>CAVRSZ010000008.1:0-1062474 GCA_963723995.1 uncultured Acidimicrobiales bacterium | reverse complement strand
AAACCCCGCTTGGTTAGCGGGGTTTGGTGGAGCCTCCTGAGAGAATCGAACTCTCGACCTTTTCCTTACCATGGAAACGCTCTGCCGACTGAGCTAAGGAGGCACCTTCCCCGCCACGGGCGGGGCAGACACAAAGTTTGCCACGGCCAGACCGTGCGGCCAACCCGTTTCCGCCACATTCGCCACCTTTTCCAACCCGAGGTTTTCACTGTGCACACCGTCGGGTTTCGGCGGTGCGCGACGATGGAGAGACTGTGAGCCGGATCGACACGACGGTCGAGTGCTACCTCGATCTGTACCCGAAGGCCCTGCCCGAGGTCTACGGTTACGTGTCGCGCCGGGTGGCCACCATCTCGGCCGCCGAGGACGTGACGGCCGAAACCTTCGTGTCGGCCCTCGACACCATCAAGCGGGGCACGGCCGTCGACCCCACGGTGGCATGGCTGATCGCCATCGCCCGCAACAAGGTGGTCGACCACTGGCGCCGCGTCGAACGGGAGGAGCGCCGGCACCGGAAGGCAGCCAACGAGCCCACCCACAACCCATCCGACCATCACACCGCCGACCAGTGGGACGTGGTGCTCGACGTCCGCCTGGCCCATGACACCCTTGCCGAGCTGTCGACCATCAACCGGGCCGCCCTCAGCCTGCGCCACCTGGACGGTCTGACCGTGGGCGAGGTGGCCAACCATCTCGGCCGCAGCCCGGGGGCGGTCGAGGCACTGCTGACACGGGCCAAGGCCTCCTTCCGGGCCGCCTACCCGACCGACAACCTCGAGGGAGGTGAACGATGACCGACCACCCCACCGACAACGCCGGCGATGACAGGAATCCGTTCACCAGCGGTGACCCGCTCGCCGCCCTCGCCGACACCGACCAACCGGTCAACCCCCGGCCCGAATTCGCTGCGAGCCTGAACACTCGGCTCCGGAGACTGGCCGCCGCCACCGGGCCGGGCGACACCGCCGCCCGGCACGACAAGGCCTACGACGACGGCCATCCCGACGACCTGACCGACGATGTCACCGAGGACGACACCATGAACGACACCCCCAGCCCCTCCCCCGCCGATGCCGGCATCGACCTACCTGGCCGATCTCGACGGGGTCTCCAACCTGTTCTACTTCTCCCTGCCCGCTCCCGACATCGACAAGGCCAAGGCCTTCTACGGCACCGTGCTGGGCTGGCGGGTCGAGGGTGGCTCGCTGGGCGGCCACGTGGTCAACGTGACCCCGCCCGGAGGACTCGATCCCACGGCCACCGCAACCGACACCCACACCGTCTATCTCACCGTGTTCGACCTCGACACCGCCATGGCCAAGGTCCGGGAGCTGGGTGGCACCGTCGAGCACACCGTCGAGTACGACACCGGCCGTATGGCCGCCTGCCGGGACGACCAGGGCACAGGCTTCTGCCTCCAGGAGCCGTCGGACGAGTATCTGGACCACGCCCGCAACCCGGCCAAGGGCGCCGGCCACGGCGACCTGTTCTACTTCTCCCTGCCCGTGCCCGACGGCGACGCCGGCCGTCGGTTCTACCACCGTTTGCTCGGTTGGAGCTTCGGACCCCAGGGGTCTGCCGGCGGGATGCACGCCGAGAACATGATCACCGACGGAGGTATCGGCGCCGGCCGCGGCGGACACCGTCCCGAGTTCTGGTTCCGGGTCGACGACCTGGCCGGTTCCATCGAAACGGTGCGCGCCGCCGGCGGCACGGCCACCGACCCCATGGGCACTCCCCAGGGTCCGATAAGCCAGTGCACCGACGACCAGGGTGTGGAGTTCGGCTTGATCCAGCCCACCACCACAGCCGCCGGGACCGGCTGATCCGGATCCGGCCAGGAACCGCTAGGACAGCACCAAGAAGTAGACGACGACGGCCACGATGATCACAGCAAGCAGCACGATGAGCGAGACAGGCACCCTTCGGCCGTCATCGATCAGCTTCCTTTCCGACTCCGGGTCGGGGCTGAAGATGGCGATAGCGTCGTCGGTGGCCCCGCCGTGTCCCGAGCGGGACCGACCGAACCGGCCGCCCATGGGACGTTCGATCAGCATGGGTCCGGTCTCGCGGTCGGGAACCCGATAGTCGGTCGAATCATCGCCGGCGAGCTCGGCCTCGTCGATCCGGTCGTCGAACAGGGTGGTGAGGTCGATGTCGGCCTGGGACCGGGTGTCGGCGGCGTCCGCTCCATCCAAGGTGGCCTTACCGGAGCCAACACCCCCGTCGAGCTCACCACCTTCGCCGAGTCCATCGGACTCATCGAGGACCTCGGTCGCCGACGTCGAGGAGCCCGGTGCCATCACCGTGCGAGCCGATGCTCGCTGGAGATCGATCGTGGTCCGGCTCGTCTCGGCCGAGCCGTAAGCCGCAGACGAGCCGACGGCCGTCACCACCTCCTCCCGGCCGGTGATGGTCTCCCCATCCAGCAGGTTGGACGGGCTGGAGTCGACGTAGCCGATGGCGGCGCCAACCGCCGGGGCCAGCTGGCCGAGGTTGAGGTCGTAGGTTTCGGCCAGGGCAAAGGCCACCGAGACGTCGTGATACTGCTCGACCGAGATCTGTAGACCGTCGGGGGCGATGATGGCCATGGGCTGGTCGGGGTCGATCTCGGGATTCTGCAACGCCTCCAGGACCTCATCATCCCGGAGCCGGGCCCGCCACCCCCGGCCGGAGCCCATCGTGATGGTGTCGGCCGATCCCGGGGCCAGCAGACGGGCCGCAGCCACCGGTGCGAGGTCGATCCGGGCCACGGTGATATCGGCCTGCTCACAGATGGCTATCACCGTGTCTATCGGCCGCTGGGGGCAGAAGGCGACACCGAGATCGCCGGCGCACACCAGATTCTCGCCCAGCTGCCGAGCCTGGTGATCAAGCCAGGCCGGAAGAGCAGGGCCGCTGCCCACACCGGAGTACTCGGGCCCGATGGACACGGCCGCCACCAATTGACTCCGGTCGTCCACCCCGAGCTTGTAGAGCACATCATCGACGGCGGGGCCGAGGGCCCGCGAATCCAGACCACCACTGGACTGAGGATCGCTCATCGACAAGACGCCACATTCCGCAGCGGCCACGATTTCCCGGGTTTCCCGGTCGACCAAAACGGCGCGAACCGCGCTCGATCCGATCTCGATTCCGAGAATGTCCGAGCTTATGGCATCGGGGCTGATCACAGCGTTCCCTTCGGCGGCGGCGCGCTTCGTCCTCGCACCGTGTGACGTTCCATCATAGGCAAATCTCAACGGTCTTGGCCAACGACGTTTTCGGCCCCCGGGCCGCCGGCTACCGGTGTTGACACCGCCCACGGAGCGGGGGTGTCGAGATGACGACCGATCACGGCGGCGGACCGACCTCAGGCAGTGCTGAACCGCCGAGGTGATCCCTGACTCCACTCCAAAGGGGCTTCCTCGACGTTGAACTTGACCTGCCGCCACGTCACGTCGATATCGCCAACCGGGCTGTCATCGGACCCGTCCGACCCGTCGGACCGACCCACCATCAGCTCGAACATGCCGCTGTTCAACTCCTCATCGGAGCGGCACAACAACTGGGTGAAGGCCTCGGCGCACTCGTAGGTCTCCAACATGCGGGGCTGCCACCGCCCGAACACCTTCTCGTTCTCGGCGTACTCGTCGGTCATGCCGGTGCGAATGAAGGGGAACAGCACCGAGAACGCATTGACCAGATGGGCCGAGCGCCCGAGGTTCACATCGAGCACCTGGGGCAGCTGCGAGCACCGCCCAGTTGGAGATGGCGTAGCCCGGCACCGCCGGCCCGGGATCGATGGCCTGGCGGGACGACACGTAGACGATTCGCAACGGTTCCTCGTGGTACACGGCTTCGCCGGCCCACAGGTGGGTGGAGGCCATGAAGCCGTCGATCTTGGTGTCCAGCACTAGTCGCGAGTCGTCCAGGGAGTCGATGAAGTGCTGGCGGACCCGGGCCCGGCGCATGGCCACCGACTCCTCCTCGAACCCGGCGCAGCGCCCGTCCGAACGAGTACGCCGCTCTCGGTCAGACCGGAGTTGCAGATCAATACCGACGGCGGCTTGCCCCCCATCTGGTCGATGATGTAGCTCCGAGTGGCCCACATGTCGCGGGGATTGGTGACGTCGGCCTGGACCGGGAAGGCGTCGCACCCCGAGTTCCGAATTCCGAGTACCAGATCGAAGGCGTCCTGATAGCTGCTGTGGAAGTGCACGCCGACCGATGCCGCCCCGTTCATGGCCGCCGCCAGGGCAAAGGCCTGGCCGATACCACCGTCCTTGCCCGAGCCGGTGATGAACACCCGCTGGTCCTTGAAGGCATCGGCGAACTCGGAACCGAACCGGAACTTGTCGACATCGGCACTGAACATGATGATCTCCTACCCTTTTCCGTCCCTCACCCGATCGCAGTCTCGGTTGGCGACCGGCACCCGTCGGTGGCTGGGTCCAATCGTCGCATCTGACCACGACCGATGACAAGCCGCCCCACGAAATCGATAGCCTGGCGCGGATGTCGAACCCGGTTCGCATCCGGCTGGCCATCGTCGATGATGCCGAAGCCATCCGCACCATCTACAACCGTGAGGTGCTGGAGTCCACCGTGACCATGGACATGGTGGCCCGCAGCGTCGACGAACAGGCCCAGTGGATCACCGCCCGCTCCGGGGGGCTCGCCGTCGTGGTGGCCGAGATCGATGGCGCCATCGCCGGTTTCGGCAGCCTCAGCTTCTACCGGGATCGCCCCGGCTACCGGACCTCGGTCGAGGACTCGGTCTACGTCGACCGCAACCACCACGGACAGGGCGTGGGTGGAGCCGTGCTGGCGGCCCTGGTCGACGCCGCCCGGTCCCGAGGCTTCCACGCTGTCTTTGCCCGCATCGCCGGGCCTCAGCAGGCCAGCGTGGCGCTCCACAAACGCCACGGTTTCGAGCTGGTGGGTATCGAGCGCGAGGTCGCTCGGAAGTTCGGCCGGTGGCACGACGTCGCCGTCATGCAGCGTCTGCTCTCGTAGGGGCCCACGGTGCGCGGCACACCGACGGCGGTCCTGCCGGCGCCGGTGTGACAATTCTCACCGTCTCGACCGGTACCGCTACTCTTGGCTCGTGACGTCAGAGACCTCGCCGACGACGCGGCTCCGCCGGGGGAACGAGGAACGACTACCTCGGTCCGTGGTGGCCGCAGTGTCGTTCGGCCATGGCGGCATGTCGGTGCTCATCAACATCCTCGGCCTCGTGCTGGTCTTCTTCTACCTGCCCCCGGAGAGCGCCGGGCTGCCACAGCTGTTGTCGGACACCACCTACCTCGTGGTGCTCAATGCCGTGGTGCTGCTGGCCGCCGCCGGCCGGCTGGCCGATGCCGTGACCGACCCCATCATCGCCGTACTGTCCGACCGTTCGGGCCACCGCCGGGGCCGCCGCATTCCTTTCATGGCCTGGGGGGCGTTGCCCGCCGCGTTGGCCACCCTCGGCATGTTCATTCCCCCGGTCACCGGCGTCAGCGGTTGGAACATCGTCTGGCTGCTGGCAATCCAGGCCCTGTTGTATGTCACCCTGACCGCCTACGTGACCCCGGCCTTCTCCCTGGTGGCCGATCTCGGCTGCACCGCCGAGGAGCGTCTCGACCTGGCCACCTGGACCTCGGTGGCCTGGGCCGTCGGGATCGTGGTGGCCGCCATGTCACCGTTCCTGGCCGGAGTGTTCGAAGGCACCGGCATGGATCCGATCCGAGCCTGGCAGCTCGCCATCGGCATCGTCTGCATCGTCGGAGTTGCCGCCATGTACGTGCCGGTGTGGAAGGTGGACGAGCCCCGCTGGGCCCGATCGCAGCCGGCCGCCGTGCCGGTGCGGGACATGGCGTCGATCATCGCCTCCAACCCCTACTTCCGCTACTACGCAGCGGCCGAGTTCGCCTACTTCGGTGGTCTCATGATCATCCAGACCGGTCTGCTCTACTACGTCACCGTCTTGCTGGAACTCGACGGGGGCCTGGCCGCCCCCCTTCTACTGCTGATGATCCTCGTTGCCACATCCCTCTACCCCTTCGTCAACAGCCAGGCCAAGAAGCACAGCGGCAAAGCCATGGTGATCGGCGCCTTTGTCATCTCGGCTGCCGACTTCGGCCTGATCGTGCTGCTGGGCCGTCTGCCGCTACCCAATCTGCTTCAGGCCGTCGCCGTGGTCGTCATCTTCGCTCTTGGCTTCGCCGTACTGAGCGTGCTGCCGCAGTGGATCCTGTCCGACATCGCCGAGCACTCGTCCATCACGTCGGGCACGGCCACCGCCGCCTCCTTCTTCGCCGCCCGCACCTTCTTCCAGAAGATCAGCCAGACCTTCGGGGTGGTGGTCTTCGCCCTGTTGACCACCTTCGGCCGCGATATCGGTGACGATCTCGGCATCCGCCTGACCGGACTGGCCGGAATGGCCCTCTATGCCATCGCCGGCCTACTGTTCCTGGGCTACAACGAGCAGCAGCTCAAGACCGAGCTGGCCGAGCTGTCACCGGGGGGCGAACCCCCACCTCCCGATCCCGCCGTGTTCGGGACCATCTCGCCCTAGACCGCCCTGCACGCCCGCTGCAACGGTTCAACCCCCCGGACGCGGCCGGTTGGCGCAGGCAAGGTGGACACGATGGCCACTAGGCTGAACCACCATGTCGTTGGCCACGTTTGAGGTGTCGGCGGGGGCCGCCGCTCCGGGGTCCCGCACGGTCACGCTGGCCGGCCGGCAGTTCCCGCTTGTCCCACCCCGGCTCAGCGACGCCAGGCTGCACATCGCCGCCGTCACCATGACCCTTCACGTACTGGGCCAGACCGTCCTTGGCTTTCGGGTCTCGATACCCCAGATCCTGGTCGCCATCGTGGCCCCTGCCGCCGTCGAGTTCGCCAGGACCTTTCGGCGCTCGGGTGCCCTGGTGTGGCCGGCCAGCGCCATGCTCACCGGCAGCGGGGTCGCCCTCATCCTTCGAGCGGTGGGCACCGAGGCCGGGGATCACTGGACATGGCAGGGCTGGCATCTGTTCGCCCTGGTCTCGGTCGGATCACTGGCCACCAAATACCTGATCACCTATCGGGGCGGCCACGTCTTCAACCCGTCGAATGTCGGCCTCGTCGTCGCCTTCGTCGTGCTCGGCAGCAGCCGGGTGGAACCGTTGGACTTCTGGTGGGCCCCTCTGAACCCGGCCATGATCACCGCCTACCTCGTCATCGTGGCCGGCGGCCTGGTCATTACCGGCCGGCTCGGGCTGGCCGGTATGGGACTGGCCTTCTGGGCCACCCTGGCCGCCACCATGGGAGTGCTGAGCGTCACCGGGCACTGCATCACCGCCGCCTGGTCACCCCAGCCGGTGTGCGGAACCGACTTCGGGTGGACGGTCATGACCTCGCCCGAAGTGGCGATCTTCCTGTTCTTCATGATCACCGACCCCCGAACCGTGCCGTCGGGGCGGGCGGCCAGACTGGTCTTCGCCGTCGCCGTCGCCGTGGTCAGCTCGCTGCTGATGGCCCCCCACACCACCGAGTTCGGGGCCAAGGTCGGTCTGCTGGCCGGCCTCACCATCATGAGCCCGCTTCGCTACCCACTGGAGTCGGCCGCCGTCCGCCGTCACCTGCGGCTGACGAGCGTCGACGGCATCACCGCACGTCGACGATCACTGGTGGCCGGTGGCGCTGCGATCGGTTCGGCGGCGGTGGCGGTTCTGGCCATCGTGGCAGCGGCCGGCGCACCCGGTCGGAGCTCCGACCCGACCGGGCCGGAGGTGCCCACCGTCGATGTGTCGACCGAGGTTGCCGCCGTCCGGCTACCTCCCATCGAGGTCATCCAGCCATCCGAGGTCGCCATCCTGCTCGGCGATGTGAGCGTCGACGAGTTCGGCCGGGTCCTGGTGGAGAACCTGGCCATCGAGAACGCCGCCGGCTCGTCGGGCGACGGTCGACTCCTGCTGGCGGCGTCGAGCGGACCGAGGCTGGCCGACCGGGAACGAGCAGTTGCCCTCTCCGTGTCCGACGGCGTCCGGGTCACCGTCGAGCACGACTTCACCTCTCTGACGGTCAAGCCGCTTGAGCGTGACGGGTCCCAAACCGGCGCCGCGCTGGCCGTCGAGGCGACAGGGACCGCGCTGACCGTCACCACCGATGCCGGCGACGGCAACGAACTCGAGCGCCGGAACGACCAATTCGACACCACCTTCGTGCTTCGCCAGAACGGCGAAGGCCGCTGGCTCATCGCCGACACCCTGTAGCCGCCCGGCGGCTACGACGGGCTCCACTCCACCGGCCCGTCGGCCGAGCGATCGAGCACCACGAAGCGGTCGGCGTCGACGTCGAACCACCCCGATCGTTCACCATCGGGCCACGTGACCCTGAGTTCGGCCTCGGTCGAGTCGCCCAACCCGAAATGTAACCAGCCGAGCTGCCCGGACGCATGGCCTCCGCCCACGGTGAGCTCCCGGGACTGGATGCGGCCGTCGGACCGGACCTCGACCCACGCCCCGACCGCGTTGACGTTGGCGCCGCCCTGGGCCACCGCCACCTGCAGCCAGCGCCCCATGGGGCGGGGTTGGTCGACGTCGCCCCACCCGAGGTTGCGCCACAGCGATACGGGTGCCTCCCGATTGACCTGAACCAGATCGAGCATGCCGTCGAGGTTGAGATCGACGACGGCCGCACCCCGTCCCCGCTCAAAGTCCACGATGCCCACTGCATCGGCCGCCTCGGTGAATGTTCCGTCCGGTTGGCCGAGGAGCAGGTTGGAGGGATCGCGTTGGGCGAACTCGGGCATGGTGTCGACATTGCCCTTGGAGACGTAGAGATCGATCAGACCGTCGTTGTTGACATCGGCGAACTGGGGATGCCAGGCAGTGGACGGCAGGCTGTCACCACCGATGAACGGGCGATGGGCCGTGACCCCACGCTCCAGTGCGATATCACGGTACTCCGGGCCATCGACGCCGTCGACCAGGGTCTGAAGCTTGTTGTCGCCCTGGCTGGTGATGTAGTACTCGGGTCGACCGTCCCCGGTCAGATCGGTGCCGGCGATACCCATGCCCCAGATCTGCAGCGGCTGCCAGCCGTCGTCGGCCGTGTAGGCCACCAACCCCCGATCGACGACACGGAAAAGCTGTTCCTGCCCATCGTTGTAGTAGTGACGGTCGTTGGCCACTCGCAGATCCGTGCGGCCCGTCCGCTGCCAATCGCTGAACAACATCGACAGGCTGCACCAGCCCGGTCTCACCGGCCCCGGAGGAGCGAATCGGTCGTCGGCGACGTCCCGGCCGTCATCCGGTACCGCCGTCACCAGTGCGTGGTCGTCGCAGGTTCGCTCGTCACCGGAACGAAGGTAGTTCCCGAACACCATCGTCGGCAGCCGGTCGTCGTCGGGCCAGTAGGCGCTGAAGCCGACCGTCCACGCCTCGCCACCATCCAACCCCAGAGCCTCGTTGGCCCGCTCGAACCGGCACCCGCCAAGTCCCCTCAGCAACACGTTCTCGCCGACCCGGAGCACGGCCAGGTCGGTCACACCGTCACCGTCGGCGTCGAGTGGGTAAGCCCCCGTGACCCCGTCCAGATCGGTGATCGGGGACACGATCGGCGTAAAACGGAGCGGGCCTCCCGGTGACGACTGGTTGCGGTGGAGCGAGGCCGGGCCGGCACCCCCGGCCAGGAACAGCTCGGGCCGGCCATCGGCGTCACAGTCAAACGTCGCCACCCCTCCCCCCACGAAATACTCGAAACCGCCGGCGTAGACGTGTTCCAGCCCGGCCGACCGGGCCTCCTCGACGAGAACCGGCGGGGAAAGGGCGGGCGGAGTTCCGGCCGGCGAGAAAAGGCGGAACGCGGCCATGACGAGACCGCCGGTCACCATCGCCCCCAGGATCACCCCCAAGGCCAACCACGGCAACGGTCGAGGAGCTGCCGCCGGCGACGGGCTCGGAGCATCTGCCTTACGGGAAACAGTTGTCTGCACGATCTTCGACAATGCGATGGAGTATCATCCGTGACGGCCGAACCCGCGGGCGTGCCGCCAACCAATGAGCCTAGCCGTCCCCCGGGGTGGCATGAACCAGGTGGGGCGATTCCTCGTGTGCGATCGGCCGGAACTGCTCGACCAACAATCGGGCCCAAACAGGAGAGTGAACCCTTGAAACTACGACTATTAGCGCTGCTGTCGGTGCTGATCCTGCTGGTTGCAGCCTGCGGCGACGGCGACGACGAAACCACCGAAACCGGCGACGAGACAACAGAAACCACCGAGGCGACAACCGAGACAACGGCGGTCGACGAATCGACCGAGGATACGGCCGATGCCGCCGGGGACGCCGCCGGTGACGACGAGCTGATCGTCGGCGTGTCCTGGAACAACTACAACGAGGAGCGATGGGCCAAGTCGGACGAGCCGGCCATCAAGGCTGCGCTCGACGCGGCGGGCGCCAGCTATATCTCCTCCGACGCAGGGTCATCGGCCGAGCAGCAGCTGACCGACGTCGAGAACCTGATCGCCCAGGGGGCCGACGCCCTCATCATCCTGGCCCAGGACGGCACGGCCATCCTGCCGGCGGTTCAGAGCGCCCTCGACCAGGGAGTGCCGGTCATCTCCTATGATCGTCTCATCGAGGACCCGGGCACCCTCTACGTCACCTTCGACAACGTCGACGTCGGCCGCAAGCAGGCCGAGGTCATCTACGGCCTCGTTCCCGAGGGCAACTATGTGATCATCAAGGGCAACCAGGCCGACGCCAACGCCGACTTCCTGCGTGCCGGCATGGAGGAGATCATCGGTGACGCCGTCGCCGCCGGGGACATCACCATCGTGGGCGAAACCTACACCGACAACTGGGATCCGGCTCTGGCCCAAACCCAGATGGAGCAGTACCTGACCCAGGCCAACAACGAGGTGGACGCCGTCCTGTCGGAGAACGACGGCATGGCCACCGGTGTCGTTGCCGCCCTCGAGGCTCAGGGTCTCGCCGGCCAGGTGCCGGTGTCGGGTCAGGACGGCGATGCCGCCGCCCTGAACCGGGTCGCCCTCGGCACCCAGTCGGTCTCGGTGTGGAAGGATGCCCGGGAGCTGGGTCGAGCCGCAGGCGAAGCAGCCGTGGCGCTGGCCCAGGGAACCGCCCTGGCCGATATCGCAGGCGTGGTCCAATTCGACTCGCCGGGAGGCAACTCGATGACCTCGATCCTGTTGGAGCCGATTCCGATCACCCAGGACAACCTGCAGATCGTTCTCGACGCCGAGTGGATCGACGAGGCCACGCTGTGCCAGGACGTCCCGGCCGGCTCCGTGGCCGGCTGCCCCTAGCAGGTAGAGCATTCAACCGGTAGCGCGGATGGCTGCATCTGCTCTTGGCGGATGCAGCCATCGCCTGCCACAATGCTCGAAGGGGTGGCACTAGTGGGAGAAGGACCATGACCGATGCCACGGCGGCTGCGCCGCCGGCGGAACGAATCGACAGGGCGGGGGGGTCGGCCCTGTCCCGGCTGCGGACCGCAACCGAGATCGATCCCCGCATGTTCGGTATGCTGGTGGCGCTTGCGGTCATCTGGATCGGCTTCCACTTCCTGACCGGGGGAACGTTTCTGACAGCCCGCAACCTGTGGAACCTCTCGGTCCAGACCGCCACGGTGGCCATCATGGCCACCGGTATGGTCCTCATTATCGTGTCCCGCAACATCGATCTCTCGGTCGGGTCGATGCTGGGGGCGGTGGGGATGGCCATGGCACTGCTCCAGGCCGAGATACTGCCCGACTGGTTCGGCTTCGGCAATCCCCTGGTGTGGATCGTGTCCCTGATCCTCGGGGTGATGATGGGGGCCGCCATTGGGGCCTTCCAGGGCGCCATCGTGGCCTACGCCAAGGTGCCGTCGTTCATCGTCACCCTGGGCGGGCTGCTGGTGTGGCGAGGTGTGGCGTGGCGACTGGCCAGCGGTCGAACCATCGCCCCCATGGACTCCACCTTCCAGCTGCTGGGCGGTGGGTCCCGGGGAACCATCGGCGGTACCGCGACCTGGCTGGTGGCTGCGGTCGGCTGCGCCGGCATCGTGGCGCTGCTGGTGGCAGGGCGGCGCCGGCGCCAGAAGTACGACTTCCAGCTCCGCCCCATCTGGGCCGACATCGCCATCGGCGTCGTAGGCTGTGTCGCCATCCTCGGCATCGCCGCCGTCATCAACAGCTACCCCATGCCAGAGAACCTCGCCCGCAACTACGCCGCGGAGCGGGGCATGGACTGGCCGGAGGAGGGGTTGACCATCCCGCTCGGATTGGCCAACCCGGTGCTGCTCATGATGGCGGTTGCCATCGCCATGAACTTCGTCGCCACCCGGCTCCGGTTCGGTCGATACGTGTTCGCCATCGGCGGCAACCCCGATGCCGCCGAGTTGGGCGGCATCAAGACCCGGTGGACCGTGGTCAAGGCCTTCATGGTCATGGGGATTCTGGTCGCCATCGCCGCCGCGGTGCAGATCGCCCGGCTGAACGCCGCCACCAGCGGGCTGGGCACGCTGGCCGAACTGTACGTCATTGCCGCCGCAGTGATCGGCGGCACCTCGCTGGCCGGGGGAATCGGCAGCATTCCCGGTGCGATCCTGGGGGCCCTGGTGGCACAGTCGCTGCAGTCGGGCATGGTGTTGATGGGCGTGGACGCCCCCATCCAGGACATCGTGGTCGGTGTCGTGCTCGTGGTCGCCGTTGCCCTCGATTCCGCCTATCGACGCCGGCTGGAGACATGACATGACCACGGTCGACACGTCAGCCACGGACACAACCGGCAGGAGCGCCCAACCGCTCGTCGAGTTGCGAGACATCAAGGTTGCCTTCGGGGGTGTGCACGCCGTCGACGGTGTCTCCGTCGATCTCCACGGCGGCGAGATCGTTGCCCTGGTCGGCGGCAACGGTGCGGGAAAGACCACCCTGATCCGCACCTTGTCGGGAGCCCACCGTGCCGACTCGGGAGAGATCTACCTCAATGGTGAGCACGTCACCATCAACAACCCCCGCGACGCCAGGGATCTCGGGGTGGAGACCATCTACCAGACCCTGGCTCTGGCCGACAACATCGCCGCCCCGGCCAACATTTTCCTCGGGCGCGAAATCCTGACCCGTTGGGGCACGCTGAACGACACGGCCATGCAGGACGCCACCCGCAAGCTCATGGCCCAACTGAACCCCCGATTCACGAACTTCGTGTCACCGGTGGCATCGCTGTCGGGCGGTCAGCGCCAATCGGTTGCCATCGCCCGGGCCGTCCACTTCAACGCTCGGATCCTGATCATGGACGAGCCGACCGCCGCCCTGGGTCCGGCCGAGACCGAGCAGGTTCGCCAGCTCATCCGCCAGCTCAAGGCCGCCGGATTGGGCATCTTCCTGATCAGCCACGACATCCACGACGTATTCGATCTGGCCGACCGGATCAGCGTCATGCTGCAGGGCAGGCTGGTGGCTACCGTCAACAAGAATGACGTCACCCTCGACGAGGTGTTGGCCATGATCATCGCCGGCAAGCTGCCGGACGGAGCCTCGTCAGAACCGAACCCAATTCCCCCTGATCCCGTCGGGTCCTGAACCGACGCCGGGTACGAACGCTGCTGGTCGCCGCGGTGGTGATCCGACCGGGCGACGGGCCGTCGGCGGCGGAGTTCACCCCCGGTCCGGATCGGCCCGACGGACTCAAGGGAAGATGCCTCGACGGTTGTAGACGTCGACGAGACGATCGAGGGCCGCAATGTAGGCGGCGTCCCGACGGCTGCAGTCTCGCTCCCGAACACAGTCGACCACCTTGTCGTGGGCCTGCCAGACCAGTTCCCGCAGCCGTTTGTCGACATCATTGAACGACCAGGCCCGGGCCGACTTGTTCTGCAACCACTCGAAGTAGGAGACGATGACACCACCGGCGTTGGCCAGGATGTCGGGTACGATCTCGACGCCCTGGGCGAGCAGGTAGTCGTCGGCATCAGGGGTGGTGGGACCGTTGGCGGCCTCGATGACGAGGCGACCGGGGAAGGTCTTGGCCCGCTCCACCGTCAGCTGATTCTCCAACGCCGCCGGCACCAGCACATCGACATCGAGGGCGAACAGCTCATCGGTGTCGACGGCATCGGCCCCGGTGAAGTCGGCCACACCACCGTGTTCGGCCACCCAGACCCGAAGCTTCTCGACATCGATGCCCTCCTCGTTGACAACGGTGCCGGTATGGTCGGCGACTCCCCGAATGACACACCCGGCCTCGGCCGCCAGGACGGCGAAGTGGCTTCCCACGTTGCCGAAGCCCTGCACTGCGATCGACAACTCGTCGAGCCGGACGTTCTTCTCCCCGCACCAGTGACGAAGGCTGTAGAGCACACCCCGACCGGTGGCCTCCTCCCGGCCGACCGAACCCCCCACAGCCACCGACTTGCCGGTCACCACCCCTTTGACGCTCTGACGGAAGCCGGGTGACGACATGTTGGCGTAGGTGTCCATGAGCCAGTCCATGGTCTGACTGGAGGTGCCCATGTCGGGGGCCGGAATGTCGTGGTCGGGCCCGATGTTGGAACCGAGGGCATGGGTGAACCGGCGCACGACACGACGCATCTCGTCCTCGGAGTAGTGGGCCGGATCGATGGTCAGACCGCCCTTGGCCCCGCCGAAGGGAATGCCCACCAGGGCCGTCTTGAACGTCATCCAGGCCGCCAGCGCCCGCACCTCGTCCAGGTCGACGTCGGGATGGAACCGGAGACCACCTTTGAACGGACCCAGGATGTTGTTGTGCTGGATCCGGTAGCCGGTGAACACCTTGAGGCTTCCGTCATCCAGCGTCACCGGGAAGTTGACGATGATCTCGTTCTTGGGATACGAGAGGATCTCGCGATAGCGCGGCTCGAGATCGATGAGATCGGCAGCGTGATGGAACTGTGCTACCGCTGCTTCGTGAAGGCTCCGTTGCCCTCCTGCAGTCATATTGAGTCCTAGTGGTTGTCGTACATGGTTGTCGGCGCCGAGGTTCAGACCTTGCGTTCCCGGGGGGTGATGAGCTCCAGCCCGTGGCAGTACGGCCTCAGCACCTTGGGGACCACGATGGTCCCGTCCGCCTGTTGATGGTTTTCGAAAATGTACAAAAGGGTTCGGCCGATGGCGCACGCCGTCCCGTTCAGGGTGTGAACCAGCCGATTGCCATCATCGGTCTTCATCCGGGTGTTCATTCGCCGGGCCGAGTAGTCGGTGTAGTTCGAACACGACGTGACCTCCCGATACCGCTGCTCCGACGGCAGCCACACCTCGAGGTCGTACTTCTTCGCTGCCGGCGCCCCCAGATCCCCCGAGGCCACGTTGATGACCCGATACGGGAGTCCGAGACCGCTGATGATCTCCTCCTGCAGGGTCCGCAACAGCTCCAGTTCCTCCCAGGAGTGGTCGGGGTGGGCGTAGATGAACATCTCCACCTTGTCGAACTGGTGGACCCGGAAGATGCCGCTGGTGTCCTTGCCGTAGGTGCCGGCCTCCCGGCGGAAGCAGCTCGAATAGCCGGCGTAGCGGACGGGCAGGACGTCCTCGTCGAGCCGTTCCTGGCGGTGCAGCCCGGCCAGGGCAACCTCCGAGGTGCCGATCAGGTACAGCTCGTCGGCTTCCAGGGCGTAGACCTGGTTGCGGTCGGTGGGAAAGAAGCCGGCCAGCTCCATCATCTCCTCCCGTACCAGCACCGGGGTGACAACGGGGACAAAACCGTGATCGGCGATCTTGTCCAGCGTCCACTGGACCAGAGCGAACTGGAGTCGCACCGCGTCGCCCATGACGTAGGCGAACCGACTACCTGACATCCGGACCGCCCGTTCGGTGTCGACGATGCCGAGATACTCCCCCACCTCACCATGGCTGTAGGCCGGAGCCGGACCCCGGTCCCCCACCTCCCGTTCGGTGGTGAAGGCATCCTCACCACCGACCGGTACCGACTCGTGGGCCGGGTTGGGCACGGTGAGGGCCAGCTCGTTGAGCTCGGTGTCGGCGGCGATCAGGGCGGCCTCGGCCTCGGTCAACCGCGACTTGAGACGACCGGCGGCCTCGATCTTGGCCTGGCGCTCCTCAGGGGCGGCTCGGCCGATCTCCTTCGAAGCCACATTGGATTCGGCTCGAAGCGACTCGGTGGTGGCCAGCGCCGAGCGATAGGCGGCATCGAGATGGAGGAGGCGGTCCAGATCGGCCTGGTCGAACCCCTTGGCCACAACCCCTTGGCGGTATGCGTCGTGTTCTCGCAGTTGTCGTAGATCGATCACGCCCCAACCGTAGTGGTTTCAAGGCGGCGCTTGGCGGCTGATTCCGTGGTTTCTCCCCGGCAACAATGCCCGGAGTGCGCCTGGTCGTCAGGGCGGCCACGAACGGGCCTGCCGGGGTTCAGATGTTGGTTTCGAGCAATTCGCTGTCGGCGTGGGTCTTCTCGGCGTTGTGCTTGAGCAGGAAGCCGAAGATCCCCGAGGCCACCCCGGTGCTCATCAAGAAGCCGACCGGGATGACGACAACCACAACCAGGACGATGATGATGGGGCCGAGCATGGGCGGCAGTATACCGGCCGCCGTGTCGATGGTCAGGATCCGGTGTAGATCCAGGCTTCGACCTCGACCCGGGCCCCGATGGGGAGCTGGGCCACGGCGACTGCGGACCGGGCCGGGCGATGATCGCCGAAGAAGTCGATGTAGATCTCGTTCATCTCGGCGTAGTCATCCATGTCGACCAGGAAGACCGTGGTCTTCACCACCTGGTCGAGCCGAGCCCCTTGACCATCCAGCAGCCCCTGGAGATTGGCCAGGGCCTGCCGGAGCTGGCCGGCCAGTGTGTCGTCGACCAGCGCACCGTCGGCGATGCCGACCTGACCGGAGGCGATCAACCACGGCCCGGCGGCCACGATGGGGGTGTAGGGGCCTACGGGTTTGCTCATCGGTGCACCATCCTTCTCCTGCGAACCCCTTCTCCTGCGAACCGCTCATGGGGCGTGGGCGGCAGGTTAGCAGCTCACCGCCATCGAGGCGGCGGAGGCCGGCCAGTCCCGGGGACAGCCCAGGGTCTGCCAGCCGGCGGCGGCCACCGCAGCGAACACCGCATCGGAGCCGTTGATGGCTTCGCCGGATCCCGAACCGCCGCCGTCGGACTCGATGGCAACCTCGATCCGGGGCGTGTCGACGGCCCGCAGTACGCCCAGACTGCGGATCGTCAGATCGTGAACCGTCCCGTTCTCGTCCACCAACATGGACTCGGCCGTCAGCCACGACCAGGCCATATGGGCGGCCCCGATGCAGTAGGAGCGAAGCACGACCTCGTCGAGGGGCGCACCACATCGCACCGACACGCGGATCACGCCGTTGTCACCGTCGACGGCGTCGACCTCGGCCACGGCGTCGGCGCCGTTGGGAGCCCGGATCGGACCTCGATGGCCCACCGCCCCGGCGGCCAGGGCCACCGCCTCGGCCCAACCGGCGGCCCGCACCCGGGCCGACGTGGGTGGACCGGGGACCTCCACCTCATCCACCGTGACCACGGTGGTCAGAGGGTGATCAGGATCGAGGGCAGGGAAGGCCCACCGGCGGTTGGCCTCGAGCCCGGCCAGAATGGCCTCGGCGATGCCGGGGGTGGCCGCCACCCGGAACCGGGCCCGGCCATCGTCGGTCATGGCCGCAGCCATGGGTGGCCGTTTGCGACTGTATCGGGCCACGTCCTCCCGGCTGGCCAGGGCCAGCACCGGGCGACCGTGCTCGTCGGCCAGCCGTCTTGCCGCACCGATCACGTCGATGGCGGCCGGACGCGACGGATTTGCTGAAGGGCCGTCATCGGACCCGCCGGCCCCGGGTCGGCCGGCGTCGAGCCCGAGGTTGTCGGGCCACTTGGTCCCGAACGCACCGCCGTTGGCCTGGACGGTGAACGGCACACCGCCGGGTTCACACCAGGAGGCATCAGTCTCCAGATAGGCCCCGTCCACCCAGGTGGTCCGCAGCGATGCGGCCCAGTCGCCATCGGGCAGGTCGAGCGGCCAGCGGGCCGGGGCCGTGGTCCGTCGCCCCTGGACCTTGCCCGCCGATCGGCGGGCGGCGGGAAGATCAGGCCCGACGACCCAGCGTCCATCGGCATCGGCCACGGCCACCAGGGCGTCCCGGGGAGCGGTGTCGGCCGCGAATCCGGCCCGCCCCAACACCACCTCGGTGCCCACCGTCTGACCCGTCCCGCCCTCGAGTCCGGCCCGGCGAGCGGCGGCGCGCAGATCGCGGTCGCCGGCTCGTGCCGTGCCCTCGCCGGTGTGCGGCACCTTCTCGTTCCCGTGGACCCCGGCGACATCGCCGTGGACCGAAGCCCAGGCCCCGAGGATGGTCTGCCAGCCGGTGCATCGGCAGAGGTGGGCCAACAAGCCCTGACCGGCGGCCTCGATCGACGTTTCCCCGGCGGCGGTCAGCGCCTCCAGCCGCATGACGATCCCCGGGGTACAGAACCCGCACTGACTGGCCCCGAGGGCGGTGAAGGCCTCAGCCCAGGTTCGTCGACGATCCGGGTCCAGTCCTTCCACCGTGATCACCGAGCGTCCCCGGATCCGTCGCACCGGCGTCACGCACGCCACCCGGGCCTGACCGTCCACCATCACCGTACAACAGCCGCACTGGCCCTGGGGGCTGCAGCCGTCCTTGACCGAGATCAAACCCAGCTGATGACGAAGAACATCGAGCAGCGACCACGACGGATCGTCGACCTCGACCGTCGACCCGTTGACCGTTATCTCCACGGCTGCCTCCTCTCGGGGAGAGCCCACCGGCCGGCAACCGTGCTGGGCGGGAACCTCACGGCCCGATGATAGAACCCGATAGGGGAAACATGGCCGTCAGCGGCAACCGAAGCCGGCATATCGACCGACCCACCGACGGGCCCGACACCCGCTACGGTCGAGACATGGACCGAGTGAACACCGGCCCAAACCGCCGTCGTTCCGCCCGGCGCCGCGACGGCGAGGCGATGACTCGGCGTCGCTTTCTGGGCACTACGCTTCGCCTCTCGGGAGGTGTCGCCGGGCTCGGCGCCCTGGGCGGGTTGTCGACCTCGGTGCTGGCCGCCTGCAGCCAGGCCCAGCCTCCCGATCTCGTTGCCCTGTTCTCCCCCGACCGGGTACTGGTCGCCGGCATGGAGCAGCGGGTACCGTTCGCCGTGATCACCCCTCCCGACGGCGCGGGGTCGGTCGCCCTGCCCGGCGACGACGAGGCCATCACCGTGCGCCTGCTCCAGGACGACGAGGTGATCGACGAGGTCGAGGTCACCGGTCACGTGATCGACCACGACCACAGCGAAGGCACCGAGCCCGATCACGAACACGCCGATCTCTATCGCTACTACCCGGCACGTCTCACCATGCCCGAGCCCGGGGTCTATGATCTGGTGACCCGGATCGGGGGAACCCAGGCCACCATGCCGGTTCAGGCCTTTTACCCCGATGAGGTACTGGTACCCCTGCCGGGCAGTCCGATGCCGGTGGTCGATACCCCTACCTTCGACCGGCCCGGCGACATCGACCAGCTCTGCACCCGCTTCGAGCCTTGCCCGTTCCATGAGGAGAACCTGGCCGACGTGATGGCGGCCGGCCGACCGGCGGCCCTGCTGGTCGCCACACCGGCGTTCTGCCAGACCGCCTATTGCGGGCCGGTGGTCGACACCCTCATCGAGGCCGGCGCCGCCGTCCCCTCCGTGACCTGTGTGCACGCCGAGGTCTACGCCAACCCCAACGAGGTCGGCGGTGACTACACCGACCCCGACATCCGGCTGGCCCCGGCGGTGGAGGCCATCGGCCTGCCGTTCGAACCCTCTCTGTTCCTCATCGACGCATCGGGCAATCTGGTCGACCGTATCGACAACGTGTTCGACCTGAGCGAGGCCACCGAGGCGCTGGCCCGACTGGCCTGAGCCCTGTCGTCGACCGGTCCCACCTCGGGGCCGGGCCCGGACCCCGGTTTCGATCGAACGGCGGGAAAAGGCCGAGGGCACCGGCCGGTGCGACCGGTGCCCTCGGTGGTCAGCAGGGCCTGGCGGCGGAAGGTCCTGCGACGAGAAACGGGGCGGGTCCCGAATCGCCCAATGCGGGCCCGCCCCTGATCCTGGATGGCTGAGGGCCCCATCCAGGAGAACCGGGGAGATCGTAGGGGGGATCCGGTTCGAGATGGATGATCTGGTCAGAATCCCCCATGGGCTTCACCTGGCGTTTCTATGCCTGCGGAGGCTGCTCGGTCCGGGGGGCCGGAGCCTGGCTGCCCCGCTGGGCGGCGATGCTGTCGTACACGCTGGGCCAGAACCGATCCCGGGCGGCCCAGATGCCACCGACGCCGAACTTGATGATCAGGATGGCGCTGATCGAGGCGAAGATGGCTTGGGTCAAGGTATTCACCACGTCCTCGGCGATGCCGGCCTGATCGAGGGCGGCGAGACCGAAGATGAGCCATACGGCGACACCGGCGGCCGTGGTCACGATGTTGCTGTAGCTCCGACCGGACGTCACACCCCGGACGAGGTCTCGGATCACATTGGCCACAATGCCACCGACCACGATCAGCACGAGTGCCACCAGAGCCTTGGGGATCCAGGCAATCAGCTGATCGAACGGCTCGTTCAGAGCGTCGATGCCCAACGCTCCAAAGGCCAGCTTGAGGACAATGAGCATGAACATGTAGTAGAGGATCTTGACCACGAACCGACCACTGTCGGCGTAGCCGGCACGCTCGAGCGGCCCACCGATACCGGCCCGATCCAGGAAGTGGTCCAAGTTGATGGCCGCGAACAGACGCCGGATGAGGTTGGCCAGGAACCGTGCTACGAACCAGCCGATGATGAGAATGGCAAGGAAACCGAACAACTTCGGTAGGAATCCGAAGAGCTCGGTGAAGAAATCGGTGATTCCGTTCTGGAGGGATTCCACGACGTCAAGCCCTTCGTCGACCACTTCGTCCTGTGCAAGCATGTGCGTGTCCTCTGCAAATTGCGTTCAGTCGGCATGGAAGCAGGAGTTAGACGGGTCCAGCCGCCGGTAGGTCGCGAGAAACTACGAAAAACCGTCAGCGACCACCCGAACACGGGTGTGGGCACCGTCGCAACGACATCGGAGCCGGTTCGTCGGGCCTATAGTGTGGACGCCGGACGCCGCAACGTTGTCCAGCTACTATTCTCAGGCGGCCAGCGGCACGTTTGTCGCGACCCCCGGAGGTCACAGATCGTCCTATCTCTGCCACATGGGGATGCAGAATGCCGAAGGACATCGACTTGCTGACGTCGAACCCCAGCGCCGGACGAACGGCCGGTGCTCGATGACAACCTGGACTCGAACCGGCCCCTGGTCCCACCAGGTGGTGAGACGCGCTGTCTTCTACCTTCGATACTGCAGCTCCCACCTCCGCCGACCGGGACACCCCGGGTCGACCTTGCCCGGTTCCGCGGCTCGCCGGCTCGATCTTCCGACAGTGTTCAGCGCCTCGAGCTCGAGCCCCGATCGACTCGGCAACCCCACGGCCGCCACCCGCCGGGTCCGGGGCACCGTCTCGACCCCGGTCGAGACCGTCGTCGCCGGTGGACCGGATTCGAGCGGTGGGGAAGTGGCCACAACCCACGCCGCTGCTGATCCGGAGCAGCTTCATGCGTTGGTGGTGGAGCACAGCGACGCCATCTTCCGCCTGGCCCTGTCGGTGGTGCGGGATCGTTCTCTGGCCGAGGACGTGGCCCAGGAAACGCTGGTCAAGGCATGGCTGGCCCTGCCCTCGTTCCGGGGCGAATCGTCCGTGCGGAGCTGGGTCCTGCGGATCACCCACAACACCGCCGTGTCGACCCTGCGCCAACGCCGGGCCGTGGTGCTCGATCCCCATGACATGCCGGAACAGCAGACTCGGGTCGAGGGTTCGGTCGAATCCCGGGTGCAGAGCAACGTGGTCATGGACCAGTTCGTGGCCGCCCTCGATCAGTTGGACGAGCTATCCCGATCCATCGTGGTGTTGCGGGAGCTGGAGGGCTTGGCCTACGACGAGATCGCCGACGTGTTGAACGTGCCCATGCCCACGGTCAAGACCCGCCTACTTCGGGCCCGCCGGCGGCTGGGGTCGGCGCTGAGGGACTGGGAGTGACATGGTTGCTCTGAGACCACCCGGCTTCCATCCCGGCAAGCGGGCTCTCCAGCAGTGGCTGGCCGGTGAGGCCGATGGCCGGATCGACGGCCACGTCGGCACCTGCGATCGCTGCGCCAATCTCTTGGAGGAGTTGGCTCGACCGTCGGATCCGGCGCTGACCGACGTGCTGGCGATAGCCTTCGCCCCACCGGAGGACCTCTCCGGTCGATTGCACGAGCAGGTGGCGGCCCGGCTCGGTTCCCGGGTCGTGCTCGATGTCATGACCGACCTGTTCATCGCCGGGCTGGAAACGTCGCGCCTATTGATTATGGAGGAATTCGATGAATGACTGGTTGCTGGCGCCGGCGGCGATCGTGGCCGGTATCGCCATCGGGCTGATCCTTTCCAGGATCGTCTTCGGATTCGTGGCCGCGCCGAAACGGCCGGTCGCCATCCAGGATGTGGCCCGACCGATTTCCCGGCTCGTTTTCGCCACGTCCGTTGTGATCGGCCTTCTCGTTGCCATCGGCTTCCTGCAACCGGAGGCCTTGGATGAGCTGACCGGCGACGCCATCGCCTTCATTCCTCGCATGCTGGTGGCGGCGGTGATCATCATCGTGGCCAACGTGCTCGAGTCGTTCGCCAGCACCGCCATCAGCACGGCGACCGGCCGCATGCCGATGCAGGTCCAGCGTCAGGCCAACCTGGTGGTCAAGGCCACCATTCTCGCCCTGGCCGTCATCCTCGCCGTCGGTCAGCTCGGGGTCGACACCGCGGTGATCAACCTCGGCGTGGCCGCCGTGTTCTTCGCCGTGGCCGCATCGCTGACACTGTTGATCGGACTTGGTGGTCAGAGGGTGGCCCGGGAGGTGGCGGCGACCCGGGCCCTCCGGCGACTTCTGAGCGTGGGAGACAAGGTGGCCGTGGGCGACATCGAAGGTGTGATCCAATCCGTCTCGCCCACGGCGATCGAGGTCCGGACCGGGGACGAGACGACGGTTCTCGTGCCATCGTCGCATTTCCTGACCAGCACCTTCACCATCGACCGGGCCGACGACCCGGTGGAGACGGCCGAAGCCGGGACGTAGGCCCGGCCGATCCCGGTTCGCCGCTACACCGACTCGGCGGCGGCCTGGGCGGCGTCGAACTCGGCCAGGGCTTCATCGACCAGGTCGAACATACGAGCAGTGCAGCTTTCCATCTCCACCGGCGGGGCGATCTCGGCCACGATGCGCTCGGCGATCTCGTTGAAGGCCCGACCGGCCGGTGTGGCCATGTCGTCATCGATCAGCGCAATCGGCTGACCGGCATCGCCCCCGGCCGACACCGCCGGCTCGATGGGAATCCAACCGATCAACTCCAGACCGGACTCATCGGCCAGGGCTCGACCACCGCCGCTACCGAACAACTCGTGCCTGGACCCGTCGGGAGCCACGAAGACCGACATGTTCTCGATGACACCGGCCACCCGCAGATACGATTTGCGGGCCATCGACACCGCTCGGGCCGCCACCTTCTGGGCCGCAGTGGCCGGGGTCGTGACCACGATCATCTCGGCCCGGGGGATCATCCGAGCCAGACCCATGGCCACATCGCCGGTCCCGGGGGGCATATCGATCACGATGTAGTCCAGATCGTCCGACCAGGCCACGTCCTCCAGGAAGTGTTGAACCGCCCGGTTGAGCATGAGGCCGCGCCACAGCAGGGCCGAGTCCTCGTCCTCCACCAGCAATCCCATCGACACCACGTCGAGCCGGCCGTCACCCACCGGGATCGACTGGGGGGTGATGGCGGTGCGGTCCCCGTCGTTGGACGCCGCCAGGCGACCATCCAAACCCAACATTCGGGGGATGGAGAAACCCCAGATGTCGGCGTCGATCACTCCTACGTTCAGGCCCCGTTTGGCCAGGGCGGCGGCCAGGTTGGCCGTCACCGACGACTTACCCACGCCGCCCTTGCCCGAGGCGATGGCCAGGACCCGGGCGGTGGCCGGGATGGCGGTGTCGGGCGCCCGTTCGGCCGCGTTCTTGCGGGCCACGGCCATGGTCCGGGACTTCTCCTCGGCCGTCAGCTCGGTCCAGTCGATCTTGACCTTGGTAACGCCCTCGAGCGACTCGATTCGTGCCTTGGTGTCGCGTTGGATCTGGGCTCTCAACGGGCAACCGGAGGTGGTCAGGGCGATCTTGACCGTGACCAGTCCGTCGTCGTCGATCCTGGCTCCCTTTGCCATGCCCAACTCGACGATGTTGCTTCCCAGTTCGGGATCGATGACGCCGCGAAGCACGGCCATGACGTCGTCGGGGGTTGGCTTGTGACCCTCGCTCGGGTGGGAACTCATACTCTCTACCGTATGGACTACGGGAGAAAAAGGTGTCGGGTCGGGAACAGATCACGACGATGCGTGGTTGCATACCGGAGACGGGTACACTGATTTCCACTATCTGATTTTGCTAAACATCGAAACAGTGCCACAGAGGTTCTACGAGGTTCAGTGTGATTACAGTAACCGACGCAGCAGCCATCAAGGTCAAGGAACTCCTTGACCAGGAGAATGATCCCGCATTGGCCCTTCGGGTCGCAGTTCGCCCCGGCGGCTGCTCCGGATTCTCCTACGAGATGTTCTTCGACGGTGAGACCGACGTCTCCGATCAGATGAAGGAATTCGCAGGCGTGAAGGTGGTGGTCGACCCGACGAGCGCACAGCTGCTCCAGGGGGCCACGCTGGACTACAAGGACGGCCTCCAGCAAACCGGCTTCTCCATCGACAACCCGAATGCCCAGCGCACGTGTGGGTGCGGGCAATCCTTCTCATAGACTGCCGGTCAGACGTCGGCTACAACTGAACAGGTCTTGAGTGCTGGTCCCTTGGTGGTTGGGACCGGCACTCATCTTTTTGGCCTGAGCCGAGCCGGGGTCGGGCGACGAACCCGCCCCGATCAATCAACCCAGCAGGTCGGAAGCGTTCTCGATGTACTGCCCGTGCCCGGGGGCCACCGACTTGATCCGAAACGACTTGACCTTGGCCGGGAGACCGGCGGGAACCGCCTCCTCGGTGATGTGATCGCCGCCGAGCAATGTGCGCTCCTGCTCCAGGACAAACGAGAATCGCCCATCGGATCCGTCGTCCACCGCAATGGCGGTGATGCGAAACTCGGTGGCGTCGATCTTGTACCCGTCGCCCAACACCTGATCGGCGCCGTCGAAACCGGGCGGTGCCACAAGCTCGGCTCCGGTGCGTTCCTTGAGGATCTGCGCCCCGGCCGAGTAGGACTCATGGGTATCGGTCAGGACGATCCAGCGGATACGGTCGCCGCCGCAGCCGCAGAGGATCTCGAGATGGCGCTCGTCCATGGGGCCGGGGTCGACGATCACGATCTCGTCGATGCCGATGAGGTAGGTGTTGAGTCCCGGTTCGCCGCCCTCGCCTTCGGAGGCGATCCTGCGAACCAGGGGGCTCAGAGCGCGAGCGACACCTGGGGTGATCGGCGGCGGTGGTACGGGTTCTTCGGTTAGTGACACAACGTCTCCTGTAGGCAATCGGGATTTCAACTGCAAACGGGGCGTCAGTTCAGCTCAGGGTGAGTTGATGCCGACGCCGACCCTCGGGAAGAGTCCTTCGCGGTTCCGGTGACATCAACGACGTCACCGCGGTGGGCGGGGTTTCCGGTCGAGAACGGTGACCATGGGGAGGCCGGCCTCCGCAGCAGCGTCTCGAACGATGAGAGCGGATACAGGCGTTCAAGCCTCGATCCGACGACCGGTGCCAGCAACCAACGAACCGGCGGAACGAACAACAACCCACCCAAAGCCGCGGTCAGTAGGCCGGGCATGATCAACAAACCTGCGCCGACCATCTGAAGTCCGGCGTCGACCAGGGGGCGGTCGGGGCCGGGAGATGACTTGGGAACCAGCAGCAGTGGAATCCGAGTGAACAGCAAACGGAATCCGAGCACGCTGCAGGCCAGCGCCACCAGAGCTACCAGAAACGGGTTGAACCGGCTAGCGGCAAAAACAAAGAATGCAAATTCAGCAAGAGTCGCCACGGCCAGAACCGAAGCGGACTTGGAGAACATCATGACCAGTCTACCGGGCACCGGGCCCAAGTCGCTCCGTAGACGCCCGGAGAGGGCCCGATCGGGCCTGTGATCGGTAGCCTGAGCATCAGTGTCACGCCCCCCCTCCGTCGATCAGCTGGCTCGTTCCCTGAGCCATCACGGTCTTCCCCACCCCGTGCTGGTCGAGGTTGCCCGGCGGGCCATTGAACTCGACCGGGTCGACCACGCCGACGAACTGGCCCGCCGGCGGGCTCGTCGAATGCTGGTTCCCGTCATCAACGCCACCGGGGTACTGCTCCACACCAACCTGGGTCGGGCTCCTCTGGCGGTGGAAACGGCCGCCACCTACACCAACCTCGAGTTGAACCTGGCCACCGGCAAGCGGGGCAGCCGCCAGGCCACCATCGGCGAGCTCCTGGCCACCGCCTGCGGGGCCGAGTCGGCCATGGTGGTGAACAATTGCGCCGGAGCCGTGCTGTTGACCCTGGCCGCCCTGGCCCAAGGACGGGGTGTGGCCGTAGGTCGAGGTGAGATGATCGAGATCGGAGGCGGGTTCCGCATCCCCGATGTCATGAACCAATCGGGGGCCCAGCTGGTCGAGGTCGGGACCACCAACCGGTCACGGCTGTCGGACTACGTGGCCGCCGCCAACGCCGGGTCGGCGGCCGAATGGGCCACGGCCTCGAACCCTGCAGCCGACCTGGCCATGGTGTTGAAGGTCCACCGCTCCAACTACAAGATCGTGGGCTTCACCGAGGATGTCTCGGTCCGGGAGCTGGCAGCCAGTCCCGACATTGCCGTACCGGTGGTTGCGGACATCGGCTCCGGCTTGCTCGACCGATCCTGCCCCTGGCTCGACGGGCCGCCCCCGGGCTGGCTGGCTGACGAACCGGCGGTACGTCAGACCCTGGCCGACGGGGCCGACCTGGTGCTGTTCAGCGGTGACAAGCTGTTCGGGGGCCCCCAGGCCGGTATCATCGCCGGCCGCCGTGATCTGGTGGAACGATGCGGACACCATCCCCTGGCCCGGGCTCTGCGTCCCGGCTCGCTGGTGATCCACGCCCTGCAGCAGGTCACCCTGGCCTACCTCGACCGCCGGGGCGACGACATCCCGCTGTGGCGTATGGTGGCCACCACCATCGACGAACTCAAGGCGCGGTCCGAGGCCATTGTGGCCGGTGTCGAGGCCGGCGCCGACGCTTCGCAGCCGGCACGCCTCTCCATCACCGCCGGCCCGACCGAGGCGGTCCCCGGCGGCGGCACACTACCCACGGTGACCCTTCCCAGCCACGGGCTCAGAATCATCGGCGACATCACCGAACAACTCCGAAACCGAGACCGCCCCATCATCGCCCGGGTCGAGGACGCCACCACCGTCATCGATCTCCGAACGGTGGATCGGATCGACGACGCCGAACTCACCGCCGCTCTCATGAGCAGTGGTGGCCAATGACCGTCATCGCCACCGCAGGACACGTCGACCACGGCAAGTCGACCCTGGTCAAGGCGCTCACCGGTATCGATCCCGATCGCTGGGACGAGGAGAAGGCACGCGGCCTCACCATCGATCTGGGCTTCGCCAACACCGTCCTGCCCTCGGGTCAACCGTTGTCGCTGGTGGATGTGCCCGGCCATGTGCGGTTCCTGCGCAACATGCTGGCCGGGGTGGGGAGCGTGGACGCCTGCCTGTTCGTGGTGGCCGCCACAGAGGGGTGGAAGCCCCAGTCGGAGGAGCATCTGCGCATCCTCGACCTGCTCGGTCTGCAGCGCGGGGTGATAGCGCTGACCAAGGTCGACCAGGTCGATGACGACCTGCTGGAACTGGCCCACCTCGATGTGGAGGAGCACGTGGTCGACACGTTCCTGGCCGGTGCCGAGGTCATCGATGTGGCCGCCATCGAGCATCGGGGGGTCGACGAGGTTGCCAGGGCCCTGGACCGCCTCGTGGCCGGTGACACCGCTCATCGGGAAGAACGCACCCCACGACTGTGGGTCGACCGTTCGTTCGCACCGGCCGGGGTGGGCACCGTGGTCACCGGCACGCTGACCGGCGCCTCGTTGTCGGTGGGCGACACGCTGACCGTAGCCGGCGCCGGTGCCGATCGCCCGACGGTCCGCATTCGCGGCCTGCAGAGCCACCACCGTGACCTGGACCGGGTCGGCCCGGCCAACCGGGTGGCCGTGAACCTCGTGGGTATCAGCCACGGCGACATCGCCCGGGGGGATGTGCTGGTCGAGGAGGACAACTGGCACTTCACCACCACCGTCGACGCCGAGTTGACCGTGCTCGACCGTCTTGACCACGCCGTGTCCCGGCGCGGCGCCTACGCCGCCTACATCGGCTCCGGCGAATTCCCGGTCCGGCTGCGGGTCATCGGGGCCGGTGAGATCGGCCCCGGCGAGCGCGGACCGGTTCGTCTCCATCTTCCCCGGCCACTACCCCTGGTCCCCGGCGACCGCTTCATCCTGCGGGAGAGCGGTCGGTACGAGACCGTGGGCGGCGGCTATATCCTCGATGTCGATCCCGTGCTGCCGGCGTCCCGGGCCCGCCCCGACCTGTCGGTGCAACGGGTGGTGGCGGAGCGAGGCTGGGTCAAGGACGCGGCCCTGATCCGACTGACGGGGCAGACAGTCGAACCCACCATCGGCGACTGGGTGGTCGATCCAACCGCCCTGGCTGAAACAACCGCCGAGGTGACCAAGGCGGTGGAAGCCGCCGGCGCCCTGGGCCTCGATCTGGCCGGTCTGGATGGCCGGCAACGGGCTGTGGTCGACAACGACGACACGTTCACCGTCGACAACGGACGAGTGACGATCGGGCCTCGGGTCGACCCCCTGACCGGTCACCCATGGATCGCCGAGCTGGAGGCCGAGCCTTTCAGCCCACCGGGCCCCGACGGGGTGGACCGGGGCGAGGTGAGGGAACTCGTCCGTCGCGGTCTGGTGGTGGAGCAGGACGGTGTCCACTTCGCCCCGGCAGCCGTCGAACAGGCACGGCAGCTCCTGCGATCACGCTTCGAGCAGCAGCCCGACGGCCTGACGGTGGCCGAGATCCGGGACATGCTGCAAACGACCAGGAAGTACGTCCTGGCCCTTTTGGCCTATCTGGACAACAACGGCATGACCCGTCGGCGCGGCGATTTCCGTATTCCCGGGCCCCGCCTGTAGGCGCCGGGCGAGGCCGGAAATTAGGAGCCGGCGTTGGCGGCGAGCACCAGTTCCTTGCGCTCCCTGGCCGTCAAGCCGCCCCAGATGCCGTGCTGTTCGCCGATATTGAGGGCGTAGTCACGGCATTGACGTAGCACCGGGCATTGCTCGCAGATCTCCTTGGCCCGAGCCTCCCGCCGACGCTTGTCGGTCCGACGCTCGAGGCGGGCCGGAGGGAAGAAGATGGCGTGATTCGGGCCCTTGCAGGCCGCCTTGTCCTGCCACTCACCCC
This sequence comes from uncultured Acidimicrobiales bacterium, assembly GCA_963723995.1. Taxonomy (GTDB): domain Bacteria; phylum Actinomycetota; class Acidimicrobiia; order Acidimicrobiales; family SZUA-35; genus JAHELU01. The sequence goes on along the minus strand of CAVRSZ010000008.1, from coordinate 1,032,923 downwards.
GATCGAGACCACCAGAACGGCCCGGCTGAATCACCCGGCTCGCATTCAGTGGATGCCTGACGGCCACAATCACGTCCCCCTTTGTCCGTTTGTGACGATTTCGTTGTTTCAGAGAGTCCGCATTCCCGGAGATTGTCGAACCCTGATCGTTGCCCAACAATCTATCCCGGTCGTTCGACAACCCACGTGATGGCGCAGCGTACCGTATGGAGTGAACGGGTCAACGGGTAAACCTACCGTTTCTCCCGGTAGTCCCTGGCGCCGCCCTCCTCGGGCTCGACCTCGAGCAGCAGCCGGCTGATGCCGACCACCCGGACCCGGCCCCCTTTTTCCACCGGGGTGGCCCGATTGGTGAAGGCTCGCCAGTTCACATCTCGGATTGTGACGGTGCCCTCCGGATCGACCTCGGTCAACGCCTCCCCCAACTCACCGATCATCCATTCACGACCGATGGTGGGGGTCGAGAAGCGGGTTCGAACCATGGACGGCATACCGGTGTAGGCATAGAGCACGGCTCCCATGATGGCAGCCAAAGCCGTGATCCACGACATGGTCACCCCGTCATAGAGAAACCAGGTGCCGACGACGAAGCAGATCAGCCCGACGATGGTGTAGAACCGGGGCACGTTGGTCTGGATGTCGATGGCGAGGAAGAACATGCTCAACAGCAGCAGGGCGATGGCCCACCACCGGGTGGGCAGGGAGGCCAAGCCGTAGCCGCCCAGCGCGAGCAGGACCGCTCCGATCACGCCGGCGATGCCGACGCCGGCTACGAACAGCTCGAAGACCAGAATGGCCAAGCCCATGGTGAAGAACAGATAGGCCACCTCGGGGCTGGCCACGGTGTGGAACATCTGGGATGTCAGTGGCAGGCCGGTGAGGAAGACCGAGCTCTGAGGCACGGTGGCGATAGCCCCCTCGGCATTGCGGCAGACGAAGACCTCGAAGCCGTCGAATTGGGAGGCGAAGGAACCGATGGACACGATGTCGGACAGGGGGCCCACGGCGAATCCGGCCTGGACCGCCTCGTCGGCCGAGAACACCGAGGTTTCCAGCCGGGTGGACGCGTCGCCGAACGGTTCACCCCAGTCCGCCGGTAGGCGACGAGTGCCGGTGGCTCCAATGGTGGAGTTCGGGGTGATGGCGATTCGGTCCGCGACCGTGGCCAGCTCGGCCGCTCCCCCCCGGGCCGTCGAACCCGACTGGCCGACCCAGAGCCCGACGGGCAGTCGGGAGTCCTTCAGCCGACCGGCGAAGTCGACGAACTCGGCGTCGTCCAGGACCGAACCCCTGCTGTTGACCCGGAGCACGAAACCGATGGTGTTGTCATCGGCCTCGGCCTGGGACAGCTCGTCCAGCACGTAATCGGCGACCACCGGGTCGATCAATCCGGCCACCTTGACCACTCGGATCTGGGAGTCGACGGTTGGCACCGTGGACAGATCGGTGGGACAGGACTCGAGCTCCTCGGCCGAACCGGAGCCTTCCTGGGCCGCAGCCGGCGTCGTCATTGCCAGCGTGGCCGACAGCGCGGCCAGGATCAGCAGGCCGAAGGCCACAGTCAGCGAAGGGAGGCGAACCAGTAGCCTCGAAGTTGGTGACTGCGCAAGACTTTTTCGCCGCATCCAATGTCCTCATCGTGGCCGGCAAGGGCGGGGTCGGGAAAACTACGGTTGGGGCCTGCCTGGCCGTAGCCGCTGCCCGTGCCGGATTCGACACCTTGCTCATCGAACTGGAGGGGTTCAGCCATCTGGCCCGGACGTTGCAGATTGGTTCTCTAGGCTACGAGCCCCGAACCGTGAACCACCACGCTCGGGCCACCGAAACCGACCCGGGGGGTCGGCTCAGAGCCATGCAGCTGCGGCCGGAGGAAGCGCTGGCCGACTATCTCGCTCGCACCGGAATGGGTCCGCTCATCAACCGGGTGAGCCGGGCCGGTGCCGTCGAGGTGGTCACCGCCGCCGCTCCCGGCATCCGCGATCTGGTCACCTTGGGCAAGATCCGCCAGATGGAACAGGGCGGGGTCGCCGATCTGATCGTGGTCGATGCCCCGGCCTCGGGCCATGCCATCACCTTCCTCACCTGCGCCGAGGCCATGGCCGCCTCGTCCAATTCCGGCCCCATCCGGGACCAGGCCGACCAGGTCCTGGCCATGCTGGGGGACGACACCCGGTGCCAGGTCATCTTGGTGACATTGCCCGAGGAGACGCCGGTGTCGGAGACGGTGGAAACAGCCTTCGCCATCGAGGACAGGGTGGGCCTCAAGCTCGGTCCGGTGGTGGTCAACAGCGTGTGGCCCGCGATCGACGGGCTGGAGCGTCGGCTGGCCGAGGTCGGCGACAACACCGACGTCGACCCGGCCCTGATCGCCGCCGCCCGGTTCCGACTCGACCGCCATGCCGACCAGAACACCCAGATCGACCGTTTGGCCCGGGAGTTGCCACTGCCTCAGATCAAGCTGCCCCATTTGTTCCGGGCCGACATGGATCTCGCAGCGATCGGTGAGCTGGCCGACGCACTCACCGAGCAGGTCGACATCATGTCCCCGACCGAACCGACCGGCTCATGATCACGCTGCAACGGGTGACGGTGTGCCTGGGGTCGGGCGGAGTGGGAAAGACCACGGTGGCCGCCGCTCTGGCTCTGGCCATGGCCGAACGGGGCGAACGGGTGGTGGTGTTGACCATCGACCCGGCTCGACGCCTGGCCGACGCCCTAGGCCTGCAGGACGGGTTGGGCAACGAGCCCGCCCTGGTTCGGCGCTGGGACGACACCGGCGGCGAGCTGTGGGCGACCATGCTCGACCCGGCCGAGACCTTCCGAAACGTGGTGCAAACCGAATCGACCACGGACGAGCAGGCCCGAACCATCATGGCCAACAGCCTCTTCACCAACCTGGTCACCTCCCTGTCGGGCACGAACGAGTACATGGCGGCCGAGCGACTCCATCAGCTCCACGGTGATGACCGGTTCGATCGGGTGGTGGTCGACACTCCACCGTCGCGCCACGGGATCGACTTCCTGGAAAGCCCGGGGCGCCTCCATCGATTCGTCGATCACCGGCTGTACCGGTCGGTGTTCGCTCCAACCACCAGCCTGTTGCGTACCGTCTCGGCCGGGAGTCAGATGATCCTTCGATTGCTGGGCCGGATCGTCGGGAGTCGGCTGGTCGACGATGTCATCACCTTCTTCGCCAACTTCCAAGGACTGGATCAGGGATTCCGGCGTAGGGCCGAGGCCATCGAAGAGGTTCTCAACACCGAGACCTCATTCGTCCTGGTCGCCTCTCCCCGGGCCCAGCCTTTGCAGGAGGCTCGCTGGATCGCCGACCGATTGAAACCTCCGGTGTCGGTGGTGGTGATGAACCGGCTGTGCCCGGTGGACGCGGCCGGGGCCGAAAGCGGGGCCGATGGCGAGGTGGACCGGGCCGGCTCCGACACCGATCCCCTGGTTCGAAATCTGCGGGAGCTGGCCGCACTTGCCGTTCAGGAACAGCAGCTGATGGACGAGTTCATGGCCGATGTGCGCAACGGCGATGACGCCGGTGCGTCGAGCATTCGGATCTGGGAACAGGGGACCCCGGTCAGCGATCTCGACGACATCGGGCGGATCTCGGATGCGCTGGCGGCGGCCATGACCGGAACCGGCGACGGTGACGGGTCAGCCGCCGTCTGATTCGTCCCCGGCGGCTTTGAGGGCGGCCTCCGCCTCCTCCACCGACTCGGTGACCGGGACGATGCGATCGAATCCCGTGGTGTGGAGCAGACGGGTCAGAGCCGGCCTGGTACAGGCCACGGCCACCGCGCCGTCGGCCTCCCGAGCCCGGCGGATACCGCCGATGAGCGCGCCCAGCCCGGCCGAGTCCATGAACGGCACTTCGGACAGATCGATCAGGAGGTGGTGTTCCCCGGCCAGCTTCGACAGGGCTTCCCGGAAGGCACCGACCGTGTAGGCGTCGAGTTCGCCCGACGGGCGACAAAGCGTGTAGTTGTCGGTTTCTTCGATGTGGATCTCGAGCATCGGCGTTCCCCGTGCCTTTCCGTCGGCGCTGTGTCGGATCATCGGATCACCGCATGGATTCGAGCCGGTGGGCCCGCGGTCCGGGGTGGAGCCGTGGTGATCGACGTGCGAATCGACAGCGATCCGCATGGGCGATCGTATCGCCGATTTGAAGCGGAGTGAACTTTGCGGGTCGGCGCGAGGTCGTAACTATGTAGCATTGGGTTCGTGACCATCGTGCTGCTGGCAACCGACTCCGACAGCCTGGCGGCCGAAGTGGACGCCACTTTGGCCAATGACGACACCGACGTTCTCCGGGTTCGCAGGGGCCAGGATGTCCTGCCGGTGGTCAAGGCCAAGGATCCGCAATTGGTGTTGCTCGACCTCCAGATCGGCAATATGGGCGGCATCGCCGCCTGCCTGGCCATTCGTCAGGAGGAGGGGGCGGGACGCCTTGAACGGCGACCGGTCGGGCTGCTGCTCGATCGCTCGGTCGATATCTTCCTGGCCCAGGAGTCACGGGCCGACGGCTGGCTGATCAAGCCCATCGATTCCCTACGGCTCCGCCGCCTGGCCAAGGCTCTCCAGACCGGCGGCAGCCACCACGAGGGAGTCGAAGACCCGATCACGGCATGAAAAGTCGATCCGTGGCCGGGAATTCACGATAGGATCGAAATCCGTCAACCATCGGGTTGTGGCGCAGGTTGGTAGCGCGCCTCGTTCGGGACGAGGAGGTCGGGAGTTCAAATCTCCCCAACCCGACGCAGTATGAACGCCGGAGGCGTTCAACCGGAGTTTCGGCCATGCCGAAACATCCCTGGCCCCAAACCCTCCAAGCAACCCACCCTCCGACAACCACGAGCATGAACGCCGGAGGCGTTCAACCGGAGTTTCAGCTGACGCCGAAACATCCCTGCCCACAAACCCCCCGGGCAACCCCACCCCCACCGCACCACGCCGACAACGTCAACAGCGACCACCGAGGGTGGTCGCTGTTGTTGCGGCTCGTGCCGGCTCCTAGCAAACCTGCATTGCTCGCTTGATGATCAATTCTAGCCGCCGGGCTTCAGCCAGGTCATATCCAGGCGGCTGCGATGGTCCTCCGGATCAGGGAGCCGGCTTCAGGAAGCCCTGGCGGATTCCCAGCCAGAGCAGCCCCGCCGCCACCAGCGCGGCGATGATGATGGCCAGGATGCCGTTGACCCCGCCGAGGACCAGGCCGACGATGAACGCCGACACCACGCCAAGACCGATCGTCTTCCCGATGCCGATGTCCTGGCCACCCGGCAGAATGAGCCGACCGAGTGCCCCGACGATGGCGCCGGTGATCACGGCTCCGATTACCCATCCGATGAATCCCACGTTGTCCTCCGTAGACGAGAAGAATGTCGAGATCTTACTACCAGGTGAACCGACATCGGCACAACTGCGTAAGCTGCTGAAAGTGCCTTGTTTAAGGCTGTTTGAGCGGGTCGACGAACGAAAACCCGCCTGGCGAGGGCACATTTGGCACCAAGGCGGTCATGTGTTGCAGTTCTGCGATCATTGTTCGCCGAACGTACGGGACCGAGGCCCTGGACCAAATGGAGGGTTCATACCGAGGCAGCCATCATCGTTCCCGGGCCCTGACCCGCCCGCCTCGATCCGAGGCCCGGTTCCGGCCTGAAGTAGAGTGAGATGATGATCGTGTCGGAAGCGCTGAGCCTTGTTCGGCGGCAGGGGGCCGGAATGCTGCGCTCGGCCATCGCCGGCGACCAGGCCCTGGAAACCGCCGACCTGGCCAACCCCGACGACTTTGGCCTTTTCGGACCGGCGTCCTCGGCATGGCGAGTCCACGGTGACGCCGCCATGCTCATCGGTGGGCTACGAGCACTGCTGCTTCAGACACTTCATCCCCTGGCCATGGCCGGTGTGGCCGACCACTCCGACTATCGCCACGACCCATGGGGCCGCCTGCATCGCACCGGCCGGTTCGTGGGCGCCACCACCTTCGGTACCACCAGGGCGGCCACGATCGAGATCGAGCGGGTCAAACGAGTCCATGAGCGGGTGGTCGGCCACGCCCCCGACGGCCGGCCCTACGCCGCCAACGATCCCCATCTGATGCTGTGGGTGCACGTGACCGAGGTCGACAGCTTCCTGACCGCATTCGAGCGCTACGGCCATGGCCGACTGACCGATGCCGAGAAGGACCGTTATGTGGCGGAAATGGCCGAGGTGGCCAGGCGGCTGGGTTCCGACACCCCGCCCACCAATCGCCGTGGTTTGGACGACACCCTCGAGCGGTTCCGATCGGAGTGCGCCTATACCCATCAGGCCAAGGAGACGGTTCGCTTTCTGCTGGTGCCACCGGTCCCCCTGGCCACCCTGGGCGGCTACGGCGTCATCGCCGCCGCGGCCGTCGCCGCTCTCCCCGACTGGGCCCGCTCCATGTTGCGGCTCCCTCTTTGCCGGGAACCGACACGATGGCCATCCGCCCCGCAGCGGTCGCCCTGACCCGCACGGTCGGCTGGTTCATGAGCTATCGCCGTTGGGAGCAGGAGGACCGACTGCTGACCGGCTGAGGGCGCCGGCCGCGCTGCAGGCGAAACCCCCGGACCGGTACTCTGAAGGCTGTGGGCCGACAAGGCGCAGCCGAAACACCGTCGGCGACCGGGTTCAGGTTCGTCCTGGCGGCATCACTGTCGGCGGCGATGATCCTGACTGGTTGAGGGTCATCGCCTCCGGCCGATGCCGAGCCGCTGAACGGCGCTCCCGACTATCCGTTGTTCCGTTGTTCGATCATTCGGTCACTTGGACCGGGACGAGCTGATCGCGGCTCAGCTCGAAGATGTCGACGTGCCCACCGCCAACCTCCTGGATATCGACGGCCGGCTGGGGCTCTGGGTCGAGCGGCGCAACGGTGCCGACCGACGATCCCAGCCCCTGGTGGCCGATCCTTCCCGCGGCGCCACCGCAGACGGAATCAGCTGGGAGGCTGTTGAGATCGACCTCGTGTCAACGTCGACTGAACTTTGACCCCCTGGCGTCGCCTGGGTTCGAAACGACGCTGACCGGCGCCTACCTTTTCCATCCTCCCGACTCAGCAGCGGGTTGACCGTCATGTCGCCCGAACGGCTTCGGGCCCTAGCCTCGGACCCATGCATTTGGCCGAGTTCCAGGAGCTGATGGACGAGTTGTACGGGCCGGGCGACCGGGAGCGGGGTGTCCCGGCAACGGTGGCCTGGCTGTGTGAGGAGCTGGGCGAGCTGGCCCAGGCCGTGCGCAAGGGCACCAAGGAGGACCAACTCCATGAGCTGGGCGACGTGCTGGCGTGGTTGTCGTCGCTGGCCAACCAGCTCGGGCTGTCGATGGAGGATGCAGCCCAGCGCTACGTCGACGATCCGCCCTGAGGCGTGTCAATCATTCTCCATCGATATCATTGCCAATAACGCTTGCATAGCAAACTGATGTTTGCTAGATTGGTGGTGTCTTCCCCACAGAAATAGGTTTCTTGTGCCCGTTCGGGCCGGTGGGGTTATGGACACACTCGCATCATCATCGCAGGAGCTGGTGACAGCGACCTTGGCGTTGCTGCCCGGTCGAGGTGTCCGGGTTCGATGTCGGTGGGTTGTCGGGCGAGGATGTGGTCGGGTTGTTGGCCACGGTTCGTGACGCCCAACGGGCCCTGGACGGGCTGGTCGTGCGGCTTGGGTTGCGGGCTGATGAGTTGGCCGAATCCGGTGACGGGGGTGATGCCCGGGATGTCCTGGTCCGCGGTGTGCGGGGCTCGACGGCTCGGCGCGAGACCGGTCGGGTGCGGGTGGCGGCCCGCTGGCCGATGGTTGGGGAGGCGTTGAGCCGCCGGTGCGATCTCGGCTGATCATGTCGATTCGCTGGCCCGCCGCATCTCCGGATTGTCCGAGGATCAGCAGGCCAGGGTTGACGTCGACGGGCTGGTAGCCCAGGCCTGCCGGCTGCCGGCCGACACCTTCGACACCGTGGTGAAACGAGCGGTCGATGACGCCCGCGGCGACGGCGGTCTCGGTGACACCGAGCAACGCCGGGCAGCGTCGGAGTTCCGGCACTGGTACGACGACGCCGATGGCATGGGCCGGTTCCGAGGAGCGCTCGACCCCGAACGCTACGAAGGGTTCGTGGCCGCCATCGAAGCCCATATGAACGCGATTGCCTCACAGGACTCCGAGCCGGTGACCAAGAACGCCAACCTGGCGGCCCGAGCCCTGCATGAACTGGTGACCGGCAATCGTGACGGTGGGCGGCCGGTCCCGGCTGCCGGGTTCATCATCGACTACCGGACACTGACGGCAGGCCGTCACGATGACACGATGTGTGAAACCGTCGACGGCCGTGACCTGCCGGTCGAGTCGGTGGGGCGGCTGTTGTGTGATGCGGTGTTGCGCCGCATCGTGTTGGACCACCGTGGGGTTCCCATTGATGTGGGTCGCCGCTACCGGACCGCCACCGACGCTCAGTGGGCCGCCACCAAAGCCATCTACTCGACCTGCGGGTGGGACGGCTGTTCGGCCCCGATCTCGTGGTGTCAGCTCCACCACATCCACCAATGGGAGCGTGGAGGGGCCACGGATCTCCCAAACCTGGTGCCGCTCTGCAGCCACCATCACCACCTCGTCCACGAAGGCGGCTGGAGCGTACGCCTACTCGATGACCGCCGACTCGAAATCCGGCGACCCGACAGACAACTCCACACCATCACACCCACGCCGACCCGGAAAACGGTGCAACGTGAATGAACGGAGGGCCGAATCAGTCCATCATCGCTGGCCGCGAAACCTAGAGCAGCAGTTCGGCAATCTCCACTGCGTTGAGGGCCGCGCCCTTGCGCAGATTGTCACCGACCACGAACATGGCAAGGCCGTTGGGCACCGTTTCGTCGGGCCGGATGCGTCCGACCAGGGTGAGGTCGATGCCGGCCGACTTCACAGGGGTGGGGACGTCATCCAGCACCACACCGGGGGCTTCGGCCAGCAGCTCGGTGGCCCGCTCGGCCGAGATGGGGCTGGAGAAGCGGGCGTTGATGGCCAGAGAGTGGCCGGTGAAGACCGGAACCCGGACACAGGTGCCCGACACCGTCAGCGTGGGAATCTCGAGGATCTTGCGGCTCTCGAACCGAAGCTTCTGCTCCTCGCTGGTCTCGCCCGTGCCGTCGTCGACTCCGGAGCCCGCCCACGGCAGCGCGTTGTAGGCGATCGGCTCAACGAAGGCGCTGGGTTGGCCGAGATCGATGGCCGAACCGTCATGGGTCAGGACTCGGGCGTCACCGGCTTTGGCGATCTGGGACGCCAGTTCGTCCACCCCGGCCAGTCCGGCGCCGGAGGTGGCCTGGTAGGTGCTCACCACCATCGACTCCAGGCCCGCCTCGAGATGCAATGGCTTGAGCACCGGCATGGCCACCATGGTGGTGCAGTTCGGATTGGCGATGATGCCCTTGGGTCGGTTGTGGACCGCGTCGTCGTTGACCCCGGCGACGATCAACGGAACGTCGGGATCCATGCGCCAGGCCGACGAGTTGTCGATCACCACCACACCGGCCGCCGCCACCGTGGGGGCCAGCTCCTTCGAGGTCGCCCCGCCGGCCGAGAACAGGGCGATGTCGAGTCCGCTGTAGTCGGCTGTGGCGGCGTCTTCCACCTCGTACTCGGCGCCCTGCCAGGCAACGCGGCGCCCGGCGGAGCGGGCCGACGCAAACAGGCGGAGCTCAGCGACGGGGAACGACCGCTCGGCCAGGATGTCGAGCATCTTCGTCCCGACCTGGCCGGTGGCCCCGACCACACCCACGTTCAGTCGGCGAGTTTCAACGGATTGGTTCGACATGGGATGTTCTCCTGCTTTGGTGGACGGCTCTCAGGCCGAATCGAGACCGAATGCGGTGTGCAGGTGCTGCACGGCCTCTTCGGCATGATCGGCGTGAACCACACAGCTGATACGGATGGCCGAGGTCGAGATCATTTCGATATTGATGGCGTTGGCGGCCAGGGTCTCGAACATGGTGGCAGCTACCCCGGGATTCGACTTCATCCCGGCCCCGATCACCGACACCCGACCGATGGAACGATCCGCAGGCAGCACATGGCCACCGATCTGGCCCACAACACCATCGTTCAGCACCTGCTCGGCCAGCTCGGTGTGCTCGGTGGGCACCGTGAACGAGATGTCGGTATTGCCGTTCTCCGACACATTCTGCACAATCATGTCGACGTTGACCCCGGCGTCGGCCAGTGCCCGGAAGAGGGTGGCCGACACGCCGGGGCGGTCGGGCACATCGGCAATGGTGATCTTCGACTCGGACAGGTCATGGGTGACGGCACGGATGATCGGCTGTTCCACGGACGGCTCCAGTTCTCGTTCATCGACGACCAACGTTCCTGGTTCCCAGCTGAAGGCCGACCGGATGTGAAGGGGGACTCGATGGTTGTGGGCCACTTCGACCGAGCGCATGGCCGGCTTGGGGCATCCGGTGGCCGTCATCTCCAGCAGCTCATCGAAGCTGATGGCCGACATCTTGCGGGCTTGGGGCACCACTCGAGGATCGGCACTGAACACACCGCTGACATCGGTGAACAGCTCGCAGGTATCGGCTCCCAGCGCCCGGGCCAGCGCCACCGCCGTGGTGTCGCTGCCGCCTCGCCCAAGGAACGTCACGTTCTTGTCGGTGGACACCCCCTGGGAACCGGCTACCACCGGCACGACTCCCTCGGCCAGCGATCCCTTGATGCGATACGGATTGACCTCGAGGATCTTGGCGTTGCGGTGGTTGGTGTCGGTCAGGAACCCGGCCTGAGATCCGGTGAAGGAGTGAGCGGGTATGCCCAACTCGTTCAATGCCATACACATCAGGGCGATGGCCTTGCGCTCGCCGGCGGTGATGAGCATGTCCATCTCCCGACCGTTGGGGTCGTTCGAGATCTGCGAGGCCATGTGGAGCAGCTCATCGGTCTCCTTGCCCATGGCCGAGACAACCATGGCCACCTCATCACCCCGTCGCCGGCAGCGGGCGACGTAGTCGGCCACGGCCCTCATTCGATCGGGATCGGCGACCGAGGTTCCTCCGAACTTCTGCACGAGTAGGGCCACGCCCAATAACGCTACCGCCCGCTCGCCGCCCCTGCGCCGAGATTTTCACCACCTGGTTCCGGCCGGATATCACCGGTACGGATTCGACCCCGGACTTGGTACCTTCAAACCCGTGGCAACCGACAAACGCGAGCGCCAACGTGCGAATCGAGAACTGAAAAAGCAGCTGGAGGGCAAGGCCGAACGGCAGGAGCAGGTCCGCCAATACGGGTTCACGGCCGCCATCGTGGCCATTGCCGTGATCGCCGGGCTCGGACTGCTCTTCGTGGCCACCCGGGGTGGCGACGACGACGCAGCGGAGACCGAAACCGCAGCCGAGACCACCGACGACGGCAGTGAGAACACCACGGCAACGACCGAGCCCGAGATCGAGGTGCCCCAGTCGGCGGTCGAGGTCCCCGAACCCGGTGGCGCCATCGATGGTGAGACCGAATGTCCCCCGGCCGACGGCTCGGCCGAGCGCATCACCGCCTTCGCCCAGGCCCCACCAATGTGCATCGATCCCGGCCGCACCTACACGGCGGAGATCACAACCAACCTCGGTGCCTTCACCGTCGGACTCGACGCCGAGGCCGCCCCCAACACCGTCAACAACTTCGTGGTGTTGGCCCGGTACCACTACTACGAGGGCACCCCGTTCCACCGGATCATCCCCGGTTTCGTCATCCAGGGTGGTGACGCCGTCGGACCGGTGCTGGGTCAGGGCAACCCCGGGTATCTCATCGAGGAGGAGCCACCGACCCCGGCCGAGGGGGAGGCGGCCTACGAGATCGGCTCACTCGCCATGGCCAAGGGACCCGGGCCGCAGGCCACCGGAGCACAGTTCTTTGTGGTCACCGGTGACGACGGGGTGAACCTGCCCCCCGAGTATTCGCTGTTCGGCACAGTGACCGAGGGGCTGGACGTTGTGACCGACATCGAGTCCATTCCCACCACCCCCGACGACTATCCGACCGAACCCATCTACATCGAGTCGGTCACCATTTCCGAAAGCTGATCGCAGTCTTCGAAAAGCCCTGAATCCGGACGGTTTTCGCCCCGGGCCGAGTTGGCGGGCGGCGCACGACTGCGACTACAGTCGTGGCTGGAGCATGTTGTCGCAGCCCGCCGCGGGCTCTGTCGGCCGCGACCCGCCGGCAACCTGTTTGACCACTCTTGTTCGCGTCGCCGACGACGGTTTGCCGGGGCCCCGGAGGCAACGCCAGACTCCCGAGAAAGGCGATCACCTCGTGAAGCAGCTTGCGTTGGTGATGGGAGTGTGCCTCACTCTGCTGGCGGTCGTGGTTGCTCCGGCCGGGGCCACCGTCGACGACGATGGGATGCCTACGGACCTGCCCGATGTCTCCAACCGATACGTGGTGGTGATGGAGGAGGAACCCCTCGTCACCCAGTTCGGCCGCGACGGCGTGGACAGTGTCGAAGCGAAGAACAAGGGTCAGGCCATGAAGGCCGGACACGCCGGCGTGCTGAACAGCGCCGGGGTCGACCCCGCCGACGTCGTCCACGATTACACGGCGGCCCTCAACGGGTTCGCCGTCGAGCTGAACGAGACGCAGCTGGCCGAAATCAAGGCGGCCGACGGGGTCATGATGGTGGTGCCCGAGGTCTTCAAGTTCCTCCAGACCGACTCCAGCCCTGACTTCCTGGGATTGACCGGGGATACGGGGGCCCATGGCCAGCAGGTAAACGGGGAGGGCGTCGTGGTCGGCATCATCGACAGCGGAATCTGGCCCGAACATCCCAGCTTCACCGACGACGGAAGCTACTCGGAGCCACCGGTCGAGCTGGGCGACGAGGACGGCGTCACCTGCAACTTCGGTAACACCGGCCACAACCCCGACGACGCTCCGTTCGAGTGCAACAACAAACTGATCGGGGCCCGGCAGTACACGTCGGTCTACAAGGCCATTGTCGGCCTGGATGAAGACGAGTTCGACTCGGCCCGCGACGATCAGGGACATGGTACCCATACCGCCTCGACCGCCGCCGGCAATGCCGACGTGACGGCGACCGTGTTCGGCCGAAACATGGGCGAGATCACCGGTGTCGCACCTCGGGCTCACGTCGTGGCCTACAAGGCGTGCGGACGTCTCGGCTGCGCCGGTTCCGACCTGGCGGCTGCCATCGATCAGGCCGTCGTCGACGGCGTCGACGTCATCAGCTATTCGATCGGCAGCAGCACACCCGCCCTGGGGCCCGACGACCTGGCGTTCCTGTTCGCCGCCGACGCCGGAGTTCGAGTGGCCGCCTCGGCCGGCGATTCGCATCGGGAAGGGGCAATCGTGGGCAGCCCGGCGTTCGTGCCGTGGCTGACCGCCGTGGCCGCCTCGACCCAGAGCCGGTTCTTCCTCGGCACCGTGGCCCTGGGTAACGGCCGGTACTACAACGGTGCCTCGCTCACCGATTCGTCGGACGAGGCTCCGCTGGTGGATGCCGCCGACGCCGGTGGTGACCTGTGCATTCCCGGCAACCTCGACCAAGCCGTGGTCGAGGGTGCCATTGTGTTGTGCCGTCGAGGCGTCATCGCCCGTCTGGACAAGAGCCGGGCCGTAGCCCGGGCCGGCGGTGTCGGCATGGTCGTGTACAACGAGGACGACGTCGGCGATCTCAGCCCCGACAGCCATTCTGTTCCCTCGGTCCATGTGGATCTCGAATCCGGCCTGAAGATCAAGGACTACATCGCCTCGACCGCCTCGCCCACGGCCTCCATCGAGGCCAGCCGATTGGGTCAGTGGCCCGACGCCCCGACCGTGGCCGACTTCTCGCCTCGAGGCCCCAATGGCATCGTCGGCGACATCATCAAGCCCGACATCACCGCCCCCGGGCTCCATGTTCTGGCCGGCTACTCGCCGCTGGCAATCGGTGGGATCGAGGGTGAGCTCTTCGCCGCCCTCGGCGGCACCTCGATGGCGAGCTCTCATGTGGCCGGTGTCCTCGCTCTGCTCGCTCAAGAGCATCCCGAGTGGTCCGCCGGGGCCGCGAAGTCGGCGATCATGACCACCGCCGACAGGGATGTTCTGGACAACGACCGGATCTCCCCGGCTGACGCCTTCGCCATGGGTTCGGGCCATCTCGACGTCGGCTCACCCAAGCGGCAGGGGTCGGCCTTCCAGCCCGGCCTGGTCTACGAGGCCGACTATCTCGACCACCTCGGCTTCGTCTGCGACGCCTTCCCCGATGTGTTCACCGACCTCGTCGGCACCTGCGGTCGCCTGTCGTCGCTCGGTGTGCCCATGGAGGCCGCCGACTTGAACTATCCCTCGATCGGGGTGGGCGCGCTGGCCGGGACCCGCGTCATCACACGGACTGTGACCAGCGTCGCATCCGACCAGGTCCGCCGGACCTACGCAGTCTCGGTCGACGCCCCCGAGGGCTACGAGGTCGAGGTCCATCCGTCGAACATCCGGCTCAAGTCGGGCCAGTCGGCCACCTACCAGGTGCGGATCACGAATGTGACCGCTCCGATGGGTGAATGGCGTCACGGCTCGCTGACGTGGACGTCGAAGGACTTCTCGGTGTACAGCCCGATCGCAGTTCGGGGCGTTTCGTATGCCGCACCGGCACGGGTGACCGGAAGGGGTGAGACGGGCAGGGTCTCCTTCCCCATCACCTTCGGATACACCGGTCAGTACGCGGCGGCGCCCCACGGCCCGGAGCCGGCCACCGTGTTCACCGGCAATGTGGCCCAGGACCCGGACCAGACGTTCTCCCCCGGCGACGTGGCCACCGGTGGAGCCGCACTCCACGAGGTGACGACCAGCGGGGCCGCCCTGCTGCGCATCGCCGTGCCACCGGACGCCACCGAGGCCCAGGCCGACCTCGACGTCTTCGTGTTCGGTCCGGCCGGCAACCTGGTGGCCACGAGCACCGGCGGCGGCACCGACGAGCTGATCGACCTGGTCCTGCCGGCCGACGGCAGCTACTCCATCTTCGTCCACGGCTGGCAGGTTCCCGGCGGCGACTCCGACTACGACCTCTACACCTGGGTCGTCTCGACCACACCCGGCGGCAACCTGACCGTCAATTCGGCTCCAGCTTCGGCATCGGTGGGCGTCACCGAGGACATCGCCGTGTCGTGGACCGGGGCCACCGCCGGTCAGTGGCACCTGGGTGCGGTCTCGCACTCCGACGATTTCGGCGCCATGGGACTGACCCTGGTGGAGGTCGACAACCGGTAGCGTGATCACGAATTGCACACCAATACGATGATCGAGGGGGAGGCGTCCGGGCGATGCGCCTCCCTGGCGTCGAAGTCGGCACCGAGAGCCGATTTCACCAACTAGCGTCGTGTCATGACCGAGACCACTCGTGGCGACGGAGCACCGACCGGCACCTCCGATGAGCCGACCAGGCTGGGAGCGGCCTACTACAAACTGTTCTCGGCCAGCACCGTCTCGAACCTGGGCGACGGCATCGGCACCATCGCCTATCTGTGGTTGGCCTCGGCCCTGACCCGCAACGGCCTGCTCATCGGTCTGGTCGGGGTGGCCCAGCGGCTGCCCTGGCTCCTGTTCAGCCTCCCGGCCGGAGTCATCACCGACCGGTTCAGCCGGCGCAAGCTGATGATCTGGTCGAACACGGCCCGGGCCGTGATCACCTTTGCCATCACCGCTGCGGTGTGGATGCGGCAGTCCACCCTGCCCGACCCCGACGCGCTGGCCGGTGGCGCCGAGGCCACCGAGGACTACGCCCTGTTCGCCGTGGTCCTGCTGGCCGTACTCCTCCTCGGATCGGCCGAGGTACTGTATGACAACTCGGCCCAGACCTTCATGCCCGCCATCGTCGACCCAAACAATCTGGAGAAGGGCAACGGCAGGTTGTGGAGCGCCGAACTGGTGGCCAACACCATTGTCGGACCACCGCTCGGTGCCTTCCTGCTGGTCATCGCCTTCGCCTTCCCCTTCCTGATCGATGCCGGGACCTTCGCCCTTTCCGCCGTGCTGATCGCCTCGATCGCTCCCGCCTCCATGCGGCGGGCCGACGGAGCGTCGGCGGCCAAGATGAAAGCCCAGGCAACGAACTGGCGTCAGGATTTGATGGAGGGTGTCAGATGGCTGTGGGACCATCCCCTGCTGCGGCCGATGGCCATCATCCTCGGCCTGCTCAACATGATCGGCACCCTGACCTTCGCCGTGCTGGTGCTGTTCGCCCAGGAAATCCTGGAGACCTCCACCACCGAGTTCGCCATCATGGGAACCGGGGGCGCACTCGGTGGCACCGTCGGAGGTTGGGTCGCTCCGCGAATCTCCAAGGCCATCGGCGAGGGGCCGTCATTGTGGGCCACCTTGATCGGCGGCGGTGTCACAACCCTGATCATCGGCCTGTCGTCGTGGTGGCCGATCGTCTGGTTCATGTTCGCCGTGTTCATGCTCCTGGCCGTGTTGTGGAACGTCATCACGGTGAGCCTGCGCCAGACCATCATTCCCGACCACCTACTGGGTCGGGTCAACAGCGTCTACCGATTCTTCGCCTGGGGGATGATGCCGATCGGAGCGGCCCTGGGCGGGGCCATCATGGTCGTGACCGAGCCGGTGGCCGGGCGGGAACTGGCCCTGCGGATGCCGTGGTTCGTGGCCGCCGCCGTCCATCTGGTGCTGTTCGCTTTCGCCGCCCCGAAGCTGACCACCGCCAACATCCGAGCCGCTCGGGCCGAGGCCGATCACGAGGGGCAGAACACCGGCGTGTAGCTGGTGCCGCCGGTGGTGTACGCACCAGGCCTATTCGGTGGTGGAGTCGGGGCCCGGTCGGTCCATATGCCGATAATGGCGGGCTTCGCCCACCACGTAGTGCCGCACCGGACCCTCCCGAAACCGCAGGGTCGTGGTGACGGTCAGCCCATGGGAACGCAATTCGGCGGGGATGTCCCGACAGAAGTCGTGACCGTAACGACGGCGCCAGAATCCGGAATTGCGCTGCTGGATCCGGTCTCGCCACCCCAGACCGGCGGTCGGTTCCAGGAACAGCAGCCGTAGCCGTCGGTTCCGCTCCGATGCCTCGAGCATGCCGGCCAGCTGCGCCAGGTGCGCCGACGGCCATGACCACAAGACACAATCGGCTACGACGTAGCGAACCCGATCGGCCCTCGGCTCCAGCTCGGCCAGCGAGCGGGTTCCCGAGGAGTCCAGCACGGCGACGTCGTCCGAGGGCACCACCAGCCGCTGAGCGAGCCATTGGCGGGCGGCGGCGCGAGATGTCGGCACACCGAGCAGGGGTTCAAGCTCCATCGACTGGCACGGTAGCGGGGCGGTACGGTGGGCGAAAGGGTACGGTACACAGTGTGGCCCGTCCGCCTGATTCCGCTCTGGGCAGCATCTGGCAGTTTCCTCCTCTCCACGACCTGCCGCCGGAGGAGGACTTCATCGCCGTCGGGGCCGATCTGGAGCCGGGCACCATTCTCGGGGCCTACACCCAGGGGTATTTCCCCATGCCCGTCGACCGCCGCCGAATCGGCTGGTTCAGTCCCGACCCGCGGGGCGTCCTGCGCCCCTCCTCGCTCCAGGTGTCTCGGTCGCTGCAGCGCAGCCTGCGCCGCTACTCGGTCTCGGTCAACCAGGCATTCGAACCGGTACTGGCGGCATGCTCCGATCCGTCTCGCCCCAACGGGTGGATCGATCGCCGCATCAAGCGGGCCTACACCCGTCTTCATCATATGGGCTGGGCCCATTCGGTCGAGGTGTGGGACGACGACGGGTTGGCCGGTGGGCTCTACGGCATCGGTATCGCCGGGCTTTTTGCCGGTGAGTCCATGTTCCACCGCCGCACCGACGCCTCCAAGGTGGCGCTTGTTCATCTCGTCGAGCTGCTCGGGACCGGACCGGCCACCATCATCGATGTGCAGTGGCTGACGCCGCATCTGGCCTCCTTGGGAGCTGAGGCGGTGTCGCGCAACGAGTACCGCCGTCTCCTGACGGCCGCCCTCGACCAGGGCTCCCCGATGGCCGCGGTGCCCGGTTCGTCGTGATCGGACAGCGAAGGCCAAAATGAGTCGGGTGAGCACCAATCCGAGCACCGAGACAACTGGGCCCGCTCGATCAAGGCCATGGATGATGCGGACCTACTCCGGCCACTCCACGGCCGAGGCCTCCAATGAGCTGTACCGCACCAACCTGGCCAAGGGCCAGACCGGCTTGTCGATCGCCTTCGATCTGCCGACCCAGACCGGCTACAACCCCGACCATCCACTGGCCAAGGGCGAGGTGGGCAAGGTCGGGGTACCCGTAGTCCACAAGGGTCACGTGGCCGCCCTGCTCGACGGCATCCCCGTCGACCGGATGAACACCTCGATGACCATCAACGCCCCGGCCTCGTGGTTGCTGGCCCTCTATGTGGTCAATGCCCAAAGCCAGGGAGTGGAGCCGCACCAGCTGCGTGGTACCACCCAGAACGACATCATCAAGGAATACCTGAGTCGCGGCACCCACATCTTTCCGCCCGAGGCGTCACGGCGGCTGGTGGTCGACATGTTCGCCTACTGCTCCCGCCACATCCCGAGCTGGAACCCCATGAACGTGTGCTCCTACCACCTCCAGGAGGCAGGAGCGACCCCGGTCCAGGAGATCGCTTTTTCGCTGGCCAACGCCATCGACGTGCTCGATTCCATCCGCGACAGCGGACAGGTCTCGGCTGACGATTTCCCTGCAGTGGTGGCCTCGATGTCGTTCTTCGTCAACGCCGGTATCCGGTTCGTCGAGGAGACGTGCAAGATGCGGGCCTTCACCACCATGTGGGACCGCCTCACCGCCGAACGGTACGGCATCTCCGACCCCAAGGCCCGCCGGTTCCGCTACGGCGTCCAGGTCAACTCGCTGGGTCTGACCGAATCCCAGCCCGAGAACAACGTGCAGCGCATCGTGCTCGAGGCGCTGGGGGTGACCTTGTCGGCCGACGCCCGGGCCCGATCCATCCAGCTCCCGGCATGGAACGAAGCCCTGGGTCTTCCCCGGCCTTGGGATCAGCAGTGGTCGCTGCGCATCCAGCAGGTTCTGGCCTTCGAGACCGATCTGCTCGAGTACGGTGACATCTTCAACGGCTCGCATGTCATCGAGGCCAAGACCAACGAGCTGATGGAAGCGGCCCAGGCCGAACTGGACGAGGTGATCGAGTTGGGTGGCGCGTTCGCCGCCATCGACGAACTCAAGGTCCGCCTGGTCCGGTCACACGCCGAGCGGGTGCGCCGGATAGAGGGCGGCCAACAAACCGTGGTCGGGGTCAACGAGTTCACCGACACCGCCCCCTCTCCCCTCTACGATCCCGATGCCGACCATTCCGACTCCATCCTCCGGGTCGATCCGGCGGTGGGCGATCAGATGATCGAGGATCTGGAGCGGTGGCGGGCCGAACGGGACGACGCCGAGGTGGAGGCGGCGCTGGAGGAGCTGAGCCGGGTCGCCGATACCGGCGACAACATCATGGACGCCACCTTGGCCCTGGCCGAGGTCGGCGGTACCACCGGTGAGTGGGCCGACTGCCTGCGGGCCGCCTTCGGTGAGTACCGGGCCCCCACCGGGGTCCATGGCGCGTCCGGAGCATCGACCGAATCCATCGCCCTGAGGACGGTGGCCGACCGCATCCGGGCGACCGGCACCACGCCACCCCGCCTGCTACTGGCCAAACCCGGCCTCGACGGCCACTCCAACGGGGCGGAGCAGATCGCGGTGGCGGCCCGCAACGCCGGTATGGAAGTCATCTACGAGGGAATCCGGGTCACGCCCAGCCGGATCGCCGACACCGCTCGGGACGAGGATCCCGACATCATCGGGCTCTCCATCCTGTCCGGCAGCCATCTGGAATTGGTGCCGGAGACGGTGCGGCTGCTGCGTGAGGCCGGGGTCGACGCGCCGGTAGTGGTCGGGGGCATCATCCCGGCCGCCGACCAGGGGGCGTTGCTCGATGCCGGGGTAGCCCGGATCTTCACCCCCAAGGACTTCCAGGTGTCCGACATCGTGCGGGTCCTGGTCGACCTGGCCCTCGAACACCGGTAAACGGACACCCCAACCGCCGGCCGCATCCACTAGACTCCCGGCTACCCGCCATGGACGTGTCGTGCCAACGCGATGGCCGAGGCGGGACCGTCGCAACCAGCGCTTGACTCCGCCGGTACCGTGCCGATGGATATGGCGACCCCTGCCGGGACTCCGAACTATGGCCAACTACAGTATCACCATCCACTCATCGTCGAGGTTGTTGCGATGACGCCTCGGTTCGCCCAGTCACCGTCACTGCCCGGCATGGTCACCGGCGTGCTCGGCCTGCTGGCCGGCATGGTCGCACTGGCGCTGGAGAGCCCGGCTCTGGCCGCCGTGGCCGGTGTACTGGCTCTGGCCGCCGGCGTGGCCGGACTGCGGCTGGCCCAGCAGCTCGAGGAGCAGGCGGCGGTCCAGACCTTGGTCGAGGACGAGCTGCGCAATGTGCGGGCCGAAGCCCGACAGACCGAGGCCCGGCTTCGAGAGGAAATCCAGGCCGAGGACACCACCGCCGGCGATGAAAACGACCCCCTGGTCGACGGCTACACCGGGTTGTTCAGCGAGAACTTCTTCCATGTCGCCCTCGACTCCCGGGTGGCGGCCGCACGCCGTCATCTCCGGCCGGTGGCCGTGGTCATCATCCAGGTGGTCGAAGGGCTGCCTACGGGCCGACCGCTGCCGGCCGATCCGATCTACGTGGCCGATGCCATCAAGGCCACCCTGCGGGAGGCCGACACGGCCTGCCGGCTTCACAATGGCCATTTCGCCCTGCTCCTGGAGGATACACCGGAGAACGGCGCCATCTGGACGGTGGAACGCATCAGGCGCCACCTGGCCGGCGGCTCCGCAGACCGAATCGACGACCATGACCCGAATCGCACCGGCGAACGGACCATCACGCTGTGGGCCGGTGTGGCCTGCTATCCGGCGCACGCCTTCGGAGCCGAGGAGGTTCTGCAGGCGGCCCACCATGCCCTGACCGCGGCCACCGAGTGGCGCCAGGACCGGATCGAGGTGGCCGTCCCGGCCGCCGACTAGGAACCCACCTGAAACCCGTGTCGCCGGCCGTTATTGCCCACGGGGTGGGAGCCCGGGGCGATCTACCACTGCCCCGGGATCTGTTCGTGTGGGGCATCAGTCTGGCCCTACTCATCTCCTTCCTGGCCATGGCCGTTCTGTGGAAGCAGCCGGTGCTGGATCGCTCGGCCGACGGTCGCCGGCTCATTCCGGTCCCGGTCGGCACGGGGCTGGCTCTGATCGGCCGGGCCCTGGCTCTGGCCCTGTATGCCGTTTGTCTGTGGGCCGGATGGAACGGGGCGAACCAGATCAACGACAACATCCTGCCGGTGGCCCTCTACGTCACGGTATGGGTCGGTGGACAGCTGATCGGCGGGCTGCTGGGCGATGTGTGGGGGGCCGTCAACCCTGTCGACACCGTGGCCCGGGGGGCGGAGGCCGTGGTCCGACCGCTGGGATTGACCGAGGACGAACCGGGCTGGGGTCAGTGGCCGGCTGTGGTCGGCATGATCGTCTTCCTGTTCTACGAACTCTCCCATCCCACCGGGGGCACGCCCCGAACCCTTGGTCTGCTGTTGACCGTACATCTCATCCTGACCGTGGTGGCCGCCATGATGTGGGGCGCGGCCTGGGTTCGGCGCAACGATCCGTTCACCGCTCTGTTCGCTCTGGTCGGAGCCATGGCTCCCATCTACGGAGCCGACGGCGAGGTTCGGGGTCGCCCGCCCCTGACCGGCCTGGCCCGGGTACCGGTGATGGGTGGAACCGGCGCCTTGCTGCTCACCGCCATCGGTGGCACCTCATTCGACGGATTCAGCGAGAGCACCATCGGCCGCGACCTCTTCGACTCGTACCTCGGCTGGGAGCTGGCCTGGTTCGAGCTGGCCGGCCTACTGATCTCGATCCTGGTCGTCACCGCCCTGTTCGCCCTCGGGGTGTGGTGGACGGTGCGAGTAACGGGTATGGCGTTCCGGACCGCCTGGCGGGCCTTCACGCCGTCATTGATTCCCATCGTGTTCGGCTACGCCGTGGCCCACTACTTCCAGCTGTTCGCCGACAACATCCAGGCCTTCGTGTTCCGGCTGTCGGATCCCTTCGGCCAGGGCTGGGACCTGTTCGGTGGGGCGGACGGACTGATCTGGCAGATCGACCCGGATGTGGTGGCCTGGATCCAGGTGGCGGCCATGCTGGCGGGCCATGTCGGGGCGGTGGCGGCGGCCCACGACCGGGCGGTCGAGCTGTTCCCGCCGGCGGTCTCGTTGCGGAGCCAGTTCGGCATGCTGGCGGTGATGGTGGCCTACAGCTCACTGGGGCTCTGGCTGCTGCTCACGGCCTGACCGGCAGCCCGATGGGCGGACGCGGCGAACCGACACGTGCGGCGATGTTTGGGCCGGGGCCCGAATCGGCGACAATGGGACGGTGCTTGTCGTACTGTCCCCCGCCAAATCGCTCGACTACGAGTCGAACCCGGCCACCCGCAAGTTCAGCGAGCCCCGGCTGCTCGATCAGGCCGAAGAGCTGGTGTCGGTCATGGCCGACAAGTCGCCGAGATCGTTGGGCAAGCTCATGGGTATCTCCGAGTCGCTGGCCGAGCTCAACTTCGAGCGCTTCCAGAACTGGGAGCGCTCGTCGCTCTGCCCGGCGGGCGACGATTTCGATGCCGACGAGGTCCGGCCGGCGGTGCTGGCCTTCGACGGCGACGTCTATGTGGGCATGGAGACGGAGCGGTTCAACCAGCGCGACTTCACCCACGCCCAGAAGGTGATCCGGATCCTGTCGGGGCTGTACGGCGTGTTGCGACCGCTCGACCTGATGCTCCCGTATCGGCTGGAGATGGGCACCAAGCTCAAGACCGGGCGAGGCCGATCGTTGTACGAGTTCTGGGGTGACACCATTACCGACATTCTGAACCAGGATCTGGCCGCCAGCCCGGGCCAGGGTGTGCTGGTCAACCTCGCCTCCAACGAGTACTTCAAGTCGGTCCACACCGGGAAGCTGGACGCACCGGTGGTCGCTCCCGTGTTCCTCGACGCCAAGGGTGACGGCGACTATCGGGTCGTCAGCTTCTTCGCCAAGAAGGCCCGGGGGACCATGGCGTCGTGGATTGTGCGGGAGCGGGTCTCGTCGGCTGATGATCTCTCGCAGTTCGACGGCATGGGCTACCGGTTCGACTCGGACCGCTCGTCGCCGTCGTCTCCCACCTTCATCCGCCGCAACGAACCCTGAGCCGGCTGACCGGCTCGTGCACGATCCCGGAATGATCCTACTGCTGGGCGGGGTTCGAAGTGGCAAGAGCGATCTGGCCGTTCGTCTGGCTCGGCGATGGAACGGCTTGGTGAGCTTCATGGCCACGGCCCGAGCTTTCGACGACGACATGGCTCGTCGCATCACCCGCCATCAGGCCGACCGACCACCGGAATGGACCCTACTGGAACGGCCCGAGCTGTCGGCCGCCGACATCGAGGCCTGCCCGGTGGACCATCTCATCGTGGTCGACTGCATCACCCTGCTGGTGTCGAACCTCATGCTGGTCGATCGGGACGAGTGGGATATCGCCGACCACATCACCGAGCTGGCGGCGGTCCTGGCCCCACGGGCCGCAGTGGTCGTCAGCAACGAGGTGGGCATGGGCGTGCATCCCCCCACCGACCTCGGTCGTCGCTATCGCGACATCCTGGGCCGCGCCAATACCATCCTGGCCGCCCAAGCCGCTCACACCCATCTTGTCATGGCCGGCAAGACCTTCCCCCTCACCGACCCACCGATGCCATGGTGATGGGATGGTGATGGGGCGGGTGGCGGAACTGGAACACCGGGTGCTGGCCGAACTGCACGGTGCCCCTGGACCGGACCACGACTCCCGGCACCTGGTGCAGGCCAGGGTCGACGACATCTTGCGCCCGACCGGGGCCCTGGCCCGGTTGGACGAGCTGGCGGTATGGCTGGCCGGCTGGCTGGGGGCCCGACCTGCCGTCGACCACCCGGCCGCCGTGATCTTCGCCGCCGACCACGGGGTGGCCGAACTCAGTGCCTACCCGGCCGACGTGACGGCGGCCATGGTCACGGCCTTTCGATCGGGTAGGGCGTCGATCTCGGCCATGGCCTCGGTGGCCGGAGCGACGGTCGAGGTGGTGGACGTCGGGGTCGGTCGACCGACCGACGACATCCGCCGTACCGCGGCCATGTCCGAGCGGCGCTTCGTCGACGCATTCGAAGCCGGCCGTCAGGCGGTGGCCCGCCCGTTCGAAGCCGACCCGGCGTCCGCTGACGCCACAACCCAGGACGTGCCCGATCTCTTGATCCTGGGTGAGATGGGCATCGGGAACACGACGTCGGCCGCCGCCGTGGTCGGAGCGTTGACCGGCGTCGATGCGTCCGAGGTGGTCGGCGCCGGCACCGGGGTCGACGGCGATCGCTTGGCGGCCAAGGAGGCGGGGGTGGAGGCCGCACTGGTCCGGTTGGCCGGCGAAGCGGGCGGGCGGGGGACGCCGTCACCGTTCGAGGTGATGCGTCAGGTCGGGGGGACCGAGCTGGTTGCCATGATGGGAGCGATGGTCGAGGCCAGAGTGCGGTCCCTTCCTATCCTGCTCGATGGCTACGTGGTCGGGGCCTCGGCCCTGGCCCTCCACGCCCTGGGGGCGTCGGCAGGGACGGCCGCCGCCACCGAGCATGTGTGGGCCGGCCATTGTTCGGCCGAACCAGGCCACCGCCTGGTGCTGACGAAACTGGGGCTGCGTCCGCTACTGGATCTCGACTTCCGTCTGGGTGAGGCCTCGGGGGCCATGGCCGCACTGCCCCTGGTTCGAATGGCCTGCCACCTGGTCACCGATGTGCCAACCTTTGCCGAGTGGTTCGAGTGACGGGAATTCCGGATGAGGGCGGTTCGAGTGGGAACGACTCGAGTGACGGAGTGTCCCGTGACGGGGTGGATTCGGTGAACAGGGGGCCGATCTCGTGACTCGACTGGCCGGGGCCCGAACTGCGGTGGGCTTCCTCACCCGGGTGCCGGTGGGGGCGACCACCGGATCGCCGGCGGCCGCCGTGGGATGGTTTCCGACCGTGGGCGCCGGCATCGGACTGACCCAGGGTTTGCTGCTGGTCGGGGCCGGGGATGTGACCACGCCACTGCTGGCGGCGGCGCTGGCGGTGGCCGCCTCGACCCTCATCACCGGAGCCTTCCATCTCGACGGGATCGCCGACGTGGCCGACGCCTTCGGCGGGGGTTGGACGCGGGAGCAGCGACTGGAGATCCTCAAGGACTCCCGACTCGGCACGTACGGAACGGCCACCGTGGCGCTGGTGCTGCTGATCGAGACTGCGGCCCTGTCGGCCATCGTCGACAACTCACTGCCGCCATGGTGGTGGCCGGTGACGGCCACCGTGGCCGCTCACACCTGGTCCCGAGCGGTGGCCGTGGCCACAATGCGGATGGCGCCGCCGGCCGGTGACGGCCTGGGTTCCGACTATGCCGCCGGGCTGTCATGGCCGGCGGTGGTGGCGGCGATGGTCACCGGTGTGATCGCCCTGGTCCCATCGGCGGTTGCCATCGACTCGGGAGCCGACGTGACCGGGGCCGAGGTCGCCGTCGTGGTCCTGGCCATCGCGCTGGCCTCCTCGGCAGCCGCCGCAGCGGTGATCCGCCTGGCCGTGACCAAGATCGGTGGCGTGACCGGTGACGTGCTGGGAGCGGTGCAACAGGTGGCAGCCCTGACCACGCTGTGTGGATTGGCCACGGTGTCCTGAGGGAGGCTCCGGCCCGATACCGATTCGAACGTCAAACGGCCGAACCCGGCTTCAGAAGACTGACGCCGACCATGCACTACACTGGGTTCCGGGATGGACTTTTCGGAGATCGCCACATCGGAATGGGTGAGCGCCGGGGCCACGCTGCTCATCGGCCTTGCCGTCAGCTTCGTCATCAACCGGAGCATCCACACCGCAGCCAAGCCCCTGCGCATGCAGGAGGACCTGGCCAAGGTGATCTCCCGCATCGCTCGGGCTCTGGTCCTGGTTCTCGCCGTCGTCCTGGCCCTCGAACAGCTCGACGTCAAGGTTGGCCCGCTCATCGGCGCTCTCGGTATCGGCGGTGTGCTGGTGGCGCTGTCGCTCCAGCCGGTGCTGGGCAACCTGGTCGGCTCCATCATGCTCCAAGCCCGCCGGCCAATCCGCAGGGGAGACCAGATCCACACCAACGGCCAGTCGGGGACCGTGATCGACATCAACGGTCGGGCCGTGGTGCTCAAGACCTTCGACGGCGAAATCGTGCATCTACCGAACTTGAAGGTTTTGGAGGAGCCGCTGGTCAACCAAACCAGCGACGAGCATCGGCGAACGCTCATCCCGTTCCAAGTCTCCTACGACACCGATCTGCGGACGACGCAGCGGATCCTGGTCAAGAAGCTGCGAGACCTCGACGCCCTGGCCGGCGCCCCCCAAGCCGATGTGCTGGTCACCGGCTTCGGTGAGTCGGGGGTCGACATGGTGGCCCGGATCTGGCATTTCAGCGAGGAGCTGACCGGCCGGTGGGCCATCAGCGAGGCCGCCATCGCCATCCGCGAGACCCTCGCCGAAGCCGGCGTCACCATCCCGTTCCCCCAGCGGGTACTCCACCTGGGTCGGGGTATGGATACGGGCACTGCCACCGTCGTCACCGGCTTGCAGAACAGGCGGTATCCGGGCGATGCCGACGACAACGGTGCGTCGCCGACATCCGAGGCGGCCACGCCGGCCGAGCAACAGGCCTCGTCGTAGAGCGCCACTGCGGGAACCAACGGCGACCTCAGGCCAGGTAGGACAGGGCAAGGGCGGCGTGGGCGGCGACGCCCACGGCCATAGCGTCCTCATCGATTCGCATGAGGTTGGAGTGGCAGGCATGAGCCTCATTCGGTTCCACGCCATCGGGGCAGACCCCGAGGAAGGCCATCAGCCCCGGCACCCGCTCCAGCACATAGCTCCAGTCCTCGGAGCCCATGATCGGCGCCGGCATGAGGCTCACCCGGTCGGCGCCGAGCAGATCGGTCAGGACCCCAATCGAGAAGTCGGTGAAGTCGGCGTCGTTCACCGTCACCGGATAGCCGTGATCGAGGTTCAGATCGACCCGGCAGCCATGAGCGGCGGCAATGCCCTGCACCACCTGTTCGATCGAGCCCATCACCTGCTTCCTGGTCTCGGCATCGACCGTGCGCACGGTCCCGGTCAGCTCGGCCGACTCGGGAATCACGTTGGTGGTGGTGCCGGCCATGATCCGACCCACGGTCAGGACCGCCGGTTTGAACACGTTGACGGTGCGGGTGATGTGGGTCTGGAGAGCGGTCACCATCTCACACGCCACCGGAATGGGATCGACCGCCATGTGCGGGGCCGAGGCATGACCGCCCCTGCCCCGCACGGTGATCGTGAACTCGTCGGACGAGGCCAGCATGGGGCCGGGGCGGGTCTGGATCGACCCCGACTGCAGGTTGGGAAACACATGGAGGGCGAAGGCGGCATCCACCGTCGGGTTCTCGAGCAGACCTTCCTCGATGCAGAAGCGGGCTCCATGGTGGCCCTCCTCCCCGGGTTGGAACAGGAACTTGACCGAGCCCCGAAGTCCGCGACGGCGGGCGTGGAGCAGTCGGGCGGCGCCGGCCAACATGGCCACATGGGCGTCGTGCCCGCAGGCATGCATGACCCCGCTGTGGTTGCTGGCGAACTCGTCACCGGTGTCCTCCGGCATGGGCAGGGCGTCCATGTCACCCCTCAGCAGCAGGGTCGGACCGGCGCCATCGCCGATCAAGGTGGCCACCACCGACGACACCGCGTCGCCGGTCCGAATCTCGAGGTCGAGGCCGCTGAGGGCGTCCAGGATTTTGGCCTGGGTCATGGGCAGTTGGTTACCCAACTCGGGCTCGGCGTGGATTCGGCGTCGGAGGCGGACCGTGTCGGGCAGTAGGTCGCGGGCGTCGGCCAGGAGCCGGTTGCCGTCGAGAGCGATGCGAGTGGTCATGGCCACAAGGTAGTTGACCGACCGGACCGAACCCAGCCGTGCCGTGTCCGGCACCCCTGCGATCCGGCCGCCCGTGGCCGATCGGGTGTTCACGATGAGGTCAAGGCTCGGCCACGTTTGGCCGGAAGCCGAACTCGAGGCGGCGAGCACCGTCTCGCCGCACTAGAAAGGGGGGGTGAGAAAGGTCGCCGTCCTGGTCGTCGCCGTGGGGTGGTTGACGGCCGCCTGCGCCACCGATTCTTCGAACGGTGCGAGCGGCACGGCCGGCACGGCCGACACGGCCTCGACCACCATTGTCGACTCGTCCTCCACCGCCACCGAGGTGGACGGCGAGACCTCGGAGCCGGCCCTGCGCACCATCACCGTGACCGAGGTCTACGGCCACGACTCGGCCTACACCCAGGGCCTCGAGTGGATCGACGGGGGCCGGTGGGGCGGCCGGTTGCTGGAGAGCGCGGGCCAGTACGGCGAATCCCGGCTGCGGATCTGGGATCCGATCGGCGACCCCGACGGCCCGCCGGTAGCCCTGGTCGAGACCCAATTGAGCGACGAACTTTTCGCCGAAGGGGCCACCGTGGTCGGCGACCGGGTGTGGCAGCTGACCTGGACGGCCGGCCGGGCCTTCGTGTATGACCTCGACACCCTGGAACCGGTGGCCGAGTTCGACTACGAGAGCGAGGGTTGGGGCCTGTGCCTGCTCGATGATGTCCTGGTCCGCAGCGATGGCACGGACCGGCTGTGGTTTCATCGACCCGACGACTTCGAGGTGGTGGCCACCGTGGAGGTGACGACCGATGGTCGCCCGGTCGAGGCCATCAACGAGTTGGAGTGCGTGCCCGGAGCCGATTCCGAGGCATCGGGTCGGTCGAGCGACGACCGGATCTGGGCCAACATCTACCAATCGAACACCATCGTGGCCATCGACCCGGACTCCGGAATCGTGACCGACGTGGTCGACGCCTCGGCCCTGGTTCCCCCCGGATACGAGGGCGACACCGACCGGGTGCTCAACGGCATCGCCTACCAGCCTGACACCGGACGGTTCTGGCTGACCGGTAAGCGCTGGCCCGTGCTCTACGAAGTCGACATCAACTAACCGACCCCTTTTTCGTCTCCTCGTCCCATTCGGGGGACGAGGAGACGAAAGCTCGGGGTCAGCCGTCCAGATCGCAGGGCTCGACCAGGTCGGCGGGATCGACGGCCGGCGGGCCCACCAGCACCCAGCCCAGGACGTCGTCGGGCTCGAATCGCCACCAGCGACCGTCGGGATCGAGTCGTAGCTGCATCCCTGCCCCGCTGACGGCATTGCCCCGAACCCGGGCCCCCGGACCCAGGGCCTTCATCCCGGGTTTGAGCAGCCCGGGCTCGGGTTCCCAACGTCGCCGGGACACGGCCAGACCGGCGGCGCCTCCCTGCTCGAACGCGAGAGCCGCTGCCGACAGCTCGTCCGGGGGCAGACCGGTGGCAGCGGCGATGCGATCCCGGTCACCATTGACGGCCCGGCGGGCGACATCGGCCCCCACGGTGAGATCGAGGCCGGAGTCGCCGGCGCCGGCCAGCATGGACCGGGCCCGTTCGGCGGCATCGGCCACCAGCTCGGCCAACTCGGCAATGTCGACGGCGGCCTCGATGGGAGGGGCGACGGCCAGCGGTATCAGCCCACCGGGCTGGCCCGGGGCCGTGATCGAGCGGGTGAACGGCACCGGTTGGCGCCGGTGGGCGGCGGCCGCCGGTGTGCCCGGATCACGGCCCCGGGCATGGTCCTGATCGTCGGTGGTCAATCCCAGGCGCTCGGCCCGACGGTCGCGAAGCCGGCGCCGGAGTTCGTCACGACCTCGACCCCGGATCAGGGCCAGGGCGAACGGATCCCGGTCGAACACCTCGACCGAGGCGAGGGCCACGGCCGCTCCATGGCGGCACAGGTCCCGACCGTCGGAGCAGGTGCAGTGGCAGCTCACCTCCCCGGCCGATGGCACCAGGGCGGCTCGAAGCTCCTCGGTCATGACCCCGGCCAGCACGGCGGCCGACCCCGGCCCGGACCGCTCGATGGATCGGGTCAGCTCCTCCCATCGCCCGTCGTCGAAGGTCCGAACCCCTATCTGGGCGAGGTGCACGGTCGAACCGTCACCGGGGCGGGAACCGTCGACCCGGGCCCGGATCAACCCCGGCTCCATCTCCAGCTCGTCCACCCGGCCCAGCAGCGACCGACCGGACTCAAGGGCTCGGTCGGCCGTGGCGATGGCGGCGACCAGGCGATCGAGCCAGATCCGACCGGCGGTCATCTGAGAGTTCAAGGCGGCATCGCTCATGGGGCACCCCCGACGCCAAGATCGCCGAGGTCGACCAGGCGAGCCAGCTCGGCATCGTCCAAGTCACCGATCCAGCCCTCGCCGTTGGCCGTGATCTCCCCGATGACCCGATCGGCCAGCTCCCGCTTGGCCCCGAGCAGTTCGGCCACCCGATCCTCCACCGTTCCCTGCGTGACCAACCGGTGC
Source organism: uncultured Acidimicrobiales bacterium (assembly GCA_963723995.1). Classification (GTDB taxonomy): domain Bacteria; phylum Actinomycetota; class Acidimicrobiia; order Acidimicrobiales; family SZUA-35; genus JAHELU01. The sequence continues at coordinate 1,002,369 of CAVRSZ010000008.1, read as the reverse complement.
ACGGTCACCGTGTCGGTCTGACCGATGCGGTAGGCCCGGTCGGTGGCCTGATCCTCGACCGCCGGGTTCCACCACCGGTCGTAGTGGATGACGGTGGTGGCGGCGGTGAGGTTGAGCCCGGTGCCGGCCGCCTTGAGCGACAGCACCAGCACGCCCAGCTCGCGGGCCTGGAACCGATCGACCAGCCGCTGCCGAGCCCCGGCCGACAACCCACCGTGGACGAACCCGACCCGATGACCACCGGCCGAGAGGTGGCGTTCCAGCAGCCGGCCCATCGCCACGTACTGGGTGAAGATCAACGCCGATTCGCCGCTGTCGACGGCGGCGGTCAGCACGTCGTCCAGGGCCTCCAGCTTGCCCGACCGGCCGTCCAGGGGACCGGCCTCGCCCAGGTACTGGGCGGGATGATTCGTGATCTGCTTGAGCCTGGTCAACAGGGCCAGGACCAGGCCCCGGCGCTGGATGCCCTCGGCCCGGCCCACCTGGGCCAGGGTTTCGTCCACCTCGGCCCGGTACAGCGTGGCCTGCTCGGGGGTGAGGGGCACGATCATGTCCCCCTCGATCTTCTCCGGCAGCTCGGGGGCGATGGCGGGATCGGACTTCCGTCGCCGCAACAGGAAGGGCTCCAGCACCCGGGTCAGCCGCTCGGTGGCCGTGGCGTCGCCGTCCCGTTCCACCGGCACGGCCGTCAGTCGGCGGAACGTGGCCAACGGCCCCAGCAACCCGGGCACGGCCCAGTCCATGATCGACCACAGCTCGCTCAGCCGGTTCTCCACCGGCGTGCCGGTCAAGGCGATGCGGGCCCGAGACGGGACCCGTCGCAGAGCCTTCGCCGTGGAGGATCTCGGGTTCTTGACCTGCTGGGCCTCGTCGGCCACCACCAGACCCCAGTCCACGGTCATCAGGGCCTCGACATCGCTGCGGACCACGCCGTAGCTGGTGACGACCAGCTCGTCCGGCTTCAGGCCGTCGAGATCCCGAGCCTGACCATGATAGACGCGAACGGGGATGTCGGGAGCGAACCGGGCGGCCTCCCGAGTCCAGTTGGCCAGCAGGGAGGTCGGGGCCACCACCAGGGTGGGGGCCCGGTCGGCCGCCGGCCCCGACTCATCGCCACCCGAATCCGAGCCCCGTTCGGCCAACAGGCAATGCAGGGCCAGGACCTGGACGGTCTTGCCCAGCCCCATGTCGTCGGCCAGACAACCGCCGAGCCCGAGCAACACCAGGTCGGCCATCCACCCCAGACCCCGCCGCTGATAGGGCCGGAGCTCGGCCCGCAGACCCAGCGGTTCGGAGTGCGGGCGGGGCCGGGAGAGATCGGCCACCCGCCTGATCCACCGGGCCGGCTCCGCCGTCACCGAGATGGCCGCCCGATGCTCGTGTTCCGGTTCGGCCTCGGACCGCAGGCCACCGGCGTCGCCGCCATCGCTCGGCCCGCCGGCGTTTTCGCCCCCATCGGCCGCCACCCCCCGGGCCAGAACGGAGGCCAACACGTCGACCGCCGACAAGCCCGGGGTCGGGGCCGTGAGCCGGCGACGGGTGGCGGGGTCGAGCCTGATCCAGCGACCTCGAACCGGCACCAGGGCTCGCTTGGCCTGTCCCAGAACCCGCAGTTCCTCCATCGTCAGCGGCACCCCGTCGAGCAGGAACTCCCAGTCCACGGTGAGCAGCCGCTCCAGATCGACGACGGTTCGCAGCGAACCGGCCGGGGCGGACACCGAGGCCACCAGTCGGCGCTCCAGGCGGGGGGCGACCAGATCGACCGGCCAACGCACCTCCACCCCCCGATCGGCCAGGGCATCGAGCCGGTTGAGCAGTACCTCCAGCTGGTGATCGTCGAGCGAGACCTCACCGGGTGCCTGATCGCCGAGTACATCGTCACAACCGGGGACCAGCCCGGCCACGGTTCGCAGGCCGGTCAGAAGAACGAGCTCGGCTTCATAGCCGAAGCGGGACGTGATCTCGCTCGGAGCCGCCCAGAACCGGTCGACATCCACCATCAGCGAGGGATCGTCCACACCACGGAGCCGGAACCGGCCCGTCCAGGCGACCGATCCCTGATCGGCGAACGCCGATGAGGTCGGCTCAGGCCGGTCACCGGCCGGCCCGGCCGCCGGTTCCATGTCGATGACCAGTCGGCAGCCGGCGCAGTGGGCAACAGCCAGATCGTGGACCCAGGGCCGGAGATGGTAGGCCCTGGTCGGCTCGGGGTCGGCGAACAATCGCAACGAGCCGACCCGGGGTGCGGCCGGGGTGCGGAGGAAACGATCGGCCACGGCGTCGAGCACCGAGCGGACGGCGTACACCGGGTCACCGACCAGGCGGCGACGGCTCGACCGGTCACCGTTGACCGGGACGGCGTAGGCCTCGAACGGGAGGGCGGAAGCCAGCGCCTGCACCGTGCGACGGTGCTCGTCGCTCAACGGATCGACCCGCCAGGTGTCATAGCCGTCGGGACTGATCCAGGGCAGCACCCGACCCTCGGCCATCAGCAGCAGGGCGAATCGCACCACATCGGCCCAGGCGTGAGCCGACGGCACGGCATCGTCGGCCCGGCCCAATGCAGCCAGCGCCTCGATGGCGGGGCCCATGTCCAGACGTCTGGTCGCCACCGTGGCGGCCCGCACCCCCCGCTTGGCCGGAACCAGCACGGTGACGTCGACCGCCCCCCACTCATTGGACTCCAATGCCGAGAGCAGCCCGCCGGGATCGTCCGGGTTCCAGCAGGCGAACCACGACGATCGTGCCGGCTCTCCGGGCACGAAGGTCACGGCCCCGGCCGACAACAATCCCGATCCCGGGCTCGACATCGGGTGGGATGAACGCTCCATCAGCCGCATCCTACTACCGAACAACCGTTCTGGAGGCGACCGCAGGCGACCCCGGCCCATCCAACCCGGCCACCTCCCCTGCCGGGACCACGAACCCAGCCGGGTTCGCAGTCACCTCACCGGCTATCGTGCTCGGAACCATGCGATGTCTCGTCGTTCACGCCCACCCCGACCCGGACTCGTTCAACACCGCACTGTTCCGTCGGGTCGAGCTCGGCCTACGGTCGGCCGGCCACGAAGTCGACACCGTCGATCTCCACCGGTCGAGCTTCGATCCCTGCATGAGCGAAGACGAGCACCGCCACTATCTCACCCTGGTGGACGACGGCCCCGACGGTCACCTCGATCCGGTGGTTGCCGAACACATGGCCCGGGTGGCGCGGGCCGAGATGCTGGTGTTCGTCTACCCCACCTGGTGGTCCGGCCTGCCGGCGATCATGAAAGGCTGGCTGGAGCGGGTGCTGCTGCCCGGTTTCGCCTTCACCCTCACCGACCGGGGGGTGCGACCGGCGCTGACCAACATCCGTCACCTGGTCGGCGTCACCACCTATGGGTCGGGACGGCTGGAGGTGACGGTGCTCGGCGACGCCGGACGGCGCACGATCGGTCGCGCCCTGCGCCTCCTGTGCCACCGGCGGTGCCGGACGACCTGGCTGGCCATGCACCGCCTCGACACCGCCACCGATGCCGAACGGCAGGCGTTTCTCGACCGGGTGGAGCGGGAGATGGCGGGACTGTGAGGCAAGTGGTGGAGCAGGCGGCGGGCCGGATTCGGGGGCCGATGTCGAGGCCCCGTCCCACGAACAACCTGGTGGTGGTGTGCCACCCCAAGCCCGAGAGCCTGACCAGGGCCGGTTTCCACCAGGTGATGGCCGGCCTGGAGCGGACCGGCCGACCGGTCCGGGTGCTCGATCTCGACGCCGAGGATTTCGACCCCCGCCTGACGAGGGACGAGGTCATCAACCACCTCGGCCACCCCGACCAGCGGCCCGACCTGACCCGCCACATCGAAGCCCTGCAGTGGGCCAACCGCCTGATCCTCGTCTACCCCACCTGGTTCAGCGGCCAGCCGGCCCGGCTCAAGGGCTGGTTCGACCGGGTGTGGATGCACGAGGTGGCGTTCGAGCTGCCACCGGGCGCCAACCGCATCCGGGGCCGGCTCAACAACATCACCGAGATCGTCGTCGTCACCACCATGGGCTCCAGCCGCCGCGTCAACCTCGTCCAGGGCAACGGGGGTCGACTGCGCGTTCGCCGCACCCTGCGGGTGCTCTGCCACCGGCGATGCCGCACTCGATGGATCGCCCTGTACGACGTCGACGCCTCCACCGAGTTCGAACGCCGGGATTGGCTGCGGAAGCTGGAGAACCTGGACTGGTAGGCCCCGGCCGGGGCACCCTGGGTCCGTGGTCCCACCACCGGCGCAGCCGTGGTGCCAACGCCCCACCACGGCGTGGGTGGTCGTGCCGGCCGACCGAACCGGGGGCGGACCGCAACGTACCGTGACGATCAGTGCAGGTGCCCCACGTGGGCAGGATCGTCAGGCGGGTCGACATGGGACAGCAGCTCCTTCAGCTTCTGGGAACCGTGGGATCGGCGACGTTGCTGGTGCTGGCGGTGTTGCTGGTGGTGGTGGCCGTCGGATCGGTGATCTACGGCTATCTGACACCGGCCGGACCCGAAACTCCGAGCCGATATCCGGACGGTCCCCACCGGCTGTTCGACTGCGCCATCCTCATCGCCAGCAAGAACGGTTCGGCGACCATGGCCACCACGGTGCGCCATGCCGTGGCCAACCAGGTGCCGGTGTATGTGCTCAGCGACGGCAGCGACGACGACACGGTGGCGGCGGCCCGAGCGGCCGGGGCCGATGTGGTCGACTATCGCATCAACCGGGGCAAGCCCACCACACTTCACACCGGGTGCGGTGACCTGGACCTGCTGGCCCGCTACCGGTTCCTCACCATCATCGACGACGACACCCACCTGGAGCCCGACTTCGTGGCTCGCTCGCTCGACTACTTCGACGGGGATACCGCCATCGTGGTCGGCCGGACCTGCACCCTTTGGCCCCGATCCCTGCGGTGGAATCCGTTCGTGGCCTACCGGGCCTTCGCCTACTGGTTTTATCAGCTGGCGGTTCGAACCCCCCAGTCGTGGGCCAATGCCCTCAACTGCATCTCGGGTTCGAACTCCACCTACCGCACCGAGGTGTTGCGGGAGGTGCTGGTGGCCGACACCCCCTACATCGTCGACGACACCTATTGGGTGCTCGAAACCCACCGCCGCAGGCTGGGCCGCATTCGCTACGGTCCCCGAGCCTGGGCCTGGATCCAGGACCCGACCAACCTCAAGGATTTCTACAAGCAGAACCTGCGCTGGCTGTGGGGTACCAACCAGGGCATCGTCGGCCACCGCATCGGCTCCACCTTGCTCCGGGGCCGGCCCACCGTGTTCGAAACGCTGTACACACTGCTGATAGCCCACTGGATCACCTACCTGGTCGGACTGCCGGTGCTCGTCTACCTGGCCCTGACCCAGGGCCCCGGATTGGTCCTGATACTGCTGGCCACCCGTTGGCTCGTGTTCTACGGCCTCCTGGCCCTGGCCGCGGTCCGACTGCGCCATTTCCACCTGATCCTGTTCGGGCCGCTCCTCGTAGCCGTCGATCTGCTGTATCGGGTGATCTGGCTGCACTCCATCGCCAAGACCATCCGACAGCCAACGGTCGAGTCCTGCACCTGGGAGTCGCCGGCCAGGGTGGCGTCATGACAGCGACGAACCGTGACCGGTCGTCCTCCGACGGCACGAAAAGTTCCAACCCTTCTAGGGCAAGAAAGGAGGACCGGGAATGTCCGAATCCCTACCGGTAACCGGGACGACGACGACGCTGATCACCAGCGTCGGAGCCGCACTGGTAGCCATCGGCGGGTTCTGCGTCGGCATCGGTCGACGCCTGGCTCATCGGTGACCCCGGTCGTTATGGCCCGGGGCCTGGTCACTGTCTGCCTGCACACGCAGTCGACCACGGCCCCGGGCGTGACGACGTACCACCGGCTCCCGGTGGTCGTTCGGATCCGTCTCCGGCAACCGTCATGAACACCAACCTCTCCCTCCATCCGGCCACCAGCCCCCGGGGTCCCGGTGCCGAGGATCTCACCTATCTGGCCGACGTCCTGATCGACCTGACCCTCCCGGAGCGCACCGGGGCGACGCCGACGCTCACAGCCCCCACCATCAGGGCGACGAGGCTCACGACCTGGACCGGTGCTTCGGGCTCGGCGCCAACCGGGGAGCGGCGCGAGCCCACCGTGATCATCGACCTCGTCGACGACGGCCATCCCCAACCGGCCGAGATATGGGCGCTGTGCGACGACAGCGAGGTCGGTCAGGTGGTGTCGCCGCTCATCATGCGGCAGCTCCGGCTGCGATGGATTCGGCATCGAACGGGGGTGAAGCTGGACTCACCTCGGGCCGTCTATTATCCGAGCGTCCGGGGATTCGCCCAGCGTCATGCCAGCCGGCTGAGCGCCCCGTGTCCCGAGCTGGGGCCCCGGGTTCAGCACCGCATCGAGGGCTTCCTCCAACTGGACGACGACGACTTCAACGCCTGCTACAACTACCTGGGCGACCCCACACCGGAGTATCTACGGCTGAGCCGGCGACTCGACGACCAGCCCCAGGACGACCGGCCATCGGCACGTTGCGCCCCCGGCAGCGGCCACCGGCGGCGGGCCAAGGCCGTTCAACTCGACCTCCGGGATCGGCCGTCCTGACCGGTCACCGAGCCGACCGGGTCAAACAGCCGAGGTGGCCTGCTCGCGCTCCTTGAGCCGGGCCGCCACCCGCGCCGACTTCTCGATGTAGGCCATGACCTTGTCCTGGGACTTCCGGGCCTCGGGTGTGAGCCCGGTCAGGTTGGGCAGATCCCAGTACTTGACCACGATCGGTTCCAGGATCTGGTCGTGGTGCACGGCCAGGTTGTAGATGCCGGCGGTGGCGATGACACGGGCGTGGGCGGTGAAGTCGGGGATGCCTTCGCCGGGCATGGCGAAGCCGATGACCTGGCGTTCCATGGCTTCCACGGCGGCGCTGGGGTTGATCTCCAAGGCGGCCTTGGCCGCATCCCGGTAGAACAGGAAGTGGTGGTTCTCGTCGATGGCCACCCGGCGCATGATGTCGTAGCCGGCCTTGTCCTCGAGCAGAGCTCCGGTGTTGCGATGCGAGATCCGGGTGGCCAACTCCTGGAGGGTGACATAGACCAGCCCGTCGATGGCGCTGGGCGGTTCCGGCACCTTGCCCCCGCACATCTGGGCCATACGACCCTCCTCCAACTCCACCGGGTCGATGGCCCGGGTGACGGTGAGGTAGTCGCGGATCACCGCCGAGTGGCGGGCCTCCTCGGCCGTCCACCGCCGGACCCACTCACCCCAGGCCCCGTCCCGTCCGAACATGCGCTCGATGTCCCGGAAGTAGTACGGCAGGTTGTCCTCGGTCAGCAGGTTCACGAACAGGGCGCTGCGGACCTCGGCCGGCACTTCGGCTTCCTCCGGCGACCATTCGTAGTCGGGTTCGAAGTCCCGGCCCCGGCTCCAGGGCACGAACGTGTGGGGGTGCCACACCTTCGTGGCCTCGTAGTGGCGGTCGAGCAACCGTCCGGCTTCTTCCTCCAGCTCGGTCAGCAGTGCGACATCGGCATCCAGAACCATGACTCCAGCCTACCGACCGGTAGGTAGAGCATGCACGTCGACGCCGGGTGGCGGGAAGTCGGGATACACGCCCCTCGGCCGGGTTCGTAGCCACCTCATCCAGACCGATAGGCTCTGACCATCGGCAACCCGGTAGACCCGATCCGGAGGACCAGAAGATGTCAACCGAGTAGATCGTTGAGGCATGCTCTGTGGGCCGCTCCCTATCGAGCGCTGGTGCCGCCGGTGGGCGCGCCGTCGCCATGACCACTGACAGGGCCGGATCAACCGAACCGGAGGTCGACGCCGCACCGGGACGCGCCGACGGCGGCCCGGCGTTCTGGGCGGTTTCGGAGGCGGAGCTGTTGGATCGGCTGGGCGCAGGAAGAGAGGGACTGTCCATCGATGCAGCCCGAGAACGGCTCGGCGGATTGCCGGTGCACAGCCGCCGGCCGATGCCGCGATGGCGTCTCGGGCTCCGTCAGGTCTCGAACCCGATCGTCATGCTGCTGATCGGAGCCTCGGTGCTGTCGATGCTGCTCGGTGATCCGGCCGACGCCACCATCATCCTGTTGATCACGGCCGCAAGCGCAATCCTCGGCTACGTGCAGGAGCGGGGCGCGGTCATGGCCGTGCACGAACTCATGGGTGCTGTCCGGACTCTGGCCACGGTGCGGCGGGACGGGGCGGAGACGAGCGTCTCACTCGACGATGTCGTGATCGGCGACATCCTGCTGCTGGGGGCCGGTGACGTGATCGCCGCCGACGCCCGTGTCCTCGACGTCGACTCGCTGCTGGTCGACGAATCGGCCTTGACCGGGGAGAGCTTCCCGGTCGAGAAGTCGCCCGGTGTGGTGCCGAGCGCCACAAGCCTTGCCGAGCGGAGCAACGCGGTGTGGTGCGGCACCCATGTCGTGTCGGGCACGTGCACCGCAGTGGTGGCAGCCGTCGGCGACAGCACGGAGTTCGGCAAGATCGGCGTCAACCTCGCCGGCACCCACCTGCCTACCGCATTCGAGCTCGGTCTGCGCCGGTTCGGTCTGCTCCTCATGCGCACGACAGCTCTGCTGGTGGGTGGGATCTTCATCGCCAACGTGGTTCTCCATCGCCCAATCCTGGAGGCGTTCCTCTTCTCGCTGGCGCTGGCCGTCGGCCTCACACCCCAGCTGCTGCCGACGATCGTCACCGTCACCTTGTCCCAGGGGGCACGGCAGCTCGCTCGACGTCGTGTCATCGTCAAGCGCCTCGACGCCATCGAGGACATCGGCGCCGTCGACATACTCTGCACCGACAAGACCGGCACCCTGACCACCGGTGACATCATGTTCGACGCCGCGGTCGATCTCGAGGGCCGCCCGTCGGCCGAGGTGCATACCCTCGCCTATATCAATGCCACCGCCCAACGAGGCTTCGGCAATCCCATTGACCGGGCGTTGGCCGCCACGACACCTCCCACCGATCCGACCCATCGGCGGATCGCCGAGCTGCCCTACGACTTCACCCGTCGCCGGCTCTCGGTCCTGGTCGAGCGAGCGGGCTCCTCCATGATCATCACCAAAGGAGCGGTCGATGCCGTACTCGACGTGTGCGACGGCGCAGACCATGACCTGGCCGAACTCCGCCAACGGTTCGCCGAGTTGTCACAAACGGGCCTGCGGGTACTCGCCGTCGCCAGCCGCGCCGTCGACCGAGCACAGGCCGATGCTCTGACCGCCGATGACGAGCAGCACCTGACCTTCCGCGGGTTCTTGTGCTTCACCGACCCGCCAAAGCCCGACGCCGCCGATGCCATCTCCGAACTTGTCGCCCTCGGGGTCGCCACCAAGATCATCACCGGCGACAACCGCCATGCGGCCGCCCACGCCGCCAACGCTGTCGGGCTGGACGCATCCGGCCTCGCCACCGGCGCCCAGATCGCAAAGTGCAACCCAGTGGAACTCGAGGAGCTGGTGGGCGAGGCGTCGGTGTTCGCCGAGATCGATCCTCTGCAGAAGGAGACCATCGTCGCCGCCCTTCGACGTTGCGGTCATCGGGTCGGCTACCTCGGCGACGGGATCAATGATGCACCCTCGTTGCGCAGCGCCGACGTGGGGATTTCGGTGGACGGGGCGGTCGACATCGCCCGACACACCGCAAGCATCGTGCTGTTGGAGAAGGACCTCGCCGTCATCGGTGACGGGATTCGCCACGGCCGGCGGGTCTTCGCCAACACCATCAAGTACGTCCAGGTCACGATCTCGGCCAACTTCGGCAACATGATCTCGATGGCGATCGCGGCGCTGTTCCTGCCGTTCCTGCCGCTGTTGCCGCGCCAGATCCTGTTGCTCAACTTCCTCTCCGACATCCCGGCGATGACCATCGCCGCCGACCGGGTCGACCCTGAGGCGATCGAGCGGCCCCATGGCTGGGACATCACACGCTTGCGCCGCTTCATGATCGTCTTCGGCCTGATCAGCTCCGCCTTCGACATCGCCACCTTCTACACCCTCCGCGTCGGCTTCAACGCCGGGGCCGAGCTGTTCCGCACCGGCTGGTTCATCGAATCCACGGCAACCGAATTGGCCGTGATGCTCGTGCTCCGAACGTGGCGACCGGCGTGGCGCAGCCGGCCGGCGATGAGCCTCATCACCGCCAGTGCGTTCATCGCCTCCATCACCCTTGCCCTGCCCTACAGCCCCGTCGCAGCCGACCTCGGACTCACCCGCCCGACCATTGCGGTGCTCGGCACCCTCGGTGGGATCACCTTCGGGTACATCGCCGTCACCGAGGCCGCGAAACGATTCGCCCGACCACCGGCCGACCCGGGATCACCGGAGCCTGTGTCAACCCGATCCGGCGGAGCGAACGGTTCGGCCCTGTGATGGCCGAGGCGTCGGCCTGCGGGTCCGTGAGCCGGTTTCGTACCCATAAGATCGGACTGTGTCCGATTCCGGTTCCGATCCAACCGCATCAAGCAAGGAGCGGTCATGGATCCCACCCATGAAGGCCATCCCGGCTTCGGAGGCGCCGACGACCGAGGGTTGGGCGGTGGAGCTCAAATGGGACGGGATGCGCATCGAGGCCTGGGTCGACGGTGACCGGCACCGCCTGTGGTCATCGAACGGCCGGGATGTCACCACCTCGTATCCGGAACTGACCGCCCTGGGGCCGGCGGTCGGCACCCAGGCGGTGTTCGACGGCGAGGTGGTGGTGTTCGACGAGGACCGGCCGTCGTTCTCCCGGCTCCAGCAACGCATCCACATCGACCGACCCAATGAGGCCCTGCTGGCCCACCACCCGATCATGTACCTCGTGTTCGATCTGCTGATGGTCGACGGCACGCCGATGCTGGACCTCGACTACCGGACCCGGCGCCGCATCCTCGACGAGCTGCTACCGCCCGGACCGAACTGGACCTGCCCGCCCTACATGATCGACGATGCGCCCCGACTGATCGAGCTGGCCCGGAGCCGCCAACTCGAGGGCGTGGTCATGAAACGACTCGATTCGGTCTATCAACCCGGGATCCGGAGCTCCAGCTGGATCAAGCTCAAGATCCGACGTCGGCAGGAGTTTGTGGTCGGGGGCTGGTTGGAGGGCCGGCGCTCGCTCGAGGGAAGGATCGGCTCGCTCCTCGTCGGCTATTGGGAGGACGGAGAGCTGGTGGTGGCCGGCCGGGTGGGCTCGGGATTGAGCGATCTCGAACGACAGCGGCTGTCGACCATGCTGACCGAACAGGCCGAGCCACCGTTCGCTCGGCTTCCACCGCTGGACCGACCGGTCCACTGGGTGAAAGCCGACACCGTGGTCGAAGTTGAATTCGGGGAGTGGACGGTCGATGGGACACTACGTCATCCCACCTACCGCGGGGTGCGAACCGATCGGGACCCGGGTGATGTGACGCGGGAGCCGCTCATCTGACCACGAACCCCGGACCCCGACACGGCATCCCGAGCCAACAGCCCGATACCGTCCCAGCCGCCTCGATCCACATCACCCAACACCGTCACCCGCCGGTAGCATCACCACAGCAAACCTCGGACTGGCACGAGGCCCATTCAGGCCCAACCTCCAACACAACCTCAACCCACAGTCTCCCCTACCTCACAATGCGGACAACGACCCTGCGATGAACGACGGCACCCAAGACGAGCTCAAGGTGTCGTTTCCCGCTTCGCCGACGTTCACCCGTATAGGCCGGGTCACCGTAGCCGGACTGGCGCTCCGGCTCGGCATCGAGATCGCGATGGTGGAGAAGCTACGTCTCGCCGTCGACGCCGCGGTCCAGGCTCTTCACGGTCCGGGTCGGATCACGGTCGACGCCCAATGGCATCCCGGGTTTCTCGGTGTGCGGCTGTCGAATGCCGACATCACGATCACCGATCGCAGCGCCCTGGCCGACCGGCTGGCTTCGATGGTGGGCCGGGCCGTGGTCGAGTCGGACTCGGTGGTACTCGAGGTCCAAACCGACTGACACCGGCCCGTCCGGCTCAGACACCGCCATCGGGAGTGACCGGCTGGGCCGGGACCGATCCGCGACCCGGTGGGGATGCACAGGGGCGGCTGGCGGGGGGCCTGCCGGCCGAGGTCGCGTCGATGCCCAGGTCACCTAGCCGGAACTGCCGAACCCGTTGACGCCGCGACCATCGATGGACTTCGGCAACTCGTCGACCGGCACCAAGGCCAGGCTCGGCACCGGCAGGACCAGCAGCTGGGCGATCCGCTGGCCCCGCTCGATGATGACGTCCTCGTCACCGGTGTTCAGCAACACCACCTGCAGCTCACCTCGATACCCGGAATCGACCAGGCCCGGACTGTTCAGAAGAGTCAGGCCGTGACGGAGGGCCAGCCCGGATCGAGGCAGCAGAAGGGCACAGGTGCCGGGGGGAAGGGCGATGGCGAAGCCGGTGGGGATCAGGCGACGTTGCCTCGACGGCACCACCACATCGTGGCGGGCGGGAAGATCGGCGGCGGCGTCACCGGGGCGAATCCGGGCCGGTGGTGGCAGCTCGGGATCGAGGGCCAGAAGGGAGACCTCCACCCGGTTTCCGGTGATCACGGACTGGGTTGCACCTTGCACGGACATGGTCCGCAGGGTACCTCCTGTTGCGGCTCTACGGCTGGTTCCGTCTCGAGCCGACGGGCCGGTTCCGTCCCGGCCCGGGCCCGGCATGTGTACGGTTCACAATGGTAGGGTTGGTGGCTTGCTGGCTTGGATGGATTTGGAGATGACGGGTCTCGACCCGGCAAAGCACGTGATCGTGGAGATCGCCACCCTTCTGACAGACGATGATCTGAACATCGTCGAAAGCGGTCCCGACCTGGTGATTCACGCCACCGACGAGGACCTGGCGGCCATGGACGACGTGGTGGTCGAGATGCACACGAAGTCCGGACTTCTCGACCAGATCAAGACCTCGACGGTCACGCTGGAGGACGCAGCGGCCCAGACCCTCGAATTCCTCAAGGCCCACATCCCCGAGCCTCGAACCGTGCCCCTGTGCGGCAACTCCATCGGCATGGACCGTCGTTTCCTGGCCGTGTACATGACCGACGTCGAGGAGTTCCTGCACTATCGGTCCATCGATGTCACCACCCTCAAGGAGCTGGCCCGCCGCTGGTATCCGGCCGCCCTCGACACCGCACCCCGCAAGGAGGTGGGGCATCGGGCCCTGGACGACATCACCGAGAGCATCAACGAGCTCCGCCACTACCGCCGCTCGCTGTTCATTCCCGAGATCTCGGAGGCGTCGGCGGCTCAGCGGCCGGGCTCGGTCTCGGGAGCAGCGGAATCGCCGAGCCCGGCGGAGCCGGCTGACTCGGCCTCGAGCGACGGTTCCGAGGCCGGCTGAACCGAGGCCGGCTGTACCGAGGCCGAGGCACTGGGGCCCCCGTCGCCGGCCCACCACCACAGCACCATGTGGTCGGGCTCCGCAACCCGCTCGATCGCCACCTCCGGCCGCTCGGTCACGCCGGCGGCGTACTCCAGACGTACCCGGCGGGGCCGCCGGAACGGCTCCATCCACTCCTCCACCGCCGCCCAGTAGGCGGCGTTGTTCACGTGATCGAGTGTGTCGAAGTCGACCCGCCGGAGCTGCCACTGATGATGGTGGGAGGGCCGGCCCGACACCGCGGCGGGCTTGGGGTTCCGTAGCCGAGCCGACGCCGTTCGCCCATCGGCGGCCCCGGCGTAGAGGTCGAGGAACTGGGGGGTGAGTCGAGTCGGTTGACCGGTCTCGGTATCGACGCAGACCCACAGGGTGGCCACCTCATAGCGGGCACCCCACCTCCCCCTGACCGCCAGACGACGTTCGGCCCACCGCTTGCCCAGACCGGAGCAGAAGGTGTGGAAGGTGAGAGTTTCGTAGAGCCGGGCCGGTTCGAGCTCGTCGACGACGGTGGACCGCACGACCCAGCCCGGTTCGTCGTCGAGCCCGGCGTCGGTGGTGTCGTCATTGGACACGTCCTGACAATACCGAGTCAGGGCGTCGAGCCGGAGGCGACCCGTGGGATCGACGTCACCGAGCCGCACCTTGCGGTCGGAGCCGAAAACCCGCCCATCCCGAGGCGGGGCAAGGGGCTGGTACTCCGGGAGATGATCCTGCAACGATCGACCGTCGGACACAGCCCAGGACCCTAGCGCCGAACGCCATCGGCCGTACATCGAGGCCGGCCGGGAAAATCATTTGACAAGCCGACCGATCCATAGTTTGGTTATCAAACCGGCGGGAACCGTTGCGTTCTCGCCTGTTCAACCAAGAGAAATCGGAAAACAAGCCGGAAAGGAAGGGAAATGTTGCTTCAGACTCTTCAGCACATACTGTCCCAGCTTCCGGCTCAGGCGCGTACCGATGTCCGCACCGCTGCCATGGCGGTGACCAAGGACGGCCGCATCGTGTCCATCGGCGCCGTACACGCCGACCGGCTCACCACCGGCAAGGTGCGTCACAGCCACGGGTACGGCAACAAGGCCTACGGGATCGTCGTGAATTGGCTCGGTCGTTGTGCCGCCGTCATGACGGACACCAACGTCCCTACCACGGCCATCGGTGGTTTTACCCCGTTCGGCCCGGCCGGAACCTCCCAGCCCTCGAGGTCTGCGAAGACGTAATACACGAGTCATCGCAGAACCGTCGCAGCCGCTGGGAGCACACCCAGCGGCTCTTTCGCTTTTGGCCGAAACCCAAGCCAGGAAGGAGCGCAACAACGAGATGAAGACCTAGCCGCCGAGAAACGAAGTCGAGGCAATTCGGTGCCTCACAAGAAGGACGACACAATGACCATCACCAGCGTGTGGATACACAACGACAGAGACCGTGCAATCGATGAAGGCCTGCTCGAAGACGGTGCGGTGGCCGCAGAGACCTGGGCCCGGCATGCTGCCTGCCGGACGGTCGACAACGCCACCGACCTGTTCTTCTCCGAACAGGTCGCCGACATCATCGCCGCCAAGCGGATCTGCGCCGAGTGCTCCGTCATCGCCCCATGCCTCGAAGGCGCCATTCGGCGCCGGGAGCCGTGCGGCGTCTGGGGTGGCCAGCTGTTCGACGACGGTCAGATCATCACCCGGAAACGTCGGCGGGGTCGGCCGCCCAAGGTCCCCCGGCCAGAGGATCAGCTGCCCGAGGTTCCGATCCCGGATCACCTGCAGCGGCTGATCGCCTGAGGACGGCATGATCGGCGTTCTCAGGTCAACTCATCCACTGCCACGGCCATGCGCCCCCGATCTCCGAATTCGGAGATCGGGGGCGCTCACGTTTCTTCAGCACCCACCGGATTGCCGGGAATGCGGTACCGGCCTCGTCGGTTTGCTTGGGTATCCTGAGAGGAGACCGACACAGTAGATCATGTCCCCACAACCCGGCACCGACGAAGCGACCACTCCCGAATCCCCCGATGCGTCGGGCACCCGAGCGTCCGGCCTGAACGGTTTCCACCTGGTGCTGGCCGTGTTGGCCATGGCCACCACCGGACTGGTGGTGGTGCTCTCGGGTACACTCTCCGACGGCTCGAGTGACGCCGCTGCCGGCTACGCCACCATCCCGTTCACCACCGTCGACGGCGGGACGGGAACGCTGGCCGACTACCAGGGTGAGCCGATGGTGGTGAACTTCTTCGCCTCCTGGTGCCCTCCATGTCGGGCTGAGCTTCCCGACTTCGAGGCGGTCAGTCAGGGCAATCCCGGCGTGACCTTCATCGGCATCAGCCACGATCTCGACGAAACGTCGTGGCGTTCGCTGGTCGAGGAGGTCGGCATCAGCTATGACACCGTGTACCAACCCGGTACCGAGATCTGGACCGAGTTGGGTGGTCAAGCCATGCCCACCACGGTCTTCATCTCGGCCGACGGTGAGATTCTGGACTCTCATGCCGGGCTGCTCACCGCAGACCGCCTCCAGCAGCTGATCGACGAACTGCTGCCATGACCTCCAACGCCCACGACGGAAGACACTGATCGACGCCATGGACGCACTCTTCGACCCCCGCGCCTTCGCCCTGGGCATGATCGCCCTGATCAACCCGTGCGGGTTTGCCCTACTTCCCGCCTACCTCGGCTTCTTTCTGGGCCTCGATGACGAGGCCGAAAGTCAGCGCTCGATCGCAGTGGCCCTCGGTCGAGCCCAGAAGGTGGGGTTGTCGATGTCGGCCGGTTTCCTGGCCGTCTTCGCCGTGCTCGGCTTATTTCTGGCCGGCACCCTCACCGCACTGAACGAGTCGGGCTGGCTGCCGCGGCTCACCATCGCCATCGGTCTGGGCCTGGTGGCCCTCGGCGTGGCCATGGCCGCCGGTTTCCAGCCCGTGGCCCGTATCCCCAAGCTCAACAAGGGCGGCGGAAGTCGGTCGGTGACCTCGATGTTCCTGTTCGGGGTCTCCTACGCCGTGGCCTCGCTGAGCTGCACCATCGGCATCTTCCTCGGCACCATCGGCACGTCGGCCAGCGGGGCCACCTTCGCCGAACGATTGGGCAAGTTCATCTCCTACGCCATCGGCATGGGGTTACTGGCCACCGTGCTCACCCTGGCCGTGGGCTTCGGGAAAAAGGGGCTGGTCAACCGGTTCCGGCAGCTTCTGCCCAAGATCAATCTCATCTCCGCCATCATTCTCGTCGTGGTCGGCGTCTATGTCGCCCTCTACGGCATCTGGTCCCAACAGATCTTCTCCGACCCGGCATCGGTGACGCCGTGGATCGATTCGGTGGTCACAACCGCCGAAGGGTGGCAGGGCTCGATGGTGGGCTGGCTGGACGGCGATGTCAATCTCGGCGGTCTGCTGTCGGAACCCATCCGGCGAACCAGCGTGCTGGGCTGGGGTTTCCTACTCATCAACATCCTGGTGGCCGGCGCCGGATTCGTCGCCTCTCGTGCCGGATCGTCGAGGGACCGGTCCGATCACGACCAAGCATCACCCCTCGGGGTGTAGGGCGGCGCTCTCCATGGACGGCCACCCCGATCGCAGCCTCAGCTTCCCCCAAGTCCTGGATCAGACCGGGGTGGAGGAGCATCTGGAACTCGGCAGCCGCATCGGGTTCTGCGCCTATCACGGGGGCAACCTCGAACGGCACACCGAGATCATCGCCGCCGAGGCGGCCCGCCTGTCCGGTGCCTCGTTCTACGCCGTGGTCCAGCCCGACGGTATGCGGTACCACGTCTCATCGACCAAGGTCGACCCGTCCGCCTCGGACCGGTTCTCGACCTTCATGGACCATTGTGATGTGGTCATCACCGTGCATGGCTACGGCCGGCGGGGCCACTTCACCAGCCTGCTCTGCGGCGGCGGCAATCGTGGCTTGGCCACCCATGTGGGCGACCATCTTCGCTCCACCCTGCCCGCCTACCGAACCATCGATGACCCGGAACGAATACCGTCCGGCCTGCGCGGTCTCCACAGCAGGAACCCGTGCAACCTACCCCGCAAGGGGGGCATGCAGCTCGAGCTTCCACCCAGGGTGCGCGGCCTCTCGCCGCTGGCCCGGCACTGGCCCGGTCCCCCGGGCCGCTTCCCCCACGTGAGCCTGCTGATCGACGCACTGGCCACAGCGGCCGCCACCTGGCCCCTAGCCCGCTGATCCGCCCATCGGGCCCGGTCGAAGCGAGTGGGGTTGGGGAGTGCACCATCGAGCCACGTCCGGCGACGTTCGGCCGGAGGCCAAACTCGGGTCGGCGAGCACCGTCTTGCCGTACTAGGGTTTGACGGTGGAGTTTCGAATCTTTACCGAACCCCAACAGGGAGCCAGCTACGAGGATCTCCTGGCCGTGGCTCTGGCGGCGGAGGCCGGCGGGTTCGGTGGCTTCTTCCGATCCGACCACTATCTCAAGATGGGCGGTGTCAACGGCTATCCGGGACCGACCCATGCCTGGGTCACGCTGGCCGGGCTGGCCCGGGAGACCAGGAACATTCGGATCGGCACCCTGGTCAGTCCGGTCGGCTTCTACCGACCGGGACCGTTGGCCATCGCCGCCGCCCAGGTCGACGCCATGAGTGGGGGACGGCTCGACTTCGGTTTCGGGACCGGATGGTTCGAGGCCGAGCACCACGCCTACGGACTCGACTTTCCCCCGCTGGGTGCCCGGTTCGATCGCTTCGAGGAGTACTTGGAGCAGATACACGGCTTGTGGACCACGCCGGAAGGTCAGACCTTCAGCCACGAAGGACGGTTTCACACCTTCATCGACTCACCGGCCCTGCCGAAGCCGGCTCAACGGCCTCATCCCCCGATCATCATCGGGGGCCGGGGCCGCAAGCGCACGCCGGCCATGGTGGCCCGGTACGCCGCCGACTTCAACCTGCCGTTCACCCCGCTGGAGGAGATCCGGCCGGCCATCGAACGAGTGGAGAAGGCGTGTCTGGACCGGGGCCGGAATCCGGACGAGATCGTGAAATCGGCCACCCTCGCCCTGTGTCTCGGGGCCGGCGACGCCGAGGTCAAGCGTCGAGCCCGGGCCATCGGCCGTGACCCCGACGAGCTTCGGGTCAACGCGCTGGCCGGGACCGCCGACGAGGTGTTGACCAAGCTCGGCCACTACGCCGAGGCAGGTATCCAGCGCATGTACCTGCAAGTCCTCGATCTGGGCGATCTCGACCACATCGCCATGGCCGGCGCCGATCTCATCGGAAGACTCGACTGAGGGTTCGCTGCACCGACCGCGCTTCACCAACCACAAGGTAAAAAAGGTCCCAAACCCGAGCCTGCCGGTCCGCCGGTTCAGGGCGACAGGCGATAGCGGCGCCAGATCGGCTTGCCCTGCCCGTTCACCTCGGGGGACACGTGATATCGAATACGATCATGGAGCCGGTTGGGTCGACCCTGCCAGAACTCCACGGTGTGGGGCACGATGCGCCACCCTCCCCAGTGTGGAGGCCTCGGAACCTCGTCGGGAAACCGGGTTTGGGCTTCCTCGTACCAGTTGTCGATGACGCCACGATCGGCCACCGGCAAACTTTGGCGGGAAGCCCACGCCCCGAGCTGGGCTCCTCGAGGCCGCAACGACCAGTACTCGTCCGACTCGGCTTCGGCCACCTGCTCCACCGTGCCGGCCACCACCACCTGCCGTCGCAGCTCCAGCCAGCCGAACGTCAGACCGGCCAGCGGGCGGGCGGAAAGATGCTCAGATTTGAAACTGGTGTAGTTGGAGTAGAAGGTGAAGCCGCGATCCACGCTCTTCAGCAACACGTACCGTGACCAGGGCTGACCGTCATCATCAACGGTGGCCAGCACCATGGCATTCGGTTCGGTCACCTCGGCGTCGACGGCGGCGTGAAGCCATCGGTCGAACTGGACAAGCGGGTCGGGATCGAGATCCGCGGCCTCGATTCCCGCCGTCTCATACTCCAGGCGCATTCGGGCCAGGTCGGCCATGGTTACCTCTCCCTGTCATTCTCGACGCATCCCGCCGATTCAGCCTCCGGAAGAGCCCGTCTCGGCCGGTGCATCTGTTCGATCGAACTCGTCGGCCACATCCTTGTAGGTCAGCACCCTGTCCCGCAGTTTGGCGTCGGCCGCCATTTCGGCGTTGGCCCATCGCATGAAGATAACGAAGATGATGCCCCACAGGAAGAATCCGCCCAAGATCTTCATGACCACCCCGGCCGCGCTTTGGTCGCTCATGACGTCGATGCCCCACAGCCGCTCCGGCACGTCGTAGTGACGGTAGACCACGTCCTCGGCGAAGATCAGCCAGCCGCTGGGCACGGTGGGCACGATCGACATGCAGAACAGGTAGATGCACTGGGCCAGTGGGGCGATCCGCCACTCCCGGATCGGGGAGGCAACCGGCATCCACATCAGCAGGCCGGAGGCGAAGATCATCAGGTGCAGGGCGAAGTGGATGGCCCCGCTCTCGTAGGACAGCTGAACCAGAACCGACCAGTGCAGCAACACGGTCAGCGCGTTGAACACTACACCGGCCACCACCGGACGGGTGCCGGTCCGCAACCACCGCCACAGTCGGGAATCCGGGGTGAGGACGAGTTCGAACAACCAGCGGGGCGTGGCCAGCAGGAACATCCCGGGCACCAGCATGGACAGGGCCAGATGCTGGAGCATGTGCACGAAGTACAGATGCTGTTCGGCGATTTCGTGGATCGGCCAATCGGACACGGTCCACATACCGAGCACGGCGCCGACGAACCAGCCGATCTGGGACCGACTGATGGGCTCGTAGCCGGCCGCCACCGCCTTGGGCTGGAGGACCTTGGCCGTGTACCAGCCGAGGGCGATGGCCCCGATGATGAGGGTCCACACCTCGAAATGGGCCTCGAACGGTACCGATGCAGCAATCATGGGACCTCCCTGGCGGGGAGAACGGTTTCGGGAAGCCGATCAGGCAAACATGTCGAACGCAAAGAAGACGACGACGTAGACCGACATCGCAACAAGAAGTGATCCGAAGAAGGCCCACGTGAACAACCGGCCGTTGAGGATCTTGAGGTCAAAGTAGAGATGCATGAAGGCACCGGCCACCAGCAGGAACTTCACGGTCATCATGACCAGTAGTGGAAGCCAGAGGGCTGCTCCCTCCAGGCCGAGGTAGGACCAGGCCACCTCGAGGGCGGTGAGCACGAAAAGGGCGGCGAACACGAGCCAGTACTGACGCTCGGTGGGATGCGCTCCGTGGTCGTCGTGTCCATGCCCGACATGGGCGTCGGTCGGTGTTTCGGCGTGAAGCTCGGTATCGGCAGCCATCGGAAGGACTCCTGGTGTTCTAGCGACTGGATCATTCAACTTGGTGTTTGTCTCATGAACGTTCGGCCGGAGGCCGAACTTCAGGCGGGGGGTGCCGTCCCCCCGTACCCTAGTGAATCAGATAGACGATCGTGAAGATGAGCACCCACACGATGTCGACGAAGTGCCAGTACAGGCCGACCAACTCCACTGTCTCGGCTCGGTCCGCGCGCAGCTTGCCCCGGAACGCCATGTACACCAGTGACAGCAGCATGAGGATGCCGCCGGTGACGTGGGCGCCGTGGAAGCCGGTCAGGGTGTAGAACGCAGAGCCGAACAGGTTTCCGGTGTAGGTCAGACCTTCACGGTAGAAGGCGGTGAACTCGTACACCTGGCCGGCGATGAAGATGGAGCCCAGCAGGGCGGTGGCCGACAGCCAGATCTTGTTCTGGCCGTTGTCCTCCACCGTGGCCTTGTGGGCCAGCACCATGGTCAGCGACGACATCAGCAGGATGAACGAGCTGGCCGACGTGAAGGGGATGTCATACATGGGCTCGACCGATTGGGATTCGGCGAACTCCTGCATCAACTCGGCCGGCATGGTCGAGGTCACCAGCGGATTACCGGCGACGACCTCGGTGACAAACCGGGCTTTGGACAGCAGGTAGGTGGAGATCAGTGCGCCGAACAGCAGACACTCCGAACCAAGGAAGAGCCACATGGCCAGCTTCATGTTGGAGAGCCCAAGGCTGGTCCGGTGGCCGCCATGACCGTCCTGGTCGTCTGTGAGGGCCGTCGCCAGATAACTGTTGTCGATCGCCACGTCGGTCATCAGACGGTCTCCAGTTCGTGATCGTGATCATGATGATCGTCGATGTCGAGGTCGTCGGCCGGTTCCAGGGCCCAGCCGTAGAGGGCGACGAGCATGATGATGACGGCGGGCACGATCAGCCACAGATTGAAGATCAACCCGTAGCCGAGGATGGGAATGCCGAAGGCCAGCATGATCGGCCAGTACGAGGGAGCCGGAAGATGCACACCCTTCCCGTTGCCGGGCTGGGCGATCTCGTCACCGGTGTGAACCTGGCGCAGCACGCCGTTCTCATCCTTCTGGTACTTGCGGTGCCAGAAGTCGTCGAGTTGGGTGACGACGGGATCGACGTCGAAGTTGTGCTCGGGGGTGGGCGACTGGATCGACCATTCGAGCGACCGGGAGTCCCACGGATCGGGACCGACATCGGGCCGGCCGGCGGCCCGCCAACTCCGGTAGGAGACCGCTGCGTTCCACAGGATCATCAGGGTGCCGACGCCGAGAATGAATGAGCCGACGGTGGACACCGCATTCCACAGGTTGAAGCCCTGGGCGTCGGCGTAGGTGTGCATACGCCGGGGCATTCCCTGCAGCCCGAGGATGTGCTGGGGGCCGAAGGTCAGATTGAAGCCCACCACCATGGTCCAGAAATGGATCTTGCCGATCTTCTCGCTCAGCTTGTAGCCGAAGGCCTTGGGCCACCAGAAGTACATGCCGGCCACGAACCCGAAGAAGGCGCCGCCGAACAGCACGTAGTGGAAGTGGGCCACGATGTAATAGGTGTCGGTCTGCTGGGTGTCGTGGGCGGCCAGCGAGTGGGAGACCCCGGACAGACCGCCGACGGTGAACTGGGTCACCAGGGCGATAGCGAAGAGCATCGGGGTATTGAGGTTGAGGCGGCCGCCCCACAGCGTGGCCAGCCAGTTCAGGATCTTCACACCGGTGGGCACGGCGATGAACATGGTGGCCAGCGTGAAGGCGGTGACCGACAGCGGTCCGATACCGGCCACGAACATGTGGTGGGCCCACACGCCGAAGCCCATGAAACCGATGGCGATCCCGGAGAACACCATGAACGGGTAACCGAAGATGGGTTTGCGGGCGAAGGTGGGAATGACTTCGGAGACGATACCGAAGGCGGGCAGGATCATCAGATACACCTCGGGGTGACCGAAGATCCAGAACAGGTGCTGCCACAGCAGCGGGTCGGCGCCCTGCTCGACGTTGAAGAAGTTGGCTCCGAAAAGCCGGTCGGTCGACAGGAGGACCTGGGCCACGGTGAGAACCGGGATGGCCAGCAGCAACAGGAACTGCGTGACCAGGGTCATCCAGGTGAAGACCGGGACTTTCATCATCGACATGCCGGGGGCCCGCATATTGAGCACCGTGGTGATGAGGTTGACCGAACCGGTCAATGAGCCGATGCCGACGATCAGCAGACCGATGTTCCAGAAATCGATACCGGTCGAGGGTGAGTAGGCGATGCCGTTGTTGGGAGCGTAGTTGAACCAGCCCCCGTCGGCGCCGCCGCCCAGGAACCATGACGTGTTGAGCATCAAGCCGCCGAAGAAGAATATCCAGAAGCTGAACGCGTTGATGCGGGGAAAGGCCACGTCTCTAGCCCCGACTTGAAGGGGCAGGAGGTAGTTCGCGAACGCGGCACCGACCGGCATGACAACCAGGAAGATCATGACCGTACCGTGCATGGTGAAGATCTGGTTGTAGGCGTCGGCCGAGAGGAACTGGCTGTCGGGTACCGCAAGTTGGATCCGGATCAACAGAGCGGCGACGCCACCGATGACCAGGAAGAACAGCGCGGCCGTGCCGTACATGATGCCGATCTTCTTGTGGTCGACCGTGGTCATCCAGTTGACAAGCCCGGCAGGGTTTCGAGGTCGGGTATAGGCCCCGAGAGGGCGCTCGACCTTGGTCGATTCGCCTTCCGGTAGGGCAATTGGTTCTTCGATAATGGCCATGAGTCGTGTGTGCTCCTGGTCAGTCGAGGGTGGCCAGGTAGGCAACCACCTGGTCGAGCTCTTCGTCGGTCAATTGCGGGAATGCAAGCATGCCCCGACCGACCCCGGTTTCGGGGTTGACGTCGGAGGCCATGGCCTTCAACCCGGGGGCATTGGCCACCCACTGCTTCAGCAGGGCGGTATTGAGGCGATAGTCGTCCCGGGTCTCCGGGGTCTTGGCCAACTCGGGAATCTGCAGATAGTCGGACACGTTCAGCGCATCATCGGCCGCCGTGGTGCCCTCGCCCTCGTAGACCGAGAAGATGCTGCCGGCGAAGGTGGTCCGGGTGGCGAAGTGGGTCAGGTTGGGCGCCGCTCGTGAGGCCAGCGGTACGTTCTGGGCGAAGTCGTCCGGATACTCCAGCTCCCCGTCCTTGATGACGTGGCAGCTGATGCACTGGTTCTGGAAGATGGTGCGGCCGGCGACGGCCTCCTCGTCGGTGGGCACGTCGGCCGGCTGCTGCTGGTTTGCGAACCAGGCGTCGTACTCGGCCGGCTCCAAGGCGATGACCGACATGCGCATACGGGCGTGGGAAAGGCCGCAGTACTCGGTGCACCAGCCCACGTACTTGCCGGGATTGTCGGCCTCCAGGGACCAGGTGTGCCAGCGGCCGGGAACGGTGTCACGTTTGCCGTTCAGCCGGGGGATCCAGAACGAGTGGATGACGTCGCGGGAGGTCAGGACCAGGTCGACCTGCTCGCCGGCCGGGACCACCATCTCATTGGCCGTGACCACATCGTCGGGGTCGAGAATGAACTCAACCGGCAGTTCCCAGTCGTCGTCGTTGACCTCACCATCGCCGTTGGCGTCGATGATGAAGCCGTCGCCGTCGACGTCGTAGCGGAATTCCCACCACCACTGCTGGCCGATCACCATCACATCGAGTTCGTCCGGCTCGTTCGTCTCCTCCAGGAACCAGATGGTGTTGACCACGGGTATGGCGATGACAGCCAGGATCACGGCCGGCAGAATCGTCCAGGTCAGTTCGACCTTGGTGTTGCCGTGGATCTGCTCGGGGAGATCGTTGGGATCGAAATCCTCCTCGTTGACCCGGTTGCGGATCGCGAGGACGATGCCGCCACCGACGACGGCCACGAAGACGAGCCCCATCACATACCAGATGGGCATCATCAGGTTGTCGATGGCCTCGGCCTTGGGGCCTCGAGGCTCAAAGGTGTTGAGCGGCTTGTCGTCGGAGCAGGCGCCGAGGATCAGGACCAGGGTGGACACCATGGCGGCCTTGACCGCCAGACGGCCGAAACGTCGCCGTGAGACCGCGATGGTCGAATGATCGGAACGAGAACCCATGAACTCTTTCCCGTAGGTGGACTGATTTGTCAGTTCTGTGGTCGGTTGTGAGGGAGTTGGCACTTCAGACATCGACATGAACGGTGTGAATGAGGTTTCCGATGGAGTTCCCCCGGCAAATCTAGTGGGGCGGGACGGAGCCCGCCGCCCTGAGTTTCGGCTTCGAGGCCGAAACGTCCCGAAGACCTGACGGAATGTGGGATGATCCAACTTCCTAGCGAATCTAGTGGGACGACCGGTTCCGGGCACTATCCGGCGCCCTCCTCGATCATGGCACCTTCCCCGGAGTGCTCACCCTCATCGCCGTGGGGGAACTCGCGCTCACCGTTGACGGCCCCGATGATGCCTCCGGCAAGGGTGGCCACCGCCCCGAATGCAACCAGGGCCGAGACGACCGAGCGGGGCAACTTCAGTTTGGCCGAGGCCACGGCGGCCCCGAACACGAAGCTGGCGGCGATGACCGCCACCACCACCGAGCCGGTCTTGGACACCGTCAGGAAGACCCGGGACAGACCGAGAACCACGACACCAATGCCCAGCAAGGCCAGAACCGGAACCTCGAACGGCGACAGCACGCGGGATCGGATGATCGAGTTGACCTCGGCGTCGCCGGTGGCACGATCCGACCAGGCCAGCGCCGTCCACTCCAGGGTGGTAACGGCGATGATCACGATGCCGAGGATGAGAAAGGCCTGGCTGACGGCGACGCCGACCGCCATGGAGGCCAGCCCGAAGGCGGCCAGCGGACCCCAGTAGGTCGGCCCGGTCGGCGGTCGCACCGCCAGGGCTCGGTCGACCCCGGCCACCGCCGCCATGTCCTCGGCGTTGCCCTCACGGGTGGCGATGCTGACGATCGCCAGCAGCAGGGCGACCAGCGCGACCCCGATAAGGATGGCGTAGCCGACGTGATCACCGACCCCACCCTTGTAACCCACGGAGAGGGTGCCGACGATGCTGCCACCCGTCGACAGTCCGTACACGACGGCACCGAAATAGGCGAACAGTGCGACGAAGAGTAAGTTTCGTGATCCCCAGGTGAACATCGATGTACCTACTTGATGATGTAGATGACGTACCACAGGACGCCATAGAGGGCTACGGTCATGGTCCAGAAGATGGCCACGCTGAGCACGCCTTCGAAGTCCCGGCTGTTGTAGTCGCCGCCGAGCGTGCGCAGCGCCATCATTGCGGCGTACATCATGGCGGCGATCATCATCACGATATGGGTCCCGATGATGGCGTAGAACAGAACCCCGCGAGGATCGGCGGCGATTTCGATCCCCATGATGGTGAACAGGTAGGCGGTCTGGGCGATGAAGGCGAAGCCGAACAGCAGCGAAAGGGCGAAGGCCAGGTAGGCGTTGGCGTTGTCGTTCTTGCGCACGGCGGCGAGGGCCCACCAGATGGTGATGACCGAGAAGGCCAGGGTCACGCCCATGAAGTTCGGCTGGGTGAGCGGGATGTCCACTCCGTCGGGGAGCCAGCGTTCGCCGGTGGCGATGACGTCGGCACGCTGGGCGATGTACACCGACAACAAGCCCACAAAACCCATGGAGATGGCTGCCGACACCAGGGAGGTGGCCAACACCAACAGACGGGGTCGGGAAACCTCCGGTGGTGTGATCTCGCTCGGGATGAGATCGTGAGAATGGGTTACGACGGCCATCAACCTTCCTCGTCTCTAGTGTTATCGCCGGATTCGGCCGGGGCGGATTCAGCATCCTCGGGCTGGGCGTCGCCGGATCCGGAACCTTCGGACTCGGACCGCAAACCGTCGTAGGCCAACTCTCCGTGGGCCAGCGGGGTGGCCGAGACCACAACCGGCGGAGCCGGAAAATTCCCCAGCGGTGGCGGCGACGGGGCGGCCCATTCCAGGGTCGTTCCCGACCATGTGTCGGCGCTGGAGCCGGCTGGTTTGCGGCTCACCACGGAGCCGGCGAGACCGAGTGCGATCACGGCGACGGCGCCGAGCAGCAGGGCCACACCGATGGTGGCCACTACGCCGAACACCTGGAGGGAACCCTCGCCGGTGTCGACCAGCTCGGGGTACTGGGGCTGGTCGGCGATACCGGCCGCCAGTTCACCCACGGCCCAAATGACAGAGCCAGCGGCGGCCAGGGCCATGGCCAACAGGGCCGGCAAGGCGGCTGAGGATCGACCGAACAGCTTGCTCGACCAGTGCTGGAGTGCGGCGGTGACGCCGACCACAACGGCCCCCACCACCAGGGCCTTGACCGCTTCGTGGAAGGTGGTGCCGTTGAGCACCAGGCTGTTGGTCATATCGACCGAGTCGGGGAACAACGAGTCGAAGAAGCCCATGATGGGCTCGACCAGGCCGAGCAGCTGGACCGCGGTGGCAGCCAGCACCAACAGCCCCGACAGCAGGGCTCCGGCCAGTGCCGGATTGGCCGAGATCGAGCCGGCGCGGAGGCTGTCACCGGCGAGGGCCAGGGTGCCCAGTACCGGCAGCACCACCGCCAGCAGGCCCAGAACCAATAGCGCGTTGTTGTAGTCGATGGTGCGGACCGAGGCCATGCCGATCAGGTGGGGGCCGAAGGTCAGCAGGCCGAATACCGTGAGCAGACCCATGACGGTCCGGTGCAAGCGTACCGGGACCCCGGCGTGGACACCGATCATGTCGACGGCCATGCCGAGCACCGGAATGGTCAGCCAGTAGACGGCCGGTGCCTGGGTCACACCGTCGAGCACGCCGACCAGCGCCTCGCTCTCCTCGATCGGCACATGCTGGTATTGAACGTTGAGAAAGCCAAGCAGCAACTCGGCCAGGACGATGGGAAGGGTGAACAGCCCGACGAGGGAGAAGACGAAGTAGCTCCAAGTGGTGAATGGCACACGGTCGGTGGTCATGCCCACAGTGCGGGCTCCGAGCACGGTGGATGCCAAGACCACCAATCCCCAGGTGATGGCCCCGACCATCATGGCCAGCGACGCCGCCCACAACACCACGAAGTCCCGACGGCCGCCGCCGGGGCCACCGTTCAGCAGGTAGGCCACGATGAGCAGGCCGGAGCCGAGCAGCCAGGTCCAGAAGGCGCCGGCCGCTCCGCGGGCAAAGGCCAGGCTGGACGCTCCGATCTGGAGAGGGACGATGTAGATGCCGATACCAAGCAGGATCGGAACCAGACCACCGAAGATCATCAGATCCCGACTGATCGACCAGAGCTGGGTGAACTCATCGCTATCACGGGCGATCTGGAAACCGAGTCCGTCGAGCGACTCGTAGGAGGCGAGCAGAGCCAGGACGAGCGACGTCACCAGGAACAGCACGCCGCCCCCGATGAACAATCGGCCGACCGGCTTGTGATCGGATACCCCGAGCCATCCGTCGATGGTGGTCGGCGTGGCCGCCGGGGCCCCCGATACCGCCATTCCGCTAGCTGTGTCTGGGCGAGATTCTGTTAAAGCCATAGATCTGTGTCGAACCCTGTTCGTGCCGTCCTGTGGAAACAGGTACCGGTGTTCGGCGCGGAGCGCCTCACGGCAACTCCTCCAAGTTGCTTCGAGTTTGGCCTCCGGCCAAACGTCGCTGAAAGTTGACTTGACTGCAAATATCCCATTCGCCAAGCGAAACTAGTGCCGGGTGGAGCCGACCACAAGCCTGGTCGACCTGCGCCGCGGCCCGATCCCTCGGCCGTGATGTGTGCCAGCCGTGCGGTCACGTACTGTAACCGTCCCCGAGCCTAGTGTTTCCTGGAGCCTTGATCATTCAACATGCCGTCACATTTCGGTACATTCCGGTGAAGTTCTCACTGGCTTTGGTTTTGGCCCTCTCCTGTGCGTTTCATCGTGGTGCACCTGGTTCACCTCGATGACCCCTGCTGGTCACCTCGATGACCCCTGCTGCTCTCATCGGACGAGCTGATCGATGGCCATGGCGGCGAACAGCACCGTCAGGTGGGTGATGGAGAAGGCGAAGTATCGAATCGACTGCTTCTTTTGCTGCTCCCGGTCGGTGAGACCCAGGAGACGGACTGCGCCACCGGTGAACGCCGCGCCCAGCACCATGGCCACGGTGAAGTAGATCCAGCCCATGTCGGCCACGTACCAGAACACCAGGGTCAGAGCCCAGACCACCACCGAGTAGGCGATGATCTGGCGAACCGCAGCCCGGTGGCCCTCGACCACCGGCAGCATGGGCACGTCGGCGGCCGAGTAGTCGTCCTCGTATTTGATGGCCAGGGCCCAGAAATGGGGCGGGGTCCAGAAGAAAATGACGGCGAACAACACGATGGCGGCCAGACTCACGGTGTTGGTGACCGACGACCAGCCGATCAATACCGGCACCGCACCGGCCGCACCACCGATGACGATGTTCTGGGTGGAGGTGCGCTTCAACCAAATCGTGTAGACGAGTACGTAGAAGGCACAGGCGGCCAGGGCGAGCACCGCTGACAGGAGATTGACGAAGGTGGCGAGCCAGATGAAGGCGAGGGTCTCCACAGCAACAGCGAAGACCAGGGCTTCCGGCGGCGACACCTCACCGGTGACCAATGGCCGCCCCTTGGTCCGGTTCATGACGGCATCGATGTCACGGTCGATGTACATGTTGAAGGTGTTGGCCCCGCCTGCGGCCAGGGCGCCACCGATCACCGTATTGATGATCAACAGCAGCGATGGCATTCCCCGATTGGCCACGATCATCGGCGGCACCGTGGTCACCAATAACAGCTCGATGATCCGGGGTTTGGTCAGGGCCACGAAGGCCAGAGCCCGAGTACGTGCAGGAGCAGCAGTAAGCACCAGGCCCAAGGGTAACCGGACAAGTTCTCCGTCGAGGCATCCGGCGCGTTGCAGTTTGGAGAGGGGGCTACGGGCGCTGCCGATCAGGCGGCCGGTCGTGCGACCGCCGACTTTTTTGTCGCCGGGGCCGACAGGGGGGATACGTTGAAATCGTGAGCCCCAACGGTTATCAACGTCTGGTCCTGTGGGTGGGCGTACTGCTCGCCCTGATCGTTCTCACCGGTGCCGGTGTCCGTCTGGCCGAGGCCGGGCTTGGTTGTGAGGACTGGCCCAACTGTCATGAGGGCGAACTCGCCCCCAGCAACTCGTTGCCGGGATGGATCGAGTTCGGTAATCGGCTGCTGTCCGGTGTTGTCGGTCTCGGTTGCGTCGCCGCCGTGTGGGGCGCCTACCGCCGTGTGCCTCGGCGGCGGGATCTGACCCTGCTGGCCTGGGGGTTGGTGGCCGGCTCGGCGGCCCAGATCCTCCTGGGGCGGTTCATCATCGTCATGGACCTTCATCCCATCGCTGTCGGCGGCCACTTCGTGCTGTCGATGCTGATGCTGTGGAACGTGGTGGTGCTGTGGATTCGTTCCGGCCTGGACGAGGCCCCGATCACCGAGCCGGCCGTCGATCATCGGCTCCTGGTCCACGGCCGGGCGCTGTTGGCCCTGGCCGGGCTTGCGGTGGTACTCGGCGTGGCCGTGACCGGAACCGGCCCCAACAGCGGGGACGTCAGGGCCGAGCGCCTGGCCTTCGACTTCACCACCATCGCCCGTACCCATGCCGCCTCGGTCTGGCTGTTTCTGGCCGTCCTGGTGGTGTTCGCCCTGGCCGTGGTCCGCCTACGGGCCGACGGGCGGCCGCTGCCCGCCCTGCCGGTTCAGGGCGGTAGCACCATGACCGCCGATCGGCTCGCCCGCTGGCTGGTGGGAGCGGTTGTGGCCCAGGGCGCAGTGGGCTATATCCAGTACCTGAACGGAGTCCCACCGCTACTGGTGGAGGTCCACGTGCTGGGTTCGATCGTGGTCTGGGTGCTCACCCTGTTGACCTATTTCAGCCTGTATCGGCGTCGGTCAGGGGATGTCCCGGCTGGCGTCGAAGAAGCAGTACAAGCGGTGTAGCAGCTGCTGGAGTGATATCCAGACCACGGTCTCCACGATCTGGGCCGGGGTCAGCGCGTTGACCGCGGTGTCCACCGTGATCTCGTTCACCTCGGACGGGCTGGGTGACCCGACCTTGGCCAGCATGACTGCTGCGGCCTGTTCACTGGTAAGGCCGGGGGGAAGCACAGCGGTTTCCGACGGCTCGGTGGCGAACCGGCTGACGGCGGCCATGACCCGGGGGTCGATCTCGGGCGCCAACGTCTCGGTGAGCTGCACCGCCTCGGCGGTCAACACATCATCGTCGACAACCCGGGCGTAGACCAGGCCAACGAGACACTTCGCCCCCAACCCGAGTTTCGTGAGCTCGGGATCGAGGTTGTCTCGCAGAGCGGTGGCGATGGCCCGCACCGCCCGATTGTGCTGAAGGCTGGCCAGGATGGGGAACGAATGCCCGACATCGGCCTCGAGAGTGAGCAGCGCCGGGGCTATCCGACCCGACATTCCCTTGGTCCATTGCCGTTCTTTGCGTATGGCTCCCGGAGCCTGCCGGATGACCCGCAGGTAGGTTCCGAGCGAGTCCTGGGGCACCTGGAGGTAGCCGGCGACGTGGTCGGCGCCGCCGTTGCCGTTGCCACGGGAGCGGGGCAACGGTCGGAGAGGGCGACCTTCGGTGAGATCGATCTCGTCCAGTTCCTCGGAGTTCCAACCATGTTTGCCCACCTTCCAACCGGTCGGCCCGATCAGATCCTCCACATCGTTGATGGCGGCCTCCTCCAGCTCGATGCCCATGGTGTCCATGAACTTGTTGAGGAAGCCCATCATGGCCACGCTGAGTACGATCCACTCGATCTCGGACGGCGGCAGGTAGCGCTCGATCTCCTCGACGTCGGCACGGGTGATGTCGGCCGGGACCCGGGATATGGCCTCGGCCACCCGGGCCACCGCGGCCTCGACCGGTTCGGTGTAGTTGCCGACCAGGGCCTCGGGCTTGGTTCCCCGGCGCAGAGCGAACGAGCAGGTGTGGGCCGAACAGTACATGCACTCCGCAGCCCGACTCGAGGCATACATGGCCAGGCCGGTGAGATCCTTCGGCGCTCCCTGGCCGACCAGGGCCGCCGGTAGATTGAGCATGTTGGGCACCAGCAGGTTGTAGGTGCGGAATCCGGTGGGCCAGATCTCGAGCACGGGATCGCAGTTGGGGACGACACCGATCAGCTGCTCGACCAACTTCAGCATCGGTCGATAGTCCTGCTCGAGCTGGCTGAAATCGATCGATGCAGGCTCGATCCGCTGAGCCAGGGTGGTTTCCATCACTACTTACCGCCTACCCCTTCGACCCGGAGGACCCGCCCCCTGGGGTGTACACCGGGTTCAAGCTACCGGGTCGTCGTTCCAACCACATCGCTCTTGCTGCCATATGTACATTTGTCGATTCTTCAGACCAGTATGGGTCCGGGTTGGCTCGGAAACCAATTCGCGCCTCCTATAACGTCTCTCGCCGACCGAAACCGTCGAGGCTCTGCCACAATGGAGCCATGGGTGTCATCATGGGTGCACCACTGGAGCTGGAAGACCCGGAAGTCGTCGGCAAGGAACTCACCGATGCCGATCTTCCCTGGGTTGTGATCGTCTGGAACGACCCCATCAA
This sequence comes from uncultured Acidimicrobiales bacterium, assembly GCA_963723995.1. Taxonomy (GTDB): domain Bacteria; phylum Actinomycetota; class Acidimicrobiia; order Acidimicrobiales; family SZUA-35; genus JAHELU01. The sequence continues at coordinate 970,080 of CAVRSZ010000008.1, read as the reverse complement.
TCTCATGAGCTACGTCGCCTTCGTATTCCAGAAGCTCTTCGGCTACAGCAAGGAGAAGGCCGACCGCCTCATGCGGGACGTCCACGAGAAGGGCCGGGCAGTGGTGGCAACCGGCACCAGAACTGAAGCCGAACGTGATGTGAACCGGCTGCACAGCTACGGGCTGTGGGCCACCATGGAGCACGACGAGTAGTGGTCAGATTCCGATCGAGGAAGCCATTTCGGGCCCGTTCGGACGGTACCTTCCGGGTCGAGCTTCCGGACGAGACGCGACAGGTCATCCTGAATCTGGCCGAGAGCCTCGAGGAGCTGGTGGCTCTCGACCTCCCGGACACGAAGCGGCTCTTCCCCACCGCCTATCCCGACGATCCGGAACGGGATGCCGGCTATCAGATCTTTGCCCGCGATCAACTGGTGGCCCAGCGGATCAAGGCGGCCGAGACTCTTCGAGCCACCGTGGACAAGACCACCCTGACCGAGGAGCAGTTCTCGACTTGGATGGGGGCGGTGAACGATGCCCGCCTGGTCCTCGGCACCAGACTGGACGTGTCGGAGGACGACGAACTCGACTTGTCGCAGCCGGATTTCGAGCTGCACCTGCTCTATCACCAGCTCGGTGTGGTGCTGCACCACATGGTGGAGGCCATCGCCGGCACCCTCCCCAACAAGGGCTTCGACCCCGACCGGGGACGTGGCTGAGAAAAATCTGCCCGGGCCCGGGCGACAGCCGCTAATCTGGATATCCGGTCACGCCGGACTCCGGTGTGGGTGGGTACCGATCTCCTCGGGGAGCGGTGACGTCACCCGGAATTCGGTCGACCGGTGTAGGTTCCACCTCACGCTGCTACATTGATGCGACCCTCAGGGTGCATTGGCGAGCGGCCAGGTGAACGACTACAACCTGCCCCCATCGTTCAGCGGCCTAGGACGCCTGCCTTTCACGCAGGTAACACGGGTTCAAATCCCGTTGGGGGTGCAAAACCGAAAACACTGGTCCCGTAGTGCAGTCTGGAGTGCACGCCGCCCTGTCAAGGCGGAGGTCGCGAGTTCAAATCTCGTCGGGACCGCCGCAACCCGCAGGGTTGCTCAAGTTTCCGCCTCCGGCGGAAACTTGGGGAAATATGGGCCCGTGGACCTGGATCCGATCGTCCGAGTCCGGACCCACGATGGTCGGGTAGCTCAGTTGGGAGAGCGACCGCCTGAAAAGCGGTAGGTCACCGGATCGACGCCGGTCCCGACCACCACACCATCAGCCCTCGACAATTTTCGGGGGCTGATGGTGTTTTTGCCGTCCATTTCCCCCGCCGACAACGCACAGCCGCCACCGACGAGTCGCCACTTCACCTCTCGAACGCTCCGGTCTCTGCTCGTCCGCCCGATCATCCGAACCCGGCTGGTTGGGCCGAAAGGCCCATGGTCCTACCGGTGGATAGGTGACTTCACCGTAACTCATCTATGTTTTCGCGACCATAACAACGTTAATAGGCTTGGAATGATTTGCTACCAAAATATCGAGATCGAGTAGATACATTTGCGCAAAAGGCATGTACGATTGGATAGAGACGGTAGCCGTTGCGGGGGGAGAACGATGTCTATCGCCTAGATGTACCTACACGCAAACACACGCATTCGACCACAACGTTGTCGAGATTGGATTGGAACCTCGCAGTATGGCGGCCAAAAAGGCAAAGATGACCGAAGACCACAAACAGGCCCTGGCCGTCGGCCGGGCTGAAGGGCGCATGGTACGGGCGTATCTCGAAGCGCTCGAGTCCAGCAAACCGAAAAGGGGTCGGAAACGAACCAAGGAATCGATCAACCGTCGGCTGGAGAAGATCGACATCGAGCTGGAGAGTGCCGATCCACTCAAGCGTCTTCAACTCACCCAGGAACAGCTCGATCTGACCGAAGAACTGGAAGGCATGGACTCCGGTGTCGATCTGATGTCGCTGGAGGAGGACTTCGTGAAGGTGGCCAAAGGCTATGCCGAACGAAAGGGCATCAGCTACCCGGCCTTCCGCCAGATCGGCGTGCCGGCGGCCGTTCTCAAACGGGCCGGCATCGGCCGCAGCAGCTGAACATCATCTGAACGAGGTCGGCCGTGGAGTAGCCGCACGGCCGGCCGACTACAGAATGTCGGCTCCGGAATAGCCGATATCGGGGCGTTCTGCCGCCAGGTCGTGGACCTTGGCGCAGAAGGCCCCGACCTGCTTTTCCACCAGGCCGAGCAGGCCCGACGGATCATCGATCAACGTCCACAGCTCGTCGATCCCGCCGGGGAACGTCGGATCAGCGGCCAAGGAGTCGATGAGCATGGCCCCGTCGCCCTCCCCCTCCCTCATTCGAAGGGCGGCATCGACAGCATGATGCTTGATGATCCGGTGGGCGTCCTCCCGTCCCAGACCATGACGAACGCCGTAGACCAGCAGTTTGGTGGAGGCCAGGAACGGCAGGTAGCGACGCAACTCCTTGAACGCCACCTGGGGAAAGACCCCGAAGCCTCTCAACACGGCAAACGTCGTTTCGTACAGGCCATCGAGGGCGAAGAAGGAATCGGGGATGACCACCCGGCGGACCACCGAGCAGGCGACGTCGCCCTCATTCCATTGATCACCGGCAAGGCCGGCGGCCATCGTGAGATGACCGCGTAGCACCGTCTGGAGCCCGTTGATCCGCTCGCAGGATCGGGTGTTCATCTTGTGGGGCATGGCCGAGGATCCGACCTGACCGGCCTGGAAACCCTCGGTGACGAGATCGTGGCCCGCCATCAGCCGTATGGTCAACGCCAGATTGGCCGGGGCCGACGCCAGTTCGACCAGGGTCGACACGACGGCCAGGTCCCGAGAACGCGGATACACCTGGCCGACGGCGCCCATGGTGCCCGACAGGCCAAAACGGCCGGCCACCTTCTCCTCCAGTCGCTCGACCGCCTCCGCCGACCCCAACAGATCAAGCTGATCCTGCTGGGATCCGACCGGTCCTTTGATACCGCGCAGCACAAACGACCGGTGCAGGCCCGTCAGATCGTGATAGGCGGCCAGTAGCTCCTCGCCGACCTGAGCCAGCCGTTTTCCCATGGTGGTGGGCTGAGCGGGGACGTTGTGGGTCCTTCCCACAACGGCTTGAGACCCGTACTGGGCGGCCAGATCGGCCAGTCGAACCAACAGCGCGAGGGTTCGGGTCTCGACCAGCGACAATGCTCGCCAGACCGTAATCTGCTCGACGTTCTCGGTCAGATCGCGGCTGGTGAGACCTTTGTGAATCTCCTGATACCCGGCCAAGGCGTTGAACTCCTCGAGTCGGGCTTTGACATCATGCTTGAGGACCCGTTCCCGCTCGTTGATGGAGGCCAACTCCACCGTGTCCAGCACTGAACGGTAGCCATCCAAGGCTCCGTTCTGAATCGCCACCCCAAGCTCCTGCTGCGCCTCGAGGACCGCCAGCCAGAACTCCCGCTCCAGTTTGATCCGGCTGATGGGATCGAACAGCGCCATCATCTCCCCACTGGCATAGCGATCGGCCAGAACATTCGGGACACCCATCATCAACCTCAATCGGGATACGTGCGGCGGGATGACACCCGCTGCCTGGAGCTCGGTCGACAACCAAGCATTCCTTCATTGCATCGTCAGCGAAGGATCCAATCACTCAGGAACGGTAGCAGCCACGACACCTGTCAGTGGCCGCCGGGCCCGGCTCGACCCGACTGGGTCTTCGACGGCCAGCCGATCTTTTCGCCATGGCATTAAGCCCCGGCCGCGATCAGTCGATGAAAGAAGTAGCAGTCCGGTCGACAGGCACCGCAGACCGCACTTCCACTACCGTTTTCCGCCTTCTGGCCGGCCGCTCGCTCCTACACAGAACCGGAAAGGCCCGATCAACGAGGATCCCAGTGCTCATGCCGGAACGTCGACTATGAACGGATACTGCGAGTACCACACCTTTGATCGAGCTGTGGACGTGTGCAACGTGTGCTACGGCGATCTTTGTCGCTCCTGTGTGGTGATGCTGGCGGGCCGGCGTCATGCCACCTGCAAGGAATGCGTGATCGACCTGTCCGGGGTTCGGACGCTGGCCCGGCCGGTGGAACGAGGAGACAAGGCAACGGTCAACGCCCGCCGGGAGCAATACGCCACGGTCGACGAAGACGAGTACTTCCAGTTCTTCACCTCGAGTGCCACGTCGGAGCGGAGTACGGAAGCCGAACCCGTCCCCGAACGTCGTCGTGGCCGTTTCCGCTTTGGTCGAAACCGGTCGGCGACCGGGGATGACGACGTCGAGGTGGCCGGCCGGGTGTCGGGCGACGGAAGAGATGCCCAGAACCCCGACCCAGCGGGCCACAGCGAGTTCCATCAGGGGCCTAGACCGGCAAAGGCGGTGACCAGACTCGATCGTCTTCGCCGGTCCCTTCACCATGGTGAAACCGAAACCGGTGAAGGAACAGCGGCCGAACCAACCACCACCAACGCCGACGAGAAGGCCACCGATCGGCCGGAACTGTGCGAGCACCCGCCCGATCCGGCCCTGGCCATGGCGACCGTCTCAGCGACCCCCGAGCCCCTGACGGAACCGGAGGACGTGCAGGCCGGCGTTCAGCCACAGCCTCGATCCCGGGCCTCCCAGCCGGCGACCACCGGGTTATCGCCGGTCGATCAAACACCCAAGAATACGGTGCCCGACCCGACCGCTCGACCCGATGCCCGGGAGGAACCGGAGCAGTTTGAGCCCGCCGATCTCTCCGTCGACCCTTTCGAGATCGCCGGAAGCCGTTCGTTCGAGCCACCCGTCCTGCGCTATCGACCCGAGCCATCACCTCCAACCCCAAACGCCCAAACCCAGGCCCCACCGCCACCACCCCAAACCCGGGCCCCACAACCACCCAAACCAACGCCACCAACCCCCAACACCCAGGCCCCACAACCACCCAAACCAACGCCACCAACCCCCAACACCCAGGCCCCACCGCCACCACCCAAACCAACGCCACCAACCCCCAACCCCCAAACCCGGGCCCCACAACCACCCAAACCAACGCCACCAACCCCCAACCCCCAAACCCGGGCCCCACAACCACCCAAACCAACGCCACCAACCCCCAACCCCCAAACCCGGGCCCCACAACCACCCAAACCAACGCCACCAACCCCCGACACCGACGCCGAGGGGCGGTGGATCCCGCCGGCACTGCGCGGTATCGACAGCGACACCCTTGGGGCCGACGTCGAGCCGACACGCCGATCCTGAGCTACGGCTGCCGGATCGTCAGTCGAGTACCGCATCGTACGCGGCGCAGCAGACCAGGTGCGGCGGGACGGCGCCCGCCGCCTGAAGTTCGGCCTGGCGCCGAACGTTTCTCAAACTCGACCCGATGTTGAATGATCGAGCGACCAGGAAGCGCTAGGCCGGAAGGCGGAGGTACTGGTTGCGTCCGGGACCGGTGGAGACAAGGGAGATCGGCACCCCAACGTGCTTCTCGATGGCCTTGAGATAGTTGAGGGCTTCCGCCGGTAGGTCCTCGGGGCGCCGGATCTCCGAGAGATCCGTCTTCCACCCCGGCATCTCCTCGTAGATCGGGGTGGCGTGATGCAGCTCGCTCTGGTGGTAGGGCAGTTTCTCGGTCCGGACCCCGTCGATCTCATAGGCCACGCAGAGCTTCACCACATCAAAGGTGTCGAGCACGTCGATCTTGGTAATGGCCAGCTCGGTCAGACTGTTGAGACGGCTGGCGTGACGCAGCATCACCGTGTCGAACCAGCCTGGACGGCGGCGGCGCCCGGTGTTGGTGCCGTACTCTCGGCCGATGTCGACGATCTTGGTCCCGACGTCGTCGAACAACTCGGTCGGGAACGGCCCTGCGCCGACCCTGGTCACGTACGCCTTGGCCACACCGACAACCCGGTCGATGTGACGAGGGCCGATCCCGGCTCCGGTGCAGGCACCGCCGGCGGTCGGGTTGGACGAAGTGACGAACGGGTAGGTGCCGTGATCGAGATCGAGGAAGGTGGCCTGCGCCCCCTCGAGCAGGACGTGCTGGTCGGCCTCCAGGGCTTCGTGAATAAGATCGGTGGTGTCGGCGATGAACGGTTTGAGCGGCTCCAGGCATTCGGTCAGCACCTTGTCGGCCAGCGCGTCCGGGTCGACGGGCAACCGATTGAACACCTTGGTCAGGACCTTGTTGGTGTGGAGCAGCGAGGCATGCAGCTTCTCCCGGAAGATCCCCTCATCCAACAGATCCTGGACCCGAATGCCGAGCCTCATGGCCTTGTCGGCATAGGCGGGACCAATGCCGCGCTTGGTGGTGCCCAGCTTCGACTTGCCCAGGTGGCGTTCATGAAGCGCGTCGAGTTGCTGGTGATAGGGCAGGATCAGGTGGGCGTTACCCGAGACGCGGAGCCGGGAGGTGTCGATTCCCCGGCGGTTGAGCATGTCGACCTCGGACAGCAGCACGAAGGGGTCGACCACGACACCGTTGCCGATGACGGGAACGATGTGGTCGTAGAGCACGCCACTGGGTACGAGCTGCAAAGCGAAGGTCTCGCCATCGACCACCAGGGTGTGACCGGCATTGTGGCCGCCCTGGTAGCGGACCACCATCGACATCTCCTTGGCCAGAAGGTCGGTGAACTTTCCCTTACCCTCGTCGCCCCATTGCGTTCCAAGCACGATCGTCGCAGGCACCATTCGATGGTACAGGACCGGCGGCTGACACCGGTTGGGTCTAACTCTTCCTGAACTTTGAGCCTCGGACGACCCATTGAAGGGTCGTGGGCGGCTCAAAGTTCGGCTGGGCTAGGGTCGTGGGCGGCTCAAAGTTGGGGTGGAGTAGGGGCTCAGATGTCTTCGATGGTGGCCTCGATCAACCAGTCGACCACCTTCTTCAGGGCCTCGGCGTTGCTCGCACCCTCGGCCAGGGCCTGGTTGTACACGGCCCGCTGGACATCGGCGCTGGTTCCACGCTCGAGAATGGTGTAGGCGTGCATGATCTCGTCCACGCAACCCATGGCCTCGGCATCGGGCATGACCATGTCGACCAGTTCTCCCAGCAGGTCCTTGTAGGGGACCTGAGCAATGATGCCGAAGTCGATCAACCCCTCGTCGGCCCCGTAGCGCTGAGCCCGCCACCGGTTCTCGTCGATCAGGAGGTTCGAATAGGTTCGCCACCGCTGGTTGGCCCGGCGCAACCGCTGCAGCATGGACAGCAGACAGACGTAGTAGGCGGCCACGGTGATGCCGTCATTCATCCTGGTGCAGATGTCGGCGATGCGCATTTCCAGGGTCGGGAAGTTCCCGGAGGGGCGGATATCCCACCAGATCTTGGATGAGTCCTCGATGGCGCCGGCCGCCACCAAAGCGTTGAGATGGCGCTCGTAGTCGGCCCATGAGTCGAAATGCTCGGGCAGCCCGGTGCGGGGCAGCTCGTCGAACACCGACAGCCGGTAGCACTTCATCCCGGTGTCATGGCCCTCCCAGAACGGTGACGAGGTACTGAGAACGAGAAGATGGGGCAGGAAGTACGACACCTGGCCCAGCAGGTCGATGCGGTGCTCGGGATCGGCGATACCGACATGGACGTGCATGCCACAGATGACCATGCGACGGGCCACCTCCTGGAGGTCGTGCTCCAGGGTGTTGTACCGATCGGCCTTGGTGTGTTTCACCGATCGGGCGATGGCGGTCGGGTGAGTGGAGGCGGCGATGATGGCCAGTCCGTGTTGATCGGCCGCCGTGGACACCGCACCCCGCAGTCGGCCCAGGCAATCACGAAGGTCCGGCATCGACGTGCAGACCGCGGTACCGATCTCCACTTGAGCCCGCAGGAACTCGGGAGTGGCGAAGCCCACCCCCTCCCCCACCGTGGTCTTGACCCGTTCGACCACATCACGCTGAATGTCATTGTCCGGAACCAACTCCCCGGTTCCGGGGTCGACGAGAAGATACTCTTCTTCTATTCCCATGGTTGGGGTCGTGCCGCTCTGTGTCATCGGTGATGCCCTTTCACGCGTAGGGCGACGCTTGTCCGTCCCGGATCAGCGCCCTTTAATCACCATAAGGGTGGAGCATTGTTGCCCGGCCGTCAACTGGACAGCCGGGGCCGCCATCGAGCTCGGACCATCTCGTACTCGACGTCGCCCTGCTCGTCGCCGGGGAGCCGGATGGGCCAGGTACTGCGGAAGGTCCGAACGAGCTGCATTCCGCTCTTCTCCATGACTCGGCGAGAGGCCATGTGGACAGCCAGCGTGTCGGCCGTCACCCGACGGACCGTGGCTGTGGCGAAGGCATGGTCGATCAGCGCCCGTGCGCCTTCCGTTGCCAATCCCATGCCCCAAGTCGACGGTCGGAGTCGGTAGCCGAGGCTGCGCTCGCCCTCCGGGTCGCGATCGGGAGCGAGGAGATGGAACCAGCCGATGAACTGCCCTGAACCACGGCTCAGCGCAGCCCAGCATCCTGCATTCTCATGCCGGCGAGCGTGCTCGAGCCAGTACTCGATCGATCTGGTGGCCGCCGCCGGGTTGACGGGCGAGCCGTCGTCGACCCAGCGGCGGACCAGGGGATCACGATCGAGGGCGACGAGGTCGTCCACGTCATTCGGCGTGAAAGCCCGCATCGTCAGGCGATCGGTCAGGAGTTGTCGTTGAACATGGCTGCCCGGCCACGACTCCGCTTCCCCAAGGTGAGACATCGTCGCCTTCCCCGGTCAGGACACGGTGAACTCGTGCACCATGCCCAGCTCGGCATGGGACGTGCCCTTGCTGTTCGGGATCGGGCAGACAACGACCCAACGACCCGGTTCGAGGTCGGCGGTGACGACAACCTCGATGCCCGGCATGGCGACATCGGACTCGAACGAGGCGATGACGCCGGTTTCGCCCTCGGACGCCAGTACCTCCTCGATGGTCACGCCCTCCTCGAGATGCGCGAGGATCATCATGTGCGGCTCTTCACCCGCATTGTCCATCACGAATGAGTAGCGGCCGGCGCTGTTCGGGAATGGCGCGGCGAAGTGGTAGTCGGCGGCAGCCACGTCGATCCGTGTTGCGTTCGGGTCGAGCTCTGTCACCGAGGGGTCCTGGGGCGGTTCGAAGCCGCAGGTCTCGGCCTCGAACGCGGTGATCTCCTCGAGCGCGGTCATCGCCTCGGTGTCGGCGAACAGTGCTTCGAAGTCGCCGCCGGCCGCCTCGATCGACGCGGTCACCACCGCGGCCTGGGTGGCGATCGCCTCCGGTGCGAGCCCGGCGTAGGCGGCGAGCTGCTCGCTGTTCGGGACGCTGTCCTGGCTGTTGAGCTGCTCGGCCAGCTCACAGAAGTCGACCAATTCCCGGTCGATCGCCGACGCGCCTTCGGCCGAGGTCGGAGGATTCGACGATCCGGCCGTGGTGGTCAACGCGGCATCTCCGCCGGCCTCATCTCCGCACGCCCCAAGCAGGGCGAGGGAGATGACAAGAGCGAGCAGCTTGATCCCCGCAGAGAACGACCGCCCGACGGTTCGACCGCCGGCAGGCGCCACGTTCGGATCGGTTCGGGCCGTTGATCGGCCGGTTGTGTCGGCAAGGGGTGTGTTCACGGTGTTCTCCTATCGTGTCGAGCCGGTTCGGCGACAGCGCGACGCCCGGCTGGTTGAGATGTGGTGCACTGTTACGTCCGGCCCGTGGGTGGTTTTCATCCCCCTGTCGCCGTGGATCGCGTGCACTCCCACTCGATGATGCGACAGGTGGTTGCCCGCCGACATCGGCCCTATTACGCAAATGAGCTACGCAAGTCCACGGTGAGGGGGCGCCGGGCTAGAATTCGCCTGTGAGACCGCCCGTGCCCCTCGTGGGGCGTGACGGCGACATTGCGGCGGTGATGGACCGCCTCCGCCGACATGGTCGCTGCTCGGTCATCGGGCCGGGGGGCGTCGGCAAGACCGCGCTGGCACGTGTCATCGTCGACGCATGGCCGACGGCGATCGCCTGGGTGTCGGCGGAACCAGTCGAGGACGTGGACGGTCTGGCGTTGTCGATCACGACGGCCCTGGGCAGCGAGATCCTGCCGGGCGAGCGTCCGCAGGATGCGGCGTGCATGGCGCTCGAGGATCGCCGGATACTTGTCGTCGTCGATGGCGTCGAGCACATCGCCGGCCTCGATGCGCTCGTCAACAGGATGCCGAACGCCCCCGATGGTCCGTGGGTGCTGGTGACCAGCCGGCGATCGTTATCGGAACCGCCGGTATGGCCCCTGTCGCCGCTCCCGATCGACCCGAGCCCGCCCGAGGAGGCACCGGCAAGCACTGCGCCGTCAAGCCCATCGGAGGATCTGCTCGATCAGCTCCTGGACGCTCACGGGAGGCTCGGCGTGTTCCCCCGGGCAGCGCTGCGGCGCTCGCTCCGACTCACCGGGGGGCTGCCGCTTGCGATCGAGCTGCTGTCCAGGAGGCTGATCGCCGGGGGGCGACTCGAGCTCCGGCATGACGACGAACCGCCTCTCGGTCTTCCGGCCGAGGTTCGGAGCACCGACCTCGAGCCGGCCTTGATGGCATCCGTCGGGCGCTCGCTCGAACTCGTCGACGAGTCGGCGAGAGAGGTGTTCCGGCGCCTGGCCCTTACCGTCGCCCCGTTCGAGGTGGACTATGTTGTCGGCATCACGGCCGCCGGGCCCGAAGCGACGAGAGCGGCGGTGATGCAACTGCTCGACGTGGGGCTCGTGATCGACGTGCAGCAGGGATTCGATCTGCTCCCCCCGATTCGAGACGCCGCAGTCGATCTGCTCCGCCGGTCGGGTACCCTCCATGCCGCGCTCGATGACGCCCTTTGGTGGGCGGAACGGCTCATCGAGGCCGCCGCCGGCGATCCGGACGCGGCTCGGACAGTGGCGGCGAGCCTCGACAACCTCCTTCATCTGGGCTGGGCGGCGACGACGTCCGAACACCGTCGGGCGCTCGACTTCGCTGTCGCCGTGTTCGAACCGCTTCACCGCCGGATGAGGAATGCGGAGATCCTGGCGCTGCTCCTGCAGGCGCTCCGGATCAGCGATGTCGACCCGATGGTCGAGGCCGAGGGGGCACGCTGTGCGGCGCTGGCATCTGCTGCATGTGCCTCGGCGCCGGCGGCACATGCCGCACTCCACCGTGCCGGCACGGCGGCAGCACGAGCCGGGGAACCCGCAGCGCTCATGTGCCGGATCGAGTCGACTCGTGCGCTTCTTGCCATCGACGTCGGCGACCTGCCCGGGGCACGCCGAGCCGCTGAGCGCAGCATCGAGTACGCCGCCCGGAATGCCGACGCCGGCGACCACCGATGGGTGGCAACCCACGAGCTTTCCCTGGTTGCGCTGGAGGAGGGAGATCTCGATCGGTGTGAGGAGCTGGCGAGCGCCTGCGTCGAGTGGGGGCGGACCAACGACATCGAGCTCGCCCAGGTCGGTGCCGTCGAGCTGGCGTGGGTCGCCCTCGAGCGGGGCCGATGGGCCGATGCCGCAGCCCGCGCTCGGCAACTGCGGGCCGAGATCGTCGGTTCCGTAGGCCAGGACACCGAGATCAGCGAGGAGACCCGGGCCATCGAACTCGCCGCCGAGCCCACCTTCGATGGCACGTTTCCCGAGGACCGACGGGACCAGGCCTGGTGGATTCGCCTCACCGTTCGGACCGCTCGTACCGCCGCGGTGCCGATCGAAGAACACTGGGAGTCGGTTCTTCGGAAGGCGGCAGATCTCGTCGTGCTGGCCGATTCCCTGCCCCTCGTCTACCCGGCGGTCGGGGCCCGCCTCCTCGTCGGCGATGCTGCGCTCGCCGGGGGCGAGATCCGCCAAGCCCAGCAGGCGTACGAGCAGGCACTCGGTGCTGCGGTTCGACACGGCTTCCGCCTCCGTGCCGCCGACGCGCTGGACGGCTACGCCGCCCTGGCGTCCGCCATCGGCGACCATCGTTTGACCGGCTGGGCGACAGGCGTCGCCGACGCAGTCCGCATGCGGTGCGGAGCGCATCCATGGCCACGCCCGTCTCTGCCCCACCGGAATTCCGTGGGAACGGCACCGCCGGACGACTGGCTCGACCACGGCCTCCCAACCCGTGCCGCCATCGAGGCGATCGGCGGGGCGCTCTCGGTTCGGACCGCGGTCCCTGCCGATGCCGATCCCGTCTGGTCGCATCTGACCCGGACCGAGCGGGAGGTGGCTCGACTGGCTGCCGACGGCGCATCGAACAACGCGATCGCCACGACCCTGTTCGTCTCCCGGCGAACGGTGGAAAGCCACCTGCAACGCATCTATCGCAAGCTCGACGTCCACTCCCGAACCCAGCTTGCCAAAGTGCTGCGCGGCTCGACCCCCGAACCGCCCCGGCGCCCGACGGATGGCCGCTAGGCCGACCTTCACCACCGGGGTGGGCAACCTCGGCGCTTACTGTGGGGGCGGTTCCGTCGGCTCGGGCCACTGCTCGGCCTCGGCCGCCGCCACCAACCCGTCGAGGATGAGATCGAGCCCGAACTCGAACGACTTGGCGAAGCCGTACCCCGGCCGCAGCACCAGATGGGTCGTGAACTCGACGAAATGGGGATACTCGTCGACCGGCATGGCGTTCAGGATGTCCTCGGCCAGCTCGCCGATCTGCTCCTCGCCTCCGAACGGGAGGTTGGCCTCCTGGAGGGCGAAGCCGTAGATGTAGCTGTCGATGATGGCGTAGGCGTGGGCCGTCAACTCGATGGACAGGCCACCGCCTCGGAAACAGGCGATCATGGCGTCGTGGTGACCCAATGTCTCCGGACCGGGTGAGGTTCGGGATTCCATCAGGGGCGGGGCCCACGGATGCCGGTTCAGGACACGGCGGGCCGAGACGCACCGCTGGCGGATGGCCGCCTTCCAGTCGATGTCGAGCGAAGGTCGGTCGATCTCACTGAACACGGTGTCGACCATGCCATCGAGGATCTGCTCCTTGGACGGCACATGGTGGTAGATGGTCATCGGTTTGGTGTCGAGTGCGACCGCCAGTTTCCGCATGGTGAAGGCATCGATGCCGATCTCGTCGGCCAGGGCCACCGCCCCCTGCAACACCCGCTTCCGGCTCAGCGAGGTGGGATGTTTCGCTGCGGATTCGGTGTCGGCGCCTGTTGTCGCCATGGGTCACTCCTGTGCTCGTCGGTGGGCCATGCAGTGGCATGAGTCCCGGGATCCTACTCCGTGTTGACAATCGTACTAAGTACGAATAGAGTATGTCCATCTCCTTCGTACTAAGTACGACACAAGTACAACACACGGCAACCCTCGCTATCGAACAACGGAGCAGACCAATGATCGAGACCACCGGCACCGCAACCTCGCCGCCCTCAGCCCCCACCGAGCCGACACCGGTGCCGTCCACCATGCGGGCCGTGATCCAGCGGGCCTACGGGTCGGCCGACACCTTGTCGGTCGAAACCGTGCCCGTGCCCGACATCGGACCCCGGCAAGTCCTGGTGTCGGTCCGCGCCGCCGGCATCGATCGTGGCGTCTGGCACCTGATGACCGGGCTGCCCTACCTGGTTCGACTGGCCGGCTTCGGCCTCACCCGTCCCAAGAACCCGACTCCCGGCCTCGATGTGGCCGGACGGGTGGCGGCCGTCGGCTCGGCCGTGACCCGATTCGCCGTCGGTGACGAGGTGTTCGGGATCGCCCACGGTTCATTTGCCGAGTACGCGGCGGCCGACGAAACCAAGCTCGCCCCCAGGCCGGAGAACGTCGGCTTCGAGGAGGCGGCGGTGGCCACGGTCTCCGGCATCACGGCACTGCAGGCCCTGACCGAAGTCGGCCGGCTCACCCCAGGACAGAGGGTGCTGGTCATCGGGGCCTCGGGCGGAGTCGGATCCTATGCGGTCCAATTGGCAAAGGCCCTGGGAGCCACGGTGACCGGAGTGGCGGGCGGAACCAAGACCGAGTTGGTCCGCTCGTTGGAGGCCAATCGGGTCATCGACTATCGGGGTGAGCACGACTATCTCGACGGCCGCGACCGCTACGACCTGATCATCGACACCGGTGGCCGCAACCCCCTGCGCCGACTCCGCCGGGCCCTCGACCCCGGCGGAACCCTGGTCATCGTCGGTGGCGAAGGTGGCAACCGGCTCACCGGCGGTATCGGTCGCCAGATCGGCGCCGTGCTGTGGTCACCGCTCATCTCTCAGCGACTGGCCATGTTCATCAGCGAGGAACACCATCGATGGATCGACCGGCTGGCCCGACACCTGGCCGACGGTTCGGTGGTTCCCGCCATCGGCCACCGCTACCGCCTCGACCAGGTGCCGACCGCCATCGACGATCTGGCCGCCGGCCTAGCCCAGGGCAAGTCGGTGATCGTCATCGACTGACCACCAATGCCCTCCATCGGTTGCGAACTCGTCCGACTATCGACCTCTGTACACACCAGGAGCACAACCATGACAACCTTGAACCAAGACACTTTCGCCCGGAGCACACCAACCCGATCCGGCTCGTCGGTGTCGGCCCGGTCGGCGGCCCGCATCGCCGGTCTCGGCTATGTCGCCATCTTCGCCCTCGCCATCTTCGCCAACTTCTTTGTCCTCGAAGCGTTGGTGGTCGACGGCGACCCCGCCACCACCGTGGCCAACCTGCGGGACTCCCTCGGGCTGTTCCGGCTCGGCCTGATCGCCTTCCTCGTCGTCTTTGCCGTCGATGTCGTCCTGGCCTGGGCCCTGCATCTTGTGTTCCGGCCGATCGATGCCGAACTGTCGCTGGTCACGGCCTGGTCACGGCTGACCTACACCGTCTTTCTCGGAGTCGGGCTGGTCTTCTGGTTCGAAGCCATCAACCTGGTACAACCGGGCGGCGTCACCGGGGATGGAGCGGGTAGCCCGCTGATCGAGGCCCAAGTCATGACCGCCCTGGATTCGTTCGACGCCACCTGGCTGATCGGGCTGTTCGTCTTCGGACTCCACCTGGTGGGACTGGGGACCATGATCCTGCGCTCGGCGGTTGCTCCCCGCCTCCTGGGGTGGCTGCTGGTGATGGCCGGTGCCGCCTATGCCGTTGACACCGTGGCCCACCTGATGCTGGACGACTACGAACGCTATGCCAATGCCCTGCTGGCCATGGTGGCCGTTCCGTCCATGATCGGTGAGGGGTGGCTGGGATTGTGGTTGCTGACCCGGGCCCATCGCCCCCGCCGCCCCGACGCGTTGATCCACTGAGTAGTCAGCGGATGGAGGAGGCACCCTCGGTCCGTACATTGACCCGGGCGTCGTCGGAGACATCCAACGTCGATGCCCCGTTGAGTTCACCGCCGACCTCGGCGGCGCCGGTCAGGTCGAGTTGAGAGGCACCGTTGGCCTCCAGCTCGACGCGGTCGATGGCGACGTCCGCGAAGTCGATCCTGGATGCACCGTTGGCTTCGATCGTCAGCTCGCCCACCGTGCCGTCACCTTCGACCCGGGAGGCACCGTTGAGGTCCAGCTCCAGACGGTCGGCGTCGAGGTCACGGACGTCGGCCCGAACCGCCCCGTCGAGGCCGAGCCGGGACAGACCGTTGGTGGTGATGCTGGCCTCCAGATCAGGATTGATGGTCAACCAGCCGGCGTCGAGCCCGATCGACACCCGGTCCCCGTCCTGGTCGACCCGGAGGTCGTCGACAAGTTTCTCGCCGATCTTGATCTCCACACTGGGCTCGTCCCCCAGGGAAACGGTCACGTCGAAGGCGCCGCTGATCTCGAGTTCGTCGAAGTCGTCAACGATGAACGACTCGGTGACGGTGTCGCCGGCGTCGAAGCCGTCGCCGGCGTCGATTTCGATTCCGCAGCCGGCGGCAAGCAACGCTGCGGATCCGAGGGCGACCCCGATCGGGACGGAGCGGAGAAGGGGTCTGGCCGCCATGACCGGCATCAGCCCGCCATCCGCCGGCGGAACACGCTGACGGCCAGGACGGCGACAACCACCGTGTACCCGAGCACCCATAGCGTGTCGACGAAGATGTCGCCGAACTTGGCGCCCTCGATCATCACCGCTCGAATCGCCTCCAAGCCATGGGCGAAGGGAAACACATCGGCCACGGCCTGGAACGGCCCACCGATGTCCTCCAAGTTGACCCACGTACCACCGAATATGGTGAGCAGGAGGGCGACGGTCCATGGTCCGGAAACGACCTTGTACGGCACCAACGCACCGATCATCATACCCAGACCGATGTACAGAATCGCCATCAGCACCAGGACCAGTACCACCCAGAACACGTTGCCCTCGGTACCCAACCCGAGAACGGCGGCGACGGCGAACACCAGGATCGCCTGCAGGAACGCCACGGCCAAATAGGGTGCCGAATAGGCGATCACGAAATCATTGGCCCGCAGGGGCGTGGTCAGTAGCCGATCGAACAGGCTGCTCTCCCGGTCCTGAGCCAGGACCATGGCCGATGTCATCGTGAGCATGACGAAACCGAACAGCACGATGCCGGGGGCCAATGAGGTCGGGGCGAAGAACTCGTCCACACCCTCGAGCGCCTGGAGGACGAGCAACAGGGCGACGGGCAGTCCCACATTCACCCCGAGGGAGATCCAGTCACGCCACATCACCTTGAAATTCCGATTGGCGAGCTCGACGTATTTCATGGCCGGAGTTGCCTTCCTGTGAGATGAACGAAGACGTCGTCCAGCGTGACCTCACTCCGGTAGGTGGCGCGTACGGCGATCCCAAGCGGCCGGAGAAGGTCGACGACCGCATCGAGGCTCACATCGGGATCATCGATCTCCACGCCGCCGTCACGGCGACGGGCCGAGCCGAAGCTGGTGCGCAGGGCGTCCACCGCCTCGTCGGTGAGATCGGCTTCGATCACCGTCATCTGTCCGTCGGGAACGAGAGTCCTCAATTCGTCGGGCGTGCCCTCGGCCACAACGCGGCCCCGATCGATGATGGCGATGCGATCGGCCAGGGCATCGGCCTCTTCGAGGTAGTGGGTGGTGAGCACAATGGTGATCCGCCCCTTGAGGCTCTCGATGTGCTCCCACAAGCCGCGCCGGGACTGGGGATCGAGACCGAGAGTGGGTTCGTCGAGAAAGAGCACGTCGGGATCGGACACAAGCGCCATGGCGATGCTGAGTCGCCGCTTCATGCCACCCGAGAAGTTCTTGACCCGCTCACGGGCTCGCTCGCCGAGCGCCATCATCTCGAGCAGCTCCTCCGACCGGCGCCGCGTCTCCTCCTTGCTGAGCCCGTGAAGCCGGGCCATCAGGCGCAGGTTCTCCCAGGCGTTGAGATGCTCGGCCACCGCGGTTTCCTGGGGCGAGACGGCGATGACGCGCTTCACCGAGATCGGATCCGATGCGACGTCGAATCCCCCCACCGTGGCCGAACCCTTGGATGGTTGCCGTAAACAGCACAGCATGCGAATGGTGGTGGTCTTGCCGGCACCGTTGGGACCCAGCAGGGAGAACAACTCGCCGCGACGAATCGTCAGGTCGACGCCGTCAACGGCAACCACGTCGCCGAAGGTGCGGGTGAGGTCGGAGGTTTCGATGGCGAGTTCGGTGTTCGCCGACCTCGAACTCGGCGGGGCCGAGGAACTGGAGTTGCTCCCGGGTATGGCCCGGCCGGCGGCGGCGACGAGGAACGACAGCGGAACGGCGATCAGGGCGGTCAGGGCGAAGCGTCCGGTATGGGCGAGTTCGGTGTTGGCGACGACCACCGCGGTGTAGACCACGATCGGGATGTGGACCACGTAGGTGGCGTAGGAGTTGACGGTCAGGAAACGACCCATCGCCCCCTCACGGGCGGTGGTCTCCCGAAGCACCACGATGAGTCCAAGCGACAGTCCCACCGCCAGCGCCGCATCCCACAGGGCATAGACCGCCGACTGCCAGCCTCCACCCCCCATGGCCGAATTGAGAGCCTCGGTCAGCTCCAGCGAGAACCAGTCGCCGCTGAAGGCCAGCGGGAAGAGCAGCACCGAGGCTCCGGCGGCGACCACCAGCCCGAGCATGCCGGTCGTGATCGGAATCCGGCGCAGCCAGTCGCGCCGGTAGGCCACCGTTCCCAGGGCGAAGAAGGCGAGGTACTGGGGAAGATAGGCCAGGCTGGGGAAGCCGGCCCAGCTCTCACCGACGGCCAGCGACAGGCGCAAGAGGTACTCGGTCCCGGCCAGGGCGAGGATGAAGCCCACGATCCACAGTGCGCCAGGGACCGATGCGGTGGACGACGTCTCCGAGCGGCGGGGGGCCACCAGCCGCCAGATGGCGTATCCGGCGCTGAAGATCATCAGCAGGGCGAGAAACCAGGTCGGACCCATTCGCACATGGTCGAGGTAGTCGAACGTCTCCCACGTCATGGGCCCGAGTTGCTCGTCGACGTGGAACCAGCCGGTCATGGCCAGTGGATTCAGCACTGCGGCATACAGCACCAGCGGAATCCCGAGCCGGACCAGCCTCGAGGAAAGGAAGCCCTTGGTTCCCTTGCGGTCCAGCGAGCGAGGAGTGAAGTATCCGGCAACAAGAAAGAACGCCCCCATGAACCAGGCCTGGTTGAAGAGCACAAAGACCAACAGATTTCGAGAGATGATGGCCTCGGGAAGGTCAACATAGTAGAAGGCGAGGCCGCCGGCGCCATAGGCCATGGCCACGTGATGGAGCACCACGAGCACGGTCAACCCGATCCTCAGCCGGTCGAGGTACACCATTCGAGAGGTGGCGGTGGCGGGAATGGCGGGCGATCGGTCAACGGTTTCCGGAGACCTTCGAATCTGGGTGATCGTGGTCACTGAGTCCCCCTTGTCGAACATCTACCCCTCTTTGTCGCACGGAATGGCACCGGCGACCAGGGTCCTACGTCCCCCACCTGTTTGTTGACCAGTGGTAATTACCAGTGGTAATCTAGCCCTGTGGGAAGGGAAGTTCGAACCGGAGCCATGGCCGATCGGTTCGTTGAGACGACGCTCGACCTGATTGCCGAGGAAGGCGGCGCCGGCCCCGTCAATCTTCGACAGATTTCTCGTCGAATGGGGTGTGCACATACCAACGTCTACAACTACTTCGCCGGCTTCCAGGATCTCCTGTGGGCGGCATTCAGACGGACACTTTCGATCTACGGCGCCTGGCTCACCAAGGATCTCGACGACTCACTTGAACCCGACGACTACCTCCGCCGAGTCCTGGTCAATCTCGCCACTTTCCCACAGGCCCACCCCGGCCTCTACCGGTTCATCGCTTCCGATCGGTTGCCGATGGGCGACATCCCAACGGACATTCTCGACACGGTGAGCGACATGAAGCGGTGGCTCTCACAGGCCCTCCGGGCGGCGTGGGGCTCCGAACTCGGCCCTGACGACGCCGCAGTGATCGCCGACATCGTGCTGGCCTACGTCGACGGTGAGACGCTCAACCTGATCAACGAGCGTGTCGTCCCCGGCGAGGACGTCCACGGCCGGATCGTCGACAATGCACTGCGGGTCTATCGCCTGCTGGTTCTCGACTCGACTGCCGGCACACGTCCAAGACAACGCAGGGCTCCCCGGCCCTCGTATCCGAAGTTGCAGCTCGCCGACCAGTTGAACGGAGCATGACATGGCCACCATCTGGGGGATCATCGTCGTCGTCCTGGCCTTGCTGGCATGGGGCGGGCAGGCCATCTCGTGGTTCTCACCCCGAACCGCCGAACGGCTGGCGCTGACCGAACCGGAAGATGCGGTGGAGCCTGCGTTCTACGCCGACGGTCGGGCCGAGGCGTTGTGGGATGCTCTCACCCTCTGGATCGCCGTCGTCGCCGGTGTGCTCCTGATTGCGGGAAGCGACGCCTGGTCCTACTTCGGACTGGCCGGCGGTGCGATCTACGTGTACTTCGCCGGGCGAGGTCTGCTGACTCGACGGGCCATGCAGCAGCGCGGACTCCGGATCGGAACTCCGGAGAACGTGAAGTCGGCCTACCTGTTCTTGACGATCTGGGGAGTGATGGGCCTGGTCACGGCGATCGCCGCGGCCGACGGACTAGCGTCGTGATGGCAACGCAGGGCCGGCATGAAGCGAGAAGGAGCACCTTGTGGACGTGACGGTGGCAACATGGGTCGTGGCGGTCGCGGGGCTGCTGTTGATGGTCCTGCTCGGCGGGTTGCAGCTCGTGGCAGTGGTGAGACCCCGGAGCGAATGGACCATTGAGAATGTCTACGGCGGCGACCCCGCCGGCACCGACCCGCGTGCCTACTTCGCCTTCAACCAGGGGTATGCCTGGGCCGACGCCGTGTTCTGGGCCCCGCTACAGATCGCCGGGAGCATCGGCATGTTGCTCGGGCAACGCTGGGGGTTCCTGCTGGCGCTGATGGCATCGGTCCCGTTCTGGTACACGGCCATTCCCATCTTCATCTGGGACCGGGACATGGGCTTCCGCCGGAACACGGTCTTCTACTGGGTTGTGGTCTGGGGCATGTTTCCCGCCTACGGAATCCTGGCCGGCGTGTACTGCTTCATCCGACTCCTCGACTAAACGATTGGCTCCAACAGGTTGGAGATCCCGTGAGGGTGATGGATCGCGCTGGGCCGGGTTGGATGGTTGGGCGTTGGTGTTGAGGATTTTCGTTTGGTGTTGAGGGTTTTCGTTGGTGTTGAGGGTTTGTGGTGGTTTGCGTGTCGGCTTCGGAGGGCTCTGGGTTCAGATTTGTCTTCAAATAATGACTATATCTGCTTGTATATCGAACATCTGTTTGCTAGAGTGAAAGCATGACCGACGGCGGGTTGTCACCAGAACCACACAGCGACGATCTGACGCCGTTGGAGACCGCTCTCGATGCGATGGTGGCAACCGACCCCGCCTGCCTTCCTGTGGCCGAGCTACTGAATCGGGCCTGCCGGCTACAGAAACTGCCGGCCCGGATCGACGCGGCACGGGCTGCGGTGTTGGCCGCCGCCGACACCGCCTCCGAAGCGCCAGGCGTGCTGCGCGAGCTCGGGTTCCGCAACGCCTCACAAGTGGTGGCCGCCGAAACCGGGGCCCCGGCCCGGGAAATCCACGCCACCGCTCGCACCGGGCAATGGCTCGACCAGTTCCCGGTCTTCGCCCAAGCGGCCGCCGACGGGGTGTCAACCCTTCGGCACCTGCGAGAGCTGAAGGCGCTGGACACACCCGACCGGCGAGACGCCCTCGTCGCCTCACAGCACGAGCTGGTGGCCGCCGCTCGGGACCACGACTATGTGGAGTTCACCAACCGCCTCACCGTCTGGTTGATCAACCACACCGATACTGACGAGGTGCAAGAACAGGTCAAGAAGACCTCCTGCACGTGGAACAACAACACCGACGGGTCGATTGATGGCAGGTTCCACCTCGACCCGCTGTCGGCCGCTGCGGTCGGCACCGCACTCGGCGATGAGATGCAGCTGCTGTTCCGCCAACAATCCGAAGGCGACGGCAAAGCCGAGACACCGAATCGACGCCGGGGTCAAGCCCTGGTCGGCCTGATCGTGGGTGGGGCTGAAGCACCGGGGTCGGCCACCACCACCCCGCTGGTCAACCTCGTGATCGGCCAGAAGATCCTGGAGAACTTCCTGGAGCGGTACCTGGACCCCGACACCGTATGGCCTTGCTTCGCAAGTCCAACCCGAGTTTGCTGCGGCAACTCGCCCACTCAACGCTGGATCCGACGATGTTTGCCGCAGGCAAACTCGGGCTTGCCGGGCACAAGCCCGGCAAAACTGTGACCCCGACAACAAGTGGAAGCGCGATCTCGTGGCCTGAACAAGGCGATAGCGAGCACTCCGCTCCACACCTGAGCCTTGAAAACTGAATAGACCCGGGCCGGGCCCCGGCAACGGCAACGGCAACGGCAACGGCAACGGCATGAATTTTGGGCCTGGACACCCTCGCTGACCACACCCTTCCTGCCACCGATTGACCCGAAATCCGAACCAGCCGACCACCAGCCCTTGGAGCCAATCGTCTAGGTGTCCACAGTCGGCTTGACCACGATCTTGGCCCGGGTGTGGCCGCCGCTGATCTCGGCCACCGCTTCAGCCACACCGGCGAGATCGATGGTTCGCTGGATCTGGGGCACGAGCGCTCCCGACTCCAGCAGCTCCGCCAAATAGGCCATGTCCTCCTGGTTGGGGTCGGCGGTGAACTGGTGGAACGACTGCGACGCCCGGCGGAAACGCAGCGCTCGACCGACGATGCTCAACATCGGGCCGAACCACCGGTTTTCCTTCGGTCCGCTGGTCTGAACATAACGCCCCTCGGGCCTCAGAACGCTCAAGCAGTCCTCCGTGGAGCGATTACCCACATTGTCGAGCATCACGTCGAAGTGCGGACCCCCTTCGGCAAAGTCGTCGGCGGTGTAGTCGATCACCCGATCGGCGCCGATGGAGCGGACGA
Organism: uncultured Acidimicrobiales bacterium; assembly: GCA_963723995.1. Classification (GTDB taxonomy): domain Bacteria; phylum Actinomycetota; class Acidimicrobiia; order Acidimicrobiales; family SZUA-35; genus JAHELU01. The sequence goes on along the minus strand of CAVRSZ010000008.1, from coordinate 947,784 downwards.
GGTCGATATTGCCGGTGCTGCACACGCCGGTCACATCGGCGCCCAGTGCCTTGGCGATCTGGACGGCCATGGTGCCGACGCCACCGGAGGCCCCGTTGATGAGCACCCGCTCGCCGGGCTGCAACCTGGCGTGGGTGCGCAACGCCTGGACTGCGGTGAGGGCGGCCACCGGGGTGGCCGCCGCCGCCTCGATCGAGACCGATGGCGGCATCGGGACCAGGCCCTTCGTGTCGGCGGCGACATAGGGCGCACAGGCGCCTCCCTTGACCTCGCCGAACACGACGTCGCCCGGGGCCAGCCGGTCGACGTCATCGCCGACGGCCACCACGGTGCCGGCCACATCGGCTCCCGGTGTCTTGCGCTTGGGTCGGCGCAACCCGGCCACCCCCCGGATCATGTAGGGGGTTCCGCTGACGAAATGCCAGTCAAGGGGGTTGAGGGAAGCGGCCTCAACCCGGATCAGCACCTGGTTCCTACCCGGCGCCGGGACGAGGGTTTCCTCGACGTTCAGCACGTCGGCGGTTCCGAACCGATGCTGGATCACGGCGGGCATCGTCGTTGGGATCGTGAAGAGATCATCAGGGGTTGTGTGATCGGAAACTAATCGTGGTTCGATTCGTTGGTTCATTGGTCTTCTCATTCCATCGTCTGGTCGGCGTGCTCCGCCGCTGAACGTACGTTGTACATCTACTTCTTGTATTCTTAGAACGTACGACGTACGCTGTCAAGTGTGAATGGCCCTTCGAAGCGACAACCCCGCGGTCTGCTCGACCGGAGACGGATCGTGGCCGCCGCCATCGAGCTTGCCGATCGGGATGGGATCGACCGGCTCACCATGCGCAATCTGGCCGACGTGCTCGGTTACAAGGTCATGGCTCTCTACAACCATGTCGGCAACAAGGACGAGCTCTGCGGCCTGATGGTTGACACCGTGGCCCGAGACATCGACCTCCCGCCCCTCGAATCACCGATGGACACGGTACGAGCCATCGCCGTCTCAACCCGGGCGGTGCTGGTGAAGCACCCCTGGGCGGCTGAACTGTGGCTCCGACACATCCCCGGTCCGGCCCGTTTCGCCATGATGGAGCGTCTTCTGGTGGCGCTGGACGCCAGCGACCTGCCTCCCGACATCGCCCACCACGGTTTCCATGCCGTGACCAACCACGTGATCGGCTACACCCTGCAGGAGCTGGGTATGACAGCGGGCCAGGCGACCGTCGCCGACGATCCCGAGCAGGTGGCCCGCGACGTCATGGCCCGCCTCGACCCCGAACACTTCGCCCACACCGTGGCCCACATCCAACAGCACCTCGACGGTGAGACCTCGAGCAGCTTCGAATTCGTCCTCGACCTGATCCTCGACGGCCTGGTCGCCGTTGGGGGCCGCCACCGGAGCGATCCCGGCCGCAGCGAATTGGGGATGGTCGCGGACCAACGGGAAGGCTGAGCGGGCGACCCCGACAGTTGAGGTGGACCTCAGGGCACCCCGCCGGCATGGGCGTCGGCGCCGGCCACGGAGCGGGGTGTGACCTTCCATTTCCGTTCCCTCATGAGTTCCTTGATATGGGCGGTCCGGGCCACGACGTTCTTGGCCTCGGTGTAGACGAAGCCGGCGGCGATGGCATGGAGCCAGAACCAGCGCCGGTGCTGTTTGACGGAGGGGTCGGCGAATCGCCAGGCGTACCACGTCTGGGCCGGTCCGGCCGACAGGGTGAAGAGGGTCGAGATCACGAATACGGGAATGAACCAATTGATGGGCGGGTTGCCCCGCAGCAGCCAGTAGGCGAAGAGGGGCGCGACCTGCTGGGATATCCACGGGTACATCTCCCTCCAACCGAGGAGATGGGCGGCTCCCAGACGTTGACGGGCGCTCAGTGATCTGCGGACCATTCGGGGAAGGTGGCGCATCGAGACCTGGGACCAGCCCTGAGCCCATCGCAACCGCTGGTTCCACAACGCCTTGGCGGTGTCGGGAGCCAGCTCGGTGGAGATCAACCCGGGATCGGAGACGATTCGGCCTCCCTCGGCCACGACCCGTAGCGACGAATCGATGTCCTCGGTGAGCATGAAGCCCCGCATGCGGGTGTGCTCCAACAGTTCGCTGCGCCAATAGCCGTTGGAACCGCCGAAGATCCCGAAGTCGTGCAGACGAGCTCGACCCGGGTGGGAGACGGCGTAGATGACCTCGAACTCGGCGGCCACCAGCCGGGTCAGCCGGTTCCGATCGCCGTTGCGCACCACGCAATGGCCCTGAACGACATCAACGCCGCTCGCCAGCCATTGCCAGGCCCGATGGAACGAGCCCGGTCGAGGATGGTGGTCGGCGTCGAACATGCCGACGAACTCGCCCCGAACCCGTGTGACCGCGGCGTTGACGTTCTGAGCCTTGCTGACCGAACCCTCGACCCGGAGCGGTTCGAACCGTGGATCGCGCTCGGCGATGGCCCGCAACTCGCGCTCGACCGCCATCGGCCGGGGGGTATTGTAGGCCAGGATGATCTGGAGGTCGGGGTAGTCGGTGGCCAGGAACGATTCGACCGTTTCCACAACCGTCTCGGCCTCGTTGGGCAGATAGGCGGCGATGATGGCCGAGGCCTTGGGCGGAGGGCCCGGTGGCAATGGGGGCGGCTCGGGGCGATCTCGGGCGGCCAGGCACTCCATCCAGATGAGCCCGGCGGTGAAGGCCAGGGCCACCACGAGGAGCAGATAGACGGGTCCGGTGATGTCCAGCCCGACCGCGTCGAGCATGGCGTAGGTGCTGAACGGCACCAGGAGGCAGACCAGCTGCTGGAAGCCGACTTGCAGTGGAGTTCGAAACCGCTCGATCGTCTGCCGCACCGGCCCGAACTCGCCGGGCTTCCGGGACATGCCGGCCTGCCATCGGGTCGGGTGGAGATCGAGTTGCTCCGCCTCGTACGACATTGCCGTCCACGCCCGGTCCTCCAGCTCCGGACGAGTCAGTCCGGGCTCGAGTTGGGCGTGACCGATGAGCGGGGTGAGATGGACCGGCGCTCCGGCCACGGAGAACTCGTGCCGATGGACGAGCCTCGAAAGCCGTTCGAGTCGGATTTGAGCACCCTTGGCCGGTGTTCCCGGCAGCAGCAGCACGAGCACGCCGCGGGCAAAACCGATGTGGTCGAGCTGTCGACCGTCGGCTTCGATGAGGCGGACCAACTGGGCCAGCAGCTCGTCGCGAGCCCGTGACCCCAAACGGGCCTGGAGGGCCGGCAACTCATCGAGGGCGAGGTAGGCCAGTGTGCCGGTTCGGCCGCCTCGACCGACCCGCTCCAGTTCCAGATCGACCTGTCGCTCCAGGGCCTCGGACGTCAGAGAGCCCGTGACCGGGTCCTTGACCAACTCCGACCGGGGCAGGGGTGGACGATCCATCCGTACCGCCAGTCGGGCAATGAGCTCGTCCCGCGACGGGCGGCCGGTGATGACGTCGTCGGCTCGGCGACCGAACGCCTCGAGCACCATGCCTCGTTCTCGGCGCCGAAGCATGACGACGGCCGGTACCCGCTCGCCGTCGGGGTGAGCCCGCAGCTCGTCGAGAACCTTGAACTCGGGACCGTCAGGCCTCGTCACGGCCAGCACCACGAGGCTGGGCATGGCCGATTCGAGGAGGCCGAGCGCCTCGGAAGCACTGGATAGTGCCAACGCCTGCCAACCACCGGCTTCGACCGCCCTGGCCACCTGTTCTCGCCTCTTGTCGTCCTCGCCGACGACGAGCACGGTCCGCTGCACCGTGTTCACGACGAACCGATCGGCGTCGCGAGCAGGGGCAGTCGAAAGAGACATCTCAGGAGCCCATCGACCGCACCGGCCGTTCGTTGAGGCCCAGGGCGGCGACGCCGACTAGGTTCCCAACATGAACCACGATGCACGGCGTGAGGGGCGACAACCATGGGACCCGGCCAACGGCCTGCGCGTCGGCGTGATGGTCGGCGCGCTGATCGGAGCCGGACTATTCGTTGTCAGTGGACGTTCGACTGTCTGGCTTGTCGTCGTGTCCGCCGCAGTTGGGGGCGGAGTCGGCTTCTGGTCGGAGAAACGCAAACAACCGAAGCGGTGACCTCGCTGCCATTGGCGACACGACCGCCGGCTCAGTCCCCGAACTCGACGCGCAGGTTGTCGCGTACCTCGGTGATTCCCGGGGCATGGCCGACCGCCCCCACCACCGCCCGCCTCTGCATAGCCGATGAGACGGTGCCACTGAGGGTCACGACGGAACCGTCCACGGTCACATCGATACCGGCGGCCAGGTGTTCTGCCCGCCGGCTGAGCGCGTCCACGATCACCTTGCGCACCTCGGCCGGTGAGAGCAGCGGCGGGATGATATCGATGCGGTTGACCACACCGCGAACACCGCCCAGGTGGGTGATGGCCCGTACCGCCTCCTGGGCCTGGGCGACAGTGGTGCATGTTCCCGTCAAGGCGACCATTCCGTCGACGACAGAGACGGTCAGCTGTCGCTCCGGTACCACGGCGTCCCACTGGAGAACCTGCTTCACGATGGCCTTGAGTTCGTCATCGGACGGGTGAAGCTCGGCCCGGGGCTTGACCTCGATGGCGCTTATCAGATCATGGACCCCGTCGACCGACTGTGCCGCCGACTCGGCCTCCTTCTTCTCGGCGTAGCTGCCGACGGAGCCGATGAGGGTGACCACTCCATTGACGACCTCGACATCGACCCTGGAGTCGTCGAGCAGCACATCCCAGGCCAGCTCCTTCCGGACCCGATCCCGTAGACGCTCCTCGGCAGTTGGTTTGCTCATGATCTAAGCTTGCCCCTGCATCGGCAGGAAGCCCAAGTTCGAGGGTCGCAACGTCGCTCTACCGTCGGGGTCGTCGCCGCTGACTGTCGGAGTGGCCGGTACGGAACGTCAGCCATGATGGCAGAATGCCCGCCGGTCGCGCTGCGCCGACAGAGTCCAAGGTCCCGAGCAGTACCTCGGGACCCTGGCACGGCCGGAAGCCGGTGGCGGCAGGCGACCTCAAACAATCGTGAACGTGAACTCGGCGTGCTCGCCGTCGCCCACTGTGTCGATCTGGACCTTGTCCCCGTCGTCGATCTCGCCGTCGAGGATCATCAACGCCAGCCGATCGGCGATCTCCTTCTGCACCGTACGCTTGAGCGGGCGGGCACCGAAGGCGGGATCGAAACCGAGTCGGGCCAACAGCGCACGGGCCGAATCGGAGACGTCGAGGATGATGCGCCGGTCGACCAGCCGTCGGGCCAGCCGGTCGAGCTGAATGTCGACGATCTTGACCAGGTCGTCCTCGGTGAGCGAGCTGAACCGCACGATGTCATCCACCCGGTTGATGAACTCCGGCCGGAAGAAGTCCTTGGGGTCGCCGGGCAGGTTCGAGGTCATGATCAACACCACGTTGGTGAAGTCCACGGTGCGACCCTGACCGTCGGTGAGCCGGCCGTCATCCATCAGCTGCAGCAACACGTTGAACACATCGGGGTGGGCCTTCTCCACCTCGTCCAGCAGCACCACGGCATAGGGCCGACGGCGAATCGCCTCGGTCAACTGACCACCCTGGTCATAGCCCACGTAGCCCGGAGGGGCACCGATCAGCCTGCTCACCGTGTGCTTCTCCATGTACTCCGACATGTCGAGGCGGATCATGGCCCGCTCGTCGTCGAACAGGAAGTCGGCCAGGGTGCGAGCCAGCTCGGTCTTGCCCACACCGGTGGGGCCGAGGAACAGGAACGAGCCGATGGGGCGGTTCTTGTCGGACAGGCCGGCCCGGCTACGGCGGATGGCGCCGGCCACGGCGGCCACCGCCTCGTCCTGGCCGATGACCCTCTTGTGCAGCTCGTCCTCGAGCCGCAGCAGCTTACGGGCCTCGCCCTCCATCAATCGGCTGACCGGAATGCCGGTCCAGCGGCTGACGACCTCGGCGATGTCCTCCTCGTCGACCTCCTCCTTGAGCATGGTGGTCTCGGCCTGCAGCTCGGCCAGCTTGGCCGACGCCTCGTCGATACGACGCTCCACCGCCGGCAGCAGGCCGTAGCGGATTTCGGCCGCCTTCTCCAGATCCATTTCCCGCTCCAACTGACGCTGCAGGGTATCAGCCTCCTCCTTGAGGCCTCGGATCTTCTCGATGGCGTCCTTCTCGTTCTGCCAGTGGGCCCGCATGCCGTCCACGTCCTCGCGCAGATCGGCGAGTTCGGCGTCCAATTCGGCCGACCGTTCCTTGGAGACCTGGTCGGTTTCCTTGGCCAGCGCCACCTGTTCCATCTCCAGCTGGCGGATGCGACGCTCGACCACGTCGATCTCGGTCGGCAGCGAGTCGATTTCGATCCGGAGCTTGGACGCGGCCTCGTCCATCAGGTCGATGGCCTTGTCAGGCAGGAAACGCCCGGTGACGTAGCGATCGGACAGTGTGGCCGCGGCCACAATGGCCGAGTCCTGGATACGGACACCGTGGTGGACCTCGTACCGCTCCTTGAGGCCACGGAGAATGGCAATGGAGTCCTCCACCGAGGGCTCGCCCACGAACACCTGCTGGAACCGACGCTCGAGGGCAGCGTCCTTCTCCACGTACTTGCGGTATTCGTCCAGCGTGGTGGCCCCGACCATACGAAGTTCGCCCCGGGCCAGCATGGGTTTGATCATGTTGGAGGCGTCCATGGCCGATTCGCCTCCGGCCCCGGCTCCGACGATGGTATGCATCTCGTCGATGAAGGTGATGACCTCACCTTCGGCGTCGGTGATCTCCTTGAGGACGGCCTTGAGCCGCTCCTCGAACTCACCGCGAAACTTGGCCCCGGCCAGCATGGCCGAGATGTCGAGGGCGATGACCCGCCGGTTGCGCAGCGACTCGGGCACGTCACCCTCCACCACCCGCTGGGCCAGACCCTCGACGATGGCGGTCTTGCCCACACCGGGCTCACCGATGAGCACCGGGTTGTTCTTGGTTCGCCGGCTCAACACCTGAATGACGCGACGGATTTCGTCATCACGCCCGATCACGGGATCGAGCTTGCCGGCCCGGGCCTCCTCGGTAAGGTCGCGCCCGTACTTCTCCAGAGCCTGAAACTGGTCCTCGGGATTCTGGCTGGTGACCCGATGGGAGCCCCGAACCTGCTGGAGAGCCTCCAGCAATTGCTCACGGGTGAGATTGAGGCGGGCCGCCGTGGCGCCACCCATGTCCGGGTTGGCCAGTGCCAACAGCAGATGTTCGGTCGACACGTACTCGTCGCCCAGCTCGGCCCGGACCGAGTCGGCCTCGGCCAGGACACGGTTGGTCTGACGGGACAGTCGGGGCTCGGAACCGTAGGCCCTGGGCAGTTTGGCCAGCGCCTCCTCGGTCTCGTTTCGCAGGGTGGCAACCGGCCGCTCGACCTTGGTCAGGAGGGGAAGGACCACCCCTTCGGGCTGGCTCAACAACGCCGAGAGCACGTGGTCGGGCGTGACCTCGGGATTGGAATCGGACCCGGCCCGCTCGACGGCGGCGGCCACGGCCTCGTTGGTTTTGATGGTCCACTTCTTCGGATCGACAGCCATAATACTCCCATTCTACCTAGTTCTTTCAAAGTTGACAAGAGCGCTATCAACTTTGGTGAGCGTAATGCGACCATGGTTTGAACGGCATGGCGAGGGCGGCGATGGGAACCAGCCCGTGGAGAACCACTCGGCCCGCCGGGGACGGCCGACTCAGCCCCGACGCCGGCGTTGATAAAGCGTGACGCTCTGACTGACCGGCACGATTTCCCGCCGATATTGGCGGTGGGCGTCGGCCACCGCCTCCTCCGCCTCGGCCTTGAGCCGCTCGATCCGGATCTCCAGCTCGGCCACCTCCGCTTCAAGCTCCATGACCCGCTTCACCCCGGCCAGGTTGAGGCCCTCATCGGTCAACTCCTGAATGCGACGGAGCAGGGCGATGTCGTCGTCGCTGTAGCGACGGCTGCCGCCCCCGGTTCGTGCCGGAGCCACCAGTCCCTTGCGTTCGTAGATGCGCAGGGTCTGGGGATGACAACCGGCCAGATCGGCGGCAACCGAGATCACGTAGACGGCTCGGGTCGATCGTCGGGTTTCGTCTGTGGCCACGCTGCTACCTCCTTTCCGGTTCGTCGGCCGATTGGGGCCCACCTAGCTGGCGGCCCCGGTGAGGCGGTCACGGGGGGACTTGGGCATGGCGGCGGCCAGGGCCTCCACCGCCGCTCGCTGCTCGTCGGTCAAGTCGGTGGGAACGTCGACCACCACGGTCACCAAGAGATCACCGGCGCCCTTCTTTGTCGACACGCCGCGGCCCCGAACTCGAAAGGTCTTTCCCGTCGGGGTGGCCGGCGGGATCTTCAGCGTCACGGTCGCGCCATCGAGGGTCGGCACCTTCACCTTGGCGCCGAGGGCGGCCTCGGCGAACGTGATGGGCACGTCGATGGTGAGGTTGTTTCCTGAACGACCGAACACGGAATGGGCTCCTACCTTCACGATCACGTAGAGATCTCCGGCTGGACCACCGTTGCGACCGGGGGCGCCACGGCCCTTCAATCGTATGCGCTGGCCGTCCTTGACCCCGGGAGGGATACGGACTTTGACCTGGCGGGGCTTGCGATCGATACCGCTGCCACGGCACGTGGAGCAGGGATTGGTCACGACCCGACCCCGACCCTGGCAGCGTGGGCACGGCTGGCTGAGAGAGAAGAAGCCCTGATCGTCATCGAGCACACCGCGCCCGTGACATTGGGAGCACACCTCGGGCCGGCTGCCCGGGGCGGCTCCGCTGCCCGAGCAGGTGGAGCAGGCGGCATCGGAGGTGAGGTGAACCGAGGTGGTCACACCGTTGACTGCATCGTCGAAACTCAGGTTGAGTTCCGCTTCGAGATCGTCACCCCGGCGGGGACCGGCACCGGGGGCGGACCGACGACCGGCCCCGAACAGGTCACCGAGAATGTCGGACAGATTGGAGGTGTCGAACCCGAAACCGCCACCTTGGGGGCCGCCGCCACGGGCTCCACCGCCGAACCCACCGCCGAACATGCCGGCAGCCGGTCCGTACTTGCGGATCTCGTCGTACTCCCGACGGCGTTCATTGTCGGACAGTACGTCGTAGGCCTCGGAGACCTCTTTGAACTTGTCTTCAGCAGTCTTGTCGTCGGGATTGGCGTCGGGGTGGTATTTGCGGGCCAGCTTTCGGTAAGCCTTGGTGATCTCCTTGTCCTCGGCATCTTCGGAGACACCCAGGATCTTGTAGAAGTCTTTCTCCAGCCAATCATGCTGCGACATGGCGACTCACTTGCATTCAGCCACTTGAATCAGCCACGGACGCTGACCATGGCCGGACGAACAACTCGACCCTTCCAGACGTACCCGGCGCGCATGACGTCGGCTACGACCGGTCCGGCCTGGCCGCTCTCGCCCTCAGCGTGGACGACGGCCTCGTGGAGATTGGGATCAAACGGTTCGTCACCCTCCTCGGAACCGACCGGGTCGATGCGCTCCAGACCGTGCTTGGCCAGAGCATCGAGCATCGTTCGACGCATGGGCGACACCGACTCGACCCCACTGGCCAGTGCGGCGTCGAAGGCGTCGAGTACCGGCAGCAACTCCTGGACCAGACCGTCGTTGGCCCGTTCGCGAGCTTCGGTCTCCCGCTTGCCAACCTGCTTTCGGTAATTCTCGAACTCGGCCTGAATCCGCCGCGACGTGTCGAGATACTGGTCCCGCTCGGCGGTCACCCGCTCCAGGTCACCGACCAGGGCTTCCACTGACACCTCGGCGTCGACTGTTCCGTCGACGTCGGCCGGAGTGGACTCGTCGGGCTCGACACACTCCGCCTCGAGCGGCGTATCGACGGAGGCGGCGTCGGCTACGAAGGCGGCGTCGGCTCCGGGGTCTGTCGAGGACGACTCGGTCGACCTGGGGCCGTCGGCCCCGGCCTCGGAGGTTGCGGTACCTTCGGCGGCCGGGGGCTGACTTGTGTCGTGATCGATACGGGCTCGACTCACGCCTCTTCTCCGTCGTCGTCGACGATCTCGGCGTCGACCACGTCTTCATCGTCGGGCACATCGGTGCCACCGGCAGACGGTCCACCGTCGGCGGCGGCCGAGGCCTGCTCGTAGAGTTTGGTCGACACGGTCTGGCTGGCCTTGACCAGCTTCTCGGTGGAATCCTTGATGGCCTCCACGTCATCACCGTCGAGGGCCTTGCGTACCTCGGCCATTGCGTCTTCGACCTCAGTCTTCTCACCGCCCGGGATCTTGTCACCCTGATCGGCCAGCAGTTTTTCGGTCTGGTAGACCAGCGAGTCGGCACTGTTACGGATCTCGGCCTCCTCCCGGCGCTTGCGGTCCTCCTCGGCGTGGGCCTCGGCGTCCTTGACCATCTGGTTGATCTCGTCTTCGGCAAGGTTGGACTGACCGGTGATCGTGATGGACTGCTCTTTGTTGGTGGCGCGGTCCTTGGCCGAGACGTGGACGATGCCGTTGGCATCGATGTCGAACGTGACCTCGATCTGGGGCACCCCTCGGGGAGCCGGCGGCAGGTCGACCAGCTCGAACTTGCCCAGCGTCTTGTTGTACATGGCCATGTCCCGCTCACCCTGGAGCACGTGGATCTGCACCGATGGCTGGTTGTCCTCGGCAGTGGAGAACACCTCGCTCTTGCGGGTGGGGATGGTGGTGTTGCGCTCGATGAGCTTGTGCATGACCTGACCCTTGGTCTCGATACCGAGCGAGAGCGGGGTCACGTCGAGAAGCAACACATCCTTGACGTCGCCCTTGAGCACACCGGCCTGGATGGCGGCACCGATGGCCACCACCTCGTCGGGATTGACCGACTTGTTGGCCTCCCTGCCGGCCATGTCCTCGACCAGCTTCGACACTGCCGGCATGCGGGTGGAACCACCGACCAGAATCACATGGTCGATGTCGGCCTGCTTCATACCGGCGTCGGACAGGGCCTGCTCGACCGGACCCTTGACCCGCTTGAGGAGATCGGAGGTCATCTCCTCGAACTTGGCCCGGGTCAGGTTCAGGTCGAGGTGCAGAGGGCCTTCGGCGGTGGCGGTGACGAACGGCAGGTTGATATTGGTGGAGGTCACCTGCGACAGCTCGATCTTGGCCTTCTCGGCCGCTTCCTTGAGTCGCTGGGCCGCCATCTTGTCGGTGCTGAGATCGACGCCGTTCGAGTTCTTGAACTCGGTCACCATCCAGTCGATGACGGCCTGGTCCCAGTCGTCCCCACCGAGTTCGGTGTCACCGGAGGTCGACTTGACCTCGAACACACCGTCGCCGATCTCGAGGATGGAGACGTCGAAAGTACCACCGCCGAGGTCGAAGACCAGAATGGTCTGGTCCGAGTCGTTGCTCTTGTCCAGCCCGTAGGCCAGGGCGGCGGCGGTGGGCTCGTTGATGATGCGCAGCACGTTGAGACCGGCGATGGTACCGGCCTCCTTGGTGGCGGTGCGCTGGGCGTCGTCGAAGTAGGCGGGAACGGTGATCACCGCGTCGCTCACCGTCTCACCCAGGTACGACTCGGCGTCACGCTTCAACTTCATGAGAGTGCGGGCCGAGATCTCCTGGGCGGTGTAGCCCTTGCCGTCGATTTCGGTGGACCACTTGGAGCCCATGTGCCGCTTGACGGAACGGATGGTGCGGTCGGGGTTGGTGATGGCCTGTCGCTTGGCCACTTCGCCGACCATGACCTCGCCACCGCCTTTGGCAAAGGCAACGACCGACGGCGTCGTCCGTGACCCTTCCGCATTGGGGATGACGACCGGGTCGCCGGCTTCCAGCACGGCCACCACTGAGTTGGTGGTTCCAAGGTCGATGCCTACGGCTTTTGCCATGTTGAATCAAACTCCTGTGTCTGATGGGGAGGGCTGTTTCAGGCCGGCCGGGGCGCCGGGGCCCAGGGGGAGGAGGCTGCGGTCGCCCCAGCCGGCGAGATCGTATCTGATCTGTAGTAAATCAGACTTTCGTCGTAAATCCTACATACTTGAGTGCAAGAGTGTCAAGTTTTTGAGTCATACACACTCAAGCTCTGTTCTTCCTACGATCAGGGCGTCGAGCGTGGATGCAGGCGAAGCAAAACCTTGACGCTGCTGCCCGACCAGCCTCGACCAACAGGCTTGACGCTTGCACCGGGCCAACGGGGCGCAGACGACGGGGGTACCTCTCGACGAGAGATCAACTTCATGGCGACGACGAGGACACAACCATGATTGCGGCCGGCCGGCGGGAAGCCGCAAAGGTTGCCCGATGCGGCTTCAGACCTGCATTCGAGTTGGTCCAGCCGGTTCGACCTGGGCCAGCACGGCCTCCAGCTTGGCCAGTGCCGGATCGAGTGCCGTCGGCGCCAGATGGGTACCACCGGCCACCGCGGTCAACAGCAGTGCCTGGCCGGCGACATCGAACAACCGGCTGAGTAGTTGCTGGTTGGACTCGTCGTGGACCGCGATGGCCAACGGTGACGGGCCGCTGTCGCGCGACAGCCGGTCGGCAATCACCATGACCAGGGAGCAGTGTCCAGCCAGCCGGTCCAGGTCCTCGGCCCCTCGGCTGGCGGCGAGTGGAAGCCCGTCCTGGTCACTCAGAACAACGGCTGAGAAACCGCCGGTACGGGCGATGTCGTCAAGAAGCCGAGGCAGCTCACCTCGCTGCCCGGTTCCCAGCTCGAGGTGGGCAAGCTCGTAACCCACTTGCTCTCGTCTTACCAGTGGTCCAAGCAGTTCGCGAACGGCTCCCTGCAACGTGCCGTCTGCTTGCTTGTCACGCCGGTCGCGTTCCTCCAGCTGGCGGCGGATGGCGTCACGAGCCGAGCGACCGCGACCAATGCCGACCAGGTAGCCGGCAGCGAGCAGCAACAGAGCTGCGCCCAGCCCGATGAATATGGCCAGAAGGGTAGTCGTCATCCAATCGCTTCCTTGTCAAGATTCGGGGTCATCATCGGGGCCCTCGATCGAACAGTTCTCGCGCCCCTGGACCTGCATCGTCACCCGCCGATTTCGCTCGGAGTCGAGCGGTTCACCGACGATCGGCTGGTATTCGCCGAAGCCTCGTGGTTTGACTCGGTACGCCGCCGCACCACTTCTGACAACCAGAGCGGCGACAGCCTCAGCTCGGCGAAAGCTGAGCTCGAGGTTGGCCTGTTCAGATCCAGCAGCGTCGGCGTGGCCATCGACCAGGAGTTCGGCTTCGGGGTGGGCGGCCATCCAGGCGGCGAGCCCTTGAGCCTGGGCCTCGAGGTCGATCGCCACGTCGGCCCGACCGAGCGGGAACAGCACCTCGAACAATGGTGGGCAGTCTTCCGCCGCACCCGATCCATCCTCACCTGACCCTGCGCTTTCCCCCGAGCGACTGTCCGCCGACCCACCGGCTTCCGTTGATCCGCTCTCGGCCGGCGCTTCACTCGCTGTGGAACGGGCCGACTGCTCGGTCACGGCGTTGTCGGCTTCGACCGGCGAGGAAGCATCGGCTGACGATGATGTGGCGTCGGCATCCTCCGAGACCGCCGCCGGCCCTGCCGGCGACGACCTATCGGCGTCCGAGCCGTCGTCGAGGGCCCCAACCGCCATCTGGGCCGCAGCGATCGACCCGATGATACCTATGGCGGCCAGAGGCAGGGGCAGCCACCTCGGCAGGTGTTCCCCCGCAATCCGTGCCTCACCACGGCCGATCACGCCCGGGGTACCTTGTACATGCTCTCGACCAGATCGACTCCGCACTCCACCTCGGCACACCAATCGATGAACCGATTCACCATAGGGCGGCCTTTGAACAGGGCTCCGTGTTGGGGCGCTATCGTTTCGATGTCGAGTTCACGAGCCATGGCGGCCCAGGCTCGCATCGCCTTGTTGCCCGCCATGTACCGGCGATGGAAGCCCTCCATGTACTGCACATGTTCGTCGAAATCAGCGACTTCGAAGTAGTCCATTCCCAGCGAGGCGCCGAGGTCTCCGCTGTACAGGATCTTCGATACCGGATCATAGACCTGGAAGTTCCCTGCAGAATGGAGGAAGTGGGCGGGGACGATGAGAAGATCCTGTCCGCCGAGCTTTAGAATCATACCCTCGTCGGGGATGGGGCGGAGCCGATCCTCCACCAGGTGGTCCAGGCCGAAGTGGGCTACGAAGCGGGTCCACATCGATGACACGTACCCTATGGCGTCCGTCGTCATCAACCAGCCGTTGATGGCGGCGACGATGTCCGGATCCTGGTGGGAGAGGAAGAGGTAACGAAGCTCAGTCGAGCCGAGCAACGAGGTGGTCTCCACCAGCGCCCGGGCGTAGACCTTGTGGCCGCCTGGATCGAGCAGCATCCCCTCGTTGTTGTGGATGATCAGATGCTGATTGGCCTGGACAGCCAAACCACCCAATCCGAAGTCCTCCAACATGATGTTGCGGTGATAACCATCTTCGTACAGCACATGATTTGGCATTGTGGTTTCCCCAACTTTCGATTGACGGATCTCATGCAGCTCCGACGCAAAACCGCCGACGCGCTCCGAGCCACTCATTGGTCACCATGGATTCGAGGCCGGCGAGCCAGGCCTAGGCCGGTGAACGCCCGGTGACGACTTGATCGGAAACACCCATGTCATCGGCTGAGACCAAGGATCTTTTCACCTCCGTGATCGCCTCCCTCATATCGAAGAAGACCAACCCGAGCCTGGCGTTCCCGTTGGCCAAGGTGAGCAGCAGGACCTCTCGGCCCGCCGTGAGTATCACTGCATACCCGTGATCACCGCGGACGATGACATCTTCAACCGAACCGCGACCCAGTTCGGCAGCGGCCCGGGCGCCGAGGCTGACCAAGGTTGCCGTCATTCCCGCCGCCCGAGTCTCATCGATCTCCTGCGGTAGTGCACTGGCCATCATCCGGCCGTCGACGGAAATGAGCGCAACGGCCTCCACATCCGGAGATCTGGTCAGGAGAGAACACATGACCCTGCCGAGGTCGTCGCGTTCCGTCCGTGACTCGGCCCCGGCAGCCAACCCGGCATTGCCGTCGGAGCCGTTGCCTGGTTCTGTCGTAACCCGAGCACGCCTGTCGATCGTCGGTCGCTCCGGGTGCGGCAACGGACCCGACACTTGGTCGCAGCGGTCGTCCTTCTCGTGAACGATGAACCCACCTAGCACGTGAATGGGCATTGCCGCCTCCGTGGCATCGAGTCGCAGGTCTCAGAGGATCCGCTTGACCTCGGTAATCGCCTCCCTCATATCGAAGAAGATCAACCCGAGCTTGGCGTTCTCGTTGGCCAGGGTCAGCAAGAGCACGCCGCGGCCCGCCGACAGCATCACTGCGTACCCGTGATCACCGCGCACGATCACGTCTTCAACCGAACCGCGACCCAGTTCGGCAGCGGCCCGAACCCCAAGACTGAGCAAGGTTGCGGTCATTCCCGCCACCCGAGTCTCATCGATCTCCTGCGGCAGTGCACTGGCGATCATCAAGCCATCGTCGGAAATCAGCGCGGCGGCCTCAACATCGGGAGATCCGCTTTGGAGACGCCGTAACACGCTGTTCAGATTGTCGATCCTGGACACAGATCTTCATCCTTACGCTCCGGGCATTCTGAAACAGCACCTACGCCCTAGGTGCCACTCCTGGCGCGACCCCGCCCGGTTGGACGACCACGCCACCTAGCTGCTTGTTTCGCCGGAGTCATACAACACTCACCTAGCTGCATGATCCTTGGTGGAATCTACGGCTAACGCAGTTTCGGGGCAAGTCCTTCAGCGGATGACCGACGCCCCACCGTCGGATGCCAACCGTCGAACCTCGGCCAGGTCGATCGACGAGGTGTCCCCCGGCGTCGTCATGACCAGGGCGCCGTGGGCGATTCCCAGCTCGAGGGCGTCGTGAACGGTGTCGCCCCGCAGAAGACCGAACACCAAGCCGGCGGCAAATCCGTCGCCGCCACCGACACGATCGAAGACGGCGAGTTTGCGATGGAGCCTGCCATCGACCACACCGTTTGCCCGGGACCAGGCCACCCCACCCCAATCATGGCTCGATGCCGAGTGGACCACCCGGCGGGGGGCGGCCACGACCGCCAGATCGGGATGGCCCGAGCGGAGGCGATCGACCGTGTCCTCGAAGGTTGCGGTATCCACCCCGAACAGTACATCGACCGATGCCACCAACTCCTCGGTCAGACGCCGAGCACCCTCGACGCCGCCGGCGGCAGCCCACAGACTCGGGCGGTAGTTGATGTCGTAGGACACGATCGTCCCGTGCCGCCGGGCCGCCGCCATGGCCACCCGGGTCACCTCCAGGGTCGACTCCGACAGTCCGGCGAAAATACCACCGGTATGGAACCAGCGAACCCCAAGGCGACCGAAGAGATAGTCCCAATCGATCTCGTCCGGTGTCAGTGAGGCGCAGGCCGAGTGGGCCCGGTCATAGACACCCCGCGGCGCCCGCACCCCGAATCCCCGCTCGGTGAAGTTGAGCGGGGTCCGGTTCCGCCGGCCCACGTCGTCGGCCGCCTTCCACACCACATGGTCCAGGTTCACCCCTCCCTGGAGCAGCAAATCCTCGAGCAAACGCCCGATTTCGTTGTCGCCGATGGCGGTGACATGAGCGACCCGCTGCTGGAAGCAGCGCCGCAGGGCCCGGCCCACGTTGTACTCACCACCGCCCTCGCTGACCTGGAACGAGCGGGCCGTGCGCACCCGGTGCTCGCCCGGATCGAGGCGGAGCATGATCTCACCGAGGGTGACGACATCGAACCGGCACTCGTCGGCCGGGCGGACCACGAACCCATCAGTCATCGTCGCCCCTCCCCGACACCAGGGTCACGGCGGCAGCGGCCGCCTCGGTGATCGAGGGCCAGTCCCGGGCGGCAACCGCCGATCGGGGTACCATCCACGATCCACCGACGGCGATGACCGATGGCAACGCCAGGTAGGAAGCGGCGTTGGCGGGCGAGATCCCACCGGTGGGAACGAACCGCACACCGGGCCAGACCGCCGACAGCGCCTCGATGAGACCGGGCCCGCCCACAACCTCGGCCGGAAAGACCTTGACCACCGTCACGTCCAGAGCCATGGCCCGCATGAGTTCGGTGGCGGTGGCGATGCCGGGGATTGCCGGCAGGTGCCGGTCGTGAGCGGTTTCGACCACTCCCTGGTCAAGGCCGGGCGAGACGATGAACCGGGCCCCTGCGTCGACGGCCGACGACGCAGCGGCGGCCGAGGTCACCGAACCGGCCCCGACGACAACCGACGGCAGCTCGTTCGCCACCCGGCCGATGGCCTCCAGCCCCGCCCGTGTCCGAAGCGTGATCTCCAGCACCGGCAACCCGCCCTCGGCCAACGCCGACGCCAGCACGACCACGTCCGCTACATCGTCCACGGTCACCACCGGGACCAGCCGCAGCTCGCCGATGACGCCGAGGACATCGGCACCGTCGTCGGCGCTCATGGCCGAGCCGGGGAGCCGTCGGGCAGCCGGGCCTGGGTCCACTGTTCCACCTCGTCTCGCACCGGATGCTTGGCCGCCAGCGTTTCGTCGATGTCGATGCCGAGGCCGGGCCGGTCGTTGCCGTAGAGATAGCCGTGACGGACCTCGGGCAGGCCGGGGAACATCTCGTAGTCCAATTCCGACGGCCGGTACCACTCCTGGACCCCGAACGCCGGTGACCACAGATCGAGATGAAGGTTGGCGGCATGACCCACCGGCGAGGTGTCGGCCGGGCCGTGCCAGGCGGTGCGAAGCCCGTAGCCGTGGGCCATGTCGGCCACCTTGCGGGCCGGCGTGATGCCGCCCATCTGGCTGACGTGCATGCGAAGGAAATCAACCAGCCGACGCTCGGTCACGGTCCGCCACTCCAGAGGGTGGTTGAACAGCTCACCCATGGCCAGCGGCGTGGTGCATTGGGCCCGAACCCGTTCAAACCAGGCCAGGTCCTCGGGGGCCAGCAGGTCCTCGAGGAAGAACAGCCGGAAAGGTTCGACGTCCTTGGCAAAGGCCACAGCGTCGACCGGGGCCAGCCGTTCGTGCACATCGTGCAACAGCTCCACCTCGGGCCCGACCTCGCTGCGAACATGCTCCATCATGGCCAGTGTCTCCCGTCGGTAGGCGGCGGGGTCGAAGTAGGCACCGTCGGCCGCTCCCTCCGGTCGAGGTACGGCACCGCCGGTCCCGCCGTAGAACCCCTGCTGAATGCGCACGAACCGGTAGCCGTCGGCCACGAACTCCCTTGCCCGATCGGCCACCTCGACCGAGTTCACCCCTGCGGCGTGAACATAGACATGGGCCCCCTCCCGAACCTTGCCCCCCAGCAGGTCATGGACCGGCATACCGGCCTGCTTGCCCTTGATGTCCCACAGGGCTTGGTCCACCCCGGAGATGGCATTGTTGAGCACGGGACCGTTGCGCCAGTAGCCGTGCACCATCGACATCTGCCAGATCTCCTCGATGCGGGAGACATCCCGTCCCAGCAGGAACGGTTTGAGATGCCGCTCCAGCGCAGCGACGACGGCGTGGACGCGCTGGGTGAAGGTGGCGCACCCGACCCCGTAGAGCCCGGGCTCGGAGGTCATCACCTTGACCACGGCCAGTCGCACCGATCCCGGTTGGGTGAGGATGACCTGGATGTCGTCGATGGTGGTCGGTCGTGCCATGGCTCGAGTCCTCCGAATCTCCGCTGAGGTTCTGTTGTCGGATCGGTGGGGTTCAACCGGGCGGGGGCGGGGCGGGCCTACCCCCGGCCGGTCGGTGGTAGTCGTCGCCGGGCCGCCATCCGGTTTCCTCGGTGATGGTGGAGCCGTCGATCAGGTCGGGGATGTCGGCCGGAACACCGGGGTAGAAGGCCCGTACCAACTCAGGCACGGTCAGGTCCCGGTGCCGATGACTCGTCCCCGGCGCATAGACCCGGTAGCCGGGCAGATCGGAGCGGATGACGGCGAGCACGAGTGCGGCGGCATCGGCGTAGCTGAGACCGCTGAATCCCTCGATGATGTCGCTCTGCTGTTCCCGTCCTGTCGCCACGATCACCCTCTCCTCGTGATAGTGCAGCATCGGCAGGCGAAGGGCCACGCAGTCGATCCCGCACCGGTCGGCGTAGTAGCGGAGCATGACCTCGCTCACCGTCTTGCTGAGGGCATAGACATTGGACGGATCGGGCGTCGTGGTCCCGTTCAGGGGATAGTCGGGGGTGGACGGTTCGTTGATCACGGTGCGATCGTCGATGCGGGATCCAACGAGCTGGACGGTGCTGGCGAAGATGATCCGCCCCACCCCCTGCTCCGCTGCGCCCTGGAAGACATTCTCATTGACGGCGACGTTCTCGTTGAACACCACCTGGGGAGGGGTCACTCCCAGACCGGGGTGATTGGCGATGTGGACCACCACGTCGATGCCGTCGAGCACCTGCCGGGCCGCCTCGTGGTCCCGTAGATCGGCCTGATCGAACCGGTACGGCGGCTGGTCGTCGGCTCCGGAGACGGTCGAGTCGGGCATCACAAGATCGGTGGCCACGAGGTCGTAACCTTCACGGTGAAGCAGCCCGGCCGCCACCCGACCGAGCCGGCCGGCAGCTCCCGTCACCAGCACCTTCGGGCCGGGGCCGGCGGCCATGGCGGTCACCGGGCCACCGGCACGAAGGTCAGACAGACCGGCTGGGAAAGCTCGATGGCCGTGCCGGTCGGCCGTGGCATCCCGGTTCGGGGGTCGAGCTCGAACCGCACGATCGAGTTGCTGTCCTGATTGGCCACCAGCATGGCCCGACCCGCGGGATGGAGGGCGAAGTTCCTCGGCGTGCGGCCGCCGCTGTCAATCAGGCCCAGCGGCTCGAGCGGTTCGCAGGGACCGGTGAAGGCGAAGACGGCGACGCTGTCGTGGCCCCGGTTGGACGCGTAGACCCGGTGGCCCCGTTGGTCGACTCGAATCTCGGCCCCGATGGACGAGCCGTTGAACCCGTCGGGCAGGGTGGAGCGGGAACCCACGATTTCCAGCTCGCCGGTGGTGGTGTCGGCGGCCAGGGTCACGATTGTCGAACTCAACTCGCAGATCAGGAAGGCAACAGGGTGGTGGGGGTGGAAGGCGAGATGCCGGGGCCCGGATCCCGGCTCCAGCACCAGCTCCCCCCGGGCCTCGAATCCCCCACCATCGGTCCGGTCGGGCTCGGTGTGCCGGTAATGGATGACACGATCGATCCCCAGATCGGTGGCATAGACCGAGGCTCCGTCCGGTCCGGGGATCATGCAATGGGCATGGGGGCCCTTTTGCCGGTGAGGATTCGGTCCCGAGCCACGGTGACGGTGCACGGCGAGCACTTCGCCGACCCGGCCTTGGGGGTCGAGACCGAAGGCGGCGATGGTGCCCGACAGGTAGTTGGCCACATAGAGAAATCGGCCGGTGGGATCGACGCTCACATGACACGGGGCGTCGCCCTGACTCGATACCCGATCGAGGGGACTGAGCGAGCCGTCCATGGGATCGATCCGGAACGACACCAAGCCGCCGCCCGGCATCCCGTCGAACAACCTCGTCTCGCTGACCGCATAGAGCACCCGTCGGCTGGGATGGGCGGCCAGAAACGAGGCCTGCTCGACCCCATCGACCACCCCGAGTTGGACAAGGCGCCCGTCGGGATCCGACGAGTCGTAGACGCCGATACCGGCGGCAGACTCGTTGGTGTAGCAGCCGACATAGAGAAAAGATGCGACGTGAGACGGGGTCATGAGGTCGAGCATGGCGTTCGTGGAAGCGCTCCCAATCGCCGCCCGCATGATACCGGTCGGCACCCATCGACCTGCATCGGCCGCCGCGTTCCCCATTGAAGGCGACAGATGACGGCGTGAGCGGGGGGTCCGGACTGTACGCACCGGTCGGGACCTCGTTAGTCTTGAGGCCCAGGGATCGTGGGGTTGTTCCGGATGCCGGACCGCAATGGAACCAGAACCGTTCCGCGGGCGGCAGGAGAAGAGGGGAAGTTCGTGCCCGATCAAACCGAAACTCAGCAGGGTTGGCTCAGCGACGAAGACATCGAGACGGTCCGGTCGCGCATGCCCATCGTGTACGTCGAGGCCGTCCCGGTGCGAGTCGACGACCACGGGGTGATCACCCACGTCGGCCTTCTGCTGCGGGCCATGCCCGACGGCACCATCAGCCGCTCGGTGGTGAGCGGCCGGGTCCTGTTCCGGGAACGACTGCGCGACGCTCTGATCCGCAATATCGAAAAGGATCTGGGCTCGTTGGCCCTGCCCCGCATCCCGGTGGCCCCGACCCCGGCCACCGTCATCGAATACTTCCCCGACTCGGAGGTCTCTGGCTTCACCGACCCCCGCCAACATGCGGTCAGCCTGGTCTACGTGGTGCCGGTGGAGGGCATCTGCGAACCGTCCCAGATCACCCTCGATATCGCCTGGCTCACCGCGGAGGAGGCCAACAGTCCGGAGGTTCGAGCGGAAATGACCTCGGGTCAGGACCGCCTGCTACGGCTGGCCCTTGCCCACGCCGGCTGTCTTCCGTGACCGACGACGTACCAGATTCTCGGTTCGCCACCGATTCGATCCTGCCCGAACCGCCGGCTGGGGCCGAGGCGATGCTTCACGATCGGGAGTACCGGGTTCGGGCCTATCGACTCGGCCCCGCTCTGCTGCTCATTCAGGGTGCCATCCGGGATCAGAAGCCTCCGGGCCTCTACCTCCAGGCCGACCCAGAGCCGCTGACCGTGCACCACATGCAACTCTCGATGGAGATCTCGTTCCCCGACCTCACCATCGTGGGGGCCGAGACTCACTTCGAGCAACACCCGAACGAGGAGTGCCCGTCCATCACCGCCCACTACGGCAACCTGGTGGGGCTGTCCATCGCCCGGGGTTTCACCCACAGGGTGCGGGAGCTGTTCGGCGGACCCCGGGGTTGCACCCATACCACGGCCCTGCTGCAGGCCATGGCCCCGGTGGCCATGCAGTGCTTCTGGTCGATGCGTTCGGCCGAGGCCAAGCTGGCCGGTGAACCGGAACCGATGCTGAGCCACCGGGACGACGGCGGGGCCGAGGGTCACGCTCTGGACGAGAGCTGGCGGCTCATCGTCAACACCTGTCACGTCTGGGACGAGGACGGCCCGGTGGTTGCGGCCCGGAAGGCCGGTGAACCCCATCCCGTTCCCGTGTTCCTGCGACCCCGGCTGCAGAAGCTGGGCATCGACCTCGGCGAACTCGACCCCGGGGTCTCCCGGCACGGCGAGGAACTCTGAGCTCTACTCCGCCCCATCCGCGGATCGAGCCTCGGCACCGGTGCTAGGATGACGCTGCACCGGCGGCCGATGACGCCCGATCTGGTCAGTGCCCGATTCCTTCCACCGACTCCGTTCGGCGAATCGGCATGAATACCTCTAACTCGTAAACTGTGCTGAAGGAGAACCGATGCGTGTAGCCATCCTGACCGGCGGCGGCGACGTCCCGGGCCTGAACCCCTGTATCAAGGCGGCGGTCAACCGAATCCACGACGCCGGATCGGAGATAGTGGGGATCCGCAGGGGCTGGGGCGGTTTGGTGGCCTGCAACCCCGACGACCCGGACACCCTGGCCGAGAACGTCATCCCCCTCGACCCCGGGCGGGTCCGCACCGTTGACCGAACCGGTGGTACCTTCCTCCACACCTCCCGCACCAACCCGGGCAAGGTCAAGGGCTCCGAGGTTCCCGACTTCCTCAGGGACCACTACGAGGGCGACGGCCCGCACGACCTGACCCCCCACACGCTGAAGGTGCTGGAGACGCTCGGCATCGACGCCCTGTTGCCCATCGGCGGTGACGACACCTTGTCCTACGGGCTGCGGATGCACGACGAGGGAGTACCGGTCATCGCCATCCCCAAGACGATGGACAATGATGTGCACGGCACCGACTACTGCATCGGCTTCTCGACCGCAGTGACCCGTGGCGTCGAGTTCATTCACAACCTGCGGACCAGCACCGGCTCCCACGAACGCATCGCCGTCATCGAGCTTTTCGGCCGCTACTCCGGTGAGACGTCGCTCGTCACCGCCTACCTGGCCGGCGTCGACCGGGCGCTCATCTCCGAGGTGCCCTTCGACGTGGACAGGCTGGCTGGGCTGATCATGTCCGACAAGAGGGCCAACCCGTCGAACTACGCCATGTTGACCGTATCCGAGGGGGCAACCGTGATCGGCGGCGAGGTTCATCTCTCGGGCGAGGCCGACGCCTACGGCCACCGAAAGCTGGGCGGTATCGGCCAGACGGTGGGCGAGATGCTCAAGGCCCGCACCGGCGAGGGCATCATTCTCCAGGAGGTGGCGTATCTCATGCGCTCCGGTCGTCCCGACAGTCTCGACCTCATGGTGGGCATGAACTATGCGGTGATGGCCGCCGACCTCGCCCTCGACGGTTCCACCGGGCGCATGGTGGCCCTGCGCTCCGGCACCTACACCAATGTCCCCATCAGTGTCACCGGCGAAGGCGTCAAGCGGGTCGACATCGACGAGCTCTACGATTCCGAGAATTATCGACCCAAGGTGCGTCACGTCGGCGGCAAGCCCATGTTCCTGTACTGACCCACAGCCCATCGATGGGGCGAACCCTTAGACCGGAGCGCACGACTCCGATAGGTTTGCCAGAGGTCTCGGGTCATTCGTGGCCCATCGACGGGAAGGGTTTCGTGTGACCACCGCAAGACAACAGAAGATGCGAGCTGCCTTGGGCCGATTGGCCGGCAACTACGCCTGGACCTACGACCCCACCATCGGGTCGGCACTGCACGGCGCGCTGGCAGAGCGGTGGTCTCCGGGTTCCCACCCGTTGGCGGCGGTGGACGCGCTGACCGCCCGCCGTCTGGGTCAGTTGGCCAAGGACGAAGCCATCACCGCCGCCGTGGACGCCGCCATCGCCCGGCTGGACCAGATGGAACACGACGACGAGCCCATCGACGTGGCCTACTTCTCGCCCGAGTTCGGCGTGTCGGAAACCCTGCCCCAGTATTCGGGTGGTCTCGGCATCCTGGCCGGCGACCATCTCAAGGCGGCCAGCGACCTCGATCTCCCTCTGGTCGGAGTCGGCCTGTTCTACGCCAACGGCTACTTCACCCAGAACGTTGCCGGCGGCAAGCAGAAGGTCAGCTACGACACCTACAAGCCGGGGGATCTCGGCCTGGCCGACACGGGCGTGGTGATCTCGGTCGACACGCCTCGGGGCCCGATCAGGGCCTCGGTGTGGCTGGCCCGGGTCGGTTCGGTCCGCCTCTACCTGCTCGACAGCCGGGTCAGGGGCAACGCCCGCTGGGCCCGAGCCGTCACCGACAAGCTCTACGGGGGCGATCAGCAGAAGCGGATCGACCAGGAGTGGCTGCTCGGCGTCGGGGGTTGGCGGGCCCTGCGGGCCCTCGGCGTCAACCCGGCAATCGTTCACCTCAACGAGGGTCACGCCGGTTTCCTGCTGCTGGAGTTGCTGGCCGAACAACTGGCCGTGGGCAAGAAGTTCAAGGCGGCCTGCCGCCAGGTTCGGTCCCGAACCCTGTTCACCACCCACACCCCGGTGCCCGCCGGCATCGACCGCTTCCCCCGGGACCTGCTCGGCCCCTACCTGGAGCAGTGGTCGGCCCGAACCGCCGTCGGCGTCGACAAGGTGTGGCCGGTGGGCCTTCTGCCCTCCGACGACGATCCCGACACCTTCAACATGGCGGCCTTCTGTCTGAACCTGTCGGGTATGGCCAATGGTGTGGCCCGGCTCCACGGGGAGGTGAGTCGGGAGCTGTTCGACTCGCTGCCGGCCGGCGCCAAGATCACCTCGGTGACCAACGGTGTGCACGCCCGGACCTGGGTACACCCGACGATGCAGCGCCTGTTCGACAATCGCCTGGGCGGCAAGTGGGCCAACGGGGGCAAGAAGGCGTGGGCCCGGGCCGACTCCATCGGTGACGACGACGTCCGCTCGGTACGCACCGAGCTGCGGGGGGAGTTGGTCGAAGATCTGAAACAACGGGGGTTCACCGGCCTGTCGCCCGATGCGCTCACCATCGGTTTTGCCCGCCGCTTCGCCACCTACAAGCGGGCAGCCCTGCTGCTGCGGGAGCGGGAGGCGCTGATCGAGTTGCTGAACGACGACGAGCGGCCGGTGCAGTTCGTGTTCGCCGGCAAGGCCCATCCGGCCGACAAGCCGGGCCAGGCCATGTTGGCCGAGATCGCCGAGTTCGCCGCAAGTGACGACGCCCGCGGCCGGTTCGTCCTGGTCCCCGGCTACGACATGCACCTCGCCTCCCTGCTCTATGCCGGCTGCGATGTGTGGCTCAACAATCCGGTGCGGCCCCAGGAGGCGTGCGGCACGAGCGGTGAGAAGGCTGCGCTCAACGGAGGGCTCAATTGCTCGATCGAGGACGGCTGGTGGGCCGAGTGGTCCCATCCGGGGAACGGCTGGTCACTCCCCACCAGCGATCTGGGCGATCCCGAGGCCCGGGATGCCGCCGAGGCCGCCGGGCTGATGAACACCCTCGCCGACAAGGTGGCGCCCGAGTTCTTCGACCCTGACGGCTCACCGTTCAGTGACGCCTGGCTGGCCCGGATCCGCAAGGGTTGGACCTATCTCGGTCCCCGCGTGACGGCCGGGCGCATGGTGGCCGAGTACCGGGATCGCCTCTACACCCCGCTCATGGCCGGCACCCTCAAGCCGGGCAGGCTTCCCAAGAGGTAACCGGAAAACGAGGCTCCGCCTCCCAGCCTCCGGCTGGGTGGAGCCCGACTTCGACGGCACTCATGCCGATCCGCCCAATCAGGCACGTTCGGTGCGATTCGGCGGGCCCGGCTAGAGTTGCGGAGATGACAAACGACACTGGGGGAATGATGGCGGACCACGCCGCGGACACGGACCGCTTCATCGATCCACTTGGTATCAGGCGCCGATTGAACGAGGCGCTCCCGGTCTCGAGTGTGGCGTTCTCGGTCGACGGCCGGGTCGCCAACATCAGTGGGCCGCTCGACATGGGCCACAATGTCGGCGACCTGGTGGTGGCCGAGCCGGTGGCCGGGCCACCGCTCATCATGCAGATCGAGATGCTCGACATCGCCGAGCGGACGCCGCTCGAGATCGACCTGGAGCGGCTCGACCTCGGCGGACATGTGGCCACGACGGCCAAGGCGAGGCCGATCATACGGGCCGTGGAAGGGACGGCCCAGATACTGGGTTCACTCACCGGATCGGATGGATTCGCACCCGGCTCGCCCGCCCCGTTCGGCGAGTCGGTGCTCCGTGCGGCTACCACCGACGAAGCGAGAGCAATGCGAAACGTGATGACCGGCGCCGGCGGCCCATTGATAGGCACGGCGCTCGACGGCACGGACCTCCCGATCGAGCTGCGACCGAAGGGGTTCACCCGCCACACGTTCCTCGTCGGCCAATCGGGCTCCGGCAAGACCTACACCACCGGCGTCCTGCTCGAGTCCTTGCGCCTGTCGACCCGCCTTCCGATCATTGTGCTCGACCCGAACTCCGATCACGTTCACCTGGGGCGGATGGCCGTCGATCCGTCCGAGGTGCCGGAAAGCGCCCCCTACGCCGACATCCCCGAGCCGGTTGTCGTGGCCAGCGCCCGCGGCAACGACGGCGACGTCGACCTCGTGGCCCACCTCAGCGACGTGCCGTTCACCGTGTTCGCCGCGTTTCTCGGACTCGATGTGATCGACGACCTCGACGAGTTCGGGGCACTCCGGCGGGCGATGACCACGCTCGAGGCACCATTCTCGGTGCCCGATGTCATCGAGCACGTTCGTCGAGAAGGTGAGGTCGGGTCACGGCTGGCCGCTCGGATCGACAACACCGGAGTTGCGTCGTGGGACCTCTGGTGCCGCCCCGGCGAGGACTCGATCACCAGCTTCCGCCTGAGAGACCACGACTATGTCGTCATCGACCTCGGTAGTCTCGCTCGTCCGCTCGAGCGTACCCTCGTGAGCACCAGCGTGCTCGGTGCTTTCTGGCTGGACCGAGCCGACCGGCAACCGCGCCTCTTCGTCATCGACGAGGCCCACAACGTCTTCCCCGCCAATCCGGCCACGCCGCTGGAGCGGGCGACTGCCGATTTCGGCACCCTGATCGCCGGTGAGGGTCGCAAGTTCGGTCTCCACCTGCTTGTGGCCACCCAACGCCCGAGCAAGGTGCACGAGCAGGTCATCGCCCAGTGCGACAACCTGATCCTGCTCCGTATGAACTCGAGGCTCGACGTCGACGAATTGGTCGATACGTTCTCCCACGTCGCCGCCGGCCTGATTCGTCGATCACCGAGCCTCAGCCTCGGGCAAGTGTTGTACGCCGGGCCGATCTCGCCCGTCCCCGCCTTCGCCCAAACCCGTCGACGGTGGACGCCGGAGGGTGGCGCCGACCTCCCCACCGACTGGGTCACCCGCTGACCTGTCGCCGGGGCCGAGAAACCAGGCATCATGTCCGGTTGTGACCTGTAGGCATCCGGGAACCTGCCTATTACACTCCGCTAACGATACCTAATCGTAACAATAATGTAGGAGTGTACATGGCAACCCTCACGGTCTGGAAGTTCCCCGATCCCGACGGAGCCGAGCGCGTACGCGAAAAGGTGATCGCGCTCCAGAAGCAGGAGCTCATCAAGATCCATGACGCCGCGGTCGTCACCTGGCCGACCGACAAGAAGAAGCCGAAGACCAAACAACTCTTCTCGCCAACCGCTGCCGGCGCGTCGGGTGGTGCCTTCTGGGGACTCCTGTTCGGTCTGATTTTCTTTGTGCCCTTCTTCGGCATGGCCTTCGGAGCGGCGATGGGTGCTCTCAGTGGCTCGTTGCGCGACTTCGGCATCGACGACGACTTCATCGCCAGCGTGCGGGACAAGGTCGGCCAGGGCACCTCTGCCCTCTTCCTGCTCTCGAGCGACGCCGTCGTCGACCGCGTGAAAGAGGCCCTCGCCGGAGAGGAAATGGAGCTGATTGCCACCAACCTGACCGCCGAGAACGAGGAAGCACTGGCCGAACTCTTCGAGTCGGACTGAGAGGTAAATAGGGCCATTGGGCTCAGGCCCGCCGCCGGCACCTCCTGCCAGGGAGGTACGGCGGCGGCGCGTCAGGGCCGGCGTTTCCGTGCGCCCCTGCCACTGGTGCCCGGAACTGCGGACAGTTGTCCTCGGGGCTCATCGATCAGCGGTCGCCGGCCTGACCTCGGTGTCATCGTGGGAGAATCCGGAGACGCGGATCGGGCGGTACCGATCGAAGAGCGTCACGATCAGGGTGATGAGCAGGACGAAGAAGAGTGTGGCGCCTTCGTCCACCGGTTGATCGGACCGGCGCAAGAACACGATGTACGCCAGTACGATCCCCGTGTTCACGACAGTCATGCCCGCGAACTCGCGCAGGATCGACGTCCAGGTATGGCCTCTGGACGACAGCCACTGGGTGAACCCGGCATTGGCCACCACCACAACCGCAATGGCAAAGGTGATCTGCAACGCCGTTGCCTCGGTCCCCGGAAGGACCTGGGCGAAGATGATGGCGATCAGCGCCATCAACACCACCTTTTCCAGAAGATCCCATGAGAGGAACTCGGTCGGTGCAGGTGTCGCTCCGAGACGCGTGCTCTGCGGATGGGCGTCGACATCGAGACTGAACTTCCAGTCGGGCGGTGGCGCAGTCCGAAGTCCCCAGCGAACAGCCAGCACCACAACCACTGCGAGGACCAGCACCACGGCGAGAAACCAGAGATTCTGGGAGATGGCCGTTCCCCACGACGAGTCGACTTCCACGCCGAACACATCCTCCTTCATGAAGTCGGTGAAGTCGAGCTGTGCGATATGAATCCACCATTCCTGAGGGAGCTTGATGAAGATCCAGATGAAGGCTGCCATGCTCACCACCTGGCGGCGATTGAGGCGAGCCGGGTTCCAGAGAAGCCGCACCGCCTCGTAGGCGATGAAGAAGTACTCGAAGGTGTTGGGGAAGATGATGAGCAGGGCGCGGACCTCGGACAGTTCGAAGGCCACAACGCCGATGAGGCGGTAGTACCAGAGGCCCTGTGCAACCCGGGCGGCGACGGGGTCGCTCCAGTTGCGGAACGTGGACAGGTAGGCGATCGCCAGGTAGAAGATGTCGAGCGCCTTGTCGTAACCCTGGTAACCGGTGAGGTCCAGATCGGTGAAGTTCTGGAAGATGGTCTGATCGGCGGCATCGATCACCAACGCCACCAGGATCGCCGGCAGGGGGAACCGAAAGATGAGGAGCGGAACACCGAATCGGAGGCCGACGACGAGCAGGAAGATGACTTGATCGGCTGTCATCAGGCCCGAAGGCCGACGCCACCGGCTCGGTCATTCCTACTACCGTCTGACCCTGGCCCGAAAGTCACCCGACGAGCTTAACACCTCGGGCTCTGCGCTCCATGTTCTTTGGTCCTGCTGCTGCCGACGGTTCGGCGTGTTGGACCTCGCCCGGTGCGCCAACCCACGGTTCGACGGGTGACCGAAAGACTCGCCGCCGGCCGAAGTCGGCCGACTGCGTCCTATTCAAACCGGATCAGGCTGGGGTTGTAGTCGGACGGGGCCTCGTAGCCCAGCAGGTTGAACACGGTGGCGGCCACATGACTGAGGCCGGCGCCGTCAACCGGATCCATCACGTATTCCCCGTCATAATCGGGGTCGTGGATGGCAAACGGTACCGGACTGAGAGTGTGGGACGTCTTCGGTGACCGCACGCCGTCCTTCTCGGTGTACATGATGTCGGCGTTGCCGTGGTCGGCGGTGTAGATGAGGATCCCATCCAGTTCGTCGATGACCTTGATCAGCCTGGCCACGCATTCGTCCTGGACCTCCATGGCCTCGATGGTGGCTTCGAGGTCACCGGTGTGGCCCACCATGTCGCCGTTCGGGAAGTTGATGCGACCCCAGCGGTAGTGGCCCGAGCGGAGCAGCTTGATGGTCTCGTCGGTGATCTCCCGCAGCTTCATGCCCGGCGTCTTGTTGAACTCGACATTGTCGGACGGGATTTCGATGTAGGTTTCGAGATCACGGTCGATGTAGCCCGAGCGGTTGCCGTTCCAGAAGTAGGTGACGTGGCCGAACTTCTGGGTCTCGCTGATGGCGAAACTGCGGACGCCCTCGGCGCACAGGAACTGACCCATGGTCCGATTGATGGAAGGTGGTGGCACCAGGTAGTGCTTGGGCACATGGGTGTCGCCGTCGTACTCCAACATGCCGGCGAAGAACAGATCGGGCCGCTCCCCACCGCCGGCGGGGTTGCGATCGAAGAGGTTGAAGTCGTCCTCCTCGTAGGCCCGGGAGATCTCGATGGCCCGGTCGCCCCGGAAGTTGTAGAGGATCACGGCGTCGCCGTCGGCCATGGTGCCCACCGGGTTGCCGTTGTCGTCGACCACCACGAACGGATCGAGGTACTGGTCGCCGGCGTCGGTCTCGGCGTACATGGTCTCCACCGCCTCGGTGGCCGAGGCGAAGGGCCGACTCTCGCCATAGGTGTGGCAGCGATAGCCCCGCTCCACCATCTCCCAGTCCGCCTCGTAGCGGTCCATGGTGATCTTCATGCGACCACCACCGGAGGCAATGCGGTAGTCGGCGCCCTCGTGGCCGTCGTTGATCTCGGCCAGCACCGCTTCGGTCCTGTCGATGTAGGTCAGGGCCGAGCGGGCCGGGACGTCGCGGCCGTCGTGGAGGATGTGCACGGCCACGCTGCGCACCCCCTCCTCGGCCGCCCGTCGCAACATGGCGTACAGGTGGTCGTTGTGGGAGTGCACGTTGCCATCGGAATGCAGGCCCAGGAAGTGCAGGGTGTCGCCCGAGCCGACCCGCTCGACAGCCGTCTTCCATGCGTCGGCTTCAAACAGCGAGCCGTCGGCGATGGCCCGGTTGACCAGCTTCGCCCCCTGGGCGAAGATCCGACCTGCGCCCAGGGCGTTGTGGCCGACCTCGCTGTTGCCCATGTCGTCATCGGAGGGCAGACCGACGGCCGGGCCGTGGGCCGCCAGCTCGGTGTAGAGATCGGCGTCGGCCAGCGCATCCAGCGTCGGGGTGTGGGCCCGATAGACGGCGTTGGAGTCGACGTCGGGGGCCACGCCCACACCATCGGCCACGATGAGCAGTAGTGGTCCGGGACGCCCGGCGAAGCCGTCCAATGGATCGAGCGAGAAATCGTCGGTGGGAATCTCGTCGGGGGCGGTCGGAGCCGAGCTGTCAACAGTAGCCATGACTTCAGGATACGCACCCATTCCCCGACCTTTTGCGGCTCCTCGCCCCCCTCACCCCGAACTTTTCATGTTGTCGTCCCGGTGAGGGGACGATGACGCGCAGAAGCTCCGGGAGAGGTGGAGGGTTTGCGCGGTGGTTTCGATGCCGGGTCAGTGCTCTGGTACCGTCGGGACATGAAGACCGAGGTGCTCCGACAGCTCGATTCCACCCTGCCCCCCGACGACGATCACCCCTATCGCAGCGGACCGTGGCGTCCTCAGACCACCGAGCGCCGAGCCTGGGATCTGGATGTCGAGGGAGAGATCCCCACCGACCTGGCCGGCGTCTACCTGCGCAATACCGAGAACCCGCTCCACCCCCCGATCTCGCTCTATCACCCCTTCGACGGCGACGGCATGATCCATTCCATCTCGTTCACCGCCGGCGACGCCGTCTACCACAATCGGTTCGTGCCCACCGACGGGCTGGTGGCCGAGCAGGCCGAGGGCCGTTCGTTGTGGGCCGGGGTGGCCGAATCGAAATCACTGGCCGAACGGCCGGGGTGGGGAGCCCGAGGAGGCATGAAGGATGCCTCCAGCACCGACGTCGTCGTGCATCACGGCAAGGCCCTGACCAGCTTCTGGCAGTGTGGCGACCTGTACCGGCTGGATCCGATCACCCTGTCACCCGACGGCAAGGAGACCTGGGGTGGACGGTTTCCGGTCGAGGGCGTATCGGCCCACACCAAAGTCGACGAGAACACCGGAGAGCTGCTGTTCTTCAACTACTCCACCGAGTTCCCCTACCTGCACTACGGGCTACTGGACTCCGACGGCAACCTGGCGCACTACACCCCGATCGAGCTGCCCGGTCCCCGACTGCCCCACGACATGGCGTTCACCGAGAACTACGCCATCCTCAACGACTGCCCCATGTTCTACAACCCCAAGGGACTGGCCCGGGGCCACTACTACCTGACCTTCTATCCCGAGATGACCACCCGGTTCGCCGTCGTGCCCCGAAGAGGAACCAACAGCGACGTGATCTGGTTCGACGCCGAACCCACCTTCGTGCTGCATTGGATCAATGCCTACGAGGACGGCGATGAGGTGGTGCTGGACGGGTTCTTCCAGCACAACCCATCACCGACGCCGCTCCCCCAACTCTCCCCCCAGGAGAACGCCTTCCGATACCTCGATCTGCACACCATGCACTCCGAGGCCCGGAGATGGCGCTTCAACCTGAGCACCGGGAAAACCAAGGAAGAGCCCTTGAGCGATCGGATCATGGAATTCGGCATGATCAACGGAACCTACGGTGGTCGACCCTATCGCTACTCCTACAATGCCCTGCCGGTCAGAGGTTGGTTCGGGTTCGAGGGCCTGGTCAAGCATGATCTGCGAACCGGATGTGAAACCGTGGTGAAGCTGGCCGACGGCGAGTACTGCTCGGAAACGGTCATGGCTCCTCGACTCGGCTCGAAGGCCGAAGATGACGGCTATCTGATCACGTTCACCATCGATATGAACAATGACGAATCTCGATGCAAGATTTTCGAAGCCACCGAGCCGGAAGCGGGTCCGGTGGCCTCGATTCTGCTGCCGGAACGTCTGAGCAGTGGAACCCACGCCTACTGGGCCCCGGCGACGGCACTCTAGGTTCGCTTGGTGGCTTGGATATTCACGATCGACTCGAGTTCAGGCGACGTTTGGCCGGAGGCCATGCTCAAGCCGCCTTCGGCCGTCGACAGGAGAACCGTCTCGCCGTAGATGTGAGTTCGTGGTGGTTGCGTGTCGGGTTCCGAGGGTTCCGGGTACAGGTTTGGCGGCTGGCCATCAGCGACTCACGCCTACCCATGACGAAGGTTCCGGCCCCCCGGTTGAGAGGGCCCCGTTAGTAGGCCCAGTTGCTATTCGGGTTGGTGTTGGTGTTGGTTGGTCCAGGCTTTGGGCGAATTCGGTTGGAGTGAGTCCCCCGTGGGCCGAGTGGGGTCGGTTCTGGTTGTCGTCGATCAGCCAGTCCTCGATCAAGACTTGGGCTTCGAGGAGCGAGCCGAATGGCACCAGCTTGGCGCAGCTGTTCAGACCGCACCGTCACTGGACGGATCTCAGGGGCTCACGGCGCGGTCAACACCCGCACTCCACCGAATGGTGGCGACCAATCTATTGTCGATTAAGTGACACAACGACTTGCTAATCGAACATGTGTTTGCTATAGTGAAGGCATGACCGACGGCGGGTTGCCACCAGAACCGCACAGCGCCAATCTGACGCTGTTGCAGACCGCTGTCGATGCGGTGTTGGCAACCAACCTCGACTGCCTCCCTGTGGCCGAGCTGCTGGACCGGGCCTGTCGCCTGCAAAGGTTGACGGCCCGGCTCGACGCTCTACGAGCCACCGTGTTGGCTGCCGCCGATTCGGCGTCCGAAGCGCCCGGCGTGCTGAGAGAGCTCGGGTTCCGAACCGCATCCCAGGTCGTGGCGGCGGAAACCGGGGCGCCGGCACGGGAGATCCACACCACCGCCCGCACCGGGCGATGGCTCGATGTCTTCCCGGTCTTCGCTGCGGCGGCGGCCGAGGGGGTGTTGACCCTGCGGCACCTGCGAGAGCTGAAATCACTGGACACACCCGACCGCCGAGACGCCCTCGTCGCATCCCAGGACAAGCTGGTGGCCGCTGCTCGGGATCATGATTTCGTGGAGTTCACCAACCGGGTCACCGTCTGGTTGATCAACCACACCACGTCCGACGAGGTGCAAGAGCAGGTAAAGAAGACCTCGTGCACCTGGAACGCCAACACCGACGGGTCCATCGATGGGCGGTTCCACCTGGATCCGCTGTCGGCAGTGGCGGTCGGCACGGCGTTGGGTGATGAGATGCAACGCCTGTTCCGCCAGCAATCCGAAGGGCCCGGCAACGCAGAAACACCGAATCGGCGGCGGGGACAAGCCCTCGTCGGCCTGATCGTTGGTGGGGCCGAAGCCCCCGGGTCGGCCACCACCACCCCGCTGGTGAACCTGGTGATCGGCCGGAAGATCCTCGAGAACTTCCTGGAGCGGTTCGTCGATCCTGACACCGTATGGCCTTGCTTCGCACGTCCAACCCGAGTTTGCCATCCGGCAAACTCGCTCACTCGGCGCTGGATAGGGAGATGTTTGCCGCAGGCAAACTCGGGTTTGCCGGGCAACGCCCGGCAAAACTGTGACCCCGACAACAAGTGGAAGCGCGATCTCGTACAGGCCGAGGCCTGACCCAGGCAAGACCCGCGCCTCTCCACACCTGAACCTTGAAAACCGAATCGACCCGGGCCGGGGCCGGACCCCGGGAACAGGTTTCGCTCACGGAACATCATGTTCACCAAGCGAAACCAGGTTTCGAGTCCGGCCACCAACCGCCTCGGCTACTGTGGAGATATGAGTTCGGGATCGGACGACAGTCTGGGTGGACACATCCGCAGCTATGCCGAACGGATGCGGGCCGAAGCACTGGAGAAGGCGGCCGAGCTGACGGGTACCTTCCCTCCGCCGTGGGTGGCCCCCAGGCCACCGCCACCGCCCCGGAGTCGATGCCTTCGCCTGCCGCCTTCTCACTGCCGTCGGCTGCGCCCACCGTCCCGGAATCCCCGGCGTCTCCGCAACTACCCGTTCCCACCTCGACCATGCCGCCGCCGGGCACACTCGCTCCGGTGCCATCCTCGGAGGCCGCTTCGTCCGACCGTCGTGCGGTCCCGGACGGGACCGACGGGGTGCAGGCCGAGATCGAGGTGAGCGGCGTCCAGCCGGCAACGGTCGTGGCGGAACCGGTCGCAGTCGACGAAGATGAGGACCGGGTGGAGGCCGGCCCGACGCCCGTGCCCAATCTCGATCAGGGGCCCGACCATTCCACGGTGGCCGAGTTGGAGGAGATCGTCGAAGACACCCGAGATGAGCTTCGACAGTGGAAACAGGAGCTTCGACGGGCCCGCAGGGACATGCGCCGGCAGCATCGTTACGAGCGTCGCTTCGGCTCGACGTAGACCCCGGCCACCGGGGCCGGCCTCACCGGTGAACCCGACCGGCTACCGGGGCTCCGGCAGATGGGCGTCGATGTCCTCCCGCAGGTAGCGGGCGAGAAGGCCGACATTGGGCTCGGCCACCATGGAGATGTGGTCGCCGGACACCACCTTGATGGTCAGACCGCCATGGGCCACCGACCGCCAGCCCATGTCCAGCTCGAGAAAGTGGGCGGTGAACGGATCGTCGGCCGCCTTGTAGACGACCATCGGATTGGAGTAGGGCTGGTACTCGTAGTTGAACTGGCTCTGAATGTTGGCCTCGATGAAGCGTCGCACCTCGAGCCGGTGGGTCGACTCCCGCCCATACCGCTGGCGTAGCCGGGCCTCGGCCAGTTCAGCCACCCGTTTCACCTTCTGGCCTTGATAGGCCAAGCGCCCCGACACGTACTCCCTGGGTTCGGCCTTCAGCGCCCTTGCATGGATCCCCAGCTGCTGGCGCCGGGTCAGGGTGTGGTCGGCCACGTCGGGTCCGACGGCATCGAACAGCGCCATCAGCGGCACATCACGACCGATGGCCACCAACTGCTGGGCCGTCTCGTAGGCCACGACACCGCCGAGAGAGATGGCGGCGATGACGACGGGCCCGTCGGGCCGGATCCGGTTGATCTCGGCAACATAGCCGGCAGCGACGTCGGCCACCGACGTCGGACCGTCCAGCTGCAGATCCCGATCGAGGTTGGGTTGGCCCAGGCCCAGTACCGGTTGGTCGGTGCCGAGATGGGACGACAGGGGCCGGAAATAGGCGCTGTTCACGCCGAGCACATGGATGCCGAAGATCGGGGGGCGGGAGCCGTCGGGCTGAATCGGGACAAGGAAGGTGTGACCCCTGGCGTCACGTTCGGGGCGATCGCCGGCCTGGGCGGTCGCGGCGTCGCCGTCGCCTCCGCTCCTTGCGATCTCGGCCGCCAGCAGCTGCGGAGTCGGGGCCCGGTACAGCTCCGATACCGGAACCCGACGGCCCGTCTCCTCCTCGATGGCCAGCATCAGATCGACGGCGAGCAGGGAGTGGCCACCGAAGTCGAAGAACGACTCGGTTACGGCCAAGCGATCCCGGCCCAGGGTGGCGGCGAACAGCACCGCCAACTTCGATTCCAGCTCGGCCCAAGGGTTTCCCATGTCGCCGGCCGGCGTGGAGCCGAGGTCGGGGCCCGGCGGCAGCCGGAACTCGGTGACAGCCAACTTGGCTGCGGCAGCTCGATCCAGCTTGCCGTTCGGGGTTCTGGGTAGCGGTTCGTCGGCCCGGTGAATCTCGTAGTGGCCGGGCCGCAAAAGGGGCGGCAAGTAGGCTTTGGCTGCGTCCTGGAGGGCGCTCAGCACCTCTTGGTCGCCATCGCCGGCATCCGGCTCGACCTCCACATGGGCCACAAGCAGGTCGAGGGGGCGCCGGCCCCGCCCGAGCGACGTGACGATGACGGCTCGAACGCCGTCCACACCGCTCAGGGCGTGCTCCACCTCCTCCGGTTCGATTCTGGTTCCGTTGACGCTGAGCTGATGATCGTGACGGCCGTGGAACTCCACGGTGCCGTCGACGACGGCGGCCCGGTCGCCGGTGAGGAACACCGACCCCTCAGCCGATGACGCCGGCAACGCCTCGGCTGTCCACGACCCCAGCTCCGAGGAGGGAGCCCCGTGATCGGCGGCCACCGTGGGACCGCCCAGGACCAGTTCGCCGATCACGCCGCGGGGCCGGGGTCGCCCATCAGGGCCGACAACGGCCAACCAGGTCCCGGCGATGGGCCGACCGATGGGAACCGGGTCATCACCCAATCGGGTGTGATGGGCGGTGGCCCACACCGTGGCCTCGGTCGGGCCGTACTCGTTGGTGAGCCGGGACAGCGGAAACCGATGGTAGTGATCGTCGACCAGAGCCGAGGGACACGCCTCACCGGCCACAATGACCTGGCCCGGCCACCAATGGCCGTCGCCGACCGGGCGACCGTAACCAAGGCGGGGCAGGGAATCGAGTACCCCCTGATAAAGGGTGGGGACCATCAGGGTGTGGGTGATCCGCCCATCGATGAGTAGCCGGGCCAAGGCCTCGACATCATGCACGGAATGATCGTCGGGCAGTACCAGGGTCCCGCCCTCGGCGAGGGTCCAGAACAGTCCGGCGATGCTGCTGTCGAACGACGGGCTGGACACCATGAGAAAGCGGAACTGGACGCCGTCGTCATCGCTGGCGGGATCGCCGTAGAAGCGGGGCCGGGCCTTGGTGCTGTGCGAGAGCTGACCGTGGGTGATGGCCACCGGCTTGGGCTCGCCGGTGGAACCCGAGGTGAAGATGACGTAGGCCACATCGTCAGGGGACCGCTCGACCCCGGTGTCGGACGGGTCGGTACTCGGGGCGGCGTCATCGGTCGGTTCGACACGGTACAGCTCATCGATATAGCCGCTCAGGACGGTGGCCGCTCGGGCCCGCTTGGTCAGCAGCCGGATCCGGGCTCTGGGATAGGTGGGATCGACCGGAACATACACGGCACCGGCCCGCAACACCCCGATCATGGCCGCCACCATGTCAACCGACCGGCCCAGGCTGACCACCACTCGATCACCGGGTTGGACCCCCTGGTTACCGAGGTGGCGCACCACGGCGTTCGACCGCAACGCCAGCTCGTTCCAATTCAACGTCTCGTCGGCGCAGACCACGGCCGGGGCATCGCCGCCTTCGACCAGACGCTGCTCGATGACATCAACGGTCAGGGCCGGGC
The DNA here is from genome assembly GCA_963723995.1 of uncultured Acidimicrobiales bacterium. Classification (GTDB taxonomy): domain Bacteria; phylum Actinomycetota; class Acidimicrobiia; order Acidimicrobiales; family SZUA-35; genus JAHELU01. The sequence continues at coordinate 909,917 of CAVRSZ010000008.1, read as the reverse complement.
CGTCGAGCTGCACCAGGTCCGGGCCCACGAGCACACTGAGGTCGGTGTCGGCCACGGTCGTCGACTCGTGGCCGAGCAAGCAGTCGACCAGCTCCGTCAGTGACCGATCGATGGCGGCCAGGAGTCGCTCGGCCTGGCCGGCGGTCATGGTCGAACCCCGGTACTCGAGGCTGAGATCGACTCGATCGTGACGGCGCTCGACGAAGATGGTGGCATCGACCACGGCCGAGCCGTTGGACAGCACGCGTTGCCGAGCGGTGGCGCCGGCCACCTCGGCGTCGGTCAGATCGTCGTAGGCCACGAACACCCCGGGGGGCTGGGCCGGCAGGCCGGCGCTGCGGCGATCGGCCAGGATATGGGCCAGCGGGTAGGTTCGGTGGGCCAGCGCCGAGCCCAACCGACCGGTGATGGCGGCGATGTGGGCCCTGAGGTTGGTGGCGGAGTCACTGCCGGCCTGGTCGGCGGGGTCGATGATCACGGGGACCGTGTTGAGGAAGTAGCCGACCAGATCGGCAGCCACCGGATGGCTCCGGGTCGAGGTGATGAGACCGAGTTCGACCGTGGGGCTGGTGCCGTGGTCGGCCAGGGCGGGGGCAATGGCAGTGAAAGCGAGGGCAAACGGAGTCGCCCCCACGACGGTCGATGCCGCCGAGGCCAGGGCGTCGGGCGCGATGGCGGCGGTCCGGATCAGGAACCCGTCGGCCTCGCCTTTGCCGGGGGCGAAGGCCAGCGTCCCGGCGGCCTCGTCGGGTGCAACCGACAGCCAATACCGGCGGTCGGCGTCGGATCGAGTGTCTTCTTGCCACTGGCAGAAGCGGGCGTAGTCGGTCTTCAGCGGCGTCAACCGAGCACGAACCGGGTCGGCGGCCTCGAGCAATGTGTTGACGTCACGCCAGATGACATCGAAACTGTCGGCGTCCCCCGAGACATGGTGGATCACCAGCAGCACCGCCGTCGAGCCGTCGGAGACGGGCTGGACCAGGGCTCGCAACATGGGCCCGTTCTCCAGGTCGAAAGGAGCCCGGTGGACGTCGGCCAGGACCCGATCGAGCCCCTCGGGGTCGATGGGCGAACCGACCGTGAACGCCACCGCCTCGGCTCCGGTCAGTTTCCGGCGCTCGGCCCCGTAGGTCCACGACAGCGGCTGGTGGCGTTCAGCCACACGCTCCAAGGCGATTCGCAAGCGCTCCGGTTCGGGGCCGTCACCGTCGAACCGATAGACCCGACCCACGTTGTACATGACATCGCCGGGCCGGGAGGCCTGATCAAAGAGCACGGCCCGCTGACCCGTCGACAGCGCCGGAACCTCGCCGTCGGGGGTGGGGCCCGGAGGCGACGGTTCCCCGTCGGTCCTCTGCTCCGTTCCTCGTTCACCATCGATGCGAACGGCCAGGGCCCGCGGTGTCGTGTGGCGGAACGCAACGTCCTCGGGGATGTTCAGACCCAACCGCTCGCTGATGGCCACGATCATCTCCAGCGCCGCCAGCGAATCGCCGCCCAGGGCGAAGAAGTCGTCGTCGATGCTGATCGGTTCGATGCCAAGGATGCGCTCCCACACCGAGACCACAAGGGTCTCGGTCTCAGTGGAGGCGGCCACGTAGACACCGGATGCGGCCCGATGGACCCGCCGGGGCGCGGGTAGGGCCGAGGCATCGAGCTTGCCATTGGTGTTGAGGGGCAGTTGATCGACGGCGACAAAGGCGGCGGGGATGGCGAAGTCGGGCAAGCGGTCGGCCAGGAACTCTCGAAGCTCCGACGGGTCCGGAATGTCGAATCCGGGTTCGGGTTCCAACCAGGCTGTCAACACCTCACGGCGATGGGGTTCGTAGCCGACTGTGTTCAGCATGCCGGCGATCTCGGCCTGCTTTTCGGGATCGTCGAGATGGTCGCTCAGTTCGGCGATGGCCTCGTCTCTGGTCTTGTGGCCGAGCCGGACGTCCCAGGCGTAGGGCACGGCGTAGTTGTGGTAGCCCTGTTCGGTCAGGTGGGTGTGGATACCGGCTGCGTTGATGAGGCAGTTGGTGGAGCGTCCGGTGTCGGACGGACGAACCCACGGAGCCCGGGTCTCGAGAAACTCCAGCATCTCCGAGAGTTCCACATCGATATAGCGGTAGAAGTCGACATAGCGAATGCGGTCGAACACGCCGTCGTCGGAGAAGATTTCGGTGTCGAGCAGGCGATTGACGGCATCGTCGGTGCGGTGGTAGATCTTGCGGGCCTCGATGACGGCCCGGTCGATGGCATCGGGGTCGAACCGGTCGAGCGAGAACTGCTGGGGAATGAGCCTGGTCTCGAACAGCTGGCCTCGGGACAGCCCGGTGACGATGACCGGGATGCCCAGGTCGGCCGCCTTGTTGGTGGCCAGGGTGTAGATGGCCTTGTAGCAGCCGTTGCAGACGTTGGAGTAGGTGGCCAGCGAGTCGGCGAAGATGGCGTTCATGGCAGCGGTGGTCACGAACTCGTGATCCACGCCGAGGTCGGCCACCGACGCCCTGACGTTGGCCTTGGCCTCCTCCGAGATGAAGCCGTTGTCCAGCGTCAACGCATAGGGCTTGACTCCCAACTCGACCAATCGATAGAGGGCGTAGGTTGAGTCCTTTCCTCCGCTCAAAAGGTGCAGTACGTCGTAGTCACCGGTCTTCGACTCAGCCGCTCCAACCAGTTCCCGAGCCAGATCGTCCGGGGTCTTGAACCACTGCTGGGCCACCGGGGCCACCCGGTCGAAGGAGTGGCACGTGTCGCACACCCCATCGTCGCCGACGGCCACTCCGGGCACGTTGTCGGGTAGTCCGCACCGTGGGCAGTGATGCTTGGGGCGGTCGGCGCCCTCGATTGACGGCGACCAGACCCGCACGGCACTTCTGCCCACGGAGGGGTGATGGTTGAGAACCTGTTCGACCTCGATGGGTTCGAGGCGGATACCACCAACCTTGACCTGCTCGTCGATGCGACCGAGGTAGACGAGTTCGTGCTCCACGACCCCCGAGTCCGAGCCCTGGCCGGGATCGTCTGTTGCGATCAGCCGAGCCAGATCGCCCGACCGATAGAACCGGGCGCCGTCGATCGTCATGAACGGTGAGCCCCCTTCCGCCCCTCCTTCTTCGGTGGCGGCGGCGTCCAGGTAGCCGGCGGTGACCCCCCGGTGGCTGATACACAACTCACCGGGTGAACCGACCGGTACCGGCTGCCGGTAGCGGTCGAGCACGACCAGGCTGACCCCGGGGGCGGGACGACCGATCGGCACATCGGGACCGTAGGGCAGGCCGACGCCGTTCCCATCCGGAACCTGGTAGATCATGCAGCCCACCACGGCCTCGGTCGGACCGTACTCGTTGAAGATCCGGGCCGTGGGATTGAAGGCCAGAAGGCTCTCGGCCAGCGACCGGCCGAACGCCTCGCCGCCGACCACCAGGGTACGCAGCGCATGATCATTCGGCAGTAGCCGAACCAGCAGCTCGAGATGGGACGGGGTGGCCTTGAGCCAGGTGATGTCGCGGTGATCGGCGATGGCAGCCAGACCGGTGGGACCGTCGGGACCGATGACCACCGTGCGTCCACCGGTGACCAGGGGGACGAACAGCGAGGTGATGGTGAGGTCGAACGTGAGGGCACTGAAAAGAGCGGCCACCAGACGTTCGCCGGGGGCCACATAGGCCTGGGCGGCAAAAGTGATGTAGTCGGCCAGACCCTGATGGGTGATCGGTACCCCCTTGGGCTCGCCGGTGGATCCCGACGTGAACAGGAGGTAGGCCTCATCATCGCCGTGGGGGGACGCTGCCGGTGCGAGCTCGCTGCCGTCGTGGTCAATCGGATCCTTGGCCTGAACCCCGATCTCCTCGACGGAGTTCAGCACGAGTCGGCACCCGGCCCGCTTCACCAACCGGCGGCGGCGGGCTGACGGCTGTGCCGGGTCGAGGGGCACGAACGATGCACCGACGGCCAGCGTTGCCATGATGGCGACCAGGGCCTCGGGCGATCGTGGCAGCTCGACCGCCACCCGATCACCGGGCTCGACCCCCTGGCCCTCGATCCAGCGAGCGGTGGCAAGGATCCAGGACCGAAGTTCGGGGCCGGTCCAGGACCGGCCGGAGTCGATTCCCTCCTCCTCTCCGGCGCCTTCGACGCTCGTGGTCTCCTCGAGCACGATGTCATGGTTCGAATCCAGACGGTCGAGTAGCACCGGCAGGATCGAGTGAGGGACCACACCGCCGGCCATCCGATGACCCCACCGGTGGTGGATCTCGGCCTCGTCGTCGGTAATGATCGCGTAGTCGCCGATGGGTTGATCGGGATGGTTGACAACACGATCGAGCACCGTGAGGAAGTGCGCGGCCGCCCGTTGCCGATGGGTGATGTCGGCTCCACGATGGTTCAGATCGAGGGCGAACTCGTAGCCGTAACCCTCGTGGTAGCGGGTCAGCTGGACCCGCATGAGGTGACTGGCATCGATGGCCCCGGGATGAACCCAGGATGTGGAGGCGGCGTACGGGCCGAACTGATCCTGCTCGGCCCGAGGGATGATGTTGACCACGGCCTCGTAGTCGGGCTTGGGACTGGTGCCGGGGGCGGCGTGACGCAAGGTGTCGAGCACGGCCCGGGCCACTCTCTGGTGGAGGCTGTGGTGGCTGTCGTGAGGCTCGATGGTGATGTCGACCGGGAAGACCTCCATGGTCGGCCCGATAAGTCGACGGGTGGCCTGGGTGTTGCGATGATGCACCGGGAGACCGATGGCGAACTGTTCAGCCCCCGAGACCCGGTGTAGGTAGAGGGCGGTGACCGTGGTCAACAGCACCGTCCAACTCAGATCGGGGCTGAGCATCCTGTACTGGTCCTCGAACCGGGTGTTGATCTGCGACAGCATGTCGTCGTCCACGTCGAGGGCCAGTCGACTGGCCGTGGCCGGCCGCTGATTCGGCGTGTCCCCGCCGGGAGCGTCGCCAGCCGATTCGTCGTCTCGAGCATCCCGATACAGGGCCCCCAGCCGGGGCGCCCCGGCCCTGCGGTCCCAGTGATCCCGGGCCCGGCGTAGTGCCTTGGTGGCCCGATCGGTGGTCGCCTCGGTCCCGTCGCCATCGGTCGGCGGGCCGCCACCACCATCGGATCGCAGCCGACGGTCCAAACCGGAGGCCCACTGGTAGTACCTCCACTCGTAGTCCCCGTCAGGGCTAACCTGACCCGGCCCGTTGTCGGTGGCGAAATAGGCTTGGGCGGTGGCCTCGAAAACAAAGGCCGACGACGTTGCGTCGGTGATGACGTGGTGCAAGTTGAGGTACCACGAGCAGGTGCCATCGGGATGCACGGCGATGAGGCTGTCGAAACCCCGCCGAGTCATGTCCAACGGCCGGCGGCATCGCCGCTCGGCCAACTGCTCCATCTCCAGCCGGGTCATGGCCCTGACCTCGGACATGGGCGGGGCCGGCGAATCGGGGATGGGAGCGGCCAGCAGTTCGACCTCGTCGCCCGATTCGGTTCGAACGATCCTGGTTCGCAGCACGTCACTGGAGGCAACGACACGATCGAACGAACGAGCCAGGCGGGCCACGTCGATCGGCCCGTCGATGTGGGTCAGCAGCGCCATGTTCTGCACCGGCTGATCCGGGCTGAGGCGCTGCGACGTCCACAGGGATCGTTGCATGGGTGAGAGCCGACGACTCGGTGTGAGCCGAACGGGGACCGTCTGTGGAGGTTCCATATGCTGTGCTTGCTGTTCCCTCAGTCCCATTCCTCCTGCCAGGATAGGTCACTCCTGGTCCATAGCGACTGGTCCATCGACAGTGTTGTCAACGGGTAAAGAAGCCGATCCACCGGGACGTTGTCATGGGCCGAGACCACAACCGGGCCCGTTTCAACGGGCGCCTCGACCCCTGTCGTTTTGCCCATCGGTATGGGCTTTGCCCCGGTTTTCGCCGTTTTCGTGACCGGTTACCGACGCTGCTGTCCTATCGTCTACGGGATACTGATGGATGCACCCCGCCTTGCGGTTCGGGGACCGAGAGGCGGAGCAGATGACGAGGGTGGGAATCATGAAGGTGGGCCGCACGAGGGGCGGAATGACGGGTAGGGAGTGGCGTGACATGACGACCGACGCACATCGAGCCGACAGGCTCGGCTCGGGCGGTTCGATCCTTCGGTTGTCTCGGCGGCTGGTGGCGGCGTCGATGGCCGCCCTGGTGCTGCTGATGACCTTGGCCGGGGCGGCGTCGGCCCACACCGGCAATCAGACCTACGTCTACCTCGACGTGGCCCAGTCGTCGCTCGCCGGACGCATCGAAGCCCCCATGGCCGACCTGCTCGTCGCCCTGGACATGGAGGGCACCGAGAACGGCCAATGGTGGCCGACCCTGGAGCAGTCACAGGACGACATTCACGAGTACCTCGATCAGCACTTCTCCATGGGCACCGCCGATCAGGCCTGGCCCATCACCTTCGGCGACGTCAGCCTGTTCTTCTCCGAGGAGACCGAGGAGAACGACAACTACATCGTCATCCCCTTCGATGTGGCCGTGGGGGGCGATGTGCCCCGCCAGTTCGATGTGAGTTTCGATCCCTTCGTCGACGAGATCCCGGGGCGGGACTCGTTGCTGTTGATCGCCAACGACTGGGAGACCGGCGTCGTCGACAACGGCTGGGAGTCGCTCACCACCTTTGGCGCCGACAGCCGGAGCCAGGAGGTCGACCTCGGTGAACCCAGCTGGTGGAAGAACTTCAGCTCCAGCATCGAACTGGGCGTGAACCACATCCGCACCGGCCCCGACCACATCCTGTTCGTGCTGGTGCTGCTGCTGCCGTCGGTGCTGGTGTTCACCACCCGGTGGCATCCCACCACCGGTTTCGTGGCGTCGCTGTGGCGGGTACTGAAGATCGTCACCATGTTCACCATCGCCCACTCCATCACCTTCACCCTGGCCGGCCTCGACCTGCTGCCGCTGCCACCGTCGAAGCTGGTGGAGTTCATCATCGCCCTGTCCATCGCCGCCGCCGCCCTCCACAACATCCGACCGCTCTTCCCAAACCGGGAGTGGCTGCTCTCGTTCTCGTTCGGGCTGTTCCACGGCATGGGCTTCGCCTCCCTCGTCGAGGGGCTCGACGTCTCCCGCAACACCCAGCTGGTGTCGCTGCTCGGTCGCAACGTCGGCATCGAGCTGGGCCAGGCTCTCGTAGTGTTGCTGCTGTTCCCCGCCCTGTTCATGTTGCGCCGGACCCGCTTCTACCGCCCGCTCTTCGTCGGCGCCTCGGTCATCATGTCGGTTGTGGCCTTGGTATGGATGGTGGAACGGATGGCCGAGACCGATCTCGGAATCAGCGCCATCGTCGACCCCGTCTTCGCCTTCCCCCGTGTCGTCTTCTACATCGCCGGATTCACCGCCCTGGCCGCCGCCACCTTCCTGGTGGAACGGAACAATCACCGGCTGGTGCCGACCTATGACGTCATCGGCGCCGACGCCGGTCTGGGCCGAGTCGACGAGCACACAACCATGGTGGGATGACGATGGCCGATCACGTAACCGCCAAGGCAGCACTCGACGCCGAGTTCGAGACTCGGCTGCTCAAGTACATCAACACCGAGGTCTCACTGATCGACGACGACCTCGACTCCGACACCGATCTGCTGCTGACGGGCGCCGTCGACTCGCTGGGGGTCATCGGCATCACCCAGTGGTTGGAGGACGAGGCCGGGTTCTCGGTGGAGCCGATCGAGGTGACTCTCGACAACTTCCAGACTGTGGACCGCATGCTGGCCTACTGCCGGTCAAAACTGGGCTGAACACCGCCGACACCCGGATCACCGCGAGGCTCGATCCTCGGGGACGGAGCGATCTGAACCGAGCTGGAAGCCGAGGCGAAGTAGTCCGGCACCCACGACGGCGAAGAGGAGAGCTCGCCAGATGGTGTCGACCTCGGCCAGATCGACGGTCACCAGCTTGACCACGGTTGCGGCCAGGGTGGCCAGTCCCAGCCGGCGGAGGGCGGTCGAATCCTCGGGGGTCAACGTGAACGACGGGGCGGCGAATCCCGCCCCCAGGACCACGACACCGAGACCGAGAGCGGCCCACAGCAGTGACACCATCATCTGACCCTGGGGCAGCGGCTTGATCACAGCCACGATCCACAGCAGCAACCCGATCCAGGCGGCTGCCGCTGCACTGTAGGCCACCTCCCGACTCACCGTTCGCGCTATCACGGCGACGGCGCCCGACACCGACACCACCACCAGGTAGACCACGGCCTCGGGCCATGGCAGCCCGACGTCGATACCGGTGACGATCCCGGCCGCGGTCCAGGTACCGACGACGACGGCCAGAATGGCGGCGTTGGCCCACTGCCACAGGTCCCGACTACGCATGGCCAGCAGCGACAGGCCCATGGTCTGGACTGTCAGGGAGAGCAGGAGGGCCGGACCGTCGATCAGCAGAGCCAGGCCGATGGTGATGACCGTGCTGATCCCGATCACGTGGCCGAACAGCAGCGACCGGGGCATGGGTCGCACCACACCGGATCGGCCGACGGCGGCCGGGACGGCGAACCCGAGGGCGACCACACCGGCGATCGTCGCCGGACCGCCGACCGGGTCCCAGCCGCCGGACGGCGACCACTGCACCTCAGCCAGCTCGGTCGGGAACCAGAGGATCGATGAGCTCAACCAGACCAGCCCCGGCAACGCCACGATCGAGCGCACATCCAGCCAGCGCCACGATCCGGACACGGGCCGAAGCCACGGTGCGGGCCACCACAGCACGATGGCGGTCACGATCGAGAGCTGAACCACCAGCCGGGCCGTTGTCTCGGCACCGGATGCCTCGTCGGCCACCCACACCAGCAACGGCCCGACCGTCAACAGGCCGATCAGCCGGGGAGTCCACCAGTCCCGGAGCCAGGCGACGGCGGCCGCCACCGCCACCAGGGCCACGAACCACGGAGCGGTGAAGGTGGGGCCAAGGGTGTCGTAGGCGGCGATGACGCCGGGGACGACGAGACCCAGCACCAGGCCATTGGCCACCAGGTTGGCATGGTCAAGTCGCTCGGCCAGAGCCACGGCCAGAGCGACGACCCCGGCGACGAGCGCCACCGACACCGGGACCGGCACCAGGTCGAGCCAGGCGTGGGCGGCTCCGGCGCAGATACCGAGCACGACGAGACCACCGTGGGCCAGGGCGACCGACCACGGCCGACGCCGGGCCGGTAGCCGCAGGGCGATGGCGATCAGGACGGCACCTCCGGCAGCGGCCAGTGCCAGCTGGAGGCGGGGACCGATCCAGCCCCGAGCGATGGCGGTGCTGACCAGGAACAGTGCGGCCAGCGTGACCAATCCGACGCCGGTCCATTTCAGCACCGTCTCGGCATCGAGCCGGCGCGGTGGAGCCGGTGGAGCCGGTGGAGCCGGCACCCGGTCGGTGGGCACAGGTGGCGGGGGCGGAGTAGCAACGGGAGATGGCGGTGGGACGAGCATGGCTTCGAGCGCACTCAGACGACGCTCCAGCCGCTCCAGCCGGGCCACCACATCGCCACGATTGACATGATCACGATCGCCGGATCGCTCGATACCGTGAGGGTTCGGTCCCATGTCTTCATGGTCGGACTGATCGAAGTCCGTGCCCATCCGGGAAACCCCTCAATTCCGTCCGGGGGCTGACACCACGGCAACCGGGGTCGCCGGTCTAGTCCACGACGGTGAACGTGAGCCCGGCATGGGCCACCAGCCGATCGATCAGGGCGTCGCCGAAGGCAACGGCAGGGGTCAGAAAGCCGGCCGGTGGTGCCGCCTCCGAAGGGTTGACGGCATCGGCGTCGAGAAAGGCGGCGGCGGTCTCCCCCAACATCTTGGCCGTCGACCCGTAGCCGGGGTCCCGGTCGCCCGTGACCTTGGTGGTGATGGTCCGATCGTCGTCGGTGCGGCCGAAGAACCGGATGTCGAAGTAGCCCGACTCCCGGGCCTTCTCATCGGGGCCGGTACCGGGCTTGGGCAGGACCCGGTTCTGAAGCTGCCGCCGGACGGGACCGATGGCGCTGACGCCGGCCATACCGGCCATGCCGGCGGCGATGGCCGACGCCTTGGCAAGACCCACGGGACCGCCACCGGTCATGATGGCCTCGTCGTAGCGGAATCTGTCACCCCAGGGCCGACCGAGCAGGGCATGGCTGCGGTGCACCACTTTGGAGTTGACCGGCCCCATGATGAACGGGGCAGCCCACGAGCCCGACAGTTCATCGTTGACGGGCACCATCACATTGGGCTGCCGTACCCCGTAGCGTTCGCCGGCCGGAGCCAGTGCATACGGGTTGCCGAGCACCTTGCGCAACGACGGATCCTTGGACAGTTCATCGAGGGTGTTCATGCCACTGGCCACGGTGCCGCCACTGAATCCGCCCCGTGACCCTTTGACCCTCATGGCGATGCGGTCGCAGTATCGGCCAAATCGGTGATGGGCCTGGCCCTGGGTGAACCACACGCCGAGGTCGGAGGGGATCGAGTCGAACCCACAGCTGGGCACGATGCGGGCCCCGGTCTCCACCGCCTGGTCCTGGTGGGCGTCGATCATGGCCTGGACCCAATGGGGCTCGCCGGTCAGATCGCAGTAGTCGGTGCCGGCCGCGGCCACCGCCGCCACCAGCTCCGAACCGTACAGGGCGTAGGGCCCGACGGTCGAGACCACCACCCGGCTGTCCGTCACCATCTCGTCCAGGGCCTCACGATCGGCGGCGTCGGCCACGACGATCGGCAGTTCGACACCTCGATCCTCCAGCAGCTGTTCGAGCTTGGCCCGGTTGCGGCCCGCCACCGCCCATCGAATACCGCCGTGATCGCTGCGGCCCTTTCGTACCGGTCCCGTCCCGTGGCGATCCAGCAGATGGTCGACCACGAGTTGGCCGACGAAGCTGGTGGCTCCGAACACCGTGATGTCGTAGGTCCGATCGTGCCGCTCAGTCATAGCCCGAGCCTAACCGGCGTCGGTTCATATAGCCTGAACGGGTGGCTCGTGGGAGCAAAGTGTGAATATCGGCTCGGAGCATCGCACCCTGCGGGAGATGGTGGCCGATGCCATCGTGGAGCGGATCATGACCGGAGCACTCCACCCCGGTGACCGGCTCCTGGAGGAGAAGCTGGCGGCCGAGCTCGGCGTGTCACGGAACCCGGTGCGGGAGTCCATCCGGGCCCTGGAGGCCACCGGACTTGTCGAGGTCATTCCCCGGCGAGGGGCCTACGTGGTGGAGATCGATCCCTACGATCTGGCCCGGCTCCTCGGGGTTCGAGCCGTGCTCGAGGCCTACGCCGCCGAGCTGGCCGCTGTCAACCGCACCCCGGACATGCTGGCCCACATCGACCATCTCATCGAGCAGGGGGCTGCGGCATCGCAGCGGGACGACCTGGTCACCGCCGCCGCCTGTCATCGTGACTTCCACCTCGCCATCGAGCAGGCGTCGGGCAATCCCTACATCGAGTCGACGGTGGCTCCCCTGCGGCGCCGGACCGAGCTGGCCTTCTCCATGTTGTCGGACTCCCGGTCGATGCTGAGCTGGGAGGAGCATCGCCGTATCTGGCAGGCCATTGCCGACGGCGATCCGGTGGCGGCCAAGGCCCGCACCGGCGAGCACATGGCCGGGGTCATCAACGACCTCACCGAGATGGCCTCCCGCGGTTGACCGGGACCGACACCGCCGACGTGGTGGTGATCGGGGCCGGCATCGCCGGTGCCGGTGCCGCTTGGGCCCTGTCGGAGCACTGCCGCACCATCCTGATCGAGTTGGAGTCACAACCCGGCAGCCACGCCACCGGACGGTCGGCGGCCGTGATCTCCGAGACCTCGGGGCTGCCGGCGGTGTGCGCCCTGGCCGCCGCCTCACGGCGCTGGCTCGACCATCCCCCGGCCGAGCTCGGCAGCGACTCACTCCCCGGGGAAACCCTGCTCTCCCCCCGAGGAATGCTGTGGGTGGCCGACGATGACACCGCCCACGGGCTGGACGGGATCGAGACCAACGCCGACCGGCTCGGCATCCCGGTTCAACCTCTGAGCACCGGTCAGGCTCGGGAGCTGGTGCCGGCCCTACGAGCGGAGTGGCTGGCTCGGGCCGTGCTGGAGCCGATGGCCATGAGCATCGACGTAGCCCGCCTGCTGGGTGGCTTCCTGACCGGCTTCCGGCGCCGGGGCGGTGCGGTCCGGTGCTCGGACCCGGCGCTGCGCCTGGAGCCGACCGGCGACCGGTGGCGGGTGGTGACACCGTCGGGCACGATTACCGCCGCGGCCGTGGTCAACGCCGCCGGTGCCTGGGCCGACCGGGTGGCCGGTACCGCCGGGCTGGATCCGATCGGGCTGCAACCCCTGCGCCGCACCGCCTTCGTGTTCCCGGTCGACGGGGTGGCGGCGTGGCCCCTGGTCATGGACATCGGCTCCCGCTTCTACTTCGAACCGGAGGGCCCCGGTCTGCTGGCCTCCCCGGCCGACGAGACCCCGAGCGAGCCGACCGACGCCCGGGCCGACGAACTGGACATCGCCCGGGCCGTCGACGCCCTGGCCCAGGCAACCACCCTGGAGGTCAGGGGGGTGCGGTCATCGTGGGCCGGACTGCGAACCTTCGCCCCCGATCGGCTGCCGGTGGTCGGTCCCGACCCTCGGGCCCCCGGGCTGTTCTGGCTGGCCGGCCAGGGCGGCGGAGGGATCAAGACCTCCCCGGCACTGGCCCACTATGTGACCGGGCTGGTGGTCGACGGTACCCCGCCGGCCGAACTGGGGGGTGTCGACCTTCGACCGTTCCATGGCCAGATCAGCCCAGATCGACTCGTGAGCTAGGTGTGCTCGTTGGGGAGGTTGTCCTGGAGGTTAGATGTTGGCGTGGCCCAGTCGAGTGCGCCGTGGGATCTGGCGAGGGGCCAGACCGACCTCGTGGGCGATGGTCGGTTCGGTGACGAGAACAACCTCCCCGGTCGTCACAGCCAGGCCAGTGCCCGGGGGTATTCAGTTGTCAAAGAGCGTGGTGCCAGCAGGCAGTGGTTCAGGCTGCGGGGTCGACGTGGTCATTCTTCCACTTGTTGTCGGGGCTGCACAGAACTTGCCCGTTAGCGAGGGAGGTTGCCCCACCTTTGGAGTGAGGGTGAATATGGTCCGCTTCCAGCCACCGGTACGACGCATCACATCCTGGTATCTGACATCTGCCTCTGGCCAGGATCAACAGGAGCTGTTTGATGTCGGGTGGGAACCCTCGGGAGGTGTAGGACACATCGATCGGTCGTGACCTTGCGCCGAGCACGATCCGCCGGAACCGGGCGGCGGCCAAGGCGATCATGGCCAGGTGCGGGTGGATCGGCGTCCCGTCGGCGAGTTCGCACCGCCGATCGGGGTCGCCTCGGTCGATGTCAACCGGCTCGACCGTGGGGTCGGCGAGTCGTTTCAGTAGGTTCTCGGCCAGGAGTTGACCAAGCACGAGGTTGACCAGGGGGGTGGTGGCCGAGCCGGGGGCTTGGGCCCCACCCACGATCAACCCGACCAGGGCGTGGCCTCGCCGCCGATCGGCGGTCTCAACCGTGCTGTCGTCGGCTGATTGCTGGTTGAACAGCCGCTGGACCTCGTTCTCCAACGCCGACCCGACAGCGGCCGCTGAAAGGGGGTCGAGGCGGAATCGGCCGGAGATCGACCCGTCGCTGTGCTTGGTCATCGAACAGCTGGTGGCCTCAACCTGGCTGGTGACGTCGTCGCCGTCGGGATCATGATTGATGGCCCAGGTGGCCACCCGATGAGTGAACTCCACGAAGTCGTGGTCTCGAGCGGCGGCCACCAGCTCGTCCTGGGTGAGGACCAGCTCGTCGTGGGTGCGAGGCCTGTCCAACCGCTTCAGTTCACGAATATGGCGCAGGCTCAGCACCCCGTCAGCGAGACCTCGGGCGAAGACGGGGAACTCGGCCAGCCAGCTGCCGGCCCGGGCCACGGCCCGGATTTCCGGGGCCGACGCGCCGGTCACGGCCGCCACCGCCTGTGTCGGCGTGCGAAACCCGAGGTCATGCAGGACGGCCGGCTGTTCCTTGGCCGCGGAGGTGGCATCGGCCAGCACACGAGCCCGAACCGAGTCCAAGCGGGCCGACAGTTTCTGCAACCGACAGGCAGCATCGACCAGCTCGCCCACCGTGTGGTGATCGAACGGGGTGTGCACCATGGCATCGACGCAGCCTTCCAACACGCTGAGAGCGTCGCTGTGGCTCTGTGGTGGCAACCCGCCGGTGGTCATACACTCACTATGGCAAACATACGTTCTATTAGCAAGCCAAAAACAAATAAAGGGAAATGATTTCTGGCGCGTCGTCCACACCCACCGCGGCACGACGCCCTCGCTCAGGCCACGACCCTTGAGCTCAAAGGATGCGCTCATCCTTGGCCCGGCAGCACCTGTTCCGCCGTGTTACGGTTGCGGTGTCGTGCACGGACTCACCAGGATCGTTGTTGGTCTGGCAGTGGTGGTTGCCGTGCTCGCAGGGAGTCCGGCAGTCGGATCGGCTGATTCGAACGATTCGGCCAGCGGTCTCGAGGCCGATCTCGAGAACGTCCGCCAGGCGTTGGGGATACCCGGGATGGCCGCAGCCGTCGTTCACGACGGAGAGGTGATCTGGTCCGCCGGGTTCGGCTTCGCCGACGTTGAGAGCCAACTCGCGGCTACTCCCGACACTCCGTTCGGGTTGGCTTCGGTGACGAAACCGATCGCAGCCACATTGATCATGCAGTTGGCGGAGGAGGGCCTGATCGACCTCGATGCGACGGCATCGAGCTACGGCGTTGACCTCCCCGGCGGCGGAGGGGTCACCGTCCGCCATCTCCTTACCCACACGTCGGAAGGTACGCCGGGGGCGGTGCACAACTACAACGGCGATCGTTATGCGTATCTGGGCGGAGTCATCGAGGGGGCCACCGGGCGCTCGTTCTCCAATCTCCTTGGAGAGCGGGTGCTGGTTCCATTGGGGATGACGGACACTGCGCTCAATCCGATCAGCTCGTGGGGCGATGGATCACGCGCGGGGTTCGAGGACTTCCAGCGCGCCCTCGGCTGGGGCGAGTCGTTCGACCACTATCCCGATGTGTATGAGCGGCTGGCGCATCCGTACCAATTCGATGACGACTATTCGATTATCCCCGGCATGTATCATCTCACCCACAGCCCCGCCGCAGGCGGGATCTCCAGTGCCGCCGACTTGGCTGACTTCGACATCGGGCTCGAGGAGGGCTTGCTACTCGGCGACGCTGCTCTCCAGGAGATGCTCACACCGGCTGTGCCGACACTGCCCGGTCGATCCGACCTGGGATATGGCCTCGGCTGGTATGTCCAGGACTTCGAGGGAATGCGGATGACGTGGCACACAGGGCGGTGGTCCCCCTCCACGTCGGCCTTGTATCTCAAACTGCGAGATCTGGATCTCACGTTCATCGCCCTGGCCAATACCGACAACATGACGGTCCCCTTTCCGGGCATCGGTCACGGAGACCTGTCGAAGTCTCTGTTGGCGCTGACCTTCCTGCATCACTTCGGCTATCCCGACGTGCTTGGCGCCACTTTGCCCGATATCGACTGGTCGGCCGACGAGCAGGAGCTGCGAGCTCAGTTGACGGCGGTCGATGACGTCGATGCGAGGCGCTTTGTCGAGCGCGAGCTCTGGTCCTATCGACAGGCTCTTGCCAGCTCCGGGCAGTTCGAGCGAGCCGAGCTCTTCGCCGCCGTAGGCCGTGACTCGTTTGCGGACTCATCGCTGCGGTTGGATGACAGCTTCACGGCAACGGTCGGCAAGATGCCGTACGTTGCCCCAATCGCCACCGCCGCGACTCTCGGATTGGTGGCCTGGGTGATTCTCGCCTGGTTCGCCGTGGTCCTGGCGTGCCTGGTTTGGATGGCGGTCCGGCTGGTGCCTCCGGGCGACGGCTGGTGGGCTGCGATCATGTGGATGCTCGCCACGCTGTTGCTCGGCCCCCTGGCGGTTTTGGCCCACCACTCCGTGCGGCGGGACGGTGCCGAGGAGCCGCGCAACCAGATCCTCTGTGCATCGCTGTTCGGCGTCGTGGCGTACAGCGTCGCTTGGGTCGTTGCCGTTTGGCTACTGATCAAGGCCGGCGATGAGCCCAATCCGGCGGCAACCCTCAGCGCGCTCCTTGTGATCCCCATCGTGGCCGGTCTGCTGCTCGTGAGGGCCCCGGTGCTGCAACGACACGGCGTTCAGCTGCGAAAGGTCGCCCGCAGGGGCCTGCTCGCGGAACTCATCACCTGGAGCCTGGCGCTGGTGGTGTTCTACTCTGTGAGTCTCTACGTCGACAACCGCTGGCTCTCCACCGTCCCGCACCCGACGAGCCCGTACTACGGGGCGTTGGCTTCGCCGGCGGCGCTGGGCGGGCTCCTTGTGTTGCTGGTGCTGCACTGGTTCCTGCAACACCGCGGGTTCACCGTCTGGACGGCCCCATTGCATGGTTCGGACGCCGAACTTCGATTGCCGACATTGCGGAATTCGTGGTGGGTGCTGCTGGTGAACGTGATTCTCATGGTTGCGGGGATCGCCCTGGCGACGTCGGCCTTCGGTGGAGGCTGACGCGGTACCGGGTCCAGTGACGAGGTCAAGGAACCCTCTGGCCGAGTCAAGGTCGTCCCACCGCGGATCATCTCGACACCGGACGTAGGCGGCCTGGGATTCCCACTGCAGGTACTGCACGAGCCTTGTCCCGGGCATCAGCCCGCCGGATCGCCGTCGCTCAGATGCGAATCGACGTCGAGTCCGTGGAGGGTGGCCAGCCGGTGGCAGAGCTGTCCGACCGAGCAGCCGGCTTTGGCCGCGCTGGCTCGGATCAGGGCAACAGCGGCCAACAGTGCGTAGCGCCAGTAGTCGTCGTTCCAGTAGGCAACCTCATCGAGCAGATCGGGGTCGAGTCCTCCTCGAAGCCCGGCGCTGCTCATCACCGCAAACCGGATCTTGCGGTACTGCTTGCCCTTGAAGCCGACCTCGGGCAGATGATCGGCCAGAAGCGTTTCGTAGGCGATGGGGTCGGTCCGGTCGACGCCGGCGACTTCCAGGGCGTCGGCAGCGAGGCGCATGAACTCCTCGCCGGGGAAGGTGTTGTACTCGACGTGGAGCTCGAACGCGGCGAAGGTCAGTTCGTGGATGTCGGCGTTGTCGCCGGCGAGCCACGTGAGGAGAAGCCGCCGGGCCTCGATCCGGTCCTCGTCGGTGACACGTCGCCGAGCCATCACGTCAATCTAGGCCCGTTCCGACGACAAGGCCCACCGCCGTTCCCGAGTCCTGGAATCGACGCTGATCTACGGCGTTGTCATGTCATGGCACAATCGGATTCGTGCGGGATCGTGGCCACGTTTCGTGCTCCTCACCCGGTGCTGCAGGTATACGAGAGCGGCTCGTCATCGCCGACCATCATGTCACGTCATCGGGCGCCGCTGCCCGTCGGGTCAGTGCGCTCGGCGGAAGAGGTAGGCGAACGGCGACCTGGTGTAGGCGATGCCGCGGCCCAGTTCGTGGAGCAACTCGGCGGTGATGGCCTGCGAATTCTTCGGGATCAAGTACGTGTCGAGGTCCGTGGCGTCGACCCGGTATCGATCGTCCCGTGAGGTGATGACGGCGACCAGCTCGTAGCGGGGATCAATCGACGCCATGGCCGCGTCGCCGTGGCTCGAGTTGACCAGCAGCCGGCCGCCGACGCGAAGGTACCGGGTGCAGTGCTCCGAGATGAAACCTGCATACAGCGAGATCAACAGGTCGAACGACTGCTCCTGCAGGTCGAGGCCGTCTCGATAGTCCCGGTGAAGGAAGGTGACCGAGCGAGGTCGGTCGTCGGCCACGCTGGCGGTGATGATCTCGTCGGTGCCGTCGGTGTCGGCGAAGAACCTCTCGGCCCGCCGGTCGACGTCGACATAGGTGACCGACGGAAACACGAACGACGGAGCGATGTCGACGAAAGAGCCCGGATACAGCACCCGAGTTGCGTCGACGGCTCCGGCAACCGCCGTGAACAAACGAAGCCGGTAACCCTGATGCTGGTCCTGCTTGGCCCACAGTTTCCTGGTTGTGGACTCCACCCGGTCACGCTACCGCCACCGCAGGGTCGGCGAACCCCGGTAGCCCGCCGATCAGGACGGTGGGGACGGTGGGGCGAGGGGATCGCTCCCCGCCACTAGCCGGCAGCAGGTGTGCGATCGAGTGCGGCGTCGGGGCCGGCCCGCACCGACCAGACCGTGCAGACCAGCGACACCACCCAGAGCCAGCCGCCGGCGATGTCGGACGGATAGTGCACCCCGATCGCCAAACGGGAGAATCCCACGATGAGCAGGACGACACCTCCCACCACTGCGGTCAGGATTCGTGACCGCCGGGTTGATGCCACCACGACGAGGGCCCCGACGAGGGCGGCCGTGCCGGCAGCATGACCGCTCGGAAAACTGTGCGACGACACCACCTCAGGACTCAGCCGGACATCGGGACGAGCTCGCCCGACGACCTGCTTCAAGATCGGGTTCAGCACCAGGGCCGGGCCGACGATTGTTGCCAACACCAGAGCATCAGACCGTCGGCCGCCGTAGACGAGTACGACGATGATGACCACGGCGACAACCCCGATGACGAGTGAATCAGTGGCCACACCAACCGCCACCATCGGTCCGTCGACTGTGGTGCCGAGTGCTTCGTTGAGCTCGACCAACGTTCGCCGCTCCCCGGGCAACGAACCTCCGGCCCCGACCCAACCGGCGAGCACGATGAACAAGCCGGCGCACGCCAACGCTGTCGAACGAAGGACGTCGACGTGATGGCGGCGGACTTCCACTAGTTCCGCTTGGTGACTTGGATGTTCACGATTGAGTCAAGTCTCGGTGACGTTTGGCCGGAGGCCAAACTCAAGCCGTCTTCGGCCGTCGGCAGGAGCGCCGTCTCGCCGTACTAGGTGATTCGCTCCAAGAGGTTGGGGATGCGGGGGTGAGGGACCGCGCCGGCCCGGGTTGGTTGTCTGGGCGTTGGGTGTTTGTGGTGGTTTGCGTGTCGGGTTCGGGGGTTGGGGTTCAGGTTCGAGAGCCGGCTATCGGCGAGTCACGCCTCCACACGACGACGGTTCGGCCCGTCCAGACGTCCACCCTCCATCGCAGGAGAATTGACAAACTAATTCTCAAATAATTACCGTAGCAGCTGGTTTCTCGAACGTACGTTTGCGATAGTGAAGGCATGACCGACGGCGGGTTGGCACCACAACCACACAGCGACGATCTGACGCCGTTGGAGACCGCTCTCGATGCGATGGTGGCAACCGAACTCGACAGCCTCTCAGTGGCCGAGCTGCTGGACCGGGCCTGCCAACTCCAGAAACTGTCGGCCCAGATCGACGCCGCCCGGGCCACCGTGTTGGCTGCCGCCGACTCGGCGTCCGAAGCACCGGGCGTGCTGAGAGAGCTCGGGTTCCGAACCGTCTCACAAGTGGTGGCCGCCACCACCGGGGCACCGGCCCGGGAGATCTACGCCACCGCCCGCACCGGGCAATGGCTGGACCAGTTCCCGGTCTTCGCTACGGCGGCTGCCGAGGGGGTGTTGACCCTGCGGCACCTGCGGGAGTTGAGGAGCTTGGACACACCCGACCGGCGAGACGCCCTACTGGCGTCCCAGGACGAGCTGGTAGCCGCCGCTCGAGATCACGACTTTGTGGAGTTCACCAACCGGGTCACCGTCTGGTTGATCAACCACACCACGTCCGACGAGGTGACCGAACAGGTCAAGAAGACCTCCTGCGCGTGGAACACCAACACCGACGGGTCCATCGACGGGCGGTTCCACCTCGACCCGCTGTCAGCGGCCGCGGTGGGCACCGCACTCGGCGATGAGATGCAGCGACTGTTTCGTCAACAATCCGAAGGGCCCGGCAACGCAGCGACACCGAATCGGCGCCGGGGTCAAGCCCTCATTAGCCTGATCGTCGGTGGGGCCGAAGCCCCCGGGTCGGCCACCACCACCCCGTTGGTGAATCTGGTCATCGGCCAGAAGATCCTCGAGAACTTCCTGGAGCGGTATCTGGACCCGGGCACCGCGCCCGTGGCGATCGATCGTGATGATCCCGATTTCCGGTGTGAACGGATCGATGGGACACCGATCCACCCCGATCTTGCGTTTGTGGCCACCGCGGTGGCCGAGTTCGAGAGAATCGTGCTCGACGCCGAATCCAGACCCATCGACATGTCGGTCAAGGCCCGGGGGTTCCCCGACTGGATGAAACGAGCGTTACTCATCACCGCCAGATCCAGATGCAGAACCCGGGGCTGCGATGCGCCCTACCACTGGCTGCAAGTCGACCACATCCACCCCCACTCCAAGGGCGGGCCAACCTCGCTCGCCAACGGTCAGATCCTCTGCGATCCCGATAACAAGTGGAAGCGCGATCTCGTGGCCTGAACAAGGCGACAGCGAGCACTCCGCTCCACACCTGAACCTTGAAAACTGAATAGACCCGGGCCGGGGTCCGGGCCCGGCGAACGGCATGAACCCTGGCCAAGACACCCTCGTCTACCACACCCCCATGCCACGGCTGACCCGAAATCCGAACCAGCCGGCTCGAGCAACCTTGGAACCAATCATCGAGGGACGACGAAGTCAAGGGCAACACAGGGCTGATCACCGACAACCCAGGCATCGTGTCCCGGCCCAACTTCGAAGGCCTCCCCGGCGCTGACCAGCTGCTCCTGTCCGGCCGAGGTGCGAACCACGAGAGAACCTGACTCGACGTACCCGATGTGCTTCGCCGATGGCTCGCCGCGCTGTGGCCCGGCGTGAACCGACCAGCGCCAGCCTGGTTCATAGCTGCCCTTGCCCACGATCAGCGATGGCAACGACACCACCCAGCGCCGGCTTCCGTCCAGGAAGACCCTCGGTTCACATTTGTTCTCGAAGGCGGCGAGGAACAGCTCGTCCATCATGGCAACGGTAGTCGGGAAGACGACCTGCTGCATCGGCGCCTTCTGAGCCGGCGACGGGCACCGGACCAGCGTGGCCGGGGCCGATCCGGGCAGCCAAGACTCAGCGCTGGAAATGCTGGTAGTCCGACCGTTGGCGGAAGTCACCGCCCCACCGCCAGCCGACGGCGGCGAAGCTCCGGGTGACCACATCACCGGGCCGGATCATCGCCGGATGGTAGGCACGGCGATCCACGTACCGTGTCCCGGCCGCCGGCAACACCACCTGCTCGGCGATAAAGGGATTCTGCACCGGGTTGATATCGATCGCCGTGCCATAGGCGTGGCGTGACCAGCTCGACCCGCCGGTGACGAGACGGCAGTTGAACGCACTGGTGTTGTTGGCCGCCATCGAGGCGGCGTCGTCTCCGGCGAAGGAATCGATCGGGGTGATGCCGGCCACCGGATAGCGGGCGGCGTACAGCTGCTTGAACACCTCCACCACATCGGCCACGACCTCGGCATGAACGATGAGTGTTCCCCGGCGATGGGAGCCGTCGAAGTCGACGTGATCGATCTCGACCGCCCGTAGGTCACCCGGGCTCACCGGGCATCCAGGTCGCCATGATGCTCCCAGGGCTCGCTCCGACACCGCCGACACCACCGGGTCGTAGCCGGGAAGCGGGGCCGGATCCGTACCCGTGCGCCGCCGATGCTCCGGTGACTCGGAGAACAGGATGACGAGTTCGGTTCGGGGTAGGCCGTCGGTCAGCTGGCGCAGCCAGTAGTCCACACCGGCCCGGTCACCTTGACGGCCCAGCACGTTGCCGTAAACCCGTTCGACGAAGGCGGCGTCGGATCCGGCCCCGAATCGGCGACGATACTCGTCGCTGTTCAGGAAGCCGTCGGCCACCGCCCGCAGCGACAGACCTTCGACCCGGGCTTTCACCCAGTAGTGGAAACCATCCCGATCGGGGCCGCGACCCAGGATCGATTGGTAGAGACGCCGCACCTCACCCTCTTCGGGACGGACGATACGCTCATCAACGTCGGCCGCCGCCGACTCGACCGATGTGACGGCAAGACCGGCTACCGAGACCATGACGGCGAGGACAATCGAGACGACCACGGATCGATTCGTTACCACGACGGCACGGTAGCTCCGATCCGTCCACCGTGGGGCAATGCCCGGCGGACCGAGACCTCAAGCCAGGGTCTTGATCAGGATGGAGACGGCCGAGGCGGTGGCGAAGACAAGGACCACGGTTCGGGTGTAGCCCCGGTCGAGAATGCGGTTGGTCCACCGCGACAGGGCGAAGCCGGCCAGCGCCGGCACGGCCAGCACCACCGTCGTGACGGCGTCGATGCGGGAGAACTGACCGGCCGACACCAGGGCCACCAGGGAAAAGGTGGCGCCGAAGGCCATGAAGGCGGCCAGCGACGCCCGCAGCTCCGCCCCCTCCTCCCTCTGCAGCAACAGGGCCATGGGTGGCCCACCGACCGAGGTGGCCGTGCCCATGAAGCCCGAACCGACCCCGGCGGCCAGCATGGTGCGAGGCGTCGGAGTAACCGACAGGCCGACGACGCTGAGCGCCACCGCCGTCAGCAGCGAGAAGGCGAAGAACAGGGCCAGCGCCCGTTCGGTCAACGCCACCACGGCCAGGGTGCCGAACACCGTTCCCACCATGCGCCCGGCGATGGCCCACGACACGCCACGGACGTCGAGCGATCGTCGTTCCCGCCACGCCATCAGGTAGGTCAGGGGAACACCGATGCCGAGGATCACGCCGGGCACAAGGCGGGAGTCGAGAATGACCAGCACCGGGGCCGCCACCAGACCCAGCCCGAACCCCAACGAGCCCTGGAGGCAGGCACCGGCCACGACGGCGACGATGGCGATGCCCAGCTCACCCCCGGTCAGGACCATGGCCGAGCCGACCTCAGTACAGACCGAGCAGGCGCCCGGCCAGGACCACGGTGGCCACCACCATGGCGGCCCGAATGAACCGCTCGCCCCGCTTGACCGCGGCGTGAGCCCCGGCCCAGCCCCCGACGGTGAACCCGGTGGCGAGGATGAGGGCCGGGATCCAGCGGACCTGATCGTTGAGGATGAACACCGGTAGGGCCACCGCCGTCACCACCAGGTTGACGATGGCCTTGATGTGGTTGGCGGTGACAAGGTCGAACCCAGCCCGGGTGAGGGCGGCCAACAACACCAGGCCGACCCCGGCCTGAACCGCGCCCCCGTACATGCCGACCCCGATGAACACGACCGCTGTCAGCCAGCGGGGCCACGGCGGCTTGTCGGTGTCGACCTGAGGTTTGCGAATGGTGAGGATGATGATGGGGATCATCAGGAAGCCGAAGACGCGTTCGAAGGTCTCGTCGGTCAGCTCGGAGATGGCCAGGGAACCGATGAGGGACCCGACGATGACCGGCAACACGATGGGCACGATGTGGGACAGGCCCTGCACCCCGAGCTTCTTGAACGAGGCGGCGGCGGCCAGGTTCGACGTGAGAATGCCGACCCGGTTCGAGCCGTTGGCCGAGTTGCCGGGCACGCCGGCCAGAACCAGCAGCGGCACGGTCAACGTCGAGCCACCACCGGCCACGGCATTGATGCCTCCGGCAAAGAACCCGCCCACCACCAGCAGAACGGCCTCCCACCACTCCATCTACGAGCTCACCCCGAATCGCATCCCGTGTCGATCAGCGCACCCAGCAGGCGGCGGCATGGCCGTCCGCCCGCACCGTCAATGGCGGCTGCTCGGTGCGGCACCGGTCCTCGACAAGGGGGCACCGAGAGGCGAATCGGCAACCGGCCGGGGGGTGGATGGGATCCGGGATCTCGCCCTCGATCACGATGCGACGGCGGGCCCGCTGGACGGGCGGGTCGGGCACCGGCACGCTGGAGAGCAGGGCCTCGGTGTAGGGGTGGATCGGCCGCTCGTAGATCGAGTTCCCGTCGGCGATCTCCACCAGCTTGCCGGCATAGAGGATGGCGATGCGGTGGGAGATGTGACGAACCACCGACAGGTCGTGGGCGATGAACAGGTAGGTGAGCGAGAACTCCTCCTGCAGATCCTGGAGCAGGTTGACCACCTGGGCCCGGACCGAGACGTCGAGGGCCGACACCGGCTCGTCGGCCACGATGAAGTCGGGCTGCAGGGCCAGGGCCCGGGCGATACCCACCCGCTGGCGCTGGCCGCCGCTGAAGGCATGCGGATAGCGATCGATGGCGTCAGGGGGCAGACCACATCGGCCCAGCAACTCGGCCACCTGATCCCGGGCGTCGTCCAACCCGTTGACGATGCCGTGGACCATGAGCGGTTCGGCCACCAGTTCCCCCACCGTCATCCGGGGGTTGAGACTGGCGTAGGGGTCCTGAAATACGAGCTGCATATGGCGCCGCAGATGACGCAGGGCCTCGCCGTCGGTGGTGGTGATGTCCCGACCCCGGAACCGGATGGTGCCGGTGGTCGGGGTGATACGACGCAGGATGGTGCGACCGATGGTGGTCTTGCCCGAACCCGACTCGCCGACAAGACCCAGGGTCTCGCCCCGGGCGATGGAGAAGCTGACCCCGTCGACGGCGTGCACGACCCGCTGCTCCCGGTTGAACAGACCGCGGTTGCCGATGGGGAAGTGCACCGACAGGTTCTCCACCTCGACCAGGGGGGCGTTCGGGTCGCCGCCCACGTGGTGGTCGACGGCCGATGACTCAACCGGCGGCGAAGGGGTGCCAGCAGGCAACGGTCCTCCTCTCCGAGATCGGCAGCAACTCGGGCAGTTCCTTCCGGCACTGATCGCTGGCGCTCACACAGCGTGGAGCGTACGGACAACCCACCGGCGGGTTGACCAGATCGGGGGGCGCACCCTCGATGGAGACCAACCGGGCCTGCCGCTCGTCGAGGCGGGGCGTGGACCGCAACAGACCTCGGCTGTAGGGGTGGGCCGGGTCGGCGAAAACGTCGTCGGCCCCACCGACCTCGGCGATCCGCCCCCCATACATCACCGATACCCGGTCGCACATTCCCGCCACCACACCGAGATCGTGGGTGATCAACAGCACCGACAGTCCGAGCCGGTCCTTCAGGTCGGCCAGCAGTTCCAGAATCTGGGCCTGGATGGTGACATCGAGGGCGGTGGTGGGCTCGTCGGCGATGAGCAGTTCAGGTTCGCACGACAGGGCCATGGCGATCAACACCCGCTGGCGCATACCGCCCGAGAACTCGTTGGGATGCTGGTCCAGGCGTTCCCGGGAATTCGACAGACCGACCAGATCCAGCAGCTCGACGGCCCGCTCCGTGGCCTGGTGCTTCGAGTAGCCGAGGTGACGGCGGGTGACCTCCCGCATCTGGTTGCCGATGGTGAACAACGGGTTGAGCGAGGTCATGGGGTCCTGGAACACCATGGCGATCTCGTTGCCCCGGACCCGCCGCATCTCCTCGTCGGCCTTGGGGCCCCGCAGCAACGAGGTGCCCTTCCACCACACATCACCGCCGGTGACCCGGCCCGGCAACTCGGTCAGGCCCATGATGGCCTGCGCCGTCACGCTCTTGCCCGAACCGGACTCCCCCACCAGGCCCATGACCTGGCCCCGCTCGATGGTGAGCGACACGTCACGCACGGCCTTGACCACACCCCGTCGGGTGAAGAATTCGACGCGGAGATCACGGACCTCGAGCAATGGGGTGCCGGCGTCGGCCGCCTCGCTGCGTGTCGCCGGGGTCGTGGCTGTGGTCGACCCGTCAGCCGTCGCCATCGGACGCTCCCGGGCCGAGCCCCGTGACACCGGCGGCCGACACTGCACTGGCCGTGGCCAGGTTGGCCCTGGCCGTGGGCGGAGCCGCCATCCTGGCCAGCTTGGGCAGCTTGCGGGTGGCGGCGTAGCGCTTCTCCCGTTCCGCCGGATCGGACACGATGCGCAACCAGCTGGCCACAAGGTTGACCGACAGCACGGTGAGCGAGATGAGCAGTCCGGGCATGGTCACCAGCCACCAGGCGCTGAAGATGAAGTCCTGACCGATGGCGACGTCGAGTCCCCATGAGATGTCGGTGCGCTTCACCCCCACACCGAGGAATGACAGTGCGGCCTCGGCCAGCACGATGCGGGCGAACTCCAGCACGGCCAAGGTGGAGAGTGGCGCCGCCAGGTTGGGCAGGATGTGCGTGAACATGACCCGCCGGGGTCGACAGCCGATGATCTCGGCCGCCTCGACATAGGCCGTCTCCTTGACCGACAGCACCACACCCCGGGCCATGCGGGCATAGATCATCCAGCCGTTGACCGCCAACACGAGGATGACGGTGCGCACGCTGGGTCCGATCAGCGACGCCAGCAGGATGGCGATGAGCAGGCCGGGGAAGGCGATCTGGGTGTCCACGGTGCGCATGATGATGCGGTCGGTCCGCCCGCCCAGATAGCCGGCCAGCACACCCATGGTCACCCCGACGGTGCCGGCAAACGCCACCACCGCAACCCCGACCAGGAGCGACACCCGGGCCCCGTGGATGAGGCGGGACAGCACGTCGCGGCCCAGGCCGTCGGTGCCGAGCGGGTACTCCCAGTCGCCGCCCTCGACCCAGCCCGGGGGCAGCAGTCGAGCCACCAGGTTCTGCTGGCCGGGATCGTGGGGGGCCAGCAGCGGGGCGAAGATGGCGGCCAGCACCAGCAACACGAGGAACACCACCCCGAACAGCCCGGCCTTGTCGTGGCGCAGCTCGCCCAGCAGCTCCCGGGTCTTGATGATTCGGCCGGCCCGCTCGGCATGGCCGATGCCGGTCAGGGCCAGCTCATCACCGGCCACCGACTCGACGTCGTGCAGTTCCTTGGTCGTCACCGGATCGCTCATGACAGGGTGATCCTGGGATCGACCCACTTATAGAGGATGTCGACCAACACGTTGACCACGACCACCAGAATCGAGGCGACCAACACGATGGTCGACAGCAGAAAAAGGTCACGACGCTGAATGGCCTCCAGGGCGAAGAGCCCGAATCCGGGCCAGGCGAACACCTTCTCCACCACCACGGTGAAGCCGGCCAGGGCCCGGGTGACCTCCCAGCCCGACATGGTCAGCACTTGGACCCCGGCGTTGCGCAGGGCGTGCTTGGCGATCACGGTTCGTCGGGCCATGCCCTTGGCCCTGGCCGCCTTCACGTACTGGCTGTTGAGCTCATCGATCATGGCCGAGCGCACCACCATGGTCAGCCGCCCAAGGGCGGGCAGAGCCAGGGCGACTGCCGGCAGCACGAGCTGACTCGGATCGCCATAGCCGCCGACCGGCAGCCAGTCGAGCCGCACGGCGAAGATGATGATCAGCATCAACCCCACGAAGAACTGGGGCATGGACAGGCCGGCCAGGCTCAGCGTGACCAGTAACCGGTCGAGCAGGCCGCCGGGGCGCATGGCGGCGATCATGCCGATGGGCAGGGCCAGCGCGATGGCCAGGGTCATCCCCGCCGCCACCAGCAACAGGGTCTTGGGCAGGGTCTGGCCGATAATGTCGATGGTGGGGCGGCCGGGCTGCCACAGCGACTCGCCGAAGTCGCCCCGGGCCAACCCGGCGATGTAGTCACCGAACTGGACGATGATGGGCCGATCGAAGCCCAGTTCGGCCTCCCGGGCCGCTCGTTCCTCCTCGGTGGCCTCCAGGGGAACCACGAAGTCGACGGGATCGGTGAACAACCGAGTCAACAGGAAGACCACGATCGAGGCGGCAACCACCACGAACAGGCCTTGTCCTATTCGACGAACGGAGTACGACAACATCGACGACGGGTTCCCCTGGGGTGACCGAGGTGTCGGCCTAGCCGGTGACCGACATCTCCGACACCAGGAGCTTGGAATCAACCCGGGGGCTCCATTCCATACGCTCACTGAGGCCGTAGATGTCCTCGTTGTTGATGAGCCAGACGAAGTAGGCCTGGTCGTAGGCCAGCTGGACCGCATCCTGGTAGGTCTTGGCCCGCACGTCGGCATCGAGCTCGGACCGGGCGGCATCGATCAGATCCGACAGCTCCTGGTCACTGTTGGAGCTGCCGATTCCACCGGCCTGGTAGTAGGTGCTGAGCTGTCGATCGGCGTCAAGGATGTCGTTCGAGCTGGAGACGAAGATGGCATCGGCCCGGTTCTCCCGGTCGAACAGGACGTCCAGGTACTCACCGAACTCGGGGAGCTGGAGATCGACCACCAGGCCGGCCTCCTCCCAGTAACCGGCCACGGCCTGCACCAGCTCGGCGTCCAGCAGCCACCGGCCGCTCGACTCGCCGACCAGGGTGATGGTCTCACCGGCCACGCCGGCGTCCTCGATCAGCTGTTTGGCCTGATCGGGATCGTAAGGATAGGCCTCCAGGTCGGGGTTGTGGCCGAGGATGGACGGGCTCAGCAGCTGACCCGGATCGACAACGGCGTAGCCCCCGAACAGGCTCTCGGCGATGGCGTCCTTGTCCACTGCCAGGTTGAGGGCCTTTCGCACATTGACATCGGCGGTGATGCCGTCGTCGGCATCGAGGATCAACACCGGGTGCTCCTGGCCCTGGGCCGTGGCCTCCTGGGGCGCCTGGGGCACATCGGACGGGTTGAGATTGGTGATCACGTCGTAGTCGCCGGACAGCAGACCGGCGAAGCGGCTGCCCGATTCGGTGACGAACCGGTACTCGACGTTCTGGACGGCCGGGGCGTCGCCCCAGTAGTCGGGGTAGGCCGCCAGCGTGGCGCTCTCGCCCCGGACCCACTCCACCAGCTGGTACGGTCCGGTGCCGGCGGAGGACTCACTCAGATCCTCGGCATCCACTGCGCTGGCGGGAATCATCTTCAGCCAGTACATGCGCGACGGCAACACACCGTCTGCAGCCTCGGTGGTGATGTTGACGGTGAGGTCGTCCACCGCTTCGGCTCCGGTCAGCACACTGAAGAAGCCGTCGTTGTCGGTCACGCCCTCCTCGATGAGACGGATCATACGCTCGACCGAGGCCACAACCGAGTCGGCGTTGAACGGCTCACCGTTGTGGAACGTGACCCCATCCCGCAGCGTGAACTGCCAGGTGGTGTCGTCGATCTGGGTCGGCATCTCGGCGGCCAGACCAGGCCCCAACTCACCGTCGGGAGTACGAGCCAGCAGGGTCTCGTAGATGTTGTCGTTGACGGCACGCTCACCGCCGTCGTCGACCAGTTGAGGATCGAGGCTGGTCGGCTCCGAACCGAGGGCGATGGTAATACTCGCCCCGTCGGCTGCGTCACCGGCGGCCTCTTCGCCGTCCTCGGCCGGTTCCTCGGCGTCGGCCTCCTCGTCACCGGTGTCGGCCGCCTCCTCTGTGGTCTCGGTGGATTCGGCGGCATCGGTGCCGTCGTCCCCATCGTCATCGCCGCATGCCGGCAGCAGCAACATCAATGGCAGCAACACTGCAATCAGCAGCCTGCGTAGCTTCACCATGGTTCTCTCACCCTTTTCTCTCACCCTGTATCTACAGCGTGCCGCCACGAACCCTTCGCCACGGCCAGGCCCAGTGTATACAATGGACATGAGGCAAGGTCAATACACCGACGGCTGAATCGGACGATTGGAGCCGATCCGTAACCGGTCGACAGGTAGCTGACAGGATGGTGGCCCAATGACGGGGCGACGAGACACAACGAATGGACGGACGGCGGGCGCCAAGCCGACGGTAGCACGCCGAAGCGGCACGACCTTGGGCGACACCCATACCCCGCTGCGGCTGGCCGTCACCGATGCCATCAGGGATCGAATCGCCGACGGTCGCTACCCGCCGGGCAGCCGACTGTACGAAGAAGCGATCGCCGACGAATTGGGCGTGTCCCGCAACCCCATTCGGGAGGCATTCCAGGTGCTGGCGGCCGAGGGGTTCATCGAGATCGAACCCCGTCGAGGAGCTCGGGTGGCCTCCGTCGACCGGCGTCGGGCGGCCGAGATCTTCGAGGTCAGGGCCGCCCTGGAGGGTTTGGTGGCCGAACTGGCCGCCACCAAGGGCGACGAGGTGGCCTGCAAGGAGCTGGAGGACATCTTCGACGCCGGGGCCCAGGCCGTGGCCGACCACAGCCTCGATGCCCTACCCAAACTCAATACGAAGTTCCACGAGCACCTGGCGTCGATGGCCGACAACCAACTGCTGGCCGACATGCTCCAGCAACTGGCCGGAGTGGTGCGCTGGATCTACGCCGAGCGTCTCCCCCAGCGGGTCCAGGGCTCATGGCACGAACATTCCGAGATCGTGCAGGCCGTGGTCGACGGCGACCCAACCCTGGCTCGACGCCTGGCCGTGGCCCATGTGGAGTCGGCCCGCGACGCCTACTTCGCCGGCTACGGCGCCGAAACCGGCTGAACCGCCGGGGTGCCGAGGCGCCAAAGGTCGCGTCAGAAACCGCGGACGGCGCCGCCGTCGACGCGGATGGCGGTACCGGTGACGAACGAGGCCCGCTCGCTGCACAGGAACACCACGACATCGGCCAGTTCCTCGGCCCGGCCAAGGCGACCCATGGGGGTGTTGGCGATGTGCTCGGCCCTGACCTCCTCCGGTGTTCGGTCCTCCAGCCTGGCCCGGGCCGCCTCGAACCGGGCCAGGGCACCGGTGTCGAACTGACCGGTGACCACCACGTTGACCGTGACCTCGGGGGCCAGATCGACGGCCAGGGACCGGGCGGCGGCCGCCACCCCCGATCGGAACACCGATGACAGGGCCAGGTCGGTCGAGGCCTCCACCACCGAACGAGCGGTCAGGGCCACGATGCGTCCCGCCGCCGATTGCCGCAGCTCGGGCGCGGCGCGGCGCATGGCGGCCAGGGCCGGGCGCAACATGGCCTTGTACGCCCGCTCGTCGACCTCGTCGTCCTGGTCGAGCAGCGAACCGACCCCTCCCCCACCGGTGTTGACCACCAGGATGTCGAGTCCTCCCAGTCCGGCCACCGCCTCGTCGACCAGCCGGGCCGCCACCCCGTCAGAGGTCAAGTCACCGGCAAGGGCGAGGGCCGCCCCGATGCGATCCCGGGCCTCCTCGGCCCGGTCCTGGCTTCGGCTGGTCACCGCCACCGAACAGCCCTCGGCCACCAGCCCGGCCGCCGTGGCCAGCCCCAGACCCGACGACGATGCCAGCACCAGGGCCCGACGCCCCTGCAATCCCAGATCCATGAGTCAGCCTCCCAGGAAGACGGTTCGCAACGAGGTGTAGAAGTCCATGACCGTGGGCCCCAGCTGCTCCCGGTGGGTGCCGGTGCCCGAGGCCTTGATGCCACCGAACGGGGCGTTGAAGGCAGCCCCGACCGTCGGCCGGTTGACCCGTACCGTACCGGCCTCGACGGCGCGGGCGAAGCGCATGGCGGAAGCCAGGTCCCGGGTGCAGACGGACGAGGTCAGCCCGTACTCGTTGTCGTTGGCCCGAGCCAGAGCCTCGTCCAGGTCGGCCACCTTCTCGAAGCCGACAACCGGTCCGAACACCTCCTGGCATGACAGGGCCATGGCCGGATCGGCGTCCCGCAGCACCGTGGGCGGATAGAACCAGCCGTGCTCGGTGTCGGCCGTGGACAGCCGGGCCCCGCCGGTGACCACCTCGGCGCCGGCGGCCACCGCAGCGGCAATGGTGGAGTCCATGGCCGCCACCGCCCGCTCGTCCACCAGCGGCCCCATGGTGACCTCGGCGCGGTGGCCGGAGCCCACCACCTGGGTGGCGGCCAGCTCGACCACCCGCTCCAGCAGCTCGTCGTGAACCGACTCGACCACCAGAATACGACCGGCCGCGGTGCAGGCCTGACCGGCCATGGTGAAGCTCGACCGGGCCACCACGTTGGCCGCCACCTCCAGATCGGCGTCGGCCAGGACCACGACCGGGTTGTTGCCCCCCAGCTCGAGCTGGACCCTGCGGCCGAGGCCGATGGCGTCGTGGATGCGGCGACCGACGGCGGTGGAGCCGGTGAAGGTCACCGCCGTCACCCGCTCGTCGGCCACCAGGTGGGCTCCGGCCGCGTCGCCGTGCACGGTGTTGACCACACCCTCCGGGAAGCCGGCTTCGAGAAAGGCCTCTCCGAGCCGCTCTCCGGTGCGGGGCGTCATGGGCGACGGCTTGAACACCACGGTGTTGCCGGCGGCCAGGGCCGGCCCGATCTTGCGGCTGGCCAGGTTGAGGGGGAAGTTCCACGGGGTGATCACCCCGACCACGCCGACCGGTGTCCACTCGGAGTAGACCAGGGCGCCAGGGTCGTCGGATGGGTAGGTGACCCCGGTGAGGCGGATGGCCTCCGCCGCGTACAACTCCAGGTTCTTGGGGGTCCGCCCGGCCTCCATCCGAGCGGCCGAAATCGGTTTGCCCATTTCGGCCACGATGTCATCGGCGATCTCGTCGGCACTGGCCGCCAGCACTCGGGCTGCCACTTCCAGCATCTCGGCACGCGTGCCCGGTGCGGTGGCGGCCCAGGCGTCGGCCGCCTCAGCCGCGGCGGTGACGGCATCGGCCACATCGTCGGCCGTCGACTCCGGTGCGGTTGACACCAGCCATCGGGCGTCGGCCGGATTACGGCGCTCCAGGGTTGCCCCATCGCCGGCCGGTCGCCGTTCACCCCCAATCCGGTTGTGGACCTCGGCCACCGGTCGCTGCGGCACCTCATGTATCCGGCTGGTCATGGCCTGCCCTTTCCGATCATCGTGATCATGTCCGTGCCCACGTCGCGTGGTGAAAGGATCATTGCACCGGAGGTGCGGTCCAGTTGTCCCACTTGGAGAAGTCGGCCTCCTTGCCCAACGACGCCAACAGAGCACCGATGGCGGCCTGGCAGCAGGCGATGTCGTCGGCGGTGTGACCGCCGCTGACCCCGACCCCGCCGACCACGGCCCCGTCGACCTCGATGGGCCAGCCCCCGACGAAGATGGTGAAGCGGCCGCCGTGCATGTTCATGATGCCGAAGGCCTCCTCACCGGGTTGGGCGTTGGTGTAGGTGTGGGTGGGGCGGCGATGGCAGGCGGCGGTGAACGCCTTGTTGACGGCGATCTCCACACTGGTCGGCTTACCCCCGTCCAGGCGACGGATGGCGATCGGCCAGCCCCCGGCGTCGGCGATGCAGATGGTCTCGGCCACGCCCCGCTCCTCGGCCACCCGCTGGGCGGCGTCGAGCATCAGGTTGGCCTCGGCCAGGGTCAGTTGCTGGACCTCGATCATGGATCAATCCTCCGGTTCATCGGTTGCGGTTCATGGGTTCGCGGGTCATCGATCGATGTGGGCTCGCCAGACGAGAGCGGCGGCCACCACATCCTGAATGGCCACCCCCTGGGTTTCGAAGATAACCGGCCCGACCCGATGCCTCGACGGCCCGGCGCTCGGCGACACCGAGCCCGGCGCCCGAACACGCACCGTGCCGGCCAGCACATCGGCCAGGTCGAGCACCTCATCCCAGCGGAAGGTGCCGGCCTCGACGGCGTGGATCAGGTCGCCGCATTCGGTGGGCGCTCCCTCGATCGAGTCGGTGATCACGGCCGAGGCCCGGGCGAACAGGGCGGGGTCGAGTTCACACCGTTCGGGCTTGGTCGCTCCGGCCGCGCAGACCAGGGCATGCTCGGCGATGGCGTCGGCGGCCACGACGGGCTCGTTGGCCGAGGTCACGGTGACCACGACGTCGGCATCGGTCACCGCCTCGACCGACGACGGGCAGGCACGGGCCGGAATGCCCTGCGAGCGGCCGGTGGCGGCCAGGGCCTCGGCCGCTTCGGGCCGGCGCCCCCACACCCGGACCTGGTCGAGGTCGAGGGCCCGGGCCAGCATGGTCAGATGGGGCAGGGCCTCCCGGCCGGTTCCCACTACCGCGGCCACCGAGGAGCCGGGCCGGGCCAGGCGGTCGATCACCACATGACTGAGGGCCGGGGTCCTGGCCTCGGTCAGGGGACCACCGTCCATGGTGCACAGCAGCCGGCCGTCGAGATCGAACAGCACCACGTGGAAGGTGAAGCGGCCGTCGACCGTGGCATAGACCTTGCCCCCGGTGACTCCCATGGCCGGGACGGCTGCGGCCATGGCCGACGCCATGGCGTCGGCGGTACGGGCCCTGACCCGAACCGTGGTGGAGGCGCGGCCGACGGCTAGATCGGCGAAGGCCTCGGCCGTGGCCTCGACCAGGCGGCCGGACAGATCTGCGTTCAGCAGTTCGACGACCCGGTCGGCATCGAGATGAACGACGGGCCGCCGGGACGGGCCGCCGGTCGGCGCCACCACCGACGACGACGCCGGGGACGACCTATTGTTTTGCTCGGATCGATCTGAGTTCACGTATCGGGCGCCGCTACGATGAATGTCGACATCTTGCATACAGTATGCGAGACCGTCTCGGCTTGGCCACGGTAGTGGCAGGGAAGGGGAACGTCAATGCGCTTCGGGGTGCAGACGGCGCTGCAGAACACCACGCCGGACGAGCTGCGCCCATTGTGGCGCCGGATCGAAGCCGCCGGTTACGACTGGATCTCGATCTGGGACCATTTCTACGGTGTGGGCGGGGCCACCTCGAACCTGGAAGCGGTCTCGATGCACACCGCGCTGGCCATGGAGACCAGCTCGGTCCGGTGCGGGGCACTGGTGTACTGCGTCGACTATCGACCGATCGCAGTGCTGGCCAACGCCATCGCCACCATCGATCACCTCAGCACCGGCCGGGTCACCCTCGGCCTGGGTGCCGGCTACCACGCGGCCGAGTATCGGGCCTATGGATTGGTCCTCGACCCACCGGGCCGGAGGCTGGATCGAGTGGCCGAGACGGTCGAGGGGTTGCGAGGTCTGTTCACCGGCAAGCCCACCACGCTGGACGGCGATCACGTGCAGCTGACCGACGCCGTCTGCGAGCCCGCCCCGGTCCAGGCTCGGGTGCCGATCTGGATCGGCGGTGGCGGCGAGCGACGGACCATACCCATGGCCGGAGCCATCGCCGACGGCTGGAACGTACCCATGGCCACCCTGGAGGACTTCACCACCAAGTGCGCCATCCTGCGCCGGGCGGCGGAGGGGACGGGACGGGAACCGGGCGAGGTGGAGGCCTCGGTCAGCCTGGGCCTGTGCTGGGACCGGTCCCGGCTGCGGGAGCGGTTCGGGGAGCGGGCCGACGTACTGGCCCCCAGCATCCTGTCGGGCTCGACCCAGGAGGTCATCGACCGGGTTGGCGCCTATGGGCGGGCCGGGGCCGACTGGGTCTTCGTGTCGGTCCGGGCTCCATTCGACGGTGACGAGCTGGACCGCTTCGCCACCGAGGTCATCCCGGAGCTGAGCTGAGCGCGTGATGGCAAACCGTCGAGCAGGCCCAACCAATCGATGACCGAGACCACCGCTCCGGCCGAGGCGGCAACCCAGGACCGGCGGCCGCGCTGGCTGGCGTTTCTGGCCGTGTGCGTGGCCTACCTGGCCACCACCACCGGTGAGTCGCTGCTGGCCCCCATCTACCCGGTGGCCGCCCCCGAACTCGATCTCGACCTGACCGGGGCCGGCGTCGCCTTCTTCACCCTGGCCTTCTCCATCGCCGTGGCCAACATCGTCAGCGGCGTCCTGCTGCGATCGATGGCGGCCAATCAGGTCTTGGCCCTGGCCCTGGTGGCGGCAGCCGGGGGTGGTGTGATGGCGGCCACGGCCCAGGGTTCGATCCGTTTCCTGGGAGCCCAGGTGCTGCTGGGGGCGGGGGCGGGCCTGCTGTACCCGGCCGCCATCATGTCGGTCGGGGTGTTCGCCGGCGACAACCGACGGGGTTTCGCCATGGCGGTCTTCGGCGTCTTCTTCTCCGGCGGTCTCACCCTGGCCGCCGTCCTGGCCACGGTGGGCTCCAACGTCGACTGGCGGCTGTCGTTCTTCGTCGGCTCGGTGCTGGCCGTCGTTGCCGCCCTCGGGGTGTGGCCGATCGCCGGCAGCCCCCGCAGCGAACAGCACGGCCCGCTGTTCGCCGGGCTCCGGGCGGTGCTGGGAGCACCAACCGCGGTCGGCGTGGTCGGCGGCATCTCCCAATACGCCACGGTGTCGTTCTTCCCCGTTTTCGCCGTGACGGTGTGGGAGCTCACCGAGAGCCGGGCCGCCCTGGCCTTGGCCGTGGGCCGCGTCCTGTCGATCCCGGCCAAACTCATCTCCGGCGCCCTGGCCGACAAGGCCGGCCCCATTCAGGCGGCTCGGGCCAACGGCCTGTTGTTGGCCGCCGTCGGGGCCTTGTGGGCCCTGTCGCCCAATGTGCCGTTGGCCGTGGCCGGTGGTGTGGCCTTCACCGCCGTGGTCAGCGGGCTGTTTCCGCTCGCCAACCTGCTGGCGTTCGAACGGGTTGGCCGCAAGGGCGGCGCGTTGGGGGCGTTCCGGTCGCTGCAGCTGGGGGCCGGTGCGGTGGCCGGCTTCGTGATCGGCCTGGTGGCCGAGGCCACAGGGCTGCGACCCACGGTGGCGGTGGTAAGCCTGTTGCCACTGGTTTTGGTCGCCCTGCGCCGGGTTGGAGACTAGCGTCCGGCCCCGAAGACGCGCCTCGGGAACCTCGAGGCACTGCGCAGCGCTCAGAACAGCAGCTCGAGTCGTGCCACTCCCCAGGCGAGGTGCCACAGGGCGTAGTAGGCCAGCCGGAAGGTCAGCATCCAGACGAATCCAAACCGCCAGAACACCCACACCTGGGCCACCCCGAACACCATGAGGTGGACTGCGCTGAAGACGGACGTGCCGAGCGATGTGGCATACACCGCCTGCAACGCCGCCTCGATCAGGGCGACCGGGATGGCGATCCGCCAGAAGGTTGCGTCGAACCCGGTCGGTTTGCCGAAGATGGCGACCAGCACGGCGATCGGTACTGCGTGCAGCACGACCTCGACGAAGACGGCGATCGCCGGGTAGAACCGGAGCGCATCGGGCATGGCGACATTGGTGTCCTCGGCGTAGCGAAGGACGAGGTCGACGCCGATGGCGGCCGCGGCCAGCAGCGGCACCATCCAGGCGATGTTCGAGACGGCGTCTCTCCACGGACCGGGGCCGAGCACGGCAAAGTCCGAGGCCTGCTCGAGATAGGCGATCGTGCCGAGACCGACAACGGCGACGCCGGCCATCACCCATACCGGGTTCATAGGGCCGAAATAGGTCTCGAACACCGAGCGGTCGACCCGGACCTGCCAGGCGGTCAGGCCGATCGCCACCATGGAGAGCACCAGGAACACGGCCATCCCCATCCAGTCGATCTCTCGCCTCATCGCCTGGCTCCAGTCGGCGACGGTTCCCCCATGCCAACCGCATCCATGGTGCGGGTGGCGACCACGGCGCAGCCGGTGTCGAGGAGATCCTCGACCACGACGTCTCCCATCTTGACCGGGGCCCGCACCCGGACCTTTCTCAGCGCCTCGCAGGCGGCCAGAACCAGGTCCTTGGGGATCTCGCCGTCGGTCTTCACCGGGAGCCGGGGCAGCGACCCGCCGATGATGGCAACGGTGGTCGTCACCGACCGGCGGGGATCGGTGTGTTCCTGCACGGCGTAGCGGTCGCCCTTGCGGCACGACGATCCTCGGATCTCGATGATGTCGCCGTGGCTGTCCTCGTCGACCTCGAGCCGGCAGCCGAGGGGACAGCCGATGCACAGATAGGCGTAGGTGGTTGTGTCGGAGGGGTCGTCGCCGGTGGTGGTCATCGAGGAATCACCTCGACCTGGAGGGCGTCCCCCTGGAACCCTTCGAGCACGCCGGGGCGAAGCTTGAGGGTGACCATCTCGGCCGGCACCACATAGCGCAGCCGGCGTTCATGGACCACGGTGCCATCGGCGTCGGTGAGCCGGAGCATGCTCTTCTCCAGCGGTCTGCGGACCCTCAGGTACACGGTGTGGGGTTGGTCGGTGGTCACGGTGTGAGGAACGCAGTAGCCGACGTTCGATCCGGGCTGGAGACGCACGTTGTCGTGGGGTGGAAAGGCACCCTGGGCGTAACGACCGGCGTGGTGGCCGGCCAGTTCGGCTTCGGCGCTGACGAAGTCGACCAGATCGTGGATGTGCACCACGTTCCCGCAGGCGAACACGCCGTCACGCGAGGTCTCCATGGTGCTGGACACCACCGGTCCCGAGGTGGTGGGGTCGAGTCGAAGTCGCAGTTCCCGGGACAGCTCGTTTTCGGGTATGAGTCCGACTGACACCAGCAACGTGTCGCACGGGATGTCGCGGGCTTTGGACAGCACCGGTTTGAGCTGGTCGTCGACGGGAGCGACCGTGACCTTGTCGATCCGGTTCCGGCCGTGAATCTCCACGACCGTGGTCGACAAATGCAACGGGATGTCGAAGTCGTGGAGGCACTGCACGATGTTGCGACTGAGTCCGTTGGCGTGCGGCATCAGTTCGAACACCCCAGCCACCTCCACCCCCTCGAGGGTGAGCCGACGGGCCATGATCAACCCGATGTCGCCCGATCCCAGGATCACGGCCCGGCGACCGGGAAGCACGCCGTTGAGGTTGACCAGACGTTGGGCGGCGCCGGCGGTGAAGACACCGGCCGGTCGTGCGCCTGGAATCCGGATGGCGGCCCGGGTTCGTTCCCGGGCACCCATGGCCAGCACCGTCGCCCGGGTGTCGATGATGGACACGCCATGATCGACCGACAGCAGTTTGAGGTTCTGATCTCGGTCGATGTCCAGCAGATAGGCGTTGGTGAGCACATCGACCCCGTCGTCGAGGGCGTTCTCCAGGATTCGCTCGGCGTATTCCGGTCCGGTGAGTTCTTCGCCGAAGTGGTGCAGGCCGAAACCGGAATGGATGCACTGCAGCAGGATGCCGCCCGCTTCGGCTTCCCGATCCACGACCAGTACTCGCTCGGCCCCGGCGTGACGGGCCGACATCGCCGCGCCGAGTCCGGCCGGCCCACCGCCGGCCACGACCACGTCGTAGGTCGAGTTCAGCACATGGGGCCGATCGTCGATCATGAGGCACCCCCGACCGCCCGGGTGTCGGGTCGATCGAGCACCAGCCAGGACCCCGGGCCTCGTTTGGTCACCTCCGACATCTTGATCCCGAGCTCGCGGGACAGCAGCTCGATGCAGTGGGTGGCGCAGAAGCCGCCCTGGCAGCGACCCATTCCCGCTCTGGTCCTGAACTTCAATCCGTCGACCGTGGTGGCCCCCCGTTCGATGGCGTCGCACACTTCGCCTTCGGTGACGAACTCGCAGCGGCAGACGATCCGCCGGTAGCGGGGGTCGCCGTCGGCCAGGGTGCGTTGACCCTCGGTGGTGAGCGAAGCGAAATGGATCGGCCGTTCGATGTGGTTCAGCGCCTCCCGAGGCGACAGCTCCAGGCCGTCCTGGTAGAGGAGATTGGCGACGTAGCGAGCGATGGCGGGAGCGGCGGTGAGACCCGGTGACTGGATGCCGGCGACGTTGACGAACCCGGGAACCTCGGTGGCCCCGATCAGGAAATCGTTGCCCTCGATCGTGGCCCGGGTCCCGGCAAACTGGGCGATGATGTCACGTTCGCTGAGGGACGGAACGAGTCGGCGGGCCTGGTCGAACACCTTCGACTCGCCGGCCGTGGTGGTCCTGGTGTCGGTGAGGTCGTCGACCTCCTCGGCGGTGGGGCCGACCATGATCGTGCCGTCGTAGGTCGGGATCACCAGGGTGCCCTTGCTCACCGGGGTGGGACAGGGATAGATGACGTGGCGGACCAGGTGCCGCAAGCGTTTGTCGAGCAGATACTCCTCACCCTTGCGCCCCCTGATCTCGAACCCGCCGACCCCGGCCATATGGGCAACGGCGGCGGCACCGAGCCCGGCGGCGTTGATCACATACCGGGATGCGAACGTGCCTGCGGGAGTGGCAACGGTCCAGGTGTCACCGTCGTGGGCGAGGTCGGTGACGGGACAGGTGGTATGGAACTCGACACCGTTGGCCACCGCCGCCTCAACCAGCCCGAAGACGGCCTCGTAGGGGTTGACCACTGCAGTGTGGGGCGAGAAGACCCCGGCGATCACACCCTGGGTGATCTGCGGTTCGGTGGCGAGGATCTGTTCCCGAGACCACATATCCACATCATCGATGTCCTTCTCCTCGGCGTTCTCGACCAGGCGGTCGAGGGCAGGCAGATCGGCGTCGGTGAGGGCAACGGTGAGTTCACCGACCCGGGCGAATCCGAATCCCAATTCGTCGCACAGAGGGTCCCACAGCTGATTGCCCCACCACTCCAGGCGCCCCTTGACCGTTTCGGTGTCGGTGTGATGGCCACCGTGGATGATCCCGCTGTTGGCCTTGCTGACGCCGAAACCGGCTTCCGCCTCCTTGTCGAGCAGTGTCACCGACAGCTCGTAGCGGCTCAGCTCATGGGCGATGGCCGCCCCGACGATGCCGGCCCCCACGACCACGACATCCTGCAACGAGTTGGACATGATGAAGCAGCGGCTCCTGTCTTCGCGTGGATGCTGAGTTCATCATCGCAGCCGGCCGGCCGGCAACGAAGGGCCCGAAGTCCCGTTGTCGACCTACTGTTCCCGCACCCCTGCCCGATGATCTGAAGGCACATGACAATCCAGACGATCGACCGGATGCCCCGGCTGTCGATCCAGTAGCCTTTCGCCATGACCGCTGCCGGTGTCGAACCACCCGCCGTTGGTGAAGATCCGGATTGGGGACCGCTCATTCCGATTGCCATGGTGATGTTCATCATCGCTCTCGACACCACGATGTTGAACGTTGCGATTCCCAACATCGTGGAGGACCTGAACACGACCACGTCATCGGTCCAGTCTGCGATCGCGCTGTACTCGTTGGTGATGGCTGCGTTGATGGTGGGCGCCGGCCGGCTCGGTGACATCATCGGTTCGAAGCGGCTGTACACCATCGCACTGGTCATCTTCGGCGCAGGGACCCTCACGGCAACCGTGGCACCGAACGTGACCGTGCTCATCTTCGGGTGGTCGTTCCTCGAAGGCGTAGGCGCCGCTGCCCTCATTCCGCTCTCCATCGCCATGATCTCGGTCAACTATGACGGCGCCCGGAGGGCTGTTGCGTTCGGCATCGTGGGAGGCTTCCAGGCGGTTGCGGCCGCAACCGGACCGATCGTCGGTGGGTTCCTCGCCACGAACCTGTCGTGGCGGGTGGCGTTCGGTTTCGAAGCCGTCGTGGTGCTGGTCGTGATCGTGCTCCTCAGACAGGTCGTCGGGGCGCCGGCACAGCCTGATCAACGATTGGACTGGGCCGGCATGACCCTTTGGGCCTCCGGGCTGGTCGCCATCGTCCTGGCGGTGTTGCTGGCCGGCTACTACGGCTGGTGGGACGCTCGTCGCCCCTTGATGGTGGCCGGACGCGATGTCACGCCCTGGGGCTTCTCGCCGACGCCGGTCCTGGCACTGGTCGGCCTATCGATCCTGGTCGGATTCGTGCACTGGACGCTGCGTCGAGTGGCGAGAGGCGACGCACCACTGTTCTCGTTCGGGACCTTCAACGATTCGAACTATCGAGCGGGGATCGCCACCGACGCACTCGAGTCGCTGTTGATCGCAGGACTCCTGTTCATCGTTCCCGTCTTCCTGCAGTCGGGACGTGGCTACACGGCACTGGAGGCCGGTGTTGCCCTGCTCCCGTTCTCGCTCGCCATCTTGGTCGCAGCCCTCGGTCTTCCGAAACTGGGGGAAGTGGTCGCACCGAAGCTCCTCGTGCAGGTTGGCGCCGTCGGGATCGGGATCGGGCTCATCTGGTATCGGTCGGTCTCGGGCGGAACCTTCACCCGCGTCGACCTGATCGGTCCGTTCGCCGTGATCGGCGCCGGTATCGGCGCTCTCCTCTCGCAGGTGGCCAACATCACCTTGTCGGGAGTCCCCGACGAGGAGCGGGGCAGCGCGACGGGTGTCTACAACACCGGCAAGGAGTTGGGCACATCGCTCGGCACGGCAATCATCGGAACGGCGATGCTTGCGTCGTTCTTCAGCTTCTACGTGAGCAGCTCTGCCGCCGCCATCGGCGTGGAACTGAGCCCCGGCGAGGCACGCATGCTCGCCATCGAACTCGAAGATGCAGAACAACGCCTTGACGATGATCAACTCATCGCTCTCGTTCAGGCAGAGGTACCCGAGCTCACGATCGACGACCTCGATCGGATAGCCGACGATTCCTGGACTCGTGCCAACCGGCGCGCCGTCGAGTCCACCTTCGTCGTCGCCGTGCTCACCCTGGTCGCATCCACGTTCATCCGAGGGCGCAGCCGCTGACGTACATTCTGCTCGGCCATGTCCCAGTGGGCCGGGTGGCGCAAGGTCAGAATCGAGCGTCGCTGTGGATTTTTCAAGATCGGAGGGCGTAGCGTACAAGCCATGAGCGAGCCCTTTGTCGAGTCGGTGGCTGATGAGGACGGGCCCGAGGAGGAAGAGATCTCGGGGGGTTGGGGGCCCGTTTGGCTGCCGTCGGCCCTGGTGGGGGCGGCGACGGTGTTGGCCGTGGTCAGTGTGTTCTCCACCTGGACCAAGGTGCAGGCGCTGGAGACCGATGCCTGGGTTTCGGCCAGCGAGGAGCTGCTCGACGATCCCGATGTCCAGCAGGCGTTGTCGGTGTACCTCGTCGACGAGCTGTACAGCCAGGTCGACGTGTCCGGTGAGTTGGAGAAAC
Source organism: uncultured Acidimicrobiales bacterium (assembly GCA_963723995.1). Classification (GTDB taxonomy): domain Bacteria; phylum Actinomycetota; class Acidimicrobiia; order Acidimicrobiales; family SZUA-35; genus JAHELU01. Next base: position 867,473 of record CAVRSZ010000008.1, on the reverse strand, counting down.
AGTTGCCCGATGATTTCAAGGGTCTGGCCGGTCCGGTGTCGGCTGCGCTGCGAGGCCCGGCCACCGCCGGGGTGGAACGGCTCATCGCCTCCGAGGAGTTCGGCGCCGCCTGGATCACCCTGAACCGAGAAGTCCACGGGGCGCTGATCAATGTGCTGCGGGACGAGACCGGACCGGGTGTGTCGACCGCAGACGGAGCCGTAGCCCTCGAGTTCGGTCCGCTGCTGCGGCAAGTGGGCGAGCAGCTCGGGTTGTCGGATTCGGCGCTCGATGCCCTTCCCCCGGATGCCGGACGGGTGACGGTATTCGAATCGGACGAGCTTGCGTCGGCCCAGAGCGCAGTGGCGATCCTGGACTTCTTGTCGTGGTTCTTGTTCCTCGTCGTCGTTGCGTTGTACGCAGGAGCGGTCTATCTGGCCGCCGGCCGCCGTCTGGAGGTGCTGCGCCGCATCGGGCTGAGCCTCATCGGTGCCGGCGTGTTCGTGCTGATTGTTCGGATCGTCGCGGTGCGAACTGCCATCGACGCGGTGATCGCCGACCCCGGCAACCGGCCCGTTGCCCAGGTTGCGGCCTATGTCGCCACCGGTCTGATGCGCCAGATCGCGTGGTCGGGGATCATCTACGGGATCCTGTTCGTCGGGTTCGTCGCCGTTCTGGGCCAACGTCGATGGGCCACCGCCATCCGGCGGACACTGGCTCCCCTCTTCAACGCCTCGACCGGGGCGCAGGTCGGGATGACCGTGGTGCTGTTGCTGCTCCTGGTGTGGTGGAGCCCGGGCCGGTCCTTCACCGGATGGGTCAACGCACTGACCTCCCTCGGCCTGATCGTGGGCGGTCTCGTGGTGCTTGGCCGGACCATACGGCAGGAGTTTCCGACGGTCGGAATCGGGGATGTGACCCGGTCCGTCGGCGAGGGGTACCATCGGCTGAGACTCCGGTCCCTCCCGGAAGGCGTGGCCCCGGACAGCCTGGCCGGCCAATTGGAGACGCTGCAGTCGCTGCACGCCAACGGCACGCTCACAGAAGACGAGCTCGCCAGGGCCAAGGAAAGACTGCTGGCAACAGGTGCAACCGTCGGCGCAGATTGATGCCCCGATCGTCAAACCTGGCGGGGGCGTATCGACGTTGGCATCCCAGTCGATTCGCCAGAGGTTGCGGCTGGTCTGAACAACCATGACGACGAAGGCCAGGAGGCACTCCATTGGGGTACGGCGAACCGTTGCCCCGTGGCCGTCAAGGGCGCGTGAGACGCTCGAGGGCATATGACCGACAGTCGGGTCGCGGCTGCAGCGCATTCCATCAAAGCCGCTGCGCTGGCCGGACTCGCACACGCAGCGCAGTTCCTACTTCGACGCCGCCGACGCCACCCGATGAACGCCGTTTGCTGGTTTCGGCGTCACCGCCGAACCGCGAGCCCGGATCGACCTGTCCACGGGAATCCGGCCCAGCGCGGAACGATCGACACCGGGCCGGCCGCTACATGCGACGTCTCCGGCACAATGGAAGGATCGCCCGCACGCACAATGTAGGGATTGACCGGTGACGGATGTCGTAGCCAACCCCGAGGTTCCAGTTCTCGAGCGCCTCTCGGCACTCGACCGGTTCCTGCCGGTGTGGATCATCGCTGCCATGGGCTTGGGTATCGGCCTGGGGCGACTGTTCCCCGACCTGAACGATTGGCTCGATACGGTCAAGATCGCCACGGTGTCGCTGCCGATCGCAATCGGCCTGTTGTTGATGATGTACCCGGTGTTGGCCAAGGTGCGTTACTCCAAGATTTCCGAGGTCGCCACCGACCGGAAACTGATGGCTGCCTCGCTGGTCCTGAACTGGCTCGTCGGCCCGGCGATCATGTTCGCACTGGCCTGGCTTCTGCTCCCGGACCTTCCCGACTACCGGACCGGGCTGATCATCGTCGGGTTGGCCCGCTGTATCGCCATGGTGCTGATCTGGAACGACCTCGCCTGCGGCGACCGTGAAGCGGCCGCCGTACTCGTGGCCCTCAACTCGGTGTTCCAGATCGTCGCCTACGCCCTGCTCGGCTACTTCTACCTCGAACTGCTTCCCGGCTGGCTTGGACTCGACACCGCACAACTCGAGGTGTCGATGTGGGAGATCGCACGAATCGTCCTGATCTTCCTTGGTGTCCCGCTGGCCGCCGGCTACCTCACCCGACGGTGGGGCGAAGCCGGCCGCGGGGTCGACTGGTACGAGAACACCTTCCTTCCCCGAATCGGGCCGCTGGCTCTCTACGGCCTGCTGTTCACCATCGTCATCCTGTTCGCCCTGCAGGGCGAAACCATCACCGACCAACCGGCCGACGTGGCCAGGATCGCCCTCCCGCTGCTCGCCTACTTCGCCATCATGTGGGGCTCATCGTTCGCGCTCGGGTTCCGCCTCGGGTTGTCCTATGAGAAGAACGCCACGCTGGCCTTCACTGCGGCAGGAAACAACTTCGAACTCGCGATCGCGGTCGCCATCGGCGTCTTCGGGGTCACCTCGGGCCAAGCCCTGGCCGGGGTTGTCGGCCCCCTCATCGAAGTTCCGGTGCTCGTCGCCCTCGTCTATGTCGCTCTGTGGGCCCGGCGGCGCTTCTATCCAACGGTTCCGGCCCGATGACGGTTGGCAAGACCAGGGACGCCGGTTGGCAGATCGGTGTGTCGCGCACCGTCGCTCATCCGATCGACGACGTCTGGGAGCTGCTCACGAGCACCGCGGGGGTCGCTGTCTGGCTCGGGGCCGGAGTCACCTTCGATTTCGAGAAGGGTGAACCCTACACGACCGACGCCGGAATCTCGGGCGAGGTCCGCAGCTATCACCCCGCCGATCGGATCAGGATCACCTGGCAGCCATCGGACTGGGACCATGACACCACCGTCCAGATCGCCGTCCAAGCGAAGGGGGCGAAGACCGCCATCCGTTTCCATCAGGAACGCCTCGCCGACAGCTCGGAACGGCAGGCACAGCGAGAGCACTGGACACGCGTGGCCGACCGGATTCAGGTTGCACTCGACGCCTGAACCGAGACCGAACCGGGATGCCACATCACCGCACCCGGACCGATGCCGAACGCTGTGGCCCACCTGGTGGGCACGACGCTGCCGGTCTTCACCACGGCGTAGCCCTAACCGATGGAGACCGAGGCCGCCATGATCATCTCCATCGTCACCTGGCCGAGGTCGCGCAGCAACAGGTTGCTCATGTGGAACAGACCGAAGGACACCGAGCTGATGGCGACATGGCACGGGACCGGCGGTGAGACGCAGCCGGTGCAGGTACTCGCCGAACCACGGCCTCGATCGCCCATAGCCGAACAGCCATGGCAACACCGCGAGCACCGCCACCGCTCCCATGGCGGTCCGGAATCCGAAGTCGATGAAGCGCACCGAAACGTTCCAGCCCACCACGTCGGCCACACGGTCCTGAACGTCGATCATGTGGGTGAGCTGCAGCGCATGAGCGGAGTCCTGGACGAGCTCGTCACCGGCTAGCCCGCCGCCGAGTCGGTCGAGACCAAGGAAGCTCCTACCCGGTAGCGCCACCCCTCTGACAAGGTATCCGGCGCCCTTTCGCAAAGGATTGGGATCACCGTTGCGGTGCCTCAGGTCCGGACAGCTCCGTCCGAAAGAAGTGACCATCGCCGAGATCGATGCGAACCCGGCTCGGAAGAAGGCGCTCGGCCGACTATTCCACGACCCGGTCGCTCGCGAACAGCTTGTCGAGCGCTTGCCGGCGCGTGAGGTGCTCGCCTTGGATCGAGCGGTAGCTGTAGACAACCAGCCACGCAATCAACGCGAGCACGACAATCGGCGCCACGAGGTAGACGAACCGTGGGCCTGTCGCCGTCGAGATTGCACCCAGCGCCATGACGGCGACGAGAGAGAGGGCGTTGGTCTGCACCTGCTCCACGCCGAAGACTGATCCTTGCTGGACGATCGGCACCCGGCGGTTGATGAAGGTCTGGATGGCTACACCGGCGGCAGTGGAGCCAAAGTTCAACGGGATCGCGATCACCCCAGCGGCCAGCGTGTTCGTGCTGATCGTGATCTCGATCAGCTCGAGCAAGCGCAGTGGGCTGAGGATCGCAAAGATCGGCGCAACGGCGTCGATCACACCGAACATCATCATTCCCACCGCCATGCAACCCAACGACACGATGGAGAGGCGACGTTCCCCGTATCGCTGGATCAAGCCTGGGCTGTACAGAGCGCCGACCAGGAAGCCGATCCCAGCCGGAGCGAAGATGTAGATCGTGTCCGCCGGGTCCTCCGCCAGGACGTCACGCACATAGATCGGCAGGAGCGTGTTGAAGCCCTGGTAGAGAGCGACGACGATCGCACCGATCAGGATCATGGCCCCGACTTCGCGGTGCTCAACGATCCATCGAGCGGTTTGGTTCATCGAGAGTGCGCTCGGTTTCCAATCCACCTCGCCCAAGGCAGCGCGTACGTTCCACTCGCCGCCGTCCTCGGGCAGGGCCAAGACCCGGATCGCGCCGAAGATGAACAGAACGCCACCGACGTACAGCACAGTCTCGATGCCTGAGACCTTGATCAACAGCGGAGCGATGAACGCCGACCCGATTGCGGAGCCGATCGACCCGATGACGGACACGAGAGCGCTTGCGGTGGCGAGCTGTTCGGGTGTCGACACGATGGCGACTGCCGCCTTCAAGCCTGGGGTCACCACCTGGGCGAGTGCGCTGGCAACGAAGATCAACAACAGCAGAGCTCCGACTCCGGTGCCCAGCAGCGAGGGGGTCAGGAAACATATCGCAGCTTGCACCCCGAACCCGGCACCAAGTGCCAGTCGCTTGGGCACCGTGTCAGCGAGCTGTCCGCCCTGGAACCCGAACAGCAGTGCCGCCAGGAAGGTCGCACCGTTGGCGAGAGAGAGCTCGAACTGCGAGGCGCCGCTGCGCGCCAGGAATACCATCGAGCCATAGGCGAGTACCGAGATCGCCGTCTTCGCCATGAAACGTGAGATGGCCAGTACGCGAACATCGCGCTGGCGGGCCACCTCCACGTAGGAGGTGTCGGCAGCTTGTTCGGGATCATGCGCATTATCGTCTGGCGACCGGTTCACGGCACCTTCCCTTTGATCGGTAGTTCGCTGACAATTCTGCCCGCTTGGCCTGCACGGTTGGCGGCATCGCAGCGCGATGTCACCCCGAACTCGCGGTAGATGGAGGCCGGGTGTGACTTGATCGTGTTCTGCAACACGAAAAGACGATCGGCGATCTCGTAAAGGTTCCCTTCGAGGAGTCCGCGAGCCTGGAGGAATCTCCGTGGCATCGTTGCTGTTCACCGAATTCGCCGAGAGCCACGGCGAGATGGGCGGTGCAGCACGTTTGGTCGGTTCCGGCGGCGACAACGCCGGCTTCGGCCGCGCGGTCGACGTTCCTGAAGGCACCTATCGTTGACGGGATCGATCTCGTCCGTCTGGCGGTGCCATGCCGGGCCACTTCGCTCGTGTACACAACCAACGGAGCAGTGCCATGCCCTCAGCCATTCAGCACACGACCACGAGCCGAGGTCACCTTCGGCGGGCAACCCGCTTGATCGCTGCGCTTGCGGTCGTGATGGCTGCGGCGCTGGGTCCCGGTGGGACCGTTGTTGCCGGCGCGCAGGAACCGGAACAGATTTCGCTGGGGGATCCGGGACAGGAGCTGGTCGAGCAGTTTGCCCCGATCATGATGTTGAAGGAGCAGGAGGAGGAGTGCTCGACCGATGGCGAGCAGTACCGTCCCGGTCCAATCGACATCGTGCTCGACAATCCCGAGGTGGCGCTGCGCCAGGTCGGCCGGAACGATCCGGTCGTGATGAGGGCCCCCGGGGCATCGGATCTGTTCGATCTCGGTGAGGGGTTTTTCCTCGACTTCCCCGGGAACTCGTTGACACCGGGCTGTGTCTACGAACGCGACTTCCAGAAGTACACCGCCGATCAACCGGCGGTCATCTACGCCCATATCGTGCAACAACCCGACGAGCCCAACGTGGTGTTCGTCCAGTACTGGTTCTACTGGTACTACAACGACTGGAACAACAAGCACGAAAGCGACTGGGAAGGCATCACGCTCAAGTTCGAAGCGTCATCTGTCGAGGGGGCGCTGCAAACCGAACCGGTCGCCGTCGGCTACTCACAACACGAGGGTGGTGAACGAGCGGACTGGGACGACTCCAAGCTCGAACGTGAGGGTGACCGCCCGGTCGTCTACTCCTCAGCCGGATCTCACGCCAGCTATTTCGGATCCGCCCTCTACCTGGGACGGGCCGCCAGCGAAGGGTTCGGCTGTGACAACACCAGCGGCCCCTCGTTGCGGATCGATCCCGCGGTGATCCTGCTCCCTGACGAAGTCACCGACCCCAATGATCCTCTTGCCTGGCTGTCGTTCGACGGGCGATGGGGCGAACGACAAGAGGGACCATTCAACGGTCCGACGGGACCAGCCGTCAAGCCCCGCTGGCTCGAACCGGCCCCGTGGTTCGACGAGCTCCGCGCGTCGAGCGTCGTCATCCCGGCCGGCGACTCACAAGCAGCATCGGTCATCGGGGTGTTCTGCACGGTGGTCGAAGGCGGATCCAAGACCCTGGTTAATCTCACGGTCTCCCCCGTCCAGGTACTCCTGATCCTCGTCATCGTGGCCTGGCTCACCTCGTTCCTGGTCACGCGAACCGATTGGAGCAGTGTTGCCGCCACGCCGATCAGGCAACGCCGCAGAGCAGGCCAGATCATCCGTGCCGCGGCCACAACCTACGCCTCCGCACCCCTCATCTTCGTCCTGTTCGGACTGGTCTACATCCCGGCCGCGCTGATCACCGGTGGACTGGCATGGCTCGCCGAACTCGTCCCGTGGGTCGGCAGCCTGCTGTCACTGTCGAGCTCCGCCAGCGGCACGAACGTGTTCATCGCTCTTCTGGTCGGCAGCGGCGCCAACCTCGCCGCCTTCGTCGTCGTCAACTCGATGGTGGCCGGCTACCTCCGCACCGGCGAACACGGCGTCGACGCCGCCAAGGCTTCCATACGCCGAACCTGGCAACGACGAGCAGCAATAGGCAGCGGATTCGCCCGGTCGTACCTGATCGTCGCTGTACTCCTCACATCCATCATCGGAATCCCGTGGGGGATCCGCCAACTGGTCCGTTACCAATTCGTGGCCCAAGCGGTCACCCTCGAAGACCAAACCGGAAAGCAGTCACTCACCCGGAGCACCCAACTCGTCACGGGCCGCTGGTTCCACACGGCTATCATGTCCGCCGCACTCAACGCCCTCGTGGTGGTGTCGGGCACCGGTACCGCCCTCGTCCTCCTTGTCTTCTTCAGCGGCCTGCCCCTTTGGCTCTTCTCGGGCCTCGTCTCCGTCGTCTACGCCGTCATCGTGCCCCTCGCCGCCATCGCGCTCACCCTTCTCTTCGGCGACGCCGTCACCGAACACGAACAAGCCACCGAACCAACCGAGCCCATCGGTGTCGGCTGAGCGTGCACTCGCTGCCCGGCGCCGCCATGCCCTAGGATCAAGGCGATCTGTCATCCTCGCCTCGATCAAGGGAGACATCACATGCCCACCTCGCTCCTGAGGATCGTCGGGATCGTGCGCGACTACAAGGCTCGCTTCGTGATCTCCCAGGTCGGCATGCTGGTCGCTGCGGTGTGCATCGTGGCGTACGCCTCGTTGATCAGCAAGCTGGTCGACGAGGGGATGGTCGCGGGAGATCAGCAGGCGGCGATCGATGTCGGGATCTGGATGCTCGTGCTCGCCGTCGCGATGGGAGTCTCCATCGCAGTGGCTGGATCCCAAGCGGTGTTCTTCTCGCAAGGGGTGGCGTTCTACGTTCGCCGTGAGTTGTACAACAAGGTTCAGGGTTACTCGTTCGAGAACTTCGATCACCGGCCCACCAGCGATCTGATGGTTCGCTTGAACTCCGACGTGGTCAACATCCAGAACGCAGTGCTCTACACGATCTTGCTCGGGTCATTGGCGCCGTTCCTGTTACTGCTGACAGTTGCGATGGCGGTCATCAACACGCCGAACCTGGTGTGGGTCGTCGTGGTGGTGATCGTCGCCGTTCTGGCGATCATGGCGGTTCTCGTTCCGGCGATCGATCGTGCGTACCGCAAGCGTCAACTGGCGCTCGATGATCTCAACGGCACTTTTCAGGAGAACCTGATCGGGATCAGCGTGGTCAAGGCCTTCGTCCGCGAGCGCTACGAGATGCGCAAGTTCGAAGATCGCGCTCGAGTTCTGCGTGGGCCGGAGTACCAGGCGGCGTGGCGTGTTGCGTTCTTGGCGCCGCTACTGACCGGGCTCGGCCAACTCGCAATCGTCATGGCGATGTGGGTCGGGGGCTACAACGTGATCGAGGGCGCAGGGCTGTCCGTCGGCGAGGTCAGCACGTTCACACAATACATGGGTCTGATCATCACCCCGCTCGCACTGCTGGCGCAGGTGATGCCGCTGATCTCTCGGGGCGATGTGTCGGCCCGCCGGGTCCTCGAGGCCTACGAGACGGTGGCGACGATCAGGGATCCCGACGATCCCGTTGCCGTCACGCACATCGACGTCAGAGGTCGCATAGCGTTCGAGGACGTTTCGTTTGCGTTCCGACGCGCAGACGGCAGTCTCGATCCGCCGGCGCTAAACAACATCAACCTCACGATCGAGCCCGGTCAGCAGGTCGGCTTCCTCGGCGCAACCGGGGCAGGCAAATCAGCTCTCGTCAATCTGATACCGCGTTTCTACGACGTGACCGAGGGAAGGATCACGATCGACGGCATCGACGTACGCGACGTGCCGCTGCGCGACTTGCGCAAGATCGTCGGCGTGGCCCTCCAAGAGGCGGTGCTGTTCCAAGACGAAGTGCGACCGAACCTGAAGTTCGGCGCCCCCGACGTGGACGACGAGGTCATGTTCGATGCTGCGAGAGCGGCCGACGCCTTCGGTTTCGTCTCGAAACTGCCACAACAATGGGGGGCGCCGGTCGCTCGTCGTGGCTACAACTTCTCGGGTGGTCAGCGACAACGCCTGGCGATCACGAGGGCGTTGACACCGCAACCCCGAGTGTTGATCCTCGACGACAGCACCAGCGCCCTCGACGCGTCGACCGAGGGTCGGGTCCAAGCTGCGATTCCGGCGTTCATGAGCGGCGCGACGATCATCTACGTCGCCCAGCGGATCAGCGCTCTGATCGATCTCGACCGTATCTACCTGCTCGAGCATGGCCAGATCATCGCCGAAGGCACCCATGAAGAACTGATGGTTGCGAGTCCGCTGTACCAGGAGATCTTCGAGTCCCAGCTCGGCGCAGGCATCACCGCCGGCCTCGACATGGAGCACGCGTCGTGAGCGGCCTCCCGACAAAGGCGGAGTCGCACGGCAACACGATCTCGAGGCTCGTCGCCCGGATGGTCGGAGGCAAGCGGCGCCGCCGGGCCATTGTCGCCGCAGCGATGCTGGTCGTCGCGTTGATTGGTCTGGTCGTCATCCCGACCGCCACCGGGCAGGGGATGAACGTGATCGCCGAGGGCGGCCCGAAGAGCGACTTGCGACAGTGGGCGATCGTCGGCTTGGGGGCCGGCGTGGTGTACTTGTTGTTCAGCTTCCTCGCCAACCAGTTGTTCGCCAAGCTGGCTTCGGAGGCCCTCTGCGAGCTCCAGACCGACCTGTTCGACAACGTACAGACGCTGTCGATGGGGTTCTTCTTCACGAACTCGCCCGGCGAGCTGTCGAGCAACGTCACCAACGACGCCGAGGTCATCTCACTCTTCTACACAACCGCGCTCAGCCAGATCCTCCGATCGGTCATCCAGGTGGTCCTGATCATCGTCGTCATGTTCGCGGTCGACTGGCAGCTCGCCCTCGTGGCCATTCTGACGATCCCGTTGCTCGCCGGTGTTGCCTACGCCATCGCCCAGATCTCGGGGCCGGCGTTCAACCGGCTGCAGGAAACACTGGGCGACGTCAGCGCATTCCAAGAAGAGTCGCTCAGCGGACACAAGGTGATCATCAGCAACAACCGCCACCAGTGGGCAACCGAGCGGCACGAGGAACACATCGACGGCGTCTACGACGTCGGGCGGCGGGCGTTCATGTCCGCACTGATGCAGTTCCCGACCACCCAGACGTTGAGCCTCGTGCAGAACGTGCTCGTGCTCATCGCCGGCACGTTCCTCGTGATCGGCGGCTCGACCACGCTCGGCACCGTGTTGGCATTCGCCGGGTACTCCGCATTGCTCGCCTCTCCGTTGGCGGAGATGGCCAACCTGATCACCACCTCGCTCAACGCATCGGCGGGTGGAGATCGGGTGTTCCGGATCATCGACGAGCGGCCCGTTGTCCAGGACGCTCCCGACGCTGTCGACTACGAGTTCAAGGGCGGCCGTATCGAGTTCGACCACGTCGACTTCGGCTACGTGCCGCACAGCCTCGTGCTGCGCGACAACACGTTCGTGGTTGAGCCGGGCGAGAACATCGGCATCTGCGGGCCGACCGGCGCCGGCAAGAGCACGCTGATCAACATCCTCACGCGGTACTACGACATCACGGAGGGAAGGATCCTGATCGATGGCCAGGATCTGTCGAAACTGACGCAAGCGAGCCTGCGCAAGCAGATCGGCGTCGTACTGCAAGAGGCTTTCCTGTTCACCGACACCGTCATGAACAACCTCCTCTATGCGAACGAGGACGCCACCGAGGAGGACGCCATCGGGGCCGCCAAGAAGGCCAACGCCCACGACTTCATCCTCGGTCTGCCCGACGGGTACGACACGATGCTGACCGAACGCGGGGCGAATCTCAGCCAGGGGCAACGGCAGATGATCACCATCGCGAGGGCTATGGTCGCCGATCCGAAGATGATGATCCTCGACGAGGCAACCTCCAACGTCGACACCCGCACCGAGAAGCTGATCCAGGACGGGATGCGCAAGCTGATGGACGACAAGACGAGCTTCTCGATCGCCCATCGCCTCTCCACGATCCGCGACTCGAGTCGTATCATGGTGCTCAATGCCGGCGCCATCGCGGAGATGGCGAGCCACGACGAGCTGATGGCGACGAAGGGCTTCTACCACTCCCTCTATATGAGCCAATTCAAAGGCAAAGGCCCTGCAGGCGACCCCGGCGACATCGCCGTCGAGTTCGAGAGCACGTAGGTAACCGCCTCGGCGATCGGACCACGAACGCTGCGAGCGCTGCACCGAGCGCCGCAAGGTTGAACGCCGCTACATCGGCGAGCGGTTCTCCGTTGAGGTGCGGGTGTCAGCCCCTACCTCCCCTGGGTTCATCTTGGTGGCCGCCATCGGCAGCCGGCTCTCCGCCATCACCAACGCCACCTCGTCGCTCAGCGATCTGCTCATGGAGGCCACGAGACACACCGTCGCCCGCAAGTACACCTTTCCGATCCCGATCGCGCCGGCGATCATGATGGTGCTCTTCAATGACGTAACGGATGCCGTGGCCATCGCGTCGCGGGTCTTCGCACGGTTCTTCGTACTCCGGGCGTTGATCCGCGGGAATGGCGGCAGGCGGCAAGGCGGTCTGTCTTCCGAGCGGGTCGACGCTTCGGTGTGGGACCTCTGGACGGGACCTTCGGCCCTTGGATCTTCGTCCTTGGCGGGGGATGGTTGGCTTACAGCTCGATGGGCTTGGGAGCGGACGACCATGACCAAAGGGGAACCGGGGCCGAGCGGCATTACCCCGCCGCCACAGCATGGGCGTGCCGGTAACACTGTCGATCGGAATGAGGCGGTGCCCTCGGGAGGCTCCGAGCGTTCTGGGTTGTTCACCGCCGAGGTTGCGCGACTGGTGTACCTCGACAATTTGAAGATCGTGTTAACGGCGGGCGTGATTGTTGCTCACGCGGCGATGACGTATGGGGCGGTTGGTACGTGGGTGTACGAGGAGCCGTCGTTGTCCGATGTGGCAGAAGGCGTGCTGGGCGCATTGGTGGGTGTTGGCGTCATGTTCGGTCTCGGGCTGTTCTTCCTGATCGCTGGCATGCTGACCACCGGGCCGTTGATTCGACGCGGTCCTCGCCGTTTCCTGGCGTCACGCGTGTGGCGGTTGGGTATGCCGCTGGCGGCGTATGCGTTGGTCGTGTGGCCGGTGTTGCGGTGGCTGACGGATCGAGCCGACGGCGATCGGCAGTCGCTGCTCGAGTTCTACCGGTTCGAGTTCACGGGGACGCGTTGGAGATCGCTCGGGACCGGGCCGCTGTGGTTCGTGGCGATCCTGCTGGTGGTGACCACCGGGTGGACGTTGTGGCGATGGGCGAGTCCAGCGCCAGAGACCGCTGTGTCGAACCCGCTGACGGTGCGATATCTGGCCGACACGGCCGCAACGATCGCGGTCACCACGTTCTTCGTGCGTGTCTGGTTCCCGGTCGACTCCGAACAGTTCCTCGACCTGCACGTGTGGCTGTGGCCGCAGTCGGCAGCATTGTTCGTGCTCGGCGCGATCGGCAGTGAGCGCGGGTGGCTGACCGAACTCCCTGACGCGCTCCGTCACACCTGCCACCGCGCCGCGATCGCCGCGGTCGTCACCCTCGTCGTGCTGATCGTGTTGTCGAACGGACCAGAACCCTTCAAAGGTGGCTGGTACTGGGAGGCCGCCGGGTTTGCCGCGGTCGAGGGCGTGTTCTCGGTGAGTGTCGCGTTGATCGTGCTCGATCGGTTCAAACGCCGTCACGCCGACCAGGGCCACCTCGCGCGACGCCTCGGTCGCTCGGCGTACGGCGCGTTCGTGGCCCAAGGCCCCGTGCTCGTGTTGATCGCGCTGGCGCTACGCCCGGCCGACCTGCCGGGTGACATCAAGTTCTTGGTGCTTGCACCCACTGCGGTGATCGTCTCGTTCGGTCTCGCCGCGGCGGCCCTCGCCCTCAGAGCCAACAAGCCTCGATCGAGGACCACGTAATCGGCGGTTCACCGTAACCCGTCTGGGCGAGATCGAGATCACCTCCGATCGGGCTCGCTCGGTCGTCGGGAGCCGCCTGGATGGGCGCTCCATAACACCTCCCGGGAATCACGAACCGGCGCGCTCGGGTGTCGGCGTTCCGGCGTGATCGCCTATTCGGGCACTCCGCGTGGTGACGTGGGCTCACGAAACCGTTGCGTTTCGTTTGGGGCAGCGCCGGCAGGGTGAGAATGTCGGTTGGATTCGTGGCCCTTACAGGTTGGTTGATCAACTGGTACCTCGACGCGTGAGGTAAACGAACGGTGGCCACGTGAAAGCGTGAGTCCACCCTTCATTCTCGTACTGTTCGATGACAGAGCTTCGGCGACGGAGCGCGCCAACTCTGATGTTCTCCCATTGCCCGCCGCGGGGAGTGAAGTACAGCTTGAATGGAGCTGCTCCGACCAGTTCGTTGCCCTTCTTGCCTTCTTCGTGCATTGCTGCCACCTCGTTGAAGGCGTTCATCCCTGATCGGACTACGAGTCCGTCTTCGTCTGTTCCGGATATCCCGACACCCATGAAGGTCGTGGCGGGGGCAAAGCGTTGCTGCGCCGCTTGGCGGCTTATCCCCAGCACGGCTCCGATGTCGGCCCAACTCAGGCCGGCCCGTTTGCCGCTGCCTACCCAGTCGCGGACAAGCTTCCCGGACTCATCAGCAACCACAGCAGCGGCCCTGATCAGGTTCTCAAAGTGTTCAGGGTTCGCATCATCGACGCCGACCCCGACGACCTCCTCGTGCCAGTCCATGACCAGATCTGATACCTGGCTTCGTAGTTCCTGCTCTTGTTCGGCGTCCACTACTGCCTCCTGTCAATTTCGTCTTGACGAGTGCGCTGTATCGGTAAGTCCGGCGCGTTCTTGCGGGAAGGTCAGCTGGTCTCGATGACGGCGCCGTAGCGCTGTTGCGCAGCCTGGGCTGAGGTCCCGAGGAGCTCGCCGATCCGTTGCCAGGGGATGCCCTTGGCGCGGGCCGCGGTGACGGCGTCGACGATCTGGCGCTCGCCACGTGCTCGGGCGAGGGCGGCTCGTTCGAGGAGGTACTCATCGACGGGCGCTCGTCGACGAGGTCGGGTTCGTAGTTGCGTTCCCCGGGTGGTCGGCTCGCCGTTCTCCATCCAGTTGACGGAGAACACCATGACCACCACTCATCGCAGCGAGACCGTTGGCCAGCTCGTCCTGGTCGACGTCGACCCGACCCGCCCGCCGGGCGCCCGCCGCTGCAGCACCGATCCCCGTTTCATCTATGACCCCACAAGGCATAGCCGTTCCTGGTTCGGGGCAACTTGCTGCGCAACGCTCTACTGCGGTTTCAACCCGCGCACATCCAGACTGGCGGCCAACCCAACCCAGTCTGCCCGGCCCATGGCCAAGCCCTCCAACGCTCCCCACCCACACACCGGCCCACCACCGGCGGTGGTGTAGCAGCCGCCACAACAACCCACTTGACTAACCGTTCCACATCAGATGGGTAGCCCGAAGATCGTGACGCTGGCCATGGTCAGTCCGACGGCGGAGGTACCGATCATGGCCGGCCACGATCTGGAGCGTGTGGCGAGGATGAGGCCGATCACGGATTGGAGGACGAAGTAGAGGGCGAAGACCCGTGATGCGATGGCAACTGCGTCGGTGACGTCCGTGAAGATCACGATCATGATGGCCGGGACGAGCAGGATCGGGATGGTGAACCTGCGGGGGATGGCCTGTCTGGTCGCTTCGATCAACAGGTCACTGCGCGAGGATGTCGCATTGGCGATAGCGGACACCTGGCTACCGACCGCGACGAGCAGGATGAGCCAAGGCAGGTAGAACGCCACCTCCTTGGACACCACAAAGATCGCGGTGGCGTCCGCGTTTGGTCGGAATTGGCCGAACGGGAGCAGGACCAGAGCGATCAGAGCGACGAAGACCGCGGTGGCGACGGCCTGAGCGATGCGCATGGTCGAGATTCGTTCCTCGGCCCCGAAGCGGGCGCCGATATAGCGGGACGCCTCGAATCCTTGGACCATGGCGAACAAGCCGACGATCTTCCTCGTGGCAGTGGTGTCGATCACCGGGTCATAGCTGGGGAAGTCCCAGTTCCCGTCGATCGCTTCCAGGACATTGTAGAAGGCGAACGCGGCGAGGACGGCGAACAACGCCGCCAGATTGAACGCCGTCGTGCGGTCACCGAGCTTGTTCAACGCCGGGAGGTAACCCTGGTAGCCGATGACGATCACCACCGCCAGCACGATCACCGAGGTGAAGGTCACCCGGTCTTCGGTGTAGAGCTCGAGGGGGAGAAGCACCAGGGTCATCAGCAGCTGCACGTAGTAGGCGATGTTCACCATCGACGCCCCGAACAGTGACCATCTGGCCCACACTTCGACCGCGTTCACCCGGTCCGGGGTGCCGATCACTGGCTCGTAGTGGCGGATGTTGTAGGCCATGACCAGGCCCGTGGCCATGGCGATCAGGCAGATCCCCAGCATGTACAGCGGTGCCCGGTAGCCGACGAGAACCACGATGATCGGCGACAGGACCAGGAATCCGACATCCATGATGTTGGCCAGAGGAACCACGGTGGCCTGGTAGCGGGAGGACTGCTGGACCTTCGGGCGGTACAACAGCCACGCCGAGCCGAGCAGCACGACCAACCCGGCGAGCCCGTCGAGGATGTGACGCCCGGTCAACGACGGCTACCGGCTGCGCACTTGGTGCTGACCATCGCAGTACCGTAGTTCAACAGCGGGCTGGTGTCGAAAGAGTCAGTTGTTGGCCCGCGACATCATCGCCGGCGAACGCACCAGGGTGAGGTAGAGCGAGATCAGGGTCACCATCAGCCCGTAGGCGTAGTATCACTCCATGAAACGGGGGGCGCCGCTCGCAACGCCGCTTTCGATCGTGGCGAATCGAGGGTGAGGCTCAGGGCGGCCAGGACGATCGACACCAGGGTGATGATGAAGCCAATGGTCCGGAACTGGTCGCTGTAGAGCCATCCCCAGTTGAAGATGCTCATCACGGCCACGAACAGATGCAGCAAGCAGAGACCACCGATGGCGGCGGCGACGCCGAACGCCATGCGCTGGGTCGGTCTGATGATTCGGGTAGCGTAGAGCCACAGGGCGACGAGGAAGACCCAGACGGTGGAAAGCACGGCGGCGCCCACGATGCCCTCTGTTTTGGGCGTCGTACATGGCCGAAATGGCACCGAGGAATAAGCCCTCCAGCAGTGCGTACACGATGCCGAACAGCGCAGCCCGTCGAGGGTTCGTGATCTTCATGAAGCCGACGAAGAGGGCGCCGATCGACGCCAGCCAGGATCCGCCGGGGATGGTCACCGTGTGTTTCCGTAGCCGGACTCGAGGTCGGTCGCCACGGGGTCCGTGGCCGAGGCCCAGCCCCAGGAACCGCCGGCCACGAGCACGACCAGGAAGAAGAAGGTTTTCACGACCGTGGCCCGAGATGGTCATCGTGGCCGCGGTGGTCTCGGTCCTGCCAGGGCCGAGACAGGTACCGACCAACTGATCACCGAACGCGGGATTACCCGACCGCAGCTCCACCCCGCACCCGTGGCCACGGTCATCGACAACAACCTCCCGGTTGGTTCCGCGTCATACCAAGCCCGTGAACGGGAAGGCGTGCAAAGCGACCACCCGACTGTCGAAGGGACGAGAGCTCCGGGAGTCGGAGTCGCTCCGTGGCAGGGGTCGATCCTGTTGTGTTGTCACGGTCGAGCGAGCTTCGATTCACGGCGGGATGCCGGTGGCGCCACCGGGGATCGGTGGCATCCTGACGATCGTGTCGACACCCCCGATCCCGATGCCAAGGTTCGGACTTTCGTCGTCGTCGCAACCGCTGCTGCCCTGGCGGCGTGGCAGGTCGGATTCGAGTTCGGATGCGCGGCCTCCGGCCAAACATCGCCCAAACTTGACGATCGTGAACATCCAATCCGCCAATCGGAACTAGTGGCCGAGCCAGGCCTTGGCTGTCGCCACCACGAGCCCGGCGAGAAGAACGACGGCTCCGAACACGAGCGATCCGACAACCGAGCGACCCGCCCGGCGCGCCGTCCCGTAGCCGGCGATGGCGATGACCGAACCTGACACGTATGCCGCGACGACCACGTCGTTGCGGTCGCTCACGACCAGTAGTGCGCCGGTGGTAGCCATGGCCACGAAACATGCACCACCGACCTCCACTCCCCCTTGGATCAGATCGCGACGCCACGGGGCGCCGCTGCGAAACCCGGCAGCCGCCAGTGTGAACGCGAACCAGTGTGCCAGCGCGAGGCCAACGGCCTGGCCCCACACGAGCGCCACGACGAATCGATCGTGGTCGCCGGCGCCCGGGCCGTTGGACTTCACGTCCTGAGGCAGTGCGATCAGCGTGGCCAACACGACAATGCCCGTGTAGAGGGCCATCACTGCGGCCTCTCGCCACAAGCGTTCAGACATCAACTTCGCCCCCAAACCCCGACAGGTCAGCGATTCCGGGTGAGCAGCGCGATGAGCTTCAACAGGGTGATGTACAGCCAGATCAACGTGACCATCAAGCTGAACGCCATGTACCACTCGAGTTCCTTCGGCGCACCGGCCTCGACGCCCATCTCGATGGCGCCGAAATCGAGCACGAGGCTGAGCGCAGCCAGGGCGACGCTGATGATGGTGATCACGACTCCAATCGTGCGGAAACTGTCGCTGTAGAGCCAATTCCAGTCGAAGATCGACATCACGAACACGATGAAATAGAGCAGCATCAGACCGCCCATCCCCGCGATCACGGCGAACGCCAGCTTCTGGGTCGGCTTCACGATCCGCGTGACATAGAGGAACAGGGACACGAGGAAGACGCACACGGTGGACAGCACCGCTGCGCCGACGATCCCTTCGGTCTGCGCATCGAACGCGGCCGAGATCGCGCCCAGAACGAATCCTTCCGCAATCGCATACAAGACACCGAGCACCGCAGCGCGGCCCGGCGCCACGGTGATCATGATGGCGAGGAAGAACGCGCCGAGGCTGGCGAGCCAGAACCCTCCCGGGATCGTGACCGTGGTGTCGGCGTAGCCTGCCCCGAGTTCGGGCGGGACGGTACTGGTCGCAGACGCCCAACCCCAGGAACCACCGGCCACCACAAAGACCAGGAAGATCAACGTCTTGACGGTAACCCCGGTCACCGACATCGTGCTCGTCTCCGCCCCTGCGGACCTGAGCTGTGTCTCGACGAAGGTATCACTGAGTGCCGGATTGCCGGAAGTTAGGTCCATCGGCGCCGTCATCGTGTTGGACATGGCTGCTTCCTGTCGAGGTACGAATCACCAGGTGGTCGAGCCAGCTCGGCCGTCGCTGGTGAGCGTTGCTGAGTTTGGCACACATCAGTGAACGCGTGCGAAGCGAGACGTCCGGAATGTCCCCGAACCGACGGCGTCTTGATGAACTGCAAGGCCGAGGCCACTCTCGCCATTCGGATTGACCGATCAGCAGGTGAACCGTGTCACGTCGGACTCGTCGCCAACGTCTTGTGGGAATTGGCGGCGCCGATCGAGGCTTCCAGCGGGATCGTGTTGTTCACCGTCTTTCGCGCTGTGGTGATCGCCGGCTCAACTCGGCGATCCATCTCGTCGCTGTCACCCAGGTCCGGATGCGGACCAGCCGAGGCCGCCGCTACCACGACACCAAGATCGCCGAGGGCAAGACCCACAACGAGGCCATGCGCTGCCTCAAACGACGGCTCGCGTCGCACCTCTGGCGGCGCATGACCCGAGACGAACAAACCCGCCACCGAAAACTGGGATAGCCGCTTTACCGAACACAGAGGCACCATGGGGGTGTTGGAGACTCTTGCGCTTCGAGAGAGGACGAGAGCTATGCCATCGATAGGGATCGGAGCGGTTACGTCCGGTCGCTCACATCAGACCCCGTTCCACCGGCCGCATGAGTTGGGCGGGTGGGCGGGCGTGTCCCTGGTGAGCGACATGATGCCGCCGGCTGATCAACCACACGGCGATGATGGTCAGGATCGGGTAGACGATGGTGAGGCCGCCGAAGATGACCGCGCCGGCGGAGTCGCTCAGATCGGGGTCGAGCAGCAGTTCGATGAAGACGTTGATGAAAATGGGAGGCCATTGCCGGCACGACGCTGCCGGTCTTCACCACGGCGTAGCCCTAACCGATGGAGACCGAGGCCGCCATGATCATCTCCATCGTCACCTGGCCGAGGTCGCGCAGCAACAGGTTGCTCATGTGGAACAGACCGAAGGACACCGAGCTGATGGCGACATGGCACGGCACCGGCGGTGAGACGCAGCCGGTGCAGGTACTCGCCGAACCACGGCCTCGATCGCCCATAGCCGAACAGCCATGGCAACACCGCGAGCACCGCCACCGCTCCCATGGCGGTCCGGAATCCGAAGTCGATGAAACGCACCGAAACGTTCCAGCCCACCACGTCGGCCACACGGTCCTGAACGTCGATCATGTGGGTGAGCTGCAGCGCAGCCCCCGTGAGCAACGCGATGACGATGGACCCGGCGATCGGGTGGTCGCCGAGCCACGTGGTCCGTGTCTCGGTCTGCGTCGGCGTGGTGAGTGTTCGTGGCATCGGGACCTCATCTCTACCGTATGCCCTGCCCGGGAACCGATCCCAGGGCCCAAGGACCCTGATCGGGCAAGCCGGGCCGAGCATCAGGCACGATTCACCGCCGCCTTCCGTCACGCTGTGGCAACGACCGAAGCAACGACCCACCCACCCCGGTCGGGGGCCGCCGGAACAATCGCAACAGCATCCGCCATTACCCCTCAACGGCCTGGCCGGGGTCAGCGAGTACCGGTAATGTCCCTCGCCCGGGGCGAGCTTCGGCCAGACTGGGGGGATGGAGTCGTACGCCGACCGGACTGCGCTGATCACAGGGGCCGCGTCGGGTATCGGTGCTGCGCTTGCTCGCAGGCTGCGGTCGTGTGGCGCACAGGTGATCACTACCGACCTCGAGGGTGACGTCGACCGACGCCTCGACGTACGGGATATCGATGCCTTCCGCACGTTGGTGGAACAGGTCGGCGTACCGGACCTGCTGTTCGCCAACGCCGGTGTCTCGATGGGCGGACCGACCCATGAACTGACCCGTGCGCACTGGAATAGCGTCATCGACGTGAACCTGAATGGTGTGGTGAACGCGCTCTTGGCGGTGTATCCCGGCATGGTCGAGCGCGGATCCGGGCACGTCGTGGCAACCGCATCGGGAGTCGGGCTGGTCGCACCACCGTTCGTCACAGCGTACGCAGCGACCAAGCATGCCGTCGTCGGTCTTGCCCTCGGTCTCCGGCCCGAGGCGACGCTCCACGGTGTGCGAGTGAGCGTGCTGTGCCCCGGTGCGGTCGAGACGCCTATCCTCGATCGTCTGCCCGACGAGGAGGTTCCGGCCACGGCGACACCGCCGGTCACCGCTCGCCGGTACCTGTCGGTGCTGCGTCAGAAGCCCATGGACGTCGACCGCTTCGCTCGGCTCGCATTGAGGGGAGTCGAACGGAACCGAGGGATCGTCGCCGTGCCGGCGAGCGCCCGTACGTTGTGGTATCTCCAGCGCCTGTCGCCGACGCTCGTCGGCCGACTCACCACCTCGATCGCTCGACGGGTAGAACGCGACCTCCTGACCGGTCGCACCGAGGAATCCGGACGTCGGTTTCGAACCCGATAACCAGACCGCATCTTCTGCGGCTCAACGAGTGCGCCAGGTTCGTAGGCGGACCCCGCATCGCCTACAACGCGACTCGGTAATAGTGCGCCTGCGTCAGAGTCCTTCAAACCATCGGTTGGACGATGAAGAACTCGTACGAGTAGCAGTTGGAGAAGCGGCGGAAGTAGTCGATCTCGGCCTCGGCGCCGGCCACAACGTCGCCTGCGATCGGGTCGTCGGGCAGACGCTCTCTCAGGTCGGCGATGCGATCCTGCATCGGCCCGTAGTACTCGTCCCACCACGCCGATGCCGGCAGCACGAACGACGCCACCATGCGATACGACGCCGCTCTGATTCTCGCCTCGACACCAGCACCGTCCGAGATCGGCGGATACTCCGACGACCACCAGTCGTGGATCTCGTTCGGCGGCGACTCCACCAGCCAGACCGGCTCTGTGAACGCAACCAAACCTCCGGGCACGAGCAGGGTCCGCCAGGCGCTGAGAGCCTCGGTGACACCCAGGTTGTAGATGGCGCCCTCACACCAGATCAGGTCCTGGCTGCCGGGATCGACCGGTGGCTCGGCCATGTCACCCACGACGGCCAGGACACGGTCCCCGAATCCGGCGGCGGTGAACCGGCGATTGGCTTCTTCCACCATCGACGGCAACAGATCGACTGCGACGATTCGTGCCTCCGGCAGCGCCGAGGCCAACGCCACCGTCTGCTGCCCCGGGCCACAGCCGAGGTCCAGCACCGTTCGAGGCGCAGCCCCCGGGACCAACTCGAGGGCCCGGATCGTGTGCTCATCGCCACCGGGACCGGCGCGAGGAAGTGTTCCGTACACCTCGAGGAAGAGCTGGAAGGAGTAGTCGTCGGGTTCCACGTTCCGACGATACGTCGACCCCTCCGCCGAACCATACGAAAATCATGGGGAGCCGGACGCTGTTCCGAACCGCCGGCACCGAAGCCGAGGCGTTGTGACAGGATGTGTGGGCGATGCCCTACCTGGAGCCGACACAAGCGAGCGCGGAGGCGTTGATCCGTCGCCGGATCGACGGCCCGATCATGATGTTGAACCTGCTCAGGTTCCGAGACGTCGCCAACTACTCCGCCGACCCTGAGCTGGCAC
This sequence comes from uncultured Acidimicrobiales bacterium, assembly GCA_963723995.1. Taxonomy (GTDB): domain Bacteria; phylum Actinomycetota; class Acidimicrobiia; order Acidimicrobiales; family SZUA-35; genus JAHELU01. Next base: position 845,741 of record CAVRSZ010000008.1, on the reverse strand, counting down.
CCGACGAGCCGATCTCCGGTGCCGAGGCCTACCGGCGCTATGCGGAGCGCACCATGCCGTACCTGATCGCAAACGGGGGCGAGGTGGTGCTCGATGGCACCGCCGGCCAGTTCTTCATCGGCCCGAGCGAGGAGAGGTGGGATCACGTCCTGCTCGTTCGGCACAGTTCGCTCGACAACTTCTTCGCCTTCGCATCCAACCCGGGGTACTTGGCCGGTCTCGGCCACCGGACCGCTGCGCTCGAGGACTCGAGGCTCTTGCCGATCGTCGACGACTCGGCGTCCCCCTGATGTCGCCGTGACGTCACATGCGCCGCCCGCCCCGGTCCGCCGGACCATGCACCGGGCGACGCGACGCCGGGACCGGTGCCAAGAACGATCTCATCACTTCGGGTGGTCGGCAAGCCAGGCGACCACTTCATCGTGATGGAAGTTCTCCGCCCACTGCAGTGGCGTCGCCTGGAAGTCCGGGTCAATCGTTGCCAGATCGGCGCCATGTTCGACCAGGACCTGAACTGCCCGAAGCTCACCGGCGCCGGCAGCTCGATGAAGCGGCGTCGTCCCCCCGCTCCCGACGGGCAGGCCGGCTCGGACCAGCTCGACGAGCAACTGCCAGCGCCCATAGCGGGCGGCGGCATCCACCAGCTCGGCCCCATCATCGACCGCATCGAGTTCGTCGATCACCGTGCGATCACCACGCATGACCCGCTCCAGTGTCGTGTCGGCGCTCAGCTGATGCCGCCAGCTCTCGATGCGATGGTGGTAACCAACCTCGACTGTCTTCCTGTGGCCGAGCTGCTGGACCGGGCCTGCCGCCTGCAAAGGTTGACGGCCCGAATCGACGCCGTACGGGCCACCGTGTTGGCGGCCGCCGACACCGCCTCTGAGGCACCCGGCGTGCTGCGCGAGCTCGGGTTTCGCAACGCCTCACAAGTGGTGGCCGCCACCACCGGGGCACCGGCCCGGGAGATCCACGCCACCGCCCGCACCGGGCGATGGCTCGATGACTTCCCGGTCTTCGCTCAAGCGGCTGCCGGCGGGGTGTTGACCCTGCGGCACCTACGCGAGTTGAAGGCGCTGGACACACCCGATCGGCGAGACGCCCTCGTCGCCTCACAGCACGAGCTTGAGCTGGTTGCCGCCGCCCGGGGACACGACTTTGTGGAGTTCACCAACCGGCTCACCGTCTGGTTGATCAACCACACCGATACTGACGAGGTGACCGAACAGGTCAAGAAGACCTCCTGCACCTGGAACACCAACACCGACGGGTCCATCGACGGCCGGTTCCACCTGGACCCGCTGTCAGCGGCCGCAGTGGGCACCGCACTCGGTGATGAGATGCAGCGACTGTTCCGCCAGCAATCCGAAGGGCCCGGCAACGCGGACACACCGAACCGGCGGCGGGGTCAAGCTCTCGTCGGACTGATCGTGGGTGGGGCTGAAGCGCCGGGGTCGGCCACCACCACCCCGTTGGTGAATCTGGTGATCGGCCAGAAGATCTTGGAGAACTTCCTGGAGCGGTTCGTCGATCCTGACACCGTATGGCCTTGCTTCGCACGTCCAACCCGAGTTTGCCATCCGGCAAACTCGCTCACTCGGCGCTGGATAGGGAGATGTTTGCCGCAGGCAAACTCGGGTTTGCCGGGCAACGCCCGGCAAACTGTGACCCCGACGACAAGTGGAAGCGCGATCTCGTACAGGCCGTGGCCTGAACCGGCAGGCTCGCGCCGCTCCACACCTGAACCTTGAAAACCGAAGAGACCCGGGCCGGGGTTCTGGCTGACCACACCCCCCATGTCACGACTGACCCGAAATCCGTCCCTCCACAGAATCCGAGGCCGTCAGCTCATCGGCGGACCGATGATGTCGATGCCGTAGGGCCCGGCGGCGGCCAGGAGTCGTTCCACATCGGGTTGCGAGGCCGGCGGCAGGTCGGCAACCGGTGCCGCCTCGCTGGCGTCGACATGGAAGCCCTCCACGCCGCCCGGAGTGGCGAACTCCAGGAAGTGAGCGTCGTCGCTGTCCACCCGAAAACTGTGGGAGTCGCCGCGGGGCAGCCAGGCGAAGCCTCCCGCCGAGAGGGTCTTCTCGGCGCCCCCCGAAAGAACGGTGATATCACCCTCGAGGACCAGCAGGGCCGTGTCCTCCCGGTGATGGACATGCAGTGGCGGCGAGAATCCTCGGCGGGCCCGCTGTTCCATCACGGTCAGGGAACCGCCGGTGTCGGATCTGTCGGCGACGATCCGCAGCAACGTGCCTGCAAACCATCGGTCGCGATCGGCGGGGGAAATCGTGGAAGCAAGCATGACGGCCTCTCTCTATTCGATAGAGTGCATCTCTATCCGATAAAGTGATACTCTACCTATCGATGACAAAAGTCAAGCGAACCTATACATCAGCTCGTCGCCAAGACCAGGCCCGGCAGACGCGTCGATCCGTCTTGGCTGCAGCACGGAAACTCTTCGTCGCCGCCGGATACGGCGCAACGAGCCTTCAACAGATCGCCGACGAGGCCGGCGTCGCCGTTCAAACCATCTACGCCACCTTCGGCAACAAGCCGACGATCCTTTCAGAACTGCTCGACACGGCCATCGCCGGCGACGACCAACCGGTCGCCGTCAACGACCGGGACTGGATGCACGACGTCCACCATCACCCCGACCCTGCGACCCGGCTCGACGCCTACGCCAGCGCCGTCGCCTCCATCCATCAGCGAGCCGGCGACATCTTCCACGTCGTGCGAGCCGCGGCCGACGCCGACCCTGGTCTCGCGCCCCTCGCCGCCACCACCGAAGAACGTCGCCGCAGCGGAGCCACCGGCATCATCAACGGTCTCGCCGAGATCGGTGGGCTCCGTGACGACATCACCATCGAGCGCGCCGTCGACATCCTCTGGACGCTCAACAGCCCGGACCTCCACCAGCGGCTCGTCCGCGACTGCAACTGGTCCCTGACGGACTATCGGGCATGGCTCGCAGAGACCATGACCAGGGCTCTCCTCCCCGGACACATGGCGACACTGTCGCTCGACACGGCCTAGCGTGGATCGACGGCCTTGGTCACGACCCAGCGGTGTTTGCCGATCCGGCGGTCGCGGGTGAAGCCGAGCTGCTCGTAGGTGGAGAGCGCACCGTTGAACAGGAAGCCGGCCGGTACGGCGTCGGCCGCCTCGGGGTAGCCCTCGACAGTGCCGCCACCCAGGCCGGCGATGAGGTCGATGGCCCCCTCCAACGCTGCGGTGGCGACCCCCTGGCGGCGGTGGCCCTTGCCGACGAAGCAACAGGCGATACGCCAGTCCGGTGACCCGCCTCCGGTCCGCTCGTAGGCGGCCCGCGACTTGATGCGGGTCAGTTCCTCGGGAGGGCCGAACTGGCACCAGCCGACGCAGGTGTCACCATCGAACACAAGGGCGGCCTGTGCCGTGCCGGCGAGCACTCGCTGCCGCTTCCGTTCCCGCTTGATCTCGACGGGTACGCCCTTCTCGGCATCCTCGGGGTGAAAACCCATACACCAGCATCCGCCGAACACACCATTGTTCCGTTCCACCAAGTCGGCGAAGTCGGGCCACGTCGACCCGTCCAGCGCCTCGATCCGATACCGCTCGTCGCTCATGTTCGCCTTGCGGCCGGCACCGCCCAGCACTCGCTGCGAGTCGCCACGCTCCTACTTCCGGGCACTGAGCTGGTAGGAGCCGAAGCGGAGGAGGTGACCACCGCCGGCAGTCCGGTGAGCGTTGAGGCGGCTCGCAAAGGTTGCTGCCAGCGCGGCCCGCTCGTGGGGTGACAGAGCGGCGGTCACCGGCGCCCAAGGAGTTGACGAAGTCTGGTCGAGGAAGAAGGACTCGACGTCGGCGACTTCGACGGTGTGCTCCAGAAGCGACACTTCGATCTCGACGAAACCTGCGTTGACGGCAAGTACGGTCAGCAAGTCGTCGGCATGTGCCGGGGTCGCCGCTCGTGCTGATGCGGCGACGGATGCGTCGAGTTCGGACAGAAGGGCGAGTTGGGTGTCGATGTAGGGGTTGTGGCCCGGAGTCGCCCAAATGGTGGCCAGAAAGAGCCCGCCCGGTCGCAGTACTCGATGGGTTTCACGAACCGCGGCGGGCGCGTCGGGGAAGAACTGCAGGCCCTGCTGGCACACCACGTGGGTGAAGGTTCCGCCTTCGAGAGGCAGGCTGTCAGCACCGGCCTCCAGCCATTCGATCTCGGGCTCGGACACGATGGATTTGGCAACCGCCAACATCGCCGGGTTGAGGTCGGCGCCGACAACTCGACCACCCGGCGCCACAGCCGCCCAGGCGTGACGGGCGACCAGTCCGGTCCCGCATGCCAGGTCGAGGACGCTGTCGCCCGGTTGCAGGCCCAGCGCCTTGACCATCAGTTCTCCCGATGGGCCCATGAAGACGGCGGACTGTGACTCGTACAAGCGAGCTTGGCGCTGCGCCAGCTGGAACCCTGTTTCCGTCATTGTTCCACCAGTGTCGTTGCGTCCGAGCGAAGGCTCATCAGCAGACACTACACCGCGGTGGTACCGCCAACCTCGCGCCGCCCTCACCCGGCACGAGCCCTCGGGTGATGGACGAAGGTCACCGTCCCAGCGCCATTCCCACAGTGCGAGGGTCAGCCGCTCCGTAGGCCACCGCCGGAGCGGTGTCACGTGCTCGGGAGTGGTGGGCAACGATCTGCATGGCCGAGCGCAGGGCCCAGGGCTCGACCGATCGAACGGTTGATGCGCTCGAGAAGTCTGCACTGTCGACGGATCCGAGTTCGGAGCCCGGCTCGGTGGTGATGCCACCGTCGGGGTCGAGCTGCCAGCGGGGGCCGACAATGGCCCCGGCCACCTCGACCGGGTCTCCACCGCCACCGGCAAGCAACCGGGCCAGGGTCTGCGCATTCCACGGCATCTGGTTGGCTCCACCGGGCGTGGCCCCCAGCAGGCGACGGCCGGGGTAGGGTCGCCAACCCCAGGCGTGAAGTGTGGTGGCCGGGCGTCGGCCGGCCACCGGGAAGTTGGCGTGCCCGGGCCGGGACGAGAACCCCCGCCCGGCCCGGTTGGCCAGGATGAGGTCGTAGTCCTCGACGATGAGCCCACTGCCGAATCGGGGGTAGGAGTTGGAATGCACGACGGTGACCAGCGTGCCCTCTTCGTCGACGGCGCTGACCATGGACGTGCCGGATGGATCGCATAGTGAGAGACCCCGACGCTCGATGGCATCCCGCACTGCGGCCAGCACCCGAGCCTGGTCGACCGTCCCCGATGTGACCCTGGGGCCGAGGTGCGGGGCCAGTGCGCTCATGGCGTCGAGCAGGGATGGACCGTGGGTCGGGGCCGGAGTGGCCCAGAGTTCGTGTCCGGCCACCATGGCGATGGCCGGTTCGGACCAGTCGGCTCGGGAATGGGCGAAGTCATGGGCGGTCAACACCCCGCCGGCGGCTCGGACCCGCTCGACGATGGCCCGCCCCACCTTGCCGTGGAGCCAGCCGTCACGGTCGGTCACCAAGTGTTCCAGGGCGCGGGCCAGGCCGGGTAGGCGTACCACGGCGCCGGGCCGGATCGGCTCGCCGTCGGGGTGGTACCGGGTGCCCTCGGGCTGATGCCGGGTCACCAGGTCGTGGGCCTCCTCAGCCAGCGCGGTGCAGATGGTGGACCAGCAGAATCCCTGGTCGGCCAACTCGACCGCAGGGGCGGCCAAGCGGTCGAGGGGTAGGCGGGCCCGGGCGGCCAGGGCAAGGTAGCCGGCCGGTGCCCCCGGCACCCCGACCGACATCGGCCCGGTTTCGGCCAGATCGCCGGCCTCGGCCACCGCGGCCAGGCCGTCCGGTGCCCCGCCGATGGCAATGAGAGCTTCGGGTTGATCACGCTCGGCGGGCCAGACCAGGGCGACGAGATCGCCGGCCAACCCGCACTTGGGCGGCAGCAGCACGGTCTCGGCCAGGGCTGCGGCCAACGCGGCATCGTAGGCGTTCCCTCCATCCCGCAGCGCGTCGGCTGCGATCAGCGCCGCCGTGGGAGCGGCCGCCACCACCACTCCCCTCGGGCTTCGGGCCAGGATCTGTTCGGCCATCACCGCCTCGTGGCCCCCAGGTCGGTTCGGGCCGATGAGGATTGGGATTGACAAGTTCATGGCCACTCCGGATAAGATTGTATACAGAATACGACGTCGAGGCGGCGGATCGAAATCCGCTCTCGTGTGTCGAGACCGAATCGTGCCCAACGTACCCCGACCGAGCAACCCAACAAGGAGATCGAACGTGGCCGAGCTGATGAACGAAGAGGAATTCCGCGTCGCTCTGGAAGACGCCATGAAGGGCCGGGAGGCCAAGGACGCATCGTTCTCCATGGCCTGGGCCACCGGCCAGTTGGAGCGCAAGCATTTCGCCCGCTGGGCCGAAAACCACTATCACTACGTCGGCCCGTTCGCCGACTATCTCGCCTACATCTACGCCAACACCCCGGATCATGCCACCGACGCCAAGGACTTCCTGCTCCAGAACATGTGGGAGGAGGAGATCGGGGATGTGCGCCACACCGACCTGCTCATCCGCTTCGCCGAGGCCTGCGGCACCACCGAGGAGGCCATCGTCGATCCCAGCAACATCACCGCCGTCACCCGGGGGCTGCAGTCATGGTGCTATGCCATCGCCATGCGGGAGCATTTCGCCGTGGCCACCGCCGCCCTCGTGGTCGGGCTCGAGTCACAGGTGCCCGGCATCTACCGCAAACAGCTCCCACCCCTGGTCGATCCCGACGTCTATGGCTTCACCGAGGAAGAGACCGAGTTCTTCGACCTCCACATCACCTCGGATGAGATCCATGGTGAGCGGGGCTATCAGATCGTGCTCAAGTACGCCGACACCCCTGAGCTGCAACAGCGCTGCATCGAGGTGACCCGGGACGGCGCCGACATGCGCTTCGCCTACACCAAGGCCCTGTACGACACCTATGTCGCCCCCGACCTCGGGGCGTGGGATCCGGCCCTCGTCCCCGCCTGATCCCACCGATTTCGGACGCCGACCGGCCCGTCGCCCTCTCCCGGCGGACCGGTCGGCGTCTACCTGCCCGACCCGTAGCCTGCACTGTGTCGTCGATTGCGCAATCGACGTTGCAGTCGGCCCTGCCGTCGACCGTGCCATCGACTCTGCAGCTGACCGTGCAGTCGAACGTCAACCCGACCGTCCAGTCGAGTAGACCAGTAGGAGATCCATGCCAGTCATCCGTTTCCTGACCAGCGGCAAAGAGATCGAGTTCCCCGAGGGCGAGGAGGTCAACATCCTCCGCATCTCGCTGCGCCACGACCTCGGCCTGCCCTGGAGCTGCGCCTCCGGGTTGTGCGGTACCGATCGCATCACCATCGTCGAAGGGGCCGAGAACCTGTCCGGGGTTCGGCGCCGGGAACGGGATCGGCTGGGTGAGCTGCTGGATGAGGACGTTCGCCTGGCGTGCCAGACCTACACCAGCGGGGACCTGGCCATCGCCTGGGATCCCGATCAGAAGGGCATCGACGAGGATTCCCGGGCCGGCAAGAGGTTGAAGACGGTATGGCTGGAAGGTAGTGAGCACGCGGATCAGTCGGCAGACGACGGCTCGGACAAGCCGGAACGGGCCTGATGGTGGACTCCTCGAGCCCGACCCCGACCTCGGACGATGAGGCGTCGGAGTCGATGCCCGGCTGGCTCAAGGTGGCGTCGGTGTCCGAGCTCAGGAGGGCCCGGACCATCGTGGTCGACCATCCCGACCATGAGCCACCGCCGGAATCCGACACCGAGGTCGGCGGCATCGTGGTGTTCTGGAACGGGGGCGACCCTCGGGCCATGGCCAACCGTTGTGCGCACAAGGATCGTGCTCTGGCCCGAGGCACCATCTTCCAGGGCAAGGTGGTCTGCCCCGGGCACCAGTGGGCGTTCCGGTTCGACGACGGTCACTGCGCCGAACGGGAGCGGACCCAGCCCGTCTATGCCGTGGCCGTGGTCGACGAGAATGTATGGCTCGATCCCCGCGCTCCTACCAACGTCGACCTGCTGGCCGCCACCGAGCGTCACGACTAGCCACGGAGAGGACCTACGGCCCTTCGCCGCCACCTCCACCTGTCATACGCTGCGGTTGTAAGGGGGCGACCAGATCCGGAGGAACGGCGCCATGACAGCCACACAGCAGGTCGAGTACCCGGCACGTCTCGACATCGACTATCCCGAGCAGCTCGACCGGGTGTCGACGCTACTTCGAATTTTCTACATCATCCCGATCGCCATCGTGCTGGCCATCGTGGCGTCGGAAACCACGATCACCTACGCGACCGAAGCGGGGGAGGAAGTAAGCCGGACCTCGGGCGGCATCGCCGCCGGATTGGCCCTGGCCACGGCCTTGATGATTGTCTTCCGCCAGCGCTACCCCCGGTGGTGGTTCGACTTCGCCCTGGAGTTCAACCGCTTCGCCGCCCGGGTCGGAGCCTACGCCGCCCTGCTCACCGACGAGTACCCGTCCACGGTTGAGCAGCAGCGGGTCCATCTGGACCTCGACTATCCCGATGTGAAGCAGGACCTGAACCGCTGGCTGCCACTGGTGAAGTGGTTCTTGGCCATCCCCCACTACATCGTGCTGTTCTTCCTGTTCATCGGCGCCGTCCTGGCCGTGTTCGTGTCGTGGTTCGCCATCTTGTTCACCGGCCGCTATCCACGGGCGTTGTTCGACTACGTGGTCGGCGTCATACGCTGGGCACTGCGGGTCCAGGCCTACGCCAGCCTGCTGCTCACCGATCGCTACCCGCCGTTCTCCCTGTCGTAGACGACGGAGTTGGTCAGAACGGAGCTACTCGGCACCGAGGGCCACGACGCGGCCCAGGCCCTTCTCGATAAGGGCGGCCAACCGGTCCGGTTCGGTCACGGCCGCCCGGTCGCTGTTCACCCCGATGTCGAGCATGCCGTCGTAGCTGAACAAGGTGGCGTTGATGGCGGCCCCTCCCAGCGGGCCGAAGCCGTACATCGCCTCGACCTGCGCACCCGCCAGCCACACCGGGAACTGCGGACCGGGGACATTCGAGATCAGCACGTCGACTCCCTTCATCATCGAGCCGATGATCGATACTGCGGCTTGGGGTCCGAGCCGCCCGACCGCACCGGTGATGGCGGTCAGGTGCGGGAGCGCCGGTTCGGTCTTCACCTTGGCCAGGATGTCGTGCACGGTGCGCAGACGCTCGTGCACGTCCATCTCCGTGAGCGGCAGGATGAGCCGGGTCGGAACGAATTGGTTCGTCGCCTTGTTGGCATCGGCCCCTCCACGAATGGAGACCGGTATGTGGGCGCGAACCTCGGCCGCCTCCTCCCCGAGCGCCCGGTGATAATCGACAACCCCGGTCAGCACGCCGGTAACGAAGATGTCGTTCAAGCTCGTGCCGGTGACCCGGTAGGCCCGCTTGACGTCCTCCAACGGAAACTGGACGGTGTTGAACTGCCGCGACATCGAGCGTGGGCTCAACAACGGGCTGAGCGGCGTCGTTGCCGGCTTGACAAGCCGGTAGACCGAATCGGTCATTCCGACGACCTGTTTGGTCGTCCCCAGCGGGTGGGCGACGAAGCTGCGGGCCAGATCGAACGAGGCCTTGCCCACCGACAGGCCACTGCGGGCATCGGTGGTGATCCGTTGAGCCATCGACCGCCACGGAATCAGAGGTGGTGCCATCTCGGGGGCGATCGGTGCCGACGCGATGGCGTCGGGCGTGGCGGAGTCGACCGGTTCCGGTCCGAGCTGGACCATATGCTGCATCATCCGAACCAGACCGAGGCCATCGGCAATGGTGTGGTGGAAACGCAGCACGACCATGGCCTTGCGCCCCGGTAGACCCTCGATCACGGTCAGATCCCACAGCGGCCGATCCCTGTCGAAGGCCCGCTCGGCGATCCGCCGGGCGAAATCGAAGGCTTGACCCGTGCCCGGTCTGCGGCCGGGAAGCCGCGCCCACTGGTAGTGGAAACCAAGGTCGAAACCGGCGGCGTCAACCCAGCGAGGCGCTGCCATGTGGCCCGGCTCGTCGACCACCCGCTGGCGCATTCGCACGATGTTGGCCGTCATGTTGGCCACCGAATCGTCGAACCGGGCTCGGTCCGGCACCCGATCCAGCATGACAACCGCGGTAATCGTCGAACGCAGCAGCGGGTCCCGCTCGATGTACCACAGAATGGCGTCGGCGTCCGACATCCATTGGTCGTAGTCGATGTCGGCTGTGTCCTCCGGTTCGCTCATGATCTCAACCAGCCATGGATTCTCGCACGGTGCGGCGGTCGATCTTCCCCGATGGGGTCTTGGGAAACCCGTCCACCGACTCGAACACGACGGGCACGGCGTAGGGCGGTAGCGATCGAGCCAGGACGGAACGCCACTTTTTGACGGTGACGTCGTCGCAGTCGACACCGTCGGTCACGGTGACCCGGGCCACCAACCGGCTCTCGCCATCGGGGTCGGCCGCCACCCCGACCACCACCTGATCGACACCGTCGAGGCTTCCCGCCGCCGCCTCCACCATCTCCAGCTCGACTCGATTGCCCCGGACTTTGACCTGGTTGTCCCGCCGGCCGTGGAACACCAGTTGCCCTTCGGCGGTTCGCTCCACCAGATCCCCGGTGCGATACCAGCGCCGGCCGGCACCGCCGGGACCTGTGCGAGAGAGGATACCGGCAGCGGTGAGGTCGGGACGATTCCAGTAGCCGGCCATCATGGTCGAGCTCTTTACGATCAGCTCTCCGGTACCGGATCCTTCGATGGTTCGGTCGTGTTCGTCGATCAGCTCCAGCTCGGCGTCGGGGGCGGCCTCACCGAGGGGAATCACGGGCAGCGGGTCGGAACCGGATCGGCCGAGCCTCTGGTCGAGTTCCCGGTAGAAGTGGGTGAAGTCCGAGTACGTGCACTGGTTGACCTCGGCCGGGCCGTACACGTTGCCGAACCGGGCGTGGGGGAACACGGCCATCAACTCCTGCAGTGGACCGGGGGCGTAGACCTCGCCGGCCGGCAGCACCCAGCGAACCGACGACAGGTCTCGCTCGGCCAGGCCGCCCCGGGTCATCATGGCCTGGAACAGCGACGGCACGGTGTACAGGGTGGTGACCCGCTGCTGCTCGAGGTAGTGGGTCAGGCTGGCCGGCATGCGCAGGTGGGGTTCGGGGATCAGCACCACCCGGGCCCCCGCACCCACGGCCGAGAACACCTCGAAGGTCGACATGTCGAAGTGCAGGGGCGAAAAGTTCGCCACCCGGTCCAAGGAACCCAGCCCGTACAGTTCGGCCGACATGGTGGCATAGGCCAGACCGCTGCGATGGGTGTGCATGATGCCCTTGGGCCGGCCGGTGGAACCCGAGGTGTACATGACGTAGGCCAGATCGTCGGCCACATTCACCGGCAAGGTCGGCGAGCCGAGCGATACCGGGTCGGTGCGGTACACGTCGCCCCACGACGGGGACGATGCCGGGTCGAGGCCGGGGATGTCGGCGGCGTCGAGGCCGACCACGGCCCGGATTCCGAGGTCGGGAGTGGCGGCCAGCAACTTGGCCAACCCCCCGTATCGGGGCTGATGGGACACCAGCACCTCGATGCCGCAGTCGACGATGATGGAGGCCATCAACTCGGGCGGGGCCAGGGCGTCAATGGGAACGTAGGCGGCCCCGGCCCGCCAGATGCCGTGGACGGCCACCAGCGACTCGATCGACTTGTGGAGGTGGATACCAACCCGATCACCCCGCTCGACCCCGACATCGTTGAGCGCAGCCGCCAGTTGGCCGACCCGTCGCTCGAACCCGGCCCAGGTCACCGACTCCTCGCCACACACCGCGGCCAGGTCGTCAACCCGATCGGCCCGGTCGCGGCCGTTGAGCACGAGGTGGGACAGGAGATAGGTGTGGTGCCGCATCCGGGGGTTCCGCTGGTCTCGAAAAGGTGGCGTCAAAGAATCGGGCGAGAGGGTTCGTACACTATCGGCAGTACACGGCCGACGGCGGGAAGCGCCGAAGCCGAGCCGGAGGGAGAACGGAGACACCATGACCGATCTGGCCGAACTGGCGGTTGCCGCCATCACCGACCTTCACCATCCGGTGAAGATCGAGACGGCGGAGTGGGCAGCCAAGGACCTCCACGATCCCAACCTGGGCGAACGGGACCTGGCGTGCGAGTTCTGGAGCGAGGGGTGGCAGCGGGCTGCCGACCGGGGACTGTTGGCGGCCTGGGTCGACCCGGCCCACGGAGGCGGCGGCCATGATGTCATCACGTCGCTGTTGATGTACGAGGGTTTGGGCTACGGGTGTGGCGACACGGGGTTGGCCTTCGCCCTCAGCACCCAGACCTGGACCATGCAGCCGGTCATCGAGCAGTTCGGCAGCGACGAGCAGAAGGCCCGCTACCTGCACCGGCTGGTCGACGGCACCATCAAGGGTGCGTTCTGCATCACCGAGGCCGAATCCGGTTCCGACACCTTCGCCATGGCCACCCGGTTCGAGGAACAAGCCGGCGACGGCGATACCCGGTACGTGCTGTCGGGCTCGAAGGCCTACGTGACCATGGGACCCGAGGCCGACGTGTTCATCGTCTTCGCCACCAAGGACCAGTCGATGGGCAAGTGGGGGGTGTCGGCCTTCCTGGTCGACGCCGACACCCCCGGCCTGGAGCCCGGACCCAACCGGCCCAAGATGGGGCTGCGGACCACACCGTTCTGCGACGTGCAGTTCAATGACGTCGAGGTCGGGGCCGACGCCGTGCTGGGTTCGATCGGGTCGGGGGCCGCCATCTTCTCCCACGCGATGGAGGCCGAGCGGGCTTTCGTGCTGGCGGCCCAGATCGGGGCCATGGAGCGCCAGCTCGATCAGACCGTTCGGTACAGCCGGGAGCGCCAGCAGTTCGGTCACGCCATCGGTGACTTCCAGGCCGTCAGCCACCGCCTGGCCAACATGAAGCTGCGCCACGACAACTCCCGGCTCCAGCTCTACCGGTCGGCCATGCTGTTCGCTCTGGGCAAGCCGTCGATGGAGGCGGCGGCCCTGGCCAAGATCCAGGCCAGCGAATCGGCCGTCGACTCGTCGATGGATGCCCTGTTGACCCATGGCGCCCGCGGCTACATCTCCGAGTACGAGATCGAGCGTGACCTGCGCAACGTGGCGGGCGGCGTGGTCTACGGCGGCACGTCCGATGTCCAGCGCAATATCGTGGCCCGCATGCTCCGGCGCTAGCGTCGACCCGCGGCATCTCGCCACTCACCCCATCGCGATGGCGACGGTGAAGGCCAGCGATGCGACAAGCGACGTCAGCGCTCTGAGGTGATTCCAACTCGTCCATTCCTCGAGGTAGCGATCCCACACGGACACCGCCTCCGGGGCATCGATGCTCGTGGCCTCGAGGATGTTGTTGCGGGGCACGTGGTAGGCCGCCGTCATGGCGAACGTACCGAGGATGTAACTGGCGGCACCGGCCAGCAACCAGACCGAGACCGCTCCGTCCCAGTCGGCGACCGCGGTGAGGGCCACGGCGAGGGCGGCGATGGTGGTACCGAAGAACGGGATCATCAGCCCCGGCCCCACGGCGGTGACATTGATGGACTGCATGGCGGCCATACCGGTCGGCGGCGACAGTCGCCTCAGACCGGCCATGATGAATGCGGAGAAGGCAAAGAAGACGCCGCTCATCAGTCCGGCGGCCAGCGCGGTGGCCGCCACCAGGTACAGCTGGGCTCCTTCGATCATCGTGATCCTCCTTCGGGTCGAGGTGACGGTCAGTACGAGATGCCCGGCCGCCGGTGCAGGTACCTGTCGCTCTCGAGCTGGTCGAGGGTGAAGCGGGCCAGGTCGGTGAGCCCGATCTTGAGGGTGATCCCGTTCATGGCCACCGCCGGGCCGTCCTGGTAACGGCCGGTGGGCTCGGTGTCCCGCAGGCTGACCGGCCGGGTGATGATCCAGTCGAGATCGCTCGCCGCCACCACCGCCTCCTGGGAGGCGTGATCCCGGTAGGCGTTTCGCAGAATCAAGGGCTTCACCAACATCCTCCAGTGCAGTGGCAGCTTCCTTGCGCCATCTCCGAGCCCGAAGATCGACTGGCTGACCAGCCGTCGAACGCCGAGGCGCTGCATGGCTTCGACAATGCCGCGGGTGCCGTCGGTGCGTAGCGTGGTGCGCCTCATGCCGGCCCCGAGTGCCGAGATGACGGCGTCCCGGCCGGCGATGGTCTTCTCCACCGCCTCCGGGTCGAGGACATCGCCAACGATCGTTTCCAGGTTCTCGTGATCGATGTCGAGTCTGTCCGGATCGCGGACCAGGACCCCGACCTTGTGGCCTCGTGCCAGTGCCTCCTCCAGTATGAATCGTCCCGTGGTTCCGGTTGCTCCGAACAGTGCCACATTCATGTCGATGTCCTTTCCAGCGTTGACGGTGCTTGGTCGTGCCGGTTCGGTGCCGACTGTGCCCGGCACACGACCGACCATGGATATCAGTGTCCGCCGGATGCTCCGGCAGGTCCATGGCCGACCCGCTCCGGTCCATACGCGATCGTCTACGGCCGGAGAAGGGGGAATAGAATGGGTACCATGGATGCGCTCGCCGGACTGCTCGACGGGCCCAGGGCCCGCGGCGCTTTCCTCCTGCGGTCCTCGTGGACCGGCTCATGGGCGCTGCGGATCATGGCCGAGGCCCCACTCACCGCGCTGGCCGTCCCACGGGGCGAAATCTGGATCAGCCACGACAACGGCCAGGTCATCCCGGTTCGACCCGGCGACCTGGCGCTGACCCGGGGGCCCGACCACTACCGGGTGGGCGACCTCCCCGACACCGAGCCGACGATCGAGATCCACCCGGGTCAGGAGTGTCGATCTCTGACCGGTGAACCACTCCAAGAAACCATGTCGCTCGGTGTCCGGAGCTGGGGCAACCACCATGACGGGAAGACCGTGATGCTGGTCGGGGCCTACCACTCGTTCGGCGAGATCGGCGAACGCCTCATTCGTGCGTTGCCGCCCGTCATCCGCCTCACACCGGATCAATGGGACGGCGCCCTGGTCTCCATCCTCGGTGACGAGGTGATGAAGGACCATCCGGGGCAGCTGGCCGTGCTCGACCGCCTGCTCGATCTTGTGGTCGTGTCGGCGCTGCGAGCCTGGTTCGACCGCCCCGAAGCCGAACCACCGGCCTGGTACCGGGCTCAGTCGGATCCGGTGGTGGGCAGGGCGCTTCGCCTCATGCAGAACAACCCGGCCCAGGCGTGGACGGTGGCCGGCCTCGCATCCGAGGTCCACGTTTCCCGGGCCGCGCTGGCCAAACGCTTCACCGAACTGGTGGGCGAGCCGCCCATGACCTTCCTGACGTCGTGGCGCATCGATCTGGCCGCCGACCTGCTCCGCCGGCCCGACATCACCGTCGCCGCCGTCGCCGACCAGGTCGGGTATTCCACTCCGTTCGCCCTCAGCAACGCCTTCAAGCGGGTCCGCGGCATCAGTCCTCAGCAGCACCGCCGGCTCGTTACCGCCTGACCCGCTCGTCGGGATTGACTGCGGCTCTCAGCTCCAGGCGCTGCCGGACGACGTGGCAACCGACCAAGTAGCACCGCTCCAGGTTGCGCCCGACCATGTCGCGGGAGGCGCGAAATGGAGGAGGCCTGCTGTCTGCCGTTCACTGTTCGCTGCTGTGCGTGGCCTACGATTGCTGAGCGAGTACTCGGTGGCCGGTTACGAGGACGGTGAATGTCCGCAGCAATTGAGGTGTCGGAGTTTCGCAAGGTCTACGGCGACGTTGTTGCGGTGAACGGCATCTCGTTCGAGGTTGCTCCGGCTCAGATCTTTGGACTGCTGGGTCCGAACGGTGCCGGCAAGACGAGCACCCTCGAGAGTCTGGAAGGCCTGCGACCACCGTCCGGGGGAATCTTGCGGGTGGCCGGCATCGACCCCACCCGGGAGCCGCGCCGCTTGCGGAACGTGATCGGCGTGCAGCTCCAGTCGGCCGGTCTTCCGGAGAGCATCACTCCGGTGGAGGCGATGAAGCTGTTCTGTGCATACCACCGGGTCGTCGTCAGAACGGACCTGCTGGATCGGCTCGGGCTGACGAACAAGGTCGACACCCAGTATGTAGAGCTGTCCGGCGGACAGCAGCGCCGTCTCGAACTCGCCCTGGCGATCGCCCACGAACCTCGGGTGTTGTTCCTGGACGAGCCGACCGCCGGACTCGACGTCCCCTCGCGAGCGGAGCTGCACCAAGTCATCAGAGAG
Organism: uncultured Acidimicrobiales bacterium; assembly: GCA_963723995.1. Lineage (GTDB taxonomy): Bacteria > Actinomycetota > Acidimicrobiia > Acidimicrobiales > SZUA-35 > JAHELU01. The sequence continues at coordinate 829,520 of CAVRSZ010000008.1, read as the reverse complement.
CTGCGAGACGGGGGCACCACCGTCGTTCTTGCAACGCACGACATGTCCGAAGCCGAAGAACTCGCAGACCGGGTGGCCATTCTGCTGCGGGGCGAGATTGCGGCGAGCGGGACTCCCCGCGAGATCACATCGACGGGCGCCGGGCTCACCAAGGTGAGCGTAAAGACGCAAAACGACTGTCTGGCCGAAGTAAATCATGCCTTCCCCGCAGTGGAGCGTCACCACCGGGAGGACGACTACTCCATCTATCTCAGCTCCTCGGTGGGTCCGACCGTCGGTGCCATCATCGCCTTCGTGGAAGCCGTCGGCGATGCTCTGGTCGACTTGCGTGTGGAGCGGCCCTCACTGGAAGACCGGTTCCTCGAGATCACCCATTCGGGAGGGGGCGGATGAGCGCATTTGCCGCCCACTTTGCGTTCGAGTTTCGGACGGGAGTCCGCAACAAGACGCTGCTGTTCCTGAACTACCTGTTCCCGCTGGGCCTGTACCTCATGCTGGGGTTCATCCTCACCGGGCTCAACCCGTTCTTCGAGGAGGTGATCATCCCCGGGATGGTGGTCATCTCGGTAATGGCCGCCTACCTGCTCGGTACCCCGGAGCCGTTGGTGGCAGCTCGGGAGGCGGGGATCTTCCGCAGCTACAAGGTCAACGGCGTTCCTCCGGCACCGATTCTCATGATCCCCTCCCTGACGACCGGACTGCACACGCTGGCCGTGGCCGCCGCCATCACCGCTACCGCACCCGTCCTCTTCCAAGCTCCGCTGCCCGTCAACTGGTGGGGATTCGGGCTGACGTTGCTCGCGTTCATGGTGGCCACGGCCGGCATGGGGGTGCTGATCGGCGTTGTGTCGGCCAACGCCCAGGTTGTGATTCTCTGGTCGCAGTTGGTGTTCATTCCCTCCATGCTGCTGGGCGGGATCATGATCCCGTACGGCGAGCTGGCCCCGGGCGTAGCCAGAGCCTCGCAGCTGTTGCCTGCCACCCAGGCAATGAACGCGTTTCGCGAGCTGGCCATGGGAGAGGTTGGCGGCTTCGACCCGTGGGTATCGATCGGGGCGCTGTTGTTGTCGGGAGCGATTGGGTTCGGGTTGGCGTTGCTTCTCTTCAGCTGGGACCGGCACTCCTCGATGCGCCGGGGCCACCCGGCGCTCGGGTTTCTGGTGATGGCCCCCTACCTGTTGACGCTGTTCGTGTAGGTGGTGCCCCTCCCCCGCCTGCGGCAGTACTCCGATCCCGCTCAGTCGCGGTGGTGACCGGGAACCATGGCGGGCTTTGAACGTTGGACAGAGCGAGCATCCCCCGAGGTGCTGTGAACAGACGACTGATGGCGGCGTAGACGATGCCAATCGTCGCAGCGTTCGTATCCCTTCCCAGCCGATCGAGCTGATCAACGCAACACCGGCCAGTGGTGGACCCTACTGCCGACCTTGGATGTCACACCGCTTGTTTATGATTGTGGTGTGACGTTGACCGAACAACAGTTTCAGACAGACGAGGTGGCCGATCCCTTTGCCGCCGGGCCGGATGTCGATGTGCTTGTCAACCAGTTGGTGATATCACTCCGATCCCTGGGTGACCGCGAGTTGATCCGCCGGGCCGGAATGCTCGAACATCGCCTCGAGCGGGAACGGCTGACAGCCGCCGCCCGAGTCGCCGGCTCCTCAGGTGACGTCTCATCGGACCGCACACGAACCCGAGCCCTGCTCGGCGGTCGGGAACGGTCCCGGCGCTCCACCAACCGTGACGCCCGCCGAGCCGCCGCACTGGCCGCAAACACCTCGCTGGCAGACAAGGTCACCGACGGGTCGATCGCCCCCGACTCCCTCGACGCACTGACCAAAGCCGCCAACCCCGACACCGGGCACATCCCCAACGAACTCATCGACCAGGTGGCCGGGCTGACCCCGGGCCAAACCAACCACGCCGTCAACCGCTACCTCGACGACACCGCCGATCGTGACCAGGTCAACGACCTGTACCGCCGGCAAATGGGGGCTCGCCGGTGCCGGCGAGGCACGACGTTGGCCGGCGAGGGCAAACCCGATCTCGCCATCGTGGTGTTGGAAGGTCCCGACGCCGTCATCGACCGCATCTGGAACCAGATCACCGCCGCCGCCGACACCGCCTACCAAGCCAACGGTGGTCGAGACCGCCCAGCAGGCGACCACCTCCCATGGGAACACCGCCTGTTCGACGCGGCCGTCGCATTCTTCGACCCCACAACACGCGGTAGTGGGTCGAAACCGGCCGTGGTGGTGTCGATACCGCTGGACAACCTTGGAACCACTCCGGCCATCCAACACGGCACCGGACCCATCAGTGACGAGCTGTTCACCTGGTACACGGCCGGCTCAGCGATCTACGTCCTGTTCACCGACTCCGCCGTTCGGCCTCCGGCCTCACTAACCAAGTTCGCCTCCGGCGAACTCGCAGGGTCAGCCATTGTGGCTGGGCCGAACCCGCCGCCATGCCACCATGGCCCAACACCTCGCCCTGACCGTGCGAGACCGCGGCTGTGTGCGCTGCGGGGCGTCACCCCAACGCTGCGAAGTCCCTCACCTCATGCCGTGGAACGCCCCGGCCAAAGGCCGCACCGACATCAACCAACTGGCCCTGCTCTGCGGGCCATGCCACCGGGAACTCCATCAGAACCAACGAACCCTGTACCGGCAAACCGGACCGAACGGCAAAACCGTCTGGCACACCCGACCAGCCACACCGAGTGAGACACCACCACCCCCACCGGCCACCATCCAACGGGAATAGGCGACCGCCGAAGCACCCCCGGCCCGTCACATCACCCAACGAAGCAGCCAGAAGGCGACCATACCGACGACCAACATGGCCGCCATGTTCCGGAACCGCCACATGAACAGTCCGGCGACCACCGCCGCCAACAGCTTCGGATCGGGGTCGGCCAGACCGGACAGACCCTCGTCGCCCAGCACCCGGGGAGCGACAATGGCGGCGAAAGCGGCCGGGGCAACATAGCGCAAGGCTCGGCGGACCGGCTCCGGCAGCTCCCGATCGCCCGCGAACAGGATGAACGAACCCCGCTGAAGGAAGGTGATCACCCCACCGATGGCAAAGGTCAACCACACCCAGGTGCTACTCATCGGCGCCGTCCTCGGCGGTCGTGACAGTCGACGGCTCGGCGGTCGGCGCCGGCTCGTTCCGACTCTGATACCAGTCGGCGGCACCGCCCACGACCACTCCCAGAACGGCGCCGGCCAGCAGCCCGGTGCCACTGGGCCACGACCGCCCGGCCACCGCGACGGCTCCCCCGACGACGGCAGCCAGGATGCCGGGTCGGTTCGAGATCGACATCACCATCAAACCCAGGAACATGATGGGGATGGTGAACCCCACCTCCCATTGGGCCGGAATGATATCGCCGATCAGAATTCCGGCTGCGGTGGCGACCAGCCACATCGACACCATAGGAAGGGCCGTCGCCAGGTAGTAGACGATCTGATAGTCCAGGGGTTTGCTGTCGGGACTGTTGTAGGCCCCGTCGGCGTTCATGGCAAAGGTCTGATCCAAGAGCAGATAGGAGGCGACGAGCCGGAACCAGATCGGGGCATGACGAAAGCGATGGCTGATAGCGGCCGAATACATCAGGTGGCGGGCGTTGATCATGAACACCGCCGCCACCACGGTGAACATACCGGCACCCCGATCGATCAGATCGACCGATGCCAGCTGGGCCGCGCCGGCCAGGATCAACCATGACGACGACCACCCGGCCAGATTGTCGATGGCCGCCGACTCACGGATGGCCACTCCCAGGATCAGCCCGATGGGAATGGCGGGCAAGGCCAGGGGGACGGCGGTGCGAATCCCGGCGGCTACCGCCTGCCGGGCTGCTCCATTCTCGCCACGCATCGAGGCCGACCCGTCCACTCCGCGAGGCTACCCGCCTGGGGCCATCGCCGGCCGGCACAATTCGGTCCACGTAGTCGGGGTGTACCCGGCGGCCGGCGGAGTGGTATCATCCGCCCACTGGAAGACCTGAATCACTCAGGTCATTGACCTGGCCCCGGGAAGGGTCAGGAGGGGAGACAAATGATGGATTCAACCGCTCCATCCAGCCGAGCGACCGCCGTTCCCGCGCTACGAGCCCTGCTCGCGCTGCTGCTGGCCTTCACCGTGCTGGCGTCGGCCTGTGGGGATTCCGACGACGGGGAGACCTCGAGCACCGACGAGGGTGCCGACGAGAGCACCGATGAGGGTGCCGACGACGGCGACAACGCCGCAGCCGAGCCCGACGGCGACAAACCGACCATCAACTTCGTGGTCAACCCGTGGACGGCCTCGGCCCTGAATGTCGAGGTGGCCCGCCAGATCATCGAATCCGAGCTCGGCTATCCGACCGAGGCCATCAGTCTGGACGAGAACGAGGCCATGTTCACCGGTCTGTCGGACGGGACCATCGACGCGGTATTGGAAATCTGGCCCTCCGGTATCACCGAAAGCGAGCAGGCCTTCTTCGACGACGGCACCGTTGTCAATATCGGCGACTTGGGGGCGGTCGGCCAGATCGGCTGGTTCGTGCCGTCGTATGTGGTCGAGGACAATCCGGACCTGGCCGGCTGGGAGGGCTACAAGAGCCCGGAGGCGGCGTCGTTGTTCGCCACCGCCGAGACCGGCGACAACGGCAGGTTCCTGGGTACCGACCCGTCCTACTCCACCTACGACGAGCAGATCATCGAGAACCTGGACCTGCCGTTCGAGGTCCAGTACTCCGGGTCGGAGCCGGCCACGGTGGCCGAGCTCGACGCCCGGGTCTCGGCCGGCGAACCCATCCTCATGTACTGGTGGACACCAACCGCCGCCGTCTCCAAGTACGACCTGGTCAAGGTCGACCTACCGGCCTACACCGACGAGTGCGGGGCCAGTGCCGCCGCCGGCGACGGTGGAGTCGACTGCGACTATCCGGCCGACCCCATCATCAAGGCCGCCTCCCCCGCCCTGGCCGACAAGGCTCCGGACGTCTACTCCTTCCTCGAGAAGTTCACCATGACCAGCGAGGATCAGCTGTCCATGCTGCCGGCGGTCGAGATCGATGGCGAGGACCCGGAGGATGTGGCGGCCAAGTGGGTGGCCGACAACGCCGACGTCTGGTCGGCCTGGCTGGGGTAGAGGGTGAGGCGGCCGGCCCAACAGAGCGACCAACCGGTCGAGATCCGCGCCCTGGTGCCTGGTCGGAGCTCATGATGGAGTCCACCTCGGAGGCCAAATTGGTGGCCGATGGGGTGTGGAAGGTGTTCGGGACCCGGTCGAACCGGGCCACCGACGCTGTCTTGTCGCTGGCCGACTCGGGGGCGACGCGAGGCCACATCCTGGAACAGACCGGGGCCACCATCGGCGCCCGTGACGTGTCGTTCTCGGTGGCTCCGGGTGAAACCTTCGTGATCATGGGATTGTCGGGATCGGGCAAGTCCACGCTGCTGCGATGCGTGGCCTGCCTGACCCCGGTCACCCGCGGCTCGGTTGCCCTGGACGGCGAGGAGCTGACCTCGATGAGTGCCGAGGAGCTACGCCGGGTTCGACGGGACAAGCTGTCGATGGTGTTCCAGCACTTCGGTCTCTTCCCCCACCGCCGCGTCATCGACAATGTGGCCTACGGGCTGGAGGTCCAGGGCTGGGATCGAGCCAAGCGCCACGCCAAGGCCGACGAGATCCTCGAGCTGGTCGGCCTGGCCGGCTGGGGAAATCACTACCCTCAGCAGCTGTCCGGGGGCATGCAACAGCGGGTCGGTCTGGCCCGGGCCCTGGCCGTCGAGCCCGACGTACTGTTCTTCGACGAGCCGTTCTCGGCCCTGGATCCGCTGATCCGTCGTGACATGCAGGAAGAGTTGCTGCGGCTGCAGCACACCATGCAGCGGACCATCGTTTTCGTGACCCATGACTTCGACGAGGCCATCAAGCTCGGGGACCGCATCGCCATCATGAAGGACGGTGAGTTCGATCAGGTGGGCACGGCGGCCGAGCTGCTGGCCGATCCGGCCACCGACTATGTACGGGAGTTCACCAGGAACGTGTCACGAGCCAAGGTGGTGACCGTGGATCGGGTCATGGTCGCCCTTCCCGAACGCACAACGGCTGCCACCTCGGCACCGGGAGCAGGAGCCAACGGCGGTACCACGGTGCCGGCCGGAGCCCTGCTGGAGGATGTGCTGGGCCTGCTGGTCTCGCACCGGGGCGACGTTTCCGTGGTCGACGACGACGGTCGAGCCATCGGCGTGGTTGACCGCAGCCGCGTCGAAACCGTCCTGAAGGGCTGACCGTGGCCTCGCCCGCCATCGACTCCCGCCCGGCGGCGTTGACCAGCGACATCGCCCGAATCCTGGATCGGGTCAAGACCATGCCTCTTGCCGCGTGGTTCGGCATCCTGGCCGCCGGTGTCCTCGTGCTGCAGCTGCTGTTCGCCGGCTCGGAGAGCTTCCCGGCCCGCTGGGCCGCAGCATTCGCCGATCCCTTCGACCGGTTCGCCCGATGGGCCCTTGAGAACCGTCGATCCGGTGAACCTCATCCCATCTTCACCTACCTGTTCGACCCCGTGGCCGACGCCGTCGGTTGGGGTCTCGACTCGGTGGAGTCGACCCTGCTGTGGTTCCCCTGGTTCGTGTTGCCGATCGCCGCCTTCGCGTATGTGGCCCGCACCCGACGCTGGGCCGACGCCACGGTGGCCGCCGCTGCGCTCATCTATCCCGGCCTGGTCGGCCTCTGGGACGTCACCGTGGAAACCCTGGCTCTGATGGCCATCGCCGTGTTCATCTCGGTCATCATCGGCATCCCCGTCGGAGTGGCGGCCGCCTTCCGGCCACGGTTCGACACCGCCATCCGACCGGTCATGGACGCCATGCAGACGGTGCCGGCGCCCGTCTACTTCGTGCCAATGCTGATGTTCTTCGGCATCGGCGCCGTGCCGGCCACCCTGGCCACCGTCATCTACGCCCTGCCCCCGCTGGTGCGGCTGACCACCGTTGGCATCCGCCAGGTCCCGGCGGCATCGGTGGATGCCTCCGACATGTTCGGCGCCTCCCCCATGCAGACCCTGCGCAAGGTCCAGCTGCCGATGGCCATGCCCACCATCCTGACCGGGGTGACCCAGACCATCATGATGGCCCTCGGAATCGTGGTTCTGGCCACCCTGCTCGGTGCCGGCGGGCTGGGCCAGGAGGTCATGGACACATTGGCCCAACGGCGCATCGGCCGAGGCGTGGCCACCGGCCTGGCCATCGTGTCCATCGCCCTGGTCCTCGACCGCCTCGGCCGGGCGGCGGCAGTGACCGACCGCTCGGTCCTGCCGTCACGCCGCACCGTCTGGTGGGGGGTGGCGGCCGTGGCGGCACTGACCGTGGCGGGCCGTGCGGCCGGGATCGACACCTTCCCGGAGGTGTGGGACACCAAGGTCTTCGATCCCATCGACGACGGCGTGGACTGGATCCAGGAGAACTTCCGGTGGCTGACCCGGGGCATCAACGACGGGCTGGTTTCGTGGATGTATGTGCCGGTCAAGGACTTCCTCATCGACACCGCGGCCTGGCCGGCGCTGGTGTTCGCCGGGTCGTGGATCTCCTGGCGGGTGGCGGGTTGGAGGCTGGCCCTTTTCACCGCGGCGGCTGTGTCGTTCATCGGCCTGATCGGTATGTGGGAGCTGTCACTCGACACCCTGACCCAGGTCATCGCCGCAGTGGTGGTGTCACTGCTGGTGGCCATCCCCCTCGGGGTGTGGGCCGGGCGAAGCCGCCGGGTGGAAGCGGCCCTCAGCCCCGTGCTCGATGCCCTGCAGACCATCCCGTCATTGGTCTACATCATCCCCGCCGTCACATTGTTCACCGTCGGTGTGGTGCCGGGCATCATCGCCTCGGTCCTGTACGCCATGGTTCCCGGGGTACGGATCACCGCATTGGGCATCAAGCAGGTTCCGACCGAGAGCATCGAGGCGTCACAGACCTTCGGCGCCACCCCGACCCAGACCCTCCTCGGTGTTCGGTTGCCACTGGCCGCCACCACCATCATGGCCGCGGTCAACCAGGTGATCATGATGGTGCTGGCCATGGTCATCATCTCGGGTCTGGTCGGCGGCGGCGGATTGGGATTCGAGACCATCAGCGCGGTCAAGAACAGCGAGGTCGGTCACGGTTTCGCCGTCGGCCTGGCCATCGTAATCATGGCCATCATTCTCGATCGCTCCACCCAGGCCATCGCCCACCGTCTCCAGCCTCCGGCGGGCTGAGCCGGGACCTCACGCCAGGGTCGTGACGATGTGCGACTCGGCTTCCAGTGATCGGTGCACGGGGCAGCGGTCGGCGATGCGTAGCAGGTTGGCCCGGTCCTGCTCGGTGAGGTCACCCTCCAGTCGCAGGATCCGGGTCAGCTGGTCGATCTTGCCCCCCTGCCCGGTCTTCATGTCCTCGTCGCAGTGTCGGCAATCGTTGATGTGGATTCGACCGTGGGCGACCTCAACCGTGACCCGCTCCAGCGCAATACCCTTGCGGTTGGCGTAGAGCCGCAGCGTCATGGACGTGCAGGTGCCGAGGGCGGCGGCCAGGAAGTCGTAGGGGGCGGGGCCGGCATCGAAGCCACCCACCGACTCCGGTTCATCGGCCAGCAACTGGTGATGGCCGACCACCACATGATTGAGGAAGATGCCCTGGCCGGTCTCGGCCACGACAACCGGCGCCGTGGGATCGGGGACGGCACTGGGCGGGTTCTCGTCCTCGACGTAGCGTTCGGCCCAATGGGCGATGACCTCGGCCACGAACACCGAGTCGGCGTGGCGGGGTAGTAGATGTCCTGCCCCGTCCACGGCCACCATTGCCTTGGGCTGAGTCGCGGCGGCGAAGATGGCCTCGGCCTGGTCATGGGCCACCACCGTGTCGTCGGGGGAATGCAGCACCAGCAGAGCCTGTCCGTCGGCCAGCCCCCGGTCGGCGGCCTGCTGGTTGGCCTCGAGATCGGCCAGGAAGTCCTTGCTGATCGTGAACGGACGCCCCCCGATCGACACCTCGGCCTGGCCCGCGGCTTCGATGTCGACCAGCTTGTCGGTGAACAGGTGGCGAACATGGCCGGGATCGGCGGGAGCCCCGATGGTGGCCACGGCCCGGACCGAGGGCAGATGGCGGGCAGCCGCCAGTACGGCGGCACCGCCCAGGGAATGGCCGATCAGCAACTGAGGGGGCGAGGCATGCCCCGCCATCCAGTCCACGGCCAGGCTCAGGTCATCGAGATTGGACGAGAAATCGGTGTTGGCGAACTCACCGCCACTGTGGCCCAAGCCGGTGAAGTCGAACCGGAACACGGCGATGCGGTGGCGGTTCAGTTCGGCCGCGATCCGGCTGGCGGCGAACAGGTCCTTGCCACAGGTGAAGCAATGGGCGAACAGGGCATAGGCCCGGGGTGGGCCGGCCGGCATGTCCAGTCGGGCTGCCAGATCGGCCCCCAGCGACCCCCGAAAGGTGACCTGGTGGTAGGGGCTGCCGTCGGTCGACGGCGATGCCGAAGGGGGCGGAGAGGACGGTGTGGGCGAGGCATTCATAGCACTGGCAACCGTAGACCACGGGGCGGCATTCCACCCGGCCCGGCCGCGGTCAGGAGTCGTCGGACGGATCGTCGAGGTGGGCGGCCAACGCGGGTCGGAACACGAAGAGCAGGCCGAAGGCCAGCACCAGTATCCCGGCGACGGTGACCACGGTGCGGGGTCCGACAATGTCCGAAAGCCGGGTCTGAACCAGTGCCCCCAACGGATAGGAGCCGGTGAAGGTCATGATGCGAACGGCCATGACCCGGCCCCTGATCCGGTCGGCCACGATGGTCTGGACCGCCGTGTTGGAGGTGACGATCACGGTCAGGAACCCCATACCCGAGAACAGCAGGCCGATGGCACCCTGCCACACCGTGGTCGACGTTCCGAACACCATGATCATGAGCCCGTACAGAGGAAGGGCGACCCGAACGGTGGCCGCCCGCGACAGGTCGCCGAACACTCCGGCCACGATGGGACCGGCCAGCACCGACCCCAGTCCGAGCAGCGCCGAGAGCAGGCCGAGGGCCCACGGTTCGACGGCATAGACCTGCTTGGAGAAGATGACCACGAAGCCGGCAAGCGGGAAGCCGAGGAAGGCCACGATCGAGGCCAGCGCCATGCTGACCACGATGCCGGGCTGGGCCCGGATGTAGCGCAGGGCCTCGACGAAGCCCCGGACCACGGGCCGGCGGGTGATGACCTGCGAGGTCTGCCCGGTGTCGATGACCAGCAGGGCAACCAGCACGGCCCCGAAGCTGACCGCGTTGAGGGCGAAGGCCCAGGCCGGGCCGAAGGCGGCGATCAGCGTGCCGCCGACGGCGGGGCCGATGGCCCGGGCGGCGTTGAACTGCAGGCTGTTGAGGGAGATGGCCGACGCCAGGTCGGAGCTCGGGACCAGGGTGGGCACGAACGACTGCCAGGTGGGCAGGGTGAACCCGCCGATGACACCGCTGAGGGCGGCGAGGGCAACCACGGCGTAGGGATTGCGCACCCCCTGGACCCAGGCCAACCACAGCACTCCGGCGGCCAGCGCCGCTGCCACCTGACCGACGACAAGCACCATGCGGCGGTCGAAGCGGTCGGCCAGGTTGCCGGCCACGGGGCCCAGGATGACCGCCGGGAAGATGCCGGCGAAGGCGGCGATCCCGACCCAGGTGGCGGCGTCGGTGATCTCCAACACCACATAGGGAACGGTGAGGTTCTGAAGCCAGGTGCCGGAATTGCTTATCAGGGCCCCGAACCAGAACCGTTTGAAGTTCCGGTGGCGAAGGGCCCGCAGACCATGACCGAAGCCACTGGGACCGGACCTACCCGGCGGTGCGGCGACCGTGGTCAACGGCCCCGGCCCGCCGGACGGCGACCGCGGTTCGACACGGGCACACGCAGGGGAATGGGCACGGGATCAGGCCGTCTCGGGGAAGGCGGCGATGAAGAGCTCCATCCGGTTGGCGTCGGGATCGTCTTCGTCCACATCGGAGGTGAACTCTTTGACCACCTCGGTGAGTCGTTCCAGCAGCTCACGCCGGCGGCGGTCGGAGAGATGAACGTAGCCCCGGGACAGGAAACCGTGCTCGCTCAGATCGTCGACCCCGGTGAACCCGCCGGATTCGACCTCACGCTGGAACGCCATCTTGGACACATCGAACAGCGAGCCGAGGATGACGGCCAGTTCCCGCCGGTCGCTGGTCTTGAACAAGTCGCTGTCGACCTGCCATGACCTGGCCGCAACCTGATAACGACGTTCGGTGACGGCGCCGACCCGACGGGTGGCCACGACCCGTATGAAACCCTGCGATTCCAGCCGGTTGACATGGTGATAGAGCCGGGTCACGGGCATGTCGAGCACCTCCGCCACTTCGGCCACGGTGTGAGGCTGCTTGAGCGCCCGAAGGACCTGGGAGCGGGTGGGGTGGGTGAGCTCGCCGAGCAGATCGAGCTCGGTCAATGCAACACTCTCCGGCATGTCCTCAAGCCCGGGCTCGGGAATCCAGCCGCCGTCGGCAAGCTTCGAATGGGCCTCGGGATCGGGATCGAGCATAACGTCAGGCTAGCGGCGCCCAACTTCCGATCAACTCAGCTGAATATTCATTCAGATCTCTTGAACAGTCTCATTCAATGTGATTGAATGAAGCCATGGCATCCTCCTCACCTCTCAGCCGGCAGTTCCTGACCGTCTGGCTCGGCCAGTCGGTTTCCACCCTGGGTAGCATCGTCTCCGGTATCGGTATCGCCGTCTGGGTCTTCGTCGAGACCGGCAGCCCGACTTGGCTGGGGGTACTGGCGGCACTGGCGGCAGTGCCCTATGTGGTCACCGGCCCGCTGATGCCGCTGGTCGATCGACTACCCCGGCGCACGGTCATGATCGGAGCTGATGTGTTGGCCGCCACCGGCACCGTCGTGGCCCTGGTGCTGACTGCCCTCGGAGCGTTGGAGATCTGGCATCTCGCCGCCGTGGGCTTCGTCGGTGGTGTGGGCACGGCGTTCCAGTTCCCGGCATTCCAGGCCGCCATCCCGTCGCTGGTCGACGCCGATGCCCTTGGCAGGGCCAACGGCCTGAACCAGCTCGGACCGGCGGCCGGTGTCGTGCTGGGGCCGGTCATCGCCACCCCCCTGGTGGCGTGGTCGGGCATCGGCGCCGTACTGGTGGTGGACGCCGCGACCTTCCTTGTCGCCATCACCTGCACCCTGGCCGTACGCTTCACCGAACCCGGCGCGCAGAGCGACGGGTTGCACGACACCGTCGACGATCGCACGTGGTCGAGCACGTTCAGTTGGCTGCGGGGAGACGGCCGAGCCATCGCCACTCTGCTGATGGTGATGGCCGTGGTCAACTTCTTCCTCGCCTCCTTCAACGTGGCCCTCATCAGCCTGGCCACCACCGTGGGAGGACCCGCCAGCGCCGGTCTGGTCATGGGTGCCGGAGGGTTGGCCATGTTGGCCGGCACCCTCGTCCTCGGGCAGGTGGGTGTACCCCGGCAACGAATCGGCACCTTCGCCCTCTCCCTAGTGGCCATCGGCGTCGGGTTCGCAGTAGCCGCCTCGCGCCCCAGCCTCGGGCTTCTGATCGCCGGTGTGGTCATCGCCCTGGCCTCGGTGCCGGTGGTGAACGCCGCCCTGTCCACCGTCTACCACGAGCGGGTGCCGGCCACGATGCAGGGTCGGGTCTTCGGCCTCCGGACTGCGGTGGGGCGGGCCTTTGAACCGGTCGGGGCCCTGACCGCCGGCGTCGCCATCAGCGCGATGGCCGAACCGGCCATGGCTGAGGGTGGCATCGGAGCGGCGACGATCGGAAACCTGATCGGTGTCGGCCGGGCACGGGGCTCGGCCCTGGTGGTTGCCCTGGTCGGCTTGTCAGTGGGTCTGCTCGGGCTCAAGCTCCTACGATCCCGGGTCCGCCGACACCTCGACGCCGACCCCGCGAACAACGAAACCGGAGCAGCAACCGAAACCGGAACCGAGGCCGTAGACCGACTCGTGACTGCCTGATCCGTTTACTCGAGATTTCGTCGAGCGGCACCGTATTCGGGGACTTTCGTGCGAGACTTGGGCGGGTGAGACGACTTCGGGTGACTGGGCCGGTTGAACGGCTGTTGGTGGTCTTGGCCATCGCCGTCACCGTAGTCGGACTGTGGTCGGCTCCCGCCGCCGCCGAGTCACCGACCGAGGTGGCCGAGCAACTGGCCGACGACGGCGTGTTCGTGTCCCGGGCCCGTTCCGATATCGATGAGGACGCCCTCATTCGGGCCGTGCAGGATGTGCGCTTCGATGGTCTTCGCCTGGTGGCGGTTGCCCCCATCGACCCCCAACCCGACGGCAAGTCGTACGCCCGCCGCATCCGCGAGGTGGTGGACGCCGACGCCGCCCTCCTCTTCCTCGACGACGGGACGCTCGAGACTGCGGTGATCGAGGATCTCTCCGGCGGCCGAACTCGGGCCACCCAGCGGGCCCGCGCCGCCTCCGACCCGGGACGGGCGGTGCTGGTTTTCGCCCAGGAACTCACCACCGAACCGGAGCGGGGACGGCCGGCCCTGGTCGGCCGCCTCATCCTGGCCGTGATCCTGTTGGCAGCGGTCATCGCCGTCATCACCGTCCTCGAGCAGACCGTTCGTCTGGCCCGGGCCAGACGTCGAGCTGACAGACGTGTTTCGAACGTCGACGCACGGTCGGAACAATCGGATTTGCTGGCACAATCTGCCCATGGCAGATCCGAAACTGACGATGAAGAAGAACTCCGGCGGCGTCGGCCGGCCGGCGTTCCGTTGGCCGACGAGGGACCGGACGAACTACCGGCCCTGCTGGCCATTGCTGTCGGCATCGCGATCCTGGCCGTGACCCTGGTGTGGCCCACCATCGCCCCCGGTAACGACGATGAGGCGACGGTTGAGGTGGTGGCCGAGGCCGAGGAGCCGGCGACCGAGAACGAAGCCGAGGAGCCGGAAGCCGATCCCGAGGAGCCGGAGGTGGCAGGTCTTGACCTGGCCGCACTGCTGGCCGGCCTGGGGGGTCTCGGCATCGACGGTCTCGACGGCATCAGCCTCTCGGCCGACGGTGGTGTGGTCACGGCGACGGGCGAGGTGCCGGACGAGGCTGCTCGACCGGCGGTCATCGACTACCTGGCGGTCCAGCCCGGGGTCGAGCAGGTCATCGACCAACTGACCGTCGCCGAGGCGGAAGACGCCGTTTCCGGTGAGGCCACCCTGACGGCAGCCCAGGCCTCCATCGTGCTCGCCGGTGTGGTGCCCGATCAGGCCACCGCCGATCTGCTGGTGGAACGGGCCGCCTCCATCTATTCCGAGGCCCAGGTCGACAACCAGCTCGAGATCGACGACACCCGGGCCGCCCCCACCCAGATCACCATCTCGGGATCGCTGACCGACGAGGTGCTGTACAACCAGGTGGTCAACGGCTTCGGCGAGATCGACGGTGTCGAGGTGGCGCTGACCGATCTCGCGTTGGAGGAATCGGGTGAACTGGAGGCCTCGCTCAACAGCCTGGAGCCCATCCAGTTCGCCTCCGGCAGCTCGCTCATCCAGCCGGCGTCCGAATCCATCCTCGACGAGGCGGCGGACTTGCTGCTGGCCAACACCGACGCTGCGCTGGAGATCGGCGGCCATACCGACTCCAGGGGCAGCGACGAGTCGAACGAGACGCTGAGCCAGGCTCGAGCCGATGCGGTCAAGGCCGCCCTCGAGGCCCGAGGTGTCGGCAACGAGCTGACCGCCGTCGGCTTTGGTGAGCGTCGACTCAAGGTCGAGCCCGACGACACCCCGGAGGCCCAGCAGGAGAACCGGCGAATCGAGTTCCGCCTCCTCGGCTGATCCCGGCTCCTCGGACCGGCCACGCCCACCCCGGTCGAAAGTTGGTGAAAGCGGTCACTTCTGACCGCTTTGGCCCGATTTCGGCGGTCCGGGGGCGCAGCCTCAGAGAACGGGGTGGTGCTGGCGGATCCAGCTGTACATGGCGATACCGGCCGCCACCCCGGCGTTGATCGATCGGGTCGAGCCGAACTGGGGGATGGACCGGCACTCGCTCAACACCGGGCGCATGGCCTCGGACAAACCAGGGCCCTCCTGGCCGAGAACCAGGACACAGGCCGCGGGCAGCGGCCGGGAGTCAAGAGGGACCGAACCGGGCAGGTTGTCGATCCCGATCAACGGCAGCGATCGTTCATCGGCCCAGGCGGCCAGGTCGTCGACCGTGGGGTGATGGCGCAGGTGTTGGTAGCGATCGGTCACCATCGCCCCTCGCCGGTTCCATCGCCTCTTGCCCACGATATGGATCTCGGCGGCCAGGAAGGCGTTGGCCGTTCGGACCACGGTGCCGATGTTGAGATCGTGCTGCCAGTTCTCGATGGCGATGTGAAAGCGATGACGGCGGCCATCGAGATCGGCCTTGATGGCCTCCACCGTCCAGTACCGGTAGCGGTCGACGACGTTGCGGCGATCCCCCTCGGCCAGCAGCTCTTTGTCGTAGTTGTCGCCCTGGGGCCACGGCTCGGGGTGGGGGCCGACACCAACCTCGTCCGGTAGTCGTCTGGTCGGTTCGTCCTCGGGTGACGGGTCACCTCGTGCCATGGCCCGACCCTATCGCCCCATCGACCTACCGCTGATGGGTCGGAAGCGGCAAAACCGTGGGAAATCCGGTGAATGGCGTTGAACGCACCGAACGCGCTGCCGACAGGTAGCGGGTGAAAGGACCGACTCGGCTTCTGGGAATCGTGTTGCTACTGGCCGCCGTGTTCGGAACGCTGCTGTACACCGCAGAGACCCTGGCCCAGACCGAGGACTCGACACCGATGGAGGCTCGAGACCCGGCGGCTCCGGAACCCGATACCGATCGGACCGACCGGCAATCGGACGCCTTGGGATTCGTCGACCACTTCCCGTCCGGCGTCTATCGGATGGTCGCAAGTGGCGACAGCGAGGACCGACCGGGCGGCGAGGACGGGATCTACTCCATCTCGGGCGACGACGCCGCCACCACCAGCCTGAGCGACGTCAGTCTCCTCGGCCTGGCCTACCGGGGTCCACTGGAACCCGGGATCTACGCCTCCGGCAGCGACGGTACCGACTGCCAATACGAGTTGCGGCGCACGACACGACGCGTCGGCGAGCGGGTCATCGGCCACGATCGGCTGCTCGAGGGGCGCATGCTGGTCACCCTCAACGAGGTCGAACCCGACACCTTCGTGTCCACCGCCGGCTGCGGTGACTGGACTCCGTGGTCGCCGCCGGAAACCCCAGTGAAGAAGGCCGGCGACGGCGACTACTGGTTGGGCGATCTGGCCCGGGGCATCTGGGAGGTGCCGGATGGCTGCTACTGGGAGAAGGTGGTTGCCTTCCGCGGGGTCGATCTGGCCGATGTGATCGACAACGGCACCGGTCCGGAGGAGCTGGTCGTCGACGAGGGAACGGTGGGGGTACGAGTCCGCAGCTGTGGCGGCCGCGACATGATCCGGGTTCGCCCGGCTCCCGCCTATGAGCCGCCGCCGGCACAAGACAGTCGCTACGGGGAGGAAGCTTCCTAGCAACTGCCCACCGAAATCCTGTTGGGGGCGGGCGGGAGATGGTGACCTCTGGCCCTTCACATCACCGATCGGTTTGTTGGATGATCGAAATCGCCGACAAACCGGACGGAGAACGATGGGCAACAACGGTGCGGAAACACCGGCGGCGAGCGGTCGTGTGGTCAGAGTGCGAGGCAGCGTCATCGATGTCGCCTTCGATGCCGGGCTGCCGGAGATCGACCACCTACTGACCGTTCCGGGCTCGTCGGTGGCCATGGAGGTGGTGGCTCATCTCGACGCCGCCACGGTACGAACCGTGGCCCTGACCCCGGCCCGAGGGCTTGCCCGCGGTGATGCGGTGACCGACACCGGAGCGCCGATCGAGGTGCCGGTCGGTGAGCCCGTACTGGGGCGGGTGTTCGACGTCTTCGGCAACACCATCGACGGTGAGCCGGATGGGGTGATCTCCACTCTCCCCCGACGAACGATTCATCGCCACCCGGTCCCAATGACCGAACGACCGTCACAGTCCGGCACGTTCACCACCGGCATCAAGATCATCGACGTCTTGGCTCCGCTGGAGCGGGGCGGCAAGGCCGGCTTGTTCGGCGGCGCCGGGGTGGGCAAGACCGTGCTCATCATGGAGCTGGTCAACAACGTTGTCGGCGCCCACGAGGGGGTGAGTGTCTTCTGCGGCATCGGCGAGCGCAACCGGGAAGCCGGCGAGCTGCATCGTGAGCTCATCGAGAGTGGGGTACTGGAGAACACCGTGCTGGTGTTCAGCCAGATGGACGAGCAACCGGGGGCGCGGCTCCGGGTCGGGCACACCGCGCTGACCATGTCCGAGTGGTTCCGGGACGAGCGCAACCAGGATGTCCTGTTGCTGATCGACAACATCTTCCGTTTCGTCCAGGCCGGGGCCGAGGTGTCGGCCCTGCTCGGTCACGTGCCGTCCCAACTGGGCTACCAGCCGGATCTGGAAACCATGCTGGCCTCCCTCCAGGAGCGCATCGCCAGTACCGATGCCGGTGCGATCACCTCGGTGCAGGCGGTCTACGTGCCGGCCGACGACCTGACCGACCCGGCCGCCGTCCACGTCTTCGGCCATCTCTCGGCTTCGGTGGTGCTGTCGCGCGATCGTGCCGCCCGCGGCCTGTACCCGGCCATCGACCCATTGCAGTCGGACTCGAAGATGTTGAACCGGACGGTGGTGGGCGAGCGTCACTATCGCATCGCCCGGGAGACCCGGGAGATGCTGGCTCGCTACGAGGAACTCCAGGACGTGATCGCCATGCTCGGTGTCGAGGAGCTGGCGGCCGAGGATCAGCTGGTCGTGGCCCGGGCCCGGCGACTGGAGCGCTTCCTGACCCAGCCGTTCGCCGTGACCGAGCAGTTCACCGACCTGCCCGGCCGGTTCGTGGGACTCGAGGATGCCCTCGAGGGTTGCGAGCGCATCCTGGCCGGGGAGCTCGACGACCGGGCCGAGGACGAACTCTACATGATCGGCGGCCTCGACGATCTGGAGCCACGATGAACCCGGCATCGCCGATGCGGTTGGAGGTGGTCACCCCGGGTGAGGTCATGCTCGACCGAGGGGTTTCGAAGGTGTCGGCCGAAAGCCCCCAGGGTGCCTTCACCCTGCTCCCCCGCCATGTCGATTTCGTCGCCATTCTGGTTCCCGGCCTCATCGCCTTCGTGGCCGACGGTGACGAGCATCTCATTGCCGTCGACGGCGGCGTGCTGATCAAACGAGGTCCCGTGGTCAGGATCGCCACCGGTGAGGCGGCCGAAGGTGACAGCGTGTTGGCCCTGCAGCGTGCGCTACGAGCGTCGTTCGAGGAACTGGCCGAGGGTGAACGCCGGTCGCGGGCGGCACTGGCCCGGCTCGAAACCGACCTGGTTCGGCGGTCCATGGAGATGAGCGAGTATGGCTGACGGCAAGTTCGACGGTGAATCCCGCGGCGAATTGAACGACGACCGGGCCCGAGCCGAGGCCCTACGCCGCACCGTGCTGCGAAAGGCGAACCGGCGGGAACGGGCCCGGCGCCGGGGCGACGAGAGTCCGTGGGCCTGGCTCGGGACCTTCGGCCTCGTCGGATGGACGGTGGTGGTGCCGACACTGCTCGGTGTCGCCGCCGGGATCTTCGTCGACAATCGGGTCGACAGCTCCATCAGTTTCACCATCACCTTCCTCATTGTGGGGGCCGCGGTCGGGCTGTCGATGGCCTGGCACTGGGTGCGGCGGGAGAGCGAATCGGAGGAGATGTGATGACTCGACTTCCGAAAGGGGTACGGCAGTGATCGGCCTGGACGGGTTGATCCCGTTCTCGGCCGGAGTGTTGGTCGGGCTCGTTCTCGGCCTCGTCTACTTCGGTGGGCTGTGGTGGACGAGCCGCAGAATCGTGTCGGCAACGGGTAGCCCGATGCTGCCGGCGCTCAGCCTCTTCGGCCGTCTGGCCGTGCTGGCCATGGCGCTCGGCCTGATGGCCAGCATCCAGCCGTTCATGCTGCTCGGCTCGCTGCCGGGCCTGGTGGCGGCCCGTCTGCTCTGGATCCGGTCCATCACCGACGCCAAACCAGCCGCTCCGGCTTCCGCCCTCGGCTTCGGGCGGCGGGAGGGCCGACATGGGTGAGCGGTCGATCACGCCCGACGAAACGGTGCTGTGGGACGCCGGCTTCGTCAACGTCAACCTCACGCTGGTGACGACCTGGGTTGTGATGGCCCTGCTCATCGGCGCCTCGTGGCTGATCACCAGCCGCTTGAGGGTCGGACCCGAGATGTCCCGCTGGCAGAACGGGGTGGAGGTCGTCATCGGTTTCATCCGCGGTCAGATTCACGAGATCTCGAACCAGACCACCGACCGCTACCTGTCCTTCGTGGGCACCCTCTTCATCTTTATCCTGGTGGCCAACATGTTGGCCGTGCTTCCCGGCTATGTACCGCCGACGGCCTCACTGTCGACCACGGTCGCCCTGGCCCTGTGCGTGTTTCTCGCCGTGCCCGTCTATGGCATCACGGCCAGGGGGATCGGCGCCTACCTCCGGGCCTATGTGCAACCCAACCCGTTGATGTTGCCGTTCAACATCATGTCGGAGCTGTCCCGCACCCTGGCGCTGGCCGTACGCCTCTTCGGCAACGTGATGAGCTTCACCAAGATCGTCGCCATTCTCCTCGGTATCGCACCGCTACTGTTCCCGGCCCTGCTCAACGCCCTCGGGTTGCTCACCGGAGTCATCCAGGCCTACATCTTCGCCGTGCTGGCCACCGTCTACATCTCGGCCGGCAGCCGATCCCTGAACGATCGGCGTGGCCCACGACGTAGCCCCAGTGAATCGAGCCGGTGAACCGAGCAACAGACCAGGAATCTACAAGGAAGGAATCGACCAATGGAACCTGAAACCGTAGTGGCGATGGTCTCCATCGGCACGGCAGGCTTCACCATCGCCGTCGGCTCTCTGGGGCCGGCGCTGGGTGAGGCCCGAGCCGCAGCCGAGGCGCTCCGCTCCATCGCTCAGCAGCCGGACGAAGCCAATACGATCACTCGCACCCTGTTCGTGGCCATGGCCCTCATCGAGTCGACGGCCATCTACGCCCTGGTGGTTGCGCTGATCCTGATCTTCGCCAATCCGTTCTGGACCGAGTTCACGGGGTGACCGTTCACCATCGACCGGGAGGTGATTCATCGTGCTGATCGACCCCTTCACCGTCATCGCCCAGATCGTCAACTTCGCCATTCTCGCCATCGCCCTCAAGTATGTGCTCTACGACCGGGTGATCGGGGCCATGGACCAGCGGGAGGCTTCGATCGCCACCCGGCTGCTCGACGCCGAGCAGCGGGAGATCGAGGCGCAGGCCGAGATTGACGACTACCGCCATCGGCGACGAGCCCTCGAGGACCGTGACCAGGAATTGCTGGACGAGGCGCGGGACCACGCCGAACACCATCGACGCCAGCTCATCGACGAGGCCCGATCCGAGGTCGAGCTCGAACGGCTGCGATGGGAACGAGCCCTGCGGCGGGAGATGGCCGAGTTCCAACACGAGGTGCAACGGCGGAGCACCCAGGAGGTGATGGAACTCACTCGGCAGGTACTGTCGGATCTGGCCGGCACCGATCTGGAGCAGGTGGTGCTCGACCGAGCACTCGAACGACTGGAGGCCGATCCGGGAACCGTCACCGTAGGTTTCGCCGACGAACACCGGACCTCCCCGGTCACTGTGCGAACCTCGTTCCCGGTCTCCGCGGACCGGCAGCATCGTGTCGTCGATCGGCTCCGCTTGATCGGACTCGATCCCGATCGACCCGTGGTGTTCGAGCGGTCCCCTGCGCTGCTTCTCGGTGCCGAGTTCCAGGGCGACGGCACGGCGGTGTCGTGGAACGCCGACGACTACCTCGATCGACTCGGGGCCGACGTTCATCACCTGATCGACAGCGTCGACCGAGAGGGCGGTCACGACCCCACAGACCCTGATCACTCCGATGACCTGGCAAACTGACGAAGCCGGCTGGCTCCAAACGGCCGAGCCCGGGCCCGGAACGGCATCCCTGGCCGCCCTGGCCCGGCTGGCCGCGGTGCGCCAGCGATTCGACTACCGCCCGGCCAGCAGCGAGCGGGGCGTGATCTCCCAGCTCACCGAAGGTGTCGCTCGGGTGACCGGGCTTCCCGGTGTCGGATTCGAGGAGTTGGTCCGCTTCGAAAACGGATCCCTCGGCCTGGTGCTCGACCTCGACATCCACGATGTCGGCGTCGTCCTGCTCGATCCCGACGAGGGCATCGGGGCCGGTGGGGTGGCCCGTCGGACCGAGCGGGTCATGGACACCCCGGTCGGCGAACGGCTGCTGGGGCGAGTGGTCGATCCGGCGGGGCGGCCACTGGACGGCTTGGGCCCGGTCCGCGCTCTCGGCCGACGAGACGTCGAGCGTCGGGCTCCTCAGATCAAGGACCGGGCCGCGGTGTCCACACCGCTGCAGACCGGCATCAAGGCAATCGACGCCCTCGTCCCCATCGGGCGAGGCCAGCGGGAGTTGATCGTGGGCGACCGACAGACCGGCAAGAGCAGCATTGCCGTGGACACCATCCTCAACCAGCGGGACGGCGACGTCATCAGCGTCTACTGCGCCATCGGCCAGCAGATCAGCGCAGTGGCCAAGGTCGTGGCCCACCTCCGGGACAACAACGCCCTCGAGCGAACCATCGTCGTCGTGGCCAGCAGCGAGGACCCCGTGGGTCTGCGGCACATCGCCCCCTATGCGGCGACGACGATGGCCGAGTACTTCGCCGACCGCGGTCGCGACGTCCTGATCGTCTACGACGATCTCACCCGCCATGCCCGGGCCTATCGTGAACTGTCGCTGCTGCTGCGTCGACCTCCGGGCCGTGAGGCCTACCCTGGCGACATCTTCTACATACACTCCCGGCTGCTGGAACGGGCCTCCCGTCTCGGCCCGGAGCGAGGTGGAGGATCGCTGACCGCCCTGCCCATCGTGGAAACCCAGGCCGAGAATCTGGCGTCCTACATCCCCACCAACCTCATCTCCATCACCGACGGACAGATCTACGTCTCGCCCCGGTTGTTCCGCCGCGGCCAGCTACCGGCGGTGGACGTCGGTCGCTCGGTGTCACGGGTCGGCGGTCGGGCCCAGCTCCCCGCCTACCGCAAGGTCGGGCCCAGCCTTCGGCTGTTCTACTCGCAGTTCGAGGAACTGGAGCGGTTCGCTCGCTACGGGGCACGGCTCGAACCACACCGTCGACAGCAGCTGGAGCGGGGGCGGCGGGTCCGGGAAGCACTGAAACAGGAAGAGGGAGACCCCCGGACGGTGGTGGAACAGCTCCTGACCCTGGTTGCGGTGGCCGAGGGGGCGTTCGACGACGTCCCCGTCAACCGAATCGCCGCAGTGGAGCACCGGCTGCGGCATCGGATCACGGAGTTGCCCGATGTTCGACGAACGATCGAGGAGGGGCGGGTGCTCGGCGACGACCACGTCCAGGCCATCGTGACCCTGGCCCGCCAATTGCGATGACCGAGACACTCCAGGATCTGAACCGCCGAATCGAATCGGCTCGGGAGCTCCACACCGTCACCCGCACCATGCGGGGATTGGCGGCGGTGAACCTCCGCGGCTACGAGCTGGCGGCCGAGGCCACCGACACCTACGAGGCCATCATCGAGGACGGGCTGCAGATCGCGCTGCGGGAGGGTCGGATCAGCCGCCTGCCGAAGGAGACGTCCCCGGCCGATGCACCGACCGCCATGATCGTGTTCGGCTCCAACCAGGGACTGTGCGGACCGATCAACCGGCACGTCGCAATCCACGCCGCAGCCCGAGCCGAGACGGTACCCAACCTGGCTCTGGTGGCCGCAGTCGGGGGCCGGCTGGCGGCCGAACTCGATCTGGCCGGACTCACACCGGACACCAGTTGGGACCTCCCCGCCACCATCGAAGCCATTCCATCGCGGGCCGAGCATCTGGTGGGCCAGGCCGAGAGGTGGAAAGCGGCCCGCGACGTGAGGCGGGTTTTGCTGGTCTTCCCCCATTTCCGGGGCCGGGGCCGGGGCTACGAACCGGTCACCCTCCAGATCCTCCCAACCGATCGGGACTGGCTGGAATGGCTGGCCATTCGCACCTGGCCATCGCCCGTGTTGCCCACCTTCGCCATGCCGTGGGACGAGCTGGTGACCGCATTGCTCCATCAAGCCCTGTTCGTTCGCATACACCGCAGCTTCGCTCAGACGATGGCCGCAGTGGCGTCCAGCCGCCTGTCGGCCATGGACAATGCCCAGCGCAACATCGAGGATCGGTTGTCCTCGCTTCAGATCCACTACCACCAACTGCGTCACAGCGAGATCACCAAGGAGCTGCTCGACGTCGTCTCCGGGTTCGAGCTACTCGGGCGCCAGGAGTCGTAGCGCTCCCGCTGACGGCTGCCTCCGTCCCGCCGACCACGGCCAACCGCAGGGAGTAACCTGATCCCATGGCCGACGATCACGGCGACACCATCACCCAGGAGATCGCCGGCCATGCGCTGTCGATCTCGAACCCGGACAAGGTGTTCTTCCCCAAACGGGGCGAGACCAAGCTCGATCTGATCGACTACTACCTGGCGGTGGCCGAACCTCTGATGGCGACCATGGGGGGCCGGCCCACCCTCATGCAACGGTTCCCCGATGGGGCCTCGGGCAAGAGCTTCTTCCAGAAGCGGGTGCCCAAGGGTGCCCCAGAGTGGCTGCAGACCACCATCGTGTCCACCCCCAACGGCACGACATCAAACGCCATGGTGGCCGCCGACATTGCCCATGTCGCCTGGGCGGCGCAGATGGGGTGCCTCGGCTTCCACCCGTGGCCGTATCGGGCCGCCGACCCCGGCCACACCGACGAACTCCGTATCGACCTCGACCCCTCCCCCGGCGTCGAGTTCGCCGACATCCAATGGGCCGCCCTGCGGGTCAAGGAGCTGCTCGACGAGCTCGCCATCAGTGCCTTCCCCAAAACCACCGGCAGTCGGGGCTTGCACCTTTTCGTCCGCCTGCAGTCCCGGTGGGACGGCTACCAGGTTCGAGCCGCCGCGGTGGCCCTTGCCCGGGAGTTGGAGCGGCGCCACCCGGAACGGCTGACGGCGGCGTGGTGGAAGGAGGAGCGGGGCCGGCGGGTGTTCATCGACTACAACCAGAACGCCCCCCACAAGACCGTGTTCGGAGCCTGGAGTGTGCGGGCCAGGGTCGGCGCCCAGGTGTCGACCCCGTTCCAGTGGGACGAACTGGACACCATCGACCCCGAGACCCTGACCATGAACATCGTGCCCGACAAGTTGCGGGACGAGGGTGATCCGTGGGCCGAGATGTACGCCGACCCCAACACCATCGAGCCACTGCTGGAGATGTACGACCGCGATATGGCCGA
This sequence comes from uncultured Acidimicrobiales bacterium, assembly GCA_963723995.1. GTDB lineage: Bacteria > Actinomycetota > Acidimicrobiia > Acidimicrobiales > SZUA-35 > JAHELU01. The sequence goes on along the minus strand of CAVRSZ010000008.1, from coordinate 805,078 downwards.
CGGCCTGATGGACGCCCCGTGGCCTCCGGTCTATCCCAAGCAGCCCAACGAGCCGCCCCGGGTCGCCCCCAGCCGAGCGGCCCAGCCCACCGATGAGTGAGCGAACCAGAACGTCGCTCGATCATCTGCTCTCGGAGATCAAGGGCTGCACTGTCTGCGCCCAGCACCTCGAGCATGGACCGAGGCCGATCGTGCAAGCCGGTCGCAGTGCTCGAATCGTCATCATCGGGCAGGCCCCCGGCCGTCGCGTGCACGAATCGGGTGTGCCGTGGGACGACCCGAGCGGCCGCACCCTTCGCCGATGGCTCGACCTCACCGACGAGCAGTTCTATGATCCCGGCTTCGTGGCGCTCATACCCATGGGTTTCTGCTATCCGGGATCAAGGCCGTCGGGAGACAAACCACCGCGACCCGAATGCGCCCCCCTCTGGCACGAGCGCATCCTCGTCGAACTGCCCCCGAAACGTCTCGACATCATCATCGGAACCTACGCCCAGAAGCGCTACATCCACGATCGAAGGCGAACGCTCACCGAGACCGTCGCCAACTGGGCTTCGTACCTCCCGACCAGGATCGTGCTCCCCCATCCCTCGCCCAGGAACCAGCACTGGTGGACGAGGAACCCCTGGTTCGAAACCGAAACCCTCCCCGCCGTCCGGCGGATCGTCGCCGACCTGCTGGGCGGTGGGGATCCGAACGCTGCGGGGCGTGAGGGCGACGCCATGAGCAAGACCACGAACACGGTCTGACCGATCGAGATCCGACTCGGGTGTCCGAGCTCACGGACTCCCCGGCCTGCCCGAGTCGCTCCGGAGCTCCCCAACCACCATCACCACCGGTGGTCGGGCGAGCCTCTTTGATCTGTTGAGCCGGCCGTCATGAAGATCGGGTACTTCGGGTACCACATGGCGTCGGCGACCTCGCCGGCGATCAACTCATCGGCGATGGGGCGACCGAGATTCAGCCGGTTCGACTCGCGAATGACCTCACCGGCGATGCGCTCTGCAACCAATCGAAGATCGCTCTGATCCGGGTAGAGCGCGCCCGACTCGAATCGCTCGGGCGACACGCAGTCGGCAAGCGTTCGGGCCGCGGCCAGGAACATGCTGTCGGTGACCTGGCGCGTCTCGGCCAGCATGCACCCGAGCCCGATGCCGGGAAAGACGTAGACGTTGTTGCCCTGACCGATCACGAAGCTGCGCCCGCCGTACTCGACGGGCGGGAAGGGGCTTCCGGTGGCGACAATGGCCCGCCCGTCCGTCCACCGAATGGCTTCCTCGGGCGTGCACTCCGCCTTCGAGGTGGGGTTGGAGAACGGCAGGACCAAGGGCCGCCTGACATGCTTGCCCATCTCGCCGATCACCTCCTCGGTGAACAGGCCGGGGATGGCCGTGGTACCGACCAGGATCGTCGGTTTCACCTTCTCCACGACGTCCAGCAGGTCGAAGAAGGGGCCGCCGCTGAAGCCGTAGTGGGCCAGCCCTGCCGCGTCCATGGCGAAGGCGCGCTTGTGCTCGTCGGCGATTTGCCGATCCTCATGGATCAGACCGCGGCTGTCGAGGAAGACCTGGGCCAGCCGGGTCTCTTCTTCGCTTGCGCCATCAGCACCTATCGCCGCCCGCACGAGCCTGGCGATACCGACGCCGGCCGCGCCGGCGCCCATGTACACAATGCGCTGGTCCCGCAACGCGCCACCCTGGTGCCGGACCGCCGTCAGCATGCCGGCCAGCCCGACGGCAGCCGTGCCCTGAATGTCGTCATTGAACGAAGGGATCCGGCGCCGGTAGCGTTCGAGCACCTCGAAGGCGATGTTCTTGTGGAAATCCTCCCACTGCACAAGGGCTTGCGGGAACACCTCGGCCACCGCCTCGACGAAGGCCTCGATGAGCTTGTCATACGGCCTGCCCCGCAGGCGCCGATGACGCCACCCGAGGTAGTAGGGATCGTGCAGGAGTTCGGCGTTGTCGGTCCCGACGTCCAGGCTCACCGGCAGCGTCAGGTGGGCCGGGATTCCCGCCGCCGCAGTGTACAAGGCGAGCTTTCCGACCGGGATTCCCATACCTCCCGCCCCCTGGTCGCCGAGGCCGAGGATACGCTCGTTGTCGGTGACGACGAGAAGCCTGACATCGTCGTTCGGCGCGTTGCGGAGCAGCTCGGGGATGCGGTCGATGTCGTCCGGGGTGATCCAGAGCCCGCATGGGCGGCGCGTGATGTGACTGTAGCGCTGGCAGGCCCGACCGACCGTCGGCGTGTAAACGATCGGCAGCAGCTCCGGAAGGTTCTCGACCAGCACGCGGTAGAAGAGCGTCTCGTTCCGTTCCCGCAGCGCCTCGAGGCCGATGAACTTCTCGAGGTCGTCGGTCTTGGCCCGGAGGCGCTCCAGCTCGACGGTCACCTGCTCCTCGATGGTGACCTGGGCCGGGGGCAGCAAGCCGTGCAGGCCGAGCCGCTGGCGCTCCTCGGTGGTGAACGCACTGTCCTTGTTGTACCTGGCGTCATGAAGGAGCTGCGCCCCGCGGGCGGGAACCTCGACGGCACCGTTTCGAGCATCAGACTGTTCCATGGTGACTGTCATCGTAGTTTCTCACCCCGCTGTCTCCCGTGTTCGAGGATGTATCAATCCTGCTGCTGGTGAATCTGTGAGTACAGACCAAGCATGGAGGAACAATCAGATGAAACCCCGTCAGCGCCGAACCACTGTTGCCGTCACCGTTGTGCTGTTGTTTGCCCTGTTCGGCTTCGTGGGACCAGCCTCGGCTTCCACATCCAAGTCGGGCCCAGGGGACTGTGACCTCACCCCGACGCAGAGGCAGTACGTCAAGCAGGTCAAGGCAGCCATGGAGTCATTCCCGAACACGCTCGACCTCGACGAGCTGAAGACCATCATCGGAGACTCGGAGAACATCACCAACGAACTGCTGACGGCTGAAAGCGAGTGGCTCGACACGGCCCGTTTGCGGTTCTGCCTGGAGCTGGCCCAAGATCTTGCTGTTGCAGCAACTCAGCAAGAAATCGCCCGCTTGGCTTTGGAATTCTGCATGCTGCCGGAAAACTACGGCTTCACCCCCGACTGTTCCGACGAGCGAGGTGCGTACAACGCAGCCAGGATCCACTACCTGAACGTTGAATGGGCCTTCATGACGACGTGCACCTAGGCCCAGCTTGCCGGCGCCACCCGAGACCGCCGGTCGTTCGCTACGAGTCTGAACCCAGTTCTTTGGCCACCATCACCACCCGGTAGTCGGGCGAGCCGGTGGGTTCGAACTCCTCCAGCTGGGCGAACCCGTACAGGTCATGAAACCGGATCGATCGGGGGTTGGGGGGCACCACATTGACCTCGGCGGTCAGTCGAGGCAGGCCGACGTCCCGGGCCCACACCTCGAAGTCGGCGTACATGGCCAGGCCCCAGCCTTGGCCCCGGGCCGGCTCGGCGATGGCAATGCGGTCGATGTAGGCGAAGGCGTCGAACCGGGGAACGAACCAGCCGTAGTTGGGGCTGGTGTAGGGGGCGGTGTGGTCGAGCCCGATCAGCAGGCCGACGATCTCCGCAGCCGAGCCGTCACCCACGTCGACCAGCCGGAAATACGGCGACCATTCGGCCAGGTTCGCCAGCTTGCCCTCATCCAGCAGCCCCACCTCGGGCACGCAGGCATTGTTGAGCGCCAGCACTGCTTCGGCGTCGTCAGGTCGATAGTTGCGGATCATGGGTCTCCCTGTTCCCGGGCCGTTCCTCCCCGCCGGCAGCCGCCCTACGAGCGGTGGGCGGCCAGCTTGGCGGTGCGCTCCACCATGTCGGGGGCGGCCAAACGCTCCGCCACTTCCGGCAGGTTGTCGGCCGGGCCGGTCCACCGCAGCTCGTCGATCGACGAGGCAGTGGGGGCGTCGGCCTCCAGCGTGGCGATGCGCCGGAACAACAGTGCCTCCTCCAGATGCTCGGCCAGCGTCTTGGCCAACTTGGCCCCGCTGCGCACGGTGATATCCCATTGTCCGGCGGCCAGGGGTATCCGGTCGATGTGCTCATAGCGCCGGAGCACGGTGGCTGCCGATTTGGCCCCCCAACCCGGCAGCCCGGGGAAGCCGTCGGCGCTGTCGCCGACCAGACCGAGCCAGTCGGGAATCGACTCCGGCGGCACCCCGTATTTCTCGATGACATCATCGACATCGAGAATCCTGTTGTTTCGGCGATCCAACTGCAGCACCCGACCGGCCTTGACGCACTGGGCCAGATCCTTGTCCGGGGTACAGACCAACACCTTGCCCACCCGTTCGTCGGCCTCGGCCACCGCCACCAGCGAGGCCATGGCGTCGTCGGCCTCGTACTCGACCATGGGGTAGGTGGCCACTCCGATGGCGACCAGCCCCTCCTCCAGTGGCCGGAACTGGTCGAGAATGGCCGGCTCCAGCCCGTCCCCGGTCTTGTAGCCGGGGTAGAGATCGTTGCGGAACGACTCGATCACATAGTCGGTGGCCACCCCGAGGTGGGTTACTCCCTCCTCCAGCATGGACACCATGTTGCGAACCACGGCCCGGGCCGCTCCCACCTCGTCACCGGCATCGTTGGTGCGCGACGGGCGGGCATAGAACTGGCGAAACAGCTCGTAGGTGCCGTCCACCACATGCACGGTGATGGTCCCCGATTCGCTGGTTGCCATGTGGCGCTCCTGTCCCCGACGGACCCGGTGTCCGCCGGCAACAGTCTAGGTACCGCAGGATCCAGGACCGGACGGTCACGGCTCGATGAGTTCCCCCGGCAACAGGCTGTAGGTCTCCAGATCCAGGCGATCGCCGATGCCGCAGGTTCGGGCGTGGACATTGCGGCGCACGCCTTCCAACCGGTACCCCACCTTGCGCAGCGTCGGCCCCGACCCGGGATTGCCGACCATGACCGATGCCTCCAGTCGATGAAAGCCGAGGTCGAGCAGGAACCGGCTGAGAGCGAACACCGCAGCCGACGCGACACCGCGACGTCGCGCCGGGCCGGCGATCCAGTAGCCGACGACAGCCTCGGCCCGCGCCCAGTCCACACCGGCCAGGACCGCCCCCAGAATCGATACCTGCGCAAGCGGGTGCTCGTGCGCTGCAGTAATCACCATCTCGAGACCCTCCCGGCTGCCCCACCGGGTCAGCGACGACTCGACATAACCTCGGGCCTCGGCCTCGCCGTAGGGCGACGGCACCGTGGTCCAACGGGAGATCTCGGGATCCTGGCAGGCGTCGACGATGGAGGGAAGGTCGTCCAGCGTGGGCAGGCGGGCCAGCAACGGCCCATCTGAATGAGGAATGGCCAATTCGGTTGGTAGTGGCCGGGCCTCCATCGCCCCACGGTAGTCCGAGCCGTCCCCGACGGCCGACGTTTTCCACAGCCGCCATGCCTTTCGCACGATTCGCTCCGCCGATAGCCTTCCGATCATGGAATCGCTGTCGCCAATGGTCGTTTCCGTGGTGCTATCGACCCAGTCGGCCCTGATCCCCCTGGTGGCGCAGACTTCGGGACGTGGCCGTGCAATCAGCCAGCTGGTTCTGCTGGCGATCACCATCGTGGCCATCGTTGCCGCCGCGATATTTACAGTTGTGTTAACGAAACGGCAGGACTAGGATCTCGCCCTTAGGTCGATCGAGCCATGATCGCCCTGAAACCAGGCTACCCAAATCGGGGCAGCCATCGCCGCCGCCAAACGAGGTCATCGTTCATTACGATTCCGGGTCAAGAAACTCCGACCCTTTGTCGATCTATAACGAATGCGCTTAGCCATGTTCTTCGAACCAACTACCGCTTCCGGTGTCCGGCCTTGCCCCATCGCCTGGACCCGCCGTCCGTCCTCCATCACCGCTTCGGCCCTCGCCGTGGTGATCACCCTGGCCACCTTGCTGGCCCCCACCCCACCGGGGGCCGAGGCCGGGATCTACCAGATCGTGCACCCGGTGCACCCTGACCATCTCGACCGGGTCCACTGGTCCGACACCTGGGGAGCCCCCCGCAGCGGTGGCCGCTCCCATATCGGGGTCGACATCATGGGTCCGAAGATGGTGCCGCTGGTCGCGGCCAACGACTCGGTGGTGACCTGGGGCGAATTCGACAACGCCGGGGGCAACATCATCCGGCTGCGGGACCGCAACGGCTGGGAGTACCAGTACATCCACATCAACAACGACACCCCGGGCACCGATGACGGTCGGGCCTCGTGCACCCAGGCCTTCGCTCCCAAGGTGTGCAACAACCTCGACGGTCACCGGATTCGTCGAGGCCTCGAGTTCAAGGCCGGGGAGTTCATCGGCTACATCGGCGACAGCGGCAACGCCGAGTGGACCGGCTCCCACGTCCACTTCGAGATCTACCAGCCCACGCCGAGCGGTGCGACCCCGGTCAATCCCACCCCCTTCGTCGACGCCGCCGCCGCCAACCCGTGGCCCGGCGTGCCCGATACTCCATTACCGGCAGGGTCGCCGTGGCCCGACGTGGCCACTGCAGTCGACGACATCTTCGCCGCCGTCGAGGGTCGTCAACCGTCGTTCGGTGAGGCCCAGGCCCTGGCTGACCGGCTGAAGAACGACGGTGTGGCCGCCACCATGGCCCACGTCATGTCCAGGAACAGTGCGGCGGCCATGATCGATCGCCTCTACCTCATCTTCTTCGGCCGAAATCCCGACAACCCGGGTTACGACTACTGGATCAACGAGCGGGGCGACGGCCAGTCCCTGGAGGACATCGCCGAATGGTTCGCCGAATCCCGCGAGTACCGGCAACGCTACGAGGGCAAGACGTTCGAGCAGTTCCTGAACCGGCTCTACAGCGATGTGCTGGAGCGGGATCCCGATGCCAAGGGCAAGGCGTACTGGCTGGAACAGCTTCGCAACGGCGAGGTCAACCGGGGCACCATCGTCGTCTACTTCAGCGAGGGCGAGGAGGCCCGGACCCTGGCTCAGCTCCGGACCGAGCGGACCGTGCTGGCCCGCATGATCAAGGGCACGCGCCCGACCGAAGCCGAGCTGGGACGCTGGGTCGAGCTACGTCAATCGAAGAGCCTGACCAAGGCCATCGAGACCGTGATGGGCTCCTGACCGGGCCCTTCGAACCCCGGCGCCGACCGACCGGGTGAGGCTCGGCGATCGGGGGATGGCACCGTGAGCGAACCCTGCCGACCGATTCCGGGGACACAGTAGGCTTGGGGCCATGGCCAGGATCGTTGCCGAAACGGACACCGTCGAGTTCGACGAGCTGCTGGAGTTCGTGCGCCCGCGCCATCAATGGGTACTGGTGACCGAACGCGCCGATGGTCGCCCCCAGATCTCTCCCGTCACCGGCGGTGTCAACAGCTACAACAAGCTGGTGGTGTCCACCTACCCGCAGCGAGACAAGGTCCACAATCTGCGACGGAACCCGGATGTCTCGGTGTGCGTGCTGAGCGACCACTTCGGCGGGGCCTGGGTTCAGGTCGACGGCAAGGCCACGGTGGCCGACCTGCCCGACGCCATGGATGGTCTGGTCGAGTACTTCCGGGCTGTGTCGGGCGAACATCCGAACTGGGACGAGTACCGGGCGGCCATGGAACGCCAGGGCAAGTGCCTGATCTCCATCGAGATCGAGCGCTGGGGTCCGGTGGCGACCGGTGGATTCCCGGCCTCGGTGATCCCCCTGCTCGACGAGCTGGACACTCAACAACGAAACGACGCCTCGGCCGAGGACTCCGACCAGGACTGACACCACCTGTTTGCCCCGGCCGGCGGCTCGATCGTTCGGACAAAACCGGCAATACTGGGAACGCCGCCCTCACTGGCGCTCTGATTCATTCATAGCCCTCAAACACTCAGAGACGGAGCGGCACGATCGATTGGAGTGTTGTGGCCCAGAAGGACATCCGTCTGCACGTTCCCGAGCCCGCAGCCCGACCCGGCGAGCATCCCGACTTCTCCTTCCTCGATGTGCACGCGGTTGACGAGGCGCGTCACCCCGACATCGAGTCCCCGGCCTACGAGACCTACGACCTGGCCACCTCCATGATCCGGGTCCTCGACGACGACGGGACCATCGGCGGACAGTGGGATCCGGGCCTGAGCGAAACCCAGAAACTCCGAGGCCTGCGGCACATGATCACGACCCGGCTCCTGGAGGAACAGTTCTGGCTGCTGCAGCGCCAGGGCAAGGCGGCCTTCGCCATCCGCTCCCTGGGTGAAGAGGCGGTGGCCGTGTCGTCGGCCATGGCGGTGGACGCTTCGTCGCCCGGCTACGGCGAAGGCTTGGACATGCACTTTCCCACCTACCGCCAGGGCGGCATTCTGGTCGCCAACGGTCACTCGTTGTTCGAGATGACGTGCCAGGTGCTGTCCAACTCCGGCGATCGGCTCAAGGGAGCTCAGCTCCCCACCCTGCACTCGGTCAAGGAGTGCGGCTTCTTCACCGTCTCCGGCAACCTCGGCACCCAGATGATCCAGGCCGTCGGTTGGGCCATGGCCGGCGCCATCGAGGAAAAGCGCATCGTCGCCCTGGCCTGGACCGGCGAGGGGGCCACGGCCGAGAACGACTTCCACTCGGCCATGGTGTTCGCCTCGGTCTACCAGCCGGCCGTCATCATCAACGTGGTCAACAACCAGTGGGCCATCTCCAGCTTCCAGGGCATTGCCGGCGGCATGAACGCCCCGTTCGCCCAGCGGGGCATAGGGTTCGGCATCGCCACGCTTCGGGTCGACGGCAACGACTTCCTGGCCGGCTACGCCGCCACGGCATGGGCCACCGAGCGGGCCCGGGCCGGCCACGGCCCGACCCTGATCGAGTGGGTCACCTACCGGGCCGCTTCCCATTCCAGCTCCGACGACCCCAGCAAGTATCGGCCGGCCGATGCCGCCGCCGCCTGGCCCCTCGGCGATCCGATCGAGCGGCTGACCCGGCACCTGCTCACAACGGGAGCGGCCGATCAGGCCGGCATCGATGCGCTGAACGAGGAGTGCCGGGCGGTGGTCAACGAGGCGGTGGACAAGGCGGAGAAGCTGGGCACCATCAACTCCGGGCCCAAGCCGTCACCGGCCGAGATGTTCAAGTACGTGTACGCCGAGATGCCGCCCCATCTGGTGGAGCAACGACAGGACCTGGGGTACTAGACCATGACCGTGGAGCGCTGACATGGCCACGATGATCGAAGCCATCCGCGACGCCCTGGCCGTGATGATGGCCCGCGACGACCGGGTGGTCTCCTTCGGTGAGGACGCCGGCTATTTCGGCGGTGTCTTCCGCTGCACCGAGGGTCTGCAGCAACAGTTCGGTATGCACCGATCGTTCGACACCCCGATCTCGGAATCGGGCATCGTGGGCGCCGCCGTGGGCATGGCCGCCTACGGGCTGCGTCCGGTGGCCGAGATCCAGTTCGCCGACTACATGTATCCCGGCTACGACCAGATCGTGTCCGAGGCGGCCCGCCTGCGGTCCCGTTCGGCCGGGGAGTTCACGGCCCCGCTGGTCATCCGAATGCCGGTCGGTGGCGGGATCCGAGGTGGCCAGACTCACTCCCAGTCGCCGGAGGCGCTGTTCACCCACGTGGCCGGTCTCAAGACCGTGATCCCGTCCAACCCGGTGGATGCCAAAGGCCTGCTCATCGCCTCCATCGAGGATCCCGACCCCGTCATCTTCCTGGAGCCGAAGCGGCTCTACAACGGTCCCTTCGACGGCCACCACGACCGCCCGGTCCGACCCTGGAGCAGGCATCCTCTGGGCGAGGTACCCGAGGGGTACTACACGGTGCCCCTGGGCCAGGCCACCGTGGTCAAACGGGGGGAGGCGGTGACCGTTCTGGCCTACGGAACCCTGGTCCACGTGGCCGAGGAAGCGGCCTCGTCATCGGGTATCGACGCCGAGATCATCGACCTGCGAACCCTGCTTCCGCTCGACACCGCCACCATCGTGGAGTCGGTGAAACGCACGGGACGCTGCGTCATCGTGCACGAGGCCACCCGGACCAGCGGGTTCGGCGCCGAACTGTCGGCCCAGGTCCAGGAGCGGTGCTTCGACCACCTGGAGGCCCCGATCACCAGGGTGACCGGGTTCGACACCCCGTACCCGGTGGGGCTGGAGTGGGTGTACTTCCCCGGCCCCGATCGAGTGGTCCGGGCCATGAAGGACGTACTGGACTACTGACATGGCGAAGCAGACGATCAACGTGCCCGACGTGGGCGAGGGTGTGGCCGAGGTCGAGATCGTGTCGTGGGCGGTCGGCGTGGGTGATTCGGTGACCCGGTTGTCGACGGTGGCCGAGGTCATGACCGACAAGGCCACGGTCGAGGTGCCGGCCCCCATGGACGGGGTCATCACCGAACTGGGCGGAGCCGTGGGCGATGTGCTGACCGTGGGCTCACCCCTGTTCGTGATGCGGGGCGAAGGTGATGTCGAAAACGACGGCGAGACCGGGGTCGACGGCGAATCCGGGGTCGAAGCCGAGCCCGTGATCTCACCCCCGCCGCCGGAGGGGATCACGCTGCGTCCCCACTCCACCGGCGAGACCCCGTCGACCGAGTCGCCCCGGCCGGCCCCGGCGTCGATCACCTCGGCCCCGGCGACCCAACCCCCGCCCCCGCCCACCCCACCGCGTCGACGCAAGGAGGGAGAACGCCCGCTGGCCACCCCGGCGGTGCGGGCCCGGGCCCGGGAGCTGGGGGCCGATCTTCGACAGATCACCGGCACCGGCCCCGCCGGGCGCATCACCCACGACGACCTCGACCGGTACGTCCTGTCCCCACCATCCGTGGTGCCGGCACCGGTCGCCGGTGCCCCTATGGCGGCTCGAACCCCGAACACCTCCATTGAGGAAAAGCCGGTGGTGGGGCTGCGGCGCCGAATCGCCGAGCGAATGGTGGCCTCGACCACGACCATCCCCCACATCACCTATGTCGACGAGGTCGACATCACCGCTCTGGAGGATCTGCGCCACCAGCTCAACCGGGAGAGCCGGGACCAACCTCGGGCCCACGACCGCCCCCATCTGACGGTCCTGCCGTTCCTGGTGAGGGCGCTGACCAACGTCGTCCCCGACTTCCCCCACCTCAACGCCCACCTGATCGAGGCCGACCGGGGTGGGGACGGGGAGCGTGAAGTGCCCGGGGCCGGCACCGACACCCTGCGCATCGTCGGCGGTGTTCATGTCGGCATCGCCACCCAGACCGACAACGGGCTCATCGTTCCCGTGCTCCGCCACGCCGAAGCCCACACCGTGTGGTCGGCAGCGGCGGCCATCGCCGAACTCAGCGAGGCCACCAGGACCGGTCGGGCCAAGCCCCAGGATCTCACCGGTTCCACCATCTCCATCACCAGCCTGGGGCCGCTGGGCGGCATCGTCACCACCCCGGTCATCAACAAACCCGAGGTGGCCATTGTCGGGGTCAACAAGATCGTGATCCGGCCGGTGTGGATCGACGGCGAGTTCGTGCCCCGTAAGATGATGAACCTGTCGTCGTCGTTCGATCATCGAGTGGTGGACGGTTGGGATGCAGCCAACTTCGTGCAGGCCATCCGGGCCCAGCTGGAGCAACCGGCCCTGCTGTTCATCGACCGCTATGAACCGGAGGCGGGCGGCCCTGGTCTCGCCCCGGGGCAGGAGGACCATGGCTGATCCCACCGCCGCCGGGACCGGCGAGCCTGAGACCGGCGGGCGAAGAGAGTGTGATGTCCTGATCATCGGCGGTGGTCCCGGTGGCTATGTCTGTGGCATCCGGGCCGGGCAACTCGGGCTGAAGGTGATCGTGGTCGACGGTCAACCGCTGGGCGGCACCTGTCTCAACGTGGGCTGCATTCCTTCCAAGGCGGTGATCCACGCCGCCGAGGAATACGACATGGTCAAGGCCATGGCGGCGACATCGCTCATGGGGATTTCGGTCGACAACCCGTCGGTCGACCTGGCCGTCACCCGGGTCTGGAAGGACTCGATCGTGACCCGACTCAATCGTGGTGTCGGCGCCCTGCTGGACCGGGTCGGAGCCGAGGTGTTGGTGGGCTGGGCCACTCTGGTCGATGGCAAGACGGCCGAGGTTCGCCTCACCGGTCGGGTAGGTGGCGAGGCCGGTTCCGCCGACGCGAGCGGTGGGTCCGACACCGTGACGGTGTCGGCCGAACACGTGGTTGTCGCCACCGGTTCGGTTCCCGTCGAGCTGCCCAACCTTCCCTTCGGCCGCGATGTGCTGTCCTCCACCGAGGCCCTCGATCTGGAGAAGGTGCCGGAGCGGCTGGCCGTGGTCGGTGGTGGCTACATCGGCATGGAGCTGGGTCTGGCCATGGCCAAGTTCGGTTCCCAGGTCACGGTGGTCGAGGCGCTGGATCGGGTGCTGGCCGGCTACGACAAGCGGCTGACCACCCCGGTGACCCGGGCTCTGTCGTCCCTGGGCGGCACCGTGTTGACCAGGACCAAGGCCCTGGCCATGACATCCGACGGTCTGCTGGTGGAGGGGCCCGACGGCCAGCAGACGGTCCCGGCCGACAAGGTCCTCGTGACCGTCGGTCGCCGGCCGCAGACCGAGGGCTGGGGCCTGGAGAACCTGGGCCTGACCATGGAAGGACCGTTCCTGGCCGTCGACGACCGCTGCCGCACCTCGATGCGCCAGGTGTGGGCGGTTGGTGACGTGACCGGTGAGCCCATGCTGGCCCACCGAGCCATGAAGCAGGGCGAGGTGGTGGCCGAGGCCATCGCCGGCATGTCCTCGGTGTTCGACGCCGTCGCCATTCCCGCCATCGTCTTCACCGACCCGGCGATCGTTACCGTCGGGCTGGGACCGGACGAGGCCAAACAGCGCGCCGAGGCCCTGGGCACGCAGGTGGTGGAGGGTCGCTTCTCACTGGCCGCCAACGGCCGGACCATGACCATCGAGCCCACCGAACCGCCCGACCACAAGCCGGGCTCGGCCGTGAACGCCGGCTTCGTTCGAGTCCTGTCCCGGGCCGACAACCATCTGGTGCTGGGCATTCAGGCCGTCGGTTCCGGTGTGGCCGAGCTGTCGGCCGCCTTCGGCCTGGCCATCGAGACCGGGGCCCGCCTGGAGGACATCGCCGGCACCATCCACGCCCACCCCACCATCGGTGAGGGCCTGGCCGAAGCCTCCATGGCCGCCCTCGGCCACGCCATTCACGGCTGAGCGTCACAGCCTCGAGGGCTGGGTACGCGCTCGGACCGACGCCGGATTCGTGATTGCGACTCACTTCCTCACCGCCACAGGTGGCGTGCCATGATCAGTGCCGCCCCGGCGGCAAGTCCACCGCTCGCCAATCGTCTCGGGTTGGTGAACGGAGACCGTTTGTCGAGGGTCAGCGGCATCAGGTCGAGGTACATCCTGGTCGTCATCCGAGACGAGTCGTGGGTGAAGACGATGCGCATGTCGAGACCCGAGTCGGAGAGGTCGATCCGATACATGTACGGGTCATCTGGATCATCGGCGTGGAGTTCGAATCCGACGGCCAGTTCCGGAAGAGGGGTCAGGAATCGGAGCATCAGGCGCCCGCCGCGAATGAAGACCTCGGCGCCTGCGCCCATCATGGCTCGAAGCCGGATGTCGTTGAGCCCGGCCGAGAGTCGGTACCAGCCGCAGACGTCGGCCCACACCTCCGGGTGATGGGCAAACGCTTGTTGTCGTGCCGTCGAAGGGCCGAGCAGCTGTTCGAGCAACCGCAACACTTCGTCAGGGAGCCAGAGATCGGCTTGGTGGGCGCCATTGGTGAACGCCATCGCCCCAACCCCGGCATAGGGAGCCAGCGAGATCTGGGAATGGAATCCGGGGTGTGAGCCCTGATGACCAACCACGATCTGGCCGTCGAGATCGGTTCGGAAGAAGGCCAGACCTACACCCGGGATGCGCGGATCAGGCTGGTAGTGGGCGTCGAACATCATCGCCATGGTCTCCGGTTGGAGGACTGTTCCCCGCTCGTTGCTGCCTTCGCCCAGGAGAGCACGGACATAGCGGGCCATGTCGGCGGGGGTGGAGTAGATCGAGGCGGCACCGGCCGTGACCATGTCTCGTTCTGCAATCCTTCGGACCCTCCTCCGACCGATCTCGTACCCGGTGGCGAGCCGGCGTTCGACGCGGTCGGTCCGGAGCAGATCGGAGTCGACCATGCCGAGCGGGGCAAAGATGTGTTCCTGGAAGTAGCGGGCCAAGGTCTCGCCGCTCACGTCCTCGACGATCTGCCCGAGCGTGGCGGGACCGTGGTTGTTATAGACGAAACGGGTGCCCGGCTCTGCGCCCACTCGCAGGCGACCCCGATAGAACTCGGCCAGGGTCGGTAGGTGAGATCCCGCTTCCACGCTCTCCCCGAAGTCGGGTTGGAAGATGCCCCAAGGGTGAGCGACCTCGGGAAGGCCGGCGGTGTGGGTCAGCAGATGGCGTACCGTGGCCGGTTGGAACTCGTCGTTGGACGAGACCAGTTCGTAACTCTGGAGGTACTCGTCCACCGGCGCGTCGAGTTCGATCAGTCCCTTTTCCCAGAGTTGCATGACGGCGATAGCGGTGAACGTCTTCGTGATCGAGGCGATCCGAAACACGCTGTCTTCGGTGATCGGCCTCTTCGACTCGATGTCGGCTACGCCGTGACCGTCAAAGAGGCGGAGGCCTTCAACGCCCACGACTCCGATGGCCAGGCCAACGGTGGGATGACGGTTGAGGATGCCCAGGACGTGATGGCGCAGCGCCGCTTCACCGATCGGTGAGCCGATCCGTTCCTCTTCAGAGCTTCCGCCGGAGACCACAAAGCCCTCCTACTCGATCGCTGCCTGCCCCAATCGTGGCCGAAGACGGTGCTGCCCAAACAGGGGCGTTCGTCCCGAGTCGGCCTCCCTGGCACTCGCCCGCACCATCCGACGTCGACCCGGGTGGAGATCTCCGCTTCAGTCCTGGAACCAGCCGCACATGCCGAGACCGGCGCCCTTGGCCAGGAGTTTCTCGGCCTTGGACTCCTTCACGACCTTTGTTTCGCCCTTGTCGCAGACCAGAATGCGATCGGTGCGGCCGGTGGCCATCTCGACCATGATCTGGTCCCAGTGGCGGTACTGGGCGTCGTGGCCCACACCGTCGAACCGCCGAACGTTGACCACATTGGGGAAGATCGATTCCCACACCGGGATGTGGAAGTCGGGCGGAGTGGTGGTGTCGTCGACACCGTAATAGAGGTGCACCGGAGCGTTCACGGCCGACACATCGGCCAGCGGCTGATTACAGTACAGATCGAACTCGTGCTGCAGAGGGGCGGGGTCACCGCCCTGGCCGGCAATGAAGAAGGTCCGGGCCGAATCGTCGTACGCCTCATCCTGTAATCCGGGCACCTGCTGGACCGGGCTGTCGGGGCTGAACGCGAACCACACCTGGGGGTTCTGGGCCAGGAAGCCGGTGGTGGCCGCATCATCGGCCAGGGCGCAGATGGCCGAGTCGCCCGGAGTCTCCGACAGAGCGGAGGCCAGGTGGACCGACGTCACCCGATCGGGATTGCGAGACACGAACTCGGTCAGATAGGGCGCACCGCCGGAGATGGCGAAGGCGATGAAGTGGTCGACGCCAAGCTCGTCGAGCACCGCCTCGACATCGGCGGCATAGTCGGCGTATCCAAGCAACGGGTCGAACGACGTCTGGCCGAACCCGTTGCGTTCCACCGAGATGAGGCGAAGCTCCAACTCTCCCCGCAGGGTGTGGGCGAACTCCAGAAGGTTCATGACCCGAACACTGGTGCCCGATCCACCGAAGAACACCACCGGCGTCCAGTCCTCGTCGCCATCGTCGACGTAGGCCACGGTTCGTCCCGACGGCGCCTCCAACGTCTGCACCGTCGGTCCGATGGGGTCGAAGTCGCCCGGCAACCGACCGGCGGTCAACATCCCCGACACGACGACGACCGCAGCAGCGGCAAATGACAGGAACAGACGCATGATCATCCCCCTTGGTGGTGTGCCCCCCGACCGTAACCAGCATCGACAACCAGGGTCAAACCGGTGGTGCCTCCCTCCCTCCCTCCGCGCTGAATGTGGAGCGGGGGGCGAAAGGGGTACGGCTCATCGTCGGGGGCGCCGAGGGCCTAGGCTTTGGGTGTGAACGGACGAGCCGCCCTGCTGCGGCTGAGCAGCGAACGTCTACGCCCCTACCGCATCCTGGTGATCGGCGTCGTCGTGCTACAGCTCGTGGGCACCATCGCCTCGCTCTTCCTTCCCAGCCTCAATGCCGACATCATCGACAACGGCGTGGTCGCCGGCGACACCGGCTACATCGTCCGGATCGGCGCCGTCATGCTGGCCGTGGCCGCGGTGCAGATCGTCACCACCATGGCCGGGGTTCGCCTGGCCGCCCGCACCTCCATGGCCGTGGGCCGCGATATCCGGTCCCTCATTTTCCGCCAGGTCGGCACCTTCTCGGCCCGTGAGGTCGGGTTGTTCGGAGCTCCGTCACTCATCACCCGCAACACCAATGACGTGCAGCAGGTGCAGATGCTGGTGATGACGGCCCTGACCATGATGATCACGGCCCCCATCCTCGGTCTGGGCGGTGTGGTCATGGCCATTCGGGAGGACATCGGCCTGTCGTGGCTGGTGGCCGTCATCATTCCGGTGCTGGTGGTGCTGATCGGGCTGATCGCCTGGCGCATGATCCCCGGCTATCGGGCCATGCAAGCCCGGCTCGACGATCTCAACCGCATCCTCCGGGAGCAGACCTCGGGCATTCGGGTGGTGCGGGCGTTCGTGCGGGAGCCGTTCGAAGCCGCTCGGTTCGATCGGGCCAACACCGGTCTCACCGACGTGTCCATCGACGTGGGGCGGTGGATGGCCGCCCTGTTCCCCACCATGATGCTGGTCATGAACGTGTCCACCGTGGCCGTCCTGTGGTTCGGGGGGATCCGGCTCGACGACGGGCAGATGCTGATCGGCTCGCTCACCGCCTATATCACCTACGTGACACAGATCCTGATGGGGGTCATGATGTCGACCATGACCATCGTCATGGCCCCCCGGGCCTCGGTGGCGGCCGAACGCATCTGCGAGGTGCTCGACACCGAGACGTCGGTCGTGCCCCCGGCCGACGGCGCCGGAGTGGGGCCGGCCGCCGACGGTACCGTCGCTTTCGACCGTGTCGGGTTCCGCTACGCCGGAGCCGATCTGCCGGTGCTCAACGACATCACCTTCACCGCCCGCCCCGGCCGGACGACGGCCATCATCGGTTCCACCGGGGCGGGCAAGACGACCTTGTTGAACCTGATCCCCCGACTGTTCGACGCCACCTCGGGCACGGTCAGCGTCGGTGGTGTGCCGGTGGACGACTACGACCCCGAGGCGCTGTGGTCGATGATCGGCCTGGTTCCGCAGAAGGCCTATCTGTTCTCGGGCACGGTGGCCTCCAACCTCCGCTACGGCAAGCCCGATGCCACCCATGACGAGATGTGGCAGGCACTGGAGATCGCCCAGGCCGGGGAATTCGTGGAACAGATGGAGGGCGGTCTGGAGGCGGCGGTCAGCCAGGGTGGAACCAACCTGTCCGGGGGCCAGCGTCAGCGGCTGGCCATGGCCCGGGCCGTGATTCGACGGCCCCGCATCTACCTGTTCGACGACTCGTTCTCGGCGCTGGATGTGGCCACCGACGCCCGGCTCCGAACGGCCCTGGCGTCCATCACGGCCGAGGCCACCATCATCACCGTGGCCCAGCGGGTGTTCACCATCATCGATGCCGACCAGATCGTGGTCCTGGAGCACGGCTCGGTGGTGGGCCTCGGCACCCACCATGAGCTGCTGCAGCACTGCCCCACCTATCAGGAGATCGTCGACTCCCAGCTCAAACGGGAAGGTGTGGCCTGAGCATCGGGCGCACTCAGGCGTCGATCGGCGGGTTGAGGCGCCGGTACAGCACGTAGGAGTACACCATGGTGACCACGGCGGTGACAATGGCCATGGCCACGACAAGACCAATGGCCACACTGTCGGGAACGACCACGGCGGCGACGAGGGTGAGCAGCCCGGACACCATGAACAGCCGGCCCCCGAGACGGTGGGTGGCCGTCCAGACCCGCTCGTCGGACAGGGTCCACGGCGTACGGATGCCGAAGAACCAGTTGCTGCCCGTCTTCGGCAGGTAGTTACCGATGACGAGATAGAGGACGCCGAGCACCACGACGAGGAGCCTGGCGTTGATGCCGCTGTCGGTCTCGGACACCGCCGATCGGGTGGCCATGAGGTGGACGACGGCCAGGAAGACGACAACCGCGGCCCACACCAGGTTGTAGGCCCTCATCGATTTGGCGATACCGGAACGGCGGGGATCGATTCGGGGTAGCACGGCAAGCAGCACCGTCACCCCCGCCAGGACGGCGGGCATGACCCCGAAGGCCTCGAGCCGTGATCCCCATCGATCGGGTTGGCCGTCGGGGCCGAAGTGGACGGCCACCTGTTGACCGGCCTCGGTGTTGAGCCAGCCGTAGACGCTGATGGCGACGGTCGCCACCAAGCCGAGAATGGAGGCGATGAGCCCGATCCGCAGGTCGATGCGCCGGCTGCTCGGCTCGTCGAGCGATCCAGTCACATCGACATGATCGTCTCCGCCCGGCGAATCGGCGGAGCCGCGAGACGGGGCATGGGCGTCATCAGTCATCGTCGTCACTCCCGATGTCGAGCTGGGTCATGAGGGCGCTCAGGGCGGACTCGATGACCGAGGTGTTCAGGTGATAGGTGATCGACGTACCGTTGCGCTCGGCGAAGACCATGTCGGCCTCTTTGAGAACGGAGAGCTGGGCCGACAGATTCGGCAGCTTCATCCCGAGCTGATCGCCGAGTTCACCCGGCGTTCTGGGACCGTCGCTCAGGGCTGCCAGTACCCTGCGGCGTCCCGGATGCCCAAGAGCTTTGAAGACGTCGGCCACCTTGACAGCGTAACGGCGAGCGGGTCGTATTTCAATAGTTGTCGAAATTTCGAAGCAGTCGCAGAAGGGCCGGTCCGGCCCGCCATCGGCCGGGGCCAAGGGCCTACCATTGAGGCGTGACCACTGCCGCCGACCACGCCCCGACACCGGGCGACGATCCGGGCTCCGTTTCACGCAACGGCGAATCCGGTGGCTCCACCGACCTGAAGGCCACCGAGCGCATCCACACCGACGGGGGCGGCCCGGGGCGGGGACCGTTCGGCCGTGGCATGGTGGGCCAGAAAGCCAGCAGCTTCCGCCCGTCGGCAATGCGGTTGGCCCGCAGCCTCAGGCCGTACCGGCTCCGCCTCACCCTCAGCATGGCAAGCGCCGTGGCCAGCGTGGCCACCGCCAGCTACGGCCCCCGGGTGCTGGGACGGGCCACCGATGTGATCTTCGACGGTGTGATAGGAGGTGTCGGCGACGAGGCAGGCACGGGGACCGGGCTCGACTTCGACCGGCTGGCCCAGGTGCTGGCCCTGGCTCTCGGGCTCTACGGCGTGTCGGCGTTCCTCGGGTTCGTCCAGGGTTTCCTGCTCAACGACGCCATCCAGCTGGCCGTGGCCGACATGCGGAACGATGTTGAGGCCAGGCTCAACCGGCTTCCACTTCGCTATTTCGACCGTCAACCCCGTGGCGAGCTGCTGAGTAGGGTCACCAACGACATGGACAACATCGCCCAGACCCTGCAGCAGACCATGACCCAGGTGTTGAGGTCGCTGCTGACGGTGGTGGCGGTGGTGATCATGATGTTCGTGATCTCACCCCTGCTGGCCCTGGTGGCCCTGGTCACCGTGCCCATCACCATGGTCGTCGCCGGTCAGGTCATGCGCCGAAGTCGCACCAAGTTCATCGATCAGTGGCGAACCACGGGGACCCTCAATGCTCAGATCGAGGAGGCCTACACCGGCCACGCCCTCACCAAGGTCTTCGGCCGGCAACGACACATGCAGGCCACCTTCGACGAGCAGAACGAGCGGCTGTTCCGGGCCAGCGACCAGGCCCAGTTCCTGTCCAGCCTGATCATGCCCATCATGGTCTTCATCGGGAACCTGAACTACGTGATCATCGCCGTGATCGGCGGTCTGCGCATCGCCAGCGGCACGATGACACTGGGTGATGTCCAGGCCTTCATCCAGTACTCCCGCCAGTTCGGGCATCCCATCAGTCAGCTGGCATCGATGGTCAACCTGCTCCAGTCGGGAGTGGCGTCGGCCGAGCGGGTGTTCGAGCTGCTCGATGCCGAAACCGAGCCGCCGGATCCCGACTATGACGTCGATCCCGATCGGGCCGACGGTCGGGTCGAGTTCGAGCATGTCTACTTTCGCTACGAGCCTGAACAGCCACTGATCGAGGATCTCTCGCTGACGGTCGAGCCCGGTCAGACGGTGGCCATCGTCGGCCCCACCGGTGCGGGCAAGACCACGCTGGTCAATCTCATCATGCGGTTCTACGACCTCGATGCCGGCCGCATCACCCTCGATGGGGTCGACATCGCCACCATGGCCCGCCACGATCTGCGATCCCGAGTGGGCATGGTGCTCCAGGACACCTGGCTTTTCGAAGGCACGATCGGGGCCAACATCGCCTACGGCCGCCCCGAGGCCACCCATGACGAGATCGTGGCCGCAGCCAGGGCCACCTACGTCGACCGCTTCGTGCGTAGCCTGCCCGAAGGCTACGACACCGTCGTCGATGACGAGGGCACCACCCTCAGTGCCGGGGAGAAACAGTTGATCACCATCGCCCGGGCCTTCCTGGCCGATCCCGAGCTGCTGATCCTGGACGAGGCCACCAGCTCGGTCGACACCCGAACCGAGGCCCTTGTCCAGCAGGCCATGGCCGCCCTCCGAACCGAGCGGACCAGCTTCGTCATCGCTCACCGGTTGTCGACGATTCGCGACGCCGATCTCATCCTGGTCATGGACTCGGGCCGAATCGTGGAGCAGGGCAACCACGACGGCCTGCTGGCCCGAGGCGGGGCCTACGCCACGCTGTATCAGGCCCAGTTCCAGGCCGTTCCGGTACCGGCGACCATCACCTAGGTGTCCACCTGGTCATCGTCGCGCCCTCGCTCCGGCCCGATCCGACTACCGCCCGCCTGCAGTTGCTCATAGTATTGGTAGGGCGATGACCGCCTACTCCGACCGAAGCCGACCGGCACCGGTCGGCTTCGCCCGGGACGACGTGACCGTCATCCTCCGTCGAGCCGCCGAGCTGTCACATGAACGGGTTCCCGCCGACGAGACCCTGACCGGTCGCGATCTGGCCGAGATCGCCGATGAGGTGGGCATGTCCCGACCGGCGGTGGCCATCGCCATGGCCGAGACCCGGTCCGGCGTGACCCCGCCCGGCTCCCTCATCGACCGCCTGGTCGGTCCCCGCCAGGTGTGGGCCCATTGCCAGACCGACCGCCACGAGACCGAGGCCCGCCAGGCGGTACGACGGTGGTTGGAGGTGACCCACGGTCTTGCCGTCCACGAGGACGGGGCCGGTGTGATCACCGCCACCCGTCGCCACGGCGCCCTGGCCGCGGTGGGTGCCGGCATGCGACGCATGCAGGGCATGGGTGGCCTCAGCGAGGTCCGCTCGGTGCGGGCCTCGGCCGCCTCGGTCGACGATGTCCACGCCCTCTGTGTGGCCGCCGACATCAGCAACAAGCGGCTGGAAGCCGTGGCCGGCGGATCGGCGGTGGCCGTGGCCGGATCGACCCTGGTCGGCTTGGCCGCCGTGGTGGCCACCCCTCTGGCCCTGGTGGCTCTACCGGTGACCGCCGGCCTCGGCGTCGTCACCGCCAGACTGGTGCATTCGCAGACCGCACAACGGGTCAGCCGTCAGGTGGTCATCACCACCGAGTCGGCGGCCCGCGGCGACCAGCCCGATCATCCGGTGGAGTCCCTGCTCCGCCAGGGACGGCGACTACTGCCGAGCGGCCGCCGTCGACATCGATCCGACAGCTGAGAGGGGCCCGACAGCCCGGGCACCCGGCGGGGTCGGCCGTCAGTCCGAGGATCGGATGGCGGCGATGCGTTCGATCCACCTCTGGTAGGCATCGACCTCCTGGGCCCCGGGCACCGGCATCAGTCCGTTGATGACCACGGTGGGCACGGCCGTGATGCCATCTTCGATGGCGGCGTTGTGGTCGTCGATGACCAGTCGGGTCATGGCCTGGTTGTGCTCGTCCAGCCCGGCGGCGAAACCACCACCATCAACTCCGACCTCGGTGGCGACGGCGGTCAGAACCCCCCAGGCCGAGATATCACGATTGTCGGTGAAGTAGGCGGTGAGCAGGGCCCGGTGGTAGTCGTGAACCGCCTCGGGGTGCAGCAGTTCCATGGTCTTGTACGCCACCTGGGCCGGCAGGCTGGAGCTGGGCGGCGGCGAATCCGATGCCCACACCGTGAATCGGGCCTCGGGTTCCAGCTCGGCCGGCCGTAGCCATGACCGGGTGTAGTCGACAAAGCTGTCCCGATCGGTGGTCTTCGGCTCGACGCGAAGCAGGAAGGAGCGCCACTCCAGGGTGATCCTCTCGCCCATTCGCCGTTGCAGCTCGTCGAGACGCACGGTCCCGACGTAACACCAGGGTCAGAGGAAGTCCGACCACACCACCAGAGGAATCACGGTGTCCATAGGTCGAACGTACTACAGGCCGCTTGGACAAGTACGAAGTAGGAAAACACAGGATCGAGACAGAGTCGTCACACCGGAAAGGCTATGCTATTGCCCAGCCATCCCGCCTGGCGGGAAGCCGCAAGATCCACCGACACGGGTGGAGAGTCTAGGGGAGAGGATTCCTACAACATGCAGCTCAAGAGATTGCTCGGCCTGTTGTCGTTGCTACTCGCTCTCACATTGGTCGCCTCGGCCTGTGGCAGCGATGATGACGGTGACGACGGGGGGGACGACGGCACCGAGGAAACCGACGACACCGGCGACGAGGAATCGTCGGGTGACGTCGAACTCACTCAGGGTGGTGGCACCCTGGCCGCCGTTCAGGAGCGAGGCACGCTGATCTGCGGTGGCAACGAGGCCCTTCCCGGCTTCGGCATCGTCGACGCGTCCGGCGCCTACAGCGGGTTCGATATCGACTTCTGTCGGGTTGTGGCCGCCGCCGTGCTCGGCGACTCCGAAGCGATCGAGATCGTGCCGCTCACGGCGGAGGCCCGGTTCACGGCCCTCCAGTCGGGCGAGATCGACGTGTTGATTCGCAACACCACTTGGACCGCCACCCGGGACGGTGGTGAGGGTGCGAACTTCCTGTTCACCACCTTCTATGACGGTCAGGGCATGATGGTCCCGGCCAGCACCGGCTTCACCACGTTGGAAGACCTGGCCGACGCCACCGTCTGCGTGCAGTCCGGCACCACCACGGAGCTGAACCTGAACTCGGTGTTCAACTCCCGAGGCATTCCCTTCACGCCGGCGGTATTCGCCGAGAACACCCAGCTCCGTCCGGCCTACGAAGAGGGTCAGTGCGAGGCCTGGACCTCCGATGTCTCCCAGCTGGCCGCGTTCAAGTCCTCCATCGAATCCGAGGGTGGCGAGGAGCAGTTCATCATGGCCGAGGTCATCTCCAAGGAGCCGCTCGGCCCGGCCGTCACCGACGGTGACACCGAATGGGCCCAGGTCGTCAACTGGGCGGTCATGTCCACGGTTCAGGCCTGGGAATTCGGTCTCGACTCATCCAGCATCGCCAGCTACTCCGGCGACGATCCCAACATCTTGAACTTCGTCGGTGCCGACGGGTTCGATCCCGGCATCGGTCTACCTCCTGACTTCGCAGTCCAGGTGGTCAGCCAGGTCGGCAATTACCAGGAAATCTACGAGCGCAACATCACCCCCATCGGTATCCAGCTCTCGGGCTCGCCCAATGACCTGTGGACCAATGGCGGCCTGATGTACGTACCGCCGTATCGCTAAGACCGACCGCTGATCGGGGAACGGTCAGACGCACGCAACCGGAGGGGCCGGCGGTTCAGCCGCCGGCCCCTCCGGGGTTTCCAGTCGACAACGGCGGCGGCAATGGTACACACTTAGGAAAGACGTAGGGGGTAGAACTAGGTGGCAACGATACAGAACGCCAATTCGCAGGCGCGGCCACCCCTGTGGCGCGACGAGAGGGTACTTCGCATCGTCGGCCAGGTCGTGGCGGTGGTGGCGGTGGTTCTCCTGTTGCGGTGGTTGATCGGCAATCTGATCAACAACCTCAACGCCCAGAACATCAGCACCGACTTCGATTTCCTCAGCCAGCCGACCAACTTCAGCATCCGGGACGCCAACTTCGATCCCCGGAGTTCGATCTGGCCCGACATGATCATGGTCGGCGTGCGCAACACGGCCCTGTCGGCCATGGTCGGCATCTTCTTCGCCATGATCATCGGGACCCTGGTCGGCATCGGCCGCCTGTCCTCGAACTGGTTGGTGGCCAAGCTGTCGGCACTCTACGTGGAGGTCATCCGCAACATCCCGCCACTGGTCATCATCATCTTCTTCGGGTTCGCCGTCTTCACGTTCGGGCCGTTTCCGGCCATGAATCCCACCAGCCCACCGTGGGAATGGAAACTGCCGGGAAGCGACAACAACTTCGCCATTCTGTCCAACGACCGCTGGGGCATACCGTCGTTCATGAACACCGGTCGAGGCAGTCTCAACCTGTTCTGGCTGCTCCTGCTGATCGGGCTCGTCGCCGCCGTCGTCGTCTGGATCTGGCGGACCAGGGTCAACATCCGAACCGGTCAGCCTCACCACCGCGTGATCCTGTCGTTCCTCACTCTGGTCGGCATCGGCGTGGTCGCCTACTTCGTGACGGGACGACCCTTCGGGATGTCCTGGCCTGCGGTATCGGAGAGTGGCAGGGTCATCGAAGGCGGGTTTGCCACCAACTCCGGCTACCTGGCTCTCACCGCCGCCCTCGCCCTCTACACGGCAAGTCATATTGCCGAGATCATCCGAGGCTCGATCCTGGCCGTGCCGAACGGACAGTCCGAAGCGGCCAACGCCCTGGCCCTGTCGGGCTTCCAGCGCTACCGGTTCGTGATCCTGCCCCAGGCAATGCGCATAGCCATACCGGCTCTGATCAACCAGTTCCTGAACCTGACCAAGAACACGTCACTTGCCACTGCGGTGGCCTACGCCGACATCACGGCTCTGACGCAAACCGCCATCGGTAACGGCAAGCCGGCGGTGCAGATGCTGGTCATCCTGATGTCGATCTATCTGCTGTTTTCACTGTTCTGGTCGGTGATACTCAACGTCGTGAACCGACGATTCCAACTGGCGGGGAGGTGAGCTGAATGACCGATTCAAGCTTCCGAAGTGTCGACGCGGTGGCCATCGAACAGGCCATCATGGAGAACGAACCCGCCACGGCTCCGCCGTCGAAGAACCTGAGCCCGGGTGATTGGGCCAAGGCCAACCTGTTCAACTCGCGGTTGAACACCGCCATCACGGTCATCATGACCCCGATCTTCCTGTTCATCGCCTACCGTTTCCTGCGGTTCGTCTTCGTCACCGGGCGATGGGAACCGGTCGATTCGAACCTCGAGTTGTTCATGGTCGGCACCTACCCCCGCGACGAGCTGTGGCGGACCTCGACCCAGCTGGTGCTCGTGACCGGGGCGCTTGGCCTGGCCCTGGGACTACTCCGATCGGCCGCCCTGAGTAGGGCCGAGGAAACCGGAGAGCCGTTCACCCCCACCGGATGGAGGACCTTGCTGTCCAGCTACTGGTCGATCATCCTGTTCGTGGTGGTGCTGCTGTTCTTCACCGGCACCATCGGACCGTGGCTACTGACGGCGGGTGTCGTCGTGGCCGGTGTTGCCGGCTGGTTCATCGGTGGCAGGGTTCCGGCCGACCTTCGACTCCTGGGTTGGACGATCACCGGACTGCTGGCCGTCGCCGGTTTCCAGGTCATGTCCGGTACCGGTGGTTGGGCCTGGTTTTTCATCACCCTGGCGCTGGCACCGGCAATGTCATGGCTGGCAGGCCGGCTGCCGGATTCGGCCGGGCTCCCGCTCGGCATCGTCGCCGCCGTGATCGGGGTCGGCACCTTGGTGCTTCGGCCGGGATGGTTTGCCGTCGTCGCCGTTCTCGTCGGTCTCTACGGTCTCTATCTCGGCTTCCGGGGTGATCGTGTCGACGCCTCCCGGGTCGGATTGGTGACCGTCGCCGGAGTTGTCGCCTACCTGGTGGCTCAAGCCATCGGACTCGAAGGCATCGACTGGCGGGAGTGGGGCGGGCTCCACATAAACCTGATCGTGGCCGCCGCCGCCATCGTGCTGGCCTTCCCTCTCGGCGTGATGCTGGCCATGGGACGACGGTCGACGCTGCCTGCGGTTCGGTTCATCTCGGTGGCCTACATCGAGTTCTTCCGTGGTGCGCCACTCATCACCTTCCTCCTGGCCGCGCAGTTCTTCCTCGGGTTCTTCCTCAACACGGACAACCCGATGTCGCTGATCACCAGGGCCATCGCCGCCATCACCCTGTTCTCCGGCGCCTACATCGCCGAGATCATCCGTGGTGGCCTGCAGGCGGTGGACAAAGGGCAGACCGAGGCCGGTCAGGCGCTTGGCCTGGGGGCACCGAAGATCATGCGCCTGATCGTGCTTCCCCAGGCATTACGGGCCGTCATCCCGGCCATGGTCGGCCAGTTCATCTCGCTGTTCAAGGACACGACGCTGCTGCTGATCATCACCATCCCCGAGTTCCTGCGGGTCAGGACGCTTGTCCACGGCCAGGAGGAGTTCCGTGGTTTCGGTATCGCCGAAACGTTGGTCTTCGTCGGCTTCGGCTTCTGGGCCGTGGCCTACAGCATGTCGAGAGAATCACAGCGGCTCGAGCGCCGACTCGCAGTCGGACAGCGATGAGCTATCGAGCACCCTTAACGTCGCCGGACCAGGAGTCAGGACAACGATGAGCAATCAAACCATTCAGGTCGACGCCGACGCAACCAACATCGGCGATCGTGAGGTCATGATCGAGGTCGCCGGCGTCGACAAGTACTTCGGTGACTTCGCCGCGCTGAAGAACATCGACATGCTGGTGGGCAAGCGGGAGGTTGTGGTCGTCATCGGGCCTTCCGGTTCCGGCAAGTCCACGCTCATTCGCTGTATCAACCGGCTGGAGAAGCACGACCGGGGTCGCATCGTGGTCGACGGCGTGGAGCTGTCCGATGATGTGCGGAACATCCAGGAGATCCGTCGCGAGACCGGCATGGTGTTCCAGAGCTTCAACCTGTTCCCCCATCTGACCGTGCTCGACAACATCACCCTGGCCCCCCGCCAGGTGCGTCGCATCCCCAAGGCCGAGGCCGAGGCCAGCGCCATGAAGCTGCTGGAGCGGGTCAAGATCCCGGAGCAGGCCCGCAAGTATCCGGGTCAGCTGTCGGGCGGTCAGCAACAGCGGGTGGCCATCGCCCGATCGCTGGCCATGAACCCCAAGGTCATTCTGTTCGACGAACCCACGTCGGCTCTCGATCCTGAGATGATCAAAGAGGTGCTGGACACCATGAAGGATCTGGCCGAGGAGGGCATGACCATGATCTGCGTCACCCACGAGATGGGCTTTGCCCGGGAGGTGGCCGACCGGGTCGTGTTCATGGCCGACGGGGAGGTGGTGGAGGTCGGTACCCCCGAGCACTTCTTCACCAACCCCCAGGAAGACCGGACCAAGCTCTTCCTGTCCCAGATCCTGTAGCGCCACCGATCCTCAACCGGTTTTCTTCCCGGTTCTGCGTCACGTTCGAGCAGGTTCGGGGTTGTACCGAGCACAACATCGACTGCAACCCACGAATAGGACGGAACCATGAGTGCACCCAAGATCGCCGGCGACATGGCCCAGATGCAGAACCTGTCGGATCAGTTCGGCAAGGCGGGGGTCAATGTCCAGACCCTCATGGCAGATCTGAACCGCATCACCACCGACACCATCGGCCCCGGCTGGGAGGGGGCTTCGGCCCAACGGTTCCTGACCGCCTGGAACGCCGAGTTCAAGCCCGCCCTCGACAAGCTCAATGTGGCGCTGGCCGAGGCAGGGGCCGAGGTCACACGACGCAGACAGGCCCTGGTTCAGGCCGACAGCTGAGTGATCCCGGATCATGACCAACCCGATCGGTGATCCGACGGCGGTGGACGAACTGGCTCGGCTCTACCGACGAGAGGCCGACCGCATCGACCAGGCCTATGACTTCGCCTACCGTCGCCTGGCCGAGATCGAGTGGGTCGGCAAACGGGCCACCGAGACCAGGGATCGGGTGGAGGCCCGCCGATCGACGGTCTGGCAGCAGACCCAGCAGCTTCGCTCGCTGGCCGGGCGGCTCGAGAGCCATGCGGCATGGATGCATCGCACCATCGGAGAACTGGAAGACCTGGAATCCCGCATTCGAGCCTGGGCCGCCGGTCATCCCCCCGTCCCGGGCTCTCCCGGTCCCGATTCCTCCCTCATCGGGACCTTCCCGCCGTACTGCAGTTTCGAATGGCGGCATCTGGCCCGGCGCCTGCGGGCCGCCGGGGCGTCGTTCTGAGCGCAGTATCCTCCTTGCGGCGGGCAAAGCGGCCGGCCGGCTCCGATCGCCTGCGGCGGGTGGGCCATCGGAGCCGGCGGTCGCTACCTTGGCTGGAGTGACTCCGGCCCGGCCGCACTCTTCATCGCCTCCGCACCCGATTCCCGGGACCACCATCGTCAATGCCGGCCAGGTCGTCGTCCGCTACCCCGACACCGTGGCCCTGAACGGCGTCTCGTTGACGGTACAACGGGGCGAGGTGGTGGCTCTGCTCGGCCCCAACGGTGCCGGCAAGACAACGTTGTTGGAGGCCATCGAGGGTTACCGCCGGCCCGATTCCGGATCAATCACCGTCTTCGGCCACGACCCTCACACTCACCGGGCCGACATCGCCCACCGGTGGGGCGTCATGCCCCAGAGCTATGGCCTGCCCATGGGCCTCACCGTGATCGACGCCGTCACCCTCTTCGCCCGCCTCTACGGCTCCGGCCACGAACCGGGACGGCTCCTCGAGGCCACCGGCCTGGAGTCGCTGGCCCGACGCCGTTGGCGCCGGCTGTCGGGAGGAGAGCAGCAGCGGCTGTCGCTGGCCATAGCCCTGGCCGGCGGATCCGAGTTGCTGCTGCTCGACGAGCCGACCACAGCCGTGGACCAAGCCGGACGGGACCGCATTCTGGCCACCATCGAGGCCCGAGCTCGAGCCGGGAGCGGGGTCCTGATCACCACCCATCGATTCGACGATGCCGAAACCGTGGCCGATCGAGTGGTCATCCTCCACCAGGGCACGGTAGTGGGCCACGGCACCCTCAACGAACTGACCCGTGCCGACAACACCATCACCGTGCGCGTCGCCGAATCCGGCCCGACGCCGGCCATCGACATCGATCGGCTGGCCGAGGCGGCACGGGCCCCTGTCAACGATCTCGGTGACGGTCGGATCCGGTTCACCATCGAACCGTCGCCGAACAACGTTGCCGGGATCACCGCCCTGCTGGCCGAGTACGATGTGCCGTTCACCGGGGTGGAGGCCGGGCGTCGGAGTCTGGCCGAGACCTTCCGCACCCTCACCAACCCGACCGACCCGACCGGGTTGGTGGATTCGCCCCCGCTGCCCGAGTCGACATCCTCGCCCGCCCCCACCGATTCATCCACCATCGAGGGACCGAGTACGACCGGAGGATCGAGTACGGAATGAGCTTCGAGCGTGTCCTCGCCGTGATCAAGGCCGACCTTCGAGTGGCGGCCCGGGACGGCGAGCAACTGTTGCTGACCGTTGCCCTCCCACTGATATTCCTGGTCTTCTTCTCCCTGCTCGATGTGGTCCCCACCGTCGACGCCGACAAGGGCGACCCCGTCGACTTCGTCGCTCCCGGCGTCATGGTGCTCGCCCTGCTGTCGGTGGCCTTCGTCCGCACCGCCATAGCATTCGGTTTCGATCGGAGCTTCGGTGCCATCAAGCGCTATGCCGTCACCCCGCTACGGGTCGGCGAGTTCATCGGTGCCAAGCTGATCGGCACCGCCTTACTACTCATCGTTCAGCTGGGCCTGATCGTGCTTGTCGCCCTTGCCCTGGGCTGGAGACCGGGTTTCCATTGGGCCTCAATTCCGCTCGTGGGTCTTGGTCTGGTTGTCTTTCTCGCCCTCGGTCTTGCCCTCTCCAGCGTCATCGACGGCTTGACCTCATTGGCGGTGGCCAACGCTCTCTACATCGTGCTTCTCTTGCTCAGTGGGTTGGTCTTTGACCTGGGCGTTTTACCCCAATGGCTGCAAATCCTTGCCAAGTCTTTACCTTCAACATCCTTGGTGAACTTGTTACGTCATCAGCTTGCTCCTACGCTGTTTGACAGCCCTGGTACGATCCCGTGGCTGGTCCTCATCATCTGGGCCGCATCCGCCGTAGTCGCCGCTTGGAGACTGTTCCGTTGGCACTGAATCCATCGACCGGAAACACCTCGACATCATCTCGATCCAAGGTCGTACGGCCGCGCCGGCCGGCGCGGGCATTGTCCGGTCTGTTGCGAATGGCCCGACGCCTCTTCGGCACCAGCGAACCCGTACACCGACCCACCACACCGGAACGGGACTACTGGTGCCTGCGCACCAGACCCGTCCAGCACGGCAGTCGGGCTCGGCGCGTCAACGCTCGAACCTGTCGGCGCCACCACCGTTGATAGCCGGTCAAAACCCCTTCAAACCGCGACCGGGGTTGAGGCCGTGGCACCGTCCGGCACTCGATCAGCCGCTCTGCTCCAGGAGTGTCGGCAAGGATCGCTTGAGGATCTTGCCCGAGGCGTTGCGGGGTAGGGGCTCGTCCACCATTCGCATTCGGGTCGGCACCTTGAACCAGGCCAGGTGTTCGCCGAGGAACCGGCGCAGTTCGTCGTCGGTGAGTTGCACGTCGGGCTTGGTCATGACCACGGCCGCCACCTGCTCCCCAAGGCGTTCATCGGGAACGCCGAAAACCGCAGCCTCGTAGACCGCCGGATGGTGATACATGACCGCCTCGACTTCGGCACAATAAACATTCTCGCCACCTCGAAGAACCATGTCTTTCGCCCGATCACTCACATAGACAAACCCGTTCTCGTCAATGCGACCGATGTCGCCCGAGCGCAGCCAGCCATCGGCGATGGTCGCCGCCGTGGCCTCCGGTTGATTCCAATAACCCCGAATCAGGTTCGGACCACGGAACCAAATCTCCCCGGTTTCGTTTGGATCCAAGACCCGGCCGTCACTATCGGTCACTCGAAGGTCCATGATGGGGATGGCCCGCCCGGTCGAGGTTGGATTGTCGACGAAATCCTGGCCCGAGTTCTGAGGCCCGAGGGCATTGGTCTCGGTCATTCCGTAGCCAAGGCCGGGCGCGGCGTTGGGGAACGAGCGATCGATTCGCTCCACCAATTTGGGAGGCATGGGAGAGCCGCCACCACCGACCGAGACCAGGCTGGACACATCGCGTTGGTCGAATGTCGAAGCCTCCAACAGGTCCCAACTCATGGTCGGAACGCCGATGAAGGTGGTGACCCGTTCCCGCTCGATCAGTTCCAGCGCCCGATCGGGATCCCACCGGTGGGTCATGACCAGGCGGGCCCCGCTCACGAACGAGCCGAGCAGGATTGGGATCAGGCCGGTGACATGGAACAATGGCACC
Source organism: uncultured Acidimicrobiales bacterium (assembly GCA_963723995.1). Classification (GTDB taxonomy): domain Bacteria; phylum Actinomycetota; class Acidimicrobiia; order Acidimicrobiales; family SZUA-35; genus JAHELU01. Next base: position 773,542 of record CAVRSZ010000008.1, on the reverse strand, counting down.
GGCAGCATGATGACCGGCGTCTGCGGCACCACCGACCCCGGTTCCCGCAGGGCGTTGACCGCCTGGCGGGCGGCAAAACCCATCAGCGAGTTCAGCACTGCCCGATGGGTGCTGACCGCCCCCTTGGGATGGCCGGTCGTCCCGGAGGTGTAGAGGATGGTCACATCGTCGTCGGGATCGATCTCGACCTCGGGCATGGTGGCCTGTTCCACCAGTTCGTCACCCAATAGGGGGATGCCGTCGGTGTCGCCCTCGGCATCGGCCGCAACCAGCACCAGCTCGATCTCGGGCGGGCCCCCCTCGTGGGCCTGCAACCTCCGTAGCCGCTCACCATCGAGGAGCACCACCTTGGACCCGGAGTCCTCCAGAGCGAACGCCATCTCATCGCCCTGCCACCAGGCGTTGAGGGGCACGGCCACTGCACCGATCGAGGTGATGGCCACAAACGCCGCCACCCATTCCGGCCGGTTCCGCATGGCGATGGCAACCCGGTCACCCTTGACCACCCCGTGGTCGCGAAAGAGGGCGGAGCCGATCCTGCCGGCCAGATTCAGGACCTCGGTCATGGTCCAGCGATCGTCCTCGTAGACGATGTAGTCGTCGTTGCGGGCCGCCGCCAGGTCGTAGAGGGTCCGCAGGCTCGGCGGTGCTCCGGCGAACACCTTGGTCGGCACTCCGCCCACCTCGGTCTCGATGATCTCGAACAGGGTGCCGGGGGCGCACACCATGGCGCACGCCTCTTCGAAGCCGGGCGGGGAAGTCGGTGGATCCTCGATAGCGGTCACAGGTGTTTTTGTACCAGGTTGACGGCACCGGGCGAAATTCCATTCAGGTCGGCACCGACACATTGACGGCGTCGAGCCGACCGCCGCGACCCCAGGGACCGGCCCCGACCCCCGTCAGGAATCGGTCCACCTCCTCCATCGAGCCCGTCGAGCCGGTGCCGGCGATGCCCGGTGACGGTCGTGAACCCAGACGCTGTACCCAACGGCGGTAGTTCTCGGGATGATGACCCGCTCCCCTACTGCCACCGTTGAAGCCGACGACCGTGACCCCGCTCCGAGTTCCGGTCCCGGCTGCCGCCGTGCCCATGACGGTGGCGGCCAAGGACTCCATCGGCGCCACGGCCCACCGCGCCAGACGCTCGGCCTCGATGACGACGTCCCGTCGGTTCTGGAGAACGAGCACATCGGTAGACGGGGGCACGTGGCGCAGTTGAGGCTGGGAGTAGTAGCCGGCGGCAACCACATACTCGACCCGATACCGCAGGCCGTTGAATCGTCGGTCGGCGGCCAGGTCCAGGGCGGTGTCGGCTCCGTAGCTGTGACCGACCACGGTCAACCGGGCCCCGGGCTTCACCCCCGCTCGATCCAGACCGTCGGCCACCGCGCCGGCGTACCGGTTGTCGATCATCGCCGAGGATCGGGCCGAGTCGAGAGCGGCCATGTCCAGATCCCGGACACTTCGATGGTCCTGATTCCACCCCGTCGACGGTCGGGACAGGTCGGTGACCCCGGGAAGTACCACGGTGTAGACCCCGTCTCCGTGTTCGATCAACCCGATCTCGTCGGCCCGGATCCGGTGTCCGTCGGCGGTCAGATCCAGGGCCCGCGCCACAGCCCGGACACCCCGGATCCGCTGAGCCCTCGGCGGTAGGGTTCGGTCCGCGGGAGGGCCGGGGGATCGACCGGGTCCCAACCACCCGATGGTTCGCCGCCGGTAGGCCCGATCCGAGGCCGTCGGGGGCCGGGCCGACCTCGGAGCGCGGGCGACCCCCGTCCACCGACCATGTCGGACGCCCCAGCCGTGGTTGACCATCTCGAACCCCGCCAGCAGGATTCGGGCCGCGGCGACCGACAGCTCACCGGCCACCCGATCGATTGTCCCCGGGCCGGGAACGCGGCTACCGGGTTGGGATGAGAGAAGCCTCACTTGATCCGCCACCGGGAGGCCGGGCCCGCTCCATATCCCGCCGTCGGCCTGCGACGTCGCCGCTGCGGTCGCAGCCAGCTCGCTCGCCAGCTGCTCGAGCCATCGGCCCCCGGCCAACAGCTCCTCGATGGCCTCAACTGCCGGCCCGGCGCCCCGCCCGAGACCGGCCACACCGGGATCGGCCGGGTTCAGGCCCGCCACCGATGTCGCTGCTCGGAGCCGCCGACACGACGTTCTCACCACCCGAGCCGCCTGCGAGAACCGGTGCCCGACCTCGGCCAACTGGTCGGGGCGAACGACGAGACGATGGCGACGGTGATGGGCCGGCTCCCATCCGTGGCCAGGTGACGGCGACGGGGACATTTGTGCACTCCTTGGCTGACGTGTCATGACGACAGCCGAGGCTGCAAACGCGTGGTCCCGGACTTAGTATGCCCAGATGAACTCCGACTCCGATGGTGGAGCAGTCGCCGACGCCGTGATCATCGGTGCCGGCGTCATCGGTAGTTCGGTGGCCTACGAGCTGGCCAGGCGGGGCCTGAGGGTAACCGTGGTCGACAAGCTCCCGGCCGCCGGCTACGGCTCGACCAGCAGCTCCAGCGCCGTGGTCCGGTTCCACTATTCGACCGAGGCCAGTGTGGCCATGTCGTGGGAGGGTCTGCACTACTGGCTGGACTGGGACAACCACGTCGCCGCCGCCACGGTGAGTCACGAGTCGCTGGCCGACTATGTGTCGGTTCCCGTGGTCATGTTCCTCGACAGCACCGAACCCAGGCCGCCCTACGTCCGCCATTTCGACACCTTGGGCATCCCCTATGAGCTACGTCCGGCATCCGAGGTCGACGGCTGGCCGATGACGGTGGACGTCCACCGGTTCGGACCCCCGGCCCGGCTGGACGACACCGACAATCCGTTCTGGGGAGAGCCGGCGCAGGCCTTCGACCAGGTTCTGATCATGGACCAGGCGGGGTATGTGTCCGATCCCCAACTGGCGGCCCAGAACCTGGCCACGGCAGCCGCCGCATCAGGGGCCCGGTTCCGTTATCACACCGAGGTGGTGGCCATCGAGCGCGCCGATGGCGGGCCGGCCGGGAACGCCAAGGGTCGAGGCCGGGTGACCGGGGTGCGCCTGGCCGACGGGACCGGCATCCAAGCCCCGATCGTGGTCAATGTGGCCGGTCCCCATTCGCTGCGGATCAACCACCTGGCCGGTGTCACCGACGACATGGCGCGGCGAGGTCGACCCCTGCGCAGGGAGGTCTATATCGGCCCCGCACCGGCCGGCTTCGACAACACCACGGGGTTCATGGTCGGCGATCTCGATATCGGCGTGTACTACCGGCCGGAGCGGGGCGACAACATCCTGGTCGGCAGCACCGAGCCGGAGTGCGACGAGCTGGAGTGGGTGGAGGACCCCGACGTGTTCGACGAGACCCTCACCGAGGACGAGTTCCAACTGTCGATGATGAGAACGGCCCGCCGCTTCCCCGACCTCGGCATTCCCCGCTCCAAGCGGGGGCTGGTGGCCCTGTACGACGCGTCGGAGGACTGGACCCCGCTCTACGACCGGTCCAGCCTCGACGGGTTCTACATGGCCTGCGGTTCCAGTGGCAACCAGTTCAAGAACGCCGGTATCGCCGGCCACGTCATGGCCGAACTGATCACGGCGGTCGAGGCCGGTCACGATCACGACACCGAACCCCTGGTGGTGACCGGGCCCCACACCGGGCTGGCCATCGATCTGGCCACTTTCAGCCGACGTCGCCCCGTCGACCCCGACGCCGCCAACACCGTGCTCGGCTGAACCGCCACCCCACCCCGATATCCCCCTCCACCCCCACCCACCATCCCAACTTTGAGCCCTGCACGACCCGTTTGCGGGTCGCTGAAGGCTCAAAGTTTGGGAGGGTCTCGGTTCGATCGATCGTCGAACGAGCGCCTAAGGTGGGGACGGCGGGAGCATCGAAGGGGGATCATCGATGGTTCGACGACGTGTTTTCACTTTGGCTGCGGCGCTGGCATTGCTGGTTCCGGCGGTGCTCGTCTCACCGGCGGCGGCCCGGTCATCGGGCCGGTCAGCTGACCGCCCGGCACCGGCTTCCATCGACATCGAGGTCACCTCCAGCCCTGCCGACCAGGTGTCGGGCGACGATGCCCGCCTCCGCCTGAACGTTCCCCCCGGCCTGGCCGACAAGCTCGCGGTACTCGTCAACGGCGAGGATCAGACCGACCACTTCTCGGAGATCGGCACCGGCGTGCTGGAGGGTGTGGTCGACGGCCTCGACCTGGGCCCGAACGAGGTGAACGTCATGGTCAACCGTCGAGCTGCCAGAGGAAACCCGGCCCGGGCCTCGGTCACCCTGATCAACCACCCCATCACCGGCCCCATCTTCTCCGGCCCCCAGCAGGACCCGTTCTTCTGCGCAGTGGAGAGCGACTACGACAACGCCGAACTCGACGGGCCGGTGGACGACGACTGCTCGATGACAACCGGTGTCTCGTTCAAGTACCGGACCACGGCCGGCGCGTGGGTCGACTACGATCCCGACGCCCCCCGCCCGGCCGACATGGCCACCACCACGACCATGGACGGCGACACCGTCGACTACATCGTGCGCTGGGAACGGGGCACCATCAATCGCTTCATCTACTCCGTGGCCATGCTGTCGCCCGACAGCCAGGACGTCGACCGCCCCGACCTGTCGGCCTGGAACAAGCGGCTCATCTACTACTTCCAGGGCGGCGTGGCCATCGGCCACTACCAGGGTGACCCCAGCCGCAGCCGCATGCTCTACGACCACGGCCTGGGACTGGGCTACGCCGTGGCCTACTCCACCGGCACCAAGACCGGTACCCACTACAACCTCGTGCTCGGGGGCGAGACCGCCATCATGGTCAAGGACCGGTTCGTCAGCGCCTACGGCACACCCGACTACACCGTCGGGGTCGGCGGCTCCGGCGGCGGCATCCAGCAGTATGTCTACGCCCAGAACCATCCCGGCCTGATCGATGCCGGTGTCCCCCAGTACTCGTATCCCGACATGATCACCCAGACCATTCACATCGGCGATTGCGAACTGCTGGAGCGGTGGATGGACTTCACGGTGCTGGCCGGCGATCCGACCTGGGCCAACTGGGAAAACCGGACCTGGCTCGAGGGCATGGCCGCCTGGAACGACCAGGACAACAACTTCGGCCCGGCCATGCCACCCGGGTTCCCGCCCGGGGCCTCGGAGTGTGTGAACGCCTGGCGGGGTCTCTCGCCGCTGGTCCTCAACCCGAACTTCGGCACCGCCGATGGCATCACCCCGGCCCAGCAGGCGGCGGTGGAGTGGACCCACTACGCCGATGCCATCAACGTCTACGGCCGCAACGCCGACGGCTTCGCCAACAACACCTGGGACAACGTCGGTGTACAGTACGGGCTCCAGGCCCTGATCGAGGGCAACATCAGCCCGGACCAGTTCCTCGACGTCAACGCCAATGCCGGTTCGTGGAAGAACGAGCCCGACATGGTTCAGGAGGGCTGCCCGTTCCTCAGCTTCCTGTGCCCCAGTCCGGCCGATCTGGCCGGGCTGAACCCGGTGCCCGACATCTGGCCCAACCTGATCGACCCGTGGAGCGCCCGCAATATGGCCCTCTCCCCCGACGGTGGGGCCACGCCGGCTCCCCGCCGGGTCGCCGACGACGGCGCCATCGAGGCCGCCATATCCTCCGGTCTGGTCAACCGGGGTGCCATCGAGATCCCGATGATCGACTGGCGCAACTATCTGGAGCGGGAGCTGGACATGCACAACTCCCACCAGTCGTTCGCCACCCGCCAGCGGCTGTTGAACCACGACGGTGACGCCTCGAACCAGGTCATCTGGTTCACCGACGCCATCGAGGGCCAACCCCGATTCGATCAGACCCCGATGGCATTCGAGGTGATCGAGGAGTGGATGACCAACATCGCCGCCAATCCCAAGGCCGGAGTGGTGGGCAACAAGCCGGCCCGGGCTGTCGACTCCTGTTTCGATGCCGACGGCGACCTGATCCACGGCGGAAACGATGCCTGGTCCGGCGTCCTCGATGCGGGCGCCGACGGTCCCTGCACCGAACAATTCCCCATCTTCTCCACCTCCCGCATCGTGGCCGGTGGACCCATTACCGGGGATGTGTTCAAGTGTGACCTCAAAACGGTGAGCGAGGCCATCGCCGATGGCACCTACGGCTCATGGATCCCCACCGCCGACCAGCAGGCCCTGCTGGAGGCCATCTTCCCCGACGGGGTTTGCCGGTACTGAGTCGTCGCCCGGCGACACCGGGGCCGTTACTCGTCGTCGGGCACCGAGCCGATTTCGCCTATCGTCTCCTCCACCGCATGCTCGTGGGCCAGGTCACCGGACCTTCCCTTGTGCCGTTCGTCGAGATCACGCAGATGGTCGAGCCGACCGTAAGCGATGACCATGTCGCCGGCATGGACCACGGTCTTGCCGGTGGGTGTGCCGGTGAACGGGCCGTTCCGGCGATGGACACCTAGAACGACGATGCCTTCGGCCGGGAGATGCAGTTCGGCGAGGGGCCTGTCGACCAGCCAGTCGTCCTCCCTGGCCGCCAGCTCGATCACGCCGTAATTGTGACCGAAGCGGAGCAGGCTGGCCAGATCCCTGGTCTCGAGATCGGTCCAGCGGGCGAGTGCCAGCTTGGTCAGACGGTTGAGAGCCCGTTCCAACAAGGCGGACCGGGTCAGCAGAATCAACAGCACCAGGCCACCGGCCAGCATGAGGACCCGCCGGGCCGCCACCTGACCCGAATCGGCGTTGACGAAGCCCAGCAGGAGCGAGGTGATGCCCGTGATGATGCCGGCGTTGCCGACGGTCATCAGCCAGAGGATGATGCGACGCCGCACCGGGTGGTTGATGACGTCCTCGGCCTCGGAGGTCGTGTAACCGACACCCATCAGGGCCGAGCGGGCCTGGAAGGCTGCGGAGTCGGTGGCCATGCCGGTACCCATGAGGGCCACGGTGGCCACTCGGGCGGCCACGATGAAGAATGTGACCACCAGAAGGAGTGAGAGAACAGCGATCATGAGCCGGGGTTCACCGTCCGAACATCATCATCCACTGCTCAACCGACTTCGGCTTGTAGACCACATTCAGCTGCCGGGTCTCCCCCATGGACCGTGACGGATCGGCCGAATACTGGTGGCCGGGGAACAACACAGCCGAATCCGGCACCTTGGCCAGCCGCTCGGTCAGCGACCAGTAGAGCTGCTCGGCGTCACCACCGGGTAGGTCGGTGCGGCCGCAGCCGTCGAGGAACAAGGTGTCACCCGAGACGAGACGGTTCCGCACAAGGAAGCACTGGCTGCCCGGAGTATGGCCGGGAGTACCGATGAGCTCGATCTCGACCTCACCCACCGTCACCACATCACCCGACTCGTGACCGTGAAGCTGGCCGGCGGGGACGCCGGTGACCTTGGTGACATAGTCGACCTCGGGAGCCTGGAGGTGAACCGGAACATCGATGCGATCCAGCAGCTCGGCGATACCCGTGATGGAGTGACCCATCATGTCCCCGCCGACATGATCGGGGTGATAATGGGTGCCGAGCACACCGGTGATGGTCACGCCGTCGGCTTCGGCCACGGCGATCAGCCCGTCGACGTCGTACGCCGGGTCGACAATCACGGCCTCACCGGTCCGGCGGTCGCCGATAAGATAGGCGAAGTTCACCATCTGGCGGGCGATGATGTTGTCGGTGGCGAAATCGCGTCCACTCAGCAACTGGCGGAAGTAGAGGCGGTCGTCGGTTGAGTCCATGTACCAACTCTAGATGCGGCGGGACGGCGCACCCCGCCTGACGTTCGACCTTCGGTCGAACGCTCCAGGAACTTGACGTGCGGCTGAGTGGTTCGAGCACAGGGAATCGAGGCCGGAGTGGGGCTCTCGTGGAACTGCACCGGGCTCTGTGCTCCGCCCCAGTAGGCTCGATGGCGTGAATACGACCCCCGACCCCGCCGGCACCGGACCCGGATCCGACGTTCCCTCCATCGCCTACCTCGGACCGGCCGGCACCTTCACCGAACAGGCCGTGCTGAGCCAGCCCGATCTGGCGGCCATGAGGCTGGTTCCGCTCCCGAAGTTCGTCGATGTGCTGGACGCCACATCGACCGGAGAAGTCGACCTCGGTTTTGTGGCCATCGAGAACGCCATCGAGGGCACGGTCAATGTAACCCTCGACGCCCTGGCCTTCGACCACGAGTTGCTGATCCAGCGGGAGGTCGTGCTCGACATCCACCTCAATCTGATGGCAGCCCCCGGCACCACATTGAACGACGTGACGACGGTGGCCTCCCACCCGGTGGCCAGCGCCCAATGTCGCCGTTTCCTCCACAAGGAGCTGCCCGACGCACCGGTCAAGGCGGCAAACGCCACGGCCGAGGCTGCGGTCCTGGCCCTGGAGACCCCCGGTCTGGCCGCCATCGGCCCGGCCCTGGCCGCCAAGCGGTACGGGCTGGAGATCCTGGCCACCGACATCGCCGACCATCCCGGCAACCAGACCCGCTTCGTGCTGGTTGCTCCCTACGGGGTTCCCCCCGCCACCGGACACGACAAGACCACGGTGGTGCTGACCCAGCGGGAGGACCGCCCGGGCTCCCTGGTGGCCATCCTCCAGCAGTTCGCCGCCCGGAGCATCAACATGTCCCGGCTGTCGTCACGGCCGATCAAGACCGACCGCCTCGGCAACTACTGCTTCGTCATCGACTTCGAGGGCCACATCGCCGACGAGCTGACCGCTGACTGTCTGCGCAGCATTCAGGCCAGGTACGCCGAGGTCAAGTTCCTGGGCAGCTACGCCACCGCCGGCGAGGGATCGACGGAAACCCGGCGGGAGGCGGAACGGGCCTGGGCCGAAGCCGAGCAGTGGATGGATTCGCTGCGAGCCCAGATCAAATCTGATCCCCCGCAGAGCTAGCCGCCAACCGGTTCCACCGGGGGTTCGGTCGGCGGCTCACCGATGGCCGACGGGCAGGCACTTTCGGCCAGGTCGCCGGCGAAGGCCTCGACGGGACGGTCCGCGTTGCTGAACCGCCGGAACCGCTCGCCGGCGATGCTCAGATTGGTGCCGTCGGCCGCGGTCCAGAACCCGGTGGCATCGGCGGTGAGCGGGTAGTAGAGCTCGTCCACGGTGTCTCCGGTGCCGTGCCACCACAGCATGCCGATGTTGCGTTGCTCGGCCACCTCGATGGCCGAGTAGAACCCGCTGGCGTTCCATACCGGGTTGCCGGCGGTACCGGCGTCGAGCGGATCGGGTACGCCGGCCTCGCCGATCAGTACGGCCAGTCCCTTGCCCAGTACCGTCAGCACGTTGGCGTCATAGGCCTCGGGTGTGGCCTCGGTGTCGTTGATGGCACCCCAGGCGTGCCATCCGAGCACGGTGTTGCACTCCGCACCCAACGTGTCGGCGAAGTCGTCGGTTGCCGCCAGCTCGATGCCCTGGCCGAAGATGGGGAGATCGAGCACCATGATGTTCTCGACACCGGCCGACCGGAAACGGTCGACGTAGAACTGATGGAGGAGCTGCCAGGACTCGAGGTCGGCGGCCTCGAATGGTTCGTTGAAAAAATTGAACCAGACATAGGGGTTGTCCCGGTACTTCCCGACCACGACATCCCAGAACTCCCGGAGTTCGATCTCCAGAGGCGAGTCGAGGGCCAGATTCTGGCCGGTGCTGTCCTGGCAGGTGAGGATCATGACGATGCCGGCGGCGGTGAATTCCCGAACCGTCTCGTCAATCCCGTCGATGACGTCCTGTTGCAGTGGTGAACCCGTCTCGTTGTAGCAGTCCAGAGTGGCCCGGACCGTATTCCATTTCCAGGCCTGGACGGCGTCGAGATGATTGTTGACCCCACCGTTGCCTCCCTCGAACACATAGGGAAAATCGACGGCACTGATGGCGGCATTGACACCGACGGGCAAGAAGACATTGCCGTCGGGATCGACAATCCTCGACCCCACCACATAGAACGGTTCGGGTTGCGCTGTTCGTTCCTCTTCCGGCAGTGACGTGGAAGGGGTTGTCGCCGAGGACCGCACGTCGTTTTGTGAATCGGTCAACGTTTCGCCGCCGGTCAATCGATTGAGGATGGCGAATCCCATTCCCACTGTCACCACGACGAAGAAAAGGGTCCCGAGGATGTTGATGACGGAGACGGTGTCGACGAAGGCGTTGATCCGGTCTTTGAAGCTCATTCCACCGACAGGACCGGACACGGAGTCGAGACTACCAAGAGAACGTTCCGGTTCCCGTGGTACCGACTCGGCGGCGCACAGCGTGGTCGTCGCCGACGGATGGCGATCGGATCCGCCGCAATTGATGTGTCCTTGAAACCCGAGGCTCGGGACCGATGGGTGTGGATGACCAGCCGTTGGCCACTTGCAGCGTGGGTCATGGCCGGTCTGCTGGCCGTGATCGCGGTGGCCGCCCCCAACATTCCCGATGACAGCGGTGACCGGGTGCGTGCCGATCTCACGCCGGCCGAGGGCACCGATGGCGGAGGCGGCCCTCGACCCAACCGGTTGGCATTCGGCGACGGGCTGGGTGGCGACATCGACACTGCGGCCAACATCCTCAGCCCGGGTCCCGACGGAACCATTGGTACCGATCCCTCGGCTGCGGACTCCGAAGGGCAGGCGACCACGACGTCGATGAACGCCAAGCCTCGAACGTCCTCCACCATGCCCGGCTCGACCTCCACAACCAGTGGTGACGACAGTGCGGGTGATGCCGACGGCGCCGGCGACGAGGGGGACCCTGTCACCGGTGACGGCGCCGAGCCGGCGGCCGGCGACGGGCACGATGATGCCAACCCCACCACCGGCGGCAACGAGTGGCTGGTCGAGCGCTACTACAACGACTTCTCGTCGGGTGAACTGGATGGCGACAACTGGGTGCTGGACGACGCGCCCGGTCCCACCGGGCTCGGACTGCGGCGGCCGGCCGCCGTCTCAGTGGTCGCGGACGAGCAGGCCAAGGGCGGACACGTGCTGCAGATCACGGCAACCATGGGTACCGGCAACGAGATCGGTCGGGTGGTGTCGGGGGCGATCCACCTCGTCGGGTTCGGGCAGACGTACGGCCGATACCGGGCCAGGGTGCGCATCGACGGCGATCCCGACCAGGCCACATCCGGTGCGCTGGTTCTGACTGCCGGCGACGCCCGGAGCCACCAAGAGCGGATCAGCTTCTTCGAGACCTGGGCCAACCGCTCGACCCGAACCCCGGTCGAGGCGTACCTCTATCGGGCCGGAGGGGAGGCGAGCCCGTTCCTGATCGAGACCCATGGCGGGATTTCGGGGAGCGACTGGCATACCTACACCGTGGATTGGCGGAAGGACCGGGTGACGGTATCGGTGGACGATGGGGAATCGCTGGTGCTGTCGGCCGACCCATCCGACATCCCCGATCAGGACCTGGACCTTGTCGTGCGACTCGATACGTATGATTTGCCCGCCGCCCCGCGACAGCCACCATCGGTCAGCGGACCGATTCGGCTACAAATCGATTGGATAGCCATCGAAGTAGTGTTGGACCATGAGGATCGGGTTTCTGCTCATGCCGACCGACTCGTGGAATGAGACGATCCGGACCGCCAGGTGGGGGGCAGACCTCGGCCTCGATCGCCTGTGGGTGTACGACCACCGGTCGTGGCAGATCCAGAGAGCCGGAACGGGCTCGAAGTGCCATGCGGCACGTTTGGCCGGAAATCGCATCTATTCGGTTTGAACCGACAGAAATGCGGGGAGAATATTCGCTTCGTAAAGAAACAAGGAGAGGTTCACCAGATGAGCTTGAAAGTAAAACTCGCAGCCGCCGCACTCGCCCTTTCGCTGGGCGCCGTCGCCTGTGGTGATGACGCCACAGAGGACGACGCCACCGACACAGAAACAACCGAAACGACCGAGGCAACGGAAACGACCGAAACAACCGAAGCAACCGACACGACCGAAGCTGCCGACACGACCGAAGCAGCCGACACGACCATGGACGATGCTGCGGACGACGGGGCTGCCGAGCCCGGCACCATCGTCGAGGTGGCCACCGAGGCCGGTGACTTCACCACCCTGCTGGCCGCAGCCCAAGCCGCCGGACTGGTCGACACCCTGAACGGTGATGGACCGCTGACCGTCTTCGCTCCGACCGACGCAGCGTTCGAGGCCGCACTTGCCGACCTCGGCCTGACTGCCGATGAGCTGCTGGCCGACACCGAAACCCTGACCAGCATCCTCACCTACCACGTGGTCGAGGGTCAGGTTCTGAGCACCGATCTGACCGACGGCATGATGGCTCCCACCGTCAACGGTGCTGAGCTGACCGTCGATCTCAGCGATGGGGTCAAGATCAACGACGCCACCGTCACCACGGCCGACATCATGGCAAGCAACGGTGTCATCCACGTCATCGACAGCGTTCTCCTCCCCCCGAGCTGATCGATGTCGCCCACCCCGGTGGGCATCTACAGCAAGCCGAAAGCGACCCGGGACCAAAACCCGGGTCGCTTTCGCGTCCACACCCATCCCGCCCGGTGGCAACACGCCCGATCGAGGGTTGTGGCTATCGGCGGGTCACGCCGAGATCGGTACTATGCCGAGACGAGAACCGACTTTGCCCGTGCAAGGTCGTCGGCCGCCAGCACCAGCCTCGTTGCCGTGGCCATGTAGGCAAGCTTGATGTTGATCCCGGACTCCCCGAGTTGCTCGGCGATCTCGGCGAGCGCCCCGGGGCTATCGTCGACATCGACAACCAGCACCTCTTGCTCGAAGCCGACCTCGATCGAAGCGTCCTTGAGCGCGACAAGGGCTTGCTCGGTGTCGTCGACGAGGATGTGGACTTCCGCGATCCCTCCACCGCTCGACACGGCACACAAGCCGTCGATGTTCACCCGGCAGCGACCGAGGACACGACCGAGCCGTGCCAGCTCACCGGGTTCGTCGTCCAGGAACAGCGTCAGGTCGGTTGTCATCGCACCCTCAAAGCTAGTCGATAACCTCACCAGGAGCCCGCACCCGGCCAATGGGCATTCCCCCCTGGTGGAGAGCCCGGTGAGGCGGCCGTCCGGGCCCGATCGGTCGATTCAGGAACCGGAACCCGTCGGGCAACGTCTCAAGAGATATGAGACAGAGTGTGCTCGTACTGATCGTTGTCGCCGTGCTGACGGCTGCCTGCGGAGGCCCGGACCAGGGTACCGAGGCGGGCGGCGGAGCCGACTCACCGACGGCCGAGGTGATGGCGGCCGCCCTACGACAGGTGGCCACCGTCGACCACACCTTCGGCCAGGGACCGGCCCCGTTCACCCGCTATCTGATCCAGTCCGCCACCGATCCCGGTGCCGGTGACGGCACTGGGTCGGAGTCCGAGCAGGCACGGTCGCTCACCGAGACCGAGCTGGCGGCCATCGGCGCCGCCATGGACGACCTGGGAACAGTGGAGTTCATCGACGACCCCGACGAGTGGCGAACCGAGGACCTTACCCCCGCCGTAGAGGGATCGGTCATCTTGGGCGTGGGAGAGCCGACCATCGACGGCAACTCGGCTCTCGTCCCGGTGTCGCTGTGGTGCGGCGGGCTGTGCGGGACGTGGCTGACCTACCGGGTCGAACTCACCGACGGCACCTGGACCGTCACCGGCATCGAGGGACCGGTCGCCGTGTCCTGACATGCCGAGAAGTGCGGCGCCAATCGAAGCCCGTCGCCCCATGTCGCAGTGGCCGTGATTCGGGCGACAAGATCAGCGTTGGCGCCGAGTTGGCCGGTCGCCGCCGTCAGGGGGTGCAGCAGCCAGCGCCGCTCGCAGCGCATCGAGAAGTCGTAGCGACTCCTCCCGAGTCAGTACTCCCACCCCGGTATTGGCCGGGAGCATGGCCACCGAGCGCCGCATCACTTCGACCTCGTGAGGATTGTTCAGGTTCGTGTCACCAAGCATCCCATCACGATGCATCGAACATTTGTCCTAGTCAAGTCGGGGAACGGACAATTTCTGGGATGTGAGTATCGGCGGGGTGAGCCTCCTCGGATCGACCGGTTGGCAACGGCTCCGCCTATGTCGGGCTTTCGTCCAGTTGGCGGATCAACCGGGCGGGCGCCGTGGCCCGGAATGACATCTCCATGAGCTCGGCGACTTCCTCGAAGTCGGGTTGGGCCGTCAAGTCAAGGCCGAGCCAGCCCGATGGCCCCATGTACGCCGGGACGAAGGAACGGTCATCATCCATCAGGGCGGCCCGCTCATCGGAGTCGAGTAGCAGCATCACCGACTGCGGGTACTGGATCCAATCGCCGGCCTCCCGGCGTACCGAGCCGCCGTAGTACGCAAACACCTTCTTCGTGTAGAAGGCGGGGCGGCCGTGTGAGACCTTCTCGGCGACTCCCGGGAAACGAAAGGCGATGGCGCGCACCTGGGCCAGCACGGGGTCGGCCGGATCGAACATCAGTGGATGCGACATGGAACCAGCCTAGGTGGAGCCTTGCCGCCAATGAGTCGAACCCGACCATTGACAAGACCATCACCGGCGCCGGGCGGGTCGCCGCCGCCAAGGGCCGGGCGGAATCGGTCTGCGGCGAGCTCGGCCTCCCGGGCCCCGAGTCGACATGAGCAGCGGGGCCGAGCTCGAGCAGGTGGCGGGTCGCCTCTGCCGTGCCGGGTTCGTCTCTACACCGTCCGACTGCCGGCCGAGGCCAACGTCAGGCGCCGCCAGGGAATCGAGGTGTGGGGCCTGCCACCGGTGCTGGCGATACGCCCACTGGCGATCGCCACCATCGCCGTCGCCACGGTGGTCACACCAGGGAAAGAGGCCCCGCCCGACGGCCCCTGCCGTCGCCAACGGCTGAGATCGACGGATGACCTTCTGCTCTAGGCGAGGGCGGGGCCCCGGGCGACGATGGTCCTGACCGACAACGGGACCCATCCACGAACCAAGCCCACGATTCGGGCCGAAGGAGGCTGCCATGCGGACGCCGGCAAACCACGAGGTCGTCGTTACTGGACACGGCGACCCCGATGTGCTCCAGCTTGTCGAAGCCGATCTACCGGAACCCGGTGACGGCGAGGTCAGGGTCCAGGTCCTGGCCGCCGGGGTCTCCGCCTTCGACCTCATCTACCGCCGCTGGGCCCGACTCCCGGGACGCCCGAAGGTGCCGTTCACACTGGGTGAGGACATTGTCGGCGTCGTCGACAAGACCGGACCCGGAGCGGAGTCGCTCGAACCGGGCGCGCTGGTCGCCGGCGGAACCTGGGCTCTCGGTGTCGGCGGCGGTTACAGCGAGTATGTCTGTCTTCCCGAGACGGAACTGGTGCCCGTACCACCCGGGGTCGATGCGGTCGAAGCGGTGTGCCTTGTCGTCAACTACCTCACAGCCCATCAACACCTCCATCACATCGGCGGTGCCCGCCAGGGAGAACGAATGCTCGTCCACGGGGCGGCCGGTGGGGTGGGAACCGCCGTGGTCCAACTCGGACAACTGGCCGGGTTGGAGATGTTCGGCACTGCGGCCGAGGACCAGCACGAACTGGTGTCGTCCCTCGGCGCCACGCCCATCGACTACCGCACCCAGGACTTCGTCGAGGTCATTCGCACCCTCACCGGTGACGGCGTCGACCTCGTGGTCGACCCGATCGGAGGGGCGACACAGCTGTGGCGCTCGTACCGGACCCTTCGCCGGGGTGGACGGCTGGTGTGGCTCGGCTCGGCCGCCGTCGAGAAACAGGGCATACGGGTAGGGCCCCTGAGCATTGCCGCCGCCTTTGCCCTTCGACTCCTACCCGACGGTAAGCACGTGCCCCGATGTCCGACCATGGCTGCCTACGCCGAGGCCAACCCCGAGTGGTACCGAACGACGCTCACCGAATTGCTTGACCACCTGGCCACCGGCAGACTCCGACCCATCATCGCCGAACGCCTCCCCCTGGCCGAGGCGGCACGGGCCCATGCACTCATCGAGAAGGGCGGGCACACCGGCAAGTTCGTCTTGACCACCCCCGCCTATCAGCAGTTCGGACATCGCCGACGACCCTGAGCCCGCCGTCGTTTCGCCTACCAGCAATTCTGACATCGCCGACGAGCCTGAGCCCGCCGTCGTTTTCGGTGTCGTGCGCTCACACCAACGTGTTGCCGGTGAGGTCGACGCCGTCGTCGCCTCCCAGCCTGAACGTCCGCCACCCGGTGCTCAGGTGGAACAGGGCAATGGCCAGGACGGCGGCCGCCGAGAACATCGAGCCGGGGTCGATCACGGCGATCACCGCCCCGACGACTCCGATCACGCCGAGACCGACGGAGAACCAGGTGAGGCCGGAACCGAACGCCGACGACTTCGACATGGCGATACCGAACAGCACGATCCCGATGGGGACCAGCAGGACACCGGTGGTCAGCATGGTGTCGAAGACGCTTTGGGCGCCGTGCCAGGCGTACTCGATGGCCCGTAGATCCTCGGGCGATGCATCCGGTGCGGTGTACAGATCGGCCAGCGGCGAGGTCGAGACGTGGAGCATGCTCGACGCCGCCATGGTGACAAGCCCGAAGGTGGCGATGACCGTACCGAACAAGGCGGCGGCCTGATGGGCCGGCCTCAGCAGCCGGTGCAGCACGACGACATGAAGGGCGAACAGTATCAACGCCCCGAGATAGAGGAAGTGCTCGGCGATGCGACCCGACTCGATGTCGGCGAAGTCGGTGAGGGTCTCGACGTCGGAGGCATCGGGTAGCCCGAGCACACCGACGACCACGGCCGAGGCGATCAGGAGGATCGGACCGGCGAGACCGGCAATCCCTCCCCACCGGATCAGCTGGCGATCCTGATCCTGTTCGAATTGAGGGTCGAATCGGTGGGGCGGGCCATCCCGATCCGGGTATGCCTGCCTTGATGGTGCGGTGTGTGTTGACGACTTGGCCATCGATCTTCCTCCTCGAGTGAACCGGCGTCAGGCCTACCGGCCGGTATGTCCCAGGAGACCTGGACGCGACAGCTTCAACCTCAATCCTGGTTGATGGTGGCTTGACACCGTAGAGGCCTACGTCCCAAGGTTCCCGCCGATTCGGAAGCGCGATCAGCCGCCCCCCCCCCCTCGGCGCAGCCGTATCGGAGGCACATCCTTCGGCCGGTCCCAGGCAAGGACAGTTACCGCGATGATCGGTCCCACTCCTCGGACGGTTCTGGTGGCCCTCCCCCGTGGCTGTGGAGGTGGGGGTAGCGTGGAGAGTGATGATTCGGCCGTACAACGACGGTGATCTGGATGGGTTGCTCGACGTGTGGCATCGGGCCTCGCTGATAGCCCACTCGTTCCTGTCGCAGGATTTCCTGGAGAACGAGCGACAGCAGATCATCGAGCTGTGGCTCCCGATCGCCGAGACAATCGTCTACGAAGCAGACGGGCGCATCGTTGGCTTCCTGTCGTTGATCGGAAACGAAGTGGGTGCGATATTCGTCGCCCCCGATAGACAGGGCCGTGGTATCGGTCGTGCCCTCATGGACGTGGCCCGAGGGTCTCGTCCGTTCCTGGAACTCAACGTCTTCGAAGCCAACTCCACCGGCCGCCGTTTCTACGATGCCTACGGCTTTGAAGTTGTGGGGCGCCAAATGAACGAGGTGGCGGATCAACCCGAGCTACGACTCCGGCTGGAGGAGCCCACGACGACAACCTGATGTGGGTTACAGCCCGACAGGGCCTTCGAACCTCCGACGTGCCGCTTGGGTCGGAGTCGACCATGGATGCTCTTCACCGGAGTCATCGTCGCCCTGTGCCCGGAGATCGCAGATGGCGCCGATGCCCACCACCCGACGAGAGCGGAACGACTCCCTTTCATCGTCCGGCCGTGAAGCGATGGTGGGATGTTCACCGCCGTCCGGGTGCCGGCACCAACCACCCCCGGCGCTACTCACGCCGACCTGCCACCATCATGAAGGGCGAGATCGACGTCGACAAACCAGAACCCGGCCGGCCGCCCATGCGAGCCCGAAAGGGGAGTCGAACCCCTGACCTACGCATTACGAATGCGTTGCTCTACCAGCTGAGCTATTCGGGCAGGTGGCCCATGGTACCGGCCCCGATCAGCCCATCGGACCGGATTTCCTTCGATACAACACAGGCCGGGACGACCGGCTTTCAGCGGGCCGCGACCGCTTGATCAGCCGGGTGCAGTCGCAGGAACAGGTCCTGCAGCAGCAACGCCTCGTTGGGGTTTCGGATCAGGTTCTCGGACGCACCCTGAATGGCGGCCAGCGCCTGCTCCGCCCCCTCGTCGGGGCGCTGCACCAAGCGATCGCGATAGACCCGGGCCATGGTGGCCAGTCCGAACCGCAGCTCGTCGGTTCGGAGCCGCCGGATCTCCCGCTTCTGCTTGGCCGCCAGATCGGCCCGACCCGAGCCCCGCTCCCCCAGCTGCTCGACCCTGGCCTCCAGCTGCTCCAACTCCTGCTGGTGCACGGTCTCGAGAGGACCCTGGGCCCCATCCATACCGCTGCGCACCTGGTCGACCAGCTCGCAAGCCACGGAGCCGGTGCCATCCAATTCGTCGGGGATGCGACGCCACAAAGCGGCCCGGTCGGCCAGGGCGTCGTCGGTGGCCAACAGCCGGGCCCGATCGGCGTCGCCTCCGGCGGCCACGGCGGCCACCGCCGCCCGATCGGCGTCCACCCCGTCGGTAAGCAGGGCCTGTTCGAGCTCCACGACCGACAAGGGCCCGAACTCCACCGGTACACACCGGCTGGCGATGGTCACGATCTCGGGTGTCACCTCGTCGGCCTGCAGTACGAACACCGTCGATGGCGGCGGCTCCTCCACCACCTTGAGCAGCTTGCCGATGGCGGCCTGCTCGATGGCGTCGACCCCGACCACGATGATGACCTTGCGGTTGCCTTCCACCGGCGTACGCATTCCGGCCCGAATGATCTCCTCCGCCTCCGAGACCCGCAGGGCCGAACCCTGAGCCTCGATCACCAGGATGTCGGGATGCTTGGCCTCCAGGGCCAGCCGCAACGCCCGCTGCCGATCGGTCGTCTCGGCATCGGCCTCCATGGCCGACCGCAACACCAATCCGGCGAAGCCGAGCGCCGCCCGAAAGGTGCCGTTGCCCCGGCGGCCCAGGAGCATGTAGGCGTGCACCGGGTTGACGGCCGCCCGCTCCAGCCGGGCCAGGGCATCGCGCTGGCCGACAACCCTCGACCACGGATCGATTGCCGGGCCGGCCGCCGGGTCAGCCATCGGCAGGTTCGGCGCCGAGGGCGGCGGCGATGTCGTCCAGCGCCTGCTGTTCGTCGGCGCTGACCGCTTCACCGCCGATACCCAGGAACCCGCCCTCTTTGGCCGCCTCGGCCGTGGCCCGGGCCACGCTCATCACCCACTCCCGGTACTCGGCCGCCTCGATGGCCGAGGCCTTCTCCACCAGCAGGGCGTTGACCTTGGCCGCCTGGGCCAGGGCGAAGGACCGCATGTCCTCCTTGGAGGTGATCTCGGCCGCTTTGATCTCGTGCTTCTGCCGCTCCTGCAACGCCCGGGCCGCATCCATGGCTTCGTCACGATCCTCGAACTTGGGGATCACCGAGCGAATGATGCTGTTCTCGGGATACTGCTTGACTCCGGCGGCCGACGTCCTGGCATTGGCCAGCATTTCCTTGGCCGTGCCGATGGGTCCGCTGGTGTCGGAGAAGGTGATGACCGAGCCCACCAGACTGGGGAGTGTGGTCATCATGTACAACTCGTCTTCGGTGAAGTTCGATGCCGAATCGGCGGCCGGGCCGGTGCTGGTGGTATCGGACATCGAGAGACCTCCTTGATTGCCGCATGGTCGGTGTGGCGGTTGAGCCGGCGCCATCGTCTGATCAAGAGTGTACGACCCGAACCCTCGGTTCCAGTGGCCGTGCCCATCCGTCGATCGAAGATACACTCCATATTTCCTTCATGATTTGTTGGTCATATCCTTGTCTATCGAACTGGTGTTTGCTATAGTGAAGGCATGACCAACGGCGGGTTGCCACCACAACCACACAGCGACGATCTGACGCCGTTGGAGACCGCTCTCGATGCCATGGTGGCAACCGACCTGGACTGCCTCTCTGTGGCCGAGCTGCTGGATAGAGCCTGCCGTCTGCAACCGGTTGACAGCCCGGCTCGACGCCGTACGAGCCACCGTGTTGGCCGCCGCCGACTCGGCCTCCGAAGCACCCGGCGTGCTGCGAGAGCTCGGGTTCCGAACCGCCTCACAAGTGGTGGCCGCCACCACCGGGGCACCGGCCCCGGGAGATCCACTCCATTGCCTGCACCGGGCGATGGCTCGACGAGTTCCCGGTCTTCGCTGCGGCGGCGGCCGACGGGGTGTTGACCCTGCGGCACCTGCGGGAGTTGAAATCACTGGACACAGCCGACCGGCGAGACGCCCTGGTGGCGTCCCAGGACGAGTTGGTGGCTGCGGCTCGGGAACACGACTTTGTGGAGTTCACCAACCGGGTCACCGTCTGGTTGATCAACCACACCACGTCCGACGAGGTGACCGAACAGGTCAAGAAGACCTCCTGCACGTGGAACACCAACACCGACGGGTCCATCGACGGCCGGTTCCACCTTGACCCGCTGTCAGCGGCCGCGGTGGGCACCGCACTCGGCGATGAGATGCAGCGACTGTTCCGTCAACAATCCGAAGGGCCCGGCAACGCAGACGACACCGAACCGGCGCCGGGGCCAAGCCCTCATTGGCCTGATCGTCGGTGGGGCAGAAGCCCCCGGGTCGGCCACCACCACCCCGTTGGTCAACCTGGTCATCGGCCAGAAGATCCTCGAGAACTTCCTGGAGCGGTACCTGCACCCCGACACCCCGGCAGTCCCCGTGGATCGTGATGATCCGGACTACCGGTGTGAACGCATCGATGGGACACCGATCCACCCTGATCTTGCCTTTGTGGCCACCGCAGTGGCCGAGTTCGAACGGATCGTGCTCGACGAACGATCCCGAGTGATCGACATGTCGGTCAAAGCCCGAGGGTTCCCGGACTGGATGAAACGAGCGTTGCTCGTCACAGCCCGCGGTAGATGCAGAACCCGGGGCTGTGATTCCGTATGGCCTTGCTTCGCAAGTCCAACCCGAGTTTGCCGTCCGGCAAACTCGCCCACTCGGCGCTGGATCCGGCGATGTTTGCCGAAGGCAAACTCGGGTTTGCCGGACGAAGTACGGCAAAACGCCAACCTCGCTCGCCAACGGACAGATCCTTCGATGTTTGCCGCAGGCAAACTCGGGTTTGCCGGGCAACGCCCGGCAAAACGCCAACCTCGCTCGCCAACGGACAGATCCTTCGATGTTTGCCGCAGGCAAACTCGGGTTTGCCGGGCAACGCCCGGCAAAACTGTGATCCGGACAACAAATGGAAGCGCGATCTCGTGGCCTGACGCAGGCAAGACTCGCGCCTCTCCACCCCTGAACCTTGAAAACTGAATAGACCCGGCCGGGCCCTGGGCGAACGACTGCCACTACCCCAACCGGGGCGACACGGCCTGCCACACCAGCTCGGCCACCTCGTCGATGCTGCCGTTGCCGTCGATCACGATCCAGCGGTCGGGGTCGGCGGCCGCCATCTCGTTGAAGGCGGCGGAAACCAGCCGGTGGAATCGATCGCCGGCCTGTTCGATGCGATCCAGCTTTCGGTTCAGCCGCTGCCGAACACGCTCCGAATCGGCCCGCAACAACACCACCACATCGGGCCACTGGTGGTCGATGGCCCAATCATTCAACGAACCGATGGCCTTGATGCCCAGCTCCCGGCCCCCGCCCTGATACGCCATGGACGAGAACGCCGAACGGTCCGACACCACATGCCGACCCAGGGCCAACGCCGGACGAATGATCTCATCGATGTGTTGGGCCCGGTCGGCGGCCATCATCAGAGCCTCGGCCCGGGCTCCGATGTGCAGATCGTGGGAGTCCAACAACAGCGCTCGCAGCCGGGCCCCGAGCGGACTTCCCCCCGGCTCCCGGGTCAGCACGGCGTCCAACCGCTCAGCCAGCAGACTGGCCTGGGTGCTCTTGCCCGAACCCTCTCCCCCCTCGAAGACGATGTACATGGTCAGCAGACGGACACGATCAGTCGACGACCACTTCCTGCGCCACCTTCTTGCCCACCGACTTCTTCGACACCCGCTTCCTGGACGCCTTCTTTGTGGATTTCTTGGCCTTCTTGGCCGAGCCGCCATCCAGTTCGATCTTGCGACGACGCATGGCCAGCAGTTCCGATGCCCGAGTGATGTCGATACGTTCCACCGAATCCGAGGCCGTCAGCGATGCATTGACCTCGCCGTCGGTCACGTAGTCACCGAAGCGCCCGCTCTTGACCACCACCGGTAGATCGGTGGTGGGGTCGACGCCCAGCTCCTTGAGCGGGCCTGAGGCCGCCGACTGACCCCGCCGCCGCTTGGGCTGCTTGAACAACTCGACGGCCTTGTCCAGGGTCATGGTCAACAGGTCGTACTCGTTGTCGAAGCTGCGGGTGTCGGCCCGCTTGCCCTCCTCCTCCGGGTCCTTGCGCACGTACGGCCCATACGGTCCGTTGTGGGCCACGATCTCCCGACCGTCGTTGGGGTCGACTCCGAGCACCCGGGGGATGGTCAGCAACTGCACCGCCTGGTCCAGCGTCACCTCCTCCATCTTCATGTCGGAGAACAGCGAGCTGGTCTTGGGTTTGCTGTCGTCGGTCACCTTCTCCGGCATGTCGCCCAACTGGACGTAGGGTCCGAACTTGCCGTCCCGAACGTACACGGGCGCCCCGGTTTCGGGATGAGCACCGAGCTCGATGACGTCCGGCACCCGCATGATCTCGAGAGCCCGCTCCGAGGTCAGCTCGTCGGGAGGGATGTCGTCGGGAATGGACTTGGTGTCCTCGCCCCGTTCCAAATACGGACCGTACTGGCCGACCCGGGCCACGATGGGCACACCGTCGTCGTCGGCGCCGATGGGGATGGAGTTGATGGCCCGGGCGTCGATGTTGCCCAGTCGATCGTGCACCTTGTCCTTCAGGCCCGGCTCCTCAGCGGCTCCGAAGTAGAACTGGGACAGCCAGGGCACCATCTCCTCGTTGCCGGTGGCGATGTTGTCCAGGTCGTCCTCCATGCGGGCGGTGAAGGCGTAGTCGACCAGATCGGGAAAGTGCTCCTCCAGCAGGGTGACCACAGCGAAGGCCAGGAAGCTGGGAACCAGCGCCGAGCCTTTCTTCCAGACATATCCCCTGGCCTGGATGGTGCCCATGATGGACGCGTAGGTGGAGGGCCGGCCCACCTTGAGCTCCTCCAGCTTCTTGACCAGGGAAGCCTCGGTGTAGCGGGCCGGGGGCTGGGTGTCGTGGCCGTCGGCGGTGACGTCGGTGATGTCGGCTCGGTCGCCCTCCTGGAGCGCCGGCAGCCGCTTGTCCCTCTCGTCCGACCTGCCCCCGGGTTCATCCTCTTCGTCGGTGCTCTCGACATAGGCCTTGAGGAAACCCTGATGGGTGATGACCGTGCCAGAGGTGGAGAACAGGGCGTGATGGGTCTCGCCGTTCACCGGCCGCGATTCGGCCGCCAGCTTCAGGGTTACGGTCTCGCCGGTGGCGTCGGTCATCTGGGAGGCCAACGTACGCTTCCAGATCAGCTCGTAGACACGGAGTTCGGGGGCGCTCAGCTCACCGGCCACCTGTTGCGGGGTACGGAACTGGTCACCGGCAGGGCGGATGGCCTCGTGGGCCTCCTGAGCCGCCTGGTTGGAACTGCGGTAGGAGCGCTGCTGCTGGGGCAGATATTCGGCCCCGAACTCCTCGGCGATCTGGCCGCGAGCGGCGGCCACTGCAGTCTCCGACAACATGGTGGAGTCGGTCCGCATATAGGTGATGTAGCCCCGCTCGTACAGGCCCTGGGCCAGGCGCATGGCCTGGGCCGACGAGAGCCGCAGCTTGCGTCCTGCCTCCTGCTGGTAGGTGGAGGTGATGAACGGCGCCGCCGGACTACGGCGGTAGGGCCGGGCCTCCCTGCTCGCCACCTCGGCGGGCCGGCCGTCCAGGGCCGGCGCCAGGGCTTCGGCTCGGACCTGATCGAGATGGGTGACGTCCGACTTGAGTTCCCCGGTGGACGCGAAATCCCTACCGGTGGCGATTCGACGGCCGTTCAGCTCCTGCAACAGTGCGGTGAACGGCCGCTCCTCGGGGTGATCGGACGCGGTGAACGTGGCGGTGAGATCCCAGTAGTTGGCGGGGCGGAAGGCCATGCGCTCCCGCTCTCGCTCCACCACGATGCGGGTGGCGACGCTCTGGACCCGACCGGCCGACAGCCGGGGTCTGACCTTCTTCCACAGTACAGGTGACACCTCATATCCGTAGAGGCGATCGAGCATCCGGCGGGCTTCCTGGGCGTCCACCTTCTTGGTATCGATCTCGGTCGGGTTCTCGATGGCCCGGCGGATGGCCTCGGGGGTGACCTCGGTGAAGATGATCCGCTTGACCGGAACCTTGGGGTTCAAAACCTCCTGGAGGTGCCAGGCGATGGCCTCCCCCTCTCGATCCTTGTCGGTGGCCAGCACCAGCTCGGAGGCGCCTTTGAGCAGCGACTTCAGCTTCTTGACGTTGTCCTTCTTGTTGTCGGAGACGACGTACAGCGGCTTGAAGTCGTTCTCGGTGTCGATGCCGAGAGACGCCCACTTTTCCTTCTTATAGGCCGCCGGGACCTCGGCCGCTTTGGCCGGGAGGTCACGGATGTGGCCGACCGACGACTCCACCGCAAAATCGTCGCCGAGATACTCGGCGATCTTCTTCGCTTTGGCGGGAGACTCGACGATTACCAGGGAGTAGGACACGACGGCAGGTTACGAAGGGTTTTGGTGCTTTACGAACAGTTACACCAAATTTTTCGATTCCGCTACCTGGGTCGCCGCGATTCACTGCCCCGATGTCGAACTCTCGGCCTCCGCCTCTGCCACGGCGTCGGTACCGTCATTTCGGCGCCGGCTGTGGGCAACAGTGCTGTCCGATCCGTCCGGCTTGGCGCCGGCAATGGTGGCCATCGGAGCCTGCGAGACGGCCGCTGTGACAGTTTTCTCTTCGGCCTCGTCCTCGGTGACATGTGGGACGTCACCCGGCGGCAGATGGGCCCCACCGTGGTGGTGGAAGTCCTCGACCTCACCGGTCACTTCGACGGCCGGAGCATTGTGGAGGATCAACCAGCCGAGGAATGTCGCCAGCACGGACGCCACCAGGATGCCGATGATGGCCTGGTCCAGCAGCGGGGAACCACCCTCGCCGGTGACGAAGGCAAGCTTGGCGATGAACAACGCCACGGTGAATCCGATACCGGCGACGGCACCACCCCCGAGCACGTGACGCATGCTGACACCAGGAGGTAGGGAGGCAACGTTGAACCTGGTGGCGAGCCAGGTGGCAAGGAAGATGCCGACCGGCTTGCCCACCACCAGGCCGAGGATCACACCCAGGGTGACCCGGGACGTCCACAGGGCCGTGAAGCTCTCGCCCGAGAGCTTGATGCCGGCATTGGCCAGGGCGAAGATCGGGATGATCACGAAGCTGGTCCACGGGCTGAGGACGGCGGCCAACCGTGCAGTGATAGGCACCGTTTCCTTCATCTTCCAGGTCAGGTCGCGTACCGCAACCGGGTTGGCGGTATCACCGGACAGCACGTCCTCTACCGATTCGAAGGTTCGGTGGCCGAGCAGGGGCCGGGCCGGCGCCAGCAGACCGAGGGCCACCCCGGCGATGGTGGCGTGTATTCCGGATTTGAAGGTGGCGTACCAGATCACGATGCCGAGCACGACGTAGATCGGTATGTACCAGACCCGGAAGGTCTGCAAACCGATCACCACGATCAGCAGGCCCAAAGCCAGCGAGAGCCAGTCGAACTGGATGCCCGAGGTGTAGAACACGGCGATGACCAGGATGGCGCCAATATCGTCGACGATGGCCAGCGTCAGCAGGAACAGCTTGAGTCGTTGGGGAATGGACGGTCCGAGCAGGGCCAACACACCGACGGCGAAGGCGATATCGGTGGCCATGGGAACACCCCAGCCGGCCGAGCCATCGGTGCCCATGGTGGAAAGGAAGTAGAGGGAGGCCGGCAGCACCATACCGCCGACGGCGGCGATCGCCGGCAGTGCGGCAACCCGGGGGTTGGCCAGATCGCCGCTCACCAGCTCGGATTTGATCTCCAGGCCGACCACGAAGAAGAACAGCACCATTAACGCATCGTTGACCACTGCTTCCAACGGCCTGTCGAGTACATCCCAGCCCCCGAGCTGGAGGTGGAAGTGGGTCTCCCACAGGTGGTGGTAGGACTCGCCCAACTCACCCGGGAGGTTGACCCAGATCAGAGCGGCGGCAGTGGCGAGAAGCAGCAGTACGCCTGACGCCGTCTCCTGGGCGAGGAAGCGCACCATTGGTCGTGCCAGATTGCGAGCGATGGCGGTGTCGCCCCCGCTCCACGCTTCGTCTCGGACTTTTATCGACGCTTCAGCAGACACGGGATCCAGATCGGCGGAACAAATCGCCTGGTTGAGGGACTATGCGAAAAACGATGCTAGCCCAACCAGCGGGGCCAGCACCTATTGGTGAAGCTCCATCTGTACGATGGTGCCGTTGTCGACGGTCGTGAAGTTCACCGAGGAGCTGAGGCGGCGCATGAGGGGCACACCGAAGGCCCCTTCGATGTTGAGCCGATCGGGGTGGGTGATGTCCGGCACCTGGTGCGTGGTCGGCATTCCCGGCCCTTGATCCTTGACGGCCAAGCGGACGATGCCGTTGTCGACTTCACAGCTCACGGCCACCCGGGCGTTGCCGTCCTTGGACAGGTTGGCCTCGATGGCATTGGTGGTGGCTTCCGACGTGACCCAGCGAAGGTCGTCCAATCGCTCGCCTTGGAGCGCCTCGACGGCGTTGGTGGCTGCGGCCACGATCATGCGGACCACCGCGACGAAATCGAGACGTGACGGAATGTCGATTTCTACGAGTCCGCCATGGACCGAATCTTCGGGTTCCACTTGTTTACTACGTTAGCTCACTTTCTCAGCCACAGGCATAACAGGAATCAGGGCGTCGAGCGGTTGTTCGTCGAGCCGGACACCGGCGTGATCCTCGAACCAGGTCGAGAACCGGGCGATGTTTCCGGCCGACGGCCGACGCAGCCAGAGCCAGGGATGGACCAGGCTCGGATTGATACGGTCGGCGTGCTGTCGCCAACCGGGCACCGGCGCAAAAGTAGCGGCAACCGATCGCCGATTCAAGGCGGCCGAGGGTGAACCCAGCCACACTTCGAGGGGCCGCCGGCCGGCCAACTCGGCCAGGGTCTCGACCAGGAACACCAAGCGCTTGGCCGACAGTTGGAGCCGCGCCAGCAGCGCACGATCGAACACGAATGCGGCGGGAAGATCCGGGTGGGCGACCAGGGCCGGATCCCCATCGCCCAACGACTCGGCCGTGATCCACACCACCTCGGGGGGCTCGTCTCCAGCCCGCGGCATAGGCCGATCCGGCCCCGCGGTGGCGTCGAGGTCGGAGTCGTGGCTCAACCGGGGATCGGGATCGATCGTTTCATGGGCCGGGACCGGGGCCGGCCGGTCGATCGGGCAGTCGGCGACATGGTCACAGCTGGCACACAGACCGGGGGCTCGCCGCTCCACCTGCCATCGGGTGAATTGATAGGGACGAAGGGAATCGACGCCGGATGCCAGCTGCCAAC
Organism: uncultured Acidimicrobiales bacterium; assembly: GCA_963723995.1. Taxonomy (GTDB): domain Bacteria; phylum Actinomycetota; class Acidimicrobiia; order Acidimicrobiales; family SZUA-35; genus JAHELU01. Next base: position 745,888 of record CAVRSZ010000008.1, on the reverse strand, counting down.
CCAGGCGGTTGGCCGCCCGCGATCCATCCAGCAGATGGGTGAAGAAGTAGTCCTCACCCTCCCGCCAGTCCCGAACGAGGCGGGTCGTCCAGTGGGCGGCCAACCACAGCCGGGCCTGACCCGGCAGCCGGCCGTCATCCTCCAGCTCATCGGTTGTGGCCTCGATACACCCCATGGATGTGTCCCATCCCGGCTGCCGACCGGAGCCGTGGCGGCGAGGCGGAAGCCGCCCGACACGGGCGTAACGGTGGCGGGCGTATTCCTGCCACAAGAGTTCGAGGCGGAAACGGTGCACGTCGACCTCCGGGCCGGCATCGGCCGCCCGATGCCACACGGTGGGAAGATCGAGGAGCCCGTGACGGATATAGGGTGACAGTCCACTGACCCCCCGCTCGGGCAGGGGATAGACGTTGTTGCGGGTGCGGGAGTAGTCGGTGAGGTCGAGCGCGGCCAGCGCCCGATCGGCCCGGGACTGCCCGCCTCGAATGGGTGACAGCGAACCATCCGCTCGATACAGACCGTGGAAGTGGCGGGCGACGAACTCGGCTGCCGCCTCGGGTCCGGGCTCGGGCTGCGGGAGCAGTTCACTCATGATCCTCGAATCGGCTGATGACGGTGGATTTGCACCGTTCGGGGACAATCGCCCACGAGTAACCTGGAAGGGGTGGATGTCGCAGCCACAACCGTCGACGTGTTGAAAGACGGACAGCTTGTTCATCTGGAAACGGTGCCGGCCCAGGACGCCCGCTACGGCCGGCTGGATCGGCCGCTGCCGGCCGCCATCGAACACTGCGACCTCTACCGCCATCAGGCCGAGGCCATCAACGCCATCCGGGAAGGGCGATCGACGGTGGTGGCGACCGGCACGGCTTCGGGCAAGTCGCTCTGTTTCCAGCTGCCGATTGCCGAGTCGGTGGTGACGGGGCTGCGTTCGGGCACCTCGCTCCTGCTGTATCCGACCAAGGCCCTGGCCCAGGATCAGCTCCGGGCCTTCGGACAGCTCGACATCCCCGGCTTGAAGGCCTCGACCTACGACGGCGACGCCTCGCGCCAGGAGCGATCATGGGCCCGGGCCAACGCCAACGTGGTGCTCACCAATCCCGAGATGGTGCATCACGGCCTGCTCCCCCACCATGGCAAATGGGCCACCTTCCTCAAGCGGCTGGACTACATCGTGGTCGACGAACTCCACGTGTTTCGCGGTGTGTTCGGCAGTCATCTGGCCCATGTCATCCGCCGGCTACGGCGACTGTGTCATCGCTACGGCAGCGACCCGACCTTCGTGTTCTGCTCGGCCACCATCGGTGAACCCGAGATCCTGGCCGCCGAGCTGTGCGGCAAATCGGTGGTCTCCATCACCGACGACGGTTCCCCCTGCGGCCCCCGCCATATCGCCCTCATTCAGCCGGCCTTCATCGACGTCGATCGTGGGATCCGTCAATCACCGGCCACCGAGACGATTCGAGTGGTCAGTGACCTGGTCAAGGCCGATCGCCGGGTCATCGCCTTCTGCGGGAGCCGGGCCCTGACCGAGCGAGTTGCGGCCGGGGTGGCCCGCTCGCTGGGACCGGAGCTGGCCGACACCGTGCGGCCCTACCGGAGTGGCTACCTGGCCGCCGAGCGCCGGGAAATCGAGGCCGAATTGGCTTCCGGGGAGCTACGGGCCGTGGTGGCCACCAGCGCCCTGGAACTGGGGGTCGACATCAGTGGCCTGGACGCCACCGTGCTGTGCGGCTTTCCCGGAACCGTGGCTTCGATGTGGCAACAGTTCGGCCGATCGGGACGGAACCTACAGGAGTCACTGTCGGTGCTGGTGGCGGGCGAGGATCAGCTGGATCAGTGGTTCGTGGCCCATCCCCGCCAGCTGTTCGAGCGGCCGCCGGAGCCGGCGGTGGTGAACGTGACCAACCCCAACATCGTCGACCCCCACATCGGCTGCGCCGCCTACGAATGGCCGCTGCAACCCGACGACGAGCGGTGGTGGCCCGATCTCGACGACATCGTGCACCGCAACGTGCTGGCCGACCGGCTGCGGATCCGGCCCGACCGCATGGGCCTGCCCCGGGCGGTCTGGGACGGCGACGGGCTGCCGTTCCACCGCATCGCCCTGCGTTCGGCCTCCGGCGGCGAACTGCGCATCATCGACACCGAGGACAATCTGGTGGGCACGGTGGAGATGAGTCGGGCCTGCCACATCGTGCATCCGGGTGCCGTCTACCTGCATCGAGGTCAGCCGTGGTCGGTGGTCGACCTCGATCTGGCGGCCCGGGCCGCCATGGTCGAACCGGCTGACGGCAAGACCTGGACCCAGGCTCGGTCCCGGATCGACATCGAGGTTCTCGACACCGGCCGAGCCAAGGAGGTCGGGCGGTCGCGGCTCCACCTGGGACAGGTCCGGGTGACGACCGAGGTCATCGGCTACCAGATCAAGGCCGTGGGCAGCCGGGAGGTTCTGGGCCAGGAGGATCTGGACCTGCCCCCGGAGGAGCTGGTGACGACGGCGGTGTGGTACGAGTGGCAACCGGAGCTGATCGCCCGGGCCGGGATCCGGGAGTTCGTGCTCCCCGGTGCGTTGCACGCCGCCGAGCACGCCGCCATCGGCATCCTGCCCCTGTTCACCATCTGCGACCGCTGGGACGTGGGCGGCGTGTCGATCGCCGCCGCCCCCCATACCGGCCTGCCCTCGGTATTCATCTACGACGGCTATCCGGGCGGTGCCGGCATTGCCGAGCTGGCCTTTTCGGCCGCCGACCGCCACCTGGCGGCCACGGCCGAGGTGTTGGAGACCTGTCCGTGTGCCGCCGGCTGCCCATCGTGTGTGCAGTCGCCGAAGTGCGGCAACGGCAACGAGCCCCTGGACAAGGCGGCGGCCTTGGCCCTGCTGGCCAACACACTGGGCGATGCCGAGCCGTTCTGAGGACTACTCCACCCGCATCGAAACCGACGCCTTCAGGGTGATATCGCCGACCAGGGCACCGACCAGGGGAACCTCGGTGGCCGACCGATAGGTGAGGGTGGTGGTCACGGTGTCACCGGAGGCAGAGCCGCCGGTGAGCGACACCGAGAGCCGAGTCGCCCGCAGCCCCGGCGTCGAACCCATGGCCGCCCGCCGGGCGACCGTTGTGCTCGGGTCGACGGCGGCGGCCCGGGCCCCTCCCGGGCCGCGTGCCACAGCAACACGTGATCCCGGGCCACCAACCCGATCTGACCGACGGCCAGCATCAGCACGGCCACCACCGGCAGGGCCAGGGCCAGCTCGGCCGTGCCCTGGCCCTCGTCGTGAGACATCAGATGATGCCACCGATCAGGGAGTCCATCACGGCATCCATCAACCGGCCGACACCGTCGGTACTGGTGGCCCAGGCCAACAACAGCCCGGCCAGGGCGGCGGCGGCCAACATCACCAGGCCGTACTCGGCCGTGGCCTGGCCATCCTCGGAGAGGAGGGGGTTCTGTGTACGGTTCATTGGTTCACATCCGTTCGTTCGAATTCGATTCGTCGGGGGAAGCAGACACCTCAGCCCTGCAGGCTGCGCACGGCGAGCAGGGCCAGGGGAACCACCGAGCCGACGATCACAGCCGGGAGCTGGCACACCACGAGGGGCACGATCAGCACCACCGGCAGGCGCCGCACCCTGGTCTCGATGACCCGGCGACGGGCCTGATTGGCTTCGTCGGCCAGTCGCTGCAGCAACGCTCCGACCGGGGCTCCGCCCTGGGCCGACACGACCAGGGCCGTGGTGAGAGGATGAAACTCGGCGCCCAGTTCATCGGAGATTGCAGCCAGGGCGTCGGCCAGCAGCACGCCCCGACGTTGGCCGGCACGAACCCGGGTGAACACGGGACGGACCGGCTCGGGACCTCGCTCCGACACCAGTTCCACCGCCTCGGCAATGCTGCCTCCGGCGCCGATCACCACGGCAATGAGGTCGATGGTGGGGGCCAACGCCTCGCTCACCATCACCCGCCTGTGGACTCGTTCCCGACGGCGACGCCGACGAATGAGGGACACCGCCGCCAGCGCCGGTAGAGCCACGGTCAGCGCCAGGCCGGCGGTCATTGCCGGCTCCCGGTGGTCATTGCCGGCTCCCGGTGGTGGCGGGGTCGGCCGCCTGTCCCACGGCTCGAAGCATCCACCGCCAGCCGCCATAGGACAAGACCACGGCTGCGGCCACACAGGCGGCGCCGATGGGCTCCCGTGTGTAGAGGCGGCGGGCATCGGAGTCGACGGCGGCCACCATGACCGAGAACAGCCCCGGAGCCAGGGTGAGCAGCGCAGCCGAGGCCAAAGCCTGACCGGCCTGGGCCGCCGCCTCGTCCTCGGCCTGGACAAAGCCGATCAGGGTGAACCGCAGGCGCTGGAGGGCCGGGACCGCCGGCCCGCCGTTGCGGGCCAGGGTGCCCAGGGTGGCGGCCAGCAGCTCGAGCCGCCGATCGTTCCTCCGGTCGTGGGCCAGGACATCGACTGCTTCCTCCAGGGTGGTGCCGGCCCGCAACGAACGGGCCGCAGGGGCCAGGAGGGTGGAGATCTCGGCCGGATCGGCGTCGAGCTCGGCCACCACCGTGTGGAGGCTGTGCCCCGACTGCAGACGCTGAACCAGCCGATCGACCACCACCGGATACTGGCGGCCCAGGCGGCGGGCGGCGTCCACCCCCACCCGTCGTCGATGCTCCGCCGCGGCGATCACCGCCAGCAGCGGCCCAACGACGGCCGCCAGGGGGCTCGACGACCACAGCCCCAACACCACGAACATCGGTAGTGCCAACCACGGCATCACCGCCATGGCATCGACCGGCCACCGCCACATCGCGGCCCCGGCGGCGGCACCGACAACGAAGGCCGCTACGACGTCGACCACAACACCTCCAACTCGACCCGACCCAGGCTGAGCGCCCCGGACGGCACCGCAACCACCGAACCCACTCGCCGATCACCGTGTTCATCGCGGGCCACGTGGACCACGGCGTCGACGGCATCGAGCACGTAGTGGCCGATGAGTTCGGGATCCAGTGTGGCGTCGGCCAGGGACGCCAGCAGTTGCAATCGGCGGAGCCCGGACCGGGGATCGGCGGCGTGGCAGGTGGCCAGCGAGCCCTGGTGGCCGGCGGTCAGGGCCAGCAGCAAATCGAAGGCTTCGGCTCCCCGGACCTCGCCCACCACCAGACGATCGGGCCGCATCCGCAGCGCGGTCGTCACCAGCTGCCGAAGCGAGACCCGACCCACTCCTTCACTGTTGGCCGGTCGGGCCTCCAAGCGCACCACATGGGGATGCTCGAGGCGAAGCTCGGCGGTGTCCTCGATGGTGATGATCCGGTCGTGGGCGTCGATGTAGGGAGCCAACGAATTGAGCAGCGTCGTCTTGCCCGAGCTGGTCGCCCCCACCACCAGCAGGCAGGCTCGTCGAGCCATCAACTCGACCAGAACCTCGACCAGGGGCGGGGGCCCGAAGGCCTCGAGTTCGAGAGTCCGGTCGGCGAATCGCCGGATGGATACGGCGGGCCCGTCAACGGCCAGCGGGGCCGCCACCACATTCACTCTGGCCCCATTCGGGAGACGGGCATCGACGATGGGGGACAGTCGATCCGAGCGCAGCCCGAGGGGACCGAGGATGCGTTCGACCACGAGGGCGATGTCGTGGTCGTCGAGCGAGGAACCGGCAGGCTCGATCCTTCCCGACCGCTCGACCCACACCGGACCCGGACCGTTGACCATGACCTCGGTGACCGCGGGATCGGCCAAGAGTTGCTCGATGGCCCCGACCCCGTCGACCCCGGCGCGGACCCTGACCACAACGTCGTCGACCGCCGAGTCCTCGAGCAGAGGCTCGGCCCTCCGGGCCAGGGTGCGCAGGGTGTCGAAGCCGAGTTCGGGGTGATCGACCAGGTAGCGGGAAAGCGACTTGTCGACGCACCGATTCACCCCGCCACCGCCTTCAGGGGCCGAAGGGCTCGGGGGAGTCGTACCGTCAGCAGTCCGGCATCGACACTTCGGGCCACGGCCGGATCCCACCGTATGGACGACTCGATGGGGGCGTCGACTGCGTTCGAGATGTCACGGTGACGCAGGGGCCGGCCGGCCTCGTCGATCACGATGACGGCGTCGGGCCGGTCCCAGCGCCGGGCCGAGCGTAGGGCCAGATAGCAGGCCCTGGTGACCAGCACGGAACGAGATGCCAACCCCAGGAGATGGCGATGGAGGGGACGATCGGGCTGGGTGCGAAGACCGACGTCGACGATGACCGTCCGAGCCTCGGCCGCCAGCAGCCGGGCCAGCAGTCCGACCCGATCATCGGGCCAGGAGTGTTCGGCCGGCGAAACCGGGCCGGACCCGTGACCGGGCAGCGCCGACCACGGCAACAACGACAGCCCGTCGACGACCGGAACCTCGAGCCGGGCCAGGGACTGGGGCGGGGGATTCTCGGCCCCGAGCCACTGGGCGATGCCGGCTGGACCCGACCCCGGATTCCCACTCAGACCGAGCACCCATTGGAGATCACCGCCGACGTCGACCAGCACCACCGGCCCCTCGTCGGCTCGCAACAGGGCCAGAGCGGCCGCCACCACCGAGCAGCCGACACCACCTTTGGCCGACCACAGACACAACACGATCCCGTCTCCTGACAGTGAGTCTGCCCAGGCGGGATCGGACAAGCCCGAAAACCGCGAATCCCCGACGAGAACGTCGGGGAAGTGGCGGTAACCCTACCGTCGGGACCGGCCGGGGGCAACCCGGCTACTCGACGGTGACGGCAATGGTGCGCTGGGCTTCCTGGCCACCGGCGGATCGGGATCTGACCACGATGGTGTACTCACCGGGTTTGACGGAGCTGAAGTTCTGGCCATGGCTCTGCCAACACGGGCCGGTGACCTCGGGCCAACCCGGCGTGACATAGGACTGACCCGCCCCCTGATAGTTGGCGATGGTGCACAGATTGGTGGAGAACGTGATCTTGAACGATCCGTCGGCCCGAACCGTTGCCGACAGCGGGCTCATGGTCAGGGGGCCCTCACCCCCGGTGGTGGTTGTGGGCTCGGTCGTCGTGGTGGTCGGCTCCGTGGTCGCGGTCGTGGGGGTGGTGGCCGTGGTCACCGGCATCGATGTGGTCGGTCGAGTCGTCGGTGTGGTGGTCGGAGCCGATGTGGTCGAGCCCGATGTGGTCGTTGTCGACCGGGTGGTCGAGGTCGTCGACGATGTGGTCCTTCGTCGGGTGGTCGATGGTCCGGCCACCTCCGAGACGTCGCCCGATGGCTGGGTAACGGCGATGGAGGATCGGGCCGACACGTCACCCATGGTCACGGTGAGGACGGCCCGACCGGCGGCAATGGCACGGATCGTGGTCCCTTCCACGGCGGCGACGGCGTCGTCGTCGACCATCAGCACCGCCGATTCCAGGGCCTGGGGATCGAGCCGGGTGCCGTCGGACAGCACGCCGGTCAGCTCGACCTGTATGGTTTCGCCCGCCTCGAGTCGGATCCGCTCCGGCTCCACGCCGAGCTCGGCCAGCACCGCCTCGGGGGCGTTTGCCTCCTCCTCCCGTGACGGCAGCCCGGCCAGGAACTCGGCCTCGGCTTCCTGTTGGGCGACAGCAAGCTGCTCGAGATCGGCCTTCGCCCCGATCCCGACCGGGACCGGGAAGCGGTAGACAATGGTCAGACTACGGCCCGGCTCCAGATCGTCGTAGCCGATGGTGGCCACCGGTGGATCGGTGGAGAACTCGATCGGCGACGGCTGGAACGAGTCGGCGATGGCGCCGAAGTCGACCGGACCCTGACCGGCTTCGAGCAAGGTCGGCGGCAGCACCTCATAGTGGCTGCCCGATCTGGCATCGCCCGAGGTGTTGGTGAGGCTCGCCTCGGCCTCGACCTCGTTGGTCAAGGGGTCGTACTCCCACCGGCGTGTCGTGATCAGACCGTTGGCCGACAGCCTGGGAGCGAACGAGTAGGCGATGTCGTCGGGGGCCGGGGTGGACACATCGTCGGCCAACCACCCGTTGGGGCGGAAGGCGGCGATGGCCAACACGCCGACGATCACCGTGGCCAGCACGATCAGGCCGATGAAGGCCCGTCCGTCGAGGGTCAAACCCGATTCACGGTTCGACCTGTCCTTCGACGCCGTCACCGGCGGCGGATACTGGAGGTCACGACCGGTTGGCTCGTGAAGAACCGAGCGGGGAGTCGGAACGGGGGGCGACGGGATTCCGGCCGAACCGACAGTGAATGCCGACTCGATCTCGGGGGCGGCGCGACCGGGACGGGCCGGCGCCACGTCGAAGGCCAGGGTCCGGTCCCGGACCGGATTCCGGTCCGCGGCCGTCTCGGGATTCCCGACGGCACTCATGCCGTTGGCCATGACCGTTTCATCGGACCGGGGTGGGCCGGCAGCAACCGTGTCGATGAGCTTGGTCGACGCCACCGGCAACCTGCCAGGATCGTGGGACTCGTCGGTCAGATCGACCACGGGCCCCCCGCCGTTGCCGTGTTGGCCCCTTGCCGGCCGGGCCACGGCCACCGGTGCGGTATCGGGGCCGATTTCGTGCACGACGGCTCGGAGCCGCTCCTCCACTTCGACCGCCGTGGGCCGCACGGCCGCATCCTTGGCCAACATGGAGTCGATGAGTCCGCTCAGCTCGGCGGGCACCCCGCCTACGGTCGGCGGGGGCGTGCTGACATGGGCAACGGCAATGGCGATGGGTTCATCGCCATTGAAGGGGGTTTCCCCGGTCAACATCTCGAACAGGATGACACCGAGGGAGTAGACATCGGCCGGGGCGTCGATGGCGGCGCCACCGTCGGCCGCCTCGGGCGACATGTAGAGCGGTGTGCCGAGGGTGGTGGTGGCCTTGCTCGAGGATTGACCGGTCAGCCGCGACACACCGAAGTCGGTGATCTTGGGGTGGTCGCCGTCGACGACCAGAATGTTGGCCGGCTTGAGATCTCGGTGGACCACCCCGGATTTGTGGATGGCGGACACGCCGGCGGCGATGTCGGCCCCCATGGCCACTGCCCGGGCCGGCGCCAACCGCTCGCCGGCCATCAGCTTGCTCAGATCGGTGGCATCGAGGTACTCCATGACGATACCGATCCGGGGATCGTCGATGATGAGATCGACCACCTTGACCACGTTGGGATGGCTGATGCGGCCAAGAACCTGGTGTTCTCGGACAAAGCGGCCGACTGCGGTCAGGTCGGCATTGAGGTGGGGGTGGAGAATTTTCACCGCAACGATTTGACCGTTCATGTCGGCGCGGTGGACGACGCCCATCGCGCCTCGACCGATCTCTTCTCCGATGTCAACGCGATCGCCCAGGAGATCGGTCGCCATACGCAGGTCCTCTCACATCCCTAGGCAGACCATTGTAATGTCCGTGGTGGTCGACGGTGCCTCACCCTTGGTGGTCCATGGCATAGTCACCGAACCGCAAGGCGAACACCGTTGGTTCGCAACTTGTGGCGTGGAACGTGGAGTGACCGTGAGATCGGGGCTACCCGGCGCTCAAGCGCTGCGGTATGATCCAGCATCCTCCGGTGGCGGTTCCTTTGGCTCCGGTCATGATGGCAACGACATCGGACATCGTGTGGCTCTGAGGGGACACAACGGCAATGCGACGGCCAAGACGGTGGATATGGATACGGTCGGCGACCTCGAACACATGGGGCATGTTGTGACTGATGAGGATGATCGGAAGGCCTCGGTCACGAACGTCCCTGATGAGATCGAGGACTCGGCGGGACTCCTTGACACCGAGGGCCGCAGTGGGCTCGTCCATGATCACCACCTTGGTGGCGAAGGCGGCCGAGCGGGCTACGGCAACCCCCTGGCGTTGGCCCCCGGACAGGGTCTCGACCGCCTGCCCGATGTCCTGGATGGTCAACAGCCCCAAATCGCTGAGCTGTTTACGGGCGTTTGCCCGCATGGTCGACCGGTCGAGAAGACGGAAAACCGAGCCGACGATTCCAGGTTTTCGGAGCTCTCGCCCGAGATACATGTTCTGGGCGATGTCGAGCCCGGGCGACACGGCGAGGTTCTACCTCCACCTCGCGGAGTCGGACCGCGGCGTCATCGGCGGAGGACATGTCCCCTTCGCCGACATCTTCGACACGCTCACGGACCTCGGCTACGACGGGCCCCTCGTCGTCGAAGCACTTCTCAACGCCGACCCCGCCATCCGTGCGGCCACCGCCAGTTGGACCGATCACGAGCTCGACCCACAGGAGTTCGCTGTCACCAGCCTGGACTACATCACCGCAATACGACACACCACAATGATCTGACCAGCCCGGCCGTTCGGCCCGGAGTCGGCTACACTACGGCCACTTGCGGATGTAGTTCAATGGTAGAACTTCAGCTTCCCAAGCTGATAACGCGGGTTCGATTCCCGTCATCCGCTCCACGCCGACCGGTATCCGCCTCGATTGCTTCCCCACGTGTTAGGACATGGCCATGGAGTGGAAGAACCCGGGTCGTACCGGAGCGGTTGTGTATGCCCTGGCGGCGCTGTTGTTCAGCGGGTTGACCACCGTCCTGACCCGACTCGTCGTCGCCCGCCATCAGGGCCGGCGACAGGCCATCGCCCGCCTACCGGGCGGACCGATTATCGTCATCTCCAACCACGCCAGCTACGCCGACGGAGTGCTGCTGGCCCTGGCCTGCCGGCGCATGGGCCGTTCGATCCGCCTACTGGCCACCGGCGGGGTGTTCCGGGCTCCCGTGCTCGGCTGGCTGGCCCGACGACTGGGGTTCATTCCAGTGGCCCGCGACACCTCGACCGCCGCCGACTCACTGCCGATTGCCGCCGCCGCGCTGCGGGAAGGCGAAGCGGTCGGCATCTTTCCCGAAGGCCGTACCACCCGTGATCCTCATCTCTGGCCCGAGCGGTCGAAGACCGGTGCAGTACGGCTCGCCCTTGAAACCGGCGTGCCCATCGTCCCCATCGCCATGGTCGGCACCCACCGGGTGTTGCCCGGGAAACGGCGGATCCTGGCCCTGATCAAGAACCTGATCCTGCGACCGACGGTGCTGGTCGAGGTCGGCGAGCCGATCGACGTCAGGGCCCTGACCGGACCGGACCCGGTGGCGACGAGCACGATCCGGGACGTGTCCGATGAGGTCATGGATCGGCTGGTCGACCTGGTGGCACTGGTGCGGGACGAACCGGCGCCGCCTCGACCGGCGGTTCAATCCGAGGAGTGACGGGCGGGCTTCCAGTAGCCGCGCACCGTGGCCCGGGAACGGGGCAGGCCGAGCTCGGTGAACAGGCGGGAGCGAATGGCCTGCATGGCCGAGGCCTCTCCCGCCGCCCACAGATGGGTCGACTCGGGCAGATCGGTAAACGATCGGGCCACCTCGACCAGGGCCGACCCGGGCGGGTCGGACACCGACACATGCCAGGTCACGGCGTCGTGATGGTCGCCCACCATCTCGACCACGGCATCGCCGGTGATCACCTCGACATGGGCCTCGATGTCGACTCCGTCCGGAACCCACTCCATCAGCTGACCGACCGCCGGCAGCGCGGTTTCGTCGCCCAGCAGGACGAGGCGGGTGACGCCGTCAGGGAGATCGAACCCTCGGCCCGGTCCGGACATCGCAGCGGGATCACCGGGGGCCGCCGTCTCGGCCCAGCCCGATATGGCGCCGCCGTCATGGCGCACGATTTCCACGTCCATACGACCCCGCTCGTTGTCGACCCGCAGCGGGGTGAAGGTCCGCAGGAGAGGTCGAGAGCCGTCGGTCAGCAGGAACTCGTTGCCGTCCCAGGTCGGCATCTCGAGTCCGTCATCACCGGGGGCGGGCACCAACAGTCGAATGCTGGCCGCCGGTCGGTCGACCACGAGTGATCGCAAACCGTCACCGGTCAGGGTGATGCGCAGCAGTCGGGGCGATCTCTCCACCGTCTCCACCACCTCCACCGGCTGCAACGGGGGCGGCTCTCGACGAAGCGTGCGGAGGCGGTCGGTGCGATCGGTCATCGTTCCATGATGGTCGTTCTGGCCCAGGTTCACGACGTCGGTTCATCACCGGTTGCGACCTGCCGACCGGAACGGGATGAAGGACGGGTTGCGTCAGGTGGTTTCGACGGTGAAGGCCGTCGGTGTGGCGGCGTTTGTGCTGTTGGGGGTGGTGGCCACCATTGTCCCTGCGCACCCGGCAGCAGCTCACACCCCGGTTCACGCCTCCGTTGCCGTTCCCGCCGTCAACCTCGGCGTCGACGGGGTTTCCCCCGGGGTCCGCGACTCGATCACCCGCCTCTATCTGGCCGTGTTCAGCCGCGACCCCGATCTTGACGGCCGACGCTACTGGGTCGACGTCTACGTCAACGGCACCTCTCTGCCCGAGATCGCCGCCGCCTTCATGGTGTCCACGGAGTGGCGGCAGCGCATCGGCACGCTGAACGACAACGACTTCGTCACGCTGCTCTATTACAACGTGTTGCAGCGGGAGCCCGATCCCGACGGCATGCGGTACTGGCTCGGGCAGGCCGCCGCCGGACTGGCCCGAACCGACATGCTGCTGTGGTTCTCCGAGGGCGAGGAGTTCGTCCGGCGCACCGGAACCGTGGCGCCGGAACCACCGCCGTTTCCGGCCCTGCCGCCCAACTCCGGCACCGGACGCCGCATCGTCTACGCCAACCGGGCGCAACGAGTGTGGCTGGTGGAGGCCGACGGCACCCTGCGGGACTCCTATGCGGTGTCGGGCCGGCGGAATGTGCCGAGCCCCGGCACCTACCACGTGTACTCGAAGTCGGAGCGCACGTGGGCCGGCCATGGCGGCATCACCATGAACCACATGGTCCGCTTCGCCTGGGGGACCAGACTGTCGATCGGCTTCCACAGCATTCCCCGCTACGGCAACGGCACCCCGATGCAGACCGAGGACCAACTCGGGACCTTCCAGTCGGCGGGCTGTGTCCGCCAGGCCGACGGCAAGGCCGAAGCCCTCTACCACTGGTCGCAGGTCGGCGACACGGTCGTGGTCGTCGAGTAGGAACCGGGCGGTCAGGACATCAACCGGTGACCGGCGTCAGTCGGCCCGAGACCGGGGTCGGATCGTACATCTCGAATGTGGCGATGATGTCGGTCTCCGGAGGGGCGAGGACCGCCGCCGGAATCCACCGGGCCGGCATCAACGGCCTAGGCTTCCCAGATGTGACCGTCGACGAGTCATCGCCCTATAGCGGCACTACACCGGCCACAGCATTGACGACCGCCGATGGTCTGGTCACGCTGGTCGAAGGGCAATCGTTCTGCCTGTCGGGCCGGTCGGGTGACATGGACCCCGACTTCCCCCACGGCCTGTTCGTGTACGACACCCGGATGCTGTCGCGCTGGGAGCTGCGATTGAACGGGCACCGGATCGAGCCGCTGGCCGTGGAGGTGCCTCAGCCGTTCGCGGCAACCCTGGTGGGTCGGGGAGCACCCGCCCTCGGGCACGCCGACGCCGACATGATCGTCTTTCGTCATCGCCATGTCGGCTCCGGTCTACGGGAACGGATCGTGCTCTCCAACCACGGACTGGACCCGGTCTCGTTCCTGCTCGAGCTGCAGTGCGACGCCGACTTCGCCGACCTGTTCGATGTCAAGGAGAGCCGGATCAAGCGACGTGGCACCCATTCCCACTTGGCCGCCGGCACCGGGTTGCGGTTCGAACAGCGACTGAACGGTCGAACCCGCTCGGTCTACATCAACCCGTCACAGCCGGCCCGGGTCGACGTCACGACGTTGAGCTGGCAGGGTCGGCTGGATACGGGCATGTCGTGGGAGATCTGCATCGGGGTCACCGGCAACGTCGACGGGGTCGACATCGAGCCGCGGTTCACCTGTGGCGGCCATGACCCGGACAGCCTGCCCCAGCAACGGTTGACTCATTGGCGGACCGGGTTGCCGCGGGTCGAGACCGACCTGGCCCCGCTGGCCGAGACCGTGGTCCGATCGGCCGAAGACCTGGGGGCCCTGCGCATCTTCGACCCCGAGCGGCCGAACCTGCCCATTCTGGCCGCCGGGGCACCGTGGTACATGACGGTGTTCGGCCGGGATTCGCTGCTCACGGCATGGATGACGTTGATGGCCGACTCCTCGCTGGCCGGAGGCGTGCTCGAGACGTTGGCCCGATTCCAGGGCAGCGACGTCAACCGGGAGACCGAGGAGGAACCGGGCAAGATCCTCCATGAGATGCGGTTCGGCTCGGCGGTCAAGCTGGCCCTCGGCGGCGGCAGCGTGTACTACGGCACGATCGACGCCACCCCGCTATTCGTCATGCTCCTCGGCGAGTTGCAGCGGTGGGACGGTCACAGTGAGGTGGTCGAACGCCTGCTGCCTCACGCCGATCGAGCGCTGGCCTGGATCGAGGAGTTCGGTGACTCCGACGGCGACGGCTATGTCGAGTATCGACGGACGAGCAAGCATGGACTGACCAACCAGGGGTGGAAGGACTCGTGGGACGCCGTCCGCCACCTCGACGGCCGCCTGGCCGATGCTCCGGTGGCGTTGTGCGAAGTCCAGGGCTATGTGTACGCCGCCTATGTGGCCCGGGCCCATCTGGCCCGTGAGGCCGGCGACACAACCACGTTCGAGCGATACAAGACCAAGGCACTCGAACTGCGGCGCCGCTTCAACGAAGACTTCTGGGTCGAGGAGCACGAGTGGTATGCCCTGGGTCTCGACGGCGACAATCGCCGAATCGAAGCCCTTGCCTCCAATATGGGCCACTGCCTGTGGACCGGCATCGTCGACCCCGAGCGGGCTCCGCTGGTGGCCGACCACCTGCTGTCGCCCGAGATGTTCTCGGGATTGGGTGTACGGACCCTGGCGTCGTCGATGAGGGCCTACAACCCGGTCAGCTACCACAACGGTTCGGTCTGGCCCCACGACAACGCGCTGTGCGCCGCCGGGCTGGCCCGCTATGGGCTGGTGGATCACGCCCGGCGGATCATCGACGCCCAGATCGAGGTGGCCCGGTCCCACGACGGAAGGCTGCCGGAGCTGTTCGCCGGTTTTGGGGTGGACGAACTCTCGGTGCCGGCCTCCTACCCGACGTCATGCTCACCCCAGGCCTGGGCCGCAGCGTCGCCGTTGCTATGGCTACGGACCTTGCTCCGGCTCGACCCGTGGGCGTCGCAGTCCAAGGTCTGGCTCGATCCCGGGCTCCCCACCGGGGCCGAACGGTTGATGGTGTCGGGCATCAAGGTGGCGGGGCGTCGGCTGGCTGTGGCGGTGGAGGGTGGGGAGGCTCATATCGTCGACTCCGGAGGACTCGACATCATCCACCAGGCGAGACCGCCCCTGACCACGGCGTTCGACCCCGAGGGCGACTGAACCCCCGGATCGGGACCCAGTCTCGGCCGGGCGCCTACCCCACCGGAACCAGACCAGCGGAAGTGCCGCCGGTGATGCGGTGGAGATCCATTCGGCTGACGTACAGGTCCACATGGTCACGAACCATGCGAACCGTGGAGAAGCGGCGGGCGGCGTCGGCCCTGCAAGCGGCCCGGTCCAACCGGCCGAGACGATTCAGGTGTTCGACCATGTCGCGCTCGTCGGCACAGAGGAAACCGTTGCGACCATGGTCGACGATCTCGGGTGCCGCTCCCTCCCGGAAGGCCAGAACCGGCGTCCCGGTTGCCAAAGACTCGATCATGACCAGACCAAACGGTTCCGGCCACCGAATGGGGTTGAGCAGCGCCTCGGCGCCGCCCAGCAGCTCGAACTTGTCCGCACCCCCGACCTGACCGAGGTACACGGCATCCTCGCCCAGCATCGGCTCGACCACCTGTTCGAAGTACCGGTGCTCGGACCATTCCCACATCTTGGCGGCGATGAACAGCTGTCGTCCCGCCGCCCGGGCGACGTTGATGGCTCGGTGTACGCCCTTGTCCGGACTCATTCGACCCACGAACACCAGGTAGTCGCCTTTGCCGGCGCCGATCGGAATCCGATCGACGTCGATGCCGTGGTGAATGACCCGGGCTACGGGCACGGTCGGTGCCGTGCTGCGATGATGATGGGAGATGGCGACCACGGCGGCGTGGCGCCCGATTCTCTCGTACAGCCGGATGATTTCGGGCAGGAACGGGCCGTGGTTGGTGGCCACCACAGGTGGACCACGCCTTCCGCAAGCCCAGAGCGGGCCCAGCAGGGTGTGATCATGGATGATGTCACAGCCCGACAGTTCGGCGTAGGCGGCGTCGACATGGGTCAGCTCGTCCATGCTGCAGCCGGTGGTGCCGATGGCTTCGGGGTGGACCCAAAGGCGCTCCACCGGACAGGTGGAATCGCCGGTGGTGAACAGTCGAACGCGGTGTCCGGCCGCATCCAGGCCTCGGGCCAGGTTGTCGATGACCACCTCGGTCCCACCGTAGTGCGGCGGCGGCACGGGTACCCAGGGAGGAGCGATCAGACCGACCGTCAGTGAACGGCCCTCAGGCGACGGCACGGAGGAGGACGACATGGAGAAGCACGAGTTCTGGAGAGATGAGAAATGCGGTATCGGGTCCACGAGAACCCTCCTGTGGTTCGGGGGCCCGGCGGGCCTGCTTTCACCGTGACAGCTTTGTCCACAACCTCGCGAGGGCCGAAGGTCCCTACCTCTCGCCGTCGACCGGTACCAGGAGCACCGGTACATCGGACCGGGCGATCAGGGCCCGGACCACTCGGGCCCGTCCCGGCTCCAGGTTCCGCGACCAGGCAAGGGCGACCAGATCGATGTTCTCGGCCTGAATCAGATCGAGGATTGCGTCGGCCACCTCCCCCCGGCGAAGACGAAGTTCGAGGCTGGGTGTGACCGACCACTGGCCCAGGAAGGCGCTGGCCCAGCTGCGCTCGGTATGGCCCGGTTCTCCCCAGAAAGCGGGTGCATCGGTCGGATCGAAAACATGGACACCAAACAACTGGACACCGGCCTCCCCCAGACGTTGCAGGATGTCGGCCACCGCCTCTGTGCCCTCGATCGTGCCCTCGAGTGGGACGAGGGCCCGGCCCACAGATCGGGAGCCTTCGGCCACGGTGGTGTCCGGTGGCACGACCAGAACCGGCGTGACACTTCGTTCCACCACGGCCAGAGCGACGTGGCCGGCGGGCTGAGCCTGCGAGGCCCGTCTCCGGGCACCAACCACCACCAGTGTCACATCGGGGTTCGCGGCCTCGGCCACGATCTCATCGATCGGATCGCCGTGGAGGATCCTGATATCGACTTGACCGGTCACCAGCGGGGGTTCGGGTCCGGGTTCGTCGCCTTCGCCATTGCTCACGGCGACATGGATCACGTCGACCGATCCTCTCAGCAGCGACGCCATGGCCGAGGCCACGGCCAGAACCGGGCCGGTGGCCGGGCTGCCGTTCACGGCGGCAAGAACGGTGGTCATCGATCACCCCTGATGGGCCGGGCAACCCGACATGGGGCCAGCAGACGCTGATTGCCGACGGTGATGGGAATGACCAGCGGCGAGTCGACGTCGATGGCGTGTTCGTCGATGGTGATACGAACGGGCTGATCGTGGTATCGGACACGGACCGACAGCCGTTCCCACCGTTGCGGTAGCCGGGGGTCGATGATCAGGCCCGACACCGTGGGCCGGATACCGGCGAATCCATGGACGATGGCCTGCCACAGTCCGCCCATTGTGGCCAGGTGGAGGCCTCCGGCCAGAGTCTGGGTCAGATCGTCGAGATCGAGGCGGGCGGCCAGGTCGAACCATTCGAGGGCGTCGTCCGGCCGACCGTCACGGGCCAGCACAGAGGCGCAGATTGCCGGCGACAACGAGCTGCCGTGGGCGGTTCGGGGCAGGTAGTGGTCGATGTCGGCCTGCAATGATCCGGGAGGACAGCTGTCAGGGACCATGTGGTGCAACATCAGGACATCGGGCTGCTTGATGATCTGGCTGACCTGAACCCGGGGCCGTCCCAACAGGACATCGGCGGCCACCGGAGGTTGGGCGATGTCGCCGATCATGACCGGCTCGAGTTGGTCGAATCCCAGGAACTGCTCGTGGCGACCGGAGATCGGATCGAAGCCGTCGACCAGGGCATCGGCCGCAGACCGGAACGACTCGGCCTCGCCGATCCCACCATGTCTGGCCACCAGCTCGGCCGCCCACCGGAGGTGCCACCGGGCCAGATTGTTGGTGAAGGCGTTGTCGTCGACCAATTCGTGGTACTCGTCAGGACCGATCACCCCGTCCAGATGGGCCCGTCCGTGGTCATCGGTTCGTATCCGGCCCGACCAGTAGCGAGCCGTGTCCAGCACAAGATCCAGGCCACCCCCACCGTTGAGCACCGACCAATCGCCGGTCCATTGCAGGTAGTGATGGAAGCCCCAGGCGATGTCGGCGTTGATGTGCTCGGCGTGCTCACCGGTGAGGATCGGGATCAGCCGACCGTCGAGATCCTGAAACGAGGGCGGTGTCACCTCGTCCCCGCTGTCGGCCGACTCCCAGGGAAAACGCGGCACCGGGCAGGCCCCGGTCCCGGGCCCGTTTCCGGGCCGGCTCGAGCCGGGCGATGCGATAGTGGAGTACGGCCCGGGCCGCCGCCGGGAGGGTGGCAGCCAGCGCCGGCAGCACGTAGACGTCGGTGTCCCAGAAGACGTGACCGGCATAGGACAGACCGGTGAGGCCACGTGCTCCGACGGCCGCTTCACCCGACGTCGGGGCACACGACAGGAGGTGGAACAAGGCGAAACGCACGGCGAGCTGGCTGGCGGGGTCACCATCGATCTCGATGTCGGCGGTACTCCAGCGCCGAGCCCAGGCTTGCCGATGCTCGGACAACAACCGGTCGAACCCCATGCCGCGAGCCGTATCCAGCATTGCCGTCGCCGTCGCCCGGGACACGTCGCGCTTGGACACGGAATCGGCCCGAATAGCGGCCAGCCGCTCGATTCGGCGGCAGTCGTCGGAGCACCAGCGCCGCTGCTCGGCGGCCGTGACCACGACCGCCCGATCGCCGACGGTCTCAACCACGGCGGTATCGGCCTGCTCCTGGTCGACGACCGAGGTGTGGTCGGCCACCGTCCCGCTGGTCACGCGCGGTCGGTTGA
This sequence comes from uncultured Acidimicrobiales bacterium, assembly GCA_963723995.1. Lineage (GTDB taxonomy): Bacteria > Actinomycetota > Acidimicrobiia > Acidimicrobiales > SZUA-35 > JAHELU01. Next base: position 726,858 of record CAVRSZ010000008.1, on the reverse strand, counting down.
CGGGCGGGGGCCACGGAACATCGACGGCACCGTCCTCGGCCCGGACGGCCACGACTTCGGGATGGGCGAGCGACGCGAACCGCACGGTTCGGAGTTGACCCGGCTTGCCGTGCCGGACCACCACCCCGGTCCGCAAATCGATGACGCGTCGAAACCCCCCGGCCCCGTCGTCGCCGGACAGCACCGTGGGGGCGGCGCCTGGTAGGGGATAGATCAGACCGTCCGGTCCTCGCCCGAAGGCACCGGCGGCCACGACGAAGTGGTCGTCGCCGGGCCGGTCTTCCAGACCGCCCCTGAGCCCAACCGAACCGTTGCTGACGGTGAGCAGGCTGGCGGCACCGGGATCCCGACGCTGACCGGGACCAACCTCGAACGCCAGTGTCCAGCCCGGAGATTCGTCGATGGCGGGCAGCTCGCCCTCCTCCCGGCCTCGGTTCAGGTGATCGAGCACGGCTGACAGCTCACCGGGCCCTGCGGCAGGGAGTGTGATCGGGATCGGCCGGTCGGTCAGGCCATCGGGCGTACGGGAGCCGGGGTCGGTCGCCACCACCGCCACCAGCGACGGCCCGATTCCCTGCATCGACAGCTGATCGAACCACCATCGGACGAAGGACGGATCATGCCGACGCTCCCAGACCACACCGGTCCAACCATCGGTGACGGCGATGGCCATGTGCTCGTCGGCCACCACGACCCGGCCCGACGTCGGCGCTGACAGGTGCTCGGCGGCTGCGGCGGCATCGGTCAGGTCCACCAGGGCGATGGGCACGAGCCTCCGGGCCAGCGCCGAGACGGCGTTGGCCAGGCCCGCATCGGGATCGATTGACGCCACGTCAAAGGCGATGACCGCCTCCGGCCGGTTCGACATCAGCGTCGGCCTCCTCGTGTCGGTGCCCCAGCGCCTCTGAATCGGTGCGGTACCGGGACTACGTTCGACCTTAGGAGGGGACGGCGGCATGGGCCACGGTCCTTGGTCCCGATATGGACGTTGGGGGCTGGGAGGCGACCGGCCTTACCGACTACTCCGTTGTCGATGCTGAGATCTGTTCCAGGGATCTGTTCCAGGCCCCACCACGAAGAGATCGGGCTCTGCATGCCACCGGGCTTGCAGCGTCCGAACCGTCAGTGCTCACCGGCGAGAAGGGATCGTTCGTGGGCCAGGTACCGATCCCGGTTCGTGGTCCACGGCTGACCCGACCACCCGTCGTAGTCGGTGGGTAGCGCCAGGCCCGGGAGCACGCCGGCGCGAACGATCAGGCGCCCGAGTTCGCCCACACACCGGGCGGCGTGATCGGCGTGGGCCACCACGGCCACCGCTCCCCCGTCCATCGATGACCTGCCCTCGACGGCCGCACGGGCCACCGTCGCCGTGTTCAGATACTCGGTGCCACCGTCCGGACGGCGCGCCGGTTCGATGGAGCGAACCACCTCATCCGCCACCAGCCGTTCGGTGCGTAACACTCGGGCGATCTCCCATTGGGCGACCACGACGGCGCCGGTGGCGGCATGGGCCCGGGCTGCGGCAGCCGCCAATCGACGGTTCAACGGTCCGGGCTCGACGCTCCCGTCGGCACCTACCCGGTTACCGAATGAGAAGGCCACGATCATCGTCACCTCGACGGCGTGGACTGGGGGCAGTGACGGCGGTTTCGGCCGGCTAGGCATGCTTGGGGCCGTGGGGGATGGCACCGCGGTCGGGTCCGGCGGCAGTGGCGATGGAACGTACACTACGACCATGGCCCCACCAGAACAACCGGCGGCAACCGACACGGCGTCAGGTCGGGTCAGGTTCAAGCCATGACCTTCGACGAGCTGTTGGCCCACTGCCTGGCCAAGCCGGGGGCGTGGGACGACGAGCCGTGGGAGAACGACATCGTGGCCAAGGTCGACGAGAAGATCTTCGCCTTTCTCGGTGACGATTCCGTCGGGGTGAAGTGCGGCGACCGTGACGAGGCCGACGAGTGGCTCCAGCGCTACCCCGACAACGCCCGGGCCATGGCCTACATCGGTCGACACGGTTGGAACACCCTCGACCTCAACCAGGCCATTCCCGACGACGAGATCCTGGAGGCGGTCGACGACTCCTACCTCCATGTGGTGTCCAAGTTGCCCAGGTCCCGCCGCCCCGACGGCTGGGATGAGGCCTAGACGAGGTGACGCACATGAGATTCATCCGCCAGGTTGTGGTGTTCGACACCGCCGATGTCGAAACCGAGAGTCGGTTCTGGGCCGGGATGCTGGACGGGCGGGTGGTCGACGACGACCCCGGGTTCCACTGTGTCATCGACGCCGACGGCGGGTGGCGCATCGGCGTCCAGCATGCCCCCGATCACGTGCCACCGGACTGGCCGCACGGCACTCCGCAGCAGGTGCATCTCGATCTCCATGTCGACGATGGCCCAGCCGCCTGCGCCCGGGCCATCGAGCTCGGGGCTCGGGTGCTGCGGGCCGGTGACCTCACCGACGATGAGGGCCACCAGGTCTACGCCGATCCGGCCGGCCATCCGTTCTGCATCGGCTGGGGTCATCCGGATGAGATTCAGCTTCGCGCCTTTCTCGACCAACTGGAGTAGCCGGCTACCAGCAAGACGAACAGTTGTCTGTCGAACAATTGTTTGATACGATCGCCTCGGTGCCGTATGGCTGGCTATACGGCTCGATCGCACCGCTGCTGCCCCACCTGCGATCCAATCATTCTTCGATTCCCGGAGCACGGCTCCGACAGGTGGGTCCGATGTCGTCCACAGTTTTGTCGTGGGCAAGGTGGGTGCTGCGGTCGAACAGGGGCTGTTGGGTGATGATCGGCTCGATTCGTCTGCCCGGGCCTGCCGAGGCTTGAGCCCCGATCGTGTCCGTCTTTCACCAACGATATTGGCTGGTGGATTCCACCCCGGTCGAATGCGGCCGAAGGCGCCAGACCGTCAAACGATCCGAGCTGGCCGGCTGGGCCCAATACGGCGACTGCGCATCGCATTCCCGCCTACGACCACTGACCCGTCAAGCCAATCGTCCAGGCGAGGTTCACGGGCATGAGGTTCATCCGCCAGGTGGTGGCGGTCATCCGTTCTGCATCGGTTGGGGCCACCCAGCCGAGGAGAGGTCATCGCGACACTGAAGATCAATGCGGTATCCGAGCCATAAACCAGTTCACGTTCCGAACATATGTTGGATAGTGTCGCTGCGGGCTGATAGAATGATGGCTACGGCTCGATCGCACCGTTTCTTCCCCACCTGCGATCCGATCATTCCTCGATCCCGGAACAGTCCGGCGGGTGGGTTCCATGTCGTCCATGCTCTTGTCGTCAACGCCCGAGGGCGCGGCACCGCACATTGCTGCGCCGAGCTGCCCGGCGACCGTCGCCGAGCTACAACGGGTGCTGGGCCTGCTGGCTTCGGCCGCCACCGGAGCCGAAGTCGACGCTTGCTCGGTGGATCAACTGCAGGAGCTGGCCGACACGATCGCCGACGGTCGTCGTGCACTCGACGGGGTGTCGACCAGGGTCGGAATGGCCGCCGACCGCCTGGCCGCCGAATCGGAGTACTCGGCCGGCAGCGCCCCGGGGGCAACGCCGGGTCGGGCCGGAGCGGCCGACGTGCTTCGCGGTCGACGAAACAGGTCCCGCAGTTCCTCGGTGCGCCGAGACGCCCAACGGGCCAAAGCTGCTGCATCCCTGGAAAAGGTCGGTGCCGCAGTTGAGCAGGGCTTGTTGGGCGGCGATCAACTCGACTCCTTCGCCCGAGCCTGCCGTGGCCTCACCCCGACCGAACAGCAAGCCCTCAACACCGACGAGCTGGTGAACGCTGCAGCAACATTGCCCGGCGATGCCTTTGATCGCGCTGTTCGAGAGGCAGCCCGAAAGGCCCGAGCCGATCGGGGCCTGGGCGATACCAAGGCCAAACAGGAGGCCAGCGAGTTACGGCACTTCTTCGACGAGGAATCCGGTATGGGCCGCTTCAACGGCCAACTCGATCCCGAACGCTATGAGCGGTTCATCGGTGCCATCGAAAGGCGGGTAGCTGCCCTGGCAAACGAGGGTGGCGTCACCAAGTCGGCCAACCTGGCCGCCGCCGCCCTGGTCGATCTGGTCGATGGAGGCGGCGCCGGCAAGGGCGGCCCTGGAGCGAACCTCACGATCATCGTTGACCTCGAGACCTTGCGGTACGGGCCACACGACGGTTCGGTGTCGGAGACCGCCGCTGGTCATTCCCTGGCCCCGGAGTCACTGGCCCGCCTGGCCTGCGACGCCGTGCTCCAGAGGATGATCCACGACGAGCATGGAGTAGCCATCAACGTCGGTCGTCGGTACAGCACCGCCACTGACGCCCAGTGGGCCGCCACTCGCTCCATGTATGTCGGTTGTGCCTTCGACCACTGTACGGCCCCGCTTGCCTGGTGCCAGCTCCACCACATCCACGAGTGGGAGGCGGGCGGAGCCACCGATCTCTGCAATCTCATCCCGCTGTGCACTCGGCACCACCACTACGTGCACGAAGGAGGCTGGACGGTCAGGTTGGATCCGGCCACCCGCCGGCTCGATATCTACCGACCCGACGGACGCTGGACGGCGGCCACGTACCCCGACCGACGAATACCCGCTTCGAGCGCGAGCCCATGCCCATCGCCGTCGCAACCGGGAGCGCCATGATGACAACCCGAGCCGGGTGGCTATCGAGTCGCCGCCAACTCGTATGCAGTCGCGCCCGATGGCAGGAGGTGTCGGCGACCCACATTCAGTCCGGCAGCCGAGAACAGCTCGACGTACTCGTCGTCCGTTCGCTCCCGGCCGTACGCGAGAGCCAGCATGAGAAGGTCGGATGCGGCGGCAAAGTCATGGACCGGCCGCGCCGACCGCGGGGTCTCGACGACCACGGCGGCGGCCGACAGGCCCATGGCGGCGCGCACGTTGCCGAGCAGCGAAATCGCCCGCTCGTCATCCCAGTCGTGGACCACCGCCAGCAGCAGATAGCGGTCGTGGCCGGATGGCACCTCGTCAAAGAACGAGCCACCGACGACCTGGCGATTCGCTCCGCCTTCGCCGAGGAAGCCGGAGCGGGCAACGACCTCGGGCAGATCGAACAGGACGGCCTCGAGGTTGGGGTGGTATCGCTGCAGCACATCGAGGGCGGCCCCCGAGCCGCCGCCGACATCGCACACCGAACCGATGCCATCCCATTTCACGGTCCGGGCCAGACCGATGGCCTGGACCATGGCTCCGGCCGACATGGCCTGATCGAAGACGGCCCCGGCATCGGGGTCGACGTCGTTGGTGTAACCGAAGAAGTCCGTTCCGTGAGCCACCTCGAACGCCGACTGCCCCTCGGCCGCCATGCCCGGGCCGAGGTACCGGAAGGCGTCGTCGAACCACGAGCTGGTGGCGAACCGAACCCAGCCTCGCCACGGGGCCGCGGCATCGGATTTCAGGGCTCTGGTGATGCCATTGGCCCGGGCTCGGCCCCGCCTGTCGATGGAGATGAAGTTCCGCGCCGCGGCATAGCGCATCAGACGCTCGAAGGAGTCGGGGTCGAGATCCAGCCGGTCGGCGAGGTCCGCTATGGACGCCGGCCGAACCAGTTGATCGGGGACGTCGAGTTCCACCAGAACCCGCAGAACATGTGCATCGAGCTGGGCAAACAGCGTCTCCAGAATCCGGACCGGCGGAGGGGCCAGGCGCTCATGGAACCCGTGTAGGAGACGGCGAGCGGTCGTGAGCCAGACTGCGGGCCGACCCGGTGGGACCAGCGGGGCACCGAACACGGCCTGCTCCAGCGATCGCGTCGTACCTTCGGTCCCCATGGATCAACCATAGACCACCGTGCGTGCCGGCGATCGGAGAATCTGACCGGGCTATCCCTCGTCGATTGACGCCTCGATAGGCAGGCCGGCGCCGGCCGCGTTTGGGAAATCATCGTCGATCAGCACCACGTCGTGGCCCGCCCGGTCCAGCAGCGAGGTGGCAACACTGGTCCGGTAGCCGCTGGCGCAGTGCACCCACAAGGTCCCGTCGGGAAGATCCCCGAGGCGGCCCAGTAGCTCATCGAGAGGCACGTTGACGGCGCCGGCGACGTGGCCGTCGGCGAATTCGCCGGCCAGGCGAACATCGAGCACGGTGAAGTCGACGGCGGCGGCACCGGACGAACTGTGGACGGCCGCCACCTCACCGAAGTCCGCCACCCGGTAGCGCGAGCGGTCGGCATCGGGAGCCCAGGTGTCGGGGACACCGACGGCGGCACCGGATGGGCGATCGATACCGACCCGCACCAGCTGGCGTTGTGCCTCGGCGATCTCCTCCTTGCTGTCGGCCAGCAGGGTCAGGGGCATCCCCCATGGCAGCAGCCAGGCCAGGTACGTCGAGAAGCTGTCACCGAACTCGATGCCGATGGTGCCGGCGACGTGCTCCGCTGCGAACTCCCGTCGAGGTCGAAGATCGACCACCCACTCGCCCCGATGTATGCGGCGGGCCAACTCCAACGGATCGACCTCGGCCGGTTCCGAGAGATCGACGGCCACCGCCCCGGCCAGGTTCATCGGTCCCATGTGTGCGTAGTACCGGGGGTACGAATCGAGCCCGGCCACCAACTGCTCGACAAAGGCATCCTCGTCCCCGGCGGTCAACGCCACATTGACCGTCCGTTCGGAGCCCATAGTCCCGTCCGATTCACCCTCACTCTGGGCCGAGGCGCAGAAGCTGCCGAACCCGTGAGTGGGATAGATGCGGGCGTCATCGGGGAGCATCTCGGCCAGCCGCCGGGCCGAGTTGTATTGGGCCCGGGTCAGCTCCTCGGTGGCCTCGGGTGAGATCAGGTCGGTGCGACCGACCGTACCGTACAGCAACGAACCACCGGTGAAGGCCGCTGGTGCACCGTCGGCACCGGTCACCACATAGCTGAGATGGTGCGGCGTGTGACCCGGCGTGTGCACGACATCAACGACCATCGAACCGACCTGGAACCGATCACCGTCGGACACCGCCTCGTGGTCGAACCGCAGCGGCTCGGCCGCAGCATGCACATAGTGGGCGCCGGTCAATCTGCTCAGGGTCAGTCCGCCGCTGACATAGTCGTTGTGAACGTGGGTCTCGGCGATATGGGTGATCGAGACACCTTCGGACTCGGCCACGGCCAGGACCCGGTCCACGTCGCGCTGGGGGTCGATGACCAGGGCCGAGGACCCGTCATGGACCACATAGCTGCGGTCCCCGAGGGACGGAGTTTCAATGGTACGTACATTTAGGGCCACCGTGTCACTCTAGATTTGACCGCTCCGGCGGTCAATGACGAACGGTCCACTCATAGGGTGAGCACATGGCCCTCGATGATGAAATGATCAATCGCGTCACCTGGAAGATCCCCAACGCTCTGGCTCTGGTCGGATCCCGAGCCGGCGAGGAACGCAACGGGATGACCACCAGCTGGATCACCCAGCTCAGCATGGAGCCGGTACTCATCGGCATCGGCGTCGACAACACGGCGGTCACCCATCGTCTGATCACCGACGGCGGCTCGTTCACCCTGAATCTCTGGGACTCGGAGAACACCAGGGTCTTCGTCAAGTTCTCCAAGCCTGCCACCTACGAGGACGGGACGCTCAATGGGTGGTCGGTGCGCGATGGTGTAACCGGGGCCCCGGTGTTCGACGACGCCATCGCCTATCTCGACTGCGAGGTTCGTCACAGCCTGGATCTGGGTACCCACACGCTGTTCGTGGGCGAGGTGGTCGACGCCGGCATCAACAACGACGAGGCCAGGTCGGCGGCGCTGAGCGACACCCGCATGAAGTACGGAGGGGTCAAACGGGGCGGCCACGGCAAGTGACGGCGGGCCGAGCTCGAGAGCCGGGGTGGGCGGGCCTGGTGCTCTCGTAGCCGTCGCCCAATGAGTACTCTGGCCCCGATGAGCCCGTTGCGCCTCGACCCGGCCGCCCGGCTGGTGGGTGATGGCGTACTGATCGGTGGCTCGCCGTTTTGCATCGTCCAGCTCGGCGCCGACCAGGCGGCCGCTCTGGAGGCTCGGCTGCAGGGCCGGGCAACACCGGGCGATCACCACTTCATCCGCTGGCTGCTCGACCGAGGCTTTCTCCACCCCAAGCCGACGACCTCGACTCAAAGGTCGAACGTGGATGTCGTCATCCCCTGCCACAACCACCATGACGGGCTTTCCCGGCTGCTCGGCCGGCTCCCGTGCCGGGAGTTCGCCTCGGTGACGGTGGTCGACGACGGCTCGGAACCGGCCATCAACCGCCGTCCTGGTGTCGAGGCCGGGCCGGGAGTCACGGCCGGGGCTGGAGTCAGCGTCATCCGCCATCACAGCCGACGGGGACCGGCCGCCGCCCGAAACAGCGGGTGGCGACACGGTCGGGCTCCGCTGGTGTTGTTCCTCGACGCCGACGTGATCATCGGCGATGACTCGACCTGGCTCGATCCGTTGCTGGCCCTGCTGCCGACCGAGTCCTCGACGGCGACGACGGCAGTGGACAACGCCCTACCGTCGTGCGGCATCGTCGCCGTTGCACCCCGGGTGGTGGCCGAACCCGGCCCCCGCCTCGACCTGGTGGCCCGTTACGAAGCTGTACGGCCGTCAGCCGACATGGGTGCCGAGCCGGGCCCGGTTCGACCCGGTAGCCGGGTGCCCTACCTGCCGACGGCGGGATTGGTGGTGCGGCGATCGGCTCTCGAGTCCATCGATGGTTTCGACGAATCGATGCCACGAGGAGAGGACGTGGACCTGGCGTGGCGCCTGATCGCCGGCGGCGGTTTCGTGTACTACCAGCCGGCGGCCGTCATCGGCCACCCACCACGACCCACGTTCGGGGCGTGGTTGCGGCAGCGTCTGGGTTACGGCCGTGGTCACGGCGCCGTCGCCGTCCGCCATCCCGACGCCGTGCCCGGGCTGGAGCTCAGCCCGTGGACGCTGGCGGCCTGGGCCTTGGTCTCCAAATCGGCCCGAGGCGTCGTGGCCGGTGCCGGCCTGACCGCAGTGTCGATCCCCCTCCTGGCTCGTCGCCTACCCCCGTCCATACCGGAGCGACAACGACTGGCGGCCCGATTGGCCGGTGGAGGAACCCTTGGTGCCGGTGCCGTTCTTGCCGGTGCCATCCGCCGATCCTGGCTGCCGGCGGCGCTGGCGGCCGCCGTCCCGTCCACCCGATGGCGCCGGATCGTGCTGGCGGCGTCCGCCGTCCCCGTACTCGAGTGGTGGCGGGAGCGCCCTCCGCTCAACCCCATCAGCTGGTGGGCCATGCGACTGGCCGACGACGCCGCCTACTGCGTCGGCCAGTGGTGGGGAGCGGCGGAGAACGGGACAGGTCGGGCGTTGACCATCCGCCGACAAGAGCTGGGTGACCTTCTCACCCCGATGACCGAGGTACCGCCCATCGACCCGACGCGCAACCGATCCGGCCAGGCACCGTCTCGACCGCAGTAGAAGCCGGCGCCGAAACGACCGGCGGCACATCGGAAGTCGACCAGAGGTTCGGGCCACCGATTCGACTTGCCATTCTTCCCGTCTGCATACTACTGTGCATACCATACTAGTTCGGAGTGCGAAAGTCGGAAAGGACCGGGCCCGAACCTGAACCACGAGGATGCCATGGACACCACGCAACTGCTGAAGGGCGTACTCGACTTGGCCGTATTGTCAGTGCTAGCTGATGACGACGCCTACGGCTACCACATAGTCCGAACCCTGCGCGACGCCGGACTGGACGGCGTAGGGGACGCCTCGGTCTATGGAACCCTGCGTCGGTTGTACCGGAGCGGCAAGCTGACCTCATACGTGAAACCGTCCGACGAAGGGCCGCATCGAAAGTACTACGGGCTGAACGGAGCCGGCCGTGACCATCTCGAGCAGGGTGCCAAGACCTGGCGATCGTTCACCGAAACACTGGATTCTCTCCTGGAGGGAGCACACACATGACCACCGGCGACCCCGCAGTTCCAGAGCCCGCCGACAACCCGGACGTGTCCGATATCGCCCGAGCCGACAACACCGGATCCACCATCATCGTCGAACGCTCACAGGTGGCCGATGCCGAGGCCGACGAGATCTCGCAGTACGTCGGCGAGGTCGAAGCATTGCTGTCCGACCTCGACCGCGAAGAGCTCGACGATCTGATCCACGACCTGGAACTCCATCTACGTGAGATCAGGGCCGAAGCCGATGAGCCCTTTACCGCGGTGATAGGTAGTCCCCAGGAGTTCGCCGCCGAGTTGCGCCAGTCGGCCGGCTTCGGGGTGGCGCCGCCGGCACCGTCGCCGGGTCCGGGGCCGGTGGCTCGAATGGAGGCCCGGATCGCCAGGTTCGTGCAGGCCAAGCTCGACGGCCTCCGTACCCACACCTGGGGTCGTGCCGTGCTCGACTTTCTGCCCGAGCTTCGTCCCGGTTGGTGGGTGGCGCGAGGGTACCTGTTGGCGCTCGCCGTAGGCTGGGTGACCTCGGAGTCGCCGTTGGGTCTGCTCGGGATTCCTCGATTCGGGGGAAGCGTGGTCGCCGGGCTGGTCGCCACTGCCTTGCTGATCCTCTTCTCGATCCGCTGGGGGCGTGGCGAGAATCAGAGCTGGTGGAGGCAGGTTGCGGTATGGATTGCCGGAGCGATTGCGGTCATCACCGCGTTTGTTGCAGCCAACACGCTGGCTGCTGCCGGCTACCACGACGACTACTACGTCGGCGATGTCGATGGCGTGTCCATCATTGAAGCGGACTGGACCATCCTGCCGGCCAACATCCACGCCTACCTGCCCGACGGCACGCCGCTGGATCAGGTGCTGCTCTTCAACGAGGCGGGTGACCCGGTCGATCTTCCCGAATCCGGATTCAGCGAACGGCTCAACGTCCCGTTCGAGGCAGTTCCGGTCGAAATCGAAGGACGACCGGTTGCCAACCTCTACCCTCGGGAGCTGCGGGCACCGGTGAGTGAAGAGGACAGCATTGACGGCGGCTATCTCGTGGAGGATGGCCGCGGGATCGAGGAGGACAGCATTGACGGCGGCTATCTCGTGGAGGATGGCCGCGGGATCGAGGACTCCTGGCCGGTCGTGCCCGCTCCCACCGTCGGCCCGCCATTCGTGACCACCGGGACCACGAAGACCTCACCATCGAGTTCCAGCCGCCCGTCGACCACGACCGCTGGACCGGCGACCTCGAATACCGGCACGGCGTCGACGGTGCCAACGGTTGAAACCGGGAACGGAACCGGCGGCGCGGAGGGAAGCTGAGGGCGATGGGCCGGAGAACGATCCCGGTCCGCAGTGTTTGGCCGAGGTCGTTGGTGGGCAAAGCCGTACCTGGGGCGAGAAGACTACTCGTCACAGGAAAGGCACCATGACTACCGCAACCCGACCAACACGTCCGAAGGTGCGCTCGCTGACTCCGTTTCACCGGATCAAGGCAATCTTCCTGATCGCCGCTTTCGTCTCGTTCGTACTGTCGGTTTCACTTTGGTTTTTCGACTATCGAGAGGAAGGTATCTTCGTCGGCCTCTGGGTTCCGGCCATACACTCGCTCGGCACCTTGGTCTTGACCGGCGAACGTGACCGACTACGGAATAGGAAGTCGTGATGTCCATCACCTTCCTCATCTTCATTATCGGCTGGCTCGTTTTCGCCGCCGCCACCGTGGCATCGATTTGGGCGGGCTACCTGCTCACCCAGGAGCAATGGCTCGATGACCACGGCCAACAATACGAAATCAAAGAAAATCGTAATGTCGTCCACACCGGGGTCGACGACCTGCCGGCTTGAGCGACGTCGTCACTCTTGGCGACCGAATCGATCGAACGGCGTATCCAGGTCCACCCCGGCGTCCCTGGCCGCCGCAACTATCTCTTCCACCGGAAGCCGTTGAGGTGGAACCACCCCCACCGGCATTGGTCGATTGACGACATGATCGACATCGGTGATGGTCCATTGGTCGGGCGTCACATCATCAACCTCGTCCCACGAGACGGGCACCGCCAGCGGTGCTGTTGGCTTGGCTCTCACCGACAAGGGCGCAACCACGGTCGCACCTCGGCGGGTTCGAAGCCAGTCGACGAACACCCGGCCTTTCCGGTTCTTCTTGAGAAACTCGGTCGTTGCCAAACTTGGCTCGGCGTCAACCACCAGTCCGGCCAGGGCCCGGTTGGCCAAGGACACCCGATCAGAGGGGTCGGTGCGGTCGAGAGCGACCCACAAGTGGAAGCCCTTCGAGCCGGTCACCACCGGTACTGAAACCAGTCCGAACCGATCCAGGATCTGTCCCGTCACCTTGGTCACGGCGCGCACCATGGCCACCGCCCCACCGCCGTCATCGGGCGGGTCGAGATCGAGAATCAACCAGTCGGGGTGATCGATGTCGGGTAGTCGGGAATTCCAGATGTGAAACGTGATGGTGCCCTGATTGGCCAGCCACGGAATGTCGTCGGGTTCGGTCACGATGGGGTAGACCGTGACTCCTCCTTCCTGTTTCGGCACCTCATAGCGCCGAATCGACTCCGGGAAGTGGTCGGCCACATTCTTCTGCATGAACCCCTTGGCCGTCACGCCTCGGGGAAACCGGTGCAGCGTTAGAGGGCGTCCTTCCATCATGGGCAGCATGGCCTCGGCCACCCGCCGGTAGTAGCCGACCAGATCGGCCTTGGTAAGCCCACGTTCGGGGAACATGATTCGATCCGGATTCGAGATCTCGACCACGCTTACACCACCTCCCCGATCACCACGTCGAAGCCGGCTTCAGCCATGATCCGCCCCCCGATCTGCAGTTCGACCCGATGCCGACCGGCGTGGTAGGTACGTGTGCTGGCCTTCTCGATTCGGCGGCGCTTGCTCACCGTCAACAACTCACCGGGTGCCAGATCCCGGGTGGTCCATTTGAAGACTTTGGACGAGGTCCCACCTGATGCCGTGACGTGATGGATGACGAAGTCGACAACCAACTTCTGGTGAACATCGGCCGTGGACCGCACTGCGGCCTCCAACATGATCGACTCACCCATGGCCACCGGTCCGGTACCGGTGGACGGGGTGCAGGTGAAGGCCTCGATCTCGAGCCGGGGATCGGTGGTGTAGCCCAGCGTCTCCAGTGCCCCCGGGTGACCGTTCTTGACCAGGGTTCGCAGGCCGTGGGCGATCATGGTTCGATCGAGTTGGCCGGCGTCCGCATCATCGTCGAGCCATCCCCCGATGACCGACAGCACCAACTCGGGGTCCAATTTGGTTACGTCGTTGAGATGGTTGGCAACCGATCGACGCACCGATTCCGACGGATCGTGGCGGAGTTCGCTCACCAACTCCAGACCGATCGAGGCGTCGTCGAGAAGGACTTGAACCCGTGGCCCCCATGGCAGCAAAGGTCGGGTGCCCTCCGAGGACAGGCGTCGCACGGCCTCGTCGTCGTCGTTCACCCACTGCCGCAGGTACCGGCGGGTCAACGCCGTGTGGTGAGCCAGGTAGGGGCGGATGGCGAATTCGCACGACCATCGTTTGGTCAGGGTGGACATGGCCTGCAGGGAGACCTCCGGGTGATCGAGGCCATGTCGCTCCACGAACGAGCACAAGGGCCAGCCGGCCCAGGGGTCGATGGTGTCGTCGCCGGCCACCGCCACCACAACGTTCAGCGCTCGGGGGTAGTCGGCCGGCAGGTTGCGGGCCAGCTCATCGGCGATGAGATTGACCCGGTCCTTCAGGTCGAGGGCCTCGAGGTCGTCCACGACGGCGGTCTCGAAGCCGTCAACGTCGAACGATGGATACTCGGCTGCGAACCGTCGGGCCAGGTCGGCAACAACCGTCGGGTTGAGCTGGTCCTTGAGCGGAGCGGCCACGTTATGGCGACTACATCGGGTTCGGTGTCGGATCGGGGCGGGGCCCGGTCAGCGAACCACGACGGTGACGGCGGAGGGGTCGTGGACGAGTGACGAAGTGACGGAGCCCAAGAGCAGGTGGGCCACCCCGGCATGGCCTCGGGCTCCAAGCACCAGCAGGTCGGCCTTGGTTGACAGATCCCGCAGCACAATCCGTGGATCGTTCCCCTCGGAGATCGCAGTCACCGTGCGCTCGGCACCACCGGGCGCCGCCTTGGCCTGCCGTACTCCCTCGGCCAGTGTCTGGGCCGACTCGGTCTTGGCCCGCTCGGTGGCCTGAGTGGCCAGGTCGGCATAGATACTGGCGTCGATGTTGGCCGCCGGCGAGGTGGCCCAGGTGTTGACCAGCTTGATCTCGGTGGTCGTTGCGGTGTTGGCCATGGCCCATGCCACCGCTCGATCGGCGTTCTTGGTACCGTCGTAGCCGACCACGACCACATCGTGATCATCGGTCAATGGCACATGGTGGGGGACGACGGCGACAGGAACCTTGGCGTGATTCACGCAGTGCGCACTGACCGAGCCCAGGAGGCCGGACGCCAACCCTGTATGACCTCGGGTGCCCACCACCAGGAGGGCGGCGTCAGCACTGGCATCGACCAGCGCCGAGCCGGCCGAGCCGTGGATGATCACCGGATCGAGCACCCGGCTGCGGTCCAGGCCCTCCAAGGTGTGCTCGACCAGGCGGGCCGTGATCTCGTTGAAGTCCTTCTCCCCGGGAGGGAGCAGTCCGCCGGCCACGGTGGGCGTCATCGACCACCATGGAAAGTGCCAGGCCGCCACCGGTTGCACCGGGCCGTATCGGTCGGTGTGGGCGATCGCCCAGGCCAGGGCATGCCGGGAGCCCTCGGAGCCGTCGATACCGACGGCCTGTACCCCTGATTGTGTGGTGATGGTGGCCACTGCCACCCTCCTTGTCGTGTGGACGGTCGATGGGGCGGGCGGTCGTTCAGCGCTCAGCGGTGAACGATTCCGCCTCCCATCTTGATGATTCGATCGTAGTGCTTCTTGTCGACGGGCTGGATGGACAGCCGGGAACGCCTGGCCACCATGATGCCGTCCAGCTTCGCATCCTCCTTGATCTCGGGCAGGGGGACCGGCCGCTGGAGATGCCCGACATAGGCCATGTCGACCAGGATCCATCGGGGATCATCAGGGTCGGACTTCGGGTCGTGGTACGGACTGTCGGGGTCGAAGGCTGTGGGGTCGGGATAGGGATCGCCGGCCACCTCGGCTACCCCGACCACGGCCGGCGGTTTGACCTGGGAGTGATAGAACAACACCCGATCACCGACCGACATCTCGTCCCGCATGAAGTTTCGGGCCTGGTAGTTGCGGATTCCGTCCCACGGTTCCCGTCCGTCCCGCTGCAGGTCGTCGATCGAGTAGGCGTCGGGCTCGCTCTTGATCAACCAGTGCTTCATGGCCCCGACAGTAGCGGGAAGCAGAGCCTCCCCGCCTTCGGCTGATGGAGCCGACACACGGAGGCAGAGCCTCCCAGCCTCCGGCTGGCCTCCCAGCCTCCGGCTGATGGAGCCGACACACGGAGGCAGAGCCTCCCAGCCTCCGGCTGATGGAGCCGACACACGGAGGCAGAGCCTCCCAGCCTCCGGCTGATGGAGCCGACGTCGTCGGCACTCATCTCGATCCGCCCAATCAAGCACCTGCGGTGCGATTGGGCGGGCTACCGTGCATCCAAGCGATGAAGTTGACTCGAACACAACCCCATCGGACAGACGGCCAGGACGGGGGCACACTGATGAGTACTGCAAACGACCGCCTTCGACTGGGCGTCGTCATGGTGCCCACCGATCCATGGCCCGAGACGGTGGGCACGGCCCGACGCGTCGAGGCACTGGGCTACGACCACCTTTGGGTCTACGACCATCTCACCTGGCGCCGGTTCCAGGAAAAGCCGTGGCACGCCATCTACCCCTGGCTGACCGGGGTGGCCGCCGCCACCGAACGGATCCGCATCGGCACCATGGTGTCGAGTCCCAACATCCGGCATCCTCTGATCCTGGCCAAGGATGCCATGACCATCGATCACATCTCCGGCGGCCGACTCACGATCGGCATCGGGGCCGGCGGGGTCGGCTTCGACGCTCACGCCTTCGGACAACCCACGCTCACCCCCGGGCAGCGCATCGACCGGCTGGCCGAATTCGTCGATGCCTTCGATCTGCTGTTGCAGCAGGACCAACACGACTACAAGGGCGAGTGGTACACCATCAATGAAGCCCGCATGCTTCCAGGCTGCGTGCAACGGCCACGGGTTCCGCTGGCCGTGGCCGCCAGCAGGCCCCGGGGCCTGACCCTGGCCGCCCGCCACGGCCAGGCGTGGATCACCTATGGCGACGCCACGTCCGAAGACCTGACGGCTGCCGGGACCGAGCGTGTGGTCGCCGCTCAGCTGGCCGGCTTGGAGGAGGCTTGCGCCGCTCTGGAGCGTGATCCGGACGACATCGACCGCATCTTCCTCATCGGCATCTCCGAGGCCCGGCCGCTGACCAGCCTGGAAGCCTTCGTCGACTTCGTCGGCCGCTACCGTGAACTGGGGTTCACCGATCTGGTCTTCCACTATCCTCGCCCCGAGGATGAGGTGTGGAACGACCCGCCGGAGATGGTCGAGGCCATCGCCGAGCATTTCCTGGGAGTCGCGTCCCATTGACCCGAGTCGGTTGACCGAGCACCGGCTCGGGTGAGATCGGGCCCAATCGTCGTAGGGTTCATCGGGGAGTCACACGACATCTCCAGAAGGGAAGGGTGCGATGACCGGAGCCAGAGTTGGCATCAACGGATTCGGACGGATCGGGCGACTACTGGTTCGTGGCCTGCAGGCCCACCCCGAACTGCGGCTGGCCCACGTCAACGAGCCGTTCGCCCCGGTGGCCACGGCGGCCCATCTGCTCGAGTTCGACACCGTGCACGGCCGTTTCGAGGCCGGCATCGGCACCGACGGTGACCGGCTCATGGTCGACGGCGAGTCGGTGGGGTACTCGTCGTTCGAAACACCGGCCGAGGTGCCGTGGGCCGATGCCGGCGTCGACATCGTGCTCGAATGCTCGGGACGGTTTCGAACCGTGGAGTCGCTGCTCCCCCACCTCGGTTCCGACTCTGCGGCGGAGCGGTCCGCCAACATCGACGGCGGCCCCCACTCCGTGATCGTGGCGGCACCGGTAGCCGACGACCGGGTGCTCAACGTCGTCATGGGCTGTAACGACGAGCTCTACGATCCCGATCGGCACACCATCGTGACCGCGGCCTCATGCACCACCAACTGCTTGGCACCGGTGGTCAAGGTGCTGCATCAGGCCATCGGCATCGAGCGGGGTGTCATCACCACCATCCACGATGTCACCAACACCCAGGTCATCGTCGACGCCCCCCACAGGGATCTTCGGCGGGCCCGGTCGGCCCTGAACTCGCTCATCCCGACATCGACCGGATCGGCGACCGCCATCACGATGATCTACCCCGCGCTGCAGGGACGGCTGGACGGGGTGGCGGTCCGGGTCCCCCTGCTCAATGCGTCCCTGACCGACTCGGTGTTCACCATGAGCCGGGAGGTCACGGTGGATGAGGTCAACAACCATCTTCGTGGCGCCGCCGAGGGGGAATTGGCCGGCATCCTCGGATTCGAGGACCGGCCGTTGGTATCGGCCGACTTCGTCAATGACACGAGATCCGGTGTGGTCGACGGGCCATCGACCATGGTGGTCGACGATCGGCTGGTCAAGGTGCTCACCTGGTACGACAATGAATACGGGTACGCATTCCGTATGGCCGATCTCACAGCCAAGGTGGCCACCGCCACCGCCGGCCGCTGAGCTCGAACACGGCCTGACTACGGTGAAACGACAGTGAAGAAACGACAGTGAAACTGCGCAACTACATCGTGGTCACCGCCGGCTACTGGGCCTTCACCCTGACCGACGGCGGGCTGCGCATGCTCGTGCTGCTCCACTTCCACGAACTCGGCTACTCCCCCGTGGCCATCGCCTTCCTGTTCCTGCTGTACGAGTTCATGGGCATCGTCACCAATCTGATCGGGGGTTGGGTCGGCTCCCGCACCGGGCTGGCCCGAACCCTGACCACCGGGCTCGGACTCCAGGTGTTGGCCCTGGCCGCCCTGACCCTGCACGACGCCGGCTGGAACGAGCTGGCGTCGGTGGGCTACGTCATGGGGCTCCAGGCACTGTCCGGGGTGGCCAAGGACCTGACCAAGATGAGCTCCAAGAGCGCGGTCAAGTTCGTGGCCGGCGAAGGGGCGTTGTTCCGGTTGGTGGCCATTCTCACCGGTTCGAAGAACGCCCTGAAGGGCGTGGGCTTCTTCGCCGGAGCGGGCCTGCTGTCCTGGCTCGGCTACGACGGAGCCCTCTGGACCATGGCCGCGCTGGTCGCCGCCACCCTGGCCGTGGTCATGCTGCTGCTCGACGAGGACATCGGCCGGTCGTCGATCAAGGCGCCGCTGCGGGCCATCCTGTCCAAGTCGGAGGCGGTGAACCGCCTGTCCGCGGCTCGCTTCTTCCTGTTCGGTTCCCGCGACATCTGGTTCGTGGTGGCGCTCCCCATCTTCCTCACCGAATCGCTGGACTGGTCGTTCGAGGCCATCGGCGGCTTCCTCGCCCTGTGGGTCATCGGCTATGGCGTCATCCAGTCCCAGGCCCCGCGGCTGCTGACCCGGCGTCGAGCCGTCGGTACGAGCTCGACCGCCCAGGACGATCCGGTGCTGCAAACCGAGGTGACGGCGGCCCGGCACTGGGCGCTGGCCCTGGCCGGAGTGTCGGCCGCCATCGCCGTTGCCGTTGCCGTCGACCTGGGTGAGCGGGCCACGGTCGTCGCCATCGTCGGCGGGCTGGTGGTCTTCGGCGCCGTCTTCGCCGTCAACTCGTCGCTCCACTCCTACCTCATCCTGGCCTACAGCGAGCTGGACGATGTCTCCCTCGACGTCGGCTTCTACTACTCGGCCAACGCCGCCGGAAGACTGGTCGGCACGCTGCTGTCGGGCGTGCTCTACCTATGGGGTGGGCTCAGCGTCGCGCTGTGGGGATCGGCCGGGTTCGTGGCGGTCACCTGGCTGCTGACCCTGCGCCTCCCCTCCGAACGCCGGCCCACCCCGGCCACGGTCGGCACCCCTCGCCGCCCTTGACCGACGGGTTCGGGTGGTTCCGCACCATGTCCTCGCCCCACCCGAGCTCCGAGGCCGCCGGCCCACCCGATCGATCGGCAGGCCTCCACCACCGATACACCGCCATGCTCGGGCTGGTCACCATCGTGGCCTATGGATCGTGGTACTACGCCTTCGGCGTGTTGCTGGACCCGATCCGGGTCGACACCGGCTGGCGGGAATCGAGTTTGGCCGTCTCGTTCTCAGCCGGCATCGTCGCCGCAGCGCTGGCCTCGATACCGGGAGGCCGGCTGCTCGACCGCCGCGGCTTTCGCCTCATCCTGCTCATCGGCGGCAGCGGCGGCGGGGCCGGGTTGATCATGGTGGCCACAGCCCCCAACTACGGCCTGTTCCTGGCCGGCTCGATCCTCACCATGGCCGCCCTGGGCGGCTTCGGGTTCTATCACGTCACCATGACCGCCGTCGTCCAGCTCCACCCTCACAATCCGACGGCGGCCATCGCCGCCCTCACCATCTGGGGTGCCTTCTCCTCGTTCCTCTATCTTCCCCTGACCGCCGCCCTGGTCCGACTGCTGGGGTGGCGAACCACCGGTCTGGTGTTGGCGGCGACGGCGGTCGCGGTCTTCGCCCTGGCGGCATGGGTTATCCCCGACCTGCGAACCGAACCGGCCGACTCCGACTCACCTGTGCCCGGTTTGCTCACTACTGCCACCGCCTTGCTCGACGTCGGCCGGCGGCGCCGGTTCACCGTAGCCGTGGCCCTGGGGGGTGTGGCCATGTCCACCATCCTCGTGTACCAGGTACCGGCCATGACGGCGGCCGGCCTGCCGCTGGCGGCGGCGGCCACGCTGGCCGGGGCCCGTGGATTGTGCCAGCTCATCGGGCGCCTTCCGCTGGGGCCGCTGGTGGCACGGGTCGGGCCCACGGTGGCCCTGATCATGGCGTTCGTGGCCATGGCCGCCGGCGGAGCCCTCCTGGCCGTGGCCTCCACCGTGGTGATCGGAGCCACCTTCGCCGTACTGGCCGGCTTCGGTATCGGGGCCTTCAGCCCCCTGCAGGGCATCAAGGCCGAGCAGCTGTACGAGCGACGCACGCTGGGGGCGACGATGGGCCTCTATTCGTCGGTACTGATGGCGGCCGGGGCCGCCGGACCGGCGGTCGCCGGAGTGCTGGCCGACCTGACCGGCGACCGTCGGGCCGCGGCGGGCGTGATCACGGTGTCGGCCGTCGCGGCGGCACTGGCCGCCATCAGGGCCTGACGGCCACATGCAGAGTCGGAATCCACTACCCTGGCCCCATGATCAACCTGGTCCTAAGAGTGGTCGTCAACGCAGTGGCGCTCTGGGTGGCGGCCCAACTCGTCACCGGAATCTCGCTGAGCGAGAGCGTGCTCTCCATACTCTTCGTGGCGGCTGTATTCGGTGTGGTCAACGCCTTCATCCGGCCATTCCTTCTGCTCCTGTCGTTGCCCTTCCTCATCCTGACCCTGGGCCTGTTCACCCTGGTGGTCAACACTGCAATGCTTGGTCTGACGGCGTGGCTGACCGACAACCTCAGAATCGACGGGTTTTGGTCGGCCTTCCTCGGAGCCCTTGTCATCAGCATCGTCAGCTGGGGGCTCTCCCTCTTCCTGCCCGATGACTAGCGGGAGCCTCCGCCTCCCAGCCTCCGGCTGGTGGAGCCGACGTCGTCGGCACTCATACCGGTCCGCCCAATCATGCACCTTCGGTGCGATTCGGCGGGCGGGAGACGTTTGGCGATGGAACATCGCTGACGCTGCTCGGACAACAAGCCGACTTGCCGGTCAAATGGACGCGGGCGGGCCCGGAGTACGCGATCCGGAGAACACAAGAGCGGCAAAGACTCACAATCGACGTCTGAAGCGTGCCCTTGACCCATCTAGACTGGCTCCCAGTCAAGCCCGGGGCAATGCGATCTCGGTGTTTGTTGCTAGCGGTTGACGCCACCGTCGGTGTACCCAAGACGGTGAGGACCCCCCGCTACGATGCCGCCGACATTGCTGGCTATGGAGCGTTCCGTAGGGAGGAACCCCGGGCCGAAAGAGATAGGACGGAGAACAATGCCCGTGCGCCAGACTCTTGCCGTTATGTCGACGCTTTTCCTAGCCGCAGCAGTGGGGCTCTTCGCCTCGCCGGCGTTCGCCCAGGACGATGCTGCAGCCGAAGGAGCTGCAGCCGAGATCAACATCCCCATGACCGAGACCTACGTCACGGGCACCCCGGGCGACATCGTGCAGATCGGATCGACCGCAGTGGACGCCTCCCTCCAGGACCGCACCTGCGAAGTGGTGGCCACCATCACCAACCAGAGTTCGATCCACGTCGGCAACACCCTGGTGGTCACCAGCGGTGAGTCCTCGGTCACCATGGCCAACATCGAAGACGCAGCCGACACCACCGTCACCAGAGGCGGAACGATCACCCTGGGCGAGACCGTCACCGCCGCCGTCGTGCTCGGCGCCGATGGTGCAACCAGCCTCGGCCCCGGCATCAGCCTGGCCTGCGCCATCCTCCCGGTCACGCCAGTTGCTCCGGCCGTCCCCGCCACTCCCATTGCGCCGGCCGTCCCCGCCACGCCCATCGCGCCGGCCGTCCCCGCCACGCCCATTGCGCCGGCCGTCCCCGCCACCCCGGAGCCCGCCACGCCCATTGCGCCGGCCGTCCCCGCCACCCCGGTCCAGGCGACCCCGACCTACACCGGTTAGCAACTTCCACGAACAAGCGGTCCCGCCGAGGACCGGAGGTGACGGCGGCAACCTCGGGCCACCTACTCCGTCGTGGCCCGAGGCGGTGGTGGACGGTGTATGTTGCGAGCGTCGGAAATTGCTCCGACATGCACCACTATTCGTAGACGACTGCTACGATGCCGCTAGATCAATGGCCAAGGATAGTTCCGTAGGGGGACCCTTGGATCCACTAGGGATAGGACGGAGAAGAATGCGCGTGCGTCAGACAATTGCCGTGGTCTCGGCTCTCTTTGTTGCGACCGTCGTGGGGCTCTTCGCCTCACCGGCGTTCGCCCAGGACGATCAGAGCAGCGATGCATCGGCCGGAGCCGCAACCGAGGTGACCGTTCCGATGACCGAGACCTATGTCACCGGTACCGCCGGCGAAACGGTGCAGATCGGCTCGGTCGATGTCGATGCCGCCCTCCAAGGTCGGACCTGCGAGGTGGTGGCCGCCATCACCAACCAGAGCTCGGTGCACCTCGGCAACACGCTGGTGGTCACCAGCGGTGATTCCTCGATCAGCATGGAGAACATCGAGGACGTGGCT
Source organism: uncultured Acidimicrobiales bacterium (assembly GCA_963723995.1). GTDB lineage: Bacteria > Actinomycetota > Acidimicrobiia > Acidimicrobiales > SZUA-35 > JAHELU01. The sequence goes on along the minus strand of CAVRSZ010000008.1, from coordinate 704,600 downwards.
GACACGACGGTGACCAAGGGTGGAACCATCACCCTGGGCCAGACCATCACGGCCGCCGTGGTGCTCGGCGCCGATGGTGCCACCAGCCTCGGTTCCAGCATGAACCTGACCTGCGCCGCCCTGCCGGTCACGCCCGTTGCCCCGGTGGTGCCGGCCACCCCGTCCTACACCGGCTAGGACCGGTCCCACCGGTCCCCCCCGCCGTCGGCGCGGACGACCGGACCAATACCATTGAGGGCGATGTCCTCTCGATTCGATACAACAGCCACCGGCGAGTCTCGCCGGTGGCTGTTGACGGCTACCACGACACTCGTTCCGTGCTGTCTGGCGGTGGTCGGAGCCATGGTGCTCCCCGCCTGCTCCACCGACGACGAACCGATCCTGCTGTCACAGGGTCCGGCGGCCGAAACGATCGACTCCGACAGCACCGGCGGTGAGCCACTGGAGGCGACGACGGGCGACTCGAGAGCCGGCTACACCGTGGTGGCCGAGTCGGTGGTGGACCGGATGTCGGCTAGAACCCGGCCCGACCCGGACGCCGAGGTCATCGCCGAGTTCCAGCACCCGACGTCGATGGGCGGCCCGCTTGTGTTCCGGGCGGTGGACGGCACGTTGGACGACCCGGCAGGAGGCGGCGATTGGCTGGAGGTGCTGCTACCGATTCAACCCAATGGCACAACCGGCTGGATCCGTGCCGATGAGGTGTCACTGTCAAACAACCCGTACCGGCTCGAAATCGATCGGGCCACCTTCACCCTTCGGGTCTATGAGCTCTCGGAGCTTTGGCTCCAGACCACTATTGCGGTCGGAACCGGCGACACCCCCACACCGGTGGGTGAGTTCTATCTGAAGGAACTGCTGGCGCCCCCCGACCCCAACGGTCCCTACGGACCGTATGCGTTCGGCTTGTCGGGGTTCAGCGAGGTGTTGGAAAGCTTCGGCGGGGCAGACGCCGCCATCATCGGCCTCCACGGCACCAATGATCCCGACGCCCTCGGTACCAACGTCAGCTCGGGTTGCATACGGCTGGACAACGCCGTCATCGATCAGCTGGCCCAGACCCTGCCGCTGGGTACACCGGTAGTGATCACCTGACCCGGGTCACTGGACCGGCCGGCACTACTCCGGTGCGGTGTCGAGAATGGCGGCGATGTCCTCGTCGGGGCCACCGGCGCCGGTGGAGGGGATGATGTGTACCCCGATGTCCTGAAGCACCGCACTGCGGATGGTGGCATCGACGAGACGGGCCTGTTCGTAGCCCGACCGTTGCTCCAGCGACAGCTCGTTGGGCTCGGATCCGATCCACAGGCGACGCTGATCGTTGGGATCGTCGTGGACCAGGATCCACTCGGCCGTGCCCTCGGCCAGGGCGGCGACCGTGTCGGCGGTACCGTCGACGGCGGCGTCGTGGGTGCGCAGGAACTTGTGGGTGCGAAGGCGGTGCACGGTGGCTCGGGCCGCGGTATCGGCTGCGAGGCGAACCGTTTGTTCGGCGCGGTCGGCGGTGCCGTCCGGATCGGGAAGATCCACGGTCACCACGACATGGGGAACCGATCGTTGGTCCCACTCCAGCATGGGGGCCGTGTACGGGAGGGTGTCGACCACGGCCAGATCGTGGTGCGGAGGATCCAATGCGGTGGCCACGGTCGTCGTGCCGTCGGCGGCGGCGATCACCCCGATACCGGCGATATCACCGGAACGGGGAAGCTGGAGGCGGGCCTCGATGGCGGCGAGAGCGTCGTCGCCGGCGCCCTGTTCGACCAGATCCGATCGCAGCTGCTGCCAGTAGTCATCGTCGGTGGTGACCGTCGGTCCGACCCCGGTGTCGGTCAAGTAGACCGTGACGTAGGGACCGGGAGCCCGATACACGGTTCGCAGTCGGTCGACCGCGCTCAGGACCGGCGGCCCGAAGGATACGGCGGATGGAGCAGGTGACGGATCATTCATGGTGACAATCGGAAAACCCGGGCCACCGTCCGCTCAAACCGTTGGCGACCGGGTCAGTCCTCGGTCGCCAACTCTTGCACGAATGTTCGAAATGACGGGTTTGCGTCGGCAAAGTCGCCGACGACGCGGACCTTGTCGTCGGTTCCCTTCAGCACGGCAAGCGGATCCTGCTGATCGCCCACATAGCCCAGGGCGAAGGCACCTTGCCGGTAGCCCATCATGCGCAGCAAGTCGTCGTCCAACGTGCGGGCGATCTCCGGAGGGCAGGCCAGGAACTGGTTCTCCTCCTGTCGCACCCAGCCCACGGAGTACGTGATGTTGACCCCCCGGCGAACGGCGTCGGATGCGCCCGGCCGGCTTCGATTGGCCCCACCCCCGTGCAGCACCTTGCCGTCGTAGAACAACACGCTGCCCCGGGGCATCTCAGCCCGGATCTCGGATACCGCCTCGGCATCGGCGTCGGACATGGTCGATGTACCGGGCTTGATATGGGTTGCGCCGTTCTCGACCGTGAAGTCGGTCAGGGCCCACATGGTGTTGCACTGCACGTGATAGTCGGGGGGGAAGTCGAAGAAATCGAAGGCCATCTGATCCCGATGCAGCTTCTGTCTGGTTTCGCCCGGTTCGATGGAGATGATCTGGGTCAGGTGGAGCTGGAAGGTGGTCGCATGGGACAGGAATCGCCCGACCACGTCGATCACGAGCGGCTGCATGATCAACTCCCGAGCGGTGGCGCACCGGGCCACCAGCGCCCCGGTGCGACGGGTGAAGCGACCGTCATAGTGATCACGCCCGGTGGCCGATGACGCGATGTACGGGGCGGCCTCGGCCTGAAGCCGATCCATCGCTTCGTCGGTCGCCAGCCCTTCCACGATGGCGTATCCGAATCGACGGAGGTGGTCGGTGATGTCATCGGGCAACGAGTGGGCCGTGAAGGGCGGGCTTGACGGATCACGGTGTGAACGCAGGGTCTCGGACACGACACGATTGTGCCAGAGCCGATGAGTCGATCAGTAGTCGGCGGGAATGAGCGACATGACCGTGGTCGCTTCGAAGTCGAGCCCTTCGGTGGGAAAGATGCCGGTTATCCACGGTCGGCGGCTGCGAATGTGGACGCCGAGGTAGGTGGGGTCGGTCAGCACCGAGTCGCGGTCGGCCGGACACCAGGCGGTGTCGTGGGAGCCGGCCCCACAGCCCCACTCCGATTCGACACTCAACCGGCTGAGTTGGGCTTGCGTATAGCGATTGCACCGGAGCCCCGGGTTGGACGCAGTGGTGCAGCCGGCCGGAACGTCGGGGCTGTCGGTGGCGTCGAAGATGACCACGTAGTCGACCTGGGCCAGCTCGTCAGGTTCCAGCACCGACACCAGCGACAGCAAAGTCTGCCGGTCGGCTCGTTCGTCGCCGGTCAGGCCGACTCCGGCCCGGGCCCCGATTCTTGTCGCCTGCTCGGCCGTGATCGTGTCCTGCCAAGCCATGCCCATCTCGACCAGCCCCAGGCACAGCAGGGACAGCAGGGGCAGGATCAGGGTCATCTCGACCAGGGCCGCTCCACGCTCCACGGCTCGCCTGAGGTAGCGCCGCCGCCGGCGGCATCGATCGGGACTACGAGGGTGGTTCATGAGATCGACCGTGGTTCCAACCGGACCACAGTGGTTTCGTTCAACAGTTGACGGGTACCGATGAAGCCGGTGAGGTACTGGTGCCGGCTTTCGATGTAGACCCCGACATGGTCGGGACCGTCACCGTCGATGTCGGTCTCCCGATCCAACGGGCACCAGGCTTCATCCCGGGCCCCGACCTCACAACCCCAGTGGGCGGTCCTGGCCCCATGGTCGTCGGCGTAGGGTAGGGCGGTGTCGGCCATGGTGTAGTGGTTGCACAGTCCGGTCACCGACGCCGTCAGGCAATGTGACGGCACTGCGTCGCCCGGTCCCGTGGCCTTGAATACCACGATCCGTTGCACCACATCCGAGCCCTGGGCTTGCATGCCATGAGCCACCGTCTGCAGGATCAGGAAGTCGGCGGTCGGTGAGCTGGCGGCGGCACTGGCCGCTCGAGCCGCTTGACCCGAGGCGGTGGTGAGGGTCACGTGACTGCGTAGCAGCAACCCGAACTCGAAGATGGCGAACACGAACAAAACGAAGATGGGGGTGACCATGGCCGCCTCGACCATGGTGCCACCTCGTTCCGATCTGCGAGGGGCCATGGCCTAGGTTCCTCCGCCGGGGAGGGTGAAGATCTGGGCATCGGATTGGCGGCAACGGGCTTCGATCAGCTTCTCGCCCATCTCGACGCAGTTGCCGCTGATCGCGGCTTCGATGGTGACCCGATACTGGTCCAGCTTCGTGATCCGCCACCGTTCGTCGGCATCGCCGGCACACGCCCCCGTCCTGAGCGGTGGCCCCCTGCGGCCATCGGCCTTCCAACATTCGAGGGTTGCCGATGAAGTGATTCGGTAGATGTCATCCTCGAGGTTCTCCAACGAGAACCGTGTCGCCTCCGAGCCGTCGCACGACCCGGCTCTGATCTGTCGGGACCCTAGACGAAGGCAGTCGGACCCGCTCCTGATCTCGATGTCATACAGGGTCCGGCCCTCCGGAGGCACGGTGGTCTCCGACCATTCCGATGGGGGAGGGAGCGTGGTGTTCACGATGTCGACGGCGTAGGCCCGGGGCTGGCCGATCCGGGAACCGTCGTCGGCCAGTGTCTCCGACGACTCGACGGTCAGAAACTCGGCGGCCGACAACGTGCCCAGGACAAGCAGGGCGACAACCATGGCCTGTTCAACCAGCGAGGCACCTCGTTGATCGCCCCACCGATGCGTTCGATCGGGACCGGTCGACGGCGAGGAAGGGAGGGGCGCGGTCATCGTCAGTCCACCAATCGGATGTGATCACCCGAGAATTGAACCGACATCGTCATCCAGTCCCGGACCCAACGATTGTGGGGCGGGTTGTACCGCATCCGGAACCAGTGGTTCGGGTAGTCGGCGAACGACGTCTGGGAGTCGAGGGGGACGATGAGGGTGACCATTCGTCCGTTGAACTTCCAACTTCTCTGCCACCCGCCATGCTTCGGCGGATAGTGGCGGTCCCCGGCACCGATGTACAGACAGGGCTTCCCACCACAGCTGTCGGCCGGATTCAGAGACCCGTAGGCCTCGTCGTCGGTGGTCCAGGTGAAGTCGAGGGCGGTGTCCAACGGATCCAGGATCTGGATGCTGTCCATCTCCTCACCAAGATCCCAGATCTTGATGATCAGGTTCTGTCCCTCGAGCTGGGGATCGACCTCGGCGAGGAAGATGTCCTCGGCCAATCCCCGTCCCTCGCCCTCGACAAAGGTCGGCAGCCATTCGTCGGCGCTGATCGTGGGGCAGGCCCCGGTGGCCATGGTCCGGCACGAGACACCACTGTCCGGTCTCACCCACAAGGCGTAGTTGTTGAATGTCTGATGGTGGCTACCGTCGGCCACCGTCTGGATGAGGTGAGTCTCCACTCGACCCGATGTGTTGGCCGGAAAGGTGAACGGCGTTGGCGTCCAACCCTCGGTCTTGTCGGTCCACTTCCAGGGCTGGTTGGGTAGGACATCGCGGGCGCAGTCGTCCACCGACCAGAAGCCGGTCACCGGCACATCATCGCCGGGGTCACCCGTGGTCTGTCGGGTATCCCATTGCCGGAACGAGAGGGTGGTGGAGAACGGTTCGTTGTTGAACAGGGGGTCCATCGGCTTCCGGTCGTAGGCCGGGCAGGTCCCCGGATCGAAAACGTAGAGGTGTGAGGCCACGGTCAGCCCGGGCGGGATCTGGACCAGGTAGAAATAGCCACCGGCCCGGTCAAGGGTGGCTCCCTTCCACTGGGGCTGGGGGGTGCCGGTATCACACCACGGCCGATACAGGCTCTCCCCTGCCCGCCAGTCTCCTTCATCGGCCGGCGTGCAGTCATTACCCTCGGACAGCCAGAAGCTGGAAACCGCTGATCCATCCAGCGAGTACGGGCCGAACCCCAACACATTGGTGGGAACACCGGCGCGGGGTGGCGTCACCGCCTCGGCCTCGGCGTACCGGGTGATCTCGAACGGGGTGTCCATCACCACCTTGGCCAGAAAGAAGCTCGAGGGCTGGTCGATCTCGACTCGGACGATGTCAGCCCGAGGAAAGGTAACGTCGACCTCCACGCCATCGACTCCGTGTTCGAAGTTGTTGGCCGCCGCCAGGTCCCGGGCCGCCCGGGTCACCAGGGCCTGATCGGGAAGATGAGCAACGGCGGCCAGGGCGGCGGCATCAGCTGCATTCTGGGCTCTCGTGGCCTGGGCCAGCCAGCCCCCAACATCGACCGAGAACGCGGCGAAGACCGTGAGGGGGATGAGGAGCAGGGCCGTCATGGCGGTGACGTACCCGGCTTGGCGCTCGCGTCGTGGCGCGCCTCGGTCCACAGGCATGAGTACCCAGTCGGTGCGGACGGTACCCGATTAAGCGAACCGATCCAGGTGACGAACCGTCACCTGGGACCGTCCGACACGTCAAGCATGGCCGGTCGGCCCACTGCGGCTTGCCCTTGCCCTCTGCGGTCAGTCGCTCAGAACCGGCCGCCGTCGACCAGGAACTGCTGGGCGGTACAGGCGGCGCCGTCGTCGGCGGCCAGGAACAACACCATCTGGGCGAACTCGGCCGGGTAGATGCGGCGTTTGATGGCCTGATCCCGCATCGTGCCTGCCTCACCTTCGGGTGTCCACCACTTGGTCAGCTGCTTCTCGGTGGCCACCCAGCCCGGTAGCACGGTGTTGACCCGCACATTGTCGGGCCCGAAGGTACGGGCCATGGTTCGGGTGATGCCCTCCACGCCGGACTTGGCGATGGCGTAGCCGGGGAAGAAGTCCTCCTGCATCATGTAGCTGCTGGAGCCGATGTTGATGATCGAGCCGTTCCCGGCCTCCAGCATTCGGGGAGCCACGGCCTGAATGGCGAAGAAGTAATGGCGAAGGTTTGTGTTGAGCCGGTTGTCCCAGTATTGGGGGGTCATCTCGTCCCAGGTGTGGCGTTCGTCGCTGGCCGCATTGTTGACCAGGACGGTGATGCCACCCAGGTCTTCGGTGGCTTGGGCCAGGACCGCCTGCAGGGCGTCGATGTCGATCAGATCGACCTCGTAGAACCGGGGTTCGTGGCGGGGGTTCGAGGCGGCGCAGCGGGCCACGGTCTCGGCACCCTTGTCGGCCTGGATGTCGGCGATACCGACCTTGGACCCCTGCTTGACGAACTGCTCGACCATGGCGGCGCCGATACCGTCGGCTCCTCCGGTGATGAACACGGTGCGATCGACCAGGGACGGGTAGCTGGCGTAGGCGGGCTGCGTGGTGCCGGAGTCGGTGGTGCCGGTGTCGCTGGGGTTGGGTTCTGCGGGGTTGGGTTCGATCATCGATCGAAACCATAGAGCCGGGCCGGGTTGTCGACCAAGATCTGCTGCTGCAAAACCGGGGGCACCCACCGCTCCAACAGGCGACGGACGGCCTGGGCAGTGGGCGGGCGCTCCTGGCCCGGGTGGGGCCAGTTCGATCCCCACACCAGCCGCTCGGGATAGCGCTTCACCAGCTCGTCGGCCAGGTGGGTGACATCGAGGTAGTCAGGGGGACCACCGGTGGACGAGTCGGCCTCCGACGACTCATACGGGGCCGACAACTTGACCCAGGTGTGGCCCCGGTCCAGCAACCGGCACAGGGTGCCGAACGGTTCGTCGTCGACCTGGACCGAGGGCATGAACCGGCCGACATGGTCGATGACGAGATCAACCGGCAGCTGTGACAGCAGGCGGAACCGTTCCGGCAGCTCCCGACCGTTGAGTTGAAGCTGGATATGCCAGCCGGCCTCGGCGATGGTGCCGGCCACCGGCTCCAGCTGGTCCCAGGCAACGGCCCCGCCGGGCAGCATGTGGAAGCGGGCGCCGCGGGCACCGGCGTCGGTGAGGTCGGCCAGCTCGGTCTTGGCCAGGGTGGCGTCGACAACGACGACGGCCCGGGCCTGCCGTCCCAGTTTGGCCACGGCGTCGAGCTGGCAGGCGTTGTCGTGACCGTAGGTTGTGGGCTGGACCACCACTACCCGGTCCAGTGTCAGTGTGTCCTGGAAGTTGCGGTAGTAGTCAACGGTGGCATCAGGCGGACGAAGCTGTGCAGTGGGCGCTGTGGGGTAGGAGTGATGGTAGACGTGCATGTGGCTGTCGCAGGCTCCGGCCGGCAGGGCCTTGAGGGCGAGGTCGCTCATCGGGAACCCCAGAGAGCTCGGAGGCGGGCGGCATGGTCGGCGTTGACCGTTCGCGGCGGCACGGCCCCGTCCACCATGGCCCGGACCTGCTCCACGCTGCTGGCGGCCTGGGCGTCGGCGTTCTCCGGGGTCAGGCCTCCGAGATGAGGCGTGGCCACCACGCCCGGTCGGGAGGCCAATGCGAGGGACGGTCGCTGATCGTGGGCCCGGCCCACATCCATGGCCAACCCTCCGAGCCGGCCCGAATCCAGGGCGGCGGTCACCGCCTCCTCGTCCACCAGCTCACCCCGCGACACATTGACCAGCACCGCCCCCGGCCTCATGGCGGCCAGGGCGTCGGCATCGATCAGGTTCTCGGTCGAGGGTTGGGCCGGGGCCAAGGGGAAGACCACATCGGACCGGGCCAGCAGCTCATCGACGTCGACCTGCTTGATGCCGTTGCCTTTCGCCGTGGTGTCGGTGTCGACGACGACCTCGGGGTCGTGGACCAGCACGTTCATCCCCATGGCGGCCAGCAGGTCGGCCAGGTACGAGCCGATGGCCCCGTAGCCGAGAATGCCGGCCGTGCGGCCCCTCAGCTGAAAGCCCGAGCGCTGGGGCGGCTCGACTCCGCCCCGATAGTCGACGGCGGATTCGCCGATGTTGCGGGCCACGGCCAGCAGCAACCCCAGGGCCAGCTCGGCCGTGGACGGCACGAAGCTCTTGTCGGCCCGGGCCACCAGCACCCCGTGGTGCGATGCGGCGTCGACGTCGACGGTGGAGATGTCGACCGCACACCGGAGGAAGGCCACCAGGTCGGGGCAGGCCGGAAACAACTCGGCCTCACCTGGGGTGGAACGGTGGGCCACGATCACGTGACAGCCGGCGGCGGCAGCGATCAGCTCGGAAGTCGACAGGTCATGGTCGGTGGGGTTGAGCACCACCTCAACACCGTTGACGGCGCGCAGTTCGGGCAGGGCCCGTCCGTAGTAGGCATCGAGATCCTCGGGATTGTGGGTAACGAAGACGCGCATGGTCACCGGGCATCGGGTTGGTCGGGTTCGTGGGTCCGATCGGTTCGGCCCACGGAATCGAGCCGGTCGAACAGGGTGGGGGCTACGTCCGTCGAGCCCTCGATCAGCAGTATGCGCCGCTTGGTGTCGACGCCGCCGTGGGCCGAGAACCCGGTGAGGGTCCGGTTGGCCCCGAGAACCCGGTGACACGGAACGAGGATCGGCACCGGGTTGGTGGCCATGGCCCGTCCCACGGCCTGGGCCCCGCCGGTTTCGCCCACGGCCTCGGCCACCTGGCCGTACGTCATCGTCTTGCCCCGAGGAATGGTTCGAACCAGGGTGTAGACCCTGCGGTTGAAATCGGAACAGCGTTCCAGATCGACGGGCACAGTGGCGACATCGGCGTCGTCGCCGGTCAGCAGGCGGCGAATGACGTCGGCCGCCAAGGCCGCAGTGTCGGTCAGATCGGCCTCATCGGCCTCGACCGCTGGTGTCGAGTCCATCGGGGTTCGCCATCCGAGCCTTCACCGTGGCCAGGAGGCGGTTCCGGGTCGCCGCCCGATCCCGTTCCGGAAGTTGGACCACCACCGCCGCCCCCTCGGTACAGGCCAGTCCGACCGGGCCCAACTCGGTGGTCACCACCGTCACGGTGGTGACCGACGGCGGCTTTGTGACTCGTGGCCGGCGGGCGGTTGCCATGGCTTCAGGGTAGGCGATAGGTGGCCGTCGGTTCCCCCAGAGCAGATTCGTCGGGGTGCACCCCAAGGCCCGGATCTTCCGGGAGGTGGAGGTGTCCGTCGATGTTGCGGGGGCCGCGGCCATCGGCGATGTCGACGGTGATCATGTCCTGGCAGGCCCACACCCCGAGTCGATGCTGGTCGGGAATGGTGGCGGCCAGGTGCAGGGCCTCGGCATCGGCCAGCACCGTACCCCCGGTGGCCATGACGTACATGTCGATGCCATGGGCCAGGGCCATGTCCCGCATACGGGCCGCCCGGGTCAGTCCGCCAACCCGGTTGAGCTTGATGCCGAACACCTCGGCCAGGCCGTCCCGGGCGATGCGGGCCGCATCCTGCAGCGTGACCAGGCTCTCGTCCACGCTGACCGGAGCGGCGTGCAGCTGGCGGACGGCGGCGATGTCGTCCAGGGTTTCGCCCGGCTGTTCGAACATCACGCCCAAGTCCTCGGTGGCCCTCATGACCCTGATGGCCTGCTGGCGGGTCCAGGCCCGGTTGACGTCGTAGAGGATGCGTTCACCCCGGGGCCGGTGGGCTTCGACGTCACGGATGCGCTCGATATCCCGCTCCACGTCACCGCCGACCTTGACCGAGTGCACCCAATACCCCCGTGACCGGTACCGGTCCATGGCCTCACGGGTTTCCTCCACCGTCTTGGCCCCGACCGAGGAGGCGATGGGGGCCGGGGTGCGGGAGCCGCCACCCATGACATCGGCGATGGGTCGTCCGGCGACCTGGCCGATGATGTCCCAGCACGCCAGGTCGATCGGCGCCTTGGCGTACAGATGGCCGGGCAGGGCCAGATCCATGGCCCGTTCCACCTCCAGCACGTTCCGGGGGTCGCAGCCGAGCACGAACCGGGCAATGGTCTCGATCCCGGCCCGAATGCCGGGGCCGTGGGCCGGCACATAGGTGTGGCCCCACGGGGTGCCCTCGCCCCAACCGGTCACGCCTTCGTCGGTGTCGACCTTGACGAGGGTGGCATCCAGCTCCTCGAAGGTGAGGCGACCCCCCGACAGCCAGTACGGGTACTCGAGCGGTAGGTCGACATGGAACACGGTGAGTGCGGTGATCTTCATTCGCCATTCCCGCTTCGCGCGATGTCGAGTCCGCCGGCTGCACCCGATCGGTACGAGGCAGTCCCGCCGATCACTCCCACGGCAGGACCACGATATTGCCGGTGTGCTCCTTGGCCATGAAGGCTGTCTGGGCTTCTCGCAATTGGCGCAGGGGGTAGGCGGCGGCCAGGGCCGGCTTCACCTCGCCGGCCTCGATGTAGCGGACGAGGTTGCCCATGACCTCGGGGTCGATGACGGTGGATCCGGTAAAGGTCAGATCCCGCAGGTAGAGGGTGCGGAGATCGAGGGTGACGATGGGCCCGGCGATGGCCCCGGAGCAGGTGTAACGTCCGCCCCGCTCCAGGATGTCGATCAGAGCAGGCCAGTAGTCGCCGCCGACCACGTCGGCCACCACCGTGATGCGCTCGTCGCCGAGGGCGGTTCGCAGGTTCTGGGGGTTGCGACCGAGAATGCGGTCGGGGCCTTTGCCTGGACCACCGAGGCCGGCCACCGCCTCGTGCTTGGGCTCGGAGGCCATGGCGATGACCCGGGCACCCCGCCGCTTGGCCAGCTGAACCAGGGCGCCGCCCACCCCGCCCGAGGCCCCGGGCACCAGCACCGTGTCGGCCTCGGTGACGGCGGCCCGGGTCAGCATGCCCTCGGCGGTCGAGTAGGAGCAGCTGAAGGTGGCCAACTCGGCGTCGGAGAGATCGGACCGGACGGCAACGGCGTTGGTCGATGGCATCACCGTGAACTGGGCGAAGCCGCCGTCGCACTCGGAGCCGAAGTAGCCGGTTTTGTTCTTGTCGAGCGGGTCGTCGGCATCCCGCAGCCAGTTGTCGGTGATGACCCGCTCCCCGATGCGGCCGCCGTCCACCCCCTCACCCACGGCGACGATCTCCCCGCAGGCGTCGGCCCCCTGGATGCGGGGGAAGCTGATGGGCGAGCCACCCCAGCTCGGATCCTCGGCGCCCACGTCGTCGTGGCCGTCGCCCGTGGTGGCCCCACTCACCGTCTTGGAGTACCAACCGGAGCGGGTGTTGACGTCGGTGTTGTTGAGTCCGCACGCCCCCACGCGGATCAGGACCTGGCCCGGCCCCGGCGCCGGTCTGGGCCAGTCGTCGTGCCACACGAGTTTGTCTAGTCCGCCGTGGCCCACCGTGACCATTGCCTCCATCGTTTCGGGCAATACGGTCGTCGGCACTACGTTGCCAGTCGGCTCGGTGCTCTGATCGGCCATCGCTGTCCCCTGTCCACTCGCTCGATCCTCGGCAGCCCTCTCCGCTGCCACATGCGATCCGCACATCTGACCATGCCCCTCCCCTCTCACGCAACCCTTCTTTCCGGCGCGCGTAGGCCCATGTCTGTTGGTGCGCTGGTCACGATTCGGTATCGTCTGGCCGCAGCTAACAACCCTATTCCCGTTGCAGGGTGGCTGGTCGGGGTGGTGGGGTTTCGTCTGGTGTGGCCGGCCGGGTGGTCCACTGCGTGCGCCCGTTCGGCCCGGTTCCGAGGTGAAGGGTGCGGTTTTGTCGATGGAGTTCCCGATGGCACGGCCCGCACAGCAGGGCCAGTTGGTCGATGTCGGTGGTGCCTTTGACCGGCGAGTTCCACGGGATCAGATGGTGGGCTTGGCACCGCTGGATCGACGCTCCGCACAGAACGCAGCCCCGATCTCGAACCGCCAAGGCCAGATACTGCGCCGTGGTGGCATGCCTACGGGTGCGTCCCAGCCACAGCGGTTGGCCCTTGGCGTCGGTGAACAGGGCATAGATCGGCGAACCCGTGAAGTACTCGATGAGCAGTTCGTCGCTGATCGGCCCCGACCCGTGCTGGGTCGCCGGCTTGTTCCCGAGGTCGTCGAGCCGTATCGATACCACCACCGGCGGTTTCGAGCCCGACCCCGGTCTCGAACCAGTCCGTTGTCCCGACACGGAGCCTCGTTTCGGCTCACCACCAGGCGTAGGGGTGGTGAAGTAGGCCATGGCGGCGTCGAACAAGCGGTGATCCCAGGGCACATGGTCACCAGCTGGGCGGTCCCTGCCCCCATTCGACTGGTAGGCGGCATCGGCGGCGGCCTGGATCTGGGCCCAGGCCCGATCGATCACCGCGTCGGGACCCTCCAGGGTCAGGGTGGCCAGGTCGGGTTTGCCCTCACCGGCGGGTCGGAACCCTCGTCGACAGGTCCGGGCCTGTTGTTGGCGCCGGTACCGGTCATTCACCTGGTCGCGGTCGGCGGTATCTTCGAGATGTCGGTCGACGGCGTAGTCGGTCTGATCCGGCGTCATGCCCGAGACATCATCTATCAACTCGTCAGGAATGGCCCCGGTGTCAGGATGGGCGGCCCGAGCCAAACCATCGAGCGAGTCCGGAGCAATAGACCCGTCGGTCACCTTGGTTTCGAGACTCGGGTTGGCGGCAACTGCAGCGGCCCGCCTAGCGTCACGATTCCTTGATCGCCGTGACCGGCCCGTACCACCCAGCAGGCTACGAGCCCGTTTCCGATCCTCCGCCGGATCACCAGATGAACCCACGGCCCGGGCCGCAGCCGTCAACCGTTCGGCGGCCAAGCGCTGTTCGAACCGCAGGGCCCGCCGGATCAGCCCCCGGTCATCCAACAGTAATAGGGACAGCACCAACTGATCGAACAGCACGTCGACGTCCGCACCGGCCTCGCCGCCCTGCGGTTCCCCCACCTCGATGGTACCGGACGAGTGTTCGATCGACGTCATATCACCACACTACACATAGAGTGTGACATCCAAGGGCAGCGGTGGAGTCAACCGTTTGTCAGGGCTCTGTTCCCACGGTGCGTTGCGCCCGGTTTGTCAGGCTCGACCCGGAACTGTGACCGACCGGAGCGGGTTCGCTTGACTCCTGACGAATGATCGTCGTCCAGGCGAACACCGCAACGCTTCTGAATGCCTATCGGGAACTCCGCCGCAAGCGCCGCCCAGGTCTCGCTCCCTGGAACCGCTCAGGCCCAACACGCCGGATTGACTCGTTCGTGAACATCATGGTCGCCAAGCGAAACCAGCCTTTCTGAAACCCTGAGTGAGACGTGTATCAAGATGAGCGCAATCCGCTCCGGGATCGATGTGGTTTGCCGTGCCGCCCGCCAAGGATCGCCGGCTGACGAGACTGGCACGTTCTTGTGGCAAAGCTGGAGTGTCGGCGGCCATCAGTAACTGCGCGCTCGTGGCCACCATCCCGCAGGGTCTGCCACCACTGAGAGTGGGCTGCCGGAAGGCCTCGAGCCGATAAGCGACATGCCGGATCGGATCGGAGTTCAGCTCACCTGCCAAGTCTCCCGCTCGGGCTCCGTCGTTTCCGAGCACTCGGAAAGTGCCGTCCTCGGGCGGTGCGATGGTGGTCCGACGTGAGTGTTATCGCGCTGTTGGCGGCGTCGTGGTTTGATGGCTCAATGGCAGGCGAGCTACTTCTACCGCCGAGGCTTCGGCCCGGTGACCGGGTCCGGCTGGTCTCACCAGCCAGCTACCCAGATCGGGCTTCCGTCGACCGGTGCCTGAAGGTTCTTGAAAGCTGGGATCTCCGGGGAGAGGTCGCCCGCCATGCTTTCGACGAGTGGGGCTACATGGCCGGCTCCGACGATGATCGGCTCGAAGACCTCAACGAAGCGTTCCGGGACCCAGGGGTCCGGGCGGTTGTCGCCACCCGTGGCGGAGCTGGGGCCTACCGGATCGCCGACCGGCTCGACTTCGCCGCTGTCCGAGCCGATCCCAAGCCACTGGTCGGGTTCAGCGACATCACATACCTGCACCTCTCACTGCTCAGGCGTTGCCAGCTCGGCGGCATTCACGGGTGCCTGGTCGGGTCAACAGCTCAGGCTTCCGTCCGCCGGCTTCTCATGAGCGCCGATCCGATCGTGCTTCGGCGCGTGCCCGAAGCGGTATCGGCCGATGTCGAGATTCCGGGAAGCGCACAAGGTCGACTGATCGGTGGGAATTTGGCAGCGCTGGCAACATCGGTCGGTGTCCGCTTCCCGTCGATGTCTGGTGCCGTGCTCTTCTTGGAGGATCAGCGCGTCGTGGGTCTTGGAACGATCGATCGACAGCTCACGCAGCTCCTCAGCTCCGGAACCCTCGATGGCAGAGCTGGAGTCGCTCTGGGATCGTTCGAAGGCTTCCGGGGCTACATCGATCGCGGGTGGGGCCTTGCCGACGTGCTTGCCGATCGGCTCGGCCCACTCGGAGTACCGGTGCTCGGAGGGCTCTATGCCGGCCACGATCTCACCGGTCTGGACAAAGCCCCCGACCAGATCGCTCTGCCTCTCGGTTCGGTTGCGAGCCTCGACACACAATCCGGGACGCTGACGGTTGATCCGGTCGTCCGCTGACGAAGGCCGCTCCGATCGCCCGGCCGACGAGAACCACCTGGTCGTCACCCTTGATGGCGAGGTGGAGCCGATCTCCGGTGATATCGATCGGGCCAAAGGTGCCGATCCCGGGTGCTCGCAGGCCGGTGGAGAGGAACATTATCGATCGGCAAGAACCGGCCCGTGGCGATGGACCAGGCCCGCGGGGCCGGTGCTGCTGATTGCCGGCTCGCGAGCGGGTCGAAAGGTCTCGTCAGGTGTCGATAGGCGCGCAGACGCCGCGTTCGAGGACGTCGCGTGCGTGCCCGATAATGGTCGGGGCGGAGATCCAGGTCTCGTCGATGAGGCACGGCAGCGTCTGGAGCTCAGCCGAATGCGAGCTAGTGCCCGCTGACAATCATGACTTCGTTTCGTTCGAGGTCGGCGACCCGCCAGCGATCCTCCGACTCGTCGAGCAGCTGGCCGCCGGCTGCGAGGATCGAGGCGAGACGTGTCTGCGCGAGGTCCGATGGCACAGTGAGCTCGAAGTGGCTGCGGTTACGCTGCCGACGCCGGTCTGTCTCCGAAGCATCGAGCTCTTGGAACGCCAGCACCGGATTGAGCCGTCGCCGATCGTGGATGTCGGTGACCCCGGCTCGCTGGTCGTGGGTGTATCCGAGCGCCGCTACCCAGAACTCCCGAACTGCGGCGACGTCGGCGGCGTCAAGGAAGAGCTGAGCGAAACGTGGCAGCCCCGGATCCACAGTGGCCCCGAGCTCGCGGGCGGCGGTCTGGAGATTACCGGCGAGATCGGCGAAGTCGAGCTCGAGGCCGTGGGCGTTCTCTTCCCACTGGTCCTTGCCGCTGTCGATGATCACGAGGCCGGAGCGCAAATCGATCAGCAGCGGGAAGCCCATGTCATCGGCCAGCGCCGCCGCTGCAGCGGCCAGCTTGCGCTGCTGCGTCGGCGAGGTGGTTCGGTAGCACGCCATCGCGCTGAACACCACCTGCCAGTCGGATGTCTCGACACTCTCCCCGAGCGCGTCGCCCGGTACCAGGTCGACCTCGTTGCCGTCCGGGTCGGTGTGGCGGACCCCGTATGGTCCGGATGCCTCACCAAGACCCACCTGCTCGACCGCCGTCGCTGGTCGCACCACGTCGAGGTGGATGCGGTTTCGCAATGGTCGTGGCTCCGTCGAGTGCCGGATGCGGATCGCCGGGTCGCGCCGCAACGGATCTGCCAAACTGCCGTCCTCGGCAGGCGTGTAGTCGAGCACACGCTGCCAGAACCGCCTCACCACAGTGGGGTTCGCTGATTCGAACACCACGCTCAGGTTCTGCAGCACCGCAGGGTTCGCGGCCAGCCCGAAATCCCGCGCCGCCGCCGACACCGCGTCGGCGTGCTCATCTGAGTCCAGGCGCACCCGCACACCTGTCGGGCGCAGGTCGACCACGATCTCGATCGACAGTTCCACGATGCGCCCCGCGAGCGCGGCCCCCTCGACCAGCGACGGCGCGTCGTACCATGCCGTCGCAACGCCATCAACCACCCGCCAATCAGTTCCGATTTCTCCCATGCCGCCACCGTAGTACGCGTTCCGGACGATCTTCTTCCGACTGAATGACGCGCACATATCAACGACCATGTCGACGGCGTCGCCGTTGACAATCGATGCTTGGGGCCCACTGTTCGGTTCAATCCTTCGTCACCCCGGACATCTCGACGCACAGAATTCCCGTGTTGCCGTCCTGGTCGGCGATCACGGTGAGCGACGGCGCGTTGCTGTCATCGACGACGGTCCCACCCGCGGCGACGACGGCGGCAATCCGTTGCTCGGCCACCTCGGGCGCCACGTAGACCTCGACGTGGAACCGCTGACGCGGCGCCTCGTCTACGTCAGCACTTCCGAACCACAAATTCGGAACCTGTCCCGTGGCGTCGCGGACCTCATCGCCACTGGAAGGGTTCCCGGTCAACAGCGCGGCCCATACCGGAGCAATGGCCGCGGCGTTTGGGGTGTCGAGGCCGAGTTCGAACTGGCTGACCGAAGCCGGGTCGGCGGCGAGCCCGTGGTCGGCAGCGATCTCGGTAATCCGTCGCGCCAGGTCGACATCTTGCTGGGTCGGCCACTCGACAACGTGTTCGGTGCCGTCGTCCTCGCGATAAATCGCGTCATCGGTGATCAACTTGAGATCGATGTACCCGGTGCCCATCGAGACGCTCGGGTAATGACCGGCCCCGTCGCCCGCCTCACCCACTGCGGCGATGAACCGTGCGCCGGTGCTGAAATCGTTGACCTCGTACCGGGCGTGTAGCCCCTGGGCCAGCTTACGCCAGTCGGTCAGGTTGGCTTCGGCGATCTTGTCGCCCATCAGCATGTCCATGAAACCCTCTCACTGAGTCGGTCGTAGTGCTCGTCAACGTTGCTTCGATCGCACCATCTTCGCGCGATCGGCACGCCAGATCGGGTCAGCGCCTCGACGCCAAGGGCCGAAGAGGCCGCTCCATAACACCGCTCGAGAATGCCGCTACGACCCGCCCGAGTCCCGGCGTTTGTTCGCGCCAAGGCTGCTCGGGAACAGGTACTCGATAACGTGCTGGCAGGTTATGGTGCTGCTGCGATGAAGGTCGCGACGACGTAGGTTGCGTGCCGGTCGAGGGAGTGACGGGCCCGGTCGTAGCGCATAGTGGTCCTGGGGTCGGAGTGACTGGCGGCGTCCTGGACGTCTCGGAGTGCGACGCCTGCGTCAAGGGCTGCGGTAATGAAGCTGTGTCGCAGGCTGTGGGGGCTGATCCGTTTGTTGATCCCGGCTTTGCGGGCGATCCGTTTCACGGCTCGGTCGGCGGCGTGGCGATCCATCCGCTGACCGAAGGAACCAAGGAAGATCGGTCCGGTAGTCCGTTCGCCGGTGTAGAGCTGGATCGCTCGGGCGGTCCTCGGCGCCAGTGGGACAATGGCGCCCTTGCCTCCTTTGCGGATGATCCGCAGTGTGTGATGCCCTCGTTCGAAGCCGAGGTCGTCGATGTCGGCGTTCAATGCTTCGGAGACCCGCAACCCGTTGAGGGCGAGGAGCGAGGCGAGGGCATGTTCTCGTTGTGTGCCGATACCGGCTTGGACCATGAAGGCACTCAGCTCGGTGCGGTCCAGGCCCAAGGTCCGGGACTCGTTGTCGACCCTCGGACGACGGACATGGGTCGACGGGTTGCGATCGACATGGCCTTCTTGTTCGCAGTACCGGTAGAAGCTCGCCAACGCTGATAGTCGGCGGGCGACGGTTGAGGCCATGAGCCCTCGGGCTTCCATCGAGCGGCCGAACAGCTCCAGGTGTGATCGCTGAACCTCGAAGAGGTTGAGGCCGTAGTCTCGACACCAGCTGGCGAATAGGCGAAGGTCGGTGGCGTAGCTGTTGCGGGTGGTGGCGCCGTAGCCGGCTAGGAAGCTGGCGACGGTCAGTAGTTCTCGCCGGAAGATGGGATCGTCGAGAGTGGACAGCTCGGAGGTGGACATGATGGTGCTCCTGATGACCCGGCCCCGTGAAGGACGGGTATCAAGTCCACCTCGGGCCGACCCGACGGCGTGATACCGAGCACAGCACTGGTGCCGTCCTCGGGCGGCGGCGGGGCCGGCGGCTGCGAACGTTATCGATCGCTACCCTGGCCGATCCGAAGCGGGCTAGCGCAAGTTACCTTGCCAAGCCTCTGCAGGCAAGGTAACTTGTGTCAGTGGAGATGCCGTTGATCGCTCCGAGCGCCCGTAAGCACGGCATCGCTGACGCTGACATGACTCACGCATTCAACAACCCGATCCTCGTCGAGGACCTGGACGACGGATTCACGATGTTCATCGGCGGCGACCTATCGGGCAACCTTCTCGAGGTCGGTGTCGTAGACGGAGAGGACGGACCCGTCATCGTTCACGCCATGCCGGCCCGACCCCAGTACTTGAGGTGAAACTCATGCCCCGGACAACCCAGGAGATCCTCGACCAAGCCAACGAACTTGCCGCCCGCTTCGAGAACCACGAACCGGACCCGGCCAATAGCGACGACGCAGGTGCGCTGCGCGAACTACGAGCCGCGTTCTCGAACCGGGCCGAGGCAGAGCGGGCACTGGTAGCCGCAGTAGACACTGCCCGTGCCGCCGGGCACTCCTGGGCGTCAATCGGAGCCATGGTTGGCACCTCGGGCGAAGCAGCCCGCCAACGCTACGGCCGAAAGGCGTAGCGAGCCTGACCCCGAGCGCACGCCAAGCGTCGGCAACTCGACGGCCATCCGGTCCCCACTGTCGGTGGCATCGGTCAACTTCCGGCGTCATTTCTCAGCGGGCCGGGAGTGCTTGGACTCGGGTGTCCTGGCCCGGTTGGCCCACAGCGGTGTGATCGAGTTGTGGGTCCACCTTTCGACGCTGAGTGCACAGGGGCTACGGGCTGAGGGTGGGATCGTTGACTCGTCCGATGAACAGGATCGTTCCAGCGCCTTGGTCTCGGATCAGATAGAGGAAGGGCCGGTCGACCTCGACGGTTGGGCCGTGAGAGTCTGCCATGGCACCGCCGGTGGCGGCCGCGGCGCGAGTGCCCTGCTCGTCGACCTCCACGAAGGCTTCGTGCTCGACCCGGTCGAGCCAGAGTCCACCGCCGTCGGTCATACCCGAGAAGTCGGCCCTTGCGGGGTCGAAGGCCTGCGGCATTCCGAGCGCGATGAGGGTGTCGTTGAGGGTGAGGTGGGTACGGGCCTGCCATTTCGGCATGGTCAAATGAATGCCACCGTCGTTGATCGAGTCGATGATCGCCTGGAGGGAGCCGGTACTCAGGTCGGCTTCGAAGCTGGTGAGGTCTTCAGGGACGACGATCACCATGGACAACGCCCCACCGCCGTAGGGCAACTCGACCGCTTGGTAGCTATCGGTCACCGCCGCGGGAAGGTACTCGTCATAGCGCATGGTCGCGACAGTGACCGTTGAACCATCCGGTCGGGTGAACGGTCCGTCGACGGTCTGTTCGGGGTCGAAGGGGAACTCCCACGGCGCATCGAGGGCGACAGCGTTAACGAGAACCATCGCCGTGGTCGGATCGATCGTGCCGGGCGGGAACAGCTCGGGGATTCGGTCCTCGGTCTGGTCGGCAACCCATGTGTTGACCGCTTTGCGCCCGACATCGGAGGCGAAGTCGGTCTCGGCCAGAGGAGATCCGTAGGCGCCGGTCAAGATGTCGAGGTAGTCGTTGCGCAGCGGCAGCCCCGGTGATGTCCAGACCTTGTTCGCTGATGACCATGCAGTTGGGCTACCGGCAGTGCGAGCATCGAGGGTCAAATCGTACGCGTTCACCCCTTCTTGCCAATCCTGCACGCCACCAGCGTGAAGAACGGTCGTCATTTCTGTTGCCGTGTCCCCGCCGGCCCCCGCGTAGATCATCCCCAGAGCGAAGGTCACACTGTAGGGACTGACGACGACGTTGCCCGGATCATCGGTGGCAACAGCCCGGTACAGGTCGATCGCGAAAGCATTCATACCGTCGACCGCGGCTGTCGCATTGCCACCATCGGCGTCGAGATCAACCATGCGCTGCGTGACCGCACCGAACCGAAACGACACCCCTTCGATGGTTTCCGCCCTTTCGGTGTCAGTGGCACCAGTGCCTTCGGCGGCTAACCGAGCTTCGCTCCCGCTCGATGCGCTATCTCCCCCTACTGTGCCGTCCGAGCCGCAAGCTGCAGCGAGGACGAGAGCGCCGACAACAACGGCAAGAAGTCGAATCTGCATGACCCTTGGACGCATCAGACCACCCCTCGGTTCCCGCACGGTATCACTCACGCACAAGGAAAAGCGGTCGCGCTGCACTTCCGGCGAAGTGGCCCGGACGGACGCTTGGTCGCGCCGTGGTTGCAGCGCTGCAGTCCCGGCGATTTTGCACGTGATCGAGTGCTTGGTAGCGCCAAGGCCGAGTCTCTGCCATCACCGCCTCCAACCGGCGCGACACCGGCACTCTCCGGACGCCGAGGCCATGATGCCGCTTGCGTTCCGTGACCGTCCCGGTGGCGTGAACTGCGCATTTCAGACCAAGTCGCCAGCAGAGGAGGTCTACCGGTGGCGGACCGTAGTGTAGTATCGGGGCATGGCCCGACTTGAGGGACGAACGGTCGCCGTGAGCAACGAACTCGCTCGACACGGTTGGTGGTTGGTGGTGTCGACCGTGCTGGCCGTCATCATCGGCTCGTTCGTCGGCGCCCTGATCCCGGCCCTCATCTATTCCGGTGTCAACAATCTGGGAACCTGGCTCTATCTCGACCAGTTCCCCGCCGGCCACGGAGGCCGCTGGGCCCGAGTAGCCCCCCACCTTGCTGCTGCACTGGTTCCGGTCGGCCTACCACTGGTGGTGCTAGCCACTAACGGCTCCCATGCCGACCGCGACATGGAGCACACCCTGGCCAAGGATGCTCCGGCAGCCTCCCCTTCGTCCGGCCCATGGTGATCATGGCCGGCTATTCGGGGACACCGCTGGCGAAGAAGCTGGGCATCAAGGAAGGCCACACGGTGGCCGCCCTCCACGAGCCCGACAGGTTGCGGGACTGGCTCGAGCCCCTGCCCGACGGGGCCCGGGTGCGGAAGTCGATCGGGGCCGGCCCCGACGTGGTCATCGTGTTCGCCACCAAGCGGGCTGTCCTGGAACGGAACCTCCTGAAGGCGGCCGATGCCGTCTACCCCGACGGGGCGGTGTGGGCGGCGTGGCCCAAGAAGGCGTCCAAGGTGCCAACCGACATCACCGAGGACACGGTACGGGAGATCGCCCTGCCCCGGGGTTTGGTGGACAACAAGGTGTGCGCCGTCAGCGAGGTGTGGTCGGGCCTGCGCGTGGTGTGGCGCAAGGAACTGCGGGGCGCCGACACCCCACCCCGCATCGAGCGGTAGCGGCGAAAAACCCTTTCCCCCAGCGCCACCGATCGGCGATAGCGTCTATCCGGTGATCAGGCTGCTTTGGGAAGTAGGCAGGCGGAGCTTCCGGCTGGCCACCACCTACCGTCTGGCCACGGCGTCGGGGGTGTTCATCAACACCGTCTTCGGCTATCTGCGGGCCGCCATCCTGGTGTTCGTTGCCGGCACCGCCGGGGGGGAGGTCAACGATATGACCGCGGCCGACCTGGCCACCTTCTCGTTCGTGTCCCAGGGCTTCATCATGATCGTCGGCGCCTTCGGTTACAGCGAGTTGTCGCAACGCATCCGCAAAGGCGACGTGGTGGTCGACCTCTACCGGCCCGTCGACCTTCAGCTGTGGGAGCTGGCCAACTGGCTGGGCCGCTCCGCCTTTCAGGTGCTGGCCCGAGGCGTTCCCCCGATTCTGTTGGGGGCGATCGCCTTCGACCTGGTCTGGCCGACGTCGTGGCGGCAATGGCTGGCCTTTGCCGCCGCCACCGTGCTGGCCTCAATCGTCGGCATGGCGGTGCGGTTCTGCTCGGCTTTGACCGCCTTCTGGCTGCTCGACAACCGGGGCATCGAGCAGCTACTGGTAATCGCCATCTCGTTCTTCGCCGGACTGCTGCTGCCCATCAACCTCTTTCCCGACTGGCTGGCCGCGGTGGCCCGGGCCACCCCGTTCGCATCCATGATCCAGTTGCCGGTCGAGATCTATCCTGGGCAACACGACGGCTGGAGCATGGCGTCGGTCCTGGCTCAGCAAGCGCTGTGGGTGATCGTGCTGATCATGGCCGGCCGGGTCATCCTGGCCGCCGCCACCCGCAAGGTCGTGATCCAGGGTGGCTGAGCCGACGGCCGGTCATGCAACAGGGGGCGTGACGGCACCGGCCAGTATCGGCGGGTCGGGGGCGGCGTGGAAGCTGTATCGCCGGCTGGTCGGGGCTCGCATTCGCTCCGACTGGCAGTACCGGACCTCGTTCGGCATCCACCTGGTGGCGCAGGCCCTGGTCACCGGGCTGGAGTTGGTGGCCCTGCTGTTGCTGTTGCGGCTGACGCCGACCCTGGGTGGCTGGTCGACGGACCAGGTGGTGTTCCTCTACGCCATGGCCGCCGTGCCCTTTGCCCTGGTCGACGCCTTCGTCAGCGAGGTGGAGCGGCTACCGGACTATGTCCGAACCGGGGATTTCGACCAGCTGCTGCTTCGCCCCGTCCCGGCCATGGTCCAGATGATGGCCGTGGACTTCGAGCTGCGCCGGCTGGGCAAGCTATTGCCGACGGCCGGTGCCATGGTGTGGGCCGTGGCCAACGTGGATGTGGCGTGGCAGCCGAACGCAGTGGCCTGGATGATCCTCTACCTGTTGTGCGGGTTCGTGCTGTACTCGGCGCTGTGGGTGGCCGGAGCCGCAGTGGCGTTCTGGACGGTGGGCCCGTCCGAGGCCACCAACATCCTGACCTATGGGGGCCAGTTCGCCAATGAGTACCCCTTGCATCTCTACCCCGGCTGGATTCGGGCCGTCATGGGGTTCGCCATCCCCCTGGCCTTCGTGGCCTACATTCCCACCCTGTTCCTGCTGGATGCCGCCAACCCGCTGGGGCTGCCGTCGTGGGCCGGCTACAGCCCACCGGTGGTGGCGGCGATCGCCGTGGTTGCCGCCGCCGGGCTGTGGTCGACGGGTATCCGCCATTACCAGAGCACCGGGAGTTGACATGGCGCCGATCGAAACCCAACCCGTCATCGAGCTGCATGAGATCTCCAAGACCTTCACCGTGCGCCACCGGGCCGGGCTGGTGCGCCGCAGCCGGGCCGATGTCCACGCCGTGCAGCGGGTGTCGTTCACCGTGAACCGGGGCGAGATGGTGGGCTACCTCGGACCCAACGGGGCCGGCAAGTCGACCACCATCAAGATGATCACCGGCATCCTCACCCCCACTTCGGGCGATATCACGGTGCTGGGCCTCACGCCGACCAGACAGCGTCGGGCCCTGACCTCGCGCATCGGGGTGGTGTTCGGCCAGCGGTCCCAGCTGTGGTGGGACCTGCCCCTGATCGACTCGTTCGAGCTGCTGCACCACGTGTATCGGACCGAACCCGACCGCCACCGCCGTAACCGTGAGGAGTTCACCGAGCGCCTCGAGCTGGCCGACTTTCTCCACACCCCGGTACGGCAGCTGTCGCTGGGCCAGCGGATGCGGGGAGAGCTGACGGCGGCCCTGCTCCACGACCCGGAGCTGATCGTGCTGGACGAACCCACCATCGGCCTCGACGTGGTCAGCAAGTATGCGGTGCGCCGCTTCCTGCAGGAGGTCAACGCCAAGCGGCGAACCACGGTGCTGCTGACCACCCACGATCTCGACGACGTCGAGCAGCTGTGCGAACGTATGCTCATCATCGACCACGGCAAGGTGCTGTTGGACGGCGGGGTTCAGGAGTTCAAGGCGGTCCATGGCACAGAGCGCACCCTGGTGGTGGATCTGGTGGAGGCCGAGCCGGCCCTCGACCTACGCCGGGGTGAGGTGTACGAGGTCGACGGTCCCCGCCAACGAATCCGCTTCGACCGCCGCCGGACCACGGCAGCCGACATCATCGCCGAGGTGACGGCCCGAACCCCGATCCACGATCTCTCCATCGAGGAACCGGCCATCGAGGACCTGATCCGCCGTCTGTACGGTGATCAGGGCCGGTAGCCACGCCGTCGTTGGGGTCGCCATGGGCCGGCGGGGGTGCCGTAAGCTACCGCTATGAAGAGCGACACGCTGACCGTGACCGGGGCCGACGGGATCGAGCTCCACACCTACCGGTGGCTGCCCGACAGGAGGGCGCCGAAAGCCATCGTCCAGATCGCCCACGGCATGACCGAGCATGCCGGTCGGTATGAACGGTTCGCCAAGGTCCTGACCAAGGCCGGCTACGGCGTGTATGCCCACGATCAGCGCGGTCACGGCCGCACCGCATCTGACGAGGACCACGGCTACGTGGGCGACAGCGGCGGTTTCAATGTGATGGTCGAGGACATGGCGGCGGTGACCAGGACGATCCGATCCGAGTATCCCGATCTGCCCGTCATCCTCTTCGGCCATTCGATGGGATCGGTACTGGGCCGGCTCTACGCCGCCCGCCATGCCGAACCGATCGACGCCCTGATCCTGACCGGTACCGTGGGGGATCGCGGTCCCCTGGCGCTGGTGGGGCGAGGCCTGGCGTTCGTTCAGAGCGCGACCTTCGGCCGGCGACATCGCAGCCAACTGTTCGATGCCCTGGCCGTGGGCCCGAACAATGCGGCCTTCAAACCGGCCCGAACCAGGTTCGACTACCTGTCACGAGACGAGGACGAGGTCGACGCCTACATCGCCGATCCGCTGTGCGGCAACGTGTTCACCGCCGGGTTCTACTGGGACATGCTGGGCGGGTGGGCCGAGGCGGTCAAAGCGGAAACAGCGGCCGCCGTCGACGACGACCTGCCCATCCTGATCTTCAGCGGCGACCAGGACCCACTGGGCGACAACGGCAAAGCGGTGCTGGCCACCGCCGACCAGTACCGGGCCGGTGGATCGACCGACCTGACCTGCAAGCTCTATCCCGAGGGCCGGCACGAGATGCTGAACGAGACCAACCGGGACGATGTGATGGCCGACGTCGTGCATTGGCTCAACCGCCGTTTCGGCTGATGGATCGGTGATCACCGCAGTTGCCTCTCGGGCGGCGCCGGTTGGAACCTTTGTCGTAGGCTGAAGGCATGAAGAGCGACACGCTGACCGTGAGAGGCGCCGACGGGATCGAGCTCCACACCTATCGATGGCTGCCGGACCGCAAAACGCCGAAAGCCATCGTCCAGATCGCCCACGGTATGGCCGAACACGCCGGCCGCTACGAGCGGTTCGCCAAGGCTCTGACCAAAGCCGGCTACGGCGTCTACGCCAACGACCATCGAGGCCACGGCCACACCGCCTCGACGCAGGATCACGGCTACCTGGCCGATGAAGGCGGGTTCGACCTGGTCGTGGAGGACATGGGGGCGTTGACCAGGGCCATCCGGTCCGAGCATCCCGATCTGCCCGTCATCCTGTTCGGCCACTCCATGGGCACGTTCCTGGCCCGGCTCTATGCCGCCCGTCATGTCGCCCCGATCGACGCCCTGATCCTGTCGGGGACGGCCGGCGATCCCGGTCCCCTGGGCCTGGTGGGGAGGGGGCTGGCGGCGACCCAGGCCCGGCTTCGAGGCAAGCGCCATCCCAGCGGGCTGCTCGATTCCCTGGCTTTCGGGCAGAACAACAATGCGTTCAAACCGGCCCGGACCGAGTTCGACTGGCTGTCCCGGGACGAGGCCGAGGTCGACGCCTATGTTGCCGACCCCCTGTGCGGCAATGTGTTCACCGCCGGGTTCTATCAGGATCTGCTGGCCGGACTGGCAGAGGCGGTCAAACCGGAGACGGCGGCCTCGGTCAGCAACGACCTGCCCATCCTGCTCTTCAGTGGCGACCAGGATCCGGTGGGCGACAACGGCAAGGGGGTGGTGGCCACCGCCGACCAGTACCGGACCGGCGGGTCGACCGACCTGACCTGCAAGCTCTACCCCGAGGGCCGCCATGAGATGCTGAACGAGACCAACCGGGACGACGTCATGACCGACATCGTGCACTGGCTCAACCGGCGCTTCGGCTGAAGGATCGCGAGCAGAACGGCCCGAGCCTCAAATCTTCCGGGCGATCACGAACTGATGGTCGTTGAGGAAACGGTAGATTCCCCGCTCGTCACGACAATGATCGATCGCCTCCAGCACTGCCGCCTTCAACATCGCCTCGTCGTTGCACCGAAGGGCCGGAACGGACGGACCGACGCTCCGCAGCGCCCGCCAGGCGGTGTCGGCATCGGGCCATTCGATGGTGGAGATCCGGATCCCCCGTTCCAGCACCTCGAACCCGCAGCTCTCCAGCATCGTCTCGGCCACACGGTCGGTGGCGATGTTGTTCGTCTGGACCATGCCTCCCACCGCTGCGGTCGGGCTGTGGGCGGCAAACACCGTGAACGCGTCACGGAGATGTAACGGTCGACCACGACCCCAGAAGCTGATGCCGATCGGAGCACCGGGCCTCAGGACCCGGAACGCCTCCTGTAGCGCACCCTCGCAGCCACCCCAGATGCCGTTGATCGACATGGCGGCGTCGAAACTCTCATCGGCCCACGGCAGCTCGAACATCGACCCGAGTCGGATATCGGACTCGGGGCATCGATCCCGGGCGATCCCGATCAACGACTCGGCAGCGTCGATGCCCGAGACGTTCGCTCCGGCCGCAGAGGCCAATCGAGATCCAAGGCCGGCCCCGCAGGCGATGTCGAGCAGGTCGACGTCGGGACCGACCCCGATCCTGGGGAACACGGCCAGGAAGATGTCCATCGCATAGTGCTCATAGAGCGTGGCCCATTCGCCGGCGGCGTGACCCCACGCCTGCCCGGCCTCACGCCACTCGTGACCGGGAGCCGGGGACGGTTTCTGCTTCTCGATTGCGGTTGTCATCAGGCTCATCCTTCATGTCGTTCGTCTCCTGACCACAGAATGAGGGATCAGCCGGCCGCGAACTTGAAGCATCTCTGGAGAACTCCTGAAGACCTTCCTGCGCCTCCGAGCTGCGTGGAACGGCGGGGAACCGGTTGGCTAGGATGGTGCGGCCGAAGGGGGCCAGGTGTTCCGTTTCGAACAGTACGAGCTGAAAACGAGCTCATTCGAGCTGCTTGACGACGGTGTACCGGTGCGGATCGAGCCCCAGGTGTTCGATGTCCTGGCCTACCTGATCGAACACCGCGACCGGGTGGTCTCCAAGGAGGAATTGCTCGACAACGTCTGGGGCGATCGTTTCGTCAGCGAATCGGCGCTGACCACACGCATAAAAATGGCTCGCCGAGCCGTCGGCGACGATGGTCGGACCCAGCGCTTGATCCGCAACACCCACGGCCGGGGATACCAGTTCGTCGGTGAGGTCATCGAGGACGGTGGCAACGAGACCACCGCACCGCCCGGCACCGAGGCTCCCCAGCAGACCGTGGCCGTCAACGCCGTCGGCGAAGCCGACTTCGGGCTGCTGGTCGACGAAGAGTTCGGCTTCGTCGGACGCCACGATCTCCTGGAGAGAGCGGCCAACCGGGTGAACCGGGTTGTCGCCGGTGGAAGCGGAGCCATCCTCATCGGCGGCGAGCCCGGCATCGGCAAGACCCGGCTGGCGGCCGAGATCGCCCGCCACGCCCAGGCAGCCCACGACCTGCAGGCCCTGGCCGGGCGCTGTGATCGTCACCTGGCCTCGTCACTCCAACCCTGGCTCGAAGCGCTCGGTGCCTACGTGAAGGCTGCCCCCACCGAAACCCTGGTGGCCGACGGCACCGGAATCGCCGAGCACCTTCGATCCGTGTTCCCCACCCTCCAGGTGCGGCTCCCATCGAGCGACGACGCGCCGGCGGCCACCGCCGGCGACCAGTACGCCATCCTCGACGCCCTGGTGGTACTGCTGGAACGAGTCTCGGCCCGAACTCCACTGCTGATCGTGCTCGACGACATCCAGTGGGCGGGAGGAGCCACCCGGGCACTGGCCTCGCTCCTGTTGCGCCGAGGCCTGGCCCGGGTCCTGTTGGTGGCAACGGTGCGCACCACCGTCGACGATCTCGACAACGTGACCCGCGATTGGCTGAACGACATCGCCGGCTACGGAACAGTCGACCGGTTCGAACTCGCCGCCCTCGATCGCTCCGACCTCAATACCCTGCTCGCCGACCTCGACGTCGACGAGTCGGTCCGGGACCAGATCTGTGATCTGTCGGGCGGACATTCGTTGTTCGCCACCGAGCTGCTGCGCGACGTCCGCCGCGGGGTCGGGCTCCCCCACCTTCCCGACACGGTCGCCACCCTTGTCCGCAGCCGTCTCGACCACCTCCCCGACGAGGTGTCCCGACTGGTCGGAGTCGGCGCCGCCATCGGACCCGATTTCGCCCTCCGCATCGCCGGTGAAGCCGCCGGCCTCAACCCCGATGAGGCACTGGAGGCGGTCGAGATCGCACTCGACGCCGAATTGGTGCACGAGGTCGACGGCTCGGCCGACCGGTTCCGGTTCTCCCACCAGCTCGTCCCCGCCGCGGTGCTGGAGAGCATGAGCGGTGCCCGTCTTGTTCGCCTCCATGCCCGCATTGCCGAGGTATTGCAGCCCCACGTGGGAATGGACACTTCGGTCGCCCACCACCTCATCGAGGCATTCCCCCTGCTCGACGGCGCCGAGGTTCTCAGCCGGGTCAGGGCCACGGCGGCCGCAGCGAGTACCGAGCACCAATACGATGCCGCCGCCGAGCTGTTGCGCCGGTGCTCCGAACTGTCGCTCGGTGCCCGGGACCGAGCCGAGGTGTTGACCGAACTGGGCCAGGCCTACAACGCCGCCGGTCGACAACCGGAAGCCCTCGAACCGTTCGAACAGATCGCCGGCTCGGCCCGCCGAAACGGTTGGCCCGACCTGCTGATCGCCGCCGCCATCGGACGGTGGGGGAACAGCCCGTTCCGAGCCAGCCAGGACCGAACCGTCATCCCGCTCCTCAACGAGGCGTTGGTGCTGGCCGACAAAGGCGACCCCTGCCTCAAAGCCCGACTGCTGGCCAAACGAGCCGCCTTCAACCTGTTCACGGGCGACCTTGAGAGCCGAGATCGAGAAAGTGCCGAGGCGGTCGAACTTGTCGGCCCGAACCCGTCATTGGATCGGCTGGCCGTGCTCGAAGCCCGGTGGATGGCCATCGCCTGCCCCAAGACGGTGTTCGACATCGTACCCCTCGACGATGAGCTCTCCGTCCTCCGAAAGGAACTCGGGGCCCTCACCACTGATGCCTGTGCCCCGGAAATCGGCTTGTACTGGCGAGGTGAAGGTGAATCACTGTGGACCCTGGCCGACGAACTGGAATCCGATTCCCGGCAACGACGCGACGTCGACCAGTGGCGGACTACGACCCTGTCGGGCACCGAGGCGCTCTTCGCCGGTCGGTTCGGTGAGGCTCGTGACCTCACCGATGCCGCCCTGCCGGTAGGCCGCAAACCGTGGGGGGAGTCGGGCGAGGTCGTGCACGCCCTGGTTCATCTGGTGATCGACGTGCTCGACGGTGTTCCCCGCGACTCCCGGGACCGCTGGGCCCGGATCGCATCCGCGGTTCCCAGTGACAACATGGTGGCCACCCGAGCCTGGGTGGAAGCCGCCGGCGGAGACGGCGGGCTGGCCAACGAGTTGATTGACGCCGTCGCCCCTCGGGTCGCGCTGATGGCGGAGAACTTCATGGGTGGCTTCGGGCTGGTCGGCGCAGCCGAAGCCGTCCTCGCCTTGGACCGGGCGGATCTGATGCCCCCGCTGCGTGCGGTGCTCGAACCGCTGAACGACAGGATGCTCGGTCACCCCTGGGCGCCGAGCCTGGCCGCGGCCGATGTGCTGGCCCGTCTCGACGCCAGGGCCGGAGACGATGCAGCAGCGACCGCCAACCGGACGCGGGCTCTCGCCCTCTACGAGCAGCTCGGCGCCACCACGTTCGCCGAGCGGCTCCGGTCGTCGGCCGCTTGAGTTGGGACAGGATCCCGTAGCCCCTCGGTCTAGGCCGGACGGACCACAACCTGGGTGGGGTTGGTGACGATGTCGAACACCGCCGAACGCTTCACCGACGCCGCGATCAGCGCATCGAGGGCGTCACGGTCGGCGTCACCGTCGATGTCGACGTCGACGTCCACCTGGTTGAAGCCGTTGCGCACATCCTGGTCGATGCCGAGCACTCCCCGGACGTCGATCGAGCCTCGGGCCACCGAGTCGATCCTGGTCAAGGTGATGCCGCGGTTCGCAGCGGTGGTGGCCACCCCGGCGGCCACACAGGCGGCCAGAGCGTGCAGCACATACTCCTGTGGGGTCGGGCCGTGGCCGTGACCCAGTGTCGGGTGATCGGCGGTGGCGGTGAACTCCTCGACGTGGACCTGGTCGGCGCCGGCCCCGAACCACTCGTGGATGGTGGAGCGGGTGGCGGTGCCCTCCACCCACTGGTTGCGGGCGGTGAAGCGGAACGTGGCCAGCTCGGGATTGTCGCTCAACTTGGTGATCGTTCCTCGAAGCTTCTCGAGCGGTACGCCGTTGGGTTCGGCCCTGGTGTGGTTTGGTGCGGTCGTGTCGGTAATGGTCATGGTTCTGTGCTTTCTCGGTTGAAGTTGGTTGGTATTGTCATGAGATCCAGGTGGTGGTGAGGGTCCTGCTGCCGGCGGTCTTGTCGAGGTGGGCGGCCAGGTGGGCCGAGAGTTCGATGGCATCGGGTCCGACCCCGTCGATGAAGCTCGACTTGCGGCGCCGGGTGAACGGCAGGCCGAGCACGTACATGCCGGGCCGTTCCAGAACTCCGCCGTTGTGGCGGATGGCGCCCTTGTGGTCGAGTAAGGCGGGATCGAGCCACGGGTAGTCGGGTTTGAAGCCGGTGGCCCAGATCACCGTCGACACGTCACCCAGGTTCAGCGTGGTGTCGGCCGGCGGGACCCTGGTCGGTTCCGGGCGGTAGGGGGCGGTCAGCTCGGCGTCGAGGCCGGTGGCGGTGGCGAACTCATCGATACTGTCGAGCAGTCGTCCGAGTTTGAGATCGGCCGACGCGCACTGGTTGGCGAACGATCCGGAGAACTGGGCGGTCGAACCGGCAACGCCGGCCAGACCGGCGAACCGTCCCACCAACTGCACACCGGCGGCGTGCAACGAGTTGAGATCGAGGTCACGTTTGTCGGGTGACCCGACCAGCTGCAGCGAGGGCACGCGTCGGGCCCGGACGATGTCCTCCACCTCGTCATAGCGTTCGTCGAGACGACCGATGGCGTCCATCCACCAGTGGATGTCCATGCCCCGGTACATGCGGGGCAGACGCACGTGGTCGCCGACGGCCAGCGTGACGGCGCGGCCGCTGCGGGCCAGTTCGTCGGCCAGCTGAGCGCCGGAGGCCGAGGCACCCACCACCAGCACCCGGCCGTGGTCGAGCTGATCGGGATTACGGTAGTGGATGGGTGTCACCTGGCGGATGTGCGACGGCAGGTCGGAGGCCGGGGCCGGGATGCGGGGATTGCCGGCAGCACCGGTGGCGATGACCACGACCCGGCTGCGAACCTGACCCTGGTTGGTGGCGATCCGGAACCCGTCGGCCGTCTCGGCCACTCTCTCCACCGAGGTGTGGGCCTGCACCGGGGCGTCGAACGAACGACGGTAGGCGGCCAGGAACGAGATCACCTCGCTGCTGGTCATATAACCGTCGGGGTCGTCACCCCGGTACTGGAAGCCGGGCAGCCGGCTCATCCAGTTGGGAGTGAGCAGGCGGAGCGAATCCCACCGCTCGCTCCGCCAGGAGTTGGCGACCTCACCACGCTCCAGCAACACATGGTCGATCGAGCGATCGGTCAAGCAGCGGCTCATCGCCAGTCCGGCCTGACCGGCGCCGATGATGGTGACGGTGGTGTTGGTTGTCATGGTGAGGTCTCCTTGCTCTGCGGTTGCTGTTGGTAGTGCCGGTTGGGTGGGGTGCTGGGAACCGCTCAGACCACCTCGACGGTCACGGCGGTGGGGTTGGTCACGATGTCGTACACGGCCGAGCGCTTCTGGCTCTGAGCCACGACGGCCTTGATCTCCTCAGGGGTGGCGTCGGCATCGATCTTGTAGCTGACGCGGATGTCGCTGTAGCCGTTGCGGACATCGCTGTCGATGCCGAGGATGCCGAACAGGTTCATGTCCGCCTCCACGCCGGCTTCGACCGACTTCAGCTGGATGCCGCGGTTCTGAGCCACCGAGGCGATACCGGCGGTGAGACAACCGGCCAGGCCGACCAGGACCATTTCCGGCGGCGTGATGCCATTGTCATTGGAGGCGAAGATCTCGGGGTGATCGGTGTCGAGCACAAAGGCCTGACGGTGGCTCTGCTCCTCACCGATACCGAAGAACTTCTCGATGGTGGTCCGTGAGTGGGTTCCATTCACCCACTCGCAGCCGGCCCGGAAGGTGAAGGCGGCGGCGGCCGGGGCGGCGGTCATGGCTTGGCGTGCTCCGAGCAGTGCTTCGACGTTGACGCCGTTGTCGACGGGCTGGGAGGTCGTGGTCATGGTCATTGCTTTTCTCCAATGCTGTGAGTCGTGTCCGGTTCGGCGCCGGTTCCACGGGTTGCTTGTGTTGTTGGATCCAACTGTCCACCAACGCCCGGTCGAGAGCTTGAAGATGATGTGGAGAAGTCCTGACGAGGTTCTCCACATCTTCGCCAGGCCCTCTTCAAGCTCTGAAACAGCGGGTTCCTCACACTGAGATCCATGACCTCAACCAACCCGAAACCGATTCGCCCCTCCCAAAACCACTACGACACCGTCATCGTCGGCGGCCGAGTCGCCGGCGCATCGACCGCCATGTTGTTGGCCCGAGCAGGCCAACGAGTCCTGGTCGTCGACCGTCAGTCATACGGCAGCGACACCCTCTCGACCCATGCCTTGATGCGAGGAGCGATCCGTCGCCTGGCCAAATGGGGTGTGCTCGAACAGGCCACCGCCTCTGCTCCGCTCATCACCCGGACCACGTTCAACTACGGGGACGAGTCGCTTCCCCTTGCCATCCGCCCGGAGCCGGGAGCAGCGGGATTGGCCGCCCCCCGCCGCACCGTGCTCGACCCCGTGCTGGTCGACGCTGCGGTGGCCGCCGGAGCCGAAGTGCTGCACGGCACAAGGATGAACGGCCTGGTGACCGACGCCGGCGGAACGGTCCGAGGCATCCACCTGACGCTGTCCGACGACACGGAAACCACCATCGGTGCCGACCTGGTCATCGGGGCCGACGGACTGCGGTCATCGGTGGCCCGAGCCGTTGGCGCCCCGATCACCCATCAGGGACAACACGCCTCGGCCAGCATCATGCGCTACTACGGAGGGCTGGGCCACGACGACGGCATCGACCTGTCGGCCTACCGGTGGATGTATCGCCCCACTATCGGTGGCGGCATCATCCCCACCAGCGGGGACGCGGTCTGTGTCTTCACTTCGATGCCACAGAACCGGTTCCGGTCCGAGGCTCGTGGCGACGTCGTCGGCACCCACCTGCAGGTCGCCCGAGAGCTCGACCCCGCCTTGGCCGAGGCCCTCGACCGGGCCACTCCCCTTGGACCGGTGCGAGGCTATCCCGGAATCCTCGGCCGGTTCCGCAAGCCCGTCGGTCCGGGCTGGGCCCTTGTCGGCGACGCTGGCTACTTCAAGGATCCGTACTCCGCCCACGGCATCACCGACGCCTGCCGTGACGCCGAGATGCTGACCAGGGCGGTTTTGACCGGCGATTTCGACGACTACGAGACCACCCGCGATGAGCTGTCGATGCCGTTGTTCAACATTCTCGACCGCATCGCCTCGTATGTCTGGGATCTCGAGGAGCTCAAAGGCCTCCACCACGCGCTGTCGAAGGCCATGAAGGACGAGGACGATGCCACCGAGGACACCCTGGCCGGTCTCGGGCTCCTGCCCGAATTCAGTCTGGCCGCATAGCGGTCGTGCCGGACGACCAGTCCATCTCGGCCGGGGGCTAACCTCGGCCGGGAAATCCGCCAACCGGCCGTCGCCGCATCCGCTACTGTCGGCAACCATGGAGATGTTGCGCGCCCGTCCGCCCTTCACCGCCGATGAGCGGACACTGTTGGTGGGTTGGCTCGATCTGCAGCGGGCGCTGGTGCCGTGGAAGTGTGAGGGGCTGAGCGAGGCCGAGGCCCACCGCCGCCTGCTACCGACCTCGCCGCTGATGACGGTGGCCGGGATCGTCTCGCATCTGCGGTGGGCCGAGCAGACCTGGTTCGAGGTGCTGCTACTGGGCGAGGCGGCCGACGGTCCACAGTTCTCGACTGACCCCGAGGACGCCGAGATGATCGCCGACGGCGTTCCGTTGTCTCAACTGGTTGACGAGTACTGGCGGCAGTGTGAGCGGTCGAACGAGATCATCACCACACAGTCGTTGGATCAGGTCGGCCGCCACCCCGATTTCCAGTCGTCCCAGGCGTCGCTGCGATGGATGCTGATCCACATGGTCGAGGAGACGGCGCGCCACGTGGGCCACCTCGACATCCTCCGGGAGCAACTCGATGGATCCAAGGGCTACTACTGACGGCATCGAAGGCCGAAGCCGGATCGACGGACCGGAGCTCGTAGCCGGTCCCGCAACCGCAGCCAGCGGCGATGACCGGAGCTTCGCCGCCCTGGGCTCGCTGGTGGTCAACAACCTGGGTCCCAACGTGGCGTCCACCCTGTTGCGGATGGCGTCGACGGTGCTCATGGCCCTACACCCCTACTTCCTGGCCGAGCTGGTGACCTCGATCGACGACAAGGACCGGGCGCTTCGGTTCCTTTTGCTGCTGCTCGGCTCGGGGGCGGGCCACATGGTGCTGTGGACGATCTGCGACTTCCTGGTGTCGAAACGGGTGGTGCCGCTCAGCTACGAGTTCAAGCGCATGGCGTTCAACGCCGTCTGGGACAAGGACTATCGCAACTTCGTCGACCATCCCTCGGGCAAGACCGCGGCCTACGTCAACGAGATGCGGAGCCAGGTCGAGGAGTTGTGGGACGCCGCGCACTACAGCTTCCTGCCCATGGCCGCCTCCATCCCCATCTATGTCTTCCTCCTGATCCGAACCGCCCCGACCAATGCGCTCGGCTATGTGCTGTTCCTGGTGGTGGCCGCCGTGATCATGACCAGGGTGGCCAAGCCGGTGAACGCCCGGCAGCACCATCTGACCGACACCACCTCGTCGAACAACGGTCGGGTGTTCGACTCGTACGCCAACTTCGTGAACGTCTTCTCGTTCAGGGCCCACCGCAAGGAGATCCGTCGCAACAACGCCGAGATCGACGGACTGATCGACGATTCGATCCGGTTCAACTACGCCCTCACCTCCTACTGGGCCATCGCCTCGTTCCTGGTGCGGATCGGGCTATGGAGTGCGGTCATGGGCTACAGCTGGTACCTGTTCGACACCGGCCGGATCTCCTTCACCGCCTTCGTGGTGTCGATCACGGTGCTGCTGGACTTCACCACCCAGTACTGGGAGGTGGTGTACCACTTCGGCAAATGGGTCGATACCTCGGCCGGGTATCGGGAGGCCTACAATTACCTGTTCCCGGGCCAGAACATCGTCGACGAGTACTACCGGGATGAAGGTCGGGGCTACAACGGTCAAGCCGGTTCCCCGGGCCCGGTGAGGCTGGCCGACGCTCTCGAGGTTCGCAACCTCAGCTTCGCCTACCCCGACGCTCCCGACGAACTGGTGCTGGACAACGTCAGCTTCCGGGTTCGGCGGGGCGAGAAGGTGGG
Organism: uncultured Acidimicrobiales bacterium; assembly: GCA_963723995.1. Taxonomy (GTDB): domain Bacteria; phylum Actinomycetota; class Acidimicrobiia; order Acidimicrobiales; family SZUA-35; genus JAHELU01. The sequence continues at coordinate 668,054 of CAVRSZ010000008.1, read as the reverse complement.
GATCGTGGGCCGTAGCGGGGAGGGCAAGTCGACGCTGATCAAGATCCTGCTCGGCTTCTACGCCCCGACCCGTGGTGCAATCCTGATCGATGGGAAGCCGGTCGGCCCCGAGCTGCTCAGCCGCGTCCAGTCCTATGTCCCCCAGGACACCTCGCTGTTCCAGGAGACCATCGGCTACAACATCGCCTACGCCATCGGTGGGCACGACGTTGGCGTCGAGGGCAACGGCTCAGCGGCTTCGTCGGCCGGCGCGCCGACCGAGGCCGAGGTGGCCGATGCAGCGGCCAAGGCCCACATCGACGAGTTCGTGAAGGGGTTGCCGATGGGCTACGACACCCTGGTCGGGGAGCGGGGCATCAAGCTCAGCCTGGGTCAGCGGCAACGCATTGCCCTTGCCCGGGCCTTCCTCAAGCCGGCCGACCTACTCATCCTGGACGAGGCCACGTCGGCTCTCGACTCGGAAACCGAGGCCTATGTACAGGACGCGCTGGAGCACCTGTGGCAGGACAAGGCGGCCATCATCATCGCCCACCGGCTGGCCACCTTGAACAATGTCGATCGGATCCTGGTCATGGAGGGTGGTCGGGTGGTGCAGGAGGGTACCAAGGACGGGCTTCTGGCCGCCGGTGGTCCGTTTGCCGGCCTCTGGGCCCGGCAGCGGGCCGGCATGCTCTAGCTCCCGCCCCGGTCGCTCGGCCCCATGGGCCCCGGCGGGCCGAGATGTCCTCTGTCCACTACTGTCCAGACATGGCCACATCACTTTCGCACGATCAGATTCCGCAACGACTTGCCGACCTCGAAGGATGGGAACTGGCCGGCGATGCGATCACCCGAACCTTCCAGTTCCCCAACTTCGTCCAAGCCTTCGGGTTCATGGCCTCGGCCGCCATCGTGGCCGAGAAGATGAACCACCATCCCGAGTGGTCCAATGTCTACAACAAGGTGACGGTGAATCTGACCACCCACGACGCCGGCGGCCTGACCGATCTCGATTTCGAACTGGCCAAGAAGATGTCGGAGCTGGCCAGGGCCTGACACATCTCTCACCTACGGGCGGCGCCGGCCGGTCCGATCATCGGCACCTGAGAGAAATGAAGCCTGCACCATTGAGTGCCACCTCCACCTGGGTGTGGCTTGGTAGTGCCTAGTCTTCGATGTCACACCGCTTGTTTATGATTGTGGTGTGACGTTGACCGAACAACAGTTTCAGACAGACAAGGTAGCTAATCCCTTTGCCGCCGAGCCGGATGTCGATGTGCTGTTCAACCGGTTGGTGATGTCGCTGCGGCTTCTGGGCGACCGCGAGTTGATCCGCCGGGCCGGAATGCTTGAACAGCGCCTCGAACGGGAACGACTGACAGCCGCCGCCCGAGTCGCCGGATCCTCAGGTGACGTCTCGTCGGATCGCACACGCACCCGAGCACTGTTGGGCGGCCGGGAACGGTCCCGGCGCTCCACCAACCGTGACGCCCGCCGAGCCGCCGCACTGGCCGCAAACGCCTCGCTGGCAGACAAGGTCACCGACGGGTCGATCGCCGCCGACTCCCTCGACGCACTGGCCAAGGCCGCCGACACAGACACCGGGCTGATTCCCCACGAGCTCATCGACCAGGTGGCCGGGCTGACCCCGGGTCAAACCGACCGTGCGGTGGACCGGTTCTTGGAAGACACCGCCGATCGTGACCAGGTCAACGACCTGTACCGCCGGCAAATGGGGGCTCGCCGGTGCCGGCGCGGGTTCCGACCGGCGGGCGAGGGCAAACCCGAGATGGCCACCGTGGTCCTCGAAGGCCCGGACGCCACTATCGACCAGATCTGGAACCAGATCACCGCCGCCGCCGATGCCGCCTACCAGCGTGCCGGTGGCCGGGACCGCCCAGCAGGTGACCACGTGCCGTGGGAGCACCGGCTGTTCGACGCCGCCGTAGAGTTCTTCGACGGCACGGCGAGCGGTGGGTCGAAACCGGTCGTCGTGGTGTCCATCGGGCTCGACGACCTTGGGACCACCCCCGCCACCCAACACGGCACGGGACCCATCAGTGACGACCTGTTCGCCCGGTATGTGGCCGGCTCACCCATCTACGCCATGTTCACCAATTCCAACGGCCAACCGCTGTGGCTGGGCCGGACCCGGCGCCACGCCACCGCGGCCCAGTTCCTGGCACTGGCCGTGCGCGATGGGGGCTGTGTGCGGTGCGGGGTGTCACCCCAACGCTGCGAAGTCCATCATCTCATGCCGTGGAACGCCCCGGGCAAAGGCCGGACCGACATCGACCAACTGGCCCTGCTCTGCGGGCCCTGCCACCGGGAACTCCATCAGAACCAACGAACCCTGTACCGGCAAACCGGACCAGACGGCAAGACCGTCTGGCACACCCGACCAGCCACACCAAGAGAAACACCGCCACCGGCCACCATCCAACGGGAGTAGGCCTCGGGAACTGTGGCTAATCCAGGACCTCTTCCAGGACATCGCCCAACATCTCTCCCCATGACTTCTTCTTCTTGCGCTTCTTCTTCGACTCCTTGTGCTGCTTCTTGCCCTTGTTCGACTTGCCCATGTCGGAGTAGCGGCGGCGATCAGCGCGATCGTCCCGGTCGTCATCGTCGTCCCAGTCGTCCCGATCGTCCCGATCATCCGGGTCGACGGGTGCGGAACGCAGATACTCGGGCTGGGGGGCGATGGGTGACGGACCCCGTTGCTGCGCCTGCGAGCTCGGGTCGGCGCCGGTGATCAGCTTGTCCAACTCGCCTCGGTCGAGCCAGACGCCCCGGCACTGGGGGCAGACGTCGATCTCGATACCGGCCCGATAGTTGGGCTCGAGGATCTGGTTGGTGCACAGGGGGCAGTTCATGATGGACTCACAAGTCGGGCCGCTCTCACAGGTGGAACGCGCTACAAGTCGGACAGTTGCCGGTGGGCTTCGGCCAGGGCCGACACGTCGTCTCGAAGCCGATTCACATGCTCGTCGACCGACCCGGCGGTACCCAGACTACCGATGGCGGCCGCCGCCGCCTGGGCCACCAGCGTGTCCACATCGACCAGCGTCCGCTCGATACTCATGGTCAACTCGTCGAGCCGATTCCGCACCGCGGCAATAGTCTCATGCCGCCGGCGCAGGGCGGCAATATGCGGGTTGTCCGGTTCGTCGGGACGGGACCGGGCCCGCAGCGCAGCCTTGAGTTCGGCCGTTGCCCGCTCCGGATCGAGCCCGGCCAGTACCTGCTGCAGCCGGACCCGATCAACCAACGCCTCGGCCACCGAGCGGCGCACATCGACCAACACCGCATCGGTCGACGCCGAACCGCCGGGCCCCTGAGCCAAGCGCTCCCGGGCGGCGTCGATGCGGGTCAGCTCGGGCGGTTGCGGTGGCGGGGGCTGGGACGGACGACGGAGCACGACTCTCCATAATCTAACAGCGGGCGTACCCGGTGACGGGTCTGCGCCCATCCCGAGGGGAGGAGCACACTGTCCGGGCCAAACAGCTCCCGACCGGCCCTCACAAATCGATCAGCGGAGTGCGGATGGTCTCGCCCGACTCGGCCGTGGCCATGATGGCGAACGTCGTCGTCACGTCGCTGACCGTGAATCGGCCGAACCGATCACAGTCCACGGTGACCGTCCGGCCGTCGAGGTGGACGAGCGTGATGCGGTCGACGGCGGGAACGACCACCCCGTCGACAATGGGGCCGGCGCCACCCTGCTCGTGACGCACCGACAGTTCGATGGTGAGACCGGCGGCGGTGAAGGTCTGATCATGGCCGTGGCCGTCGGCCGAGATGATCGAGGAGTCCTCGACCCGCGAGTCCCGAAGCAGTACCGGCTCGTCGGTCACCGCGTCGGCCACCAGTAGGCCCCGCAACTCCTGATCCCAGGTATAGGCCCGGATGGCCACATCGCGCAGCCGGTCGGGGGGCGGGTCGTGCCTGGTGACGGCCGACCGCAGTTCGTCGAGCAGTTGCTCATCGTCCACGGCGTCACCGTGTCGAGGGTCCGGTCGTTCACTCATGCCGGCACCCCCGCTCGCTGCCGCAGGGCGTCGAGGCATCGCCGACGGGTCGGGCCGACGTAGCCCACCGACCGGCCCATGATCTCGGCAATCTCCTCATAGCTGAGCGTGCCCGACCAGCACAGGGACAACAGCTGCTGACACTGGGCGGTCAGAGTGGTGAACGCCGCCGCCAATCGAGCCTGCAGATCGTTGGCCTCCGCCACCTCGGCCTGACCGGGATCACCGGAGCGAAGATCGATGACCGTGTCCTCGCCGAATTCGTCGAGCTCGGCTCGACGACGGCGAATCACGCTGATGGCCTCCCGCTTGGTCGTGGTGGCCAGCCACCCGGGCAGACGGGCCGGATCGGAGATGGAGTGACCCTTGTCCTTCAGCTTGTACCACACGGTCTGCGAGACGTCTTCGGCCTCGTCGCGGCTGAGCCCCTGGCTTCGGGCCCAGTGCCAGATGGATCCCGCGAACTCGTCCACAAGTCGCGCGCCAAGCCATCTCATCCCCCTCCAGAGCTGGTTGAAGGCGCCAAGGATCCTCGGCCACGGTGGACATCTGGGCAGTGACTATAGCACTCGGTCATGATGGGCCTCCAAGGCTGAACGCCCCAACGGGGTGGGGGACTGATGCGGTGGCTGGATTGTCTGCACGACTACAAGCCAGACGCCGGGTGGTCACCGCTGATACATGTCCTGTGAACAGCGTTAGCGAAGCCGTATCCGGTCCGAACCGAACACCGTGAACGAGTGGGATGCGGCCTGCAGCCGGGGATCGGCTTGGGCCAGGTCGTCCTGGCTCCGAGCGAGAGCGGTACCGATATCGGTGGAGGCCAGATGATGGTAGAGCCGACTGGTCACGGCAGCAGCGTCGTCGTCGGCCACCGAGTGGGACGGCGCCACCAGACTCTCGGTTCCCAATCGGAGTAGTTCCGGGGCCAGGCCAAGCCATTCCCCGTGACCGTCGGTGGGGAGCCCACCGCCGTTGCAGGCCGACAGCACCACGAGCGTCGGTGTGTGATCGAGGCGAGCGAGCTCGTAGACGGGAACCGGGCCATCGGCCATCTCCAATGACGAGAACAGCAACGAGTCGGATCGGAAACGACAATGAGCGGCAACGTGGACCACGTCGTCCTGCTCCAGGGTGGCGCCCAACTCACCGACGGTGGCCGATTCCACCACTCGAACCGATGAGAACAGGCGGCGAAAGGCTTCCAGCTCGAACTCGGCTTTGGGTAGACCGGGCCCTACCACGGCGGCCGCCGAGTGTGCTGTCCCCACCGAGGGGGCACTGGCGTTCAACGCCGCGGCGTCGGGGACCAGCGCAACCGGAGCTAGTCCCGCACCCACAACGATCCGCCACGGCAGCGCGGTCAGGCCCAGTGGGGCCACCACCACGGTTCCGCCATCGCCATCGGTGTCGGCACCGGCATCGACTGGGCGACGAAGGCCAAACCGTGACGGGAACAGCTGACGGCCCAGGGAGCGGGCATCATCGCTGATGGCGTCCCAGCGGACGGCGGTCGAGGCCGAACCCGGGGCCGAACGCATCAGGCGTTCCAGTTGGGTGGTAATCGTCGTGGCCTTCCGGAGGATCTCCGACCACGGACCGACGGTCCAATGCACGACACCGCCCTCGAGGTCTGGCCCGACGGCCACGGCATGGAGCTGCTGTCGATGGATGATGAACTCGACCAGGGTCCGAGACTCGAGCTGCCGGCCGATCCACTCCACCGAGAGCTGGCGTCCATCATCGGTTCCTCCGGCCGCCTGATCGACGGGTTGGTGGGTGAAGGACAACCGGCGAATCTCGGTCTCCAATTCGGCGATACGTTGCTCTCGCTGCTCGTCGAGGTCGACATCGGCGGCTCGGTCCCGACACAGCATTCGCAACTCGGCCAGCAGCTCGGACTCACGGTCGGAGTGGGGACGGGTGATGATGGCGGGCCGGGGCCGAGTGGCCCGCCACTGCTCCTCCCCCACCAACAGCTGCTCGGCCGAGCCCCGGGACAGAGCCTGGTCGAGAGCCAGCTGTCGAAACCGAGAGGTCAGTCGAGCCACACCGGCCTGCAGTTCGGCGTCGACCAGGCCGGCCCGATGCTCGGCGAGCAGACGGCGAACAGCAACCAGGTGAACGTCGGGCCGCTCACCGTCGACCAGAGCGGTGAGGGCGCAACGGTACAGCTGCTCCAACCGACCCACCAGCGATTCCATGCCGACCACTCCGTGCGACGGCGGTGAGGAGAACCCCGTCAGCACCGACCGGGCGGCCTCCGTGTCACCCTGTTCCAGCAGGATCTGCGACGCCATGTTGCGCACTGCGCAGGCGTCGGCCGTCCAACCGGCGGTCTCCAACTCTCCAGCGGCATTGATGGCGGCGCCGGCAAGGTTTCCGATGTCGACGTCGCCGGCATCGGGAAGATGGGTGGCTGCCTCAACGGCCAGGAGCTGGGCCCGGCGCTGCCAGATCGGTCGACCGCTGAGGGCGAAGGCTTCGGCCGCCAGCCGGGCGCTCTCCAATGCCGCCTGATGGTGACCGTGGTCCAGCAGACATCGGGCCCGACGGTATTCGGCATCGGCCTGCTTCTCCCGGTTCGAGCCCTGACGGGCGATCCAGAGCGAAAGCCGGGCGTGGCGGAGGGCGTCCCGGGTCAGACCGGCAAACCGGTAGGCCTCGGCCATGTCGTCATAGAGTGTGGCCAGGTTCCGGCCCGTGGTACCCAATCGGCGGTAGATGGCGAGCGCCCGGTCGTAGCTTTCGAGGGCGGCCGGAAGATGCCCCAGACACATCTGGGCATAGGCCAAGTTCTGCTCGCACCCGGCCGACACCAGCAACTGTTCGGTCTGCTCGGCCAGGTTGGCGGCTTCCCGGAACGAATCCCGAGCTTCGGCGATCCGACCCAACAGCAGCAGACAGTAACCGGCGTTGCCCACCACCCGAGCCAGCGCCGCACTCTCCGATGGCTCCCGCTCCAGCACCGGTAATGCCCGCTGCAGCAGATCGAGGCTGGCGGTGATGTTGCCGGTATGGAGTTCCAGCAGACCGAGCTGGGACAGGGCCAGAGCGTGATCGAGGCTGTCGGCGTCGGTACGGGTGATGATCCCTCGCAGCCTGCGCTCGGCGTCGGCTCCCCGGCCGCCCGCACTCTCGGCTGCGGCCAGACTGATCTCGATCCGGGTGCGGAGCTGGTCCAGCCCGACCCGCTCGGCCTCCCCCACCCCCGCTTCCATGACCGCCACGGCCTCGTCGTTCTGACCCAGCTCATAGCGAGCCGCCCCCTCGACCCAGAGGGCCGCAGCGCGAAGTGAGGCGGCCTCGATGCCGTCGTCGGTACGGGCCGCCTCCTGCGCCAGTCCATCGGCGACCTCCAGGCCACGGCCCGGGTCGGACTTGGCAACGTCGACCAGGCTTCGAGCACGGGCTATGAAGGTCCCAGCGACTACGGACGTGGCGTCCACGCCAACAACATAGGCCGAATGTCGGTCCGGGGGAGAGGAATATCGGGTGAGGAGAGCCTTCGAGGGGTCAACTCACGTTCACCACCGTGCCCATTTTGGGGATGCCACCCAGGGTCGGGTCCTCGATCAGGTTGTAGACGGCCTCATCGAGAGCGGCGACGATCGAGGCCCGGTTGGCACCGAAACCGATTCTCCGCGCCTCCCTGGCAATGGCTCCCACCACGGCCGGGGTCGAGAACGAGGTGCCGCTCCACTGCACATCGCGCCGGCCCCGAAGCGAGACATGCCCGAATTCCAGCACCGGCGTGTCGGCATCGGCGGCGGCATGGGCATCGCCCCCGACGATCCCCCCGCAGTCGGGGATGTTGGCCACGATGTCGACGCCGGGAGCGCAGGCGTTGACCCATCCTCCGTAGTTGGTGAACGGGGCCGGACCATCGGGACCGACGGCGGCCACACCGATGACGTCGGGCAGCGCCGCCGGCCAGATCGGGCGACAGCTGGCGTCATTGCCGGCCGCGGCCACCACAACCCATCCGACCTCGAGCATCTCATTGATGATGGCCGTGGTGGCGGTCGGGGCCTGGTTGTCGAAGGTGTAGGCACCCAGGGAGAGATTGACCACACCGATTGCACCCTGACCCGCCGGGCTTTTGAAAACCCGCGTAGGGCCTCGGCCACCAACGCGTCACGAGTGATACCGAAGTTCGACATCACGGGGACCCGCCTGATGTTGACCGACGGCTCGATGTGACGGACGATGTCCTCGATGAACTCGTGGTGGCCGAAGACCGGGTCGAGCAGGCCCTCTCCTCCGAGATCGGCTATGAAGGCGTCCTCACCGGGCGGGCGGGGCTTGAATCCCTGAAGCCGGCGAAAGGTGTCGTCGGCCGGATCACCGCTGAGCAGCCGTACGGTATCGGGCTCGTCGGAATCGATCCAGTCGTAGGTGTCGACGATGACGACCGTGATCTCGTTTCCCTCGGTGGCTGCCGGCACCACTCCGCCAAGACGCTCCGAAACGTACCGGAGACTCGACCGCTGGGGAGCCTTGTACTCGCTTCGGACGCCGCGCCCGCTGTTGGCCGAGCAGCAGCAGCCTCCGGCCAGACTCAGTGCATAGGCGAGCGACGCAGGGTGGGCAAACGATGCCGGATGAGCAAACGAGGCCGGATGAGCAAACGACGCCGGATGAGCGAACGAGGCAGGATGAGCGAACGAGGCCGGGCTGGCCTGAACCGTGTCGACCCGACCGGACCGTGATCCGGCGGCGGCGAACATGATGTAGGAGAGATCGGCCTCGACGCCGGCACGGCGGAGACGCCGGACCAGGCGCAACTCGGCCTTGTCATCACCGTCGGCCTGGTCGAGGAGTCGGATCTCGATGAACCCGGACCGAAGGGCCCGTTCCCCGATGTCCTCCACACGAACCGAACGCAGGCTGACGCTGTCGATCGGCTCGACCCGGATCTGGAGCCGTTCGATCGTGGTCAGGAGCCTTTCCAGGTCCTGGGCCGAACCGATCGACACCAGCACCGTTCCCCTGGTATAGGCGGTGGGCCGGCCGTCACTGTCCTTGGTGAAGCGGACCAGGTCCCACGGGTCCGAGGCCGGTGGATCCGGAGGGCGATCCTCCCCCGGAGGTTGTTGCTGGGATGGATCTCCGAAGTCGCCGGATCCGCCGTCGCTGGTTGTCATGTAGGGCTCCCTCGTTGCCACTGTGGGTTCGGGTGACCACGGGTGACCCGGTGGTCCGGACGTTCACGCCACCGACCACCGGATCAACGCCGATCCGCCGCTGGAGATCCGACGTAGATCCGTGCCCGGAAATACGGTGGCCGGAAGATCCGGCAGCCAACTGCGTGCCTCGACGCGGCCCGACCGGTGGAGGTGATGGCGCCGGCCCCTTTTATAGCCCACCATCGGGCCGGGGGCCACCGAGTCATCGGATCGATGCCGCCTCGACCGGTTGGGTCAGTCCGGAGCGGACAGCTTGTCGGCGAACCAATCGAGAAGCAACTCGGCCCGCTGGACCCGATGAACGGGGGATCCGGAGCGGGACAGCTCATGGTTCTCCCCCGGGAACCGGTAGAAATCGACGTCTCGACCCCGCATCTTCAAGGTGACCCACAACTCTTCGGCCTGGCTGATCGGGCAGCGCCAGTCCTCCTCCGAATGGATCAGCAGCATGGGTTTGTCGATGTTGTCGACGTGGTTGATGGGGGATCGGCTGCGGTACTCGTCGGGGTCCTCGACATGGTTCACCCCGTGGGTAGCGGTGAACATGGTGGAGATGTCGCTCGACCATTCGAACGACAGAAGATTGTTGACCGCCCGCTCCGAGCAGAAGGCCCGAAATCGATGGCCGTGAAGACCGGCCAGCATGGTGGCCATGTACCCACCGTAGGAACCGCCGAGCATGCCGACCCGGTTGCGGTCACAGAACGAATAGCGGTCGAGGGCGGTGTCGAGGATGGCCAGTACGTCGTCGACGTCCACCGTGCCCCAGCCGGCGCCGGGTCTGACCGGATGCTTGGGTCCGAGGATGGCCTGACCCCAGTCGCTGTCCCGGCCGCTGCCTCCCCTGGGGTTGCCCAGCACCACCACGAATCCGGCGGCGGCCTGGAGCTGTGCTTCGTCGAAGAAATACTCCCCGTACTGGGTGAACGGCCCGCCGTGCACGTTCAACAACACCGGATACGACTGTGTCTCGTCGAAGTCCCGGGGTCGCATGATCCAGGCGTCGATCTCGTGCTCGCCGTCGGCCGTCGGTGCGCCGAATTTCTCCCAGCCCAGGGCCCGATTCTCCACCGGGGCCGATACGAAGGTCCGCCTGGTGTCGTGAAGGTACAACTCACCGGGGCAGGTGGCCGTGGTCCGCACGGTGGCCACGGTGAGGTCGATGGCATGATCGTCGGAGGCGTCCACCGCCGCCACCGTGATCGGACCCGAGGTCATGGCTGCCGGGGCGGCGCCGCCGTCGGCGGCCAGCCGATACAGGTGCTGGTCGCCATGATCCTCGGCTATGGCCAGCAGTGTCGAGTCGTCGATCCACACCGGAGCCTGCACTCCCTTGGTGCATTCGAAGCTGCGGTCGAGCCCGGCCGATGCCCACACGATGTCGTCACCCGATACCGGCCACCGGGCCTGATCGAGGGGAATGACCCCGATACCGGCGTTCTGGGGATAGAGCCGCATGTCGTTGCAACCGATGAAGGCGACCCTGGTCCCGTCGGGCGACACCGCCGGGCTGTGCCGCTCGCCATCGGTGGCGGTCAGGACCACGATGCCGGACGCGCCTTCTTGGGCTCCCCCGCCGGCATCGTCGCCGCTGCTACCGGCCGTGTCGGCGGTACCGGCGATGCCGGCAACGGTGACCGGCACCAGGTAGAGGTCGGTGGCGAAATCGTCGTCCCAGTTGTCACGCCGGGCGGCGCTGGTGACCACGGCCGACGAGTCGGGCAGCCAGCTGACCCCGTGATGCTGGTACGGTCCCGGGGTCAGATTGCGAGGGGCTCCGGTACCGTCGGCCTCGACCACGTAGACATGGCTCGGCCGATCGACGATCCAGTCCTCCCCGTCGAGTCGGCTGAGAAAGGTCTCCATCTTCCGGGGTGCCCGCCACGAGTCGTCCTTCTCCCGGTAGCGGGCGTCGGGGGTGCGGCTGGTGAAGGCCAGCAATCGCCCGTCCGGCGACCAGGACAGATCACCGACACCGTCGGTCATGGTGACCACGGTGCGGGATTCGCCCGGTCCGGCCACCGGCAGGATATGGATGGTGGTCTCGGTCTTCTTCTCGCCCCGCCGGGAGATGAAGGCCAGAAATCGACCGTCGGGCGACCAGGTTGGGTTGGCGTCATGGTCTCCGGCGGTCAGTGGAGCGCCGTCAAGCCAGACCTTGGTCCGGGTGGTGTTCTCGTCGACATCGATGGTGGCCACCACGAAGGCGGTCCGGGTGCCGTCGGGCGACACCGCCGGCTGTCGAACCTCGGATTGCAGGTGCAGCAGCTCACGGGCCAGCCTGCCGTGCCGGCTGGTGAACCCGTGGTCGGGTGACGGCGCGGCGGTCGAGTCGGCGGCTCGATCGGTGGCGTCACTCATCGGGTCAATCTACTTGATCACTCTCGCGGACCGCCTCACTCGATGCGGATCCGCACCTCGTCCAACGGCTTGCGGGCCAGGTCGGGCACCAGCGTCCCCTCCAGCGGATAGCCCACGGGGAACAGCACGAACGGGCGCTCGTTGGCCGGTCGGTCGAGCACCTTGGACAGGAAGGCCATGGGACTGGGGGTATGGGTCAGCGTGGCCAGGCCCATGGTGTGGAGGGCGGTGATGAACAGACCGGCGGCGATACCGCAGCTCTCCTTCACGTAGTAGTTCTTCCTCCGGATCTCACCTTCAACACCTTCAGCCGAGGTATCGGCAACCAGCTCGTAGCGTTGCTCGAACAGCACCACGAGCCAGGGGGCGATCTCCAGGAACTCCTTGTGCCAGTCGGTGCCCAGCGGGGCAAGCGCCTCCTGCCACTCGGTGTTCATGCGGTTGTCCACATAGTTGATTCGTTCCTCCTCCTCGGCCGCGGCCCGAATGCGGGCCTTGAGCTCGGTCGCCGAGACGGCCACGAACCGCCATGGTTGTCTGTGGGCACCCGACGGGGCGGTGGAGGCGGTCTCGATGGCCAGGTCGATCAGCTCGGCCGGGACCGGATCGGGGCTGAACATGCGCACACTGCGGCGTCGCTGCATCAGCTCCAGGAACCGGCGACCCCGCTCCCGCTGCTCGGCCGGCTCCAAGCGGTCGAACTCCAGGGGCACGAACGGATGCTCAGCCGCCAGCTCGGGCGATGGGTAGGGGTACTGGTACCGCGACGGCTGGTGCGGGGTGGACTGGGAATCGGACACGGCACCAGCGTGGCGGGCAGGACTGCGGTTCGGCAACGACAACCATGCAAAACGAAACGGCGAGACCGGGAACACGGCACCAGCCCTGCCGGTTGGGTAGTGCACGATGAGTTCTGTTGTGCGACCTTCGCCCAGCTGGATCGCCCGACTCGGCCTGGCGGTGGTCCTGGGTCTGCTGTCCGCCGCCTGCACCTCCTCTCCTCCAGACGGTGGCTCCACCGACGCCGCCAGTGCCGAGTCGGCAAGGACCAACGCCGAGGAGGCCGCCGATTCCGGCGGGTCCGATGACCCGGAAGGCAACGGCGACATCGAGGAGGAACCGCCGGCCCTGGCGGCGGGCGAGTTCAATCCCCGTTCCGGGTTCGGCGATCCACCGGCCATCCCCGATCGCTACGACTCCTCGATCACGGCGTCACTCGATGTCATTTTCGGCGCCGGGCTGAGCGAGGCGTCCTTCGCCACCACCGATCGGGCCGCCCTTCAGGTGGTGGAGGACACCGGCGACGTCCGCAACGCCTGGTACGTGGCCGACCTCCTGCGCTTCTTCGGTCCGGGCACCGGCGCCCTGGTGACCACGGCCGAAACCCTGACCGAGCGAGACCTCTCGGACTGGTCCCCGTGGGTCGACCTGGTCGATCACCTCATCGCCTGGGACATCCCGGCACCCCCCGACTACGTCACCTACAAGCGGGACCTCTACACCGAGGTCGTGCCGGCGTGGGAGCCGTTCTTCGAAGACGGGGCCGGCGTCGACTACCGCCTCTGGTCGTGGGGTGGGGTCGGCATCGACGACCGCCCCTTCGATCAGACCGATCTGGGCTGCAACTGCATTCCTGCCGCCGACAATCCGGAGGTGACCGACGCCGCCGGCGGCGACTGGTACGACGACGACCGCATCGTGTTCGGCGTGGAGATCAACGGTGAGACCAGGGCGTACCCTCGCAACATCATGGAGATCCGGGAGATGGTCAACGACACGCTCGGCGGTCGGGATATCGCCATGCCCTACTGCACCCTGTGCGGGTCGGCCCAGGTCTACCTGACCGACGAGCTACCGGCCGGCGTGGAGCGACCGGTGATGCGAACCTCGGGGCTGCTGACCCGATCGAACAAGGTGATGTACGACATCAACTCCTCCAGTGTGTTCGACACCTTCACTGGCGAAGCGGTGACCGGTCCTCTGGCCCAGCTCGGACTGCAGCTGGAGCAGGTCGGCGTGATCACCACCACCTGGGGTGAGTGGAAGGCCGAACACCCCGACACCACAATCCTGGCCGAGTCACTGGCCCTTGGTCGGGACTCCGATCTGCTCAACACCCGGGACGCCGACGGACCGATTTTCCCGGTCGGCGACGTCGACCCACGGCTGCCGGCGCAGGAGCCGGTGCTGGGCGTGATCACCGAGTCGGGGCAGGCCGTGGCCTTCCCGGCCGACGAGGCCCGGCGAGTGCTGCTCGACGGTGGTGAGGTGGGCGTCGAGAACATCACCCTGGAACTGTTCGGCGGCGGGGTCCGGGCCCTCGAAAGTGACGGAGCCGGCGGCGGCGATGATGCCGGCGGCCATCAGGCATTCTGGTTCGCCTGGTCCCAGTTCCATCCCGACACCGAGATCTGGTCACCGTGAATCAACCGGTCCCGGGGTGGGGAACAGCTGGGTGGCCGGTTGCGTGAGGCCCTCACGACGCCGTTGCTCGGGAGTCGTCGGCCCGGTCGAGCATCGGCCCCACCATCGGGGTTCGGGCTGCGCCGGTGATCAGGTCGCCGGTCAACTCCGACCGATGGCCGACCGCCCACTGGCGAACCACGGTCAGCAGGGGTCGAAGCGGCACTCCGGGCGGGCGACGCCGAACCGACTCCAGATGACGACCCAGCAACCTCCAATGGGGTAAACGTTGATCCCCACCCAAGCGCCGTGACGCCGAAGGGGAGTCACTCGAAAGGTCACGGCCCATGCGCCCCGGGTGTTCCCGATGGGCGAAGAGCGGCTTCGGAACCTCGACGAATGGACCATGCAAGGCCAGTTCGGCCACCAGGGCCCGGTCGAAGTCGTAGATGGATGGCAGTAGTCCGGTCCGGGCCAATATCTCGGTACGCATCACGGCGAACATCTGGAGTGGAATCGGATTTCGGGGATGGGCCATGGCGGCCCGGAACCGTTCCACCGGATCAGTCGACCCAAGCGCCGCCGGTTCCCCCCAGTCGGGGCGCATGACCGAACCGTCGACGGCGATGGACCGGGCCCGGGTGTGGGCCAGCGCCGCCCGAGGTTCGGCATCGAGGGCGGCCACACAGTGCTCCAGGTGGGTCGGATCGTGCAGATCATCCTGAGCCGCCCACTTGAACAACTCGGTCCGACACTGGGCGAAGGCGGCGTTGAAGTTGTCGGCGGCTCCACCGTTGACCGACCGTAGCACGAGGCGAACCCGACGATCCCGGGCCATCAGCCGGGCGCAGACGTCAGCGGTGCCGTCGGTCGATCCGTCGTCCCACACGACCAGTTCGAAGTCGGCGTAGGTCTGCTCCAGCAGGGCGGTGGCCGCCGCCTCCAGGAACTCGGCTCCGTTGAAGACCGGCAGCCCTATGGTCAGCCGTGGTGTCTCAGCCATCGACGAGCCGGTCAATCACGATTCGGGAAACGGCCCTCAGGCCGGGAGGGAATCGAGGGTGGCCGCCCGGCTGAGCACGTCATCGATCTCGAACACCAGCTGCCTCAATCGAGGCTCGGCCGCGTTCAGATGCGCCGTCATGTCCTCGTTGTGGCTGTGCCGACCGAACATCCCCGCCAGTCGTTTGTCGAAAGAGACCAGTCGGCCGTCGATGTCGACCGACAGGTCGCAGTACTGGAGGTAGCGGTGGGGAAGGTCGGGATCGAGGGGGAACTCCGCCTCCAACAGGTGATCGAAGCCCCGGATCCGGGCTTGGACCTCGGCATTGGAGTGATTGGCCACCAGGTTCACCACCGCGTGGGGCCAGCCTTGGTCCCGCAGGTACCGCGCTCCGTCCAGTGGATGGAAGCCCACCTGCGGCAGCTTCGGCGAATAGCCGATGTCATGCAGGTAGCCGGCCATGACCAGGGTTTCCCAGTCCTCGAGGAGCGGGGCGAACCGTTTGGCCGTGGCCGCCACCCCCTGGACATGTAGCCATCGTTCCGTCACGTCATCGGCGAGAAGCCGGAAGGCCAATTGTCGTGCGTCTGCCACGTCCACAGACGTGTATTTTAGTAGCCGAATGGTCTTTGGCACAAAACGGGCTCAACTGGGTAGCGCCGTCCTCGATCAGGGTTGGCTTCGGCCCGTTCGCTCGATGACCACTCCAGCCTGACGCGGGTCGAAACAATCGGGCCAGCGGGTCGTCCGATCGGCCATCGCACCTCGCCAAAACACCGTTTCCAGACCGGAGATCGTCCTCAGATCGGCCCCATGGAGTAGCGCTTCCCGCAGGTCGACGTCCAGCATCTGTGTACCGGCCAAAGAGGCGGCCCGGAGGTCGCAACCCCGCAGCGATGCCCAGGAAAGGTCGCAGCGGTCAAGGACCGCGCCGGACAGGTCGGTCCGATCGAGTCGAGCCGACATCAGGTCGGCACCGGCGAGATCCCGGCCGGCGAGATCAAGACCCTGAAGTCGACTTCGCCGGAGGTTGGCGTCACGTAGATCGACACCGTCGAGTTGGTGCTGTCTCGGCTTGGTCCGAGCCAACTGAACGCCGGTTGGAACCCGCTCGGCCGACGCCTCGTTGCGGGAACCCACCCGCCGCTGGTGCTCGGCCCTACGGCGCCGCTGCTCGGCCACGGCCGACACGATGAAGACGATGCCGCCAACGGCGCGAATGCCGGCCATCGGGCCGATGGCTGCGACCGGAACGTGTAGCACAGGATACTCCTCGTACAACCGCCGACGCCGACGCACGGCCGAGGGGGATTCCCGGGACCTCGAGTTCGGTTGGCGGTGGCCGATCCTCACCGGCCACTACGAATCGTACTGCTCGGGAACCGCGGTTTGTGGTCGCCTCGGCCGCCGGCTCACCGACGTCGGAAGCCGTCGATCAGCACGTCGGTGAAGGACTCCACCAGGTCGTCGAGGGGCGCAGTGGCGGTGCCGGTGGAGTCGGCCACATCCTCGAGTTCGGGGGCCAACTCGACCAGACCTTGCATGGCGGCCCAGCAGATGGAGGCCGCCCGGTCGAGGTCGAGATCGGGGTTGAGCTGATCGCGGACCATGGTCACCGTTTCCTGCAGCTCACGGCAGGCACGGACGCTCTCGGACAGACATTCGGGGTCGTCCTCCGAGACCATGTCGCTGCGGAAGATCACGGCGAAGTGACCGGGGTAGGCCAGAGCGGTCCGCACATAGGCATGGCCGCACCGGGTCAGCCGTTCGTGGGCGTCGTCGACCCCGATGGCGGCCTCGTGCAGGCCGTCGGCCAGGCGACCGAAACCTTCGGCGGCAAGAGATGTCAGCAAACCTTGGGCGTCGCCGAAATGGTGGGCCGGCGCAGCATGGGACACCCCGGCTCGGCGGGCCACCTCGCGCAGACTGAAACCGGACGGACCCTTCTCCGCCACGAGCTCGGCCGTCGCCTTCCGAAGCGCGGCCGGGAGATCCCCATGGTGGTAGCGCGCCGGCGATTTCGTGGCCATGGTTCTGCAGCCCAGTGCCATTGGCCGTGTGGGGTTTGGGCTCGGGCTTCCCGGCTCCCTGGGGTGGTCACTCCTCGTCCCCGAATGAGACGAGGAGCCGCAAAGAGGTCAGCGGTCGGTTGGCTCGGTTTCGACCTTGCCGGCCGAACCGGGGTCGTCGGGTCGGGTGTCGGTCGACAACGGCATCGTCGACAACGTGTACAGCGCGCCGGCAATATGAACCGGGGCCCTGGCCGCTTCCACCAGACCCCGGCCCAGCGTGAGGCCGGCCTTGTGGCCCGACGGACGACGAATCCAGCCCAGGGCGATGAACATGCCGAGCGACACCGCCGCCACCAACACCATGACCCCGGCCACCAGCGGCCAGCCCCAAGGACTACGGATCCCGGGCAGATTGCTGTGGTTCATGCCGAAGATCCCGGCGATCAGTGACAGCGGCAGCATGATGGCGGCGTAGATGGTGAGGACCTTGGTGACCTCGGTGGCCCTGCGGGCCTCCGACCCCCGGTAGATCTCGAGCGTGGCGACCAGGGCGGCGCGGGCGGCGTCCAGCTCCGACGAGGCACGGACGGCGACATCGAAAACGTCGGAGAATCGCCGTCGGCCGGCATGCCCGATGAGGCTGGACGAGCTGCGCCGCAACACATCGAGCATCTCCCGCTGAGGATGCACACTGCGGCGCACCAGCGAGATCTGACGGCCGATCACCGAGACGTCACCGATGACCGAGGCATCGGCGGCGAGTGCTCGCTGGGACAGCTCATCCACCTGATCATCGAAGGCATCGACCACCGAGAGCAGTCGACGGGTCAGCACATCGGCCAGGCGACCCAGCAGCTCGGCGCTGCCTCCCCGGGCCAACTCGGGATGATTCTGGACCCCGTCCCACAGCGAGGACAACGCCGCCGACGGACGAGTTCGCACGGTCAGCAGGACACCGGTGGCAAGAAAGCAGTCGATCTCGTGAATCTCGATGGCGTGCTCGGCCAGACCGTGAAGAACCGCCACCAGATGAGCGCCGAAGTCATCGACCTTGGGCAGGTCGTGCTCATGGATGGCGTCGTGAATGGACAGCGCATCGAAGTTGAGGCGCCGGGCCAGTTCGGTCAGCTCATCGGTGGCGCCGGTGACGAGCTCGACATCGAACCACTGCCAGCCGGTTTCGGAACGGGCGGTGGGAAGTTGGTCGACCTCCACCACCCGTCCATCCTCGCCGCGGACAAGACATCGGATGCTCGTGGTGGTCGTCCCCGTGGGGAATCGGTTGTCGGCGCCAGTCCCCACCATGACGTCGACGTTAGTCGAAGGTCAGGTGTAGGGCCGAGCAATCCAGGGTGGGATCAGGTCTCGGTCAGGCCAGGATCATCCCGGCCACCGAGCCCAGGGCCAGGAATGGGCCGTAGCCGAAGGTCAGCGAGCGCCGGCGGTAGACGATCATGAGCCCGACCGCCACCACGGCGCCGGCCACCGCCACCACCATGATCGTCGACAGCAGCGCCTCCCGGCCCAACCACATCGCCACCGCCCCGACCGACAACGACAGTTTGACATCGCCCATGCCGAATCGGAACAGGAACAGCACAACGGCGAAGACCAGACCCACCCCGATCGCGCCCAATCCGTCGAGCGGTCGGCCCTCGACGGCCGACCACACCAGCACCACCAGCCACGAGATGGCGGCCAGGGGCAGGGTGATCACATTCGGTAGGCGCTGCTGAGCAACATCGATGAACGACAGCACCCCGAGAGCCACCGTCATGGCCCCCAGCAAGCCGGCCAGAACCGGTTCGGTCCGATGGGCTACGATCACGGCCATCACGCCGACCACCGTGGCGACCACAATCGCCCCCCTGACGACGGGATGGGCGGTGACGACATCGATCTCGGCATCGTCCAGCGATGTCACCAACGGCTTCATGATCGATTCCCGCCCCGTCCGGCCGCCACCTCAGACTCATCCGCTCGCCACCCGGCGGCATAGGCTCGGGCCACGGCGGCCAACTGGGTGTGGACCTCCAGTTTCTGCAGCACACTCTTGATCTGGGACCGTACGGTCTCGACCGACACACAGTCCCGTTCGGCGATGTCTGCGGCGCTGAGGCCGGTCAGTAGCCCTTCCAAGACTGCGGCTTCACGGACCGACAGCTGATCGAAACCACGGAGACGATCGCGCTCGGCCCGGCGCAGATCCAGGCATTCGGCCTCTAGTTCGTGGCGCTGATGGGGCTTGACCGAGCGATCCCCGAGCAGGCCGAGGATCTCGTCCAGGAGCAGGTCCAAAGGTTCGGCCTTTGACAGCACGACTTGGGCCCCGGATTCGAGGCATCGGGACCAGGCGAGCTGATCCCGGCTACCGGTCAAGACCGCAACCCTCATCTGCGATGCCAGCGTACCGACCAGCCCCACTCCCCCATGCTCGATGGGCAGATCGAGATCGACCAGGGCGAGATCAGGATGTAGGGAGACGATGTCGCGCACCAGCTCCCTGTCGGCCGAAGGGCGGCCGACTTCAACATCAGTCGCCTGGTGTCCTTCGGGAACCACGACGTGGGCGTCCAGACCCCGATTTTGGAGCTCGTGCTGGAGACCGAGGGCCAGAAGAGGATGATCGTCGACGATGACGACCTTCGATCGAGACCGGCTCATGACGTGGTGGACACCTCCCGACCATCCAACGACCGGTCGCAACCGGGAATGGTCAACACGAATGACGTCTTGCCGTTGTCGCTGCGGGCGAAACGCAGCGAGCCGTTGTTGGCCTGGGCCAGCATGCGGGACCGACTCAGGCCCAGGCCCTCGCCGTTGGGATGTGAGCTGTGACCCCGGGTGAACATGAGGCTGGGATGTAGTGCCCCGGAGGCCGGTCCCCGATCCGACACGGTGATGCTGACCCCACCGGCCGACTCCATCACGTCGATCTCGATGGGGCCGGTACCGTGGCGATGGGCATTGGCCAACAGGTTGTCGATGATGGCCAGCACCTCGGACTCGTCACCGGTGGCCCTGGCCTCTCCCGGCAGCCTCAGGTCGATGACGGCACCCGATGCCCGCCGGGCCCTGGCCAGCTCCCGCAGTCCCGGCAGCAGGTCGAACTCGGCCAGCACCCTTTTGCGCTTGCTGGTCAGGCGCCGCAGTCGAGCGGCCTCGGATCGCAACGGGGCGGCCAGGTCGGAGTCGACCGCCCCCATGGCCGCCTCGATCGAGAGTAGACCGTTGCGAAGATCGTGCAGCAGGTCCTCGGTGGCGGCGATCTCGGACTCGATCTGAGCTTTGGCCCTGGCCAGTTGGTCGATGGACCGCCGCTCCGAAGCCTCGATCTCGACCAGCGAACCGTAGAGGCAGGTCATGCCGGCAACCGTCGCCGCCAGCGGGAGTGACACCGTGGTCACCGTGTCCGGATTGGCACGAACCACCGTGGCCGACACGGCCAGGCCGACGAATCCCAAGCCGGTGAACACGCCGAGCCAGCGAGCCTTGACCATGCCCTCGGCCAGCAGGGCGATACCGACTGCGGCCGACACCATCACCACCACGATGGTGATCCACGCGCCCGGACCGGGCCGGTCGTAGCGATCGATCGGTTGCCCGTTTACGAACGCCGACCAGCACCACCACGCCCCGGGGCCGAACAGGACGACGGCGACCGGGACGAGGGTGGTGGTTTGGGTGGAGACGGCCCGATACAGGACCGACACGCCGGCAAGGAAGAAGACGGTGGTGGCCACCATGCCGAGCTGTTCGGGGGCCGGCGACGGTGACAGTGGGTTGGCCGATTCGTACCAGGAGCCACCCATGGCGGCCACGAAGGCCAGGAGGAAGGCGACGAAGGCCCGACCGATGGGCGAGCCGACACCGACCGCATCGTGATCGGTACGGGCAGGGGCGGCGGAAACGAATCGAGCGCACGTGGCAACGAATTCCTTCACTTCACCCCACAGGTCCCTCTCGGTGCGGCGGACACCTGGATGACTGCCTCTGGTAGTTCTACCGGCAACTAGAGTAAAAACCCTATGGCAAGCAGAGACAAGCAAGCATTGGGTAAATTCTCACGATCCCTTGATTTACCCCAATTTGGTGATTCAGCGCGGCGAGTAACGACTGCATGATGACGCCAGAGTTCGAGAGATGAACTCGACTAGCCGCACTGCTATTAGCAGCTAGAACCTTCAACAAGGAGTCACATTCAATGCTACGCATGTCCATTGCCATTCAGCAGTTCTTCCTTCGCCTCCAGGACGAGGAGCGCGGCGCCGGCCTGGCCGAGTACGCCCTGCTGCTCTTCCTCATTGCTGTCGCTTCCATTGCGATTCTCCGCACACTGGGCGGCACCATTGCGGGAGTGTTCACCAACGTCAACACCGAGCTCACCACGCCGTAGCCGGCTGGACGTCTTCGACACGGCGGATGGTCGGGTTCGGTCCTGGTGTTTCGAACCGAACCCGACTGTTTCCGCAATGCAACCGATCAGGAGGCCCTTCAAGCAAGTGACGTCGACCAGCCACCCCACCGATGACCGAGGTGCCGGACTGGGTGAGTATGCGATCCTCCTCATGCTCATCACCCTGGTCTGCATCGCCATCCTCACCACCCTGGGCATCACGATCAACGGCATGCTCACCCAAGCTGCCGGCATGTTCTAGTCCCGCCACACCCCAACCGCCAACCTCCCCTCAGCGGCGTCAAGGATGTAGGGCAAAATGCCCTTGTTGACGCCACATGGTTCTCGGATAAGATCCTTCTGGCTCGGAGTCGATCCGTTGTCATTCGACTTTCGCTCCGCCGCCCGAGTATCCGCCGCAACCGAGGGACTACTTGCCAATGGGCAGGATCTTCTTGACGTCGAATACGTCAAATTTGTGCTGCGTGCTTCGATGCACGTCACACCGGACAAACAGGGGAACAGCAGCCATTAAGAGAAAAGAGCGAGGTGCAGCGCTGGCCGAATTCGCCCTCGTACTGCCGCTGTTGATCGTCTTGCTGTTCGGCATCATCGAGTTCGGGATCGCCTTCAATCGGGCCCAGGCGGTGGAGGCCGCAGCCCGGGAAGGTGCCCGCTTGGCCTCGCTGTCCTCCACCACGTCCACCGATGTCGAGACCAGGGTGAACGATGCCCTGGCCGGCATCCCCATGGACAACCCCGTGGCGGTCACCGTCACGCCGGCCGGTTGCGCCGGCAACCAGGGCGACCCCATCACGGTTGAAGTCACCACCGACCACAACGTCAACATCCCCATCCTGTTCGACACCGACATCACCCTGACCGGCCAAGCCGTGTTCCGGTGTGAGGCCTGAGGGGGGGGACAGGTATGGCGACGCGGCGGAACTGGAGGGATGACGAGGGCGCCGCCATCGTGATGGTGGCGGCATCCATGGTGGTGATCATGGGCATGGCCGCCCTGGTCATCGACCTGGGTAATGGCTGGCGAACCCGACGGGCCCTCATCCCCGCCACCGATGCGGCCGCCCTGGCCGCGGCCCAGGCCTATGTCGATGGTGAGACGGGCTGCAATCTCGCCCCCGACTACCTCACCTTCAACGAGGGGGCTGCCATCCTGATCTCGTGCGACAAGGTCGACATCGACACCGACCGGGGTCGCGTCACGGTCACCGCCTCCCACCCGGTGGAAACCTGGTTCGCCTCGGCCATCGGACTCGGCGACTACGACGTGCAGTCGGTCAGTACCGCGGCCTGGGCCCCACCGGGAGCGGTGTACGGCCTTCGACCCATTGGGCTGTGCCTTGCAGGTTCGAGCGCTCTCCAGAACTTCATCAACAACCCGCCGCCCACCGCGCAGGACCTCACCATCTACTACAACAAGGACCAGCCCGACGCATGCGGCGACGACACGTTCGTACCGGGCAACTGGGGATCCATCGATTTCACCGGAGTCGGCAACAACTTCAAGGATTGGGTCGAGTTCGGTTACGACGGATTGGTCGGCTTCGAGTATCACACGGTCACCGACTGCGACGATGACCACTGCTACATCGGTGACACAGGAGCACTGCCGGGGGCCAAGAACGAACTCGACGACCTTCGTGACAGCCAGCAGTACTTCACGCTTCCGGTGTTCAACTACGTGAATGACTTGCCGGGCAATAACGCCAAGTTCCATATCGCCGCCATCCTCCGGGTCCGCCTGATGAGCTACAAACTCACCGGCAAGCCATCGACGCACTTCTTCAAACTACGGGTGAAACCGGGATTGGTCGATGGGCCGTGCTGTGCGGGCGGAGGGGGCGGTGGCAATGCCGGCAACAAGGTGATCGCCATCTGCGAGGTCGGCAACGGCGACTTCAGCGCCTGCGGCGGACCGTGATCACGACGGAACCCGGGACCACACCACACCACCAGGGGCGACCATGACCACCACGACGACGGCAACCCAGACCGGCATCACGCCGGAACCACACACAGCAACAAGTGAGGCAACACCATGACACGGCGCATTCTCGGCATCATCGCCGCATCCATCCTGGCACTGGCCGGCACCGTGGCCCTGGTCGCCTTCGTGGCCGGTGCCGAGGAGCGGGCGCTGGAGGGTGAGCAGCTGGTGGAGGTGTATGTGGTCTCCCAGCCCGTCCCCAGCGGCACCCCCGCCTCCCAGATCGAGGAACTGGTCACGGTGGAAGAGGTACCGGCCAAAGTCCGGCCCATTGACGCCGTCGACAGCCTGCCCGAGCTGGCCAACCGAGTTGCCGCCGTCGATCTTCAACCCGGCGAGCAACTCATCGACAGCCGGTTCGTCGAAGTATCGGCCTTCACCGACCGCGAAGTCGGGGTGGAGGTGCCCGACGACATGATCGAGCTGACCATCGAGATGGACCCGGAGAGGGCCATCGGCGGCCTGCTGGAGCCGGGGCAGACGGTGGCGGTGTTCGCCTCGTTCGAACCATTCGAGATCACCTCGACCCTGGTCGACCTCAACGGTGAGATCGTCGCCCTACCCGAGTCGGTGGCCGACGATGCCGAGGGCAAGACCCCCAACACCACCAACATCATCCTCCGCAAGGCCCTGGTCACCGCCGTGCAGGAACAGACCGGGGGCTCAATCAACGGCGAGGAGGACGGGGAGAACAACCGACTGAACACCGCGCCGGATGACGAGCTGCTGGTGACGCTGGCCCTGTCCCCGTCGGACGCCGAACGCCTGATCTTCACCGCCGAGTTCGGTTACGTATGGCTGGCCATCGAGCGGGACACCGTGCCCGAGGCCGACGATTCGATAAAGACCCGGGGCAACGTCTACATCGACGAGGACGGCCGGAGCGAAGACGGCGACTTCGTGATTCTCGGCCCATCCACGAGCGAGGACGATGACAGCGAGTCGGGCGGTAACGGCGACACTGAGGCCGAAGGTGACGGCGCAGCCGAAACCGATGCCGGCACCGCCGACGAGCAGGCAGCCGGTCGATGAGCGGTATTACCGTCCTGTCCCACGATCGGTCGTTGGAGGCCACCTTCGTCTCCCTGTACGGCCGGACCATGGCGGTGCGCCGTGTGTGGTCCAACCAGTGGCGGGATCCGGCCGAGATCACCATGGATGGCTGTGCCGCCAACCCCGAGCTGCTGGTGATCGGTCGGGACGTCCCCTTCGACGTCGCCCGCCATGTGGTGGCCGAGGTCGATCGCAGCTATCGGGCCACCACCTCGGTGGTGCTGGTCGACGTGCTCGACATCGACGAGTCCATGGAGTTGCTCCGGCTGGGTGCTCGGGATGTGCTGCTGGACGACGAGAACACGGATCGGCTGCGGTCCAAGATGGATCCCATCGTCGAGATCGCTCGGGATCGCCATCAGCGGGCCGGTACGGTCACCTCCGCCGTTCGCCGTCGTGTCATCACCGTGCTCAGCCCCAAGGGCGGCACGGGAAAGACCACGGTGTCGAGCAATCTGGCCATCGGGCTGGCCCGCCGTCTGCCCAAGCAGACGCTGCTGGTCGATCTCGACCTTCAGTTCGGCGACTGCGCCCCGGCCCTGGGAATGAAGCCCGAACACTCCCTGACCGATGTCATCAAGTCGGCCAGCCTGGAGCGCAGCGCCCTCAAGGTGTTCCTCACCAACCATGAGTCGGGCCTGCTGGTCCTGCCCCCGCCCGAGGATCTGGTGGCCGTCGACCATATCGACGGCGACGACCTGAAACGAACAATGGGTGCCCTGATCGAGGAATACCCGTTCGTGGTGATCGACACCGCTGCCGGCATCGACTCGGCCACCCTGTCGGCCATGGAACTCTCGACCGACCTGCTGTTCGTCACCACCATCGACGTTCCCTCCATCCTGGCCGTGCAACGCCAGCTCGCGGTGCTGGACCGAATCGGCTTCACCTCCCAGCGTCGAACCCTGGTGCTGAACCGGGCCAATGCCAAGGTCGGGCTCTCGGTGGACGACGTCGAGACCACGATCGGCCTCGAGGTCAAGTTCCAGATCCCGTCCAACCGGCTCATCCCGGTGTCGACCAACGAGGGCTCACCGATCATCGAGAAGGACTCGGGCGGCCTGGCCCGCCGGTTCGACGAGATCGCCGAGTACTTCGCCCCCAGTCAGGACGACGGCTCTCCGCGGTCCCTGCTGCGGGTACTGCGAAAGAACTAGTAGGAGCGGCACCATGAATCTGGCCGATCGGCTCAAGAGCACCCAGCGCCGGACGACGGCTCCGCCCCCTGCCCCCGGGGCCGACGAGATCATCGTTGTCCCCGGCCACCCCGGCCACCGCCCGGCGGGGCGTCCGGCTCCGCTGTCGAGCTATCCCCCGCCCCCGTCGCCTCCGCCCGGCCACGTTCCGCCATCCCACGCCGGGCGGACGACCGGACCGGAGACCGAGGACGGCCCGCAACGGGCCCACGACCCATTGGCCTCTCTGCGGGCCAAGGCCCAGGCCGCACTGTTCGAGCGGTTGGGCAACCGGTTGTTCGACCCCAACCTGGGCGAGGACCAGCTCCGGGCCTATGTGGTCCGGGAGCTGGACCAGATCCTGGCCGCCGAGGCGGCCCAGCTGGAGCCGGCCGAGCGCCACCACCTGGTGGAGTCGATCGGGGCCGACATCATGGGCCTCGGTCCGCTGGAGGTGTTCCTGGCCGATCCGACCGTGACCGAGGTGATGGTCAACGCCGACGATTCCATCTTTGTGGAGCGCAACGGCAAGATCTATATGACCGACTCCCGGTTCATGACCGTCCCTCACCTGCGCCAGGTCATCGAGAAGATCGTGAGCGCAGTGGGCCGACGTATCGACGAGTCGTCGCCGATGGTCGACGCCCGCCTCCCCGACGGCAGCCGGGTCAACGCCGTCATCCCCCCACTGGCGGTCGACGGACCGATGCTGACCATCCGCAAGTTCTCGAAGCGGGCGTTCACCGCCACCGACCTGGTCAATTTCGGCACCCTCAACCAGCAGGCCGCCGACTTCCTCGACGTCTGTGTCCGGGGCAAGCGCAACATGTTGATCAGCGGTGGTACCGGCACCGGCAAGACCACGCTGTTGAACGTGGTGTCGTCGTTCATCCCCACCGACGAGCGCATCGTCACCATCGAGGATGCGGTCGAGCTCAGGCTCCACCAGCGTCATGTCGTCCGGCTCGAGGCCAGGCCCCCCAACGTGGAGGGCAAAGGCCAGATCCCGATCCGTGAGCTGGTCCGCAACTCCCTGCGCATGCGCCCGGACCGCATCGTGGTGGGCGAGGTCCGGGGCGGTGAGGCCCTGGACATGTTGCAGGCCATGAACACCGGCCATGAGGGGTCGCTGTCGACTCTGCACGCCAACACCCCGCGGGATGCCCTGTCCCGGCTGGAAACCATGGTGCTGATGGCCGGGCTCGATCTGCCGACCCGAGCCATCCGGGAGCAGGTGGCGTCGGCCCTGGACGTGATCGTGCACCTGTCCCGGCTGCGGGACGGCAGCCGTCGCATCACCGAGATCACCGAGGTCAACGGCATGGAGGGCGACACCATCACCCTGTCCACCCTGTACCGGTTCGACTACGAGGCCGGCACCGACACCACCGGCCGCTATGTGGGTCAGCTCCAACCCACCGGCATCCGTCCCATGTTCTCCGACGAGCTGCGCTACATGGGCCTGAACCTGCCGGAGGAGATGCTACGGGTCGGCTTCGACCCGCTTCACGAGGTGGGATTCAAGTGAGCGGCCTGGTTCTGCGCCGGGGCAACCGGGGTCGGGCGGCCCAGCTGTTGCTGGCGGCCGTGCTCATCGCCGCCTGCTGGCTGGTCGGTCCCGGTATCCGGTGGGCCTCGGCCCAGACCGGCGACGGCTCCTCCGGTGACGAGGCGGCCGACACCGACCGGGCCGCCGACCTCAAGGCCTTCACCGACCGGCAGATCCAGGTCCTGGGTACCGGACGCAGCGGCGACCGGCTCGAGCTCGATGTGGCCATACCGGCCTCCATCGGCGACTTCGCCCCGACCGCAGCCGACTTCGGCCTCGTGGTCAACCGACGCCTGGTCAACAACTTCGAAGTAGCGCTGATGTCATCGGCCGTCGATGTCATGGTGGTCATCGACACCTCGGGCAGCATGAACAACAACGGAGCCCTGGATCGGGCCAAGTCGGCGGCCCGCAGCTTCGTGAACCGGCTGCCGGAGGAAACTGCGGTCGGCGTCATCGGCTTCGGCGAGACCGCAACCGTGTACGCCGACCCGGGGCTGGATCGAGCGGTGACCCTGGCCGCCATCGACCAGCTCGCGGCCGAGGGCGAGACCGCCCTGTGGAGCGCCCTCGACCTGGCCGCCGACAAACTGGCCGCCCCGTCATCGACAGCCGGCAACCCCGGCTATGTCGTGTTGCTGTCAGACGGGGGCAACACGGTCCCATCGGGAAGCCAGGCTCAATCGGTGGATCGGCTCGGTGAGGCCGGAGCCGGCCTCTACGCCATCGCCATCGACACCGCCGAATCCGACCATGACGCGCTGCGTCAGACCGTGGACGCCGTCGGCGGCAACCTTGCCCTGACCGGCGACACGGCCGAGCTGGACCTGCTCTACGGCGAGATCGCCGAGCGGCTGTCGGCCCGGTACCGCATCACGTTCCCCGACCCGCTCGGCGCCGCCGACGCCGACGGCAGGGACGACCAGAAGATCCTGGTCTCGGTCAAGGTCGGCGACTCGGTGGCCATGGCCCAAACCGTGCTGGCCGGTTCGGGCACCGGTCCCGATGGCAGTGCCGAGCCGGGTCCCGGCGCGGATGGCGACGCCGGCTTCGACACCGATCTCGGCGCCGACGGTGAACTGTCCTCGGCGCCCGCTGGTCCAGCCCAGGTACTCAATGCCGACGGCACCCGCCTCGGTGCCGTGGCCCCGATCGCACCAGGGGTGCTGGGCCGACCCGTCATGTTGCCGGTCGGAGTCGGTGCCATGTTCCTGGCCCTGCTCATCGTTGGCGTCGTGTTGTTCGCCCCCTCGGTCTCGGTCAGCCTGACCACAGCCAACACCGCCGACCGGGTGGTCGGCTTCAACCAGCGGCTGGCCGGGGCCGTCGATCGGGTCATCGACCGGCGGGACTCCGAGGGAGAGCTGGACAAGATCCTCGACGTGGCCGGTATCAGCCTTCGACCGGGTGAGTTCACCCTGGTGGCCCTGGCCGTGATCATCGTGCCCTCGATGTTGTTCTGGCTGGTGGGAGGAATGGTCGGCGCCGTGGTCATGGCCATGGTCGCCGCCACCGCACTGTACTTCTATGTGTCGTCCCGAGCCGACCGGCGGCGACAGAAGTTCGCAACCCAGCTCACCGACACCCTCGGCATCATGACCGGCAGCCTCCGGGCCGGTCGAGGTCTGCCCCAGGCCATCGAGCTGGTGGCGGCCGAGGCCCCCGACCCCACCGCCGACCAGTTCCGCCGAATCCTGTTCGAGACCAGGGTGGGCCGGGACACGACCGACGCCATGATGGGCGTGGCCAAGCGGATGAAGAGTCAGGATTTCGAGTGGGTGACCAAGGCGGTCGCCATCAACCGGGAACTGGGCGGTGACCTGACCGAGGTACTGGACAACGTGGCCGACACCATCCGGGACCGCCAGCGCATCGCCCGTATGGTCCGGTCGCTGTCGGCCGAGGGCCGGGCCTCGGGCTGGGTGCTGCTGTCACTGCCGGTGGTGATGTTCCTGTTCGTGCTGTGGCGAACACCCGACAACGCGGCGCTGATGTTCACCACCGGACTGGGCCGCATCATGTCGCTCATCGGCCTGGCCGGCATGGTGGTGGGCTACTTCTGGATCCGCAAGCTCGTCGACCTCAAGTACTGATGGCGGCTCTCGAGGCAATAACCGTGATTATGAGACAAATCGACGAATGGGGGTACCCGACATGCCGATGATGGTGTGGCTGGCCTCGGCCGCCCTGGCCTCCTCACTGCCGGTGGCGTGGTGGGCCCTCTCGGCCGACCGCCAGTTGAGCCGACGGGTCAACCAGAACCTGGCCGAGTACCAACCGACCATGCGGGAGGCCGTGCTGGAACGCTCGGCCGGCGACCGATTCGTCTTTCCCCTCATCCGCAACCTGGGGCGTCGCACGCTGCAGTACACGCCGAGCGGCTGGGCCGAGAAGAAGAACCTGGCCCTGGCCAAGGCGGGCTGGATCGGTCGCATCACCCCGGAACAAGTACTGGGGGCAAAACTGCTGCTGCCGGTGATCATCGGTGGCATGCTCGGTGTCGGGCTCGTCAACGACTTCTCGGTCCGGTCGCTGTTTCTGACCGTCAGCTCCATGGTCGCCGCCTTCGTGGCCCCCGATCTGCTCATCCGGGCCAAGGCCGACCGGCGGGCCGAGGCCATCACCCTCGTGTTACCCGATGTGCTCGATCAGCTGACGATCTCGGTCGAGGCCGGGCTGGGGTTCGAGGCCGCGCTGGCCCGCATGGTGGAATCCGACGACCACGAGCTGGCCGAGGAGTTCGCCCGCATGCTACAGGACGTGCGCCTCGGCACGGCCCGGGTCGACGCCCTGGAGGCCATGGCCCGACGAACCCAGGTCGACGATCTGAAGACCGTCGTACTGAACCTGCGCCAGGCCGAATCGCTCGGTGTCCCCCTGGCCCGCTCGCTGCGGACCCTGGCCGCCGAGATGAGGGACAAGCGCCGGTTCCGGGCCGAGGAGCGGGCCAACAAGCTCCCGATCAAGATGATCTTCCCCCTCGGTGTGTGCATCCTTCCCGCCCTGTTCATCGTCATCCTCGGACCGGCCGTGGTTCGCTTCGTCCAGATCTTCTGACCCCTCCTCGCCGGAAAGGCCCCCTTATGACAACCTTCCAAGTCCCGAGTACCCCGGCCGACCGGGTGTCGAGCCTGCTGCGACAGATGCGGGAGGGTTCGCTGAAGGCGAGCGGCGTGGCCCCCGCCGCCACCGGCTTCGAACCCTTCGACTCGGTGCTCGACGGCGGGTTCCTGCCGGGCGAGGTCATCCTGCTCGGCGGCCAGCCCGGCGCCGGCAAGACCATCTGTGCCCTGCAGTGGGCCCGCAACCTGTGCGCATCGGGCCGCCGGGTCACCTTCGCCTGCTTCGAACACGACGAGGCGACGCTGTTGAACCGGCTGCTGATCATGGAAATGGCCGGGGTCGCCATCAACGCCACTCCCACCGATCGCATCCAGGCCCGGACCGCCATCCGGGACATGATGCTCGGCCTCATCGGCATGCATGAGGCCCTGGCCGCGTCACCCCTTGTGGACAGGACGCTGGCCACCATCGAACAGTATGCTTCCCGGCTGCAGATGCTGCGAGCGTCCACTCAGCGGACCACGCCCGACGAGCTGGAACTCGTCAGCCTGCCCCACCTGGAGCCGGGGAGCGTACTGTTCGTCGACTATCTGCAAAAACTTCCCGTGCCCCAGGCGTCCGGCGTCGAGGAGCAGGTGTACCGGGCGGTCGAGATCCTCAAGGAGATGGCCATGGCCCACCAGATCTCGGTGGTGGCGCTCTCCGCAGCCGACTCGAGCGGCATCGGTGCCGACCGCTTGCGATTGGAGCATCTGCGGGGCTCCGACGCCCTGGCCCACGAATGTGATGTGGCCGTGCTGATGAACCAGAAGGTGACGGCTACCTCCGACCGCCACCTCAAATACGACCTGACCCGCCTCGACGATGCCCGGCGCCGGACCCTCTTCTCCATCGAGAAGAACCGCCGGGGCGAGGTGGACGTGCACCTCGAGTTCGAGAAGGACTTCGCCAACTTCCGGTTCAATCCCAGAGGGGCCTTCATCAGCGACGCCCTGGCAGGCGACTGAGCCGATCGACCGCCGATAGCGTGAGTTCATGGCCGACGACAACCCGATGGTCGACGACAACCCCATGCCCGACGGCAGCCCGATGGTCGACGACAACCCCATGACCGACGGCGGCCCGATGGTCGACGAGACAGCGGTTGACGAAGACGCTGCATTCGACCAGGACACCGAGTTCGTGGTCGTGACCAAGGGTGGCCACCCCGACTTTCTCGATCTGCCGTGGGGCATACCACTGGAGCAGTGGGACCATGAGCGCATGGTCAAGATGGCGCACGGCATCAGCCGTCACGTGGTGCGTTTCGTCCGCTACCACGACCGGGTCTACGCCCTGAAGGAGACCGAGCCCGATGTGGCCCGGGCCGAGTACGACGTCCTCAAGGAAATGCGGGAGGTCCACCTTCCGGTGGTGGAGCCCATCGGTGTCGTCACCGGCCTCGGACCCATGGATCAGGCCATGCTGATCACCCGCTACCTCGACTTCTCCCTGCCCTACTGGTACGTGATCGGCCGCAACGAGGTTGCGCTGGCCGACAAGCTGCTCAACGCCGGAGTGGTGTTGCTGATCCGGCTTCACCTGGAGAACATCTTCTGGGGCGACTGCTCGCTGTCCAACATCCTGTTCCGGCGTGATGCCGGGGCCATGATGGCCTACCTGGTCGATGCCGAGACCACCGAACGCAAGGGCACGATCAGCGACCAGATGAGGCGCTATGACCTCGAGATCGCCCGGGAGAACATGGTGGGCGGGGTGCTCGATCTTCAAGCCCAGGGTCGGGTTGGGCCCGACCTCGACCCGTTCGAGTTGGCCGACGAACTGGGCGACCGGTACGAACGGCTCTGGGACGAGCTGACCAGGGTCGAGGAGTTCCCCTACGACGAGCGGTGGCGCATCAACCGACGCATGCGCCGAATCAACGATCTGGGATTCGACGTGGAGGAGATGTCGATCAGCCGTGACGGCACCAGCCTCCGCATCAAACCGGTGCTCATCGAGGAGGGTCATCACGCTCGCGAGCTGCGACGCCGGACCGGGCTGGAGGTGCAGGAGAACCAGGCCCGCCGACTGCTCGGGGACATCTCGGGTTACCGGGCCTGGCTGGAGCGAGATTTGAACAAGCCGATCCCGTCCGCCGTGGCCGCCGCAAGGTGGCTGGCCGACGTGTTCGAGCCGGTGGTGGAAGCCATACCCGACGATCTGGGCGAGCGGCTGGAGCCGGCCGAGATCTTCCACGAGGTGCTGGAGCATCGGTACTACCTGGCCGAGCAGCAGGAGCGTGAGATCCTCAATGAGGAGGCGCTGAAGGACTACCTGGATGCGATCCTCTCGAACCGCCCGCTGGAGCGTCAGATCAGTCTCGACGGCGACCCCCCGACGGCGACGAACCGCATGTAGCCACCGCGTCCATGCTTGACCGAGACCGGTAGCTGCCGATTGGCTCTCATGCTCGATGGGAGCGTGCTGATCGACCATATGGCCGATCCCGTGATCTGCACCACGGAGACCGGCGAACTCGTGTGGGCCAACGCCGCTGCAGCCGAGCTCCTGGGCTCCTCGCTGGAGCGTTGGCTCGGGCGCAACGTGATCGATGCCGTGCACCCCGACGATGTGGTCAGCGTGGTCAATGCCTTCATCACCGTGGTCGACCAGAGCGAGGGTCTGCCCCTGCGGCTCCGGATCGTGGCCGAGGACGGGACCATTCATCCGGTGGAGGCCCGGGGCCGGCCGGTGATGATCGACGGTCAACGCCGTGTCGTCAACGTGCTACGTCGTATCCACGACCGTTTCGACCTCGAATTCGGCGGCGACGACCCCGACCTGTTGCGTATGCTTGTCCATCACTCGCCGGCCATCCTGGTGTTCCTCGATTCCGGGGCCCGGATCCGATCGGCGAGCGCCGCCCTGGGCCGTCGGCTTGGGCTCGACTTCGTCAAGGTGGTGGGCACGCCGTTCACCGATCTCGTCAATCCCGAGGACCGCCCACTGGTCGAATCGGCGCTGACCAGGATCGAGCATCAGCTGCGCCTGTCGGTGCTGGCCCACGACACCGCCGGCCGGCCCCGGCACTTCGACACCCACATCACCGACCTTCGTGGTGATCCGTCGGTGAGGGGCTACATCGTGACCATGTCCGATGTCACGGAGCTGAAGCTGGCCGAAGTCCGGCTGCGGGAGCTGGTCGATCTCGATCCCCTGACCGGGGCCCTGAACCGCCGAGCCTTCGACCGTCGGGTCACCGAGTTACTGGCTGTGGCCGAGCCTGATCTGGCTCTGCTGTACTGCGACCTCGACCGGTTCAAGACGGTCAACGATCGGTTCGGCCACAAGGCGGGCGACAAGGTACTGCTGGAGTTCGTGCGTCGTATCCGAGCCATCGTCCGGGGCGACGATCTGGTCGGTCGCATCGGCGGCGACGAGTTCGTGGTCGGACTGGTCGGCGATGCCGCCCAGGGCCGGACCGCCATCGAACGACGATTGCGCCGGGTGCTGGCCCAACCGTTCGACATGGGCGGAACCACGATCATGGTCGACACCTCGATCGGCTCGGCGGTGGCGAAGCCCGGCAGCACCACCGATTCCCTGCTGCACGACGCCGACGAACTCATGTACGCCGAGAAACGATCAGGGACCCGTCCATGATCCCGGTCGCACCGCCGAAGCGGCGGAGACTTCGAAGTACCGTTCCCAGTCCGCAGTGACGTCTAACTGGCAGTGTTGAACAACTCAACATGCAGTGGCGGATGGCAACGGCATGCGCCACCGACCCAAGCTAGGAGGGACATCCAATGCCAAGTCGACTCGTGAAAACGAACAGCGGCTACGTCGTCTGGGGCGGAAAGTGGGGTGGGCCGGTCAAGGCGCCCGTGGAGAGGGTTGAGGCACTCGGCCTCAGCGGCCGGTTCAACCTCCTCACGAGTACCACCCGGATCACCGACGAGCAGAGTGACATCCTGACCTGCTAGGACACTCTGCAGCGGGCCGTTCGCGTGTACCGGTCCGGGACCTCAAACCAGCGTGGCGAACACCACGATGTTGTCGACATAGTGCCGGATGCCGCGGTCGAAGTCGCCGCCACAGGTAACCAATCGAAGCTGGGCGTCAGCGGTGGGACCGTACACCGCCTCGGTCGGGAACTCGTCCTTGGGATGCTGTTCCAGTCGATCGACCCGGTAGGTGACCGTGGTGCCGTCCGCCCGGTCGATCACCACCTCGTCGCCGGCCTGCAGGTATCGGAGATCGAAGAAGACCGCCGGTCCGGATCGGGAGTCGACGTGGCCGAGTACGACCGCCGGACCCGGCTCCCCCGGTTCCGGACCGTCCACCCACCATCCGGTCTGAGCGAAATCCTGCGGAACCTCAATGGTGCCGTCGGGTCGCAAACCAAGCGGGATCATGGATGCGTCGACGCCGATGGCTGGAATGCGGATACCGATCGGCGTGGGCTCGTCGACGGTGACCGTCGTGCCGGCGGCCGATGCGGACTGACCGGCAACGGCCACCGTGGCCTCGGACCCGGACCCGGCCGTCGTCGACTCCGTGCTCTCGCCAAAAGGTGACGGCACCCAATCGGGCACCAGGTCGTCAAACGAGAACCCGGCATCATCACCGGTCGCCGACGACTCGACGTCAAGGCCCGACCCCGTGGGCACGGCAACCAGCATGACGCCACCGGCGGCGATGAGCAGCCCGACCATCATCAGCAGACCGCCTATCAGCGGAAGGGCTTTGTTGCTCCTGGACCATCGTGAGCGCCGGTGGTGCGGTGCGGTGGAAACGGTGTCCAACCGCACCGCCCCCGGCGCTTCAGCGTGGGGCTGACCGATCAGTTGCTGTTGCCGGTCGATCGGCGTCACGAGATCTGATCGTGTCGACGACTCAGGCTCGCGAACGCCGAACGGCGTAGGCGCCGGTTCCGAGGGTCAAGGCACCGAGACCGACCAGCAGGGCGCCGGTGGCGGCTCCACCCTCGGCGGCACCACCGGCACCGGTGTCGGCTCCACCTTCAGGCGCGTCACCCTCATCGTCATCGGACGCGGTCGTGGTCGTGCTCTCGTCGGCGGTGGTGGTCGTGCTGTCGTCGGAGTCATCGGCAACCGTGGTCGTGGTTTCCTCGTCATCCTCCTGGGCGGCGGCCGGACTTGCCGTCGAGGCAAAGGCGAACACGGCCAAGGCCAACGCCATCGCCAATGCAGCGGCCAGAGCCATCTGCAATGGACGGGGTAGGTTCATTGATCTACTCATGGGATTCATTCCTTCTCTTCCCAAAGGAAGCCAGATGTCAACCCGCGCAAGTGACCAAACATAGATCGACATGGTCCCCCATTCTGCGCGCCTGACAGTGACAATAGTCACCGAACGGCGGCGCCGGCGATAGCAGACCATGGATCTCTCCTCCCACTCCGCGACCAGCCCGGCCGACCCGTCTCCCGCCGGCACTTCCGCGTCGACGGCCGACGGCCACTACTATCAGGCCATGAGTGTCAATGGCGACGTTCACCCAATCGACAGCATCGATCGGCTGACGGCCTATGCCGTCGAGGTCGTGCCGGATCGACCGGAGCTGGTCAACGCCCTCCGCCAGTACTATCTCCATGTCGATCCGAGCGACCTGGCGGCCAAACCGGTCGAGGACTTGTTCGGCATGGCTACCCAACATCTCGAACTGGCGGAGCAACGTGAAGGGGGCGAGGTCGCCATCTCGGTCACCGATCCCCGGGTCGAGCTTGACGGCTGGGGGTCGAATCACACCCTGATCCAGGTCGTGACCGAGGACATGCCGTTCCTGGTCGACACGGTCACCATGGAACTGAGCCGGCTGGGCCTGGGCATCCACTTCGTGGTTCATCCGGTCATGTATCTCGATGCAGATGGTCGGCCGACCGAGGCTGTCGACCCCGCCGAACAACAGGCGACCCAGCCCGGTGAGCCCTCCGGATCGAGGCCGGTGTCGATGATCTCGATCGAAGTCGATCGGCTCCCCAATGGCGCACAGCGAGCCGAGATCGAGGCGAACCTCAGGCGGGTGTTGGGCGACGTCAAGGCCTCGGTCCGCGACTGGCGGGCCATGCGGGACCGAATGGTCGAGGTGGCCGAGTCGCTACGCACCGTGCCACTGCCGGTTCCCGATGAGGAGCGGGCCGAAACCGCCGATCTGTTGGACTGGCTTGCCGATGACCATTTCCTTTTCCTCGGAGCTCGGGACTACGCCTTGAGGACCCAGCAGGTGGAGGGCGGTGGGGACGGGGAGGGAGAAACCATCGACGTGCTCTGCATCGTTCCCGACTCCGGTCTCGGCATTCTCAGCTCCAACACAAGCCTCGGCCGGCCCCGCCTGTTGTCGGAGATGGCGGCCGAAGCCCAGGCTCGGATCCGCGAGGTCCGGCTGCTCAACCTGACCAAGACGAGCCGGAAGGCCACGGTCCACCGGGCGGCCTACATGGACTATGTGGGCGTCAAGACCTTCGACGAGAAGGGTCGGGTCAACGGTGAACGTCGCTTCCTCGGGCTGTTCACCTCCGAGGTCTACAACCGGTCGGTCATGGACGTTCCCCGTGCCCGCCGTATCGTCAGGGAGATCCTGACTCGGGCCGACTTCCCCCATGGCGGCCATGATGAGAAACGGCTGCAGACGGTACTCGAGCTCTACCCCCGTGACGATCTGCTGCAATCCAACGCCGATGAACTGTTCGGCACCGCCCTGGCCATCGCCGGCCTCCAGGAGCGACGTCGGGTTCGTGTCTTCTCCCGCCCCGAGTTGTTCGGTCGCTTCGTGACCGTGTTGGTGTTCCTGCCCCGGGACCGGTACAACACCGATACCCGAAACGCCATCGAGTCGGTGTTGTCCGAGCAGTTCGACGGCACGATCGCCAACTGGGACGCCCAGATGTCGGAATCGATCCTGGCCCGCCTGCGCTTCGTGCTTCGGCTCAATCACGGGGGTCTGGGCCGGACGGTCGACGTCGACGACGACGACCTGGAGTCGACGATCGAGACGCTCATTCATGTTTGGGATGACGGCTTCACCGAGGCCGTCGACCAGCATTTCGAGGAAGCGACCGCCCTTCGCCTCAAGAGCGCCTTCGCCGACGCCTTCTCCCCCGGCTATCAGCGAGCGTTCTCACCGCGGGTGGCGGCCTCCGACCTGGAGCAGATCGGCGAGTTGACCGAGCCCGGCGACCTGCGAATCAAGGCCTACCGGGAACCGGGGCGGCGGCCCAACGAGTTCAAGGTGAAGCTGTATCGTCGGGGCGAGCGACTGTCGCTGACGGCGGTCATGCCCATCTTGTCCAACCTCGGCGTGACCGTGGTGGACGAGCGCCCTTACGAGGTTCGGGCTTCCGGCCATGACGCGATGTGGATCTACGACTTCGTCCTCGAACACGAGGAGACCGGACTCGACTTCGCCCACACCTCGGAGCTGGTGGAGGATGCGTTCGCCGCCGTTTGGGCCGGCCGGGTCGAGGACGACAGCTTCAATCGGCTCGTGCTGCGGGCCGGACTCACCGCCTCCCAGGTGGCCGTGCTCCGGGCCTACTCCCTGTATCTGCAGCAGGTCCGCATCCCCTACTCCCCGTCCTTCGTGGCTCAGGCCCTGGTCGAACATCCCGATGTGGCCCGCCTGCTCAGCAGGCTGTTCGAGGCACGGTTCGATCCCGACGCCGGCACCGACGGCACGGGCGGCACCGACGAGGACACCGACGCCATGGCCACGCTCGAGGCCGAAATCGGTGCCGCCATCAACCGCATCGACAGCCTCGACCACGACCGGGTGCTGCGGCGATTCCACAACGCCGTTGCCGCCACTTTGCGGACCACCTGGGCTCAACGAACCGACGCGGCTGACGGTGAGCACGGTGATGCCAAGCCGGGTCATCCCAAGCCCTACCTGGCGTTCAAGTTCGATTGTCACAGCCTCAGCGAACTGCCCGATCCCCGTCCGGCGTACGAGATCTTCACCTACTCGCCCCGATTCGAGGGGGTGCACCTGCGAGCCGGACGGGTTGCCCGGGGCGGTCTACGGTGGTCGGACCGAACCGAGGACTACCGCACCGAGGTGCTCGGTCTGGTCAAAGCCCAGATGGTCAAGAACGCGGTCATCGTGCCGGTTGGGGCCAAAGGCGGGTTCGTGCTCAAGCGCCGCCCCGACGACCCGGCCGAGCTGCGGGGCGAAGTGGTCGAGGTGTACAAGCTGTTCGTCTCCAGCCTGCTCGATCTCAGCGACAACCTGGTCGAGGGCAGGGTCGTTCCCCCAGCCAGCACCCGCCGGTGGGACGGCGACGATCCCTACTTCGTGGTGGCCGCCGACAAGGGCACGGCCACCTTCTCCGACATCGCCAACGGCCTGGCCACCGAACGTGGCTTCTGGCTCGGTGACGCCTTCGCCTCCGGAGGCTCGCAGGGATATGACCACAAGGCCATGGGCATCACCGCCCGCGGCGCCTGGGAGTCGGTCAAGCGCCACTTCCGGGAGTTGGGCATCGACGTGCAATCCGAGCCGTTCACGGCGGTCGGGGTGGGCGACATGTCGGGTGACGTGTTCGGCAACGGCATGCTGCTGTCGCCTCACACCAGACTCATCGCCGCCTTCGATCATCGACACATCTTCATCGATCCCGACCCCGACCCGGCCACCTCGTATGAGGAACGCCGGCGGTTGTTCAACCTGGAGCGGTCGAGCTGGGCCGACTACAACCCCGATCTCATCTCCGACGGTGGAGGGGTGTACGAACGCACGGCAAAGTCGATCACCCTGTCCTCCGAGGCGTGGGCCGCACTCGGTCTGGAACCCGACGACGATCCGACCCTGACTCCGGAACAGCTCATGACCGCCGTGCTCCGGGCCCCGGTCGATCTGTTGTGGAACGGCGGTATCGGCACCTATGTCAAGGCGTCGGACGAATCCCATGCCGATGTGGGCGACAAGGCCAACGACCGTATTCGGGTCGACGGCAGGGACCTGCGATGCCAGGTGGTGGGCGAGGGCGGCAATCTGGGTGTCACCCAGCGGGGCCGCGTGGAGTTCGCCGACAACGGCGGCCGCATCTACACCGACGCCATCGACAATGCCGGTGGGGTCGACTCGTCCGATCACGAGGTCAACATCAAGATCCTGCTCGACGAGATCGTGGCCGACGGCGACATGACCACCAAGCAGCGCAACGAACTGCTGGCCGACATGACCGACGAGGTGGCCGAGCTGGTCCTGGCCAACAACTACCGCCAGGCTCTTGCCCTGGCCATGGCCAAGATCGACGCACCCAGCCTGGTCGACGTCCACGCCCGCTACCTCGACGAACTGGAGCAACGAGGGGTGCTCGACAGGCGGCTGGAGTTCCTTCCCGACGCCGAAACGCTGTCGGAACGCAAGCTGGCCGGTGATGGTCTGACGACGCCGGAGCTGGCCGTGCTCAGCGCCTACACCAAGAACCTGCTGAGCCAGGAGCTGGTGAATTCCGACGTCATCGACGACCCGGCCATGGACCGGCTGCTGATCGACTACTTCCCTCGACCCGTCATCGATCGGTTCGAGGATCGGATCCCACGGCATCGGCTTCGGCGGGAGATCGTGGCCAACCGGCTGGCGAACGCCGTGGTCGATCGAGCCGGGGTGTCGCTGATGTACCGCCTGGGCCAGGAAACCTCGGCCCCGGCCACCGAGATCGCAGCCGCCCATTTCGCCGCCTGGGAGATCTACGACCTCGAATCGCTGGTGAGAGAGGTCAACCGCCAGGACGGTCTGCTGCCGATAGAGCTGCAGATGTCGATCCATCTCGGCTGTCGCCAAGTGGCCGAGCGGGTGACCCGGCTGCTGTTGTTGAACCGCCCCAACCCGTTCAGCGCCGATGCTGCCGTCGCCGACCTGGCCGATCCGGTGCAGGATGCCATGGGTCATCTCGGCGACTTCCTCGTGGGCAGTGATCGACAGGACTATGACGCCACGGTGAAACAGTTGACGTCGGCCGACACTTCACCGGAGCTGGCCCGCCGGGCCGCCGGACTCCCGGTGGGCAGCGTGGCCATCGACATCGTCACCGTGGCCGGCCAAACCGGGCTGCCGGTCCCCATCATCGCCGCCACCTACTTCACCGCAGGAGAGGACCTGGGGTTGAACTGGCTGCGGGATCGCATTCTCGCCCTTCCCCGCGACACCCGGTGGTCCAGTCAGGCCCGGCTCACCCTGCGCACCGACCTCTACGCCGATCATCGACAGATCACGGCCCAGGTGATCGAAACGGCCCAACTCAACGGCGACATCGACGACCGTGAGCCGGCGGCTCTGGCCGGGGATATCGTCCGGCGTTGGGTTGACCAGCACCGCCGGGAGGTCGACGCCTACCGCCAGACCATGGTTGCCATTCGAGCCACCGCCGCCCCCGATCTCACCACCCTGTTGGTGGCGGCCCGCGAGGTCCGCAACCTCATCGCCCGCACCCGGTAGGCACCCGTCGGACAATCCAACAAAGGCCGGTCAGCGGAGGCAGGCTGACGTTGAAGCGGACCCCGACCGTATATCAGCCCGACGGCAGCTCCGACACATCGGGCGCGCTGACCACCATCACCGGGTGATGGGCGGTGGCGGCCAGGGACCCTGTGATGCTGGGGGTGGCGTCGTCGCCCCGATGGACATGGGTGGCGGCGACCAGGAACGACACCGTCCGCCGAGCGGCGAAGCCCTCGATGCCGGCGATGGGATCGTCGTCCTGTACCACTTCCCACCGGGTCGTGACGTCGGGATTGTACTCGTCCGCCAGCTGCTGGAGCCGGGCCGGAACCTCGGGATGGTGTACCGGCTCCCCTGCGACCGGTTCGGGCACGATACGGACCAGCCAAAGGGCATGACCGATCGACCTGGCCAGGGCGGCACCCGGAGCGACACCGGCCTCGGCGCCGGCGGAACCGTCGAGGCAGACAACGACCTCACCGTCGGCTCCGCGCTCGCGGAGCTCGGTCTTGGTCACATTGGGTCCGATCAGAATGACAGGGACACCGAGCCGCTCGATCAGGTCTTCGGCCACCGAGTCGTTGGATCTCCAGGCGTCGATGTGATCGGTGGACATGACCACCAACATCCCACCGGCCACGTGGTCGGCGATGGCGGCGGCCGGGTTCTCGCCGTAGAGGTGGCGGGCCGACAACTCGAGATGCGGATACCAGGACTGCATGCCGTGCAGCACGTCGTCGAGGTCGGCGTCATCGGTGGCAATCGATGCGGTGACCCTAACGAGACGAATGGGCACGTGCCATATCGAGGCGAGCCCGGCCGCCAGCGGTACGACACGATCGTGCAGGGAGCCGGCGACCACCGGCACCACGAGTTCGGTAATGGGTTTGCCCGACTCCAGGGTCGGGGCGATGCGGGCTGGGGATTCCATCGGTCTGTACTCCTCCATCGATCCGGGCCTGAGCCGACCCGAACCCCGACTGCAGCACCAACGGCACCTCTTGAGGGGACGAGACCGGCTTCTGGCGTCATTGTCGGGTCCGGAACCGCCACGGTCATAGAGGCCAACGTCCTGTTGGCCGGCAAAAGGTCAACCAGGAGGGATCGGGAATGGCGCCGGTTCCCCAACGCACCCACCGGAGAGGACGTTCGGCCCTGCCGCCCGCCCACCACTGTGGACCACAGTGTCCCCAGGAGACCGCTGGTTCTTGGTCGTCCCGGCGGAGCCGACCGGACCGGCGATGGCTCCGTGACGCCGAATCGGATGGAGGTGAGTCATGAATCGCCATATCGAGGATCCCGTCGATGCCCAGCTTCTGGAGGTGGTGGTGTACCGCCATGGCCAGGAGGTGACCCGTGAATCCTGCCCGTCCCGGCCGGAGGCGGCGGCCATCGTGGCCCGGTGGGAGGAGGAGCCGGGCGTGACCTGTGAGATCATCGACCTGACGGCGGCCGGGAGGACGGTCGACGACATCGAGAAACCGGAATCGGCCGGCGACATCGTCGACCCTCACACCGAAGTCCAGTTCGACAACGACGAGTATCGGTGATCTGATCCCGGTTGACCGACCTGCCCGATATCCCGGGCAGTAGGGTTGAGGTGTGAACCTCGAACCGGGTCAATCGGGATCTATTGCGACCGACCGTTCCGACGACGGCCGGCGCGAGCTGATAGTGGTGGTCGGCGCCACCGGTGCTTTCGGGAAGGTGATCGTCCGGCGGTTGGTCGACGAGGGCTTTGAGGTCGTGGCCGTGGGTCGCAACGCCGACCGGCTCGACTCCCTGGTCGAGTTGCACGGCGAGGCCGTTCACCCCTGCCCGACCGATATCGGCGCCGACTTCTCCGTCGCCGAGCTGCGAGCCGCCATCGCCGCCACCAGCCACACCGACGTTCAGTCGACGGTGCGGGCCATCGTGCACGGACCGGGGTCGGTCGTGGCCGGGGGCATCATCGACGTCCCCATCGACGCCCTGACCAGGTCGGTCGACATCAAGGTCGGCGGCCTGCTGCGGGCGGTCCGGGCCGCCGATCCCTACCTGGTCGACGGCTCCCGCATCATCGCCATCGCCGGGCACTACGGCCTCGAGCCCTCCCCGTATGCGGCGTCGGCCGGGATCGCCAACGCCGCACTGTTCTCGGCCGTACGCCAGCTCAGTCTGGCCTACGGGCATCGGGGAGTGACGGCCCACACCCTGGCCCCCGGGCCATCCGATACCGACCGGCTGCACCGCGTGGCCGCCGATCGGGCGGCCAGAGACGGTACCACCACCGAGGCCGTGCTCGATGCCATGCGGGCCGAATCGTCGATCGGCCGGCTGACCACCCCGGACCAGGTGGCCTGGGCGGTGTGCATGCTGCTGGCCCCCGAGGCGGCGGCCATGACCGGCTCCACCGTCATGCTCGACTCCGGTCGGCGTAAGGGCCTGCCCTGAGCCTGTTCCGTCGGCTCCGGGGGTTTGCCCCTACTCCGAGTCCGCGGTGGACCGGGCCCATGCCCATCGCCAACATCCACGTCCTGGCCGGAGACCGGGCCGCGCTGGAGATCCCGCTGGCCCGTTGGCGTCACCGACGCCACCCATGGGCGAAATCGGGCCAAACCGGTCACTCCTGACCGGTTTGGCCCGTGAACGCGAAGGCTGGGGCCGGCCGGCCCGGCCTGACTCGGACGGCCGGCCTGAACATGGTCGACGGTTTGAACCCGATCTGCCGGGGTACGGTCGGACAGTGGCCAGCATCGTCGTGTTCGGGGATCAACTCAACCGCTCCATCGGCGCGCTCGACCAGGCAGAGCCGGGTGACGACACCATCGTGCTCATCGAGAGCGACGGGCTGCTGTCCAAGGGGCGGCACCGCCAGCGCAACCACCTGATCATCACCGCCATGCGTCGATTCGCCGCCGAGCTGAGCGATGCCGGGTTCGAGGTCGATCGGCG
This sequence comes from uncultured Acidimicrobiales bacterium, assembly GCA_963723995.1. Taxonomy (GTDB): domain Bacteria; phylum Actinomycetota; class Acidimicrobiia; order Acidimicrobiales; family SZUA-35; genus JAHELU01. The sequence goes on along the minus strand of CAVRSZ010000008.1, from coordinate 624,451 downwards.
GCGGGCCCCGTCGATGCGGGATGGCATCCGGGCCCATCTCGACGACCACCGGCCCGAGCGGATGGTGGCCACCGAGCCCAACTCCCGGGCCGCCCGTCGGCTCTGTGACGAGCTCGGCATCGAGCAGGTGCGGTCCAACCAGTTCCTGTGCCATCACGACGACTTCGCCCAGTGGGCCGACGGTCGATCCAGCCTCAAGATGGAGACCTTCTATCGCTGGACCCGATCCCGCCTCGGCTATCTGATGGACGGCGACGACCCCGAGGGCGGCAAGTGGAACCTGGATGACCAGAACCGGGAGCCGCCACCCGACGATCCCTCGATCTTCAGTTCCCTGCCCACCTCGTCACTGGACGAGATCGACGACGAGGTGCTGGCCTCGCTGCCCGAGACCCACGGGGCCGACCCGGTGGGCATCTGGGCCACCTCCCGACGGGCCGCCCTGGCCCGACTCGACCATTTCGTCAAGCAGTCGCTGGCCGACTTCGGTCCCTACGAGGATGCCATGACCACAGGCTCGTGGCATCTGGCCCATTCGGCGCTCAGCCCCTACCTCAACATCGGGCTGCTGCTGCCGGGTGAGGTGTGCGACCGGGTGGAGGAGGCCTATCGCTCCGGCGGCGTCCCCCTCAACTCGGCCGAAGGATTCATCCGCCAGGTCATCGGATGGCGGGAATACGTCTGGGGGCTGTACTGGCTGTGGCCCGACCACATCGATTCCAATGCCTTGGACCACCGCCGTCACCTGCCTCCGATGTTCACCGGCGAGGCCGAAACCGACATGGCCTGTCTGGCCGACACTTTCGGCGGGCTCCATGAGCGGGCCTGGGTCCACCACATTCCCCGGCTCATGTTGCTCTCCAACTTCGCCAACCTCTACGGCATCCACCCCGGGCGGCTCATGGACTGGATGTGGGACAACTACATCGACGGCGCCGAGTGGGTGATGGTGCCGAATGTGATGGGCATGGCCCTGTGGGCCGACGGCGGCCGTATGGCGACCAAACCCTACGTGTCGGGCGGGGCCTATGTGAACCGGATGAGCGACTACTGTCGTGACTGCCGGTACAACCCCAAGAAGCGCACCGGCGACGACGCCTGCCCCTTCACCACCCTGTACTGGGACTTCCTCCACCGCCACCGGGACCGGCTGGCCGAGAGTCATCGCATGCAGCGACCGCTGGCCAACCTGGACCGCCTGTCCGACCTGGACGCCACCCTGGATCGAGCCGAGTACGTGATCCGAGCCATCCGGGACGGCCGAATCTAGCCCTAGGTTGCCGGCCCGTCACAAGTCATGATAGCGCCCTCCAACATGTGCTTCTCGTTGGCCCCTCGATCCGGTCTTGCGGCTCGGCTTTCCGCTGAGGGGACAACCAGCGACAGAAGTTCGAAAACGGAATGTTCCGGGGGGGTGGAAATAGCGTACTGTAGTCGGCCGTGACGCAATTCGCTCTTTCCCCCCGGGTGCGGACCAGCCCCTTCCATCGATCCACCATCGATGCCGGCCTCAGCGCCGTCACCGTCTACAACCACATGATGCTGCCGGCCTACTATGGCGATTTCGAGGCCGAGTACGACCGACTCGTCAACGGGGTTGCCTTGTGGGATGTGGCGTCCGAGCGCCAGGTCCAGCTGGCCGGGCCCGACGCCGATGCCTGTGCCCAGTATCTGACGGCCCGCGACCTGACGAAAATGAAGGAGGGCCAGGGCAAGTATGTGGCCATGTGCGACCATGACGGCCTGTTGCTCAACGACCCGGTGTTGATGAAGCTGTCGGACGGCCGGTACTGGTTCTCGCTGGCCGACAGCGACATGTTGCTGTGGTGCAAGGCGGTGGCGGCCGAGCGGGGATTCGACGTGGAGGTGACCGAACCCGACGTGTCACCGTTGGCCGTACAGGGCCCGAAGGCCGAGCGGGTGATCGTCGATCTGTTCGACGAGTCGGTCCGGTCACTCAAGTACTTCTGGTTCACCGAGACCGAACTGGACGGCATTCCCCTGGTGCTGTGCCGATCGGGGTGGAGCAAGCAGGGCGGCTTCGAGCTGTTCCTCCAGGATGGATCACGGGGTGATGAGCTGTGGGCCCGGATCATGGCCGCCGGCGAACCGTACGGCATCGGCCCCGGTGCTCCCAACCCGGTGGAGAGGGTGGAGAGCGGACTGTTGTCCTACGGCGGCGACACCGAGCCCGACTCCAACCCGTTCGAGGCCGGCATGGCCCGATTCGTCGACGTCGACTGCGAACCCGACTACATCGGCAAGGCGGCGCTCCAGCGTATGCTGGCCGAGGGGGGCCCGAAGCGGCTGCTGGTCGGGGTCTACATGGACAGTGGGGTGCCGGGTGCGGTGTCCGGGGTCGAGTCCTGGCCCCTGCTGCAACGGACACCGATCTGGGTCGATACCCATGTGGTCGGCTCGCTCAGTGCCATCGCCTACAGCCCCCGGCTGGAACGCACCATTGGTATCGCCCAGATCGAGCGACGGATCGTGGAGCTCGGGGTTCCGGTCCGGGTCGAGACGCCGATCGGCACCACATCGGCGACTGTGACCGACCTGCCGTTCATCCGCTGATTCATCCGGTGGCGACCCCGCCGAGCCGGGGTTCCCGAACTGCGTGGGCGGATCCGTTCGCCGATCGGTCGGACGGCCGCCCGCCCGCTAGCCTTGGCGCCGATGTCCCCCGGTTCCGGCAACGCGAGGCGGTAGAACAGTGAGAAAGACCAGGAAGGCAGAACCGTTCATACGGCCACGAGTTCGAGTGCAGCTCGCCCCCGACTCGACGGGTCGACGACGCCTACCAGCCGGCACACGATTGATCGTGGCCCTTGCCCTTCCCCTCGCCCTCGCCCTCATGGCCGCCGGCTGCGTGTCGGACGACGACACCGCGGCAACCCTCGGCGGCGACGCCGAGGAGAGCACCCTGCCGTCGGTCACCGAACCCGACGCCACGGTGGACACCGAGGAGGCGACCGCAGCGGAAGCGGACGAATCGCCCGAGGAGGACGAGTCGTCGCCGACCACCGAGGCGTCGACCACGACCACCATGCCCCTCGACCCCTTACAGGGCCTCGAGGTGGAGCTCGTGGCCGACGGTTTCGACCAGCCCATTCACGTCACCGCCGCACCCGGTACCGACAGCCTTTATGTGGTGGAGCGGGAGGGCCTGATTCGGGTGGTCACCGACCAAGGTGTGGCCGGCGAACCATTCCTCGATCTGACCGACCGGCTGCTGTCGAACAGCATCGAGCAGGGGCTGCTGGGGCTGGCCTTCCATCCCGGGTTCGCCGACAACGGACGGCTCTACGCCTACTGGACCGACCCCGAGGGTGACAGCCGACTGGCCGAGTTCACCGTGCCCGACCCGACCGATCCTCTGACCGCCGATCCCGACAGCGAACGCCTCATCCTCGCCGTGGATCAACCGGCCGAGCGCCATAACGCCGGCATGATCCAGTTCGGACCGGACGGGCTGCTGTATCTGGCCCTGGGCGACGGTGGGAGTGGGGGCAGCACGGCCCAGGACACGTCCAACCTGCTGGGGTCGATCGTGAGGCTCGATGTGGACGGCGGCGACGCTGCCGGCGACGGCAAGGCCTATGACATTCCCGCCGGCAACCCGTTCGGTTCCGAGATCTGGGTCTACGGTCTACGCAATCCGTGGCGGTTCTTCATCGACGCCGAGAGCGAGCTGATGTACATCGGTGATGTCGGCCAGGACCGGTTCGAGGAGATCAACGTGGTCGGTCTCGACGGGGCCGGCACCAATTTCGGCTGGATCGAGATGGAGGGCGACCGCTGCTTCCGGTCGGGCTGCGATCTCAACGCCTACACCCTGCCCGTGCTGCAGTACGGGCGGGATGAGGGCTGCTCGGTCACCGGGGGTGTGGTGTACCGGGGCGCCGCCATTCCCGAATTCGACGGCCACTACTTCTTCGGTGACTGGTGCAAGGGCTGGGTTCGCTCCATGCGCTACGACCAGGTGGCCGATGCGGTGGAGGATCAGTTCGACTGGACCGAGGAACTGGCCGAGATCGGGCAGGTGACCAGCTTCGGACTCGACGCCGACGGCGAGCTGCTCACCGTCAACTGGGACGGCCAACTCCACCGGGTGGTGGCCGTGCGGTAGCGACAACGCCCGGCTGGACGGCCCCTAGTCCTCATAGCCGTCGTAGTCGTGGTCGAGGTCGTCGTCCAGCTCCGGATGGACCTCGATCTTCGACCCTGCCGGCGTGCGGTTGGGGAACACCTCGATTTCACCCCGGGTCAGCGGGTCGTTGTTTTCATCGCTGTAGACCATGTTGAACAGGACCAGGAGCCCAAGAAAGACAACCAAGCTCAAGACCGGCGCCAGAAAAGACGTTCCTTTCTCGAGAATCGACACCGAACCCCGTACCACGATCCACAAGACCACCACCGTGACGAAGGCCAATGCGATCCAGCCGGCGGTCGTCTCCGGCCGGCTGACGGTGAAATCAACAGCGACGACATGCAGCCACATAGATATCCCCGAACTTAGCTCAATGAGCCACGAGCCCGGGGGACACCAGTCGATAAGACGTCACCATGGTTATGGGCCGAGCCCTTTGGACACCGGCGAGCAGCCGGTGATGGGACGGCGGAGACGAGACTCAGGCCGAGGTGGAGGCCGGGCTGTAGACGTCGACCTGAGTCAGATAGCTCAACCGTCGCCGTAGGCGTCGATCAACCCGCAAGGTTGACTCCGGGAGAGCCACGCGGGCCTCAGGTCGCTCGATAGCGAGGTGCGCCAGCTCGTTGCCGGCATCCGGGCCGGTGGCCACGATCAGCTCGATGAGACGGCCGGTCTTGGCGGTGCGCCGCTCGACCTGCTCCAGGTAGTGCCACGCGGCGGTCGACAGATCGATGTCCTCAGCCCGGGCATAGTCGCGAATGGCGTGGCTGCACGGACCCGAGGCCAGAACCAGCAGAGCGACATTGGTGTCGGCGTCGCTCAGGGCGGCGAGGGCGGCCTCACCGTCGTCCGAAGTGGGGTCCAGCAACACGATCACAGACGGGCTCGACTCGATTTCCGGCGCGTGTAGAGGGAAGTTGGATTGAACGGTCATCGGGTCTCCTTGGAAGATGCCACCACATCGGTGGCGAGGGGAAAGATCGAGATGATTGATGACAATGCCTCACACTACGTCGACCGTCGACGGCTGAAGTTAACGGCAGGTTACGTAGAGGCCCGAAGCTCGAGACTTCGGTCACCCGGAGCGACGCCGGTCATGGACGGCGGTCACACCATGTGTCATCGGTCGCAGCCGAGACCTTGCCGGCGCGGTCATCGGCTTGCTGCAATCCAGTGGCTCAACCTGTCGCTTCGTGCCACGCTGGTAGCGACCACCGCAGTGACCGTGGAGTCACTGCGCCCAGGGCTGCTGAGGGCTCGATATGAACGAAGGTGAGCTTGGCCGGTTCGGCGGAGGCGTTGTCGTGCTCGGACCGGTGGGGGTCATGTCGCCGGACGGAACCCACCATCCCGTCTCGGGCCAGCAGGGTTTGGTCCTGGCCCTGTTGGCCTCGGCCCACCCCCAGCCGGTGGCGGTGGACGTGCTGGCCGACGAACTGTGGCCCTCGAACCGGCCACGGTCGGCGGCCACCGGACTTCGGGTTGTGGTCAACCGGCTGCGGGATCGGCTGGCTCCCATCGGCATCGACGGCCACTCGATCGAGTATTTCAACCAGGGATACCGGCTCGAGCTGGGGGCCGACCGTTTCGACCACCTGGTCTTCACCCGTGCCGTCGACAACTCCGAACCGGACGAAAACTTCGGGACGTGGCCCCGGCGCACATATCGACACTCTGCAGGACGCATTGCTCCTGTGGCGGGGCCGGGCCTTCCAGCCCTTCGACGACTCACCTCGGCTGACGGCCCAGGCCGCGACTCTAGAGGCCCGACGCTGTGACGCCGAGGAGCGGCTGCTCCAGGCCCTACTCGACGGTGGGCGCAATGACCAGGCCGCCGTCCTGGCCACCTCACTGGTCGAGGCCGAACCGTATCGGGAGCGGCGATGGGAACAGCTGATGCTGGCCCTGTACCGATCGGGACGTCAGACCGAGGCCCTCCAGGCGGCAGCCCGGGTCCGCTCCATGCTGGCCGAGGATCTCGGCGTCGATCCCGGGCCGGGGCTGACCAAACTGGAGCACGACATCCTGAACCACGACCCCTGCATCGGCTCCCCCATCGCCGGCCATACCGGTCCCGTTGCGGTTACGGAGTTCGCCTCGATCCTGCGACCCCGACCACCCACCGTGCCGACCACGACGACCTCCTATGTCGGTGGCGCCGACCATGAGCCCCTCCTGCTCTCCGAGTCGATGCCGATGCTCTCGGTCGTGGGACCACCGGGGGTGGGCAAGAGTCGCTTGGCGGCCCGCTACGCCGCCGGGCTGACCGAGGTTACGACGAGCACCGAACCGAACCGAGTTGTCTGGCTGGATCTGGTCGAAACCGCCGCCGGACATCGATCGGCCGACACGCTTCGGGATGCAGTGGCCGTAGGCCTCGATCTGCGGCCGACCACCCAACCCTTGGCCGAGGCCGTCGCCGACGCGGTGGGGGACGACGCCACGTTGCTCGTGTTCGACAATGCCGAGCATCTGGCCGATGTGGTAGCCGAGCTGGCCGAGGAGCTGCTGGCGGCGTGCCCTCACCTGCGCATCCTCGTCACCAGCCGAGTCGCCCTGGCCTCACGCTCGGAGCGGGTCCACACTCTCGATCCGCTACCACTTGACGCCGCCGTCGACCTCCTGATCGATCGGGCACCGGTTGATGCCATGCGGCGGTTCGATCGGGCCGAGCTCGGGGAGCTGGCCGAACGGGTCGACCGGCTCCCCCTGGCCATCGAGCTGGTGGCCCCTCATCTCGTGTCATCGTCACCGGCAGAGCTGGCCAAACGACTGACCCACACGCTGGAACCGGCAAGCGGTCGGGGCCGATTCGATCCCCGACACCGATCGATGGAACAGGCCATCGACTGGTCGGTCGAGCTGCTGGGCGAGGAGGACCGGCAACTGCTGGCCCCGATCGGGGTCATGGCCGGCGAGTTCCCCACATCCCAGCTGGTGACCATGCTTGGCCACACGGCCGATCAGGTCGGCGTCGAGCCTGTCGAGCCGGCATCCATCGAACGATCACTACGGCGACTGGCCGAACACGGTCTGGTTCGAACCTCGGGTGGGGTCCCGAGCCGGCGATGGACCATGGCCAACACGACCCGGGCCTATGTTCACGACAGGCTGCAATCCCAAGGGCAGCTTGCCGCCTGGCAGCGACGCCACGCCCTGGCCCATATCGATCTCGCCCTGAAGCTCAGCGCCGACCTCGTCGGTGAGCGGGAGGAGCAGGCGGTGGCCGCTCTGCGCCGACTCGGGCCCCAACTGTCGGCCGCCCATCGCCGGCTGGTGCAGGACGGCGACGCCCCATCGTCGGCCGCGCTGTCGACGGCGATGTGGGAGTACACCTTCTTCCGTCAGGACTGGGCCCGGTACCGGTGGCTGAGCGAGACCCTCGAACTCGACGGGGTCGAGGACCTCGATCACTACAGCGAGGTGCTGGCCCTGGCCGCCCTGGCGGCCTGGGCCCGGGACCGGCTGGTGGCCGGCGCCCACCTTGCCGACCGGGCCGAGGCGGTGGCCATCGAGCGCGGCCGGCCGGTGCCGTTGGCCGTCTACAAGGCCAGGCTCAACGTGGCCGTTCACGACGATCGACCGGGAGACGCCGCCGGCTGGCTGGATCGATTGCTAGCCGAATCGAGCCAACGGGGTGACCGGCGATACCACGCCGACAATCTGGTGGTCGCCGCCCTCGCCTTCGCCCAGGTCGGGTTTCCCGACGAGGCGGCAAGGCTTGGTCGGGAGGCGGCCACGCTGGCCGCCTCGACCGGCAACCCGACGTCGGTGGCATGGGCCCGAGTGGCGCAGGCCGCAGCCGACGTCCAGCACCGACCCGACCGAGCCGCCCGGTCCTACTCTGCCGCCGCCCGCCTGGCCCGCACCGTGCACAACCGCTGGGTGTCGGGCATGGCCACCACCGGGCTGGTGACGGCGCTGCGTCGGCAGGGTCGGGATGAGCAGGCGCGACGATTGCTGACCGAGGTGACCGAGTTGTGGGATCGGGCCCGTCAGCACGGGCTCATCTCCCGCTGTGGGCAGGAGGCCGTGCTGCTGCTGGCCCAACCCGATGCCTCGACCGACGAACTCGACCGGGCGGCCAGAGTCATCCACCGGCTTGACCGTTCCGGCTATCGTCTCCAGCTCCTGCCCGACGATCAGGCTCGCTTCGAGGAAGCAGCCACAATGCCTGGGGGGCGAGAGACTGCTGGAGGCGACGATGCCGATCCTGCCGGTGGTCTGGCTCGCTGCGTGGTCGAGGCCCTGAGCCGGTAGCAGCCGATGGCTGGTCGAGTCGGTTGGGTGGAGCTTCGCCGGGCGGGCAGTCGACGGGCCAGTGGTCCGCCGATCGCAGCTCGGCGAGGATGCGCTCGTCGTCGTCGGCCTGCAGGGGCCGTCGATAGGGCCGGGTGCGACCCTGTTCGGCAAAGGGAAGGATCCAGCGCCGGCCGATCCGTTGCACCAGCCATCGCACGGCGGGACGGATCGGGCGCAGGCGCAGCGACCACGAGAATACGGCGGCGACCACGGCGGCCCGTCGACGGCCGGGACCGACGGAGATCATCAGCTGCCGGCCGACGGAATCCCGCCCCATCACCTGCATCAAGCCGGGGGCCAGCCAGCCGGCGAAGCGGGGGAAACCGTCGACCATGCCGACCAGCAGAGCCTCGGTCAGCCGGACACCGTCCACGGATCGGGCGTGGTGGCGACGGCGTATGGCCCGGGACAGGGCCTGAGCCTGCTGGTAGTCGAGGCAGCGACCGTCGGCGCCGCGTACCACGTCCTCGGGCAGACCGAGCAATACGCCGATGCCGAGCCAGAACCGCACGTAGGTGTCGCGGGACTCGGGCGGCAGGGTGACACCGAGGTCGTCCAGCATCTCGATCGGGGGGACGCAGAAGGACAGGGCGGCCCCCAGGAGATCCTCCAGGTTGATGGGGGTACCGAGTCGACGATGGTCCCAGTGATCCTGGCCGAGCCGGACGGCGACAATGGCGTGCATGCAGCGCACGCCGACCACCGAGCGATAGGCGGGGCCGTTCGGCACCATTCGCCCCAGTCGCCAGCCCTCGTCGGCGGCCAGGACGTCGAGCACAAACCGAGCCGTCTCCCCGGTTCGGCGGAAGGCGTCGGTGGCGAGATCCGACACCAGACCGAGGGCGTGGGCTCCGATGGCGCTGCTGTAACTCTCGGGCAGCGATCGCATGAGCAGACCGAGAAACCAGGTCGTCGAGTTCTCCCGGAAGAGGTTTCGGGCCCGGTAGCAGGTGGGGGGATCGAGCAGCCCGCCCGGCCGGCTCAGTCGACGGTACCGCTGGTCGAAGTCGGTCATGATGGGGACCAGGGCTTGGCGGCCGAGGCCACCGACGATGGAGTCGTAGTCGAGATCCTGCCGGGCCAGGCGGGCCAGATCCGGGGATCGGGTCCGCAGGAAGTCGAGCTGGCGATCGCTCAGTGGTGACGCTACCGATGCCGGCTCGTCGGGTTCCGGCCGGTGGGCGATGCGCTCGGCATGACGGGCCAGCTCCCGGGCGAGATCGATGGATGGTTCGGGCCTGACGACACGGCCCTCGCCGTCGAACCAGTCGGGGTCCCGCTGCCGGCGGGCGAACAGTGCGGCGATGAACGCCATGCGATCGGATAGATCGTTCCAGCAGTTCGCCGGGCCGCCATCGACACCCAGTCTGGCCATCAACGAGACCAGCAGCTCGTCGTCGTCAACGTCGAAGATGCGGCGCGCTCCCCGCCGGTCAGGACCGGCGCCTGGCCTCGCACCGATCGAGGTGGCGGTGGCGGGAGGGGCGGGCGGGATCGGGATGGGATCGGCCCCGGGGGGAACCGGCCGACCAACCCGGACGGTTCCGGTTGGGAGGCTGACCCCGATGACATGGCGGGTGGCGAAGTGGATCCACCAGTTCTCGATTCGAAGCCGGAGCGGGCCGGGGTCGCGGTGACGCCACCGGTACCGGGTGGTGAACAGCTGCCAGAGGGTGGTCAGGGTCCGCAGCCAGGATCGGAATCCCACGCTGATGGCCAGTGACAGCAGGCGTTGCTCGTGCAACCCGATGAGACAGTTGCCGAGCAGGATGAGCCGGGCCTTGCGTTCGGGGTCATGTTCGGTCAGGGCATTGCGATAGGCCCGAAATCCCAGGACGAGGAACTGGTTGCGGGTTCTCGCCCCGAGTTGGAGCCGCGGGTCGCGGATCGAGGCCCAGAACTCGTCCTCGGTACCTCCGTCCGGGCCGCCGGGGGGATGGAACAGATCCCGGTTGAGGTCGCGGCGACAGCGCCGCCACGCTTCGTCCAGATCGTCGCCCCGGTGATGGGCCCGGCCCACGGTGTCGAGAAAGGTGATGTGGGCCCGGGCAATGTCGGCGAAGACATCCCGGTTCCCGTCGCCGAACGCCTGGGCGATCATGGGTCCGAGCCCGGGAATGGGCAGCCGAAGGTAGCGGCCGATGGTGTGACTGGCCCACTGGCCGAAGCCGGTCCACGTGGCGTTCTCGGTACCCAGCAGCTCGGCCATGGCCTCGGCCAGATCGCCGTAGGTTCGGGTGATCAGCTCGTTGCGGAGCCTCGGCTCCATGGGGGTGAACGCGATGTCGGTGACCCGGCGCAGGCTGACATCCCGGGCGGCGAGATCGGGATCCCATCGCAGCGAGGCGGGCCAGTCGGTGGCCACGGCCGATGATGTCGCGCCCTGGTCCTGGACGGCGGGCGGCCCCACCGGTCGTCGCGTTCGTCGACCGATGGGACGTGACCCCCGTGCCTGTGTCTCAGACGACACGGTAGTGAAGCTGGTAGCGGTACCCGCTGGCCGAGAAGGTGGCCGGCGAGGCACTGGACGAGGCGGAGAACGTCTGCTGACCGAGAAGCTTCCGGTTGGCGTTGCCGCCCGAACCGTCCCGCTCCTTCAACTCCACCACGATCTGGCCCTTGAACGTGCGCTTGATCGGCGGGCTGAACACGGCCGAGTCACCCTTGCCCATGCTTCCCGTCCACACCTGGGCGCCGTCGATCCAGATCTCCGGCTCGTCTTTGCCCACGGCATCCTGCTTTCGTTCGCAGGCCAGTTCATTGAGTTCCAATGTTGACATTGGTCTTCCTTTCTTACTGCTTGTCTCGAAGGTGGCCGGTTGCCACATCGATGAGCCTGAGCCAGGGCCGTAAACGAGCCGTTAACGCCTCGCTTCCCGGCGGAGCACGCGGGCCTCGGAGCCGGGCCACGGTGGGCGTCCCCAGGCCGGATTGAGGGATAGTCCGGATACAGCCGCGCCGGTTTGACGCCGACAATCAAACCATGAGCAGGTACGAAACGCCTTGGGGTCACGCTGACACGACCCCGCCGTTCACCCCCGGGCCGGCTGCGGCCGACGAGCCCACCAATCGGACATCCAAGGGACCGATTCGAGTGGCGGCCGAGGCCTTTTTCCTCGGTGTGGCGGCCGCCGTCGTCGCCGGGTCGATCCTCGGTTGGCTCTTGTACACCATCATCGCCTCCGACTGTTACGGCGACGGATGGTGCGAGCTGGGGGCCGCCCTCTACGGTCTCGGGCTGGGCGCTCTGGTCGCGTATGTTGCCTACGTGGTGGTCGGGGTGGTCGCCATTCGACGCCACTATCGGGAGGGCGATCGCCTGGTGCCCTCGCTGATCCACGCCGGCCTTCCCGTCGGCCTCGTGATACTCAACCAGCTGGCCGCGTCCATCTGGGCGTCCATGGCGTAGCGGTCCACCGTCCGCTTTGAGCAGGACGGGCCTCGATCCCCACGCACTCCGGTTGTTCCTCACACGCTGCTGACGCTGACCCACCCCGGTTTGAGACACGTTGAGTCAACGGTCCAGGCCGGGGGATACGTCCTGCTGTCGTCGTCACCTCTTCGATCAAGCGTCAAGCCGGTGCGGGCGGACCGGGCTCCGCCGGTCGGTTCACTCCATCACCACCACCGGGGCGGGCCGGTCGTCGAACCTCGCAGCAACAGGTCGGCCGGCGGGACGACAACGCCGGCCGATCCGCCTTCACCTTCGAGTAACTCGAGCAGCAGCGTGACCGCAGCCCGGCCGAGTTCCCGACTCGGGAACGGCACCGTGGTCAGAGGCGGTTCGATGTAGCGTCCGGCCTCGATGTCGTCGATGCCGATCACACTGACGTCGTCGGGCACCCGCAGGCCGTGTTGGCGAGCAGCCTGGATGGTGGCGATACCGATGAGATCGTTGAAGGCCACCACCGCCGTCGGCCGTGGATTGACCGCCAACAGCCGAGCGGCTGCGGCCCTGCTGTTTTCGACGATGTCGCCGATGGAGGAATGCGTTTCCACGATCAGCCCGTCGTCGATGTCGATCCCGGCCTTCCGAAGGGCATCACGGTAGCCGAGCACGCGCCGCCAACTGTCACGGGCTGTTCGGGGTTCGTGAAGGAATCCGATGCGGCGATGACCGAGATCGATCAGGTGTTGGGTAACGAGGTGCCCCAAGGCCTTCTCGTCCACCACGACGCTCGGTGCCGAGGTCCCGGTCGTCTCCACCAGCACGACAGGAGTATGACTCCGCTCCATGGTGGCCAATGCTGCGGCCGGGGGTGCCGTCGGAGCGAGGATCACCCCGTCCACCTGTTTCCGGGCCAGCATGTCGGTGTAGTGGGCATCGAGATCGCCCTCCCCCTCCACATCGCACACCATCAACAGGAACGACTTCGGTCGAGCGATGTCGGTGGCCCCGAGCACGAGCCCGGCCCACACCGGGTTGGCCAGGGTCGGGGCGATCAGACCGATCGTCCTTGAGGGTTGTCCGGCCAGGCTCCGGGCCGCCTGATTGGGCACATAGTCCAGCCGGCGGATGGCCTCGATCACCCGTTGCCTGGTTTCCGGTGACACGTTGCGCGGCCCGTTGTTCACCACGTACGACACAACGGCGGTCGACACCCCGGCCAATCGTGCCACATCGTCGCGCGTCGGCTTGCGGGCTCTCCGACCTGCCTGCGAACGTGATGACACGTCGCTCACCGCCCCGGGCTCCTCGGGTCGTGTTGTAGCCCGCTCACCGGCCGGATTCGGGTGACCGTCCCCCGAAGAGCGGCTCCGGCAGACCGGATTGTCCGACATCGATGGCCAGGAGCGCGCCGGCCAGGGGCTGGCCCGGCGCAGCGGGCCTGCTTCCTCCAGTGCTGATCGAGGTGACGAACATCGTGTCGAGACGGTCCCCGCCGAACGCCGGCATGGAAGGCTTCTGAACCGGTAGCTCAATGAATCGGTCGACCTCACCGTGAGGTGTGATCCGGGCCACCCCCCAGCCGTGGACACAGGCCACCCAGAGGCATCCCTCGTCATCGATGCAGGCACCATCGGGACCGCCGGGGAGCTGTCCGGCGAAGTCGATGAACACCCGCCGCCCCGCCCTGGTACCGGTCTCGCCGTCGTAGTCGAACGACCAGATCACACCGGTCGGGGTGTCGGCCCAATACATGACCGACCTCGACGGGTCGAAGGCCAGGGCGTTGGACACGGCGACATCGCGTTCGACGACGCCGGCCGTCAGATCGACACTCACACAGTGGAGGCTCCCCGCCCCGACCCCGGTGCCGGCGGGATCGTCCATCGAACCCACCCAGAACCGGCCGGCGGGATCGCATCGGCCGTCGTTCATGCGGGTCGGTGAGCCGTCGGGCTCCAGCTCCGTTAGCGGAGTGAGAACGGCCGTCGACCAATCGAGTTCGTAGACGGCATGCTCGGCCGCCACCAGCAAACGATGCTCGTCCGCCATGAGAGCGATGGAGCCCGGTCGGACATCCAGATGGCGGACTTCGTCCCGACCGGTGGTCGGGTCGGTTCGGTGCACGACCCGACCATCGATGTCGATCCAGTACAGCCGGGAGGTGCGGTGACACCAGAGCGGGCACTCGCCGAGGAGGGCCCGCACCGGTAGCACCTCGTCGACGTCGGGGTCCTTCGACGGCGATGACGTCATGGCCGAGCCGAGAGCTCCCGAGAAAGCTGCCGGAGGAACTCGACACTGGCCAAGGCATCGACGATGGGCCCTTCGCCAGGAGGTGGCTCGTCGTCGAGGGCGCAGTCCTGCTCGAGACCGTACCAACCCCGGTACCCCAAGTCCTCGAGGGTGCGAACCACCCCGGCAATGTCGACCGCCCCGGTGCCGATCCGCACGAACAGCCCGTCGAGCGTGGCCTGACGGAACGGGAGCTCGCCGGCCAGAACGCTGGCCGCCAGGGCGCCGTCGATATCTTTCAGGTGGACGTGGAGAACCCGGTCGCCGGCCCGGCGGGCGATGACCACCGGATCGCCGCCACCCAGTTGGATGTGCCCGGTGTCGAGGCAAAGCCCGACCGACGTCGAGTCGAGAACCCGTTCGATCTCGTCCGGTCGCAGCACCGCCATACCCCAGTGTGGATGAAGGGCGGTCTGGAGGCCGTGGGTCGAGACGGCTTCGACCACCGACTCGAGATTGGACAGCAGGATCCGCCACTCGTCTTCGCCGACGTGGAGGGCGGTGTCGTAGCCGGGAAGGTGCGATGCTGCGGCGAGCAGGACCATCTCGGCTCCACCCCGGGCCAACTGTGCGGCCGCCCGGTTGACATAGCTCAACTGGTCGTCGAAACCTTCCCGCCGGTGCAGCACGGCCGGCACGAACCCTCCGGCCAGACGCAAGCCGTAACCGTCGAGGAAGTCGACCAGCTCGTCCGGGTCCGTGGGCAGGAAGCCGTCGGGCCCCAACTCGGTCGACGACAAGCCACACTGGCGCATTTCGGCCATGACTCGGTCGGCCCCCATCAGATGACCCCAGCCGGGTGAACCGTCCACCCCCCAGGTGATGGGTGCGGCCGCGATGCGATCCATGATGTCGTTCATGTTGAGTTTCCCCCTCGGGGCCATCCGTCGGCCCCGCAGTTGCGATTGTCCATGGTGTTGCCGTGTTCCACGCAGTTGCCCGTCGACAGGGCCGATGCCGCCGACCAAGCGGTTGCGTGCAGCCGAGCGGTTGCGTATATCTACGCCCGTAGATTACTCTATTTACGGTCTCATTCGCAATGCCGGCCGAGGCTGCGCCGGCTCAACAAGGGGGTAGCTATGGACACGGTTCGTCTGTCGACGGCCGACGCCATTGTTCGGTGGTTGATCGCCCAGCGGACGGTCATCGAGGGCAAGGAGGTCCCGCTCTTTGCCGGCGTCTTCGGCATCTTCGGCCACGGCAACGTCACCTGCCTCGGCCACTCACTCGAAGGCCACCAGGACGAGCTGCCGACCTGGCGCGGTCACAACGAGCAGGGCATGGCTCTGGCCGCCATCGCCTACGCCAAGGCCAAGCGGCGACGCCAGTTCATGGTGGCCACCTCCTCGATCGGGCCGGGCAGCACCAACATGGTGACAGCGGCCGGGGTGGCCCACGCCAACCGACTACCGGTGTTGCTGATCAGCGGTGACACCTTCCAGCACCGCAAGGTCGACCCTGTCCTCCAGCAGGTCGAGCAGTTCCACAACCCGACCGAGACGGTATGCGACACCTTCAAACCGGTGAGCCGGTACTGGGACCGCATCACCCAGCCGGAGCAGATCATCCGCTCACTGCCCCAGGCCCTGGCCGTCATGCTCGACCCCTCCGACTGCGGCCCGGCCTTCCTCGCCCTCCCTCAGGACATCCAGGCCGAGGCATACGACTTCCCGGCAGCGTTCTTCGAGCCCCGGGTCCACTACATTCGCCGCCCGGCCCCCGATCGGCGCGACATCGAGGCGGCGGCTGCCGTGTTGCGTGAGGCCTCCAAGCCGATGATCATCTGCGGCGGCGGCGTCCACTACTCCGACGCCGTCGAGCAGTTGACCGCCTTCGCCGAAGGCCATGGCATCCCGGTGGTGGAGACGGTGGCGGGGAAAGCCACGTTGGTGGCCGACCACCCCAACCTGGCCGGAGCCATCGGGGTTACCGGCGACTCGGCGGCCAACGCCGTGGCCGAAGCAGCCGATACGGTGCTGGCCGTCGGCACCCGGCTGCAGGATTTCACCACCGGCTCGTGGGCCTTGTTCAAGAACCCGGACTGCCGGTTCATCTCCATCAACACGGCCCGGTGGGATGCGGTCAAACAGCACGCCACCTCGGTCATCGGCGACGCTCTGGTCTGCCTCGACCAGCTCGACGTCGCCATCGCCGGCTACACCGCACCGGCCGGCTGGTTGGGCTTCGCCCAGGATCGCAAGGCCGACTGGTACAACCACCTCGACACCTTCAAGGATCCGGCCAACGCCGGGGACCCGCCGGCCTACAGCGAGGTGATCCAGCTCATCAACGAGATCTGCGATCCCGGCGATTATCAGGTCTCGGCCGCCGGCGCCCTGCCCGGTGAACTCCAGGCCGGTTGGCGGACCAAACAGATCGGCACCTTCGACGCCGAGTTCGGCTACTCGTGCATGGGCTACGAGATAGCCGGTGGCCTGGGAGCGAAGATGGCGCTACCGGACCGGGACGTCATCTCGTGGGTGGGCGACGGGTCGTACCTGATGATGAACAGCGACATCTACGCTTCGGTACTCACCGGCCACAAGGTCATCTACATGGTGCTGGACAACGGCGGGTTCGCCGTCATCAACCGGCTGCAGACTGCCCAGGGCGGTGCCGAGTTCAACAACCTGCTCCGCACCACCCGGCACACCCGACTGAAGCGGGTCGACTTCGTGAAACACGCCGAGGCACTCGGAGCGACGGCCGAACTGGTGCAGTCGGTGGCCGATCTGCCCGATGCCTACGCCCGGGCCAAGGCCTGTCCCGAGACCTATGTGATTGTCATGAACGTCTCGGAATACACCTGGGTCGGCGGCGGCACATGGTGGGAGGTCGGGGTCCCCCAGGTCAGCCGGCGCCACGAGGTGATGGCGGCCCGGGGCGAGTACGAGGCCGAGGTCAAGCATCAGCGGGACGGTTTCTGATGGGCGAGGACAGCAGCGCCGCGGAGCGCACCAAGACCGCACATGGCCCCGGCGGCGGCGGGCTCGAGGGTCGGGTCGCCCTTCTCACCGGAGCCGGGTCGCTACTGGGCGGGGCCATCGCCGGGAAGCTGGTCGACGCCGGGGCCAGGGTGGTCATGGCCGGACGCAACGTCGACAATCTGGCCGAGTTCGCCGACCCGCTGGGCGACGCGGCCCGGGCGGTGCGGGCCGACGTGATCGACGATGACGACCTCGACCGGATCGTCTCCACCGCCATCGACGAGTTCGGGCGGGTCGACTACGTGGTCTCCGGAGCCGCCATCTTCGACTGTGACATGCTGGCGACGACTCGGGAGCAATGGCTCCGGTCCTTCAATGTCAACGTCGTCGGTGCCTCGCTGCTGGTGCAGCGGGCGGTCCCCCACATGAGGGAGCAGGGTGGCGGTTCGGTGGTGTTCATCGGCTCGATCTCCGGTCACCGCTCACAGCCCAACCGGCTGGTGTACCCCACCACCAAGTCTGCCCTGCTGGGACTGACCCGAAACCTGGCCCAGGCCCTGGCTCCGGACAACATCCGGGTCAACCACATCTCCCTGGGCTGGACCTGGAGCCGCAATATCGAGCGCCGCTACGGCTCCCGGGAACGGGCGGATGAATTCGCCGCCGAGTTCCAGGCTCTGGGCCGGATGGCCGACCCGGACGAGGTGGGCGATCCCGTCGTGTACCTGTGCTCCGATCGGTCGTCGTTCATCACCGGCGCCGCCATCGCCGTCGACGGCGGCTACCTGGCCCTCGGCCCCGAGGCCCTGGGTCAACCATTCGACAAGGTCCCCGTGCTGGACACCCCGACCGCTCGACCCTAGCGTTCGCCCGGATCGGGCCCGGAGGTCGATACAGCGCCGCTCCAACCGGGATTGGCCACGGCAGCGGGCTCGCCACCGGACAGCAGGGCCAACACTCCCTCGGCCGCAACCCGGAAGGTGGCGGCCAAGGCTTGGCTGCTGAGTCCCATGAGATGAGGCGTGAGCACCGTGTTTGGAAGATCGAACAGTCGATGGTGCATCGGCGGTTCGGGGTCGTACACATCAAGTGCGACGCCACCGAGCCGCCCGGCGGCCAGCCCGTCGGCCACGGCATCGAGATCGACCAGACCACCCCGTCCACAATTGACCAGGAGGGCGCCGGGTCGCATCCGGCCGATCAGGTCGGTGTCCACCAGATGTCGGGTCTCGTCCACCAGCGGCAGGTGGAGACTGATGACATCGCTGATCTCGACAAGATCGGTGATGGTGGCACAGCCGGTGTCTGCAGGCAGGTCGACGAAGGGATCGTAGGCTCGGACCTTCATCCCGATGGCGGCGGCCAGTTCCCCCAATCGTCGTCCGATTCGACCGTAGCCGACGATACCGATGGTGGATCCCCTCAGATCGCCGACCGGAACCATCTCCCGATCGTCCCAGTTGCCGGAGCGGACCAGCTCGGTGAGCGGTCCGAACCGTTTGGCCAGACACATCGCCATACCCAGGGCACCCTCGGCGACGGCGTCTGCGCCGCTGCCCGGCGTGATGACCACCGGGATCCCCCGGCGAGTCGCCTCCTCGAGATCCACCAGGTCAACGCCGACCCCGGTGCGAGCGATCACCTTCATCATCGGTGCCGAGTCGAGCAGGGACGTGTCGACCACGGCGTCGGCCCGAACGATGGCGCCGACGGCGACGGACAGATCGGCATCGGTCGGATCGGGGACGAAGGTGCAGTCCGGCCCGAGCGTCGGTTCGACCAGTCCGGGAGGTACCGAGCCCAGGCCCACGACCACCTGTTGGCGATCAGGCACGACTATTCGACCTTGACGTGTCAGCGCTCACACCAGACACCGTAGCGTTGCCCGTTGCGCCGTCATGGGGGAGCCGGACACGTCATCGGGTCGATCGTTCACCTCTGTCAGGGACGGGTCTGGCCAATCGGCCACAGGGCGTGAGGGGCCAGGTACTGCTGTAGTTCCCGGCGACGCCGCTCGCGCTCCGGTTCGACGGGTAGTGAAGGAGCATCCCGGTCGACGGGACCTTGCCGGTGGACAGGCGCTGTCACCTGAGGACGGTCGGTCTCGCGCCGTAGCCGGCGAACCAGGAGGCGCCAACGACACAAGAGACGGAACGGGGTGCCGTCGACGACCCCGGGTGGGCCGGAACCGATCGAAGCCGTATCCCGGCGGCCGAGTTCGTTCTTGAAGCTCAACCGTGACATTGGCTGGTCTCCTGTCGCTTCCGGTACGCCACAACCGTCTGACGCGACCAGAGCACGATTGATACCAAGCCATCGACTGACCGCCGACGTTGTTCACCCCGTCCTACTCCGGTCGAGCGGCGGCACATCAACGATCTCGATCTCGGGACCGAGGGCGGCACCGATCAGCTCCAGTCGATCCCCGCTCCAGAAACGGCCGGGGTCGTACCAGTTGGGCGGCCGGTCGTCGTCGAGCAGACCCATTCGCTGATAGGTCAGCGCAACCTGCTCGGCGCAGTAGAGATCCTCCAGCGAGACCGACCGCCCGAAGCGACCCTTGACCCAGCGCACACCCAACGACAACGCCCGGGGGAATGGCCGCTCGACGAGTTCATTGATGGCGGACAGGGCGGCATCCTCCATTTGAGCGGTGACCTCGATATCGAGCTGGCGGAACCAGGCCCGCTGACCGTAGCGGTGAACCCAGGTCGACACGGCGTGCTCGAGCCGATGAAGCTGCGGCCCCCGCTTCCGGGTGCCGGTCCAGACGTCGGGTAGGGAACGACCGAGTTCACCGTGCCACAGCAGCGGTGGCAGGTCGTCAATGGCCACCGCCATACCCACATGGTTGACCGGGCTGTTGGTGGCCACGCGAATCAGGCGGTCGGCCGGGCTCCGCCCGCGAAACAGCCAGACGTCACCGGTTTCGGTCATCGACGCCGCGTCGGCCAAAGAAAGGGTGTGTGCCATCGGTGCGTCTACCATAGAGCACGTGAATGGCTGGAAACTGCTTGGCCTGGCCGGCTTGGCCGGCGTCGCCACCGCAACCGGCGTCATCCTCGCTCGCAGGCGGACCTGGAACGAGGTCGAGCCCGACGAGTTGCGGAGCAGGCTCCACGAACGGCTGCAGAACTCCGCGACGAACCCGGACCCGGCCTGACCGGACGCCATCACGCAAGTGCGCAAGGGCAGCGCTCATGTTGGTAAGGCCTCGAGGTTCGACACGAAGGTCGAGGGTCCCGATCTTGTATCAGCGGCCTCCCGATGCCGTCGGGACTGTACGACCGACTACTGGAGGAACCATGGTCTACAGCTCGGAAATCGAGAACTACAGCGTGCTCCTGCTCACCGGGTACAGCGGCGGAGGCGGCAGCCAGATCGGCTTCGTCTACCTCTACGGACCGGCCAACACCTACCTCGGGTACGTGGGCATCATCAAGGACGGGGCGCCGCTGCCGGCGAATGTACAACACTCGAACGGCATCTTGAACATCTATTTCCACGAGGCCGAGTTGGTCGCCCTGCTCGACACCTTGCGGAACGAAAAGCCGATGTTCGTGCGGTTCCACACCACGCTCGAGTGGGGTTCGATCGGCACCAATATGGAACCGGTGGGCGAGGCCGAGACACCGGCCTCCTAGCCGGCAGGCGGCCGGCCGGCCGTCGTCATCGATCGATCTCGTCTTCCGGAATCCGGTGCGAGCGGAATTTGTATCAGAGTTCGGGGCACGGCCGTCAGTTGGGCACGATCTCGCACGCCGAGGTCCAGCGCCAAAGGAGGCCGGCAATGACAACCGAACACATCGTGCAGTACTCGGCACCGGATGAGGAGAAGAAGCGTCGGCGGCCAACACCCGGGAGGCCGGATCGACCGCTCTTCACCGAGGAATTGGCCGAAGCGTTACCGAATCGGCCGGCTCTCAAGGCCGCCGACGGAGCGATGGAACTGGACCTGCTGCTCTCGATCGACGGGGAACCGGAGATCGATGTCACCTATAGCCGGAGCGACGGCTCGTTCCTGGTGGGTCGTGACCGCACCGAGCTCGAGCGATCGACACCGTGGCAGGTTCGCCTCGCCATCAAGAACCTGTCACTCGGGGTGCACAGCCTCCCCCCTCGGGTCGAGGTCGTCGAATTCGACCCCGACCGCAGCATCGAGGAGGCCCAGCTGGACTCTCCCGACGTCGACGGCAGTGCTCCCGACCACCTTCCGCTGCGTACCTGGCCGCTGCGTCTGCCCGGACAGCTCGAGGTCCCACGCCGACTCGGTCGTGATCTGCTGCAGGAGGAGCCCGACGAGGAGCGCATCCACTACGCAACCACCATCTTCGGCCCCGACAACCGGTACCTGTTCAATGACACGTCCTACCCGTGGTGCACGGTCGGCCGGGTGACGACCCCGGGCGGGACGGCGTCGGGAACCATGGTCGGGCCTCGCCATCTACTCACCTGCAGCCATGCGATCCAGTGGAATCCCGACAACACCGCCGGGTGGGTCAGGTTTGCACCGTCGTACTTCGACGGCAGTGAACCGTTCGGGGCGGCCTGGGGCACTCGGGTCTATTGGCAGGGCACCAAGGTGTTCGGTCCCACCATCGACCGCAACGAGGGCCAGCACGACTACGTCTGTGTCGTACTCGACCGCAACATCGGCAATCTGACCGGCTGGATGGGGTCTCGGAGTTGGTCCGACGACTGGGACCACCTCGCCGTGTGGCGACACATCGGCTATCCCGGGGATCTGGCCGGCTCCGAGCGCCCCTCGTATCAGCGTGACATCGCCCTCGACGGGTCGTTCTGGGACCGCGAGGTTCACACCCGCATCTTCCACCAGGGTGACGTCTGGCCCGGTCAGTCGGGTGGGCCGTTCTTCGCCTGGTGGGCCGGAGAGGACTTCCCCCGGGTCGTGGCCGATCAGAGCGGGCAGAACTCCGACGAGAACACCGCAAGTGGCGGAGCCCACATGGTGGACTGCATCATCCGAGCCCGCAACGATTTCCCATAAAGAACCCGGCCGCGGTCGCCGCTTCGGCTCCGGGGACTTCCGACGGGACCCGTCCGGCGTACCGGCCCGGCCCGATCAGCGATGCTCCGAGATCGATCAGCAGACCGATAAAGACCTCTGACCACCCGCTTCGCCGAAGCAGCGACAAAGCCCTTCGGACTTCGGCACGGAGAAGGGCGACAAGAGGGCATGTACCCCATCGGGTGGAGTCAGACCGGCTTCAAACCCCGGGCCAGGAGATGGGCGGATGCCCCCACGATGCCGGGCTCGCTCTCGACGGTGCGGAGTTGGTCCAACAGCGCCTCGGCGGAAGCGGGGCTGTCGAGGATGGAGTTCAGATCGGGCAGCATCCAGGCGAAGCCCTCGACGCCTGCGATCGACACGTTCTCGAAACCGGCTGCCGTGATCTCGTCGGTCAGCTCCTGCGGTCGATGGAAGTAGGCCCAGAACGCTCCCGGGGCCGGGTCGGCGTTGCTGCGCCCTGTCCGGAGGTTGTAGGTGATACTGGCCTGGACCTCCGGGCTGTCGGCGATGCCCTTGCGGTAGGCGTCCATCAGCCACGCAAACCGTGAGATCCCGGCTGCCACCAACAGTCCTCCCGGTTTCAGAAGGCGCCGGGCCTCGATGAGTGCCTCACTCCGCTCCGACCTTTCGACGAGATGGTAGAGCGGACCGAGCATCAAGACGACATCGGCGGACCCGTCACCTCGAGGGATGCTGCGTGCGTCGCCCTGCTCGACGACGAACCGCTGTTCAGGACTGCGGGCCTGGGATACTGCAGTGGCCTCGGCCACGTGACGTGGAACGAGGTCGAACAGTTCCACCGGGTAGCCCCGGTCGGCAAGCCACGCGGAGTGAACCCCCGCACCGCCCCCGACGTCGTAGACGACACCATGGGCCGGGAGCCACCGCTCGAACAGGTCCCAAGTCCGGACCCGTTCAAGAACCCCATATGGCGTCTCATGGAGGCGCGTGCCCTCCTCGGCCTGGGAGTAGTGAGCACGCACCAGTTCTTCGCCGTCCATCGTAAGAGTATGGATGTCGTTCACAGAGCCTCGAATGGGTTGATGAGCCCGATACCGCACTCCTCGGAATCTCTCAGATTCCTGGTTGCGAGGCTCCGACCGCCCCGATGTGCCGTTGGCCAGCGAAGTGACAAGTGGCCCTGGCGTCTGAGGCTGGTTGGGGCGCACGCTGTATCAAAGGGGGTGGTCTCGATCAGCGAGGAGGGCTGCGATGAGAGTGCGCGAGCTGGATCTGCGACAGACCGTCGGCATCAACGGTCGGTGCTGATCACGATCGTGGCGGCGGCGCACATCGTCGGACACCTGCTCGGCCCCGGCGACGCCTGCAGCGGCCCGGTGGGGAGCCCACGCCGACGGACCCGACCCGTCGCTCGCCAATGCTCCCCGGCATCAAGCAAAGGGCGGAGCCACATCGAACGCAAGCGATGATAGGAGAAGGAGTAATGGCAAAGGAGCCCTGGCACCCATTTCGTTCCGCTGCATCACAACAGGAGTACCTGGCTTTCTACGATGGGCGAGCGCAACGCTGGCCGATCCCCTCGGAATCCACGATGGTCAGCACCACGTTCGGTGACACGTTCGTGAGGGTCCAGGGCCCGACCGACGGACCACCGCTGGTTCTGTTGCCCGGCGATTCGGAAACCTCGCTTTCGTGGATCCCGGTGATCGAAGCGTTCGCCGGCGAGCATCGGGTGTACGCCTTCGATCACATCTACGACACCGGACGAAGCATCTATCGACGTCAACCTCGTCGTCCCGACGATTTCGTGCGCTGGCTCGACGAGCTCTTCGACGAACTCCAACTCCACAACGTCCGACTCGTCGGGCACTCCTACGGAGGCTGGATCGCATCCCTCTACGCGCTCGAGTTCCCCGAACGGCTCGACAAACTCGTCCTGCTCTCTCCGCGCGGACGGTGCTCCGGCCACCACTCGGCCTCGTTGCCCGTGCCATCGTCTACGACACAGTTCCCAGTCGCTCCTACATTCGGCGGTACCTCTACTGGTACGCACCAGACTGCGTCCGCCATGAGGCGACCCGAGCGACGATCGACGAGATGATCGACGAAGACATCCTCGCCCGACGATGCTTCAGCGATCAAGAAGCGTGAACTCGTGCGCCCTACGGTGCTCTCCGATGAAGACTGGCAGCGACTCGCCGTTCCGACGCTGTTCCTCGTCGGACGCAACGAAGTCAGCTACTCCGCGGAGCGGGCAGTCCAGCGACTTGCCACCGTGGCGCCCCACGTCAAGACAGAGATCACCGACGGTGATCATCACCTCACCATCACGCAACCGGACTGGGTGATCGAGCACGTCCTGGGGTTCCTCGCAGATCGCTGAGCCGTCCGTCATTCCGTTGCCCGATACCCAAGCGACACCTCCGGACCGCCGGCCGTCGGATGTGGTGAGGTTGCGTGACGACGAAACGAAACAACCTCACGAGAACGGCCCACACAACCGGCACTCTCAGACTCGATCCGACGGAGCTGCTGCCGGCTCCGGGGGCCTCGACACGCCGATCGATAGTGCTCGACTCCGGGCGGCGACAGGCACGCTGCTCCGGCACTTCCGGCCCACTCGGTATCGCTCCGCCGGCACCCAGAGCAGCCACCAAGCGTGATCGCCAGGCCATCGCTGAGCCGGCAACGCAACATCGCACCCTGTGTGGTCTCTTTCCGTGCGCCTCGGGGCGGTCGCGGCCCCCAGGATCTGAGGGCCGGTCTATTGTCCATCGACCATGATCCGGCACCTGAGAACACTATTCGCATGAGCTTCGAACGGGTCACCGCGAACCCGAACCGGATGGGCGGCCGCCCATGCATCCGGGACCTTCGCGTCACGGTGGGCATGATCCTCGGCCAACTGGCCGCAGGCCAAACTCGTGAACAGATCCTCGCCGACTACCCGTACCTCGAGGACGCCGACATCGCCGCCGCCTTGGCCTATGGTGCCGCGAGAGTGAACGAACGAGACCTTCCTCTCGCCCAAACAGCGTGAAGTACCTCGTTGACGCCAACCTGTCGCCACAGGTGGTCGCCGACCTCCAACTCAGGACGCCGCAACCGGCGCTGACAGATCCACGGGTCAGCAGCAGCACTCCGCCGCTTTGAGGATCTCGCTTGTCGGACGCCGCATGCATTCCAAGACTCAGGTCCTACGGATTTGACGAAGACACAACCTCCTGTGAAGCGGGAGGTGGCAGCCATCGTCGGGATGGCTAGCACCCTGGCTTGACTTGCGTGGCTATTAGGGGAGTGTCACCAGCGCAGTTGTGCGTAACCGTTCCGATGTTCCGGTGAGATGCCGCAAGGTCTGGTCTGGCTTGTGACTGCTGCTACGGGCACAGATCGGGTACGCGATCGTCGGACGCTCTGGTTACGCGGTATCGCCGGCACCCGAGCGCGTGCAGCGAAACGGTGCCGACCGCGAAACAGGGCGTGCCCTCGGCTGGCGAGCTGGGTCCGAGAGGCGATCAGCTGGAGGTGTCGGTCGACCGGCGGGCGCAGCTTGGCGGTGTGATCTGGTCGCCCCTCGGTTGGAGCCGGCGCGATAGTGAGCGGGCGTGGAAGGAAGTGCGCCGTCAGTCGTGGCCTGCGGAAATGGCTTCGCACAGGGGTGTGCCGGCGACGCCGGGGTTGAAGGCACATTCGCCCTCGATGAATCCCACGTCGAGCAGGTCCCCGAGTCCTGCCGCCGCAGCCGCGTTCTCCCATTCCTCGGGCGATGTGCATGACGTAAAGGTCGGGTGCAGCTCTTGGTTGTGCTCGAACAGGTCCTCCTCAAGACCCGGAACGGCGGCCGCCGCTTCCATGTCTCGCCGGCAATCGGCGCTGAGGTACGGGTCGACTAGTTGGAAGACCTCCTCGCGGGTGATCAGACCCTCGGGGTGACGGTCGAACCCGCCGGAACGCCTGGTGCCCAGCTCAAAGGTTGCCAGTCTCTGAAGGGGCGGAGCGTCGCTGAGCGGGTCCAACACTCGATAATGGATGCCGAGGGCGATCACCTGTCCCAGATCGCCGGTGGACTCTGACGGCAGCTGGTAGTCGTTGGTTTGAGCGTAGACACCGACCACCTCGATCTCAGCGTTTGCGCCGGGACCGAGGCGGCGATCGGACAACCCGCTGATGTCTCCCGCGCCCGTCGCCTCCATCCCCGACACGGAGTCGGTGAAGGTTGCGTCGTCCGTGTAGAGCGCTGCGATCAGGTCGGACTGGCCGGAGTTCCAGGCCTGCGTGTAGCGATCCACTATCGCTTGGGCGTCGGGACACGCTGCGACCCCGAAACAGCCGAATCCAAGCATCTCGAGCGTCGTGTCCTCGAACCACACTTCATACCTGGTGATGCTCTCGTCCTCGAACCCGAACACGTACAAGATGACGACCGGCGGATGTTCGCTGGGTTCGCGCAGCCACGGCGGCCACACAACCTCAGGGTACGCGACCCGGTACGAAGCGCCATCCGTGGCCACCCACATCGTCTCGACCGACGGATCCGCATCCGCCCAAAACCTGATCAGGTTCCGCTCAATCGGGGCGAACCGGTCCTTGCCCTCAATGGTGAAGTCGCCGTCACTGGGATCATAGAACGCAATGTCGTCAGCGAACCGGTCGACGATGGCGTCGTCGGGCCACGACCCCCAGAACGACTCTGCCAACTCGGTCGCTCGATCCTCGAGTTCCGCCAGTTCAGAGTCCGATACCGCCCCGTCATCCGAATCGTCGCTGCAGGCAACGAGACCCGTCATCAGGGCCAAGGCGCAGATCAAGGCCACGAGCGGTCGCATACACCTAGTCTCGTACGCCCGGACTACCTCGCACACGGCCGAAGGTCCCCTCCACCGCGGACCTCGACAGCCCGATCCACAATGTCCCCCGCCGGCTACGCATGAGCACCCGGAGACGGCACTTGCATCGTGCGCGAGATCACCGACAGCCCGCGCCGAAGCGTCACTCCCAGTGGCAGTCGCCGACCCGCCGAGGCGCTCGCACCGCCGACCACCCTTCGCGGTCTCCTTGCCGCTCGCCTCCCGCGCTGCTCAACGCCGGGACTGGGCGGCGGACACGTCCGGTCTGCGGGGGTGGCGAACGTGTCCCCAGTAGCGTCGAATCATGGGTCGCTGATTCAGGTTCGGTTACCAACTCAGCGCCGACGACGAACGCGATCCTGTGGCGGCAGCTCTCGAAGCAGAGGCCGCAGGATTCGACGTGGTGCTCGTCAGTGACCACGTCGGTCCGGATGTCTCGCCGATGGTGACCCTGGGCGCGATCGCTCAGGCAACCGAACGGATCCGACTCGGGACGCTCGTGCTGAACCACGACATGCGCAACCCCGTACAACTTGCTTGGGAGGCCGCAACGCTCGACAGACTGAGTGGAGGCCGCCTCGAACTCGGTTTGGGTGCGGGCCACACGCCCAGGAGTATGCAGCGACGGGCATCCCGATGGACAGCCCAATTCAGAAAAGCGCGGCTAATGGAAGGGGGTCGAGGTCATCCGGCAACTCCTCAATGGCCGGACTGTGGACTTCGACGGCACCTACCTGCACATCACCGAGGCCTTCACCGACATCATCCGCGCAGTCTCGACCGGTGGCTGACTCCCCGTTACCCCAAACGAACTTCGACACACGGCAATCAGCATGCAAGCCGACGCCGGACACTCAAGCTGGCAGTTGGCGGACTGGGCCGGCACGTCGGAAGCCATGATCAACCGGGTCTACCGGCACCGACTCCGACGAGTGACGACCATACTGCCGGTGGATGAGATGAGCGGTCCGAGCAGGATGAGGCCCAAAATGGCCAGCAAGATGGCTGCGCTGGGCGCATTCGGCACGGCAAGACGGCCCTCGCGGGCACCGAACCCCGCTACATTCCTACCTGGAGGTGTCCGAGCGCCTGGTGGGCTCCCCCGCCTTCAAAGCGGGTGTACGGTGTGATCCATCGTAGGCGGGTTCGATTCCCGTCCACCTCCGCCACTCATCTCCCGGTGTGCCCCGGCATCGCCCGCTGCCGGGCCGAACCCGTCGGGGGTCGCCATGACCAGCACATCCATTGCGCCCCGGACCTCGGTGGTGCCGGCCATGTTGGTCATCCTGAGCGCGCTGGTGCTGGCCGCCCTACCGTTTTTCATGATCGGTGGGCTGGCAGTCCAAGCCCGCGATGATCTGAATCTGACCGAGGCTGCCCTGGGCGCCGCCGTGACCATCGGGTTCCTGACCGGAGCCTCGACCGCACCGTTCGGGGGACGGATCGCCGATCGTATCGGACCCAAACGCAGCATCTACATCGGCGCCGGCCTGAGCGCCATGACCCTGCTGGCCCTCGGTCTTGTCGTCGACTCGTGGCCCCTACTGGTGGCTGTACTGTGCGTCGGCAACCTGTCCATCGCCTTCGTCGATCCCGGGCTGGCCATCCTGGTCGGCCGGGCTGTTCCCGAGCACCTCCAGGGCCTGGCCTTCGGTATCAAGGAGGCCTCGATCCCGTCGGCCACTCTGCTGGCCGGGGTGGCCGTGCCCACCATCGCCCTCACGGTTGGATGGCGCTGGGCCTTCGCCCTGGGCGTGGTGCCGCTGACCATCGTGCTGCTCCTGCTGCCCGGCCTGTCGATGAGGCCGAAGCCACCGCAGCCCATGGCCCCGACCACCGGCTCGGCCCCACGAGCCGACTCCGAATCGGATGCGGGCTGCGGCACGAGCTCAGCCGGTCAACCGCCGCCACGCCCCGCTCTGTTGCTGGCCGCCGGAGCAGCCGCCCTGGCTACAGCGGCGGCGTCGGGAGCCGGGATCTTCATCACCGAGAGCGCAGTGGCGATGGGGGTCAGCCCGGCCTGGGCCGGGATCCTGCTGGCCGTCGGCAGCGTCGCCGGCATCATCACCCGGGTAGGCACCGGGCTTCGAGCCGACCGAACCAGCGGGGCCCTGTTCGGACTGATCGCCGTCATGCTGGCCGCCGGCGCCGGCACCATGGCCCTCGGCGGCACCGGCAACCCGCTACTTCTCACCCTCGCCACCATCGGCGCCTTCAGCGCCGGCTGGGGCTGGACCGGCATCTTCTTCCTCTCCCTGGTCCGCACCAGTCCCAACCGTCCAGGGGCGGCGGCCGGCCTCGGCACCGCAGCACTGGGCGTGGGCAATGCCGCCGGACCGTTGTTGTTCGGGCTGGTTGCCGGGTCGGCATCGTACGAAGCCGCCTGGCTGGGGGCCGCCATGGCCGCCGCTGCGGCCGCAGCGCTCATGTTCGCGGCCCAGCGCAGGCTGTGACCTGTCGACCCACACAAGGCGGCGCGGGACCGGGCGGACTCCGAACTCAGTCGACGTAGCGGCGGGCCTTGGCCCGTTTGCCTCGCAGTCCGGTGCCGTTGATGGCGTCGATGACGTCGCCCACCGATGACTCGGGAACACCCACCACCGAGTAGTGCTCGGCGATCCTGATCGGGCCGATGTCACCTCCGGACAGGCGGGTCTCGTTGGCGATGGCACCGACCACATCACCGGGGCGAACCTGGCCTCGGCGACCGACGCCGATGTAGACGAACCCGGTGTCGTCATGGTTCGAGTGGCCGGGCCGGGACGGGCCCTGAGTCCGATCGGAGCCAAACCGGTTCTGAGGACGTCGCGTTCCGGACCGGGCGCCATCGTCGTAGCCCCTGCCTTTGCCCTTCTTGCCGTTCCGGCGAGTCGGTGCGGATCCTTCCTCGACCGTGTCGGGAATGAAGGTCTCGTTGGCCACCGGGTTGCGGTGCTCGTGGACGAGTTTGACCGCGGCAAGCGCAATATCACGCAGCTCGGCCACGTCGGTGAGCTGGTGAAGCACGTGATGGTAGTCATCGAGATCGTCGGTCCCGATCTGCTCCCGCAGGGCGGCCACGGTGAGCTCGAGTTGACGGGACCGAAGCATCTCCACCGTGGGCAAGGGGGCGACGTCGAGCTTGCGCCCAACCATGCGCTCGATTCGGCGGAGCCGACCCTTGGTCGAGGGCTCGGCCAGGGTGATGGCCACCCCTTCACGGCCGGCCCGGCCAACACGACCGATCCGATGCACATAGCCCTCGGCTTGTGCCGGCACGTCGTAGTTGACGACATGGGTCAGGGTGTCGACGTCGAGGCCGCGGGCGGCGACGTCGGTGGCCAACAACAGGTCGGCGGTGCCGTCCCGCAGGCGGGCCATGACCCGATCCCGCTGGGTCTGATCCATACCTCCGTGCAGCGCCTCGGCCCGATAACCCCTGGAGTTCATGGCCACCGTCAACTCGTCGACCTCCTTGCGGGTCCGGCAGAACACCAGGGCCGACTCGGGAGCTTCGATGTCGAGAATGCGACCGAGGGCGGCCGCCTTGTGATTGTGCCCGACCATATAGACGGTCTGGCGGACCAGGTTGTTGGCCGGGGCGTCCTTGCCCAGACCGACCTTGATACGAATCGGGTCACGCTGATGGCGGTCGGCAATCGATTTGATCCGGGCCGGCATGGTGGCCGAGAACAACACGGTCTGACGGGTCGGCGGTGTGGAGTCGAGGATGGTTTCGATGTCCTCGGCGAATCCCATGTCGAGGATCTCGTCGGCCTCGTCCAGTACGACGGTGGCGATATCGGTGATATCGAGGGAACGACGCTTCATCAGATCGATGATGCGACCGGGGGTGCCCACCACGACATGCACGCCTCGCTTCAGACGCCGGATCTGCTCCCGGATGTCGGCGCCGCCGTAGACGGCAAGGGCCTGGATGTGGCGGCCCCGGCCGTAGTCGGTGATGGCCTCACCGACCTGAACCGCCAGCTCCCGGGTCGGTACCACCACCAGGGCAACCGGGGAACCGGGTCGGCCCGGCTCGACGTTGTTGATGATCGGCAGGGCGAAGGCTGCGGTCTTGCCGGTGCCGGTTGCCGCCTGGCCGAGGACATCGGCGCCGGCCAGGAGATGGGGAATGGTCTCGGACTGGATGGGGGTCGGGATCGAATAGCCGAGGTGGCTGAGGGATTCGAGCAGCTCGGGCCGGAGCCCGAGGGCGGCGAATAGGTCGGACGTGGTGGACTCGATCGGCTCGTCGGACTCGGGTCCGGCTGACCCGCCGGACTCGGCGTTGTCGACCGCCGAATGCTCATCGTCGGACACGCCGGGGGCGTCCGCCGGGGTGGGATGGTTCATCACTGGTTTGGCTCCTGAACTTGGCTGCATCTCTACTGCAACCGGCCTGTACGGCCCGGCACCTGCCAAACCTTCTACCATCACGCTACCGGACCAGCCGGCGGTTGAAGCGTCGAATCACCGGCTCCCGGCAGTCGCCGTCCAGCTCAACCCGGCGTGACCGAAACGATGCCGAGCCCGACGGCGCCAACCACTAGCCTGGGTAGGTGACCGACCTCGCAACTTCACCCCGAACTCCCCAGATCAATCGGGGTGAGGGCCTGGCCCTGATCTGGCGCCAGCTGACACGTGCGCGGCGGGAGTTCACCCTGGGCGGCATCGGCACCCTGCTGTTCGCCCTGGCCACGGTGGCGTCGTCGTTCGTCATCGGCTGGGTCACCGACGACCTGCTCATCCCGGCCGTGGAAAGCGGCGACATCACCCTGGCCGCTCAGGCCGCAGCCGCCGGAGCCATCCTCGGGGTGGCCGGCATCCGGGCCGCCGGTATCGCACTGCGACGTTTCGGCGCCTACCTGGCCCAGTATCGCCTCCAGGCCCGGGACCGTACCGAGGTCACCGACCGCTACTTGACGCTCCCCCTGGAGTGGCATCGTCGCCATCCCACCGGCCAGTTGTTGTCCAATGTGAATGCCGACGTCGAGGCCGCGTCCAACATCGCCGCTCCCCTGCCCATGGCCCTGGGGGTGGTCATCATGCTCGTCGTCACCGGCGGTCTGTTGGTGATGACCGATCCGTTCCTGGCCTCCGTCGGCCTAGCCGTGTTGCCGGCCATTGCGCTCACCAACTTGGCCTTCCAGCGCCGCATGCGCATCGTTACCACCGAGGCCCAGCGGCTGCGGGCCCAGGTCAGTGAGATCGCCCACGAGTCGTTCGACGCCGCCCTCGTGGTCAAGACCCTGGGCCGGGAGGACGCCGAGGTCGGCCGGTTCGGGGCCAGCTCCGACGAGCTGCGGGACCGCATGGTCGACGTCGGTCGGCTACGGGCCATCTTCGACCCACTCATGGAAGCCCTGCCCAGCCTGGGCACGCTGGCCGTGCTGGCCGTCGGGGCATGGCGGGTCGATGCCGGGGTCATTTCGGCCGGCACCCTCGTCACCTTCGCCTACCTGTTCCGCCTGGTGGCGCTGCCCATGCGGGTCTTCGCCTGGCTGCTGCTGCAGCTCCCGGCCGCCGTGGCCGGCTGGCGCCGGGTCGACTCGGTGCTCCAGGAGAAGGCCCGGGTGGACTACGGAGCCGCCGTGCCCGCCTCCAGCGGAGCGGCCTCCGCCCAGGTCGTCGACATCGCCTACACCTATCCCGACGACGCGTCGGCCGACCTGGCCGCCGGGCCCGCCGCCGCCGATCCGGCGTCCACCGACGGGGCCGGCACCCCGGCCGCAAAGGCCGGCACCAACGGCGACCGCCCGACGGAGGGACGAGGGGTGGAATCGATCGCCTTCGATGTGCCGGCCGGGTCCACGGTGGCCATCGTCGGCCCCACGGGATCGGGCAAGTCGACCATCGCCCAGCTCCTGGTCCGGCTGTTCGACCCCGACCGCGGTTGTATCAGCCTTGACGGCAGCCATCTGCAGGCCGTCGACCGCGACGCCGTGGCCAGCCAGACCGCCATCGTGTTCCAGGAGGCGTTCCTGTTCGACGATACCATCGCCGCCAACATCACGCTGAGCGCCGACTTCGACTCGGCCGACATCACCAATGCCGCCCGCCTGGCCCAAGCCGACAAGTTCATCGACGCCCTGCCCGACGGCTACAACACCAAGGTCGGGGAACGGGGGGCCTCACTGTCGGGTGGGCAACGCCAGCGCATCGCCCTGGCCCGGGCCCTGATCCGGCGACCCCGCCTGCTGGTCTTGGACGATGCCACCTCGGCCGTCGACCCGGCGGTGGAGGCCGCCATCCTCGACAAGCTGGCCGGTCTCGACACCAGCGTGGTCATCGTGGCCTACCGCCGCAGCTCCATCCTGCTGGCCGACACCGTCATCTACGTGGAGGACGGCCGGGTGGTGGGCCGGGGCACCCACGAGCACCTGTACAGAACCGTGCCGGCCTACGCCGAACTCATCGACGCCTACGAAGTCGAGGCGGCACCATAATGGCGGCCCCGACCACACCGGCCGACGACAGGGCCAAGAACGACAGAGCCAAGAACAACAGAGCCAAAACCACTACGGCCGAGAACAGCACCGCCGAGAACAGCACCGCCGAGAACAGCACCGCCGAGACCAGGGGGAGGAGGCGGGGGGCGCTGGAGACGCTGCGCCGCGGTCTTGCCCTGTCGCCCGAGCTCCGGGTGGGGTTGGGCGGCACCCTGGTCCTGGCCCTCATCGCCACCGCCGGACGGGTGGTGGTGCCCATCGCCGTCCAGCAGGTGATCGATGGTGGTATTCGGGCCGGTGCCGCAGCAGAAGGCGGCAGCGACGCAACGGGACTCGTCGACCTCGGCTTCGTGGCCCGGATGGTGATGCTGGCCACCGTGGCCGTGCTCATCACCGCCGCCACCACGGCGTGGATGCACATGCGTCTGGCCCGGGTCTCGGAGGGTGCGCTGTCGAACCTGCGGATCCGGTCGTTCCGCCACATCCACGATCTGTCCATGCTCCATCAGGCGTCGGAACAGCGGGGTGCCCTGGTGTCCCGGGTCACGTCCGACATCGACGAGATCAGCCGATTCATGCAGTGGGCCGGCCTCATGCTGCTGACCAACACCGCCCAGGCCACCCTGGCCATGGTCGTCATGCTGTTCTACTCACTGCCGCTTGGGCTGGTGGTGCTGGTCACCGTGCCCGTGATCTTCTCCACCATCCGCTGGTTCCAACGCCGACTCGACGCCGCCTATGTGGTGGTGCGGGAGCGGGTGGGACGCATGCTGGCCGTGCTGGCCGAGGCGGTGGTGGGTGCCCCCGTCATCCGGGCCTACGGCATCGAGGATCGCACCCGGCAACGCCTGACCGACGCCATCGAGGACCACCGCACTGCGGCCAATCGAGCCGGTCGGCTGTCGGCCCTGTTCTCGGGTACGGGCGAGATGCTGTCGGCCTCGGTGCTGGCCATCACCCTGGTGGTCGGTTCCTATCTGGCCGTCCAGGGATCGGTGTCGGTGGGCACGGTGGTGGCCTTCCTGTTCCTGGTCCAGCTCTTCATCCAGCCGGTGCAGATGCTGGGTGAGGCGGTGAACGAGGCCCAGACGGCGGTGGCCGGATGGCGGCGGGTGCTCGACGTTTTGGCCATCCCACCCGATGTGGCCGACCCCGGCCCCGCCGGGCGACCCCTCCCGTCAGGCCATTTGGCCATCGAGTTCGAGGACGTGAGCTTCCGCTACCCCCTGCCCGGTGAGACGGCGATCGACGCATCGGGACCACTGGCGCTGCGGGGCGTGTCGCTGACCATCGCCGCCCAAACCAATGTGGCCGTGGTGGGCGAAACCGGGTCGGGCAAAACGACGTTCGCCAAGTTGCTGACTCGACTCATGGACCCCACCGAGGGTGTGGTGCGCATCGGCGGGGTCGACGTACGCACGGTGGAGTTCGAGTCGCTCCGGGACCGGGTGGTGATGGTGCCCCAGGAGGGTTCGCTGTTCCAGGGCTCGATCGCCGACAACGTGCGCATGGGCAAACCCGACGCCGACTTGAGCGAAGTGCGGAGCGTCTTCGTCGACCTCGGTCTGGACGAATGGTTGGACGAGCTGGAGCGTGGAGTGGAAACCCAGGTCGGTGAGCGGGGCGGCTCGCTGTCGATCGGTGAACGCCAGCTTGTCACCCTGGTCCGGGCCGCCATCGCCGACCCCGAGCTGCTGGTGCTGGACGAGGCGACATCATCGGTCGATCCCTCCACCGAGGTCCGCATCGCCCGGGCCCTGGGCCGGCTCTCAACGTCCCGGACCGTGGTCACCATCGCCCACCGGCTGTCAACGGCCGAAGCCGCCGACCGGGTGCTGGTGTTCGACGGCGGCCGGCTGGTGGAAGACGGCAACCATGGCGCACTGGTGGCGGCCGACGGGGTCTATGCCGGGCTGTACCGGGCGTGGCAGCGGGGTACCACAAGCGACGGGTTCGCCGCACCGACGGCAAAGGGGCTCGGCGATCGGTGAATGCACCGTCGGTATGGATAATCGCCAATCGAGGCATGCTCGAAGAGCCGTAGGCAGCCCCCGATCAGAGCCCACGCACCGACGTTCTCAATGATGGCATTGCGGTGCCGATGGGGTCTCGTGATCGCGTTGCGTCGCTCTGTGCCCTTGCTGGTGATCCTGGCTCTTTCCCTCGCCGGCGGTGGCTGTGCCGACGAGTCGGCAACACCGACCGAGAGCCTACCGATGGTGAGCGACGAATCGGCAACGACGATTGAGAGCCTACCGATGGTGGGCGACGAACTCGAGGTCGCCGTCTGGGACACCGAGGAGATCCTGCCGGATCCTTCAGCCGTTGACCCCGCCAACGCCCGGCTCACGGTCGTCGCCGCCAACCTGGCCTGTGCTCGGCAGTCAACGTCGTTCGACAACCTCGATGGCATCGCCACGCTCGAACAGCAGCTTCTCGACGCCCACGGCGTATCCAGCGAGGAGTATGCGGCCTTCAACGCCGAGCAGGCCGAGGACGCCGAGCTTCGCAGTGCGGTCCGCGATGTGTTCGTGGCCAACTGCTCGCCGGCGTGACGCATCCCGCTTCATGAGCCAGGTAGCCCATGTCGACGGCGGGCAACGTCACCTGTGGAGGACCATACCGGTGACTCAAATCGACTGGTACGGGTCAACCTCACCGGCATCGGGGCCGATTGGCTAATCATGAGGAACCGCCAAGTTCTTGCCACGCTCGCCCTACTCGCCGGCGCAATCGCAGCCCCAACCGCTGCCGCTGCTCAGGTCGAAGTTGAGGCCGATGGGACCGGCATGGCCATGGTCACGGCTCTTACATCGACCACAGCACCAATCACGGCCGGCAGCCCGACATGGATCGCTCTGAACTGGACCAACGACGCGGTCGACGCCGAAGAGTTCGAGGTCACCGCCAGCGGCCCGAACGGGGTACTGGTGGAATACCCGACCAACACCCATCCGATCTCGTCGCTCTGGGCCGACAACGTTCTCAGCCCGGCCGAGCTCGACTACACGGCGCTGAAGATCACGGCGCCGGTGAGGACACCGTCGCCGATGCCGCTGCTGGTGCGACTGCGCTATGTCTCACTGGGTCGGTCCGTCGAGTCGGAGTTCGAGCTGACGGTGCCGATCGAGCAACCCGTAACCGGGAACATCGAAGACGGCGACGGAGCGGGCACAACCGTCGGCGGCGATGACAATTCCACCACCGACACCACCGAGGCCGGCGAAACAACCGACACCACAGCGACAGCCGGCACTGGCGACACGACCGATACAACCGCAGACGGCGACAACCTCGATACGTCAACAACGACAGCTCCAGAGGGGTGGGAGGCCAGCGACCTTCTGACGATTGCCGACGGTGAGTGGCAGACAAACGCCTCCCCGTCGACCGGGGCATGGGAGGTCGGCATGCCCGAGGCTACGAGCTGGCAGGGGTACGACCTTCAGGCCGGGTCAACGCCGTCGGGTGCCGCAGGGCTGTTCACCGGGCTTGCCGCCGGCCCCTCCACAGGAGCCAACGACGTGGACGGCGGAGCCGCTGTTGTGGTGTCGAGACCGGTACAGCTGTCGCCTTCGGCTGAGCTGGTCATGCTCTCGTTCGACTACTACTTCGCCTATCTGAGCAACTCGACATCGGCCGACTACCTTCGGGTCTCGATAGTTGGCGAGAGCGGAACGCAACAGTTGCTCGAACAGCGAGGTCAGTCACAGCACAACGGTCTTCGCTGGCGGTCGGCCGAGTTCGACCTCAGCTCGTATGCCGGCCAGCAGGTCCAGATCTTGATCGAGACCGCCGATGACGGTACGGGGAGCCTGATCGAGGCCGGCATCGACGATCTCGTCCTGCGAGGCTGAGAGCTCACTACTCCCACCGACGTGGACTCGGCCCACGCCCCTCGCAGCCCGGCGGCTGCACCGAGCGCAGAGCGTTCACCGACGCGGGTAGGGTGGAGGGGTAACAATGCGCCCGTAGCTCAAGTGGATAGAGTAGCTGGCTTCGAACCAGTTGGTTGGGGGTTCGAGTCCCTCCGGGCGTGCAAGTCGATCCCACCGCTCGAAGTCGGCTTCACTCATACAGCGACATGATGCGACGCCACGGCGCCACGCTCCGTGACGACGGGAGTACGGCGCCTCTTGTCCGAGGGCTTGATGGTGGCAGTCGGGTTACCGGGGCCGCCCTTCTCAGACGGGAATATGGCGGCTACTGTCGCGTAGGCAATGGCGGATTCTTCGGCGACAACTGACGGGCTCGTACTTCGGCACGGCCCTGGCGGACCGGATTCCACGCGCCCGTCCCCAGTCAGGCGGCCCGGACTCGGTCAGGTCGTGTGGTTCACGTTGGCTCTCATCCTGGCGAGCGCCCAGCCCGGGTTGGCCCAGGAACCGGAGACAACGACCGAGACCACCGATCCGTCAACACCGACCACGGCGGCGACGACCTCAACGACTGAGGGGGGCGCCGCCGACGGCACCGCGACATCCGAGGCCACCAGCTCAACGGCGGGAACAGCCGACTCGTCGAGCACATCGAGCCGACGCGATACGACAGCCCCGGAATTCTCCGACGAGGAGCTTCAAGCCGAGAAGGACCGGGTCGCACAGGACGAGGCGGCCAACGCTCGAAAGATCGATGCCGCCAACGCCGATCTCCGATCTGTGACCAACGCCCTGTCCGCCCTCCAGGGCAAGATCAAATCGCAGCAAGCGGTAGTGGATCTTGCGTCCCAACAAGTGGCGGAGGCTCAGGCCATTGCCGAGGCTGCGACCGACGACGCGGCCGAGCTCGGGGCTCAGGTTGTCGACCTGGAGGCCAAGAGTCGGGATCAGGCCATCAGGTCGTTCATGGGAAACGTCGTCGAGGTACCCGACCCCTTGTTTGCGAACGACCTCAAGGCCGCGCTGCGAATGCGGACCCTGTTGAATACCGCCACGAAATCCGACATCGACTACATCAGCGAGCTGGTGAGCGTTCAGGAAGCCCTTGACGTGAAGGTCGTTCAAGCCGGCGAAGCAGTGGCGGCGGCCGAAGACCTTCGGCAAACCGGCGAACAGGAGCTGGCCCAACTGGAACAAGACCGACAAGCCCAGGCCGAACTGGCGGCCGACGCCGACGAGCGTCTCGATCATCTTCTGTCCGAACGTGCGGCACTGGCCAGTCTGGGCGAGGAGCTCGAGTCACAGTCGGCGGCCGACGAAGCGGCGCTGGTGCAGGAACTCGCAGCCGTGCCGTCACCCCCGCCGCCGGCCACGCCGACCCCGGTCCCTTCAACAACAGG
Organism: uncultured Acidimicrobiales bacterium; assembly: GCA_963723995.1. Classification (GTDB taxonomy): domain Bacteria; phylum Actinomycetota; class Acidimicrobiia; order Acidimicrobiales; family SZUA-35; genus JAHELU01. The sequence goes on along the minus strand of CAVRSZ010000008.1, from coordinate 585,834 downwards.
AGCGGCCGACATTCGCGTCGCCGGCAAAGGGATCGAGGTCCATGTTTCCATCGTCGCCGACATCCAGAGGCTGTTGGCCGACGCCGACGCCGCCGGCGTCAATCTCGCCGGCGGCGGATACCGAGACCCCGCCGCCCAGATCCGAACTCGCCGGAACAACTGCGGCACCAGCAACTACGCCATCTACCAGATGCCGGCCCGTCAGTGTTCACCGCCAACCGCTCGCCCCGGCCGCTCGATGCACGAGCAGGGGAAAGCCATCGACTTCACCTACAACGGTCGTCTCATTCGATCCAGGTCGGGCCCTGGTTGGAACTGGTTGAAGGCCAACGCCGCCAAGTACGGGCTCGAGAACCTGCCAAGCGAGCCCTGGCACTGGTCGACCAACGGCCGATAGAACCGGCTGGAGGCAATCTCGCTTCCTTCCGCCGGGTAGCCGGGGCTTCGAGACAATCCCGGCAAGGGGGGAACCCCAGTGTCTCCGGCAAACATCAACGGCTGGAACCACCACCGGAAGATTAAATACGTTGCGAAGCCTGGCGTCCAGCGCGGATGATGGGAGGACAACTTTGCACCGGTGTTCCCGGGCTGCACGTTGCGAGACAAGCCAGCCGCCATGTCGGTGCAGGAGGGAGCCGAGCAATGACCGAACCTACCGTCCAGATCCGGCTGATCGGGTCTCTGGAGATCGTGCTTGACGGTGGCCGTTCACTGGAAGTGGCACCTCGGCCGGCTCGCGTCCTTGCCGTCTTGGCGCTCGCCGACGGGGCGGCGGTCACTACGGAGGCGTTGATAGACGACCTCTGGGGTGACGAACCGCCACGGCGTGCACGGAACTCCATCCAGACCTTCGTTTCCGATCTACGCCGAGCTCTGGGTCCTGGCGGTCATGAGATCATCGAGTCAACCGGAGGCGGCTACCGCCTCCACCGCCATCTGGCCACCACCGATGTCGACGTTTTCGAGCGCGCCCTGGAGACAGGCGAGGCGGGCGAACGATCCGGCCGAACGGATTGCCACACTCTCCGAGGCGCTCGGTCTCTGGCGCGGCGAGCCGTTGCCGGAGCTGGCGGACAAGGGCAGGGTTCATGCCGCAATCGTACGGCTGAACAACAAGCGCATCGAGGCGATCGGGGATCTGGTCGCCCTGGAGCTCGATCGCGACGGCCGAACACGGCAACTGGCTGCGCTGCAGGAGGTCGTTTCCCAACATCCCTACAGGGAGCGAGCCGTCGGCCTCCTGGCCCGCGCGCTCTATGTAGCCGGCCGGCAGTCGGACGCGCTCGGCGTGCTGGCCGATCTGCGGCGCGGACTGCGAGACGACCTTGGCCTGTGCCCCAGTCGATCGATCGACGACCTGGAATCCTCCATCCTCAACCACGACCCGGCCCTTCATGCCCGGGGACAGCGGGGCAATGCTGAACGCGGCCACCGCTCCGAGATGGCGTTCGCTGTTCGTAGCCCCACACCGTTGCCGGCCCCGACGAGCACCTTTGTGGGACGGTCAGCCGAGATCGACGAAGTCCGAGAATCCGTTCTGGGCAACCGGCTGGTGACCATCGTGGGCGAGGGCGGCCTGGGGAAGACCCGCCTCGCAATCGAGGTCGGCCGCCGACTGACCGGCGATGTACCGATCATCGGCTTCGCCGATCTGGGCCCGCGGTCGAGCGACTCCACTGTCGTCGACGAGATATGCCGCAGTGTCGGCCTGCCCGAGATCAGCGGTGATCCGGTGGAGGCACTGCGAATGCGACTCGGGAGCGGCCCGGCGCTGCTGATCTTGGACAACTGTGAGCACGTCCTCGACGCGATCGCGGAGCTGACCGGAACTCTGCTCGAGACCTGCACCGGTCTGCGAGTCCTGGCCACGAGTCGGCATCCGCTGCATGTCAGCGGCGAGCGGCGCTACATCCTGCAGCCGCTGACCGTCGAGGACGATGCGGTGGCACTGCTGAACCTCCGAGCGGAGGAGTCCGGGCTCACCGAGCCCTTGGCGGCCCAGGAATCGGTCGCCCTGTGCCGTTTGCTGGACGGGATTCCGCTGGCGATCGAACTCGCCGCCTCCTGGCTACGGATCCTCGAACCGCTCGATCTTCTGGACCGACTCGAAAAGGACATCTCGATGATCGATGTGTCGCAGTCGGCGTCGAACACGATGACACAGACGATCGAGTGGTCGCTGGGTCGCTTGACCGGCACCGAGTCGGCTGCCTTCGACACGATCTGCGAGTTCCCGGCCGGCGTCTCGATCAATCAAGCCGAACGCATGCTGGGCTCGGGGGCCCTCCCCATCATCGCCCGCCTCGTCGACTCGGCGCTTCTCCGGACCACGAACGCCGACGGCGGACGTCGCTATCGCCAGCTCGAACCGATTCGAGCCATTGGACTGGCCCGGGTTGCGACTCGAGGCGACCGCAGTGTGGGACGACGAACGCAGGCCGACGTGATGTTGAACCTGGCCTCGGCGGTCGGCGCGTCGCTCCCTTCGGCCGACGAAACGACCTGGCGCACCCGGCTCGAGGAGGAGTTGCCGAACATGGCGGCGGCCATGTCCTGGGCGGTCGAGGCCGATCCGTCGACGGCGATCGAGCTCGTCCTTCCGTTGGCGCCTTTGGTGAGCTTCGTTCCCGCCGGCGGCGCCCGGCTGGCGATTCCCGTCGCCGAGTCGATCGACTGGTGGGAGTACCCCGGCGGACTCGCCGCTGCCGCGCTGGGCTTGTTCGCCAAGGCCTACCTCGATGCCGACCCCACCGCCGCACCGCTGGCCGCCAGGATCGACGACGAGATCGACCGACTCGGGCGGACAGTCGATCCGAGCGTCCTCATCCACGTGGCCACCGTTCGCACCGTCATGAACGACCCCATCGGGGCGATCGCCCTGTACCGGGAAGCGAGCCAACGGGGATGCGAAGTCGGCCAGCCGGTGACCGTGGCGGAGGCGCTCATGCTCGAGGGGGCATGGCAATGGTTCACCCAGTCGGACATGAACGACGTGGGAATCAGCGAGTGCAGCCGGATCGCCACCGAGCTGGGCGGTCCCTCCCTCATCAGCCTCTGCGAGGTCGTGAACGGCTTCGCCGCCGTGGACGGTGACCCGGACCAGGCCGAAACCCACTTTCGACGAGCCCTGCACGTCGACGCCCCGACCGGGTACGGACCCGGGGTGGCCGAATTCATGCTTGGGCTCCTCCACGCCCGTCGGGGCCGGTCGACGCAAGCCTTGACCTTGATCAAGGCTTCGCTCGAGCGCTTCATCCGTGCCGGCCTCCAGATCGAGGCCGGTATGGCGCTCGGGGGTCTCACCGGGGCCCTGCTGGAGCTTGGCGAAGACAAGGCCGCCTGTTTCACCGCCGAGGTGCTCGACCATCACTACCCCCCGATCGCGGCGATGCGGAGTTTCGGGCAACACGTCGAGCACGCCCGGGAGACGACTATCGGCGCCGTGGATGTCCCCGACCGTCGTGCCGATGCGATCACCGGGACCCTGGCGCTGATCGAGCGGCTCCTGGCCTCCACTCCGTCGACCTGATCAAGACTCTCCCCGTTCACACCCAGCGATCCCTCAGCGGATACTCAGCGCCCTACGGTTGACTCACCTCACCGGGGATTCACGCAACCGGAAAGGGAACACCGTGAGCACCGTCCTGGCACTCATTGCCGAGAACTGCGCCGCCGTCGACGCTCGGCCGCTGGTCAATTTTGGCCTGCTCGACTTCGTGCCGCTGTCGACGCCGGAAGATCCGGCCTCGCCGACTCCGGGCCCGTCGCTGTTCAACTGGCTCGGCGATGAACAGATCTATGGCGACATCGTCCGCAGTCTTTCCCGGCAGGCCGATCTTGTGGCCTCTCGCCTCGCCGCCGACCTCGAGGAGGATCCGGCCGTCATACGTGACGCCCTCGACATGGCCATGGGGAGTTGGCACCTTGCGCTGTGGCGGCTGGCCAACAGACCGATCGTGCTGGCCGACAACGAAGCGATGTCGACCATCCTGGCCCCGGTCCAGCCGAACAGCTACGGTCAGGCGCTGGGCTGACGGCGGAGAACGACGGCGACGTACGGGCGCCGGTCACCGATGGTGGAGGCCGGTTCGACGTCCACCACCTCGACCGGTTCGAAACCTGGGGTGAAGGCGGCGACCAGATCCTCGCCGCTGTGGCGACGCACCGGCAACCCGGCGCACCGATCGGGCCCTTCCGGGCTGAAGGTGGCGACGATCAGCCGACCACCGGGCACCAAGGCCGACCGGGCCACGTTCACGTAGGCCTTGCGGTCGGCCTCATCGATCAGGAAATGGAAGACGGCTCGGTCATGCCAGACCTCCCAGGTGCGATTCGGCTCCCAGTCGGTCACGTCGGCCCGAAGCCAGGTCAGGGTGGCGCCCTGTTCACCCAGGCGCCGGCGGGACCGCTCGAGCGCAACATCGCTGACGTCGAGCATGGTGATGTCCCCGTAACCCTCGCTCCGTAGCATCGTCGGCAATCCACTGTCCCCGGCACCGATGTCGATCACACCATCGGTGGGGTCGGAGTGGCGGAGCACCAGGTCCAACGTCGATGGAGCCGGCTCATACCAACCCCGATCCTCGGTGGGACCGCTCGAGTAGACAGTATCCCAGTGGCGCTGTCTGGATTCATCGACCATGGTCGATACCCTACAATTTATACGTACATTCATACAAGAGGAAGAAATCTTTTGGAGGCCGACGCGCTCCCAGCATGGCGTCTCCTTGGGCCTCCGCCGGCGAGACGACAACGAGACGAGAACGCGGTCTGCCCCGGCCCGAGCCGGTTGCCGTCAACCCCAGCCCCGTTCTGATTCGAGCCGATCTACCCGGGGTAGGCGCTCGAATCCGCGTGAAATACAGCGTTCACGGAACCGTAGACCGATTGGCCGGGCGAACCGGCTCGGGAAGGAATAACCTCGAAAGGAGACGTCGAATTCGTGAACGGGAGCGGCGACGGCACCTTTCCCCGACCGTCGACCACGAACATCGGCGACCAATCGACAACGGAGTCCCATGACTGATTTGACCGGCCGGGCACTGGGCCGATGGCTCGATGCCCACCACGACGAACTGATCGCGTTCCGCCGCCATATGCACGCACACCCCGAGCTGAGTGGCGAGGAGTACGAGACCACCAATGCCATCGTCGAGCGGCTCGAGGTGGCCGATCTGAAACCGTGGGTGTTGAGTTCGGGCACGGGCGCCATCTGCGATTTCGGCATCGGCGACGGGCCCCGCGTGGCCCTGCGGGCCGACATCGACGCCCTGGCCATGGACGATGAGAAGGACGTTCACTATCGCAGCCGATTCCCCGGGATCGCCCACGCCTGCGGCCACGATGTGCACACCACCGTGGTGTTGGGGGCCGGCCTTTATCTGGCCGCACACGCCGACCAGCTTCCGGGCCCGATTCGTCTGATCTTCCAACCGGCCGAGGAGAAGGTTCCCGGTGGAGCCCTAACCGTCATCGACGACGGCGGGCTACACGATGTGGCCGCGGTGTACGGCGTTCACTGTGACCCCAAGCTCGACATCGGACACATCGGGCTGCGCAAGGGGGCCATCACCTCGGCCTCCGACATGGTGGAGATCGAGCTGCTCGGCCCCGGCGGTCATACCGCCCGGCCCGAGATAACGGTGGACATGGTGTCCCTTGCCGCCCGGGTTGTGGAAGAACTCCCGAAGCGGGTGAGCTACGAGCTGGCCGACCGGGCCGCGGTAAAGATGGTGTTCGGTTCGATCCGCAGCGGCGAGGCCGGCAATGTCATCCCCACTCATGCCCGGCTCCGGGCCACGGTTCGCACCCCTTCCAGCGAGGCGTGGGAAAGCCTGTCCGCTGTGGTCGAACAATGCCTGCTGGCCGCCATTGACGGCACCGGTGCCGAGTGCCGCCTCAACTACGTCACCGGGATTCCCCCGGTGCTGAACAGCGCCGAGGAGATCGCCCTGATCGATGCCGCCGCCACCAAGGAATTGGGGGCGGCGGCCGTCACCGAGGCGGTACAGAGTTGGGGAGGTGACGACTTCGCCTGGTATCTCCGGGAAGTCCCGGGCGCCTACGTGCGGCTGGGCACCCACGATCCGACGACGGGTCACGAACGCCACGATCTCCACATCGGCAAGTTCGACGTGGACGAGCGGGCGATAGCACTCGGCATCAGGCTGATGGTGGCCACCACCTTGGCCCGGCTCGGGCCGGCTTCCTGAATCGGTCGGACAGCCGGCAGAATCGGAGCCGACTTCCTGAGTCGGTCAGACAGCCAGCAAATCCCGGGCGCCGGTGTCGGACGACGGGTGCCTCAACTTGGACATGGCTCGAGCCTCGATCTGACGGATGCGCTCCCGGGTCAGGTTGAAGTACTCGCCCACCTCTTCCAGCGTGCGGGGCTCGCCCCGGTCGAGACCGAAGCGCAGCTTCAGGATCTCGCGCTCCCTCTCGTCCAGCGGGGACAGCAGCCGGGAGATCTCGTCGGGCAGCAGCGCTGTGGCCGCCGACTCGAACGGCGAGTCGGCCGAGCGATCCTCGACCACGTCGCCCAATTCGGCGTCGCCGTCCTCCCGCAGCGGTTCCGAAAGCGACAGCGGCTCGGCCGCGAACCGCAGGGCCTCGGTGACCTTGTCCTCCGGCATCTCGACCTCGGCCGACAGCTCGGCCAGGGTTGCGGGACGACCGTACTTCAGCTCCAGCCGGGCTCGGGCTTTCTGCAACCGGGCCAGGGTGTCGCCGGCGTGCACCGGCAGTCGGATGGTACGGCCGGTGTTGGCGATACCACGGGTGATGGCCTGGCGGATCCACCAGGTGGCATAGGTCGAGAACTTGAACCCCTTGCGCCAGTCGAATTTCTCGACGGCGTGCATCAACCCGAGGTTTCCTTCCTGGATGAGGTCGAGCAGAGGCAGACCGGAGGCCTGGTACTTCTTGGCGATGGACACCACCAGACGGAGGTTGGACTGCACGAACTGACGCTCGGCGTTGCGGCCTTTGCGCACGATACGGCGCAACTCCCGCTTGCGCATGACCGACACCTCGGCATCGCTCTCGAGCTCTTCGGCCGCAGCCTTGCCCTCCTCGATCGCCTGAGCCAGCCGGACCTCGTCCTCCTTGGTCAGCAGCGGATACTGGCCGATGTCAGTGAGGTACAGCCTGACGAGATCTTCCTCGTCCCGCTCGACGCGCTCCTTAGCCAAGGAAATCTACCTCTCGTCTCTGCACCGGACACCGATCGGTCAATCGGGCTACCAGCAAAACGTGTATTGATCTAGTGTATTCGCCGACTGCGCCGTTTCATCGTAGAGATCATCCCCGGGAATCAAACAGAGGTTGGAACCCGATGTGGGTCCCGGCGGCGTCCGACTACCTATGTACAACGTTGTTGGACGGAGGGTTGTTCCAATGAGATGAGGAAGCACTGCGGGTCGTTCACGGTTTCGGCGCGATCGGCCCTCGCCTTGAGCCGGCGCGGCCATCGGTCAGCGCAAACCGGTGCCATCATCGGTCGGCTCGAGCCGAGAGCGAACCGGGACCCACCATCCCGCCGGCGGTCACGACCAGCGATGCGAGCTCGGCGTAGGTGCTCATGACCCGGTCGACGTCGTCGGGCTTGAGCAGGGCCTGGATCATCAGCTCCCCCTGACGCCATTGATCCAGATCGTCCCGAAGGCAGATGTCCAACACCCTCATGGAGGGGGCGTCGCTCACCTCGTTGATGTTGTCGAGGTGGAAGCTGTAGGCGGCGATGAGCCCGGGCAGCACCACCCGATACAGACCGACGAGCCGCTCCACCGTCGTGATGTCGCCCAGCAGGGCGTCGAACACGGCTTCGATCTCGGGGGCGGCGGGCACGGTCAGGTGGTCGGGTCGGTGATGGCCCAGTTCCACCAGCCGCCGGTGCCACAGTTCGGCATGGAAGGAGTGGTGGGCGCAGTGATGACCCAGGCCGTAGGCGATGTCGTCGTCGTCGATGATGGCCACCCAGGTGCCCAAAACGTCGAAGAGGCGCATTTCCAGCCACTTGTAGTGACCGATCCTGGCCACGGTCTCGGTGTGGCTGAACCGGTTTGGCCCCTGATGTCGAATCCACGGGGCCGGCCCGTCGCCGTCAGACGTCTGCATGGTTACCCTCGTTCACAGTGCTTCTCAAGTCAATCAGGCCCATCGATGGTTGACCAAGCCGTACCCCGGTTGCTCGACTTCAGTGGCCGAACCGTGGTGGTCACCGGCACCGGTTCGGGTATGGGAGCGGCTGTGCTCCGACACCTACTGGGGGCCGGGGCCGAGGTCCACGCCCTGGATGTGAGGCCGATGTCCGAGGCCGGGGGTAAGGCCCATCACCACCGGTGCGATCTCGGGCGTCGAGACAGTATTGACGCCGTGATCCGTCGGCTGCCGAGCATCGTCGATGTGGTCATGAACTGCGCCGGGGTGCCCAATGGCGGACGGTTCAGTGGCGCCGATGTGATGCGGGTCAATTGGCTGGGACTCCGTCATCTGACCGAGTCATTGATTCCCCGCATGCCACCCCGGTCGGCCGTCGTCCACATCGCCTCCACCGCCGGACGGGCCTGGGCCGATCGACTCGGCATCATGCGTCGGCTCATGGCGGCCCACAGCTTCGAACAGGGCGAGGCCTGGCTGGCCGACAACCCCGGCGCGTACGGCGATGGCTATGTGCTGTCAAAGGAGGCGGTTCAGTACTATACCCTGTGGCGCTCAGTGCAGCTGCTGCCGGCCGGCATCCGCATGAACAGCGTCTGCCCGGGAGTCACGGACACCCCGCTGGTCGATGACTTCCGGGCCGGCATGGGGGCCGATGTCGTCGACCACGCCACGGCCGTGGCCGGCCGCATGGCCCGACCGGAGGAGATGGCGCCGGCCATGTTGTTCCTGGCCGACGAGGCATCGGCCAGCTACATCAACGGGGTCAACCTCAACATCGATCGGGGCACGTCGGCGGCCCGGGCCACCGACCAGTCCGATCCGGCTCTCATCTGGGGTTCCTAACTCCGCCACGCCGGGGCCGGCGAGAGGGTTGGCCGGCTAGCGCAGGCTCACCTCGAGGCGCGAACCAGGCTCCATCACGAACTCCTCGTCCCTCACCGCAACGGTGAAGGGCGAACCGGTACCGGATGACACATCGAGAATGACGTGGTCCTGGGTCACCTTGCACCCGATCCATATCCCCCGGTATTGCACGTCGAAGTCGAGCCGGCCCAGCTCTTCGGGGACGGCCGGATCGAAACGAAGTACGCCGCCGCTGGTCTCCACCCCGCCGAAGCAGCGCTGCACCAGATCGACGGTGCCCGCCATCGCTCCGAGATGGATTCCCTCGGCCGTGGTGCCGCCCTGGATATCGGTGACATCGCTGTAGAGCGCATCCATGAAGAACTTCCACGACCGCTTCTGATCCGACCGTGCCAACACCCAGGAGTGGACCAGGCGACTCAGCGTCGAACCGTGCGAGGTGCGGGCCATGTAGTACTCGACGTTGCGGGCGATGAGGTCGTCATCCCACTCATAGCCGAGCTGGTTGAACACATCGGCCGCCTCGTCCTTCGACAGCAGGAAGAACAGCATCAGGACATCCGCCTGCTTCGACGCCTGATAGTCGTTCGGGGTGTCGTCTTCGGCTTCGAGAATACGGTCGAGGCGCTGGATGTCGCCGTAGCGCTCGGTGTAGCCGGCCCAATCGAACTCCGCGAGATTCTCATAGCCTTCGAACTGGCTGATGATGCGATCACCGTGGAACGGCACCACCAGTTTGCGGCAGAGTTCCTCCCATCGTTCCTCCTCCTCACGCCGTAGCCCCAGCTTCTCCACGAGCTCGCGACGCCGGAACTCCGGCACAAATTCGAGGGCCTGCAAGGTGCGTTGCAGCAACCAGGCCACCATCACGTTGGTATAGGCGTTGTTGTGCAGTCCCGGTTCGTCGGCGCCCGGATAGGCGTCGTGGTACTCGTCGGGCCCCATCACATTGCGGATCTCGAATCGGTCGAGTGCCTTGTTGTAGGAGGCGATGCTCGACCAGAACCGGGAGATCTCGACAAGCATCTCCGCCCCGTAGAAGGCCAGGAACTCGACGTCCTCGGTGGCCTGGAAGTACTGCCACACGTTGTAGGCGATGGCGATGTTGATGTGGCGTTGGAGGTGGGAGTTGTCGGGCAGCCAGTTCCCGGAGTTGGGGTTCAGATGCATGGTCTGCGTTTCCTCACGGCCGCTGCTGCCGCTTTGCCACGGATACATCGCACCCTCGAAGCCGGCCGCCTCCGCCGCCCGCCGGGCCGACTGCAACCGCCGGTAGCGATACTGCAACAGCGCCCGGGTCAGATCGGGTAGATGGAGGTTGAGGAACGGGAGAATGAACACCTCGTCCCAGAAGATGTGTCCCCGATAGGCCTCGCCGTGCCAGCCCCGGGCGGGAACGCCGACGTCGAGGTCGATGGTGTGCTTCGAGACCGTCTGCAGCAGATGGAAAATGTGCACATTGATCACGCGTTGCGTCTCGACGCTTGCATCCGTGCTGAGATGAAACCGGCGCCACAGGTGATCCCAGGACAGCACATGAGCCTCCAGGGCGTCGGAGAACGAATCCACAAAGCCGAGTAGCTTCCGGGCGTGGACTCCGGGAGCGCTGATGGCACGATCACGCGAGGTGACCAGGACAACCATCTTCTCCACCGACACCGGGTGATCCTGGGTCACCTGGACGTTCATATGCTGACCGATCCAGCCCGGCGCCTGGTCGATGTGCGGTGCCGGATCCACTGCGTAGCCGTTGTCGATCAGACGGGTGCGGGCCGCCAACGCCACCTGCACTCGCGACTGCGACGTCTCGACCGTGAGACAGATCCCGTCATCGCCCACGGCTTCGGTCTCGAGCGGAACCAGGTGCCGGCTGTTCAGCTCGCGGTAGCGAGGCACCCCGGCGTTGATGACGGTCCCGTCGAGCTCGGATTGGACCTCCAGGGTTCCCGACCAATTCTGAGCCAGGAAGGTGGTCTCGAGCCCGGCAAGATGCGGTTCCCGCATGGAGACGAAACGCCGCTGCGTCACCACGGTTCGTCGCCCACCACTGCCGAGCCACACGAACGAACGGGTCAGCACGCCGCGACGAACATCGAGTTCCTGCCGGTAATCCTCCATCACCGCCGGATCGACTGAGAACCACGACTGATCACCCTCGTGACGGAACCGTAGGGGCAACCAATTGGGAACGTTGACCAGATCCTCGTTCTCGATGACGCGGCCGCCCATCTCGGTGCCCAGTCGGTTGTACAGGCCGGCGACATAGGTACCCGGGTAGTGCACATCGCTCGCATCCATCTCCGGAGCGGCACCGCGGGTGGCGAAGAAGCCGTTGCCCACGGTGCACAGGGCTTCACGCAGCCGCTCGTCAGCCGGATCGAATCCTTCGTAGCTCAGCGTCCACTCACTCATTTGGCCACTCCTTCCACCAGAACCCGAAGCCTGTCGAGGAAGATCCGTACCTCATCGGTGTCCTCGAGCGCGTACTCGGCAGCCGAGGCCCGTTCCTCCCTGCCCACCACGATGCCGACCCCACGATCACCCAACACCCGGTAGGCGTCCTCGTCGGTGATGTCGTCACCGATGTAGAGCGGAATCACGTCCGGATGGTCGAGATCCATCTCCTTCAGCAACCATTCGAGCGCCTTGCCCTTGTCCCATTCGATGTCGGGGCGGAGTTCCCAGATCATCTTGCCGCCGGCGACCCGCAGCGTCGGATAGCCGGGAGCGATTTGATCGACGGCGTCGGCAACCCGTTGGTGGAACTCCTCCGGTACCTGCCGGTAGTGGACGGCGATGGCAAAACGCTTCCGTTCCACATTCGAGCCGGGAACGTCGGCCAGGTCCTGGCGAAGCTCGGCCTCGGCCTGGTCCAGGCTGGAGAGGAAGGTGTCGAATCGCACCATTTCCTCGTCACCCACCGGTTCTCCCGACGGTGTACGAATGTCGAATCCGTGACTGCCTGCGTAGTAGAGGCCGGGCACGCCGACCTTATCCATCACGTCGACGACGTCACGCCCGCTGACAATGGCCACGGTTGTGACGGCGGCAAGTCGTTCCAGCACGGAACGGGACTCCGGGGACAGCACCGCCATGTCGGGATGCTCCACGATCGGCGTCAGCGTTCCGTCGTAGTCGAGAAAGACGGCGAGCCGTGATTTCCCCAGTTCATCGGGCAGACCGGCATTGTCGACCAGTGCCGACGGCAGATCGGCCATCGAGGTCTCCACGTTCGTCCCCTCTACACTCACCTCGGCCAGATCGGACACGACCACATCGGCGTACTGGGCCAACTCGTCGGCCTGGTCAAGCCGGTTCACCCCGATGACCAGCGCGTAGTTGCCTCGTCGGCCGGCCTCGACACCGGATATCGCATCCTCGACCACCGCCGTTCGATCCGGCGTGGCCCCAAGTCGACTCGTCGCCTCATGGAGGTAGGCAGGGTCGGGTTTGCCGGTCAATCCCATGTCGGCCGCCACCTTGCCATCGATGCGCACCGAGAACAGATCTCCCAGGCCGGCCGCCTCCAGCACAGGACCGGCGTTACGGCTCGACGAGAACAGTGCGGTCTTGATGCCGGCCCGATGCAGATCGGCGATGAACTGAACCGAGGTGTGATACGGTTCCACGCCGTCCTGCTCGACGATGCGGAGGAACTCGACGTTCTTGCGATTGCCGAGCCCGCAGACGGTGTCGGCATCGGGTAGATCGGATGGATCACCCCAGGGGAGATCGATACCGCGGGACTGCAGGAAGCTCTGGACACCGTCATAGCGGGGCTTGCCGTCCACATAGCGGCCGTAGTCGGCGGTGGTGAACGGCTCGAACGGGTCACCGCCGTCGTCGGCCCGCCGGCGCAGGTAGCCGTTGAACAGCTGGGCCCACGCCACCTCGTGCACTGCGGCGGTCTTGGTAATCACCCCGTCAAGATCAAAGATGACTGCATCGAATTCGCTCCTGCGGATGACAACTTCACTCATGCTCGCTCCAACATGTCGCTTGGTCCTCAAAAGGACGGGTGGTCCCACCATAGGCGGGATGGCGGGCTCCCTCTATCGCTCAAGGGCACAATCCGCCGGCGGCCGAGCCATCCATCAGCGAACACCGACTCCGGACGCCAACTCGAACCCCGAACGTCGAGCTACTGTTACCTTCATAACCCGATTTCTGCTGCACGATCGATGCCGCCACCGGCGGTGGACCCGACCGGCGATGAGCCGTCTGCTACTGGTATCGGCGCTGGCCCTGATCGTGTCGGCGTCGGCCTGTGGTGGTGACGACGAGTCGGTCGAACCGACGTCGACCACGTCTGTGCCGTCGACCGGTACCACCGACACAACGACATCGACGTCGACCACCGGCACCACGGTCGCCCCGGCACTGATCGATACCGACCTGACCGATGTGGCCTGGGTGGTCTTTCGAGATGGCGGACTGGTCGACGACCAGGGCCGGCAGCTGACCGAGCTGCCACCGCTCGGATACGAGCCGGTGGTGACCCGAAGCGACGACGGTGACCTACTGTTCGCCACCACAGACGGCGTCTACCGGTGGCAGATCGGGCAGGCCCAACCGGAGCCCGTGACCGACGCCGAGATCCGGGTCAAAGCCCCGACCGAGATCACTGCGGCCAACGGAGTGACCGTACGTGTCGTCGATGCCGACGTCACCCTCGACAGCAACGGTGTCGTCGACCAGGTCCTGCAGCCGGCCCAGCTCGAGGTGTTCACTCCTGACGGTGAGCTGGAGTGGACCACCGACATCGGCGGTATCGCCGCCTATCGGGTGTCGCTCATCGATTTTGACGGCCGCAGTGTGCTGCTGGCCCGGGCCCCGGAGGAGCCGGCCAACCCGCCACTGCAGCACATCGTCTATGACCTCGAGTGCCCCACCGGCGAGGACTGCACCCGTAGCGTCATCGCCCCCTACGGTATGGTCGCCCTGGTCGGCCCCGATTCCGAGCAACCAACTCTCAACATCCAGCTGCTCGATCTGTGCCCCACCGGGTACGCCGAGTTCATCACCCCGGCCGATACCCCCACCCCGTTCGTCCAGGCCTATCAGCGGGCCGGGGCCATGCTCCGGACCTGTGACGCCTACGCTTTGAGGCTGAACGACGAGGACCTGGATCAGGACTGGCTGTGGACCGAGCTGGCTCGTGCCCTTCAGGGTCCCCACGGTCCTGTGGACGGAGCCGACGACACGCACCGATGGGGGTCGCGGCCCGGTCGGGCGGCGGTGACCATGGCCGACGTCGGGACCTACGTATCCATCGATTTCGACGTTCCCACCCGGCGGTTGCCGGGACAGGTGGCGGTGACGGTTAGCCCGTCCATGGTGTTGGTCTCGGGGCAGGCCGACGAGACGACGGCCGAGGCGGTGCGGGCGGCGGCCCGGACCGTGGCCGACGATGGCGATCGGGAGTTCGACCGATCGGTTGGAGATCGAAGGGCCGGAGCGGGACGCCGACCAGGTGGCGGAGTTCGTGGAGGCCATCGACGACACCCTTGTCCGGAGCGTCGGTCGGTGAGGTCCAGCTGACCGATGACGGCATCGCGGCCTGGGCCGCCGACACCGCCGACCCCGACGATGGCGACGACGCCGTGGCCTTCGCCTTCGGCGACTTTGCCGCCGGGGGTGAGGGCAGCTTCGACGACCTGCCCGTGGCCGACGAGGTGCTGCTGGCCCTCGGCTCCCAGGTCTATGCCCGAAAGACGGCGACCGAGCTGGCCGACCGGACTGCCTGGTCGATCAACGCACCCTTCTACGCCGATCTGGCCGGGCCCTTCAACCTGTTGATCCAGTCCCCGGCCCCGGCCCGGTTCGCCATCGGGCCCCACGACCGCTGCACCTCGCCGGTGCCCCTCCCGGCGCCGCCCGAGCTGGCCGAATACCGGCGGATCTCCATCCAGCCCGCCGAGGACACCATCGAATCCTGCATCGATTGGTGGTCGATCGAGCTCTTCGTGGGCGACGGCGAGATCGTGGGTGTGGCCGGCGACGCGTTCGGGCCCTAGATGATCACCTCGCCCGGCACCGCCAACGCCCGGGCCGCCAGTTCTCGAAGCTTCACCTTCTGGATCTTGGTACCATTGGCCGACGGAGTGGTGGGAAACCGTTCGATGGTGAGTACCCGGATCGGGACCTTGTACCGGGCCAGCCGTCGGCGGCAGTACTCGATCACCTCCTGCTCGTCGATGCCGTCGTCGACGTTGTCGTCGGCGATGACGAAGGCCACCGGGCGAGCCCCGGCGGGACGGTCGACGGCCACCACCTGAGCCTGCTTGATGCCGTCGACGGCCAGCAGCACCTGCTCGATTTCGGCCGGGGCCACTAGGAACCCACCGAGCCGTAACACGTCACCCATGCGGGACCGGTACTCGAAGGTGTGAACCCCATCCGGATCCATGGCGCCGGCGTCCCCGGTTCGAAACCAGCCGTCGGAGGTGAAGGCGGCGGCGGTCAGCTCGTCGTCGACGGCTGAGCCTCCCTCGATCAGGTAGCCGGCGAACAGGCTGGGGCCGCGGAGCTGAATCTCGTCGTCGATCACCCGGACCTGGGCTCGAGGCGACACCACCGTGCCCCCGGCCCGGGCCCGTTCCGGTGCCGGCCCCGACGGATCCCGAATGGAGAACAGGGCCTGGACCTCGCTCATGCCGTAGAGGCCGGTGAGCCGCATACCCCGCTGCTCGGCCCGCTCCACAAGGTCATCAAGGCTGGTGTTGAACCGGGCGTAGCCCCCGAGCTGCACCGAGGAAAGGTCGGCCTCGGTCTGCATCATGCGGTGGAACAGATCGTCCGACCCGTTCATGGCCCAGATTCGTTCCCGCTCGACCGTTGCCGCCAGGGCTGCCGGATCGACGGTGGCCGGCAGATGGATGGGGGCACCGGCTGCCAGCGCGCCGGTGACGCCGACCAGGCCGAACACCCCGCACAGGGGCATGGCCGCCAGCACCGGCCTGTCGGAACGATAGGCGGCGGCAGCGGCCACGTCCCGGGCGTGGGCCATGATCGACTCCCGGGTCTGGACCACCATCTTGGGCCGGCTGGTGGTACCCGAGGTGGTGAAGACGACAAACGGCGTCCCGGCCACCAACTCCAGCCGGTCATGACCGCCGCCGGACAACCCCAGGTCGTCGTCGTCGGTGACCAACCGTCGGGCCCCGGACCGTCGCAGCAGGGTGCCGGCTTCGACCTGCGACCACCGGGTGTTGACCGACACGGCCACGAAGCCACCGATGGCACAGGCGGCCAGCGCCTCCAAATAGCGGAGGCCGTTGGCCAACCACAGCCCGATGCGGTGCCCGGGTTCCAGCCCGGCCTCGGTCCACCGACGGGCCCAGGTCACGGCCGGTTCGATCAACTCGGCGGCATCAACCGTTCCGAGATCGTGATGAATGACCGAGCCCGACGAGTAGAGATCAGCGAACGTTTCGGAGCCGTCGGGCGTGGTCGTCGGGAAGGGATCGAAGGGCATCGAGGTCGGGGCGGGGTCGTTCGAACAGCGTCTCGATGGCGGCGGCCACCGACAGCAACCGATGGTCACCGTAGGCAGGGCCGATCAGCTGGACACCGAACGGCATTCCGATGTCGTCGACACCGGTCGGCACCGCCGTCACCGGATGCCCCACCACAGTAATGGCCGACGTCAGCCCCAGCCAGGCCATGTAGTTCTCGACCGGATGGCCGTCGATGTCGGCGGGATACCGGTCGGTCCACTGAAAGGCCGGCACGGCCACGCCGGGACACACGATCATGTCCACATCGGCCATCACCTCGACCATGTGCCGATACAGCTCCATCTGCCGGTGGCGGGCCCGAGCAATCTCGACCACCGGCGTGGCCAGGGCCCGGTCGTAGGTGGCTCTGATATTGGGGTTGAAGTCGTCATCCCACGTCCGGGCCTCGTGGTGGTAGTAGGTGGCGAACACATCGGCCCGCAACCGCCAGTCGACCTCAGGACCGTCGGCCAGGTTCAACGGCACCTCGACACACTCGGCCCCGTGGTCGGCCAGCACGTCCACCCGGCGGCGAAACACCTCCCGCACCGAGCTCGACACCACGACCCCACCCAAATCCTCGCTCACCCCGATCCGCAGCCTCTCGACGTCGACCGGCTCCAATCGGCGGAAGCCGTTCGCATCCAGGGGGAAGGCCATGGGGTCGTGGCCCGATGTCCGACCGGCGATGACCGACAACAGCAGGGCGGTGTCGGCCACCGTGCGGGCCATCGGGCCCTGCACGCTGTAGAAGGTCTGGGTCATGGCCCGCTCCTCGAACGGCACCACCCCGGGGGTGGCCCGGTGGCCGACCACGCCGCAATAACAGGCCGGGATACGGATGCTTCCACCATGGTCGGATCCGGTGGCCAGCGGCACCATCTCCGTTGCCAGAGCCACGGCTGAACCACCAGACGACCCGCCACAGGTCTTGTCGGGGTCGAAGGGATTGGCGGTGGCCCCGGTGATGCGGTTGATGGTGTTGGCCCCGATGCTGCGCTCGGGAATGTTGGTCTTGGCCACGATGACCCCACCGGCGGCCCGGATGCGGGCCACGATGCCGGCGTCACGGTCGGGAACCCGATTGGGGAAGGCTCCCAGGGTGGTGGTGATGCCGGCCGTATCCTGCAGGTCCTTGACCGCCACCGGCAGCCCGGCGAGGGGCCCCACGGGCTCACCCCGCGCCCGCTGCGAGTCGGTCTCGTCGGCGGTGGCCAACGCCTGCTCGCCCACCACGGTGACCATCGCGTTGACAGCAGGATCGATCTGCTCGATGCGGTCCAGACAGTCGCTCACCAACTCCCGGGCCGAGAGGGTCCGCCGGTCCAGCTGCTCGAGAGCTTCTACCGCATCGAGCGAGGTCGTCACACGGTCAGGGTAGTGCCGGACGCACTAGCGACCGTTGGTGGACCAGTGCCAGGGCTCGCTGGGCAGGTTCTTGAACCCCCAGAACTCGCCGTTACCGGCGGCCAACCACTGGAAGCACCGGCTGCCGCGGCTCCGGATGAGGGAACCGTCACAGGTGAGGTCGAGGGCCAAGCCCTTCTCGTGCATCGAGGCACCGGGTCGGGCCGTCGGTGGCCGGCACCGGCCGGCCGGCATCTCCCAGACGGCGTAGTGGGACGATCCGCAGTTGTTCCGCCGAGTGGCGATCTGGCGCTCGAACGAGCGATAGCCACCACCCCCGAGATTGATACCCTCGGCCGCCGCGGCGTCAACCAAACCGGCCACGTTGTCGGCGATGGTCTTGTGGACCTCGAAGCCCCGGACGGTGACGATGTCAGCCTCCGTGACCACACCAAGGCTGGCCGCAGCCTGTGAGGTGAAAACGGCTTTCTTGTCCCGGGCCTCCTCCAGCTCTTCGAGCTCGGCCTGGAGGTCCTCGGTGGCGGCGTCGGCATCGGCCGCAGCCTGATCGGCCAGGGCCTGTTGGATACGGAGGTTCTCCTTGGCCGCTCGAAGCTCCTCGACCACATCGAGATCCTTGGTCACGGCCTGGTTCAGCAATGTCCGGGCTCGCATGCCGACCGTGGTCTCGGCCGCATTGAGCAGATCGATGGTGGTGCCGTCGGGTTCCTGGAACGAGTTGATGGCCTGTCGGACCACCGTGGCCTCGAGTTCGGCGATGCGACGACGGGTCTCCTCGATCTCGGCCTGGATACCTTCGGCCAGACCCTCGAGCTGGCCAAGACGAGCCTCCGCCTTCTCCAGCTCCGCTTCCTTGTCCGTGACCCGGTTGTTCCATTCGGCCAGCGAGGCGGCCAGGTTCTCCGACACCCGACCGGTCGGTGCGTCGTCGGTAACCTCGTCGGCCACCGGCTCGACCTTGGTGGCCGTCCTCGGAGCGGCCGTGGTGGTCGTCTCGGCCGCCGCGGTCGTGGTGGCCTTCGCCGGAGCGGTGGTGGTGGGGGCGGCCGTCGTGGTGGTGGGAGCCGCCGTCGTGGTGGTGGGAGCGGCCGTGGTCGTCGTGGTCTCCGACGTTGGGGGTGCGGTGGTCGTGGTCGTCGTGTCCTGTGCGATGGATGGGTAGCCGGCGCTGCCGACGATGAACGCCACCGCTAGAAAGACCACGATCCGCCGTGGATTCAGCCTTTTTCCTACGCTCGCCAAGAGAAACACCGCCATATGCGACTTCCGACGCCGTCCGACGCCGCTTGTTCCGACCCTCACGCCGCTTGTCGAAACACGACTGTAACGCTAGATGGAGGTGGATCCTACATGACCGACAGCCAAAAGTGGTGCGACCTTTACCGTTCGTTTACCACCGGTAGCGTCCGGGCTAGTTTCCGTTGACCGACCAGTGCCACGGCTCACTGGGCAGGTTGTAGAGCCCGTATTTGTGAGCGTGGGCTGCCAGCCACTTGTATCCGGGGCTGGACCGGCTGCCGATGCTCCGGCCGTTGTAGGTGAAGTCGATGGCCTTGCCCTGCTCGTGCTGGGAGAAGCCGGGGCGGGCGGTCGGTGGCCGGCACCGGGATGACGACATCTGCCAGATGGCATAGTTGGAGCTTCCGCAGTGGGCTCGACGCAGCTCGATCTGGCGCTGATGATCGCGGTAACCCCAGCCTCCGAACTCGATGCCGGCGGCCCGGGCGTCGTTCAACAACCGATTCAGGTCGCTGGCGATGTCTTCGTGAACCCAGAAGGTTTGAACCTTGACGATCTGGTCGGCCGACGGATAACGGATGTTGCCCACCGAGGCCGAGGCCTGCGAACTGCGTCGTGCGGCGGCAAGGGCGGCCTGGCGGGCCAGTTCGTCGTTCTTCTCCTTGATCTCACCCGCCAGCTGCGATTCCATTTCCTCGAGGATTGCCTGCTCGGCGAGGCGGGCCTCGAGGCGGGCCTCGGCTGCGGCCGCCAGCTCGGCCTGCCGGTCCTCGGCCGCCTGGAGTTGGATGAGATCGGCCGCGATGGCGTCCCGATACTCCTCGGCTTCCTTGGCCGCCTCATCGGCAAGTGCCTGCTGAATGGCCAGTTCGTCCTGGGCATCCTTCAGCTGCTCGCCGAGGTCGATATCCCGCCGGGTCACCGACAACACCAGTGAACGCCGCCGAACCGCCTCATTGGGATCGACGTCATCGAGCACGGGATTGGGGTGGGTGTCCTGGGCCCCGACGAAGGCCGAGATGGCCTGGGCCTGGACCTGGACCTTGAGGGCTTCGATCTCGGCCCGCTTCTCCTGGACCGCGGCCGTGGCCTCGGTGTATCGAGCCTCGGCCAACGTCAGTTGGGTTCGGGCCGCGTCAAGCTTGGTCTCCTGCTCGTTGACCTGGGCGGTCAACACGGCCAGGGCGTCGGTCAATTCCTCGACCGTGGCCGTGGCCACTTCGATGTCCTTGGCCTTGGCCTCCTTTTGGGCCTTGACCTGTTCCTGCTCCTCTTTGAGTTCCCTGATCTCCTCGGAGAGATCCTGGGCGTAGGAGGGGAGCGCCATGACCCCCAACATGAGGGCGATGGCCAGGGCCACTACTGCCTTGCGGGCTGTGTAGGTATGCAAAAAAGACATCAAAAGTCCTACCGCCCTGCCACTCGGTATCTTAGCCGCGGAAGTTCAAGACTGGCGGATACCGATCGGAATTGGACGGGTCGGGGCTCATCTACCCAGCGGAGTCGATTCACTGGCCTCAGCACTCCTTAGGTGTCTTTGCCCAGTAAGGACCCAGTCATGCTACTCGCGTCGGATCACGAGCGGCCATCGGGGCCCGAACTACTCGAGCTCCACCCCGGCCGCCGCCAGTTCCTTGGCTGCGGCCTCGCCATCGCCGGGATTCAACTCGACAGCCGCCGTGGCGTCGCCGACCACCGTGACGCCATAGCCCAGGCGAATGGCGTCGGCCGCCGTCTCCTTCACGCAATAGTCAAGGGCCAGGCCGCACACCTTCACCGCGGTCACACCCCGATTCTGCAACAGCTCATGGAGTTCGGTCGACGACTGCTCGCCGGTCTGCGGATCGCGGGTGGTGAACCCGGAGTAGCCGTCGTTGCCGTCGACCCCCTTGTGGACCGAAGGACCGGCCACCACCACTCTGGGATGGAAGTCGGCACCCCAGCTCTCGGCTACACAATGGACCGGCCACACGCCGCCGTCCTTCTGGAAATGGGGCGTGGTCTCGGGATGCCAGTCCTGGGTGTACACCACATAACGACCGTCGGCGGTGGCCTTCAGGATCTCCCGGTTGACGTTGGCGATAACCCGGTCGGCGCCCTTCACGTACAGGCTGCCCTCGGGGTCGGCGAAGTCGTTCTGCATGTCGACCACGATCAAGGCCTCGGCCCCGCCGTTGCTCGACGTGTCGGCGGCTGTAGCGACATCGGTGCTCATACTCTGAATTCTACGACCTGCGGGTCCGACCGTGACCAGAGCACGCCACGGAACCCGGGCTGAGGGATGGCGTCACACCATAGGCTGCATCCATGGATCGCAAGCTAGCCGAGGGCGTGCTCTACACCGACCAGTACCAGCTGACCATGGCCCAGCTCTACTACCGCACCGGTATGGCTGAGCGCCCCGCCCGGTTCGAGCACTTCTTCCGCCGCTACCCCGACTATGGGCGCCACCAAGCCGGCTACTGCATCAATGCCGGGGCTGCCTGGCTGGCCGATTGGATCCGCACCGTTCGCTTCGACGACGCCTCGCTCGACAAGCTCCGATCCCATCACAATCATCACGGCGAACCCATCTTCGGCGACGACTTTCTGGGTTGGCTGGCCGACGTCGGTGATTTCTCCAGCTTGCGATTCGAGGCCATTCCCGAGGGCCGTGTGGTCCATCCCAACGTGCCCCTGACCGTGGTCGAGGGACCCCTGGCCCTGGCCCAGCTGATCGAGACCTCCCTCCTCAACCACCTCAACTTCCAGACCCTGATCGCCACCAAGGCATCCCGGGTGGTGGAGGCGGCCGCCGGCGGCAGCGTGCTCGAGTTCGGCATGCGACGAGCCCCGGAGCGGGGAGCCACCGCCGCCAGCCGGGCTTCCCTGGTCGGGGGAGCAACCGGCACCTCCAACGCCGGCCTGGCCCACGCCCTGGGCTTCACCCCGTCCGGCACCCACGCCCACTCCATGGTCCAGGTGTTCATGGCCCTGGGTGACGGGGAGCTGGGCGCGTTCCGGGCCTACGCCGACATCTATCCCGACGAGTGCCTGTTGCTGGTCGACACCATCAACACCCTCGGCTCCGGGGTACCCAACGCCATCACCGTATTTTCCGAGCTTCGGGCCAAGGGCCACCAGCCGATTGGTATCCGGCTCGACTCCGGTGACCTGGCCCACCTGGCGGTCAAGTCGTCGCAGATGCTGGACGAGGCCGGGTTTCCCGAGGTCACCATCGTGCTGTCGTCGAGCCTGGACGAGATCACGATCTGGCAGATCCTGAACCAGATCGCGGTCGAGGCTCCCCAGTACGGTCAGGATGCCGAGCATGTCATGGGCCGGCTCATGTATGGCTGTGGAACGAGAATGGCGACGAGCGAGGGCGACCCCAGCCTGGATGGTGTCTGCAAGCTGGTGGCGATCGAGGACAAGGGCTCGTGGGAGCCGGCCATCAAGCTGAGTGACACGCCGGCCAAGGTCATCAACCCCGGCCGAAAGCGGGTGGTTCGCATCTACAGCCGGCGGGGCACCGCCACCGCCGATCTGCTGGCCCAGGCCGACGAGGAGCTGACCGATCCGTTGATGCTGTATCACCCATCGGCGGAGGGCGTGATGCGTCGGCTTCCGGCCGAGCGGATCGGTGGCCGGGAGGAGCTGCTGGAACCGTTCGACCCGTGGATTCCGGCCGACGAGCACGAGGCGGTGGTGGAGGCTCGAGGACGCCGCGCCGACGATCTGGCCCGGCTCGACGTCGGTGTGCGCCGCATCGTCAATCCCCACGTGTACCACGTGTCGTTGAGCGCAGGGTCGTGGGAACTGAAACACTCGATCATGAATGAAATGAGGCGAGACCGCAGGGTCAACCCTGATCGTCCATGATGTTGAGCAACTGCAGCATGGCTCGCCGATTCTGTTCCCGCCCCTGCGGGCTGGTGTTGTCGGCCACCGGTGCCGCTTCACCGAACCCTGCACCGATGAGCTGGTCGTCGGCGATATCGAGGCTCCGGTAGAAGTCGACGATGACCTGGGCCCGCTGCCGGGAGAGCTCCAGATTGAACTGCTCGTCCCCCGATGAATCGGTGTAGGCCGAGACCGACATCACGATGTACGAGTTGGCTTCCAGTACTCCGGCACAGGCTTCCAGGAACGGGATGTACTCGGGATGGATCCGGGTGGAACCCGGTTCGAACAACACCGGTTTGTCCAGGGCGACGTCCGAGACCGTAGGCTGCGGGGCCGCAGGATCGACGGTGTACGACTCGACCAGTGCCTCGGCCCCGAAGATTCGTGATGCCTGGACCACGAAGGCATCAGCCGCTGCCCGGGTGGGAAAGGCACCCTCGACGTGGAGTCTGCCATCGCTGCGGATGGTGGCGGTCGCCGGTGGCGCACCGCCCTCGCCGCCGTTACCGTCGTCGCCTTCGACCCGGATGCTCAGCATGTCGGCCGGGTCACCCTCGGGTAGATCGTCGATGGTGACAATCAGCGGCCGCCGGCTTCCCGGTTCGGCCCCGCCGTCGGCCGGGTCGGCGCCGCCGGCAGCGATGGTCGAGCCCAGCGGCTGTCCACCGCCCGACACTTGGGCATCGCCCGATAACTCGGCTCCGTCGGCCACCTCCGACAGCAGGGCCTGGCTGGCCGCAGTGCGTTCCTCGTCGGAAACGTCCCGGCCGGAACCGCCGGGCTCGGTAACCGTCAGGTCGAATGAACCGGACACGAGGTAGGACAAGATCCCCGCCGCTGAGAGAAGAGCCACCAGACCAACGGCGACGCCGAGCCAGCTCCTCGATGCGGCGGTGGGCTGCTGATCGCCTGCGACTACGACATCGGACACGCTGGACCAGGGCGGGTCGGGCTCGGCCGCAACCGATGAAGCCGTCGGGTACGGGCGCTCGGGAGACATCGACGGATGGATCGAACGGGAGACGGCGGTTGGTGCGAACGAGGGTTGCGGGGTGTTGGCCCGGGATCGGGCGTGGGGGGACGTGTCGAATTCGTCCACCGAGCGGCTGTGCTCGACCTTGACCGGCGGAGGATGGTGGGCTGCAACCACGCGTTGGGGGCTGACCGGCGGGGAAGTACGATGCCTCGACGGCGACGGCTCGGCCGTGCGATCGGCACCGACCGCACGGCGATGTTCGATCTCGGAGGTGTCGGCGACACGAAGCACCTGCCTTACGGTGGCAGCCGACCAGGTACCACCTCCGGGAGTCCGAGGATGATCGACGGCGATGCGGCGAGCGATCTCCTGATGGTCGAATCCCCGATCTCTCAGTTCGCGGAGTCCGACGATGACGGCCATGACCTGGCCGAGCTCGTCGTCGTTGTTGCCGTCGGTTGTCGTCGACACAGCCCGTCCTGTATCGGAAAGATCCATCAACCTGCCCCTTCCCGCTCACCCGGGATGGTGTGTTGGTGCCAGCCCCGACCGTAGTCGATGCTTGTCGATGTTTCTCTCGAGTGGGCAGAACCACCGGTCGGCAGGAGGGATCCAACGACAACTGCCGGTCGATCCGGCCCACTGCCGAACTCCGGCGCCGTGAACACTAAGCGGCCCCGTCAGAGAGACGGGGCCGCTTGCGTCCACTGGATCGAGGGTGGGGGCGTAGGGAGATCCCAGTGGATGCAGCACCGCAGGTTTGGAGGGAAGGGTGCCTGCGATACTAGTTCTGTGAAGGGTTTGAGTTGGAGGCCGCTTGCCGGTTTTGCCAGCCGGACCTGCTCATCTGTAATTAACCCAATAGGCGTATTGTTTATGCCTGGAATGATGTGTTGTTTGTCACTCCTGCGTCGGGGGTGTCGTTGTCGGATCCGCCGCTGTCGAAGCCCTTGAAACCGCCGTGGCGGCCGTGGCCTCGACGACCATGGTGCTCATGGTCTCCGGGAACGTCGTCGACATGGTCCTGGATTCGCTCCTCGGCGTTCTCCAGCATCTGCTCGGCCCGTTCGGCATCGATCTTCTCGTCCTCGACCGCCTGGTCCAGGCGTTCCTCGAGCCGGCCCAGCAGGAACTCGACCAGGGCCTCTTCGGAAACGTCCTGCCCTTCGGCCACATCGGCCAGACTCCGACCATCGGCGAAGGCCTCCCGCAGTTCATCGGTGCTCAGGCCGAGGAACTCGGCCAACTCGGCACCCATTTCGGCCCGGTCACCGAACAGACCGCCGGGACCTCGACGACCCTCGCCGGGACCGAACTGCCCTTCGGCCCGCTCACTCGGGATTCGGTTGATATTGTCGCCGATCCGCTCGGCCAGGTTGGCCTTCATGTCCTCGGCCCGCTCGGCGTCGAGCATTCCATCGGCCACGGCGTCATCGATCCGCTCCTCGGCCTCGGCCGCCAGGGCGGCCGAGAGATCTTCGACGGCCACGCCCTGCTCGGCGGCAATGTCGGCCAGGCTCCTACCCTCGGCCAATGCGGCCCGAAGCTCACCGGCATCGAGACCGAGCGTCTCGGTCAGCACCTCGAGCTCGGCGCCTCGGGCAGGATGTCCCTGGAGACCGCGCCGTCCGTGACCGCGCCCCCAGTCACCTTCATCGTGATCGGTTTCGGCAGTCCGATCGGCTTGATCGTCACCGTCTTCCTGGGCCGAGGCAAAGCCGATCGGGGCGAAGACGGAACCCACCGTCACGCCACCGGCCACAAGGGCGGCGGGAACGGCATAGCGGCGCCAACTCGACTGCCGATCGGTTGCCTGGTCCGGGTTCGGACCGTGGCCGTGGGTTGAGGGTTGGGGGTTGCTCATGATTTTCTCACTCCTGTTCATCGGGGGTTGATTTCATGATCGGACCCGATTGTTAGGAGCTCGTGATGACTGTTATAGGGCTCGAGCATGAAAGCGGGGATAAAGCCCGAGCGTCCGGCCCCTCACTCGCGACTGTCAGTGCGGTCACCTAGAGTTGACGGTGTGAGCAGTCGGGGAACGACCACGTCGAGCTTTGGCGTCGGCAAGCGGGAGAGCCATGACTCGTCGCCGTTCTATGCCCGGTTCACTCCCCCCGATCTGAGCAACGACGAGACCATTCATCCCCTTCCCGAGCTCGATTCGCCCTGCATCGCCGGTGACGCCAGGAAGATGGCCGAACTGCCCGACAACTCGGTGGCTCTCGTCGTCACCTCACCTCCATACTTCGTGGGCAAAGACTATGAGGACGTCGTCATCCGCTCGGCCAAGGCCGGTGACAGGGAGGTTCCGGAGACCTACGCCGAGTTCCTGCTGCTACTACATGAGGTGTTCACCGAATGTCGTCGGGTACTCGAGCCCGGCGGTCGGATTGCTGTCAACGTGGCCAACCTCGGCCGCAAACCCTACCGCAGTCTGTCGGCCGACATCGTGGCCATCCTGGAGGAGTTGGGCCTGCTGTTGCGGGGCGAGATCCTGTGGCAGAAGGGTAAGAGCACCAGCGGCTCCTGCGCCTGGGGTTCGTTCCGCAGTCCCGCCAACCCGGTGCTACGGGACACGACCGAACGGGTCATCGTGGCCAGCAAAGGTCGCTTCGATCGTGCCCTGCCGGCTGCGGAACGGCGGGAGCAGGGGCTGCCGTGGCGCTCCACCATCACCAACGACGAATTCCTGGCCGCCACCGTCGACGTGTGGGAACTGCCGTCGGAGAGTGCTCGCCGGGTGGGCCACCCGGCCCCTTTTCCCGTCGACCTTCCCCTCCGGCTCATCGATCTGTACACATACGAGGGTGACGTCGTGCTCGATCCGTTCATGGGGTCGGGTACCACTCTGGTGGCCGCCGCCCATACCGGCCGGATACCCGTGGGCTACGACATCGACCCCGACTACGTGGCCGTGGCCCGGGACCGGCTGGATGAGGTCGAACCCCGCCTCCAGGCACCGGAGTTGACCGACGACGGCTTGGGGGTCATGCAACTGGCCGTTCGAATCCTGGAACAGGCCGGATTCCGGATCGTCAAGGGGGATGGACGCAAATCCAGGGCCAGGGTCGCCCCGGGTGTCGCCTTTCCCTTCCTGGTGGCAAGCGGCGGTGGCCGGGGCACCGGTCGACCCCGCCGCGAGTTCTACGTCGACGTGGCCGGCGGCTTTGTCTCGTCCCGGCCGGGATTGACCCGGGTCGAGGCGGTTTGGAAGACCTTGGCCCAGGCTCATGTGCTCCAGGCCATCGACGACCCTCGACCGTTACTGGTGCTGACCCCGGCGGTTCCCGATGCCGGCACCGAGAACCGCCGCCTGCTGCAGTCGGTCGGGCCCTCCAGTCTGTTCGACGTCGTGGCCCTTACCGATCCCGACGGCCTGGCACGAGTGGCCGCCTACGGACACGGTCGGGGCGAGCCGGTGCCGGGCTTCTGGTCGGTGCCCGATCTGCGGAAGGCCGGCTTCGAGCCCGACCGCTGAGCGACCCATGGCCACCATCCGCACCGAGATCACCGAGATCGTGACCGGCTTGGCCATGTTGGGCTACCGCCAGCTCGACCATGCGCTCGGAGTCCGTCCCCGGCTCATGACCCACGTGACCGAAGACCACTTCAACCGGCTGATCGACGCCCGGCTCGACGGACGGCATCGGGTTGAGTTCGACACGGCGTGGTCCAACGGGCAGCGCTTCGCCTTCGCCGACCAGGGGCTGAGGGGTCGGCCACCCTGGGTGCTGGAGTGGAAGGGACCTCACAAACCGCCGGCCTACGAGCAGATCCCGGCCGACCTCCGAGTCGACCACGTCTACTTGATCAGCTGCAAATACGGCTCGGACATCCTGATGAACGCCGGACCGTCCTACCTGTTCGAGCGGCTGCTCACCGAACGGCGGGCGGCGACGACCGACGACTGGTACCAGACCGTGGCTCCGGCGGCCACCCTTGATCTGTGGTCGGCGTGTCGTCGAGCTCTGAAGGCCGACGTGACCATCGAGCTGCCGGACGACCCGGCCATGTTGACGACCGAGCATCGCAAGGCCATCAAGCCCGTGCTGCGGGGGTCGTGGCCGTCGGCCGAAGCCGAGGACGCCTACCGGTGGATGGCGGCCGACGTGTCGGATCAGTCGGCCAAACGGTGGAAGGAGCGGCTGCGGTCGAAAAAGGCCAGGGAGGAGATGGTGTGGCGATTGTTGCGTTTCGCACCCGCCCCCTACTTCGTGCTCGGCGCAGCGTCCGATGGCACGCCACTGTCGTACCGCGTCGACACACCGTGGGACTTCCGCCAGCGGTTCGAACTCACCACCTTCGACGCCTGGGGTGACGCCGTGGGCCAACCGGTGGTGAGATGGCGCATCGAGGTTCGGGATCGGGTGGGGCACGAGACGGTGTCGGTCGACGGACACGTCGAGGTCCGTTGGAGTCACGGTCGCTTCGGCGGCAACCCCGAGGCGAAGATCTACCTCGACACCCCTCATCATCAGGTGCCGGGCTACGAGCCCCTCACCAATTATCGCTAGGAACTGGCCGGGGGAACGCACGCCCCCGAAAGGGGCGTCACGTTCCCCCGGTGGGAGGCTGTGTTCCTACTCGATTCTCGTCTCGGCTTGCCACGACCCCGGCGGTCGGGAAACCGAGGGCGGCGACGCTACGGCAGCTACTTCTCCAGTGCGGCGCAGACGGTCTCGGTCATCAGGGCCGCGACCACATAGGGATCTGCGTTGGCGTTGGGCCGGCGATCCTCGATGTAGCCCTTCTTGTCCTGAGCGACCTGCCACGGAATGCGGACGGAGGCACCACGGTCGGAGACGCCATAGCTGAACTGGTCGAAGCGCTGGGTCTCGTGCTCACCGGTAAGACGCTCCTCGATGCCGATGCCGTAGCCGGCCAGGTGCTCCTCGGGCTTGCCCGGGGCGCCCAGGGCCTCGGCGGCGGCGATGACGGCGTCGTAGTTCTCCCGCATCTCCTTGGTGGAGAAGTTGGTGTGCATGCCGGCGCCATTCCAGTCGCCGGGCATGGGCTTAGCCTCGAGTGAGATCTCCAGATGGTGCTGCTCACCCAGCCGGTACATGAGGTAGCGGGCCATCCAGATGTGGTCGGCCACGGTGACGGTGTCGACCGGGCCGATCTGGAACTCCCACTGGCCGGGCATCACCTCGGCGTTGATGCCGGAGATGGCCAAACCGGCGTGCATGCACAGCTTCATGTGATCTTCGACGATGTCCCGCCCGGTGATCTTGACGGCACCGACACCGCAGTAGTAGGGCCCCTGGGGACGGGGGTAGCCGTGCTCCGGGAAACCGGCGGGCCAGCCGGTGACGGGATCGAGCATGGTGTACTCCTGCTCCATACCGAAAAGGGGCTCGTGTCCCTTGTACCTCTCGTGCACCTCGACGGCGCGGGCCCGGGTGTTGGTGGGGTGCGGTTCCAATGTGTCGGGCAGTGCGGTCTCACACAGCACCAGAATGTTGTTGCCGCCGCGGATCGGGTCCGGGCACTGGAACCGCGGGAGCAGGACGACGTCAGAGTTGTCGCCCGTGGCCTGATTGGTGCTGGAGCCGTCGAATCCCCAGATGCCGGGCTCATCACCGTCGGCCAAGATCTTGGTCTTGGAGCGCATCTCGGCGGTCGGCTCGTTGCCGTCGATCCAGATGTATTCTGCCTGATAGGTCATGTCTAACACTTAACCGGCTCGGACCCCGGGTGACAATGTCTGAATGTTAACGGAATGTGAATCCGTCGGCGGGGGGCGCCCTCAAGGTGCCTTTTCCACCAGACGGTGTTAACAATCGGAGTGTGGATCGCCAGTACGAATACGTGTTGCGCACCGCCGAGGAGCGCAATGTCAAGCTCATCCGTCTGTGGTTTACCGACGTCGTCGGCCAACTCAAGTCGGTCGCCATCTCCCCCATCGAGCTCGAAACGGCATTCGAGGAGGGCGTGCACTTCGACGGGTCGGCCATCGACGGCTTCAGCCGGATTCAGGAATCCGACGTGCTGGCCAAGCCCGATCCGTCAACGTTCGAGATGCTACCCTGGACCGATGCCGGCACCACCGCCCGCATGTTCTGCGATATCCATATGCCCGGTGGCGAACCATTCGACGGCGATCCCCGCTACGTGCTGCGCCGCAACCTGGATGCCGCCCACAGCGCCGGCTATTCGTTCTTCGTGGCCCCCGAAATGGAGTTCTTCTATTTCGCCGACGGCAATCCGTCGAACCCGCCCACGCCCCTCGATTCGGGGTCGTACTTCGACCTGACCACCAGCGACGTGGCCTCCGATCTCCGGCGCCGGACCCTGTCGGTGCTGGAGACCATGGGCATTCCGGTGGAATACTCGTTCCACGAGGACTCGCCGTCCCAGCACGAGATCGACCTGCGCTACACCGATGCCCTGACCATGGCCGACCAGGTCATGACCTTCCGGTTGGTGGTCCGCGAGCTGGCGCTGGAGCAGGGTCGTTTCGCCTCGTTCATGCCCAAGCCCCTGGAAGGCATACAGGGCTCGGGCATGCATCTTCACCTGTCCCTGTTCCGCAATGACGAGAACGCCTTCCACCCCGAGCCCGGCACCGATCAGATCCTCTCCCCGGTGGGCCAGAAGTTCATGGCCGGCCTCCTTGTCCACGCCCGGGAGATCACGGCCGTCACCAACCAGCTGGTGAACTCCTACAAACGTCTCGTGGTGGGCTATGAGGCCCCGAGCTGGATTTCGTGGGCCAAGAACAACAGATCGGCCCTGATCCGGGTGCCGCTGACCAAGCCTGGCAAGATCTCGTCGAGCCGAATCGAGTATCGTGCCCCCGACCCGGCCTGCAACCCGTACCTGGCCTTCGCCGTCATCCTTGCCGCCGGCCGGGCCGGGATAGAGGGCAACTACGAACTGCCCGAGGCCATCGCCCAGAACCTGTTCGAGTTGAGCAGCGACGAGGCGGCCCGTCTCGGCGTCGCACCGCTGCCTCGATCGCTGTCGGAGGCCCTGGACGAGATGGAGCAGTCCAAGCTGGTATTCGATGCCCTTGGTGAGCACATCTTCGAGTGGTTCCTGCGCAACAAGCGAAGCGAGTGGAGCAGCTACAAGAGCCACGTCTCGCAGTGGGAGCTGGAACGGTACTATCCGTCATGGTGATCGAACGATCATGAACGCCGACGCCCACCCCGGGTTGTTCGCCGTCCACCCCGACCCTCCCCCCCCGGAGTTGGTCAAGTTCTTCGACCTGGACGGCTACCGCTGGAAGGCGGTGGCCTCGGCCGAGGAGGCCGAGGGTGACGATCGGGAGTGGGAGGCGGTGCTGGTCGCACTCGACCACAATCCCGAGCAGGCGTGGCGGGTCTGCGGCGCCGTCATCGACGAACGCACCCCGGTGCTGGTGCTGGTCGGTGGCAGCCAGCTCGACCAGCTGCAGGGCCGCGACGACTCGTTCGACGACTTCATCATCACTCCGTTCCATCCTGAGGAGCTCCGGGTCCGGGTCGACCACCTGCTGGCCAAGGCGGGTAAGGGTGCGCGATCCGAGTTGGTGACCTATGGGCCTCTGTCGCTCAATGTCGAGACCTACCAGGCCATGCTCGACGGCCGCTCCCTCGATCTGACGTTCATGGAGTACGAGCTGTTGCGGTTCCTGGCCGCCAGCCCCGGTCAGGTGTTCACCCGGGAGACCCTGCTCAATCGGGTCTGGGGCTACGAATACTACGGCGGGGCCCGCACCGTCGATGTTCACGTACGACGGCTGCGGGCCAAGCTGGGCGAGGAACACAGCTCGCTGATCTCCACCGTTCGGGGTGTCGGCTACAAGCTCGGTCAGTCCCGCTGGCAGGGTTGAGGCCGACTCGGTTGTCACTCCGAGGTGGGACAATGGATGAATGGCGAAGGAGCGGGTGAACACGGCGGGCGTCGACGAGACGGCGGGCCAGGGGCCGGCCGGTGATCGGAGGGTCGACTCGGATCCGAGCTCCGGTTTCTACGCCCTGTCGGCTTCGTCGGTGGCTCGACCCGAGCTGGTGTCGGCCAGGCAGCTGCGCTACCTTCTGGTGGCCGAGCTGACCGGTACCGGGCGAGCCATGACCATCCCCGAGCTGATTGCAGCCTTGACCGGGCATGGGTTCGTGCTCGGTTCCTCGGCCAACAAGGTCATCTCGGACACGCTCCGATGGCAGGTGGCCAAGGGAAGGGTGAGGAAGGTGCGGCGCGGTGTCTATGCGGCGGGCACGATGCCTCGATCAACCAAGGCGTGGATCAAGGGTCGAGCCCGACGACATCGGGAGCTGGTGCGAGTCGCCCGACCGCAGAAGCGGTAGCTGACGCTTTCGGCGACGGCGGAGCCGTCGCAGCACACGGTAGGTGTTCAGACTCGTAGCGAATTAGCGCGACCCGATTCGCAGTTGTTGTCACCACTCACCGTGACCGTGCAGCGAGATACTCGGACACGAGGGCAGTAGGCGACAGGGCCGGGCGGCGGATCGACGGTCGTGCGATGTGCCCCGGCCAGGCGCAACGACAATTCGCTGCGAGTCTGAACAATGACTCGACCGTCCGAGCGGCGGGGCGCCCACGTCAATCTGTGGGGCACCGACGCACACGACGATTGGGCGTTCAGCGTGGGCGACCCCCACGGCCTCGGGACCGACCCGACGGAGGCAGGCGCGTCAGCACGGCACCGTGACCCGCTCGGTGCGGCGAGCCGGGATGCGTGGACCGGGCAGGATGACGCCGGTCAGGTTGAGGGGGTCGGAACCGCACACGGTGACCGTGCCGGGGCCGGTAGTGCCGGGGCCGCCGCCCGAGGCCGACGAGGGCGAAGCCCGGACGGTGAGCTTGATGGCCTCCACCGCTTCGGGCAGGGCGAACTGCTCACCGCTGAAGCCGTTGACGAACCGCCCACCGAGCACCAGTCCCCGATCCTCCAGCCGGCGCAAAGCCCACTGCAGCTCACGCCACGGCAGGGCCAGATTCTCGTGGGCGGCCAGATCGTAGAAGATCACACCCCACCGCTGGAGGAGCTGATCGACCACCGCCTCGGCCAGTTCGTCCCGATCCTCCACCGGCGATACCTCCGGCACCTGCGACCACCGGCCGGCGGCGTGGGCGGCCCGGACCCCGCTGCGCCGCAGCTTGGATACCGCCCTCATGCGGCGGGCGGCTTGGCGTTGGGCGGCGGCGCCGGCGGTCAGGTTGCGCACCGCATCGAACCCGTCGGCGGTGAACAGCCCCCGGCCCACACCATCCCACAGGGCCTTCTCCACATCGGTGAGCAGTCGGCCGGTATCGGCGGCCAGTTCGGTCAGGAACCGAGGTCCGTGCTCGGTCAGCACGGCGGCAATCTCGGCCACCGCTCCGACATCGGGCACGGCGGCAACCCCGTCACCCCGGGTCGCCGCCAGCAGCCACGGCAGATCAGGGCGACAGACCACACTGACCGGCGTGGCCTTGGACATGCCGGCACCCCGGGGGTTGGAAGGCTCCGGGGCATCGCCGCTGTCGACGGCCGAGAGTCGAGGACGAAGCCGCAGCCACTGGATCTCGCCGTCGTGGCAGAGCCGGTCCATCCACGGCAGTTGATAGTTCCGTATTCGCGCCGCCAGGATGTACGGCTCCCAGGCCGCGGCCGCTGCTTCCCAGCCCTGGAGCTGCTCGATCACCTGCTGCAGCCCCGCAGGTCCCATGGCCTGGGAACCGGGGGCCACATGCTGCCATCGGGTCAGGAACCGTACGAACTGCTCGGGGGTGATCGCATCGATGGCCCGGCGCCGGGAGGCCCGGGATCGTCGATGCATGCGAGCCAGCAGTCGCCGGGAGCACCACTGGGCAGCGCTGCCGTCACCCTTCCGACGGGCCGCCTCGGTGAACCGACCCTGGATGGCCGAGCCCTCGTTCTCCAGCGTGGCCAGGCCGACCTGGACCAGGGTGGAGGAGACACCGGTGACGGCCACCAGCTGGTCGGCCGTGGTCGGCGAGTGCAGCTCGAGGTGGCCGCGAATCAGGTCGGCGGCGGCCAGCTCCGGCGTCACCTCCCCGACCGGCCGGCCGCCGAGGAGGGCCTCCACCCGCGGTGACGACTCGGCGGCGAACCATCGCCCCCCACCATCGGCCGACGCCTCGGCCCGACCGCGGGCCACCAGCTCGTCCATCAGCGGCTGCCACTCGGGCCGGGCCGCCAACAACACCACGTCCCGGAGCAGATCATGGAGGTCGTCGGCGGTTCGGGGATCGGGGGCCAGCTCGGCACGAACCTCGGCGACGGCATCGGGATTCAAGGCCGCCATGTCGTCGGGATCCACCGGTAGACCCCGGCGGATGGGGGCGGCCCTGGTCCGCCGCTCCCCGGCCTCGCCGTCGTCGAGAAAGGCGTAGGGCCGGGCGGTCAGAATCTCGTGGCTCAGTACCGACGGCTCGGCCGAGTCGACGCACCGCATCTCGACCCGGCCCTCACCCAGGGCCCGCCACAGCTCGATCAAGCCATCGACATCCATGCCCTCGGTCAGGGTGTCATGGATGGTCTGGGCCACCAGCGGGTGGTCGGGAATGGCGGCCGGCCCGGTCACGTTCTCCTGACAGGCGGCGGCATCGGGGAACAGGGCGGCCAGCAGATCGTCGCTTTCCATGCGCTGGATGGGAGGAGGGTTTCGCTTGCCGTTGCGCATCCGGAGCACGATGAGGGCCCGGTTCAGGTTCCACCGCCACCGGGACTGGAAGGCCGGCTGATCGAGCACGGCCTGGGTCAGGGTCTCACGAATGTTGTCGGGGCGCAGGAAATGCCGGACATCGGTGAGAGGAAACGAGTGGTGGGGACCGAGGGAGATGACCACGGCGTCGTCGGAGGCGGCGGCCTGAAGTTCGAAATTGAACCCGACACAGAACTTCTTGCGCAGGGCATACCCCATGGCCCGGTTGATGCGACCACCGAGAGGCGAATGAATGACCAGCTGCATGCCGTCGGCGTCGTCGAAGAAGCGCTCCATGACCAGGCAGCGGCCGGTCGGGATCACACCAAGCGTGGTCCGGGCCGTGGCCAGATAGGTGACGATCAGCCCGGCCGCATCGTCGGGAACGCCCGAGACCTCGACCAACCACCGAACGGCGCCGGCGTGATCACCGGTGGCCACGAAGCGATCGACCTCCCCCCGCAGCCGGGACACCTCGTCCGACAGTTCGGCGGTTCGGGCCGGGGCCTCGCCGGTCCAGAACGGCACGGTCGGTGGGGCGTCGCCGGCATCCAGCACGCGGACCACGCCACCGGCCACCTGACGGATCTTCCACGAGTGGGTGCCGAGCAGGAAGATGTCGCCGGCCGCCGACTCGATGGCCCAGTCCTCGGTCACGGTGCCGATGAACGTCTCGTCCGGTTCGGCCACCACCCTCATGTCGTAGATCTCGGGAATGGCGCCGCCCGAGGTGAGAGCCACGAAGCGGGCTCCCCGGCGGCCCCGCAGCTCGCCGTTGACACCGTCGTGGTGAACCCAGGCCGCCCGCCGGCCCCGACCGGTCATGATCCCTTCGCTCACCAGCTCCACGATGCGATCGAACTCGGCACGGTCGAGATCGGCGTAGGGGGCGGCCCGGGTGACCAGCCGATACAGGCCTTCGGTGGCCCACTCCTCGGCACCGGTTTCGGCCACGATCTGCTGGGCCAGGATGTCGAGCGGGGCCGCCGGCGGTTGCAGCACATCGAGCCGACCGGCCCGCACCGCGGTGAGCAGAGCCGTGCACTCGATCAGCTCGTCCCTGGTCAGCGGGTAGAGCCGGCCTCGCGGTGTGCCGTGGCGGGTGTGGTTGGACCGACCGACCCGCTGCAGGAAGGTGGCGATGGATCGGGGCGAACCGAGCTGGCACACCAGCTCGACCGGACCGACGTCGATTCCGAGCTCCAGCGAGGCGGTGGCCACCAGCGCCTTGAGCTCACCGGCCCGCAATCGCCGCTCCACCCGATGGCGGCGGTCCTTGCTCAGGCTGCCGTGATGGGCGGCCACCAGGTCTCGGCCATGCTCGGCGTGGGGACAGGCCTCGCCGTCGCAGTCCTCGTCGGGGCAGCCACCCCGATGATGGGCCTCGGCCAGCCGCTCCCCCAGCTCGTGGGCCAGCCGCTCGGCCAGGCTCCGGGTGTTGACGAAGACCAGAGTGGTGCGGTGCTGGGCCACCAGCTCGGCGATGTGATCCAGCACCTGACCCATCTGGGCATGCGACGCCACCGCCTCCAGCTCGGCGTCGGGCAATTCGATGGCCAGGTCCAGGGCCCGCTGATGCCCGGTGTCGACCACCCGACACGACCGGTCGACACCAACCAGGAGTCGGGCCACGGTCTCGATGGGACGCTGGGTTGCCGACAATCCAATGCGCACCGGGGACCGGCCGCCGCCGGCTTCGCCCGGCACCGAGCGGCACACATGGTCGAGCCGTTCCAGCGTCAGCGACAGGTGTGAGCCCCGTTTGTCCCGGGCCATGGCGTGGATTTCATCGACGATCACCGTCTCGACCGTGCGCAGCATCTCGCGGCTCCGGGCCGCCGTGACCAGCAGGTACAGCGACTCCGGCGTGGTGACCACGAAGCTGCGGGGCCGCCGCACCATGGATTGGCGCTCGCCGGAGGGCGTGTCGCCGGTGCGAACGGCGATGGTGAGCTCGGGGGCCGTCAGACCCATGGCCCGTGCCGTCTCGGCGATCTCGGCCAGGGGCCGCTCCAGGTTCTCGGCGATGTCGACGGCCAGGGCCTTGAGGGGCGAGACATAGACCACCCTCGTACCGTCCACGGCCCGGCCGGCGGCATGGTCGAGATAGAACCGGTTGATGGCCATCAGGAACCCGGCCAGGGTCTTGCCCGAACCGGTCGGGGCGGCGATCAGCGTGTTGGCCCCGGCGGCGATGTGGGGCCAGCCCTCGACCTGGGGCGGGGTGGCCCCGGCCGGGAAGCGGTGTTCGAACCATCGGGCCACGGCCGGATGCAGCTCGACCCCGGGTACGAGGTCATGGCGGACGGAGACGGCCGAAGCAAACCCGGCGTCGAGAGGGTCGAGGGACAGCTGTTCGACCAAGGCCACAATCAGAATCTAGACGAAGGCTCTGACAGCGGACCATCGCCGTCGGGGGGAACTACTCCTGCTCGGCGGCTTCGGCTCGACGGGCTTCGACCTCGGCCCGAACCTCGTCCATGTCGAGCGCCTTGGCCTGGGAGATCAGGTCTTCCAGCACGTGGGCCGGCAGGGCGCCGGGCTGGGAGAAGAGGGGGATGCCATCCCGGAACACCATGAGGGTGGGGATGGACATGATGCCCAGGGCGCCGCTGAGAGCCTGCTCCTCCTCGGTGTCGACCTTGGCGAACACGGCGTCGTCGTGTTCTTCGGACGCCGCGTCGAAGATCGGACCGAAAACCTTGCACGGACCGCACCATTCGGCCCAGAAGTCGATCAACACCAGACCGTCCTGGACAATGGTTTCCTCGAAGTTGTTCATGGTCAGGGTCGTGGTAGCCATAGTCCGTACAACCGACGAACCAACCATATTGTTCCCCAAGTGACACCGAGCACAGGTCCTTGGGTTCGCCACCGGCCGGCGACCGGCCCGGCGCGGGCATCGATACCACCGAAGGAACCGAAACCGGTGGACGGCCATTAGCATTGAGCCACCGCTGCCTCGCCATTCGCCACGGCAGCCCAACCTCTCTGAGAAGGTGCCGTGTTTGTCACCCTGTTGGCGTTGGCGGCCGGCGTGGGGCTTCTGGCCTACGCCGCCGACCAGCTCGTCATCGGAGCGGCCCGGGTCGCTCTGATCCGGAACATCCCGGCACTCGTGGTCGGCGTCGTCATCGTCGGCTTCGGAACCAGCTGCCCCGAACTGCTGGTGTCGGTGGTGGCCGCCGTCGGCGGCGACACCGACGTGGCCGTGGGCAACATCGTCGGCTCCAACATCGCAAACCTGTCGTTGCTGCTCGGTGTCGGCGCCGTCATCGTGCCGATCGCCATCGACTCGGCCACGGTCCGCCGCGAGGTCCCGCTGACGGTTGGTGCCATGGCCATCTTCGCCGTGTTGGTCCAGGGCGGCCTGAACCGCTGGGAGGGGGCGGCGCTGGTGGCGACCATGATCGTCGTGTTGTGGTGGGTACTGGCCCGCTCGGCCAACGGGTCCGATGCCCTGGCCTCGGAGGCCGTGGAGTTCGCCGATGCCACCGATCACTCGATGTCGACCGAGGTGACCCGAACCGTGCTCGGTCTGATCGGAACCATCGCCGGAGCCCAACTGCTGCTGTACGGCGCCCTCGATCTGGCCGAACGAACCGGCCTGAGCGGTGGCTTCGTGGGGGCCACCCTGGTGGCGCTGGGCACCTCACTGCCGGAACTGGTCACCGTCATCCAGTCGGCCCGACGGCGCGAGACCGACCTCATCGTCGGCAACCTTCTCGGCTCGAACCTGTTCAACACCCTGGCCGTTGCCGGTCTTGCCGGCCTGTTCGGACCCGGTCCGGTGGAGGACCGCAACCTCACCGTGGTGGCCGTCGGCGCCGCCCTGGCGGTGTCGGTTCTGGCCGGAGGGGCCATGGCCACCCGCAACCGGGTCGACCGGTGGGAGGGTTTCCTGCTGGCGGCCGCCTATATCGGCATCGTGCCCCTACTCGCCGGTTGACGAACCCGCCGGAGCCAAGCCCCGGAACGGAACAGCGACCAAGCCGATCAGGCAGGCGATGAGAATCGAAGGTATGTGGACAAGCTCTCCGGCCAGCGACGGCCCGGGATCGGCCTCGGCTGCGTCGAAGACACCGGTTGCGGCCTGTGCCACCACGGCCAGGGTTGCCATCAGGAAGGCGGGCAGAGCCCACCGCGATCGCCATGCCACCAGCAGGCCGGCCACGGCCACCACCAGGCCGAGGGCGCCGTCCCTGGTGATGTGACCATCGGTGGTGGACGAGAGGAGCTGCCACGGATCGCGGCCCACCAGCCACGGCAGCACGACAGTGGCCTGGATCAGCGACAACACCAGCATGGGACCGACAATCCACCGTGACGGTTTGGGCAGCGCGTGGCGGAGCCGGATCAGGACCTCATCGGCGAGGGTGTCAGCGTCGAGGCCGGCGTTGATGTGGGTACCGGTTTCGCTGTTTGTTCGGCTCCGACCGGATGGGAACGGGGTGACCTCGGCCATCACGCCACCCGGGCCGAGGGCCTGGCCAGCTCATGGCTGCGCAAGGACTGACGGGCTCGGCTGAGACGCGATCGCACGGTGCCGACCGGCGTGTCGAGCAGCTCGGCCGCCCCCTCGTAGCTGTAGCCCAGGATGGCGCACAGTACCACCACCTCCCGCTGGAGCACGGGGAGATGACCCAACAACTCCGACATCTGGATGCCGGCCAGTTCGTCCACGTCAGCCGGTGCGGCCACATCGTCGGAACCGGACGGTTCATGATCGAGCCGCAGCACCATGACATCGTCGGCTGGCACGCTCCGCCGCTCCCTTGCCTCCAGGTCATAGATTGCGTTACGACAGATTCGCAATAGCCAACCCTCCCGACTGCCGGTACCCCGAAACGAGTCGAGATAGCGCCAGGCCCGTAGGAAGGTTTCCTGTACCGCGTCCTCGGCGATGGTCGGCGTGCCGGCGACCGAACGGGCGTAGGTTGTCACGGCACCGACATGATCGTTCACCAATTGCTCGAACCGGGTATCAACAGCCGACGGCCGGGGACGATGGGAACGACGACGGATCACGACTACCAGTGAATCGGAGTCCGCCCCATGTCGCCACCCCTGCCCGGAGACCTACTTGTTGATGATGGCGACGAAGGTCACAGGGCTAAATGTCCGATGGTATGGAACTACGGTGCGCCACCGCCGGTCTACTGACTGTACTACCACGGGTGATTTCAGGGAGAATGCTGATGAACACGACAACGACCACCCCAACCGGCCGTGCCACCGGAGGGCGTCGGCTGATGACGGCCACCGTGGCCGCAGTCCTGGCTGCGGCGTTACTGGCGGCGTGCGGAAGTGACGACGGGTTCGAGATCACCGGAGCGTGGGCCCGAACCAGCCCGATGTCGTCAACGGCCGGCGCGGTCTACATGGACATCACCGCCGACGTAGAGGATCGCCTGATCGCAGCCTCGGTTCCCGCCGACGTGGCGGACTCGGTGGAGATCCACGAAACCGTCATGCGGGGCGAGACGGAAGACGGGGCCATGGACGACGGCGAAATGGCCATGGATGACGGTGACGCAGCCGTGGATGACGGCGAGATGGCCGAGGGCGGCTTGGAGGACTCCGAAGGCGCCATGACGGGGGCAATGACCATGCGGGAGTTGGAGGACGGGCTGGTCCTGCCGGCGGGCGAGACCGTTAGCCTGGAACCCGGAGGCTATCACGTGATGCTGCTCGATCTGCCCGACCCGCTGGAGACCGAAGAGACCTTCGATCTGACCCTGGAATTCGAAAGCGGGGAGAGCCAGGTCGTCTCCATCGAGGTGCGTGACGAAGCACCGTGATCCACCGGCGGCCACCTGGCGACGATACTGGGACCGGACGGAGAGCCGATTCATCGACAAAGGTCGCGGCGCTGGCCGCCACCGTCGCCCTCGGCCTGCTCGGCTCGGCCTGCGGTAGTGACGGCCCACCGCTCTCAGCCGCTGGTGAGCGGGGCAAGGAGGTGGCGGCGGCCAAGGGCTGCCAGTCCTGCCACGGCAACCAGGGCCAGGGTGGAGTGGGGCCGGCATGGCAGGGCCTGGCCGGCTCCGAGAGGGAACTCCAGGACGGTACGGCCGTCGTGGCCGACAACGGATATCTTCGTCAGTCCATCCTGGAGCCCGATGCCACCAAGGTGGCCGGCTACACCGTGTCGATGCCGTCGATCGATCTCGATCCGTCGGAGGTTGACGCCCTCATCGCCTACATCGAGGACTTGAAGGACGTGCAATGACGTCGTCGAATTCCGCCCGCCCTTCCTCCTTGTGGGCCTCGCTGGCCGCCCTCGGCCTGCTCATCATGGTGGCGATCGTCGGCTGCGGGGAGTCCGAACCCGAACCATTCTCGGGCTACACCCGCACCCCCACCCCCAACGTGGCCGACGTCTCGCTGCCGGCGGTGGAGCCCGACGGCTCGGAAACCCCGTTCCGGTTCTCGGCCGACGACAACGAACTGTTGCTGGTCTACTTCGGGTTCACGAGCTGCCCCGACGTGTGTCCCACCACCCTGGCCGACCTCCGTCGGGCTCTGGACGAGATGGGCGACGGGGCCGAGCGGGTGGATCTGGCCATGATCAGCATCGATGTCGAGGTCGACACTCCTGAGGTATTGGCCCCCTACGTCCGCTCCTTCGTGCCCGGCTCGGTCGCGGTTCGCACCACCGACGACGGGGAGCTGCGGTCGGCGGCCGAGGTGTTCGGGGCCGACTACGGCAAGGACCTCATCGACGGGGAGGAGGAGGTCTACCACACTGCGTCGCTGTACGTGATCGACGACGGGGGCGATCTGCTGCTGACCTGGCCCTTCGGCACGCCGGCCGACGACATCCGATCCGACCTGGAACGCCTGCTCGACGGGGAGACACCGGAGGGGGCGGTAACGACATGATCGTGTCGGCCCCGAACCGGACCGTCGCAATTCTACGCCGGGCGCTGAGCCCGATGATCGCCGTCGCACTGGCACTGACCGTGCCGGCCGGCTGCGGCGACGGCTCGTTCGATGTGGCCGACGTCGAGGCCGAGGCCGCCGGCGCCGAGCACAGCTACCTGATCCCGGCCGGGACCGGGGCGGCCAAGGACGCCGGGGAGCTGGTGGAGATCCTGCCCGCCGACCTCACGGTCAGGGTCGGTGAGGTGTTGGAGCTGATCAACGAGGACGATCGGGGCCACATCGTCGGGCCGTTCTATGTCCGGGCCGGCGAGACGCTGCGCCAGGAGTTCACCTCCACCGGGGTCTACGAGGGCGTCTGCACCGTGCATCCCAGCGGGCAGGTCAAGGTCACGGTGGTCGAGGGGTGACGGCCGAGTGGTGACGGCCGCCGCACGGACCTTGGCCGGCCTGGTTGCGGTGGCCGTGCCGCTCCTGGCCCCGGCGGCGCCGGCCGCCGCCGACCCGCCCGGACCGACCGACTACCAGACCGACATCGTGGCCGTCGAGCCGGACACGCCGGCCATCACCGTCGAGTCGATCGGCGGCGACAGTTTCGTCCGCCTCATCGTCGAACCGGGCCACGAGGTGGACGTGATCGGCTACCAGGGCGAGCCCTACCTGCGGTTCGGGGCCGATGGTGTGGTGGAACAGAACGAGAACTCGCCCAGCCGGTGGCTCAACGACGAGCGGTACGGGGACGTCGATCCTCCGGCCACGGCCACCGCCGATGCCGAGCCTGACTGGGTGGTCGTGGCCGACGACGGCAGCTTCAGCTGGCACGACCACCGCACCCATTGGATGAACGAGCAGAAACCACCGGGGGCCGACGCCGGTGACGTGGTGTTGGAGGCAGTGGTCCCCCTGGTGGTGGACGGGGCCGAGGTCGACGTCGCCGTGCGCTCCCGACTGCTGGCCGGCCCATCACCTGTCGGACCCGTGGTCGGAGCCGTGCTCGGCCTGGCCTCGATTGTGGTCGGCCGCCGACTGGCCCGACTGGCCGGAGTTTCGCTGGCGGTGGGGGCCTGGGCCGCGCTGGGCGCCTTCGTCGGCGCGTCGGCCTTCATGGCCGTCCCGGGCGAGACCGAACCGTCCCGGCTGTGGTGGCTGCTACCGGCCATCGCCGTCGCTGTGGTGGCGCTGGCCCTGGTCTTGCGGGCCCGGGGCATTGCGTGGGAGATCTGGTCGGTGCTGGTGGCCGCCGCCGGGGTGGAACTGCTCTTGTGGTCATGGCAGCGACGATTGTCGATCTCCCGAGCCTTCATTCCCACCGACGCCCCGTTCTGGCTGGACCGGTTGGTCGTTGCCGGCGCGGCGGCTGCGGGTTTGGCCGCAGTGGCCGTGGTTGTGATGGAAATGGCTCAACCGGCTCCGGCCCAGGACGCGCCCGCCGTCACCTGACTTCGATCCTGGCGGTCACCGACGATCTGATGGTCCACAGGTAAACCTTTCCCGGGCCTCCGTCGTGTGGTTGACGTGCGTGCAAGAATCGAACTCATGACCGAGCCTCCGGTCGTCGACCTGCGCGGCGGTCCTGATGGGCCTTCAAGGAATCTCGACTACGACCGGTTCTACCGACGGGAGCTGCCGGCCATGGTGGCACTGGCCGCCGCCATCACCGGTAGTACGGTGGCGGCCGAGGATCTGGCCCAGGAGGCTCTGATCAGGGCCTACCGCCGGTGGGACGAGATCGGGGGCTACGACAAGCCCGGCGCCTGGGTCCGCCGGGTGACGGTGAACCTGGCCCTGTCCACCCGCAGGCGAATGGGCGCCGAGGTCAAGGCCCGCCTCCGCCTGACCCGACCGGCGACACTGCAACCCCACCCCTCGGAGCATGACCATGTCTGGGCC
Source organism: uncultured Acidimicrobiales bacterium (assembly GCA_963723995.1). Lineage (GTDB taxonomy): Bacteria > Actinomycetota > Acidimicrobiia > Acidimicrobiales > SZUA-35 > JAHELU01. The sequence goes on along the minus strand of CAVRSZ010000008.1, from coordinate 542,404 downwards.
GCAGTGGCCACCCTGCCCGGCCAGCAACGGGCGGCCGTGGCCCTTCACTACCTGGAGGATCGGTCGGTGGCCGACATCGCCCAGATCCTCGACTGTTCGGAATCGACGGCACGAGTTCACCTTCACCGGGGCCGCAACACCCTGGCCTCGCTCCTGGAAGGAGCACAGTCATGACGTCACGAACCAACAACCACAGCGGCCCCGAATCGGGTGGGTCCGATGCCCGGATCACCGAGGCCTTCCGAGATCTGCAGCGCCGGGCCGCCGCCGTTCCCGTTGACGCCGGACCCCATCGGGTCGGCGAACCCGATGTCGTCGGTGATCGAGGTGGTCGAGGTCCCGACCGTCGGTTGATCCCGGCATTGGCGCTCGCCGTGTTGGCGGTGCTCGCCGGATTCTCGGCGTGGCGGCTGTGGCCGTCGGGCGTCGTCGAAACCGACACCGTCGACATCGCCACCGACGACGGCCAATCCGGGACCGGGGAACCCGGCCGGCAATCGACCCCTTCCGGGGATGTGGAAGCCGAGACCATCGTGTCGGTGACCGGGGCTCCGGAGCAGGTCTATGTGCTGACCGAGACCGGAACGGCAACCGAGGGCCGGTTCGCCGCCGTGTTGAACACCGAGACCCGGTTGCCGGACGAGGCCGTTGACGCCGTCTTCGATAGTGCCGGCGGGGCGTTCTATGTCACCGACACCGAGGTGTGGCTCCAGAGTGCGAGCGGTGAGCGGCGGCGGCTGGCCGCGGCCGAGGATCAGGCACGGCTGGTGTCGGCCCGGATGGTCAACGACCGGCCGGCAGTCCTGGTACTGGTGGACCAGACGCTGGTGGGCTATCGAGCCGACGGCTCGACGGTCGAACTCGACCTGGACCGCTTCGACGGTCCGGTTCGACGGATCACCATGCTGGGCTCGACCGTGGCCGCCGTCGTCGGCGATGCCGAGTCTCCGACCGAGGCCGACTCGGCGGTTCGCATAGTGCGGTGGTCGCTCGACGACGACGAGTTCGAGATCATGGCCGAGCCGACGGCCGTCGACGTCGACGAGGCACCCCGGGATCTGGCCCTGACCGACGCCGGACTGGTCGTCGTGACCGGCACCGAACTTCGGGTGCTGTCACCTGACGGGGTGGTCGACTCGTTTCCCCTGCCGGTCCCCTACGACGAGGCCGAAGGACTCGGGGGCGACGGCATGACGGTGGATGCCGCCGGAGACCGGGTGGTGCTGGCCTTCGGCGAGGCGGCCCTGACCATGGATCTCGCCACCGGGCGCCGAGCAGTGGTGCCCGGTGTCGAAGGCTGGGTCCGAGCGGCCCACTGGGCCGATCCTGCACCGCTGGGCCGACCGGTGCCGGCCTCCCGCGCCGCCGCCGGTGATCGGCTGCGGGTCGACACCGAGGCCGTGCGGGCCGACGCCGCCGACCCCTTCCTCAATGTGCGGGCCGGCGCCGGCGCGGCAGCCGACCTGGTGGCCAAGCTGCCGCCGGCCTACCGGGGCCTGCGGGCCACCGGAGAGCGGGAGGCCAGCGACGACGGCGCCGACTGGATCGAGGTCGAGCTGCTGCATCCGGTGGCCTATTCCGGTCCCGACCCGGGGGGCGACAGCCCGACCGGCTGGATCAACGCCGCCTACGCCTTGGTGCTGGCCGACGGCCTCGGTGTGGGCACCGACGAGGTACCGGGCTGCGTTCCCGCCGATGACGCCGGGGCCTCGATCGGTGGACTGACCGGTGCCGGTTATGTCTACGGGCTGGAGAGCGGGTTCCTGTCCGACGACTGCCTGCGGGTGGTGCTCACCTTTGCCCCCGGTTCCAGCCCCTATCTCTGGACCGAGGTGCCGGCCGGCACCGGTCCGGCGTCGGCCCTACCCGGGGTGGTGGTGACCTCCAGCGGTGGTACCGGCGTCACAGTCGATCTGGGCAACGTGTCATCGTCCTGGCCGGCGGCGACCGACACCGACGACGGTGTCTACGTGGCCCGGGCCGACGACGGAACCCTTGACCTGGTCTCCCCACTGCCGGTCCGGTCGGTGGTGACCACACCTCTCCGGGATATTGGGGTGGTGGTCATCGACCTCGAGGTGACCGGGCCGGCACCGACCGCCGACCGGTTCGTGGTCCTGACCGACGATCCGCTGATCAGGGAAGGTTCGGTGACGGTCAACGGCCTGGCCCGCCCGTTCGAGGCGATGCTGGGGGTGTCGATCGTCGATGCCGCCGGCCAACCGGTCGAGGCCGTCTACAGCGGGAGTTCGTTCCTGGGGACGGTTCGAGCCGCCGACTACGGGGTGGAGACGACCGATTGGGCCGAGGCCTGGGGACGGTTCTCGGTTCGCGCCGACGGCCTGGACCCCGGCGACTATGTGATGGCGTTGGATGGTGAGGGCGGGGTGGAGGATCCGACGCCGACCCGGGTGCCGTTCACCATCACCGACGGTCCGTCCGATGACGTTGCTGCCGGGTTGCCCTCGACCCGGGAGCAGGCGGTGCTCCAGTCCCTGGTCCGGTTCGCCCGGGGCGGCGAGATCGAGCAGGTACCACTGGCCGATGAAGTCACGCTCGGGCTGGGCCTGGCCACCACCAAGACCTTGGCTGCCGACGAGTTGGCCGATCGTGAAGCCTGGATCATCGACCAGGCGGAGTTCGCCGGCTACAGCGGGCCCTTCGACCTGCTCGACCGAGTGGCCGACGGTCAGGTCCGATTCAGCCGTGGCCCCATCGACCACTGTGCCGGTCCACCCCTGAACTGGCCCGAGGAATGGGCGTCGCTGACCCAGCTCGACATCGAACCAATCGGTATCGACAGCTGTCTCCAGTGGTACGGGCTCAGCCTGTTCCTCAACGACGGCGGCGAGATCGAAGCCGTCGTGCTGGATCTGTGGGAGCCATAGATTCGGGCCGACGGCTCGATGGCGGCCCATCCTCGCCTCCAAGGCCGGAATCGGTGGGGCGGCGGACCACTCGTTCGTCCTCGATCTCACCCACCAGCTCGGCCAGCAGATCCTCAACCGTGGCCAACCCCACCGTCGAGCCCTGTTCGTTGCGGACGACGGCGATCCAATTGCCGGCCCGTTGCATGGCCCTGAGCAATCTGGCGATCGGTACATCCGGTCGGCACGAGAGCACGTCGGACATGATCGTTCCCACGGTGGCATCGGGGTCGTCGGCCGCCGCCGCGGCCACATCCCGCAGCCGGACGACACCAATGATGTCGTCGACCCCCGTGCGGTAGACGGGAATCCTCCGGTGACCAAGCTCGATGGCTCGGCCGAGCACGTCGGTCACCGACTCGTCTCGATGTACTGCGGCAATGCGACTCCGCTCGACCATGACGTCGGCCACCCGAAGGTCGTTGAACTCGAACGACCGGTCGACAAGATCGGCGTCGTGCCGCTCGATCACGCCGGCCACCGCCGATTCCTGGGCCAACGCCCGAATCTCGGCCTCGGTGGCGGCGCCGACATCGGCCCGTCCCGCCACCTGGAGATCGGCCAACCACACCAGGGCGGCCACCACCGGCCGAACCAGCCGGACCATAAGGCGAAGCAGCGGGGCCAGCCTCAGCGCCATCCGGTACGGGGACCGCATGGCCTTGGTCTTGGGAATGGCCTCGGCATAGACGAACACGAGCGCAGTGAGGACGGCGGTGGCCACGGTCACGCCGATGCCGCCGAACCAGCGGTCGGCCAACACGCCGCCTATGGCGGCCGCCGTCAGCTGGAACACCAGCACGAGTAGCAGCACGGTGTTGAGCACCTGAGGCAGATCGTCGATCAGCTCCAGCAGCTGCCGGGCTCGTGGCGTTCCCGATTCGACCTCGACCAGCACCTCGCTGCGACGAACCCGGATGATCGACACCTCGGCCATGGCGAGAACGGTCGCGCCCACGAGACAGGCAACCAAGACCAGGATGAGCATCAGTTCCAGCAGGTTCACCGTAAACCTCTTGTCGTGTCCGCGCCGAAGCAGATCGAAACAGTATCGACAACAGGGTGCCCGACCGGCGGGCGGCAGGCTAGGGGCCAACGTCCCCGGCTGTGGCGAGCAAAGCGACAGCACCTTGGCGGTATTGATAGGCGGCGACGGCCATCTGATGGCCGCTAAACGGCTCGGCCCCGGCCCCGGGTCTATTTCGGTTTTCAAAGATCAGGTGTGGAGCGGCGCGAGTCTTGCCTGGGTCAGGCCACGAGATCGCGCTTCCACTTGTTGTCCGGATCACAGTTTTGCCGGGCGTTGCCCGGCAAACCCGAGTTTGCCTGCGGCAAACATCGAAGGATCTGTCCGTTGGCGAGCGAGGTTGGCGTTTTGCCGTACTTCGTCCGGCAAACCCGAGTTTGCCTTCGGCAAACATCGCCGGATCCAGCGCCGAGTGGGCGAGTTTGCCGGACGGCAAACTCGGGTTGGACTTGCGAAGCAAGGCCATACGGAATCACAGCCCCGGGTTCTGCATCTGCCTCTGGCGGTGATCAGCAAGGCTCGTTTCATCCAGTCCGGGAACCCCCGGGCTTTGACCGACATGTCGATCACCCGGGATCGTTCGTCGAGCACGATCCGTTCGAACTCGGCCACCGCGGTGGCCACAAACGCAAGATCGGGGTGGATCGGTGTCCCATCGATGCGTTCACACCGGTAGTCGGGATCATCCCGGTCGATGGCGACAGCCGGTGTGTCGGGGTCCAGGTACCGCTCCAGGAAGTTCTCCAAGACCTTCTGGCCGATCACCAGGTTGACCAGCGGGGTGGTGGTGGCCGACCCGGGGGCTTCGGCCCCGCTCACGATCAGGCCGACGAGGGCTTGGCCTCGCCGCCGGTTCGGTGTCTCTGCGTTGCCGGGCCCTTCGGATTGTTGGCGGAACAGTCGCTGCATCTCATCACCGAGTGCAGTGCCGACCGCGACTGCTGAGAGCGGGTCCAGGTGGAACCGGCCGTCGATGGACCCGTCGGTGTTGGTGTTCCACGTGCAGGAGGTCTTCTTGACCTGTTCGGTCACCTCGTCGGACGTGGTGTGGTTGATCAACCAGACGGTGACCCGGTTGGTGAACTCCACAAAGTCATGCTCACGAGCGGCAGCCACCAACTCGTCCTGGGACGCCAGCAGGGCGTCTCGCCGGTCGGCTGTGTCCAGCGATTTCAGCTCTCGCAGGTGCCGCAGGGTCAACACCCCCTCGGCCGCCGCAGCGGCGAAGACCGGGAAGTCGTCCAGCCAGTGCCCGGTGCGGGCGGTCGAGTGGATCTCCCGGGCCGGCGCCCCGGTTTCGGCGGCCACGACTTGTGAGGCATTGCGAAACCCGAGCTCTCTCAGCACGCCGGGCGCTTCGGATGCCGAATCGGCGGCCGCCAACACGGTGGCTCGTACGGCGTCGAGCCGGGCGGTCAACCGTTGCAGTCGACAGGCTCTATCCAGCAGCTCGGCCACGGAGAGGCAGTCGAGGTCGGTTGCCACCATGGCATCGAGAGCGGTCTCCAACGGCGTCAGATCGTCGCTGTGTGGTTCTGGTGGCAACCCGCCGTCGGTCATGCCTTCATTGTAACAAACGTACGTTCGATATACAAGCAGTTTCAGCAATTATTTAAGGATGGATCAGCTTAAATAGCGTGTGGACGCCTACCGGGCCCGAGCACCGTGATGTAGAGGCGTGATTCGCCAGAAGCCGGCTAGTGCCGTGACCACGATGGTTTGGGGTGTGGGATTCACGTGATCTCGGACAACCTGTCGTGCCACAAGTCCAACACGGCCCGCCGGTGGGCGCAGCGGAACAACGTCGAGTTGTGCTTCACGCCGACCTACAGCTCATGGGCGAACCCGAGCGAGTGCCATTTCGGGCCGTTGCGCGAGTTCGTCCTCAACCACTCCGACTACCCGAACCACACCGTGCTACGCCGCCCGGTGCATAACTGCCTGCGGTGGCGTAACGACAACGCCCGTGCTCCCGAATGCTCGCAGCGATGCGTCGTGAACGGGCCCGGGTCCGTTCCGAACAGCAACGCCGGTGGGGCCAGGCCCCGTAGCCGAGCCGCCTGAACAGCCCCGAGGTCGTCCCGGGTCCGATTCGGGAACTGAACCCCCCTATTCGACGCGTCGACACACCCGAATCATCACCACAACAGCCCTACAAGCCCGACACCGCACCCCCAACCAACACAAACCCGCCATCGACCACCTGGCCTTACACCGTCAAACGCCCGAACCTTTGGCCACGGCACTAGCGGCCAACAAGCCAGGCCAGCACCCAATCGGGCGGCAGGTCGTCCAACGCCCAGCCGGCGACGTGGAAATCAACCCGGGGCAGTCCGGCACCGGCCAGGTGGGCGGGCAGGCGGTCACATTCGACGGCCACCCACTGCAGGTTCGAACGCCCGTTGCCCAGGTCGTAGAGGCCGAAGGTCTCGATGTAGTCGTCGTAGGAGTCGAAGTGACGCCAGGTGCAGGTCTGGAGCCACGGGGCCAGGCCGTCATCGGGAGCGGCGACGGCAACGAGGGTGCCATCGCCGGTCTCGACCAACGCGGTGTAGGTTCCGGTGACGGTGTCGAAGTCGGACGTCACCAACAGCCGGCCCTCAACCGGGCTCGGTTGTTCGTCGCCGGCCGGCGTGAACCGGTAGGCGGCGGCCACCTCGGTAGAGCCGGTTGTCGCCTTCGACGCCGTCGACGTTCGGGCCGACGCCGCCGGGGTCAGGACACTGACGGCAAGGACCGCAACGGCCACCGCGGCCGCGACCAGAGTGGTGGTCAACGCCCGGCGCCGGTTGGTTGCGGTGGTATCGGTCGGAACGGCGGGTGGATTGGTACTGTCACGCATGATGCTTCCTCCTGGGACTGTGGCGCACGGTTGTCGTGCACTGTTTCGATCCGACGGTTTCGGAATCCCCTCCACCGTGAACGACAACGGTTTCAGCCCGATGCCATCGGGTTTCAGACCGGTGTCGGATCCGTTCACCGACACGATCTCAGATCGCTCTTGACGCCCGGACAGGCCGTGAACCAGGCTTGTTTCAGCACTGAAACAGTTCTGAAACCACCACCGGCCACGATGGGGGCGACCCATCGACCGGGAGGGAACCGGCCCGGCGGCCGCCATGTCCGGAACTGTGCAGGCAACGAACCAGGAGGGAAACCGGCGTCGTGAACTTCTCGATATTCGGTGAAACGACGGTCGAGGACGGGGGCCGCACGATCGACCTCGGTGGCCCCCGGCAGCGCCTGCTGCTGGCCCTGCTTCTCACCGGCCCCAACCAGGTTGTGGCCACCTCATCGATCATCGATGCCCTGTGGGACGGCGAGGATCAACCGGAGCGGCCCGAGCGCACGGTGCATACCTATGTGTCGAGGTTGCGCAAGGCCATCGGCGCCGACCGGGTTATCTCGGCCGGCCACGGTTATCGCCTGGAGACCGCCGACGACGAGTTCGACGCGACCCGGTTCACAACCTGGATCGAGCAAGCCCGGACCCATCGATCATTGGGTGACCCCGCCCGGGCCTGCCAAGCCTACGAAACGGCACAGCAGCAGTGGTCGGGGCGGCCGTGGGCGGAGTTCGCCGATCGCTACTGGGCCACGCCCGAGGTGGATCGCCTCGAACGGTTGCGGGCCGATGCCGTCGAGGAGCACGCCGGCTGTCTGCTAGAGCTGGGCGAACCGGCCCGGGCCCTGGAGCTGGTAGAGGCGCTACTGGCCGAGCACCCGATGCGGGACGGGCTTCGACGGGTTCAAATGCTGGCGCTGCACCGGCTGGGGCGCACCGTCGAGGCGACCCGAGTGTTTCGAACCCACCGGGAACAGGTGGTGGCCCACACCGGTCTGGAACCGTCGGCCGAGTTGGCCGAACTGGAAGCCAGGATCGTGCGTCAGGATCCCGAGCTGGATCAGGCCGGCCCCACAGTCCGGGGCTACGAACTCCTGGAGCGGGTTCGAGACGACGAGTCGGGAGTGGTGTGGCGGGCCAGGCACCGCGGACTCGATCGGGAGCTTCTGCTGGAGATCGTGGATCCGGCCGTTTCCGACGACCCCGAGTTCATCCGCTACTTCGAGACCCGGATGCGGCTGCTGTCCCGGCTCGACGGCGGGGTGGTTCCCGTGGTCGACGCCTGGCGGGACCATCGGGGGGCCTTCGTCGTCGTCCGGGCGCTGCCGTCGTTGGCCGAGAGCCGACCCGAACGCGGCTGGTCCTCGGCCGCCGTTCGGCGGGTGGTGATCGACCTCGGTCGGGCACTGGCCGTCATACACGACAGCGGTATCACGTTGGGTCCCGTCGACCCCGACACCGTGGGGTTCACCGACGACGGAACGGTCGCCGTGCTGGGCGTTCGGGCCCTTCCTCCAGCGTCGAGCCCGGACGCCGACATTCGCTCGCTGGGCGCCCTCGGACTTCATCTCCTCCAGGATTCCGGCGACGTCGACACCCCGCTGCTGGACGTGCTGACCACGGCGGCCACCGGCATGGAGCCGGCCGGCAGCCAGACCGATCCCGGTGGGTCCGAGGAGGGCGGGCCCGGCCGGGACGGCGGCGGGGCCACCAACCGAGGCGGCACATCCATTGAGCAACCCGGTGATGTCGCCCGCCGGTTGGTGGCCACCGTCGAAGCTCTCGGCCACCGGGAACCCGGCGACGAGACGAGCAGGTCAATCGGCGGGGACGAGTCGCGCGGCCGGTGGTCGTGGACCGCCGATGATCGACCGGCTCCCGATCCGGGGACCCGCAACCCGTACAAGGGTCTGCGACCATTCGACATCGGCGACGCCGACGACTTCTACGGCCGCAAGGAGATCACCGGCGAGCTCGTGCAGCGGGTGTTGCGGGATCGGTTCGTGGTGGTGGTGGGACCGTCGGGCAGTGGCAAGTCCAGCCTGATCCGCGCCGGGGTGCTGCCGGCCTTGATCCGCCACGCCGAGCTGGGAGGCCACCCCTGGTTCGGCGTGACCATGGTCCCGGGCCACGATCCCTACGAGGCGTTGGAGACGGCCCTGCTTCGTATCGCCGTCAATCCCCCGGCCACCCTGCTGGAGCAGCTGACCGGCGACAGCCGGGGCATCATCCGGACCGTCGAGCGCTGCCTGCCCGATGACCGATCCGACCTGCTGCTGTTGATCGACCAGTTCGAGGAACTGTGGACGACCACCCCCGGCGAAATCCGGGAGCGGTTCGTGGCCGCACTGGTGGCCGCCCTGTCCGAGCCGGGCGTTCGGCTGCGGGTGGTGGCCACCCTGCGGGCCGACCACTATGACCGACCCCTGGCCCACCCCGAGCTGGGTGAAGTGCTGGCGGACGCCTCGGTGCCGCTGCCCGCGCTGTCGGTGGCCCAGATGGAGGAGGTGGTGATGGGGCCGGCGGCCGCCGTCGGGCTGCAGTTCCAGCCATCGGTGGTGGCCGAGTTCGTGCGAGCCGGCACCTCGTCCACCGCCTCGCTCCCACTGGTCCAGTTCGCCCTGACCGAGCTGGTGGAGAAGCGTTCGAGCGACCTGATCGGCCTCGACGACCTGGAGCGGCTGGGCGGCGTGGCCGGGTCCGTCGGACGGCGGGCCGAGGCGACCTACCAGAGTCTCGACCCCGAGGCCCAGGCTGCGGCTCGGGGTCTGTTCGGTCGGCTGGTCAACCTGTCGTCGGGGGAGCCGACCCGGCGACGGGCTGCCCGTTCCGAGCTGGCGGGCGAGGCCGCCGAGTTGGCGGCCGACGCCTTCGTCTCGGCCCGGCTGCTGATGACCGATCGGGACCAGGAGACCCGCGAGCCCACGGTGGAGGTGGCCCACGAGGCGCTGCTGTCGTCGTGGCCTCGGCTGCAGGACTGGATCAACGACGACGCCGAGGAACTGCGGGTGGTGGGACGGCTGGTGGGCGCGGCGGCCCGATGGCAGGAGTCGGGCCAGGACGACGGCGAGTTGTTGCGGGGCGCCCCATTGGCGGCGGCCGCCACCCTGGCCCACGACCACCCCGATCGCCTGAGCGAGATCGAACGTCGCTATGTGGAAGCCGGCGAACGCCACCTGGAGGCCGAACAACACCGGGAGCGGAGGCGAAGCCGCCGGCTGCGCAACGCTCTTGCGGTGGCCGCCGTGCTGCTGGCCATTTCCATCATCACCAGCGGGGTGGCCGTCAGCCAGCGCGACGCGGCCCAGGCCTCGGCTTTCGAAGCCGAGTCGACCCGTCTGGCCAGCACCGCCGCCTCCCTTGCCGGGACCGATCCGTCGCTGGCCCTGCTGGTGGCGGCCGAGGCCTATCGCCGCTCCCCCAACCCCGAGACCCTGGGTGGCCTCCAGCGGGTCATGATCGCCACCGACTCCTTCCTCGGGCATCGGGTGAGTGGCGAGAGTGTGCTCAAGGTGTTCTGGGTCGACGATGACCGTCTTGCCGTGGTCACCGCCGACGCGGTCAAGCTCATCGCCGCCGACACCGGTGAGACCCTGGACGAGGTCGCCCACGCGCTTTCGATAAACAACTACTCGGTAGGAAGCAGTCCTTTCGCCTCTGCCGTTCGACGTCAGGACGGGGCGTTCGCCCTGTCGACCGAGGGAGGCTCGGTCACCGTGTTCACGCCGACGGACTTCCGGCTGGGCGTCTCGGTGCTCACCGATGTCGTACCCGAGGTTCGGTCCCTGGCATTCGCCCCCGACAGCGACACGCTGTACGCCGGTGGTGGCGACGGGAGCATTCACGAACTGTCGCTCGATGACGATCAGGGGCGAACGGACTGGGAAGCTCATTCGGTGGGCGACCAGTACAAACCGCCGGACGGGACCGAGCTCGGCGCCCAGGATCTGAGCATCATGACATCCTTGGCCTCTCGGGGGACCGTCGCTCTTGCCGTTTCCGAATCACATGTGGTTTCCAGTGGGGCCGGTGAACTCGCAGTCTGGGGCCGTGCAACCAAGGAGCTCATACATCGGCTGCCGGTTGTCGCTGACAATCCCGCAACTCAGGACTACGACCCCCGTGAGACCGTGCTGCCCGTGCTCTGGTTCGATTCATCAAACACCTCGACAACCGCCACGTTCTTCACCTCAGTGCCGGAGTATGTCGGTACGATCTCGCCGGAGACCGGACAAGTGACGGTGACACTGGCAGAGGGCCTCAACCGCACCGCAGTAAGCGAGATCGCCACGGACGTTACCTTCGTGAACGACCACGCCTATGTGGTCGCCGTTGACGGTGGGGTCCGTGTCGTGGATGTGAATACCGGTGCACTGGTGGGAACGGTTGCTGCCGGCAACACGGGCTTTGCGTCGAGCATCGATGTTCGAGGTGATACCGGAGCCGTGGCTATCGGCAGCAAAGCCGGTGTGTCGATCATGGCTCTCGATGGATCCGGTCTGCTTTTTGAGGGTTTGCCTCTCGGCTCCGATGTCGAACTCCTCACCGCCGCCCCGGGGGGTAACACCGTTGCCGCTACCACCTTTACACCGGGCGGGACCGACGTCTTCGATCGCAGGAACATCGGCTTTCGACGCCGAGACATCGGGTCCGAGCGAGACCTCGGCTATATCGAGTTACTCGATGCACGAGTACCCGATCCCGATGTCATTCTCGAGTGGAAGAGGAGCGCCGATGGAGTCCTCGTTCGCTCTCTCGACCGGACAACACTGGAACCGTTGTCGAAGTGGAGCCTGGATTTCTGGTTCCCACTGGTGAGCGCAACCCGCCAGGAGAGCTACGGCACCAAGCTCACCGAACTGTTTGGCCAACCAGCAGGATTTCACCGCATCTGGATTCGGTCGTGGCCCGAGGGCGAGATCCTGGGCGATCCGGTCGAGTTCACGTCCGACGGGGGAATCATCGCGGTCAACGAGCTCCTCGACGACGGAAGGTTGCTCGTCGGCACTCGCTCGACGGTGCAGGCCGAGCTCTGGGCCATGGACACCGAGCGGCGGGAGATGGTCGACCCGCCGTTCCGGGTCGACGGCGGCGCCTTCAATGTGCGACAACCTCGACACGCACGAAACCTGTTCGTCGTCCGCAGCGACGGAGCCGTGGAGGAACGAGATCCCGAGACGTACGAGATCCTACGAACGGCGGCCGGGCCTGAACCGCCGACACGCGGCGACGACCCCGGTGTCTTCGTCGACGACTCCCGGGACCTGTGGCTGACCATCAACAACAAGAACCCCCGTCTGATCGACGCCGAGACCGGCCGCCAGATCGGTGACAAGTTCCCCCACCACAACCGGGACATCCTGCTGCTTCCGGCCGACGGGGCCGACGGCGCACCCATCCAACTCGTGACCTCCCTCGGCGACGGCGCCGCCGTGTGGAATCTCGCCACCGAGACCTGGTACGACATCGCCTGCCAGTCGGCGGGCCGCAATCTCACCGTGCAGGAATGGGAGCTGGTCGGCCCTCGGGATCGGGAAGCCACCGCCACCTGCCCGCAGTGGCCCGCCCCGTCTGACCTCCCACCCCACCCTCCAGAACTTTGAGCCCCGCACGACCCCCAAAAGGGTCGTCGGCCGCTCAAAGTTCGGTGAATGAGGGGTCGTCGGCCGCTCAAAGTTCCGGATTTTAGGGATTCAGGGGGGTGAGTTTGGTCTCATCGATGTAGGCATCCCTCGGTGGATTGTCCCGCAACACGCGGGCCAGCTCCCTGGCCTTGTCGGCATTCAGCGGTTTGGCGATGGCGTCAACATCCCAGCCCGGCACATCGGTGATGGGCAGCGCGGCCAAGCCCTTGAAATCGGCGAACGACTTGGCCAGTCTCGGCGTGGTGACGATCATCTTCTCGTGGTCCCGGGTGGACTCCATCCAGTCCCGAATGGTCAGAAGATCGGCCACCGCAGCGCCCTGCCGGGGTGGCGGTCCGCGGCGAATATCGGTACAGAGCCACGGCCCGAGGTAGACGTGATCGGCGTCGGCCGGCATCGAGGGCCAGATCAACTGGTCAAGGAACTCGAGGCTGACCGACTGGGCCTCGGGTTCCATCAGGTGACGGGAGAACACGGCAACCCGAGGCTCGGTGAATGCATAGAACCGACACAGATTCCCATCGTGCTTGGTCGGTGCCATGACCAGGCCGACGTCGACTCCGTCGTCCACGACAACCTGCCCCGGATCGCTGATCGGGATGGAGACGCCGACGAGCTTGATCTCCAAACGCTCCGACAGTCGAGCCAGGTGTGAATTGTGCACGCCGAAGGTCGAGCCGACTCTCAACGGCCTGGTTGCAGGCCGGTTGATGGTGGCCAGATGACGGTTGACCTCACCGATCAATCCGTAGGCGGCTGCCATCACCTGGCTGCCCCGTTCGGTGGGATGACAACCGTTCGAGGTGCGAACCAGTAGGGTCTCGCCAACCAGACTTTCGAGCTTGGCGATCGATTCGCTCACGGTGGGTGTCGACATGTGCTTCGTCTTGGCCGCAGCCGACATGGATCCGCCCTCGACGACCGCGACGAACACTTCGAGCAGCCAGGTATCACGCAACTCGAGCATTGCCGGTCGCCTACCTTTCCAACCGTTCGTTCGCTCCAGCCGAAGGGGGGGTTCGCATTCGCAGAACCGGATGGAGCACGTGAACAAACATACATTACGTTTCTATACGATTACCCCTGTCTGCGGTTTGCGCACAAGTCGTCGAAGCGGCGACAAGACACAGGGAAGATCGCCGGGTGAGGAGGGAGTCCGGCGGCCCGCCTCGCCCGTTGCTCGGTGAACGCCCGGGCAGCGGGTGAGGTTCTACCCCCATCGCCTCGCCCGCCCCAGGACGCCAACATGATGGACGGTGACCGACGGCGGGACTCCCCGTGTGCTTCTACCGATTGGCCACATCCGACCCGACTCGCAACACCGGCCCGCTGGACGGTACATTCGCAGGCGAACGGCCAGTGAAGGGGCAAGCAAGCGATGACGGAACGTATCACCGTGGACCGAGACGGCGGCGTGGCCGATGTCCGACTGAACCGCCCCGACAAGATGAACGCCCTCGACCTGGCCATGTTCGGCGCCCTGGTCGAGGTGTCGGACGAGCTGGCGGCCGACACCTCGCTGCGATGTGTGGTGCTGTCTGGCAACGGCACATCGTTCTGTGCCGGCCTCGATTTCGGCAGCTTCCAGCAGATGGGCAGCGGTGAGCGGGAGCCGGGGCAGAGCTCGACCGGCGGCAGTATCACCGATCCCATGGAGGGCCGGATCACCCACAAGGCCCAGCAGGCGGTCTACGGGTGGACATCTATGCCGGTTCCCGTGATCGCCGCCGTGCACGGCCATGCCCTGGGCGGCGGCATCCAGCTCGCCTTGGGGGCCGACATCCGCATCGTGACTCCAGACGCCACTATGTCGGTGCTGGAGATCCGGTGGGGCCTCATCCCCGACATGACCGGCACCCAGAGCCTCATCAACCTGGTCGGCATCGATGTGGCCAAGGAGTTGACCTTCACCGGTCGTATGGTCTCGGGCACCGAGGCGGCCGAACTTGGGTTGGCCACCAGGCTCAGCGACGACCCGCTGGCCACGGCTCTGGAGCTCGCCCACGACATCGCCGCCAAGTCCCCCCATGCCATCCGGGCGGCCAAGCGGCTCTTCAACCAGGCGGCCAAGGTGTCGGTAGCCGACGGGTTCGCCGCCGAACGGACCGAGATCGGCCAACTCATCGGCTCACCCAACCAGATCGAGCAGGTCATGGCCTTCTTCGAAAAGCGCGATCCGGTCTTCGCCGACCCGGCGTAGCGCCCACGGCGGCGGCTAGCCCGATGCCGGGACCGGCGTTCGCGGCCTCGACTCCATCAGGCGCAGGCCGAGCGCGGTGAGGGCTTCGACTCCGGCCCGGATGAACGAGGACGTGGGAATCCGACCGGGTCGCATGGGCACCAACTCGACGATGGTGAGGTTGCCCGACGGCGACGGGTAGACACGAAGGGTGGCCGGGCGGCTGGGCACGAGTCGGTGGCACCGGACCTCGGACCGCCACGTGTAGCCCCGATGATCGACCTCGAGGCTGACCGGGTCGACGACGAGGTGAGGCAGAGGTTGAGCGAAGAAGTCGGCCGTGGCCAACGCCGAGCCGGCCACGTAGGGCTTCATCGGCACCGGCATGACCACGTCCTCACGGCCACCTTCCCGGTCGGATCGATCGGCACTGCCGCCGATTCGCGGCCCCGGTCGGGCCTTGAGGTTGCCGGCCTGGTGGGCCTTCTTGACCGCGGCCTCCCCCAGGTTCCTCCAGACATCGGCCTCGACGACAACCCCCCTGGCCAGGGGAGCGAGCTCACCATCGGCATCGATGCCGAAGATCTCGATCGGCGGGAGATCGTCGATGGGATTGGCTTTCGACCGGGTTCTCACGACTGATGATCCTCGTATTCGACCCACAACGGGGTGGTCTTCCAGCGTAGGTTCAGCCCGGGATGGCCGTCAATGCCGGCCTCTGCGCCTGGCAGCCGGACGCGGGTCCGGCTACTCCCCGTCGGGATGATGCACCGTCATCCCGCCGTCGCCTTCCATGATGAGGGTCAGGACATCGACGGGCTCACGTTCGAGCGAGTCTCCACGCCGGACGCCGACCACACGAACAACGTCGAGCCGTTTCAGCGGCTCTTGAAACCGGTACTGGGGTGACGAACGACCAGTCCAGAACTTGGATGGCGGGGCCAGGGCGGAGAGGATGGCCGGCGGCCCGTTGCCCGTCGACCGCCGCTCGGCCCATCGCATGAAGTCGGCCAGAAACGCCTCCGAGCGAAGCCTGATCTCACGGTCGGCCTCGTCCACCGGCTGTTCATGGGCCAGCACGCTGTCGGTATCGGGCAGACCAGAGACCTCGTGGAGTTGGGCGACCGAATCAACCACGCCATAGGGCCCGGTCAGGGGACGAGTCGATCCGAGTGCCAGGCCACCAAAGGTGATCTCCTGCTCGAACGGGGCCATGTTTCCGTTGGGGACGTGATAGCGGGCGCCGGACACACCGACACCTTCGAATTGGTAGCCGTAGGAGACAGGACTGTCGAGCCAGGCCAGGCCCGGTGGGTGAAACAGTACCGGACCGGCCAGCACCACCGCCGCCATCGTCATGACGGCCCGCCCGGGCGTCAGATTGCGACCGAGCCAGTCGCCGAGTCCGGGCCGGGTCAGAATCACCAGCAACACCAACTCGAGAACGATCCAGGAGAAGAACCAGTATCCGAGGAACAGGAAGTTCACGATGTGAAACAGAATGGCGGCCGGCAGCCACCATCGGAACCATCGATACGTGGCGGCCGCCACTGCGGCCAGCAGTTCGAGGACAATGGTCGCCGCCCTGGCCGGCCAGCCCAGGGTGACGGCAAGGTCGGCCAGGAACCTTGACAGGGAATCGCCGGTCTGGCCAAGCCAGCCGAGATTGCGGCCGCTGGAGGCCAGATTGGCCAGGTTCTCCTCCATCAACCAGCCCAACGCCAGCTTGCCCCGACCGGGAACGAAGAAGTGGGTTGCGACGGCGGCGATCACCACGAGCATGACGGCCGCGGTGTCGTTGCGGCCGGTGAGCACGACAACCAGGTGGGCACCGGCCACGGCCAGCACCACGATGATGAGGAGTTCGTCGATGTTCTGGGCGGCGAGAATACCGGAGGGAAGAGCGAATTGGGCGGCGACAATCCGGCTCTGAAGGGCGAATGGAAGAAGAAACGCCGGGCGAACCAGCGCCGCCAGTGCCAGTATCAAGACCAGCGACCGATCGAGCAGATGGCCCCGGTCGAGGAGGAAGTTGTAGTGATACAACGACCCCTGCCACGCCAACAGTACGATCAGTGGTCCCGCCAGCCAGCGCAGAACCGAACCATGGTCCAGTGCCGACCATGGCGACAGAACGAGGTCGAGTCGTCGCCACGCTGCTACTCCAGCCACCACAGCGAGCACCAGCCAGTGCAGCGGGTTGCCGGTGATGGCGGCGACCAGCAGTGACGGTCCGGCCGCACTGCCGGTGTCGAGCTCGGCCGCTCCCCTGGTCAGGGCGTCGAGAGCCTTGTAGGCGGCGAAGCCGCCGGCGGCCAGCGCAAGATCGGAGACCGTGTCCCGTCGGGTCAGTCCGGCCAGACGAGCCAGACGAGCGGGCAATGAGAAAACGGGGGCACGACGTCTCGACGCTGCGGTGGGAGCAGCAAGAGCGATGATCGAGCCGACATCGGCACTGGGCGTCGCAGCCAATCGGATCCCCCTCCATCTGCGCGACAGGTGACCAGTATGGCCTATCGAGGGTGCCATGGTGAGGCGAACCATCACCACCGGCCGATCAGCTCAGCGGCAATGGCGATTGGGCCCAGGCCGGCACCGACGACACCTCGACCCGCACGACCCACTTGACCCACTGGGGACCTCGCTGACCGGGGACCGCCAGGCGGACCGGACCGCCGTGACCGGAGCGCAGCGGGCGGCCGTCATAGCCCACGACCAGATGGAGCCGATCGGCGGCCGACAGGGGGAACCGGCGACGATAGCCGGTCGCCGACGTGACGGTGATGCTGCGCCCCGATACGCCGGCCGGACGCAAGGTCGACAGCAGCGACGACAGCGGCACCCCGTCCCAGTTCTGGACGGCGAACCAGCCTCCGGTGCAGTCGAGGCGGGCCGTGACGGAGCGGGCAGCGGCCCACAGTTCGGTGATGGCCACCGGTGCGCCGAGCACGGTCAACGACCAGCCCTCGGGGTCGGTGTCAACCGGAACCGAATCGTTGAGCCACTGGACCACCGGCATGGCATCGGGGTCGAACGATCCGGCATCGTGGGATCCGGTTCCGACCCGGTCGGCGCCGGCCAGGCCCAGAGCATCCACCGAGAGTTCCTGGGCACCGACCATCATCGCCGAGACGACGGTGGCCGCTCCGGTGCTGAGCACGGCCCGCCGGGTCAGATCGGTGGTGGAGGGCTGGACCGGGCGAGTGATGACGTGCCAGATCAACAACGGGAGGACGACGGCACCGGCCAGGGTGTGGGTCCACAACGCGCTCCAGTAGCCCACCCCGAACCACAATCCAGTGGCATGGGCCAGGCCCAGCACCACGGTAGCCACCACCGTCAGGCCGAAGCCGGCCGACAGCCAACGGGTGGTACGGCGGCGCCTGAACCCGGTCCGCACCGACCCCCGGATCTTGAGCGGGGCCAGTACAACCATCGTCAGCCCGACCACGGCGTGAACCGCGGTCACGGCACGAGCGGCGTCGAGGGGCACGATCCACGACAGCAGGCCGGTGGCGGCAGCCGCCAAGACAAACACCTCCAGCAGCAGGTTCACCTGCCGGCTGGTCAGGAGCTGCAGGCGTTGCCTGGCGTTCCTCGGTTCTCGGATCATTCAACAGTGCGGCAAGTCTCAGGAACGTTCGGCCGGAGGCCGAACTGCAAGCCGCCAGCGGCCGGTGGCAGGGCGCCGTCCCGCCGCACTCTAGCGTTCCTCGGTTCTTGGATCATTCAACAGTGCGGCACGTCTCAGGAACGTTTGCCGGAGGCCGAACTTCAAGCGGCGGGCGCCGTCCCGCCGCACTCTAGCCACATCGCCCGGCCAGAACATCGGCGGCCCGGTCGGCGTCGTCCTCGCTGTTGTAGAGATAGAACGACAGGCGGACCCTGCCGGCCCGACTGGAGGCGGCGATGCCGGCCTCGGTCAGGCGGTCACCACGGTCGGTGTCGACGGCCACGATGGCGCTGTTGCCGGGGGGCAGGTCGAGGTGAGCTCGGAACCGGTTGGCCAGGTCCACGCTGTAGCAGCCCACTTCACCAACCCCGATTCCGGCCAGGATCTCCAACGATTCGGCGGCGGCGGCGATATCGAACCAGGGCGGGGACAGGTTGAACCGTCGGGCATCGTGGGCCAGCCGCAGCGGTGGACCGTAGATCGAGGCCCACGGATCATCACCGGCGTACCAGCCGGCCAGACGGGGCACCAGCCAGTCGCAGCGATCGGCCACCGTCACGAAGCCGGTGCCCCGGGGAGCACACAACCACTTGTAGCCACCGCAGGCGGTGACATCGAACCGCTCGGCGTCGATGGGCAGCCAGCCTGCGGACTGGGTGACGTCGACATAGGTCCGCACCCCGTGCTCATCGGAGGTCGAGGCCAGTGCGTCGAGGTCGAGCACCCGGCCGTCGGCAGATTGCACCGCACTCACCGCCACCAGATCGATGCCGTGATCGACCGAGTCGAGCAGTCGATCCAGCGGCACCGTGACGACCTCGAGCCGCTCGTCGACCAGGAACGGGAACAGCACCGAGGTGAAGTCCTCCTCGGCGCACAACACCCGGGCTCCGTCGGGTAGGGAGGAGGCCACCAAGCCGCTGGCCACCGACACTGCGGTGATGATGGCCACACAGTCGGATCGGCAGGCAACCAGATGGGCGAAGGCGACCCGGGCCCGAGCGACGTCGGCGTCGAAGGCGTACGGGTCACAGCGACCGGCCTCCCAATCCTCGAGGTGGCGGCGGATGACGGTCATGGCCCGCCGTGGGGGCAAACCGACCGCTGCGGTGTTCAAATAGCCCTGCCCGGCGGCGAACTGGTGACGATGCACGTCGGCGATCACCTCACCATCGTGCATCATCGACCACGCGGCAGCCAAGCTCCGGAGGGACGGGGGTCAGGCGTCGACGTCGAGGGGGACCGACAGCCGGGTCTCGCTGAGCACGATGCCACCCCGATCACCGGGCACCACCGAGCCATAGCGCTGGGCGAACACGTCGGGCAGTGGACGGTCGCCGGGTAGCGACACCCAGAGCCGCAGCAGGTGCCGACGCTTCGCCGGATCGGGATGGTCCACAAAGCCGGTTCGATCATGGAGCAGGGCGTGGTTGTACACGAACTGGATGTCACCCGGCTCCAGATCCATGGTCAGGTGGACCTCGGGTTCGTTGACGATCTCATCCCACACGTCGAGGGCTTCGAGCTGTCGGGCCGTGGGTCGTGGGGCGTCGGGGAACCGGGAGGCCGACGCGATATAGGTCCGCTGATAGAGCACGGTGAGGCGCCCTTCGTACCACGACAACACCGGGATCTCGAACCAGGGATCGGCGCCCTCGGGGATCTCGCCCCGCCGATCGGTGGCGATGGGCTCGAACATGGCCGGGGCCAGATCGGGGCGACGCTCCGTCATGATCCGGTAGGCGGTTTCGGCACTTGCCAGTTGGGACCGCCCGCCCGACACCGCGGTGGTCCGACACAGCAGCCCGACACAGTCGACGGAATCGGTGTGGAAGCTCTGGCGCTCGTTGGTCTGATAGATACGAGTACCGGGATCACCGAGATCACCGCCCACATCCTTGACGTGGCCCAGCAGGTGCCCGGCCGCATTCTGCGACCGGAGAGTGCCGAGCAGGCGGCCCAGGATCATGAATCCCACGGCCTCGAGCCGACGATCGAGCTCACCTACCGGGTAACCCTTGAGCAGGGTGAAACCCAAACCGTCGATCAGGTCGGAGCGGATGTCGGCGGCCAGCGTTCGCAGGGTCTCGGGCACCTCGCTGCCCAGGTCGAGCGTCGTCAGATCGTCGTCGAGGTGGCGACGGGCCAGGGTCAGGAGCTCGCCCAACTGGTCGCCGGTCCAGCGCCGGGTCCAACACTCGGGGGCGGCGGCCAGGTCGGACCCCATCCAGGCAGCCGGCGTTTCCGGAATCATGGTCGGAGCGGTTGTCATTGTCGTGTCCTCGCCATCAGCAGAGTCGTCAACGTTCTGTTGCTTCGTGTCCGATTGCCGGGTTGGTGAAGGCGGCCAGGATGTCGGCCCCCGACGCCATCCACACCTCGTCATAGGAGGAAAGGTTCTCCAATGCCCGGCCCAAGGCGCCGATGCGATGGGGTTGACCCGACATCCAGGGATGGATGGTCAGTGACAGGATTCGGCCGTCGTCGGTCGAGCTTTCGCGGTGGACGACGGCCATGGCGTCCGACACCTGGTCGACGAACGAGTGCTCCGACTGCTGGTAGTGGAGCTGGACGGTCTGATCGTCGAGCTCATGACTCAGGGGCATGGCGTGGAGCACACCGTTGGCCGTGGTCAACGGGAACGGCATGTCGTCGTTGTACCAATCGCACACATAGTCCACGCCTCGGGCCGCCAGCAGATCCAGGGTGTTGCCCGACTCCGATCGGGCCGGAGAGAGCCAGCCGGTCACCGCCTGATCCGACATCGACCGCAGCACATTCAACGACTCGTCGATCATGGCGGCTTCGGTGTCGGTGTCGAGCCCGCCGTGGTGGAGGCGGCCCATGTCGACGCCGTTGGCCACCACCTCCCAGCCTCGGGACACCACCTCGTCCATGAGTCGGGGATACCGTTGGGCCACCTTCGAGTTGAAGCTGACCGACGGTTTCATGCCCAGGTCATCGAGCAGCCGGAACACCCGGAACACACCAACACGGTTGCCGTAGTCCCGTAAGGTGTAGTGTCGCAGATCGGGATAGGGGGTGACCATGCCACCGGGCGCCTTGAACGGCTGGAGCGGTTGGTCGAGGGGGAAGAACTCGAGGGCCACGTTCACCCACACCGCAACCCGGGCCCCGTCGGGCCAGCGCACCGGCTCCCGTTGGTGCAGCATCGACCACTCGTACCACCGATGGTCCATGCCGTAGCCCCGGTGGGCGAACTGCATGTAGGAATCGGGCAGGGAGGGGTGAGGTTCCAACATCATGCCACCTCCCCGCCCTCGGCACCCCTGGCCCGAACAGAGGCCTGGTGGTCGACGATGGCGGCCAGCGCCGTGTCGTAGTGGTGCTCGAAGTAGTACTCGGCGATCTCCCGCCCGGTGGTGACCCAGACGTCGTCGTGGCCGGTGATGTACTCGATGGCCTCCTCGAAGGCGTCGATGCGGTGGGGCCGGCTGACGGCGTAGGGATGGAGCGGGATGCACATCACCGTGCCGTTCTCGGCCCCATCGGCGTAGAGCTGATCGAAGTTGGCCTTCAGCATCTCGGCGTAGCGCCGTGGTGACTGCTGATTGACGTTGTAGACGATGATGTCGTTCATCTCCAGCGAGTAGGGGATGGAGATGAGCCGACCGGAGCGCACGTTGACCGGCTGGGGCTGGTCGTCGCAGAACAGATCGCAGGTGTAGAGGATGCCGTATTCGGCCAGCAGGTCCATGGTCCGCTCGGTGTGGGTCAGGGCCGGGGCCAGGTAGCCGGCGATTCGTTGCCCGTGTGGCCCGCTCCACCGTCTCCAGCGAGTCCTCGATCACGGCCCGCTCCTGGGCCTCGGTCATGCCGTAGGAGTAGTGGGTGTTGTAGATGCCGTGGGAGAAGATCTCCCAGTCCCGCTCCAGGCACGCCTCGATCAGCTCCGGGTGGTGCTGGCAGACGGCCACATTGAGCGACACGCTGCCCCGCACCCCGTGACGGTCCATCGCCTCCATCATGCGCATGGTGCCGACGCGGTTGCCGTAGTCCCGCAGCGAGTAGTTCAACACATCGGGCTCGGGTCGGGGCCAGGCCTTGCGGGTGGGGTTGGGCTGGGGATGGAGTTCGTAGAACTCGATGTTGGGGGCCACCCAGAACGCCACCCGGGCCCCGTCGGGCCAGGTCAGCTTCGGTCGGCCTGCCCACGGCCAGTACTCGTAGAGGCAGGGGTCGGACGGCTCGGAGAACGGTTCCCGCATGGGAACGGTCGGCCCGGTGCCGGTGGATGGTGCGCTGGTCGGAGTCTCGCTCGGGCTACTCACCGTCACCTCCTGTCCGCAGGTAGTCCAGCACCTCGGCGAAGGGCACCACATCGCCGTACTTGAGGGAGATGTCGCACAGGTTGGCGAAGTGGGGAATTTCGTGCTTGTCGGCCACGCACTCCTCGGGGATGATGGTCCGGTAGCCCCGGGACAGCGAGTCGACCACTCCGGCCCGGACACAACCCGAGGTGGAACCGCCGGTCATGATCACGGTGTCGACCTGATGCCACACCAGCAGGCTCTGCAGCGGGGTTTCGAAGAACGGCGACGGCATCTTCTTTTCGTAGATGACGTCTCGAACCCGGTCGACGTCGAGCCGGTCGTCGAGCTCGGCCCGGCGGGAACCCCGCTTGATGTTCTGCAGCGAGTTCTCGGTGTCGGTCCTGGTCCCCCATATCCCGCAGTCCTCGCCCGACTCCATGTAGGCCACGTAGGTCCAGACCACGGGCCAGCCACGGGCCCGGGTGGCGGCCACCAGCTGGTTCACATAGTCGAGCTGATGGGGGTCGGTCTCGTAGGCGGTGGGGAACTCGCCGACCTTCGTGTAGGCGTTCTGCAGATCGATGTTGACCAGCGCCGCCTTGGCCCCGAACCCGAAGCGGACTCGATTGGGGTTCGCCCTGATGTGCTCGTAGTACTGGCGGGGGGTGAGATCCGAGGACTCCATGTCACTCCTTGGCTGGGTCGGGATGCCGGTCAGCCGACCGGCCGTTGGTAGGGGTGGTCACGGTCGATGACCGTCGAGTCGGTCAACACGTAGAACCGGAACTCGGTGCGACCGGCCGGTCCCCGCGATGGGTCGATGGGGTTGGCCTCGAACCAGTCGAGGTAGCGCCGGTAGGCGTCGTGGTCGGCGAAGTGCAGTTCCACGATGCGGTAGAACGTGGTCGGTGCGCCCCCTTCAGCGCCGGTAGCGGTACCGGCACTGGTGGCGGTGATGGGTCGGACCACATCGTTGGCCACCAGGCGGTCGAGGTGGGGATTGGCCAGCAGATCGGGGAAGTGCACGTCGGCCAGCCACCGCTCGTACTCATCCACCGACACCCCCTCGGCGATGTCGTAGCCCAGGATGGCCTTGACCCCGGGTTCACCCACCCCTGACGTGTTGTTCATCGCTCGGCTCCCTGTGTTGTCGGTGGACCGTCGGCGGCCCGGCGGGCCACGTCGGCCTCCCATTGATTGGCCTCGGGCAGGCCGACCACGTCGTTGACCTCCTGGAAGGTGGCCATGCGCTCCAACCAGGACAGGGTCGAGCCCTCCCGGCCGAGATCGTCCAGCACCTGGCGGGCAACCGGGACCAGCGCCCGGGTGAGGGCCCCGGGGTAGATCACGCAGATGGAAACCCAGCTCCCCCAGTCGATCGGCCGGCAGCAGCGGGGTCTTGCCGAACTCCACCATGTTGGCCATGAGCCGGCGGCCGGCCAGCTCGGTGCCGACACGGGCCAGCTCGTCGGTGGTCTGCGGGGCCTCGACGAAGAGGATGTCGGCTCCGGCCTCGGCGTAGCGGTGAGCCCGATCCATGGCCTCGTCGAGACCGAGCGGGGCCCGGGCGTCGGTTCGGGCGATGATCAGGATGCCGTCGTCACCGGAGCGGGCGTCCCTGGCGGCGACGATTCGCTGGACCATCTCCTCCGGACCGACCACCGTCTTTCCCTCGAAGTGGCCGCACTTCTTGGGGAAGGCCTGGTCCTCGAGCTGGATGGCGGCCACCCCGGCCCGCTCGTAGAGGCCGATGGTGCGGGCCACGTTGTGCACGCCGCCGTAGCCGGTGTCGCCGTCGCAGATCACGGGTACGTCGACGGCGTCGCACACGTACTCCGCGACCGCCACCATCTCGCTCTGGGTCACGATGCCGAGATCGGGCCGACCGAGCAACGAGTTGGCCACCCCGGCGCCGCTGAGATAGACGGCGGGGAAGCCCTGATCCTCGATGAGTCGGGCGAAGAGGGCGTTGAAGGCACCGGGGGCGACGATCGGGGGCGACTCGTCGAGCAGTCGGCGCAGTCGGGCGGCCGGGGTGGTCATGTCCCGCTCCGTTTCGTCGTGGCCGCCTTCATCGTGGCGGCATTCCCCTCACCCGATTTCCCCCCGCCCGGCTTGAGGGTGGCGGCCAGATAGTTCTCCATACCACCCACGGCCAGGATGGAACCGATCTCCTCGGGCAGAGCCACCGCGTCCAGCACCTCTCCGGTGTCGATCACGGTGATCCTCCCGGCGGCCAGGTCGATCGAGAGCCGCTGGCCTTCCTCGATGCGGTCGGCGTCGCCACACTCGACCGGGGCCAGCCCGACATTGATGCAGTTGCGGAAGAAGATGCGGGCGAAGCTGCGGGCCACCACGGCTCCAACTCCGGCCGCCTGCAACCCCCGGGGCGCCATCTCCCGGCTGGAGCCGTTGCCGAAGTTGCGACCTCCGACCACGATGTCGCCGGGCGAGATCTCCTGGGCGAACCCGGGGCGAATGCCGTCCATCACGTGCTTGGCAATCTCGGGCAGGTCGTGAACCAGATACTTGCCGGGCACGATCACGTCGGTGTCGATGTTGTCGCCGAACACCCAGGCCGTGCCCTCGATCGGCCCACCGCCGCCGGCGCCCGCTCCGGTGACCGACAGGACCTCCAGCCGGTCCGATGATGCCGATCCGGTCATCGGTCTCCTCCCCCACCGGCCGACACCAACGCCGGTTCGTCGAGATAGCCCCGGGGATCGACGATGCGGCCGGCCACGGCGGCGGCGGCCACGGCATAGGGCGAGGCGAGGTACAGGCTGGACTCGGGGCTGCCCATTCGGCCTCGGAAGTTGCGGTTGGTGGTGGAGATGGCCACCTCGCCGGCGGCCAGGATGCCGGCCCCGATGCCGGGGCAGGCGCCACAGCCGGTGGACAGGATGTGGGCCCCGGCCTCCATCAGGGTCTGGGCCGTGCCGTCGGCCATCGCCTGCTGCAGTGCGGCCCGGGATGCGGGCGCGACCTGCAACAGCACCCCGTCGGCAACCTGCCGCCCGTGCAGGACCCGGGCCGCCATGGCCAGATCCTCGTACTTGGCCCCGGTGCACGACCCGATGTAGGCCCGGCCCACGGTGGGTTCGCCCAACCCGGCGATGGCGACCACATCGTCGTGGCGGTTGGGGCGGGCCACAACCGGCTCGATGGTCGAGGCGTCATACCGCCAGACCTGCGAGTACTCGGCATCGGGGTCGCTGAACGGGCCCTCGGTGGCGTCAACCCCGAGTGAGGCCAGATGTTCGACGGTGACGGCATCAGACGGTACGACCCCGGTTTTGGCCCCGATCTCGGCGCACATGTTGGTGAGCACGCTGCGTTCCTGGATGCTCATGGCCTCGATGCCCGGTCCGGTGAACTCCAGCACCTGATAGAGAGCGCCGTCCATGCCCTGATCACCGATGATGGTCAGGATCAGGTCCTTGGCCGTGACCCCGGGTCGGAGCCGGCCGTTCACCTCGACCTTGATGGTGTGGGGGACCCGGAGCCAGGTCCGACCGGTGGTGACCACCCCGAGAATGTCGGTGGAGCCCACGCCCAGGGCCAAACAGCCCATGACCCCGGCGGTGCAGGTGTGGGAGTCCGAGCCGGCATAGAGCATGCCGGGTCGGGCGTAGCCCTTCTCCACCATCAAGGTGTGGGCAATGCCCTGGGCCTCGTGGAACTTCTCGATACCGAAGGTCGAGGCGAAATCCCGCGTGGTCTGCAGGATCTCGGCCGCCGCCACGGTGTTGGCCGGCACGTAGTGGTCGCAGACCACAACGATGCGGTCGGCGTCCCACACCCCGACCCCGAGTTCGTTCATGGCCGGCCAGATCCGTCGGGGCCCACTGGAGTCGTGCATCATGGCCAGGTCGACGTCGACCCACAACACCTCGTCGGGCATCACGTGATCTCGACCGGCGGCACGGGCGATGATCTTCTGGGTAATGGTCCGGGGACCGGGCGTGGTCGTCATGGTCATCCCCCTGATCCGGCGCCTTCGGCTTCGCCCAGGCGCCGGCGCAGCTCGGCAACCTCCGATTCCAGCCGGGCGATGGTCAGGGCTTCCGATGACGAATCGGACCCCATGGCCGGATCGGCGGCCCAGGTGGCCTCGTCGGCCACCCTGTCATCGACCAGGTCATCGTCCTCACCCTCCGACGCCATCGGGGCCCGTTCCAGCACGGCCTTGAGGAAGGCCCGGGTTCGTTCCTCCCGGGGGGCTCCCAGCACCTGTCGGGCTGCGCCCTGCTCCACCACTCGACCATGGTCGATGAACAACACTCGATCGGACACGTCGGCGGCGAAGCCCATTTCGTGGGTCACCACGATCATGGTCATGCCCTGCTCGGCCAGGTGTTTCATGACCAGCAGGATCTCGCCCGCCAGCTCGGGGTCGACGGCCGAGGTCACCTCGTCGAACAGCATGACCCGGGGGTCCATGGCCAGGGCCCGGGCGATGGCCACCCGCTGTTGCTGACCACCCGACATCTGCAGCGGATAGTGGTCGGCCCGATGCGACAACCCCACCGAGTCCAGCAGCTCGAGGGCTCGGGTCTTGGCCGCCGCCTTGTCCATTCCCTTGACCGCAATCGGGGCCTCGATCACATTCTCGAGGGCCGTCATGTGGGGGAAAAGGTTGAAGCGCTGGAACACCATGCCCACCTCCTCCCGGATCTTGCGGATCTCCCCTTTGGAGGCGAATTTGATCCGGCCGCCGGGGCCGTCGTCGCACAGCACCTGCCCGTCGACTTCGATGCGGCCACCGTCAGGGCGCTCCAGCAGGTTGATGCAACGCAGGATGGTGGTCTTGCCCGAGCCCGACGGCCCGATGATCGACACCACCTCCCCGGCCTCGACATCCAGGTCGATGCCGTTGAGGATCTCCAGATCCCCGAACGACTTGCGCAATCCTTTGACGTTCACCAGTGCAGCCATAGATCAGACCTTCAGTCGGAATGCCCGCTCCAGCCCCTGCTGGGCGAAGACGAGCAGCGTGGTCAGGGCAAGGTAGATGAGGGCCAGGGCCAGCAGTGGTTCGAGCGCCTTGAAATCCCGGCTGATGATGCGCTGGGTGAGCAGGGTCATCTCGGGCACGGTGATGACGGTGGCCAGTGAGGTCTGCTTCATCGTGTTGATGGCGTTGCCGATGAACGGCGGCACGATGATGCGCACGCTTTGGGGCAATACGATCCGGCGCATGCTGTGGGCCCGGCTCATGCCCAGGGCTTCGGCCGCCTCGAACTGGCCGTGGTCGACGGACAGTATCCCGGACCGGATCGATTCGGCCTGATAGCTGGCCGTCCACAGCGACAGCGAGACCACCGCAGCCCAGTACGGCGAGAGCAGCAGACTCTCCCCCAGCTCGGGGAAGGCGAAGAACACGTAGAACATGATCAGCAGCAGGGGTACGCCCCGCAGCAGCCAGGCGTAGAACCCGGCGAACCATCGGAACGGCGTCACCGGCGACAGCCGAAACAGCGCCAGCATCAGGCCGAGGATGGTGGAGAAAACGATCGACCACAGGAACAGGGAGACTGTGGTCCCCAGTCCCTCCAGGATGTCGGGCAGAATGTCGGCGATGTAGGCGAAATCCATGGTCGGCCTACACCTTGACCGCGAAGCGGCGCTCGATCCAGCCCTGGGACAGGGTCATGAGCGAGGTCACCGCCAGATAGATGACCCCGGCGGCGGTGAGGATCTCGATGGGCTGGAAGGTGGAGTTGGCCAGCTGGCGGGAACGGCCGGTCAACTCGGTCAACCCGATGACGGCGGCCAGCGACGTCGACTTGAACAACAGCGTGGAGTTGCTGACGTAGTTGGGGATCATGACCCGGATGCCCTGGGGGATCACAATCCGCCGCATGTAGTGGGCTCGGCTGAAACCGAGGGCCTCCGACGCCTCGTATTGCCCGGGATCGACCGACAGCAGCCCGGCCCGGATGATCTCGGCCTTGTAGGCGCCGGACGAGGCGGCCAACCCCAGGATGGCCGACTGGAACGGACTCCACCCCAGGCTGTTGCCGAGCCAGAAGAAGGCGAAGAACAGGATGACAAGGGCCGGCATTCCACGGAACACCCACACGTAGGCGGCCGAGAGCCACCGCAGGGCCCGGAATCGAGACATCCGCATGAGGGCGAAAACCAGCCCGATGATGGTGGCCAGCACCAGGGAGATGACGAACAGTTGGATCGAGACCCACAGCGCCTCCCAGAAGATGGCCCGTGACCTCCAGACGATGTCCCAGTTCATGAATACAGCACTCCCGCCGCCCTAGGCGACCCGGCTCGCCCCGGCCCGGCGGACGTCCGCAGACGCCCGCCGGGTACGACGCGAGGTTCCGATGGGATCAGCAGTCACCGGCCGGAAGCTCGGTGTACGGCTCGACGGCGTTGTTGTCTTCGGGAACCGGGATGCACTGACCGAACCAGGTCTTCTGGATCTCGGCCAGGGTTCCGTCTGCGATCATCTCGTTCAACACAACGTCGATGGCGTCACGCTTGTCCTCCATCTCCAGCTGGAAGGCCAGCGACAGGGGGTGGGCGGCCACGGTGGGGCCGGCGATGGCCAGCTCGGGATCGGTGGAGGCGACAAAGGCGGCCACCAGCGAGTCCTGGCTGAGCGCGTCGACCCGACCCTGCTTGAGGGCGGTCAACGCCTCACCGGCACCGGCGAACCCGGAGTAGCTTTCGTAGCCCAGTGCTTCCTCGTTCTCCAGGATGTAGGCCTCCTGGGAGCTGCCCTGGATGCCACCGGCGGTGAGCCCGGTCAGATCCTCGAGGCCGGCCGAATCGGCGTCCTCGGCCCTGACCTGGGCGATGATACCGGTGGACGTCATGGGCCGGGAGAAGGCGAAGCTCTCCTGGCGCTCGGCGGTGGGCCAGATACCGGAGTCGGCGATGTCGTACAGGCCCTGGGACAGGCCTTCGAGCTCGGCCACGAAGTCAACGGTGGGCAATTCGAGTTCCAGCCCGGTCCGGGCCGCGATCTCCTTGGCGATGTCGATGGTGTAGCCCTCGTTCTCACCGGTGTCGGGGTTGATGGCGGTGAACGGCGGGAAGTTCCCGGTGGTCACCACGATCAGCTTGCCCTCCTCGACCAGGCCCGGCACTTCGACCGGGGCACCGTCGGCGCCGGCATCGGCTTCCGTGTCCGACTCGGCGTCCGACTCGGCCATGTCCTCGGACTCGTCGGCGGTGGTATCGTCGGTCGCCTCCTCCTCGGCACCGGCATCGGTCTCGGCCGCGGTGTCCTCGGTGGATTCGTCGGCCGCTTCGTCATCGTCGCCGCAGGCGGCTACGACCAATGCAAAGGCAGCCAGCAAGGCCAACAGTCGCCAGAGAACCACGTTCCCTGATTTCACTCTCCCAAGTTTCATGTGTCTCTTTCCTTTGTTCGTGGCGAGGTTCGCCACCTGGTTTTGGTAGATGATTGGATCATTCTGCTCGTCTCACGTTTCGGGGAGGTTTCGGGCGAACACCGAAACCCCGGGCCACGGGCGCCGTCCGGCCGCATCTAGTTGGCCGGTGGAGGGCCGTTGGCCATCGAGGCCGAGCTGGCAAACCCGGTCTGAATGGTCGAAATGGCGATCCAGTGTCGGCCCAACTCCTGGGCCACGATCTTCACCTCGTCGACCAGCGACAGCATGTGGCCAAGCCGATCCGAGGGGGCATACAGGCTGAGGGCGGCGATGGTGGCGCCGTCGGCATCGACCAAGGGTACGGCAACGGCCGCCGCCCCGTCGATGGTTTCGCTCTCGCTGGCGCTCCAGCCCCGCTTCCGATCCCGGGCCACCTGACGCCGCGTGTCGGTGGCGTTCACCACCGAATTGCGGGCCAGCGGCTGAAGCTCGGCCCGGTCGAGCAAGTCGTCCACTTCGGCCTCGGTCATCCCGGCCATCAGCACCCTGCCCACCGCGCCCGACCACATCGGGGCACTCCAGCCCGGCCCCCGGACCCAGCGGATGCCCCGCAGACCCTGGATCTCGGCCACGCAGGTTCGATGATCGCCGGTGCGGACGTGGATGCTGGCCGTCTCCTCGCTCATGGCCACCAGCCGGTGGAGATAGGGATCGGCAATGGACCCCAGCGACGCCCCCTGGGTGTTGATGGTGGCCGCCAACACCAACTTGGGGGTGACGGCATAGCCCCGGCTGGGGCCGACACGGCTGACGACGCCCGAGGCCTCCAACGTGTTGAGAATGCGGTGCACAGTGGAGCGGGGAAGTCCGAGTCCGGCGGCCAGCGTCCTGGCCGACGGCGGATGATCGGTCTCGGCAATGGCGAAGAGCAGGTCGAAGGCGCGGGTCACCGACTGCACCAGACCGTCGTCGGTCACGGTGGCCCTGCTCAAGCCTTGTCAACTCCCCTCGTGGTCGAGACACCTCACCGGATACCAGCGCGTTGGCCCCTGGTGCGTGTCCGCACTGTCTATCCGCACTGTCTATCCACACTGTTTGTCCACATCTGTCCACAGTGCGGATTCTTGTCCGTAATGTGGACAATACCGTAGACTCGTCGGCCATGACGGTCAACTCTGTGGGTGATTCGACGGGTCATTCCTCGGGCGAAAGCACGTCGATCGCCTTCACGCCTATCGGGCTGGGCCCGGTGACCGTGAGGAACCGCATCTTCGTGCCCGCCCACACCACCAATTTCGGGCTCGACAACCTGCCCACCGATCGCCACACCGCCTACCACGAGGCCCGGGCCCGGGGTGGGGCGGGGCTGATCATCATGGAATCGCTGCGGGTCCACGCCACCAGCCTCGGCAAACCCCAGGGGCTGGCCGCCTACGACCCCCGGTGCGTCGAGCCATTGACCCGGATCGCCAAAGCGGTGCACCGCCATCGGGCCCGGATCTTCGGACAGATCATCCATCTCGGGCGCCAGATCGACGGCGACGCCCTCCGGCTGCCACCGTGGGGCCCCTCACCAATCGCATGGGACGCCGCGGCGGCTGCGCCCCATGCCATGAGCGAGGGCGATGTCGCCGAGGTGGTGGCCGGCCATGTCACCAGCGCCCAGCATGTGTTGGCCGCCGGCTTTGACGGGCTGGAGGTCCACGTCGGTCATGGCCACCTACTGCAGCAGTTCCTGTCTCCGGCCACCAACACCCGAACCGACCGCTACGGCGGCAGCGAGGCCAACCGGATGCGGTTCGCAGTGGAGGTTCTGACCGCGGTGCGCGACGCGGTCGGCCCCGACGTCTGCCTGGGGATGCGGGTCAGCGCCGACGAGTACGCCCACCGGGGTCTGACCCTGGACGACATGGAGCGCATCGTTCCCGCTCTGGCCGACCGGGTCGATCTCGACTTCGTCAACGTGTCCCACTCGGCCTACCACGGCAGCTACGCCCTCTCGACCCAGATGGCCGACATGACGTTCCCGGCTGACATGTTCCGTCACCTGGCCCCGGCCATCGCCCGCAGTCTTCGAGCCGGCGGCCACTCCATGCCGGTCATGGCCGTGTGCAAGTTCCGCACCGTGGCCGAGGCCGAGGAATTGCTCGCCGGCGGCGAGGTCGACATGGTGGGCATGGCCAGGGCCCACGTTGCCGATCCCGATCTGGTGGCCAAAGCCCGATCCCGACGAGCTCACGAGACGAGGACCTGCATCGGCTGCAATCAGGGATGCGCCGGCTTCCTGGAAAAGGGTCTGCCCATCACCTGTGTGGTCAACCCCACGGTCGGCCGGGAACGAACGTGGACCCCCAACCCGGCCGACGACCCGGCGGCCGCCTCGAAACGTGTGCTGGTGGTGGGCGGGGGCCCGGCCGGGCTGGAGGCGGCATGGGTGGCGGCGGCCCGAGGCCACCGGGTCGACCTGATGGAGGCCGGACCCCGGCTGGGTGGGATACTGCGGCTACTGGAGCACATGCCCAAACGCCACGACTTCCTGGCCCTGGTCGATCAGCAGATCGCGGCGTGTGACCGGCACGGGGTGGACGTGTGGCTCAACACCACCGTCGACACCGAGCATCTCCTGTCCGACGTCATACCGGGTGGTCGATTCGACGGCCCCCCCGATCACCTGGTGGTGGCCACCGGGGCTCGACCACAGCCGGTGGCCTTCCCCGACGGTGGTGTTGGCCTGACCCTGGCCGAGGCCCTCGGCCGACCGTGGTCGCCGGGCCGGCGGGTGGCCGTCTACGACCTGGTCGGTGACTGGTCGACGATGAGCGTGGTCGAGTATCTGGCCGACCTCGGGGTGTCGGTCACCTACCTGACGCCGGTGGCCGGTTACGGCTGGAAGATCACCGTGTATTCCAAGACCGCGCTGACCGCCCGGTTGAGGGAAGCCCGGGTCGGTATCCGTCCGCTGCGTTCGGCCCGGTCCTTCGTCGATCGGGTGTTCACGGTCGAGGATCTGTCGACGGGCAACGTCGAGTCGCTCGAGGTCGACGCCGTCATCGCCGCCGGCAACCCGATGGCGGTGAGCGATCTGGCCGCTGCCGTGGCCGAAAGGCCGGTATTCCTCGGTCTCGCCGCCGTTAGTGGGGCCCCGGCCGTCACCGTCATCGGGGACAGCCTGGCTCCCCGGACCGCTCTGGAGGCGGTCTACGAGGGCCATCGGATCGCCCGTGAACTCTGAGTCCGTGAGCTCCGAATCTGCGAATTCTCAGCCCCAGGGTTCTGAACCCGGGAGCCCCGAATCGGAGCCGGCCCGGCCGGACACGGTGCTGATCACCGGGGCCTCCGGGTTCATCGGGCTCAATCTGCTCGAAGCGCTGGCCCCCCTTGCTCACCAGGTGGTGGGGCTGGCCGACCGGCCGGTGCCGGAGAAGTTCCGGGCCGTCTTGGCCGACCTGGGCCCGTCCCCAACGGTGGAGATCATCGATGTTCGGAACCCCGACGCCGTGGCCGAGGCGGTCGCTCGCCGTCGGCCCGATGTGGTCATCCATACCGCAGCGGTGACAGCCGGGCCGGAACGGGAACGGGCCGAGGGCCGGACGGTGATCGACGTCAACATCGGGGGAACCCAATCGGTGCTCGACGCCTGCACCGCCACCGGCGTCGCCCGACTGGTCCAGGTGTCGAGCGGGGCCGTCTACGGACCGGCCACCTTCGGCTCCGATCCCTTGGACGAGACCACGCCGGTGGCACCCACCACCTACTACGGCATCACCAAGCTGGCGGCCGAGCAACTGGCCCGCCGCCACGGTGAACTGCACAATCTCGATGTGGTGGTGGCCCGATTGTCGGCGGTGTTCGGACCGTGGGAGTACCCGACCGGGGTCCGGGATTTCATGAGCCCCATGCTGCAGATGGTTCGGGCCGCCCGGGACGGCGACCCGATCCGCCTGGTGGCCGATCGGCCCCGCAACTGGGTGTACGCGCCCGACGCCGCCCGGGCACTGTTGGCGCTGGCCCTCAAATCCGAACTGAGCCACGACTGCTACAACATCTGCCCCGAGACCACCACCACCGCCCGCCGGTTCCTGGAACGCCTGGCCGACGCGTATGCCACCGAGCCGGGAACCGAGTCCGAGCCTGCCATCGATCATGCCCTGGTCAACGAACCGGCCCTGGCCACCATCGGCTTCGACGCCGATCCCCGACTGCGGCGGGCTCCGGTGTCGGGACAACGAATCGCCGAGGAGCTGGGGACCTCATTCTGGACCGCTTCCGATGACGCCTACGACCACTACATCGCCTGGGCCCGGACACGGCTCGACGATGGGCTGGGCTGACGGTTCGGACTCACAACCTTCCCCAAAAGGTGTTCGGAGGATCTCGTCACGATCGCCCGGTGGCGCATGCCGGGCCTCATCCGGCTTCATCCCTTGGGGAAGCTGTCGTTCAGATCTCTGAAGGTGTGCCGATGCTCGTTCTCGAGGGTCTCCTTGGATGGGGCGAGCAAGGACAGCGACATGATCTTCTCCTGTGCCCTGGCCATGACCACGCCTGCTTCGCCCTGGAAGACCGTGAACCGAAAGCGGGCCTTGACCAGGCCACCGAGAGCGATCCCGGTGGCGTCGAAGACCCTCTCGCCGCCTTCGCCGGTGGCGGTGCCCGGAGACGACGACTCGAGCACGTGGCAGTGGATCTTCATGAACCTTCCGATCGTGACCACGTACCCGTCGCCGCTCTCGAGGGGCTCCGTGGCCGGGGGCACAACCGTGACATGGACGTCGTCACCCCTCATCTTGCTCTCGGACCTCCACTCACCCCATTTCGTCTGACTTGCGAGTCTCTCCCAGGCTGCCTCGACGCTCGGGCAATCGGGGAGCGGTTCGGTAACCGTGACCGTCCAAGCCACAGTGGTCGGTGCCGCCGTGAGAGCGTCCGGCAACGAGGGCCGTCGTCCTGCGGCCCGGCCGAAGCCAGGCACGGCGGCCGCCAGGTGGATGAAACCGAGTACGACCGCATTGGTGCTGGCGGCCGAGCGGAGGAATGTCTTCATGATGCCTTTCTTGGTCGGCTGGCACGGTCATGCCCGACGGTGTGCGGTGAGGATGGTCATGTCCGGGTCAGGCGTGGCCTCATGGCGTCGTGGGTCTTGGGGCTCGGTGAAGCCGGGCCCTGTCCAGCTGCTTCGGCCCCGTATGATTCCCAGTCGCATGAATGCGACGGTAGTGGGCCCATCCCCCGGCCGACGATTCCACCGGTCGACGGCATCGCAGCCGCCGGCTCCCGGGAGGATGGAACAACAAACCACGCGATGAACTGGAGTCTTCACCAATTGGGCGCAAGGGCGTCACAACGGTTGTAGCGACCCGGCCAGCGGCACCCCGTCGGACCGGAATGCGGCTACGAGCTGCTGATGGAGGCCCGACCCGATCGTGGCGTGCTTCTCGATCGAGGATGGCAACTCGATCCCGCCGGCCAGCCCCACCCCGGGCTTCGGCGACGACATCCTGTTCGTGTCGGAGTGTTAGGGCGAAGTCGGTAACGGACCGTGGGCCGGAACCAGTGGCGGGGGGATCCCGACCTCAGCCGGGTCGCCATCGGCGGCACCATCGAGGAGCTCCGGATCCCGACCATCGGCATCGCCCAGACCATCGACCCGGGCAAAACCGACACCACCGAGACCGCAGTGGTACTACCAGACATCATGAGCGAACCGGCCGGTTTCCCGGGCGACGCCAGCATCAACAGCGTGGTTCCCGTGCCGGCCGACGCTGGGGACAAAGCCCCCGGACGCGACCAGGTCGTTCCAGACCCGT
Organism: uncultured Acidimicrobiales bacterium; assembly: GCA_963723995.1. Taxonomy (GTDB): domain Bacteria; phylum Actinomycetota; class Acidimicrobiia; order Acidimicrobiales; family SZUA-35; genus JAHELU01. The sequence goes on along the minus strand of CAVRSZ010000008.1, from coordinate 506,666 downwards.
TGATCGAGGATGAGGCTGTCCCGGGTCACGAACGGTGTCGTAATAACCAGAGGCTCGGACACGCCTGTCTGCGTAGACCAACCGCCCGCACACGTGCAGGGCGGTCGATGGTGCTTCGGGAGTGCCGAGGGCCGTATGATCGAGCCTGTCGAGACGGGAGGGCGCCATGGTCGATGTAGAAGCGAAGACTGGCTTGGTCGGCTTCTTCGACATCCTCGGGTACCAGCAGATGCTGCTTGCCAACGACGTTTCCAGCACCGCTCAGATCGTGGTGGACGTGCTCTCGGAGGTGCCGGACAACGTCGTCGCCGGGGTGCTGGTCGACCAGGGCCTGGAGCGAGCCGACGACCTCGCATCATGGCCCGAGTTCTCACGCTACTTCCAGGCCCTGGTGCGCGACGAGATGGACTGGCTCCTGTTCTCCGACAGCATCCTGGTGAGCCTGCCGCTGAAGATCGATCGGGACATCTTCGACTGGGCACCGAGGCTCGTGGGGTTCGTCGAGGTGTGCGCCGTCCTGCTTCGGCAGATGTTCGACGTCGGCCTGCCGCTCCGTGGGTGCGTCTCGTTCGGTGAGTTCTTCATCCAGGACACCTACTTCGCCGGTCAGCCAATCATCGATGCCTACCAACATTCGGAGAGTCTCGACTTGAGCGGCTGCGTGCTGGCGCCAAGTGTGGAGCGGCTGTACGACCGGATGAAGCAGCATGCCGTGGACGCAGAGTTCGAGGAGTCGGTACGGGCGATGCTCGACCAGCTCTGCGTCAGCTTTCTCATCCCGAAGAAGGGCGAGCGGGTCGAGACGGGGTTGATGGTGAACTGGGTCAACCTGCCCATGCGCTCCTTCGAAGGTCTCCCGTCGGACCTCCGGGAGTACGTCTACTCCTCGTTCGTGGCTCACAACAAGGACGTGACACCGGCGGTCCGGCCGAAGATCGACAACACCGAGGGGTTCGTGCGCAAGATCGTCCGGAACGTCGAGCCCAAGCCGTGGCCGTGGATGACCCGGCGCATGGATGAGGCATTCCGGGATCTGGAGTCCGGGGGACGTGAGTGAGGGCTGATTCTCCGAACCCGCTACTCTGTCGCACGGCCGGCTGTTGACAGCACGCCGGATTCGGCCAGGTCGTTCCACACCCGCTGCTCGGCGATGAGGCCGTTGCGGATCACGAACCGATCGATGTAGCGCACGTCATCGAAGGCGGTGCCGTCGAGGGCGGTCCCGGCCAGGGTGCCGAACACGTAGACCACATGCTCCATGCCCGCCCCGCCTTGGCCTCCGGCGGCTCGCTCCACCACATCGAACTGGTCGAAGGTCTTGGTCACACCCCGGAACCGGCCGGCCGACGACGCCACCTGGTCGGCCAGGTTGGTGAAGGTCCGACCACCGGGGAAGGTGATGGTGACGCCGTCGGCCAGGTAGCGGCCGGCGGCGTCCAGATCCCGGGCCTCCATCAGTCGGAGAAAGGTCGTCACCTGCTCAACCGGGTCGGTTTGGTCAATCATCCTGCACCTCCCCGGCGCCAGCCAGCATGGCATGGATCATGTCGGTCTTCGGCACCTGGGGTCGGGGATAGGCCCTGCGGCTCTGGCTCAGGCCCAGCGCCATCATCATCTGGATCAACTTGTACGACAGCGGCCCCGGGTTCACCACCGGCACGTCCAGCACCGACGACAGATGGCCATGGGCTTGGTGCATGGTGGTCGAACCGAGGCAGATGACATCGGCGCCCCGATCAACGAGACGCCGGCACGCCGCCTCCATCTTGGGCAGCACCGCGTCCTCCTTGCCGGTCAGCAGGTTGGCGAAGTCGGGTGGGGTGTCGAAATGGTCGACCCCGGCGCACCGGGATCGCAGACCCCACTCGTCCAGCACCTTCTCGTAGCGGGCCAGAGCGGGCTGCCATTGAGCCAGCACACCGAACCGGCGGCCCAGGGTGAGGGAGAACAGCAGCGAGGCTCGACCGGGGGCCAGCACCGGGATGTCCAAGACCGAGCGCAGGGCGTCGGCCCCTGAGTCGGAGACGGTGTCGATGACCACGGCGTCGAACCCGTCGGCCTCGGCGCTCGAGCCGGCCTCGAACAGACCGATGTCGAGCAGCAACCAGTCGTGGGGGCTGGTGAAACTGGTGGGCCCGGCCGTCACCGCTTTGTAGTGGAAGCCGACGTCGGGACCGAGGGTGATCTCCCGTGTCTGGGCCGAACGGTTGGCGATCTGCTCGTCGTCGAGGGCGAAGGGAACGAGCACGAGGATCCTGGTCATTGCGCTCCTTCGTCGTTGCCACGGTCGGCGCTCTCAGCTGCAGCCGCCGCCTCGAGCATGGCATGGATCATCTCGGGTTTCGGCACCTGGGGTGGCGGGTAGGCAGTCGGGCTATGGGCCAGGCCGAGGTCGGCCAGGGCTTCGGCGATGAAGTACGACAGCGGTCCGGGGTTGATGACCGGCACCTCCAGGTTGTCCCGGAGAAAGGCGTGGGCCTCGTGCATGGTGGTGGAGCCGAGGCAGATCACGTCGGCCCCGTCGGTGTCGACCAGGGCCCGGGCCGCCTCCAGCAGCAGGGGCAGGGCGTGATCCTTGCCCGCCATCAGAGTGCGGTTGTCGGGAGTGACGTCGATGGAGCGAATGCCGGCGCAGCGATCGGCCAGCCCGATCTCGGCCAGGATCTTCTCATAGAGCGGAAACCACTGCTTCCACATGGTGACGATGCCGAAGCGGCGGCCCAGCATGGCGGCGATAACGTACTGGCTCCGACCGGGGCCGACCACGGGGATGTCGAGCATCGACCGTAGGGCGTTGACCCCGGAGTCGCTGACCGTGTCGATGCAGACGGCATCATAGCCGTCGGCCTGAGCCTGCATCCCCGACTCGAACAGCGACAGGTCGGCCAGGACATAGTCGTGGTAGGACACATAGTTGGCCGGCGCCGCCCTGGTCGGTTTGAAGTCCACCACCACCCCATCGGGCAGCGGCGCGGCGTCCAACTGGTTTCGCCGCAGCGCAAGCTGGTCCTCGTCCAGGGGGAACGGTGCCAGCACGAGAATCCTGGTCATGAGGCGACAGTAACTGAGGACCCTGGCCGCTGTCGCATTGACGATGGCCTCGAACCGTGGACTACCGTCTGGACATGACTCGCCGGGAGAAGGACACAGACGTAGTGGTGGCCGGAGCGGGAGCGGCCGGTTTGGCCGCCGCCATCCGAGCCGCCGACGGGGGCGCCACGGTTGCCCTATTGGAGGCCAGTTCCACGTTCCGCCAGGGATCGAATACCTCGATGAGCACCTCGATGATTCCAGTGGCCGGCAGCCGCTGGCAGCACGATCTCGGCATCGACGACGACACCACCGAGGTGCTCTACGACGACATCATGACCAAGACCAAGAACCAGGCCGACCCGGTGGTGGCGCGGGCCCTGGTCGACGTCGGTGTGGAACTGGCCGACTTCCTGGCCGACGACTGCGAGATACCGCTGGAATTGGCGGCCGACGTGACCTTCCCCGGCCACTCCCGCAAACGTCATCTCTGTGTGCACGACCGGGCCGGACGGACCCTGCACCGCCACCTGCTGGAGGCGGCCGACAAGCGTCCCGGCATCACCATGGTCATGCCGTGGCGGGTGACCGACCTGGTCCCGGTCGAACTCGACTCCGGCCACGGGTGGCTGGTGACCGCCGAGTCGCCCGACGGGACCACCCAGGAGATCGCGGCCGGTGCCGTGGTGCTGGCCACCAACGGGTTCGGGGCCAACACCGAGATGGTGGCCCGCTACATACCGGAGGTGGTCGACGGTCTCTACTTCGGCGGCGACCACAGCCTGGGTGACGCCATTCGAATCGGCGAGAAGTTGGGGGCCGACACCGCCTTCCTCGACGCCTACCAGGGACACGGTTCGGTGGCCACCCCGCACGGGGTGCTGGTGACCTGGACCACCATGATGAACGGCGCCTTCCTGGTCAACGTCAACGGGGAACGGTTCGGTAACGAGACCACCGGCTACTCCGAGTTCGCGGTCCAAGTGATCGCCCAACCCGAGGCCGTGGCCTGGATCATCTACGACCGGGCGGTGCACGAGGCCGCCCTGCCGTTCGCCGACTATCAGCAGTTGATCGAGGCCGACGGGATTCGCTGGGCCGACGACGCCGCCGGTCTGGCCGCCCTGATCGGGTGCGAGGAGTCGGCCGTGGCCCGAACCCTGTCGCTGACCGCAGAGTACGTGGCCGGCACCGGCACCGACCCGTTGGGCCGCACCACGTGGCCCCGCGCACTAAACGCCCCCTACGCCGCGGTGAAGGTGACCGGGGCCCTGTTCCATACCCAGGGCGGTCTCACCGTCGACGGCCACGCCAACGTGCTTCGGGACAGCAAGCCCATTGCCGGCCTTTACGCCGCCGGCGGTGCAGCGGCCGGGATCTCCGGTCACGGGGCCACCGGCTATCTGTCGGGCAACGGGCTGCTGTCGGCCCTCGGCCTCGGCTATCTGGCGGGGAAGGCGATCACCGGTGGCTGACACCGCCGACACCGGGACTCAGAGCCCCGACGAAACCCCGAACCCGCTGACGGGAACGAGCCGGCCCCCGCTGGGCCGGATCGGGGCCTGGAGCGGGCGGCTGCAGCACCGGCCGACGGGCCAGGCCGTCGAGACGGTGACCGAGTTGGAGGAGCTGGGCTACCGCTCGGTGTGGATCCCGGAATCGCCGTTCGGCAAGGACGTGCTCACCTTCTCGGCCGTACTGCTGGGGGCCACCCGGTCCATCACCGTGGCCACCGGCATCGCCAACATCTGGGCCCGTGATGCAGCGGCCATGATGAACTCGGGCCGCACCATCGGCGACGCCCATCCCGAGCGCTTCCTGCTCGGCGTCGGCATCAGCCACCGCAGAACGGCCGAAGCCCGGGGCCACGAGTATCGGGCGCCGGTGAGCGTCATGGAAGGATACCTGCGGCACATGGCCGCAGCCGGCTTCGACGGCCACGGCCCGGTGTGGCAACCGCCGGTTGTGATCGCCGCCCTCGGACCCCGCATGCTGGCCACCGCAGCCGAACTGAGCGACGGGGCCCATCCCTTCCTGGCCCCGCCGGAACACACGGCCACGGCCCGGGTCGCCCTGGGGCCGAACAAGCTGTTGGCGGTGGAACAGGGCGTGCTGTTGGGCTCGGGCGATGCCGCTCGTGAACTGGCCCGGTCGAATCTGGCCCGTTACCTGGCCTGGCCCAACTACCAGCGCCATTTCCTGCGGCTCGGGTTCGACGAGTCGGACTTCACCGGCGGGATCAGTGACCGACTCATCGACGCCGCCCTGGCCGTGGGCGACGAGTCCGACGCCGCACGCCGGATCCAGGCCCACCTTGACGCCGGGGCCGACCACGTCTGCGTGCAGGTCGTGGGCGAAGGCCCCGACGATGAACTCGCCGGCTACCGTCGCCTGGCTGCCGCGCTGGAACTGGATTAATCGACGGCGAGGCAGGGTGAGAGCGAAGTCCAGGCGGCCGCCGGCGTGACTCAGCTGCCGGGGTCTACCACAATGCGGATGTTGCACAGCTCGATCACCCCGTCGCCGGCCAGCCGCCCCTGGACCGAGAACAGTGCAGGGATGGTGGTCAATGCGCCGTCAACCCACCGAACCGTGGTGTCGCCGGCTGATCGCGGCAAGGTGTCCCATTGACTGGCGAACGCTTCTTCAACGGTGGTGAGGTGTCGGCCGACGAATTCGACCTCGGCCTCCACCGAATCGTCGAAGTCGCTCAGTGCCAGGTGGAGGTGCGAGTAGAAACTCGGGTCTACCCGCACCGGTCGACTCATGAACTCAGCTGGCTGTCAGGGTCCGGCCCGCTTGTTCGGTTTCGTTTTCGGCCGCTCGGTCCGCTTCCATCTCGGCGTGCATCTGCTCGAACGCAGCCCGTTGGGCCGGCGAGAGTTGTGACCGTTCGATGAAGACGACGATGTCTCCGGAGTCGGGTTTGGTTTCCGCCATGACCGTCAGTGTAGGACACTGATTACGCTGTCGCTGTCGGCGTCCAAAATGCCTCCATTTCAACTCGACTATGGGACGGGGACAGGTCAGTGAGCGTCGGTGGCGCTCGGTGCCGGATCGTCTGTGGCATCCGTCGCCTACGGGGTGACGGGGCTGAAATTGGCATCGTCGTCGATACTGCCCGAACCGTCGTAGCGGGCCACGAGCGGGTAGGGATAGACGGGCCGGGTCCGGTCAACGGTGCCATCGGCGGCGAATCGGGAGGCGATCAGCTCATTGGGCGCCACCCCGTTCTCCACCCAGTTCTCCATGGCCGTCAGGTAGTCGACCACATTCGGTCCCGGACCACCACCGCAATGGCCCATGCCCGGTAGCAGGAACAGGCGGGCGAACTCGGCCGTGGCCTCGGGCCCACCCATCTTGTCCACCACACTCTCGAAGTAGGCGATGGTGCCGTAGGGGGTGATGAGCTGGTCGGCATAGCCGTGGTACAGCAGAAGCTTGCCACCGTTGGCCTTGAACCCACCGAGGTTGGGACTGGTGGCGTTGTAGATCCTGGCCATGGGGTTGAGCTTCTTGACGTCGGTGTCGAAGTCGAAGTCGAACAGCGAGAACTTTTCACCCGGGTCCCTGGTGTAGGCCAGGTAGCGGTGGTACTCCTGGGCGAAGCTGCCGCCGATGGACAGGTTGTCGCCGAAGCCGACACTGATGAAGAACCACAGCTCCTCCGACCCCGCAGGCAAGCCACCCGGGTACAGGACGTCACCGGCGCTGTTGCGGGGACTGTCGTAGATCTTGGCCACGGCCCCGGCTTCCTCGGCGGTGAGGCAGTCCGGCCCGTCGGCTCCCGGGTCGCAGGCCAGCGAGGCCAAAACCGCACCCACATCGCAGTTGCGGGGGTCGTCGATCTGGCCGTCGACCAGGCCGTCGATGCCGTCACAGGCGTCGTAGACAGCGGCGCCGATGAGGCCGAGCTTGTCCGTGCCGAAGATACGGTTCCCGGCGTCGTCGAACTGGGCCTGCTCGATCCAGGTCTGGGACACACCGGCCAGATAAGCCTGGTAGTTGGCCGGGGCGCCGGCGATGATGCCGTCGAAGTCGTTGGGGTGGGTTTGGGCCGACATGAGGGCCTCCCGACCACCGCCGGAACAACCGGAGAAGTAGGAGTAGGCAGGGGCCTCGCCGTAGTAAGAGCGGATCAGCCGCTTGGTGTTGCCGGCCACGAGGTGCACGGCCCTTGACGCCCAGTCGATCTCGGCCTGGCGGTTGTCGAGACCCCATGAGCCGTCAAGGGCACTACCGCTGTGGCCGCCGTCGGTGGCGGCGATGGCGTATCCTCGGGCCAGGGCGGCGTTGCAGGCGTCGGCGTTCACGTCGCCGCAGAACCCGCCGCAGCCGGTCATGTAGAACTTGCCGTTCCATGTGGTGGTGGGCAGACGAACCTCGTAGTTGATGGCCGTGGACAGGGTGCCGACCACCCGGCAGTACTCGGGTAGGTCGGGGGAGGCGGCGACCACCTCGACCTCGCCGACCCGGCCACTTCTTCCCCGGAGTAGCTCGGTGCAAAGCTCGGCCGGATCATCGCCCGACGGGGCAGCCGCGGCCGGAGCCACCGCCGAGGTCACCATGGCCAGCACGGCGAGCAGGGTCATCAGAACGATTCGTACTTTGGCCATGATTCGGCCCCCTTCGATTCGATGGTCACGACCGAACCGGACTGACGGTACGGGCTCGGCCACCATCGCTGCCCCCCTTGGCGATGGTTGTCCCACCCTAGTGAACCTCGCCGCCGTGGATCAAAGCCGTGGATCAGAAGGAGATTCTGCGATTGTTCAAACCCGGTATCCGTCGACGGCGCTGCCGCTGCGGACGCGGCCTGACAACCACTCGAGCTCCGGCCTCGTACCGCCGTTCCCCGAGACGTCGGCCGGTTCGAACAAAGGCGCCCGCCGATTTGGTGCCGGCTGCGTGATCGCCAACACGCGGAACGACAGCCGGCGGCCGAGGTGGTTCTCCATATGCGCCACCGTGGCGGTCAGGAACATGGCCGCCCCCACCATCTCCAGCGCCTCCTCGATCGTGGCGAGAAGCATGTAGAGGAGCCCGGAGCGGGCGGCGTCAGGATCGACGTCGGGCGCCACGACTTCGATACCGCCCGAGACATAGCTGGCAGCAAGCGCCTCGAATCCGATGGCTCCGACGACGAAGAGGGCTCCGGCGATGAGATACCGGGTTCGCGTGTCGCCGGGCAACCGCAGGAGAAAGCCCGAGAACCCGGCAGCGAGCAGGATCACCGCCAAGGCGCCGGGGATGACCCAGGCGTAGTACAGCGGACCGCTGTCGATGGCGAGACCGTTGCGGATCGGTTCGATGGCCTTCTCGTGGATTGCCGCGTTCTCGTCCAGCCCGGCCAGAGCGAACGCTACCGACAAAGCCCTCCATCCCCAGACGTCATTGACAGGCTTGATGATCCATCCGACGACTGCGACAAGGGCGGCGCAGCAGAGCAGTGTCAATGTCGAATAGAAGGCAGGAATCGTCTGCTCACTGTCGACGAAGAAGAACCAGGACACGAAACGGAGTCCCGGCACGTTGCCGAACCAATGAAACAGCAGCTGCAAGACGGTGCTGACGGTGATCAAGGCGGCTACGGCCCGGAACTGGAGGACTCGCACCCCTGCGCTTGTCAGTTCATAACTGGACCGACGGTTGACACGATCGGCGTGGACATGATCGGGGTTCTGCCTTGTGGGGCCGAACCCGGGGTCTCGGAGCAGTCTCACCGAGGGCACCTCACCTGTCTGAGTGGGATAAGAAAGAGAGGTGCCGCTTCTTCCTCTAGCCGGCAAAGATAGACGTTCACCGGACCGCCGGCGCGAATGGGGCCCATTTCCGGTTTCCTCGACGCCACCCCTGCGACGTCGACCAAAGTAGGGTGGCCGCCCGGCAGAAGCGGTTGGATGAAAGGGGTGAGTGGCGTAGACCACAACCAGGTGGCCCTAACCGGCGGGACGTCATGACGGGCGATAGCCTCCGTGAGGGCGACGTTTCCGGTACCGGCTAGCGGGCCGGGGCCACAACAGCCCGATTCCAGCACCGGCAACACCGGGTTCCGCACCGTGGCCCTCGACCCGGTGCCACGGCAGTTCAAGGAGCACCGACAATGACCGAACTCGGCCCCCGCACCGCCGAACTCCTTCCCACCCTGACCCTGGAGGAGAAGGCGACCATGACCGCCGGATCGGGCCTGTTCACCATGGCCGGAGTGGCGCGCCTGGGCATCCAGGACTGGGCAAGCACCGACGGACCGAACGGGGCCCGGGGCTCGTCACTGCTGGGCTCGGGCGAGTCGAAGGCCACCTGCATCCCCTGTGGTTCGGCCCTCGGAGCCACGTGGAACCCCGACCTGGTGGAGGAGCTGGGAGTGTTGCTGGGGCGGGAAACCCGGACCAAGTCGGCCCGCGTGCTGCTGGCCCCGACCGTCAACCTCCACCGATCGCCGCTGGCCGGTCGCAACTTCGAATGCTTCTCCGAGGACCCGTTGCTGTCGGGGATGCTGGCCGCCGCCTACTGCCGGGGGGTGCAGTCGCAGGGGGTCATCACCACGGTCAAACACTTCGTGGGTAACGAAACCGAGACCGACCGCTGGACCAGCAACTCCATGATCGACGATAGGGCCCTGCGGGAGCTGTATCTGGTGCCGTTCGAACTCGCCGTGACCCAGGGTGGAGCACTGGGCATCATGGCCTCCTACAACCGACTGAACGGCGCCTACTGCACCGAGCAGCCGTGGCTGCTGACCGATGTGCTCCGGCAGGAATGGGGGTTCGAAGGGTTCGTCACCACCGACTGGTTTGCCGCCGCCGACACCGTCAACTCGGCGGCGGCCGGGCTCGACATCGAGATGCCGGTCGGCGACCGCATCTACGGCTCGGTGCTGGGACAGGCGGTTCGGGACGGCCGGGTGCCGGAGGCGACGCTGGATGTGCTGGCCGGTCGCATGTTGTCGACGTTCGAACGAATCGGAGCCCTCGACGACGAGCCCCGGACCGAGCAGTCCATCGACCTTCCCGAGCACCGGAGGCTGGCCCGTCGGGCTGCGGCCGAGGCCATGGTCCTCCTGAAAAACGAACCCGCTGCAAATAGACCCGGAGAAGACGAGCCGGCGGTGGCCGGGCCGCTGCTTCCCCTCGACGTCGATGGACTCGGCTCGATCGCCGTGATCGGCCCCAACGCCGCCCGGGCCCAGATCATGGGCGGTGGCTCGGCCAACCTGCGGCCGTTCCATCGCACCAGTCCGCTGGCCGCGTTGCGGAACCGGCTCGGGGATTCGGTCGACATCGGCTATTCGCCGGGCTGTTTCATCGACAAGCAGCCCCCGTTGCTGGAGGGCGGCGAGATTCGAACCGCCCACGGCGATCAGGGCTTCCTGCTCGAGATCTTCGACAACATGTCATGGTCGGGTGAGCCCGCCGGCACCTCCACCCGCGACACCAGCCGATTGATCTCGGGGGATGAACCCTATGCCGGAGCCCGGCTCAGCGCCTATTCGGTTCGGGCCCGTGCCCTCTACACCCCGTCACGGTCAGGAACCCACCGGTTCGAGGTGGTCCAGATCACCCCGACGCGCTTGTTCATCGACGGTGAGCTGGTGGTCGACGGCGTCACCGAGTCACCGCCGACCGGTTCCGCCTTCTTCGGGTTCGGTTCCGTCCCCATGCCGGCCGAGCTGGAGCTGGACGCCGGGACCGAGCACGAGATCGTGGTGGAGACGGTGACGGTGGAGGGTGCGGTTTTCACCGGGCTCGACCTCCGCGTCCAGGCCCCCCAACCGGACGACCCCTTGGCCGAGGCGGTGGCCGCGGCCCGGGCCGCCGATGTGGCGCTGGTGGTGGTCGGCACCAACGACGACTGGGAGACCGAGGGCGAGGACCGGACCTCGCTGGGTTTACCCGGGATCCAGGATGCACTGGTCACCGCCGTGGTCGAGGCCAATCCCCGCACCGTGGTGGTGGTCAACGCCGGTTCCCCGGTGCTGATGCCGTGGGCCTCGACCGCCCCCGCCATCGTGATCAGCTGGCTCGGAGGCCAGGAGATGGCCGACGCCCTGGTCGATGTGTTGATCGGTCTGGCCGACCCCGGTGGGCGGCTGCCGACCACCTTGCCGCTGTGTGTCGAGCACACGCCGAGCTATGGCAACTTCCCCGGCGACAACGATCAGGTGCCGTATGCCGAGGGCATCTTCATGGGCTACCGGTGGTACGAGAGCCGGAGGCTGCCCACTCTGTTCCCCTTCGGCCACGGCCTGTCGTATGCCACGTTCGACATCGGCGAACCGGAGTTGAATGCCGAGACGGCGGTCCTCGGTGCCGGCGACGGCAACGGCATCGGCGTGGAGATCCGGGTGCCGGTGACCAACACCGGCGACCGTCCCGGTAGTCATGTGGTGCAGTGCTATGTGCGCCCCCACCAGTCCCGCCTGACTCGACCGGACAGGGAGCTGAAGGCCTTCGCCAAGGTCACCCTGGAACCGGGGGAGACGACCACGGTGGGGTTGACGTTGGATGATCGATCCTTCGCCTACTGGGACCCGGCGCAGCCGGATTGGCCGGACCTTCAGGCCCACACCGCCGCCACCCTGCCCCAGCTCCAGGGCCGGCAGCGCCGGACCGAGCCGGGCTGGACCATCGACCCGGGCCGCTACGACATCGTCGTCGCCAACAGCGTGGCCGACGTGGTGGCCGTGACCACCGTCGAGCTGGCCGACTGAGGCTCGGCGATGACATCTCCTCGACGCCGCTACGGACCGTTGGCAACGTCGTGCAGCTTGAGGGCGAGGTCGGCCCGCATGCGGCCGTCGTGGCTGCGCATGTCAAGGCCGGTGAGTGACTCGATCTTGGCCAGCCGGTATCCGAACGTCTTGTGGTGGATGTGGAGCAGGTTTGCCGCGTGCTGGTGGGAGTAGTCGGTGACGAAGTAGGCCCGAAGGGTGTCGACGAGTTCACTGTTGCGTTCCGCGTCGTGCTCGAGCAGGGGACCGATGATGTCGTGGAGAAACTGGCGAAGATCGCCATCGTCGTCCGACACGATGAGTCGGACGACGCCGAGATCCTGATACATCGCAGTATGGTCCAAACCGAGCCGAACAGCGGCCCGGACAGCGGAGATCGCCTCGTCGTTGGCCCTGTCGAGTTCAAGTAGGTTGCTGCAGGGGTTGCTGACACCCCAGGCCACGCTGTGGCCCGACAGCACACTGGCGGCCGCCTCATCGAGTTGCGCCACCATGTCACGCAGGGTCGGCAGATCACGATCGGGCACAATGAGAGCCAGGTCATTGCCCCGGATGGCCACCAGTTCGCCCACACCGAGCGTCATGGCCGCGCTCCGAACCTTTGCCAGTACCCGCTGACGCGCCCGCTCGTACTCGGCTTCGTCCCAGGTCACCCGACGCGACGGATAGCTGGGTACGATCTCACCTCGAACAAGTCGACGTCGCCGGCTGAGGTCGACGCGAAGCCAACGGGCTCGATCGACGGCGGCACGACGCTGAGCAATCGGCCCCTCGATAAGGTTCCAGACCAGGGACTCCCGCTCACCGGACCGGGCCGCCTCGGCCGTCCGCTCCATGATTTGGCACAGGGCGGTCACCGTGACGGCCTCGCCGATCACCAGGTCTTCGCCGATCTGGGGCTCGTCGGCAAGCACCACACAGAACCAGCCGAGATGATCGGAACCCGCCCGGACCGCCTGGGCGGCCAGCCACCGGCCAGGCTCCAACTGCACGCTCAGCTGCTCGGCGCCGGGGCGATCAACACCGGGGAGGGCGCGGAGCCGGGCCACGACGTCGTCGACATCCAGGTCTTGAGGCCACCTGCTCATCACCTGGAGCTCGGATGACAGCAGTGCCACCTCGGCGTCGAGCTTGGAGGCAATGGCCCGGCATATCGAGCCGACTCCCTCGCCCTGGAGCAGCAATTGACTCAGCGTCGTCTGGGTGGAGCGGGCCTGCTCGATCGTGCTGAGCTGGCGGCTGAGCGACTCCGTTGTCAGGGCCAGGCGCTCGAGACTGTCCGCCTTGAGGGCGTGCAGCCTGGCATTGTCGATGGCGATCGCGGCCAGGTTGGCCAGCGTCACCAGCTGGCGAACGTTGGCCTCACTGAACACCGAAGGCCGCCGCCGCCAGACTTCGAGGACACCGATGGTCTTGGCCTCCACCACCAACGGTGCGGCCAACGCCGATTTCGTTTCCTCGATCCGGGCCAGCGAATCAAAGTGGTGGGTGATAACACGGCTCTGCAAATAGTCGTCGACCTTACATGGTTCACCCCGTTCCATCACCAAGCCGGCGACGCCTTGGCCCTTGGAGAAGCGCAGCTGCTCGGTGCGCCGACTACGATTACCGACACAGCACTCCATCACAAGATCGTCTCGATCAACGAGCATCACGCCGGCCATGTCACCGTCGATCAACCGGTTGGCTGTGTTGACCGTCGACAGCAAGAGCTGATCGACGTCACGAATGGCCAGCAGCCGGGTGATCTCGATCTGTTCCTCGGAAAGACCGGCCAACCGCGCGTTCAGTTCCCTCCGTAGCCGTATGCTCGCCACCGCCGAATTCACAAGCTCGATGAACGGACGGTGAGGGCCCGGGTCACCGACAATCACGACGCCGTCCGGGCCGAGGTCCGGGGCCATCAGAATCGCGGAAACGCCGCCGATGGCGATCTCGTTGATCCCGGCAATCGTGTCGGCCCGCAGGGGCAGAGCGGCCTCGACCGCCTCGACAGTGCACAGGTCCTTCATTTCGGACAGATCGCTGCCGTTGGTCCAGGTGGCGGGCCGCGGCAGTCCATCCTGCGCCACCAATCGCCAGCGGTCACCGTCGAGGGCTACAACGGCGGCGGCCACGCCGGCGACCATCGCAACCAGCTCGGCAATCCGCTTGGCCGCCCGCTGGCCCGTGTCGGACGACCAATCCAGCTCGGCGATCAGCGAGGCGACATCCGCCGGTTGCGATCGATTCACCGGCGAAACATCCGCACCTGGAATGGCATCAACACCCGTCCGATTCCGCTGGCGGGCTCGACCTGACGTCACCGGCCTACGCCTCCTGTTGCCGCCGAGGCCCGACCCGGCCGCGGGTCGACGCCAACAACGAAGCGTAGTGGCCGATCGTGGGCGGAGAAAAATCCTCTCTACCGAACCGGGGGGCGCCGCAGAATGCCGTCGATCTCATCAGCCGGGCGAGGAATGACTTTGGCGGCCAGGACCTGCCCGACCGATGATGCAGCGGCAACGCCTGCATCCACCGCCGCCTGCACCGCCCCCACGTCTCCACGGACGATGATGGTGATGATGCCACCGCCGGGGCGCTGTTTGGTGACGAGCCTGACGTTCGCCGACTTGACCATGGCATCGGCCGCTTCGATGGCTGCGGCCATGCCTCTGGTCTCGACCAGACCGAGCGCGGTACCGATCGATTCACCCATCGCCGCCCGCCTGGCCCAACAGGAGTCGCACAGCACCGGCTCTCTCCGGATCCAGGGAGAGGACCGCGAGGCCGGCCGAGCGCAGCTCGATCACGATGTCCGGTGAAAGCCTGGTCGCCTGGATTAGGCCGATACCACGAGCGGCCGGCTCTTCGACGAGCGCATCGGCCAATCCTCGACTCAGCGACGGCGGCAGCACCGTCAGGGGGTTGGACTTCAACATCTCGGCTTCGACGTAGGCCCCGAGCACATCGCCGGCCAGCGTGAGAGCGCTCGGGAAACCGTGGAATGAGCGGATCAGTTCGATCATGTCGAGCCACACCGGATGCCCTGCTCTGGTCATGTCGATCACCGACTCCAGTCCGGCAAGACTGCCGACGACCGCCCCGACGGCGAGATCGTCCCTGACCCCGCGTGCGAGTTCGGCGAAGGCGGCCAGTTCCCCGGGTGCCGTGACGCCGGCGATGAGCACGCACAGCGAACTCGGCGGGTGTTCGTCGGCGGCCGACGCGATGCCGGAAACAAGGGCCTGCTGAAGCGCCGGCATTCCCATGGGCAACAGCAGCTGGGGGGCCATTCCGGTCCAGTCACTGATGAGCCGTTGGGCGCGGGGGGACCCGAGGTGGGGGAGCCGGATGTGGACGTCCATGCCGACGGCCGATTCCAGGACTTGGGCGGTGGCCTGCGCAGCGATATCGCGCAGCCGTTCTCGGGCTTCGATCTGCTGTGAGTCGTCGGTGAAACGGTCGATCTCGGCCACGAGCTCATCAAGGAGGCCGACATTGATGACGAGATCGGTCAGCGGCAGGGGTCCGACTCCCGTCGCCGGTGGAAGCGGCGTGTCACCGCTTGGCGGCCAGGAGGCGAACCAGTAGTCACAGCCTGAAACCTGGTCGGCGATCGACAGCAGGCGGGCAACCGACTCCGTCTCGCCCCGCGAGGCCTGATGGGGCAACGCGCCCTCGTAGACATGGCCGGCCCAGCCGTCGACCGAGATAACGGTGCCTTCCTCATAGCGCCTGCCGCCAATCTCAAACCAGCCCTGCTCAGGGTTGACCGTGATGGCACTACAACCGACCACGCAAGGCTTGTCGAGCGCCCTGGACACCACCGCAGCGTGACTCAGCGCGCCTCCTCGGGCGGTGACAATGGCCTCGGCGGCCAACATGCCCTGAATGTCGAGCGGGCTGGTGATGGGACGGAGCAGGATGACCGCCACCCCGTCGCTGCTTCTGGCCACCACTCGATCTGCATCGAGCACAGCCTCGCCGACCGCGCTGCCGGGCGAGGAGGCGACACCGTCGGCCAGCAGCGTGGCGGTGGCAACCGCATCGGGAGCGAAGACGGGGCGTAGGGCGTTGACCAGCTGCTCGGTTTGAACGAGTCGAAGCCCCTCTACCGGTTCGACGGTGCCTTCCTCGATGACACTGAGGGCGATCTGGACTGCGGCCTCGGCGGTCCGTTTGGCGGGCCGAACCTGGAGCAGGTACAGGCGACCGTCTTCGACGGTGAACTCGATATCGACGGCGTCACGGTACATCTGCTCCAACGTTCGAGCCACGTCGAGCAGCTCCGATCGCAGCTCCTCGCCCAGTCCCCGGGGATCGTCGAGGGGAACAGGGGTCTCCGACCCGGAGACGATGTCCTCGCCCTGTCGACCGGTGAGGTACTCGCCGTACACCGCAGCTGCGCCGGTGTTGGGATCTCGGGAGAAGGCCACGCCCGACCCGGACCTGTCATTGAGGTTGCCATAGACCATGGCCTGGACGACGACGGCAGTCCCAAGGTCATCGGGGATACCGTGGTGGCGCCGGTAGGTGCGAGCCCGACGGTTGTTCCATGACTCGAACACCGCCAGCACGGTCGCCATCAGGCGGTCGACGGCCCCGCCCTGGATGTCGTGACCCCGCTCGGTGAGTTGGGCCACGAGCGCAGCTTCGAGTGCGACAAAGGCGTTGACGGTCGGATTGCACCGAGCTTGGACCGCTGCCGCTTCCGCCAGAGTCGACACCGGCAGCTCGTCACCGAGCACGATTTCGGTGTACATATGCCAGAAGCGGATGAGGGTGTCACAGGCAAACGCCGGTCGGCCGGTGGCGTCGGCCAGGGCGTGGGCGCTGGCGCCGGTGATGCCGACGTTCAAGACGGTGTCCATCATCCCGGGCATGCTGATTTCAGCCCCGGAGCGAACCGAGACCAGCAGTGGCAGACCACCGGAGTCGGCGAAGGTTCGCCCCGATCGACGCTCCAGTTCGGCCATCGCCCCGCGGATCTCGGCATCAAGCGATGCCGGAATCCCGCCATCGCCTTCGCTCCACCGGCGAAAGCCGTCGGTGCTGATCACGAAGGCAGGGGGTACGGAGAGCGCGGCGGCGGTCATACGGGCCAGCCCGGCACCCTTGCCCCCGAACCGAGCGCTGTCCGTGCCGTCGACCTCATCGATTTGAAAGACGGTAGGTGCTCTGGACGATGTCATGATTCTCCGTCAGGTCGTGTCCCTCGGCCTCCCGAGCACGGAGAGAATGTCCTCATGGAACTCGAACCAGATGTTGTGCAGTGAGTCCTTTGTCGGCTTGGTGACGTAGTCCGTCTCACCGGCGTCGACCAGCTCGATCGACTGGTTGAATCGCTCCACGTACCGTTGATACCGGTGGATGTCCGGCACCAGGTCCTCGATCATGCGGGTGAGCCGCTCGACGAATCGAATCGCTCGTTCCAACACGTTCGCGTCGTGACCCGACTTCTGCCACTCCGAGATCTCGGCGATGAACCCGGTGTTCAGTTCCTCGAACCGCTCGTACCACCTCTCCAGGGCGGGATCGCCACGATGCTCGCCGTACCGCTCGTTGTAGTAGGCCAGCACCGCCTCGGTGCCCTCCGGCATGAGCATGACCCCTGCCGGAGTCGGGGCGACCAGACCATCGAAGGAGGCTCGGTCGACCACCGACTCGGCAGTGGTTGTCGACAACCCGGTGATCGCCGCCACATCGGCCACCGTCGCCATCCGTTTGAGGTGAAGGGCGTTGAGAACGGCGAATTCGGTGTCGTCGATCATGTATGGAAATACTTCGACCGGGTGAGGCGGGCCCCGTCCGAGAACGGCAGGTAGCCCGCGCCGGAGAAGATCTTCATCGGCACGGTCTCCTGGGCGAATCCACGCTTGTCGATTTCGTAGTAGTAATTGGACACCCGCCGGTCGATCTCCCAGAAATTCAGATCCTGGCAGGCCTTCTCATAGACGCCGGCCAATCGGAGGTGGGGCAGAATCATGTCGATGTAGTACACGTACAGGCCGTTGGTGATGAGCTGGCGCCGACTCATCTTCGACGTCTTGGAGTAGAGCTTGAAGGTCGCGTTCTGGACCCGGGTGAGATGGTCACCCAGGTCGCTGATCGGCACCTGGTACACCTCCGACATCGGGGTGTTCCACTTCTCCCGAACGAAGACGGCTCCGGACCGCACGAACGGGATGTAGTTCTTGGGCCGGGTGAACGTGGTCGAGATGTCATTCACCCGGATCTCGTCAAGCCCCATGGCCTCGGCGTCGATTTCCAGCAGCAAGCTGTAACAGTGGGGCACGTTCTCGTGGTCGCAGACGTCGCTCCAGTGGTAGACCTCCTCGTTGGTGAACAGGTCCCGGACAATGAGGATGTTGCCGTTGGGCAGCGGATAGGGTCCGGTGTCACCGAGACCGAGGCGGCAGTCGTAGTGATCGAGGAACGACAGTAGTTCGGCGGTGGCGTTGAACCGCATGAACTCGTCGTGGGCGGGGCTGCCCTTTTCGAAGTGCTCCATCTGGTCGATGAGCGGCTGGAGGAAGTCGTCCTCGTGGATCTGGCAGCGGTACCGGTCCTGCGAGTTGAGGATGTAACCGTCCTGGCGCTTGCCCCACAGCACCCGCTGCATGAACTTGAGGATGGTGTTGCTCTCGGCGATGTAGTCGTCGGGCTCGATGACTTCGAGCGCCAAGAGACCGCAGCGGCCCATGCCGAAACCGACGGCACCGATGCACCAATCGTGCACACAGTTGACCTTGGTCCCAATCTCCCGGCGGGCGCTGGCGCCGATGTCGATGATGCCCTGGGCTCCCACTTCGTCGGTCGCCATCTGAAAAATCTCCGGCCAACGATAGAACTCGTTCATGAAGGCGAGAATCTCGTACTGCTGGCGGGGGATCATGCCCGACTCGCCCTCGGTGGCACGCATGACCAGCACGTCCCAGATGTTCCACGCCAGGTAGTTGTTGAGATCGTTCAGCTCGTCAATGGTGAACTGGTCCTTGAGCACATCTTCGTGTGAGACCCTTTCCAGTACCTTGGACTTGGCTCGTTGCCGCATCATCCGGTCGCCGAGAATACCGTCCGGCACCGGCGGAAGGTCCTTGAAGTTTCCGACGTACTGGAGGTCCTGGAAGCGGAGCCCTTCGTCGTTTTCCTCGTATCGCTTGGTGTAATTTGCCATGATTCTGTTTGCCCCTTCTAATCGATCAGTTCGATTCGGCCGATTTCGCTGTCGCTGCAATGGAGTCGCGCCCGCTTGCCGTTGAGGGTTGAGATCATGGCGTCGAAGTGGGCGGCGTTGTCGCCGCCGGTTTCGTAGCGGGAGTCGCTCTCGGTCAGGTATGCCGTCATCACGCACGGAATCTGGAACTCCCGGGAGAGAATGCCGAGGTGCGACTCGGGTGCTCCGGAGAGGGTGATCACCCCGATGCAGCCCATGCTGAGCACTGGCGAGAGAAACGTGGTCGTCCCTCCCTGGGCCAGCACGATGTGCTTGTCGAGTTCGCCCGAATTGATCAAGTCGATGACCGACTTCGGGTCGGGTAGGAAGACGATCGTTCCTTCCGGCACCTTGTCCGTCTCGAAGCTGTTGAAACCTTCGGCTATGAATGTCATGGATGAATCCCCTTCTGTGGCGCTGAGTCCCTGGTTTGTCTGTTGGTTGGTGAATTCGTTGGCTCCGACGGCGGCTTGCTCGTGTGCCTTGCCCGGTCACGGAACCGCGGTGAGGCGAAGGGCCTCCAGCAGCTCGGGGTCAATGGCTGGACGGTTATGGCCCACTTCGGTGCCCGGCCCAAGGCGAACCGGAACCTCGACCGGCGGCGTCAGCGGCGTGGCCATCGGTGCGGCCAGGCGGGCCCGTAGACGAACCGCTGATCGGACCTCGGCCCGCCGGGGGGACGACTCGCCCTGGCCACCGGCCGTGTGGCATCGGCAGACGCCGGTGGTGCAGCTGTCATCGGCGCCGGAGTCCGATTCGGCGTCGGCCGGCGAGGCCGGGGTGGGTCCGAGGCGGCACGTATCGGGGACCTCGTCCTGTGCCCCGACGAAGAAGGCCTCGAGCTCCTGGGGCCAGACCATGACCGTCTCGGCTCCGGCCGCCCGGAGGCTCGCCTCGTCGTGCATGCCCCAGCACACCCCGACGGCTCGAATGCCGACCCGTCGCGCCTCTTCGACGTCGCCAACGGTGTCGGTGACGATGAAAACGGCGTCATCCACCAGACGGGGCCTGGGCGTGTCGACGTAGCTGGGTGCGCAGTGGCGGAGCGAGGCGTAGCTCTGATCGGCCATGAAGCGCTTGATCACGGCACTTTTGCTCGGCTCCACATCACCGGAGAAGACGTGGGAGAAGCAGGTGGCCAGCCCGGCGCCCTCCAGTACCCGGCGGATGACCGGCATGGCGTTGGACGACACCACGGCCAGGGTGTAGCTCGGCGTGAGTGCCCGGATGACGTCGACGATGCCAGGGATGAGGCTGGGCCGGTACCGCTCGGTCAGCGCCGTCATGAAGTGCTGCTTGGCCTGTCGAATGTGATCGGCATCCGAGCTCAGCGCCTCGAACGACTCGTGGAAGTTGTTCCGGAAGATCCGGAAGAAGGCATCGCGGCTGTCCACCCCGAGCCCGAACAGTTCGTTGGTCTCGGCGAACAACTCCCACGATGCCTGGCGGGTGTCGACCAGGGTTCCGTCGAAGTCGAACAGGATGGCGCCTCTGGGCATCGCTACCCCCGGGGCCGTGAAGGCCGGGCGGTCCCGGGATTGCTGTTGAGAAGGGTCAACTGCGGGACCTCGAAGAAGTCCATGATCTCGCCGTGACCGGTACCGGCCCGATCTGCTCCGTCCGGCCCGTCGATGGTCCATTCCGCCAGCGAGTTGAAGGCCACCATGTTGGGCCAGCATTGCCAGGGAAACGTGGTAAGTGCCTGACCTTTCAGGGTGAAGTCTCGATCGCTCGAGTCGGTGACGCGCAACTCGACCGACTCGGGATAGCGCTCCTGGTGACGCTCCACCGTGCCGGTTCCCGCCTTGAGCCCGTGCACCGTTCCCCTGTCGAGTACGTAGCCGTGGGCCAGCCACAGTTCGGTGCCATTGCGCATCGGGTCGAACCCGAAGATGGCGTGCATCGAAAGATCCTCGGAGAAGTGGGCGTGGAGCCAGCTCATATTGGGTTTGCCCCGTTCGGGGCGGGGGCCCCAGGAGTGATCCATGGTCGAGACACAATCGATGGCGTGCGACGTCCCACGAACCGACACGGTTCCCCGAACTCGGCCGGTCTGGTCGAAGTGCCCGTTGTAGGCGGTGCCCCACGCGAACTTGCCGGCATCCGTGGCCTCGGTCGCCTTGGCACACATGGGATCCATTCCCGGATCGTGAATGTCGAACGCCGGCATCAGTGCGTCCCAGGTGACGTCGATAGCCGTTCCCTCGCCGTCGTCGTAGTGGATGAGCCAGGTCTGATTTGGATCGGTACACCGCACATGCAAGCTGTTCAGCAGGCGATAGTCGAGGAGGCTGCGTGGCTCCGGAATAGGCAGCGATGAGCGTAGATCGGAGAAATCGGACTCCCACGGCGTCACACAGCGACCGCTGTTGATACAGACCGTCGAACCGACGATGCCGAGATTGGGCCGAAACAGGGCATACACCCCGACGTTGAGATGGTGTTCGGCGTTGAAGAAGCCGAAGTAGTTCGTCTCGGCCCAGGTAGGATCGTCCTCCGCCGGATGGAATTCAGCATCCACGTCCTGAATCACATGAGCCCCCTAATCGCTTCTGGTTCAATCGGTGAGATCCGTTGACCAACGATAAGAACGATCGGCCAAGGTGATCCAGCGCCGTGGGGGACAACAAATCATCGGTTTGTTGTCTCGGTGAGATAGTGAATCCCCTGAACGCCTGTCTTACGTTTGGGTGAAACGCAGGACCGGGGGTTCGGATGAAGCTGGCACGAGTTCGAGGCAATGTGGTCAGTTCGATCAAGGCCGACAAGCTGTCCAGCCACAAGCTCCTCCTGGTTGAAGACCTGCATCCGACTCGTCTCGAGACCGACGGGTCGAGCGACGAGCGCGTCCGGCGACTGCTACATCGCCGTCGACCTGGCCGGTGCCGGGGCCGACGAGATCGTCGTGGTCACCAGGGGGAGCGCAGCCCGGATCGATACCGGTGGCATCGGCGTACCGACCGATGCCGCCGTCGTCGGGATCGTCGATTCGGTCACGTTCGACGGCCACGTCACGTACTTCAAGGAGTGACGTCGACAAGGCGGCGAGCGATCAGAACCAGACAACCGCTCAACGAACAAGGAGACGCAAGACCATGGCAGCAACGCCGGATGGCAACAGAGGTGCGCTCGGCCTCATCGAAACCCGTGGATTGGTGGCGGCCATCGAGGCCGCCGACGCCATGGTCAAGGCGGCCAACGTCCACCTCATCGGACGCGAGCAGATCGGTGGCGGACTCGTAACCGTCATGGTGCGCGGTGATGTCGGAGCGGTGAAGGCGGCCACCGATGCCGGCACTGCGGCGGCCGGCAAAGTCGGCGAGATCGTGTCGGTCCACGTCATACCGAGGCCCCATGACGAGGTCGAAAGCGTCGTCCTGGGTCGGGATTGATTGGCGCCGGCGGTTCTACTGGTAGCCGACGAGCTCGCTCGGCCCAAGGCGGCCAGCGGAGTTCAACCGAGGAAGGACGGGGATGACGAACACCCAGCGAGTCACGCAGCATCACGTCTCGCGCTACGAGGACATCGAACTCGACTCCATCGCCGAGGCACGCACGCTGGTCGGCCGAGCCCACCGGGCCTTCGATCAGTTCCAAGGTGTCTCCCAGGAAACCGCCGACCACCTGGTCGCGGCCATGGCGGCAGCCGCGTCCGATGCTGCGGATGAGCTGGCGAAGCTCGCCGCCGAGGAAACCGGCTACGGCGTGTACGAGGACAAGATCCTGAAGAACCTCTACAACTCCACGGTGGTGGCCAGGTCGATGGAATCCATGCGGACGCTGGGCGTGCTCTGGGTCGACGAAGCCCGCCGGGTCACCGCAGTCGGTGCACCAATGGGCGTCATCGCCGGCATCATCCCGGTCACCAATCCTACGTCGACCACGATTTTCAAGTGCCTGGCTGCAGTGAAATCCGGCAATGCCATCGTCTGCGCCCCCCACCCCCGTGCCGCACGCTGCTGCGTCAGAACGGTCGAGGTGATGGCCGATGCCGCCGAACGAGCGGGTGCGCCGGAGGGTCTCGTCAGCTGCCTGTCCCGGGTGACCCTCACCGCGACCAGTGAGCTCATGGCCCACCGGCATACGGCTCTGGTCATGGCCACCGGGGGAGCCGGCATGGTTCGGGCCGCCTACTCGTCGGGAAAGCCGACACTGGCAGTCGGTGCCGGCAATGTTCCGGTATACATACACCGGTCTGTGGCCGACGTCGCCGAGGCGGCGTTGATGGTCGTGACATCCAAGGCCTTCGACAACGGCACGGCGTGTGTCGCCGAACAGTCTGTGGTGCTCGACGAACCCATCGCCAGGACCGCCATCACCGCCTTCGCCGATCACGGCACGTTCTTCCTCGACGGCCCGGCCCAGGAACGCCTGGCCAGGCTGTTGTTCACCGATTCCGGAGCCAACCATCCCGACCACGTCGGTCAAAGCGCGGTCGAGTTGGCCCGCCGCATCGGAGTCACCGTGCCCACCGACACAAGAGTGCTGGCCGCCGAGTTGACCGACGTCGGCCCCCATGAGCCGCTCTCAGCCGAGATTCTGGGGCCTGTCCTGTCGTTCTATCGCACGCCCGACGTGGGCGCCGGAGTGGCCAAGTGCCTGGAGGTGCTGCGCTTCGGCGGTGAGGGCCACACGGTCGGCCTTCACGCCGCCGATCCCCAGGTCGTGGCCCAGGTCGCCGGACTGCCCGCCTCCCGCATCGTGATCAACACGCCGAGCCTGTTCGGTGGTATGGGGTACACGGCCGGGACGGACGCGTCGTTCATGCTGGGGACCGGAACATGGAGTGGTTCGATTGTGTCCGACAACGTTACCCCTCTGCACCTCATCAACATCAAACGGGTGGCCCACGCCAACCGGCCCTGGCGGGACCTCTACAAGCCGGGGATGGGGATGTGATCAACCTCGACTGCGAACCCTGCGCCCTGCGGACGGGCGACGTCGACGCCTTCCTGTCACGGGCCGGTGATCGTCACCGTTGCCCACCGGATACCTGGATGGGCGACCTGCGATTCGGCCTCGACCTCGGGACGGCGTCCATCGTCCTGTGCGCCGTCGATGCCGTCGGTGAACCGGTGTGGTGGGACGCTCGATCGGTTCAGGCTGTGCGCGACGGGGTCGTTGTCGATTTCGCCGCTGCCGCGGCAACCGCTCAAGCGCTGGTCAACGAGGCTGAGGTCGCGTTGGGCGTTGAGGTCACCGATGCCGCCACGGCAGCCCCGCCGGGAGTTCCGGTGGCCGACCGACGGGCGTGTCGTTATGTGGTGGAGCAGGCCGGTATCGACTGTCGCGGTGTGACCGACGAGATCTCGGCCGCCCAGGTCGTCCTTGGCGTGATCGACGGGGCCGTCGTCGACGTTGGTGGGGGGTCGACCGGAGTGGGGGTCTACCGGAACGGTGAGTTGACGTCGCTGACCGATCGGGCCGGGGGCGGCCATTACCTCGATCTGATTCTGGCCGGGGCCCTTGGCATGTCGATCGAGGATGCGGAGCGGGCCAAGCGCACCGAAGGCGAATCGTACGTGGCCATCTTGACCCCGGGGATCGAGCGGATCGCCGAGTCGATTCGTTCCCAGTGTGGTGGTACAAATCCTGGTCCCGTGCACCTGGCCGGTGGTGCACTGTTGCTGGGCGGCGCCGATCGGATTGTGGCCGATCGACTTGGATGGCGGACCCTCTCCTATCCGAACGCCCATCTGATCACGCCGTTCGGGATCGCCCAGAGTCTGGACCGACGGTCGCCTGGACAGCAGAGCCCCGGACACGCCACTGGAGAACGCTGATGGACTTCCAACTTCGCACCTATGCCTTTGTGGACCGCATGCAGCCCCAAGCTGCGGCCCATGTGGCTGCCACGTGTCAGGGTGACGTGCCGGTGGCCGGGATGGCAGAGTTGTTCATCGAGGCCGCTCCCGGCAACGAAATCTTCCGCTGCTCTGACATCGCGCTCAAGGCGGCCGACGTCCGCCCTGCTTTGCAGATCGTGGAGCGGGAATTCGGGCTGCTCGAGATCCACGCCCGTGGCCAGGCCGAGGTTCTGGCCGCTGGAGCAGCGGTGCTGGAACACCTGGGCCTGACCGAAGCTGACCGGGTGAAGCCGCAGGTCGCCGGATCGCAGTTCATCACCAATGTCGATCCGTACCAGGCCCAGCTCATCAACAAGTGGCGCAAAGGCAACCTGTTGATACCAGGCTCGAGTCTCTACATCCTGGAGGTGGCGCCTGCCGCCTACGTCGCGTTGGCTGCCAACGAAGCGGAGAAGGCGGCCGACATCCGTCTGATCGAGGTGCGGGCCGTCGGGCGATTCGGCCGCCTGTTCATCAGTGGAACCGAAAGCGATGTGCAGGCCGCCGCTTCGGCCGCGGTCGCAACCCTCAATCAGTTGGAGGGTCGGGAATGAGCTTCATCACCGCCGACCAGGTTCGGGAAACCGACGGTTTCCTGCTCGTCGGGCCGGGTGTCCGCCTGACTCCGTTGGCCCGCGATCTGGCCAACAAACTCGGTGTGGAAATCCGCTACGTCGATCAGTCGACAAGCGGCTCGGGTGGCCACGGGTCGACCTCGGTGCCGGTAGTGGACCTGAATGATCGGGCCGGTCCGGTTGCCTCACCAACTGTGGCGCTGTCTCCATCGGGGGCGATGTACCGGCGGGGTACCCCCCTGGCCGCCGGCGTCGAGCGGGGGCGTGACGTCATCCGGTCCTCACCACCCCGGGCCGATTCGGTTCAGCCGTCCGATCGGCTGAAGGTCGGGGTGGTCGGGGCCGGCCACGTCGGGGCCATGACCGCTTTACGACTAGCCGAGAGCAACCTCTTCCGGCACGTGGCGATGGTCGACGTTAGGCCCGGCCTGGCCGCCGGTCTCGCCCTCGATATGTGGCACGGCTCCGGACTGTGCCGATTCGACACCCGGATCACCGGCGGCGAGGACCCGTCGACGCTCAGCGACTGCCGCTACGTCGTGGTCACGGCCGGCCGACCACGGCAACCGGGGATGACGCGAACCGATCTGACCGACGTCAACGCGGCGGTGATCCGCGGCGTTGGAGCCTCTCTCGCCACGTACGCGCCCGACTCCGTGGTGGTGGTCGTCACCAACCCACTCGAGGAGATGACCCACGTCATGACCACAGCCACCGGCTTTCCCGATGACCGGGTCATCGGCATGGCCGGGGTGCTGGACACCGCCCGGTTCTGCTCGCTGGTGGGCTTGACCGGTGTGGCCGCCCCCGATCAGGTTCGTGCCCTGGCCATGGGCAGCCACGGGCCGGAGATGGTGATCCCGCTGAGCCAGGCAACGGTCGCCGGCCGCCCTGTGGAAGAGGTCATCGACTCGGACACGCTCTCGGCCATCGTGGAGCGGACCCGGGATTCGGGAGCCGAGGTGGTGGGCCTGCTCAAGACCGGCAGCGCCTACTTCTCCCCCGCCGAATCGGCGGCTTCGATGATCCGGGCCATGGTTCGTAACAGCGGGGAGGTACTGACGGCTTGCGTACGGTCCAACGGGACCTACGGGCTTGTCGACGCCCGGGTTGGTCTGCCGGTGCGCTTGGGGCCCGACGGCCTGGCCGAGATCGTCATCCTCGAACTTCGTCCCGACGAACTGCGGGCACTGCGGACGGCTGGCGAACGGATCGCGGCCAGAATCGCCGCCGTCGCGGAAAGTTGACCGGTCCATGAAAGCGGTGGCGGTCGGCGCTGACGGACAGCCGGAGGTGATCGACGTGGCCGAACCGGGGCGGCCCGGTCCCGGCGCCGCCGTCGTCCAGGTCGAGTGGGCCGGAATCTGCGGGACCGATCTCCACGTACTCGGCGGCAACCACGGTGGTGCCCAACCGGGAACGGTCCTGGGCCACGAATTCGTCGGCCGGGTGGTCGATCTGGGTCCCGGCGTGGCGTCGTTCGCCGTCGGCGACCGGGTCTTCTCCTCGGACTTCACCGCCTGCGGGCGGTGTCGATGGTGCGAACGAGGGCTTCATTGGCACTGCGCCGAGCGACGGTTCTTCGGTACCGGGCAGCTGTTCGGACCGGCGGTTCAGGGAGCCCAGGCCGAGTACGTGCTCGTCCCTCATGCCGACACCAGCATCGCCCCGCTCGACCCGTCATGTCCGCCCGAGGCAGGCCTTCTCCTGAGCGACAACCTGGCAACCGCCTGGTCGGCGCTCGAGCGGGCCCGGTTCCAGGCCGGTGAGGTTGTGGCGGTCATCGGGGGTGGCGCCGTCGGCCTGCTGTCCGCCCATTGTGCCTTGGCCGTGGGGGCTGCGTCGGTCGTGGTCGTCGAGCCCGACCCCACCCGGCGGGCCGTGGCTCTATCCCAGGGAGCACTCGTGGCCGAACCCGACGACGCCCCGGTGGCCGTCGCCGCCATCACCGAGGGTGACGGGGCCGACGTGGTTATCGAAGCCGTCGGCCTGGTCTCCACCCTGGATGCCGCCGTGGCCCTGGTGCGGCGCGGTGGTCGGGTGGTTTCCGTTGGTGTCCCGGCCGCCCCCGACTGGTCGTTGCCCGTATCGCAGAGCTTCTCCCACGAACTCAACCTCTCGTTTGTTATCGGCAACCCGATCACGACCCGGGCCCGGCTGCAACGAATGGTGGTCGGCGGCGCGCTCGATCCGACCTTCGTGATCGATGGTCGAGCCCGGTTGGCCGATGCGCCCGCGGCCTACGCGTCGGTGATCGCCCGGCGCAACGTGAAGATGGTGCTCGACGTGGCCGACCAGGTCGCCGAGGTCGGCTCTCACTTCCCGTCGACCACCACGACGGCGTCAATCGCCGCCGAGCTGACCGAGTAGGACTCGGCCGGGACCGACGTCCGAACGGTCTTCATGACGGGGCGGGTTCGAACGGGGTTTGGTTGCCGGTTGGCCTACGCTTCACGGGATGGGTTCTCATCGCCACTCCTCCTTCTACATGGTGTGCGCCGCCTGCATCATGGCAATGTTCGTCGCCGGATGCAGCTCGTCGGATCCGGGGGAGGATGAGGCCGCCCCGCTGACGGCGGAGCAGGTACTCGGTGAGGCGGCGGAAGCCATGGCCACCGTCGGATCGGCATCGTTCACCATCGAGCAGAAGGACGGAACGGTGTTCATCGACGACGACGAGCAGTTGGCCTTTCAGTCAGCCGACGGCCGATTCGCAGCACCGGCTTCGTCCGAAGCGCTGCTCACCGTCGACGCACTGGGCTTCGCCACCGAGGTTGGAGCCATCGCCATCGATGGTGAGCTGTGGTTCACCAACCCGCTGACCGGTGAATGGACGGTGGCGCCGGAGAGTTTCACCTTCGACCCGGCCGACCTTTTCGCCGCCGAAACGGGGTTCACCACCCTCCTGACCGAAGCAGCGGGCACGGCGGAGTTGGTCGAAGACCCGGCCCAGTCCGACGACCCTGATCTCGGGGATCGGTACCAGGTCCGGGCCCCCGTCAGCGCCGAACGGGTCGAGGTGTTGACCGGTGGGTTGGTATCCCAGGCCACCGACATCGATCTGTGGATCGACGCCGAGACCAGGCGCATCGTGGAAGTCCGGTTCGCCCTGGCCCTGGACGACACGGTCAGCAACTGGCGAATGACCATCACCGACTACGACGTCGAGGTGACCATCGCCCCGCCGGAGCTGACGACGGAAGGCTGATGGCGGACGCTGATCCGGATAGAGAGCCGGCTCCATGGGCGGTGCTGGCCATCGTGGCCTTCGGTGTCTTCGTGGCGGCCGACGACCTGATGGTGGTGGCCACCATGCTCCGCCCCATGATCAACGACTTCGAGCTCGCCATTCCCGATGATCTCGGTGACGCCGCCTGGATCGTCAACGTGTACCTCATCGCCTACATCGCGGTGATGCCCCTGGCCGGTCGGATCAGTGACATCGTGGGACGTCGAGCCGTCTTCGTCGGAGCCCTCGCCGTGTTCGCCGTCGGGTCGGTGGTGGTGCCCCGAGCCGACACCCTGTCCACCCTCCTCGTGGGCCGGGCCTTGACCGCGGTGGGCGGGGGAGCCCTTGTCCCCGTCGCCTTTGCCGTGGCCGGCGACCTCTATCGCGGTCCCAGACGGGTCCGGGCCATCGGCATCCTGGGAGCGGTGGAGACCATCGGCTGGGTATGGGGACCGCTGTACGGGGCGGCCCTGGTCCGTTACCTGTCGTGGCAGTGGCAGTTCCATCTGAACATCCCGCTGGCACTGGCTGGAATCGTCGTGGGCTGGCGGCTCCTGAGCACGGGGCAGCGTCGGGAGCGACAGGTCGACTGGTGGGGCGCCGGCCTGTTGACGATCGGTTTGATTTCGCTCAATGTGGCCCTGCTGAGCGAGGCCAGGATACAGACGGTCACCGGGCTGGAGGAGTTGACCGACTCCCCCGACAGCTTCCTCTCCGGGCCCTGGCTGTATCTGGTGGCCGCCGTTGCCTTCTCGGTCCTGGTGTGGAACGAGCGGCGGGCGGCCGAGCCGATGTTGACCACCATGATGACGGCTCGTCGTTCGATCGGCCCGGCACTCGCCGTCAACTGCCTCATGAGTGTCGGGCTGGTGATCGCCCTCATCAACGTCCCGCTGTTCGTCAACATCGTGGAGGGCGGCATCGCCCGCAGCGCGGTACGGTCCGGCTGGCTGCTGACCGCCCTCACCGTGACCATGGCGATCGCCTCCTATGCCGGTGGTGTGGCCAGTGGCAAGCTCGGCTACCGCCGGCCGGTGATGCTGGGGCTCATCATCGCATCGGTCGGTCTGGCCATCATGGGGCTGGACTGGTCGCCCCGAACCACGGCCATCCCAATGGCGCTGCAGCTCGGGCTGGTCGGCACCGGGATCGGACTGGCCCTCGCTCCCACCGGCACCGCCGTGATCGACACCGCCGGCGAGAACGAGCGAGGCACCGCCGCCGGTCTCGTCATCGTGGCCCGGCTGATCGGATTCAGCCTTGGTCTGGCCGCCCTGACAGCCTGGGGTATCCGCCGTTACGATGCCCTGCGCACGGAGGTCGAGCTTCCCCCCATCACCGACCCCGGCTATGGCGATGCAGTGGCCGCCGCCACCGTCGACATCTCCACCTCGGCCCTGGCCGAGACGTTCATCGGCGCGGCCATAGCCCTGGTGGCGGCCGTGATGGTTGCGTTCTTCTTGACCGGTCGCATCATCGAGGGCGAGGTTGGCTGACACCGCCCACAACCCGGTCTGCGCCAGCACCGCCCCCGACAGTCCCGATCCATCGGTCGAATCGGCCTAGTATCAGTGTGCGGCAGCACTCAGGAGGCATCATGACCATCGACAATCCGGACGAACCGGTCTCCAACCACGATCCCGAGAGCGACGAGGTCGAAGAGTCCGACTCGGTCGGCACCGGAGGCGAGACCGATGCCCCCGGTGACGACGGCCTGGAACAGGCGGCGGAAGGATTCGCCCTTCGAACCGGCGCCGGGGCGGCGGCCGAGATGGGGGCGGCTCCCGTCGCCCCGGCCACCGACGGACTGCGAAGTGCGGTCGAGGCCTCCTATGCCGAGGCCGTCGGTTTGATCACCGCCGAGTCCGTCATCGGCGACGACAATCGCACACGCATCACCGGGACCGACCGGTACCCGTGGCGGGCCCACGCCTCCCTCCTGGTGACCGCTCGAGACGGGAGCCGATGGATCGGCACTGCGTTCTTCATCAGCCCTCGGGTCCTGGCCACGGCGGGACACAACCTGTTCTTCCACGGACCGGTGGAGGCCCGCCGAGGATGGGCCCGAAGCATCGTCGTCATGCCCGGTCGGAACGAGAGTGCACTCCCGTTCGGCCAGGCCACCAGCGCCCGGTTCTTCAGTGTTCGGGGTTGGACCGAGAGCCCGCCCGACAACCCCGACGCCGAATACGACTACGGCGTGATCGTGCTGGACGAGGGCGACGATCTCGGCAGTCGAACCGGCTGGCTGGGTTTCGCCAACTACGGCGACTCCACCCTTCGATCGGTGGTCGGGAACCTGGTCGGGTATCCCGGTGATCTCGGTCAGGGGGCCCAGCAGTGGTACATGGCCCGCCGAATCAACTCGGTCAGCGGACGGCAGATGTTCTATGACATCGACACCGCCGGCGGCCAGAGCGGCAGTGCCGTGTACCGCATAAGGGACGGAAGCCGCTACGCCGTCGGCATTCACGCCTACGGTGTGGGTGTTCGACCGTTCAACGCCGCCACCAGGATCAACGGTGCGGTGTTCAACAACCTGCAGGCGTGGAAGAACGCCCATCAATGACCGATGGCCCGCCGGCGGCTCCGGTTGGCAACGATGGGGGTGTGATGAGCCCGGGCGAGGCCGCCGATCGGCCCGACGGGACCGACGTGACCGTCGGCGGATTCCTGGTCGAGGACAGCGGGATC
Source organism: uncultured Acidimicrobiales bacterium (assembly GCA_963723995.1). GTDB lineage: Bacteria > Actinomycetota > Acidimicrobiia > Acidimicrobiales > SZUA-35 > JAHELU01. The sequence goes on along the minus strand of CAVRSZ010000008.1, from coordinate 475,363 downwards.
GTGGTGCTGGCCGAGGCGCTGGCCGAGTCGTACCCGCCACAACCCGGTGGCGCCTTTCTCATCGTCGATGGTCTCGATCTTTCCGGTGCCGAGCTGGAACAGCTGGGACCGGTCCGGTGGTCGAACACCGCCGTGACACTCTCCGGCACGATGAACCGGGGTCGGCTGACCGGAGCGACCGTGCAGGAGTGACGTCATCCTGACGCTCGGTGTCGTGCGACACCCGGGTGCAGGGTTCGGTCGCGGCACGGGTTAGCGTGCAGTCAATGGACGCGTCGTCGACCACATCGTCCTATCGCGTCGGCGACCGTGAGTTCATTGTCCTCATGGCCGCCCTGTCGGCCCTGAACGCCATCGCCATCGACGTGATGCTGCCGGCGTTCGGGCTCATCCGTGATGCCTTCGATCTGGCCGCCGACGCCACCGATGTGTCGCTGCTGGTCACGTTCTACATGTTCGGGCTCGGCCTGGGCCAGATCGCCTGGGGCCCCATCAGCGACGCCGTCGGGCGCAAGCCGGTGCTGTTTGCCGGTCTTGCGCTCTACCTGGTCGCCGCCGCCGGGACCATCCTGGCCCCGTCGCTGCCGGTGATGTTCGGCTTCCGCTTCCTGTGGGGCCTGGGGGCGGCCGGGCCCCGGGTGGTGTCCATCGCCGTGGTCCGCGACCGCTACCAGGGCGACGAGATGGCCCGGGTCATGTCGGTGGTCATGGGTGTGTTCCTGATGGTACCGGCCGTGGCCCCCACCATCGGTCGCCTGGTCCTGGAGCTGGGATCATGGCGCTATCCATTCGTGTTCTCGGCCCTTTTCGGCCTGAGTGTCGGCTTGTGGTCGCTTCGGCTTCGGGAGACCCTGCCGCTCGAGGGCCGCAGGGCGTTGCGATTCGGCACCGTGGTGGACGGGGCCCGGGCCATCGCCCGCACCCGGTCGACGGCATGGGCCACGGCCGCCATCACCTTCGCCTTCGCCGCCTTCCTCCCCTACCTGGGGTCGAGCCAGCTGCTGTACGCCGAGGTCTACGACCGGGAAGCCCAGTTCCCGTTCTGGTTCGGTTTGACCGCCGCCGGCATGGGGGTGGCGTCGGTGACCAGCTCCCGAGCGGTGAGACGCATCGGGTCGCGCCGGACCCTGAACGTCCTCCAGGCGACGTTCCTGGCACTGGCCGTCGGCTACGTGGCCGTGACGTTGTGGCTGAACGGTCGACCACCGTTCCCCGTCTTCTTCGTCATGACCTCGCTGCTGGTGGCCACCCTGGTGTGCAACACCGCGCTGCTCAACTCGCTGGCTATGGAACAGGTCGGCCAAGTGGCCGGCATGGCTTCGGCCTTCATCGGTGCCGTGCCAACCGTGCTTGGCGCCGTGCTTGCCGGTGTCGTGGATCAGGTCGTCTCGAACACGGTGACCCCGGTTGCCCTGGGTTTCCTCGGTTTCGGTCTGCTCATGATCGCGGTGACGGTGCCGGCCCGCCGAGCCGCCGGAGATCCGGCCATCGACGGCACTGGAAGGTCGACGTCGGTGGAGACGGCGCCGGCCGAACTCTAGCTTCGCCTCCCGCACCGACCTCGTGCCGAAGCACGGGTCACGACCAGGTGGCACCTTGGGTCTCCGCCCCGCCTTTTCCGCCGATGATCATCGGGCGGCTCCAGGTGGCGCCGGCGACTTCCTCGACCTGATCCGGCTCGTCGTGCAGATCGATGCCGCCCGCGACGGCCAGCCCGGCGAGGGAGAGGGATGCGGCGAGAATGGCGCCGCTGATGCGTCGGGTGAGTGAATGCTTCTTCATTGCAGGCTCCGTGTTGGTTGGTGCAACACGCCGGTTTCGCCACTGGCTCCCCGCCCGGGCAGGCGACCACGTTTCACCCGGATGGATCTATGCCTCGTCTTGCCTGTACGACTCTGCTATCGACCGCCCCGCTCCGATACTTGAGCGATTTCCGGCGGACTCGATCAAAACGCATCCTCGGCGACGTCATCGGTTCCAGCCCCGATCGGATCGACTCCGAACAAGCGTTGATCCTTCGCTGCACGGAGCCTTGAGTTCGTCAGGATTCATCGGGTGCTCGGTACGCAGGAACAGGAAAAGGCTCCACGTCGCAAGCGCCGAGAGCAGATGCCAGATGGCGTGGGCCTGGATCAACGAGTCCGGGTCGCACAACTCATGCCCGGGGCTGCCGGTCAACCAGATGGCGTAGGCCAGCAGGAACGAAGCGATCCCAACCCAGAACCATGGCGTGTAGCGCCGCCGTTCTGTTGCCGGGGCACGGGCCAGCGCAGCCGGGAGCCAGAACAGGAACACCCACCAGTAGTCCCCCGCGTGGTCGATCATCTCGGCCGGGAAGATTCCGAAGGTGGCGGCGACCACGAACCCCACGAACCCGGAGAGCAGCCGGGTTACCGGCGACCACCACCGGTACACCACTTCGGAGATGATCCAGAGCGGGATCGAGACCTCGAACAACTCGAATCCGATGCCGAGGTCGGGGGCGATGAACCAGTACCCGGCCGAGTACAGCACGAGCACCGAGGCGTAGGTGGTGAAGAAGGTGCGGCGCGACCAGCCTCCGAGCCGGGTCAGGTTCCACAACACGGGAATGATGATGTAGGCGACCATCGACACATTGTCGATCCAGGCCCCGAAGAACGTATGCGTCCCGTGCATCACCATGGAGCCCGGACCGAGAAACACCGTGGCCCCGGCATAGAGTACGGCCACCGAGGAGTTGCCGATGAAGGCGTTCACCGTTGGCCGTTGCCGCTGCGTGTCCCGAACGAGTACCCCGAACATCGTCAGACCGGCGACCACGAAGCCGAGGTTGCCCAGCGTGTTGACCGGCTCCCGGAGGAAACCGGCGGAGACACGCTCGCACCAGCGGGAAGCCTGGCCGATGGCGGGCTCGTAGTCCGCGGGCGGACCCCAGCCACCAAGTCCGATCCCCACGAACAGGGCGGTGAAGACCGCCAGCGCAGCGACGGCGATGATCATGGGCCCGAAGGCGCGGCCCGGTACCGGCGCGCCACCGGCGGTATCCCGAACCGCACGTCGTGATCGGCGTGCGGCGGGGCTCACACGAACTCAGCCCCCCTCGACGGAATACGAGGGCGATCAGACCTCATCGAGGAAACGAACCGAGAGCTGGCCGTAGCCCTCGAAGCCGGGATGACGCTCCCAGAGCACCTTCCACTCGTCGTCATTCCACAACGCGTCCCACGCCGCATCCCACTCCTGTCGATCACGCCACTTGATGGTCCATGTCACGTTGGCGGGACCGTGGGGCGACGGCTGAGGGTCGGCGCCGAACAGCTGCCCCTCCTCACCGGAGTCCAACCAGAAACCGGATACGTCCCAGCGCGTGCGAAGCCATTGTCCGGCTTCGGCAGCCCACAGGCGGTAGGCGTCCATGCGATCGGGGTCGTAGTGGTAGTCGCGGACTTCGATCAGCGCCATGCAGCATGGTACCCATGGCGGACGGCCCGTGGTCAAGGGCGGGCGGCGGCCTTTGGCGGGCCCCCGGCCGGCGGACCTGACGTTGATCACACGACCGAGACGTGAACACATGGTCGGGCCGCGTCGCGCTCGTTCCGGCCCATGACACGGCCCCGCTGCGTGTAGTACTGTCGACCCACCGGGACCGGGCGGTCAGCGGGCGGCATGAAGCGCCCCGGTACCATTCGCCACATACTGGGGAGGGCAATTGCCATCCACGCCGTCTTTTGTCGATCTGTTCGGGAAATCCCTGCCGGAGGTCGTGCCCCGGCTGGCTGATGGTGAGGCAGACAAGGAGTCCGCCGCCGGCTTGGCCCTCTCCGGCGGCGGCTACCGGGCCATGCTGTTCCACCTCGGGGCGCTGAGGCGGTTGTATGAGGTGGGGGCGCTGCAGAAGGTGGCCCGGATCTCCAGCGTGTCCGGTGGCTCCATCGCCAGTGCTCACCTGGCCCTGGTTTGGGACGAGCTGATGGCCGGCCCGGTCGACACCGACAGGTTCGACCGATTGCTCGCCCGGCCGTTGATGCGACGAGCCGACACCCTCCTCGATGCCAAGGGGATCGTCGGCGGTCTGCTCACGCCCCGCCGTTCGATTGCCGGCACGGTGCTGAAGACCTACGACGAGTGGTTTGACGGGGCCACCCTTCGGGACCTTCCGAGTTCACCCCGCTTCGTGTTCTGTGCCACCAATCTCGGATCGGGTGCGGTGGTTCGGTTCTCCAGGGACTATGCGGCCGACTACCGGATCGGGGTTCGCCACAATCCGGATTTCAAACTGTCATCGGTGGTGGCGGCGTCGGCCGCCTTCCCACCGGTGCTGTCGCCGATGACAATGGATCTCGACGACGACAGCGACCTCAGCCAGCTGTTCGCAGGGGACAAGGAACCGGTTCTGCACAAGACCCGGTTCGCCCGTCGGCTTCAGCTGAGCGACGGAGGGGTGTACGACAATCTTGGTCTGCAGCCCATCGAGCGATTCGCCACCCAGTTGGTGAGCGACGGTGGCGGCCCGTTCCACTTCGAAGAGGATGTGGCCACCAACTGGCTGCAACACATGATTCGAGCATGGAAGGTCACCGACAATCAGGTCCGGTCACTGCGACGGTCCGAATTGATCAGCGCCTACCAACGAGGCGCGCTGAACGGTGCCTTCTGGGGAATCTCCACAGTGCACTCGGAGTACGAGGCCGGTTCCCTTCCCGTCCACGACAGCTGGACCGACTATCTCAAGTCGATCTCGACCCGCCTGGCCCCGATCGACGAGGCCAGGAGGAAGCAGTTGGTCAACTTCAGCTACTGCCTGTGTGACGCCGCCCTCGAGCGCTACGTGGTCAAGGAGGCGATGGGTCCGGCACCGAGCCTGCCCTTCCCCGATCATCCGCTGTCAGGCCCGGCGCCCGAGACCGACAAGAAGCCGTTCTGGAAGTTCTGGACCACCTGATGACCACGACCACGTTCGAAGAACTACCTGACGGCGAGGCTTTGGCCGGAGCCTCGCTGGCCTCGTCACACTCGTGGGGGCCGGACGAGATGAGCGCCATCAGCCATACCGGTGAGCCCGGCTGGTCAACCCTCGACGTGACATCGATCGATACGACTGCGGTCACACGCAACCCGGAGAGATATCGACGGGCGTGGCGCAAGCACATCGAACGCTTCTCCTGGGCCACCCATCGGGTGATGGTGGAGGACGATGCGCCGTCGCGCAAGACCGTCGAGTTGGCCCGCCGGTTGCGTGGCGCGTCGTCCATCGGATCGATCATGCTGGTCGACCGGGACCTGGCCGACGAGTCCAAGTGGCGTTGGCCCCTTCAGGTTTCGTGGGTGTCCGACACCGTCGGGGCCGACCTCGTCCGCTACCTCGTGACCGAAGATCATCGAAGCTGGATGGATGATCTGGTCGAATTCCTCCCACTTGACTCGATTGACCTCGGAACTGTTCTCGACGTCGTGTTCCTGGCCTCGGTGGCCGACGCCGAGGCCTTGCTGCACAGCCGCGGACTCCGTGTCAACGCTCTGGTCCTGGTCGGTGACAAGCTCGATGACGACTTCGTCCAGCGGGCCGGCCAATTGGCGGAATGGGCCGGAGCGGCGGCTCTCTTGCTCCCCCACGTCGCCGGCGGCCGGCCCTTGGCCCGATGGTTCGAACGTCTCGTCGAGGAATTGAGCCACAAGAACCCGATCGACGTCGCCATGGGCAAATCGACCGGCACTGGGATTGTCATCGGTGGAACTGCGGCCTTTGAGGCCCCCTTGGGCAACGTCATCGATCAGATGCGGGGGTCCTACGAGCGACACCTGAGGTCTGCCGCCCGACCTACCCGCGGCCCACGACCGCCGGTCCGCGACACTGACGCCATTCCCGACATCCTCGCTCCCGAGGTCCCCTCGGAGCGATTCGACCGGGAGTCCTACGGCGCCCACATCGTTCGCAACATGCGACTCAACAACGAGCTCGGCATCGACTTGTTGCCTGAGCCGGACGCTCGACGCATGCTGCAGGCCGCCATCTTCCGTGACGAGCCGGAGGCGGTGAAACACGCCTTTGCCGCCGGCAGGCGCCATACGGTCCACATCTGGATCGGCGACGGGTCCACCGGGTTTCTGCGTGCGGAGACGCCGGCCGGAGACCCGGCCCTCATCGATCGAGAGCATCTCGTCAACGTTACCGAGGCCGACATCCTGCTCTGGGCCGACGACATACCCATGATGAACCGGACGGTGAAGGTGGGGGCCAGCCAGTTGTCGGAGACCGCCGGTTTCGACATCGACGTGCCCCAGCGGATCAAGGAGCTCACCCTCAATGTTGCGCTGGTGATCGGTGGTCGGGTGATCCAGAGCGGCGTCATCAAGGGTGCCGTCACCCCCAACGGTGGAAGGCCTCGGCGAACCGACGCCGTTGATATCCGCTTCGTGGTCGGACCCGAACTGGTCGATCTGGCGAAGCTGATCGATCAGGGGATCACAGCCGATGATCGGGTGATGATCCTCGAACAGGATGCCGGCGTCAATCACCTGTTCCGCCGGGAACTCGGAACGATGGAGATCGTCGGTCTGGCCGATCACTTCGCCCAGGCCCTGGCCAAACTGGTGGCGGCCCAATCCGATGCCGCCAGCGCCACATGGTTGAAGTCGTCGAAAGGGGCCAGGACCTTCACCGACATCGCCGGATCCGGATTCGACGCCTTCCAGGCGTTGATCGGATCGATGGCCCTCGACGACAGCGAACGATTTCAGGCCATCATCAATGCCCCGTCGGTCCATCTGGCGTTGTTCGATCGAGTGGACAGCCGCCTCATGATCGAACTCGTCTACGATCGAGATGCCCCCGCCGGCAAGGCTGCCTGGTGTGACGACTTCGATCAGGCTCTCGCCACCGGGAACTGCGGTGTGTGCCAACCGTACGATCCCACCAGAATCGTGCCCGATCAGGTACCGGTCTGTCCCGCCGGGTTCTGGGGCATCCGCAAAGAAATCGAACGGATCAACCAGCAACGAGACGACGACGGCTTTCCTGCGGTCATCCACAATAGGGTCCACGATCCCGACGAGGGAATCGGTGGCCTCGACCGGTTGCTGATCGGCGTGTCCGACCGGGTTGACAAGGCGAAGCTCGGCCGGCGCAAACCGACGTTCGGTCATGAACGAGCGGATCTCGGCGGTCGTTCCGCACCTGGCGCCGGCGGTCCGGCAATGGAACGACTGGAGAGCAGGAGTCGGCAACAGCGAGGCACCACCCCAGGTGCTCATCCTGTTGACACATACCGAAGGAACCGACCTCGAACTCGGCCAGGCCGACCTTCTCAGCCGACGAAACGTCAGAACCCCGTTCGTCCGTCAACCGTTCGCCACCGATCCACCGGGCCCGATCCTGGTGGTCCTTGGCTGCAGCACGGCTTCGAACCAGACCGAGCTCAACTCGTTCGTCGACGCCTTCATCGCTCATGGAGCATCGGTGGTCATCGGCACGGTGGGGGCGACCCTGGGTCGGTTCGCCGCACCGATTGCCGGACAGATAGCGGCGTTGCTGGCCAGTCCCGATGGCCCGAAGACGGTGGGCGAAGCGGTCTTGGCGGCCCGGCGAACCTCCATGGCCGAGGGCTGGGTGACCGGCCTTCTGGTTACGACCTATTCCGATGGAACCTACGCACTGGAGCACTGAGCACTCCATGGTGACGCCCAAGGATTTCATAACCATCGAGATGCTGCCGGCCGGACACGGCGATGGAATTTTGGTGCGTTACGGAAAGAAAGGCCACGCCCCGGCCCGGATGCTGATCGACGGTGGTCCCTTCTACACCTACGACAACCTGATGCGTCGCCTGTTGCAGCTGCCGGCCGACGATCGGGTCTTCGAGGCGCTGGTCATCACCCACATCGACGCCGACCATATCGACGGGGTCATCCGACTGCTGCAGGAGGATCTGCCCTCATTGGGCATCGAATTCAACGACGTGTGGTTCAACGGCACCGAGCAGATGAATCAGGTGATGGGGGCCGATGCCCTCGGAGCCAAACAGGGCGAGTACCTCCAGGCGTTGATCACCAAGAAGGGGCTCCCCTGGAACCGGGCGTTCGACGGCGGCCCGATCCTGGCCCGGCCCGACAAGCCGGTCACGTTGCCCAGTGGGGCCAAGGTGCGGGTGCTGTCCCCCAACAAGGTGAAACTGGTCGCCTTGCTGGAGAACTGGAGTTCCGTGATCGCCGACGAAGGCTACACCACCGGCGATGTCGACGAGGCGCTCAAACGGTTGGCCAAGGACAAGCGACTGCGGCCATTTGACGAAAAACTCGATCTGCTCGGTGACGGCGAGGAGCGGACCGATGACACACCCGATCGATCGCTGGCCAACGGGTCGAGTATCGCCTTTGTTCTCGAGGTGGGTCGCCGCAAGGTTCTGTTGGCCGGTGATGCCCACCATGACGTGCTGGTGACGTCACTCAACCACTACCCGGGGCCGGGGAAGCGGCTGAAGATCCAAGCTCTCAAGCTGGCCCACCACGGCAGCATCGGGAATCTCAGCACGGCTCTTCTCGACCGGCTCGATTGCACCAACTTCCTCATCTCGACCAACGGCAGCTACTTCGACCACCCCGACAACATGTGCATCGAGACCATCATCGAGGCCGTCGACGGGGCCAATCTGTGGTTCAACTACGCCACCGAGAAGACCACCCGCTGGCTCGATGAGGACTACGGCCAGGACGCCGACCGTCCACCTCCCCGAAGGCATCACGTTCCGTTGACGGCCTTGATTCGTTACCGCACCGGCTGGATCGGTGACCGATGCGACCCGACCTGGTACTCACCGATCCGTCTGGTTCGTAGCAGTTGACTACGTACGAACCCCTGTTGACCGTTCACTCCTACCCAAGTAGGATAGCGGTGTGACCACGACGAAACGCAAGGTTTCTGTCTCGCTTGACGCCGACCTGGTGGACGAACTGGAAGCCAGCGAGGAAGCGGTGTCCGCCCAGGTCAACGAAGCCATACGCAACGAACTTGTACGGCGGCGTCGACAGCGAGCGCTGGGCGAAATGCTGGCGAAGTTGGATGAGCTGCACGGCCCTGTCGATGAACAACTCATCGAACAGTACTCCGAACTCCTACGTTGAGCCCTCGACTCGTACTCGACGCCGAAGCCGTCTCGGCACTTGGCGATCCAAACTCCACGGGCTTCAACCATGTCCGCGCCGCTCTGACGGCGGCCGAACGGCTTGGGCGCGACGTCGTGGTGACCTGCGTGACCTTGGCGGAGTTGTACAGAGGCAGAAACCGAAGTCAGATCGTCGATGCGATGTTGGGCCGAGAGACAGGCGTGGTCTTGCGTGACACCGACCGCGCCTTCGCTCGTCTCGTAGGCGGAGTGCTGGTCGCAGCCGGCGCCGGATCTGACCTTCTGGCCGACGCTCATGCGGTGGCAGCGGCCGTCGAAACCGGAGGAGGCGTGATCTTGACTTCCGACGTTGCGGATCTTGAACAGCTGGCTGCAGCGTACCCAAACATACAAATCAGCAACATCTAGCCGGCCGGCGGCGGAATCGCATTCTCTCCCGGATTTGGAGACCTGGTGCCACGGCGTTCGGAGTCATAGCGCCGACAACAGGCGAGGAACGTTCCTGGTGGTTCAATGTGGCAGGGAGCCGCGGTCGGCCACCCAGGTGGTCGGCCGGCCGGTTACGGCTGCGATCCGGTCGTAGTTGTCTCAGAACTCGGATGTGGTCGACTCCAGCAGCCCTGTCGGCGAGCGCCTTCAAGCCAGCCTCAACCGTCGCTTTGATGGATCGTTCATCACAGGCAGTTCGTGCCCGCTCCAAGAGGGCATCATCGATGTCAACGAGTCGCTTGGTCCACCACCTCAGTATGTATCACATCACCCTCATATATATACAGATGTTGACTGCTGGCAAGACCGGGAACTCGATCAGAGACGAGGTCGTCGTTCGGAGCCGAAGCCCGCACTGCCTGGGCGGAACACGGTTGCGTCAGCATCGGTCTGCCAATCGGCTTGGGAGCAGCTGCCATCGACATGCCTCCCGAGCATGCCCGTCACCCTTGCAGATGGCGCGAACCATGCGTTGCACATGTCCCGAACCACCATACGACGCTAAGGAGGTGGGATTCGAACCCACGGAAGGTCTCCTTTCACACGCTTTCCAAGTCTGGATCTGTTGCGCAGTCAGTGCTGTGAAGCGCTCAATTTGGAGGATCTGAGGCTGTCTTGGAGTGGGTTGCCGGGATTATCAGGGTATGGGAGGGCGTCCATCCACTGCCGGACTCGTTCGAGGATTTGGCAGACTCCGTCGTGGTCGCCTCGTTCGGCGTCGTCTGATCGTCCCATGTCCCCACTGAGGCACGCTTCACTTGCCAGCTATTCCTACTCAAAGTAGGATAAAGATATGACCGTAGCCAAAGTGTCACTGAGCCTGGACGAGAAGGCGCTCGAAGAAGCACGAAGTCGCGTTGGTAAGCGCGAGCTTTCATCCTATGTGTCGACTGCGCTTCGCCGCCAGCTCCAGCACGATCGCCTGCGGGACCTGCTCGACTCAATGGATGCTGAAGCTGGCCCCGTCCCTGCCGAGCTCCTCGATGCCGCCCGAGAACTTTGGCGAAACTAGCGCCGAGTCGACTCATCCTCGATAGTGGGGCGATCATCGCGCTGTCCCGCAATGACGCCAGGCCCCGTGCCGTGTTGACAGCCGCATGGGAGGCCGGAGTCGACGCGTGCATTCCTTCAGTGGTGCTCGCTGAAACAGTTCGCGGCAAGGCCACTGACGCTCCTGTCAACCGGATCGTCAAGGCCGTTGGCGAAGTAGTGCCGGTGATCGAACACGATGGGCGATTGGCTGGCGCACTGCTCGGAGCTGTTGGATCGACCTCGACGATCGATGCCCTTCTTGTCGCCATCGCGATCCGCCTGGGAGACGCACTCATCCTGACTGGAGACCCAGAGGATCTGACCGAGCTATCAGCTGATCATCCCCAGGTGCAGATCCAAGCCTTCTGAACTCCAATCAGACAGCTGGGTTCGAACGAGATACATTGCCACGTCTCGCAGCGGAGAAGAAGGGGTTCGAACCCCGACAACTGGCGTACAGCCAGCGACGTTGTGAGCGAAGCGAGCAACTCGGTTAGGTCGTCCTCCGGACGACCGGCGCAAACCTCGTGCCACAAAGTCCGAACCCCGACAACTGGCGTACAGCCAGCGACGTTGTGAGCGAAGCGAGCAACTCGGTTAGGTCGTCCTCCGGACGACCGGCGCAAACCTCGTGCCACAAAGTCCGAACCCCGACAACTGGCGGACAGCCAGCGACGTTGTGAGCGAAGCGAGCAACTCGGTTAGGTCGTCCTCCGGACGACCGGCGCAAACCTCATGCCACAAAGTCCGAACCCCGACAACTGGCGGACAGCCAGCGACGTTGTGAGCGAAGCGAGCAACTCGGTTAGGTCGTCCTCCGGACGACCGGCGCGGAGGAGGTGGGATTCGAACCCACGGAAGGTCTCCCTTCACACGCTTTCCTAGCCCGGACTATGTGGCCGGCGGGAGCCGCAAAGCCCTGATCCAGCGGTGAATCTGCCCCTAGGCGCCAAGCAGCGTTGGCACCGGCTAGAACGTGATGGGTATCAGTCGGGCTATCAGCGCGTCGTCCGGCGCCAGTTGCGTCCCTGCAAGATTTCGACTCTCGCGGTTGCTCATCGCAACCTAGGGGGGGTAGGCAGTTGGAGGACTTGCCAATGGGGCGACGGCTTTCGATCTGGGCTCAGAGTTTCGGGCGATCAGAAATGGGGCGCGGCGGTTTCCGAACACTGCAGCGCTGATCCTTTCCTCTTACTGGTGTGGGTCGTCATCGCTCTACCGGGGAGGTCAATATGGCTACCCGGCCTTGGGATGATCGGGCTTGCGGCGCGGTTCGCCTTGTAGGCCCCAGGCCAGTGCTTGGCCGAGAACCGTTCCGCCAACACCACTATGGATGCGTCGGCAGCAGCATCCAAGCGAAGGACGGCGTTGTTGATGGTCAACTCCGCCACTCGTTGCCAATCGGCCGCAGTCAGATGTCCGACGGCGATGTCGCCGCCTGCAATCGGTTCATACAACATGGACTCCGCCCCGGGCATCCAGCTGGCGGCGAATCAGCCAGCCGGCCTCGGCCACGACAAGCGGACTGGCGACCAGCGGTCGGGGATGGGACTCGGGCAGCCGGCGCACGCTTCGTGGTCTCAATCGTCGCTGTCAGCCGTGGCCAGAAGCTGCTCCGCAGCTCATACGTACACCGAGTGGGGCAGAACTCGAACACGGAGCTGGCAGCCAGGGACGTTTCAGCCAACGCCAGTTGGACCCGCTCTGCCGTCCGTGCTCGTACCCCCGCTGGGAATCGAACCCAGGACCAATGGATCAAAAGCCCAGGGACGTTTGTCCAGGGAGCATCAAGAACCGCTGAATTTGGCTGGTTTGAGCTATCGCCGTGTTGTCCCGTGACGGCCTGTTCGCTCGCGTGCCATCTGTGATGGCAGCGCCGGTGGCAGTCGGAGTCTGCCGCTCCAAACCCCAGCGTGAGAGGAACCCCGGCCCAGAGTCTGGCCAAGACCCCGGAACCACCTCAAGTTACAACAAGAGGCCGGCTAATCCCCGTTTCGGCGTTGGCTCGCGTGCGATCCTCGTGCAACCTGTACTGGTTCCCATGAACCTGATCGACACAATCCGTGAGGTCAATTTCGACTTCGGCATCGGCGACCCTACCTTCGTCGGATGGCTCACGGTCGTGGCGTATCTCGTCGCCGCCGGTTTGGCGGCCGTCAACGCCTGGCGTGCTCTCGATGGGACCGATCGAACCCTGGGCCGACTCTGGTCGAGCCTCACCATCCTCCTGCTCTTCCTTGCGGTCAACAAGCAACTCGACCTCCAGAGCTACTTCACCGCAGTCGGCCGCGCTGTGGCGCGAGAGCAGGGATGGTATGAAGCACGTGGGACCGTGCAACTCGCCTTCGTCGTGACGGTTGGTCTGGCCACCATGACAATGATCGCTCTCAGCACCTGGGCGTTGCGTGGCGTCCGTCGCCAGCAATGGCTCACCTTGGTCGGCATCACCATGATCCTGGGGTTCGTCGTTATTCGCGCCAGCTCGTTTCACTATGTCGACAAGATCATCGGCCTACAGCTTGGCGGCTTCCGCGTTAATTGGATCATCGAACTCGGGGCCATCGGGGTCTTCTCGGTTGCGGCGATCACCCAGATACACCGATCAGGACGGGCGATGCGTCAGCCCTGACCACGGGTCTGCTCCGGTGGTGACTCCCGTCCCTTGTTCCCGGCAACAAGCGACTCGCCGGACCCAACGAGCGGGTTGCAGGCTCAGCAGCTGGGATCAGCCTCGGTTCGTACCGGTCCAGTCTCTCACGGTACCGATCCAGGCGCTCGTGTCGGGACGACTCGCGCACGCAGGATCGCTCATATACGAGCATGGCCTGGTGGACCTTGGTCTTTCGAACAAGAGCGTCTGGTGACCGGGGTTCCTCCGGGATCGGGCTTGAGACCGCCCGACTGCTTGTCGACGAGGGGGCATTGCCCCAAACGCCCTCCACATGGCTATCAGAGCGATGGCTATCAGTGTGGCTATCGGCGACGGGCCAAGACTGGCTGGCTCAAGGATTGACAGTTGTAGGGCGCCACCGAATGCTTGCATAATGTAAGCATGCCAAATGTCCTAGTTCGTGACCTTCCGGATCACGTGCACCGAGAACTGGAGCGCAGAGCTCGCGCCTCTGGACAGTCGCTCCAGCAGTTTCTGACATCTCATCTCAGCCGGTTCGTTGAAGAGCCAACGATCGAAGATGTCTTCGCCACGCTTGAAGCCCAATCAGGTGGGAGCGTGGGCTTCAAGCAGGCGGTTGAGGACCTTCACGCTGAACGCGACCGTTGATTGTCGCCGATGCCACGATCCTGGCCAACGCCGTCGGCGACGATCACACTGACGGGGCCGCAGCCAGACAAGAGCTGAGACAAGCGCAAGAGGTGGCTGTACCAGACCTGGTCAACGTGGAGACGGCAGCAGTGCTGCGCAAACGTTGGATAGCCGGAGACATGACCGCCGACCGACTTGACAAGGCCATCGACGCCCTGATCAAACTGCCCCTTCGTCGCTACCCTACGGTCGGCTTGCTGAAGCGTGCTCTCGAGCTACGAAGCAACGTGACACCATACGACGGTGTCTACGTTGCTTTGGCCGAGGGTCTCACAGCGGATCTCCTTACCGCGGACAGAAAGCTAGCTGCGGCGCCCGGAACGAGATGTGTCATCAGAGTGATTAGGTAGAGACCAGTCAACAACTTGACGAGCTGGGTTCGACCAAGAAAACGCCATCTTCGGATTCGCCGTCCATGCGACAAGATCGGACCCATAGCACCGACCTGTAGCGAGGGACGTTCGGGCCTGCGAGGGGCCGGAACTCCGTGAGGGGCTGCTCCGTCAGCCCCGGCGCGGAGGAGGTGGGATTCGAACCCACGGTGGGTTGCCCCACACACGCTTTCCAAGCGTGCCGATTCGGCCGCTCTCGCACTCCTCCTGGAGACCGCCGACACCTGCGGCAACGACGGTGAGACTCGGTAGGATAGCGAACGCCGTCGGTCTTGCCGCGGCGTTATCGGAAAGCACCCATCTGATCTGGCAGGTGACGGTCGGGCCCTGTGCAACGGCGGCCCGTGAACCGAGTCAGGGCCGGAAGGCAGCAGCTCTCAGCGGAACCCATCGTGTGCCGCAGTCCGCCTGGCCGTCACTTGCGAGACCAGAGGGTGCTTTTCGTGTTGCCCGGCCGCCCGCCTACCGGCCGCAGCCGCTACCGCTGGGCGTAGAAGTTCTGGGTGGCCCAGTCCTTGCCGCTGTCGGTGCGGTGGTGGCCAACCCCGATATGGGTCAGCGAGCCGGCCACCAGCGAGCAGTAGTGGCCGGTGGACGACTCCCGCCAGCCGACAAAGAGCTGCATGGCAATGGCAGACTCGGGATAGCCGCTGAGCCAGGCCACGTTCTCGCTGGAACGGGAACGGTTGATGCCCAGCGCCGAGTAGATGGCCGACTGCGATTCGTTCGAGCGGTGGCTCATCTCGTCGGCGTCGGCCATGCGGATCGACCAGTCACGCGACAGCTTGATCGACACCGCGTCATTGGCCACCAGCTCCGGCACCGGCCGGGGATGCCCGGTTCCGGGGTCTACCTCGATGGAGAAGAACTCGTCGTCGACACAGCCCGGCATGGGGGCGACCCGACGCAGCGGTCCCGATGGATTGGACCGCAGCTGGTTGGTGAGCCGTATGACATCCTGCTCCACAGCGGTGAGACCGACGGGGGCAGTGGTGGTCGACGAGCTGGTGGTGGTGACCGCAGTGGTGGTGGTCGACGAGGTGGTCGTAGCCACGACAGTGGTTGTGGTCGACGACAAGGTGGTTGAGGAGGCGGCGGCCTTGGTTGTGGTTGTTGTCTCGCCTGCGGAGGTGGTCGACGATGACGCATCCAGCTCGGTGGTGGCGGTGGTCGGGGGGGTGGTGGACGAGGCGATGAGACCTGTCGTTGAGGTGGACGCTTCAACCGTCAGCGGGGCCCGACCCACGCCACTGTCCCGGTCCGATGATGCGTCACCATCGGCGTCCCGGGCGTCGTCGACGGCGGCTGTCGGTGAGGCCTCACCGGCGGCGATATCGTCCGCGGGGCCACCGGTCAGCAGCCGAACGGCGGCGAACATCACGATCGCCACGGCCACAAAACCAAGAACTCCGAGGAGCCTACGCTCCGCCTGCCTACTCATTACCCGACCTTCAACTCAACTCACTCTTGGCGACCCGTTCCTGGCAGCGGCCAATGGCGATGCCACCGGGGCCAACGTCAACCGACGAATCGCCGCCGTAGTTGCACCAACACCGTGCGCCTTCTGTGCCGCTTTTCGGAACGACCCACCCTAACCTTCAGAAACTTCGCACCAGGCTAGCCTAACAACCTACATTTGCCGTCGGTTGTGACCCCGATTACGTCGTTGGACATGGTAGCACCGACCCGGCCCCCACTGGGCCGATCGAATCAGGCGGATAGGCTCGGATCGTGGCCTACCAGAGTCTCTATCGTCGATACCGGTCGCAACGGTTCTCGGAGCTGCGGGGCCAGAACCACGTCACCAGCGCCCTCAAGGCGGCGGTGGCCAACGGCCGCTACGGCCACGCCTACCTGTTCAGCGGGCCCCGGGGCACGGGCAAGACCTCGACCGCCCGCATCCTGGCAAAGGCCCTGAACTGCCCCAACCTGGTCGACGGCGAGCCGTGTTGCGAGTGCGAGAGCTGCCTGGCCATCGAGCAGGGGCGGTCGTTCGATCTCCACGAGCTGGACGCGGCCAGCCACAACAAGGTGGACGACATCCGGGACCTGATCTCACGGGTCAACCTGGGTTCACCGGGCCGGACAAAGGTCTACATCCTGGACGAGGTCCACATGCTGAGCCCAGGGGCGGAGAACGCCCTGCTCAAGACCCTGGAGGAACCTCCGGACCATGTGGTGTTCGTGCTGGCCACCACCGAGCCCCACAAGGTGGTCGAGACCATCCGAAGCCGGACTCAACACTTCAACTTCCATCTGCTACCGGCCGAGGAGCTGGAGGAACATGTCCGGTATGTGATCTCCGACGCCGGGCTCGACGTGCCCGAAGAGGCCGTCGAGTATGTGCTGCGCCAGGGTGGCGGGTCGGCCCGCGACACCCTGTCGGCGCTCGACTTGGTGGCCGCCGCCGGTGGAGTGCCGGCCGGGTCCGACATCGGGGTGGAGCTGGCCACCGCCATCGGTGGCGGTGATCCCGGAGCCGCCATCGCCACCATCCAGGCGGGGTTGACCCAGGGCATGGAACCCCGTGTCATTGGCGAGACCACTGTCTCGGTGCTGCGGAACGCCTTCCTGGCCTCGATGGGTTCCACCTCGGGCCAGCTCAACGATTCGGCCCAGGCCACGGCCGGTGAGCTCGCCACCCTGCTGGGTCCGGCCACCATCACACGGGCGCTGGAGGCCATCGGCCAGGCCCTGGTGGACATGCGCCAGGCCCCGGACCCCCGGGTACCCCTCGAGGTCACGGTGCTGAGGTTGTGCCGCTCGGCC
Source organism: uncultured Acidimicrobiales bacterium (assembly GCA_963723995.1). Classification (GTDB taxonomy): domain Bacteria; phylum Actinomycetota; class Acidimicrobiia; order Acidimicrobiales; family SZUA-35; genus JAHELU01. Next base: position 458,258 of record CAVRSZ010000008.1, on the reverse strand, counting down.
ACCGGCGCCGGCACGGCGTCCCCAGTCGCCGATTCAGGGCCCCCGGCAGGGACCGAATCGGGAGCCGACATCATCGCCCGTCTGGAGGCCCGTCTCGACGCCCTGGAGAAGGAACTGGCGACGCTCACCAGGAACGGTCCGTCGGATGCTGCGCCGCCGGCGACGGCGACAAAGGAGTCGACGACCTCGAGGGCGAGCGGACCGGCCGCCTCGAATCGGAGCCCGAACCGGAGTGCCACGACCTCGCCCGAGGCCGAAACGGACCCGGCCGAGGAATCGGCCGCCGGCAACGGCCCGGCCGCCGCCGCCCGCCGGCGGCTCGAGGAGACAACGGCCAAGCGCCCGCCCTCACCTCGCCGACGGGGCAAGGCCCCGATGACGGCACCGACCTCCGACCCGAGCCCGGAACCAAAGCCGGAGACGGCCTCGACTGCGACCCAGGAGCCAAGCGAGCAGGCAACGCCCGAGACCGAACCCGAACCGAACCGGGAGGCCGCTCGGCCGACGCCGGCCACCGACCAGCCACTGACCGAGGCCGAGGCCAAACGAGCGGTGGAGGTTCAGCTCAACGAGGTGAGCCAGAAGGTCCGGGTCCGGTTCAACGTCGGCACCGTGACCGGGGTCGACGGTTCCTCCATCGTGTTCGCCATTCCGAACGAGCACTATCGCGACCGGTGCGAAGAAGTGAAAGCTGAACTGGAACAAGCGCTGAGCACCCATCTCGGTCGAACGATCGCTGTCTCGGTCATGGTCGACGACTCGCCATCTTCAGTGTCCCTCGACCCGGCCAAGATGGAGCCGACACCGGTGGCCGACGACGAGTCCTATGGCGACATCGGCCCGATCGAGGATCTGGTCGACGCCGGCGACCACTCGGCCAACAGCGTCGACCGTCTGACCAAGGCCTTTCCCGGGTCGACGGTGATCGAGCACGACGAGCCTTGACCGGCGAGAGCCTTGACCAACGACGACCGAACACTACTGCGAACACCACGAGGAGAACGGCAATGACCAGCGAAGGTGGCTTCGATCTCGGAGCCCTGATGCAGCAGGCCCAGGCCATGCAGGAGAAAATGATGGCCGCCCAGGAGGAACAGGCGGCCACCGTTTTCACCGGATCAGCCGGTGGGGGCAAGGTCACCATCGAGATGACCGGGGGTGGCGAGTACCGGAACGTCACCATCAGCCCCGACGCCGTTGATCCCGACGATGTCGAGCTGTTGGAGGAGCTGGTACTGGCTGCGCTGCGGGACGCCCAACACCAGATTACCGAAATGCAGCAGGACGCCATGAACGACATCGGCATACCCGACATCGACGGTCTGGGCGGTCTGCTGGGCGGCGGAGCGTGACGTCACACCCACCGAGTCCCCACCCTGTGTCCTGAACCATGAGCGTGTATGCCCGCCCGGTCGAGGTTCTGATCGACGAACTGGGTCGCCTGCCCGGGATCGGCCCCAAGTCGGCCCAGCGCATCGCCTTCCACCTTTTGAAGGTCGACCGGGTCGACGCCCAGCGGTTGAGTGACGCCATCGTGGCCATGAAGGAGAACGTGTCCTTCTGTGAGCGGTGCTTCAACGTGGCCGAGGGGAGCGAATGCTCGATCTGCACCAACCCCGACCGCGACCGGCAGATCCTGTGTGTGGTGGAGGAGCCCAAGGACATCGCCGCCATCGAGAAGACGGGCGCCTTCGACGGCGTCTACCACGTGTTGTTGGGGGCCATGAATCCGCTGGAGGGCATCGGGCCCGACAATCTGAAGATCAAGGAGCTGGCCCTGAGGGTGGCGGCCGAGGACATCACCGAGGTCATCCTGTGTACCAACCCCAACATCGAGGGGGAGACCACGGCCGCCTTCATCGCCACCAAGGTTCTGGCCCCGTTCGGCGTCAACGTGAGCCGCCTGGCCTCGGGTCTACCGGTGGGCGGCGATCTCGAATACGCCGACGAATTGACCCTGGGTCGGGCACTGTCGGGGCGCCGCCGCATCAACAGCCCGGAGAAACTCTGAGAAGCTCTGAGAAGCCCCGGATAGCAGATTACGGAACGATTACGTCCATTGCAGAGCCGTCGGTGCGGTTGGTCGCCGGTTCGTGACGACGTGGCCACGAGTCGGCAACCGAAGCGGTGCTTGTCACCGGTCGGTCCGGACTGGGAAAAAGGGAATCTCGAGTGGGCGTAGAGGCCGAGCACAGCGCCAACGCCGGCCCCGCCACCGCACCGACGTGACACTGCTTCAACAATCATGATGGAGATTGCCGCTAGATCTAGCCCATTTCGCCCGTCGTGGTCGGTGGAGGGCCGGAAAAACCACAAGGCCACGAGCGTTGAACTCGTGGCCTTGTAGTCGAGGGAGGGTTATCCCACGCGACGACCGGGCCGGCGGGGAGAGGGTGCACCGACCCGGACGCTGCTTCGCTACGACGTCCCAGTGACCGTGGCGCGGGCGGTATGGGTAAAACCGGCCACTGGAACGTCGTAACGATGTTTCCTTTATGTTACAACAATTGACAGTCCGGTGACAAGGGGTTTTTCGTGTTTTTTGTAGGGAACCTTGCCCGTCATGCCACCGTGCGCACGATGAGGGCGTCGCCCTGGCCCCCGCCGCCACACAATGAGGCGGCCCCGATTCCGCCGCCTCGACGCTTCAGTTCGCTCAACAGGGTGAGGGCCAGACGGTTGCCACTGGCCCCGATGGGATGGCCGAGAGCGATGGCGCCACCATTGACATTGACCACATCGGTGCCGACACCGAGGTCGTCCATGCTGGCCAGGGCCACGGCGGCGAAGGCCTCGTTGAGCTCGAACAAATCGATGTCGCTCAGCGACAGATCGGTTCGCTCCAGGGCATCCATGATGGCCCGGGACGGTTGGGTCAGCAGCGAGGGGTCGGGACCGGCAACCTGGCCGAAGGCCACCACCTCACCGAGCGGGGTCACCCCCAGTTCCTCGGCCTTGGCCTCGCTCACCACCACCACCGCCGATGCACCATCGGAGATCTGAGAGGCGTTGCCGGCGGTGATGTTGCCCGATGCGTCGAAGGCGGGGCGTAGCTTGGCCAGGCTCTCGGCAGTGGTCCCGGGCCGGACCCCTTCATCGTGATCGACCACCACGGGATCACCCTTGCGCTGGGGAATCTCCACCGTGATCATCTCCGCCTCGAACCGGCCCTCCTTGTGGGCGGCAGCCGCCCGCTCGTGGGACATGGCGGACAGCTCGTCCTGGGGTTCCCGGGCCAGTCCGGCCGAGGCGGCGTAGCGCTCGGTGCCGAGGCCCATGGCGCAGGCCTCGAAAGCGCAGAACAACCCGTCGTGCATCATCGAGTCGATGACCTTCTTGTCGCCGGCCCGATAGCCGCCCCGGGCCCCGGGCAGCAGGTAGGGGGCTTGGGTCATCGACTCCATTCCGCCGGCAACCACGATGTCGGCCATACCGGACGAGATCAGCATGTCGGCGAGGTGAATGGTGTTGAGCCCGGAGAGGCAGACCTTGTTGACGGTTGTGGCGGGCACGGTCATGGGAATGCCGGCGTTGACCGCGGCCTGGCGGGCCGTGATCTGACCCTGCCCGGCCTGCAGGACGTGGCCCATATAGACGTAGTCGACCTGCTCGGGACGGACACCGGACCGCTCGAGGGCGGCGGCGATGGCCTTGCCGCCCAATTCCATGGCCGTCAGATCGGCCAGGCCCCCCGACAGTCTGCCGATGGGGGTACGGGCGCCGGCGACGATGTACGACTTGCTCATGTTGGGCCTCCTGGAACCGCCGGATCTGACCGGCGCCGTTGGTGCGGACGGTAGTCGTCCTATGTTGCCCCAGATCGGGGGCGCGCCACTAGTCGAGGCAGCTCAATCGGGTTGGATTGGACGACGAACGGATGACGCAACCCGGCCGCGGCCCCGCTTCTCTCCTCAGGAGGAGGGTTCGCTGCCTCGGGCGCTTTCCACCGCCCGTTGCATGGCCTCCCGGACCAGGCGGGACAGAGCATCCTCGTTCTGGGGCTCGATCTCGGGCTCCGACAGGACGTCGTCGACGTCGCCGTACTGACCGGACGACTCGTCGTTGGCGACATTGGTGCCAACCGCTCCAGCCATCGAACCGACCGGCTGAGGTTCGGCGTCGAGATCGATGATGTCGTCGTCGTCCTCGGTTTTGCCCAAGGCTCGGGCTTCCTCGAGGGCTCGGGCCTCCGACGCCTTGTGCAACACCCGCTCCCGCGCCTCCTCCAGGACCTGATCCGGGGTGCCCTCGCCCAGCTCGTGGGTGGGCTCGGAGTCGAGGCGGCTGATGGCCGAATTGAGCTCGCTCTGAGCGGCGATGATCCGTTCCCGAGACGCCTGCTCGGTGATGCGAAGCCGGGCGATCCGCCGCTCGGCCTGATCGATGTGGGCCCGCACCTTCTCCCGGATCTTCTCCTCGGCCTCGAGCCGGATGAACTCCGACTGAGCCTGGGCCTGCTGGAGCAGGTCGGCCACCTGGGCCCGGGCCTCGCTGATCTGGGCCAGTGCCTTGTCCCGCTCCCGTTCCGCCTCCTCGGCGTTCTTGTACACCTCGCCCTGGCGGGCGGCCACGTAGTCGTCGGCCTCCTTGTGCTTGAGCATGACGTAGGCGTCGGCCTCGGTGGACTTGGTGGCGTAATAGTCGTCACCCTCGGCCCGGCGGGCATCGACGTAGGCGTCGGCATCCCGCATACGAGACTCGTTGGCCCGCTCGGCATCGGCCCGTAGCGCCTCGGCATCGGCCTCGCCGGCGGCCCGGATGCGATTGGCCTCGGCCGCTGCCTCCTCCTGCAGTCGCTCGGCCTCGAGGTTGGCTTCAGCCATCTTGTCCTCGGCCATGCGCTGATGATCGGCCAGGATGCGTTCGGCATCGGTCCGCAACGCTTCGGCCTCGGCCTGGGCATCGGCCCGCTGCTGTTCACACTCCTGCCTGGTGTTCTCCAGCAGTGTGGCTACCTCAGCCTCCACCGACTTGCGGTGCTCGTCGGCCTCCCGCTCCACGTTCTCCTTGTATTCGGTGGCCAACTTGACTGCGTTCTGGCGGATCTGATCGGCCTCCTGCCGGCCGTCCTCCCGAAGCTTGAACGCCTCGGACTCGGCCGAGTTCCACATGTCGTCGGCCCGAGCCTTGGAGTCGGCCAGGATGTTATTGGCCTGGAGCCGCAGATCATTGGCCTCGGCTTCCGCTGTCTGCAGCAGGGTCTCGGCTTCGCCGTTGGCGCTGGCCCGAACCCGTTCCGCCTCCTCATTGGCCGCCGCCCGCAGGGCCTCGGCCTCCGACGATGCGGTCGACACCAGCCGATCGGCTTCGGACTCGGCATCGCTGATCATGGTCTCCGACTTCACTCGGGACTCGACCACGAGATTATCGGCTTTTGAATGGGCCTCGGCGAGCAAGGTCTCGGCCTCGGACCTGGACGAAGCCAGCAGGTTCTGAGCTTCGGTGGTCATCGACTCGGCGTCGGACTGGGCTTGCGACAGCAGTGAGTCGGCCTCCTGTTCGGCCGACGCTCGAATCTCGGCCCCGGACTCCTGGGCCAGTCGCAGCATCTCGGCCACCCGGTCGCCCAGCGCGCCGAATTGATCCGCCTCGACCGCAGCCGGCTGTGAGGCCGCAGCCTCAACCTCCGCGACCTTCCGCCTGGTCTCCGCCAGTTCCGCCTGGAGGTCCCGAACCACCCGGCCAACCTGCCGGAGGTAGCTTCGAACGGCGTTGGGGTCGTAGCCCCTGCGCGATCGGTCGAAGTCTTGAACCTCTATCTCGTCTGGTGTAAACCCCACCTGAAAACTCCTAGCTAGCCGCACGCCAAGGCCGCCTGTGACCGACCATCGCTGATGATGCCGGAGAACAGACCACCCGTATCATTCTGAAGTTTGCTCATCCCCTGTCACAAGAGGTATCAACACACTACCCAAAGTGAGCCCCGGGTACTAGACGACCGAGTCGTTCGGAGTAGTGGCTAACGATAGTCGATGGCGATCGTGGCCATCTCCCACGGTGTTGACCGGCCCCTTTCTCACAGCCCGCCTTCTCACCACCGAAACCGGACTGGTACGTTTCGGCAATGAAGGAAATCCTCGATGCCATCGAATCCGGGGCGAGCAGCGAGGACTTCGCTGCCATGACGATTCCCGAATCCTATCGGGCGGCCTATGTCCTCAAGGACGAGGTCGACATGTTCGAGGGAATCGACTCCCGCGACAAGGACCCCCGAAAGTCCATCCATATCGGGGAAGTACCGACCCCCGTGCTGGCGCCCGACGAAGCCTATGTGGCTGTCATGGCGTCGTCCATCAACTTCAACACCGTCTGGACCTCGATCTTCGAGCCGCTGCCCACGTTCGGCTTCCTCGACCGCCTGGGTCGGGAAAGCGAATGGGGAGCCCGCCACGTCCGCGACCATCACATCATCGGCTCCGACGGCTCCGGCGTGGTGCTCAAGGTCGGCTCGGCCGTGCGCCTGTACAGGCCGGGTGACCACGTGGTCATACACTGCAACTATGTGGACGACCAGGATCCGTCGGCCCACGACGACTCCATGATGGCGGCCAACCAGCGGATCTGGGGTTTCGAAACCAACTTCGGTGGCCTGGCCGACCTGACGGTGGTCAAGGCCAACCAGCTCATGCCCAAGCCGACCCATCTGAACTGGGAGGAGGCGGCGGTCAACGCGTTGTGCGCCTCCACCAGCTACCGCATGCTGGTCTCCAACAACGCCTCGTCCATGAAGCAGGGTGACAAGGTGTTGATCTGGGGCGCCACCGGCGGTCTCGGCGGCTATGCCACCCAGCTCGTCCTCAACGGGGGCGGCACCCCGATCGGCATCGTGTCCTCGCCCGAGAAGGCGGCGCTGTTGAACAACCTGGGTTGTGACGCGGTCATCGACCGCAAGGCCGAGGCCTATCGGTTCTGGAAGGACGAATACCACCAGGACGAATCGGAGTGGCGCCGCCTGGGCAAGAAGATCCGGGAACTGGCGGGCGACGACCCGGACATCGTCTTCGAACACCCGGGCCGTCAGACCATGGGGGCGTCGGTGTTCGTGGCCAAGCGCGGGGGCACCATCGTGACCTGCGCCGCCACCTCGGGTTACATGATCGAATACGACAACCGCCACCTCTGGATGAAGCTGAAGCAAATCGTCTCCAGCCATTTTGCCAACTACTCCGAGGCATGGGAGATGAACCGGCTGATCAATGACGGCGCCATCCACCCCATCATGTCCCACGTGTACGCACTGGACGATGTGGGTATGGCCGCCTATCAGGTCCACCACAACCTGCATGAGGGCAAACTGGCCGTGCTGTGCCTGGCCCCCGAGGAGGGCCAGGGCGTCACCGATCCCGAGAAGCGGGAACGCATTGGTGAGAAGAAGCTGACCGTGTTCCACCGCCATGCGGTGAAGACCCTCGATCCTGAGGCCGAGGACGTCTAGCTCAGCCGGTCATGACCCACGACATTTCGGACTTCGTGCCCAGGCCGACCGGTACCGGGGCATCGGCCACACGAGGTTCGGCCGACCAGAATCATCTGGTATTCACCGACGGGGCGGCTCACGGCAACTCCGTGAGTTGCTTCGAGTTTGGCCTTCGGCCAATGTCGCCGAGATTTGACTCAATCGTTAACACCCAAGCCACCAAGCGAAACTAGAACCCAGCGGAGAATGACCATGCTGCTGACCGAGATCGATCACGTTGCCATCGCCGTCCATGACCTGGAGGCGGCCATCGACTACTACTCCAGGGCTTTCGGATCCGAGGTCCACCACCGGGAGGTGGTCGACTCCGACGGCGTCGAGGAGGCCCTGATCAAGGTGGCCGACAGCTATATCCAGCTCACAGCGGCCACCCGACCCGACTCCCCCATCGCCAAGTTCCTGGAGAAGCGGGGCGAGGGTCTGCACCATGTGGGCTACCGGGTGGACAACTGCGCCCAGGCCCTGGAGTCGATGGTGGCCGCCGGGGCCACCGCCATCGATTCGGCTCCCCGTCCCGGTTCCCGGGGCACCACGGTGGCCTTCATCCACCCCAAGGGTTCATACGGCACCCTGATCGAGCTGGTGGAGGAGTAGGCCGGCTGCTGCAGCGCTGGAGCGAGGCCGAACTGGTCGAGCTGGTCATCTGCGCCGGCTTCTATCGTCTGGTGTCGGGCTTTCTCAACACCATGGGCGTGCCGCTCGATGACGGCGTACCGGGCTGGCCCATCGAGGCGTCGTCGACGTGAGTACCGAACAGGCGGGACATGGCTGAGGCCGGGAGGCAGTATGTCGACCGGTGGGACCGTCAGGCCCCGGAGTACGACACGCTGACCGCCGGGCTGGAACGGGCGTTCCTGTCCGCCAGCCGCCGGTGGATGGCTCGGCGGGCCCGAGGCGCCACCCTGGAACTGGCCATCGGCACCGGGGCCAATCTGCCCTACTACCTCGATGACGTCACCGTGACCGGCATCGACCTGAGCGGCGGCATGCTGGCCGAGGCCGCCGGTCGCATGTCGAACACCGGAACTCGAGCCCGGCTTGTGCGAGCCGATGCCACCGTCCTACCGTTCCCGGCCGACACCTTCGACACCGTGGTCGCCACCTTCGCTCTGTGTAGTGTTCCCGATGTGGAGGCGACCTTGGTCGAGGCGCTGCGGGTGCTCCGCCCGGGGGGTCGGTTACTGCTGGCGGACCACGTGGCAGGCTATTGGCCGCTTCGCCTGCTCCAGTACGCCGTCGACCTGGTCACCGTGCCGCTGCACGGCGAGCACTTCACCCGGCGACCGCTGCTCGTTCTGCGCCGACTCGCCGCCGACCCCGACCCCGCTGTGACCATCGAGGAGACGGAGCGCCTGGGTCTCGGCATCATCGAGCGAGTTCACGCCACCGCCCGCTGCTAGTCCCCCATTCCCCCGAACTTTGAGCCGCCCACGACCCGTTTGGGGGTCGTCAAGCGCTCAAGGTTCGTTGGGCGGGGGATCGCCGAGCGCTCAGAGTTTGAGGCTGTTCCGGAGCGCGGGTCAGACCCCCGGCGCAATGCTGGGGGTCTGACCCGATTGACCGTTCTCGGCGTCCCGGCGACGCCCGCGAAGTGTCAGAGGGTGAGAACGGTCCCGTCGTCGAGACGGATCACGATGGTGTAGTCGCTCGGTGCCGGATCGCTGTTCTTGTCCGTGAACTCGAACACGATGTCTCGATTGCCGCCGGCGTTCACGATGACCTTGCTCGGGTCGTTGAAGTCGGACCGGAGGATCAACGCCGGTGAACCGAGGTCGGGATTCGGGTCGTAATCGGTCCCGGCCTTGACCTTCTTCAACAGCCCGTTGTCGGACGGGAACGAGATCTCGATCTCGTTGATGGCAACCGACGTCGAGCCGGTGTTCTTCAGCTTGATCTTGACCTGGTCATCCTTGTACTCCCGTGTCTCCACCAGCACGCCGGTGAAGTTCGGATTGCTCGGACCCTGGCCGTTCGTATCGACCGAGTCGACGAGTTCGAGCGCTCCGAATTGATCACCGATGAACAGCGGCTGGGAACACGACGTGTGGAAGTCGACCTCCTGCAGCTGCTGTCCGCCGGGGGTGGAGATGACGACGTTCGTGTTGCTGCCGTCCACGACGACCTCGAACGTCTCTCCGAGCTCGACGGTACCGACGACGGCGCCGTTGACGGCGATCACGACCGGCGATGCATCATTGGGGTCGCCGGACACGGTGACCTTCCCCGGATCCTGGCTGTTCGACGTCGCATCGGGCCCGTCACCGGTGTACCGCATGGTCAGCGTGACCGGCTTCTCGAACGCCTCGCAGATGTCGTCACCGAAGACGGCGAAGTAGTGGCTCGGGTCCGTGTCGGTGACCTCGTCGCCACCACTGACGGGAACGGCCCTGACGTCGCTGATGTTGGCGTACTGGCCGAGAATGGCGGTTCCGGTTGCCCGGTAGACCCAGACTTCACCCGGGTCGAGGTTGCCATCCCCGTTGTCGTCGCCGACGTTCACACCACCCTCGGTCACCGGGGCCGGAGCGAAGTCGTCCGATGTGTCCCCCGGCGTGCCGTTGTCATCGCCGACGACCACATCGGTGAGCGAGACATCGCCGGTGTTGGACACCAGGTAGGTCCACTGAATGGTGTCACCGGCGCTGGCCTGCGGACCGGTCGGGGTATCGGCATCCTCACCGATGTCGCCTAGATCGGGCTGGGGAATGGCAACGACGAGGCCGTCCTCACCCTCCAGACCTTCCAGGATCAGCGAACCGAACTGCTCGCCGACGATCAACGGAGCGGAGCAGGAGGTGTGGATTTCCACTCTCTGCAGCACCGGGCCGCCCTGCGACGCATAGATGGTTATGAATGTCGCCGAGCCGAACGCCGTGTTCCCGCCGTCGTTGCCGTCGATGACGAAGGCCTCGCCGAGCTGGACGGTGCCACTGAAGAAGACTTCGCCACCACCGTCGGAATTCTTGCTGGCAACGATGAAGACCGGGGACGCACCGTTCGGGTCGCCCGAAACGCTGGACTTGCCACCCTGGCTGTTGTTGCTGGCATCCGCTCCCTCACCGTTGTACCGCATGGTGATCAGGATCGGCTTGCCGAACTGCTCCTTGTTCGGAGACTCGCAGACGTCGCCACCGGCCGAGACCGAGACAACCTTGGTGAACTTCTCGATATCAATACCCGGCTTCAGGACATTGCAGTAATGCGATGGATCCTCATCGGAAGCACCAGGCACGGTGACCGTCCCGATGTTCTCATAGGTCGCCCGATCACCAGGCACCGTCGTCCCATCAGGATTACAGCCATCGACAATGACCGTCCCCGGCTCCGGATCAGCGAGATCCTGGGCACCGCCGGTGGCGACTGCCTCATAGGTCCAGCTCTCACCAGGCGACAACACACCATCACCATCGCCCTTATCGACGATCGTGGAGATCGCACCGATGATGTCATCGGTCACGACCACATCAGCCTCGGCGAAGGGCACCTCACCGGTATTGGTCACCACATAGGTCCACGTCACCGCATCACCAGGCGCAACCTCCGGCACATCACCATCATTGGCACCATCAGCCTGATTACCGTTGGTCAACTTCTCGATATCAATACCCGGATCAGGCGGATTGCAGTAATGCGATGGATCCGAATCCGAATCACCAGGCACACTGACCGACCCGACGTTCTCATAGGTCGCCCGATCACCAGGCACCGTCGTCCCATCAGGATTACAGCCATCGACAACGACCGTCCCCACCGACGGGCTCGCCAGATCATCGGCAACACCCGTGGCCTCGTAGGTCCAGCTCTCACCAGGCGACAACACACCATCACCATCATCACTCGACGCAACAAACACCGGTGTCACACCCGAAATGTCGTCAGCCACCGTCACGTCGGACTGGGCGAACGGCACCTCACCGGTATTGGTCACCACATAGGTCCACGTCACCGCATCACCAGGCGCAACCTCCGGCACATCACCATCATTGGCACCATCAGCCTGATTACCGTTGGTCAACTTCTCGATATCAATACCCGGATCAGGCGGATTGCAGTAATGCGACGGATCCGAATCCGAATCACCAGGCACACTGACCGACCCGACGTTCTCATAGGTCGCCCGATCACCAGGCACCGTCGTCCCATCAGGATTACAGCCCCGAACCACATACGATTCCCCGACCAGAGCGGACAGATCCGCAGCCCCATCAGGAGCGGTGGCCTGATAGGTCCACACCTCACCAGGCGACAACACACCATCACCGTTGCCATCGTCGACAAGGTTGGTGATGGCACCGATGACGTCATCGGTCACGACCACATCAGCTGCGGCGAAGGGCACATCACCGGTATTGGTCACCACATAGGTCCACGTCACCGCATCACCAGGCGCAACCTCCGGCACATCAGCACCATCGGCATCATCAGCCTGCGCGTCATTGGTCAACTTCTCAATGTCAATACCCGGATCAGGCGGATTGCAGTAATGCGACGGATCCGAATCCGAATCACCAGGCACACTGACCGACCCGATGTTCTCATAGGTCGCCCGATCACCAGGCACCGTCGTCCCATCAGGATTACAGCCATCGACAATGACCGTCCCCACCGACGGGCTCGCCAGATCATCGGCAACACCCGTGGCCTCATAGGTCCAGGTCTCACCGGGCGACAACACACCATCACCATCATCACTCGACGCAACAAACACCGGTGTCACACCCGGAATGTCGTCAGCCACCGTCACCTCGGACTGGGCGAAGGCAACATCACCGGTGTTGGTCACCAGATAGGTCCACGTCACCGGATCACCAGGCGCAACCTCCGGCACATCACCATCATTGGCACCATCAGCATCATTGCCGTTGGTCAACTTCTCAATATCAATACCCGGCTCGCGGGGCGTCGGGATGTTGAAGGTGGCGGCATTCCAGGCCAAGGAGGCCGGATTTGCGCCCGTATTCGGGGTGGCCGGGTCGTCCGAGAGCAGTTGCAGAGTCAGGCTGGTGGCACCGGCTGGGATGGACACCTCGAGCCGGACCGTATCCCACTCCTTGCCGTCGGTGTTGTTGAGCACGTTGTCGAACTGGGTGACGACACCGTCGACGGTCGCCAGGATGATGTTGGGTCGCTCGCCCTCGAAGTCGCCGGCGACGCTCGAAGCGAAGACGTCAATGGTGGCCACACGGTCGGTCGTGGCCGGGGGGAAGGTCACCGTTTGTGGGATCGTCGATTGGAGAGGGGGATTGAAACCGATGTAGGCCAGGTCATTGCCGTCACGGACGGCCAACGTCGAGTTGGGTCCGCCGTCGGATGTGATGACCAGGATCCCGGCGCCGTTGCTCCTCCGGTCGAAGTCGAGTCCGCTCACGTCGATGGTGTTCAGGCCCGGATCAACCAGACCGAGACCGGTGATGTCGGCTCGGTAGGTGGAGGACCAGGCGGCGCTGAAGAACCTGGTCGGACCACCGATGAGGACGCCTTCGACGGTTTGGCCGTCGACAACGATGTCGTCATCGAAGCCCGATGTCTCGGTGAACGCCTGACCCTCCCAGTACAGGAGAACCTGCTCGATGGAGACGCCCAACGGCACGTCGAGTGTGATGGTCCCGGTCTCCTGGTCGATCAGCCCGGTGCCGCCGGCCACCGTGCCGTTGCCGGACGCTATGGGGATGCTGGGCTCACCGAGCGTCTCGGTGCCATCGGCGGCTGCGCCTGAGGAGAAGAGACTCGTGAGCAGCGCCAGGGCCAGGACAACCCCGGCCAGGTAGCTCCACGGTCGATGCTTGTTCGACCTCGGTCGAACTTTCGCTATCGACCGCGCCCGGTTGGGATCGCTGAACTGCTCCATTACTAGCCCCCTTTGTGGGCACGACTGCGGCCGCGCCGAATCTCTGATGACCACTTGCCTTCCGTTAACCGGTGCAGCAGGGCGTGACCGTTGATACACCGATTGGTAGGTGAATTCACCTAACCGACCTCGACGCGAGCGCCCTCGAAAAGACATGCATGGTTCAGGTCCGGATCGGGTACACAGCCGGTTATGACTGCAACTGATACCGCGATCGATTTCGATCGTCAGACCGTCCACTTCAGCGAATCGCGGCTCACCAAGCTTCGCCGCTTCAATCTGGTGATGGGCGTGCTGCATCTCGTCTCGGGCGCACTGATGGTGATCCTCGGCAACGACTTCAAGCTCGACATCAGCACCTTCGCCCTCAACGGACCCCCCGGGACACCACTAGACGAGGGTTCCATCAATCAGGTCTGGGGGCTGCCCCTGGCGTGGGGCACAGCGGCGTTCCTGCTCCTCTCGGCCTTCTTCCACTTCCTGATCGCGTCGCCGCTGGCCTTCGGCGCCTACGGAAACGAGCTGCGCCGGAACCGGAACCGATTCCGTTGGGTGGAGTATTCGATCTCGTCGACCCTCATGATCGTCCTGATCTCTCTGGTCACCGGGATCACGGATCTGGCCGCCCTGATCTCCATCGCCTTCGTGAACGCCTCCATGATCCTGTTCGGATGGCTGATGGAGATGAGCAACCACTTCGACCGCAAGACGTGGTGGACACCGTTCTGGTTCGGCTGCGTAGCCGGCATCGCCCCGTGGATCGCCATCGCCACGTACATCGCCGTAAATGTGACCCGCGACGGAGGCGAGGGGCCTCCCGGTTTCGTCTACGGAATCATCTTCACCATCTTCTTCTTCTTCAACACCTTCGCCATCAACCAGTGGCTGCAATACAAGAAGATCGGTGGTTGGTCCGATTACCTGCGGGGCGAGACCACCTATATCGTGCTCAGCCTCGTGGCCAAGAGCGCACTGGCCTGGCAGATCTTCGCCAACACCCTCATCGACTAGGGGTTTCCCGGCACCGCCATCCGCTCCGCCGGTTTCGCCCCGGGCGCCGAGGCACCATCGGGTACCGAGCACGATCAGCGACGGCGGCGGTGGCCGGCTACTGGCCGACCAAAGCCATGGCGTCGGTGGCGAAATGCTCGACCGCGTCCCAGTCGGTGTACTCGTGATCGGTCGAGGCGTCGGTGCTGTCCCCCCGGTCGGCGGCGATGCGGGTCATCATCCGTCGCTTGAACCAGCCATAGCGGGTGTAGGCCAAGGCCCCGGCGAACAGCCCGACCATGTCGGGATCCAACCCGGTGGCGTCCAGCAGGCGCTGGAGCATCTGATGGGCTTCGATGTCGTGCTCGGCGTCGTGGGTGGCCGAGGTCAAACTGACCTGGAACAGGGCCACCGGCATGGCGTCCAGTTCGTCGGCGTGATGCGTGAGCCAGCGCCGGAGTTGCCGGCTGTGGCGTCCGATGTGGATCGAATCACCGACGATCACGGCGTCGAAGCCGGCCGGTGACGGATTGTGCTCGGCCTGATCCACGGCGACCTCGGCCCCGGCCTCGGTCAGCACCGAGGCGATCCGGTCGGCGATCTTGGCCGTCTGACCCTCGGCCGAGTGATAGACGAGAAGAAAACGAGCGCTCATGATGATCCTCCGATCGGTGCATGATCCGTGCTGACGATCATCGTCCCCCAACCCGGCCGGCTGAAACCAGGGGCCTACGTCCCTCACAACAGCTGCGGTCGCAACCAACATCGATCCCATGGAGATGTGACGATCGGATTCGATCAGGTGCGACCCTCGATGATGCGGGCCCGGGTACCGGCGCGTTGTCGTTCGTTCTCCACCGGCGGCTGCCGGGCCGCCAGCTCGTCGATCCGCAGGCCATGGGTGACCGGCACCAGTCGACCCATATCGCCCATTCCCTGAAACCGGGGCGCCGCTGCGTACTTCTTCGCCACCTGGTGGGGTTGATAGTGGCTCAGCTCATCGGGGGCGATGGCGCGCTCGACGATGACCGCCCCGTGGCGTTCGGCCGCCTCCAGCAGTTCCTGCCCAGCCGCTGTGCGGGCGATGACGGCGTTGATGCCGGGGTCGGTGACGCCGGCCTCACGGCCGGGTGAGCCACCGGGCCAGGTGTCGGCGGCGGCGATATCGGCGCTCTCACCGATGCCGTCGGGGCAGATCCTGCATCGCCACGGCAGCGACCACTGCGACTCGTCGTCACCCCAGTAGTCGAGGTAGTGGAACTCGTGCACCTCTTCGCCGACCTCGACCCGCGTCGGACCGGGGCAACCGCGCCCGCGGTAGCGGAACCCGGTGACGGTCGCCGGGTCGATACCCATGCGATCGAGGAACCCCCGGGTGAAGGCCGGCGGGCCGAAACCGCCGCACACCGGGGTGAGCCAGTACCGCACCAGCTCGTCGACCCGATCATCATGGCGTGCCCAGTTGCGCAGGGCGGCGAGATCGCATGGCTTGGCAATGAAGGCGAACGGCCGTCCCCGATCGAGCAGCTCGGCCACATTCAACAGCGGGGCGGTGGGTCCGTACCGGGAGCCGGCGGCGGCCAGCACCTGGGCCGGGGTCTCGCTGACGGTGGGTTCACCGTGGGTCGGCTCGAGACTCGACGCCCTGACGTGGGCGATGAACTCCACTCGCCCGCTGGTCAGCAGGTACTGGGCCAACGCGGTCAGCACCCCACCGGTCGACCCTTCGAATCGCACCTCGGTATCGGCGGCCCAGGCCCGGACCATCCGCCGCCACGGCCCCCATACCGGATCGAGCATGGTGTCGCTCAGAACCAGGTTCGGCGGCAGCCCGTCGATCCGGGTGCCGGGGCAGACGTCGTAGATCGTGTCCACGGTGTCGTGGCTGAGTTCACCGACCACCACCGGCTCGAGATAGCCCGAGGCTGACGGGGCCACAGTGATGGTCGCCGGCCCGGCCACCGCCTGGCACAGACCACACCCGATACACAGTCCCTGATCGACGATGGCCTGAAGCCGCTCTGCGGGCGACGGTCCGGATCCCACACCGCTCATACCGCCACGGACTGTAACACCAGCGCGACGTCGGTGGGGCATAGGCTTCGATGATGGCCCAGGCCACGATCCTGACTTCATGGAAGATCCTTTGACGGTGCGCCGGGTGGTGATCCTCGGTGCCGCCGGTCGGGACTTCCATGTCTTCAACACCGTGTATCGAGACAACCCGGGCTACGACGTGCGGGCCTTCACCGCAACCCAGATACCCGATATCGCCGACCGGCGGTACCCGACCGAACTAGCCGGGGACCGCTATCCGGACGGCATTGCCATCGTGACCGAGGACGACCTCGAACGCGTGATTGTCGACGAGCGGATTGACGAGGTGGCGTTCGCCTACTCCGATGTCACCCATCACCATGTGATGCACTTGGCTTCACAGGTATTGGCCACCGGACCCGACTTCGTCATGCACGGTCCGGGTTCGACCCAGATTCAGTCCGAACGCCCGGTGATCAGCATCACCGCGGTGCGCACCGGCTGCGGCAAGTCGCAGATCGCACGGTGGCTGTCCGGCCACCTGCGGCGGAGGGGTGTCCCAGCCGCCATCATCCGTCATCCGATGGCGTACGGCAACCTTGGCGGCCAACAGGTCCGGCGTTTCGGCTCGATGGCCGACATCGATGTCGCCGACTGCACTGCCGAGGAACGGGAGGAGTACGAGCCACACATTGCGGCCGGTAATGTCGTCTTCGCCGGGGTCGACTACACCGCCGTTCTACGGGCCGCCGAGGCCGAGGCCGAGGTGGTGATATGGGATGGTGGCAACAACGACTTCTCGTTCATCAAACCCGATCTGTCCATTGTGGTGGTTGACGCCCTTCGCCCCGATCACCTCGATACCCACCATCCGGGAGAGATGGTGGTGCGATCTGCGGATGTCGTGGTTGTCAACAAGGTGGATGCCGCCACCAGCGAGCAGACAGCAACTGCGATCGCCGGTGTTCGTCGACTGGCACCGGGTGCGACCATCACCCGGGCGGCGTCACCGGTCACGCTGTCTCGGCCGGAGATGGTTCGCAACAAGCGGGTTCTGGTCGTCGAGGACGGTCCGACAACCACCCACGGGGGGATGGCGTCGGGTGCGGGACTGGCCGCCGCCCTGGCCGCCGGGGCCGGCTCCATCGTCGATCCCCGCCGATCGGCCGCCCCCTTGATCCAGAATGTCTATGCCGCCTACCCCCACCTGGGTCCGGTGCTCCCCGCCGTCGGGTACTTCCCCGATCAGATCGCAGCGTTGGCGGCGACCGTGAACAACTCCGATGCCGACGTGGTCGTGGCCGGGACACCGATCGACCTGGCCTCGTTGATCAAGGTGGACATCCCGGTGATCCGAGCTCGATACGACTTCGACGAAGTGGGCGAGCCAACGGTGCGTGGCATCGTCGATGAGTTCCTGGCCCGGTGCTCATGAACCGGGTTCACTGATGCCGGCCGGCCAGGGCGACCGATCGTGCGTCGTGGTTGTCCACCCTCGCTCTGCCACCCTCCGCCGTTGGCTGTTCATGCTGCGTCCGGCGGCGTCACAAAACCCCGCCGATTAGGGTTGATGGTTGATGCTCGAACTCGCACTCATTGCCCTCTCGGTTTTCGCCTTCGCCATGGTGTCCGAATGGTTCTCCATGTCACCCTTGACGGCACCGATGTACTTCACCGTCGTCGGGATCGCGGTGGGAACGGGCGGCGTGCGCTGGTTCGATCTCGACCTCGAAGGCGAGGCCATATCCATTCTCGTCGAGGCCACCCTGGTGCTGGTGCTGTTCACCGATGCCATCCGCATCGAGCTTCGGGTCCTTCGCCGGCAGGCCGACATCCCGGCACGATTGCTGGGCATCGGCTTTCCGCTGACCGTGGTGGCGGGAGCAGTGGTCGGGTTCGTTCTGTTCGACGAGTTGGGGTGGGCTGAGGCTGCGCTGTTGGCTGCTGTTCTCACCCCAACCGACGCTGCGCTCGGTCAGGCCGTGGTGTCCGATCAACGCCTGCCGGTCAGGGTTCGTCAAGCACTGA
Source organism: uncultured Acidimicrobiales bacterium (assembly GCA_963723995.1). Classification (GTDB taxonomy): domain Bacteria; phylum Actinomycetota; class Acidimicrobiia; order Acidimicrobiales; family SZUA-35; genus JAHELU01. Next base: position 439,878 of record CAVRSZ010000008.1, on the reverse strand, counting down.
ATGCGGAGAGTGGGCTGAACGACGGCCTTGCCGTGCCCGTTGTCACCGTGCTGCTGGCGGTGGTAGCCAGCGAAGTGGCCGAGGGACCGTCGAACTGGGTGGCGCTGGCCGGCCGTCAGCTCGGCCTCGGGTTGTTGGCCGGCATTGCGGCTGGTGTGATCGGCGGCCTGATGCTGGATCGCCAGGCGTCACGTGGACGGGTCGAAGGCTTGTATCGGCAGTTGGCGGTGGTGGCGGTGGCGGTTGTCGCCTTCGCCGGGGCGGAGCTGATCGGGGGCAATGGCTTCATCGCCGCGTTCGTCGCCGGCATCTCGTTCGGCTATGTGGCCCGCGACCAGTGCGAAGGGTCCCAGGATTTCACCGAAGACGAGGGTGAACTCCTCTCGGCCATCACCTTCCTCGTGTTCGGCGCCTTGATCATCGGGCCACGATTGGATGAGTTGTCGCCGGCCATCGTGGTCTACGCCCTCTGCTCACTCACCGTTGTTCGAATGCTTCCGGTTGTGGTGTCCATGATCGGATCCCGGACCTTGTTCGAGACCCGGCTGTTCCTCGGCTGGTTCGGCCCTCGAGGTCTGGCCTCGATTCTGCTGGCATTGGTCGTGCTGGAGGAACTCGACAGCCCGGTGGCCGACTCGGTCTTCCTCATCTCCTGCTACACCGTGTTGTTCAGCGTGTTTCTGCACGGACTCTCGGCCAACGCCTGGGCCGGGCGCCTGGCCCGACGCCTGGCGGCCGAAACCGAGGACATGGCCGAGATGGAACCGGTCGAGGAGATGGCCACACGGCGGCGGCTGTGATGATGGCGTCCTCGCAACGGCCACGGGCCGTCAGACACCGGCTGACTGCCCTTGCCCGGTAGGCGCTCCTACCGGGGGTCGATGTTGTAGGCCACTGGGTGACGGGGTTGATACAGCATCATTGGACCGGCTCCAGGAACCTCGACCCTGGTCGTCAATCCGAAACCCTCGTCGAGGATCTCATCATCCACGGTGACGCCTTTGTCGCGAAAGCCGGCCACAGCGGCCTCGATGTCGTCACACATCAGCGAGCACTGGTGCGTGTTGGCGGTTCCCCACTGCTCGCCGTTGGGCCCCTCCGTCGGGTGCACCGCGAACTCGGCCGGGGGAGTGCGGAATATCAGCCAGTCGTCGCCGGCATCGACACTGCTCCAACCGAGAACATCCCTGAAGAACGCCCGAGTGGCCGATGCGTCGGCAGAGTAGACAATGGTGTGGAATCCGGTGATCATCGCCCAAGCCTACCTCAGCACCATTTCCAGGATCCGGCGTCAACCGACCTGGGTGTTCAATCGCACGGCGAGCGGTCACACCACCGGCACGAGCCGTGCCGGCACGTGCTTGTGCCAGGGCGTTCCGGCGTAGGGGTCCCGCCAGTCCGTGGTGGTGAGTTCGTTGGGGGCCACGCCCACGGCCTCAGGCTCACCCCCGGCCGGGGCATAGTCGAGACCCAGTCCGTTGGGCAGCGAGACGTGACCCTCCAGCATGGTGTCGCAGACCTCGGCCACCGCTACCGCCGTGCCGCCGGGAGTGGAGATGCGAACCCGCCCGCCAGACTCCACCCCAAGAGCGACGGCGTCGGCCGGGCTGATGCGGAGCGAGCCTCGAGCATCCTTCTGCCGCCAGGCCGGGTCCCGGATGATGGTGTTGGCGGTCGAGCTGCGGCGCTCTCCGGCCGACAGGATGAACGGATAGTCGCTGCTCCGGTGATCGACGGGGGCGTGCGACAGTCGGGCCAGATCGGCCACCAGCTCGGGGATGTCGAGGTTGATGAGACCATCGTCGGTGTTGACCATCGACCACGACTGGTCGTAGGTGTGGCGGGTGAACACCACCCCGTCCCGGCCCTCGATCATGGCATCGAACAGCTCATCGGCCGACTCGAACCCGGCGGCCCGGACGGCATCACCATGGTTCATCATGGCCTGCTGGGCCGAGAACCACAGCGGCGCTGCGCCGGCCATACCGTCGGGCAGTGTCCGACCCAGGGTCTCGTACAGCACGACGGCTCCGACCGCGGCCAGTCCGGGATCGTCGGTGACCGCCTGGCCCAGGGCGGCGGTGAACTCGGCGCGACCGGCGACTGCGGCAGCCCGGAGCGGCGCCAGTACCTCAGCGTCGATGGCCCCGGCCTCCCGGAGCAGGCGGGCGTGAATCTCGGGCTCGGGCAGCGTACCCGGAAGGGGATCGAGGATCGGGGCCCGGACCGTGATGGTGTTGTCGGGGAACGACAGCGAAAAGAACGTGGTCTCCACCTTCTCGTACTGGGACGCCGCCGGCAGCACGTACTGAGCCAGGCGGGCGGTTTCGGTCATGGCCACGTCGATGACCACCGAGAAGTCCAACTCGGCCATGGCCCGGCGCCACGTGTCGCTGCCGGCCAGCGAGTGCACCGGGTTGGCACTCTCGATGAACAGGGCCCGGAGCCGGTCGGGATGGTCGGCCAGGATCAGCTCGGGAATCTCGTTGCAGGCGATCATGCCCGAGATGATGGGATTGCCGCTGACCGGGGTCGCCGGTTCCCGACCGGCGTTGCCGTAGTTGAACAGCGGCACCAGCGAGGAATGGGTGGTCATGGCTCCGGGCTTGGCGAAGCTGCCGACCAGCACCCACAGCAACTTCTGCAGATACGACACCAGAGTGGAATGCGGGCCCATCTCGATACCGAGATCCTCCAACACGGCCACACTGTCGGCGGAGTCCAACCGGCGGGCGGCCCGTCGGAGCAGGCCTTCGTCGACTCCACACCGGTCGGCGAAGTCAGCCACATCGACCACGGCCAACTCGGCCGTCACCGACTCCGAGCCGGTCGTGTTCGCCGCCAGCCAGGCACGGTCAGCCAGGTTCTCCTGAACCAGCACGGCGCCTAGGGCAGCCACGCAGAATGCGTCGGTGCCGGGACGGACCCGAAGGTGAAAATCGGCCAGCTCGGCGGTTTCGGTCCGGCGGGGATCGATGACGATCATCGAGCGCGACTCGTCGGCGGCAATGGCCTTCAACACCCGCCGGGTCTCGTCGAACCCGTGGGACTGCCACGGGTTCTTGCCCACGAAAACCGCCACCTCGGCATGGTGGAAATCGCCGTGGAGATGGGTGCCGAACATGCGGCCATCGACCCAGGCCTCGCCCGTCTTCTCCTGGGCCAGGGCATTGGAGCGGTGGCGGATGCCGAGGGCCCGGCGGGTGGCGGCTCCATAGGCCCCGCAGAGGTGGTTGCCCTGTCCCCCACCGCCGTAGTAGAGCATGGACCGGCCACCGTGTTCGGCCTCGACCCGCCGGAAGCCGGCCACGATCTCGGCGATGGCGGTGTCCCAGTCGATCTCGGTGTACGAGCCGTCGGGTTCCCGTCGCAGCGGCGAGGTCAGCCGTCCGGCGGCATTCTGGTAGTGGTTGATGCGCCGGGCCTTCTCGCAGGTGTAGCCCTTTGAGGCCACATGGCTCTTGTTGCCCCGGACCTTGACGATTTCCCGCCCCTCGAGACCGACCTCGATACCACAGTTGTTGGAACAGAGGATACAAACGGTCTTGCGCAGCTCCGTGGTGGTCGACGGCGTGTCGATGAGGCTCATGGAGAAACGGTAGTCGACGCCCACACCGGTGATACCACCCGCGGCCGCATCGAGGGCCATACTTACGGCCATGGCTGATTCGCCCCACGCCATCATCGACGTCTGGATGCAGCATCCAACGCTTCGCCATTCCCAACACGAGATGTTCGCCTCGCTTCGGCGGTGGCTGGGAGTCGACACTCCCAAGGAGGCTCTTCCTCTGGAGTTCACGGTGGCGACCATGGACGAAGCCGGCGTCTCGATCGGGCTGATTGCCGCCTGGTACGGACCGGAGGGTGACCTCATCAACAACGACGAGGTGGCCGAGTTCGTCGGCCGGTACCCGGAGCGGCTCCGTGGTCTGGCCGGGGCCGATCTGCGTCGACCGATGGAGGCCGTCCGGGATCTACGCCGGCGGGTCGATCAGGGTTTCGTAGGGCTGCGCCTTGTCCCATGGCTGTGGGAGGCGCCACCCACCGACCGTCGGTACTATCCGCTGTTCGCCGCCTGTGTCGATCTCGACGTTCCGTTCTGCACCCAGGTCGGCCACACCGGCCCGCTCCGCCCTTCCGAGACCGGTCGGCCCATCCCCTACATAGACCAGGTGGCCATCGACTTCCCGGAACTCACCATTGTGTGCGGCCACATCGGCTACCCGTGGACGACCGAGATGATCGCCGTGGCCGACAAACACCCGAACGTCCACATCGACACCTCGGCCTATTCGGTCAGCCGCTATCCGCCGGAGCTGGTCGACTACCTGCGAGGCCGGGGCCGGACCAAGGTGCTGTTCGGCACCAACTATCCCATGCTCACTGCGGCCCGGGCCCTGGCCGGCCTGGACCGGCTCGGCCTGGATGAGGAGACCACCGACCTCTTTCTGGCCGGCAACGCCAGGCGGGTGTTCGGGTTGTGAGCGGAGCGGCCTGCATCACGGCGCGTTTGCCCGCCGGCTGCGACCTGACATAACCTTCGCCCGATCGGGCAAACGACGAACCGGGGGACCCATGAGCGACTCCTACGAAACCTTCACCGTGACCGTCGACGGCGGTGACCTTCACGTGGGCCGTTGGGGGCGTGGCGAACGGGTGGTCATGGCATCCCACGGCATCACGGCCAACCATCTGTCTTGGCAGAGGGTGGGCGAGCTGGTGGTCGAGCGTGGCGACGGGGCGGTGTCCCTGGTGGCCGTCGACCACCGGGGCCGGGCCGGCAGCGCCGGGGTGGCTGGACCCTTCGGCCTGGCCCGCCACGCCGACGACCTGATAGCGGTGCTCGATCGCCTGGGGCCCGATCGGGCCGTGTTCGCCGGGCATTCGATGGGTGGCTTCGTGGTGTCGACGGCGGCCGAACGCCATCCCGATCGGATCGAGGCCCTGGTCATGGTCGACGGCGGCCTGCCCTTTCCGTTGGAGCTGCCGCCGGACACCGACGTCGAAGTGGTGGTGCAGTCGGTGATCGGCCCGGCGTTGGATCGGCTCGATCAGCGCTGGCCCGATGTCGAGTCCTACATCGATTTCTTCGTCCAGCACCCGTCATTCCAGCCGCCGAATGTCTTCCCGCCGGCCGGCCGGGCCTACGTAACCCACGATGCGGTGATCGACAACGATGGGCAGGTCCGTTCCAGCGTCAGCAAAGCTGCGGTGCTGGAGGACGGTGGATCCGCCATCGTCGATCCCGACTCGGCCCGGGCCGTTGAGCGCATCACCACCCCGGCCACCCTGCTGTGGGCCGCCCGGGGCATGCTGGATCAGACCCCGGGCCTGTATCCCCCGGCCTTCATCGAGGCCACCGCCGAGGTGTTACCCCATATCTGCCCGAGCGTGGTCGACGACACCAACCACTACACCATCCTGGTCGGCGAACACGGCGCATCCGCCGTGACCGACGCCATCCTCGCCGCCGACCGCTCATCCCCGGTCTGATCCCCGGTCCCGCCCACTTCTCCGGTCCCTCCCCCACCTCTTGGTCATGCCTGCGGCCGGTGCATCGGAGCGGCCTTGCACGACGGGAAGTACGGTCAGGGGATACGGCAGACCAGGTCGGAGGAGAAGGACAGATCGATTCCTTTGGTCGTCCACCAGCCGTGGGGGCCGTCGTTGGCCAACACGTAGGCGTTGGTCCGGTTGGGGTCGCCGGCGACGGCGATCATGAACCGTTCGGCCCGACCCACGATGGGCACCAGGCGGTCGGGATCGGACGACTGGGCGAACACCTCCGGCAACTCGCCCTCGGCCACCAGATCGACAAGGCGACGGCGCCCGGCGGTCAGATTCGACCACTCCCCGATCAGGGACTCGAATACCCGGGCCGGGATCCGGGCGTGCCGGAACAGGGCCTGCTGCACGTCGGCCTTGGACCAGCCGGCCCGGGCCAGGGTCCGAGCCAGCACCGGTGACAGCACCAGCAGCGGCTGATACTGGTCGTGACCCAACCCGTGGACATGGGTCAGGTCCCAACCGGTGACCCGGGTCAGACCGTTGGCCAGGTAGGGGATCATCTCGTCAGGGGTGGAGCCGAATACGCTGCCGATGATGAGCCCACTGTTGAATCGGGCCATGGTCACGGTGTCGTCGGACGGACCGAATCCGAACGTCGCCGACAGCGGTTGCCAGCCGATATCGACCAGGGTGTCGTGGTCCTCGGTCAACACCACCCGGGTACTGTTGCCGAAGGTGGCCTTGTCGTGCTGGTCGGGGGTGAAGCCCAACACATTGCGCTGGTAGAGGCGGAGCCAGCGGCCGACGCTGGTGTTGGCATGGGTTCCTTCCCGCATCACCCCCTGGCCGGAGTTGAACCCGAGACCGGCGGCCGATGGTCCGTTGACGATCATCAGGGCATCGGCTCCGGTGGTGTTGCCCGAGTGCTCGGACCCGTACCCGGGGTCGACCAGGATCTCGGCCGCCGCCAGCAGCACCGGCAGATGCTCCGGTCGGCAGCCGGCCATGACGGCGTTGACGGCGATCGACCAGACAGTGACGTCCCGACCCGACGACGGGGCCACACCCAGGCGGCGCCACGGGTCGTGGCCGGTGACGGCCAGGAAGGACTCGACCCGGTCCCGGGTCGGCGGGATCACCGGCGATCCGTCGCTCCAGCCCCGGTCCAGGAAGACCCGGTTGATCTCGTCGATGGTGCCGGTGGCCACCGTGTCGAGAGCCGCCGGCTCAGGAGGCGAATGGAGGGACGCCACTTCCGGCCGACTGTCCGGGGCGTTCGCCTCGGAGTCGGACGGTTGGTCGTCAACCCGGTCCTTGGCGGCGGGCCCGCCGTCACCACTTGCGACAAGCCCGGCAATGACGGCGTCGACGGTGTGGCCGATGAAGTTCTCGACCATGATCTCGGCCGACTGGGAGTCGACATGACCCACGGTGGCGGCCAGGGCCATGCCGTCGTAGCCGTGGCCCCGTCCGGTGGCCGAGCCCTGACCCTCGAACCCTTCACACAGGATGGACACCGAGGGAATGCCGGCCGATTCGGCGGCGACAGCGGCCCGCAACACGGCGGGCGTACAGCTCCCTCAACACCCCATACCCGAGACGACGGCATCGACGTGTCGGGCCTTCAGCTCCTCGGGCAGGGCGGCCACCTTCTCTTTCTCATCGGCCCCGTGGAGGTTGCCGAAGGTCTGGTACCCCACGATGTCCACCCCGTCGAACCGGCGTCGCAGCTCGTCAGCCAGCACCGGGAACAGTTCGTCACCCCGAAACAGGTAGTCCCACAGGAAGGCCACCCGTTTGCCATCCAGAGTGGCCAGCCGGGGAGCCAGCCGGTGTTGCTGCACCCCGAGCGGCGACGAGGGCCACACCACCGAGTAGGTCGGTTCCACAGCGGGCTCGGCGGTTGACGGGCCGGGCATGTCGTTGGTGTTCATGGAATCAGTATGACCCACCGCCAACCGCCTTCGGAGATCGTCGAGGGCCTGCCCATTGGCGGGCCGGCCGACCATCTGCTCCGTATCGTCCCGACCGGAGCGGGCCGACTACACGTGCTGGTCGATCAGGACCGGGTTGCCGTCGGGATCGATCATCACGAACGAGGCAGGGCCCGATGACGAGTCCTGGGTGGTGTCCTGCTGCACCTCCACCCCGGCCGCCACCATGCGATCCCGGATGGCCCGCACGTCCTCGAACTCGGCCAGCGACTGCCCCGGCCCGGCCCAGCCCGGATTGAAGGTGAGGATGTTGTCCTCGAACATGCCGTGGAACAGCCCGATGACGGTGTTGCCGTTGACCAGGATCGACCACGCTTCCCCGTCACCGCCCGTCGGCGTGAACCCCAGTCGGCGGTAGAACTCGGTTGAGGCGGCCAGATCCTTGACCGCCAAGCTGATGGAGAATGCGCCGACGGTGCATGGCCCGCCGACGGCGCCGGCCTGATCGGTGGATTCACCGTCCTTGGATCCGCCGTCTTCGACCGGTTCTTCGACGGACTCACTGGCTTCAGTCATGGTGCTCCCTCAAGTTGTGATGATGTGTGGAACCGATGATAAAGCCCGAATCGATGCAGCGAGGGCGCTCGACCGAGCTTTGTCAATCGTCGCTCCGGTTGTCGCCGATAGTCTCGCGGGGTGAGTAGCGGCGACCTCAATGTCTCCAATCACCGCCTGGCCGGTCTGACCGCGGCCAAGGCGGTGGCCAACGGAGGCATTCGCTGGGTGCCGTTCTTCCTGCCCACGCTGGCCGCCGCCCTGTCGGCCACCACGGGGCAGATGACGGCGGCGCTCGGGTTGGGCGAGATGGCCGGTCTCTCCACCCTGCTGATCGGCGGCCTGCTGGACCGGGGCCGCGAGATCCAGCTCCTGGCACTGTCCCTCGTGCTCACGGCGGCGGGCTCGATCCTGGCTGCCGGCGGGTCGATCGAGCTCTTCGCCGCCGGCTATGTGGTCGTCATCCTCGGTGTCTCGCTGTGCACGGTCAGCGGCCACACCTATCTCAGCCGGCGGGTTCGCTACAGCCGGCGGGCCCGGGCCATCGGCGCCTTCGAGATGTCGTGGGCTCTGGCCCTGCTGATCGGGGCGCCGGCGGCGGCCGTGCTCATCGCCACGGTGGGCTGGCGAGGCCCATTTCTGGCCGTGGCCGCTGCCGCCATGGTCGTGGCCGTGATCCTGGCCCGGACTCCCGACACCGCCGCCGTGCTTCACGATGCGACCGCGGCGATATCGAGCCGACGGCTGGCACCCGAGGCCTGGCTGGCCATCTTGGCCTCGGCCTCGATCGCCATCTGCGGTCTGACCACGGTGGTCATCGCCGGAACCTGGCTGGACGAGTCCCTCGGGGTGTCGACCGGCGGTGTCGGAGCAGTGGCCATGGCCTTCGGCGGAGCCGAGCTCGTGGCCTCGTTCAGCTCGGCCGCGGTGGCCGACCGGATCGGTCCCCGCCTCGCCACCCGAGTGGCCCTGCTGGTGGTGGTGATCGGACTGGCGGTCATGACCCGGGCCGGTGGTTCGCTGGCCGTGGGGGCCGCAGGCCTGTTCCTGTTCTTCATCGGGTTCGAGTTCGCCATCGTCACCTCGTTCTCCATCGTCAGCGAGGCCATGCCGTCGGCCCGGGGCCGGGTGCTGGCGGCCAACAACGCCGTGGGCACCCTGTTCCGCGGTGCCGGCGTGACGGCGAGCGGGCTGTTGTACGAGGCCTTCGGTATCTCGGGTCCGGCCGTGTTGTCCATGCTGGCCGGGTTCACGGCGGCGCTGTTGTTGTGGATTCTCGACCGGTGGTTGATGGCCGGGGCCGGCCGCTAGGACCCGTTCGGTCGCCGATCACTCCTCGGTCCGGGCTGGTTTCGGTCGGCGGATTGGATCTTCACGAATCCAAGTTTCGGCGACGTCTGGCCGGAGGCCAAACTCGAGCCGTCTTCGGCCGCCGGCAGGGGTAACGTGTCACCGGACCAGCATCTTGTGCATGATGTCGACGGCGTGGTTGCGAGCATTGGCCACGATCTCCGGACCGAGCTGGGGATTGGCCCGGGGAAAGCCGGCGGCCAGAGCGGAGATCCGGTCGTCGGGCTCCAGCACCACGACACGGCTGCCGGCAGCTCTCAATGCCTCCACCTCCCGTCGGAGCTGACGGCGGGCCCGGCGCCGAATCACACCTCGACCGGGACGGGACATGGGCGACGAGATGAGCACGGCATCGTAGTGCCCATCGTCGAGCAGCAGATCGGCATTGGTGGCCGACCGGACCGCACCGTCGACATAGCGATGACCGTTCAGGTGTTTCGGCCGAAACATGACCGGAACCGCCGCCGTGGCCTCGACGGCATCGATCAGCGCCACGTCCTTGATGTCCCGCCCGAACACCACCAGCTCGCCGTCGTCGAGCCGGACCGCCGGTATCCACAACGACGAGGGCCACGGGACCGACTCGTGTCCAACCGGGAACTTGCGCAGCGGGGCGGTGGGGAAGACCCCGGGCGGTAGCAGCCCGACGCCGATGAGGCCGGGCTTGCCGCTTCGAATCAGACCCGGGGCCGCCGGCCGCAACCACCGCGTCGGGCGTCGAAACTCCGACATCGAGGCCCGCATCTCGGCCATCTCGGTCTCGGTCGGGCCGGTGGTGATGGAGGCCAGGATCTCGTCGGTGGTGGACCCGGCGAGCACACTGGCGGCGATGGCCCCTCCGGCCGAGGTGCCGATGATGCGAGCTGCGTGAGCAGGCTCCCGCCCCATCACCGCCCGCACTCCCTCGACAACGCCGAGGTGGTAAACCCAGCCAAGCGTTCCGCCGGCACCCAGCACCAGAGCTACCCGGGCCATGCCCGCCTGCACCCCGCCACTCGAGACATCCGAGCCCAGGCTACTGCTCGGGGCTGCGCTCGCGTTCCGGGCGGGCGGGCAGCTCGCGACGGCCCCGTGCCGCGGGAACCGCTCGAGCCCGGTCCATCGACGTCGATCGATAGAGCCGGCCCTTGGCCCAGATCTGGAGCACGATGTCCAGGGGCAGGGCCCGACTGAACACGAAACCCTGGGCATAGCGGCAGCCCATGTCCCGCAACATCAGCAGTTGCTCCACCGACTCGACGCCCTCGGCCACCGACTGCAGCCCCAGCGATTCGGCCATGGCGATCGAGGCGGTGACGATGGCCCGGTCCTCCCTCGACCGGTTGAGCCCGGCGATGAACGACCGGTCGATCTTGAGGGCGCTGGCCATGGGGAATCGGCGCAGGTAGTCGAGCGAGGCGTGACCGACTCCGAAGTCGTCGATGGCAATGCGGCAGCCCAGCTCCGACAGCTTGTTGAGGTTGGCCAGCGCCGCCTTCATGTCGGCCACCTCCATCGACTCGGTGATCTCGAATCCCAACCGGCGGGGATGCAGGTCGTTGCGCTGCAGCGCCCGAATCACGGTGGGCACCAAGGTGTCGACTTCGAGGTGGCGGGCGGCCAGGTTGATCGACACCAGCGGCGAGCGACCCTTGGACTTGGGCCAACGGGCCATGTCCTCGCACACCTGGTCGATGACCCACTCCCCCATGGGTACGATGAGTTCCGACTCCTCGGCCACGGGGATGAACGTTCCCGGACTCAGCAGACCGTGACCCGGGCGCTCCCACCGCAGCAGGGCCTCGGCCCCGATCATGTAGCCGGTCTTGATCTCGATCAGCGGCTGATAGTGGACCACCAGCTCGTCCTCGAGGATGGCCTTGTGCAGGGCTTGTTCGGTGCGATGGCGCGCCACCACGTCGTGCTGGTGTTCGGCTTTGAACATGGCGTACTTGCCCCGGCCCATGGCCTCGGCGTCGGCCAGGGCCGACTCGGCGTTGCTGATGACACCGGCCGGCGATTGGCCGGCCTCCTTCACCACGACCGCACCGATGGAGGCGGTGATACGGATGTCATCACCCTCACCCACCGGGATGGGTTCGGCCAGCGAGCGCAGCACGCGACGGGCCACCGCCGTGGTGTCGAGCTCACCGCTGGTGGCCACACACATGACCAGGAACTGGTCGCTGGAGACGCGACCCACGGTGTCGCCCAACCGCACGGCGGCCAAGAGCCGGTTGGCCACCTCCACCAACACCTTGTCACCGGCCTCGATGCCGCGGCTGTCGTTGACGTTCTTGAACCGGTCGATGTCGACCAGCAGCACGGACAGCGCCACGCCATCACGTTCCAGCCGGGCCATGGCCTGGGCCAGACGATCCACGATCAGGGCCCGGTTCGGGAGGCGGGTCAGCGGATCGTGGAGGGCGCTGTGGGCGTTGTCGGATTCGATCGAGGCATGGTCGATGCCGGTGGCCAGCACCTGGGACACGTGATCCAGCAGCTCGGTGGCCTCCCGATCGGGGGTGACGTCGCCGGTGACCACCACGATGGCCGCCGTCTGCCGGCCGGCGCCGAAAGGCGAATCCGACTTCTGGCCGCCGTCGGGCGCGGTGGCCTGGGCGTCCTCGCTGAGTACGGGTACGTACCACAGGTTGGTCACCCCGTTCTCCCGCAGGGCGTCGGCCAGCGGCGCGGCCAGGCCCCGAACCGAGGCCACCCGCTTGGTCGGCCGGTTGCTGGAGCGGGCCAGGGCGCCGGTGGTGGCGGCGACGATGTCGATGTCGAAGCCACCGGCGATGACCGGCTCGAAGTCGCCGTCAAGGCCCATCATGGAGACCCAGCACGTGGCCTGCACTCCGAGCGACTTCTCGATCATGATCGAGATCTGATGGCAGAGCTGGCCCAACTGGTGGCCCCGCTTCAGCGAGCTGATGACCGCCTCCTTGTCGGCGATCAGCCGCTCGGCCGAGGCCCGGCGCAGGTCCCGAAACTGGGCCACGACATTGGGATAGGGGGCGGCGGCCGAGGCGATGGCATGGGCGGTGAACAACACCGGGATGCGCTCGCCCTCGGTGCCGATCAGGTTGGTGAGCGACGAGTAGCTCCGTTGACCGACGGTGGGGGACAAGTCGATGGTGATCGACTCGGAGTCCGACTCGGATCGGCGGTTGGGCTCGGCGTCGGCCGCCAGGGTGGCATTCGGTTCGATGCCGCCGATCTCGATGAACTGTTGGCTGCCGTGGTCGCCCCCTATGGTGGCCCAGTCGCCGTGCTCCCGCACCCACTGGTCGACCACCGTGTGCTGGTAGGAGTCGACGAGCGTGGAGTGCTCCTCACCATCCGAGGCGGGAGTGGTCTCCAGCAAGTCGAGCAAGTGGGTGTCCCGACCGGGGAGCAGGGCCCGTTTCATGGCCTCCAACTCGATCGGGCCGTCGTCGGCCGGGAACAGGTTGGCCGGGCTCTGCCCGATCAGCTGATCCGACCGTCTGCCCACCAGCTCACACAGTCCGGGGTTCACATAGACCAGGTGCGGGCTCTTGGCCTTGGGGCCGACGACCATGACCGCAACCCCGTCGACCGGGGCTCCCGGCGACGACTCGGGATCAATGATCTGGGGGCCGATCAGGGCGATGTCGGGATCGACCGGCTCGAGATGGGGTTCGGCGTCGCTCGACGACGGTGGGACCGGTGCCGCCTCGACCACCGCCGGCCGCTCGCTCCGTGTCGGTTCGCTCGATGACGTGTCGATCCGTGGTGGCTCACCCGATGACGGCTCGGTCCGTCGTGGCCCGGCGGGTGACCCCTCGACCCGTGGTGACTCGCCCCGGTGACTCGGCCCGGGCCCCCTCGACCCGCGGTGGCTCAGCGAGTGACGGCTCGGTCCGTGGTGGCTCAGCCGGCGACGGCTCGACTCGTGTCAGCTCGAAGTGGGGCAGCCCGTGACGTGACTCTGTACGTGAACGGGATGGCGCCGACGGGGCGCCGGTCGAGGCCCCAGAGTCGGGGGAACATTCCCGTCCGACTGGTGGTCGGCGGGCCGACGGGGTGATGGTGATCGGCTCGGAATCGACGGTGATGCCCGAGTCGAACTCGGCGTAGGGGGGAACCTGGACCTCGGGATCGATGTTGGAGCTGGAATCGTCGAGGGTCGTGCGGCCTTGGGCGCTGCGTTCGGCAGAGCGGTGTGATGTCACGGCGGTTCTCTCGAGGGTCGGGGTTTGTCGGATGATGCGCCGCCGAATGTTCTGCCCCCGAAGCGGCCACCAATGGTAGCCGTGCCGGTGCGGCAGTCCGCCAACCTTGCTGAGGTGACCCACAGCCTAGCTGCCGAGATCGCCGGCCAACCAATGCGGCCGCCAGGATCGGGTAGGTTCACCGATTCGGTTACGGTTGCAGCCATGAACGCCCGGGCCGACACGCTCACGGTGAGCGAACTCTGCCGCCGGGTGGGCGACGCCATGTCCGAGGCCTTTCCCGACGAGGTCTGGGTGGAGGGCGCCATTTCGGGATTGACCCGCTCGGCCAACGGTCATGTCTACTTCAACCTGATCGATCCCACCGAACAGGCGGGCCAGACGGCGACCGCCGTGCTGCCGGTGGCCCTGTTCTCCTCGTCCCGCCAGCTGGTCAACCGCATCATGCGGCGGGCCGGTGGCATCCGAATGCACGACGGCATCGAGATCCGAATTCGGGGCCAGATCGCCTACTATCCGCCCCAGGGTCGGGTCCAACTGGTGATGTCGTTGATCGACCCCCAGTACACGTTGGGCCAAATGGCTGCGGCCCGCCAGCAACTGCTCGAGACCCTGACCGCCGAAGGCCTACTGGACCGCAATCATGGCGTGCCCTTCCCGGCCCTGCCGTTGCGTGTCGGGCTGATCACCAGCGACAACAGCGCCGCCTACCACGACTTCATCAACGAGCTGACCGCCAGCGGCTATCCGTTCCGCGTCACCCTGTTCGACACTCGGGTCCAGGGTCCCGAGGCGGTGGCCGGGGTTGCCTCCGCCATCGGAGCCGTGACGGCCGGGCGGGTCGATGTGGACGTGGTGGTACTGGCCCGGGGTGGCGGGGCTCGAACCGACCTGGTGGTGTTCGACCATGAGCGTGTGGCACGGGCCATCGCCGCCTGTCCGGTCCCGGTGGTGGTGGGGGTCGGCCACGAGATCGACCGCTCGGTGGCCGACGAGGTGGCCCAGTGGTCGCTGAAGACCCCGACGGCGTCGGCCCGGTTGCTGGTGGATGCCGTGGCCCGATTCGAGGCCAGGGTCGACGACGCCGCCCACCGGCTCCACAATCTCACGGTTCTCCATCTCGACGGGGCCAACGCCCGGCTGATGGCGGCCGGGGGGCGGTTGGCGGCGGTGGCCCGGCGGGTCATCGATCATCAGTCGCTGGCCCTGGATCATGCCTGGTTCCGGCTCGGCCAGGCTCCGGCTCGAATCGTGGCCCGGGCCGACACCACACTCGAGGTGGCTCAGGCCCGACTCCACGCCCTCGATCCGAGCCACGCGCTGCGCCGGGGCTGGTCCATCACCTACGCCATCGGAGAGGACGAGGCCGGACACCGACTGGTGCGTGGTCCCGATGATGTGGCGACGGGCACGAACCTGGAAACGGTGACCGCCAAGGGCGTTGTGCTCAGTACGGTTACAGGAACACGTTCGGTCGGGGCCGGTCCCGACACGGGTCCTGACTCCGCCGACCGACCGATCGCCCCGGATTCCCAGGACCCCCCAACGTGACCAACACCGACGACACGACCGACGCCGCATCCCAACCGGATGGCGCCGGTGCGGCCGGCGCCGGGGCGACGGACTCGACACGCGACGACGCCGGACTGAGCTATGGCCGGGCGCTGGACGAACTGGAGTCGCTGTTGTCGGAACTGGAAGCGGCCGATGTCGACGTCGACCGCCTGACCCAGCAGGTCGCCCGAGGGGTGGAACTGGTGCGCTTCTGCCGTCAACGGTTGTCGGAGGTGACCGCCGATGTCGACCAGGTCGTGGCCGACCTGATGGACGACCCGGGCACCGGGTCGTCCGCGGAGTCGGCGACCAACGGCGGCGGCAATGGTTGATGACGGTTTCGACGGCGGAACGAATCGGGGTCCGGCCGACGATCGACGACAAGCCCCCCACCAGCTGACCGACATCGCAGCCCAGGTCGACGACCGCCTCCTCCGAGTGCTGAACGAACAATCGAACCGCTGGGCTGCCGTCGATCCCCGCTTGAGCGAGGCAGTGGACGAGCTGGCCCGCATGGTCACCAGCGGCGGCAAGCGGCTGCGGGCCGCCTTCTGCTACTGGGCCTGGCACGGAGCCCGGGGCCTGGTGGCCGACGGTCCGGCCGACCCTGCCGCCTGTTCCCGGGTCATCGACCTGGGCGCCGCCTTCGAATTCCTCCAGGTCTTCGCCCTCATCCACGACGACATCATGGACAACTCGGCCACTCGCCGCGGCTCCACCACCATCCATGTGGCCAACGGCCGCCGTCTCGAGGCCAACGGCTGGCTTGGCGAAGCCCGTCGCTACGGCGAAGGGGTGGCCATCCTTGTCGGCGACCTGGGCCACGTCTACGCCGACCAGCTGACCGGCGGAGTACACCAGCGGACCCGCTCCATCTGGGACGAGCTGCGCATCGAGCTCAACCTGGGTCAGTATCTCGACATGCGGGCGGCGGCCGCCGGTGAACTCGACTACGCCACCGCCCGCCAGGTTGCCACCTTCAAAACCGCCCTCTACACCATTGTCCGGCCCCTCCAGTTGGGTGCCAGCCTGGCTCTGCCGGCCGAGCGCATGGCCGACACCGAGTACCGGCGGCTCCTGGATCAACTCGATCGCTTCGGCCGGCCCCTGGGTCGGGCCTTTCAACTTCGTGACGACGCCCTTGGCCTTGTCGGCGACGAGGCCCATCTGGGCAAACCGGTGGGCGACGATCTTCGCGAGGGCAAGCCGACCGAGATCGTGTCCTACGCCGTCAGTCATGCCGACGGCGCTCAGCGCTCGATGCTGGACCGCATCGGCACCCGTGACCTGAGCGCCGATGCCGTGTCCGACATCGTGACGGTGCTGTACGACACAGGGGCAATGGCCAACAACGAGGCCGAGATCGAGCACCTGCTGGCCGAGGCCACCGTCGCCCTCGACGAGCTGCCGTTCGACGCCGAAGCGATGAAAGCTCTGGGATCGCTGGCCACCTATGTGGCCGAACGGGACCGGTAGGATTGGACAAACACCCGCACTGAGCCTCATAGACCGGCAAGCCGCACTGGTCACCCGACCGGATCGGTGACCCGGTCACCACCCACCTTCCGGCCGGCCGCCAAACCTACCGGCTGGATGGAAAGTGCCGATGGGGAGCGGAGTGCCAATGAGGAGTACCGTGACCGGAGCACAGACAACCAGGGCAAAGCGTCTGTGGCAGCGGCTGGCCGGATCGCCGGACCACCTGCCCGACTTTCCCAATGCTCCGGCGTTCGCCACCATCACCCAACCCCTGCCCGGGCAGAGCACAGCCATCACCCCCAGCGAGCTGTTCGGCGCGTCCATGCTCTCGGCCTCGCTCAACGCCGTACTCGCCGCCCTTCGCTGGGGGGCGGTGATGCTGGGCCTGGTGTTCGCCGCCCAGCAGGCTGCTGCAGGCGAGCTGCGGGTGGTCGGAACGGTGGCCATCGCCATTTTCATGACCTCATGGCGAACCATCGTGCCCCTCAGGCTGGGAGACCCCTCCCCCTACCGGGTGGGGATGGCCCTGGCCGACGTCGCCATCTTCTCGCTCGCGGTGAGTTTGTCGGATGGATTCGGCAACCCAATGGTCGGCACCCTGTTCGTTGCCGTCGGCATCGCCGGGTTGGGGTGGGGTCTCGCCGTCGGTGTGGCCGCCTCCGTCATCGCCCTGACCGTCACCACCATCGGCCGGGTGCTGGGCCCCGATATAACCATCATCGAGGTCGATCTCGAGCTGTTCAACAGTCTGTTCCCCGGGGCGTTGGCCATGACCGCGCTGGCCGGCGCCGCCGTACTGCCCGGCGTGGCCCTCAACCGCCTCCTCGAACTGGAGGGCCGGCGCAAGATCCTGCTCAACCAGCGGGACAAGCTGGCCCAGACCAACCAGCTGCTGGCCGCCCTCAACAGCCTGGCCCGCACGCTGCCGTCCTCGCTCGACCTGGCCGATGTGGTCCAGAACACCCGCCGAGAGCTGGTGGAGACCTTCGATGCCAAACGCATGGCCGTGCTCACCTATGAGGACGGTCTGTGGTCACCGGTGCTCCAGGATGGGTTCAATCTGCCACCCGAGCTGCCGACCGACGGGCTGCCCGACCTGCTGCGGCGTTCGGTCAACTCGGTGGAGCTGCTCCGGGTCAACGACCTGTCGCTGCGGACCCGTCGCACCGGCTCGGGCCTGTATTCCCGACTGGTCATCAACAATGTCGACACCGGGCTGCTGGCCGTCGAGCACGACGAACCCAACCAGTTCAACGACCGCGACGCCCAACTCCTGGCCGGTATGGCCAGCGTGCTGGCCCTGACGCTGGCCAATGCCCGCTCCTTCCGACGGCTGCGATCCTTGGCTGCCGACGAGGAGAGATCAAGAATCGCTCGTGATCTACATGACAGATTGGGACAGTATTTGACCTATATCGCTTTGGAGCTGGAGCGGATAAACACGAACCAGGCCAACAGTGACCTCAAGGAACTGCATGAAGATGTCCAGAGCGCCATCTCTGAGTTCCGCGATACATTGTTGGAGCTGCGTACCGCCGTATCCGCCGACAAACCACTGAGCCTTGTCATGCGCGAGGTCGTCGAGCGTTTTCGGGCCCGCAGCCAGCTCAACGTGACATTGGTGGCACCGAGGTCGGCGGATCGACTTCCAGCCCGGGTCGAGAATGAGCTGCTACGAATAGCGCAGGAAGCTCTGACCAATATCGAGAAGCATGCACGAGCGGCCAATGTTCATGTTGCCTGGACAATTACCGATGGAGAAGGCGTACTGGTCGTCCAGGACGACGGCCGCGGTTTCGATCCGTCCCACGGCATTCGTGGCAACGCCTATGGCTTGGTCGGTATGCGAGAACGGGCCTCATCCGTTGGAGCGCTGTTGACCATCTCGAGCAAACCTGGAGACGGTACGGTAATTACCGTCCAATCCAGTCAAACCGGTGAATAGGTGAATCGAATGATCAAGATACTGTTGGCTGACGACCATGCCCTGCTGCGGGAGGGCCTGCGCAAGTCGTTCGAGGCGGCTGGGGACACGGTGGTGGGCGAGGCGTCCACCGGCGAAGAGGCTGTGGCCTTGGCCAAGGCCCTGCAGCCCAATGTCGTCCTCATGGACCTGTCAATGCCGGTGATGGATGGAATCGAGGCCACCCGACAGATTCGGGAGGAGGTCACCGGGGTACGGATCGCCGTGCTCACCATGCACGACGACATCGACAAGACCCGCGACGCCATTGCGGCTGGAGCCAGCGCCTATCTGAGCAAGGGCACCTCGTTCAGCGAGGTCCGGGAGACCGTGCACCGGGTGGCCGAGGGTGACACCGTGCTGTCGCCGGCCCTGGCCGGAGCCATGCTGAACTCGGCCCGGGCCGAGGAGGCGGGCCAGGACCTGCTGTCGGATCGCCAGATCGAGATCCTCCAAGCCATCGCCGACGGAATGAGCACCAAGCAGGCCGGTCGCCATCTCGGTATCACCACCAAGACGGTGCACAACCACCTCAACGCCATCTACCGCAAGCTCGACGCCCAGTCGCTGACTCACGCCGTCCTCAGCGCCGTCCGCCTCGGCATCATCGATCTCCACAACGCCGACGCCACCGCAGAGGTCTGAAGCGGACGACGTTTCGCCGCAGGCGACCCGGTGGAAACCCGACCGATCTCCAGTTGACCGGCCCAGCCAACGACGTTTCGCCCCAGGCGACCCGGTGGAGACCTGCCCCGCAGGTCCGGCTCGATCTCCACAACGCCGACGCCACCGCCGAGGTCTAGCGGACGACGTTTCGGCGCAGCCGAAATATGGCGAGTCACGCCCACATACAGCAACGGTTCCAGCCCGGCGAACATCCACGCTCCGCCGAGCGTGGATTAACAGATTAATTCTAAAATGATGATCGAAACGGCTTGCATATCGAACGTATGTTTGCTATAGTGAAGGCATGACCGACGGCGGGTTGCCACCACAACCACACAGCGACCATCTGACGCTGATGGAGACCGCTCTCGATGCCATGGTGGCAACCGACCCCACCAGCCTTCCTGTGGCCGAGCTGCTGGACCGAGCCTGTCGACTACAGAAACTGTCGGCCCGGCTCGACGCCGCCCGAGCCACCGTGTTAGCTGCCGCCGACACCGCTTCTGAAGCACCGGGCGTGCTGCGCGAGCTCGGGTTCCGCAACGCCTCACAAGTAGTGGCCGCCACCACCGGGGCCCCGGCCCGGGAAATCCACGCCACCGCTCGCACCGGGCGATGGCTGGACCAGTTCCCGGTCTTCGCTCACGCGGCTGCGGAAGGGGTGTTGACCCTGCGGCACCTGCGGGAGTTGAAGAGCTTGGACACACCCCAGCGTCACGACGCCCTGGTTGTTTCCCAGGAAGAGTTGGTGGCCGCGGCTCGGGACCATGACTTTGTGGAGTTCACCAACCGGGTCACCGTGTGGTTGATCAACCACACCACCAGCGACGAGGTGACCGAACAGGTCAAGAAGACCTCGTGCACCTGGAACGCCAACACCGACGGCTCCATCGACGGCCGGTTCGACTTGGACCCGCTGTCAGCGGCCGCGGTCGGAACCGCACTCGGGGACGAGATGCAGCGACTGTTCCGTCAACAATCCGAAGGGCCCGGCAACGCCGACACCCCGAATCGGCGGCGGGGTCAAGCCCTCGTCGGCCTGGTTGTCGGTGGGGCCGAAGCCCCGGGGTCGGCCACCACCACCCCGTTGGTGAACCTGGTGATCGGCCAGAAGATCCTGGAGAACTTCCTGGAGCGGTACCTGGACCCCGACACACCGGTACTCGACATCGACCGGGATGATCCCGACTACCGGTGTGAACGCATCGATGGGACACCAATCCACCCTGATCTTGCGTTTGTGGCCACCGCAGTGGCCGAGTTCGAACGGATCGTGCTCGACGAACGATCCAGGGTGATCGATATGTCGGTCAAAGCCCGGGGGTTCCCCGATTGGATGAAACGGGCCTTACTCATCACCGCGAGAGCCAGATGCAGAACCCGGGGCTGTGATGCCCCGTACCACTGGCTGCAAGTTGATCATGTCCATCCCCATTCGAAGGGCGGTCCAACCTCGCTCGCCAACGGACAGATCCTGTGTGATCCGGACAACAAGTGGAAGCGCGATCTCGTGGCCTGACCCAGGCAAGACTCGCGCCGCTCCACACCTGAACCTTGAAAATCGAAGAGACCCGACCGGGGCCGGGGCCGGCCCCCGGGGACGGGTCCAGCCTCCGGCCGACCGGCGGCGGCAGTAGGCTGGAAAGCTGTGACTACGGCAGGCGACAACACCGAGAGCGGCCTGATCAAGCGGGAGGCCAACCGGCGGCGGACGTTCGCCATCATCTCCCACCCCGACGCCGGCAAGACCACCCTGACCGAGAAGTTCCTGCTCTACGGCGGGGCCCTGGGCAAAGAAGCCGGCGCGGTCAAGGCTCGCGGTGGTCGGCGCTCGGCCACCTCGGACTGGATGGCCCTGGAGCAGCAGCGAGGCATCTCCATCACCTCAACCGTCCTGCAGTTCCCGTACCGGGACCGCGTGATCAACCTGCTCGACACCCCCGGTCACCGTGACTTCTCCGAGGACACCTACCGGGTGCTGGCGGCGGCCGACGCCGCGGTCATGGTGCTGGATGCGGCCAAGGGCATCGAACCCCAGACCCTCAAACTGTTCGAGGTCTGCCGGGAGCGGGAGATCCCGTTCCTGACCTTCATCAACAAGTGGGACCGGCCGGGCAAGGCCCCGCTCGAGCTGCTGGACGAGATCGAGGAAACCCTGGTGGTGGAGCCGACTCCCCTGACCTGGCCGGTGGGCATCCCCGGCGACTTCCGGGGTGTGATCCATCGGGGCACCGGCGTCTACACCCGGTTCGAGCGCACGGCCCGAGGCTCCACCATCGCCCCCGAGGAGGAGGTGTCGGCCGACGATGCCCTGGCTCGGGACGGTGAGTGGTGGACCCACGCCTCGGAAGAGGTGGAGCTACTGGACGAGATCGGACGGAACGTCGACCTCAAGACCTTCCTGGCCGGCGAGTCCACCCCGGTGTTTTTTGGTTCGGCCCTCACCAACTTCGGCGTGCGGTTCCTGCTCGACGGGGTTGTCGACCTGGTGCCGTCGCCGGCCCCGCGAGTGCTGGCCGACGGCAACCGACGAGCTCTCGACGCCCCGTTCTCGGGCCTCGTGTTCAAGGTCCAAGCCGGTATGGACAAGGCCCACCGGGATCGCATCGCCTTCGTCCGGGTCTGCTCCGGACGGTTCGAGCGGGGTGTCACCGCCGTCGCCGAGCGGACAGAGCGGCAGTTCTCCACCAAGTACGCCCAGACCATGTTCGGTCAGGATCGTGACACCGCCGATGAGGCCTTCCCCGGCGACGTGCTCGGTCTGGTCAACGCCAACGATCTGCGGGTCGGCGACGCCGTGTATGTCGACGAAGCGGCCAGTTTCCCTGCGCTGCCGGCCTTCGCCCCCGAACACTTCATGCGGGCCCGGGTCAAGGACACCTCGAAGTTCAAGCAGTTCCGCAAGGGGCTGATCCAACTCGACGAGGAGGGCACGGTTCAGGTCCTGCGCGATAAGGACCTGGGCGATCAGGCCCCGGTGCTGGCGGCGGTCGGTCCCATGCAGTTCGAGGTGGCCACCCATCGGTTCACCGACGAGTTCGGGGCCGAAGTGGAACTGACAGCCACACCGTTCACCATCGCCCGCCGTACCGATGAGGCCAGCGCCCCCAAGCTCAACGCCATGCAGGGGGTCACGGTGATGGCTCGGGACGACGGGACCCTGCTGGCACTGTTCGAGAGCCGGTACTGGATGGACCGGGTGCTGGCCGACTATCCGGAGCTCACCCTGGAGCGCATGGTGGCCGAGGGCGGGCTCAACTAGTCGGCCAAGGTGACGGTCACGCTCTGTGACCCGACGGTGGTTCCATTGATCAGCACCCAACCGCTGACCCGTAGGGAGCCCGGTTTCAGTTCGCCCCACAGCGGATGGTCCCGACCGATGTTGACGCCGTTGCCGGCCATGCACACGTCGCCGGAGTCGTAATCCGCCTGCTGCAGCCGGTAGCAGTACGGGCCGGCCCCTGACACCTCACGAAAGACGATACGCATGGTTCGACCGATGACGTAGGTCTTTCCGTCCCGGGGCTGGCTGAGCACGGTTCCCAGACGCAGATTGATGGTGATCGAGCCCGACTTGAGCGTCGACGACCCACTCTTGGCCTGGCCGACGACAGCAACCGACCCGAATCCGAAATTGTGATCACCAAGACTGAGCGTGTAGGAGGTGGCGCCGGAGCACCGGGTGAAGGGGTCGACTCCGGCACCGGAGAAGGTCCAGCAGTACTGGTCGGCCCCGGCCACCGCCGTGGCGGAGAACATGACCCTGGCATTCGGTTGGTACGTCGACCCACTGCTCGGGGCGGCGATCAGCGGCGTGTTGTCGATGGGCGGATCCGTGGTCGACGACGTCGTCGGCGCAGCCTCGGTCGATGGAGGCTGAGCTGGCGCCACGGTGCCGGACGAGGTTGGGGGTGACGAGGTCACAACCTCGGTGGTGGGCGAAAAGGAGGAGGTCTGGCCCACGATTGGGACCGAACCGGAGGTCATACCGGTGGTGGGAGGGCCGGTGGGGATGGTGGGTCGACGCGTCGTGGTGGGGGCAAAAGGTGGGCCCGGGTTGTTGGCACGGACGGTGGTGGAGGTCACGGGATCGAGGTTCGACCGGGTGCCGTCGACGCGCTCACCGTCGACCGCGGCCCCACCGGCATTCGTGGTGTTGCGGGGGTTGGTGGCCCCGGCATTGATCTCACCATCGTCGTCATCATCGGTGCTGGGCCGTCCCAGCTGGTCGAAGGCGGCTCCGCGGCTGGTCGTTGGCCCGGCGGGTAGGCCGTCGAGTGCCTGCTGACCGTCATCCGATGTCGCCCGCCGACCATCGGCCTGGTCAGCCAGGGCGGCTTCCTTGCCGGCGGCACCGGCCGCCCGAGAGCGTTTCTTCGGCGCCTCGGAGGCGAACAGGCCGCCGTCGGTGAACTGGCCCCGCGACCCGCTGGCGTCGGAGCCGGCGGCGTCGGCGGTCGGCGAGCCGATGACGGGATCGTCGTTGTCGAAGTTGGCGAGGGCGAAAATGGCGACAAGGAACGCCATACCGACACCGATTCCGGCCAGCGCAGCCTGGTTGAGTGGCACCGTTGCCGTCAGCTTCCGGGCCCACCGTGCCAGCCCGGATGTGGTGACTCGGGCCTCATGCACGGCGAACGGGGCCTTCGACTCATCGACGGACGTTTCCACCAGTATGGAACCCTGCCCATCCCCGTCACCCGACTTCGGGACGCCACCGGTCACGGCACCAAGCTATCAACGTTCGGCAGCAGCTCGGCGTCAAGCGGCCGCACTTTAGTCGATTGTTTTGGGAGTGTGGCGGTCCTATGGATGTTTTTGCCAATGCTTAAGTAAGCACAGACAAACAGCGCCATTCAGCACCATGCACGTCCTGCACATCGTCAACTTGACCAAAGACTGCGAGCAATCTCCGATGGCCCGGCCATGAGAAGCGAGACGAGACCGGCCAGGCTGGCACCGGCCGCCACCATGAAGGCGATGCGGTAGTCGAATCCGTCCCGAAGCACGCCCAGCATCAACGGGCCGGTGGCCACGCCGATGGTGGCCGCCAGCTGACTGAAGCTGTAGATCCGGCTGTAGTTGGCCACGCCGAACGCCTCGGCCAGCAGCAACGGCTGCAGCATCAGCAGGTTGCCGATGCCGATGCCGAAGACGGCGGCGCCGGCGATCAGACCGGTGGACGAACCGGCCAGCGCCAGCAGTACCAGCGAGCAGGCCTGGACGGCGGCCATACCGGCGGTGAACGGCTTGACCGAGATACGCATCACCACCAGGCCGCCGATGAGCCGGGCCACCACCGAGGCGAAGGCGATGGTGGAGACGGCCGTGGCGGCCGTGGTTTCATCGGTTCGCTCCCTGACCATGTTGAACAGCTGGGCGATGCCGCCGACCTGACCGAAGAAGATCAGGGCGTAGGCCAGCGCCACCGCTCGGAAGAACCGTGTACCCCGAGCCACAGCAAAGGTGGCTCCGGGTTGGACCTTCGGGCCCGCGGCGCCGACCGGGCCGCCGGATCCGGCATCAAGACGCTCCGACGGAACCTGGTCGTCATCCGTCGAATCGGGGGGGTAGGGCCGAACCAGGAGCACGGCGATGGGAACGATGCCGACAAGCCAGATCGTAGCCAGCACGACGCCGGCGTTGGACAGGCCGTTGCGGGTGATGATCCAGACCGCAATGGGGGTCAACGCGATACCGCCGATCGACAATCCGGTGGAGGCGATCGACAGGGCGACCGAGCGGCGCCGGTCGAACCAGCGGGTGACCAGGGTGGTCGACGGCACCAGCCCGGCCAGACCGAAGCCGACGCCGAAAAGGGCGAAGAAGACATAGAGGGCGGGGACCGAGGTGACCCATCGCAACCCCAACAGGGCAATGGCGCCGATGATGCCGCCGGCGGTGAAGAACCAGCGGAGATCGGCGGTGTCCATCCATCGGGACAGCAGGAACCCGCTCAGTCCGCTGATGGCGAAGAACAGGCCGGTGGCGCCGGAGACCGCGCCGACCGAGGCATCGAGTTCGGTGGCGGCCGCCGACAGGATGACCGAGGCGTTGTAGAAGCCGATACCGGAAGTGACGGCCAACATGACGAACACGGTGGCCACGATGATCCAGCCGTACGGGGTGGAACGATCGTCGGTCGTTGACGGCGTGGAGGTCGGGGCCGGTGCGGTCATGGTCGAACGGGACCGATCGCCGTCGAGGGAAGGCAAACCGGCACAGACCGGTCAGCGTACGTCCCGCCGTCCAGGCGTAGCCAATCCATTCACGACGTGGCCCGCAGCGGGCCCGGCGTGCCGCATGTCGCCGGCTGATCAGGACGTTCGACCCTGGGGTCGACCACTCCCCGGTGAGTACGTTCACTGGTAGAAGCAGGAGAAGGCGGATCGTATCCGAGGTCCATCGGCCACCCGTCGTTTCTTCCTTCGTCGGCCGCTGTGTCGGTTGCCGGCGCCCGCGAACGTCCTGAAGGTGATCTCATGAATCGACTGGTCCTCCGCAGACAACATGACCGCGCCGCAGCCGACGACGCCCCCATCGTCCACCACGAACCCGAACACCGGTCCGCCGGCCAGTCCGGACCCGATCTCGACCGACGAGAACCACCCACACCGGCCGGTCGGATGCGGTCATTGTTCGGCCCTCTTCCGGCCAATCCGATGCTCGGTCCGGTCGTGGCCGTGCTCGCTCCGGCGACATGGGGTGTCCTCGCCGGTGTGTGGACTCCGCGAGGTCCGTTGACCACGGGTCAAGCCCTGTGGTCGCTGGTGCTGAGTCTGACAATCGGGGCGGTGGCCGGTCTGGCCTGGCGGTCCCGCTGGGCCATCGTTGTCGCGCCCGCCGCCTTCGCCATGCTCTTCGAGCTGGTTCGTCTCGGCACCGACGGCCCCACCGTGGACGCACCGGCGTTCAGCACCTACGGCATCCTGGCTCTGATCGTCGGTCGCGGCTTCCATGGCCTTCTTTCCCTGGTGCCGTTGGCCCTGGGAGCGTCTCTCGGCGCCGGCCGGGCTCGAGCCCTCGCCTCGCCCGCTCTGGCCGGCCGACCGGCGAGCCGATACCTGGGCCGGGGAGTTGCCGTGGTCACCGCACTCGCCCTGGTGGCGCTGGCCGCCGGCCTGATCCGTCCCGACTCGACCGACGCCATCGTCGACGCCGACGGCAACCCGATCGACGGCAGCATCGCCGAACTCACGTCCATCGAGGTCAACGGCCATGATCTGGCCCTGCTCATCCGGGGTCACAGCGTGGACAATCCGGTGCTGCTGTTCCTGGCCGGGGGGCCCGGCGGTTCGGAGATGGGGGCGATGCGCAACCATCTACCCGCGCTGGAGGAGCACTTCACCGTGGTGACCTGGGACCAGCGGGGTACCGGCAAGTCGTACCCTGAGCTCGATCCCACCGACACCATCACGCTCGACGGCTTCGTCGACGACACGATCGCCGTCACCGACCATCTACGGCAACGCTTCGACCGGGAGCGGATCTACCTGGCCGGGCAGTCCTGGGGTTCGACCCTCGGCGTGCTGGCCGTGCAGCGACAGCCCGATCGTTACGAGGCGTTCATCGGGGTGGGTCAGATGGTGAGCCAGCTGGCCACCGACCGGATCTTCTATGACGACACCCTGGCCTGGGCCCGAGCCGAAGGTGATCAGGGGCTGGTCGACCAGCTGGTCGAGATCGGGCCTCCGCCCTATGACCGCATGCTCAGCTATGAGACCGCGCTGTCCTATGAGCACGAGGTGTACCCCTACGATCACACCCCCAACGCCGAAGGCGAGGGTGGCTTCTCGGAGAACTTCATCGTCGAGGAGTATGCGCTGATCGATCAGGTCCATCTGCTCGGGGCGTTCATTGACACCTTCGCCGCGTTGTATCCCCAGCTCCAGGACATCGACTTCCGTGAATCGGCCACCGGCTTCGACGTGCCGATGTTCTTCGTGCAGGGGGCGCACGAGGCCGATGGCCGGGCCGAGCCGTTCGAGGAGTGGTATCCGCTCATCGAGGCACCGATCAAGGACGTGACCGTGCTGGAGACCTCGGGCCATCGCCCGATGTTCGAACAACCCGATGAGTTCGTCGACTACATGACCTCGGTCGTGCTGGCCCGGACCGAAGGCTGAGTCGACCACCAACGGCCGCTGCCCGCCGTGGGGCGTCACAGACCCATCGAAGGATGGATTCACAGCTGTCGGCCCAATGGCTAGGGTCCGGCCTATGGACAAACTGGCGATCTTCATCAACTCCCGAGCCCTACCCGGAAAGCGGGATGAGCTGTACGCCCTGTACCGGGAACACCTGGCGCCGCGGGCGGAAGCCAACCCGGCCCAGGAAACGGTGGTCTGGTGTGCCGACAACCAGGACGAGGACGCCTTCATGCTGTTCGAGATCTACAACGATCCGGTGGCGCTGGCCGAGAACGCCGGGGCGGACTGGTTCGCCGAGTACATGGCGGCGGCGGCACCGCTGATGGCCGGCGAGCCGAAGGTTGCGATGGCGACGCCCCGGTGGTGGAAGGGTCTCTAGCGCTCGGACGTGGGGTCGCCTCCACATCCGATTCACAGCGATGTCAGGTGCGGACGGTCAGTCGGGCTCGGGCCCTCCGCCGTACCAGGCGGCGATCAGCTGCAACCGGGTCTCGAAGCCGGTCTTGTTGAGGATGGCGTGGACGTGGTCTTTCACCGTTCCCAGGGCAATGGACAACGAGACGGCAATCTGCCGGTTCGTGTAGCCGGAGGCGATGAGGGACGCCACCTGCTGTTCCCGGCGGGTGAGGTTGTCGAGCCTCACCTTTCGTCGTGGAGTCAGTACGGCCACGACGGTGTCGTGTTCGACGTTGACCACGACATCGTGACCCTGGCGATGGACGTTGGTAATCTCGGCCAGGGGAAGAACGTCGGGGTCGGCCCTCAAGGCCCGAATCAGCTCGTAGACGGCGTGGTTGGAACGGCCCACGCCAATCGATGGTAGTCGACATCCAAAGGTGGTATCGATGAGCAACGAATCGTCAGTGGTCGAGGCCTATCTGGCGGCGATGCGGCGCGGACCCGACGCCGAGGACGACATGGTTGCGTTGTTCACCGACGATGCGGTGTATGAGGAGCCGTTCTCCGGCTTGGAGCCGGCCGTCGGCCTGGTTGCCATTCGTGAGCGACTGCGTATCGGCTGGCAGACGCCGCTGCCGGATTTGGAGCTCGACGTCGTGAGCATCGAGGTCACCGCCGACCGAGCGGTTGCCAAGTGGGAGTGCCGATCGTCGGCCTTCAACGGCCCGTCGCGGGGTACCGACGAGTACGCCTTCCGGGACGGCAGGATCTCCAACCTCCGGGTGACCATCGATCACTCCGGAGCGTGAGGGCAAACCGGATTTCTGAAGGGCTCGGGCTCAGTGGTCTTGGTCGCCGGGGGGCGCCACCGAGAATCCGCTCGGCGATTCGACGATGACCACGTACTCGCCCTTGCCCAGAGGAGGGACCATCGCCCCGGTCAGCCCGAGAACCGCGGCCTCGTTGGTGGGGCTGTGGCCAACGGCGAGAGCCCGCCCGCCGTCCGGCAGCATGGCCAGCAGTGAGCGGAGCCCGTCGGCCAACTTCATCGAGTCGGTGGCAACCAGATCAGGGTCGGCCGAACGCAGCGATGCGAGATCACCGGCGCCGGCGGTGCGATAGGCGGCGCGCCAGCGATCCTCGACCGCCGACCGTAGCGCCTCGATCACGACGACTCCGCCGGGGACGGCCTGGCCGAGCCCACTCAGCAGGCAGCCCACGGTCTGGGTGGCCCGCTGCGCTCCGGACGACGCCGCGACATCGAAGCTGCCACCGAGGGTCCGCCCGATACGCACGGCGTCGGCCACACCTTGGGGCGTCAGCACATCGCCGTCATTGTCGGTATGGCGTACCAGGACGATCGTCTTCGAGTCGGTCACAGCTTGTACCCGATCCGGCGGAGTAGGCTCTTGCGCTCCGCCATGTCATCGTCGGTCTCCACGCCGAGGGGGGAGCCGCCGTCGACGACCCCGATGATGCCGCGGCCGGCGTCCGTGACCGCCACCAGCACCTCCAAGGGGTTGGCCGTCGCACAGAAGATGCTGCATACCTCGGGAACCTGCTTGATGGCGTTGAGTACCGAGACCGGGAAACCGTTTCGCAGGAAGATGATGAAGGAGTGGCCGGCCCCGATGCGCTGGGCATTGTCAACGGCAAGGGCCTCGAGATCGGCGGCGTTGCCGGAGCGGCGAATCAACCGCGGTCCGGATGCTTCGCAGAAGGCGATCCCGAACTCGAGGGTGGGAGAGGCCTGGGCGAGGACCTCGTGGACGTCTTCGACCGTCTTGATGAAGTGACTCTGACCGAGGATCAGGTTGAGCTCCTCGGGGTTGTTGACAGGAACGTTTTCGAACTGCATCTTGCGACCTCCTGGCGCCCAGCCTACGGCGGCCGTCGAGTTCCGGGTCGACAACACGGCCTCGACGGGGACAGCGCCACGTACGCTTTGAGTGACGGTGATCGACCATGCCGAGGAGACAAGAACGATGCTCAGGACACCGCAGCGACCGACCAAACTGGCGGTGCTGACGAGCGGTGGAGACGCCGCCGGAATGAATGCCGCCGTGCGGGCCACCGTGCGATCGGGCCTGGCCGCCGGTCTCGAGGTGTTCGGCGTCTACGAAGGTATGCAGGGACTTGTCGACGGGGGCGACAAGATCAAGCAGCTGTCGTCGACCGATGTCGGCGGGATCCTCCACCAGGGCGGAACGGTCCTGGGCACGGCGCGCTGTGCCGAGTTCTTCTCCCGGGAAGGGCGTCGTCGAGCGGCTCGCAATCTCGTGGAGCGTGGGATCGACGCTCTGGTGGTGATCGGGGGAGACGGGAGCCTCACCGGGGCGAACCTGTTCCGGGAGGAGTGGCCGTCCCTGCTCGACGAATTGGTGGCCGAGGGCGATCTCGAGCCGGACACCGCCGGCGCCCACCGCCGGCTCACCCTCGTTGGCATGGTCGGGTCGATCGACAATGACATGTTCGGCACGGACATGACGATCGGGGCCGACACCGCACTCCACCGCATCACCGAGGCGATCGATGCCATCCACAGCACGGCGTCGAGTCATCAACGTTCGTTCGTGATCGAGGTGATGGGCCGCCATTGCGGCTACCTGGCCTTGATGAGCGCGGTAGCGGCCGGAGCCAACTGGGTGCTGATTCCGGAGAGTCCGCCCGACACCGATGATTGGGAGGAGTCGATGTGCCGGGCCATGGAAGCGGGCCGAGCCATCGGGCGTCGTCGCAATCTGGCCATTGTGGCCGAAGGAGCGCAGGACCGCCACGGCAATCCCATCACCGCCCAGCATGTGAAAGAGGTCCTGGAGGAGCGTCTGGGCGAGGACACCAGGGTCACCAGCCTGGGCCACGTGCAACGGGGTGGTGCGCCCAGCGCCTTCGACCGTTACATCAGCACCGTGCTCGGCTACGCCGCAGTGGAGCAGATCCTGATGTCACCGGGCGGGGAGCCCCAGTTGATCGGAATCCGGGGCCACGAGATCATCAGCTCCCCGTTGATGGACTGCGTCACCAAGACCAAGGCGGTGGCCGACGTCATCGCCCGGCAGGATTACGAGACGGCGATGGACATGCGAGGGGGCAGCTTCAAGGATTCGTTCCGCATGATCCGCACCATGGTCCGGGCCCAACCCCATGGGCCGGAGCCCGGTCAGCGACGGCTCCGCCTCGCCGTGCTCCATGCCGGAGGCCCGGCTCCGGGCATGAACACCGCGGTCCGGGTTGCGGTCCGGGTTGGTGTCGACCATGGGCACACCATGCTCGGGGTCCAGAACGGCTTCAAGGGCCTGGCCGCCGGCAAGCTCGAAGAGATGGATTGGATGAGCGTCACCGGCTGGGTCTCACAAGGCGGCGCCGAGCTCGGAACGAGCCGCAGCGTGCCGGCCCCGGAACTACTCGAACGGATCGCTCGCCAGCTGGACGAGCACCGGATCGACGGGTTGCTCATGATCGGGGGATGGACGGCCTACCAGACGGCGAACCTCATGCACGAGTTGCGTGAGATTCATCCGTCGTTCGCCCTCCCGATCGTCTGCCTGCCGGCCTCCATCAACAACGATCTGCCCGGCAGCGAGCTGAGCGTGGGGGCCGACACGGCGTTGAACAGCATCGTCGAAGATGTCGACAAGATCAAGCAGTCGGCCGTCGCCGCCCGACGAAGCTTCGTGGTCGAGGTGATGGGGCGGGACTGCGGCTACCTGGCGCTGATGAGCGGTCTGGCCACCGGTGCCGAACGGGTTTACCTCCCGGAAGAAGGGATCTCGCTGCTCGATCTGGAAAAGGATGTCAACGACCTGAAGGACGGCTTCGCCCACGGCAAACGACTCGGCCTTGTCATCCGAAGTGAGCACGCCGATCCCGTGTTCACCACGAGCTTCATCCGGTCGCTGTTCGAACACGAAGGCATCGGCCTGTTCGATGTCCGCACCTCCATCCTCGGCCATGTCCAGCAGGGCGGTGATCCCTCCCCGTTCGACCGGATCCAGGCCACCCGTCTTGCCTCGGAATGCGTTGAGCACCTGATCGAACAGGCACTGTCGGACCAGCCCACGAGCTCGTTCGTCGGCCTCCAGAAGGGCAAGGTCCGGTTCACGCCCATCGCCGAGTTCCCCGACCTCGTCGTGCCGGGGGTGCATCGGCCGAAGGACCAGGGCTGGATGGCGCTTCGACCGCTGGCCCGGGTCATGGCTCAACCGGTTGCGCCGGAGACAACTCGACAGGTGTAGGTCCTGGCTCCGGCGTCGGCCGCGGCACGAGCAGCTGTGCCAGGCACCGAGTGGGACCTGTGGCCCTGGCGAGACACTCGGTGTTCGAACACGATGGTGTTGTGGAACCTGGCGAGAAGCACGACACAAGGGTCCGAGCCAAGAAGGCCCCGAGAGGGATGCGACGGATCGCTCGTCGCCACTTGCTGCGGGAGCTTGGTCTTGGTCGCAGCGAGCAGGTTCTTACCGCAGCGGACAAAGGCTATCCAGCGATAGCAGCACATCTCCCTCCGAGCGGTTTTGGGGCTGGGCACCTCTGCGCATCGGAGCCTACGCCATTGCCCTCCGCCAGGCCCTGGACCAGATCGGACATGACCAAAACAAGGCCAATGCACTCATCTCGGACATCGTGTTCACGTCGGTTATGCCGGCGCGCACTGCGCTGCATCGGCTGGGTCGACTGCGTCACCGCGACGCCATGGAAGCGGCCGGCTGGAGTTCTCGACTTGCCCGACGCGTCTACTACACCGAACCCGACTGGGAGATGCAGGATGTGCCGGTGGCAAGCGGGTTCGGCATGGACGTGAACCGCTGTGTGATCGCCGAGTTCTTCCAGTCGTTTGACATGAGCGACCTCTGCCAGGCCGCAATCTGCGATCAGGACATCCGATCCGCAGCCCACCATGGCCTCGTGCTCACTCGGTCAGGAACACTGGCCGGTGGCTCAGACCGCTGCGACTTCCGATATCACAGCGGATCCCACGCCGAACAGCCGGGACAAGCCAGCGGCGGCGCGTCATGATACGGGCCCTGGACGATTCGGTCGTCGTTGACGCACCACCGGAGAAGGTCTGGTCATGGTTGCTCGATCTTGCCGGCCACTACACCGAGTGGCACCCGAGCCACATCAGCGCCGAGTGGACCCGCGGCGAGCCGAACGAGATCGGATCGCAGCTCACGACAATCGAGGAGCTCGCAGGACATCGCGAGAAGCTCGTGTTCGAGGTGACCGACATCGAGCCTCCATGGCGAATGACGTACCGCGTCAAGGGCCTGCACTCGATCATCCTGCCCGGTGGCTCGTTCCAGGTCTCGGCTGCGGACAACGGGCAGTCGACCTTCACCGCCACCATCGGCTACCGGTTCGGGCGACTGACCAGAACGCTCTTCCGGCATCGGATGGAAGCGCTACGGGCACACATGCGCGAAGAAGGCGAGAGCCTGAGACAGCTGGTCGAAAGCACACCCTGAAGGGCCGAGTCTGCTGCGGTTGCCGACGCAGATCGGAAGTGGCACGGTGTAGTGTGCCCGCGGTACCCGGGACGCCGAAGGTTAGTGCGTTTGGAGACGGCAGATCTCCGTCGCGACTCGTTCGGTGAACCGACAGAAGAACTCGTCGCCGAACAGGGCCACATGGACCAGGGCGGTGTGCAGCCAGTAGAAAAGGCGGCGCCGCTCGTAGCCGGGACGTACGGCGTGATGGGCGGTGTAGGCGGCGAAGAACGCCTGGCGAGAGGTGTCGAACACCTCGAGGTACGCCAGCTCGAACTCGACGTCGGCGAACTCGAGGGAGGGGTCCAGCAGGCCGGTGAGCCGCCAACGCCCGTCCTCGAGACGCACCATCATGTTGCCGTCCCAGATGTCGCCATGGACGAGCGTGGGTGTGCCCGAGTCCCCGAGCATCGATCTGGCGAGATCAATGGCCTGGTCCACCTGCGCCAGCACCTCGGGCGTCAGTCGCTCGGCCACCGTGGCCTGGTCCCGGGCGCCCCTGAGCCGTGCCTCGAAGAGCTCGGACCACGACCTCGGCTCGTCATCGGCGTCGATGGCACCCCAGGTCGCACGTGTGTGGTTGTGCAGCTCGGCCAGCACGTCGGCCAGCTGGGCATCGATCGCGGCTCGCTCGGACGGATCGAGCTCCAGATCCTTGAGGCACACACCGGGGACGAGCTCGAGGAGCAGGAAGGTGTAAGGGATAAGGCGAGCCGAGCCGTCGTACAAGTAGACGCGCGGAACCGGGCAGGCCGTCTCGGCAGCGAGGTACTCCAGGGCGCGAGCTTCCGCCACGAAGCCGTCCGAGTCACTTCGGTGGAGCTTGACGACCGCTCGGTGAGGCGCCCGGTCGAACTCCAACCGATACGCGGTGTTCACCATCCCGCCCTCGAGTTTGACGATGTCGGTGCAGACCACCGGGCCGCCCAACCAGGTTCCGAGCAGTTGCTCGGCCTGGTGGGTCGTCAGCTCGAGATTCGGCTGCAGGTCGATCATCAGTGGGCCCTCGTCGGATCGGTCATGGTTCGATCGTATTCAGGCAACCGGCCCAGTCTCGGGAATGTGTCGAGAACCTGATCGAACAGGCGCTGCCGGAACGAGCTCACGTGCCCGTTCGTGGTCTCACCAGTCCCGACGGGCACCGGTGACGATCAGCAGCCCGGGTTGGATGGTCGATTCATCGCCGTCAACGAATGGGGCGCAGCGCTCGACCACTTCGGACTCCAGAGCCAGCCTGGCCCGCTCGTCGAGCTTGGCCAGCGGCGCAGCCAGCGGGGTGCTTCGAACGTACTGCCAGAAGAACTCGGCCGGCAGCCCGATGCGTAAGGTGATCGGGACGCTCTCGACCCGGACAGAGTCGAAGCCGGCTGTCGCCATCAGGGACTGTGCCTCGTCGGGGTCGTGCAACGCAAAGACGGTGTGAACGAACATCGAGGCGCCCGGCCCGACGTGGTTGGTGAGGGCCCGGTCGATGGCCTCGAACAACGGAGGGATCGGCCCCGGAGTACACCACGCGACCCGGCCGCCCGGGGCCAGCACCCTGAGCATCTCCCGCAGTGCCTGGTGTTTGTCGGGGAAGAACTGCAGACCCATCGAGCACAAAACAAGGTCGACGGCGGTGTCCGGCAGTGGGATGGTCTCGGCCGACGCCTCGTGCCAGACGATGTCGTCCGGGCCCACACTGCGGGCCACCTCGAGCATGGCGGGGTTGGCATCGAGACCGGCGACGGTGCCCTCCCGATCGACGGCCTCGGTCGCCAGGCGGGCCACGACCCCCGTTCCGCACGCAACATCCAGCACCCGCTCACCCGGGTATGGTCCGGCGGCGTCGATGAGCTGGCGGGCGATCGGCTCGCCAATTGCCGGCACGAAGTAGGCCTCGTAGTTGGCGGCGATGCCGGCGGCGTCGCTCCCATACGAAGACGGAGTGGTTTGAGTCGTCATCGGCTTCTCCTCGTGGTCGATGGAGGCATCGTTGCACCGAACAAGTCGGCTGACATCGGGAGAGTCCGCCAACTTCACAGGGCCGCCGATGAGGGAGAACCCCCATACCGCACGCCGCTTGACCCGGTGGTGCTATAGCAGTCCGTGGTTGTAGGCGTGAGCGGTCGCCCCCGCCCGGTTCGACACGCCAAACTTGGCGAAGATGTTGCCCAGATGGCGCTCGACGGTCTTCTCGCTGATCGCCAGCTCGCCGCCGATCTCCCGGTTGGTCTGACCGGCAGCGACAAGTCGCAGCACCTCCAGCTCCCGGACGGTGAGCGGTTGCCGGCGTGCCGACGAACCGGACGGGCCGGTGACGTCCGCAGGCTCGTCGGCTAGCAGCCGAGTCAGCCGTTCGAGAGCCGGCGACGCGCCGAGCTGCTCGAAAACGACCCGGGCCACGTCACACTCCAGCTCCATCCTGTCCCGGTCATCGAGGCGCCGGCAGGCGACGGCCAGCAGAACCCGCACCTGCGCGGCCTCATAGGGCGCATCCAGCTCCCGCCATGCGTCGAGCGAAGCCCGCAGCACGCCGATGGCGGCCCTCGCCTCGCCGCCTGCCAGTCGCAGAGCACCACGTGTCTGGTTGGCGACGGCGAGCAACATCGTGGCGCCCCCGCTGTTGTCGGCCAGGTCGTCGAGCTCGTCGCCCGCGGCCCGAGCGTCATGTGGCCGACCGGCGGCCAGCATGATCTCGGCATAGGCCGGTAGCAACTGCACGCGGCCCAACAGATCACCGGCACCGTCGAGCGCCGTCTCGATAGCGGCAACGGCGGCCTCGGTCCGTCCCTCAGCCAGCCGGAGCAGAGCAAGGCCCGGTTGCGGCTCCCGGCCGGAGGCGTGAGCCTGACGGTACAGTTCCTCGGCCTGCGCCGGCTCACCCCGCAGCCGGTGCAGCTCCCCGAGCTGGTAGTGCGCCATCCCCAGGGCCGGGTGAGGGGGATCACTCAACCACCGCCGCGCCCGCTCGGCCTCGGCCACCGCCCCGACCCAGTCGCCGCGAAGCTGCAGGACCTGAGCCCGATGCACCAGGCACTGCCCGCGGTAGGGCACGAGCCCGGGCTGTCGGTTGCACCACCGGTCGAGGGCCGCCGTCCACTCGCCGGCGCGGCGGAGATCGAAGACTCGATGACATCTATCGATGACGGCGCAGTACACGAGCCCGGAGATCATCGGCGAGGTCTCACCGGCAGTGACCGACACCATCGCCTCGTCGAAAAGGCTCAGGCCCTGCGACGTCTCACCCAGGCGCAGCAGGGTTTCGCCCCGTCCGAGCGTGCCCAGAGCGGCCAGGTCCCGATCACCGAAGCGTCGAGCCACCGAATCAGCCCGGGCAAACCGAGTGAGAGCGGTGTCGCACTCGCCAGCATCCATCGCCATCAGGCCCGCCGGCACCTCCAGGTAGCCGCGTTCCACCGAGTCCAGATCGTGCTCCTCGACCAACCTCGAGGCTCGGGACAGCCAGCCACCGCCCTGGGCCATATCCCCCCGCTGCACCAGGGCGAAGCCAAGCCAGAATGCACATCGCACCGCAGCACCCTTGTCGCCAAGCTCCTGCCATCGCTGGTGGGCACGCGACCACGCTTCGGTGCTCCGGGCATCGTGGCCGGTCAGATAGGCCGCCGTGGCAAACTGCTCGAGGTCGAACGGTTCGAGCGACACGACAGGATCGCAGGTCTCGAAGCCGTCATAGGCGTCCGGCCACGAGCACGCGACGAACGCCGCTCGAGCCCGGTTCAACCGCTCTGTGACATCCATCGTTCTGTTCGTACGGTAGCCGCAGCACGCAGCGGCCATCCAGCGACGCAATGGATGATCGATTGGTCCGGCACGTCGACACAGCAGGATCATCGCCGGATCGGCACCGGAGGATGGGGCGAAAGCCTGTCGGTTGCCGCCGGATCTTCCACCGGTCAGAGCTAAGCTGGCCACACACGGGGCTGTAGCTCAGTTGGCTAGAGCACCTGCTTTGCAAGCAGGGGGTCAGGGGTTCGATTCCCCTCAGCTCCACCACTATTTCAGCCGGTTTCGGTAGCCCCGCACCACCGTACCGGTGTGCAGCTTGTCGATGTAGCGGTGGGCTCGGCTGGGGGCGGCCGAGGAAATGGCGGCCCTGACCGAGTTCGCGGCCAGTCTATGTCCGACCCCATCAGGGGGGTTCGTCGTACCTCTGACCCCCGCACCACTGGGTTCGGCGCTGTGGGTCCTGACCGACGACGAGCTGTTCGCCGTCGGAGCCGTCGTGGACGGTGAGGCGGTAGATTCGGACGACCTGCTGGCCCTCGCCGCGGCCCTGCTGGACGATCTCTGGTCCGGAGTCGGAGCCCTCGTCGCAGGTCGACAGCGGCGCATCGTGCTAGCATCGAGATAGTCACAATGCAGGAGAATTGAATGGCGGATCGCCGACCTCGCGCTATCGAACGGACCGTGCAACGGTTAGGACGTGAAGGGCTGTCGGATAGCGAGGTTGCGTGGCGGCTCAGGCGCTCGCCTGGCTTTGTCCGCCGCATCCAGAGTTTCAGCCAGATCGAACGCCCGGACGGGCCGACCACCGAAGTGGAGACGCCCAGCGGGAGCCTGCGCCCGATTGAGCGATGCGTTCTCAAAGCGCTGCACAGCGGCGCCGGCTACGCAGAGGTTGCCGCCCGGTTGCGTCGTAGTCCCAACTTCGTTTCACGAGTCGAGCGATTTGCGAACCTGCGAGCAGAGATCGCCTCATCCTGACGCCCCCGACGGGGCCCACGGGCATCCCGTGGTGTTCCTCGGCGAGTCACTCGGAGCTGCTGCAGCCATCGAGGTGGCAGGCGCTCACCCACCGGACGCTGGGATTCCGCGCTCACATGTCACGTCGTCGGCCGACGTGGTACGGCGGCATTGCCGGTTGGTCGACGAGGCTGTCGACGGGCGGCGATGACGGTGGCCCACACCGCCGTTGTCAGAGGTCGTGTCCAGGGCGTCGGCTTCCGCTATACGACCTGGAAGCGTGCGGCTGACTTCGGCGTGAAAGGTTGGGTGCGGAACCAGCCCGACGGATCCGTTCGGGTGTGGGCTCAAGGATCGGCCGACTCCGTCGATCAACTCATGGCGTTTCTCCACCGTGGGCCCGGCGGCGCGTCGGTCACCTCGGTTGAAGTCCACGAGATCGATCCGGATCCAGATCTCACGCGCTTCGAGATCAGATACTGACCTCCGCCTGCTGCTGGGCGAGAAGGCGGGCAGTGGTATCGCTAGCGTCGGTCGCCGCGCACACCGCCAGGCAGTCGGCCATCGACTCGACCGGGTACAGGGGCCCCGGCCCATCGGCGGCAGCGATCCGTTCCCACACCCGACTGGCCCTGGCCCTGGCATCAATCGTGGCACCCTCCGTGCTTCAGCTGCTGGACGGCCTAGACCTGGCGGGGTCTTCAGGACGTTTGTCCCGGTTGTTGAATCAGCCCCGGGACCCGAACCGGTAGCCATCGCAGCCAAACGGCTACGACAGCGCCCGACCCGAAGCACCTGCTATCGTGCGGCTCCCGCACTCTCCCGGCACCACCCGAACCGCCCCGTTCCGGTTTGCCAGCAGGGGGTCAGGGGTTCGATTCCCCTCGGCTCCACGAATGGCCCCCAGCTCCACGAAGTTGAAATCCGCTCAACAAGCGAGCTGGTTTGGGTCGCTGGAGGCCCAGAGGGGGATCGAGAAGAGCACGAACCCCCCTAATAAGGCCCGGATTGGGTCGGCGACAGACGCTGCCGCCGACGACCTTTGCTCAGCACCCGGTGCCGGGTTCCTTCCTGTCATCACTTCACCCATGCCGGTTGTCGGGGTTGACGACGCTGCGGATGTCTTGGAGTCGGTCTTCGGCCAGATCGAAAGCCATGACTCCGTAGGTCTCGTCTCCGATGTCGAGGCACCCACCGGGCTCCCCGCCGATCATGACCGGGGTGGCGGAGAGCTGCATGCCGAGTGGGCCATGGATCGTGAGACTAGACGCGGTCGGTGATAGCAATCCCCTGCCGGGCGTGTCGGGTGAACGCCTCGAACCAGACCATGCCCATGAGCGCCCAGAGAACAGCTGCCAGGAGCCACGGCGTAGGCCGGATCGCAGCGGCGATGAGAGCTGCGCCTGCGGCTGCGGTCAAGGTGTAGGGAACGGCCCGGCGGGCCGGGTGGGTCCCGATCGAGAACGTGAGCGCCACGATGCTGAGCGCAACACCCGCTGTCGCCCCCGCCACCAGCCATGCCGTTGGTGCCGGGGTCCTGCTCTCGCCGGCATGCTCGATGAGACCGACCATCCCGGCACCCGCCGCAGAAATGCTGACCGAAAGCGGGAAGTGAGCAAACATCCAGCCGAACTGCTTTCGACCAGCGCCCGGCAATCGACCGCCCACGAAATCGAAGTAGTTCCACCAGAATCCGAACCCGACCCACATTGCCAAGATCGCGGTGAGGATCGTGACGAAGTTGTGCTCCGACGATGCCACGCCGTCGGCGACGCCGACGACGACTTCGCCGAGGACGATGATGGTGAACAGACCGAACCGTTCAACCATTGAGTGGGTCGGTGCGAGCGCAGCGATCATTTCCTCGGTTCGAGGACTGAACGTCGAAGCAGCATTCCCGAGAGCGGTCAGTCCGACCGCTACCGCCCAGAACCAGACACGGGTGGTCGGATTGTCGACGAAGATACTGGCGAGAACGATGACGGCGATCATCAGCATGCCCGCCACGTAGCGACCGGCGACCCTTCGCCATTCCGGCGTGTCGAAACGACGAACGTCGAACCACTGCCAGGCGATGAAGAGGAGCAGCAAGGTGTAGACGATGGCGAAACCCCTGCCATCGGTGGCATCGTCGGCGGCGTGGCCGGTGAAAACCGCCAACAGCACCAGCAACGACATCTGCGTGAAGATGTAGGTGCGGCTGCGGCCATCGTCTCCGCCGTGGAGGTCGTGGTAGAGCGTTCCGTTGATCCACGCGATCCAGATGAGGCCGAAAACGACCACGAAGTCGCGGACGCCGGCCCAGGTGACGTGATCGGCCAGCGTGTGGGCGATCTGGGCGATGAGCAGAACGAAGACGAGGTCGTAGAACAGTTCGATGAAGCTGACCGAACGGTCTTCTTCCACGTGACCGTGGGGTCGCGGCGGACGGAACCAGCGAGCCCGGTCTGTGGTGTTTGTCATCGTTGTGCTCCCTCGGTCGACGGTCAGGCGAGATCCGCTATTATAGAGTGAGCAGTCACTCTATAATACCGATACGATCCAAACGTGGCACGGCCCAAGCAACACACGCCGGAGGAAATCCTCTCCGCCGCCATGTCGTTGTTCCGGGACGAAGGGGTCAACGTTTCCACTGCCCGAATCGCCCGGGAGGCGGGAGTCTCCAACGGCACGCTGTTCAACTACTTCCCCACCAAACAAGCACTGATCGACGCGCTCTACATCTCCATCAAGAACGATCTGGCCGAAGCGGTCGGGACTATTCCGGCGGAGGGCTCGATTCGGACACGAATGCGTCTCGTGTGGGACCGCTGGTTCGCCTGGGCCCGGCAGAACCGAGACGCCTATGCCGTGATGAACCTGCTTCTCCAATCCAATCTGGCAAGTCCCGAAGCCCAGCAGGCTGGAAGCGACGCACTCAAAGGGCGGTCGGTGCTCACGGAAGCGATGGACTGCGGAGCCCTCGTCGATCTGCCGCTGGAGTATCTAGCGGGTCTGATTCAACGCCAACTCGACCAAGCAGTGATGTCCGATCTCGATGACGACCAGGCCCAGGTTGCCTTCGGCGTCCTGTGGAACGGCATCACCCAACCAATGAAGGAAACCCCATGACCGATCCGGATTCTGTGCACTTCCCATCCTTCAAGGCCGGGCTTCCCTCGATGGCGGGCAAGACCGTCGTCATCACCGGCACGACCTCGGGCACCGGCAAGGTTGCGGCTGAAACCGTCGCCGAACTGGGAGCCAAGCTCCTCGTATTGAATCGTGCCTCCGAGCGGTCCACGGCCGGCTTCGCTGAACTCTCGGCCGCCTTTCCCGACGCCGACCTTCACGATGTGGAATGTGATCTCCAGCTCTTCTCCTCGGTACAAACCGCCGCAGACAAGGTGGCCGAACTCTGCCCCGAAGGTATTCATGTGTTGTGCAACAACGCCGGTGTGATGGCCCTCGCCGACACTGCCACAAGTGACGGCTTCGATAGTCAGATGCAGACCAACCACCTCTCCCACTTTCTCCTCACCCGGGAACTGATGCCCCTGTTGGAGCGAGCGGCCGACGCAACCGGAGAGGCCCGGGTGGTGAACCATTCGAGCACCGCCCGGCTCAACCCCAGCAAGACACTCCAAGCCAAGTTCCTGGAGAAGAACGGCGGCAACCTCGGTGGCGACGGCTCGAAGCTGCAGAACATGATGGTCATGGGACCCCGCTGGTTGCGGTACAACCAAACCAAACTGGCGAATGCGGCGTTCACCGCGGCGCTCCACAACCGCCTACAGGAACGCGGCTCCAAGGTGAAAGCGTTCGTAGCCCACCCCGGCTTCGCCCGGACCCATCTGCAGGTGACCACCGCCAAAGAGGGCGGCATGGGAGGCCGCTTCACCAAGGTGTTCCAGAGATTCAGCCAGACCGCCGAAGACGGTGCGATGGGCATCTTGAGCTGCATGTGCCTGCCCGACGCCGAGTCCGGCCAGTTCTACGGCCCGGGGTCAGGGATCACGGCGATCAAAGGCAAGGCCGAACCGTTCCCGCTCGAGTCGTTCTACGACAACCCGGAAACCCGGGAGCTGGTCTGGAGCAAGAGCGAAGAGGCAATCGGCAAGAGCTTCGACCTCTAGCGACCGCTGCAATCAGCCTCCGCGGCGCACGGTGACCAGCATCTCCCACCGGCGGAGCGGCACTGGGACATACGGTGCGCTGTAGCCGGCCCAGATGGGTTCACCGTCGGCGACCAGCGAGTTGTCGGCCGCATACGACAGCAGCTCCCTCGACCCCACTGCGATCCGCTTGGCGTCGCTCTTGCCCCGGAATCGGTTGGCCAGCACCAACCGATCCGGGTTCTGGACCAGCCGAACTCGGTCATCGTTTGGTGGCGGCAATGTGTCCATGGTCCAACCCGACGGCATCGAGAAGGAAACCGTGTAGGTGCCGTCGCCCCCGGGTGCCGACGTCACCGGCGTTGTCATGTCGATCGATTTCCCGGCCGGGGCCGCCGTCACCGGGGTTGTCATGGCAATCTTCGCATTGGGGACATTGCCCCCGAAGATGTAGCCGGCCAGCGGCCGAAAGCCCCGATTGGCGGCGTCCAAATGGTCCTCGGCTTCCACGTCCACCTCGGCCGACAGGTACGCCGCATACTCCCGCAACTCGATCCGCCCACTCGACTCGACGGTTCGGTATTCGAGCGACTCGGTCACGCTCCTACTTTCCCACCATGCGGGCCCAGTACGCACCATCGGGTACGCCGAGGGTCAATCTCCCAGGCCGATCAGTTTTGAGATCGAACCACTCGTCGAAACCTCCTGTCGGGCGGGATCGGACATGGCGTACCCGGCTTGGTCAGCGGTCTTCCGCTGATCATCTTCCCCGCATCTCCAACCAATAACACCGGCGCCAACACCCACTGGATCTCCGGATCCGGCATGGGCTTGCCCGACAACCAGCCCTCGGTGTCGGATTTCGGCCGAGCCGAAACTCGCTGGGTTCATGGTTGATCTTGAGCGCTCGAATTCGGTGTTCTTCACCAGGCCTTGCGCCTTACCCGACCTCGTCGATGAACGCGAGGAGCTCGTCGACGTCGTCGGCAACGGCGAGCGACGGTGCCCACCGTTGTAGATACTCCCGATCGAGTTCCAGCACCCCGGCGATTTCCACACAGTCCCGCCACTGCAGCTCCGACCTGGACTGCAGACGCCACCGTAACTTCGCCAGTACGACATCTTCAGGCGTCGCCACCCAGGTGGGAATCCCGAAAACGTCCGCTCGCACTCGTCTGGCCAGCCTCGACCGAGTGAAATCGTCACTTTGGGGGGAAACGAAGACGTCCACCTTTCCACCCGAGTCCGGATGGATCACATTGAACGACCCACCGCCGGCTACTGCCTCGGTCACATCACCGACATTCACGTAGAGATCGTCGCCGGTGAGTGCATCGAGGACTCGTTCGACACGGTCGGTGTCGATGACCGCCACCAGATCCACATCTCTGGTCATCCTCGCAACTCCCCAGGCAGCGGCTGCGGTCGACCCCACCACGATGTAGGGAATCTCGGCCCGGTCCAGAGCATGGACGACCCGCTCCAGGGCTGCGGCAAGATCAATCAGTGCCCGACCCGCCCGTCAATGAACTCCCGGGCGTCCGGCCAGATCTCACACACCACCTCGTCGCCATAACGACGTCGAACCAAGGTCAAGAAGACCTCGCGATCGGTGAACCCGGGATGCAGTCGACGCACCGCCTGGGCTTCCATCTCTGCGCCCTCCCGGTTCAACGATTCCCACTCTGCCAACCGCTCGGCGACACTGCGCCGCCCGATGGCTTTCATCTGAACCCGCCACGCCTCCGGCGAGGTGTCAGCCGGTATCGCCGAATAGTTTCGGGTCACTTCCTCATTCTACCCAGAGCCACCGTCCCCTCGGCCCGGTAGGGAAACGACCTGTTCGTCGGGTCCAGGACCAAGCCTCCCAAACCCAACACCCCGGTCCAGTCCTTCCTGACCGCTGACAGCCCCGGAAGCGGCATGGTCATTCCAACGGGTCCACCTGGTCCGGATCCACCTGGAGCGGCAGCACCTGGTCCGGGAACGGCTGGACCTGACAGATGCGGCCGCTTGCGGCCGAGGTTACTTGGACGAGACGTTGACCACAGAGTCGCCGGATTTCTTGAGAGCGCCGACGACCAGTTTCGAGCCCATCGTGACCGACACGTCAGAGGATCCGCTCAGGTCCAGAACACCCGACTTGAGATACACCGTGCCGGTGAAGGCGTTCGTGCCGGACCCGCTCATCGCGAGTTTGTTGTCGTTGGCGCGGTCGAAGAAGACCGACACTCCTCTATACGGGCCCGAGTCGGGCGGGTTCCAGGTTGCCCTTGTCTCCGAACTCATGGTGAGCGTTCCGCCCTTCTCGCCGCTCGAGCACGGAGTGGGGTAGTTCTTGCAGGCGAAGTAGATGGTGACACCGTCGGCCAGGAGAGACGTCTTGCCGGGGTCGGGCGACTTGCTCAGCTTGATGCCCTTGGTGACGACATAGACGCCGGGTTCGAGCGTGATCTGCCCGCTGGACGACGAGACGATCTCGGTGTACACGCCGGGGGCCAAGGTGAGATCCGAGCTGCCGCTCGCACCGACTTTCGGTTGGGGAGAGCCGGCCAACGCCGGGACAGGCAGAGAGGCCAACGGGTCAGCGACCGGATCTCGGAAAATCGGAGAAGGCGTCAGAGCTCCAGAGCTGGCCTTGTAGCCCCCGAAGATGCCGAGCGTGCCATCGGTGAACACGGTTCCACCCCCGCTCAGTTCCAGGGCCTTGGAGTCGCTGGAATTGATGACGATGTCCCCACCGGTCACCGACACCGTTCCCGCCCCGCTCGACGAGAAG
Organism: uncultured Acidimicrobiales bacterium; assembly: GCA_963723995.1. Taxonomy (GTDB): domain Bacteria; phylum Actinomycetota; class Acidimicrobiia; order Acidimicrobiales; family SZUA-35; genus JAHELU01. Next base: position 395,100 of record CAVRSZ010000008.1, on the reverse strand, counting down.
CTCACGCCGGTTGGATCCAGGACGCACAGCAGACACTCCGGGGTGACCGCGATCGTCGCCGACACCCCGGCGTGGTCAGAGGGCCAGAGCCCCGAGGGGGTCTTCGACCCGACGTCGGCACCGAGGACGGTGACGTCCGTGGCTGCCTGCTCGTAGCCCGGATTCGTACGCACGAGGATCAAGTCGATTCGCTGGAACAGCTCGGAGTCGACGTTGGTCAGCGTCTCCGACTGGCAACAGGTGAACCCGTCACCCTGGCCGCTCGGCCAGACATCGGTGAACTGCCCGGCTCCCGTGAGAATTCCGTAGGGCACGGGAGCCGGGATGTTGGCCACATCTTCCGGTGCAGAATTGAAGTCACCGAGCAGCACGACCGGATCGGTCTCGTCTGCGAGATTCTGGACCAGTTCGACTGCCTGAGCGGACTGGGTCAGACTCGGTTCGAGGATCTCGAGGTGGGTGTTGACGACTCGGTGTGTGAAGCCGTCGACGGTCACATCGGCTGCGACGTAACCACGAAGGAACGGTACGGGCAGGCCGCCAACATCGATCGTCAGATTCGTTGCGAAGTTCGCGGCCTCCACGTCATCGACTTTCGCGCCGCGACGTACCAACAGCACATCACGATCGGTCAAACGGACATCGATCAGACCTGCTGTGGGATCGGTCGGGTCGACGAAAGCCGGGAGCTCGACGTCGGCATTCTCGATCACCCCGGCCACGTCGTAGTCGAGACCTCTCGCCTCGAGTGCGGAGAGAATGGTCTCCAGATAGTCGGCGAACACGGTTTCGGCGTTCGGCACCGGGTTGGCCGGATCGAAATTCGACGGTGCGTCGATGCGGACCAGCGAAACCTCCTGGAGACCGATCACATCCGGCGCCTGATCATCGATCTGCGCGGCGATGGCACCGGCTCGCTCGGTGAAGTTGGTCTGCTGAACGATTCCGAATGTTTCTCCGGCCAAACAAGGCAGCAGCGCTTGGGGCGGCAGGCCGGCCACAACGCAGGGATCGTCAGGGGAAGGTTGTACCAATCGGAAGATGTCAGCACCCACATACAGGTTGTAGGTCGCAACGGACAGCTCCGACTCGCCACTGCCCGTGGTACTGGCGTCGACCGACGACGGCATCCCGAGGAGCGCCACACCGAAAAGGGCACCAAGAAGAGCGCCCAAAAACCACACCAAACCACGCCTCATACCCACCGCCAACTCTTCGTCACCCTCCGCCGAAACGAGTGTAACCAGCCCCCGAACACGTTCGCAACGAGGCAAGCGCCATCCAGCCTCGTGAGCCCTAAGCCGCCGTCGGGCGACGACATCGCCGGTTTTGTTCGGGCTCAACGCCCGTCGGCCCGGCTGCCGGGGCCGGTTGTATCCAACGGACTACCGGGCGTGGGATCTTTTGCTCAAGTCCGGCTACATAGTTGTCGATGGTTGTGAAAGGTTGTGGTCCGACGGGTCAAACAGTGATTCGGACAGTCGCAAGTTGCCGCCGGACCGTTCGGAGAGCCGGTGGCGCGAAACCGGCATCGGCTCCCAAGCCATCAGCTCAGATGAAGGAGTGACAGATGTCGAATCAGGCTACACGTCAGGGTCAAGAGGCCCACCGGCCCCCACGGCGTCGCTCTGGGGTACTTCTGGCTGCGGCGCTTGGGGTCACCGCCTTGGTCGGCGGTCTTCTCGCTCCGGCGCGCGGCCCAACCGTCGAGGACGCCGCCCCGATTGGGACGCTGTCGATCTCGATGGTCGAGATGCTGGGCGATGCGGACGGGACGACCCCGATGGAGCTGGAACAGCTCCGCAACCATCTCTCGGTCACCGATGAAATCGGCGATGGCAGTGGAGTCGATGTCGCCATCATCGACACCGGGGTGGCCCCCGTCGCCGGGCTGGACGGGACCGACAAGGTGCTGCACGGCCCCGATCTGTCCTTCGAGGGCCAGCACGCCGAAGTGGCCTACCTCGACACCTACGGTCACGGCACCCACATGGCCGCCATCATCGCCGGCAACCGTCCCGGCCACAACGGCATCGCCCCCGGGGCTCGGATCGTGAGCGTGAAGGTCGCGGGCCATGATGGCATCACCACCGTGCCCCAGGTCGTCGCCGCCATCGACTGGGTGATCGAGCACCGCAACACCGACGGACTCAATATCCGAGTGCTCAACCTGTCGCTGGGTCAGGCCGGGGTGGACAACCACATCGGCGACCACCTTTCGGCCGCCGTGGAGCGGGCCTGGCGAGCCGGGATCTTCGTGGTCGTGGCCGCCGGCAACTCCGGCGAGACCCAGGCTCATCTCGACTCGCCCGCCATCGACCCCTACGTCATGGCCGTCGGGGCCACCGACCCGTTCAGCGGCGACGATGACAAGGAGACGCGGCTGGTGCCCGCCTGGTCGGCGACCGGTGATGGCACCCGCAATCCCGAGACCGTTACCGCCGGCAGGTCTCTTGCCTCGTACCGGGTGCCCGGCTCGACGATCGACTCCATCATCCCGTTGGCCCGATACGGAGACGACCTGTTCCTCGGGTCCGGAACCTCCCAGGCCGCCGCCGTCACCTCCGGGCTGGCCGCCATCTACATCGGGAACCATCCGTCGGTCACCCCCGACCAGCTCAAGTACCGGCTCCAGACCAGGGCCCTCGACCTGGAGTATGTGGCCACCATCAAGGAAGGTCATGGCCTCATCGATGGTGACACCCTCCGCAAGCCCCCCAAGGCCAACACCCCCGCCCAGTCCTTCCCGACAGCGGACGGCCCCGGAAGCGGTATCGTCACGCCAACCGGGTCCACCTGGTCCGGGGGCGGCTGGTCCGGATCCACCTGGTCGGGCAGCACCTGGTCGGGCAGCACCTGGTCCGGCGGGGTCTGGAGCGGATCCACCTGGTCGGGCAGCACCTGGTCCGGATCCACCTGGTCGGGCAGCACCTGGTCCGGATCCACCTGGTCGGGCAGCACCTGGAGCGGATCCACCTGGTCGGGCAGCACCTGGTCCGGATCCACCTGGTCCGGCAGCACCTGGTCCGGGAACGGCTGGAGCTGACAGATGAACCAACCCCGACCCACCAACCGGGGAGTCACGTGGTAGCGGATCCCTCAGTGGGCCGCTTGCGGCTGAGGTTACTCAGAGGAGACGTTGACCACAGAGTCGCCGGATTTCTTGAGAGCGCGGACGACCAGTTTCGAGCCCATCGTGACCGACACGTGGTGGCGTTCCGCCCTTCTCACCGCGAGCACGGAGTGGGGTAGTTCTTGCAGGCGAAGTAGATGGTGACACCGTCGGCCAGGAGAGACGTCTTGCCGGGGTCGGGCGACTTGCTCAGCTTGATGCCCTTGGTGACGACATAGACGCCGGGTTCGAGCGTGATCTGCCCGCTGGACGACGAGACGATCTCGGTGTACACGCCGGGGGCCAAGGTGAGATCCGAGCTGCCGCTCGCACCGACTTTCGGTTGGGGAGAGCCGGCCAACGCCGGGACAGGCAGAGAGGCCAACGGGTCAGCGACCGGATCTCGGAAAATCGGAGAAGGCGTCAGAGCTCCAGAGCTGGCCTTGTAGCCCCCGAAGATGCCGAGGGTGCCATCGGTGAACACGGTTCCACCCCCGCTCAGTTCCAGGGCCTTGGAGTCGCTGGAATTGATGACGATGTCCCCACCGGTCACCGACACCGTTCCCGCCCCGCTCGACGAGAAGCTCACGCCGGCTGGATCCAGGACGCACAGCAGACACTCCGGGGTGACCGCGATCGTCGCCGACACCCCGGCGTGGTCGGAGGGGCACGGGAGCCGGGATGTTGGCCACATCTTCCGGCGCAGAATTGAAGTCACCGAGCAGCACGACCGGATCGGTCTCGTCTGCGAGATTCTGGACCAGTTCGACCGCCTGAGCGGACTGGGTCAGACCCGGTTCGAGGATCTCGAGATAGTCGGCGAAGACGGTTTCGGCGTTCGGCACCGGGTTGGCCGGATCGAAATTCGACGGTGCGTCGATGTGGATCAGGGTCAGAGGTTCCCCCCACCGGCGTCGACGCCCCGATCATCCCCTCGGGCTCCACGCAGACGGGCGCATCGAAGTGCCGGCCGACTTCGACCGCAACCGACGGTCCTACGACGACAACATCATCGTCTTCGCCCGACTGGCCGGCCCATAGGAGGGCCGGCTCCAGTCGGACGGCCCGGTTGGAACCAGGGGCCATCCGGGGAAGGAGGAGTCAGGCGCCAAGCAGGCGTACCTGCACCTGCTCGACCGTCTGCGGTCCCGACTGGTAGATCAAGGGCTTCACCGGGCCGGGAACGAACTCGTTCACCTGCACGTCGATCTCGTCGCCGTGGCGGGCCCGGCCGTTGTCGGTGAGCGTGATCTTCACCTGCACCTTGGTCCCGGCGGGCAGGTCGGTGTTGCCGGGATCAGTCAGTACCGCCACCCCGTTGACCTGGGCGTCGATGGGGTAGTCGGCCAGCAGGCGAGCCAGTTCGGTCGCCATGGCGTCATGGCCTCCGTCGTCGTGGCCGCCGCAGCCTCCGTCATCATCGTGGTCGCAGCCTCCGTCATCGTCGTGGTCGCAGCCTCCGTCATCGTCGTGGTCGCAGCTTGCGTCACCGATGGCCACTCGGTGAACCTCGAAGCGGGTCACGGTCATACCGTCCATGTCCGGAACCTGCAGGTGGAGCGAGCCCCAACAACGGAGCGTGAGGTCCTGAGGCCGGCACGACGGACTGTCCACCGTGCCTCGTTCGCTGTGGGCGGTGAGGGAGATCTGCACATCACTCTGGGCTCTTGGCCCTCCCGAGTTGACGGCAATCACGGTGACGCCGGGCGTGGATTCCCCGGGAGTGGCGGACACTGCGCCGGCAAAAGAGATGACCAGAGCCAGCGAGGCCAGAACGACCACGAGAACTCGTGGGCGCACTCCGGCCGATCGTGAGGTATTCGGTGTCATGGTTTACACCTCCAGAAGTCGGAGGTCGACGGGGCACCGCAGCCGGACCGACCGGCACAGCACCCCGTCAACCTGAGGGTGGGGATGATGTCAGTGGTGTCGGTGGACTCGCTCAGCCGTTGCCGCCACCACCTCCACCTCCGCCCTTGCCGCCCTTTCCAGGAGGATCATCGGGGCGGCCACCGTTGCCGCCACCGCCGCCACCCTTGTTGCCGACGGTCACGTCGATGCTGACGGTCTTGCCGTCAGGACCGACAGTGCCGGCGTCGGCCGAGCTGATGGTGATGTCGGTCACGGTTGCCGTGATGGTGTAGTCACCGGCCACGTCCGGTCTCCAGTTGTAGCCGTAGACCACACGTCCGGTGGAGTTGATCTCGGCCTTGAATTCCCCGCTGTATTCGACGCGTCCGTCGGCGTCTATGATGTCCAGTTTGACATTGGCCTCCCAGACCCGAACCTCACTGAAGAATTCCTTGACGCCGAGGGTGCCGTAGTGGGACTCCCGGTCGAGCAGGGTCGGATCGAGCTTCACCACGGTGTAGCCCGGCATCGGGCCGGCGGCATCGGCCAGGAAGCCGATCTCCACCCGGACCGGGGTTCGGGCCCGCAACGGTGCGTTCTTCAGGTTGTCACCCCATGCTGCGGCGGCAGAGACGGTATCGGCGGCCGCGGTGTCGCAGTCGGACTGCCAGGTGGCGACGCCCTGGACGTAGTAGTCAAGGTGCTCGTCGGGGATTCCGTCCCCGTTGGTGTCCACTCCCATGGGCCCGTCCGGATCGACGGAATCATCGTCAATGGTGCAGGCCACCGACGTGAAACTGTCGGCGTTGGGCACGAAGATGGCGGGTACCGAGAGGTTGTTGCTCGTCTCCTCGCCTTCCTCGCCCGGTGGATGGGGTGGACCCTTGGCAGCTGATGGGGCAACCCCCACGGCAGCGGCGATCATCAACGCTCCAAACACCACTGCGATGAAGGCAAAGAGCCGTCTCGCTTGTCGTGAAGACATGACTTGTTCCTTTCGGATCGGTGGTCAAACAGTCGGCTAACGCTGTTTCACCCTCAGCACAATCCCGGGAGTTGCCCAATAACAGAGGAAAAGGTCACAACGGCGACCCCTTCCCGAAGAATCCGCTCCCGACAACCATGTCGGTCCATGCGGCGGCGATCATGCCAGGCGGATCCACGGGCCAGCTTGATGGCGTCTCTGAACAGTTGAGCAATCGTTGTCGTCTCCACCCCGCTAACCCACATCCGCCGGAGCGCCGTCGGTGACCAAAGCCTCTACCACCGCTGGCCGGGACCGGCTTGGGTGGAAGCGAAGGAGGTCGACGAACGACGTCGGCGACCACGATGCACACCACCGGCGAATCGCTGCCCGGGCTCGTTCACGCCTGCCGCCGAGCCTCATGGCACCTGACCATCCTGGCCACGCTCCTTGCGTTGCTGCTGCTGGCCGGGTGCGGGGGAGACGACACCGGGTCCGACGGTGGCGGGACCGCCACCCCGACGCCGACCGTGACCCGGGGCTCCGACACGAACCCTCCCCCGGCCAGCGATCCAACCGCCGGTTCCCCGTCGGCCAACGGGACGCTGGCCCCCGACCCGGAGCGGGTTCTGTGCGACAACGGAGTCCACGCCTTCTCGGTGTCGATCCCAGCCGGCTGGGAGGCGGTCGAAGGCGATCCGGAACTCCGCTGCCGCCTGATCGGACCCGGCCCGCTCACCGACGGCATCACCGAGGAACCACTCTTCACCGGCTACTCGATCTGGATTCGGGGCCGGGACGCCTCGGAGCAGGCAGAGGACCTGGCCGAGGCCCTCCGGACCGGGAGCTTCGGCGCCATCGGACCTCCGCCGCTCGTCGCCGAGACGGCGGCGACCGTCGCCGGGCTGCCGGCGACCCGCCTGGCCTTCGAGAGGGGGTACGTCTTCTACGTGGTCGACGTCGTCGGGCCCGTGATCCTCGGCGCCACCTCGGAGGGGAGTGAAACGCTGGATGGCATGGTCGGCGGGATGGTCATCGGGACCCTCGACCAGCCCACCCCATCAGGTCCCTCGGCCGACTGCACCGGAGGTTGGGTCACACCCGAGCGAGGGACCGATCTGCGAACCGAGCCACTCGACGCACTGCGGGCCCGCTACGGGGTCACCGGCCTGTTCGTCATCGACGAGATGCGGTACTTCGAGGGCCCGCAGGATCCCGGAACCATCGCCCCGAGGTACGACTATCTTCGCTTCTGGTACGTCAAAGCCTCCCAGCAGGATGACCCCTCGTTCCGGGCCCGCTGGCTGCTGGTCGCTCCGCCCGACGGGGAACCTGCGGTCGCCGCCACCGCTCCTTACGGGTCGACGGGCTTCGGTCCCGGCGACTGGGTTGCGTTCTTCGGTGAAAGCGACGCACCCTACGAGTACCCCGGCCTACCCGGTCAGTACTTCGGCATCGCCTACGATTTCGTGACCGGGATCATCATCGACAGCGGCGAGCCCGAGGGCGGACCGCCCGGTCTCCCGGCGGAGAGTATCGGCTGCTTGCGGGGAACCTGAACGGCGTTGCCGGCTGTGAGCCGGGCGTGTCGGTGATGCCGGCCATCTCGATACGTCATCGTCGCCGCCTCGGATACGTCATTCGACGGATCCGCTCCGACGCCATCAGCTTTATGGTGGTTGAAACACGGACGACATGGTGGCGGCGAGCCAAGCCAGCGAGCGGCCCGCCCGGCATTCGAGCCGGCGGGCCGCTCCACACGACCGTTGCGGCCCCGACCTCATGGGATTCGTCGGCCGGGATGGGGCGGGACGTCGTCGCCATGGTGCCGGCCGGCAACCGGGAGCCTCACCGGCCCACCGGATCGACCATGACCGAGTGGTCGAGGTCGATGACCGCGTCGAGGCCGAGCCGGTGGTAGGCCGCAGCGGCCTCGCCTCGATTGTGCGCCCCCAACTTGGCCAGCAGATTCGAGACGTGGGTGCTGACCGTGCGTGGGCTGACGTAGAGTCGCTTCCCGATCGCCTTGTTGGTCAGCCCCTGGGCGACGAGCGACAACACCTCGACCTCCCGCTCCGTGAGACCGTGGGGATAGGCCGCCTCGGGCTCGGGCGGGGCGGGAAGCTGCAGCTGCTCCGGTGTGTGCACCTCAATCCTCGCCGCCCTGGCCAGCGAGGCCACCCTGCCGGCGATCCAGACCATCCCGTGGGTGGTTGCGATCTCGTACAACTCCCCGATTTCACTCCCGAGCCGAGCCCGGTCGACCCCGGAGCCAATCAAACGTTCGATGCACAGCAAGCGGACCTGGGCCGCCTCGTAGCGAAAGCCGGACGACTCGAGGAGCCGGATCGTCACGGCGGCGGCGTCGAGATCGACCGGTCCGTGGATCGAGGCCAGCTCCAGCTCCATGAGTGACCGGAAGGCCGCGTTCGCCTCGCCGGAGCCATCGAAGGCCCGTACCAGTGCGGTGACGTCGGCGAGCATCCCCGATGTGTCGTCCCGACCGAGATCGACGCCGGCCTTCACGATGCGCACCTTCTCGACGATCGATTCGCGGGTGTAGGTGAGATTGTCGCTGTCCGCCTGGAGCTTGAGGGCTTTGTCGATCAGCTCGACCGCCTCGTCAAGCTGGGACCGTCGACGTGCGAGCTCGGCCAGGAGGCGGGCCTGATGGCCCGTTTCCTGAGCGGACTCGTATCGTTCGGCGATCCGTGTGGCATCGACCAGGTAGTTCTCGGCCTCATCGAGCGATCCGGTGCAGAGCGCATGGAGCCCGGCGACCTGCAACACGGTGAGCCGTCGAAGATCGTCAACCCTGCTGGCCAGGAGCTGATCGAGGAGCGGCTTGGCATCGTTGAGACGACCGGCCTCGGTATATCCATCGCACAGATCATGTCGAAACTCGGCGCGCCAACGAGGGCCACAGTGTCGATCGGCGTAGGCCAGGCCCTGCCGGCTCGCGTCGAGACACGCCTCGGTGCGGCCCCTGCGGAAGTGGTGTATCAGCATCTCGGTCCGATAGGTGTTGGCCACCTGAGACACCAAGCCCTCGGCCAGCGCCAGCTGACGGGCTTCCCGGGCCAACCCAACTCCGGTCTCCAAGTCACCCGTGACCCCGATGGCCAGCGCCTTGGTCGTGAGCGCCTCGACCAGCACCACCGTCGGGCCATGCACGCCGGCGATGTCGATGGCCCGCTCGGCGGCATCCAGCGCCGGGTGGATCCGCCCATCGGCAAGCGCCTGCTTCGAGATCCGATGGTGCACCTGTGCGGCCTCGGGCGATCGTTCGTCGGCAACGAGCCGCGCCGCTTCGGCCAGGAGTTCGGCGGCCTCGGTGGGATGGCCGAGATGAAACTCGATGGGAGCCACGCGGGCCAGCACCAGAGCACGCCGTCCGGCAGGGAGGTCGGCGGCCCAGCCGGCCAACGCCGCGGTCAGGAGCTCAACCGCCTCGGCACCGCGATAGCAGCCGGCCAGCCACTCGGCCGCCTGCAGAAACAGGTGGTCCCGACTACGACCGGTGCGCTCTTCGGGACGGTCGGCCAGAGGCCATGCCCGGATGGCCTGCAGCGCCATCTCGGCCGCCGTCTCGTATGCCGCCACGGCGGCACATGCGTCGGCCGCCTCGACTGCAGCCTCGAGGCTCCGGTCCGGATCGTCGGCCTCGCCCCAGTGCAGGGCCAGGTTGGCCAGCTCACTTGGAGAGGAACCGTGCGAAGGGTCGTTTGTGATGGCTTCGGCAGCCCGACGGTGCAGATCCTGGGACTCGAACGGCAGCAGGTCACGAAGGATCGCAGCCCGCAGCAATGCGTGCCAGAACGTATAGTCGGACCCGTCGATCACGAGGATCGATGCGTCGTAGAGGCTGCGTACGATCGGGCCGATCGACAGATCCGGCAGCATGGCGGCCAGCATCGTGTGGCTGACGGCACCGCCGGCGACGGCAACCGCTTGCAGCACCGCCCGTTCGTCCTCGGCCAGCCGCTCGATCCGGCTGGTGAGGAACTCGGCGAGCGACGATGGCAGGGTCTCGATGCCATCCCGGTGAGCCACCACCAGCTCGTGGGCGAAATACGGGTTGCCTCCGGTGCGCACGAAAAGGTCCTCGACCAGTGCGTCGTCCGGGACATGGCCCAGGATGCCCGTGGCCTGCTCAGCCAGCTCGCCCTGCGACAACCCGCCCAGGACCAGAGAGGTGACGTTGGGGAACCGCCGCTGCTCGGCAAGCCATATTCGAAGCGGGTGGCCGCGGGGCGCGGCGCCGCTGCGCTCGGTGGCGACGAGCAGGACTCCGGCCGTTCCGAGGCTGTGAACGAGCGAACCGAGCAGATCGCGGGTGGCGGCGTCGGACCAATGGATGTCCTCGACCACGACGGCAACCGGCCGTCGTCGGGAGGCCTCGGTCAGCGTCATCGATATGGCATCAAAGACGCGATCGACGTCGCCCGACCTCGACCCGCTGCGGGTGTCATCGCCTCCGAGCTCCGGGAGCAGGCTCGACAGATCGCCACGGTGGTGACCGACGAGTTCGTCGACCTCGTCCAGGTTGTCGAGGAGCAGCGATCGAAGAACGTTGACGATCGGGCCGAACGGCAGGGACCGATCGGCGTACTCGATGCAGTGGCCGACGTGGCATCCCCAACCAGCCTCATCAAGCCGGGCCACAAACTCGGCAACAAGACGACTCTTGCCGATGCCGGCCTCGCCCGACAACAGGACCAATTGGGCGCCGCCCTTTCTCACCCCCTGGGCCAGAGCCGACAGGCGTGCCAGCTCTTCGGCGCGCCCAATTAGAGGAGAGGTGCGCTCCCCGGCGGGTTGGGAGGAACTCATCGACACCGACTCATTGTGGCCCATCGAGCCGCCGCCTTGACGGAGCCTACTCTCCCCCGCCATGAGATTTGCCCCAGACAGGACACGACCGGCGAGAGGAACGATCGGTTTCGCTCCTGAATTGGTCGCAGAGTTGACACTCCCTGCGTTGCGACAACAACACCGAGCTCGATTGAGCCCGATCGGGCAAAGAGCGGAGGGGCGAAGCCGGCGTCGCCATCGGACTTCTGAAGCGTTCCGGGCTGGACGGGGGACGTGACCGCGGCCGTTCCGACAACTCCCGGTCCGGGACCATTGGCCCTATTGCCGGCCGACGGCCGGCGGGAAGATTGTGGGGCGGCCGCCCCCCGGCGGAGGCCAGTGACCAAGGAGGTCCAGGGAGAACGACCCGAGCTGGTCAGCACCGGCGTGCTGGCAGTCGATTTGGCGGTTGGCGCGACGGCGTGCAACGAGACCGATGATCCGGTCTCGACCGGAGCTGAAGACCGACGTCCCAAGCCCATCCGGCGGCGATTCACCCTCCGGTGACACCCAAGCGCGCTCAACCAGTGACGTCCCACCGAAGCCGGCGCCGATTCGACCGACTCGTCGGCCGAATGAGCCGATCCAACCTCAAGAGGAGACCTGACATGAACACCACCCACCTGCCCACCGTGATCCGCCGCAACCTCCGCATCTTAGCCGCCACCACTGTGGTGTTGGCGTCGTTGATCGTGGGCTCGCTCCCGGCGGGAGCGCAGACCGACACAACCGACACCGCTGCCGAGCCGAGTGCTGCATTCTGCCAGGCCTGGGCCGACTACCAGGATGCGCAGGACGGAGCCCAGCTCAACACGGCGCTGGGTGCGATGCAGGAGGCCTTGACCCCCGACGCTCCGGCCGAGGTGGCCGAGGCGCTCGTGACCTTGGGCCAGGGCGATCTCGATCCCGCCGAGGTACTGGCGGCGTCGGACACCGTGGCGGCCTGGGCCGACGAGCCGTGCGCTGCGCAGTCGACGACCACCACGACCGCTTCGACCACCACGACCGCTTCGACCACCACGACCGCTTCGACCACGTCGACGACGACCGACAGCGATGAGGGCGAGGCTCCCACCGGAGGCGTCGACACCGGCGCCGGCGGCACGGCGACCGGCAGCGGCCCCAACAGCCTCGTCCTCTTCGGTGTGACGATCGCCCTCCTTGCCGGTGGTGCGGCAGCGGCGGCCGCCGGCCGGCGTCGAGCGGTCAACCGCTCCTAACCACGCCACCACCTCCCCTGCGCCGGTTCTGACCACCCAGTGGCCCAGCGGCCGGCCCAGACCCGAGATGCACACGATTCGCACAACGCGATTGCTGGTGGCGGTGTCGGTCGGCGTTGCGGTCCTGCTCGGCGGCTGCAGTGGATCGGTCGAACCCGACGACGCGACCTCACCCCCGGAGGCGGTCGAGCCTGAACCTCCAGGCCCGATCCCCTCCGGGCCACCCTTCGGCGAACCGAGGTCCTCCGCAGCCGAGGTCCAAGCCGCCGAACCGGGCCAGGTCAGAATCCCCGCCCGACGACAACATCATCGTCTTCGCCCGACTGGCCGGCACGTAGCGCATCGACCCAACGGCCCCCGAGACCCACCGACTCGGGATCTCAGGCCCGGCGACGCGTCGACCCTGGGCCTGCTGCACCGGTCGTAGGGCCCTTTGACCCTGGCAGCGCGGCATCACGGTGGGCTAATGATCGTTCTATGTATATCCAAGTGTTCGGACGCCACAAACCCGTACTGCCTCCGGAGTGGGGCCAGGAGCTGAGCATCTCGGTGATGAGCACCACCAGCGTGGATGCAACGGCGGAACCGGGAGACGATGCGAAGCTGACGGTCGTGTCACTCCTCTGCGGTACCACGGTGCTCGTCCCGTCGGGGACGCGAGTGCAGTTGAGCGGTGGCGACGTGTTGGGCAGTCATCGCATCGATGTCGAACCGAGCGACGCTGGGCCAGAGCTGAGACTTCAGTTGATCCCGATACTGGGCAACATCAAAGTCCGCGCTGCGAACCCCTGACGAGGGTCGGACAAGAGCACCTACCGGCCATGTACGTCGCGGCGGGTCGAGGAATCGATCGCCGGGGTCAATCGGGGGCAGTGAACCGGTCTATCCGAGCAGCCGGCTGATACCGGGCCAGAAGTTCGACGAGCTGATCGGCGGCTTCGCTCACTGCGTCGACCGCATCGTTGTGAACGGCTTCGATCACGTACATCACGTCGGTGGTGTCGGGCCCCGTGGCACCCCCGGCGCTCTGCTTCCAGCACCATCGGCGGGCCACCACATCGACCCGGCCGTCGACAAAGATCACCTCCCCCGGTGGCGGATGCTCCGGCTGGGACGAGCCGATGCCCGTGAATGTCTCCTCTCCCGACGCCACGGTCACCGTCACCGGTTGCTCGAGAGTGGCAAGGTCGAACACCGCTACCGGGAGGGCATGGCGAATCGAGACCAGGTTGCCGAGGTCGACGACGGGATTGATCGACGGGATGTCGCCGTGGAGGGCCAGCCGGCGCAGCAGGGCCTCGGCTGCATTGCGGTGCTGGGTCGGTTTCACTCCGAAGGCGGTGAAGACCGAACGCCAGGCCTTGATCGAGGGACGGTCGGCAGGCCCACCTTCGCCCACCCGGTCCTTCAGTGGTCCGATGCCGGGGTGGGCCTATGGCGTACTGCAGGACACTCCGGCGGTGAGGGCGCCGATGGTCCAATCATCCGACGGGCTGTCCGAGGGCGGGTCGGAGTCGGTTTCGGGCGGGAACAGCCAGCCTCGCAACGGGCCGGTTCTGGTCAGTGGGCTCCCGGTGCCGTCGATGGCGAACGAGTACAGCTCGACGGCGTCGTCGGGGCGATCCGAGACGGAGAGCCGATCGCCGTAGATGGCTCGGGCCTCGGCCAGCGTCATACCCGGTGAGGCACCGTCGACGGTCCGGATCGACGTGGTCTGCCAGAGGCCGTAGCCGGCAAAGTACGGCGGGGCCACCGTGCCGCCGGGCGTGGAGAGATCGCCGTTCCAGTCGGTGAACACCACCCCGAGATTCCCCGTCCACTGCAGCAGGCGGGCGGTGGCACCGGGGCAACCCGGCCACAGCTGGCTGGCCGGATCGGTCGGGTCCTGCCAACCGGTGTCGACGTCGGGTGAGCCGAGCACCCCGGTGAGCACTGCGATCGCCCCCTCGGCCTCGTCACCGAACGAGACCAGGGTCAACCCGTTGTTGGCTGCCACCAGTTCCCCGACCACGGTGCTCGGGGCGGCTGTGGTCGACGTGGTGGTCGGCGGCTCGGTTGATGTGGAACCGGAGTCCGGTTCGGTCGACGTCGAGCTCGAGCCCGGCTCGGGTTCCTCGCTCGTGGCCGGCTGTGAGCTGTCGGTTGTCACCGCTGCGGTGCCGTCGCTGTCACCGTCGCCGCAGCCGGCAACGACGAAGGCGAGGAGCAGCCACCCGGCAACGATCGCCGCCGACATGGCTCGTCGGTTCGCACCAAGTGCCATGGTCATCCGATGTCTCCACCGTTCCAGATTGCGGCGACGACGTCGGCATCGTGCACGGTCTCGCACGGGATGCCGTTGCCGTCCTCGTCCATGCGATCGGGGCGGCCTTCGATGAACCAGTAGACGACGGAGAGGAAGTAGCCGAACGACTCGTTGGTGGTGGTGGCGTCGAAGAACCCGGTCTCGGCCTGGGCGTCGGGGTCGACGAGATCCCGGCAGAACAGTCCCGGGGTCGCCGAGGCGGCGAGGCGTGCCAGCGCCGCCTCGTCGGCGGGCAGATCGGTGCCGGTGGCCCAGGCTGCGGTGCCGCGGTCATCGAGAATGGCGAACAGGATGCCGACCGGGTCGAGGTCGAAGCCCGGCTCGGTCCGAGGTGTCCCGGTACAGGCCAGCACGTCCCCCGCTCCGACGGCCCCGGTGCGGTCACAGGAGATCTCGATCGCACCCAGCACCTCCGGTGGCGTGTCAGGGGCGGCGGCGAACTCCTCGTCGAACACCGCCTGGGTGGCGGCCACCACCGATTCGACGGTCGCCTCGCCAATGCCGATCGACGAGGTCGTTCCATTCTCGGGGGCCGACGTCGACGTCAAGGTTGTCGCAGTGGTGCTCGATGACGCTGTGGTCGGGGAACCCGATGTCCCGGTCGTCGCGGCGGTACCCGCCGTGTCGGCGGTGCTCTGACCGTCCGGTGCGGTGGTGGTGGCTTCGTCGCCGTCACCGCAACCGGCGATGGCGGCGGCCACCAGGCAGAGGCACAGCATCGACGCCCACATGCGTCGCCGGCTCATGTCCGGACTCCGCCGTTGGGTCCCGTAGCCATCGCCGACCGTCCTTCCTGGTCCATCGCAACGTATCGCAGGCGGCACCATTGCCGTCAAGGGTGAGCCTACGCCGGGGACCTGAGCGTCCACAGGGTCCAACGTCCCGTGGCATCATTCGACGATTCCGAAACCCGGCTTGTCTTCCGGGGTCGACGGTCGGATGATGGTGGCGGTGAAGATCCGTGTTCGTCGTGCCTCATCGGGCGAGAGTCGCAACCCTCGTCTGGCCCACCTCCAGGAGTCGCTGCGCTCGAGCCTGTGGTTCCTGCCGTCGATGGCGGTGGCCGCCACGGCTGCTGTGGCCTGGGGCATGGTGGCACTCGATCGGCGGCTCGACGGCAGCCCGTCGTGGCTGGCCTTCAATGGCGGTCCGACCAGCGCTCAGCAGATCCTGACCACCATCGCCACGTCGATGATGACGTTCACCGGTTTGGTGTTCACCCTGACCATCGTGGTGCTGCAGCTGGCCAGCAGTCAGTTCTCGCCCCGGGTGCTCCGCACCTTCCTTCGTGATCGCAGCAGCCAGGTCGCGCTGGCCGTGTTCACCTCGACATTCGTGTTCGCGCTGTTCGTGCTCGGCCAGGTCCGGACGGGGACGGTGGGCCCGGTGTTCGTTCCCGGGCTGTCGGTCACCCTGTCCTTCGCCCTGGTCGTGGTGAGCCTGACAACGTTCGTCTACTTCGTCAACCACATCGCCCAGTCGATACGGGTGGTGAACATCATCGAATCGTTGGCAGCCGAGACCCGGCACAGCCTGGTCGAGGTCTACGGTGCGGAATCCGACAGTCCGCTGCCCGACACCGTCGACATGCCTGAGCTGGGCACGCCGGACCGGCTCATCGCCATGGAGGGCGGCGGCGGGGTGCTGTGCGGACTCGACATCGCCGGGCTGGTCGAGCTGGCCCGCCGTCACGACTGCGTGCTGCGGCTGCTCCCCGACATCGGCGACTACGTGGCCGGCGGGGCCGCACTCTTCGAGGTCCACGGTGGCCGGGGCAACCTGCCCGAGGGCGAGGTTCGCCGCCAGATCGATGTGAGCCGGGAGCGGACCATGCGCCAGGACCCGGCCTACGGGTTCCGTCAACTGGTCGATATCGCCGAGAAGGCGCTCTCGCCCTCGCTGAACGACCCCACCACCGCAGTCCAGGCTCTCGATCGACTCCATGATCTCATGCGCCGGGTCGCCGTCCTTCCCCAGCCGTCGGGCGTCTACTGTGACGACGACGGTCAGGTCAGATTCGTCCGCAAGGTCATCTCGTGGTCGGGGTTCGTCACACTGGCCTTCGAGGAGATCCGCCGCTACGGCGGCTCATCGATCCAGGTCCACCGCCGGCTCCGAGCCTCGCTGGAGGAGCTGTTGGACCTCGTTCCCGACGATCGCCGAGGCCCTCTGGAACGCCAGCTCCGATTGCTGAAGCGGACCGCGGCCGAGGCCTTTCCCACCGCCGAGGAGCGCCGGTTGGCCGCCGAGTCCGACGAGGCGGGGATCGGCAGTGTGGAGGAACCGGCGAAGCCGGCGTCCATCACCGGCCGTCGCTAGACCGAACCGAGCCGGGGGCGTCCGGGGCGACGGACACGGCTCGGGGCCCGGCATCATCGGGCGCCGAACGCAGGGTCAGATCCGCGGTCTGGGACGCCACAACAATGCCGGTCTCCTCGAATCGGTCGAGGATCCGCCGGGTCAGCTCGTCCTTGCACCAACGGGCGGTGCGGACCGGCACGACGATGCGAGCCGCCAGCTCCAGGTAGTTGTCGGTGGCCCGGATGAACACCCGGGGTTCGACCTCGGTGCGAGCCACCGGATACCGGCGGACCATGTTGGCCAGCGCTGCGGCCGCCTCCTCGGATGTCGAGATCCTGACCGACTCCTCGTTCATGATCTCTTCGGCCCGGCGTCTATCGGCGTAGGCGACGGGGATCGTGACCTCCTCCCAGATGAAGTCGAAGGCGGCACTGTAGTTGAACACCGGCTCGGTGAACGTCGCCTTGTTGGAGATGGCCACGACCCGCCCGGTGTACTGGCGGCCCTTGACCCAGGTGTCGTCGTCCACTCCCGAGCCGATCTCCATCACCTTCGTTCGCAGCGGAGTGACGTCGATCACGTCGCCCCGGACGCCGCCGACCTGGACCCGATCGCCGACCCGGTAGATCGCCCCGGAGACGATGTTGAACCAGCCGGCCAGGGCACCGATGAGCTCCTGCATGGCGAAGGCCACCCCTGCGGTGATCAACCCGAGCACAAGGCCGAGCTGCCCGGCGAAAGGCCGCCACAGGATGCCGAGCGCGATCAGGGAGATGACCGCCGCCACCAGGCTGACGCCCTTGCGGATGTAGTACCTGCGGTACCGGTCCTCGGCCCGAATGGCCAGCACCCGCCCGGCAAAGGCACCGACGACCACCCCGATCCCGACGATGACGACGGTGCTCACGAGTTTGCCGGTGACCGAGTCGATGTCGATGATCAGGTCCCACAACGATTCCACGACACGGCTCCCGGGTCAGGGGTCAGGCCCGGCCGGACGTGACCGGGACCACAGCTCCAGTGTCCCGCGCCACCTCGACCGACCACAGGGCCCAAGGTCCCGCAATCGAGGTGACAACGTGCGGTCGGCTCCGGACGCGATGTCGATGGTGGCTACCCGGGCGGGGTGACGGTCAACGACACCGGTACCGGGAAGGAGTTCAGCAGCGGATCGTTGCTGGTCACCACCAGCTCGGCCCGGTAGAGGCCGGGATCCAGGCCGGAGGCCTCGGCGGTCACCGACAGGTCGACATCGGTTCCCGGGGGCACCGTCCCGGCATCGGGGGCGATCGACAGCCAGGAGACATCCTCGGGATCGATCCGTCCCCGGCCTTCGTCGGGAGCCCAGTCGGACTGGTCGGTGAAGTCGCTGAAGTGGGTGGCGACGTCGATGGCGCCGTCCTCGCCGGGCAGAAGGCCGACCGGCAGATCGACGACAAGCGACTGGTCCTCGAACCGCATCTCCAGGAAAGCGACGATCGTGGCCGTCTCATAGTCGACCAGGGCCGCGAGCCCCTCGGGGGCGTACATGTCGATGAAGTACTCGACACCGACCTGCTGGGTCTCGAGGCCGCCGATCTCTACCGCCGGCACTCCGGTGTCGGGGTCTTGATCGGTGTCGAGCAGCATCAGGCCGAAGATCTCCTGGAGGTTGGTGTCGGCGTCGAAGTCGACGGCGATCGTGGCCACACCGGCCTCGACCCCGGCCCGGACGCTGAGGATCTCGGCCGTGGCCAAGGCGTCGTCCGGTGGGTCCTCGATGATCACATCGAGTGTCGATGCCGAGTCGACTCCCAGGACCTGGGAGCGCACCCGGTCGGTGACCTCGAGGCGCTGCTCGGGATCCCACCGGTAGGGGCTTCCGTCCTCCCGGGTGGGACGAGCGAACTCGATGGGGGGCATCACGGATCGTTCGTACACGTCGAAGACGACGTCCTCGGTGCCGGTACTGGCGATGTTCAGCAGGCGCGAATCGGTCCCCCCCTCGGGAAGCTCGAAGTCGAGCGGCTCCTCGGCCGAGATCACGATCTGAGGGCCGCCGGCGGAGAGGGTGATATCGAGCGCAGTCTGCGAGCCGGCGGTGATGGTGACCTCGCCGTCAAAGGGCACGTACCCCTCGGCGGTGACCGAGACGGGCCAGGTGCCCTCCGGGGCGAACACCAGATAGGAGCCGTCGGAGCCGGTCCGGGTGGTCACGGGAAACGGAGTACCGTCTCGCTGGGCGTTGACGACGATCTCGGCCGTCACCGGCTGGGATGTCCGGGTATCGAGCACGGTTCCGGCCACGCTACCGAAGTCGGCCGGAAGGCCGACATCCAGCTCGACGGTGACCGGGATACGGGGCCGGCCGGGATCATTGCTGACCAGGGTCAGGCTCCCGACGTAGCGACCGGGGGCGACGTCCGGTCCACCCAGGGTCAGGGCAACGTCGGTCGAGCGCCGTGGAGCCAACGTTCCGACGGCCGGGTCCGGCGTCATCCAGTTTGTGTCGCGGAACGGCACGAGTTCGCCCCGGCCGTCGTCGGGGGCCCAGTCGGTCGGACCGGCGAAGTTGCCCATCACCGCCGCCACGTTCATCGAGCCGTCATCGCCGCCGACGGCGTCGAGCGGCACGTCGAACGAAAGTGACTGGTCCGAGATCGTGGCCGGGAGTACGGCGGTCAGCTCGAAGGTGGCGGCGTCGAATACCAGGACCTCCCCGAAGCTGGCCGAGAATAGATCGACGAAATACTCCACGCCCACGTCCTGGGTCGGAAGCCCGTTCAGGCTCTCGGGCGGCAGACCGGTGGTCGGGTCCTGGTCGGTGTCGAGGAACAGGTAGCCGGCCAGCTCACCCAAGGGGGTGGTTGGGCTGAAGTCGATCCGGAACGAGGCCTCGAGCTGGTCGGTACCGGCCGAGATCGTGGTCATGTCGACCGGGCCGACGGCGTCACCGATCGGGTCGTCGATGATCGGATCGAGTGGCCCGGCGAACAGCAACTCGGCGACCGGGGTGGCGGCCTCCCCGGCCCGTTGCGCCGACAACCGTTCGGCGAACTCGGGCCGGGCCCATCGGGCATCACGCCGAACGACGTCACCATTCAACGTGGGCACCGCTCGGGTTGCGGGCTCGACCGGTCCGACGGTGGGCGGCGTGAACGAGTCCTGCCGTTCCTTCAGCTCCCACACCAGGTCGGCGGAGCCCCGGTTCGAGATCTCCAGCGCCACGTCGGTGGTCTGCCCGAGGTCCACGCCGGAGTTGATCTCCAGCGGCTCGATGGCCGCCACCGGGGCTCGGAGCCGGAAGTCGACGGTTGACTCCCGGCCCTCTCTGATCCGGACCCTGCGCCCGGCGGTCTCGTAGTTGGGCGCCTCGGCCGTGACCTCGTAGCGACCGGGGACGAGCACGAGCCGGTACTGACCGTTCTCGTCGGTCCGGGCCGATCGGTCACCGGGGGTTGCCGTGATCGTGGCCCCGGCCACCGGACTGCCGTCGTTGGCATTGGTCACGGTGCCGGCGAGGACTCCGGTCGGCACCGATTCGAACCGCCATGCCGTGTTGGGCTCGAGGAAGGATTGCCGGAACGAGAACTGGAAGGCGTCGGAGGCGTCGGCGTTCTCGAGACCGATGGTGGCCTGCGACCCACCACCAAGCTGGTCGACGCCTTCGCCGTAGAGTAGGTCGATCGTGCCGTCCTCCCACAGCTTGACCTCCATGTCAAGCCGGTCGTCGGTACCCAACCGGGCGACCTTCTCCCATTCGATGACAAACACCGATTGGCCGTCGACCGTGGTCGACGCGTAGTCGATCCTCGACTGATCGTCCACGACCAGGTCCTGCCACAGTGCGTAGATGGCGTCGTTGGGCGGGGCTTCCGACGGAATGGCGGTGTTGAGGAAGTTGCTGAACCCGAACTCGTCGAAGAAGCTCACATAGCCATTGGTGGTGAAGTAGACCCGGTCCTTGGTGTCGCCGTAGAAGGGGAAGGGGAAGGGGAGATCGAGCCGGCCGGCCAGATCGTCACCATAGGTGCCGGACTGGATGTCGGCCTCGATCCAATCGAATCCGATCTCCCGGCATCCGTGACCGAAGTCGTCGATCTTGGTCGGCAACCGGAACACGACCCTCCGGTTGCGGGAGAGCGCAACCTCCTCGGTCACCGGGATGGCGCAGCCGGCCAGCGACGCCTTGACCGAGTAGGTCCCGATCGGGAGCGTGAAGGAGTAGCGACCCCGGCTGTCGGTCCTGACCGGGTCGATCGGCACCCCGATGACCTCGACCGTCGCCCCCTCGACCGGGTCGGGCGACTCGGCGGTTCGCACCACGCCGGTGAGCCGGCGGGTCGGGAGCGCGGTCAGTTGAAGATTCTGGGTGGTGGTGCCGTCGGTCTCCACCACGACGCCACTGACCACGCCGGCCGCGTAGCCGAATGCTTCGGCCACCACCGTGTAGGTGCCGGCGGGAACGAACAGTCTGTAACTTCCGTCGGCCTTGGTGAAGGTGCGGGACTCCCAGTCGGCCGATGTCACCGTCACCTGACCACCGGCAATGGGACGACCGGTTCCGGAGTCGGTGACCGTGCCGTTGATGATCCCGCCCTCGGCCACCAGGACCACGGCCGCCGCTGCATCGATCCGGCCCTCGCCGTAGACATTGTTCGGGTCACCGTCTTCATCGCCACCACACGACTGATCGATGACATCGACCGCGGTCGATGCCAGGAGCCGGGTCACCGTGTCGACATCACCCTTCAGTGCCGGATCGGCCGACATCATCAGCGCCAGGGTGCCGACGACATGGGGGGCGGCCATCGACGTTCCTGCGAAGTACTCGTAGTTGTTGCCGGGCGTGCTCGACAGCACGAACACCCCCGGCGCGGCGACGTCGGGATTCACCTTGCCGAATGCCGACGGTCCCCGCCCTGAGAACTCGGCGACCAGATCGTCGCTGTCGGTGGCGCCGACGGAAAACGACTCGAGGTAGTCACCGGGCGAGCCGCCTTCCCCGCAGAACGGACCGGGGTTTCCCGCCGCGAACACCGGAACCAGGCCCGCCGCCCGCCAGGCCCGGACGAAATCGAGAAAGAAGGGGTCGCCGGGAGGCCCGCCCCAGGAGTTGTTGACAATGTCCGGCCGCTTCGACGGGTCGGGGTTCTGGCCGTCGAGGTCGGTTGGCGCCAGCAGCCACTCGCCCGCCTCCATCAGCTGGCCGTCGGTGCAGAAGAACGGCCCGCAACTCACGGTCATCCATTCGGCCCCCGGGGCCACCCCCACGTCGGGGGTGAACGGTCCCGGGCCGTCACCGCCGACCATCGTGCCCATGGTGTGGGTGCCGTGACCCAGGTCGTCGCACGGCACCCGGGGGTCGGCACAGCTCCGGGCGGCGTCGAACCAGTTGTAGTTGTGATCGAAGGTGCCGTCGCCCAGGTTTCCCCGATACTGGTCGACGAGGGCTGGGTGATCGAACTGGACCCCCGAATCAAGACTGCCCACGACCACGCCACCGCCCACAACCCCGTCCTGCCAGGCCTCCGGGGCCCGGATCTTCTCGATGCCCCACGGGGCGTCAATGGCCGAGACGTCGGTGGCCGGCTGGGTCTCGACCGGGGTGAGGATGGGCCGAGCCAGCTCGGGGCGCACGTCGCTCACGCCCGGCAGCTCCCGCAATCGATCGATGAGGCCGGATGACCCCTGGACGACGAGGGCGTTGCTGATCCAGTGACTCTCGAACGTCGCCCCCGGCGTGGCCTTGACCAGCTCGATCGCTTCGGCCTGGGACGACCGGGCATCCTCTTGCAGGATCTCCACCACCAGCTCGCCCCGCTCGGCCCACGGCTCGGACTCGGCCGCCACCAGCGGGGACTGTTCGCGGAACGACACGACGAAACGGTCGGTCTCGAACGCCTCGCCTTGGGGCCGCTCGGCCTTGTTCCCGACCCCCGACGGCTCGGATTTCGGGTCGGGGTCCTGGGCCCCGGCCGAGGTTGCGGAGAGCAGAACCGCCAGCAGCACGGCGGCGGCCAACGGCAGAACGCGGCGGAACATGACGGCTACCTCCTGGGGACCCCGGCGATGGCGCGGTCCTGCGTATCGAGTGATGCCATCCGTGGTGGTTGTGGCACCCAACAGCCTAGGAAGCAGGATTGTCCCGCCATAGGGTCCAAAGACCCTTGACATGAATCGACACGACTGTGGTTTCGACACCCTTTGGTGCTCATCGGTGCGCCCGGGCCGCTGCCCGTGACAGCCGAGATGATCCGCCGGGCGACACGTGAGACACTGGAATCGATGCCATCTCTTTCACTGGTGAATCTGACGGTCCGTCGAGGCGGGGTGGAGATTCTGCGAGGTGTCGACCTGCGTGTCGAGTCGGGGGCGTCGCTGGCCGTGCTGGGCCAGTCGGGCTCGGGGAAGAGTTCGCTGCTGCGTACCATCGTCGGGCTCGATCCCGTCGGCGCCGGCCGCATCTACCTCGATTCGACCGATGTCACCTACGAGCCGGTGTCCCGCCGGGGGATCGGCTATGTCGCCCAGACACCGGCATTGCAGCCCAACCTCACCCTGGCCCGCAACGTCGAACGTCCGCTGGAATTCAAGGACCGTGACCGAACTCCGGAGTCGCGGCGGCGCAGGGTGTCCGACTATCTGCGACGGTTCGACCTCGGCGGTCGGGGCGACAAGAAGGTCGCCGAGTCGTCGGCCGGCGAGAAACACTCGGCCGCCACCGCTCGGGGAGCGGTGACAGAACCGGCGGTTCTGCTGCTCGACGAGCCGGTGACCGCCCTCGACGCCGGAGCCCGCCGGGCCCGCGTGCGCCGGCTCCGCCTTCAACACGAGGCCACCGAATCAACGCTGATGGTTGCCACCAATGACTGGACCGTGGCCGCCGGGCTGGCCGATCACGTCGCCGTTCTGGGTGGCGGCACCATCGCCCAGTACGACGAGTCGGGGCACGTCTACGACAGACCGAACACACTCGAGGTGGCCGAGCTGACCGGCCGGTGGCCGCTCAACCGGCTGGGCGCCACGGTCCGCAGGCCACCGGGCGCTCGAACCGAGATCACCACCCCGGCCGGAACCCTTCACACCTGGCGATCGTTGCCGGCCCAACCGATGATCGTCGGCATCCGCCCCGCCGATCTGATCATCGACAACGCCGGTGGGTTGACCGGTGTAGTGCGCTCATCGGCGGTCCTGGGACGAACCTCACTGGTCATGATCGATGCCGAGGGACTTCCCTTGCAAGCCATGAGCCCGACACCGGCTCCACCCGCTGGTACCGAGGTGCGGATGGAGTGGCGTCGAGCCCACTTGTTCACCCTCGACGGCAAGGCCGTCGATCATCTATCGCCCGATGACGACCCGCTAACCTGAGCGGTCGCCCGAGCTCGGACACCACCCGGCCTACGGCGTCCACTGCTCGGCGATGGCGCTGACCCGGCCGCCGCTGACCGTGACCCAGACTCCCGGACCGGGCTCGCTCCGCCCGACCCGCCAGCTGCCGTAGTCGGTGTCGGTCCCCGTTGTCGGATCACCCGATGACGGGTACCAGCTGACCGGGGTGTCGTCGCCGACCCTCAGTACTCGCACGTTGGCGCTCGTGTTGCGGACGTAATAGTCGTTGGGGGGCGGTGACTCCCGGCCGTCCTGGGCGGCGGCCACAACCGCCGCCTCCCCGCTGAACCAGCAGGCCAGGTCGAAGTCGAACTCGTCGGCTGCGAGGTCGGAGGCGTAGCCGAACCAACGCCCGTCAGCCAGCTGGTCCGATCCCGGTGCGCAGCCCGAGCCGTCGGCCACCGGGTCGATCACCGAGGTCGGCGCCGCGGTCGGCTTGGGTTTCGTGGTCGAGGTCGGTGCCGTGGTGCTCGGATGCTCCGTAGGTCCAGGATCATCTGAAGGCCATCTTCGACAAGGCCGAGGTCCGGAGCCGGCGTGAACTCATGGCCCGGATCTTCTTCGACTCCTACGCCCCCCACCTGGGTGACGAGATCACTCCGTCAGGCTGGTTCCGCTCGGCCTCGGCCCCGACGACCTGAGCGCGCCGGACAGGTAGGGGGCGCATCAGGCACCAGCGACGGCTCCGGCCGATGTACCGTCGGCCCATGCCCTCACCGCTCGGGCCACCACCGGGCCCGGGAGCAGCTCCTGCTCCAGGCGGCCCCGGTCCCGGCCGGCCAGCAAGTCGAACAGGTCCCGCTCGGCTGCGGTGAGACCGGCCCGCCCCGGCGCCTCGACCGGAACCTCGGCCGGCGTCGGCTCGACCACGGCCCGGTCCTCATGAGCCACAAAGGTGGAGGCGTCCATCAAAAGGGCGGTCAACGACGGGCGGGCGGCACGGGCGGCGGCCAACAGTCGCAATCCCCAGGTGTCCAGATCCCCCCAGTAGGCCACGTCGATTCCGTCGAACCGTGATGAAGCCAGCCAGCCGACATTGTGCCCGGTACCCAGCACGGCAACCGTGCCCGGCACCGCCGGCACCAGGTGCAGGCACTGCTCGTTCTCGACCACCAGCAGCCGCCGGGTCACCAGCCCTCGCTCGGCCAGATCGACGTCGGTCACCCGCAGCCGGTCGAACGGCAGCAGCGAGCCGTCGAGGTCGGCGGCCAGCAGCCACCGCCCGCCGGGGCCGGTCGCCCCGAGGAAGACCTCCAACCCCAGCTCGGAGACCGCCCCGTCGAAACGCACATCCAACAAGGCCGACACCAGCGCCCGGTTCCGCTCGAAGAACTTTGTGTCGACCCCGGCCAGCGACAGCGCACGCAGCGGCAAACCGCCGGCGCAACCGGGCCACACGACCTCGGCCACCCGCAGCGCCTCGGTCACCTCCGATCGGTCGGCGCCCAGCGACAGCGCCCGCCGGCGAACCAGCAGCTCGTGGTATCGGGGCTCGGCCACCGCCAGCAGCGCCCGCAGCCCCTCGAACTCGGCTCGCACCGACACCCCCACCGGGGCAAGGCCACCGTCACGGCCGTCGTCGGAGGCCAGTTCACAGACCGTCACCCACTCCTCAGCCGATTGCAGCGACCAGACCGCCGGTACCGGGATGGGCCGACCGGTGGCCCGGTAGCTGACATCGACCCAGCTCACCTCGCCCACCGTCACCGCCCTCCATGCCTCGAGACCGGCCCCGACCTCGGTCCACCGATCGGCCACGGCGGCGGGCGACGGCTTCGGCAGGGGAATCCGCAACGGCCACGAGGACGCGTCGAGCAGGCGCCTGCCTCGAAGCTTGTTGTTCTGCCACTGCCGGGCCAGCCGGGCTGCCACCTCGCCTGGGGTCTTCACTGCGCCTTCACTGCGCCGCCCGATCCCCTGCGACCCGGCTCGCCGGCGCGGCCGACAAGCCGCTCTCCTCCCGGCGCCGATCCAGCTCCTCCCAGGTGAGGGCCGTCAGTCGGGCCTGGCGGCCCCGGCGGTTCACCAGGATGGCCGAGCGGGTGTTGGCCCGAAGCAGGCTCAGCTCCTTGTTGGGGGTCACGAAGAGCGGGTGCAGGCCGAACACATTGAGGGCATCGATGATCCGGGCCGCCACCGTCTGGGAGCTCTTGGAGAACGCCTCGTCCAGCACCACGGTGCCGAACAGCGGTGACGGTGATCCGGCCGGTGACAGGGCATAGCTGAGCGAGGCGGTCAGGATGTAGCTGGCGATGATCTCCTTCTCACCCCCGCTGCCGCCCTCGGAGCTGCTACGGACCTCGATCGTCTCGCCGCCGACCCGGTCGACCACCGCCACCCTGAAGGTCAGGCGGTAGCGGGGGTCGAGCACGGCCCGAGCCGACTTGCGCTCCCGGTTCTCGGCCGCCTCCCGCAGCAGGTCGACCACATGGGTGAGGGCCCGGTACTGGGCCTCGCCGTCACCGTCACCGAGGCGGGCGGCGGCCAGCCCCTTGCGGGCCCGTTCCAGGTCCTTCAGGGCCTGATGCACCACGGGTCGAGGCTCCAACCGCAGAAACCGTGATGGCTGGAAGTCCACCTTGTGCAGCGTTCGGTTCAGCTCCTCGATCCGGGCCACGATGCCGTCGACATCGGCCTGGATGGTTCCCAGCAACGAGGCCACGCCCTGGTCGGATGACATGTTCAGGTACTCGATGAAGCGCTGCCGTCGGGCCGGCAGGGCCTCGGTGCTCAGCACCCGCAACCGCTCCAGGTAGGCCGGGACATCCTCCAGTTCGGTCCCCACCTCCAACAGCTCGCCCGTGTCCTCCTTCTGTGCCCGACCCATCTGCTGGGTCAGGGCGACCAGCAGCCCACTCAGCTCCTCGCCGTGCCGGACCAGGGCGGCATCCAGGGCGGTCCGGGTCTCACGCTCCATGTCATCCACCGAGTCGGCGGTCATGGTGTCCAGTGCCGGCAGGTGCCCGTCGGCCAGAGCCTGCTCGTCGTCGGACAGGGCGGGCCGGCTCCGAGCCTGGTAGCGCTCCCGACGCTGTTGGGCCCGGCGTCGATCCTGGGTCACGGCCGCCACCTGGGCCAGGACCGTCCGCTCGTCCTTGCGGGCCCCGTCCAGAGCCGCCCTGGCCTCGTCAAGGGTCACCCTGGCCCGGGTGGTCCGTGAGCCGGGATCGGCCAGATTCCGCCGCCGGGCAACCAGTGTGTCCAGGGCCGACCGGCGGGAGGCGACGTCGATCCGATCGAAGCGGTAGTCCGCCACCGCCTCCAGCAACCGCGCTCCCTGTGTGAATCCGAGATTCGCCTGCTGTTCTTTCTCGTAGCCGCCACGGATGGCGGGCATCTCGTCGTCGAGTCGAGCCAACAAGGTCTCCAGCTCGGCCTGCCGTGTCTTGTTGTCGAACCCGGTGACCCAGCCCTGATCAAGGCGGTGCCGATCATGCTTGTCGTACCGACCGGACCGGCCCGACAGCAGACCCTTGATGGTCATGCCGTGGCTGACCGTCCGCAGCTCCTCGGGGGTGTCGACGCAGTGGCGGTCGATCGACACGAGCAACCGCCACAGTGCTCCCTGCAGGCGATGTTCCTTCAGCTCCAGCTTGTGGAGGAAACTGTCGTCGAAGGCGGCGACCCGCCCGGCCCTCCTGGATCCGCCGCCGACCCCGGGATCAACCCTCCCGCCGGCCCGGCCTTCGATGTCGTCGGGCGCGGCGCGCTCCAGGCGCACGTGGAGGCGGTTGTCGCGGTCGTTGACCAGGCGCAACGCCTTGTCGAGGCGGTCGTCGGGAACGAGGATGCGGAAGCGGTGACCGCCGATGGCCCGCTCGATGGCACCCCGCCATGCCTGCTGATCCTCCCGGACCGAGACCAGCTCGGCCACGAACGGCAGGTCGTCGTCGTCCATCCCCAGGGACGCAGCGAGCTCGGAGCGGAAGTCCTGATACTCGACGGGCAGGTTGGAGTTGGGGCGCTCCGACAAGCGGGCCAGTTCCTCGGCCACCCGGCGGCGCTCGTCCTCGGCCACACCGAGGGCGGCTGCCGCCCGCTGAAACCGGGCAGCCTGCTCGGCGGCCCGGGCGGCCAGGCCCGCCTCCATCTCAACCGCAACGGCCTGGACCCGGGCCAGGTAACGGCGGCTCGGCTCGAAGCCGCCATCGGGGCTCCTCGGTTCGTCACCGGGGTCGATCTCGAGACCAAGGCGGGCGACGATGTCGACCAACTCGTCCAAGGCGCGGCGGCGCACCGATAACAACTCCTCGGCGGCGGCGATCTGCTCGTCGAGGCCGTCCAGGTCGGCACCACCCAGCTCCAGATAGGCCAGACGCTTGGCCTCGACCTCCTGCTCGGCCGCCCCTACCCGGTCGGCCGCCTCGGCCCCCTGGACCTCCAGCTTGGCCAGCGCTTCGTCCAGCTCGACCACCAGATCGCCGGTCACGGCGGCACCGGCGGCGGCGAAGTAGCGGGCGGTCAGGGTCTTCAACCGCTGATCCCGGGCCTCGTCGGCGGCGACCGCCTGATACCGCTCGTGCAGCGCCACCAGCGGTTGCAGCGACAAGTGCTGACGGCGGGCCGTTTCCAGCTCGGCCCGGATACCCACCAGCTGGTCGAACTCGGCCACCACCTCGGCCGCCCGTTTGAAACGAGAGTGGTCGTCGAGCACCAGCTCCCGGAAGATCTGATCGACCGAGTCGAGCTGCTTGAGCCCGGCCGCCCGGTTGAGCAGATCGAAGGCGTTCTGGCCGATGTCGAACAGGTTCCGTACCCGGGCCAGGTAGCGCTTCTTGGACTCGTCGATGTGCATCTCGGGCCACTGGCGACAGAACTTCTTCAGCGCCCGGTCCCCGCCCTCGTGATGCAGGGTCAGCCACTGCTCGAGACCGCCGATGTCGTCCGTACCGTCCGTACCGTCCCCGCCGGTGTCGGCGATGAGCCATCGCTTCCGGCAGTCGGCGGCCGACATCGAGGTGCCGTCGGTCCACAGCACCGCCCCCAGAGTGACCCGACGACCGGGCCGACCGAAGGTGGCGGCCAGCCCGGTCACGGTGCGCCCCGGCCGCGAGATGTGGCCGGCATCGCCCGAGTCGTTGCCGTGGCCCACCACCCCCCGCACGTAGGACATGAGGTCCCGATCGCTGTCATGACCTCCGGTCGAGGCCAGGTTGTACTTGGGCAGAGCCACGATCAGCGTCATCAGGGCATCGACCAGGGTGGTCTTCCCCGATCCGGTGGGGCCGATGATCGAAGTGCCGGCCGGATCGATCTCGGCCACATGATGTCGGGCGAAGGGACCCCAGTTGTAGACCTCCAGCCGTTGCAGCCGAAGGGTCTCGCTCCACGAGCCGAAGTCCATGGTTTGGGCCAGCGCAGTCACGGCCTCGCCTCCCCGGCATCGTTGTCGCCACCATCGCCCTCCGCGGCATCGTTGTTGCCGCCGTCGCCCTCCGCGGCATGGGTGTCGCCGGGTCGATGGCCGTCAGCGACTGCAGAGCCGGGGCCGCCATCACCATACGTTTCCTCCTGGCGGTCGGTGGCCAGTCGCCGGTAGTGGGCCAGTAGCACCTCCAGCGACTCGGGATCGGCCAGATGGCAGATCAGGGGACGGATGGTGACCACGTCATCCACCACCTCGCTGACCACGCCATGGTCCTTGAGCCCGTCGAGTAGGCGGCGCAGCCGGTTGCTCTCCTCCAGCTCGCTGCCCCGGTCACCGAGGAAGGGTTGCAGCTCGGACAGCAGATCGTCGAACGCCACGGTTGGTGATGAGATGTCGGATGAGGTCCGCTCGTGTTCGACATGGTGACGGCGCAGAATGGCCAGCAGCAACGACTGGTCCATCCGCAGCCGATGACGCCGTACCAGGGGATGAGTCCACTCATCGGCCGAACGATCGTCCGTGGCTGTCGTCAGTTCGGGTGACACCAGCAACACAACCAGGCCTCGTACCTCATCGATGCGTATGGCCAGATCCAGTGGCTCGAGGATGATGGCCACCTCGTCGCGGTGGGCCAGCACGGCGGCGTGCAACTTGGGCTTGGTCGAGGCGTCCAGCACCCCGTATTTGAGCAACTCCTGTGTTGCCGCCTTGACCGCCGTCGGGGTGGTCGGCCGATCCTCGTCGTCCCGACCGGCCGTTGCGTCGGCGTCGATGATGGTCACAGCTCCCACTCCTTGTCGACCAGGGCCTCCGGTTCGAACACCACCACCGGTGTGTGGAACCGCACCCGGGCCCCGTCTTCGACTTCGACCTCGATCTGCTCGCCCCGGTGCCCGTGGTGGCCGACGGCACCGTCACCCCCGATGTGGCAGCCGGCCTGGTTGGCCATCTCCACCCACACCGACAGTGTCTCCAGATCGTGGGTGGGGGGCAGGGCGGCGGCCAGCTCGGCCATGGTCATGGGCCGTCCGGCCTCGACGACCACCTCGACCGTGCGCCGGGCCAGGTCTCGGCGGTCGAGCCCGTCGAGGGCGCGCCAGAACTCGTCGGTGACATCGTCCAGATCCACCGATTGAGCCCTGAAGTCCAGCTCCTCGACGTCGTCGACGGAGATGTCCTTGATGCGAATCCGCTCCGGGACGGGTACCGACACCGGAGGGGCGACAGGGGGAAGGGGCGACGGAGCGCGGCGGAATCGCTGCGACTCCCACGGCAGATCCAGGGCCTGTTCCAGGATCTGGTCGAGCAGCTGCGAGACCCGCGTGTGTTCGGCCCCGAGACCGGAACGAAGGTAGTTGCGAACGTCCCGCTCGGCCCGCCCCCTGGCCCGGATCACCGAGTTCGACTCGGCCACCAGGCGACGATGAAGTTGCCGCAGCTCCACCGCCTGGCGACGATCGAGGGCATGGCCGGCCGCAGGGGCGTTGAGGACGGCCACCAGGTCGGCGGTCATCGTCTCCAGCTCGTCACTGTCCGACAGCTGCTGGAAGAAGGCCTCGAACAGGCGGCCTTCGTTGGTTTCGATCAGCGCTTCATGGCCCTCCAGCAACTGATCGATCACCACTCCCCGGTGGTGCTGATCGCGGATGATGGAGATGCGCAACTCCTGACCGGCGTGACGGTAGGAGTCCTCGACCCGGCCGAAGTCGTCGTGCAGGCTCATGGCCAGGCTGTAGACGTCCTGAATGGCTTCCACTGCGTCGCGGCCGTCCAACACTTCCAGCTCGCCCTGCTCGACACGCTCGAGTTCGGCCTCCAGTTCGGCAATCTGTGCCCGGATTCGGGCGGCCCGGACCTCGGGTTCGGGATTGAGCCGGCTTGACACCTCGGCGATCTGCTGCTGCACCGTGGCCAAGCGGGAGGCGGTGGAACTCATGATCCGGTCCTCCAGCCGATCGAGGAAGCGGAAGGCCTGCTGGAGGGCGTCGGTGGCTATCAGCTCGCCATCCCGCTCCACCAACAGCTTCGCCTTGATGTGCTGCCGCAGTTCCCTGCGGGCCAGACGCCCGTACTCGGTTGTGTCGATGCCATAGTCGGGCTGGTTGGCGTGCTCGGCCAGCATCCGAGCCAGCAACTCGACCGCGTCCTCCATGCGGACCCGCTCAGAGCGTTGCTCGAACAGCAGCTTCAGGCAACCGGCGACCAGTGGCGCCCGGCGGGCCGACAGCAGTCGCCACGCCGGATGCTGGGAGCGAAGCCGGTCGAAAGCCTGCACCACGGTACGAACTCCCTCGGGCTGACGTTCCGACACGACCTCCACGCTAGTCACGGACCGGGCATTCGACTGCCACCGGAGGAGAGGTTCTCCCCGCTCCCCAACCGGCCGGACCGGAAGACGGGACCAGCAACGTCGCCGGCTGCTCCGTCGACGCGGATCCCGACTGCAGGCGGCCCGCAAGCGATGTGGATCACCGCGGTCGTCACCGAGGTCGGCTTGGGCCTGGTGGCCAAGGGCGGCGCCGGCGGAGGCTCCGTGGTCTGCCGAGGTCCGGAGCCGGCGTGAACTCATGGCCCGGATC
Source organism: uncultured Acidimicrobiales bacterium (assembly GCA_963723995.1). GTDB lineage: Bacteria > Actinomycetota > Acidimicrobiia > Acidimicrobiales > SZUA-35 > JAHELU01. Next base: position 363,172 of record CAVRSZ010000008.1, on the reverse strand, counting down.
TTCTTCGACTCCTACGCCCCCTACCTGGGTGACGAGATCACCCCGTGGGGCTGGTTCCGCTCGGCCTCGGCCCCGACGGTGTGAGTGCAGCCACCCACCCCGCCACCTCGGTGTGGCCGTCCGGTCGACGCCGGCGATAGCCTCTGTGGGAGACATGCACCGCCTTGCCTATGGAGCTGTGGGCCCGGGGTGCGACACAGCGGTCCATGGGTTCCGGTGGTATGGCTATCGACACAATGAGAGTCCTCGTCGTTTCCGTGCGAGGATTTCGATTTCAGGCGGCGAACTGTTGCCTGTACGAATTGGAAGATCTGCTGGCTCAGATGGAGTCGGCGGACATGCACATTCCGACGAGCGACTTCAGCCTGTCCAGCAAGCTCTACCGGGCCGCCAAGTACCTGAGTCGATCGGACGAGTTGGCCGGTCGACTCTCGCCCTTCCCCGAGGAGTTGGTGCTCCGGCAGGACTATGACCTCCTGCTCGTCGTTCTCGACAATCCGTGGCGAATGCAGGTGCTCAAATCCATCACGGGGTGGCGGGAACGATGTGCCATGACGGCGTGTTTCATTGCCGAACTGTGGACGCCCGATCTTGACAACTGGCGGCTGATACAGGAACCATGGAACGACTTCGACCACATCTTCCTCGGCGTGAACTCGACGGTGAACGGCCTGAACGAGTTGATTGCACCACCGGTCAGCTACGTTCCGCCGGCTGTTGACGCCCTGCGGTTCTCCCCCTACCCGAACCCACCGACGCGCTCGATCGATGTGGCGTATGTCGGCCGACGGTCGCCCATCATCCACGACGGTCTGCTCGAACGAGCAGGTGCCCACGACTTCTTCTACTTCCACGACACGACCAGGGGAACACTCGAGGTCGATGACCATCGAGCACATCGTGAACTGCTGGCCAAGATCCTCCAGCGCAGTCGCTACACGATCTGCAATTACGCCAAATTCAACCGCACCAACCAGACCGCCGGTGATCAGGAGATCGGCTACCGGTTCTTCGAGGGGGCGGCAGCGGGAACCGTGATGATCGGCACGCCCCCGGAGGGTGAAGCCTTCTCCCGCTACTTCGACTGGGAAGACGCCATCATCAAGGCCGACATCACGGGTGCCGGCGCCCTCGAGGCCATTGCCGAGCTGGATGGCCAGCCGGAACGGATCGATCGCATCCGTCGGGCCAACGTCATGAACTCACTGCTGAAGCACGACTGGGTCTACCGCTGGCGTGACATGCTCTCGATCCTCGGCCTGGAGCCCGGCCCGAAGGCGGCCGAACGGGAACAGTCGCTTCAGGACCTGGCCGACGTCGTCTCGACCCAACCCGACAGCTGAACCCCGGGGCTTGTCGAAGTGGGGCCCTTCGGCCCTATGTCGACCGGCGTTGCGGGGTTACGGTGAATCCAGGAAACTCGTGAAAGGCTTCATCATGGCGTCTCGTCGTTGGCGTGTCGTCGTCGGCGCCGTCCTCATCCAGATCTGTCTCGGTGCCATCTATGCGTGGTCGGTGTTCAACCCCGCCCTACGCGATGCGGGATGGTCTCGGACCCAGACCCAGATCGTGTTCTCGGTCGGCCTGGCGTCGTTTGCGGTGGTGATGGTGCTGGCCGGTCGCAAACTCAAGACCTGGGGGCCCCAGGTCCTCGCTGTTTCCGGGGGTATCACCCTCGGTGCCGGCTATCTACTGGCCGGGCTGCTCGGAGCCACCAACTTCTGGGTCGTGCTCGTGCTGATCGGACTGGTCGGTGGTGCCGGCATCGGTCTTGGCTACGTGGTTCCGATCGCCGTCGGGATGCGATGGTTCCCCGACCGCAAGGGCATGATCACCGGTGCCGCCGTGGCCGGATTCGGCTTCGGCGCCCTCGGATGGATCAAGATCGCCGACGACTGGGGAGGGCTGATCGAGCGCATCGAACTCAGCGGGACCTTCATCGCCTACGGCATCGCCTTCGCCTTGCTCGTCCTGGCCGGGAGCACCGTCATGAAGATGCCGCCCGAAGGGTGGCTGCCCGAGGGCTTCACACCGCCGGTGGGGGACGACGAAGGCATGGTCAACTTCACCCCACGGGAGATGCTGCGGACACCGCAGTTCCATCTGATCTCTCTGACCTTTGCCGTCAGCGCCGGTGCCGGTCTGATGGCGATCGGGTCGATGAAGTTGTACCCGGTCGAGGCCCTGGTCGATTCGGGGCTTTCGGAAACGGAGGCGAGCACCATCGCCGGTACGGCCATGGCCGTGTTCTTCAGCCTCGCCAACGGCACCGGTCGTATCGTCTGGGGCACCCTCAGCGACAAGCTGGGCCGCAAGCTGTCGATCATCGTGATGGCGGCCACCCAGGGTGCGCTCATGCTCAGCTTCATTCCCATGGCCGGAAACCGCTACCTGCTCTATCTGGCGGCCACGCTCATCGGTTTCAACTTCGGTGGCAACTTCGCCCTCTTCCCGGCGATCACCGCAGACCGGTTCGGAAACAAAGGGACAGGGGCCAACTACCCATGGGTATTCCTGGCCTACGGCTTCGGCGGAATCGTGTTCCCGATTCTCGGTGGATGGCTGGGCGATCAGGGCAGCTTCCCGCTTGCCTTCGGGCTGTCGGGTGCCGCCTGCATCATCGGCGCCATCGGTGCCTTCCTGGTCTTCCCGCCCCACCACGACGAGGCCGAGCAGCCCTTCACCGTGGAGGGATTCCTCCACAACGCCCATCTGTTCGAGAAGGAGCCGGTGGCAGCCTGACCCGCCGACCGGCGGTTCGCCATCATTGCCAAGGCGCCGATCACCCACCATCTTCTGCGATACACGAACGATCCGAGATTCCGGAACATGGGACTGTCACCTTTGTTGTCTCGATCCGGACAGTCCGGCCTTTCGATGCCGTTGTGCCCCGACGATGTCATCGAGGAGTGATGACGATCGCCACCATCCAATCGGCCAGGCGTTCGATGTCGTCGGCGGCGATCGAGCCGGTCTCATCGGGTTCGAAGCCGTAGAACTTGGCCACCCGGGCGTTGCCGGCGAGGCACGACGACAGCACTTGGCGGGCGTCGTCGCCTTCGGCCAGCCTGGCATGGCCGGGAATGGTCGAACCGCCGATGGACAGCTCCACGTCCGGCCTTGTCCTGATGTTGCGCCACCAGACCCGGTGGCGCTGGGAGAGAATCACGTACTCGTCGTCGAGCCTCATGTACTGCACCGGGGTGGTGTACGCCCGGCCGGTCTTGGCCCCGGTCACGGTGATGACGGCGAACGTCCCACCGAGGAGCCGGCCCAGAAGTGGCAGGCCCAGCATGGTCTGCATGGCCTTGTTCATCCACGGTTTCGGGGTGCCCGGCAGCTTGATGTCACTGGTGGTGGTCATTGTTCCCTTCCTCACCTCTCACTCCTCGCTTGCTCTGGAACGTCCTCGGCCGGTGATGGCGGTCGACGGTCGAACCGCGCCGGTTCGACCTCAGTCGAACTCGTACTCTCGCCAGTCGATGTCGTCACCGGTGCCCTTGGTCGGCGTCTCGGACACGGTCACTCCGGGCCGACCCGGGATCCCCACGGTCGGGGTTGTCCGCGGCGTTGTCAGATCGACCGCCGACGGCTGCTGGGTCCTGGCCGTACGCTCGGCCTCGGCCGCCGCCCGCCGAACCTCGGCTTCTCGCTGCTCCTCGGCGGCTCGCCGCTGATAGCCGCGCACCCTGGCCGACAGGTACTCGAACAGGGCGTGCAGACCGATGGCGATGAACCCATAGAGGGCGGCGGCGAACAGCAGGGAGGCATCGAACACGGACCGACCGTCGATGTCGCGCACCGGGAACATACCCCGGAACGGTTGCATCGCCCGGTCGGTATTGCGATAGGCCCATTCCACGAACGGCGCTTCCGGGCTGGCACCGAAGACTCGGAGCAGGAAGCCAAGGGCCAGAATGACGAAGGTGATGATGACGACGCCATAGACCACCACGACCAAGGCCTTGGCGCCCATCAGGAGACGCTCGATCGTCTTGTCGTTGATCAGCTCGAGCCCGTCATCACGGCTCTGATCACGGTTCTCGCTCATGGTCGTCCTCCTCCGGCCGGGACCGCCTCGGTCACTGTGCCTCACTATCAGCGTGGTCCGCCCCGGCGCCGGGCTGAAGGGCCGTAGGTCCCATGCCGACCGACCTTGGGGGCCGGGCTCGATCCGGTCGCATGCTGACCTTCGGCCCTACCGATCGGTCGACCGACGATCTTGACTTGACTCGGTACCAACCTGTCGGGAGGTAGCCGGTGACAGCGCCGAACAAACCCGGAGCGAACGGTGCCGGTTCGGGCTGGAGTGGTCACCCTCGAGCACGTGTGCTGAACCTGATCGGTGCCATCAAGCCGATCACCTCCGGCCGGATCACCGTCGCCGGCGTCGACGTGGGCTCCCTGACCGGAGGGAAACTCACCGCCTACCGGCGCGCCGACGTGGGCTTCGTCTTCCAGTTCTTCAACCTGGTACCGACCCTCACCGCGGCCGAGAATGTCGAGATCGTGGCCGAACTCACCGGCCCCGACGCAGACCGGCGGGCACGAACGGCGCTGGCCGAGGTGGGGTTGGCCGATCGACAAGATCATTTCCCGGCCCAACTGTCGGGAGGAGAACAACAGCGGGTCGCCATCGCCCGGGCCCTGGTGAAGGATGCAGGCGTGCTCCTGGCCGACGAGCCGACAGGGTCTCTCGATCTCGAGACGGGCAAGCAGATCCTCGGTTTGCTGCGCCAGACCACGGACTCGGGACGAACCATGCTGCTGGTCACGCACAACTCGGCTCTGGCCACCATGGCCGACCGAGTGGTTCGGCTTCGGGATGGGCGGATCGCCGAGGACCATCCGGTCCCGGTCCCGGCCAGCGCCGACGAGGTCGTGTGGTGAGCACCCTGCAACGAAAGGTCGGCCGGGAACTGGTCCGCCAGCGCTGGCAGTATCTGAGTGTCGGCCTCACCGTGTTTCTCGGTGTCGCCCTGTTCGCCGCCTCCTACGACGCGTTCCTGAACCTGGAGAACAGCTACCGGCAAACCTACGATCGACTCCAATTCGCCGATCTCACGATCAGTGGTGGTGACCAGAAGGAGCTGGCCGATCGAGCCCGGGACTACGCCGGTGTCAGTGCCGTGACCACCCGGCGGGAAGCCGGGATCGGACTACGGATCGGGCAGCTCTCCCGACTCCTGGCCGGTGAGAACCTGCTGCTGACCGCCCCTCCCTCCTGCCCGGCCTCGTCATCGGCTACCGGGTGTCGGCGCTGTTCATGGACAGCTTCTCCAGCGACCTGTTCGATTTCGGTCTACAGATGCGCAGCCGCACGATGCTGTTCTCGGCCGGAGCCATTCTGGCGGTGAGCCTGCTCGCCCAATGGCCGGTATCCCGCAGTGTCAACGCCCTTGACACCGCTCAGGTCGGACGGGAACGATCGCAATGAAGCCGCTGCCACCGGCCTCGAGCGGTCCGCAACGGCACCGGCTGCCGGGACCAAGGACTCTACACCATCCGACCGAGCTGTCGTAGGGTGCGAGTGCACTCGGTGCAGGGCCCGGCAACACGTGCACTCCCGACCACCGCTCGGTGGCCGGCGAGCAGAGAAAGGAACAGCTGGGTGGACCGGATCAGGGTCGGCATGGATGGCCGGGGGTCGGTATGGCCGGCCCCACCGCGGACGGCATGGCCGGCCCCACCGCGGACGGCATCGGTCGGGCTTCGACGAGAGCCGGGCTTGTCGCCGTTGACACCGAGCGAGACACCGCCAACCGGGGAGGTGGGGCGATGCCGACGCGGCTGAGTGAGCTTCTGGAACGGATCCGGCCGGCCGGGGCACCGGGCGCCCCCCACGAAGGCGAACGACAACGGCGGGCCGATGATCGTGCCGGTGAGATCATCGACGTGCTCGATCTGTTGGTCGAATTCGAGGCCGAGGCCCGGACGGTGCTGGCCGATGGCCACAAGGAGGCGGACCGGGTACTGTCGAACGCCCACCGGCTAGCGTCGGCAGGTCGGGCCTCCCTGCCGGATCTCATGGCCCGGACCGAAGCCGAAGCCGCTCACCGGGACGACCGCCGGCTCGACGATCGTGAGGAGACGATCCGGCAACGGGCCGACGAGGAAATCGAGCTCCTGGAAACGGGAGCCGATGCCGAGATCCGGCGTCTGGCCGATCGGGCCGTCGAGATCATCATCTCGTCCATGCTCGACACCGAGGACGATCGACCATGACCGTGGGGTGGGTGGCGGCGACGACACGGGGCCGCTCGCTGGTACGGCGCCTGGTTGGGCCGGAGGGTGCCAGGGCCCTGGCCGTCGACAGCTGGCCGGATGCCCGCCGGGCCCTGGCCACCACGATGTACGGCAACGACATGCCACCGGACGCCGATCGTCGGCTTGCCGGCCGGGCCGTGGCCGAGGCGGCGGCATGGCAACTGCGGGTACTCGCCGGCTGGCTCCCTCCGGGTCAAGGTGTACTGGCCCGGCTCTTCGCCGCACCAATGGAGATCGCCAACATCGAGGGCCATCTGGCCGAGCTCGAGGGCGGCGGTCCACACCCCACCATTCGCCTCGGCTCGTTGGCGGTCGCATGGCCCAGGATCGTGAGATGCAGCTCTCCCGAGCAGGTCAGATCCGTGCTGGCCGCCTCGGTGTGGGGCGATCCCGGTGGCACCGACCGGGCGACGATGGCGCTCGGCCTGCGGGTCGCCTGGACCCGGCGTCTGGCCCGTCAGACCGAGGAGACGGCCACCTGGGCCAACGGGGGCGCCGCCGTCCTCGTGGCCCGGGAACGGTTCGCCTTCGATCGGGAGATCGCCGACCCGACCGCCACGACGCTGGATGGACTTCTCGGCCGGAACTGGCGGACGGCGTCGACCATGCCCGCTCTCGCACAGCGACTGCCGAAATCGGCCGCCTGGTCGCTGGCGGAAATCGACGATCCGACCGAAATCTGGCGAGCGGAACAGGCCGTAGCCCGCCGGGTGGCGGCCGATGCCGGCCGAATGGTGTCGCGACCGGGGTACAGCAAGACGGTTCTGGTCGGCGTGATGGCTCTGCTGTTGACGGACCTTCGACAGGTTCTTGCCGCAGTCGAGCTCGCCGGCCGGGGGCCGCTTTCGGCGGAGGTGCTCGATGCCGTGGCCTGACCCGCTGCTTTCGGTCCCCATGGCCCGGGTCGGCCTCGTCGCCCCCCAGGCCCGTTTCCGTCGCGTGCTGGTGGAGACCGCCGATCTGGGCGTGTTCGAACCGGATCCGCCCGATAATCCGGCCGCCGCCTCAGTGCCCACGGCGGGCACCCGGGGGCAGAAGGATCAGCATTTGGGCGTGGCGGCCCGGCTGTGCCAACAGCCATGCGAGATCACCGAGCTCGCCGCCTCGGGGCGGCACGACCTGGCAGCGGGCGAGACCCAGTTGATCGATGTCGCCGCCCGGGCCACCCGGACCGAGAAGTGTGCCGTGCTCACCGGTTGGATGTTCCGTGGTGAGCTGGAACGGCTCCGGACCCGCATCGGGCCGTTGGGCGGTTCTCTCGTCGAGCTCGAGGCTCGGCGGGGGGTGACGGCGCCGACGGCCCATGTCGACGGGCCGACCACGGGAGCGCTCCGGCCCCTGGTCTCGACCTACGGCACCGTTCCCTACCGCGATGTCGATCCCACCTGGTTCGCCGCCCTGGCCTACATGTTCATGTTCGGGATGATGTTCGGCGACGTCGGCCACGGCCTCGCCCTCACGCTCCTGGGCGCCGTCACCCTGCGAGCATCGCTGCCGCCTCTCCAGCGGGTCCGGCCGGTTGCACCCTTCCTGGTCGGCGCCGGGCTGGCATCGATCGGATTCGGCTTCCTGTACGGCGAAGCGTTCGGGCCGACGGAGTTGGTGCCGACCCTCTGGCTCCGACCGTTGGAAGAGCCGGAACAACTCCTGCTGACCGGCCTCGTGGTCGGGAGCTGCCTGCTCACCTTCACCTTTGTTCTGGCCACCGTCAATCGCTGGCGCGAGGGTGGCGCGTCGCTGGCCTTGTACGCAACATCGGGAATAGGGGGCTCACTCCTGTTCGCCGGAGCGGCCGGGTTGGTCGGCGGACTTGTCCTGTCCACACCCTGGTTGTGGCAGGCCGGGGTCGCTCTCGCCTCCGGCGGTGTCATCCTCACCTTCGTGGGGTTCGTGGTTCATGCCGGCACCAGTCCCTCGGGCATCGCCCAAGCGGTGGTGGAGATGTTCGACACCATCCTGCGTCTCGGCTCGAACATCGTGTCCTTCACACGACTGGCCGCCTTCGGGCTGACCCATGCCGTGATCACCGGGGTGGTCTGGAGCGGCACCGCCGGGTTGTGGACCGGATCCGGTCTGCTTCGACCGGCGGCGGCAGTCGTCCTCTTTGTTGCCGGCAACATCCTTGCCTTCGCCCTGGGTGCGCTGGTCGGCGCCATTCAAGCCCTTCGTCTGGAGTACTACGAGATGTTCTCCCGACTTTTTGTTGCCGAGGGTCGGCCCTTCGAGCCCTGGCACCTACCCGTCGAGCGATCGGAGTCGCCATGAACCTTTGGATCCCCCTTCTTCTGCTACCGGTCGTGTCGCTGGTCGGCATCGCCGTGTTCGGGCGGCTCGACCCCCGCCACGGTCAACGCCTGGCCGCGGCCACACTCGTCGCCACCTTCGCCATCGGCCTCGTACTGGTTGCCGTCGGGACCGGCCAGGCTCTGGCCCGGAGCGATGATGCAGTGGACACGGTCGCTCAAGCCGCCGACGAGACGGCAACCACTGTGGATGTTGACACCGGCTCGGCCTTCATCGGCGCCGCCATCGCCGTCGCCGCGTCGGCAATCGGGGCGGGCATCGCCGTCGCCTACACCGGTTCGGCGGCCCTGGCCACGGTGAGCGAGCAGCCCGATCTCTTCGGTCGGGCCATGGTGGTCGTCGGCCTGGCCGAGGGGGTGGCCATCTACGGACTGATCGTGGCGGTACTGATTCTGGGGAACGTATGAGCACGATCGTCGCCATTGGGAACGGCGATGAGCTCGAGGGGTTCGTGCTGGTGGGGGTGCGTGTCATTCCGGCGGCCACCGACCCCGAGATCATCGACGCCTGGTCGAACCTCGACGACCAGGTGGGTCTGGTGATCCTCTCGTCGGCAGCGGCCCGACGCCTCGAACCGGAGTTGTCGAATCGACCCGACGTACTGACGGTCGTGATGCCATGACCGTCGCCGTTTCCCGCCCGTCGTCCGAGGAGGAGAGCCGGCCCTTGGCGGTTCGGCTCGAGCCGGTTCGAGCTGCCCTTCTGGCCGACGCGTCGGAGGAGGCGGATCGCGTCCTCGCCTCCGCCGACCGTGAGGCGACCGAGATCACCGCATCGGCCGAGGCCGAGATGGCGGCCGCTCGACAACGGGCCGAACAGCGAGGCATGAGGTCGGCGGAGGCGAGAGCCGACCAGTTGCTGGCCCAGGCCCGGTCCGACGCCCACCGCCGCGTCCTCGAAGCCAAGGAAGCCATCCGCCGGCGACTGGTGGTCGCAGTCCACGAGGCGGCGCTCGGGCTTCGGGACGACGAACGGTACCCGCTGCTGTTGGACCGGCTCGAAGCCATGGCACGCCGACAGCTGGGCGCCGACGTCACGATCGAACGAGATCCGCCCGATGTCGGCGGTGTCCGGGCAGGTACCGCAGATCGCCGGGTCGACTACTCGCTGACTGCGCTGTCGAATCGGGCACTGCAGACCATGGCCGACGAAATGGCCCGGCTATGGAGCTGAGCGAACCGACCGGGAGGGTGGTCCGGGTCAATGGCCCGGTGGTCCATCTGACCGGCCTCACCGGCGCCCGATTCGAATACGTCGAGGTCGGCGAACGACACCTGCCGGGCGAGATCATCACGGTCGAACCGGACCACGTCGTGGCCCAGCTCTATGAGTACACGGGCGGACTGAGGGTCGGAGCACCGGCCTGGGCCGGCGGTCACCCCCTCAGCGTCGAGCTGGGACCGGGCCTGCTCGGCGGCATCTACGACGGGCTGCTCCGCCCACTGCAGACGGTTGAGGAGTTCGTTCCCCCCCGGGGACTGGGCCGGATCACACCGACCACACTGGAGTTCGAGCCGCTGGTCGAGCCCGGCACCAAGGCCGGGCCGGGTGATGCCGTCGGGCGCATGAGAGGATCCGAGCACGATCTCGATCATCTCGTCCTCGTTCCACCCGGACTCACCGGCCTCGTCGACTGGATCGCCGCGGCGGGCGCCTACCGTACGACGACCACCATCGCCACGGTTGGTGGCACCGACCTGGGTCCGACCCAGAGCTGGCCCATACGCTACCCCCGCCCCTACCGGCGACGGAATCCGGAGCGGGTTCCGTTCCAAACCGGCCAACGGGTACTGGACATGCTGTCACCGCTGGCCCAGGGGAGCAGTGCAACCGTGATCGGAGGATTCGGCGAAGGCAAAACCATCCTTCTCGAACAAGTGGCGAAGTGGGGTGACGCCGACGTCATCATCTATGTCGGCTGCGGTGAGCGGGGAAACGAGCTGGCCGACCTCATCGACGAGCTGACCGAGCTCATCGATCCCCGAACCGGTCAACGGCTGATGCGACGCACCATCATCCTTGCCAACACCTCGAACATGCCGGTCATGGCTCGAGAGGCCAGCATCTACACTGCGGCGACTCTGGCCGAATTCTACCGGGACATGGGTCATCGTGCCGTGATCATCGCCGACTCGACCTCGAGGTGGGCCGAGGCCCAGCGGGAACTGGCAAGCCGGACCGGTGCCATACCGGCCGAAGAGGGCTATCCGGCCGACCTTCCCGCCTCCCTCGCCGCCTTCTACCAACGGGCGGGCCGGGTCACGACGACCGGCGGTCGCGACGGCACCATCACCATCATCACCTCCGTGTCACCGCCCGGTGGCGACATCACCGAGCCGGTGGCCGCTCACACCCAGCGCTTCGTCCAGGCCGTGTGGGCCCTCGATCGCGATCTGGCCTACGCCCGGCATTATCCTGCGGTGAGCTGGCAGCGCTCGTTCTCCCGTGACGGTAAGCCGGTGGCGGCGTGGCACGCCTCCCATCAGGATCCCGATTGGGCCGTGCGGCGGTCCCGGCTACGCGCCCTGCTGGCCGAAGCCGACCGCCTTCGAGGGATCTCCGATCTCGTCGGTCTGACCGCCCTACCCGCCGAGGAACGGGTGATACTGGCCACGGGACGGCTGATCAGCGATGTCGTGCTCCAGCAAAGTGCCCTCAACGGCAACGACACCACGTGCGCCCCGGCCAAGCAGGCCGCCCTGGGCGATGCCGTCCTCGCCGTCCACGACGCCGCCGCCAAGCTCTGTCGGTCCGGTGTGCCGGCCAGCCTCGTCGAGGAGTTCGATTTCGGGCCACTGATCCGAGCCAAGGAAACGGTCGGGCCCGACGACGCAACCGGGGTGTCCGAGATCGTCGACCGGCTGCTGTCCAACCTCAAGGATCTCCGACCGTGAACGGCCCGTCCCCCGCTGCGGCGCCGCTCGAGTCTCCGATCGAGGTCACGACCGTCACCAAGGTTGACGGCCCCCTGCTCTTCGTATCCGGCGCCACCGATGTCGGCTGGGACGACTATGTGGAGATCCGCTCCGAGAACGCACCCACCCGCCACGGTGTTGTCATCGACGTCGATCACGATCTGGCGGTGGTGGAGGTCTTCGAGGGCACCGGCGGACTCGGCACCAGCGGAACCCGAGTGGCCTTCAGCGGCGCGCCGCTGGAGATCCCGGTGACCGAGGATTGGCTCGGACACGCGGCCAACGGTCGCGGCAGCCCGATCGACGGCGGACCCCCTGTCGTCGCCTCACTCCGACGGCCCGTGGTCGGTCGACCGATCAATCCGGCTCGACGGGACGTCCCCCGCGACCCGGTGATCACCGGAGTCTCGGCCATCGACGGGCTTGCCACCCTCGTTCGTGGCCAGAAGCTGCCTGTGTTCTCGCTGGGCGGACTGCCCCATCTCGAATTGGCCATTCAGATCGCCGCCCAGGCAACGGTTGACGGCGCCGGGTTCCGGGTCGTCTTTGCCGGCATGGGAATGACCAATGCCGATGCCGATCTCGTCCTCAGCGGATTGGAGGAGCGGATAGGGAACAACGAGGCGACCCTGTTCCTGAACACGGCCGACGACCCGATCATGGAGCGTCTCCTCACCCCCCGGCTTGCGCTGACCGTCGCCGAGTACCTGGCCTTCGATCGGGACAATCATGTTCTGGTCATCCTCACCGATATGACCAGCTATTGTGACGCGGTCCGACAACTCTCCGCCGCCCGTGGTGAGATCCCCAGCCGTCGCGGCTACCCCGGTTATCTGTTCAGCGACCTGGCCGGCATCTACGAGCGGTGCGGCCGGCTCAAGGACCGCCCGGGTTCGATCACCGAGCTGCCGGTACTCACCATGCCGGCCGGGGACATCACCCACCCGGTGCCCGACCTCACGGGCTACATCACGGAGGGACAGATCGTACTGTCGAGCGACCTTGATGGACGGGGCGTCTACCCGCCGATCGATACGCTCTCATCGCTTTCCCGGCTCATGCGTCGAGGGGCCGGGCCAGGGCGGACCCGCGACGACCACCTTGCCATCGCCGCCCAGCTGCTCGCCCTCCTGGCTCTGGCCCGCCGGGCAGCGGACCTGTCGGCCCTGATCGGGCTCGAGGCGCTGTCGATCACCGAGCAACGCTACCTCGAGCTCGGAGAGCACTTCGAGAGAGACTTCATCGATCAGGGTCAGTCGGAGTGGCGGGCGCTGACCGAGACGCTGGATCGGGCGTGGCAGGTGGCCGGCATCGTCCCCGGCCGCGAGCTGACCATGGTCACGCCGGAACTGATCGGGGCCCACCTTCCTCCAGCCCCGCCACCGGCCCGGCGAACGTCGTCCCCGGATGAAGAGCGAACATGAACGACTCCGCCCGGACCGTCAGCCGCGCCGCTCGACTCGAGTGGTTGTCCAAGCTCGATCTGGCCCGTCACGCGGTCGAACTGCTCCGCAACAAGGAGGAGGCGCTGCGGCGGGAACGAGCCAGGTTGGAAGGCCACGCCACCCGAACCGAGCAATACTGGCACCAGCAGCGGGAACGAGCCGGGAACGAGTTGCTACGAGCCCGCGCCATGGGGGGAGGCGCCGATCTTGATCGCCTCCTGCAGCAGCCTCTTCACGATGCAGCCATCACCATTGCCTGGCAGACGGCGATGGGGGTGTCCTACCCGGGCGCGGTCGACACCCGGCCGGGGTCGATGCCGGCGTTGACGACCACGGCATCGCTCGTTCCGGCCACCGCCGGGTTCCGCGCCGCCCTGGAGGCCGGAGCCCAGTTCGCGGCGGCCAGGACGGCACTCGATCGGCTCACCACCGAGCTGGTCGACACCCGCCACCGACGGAGAGCCATCGAACAGCGGCTCCAACCCCGCCTGGAGAACCGGATACACCAGCTCGATCTGGTTCTCGACGAACGGGATCGAGACGATGCGCTGCGAACCAAGCTCGCGACCAGACAGGACACTCGCCCATGATGAGAAGAATACTCGTGGCCATTGACGACTCACCGCCCGCCCTGACCGCGGCCAAGCTCGCCATCGATCTGGCCAAGGCCGGCGGGGCGGCGCTTCACTTCGTGACCGTGAGCGAGCCCGGCCACAGACCGCAGACCGCCCTTCGACACGTGACGAACCTGGCCGAGCAGGCCGGCCTTGTTCCCCACAGCACAACGGCCGACGGTGGACACCCATTCGATGTGCTCCTCGGCATCGCCGAGGAATGGCGGGCCGACCTCATCGTCATGGGCCGATCGGACAAGCGACGGCCCGGTGTTCCCTACATCGGCAGCCAGACCGAGCACCTGCTCGAATTCACGTCGATCCCCGTACTCGTCGTGCCGGATGTCGAACGTTGGAACTGACGCCGGCGAAGCGCGCCGGACGGGCACAACGACCACGTGCCACATGCCCGGGACGGCCGGGTCTCACCCCGCGGCGTGCGGCTGCAACCGCCGGTTCAAACGTCACAGGGGTTGCGGTCGACCGACCGGGTATACAACAAATGAGAGATGACGACCGATCAGCGAGGATGAACATTGGCTGAGTATCCGGCAGAGTTCGAGTTCGATGTCCTGCTCAGCAATGGCCAGGCCATTCATATCCGTCCCATCCGGCCCGACGATGTGGAACGAGAGGCCGAGTTCTTCCGTCGGGTCGGACCGGAGTCGGTGTATCACCGGTTCTTCGTCATGAAGCGTGACCTCAGCCCCCAGGAGCTGATCCACTTCACCAACATCGACTATGACAACCGCATGGCTCTGATCGCCACCGTGGGCGATCATATGGTGGCCGTGGGCCGCTACGACGTGCTGACCGAACAGACCACCGACGACGGCAAGCTGGCCGAAGTCGCCTTCCTGGTGGAGGACACCTATCAGGGTCGAGGCATCGGCCGCCATCTGCTTCAGCACCTGACCATCTACGCCCGACGCCAGGGTGTCGTGGAGTTCGAGGCCTATGTACTGGCCGAGAACATGGCCATGATGCGCCTGTTCCGCAACTCGGGCTATCGCCTGACCCGCCAACTCGACGAGGGCGTGTACCGGGTCGAGTTTCCCATCGACTACTCCGCCGAGGCCCGGGAGGCGGAGTGGGAACACGAGAAGCGAGCGGTCACGGCGTCCCTGCTCCCCCTGCTCTACCCGACGTCGGTGGCCGTCGTCGGGGCCAGCCGTGACCCCAAGTCCATTGGTGGTCGGCTCTTCGCCAACCTGATGAGCAACGGATTCACCGGTTCCGCCTACCCCATCAATCCCGGCGCCGACGAGGTCAACGGCGTGGCCGCCTACCCGTCGGTCACCGACGTTCCCGGGACGGTGGACCTCGCCGTGATCGCCGTACCGTCACCCGCAGTGCGACAGGCTGTGGAGGACTGCGGCAAGAAGGGTGTGCGAGGCGTGGTGGTGGTCAGCGCCGGGTTCAGCGAGGTGGGCCACGAGGCCGACGAGGCCGAGGTGGTGGCCCTGGCCCGCCGCTACGGCATGCGCCTGGTCGGACCCAACTGCATGGGCCTGCTCAACGCCGACCCCAAGGTGTCGCTGGATGTGCAGTTCGGCCCCAACTTCCCGCCCTACGGCAACGTGGCCATGTCCAGTCAGTCGGGGGCCCTGGGCCTGGCCATCTTGGAGCGGACGGCCGAGCTGGGAATCGGTATTTCCACCTTCGTCTCGGTCGGCAATCGGGCCGACGTCAGCGCCAACGACCTACTCCTGTACTGGGAGGACGACCCGGCCACCGACGTGATCCTGCTCTATATGGAATCGTTCGGTAACGCCCGCCGCTTCGGCCGACTGGCCCGACGGGTGGCCAGGAAGAAGCCGGTGGTGGTGGTCAAGGCCGGTCGATCGGCGGCCGGGGCCCGGGCCGCAGCCTCCCACACCGGCTCGCTGGCCAGCCTGGATGTGGCCGTCGACGCCCTGTTCCGCCGGGCCGGCGTGATCCGGACCGATACCCTGCACGAGCTGTTCGAGATCACCGAGCTGCTGGCCAACCAGCCCCTGCCCCCGGGACGGCGGGTGGCGGTGCTGACGAACGCCGGCGGGCCCGGCATCCTGGTGGCCGACGCCATCGAGAGCCACGACCTGGAGCTGCCGGTGTTCTCCGAGGAGCTGCAGCGTCAGCTCGGCTCTCATCTGTCGGGCATGGCCGCACCCCAGAACCCGGTTGACATGATCGCCTCGGCCGGACCCGAGGAGTACCGGCGGTGCCTGGAGATCCTGCTCGACAGCGACGAGATCGACGCCGTCATCACCATCTTCATTCCCACCTCACCCGAGGGTTCGGACGAGATCCTGGATGCCATCAACGACACCGTCACCGGCTATGACGGCGACAAGCCGACGGTCGGCGTGTTCATGGGTTCGCTCGGTGGCGGCGCACCGCTCTTTCCCGACTCCAACCTGCCGGTGTTCGGCTTCCCCGAATCGGCGGCCCGCGCCCTGGCCGCGGCCGCCCACTACCGGGAGTGGCGCGAGGCCGACGAGGGCGACTTCCCCCAGTTCGACGATCTCAACACCGAATCGGCCCGTAGCGTCATCCGGGGTGCCGTCAAGCGAGTCGGAACCGACGGCGGCTGGCTCGACTCGGGTGAGATCCGTACGATCCTTCGGGCCTACGGCATCGCGGTGGCGGGCGAACGGGTGGTGCTCACCGAGGACGAGGCGGTGGCCGCCGGCGCCGAGATCGGCGGCCCCCTGGCCATCAAGGTCATCTCCCCCACTGCGCTCCACAAGTCCGATGTGGGCGGGGTGGAGTTGAACGTCGAGGGGGAGGACGCCATCCGCAAGGCCTTCCGCGCCGTGAGCAGTGCGGTGGACGACGCCACCGGGGTGCTGATCCAGGAGTTCGTGCCCGGCGGCCATGAGGTCATCGTGGGCATGACCGAGGACCCCACGTTCGGTCCCCTGATCGTGTTCGGTTTGGGCGGCATCTTCGTGGAGCTGATGAAGGATGTCGCCTTCCGGGTCAATCCCCTGACCGACGTCGACGCCCGCTCCATGTTGAGCGAGGTCCGCTCGGCCAGGCTGCTCGAGGGCTACCGGGGCGGCACCCCGGGAGATCTCGAGGCCATGGAGCAGCTGCTGCTACGGCTGTCGGTTCTGGTGGAGGAGCTGCCCGAGATTGCAGAGATCGACCTCAACCCGGTCAAGGTCATGGCCCCCGGGGACGGGGCGGTGGTGGTCGACGCCCGCGTCCGTATCCGACCGGTGAGCACCATTTTCCTCCCCAGTCGCAAGGACATCCCCGGTCGCATGCTCTGAGCCCGACCGAAGCAGCAGTCCGGGCAAATGGGCCACGGGCCGGACCACGACCCCGAGGGCTTCGACTACATGTGGTCCCGGGCCAGGGCGAGTACTGGAACCCGACCTTCATCACCGTCGACGGTCGGCGCACGGTGGAGGGATACCCCACCGACATCATCACCGATCTGGCCATGGAGTGGGTGGAGTCGCCCCCACCCGTCCCAGCCGGTGCCGGCCGGCTGCGAGGACGTACGGTGGCCGAGATGGGCGAGCTGCCCCTGTACCGCTGGCCCGACCCGAGCCCGATGGAGTGATCAGGGCACAGCCGGTCCGACCACGCCCCGGGCGATCAGTTCCAGTAGATCGTCAGCCGCCATCGGTTGGGCGAAGTGGTATCCCTGGCCCAGATCACAGTTCAGCTCCCGGAGCACGGCGATGGCGTGGTCATCCTCAACACCTTCGGCCACCACCACGAACCCCAGCTTCTGGCCCAGCGCCACCATGGCCGCCATCAAGTCCGTCTCACCCGAGGACATCTCCACCACGAAGGGCTTGGCAATCTTCACGAACTCCAGGGGCAAGTTCCGCAGGGCGCTGACCGAGGAGTAGCCCGCCCCATAGTTGTCGAGGGCGATCCGCGGGCCGAGGGAGCGGATGGCGGTCAGCTGCCGGGCCGCGGTCTCAGGCCGGTCGATCAGCGCCGATTCGGTGAGTTCGAACACCAGGGCCTCGGCCGGAGCCGAGGCGGCGGCGAGATCGGATTCGAGCTCGTGCAGGAGGCCGGGATTGAGGAGGTCCTGGCTCGAGATGTTCACCGACACAAAGAACCCGTTGTCCAGCGCCCGAAAACCGACCGCCTTGTCCATGGCTTCGATCCTGACCAGGCGATCGACGGACGAGATGAGACCCGACTGTTCGGCCTCGTCGAGGAAACCCTCGGGCGACACCAGTCGACCGGAAGGATGACGCCACCGGACCAGGGCCTCGGCCCCGACAACCCGCAGATCGTTGATGTCCACGATCGGCTGGTAGTGGACCTCGAACTCACCTCTGGTCAACGCCTGTCGTAGGTCGTCCCTCAACGCCTGCTGGCGGGCCACGGTGGCGCGAAGATGTCCACCGAACGTGACAACCTTGCCCTTGCCCAGTCGCTTGGCCTCATAGAGGGCGAGATCGGCCTGGTGGAGCAGCACATCTCCGGTGGAGGCGCCCTGACGGTAGGCCAGTCCGACGCTGGCACCGATTCGTATCTCGTTGCCGTCGATGTGGAACGACGACCCTAATGAACGGACGATGCGCTGTGCCACGGCGTCGACCTCCGGATCCACGCCGCCGTCACGATCGCCGAGGTAAAAACCGTCCCCGCCATCCTTGCCGACACCCGAGGTCAGGAGCACGGCAAACTCGTCACCACCCAGCCTGGCCACCACGTCGCTGCGGCGAGTGGCCGCAGTGATCCGGGCCGCCACCTGTTTCAGCAACTCGTCACCGGCGCTGTGGCCGTGTCGGTCGTTCACCGGCTTGAACTCGTCGAGATCGATGTAGAGCACAGCCCCGTGGTCGTCACCCGCCGTCAGGTAGAGGTCATCGAGCCGGCGAAGGAAGTGGGAGCGGTTGGCCAGTCCGGTGAGACTGTCGTACTTCGCCTGCTGCTCCAGCTCCTCACCCATCTCCCGTAGTTCCACCAGCGCCTGACCCAACTGGTCCTTTTCCAGTGACACCGCCACCTGCTGGACCAGTGTCGAGAACAGGCGCAGGTCGGTGTCGGAAAAGGTGGCGACATCGCCGAGGCGATTGGCCACGACCAGGAGTCCGATGGTTCCCCGGTCCGTCAGCAACGGGCCGACCATGGCCTCGGCTATCCCCTGGTTCGACAGCCACTGCCCCACGGGAGCGGCCGAGGTCGCCGGCCGAACGACCGTGGGCCCCGACAGCGCGCCGGCCACCTCGGCCTCGACCGCGGCCTCGACCTGATCGGCGATCTCGACCTCGAACTCACCGTCCCGTTGGATGAAGCGGGCCGGAGCGGTGGCCAGATCGGGGGCGGGGAGCCAGGTCAGCACCACCATCTCGGCTCGGAAGATGGAGGCCGCCTCGGCCAGGAAGGAGGCCACAACCGAACCCATCTCCCCCCCGGCACCGAGCACCCGACTCGAGGTGTAGAGGAACTCCACCCGCTCCCGCTGCTCCCGCTCGGAAAGATAGGCCCGATAGGCCACGAACAACAACAACCCCGACAGCAGCAGCAGCACGACGCCCCACGGCTCCGACAGGACGACGAGGATGGCAATGAGAGCCTGAACCGAGTTCGCGGCGGCCACGACGACGGCGAAAAGGGCGGCCCCCACCGCCCGGGTCGGGTCGAACCGGCCCTCGGTGATGGCGATGACGGCCAGGATCATGGCGAAGCTCAGGGCCGCCACCATCGAGGCCACCGCCACCACCACGGCCCAGCCGCCCGGGCTGAGCGGATCGGCACCCGACAACAGCACCGGCATCAGAGCGAACGCCATCGAGTACTGGAGTGACACGTTGGCGGCGTTGAACGCCAGCTTCAGCAGAGGCTGACGTCGGATCAACACCAGGCTGAGCACTATCCCACCCGTCATGGCCAGCACCGCCACGGTCGGTTCGCCGAACAGCAGGCCGAACACGAGCGGCACCTCGACCAGGGAGAAGCTCCCGGATTCGCTACGGAAGTGGAGGTGGATGACCATTGCTTCGGCGGCACCAGCGCCGACGGCGAGGGCCCACCATGGGATGGTGAAGTCCGACGAAAGAGGCCCCGATCCTCGGAGCTGAAACCACCAGATCAAGGCGGTCAGCGTCGCCAACGTGCCCACCAGCAGCCATGCGCTCACAAGGGGCTTGGCAAGCACCCACCGAATTGGGGCCGTCAAAGGGGAACGGGACACTGAGTTCTCATCGGCTGACACCTCGATGACGTGAGGGGCCACGCGGCATCACACGGTCTCCGGCCGATCGAACGGCTGTACGCCACAACGCCCGGGAACCTCGGAGGGAGGTGGCTCTGCCCAGATGACACTGCATGTCGCTGTTTGTCGGCCAAGATAGAGGGGTGCATCGCCTCGCCCGTCGAAGTATCGATCGCGACCTTTTCGTCATCATGGTCCTTGTCGGCTCCATTCTCGGCCTTGTCGCCGGCTGCTCGGCCGACGACACCGACGCCGGCCTCACACGGTCCGGCAACGAAGCCGAGATCGATTCCTTCGCCGTCAACGCCCAGCTCGACGGCGATGAGTCGTCGGTCGACACCGTCGGGGGCGACTCGACGATGGATTCGACGGCGAGCGGTGCTCCGAGCTCCACGGCCGAGTCGGCCGTTGCCGGTGCCGAGGCCACCACCGGGAACGATCTCCTCACCGACAAGCCCCTCACCGTCGATCCGGCCTCGTCCGGCCGGCCCTGGTCGGATCTCGGCGCGGTGGAAGGCCTGCTCACCTTCCGGGGCAACCCCACCCGCACCTGGTACGGGCGGGGCCCCGTTCCCGACCAGCCCGAGATCCGCTGGTCCCGGACCATCGGCTGCTCGGAGTCGCGGGTCGGGGGCGAGGCCATCACCTGGTGCGGCTCGGGTTGGACCGGTCAGCCCGCCGTCTTCCCCGCCCCCGGCGCGACCGGCGATGGTGACACCAGATGGGTGGCCGTCGGCGGCTACAACCGGGCCGTCAACTTCTTCGATCCCCTGACCGGCGACGAGGCCTTTCCTCCGTTCTTCACCGGCGACATCATCAAGGGCACCATCACCGTCGACCCCGACGGTTATCCCCTCGTCTACTCCGGGAGCCGGGACGACTTCTACCACGTCTTTGCCATCGACGGTGACGAGCCCCGGGAGTTGTGGCGGCTGTCGGCCACCGGCGACGAACCCACCATGTGGAACAACGACTGGGACTCGTCGGGCATCGTCATCGACGACCACCTGATCGTAGGGGGCGAGAACTCGCGGTTCTACGTCATCGAGCTGAACCGGGGCTACAGCGGCGACGGCCTGGTCACCATCGACCCGGAGGTCGTCTTCTCCACCGCCGGCTGGGACGACCAGCTACTGGCCGACGTGGGCGACGGCAACGTCTCGATCGAGAGTTCGGTGGCCGTTGCCGGGTCGGTGGCCTACGTGGCCAACTCCGGTGGGCTGATCCAGGGTTGGGATCTGGCCGCCGTCGTCGACGGCGAGCAGCCGGAGCGGGTGTTCCGGTTCTGGACCGGCGACGACACCGACGCCACCGTGGTGGTCGATGACGAAGGCATGCTCTACGCCGTCTCCGAATACGAGCGGGGCAATGCCCGGGCCAACGAGTTGGGCCAGGTCATGAAGCTCGATCCGTCCCGGCCCGACGACCCTCTGGTGTGGAGCCAACCGGCATCGGCCGGCTTGGACAGCGGTGTGTGGGCCACCCCCGCCATCCACAACAACACCTTGATCGTGCCCACCGACGACGGCCGGGTCATCGGCTTCGACCGTGCCGATGGGACGACCCTGTGGACCCTGGAGCTCCCCGGCCCGTTGTGGTCGTCGCCGGTGGTGGTGGACGACACCCTCATCCAGGGTGACTGCGCCGGCGATCTCCACGCCTTCGATCTCGGTCCCGCCGACGGCGACGACGGCGGTAGCGGAACAGCCCTGCCTCGACCCCTGTGGACGGTGACGCTCGGGGGCTGCATCGAATCGACCCCGGCGGTATGGGATGGCTGGATCTACGTCGGCACCCGTTCCGGCGAGTTCTTCGCCATCGCCGATCGGTAGCCCGCTTCCCTGATCCGGCTGCCGAACCGGGGCCGAACTCGGTGGTGGTTACCGGACCAGGGCCAGGTCGACGACGGAGCGGCGGAACCGGGTGTGGAGGGCGAGCTGGGTCGAGCTACGAGTGATGCCCGGGGTGGAGACCATGGCCTGCAGCACCTCGTCCAGGTGGCGGTTGGAGCGGGCCACCACCCGGCACAGCAGATCACCCGGGCCGGTGACGGCGTGGACCTCGAGGATTTCCGGTATCTCCTCCAGGTGTTCGACCACCGCCTGGTCCCGACCCTGAGCGATTTCGAGGGTCACGAAGGCCAGCACCCCGAAGCCGATGGCGGCGGCGTCGACGTCGGGCCCGTAACCGGTGATCACCCCCTGCTTCTCCAGCCGATCGATGCGGGCCTGGGCCGTACCCCGGGCCACCGAGGCCAGCCGGGCCAGCTGGGCGACCGGCACCCTGGGCCGATCCCGCAGGATCCCGAGGACCCGCTTGTCGACGTCGTCCAACTTCCCCATTGTGTCGGCCATCCTCCGGTCGTACCAGCACGATAGTGAACAGATTGTACAGGATTATTGATGCCTCTTGTGCGAATCGACTCAGCTGACGTACAACTGAAGTAGATGTGACTGCCGCCGCTCGCACTCGTCCTGATGCCCGATCAACGGCCGACCGACCGTCGATCCACACAAGTCGGCCGCAGAGCCCGAAGGAGTAACCATGACCATCACCTCGCCCATTTCCGCCCCGACGACCCCGGCCGCCCGGCTCACCGGCTGGGACTCCATCGAGTTCTGGGTCGGCAACGCCCGAGCCATGGCCGGTTTCCTGGCCGGATCGTTCGGCTTCACCATCACCGCCTATGCCGGACCCGAGACCGGGGTCGAGGGCAAGGCCTCCTACCTGCTGGAGCAGGGCAACATCCGGTTGGTGGTCACCGCCGGGCTCACACCGGAGTCCGAGATCTGGAACCATGTGCGCCGGCACGGTGACGGAGCCCACGACCTGGCCTTCCTGGTCGACGACGCAACCGCCACCTACGAGGCCGCCATTGCCCGGGGGGCCCGCCCGGTGGACGAACCCTACGAGCTGAGCGACGAGCACGGGGTGCTTCGACTGTCGTCGGTGGCGACGTATGGCGAGACCAAGCACACCTTCGTCGACCGCCGCCACTACCGGGGCTACTACTGCCCCGGCTTCACCCGTGACGGCATCCCGCCCCGGCAGGTCGGCCCCACCGTCGGCCTGGTCGACATCGACCATGTGGTGGGCAACGTGGAGGAGCATCGCCTGGACGAGTGGGTGTCGTTCTACGAGGACGTGATGGGCTTCACCCAGCTGCGCCACTTCGACGAGTCCCAGATCTCCACCGAGTTCTCGGCTCTGCGCTCCACCGTGGTGTGGAACGGCAGCACCATCGTCATGCCCCTCAACGAACCGGCCGAGGGCAAGCGCAAGAGCCAGATTCAGGAGTACATCGACACCTACCGGGGGCCCGGGGTGCAGCACCTGGCGTTCCGCACCGACCACGTGGTGCAGGCCATCGGCTCACTGCGCAGCCGGGGAGTGCGGTTCCTGGAGGCCAACGACGCCTACTACGAGGACGTGACCGAGCGGCTCGGCTTCCTCGACATCCCGTGGGACGATATCCGGCGACTCGGCATCCTGGTCGACCACGAGCCCGATGGCCACCTGCTCCAGTTGTTCACCGAACCGGTGACCGACCGGCCCACGGTGTTCATCGAGATCATCGAGCGGGGTGGCGCCCGGGGCTTCGGCGAGGGCAACTTCAAGGCCCTGTTCGAGTCGATCGAGGCCGAACAGGCCCGGCGAGGCAACCTGTAGCGGGATCGGGCCGACGGATTCACCGGCAGGCTCCCGGCGATGCCGAGCACGATGTCCTGGATTCCCGTTCCCGACGGCTCACCGTTCCCTCCGGCCAACCTCCCTCTCGGGGTCGGCCATCGATCCGACGATCGGTTGCGAGGCTGGGTGGCCGTCGGCGACTCGGCTCTCGACCTGACGGCAACGAACGACGCCGGCCTGCTGGACGGACTTGGACTGCCCGCCCGCTGCTTCGCCGATCGCGACCTCAATCGCTTTCTTGCCGCCGGACCCGAGGTGTGGTCCCGGTTTCGAGCCCGGCTGCGGGAGATCCTCACCGATGCCGAGGCTGCCCACCGGCTCGGATTCGGCGACCACGGCACCGGACCCAGCGACGTGTCCGGTGCCGTGGTCGCTCGATCCGAGTTGGTCATGGCCATACCGACCACAGCCCGGGACTACGTGGACTTCTACTCCTCGATCCACCACGCCACCAACCTGGGGCGGCTGTTCCGGCCCGACGGTGAGGCCCTGCTACCCAACTGGCGCCGCATCCCCATCGGCTACCACGGCCGCTCGGCCACCCTGGTGGCCGACGGTGCCACCATCCGGCGGCCGGCCGGATATCGCCGGCAACCGGGGTCCCCTGACGGCACGCCCCGGGTCGGACCGACCGACGCGCTGGACATCGAGCTCGAGGTCGGCACCGTGATCGGGGTCGGCAGCGGCATCGGACAACCGATCGCCATCGAGGATGCCGGCCGCCACCTGTACGGCATGTGCCTGGTCAACGACTGGTCGGCCCGCGACATCCAGGCCTACGAATACCAACCTCTTGGTCCGTTCCTGGGCAAGAGCTTCGCCACCTCGGTGTCACCATGGCTGGTGTCGTTCGAGGCCCTGGAGCCGTTTCGGATGGCGCCCCCGGTCCAGGATCCCCCTCCCGCCCCCTACCTGTCGACCGGCACGCCGTGGGGATTCGACCTGCACCTCGAGGTGTGGCTGGAGTCGGCGGCCATGCGGGCGGACGGCACAACCCCGGTGTGTATCAGTCGCGTCGGCTTCGGCGACATGTACTGGACCCCGGCCCAACAGCTGGCTCACATGACCGTCAACGGCGCCGCCACCAGCACCGGTGACCTGTTCGCCTCGGGCACGGTGTCGGGCCCCGACCCGGGCACCGAGGGGAGCCTGATCGAGCTGACCCGGCGGGGCGAGCGGCCCATCGAACTACCCGACGGCACCACCCGCACCTTCCTGGAGGACGGCGATCGGGTGGAGCTGCGGGGCTGGGCCGGCGCCGACCCGGCGACCCGTATCGGCCTGGGCTCGGTCACCGGCACCATAGAGCCTGCACCCGGCACCGCCCCGACCTGAAGACGCCCCACCATCCCAATCCTGGAGGAGCCCCCATGCCTTACTACCGACGAGTCGGCGACATCCCCCACAAGCGCCACACCGTGTTCTTCGACGAGCACGGCCACCGCTACGCCGAGGAGCTGATGGGACAGGAGGGGTTCTCGTCGCGCTCGGCCCTGCTTTACCACCGCCATTCACCCAGCGCCATCGTCGCCATCGAGCCCATGGACGACCCGATCGCCGGCGCGCTCCGCGCCGACAACCCGCTCACCCCCCGTCATCTCCGCACGGGACAGATCGCCGGCACCACCGACCTCGTCACCGGCCGGCGGGTGCTGCTGGGCAACGACGACGTCCGTCTCTCCTGGGCCCGGGCCGACGGCGGTGGCGCCGCTGGCGGCAACCTGTACCGCAACGCAACCGGGGACGAGCTCGTCTACATCCAGCACGGTTCGGCCCGGTTGGACTCGGTGTTCGGATCGCTCGAGGTCGGGCCCGGTGACTACGTCGTCGTACCCGCCTCCACCACCCACCGCTGGGTCCACCATGGTGAGCTGGCCGCGCTCGTCGTCGAGTCCCGGGGCCACATCGCCCCACCCCGGCGCTACCTGTCGCCGGGCGGCCAGTTCCTGGAGCACGCCCCCTACTGCGAACGGGATCTGCGGGCTCCGGGCGAGCCGCGACACGAGGACGGCGAGGACGTGCCGGTCATCGTTCGCAATCGGGCTGGATTGACACGCCACATCCACCGGACCCACCCGTTCGACGTGGTGGGCTGGGACGGCCACCTCTATCCCTGGGCCCTCAACATCTCGGACTTCGAACCCATCGTGGGTCGCATCCATCAACCCCCGCCGGTACATCAGACCTTCGAGGGCCCGGGCTTCGTGGTGTGCTCGTTCGTGCCCCGGCTCTACGACTTCCACCCCGAAGCGGTCAAGGTGCCGTACCACCACGCCAACACCGACTCCGACGAGGTGCTGTTCTACTCGGACGGCGACTTCATGAGCCGAGCCGGCTCCGGCATCGGGGTCGGCTCCATCTCCTATCACCCCATGGGCTTCGTCCACGGCCCCCAACCGGGCAGCCATGAGGCCAGCCTGAGCAAGGATCGCACCGAGGAAACCGCGGTCATGATCGACACCTTCGCCCCACTGCGGGTCTCGGACACCGCCCGATCGATCTCCGATCCCGACTACCCCTGGAGCTGGTCCCGGAGCTGAGGCCCGGCGCCGGCCCCGGTGGATCAGGCTCGGTTGCTCGGGCTCGGTCACTCGGGCCCGGCCATTCAGGCTCGGGCATCGAACCCGGTCGAACGGCCCCGGTCAATCGGAGTCGGCCTGATCGACGTCGACTCGCTCATCACCGTCGTCGTCATGGTCGTCCCCGCCGTCGTCATCGCCGGATGGTGACGACTCACCGTCGACCTCGCCCGACCCCACGGAGTCCCAGGTCGCCTTGGCCCCCGAGTGCCCGACCCGGATCACCGACGCCGTGGCTCCGACGCCCGCCACCAGCGACAACACCATCACCCCGATGGCGAATGCGGCCGGCAGGTCGTCACGCCGACGGCGAATCAGCGGCTCGGCGGCGACGACCCCGGCCAGCACGGTCACGGCCACCGCCCACGGCAGCACCGATTCACCCATGCCGGTGTGCTCCTCCACCAAGTCGGTTTCGACCACCTTCTCCTCCAGCTGCTCGCCGGACCCCTGGGCCAGCGCAACCGCGGCCAGGGCCCCGATTGAGAACGCCAGCACCACCGGGGCGTACCACCGGCGGCCGTGGCGGATGGCGGCGACGATGATGAGACCCACCGCGGCCAGAGGAACCAATACCACGGCGCCATGGACCACCAACGGGTGGGCCGGAAGTCCGAACAGTGTCTCGATCTCCACGCCCGACTCCTATCGGATAGTCAGCTTCTACGGGACGAGGGCGAGCGTACTCCTATTCCGGTCCGAGAACGTCGCGGTCCACGGCGGGTCGATCGGGGTAGAAGAGCGGAGCGCGGAAGGACCAGGCGATGACCAGCTCCACACCCGCAGACGACTACACCGTGTTCATCGACGCTCCCGCCCATTCGTCTTCGAATACTGCTGCGATCCTCGCAGGATCTACGACCAGGACCCCGTGTCCCGCGCCATGGGACGTGGACGTTCGAACCCGAGGACGGTGGGACACGACTGCTCCTGGTCGCTGCGGAGCAGGATCCCCCCCCCCGATGGCAGCGCGTCATGGACCGGCTCTTCGAGAAAGGCTTCAACACGCAGGTGCTCAGCCGGTTGGACCGTATCAAGGCGCGTACCGAGGAGCAGGCGGCCACGATGCGCTGACTCCGCCGGGTGGACCTGTTCGCCGCCTCGAACGTCCTTCACCGTCCGGATTGGCGATCAGATGATGGGGCGCTCCGGCGGATCGTCGGGCACCAACGGCTCGGGGATGTCCGGAGCCAACGGCTCCCGAGGATCGTTGGGCACCTGAGGCTCGGGCGGATCGTTGGGTACCAGCGGCTCGGGCGGATCGTTGGGCACCTGCGGTTCGGGCACGTCCCGGTCCGGACGGTCGGGCGTGGCGGGATGATCCGGATCGGGTTGCCCCGGGCTTGTTCCGGCATCGGTGGCGAGCCGGCCGAGCGTACCGGCCGTCTGGGAACGATTGGCCTCCATCGGCCCTCCTTCGATTGAGTCTGGCGATCGTCGTTTCGCCCAGCAGCGGAGCGGGCTCACACCAACAGCGGATCGGTGATGATGTCGACCAGAGCCGGCCCGGGGTGGGCCAGCGCCTCGATCAGGGTGGTGTCAAGATCATCGGCCTCGGTGACCCGGGCTCCGTGGGCCCCGCACAGCCGGGCGAACTGGGCGAAGTCGGGGTTGTGAAGGTCGGTCTTCCAGACCGGCCAGTGGCCGGCCCGCTGTTCCTTGGAGATCTTGCCCAACTCACCGTTGTTCAACAGCACGTGGGTGATGTTCATACCGTACTTGACCGCCGTGGTCAGCTCCATGGCGTATTGACCGAACCCTCCGTCGCCGCTGACACTGACAACCTGCCTGGCACCACCCACTGCGGCCCACAACCCCATGGCGGCCGGGAAGGCGAAACCGATCGAGCCGAGGTAGCCCGACATGACCAGATCCTGGGAGCCCGATGCCTCGAAGTATCGACCGAAGCTGTAGGTGTTGTTGCCGACGTCGACGGCGATGGCGGCATCGTCGGCCACGGTCCGGGTCAGTGCCGCCATCACGGCCGCGGCACCCAGGCCCCGGCCGGCGTCGTCGGCGACCCGCCCCTGCTTTTCCCGACGCCAGATCGACCATCGTTCGGCCACCTCGGCGCTCGGGTCGGCGGCCGGCTCATGGTCGGCCAGCATCTCGGTCAGCAGTCGGGCCGTGGTGGCCACATGCCCTTGGACCGGCACGTCGACCGGGTGGAATCGACCGAGAGCCATGGGATCGTGATCGATTTGGATCAGGGGCTTGTAGGGGGCGATGCCGGTGTGGTTGGCGAAGCTGGCCCCGAAGACCACGATGAGGTCGCTCTCGTTCATGAACCAACTGGCAATCGGTGTTCCCGATCGGCCGAGCACACCGCAACCCAGCGGGTGGTCGTCGGCCACCAGACCCTTGGCCTTGAAGGTGGTGGCCACCGGCGCCCCAAGCCGTTCGGCCAACCCCAGCACGGACTCCATCTGACCCCGGGCCCCGTTGCCCACGATGATCAGCGGCCGCCGAGCCTCCCGGATACGAGCCTCGGCCCCGGCCAGGGCCTCGGCCGGAGGCACGATGCGGCGATCACCGACCCGACCCGAGGGCTCCCCGGCCGGGGTGTCGCCGGCCTTCCGAACCTGGACCTCGTCGGGAAGGATGAGGTGGGCCACGTCCCGTTCGACCAGGGCCGTCTTCATGGCCAGGGAGGCCAGCTCGGCGTGATCGGAGCCGGCCTGGACCGTCTCCGAGAACCGGGCCACGCCGGCGAACGCCGCTTCCAGATCGGTGTCCTGGAACGCCCCCCGACCCTTGACCGAGGACGGCACCTGGCCGGATATGGCCAGCACGGGGGCCCGATCCTCCTTGGCGTCGTACAATCCGGTCAACAGGTTGGTCGAACCGGGCCCGGCGATACCGAAGCAGGCCGCCGGTGATCCCGTGAGCTTGCCGAACGCACTGGCGGCGAAGGCGGCCGCCCCCTCGTGCCGGATCCCGATGTAGGTCAGCTCGCCCCGCTCCTCGGCCCGGCGCATGGCCTCGGCGAACCCGAGATTGGAATGGCCGACCATGCCGAACACGTGGGTGAGACCCCAGTTGGTAAGGGTCTCGACCAGCACGTCGGACACGGTTCGGGCCGGCTCCGGCTCCGGGGGAAGGGCGACATACACCCCGTCGACCCGCTCCTCGATCGGGAAACAAGCGGGAGCGTCGTCGAACCCTTCGGGCGGGCGGCCGTCGACGGGGGAATAGTCGTAGCCGTGCCACGGGCACCGCAGCCAGCCGTTCTCGATCGACCCTTCACCCAGCGGCCCGCCCTGATGGGGGCAGGCATTGTCGAGGCAACCGTAGGTGCCCTCGTGACGGGTCACGGCCAGGCTTCGCACCCCGACGGTCACGGTGGTGACGCGGCCCTCGCCCAGCCGGTCGGGCTCGAGGATCTTGTGCCAACTGTGGTCCGAGCCGACGTCGGGCTTCTCCGCGGTCGGTCCGCCTGGCGTGGTCATCGCTTTGCGCTCCTTGATGGCTGGAGGTTCACGGTTGCGGGTGGTCCCGGCTCCCGATTCACGGTGCCAGGCCGCCGTAGGGAACCCCGGCCAGATGGGTCAGTTCCCGGTCGAAGGTGGTCAGGTCGGACAGGTCGAAGTCGCTCAAGCGCTCCCGGCCGCAGGCCCGGGCCAGGACCACCATCAGCTCGGTGGCCGATTGGAGGAATCGGGTCAGGCGGATCCCCGACTCCTCGATGTCGAGACGATCCCGGAGATGTTGTTTCTGGGTGGCGATCCCGACCGGGCAGTTGTTGGTGTGACAGGCCCGCATCCCCAGACAGCCGATGGCCTGCATGGCCGAGTTGGCCACGGCCACCGCATCGGCCCCCAGGGCCAATGCCTTGGCGAAATCGGCCGGGGTTCGCAGCCCACCGGTGATGATCAGCGTGACATCGGGACCATGGCGGTCGAGGTGGCGCCGAGCCCGGGCCAGGGCCGGGATGGTGGGCACCGAGATGTTCTCCCGGAACAGCAGGGGGGCGGCTCCGGTTCCGCCGCCTCGACCATCGACGATGACGTAGTCGACCCCGATGGCCAGGGCGGCGTCCAGATCATCCTCGATGCGCTGGGCCGACAGCTTGGCCCCGATGGGTATGCCACCCGACACCTCCCGCACCTCGTCGGCCAGGCGGCGGTAGTCGTCGGGTTCGGTGAGGTCGGTGAAGGTCGCCGGTGAGACCGCCGGTGTTCCCGGCTCGAGATCCCGGACCTCGGCGATCCTACCCTCTACCTTGTTGCCCGGGAGGTGGCCCCCGGTCCCGGTTTTGGCCCCCTGACCGAACTTGAAATGGAAGCCCTGGACGTCGGTCACCTTGTCCAGTTCCCAGCCGAAGCGGCCCGATGCCAGCTCGTAGAGGTAGCGGGAGCTGGCGTCGTGCTCCTCAGGAAGCATGCCGCCCTCACCGGAACAGATGGCGGTCCCCGCCTGCTCGGCCCCGGCGGCCAAGGCCTGTTTCGCCTCCTGGGACAGGGCCCCGAAGCTCATGTCGGAAACCAGGATGGGGATGTCGAGCTGCAGCGGCTTGGCCGCTCGGGGCCCGATGGTCACCGCGGTCTCGACCTCGTGGTCATCGAGTAGCGGCCGCCGAGCCAGCTGGGCCGTCACCAACTGGATGTCATCCCAGAGGGGAAGCCGATCTCGGGGCACCCCCATGGCCGCCACCTGACCGTGGTGGCCCACCTTGTCCAATCCGTCCCGAGCCAGCGTCTGGATGTCACCCACATGGGGCTCGTCAGCGGTGCCGTGGGGATCCTGGTAGGTCCCGAGGTAGGCGTCGCGGTCATAGGGCTGAGGGTTCTCCCGCTCCCAGTCGGCGATCTCATCGGCATCGACCATGACCGATCCGTCCTCGATCCACGACGTGAACCGGTGGAGCCGCTCACTGTTGTCGTACGAACTGATTCCGGTGCGGTAGCAGTAGTCCCAGCCGTGCAGCCCGCAGATCAGGTCGTCGCCCACCACCTCGCCGTCGGCCATGAGCGCACCTCGATGCAGGCACCGGCCGTAGAGCACCGACACCTCGTCGTCGTAGCGGACCACGACCAGGTCGACATCTG
Source organism: uncultured Acidimicrobiales bacterium (assembly GCA_963723995.1). Lineage (GTDB taxonomy): Bacteria > Actinomycetota > Acidimicrobiia > Acidimicrobiales > SZUA-35 > JAHELU01. Next base: position 332,132 of record CAVRSZ010000008.1, on the reverse strand, counting down.
CCACCAGGGCACCTGACGGCACCCGGTCTTCCAGGGCGTCCCAGCGGGCGACGGTTTCCGGCTTCATGGCGTCATGGTCCTCTCGTCGGTTGGGCGGACCGCCCACCCTACTGCCGGGCACCGATGCCGTGCCAGAGTGCCTCGACGATCCGCGCTGCGTCGCCGGCCCGCATGGGCCGGTGACCGATCAGAAGCCGGGTCCAGAGTGGTCCATAGACGGCGTCCAGTACGAGTTCGAAGTCGATGTCGTCACGAATCTGACCCAGGGCAACGCCGCGTTGTAGCCGTGCCAGGGACAGCTGCCGTCTGGGCCCCCAGAAGCGGGAGCGGAACTCGGCCGCGATGTCGGGGTCGGACTGGGCTTGGGCCACAAGCTCCCGGATGATGAGCCCGGTCGGCGAATTGAACAGCCTGATCACGCTTCGAAGATGGAGCTCGAAGTCGGCCCGGACGTCGTCGGACTCGGCGAACGGAGTGGCCCGCATCGTGCCCTCGACCAGGGCATCGAGAATGACCGCGGTACGCGACGGCCACCACCGGTAAATGGTCTGCTTGGCCACCTTGGCCGTGTCGGCGATGGAGTTGACGGTCACCCGGCCCGGGCCGTTGGCGCCGACGAGCTCGAACGTGGCCTCGAGGATCCGCCGGTGAGCGTCCTCGTCTCTGGTTCGACCTCTCGGCATGCCACCACGCTACGACCGCAGTTCGTCGAAATCAAGACTAGCAGTATTTAAAGACTAGTGGTATCGTATTTCACTATCAAGACCACAAGTCTCGAAATAAGCCGGGATCCGAGCCGGCGCCCTGCTAACCCTGGTCGGTGGCGATGGGGCGATCCTCGATCGGATTCGACGAACCACCCCCGGTTTGCCATCGTGCCACCAGGGTAGATCGACGTCATGATCTTGCCATCGACTTCACCGACTCCATCACCCGACGCTGAGGGCGCCACCCTTGACGACGAGCTCGAGGGTCAGGGACACGAGGTCGCTCCCGAATCCGACACCATCGAAACCGCCTCCGGTGAACGGGTACCGGAACCCGGCGAGGACGGTACTGTGGCCGACCGCCACATGGAAGCGGCCGACCGTCTCGATCACTCGGGTGACCATCACTGAATCGGAACGTCACCATGGCCCGGCTCAGCCCAGCTCGACGACTTCGAGCACCTCATAGCCGGAATGGCGTCGACCGGGCACCGACCGGAAGACGGTGATGGCGGTGACCGGCATGGGTAGCGGGTGCAGCTCGGTGCGGATCATCTCGCTCAGGTCACGCCGGGGTCGCAGCAGGGACAGCGTGAGATGGGGTACATATGGTCGTTCCTCGGCCTGCAGGCCTTGATCCCGACACACGTCCTCCACTTGCTCGGCCAGAGCCCCCACCCGGCCCTCGGTGTCGTCGACGGCCCGCCACAGCACACCGGCCCGCGTCGGGTTGGGGAAGGCACCGAGCCCGGCCAGCGTCAGGCGGAACCGCGACCCGAGGTCATCCTGATCGAGTTCGGCCATCAGGCAATCGAGGGTCACCTCGTCGACGTTCCCGATCCAGCGCAGCGTGACGTGCCAGTTGGCCGGCGGGGTCGGCTTGCCCGGAAGTGATCCGTGGGGGAAGGTGGCGTTCAGCTGGGCGACCTGGGCCGCGCTGGTTTCCGCATCACAGTCGATGGCCAGGAAGACTCGTTCAAGTGTGTTCATCGTTGGCCGCCACTCAGCCGTGCTCCTCCTGCCGCTCCCATTCGCCGTAGCGGGGGATGGCGTGGTCACTCGACCAGGCGACGACCGTGGAATCGAGGGGCCAGAAGCCGCGGGGGCAAAGCAGGTCGTCGATCAGGAACTCGAGGGCGGGGGCGAACACCATCCGGGCCTGGCGGGTGTACTCGGCGGCCTCCTCGTAGGGGCGGAGCTCGAAGCCGTGAGCCGACAGCCGGTCGTACAACCCACGGAACATCTCGGGGTTGCGCCCGTTCTGCATTGCCCGTTCGTAGGGAGCGAGATCGTAGCCCTGGGTCACCTCTCGGAAGATGGCCTCGGCCCGACGAAGGAACCAGAAGGCGTTGCCATCGGTCGCACCCCATGATCATCTGGGCGTGGAGGGCGGCGTCGCACAGCAGCCCCAAAGCCGTTACCCAATTCTGGCGGCGGTCATGGGACCGGAACAGCACCAGCAGCGGCACGGTGGAGTGGGTTTCGAGAATGCCGGCGGCCCACTCCTCCCACTTCCCGAACTCGGCGTCGATCTTCTTGGGGTCGGCGTCGGGGGCCCAGGCCATGACCAGCTCGGTCGGCGTGATGCGTTCCGTGCCACCGGCGTCCAGGGTGATGAGCCGGCGTTCCCGGTCGGAGTAGGCGGCATACAGCGTGGGCAGGTAGCCGATGACCAGAGCCATGGTGATCACGCCGAAGAACGCCTCGATGAGTGCGCCGGCCCGGGGTACGGCCTCGACCGGCACGATCTCACCGAAGCCGACGGTGAAGTAGACGACACCGGAGAAGTAGAGCGAATCACCGAATCCGCCTATGGCGTCGATGTCGTCGAGGGTAAACCAGACAAGGGCGAAACCCATGATCTGCAACACGGCCCAGGTGGCCAGCAGCAGGATGACCAGCAGGGGGGCGAAGGCCGCCATCATCCGCTCCCGGGCGTGGCTGTTCTCGGGCAGCCTGCGGGCCACCGATCGGAGCGCCACGAAGGTTGATCGTCCGATCAGCCGCGTCGGCCACCAGCGGGCCGGCGAGGTCGAGGTCGAGACCAGGGTGTTGATGAGATCGGCCAGGGCGACGGCGATCAGGCCGATCCCTGCCGCGATGAGGGCCATGTCGATCACGGTCCAACCCTAGATGATTGGCTCCAAGGGGCTGGAGATCCCGTGGGGTGAGGGATCACGCTGGGCCGGGTCGGTCGGTTGGCTGTGTGGCGTTGATGGTTGTGGTGGTTTGCGTGCCGGGTTCTGGGTTCAGGTTCGAGAGCCGGCCATCGGCGAGTCACGCCTCCACACGTCGACCGTTCCGGCCCGGTCAGACGCCCACACGCCCAACGAACACGAACCGACAGATCTATTTGCGAATAGTGATCTAATTGCTTGTGTGTCGAACATGTGTTTGCTATAATTGAAGCATGACCGACGGCGGGTTGCCACCAGAAGCTCACAGCGACGATCTGACGCTGTTGGAGACCGCTCTCGATGCCATGGTGGCAACCGACCCCGCCTGCCTCCCTGTGGCCGAGCTGCTGGACCGGGCCTGCCGACTGCAAAGGTTGACGGCCCGCCTCGACGCCGCACGGGCCACCGTGTTGGCGGCCGCCGACACCGCGTCTGAATAGGCCCGGGCCGGGGCCGGACCCGGGGAATGGCATGAACCTCGACCTGCGACCATCAATCCAGGAGGCGGAATGGAGACACCGGGGTCTACGGTTGGTGTCACTGTGACCTCGGTGCCTCCGGAGACCTCGACTCCCCCACGTCTGCCTCAACCGGGCCGATCGATGGCGGAGATCGGGGAGGATCTGAATCGGCTGGCCGTTCTGGCCACGGGCACGATGCTGGCCATGACCACCTGGTTCTCGACATCCGCGGTCCTGCCCGAGCTGCGGGACCGATGGGAGCTGAGCACCAACCAGGCGTCGATCCTCATCGTGGTGCTGCAGCTTGGTTTTGTGGCCGGGGCCGTGGTGTCGGCCGTGACCGGGCTGGCCGATCGCCTCCCGCTTCGATGGTTCATCGCCACGTCGGCGGTGGCCGCGGCCGTAACCAACGCCCTGGTCATTCCCGTCGACGGCTACGGATCGGCCGTGGTCCTTCGGTTCCTGACCGGAGCATTCCTGGCCGGCGTCTATCCCCCTGCGCTCAAGCTCATCGCCACCTGGTTCCGGCGGGGCCGGGGCATGGCCATGGGAGTGATGATCGCCGCCCTCACCGTGGGCTCGGCCGCCCCCCACCTGGTCAACGGCCTGGGAGGAGCCGATCGTTCCACCGTCATGTACACCACGTCGCTGCTCACCACCGTCGGCGCCATCATCATCCTTCTGGCCGGGATCGAGGGACCCTATCCCTTCCCCCGCACCCCGTTCCGGGTGTCGCAGGTACCACGGGTTATGGCTGATCGGGCGGTGGCCCTCGCCTCGGCCGGCTACTTCGGCCACATGTGGGAGTTGTACGCCATGTGGGCCTGGATCGCCGCCTTTCTGGCCGACGCCGCCGACCGGACCGGCACGTCGACCAACGCCCCGGTCCTGGCCTTCGCCGCCATCGCCATCGGTGCGGCGGGGGCCATCGCCGCCGGGGTAGCCGGCGATCGGGTGGGTAAGCGCCGCTCGGCTATGTCGGTCATGGTCGCCTCCGGTTCGGCCGCACTGGTGGTGGGCTGGAGTGGCCTGCCGTTCTGGCTGGTTGTCGTGGTGGTGCTGGGCTGGGGCTTCACGGTGGTCGCCGATTCGGCCCAGTTCTCGGCCATCGTCAGTGAGCGGGCCGACCAAGCCTATGTCGGTACCGCCCTGACCATGCAACTGGCCACCGGTTTCCTGCTCACCGTCGCCACCATCTGGCTGGTGCCCCTGGTCCGGGATTCGCTGGGCTGGTGGTGGGCCTTCGCCATGCTGGCGCCGGGGCCGTTCCTGGGAGCCTGGGCCCTGCGCTGCATCGACTCCTGAGACTCGAGCGGGGTCGGGGGCGGCAGCAGAAGCCGTTGGACGCGCCGATCGGCGCCGCCGGCGGCAGTGGACCCTAGCCGAAGCGGTTGATGACCAGAAGCCGGCAGCCGTCGACCCGCTCGGCTTCGTCCACCCACCAGGCCCGGTTCAGTGCGGCCCGCCGGCCGGGGCTGACGTCACGAAGCCATTCGCTCCGCTGGTCGAGCCGAAGGTCGCCCTCGTCGAAAGCGACCACGACCTCGTAGCTAACGACCCGATCGGTGTTGTTGACGATCTCGCCCCGGGCCCGCCACCGGTTGAGAGCGTCGGGCTCGCAGCCGTCGAAGAAGACGACGTCGTTCTGAGGAGGGTTCACGTCGTCCGGGGTCCGGGTACCGATTCCGTTGATCTCGACATAGTCGCAGGCCGAGAGGCCCATCATGGCCACCGCCGATACCATCAGCAGGCCGACACGACAACGCACGCTCTGAAGGTTCATGTCCCTTCTGTCGAGCTGTCGGCCATCGACGGTTCATTTCCGGCCTGCGGTTGAGAGCCGGGTTGCTCGCCGTATCGGCCGGAGACGAGGACGCGTGGTCGGGGAGGTATTCCCCGACGCCACCATAGACCGCTGAGTAGGCTCGGTTGGTGGCCCACATCTCGGTGTCCAACCTCGAGTACGCCCACCCCGGCGGAACCACCCTGTTCGCCGAGGTGTCGTTCTCGATCCCGCCGGGCACTCACGCCGCCCTGATCGGCGACAACGGGGTGGGAAAGACCACACTCATGCGAATCCTGGCCGGTGAGCTCCCCCCGGCCGACGGCGACGCCACCGTAGGCGGCGAGGTTCGCTACATGGCTCAGGACGTGGGGGTCGGTTACGGCGACCTCGATGCCGGAGCCGAGCCCCACCCCGACCGATCGGCCGGCCGGCCGACGGTGCGGGAGATGCTGCTCGACTGCTCGTCCGAACCGGTGCGCTCGGTGGGGCGCCGGCTGGTGACGGCCGAACGGCGGGCCGCCGACAACCCGGCCGACTCCGAGGCGGCTATGGCCCTGGCCCAAGCAATCGGCGAATGGTCGGACTGCGGCGGCTACCAGGCCGAGGCCCGCTGGGACGCAACCCTGACTCGGGTGGTGGGCGCCGGCCTCGACACCGTGGGAGATCGACTCACCACCGGACTGTCGGGAGGCGAGCGGAAACAGATCGTGCTCGACCTGCTGTTCAACTCCGACGCCAAGGTGCTGCTGTTGGACGAGCCCGACAACTACCTGGACGTGCCGGCCAAACGGTGGCTGGAGACCACCGTCCGCTCCAGCCCCAAGACCGTGCTGATGATCTCCCATGACCGGGAGCTACTGGCCACCGCCACCAACCGGGTGGTGACCCTGGAGGCGTTCGGCGCCTGGGTCCACGGCGAATCCTACGCCACCTACCCGGCGGCCCGGCAGGCTCGGCAACGCCGGCTGGGCGACGCCCTGCAACGTTGGAAGGACGAGGAACGCCGGCTGTTCAGGCACTACAAGATCATGAAACAGCGGGCATCGATCAGCCCCGACATGGCGGCCCGGGCCAAGGCCGCCGAGTCCCGATGGCAGCGCTTCGTCGATGCCGGACCGCCACCGCCGCCGGCCCCGGAACAGAGGGTCGCCATGCGACTCCGGGGTGGCGACTCGGGGCGGCGAGTGGTCTCGTTGCTGTCGGCGGAACTGCCCGACCTGCTGTTCCCATTCAGCGCCGAGGTGTACTTCGGCGAACGCCTGGGACTGATCGGGCCCAACGGTTCAGGCAAGACCCACCTGCTTCGGCTGTTGGCCGCCGAGTCGGTCGATCATGGCGGGGTGGTCAAGTTGGGGGCTCGGGTTCGACCCGGGCTGTTCACCCAGATCAATGACAACCCGGGGTTTCTCGGTCGCAGCGTCATCGAACCGGTGATGGAACGGACCGGCAACTACGAGCGATCGATGCAGGCGCTGGGGCGCTACGGCCTGTCGGCCACCGAGCGGCAACCCTACGAAACCCTGTCGGGGGGACAGAAGGCCCGGCTCGAGGTCCTCTGTCTGGAGCTGGACGGCCACAACCTGCTCCTGCTGGACGAACCGACCGACAACCTGGACATCGACTCGGCCCAGGCTCTGGAGTCGGCCCTCGAGACCTTCGAGGGCACCGTGGTGGCGGTGTCCCACGACCGGGCCTTCCTATCGACCTTCGATCGGTTCTGGATGCTGGGGCACGATGGCCTGGCCTGGGCCCTACCCGACTGGGACACCGGTCTGACCGCCGTGCTGAACCCCGATAGGGTCGAGACCATCAAGTTGGCCAAGCCCCTGACCGACGAGTTGGCCTGAATCCACCCCTGCACCCACCCGCAATCAGGTCGTGGGCCCTCGACCCGATAACGGCCGGTGGCCCCGACTACCATGACCGGCCATGAAGGCTATTCAGGTAACGGAGACCGGTGGGCCCGACGTCTTGGTGTGGAGCGAGGTCCCCGATCCCACCCCGGCGGAGGGTCAGGTGGTGGTCGAGGTCGGCGCCGCCGGTCTCAACTACATCGATACCTATCACCGAAGCGGCCTGTACGAGGTACCCCTACCGTTCACTCCGGGGATGGAGGGGGCGGGCACCGTGGTGGCCGTGGGCGCCGGGGTGGACTCGGTATCGGTCGGCGACACCGTGGCCTGGACCTCGAACCTGGGTAGCTACGCCGAACTGGTGGCCATGCCGGCCGACACCGTGGTGCCGGTGCCGGCCAACGTCGGTATGGAGACGGCGGCGGCCGTGATGCTCCAAGGCATGACGGCCCACTATCTGGTCACCGACACCCATCGCTTGGCCGCAGGCCAGAAGTGCCTGATCCATGCCGGCGCCGGCGGCGTCGGGTTGCTGCTCATTCAGATGGCCAAGCTCAAGGGGGCGACGGTCTTCACCACCGTGGGCAGCGGCGAGAAGGCCGATCTTGCCCTGCGGGCCGGGGCCGATCACGTCATCCTCTATCGCGACGTCGATTTCGGCGAGGAGGTGGAGAGCATCGCCGGAGAACGGGCGATCGACGTGGTGTATGACGGCGTGGGCCAATCCACCTTCCGTCGCGGGCTCGATCTGTTGAAACCCAGGGGCATGATGGCCATCTTCGGCAACGCCTCCGGGCCGCCCGAGCCCATCAGCCCGCTGGAACTGGCCCCGTCGCTGTTCCTGACCCGTCCCAGCCTGTTCCACTACATCGCCGACCGATCGGAGCTGATGGCTCGGGCCGACGAGCTCTTCTCCTGGATCGGCGACGGCAAGCTGAAGGTGCGTATCGGCACCCGGACACCGCTCGAGGAGGCGGCCAAGGCCCACGAGATGCTCGAGGGCCGCCAGACCTCGGGCAAGGTCCTGCTCACCCCGTAATACTCCTGCCTGGAAGTGCGGCGGACCCCAACCGGAATCCACCCGCCGGCCACGATCGGCAGCCGTTTCTTCCTCGGGTCGAGATGTGACACCTGCACGTCGATGTCCCCTCGTGTTTCGGAAAAACGTGCCGTTGACTAGCCAAGTGAGCCCTCTTATGCGCGTCAAGAACACGGTGGAAGCAACGGTGACGAGCACCGTCACCGATCGTGCTCCTGCGGCCAAGGAATCCGTTCAAACCAAAGCCCAGGCAACGGCCGAGACGACCAAGGCCGCCGGGCGGGCCACCGTGGCCTCCACCCGGTGGTTCCTCGGTCTCTCCCGAGACGGCGTCATCGCCGCCGGCCGCCACGTCTCCGACCAGATCGACACCCCCACCACCCGGACCGGAGCCAGGCGGATCGCCACCCTGTTGCTCGGCTCCAGCCTGATCGGCCTCGGCGTGTCGCTTTTCGTCCGGGCCAACCTCGGGGTGCCGGCCTATGACGTGCTGCTGACGGCCCTTCGGGATCGACTAGGGGTGTCGCTGGGCCAGGCCGGTTGGCTGTTCACCGGACTGCTGTTCGTGGTTGCCACCATGCTAGGCCAGCGGCCCAGACCGTCGGCCCTGGCCTACATCGTGGCCAACGGCATCGCCGTCGACACCTTCATCCATCTGATCCGCTCCCCCGACGTTCTGGCGGTCCGGATCGGTTTCGTGGTGCTGGGGACGTTGGCCATCGCCACCGCCATCAGCCTGATCCTCCATGCCGGACTATCGGGTGGGGCGTTCGAGCTGCTCATGCGGGCCGGGGCCCAACGTGGTCTGAACCCGTTCCACGTCCGAACCGGGGTCGAGGTCTCGGTGGTGGTCGCCGGCGTGGCCCTGGGCGGCGACATCGGCCCGGCCACCGCGGTGTTCGTGGTGGCCATGAGCCCGACCCTGCGAGCCCTGCAAATGGCATTGAGCGATCATCGCAACGGCCGTCACCTTCGGCTCCTGAGCGAGCAGGCCCATCGCCGGGGATGACCGCCGTCGATGGTCGCCGACTACGATTCAAACATGACCGACAAACGCCGTGGTCCCGACCTGGGGTGGTTCAGCCCGGAGCGCCGCGTCCAGGCCCTCAGGAGTCAGGCTGCCATGCTCGACGCCGCCCAGGACCTGATCTTCCAGAACGGGGTGGCGGCCACAACGGTGGCCGACGTGGCCAAGAGGGCCGGTAGCTCGGTCAGCACCATCTACCGATACTTCGAGGACAAGCAGTCAATGGTCAACGCTGTCTTCGACCGCGTCGCCGAGGAGACACTGGCCACCGTGATCGCCCTCGTCGACCCGGGCCGCTGGGCCGGGGCCAACCTGGGCGACATCCTCGAGGGCTACATTCGGTTCTCGTTGTCCACCGGTCGGGAACAACGACGGCTGCGATCGATCGGCCGGGGGTTGACCGACATCAACCGGTTGACCCGCGAGCGGTTCGACGCCGCCGAACGCCAAAGTGAAATCGGTTTGTCGAGCCTGCTGTTGGCCCGTCAGGAGGAGATCGGTCATCCCCATCCCGAGTTGGCGGTGGCCTTCGTGTTGGAACAACTGTCGGCCATGATCGAGCGGCGGGTCGAACCCCACGCCGGAGTCGGCAATCGCCAGCCCAAGTTGGCCGGCTACGACGACGAACAGTTCGTGACCGAAGCGTTGCGGTCGGTGTGCGCCTTTCTCGACACCCCACTTCCCACCAAAGACTGAAGCCGGGACCACGACCGGGATCTCCGAGGTTGTATCATCTCGGCGCCACTCCCGCCGGTTGACCAACGTACGGTGCAGGCTCCGTCACCGGCGGAGTCCCACCCGGGGGATGAAGGGGCACGCCATGAGCCGGTCATCACCCTGACCCGCACCTCGTCCAAGTGATCATCGGCGGTGCCAGGCAACGTTCGCTGACGGGCGCAGCCGAGGTCGCCTGCTGGACCGGTCGGGGACCCCCGACTAGGATCGGTCGGGCATTTGGCGTAGGTGGATATACGAAAGCGGGACCTTTTATGCGTCGAGTACTGAACCACCGGCTGGCTGTGGCCCTGATTGCCATCGTCACCCTTCTGGGGCTGGTCGCCCCGACACCGGCATCGGCTGTTCCCAAGGAGCCCGACAAGCAAGCCGTGGCCATCGGAGACGGTGGGGCGGTGGCATCGGTCGATCCTCTGGCCACCGATGCCGGCCTGGCTGTACTGCGTCGAGGCGGCAACGCCATCGATGCTGCAGTGGCCACCGCAGCCGTGCTGGGGGTGACCGACCCGTTCTCGGCCGGTATCGGCGGCGGCGGCTTCATGGTCATCTATTCGGCCGAAGAGGATCGAGTGGTCACCATCGACGGGCGGGAGGAGGCTCCCGACGATCCGGACTTCGACGAGGACGTCTTCCTGGAGAACGGGGTGCCCATCCCGTTCTTCCCTGAACGCATCACCAGCGGTTTGGCCGTCGGCGTGCCCGGCACCTTCGCCACCTGGGTCCGGGCGCTGGAGGACTACGGCACGATCTCACTGGCCCAGGCCCTGCAGCCGGGCCGGGTGGTGGCCCAGAAGGGGTTCATCGTCGACGAGACCTTCGCCGACCAGACCCTGAGCAACCAGGCCCGGTTCAGCGCCTTCACCTCGACCAGCGAGCTGTTCCTGCCCGGCGGTGAGGTCCCGGCCGTCGGTTCCCGGTTCCGCAATCCCGACCTGGCCCGCACCTATCACCTGCTGCAGCGGAAGGGCTTCGACGGCTTCTACACCGGTGAGCTGGCGGCCGACATCGCCGACACGGTGCAGAACCCGCCCACTGTGGCCCAGCCTCCGTTCACGGTACGTCCCGGTCTGATGACCACCGGCGACCTGGCCTCCTACGATGTGCTGCGGCCCGAGCCGACCGTGAACGAGTATCGGGGCTACGAGGTCTACGGCATGGGCCCGCCCTCGTCCGGTGGCATCACCGTCGGCGAGGCCCTCAACATCCTCGACACCTTCGACCTGAGTTCGGCGTCCGATGTCGACCGCTGGCATCTGCTGCTGGAGGCAACGGCCACCGCCTTCGCCGACCGCAATGCCTACATCGGTGACGACCGGTACAACTACGTGCCCACCGCCGGATTGTTGTCCCAGGCCTTCGCCGACGTGCGGGCCGACACCATCGATCCGCGACCGCGGCGCGCTCAAGCCGGTGGCACCCGGCGATCCGTGCCCGTTCGACGGCAACGCGCTGTGCGTGCCCGACCCCGACGCGGTGGCGGGCCCGGCCGGGAACTCCACCACCCACCTGGTCACCGCCGACAAGTGGGGCAACGTCGTGTCCTACACCCTGACCATCGAGGCCACCGGAGGTAGCGGCATCGTGGTGCCGGGACGGGGCTTCCTGCTCAACAACGAGCTGACCGACTTCAACTCCACCGGCGACGGACCCAACCTGCCCCAGCCGGGCAAGCGGCCCCGCAGCTCGATGAGCCCGACCATCGTGCTCGACGGCGGGGAACCGTTCCTGGCCGTCGGCTCACCCGGTGGCTCGACCATCATCACCACCGTGGCCGAGGTGCTGGTCAACCGCATCGACGCCGGCTTGAGCCTGCCCGAGGCCATCGCCGCTCCCCGAGCCACCCAGCGCAACACCTCCACGGTAGGAGCCGAACCCGACTTCCGGGCCACGCTGGGTGCCGGTCTGGAGGCCAAGGGTCACGTGTTCAGCGACACGGCCGAGATCGGGGCGGCCACCGGGCTCGAGTTCCTGCCCGACGGCAACATCCTGGCCGCGGCCGAACCGACTCGGCGGGGTGGAGGCGACGCCGGGGCGAACTAGTCGCACCCCCCTTTCCACCCTTCTCGAACTTTGAGCCTCCGGCGACCCACTCATGGGTCGTTGGAGGCTCAAAGTTCACGGGTTGGGGGTCGGCCGAGGCTCAAAGTTCGAGAAGCGGGCGGCGAGAACAGGAGGGGGTATCACTCCCGGGTGGCGGCCACGTCGGCCTCATTGATCCTCAACGCCCACAGGGCCGACGGTATGAACATGGCGCCGCTGACCAGGAAGGCGATGCGGTAGGCGTCGAGCCCGAGATCGAGGCGCAGGGCCGAGGTCAGGATGGTGGCCACGAGGGCCGTCCCCACCGCCGAGGCCATCTGGCGCTGGGTGGTGAAGATCGACACCGCCCGCCCGGTCTGGGCCAGCGACATGGTGGCATAGGCCGCGGTCTGGATGGTGACGAACATGGTGCCGATGACCAGTCCCCGGGCGAAGGTGCCGAGCCGCATGATCCACAAGCCGGTGTCATCGCCGACGAAGGCGAACAGGATCGAGACCGAACCGGCGGCGACCGATCCGAAGAAGAGGTTGGCCCGCGCCCCGAATCGCTTGTACAAACGCCGGGCGAACAGGTTCGACATCACGAACACCCCGATGGCTTGGGGTGCCTGGGTGGTCCCCGACTCGGTGGCGCTGAAGTCACGGTAGGCCTGGAGGTAGAGGGGCAGGATGTAGACCAGGGACAGGAAGGCGCCGTACATGGAGAAACCCACCAGATTGACGGTCCGGAAGTGACGGTCGGCCAGCAGCCGCAGATCGACCAGTGGCCGGTCGAGACCCAGTTCATAGCGAACCAGATAGGCCAAACACCCAAGACCACCGATCAAGGTGCCGAGGATCAGTGGCGACCCCCATCCTTGACGCGGGCCTGACGACAGGGCGAAGAGCACCCCGGCCAGCCCCAGTCCGGCCAGGGCGAATCCCACGGCGTCCAGCTTGCCGGTGCCCTCTTCGGTGTGTTCCTCGAGCCACAGCCAGGCCAGGGTGATGGCCACGATTCCGATGGGCACGTTGACGAAGAAGATCCACGGCCACGACAGATTGTCGACCAGGACGCCACCCAGCACGGGACCGATGGACGGCGCCACCACGGCCACCCCGACCACGGCGGCAGCGGCCCCCGCCCGCTCGTTCTGGGGGAAGGCCCGGTACAGAATGGCGGCCCCCACCGGCATGATCAGCCCGGCCGGCAGCCCCTGGAGCAGGCGGGCCACCACCAGCCATTCCAGCGACCGGGCCAACCCGCACAGCATGGAGGTGATGACGAAGCCGATCAGCGCCAGCATGTAGGCCCGCTTGGAACCGAAACGGTCGGCCACCCAGGCTGCGGCCGGGATGCCGATGGTCAGGGTCAACAGATAGCCGAGCACCACCCACTCGACCTCGTTGGCCGGAACACCGAAGTCGTCACCGATGGCGGGAAGGGCCACATTGACCACGGTTGCATCGAGGATCTGCACGAAGACCCCGAGCACGTAGACAACCGTTACTGCCCGCTTGTAGTTGGGACGCACCGGCCAGACGGTACCGACCGGCTGTGATCATGGCCAATCCGCCGGTGAGCCGGCGACCGCTGGACGGGGCACACTGGGGCCGTGAGCGACGCCACGATTCACCGCTACGGCGACGATGCCGATCAGTTCCTGCAGTACTGGTCGCCGGAACCGGCCGTGGGCCGGACTCGATCGATCGAGCTGGTGCTCATCCACGGCGGCTACTGGCGAGCCCGCTACAGCCTCGAACTGATGGAACCCATGGCCCGTCATCTGTCGCAGCGAGGCTGGCCGGTGCTGAACCTCGAGTATCGCCGGATCGGCCAAGCCCCCGATCCATGGTTCGCCATGGCCTCCGACATCGAGTCGGCGCTGACGCTGGGACTGTCAACCATGTCGACCGCTTCGACCGGCGAGGGACAGGTCCGGCGACGCATCCTCATCGGCCATTCGGCCGGAGGGCATCTGGCGTTGTGGGCGGCGGCCCAGCCGTGGGCGGCGGCCGCCGACATCGGAGGAGTCGTGGCACTGGCCCCGGTCAGCGATCTGCTCGCCGCCGATGAGCAGCGATTGTCCAACCACGCCACCGCCGAGTTGTTCGGACTCGATCCCGACCGCCGTCGAGTCCGACTGCCGGTGGCCTCACCTCGACATCTGCTGCCACTCGGGGTTCCCCAGTACGTGATCCACGGGGACCTCGACGACAGTGTCCCCCAGTCCTTTTCCGTGGACTACGCAGCGGCCGTTCGAGCGGGCGGGGACCGGATCGACCTCGACACTCCGGACGGCGTCGACCACTTCAACCTCATCGATCCCGATTCCGACATCTGGCCCACCATCGAGGCCGCCATCGAGCGACTGGCCGACGACCTCGAACGTGCCACATGAACCCAACGCGCCGTGGCGTGGGCTAAAACGGTGTCCATGACGACTCGCCCTCCCAGCCGATCGATGACCGTGTCCCGGATCCTCATCGCCCTGCTGCTTGCTCTGGCCCTGATCGCCGCCGGCTGCGGATCCGACGACGATGAAGCCACCGACGACACCACCACCAGCACGACATCGGCCGACGACACCACCACCAGCATGACATCGGCCGGCGACACCACCGACGACGACACCACCGACGACGACACCGGCGACGACGACACCGGCGACGACGACACCACCGACGACGACACCGGCGACGACGACACCACCGATGACGACACCGGCGACGACCTGCCGGGTGAGCCGTTCGACGGTTTCACTTCCGACGGTGACGTGCTGTCCGCGGTCGGCGTGGCCTACGACGATGTGCTGAACATCCGGGCCGTGCCCGGCACCAACGCCGACATCGTGGCCACGGCCGAACCCACGGCCGACGATCTGGTGGCCACCGGACAAGCCCGTAGCCTCCCCGAGTCGATCTGGTACGAGGTGACGGTGGGCGGAGCCACCGGCTGGGTCAGCAGCCGATTCGTGGCCTTTGGAGGAGCCACCGACGATGCCACCGCCGAATTCCTCGCCGGCGGCCCTCCCATCGAGGCCGAAACCATGGTCGATCTGGCCCAGCCCATCATCAACTTCTACGCCTCCGACGATCCGCCGTCGAACGTGGTCCAGTCGGTGGAGGCCAGTGTCGACGACCTCGGCGAGATCACCTACGACGTCATCGGTATCGGTGACGACGCCGTGGCCGGCTACCGGCTCCACATCTTCGCCATGCCCACCGCCAGCGGTGAGAGCTTCGTCCTGGACAGCATCGAGCGGACCTTCTTCTGCTCCCGGGGCGTGAGCGGCGAGTTCTGCGCCTGACGGCGAACATCCGGAGCTTGTGGTCCGCCGACCCTACACTGAGGCATGGCGACCAACCGGGACATCCAGGCCATGCTCTCGGAGCTGATCACCCTGACCACGCTGGAGGAGGAGTCCCCCCAGTCGTTCAAGGTCCGGGCCTACGAGAGAGCCAAGCTGGCCCTGGAAGCACATGGTGGTGACATCACCGCCCTGTCGGCAACCGAGCTGACCAGGATCGACGGGGTGGGTAAGGCCACTGCCACCAAGATCCGGGAGCTGATCGACACCGGCACGGTGGACAAGATCGAGAAGCTGAGAGCCAAGTATCCGCCGGAGTTCGTCGAGCTTTCCAAGATCCCCGGGATGGGGCCCAAGACCCTCAAGCTGGTCCGGTCCGAGCTCGGGGTCGAGAACCTGGAGCAGCTCAGGGCCGCCATCGACGGCCGGCGACTGCGCACGCTCAAGGGGCTGGGTGCGACCAGCGAGGCCAAGATCGCCAAAGCCATCGAGCGTCTCGGCCTCACCGGCAAGGACGTCCGTACCCCCATTGCCGACGCCCTGCCTCTGGCCGAGCGTCTTGTGGCCGACCTGGAGGCGATGGACGAGGTGTCCAAGGCCCAGTACTGCGGCAGCCTGCGACGTATGTCGGAAACCATCGGCGATATCGACATCACGGTGGCGTCATCGAAGCCGGGGCCGGTGATGGAGGCGGTGCGCCGTCATCCCGAGGCGGTCGACATCGTTCTGTCGGGCGACACCAAGACATCCTTCCTGACCCGGACCGGGCTCCAAGTCGACGTCCGGGTGGTCAAGGCCTCGCAGTTCGGGGCTGCCACCCTCTACTTCACCGGGTCCAAGGCCCACAACATCGAGCTGCGGCAACGGGCCATGGACCGAGGCCGGCTGCTCAACGAGTACGGGTTGTTCGAACAGGACGAGGATGGGGCGGCCGGCGAACCGGTGGCGACCAGGACCGAAAAGGCCATCTACGAGGCCCTCGACCTTCCCTACATCCCACCCCCGCTCCGGGAGGCCACCGGCGAAACCTCCGGTGAGCTGCCAGACCTGATCCAGCGCAGCCACATGAGGGGGGACCTTCACTATCACACCGACCGTTCCGGTGACGGCCGCTCGTCGGTGGCCAACATGGTGGCCGAGGCGGCGGCCCAGGGCTTCGACTACCTGGCCATCACCGATCACGGCGAGGATCTGGCCATCAATGGCTCGACCGCCGAGGAGATGCTGGAGCACCGGGACGTGATCGCCGAGATCCAGACGTCCTATCCCGACATGATCATCCTCTGGGGCTGCGAACTCAACATCGGGCCGGCCGGCGGGCTCGACTACGAACCCGACTTCCGGGCCCTGTTCGAGTACACGGTGGCCTCGGTTCACTCCCACTTCGACCAGTCGATCGAAGACCAGACTCGGCGGCTGATCGCCGCCATCGAGGATCCCACGGTCGACTCCATCGGCCATCTCACCGGTCGCTACATCGGACGGCGGCCGGGGATCGAACTCGACACCGACAAGGTGCTGGACGCCCTTGTGGCCAACGACGTTGCCTTGGAGATCAACGGCGCCCTGCAACGCCTCGACGCCGCCTCCGACGTGGTGCGCCGGGCCGTCGACCGAGGGGTGAAGCTGGTGATCAACACCGACTCCCACCACGTGTCGGAGCTGGGGCGCATGGAGTACGGCGTGCTCACCGCCCAGCGGGGCTGGGCGCCCCGGGAGTTGGTGGTGAACTCCTGGCCCAAGTCCCGACTTCTGGCCTGGGTCGAGAGCCATCGCTGAGCGTCGGACTCAGGCCCCGGGGTTGGCGAAGCGCTCCCTCAGCTCCCGCTTCAGGATCTTGTTGGAACCGGTCTTGGGGATCTCGTCAACGAAGCGATACTCCGACGGTGCCTTGTACCCGGCCAGGTGGCTGTGGGCGAACTCGTCCAATTCGTCGACCGTGAGCGCCGGATGGCCCGGCTCCGGCTGATGGGCAACAACCACGGCCAGCACCCGCTCCCCCCACTCGTCCGAGGGCACACCGATCACTGCCACCTCGAAGACCTCGTGGTGGCGCTCCAACGCCGCCTCCACCTCGGCCGGATACACGTTCATGCCACCCGTGATGATCATGTCCCTCTTGCGATCACAGATGTAGTAGAAGCCCTCCTCGTCGAAGTAGGCCACGTCGCCCACCGTGTGCCAGCCGTCCAGCTCGTCGGCGTCATAGCGGTCCTGGGCCTTGTAATAGGTGTCGAACACCGACGAGGCCTTGATGAACACCTCGCCCGGCACATGGGGTTCGGTGACCCGTCGGCGATCATCGTCGAACAGCGCAATCTGGACCTCGGGTGCCGGCCTGCCGCATGAGCCCGGCTTGCGCAGCTGGTCCCCCGGGGCCAGCACCGTGTTGACGCCGAGTTCGGTCGAACCGTAGACCTCCCACAACGAGTCGGGCGGGAAGTACCCGACATAGGCCCCCTTGAGTGCGAACGGCCAGGGGGCGGCGTTGGCGATCATGACCCGCATACACGACACGTCGTAGCGGTCCTTGGTCTCGTCGTCGAGGTTGAGCACCATTCGGATCGGCGTCGGAGCCGAGAAGGTGGAGCTGCACCGGTAGGTGTCGATGAGCCGCAGCCAGTCCACGGGATCGAACTTGTGCTGCACCACCACGGTCTGGCCCAAGAGGAAGGCCAGGTTGGCGAAGGCTCCGGGGCCCGAGTGGTACAGCGGCCCGCAGGTGAGGTAGACGTCGTCGGGCCGGTAGCCGAGCAGGCCCACCAGTCCGGCGTTCTGACTGCCGCCGGCCGACGGGTTCCGCACCGCACCCTTGGGGTTCCCGGTGGTCCCCGAGGTGTAGATCATGACCTTGGACGGTGCCGGGGAGGGGGGCGGCTCCTGCTCGTCACCGAGGAAGTCGACCTCGGCCGTCTGCCCCGGGTGCATACCGACCGGTCGGCCATCGGGGTCGGTCGGTCCGGGACCGGCGAAGATCACGGTGTTGGTCAGCTTCGGGGTTCGGGTCTGCAGCCGCTGCAGCATGTCGGCATAGGCCACATCGGCGTAGATCAGAATGGAGTCGGAGTTGTTGATCACGAAATCGAACTCGTCGTCGGCCAGCCGGTAGTTGAGGGGCACGGACACCGCGCCCACCTTCCTGGCGGCATGGCTGAAGGCCACGACCTCGATCGAGTTCTGGCCCAGCCACATGATCTTGTCGCCGGGTTCAATCCCGACGTCGCGCAGCCCGTTGGCCATGCGATTCACACACCGGTTCAGCTCATGGTAGGTCAGGGTGCGGGCCGGCGCACCGGGCCGATCATCGATCACGGCCATCCGATCGGGGGCGGCCAGGGCGACTGCGGTCAGCGAATCGAATCCGGTTCCGTTGTCGGTACTCATGGTCGGCTTGCGTTCCCTTGGTCGACTTCGGGCCGGGAGTAGTCGACATCATGACACCCGGAGGCGACACCGGCCAAGCCGACGAAACCCTCCCGACCGGTCCCGAATGGCCCACCGGCTGGGGTATACAGTGGGATCGGCCGACGGTTGCACCGGTCGAGAGGAGTCAGGTGGACCAGCACGAGGTGGGATTCCGAGCAGGTGACGAGCAGGCCCTCGCCGCCCTGTACGAGACGTACGGTCCCCTCATCCACACCTACTGCCTCCGCACCGTCGGTGCCGATCGAGCCTCCGATCTGACCCAGGAGGTGTTCATCTCGGCCTGGAAGTCGCGGCGGAACTTCGATCCGGAGAACGGCACCTTCCCGGCGTGGCTCATGACCATCGCCAAGCGGCGTTGTGTTGACGACTTCCGGCGATCGGGGCGTCGGCCCGACATCGAGCCCGGTGACCCCGAGGACGAACCGGTTTCCGATGTGATCAAGATCGAGCGGATTGCCGACCGAATGCTGTTGGAGGAGGCGTTCGCCCGGCTCTCGGAGCGAGCACGGCGACATCTGGAGCTGGCCTTCTTCGAAGACCTCACCCACACCGAGATCGCCGACAAGACCGGCGTACCGCTGGGTACGGTCAAGAGCGACATCCGACGGGGTCTGGCCACACTTCGACAGCACTTCGAGCACCTGGAGAGGAAACGATGACCGGGAGCAAGGACGGTGGCGGACCGATGGCGGCCGACCGGCCCGATCTGCCGGCCGAGCTTCGTGTGCTGGCCGCCGAGCTGACTCCGGCCGACCGGCGCCGTGTGCCCCCTCCCCCCGAGGTGTGGCGGGGCATCGTGGCCGCTCTCGATCTCCCGACGACCAAGGCCGGGCCCGAGACCGGTTCGTCCCGGGACCGGCGGCGACCCCGGGCCGATGTCACCGATGTCGACCCGTCACGCTCGTTCACCGACACCATCGAACTGCGGTCGGCCATGCAGCACACCCCCGAGCTGCCGCCGGTCGGACGCAACCCGGCACGGACTTGGGTGCCGGCCGCCGCCGCCGTGCTCATCGCCATCGCCGGAGCCATCATCACCTTTGCCGTCAACGACGAGGCCGAGGAGCGACTGGTGGCCGCCGGGACCCTGAGCAACGAGGGACTGGCGGTGCAGAGTGATCAATCGGCCACGGTCCGGTTGATCGAGGTCGACGGGGTGGTCGAGCTCGAGGTGTCGGTGGCAGAATTCGAGGCCGAATCGGATCGAGCCGACGGCTATCTCGCACTCTGGCTGGCCGATCCCGACATCGATCGGGTGGTCTCGCTCGGTCCGCTCGCCCCCGGTCAGCGGTACCGGGTGCCCGAAGACCTTTCCTTCGACGACTACCCGGTGGTCGACGTCTCGGTCGAACTGCTCGATGGTGATCCCGGTCATTCCGGCCGCAGTATCTGGCGCGGCCCGCTCGAGCCGACCGTCGACGGGGGTGACGACTGAGGTCGGCCGGCGGCCGGCCGGTCAGTCAACCAGGCCCTGGACGGAAACCGCCCCCTCCGACACCGTGACCAGTGCCTGCCGACCCGGCACCTCGGCCAGCGCAGCCAGGGCCGACTCGACGGTGTCGTCATCGGGTGGCCGTCCGTCGCCCCCGGTCCGATAGTGCACCGTCCGGCTTCCGGTCGAGCCGGCCAGCCGACGGGCCAGGGCCCCGGCATTCTCGGTCGACAGGTCGGACACCACCACCAGGTGCTGCACACCGTGGATCGCCGGGACCGGAGGTGGGGGTGAGGGGGCGGCGTTCCGATCATCGCGATACACCAGAGCGTGGTAGACGGCGACCACGGCGGTGGACAGCACCAGACCAAGGGGTACCCGAAGCCGCCGGAACGTCTCGCCGCCGAGGTCGCCGCCGGCCATGTCCTCGAAGAAGATGGTCAGCATGATCACGAGCGAGATGAGCGCCACCGTGGCGCTCACGCCCAGCGTGACGATCACGTAGACCCGGCGGGAGATGGACAGCAACTCCTCGGGATCGGCGGCGGCGTGGTGCTCGGCCCGACTCCAGAACAACCACCACAACGGCAGGCCCAGGATCAGGAAGGTCACCGCCAACACGATGGGGTTGGCGATGGAGGCCGAGACCGCTCCGGATTCGGTGACGGCCTCCACGAAGGCCGAGACCACCAGCGTCACGGCCACCGCGCTGACCACAAGGCCGGCGAAGGCAACCAGGTAGTTGTAGATTCGATCAATCTCGGTCCTGGCCCGTTCCCCCCGTTCACCCAGTTCGAGACGGTGGTGCATCCACACGGCGACACCGACGACCAGGACGGCGATCGAGCCGGGCAGGACGTCGAAATGCACGGCGGCGACATCGGCCGACGGGTCACCGAAGACCCACTGCAACACCGAGTGCAGCATCACTCCACCGGCCGACAAGGTTGCCACCAAACCGCTCAGCACGCCGGCCAGGAGCACGTACCCGTACCAGCGGCTGTCCCTGGTCGAGCGCAGTCCGTTGAGCCACCACCACCAGATCCAGGCGGCGAGCCCGATCACCGCATGGGCCGCGGCCACCACGATCGGCTCGGAGCCGGCGGCCAAGACGTCGGTGTCGAACACCATGTCGTACACCGGCCGCAACACCGCCCGTAGGAACTCCCAGGCGCTGAAGGCGGCGAATCCCAGGCCGATGGCCGAGCCCACCAGCAAATAGACGGGAGTCCGAGCCTCGGGTTGGCGGTGCAGGTCGACCAGGGGTCGCCGCCGGTTCAAGACCCAGTGCACGCCGAGAACCGCCGACCAGCTCACAACCCTGCCCAGGGCTCGATGGTTGAGTGGGGTGTCACCCACCAGCCAGTCCAACACCTCGTACAGGTAGACCAGGGTCATGATCAGGGCCAGTGCCACCATCCCGCCCAGGTAGGCGGCCCACACGATCGACGGCTCCTCATCGGGGTCTTCGGCCAGCCGGCGCCTCGTCCACCAGGCCAGACCGGCCAGAGCCGGCACCCCGACGACGGTGAACGACAATGCCTGGGCGATCTCCAGCGGGTCCCGGGCGAGTTCCCCCGACCGGGGTATGGCGATGGCGATGAGGGCGGCGATGCCCTCGGCCACCAGTATCACCGTGGCCGCCAGCAGCGCCAGCCGGAAGACCCGGATCACCAGTTCACGGGTGTCGCCCTCCAGCGACTCGCCGGTGTCGGGATGGCGACGCCCCGACAACAGCCGGAAGATCCCGTAGCCGACGAGACCCAGGAAGATGAGGGGCAGGAATCCACCGATCACTGTTCGACCTCCGTCGTCGCCGTGGTTGCCGGGGGCGGCGGGACCGTGGTCGTGGTACGGGCCGGCAGCGGTGGGCAGGGATAGGGCCAGGGGACCTGCTCGAACACCCAGCGGCCGTCCTGTTTGACCAGGCTGAGGGTTTCGGTGAAGGTGTCCTCGTCGTTCATCAGCGGTCCGTCATCCCACCTCTGGGTGATTCGAACCACCACCGTGGCGCGGGAACCGTCGATGGTGACCGTGTCGAGCACGACCCGGCTGACCCGGGGCGAAGAGACGTCGAGGTAGGGGCGATCGCAGTTGTCGGCCAATTCGGCCGAGTAGAACTCGAAGGCATCGGCCGAACGATTGTCGATGAGGGCCTGGAAGTAGTCCTGGACCGCGGCCTCCGGGGTGCCGGGCTCATAGTCGGTTGTGCTCCGGCCCGAGCCGGCAACGGCGGCCACCACCAACAAGACCAGCAGCACCACGCCGGCGCCGAGACCGACGATGGTCCGAGTCCTCATGGCCCCATCATCCCCCTTCGCCGGTGCACTGTACCGGGACCTACGTCACCTTCTCCCTCCCGTCACCAGGGGATGCGCCGGCGCCACTTGCCCGGCCTCCGGTGGTCAGAGCAGGTGGCGGTGCCGGGGACAGAGGGTCTCGACTCCGGCGCCGAGCACGGATCCGATCAGGGTCCGGTCGCCGTTGGCGCTCAGGTCGAAACCACCTTCGACCGCGAAATCGTTCACGATACGGTTGACGTCCACTCCCTCATCGAGTCGACCACAGAACGACTGGGCCACGGCCACGTAGATCTCGGGAGACTCGTGGATGACCCCTTCGTAGGGGCCGCCGGCCAACATCCGCTCCCCGGCGGCGATGAACACCACCAGGTCGTCATCGTCGGTGCCGGCGTCGGCGTCACCGTTGTCGCCGGCACCGCCGTCGGCTGTCGCGGCCTCGTCGTGGAACGCCAACCCGCCGGGTGAACCGACGCTCGACTCATCGGCCGGAGTCGGCGACGTCGTGGACGCCGAGGCGTCCTCCGAGGAGGAGGTACAGGCGGTCAAGGCCAGGATCGCAGCCAGGGCCGCCGCTGCGAGGGGGGCGCGCACGCTCACAGGTCGACCCCCGATGCGCCCCGGTCCTTCGTTCCGTCGTCCCCATTGCCACCGTCGTCGTACGACGAATCGTGCTCGTCATCACGGTCGTCCTCGACGTCGGGCTCATCGTCATGGTCGTCCTCGAACTCGGAACCATCGTCGTCGTCGTAGTCGTCCTCGAACTCGGAATCATCGTCGTCGCCATCGAACGAGTCCGAGGTGGACGACGAATCGTCCAACGTGGTCGTCGATCGCTTCGGGTTGCGTTCAGGGCGACGAGCATCCCGCTCGTCCCGCCGGGCCTCCCGCTCGGCGTCACGTTCCGCCCTGCGCTCGGCTCGTGCCTCGTCCTGCTCGGCTCGTGCCTCGTCCCGCTCGGCGTCACGTTTCGTCCTACGCTCAGCTCGTGCCTGCTGCCGCTCGTCCCGGATCTTCTTCAGCTCCTCGGCCGGATTCCGGTCTTCGACCAGGGCGGTCAGGACCTCGACGGCGGCGCCGTTGCCGGGCTTGCCCTCGTTCTTCCAGCGTTCGAGGACCGCCTGCAAGGCTCGTATGAGCCTTCTCGAGATCCTCGTCAAGATCGGCGTCAGTATCCTCGTCGACGTCCCCGTCCACCGACTCGCTCGATTCGTCGTCGGAGTCGCCGGCGTCGTCGTCAATGGCGTCGCCCAGATCCTCGGCTTGCTCCGCCGCCTCCTCGGCCACCTCCCGCACCTCGTCGATCAGATCCTCGTTCGATGCTGCAACCTCGGTCTGGGCCCCGGCCGGGCCGCCAACCGCCAGGAGCAGCCCCACCGACAGTGTCACGATTTTTCTCAGCACCTTCGACACATCGTCGGCGGCACCGACAGCTTGACCCATCCGGGCCGTCCGGCCTACTTCTCCGACGTGGGCCGGGCCGCGGTCGACGTGGTGCGTGATGCGGCGGGCGGGGCCTGTGCCGGCGGCTTGGGTAGCGGGAGGCTGGCCATGTCGAACGACTTCGACAACCTCGCCGCCTGATTCTCGGCCTTGATCTCCTCGGCCACTTCCTCCCGGTGGATGATGATGGACCGGGGGGCATCGATGCCGAGCCGAACGTGGTCACCCCTGATCTCCACAACCCGGACCACGACGTTGTCACCGATGATGATGGCCTGGCCCTCACGTCTGCTCAGTACCAGCATCAGGCCGCCATCTGGGTCCGGGTCGAGTACTCGCTGTCGTCCAGCACCAGTTGACACCCGTGCCTGGTTCGCGAGTTGACCACCAGAGGGCCGAGCAGGTTGGCCGTGACCTCGGGATACTCCGAGTCCTCGGCCGGCCGTACCGAGACCAGCACCATGATCTCCACCTCCTCCGGACCCTTCAGATCGAGTTCCTCCTCCACCTCATCGGGAATCAGTACGTCGTAGTCGGGCCAGAAGAGCCAGGGATCGGTGACGACGAAGGCCACATCGGGATCATCGGCTGATTGCAGCCAGTAGTACGGACTGTCTTCCTGCTCAAGCAACACCAAGGATGTGGTCGATTCCTCCAGGCCGAGAAGTCCCTTTTCGAAGTGAATGAGGACATCATCGGGTAGCTCTATATCACCGAATCTGGCGGAGGTGATCTTCACGGTTTCGATCCTACTCTACGGGAGTATTGACGACGGGCTTCTGGGTGTTCGACTCATCCGCCGTGGGCTCGGGGTGGTGTGGGCGGAACAGTATCGACTCCATGATCCGCATACCGACATAACCGACGAGCAGGGCGGCCACGTACCGGGCGAGCACGTACTCGACGGAATAGTTGCCGAAGAAGGCGGCGTACATGGCTTTGGCGTTCAGGGCCATCGTGAGGATCAGGACACCGGCCACTCCCAGAGCTCGAAAACGACGCTGGTCCATGGCCCTATCCATCGTCGCCTCCGCCCCCCTCTCCATGAGCAGCGTCGATCCGGATGGCCACGATCAGCTGCGGGGTCATCTCCATGCCCAGGATGGAGGCGATGGGCAGACCGGCGTCGAGGGCGGCACCGATCCTCGACGACCGCGGGGCCCCGATCAGATCGACCATGGCCGGAACCGGGGCGAAATGGCAGAGATCGACCAGGGCCTCCATGCGATCCAGGTTGTCGGTGACCAGATGCACGGCATCACACTGGTCCAGGCTCAGCTCGGCCAGGAGCTGGGGATCGAACTCGTCGGCCGGGTAGTCGACCACGATGGAGCCGGCAACGTCCAGCTGACGCCAGCGACGACACCGCTCCAGCGCCTCGTCGAACGAATTGGTGGTGGCCCATCGAGGCCCCAGATCCTGTTCCGGACTGAGATGCATGACGTCATGGGGCTCCCTCGGGCCGAACCGGCGCTCCACCGAAGTGGCGTCGGCATAGGGGCCGATGAACCACGCCACCCTGGCCCCGGCCATGGTAGGGCACTGCCATCCCCGAGCTGACAGCATGGAACGCCACAGCAGGCTGCGACGCCCCGAATTTGTGGTGCCCGCCGGCTGTTGTCGCGGCTGCTTGGCTGCCGCCTGCGGCACGTCCCGGCTCGGAGTCGTGGCCTGCGGCCGCTGATCGTGAGGAGGCTGTTCGTGAGGTGGCTGGTCCTCGCGAACCCGATCGTCAGGAGGCGAATCGACACGAATCCGATCGTGGGGAGGCCGATCCTCACGAACCGGATTGTCACCACGCGAATCGACGCGGGTCTGATCGGGACCGGGCGGCTCGAAGTCGGGCCGATGCTCTCGAGGCGGATCGTGGCGGCGTGGTTCGTCCCGAGGCGGCTCCCAGGCCGGCACCTCGGGGAGTGCCGGCTCCAGGCGGGCCGGCTGGTACGGAGTTTCCTGTTCGACCCGGGGGACGTCGATCCGGTGGGTCGGGGGCGGTTGGCGGGGGCTGTCGGTCCTGCGTCGCCGGTGCTCGGGTCGGGCCTCGAGCTGGACGGTGTCGTTGTCGAGAAAGTGATTGAGGACCGAATCGAAGTCATCACCGCCAAGAGAGATCGAGTCGCTCTCGGCCGCCCGGGACAGGTACTCCTGGGTGCTCACGTGTTCGGCCCGCTCGAGCAGTGCGTGCTGAATCGAGGTGTTTCCGGCCGGCGGGTCCTGGGTCCGTCCGTCGAGGGAGCCGGCCCGGGATTCCGACACCGGGGCGCCCTGCGGGCCGGGACCGACGGCCGGGGTCCGGGGTCCGGGGTCATGGGTGCTGGCTGCGCCGGTTCGCCTGTCGGCCACAACTTCATAGTGCTCGTTGGTGAAAAAGCCGGCGACACCGCCGGATCGAACCTTGTTGGCCTCGACAATCGCAGCATCTTCACCCAGTTCGTCACGCACTTTGCGCAGCAACGGCCCGAGTTCAGGCCCGGAGTAGCGCTGGGGTTCGTTCATAATTCACTGTCCCTCGGGTATCAATACGGATGTGATTGCCCAACTCCTCAAACGCCAGCAGTAGACAATCCATATCGGTCAAAGCCATCAGATTTTTCAGTGGACGGCGCAAGAGACGGGCCGTGACCAGGGCCGGCGACACCCCGGTCTGCTCCACTTCGGTAATGGTGGTCCGCAGCGCCTTGAGCACCTCATTGAGGGCATCCGGCTCGAGGGCGAAGTCGAGACCGTTGTGGGTGGGATGGAGCGACTGCAACAGGGCGTGCTCCAACATGGGGTCGAGTACCACCACCGGCAGGCTGCCGTCGGGGTTGATCCGCTGGGAGGTGATGGCCGGTCCCAGCGCGGTTCGGACCGCATCGACGAGCTCGGGCAGCGATCTGGTCTCACGCGCCCGCTCCCCGATCACGTCGAGAATACGGATCATGTCGACCACGGCGACCTGCTCGGCCAGCAGTTCCTGCAACACCCGCTGGACCTCGGCCACGGTGATGTCGCTTGCGGTGAGCTCGTCGACCACGGCCGGGTCGGTCTGGCGCACCAGTTCGATGAGCGACTTGGTCTCGGTTCGCGACAGCAGAGCCGGGGCCTGACGCCGTACCACCTCGGCCAGATGGGTGGTGATCATGGACGACCGGTCGACCAGGGTCGCCCCGTAGGCGTCGGCCAGCGATCGATGCTCGGTGGGCAGCCACTTGGCCGGTAGCCCGAACACCGGCTCGGTCGTCATCTCGCCCGGGAACCGGTCGAGGTCCTCGGCGATCACCAGCACATGGCCGGGAGGGGCGATCCCCCGCCCCATCTCCACCCCGTGGACCGTGATCACATACTCGCTGGGTTGCAGGTCGAGAGAGTCCCGGGTCCGCACCGGGGGGATGATGAGCCCGATCTCCATGGCGATCTTGCGCCGTAGGGCCCGTACCCGATCGAGCAGATCGCCGTCGCTGGAGCCGTCGACCAGGTCGACCAGGTCCACGGCCAGGGTGAGGGCCAACGGTTCGGGCCGGATCTCCACCGCCAACTGTTCGGCCTCATCCATTTCCTCGTCGGGGTCGGTGGTCTCGATGTCGACCACCTCGGGTTCGGCCTCGATCAGCCTCTGCATGCGCCGACTGACGGCGAACATGAGGCCGCCGACAGTGGCGAAGGGCAGGATGGGCAGCCCTGGGGCCAAGCCAAGGGCGCCCACGGTCAGGCCGCCATAGCGGAGGGCTCGGTACTGCTGGCCGAGCTGGCTGGCGACCGAGTCCCCCAGGTCGGAGCCACCGGCGGTCCGGGTGACCAGGATGCCGGAGGCCACGGAGATCAACAGGGCCGGTACCTGGGACACCAAACCGTCACCCACGGTCAGAATGGAGTACTTGGCCACGGCGTCGGCGAAGGGCAGTCCCTGCTGGGCCACACCGATGGCCAGGCCGCCGATGAGGTTGATGAGGGTGACCAGTACGCCGGCGATGGCGTCGCCCTTGACGAACTTGGAGGCGCCGTCCATCGCCCCGTAGAAGTCGGCCTCCCGGGCCACCTCCTCCCGGCGGCGGCGGGCTTCGGTCTCGTCGATGAGTCCGGCGCCAAGGTCGGCGTCGATGGCCATCTGTTTGCCCGGCAGGGCGTCGAGGGTGAATCGGGCACCGACCTCGGCCACTCGGGACGCACCATTGGTGATGACCACGAACTGGATGACGACCAGAATCAGGAACACCACCAGCCCGACCACCACCGAGCCGCCGACCACGAAGGCACCGAAGGCCTGGATGACGCCCCCGGCTTCACCGCTGCCGAGGATGAGCCGCGTGGTGGAGACATTGAGGGCCAGCCGGAACAGTGTGGCGATGAGCAGCAGGGAGGGGAACGCGTCGAGGTCGATGGAGCGCTGGGCCAGGATGGTGGACAACAACAGCATGACGGCCAGGCCGATGTTGATCGACAGCAGTACGTCGATCAGGGCCCCGGGCAGGGGCAGGATCATGAGCCCGACCACACCGATCACACTGGCGGAAACCAGTGCACCTCCGAATCGGGAACTTGGCATGGTCGGTTCTTCTTGCTCCGGGTTCGGGGCCATGGGCCAGTCGGCCCACAAACCCACGTCAGCTCATCGGACTACCATCGGCCGATTCACCCGTCGGCTTAACGGAGCCGTTGGCGACAGGTGACCCGGTTCTCACGGCGTCGAGGGATCAACGACGATGCCAACTCGACAATTGAAAGGGCCTGCGCGGCTACTTCGCCACGAGGTCCGAGGCCCGGGCCAGGGCGGAGGCCGGCACGTTGACCCGGCGGATGATCCCGGAGAGGGCGCCGGGCTTGGTGTGCATGACGAAGGCCAGCACCAGGGCCACGGCCTGGTACAGCTCGACCGGCACCTCCCGACCCACCTCGGTGGTGTCGTAGAGCACCCAGGCCAGAGCCCGGCTCTCCACCATGGGTACGCCGTGTTCGGTGGCCCGGGCCCGGATGCGTTCGGCCACGTCGTCCCGGCCCTTGGCCACCACCTGCGGTGCCCCGGTCTGCTCGCTGTACGTCAGGGCCACGGCCACGTGGATCGGGTTGACCACCACCACCGATGACTCCTGCACTGCAGCCAGCATCTGGTTCCGGCTGAGCTGGCGGTGGGCCTGACGGCGCCGGGCCCGAACCTCGGGGTTTCCCTCGCTGCTCTTCATCTCCTGCTTGACTTCCTGCTTCGACATCCGCAGCTTGCGTTCGGTCCGCCATCGCTGGAAACCGATGTCGGCCAGACCGATCAGCAGGCCGGCCACCGCCAGCAGGCGCAGCAGCATGATCACATCGGCCCCGGCGGCGGCCGCACCCTCCCGGGCCCCGACCGCACCGCCCCGCAGGTGGTCGGCGGCCACCGACGGCACCACCAGGAACACCACCACTCCCAGCATGATCAGCCGCAGCATGGACTTGGCCGTGTCGACCAGGGAGTCGGGCGACACCAGGCGTTTGAACCCCTGCTTCGGCGACAGTCGCTCGAGCTTGGGTTTGAGGGGTTTGCCCGACAGCATCACCCCGCCCTGGACCGCCAGACCGGCCGCCACCATCACGAACAGTACGAGCATCATGGCGATGATGAGCACCGCCAGTTCGATCACCAGGCCCCACAACGATCCCAGCACCGGTTCCAGGTCTCCCTGGGATGACATCTCGATGATGGCGGTGGACTGGGTCTCCATCACCACCATCAGCCGGCCCACCAGGGGGGGCAGGAAGAAGGTGGCCGCCACCAGCACGGACCACTGGACCACATCCACCGAGCGAGGGATCTGCCCCTCGGATCGGGCCTCCTTCCGCCGCTTCGGCGTGGGCTTCTCGGTTTTCGAACTCTTGTCCTCCGCCATGGTGGTTTCAGACTCCGAGCAATCGTAACGACCAGAGGACCGAGCGCTCGGCCAGGACGGACACGGCGCGCACGGCCAGGGGCAACGACACCGTCAACACCAGGATCATCACCATCGACTTGGCGGCGAAGCCGAGGATCATCACATTGAGTCGAGGGGCGGCCCGGGTGGCCAGGGCCAGGACGGCCTCGGTCATGGCCAACGCCACCAGCACCGGCAGGGCGATCTCCACCGCGGCGATCAGCAGGTCCCCGGCGGCCTTGGCCGCCACCTCGGGTATGGCGTCGACCCGCAGCCCCGACACCGGTGCCACCTCAAAGCTGCGGATCAGACCCCGCATCATCAATAGATGGCCGTCGACGATGAACAGCCCGGTGAGAGCGATGAGCTGGTGCAACCGGCCCACGGGAGCGGCCTCGACCTGGGTGACGGGGTCATAGAGCACGGCGATCCCGATGCCGGAGAAGACGTCGATCATGGAGCCGGCGGCCTGGATGGCGACCATGAACAGCTGGATGACGACTCCCATGGCCACCCCGGCCCCGATCTGGTAGACCATGGCCCCGACCAGGGCCGGCACCGTGGGCTCGATGACCGGTCCGGTCTGCTCGTACACCACCGGGGCCACGGCGGCGGCCACCGCAACCGACAGCGCCAACCGCATTCGCAGGGGCACGCCACCGCCGTTGAACGGTGGAGCGAACTGCATCATGGCCAGCAGCCGGGCCGACAACAGCAGGAATCCGACCAGCAGGGACGGATCGACCGGGAAGGTCAGCACGGCGTCGCCATCACGTGATCAGCCGATCATGCCCGGAGCCGACTCGATGAGCTGACGGGTGAAGTCCACCATCTGCTGCAACATCCACGAACCCGACAGGACGATCACGGCCCCGACAGCGATGAACTTGGGCACGAAGCTGAGGGTTTGCTCCTGAAGCTGGGTGACGGACTGGAACAGTCCGACCAGCACGCCGACCCCGACTGCGGTGAGCAGGATGGGGGCCGAGATACGGGCCGCGATCCACATGGCCTCGGCCACGATTTCGATTGCCTGGGTTTCAGTCATGGTCCGCCACTCCTGACACGTTCATCGGCTGAACAACCGACTAGTTGAAACTGGTGAGGATGGTCTGCACGATGAGCGACCAGCCTCCGACCATGACGAACAACAACAGCTTGAACGGCAGCGACACGAACACCGGGGGCAGCATCATCATGCCCAGCGACATGAGCACGGCCGAGACCACCATGTCGATGACCAGGAAGGGGATGAAGATCACGAACCCGATGAGGAACGCCGTCTTCAACTCCGACAACAGGAAGGCGGGGATGAGGGTGGTCAGGCTGATGTCGGACTGGTCCTCGGGCCGCTCGGCGTCGGTGGCGTCCAACATGAGTTCCAACTCCGAGGTCCGGGTGTGGGTCAGCATGAACTCACGCAATGGTTCGGTGCCCAGGTCGTAGGCCTCGGACTGGTCGATGGTGCCGTCCAGGTAGGGCTGGAGCGCCAACTCGTTGATCTCGTCGAGGGTGGGGGCCATCACGAACAGGGTCAGGAACAGCGACAGCCCGACCACCACCTGGTTGGGCGGAACACCCTGCAGCCCGAGGGCGTTTCGGGTCAGCGACAGCACCACCACGATGCGGGTGAAGCTGGTCAACATGATGATGATCGAGGGGGCCAGCGACAGCAGGGTCAGGACGATGATGATGATGACCGACTGGCTGGGACCCTCCCCTCCCCCGTCGACGGTGATGGTGAACGGCTCGTCCTCGTCCACCGCGCCGGGGTCGGCATCGTCATCACCCACCTGAGGCACCGTGGGTGGCGGTGGTTCGATGTTGTCGGGCAGATCCTGGGCTGCAGCGGGGGAGACGGCCAGCAGTGGTCCGAGAAAGGCGAAGAGCGCCAAAACCAGAACAGCCGCCCACCGCATAGGGGGCGGATCGGCCGGGCAGGCTTCGGTTGGTCTCACCGACCGCCGCACCATCGTGACCTACCCCGCACCCCGGCGCACGGTGCGATCCCGCAGGCTCTCGAGTAGTCCGGGCTGGAGCCGACCAACCCGGCCACGGCCGGCGTCGGTACCCTCATCGGCGACATCGACGGTATCGGTGATGTCAACCAGGTCGGCCACCAGCTCGTCGCCCTCGGCCAGAACCTGCACCCCCTGTTCGCCCACACCGAGCAGTAGTTGCCGTTCGCCCACCTTGACCAGCACCAGGGAGGCCGAACGGTTCAAGGCCCGTTGAGCCTGGACATGGATCGGCCCCCGACCGAGCGCGCTGAAACCTCGGTCCCTGGCCATCTTGGCCAGGGCCCACAACAGCACACCGACCACGACCAACGAGGCCAGCATGCGCAACAGCAACAGCGCCGACTCACCCATGTCAACCCCGGTCGGGATCGATCATCTCGGTCACCCTGATGGCGTACTCGTCGTCGACCACCACCACCTCACCCCGGGCCAGCAGGGTGCCGTTGACCCGCACGTCGATGGGTGCCCCGGCGGCCCGGTCGAGTTCGATGACCGAGCCGATCTCGAGCGACAGGACGTCGGACACGCTCATCGACGTCCGGCCCAGCTCCACGGTGACGCTGAGCTGGACGTCCCGCAACCGGGTGAGCTGGGAAGCGTTGGCCGACATGGAGGAGATCGTCCCCCCGGCGGCGGCTCCGGCCACCGATCCGGCGGCCCGTATGGCGTCGGCCGCCTGGTCGGGGCCACCGCTGCGGCGGTCTTCGGACCAGACGATGGCACCGATGATCTCACCGTTGCCGGAGATGGGGAAGATGCTGGCCGGCGCTCCGACCGAGCCGACGAGATCGTTGAGGTCGGCCACCGGATCCATCGGTCGCAGAGCCAACTCCGGCCGTACCCGGCTGATGGCGCCGCCGATGGATTGGATGATCGAGTCGGCCTGAATGGTGGGCTTGTCGGCCACAGCCGCCACCAGCACAGGGATCCCGCCATCGACGCCGGCCAGGTTGACGATCGGCCCGGGCAACGACGAGGCGAGTCCGGGGTCGGGGGAACCGAGCTCGAGACCGACTTTGGCCAACGCTCCGGCCAGCTCCGAAGTGGTTTCCGCGGTCAGGGTCACAGTACGCCTCCTGGCGATCGGTTTGGGATGTCGACGACTTCGGCCACCAGCCGTTCGCCCCGTTGGCCGGCCTCGACCAGATACAGAGCCTTGCCTCCGATCTCGGCCACCAGAGGCCGGTGCACGGGATGGCCGGTTCGCAACACATCGCCCTCGCACAGCATGGTCACGGTGCCGGCGTCCACCGGGAACGGGTTGAACCGAACGATGGCTTCGAGCTCCACGCCGCCCAGCACCCGGAGGGCCTGGGGCGAAGTACGGCCGTCGGACTTGGATCGGGCGCCGGCCTGGCGGCGGTCGACGAACTCGGCAAAGGTCTGCAGCGACACAACCGGCAGCCCGACGGCGATGACACCCTGGTTCGCCCCGGTGTCGATTTCCAGCTCGAAGAACGTCAACTCCGACTCCGCCCCGCTGATGGCGGGCTCGGCCCCGTCGACGTGGATGATGCGAGCGCCGCTGCCCAGGAACAGCTGCGAAGTGGTCAAGTCGATCAGTGGATCCAGGATCAGGTGGATGACCGAGAATTCGAGCGGGGTGAGGGGCCGCATCGGCCCGGTCTCGATGGTGGGGTCACCGAGGAGGTGAACCAGGATCGACAACGAAACCGAATGGTCGATCATGATCATGCCCCGCTCCCGCCAGTTGGTGAGCTGGAGCAGGGCCCAGTCGGCGCCGCGTGCAGCGTCGGGCCGACCGACCCGGAGTTCGCCGGCCGACACCGACCAGCCGGCATTCCAGTTGGACAGCAGCTCGGTGGTGTGGCGGGCGATCTCGCCCGCCGTCTGCCGAAACGCCTCGGCCCGGTGTGTGGCCAGCCAGACCGAGCGTCCGAAGTCGTAGGCCTTGATACCGCCATCGCTTGATTCGTCGCCGTCGGCCGGGACGGCGGTACCGGTGCTCCCGGTTTCGGTACCGGGGGCGCCGTCCGCGGTGTCCGGGCCCGAGGCATCGTCTGCGGTGTCCGCCGCATCTTCGCGTTCAGCCATCCCGCATCTATCGGTACCGACCCAGCCGGGTTGAGCACCGGTCGACCACGACGTGGGCCACCTCCTCAAGTCGGCACCACTTCGTTCCGACCATCATCATGTGCAAGGGGATGTCGTCGTGCCCATCGGCCTTGGCTTCGACCATCGAAGCGTTGAAGGGCCCGCCGCGTCCTCAACGCCGAACCCGTCGGATTCGAGCGGGCTTTCGGCCGACGAACAGCAGATGGTGGTGGACAACCTGGGCCTGGTCCATCACATCGTGACCAGGGTCATGCACCGCTTCCCCAGCGACTATGCCCGGGATGACCTGGTGCAGGTCGGCACCCTGGGCCTCATCGAGGCGGTTCGCCGGTTCGACCCCCACCGGGGTGTGCGCTTTTCGTCCTATGCCGGTCGCCGCATCGAGGGCGCCATCACCGACCACCTCCGCTCGACCGACTGGGCTCCCCGTTCGGTCCGCAGCCAGCAACGGCGCCTGGCCTCGGCCGAGGCCCGTGGTGCCCGCACCGATGAGGATCTGAGTCGGATGTCGGGGCTGGACGTCGAGGCCATCCGCCGGACCAGAGCCGACATTCGCCGGGCCAACCTGGACTCGTTCGAACGCCGGAAGGCCGGCGGCGTCGACGTGGTCGGTACGGACGGGGTCGACGAGAACCTGCTGCACCGGGAGCAGCTGAGTGAGCTTCGACAGGCTCTGGAGACACTCACGCCACGCCACCGACTCCTGGTCGAGTCCCACTTCCTGGATGGCCGCTCCTTGACCGAGATCGGTGAGTCGATGGGGGTGACCCAGTCCCGGGCATCCCAGCTCAAGTCGGAGGCTCTGGCCGAGCTGCGACGCATCATGGCCCGTTCGGCCCACGTCTGAAAATTTCTCCTAATGGCGGCTCATGGCGTGCCGAGTTCTCTGATATGCAGACCATTGACGCCAAAAGCCTTCCTCGTTTGGGGGAACTTCTCTGGGCGTACCGTCGGGCTCTCGATCGGTTGGAGTTCTGCCTGGCCATCCAGCTTCGTCTTTCGGCCGACGGCGACAGCCGATGGGGCGGGCATGTGGCCGATCTCGTGGCCGAGGTGGCGGAACGTATCGGTCTGCTCGACCTCGAGCGTGATGTGATCCTGGGCGATGAACTGTTGCGATTGCGGGACATCATCACCCGGGTTCCCGAACCGTGGTCCGCCATCTTCACCGATCACGAGCAGGAACTCCAGGCCGTCACCGAGCGAATCCAACGGCTCATGGCCCGGCACGAGATCGCCCTCGATGAACACCGGGCCAGCCTGCAACGGCTCACCGATCTGGTGTCGCCCACCCCGTCGACCCAGACCTACGACCAGCGGGGCCGAACCCAGACCTCGATCGACCGCAGTGCGGTCCTGTTCGACGGGAGAGCCTGATGGCCGGCTTCTCCACCCTCAACACCGCCTACACCGGCCTGGCCACCCAGGCCCGCCGGATCGATGTGATCGGCGAGAACATCGCCAACGCATCGACACCCGGGTACCGGCGTCGCCGGGTTGATCTGGGCGCAATCGAGGGCCCCAACAGCGTCGGTATCTACAGCGGAGCCAATCGAACCGGGCGTGGGGTGGAGATCCGATCCATCGACCGGGTTCTCGATCCAGTGCTGGAACGCCATGCCCGGGCCGAGGCCGGTCGGGCCGCCGATTTGAAGGTCGGAGCCGAGGCCCTCAATGAACTGGAATCCCGTTGGACCTCCTTCGGTGAGACCGGTATCGCCCAGGGCATCCGGGATCTGGGAGCGGCCTTCGACGAGCTCGTCAACCAGCCCGATGATGCGGCCATTCGCAACATCACGCTCCAGCGGGCCGAAGGCCTGGCGACCGAGATCACGGCCGCCGCCTACGAGGGTGCCGATGTTCGATCCAGCCTGGTGCAACGAACCTCCACGCTGGTCGATCGGGTGAACTCGATCTCCGCCTCGATCGCCGAACTCCACACCCCGATCGTGGCCGCCCGGGCCGCAGGGGCCGACGGCTCGTCGCTGGAGGACCGACGGGATCAGCTCATCGACGAGCTGACCAGCATCACCAATGCCTCGGTCATCTATGGTGAGACCGGCGGGGTCCGCATTGCCGTCGACGGCTACTCCCTGGTCGCCGATGACCAGACCTCGGCCATCGGGATGACCGCCACCCCCGACGCCTCACTTCCCACCGGCATGGACCGCGTGGCGGTGACGGCGGCCGGAGGTCGGGAGCTCACCTTCAACGGTGGTGATCTGGCCGGCACACTGCGGGCGGCCAACACCCTGATCCCCGACCAGGTTCGGCGCCTGGACCAGCTGGCCACCGACCTCGCCACCTCGATGAACGCCATCCACGCCGCGGGAACCGGACTCGATGGCGGCTCGGGCCGCAACCTGTTCACCATTGGCTCCGGCGCCGCCACGTTCGCCGTGAGCACCGACGTGCTCGGTCAACCCGAACGAGTGGCGGTGGCCGGGGCGGCGGCCGGCCCCCTCGACACGACAACCGCCGAGCAGCTGGCCGATCTGGTCGACGCCCCCGACGGCCCGGCCGCCCGGTGGACGGCCCTGGTCGCCGATCTGGCCGGCATCACCGCCGCCAACCGAACCCGGGCCGAAGCCGCAGGCGATGCGGCCTCGGGGGCCGAGCAGCATCGCATCTCGGTCAGCGGCGTTTCACTCGACGAGGAGATGACCGAGTTGATCTCGGCCCAGCGGTCCTATGAGGCCGCGGCCCGGGTCATCTCGGCCGTGGACGGCATGCTCGACACCCTCATCAACCGAACCGGCTTGGTCGGCCGCTAGTCAGGAGCAAGACAATGACCGGACGTATCACAGAACTCGGATCCGTTTCCCGCTTCGTCGGCTGGGGCAGCAGCGCTCGCTCGCGTATTGCCGATGCCGAGCGCCAGATCGCGACCGGGAAACGCTATGAGCAGCCGTCCGCCGTGCCCACCGACGCCGGAACCATTCTCCAGAGCCGCAATCAGCTGGCCCGGCTGCAACAGTTCCTGCGGAATCAGGCCAACGCCAACGATCTGCTGGCGACGTCGGACAACGCCCTGCAGAACTCCACTGCCGCCCTTACGCAGGTCCGCACCCTGGCCCTCCAGGCCGTCAACGGCGCAACCTCGATGGAGGGTCGAGACACCATCGCCGCCGAGATCCGGGCCGTGGCCCGGGAGGTGCTGGCCCTGGCCAACACCTCGTTCGACGGTCGGCCGATCTATGCCGGCACCAGCGACTCGACTCGAGCCTACGACGATGCCGGCGCCTATCTGGGCGACGGCGGCCAGGTCCGGCGACGGATCAGCGATCAGCTGACCTTCGACGTCGGCTCGCCCGGCCCCCAGGTGTTCGGCACCGAGAACGGGGCCGATCCGTACAACGGCACGGTGTTCCAGGTGTTGGAGCAACTGGCCTTCGACATCGAGAACGACAACATCGCCGGGGGCCGAGCCGGCATCGAAGCCATCGACGTCGCCTCCAGCCGAATGCTGACCGAGCTGGGCCGCGTCGGCGGTCTCACCAACCGCATCGAGGCGGCGGGCGAACAGGCCCGGACCGAAGAGGCCCGCGTCAACGCCCGACTGTCACTGACCGAGGACACCGATCTGGCCGAGGCCGTGGTTCGGCTCCGATCGTCGGAAGCCAGCTACGAGGCCACCCTGGCCGCCAGCGCCCGGGCTCTCAACCGATCCCTGCTCGACTTCCTCCGATAGTCGATCCGCTCATCGCACCCCGCGAACCTGCGTTTGCGGGCGAAACCGGTCAGAAGTGACCGGTTTCGCCCGCTTTCGACCGGATGGAGAACGCGTTCGACCGGATGGGACGCTGTCGACCGGATGGAGACCGCTGTCGACCGGGTGGCGAGGGAGAGGAGTGGAGGCCCCTGGGGACTTTTGCTCATGGTTTGCGGTGACCGTGCCGAGACTCCGGTTGTCCGGCACGGATGCCGGACGCTCGGAAGGTAGCCATGATCACCCTTACTCGCCTCAACGGAGCCACGTTCGCTCTCAACGATCAGTTGGTGGAGCGAATCGAAGCGAACCCGGACACGGTCGTGGTGCTCGTCGACGGCAAGAAGTTCATCGTGTCCGAACCGGTGGCCGAGGTGGTCGAGCAGATTCGACAGGCTCGGGCCGACGTGGCCATCCGTTCGGCCATGGTCGAGGTGGTCGAACACCCCGGGCCCGATCTTCGGCTCATCAACGGAGCCAAGCAAGGTCACCACCATCGGACCACGCCGGGCTCCGTCATCAACCACGACGAATCGGACAACGATCCGCACGCCGCAGACGAACCTGACAACAGACCTGGACATGCCAAGGAAGGCACCTCATGGATCCAATAACGATCATCGGAATTCTCGTTGCCTTCGGCGCGACGTTCGCCGCCCTGTTCATGGGCGGCATGGACCCAATCGCCATCTTCTTCGGGTCGCCGGCCTCGATCATCCTCGTGCTCGGCGGCGCCATCGGAGCCACCATGGCTTCGGGCACCATGGCCCAGGCAACCGGGGCGGCCAAGGTGATGGTCAAGGCCATCACCGGAGGAGGAGGCGCCGACCAGGCCGCCACCATCCGCCAGCTGGTCGAGTTCGCCGACGTGGCCCGCAAGGAGGGCCTGCTGGCCCTCGAATCCAAGCTCGACTCCATCGAGGACCCGTTCATGAAGAAGGGGCTGGAGTTGGCGGTCGACGGCACCGACCCGGAGGAGATCGCCGAGATAATGGATCTCGACCTGCGCCGGCTCATGACCCGGCACAAGGACGGGGCCAGCTTCTTCACCTCGGCCGCCGGCTACGCCCCCGCCTTCGGCATGGTCGGCACCGTGCTCGGCCTCATCGACATGCTGGGCAAGCTCGACGACCCGTCCACCCTGGGTCCGTCCATGGCCGTGGCCTTCATCACCACCCTGTGGGGCGCCTTCCTGGCCAACTTCCTGTTCCAGCCCATCGCCGCCCGGCTGAAGAAGCTGTCGGCCGACGAGGTCGCCTACCGCGAGCTGGTCATCGAAGGCGTGTTGGCCGTGCAGTCCGGCGCCAACCCCCGAGCCCTGGCCGGCAAGCTCGTCACCTTCCTCCCGCCCAACAAGCGGGATGAGGTCCTCGAGAAACAAAGCGCCTAGGTAGTGAGCAGGTAGGTCATGGCCAAGCGGAAGCCACCGGCGATCGAGGAGGATGAGGGCCCGTCGAAGGCGTGGATGGAGTCCTATGCCGATGCCATGACCCTGCTGCTGGCGTTCTTCATCATGATGTTCGCCTTCGCCCTGGTGGACGAGACCAAGTTCTACGACTTCAAGGTGGGAATGGTCACCGCCCTCGGTGCCCCCAGCCCCATCGGTGAGAACACCGAATCGATTCTGGCCGAAGGAAACGGCATCCTCATCACTCCCGGTGACAACTTCGTGCCGGCCGAGAACGTGGCCGATCCGTCGTCGATGTCCGGGGAGGACCTGGAGGAGAGTGGCACCATCACCCCGGAGAACGCTGAAGAGGTCCGGGACCTCATCGACCGGGAATTCGATCGATTGGGAGCCTCGGAGTACGTGAATGTCGAGATCGACGAGCGGGGGGTGGTGATCCGGTTCGACAGCCGAATCCTGTTCGCCTCCGGTTCGGCCGAGTTCGGGCCCGACGCCGAGGTCGTGCTCGACGCCACGGCCGATGTGATCGCCAGCGTCGACAATGCCGTCGACGTCGAAGGCCACACCGATGACGTGCCCCTCAACACCCTGGCCCGTTTCCCCACCAACTGGGAGTTGAGCGGGGCCCGGGCCTCGTCGGTGGTGCGCTACCTGCTGGAGGCGGAGCCGATGGCTCCCAGCAGGCTGGCCGCCGTCGGCATGGCCGATACCCGACCCCGGGAATCGAACGACACCGTGGCGGGCCGAACCACGAATCGGCGGGTCGAGGTGGTGCTCCGGATCGAACAGTTCACCGGAGCCCCGGTGGAGATCGTCGAACCCATCGACTTGTTTGCCGGGAACACCGGCCGACAGGAACCGGAGTCCGAGCCGGCCGGGGAGACCTGAGCCGACCTCGTGTCCCGTGATCCCGCTCAACCCGACGCGGGCGAGCCGTCGAACTCCGGAGAGACATGGCCGACGAAGAAGAAGAAACGAAAGAAGCGCCCAAGAGCAAGCTGAAAGACCCCAAGATCATGGCCGTCGGCGCCGTACTCGTCGGTCTGGGGGCGTACCAGTTCGTGCTGAAGCCGGCACCGGAGGAGACGGAGATGGTGGAGGAGGTGGCGCCCCCGGTCGAAGGTGCCATCCACGAACTCGACGAGATGATCCTCAACCTCAACGACGAGGACAACACCTACCTCCGGGTCGGAGTGGCCATCGTGTTGACCGAGCTCGAGGACCCGGCCATGTTCGAAGCCGACGAGGCTATCGCCAAGGATGTGGTGGTCGAGTACCTGACCTCCCTCAAACCCAAGGACTTCGAACCTGGCGAGGCCCGCCAGGCCACCAAGGACAGACTGACCGAGCTGATGGTCGAGGCCTACGGCGAGGACCGGGTGATCAGGGTCCTGTTCACCGGCCTGGTCATGCAATAGTCCACCGGGATGGGCCCGGCCGGCCACTATGCTCGCCGGACATGGGCATGTTGTCGGCCGATGTCGAACCATCGGAGCGTCCCGGGCGGGACGATCCACGGCGAGGACTTCTCCGGTCCTATCTGCTGATGCGTGCCGTGGTCGGCGTACTCGGCATCCTGATTCCGATCGTTTTGGTCGTGGGCGACATCGTCTTCCTCGAGGCCAGGATGACGGCCCGGGGGTCACTGAGCGCCTACTACCACTCCGGTATGCGCGACGTCTTCGTTGCCGGTCTGGCCGTGGTCGGGGTGTTTCTCATCACCTACAAGATCTTCGAGCGCAACCTGGACAACACGTTGAGTCTGGTGGCCGGGGTGACCGCCCTCGGCGTGGCCTTCTTCCCCACCGGAATCCCCGACGACATCGACAGCCCTCTCACCCCGCTGCAGGAGCGCCTGGGTGAGGATCTGGTCGAAACCGCGCACTACGTCTCGGCCGCCGTCTTCATCATCTCGCTGGCCGTCATCAGCTACTGGTTTGCCCAGCGGGAGTCCAAGCGCGACCGGCTCCGCGACGGTCGCTCCAGCCGCCGATCCCCGGAGTTCTGGCGGCGGTTCCACCTGCTCATGTCGGGCCTGATCGTGGGCTCGATACTGTTCATCGTCGGCACCCAGTTCTTCGACGTGCTCGACGACAACTCACTGCTGCTGGGCGAATCGCTGGCGGTGCTGGCCTTCGGGGCATCATGGCTGGCCAAGGGACTGGATCTCGACTTCCTGCTCGACCGGAGCCCCGTGCCGACACCCACCATCGAGCCGCCGTCGGCGCTGTAGCAATTCCATCCTCGGCGCGCCGGGAATTCTCCTAATGATCCAGGGCATTCCTGCCGAGACTTCCGGGTGACTCCGTCAATGGAGTTGTCGGTCCACGGAAGGACCGTCGCCACATCCCTGTTCACGGAAGGACTCTCGGGAATGCGAATCAACAACAACGTCATGGCGTTCAACGCCAGCCGCAACCTGTCGGGAACCAGCAATCGGATCGGCAAGAGCCTGGAGAAACTCTCGTCCGGGTTCCGCATCAACCGGGCAGCCGACGACGCAGCGGGACTGGTCATCAGCCAGAAGCTGCGGGCCGAGATCGGCGGCCTCAAGCAGGCCACCCGCAACTCCCAGGACGGCATCAGCCTGGTCCAGACGGCCGAAGGCGCCCTCAACGAGGTCCACAACATGCTGGGCCGCATGCGCGACCTGGCCGTCCAGGCCGCCAACGACACCAACGACTCCGCCGCCCGCGGTGCCATCCAGTCCGAGATGAACGCCCTCGGCGCCGAAATCGACCGTATCGGCACCGACACCACCTTCGGCGGCGCCACCCTGTTCACCGCCACCGCCCTGAACTTCCAGGTCGGTTCGGAGGGCGCCTCCGGCAACCAGATCTCGGTCACCGTGGGAACGCTGGATGCCGACGCCATCGGTGGTGTCGACGTCACCGCCTTCGACTTCACCACCACGCCGGCCACGGCGGCCGCCGATGCCAGGGACGCCATCGAGGACATCGACACTGCCATCGCCACGGTGTCCACCACCCGGGGCAGCCTGGGTGCGGTCCAGAACCGGCTGGAATCGACCATCGCCAACCTCCAGGTCACCACCGAGAACCTCGTCGCCTCCGAATCCCGGATCCGCGACACCGACATGGCAGCGGAGATGGTCAGCTTCACCAAGAACCAGATCCTGCAGCAGGCCGGCACCTCCATGCTGGCCCAGGCCAACGCCCTGCCCCAATCGGTCCTCACCCTCCTCGGCTAGCGTCCCACCGGGGCCACAGCCGGGTCACTACCAAGAGCTCCGATCCAGAGCATCACAACCCACACCCATACCCTCAACACCAACCCACGGCGGCAGGCCCCGGACATCGTCCCGGGGTCTGCGCCGCGGTCGGGGTGTGCTCGGGCCGGGCAGGTATTGCGGCGCCGGATCCGCCGCTCGTGACACCGGTTTTTCGCTCATGATCCACCTGAACCGGCCGAGTCTAGGTGTTGAGCCGGATCCACGGATGGGCCGGTGTTACCACATCCCCTCACGGAAGGACATACGGGGAAATGCGAATCAACAACAACGTCATGGCGTTCAACGCCAGCCGCAACCTGTCGGGAACCAGCAATCGGATCGGCAAGAGCCTGGAGAAACTCTCGTCCGGGTTCCGCATCAACCGTGCAGCCGACGACGCCGCCGGCCTCGTCATCAGCCAGAAGCTGCGGGCCGAAATCGGCGGCCTCAAGCAGGCCACCCGCAACTCCCAGGACGGCATCAGCCTGGTCCAGACGGCCGAAGGCGCCCTCAACGAGGTCCACAACATGCTGGGCCGCATGCGCGACCTGGCCGTCCAGGCCGCCAACGACACCAACGATGCGTCGGCCCGAACCGCCATCGATGCCGAGATGGACGCCCTGGTGGCCGAAATCGGCCGGATCGGCGCCGACACCACCTTCGGTGGCAGCACCCTGTTCTCGGCCACCGCGGTCAACTTCCAGGTCGGTTCGGAGGGCGCCTCCGGCAACCAGATCTCGGTCACCGTCGGGGTGCTGACCACGGCCAACGTCGGGGGCGAGGACTTGAGCGGGCTGGCCGTCAATTCCGCCGCCAACGCCCGCCTGGCCATCGAGGCCGTGGACGATGCAATCGCCGGCATCTCAACGTCTCGAGGAGCCCTTGGCGCAGTCCAGAACCGGCTGGAATCGACCATCGCCAACCTCCAGGTCACCACCGAAAACCTCGTCGCCTCCGAATCCCGGATCCGCGACACCGACATGGCAGCGGAGATGGTCAGCTTCACCAAGAACTCGATCCTCCAGCAGGCCGGCACCTCCATGCTGGCCCAGGCCAACGCCCTGCCCCAATCGGTCCTGAACCTCCTCGGCTAGCGTACGGCCGGCGAGGCCGGCCGACCCGAGTTTGGCCTCCGCCAACGTCGCCGTACGGCCGGCGAGGCCGGCCGACCCGAGTTTGGCCTCCGCCAACGTCGCCGTACGGCCGGCAAGGCCGGCCGTACGCCAAGCTCCCTACCAAACCCAGTCCACGGTTTCAGGTCTCGACCGATCGGTCGGGGCCTGAACCGCGTTCGGGAGCTCACCGGGATGCCCGGCGAAGATACCGCTGATTTCTTCTCATGGTCGAGGCCGGACTGTCGATGCTACTTGTAAGCCGGAACCACGGAAGGACCGGTCGGAAACCAAATCCCTGTTCACGGAAGGACTAGTAGGGAAATGCGAATCAACAACAACGTCATGGCGTTCAACGCCAGCCGCAACCTGTCGGGAACCGCCGGTCGAATCGGTAAGAGCCTGGAGAAACTGTCGTCCGGGTTCCGCATCAACCGGGCAGCCGACGACGCCGCCGGCCTCGTCATCAGCCAGAAGCTGCGGGCCGAAATCGGCGGCCTCAAGCAGGCCACCCGCAACGCCCAGGACGGGATCTCGATGATCCAAACGGCCGAAGGCGCGCTGAACGAGGTCCACAACATGCTGGGCCGCATGCGCGACCTGGCCGTCCAAGCCGCCAACGACACCAACGACTCCGCCGCCCGGACGGCCATTGCCGCCGAGATCACGGCCCTGAACACCGAGATCACCCGCATCGGCACCGACACCACCTTCGGTGGCGCCGCCCTGTTCGGTCAGACGGTGGCCCTTCAGGTCGGCTCCGAGGGCTCAGGCACCAACGGTCAGATCTCGGTGACGATCGGCAGCGTCACCAACCCGACCACAACCACGGTCAGCGACGCCACCACAGCTCGAGCCACCATCGAGGCCGTCGACGTGGCCATCGCCGCCGTGTCCACCACCCGGGGCAGCCTGGGTGCGGTCCAGAACCGGCTGGAATCGGCAGTCAACAACCTCCAGGTCACCACCGAGAACCTCGTCGCCTCCGAATCCCGGATCCGCGACACCGACATGGCGGCGGAGATGGTCAGCTTCACCAAGAACTCGATCCTCCAGCAGGCCGGCACCTCCATGCTGGCCCAGGCCAACGCCCTGCCCCAATCGGTCCTCAGCCTCCTCGGCTAGCGGCCACCCACACCAACACGGTCGGGATCCAGGCCCGACCTTCGGTTCGGCCGCCGGCGTCATTGAGCAAGCCGGCGGCCGAA
The DNA here is from genome assembly GCA_963723995.1 of uncultured Acidimicrobiales bacterium. Lineage (GTDB taxonomy): Bacteria > Actinomycetota > Acidimicrobiia > Acidimicrobiales > SZUA-35 > JAHELU01. The sequence goes on along the minus strand of CAVRSZ010000008.1, from coordinate 287,789 downwards.
TCATTCCCCGACACACAACGCCCACCTCCTGATCGGCACGGTCAGCCCGAATCGTCCCCCAGAGCAAGCGAACCATGACCTTCATCGACGGACTCGTCACCGGACTCGACACTTCATCGATCATCGCCCAGCTCATGCAGCTGGAGCGGATGCCCCAGACCCGCCTGCAGCAGCGGCAGACCGAAGCTCGAACCATCGAAACCGAGCTGCGGGGGATGCGCTCGGACGTCCAGGCCATTCGGAACAAGGCCGCCGATCTCCGCCTGTCATCGGGATGGGACCGGCTGACCGCCACCTCGTCCCACGAATCGGTCACGGTGCGAGCAGGATCGGGAACCACGACCGGAGAACTGTCGTTCCGGGTACTCCAGACGGCGGCGGCGCACACCATCTACTCCAACGAGATCGTGGCATCGCTCGACACGGTGATCACCGACGGCTCAGGATCGACCCTGTCCTACACCGGCACCGCTGCTCTCGGTTTCGACAACCTCGCCGCCACCGGCTTCGCATCGGGTCCCATCGAGTTCGCCGTGACCCAGTCATCGGCGGCGGCATCCATCAGCGGATCGAACCCCGGCTACCCGGTGACCCTCACCAACGGAACCGGTCGGATGGACGTCGAGGTCAACGGTGTCGGCTACTCCCTCGACATCGCAGCAGGCACCTACGGTGATGCCTCGGCGCTGTCCTCGGCGGTGGCGGACGCCATCACCGCAGCTGGAGCCGGCGGTGTCCTGACCGTCGGCGTCGGCGCCTCCGACGAACTGGTGTTCAACACGGTGGGTGAAGGCAGCGCCGCCGATCTCACCATCGTCGGCGGTCAGGCGGTGTCCCGAATCGGGCTCTCGTCGGGGGCGACGGCGACCGGCGTGGACGGCATCGTCGTCGTCGACGGGGTCACCAACACCATCACCGACACCTCCGTCACCGGTCCAGTGACACTCAACGGCTCCGGCGGAACGATCGACGCCGATGTCGTCGGCCCGATCCGGGCCGGAACCGCCGATGTTTCGATGAGCGGCTTCGGCGGCGGCACCCTCCAGGAGGTCGTCGACTCCATCAACAGCACCGACGGCCTCGGCTACAGGGCAATGGCCGTGAACACCGGCACCGGATACCGCCTGCAGGTCACGGCCACCGAGACGGGAGCCGACTCCCTGGTCGACCTCGACACCAGTCCGTTCACGGCATTCACCGGCTTCACGACGCTGGTGACCGGTCGGGACGCCGAGATCGAACTCCAGGGCGACAACCCGTACTCGATCACCTCGGCCGACAACACCTTCGATGACTTGTTCCCCGGGGTCGACGTCACGGTCACCGAGCCCACGACCGGGCCCGTCACCATCACCGTCGGCGAGGACAACGAGGCCGTGGCCGACTCCATCGAGGAGATCGTCACCGCCATCAACGAGTTCCTGGCCCGAGCCGACACGGCCACGGCGGCCAACCCCGGTGCCGATCCCGCCATCTTGTTCGGCAACTCGGCCGTGCGCCGAACCCGCGACTCCATCCTGCAGGCCTTCGCCGCCGGTGTCGACGCCTCCAGCTTCGGGTCGGCCAGCATGGCCGGAATCTCGGTGACCCGGGAAGGCAAGCTCGAGTTCGACCGGGCCGAGTTCATCGACGCCTCGGAATCCGATCGGGAGGAGCTGGCCCGCCTGTTCACCGACCCCGGTGGAGCCGATGAGCCCGGCGTCCTCGATCGCCTGATCAGCGCGGCCGACAGCGCCACCTCGGTGGGCTCGGGCCGATTGTGGTCGGAGGCCGAGGCGACCAAGACCCGAATCGAGCAGTGGGGCGACCAGATCGACGCCTACGAGGTTCGATTCGAGCGCAAGGAGGCGGCGCTGCGGCGTCAGTACGCGGCCCTCGAAATCGCTCTCGGAGGGCTCCAGGAACAATCGTCCTACCTGGCCGGGCAGCTGGCCAGTCTGCCCACCGTCGGAGGGGCCTCATGAACGCCATCGATCAAGCCCGCCGCCGCTATCACGACGATGGTTTGAAAACCGTTTCTCCACAAAGGCTGGTGACCATGCTCTTTGACCGACTACTCCGAGATCTCGACGATGCCGCCGACGCCATCGCCGCCCGCCGGATCGAAGCGGCCCACATCGCATTGATCCATGCCCAGGACATCGTGCTCGAACTCCACCTGGCCCTCGACCCCGACGGCTTCGAGGGAGGGCAGAGCCTGGCCGACATCTACGTCTACCTGGCCGATCGTCTCGTCACCGCCAACCAGACCAAGTCTCCCGACGTGGTGGCCGAGTGCCGATCCCTGGTCGAGCCCATCGCCGAGGCCTTCCGACAGGTGGCGCAAATGCCCCAGCGATCGTCGGAGGGGGCCCTGGCCGGCGCCGCCTTCGGTAGCGGCACGACGCGGGCTTGAGCCCGGTCACCGTCATGACCGGCTGGACCGCGGCCCTCGACGCCTACGAACGGTCGCTGGACCACTATGAGGCAACGCTGACCGGGGAAACCACCGACCCCGAACCTCACTGGTCGGGTATCGAACTCCCAACCGAGCAGCTTCCTCCCCAGCTGGCGGCCCGAGCCACCGAGCTGGTGACGCGGAGCCGGCAGCTGATCGAACGCATTCAGGCCGCCCTGCAGTCGAGGACCGACCGGCCCCGTGCCGCTCCACGTCACACCGGCGCTCGCCATGAGCCCACGGTCTCGGTGCTCGACACCTCGGCCTGACCCCCGGCCACCGTCCTCGGGGAGTGCCGGTCGGCCGGAAGTGCGCGCCGGAGGACGCTTTCGCCGTCCGATGAGACATCGGGGGCGGAAACGGGCGATCATAGGAGCATCGTCGGTATGCGTCCGCCTCAACGGTGAGTGCGGCGTTTGCGACGGACTGGCATGAGCGCATCGGCACCAAAAACCGCACCGAAGATCGCCCTGGCCCTAGGGGCCGGCGGCATCGCCGGCTATTCCTTTCACGCCGGAAGCCTGGCCGCCATCGAGCAAGCCACCGGATGGGATGCCCGAACAGCCGAAGTGGTGATCGGGACCTCGGCCGGCTCCAGTGTGGGGGCCGTGATTCGCGGCAATGTGTCGGTGTCGACCCTGGTCGATCGCATCCTCTCCGTGCCCACCGACTACAAGGGCATGGACCGGCTGCGTCGAGTGGCCGGTCGTGGCGAGTCCCTCTTCTCCGCCCGCCTACCTCTCCCGGCGTCACCCGGGCTGGTGGTCAAGGAGCTGACCGGGTTCGACCGTCCCAACCTGGGCCGCCTGCTGGCCGGTTCCCTGCCGGTCGGTGTGCTCAACACCGAGGTATTGGGCGAACAGGCCGACGTGCTCCATCCCAACGGGTGGCCGGAGACCAAGCTGTGGATCCCGGCGGTCGATCTCGACACCGGTGAAGTGACGGTGTTCGGCCGGGACCATCGACATGTCGCAGTCGGCACTGCGGTCGCCGCCAGCTGCGCCATCCCCGCCTATTTCAAACCGGTGGAGATCGACGGCCGGCGTTTTGTCGACGGCGGCGTGCGCTCGTTGGTCAACGTCGACCTTCTGGCCGACATGGACGTCGATCTCGTCGTGGTCACCTCCCCGCTCTCCCTCAGCCGGTGGAGTGTGGTGAATCCGCTCGCCTGCGTGCTCCGCAGCCTGCCCGGGTTCCAACTCCGCCAGGAGGTGGCAGCCCTGCACCGAGCCGGTATTGCAACCCTGGTGGTGGAGCCCACACCCACCACAACCCGGGTCATGGGCCCCAACGCCATGGATCCCACCCGCATGGTGCCGGTACTGACCGCCTCAGCCCTGGCTGCGTCCGAACTGCTGGAAACCTCGGTGGAACCCGAGATACTTGACCTCCTGCGCCAAGCCGGCAAGCAGCTGGCATCGCCACCCGACGCCCCCTATCCCGATTGAGCCCAGAATGGAACGCCTGACCGTCGCCGACGCCACCTTCCTCGAACTCGAGGATCAGGTCAGTGCCATGCACAACGTCACCATCGCCGTCTTCGTGAATCCGGAGCCGACCTACGTCGAACTCCGGGAGCGGGTCGAGGAACGGATCCGGGCCGTGCCCCGCCTTCGTCAACGGGTGGTGACGGTGCCCCTCGGGTTGAGTCGTCCGGTGTGGATCGACGACGACCAATTCGACCTGGATTTCCATCTCCGTCATACCGGGCTGCCGACCCGGGCCAACATGGGCGATTTCCGCAATCTGGTCGGTCGACTGCTGTCCCAGCGGCTGGATCGGGGCAAACCACTGTGGGAGCTGTGGATGGTCAGCGGCCTGCCGAACAAGCGCTGGGCCCTTCTGTCCAAGGCCCACTACTCCATCGTGGACGGGGTCTCGGGCGCCGACCCGCTCTCCCTGATCACTGACCAGTCCAAGGGTGGCGGAAGCGAGGACTCCTGGTCGCCACGACCGCGGCCGAGCGACGGACGCCTGCTGGCCAACGCCGCCGCCGGCCTTGCCCTCAACCCCTACGAGCAGTTTCGGTTGCTGCGCCGGACGGTCTTCAACCCCCTGGTTCAGGCCACCGATGCCATCGGCAAGATCGGCACCCGGGCCAGCGACGCCGGGCTGGTCGGTGCAGTCGGTCCCCATCGCCGGTGGTTCGAGGCGGTGGTCGATGGTGAACTCATCCGAGAGCTGCGGGACCGTCATGATGTGGCCACCAACGACGTGATCCTGGCCCTCATCACCCGGGGTTTCCGATCCATGCTGGAGAACCAGGACCGGGTGGTCCCCGAATCGTTACGTACGCTCGTTCCCCTGGCCGTGGCCACCGGCGATGACTTCACCAACCAGATCAGCGCCTTCGAGGCCGATCTTCCGGTCGGCAGCAAGAGCTTCGACGCCGCCGTCAAGTTGATACGGGATGAGACGGTTCATGTTGTCAGCCGCAACAAGGCGGTGGCCGGCGCCACCCTGGCCAGTCTCCCCGGTCTCGTCGCTCCCACCTTGTGCAGCCTGGGTCTGCGCTCGGCCAGCCAGGCCGGAGCCCGACTGACCGGTGTCGACACGGTCACGGTCAACGCTCCCGGTCCCAGCCACCGGGTCTCGTTGCTGGACCGAACGATGGTCGCCCTGTACCCGGCCATCCCGCTGGCGGCACAGGTTCGTATCGCCGTGGGGGTGATGAGCTACCGGGGAATGTACGGCTTCGGTGTCACCGGCGATCGCAACGCCGGCCTGGAGATCGCCGCGCTGGCCGAGGGCATCGAGCACGCCGCGGCGGCCGCCGCCGAGTAGCGGCCGGACGAAGGGCCCCCGACCCACCGGCGTTCCCCCGACTCGGCCGGCACGCTCCCCGGGGCTCTCCCGTGGGCTGTAGGGATCAAATCAGCCAGGGTGGTCCACCTAGCGCTCAAGTTCGTGGCCAACCATCTCGAAACAACACACGAGCAGGACGCTTGAGCAAGTAAAAGAGGCCCAGGGACGGGCCCATGAATCGACATCGCCGTGGTGTCGGATTCAGCGTCAAAGCCAACGACGTTCCCCTTCGTTACCAGGCACGAGGCACCGTCCCATGTTCTCCTCCCCCTTCATTTCCGATGTCACCACGCAGACGCTCTCCCAGGCGATGCGGGGCCTCGACGCCCAGCGCATGGCCCACGAGCAGAACATCGCCAACATCGAGACTCCCGGCTACCTGGCCCAGAAGGTCGACTTCGCCTCCAGCCTGCGCCGGGCTCTGGACCGGGGCCGGCTGGAAGATGCCGAGATCGAGGTTGGCAACTCCCTGCTGCCGACCCGGCTCGACGGCAACAACGTCCGCCTCGACGACGAGATCACCGGGCTGACCCAGACCCAGCTCCACCAGGACCTGGTGACCGCCGCCCTCAACTCCCGGTACCGCCTGCTGCGGACCTCATGGGGGCGATGATGCAGCTCTTCCGTAGTCTCTCGATCGCCGAGTCGGGCATGGACGTCTATCAGACCTGGCTGGACGCCATCGCCGACAACATCGCCAACATCAACAAGGTCAGCTCCACCGACGAGGCCGCCTTCCAGGAGCGCTTCGTCGTGGCCCGCAGCGCCATCAGCGACGGCCAGCCCGCCGGGGCCAGGGTGGAGCGGGCCGAGTTCGGCAACCCGCTGGGCCGCATCGTGTACGACCCCGGCCATCCCCTGGCCGATGAGGAGGGCTTCATCCGACTGCCCGACATGGATCTGTCGAACCAGATGACCAGCCTGCTGATGGCCCAGCGCAGCTACCAGGCCAACGTGGCCTCCTTCGAACGGGCCCGCACCGCCTACGAGACCGCACTGAAGATCGGGAGCTGACCGTGATCAACCCGATTCCCGCCATCGCCCCCGGCGCCATTCAGTCGGCCCGGCCCACGGCCCGGCCCATCGCCGCACCCGAGGCCGGCGACCAGGACAACGGCAACTTCGCCTCGGCCGTCGGCAACGCCATCAACCAGCTGGCCGCCACCGACACCAACGCAGCCGAGGCGGCTCGGGCCGCGGCCACCGGCGACGTGGCCTCGGTCGGCGAGTTCATGGTCGCCGCCACCGAAGCCCAGCTGACCGCCGAGTTGACCGTGGCCGTCCGCAACCGAGCGGTTGAGGCCTTCAACGACATCATGAGGATGCAGATCTGATGGCAGGGACACGGACAGGAACGGCGCTGGCCCCGGTCTCGGCCCGCCAGATGGTGAACCGCCTGACCACGAATCAGCGGATCGGGCTGGTGATGGCCTTCGTCGTCACCGTGGGTGGCCTGCTCCTCATGAGTCAGATGGGGGGCAGCGGCCCCTTGGCCCTGCTGTTCACCGACCTCGACGCCGGTGCCGCCGCCTCCGCCATCAGCGAGCTCGAGGCCCGGGGAGTGCCCTACGAGCTGGCCGACGGTGGCTCCGCCATCCGGGTCCCCGCCGATCAGGTCCTCGATCTGCGGGTCGCCCTGACCTCATCGGGAGCGGTGGACTCGGCCGACGGCTGGAAGCTGCTGGAGCAGCAGGGACTCACCGCCTCCGACTTCAGCAACAGGGCCTCCTACCTCCGGGCGCTGCAGGGCGAGCTGGCCAAGACCATCTCGGTCATCGACGGCATCAACAGTGCCAAGGTCCACCTGGTCATGCCCGAGGACGATCTGTTCGCCGGCGACGACGTCATGGCCACCGCCTCAGTGCTGCTGCAGACCGGCGGCACCAACCTCAGGAGCTCCCAGGTCCGGGCCATCGTCAACCTGGTGGCCAACTCGGTCGAGGGCTTGACCACCGACATGGTGTCGGTCACCGATGAGCGGGGACAGATCCTGGCCGCCCCCGGGGCCGGCATCAGCGGTGCCGGTGGCGATACCGGCATGGAGACGCAGGCCGCCTACGAGAACAAACTCGAGTCCGAGCTGGTGCAGATGCTGTCGGCCATCGCCGGTCCCGGCAATGCCGTGGCCTCGGTGACGGCCCAACTCGACTTCAACACCAGCCAGGTCACGACCAAGACTTTTGAAAAGCCGGAGGAGGGCGAGGAATCGCCCGTCTTGCGGGAGTCCAACCGCCGAGAACGATACCAGGGGGACGGCGCCGAGCTGGACGCCGGGGTACTCGGCCCCGAGGACGAGATCGTCGAAGGTGACGACCTGGCGGCAGGGGAAGGCGTGATCTACACACTCGACGAGTTGGAGGTGGAACGCGCCGTCGGCGAGACCACCACTATCGCCGAGACCGCCCCCGGGACCATCCGGTCGCTGTCGGTCGCCGTCATCGTGGACGAGGCAGCCGTCGATGCCGGCCTCCAAGGTGAGTTGGAGTCGGTGGTGGCCGCCGCCGTGGGCTTCGATCCCGACCGGGGTGACACCCTGGCCCTCAGCTTCCAACCGTTCAGCGAGGAGTACGAGGGGCCCAACGCCCTGGCTCGCGTTACCGACGACGAGGAGCTGACCGAGGAGGGCGGGCTGAGTTCGCTGCTGCCGCTGATCCGCATGGCCGTGATCGGACTGATCGCCCTGGCCGCCACCGTCCTGACCGCCCTGTTCGGCCTGCGGGGCCGCCAAGCCAAGGTCATTTCGCTTGATCCCGACGAGCTGACCTCCGACGAGGACCTCCAGGCCATCGGGGCCGCCGCAGTGGCCGCACTGGGAGCAGGCGAGAGCCGAACCGAGCCCGCCGATCTGATCGCCCTGATCGAATCCCAGCCCGACGACGTGGCCGGCATGCTGCGGTCATGGATGGCGGAGGACCATTCCGACACCACGGGCCACAGCGCCGAGACGGCCGCCGCAGGGGCCGGCCGATGAGCTACGCCGTGAGCCCTCAGGGCATCCGCAAAGCCGCCATCCTCATGCTCAAGCTCGGGGTGGAGAAGTCCGGCCCGCTGCTACGACAGCTCGACCACGAGGAAGTGTCGGCCATCGTGACCGAGATGGCCAGGCTGGGTCCGATCAACGGAACACTGGCCAACTCGGTGTACGAGGAGTTTGCCGCCATGGCCTCCACCGGCGGCAAGCCGTTGCCGGTGGGTGACGTCGGCCTGGCCCGGGCCATGCTGGAGGCCAACCTCGGCGACCGGGCCGCCCGGGAGGTGCTGTCCCGCATCGACGACACCTCGACCGCCGTTCCTTTCCAGTACCTGGACGACCTCGAACCGGAGGTGGTGGTCGCCTCGCTGGAGACCGAGCACCCCCAGTTGGTGGCCGCCGTGCTGTCCCACCTGGGAGCCGAGGAGGCGGCCAGGATCCTCAACACCTTGCCCGAGCAGAGCCTGGCCGAGACCGGGGTACGCCTCGGCCGCATGGAGAAGGTGGCGTCCGCTGCCGTCGACGCCCTGGAGCGGGGGCTGAAGAACAAGATGGCCCCGGTCTTGGAGCGCCGCTTCCGGGAGGCCGGGGGTGGGCCGATCCTGGTCTCGTTGCTCAACCGAATGGACACTGCGTCGAGCGATGCCATCTTCGCCGCCCTGGAGGACTCCGACCCCGAGCTGGCCAGGGAGGTGCGGGCCCTGCTGTTCGTCTTCGACGACCTGCTGTTGCTCGACGACCGGCAGGTCCAGCGCCTGCTGCGGGAAGTCGACACCGCGGTGCTGCCTCTCGCCCTCAAGGGTGCACCCCCGGTGTTGCGCGACCACCTGCTGGGCAATGTGTCGTCTCGAGCCAGGGAGAACCTCCTGGACGAGATGGAGCTCATCGGCAGCGTGCGGATCTCCGAGGTGGAGGAAGCCAGGGAGAAGATCCTGGATCAGGTCCGGGCCCTCGAGGCCGCCGGGGATCTGGTCATCAACCGAGGAGGCAATGACTTTGTCTCCTAGGAGGGTGCTCACCGGCAGCGAGGCGTCTCGAGTCAAGCCCATGACCTTCGGACGGGGACCGACCCCGGCACCGGCAACGGTGGCCACAACCCGGTCGGCCGGCTCGTCCCCGGCCAACGACTCGTCCCGGTCGACCGGCTCCACCCAGGTGGCCATTCATATGGAGGAGGAGATCGAGCGTCGCAGTCGGGAGCGGCTCGAACGGCTGCGAGCCGAGGCCCAGCAGGCCGGATTCGACCATGGGGTCGAGACGGCCCGGGCCCATCTCGGGCCGGCGCTGACGGCACTGGCCGAGGCGTCCCAAGCCGTCGCCGGCTCGACCGAGGCCGCCCTCGACGACGTGGCCAGGGCCGCAGTGCGGATCGGGCTGGCCATCGCCGAGACGGTTATCGGTCAGGAGCTTCACACCAACCCCACCGCCTTCCTCGATCCGGTTCGGCGGGCCGTCCACGCCCTCGACGGCGACGACGACGTGGTCGTGCACCTTCATCCCGACGATGCCGCCGCCCTGCGGGAACTGCACGATCGTGACATCGACGGCTACCGCATCGCCGAGGATCACGCCCTCGGGCGGGGGGAATGCCGGGTGGAGTCGGCCATCCGTCTCGCCCTCGACGGTATCGATCGCCGCCTGGAAGAGATTCGTTCCACGATCGGGGAGCTCGGATGATGCGGATCGAACTTCCCAACGGCGGCGCCCTCGACATCACCGTCCGCCCAACCGTGCTCGGACGGCTCGAGTCGGTGGTGGGACAACACGCCTCGGTCACCGGCCTGGATCTGGCCGTGGGCGACGTGGTCGAGATCGGCGATCCCCGCCACGACCGCAAGGTCCGGGCCGAGGTGGTGGCGGCGTCTCGGCACCATGCCACCGCCCTGCCGTTCGGAAGCCTCGACGGTATCACCCCCGGCGTGCCCGTGGCCTACTCCCCGAGCCGTCGTATTCCGGTGGGCTTCGAACTGCTGGGCCGGGTGCTGGACGGTACCGGCCGGCCCATGGACAACGGACCCCGACTGAAGAACATCGAGACGGTGGGCGACACCACCAGGGCCCCCGATCCGCTGACCCGACCGCTGGTGGAACGGCCATTGCAGGTCGGGGTGCGGGCCATCGACGCCCTCATCCCGGTCGGGGTCGGTCAGCGCACCGGCATCTTCGCCGGCTCCGGGGTGGGCAAGTCGTCCCTGCTGTCGATGCTGATCCGGGGCACCGAGGCTCCGGTCCGGGTGCTGGCCCTCATCGGTGAGCGGGGGCGGGAGGTCCGGGAGTTCCTGGAGCGGGACCTCGGCCCCGAAGGCCTGGCCCAGACCGTGGTGGTGGTGGCGACCGCCGAACAACCGGCCATCGTGCGGCGCCGGGCCGCCTTTGTCGCCACCCGTATCGCCGAGTGGTTTCGGGACCAGGGCAACGACGTGCTGCTGCTGATGGACTCGCTGACCCGGTTCGCCATGGCCCACCGGGAGATCGGGCTGGCCGCCGGCGAAATGCCGACGTCCCGGGGCTATCCCCCGTCGACCCCGGCCATGCTGTCGATACTGCTGGAGCGGGCAGGAACCACCCCGATCGGTTCCATCACCGGCATCTACACCGTGCTGGTCGAGGGCGACGACACCGACGACCCGATCGGCGACACCGCCCGATCGCTGCTGGACGGCCATATCGTGCTGCGCCGCTCACTGGCCGAGTCCGGTCACTTTCCTTCCATCGACGTGCTGTCGTCGGTGAGTCGGGTCGGCCCGGCCGTGACCACGGCCGGTGAGCAGCAGCTCATGGCCGAGATCCGCCGGCTCATGGCGGCCGAGCAGGACGTGCAGGATCTGCTACAGGTCGGGGCCTATCAGGTCGGAGCCGATCCCCACACCGATCGGGCCATCCGGCTCGGGCCCGGTATCCGGGCCGCCCTGCGCCAGGACATGAACGATCAGTCGTCACGAACCGACGCCTTCGTGCAACTGGAAAACGCCCTACGAGTTGAGGAGCTCATTGGATGACAGGTCAATCGCAGACCGGGTCACGGCTCGACCGTGTGGCCGCGGTGGAGAGTCAACGGCGAGCCCAGGCCGGATCGAATCTGGCCAAGGCCCGCCGGGACCTCGACCACCACCATCGGCGACTGCAGCAGGCAATGACCCAACCTCAGGCCGAAACCCCCGGAACGGCGGGCGGCTCGGCCGCCGCCATGCTTGCCGGACGCCAGGCCGTCGGCCGCATGGTCGATCGCCTCATCAACGACACGATCGCCCACAATCATTTGGTGGCCGAAGCCGAGGAGGCGTTCCGCCATGCCGACCGGCGGTCGGCCCAAATGGAGCGGGCGGTCGAATTGGCCCTGGAGCGCCAGGCCATCGAGCGGCGCAACGCCATGGAGAAGCGGCTGGAGGACACGGTGATCGCAGTGTCGACCCATCGCAACGGCCGGGGACGGCAACTGCGGGGTGGAGAGCTCCGGAGTGGAGAACTGCAGGGTAGGGAGCTGCGGGGTGGAGGACAATGACAGCCGCTGCCATCGCCGCCATCACCGAACGAGTCGACCAACTGACCAGCCGGTTCGAGGGACCGACCCAGACCACCGAGCAGCCCCAAGGACTGTTCCAGGCCGAGCTGGCCCGCCTCACCCAACAGCAGATCGCAGCCCGGACCCTCGATGGCGGGGCCAACGGTGGGGTCGGAGTTCCGGGTCGGGGCGTCGGTTTCAACTCTGCCGGGCTTGGCGCCCTCGCCGGGTGGGCCGGCGGCTTCGGCACCGGACTCAACGGCTTCGGTTCGACGGGCGCGGTCGGCGCAACCCTCGGGGCCGGTGCAGCCGCTGGCTACGGCACCGCACCGTCGTCGGCGGCGGCGACCGTGATCTCGTCGGCCATGGCCGAACTGGGTGTGCCCTACCTCTGGGGCGGAACGTCATCGGCGGGCTGGGATTGCTCCGGTCTGGTCCAACACGCCTATCGCAGGGCCGGGGTGGAGATGCCCCGGGTCAGTCGGGATCAGGCCCGAATGGGTGTGGAGGTTCCGGGCCTCGACCTGGCCAAGCCCGGGGACCTCATCGCCTTCGGCTCCCCGGTCGATCACATCGGCATCTACCTCGGCGACGGCAAGATGCTCCACGCTCCCAAGCGGGGCGACGTGGTCAAGGTGTCGGGGATCTCCCGGCCCATCGCCACCATCCGTCGGATCATCACCCCCGGCGCAGCGGCCGTGGCCGTCGCGCCGGCCGGTCCCGGTCGAGCCGGTGGGTCGACCGGATCCCCCACTTCGGTCGATGGCCCGGCCGAGTACCGGGCACTGTTCCAGCAGGCCGGAGCGGCCCACGGTGTCGACCCCGGCCTACTGGCGGCGGTGGCCAAGGTGGAGTCCGGGTTCAATCCCTCGGCCGTCAGCCCGGCCGGGGCCCAGGGGCTGATGCAGTTCATGCCGGCAACGGCGTCCCAGTTCGGCGTCGACCCGCTCGATCCGGCGTCGGCCATCGACGGGGCCGCCCGGTATCTGCGCCGGCTGATGGACGAGCTGGGCTCGGTCGAGCTGGCATTGGCCGGCTACAACGCCGGCCCGGGCAATGTCCGCAGGTACGGGGGCATCCCCCCGTTCACCGAAACCCAACAGTACGTCAGCAAGGTCCTCGACGCCTGGAGGTCGGGCTCATGATGATTCAACCGCTACTGCAATCGCACGGCGAACCGGCTCGCGACGGCCGGGCGTCGGCCGACGACGAGTCCCCCAACGAGGTCTTCGCCCGGGCTCTGGCCCAGTCGATTCAGGTCGCCCGCGGCGCTGGACCGGACACGCCGCCCCAAGCCATCCCCGACGGCCGCACCCGGACGGGATTCGGCCCCGCCGAGAGCCGTCCCGACCCGCGGTCCGACGTGGCAGCGAGCCGGACGGAGGGCAACGACGGGCCCGAGCAGGCCGACCCCTCGGTCGACCGGTCATCGCGACCCGAGGTCGACCGATCGGACGATCCCGGGGCCGGGGACCCCCGATCCGACGACGACCGAGCCGAGCATCCTCGGGCCGAGGATTCCACAGACGATGCCGGCAGGGGTCGGGTCGTGGTGACCCGAGCCGGTGAGAACGACACCGAGCGACCCGGTGCTCAAATGGTGGATCCGGCCGGCAATCCGCTTCGCCCCGACACCCCGGGCTCCGGCAACGGCAAGCGGGTGGTCTTCGCCAACGAAGCCGGGGGCGCCGACCAGTCCGGTGTGCTCGAGGGCGACGAAGCCGTCCTGGCCACCGCGTTGGCTTCGCTCATGGGGGTTGACACCGGCCACGCCGTCGCCTTCCTCGAGACCCTGATGGCGGGCCTGACCCGTTCCCGGGGAGTCGAGTCGGGCGAGCAACTGATGGCCCAACTGGCCGCCCTGGCCGGTCAGCTCGCCGCCGGCGACGCCGTCATCGGGGTCGACGGTGTCAACGGAGCCGATAGCGAACTGGTGGCGGCCGTGATCGAGGCCGCCGTCGACGCCGGGCTGATGGAGCCCACGGCCCCGGACGCCGGCACCGACGCGGTCGCCCTGCTGGCAGCACTGACGGCGGCGATCCCGGTCGCCGGCACCGAGGGGGCCGAAACCGACGAGTCGACTGCCATCGACGCGCTGCCGACCACCGTCGAGGTCCCCAATGCCGGTTCCGGCCTCGACGCCGGCTCCGATCTCGACCATGACGGCCAACTCACCGACCTCGACCACACCGAGAATGCGGCGACGGAGATCGCCGATGGCACCCGCGGTCCCGAAGACCACGCCGAGAATGCCGAGACCGAGATCGCCGGCGATGCCCCCGGTCCGAGCGGTGCCGGCGGCGACGAAGCCGGGACCCCGGTGGCCGACGACTCCTCCGACGCCGCACCCGACAGGGTCCGCTCCGGTCCGGCCATGGCCCGGACCGGTGACCCGTCCATCGCCACCACGCCATCCACCATCCCCGGCGGACTCGGCGGCGTAAGCGGGGTCGGCACCGTGGGGCCCACGCCGACCGCTCCGGCCGTGGCACCGGCTCGCCCCCCGGCCCAGGGGCTGGTCGAACTGGCCAACACCCAGCTGGCCGAACAGCTTCGTCCGGCCTTCGCCGCCGTTCGCCGGGGCATCGACGGATTGGAGGAGCTGCAGCTGCGGCTTCGCAACGAGGGCGGTGCCCCCATCAAGGTCGACATCCGGACGGTTGACGGCGATATCCGGGTGGTGTTGAGCGGCACGAACGACGACGTGATGCAACGCCTGGGCCAGGAGCGGGAGCGGCTGGCCGAGGAGCTTCGCCGGGCCGGGTTCACCTCGACCACCATCGACGTGCACTCCGACGGTGCCGACGGTGACAACCGCCGGTTCGGCGCCACCGCCCCCGAACCCGTTTTCGGCCGTTCCTACGACACGAACCGGCCCATCGAGGACGAGATGGTCGATGCCGTCTCCGGATCCGGACGTTCGGCCACGACCGGACTCGACCTCGACCTGTAGGCCCCCACCACCACGAAGGGACACCAATGCCTGAACCAATCAGCGCCGTGGCCGGCTCGACCATCGATCCGACCCAACTGGCCACCATCAATCAAGAGTACGGCCTTCCCAACACCGGGCCGGAGAACAACACCACCATCGACAAGGACGCGTTCCTCAAGCTCCTGGTGGCCCAGCTCAAGTACCAGGATCCGCTGGATCCGTCCAGCAGCGAGGAGTTCATCTCGACCACCGCACAATTCACCACCGTCGAACAGCTGACCAAGCTGACCGAACAGGGCGAATCGCAGGCCGCCAACTCGGCCATGATGACCGCCAGCGCCCTGGTCGGCCGAGAGGTCACCGTCATCGACGAACTCGGCATGCGGGTCGCCGCCACCGTGGACCGGGCTCAACTGGTCAACGGCCAGGTTCAGCTGCAAACCGATCGGGGCGTACTCGGTCTCAACCAGATCGTCGGTATCGGCCCCTGGGCCTCGACCCCCGGTTCACCCCCCAACCCCCCAACAGCACCAGCCACATCCCCAACGACAACACCGTCAGTCCAGAACGCACCACAAGGGAGCAACCAATGATCCGCTCGATGTACGCCGCCGTGACCGGCCTTCGCAGCCACCAGACCATGATGGACGTTGTCGGCAACAACATCGCCAACGTCAACACCCACGGTTTCAAGAAAAGCCAAGCCCTGTTTCGTGAGGTCCTGAGCCAGACCGTGACCGGCTCTCGAGCCCCCGGGGAGGCGATCGGCGGAACCAACCCGGCCCAGATCGGGCTCGGTACCAGCGTGGGCGCCATCTCCCAGAATATGGAACAGGGCGCATTGCAACGGACCGGACGGACGCTCGACATCGCCATCGAGGGAGACGGCTTCTTCGTCACCGAGTTCGCCGGAGAGCGGCTCTACACGCGAGCCGGCAGCTTCTACGTCGACGCCGAGGGCCGACTGGTGAACACCGACGGAGCCCTCATCCAGGGCTGGCAGGCCGATGCCGCCGGCAGCGTGGACTCGTCGCTCAACCCAACCGATATGCGGATCCCCATCGGGCGGAACATCGAGCCGGCGGCGACCACTCGAGTACAGCTCGGAGGCAACCTGCCGGCCGACGCCCTCGTCGGCGACGACGTTGTGCTGAATGTGACGGTGTACGACCAGCAGGGTCTTCCCATCGACGTCCAGCTCACGCTCACCAAGACCGCCGCCAACGAATGGACGGCCGCCGGTACCTATGGCGATCCGCCGACCGCCTTCGCCATGACCGACAATGTCATGACCTTCGACGCCACCGGCGAACTGGTCACGCCGGCCGATTTCAACCTCAACATCGGCGCCGGTGTGCTGCCCAACGCCGCCGCCATCGAGTTGACGGTCGGTGGTGCCGACGTCAGTACCCGGATCACCGAATACGGGGGACTGGCGTCGACCGCCGTCATCCTCCAGAACGGTTCGGCCACCGGTTCGTTGCAGTCGCTGTCGGTCGGAGCCGACGGTGTCATCACCGGAAGTTACTCGAACGGCCAGCTCAAGCCCATCGGCCAGATCGCCCTGGCCAACTTCGCCAACCCGGAGGGCATGGAGCGGGTCACCGGTTCGAACTGGCGGGAGACCGCCAACTCCGGGCTGGCCCAGGTCGGCGTGGCCGGCACCGGCGGTCGGGGCGCAATGGCCTCGACCACGCTGGAGATGTCCAACGTCGATCTGGCCGAGGAGTTCACGGCCCTGATCCGCGCCCAGCGTGGTTTCCAGGCCAACTCCCGCATGGTCACGGCATCGGACGAGATGCTGCAAGAAGTCGTCAACATGAAGCGTTAACCCTTGGGAAGGTGATTGAGAGGAGGTGATCGAGAGGGAAACAACCGACGTACCGGTCCGGTGTCATCGACTGCATTGGTCTGCATAGCGACACCGGACAGGCGTCTCCGTCTGCTGAAGGTGCCGGTTCCCCTCTTGGGAGCCGGCACCTTCTCCTTTTCGCCTCCAGTCTTGTTGCTCCCCGTCCCCGAACGGGGACGAAACCGACAAGAAGCTCGAGGGAACGGGGGCGAGAACGGGCAAGAAGTTCAGGGCGGGCGGATTTTGTCGCCTGGGCCTAAAGTCCCGGGCCGGTGGTCCGAAGGGCTTAAGGTCTATGAAACCACTATCCCCCTCCGATCGCAGCCGGCGGTTCCTCGCCTTCTCCCTTGCCCTGGTGGCCCTGCTGCTGGGTATGAGCCTGGGTCCCACCTCGTCGGCCGACGCCTACAGCGGCCCGACCGAGTCGGCCAACGCCAACTATGTGGTGGCCAGCTATGAGCTGCTGCTGGGCCGAGCCCCCGGCAACGGCGGTCTCGACTACCACCTGGCTCAGATCGCCTCCGGCGGCAGCTCCAGCCGGGAGACCATGGCCCGAGCCATGCTGTTCGGGCCCGAAGGATCCCGCAACGAAGTCGGGCGGGCCTACCGCACCATCCTCGGTCGCAACCCGGATGCCACCGGTGCGGACTACTGGACCAACCATCTGCAGCGGCGGGACGTCGTCGACCTGCGGGTGCTGCTGTATGCCGGCAACGAGTACTGGCAGCGGGCCGGAGCCGACAACTCGGCCTGGGTCCACTCGCTGTATCAGGCCATTCTCGGCCGCCAACCCGAGGCCGCCGGTCTCGAGTACTGGACCACCCTGGCCGACAACGGCACACCCCGGGCCCTGATCGTGGCCGCCGTCTACGTCGGCCGGGAATCGCTGGGCCGACGGACCAACGCCTACTACCAGCTGGCCCTGGGACGAGCGGCGACGGGCGCCGAGCGGACAGCCGGCGCAGACCACATCGCCCGTTTCGGCGAGCGATCGCTGTACGCCCGGCTCTGGGCCTCGGATGAGGCATTCGAACCGTTCTATGAGGAGGCCCTCTCATGAGTTTGCCGGTCATTGTTTCCACGGTCGTCGATTCGATGATCATGAGTGTGCCGGCCGTCAATCTGCTGGCTGTACAGGTCGAGGCCACGGTGGGAACCCTCAGCGCCCTGACGCTGGCCGCCGTGCTGGCCGTGGCCGCCGTGATGAAGCTCCGTCGGCCCCAGGACACGGCCCGGGAGTTCGCCCAGCTGGGGCTACCCATGGCCGACCGGCTGGCCACCGTGGTGCCGGTGGTCGAACTCCTGGCGGCGGCCGCCCTGCTGATCCGACCCATGGTCGGTGCCCTGGTAGCCGGGCTGCTGTTGGTGTCGTTCACCCTGGTGCTGCTCGAAGTCGTGCAGAACCAGGAGGCCGGCTCGGAACCGGTGAGTTGCAGCTGCTTCGGCTCCCTCAGCAGCCGCCCGGTGTCACCGACCACCGTGGCCCGCAACATCGGCCTGTTGACGCTGGCCGGGATGTCGGCTCTGACCCCATCGCTGGCCGCCCCCGACCTGGCATCGCTGGTGGTGGTTTCGACCCTGGCCGTGGTCATCGCCGTGGCCGGTCAACTGCTGTGGATGCGATCTCGGATCGGTGCCCTGTGGTCGGTGCAACTGGCCGGAGAACTGGTCGCCGACACCGCCGGAGCCGGCGGTACGGGGGCCGGCGAACGTTCGCGATCTCGAGTATCGGAGGAACAATCATGAGTGGAAGCGTCTGGATCGTCTCCTATGTGCTGTTGTGGCTGGCGGTGCTGGTCCTGGGATTCTCGGTGGTGGCCCTGCTCCGCCAAGTCGGTGTGCTGCACCTTCGGGTCGCCCCCATGGGCGTGCACTTCGCCGGGGAAGGCCCCGAACTGGACATGCCGGCCCCGGCCGTGGCCGGTCTCGGCACCGGGAGCGGCACCGAGGGCGACGCCGGCAACGACGTCCTCGACTACTCCGACGCCCAACACACGGTGCTGGCCTTCACCTCACCCGGCTGTGAGATCTGCCAGGTCCTGAAACCCGACCTGAGCCGCCTCGATCGGGCCTACGACGACGTACGGTTCGAATTCGTCGACCACGCCGAGCACCCCGAGATCTTCGGCCGGTTCAAGGTCCGGTCGACCCCCTACCTGGTGGCCGTCGACCAGCACGGACTGGTCCGGGCCCGGGGCGTGGCCAACACCATCGACCAGGTCGAGGAGATGCTGGCCGAAGTGCTGGCGGCGTCGGCGGGCAGCGCCTCGCTTCGAGTTTCGGCCACAGATGCCGAAACTCCCGAAACTCACTCCACACCGGCAGGCCAGCTACCCAAGGATCAGGAGACCGCCCCGGTGGAGATCACCCTGTGAGCCGCCCGATCAGACGCTCAGCCGGCACCGGGTCGTCATCGGACTCGGAGTCGGCCATGGACGCCGGGGTGGAACGCCTCGGCCGGTGGACGGCCCGCCACAGCACCCGACGATCCTTCCTTCACCGCATCGGTCAGCTGGCCATGGTCATCGCCGCCGGACCCTCCATCGGCACCCTGCTGATGCGCTCGGCCGACGCCCGGGTCTGCGGCCAGAGCGGCGTCACCCCCAAGTGCAACACCTTCGACTGCGTCGGTCCCGGTGACGTCTGGGGTTGGTGCTGGTACGCCTCCGACGGCTGCTGCCGCAACGGCGGGCTGAAGAAGATCTGCGACTGCTGCACCATCGACTACCCGAACGTGCACGGCTACTGCCCCAGCGGCACCAATGTGCGCTGCATCGTGGAGAGCTGCGGCAACGACCCCCGGGTCCAGACCGTGGCCCTCACCGCCGTCGGCTGGCAGGGCGGATCCGGCTATTTCCGAAGCTCCATCGAAACCAGCGGCGCCATCGACTCGAACCGACCCTCGGTCGGAGGGTCCAAGGCCGTCCTGGTACCGAACCAGCATGTCTGGCTGCAGTATGTGGGCGCGCCCCTGGCCGGTGCTCTCGGCGCCCGGCTGTGGGTCATCGGCGACAATGGTGTCACCGCCGCCGACGTGGCGCGGCTCGCCGATTGGGGGATCGGTGAGGCGCTGGTGGTGGGATCGATCACCGGCACCGGAGCCCTGACCTCGGCCGGCATCGCCATCGACCAGGTCTATGCCGGAAGCAGCGGGCCGGAGGCCAGCATCGTTGTGGCCGAACGGATCCGCTCCGTCAACGACATCAACCGCACCGTCACCGTGGCCACCGTGGGACTGTCGGCCCGGGCCGCTCCCCTGGCTGCCTGCTTCGCCGCCCTCGGCGGGTTCCCCCTCATGGTCGGGGTCGGCGCGGCGGCCAACGTGGGCATGCCCACCCTCTTTGTGGCCCTCGATCCCACCGGCGCCCCGGCCGCCCAGCTGGCCAATGATCGCACCACGGCCGGCGACCTGCTCTCCCTCAGCACCGAACTCGGCGCTCTGGCCGCCGGTCTACCAATGGTCGACGCCGGCCGGGTGGCCCTCGCCCCTCAGGGCTCGTCCGACATCGTCGGGCTGAGCAACCTTCGGGTTCCCGTGCTCCTCCATCCGCCCGACCGTCTCGGTCACCTGGAGCAGTGGCTGCAGGATTACTCGCTCAAGTGGGGCGGGCTGCAGCGGGTGTTCGTGGTCAACGGTCCCGGCATGTTGAGCACATCGGAATTCTGGAAGCTGCAGGGAGCGGTCAACGGCTTCCGGGTCGACCAGTTGCAGGGCGTGGCCGGCCAGGGTCTGCCCGTGATCCGCCAACCCCTGGCCGAGCGGCCGTTGGGCTTGGCCCGAACCGACGGTGCCTTCGATTGGGGTAGCCACAGCCCGCCCCGGTACTGGACCAACGTCGGCCAGACCCTGCGGAAGTAGTGGAGTCCATGTCGTCGTCGTTGATCCTGCTGCTGGGCGTGGCCTCGCTGGCCGCGGTCCACACTCTGTGGTCGCCGTGAGGCCTGTCGGTGGCTGAGACCACTACTCCCTCGGTCCGGGGGAGGATGCGACTCCAGGTGGCCGCGGCGCTGGCCGCCGGCGCCGCCGGGTCGGCCGGCCTGGCCGGTCTGGGCTTCGGTGTGGCCGGTGCCGCCGCTCGGGCCGGCTGGCAACTCATGGCCGGGCGGCCCGTCGACTCGCCGCCGGTGGAGGCGGTGGCCGCCGTGGTGATGGCGGCCCTCGTTCTCGACGTGATCGCCTTGGGCCGAGGACGACCCCGGCCTCTCACGCTGGGCCGTCAGGTGCCCCGTGAATGGGGTCGGCTGTTCGACCCTCGTCTGGTGGCCGCCCTCTACGGGGCGCGGCTCGGGGTTGGTCCGCTGACCATCCTGTCGACCTGGTGCTGGTGGGCGGCCATGGTGGCCGCCGCCACCGTCGGCGTGTGGACCACGGTGGTGGTCTCGGTGTGGTTCGCGATGACCCGGGTCGTGCTGAACGAGCTGGTGTCGCTCCGGCTGAATCGGGGTACCGGCGGTCACGGTGCCGATGATGGTGAGTTCCACGCCCGATGGTTCCAGCGGCTGATCGGGGTGGAGAACCCGAGCCGCCTGGCCATCAACGCCCTGACCCTTGGCCTGGTGGTGGCCACGGTGACCGTCGGGTGCGGTCAGGCGTCGACACCGAGCGTGGAGGAGGCGGCACCGACCACCACCACGACGACGTCACCGAGCCCGACGACCCCCAAGCCGTCGTCTCCGGACGTTCCCCCCACCTCGATCGCCTATCTGGAGGATGTTGTGCGAACCTCGACCTCGACCATGGCCAATGCCGAAGGTGATGGTGACGGTGGCTCGAGCCCGAGCGCCGCCGGGCGGCCGTCGATCCATGACCCGGCCCGATCGGCCACGGTGACCGAGCAGTCGCCGGATGCCGGGG
The DNA here is from genome assembly GCA_963723995.1 of uncultured Acidimicrobiales bacterium. Taxonomy (GTDB): domain Bacteria; phylum Actinomycetota; class Acidimicrobiia; order Acidimicrobiales; family SZUA-35; genus JAHELU01. Next base: position 266,432 of record CAVRSZ010000008.1, on the reverse strand, counting down.
CCCTGTCGGCGGCGCTGCCGACGAGCCTGCTGGGAATGCCGGTGGTCGACGACCCGGCCGGCAACCGCTACCTCACCCTGCAGCAGGCGGCCGACATCCAGCCCGACCCCACCGAGGAGACCGCGCTGCTGGAGACCCGAGGCTACAAGGGAGGATGGATCCGGGCCTTCCGGGCCGACACCAACGACATCGTCGTCACCTCGGTGTACCAGTTCGACGACGCCACCGAGGCCGAGTTCTATCTCGAGGACGGCCTGATCACCATCGGCGGCTACGGCGGCCAGTTCTTCGAGGTACCGAGCCTGCCCGCAATCCGTGGATTCAAGCAGAGCTTCGAGGTTGACGACGAAGAACTGACGACCCTGGGCGGCGCCTTCTTCCACGGCGCCCGCTGGTACCTGCTCTACATCGTGGGCGCACCGCAAACGGCGACGCCCGACGTCCTGGTTCCGGCTCTGGCCGAATTGTTCGAGACGGCGACGACGGCCTGATCGAACTCAGGCGTCCGAGCCCATCTTCGACTGAAGGTAACGCTCGAGGCCGATGTTCTCGATGATGGCGAGCTGAGTGTCGATCCAGTCGAGGTGCTCCTCCTCGTTGACGACGAACTCCTCGAGCAGCTCCCGAGTGCCCGGATCCTTGTGTTCGAGGGCCAGCTCGACGCCCCGACGATACAGTTCGACCGCCTCGACTTCGAGTACACGATCGAGCCGGAGCTGCTCGTCCACGGTCTCGCCCACCCGGACACTGCCCAGGCGCTGCAGGTTGGGCAATCCGTCAAGGAGGAGAATACGGTCCATGATCCTCTCGGCGTGGTGCATCTCCTCGATCGACTCCGCCCGATACTTCTCGGCCAGGACGTTCCAGCCCCAGTTCTCGCACAGCTTGGCGTGGGCGAAATACTGGTTGATGCCGGTCAGCTCGGCCGTCAACGCCTCATTCAGAAACTCGATGATTTCGGGGGAACCGTTCATGGAGCGACCATAACAAGGCCGGCCCGGATCTACTCGCCTCGGAGCTGCTCAATGAGACAGCCGATCGTGTCGTGACACTGACCACAATCACCACCGGCTCCGCACCGTTCGGTGACATGGCTGATCTCGGTCACGTCGGGATCCCCGAGGACCTGCTCGAGCGTTCGATCATTGACGACCCGACAATGGCAGACCACCATCAGCGCCCGTGCTCCTCGTCGCCGAGTCGGTGGGGGGCGAGCCACGACCGGGCCCATCCGGCATCGGCCGGATCGAGGGTCAGCGCCTCGGGTTCGGCCACCAGGAACGAATCCGGTGGCGGGGCTATGGCGAGATCAAGGGGAGTTGCCACGTCCGCTCCAAGTCGAACCGCCGCTCGTTCCGAGCGGGTACATCACAGAAGGGCAGTAACCATTGCTTGATAAGCAACCCTAACAGTATCGGTGAGGACCGGTCGACGCAAGGGGTCGTGACCGATACCGCAGATCAACGCCAGACGCTCGGCTCGAGCCGCATGGGTACTAGATTGGTTCGCCATGGCGGACCGCCGACACCTGGGATTCTTCGACGGCCTGCGAGGCGTGGCCGCCTTTGCCGTGGTGCTGTATCACATCAGCGGACATGAGCGGATGCAGGAGTTGATGGCCGCGCTGCCCACCCCGCTGGTGAACTGGGGGTTCAAATACGGGCTGCTGGGTGTGGCCGTCTTCTTCGTGCTCAGCGGCTTCGTCATCGGTTACTCGCTCGATCGCTGGCGCATGGGGGCCACCGACGACAACCCCGAGCGCCGTGCCAAACCGGCCGGGGTGTTCCTTTCAAGCGCCTGGTTCGGCTGACCCCGCCGTACTACGCGGCCATCGCCGTTGCCCTGGTTGCCGCCATCGGGGCGGCCATGAACAGTGGGGAGCCCTACGAACCGGGGCTGGCCCCGTTCTCGATCGGGCGGCTGGTGGCCCATCTGTTCTATGTGCAGGAGATCCTGGGCTACATCAACTTCAACGACGTGTTCTGGACCCTGGCCGTCGAGCTCCAGTTCTACATCGCCCTGCTGGTGGTGTGGCTGATCAAGGAGCCCATCGAAGCCCGATTGGGCCGGCGGGCCGGGCCGGCGGTCATCGTCGCCTCGGCCGTGGTTGGGCTGGCCTGGCCCTTCGCCCTGGTGACGGTCGAGGGGCGCTCGCCCTGGTTCGCGGCCCTGTGGTACTCGTTCGCCTCCGGGGTGATGCTGTATCTGACCTGGCAAGGCCGGCTGTCCCGCTGGGTGGTCCCGGCCTACTCGGCGGCGCTGGTGCTGGCCGCCGCCATCGGAGGCCCCAACCGAGGATTCCTCCTGGCCACCGTGGCCACCTCCGTCGCCATCCTGGCCGCCATGGAGCTGGGCCGGCTCGATCAATGGTTGACCATCCGGCCGTTCCGATTCCTGGGCCGCATCTCCTACAGCCTGTACCTGATCCACACCCCGATCCTGGGAGCCGTGTTCACCGCCATGGCCGCCATCGGCCCGACCAACGTGTGGTGGGACACGTTGTCGATGACGGCAGGGGTGGTGACCAGCCTGGTGCTGTCCACCATCTTCTACCACCTGTTCGAACTGCCCTCGATTCAGCTCAGCAAGCGGGTCCAACCCCGATCCCGCGTACCGGAGATGGCCCGTACCGGCATCTGAGGGTCCCCTCGCGGCCCACGTTCAATCCACGTCGGCGGCGGCCGCCCGCAGGGCGTCGAGGCCTTCATCGATCTCGTCGGCCGTGACGTTCAGCATGGGGGCCATGCGGATCACGTTGCCGTACAGACCACCCTTGCCCACCAGTAGGGAGCGGGCCTTGGTCGCCTCCAGCATGGCGCCGGCCCGGGCCGGTGACGGCTCGATCGACCCCGGCTCCACCGTCTCGAATGCCTGCATCAGACCCCGACCCCGAATCTCGGCGATCCACGGGCTGTCGGCCGCGATCTCGTCGAGGCCCAGCCGAAACCGCTCGCCCATGACCTTGGCGTTGGTTTGCAGGTCGTTGTCGAGCACGACGTCGATGGTGGCGGATCCGGCGGCGGCGGCCAGCGGCGCTCCGCCGAAGGTGGAGAAGTTCAGCACCTCGATGGTGTCCATGATCTCGGCCCGGGCCACGATGCCGGCCAGGGCCAGCCCGTTGCCCACCCCCTTGGCGAAGGTCAGCATGTCGGGCACGATGCCGTGGGCCTGGTAGCCCCAGAAGTGCTCGCCGGTCCGCCCCCACCCGGTCTGAACCTCATCGGAGATGAACAGGATGCCCTTGTTGTCGAGCTCCTTCTTGATCGAGCCGAAGAAGCCGTCGGGCGGGGTGGCGAAACCGCCCACGCCCTGGATCGGCTCGGCGATGAGGGCGGCCACATCACCGGCCGAGGTCATGGTCAGCAGCTGGGTCAGGTCGTCCACGCAGGCCGAGGTGTAGGCCTCGCCGTCGAGATCGGGGAACGGGCTGCGGAGCTGGTACGGACCCTGGACGAAGGTCACGTTGAGGGGCGACATGCGGGTCGACAGCCACGAGCTGTGCGAGGTGATGGCCTGGGCTCCGAACGAGCGGCCGTGGTAGCTGTTGCGCATGGCCAGGATCTGGTTGGACTTGCGGAACGAGGTGGCCAGCAGCAGGGCGGTCTCGTTGGCCTCGGTGCCCGACGGGGTGAGGAAGACACGGGCGTCGGGGATGCCGGAGAGACGGGCAATCTTCTCCGCCAGCTCGATCATGGGCGACGACAGGTAGAGGGTCGAGGTGTGGAGCACCTTGGCCGCCTGGGCCTGCACCGCGGCGGTGACCGCCGGGTTGTTGTGGCCGACCATGGTGGTCAGCACCCCGCCGAAGAAGTCGAGGTATCGGTGGCCGTCGAGGTCGAACACATAGCTGCCCTCGCCGTGGTCGATGGCGACCGGCTCGGCGTAGTACGGCGAGAGGAAGGACGGGAGTACGCGGCGGTATCGTTGGTGGAGATCGGCGGCGGCGGAGCTACCGGCGCCGGTGCTGTCGGACACGTGGTTTTCGGACATGGGCTACCTCGATGGACACGAACAGGCACCGCCTCCGGTCCGGGCGGCAATCCAGCCTCACGCTATGTGATATCGAGACCTCGGACAAGTCTTGGCTCAGGCCACCGGGGTCAGGCCACCGACTCCCGGTCGAGCCAGGTACGCCAGCGGGGTTCGTCCCGTTCGGCCGCGCCTGCGCCCTCTTCGCCGTAGAGATACATCCACACCGAGACCTGGACCTGGTCGCCCCTGCCCTCGGCGGCTAAGAAGGCGGTGCCGGGAGCCGGCTCATCGGTCACCAGGGCAAGATAGGTCGGGGCCACCCTGGCCACGGTGCCGGCCAGGGGTGGGGCGTCCTCGGCGGTGACCTCCACCCGGTCGCCGACCTCGGGCCGGGCCGGGATGCCGAGGGCGACGGCCAGAGCGGTCCACGCCTCCTCCGGTGGCCCGGTCCATGCCGCCATCGGCAACACGGCGTTTGCCGACCGGCCCTTGAAGTGCTCGAGGTGAAGTTTCAGGTTGAACAGGAACAGCTGCCAACCCTCGGTCATGGCGTCGTAGTGATCGTCCCATTCACCGCCGGCCCCGAACCCGGAGTTGATGAGCCGGACGACGCAGCTGCCACCGTCGGTAGCCTCGATCAGCCACTCGAATACCAGGCCCTCGTCAGGGTCGCCACCGTCGAACACGATTCTTCGCGGCGGTTCCCAGGCCGCCACCCGGCCCTTGACCTGCATCTCGGGGCCGGAGCCGAACGAGGCATTGGCCTGCCCACCCTCGGCCTCCTCCACCTCGTGGGGCACGTACCACGATGAGATGCCCGGTCCGGTGGCCACGGCTCGCCACACCTCCTCCGGGGTCCCGGGGACCTCGATTTCCAGTTCGATGCTTCGGCGGTCGTCGGGCATGGCGATGGCTCCTGTTCTAGGCGTGGGTGGACGGTTCGGGATTGAACGGGTGGGCGGCCACCACCAACCGGTGCCAGCGGCCGTCCGGGGCCGACTCCCGGTGATAGCGACCGGCCAGTTCGATCACGCTGTCCCCCAGCTCGCGGGTGAAAGCGGCGCGATCGTCGGGGGAGGCGAACTTGATGTCGGTGTCGATGGCCAGGGTGGGCAGCGGCTTGCCCGCCTTGTCGGCCGCGGTGGCCAGGGCCGAGACCTCCCGGATGAGGCGGGCGGCCAGGGCGATCAGATAGCGGGAGGACAGTCGATCGATGCGGGACGGGTCGGTGGCATTGACCCCCACCGCCGTGGGCGAGATCAGATAGCTGCCGGCCACGGCGAGAAGGATGCGTTCGGTCACGCCTCGGCGCGGCCGTTCCTCCATCAGCCGGATCAGTCCATGATCCTCCAGGGTTCGCATATGATAGTTGACCTTCTGGCGGGACAGGCCGAGGTCCTTGGCCACCGTGGTGGCCGAACCGGGCTCGCGCAAGGCGTCGAGGATGCGAGCCCGCACGGGGTCGAGCAAGTCGGCGGCCGCGGGCGCTTCGTCGACCACGGCGACATCGACCGCCGGGCCCTCGGATTCGGGTGCCTCTACCACGGACCCAATCGTAGGGGCCCGATCAGTATTAGACAATACTTTTTGTCAAATCAAACTGCCCAGTCGATCTACCGCTCGGTCCAGAACCCCCCTTTCTCGCATGCTCGACCAGAGTTGGCGGCGGTGCTCTGTGATCGAGAGACCGGCCTCCACCCGTTGGCGACGGACCTGGCGAACCTCGTTTCTGATAGACCACCAGTACACGGCGTTGACGGCAGACCGGAAGGACGTGGCCCCACACCACGGTCGCCCCGGCTACGAGGTGGGCGCGGCTGTCGGGCCAGATGGTCTGAGCCACCACGACGGCGGCAACGCCCTTGAGGATGTCGAGGAACGACGTGAGGCAACCGCACTTCGGACCGGCTCGGAACGCCACTGCGGTTGCGCCGGTACCGGTCATCTGCGTGACGCCGCCCTGACCGTCCGGTAGTTCGGTGACGGTGATGTCCTCCCCCGGAACAACCACACGGGCCACGATGCGACCGAAGGAGATGGAACCGAGGAGGTAGCCGATGAGGCCGGCCAGCAGACCTTCAGCCAGGGGAATGCACCTGGTTCAGGAGTTGTCGTCGACGGCGAAGCGCCGGAGAACGTCGAGATCACACCAGTCCAGGGTCCTGGCATGGGTGGCGGCCAGCACCACCTTGGGTGCCTTGCCCGCCTCCAATGCCTCGGACCACCGGTCGGCGCAGAGGCACCATCGATCGCCGTCGGTCAGCCCGGGGAAGCCGAACTCGGGACGGGGCGTGGACAGGTCGTTGCCGACCTCTGCCGAGAACCTCAGGAACTCCTCGGTCACCACGGCGCACACGGTGTGGACCCCGTGATCGTTGCCGTCGGTGTTGCAGCAACCGTCGCGAAACCACCCGGTCAGGGGGTTCATGGAGCAGGTTTCGAGATCTCCGCCGAGCACATTGATGGCCATAGAATGATTGTGGCCCGAGATCGATGGCTCGGCTACCTCGTTCCACTCGACGTCATTGTCCGTGACGTCGATTCTCACACCGCTGGAGAACTCCATGAGGGCAGCATTTGTCGTCCAGTCGTCGCCCGGCAGGCATTGGCGACCGTGTCGCCGGCTCCGGCCACTGTCGGTCATGGTGCTCGTGGCCACCCTGGTGTTCGCCGTCGGCGCCTGCGGCGATGGCGACGACGATGTCGGCGGCGACACCACCACCACCAGCCCGTCGACCACCGGTGACGGCGCGGCATCGACCACCGAGGACACCGACAACACCGACGACACCGACGGCTCCGTCGACACCACGGCGAGCACCGACACGAGTGCGTCCGACGGCACCACATCGTCGCCGAGCACGGCCTCCACGGCGTCGACGACCAACCCGCCGGGGCCGGACCAGGACACGGTGCTGGCCGTCTCGGGTGAAGGACTGGTCGTGGTCGACGCCGACACCGGATCGACCACCATGATCCCGTTTGGCCGGGACCGGCAGTCGGTGATCGCCACCGTGACCATGGTGTTGGGCCAATCGCCGACCGAGTCGGCCGGCAACCCGGAGTGCGGGAACGGTCAGGCCACGGTGGCGGAGTGGCCCGAGGTGATCAGCCTCGATTTCGATCAGGACGACGCCCTCATCTCCTGGGTGTTGCGGCCCGATTCGACCGTGACCGACCTGGCCGGCAATGGTCTGGGCACCACCCGCCAACAGCTGGAGTCAACGCTGGTGATCTCGGTGGAGGAAACGAGCCTGGGCACCGAGTTCTCCACCGGCGACAACGCCGGCGACACCAACGGTCTGTCCGGACTACTGTCGGGGCCCGAGGCAGACGACGTCACAACCGACCTATGGGCCGGTGCCGTCTGCGCCTTCCGCTAGTGTTCGACAACGGGAGCGTTCATGACCGAACCGCAACGACCGGCCGCCGCCCAATCGGCCACCCTGACCTTCACCGTGGGCGACGGCGACACCGCGGTCGCCGTCGGTTCGGGTGAGGTGCCGGTGCTGGGCACTCCCCGGTTGCTGGCGTGGTGCGAGGCGGCCACGGTTGCCGCCGTGAAGCCCCATCTCGATCCGGAGACCACGACCGTCGGCTTCAAGGTCGACCTCGACCATCTCGCCCCCACCCCGGTCGGTGCCACGGTGACGGCGACGGCGACGGTGGAGGAGGTCGACGGCCGCCGAATCCGATTCTCGGTGGAGGCTCAGGACCCGGCCGGGGCCATCGCCTCGGGTACGGTCACCCGGGTCGTGGTGGGCCGTGACTCGTTCGCCCGAACGGCGGCCGATCGTTGTTGAACCGGCCAGGGCGTCAGGCCAGCATCAGGCGGTAGTCGTCGGCGGAGGCCGGGGTCACGGACACCAGGCCGGGAACGGTGACATCGAGCAAGGCCGCCGACAACGCATCGAACAGTTCGGGCTCGAGGCCGACCCGCAGGCTGAACGGCGGGGCGGGCCAGTCGCCGGTTCGGTCGATGACGACCACCCGACCGGCGGCCGGGTCGGTGGATGACACCAGATGGTTCCACACGGTGTGGTCGATGGCGGCGATCACCGGTTCGGCACCGGCCGAATCGGCCACGGCCGCCACTGCCTCGGAGTGGGCGCCGGTGAACGACGCCTGCTCGACCAGACCGGTGGGCAGACCACGACGCCGGAGTTCGTGGATCAGGCCGTGGTACCCGGACCACGACAGGGGTTCGTTGGCCACCAGCCGGGGCCCCGCCGCCACCGCCTCCTCCAGCGACGTCGACGCCGAATCGGGCCCGGCCACGATGACCGAGCGGTACACCGGCCTGGTCTCACCGGCGAAGGTCGGCACCGCCACCACCCGATAGCGACCGGCCGGTACCAGCCGGCTCACCGTGTACAGACCGCAGACCCAGACCAGATCGAATCGAGCCTCGTCCACCCCTGCCAGCCGGTCGGTCGGTGGCAGTCCGGCATCGAAGCGCACCCCGGCGCCGAGCCGGACCAGGGTAGGATGTCGACTCAACGCCTCGGTGAGCGAGGCGAGCAACGCCATGGTGTTGTCACCCAGGTAGGTGGTGGCGGTGAGATCGATCGAGGTCACCGTCGAGGCGCCGGCCGGGATCGACCGATGGCCATCAGTTCCCCACCGGGCGGGCCGGACGGCGCACGGTGCCGGTGGCCCCGCCGGGCAGTACCCGGCGGGCGTGCCAGATCGGGGTGGTGGTGAAGTCCCAGTACTTGGTGGACTCCAGCACCACCGAGCCGCAACCGATGACGCCGCCGGGAATGTAGCCGTTGTGGATGCGCACGCCGAGGTAGGCCCGGGGGCTGACGAAGTCGACGGCGTGGCGGTGCACCGGGCAGCGACGCCAGGCCTCCCGATCGGTGGCCGAATCGTGGACCACCAGGTTGGTCCAATGATCGTCGACCAGCTCGGTGGAGCTGTAGGCCAGGATGCCTGGATACTTCCAGAACTGGGACACCAGATCGAGCTCGACATGATCGATGCCGGAATCGACGTCGGCCGGATTGCGGTCCCCGAAGAACCCGACGACCCGGACATCACGCTGCCGATAGAGCTCGGTCGGATTGCAGACCACGGTGCGGCGCTGCAGACCGTGGACCGACCAGGTGATCTTGCGAAAGGGCTGGATGCCGACATCACCCCGGGCCCCGAGCCGGATCAGGGCCCGGAGATCCTGCAGCAGATAGCCGAGCAGATCGAGGTCGTTCTCGTACAGCCGGATGGCGGCAATGCCGTGACCCGGAGGGTCATCCAGCGGACCCAACTCGACTGGATTCCAGACCCGGGGTCCGTCCCGAGGCTCACCACCCTGTGCGATCGAAAGTGCGCCGTCACCCATCGTCCGATTGTGCCACAGCGGAGAAGCAGGATACGAGTTCGGCCAGGTGACGAAACACCGGTTCGGGTCCGTTGGCGTACGGTGTCTTGCCCAGCCGCACGACGACCAGGTCGAGCCCGGGGACGACCAGGATGGCCTGCCCCTCGTAGCCACTGGCCCGAAACGATCCGTGAGGGCAAGGATAGATCCACCAGTGGTGGCCGTAGAAGTCGAGGAAATCCTCGCTGGGGGCGTGCGGGGTTCGGGCCCGATCGGCCCAGCCCTTGGGCAGGAGGCGTCGCCCGTCCCATATCCCGTCCCGCAGATAGAGCAGGCCGAACCGGGCATAGTCCCGGGCCGTGGCATACAGGAAGCTGGATCCCAGGAACGTGCCGGCGGCGTCGAACCGGGGGTCGGCCGACGTCATACCCAGGGGATCGAACAGGCGCTCGTGCATGAACCGACGGGTCGCCGCCTCCCGCCCGGCGGCGCCGGCATGGGGATCGTCGACCAGGGCGTCGCCGATGATGCGGGCCACGATGTTGGTGGTGCCGCTGGAATACAGATGGTGCCGGCCCGGAGGGTGGGCCAGCGGCTTACCCGTGGCGTAGGCCGCAGCGTCGACCTTGGCATCCCCGAACAGCATCTCCAGCACGTCGCTCACCGCACGGCCCGACTCGTCCTGCTCGTACTCCTCGGCCCAGCGCAGGCCGGAGCGCATCATCAGGAGGTGGTCGAGGGTGATGGCGGCTCGGGGATCGTCGGCCACTCGACGCCACTCCGGTACCGGGGCCGGGCCCAGGTCGAGCCGACCGTCGGCCAGCAACAGACCGACCAGGGCATGGGTGAAGGACTTGGCCATCGACCAGGAGATGAGGGACACGTCGGGACCCGAAGTCGGGCCGTAACGCTCGGCCACGATGCGCCCGCCCTGGACGATGACCAGCGAGAGCGACAGCCCGAGGCCGTCGGAGTTCGTGGCCTCGACCTCGGAAGCGAACGCACGATCGATCTCGGCCGAGAGACGCTCCTCATCGACGCCGACCGGTGAGCCGATCGGCCACTCGGCACCGGGGAACGGCACGCCGTTCGGCTGCGGAGGAAGGGGTACCAGCGAGCTCACCCGAACCACGGTAGTCGCCGACGTCGCCGCCCTCACCGCCGGGCCGGCCGGCACCTACTCGCTCATTCCCGGAATCCGCGTGCCGATGGACAAGAGCACAACTGGTCCGACCCGGGGTTTCGATGATCTCGCCATCTGTTCCAGCCGACGAGCAGCAGCGTCTCGACGCCCTTCACCGACTCGGCATACTCGACACCGACCCCGAGGACCGCTTCGATCGGTTGACCCGCCTGGCCACCTCCGCCCTGGGTGTGCCCATCGCCCTGGTCAGTCTGGTCGATGCCAACCGGCAGTGGTTCAAGAGCTGCATCGGGCTCGATGTCAGCCAGACGGACCGCAACATCTCGTTCTGCGGCCACGCCATTCTCGGCCCCGAACCGCTCGTCATTCCCGACGCCACGGCCGATCCCCGGTTCGCCGACAATCCGCTGGTCACCGGTGAGCCCCTCATCCGGTTCTATGCCGGGGTCCCACTTTCCGATCCCGACGGTCGTCGGATGGGAACGCTCTGTGTGATCGACCGCCGGCGTCGTCAGCTGTCGGAGTCCGAACTCGAGGTGCTGACCCAGCTGGCGGCCCTGGCCGAAGCCGAGCTGATCACGATGGCCCGGGAGGAGCTGATCGAGCAGCTGGCCCGGGCCAAGGAGCGGATCCACCGGAGCGAGCAACTGCATCGATCGGTGTTGACCGCCATGCACAGCGCAGTCATGGTGTTCGACGCCGACGGAGGCCTGATCGCCGCGAACCGCCGGGCCCGGGACATGGCCACCATGCTGACCGGCGGTGATCTGGACCGGCTGGCCACGAAGGTGGGTGAGATCGATACCGACCGACGCCCGGTTGCCCGGGCCCGGCGCCCCCTGGCCCGATTGATCGACCGGGGCCGGGAGATCACCGGTCAACGGTTCGGCCTACGGGCCGAGGACGGGGAACTGCGATGGCTCGATGTGCACACCCAGCGGCTGGCCGACGGACCCCCTCAACCCCCTGTTCTGGTGCTGTCGGTCGACGATGTCACCGACCGGGTCGAGATCGACGAGCTCAAATCCCGGTTCGTATCCCTGGTCAGCCACGAACTTCGCACCCCGCTGACCGCCATCAACGGCGCACTCGGTCTGCTCGACAACAGCGTCACCGGCGCTCTGCCGCCCACGGCGGCCGAGATGGTGAAGGTGGCACTGTCCGGTACCGGCCACCTGCTGCGCCTGGTCGACGACCTGCTCGACCTGTCCCGTATGGAGTCCGGGGCCGACCAGCTGGAGCCGACCCTCGGCCATGATCACCACCTGCTGTCGATCGTGGCCGCGATGATGGAGCCCCTGGCCCGCGACGCCGCGGTCACCATCGAGGTCGAGTCGGCGGGCACCACCTTCGTCGCCGACCATGATCGCCTACTGCAGGCGCTGACCAACCTGGTGGGTAATGCCGTCAAGTTCAGCGAGGGCGGCACGGTGTGTATCCGGTCGACGGTCGACGACTCGTCGGTGATCATCGCCGTGACCGACAATGGTCGTGGCATCCCGGCCACCAAGCTCGAGACCATCTTCGAGCCGTTCCAGCAGGTCGAGTCGGCCGACTCCAGGGTCAAGGGAGGAACCGGACTGGGGCTCACCATCACCCGACGGATCGTGGAGTGGCACGGGGGCACGGTGGAGGTCGAGTCGACCCTGGGCCGGGGCAGCACATTCCGCATCATCCTGCCCCGATCCGCGCCGGGCGAACGCTGAACCACGGCCGTGGCCCGAACGCGGTGGCGTTCACCGTCACTGTGGTTTCCTATACTCCACGAACAATGAGCGGACCGACCATGCCCGCCACCGTGGCCGAGCTTGCCGCCCAACCGTTCCCGTTCGACACCGCCGGCGCCGGGCGTGCGATGGAGGGCCTCGTCGACCTGCGCCGTCATCTGGAACTGGGCCTGGCCAACCTGATCCACGGCTGGGACGATCGACCATCGGCGCCGTTGCGCATCACCAAGGGGCGAGTCAGGACGGCGGCGGTGTGTCCGGCCCAGATCCTGACCGAGATCGAACCCTTCGCCGTCGATTTCAATGTGGCCGTCGGCGTGGTGTGTGACGCCGCGGCCGGGATCCTGGCCGTTCACCCCCACTTCACGGCCGACGACGGGTGGTACCAGGCCCTGAACGCCAGCCTGGCCGAGGAGCACCCGCCTGTCGTGGCCTACGTCGACGGTCTGGACCGGGCCACCCGGGCCGACTTCCAGGATCGGGTCGACGAATTGTGCCGGGCCCTGCCCACCCTGTTGGGAGACCTAAGGCCCCTACGACCCATGGTCCACCGCCGCACCAGCTACCGCGTCGTGGATCAGGGCGACGATCTCCGCGTGCTGCTGACCGGCGAGATGGATCTGGTGGTCGGTTCGGGCACCCGTGTGCTGGTCGAGGTCAAGAGCGGACCGTACCGGCCCCGGGTCGCCGACGAACTCATCCACTACGGGCTCATCGTCGCCCTGGCCGGGCTGGAAACGGAGGCCCCGCCGGTGATGGGATGTGCCCTCACCCTGGGTGATCTGGCCCTGACCCCGGTGGAGTTCACCATCGAGAAGTTCGAGACTGCAGTCGGCCGGATTCTCGACGCGGCTCGCGTCCTGATCGAGCTGGACCAGGCTGCGGCCCGGGGCGAGCAGCCCACCACCAGGCCCGGTGATCACTGCCTGTGGTGCCGTCGGGTCACCGTCTGTCCGGCGGCGCCCGATCTCGTTCTGGCCCAACTCGGCGACGGTCGGGCCGACGGGATCGGGCCATGACGCCGGAAACGGTTGGCGCCACTCGACCGGCGACGGCGACCGGCACCTGTCCCACCCCTTCGGTTGAACAGCCCGCCGATCATCGGCCCGTGGTGCAGTGGCTGACCGAGTCCCTGATCGATCGACTCGGTCCGGCCGCCCTGCGTTGTGCCGACGAGGAGGTTCGCCATCTCGACCGCAACGAGGTGGTTCGGGTCTCGGCGTTCGATGTCCGGACCGCGGCCCGCTGTCAGGCCCGAGCGGCGGCGCCGGCGGAGCCCTTCGAGCCGGCCCTGCACACGGCAACCCGGGCCATCGCCCTTCGAGCCGGTCGGCGGGTCCGGCGCTTCCCCACGGTGCTGGAGGCGGTGGCCGACACGGTCAAGCAGCTTCGCCGCCGCCACATCGGGGACTCCCCATTCGACCCCGACGAATGGCTGATCCTCTACCTCCGGTCACAGCCCATCGACGTACGGGCCCGGCTGGTGGCCCGCGCCACCACATGGCTGACCGCCACTCTTGATCTGGTCGGCGGAGCCGACGGTCACGATCACCGGGCAATCCGGGGCTGGCAGTGGGAGCCGCGGGCGGCCTGGAGCTATCCCGGCCGGGGGCTGAGGCTGGAAACCAAGCTCGACCTGGCCCTGCCGGAGCCCGGCAATTTCATGCCGGTGATGGTGGTGGCCGGGTCCCATCCGTCGGCTCTGGATCAGGTGGCGTACTCCACCATCCTGTGGACAATCAACCGGCGACGCATACCCGCTCGGGTGGTGATGGTTGCCCAGACCGAGCAGACGGCCCGGGTTTTGGAGCCCACCGAGCTGTTCGAACGAGGTCTGGAAGCGGCGACCCGGGCGGTCGAGGCGGTGAGCCTCCGCCCGGCGTCAAACACCGGCCACGAGGTGGTCGCCGACGCCACCATCACCTCTACCGACCACTCATTCCCGCTGAATCTAGCTGTTTCTGCATCCTTCATGCTGTGTGTCGATTGTTCGTGGCGCATCAAGTGTCCCGACCCTCACCCCGATGTCGGCACAGCAGGAGACCACCCCACCCCGAGCGAACGGCCCCTGTCGAGAGCCACAGCGGTCACCGTTCGGGGTGGAGTGCGCATGCCAAACACGGATCGACAATGGGAGTGACATCTCTCACCCTTATCCACACAGGGTTATCCACAGACTGTGGATCAGTCGACATGCTGGTATCGATTTCGAGATGACGCTTCGATGGCTTTCAAGTCAGGCCATGTCGACGTTTGGGCCGGCGCTGGACTAGTATCAACGCGAACGGGCGGAGCCGCGACGATTTTTTCGACCCCAAAATGCTTGGGGTTAGGAGGCAACCAATGCCTAAATGGGTTTATCCGCTCGCATTCGTATTTCTCATCTTCCTCATTTACACGGACCCAACCGGCGCCGGGCTGATCGCCAACGCCTTCGTCGACTTCGTGAGCACCCTTTTGCGGGCCTTGGGCGAATTCCTGTCGGGACTGTTCGGCGACATCGACAGCACCACCCAAACCCGATCCGGGATCACTGTCTCCCCCAGGACTGGCTCCGGCACGACCTCGACCACCGTCGACATGCTCCTGCACGGCCACACGCACCAGTACAACGGCTAGTTAGCCTGGTGGGACACCGAATCAGCGGGCACCGGCTCAGGAAGACGTGGTAGGTCATGGCACAGCGGGGATCAAAGGGCACCACGTCGCTGTTCACCCCCCTCAACGTCGCCGACGTGCTCATTCCCGGCGAGGAGGTTCGATACGTCGAGCGCAAACACCCGGCCAGTCTGATTCCGACCTTCGTGGAAACGGCGTCGATCCTCATCCTGATCACCATGATCGTTTTCGGAATCCCGCCGGGGGCACTGGGTGGTCTCATCGCCGTGGCCGCCGCCGGTGCTGTGCTCTACTCATTCCGCAACCGCAAGTGGCGGCGACTCACCGCCTTTCTCGGACTCCTCAGTCTGGTCATCGCCTGGGTCGTTCTGGGCTCGGCCAACCTGGCGGTAGCGGCCGTGATTCTGACCGCCGGGCGGTTCGTCTACCGCTTCGCCATGTGGGCCTTCTACGAGCGACTGTTCATCACCAATCGCCGCCTCATGGCGTCAAGGGGCTTCCTCGGGGCGGCGGTCAACTCGATTCCGCTGACCCGCGCCACCGACATCGCCTACAAGCGAACCTTCTGGGGCGAAGTCCTCAACTACGGAGAGGTAAGAGTCGAGACCGCCGGTCAAGATCAGGCCCTCGGTTTCATCGACTTCCTCAACCGACCCGATACCTTCTATAACATCCTTATCGGATTGTCGACAACGGCGGTTGGTTCGGTTCGTCCCACCAAGGAGGCCACGGCCGCTGCCGACGACGCCTGATCGCTCTCGAGCCCCATCCGCCGACCCGCCCGATCGGATCTCCGACACCGCAGCCATGTCCCTCACCTCGGACCACTCTCGAGCCGACCTCGACGAGCCCGCCTTCGCCACTGTGCCGGCCCCGGCCGGGGCGCAGGCTCGCCTGCCGGGAGCACTGAGGTGGCTGGCCGTGCCGGTCGTGCTGGCCCTGCTGGTCTTGGTGGGCATGGCCACCACCGCCACCCAACAGGACTCGTCGAACCGGGGCGAGGAGACGGCGGGAGCGGGAGCCGCCGACCGGGCCGAGGATCAGCCGGTGGCCAGTGCCGACGCCTCCGACACCGACAACGAGCCGGTCACCGTCACGGCCCGGACCGACCGGGGCGACGTGGACATCACCTTCGACGTCGACGGCGTTGCCCGGCTCTCGCCGACCGGCGGCGAGAGCGGCGACACCGGTGTCGGCCCCACGGTCGATCTGGTGCCAGGCACGGAGGCCGGCTTCACCCTGTCGGAGGACGGTCGGCTGGAGCCGGTGGCCCCGGGCCAACTGGGCGACGACGATGTCGGGTTCCGCAGCGACCGTGAGGGGGTGATCGTCGATGTCCCCGGTGACACCCCGATCCTGCTCCGACCGAACGGCGCACAGGGTGGGGTCAGTGCCTCGGATGTGGACCTCGACTACCAGACCATTCCCCCCGACGAGAACGGCGAGGTGGTGCTGGCCGACGGCACAACCCTGACCCCGATCGAGAATCCGGCCCCGACCCAGGTTGCGGTGCTCGACTCCGACGACCTGCCGTGGACCTGGGTGTTCGGGACCATCGCCACGGTGGCCGTCATCAGTGCCCTGACCGGCTACCTGCTGCACCGCCGACGACCGGAGCCGCTGGTGACCGACGCCGGATTCATGGTGACGGCCGGCGTCGACACCATGTCCGACAGCGGCTTTCAGCAGTTCCTTCGTGAGCTGGCGGCCGACCCCGATCCGGCCCGGGCCGTGCGCTTGGGGTTCCACGCCGCCGAACAGGGTCTGGGGGTGCTGCCACCTCGGAAACGATCGGAGACGCCGAACGAGTGGGCAGCCCGGGTCGCCGGCACGAGGCCCGAGCTGTCGGCAGCCTTGACCTCCTTGTGTGACGTCTTCGCTCGGGCCCGATTCGGCCCCGAACCGGTGGGCCACCACGACCGGGCCACGGTGATCGAGCAGCTGAGCAGGTTGCGGTCGTCGGGATCCCATCGATCGTCCGGCGAGCCGAGGTCCGAGCCGGCGGAGAAGGCCGGGGCCGCCCGGACCGGCCTCTGATGGACGACGCCTGGTCGGCCGTTGCCTCGCTGGGACCATTCCTGGCCTTCGTGGCCGTTTTCGTGACCATCCTGTTGATGATCCGACTGAGCCGTCGGGTCAGCCGGGGCAGCGAGTCGGCCGGCCCCCGGGAGTCGGAACGACCGACGCCGGTCGGCCTACGCCAAACTCCGTGGGAGGTCGAAGCCATCGACCGTCAGCTCGGCTCGAGGCGGGATTCACCGGCCCGCCGCGATCTGGTGGCAACGGTGAACCGGCTCTCGGCCGCTGCCCTGCAGCATGGTGCCATCAACGAGCACATTCCCAAGCTGCCCATCGATGCCGACAACGACCGGATCGCCTCGGTCATCGCTCGACTCGAGTCCCGCATGGAATTGGAGGACCGGTGAGGTTTGCCATCGACCTCGGGCCGCCATGGGCCAAAGGGGGACGGGCAGGCCGTCGGGATAGGATCGGCTCCGAATGAGCCACGCTGACGTACAACAGGCGTCCGATCGGTTGCTGGCCGAGCTGGAACGGGCCATCGTGGGCAAGCGATCGGTCCTGGAGCTGATGGTGACCGCCATGCTGGCCGACGGCCACATCCTGCTCGAAGACGTGCCCGGCGTGGCCAAGACGGCCATCGCCCGAGCCCTGGCCGAGGCCGCCGGGCTGCATTTCTCTCGCATCCAGTTCACGCCCGACCTCATCCCGGCCGACATCACCGGCGCCACCGTGCTGGCCGGGAGCAACGGCGAGGTCGAGTTCCGGCCCGGCCCGGTCTTCGCCAATCTGGTGCTCGGTGACGAGATCAACCGGGCTCCACCCAAGACCCAGTCGGCCCTGTTGGAGGCCATGGAGGAACGCCAGGTCACGGCCGATGCCACCACTCGCCGCCTGCCCCGGCCGTTCCTGGTCATCGGTACCCAGAACCCCATCGAGCAGGAGGGCACCTACCCCCTGCCCGAGGCCCAACTCGATCGCTTCCTGATCCGCACCGGTGTCGGCTACCCGGGTCGCGACAACGAGGTGGAGATGATCCTGCGCCGGGCCGCTCGAGGCGGGGATCGAGTCACTCTCAACCCGGTGATGGGCCGCGACGACATCGCCGGCCTGCAGCGCCGGGTGGAGGAGGTCCACATCTCCCGGCCCGTCGCCCAGTATGTGGTCGACCTGGTGGACGCCACCCGTACCAGCAGCCGAACCGAGGCCGGCGCAAGCCCCCGGGGTTCGCTGGCCCTGCTCAAGGCGGGCCGGGCCCGGGCCGCCATGCGGGGACGGTCCTACGTCGATCCCGATGACATCAAGGCGGTGGCCGCACCATGCCTGGCCCACCGTCTGTTGCTACAGCCCGACCAGTGGGTACGGGGAGTGCGCAGCGACCAGGTGGTGGCCGAAGTGGTGGCCCAGGTACCGGCGCCCAAGGCCATCGA
The DNA here is from genome assembly GCA_963723995.1 of uncultured Acidimicrobiales bacterium. Classification (GTDB taxonomy): domain Bacteria; phylum Actinomycetota; class Acidimicrobiia; order Acidimicrobiales; family SZUA-35; genus JAHELU01. Next base: position 248,201 of record CAVRSZ010000008.1, on the reverse strand, counting down.
GCCCTCCGACGACCCCGAGTTCGCACGGGGTGCGTGGAGTCCGCCGGGCGTTCCCTCCGGCTACCCGCCCGGCGTTCCCTCCGGCTACCCGCCGGCACCCGGTGGACCCCCGGGTTACCACCCGCAGGCAGTGCCGTCGCAGTCGATGCCGCCGCAGTCGATGCCACCTCCCTCCATCTCGCCCCGCCGGTAGCCGACCGAGCGAGCGAGCCGTACCGTGACCCGCCACCTGACCCATCGGTTCTGGTTCTGCTTCGTGGCCGGCTGGGCCGGGCTGGCCGCCACTCTCATCAGCGGGGAGATCGGGCCACTGGCCCTGACCTCCCCTTTCTCGGCGCCCTGGCCTTCTCCATCGCCGACGGATGGTGGCCCGAGGTCACCGCCGGCAATGCCACCGTCAGCTCCCCCCGGGTCATCGAGGGCGACGAGCTGGAGGTCAGCATCGAGCTGATGGCGCCCAAGACCAGCTTCGCCGACGTCGAGGTGCAATTCCCCCCGACGCTGACCCCGGTGACATCGAGCCGTATGGTGTCGATGGTCCGGGGCCGAACCCGCTTCGTCATCGGTGTCCGGGCCGATCGGTGGGGAGCGGCAGGCCCGGAGTGGGTGGTGGTCGTGAGCCGGGATCGGCTGGGGATCTCGGAGCAGGTGGTCCGCTATCCGGTCCACGTCCCGGTTCGCGTACACCCCCCGGCCGAGCGCCTGGCCAGTCTCATCCCCCTGTATCGGGAGCGACCGGTGACAGGCGAGCACCGGTCGAAGAGCAAGGGGACGGGCAGCGAGTTCGCCGAGATCCGCCCCTACCGCTACGGCGACCCCGTCCGGTCGGTTCATCCTCAGCTGTCGGCCCGGCGGGGCAAACCGATGGTGATCGAACGTCACCCCGACCGGTCGTCGACGATCGTGCTGCTGGTCGACTCGGCCCAGGACCTCGGTGTCGACATGGACACCACCTTGCGGTGGACGGTGACGGCGGCCATGGCCCTGGGCGAGCGTCACCTTCGAGCCCAGGACCGACTGGGACTGCTCGATGTCGGGCGATCCATGCGGTGGATCCCGACCCGTCTCGGGCGGCGCCACCTCCACACCGTGGTCGACGCCCTTCTGGCCACCGAGGTCTTCCCCCGCAGCCTGCCGGACGAACATCTGGTGCTGCCGTCGAACCTGCCCGGATCGGCCACCATCGTCGCCATCTCCCCGCTGCTGAGCGAACGCACCTTGTCGTTGCTGGTGACCCTTCGCAGCCGAGGTCACGAGATCATCGTGATAAAGCCGGTTCTGCCCGGCGACGGACCCGACGTGTCCGAACTCTCCCGCCGTATCTTCCGGGTCGGCAACGAACTCAACGAACGCTGGCTGCGGCAACGAGGGGTCACGGTGATTCCGTGGGACGCCTCCGGCTCGCTCGACTTCCTGCTACGCCGAGTGCTACCGAACCTGGGACGGGCCCGCAGTGCCGCCTGATCGCCTGATGTCACGCCTGTTCTCACCCCTCACCCGGGCCATCGAGCATGTGGCCGCCCACCACCGAGCCCCGGAGCTGGTGCTGGCCATGCTGATCATGGTGGCCTGGACCGTGATCGCCTACCTGCCGTTCGGGCCGACCATCCTGGCCATCGCCCTGGTCCTCATGATCACGCTGCACTACGTGGCCGCCGACACCGGGCGCTTCAGCTGGTTGTGGCTGGCCACCGGAGCCCTGCTGCTGTGTGTGGTCGTGGCCTACGCCGTCGACGGCGGACTTGGCCGATGGGGACCGCTGACACTGGCCGCCGGGGGTTCGACCGTGCTGATCTACAACGAATGCGTCCGCCTCAACCATCTTCGCCGCCGGAACCCGGTGATCGGCCCGTCCATCTACCCGGCGGCAGCTGTGGCCGTCGGCATGTCATGCCTGCTTGGCGGGGCCGGAGCGGCGCTTGCCCTCGAACTCATCGACCGGGGTGATCGGCCTTTCTTCTGGCTCCCGATCACCGCCGGTGTGCTGTTCGCCGTCACCGTCGGTCTACTGGTGGTGCCCGGTCGCCTGGCCCCCCACTCCAGCCGGGAACGGTGGAAGCCCGGAGTCCGCATTCCCCCCGCCCCCATGGACGCTCCCGACGAGCTGCACTAGTCCCGATTTCGCTAGCCGGTGAGTGCCGGGGGTGGGTTGATCACGCAGCGTGGTTTGAAGGTGTGTTGGATTCGTTCGAGGGCTCGGAGGATGGTTCGGGTCCAAGACCGGTCACGGTCGAGGTGCAGGGCCCGGGCTTTGATGCTGAGCCGTCCGGCGACGTGGAGGATCCGGTAGCGGATCGTCTTGGGTGTGGCCCGAACCATCGAGGCAGGCAGAGCGATGGTTCGGGTCCAGGCCAACAGATCAGTGCCGCACATCGCGGCGGGAAGCCAGGCCTCGTTGGCGACCAAATCGGCAAAGGGCAGATTGGCCGCTCCGGTGGCTTCACCCGGCGGTGTCGGTGCGGATCACAATCGTGGTGTCGCCCGCTGTGCGGTCGGCGAAACAGAGCCCGACCTACCAGGCCTCGGGCAGACTGCGGATCACGTGGTCGAGGAGTGCGACATGATCGGCTGCGGTGTTCGACCCGGCGTTGCCCGGCCGATGACGACCTGGGCGTAGCCGTCGCCCGGGTTCAGGCGGCGGCGAGACCATCGCCCGAACACCGTGCGGAAACTCTCGGTCGGGCCGGTCGTTCCGGCTATGCGATCCAAGACGACCAGCCCGGCTCGTGACACCAGGTCCTTCCGTCTGCGGTCACTTTCCGTGGCCGGATCAGACTGCTAGCATCAACCATGACAAGCCCTTCGCTTCTCGAGAATCAGACTGGCTTCGAACACCTCTGATCTTCGCAGGACGAAGGGCTTTTCGACGGCCTCGGGTTTCGCAATGCCTCACAAGTGGTGGCGGCCGAAACCGGGGCCCCGGCACGGGAGATCCACACCACCGCCCGCACCGGGCAATGGCTGGAAGGGTTCCCGGTCTTCGCCCAAGCGGCGGCCGAGGGGGTGTTGACCCTGCGGCACCTGCGGGAGTTGAAATCACTGGACGCACCGGAGCGTCACGATGCCCTTGTCGTCTCACAGCACGAGCTGGTGGCTGCTGCTCGGGATCATGACTTTGTGGAGTTCACCAACCGGGTCACCGTCTGGTTGATCAACCACACCACGTCCGACGAGGTGACCGAACAGGTCAAGAAGACCTCCTGCACCTGGAACACCAACACCGACGGGTCGATCGATGGCCGGTTCCACTTGGACCCGCTCTCAGCGGTGGCGGTGGGCACGGCGTTGGGTGATGAGATGCAGCGCCTGTTCCACCAGCAATCCGAAGGGGTCGGCAAGGCCGACACCATCAACCGGCGGCGGGGTCAAGCCCTCGTCGGCCTGATCATTGGTGGGGCCGAAGCGCCGGGCTCGGCCACCACCACCCCGTTGGTGAATCTGGTGATCGGCCAGAAGACCTTGGAGAACTTCCTGGAACGGTTCCTCGACCCGGACACACCGGTACTCGACATCGATCGTGATGATCCCGACTACCGGTGTGAACGCATCGACGGGACACCGATCCACCCCGATCTTGCCTTTGTGGCCACTGCGGTGGCGGAGTTCGAACGGATCGTGCTCGACACCGAATCCAGAGTGATCGACATGTCGGTCAAAGCCCGGGGGTTCCCGGACTGGATGAAACGAGCGTTACTGATCACCGCCAGAGGCAGATGCAGAACCCGGGGCTGTGATTCCGTATGGCCTTGCTTCGCAAGTCCAACCCGAGTTTGCCGTCCGGCAAACTCGCCCACTCGGCGCTGGATCCGGCGATGTTTGCCGAAGGCAAACTCGGGTTTGCCGGACGAAGTACGGCAAAACACCAGCCTGGCCAACGGTCAAATCCTCTGCGATCCCGACAACAAGTGGAAGCGCGATCTCGTGGCCTGACTCAGGCAAGATTTGCGCCGCTCCACTCCTGAACCTTGAAAACCGAATAGACCCGGGCCGGCGCCGGCCTCTGCGACGGCACCGACGATGCCGGCTCAGTGGCCGGCGGTTCCCAGGGCAACTCCCGTCGGGTTTTCGCTGCCGAAATTCGTCGCTAGCCTTGAGTAGTCCACGTCGGGCGCCCTGTGGCGTTCCTCCACGTGTCGATGTTCGCACTACTCGTCGAGGTTCCACGATGTCCAAAATCTGCCAGGTGACAGGGCGCAAGCCGTCATTCGGTAAGAGCATTTCCCACTCCCACCGAGTCACCAATCGTCGTTGGAATCCCAACATTCAGCGTCAGCGGTTCTGGCTGCCCAGCGAGAAACGATGGATCACGCTCACCGTGAGTGCCAAGGGCATCAAGACCATCAACAAGAAGGGCATCGAGTCGGTTGTCGCCGACCTGCGTCGGCAAGGAGTGAAGGTCTGATGGCAAAGGCAGGCGACAAGCGTCCCATCATCAAGCTGCGGTCGACGGCCGGTACCGGCTTCATGTACGTCACCCGCAAGAACAAGGTGAACACCCGGGAGCGGATCGAGCTCAAGAAGTACGATCCCGTGGTCCGCAAGCACGTGATATTCAAAGAGGAGCGATAGCCCCGGCAACCCGGTTGCGCCCGGTTCCACGGCATCCGAGCGTCACGTGAGGCAGGTTATCCGCCAACAGGGTCGACAACTGACGAGTTGGATCGCCGTCATCATCGGTCTTCCGGTGCTCATTCTCACCATCCCTGTGTGGGTGCCCCTGGCCGCCCTGGCCGACCTGGTAGGGCGGCTTCACCGTTTTCCCACCGTGAGGCTCGGGCTGTTCGCCATTGCCTACATGATCCACCAGTGGGTGGCCCTGTTCACCGGTGCGTGGTTGTGGCTGACCGGGGGATTCGGCCGCCGCCTCGATCTGGACCGGCACCGCCATATCCAAACCTGGTGGGCGTTGTCACTGCTGGCGTGGGCCCGACGTCTGCTCGGGGTGAAGATCGACTTCGGTGACCTCTCGGGGTTACCGTCGGGCGGGTTCGTGCTGGCCAGCCGCCACGCCAGCATGGTTGACGCCGTGCTCCCCATACCGCTGGTGTGTCAGGACCAAGATCGCTTCGCCCACTACGTGATGAAGGACGAGCTGCGGTGGGATCCGGCCATCGGATTGTTCGGAGGTCGGCTGGGCAACGAATTCGTGACCCGAGGTCGCAGCACCGACGACGACCTGGCCGGGATCCGGGCCATGGCCGAATCGGCCCGGCCCGGCTCGGTCCTGGTCATCTACCCCGAAGGCACCTACGCCAGCGAGCGGTCACGGGAACGAGTCATGGCCTCACTGGAAAGGCGGGCCGGCAACGGCGGGATTTCCCACGACGTGTTGGAGCAGGCCCGGCGCTTCCGCCGCCTGCTGCCGCCGAAGCCCGCCGGGTTCAACCAGCTGTTGGAGGCACAGCCAGAGGCCGACGTGGTGGTTGTGGGCCACGTCGGGCTGGAAGGGGTGGCGGAATTGCGGGGGCTGCGCCGACGCCTGCCCCTGGAGCAACCGGTCACCGTCCGGTGGTGGGTGCACGCCCGATCCGAGATCCCCGGCGACCCCGAGGCCCGGGCCGAGTGGCTCTATCTCCGATGGTACGAGCTCGACATCTGGGTCGACGATCAGCTCGGTACGCGGCTTCCGCAGTAGTGGGAATCGTGCACGCCCGGGCCCGGGCCGTGGACCGGGCGACTACATTGGACGGCGACAACGGCCGATCGGCTGCGACCGATCCAACCCGACGAGGGGAACACGGTGACCAGGAGGATGAGGAAACGGTGAGCAGGCTGACCCCAGCGGATTATCGACATCTGTTCAAGGTGGAGGCGGCCCAACTGTCCCAGTCCTCTGTTGACGACCTGGTCCTGGAGGTTCCCCACCTGGACGGATGGACGGTGCAGTCGGTGGTGGGCCACACCGGCTGGGTGTTTCGCTACGCCGACCTGGCCCTCCGGGCCGATCCCGAGACTCCACCATCGCGGGCCTCGGTACCGGAGCCGCCACCCGGTCCCGAGGTGGTCGAATGGGCGGCGCTGGGGGCCGCCGAACTGGCCAAGACACTGGATCAGGTGGATCTGGACGAGACCCACCCGACCTGGACCGGGCCCCAACCGGCCATGTGGTGGCTGCGTCGCATCAGCCATGAGGTGTCGATGCACCGCTGGGATGCCGAGTCGGCGGTCATGTCACCGACCCCGATCGACGCCCGCCAGGCCGTCGACGGTATCGACGAGGTCCTGGAGGTCTTCGCTCCCCATCGTATGCAGTTCACCACCCTGGCCGGGGCCGGCGAGTCGGTGCACCTTCACGCCACCGATGTCGACGACGGCGAGTGGGTGCTGCGGTACCAGGCCGACCACATCCTGTGGGAGCACGCTCACGAGAAATGTGACGTGGCGGCCCGGGGCACCGCCTCCGACCTCCTGCTGCTGTTGTGGGGACGTATCCCACCCAGCCGGTTGGAGGTGTTCGGTGACAGCTCGCTGCTGGAGCGCTGGCAGGCGGCATCCGCGTTCTGAACCCCCGCCCCTCCGGAGGGGCTTCAGCCGACGGCGACGACTCGACGAACCGGCAGCAACGGCTCCTCGGGCACAACATAGGCGTCGTCCCAACTGTCGAGCCGGTTCTTCCATGCCGAGGCGTCGCCAATCTCATCGACGTAGGCGGCCTGGCGCTTGGCCACCCGTCCCGACGGCGAGTCGTCGGAGGTCGAGCCGTCGTACTGAGCCTCGATACCGAGCTTGAGGTTGCGCAGTGCCTCACTGCGGAGCTGGGACACCCGGGATTCGGTCACACCCAGGAAGCGGGCCAACTCCTTGGAGGTACGACCCTCCAGGAAGTAGCCGACGATGACCAGCCGCTGACGTTCCGGTAGCAGCTTGACCGCATCCCGGAGATAAGTGTGGAGTTCCCGGGTCTCGAGTTCCTCCGAGGGCTCCACCGCACTCTCGTCGCTGAGCACATCGACCAAGGTCAGGTCCTCGTCGGAGTCGTCGCTGGTCTCATGATCGAGAGCCAGGACGACAGAGCGGAACAGCCGGTCCCTCAAGCGGGCCAGTTCGTCCTTGGTCACACCCATGGCCTCGGCCGTCTCGTCGAGATCGGGCAGTCGGCCCAACTCGGTGGCCAGATGTTGCTCGGTTGCCTCCAGGCGGCGGGCCAGCAGCCGTACCGACCGGGGGGCCCAGTCGGCGGCCCGGACCGAGTCCAAAATGGCGCCCCGGACCCGCTGGGCGGCGAATCGTTCGAAGGGCACACCCCGGCTTTCGTCATATCGTCGAGCCGCCTCGACCAGACCGAGCGCACCGGCTCGAGCAAGTTCCTCACGGTCGACGTGACGGGGAAAGTGGACCGCCACTTGGTACACGACGTGCTTGACCAGTGGCAGGTTCGCCTCGATTCGAGCATTGAGCTCGGCCTGATCGGCACGCTTGGTCGGAAGAGCCTTCTTCACCCTTGTCTCACCCTTCGGTAGTCCTCCATTGACACAACACGGGTTGTCTCGACACGAAGAGCGAAAACCTTTAGCGGAAATCTGAGAAATCTCCTGTAGTTGTGTCGACGCATCGGGCCGCAGACTTGAGTCGGGGCAGGCACGATGAGACGAACGCCCCGTTCGGTCGACCTCGAAGCTGGGTCGACGGCGCTAGCCCCCGGTACCGGTCGGCACCGGCCTCAGCCGTTGTCGGCGCCCGCCTCCAGCGACTCCACCGGTTCGGTCGACTGCCACGGGCCGGTGTTCATCTGCCCACCACCGAAGGCCGACACCGTGATGCCGTAGGGATGAAGCTCCTGCAGGAACCGACCCGGTTCGGGCCAGCAGACCAGGCCGTGGGCCCCTACCGGAGCCTGACCGCCGAGCACCGCTCGGGCCGCGTTGGCCGCCACGGCGCCGGTAGACTCCGAGGGATAGGCCATCACCGCCAACACGATGGTCTCCACCACCCCGTTGCGCACACCTCGGACCTCGGCCCGGACCGCACCCGGTCCCCCGTCGTGGTGAGGTTTGCGCAACATCGGCAGCCATGACGTGAACCGGTCACGGCGGGTGGCCGACACCCGGGCCGACAGTCGACGGGCGTCCGGGTACTGGCGATGCAGCAGTATCGGACCCGGCAGTGCCGCCCGATAGCAGTCACGGGCTCCGATGGGTTCGGGAAACCACGCCAGATCCCGACCCGAGCCTCCCCGCCGCAGCTCCCAGCCGTCCCCGACCCAGTCCCGCCCCGGCCGCTTGAGTGCCCGATGGTGCTGGCGGGCACAGGCCGGCCCACCGGTGCCGGCCTTGGCCAGGTTGATGGCGTCGACCCGATCCAGACCGTCGCCGGCCAACCGGGCCAGCAGGCAGCTCAACCCGGGCGCCATGCCGGCTCCCACCACCAGGCTCAGGTTCCGGGCGGCGGCTCGCTCATCGAGGGCCAACAGGGCCAGAACCTCGTCGGCGTCATCGGAGATCGAGACGACGTGACTGCCCCTGGACAGGGCCTGCGACGCGGCTCCGGTATGAGTGCCGCAGTCGGTGGCCAGAACGACCACGTCCGGTTGCTCGCCACCGAGGGCGTCGACGGGTCCGGTGCTGATCGTGGTCGAGGTGGTGGCGGCAATCTGTCGGGACCGGGCCACTGCCTCCGGATCACGGTCGTGGAGATGGAGGCGACGCAGCGCCGCTCCGGTCGAGTTCTCGGTCAGTGTGCGAACGATATGGGTACCGGTCGTACCCAGCCCGACGACGGCGACGAAGCCCGAACCGGCCGTCTCGGTCATCAGTTGTTCGAACTGGGAGGCGGAACGGGTAGTGGTTTGAGATCGGCCAGTTCGGCCGGGGTCAGCTCCTGCCAGCCGCCGGTCTGGGGCGGCACACCGCCCTTACCTCTCAGGCGGAAGAGGGTGGCGATCAGACCGGCCAGACCAAGGGCCGCCATCACACGTCGCACCAGCGTCCACATGCTCTCTACTGTAGTGACGGTTGGAGCTCAGCGGATGTTGAGCGGCGTATAGGGCCGGCCGGATGAGCCGCTGCCACCACCGATCCAGTGTTGATCGCCCGGGGTTTCGGCCGCTGTCGGGTCCAGTTCACGAACCAGGCGCCAGGCCTCGTCGGCTCTCGCTCGAGCGTCGACGTAGGTGCGCTGGGCCTGTTTGGCCTGCTCGTGAGTTGCGGTCACGGCCCCGGTGTCGGTGGCACCCCCGGACTCGTGATCGATGCGCATAAGCTCGGCGTTGACCAGCAGCGTGGCCGCCTTCTGGCTCAACTCCTCGGCCCGGGCGCTGAGTGCGGTGGCCCGGTCGTGGGCCGCCGCCACCGCCGCGGTATCGGTGTCGTCGGGCTGCACGTCCAGTTCGAAGGGGTTGGCAGCGTGGGCGAACACGGCCACTCCCAACCCCTCGACCAGATCATCGAGGGGAACATCGCCGGGACCGAGAGCCTGGCCGTGGCGAATACGGACCGGGGCGAACAGCAGGTCGGCTCGTCGGCTCAGCCGGTGGAAGTCGGCCGGAGCGGCGGTGCCGACCACCGTGGCCGGCAGCCTGGCGTCATCGATGAGGGCGGCCACCCGCTCCCGGGTCTGGCGTGATTCGCCGGCCGTCAGCCCGTTCGATCCGGATCCCTCCAGCTCGACCCGAACCTCGATGTGGGCACCCCTCCACCGGGATTGCCGGGTACACATCCAGGCCAACATGGTCATCAGCCGGCCGGTGTGATCGTCCGACCACCACACACTGATGGTGGGTGCCGTTCCAGGGCCGAACCGGCGGGTGCGGCGAGGCAGTCGCTCCCAGCCGTCGTCGGGGGTGTGGACGATGCCGACGCTGCAACCGTGCCGAATGGCGGTCTGGATCATGGAGCCGTGGTCGGGGGCGTTCTGCCGATCACCGTCGGCGGCTTCGAACCAGCTGGTGAGGGCCAGATTGGCCCGCAGCGCCCCGATGCCGTGGGCCTGCAACATGGCGCTGACCCCGGCGTCCAGGGTTTCGGCGGCGACGACCCGGCCGTACACCACGCCCCTGCTGTCGGCGTTGGTTTCACCATTGTCGCCCCGGCGTTCCCAATCGGTCAGCTCCCGCTGGAGTTCGAGGTCGATTCGCCCGGCGATCCTGCGTGCCATCGGACCCTTGCCGGGAACGATTCGGGCGATGGTGGTGAATCCGACACCACCTTCGAGCCAGCCCGACACCTGACGCAGGCGCTGGCGTCGCACCGGGTCCCGGGGGGCGAAGGCCACCGTGCACGGCCGCCAATCCCGGGTGGTTTCGGTCTGGGCGCTGAGATTCTGCAGCTGGGACCGCAGGCTGGAGGCGTAGAACCCCGACGTGCTGTCGACCCAGCGGGCCTGCTGCACGGTGCGGGACAGATACCGGTAGAGCCAGAGCAGGGCGGCTCCGGCGACGGCTCCGGCCAGCGGATTGATGGCCACGATGGCTCCGAGACAGGCCAGGGTTCCGGCGAGGCTGAGCCGCCAGTCGAACAGCTTGAAGCTGGGTCGGAAGGACGTGCTGGCGGCCCGGGCCTCGGAATAGGTGGCGTAGTTGATCATGCCGTAGCTGGCCAGGAAGAACATGGAGATGACCGGAGCCACCAGGTTCAGATCTCCCAGGGCTACCGCGGCAAGGGCGATACCGGCGCTGAGCAGGGCGCCGCGCCGGGGATTGTCGGTGGGGCCGGCCCCGACGGCGAACGTCTCCAACGGCTTCACCAGGCGGTCGGCGGCCAGCCGCTGCAGGGTCCGCGGTGCCCCCATGATGGAGGCGATGGCCGACGAGAAGGTGGCGGCGATGACCCCGACGTCGATCAGCCACGGGGCCACCGACAGATCCCGCATGATGGTGGTGTTGGACTCGAGCAACGTCAGCGGCACGGCCATGGCCAGCGTCAGGATCACCAGCAGGTACACGACGGTGGACACGGCGATGGCCCCGAAGGTTCCCACACTGATGCTGCGGGACGGTGTCTTGAGGTCGCCGGACATGGCCACACCCTGGGTGAACCCGGTGATGGCGGGAAAGAAGATGGCGAACCCGACCCAGAACGTTCGATTCCCCTCGCCGCCGGGGGGTGGACGGAGGTTGTCGACGATCAGCGAGGGCTGAAGATCATCGATCACCCCGACGAAGTAGCCGATGATGGCCACCACCAGCGACGCCATGACCAGATACTGAAACTTGGTGGCGATGTCGGCCCCCAACCAGGCCAGCCCGAGCAACACGACAATTGCGGCCGCCGCCACAAGGCGGGGGAATCCGGGGTTCGTGTTCTGGACCACACTGGCCATGGCCTCACCCAGGCCGATGGCGTAGAAGGCAATGGAAATCGACATGGCCAGGTAGAGCAGTAGGCCGATGGCACCACCAAACGCCGGGCCCAGAGTGCGGGAGATGATGAAGTACACGCCACCCCCACCGACCTTGAGGTTGGTGGCCAGAGCGGCCAGGGAGAAGGTGGTCAGAACCGAGACCGCGGTGGAAAGGGCGAGAATGGTGAGCATCTCGAGGAGCCCGACGGCGCCGGTGACATAGCCGAGCCGCAGGAACAGGACGAGGCCCAGGATTGTCAGCACGCTGGGGGTGAAGACCCCGCCGAACGTGCTGAGCCCGGCTCCGGTGGCGTGATTCACGGAAGGACTGGCGGAAGCGTTGTTTGCGGTACTGCCCTTCATCGGACGCCGGATCCCTCTTCGGCCTGCACGGTCCGGCCCGATCGGGCCGAAAACGGACGGTCGGAAGCGTACAGACGCCCGCGGCGACCCATTCCGATGCCCGCTGGTAACCGAGTATGGCCCAAGCCGGCGGCAAAAGCGATAGGTTTCGACCGTCAATCGCGGTGTCGACGGTGCGGCGGCGTCAGTGGCAGCGGGTCCACCGGATGGTTTCGTTCAGCGACCGGCAGCAGCGTTCCGCTTTTTCCTTATCCCGATGATGAGATACACGAATCCCAGTGCGACCATGCCCAGCATCGACGAACCGATGGTCAAGGTCAACGCCACTCCGGCGCCGGCGAACACCGTGCCGAGGCTGATCCACTGCTCGGGCGACATCTCACCCGTACCCGCCGATTCTGCGGTCGCTCGCTGCCCGGCGCGCCGTCTCGACACGACGATGAGAGCGACGGTCATGGCGACACCCCCGACCAGACCGGCCGAGATCAGGATCCAAACCGTTGTGCCGTCCATGCTGATCGTCTCCTTCACCTTCCGGCCGTGGTCACCGCCGTGATGGTCAGGACCGCAGGAACCGTGCGACCTGGTCCCGCACCAGTTCGGTCTGTCCCAACTGCAGATGACCGCCCGATTCCAGCGGGATCAGGGTGGCACCCGGTATCCGCCGGGCCGCCGCCTCGGCCGACGGATACGAGGCCAGCGGGTCATCCCGGGCGTGAATGATCAAGGTTGGCACGGCCAGATCCTCGAGCCGGTAGCGCTCGATGTCGGGGTTGGCCAGGTAGGCGTCGACTATCGCGCCGGCCCGTCGAGGCTTCACGGGAAAGATGCTGTCACCCATCTCGTTGATCACTGCCGCGTCGGCGTCGGTCCGGGGGAAGCCCCGGGGCACACCGGTCAGGCGGGCGAACGCCGACGGCGAAACCGTCCTGAGCAGCCACATGGCGACGTCGGTGTAGAAGACCCGGGCCCACGACGGCGGGGTGCGGGCCGTTGGGCTTCCCGGCCAGTTCCCGGAGCTGATGACCAGATGGCCGATCCGCGCCGGGTGGCGCAGCGCCAACTGCACCGCAGCGCCGGTACCGGCCGAGATCCCGATCACGTCGACCGTGTCGAGTTCGAGCTGGTCGATCAGCTCGACAAGGGCATCGGCCTGATCGGCCACCGAGGCGTCGTGGGGTAGGGCCGAGCCGAGATACCCGAACCGGGATGGGGAAACGACGAGTCGGCCGGTGACCATGTCCTCGACCGACAACATCCCGCCGTCGCAGCCGTGGAAGATCCCGTGGCTGACCAGCACCGGCCGGCCGGCCTCGCCGTCGGGGGCCGCGTCGATGCGGCGCTCACAGTACTCGACCGGCCCGAATCCGGTGGTGGCGATTCGGCGGTCGATCGAGTCCAGCCGACGCCAGGCCCGGTCGACATCGTGGCGGAACCGTTGGCGGAGGCCGAGCACGGCGACCCCACCGATTCCGACCATCACTACCGTGCCGGGGCGACGATCCATGATTCCAGTGTGGCAGAGAGCGACGGTGCGACTGAAGGGTCCGAGGTCCTGTCGCCGGCGGGTGATTGCGGTTCCACCTCTACCATGATGTCCATGCACAACTGGGCTCCATCGACACGGCCGAACGGGGCCACGGGTTCACGTTCATGAGCGAACAATCGTCAGCGGGGCGACGGTTCAGCCTGCGGCTTCCGGGCCGGACCTGCGAGCCCATCACCCTGTGGGACAACCCGGTCCTTCGCACCACCACCGCCCCGGTCACGGTGTTCGACAAGCACATCCGCCGCCTGGTGGACCGGCTGTTCGAGACCATGTACGCCATCGAGACCGGTGTGGGTTTGGCGGCGACCCAGATCGGGCGGACCGAGCGGGTGTTCGTCTTCGACTGCCACGACGGTGTGGTCGGCCACGTGATCAACCCGGTGGTGGAGCCCCTGGGATCGGAGGTGCAGGTAGGCTGGGAGGGCTGTCTGTCGCTGCCCGGGGTCAGTGCCGAGACCTCACGGCTGAACCGGTGCCGGGTGACCGGCCACGATGCCGACGGCAACGACATCGCCTACGACGGCGAGGGACTCCGAGCCCGGTGCTTCCAGCACGAACTCGATCATCTGAACGGTGTGCTCTACATCGATCATCAACCCGACGGCGTGCGTACCCGCCTGGAGCAGGAGATGCGCAACAGCGAGTGGTACGGCAACCTGTCAATCGATCCGAACACGGCACTCTACAAACGATCCCAGGCCGGCGACGACGAGGACTCATGAAACCTGCAACCCGCAAGATTTCCATCGTCGGGGCGGGCGGCGTGGGCGCGGCCATCGGCTTCGCTGCCCTGATCAAGGGCGTGGCCCTGGACGTGGCCCTCTACGACCTCGACTTCGCCAAGGCGGAGGCCGAGGCGTCCGACATCCGGCACGGACTTCGGTTCGTCGGTTCGTCCACCGTGGCGGGCGGCTCCGACCCCTCGCTGATGCGGAACTCCAACGTCGTGGTGGTCACCGCCGGGGCCAAACAGCGGGCCGGTGAGTCGCGTCTCGACCTGGTGGCCCGCAACAGCGAGATCGTGCGCAGCATCGTGCCCACGATTCGTGAGCAGGCCCCCGACGCCTCGATTCTCATCGTCTCCAACCCGGTCGATGTTCTGACCTACGTTGCCTGGGAGCAAAGCGGTCTCGATCGCTCCCGGGTCTTCGGTTCCGGTACGGTGCTCGACTCGTCCCGCCTGCAGATCCACCTGGCCCAACACTGCGGGGTCGATGTCCGCAACGTCCATGCCTCCGTTGTCGGCGAGCACGGCGACAGCGAGTTCCCGCTCTGGAGTACGGCCACCATCGGCAATGTACCGCTGCGGGAGTGGGGAGCCGGGACCGAGCGGGCCCTGCTGCGGGCCGACTTGGACAGGATTGCAGGCGACGTGAAGCACGCCGCCTATCACATCATCGAGGGCAAGGGGGCCACGACCTGGGCCATCGGCCTGGCCACCACGGAGATCCTGGCCGCCGTGTTCGATGATGCCCGGCGCATTCTCCCGGTCAGCGCGGTGCTGGACGGCGAATACGGTTTGTCGGGGTTGGCTCTGTCCATGCCGAGCATCGTGGACGGGACCGGTGTTGCCCAGATTCTCGAGGTGCCGCTGGACAACGATGAGCGAGAAGCCTTGTCACGGAGCGTCGACACCATCGCCGGCGCCATCGAACTCGTCAAACCCCGGTGACCCAGGAGCACGGAGCCGGACGGCCGGAGAAATCCTCGAGCCGCGGCCTTCACCCTCCGCCGATCAGTTCGTCCGGCCTGCAGCAGCGGGGCGGCGGCGATGTTCGGCGGCCAGCCGGCGGCGACGTTCGGCGATGCGACGGTCGCCGTCGGGAGTGCCGTCGTGGAAGGCGCCGAGTCGGTCGTCGAGCGGCGATTCCAGCCCGCCGTAGTTGCATTCGATGAACCGGTGATGGAGTTGGTGGTGGAAGTCGCCCACCGCCAGTGTCAGCGGGCGGCTTCCACGGCCCGTTCCGTCGGAGCTCCGACCGGGGGCCTTCAGGTAGATGCCGTCGTAGCCGGTGTGGGACAGGGGCGCCCCCACGTGATGGTGCATGACGGCGAACAGCATGTGCAACGGGCTGGAGGGTACGAGCAGGAAGAGCCAGACATCGGCGAAGAGGGCGACATGCTCGGCCGGATGCATGGCCAGTCCCGACCACGGCCCGACGTTGACGTTCTTGTGGTGCACGGCGTGGATGTGGCGGTAGAGGGGTCCTCGGTGAAGGAGCCAGTGGACCACCCCGAAGTGGTTGTTGGAGTACACGGGCACGATCAACAACAGAGCCACGAACCACAGCCGGTGACCCCACCCGCCGGCCCAGGTCACCGCAGCGGTTCCGTCGGCCCCGACTGTCCGGGCCCACAGATTGAACCCGTTGCCGTACGACCACCACATGACCACCTCCCACGCCGTGCCGATGGGCACGGCGAACACCAGGGTGAGGAATATGTTGTCCTTGACCTGATCGCCGAATAGGAAAATGCGCTTGTTGCGGGCCAGCGGTCGGTTGTCGTAGCGAAGCTCGTCACCCTGGCGGCGCCAGGTGTAGAGCCAGAGATGGGTGAGCCCGGCCGAACCCAGGACCACCACGTAGTTGCGGACGAGGATCTCGGCCACCCATCCGGGACCGATGGTGGCCGCCTCGGCCACGGAGGGCGAGAACCAGATCCAGGCCAGAACCGAGGTGGCCAGGATCACCACGCGGCTGGACAGGGGTTGCCAGACCGAGAGCATGTGACGGCCCAAGGCCGCCGGATCCAGTGGTCGGCGGGCGATGGGGGCGGTCCGCAGCGGGAGCGCAGGGGTGAAGGCCCACTTCGTGGGCGCAACGGATCGGGCCATGATGGCTGCAACCTCCGGGAATCGGCACCGGGTCCGGACGTCAGGGCTCCCCGGGGCAGGGTCTACAGGTTCGGAATCTTGTCGGGTCGGGGCCTAGTCGGCCGTCTCCAGGACGAGTCGGGACGGGCGGGAGAAGACCTCGGCCACCATGGAGCGGAACTCCTCCAGCGGGAGATCGTCGTAGTCCGGGTCGAAACAGTTCTGGTCGTAGTTGGCGCAGAAATCGACGCACCGGTCGTAGTACGGGGAGTTCCGGTAGCGATCGCGGGCGTCACGGTCCATGCCCAGGTGGTGGAAGTAGTAGTACCCCTGGAACACCCCATGGTGGCGGATGACCCAGGTGATCTCCTCGTCCACATAGGGGGCGATGACATCGGCGGCCAGGGCGCTGTGGTTCTCGGGGGCCAGGACATCCCCGATGTCGTGGAGCAGGGCGGCCACCACCATGTCCACCGGCTCACCGTTTCGCAGGGCCCGGGTGGCCGACTGGCGACTATGGCGGGCTCGGTCGACCTGGTAGCCCAGTTTCGGGCCTTCCAACATGCGGACCATGTTGAGCAGGTTGTCGACGATGTGGTCGGCAGCGTGGCGACGGTAGACGCCGTCGAGGTAGACATAGTCCTCGGTCGACCCCTCCGCCATCTCGGTCCAGGTCACGGTACGCATGGGGTGGCTGCTGAGCGCCTCGGTCTCCATCCCCCTATGGAACCCGGAGCCGGGGCCGGTGACAAGGGACCAACTCCTACTGAAACTCATTAGCGAGACTACTGTTTTGATTATGAGAGGTTTGGCCCCCCAACCGCCCCTACACCTGCTGCGCACCTTCGATGCCGCCGCCCGCCACTCCAGCTACACCAGAGCGGCGGCCGAGCTGCTGATCAGCCAGTCTGCGGTGAGCCAGCAGATCCGGCAATTGGAACGTATCCTGGGTCGGCCGCTGTTCGAGCGCTCGGGTCGAGGTATCAGGCTCACCGAGCAGGGCCGGGCCCTGGCCGCCGACGTCCACACCGGGTTGCAGCGCATCGAAAAGGGGCTGGCCCCCTTCCGGGCCCGGTCGGCCGACCACCACCTGGTCATTCGGGCCAACAGCACGTTCACCATGCGCTGGCTGCTGCCTCGGATCGATTCGTTTCTGCAGGCCCATCCGGCTGTCGAACTCGACCTGACATCCAGCTACTGGGCCGAACCACGAGCCTCTACGGGGTCATCGATCCAGATCGATTTCGGCACGGTGCCCCCGGGGGCCGAGGTGGTGTGGCCCAATCAACCGGTGGTGGCGGTGGCCCATCCCCGGGTGGCGGCCAACCTAGGGGATCTGACGGACCTGGCCCGGACCACCCTGCTCGACGTGCGTGGCGGGGAAGGGTGGCGAGAGCTTCTGGCCGAGCTCGCAGTGACCCTCGATCCGTGGCCCAAGACCCACACCTCCATGACCTACCTCCACACCATCGAGCTGGCCCGATCCGGGCATGGGGTGGCCCTGGCTCACGAACTGGTGGTGGCCGACCTGGTGGACACCGGCCGGCTGGCCACCATTCCCGGAGCCCGAACCGAGAGCAAGGAACGGTACTACCTGGAGACCCACCCGGTCGACGAGCTCAACCCCGCCGCCGTCGCCTTCCTCCACTGGCTCCGCTCCCAGTAACGTCTCCCGAAGGGTATGGCCCGCTGACGGTAGCTGCTGGTGGTAGGGTGTCGCTGCGGCTCTCACACGTCAAAGGACAAGAGCGGGAGTGGTCGTGGCGATCGTTGCTCTGCTGATCACCACCGCACTGACCGGCTGTGGACTGTCGGGTACGATCGAGTCGATCGGGCCCGACTCGGATCAGTCGCGCCTCACATCGGATGCCATCAGCCCGGCGGAGAGCACGACCGAGTCGGCCGCTCCCATCACCGAGCCGCCGACCACCACGACGACCGAACCAACGACCACAACCGAGCCCCTGGACCCGACCGAACAGTGGCAGCTCGATCTGGACGCGGCCGGCACCGAACTCCCCGGTGGTGGTACCGAGGTGTTCCCCGATCGTCGCATCGTGGCCTTCTACGGCAGCCCGGTCACAGGAGTTCTCGGAACCCTGGGCGAACGACCGCCGGAGGCCAACATCGAACAACTCCGGGCCCTGGCCGCCGAGTACGAGGCGTCGATGCCGGCCGGTCAGACCAGCGCACCGGTCGTTCCCGCCTTCGAGCTCATCGTCACCGTGGCCTCCAGCGTCGCCGGCGACGACGGTGACTACTCCAACGAGATGCTGCCATTCGAGATCCGTCCCTGGGTCGAGGCCGCCACCGAGGCGGGGGCCTTTGTCATCCTCGACCTCCAGCCGGGCCGAACCGATTTTCTGACTCAGGCCAAACGGTATGAGGAGTTCCTTCGCATGCCCAATGTCGGGCTGGCCCTCGATCCGGAGTGGCGGCTGAAACCCGACCAGCGGCATATGCGCCAGATCGGCTCGGTCAGCGCCGCCGAGATCAACACCGTGATCGACTACCTGGTCCAGCTGGTACACGAGGAGGCCCTGCCCCAGAAGATCCTGGTCCTCCACCAGTTCAAGCGCCAGATGCTGCCCGACCGGGAGCTGGTTCGGACCCCGCCGGAGCTGGCCGTGGTCGTCCACGCCGACGGCCAGGGCCCACTGGGCACCAAGTACGAGACGTGGGCCGAGCTGCACCGACACCCGGTGGGCCCGGATCAAACCCTGTGGTGGGGGTGGAAGAACTTCTACGACGAGGACACCCCGATGGCCACCCCGGCCCAGACCAACGCGGTCGAGCCCCTTCCCGTCGTCATCACCTACCAGTAGCCGACCCCTTGCGCCCGCCGTGGCTCGAGCGGATACTGGACGCGGTGGCATCGAACACCCGGGAGGAACGATGGCCTTTCACCCCTACCTCTACTTCAACGGCAACTGCCGGGAAGCCTTCACCCGCTACCAGGAGATCTTCGGCGGCGAACTCGTGATCATGGACTGGACCGGCGCACCCCCGGACTCCGGGATTCCCGACGACAAGCGTCATCTTGTCATGCATGCCGCACTGGTCGGCGGCGACGAGCTGATCATGGGATCGGACACCCACAGCATCGAGGTCTCAACCCCTGATGCCATGGTTGTGCACTACTCGACCACCGACGTCGATCGGGCGAGGACCATTTTCGCCGAGCTGGCCGAGGGCGGCGACGTCAGCACCCCCGGCGGGGAAATGTTCTGGACGCCGTTCTACGGCATGGTCACGGACCGGTTCGGTATCCCATGGCAGATCAGCGTGGAGCAATCGGATCCGACCGGCTAGCGCCTGTAGCCGGCGCCCGCACCACCCCCGCCCAGGGCCATGCTTGCGCCGAACAGGAATCCGAAGTCGTACCAGGCGCCGTTGTTGTGGACCTCGTACACCCCGACGGTGTCGGAGAACAGCGAGATGATGAAGGTGATGGGGGCGATGATGCCGTGCCACAACCCGGGCCAGAACCCGGCGACATCGCCGGCGGTATCCGGCACATCCATCGCCGTGTTGGAACCGGCGGCGCAGGCGGTGAGAACCAGGACGGCCACGATCAACACGGCCACCATCGACCACCACGTTCGACCGGCCTCACCCGTGTGCACAATGCGTGTTGACTGATCCTGCATGTCGATTCCCGCCTTCCACCGCAGCCCTCGAGCAGTATTCTCCGTTGCGGCACCTATGGTACTGCCATGAGCATGAACGATTGGAATCAGCAGGTCATCGCCGAGTTTCGGGCCAATGAAGGCAAGGTGGCCCAGTTCGGTGATGCACCGCTGGTCATCCTCCACACCATCGGAGCCAAGTCGGGCCGGCTTCGGGAGACCCCACTGGTGGCCCTGATCACCGCCGACGGCATGTACGTCTTCGCCTCCAAGGCCGGGGCCCCAACCAACCCGGACTGGTACCACAACGTCAAGGCCACTCCCGAGATCGACGTCGAATACGGCACCGAGCGATTCCGAGCCCGGCTGGAGGAACTGCAGGAAGACGAAGGCCAGGCCAAGTTGCGGGCCCAGGCCTCCCTCATGCCCCAGTTCGGCGAGTACATCGAGTCGGCAGCCCCCCGGATCATCCCCGCCTTCTCCATCACCAGACTCTGACCACTCACTCCCAGCGGAAGAAGTACACGCCCAGTGTCGCGCTGATGCCCGCGATCCCGGCGAACACCAACCAGGAGAGACCGGGGTCAAGTCCGAGCCAGACATCCTGCATCACCTTGACGGCATGCCACAGCGGCGTGATGTCGAGCATGGTCTGCATGGCCCCGGTCAGCACCTCCGGTGGGGGCCCGGCACCGCCCAGGAACAGCATCACGAACCAGATCAACATGCCGACGGCCTGGGCGGCGCGGGCGGTCGGCAACACCGATCCGAGCAGGATGCCGAAGGCGGCGAATCCGATGGTGACGAAGACGAACGCACCGATCACCCTCGGCACCGAGTCGGGCGGGTCGAAGTCGTAGACCAGGGCGGCGGCCACCAGGAGCAGCACGGCGCTCACCGCCGACAGCACGAAGGCCACCACCACCTCGGCCCCGGCCACGGCCAGAGCGCCGACGGAGGATGCGTGGAAGCGCTTGAGGACACCACGCTCCCGGCTGCCGGCGAGGTGAGTGGGGATGCTCATCACGCAGACCGAGGCGACCACGAGGCAGAGATAGGCCGGCACATAGTAGTCCATGGCCCCGACCCCTCGATACACCAGTTCCTCACCGGGCCGGCTCGGTTCGTTGCCGAACACCCCTCCCAGGACGAACAGGATGATCAGGGGCAACGCCAGGGAGAACACCACCGTGAGCGGTTCTCGGAGGAACAATTTCAGTTCCAGCCAGGACAACCGGGCCAGGGTTCCCACCTCACTCCTCTCTCGTCGTGAGCTGGAGGAACACGTCCTCCAGGCCGGCTCGTTCGACCCGAAGATCGGTTGGGGCCAGGCCGCGTGCTACCAACTCGGCCGCCACCTTGGCCAGGACGGCCCCGCGACCGGTCACCGAGACGTGACGACCGGCTCGCCCGACGGCAGCCACCTCGTCGATCCGTTCCAGGAAGGCCAGGTCGGTCCTGTCGGTCGAGAACGTCACCACGGCGTCCGGCGCGTAGGTGTCGATCAGACCAGTGGGGGTATCGACGGCGACCACTCGCTTGTCGTCGATCACGGCGACGCGATCACACAGGTTCTCCGCTTCGTCCATGAAGTGGGTGACCAGAATCACGGTGGCGCCACCATCACGAATCCGCCGGATCAGTTCCCACGCCACCCTGCGGGAAGAGGGATCGAGACCGGTGGTCATCTCGTCCAGAAAGACCAGCTCGGGTTCGTTGACCAGGGCCAGGGCCACGAACAACCGCTGCTGCTGACCACCGGACAGGCTGGCGAAGGTGGCCGAGCGTTTCTCGGCCAGTCCCCACTGCTCCATGACGGTCTTCCAGTCGGGACCGCCCGGGGACAGCGAGGAGAAGAACGAGAGCGCCTCGCCAACCTTGAGCCGCTCCGGCAGAGCCGACTCCTGGAGTTGCGATCCGATCCGCCGTCTCAGCTGATCGGCCTCCCGGCGGGGATCGTGGCCGAGAACCCTCAGCTCACCGCCGTCGGCCCGCCGCAGGCCCTGGAGACACTCGACCGTCGTGGTCTTGCCCGACCCGTTTGGTCCGAGGATGCCGAAGATCTCACCGGCTTCCACCGTGAACGAGACGTCCTCGACGGCAAGGAAACCGCCGTACCGCTTTTGGAGATGCTCCACCTCGACAACCGGTGTCATGGTGTCGGTGCTCCTCGCATGTGATCGCCGGCGGGCCGGTTGATGATCTCAGGGTTGGCGGCCGGCGAGCGCGGCCGAACGAAGGTCGTCCCAACCGGCTTCGGGGTCGATGTCGTCGCCCAAGAGGGAGAGGGCCCGTCGCTGCCACTGCAGGGTGTGTTCGACAAGGTCTCGAATCGTCCACCCGTCGCACGTCGTGCCGTCGTCCCACTGATCGTCGGTGATCGAACGCAGATGACGTTCGAAGTTGTCGGCCGCCTGCTGCCACAGCCCACCGGGGTTGTTCACATCGTACTCCCTGTCTCGTTGATCTCTCTGCGGCGCCCAACCCACTCTACTGGCAGGGGTCGTGCGGCGTCAGTGCCGCCGGCCCGCACAGCGGCCGTTCAGCGGTTGACCATGATCAGGATGGCGGCGACAGCGGCCACGATCAAGGCGGCCGAGGTCAGCCAGACCGAGAGACCTCGGGTGACTCGAATGTGGCGGTTTCCCGTCGCCTCGACCGTGGCCCCGCCCAGGGAATCCGGGCTTGGGGCTCCGGCGCCACCGACAGTCGACTCGGATCCAGGATCGTCGACGACGGCCCGTCGAGGTCGTGCTGGGTACGCTATGGCTCGGCGCCTCGCTCTCGCCGTGAAACTCCGTCAGACGGTGCGGCGGTCCGATCTCACGCACCCGGTGTGTTGGTGTCGGGGTGTTGCCGCCGCTCACCGAAACTCCCCATGGTCCGCTCCGAAGCGGCTCGCCCTGCCGAAGATGCCAAGCGATCGAAACTGTCCTATTTGGGTTTCCTGGCCGAACTCCTCGAAGCCGAAGTCGACGCCCAAGCCGAACGACGGCGGCAACGACGCATGGGCGAAGGCCGCTTCCCCAGGCTGAAACGGCTCGCTGACTTCGACCTCGACGCCGCCCCCACCATCAACCCCGCCACACTCGCCATCCTCGCCGCCGGCGGCTACATCACCACAGGCGACCCCGTGGTGTTGCTCGGCGACTCCGGCACCGGCAAAAGCCACCTGCTCATCGGTCTCGGCCTCGCCGCCTGCGAACAAGGACTGCGGGTCCGCTACATCACCTGCGCACAACTGGTCAACGAACTCGCCGAAGCCGCCGACGAACGACGTCCATCCCGCCTCATCGGGCGCTACGGCCGCCTCGACCTGCTCTGCCTCGACGAGCTCGGCTACGTCAAACTCGACACCCGCGGCTCCGAGCTGCTGTTCCAGATCCTGACCGAACGCGAAGAGAAGTCCAGCGTGGCCGTGGCCTCGAATCTACCGTTCAGGTGTGGCGACGATGCTGTGGATGATGGCGGCGGTGGTACTCGTCGCAGTCCTGGGTGGCTCATGATCGGGGTCGGGCTGGCCGACTCGTTGCCGTGGCCACGCCAGGGTCCACGACAACGGCCTCTTGAGGAGGTTGTGCAGCTGGTCGATACCGATCCTGCCCCACACGACATCACCGATCTGGACACCCATACCGTCTGTCCGACCTGCCATTCGGTGGTCGAGGTAGCCGCCCTCCAGAATCGACCTGAACTCGACTGGCAATTGTACGAACAGGTGTTCTAGTATTCGGGAGTGTGGAGCGATGAGGAACTCGAACGCACCCGACGCTCCTTGTCGATGACCTCGGGTGACGCCCCTGCCGGTGGTGTACGGGCCACGGATGTGATCCAGCTGATCGAAGCAGTCCAGCAAGGTCGCCGGCTCCACCGGGCGTTGGTCGAGCTCCTCAACCGAACCACCATCCCCGCCGCCAACGCACACCTGCGCCACGTCATGGCCACCGTCGCCTCAGCCGTTGCAGAGGCCGGGCTGTTGCGAGGTCCTGGCCGAGGGCGAAACCCGCCTGAGTAAACGAGGGCACCCCACACTCCACCAGGTCGGCCGGCACCTCGATGACGTGGAGGAGGCATTCAGCCAACGCTGGGGAGCCCCGTAGTGAGCGGACAGCACACCGGCCGAGGCCATGCGGGTCAACGCTATGTCGGGCGTTGTTGGTTGCCCTATTTCGGGTCGACCAGGTAGTGGTACAGGCGGACGAGGGCGTCGTCTCGCCAGTCCTCATCGTGGATGACAGGGCCGATGACGTCGCCGTAGACCATCCTCGATGGTTCGGCCGGGCCGCCGGGCACGCCGAAGAGTTGGGTCCGGTGTTGGTTGAAGTCCTTGCGCCGTTTCGGCGCCCGGTAGACCTGCCACTCCGCCTCGGGGTACCGGTCCATGGCCATCATCGCCAAACGGCAGCCCATTCCTTCGATGAGCCAGAGCGCCCCATCGGATAGATACGGGTTCGGCTTGTCGGGTGCCTGCCAGGGTGGGCGCTGGCCGTGCTGGGGGTCGTCGTCCGGTAACGGTGTCCGCAGGGTGAGCTGGCTGGGACCTTCTGTGGTCAGACGGTCGCCGAACCAACGCCACAGCTCGATCAGCCCTGCTTCTCCCATCAGCGAGGCGGCATCCAGCTCGGAGGTGGCTGCCACCTCCCGCCCCAGCCATTCGGCGCGCTGCGCCACGCCCTTGGCGTAGGTGGCGCAGTACTCCTCTGCCTGCTTCAGCGGCCAGGTTCCGAAGTCGATCATCGTCTAGGGCAGGTGGACGATGTAGTCGATGTTGTTGGCGTCGAGCAGCTCGCGTAGTTCGTCACTCGGTCCGATCGTATTGTCGGTCTTGGGGAAGAAGTGCCACTCTACTCGCCTGATCGGGGTGTTCGGATCGGCCCGCAGCGCCACGTCTTTCTTGATCTGCTCCTTGACGTAGTCGAGGGCGTCCCAGTAGCCGTTCTTGACCTCGATGGCGGTCTCCGTCACCGGGTTGTACACATCGGGATAGCGGTAGCCCTTGGTGCCACTACCGGGTGCCCGGTTGGGTGGCGGGAACCCGATCTGGCGGGGCAGCGCATCGGGATCGCTGTTGCGCAGGAAGTTCTCCGCGGTCTTTTCTCGCCGGTACAGCTGGGGTGAACGTTTGAGGTCGGATGCTCCGTCGACCGCCCGGTCGAGCACTCGGAAGTCGATCCGTTTTCTGGCAAATCCCAGGATCGCCTCGTCGGAGATGCCCGCATCCTGCAGCCGGCGAAGTGTCGTGCCGTCGACCTGGCGGAGCACGTCGATCTTCGACACGAACGGGATGGCATCGAGCTTCAACAGGTAGGCAATGGCATCGCCCCCACGTCGGCCGGCACGGCGGATGAACTTCACGCCCTTGGCGATGACCGACCCTGCGTCACCTATCACCGGTACGAGAGCGACGGCGGAGATGCCGGCGCCGACGAAGTCGAGGGTGGTCAGGCCGCCGATGATGTCGAGAACGTCCTTGTAGGCCAGGAAGCCGCCGCCGATGTTGCCGGCCAGCCACGCAATCGAGGTGCGCTCACAGAAGCCCCAGCCGTCGGGGCAGATGCCGCCGAGTATGAAGTCCTTGGCGTAGTCCCACTTCGACTGGGTTTCGTCGAAGATCTGGGGGTCGAAGCCGGCGTCGGCGTTGAACTTCTCCCACCCGTCCTCGTAGCCGTCACCGTCGGTGTCCGGGTTCGTCGGGTCGGTGCCGAGTTCCTGTGATTCTTCGAAGTCGTCGATCAGGTCGTCATCGCTGTCGTTGCCCCGAGCCCGTGTCCCGATATCGGCCTCTTCCGGATCGGTGAGGCCGTCACCGTCGGTGTCCTCGAGCCGTGGGTCGGAGAAGATCGTGCGGATGTCGAGACCGAGTTCTTCGTAGATGGGCCCGAACAACAACTCGATGAGGGCCGATGGTGGGTTGGCCATCTCATCGGCGTCGGTGAGGCCGTCACCGTCGGTGTCGACCAGCGTGGGATCGGAGGTGAACACCAGGCCGCTGTGGTCGGTGAGACCGTTGATCTCCTCACAGTCGGTCAGGCCGTCGCCGTCGGTGTCGGTGTCGTCACCGCCGGTGTCGTCCTCGATCTCCCGGAAGACCTCGGGGAGGTCGTCGGCGTCGGCCACCGGATAGTAGGTACCGCCGGTTCCCTCGGCGATCCCGGTCAGCAGTGCAGCGTCGACACCACTACCGAGCCCGACGGTGTAGATCGTGACGTTGGCGTCGGCCGCCTGCTGGGTCAGCGAGGTCGAATACGAGCCTTGACCGTCGGTCAGCAAGATCATCAGCTGGACCCGACTGGGGTCGGTGTTCTCGGCCAGGGCGGCGAGGCCTTCGCTCACGCCTCGGCCGATGTTGGTCCCTCCCGACGAGTTGATCCGATTAATGGCTGCTCGAAGCAGGGCCTTGTCGGAGGTGAGACCCTGAAGGCGGGTGGCGAAGGAGTCGAAGTCGATCACCGCTCCCCGGTCCTCGTCGAGCAGGGCATCGACGAACTGGATGGAGGCGCTTCGGCGCAGACCCAGCGGATCGTTCGACGCCATGGATCCGGAGGAATCGAGGACGAACGCCACGTCGGCGAAGACGGTTCCTCCGCCCCCGCCTCCACCGCCCCGCCCGTCGCAGGTTTGGGCGAATCCGGAGAAGGTCTCACCCCAGTTTCGGATATTGAAGATGGCAAAGATCGAGAAGTGAGGGACCGTGGTGGTGACGGTGCCGCCATCGACATCGACCGTCTGATCGGTCCCGGCCGGAACCCAGAAACGCAGCTCCTCATTGAAGGTGAAGACACGGAGATCGGCGGTATCGCCGACAACCTGGCCGGCGTCGAACGGCAAGGTCAGGAGTGCCGACCCGAGACCATCGGCCACCTCAGCGTCGAGATCGACCTCGACCGGCTGGGTCAGCTGCCCGGGAGCATCAGCGAAAAACGGGTCGTCAACCGGTTCGATCGAGATCCCACCGGCAAGGTCGCCGACACCGGTCAGTTCAACCCGAACGCCGGAGCCATCCTCGACGGTTGAGGTGACGACATCGGCACCGTCCAGCACGCCATCGCCGTCGGTGTCCGGGTTGAGAGGATCCGTACCGGCCCGGATCTCCGCCCCGTCGGACAGGCCGTCGCCGTCGGTGTCCGGGTTCGTCGGGTCGGTGCCATGGACGTTGACCTCGGCCCCGTCGTCAAGGGTGTCACCATCGGTGTCGGGAATGAGCGGAGCCGAACCAGCGCTCTGTTCGGCGCCGGCGGTGAGCCCGTCGAGATCCTCGTCCTCGTCACCATCAGGGGTACCGTCGTTGTCGGTGTCGGGATTGTCCGGAGCGTGAGCGCCGGTGGCCAAGGTGATCTCGAAACCGTCGGTGAGGCCGTCACCGTCGGTATCGGCGCTGAAGGGACTCGAACCGAAGATCAACTCGATCAGATCCGGCACGCCATCGTCGTCGAGATCGGCGCCCTCGTCATAGCTCAGCCCGTTGCGATCCAGGCCGTCGAAGGCACGGTCGGAGGCCTGCCGCCAGTGACTCACCGCCGACACCGGCTGACCCTTGCTCCAGGCGTCGACGCCCTGCTCGATGAACCGTTCAGCCTGCTCCAGACCCGTGACGTCCTTCTTGTCACCGCTGTTGGCGGCGATGACGGCCAGGTCGGCGGCCAGTTTCGTCGCCGTACCCAATTCGGCGCTGAGCAGCAGCCCGGTCGGTGCGATAAGTTCGGCGCCGCCGTTCAGCTCGGTCTGGAGTTCGACGGCGAGGGTCTTGCTGTGGTCGAAGATCGTGGTCGCCGCACTGCGATCCTTTGGCCGCCACTCATCGACATAGCGCTCGGCCACATCAGCTCGGACATCATCGAGTGCGGCGCTGTCCACCTCACCGTCGAGGACGGCAACCGCAGCCGACTTCAGCTGCGTTGGCGTTCCCGGCGACGGGGCAGCGGCCAGCGCACCAAGGTCGGTGCTCCAGCTCGAACTCGCCGCCGACACCGCCGTGGTCAGAGTGCTCGTGAGGGCCACCGTCAAGATGGCCACCACCAATCGAACAAGCCGATACCGCACGCCTATGCCCCTTCCCTTGGTCCACCGCTCAGGCCAATGTCGGCCCCGAGCCTACAATCGCTGGCGAACCATGTGCAAGGGACTCAGCGGCGAGGGCATTACCCATCCACCATCACGGACCAACTAACCGACCACACCTCTGCAACCGACAGCCGTTGTTGTCGCTCACGCCTCATCCTTCCACTTTTTGAGGTTTGCGGTGTTAGTGATGGTGTTGGGGTGCTCAGGCCCCCAGGTGCGGATGGCACCATCGACTGTCTGTTCCATAGGAGCCACCGCGTCGTCGCTGTCGCCCAACGCCCCCAGCGCTAGGGCGAGGTTGTTCATGGTGGTGAGGGTGTCAGGGTGGTCGTCGCCGAGCATGTCTTTGGCAATGCGCTGTGGTGTTGCCCGCTCGCCGACAAGAAGCTGCCCAGCGATAGTCGAAGGTGCACCGCTGACGCGACAGAGAAGCGGTGTCCGTCGTTCCCATCGACTTCACACTAGCCACGGTTTCTTTCCTCCCGGTTGCTGGCCGGGTCCGGGTGGACCAGCAATTGTTAGGTCGATGCTGAGCAAGACATGTTGGGCCTCGAACGGAATGCCGTGGGCAAGGCGGGCCGTCGAGGGAAGCTTCACCGAAGGGAACCTTTCCCGATCATGACGCGTCGGATCCGGGTGTATGGCCGATGCGCTGCAGGCACCGAACCGACGAGCGGCGATCGCGGCTCGGTGGAGGCATGCCAGGGCGGTAGCAGGGGCTGCTTTGCCGGGCACTGCCCGATGGTGGGGGCTGGAGCGTCCGATGGCTGCGATGAGCGTGTTCGTCAGTCCAGGAACCTGGTCCGATTCCCAGGTGCACCACTTGGTGCCGGTAGGCGCCTTGCGGCCGGTGCCGCCGAGAGTCTGCTCACTTCTGACCACGATCGTGTCGGCCTTGTCGCCGGCAAAGAGCCACGGCTGATCAACCGCCCCGACAGCCGGTTGACCGTGTACAAGGGCTCCTGCCAGCAGTGCGTGCCCCATTGATTCGGGCTCCTGCCCCTCCCGGATCTGAGCCGATGCTTCCTGCTCGACGTAGCGTTCATACAGGGAAGTGGCGACGGAGTTCAGTCTTGGGTCCGTCCTCGCCGAGCGACTCGCCCGACGTTGTCCGCAACTCGGCAGCATCCAGCCAGCGGCGCACGGCCGACTTGGGTGCCTTGTTCGACGTGGCGTCGAAGTGTTGTGGTCGGAATGCCCAGCTCGGTGCCGATGGGTCGGGTCTCGATGCCGAGTCGATCCCGGACGAGGCCGGGGTCCATTACGCCCTCGGTCGGTGTGCTTCGAACCGCGCACGATCCGCTTCGTCCAGACCGTCGAGCACATAGAACGGAGTGAGGTCGTGCAGCTCGTCGGCCATGGCTCAGTCGATCCTCGGAGCCACATAGGTTCCCTGGGCCACCGACACCGGCCTGTCGGGATCGTCGACCCAGATACTGACCGTGCCCACGATTTGGCGGGAGCCGACGCTGTTGAGATCGGCCCGGGCGTGGAGACGGTCGCCGACAGCGGGGCGGACGAAGCGGATCGACAGCTCGCCGGTCAAAGCCATGGCCTCCAGGCCGATGGCGCCGAACACCGCATACCACAGGGCCAGGTCGGCGCAGGCGAACTGGGTGGGCCCGGAGATGTAGCCCCCGGGCCGAATGGCCTCCCTGGTCACCGGCATCTCCACCGCCGCATGACGGCCCGACACCTCATGGCAGGTGGCCTGATTGGGCCGGGCCGGCCACTGTTCAGCCACAAAGGCCTCGATGGTGGCCGGGGTCACACCGGGGGCAGCGGGGATCGGGCCCTCCTTTGGCCGACACTCGGTCATGGCGCCGACCTTACTGCCACCAGTGCCGTCGAGCCATGCTCAGACCCCCAGGGGGCTCGTCTCTATGCCTGCCGCCTGTCGTTCGACATGATGAAGTTGATCGAGGCCGACCTTCACCCCGCCGTGCTCGGCGTGATCAGCGCCGCCGATTTCATCGAGATCTCCCAGGGTGCCCAGGTGATCTTCATCTTAGGAGTCCCCCGAGGCCCGATCCCGGACCTGCGGTATTAGTCTGACTGACCATGAAACCGCCGGTCGCCATCATCATGGGAAGCCAGTCGGACTGGGAGACAATGCGCCACGCCGCCGAGACGCTGGCTGCAATCGACGTGGAGCACGAGGCAAGGATCGTGTCGGCCCACCGAACCCCGGATCGGCTCTACGCCTTCGCTCACAGCGCCAGGGAGCAGGGGTTCAAGGTGATCATTGCCGGGGCCGGTGGGGCCGCCCACCTGCCGGGTATGACAGCCGCCCTCTGCCCGCTGCCGGTGTTCGGCGTACCGGTACAGTCCCGGGCCCTGTCGGGGCACGACTCCCTGCTCTCGATCGTGCAGATGCCGGCTGGGATCCCGGTGGGCACCCTGGCCATCGGCCGGGCCGGAGCGGTCAATGCCGCTCTGCTGGCCGCCGCCGTGCTGGCTTTGTCCGACAGCGAGCTGGCCCGACGGCTGGATGCCTACCGGGCCGAGCAGACCGCAGGCATCGCCGAGTTCCCCCTCGATCCTGAACATGGCGCTGACGACGCATGAGCGGCCACCGTTGACCACCGGATCCGAGCCCAGTCACCGTCGTCGCACCCTGGGCATCGTCGGGGGTGGTCAACTCGGGCGTATGCTGGCCATGGCCGCAGCCCGGCTCGATGTGCGGGTCGTCGTGCTCGACCCAACCCCGGACGCTCCGGCGGCCCAGGTGGCCAATGAACAGCTGGTGGCCGCCTACGACGACGTCGATGCCCTGGCCCGGCTGGCCCGGCGCTGTGACCGGGTGACGTATGAGTTCGAGAACGTGCCGGCGGTCGGACTCGAAGCCCTCAACTCCGACGGCACACTCCACCCCAACCCCCAGGCCCTGTCCATCTCCCAGGACCGGTTGGACGAAAAGCAGTTCGTTGCGTCGGTGGGGCTGTCGCCCGCCCCCTACCGGAGGGCCGATGACCAGGGCGACATCGAGACGGCCACCGCCGAACTCCTGGCCGCCGGCTCCGACGGGGTGATCGTGAAGACCCGGCGCCTGGGCTACGACGGCAAAGGCCAGCTCCGGATCCCGGGCGGTGAGTCGGTGCCGTCCGATGCCTTCGATCGGCTGGGCGGGGTGCCCCTGGTGGTGGAGGCGGTCATCGACTTCGACGCCGAGATCTCGGTCATCGGAGCCAGGGGATCCGATGGTTCGACGCGATTCTACGATCCGGCCCGCAACACCCACACCGATGGCATCCTTTCCCGTTCTGTGGTTCCCAGCGGAGTGGCTGCCACCGTGGTCAACGCGGCCCAGGCCGCCACCGAGGCCATGCTGACGGGGCTGGACTATGTGGGGGTGATCGGCGTCGAGTTCTTCGTCGGCGGGGACGGCACGCTCACCGTCAACGAGTTCGCTCCCCGGGTCCACAACAGCGGGCACTGGACCGAGGCCGCCTGCCTGTGCTCCCAGTTCGAGCAACACGTCCGGGCCGTGCTCGACCTGCCGCTTGGCGACCCCCGACGTCACAGCGATGCCGAGATGGAGAACCTGCTGGGGGATCCGACCGAACGGGTGGCCGAGATGCTGGCCGACGGCGAGTGGATGGTCCACCTCTACGGCAAGGCCGAGGCCCGCCCCGGCCGCAAGATGGGCCACGCCACCCGGCTGGCACCAGCGACCTGGTGATCGTCGCCGACGACCGGCCACACAGGCACCCAACCGACACCGCGATCAACGGCCCATCGACGTGGAGCAACGACGACCACGAGTACGATCTGTTCATGGTCGGGCCGGATCCCTTTCTTCGTGCAGCCATCGGACACACGCCATTGGTGCGGTTGCGATCGGTTCCCCCCGAGTGTGGGGCGGTATGGTTGAAGCTGGAATCGGCGAACCCGACCGGCAGCTACAAGGACCGCATGGCGGTCTCGATCATTGAACAGGCCCTGGAACGGGGCGATGTCAGCCCCGGGGATCGGGTGGTCGAATACACCGGCGGGAGTACCGGTACGGCCCTGGCGTTCGTGACCGCTCGGTACGGGTTGGCGTTCACGGCCGTCTCATCCGACGCCTTCTCGGCGGTGAAACTGAAGTCGATGCGGGTCTACGGGGCCGAGGTCATCGTCGAACCCTCCGATGGCGGCGCTATCACCCCGGAGCTGATCGCCCGTATGCGGAATCGGGCCATGGAACTGTCGGCCGAGCCCGGCAGCTTCTATGCCGACCAGTTCGGCTCCCGCGACGTGTCCGCCGGCTATGAGCCCATGGGGGTCGAGATCGCCGAGCAGCTCGCACATGCGACCGGCGGCATGGTGGACGTTATCTGCGCCGGCGTGGGCACCGGAGGCGCCCTGATGGGCGCGGTGGCCGGCTTGGAACAGGCCGGGGTGACCTCTGATGTGGTGGCACTGGAGCCGGCCCAGTCCCCGTTCCTGACCACCGGAATGGGCGGGCCCCACTGGGTGGAGGGCGTCGGTGTGGGATTCGAGCCGCCGTTTCTCGATCGTGATCGCTGTACGGAAATCCGCACCGTCGACCAGGAGGTGGCCATGGCCACGGCCCGGCGCCTGGCCGCCGAGGAGGGACTGCTGTGCGGCACATCGACCGGGCTCAACGTGACCGCCGCCATCGAACTGGCCCGAGAACGAGGGCCGGGCGCCAATGTCGTCACCTTCGGTTGCGACAGCGGCACGAAGTATCTCGACGGCGACCTGTTCGCCGCCGGCGACTAGCGGGAGGCTTTGCCTCCCAGCCTCCGGCTGGTGGCGCCGACTTCTCGGCACTCATACCGATCGGCCCAATCAGGCACCTTCGGTGCGATTCGGCGGGACCGCATCACGACGAGTCAGACGATCGGGTACCACCCTCCGTCGGGGCCGAGGTACTTGTCGTCCCGGTAGAAGGTCTCGACCCCGGCTGATCGCAGCGCACCCAACATCGAGGGCACGGCTCCGTCCTCGGCTTCGATTCGCTCGATGACCCGGTCCGGGCCGAGATGATCCAGCATCTCGAACGGACCTTTTACCCAGTTGAATCCCCACTTGATGGCCCGATCCACGTTGAGCGGATCATCGGCGATCTCGGGCACGAGATCGGCGGCGTAGCACAGGGTGCGACCGTAGATGTCCCAGGCCAGGTTGCCGGCCGGCGTCTCGTCGAACAGCACCGCGCCCAGATCGGTGGGCACGCCTTCGAGGTCGGCGGCCACAGCCGGCCGCCACTGCTCGGCAACAAGGTCGAAGATCTCCTTGGTCTTGGACCCGTCGTCATGGCGCTGGACCCGGGCGAAACCACCACCGGCCTTGCGACCCAGCTGGCCCCGCTCCAGCATGCGCTGCTCGACCTCAGGGAAGGAGGTGAATGCCCGACCGGCGTCATCGGCCGGGAGGTTCACGGCCAGGTTCTTGCCTACAAGATCCATGACATCCAGCCCGATGAGATCGATCAGGCCGTACAGCCCGGTGGGGGGAAGACCGATCGGGCTGCCGAGCACGGCATCGATGGTTTCCTGGGTCATGCCGTCGTGGAGATACGGCTTGACCCGGTGCAGCCCACTGAGCATGAAGAAACAGCCGATGCGATTGCCGATGAAGTTGACCGTGTCCTTGGCGTGGACCACACCCTTGTCCAGTTGCTCAGCCCCGAATCGGGCAAAAGCATCGATGACCTCGGGATCGGTGTCGGCCCCCGGCACCAGCTCGAACAACTTCATGATGCGAACCGGGTTGAAGAAATGGGTGATGGCCACATCGCGCCGGAACCGTTCATCGAAGCCCTCGCTGATCGACCTCAGGGGAATGCCCGAGGTGTTGGAGCTGACGACCGACCCGTCGGCCCGAAGCGGTTCCACCCGCTGGAACAGGGCCCGCTTGGTCTCCAGGTCCTCGATGATGGCCTCGCAGATCCAATCGTAGTCGGCGATGGCGGCAAGGTCGTCGTCCAGGGAGCCGGTGGTGACCAGGTGACGGTCTTCCCCGTCGACCTGCTCGGCCGCCTTCTCCGCCGCCTCGGTGGTCACATCCAGCATCAGTACCCGACAACCGGCCGCTGCACTGGCGGCGGCGATTCCCGCTCCCATGGTGCCGCAACCCAGTACGGCCACCGATTCGATCTCCCGACTCACGATCTTCCTCCCCGGTTCAGGTTCGCTTCACAACCTACCCCGATGCTCACCACTGCGGCATCGAGGCCGGCGGTGTCGAGCGCGAACGTCAACGTCGGGTGACTCCGACTCGACCACCCAGGTACCGAGTTCGGTTTCCGGCAGGATCATCGGGGGAACTACCCCACAGTGCCCTTTGGCGACGTGTGGATCCTGTCGACTACTGTGACGCCTGGCGCACCGGCCGGGCGCCGTGGAACCCGAATCACGCAAAGGGGATGTTGCATGCAGGTACCTGCACCCTTCGTGTATGAGCGAGCGACCAGTGTCGACAATGCACTGGAGTTGCTGGCCAAGCACGGACCGGAGGCACGACTGGTGGCCGGGGGCCACAGTCTGTTGCCCATGATGAAGTTGCGGTTCGCCGACCCGACCGCCCTGATCGACATCAACGCCATCGAGGGTCTCGACGGCATCGCCGTGGTGCCGGGGCCCGACGGCGACGAGCTTCGGCTTGGGGCCATGGTCACCCACGCCCAGCTGCTGGCCTCAGACGTAGTGGCCCGGCACTTCCCCATGCTGACCGAGGCCGAGCGGGTCATTGCCGATCCGGTGGTGCGCAACAAGGGCACGGTGGGCGGTTCGCTGTGCCAGGCCGATCCGGCCGAGGATCTGTCGGCCGCCTTCGGGGCGCTGCGGGCCTCGGTGCAGATCATCGGGGCCGACGGCACCCGCACCGTTGCGGTGCGGGAGTTCCACGAGGGCCCGTACCAGACCGTGGTGGGCGAGAACGAGATGCTGACCGAGGTCCGGGTGCCCATCCGCCCCAACGGTTCCAGCGCCTATGAGAAGGTGGAGCGCCGCATCGGTGACTGGGCCATCGCCGCCGCCGGTGTGGCCGTGTGGCTGGACGGTGGCGTGATCTCCGAGATCGGCATCGGCCTGGCCGCGGTCGACGCCCCCCACATGGTGGCGGCCACTGCCGAGGACGCGGCCCGGGGCCAGGCCCCGTCGGCCGAGCTTGTCGACCATGTCGGCAACCTGGCGGCCGAGGCCACCAGCCCCAACACCGACCAGCGGGGACCGGCCGACTATAAGCGCC
The DNA here is from genome assembly GCA_963723995.1 of uncultured Acidimicrobiales bacterium. Lineage (GTDB taxonomy): Bacteria > Actinomycetota > Acidimicrobiia > Acidimicrobiales > SZUA-35 > JAHELU01. Next base: position 213,307 of record CAVRSZ010000008.1, on the reverse strand, counting down.
ACCTGGCCGGAGAATTGACCAAGCGGGCCTTCCGACGGGCCCTCACCAACCTGGGAGGCCTGCAATGACCGACATCGCAACGACCGGGCCCACCACCGAGGTCCCAACTACAGAAGTCGCACTCACCATCAATGGTGAAACAGTGACCAAAACGGTGGAGGCCCGCACCCTGCTGCTGCACTTCATTCGAGACCACGTCGGCCTGACCGGCACCCACTGGGGGTGCGACACCTCCAACTGCGGTGCCTGCGTGGTCTGGATCGACGAGACCCCGGTCAAATCGTGCACCACGCTGGCGGCCATGGCCTCGGGCCACGACATCACCACGGTCGAAGGCATGGAGGGCCCCGACGGGCTCGACCCGGTCCAGGAAGGGTTCATGCAGTGCCACGGCCTGCAGTGCGGGTTCTGCACCCCGGGAATGATGCTGGTGGGCCGGGCCCTGTTGAACGCCAACCCCGATCCCTCCGAGGAGGAGATCCGGGAAGCCATCTCCGGCAACCTGTGCCGGTGCACCGGCTATGAGAACATCGTCCGCTCCATCAAATGGGCTGCGGACAAGGAGAGCCGGAACGGAGCCGACAACGAGGGGGCCGGGCAATGACCGCAGTCGAAGACCATACCGCAGGCGCCGCTTCCGAGGAGGAGATCGCCACCATCGGCTTCGGCCGGACCCTGCGCAAGGAGGACGTTCGCTTCGTCCGGGGCAGGGGCAACTATGTGGACGACGTGCGCCTACCCGGCATGTTGTACGGGGCGGTGCTGCGATCGCCGGTGGCCCACGCCCGAATCGTCAACATCGACACCTCCGAGGCTGAGGCCCACCCCAAGGTCCGCGCCGTCATCACCGGCGCGACCCTGGAGGGCCTGAACCTGGCCTGGGCCCCGTCGCTATCCCACGACGTCATCGCTATTTTGGCCACCGACAAGGTCCGCTACCAGGGCCAGGAGGTGGCGTTCGTGGTGGCCGAGGACCACTACTCGGCCCGGGACGCCCTGGAACTCATCGATGTCGAATACGAGGAACTGGACCCCGTCGTCGACGCCCGCAGGGCCCTTGATCCCGACGCGCCCGTCATCCGTACCGACATCGAGGGCAAGACCGACAACCACATCTTCGACTGGGAGTCGGGCGACGCCGAGGCCACCCAGGCCCAGTTCGACAAAGCCGACCTCGTCGTCACCCAGGACCTCCTCTATCCCCGGGTCCACCCCGCCCCGCTGGAGACCTGCGGATCGGTGGCCGACATGGACCCGGTGGAGGGCAAGCTCACCCTGTGGTGCACCACCCAGGCCCCCCATGCCCACCGCACGGTGTACGCCCTGGTGGCCGGGCTACCCGAACACAAGATCCGGGTCATCAGCCCCGACATCGGCGGTGGCTTCGGCAACAAGGTCGGCATCTATCCCGGCTATGTGCTGTCGGTGGTGGGTTCGATCGTCACCGGCAAGCCGGTGAAGTGGATGGAGAACCGGGAGGAGAACCTGATCTCCACCTCCTTCGCCCGCGACTACCACATGCACGGCGAGATCGCCGCAACTTCCGACGGCACGATCCTGGGGGTTAAGGTCGATGTGCTGGCCGACCATGGGGCGTTCAACAACACGGCCCAGCCCTCCAAGTTCCCGGCCGGGTTCTTCCACGTGTTCACCGGGTCCTACGACTACCCGGCCGCCCACTGCAAGGTGACCGGGGTCTACACCAACAAGGCTCCTGGCGGGGTGGCCTATGCCTGCTCGTTCCGGGTGACCGAGGCGGTGTACCTGATCGAGCGCATGATCAAGCGGCTATCCCAGGAGCTTGGGGTGGACGAGGCCGAGCTGCGAGCGAAGAACTTCATCCAGCCCGACCAATTCCCCTACCACTCCCCCACCGGCTGGGAGTACGACTCGGGCAACTACCCGGCCGCCATGGCCAAGGCTCTGGACATGGCCGGCTACGAGCAGCTGCGGGCCGAGCAGGCCGAGAACCGCGCCGCCTACGAGCGGGGCGAGACCACCAACCTCATGGGTGTCGGCATCTCGTTCTTCACCGAGACGGTGGGGGCCGGGCCCCGCAAGCACATGGACATCCTGGGTCTGGGCATGGCCGACGGCTGCGAGGTCCGGGTTCATCCCACCGGCAAGGCCGTGGTCCGATTGTCGGTCCAAACCCAGGGTCAGGGCCACGAGACCACATTCGCCCAGATCGTCTCCGAGGTGACCGGCATCCCCACCGCCGACATCGAGGTGGTGCACGGCGACACCGACAACACCCCGTTCGGGCTTGGCACCTACGGCTCGCGGTCGACCCCGGTGTCGGGGGCGGCGGCCGCCGTGGCCTCCCGCCGGGTGGTGGACAAGGCCAAGATCATCGCCGCCACCATGATGGAAGCCAACCCCGATGACATCGAGTTCGACAAGGGTACGTTCTCGGTCAAGGGCTCGCCCGACCGCTCGGTCACGATCCAGGACACGGCCATGGCCTCCCACGGGCCCATGGAGTTGCCGGAGGGGGTTGAAGGTCACCTGGACGCCCAGTGTGTGTACGATCCCCCCAACCTGACCTACCCGTTCGGGGCCTACATCTGCGTGGTCGACGTCGACACCGGCACCGGCCACGTCAAGGTTCGGCGGTTCATCGCCGTCGACGACTGCGGTCCCCGGATCAACCCCATGATCGTGGAGGGCCAGGTCCACGGTGGTCTGGCCGACGGGGTGGGTATGGCCCTGATGGAGGTGATCGCCTTCGACGAGGGCGGCAACTGCCTCGGGGCGTCGTTCATGGACTACCTGCTGCCGACCTCGATGGAATGCCCGTCGTGGGAGTGCGGGGAGACGGTGACCCCGTCGCCCCATCATCCGCTCGGGGTGAAGGGCGTGGGTGAGTCGGCCACCGTCGGGTCGCCTCCGGCCGTGGTCAACGCCGTGGTCGACGCCCTGGAGCCGTTCGGGGTGAAGGACCTGGACATGCCGTGCACACCGGCTCAGGTGTGGCGGGCCATCCAGGGCCGCAGCTTCCGTACCGATCTGGCCATTACCGACGAGAGTTGAGAGCCGGCAAGCGATGGCGACCTCGATGATGGCCGGCAGGGGGCCCACCGGCGGGCGGGCTACCGAGCTACGGGGTCAACGGGTGTCGTTCGTGTCGGCCACCGTGGTCCGGGCCGAACGACCGACCTCGGCCAAGCCCGGCGATACCGCCATCGTGCTGGCCGACGGCACCATCGAGGGATTCGTGGGCGGGGCCTGCGCCGAATCTTCGGTGCGGGCCCAGGCCCTGTCGTGTTTGGCCGGGGGTGAGTCGGTGCTGTTGCGCATCGTGCCGGACACCGAAGCGGACACGGGGGGCGATCCGGTGGGGGTGAAGACCGTGGCCAACCCCTGCCTGTCGGGGGGAACACTGGAGATCTTCCTCGAACCGGTGGTGCCCCCGGCGCTGGTCTACACCATCGGTTCCAGCCCCATCGCCCTGGCCCTGAGCCGGGGCGCCGGCTCGTTCGGCTTCGACCTGCGCCTGGTCGACGAGCTGCCCGACCCGGTGCCATCGGATACCGCGGCGGTCGTGGTCGCCTCCCACGGTCGGGGCGAGGAGGCGGCACTGGCCGCCGCCCTTTCGGCCGACGTGGCCTATGTCGGGCTGGTGGCCAGCAGGCGGCGGGGGGCGGCGGTGCGGGAAGCCCTGCAGTCGGCCCACGGGTTCTGCCGCGGCCATACCGGACGTATCCACACCCCCGCCGGGCTCGATCTGGGGGCGGAAACGCCGGAGGAGGTGGCCATCTCCATCCTGGCCCAGATCGTGGCCGAGCGGCGGCGACGGGCCCGACCCGCCGCCGACGACGACCGATCAACGGCCGAAGCCTCCGCCACAATCGATGAGCAACCAAGCTCCGGAGCCGCCACCGCCGTCGACCCGGTGTGCGGTATGACGGTGGCCGCCGTACCGGCCTCGCTTCAGGTCGAGCACAACGGTGAGACCGTGTACTTCTGCGGGCCCGGTTGTGTCCAGGCCTTCACCGCCAACCCCGACAACTACGGGTGACGGATCAGGCAACCATGTTCATGAACCTGCCGGCGAGTTGCTCGCCCACAGCCGGGCCGAAGGACAGATTCGGCCCACCGCATCGGCGGTAGTTCGGCCCCGAACGGTGTCAAGTACGGTGGGGTTTCGATGACCACACCCACGACATCTCGGTTCGCAGTGCGTGCCATCGGCTTCATCCTCGGCGTCGCATCGATACTGAGCGCGTGTTCGTCATCGGACGGCGAAGCGGCGACTGCACCGGCAACCCATGACACCACCACGACGACAACCGTCGGCGATCCGGGTTCAACCGATGACCAAGGGGTCACGTTCACGGACACCACGTCCACCACGACGATGTCAACGGTCGACTCGGCCACCTCGTCGTCAACACGCGAAACCGAGGGTGTCGGCGAGGGCGGAGGCTGTGCGGTGGGGCCGGTTCCGGCCGCGGCCGGCCTCGACGCCTTCTACACCCAGGGCTGTCGGATCGACGGCTTCTGGGTGGTGGCCAATGAGGTGGTCGAACCGGAGGCCATCGTCCGGGCCGCCGACACCGTGACCCGTCTGTTCGCCACCGATGATCGGCTGGCCTCCTCCCTCACCGCCGACGGTATCCGGCTTGGGATCATCGGCCGTACCCAGCGCACCACCGAGATGCCCGAGTACCGGGACCTGGACGAGGTGTTTCCCGACACCGACTGGGACACCAGGGCCCGAGGGCTGGGGGCCACCCTCGAGCGGCCGCTGGTGTCGGCCGGGGAGGAGAACGTGTTGTGCCTACCCGAGGATCGATACTTCGGTGAGGACATCCTGCTGCACGAGTTCTCCCATGTACTCCATCAGTTCGGGTACCGGACCTTCGAGTCCGACTTCGACATCGAGCTGGGCGATGCCTACCGGACGGCCATGGACAACGGCACCTGGGACGGAACCTACGCCACCACCAACCCCGACGAATACTGGGCCGAAGGGGTGCAGAGCTACCTGGGCCGCAACCTGACCGCCGAGCCGGCCGACGGCATTCATGGTCCCATCGACACCCGAGCCGAGCTCCAGGCCGCCGACCCGGCCCTGTTCGCCCTCATCGACGACCGCCTGGCCGGTCTCGACCTTCCACCCCACTGTCGGTGAGACGGCGACGCGAGCGGCCGGCGGTTCGAAGTGACCTCCGGCCCTGTCCATTCGACATCCCGAGTGATTAGCTTCACACCGTGACCAATCATGCCGCCGAAGCCGGACCCCTGTTCGAGGTCCGGGCCGTCAAACAGCTCGCCCCCGGGGTGACCCGGCTCTGGATCGACGCCCCCCGGGTGGCCCGATACTGGCGACCGGGCCAGTTCGTGATCGTGAGGGTCGACGCCGACGGTGAGCGAATCCCGCTGACCATCGCCGAGGGCAACTTCGAGTGGGGCTGGATCAGCTTGATCGTGCAGGACGTGGGCGCCACCACGGCCCGGCTCACGGCCCTGACCGTCGGCGATCGGCTTCACGATGTGACCGGACCGCTGGGCCGACCCACCGAGATCGACGACTACGGCACCGTGGTGGTCATCGGCGGCGGGGTCGGCACCGCTATCGCCTACCCGTCGGCAGCCGCCCTGGCCCGGGCCGGCAACCGGGTCATCGCCATCGTCGGCGGACGGTCCAAGCCCTACGTGATCCTGGAGCGGGAGCTGAGGGCGGCGGTCGACGAGGTCATCGTCGTCACCGATGACGGCTCCCACGGTGCCAAGGGCCTGGTCACCGACGCGCTGGCCACCGTGATGGAGCGGGAGCCGGTGAACCGGGTGCTGGCCATCGGACCCACTCCCATGATGGCGGCGGTGGCCGAGCTGACCAGGCCCCGGAGCACGGCGTTCGCAGGCATCCCCACCGTGGTCAGCCTCAACCCGATCATGGTCGACGGCACCGGCATGTGCGGCGGCTGCCGGGTCCTGGTGGGAGGCGAGACCCGGTTCGCCTGCGTCGACGGGCCCGAGTTTGACGCCCACCGTGTGGACTTCGCCGTGCTGGCCCAGCGCAACCGAGCCTACCGTGCCTTCGAAAAGGGCGAGGTCGACCAGCCCAAGGCAGAACGGCCGGCGTTGCACGGCTGCCGGTTGGAGACGGCAACGGTGGAGAAGCCGGTGGAGGAGCCGACGGCGTGAGCGAGCTGTCCCGCAAGGAGCGCATGGCCCGGCCGCGGACCGGGATGCCGGAACGTGACCCCACCGAACGGGCCCACAGCTTCGACGAGGTCAACCTGGGCTACACCACCCAGCTGGCGGTGCTGGAGGCCGAGCGCTGCCTGCAGTGTCCGCGACCCAAGTGCGTGGACGGCTGCCCGGTCGGTATCCGCATCGACCGTTTCATCACCCATCTGGCCGAGGGCGAGATCGGTGAGGCGGCCGCCATCCTGGCCGACGACACCTCCCTGCCGGCGGTGTGCGGCCGGGTCTGCCCCCAGGAGAATCAGTGCGAAGGGGCCTGCGTGCTGGCCCGCAAGGAACGACCGATCGCCATTGGCAACCTGGAGCGGTTCGTGGCCGACTACGTGCGGGACCACGATCCGGTGACCGACCTCGAGCGACCGCCCGGCGCGGCACCGTCGACCGGGCCGGCGCCGTCGGCACCCTCGGGACGCAGCGTGGCCGTGGTCGGCAGCGGCCCGGCCGGCCTGGCCTGCGCCTTCGACCTGATCCGTCTCGGTCACGCCGTCACCGTGTTCGAGGCACTGCACGAACTGGGCGGCGTACTGGTCTACGGCATCCCCGAATACCGGTTGCCCAAGCACATCGTGAAGGCCGAGATCGACCGGCTGCGCAGCCTCGGCGTCGAGTTCATCACCAATGTCCCCATCGGGCTGGCCGAGACCATCGACGATCTCCTGGAGGACCACGACGCCGTGTTCCTCGGGGTGGGGGCCGGGCTGCCCCGGTTCCTGGACGTCCCGGGCGAGCACCTGATCGGCGTCTACTCGGCCAACGAATTCCTGACCCGGGTCAACCTGATGCGGGCCTACCGGCCCGACGCCCACACCCCGGTCTACGACCTGACCGACCGGCGGGTGGCCGTGATCGGCGGGGGCAACACCGCCATGGATGCGGTGCGCACTGCGCTGCGGCTGGGAGCGGCCGAGGCCCGCATCATGTATCGCCGAACCTCCGACGAGATGCCGGCCCGCCACGAGGAGGTACGCCACGCCCGGGAGGAGGGGGTCACCTTCGAGTTCCTGCGGGCGCCGGTGGAGTTCCACGGCGACAGCGAATCGGACGACGACGGTTGGTTACGGGCCATGACCGTGGTCTCCATGGAGCTGGGCGAGCCCGACGACGACGGTCGGCGCCGACCACACCCCATCCCCGGTTCGGAGCGGCGGGAGGAGGTGGACGTGGTCATCGTGGCCGTCGGCAACCGGCCCAATCCCCTGCTCCGGCAGACCACGCCCGATCTGGCTCACACGCCGTGGGGAACCCTGGAGGTCGACCCCGAGACCGGAGCCACGTCCAGGCCCGGTGTGTTCGCCGGCGGCGACATCGTCACCGGTGGAGCCACGGTGATCCTGGCCATGGGCGCCGGCCGCAAGGCGGCGACGGCCATACACCGATATCTGAGCGGTTGACGGAGGGGTGGGAACGACCGGGATCAGTCCAAGGGCTGAAGCACGAACAGGTCGCCCGGTCGACAATCGAGGACATCGCACAGGGCGGTCAAGGTGGTGAACCGGATGGCCTTGGCCCGATCGTTCTTCAGCACCGAGAGGTTGACCACCGTGATGCCGACCTTGTCGGCCAGCTCGGTCAGGGTCAGGCCCCGCTCGGCGAGGAGCTCGTCGAGACGGCAGTGGACCCGATGCGGTTCCTCCACCGGCATCAGATCGTTCCCTCGACATCGTCCCGAAGCCCCACGCCGATTCGCCACACCAGGGCCAGCATGGCCAACAACGCCCCCATGACCAGGGGCAGAAGGCTAACCGTTGGCGCGGTGGCGAACAGGTCGGCGGCGGCCGAGCGCTGAATCAGCAACATGGTGGTGAACCCGATGACCATGGAGTACAGGGTCCCGCCGACGGCAACCAGTACGGCCAGCGACCACAGCCGTCGCTCGTTGTCGCCGGTGAACGGGTCACCGTGCCGGGACGACCGCACGATGCCGAACACCAGCCAGACCCCGGCGATGGTCAGCATCGGGCCGAGGAGCTCCCGAACCGCCCACGTCACCCGCTGCGACGTCGTAGGCGACCAGAAGGTCAGTTGGGCGGTCACGGGGCCGGTCAGCTCGACCGGTGCCTGGCCGGTGGCTGCGTCCCTGGTTCCGTCCTCGGTATCGATCCAGGAAAGACGATCACCGAAGTCCACCGGGAAGTCGACGTCACCCCGGACCGTCATCAGCGCGTCACCGCCGCCGACATTGGAGAGCGACGGACGGAGGTCGAGCACGTTGGGACCGGTGGCCACCAAAAGGATGTAGAGCGCCAGCAACGCCATGACGGCGATGGCCACGAACTCCAGGCCACGACCCAGGGTGTTGAGCCGCGACGAATCGGCGGCCGAGGACGAAACGGTTGACACGTTGTGTGCACCTCGCAGAAGAGGCGGGTCACGGCGACCGCCGATTCCCGAACCTATCGATTGTCGATAAGTATAGGCTTCAGATTACGTATCGAAAGTCGATATGTCAAGGGGAAACATCGGACGGTCCCACGACGGGAAAAAAATCGGTCTTGGCGACGACCATTTTTCCGTCGCCGGATCTAGCATTCTCAACAAGCACTACCGGGTGAACGATGAGCTTTGTACGAGGGACCATGGAGGTGCGGTTCCTTTTCATTCGAGTCCATTCTCCCGCCTGCGTTCCACACATTCATCTTGTGACTTCCTTTTCTGCAGGCTTCGAGTGAACGTCACCCGTTAGTCGTTATTCAACGCAGCGAGCGTTCGCTGCCTCTCATAAGGGGATTCTTCAACCATGCGTCTACGCGCTCTTCCTTCCCGCGCCCTCTTGGGCCTGACCATCATCACCACCATGCTTGTCTTGACCGCCGGCCCATCGGCGGCAAGCAGCAAGTTCTTCTCCAAGACAACCGGCACCGCAGTCGACGCCTACTGGACCCAGCTCGACGGAACCGAGGTCGGAACCACACCATTCGGCAACGTGCACATCGGCTACATCTACGCCTATGAGATGGTGTCGGGGTCACCCGACGTGTTCGCCTACATCGACGACTTCGACTGTCCCGAGGGTCAGCTTCCCGGTGACGGTCACGGTTTCGAAGAGGAACCGGTCGACGGCTGCGTCTACGTCGGCAGCCGCTACGGGTATGGCCGGAACATGGTGCTGACCATCGATTCCAAGCTCACCTCGGCCACCTTGACCGGCAGCCTGGTGTTGGAGTCGGGTGGCGGTCACGGTGGCGACGGCACGGTGGTCGGCAACCCGCCGGTCGACATGACGTGGACCGGGGTGGGCGATCTGGCCAAGTCCCGCTCCACCTACCGCTACACCGAGAACGGCGTGACCTACTCCTTCACCGATCGTTCTTCATCCCGGACCGCTGCGGTCGACGGCTACATCGGGGCAATGAGCTTCGATCCCGACCTGTCCGGCGGCTACCTGACCAAGTTCTCCAGTACCAGCAAGGAACGTATCAAGTGAGCGACCGGGCGCACCGGCCGGTGACCCGTCGCCGGTTCCTGGGCGCCGCGCTGCAGGCCACGGCCGGTGGCGTGGTGCTGTCGATGGCTGCACCCAGTCTCGTGGGTGCGGCCTCGGCCGCCTCGCCCGAGGGCGTCAATCGGCTCGGGCTTCCTCCCAGGCTGCTGGCGCCCGATGACCTGGTGGGCTGGTTCGAACACGTCTACAGCCAGGTCAGGGCCGAGCGGTGCTCGCCTCCTTCGGCGGCCCGCATCTACGGCCACGTCATGCTCGCCGCCTACGAGGTGGTGGCGGCCGGTTCGCCCCACCAGCGGTCACTATCGGGTCGCCTCAACGGGCTGGCCCCGATCACGGCCCCGGTCGGCGTGCACTGGCCGCTGGCCGTGAACGAGGCGGTGGCCGTGACGGCGGCCGCGGTCTTCCGGGATCGATCGCAGAACGCCCGCCAGGCCATCGACGGCTACGCCGCCGACCAGCGGAGCCGTCTGTCGTCGGGCTTGGCCCCGGCGGTGGTGAATCGCTCGGTGTCCGAAGGGGCCCGAGTCGGTCGGGCCGTGGCCCAACGGGCCGACGGCGACGGTTACCTCGGAATTCTCGGCCGGTCCTACACCCCGCCGGAGGGACCGGACAAGTGGGTCCGCACCCCACCCAACTTCGGCTCGGCACTCGAACCGTTCTGGGGCGAGGTGCGATCTTTCACCCTCACCACCAACGACGAATGCAAGCCGATACCCCCTGTTCCGTACTCGACCGAACCGGGATCATCATTCTGGAACCAGGCCACCACAGTGTACGAAACGTCCAAGATCGTCACCGACGAACAACGGATGTTGGCCTTGTTCTGGCGCGACAATCCGGATGGCACAACCGGTCTACCGTCCGGCCACTGGGTACGAATCGCCGCGCTGGCGGCCACGGAAATGGGCCTCATGCTGGACCGGACGGCCGAGGCAATGGCGGTCGCCGCCATCGCCGCGGCCGATGGCTTCACCTCGTGCTGGACCGAGAAATACCAGACCAATCTGTTGCGCCCGGTCACCTATGTGCAGCGCCACATCAACCCGGCGTGGAACACCTTTGTGAACTCTCCGGCTTTCCCCGAATACACCTCCGGTCATTCGGTGGGATCGGGAGCGGCGGCCGGGGCCTTGACCCGGCTGCTGGGCCAGGTGGCCTTCACCGACACGACCGGACGTCAGAACGGCTACCCCGATCGGCGCTACTCCTCATTCCGGGAGGCGGCCGAGGAAGCGGCACAGTCCCGGTTGTGGGGAGGCATCCACTACCCCATGGGTATCGAACAGGGTCTGGTCCAGGGTGACCACGTTGCCCGGCTGGTCATGGAGCGAGCCACCACCCGCTAGACCGGCGATCTGCCGGGCTACCCGTCGCCGCCGCCACGGACGGGTGGCCCGGCATTACCCCATTGCGGGTACGCCGGGGTCACAAGTCGACGTGGGTACCGATGTCGACGGTTCGATTCGAGGGCAGGCCGAAGTGGACCGAAGGGTCGCCGGCATTGCGGTGGAGGAACACGAACAGATGCTCCCGCCAGCTGGCCATGCCCGGCATATCGGTGGCCTGAATCCGCTCCCGCCCCAGGAAGTAGGTGGTGTGGTCGGGATCGAAGCTGACCCTGGTCGACACCAGATCGGCCAGATCCTCGGCGATGCACGGCCGATCGTTGAACCCGTAACGCATCTCCAGCTCCAGGAAACCCAGGTCATGGTCGACCCACCGGTCCCGGGCCGCAGGCGGCACATGGGGTTTGCCCACAGTGGTGACGGAGAGGAGCACCACGGTGTCGTGCAGGGCGTCATTGTGCCGCAGGTTTGCCAGCAGGGCGGGCGGAACCACGCCCGGCTCACGGTGCAGGTACACGCCGGTGCCGGGATGGCGCAGCAGACGTTTACCCTTGAGGCCGTCGACGAAGCCGGCCACCGAGACCGAACGACGCTCGATCCGTTGGTACACCAGCCGGCGACCGGTCCTCCACGTGGTGAAGATCACGAACCCGGCCAGCCCGACCAGCAGCGGCACCCAACCACCGTCGGGAATCTTGGCCAGGTTGGCCAGCACGAAGGCCAGATCCACCACGGCCAGCGGGGCCACCACCGCCACCGTCCGGCCGGTGGGCCAGTTCCAGCGAACCCGGGCCACCCTATAGACCAGCATGGTGGTGATGATCATGGTCAGGGTCACGGCCACGCCGTAGGCGGCGGCCAACGCCCCCGACGACCCGAAGCCGAACACCAACACCAGACAGGCGGCCAGCAGGAACCAGTTGATCGACGGCACGTAGACCTGGCCCTGATGATGGGCCGAGGTCTGTTCGGTGCGAAGCCGGGGCAGGTAGTCGAGGTTGATGGCCTGGACCGTCAACGAGTAGGCACCGGTGATGAGGGCCTGAGAGGCGATGATGGTGGCGGCCGTGGCCAGAATCGTGAGTGGCCACCGGCCCCAGCCGGGGGCCAGAAGGAAGAACGGGTTGTCCACCGCCTCCGGGCGTTGCAACAACAACGCCCCCTGACCGAGGTAGTTGAGGGTGAGGCTGGGCAGCACCAGGGCGAACCAGTTGAGGCGAATGGCGTGCAGACCGAAGTGGCCCATGTCGGCGTACAGCGCCTCACCACCGGTCACGACGAGGAACACCGCGCCCAGCACCAGGAACCCCGACACCCCGTTGTCGGCGAAGAACGCAGCGCCATAGGTCGGGCTCAAGGCTCGCATCACCGATGGTTCGGAGGCGATGGATACCAGCCCCAATACGGCCAGCACGCCGAACCACACAACCATGACCGGACCGAAGAACCGGCCGACGGTTTCCGTTCCTCGGTGCTGAATGGCGAACAGGGCGATGAGGATGACGGCCACGATCGGCAGCACCAGGGCGTCCAGGGCCGGCGCAGCCACCTCCAGCCCCTCCACCGCGGCCAGGACCGAGATGGCCGGAGTGATCATCCCGTCGCCGTAGAGTAGGGCGGTGCCGAACAGGCCGAGCAGGATCAGCCAGCGGCGGTTGGCCCCACTCGGTTCATCGTCGGTGGCCCCGGTCCCCGACACCGGGACGATCAGCGCCACCAAGGCCAGGATGCCACCCTCGCCGTCGTTGTCGGCCCGCATCACCAGGAGGACGTATTTGATGGTGATGACGATGATGAGCGCCCAGAACATGAGCGACAGCACACCGAGCACATCGGCCTCGACGACGGCGACTGCAGCGTCGCTCTCGGCCCCGTTCGACTCCGAACCAAGCGCTTCCCGAAAGGCATAGAGCGGGCTGGTACCGATGTCGCCGAACACCACACCCAGGGCACCAAGCGCAGTGATCAGCCCCGTAGGACCCGCTTTGGTGCCGCTCATGGTCCTAGTTTGGACCTCAGAACGAAGGAAAGCCAGGGACCTTGGACCCCGCCTGGTCCACCGACGTCAACCGGTGACGGAATCGTCGGCGATCGGATCGAACGGCAAGAGATCTGTGACCGAAACCGCATGGGGGCTGGTGCGAGCGGGCCGCCGTCGTGTACCGTCGCCATCCATGACGACCCCGGTTTCGCTCGACACGGTGTCCCGCCTCCATCAGGTGACCACCGGCTTCCATGTCTTCATCTACTTCGCCCGGGAGGCGACCGACTCCTACGCCCAGGAGGGGGTGCACGACCGGGCCGGCTACTTCGCCTCCCGCACCGCGGCCATGGGCACCCTGCCCACCGAGATGGTGATGGCCACGTTCTACAACTTCAACCCGAAACTGGTGGACACGGCCATGGACGGGGTGTGGAACACCACCACGGCCGAGAAGATGCAGCTGGCCCGGTGGCGGGCGGTGGCCGAGATCCTGGACAAGACGTGCCGGCATACCTTGTCGGAAACCGAACAGGCCGAGGCCGTCGAGATCACACAACGGGCCGTCAGTGGTCTGCGGTGGGACGGCCGACCGCTGGCCGCCGGCAACGCCGCAGCCATTCGACTGCTCGACAACAGCCACTTCGCCGATGACGATCTGATCCGGCTGTGGCAGCTGGTGACGGTGATCCGGGAGTGGCGGGGCGACACCCACATCGGTCTGCTCATCGCCGAACCGTTGACCGGGGTGGAGTGCACGGTGGTCACCCACGCCCGCCAGGGCGGGTTCACGAAGGCCAGTCGGTCGTGGTCGGAGGAGGCGTGGGACACCGCAGTGGCCGGGCTGGCGGACCGGGGTTGGCTGGTGGACGAAAACACCCTGACCGACAGGGGATTGGAGTTCCGCAAACGGCTCGAGGAACGGACCAACGAGCTGTCGGCCCCCATCTGGGACGGCATGGACGAGGCGACCGTGAACCGACTGGGCGATCTGCTGCAGCCACTGGTCGACGACATCGCCCAACACGGTTACCTCAAGCCGTTCGGCATCCGACCAAAGGAGCCGACCAGGGAAGCCGACGAGGTCTGAATTCCAGCGGGGCGGCCTTGGCCCCGGTCAGTTGCGGTGGGCTCGGAGCCGCTCGGCCACCGAGGCGTGCCCGGCGGCATTGTCGGGGTCGAGGTCGACCAGCAGCTCGAATTCGTCGGCGGCCTGGTCGTAGCGGCCGGAGGCGGCCAGCGCTCCGGCCAGCTGGAGACGATCGCCCTCGGTGGCCGTATCGAGCCGAGACCGGAAGCGCAGCACGTCGACCATACGACTCAACATGCCCAGTCGTTGGTAGGCGTTGACCAGGTTGTTGAGGGTGCGCACGGTAACATCGGCGGCCGACATGGGCAGGGTCATCTCCGGCCGAAGCGTAGCCCCCGGCTGGAACTGCTGGAGCAGCATCCGGAGCCGCATTCGGCTCATCGGGGCGCCGGCGGCGAAGGGATCGAACCACTGATCGGGGGTCAGCTCGTCACCGACCAGCACATGGCCGGGGAAGCCGATCACGGTGAGTCGACCGCCGGTGCGGCGGGAGATCTCGGCCGCCACCACGGCCAGGGTCAGGGGTATACCACGGCGCCGGTGCAGGACCCGGTGGATGAGCGAGTTCGAGGGGTCGTAGTAGCGCCCGGCGTTGCCGACGAACCCAAGGGTCTCGAACACGTAGGCCACCAGCTCCGGGGCCGCCGGCCCGGGGGCGTCGGCCGCCAGGTCGTCGAGGCGGACCACCACCTTCTCGACCGGCCATGCCGACGGATCGATCGCGGCGATGTACGCCATGACCAGATCGAGCCGGTCCGGTTCCTCGGCGACGACCCGGTTCACGGCGTCGGCCGCCTCCTGCCATTGCATGGTCATCCCGGGTTCCTCGGGGCTGCCGACGTCAGCACGGCCAACATCAGGGCCATCACTGCGGGAGTCGGAGTCGGATCGGGCCCCGGGCGGTCGACGGGTCGACCACTCGGCCCTTCTGGGTGATCTCCAGCTCGCCCCGGGCCACCAGCCGCCGGGCGGCCCTTCGAGCCGGTTCCATCAGCTCCCGCCAGCCCTCGGGTTCGACCCTCGAGCCTGATGCCGGTGGCGCCGATCTCAACCCGTGGACCGAGCGGGCCGCCTCTGATGGGCAAATGGTCGCCCCTCGCGTTCGTCCATCGAGCAATTCCAGTATCGCGGCCTCCAGGGCCCGGTCGAGTTCTGACACCCCCGTTGAACGACAGGCCTTGGAGCAGTACCGAACCTCGTCCCAGTTGTCGGCCCACTTACGCCGCCACTCCATGGTCCGCCCACACGATCGGCAGATCTTGGAATCGGGGCGAGGGGCGGATCGGGGCACGGACATCTCCTTGTCCCAGCCTACCGGCCGAGTGCTGGATGGGTCAGCCGGGCCGGCTCAGGCGACCTTGGATATGGGGTTCACCGGATTCCTCGAACCGACGGTCGGTGACGAAGCCCAGCCGTTCCATGGCGGCGATGGCCCGGGCATTGTGGGCGTGGCTGACGGCGATGATGGACGGAGCGTCGGTGTTGGCCCACGCCCAGTCCAACACGGCCAGCGACAGCTCGTGGGCAAACCCCTGGCCCCAGAACTCGGGCAGTAACTGCAGCGACAACTCCAGATCGCCCCGCCAGTTCTCGAGCGCCACCATGCCGATGCGCTGACGCTCACCGGGGAGATCGGATTCCGGGAGGTGGACGATGAAGGTTCCCCACTGGGGGGCCAGGGAGTGGGCCTTGATCCACTCCACGATGGCGAACGATGCCGGTCCGCCGAGGAAGGTGCGGACCGGGTCATCGGTCAGCATCTCGACCACGAACATGTTGTCGGCTGCGGTCGGCGCCTTCAACACGGTTCGCTCGGTCACCACCTCTTCGTCGCTCCAGACCAGATCGAGCCATAGGTGGATGTCGGCATCGTCCGACTCGGTGACCTCGAAGCCCGAGTCCTCGTAGAGGGCCACGGCGTCGGTCCACGGGGTGTCGGTGCTGACGATCACGGCATGATGGCCCCTTGAGCGGGCCCGGGCGATCAGCTCGGCGATCAGGGCCCGGGCAATGCCCCGCCGTCGATGGCCACGAGCCACCGACATACCTACGATGCGGCTCAGGCCATGGGCTTCGGGCACAGCAACTCCCAGGCCGACAATCTCCTCACCCCCGTCGGACTTGGACACCGTGGCCACCACCACGTCGCCGTCGGTGTCGGGGTTGGCGTGGGGATCGAAGCCGTCACCCCACCGGTCCCGCAGGCCGGCCTCGATGATGGCCCGAGCCGCCGCCTGATCGGCGGGGTCGAAGTCACGGATGGTGAGGACGCAACCGGCCAAGGGCGAGCCTCAGATTTCCCGGGCCGGGGCCGGCGCGTCGCCAACCAGCGGGGCCAGCACGAAATGGCCGTGGCTGGTGGCCACGGTCTTGGCCCGCTCGGCCTGCCACAGGTCGCAGCGCACATTGGCCACCCTTCGTCCCTGGCGGGTCACGGTGGCTCGACCGTAGGTACTGTGGTCGGCCCGGACCGGGCGGAGGTAGTTGAACGACACATCCACCGTCTTGGGCAGCCGCTCACAGTCGGTGTCGTGCAGCAGCTTGAGGATGGCCGTCATCTCCAACATGGCCCCGACCACACCGCCGTGAACCGCCGGCAGGTTGGGATTGCCGGTGAGATGGGGTGCGGCCGGCAGCTCCGTGATGATCTCGTCACCCAACTGGTGCACGCACAGACCCAGGAAGCGGGCATAGGGTATGTACTCGAGCAGGGCGGCCAGATCGTTGGCCCGACCCTGCTCCCGCAGCTCGATCAGGAACTTCATGCCGCCCCCCGGTTGCCGGTGCCTCGGTCGCCGGCTCCCCGATCCCCCGTGCCGTCCCCGCCATTCGACTCCGGGCCGGGAAGGGGCCGGGGGGCGTTGGGGGTGCCGGTCATGAAGGTGGCCGTGCCGGTGGCGATCGGGTCGTCAGGCGAATCGTGATAGGCCACGGCCCGGACGAAGGTGATGCTACGGGTGCGGTGATAGCAGGTGGCCCGACCGATCACGGTCCGACCCGGAGTGGCCGGGCCCATGTAGTCGATGCGCAGATCGAGGGTGGCGATGGCGATCTGGGCCATGGTGGTTCGGGGCGGGCGGCCGGCGAAACCGGCGGCGTTGTCCAGCAGTGCGGCGATGGCGCCGCCATGGATCACTCCGGTGTCGGGATCCCCGACCAGATGCTCGTCGTAGGGCAGGGCCAGTTCCACGAAGTCCTCCCCGCTGTCGTGATAACACAGACCCAGGGCTCCGGCATGGGCGATGTGGGAGAGGTGGTCGTTCACTTCCGCTTCCGTGGTCACCCGACCGAGTGTACGATCGACGAGCGACACGCGGTAGTTGCGGACTGGTCTCTCGTGGTGGCGTGGGTGTTCACGAGCAGGTCACTATTCGACGACGTTTGGCCGAGAGCCAAACTCGGGGCGGCGAGCGCCGTCTCGCCGCACTACGGTTGTGGCATGGCCGAATCCCAGCCGTTCACCGGTTTCCCGGCCGAGGGTCTGCAGTTTCTCCGCACTCTGGGCACCAAGGACAAGGTGTGGTTCGATGCCAATCGCGCCGTCTATGACGACGCCGTGGTGGCGCCGACCAAGGCCTTCGTGGTCGCCCTGGGCGATCGTCTGGCCGAGGATCTGAGCCCCGACATCGTGGCTCAGCCCAAGACCAATGGTTCCATTGCCCCCATCAACAACGATCTGCGGTTCAATCCCGACCGCAGTCCGTACAAGGACCATCTGCTGTTGAAGTTCTGGGAGGGGGCGAACAAGAAGACGGCACCCACCCTGTGGGTTCGCGTCTCGGCCGACGAGATTGGGTTCGCCACCGGTGCTCCCATCCAGTCGGTGGAGCGGTGGCGGGAGCTGGTTGCCGACAACATCATCGGGGGCGAACTGGCCGACGCCCTCGACCGTCTGGGCAAGGGTCGGAAGCTGGACATCGCCGGAGCCGGTCTCAAGCGGGTACCGAAACCTTTCGACGAGGATCACCCCCGGGCCGAGCTGTTGCGGATCAAGGGCGGCATCCAGGCCCGGTGGCCGGAGCCGACCCCCAAGACCATCACCACGACCCGGTTCGTCGACTTCTGTGCTCGCCGGCTGTTGGCATGCGGTGACGTCCACCGCTGGTTCGTGCAACACCCGAGCTGACGGCGGTGAGCGGGCGCCCGTCCACCGTTGCCGTCACCATCGCTGTGGCCTTTGCCTGCCTGACGGCCGCCTGCTCAGGACCGGAGCAGACGACGGCCGGGACCGTCTCCGAGGTGCCGGTTGTGTCCACGACGTCGACGACCGATCAACCCGCCATCGTCGAGTCGAGCTCGTCGACGGTCGTCGATGAACCTGTGGACGTGAGCCCACCACCGGCGGTGATCGAGGCCTACCGCAGCCGCGCTGCCATCGACGTCAGCCCCCTCGGTGCACCGCTACCTCGGGATCCCTCGACGATGGCGGCTGCGTTGACCGAGGCCGAGCGGGCGGTGAGAGACCCGACACTGGACGCCGATGAACTGAGCCGATGGGGTCGATGGCAACAACGGCTGTACCACCATCTGGCCGCCGGCCCCGACATGGTCGAGCCGACCCTGACCGCGGTGGCTCGGACCGCCGACGAGCCGCTGGCCGAAGCCGTGGCCCTGAACTGGGAGGCCAGGGAGAACCTGATCAGGCTGTTGGGCACGGAGAACACCCATTCCGCCGTGCCGGCCTGGCGCATCTCGGCCCCGCCCCCGGCCGACGAGCTGCTCCGATACTACAAGGAGGCCGAGGCCGAGACCGGAATCGCCTGGCCCTATGTGGCCGCCATCAACCTGGTCGAGACCCGCATGGGTCGCATCCAGGGGGTGTCCACGGCCGGAGCGGTCGGCCCGATGCAGTTCCTGCCCTCGACCTGGGCCGAATGCTGTGACGGAGATCCCACCGACCCTCGGGACGCCATTCTCGGTGCCGCCACCTACCTCACCCGCCGGGGTGGACCGGATGACATGGCCCGCGCCATCTGGGGCTACAACAACTCCGACTACTACGTCAACGCCGTCACCGCCTACGTCCGGGTGATGATGGCCGACGAGCGGGCCTACCACGGCTATCACGCCTGGCAGATCTACTTCCTGACCTCCGACGGAGTGATCTATCTGGCCGAAGGCTACGACCAGCCCGAGGAGGTGCCGGCCACCGAGTGGCTGAGCGACAACCCCGGCACCCTGGTGAGTCCCTGAGCGGTCAGCGGGCGCGGCGGGACGATGAGCGTGCTCCGCCGCCACTCGACGAACGGGCATTCGACGAACCGGCACTCGACGAACGGGCACTCGACGAGCCCGAGCCGGACGAGGAGGTCTGGGTCCGAGGATTGACCAGGCCGGTGGCCTTGGCCGCGATGCGGCGGGGGTTGCGCAGCATGGTGAACGGTTTGACCGGGGCCTTGGCCGCCCGACCCAGCCCCCGCAGCACCGTGCTCTCCCCGAACTCCGGAGGCCGGATGAAACCGGCCTTGACGAAGGCGGCGAACGACCCGAGGGCCAGCACCACCATGATGATCAACACCAGCTCCCAACTCCAGTTCCGGTCGGCCCCCGGCAGTTGAGCCAGGTTCATCCCGTACCAACCGGTGATCAGGGTGAGCGGCAACAGGATGGCGGAGTACACGGCCAGGATGATGGTGGCCGTGGCCTGGCGATCGGCGGCCGCCCCCCGATAGGTGTCGAGGGCGTCGCTCAACAGGGCCCGGGCCGACGACAGCGACTCCACCACCTGGTTGTGCACATCGTAGGCATCGCCCAGCACGGTGATGGCGGCCGGTCGGAGCACGGGAATGGTGCCACGGCGCAGGTTGGCCAGCAGCAGCCGCTGGGGCCGCAGGACCTTGCGGACCGTGGTCTCCTCCCGGCGCAGGACCTGGATGTCGCTCAGCACATCGGGGTCGGCCTCGAGGGCGTCGTCGGCGATGTCGTCGATCCTGGCCTCGAACTCGGCGATCACCTCGAGATAGCGGCGACCGATGACCTCGGCCAGCTGGGCGAACAGGTCATCGGCCCCCTCGTCCACGATATGGGCGTGGGCCTGAACGGCCCGCCACAGCCATTCGATACCGGTCACCGGCTGGGCGCTCACCGTCACCAGCAGGTTGGGGGCCACAAAACAGTCGACCTCGGTGGTGTCGACCCTGTCGCCCTCCGAGGTCAGGGCGTGGAGGATGACGAACAGATGATCGTCATAGTTGTCGTACTTGGGGAGTTGCTCGATATCGAGGATGTCCTCGATGGCGGCCGACTCGAAGTTGAACCGTTCGCCCAGGCGGTCCAGGTCCTCGGGTTCGTTGGTGACGACGGTCAGCCAGCACGTGGCCCCCTCCGCCATCAGGGCCTCGCAGTCGTCGGGGTCGGCCGGCCGCATGACCTCGTTCGGGTTCCGGCGGACCAGCAGACGTGCGCTCACCGCCGACGTCCTCCTCGACCGATGGTGGTGGCGAACACGACAACCATGGCCCCATTGTCGCACGTCGAGGCGGGGTTGGGCAGCCGGTGGATCACGGGGCGGAGGCTCGGGCCGACCCGGTCGACTTGACCACCACAATGGCGACGGTGAATCTGGAGGACGTGATGCGACCTCCCCTCCGGCCCGAAGTGGTCGAGCTGCTCGAGATGTTCACCGAGATCGGCCTGAAGGACTTCCCGGAAATGACCCCGGACGAAGCCCGGCAGACCTTCAGCGACCTCCGGGTCGCCCCCGACAACCTGCCCCAGGTCGACCGTATCGAGAACCGATCGATCGATGGTCCGGCCGGGCCCATGGCCATTCGCATCTACCGGCCGGCCGATGTCGGTGGCAACTCGAAAAGCCGGGCGCCGACCCTGGTGTGGTTCCATGGCGGCGGCTGGGTGCTGGGTGACCTGGAAACCAGTGACCTGCCGTGCCGGGTGCTGGCCGGCGACGCCGGTTGCGTGGTGGTCTCGGTCGACTACCGGCTGGCTCCCGAGCACCCGTTCCCCGCTGCCTTCGACGACTGCCTGGCCGCCACCCGCTGGGTGAGGGCGGCAGCCGACCAGCTCGGCCTCGATCCCGAACGCCTTGCCGTCGGGGGTGATTCGGCCGGGGGCAATCTGGCCGCCGCCGTGGCCATCGCCGCCGCCGCCGAGGGCATCGACCTCCACCATCAACTGCTGGTGTATCCGGTGGTGGAGCCGGCGTTCGACAGCCCCGGCTATCGGGACAACGGCGAGGGCTATTTTCTGACCCGACGGGGCATGGAGTGGTTCTGGAACGCCTACACCGAACCCGACGACCACCGGGATCCTCGGGTCGTTCCCACCGTCGCCGACCTCGACGCGCTGGCCTCCACTCTTGCCCCGGCCTGGGTGTTCACCGCCGGCTACGATCCGTTGTGTTCCGAGGGTCAGGGCTACGCCGATCGGCTGGAGCAGGCCGGAGTCCGGGTGACCCGGGCTCACATGGACGACGTGATCCACGGGGTTTTCGCCATGACCCTGGCCTGCAGCGATGAAGCGAGGACAATGGCGGCCCGGGCTCTGGCCGACGCGTTTTCGGGCTGATCGATCGTCTCGACTACCGTCGGCCCGTGAGTTCCCGTCTGGTCCTGGCCACCGTGGTCCTGATCGCCGTGTTGATCGGCGGGAACTTCACCGCCCTCAAGTTCGCGTTGGATCACACCACTCCCCTGCTGTTGACGGCCATGCGCACGGTGATAGGGGGCTCGACCCTGCTGGTGGTGGCCCATGTGGTGGGTGAGCGTCTGCCGACGCGGCGGGTCGACTATGCCCGGATCTTCGTGGTCTCGTTGTCCATCACCACCGTTTCCAGCGCCCTACTGGTGTTCGGCACCAGCCGGGTGCCGGCCGGGGTGGCGTCCTTGGTGTCGAGCACCATGCCGTTGTTCACCACGGTGCTGTCGGTGCTGTTGCTCGGTGCCCTCGTCCCGGGGCTGGGCCGGATCGGCCTGCTGGTGGGATTCGCCGGCACCGTGGTGCTGGCCTCGCCGTCGCTCGAGGGTGACACTGCGGCGGTCGGGATCGGGGCGTTGCTCCTGTCGGCGGTGGCCTGGGCCTTCGGCACGGTGTTCATGAAGTGGAAGGACTTCAGCCGTGTCAGCCCGATCATGTTGGTCGGGGTCCAGCTGATCATGTCGGCCTGCGTGCTGGTGCCGTTCTCGTTGCTGGTGGAGGGTACTGAACGCACCGACTGGTCGCTCGGTTTGCTGGTGCCGTTGCTGTATGCCTCCATCCCGGCCAACGCCGTGACCTTCTCGCTGCTGGCCACCGTGGTCAAGCGGGCCACCCCGACCCAGGCCGCGGCATCGGCCTACCTCATCCCGGTCTTCGGCGTGTTGTTCGGTTGGCTGATCCGGGGCGAGGTGTTGGGCCTTGCCGAGGTGGTGGGCGGGCTGCTGGTGGTCGTCGGGGTCTATCTGGTGGTGACGGCCAATGCCCGAGCCGCGCCGCGATGAGGCGAATTTCCTAAGCAACTGCCTTGAGCAACTGCTCAGTAAAGGATAGCGTCGGGTCCATGGCAGCAACCGCGACCCCCATTGCGCTGACCCAGCGTTCTCGGCCGACGGCCCACACCATGACGTTGCGGCGGGTGAAGCTGATCCTGCCCGCCCTGTTGGAGGCCACCAGCCCCCGGTTCCGGCCCATCAAATACTCACTCTTCCCCCCGCTGGGGTTGGCCACCCTGGCCGGCCACCTGCCGGCCGACGTCGACATCGAGCTGTGCGACGAGCATGTCGAGCCCCTACAGCTGCCCAAGGACGGCCAGGAGCTCCCCGACCTGGTGGTCATCCAGTGCTACATCACCTCGGCCCGGCGCAGCTACGAGATCGCCGACCACTACCGGCGGCTCGGGGTGCGGGTGGCCATGGGGGGACTGCACCCCACCTCCCTGCCCCAGGAGGCGGCCGGGCACTGCGACCACCTGTTCCTCGGTCCCGGCGACCACAGCTTCCCGCAATTCCTGGCCGATCTGGCCGCCGGTCGACCCCGGCGGCTGTACCAATCGGGTTCCCGAACCCTGATCGGGCTGCCGCCGGCCCGCCGGGACCTGATCAAGCGCTCCCACTATCTGGTGCCGAACTCGCTGGTGGTGACACGGGGCTGCCCCCATTCCTGCGACTTCTGCTACAAGGACTCGTTCTTCGAGGGTGGGCGGGGTTTCTACACCCAGGCCGTGGACGACGCCCTGGCCCAGATCGAGTCACTCCCGGGCAGGCACCTCTACTTCCTGGACGATCACGTTCTCGGTCAGCGCCGCTTCGCCCGGGAACTGTTCGGGGCCATGGTCGGTATGGGTCGGGTCTGGCAGGGGGCGGCGACGGTGAATTCCATCCTCCAAGGGGATCTGATCGATCTGGCGGCCGAGTCCGGTTTGCGCAGCATCTTCATCGGTTTCGAATCGATCAGCGACACCAACCTCGCCGACCACGGCAAGACCCAGAACCTGGGCCGGGACTACGCCGCCGCCGTCGCCCGGCTGCGGGACCTGGGGGTGATGGTCAACGGTTCGTTCGTGTTCGGCATGGATGACGACGGCCCCGACGTCTTTGCCCGCACCGTGGACTGGGCCGTCTCGATGGGTCTCGAAACCGCGACCTTCCACATCATGACGCCGTATCCCGGAACCGGGCTCTATGACCGCATCGACCTTCAAGGTCGCCTGCTGCACCGTGACTGGGACCGCTACGACACCCGCCAGTGCGTGTACCGCCCGGCCCGGATGACACCGGAGCAACTGGAGGCCGGCTACTGGTGGGCCTACGACGAGTTCTACCGGTGGCGATCGATCGTGCGGTCGGCCTCGGTCAAGCCGACCGCCGCCGGGCGACTCCGCCATGTGGCCTACTCGGCCGGATGGAAGAAGTTCGAGCCGCTGTGGGATTTGGTGGTCCGGGCCAAGCGGATCCCGGCCATGTTGCCGGTGCTGGAGGCCGTGCTGTCCGGGTTCGGGTCGGAGCCCCGTCAGCCGGTGAAGTCGGGGTCGGTGTCGACGGCATCGGCGGTCGGGGTCTCGGCGATGGCCAACCTGTTGTCGACCGAACCGACACCGGCCACACCGGCCACCGCAGCCTCGGCCGCCGCACTCTCCGCATCACTGCCGACGTTGCCGACCAGGCGAACCTGATCACCGTCAACCTCGACCTCGACCTCATCGAACCCGGCCGCAGCCAACGCCGCCAACGACGCCGCCTCCAGATCGGCACCATCACCGGCCACCGCCCCGCCATCCCCGCCATCCCCGCCATCGGCATCGGCATCGGCATCGGCATCGGCGTCAGCGCCGGCATCGGCGGACTCGACCGTCAGGCCATTGTCGACCGAACCGACACCGGCCACAGCGGCCACCGCAGCCTCGGCCGCCGCACTCTCCGCATCACTGCCGACGTTGCCGACCAGGCGAACCTGATCACCGTCAACCTCGACCTCGACCTCATCGAACCCGGCCGCAGCCAACGCCGCCAACGACGCCGCCTCCAGATCGGCGCCGGCATCGGCCGCCGCCCCGGCATCCTCGACATCGGCATCGGCATCGGCGCCGGCATCGGTCGTGTCGCCGTCCTCCTCGGCGGCGGCCCCGGCGGGATCGGACTCGTCGGTCGATTCCTCCTGAGCATCGCCGGTTCCGACTGCGGCGTCCTCGTCGTCGTCGCTGCACTGGGCCACCAGCAGGGCCAGCAGCAGGAGCAGCGCGACTGCGCCGATGGCCCACCAGAACCAGCGACCCAGACCACCCCGATCCACGGCGGCCGGTTCACCGTTGGTCCCGTCGCCCTCCAGGTCACGGCCTCCGGTCACTCGGGAGACGGTGCCGACCGCCGCCTTGTCGACCGTGGCATCGGCCATGCCGGCGACGGCGCCGACCTTGTCACCAACTTCCTGACCGGCCTCGTCGGCAACAGCCCCGGCCTCGTCACGGATCTTGTCCGTAGCCTCGTCGGTGGCAGCTGCTGCTGCGCCCAGCCCGGCGCCGGCGACGCCGGCGGCAGCCATGGTGCCGAGGCTCAGACCGTCACCATCGCCATTGGTTTGGGCAGTACCGGAGGGCGCGGCCTCGGCAGCCGACACCGCGGCAACCGAACCGGGGGCAAGCACCTCGGTTGAATCGTCGTCGCCCTCCAGGTCGGCATCAGCATCAGCATCAGCATCAGCATCAGCATCGGCGTCGGCAGCGGCAGCGGCGGCAACCCCGGCACCCACCACCCCGGCGGCGGCAGCGGCTCCGGCCAGCCCGGCTCGACCGACACCGGTTTTCTGTTCTTCGCCCTCCTCATCGGCGGTGGTGAAGCCGGCGCCGGCCCGTACCTCGGTGTCGTCGGGCCCGAGGGCGGCGGCTCGCCGTTCGCTCTCCACCGCGGCCAGCGACCACGGGTGACCGGATCCCCCGGGCTCGTAGTCGGCAGCCACCCCATCGACGGGATGGCTGGGGGCAAGGGTGAAGCCGGCGGCTTCGGCCGCCGACGGCGAATCGAACCACACCTCGGCGTCGGTCCGCTCGTAGTCCCGGCTGTCGGGCCGGTGATAGTACCGACGGCCGCCCTCGCCGGCGTTGCCCTTGATCGGGTAGTGGTCGGGCATCTCGCCCGCGGTCTCGAGCCGGTGAGATCCAACCCCGTAGGGATGACGCTCGAAGTCGAGCACGGTCCCCCCCACCAGAGCGGCGGCCGCCGAGCCGCCGTAGAGGGCGGCCAGACCCTGACCCCCGGTCGCGCCACCGGCGGGCGTACCGGCACTCGAACCGCGGGCCGCGGCCCGGTTCTCCTCGACATCGGCCACCGAACACGGATGGTGCGAACCGCCGGGCTCGAACACCAAACCATCACCGTCGTCGGGATGCGTCGGCGCCAACTCGAACCCCGCGTCCTCGGCCGCCGAAGGGGAATCGAACCAGACCTCCGGCACCGTTGCTTCATACTCCTGTGAATCCGGCCGGTGATACGACCGTGAACCGTCATCATGAACGGTTCCCTTGATCGGATAGCAGCCCGGCATCTCCCGGACCTCATCCAAAACCGCATGCGAACCGGGACCATAGGGATGTAGGTCGGTGGTGTGCCCTTCATCGCTTGTCATGGCCAGCCAACTTAGCCGATACGTGGCAGTGCTTCTAGCTCCATCGAGTACCGGCGCGATTTGGCACCACGAAAGACTCAGTACAGCTGGGGGACGATGGTCTGCTCGGTCAGCGGGGGCCGAATGTAGGGCATCTTCTCCGCCTTGGGGATCTCGATGGGATCCGGCAACACATCCTCGTACGGGATCTGGGAGAGGATGTGGCTGATGCAGTTCAGGCGGGCCCGGCGCTTGTCGTCCGACGGGACCACATACCACGGGGCCTGTTTGATGTCGGTGTACTGAAAGGTGGTGTCCTTGGCCATGGAGTACCTGGTGTAGAGCCGGTGCTCCTCCAAGTCCATGTCCGACAGCTTCCACCGCTTGATCGGTTCCTGGTTGCGGGCCCGGAACCGCCTCTCCTGCTCCTCGTAGCTGATGGAGAACCAGTACTTCAGCAGGATGATGCCGGAGCGAACCAGCATGCGTTCGAACTCGGGGCAGGAGCGGAGGAATTCCTGGTGCTGCTCCTTGGTGCAGAAGCCCATGACCCACTCGACGTTGGAACGGTTGTACCAGCTGCGGTCGAACAGCACCACCTCCCCGCCGGCGGGAAGATGGGCCACGTAGCGTTGGAAGTACCACTGGGTGAGCTCACGCTCGGTCGGTTTCGGGAGCGCCTCGGTCCGGACGATGCGGGGACTGGTTCGCTCGGTGATGCGCTTGATCACACCGCCCTTGCCGGCCGAGCCCCGGCCTTCGAAGATGATCAGGACGCGAAGACCCTGGCTCTGAACCCAGTATTGGAGCTTGACCAGCTCCTCCTGCATCTTCTCCAGCTTCTTTTCGTAGAAGTCCTTCTTGACCCGCCCCGAGGCCGTGTAGTTCTCCTTCCCCGCCGGGTATTCCGTCAACAAGGCCTGTGATTGCTTGACCACGGCTTTCTCCTTCCACTTCGCCCGTCCACACCGAGTATGGCATGCTCGAAACGAGGAATTCATCTCTCAGCCATTCGGCCTTCACGCCGACAGGGTGAGGGTGACAGGCTGTTTCACCTCCGGACTGGTCCAATCGTGGCCTAGCCTGGACACTCTTCAACCGCCGTCTACCGCTACCAGCCATCGATCAAGCGAGACCATCATGACCGGCAGTGAGCCCGAGGAGCACGACATCGACGACATCAACGACATCGACCAGAGCCGCTACAAGCGACTGGCCAAGAAGGAGGACCAGGAGTTGGCCCTGGTTCCGTTCCAGGTCGAGCTGCTGAAGCTGCAGGACCACATCGAGAAACACAGCCAGCGCATGGTTGTGCTGTTCGAGGGCCGGGATGCCGCCGGCAAGGGGGGCACCATTCGCCGCACCACGCGGTACATGAACGAGAAACACTACCGGGTGGTCGCTCTGGGCAAGCCGACCGACACCCAGAAGACGCAGTGGTACTTCCAACGCTATGTGGAGCGATTTCCCCGGGGTGGCGAGACCGTGTTCTTCGACCGGAGTTGGTACAACCGGGCCATGGTGGAGCCGGTGTTCGGGTTCTGCACCGAGGCCGAGTACGAGAACTTCATGCACGGTGTCGTGGGTTTCGAAAAGGACCTGGTCCGTCAGGGCACCGTTCTGGTCAAGCTCTACTTCTCGGTGACCAAGAAGGAACAGCAGCGCCGTTTCGACAACCGTTTGGGTGATCCGCTGCGGCAGTGGAAGTTCAGTGAGATCGACATGCAGGCCCAGGAGCACTGGGAGGAGTTCACCGAACGCAAATACCAGATGCTCAAACGCACCCACACCGAGGCCGCACCGTGGACCGTGATTCGGTCCAACGACAAACACCTGGCCCGGCTGAACGCCATGCGTTCCATCCTCAACGCCGTCGACTACGACGGCCGTGACGGGGAGGTGGACTTCAATCCCGACGCCGACATCGTGATCGCCGGCGACATCGAGGTGAAGAACATGGAGTCCGACCTGGAGAAGAAGGGTCGGTTCAAGCAGTAGGCCGAGATCCCGATGGTCGGTCGGACCTCAGCCGCTCGACCGCATCCCGGGCTTCATCGACCGTCATCGGGCCATGATCGAGACGGTGCTGTTTGAGCAGTCTCTGAACCCGACCGATTTCCGGGCCGGGGGCCAGGCCGAGATGATCCATGATTTCCTGCCCGCTCAACGGTGGCTCGTAGGGCCCGACATCGCCCATTGCGGTCAACCGATCGAGGGCATCGAGCAGGCGGCGGCAGGCCGCAGCACCGCCGGTATCACCCAGTTCGGCTTCGAGTACCGGCCCCAGCAGACGGGCGAAACGCTTGACGGCGCCCACCCGTTCGCCACCGACACGATCCACCAGCCGGCGGCCATCGGCGGCCGATGAGTGCTGACCGTCGATCCACCATCGCACCGATTCCACCAGATCAATGGTGACCTTGCGATCGGCATTGGAGTAGCGGAGTCGGGACAGGGCGCGGCCCACATCGGCCACCGGCCATAGCAACCCGGCCCGGCGGACCAGGGCGGTGTCATGCTCGGTCTCCCCATTGGATCGGGCCGAGGCCAACGCCACCGCCAGATTGTGAGAACCGTCCGGTAGATCGAGGACAACCTGATCCAACAGTCCGGTTCGCTGCAGGAACCGGAAACCGGCTCCCGGGTCGGTCACCGACAGCAGGCGCTCCAACTCATCGGCCACTCGCTCGACCGAGACGATGGCCAGCCGTTCGGACATCGCCGTGGCCGCCGCGGTCAGCTCGTCGGTCGGGGTCAGGACCAGGCGGGACATGAATCGAGCGGCCCGCAGCATGCGCAGCGGATCGTCGGTGAACGAGATCTGGGGCGACAGGGGGGTGCGGAGTACTCGGGACTCGAGATCGCCCCGACCGTCGAACGGGTCGAACAGGTCGAGGCTCGGCAGCTCGATGGCCATGGCGTTGACGGTGAAATCCCGGCGGGACAGATCCTCCCGAAGTTCGTGGCCAAAGCTGACCACCGGCTTGCGGGACCGGGGATCATAGTGTTCGCCTCGATGGGTCGTGACCTCGACATCCCGGTCGCCGACCCGGGCGCCGATGGTGCCGAACCGCTCGCCCTGGGTCCACAGAGCGGTGGCCGACGGCGTGAGCAGCTCCTTGATGGCACCCGGTTCGGCGTCGGTGGTCAGATCGACATCGGCGTCGGTGGCCGAGCCGGTAACCAGCAGATCGCGAACGATCCCTCCCACCAGGAAGAGGCGGTAACCGGATTCGGCGAACGGTCGAGCCACCGGTTCCAACACCGGCAGCAACGAGGCCAGGCCGCGTCGGACCTTGTCGTGCTCGCTCTCGTCGGTTGCAGCCGGGTTCATAGCCGCTCGTGAATGGCCCGAACCATCTCGACGTGCTCCTCGCCCGGGCCGCCGGAAGTGGGATCCTCGGGTCGGAACGATTCCCCCAGCATTCGAGCCGCCACCGCGCCGGCGGTGTGGGCCAGGGCCTGATAGTCGTAGCCGCCCTCGAGGAACAGCAGGCGGCGACCGGGCGGCACCAGGTCCAGAACGGCGTCGATCAGGTCGGCGTAGTCGACCGAGGTCAGTCCCAGATCGGTCAGGGGGTCGCGGCGGTGGCCGTCGAAACCGGCCGACACGAGCACCCAGGTCGGAGCGAAGGCCTCGACCTTGGGGACCACGACGGTGTTGAAGGCATGGCGGTAGGTGTCACCGGTGGCACCGGCGGGCAGGGCGATATTGACCGTGGTGCCCCGGCCCTCACCCTCCCCGGTCTCGTCGGGACGGCCGGTGAACGGATACCACGGGAACTGGTGGAAGCTGACGAACATCACGTTCGGGTCGCGATAGAAGGCATCCTGGGTGCCGTTGCCGTGATGGGCGTCGACGTCGACGATCAGCACCCGTTCCCCTTCCGAGGCCAACGATCGGGCGGCGATGGCGATGTTGTTGAACAGGCAGAACCCCATCTGCCGGTCCGGCGTGGCGTGGTGACCGGGGGGGCGAACCACCGACCAGCCGGCCGAGGCCTCGCCCCGCTTCAACCGCTCGATCAGCTCCAACCCGGCACCGGCGGCCCGAAGGGCGGCGGCCCCCGAGTCGGCCGACACGGTGGTGTCGGGATCGATGGCTCCACCACCGGCCCCGGCCAGCTGCTCGAGCCGGTCGAAGAGATAGTGGTGGTGCACGGCCTCGATGCTGGCCCGGTCCGCCTCCGGAGCCTCGATCCAGGTAATCGCCTCGTCCAGCCCGGCATCGGTCAGGCCGCGCCGCACTGCAGTCAGCCGGTGGGCGTTCTCCGGATGCCCGGGCCCGGGATCGTGCAACCAGCACAGCTCGTGGGTGGCGATGATCAGTCCCGACATGTGACTCCTGACGTTGATACAAGGATATACCTCAGCAATCTGCCCACAAGCGGTCGGGTGTCCATGGTCCGCTTGATGCAGTACTGTTGGGAGTGGTGGATCTCACAGCCGCGCAGCACCGCTCGCTTCCTCGCCCGATCGACAGTGAGTCCCGGGCCAAGACCGGCCCCGGACTCACCGGGTCCGGTATCGGACTGTCCGCCCGGCATCTTCGTGTTGCTCGATGGCAGGGCGATCCCTACACCGCGCTGGTCGGCCCGGCCCGAATTCGGCGGGGCCCCACGGTGGCCGAGATCAAGCGGTGCCTGTCCCGGCTCGATCACCGGGGTGTGCAACAGGCCGTGACCCCGGCCCTCAACCCGGTGGAGGCCGAACCGTTCTTCCAGGCCGGGTTCACCCTGTATGAACGCCTCCATCTGCTGGCCCGGAATCTGAGCGCCACGACCGTCTGCACCATGAACCGGCCCCAGGCCGACCCCGCCGCCGACGTCGAGCTGGTGCGGGCCCGCCGATGGCATCGCCGGATCATGCTCGACATCGACGCCAAGGCGTTCAAAGGATTCTGGCGGTTCGATGACTACTCGTTGGGCGAGGCCCTCAAGGCAACACCCCACAGCTACGCCCGACTGGCCCGAGTCGACGGTCGGTACGTTGGCTATGCCGTGACCGGCCGCACCGAGTCCCGAGGCTACCTTCAGCGCCTCGCCGTCGATCCCGCCCATCAGGGCCGGGGCGTGGGCACCACCCTGGTCGAGGACTCGTCGAACTGGCTGCGACGACGGGGTGTGGTCACCTCGCTGGTCAACACCCAGGAGACCAACAAGCGGGCCCTCGACCTTTACATCAAACTCGGTTTCATCCAACAGCGTGAAGGACTCATGGTGTTGCGATGGGACCGGGACACGTGACCGGGTGGTCGCGGCGGACTTCGACCCACCCCCGATCCAAGTACATCCTCGGCCGGTGCATCCTCGGGCTGCTCGCAGTGGTCGTCAGCGCAACCCCGGCGGCGGCCCAAACCGACACCGACAACCGGGCCCCGCTACCCCCGATCTTCCTCACCGTGACCGCCCAGTCGTCGGTGGTGGCGGCCGACGGCAGCTTCCTGGTCGAGGTGGCCATCACGCCGACCGATCTTCTGACGCGACGATCCGACGTGGAGGACTTCGAACTGGCTGTCACCGTGTTCGACCGCGTCGCCGACGAGCCCGGTGTCGACCTTCCTCCCTCGGTTCCCGTCAACCGGCTGGAACCGGTCCGCCTCGGCGACCTGGTGCCGAGTGGCACCGGCCACTATCGGCTCGAACTCCCCCTCCGCTCCGGCGGTGACACCCAGACATCCCGGGTGCTACTGACCGAATCCGGTGTCTATCCGGTCACCATCGAGCTCCGCAACAACGACGGGACGCTGGCCGCCACCAGGACCAATCTGATCCGGATGTCCGATGGGGACCAGGATCCCGACAACCAGCAGAATCCTGACGGCCTGCCCTTCACCCGGCCCCTCGGCGTGGCCACGGTGCTGACCGTTGTCCCGGCCGAAGGCGTCACGGTGGACGACGCCCGACGGTTGCTCGTCAACCATCCCACCGCACCCATCACGGTACTGATGAGCGAGGGGGTGGCGTCCCAACTGCGAGCCGACACGGAGCTGGCGACCGAATTCGCCCAGGCCGTCGGCGATCGACCGGTGATCAGCGGGCCCATGGTCGATCTCGACCCATCGGCCCTGGCCGAGATCGGCCGCCCCGGCATCTACCAGCGGGCCCTGAACGAGACATGGGACGATCTGCGGCTCCTGGGGCTGGAACCCGTCACCGACACCACGGTGGTGACCCGTGAGCTGACGGCGGCCGGGGTGGAGACGCTGGGCGAGATGGGAATCACGACCGTCGTCGATACCAGCCCGGCCTCAACCAGCAACGGCTACATGCAGACCGGTGGCCATCGCATCGATCTGTTGCGGTTCGACACCGATCTCAGCGAACTGTTCGACGAGGGGACCTCGGGGGTCCTGCAGGCCAACCGTGTCCTGGCCCACCTGACGCTGCGGGCCGGGAACGACAACACCCCGGTGGTGTTGGGGGGACCGGCGCTGGGCCAGCGACCGATCAACGGGTTGGACGTGTTCCTGACATGGCTGGCCGAGACCGACGCAATCCGGGCGCTGGCGCTGAGCGACGTGGCCGACACCAACCTCCGGCGCCGGCCGGCCGAGCGGCCGACCCAGAACCTGGCCGCCGACGCCGGCCTGCTGGCCGACATCGAATCGATTCTGGCCGGCTTCGAGGCGATGTCGGAAGACGCCGATGGCGACGGAGTCGGCACCACCCCCGACGAGTATCGGCGGCGATTGTGGTCGGCGTTGGCTCTGGAGCGCAACGTCGACGACCGGCGCCGAGCCCTGCTGGTGTTCTCCGAGGAACTCGGTCAGGAGCTGGAGGTGATCACCCTGCCGGTGGCCCAGACCGTCACCATGGCCGCCCGGGATGGTTCGGTTCCCCTCATCATCGAAAGCCGGGCCGCCGGACCCCGCCGGATCATGCTCCGATTTCGCAGCGACAAGTTCAAGGTGTTGCAGGATTCCCAGCTGGTGACCGTGGAGCCCGGCACCAGTTCGATCGATGTCGAGGTGCAGGCCCGGTCATTGGGGTCCAGCCAGATCGAGGTGTCGGTCTGGACCCCCGACGGCAACATTCGACTGGCGACCAACCAGTTCCAGGTCCGCTCCACCGCGGTGCCGGGCTTGGGACTGCTCATCTCGGGCGGGGCCCTGGTGTTCCTGATCATCTGGTGGTTCATCGACCACCGGAAGTTGCGCCGAGAACGAAAATGGGGACCGGATTCAGTCGAGAGCGGCGAGGGTGGACTCGATGTAACCGGTGATGTCGTGGAACGAGGCCATGCCGACCGGTCTCCCCGACTCGCCGACCAGGGGGACCGACGACGACTCGTTGGCCACCAATAGGGCCATGGCATCGGCCACCGAGGTCCGGGCCGGAATGGACGGAGGGGCGGTGTCCATGACGTCGGCGATGGTCAGGGCTCGCAGATCGGCCACGGTACAGCCGGCCCTGGTCAACAGATCGAACTCGCTGACCTTGCCCACCAGATTGTGGTGCTCATCGGCCACCAGCACCAGCGGAATGCCCCGGGCCCGGACATGGTGAACCGCGGTCTGGGCCGAATCGTCGGGGGCGACCAGCACCGGCGGGGTGGTGTTGATCCCGGTGAAGTCCACGAACGACAGGCCGTCGTGCATCGTCGCCTCGTCGCCCGAGATCCCGACCCGGGAACTCAGTAGCCCGACGATGGTCTCCATCAGCGTGTAGTACGAGAGGTTGCCGGCCAATCGCCCGTCATCGACGATGGGCACGCTGCTGATCCACCAGGTGTTCATCAGGTGCAGGCCATCGGCCAGGGTGTCGTCGGGACCCAAGGTGATCAGAGGGGATTCCACCATCTGTGACGAGATGGGCTTGGCCCAGACGTCGGCGCGGCCGGCCACCCCCAACGTGTAGTCCCGCTGGGTGAACAGGCCTTTGAGCATGCCATCGTCGACCACACAGGCGGTGGCGAAGCCCTGATCGGCCATTCCGGCCACGGTGGCGGCCACCGTGTCATCGGGTCCGACCGTGGTGTGGCGTGAGAGGTTCACGTCCGATACCGACTGCGAGCTGAGATAATCCGAGATGTTCACACCATGCCCCCGTGGTCCGTGCGGCTACGTGCCGGCCCTCCTCCGACCCTAACCCGGCTCGGTCACAAACGAAAAGGGGGCCGAAATGATTGAGGGCTCGGCGAGCGGTAGCGTAGGAGGGGTGAACTTCGAGTCGAGCGAGGCGCGGCGAACGACCGAGGCGCCACCTCCGGCCCCGGCGGCGGCCGGATCGGCACCCGATTCGGATAGGCCGGGCGGCGGGCGACCTTTCGGGGTGGGTCCGGGGGTCGTGCTGTCCGGGCGCTACGAGCTGCTGACCATCATCGCCTCCGGTGGCATGGCCCAGGTCTGGCAGGGTCACGACAAGATCCTCGATCGACCGGTTGCCATCAAGATCCTCCACTCCCATCTGGCCCATGACGAGGGATTCGTGGCCCGATTCCGGCGGGAGGCCATCGCCTCGGCTCGGCTGTCACACACCTCGATCGTGGCCGTCTACGACACCATCAGCGACAAGCTCAACGGCTCGGACATCGAGGCCATCGTCATGGAGCTGATCAGGGGCCGCACGCTGCGGGCGCTGCTGGACGAGAACCCGGTGCTCAGCGCCAAGGCCGTCGTCGCCATCGGCTGCCAGATCGCCGATGCACTGGCCGAGGCCCACCGGGCCGGCATCGTGCACCGTGACATCAAGCCGGCCAACATCATGATCGACGAGGACCGTCGGGTGGTGGTGACCGACTTCGGTATCGCCAAGGCCACCAAGGACGCCGACTTGACCCTCACCGGAACATTGCTGGGGACGGCCAAGTACCTGGCCCCGGAACAGGTTTCGGGCGACGCCATCGACCCGAGGGCCGACATCTACTCGCTGGGGGTCGTGCTGTTCGAGGCCGTGACCGGAGGCGTCCCGTTCCAGGCCGAATCCGACGCCGCCATCGCCCTGGCCCGATTGAGGCCGCCGATTCCCCGGTGCCGGGAACGTCGGGCCGGGATTCCGGTAGCGCTGGACGAGGCCATCCATCGATCCATGGCCATCGACCCCGCCCACCGCTTCGCCACGGCCACCGAGCTGAGGGCGGCCCTGGCCGCCGTCGACCTGACCAACCAGGCGCCGTTGAGTCCGCCCCCGTCACCCTCGTTCGCAAGCCTGCCACCGGCCACCACCGGGCCGTCCCCGGTGGCCGGTTCGTCGGTGCCGTCGACGCCACCGCCGGCACCCCGCGACGGCACCGCCATCATGGCTCACGACATGGTCCACGGGGGCGATGTCCACGATCCGAAAACCCGGAGCGGCAAGGAACGACGGCGCCGCCGGCGGGGCTCCGATCGTCGCATCGAGGCCGGGCTCCCAACCCGAGGCGAGACGGCACCGGTTCGCCGGTCCAGGGGGAACTCGCTGCTGGGCCGGACCATGGTTGCCATGCTGATCATCGTGGGTCTGGTGGTGGCCGGGCTGTTGGCCGTGGCCGGCAACGTGTTCGACAACCTCGACATCGGTGGAGTCGGTGGCGGAGCCGGTTCGACCGACATCATCGACGGATTCTCGTTCGACCCCGGCAGCGACGGCGACGAGTGGGGCAGCCGGGTGGCGCTGGCCTACGACGGCGACCCCACCACCCGGTGGTACTCCAAGACCTATTCGACCCCGCGGTTCTCCTCATCCAAGAGCGGAGTGGGCGTGATCTTCCAGCTCGACGGGGAACCGGCGGTCAACGACCTGGAGGTCACCACCACCACCGAGAACTGGTCGGCCGAGGTCTACATCGCCGACGAACTGCCGTTCCCGCCCGATTACATCGGCGAGTTCTCCCCCGAGCAGTGGGGGGATGAGATCGGCGGGGTCAGCGGCGTGTCCGGCGACACCACCATTGACCTGGACCGGACCACCGGGAGCTTCGTGCTGGTCTGGATCACCGACCACGGCACCACGGTGGACCGGGAAGGAGTGACCCGGAACCGGGTCGAGTTCAATGAGGTGGCCTTCGGCTGATCCGGCCAGATCGGGGGTTATCCCCACGATCGACGGGTTGCGCCATCTATGCTGCGGCTGATGCTCGGCTCGAAGTCGGATGAGGAGCTGGTGGCCCTGGCCCAGTCCGACGCGCCCGATGGAGCCGACGCCATGCAGGCGTTGTTGAGCCGACACTACGACCGGTTGTACGCCATCTGTCGCCGGGTGGCCGGCAACGACGCCGACGCCGCCGACGGCTGCCAGGAGGCCTTGATGTCGATCGTGCGGGGGTTGCCCCGCTACGACGGACGCGCCTCGTTCAAGACCTGGAGCTATCGGGTGGCCACCAACGCCTGCCTGGACGAGTTGCGGCGACGCAAGCGCCGACCGCTGGCCGTGGCCGAGACGCCCGAGGCCATCGGCGATGGACCGTGGCTCGATGATCGGGTGGTGGACAGCGATCATCTCGATCGGGCCCTGGCCCAACTGCCTGAGGAGTTCCGCCTACCGGTGGTGCTCCGGGACGTCGGCGGTTTGGACTACGCCGAGATTGCGGCCACACTCGACATTCCCCCCGGCACCGTGCGTTCCCGGATCGCCCGGGGCCGACGGCAGCTGACGGAACTTCTGGGTGAGGGCGGCCGAACCGAGTCCGGCGGCCGGAAATCCGGTGCCGGCGGGAACCAGAAGCCCTCCGACGAACGTCGTAAACCATGATGACCGACGACGAGCTCGACCTCTTGGCGTCCAGCTACCTGGACCGCGAGGCCACCCCGGACGAGGTGGCCCGGGTCGAAGCCGACCCCGAACTGCGGGCCCGAGTCGAGCTGCTACGGTCGGTCGGGGTGACGGCGCCGGCGACTCCGCCCGGACTGGCCCAGGCCCAGTTGGCCCGGGCCATGGCCCTCTACCGGCCCGGTTCGACCCCCGACCGGGGTGAGGCCGCCGAGCCGGCGCCCGGGGCCGAGCCGGTCATCGACCTGACGGAGCGACGACGGGGACGAGAGGAACGGGCAAGCCGCCTGCGGTGGCTGACCTCGGCCGCCGCCGTGCTGGTGGTCGGTGTCGGGGCGGTGGCGCTGATCAACCAGATCGGTGGCAGCGAGGACGCCGAGATGGCCACCGCCGATACCAGCACCGAGACCGCCACCGAGGCGGCCGAGGTCGCTCCGGCGGCCGACGCCGAGGCCGGCGCAGCCGACATGGCCCAGGCCGAGATGGCCGGCGAGTCGGCGGAGAACCTGGCCGATCCGGACGGCGGCGGAGCCCCGGCCGCCGACGATGCCGCCTCCGATGGTGCCGACGTGGCGGCCGACGCTGAGGAGTCGTTGGCTCTCGAGGAGTCGGAGGAGGACGCGGCGGAACTGAGCGCCCAGCGGACCCTGCGCGATCTGCCCGAATCCGGGTTCTTCCCCGACGAGCCGGTGGCCGAATACGACCGTCTGCCCACCGGAGACGAGATGGTGGGCGATCTCGAGCTGCCATGGCGGGACGAGGCAGCGGCGAACTGCCTGGAGGGCTTCCCCACCGGCGACTCGACCTTCGCCGGAGACGAGGTGGAGGTGATCGCCTATCTGCCGTTCGAGGTGATCGACGGCGCCGACGCCGGAGAGTATGAGGCCCTGTATGTGATTGTCGACGGCGCCGAGGAAGTGGTGGTCGTGCTTCAGGCCGGGAGCTGTGCCCCGGTAGTCTGAAACCATGGAGTTGAACCATGGCTGAATCCACGGTGTGCGCCTTTCTCGGGCTGGGCAACATGGGATTTCCCATGGCCGGCCACCTGGTCGACGCCGGGCACCGGGTGCGGGTCTACAACCGCACCGGGTCCACCGCCCGGAAATGGCTGGACACCCACGGTGGCGAGCATGCCTCGGCCCATGCCACTCCGGCCGAGGCGGCCCTTGGTGCCGTCGCCGTGTTCATCTGTGTCGGCGGTGATGACGACGTTCGTTCGGTGGTCTACGGCGACAGCGGTGTGCTCGGGTCACTGGAACCGGGAGCCGTGATCGTCGATCACACCACGGCGTCGGCCGCCCTGGCTCGGGAGCTGGCCGCAGCCTGCGCCGAGGTCGGGGTCGGATTTGTCGATGCCCCGATCTCCGGGGGTCAGGCCGGAGCCGAGAACGGACAGCTCAGCGTGATGTGCGGAGGGGAGCAGGCCGATTTCGACAAGGTGGCTCCGCTGGTCGACGCCTACGCCAAGGCCATCACCCTGATCGGACCGGCCGGATCGGGCCAGACGACCAAGATGGTCAACCAGATCCTGTGCGCCGGCGCCATCCAGGGGGCGGCCGAAGCCCTGGCTTTCGGCGAGCAGGCCGGGCTCGACATGAAGCTCGTGTTCCAGGCCGTCACCCAGGGAGCAGCCAACTCGTGGTACCTGTCCAACCGGGGCGAGACCATGCTCGACGACGAATTCGATTTCGGCTTCGCCGTGGACTGGATGGTCAAGGACCTCGGGCTGGTGCGGGACGAGGCTGCCAGCCTTGGAGCCCCCACCCCCCTGACCGACATGACGTCCCGCTATCTGGCCGACAGCCAGGCTGCCGGCGACAACCGTCGTGACGCCACGGTGATCATCCGCCGTTACCGGGAGCAGCGTCGGAGGGACGAGTAGCGTGCTCGAGGGTGGGGTCGACCCCAGCCGCTCACCGGCTCCCAGCTGGCTTCGGCGAGCGCTGACCTCGGCCATCGGCCTCATCGTCGCCTTTGTGGTGGTGATCTGGTTGATCGAGATCGTCGACACCTTCATTCTCGGGAGCCGGCTCCAACGAAACGGCATCCAGCCCCGTGACCTGGATGGCCTGGACGGCATTCTCTGGGCGCCGTTCCTCCACAGCGACTGGGGTCACGTGCTTTCGAATTCCGCCCCGCTGTTGGCCCTCGGGGGCCTGGTCGCCATCCGGGGTCGGGGCCGGTGGTTGACGGTGACCGCGGTGGCGATCGTGGTCGGCGGGTTTCTGACCTGGCTCCTGGCCGGAGGCGGAAACCACATCGGGGCCAGCGGAGTGGTGTTCGGCTATTTCGGCGCACTGCTGGGGGCCGCCTTCTTCGAACGGCGACCGGCCGCCATCGCACCGGCCCTGGTGGCGGTGCTGCTGTACTATGGGCTGATCGTCGGCCTGGTCCCCCAGGACGGGATCTCGTGGGAGGGCCATCTGTTCGGCGTGCTGGCCGGACTGCTGGTGTCGAGACTGCTGGCCGACCCGCCGAAGCCGGCGCCTGCCGATCATCAGGTCGACCTGAGCGCCTTTCCTCCTGACTTCGACTTCGGGGACGGGACAACGTAGGCTCGGCCCCATGTTCATCAACGGAGAGTGGATCGAGGCTCGCTCCGGGGCCACCTTCGAGGTGACCAACCCGGCTACCGGCGAGGTGATCGGCCGCATGCCCGATGGTGGCGCCGACGATGCCCGGGACGCCGTCGCCGCCGCCGATGATGCCTTCGCCTCCTGGTCGACGACGACCGCCTTCCATCGAGCCGACGTGCTCATGAAGGCGTGGGAGCTGATGAGCGAGCGAGCCGACGAGCTGGCCAGGCTCATGACCACCGAGCAGGGCAAACCGCTGAGGGCGGCCCGCTTCGAGGTGGGCTACGCAGCCGATTTCATCCGTTGGTTCGCCGAGGAAGCCCGGCGGCTGAGCGGCGAGTGGCTGCCCTCGGGACGGCCCGATCAACGATTCCTGTCGGTCCGTCAGCCGGTGGGCGTGGTGGCGGCGGTGACCCCGTGGAACTACCCCATCTCCATGCTCACCCGGAAGATGGCGCCGGCCCTGGCCGCCGGCTGCACGCTGGTGTTGAAGCCGGCCGAGGCCACGCCGCTGTGCGCCAAGGCGGTGTTCGAGGTGTTCACCGACGCCGGCGTGCCCCCCGGGGTCATCAACCTGGTGACGGCCAATGATCCGGTGCCGATCGGTGAGGTCTTCACCACCGATCCTCGGGTTCGCAAACTGACCTTCACCGGGTCCACGGCGGTCGGCCGCAAGCTGGCGGCGGCGGCCGGGGCCTCGCTGCAGCGGGTATCGGTGGAGCTGGGTGGTCACGCCCCGTTCATCGTCTACCCCGACGCCGATCCGGAGAATGCGGCCAAGGGAGCGGCGGCGCTCAAGTTTCTGAACTCCGGTCAGGCCTGCATCAGCCCCAACCGGCTGTACGTGCACCGGGACGCCGCCGACGCTTTCGTCAACATGCTGACCAAGCGGGTTTCGGGGCTGGTGGCCGGCAATGGCATGGACGAGGGAGTCGGGGTCGGCCCCCTGGTGAACGACGCCGCGGTGGAGAAGGTGGCGGCCCAGGTGGAGGACGCCCGATCCAAGGGAGCCGGCGTCCCGGTTGGCGGCCATCGGCTGACCGAGAACGGTCTGGACAAGGGGTTCTTCTACGCCCCGACCGTGCTGACCGAGGTGACCTCGGAGATGACGGTGTACCGGGAGGAGACATTCGGCCCGGTCGCTCCGGTCGTGATCTACGACGAGGTCGACCAGGTGATCGAGCTGGCCAACGACACCCACTACGGGCTGGCCGCCTACGTGTACACCGACTCCATGAAGACCGCCATCGCTGCCTTCGAGGCTCTGCGGTTCGGCATCATCGGCATCAATGACGTCAACCCGACCTCGGCCACCGTGCCCTTCGGGGGCATGAAGGATTCCGGGCTTGGCCGTGAGGGCGGGCACGAGGGCCTGGGCGAGTACCTCGAAACCAAGGTCGCCGGGATCTCGCTGCGATAGATTCTCGACATCGGATTCCGACCTCCTATTCACGTTGCACCGTTTTCCGGGTCGGCGTGGGTGTGATGGTGTGGAGTTGTCTGTCGGGTCGCCGGATTTCGAGTCGGCGGTCATCGAGTAGGCGTATACTCCAGCCGCCTTCGTGGACGAGGTGGTGATGGTGGCTGCAGAGCGGCACCAGGTTTGGGAGATCCGTGGCCCCTCCACGCTCCCATTGGTGGATGTGGTGGAGCTGACACCACGAGATCGGGGCCGAACAGCCGTCCCACCCGCAGGTCGAGTAGATGGCTTTGGTGGCGGCCCACTGAGCGTCGGTGGCGGTCCGGTAGCGGCGGCCCACATCAATGGGTACCCCCCGGTGGTCCAACACGATGCGGCGCAACACCGCATCACACAACAGCCGCCCCACCGACTCGACCGGCAGGTCACGGCCGTCGACGGTTTCACACATCGTGTCATCGTGACGGCCTGCCGTCAGTGTCCGGTAGTCGATGATGAACCCGGCAGCCGGGACCGGCCGCCCACCGTCACGATTGCCGGTCACCAGTTCGTGTAGGGCTCGGGCCGCCAGGTTGGCGTTCTTGGTCACCGGCTCGGAGTCCTGTGAGGCAATCGCGTTCATATGGGCTTCGATGGCTGCCGTGAACTGTTCGTAGCGTTCGGGGTCGAGCGCTCCTCGGAACCGGCCCATGCCATCGGCGTCGTCGTACCAGTGCCGGAACTCCGACGCCGCCCGGCGTTGCTCGGTGTCACCGAGACCGCCGTCGCCGCGGGCGTCATCGACCGCTCGTTTCACGACGGTGTCGAAGGTGTCGGCCGGCAGCCGGCAGGCCTGGGCTACCAGCCCGTCGACGTCAACCCTGGCCTGCTGATCCTCGGACAATCCGGAGATGCGGCGGGCCAGCGAATCAACATGATCAGCCGAGACCGCACCCTGGCTCAACGCCTCCCCAACCATCGGCCAGCGAGCCGCCACCCGTACCCGACCGATCTCGCGCCTGGCGGTCGAACCACGGACGCCTCGGACCAGCACCTCGTGGGCATCACCCCCGTCACCGGATTCGGCCAACTCATCAGCCCGCAAGCCGAGCCGCACGACCAGCCCGTCCAGGGCCCGTTGGGCGTCACGAACCGTGGCCAACAACCCGACCACACCCTCGCCCGACAACCCAGCGACATCGAACCCGGACACCTCACCGGGCAACAACGCCAACGTCGCTGTCACCAGCTCCTGCGATGATGATGTTGCGAGTGTGTCCATAACCCCACCGGCCCGAACGGGCACAAGAAACCGATTTCTGTGGGGAAGACACCACCAATCTAACAAACACCAGTTCTTGTGTCAAGGTAAAATACTACTTAGTTGGCGGATAGATTGGCCGCACATCAAATGAGAGAGAACGGGATGCATGGAACACGATGTAACTCGCCGACATCGACTATCTGACCGGACTGGCCCAGCAGTGGATCTGCAACCGATAGAGCCCGAGATCCCGACACCAACCCTGATCGGTGAGCGGGTCAGACTCCGTCCGCCCGAGGAACGGGACATCATTCGCCGGGCCGAACTGGGTAGGAACCGGGAGATCAACCGAGCCTTCGGCGGCGACCTCGAGACGGACGGCCCGCTGACCGTGGACGAGGCTCGACGGCAACTGACCCCCATGCCGGACACGTTCATGCAATGGGCAATCGCAGAGACCGACAGCGACGTCTTCGTCGGCATGACGAACCTGTCGCGACTCGACCAGGCCAACCGTTCGGCCACCTTCGGCATCGGCATCTTTGACCCCGACCGGCTCGACCAGGGCCTGGGCACCGAGACCACCCGGTTGGTGGTCGACTACGGCTTCAACCGCCTGGGCCTGCACCGCATCAGCCTGGTGGTGCTGGCCGACAACCACCGGGCCATCACCGCCTACGGCAACGCCGGCTTCGAGGTCGAGGGCCGCCTCCGCCACACCCTGTGGCGCGACGGCCGCTGGCACGACGACCTCATCATGGCCGTCCTGGTCGAGAACGAGCCTGCCCTGTGACCTAGCCGCTGATCTCGAGGTTCAGCGTATAGGACGCATTTCCCCGGATGCCGCCGACCACGATGCTGTAGTCACCGGTGAGCGGAATCTGGAGGGAAGCCTCGGTCTCCTCCCGGAGAATCCACTCACCATTGGGTCCGATCACATCGAACACGGCGTTGTCCTCAACCGACACGATGTCGATGGTGGCGAACTGCCCGGCATTGGCACCGACGCGATGCACGTTCCTGGTGCCCGACACCACGGCGTCCTCCACGAAGCCCAGCGACGCTCCGGGGCCAAACTCGAACCTCTCGTCGACGCCGACGTCGAAGCCGGCAAGACCAGGTCGAACCTGATCGTCCAGTACGTCGCAGTCGACGGGAACAGCGGCGAACTCGGTGTAGGGGCGGGGGTACAGTGAGCCGTCCTCATTGATCACGTAGATCTCGGTCTGTCGGTTGATCCCCCCGTCCCGAGTCCAGATTGCGACATCGAGCACCAACTCGTTGGCGGAGACGAAGTGTCCTGTTCCCTCTCGGATGAGCCTCAACGAGGCCGTCGTCGCCCAGGCCGTAGCCGAGCAGCCGCACGAATTCGACGTCGTCCTGGTTGACGAGTTCGATGAAGTCGTCGCTGGGCGAAGAGCCGTTCGGCTTCGTCCAGCACGACGTTGTTGCGTAGTCGATCACCGGCACGAACGGATCGGGAATCGGGTCCAGGGTCGACAAGGTGTCGTACAGTTCCCCGGCCCTGCGGACGCCGGCGCAATCGGTCCTCACTGAGCCCTGATCGCCCTCACCCATGGCCAGCGAGTCCGAGTTCGGCCCCAGTTGCCACAGGTCGTGGAAGGTGTCGCCGGTGCCGTTCTCGATTCTCATGACCAGTACACCGGAATCGTCGACGGCGTTGCCGAACGCGTTGTAGAGGAACGAGCC
Organism: uncultured Acidimicrobiales bacterium; assembly: GCA_963723995.1. Classification (GTDB taxonomy): domain Bacteria; phylum Actinomycetota; class Acidimicrobiia; order Acidimicrobiales; family SZUA-35; genus JAHELU01. Next base: position 169,565 of record CAVRSZ010000008.1, on the reverse strand, counting down.
GCCCTCGTCCGCAACCGCGGCCCGGATCGTACCGTCGTCGGTGATGTCAAGCACCTGCACGACACCGTCGCCGGCATAGCATGTTGCGCTGGCCGGAAGAACGGTGGGGTCGTCGGTGTCACCGGTGTCGATATCGGCGGCATCGTCGGATCCGTCCTGGGGTTCCTGGCTGTCGCCGTTGCCGTTCGAGTCGTCGACCTCACCGTCGACACCGTCATCGGCCGTGTCATCCGCCGTGTCGTCGTCGGCCGTCTCGACCGTCACCCCGTCGCCGTCGTCACCGTTGAGCACGACCAGCAGAGCCGCTCCCCCGACCAGGATCAGTAGCGCTGCGGCGGCAACAGCCAGGATCGACTGCCTGTTCCGCCACCATTGTCTGTTGTCAGTCGATGTGTTCCTCATGTCATCCAGACGGATGACGGCGTCGTCGGTATCCCCGTCGGAACGTGCTTCGGTCTGAATCTCACCGGTACCGACCGGACCCCGCTCTGCCTCGACCGCGTTCAGGCGGGCATCGATGGCGGTCCAGTAGTCGGGTCCGGGCTCCGGAGCAAGATCCCCGAGTTCCGGGATCGGGTCCATCTCGGGATCGAGGTGTTCGTCGGTCATGATTGCAGCTCCTGTTGCAGGCGCCTACGGGCCCGACTCCCCCGCGACGCCACCGTTCCTCGGGGCAGATCCATGATGGTTGCCACCTCGTCGTAGGAATATCCGAGCCCAGCCGTCATAGTCAGAATCGAGGCATCGTCGGGCGACAGTCGGGCCAGGGCCCGGGCCAGCTGGTCACGGTCGGCCACCCTCGCCGCCAGGTCCTCTCCGGAGGCAAGCGAGCCGTCGTGCTGGAAGGGAGTGTCGACGTGGTCGATCGACGGATGGCGCCGGCGTCCTTCATAGCGGACGTAGTCGATGGCGGTCCGATAGCAGATGGTGCTCAACCAGGTCTTCATCGACGATCGGCCGTCGAACGAGCCGATGTTGCGGAAGGCCCGTTCATAGCTGTCCTGCATCACGTCGTCGATCAGTTCGGGGGAACGCACCACCGACCACACGACATTGCGGAGATCACGGTCGTACAGCCGCGCCAGCTGCCCGAACGCCACCGCCTCACCCCGGCGGGCTTGTTCCTCCAGATCGTCGATGGTGTGGGACATGGGAAACGCCACCTGTACCTGACGTACGTGGCGCCCAACCGTATCCCCCATTCCAAATTTCTTTGGCTAGCGACGGCGCCGGACCAGGAACGTCTCATCGTTGAACCACAGTTCGCCGTGGCGACGCAGCACCTCGGACACGGCCTCGAAGTACGAGCCGCTCAGCGTGGCCTTCTCCACCCTGTCGTCCTCGATCTGGGCCACATAGGTGGCGGCGTTCCAGGCGGCGAACAGCGTGGAGGTTCCGATGTTGTCGGCCAACCGGCCCGGCATGGTGTGGAGATTGAACACGATACGGGACGCCTCGTCGTCCAACGGGTCGAGCACGTAGTCGGCCTGGGCCTCCCCCAGCTCCTCCCGCAACGCCGCCAGAAGGGCGTAGCGGTCGACCGGGAACGGGTTCTCGTCGGGCCAGATCGAGCGGATGATCTCCACCCCCGGATCCCCGCCCGACGACTGGACCCCGAACAGCAGTCCGTTGGGACCCAACGCCCGAACCAACGGACCCAACACCCGGGACGCCTTGAACCCGGCCGACACCCGGGAACGCCACGGCTGACAGGCCAACACCAGGTCGAAGTCGGGATCGCACCCACCGTCGTCGTCGGGGGCACATTGGCGGGGAATCACATGGTCCAGCGCGATGCGCTGGTCGGCCCGGTGCAGCACCAGCACGGTCGGTGTCACATACAGGGGGTTGCCCGTCTTCTCGCTGGTCCGCACCTTCCAGCGCTCGGCCAGGAACCCTTCGAGATCGCGGATCTGATTGCCGAACTCGTAGGACGAGGTGCCGGCCAGTTCCACCACCTCGAACACCAAGGCGTTCCGTTTGGCCTCGGTGTTGGGCCGCAGACCGGGTGCCTCCGAGTAATGCATGTTGGTCAGCGTCACCACCAGCGGCGGATGCTCGACGAACCGGTTGGCCATACGATTCAGGGTGAGGCGCACGTCCTCCAGGCTGATCTCCTTGCCCACGGCATGGAACGGCACCGTCGGATACTGGCGCGTGCATGGCCGCCAGCACATGGGAAAGGATCGTACCGTCCCCCACCCCCGCGTCCAGGATCTTCAGCGCCGGCGGCTTCGGTGTCAGCCCGGGCAGCAGTTCGGCCACCCGTTCCGCCACCTTCCATTTCTCGTTGCAGGTGTGAACGAAGGTCAGATACTTCTGACGGTTGTCGTAGAACCGAAACGGCGGGGTGGCCAGGTCCGGGGAGGCGGCATCCGGGATGGCAGTCATAGATACGGCCAGCCTAGTTCGCGCTGTGAGAAGGACTGTGAGAAGGACCCGGCGGAAGGATCTGGGAGAAGGAACTGTCGAGGCTCAGATCTCTTCGTGGCGCTGCATCCACAACAGGGTCAGCCACCCGGGCAGGATCGGCAGCCAGTAGGTCGCCAGGCGGAAGGTGAGAACCGACGAGACCGCCACCGCATCGTTGAGGCCGAAACCGGTAAGGGCAGCGATCATGGCCGCTTCCAGTGCGCCGAGTCCGCCTGGTGTGGGCGCCAAGTTGGCAATCGCCGCCGCTGCAAGATACGAGGCGCCGATCTGGGGAATCGACAGCCCTCCGCCGAACGCCTGAATCGAGAAGATCAATGCAGCCACGTAGCTGAGCGTGATCAGACTCGAGCCACCGAGCAAGGCGATGATTCGCAACGGGCTCCGCATCACTCGGACCACGTAGCGCTGCGCCTGGCGCAGGGCGGCCAGCGTCGGCGTGAGAACGAAACGGCGGACAGGCCCGAGCAGCATGGCCACGGCGACCACTGCGGCAAGAGCGGCCAGCACCAACAGGACGATGTTGGAGTCGGGCGGTGAGAAACCTCCGACATCGGCGCCCCCGGTCCACGCGAAAAAGCTGAACAACAGGAGCAGATGCATGAGCAGGCCGGCGGCCGAGTTCAGTGCGGTGGACGCCGATGCATCCGCCGGTTCGATACCGGCCCGCTGGAGGAACCGGATGGCCAGGGCCATACGGCCGGTTGTGGCCGGGCCGACCAGGGCCGCGAACGACGAGGCCACGGTTGATCTGGCGGCCGCAGGCACCGGTACGGGGTCGGCAATCGAGCCCAGCAGGGAGATCGTGGCGAACAGGAAGGTGGACACCGAGGCCGCCAGGATGGCGGGAACCCACACCCAGCGAGCTTCACCGAATGCGTCGACGGTCTCGCCCACGTTCGCCAGCTGAGGCAGCAGGGCGTAGAACGCCAGGGTGGCGGCGCCGATCATCACGACTGTCCGCGGGCTCACCCGTTCGATCTGATCGAGTTCGATGTCGCTGATCCCGGTACGGTTCTCCACCGTCGAGCGGAGACGCTCGAGCATGTCCTTGTCGGCTTTCAGACGCCGGCGGATGGTTGGGGAGAGTGCCAGTGGCTGGAGTCGCCGAAGGGACAACGCCACCTCGTCGGGACCGAGAACGGCGACGGCGGAGTCGACCGCCCTGTCGGGACCGACCTGCAGCGTCAGGTCCACCAGCAGCTCTGCCACATCGCGGCCCCGATCGAGCTCCGAGCCGGCAAGCTGTCCGGCCTCCATGTCGACGAGCCACACCTTCCCGGAGGCGCCCTCGACGAGCACGTTGTCGAGGGCGAGCTCGCGGTGGGAGATTCGTGCCCGGTGGAGAGCGGCCACCTGGGTCCACAGATCGCTGAGCAGCTGGTCGGTGAACGCCTCGTTCCCCAGGTCGACGGCAGGTGTTCCGTCGATCCGCTCCAGTACGAGGAAGGCCGACCCACCATCGGTTTCGCCGAGAGCCACGAGCGAGGGACAACGGGCGCCGGCCTTGGCCGCCGCCAACAGCACCAGCGCCTCGTGCTCGACTCGCCGCTTCAGCGTGCTGTACGGCCGCTCCACCTCCGAAGATCGAAGGCGAATGGCACGGTAGAGCCGGTTGAGGAGATCCGAGCTGCGATCGTCGGGTGTTCGCACCTTGACGAATCGAGCCGGTTGCCCCGGCTCGTGAACCACGAAGTGGGGCTGCGACGACGTCTCGGAGGCTCGTTCCACGATCGACGGCTGGATCCCACAGGCTCGGAGCCCGTCGACGAGCTCCATCGGCCCCGGCTCCGGGTTCGGCGCACCCAGCAGGAGCACGATGACCGAGCCGATGACGACACCGATCGCCACCGCCAGCACCACGTCGAGCCCCGGCTCACCCGAGCCGAGAATGCGTAAGGCCACAAGGACGATCACCCACGTCCAGAAGGCCCGCTTCCATCGGCGCGACATCCACGGGTTGGCCACGCTGACCACGGCGGCTGCGCTCGCCAGATAGGACGTCGTGGGAAACTGCGGGTCGGTGAACCAGGCATTGGAGACCGTGCGCTCGGCAAGCACGATGGAGCTCTCACGCTCGCCGAGGGCGTTGGCCACCCAGACGGTGGCGATGCCGGCAGCCGTCGATGCCAGCCACAGCTGGAGGAGTAGGAGCCATCGGCGCCGCCACAGCACCACGACAAGGCCGGCCAGCGGAACCAGGGTTGCCCCGAGCTGGGCCACGCCGATGATGGCCTCCTCCGCTCGATCCGGGAGCCGGCTGAATCCCTCGACGACATCCGACTCGGCGCCGCTGATCGTGTCCTCGGCCACCGTCGCCAGGAGGAGGCCCACTCCCAACAGCGACGCCCCGATCAGCAGCCGAAGCCATTCCCCGGCCGAGAAGCTGCGCCGGGCCGGCGGGGGTTCGTAGAGCACGAGCTCGGAAGCGTCGTCGGGTGTCGCCGGATCAGCCATCGAGATAGGCCAGCGGGGCCAGCCATTCGCGCTCGACCCAGAAGCCCCCGAAGGGCAGGGAACCGATGATCATGGCCAGGAACGCCTTCCACCATGGCCAACCCATGTCGGGGTAGTGGATCAACAGCAGGCCGGCGAACACCAGGAACAGCACCCCGTGGATCGGGCCCAGGATCTCCACCCAACGCTCATTGCCGCCCGTGTACTTGACCACGGTGGCCGCCACCAGCCCGAGATAGGTGACGGCCTCGACGATGGACATCGTGCGTAGGCGACGGATCACGTCTCCTGTTTTATCACCGACACTGATCGATGCGGGACTGCAGGAACCGTCGCTCGCCCTCGTTGGTGGTGAGGGCCAGAGCGTGACAATAGGCCGCAGCCGCCTCGGCCCGGCGATCGAGGCGCCGCAACATGTCGGCCCGGGCGGCATGGTAGTAGCGGTAGGACTCCAGGTCCAGACCTTCGAGGGCGTCCAGCCCGGCCTTCGGCCCCCACGCTTTGGACACCGCCGCGGCCCGGTTCAGCGCCACCACCGCCGTCGGCTCGTACTGCAGAAGATGGTCGTACAGGCCGACGATAGTGGGCCAATGGGTGGCGCCGTCGGAGTCGGCCGTGGCGTGAACCAGGGCGATGGCGGCCTGCAGCTGGTAGGGCCCGACGTCATCTCGACTGTCGGCATGACGAAGCCGGCGACGACCCTCGGCGATCAGTGTCCGGTCCCACAAGGTACGGTCCTGGTTGGCCAACAAGACCGGGTTGCCGCCGGCGTCGGTCCGGGCCGAACGTCGGGCGTCGGTCAGGTTGATGAGGGCCGACAGTCCCCACGCCTCGGGCTGGTCGGGTAGCAGATCGGCCACCAGGTCGGCCAACCATCGGGCCTCGTCGCATAGATCACCGCGAATGAGGGCCGGCCCGTCGGCGGCGGCGTGGCCTTCGGTGAAGATGAGGTAGATCACGGCCAGTACGGCATCAAGCCGTTCGGCCAACCTGGTCCGGTCGGGCACGGTGAACGGGATGCCGGCGTGCCGGATCTTGGTCTTGGCCCGTACGAGCCGTTTGGCCATGGTGGCCTCGGTCGTGAAGAAGGCGGCCCCGATCTGGCGGGTCGACAGCCCGCACACCTCCCGCAGGGTGACCGCAACCTGTGCCTCGGGACCGAGGGCGGGGTGACAGCAGCCGAAGATGAGCGCCAGCTGATCGTCCATCAGCTGATGAGAACTCGGGAGGGCGGCATCGGGGTCGGGCACCAGGTGCGACACCTTGTCCCGCAGGGTGGCAGAACGGCGTATGGAATCGACGGCCCGGCGCCGGGCCGTGGTCAGCAGCCAGGCCCCGGGTGTGGTCGGTGTGTTGTCCGGACCCCACGTGGCGGCCGCCTCGGTGAAGGCCTGCTGGGCCGAATCCTCGGCCAACTCGATGTCGCCCAGCTCCCGCACCAGAATGGCCACCAGCTTGGGCCATTCCCGGGCGAAGACCTGGGCGACGATCGACTGGGTCACGTCACTGCTCCGGCAGCTCCATGATGGGCCGCACCTCGACCGAGCCGTAGCCGACGTTGGGGATCTTGGCTGCCCAATCCAGGGCCTCGTCCAGGGTCTCCACGTCGATCATGTAGAAGCCGCCAAGCGTCTCCTTGGTCTCGGCGAAGGGGCCGTCGGTGTGCAGAGCCTTGCCGTCTCGGACCCGAACCGTGGTGGCCGACTCAACCGGATGCAGGGCCTCACCCCCCACCAGCGCGCCGGCGTCGGCCAGCTTCCGGGTGTAGTCGAACCAGGCCGGCATCTCGGCCGCCTCCTCCGGCGAGCCCGGGGCCGGGCCGTTGTGGGGATCGCTGTAGAGAAGAAACAAGTATCGCATGTCAGGTACTCTCCTGTGTTGGGATAGGTGCCCCTACGTCGAACGAAGGGATCGGTTCTGGACAGGTGTCCTGAGATTTTCTTCACTCGCCGGCCAGGTCGGTCCGGTCGGCGAAGATGTCGGCGTCCAGTTTGTCGGCCAGAGGCCCCCGTACCCGGGCCTTGGTGGCGGCGAAGGCGCCCCGGTGAAGTTTGGCGGCGGCCGCGGCCTCGGCCATGATCGCCGCCTCCAGCTCGCCGGCATCGACGACGACGTCGAGATAGCCGGCGTCGACGGCCTCCGCAGGGGTGTAGACACGGGCAAAGGCAGTGGCGGCCAGCAGGTGGCGCGTGGACAGGCGATCCTCGGCCAGGGTCACGGCGAAGCGGGGCAGGGCCATGCCGATGGCCACCTCGTTGAGCCCCACCTTGAAGCGTCCGTCAACGCCGATACGGCGGTCGGCGGCCATGAGCAACAGCGCCCCCATGGCTACGGCGTGGCCGGTGGACCCGATGATGATCGGCACCGGTGCCGACACCATACGGTGGAGAAGACGGGCCCCGGCCTCGACCAGATCGGCCGTCGCCTTCATGCCCTGCTCGAAGATCTTCAGGTCGAAGCCACTGCTGAGAATCCGGTCCCGGCCCACGATGACCAACGGAAGTTCAGCCTCGACGGCGTCATCCAGAGTGCGGCCCAGCCCGGCCAGGGTGTCGTGGTTCACGGCATTGACGCCGCCGTCGTCCCATCGGGCCACCACGGCGTGGTCGTGCAGTTGTGTTGTAAGCATGATGTCGCCAATCCTAGTTTCGCATGGCGGATTGGACGTTCACGAGTGAGTCAAGTCTCGGCGATGTTTGGCCGGAGGCCAAACTCGGGGTGAGCCGCCCCGTCGGCGAACACGATGAATAGGCTGTCAGTGTGTCCATGCCCAGTACATCTCCCACCATCGCCGCAACTATGGCCGCCCGGGCCGTCGATGCCATCAAGGTCTACGGCTCCGGCGATACCGAGGTCCATGCCCTGCGCGGCGTCAACGTCGGCTTCGAGAAGGGTCGGTTCACCGCCATCATGGGTCCGTCCGGCTCGGGCAAGTCGACACTCATGCACTGCATGGCCGGGCTCGACCGTTTGACCGGCGGTGAAGCCTACATCGGTGATGTCGCCATCTCGACCCTGAATGACAAGGAGCTGACCCGACTCCGGCGGGACAAGGTGGGCTTCATCTTCCAGGCCTACAACCTGGTGCCGACGCTCAACGCCAGGGAGAACATCACGCTGCCGCTGGATCTGGGTGGGCGTGATATCGACGACGCCTGGGTCGACGAGGTCATCGACACCGTGGGCCTGAGTGACCGGGTCACCCACCGGCCCAACGAACTGTCCGGTGGTCAGCAACAGCGGGTGGCGGTGGCTCGGGCCCTGGCCACCCGACCCGACATGGTCTTCGGTGACGAGCCCACCGGCAACCTGGATTCCCGCACCTCGTCGGAGATCCTAACCTTCATGCGCTCGGCCGTCGACGAGCTCGGTCAGTCCATCGTCATGGTCACCCACGATCCCATCTCGGCCTCCTACGCCGACCGGGTGCTGTTCCTGGACGATGGCAAGATCGTGTACGAGCTGTTCGCCCCCACCACGGATTCGGTGCTCGACGCCATCCGCGACCTCGGACACTGAGGAGGTCGGCGTGTTCAAACTCGTTCGGCGCGGTATTGCCGCCAACCTCGGCCGCCTACTGCTGACCCTGGCCTCGGTGTTCATCGGTGTGGCCTTCGTGTCCGGCTCGTTCGTGCTGGCCGACAGCCTGCGGGCCGTGTTCAGCCAGGTCAGCGAGGACATCTTTGCCGGGATCGATGCCCAGGTCCAGGCCGTTGAACCGGAACTCAGCTCCGGGTTCGACCTACCCCGATTCGACGGCTCCCTGGTCGACGACATTCGTGTCCTGGACGAGGTGGAGTACGCCGAGGGCGGGCTTTTCGCCTTCGAGCAGACCTACACCCTCGATGCCGAAGGCGAGGTGAACCGACCGTTGGGCCCGCCCGTGTTCACCTCGTCGTGGGGTGGACCGAGCCCGGTGTCGGCCTTCACCCTGCTCGAGGGCGAGGCCCCGGCGGGCCAGGAGATTGCCATCGACCAGCTTCAGGCCGACACCGCCGGTTTCGAGATCGGTGACACCGTCACCGTGGCCCTGCCCACCGGTCAACCGGAGGACTTCACCCTGAGCGCGCTCATCGACTTCGGTGAGGGCGGGGCCGGTGGCTCCTATTTCAACCTGTTCGATCTGCCGACCGCCCAGCGCATCCTCGGGCTGGAAGGCCAGGTCGACTCCATCGTGGTGGCGGCCGCACCGGGCACCGACACCGACGATCTCCTGGCCGCTCTCGAGGCCGTCATCCCCGACGGTCTCGAGGCCCGGTCGGCCGAGGACGTCATCGCCGATCAGGAGGAGGAGTTCGGCACCGTCATCGACCTCATCGGCAATGTGCTGCTCGGATTCGCCATCGTGGTGCTGTTCGTCAGCATCTTCATCATCTACAACACTTTCGCCATCCTGGTCGGCCAGCGCACTCGCCAGCTCGGACTACTGCGCTCCATCGGGGCCAGCGCCGCCCAGGTGCGGACCATGATGCTGATCGAGGCCGCCATCATCGGGCTGGTGGCCGCCGTGGCCGGGCTGTTCGGTGGTATCGGCGTGGCTTGGCTTCTCAAGCAGCTGTTCAGTACCGCCGGCGGAGCGTTCCCCGACGGTCCCCTGGAGATCCAGCCCCGTACCATCTATGTCGTCGTCGTGGTCGGGCTGCTGGTAACCCTGGCCTCGGCCCTCATTCCCGCCTTCCGGGCGTCGCGGGTGTCGCCGCTGGAGGCGGTGCGGGACGGCGGCCGCAAGGAGCGATCCATGCTCTTCCGGGTGGTGAGTGGCGGTGCCGTCATCCTTCCCGGCTTGATTCTGCTCGGCTTCGGACTGTTCGCCGACATCGACAGCACGGCGGAACGGCTGGCCGCCATCGGCGTGGGCGGGGGGCTGAGTTTCCTCGGAGTCTCGATGCTCAGCGCCCTGTTCGCCGAACCTCTGGGCGACGTTCTGGGCTACCCGATCGAAAAGGTCAAGGGTGTTACCGGCCGCCTGGCCCGGGAGAATGCCAGTCGGCATCCTCAACGCACCGCCACCACCGCCACCGCCCTCATGATCGGCCTGGCCCTGATCAGCGGGGTGGCGGTGCTGACGGCGTCGCTGCTGCGGACCTTCGACCAGCTGCTGGAGGAGGCCATTGTGGCCGACCTTTTCGTGTTCGAGGAGAACCAGGGTCTGCCCTTCCCGGCGGTGGTGGTGGACGAGCTGGATCAGTTGCCCGAGGTCGACGCTGTTGCCGGATTCGCCAACATCGAGGCCCGGGTCGACGGCGAGGTCAGCGATGTGGCCGCCTATGAGACCGCAACCGGGATCGAGGTGGTCAACGTAGGCGTGAGCCAGGGTTCGATCGACGTCGGGACCGACGGGATCGCCGTGCTCGGCGACCGGGCCGAGGAGCTGGGGCTGAGTCTCGGCCAGTCGGTGGAGGTCGAGTTCGAGGACGGGTTCGTTACGCAGCTGACCGTGGAGGCCATCTACGAGGAGGACGGGTTCATCGGTGCACCATTCGTGGTCGACCGGGCTCTGTCCAGCGAGCACGTGGCCACCGACAATGTCGGCTTTGTCGGCATCACCCTGGCCGAGGGTGCTGACATCACCGCAGCCCGAACTGCAGTGGAGGCCGCCGTGGCCGACGTGGCCCAGGTGGTGGTGCAGGACAACTCCGAGTTCCGAGCCGAGGCCGAGGAACAGATCGGCCAGCTCCAGGTCATCGTGATCGGGCTGTTGGTGTTGTGCCTGGTGGTGGCGTTCTTCGGCATCGTCAACACCATGGCCCTGTCGATTCTGGAGCGCATTCGCGAGATCGGCCTGCTGCGGGCAGTGGGCATGACTCGCAGCCAGCTCCGGGCCTCGGTGCGGTGGGAGGCCGTGATCGTGGCCGTTTTCGGCTCGCTGCTGGGCATCATCATGGGCGTGCTGCTGGGGTGGGCCACCGTCACCGCCGTTCCCGACATCACCGGGCTGGCCATCCCATGGACCCAGCTGGTGGTCTACCTGGTGGTGGGGGCCATCCTCGGCGTCATCGCCGCCTACTTCCCGGCAGCTCGGGCCGCCCGGTTGAACGTGCTGGACGCCATTGCCCATGAGTAGGTGCCCGTGAGTGAGCTGCTGTATCTGACCGACGCCTATCTTCGTGAGTTCACGGCCACCGTGGTCGATGGGGACGAGGATCGGGTCGCGCTGGATCGGACCGCCTTCTATCCCACCGGGGGTGGCCAGCCCCACGACACCGGCACCCTGGATGGCGTGCCGGTGGTGAACGTGCGCAAGGAGGGTTCGGTGGCCTGGCACACCCTTGACGGTCCGGTGCCGCCGGTGGGCGACGAGGTCACCGGTGTCATCGACTGGGATCGGCGCCATGCCCTGATGCGGACCCATACCGCACTGCACATTCTGTGCGGGGTGATCTGGAACGAATGGGGGGTGTCGGTGACCGGGGGCAACATGGAGCCGTTGCGGGCCAGGATGGACTTCGAGTTCGATCCCCTACCCGAGGGTTTCGCCGACCGCATCACCGAGCTGGTCAACGCCGAGATCGCCGCCGACCGCATCATCGAGGTGTCGTTCCTTCCCCGGGCCGAGGCGCTGGCCGACGACGACCTGATCCGAACCAAGGTCAACCTGATCCCCGAGTCGGTGAAGGAGATCCGGGTGGTCGACATCGTGGGGTTGGACAAGCAAGCCGACGGTGGCACCCACGTCGCCTCCACCGCCGAGGTCGGCACCTTCACCGTGACCAAGACCGAGTCGAAGGGCAAGGGCAACAAGCGAGTGCGAATGGAGCTTTCATGAGCTGGACGACAGCCGACATTCCCGACCAGAGCGGCCGGGTGGCCATCGTGACCGGGGCCAACAGCGGTCTCGGGCTCGAGACGACCGAGGGGTTGCTGGCAGCCGGAGCCACGGTGATCATGGCCTGCCGGGATGTCGACAAGGCCGGGAAGAAGGCGGCGTCGCTGTCCGATTCAGGTGATGCTGATGTCGTCGTCGGTGAACTGGATCTCGCCTCGATGGACTCGGTACGGGAGTTCGCGGCCTGGTTCGGGCGGGAACACAACCGGCTCGATCTGCTGATCAACAACGCCGGGGTGATGATGCCGCCCGCGAGTTTGACGTCGGTGGGGGCCGAGTTGCAGTGGACGACCAATCATCTCGGTCACTTCGCCCTGACCGGTCTGCTCTGGCCGAACCTGGTCGACTCCGACGGCGCTCGGGTGGTCAACGTCTCCAGCCTGGCCGCCGGCGGCGGTGACCTGACGACCTTCGACCCGACATCGGTGGACGGCTACAACCGCTCGACGTACTACTCCAATTCCAAGCTGGCAAACCAGGTGTTCACCACCGAACTCAACCGCCGGCAACATGCCGACGGTGGCGGGGTGGTGGCGGTGGCGGCCCATCCCGGGATTTCGGCCACCAACCTCACCAGCAGCTACGGCCTTCCCGGCCCACTGAACAGTGCGCTCAAGCTGGTCAGTCGGGTGATGTTGCAGGGTGCCGACGCCGGGGCCCTGCCCACCTTGCGGGCGGCCACCGATCCGGACGTCGAGGCCGACGACTACTTCGGTCCCGATGGCTTTCGGCAGATGCGGGGCGCTCCGGTTCGGGTCGAGCTGCAGTCCCAGGCCACCGATGTCGAGGTCGGCCGCCGGTTGTGGCAGCAGTCGATGGAGCTGACCGGGGTCGAGTACCTGAGCGAATGAGGGGGCCGATGACCCTCGACGAGGCGGCCGGCGTCGAGCTCGGGGGCAAGGGAGCGGCTCTGGCCTGGCTGCACCGGCACGGCTACCGGGTCCCGACGACCTGGGTCGTGCCTCCCGGGGTCGAACCCGATGTGTCCGGCCTCGATCCCGAGCGCCGCTATGCCGTGCGATCATCGGCCAACGTCGAGGACGGCGGCCACTCCTCGTACGCCGGGCAGTTCCTCACCGTGCTCGACGTCGAACCGACCGAGGTCGGCTCGGCCATAGAAGCCGTGCGGTCATCGGCCACCGGCGAATCCATTGAGTCCTATGTCGACCACACCGGCGAGGGCGACGAGATCGACATGTCGGTGCTGGTCCAGGAAATGGTCACCCCGGTCGTCTCCGGCGTCGTGTTCACCCGTAACCCGATCACCGGCCTGAACGAGGTGGTGCTGGAGGCGGTGACCGGTCGGGGTGATCGTCTGGTCGGCGAGGGGGTCACGCCCCAGCGTTGGGTGCGCCATTGGGGTGAGTGGACCTCGACCCCGGCCGACCCCATCCTCCCCGACGAGGTGGCGGCCTCCATCGCGGCCCAGTCGGCGGCCGCCGCCGACGAGTACGGGCGGGCCGCCGACCTGGAGTGGGTGTGGGACGGCGAGACGCTGTGGTGGGTGCAGATCCGTCCCATCACCGGAATCGACGATGTCGCCGTCTATTCGAATCGGATCTCCAAAGAGGTCATGCCGGGCATGATCAAACCACTGGTGTGGTCGGTGAACGTGCCGGTGGTGAATCGGGCCTGGATCACGCTGTTCACCGAGGCCATCGGTGACAACGACCTCGAGCCCGACGACCTGGCCAAGTCGTTCGCCTATCGCTCCTATTTCAACATGGGGGCGATCGGGGACATCTTCGAACTCCTGGGCATGCCCCGCGACTCGCTGGAACTCCTGCTCGGCCTTCCCGAAGGCCCGGACAAACCACGATTCAAGCCATCGGCGGCGACGATGCGGAAGACCCCCCGGCTGCTCGCCTTCGCCATCGGAAAGAGCGGCTTCGGCAAGGACGACGACAAGCTGTTGGCAGGACTCCGTGCCTCCTACCGGCGCTACGACGATGACGTGTCGACCAGGACCGACGAGGAACTGTTGGCCGCCGTCGACGAACTGATGGAGCTCGGCACCGAGGCTGCCTACGCCAACATCGTGGTCCCGCTGCTGGCCAACCTGTACGGGGGTCTGCTGCGGCGCCGACTCGACAAGCACGGAATCGACCCGGCCGGCGTGGAGATCACCGACGCCCCGGCCGCCCACGAACTCGACCCGAACCCGGCCCTCGACCGGCTGGCCGAGGTGATCGAGGCGGCGGGCGCCGAGTCGCCGGAGGCCCGATCGGCGTTGGCCGAGTTCCTCGAGACCTTCGGCCACTTCAGTGATTCCGGAAACGACTTCTCGGTGCCGCCGTGGCGGGAACAGCCGGAGCTGGTGTTGCAGATGGCGGCCGCCCGGGGCGGGAACAGACGGGCCACCGCTCTCGAGCCCTGGAGTGAGGCCCGCACGTCGATGGGTCGGTTGAGGGGGGCTGCGCTGGAGCCGCTACGGAAACGGGCGGCCCGCTACGAACTGCGGCGGGAACAGGTGAGCTCGCTGTACACCTACGGCTACGGGCTGTTCCGCCGCTACTTCCTGGAGTTGGGTCGGCGATTCGTCGACCGGGGACTGCTGGAAGCACCCGACGATGTCATGATGCTCACCCTCGACCAGGTGAAGCTGCTGGTGGCGGGAACGATGGACGGGACCGAGGCTCGCGACGTGGTGGACGGTCACCGGCGGGAGTACGAGCGGGTGGCCGACCTTCCCATGCCCGAGACCATCTACGGCGACGACTTCATCGCCGTCGACCCCGCCGACCCGGCCACGGTGCTGCAGGGGGTGGCCACGTCGCGAGGCCGCCATCGGGGGCCGGTCAAGGTGGTCAACGGCGTGGCCGACTTCGCCAAACTGGACCAGGGCGACGTGCTGGTCATCCCCTACAGCGACGTCGGTTGGACCCCGCTGTTCGCCAGGGCGGGGGCGGTCGTGTCCGAAGCCGGTGGCATGCTGTCCCACAGCTCCATCGTGGCCCGCGAGTACGGGATCCCGTGTGTGGTGTCGGTGCCGGGGGCGACCCGCCTCATCGACGGCACGGTCGTCACCGTCGACGGCTACCGGGGCGAGGTCACTCCTGATCCTGGTTCCTATCCTCGGTGAAGAAGTCATGCCAGGCCAGACGTAGCTTCCGGGGGTAGCTCATGTCGGGGATGCCACGCAGCCGGCGGATTCGCAGTTCCTCGGCCACGTCGCCCCGCGACGCGAACCAGTAGACGACATTGATGGCCAGCGCGAACAGGACGTGCTCGGTGTCACCGGTCAGCCAGAACCAGGGAATGAGCAGGGCCGGGCTCATGTTCCGGGCCATGTAGACCGAGGTGAACACCACGATTCCCACGACCGACCCGGCGAGTACGGCCACCGGTATGGCCAGGATGTCGATGGCCAGCATGGCCCCGAGTAGCGACGCCTGGCCCCGCCCACCGACGAAGTTCCACCACAGCGGCCAGTTGTGTCCGACGATCACGGCCACGGCCACCATCAGGTAGGCGGAGCTGTCGGGAAAGGCGAGGCGCACCGTGAGGGTCGGGATGAACGCCTTCAGCGCGTCGAGCACGATCACCGAGACCCCCCACCTCCACCCCGCCCGCTCCATGACGCTGCTGGCGCTGACCCCGCGATAGACGGAGGTGGTCTCGAACCCCGGTACCGCATACTCGGTGACCGACAGGTCTTCGCCGGGCAGTGCCAGCCGACCGGCGATCCGGGCGAAGCTGATCGTTCCGATCAGGTAGCCGACCAGGGCGGCCAGAATGTTGGTTGTCATCGCTCGGGTACCTCGAAATCGGGGTAGTGCTTGAAGTCGGCCACACGCGTGCGCCAGGACCGGTTGTCGACACGGAACGATCTCAGGGCGCCCAGCGCCTCGTCCCGGCTGCGCCACCAGTACAGGGCGTTGGCCAGCACGGCATAGAAGATCGTCCAGCCATCGCCCTGCCAGGCGAACCACGGTAGTAGCGCAATGGGCCAGGATTCGATGGCAAGATAGGCACTGCCGACGACCAGCCCGAGCAGGGCGAACACGGCGATGGCGACCAGCCCGGCCCGCCAGTCGATGACCACGAGGCCACCCAGCAGGGGGGAGATGCCGTAGCCGCCGACAAAGCCGTGGTAGAGGGGGTAGACGTGCCCGACCAGGGCCGCTCCGGCCACGATGATGTGTTCGGGGGAGTCGGGCCAGATCAGGCGGGCCAGCAGGACCGGCACCAGCGCCTTGAGGATGTCGATGGCACCGGCCGGCAACCCGGCCTTCCCGCCACCACGGGCCTGGAGCGACGACGGTGAGACCCCGTGGGTGTCGACCGATGCCCCCGTGCCGTCGAGCACCACCCGTGAGTGGGTCAGGTCGCCGGCTCCAATCCGGCGACCGATGATGCGGGCACCGGAGATCGAGCCGGCAAGGTAGCCGGCGATCGCGGCGACGACGAGGGTGAGTGCCGTGCTGTCCATTACCGGTGCCCCCCTTTTCCGAGTCTCGCTTCGACGATAACGCCGGCGGGGCACCCGTGCCCTAAACTGGATACAGCAGGCCGACGTGCTGTCCGGTCGGGTCCGACCAGAAAGGTGGACCTCAAATCATGAGATTCATATCATGAGATTCGGAAGTGTTGTCGCCTGCGTGGTGGAACGTGTGCTCGTGCCGGTCGAGGGTATGCACCGCGCCATTGCCAAGCCGTGGATCACCGCAACCGGGCTGATCGCCGACGTCGACCCGGCCTACGACCTGATGCTGCGCTCGGTCTACGGATCGATACGAGTCGGGACGACCGTTCTCGGCGCCGGCCTGAACGCTCACGTGAAGACCGAATGGTCCTCGGCCGATACCGCCGTCGCCGTCCTCAACGGACTGTGGGGTGATGATCTGGGCCGGCATCAGGACCGCCTGGAGACCCCGATGACGCTTCTCGACCGGCACCGAGCGGCGCTGACCTTCGACACCACCGACACCGGGCTGATCCAGACGACCGAGCCGGCCCGAGAACACGTGGCCGTCCTGGTCCACGGGTTCGCCCAGAACGAAACAGGCTGGCACCGCGCTCACGGCCAGCGGGGCCTGCTCGACGCCCTCGGCGAACAACCGGGGGTGACCCCGCTGACCGTGCGTTACAACAGTGGCCGCAGCATCGACGGCAACGGGGAGGAGCTGGCGGGACTGCTCGAGCAACTCCACCGCCGCTGGGCGGTACCGGTGCGTTCGATCGGCCTGGTCGGCTACTCGATGGGTGGCCTGGTGATCGCCAGCGCCTATCGTGCCGGTCGCGCCGCCGGCCATGGTTGGGTTGACGATCTCGATGATGTGGTGAGCATCGGAGCCCCCCACCGCGGCGCCCCGCTGGAGAAGCTCGTACACGCCGCCTCCCTCGGCCTCGGCATCGCCCCCCAGACCCGACCGCTGGCCGATTTCCTGAACGCTCGCAGCCAGGGCGTCAAGGACCTTCGCCACGGGGCGATCCTGCACACCGAGCACGATGCGCTCGAAATGGCGGCCGTGCTGGAGGAAGATCCCTCCAGCGCCGTCGACTGGCACTTCGTGGCCGGGGTGATCACCACCGATCCGACCCACCCGTTCGGTGCAATCGTCGGGGATCTCATCGTCCGGCCCGCCAGCAGCACCCAGCCCCGTCACGTCGAGCCGGCGAATGTCCACGTCGTCGGCGGTGTCCACCACCTCGATCTGCTCCACGAGGCGCCCGTTGTCGACACGATCGTGGAGTGGCTGACGACGTAGACGGTGGGAGGTTCACCCGATGACAACCCCCGGCGGGTCATCAAGCCAGGCCAGCCGGTAGTCGCCGGCCGCCAGTTTCCAGGTGCCGGCCACCGTGACCGACCAGACCAGTTCGGCGGTCGCTCCCATCGTGAAGTCCGACTCGCCGCCGCCGACCTCGAGGCCGATGCTGGTGGTGTACTCGACCTCTCGACTGCGCTCACCCTCCAGCCGGCCGGCCGATTTCAGCGGGGTGGCGTTCGGGCCCGCCGGGATGAGCGTGGACGGTTCGACAGCCACCTCTTCGAACCCGTGGGGGCGGTCGGGGTCGGGCCAGTAGTCGGCCACGGGGAACGCCTCGTAGCCGCCGGGGGGAACGACCATCGTGACCTCCTTCCACACCGGCAGGACCAGGTGACCGGCCAGAGCGGTGCCGGATCGTGGGTCATCGTGTCGGAGGTGGCGACCGTGTACTTGGCTGCCGCTCCCCCGGTGATGGGGCCGAGGGTGATGGAAAGACCGCCCTTGGCCGTCCCGGACGCCTTCCAACTGGTCGACACCTGGCTGCCGGCGGTGGACGGGGCGGCCACTCCACCACGGTTTCTTGCACGGCTTCCAGCTTCACGGCATCCCTCTTCCCCTAGCGACTGCGGCTTTCCCTACGCCGCGTCCTGGTGGAAGTCTCGCTTCCACTTGTTGTGAGGGTCACAGTATTGCCGTGCGGCCGCACGGCAAACCCGAGTTTGCCTGCGGCAAACATCGTCGAGGATCTGGCCGTTGGCAAGGATTGTCTGCCCACCCTTCGAATGCGGCTTGACGTGATCGGCCTGCAACGAGGGGAGCGGGGCGTCACAGGCGGGGCTGCCACATCTTCCTCTGCCTTCGACCAACAAGACCTCCTTCATCCATGGTGGGAACCCTCGGGCTTTGACCGAGACGTCGATCGCCTTGGACTTGGTGTCGAGCACGATTCGCTTGAACTCGGCCACCGCCATGGCCATGAGGGCGAGGTTGGGGTGGATCGGCGTGCCGTCGATCAGTTCGCACCGCCGGTTCGGATCCTTTACGTCGACCTCGACCGGCTGGATGGTGGGGTCGTCGAGCCGCTCGATGAGACTCTGGAACAGCTCCCACCCCATGACCAGGTTGACCAGCGGGGTGGTGGTGGCCGAGCCGGGAATGCCGGCGCCCTTGATCATGAGACCGACCAGAGCCTGGCCCCTGCGCTGACGAGGGGTGTCGGCCCGGCCGTGTTCTTCGGTCTGTTGGTTGAAGAGGCGCTGCGCTTCGTCTTCGAGGGCGGTACCGACGGCTGAAGCCGACAATGGATCAAGGAAAAACTTGCCGGATACCGAGCCGTCGCTGTGCCGGGTCATGGTGCAGCCGGTCTTGGCCACCTGCTCCCTGGGCTCGTCGCCGTCGGGATCTGCTGCGTTGAGCCAATAGGTGAGACCCTGGGAGAAGGTGCGGTAGTCACTGTGATGGGCCAGCTCGACCAGGTAGCCCTGGGCCTTCAGCAACCCATGGCGGGTGCGGGGCTTGTCGAGCGCCTTCAGATCACGCACGTGGCGCAAGGTGAGGATGCCGTCGGCGAAGGCCCGGGCGAAGATGGGAAAGTCGACAAGCCAGCTCCCGGCCTTGGCCACCGGGCGGACATCGTCCACCTTGGCCCCGGTCCTGGCCGCCACCATCTGGGGCGCCGTGCGGAACCCGAGTTCCCGAAGCACCCCCGGCCCCTCGGCCGCCGATTCGACGGCCGCCATCGTGGCGGCCCGAATGGCGTCGAGTTGGGAGGACAGCCGCTGCAACTCACAGGCCCGATCCGCCAGTTCGGTCACAGCAAGGCAGGACACTGGAACGGCGGCCACCCCATCGAGCGCGGCCTTCAACGCCGTCAGATCGTCGCTGTGGCTCTCTGGTGGAAACCCGCCTTCCCTCATGTCGCCATTGTAGCAAACGTATGTACGAACCACAAGCTACTTTTGACCTATTTGTAAAGACAAAGGCGGAGGTGCTCCCGCAAGGAGACGGCTCCACAATCCGAACCGAGACTCAGCGGCTGGCCGATAGCGGCTTACCTGGGTGGTGTGTGCCGGGAGGAGGGAATCCCCTTGCTGGGGTCAGGCGCTCGGTACTGACCACTCGATAGCGGGAGGGTCGACACGGGCGCAGCGTGGGCCGCCGTCGCTGCCCGTCAGGTCGACGCGCGCCATCAGCCTCGTCGCCTCGAGCGCTGCTTGCACGACGCTGGGATCGATTCGGTTGAGCATCAGCTTGGCTCGACGGAACATCTCGAACCCACCAACGGTGTCGACCTCGCCCCACGTCAGATAGACGAACCGATCGCCGCGCCGGCCCTGCACGACAGGGCCACGAAAGTCGAGTTCCCCGTCGTGTTCGATCACATCGACGTCGAGATCCCAACGAGCCTCAGCGCCGTCAGCCCGTACGAGGTCGACGGGTTCACGTCGGAGCTGGACACCAACGTGGACGTTGGACATCCCTGAACCGTCAGGTTGGCAGAACTCTCGGCCAGGGAGGTTGAACCCGACGATCGACACTCGCACAAGCCCATTCTGCCGCACATCGAGCGGGCGTTCCCACCAAGGAGCCGCGCCTACGTGGGCGTCAGAGATCGATTCCGAGGATCCGCCGGTGCGGCCAAAGTAGGCGGCAGTTGGATCAAACCAATGGAGACCGACGTCGCAGTGGACTATGCTCGCAGCACCGGCGCCGGTGGACGCCGGGAGGGAGACCACCAGTCACTGTGAACGAGATCGTCATCGAGAAGCAGGACGACGGCCGGGCCACTGTCGAGATCAAGAAGGTCGTTCTGCGCAAGCCCCTGTGGGCCGACGGGAAGATTCGCGTCAATTGACCGCCCGCATCGAGTACACCGACGACCCGGCTGGGATCACAGCCGATGCTCTTTCTGGCTTCTTCGTCGGTTGGCCCGACCCGCCGAGCGCCGAGACCGTACTCCCTCATCCTCGAGCAGTCCCACACGGTCTGAGCTCACCCGGCGGATGCTCGGGAGCCTCGGTCACCTGTATTCGGTCGATCTCACGTGCGATCACGACGTCCAGCCGTTCTATGCCCGCCTCGGCATGCTGCCGGCGTCGGCAATGGTGGTCCGCAACTACGACCACCAGAGCGGAGCCGACTGACCACAACCGGTTTGGTTGATGCTGCGATGAACCACCTTCTCACAAGACTCGTTGTCTGATCGAATGACCGATGCCCGGCCCAACCCCGCTACACGTTCTTCGGCAGCTCGCTGAACGGGGTGTTGCGATCAGGGCCCGGTTCCCGACCCAACCCCAGCACCCGCTCGCCCAGGATGTTGCGCTGGATCTGGTCGGTGCCGCCGTAGATGGCGGGGGCCTGGGCGTGGAGCACGAACGAGGCGATGACCGGGTCGGTGGCCGACGACTCACCGGCCAGCATGCCGTCGGCCTGGACGATGCGCAGGATCACGTCACGGAACCGGCGGTGGATCTCGGCGTCGAACAGCTTGGCGATGTTGGGCTCGCCCCCGGTGCGCTGGTCCCGCACCCGGGCCCGCTGAAGGTTCATGCGGTTGACCCACAACAGGGTGTAGAGCTCCATGATCTCCTGCCGCAGCACGGGATCGTCGGTGCGACCCAGCTTGCGGGCCAGATCGACCCAGCGGTGATACAGCTTCATGCCCGGCCCCGGGGCATGACCGCCGGCCCTGCGCCGGGCCGCGGCCTCGATGATCGAGCCGACGGTACGGTCGAAGTTGTCGGCCCGTGACCCGGGGGCGGCGATCGTCACCCCGGACGAGCCGGCGCCGATGCTGGTCCGCTCATAGGTCAGGGTGGTGTTGGCCACCCGCCAGCCGTCACCCCGGGCCCCGATCATGTCAGCCGACGAGACCACCGCCCCGTCCAGGAACACCTCGCTGAAGAAGGTCCGGCCCGTCATCTCCTTCAGCGGCCGGACCTCGACCCCGGGCTGATCCATGACCATGGCGAAATACGACATGCCCTTGTGCTTGGGCAGCTCGGGGTCGGTGCGGGCTACCAGCAGGCCGAAGTCGGCGTAGTGGCCCTGGGAGGTCCACACCTTCTGGCCCGACACCCGCCACTCGTCACCGTCGGCATCGGCCCGGGTCTGCAGTCCGGCCAGGTCGGAGCCGGCCACCGGTTCGGAGAACAGCTGGCACCAGGCGTGGCGGCCGTTGAGGATGGGCGGGATGAAGCGCTCGATCTGCTCCCGGGTGCCATGATCGGCGATGGTCGGGGCGGCCAGCATGGTGCCCAACCCGGGGGGCGGACCGACCACATTGCGGTCGGCCATCACCTTCATGGCCCGACCGGCCATCGACTGGCTCCAGCCCCGCCCGCCGGCGTCGGGCGACAGGATGGGATGCGACAGCCCGGCGTCGGCCATGGCCTGCCACCACTCCCCCAGGGTCAGATCCGGATCCCAGTGGTCGTCGATCCAGTCCGCCACCTCGGTCTCCACATCGACCTCGGACAGGGAAGAGGTGGAGGATGCGGACGCAGAACCGGACCCATCAGCCATGAGGCCATGCTAACGGCGGGGCCGGAGCGCCGAGAAGTCGCTCAGACGGTGGAGCTGCGCTCGCCGCCGGTGAAGAAGAAGGTGTGGAGGTAGGTGTCGGGATCGAGGTCACTGCCGCGCACCAGCGAGTACAGCTCGAAACCCTGCTCGACCGCCATCGGTGCCGATGTCAGGTGATAGCAGTCGCACGATTCCAGGTACTCGCCCCCGATCGACGCCGCGTACCGGTGGGCTTCGGTCTCGGCCTGAGCGATGGCATCGGCGAAGCCGGCAGCCCGCCACACCGTGATGCGCTCCTCGTACGACGTGGCGTCGAACCGGAAATGGCAGCGAACCGAATACCAGCCGAGATCGGCCGACCCGTCGTCGACGGGCGACAAAGCGGCATCGCCGTTCGAGGCCGGACCGGCCACGATGGTACCGTCGAGCCGGCCGATGGGCCCGGCGCCACTCGACGAATGAGCCCCGGTCACCGCCACCGGTCCCGGCTCGCTGTTCTGGCTGTGGACGATCCAGGCCGACCCCGCCAGCAACACCGACAGGCAAACCAGGACCAGGGCCGGATCCTCGATGACGGCCGACGGCTGCAAGGTGCGGGCGAAGGGAAGGCACACCAGAGCCACGACGGCGGCAACGACGGTGGATCGGGTGGCGAAGTTGTGGGATCGGTCCTTCGACAGGTTCGTGACCGGTCTCCACAGCACCACGGCCATGGCCAACACGATGTAGAACACCGAGGGGTTGACCCTACCGGCGGCCATGAAGTGCAGATTCAGGAACGCCCCGGCAAGGGCGAAGGCCACCGGGCGATGGTTGACCAGCAAAGCCAGGCCCACCGCGAACTGGGCCACGATCACGATCACGGCCACCGGGATCGCCATGGTCGGGACCACGTGTTCGAGGAAGGGACGGTAGAACGGCAGGGCCTCGGTCAGCTGGCCGGCGGCGAACCCGGCCACCTCCTCGCCATTCCACCAGCCCACCTCCAGGCCGTGGGCGACCGCCGCCCGCAACCAGCCGATCCCAAGAAAGAGTTGGGGATAGAGCACGCCCGGCGGTACGGCGCGAAACCGGGCAGCAGCGGTGCGACCAAGCCGGCCCATGCCGGCAAGGGGCGATGGACCGAGAGTCGCAGTTCGATCAGGGGCGAGACGGGCGGCGCCCCCGGTGGGAGCGCGGTGGTAGATGGTCACGATGAGTGGAACGCCCTTCCGCCATTGGTGATTGTGCCCTCGTCCGATCAGGGGAAGGACACAGTCGGTCAGTCTAGATACATAGTGCGCAAAATGTCCAAGGTTGGACACTTTGGTGCACGTGACCATTTTCAGCTATACCGGCGTCACTGAGGATTCACCGTTTCCAATCGCCCACGAGAGATCGTCCAAAATGACCAAGCTCCCCTTTCCGTTTCGTCGTGCCCGCGTACGGTCCCCCCGCACACCACGGGTGGTGGCGCTGGCCGCCGCCCTCGTGCTCATGACCCTGACCCTGGCTCCCTCGACCTCGTCGGCAGCCAAGCCCAAGTACGTGCTGGATGAGTCGACACTTCCGTTCCAACCGCTGGACGGCACCTCGGCCACCCAGCTGTGGGGCGTGCACAACAAGGCCGGCTACCGCATCGAGGTGCCCGACAATTGGAACGGCGACCTCATCATGTGGACCCATGGCTTCCGGGGCGAGGGCGAGCGGCTCTTCTTCAACGACAGCGAGTTCCCCGACGGCTTCCGCCGCTGGATGCTGGACGAGGGCTACGCCTGGGCCGCCTCCACCTACTCCAAGAACGGCTACAACGTGTCCCAGGGGGTGAAGGACACCCACGCCCTGTCCCGGTTCTTCAACGGCAAGGTGGGCAGGCCCGACAGTGTCTACATCGCCGGGTACTCCATGGGCGGCCATATCGCCGCCGTCTCGGCCGAACGCTACGGCAACACCTACTCCGGGGCCATGCCCCTGTGTGGTGTGGTCGGTGACTACGAGCTGTTCGACTACTTCCTCGACGTCAACGTGGCCGGTCAGCAGCTGGCCCTGGGCCAATCGCAGTTCCCGGTGGGCGACGACTACATCTCCGACACCGTGCCCGAGATCAAGGCCGCCCTCGGCACCACACCCGACCCCGGCAACTGGTTCCTCTTCCCGGACCTGCCCCTGACCGAGTCGGGCGAGCAGTTCAAGCAGCTGGTGGAGCTCCGCAGCGGTGGTGACCGGCCCAACTTCGACGAGGCCTTCACCTTCTGGTTCTCCATCCCCAGCGGCGGTGTGCTGGGCAACTTCCTGTGGGACCTGGGCACCGGTGACGGCACGATCGCCGAGCGGCCCGGTGTGGTGTTGGACAATACCGACGTCGTCTACCAGGTCGACCTCGACCCCGCCATCAGCGACGTCGAGGCCCGGCTCAACGCCGACATCGTCCGGGTGGAGCCCGACCCCCAGGGCCGGGTGCGCCAGGGGCTGGCCAACCCGCCCTCGGTGAACGGCGATCTGAGGATGCCGGTGCTGACCCTACACAATCTGGGTGACCTGTTCGTGCCGTTCCACAATGAGATCGAGTACGCCAAGGACGTGGCCACCCGGGGCAAGAGCGACATGCTGGTCCAGCGGGCAATCCGGGGTGTCGACCACTGCGGCTTCACCTCGGGCGAGCTGATCGAGGGTATGTCGGATCTGATCGCCTGGGCCGAGGGTGGACCCCGACCCGACGGTGACGTGATCCTCGACCCCGCCGCGGTTGCGGCCGACAACTATGGGTGCACCTTCACCCGGTTCGACGAGCCGGAGGCCCACACCCTCCCCGCACCGTGTCCCTAATGTCTCAGCGACGGGCCCGTTCGGCCCGTCCACCAGCGGGAACAGCCGCTCAACCGCTAGGCTCGACAGGGTGATTCCCGGTAACGAGCGCATACCCGACACGGTCGCCGGCAACGCGGCGGCAGCCCCGGTTGACGAGGACTGGCCGGCCAAGGCAACGGCCACGGTCGTGCACTATGTGGGCACGGTTCGTGACGCCACGACCGGCAAGGCCCTGGTCGCCTCCCGCACCGCGGTCTACGCCCTGGCCATGGGCCTGATCGCCTTGGTGCTGGCCGTGCTGGTGCTGGTGATCCTGATTCGTCTGCTGGTGACGATCACCGGCTACCTGCCGTTCGTGGAGGCCGGTGAAGCCTGGCTTGCGTACTACATCCTGGGCGGAATATTCGTGATCGCCGGCGCGATTCTCTGGAGTAAGAAGGAAGGCTGATCGGGACGCACCCGATCGGCATCACAAGGTCCAGGAAGCAGAACCATGGCATCCCCAGACACCTCATCCATTCACGACGTCGTCATCATCGGCAGCGGCCCGGCCGGGCTGACCGCCGCCATCTACGCCGCCCGGGCCTCGCTGGCGCCGCTCGTGCTCGAGGGCGAGCCATCGTCCACCGGCGACCAGCCCGGGGGCCAGCTCATGTTGACCACCGAGGTCGAGAACTACCCCGGGTTCCCCGACGGCATCATGGGCCCCGAGCTCATGATCAACTTCCGGGCCCAGGCCGCCCGGTTCGGGGCGAAGTACGAAACGGTCAAGGCATCCAGGGTCGACTTCTCCGAGCGGCCGTTCAAGATCTGGGTCGGCGATCCCAACGCCGATGAACCCACCTACCGGGCCAAGACGGTCATCGTGTCAACCGGAGCCGAGGCCCTCATGCTCGGCCTACCCAACGAGACCAGGCTGACCGGCCACGGCGTCTCGACCTGCGCCACCTGCGACGGCTTCTTCTTCCGAGATCAGGACATCGCCGTCGTCGGCGGCGGCGACTCGGCCATCGAGGAGGCCACCTTCCTCACCAAGTTCGCCTCGTCGGTCACCATCATCCACCGCCGGGACGAGCTGCGGGCATCCCAGATCATGCAGGACCGGGCCTTCGCCAACGACAAGATCAAGTTCCTGTGGAACAGCGAGGTCAAGGGGCTCGTCGGGGAGCAGCAGCTTCAGGGTCTGATCGTCGAGAACAACCAGACCGGCGAGCAGACCGAGATGCCGTTCACCGGCATGTTCGTGGCCATCGGCCACCGACCCAACACCGACCTGTTCAAGGGTCAGCTCGACATGAAGGACAACGGCTACCTCGTCACCCAGGGTGTCAGCACCAGGACCAACGTCGAGGGTGTCTTCGCCTGCGGTGACGTGATCGACGACTACTACCGTCAGGCCATCACCGCCGCCGGGTCCGGATGCAAGGCGGCCATCGACTCCGAGCGCTGGCTGGAAGAGCACGACGACTGAGCCCTGTTGACACCGGCACGGCCGGTTTGGCCGGCGGCCCGGGTGGGAATAGCCGATCGAGCCGGTTGGTTGTCTCTCTTGCCGTCACTAGACCCATCTGTCCCCCTCTCCCTTTCCCCCATTTGACCCCCTTTCGAGACTGACCAGGGCACAACTACGGAGGTTCCCCCTCAATGTCCGAGAATGTAACCAACCTGACCGCAGCCACCTTCGACGAGGTGATCGGCGCCACGGCCGAACCGGTCGTGGTCGACTTCTGGGCCGAATGGTGCGGCCCGTGCAAGATGGTGGCCCCCATCCTCGACGAGATCGCCACCGAGCAGGTGGGCAAGGTGAAGATCACCAAGCTCAACGTCGACGAGAATCCGTCGATCGCTCAGAAGTACGGGGTGATGAGTATCCCCACCATGCTGGTCTTCCACAATGGTGAGGTCACCAAGTCGATCGTGGGGGCCAAGCCCAAAGCAACCCTGATGGCAGAACTCGGGCTCTAGCCCCACCACACACGAACTTTGAGCGCCGGCCGACCCTCAAACGGGTCGTAGGCTGCTCAAAGTTCGACTGATGGTGGGTTGTGGGGGGCTCAAAGTTCAGGTGTGGCGAGTCACGCTGCCACACTGGTGTCGTGACCGCACAAGACCGGGCAGTGGCCGCCTTTCGAGACAGCTTCGGTGAATCGCCGCAGGTGGTGGCCCGGGCTCCGGGCCGGGTGAATCTGATCGGCGAACACACCGACTACAACAACGGCTATGTGCTGCCGATGGCGCTGCCCTTCGACACCGTCATCGCCGCCTCCCCGTTGCACGACAGCACCGGTGACCGGGCCGGCTCGACCATGGAGGTCCACTCCGAAGGTTTCGGGCAGGCCCGGTTCGCGTTGTCCGACGACCCGGCCCACACCGTGACCTGGGCCCGCTACGTGCACGGAACCGGAGTGATGCTGGCCGATGCCGGCTACGAGATCGGGCCGTGGCGTGGCACCATCGCCACCGACATCCCGGCCGGAGCGAGCCTTTCGTCGTCGGCGGCGCTGGAGGTGGCGTCGGGGCTGGTGTTCGGTGCCCTGGCCGGGGTCGCAGTGGAGCCGACGGAGCTGGCCCGCCTCGGTCAGCGGGTGGAGAACGAGATCATGGGCCTGCCCAGCGGGATGCTGGACCAGCTGGCGTCGATCGGGTCGGTGGCCGGGCATGCCACCCTCATCGACTGCGCCGACCTCACCATCACCCTGGTTCCGTTCCCCGGCGACGCCGTGATCGTGGTGCTCGACACCGGCACGCGGCGGGAGCTGGTGGAGTCGGCCTACGCCGATCGCCAGGCGTCCTGTATGGCGGCGGCCAAGGCGCTGGGCTACGACTCGCTGCGGGACGCCACCCTGGACGACATCGACCGGCTGGACGACCCGGTGCTCCAGGCCCGGACCCGCCATGTGGTGACCGAGAACGCTCGTACCCTGGCCGCGGTCGAGGCGTTGCGGGCCGACGACCTGTCGACGCTCGGGCTGCTCATGAACGGCAGTCATCACAGCCTGCAGTACGACTACCAGGTGTCGGGACCGGCGCTGGACGCCATCTCCAAGACGGCCCGGGACTGCACCGGTTGCTTCGGGGCCCGGATGACCGGTGGCGGGTTCGCCGGCGGCGCCATCGCCCTGGTTGCCGCCGACAAGGTCGAGGCGTTCTGCCATGAGCTACTGGAGCGCTACGAACCCCCGGCCGAGCAGCCACCGGTGGATCCGGTCCGCCTCTACCCCACCGTGCCATCGGCCGGGGCCGGGCTGGTGGCGTGACGGCGGACGTGTGATCGAATTGGGGCATGGCGCTCGATCGCGACGACCCTACTGCGGCGCTAGGACACGAGTCTGGTACGGCGGAAAACCGACCCGGGCCGCCGTCAGCAGGATGGCGGCCAGCACGGCCAGCACGACGACAACCGTGAGTCGTCCCGAGGTCGTTCCCAACCAGTCGAAGAAGGCCACCACCGGGCCCGACTCTCCGTCGCCCGAGGTGATCAACAGCACCGGACCGAGCACGCTGGGGATCAGGAAGAAGACGGCGGCCAGCGTCTGCTGGGCTTGCTGAACGGTCTGGGCCCGCAGGGAGATGAGGACGGCGGCCCCGGCGGCCATCGCCGACAGCAGCAGCGAGACACCGATCATGTAGGCCAGTCGAGCGGCCCCGATCACCGCCACCCCG
The DNA here is from genome assembly GCA_963723995.1 of uncultured Acidimicrobiales bacterium. Lineage (GTDB taxonomy): Bacteria > Actinomycetota > Acidimicrobiia > Acidimicrobiales > SZUA-35 > JAHELU01. Next base: position 141,161 of record CAVRSZ010000008.1, on the reverse strand, counting down.
GCGGTGTCGGTGAACAGATTGACCACGGCCAGGGCCAGAACCAGGGTGGCGATCATCATGGCCATGCCCAGCAGCACGGCGAACCCGACCTTGGCCCACAGAATGGCGGAGTCCGACAGCGTGCTGGCCAGCAGGGTTCGCAGCGTCTTGCGTCCCGCTCACCGGCGAACGAATCGGGGGCGGTCACTGATCACGGTGAGCAGGGGAAGCACGACGGCGATGAACCAGGGTTCGGCTCCGTCGACGAACCTCGTTCCCGCCTGGAGGGGTGAAATGATGCCGAAGTAGCCGAGGGGCACGAGAACGGTGAGGGCCATTCGGAGGCGACTACCCGGTTGGCGGAAAAGGCTCTTCCACTCCTTCCACATGACGGTCCCCGTATCGGTGATCATGAGCCCTCCCGCACCAGTTCGAGGAAGGCGTCCTCCAGATGGGTGCCGCGACGCACCTCGTGAATGGCGACTCCGTCGGCCACCAGGTCGGCCACCACGGCGGAGGGATCGGGTGTGGTCATTCTCAGCCTCAGCCGCCCATTCTCGTTCACACAGGAGACGACGTCGGGCCGGCGGTCGGCTCGTCGAGGAACAACAGCTGGGGCTCGTGAAGCCTTGCCCGAGCCAGGGCCAGGCGTTGCTGCATTCCCCTGCTCCACGACCCGGTCAGATCGTGACGCCGATCCCACAGCCCCAGATCGGACAGCGCCCGCTTGACCCTTGCCTCCGCCTGTTCCTTCGGTAGTCTCCAGGCCCGGGCGTAGAACCACAGATTCTCGTAGGCCGACATCTGCTCGTACAGGCCGGTCTCGTCCAGCAGGGCCCCGACCCGGGTTCGAATCTCGTCCGACTCGTCGACCACATCGAACCCCAGGACCGACGCCGTGCCGTCGCTGGGCTCGACCAGACCGAGCAGGATGTTGATGGTCGTCGTCTTGCCGGCACCATTTGTCCCCAGGAATCCGAAAATGGACCCCCTCGCAACCGAGAGACTCAGTCCATCGAGAGCGGCCACCGTTCCGTAGTGCTTCGTCAGTCCGTCGATCTCGACGATGGGCCGGTCCACGTCACCAGCCTCACTCCTGCCGCCGCCATCGGCTAGAGCCGAAGGTCCGGTGATGGCCCTCAGGTGATGTCGCGGCGGTTGAAGACGGCGGCGGCTGCGATGTAGGCGACCACCGGGTAGGCCAGTACGACCAGACCGGCCACGAGCCACCCGTGGTGGCTGGTCGGTTCCTCGAGTGTGTCGAGGGTGACGGTCTGCATGTCGACCCCGGCGCTGAACGCTCCTGCATTGGCCATAGGGAGCCACGGTGCCAGCCAGCCCACGAAGATCTGCAGGATGTTCTCGACCACGAAGGCGTAGATGACGAACGAGATGATCGAGGCCACCGAGTTGTTGGCCAGCACGGTGAGGGCCAGTCCGAACAGGAAAAAGGCGGCGCACAGCAGGCCGGTACGGAACACGGCCATGGTGATCCACCACCACCGCTCCCCCGTCATCCCATCGGTGGTACCGGTCGTGGCCGACAGCACGTAGAACGCGGCGACCGACACGGCGCTGACCAGCATGCCGAGCACGATGGACACCATCGAACCACCGATGGCCCGAGAGGCCAGCAGTCGTAGACGACGGGGTTCCCAGGTGGCCAGGAGCTCGATCACCCCGGCCTTCTGGTCGGCGCCGTAGAACGAGGCCCCGAGCGTGTAGGCCATGATCGGCAGCAGGAAGCCGAGGGGGCCGAGCACGTTGGACGCCCCGGGTTGGTCTGCCACCGAGGGGCCGAAGGCGATGTCGTTCACGAAATCGACCGAGTCGTCCTGGGAGGTGATCACGAAGTAGGCAATGGTCACACCGGCCACGATGAGCAGCGCCAGGGTCAACGGAAAGAACAGGGTCACCCGGCGATTCACGTACCGCTGGGTCTCGGCGTTGAGCAGCGGGATCACGACGGCACCTCGGGAGAGGCGGGGGCCGGCGGCGGCGGGGCCGGCGGAGTACCGGGAGGCGGGGGCGAACCGGTCGGCGATGGTGACGGGGCCATCGCTTGCGGGGGCGGCGGAGTACCGGCCGACTGGCCCGATGTCAGTGTGAAAAAGGCCGACTCCAGGGTGACTGCATCCGAGCGCAGCCCTGACAGGTAGAGGCCCCGATCGGCCAGCAGCCGGTTGACCTCGGCGGCCCGATGAGGTTGGATCTCGACCGTCAACTCACGGTGGTTACCCCGCTGGGTGACATTCAGGCCGGCCTCGGTCAGAGCCCGGGCCGCGCCGGCGGCATCGTCGATGGTGACGATCACCGCCGGGGTGCCGTGCTTGGCCCGGATGTCGTCGAGCGAACCCGATTCGACCACCGCACCGTTGGCGATGATGGTGGCCTCGGTGCAGACCTGCTCGATCTCCGACAGCTGATGGCTGGAAACCAGGACGGTCTTGCCCTCCCCCGACAGGGTGCGGATCAGGGTGCGGATCTCGGCGATTCCGGCCGGGTCCAGCCCGTTGGCCGGTTCGTCGAGGATGAGGAGTTCGGGATCCTTGAGCAGGGCGGCGGCGAGAGCCAGGCGCTGCTTCATGCCCAGGGAGTAGCCGGCGAAGCTGTCGTCGCCCCGATCGGCCAAGCCCACGGTCTCCAGCACCCGATCCACCGAATTCGACGGTAGACCCTTGGCCTTGGCCAGCAGGCTGAGATTGCGGCGACCGGAGAAGTTGGGGAACATCTTCGGGTTCTCGACGATCGCCCCGACCCGGTCCACCACCTGATGGAGCGCGGTGGTCGAGTCGACCCCGAACAGCCGTACATCGCCCCCGGTCGGTCGGATCAACCCCAGTAGGCATCGGATGGCTGTGGTCTTGCCCGACCCGTTGGGACCGAGGAAGCCATGCACCGCACCCGGTGAGCCGATGCTCAGGTTCAGGCCGCGCAACGCGACCACGTCATCGGCCCGGAACTTGCGATACGTCTTGCGGAGATCGACCGCCTCGAGGATTGCCACCATTGAAGATGACGCTAGCACGAGGTTGTGGACTGATCGTCGGCAACTCGAAGGCCGGCGTCCCATCCCGGGGCCCGACCACCCGGTGGTGGTCCAAGTCCGGGGGTGGCCAGTCCCGCTCTACTCAGTGTCCAGGAGATGACCGAGTTCGAGTTCCACATGTCCCCGGTACCAAGCTCGTCCCTGCCCCAGACCGGTGTTGGGACCTGCTCCACCCATTGCAGCGCATTCCGAATGGAGACGGCATCGTCGGCGAGTCGCACCGGGCTGTCCACGGCATAGGTCAGGTCGGGAATGACGCCGTTGGTCCATCGCCGAACCTCATAGCGAAAGATGCGGATCGGGCCCAACCACTTGCTGCCGACCGCGCCCATCCCCACCACTCCCCTGGCCTCGCGTCCATTGTCGTCGGGAACCGGGGCGGACTCGATGATCGTAGCCTCACCATCGATGGTTGCGATCAGGGCGGCATGATAGAGGCTGTGGCGGCGCCGGCGATGAGCGGTGGCGTAGATGAACTCGTAGATCCGACCACTTACCTGGACGACCGGGGTTCCGGCCCCGAGCGGAATCCAGTACAGCTCCAAGTGGGTTCCCAGATTTTCAGCGCTCATGGCCACACTCCAACCTGCTGCCGGCCTGTTCGATTGTCTGACGACATCGTAGGTCCGGCCCGACCGTCGAGCGAGAGCCGGATGTCCCAACCGGTCGAACGCGACCGGTTGCCGGGCTGCGGTGTCCCGCCGCCCACCTGTCTTCCAGGATCTCGCCCCGGCTGACAGATGCCCTGATCCGGCCGCCCCCTATTCACGTTGCACTGTCGTTCTGGTTGGTGGTGGGGTGATGGCGTGGAGTGTGCCGTCGGGTCGATGGATTTCAAGCCGTCGGTCGGGTTGGAGCCGAACCGTCCACCCGCCTTCGTGGACGAGGTGGTGATGGTGGCTGCAGAGCGGCACCAGGTTCCCGAAATCCGTAGACCCTCCACGCTCCCATTCGTGGATGTGATGGAGCTGGCACCAAGTAGTGGGGCGGTCGCAGCAGTCCCACCCGCAGGTCGTGTAGATGGCTTTGATGGCGGCCCATTGAGAGTCGGTGGCGGTCCGGTACCGGCGGCCCACGTTGATCGGTACCCCCCGGTCGTCCAACACGATGCGGCGCAACACCGCATCGCACAGCAGGCGCCCCACCGACTCGACCGGCAGGTCACGACCGTCGACGGTCTCGCATACCGCGTCATCGTGAAGACGACCACCGGTCAGACTCTGATAATCGATGACGAACCCGGCAGCCGGGACCGGCCGTCCACCGGGCCGTTGGGCGGTGACCAGTTCGTGCAAGGCCCGGGCGGCCAGGTTCGCGTCTTTGGTCACCGGCTCGGAGTCCTGGGCAGCAATCGTGTTCATGTGGGCTTCGATAGCAGCCACGAAGCCTTCGTAGCGTTCCGGGTCCAACGCTCCTCGGAACCGGCCCATGCCGTCTTGTTCGTCGTACCAGTGCCGGAACTCCGACGCTGCCCGCCGCTGCTGGGTGTCCCTGAGACCGCCGTCGCCTCGGATGTCATCAACGGCCTGCTTCACCACCGCATCGAAGGTGTCGGCCGGCAACCGGCACCCCCGGTCGACCAGGCCATCCACATCGACGAGCGCCTGTTGCTCGTCGGTCAACCCGGAGAGCCGGCGGGCCAGCGAATCGACGTGATCGGCCGAGATCGTACCCCGGCTCAACGCATCGGCCACTACCGGCCAACGGAACGCCACCCGCACACGGGCCGTCTCGCGCCGGGCCGTGCAGCCCCGAACACCTCGGACCAGGACCTCCCGGGCATCGCCCCCGTCGCCGGACTCGGCCAGCTCGCCGGCCCGTAACCCGAGCCGCACCACCAGCCCATCCAAGGCCCGCTGAGCGTCTCGAACCGTGGCCAACAACCTGACCACACCCCCGGCATCCAACCCGCCGACATCGAACCGAGCGACGTCGCCCGCCAACAGCTCAAGGCTGAGTGTCACATCCTGCTGTGATGATGATGTATCGAGTGTGTCCATAACCCCACCGGCCCGAACGGGCACAAGGAACCGATTTCCGTGGGGAAGACACACCCATCATAACGCACACCAGTTCGCCATACAAGCAAAAAGATCGCAATAGTTGGAGAAAATATTGGATCGGTCGGCGGAAATTCCCGGCACACCTCTGGCCGATGATGAGAGCATGGAACCATGTCGTCGGCCACCGATCCCTGGCGCGCTCTGATTGATCTGGTCCGCCCCAACCGGAGGCGGTACCTGATCCTCGCGCTCGCCGTGACCCTGCGGTCACTGCTGCCACTGGTCGGTCCCCTCCTGGTCGGCCGGGCTGTCGACCTGGCCCTCGAGGGGGCGCCGGCCTCCGACATCGTGCAACTTGGCTTGGCCCTCATCGCAGTGGCCGTGGTCGGACAGGTGACAGCGGTGGCGGCCTCGGGCTACGCCACCGTGCTGGCGTGGCGAACCGCCAACCAGCTACGGCTCGAGATGACCGACCACGTGCTCGGCCTGGACCACGAGTTCCATCGCACCCATACCCCGGGGGAACTGATCCAGCGCATCGACGGTGACGTGACCTCGGTGTCCGATTTCCTGGGCCAGGTGGTGGCCGCCTTCGGCGGGGCGGCACTCACCATTGCCGGGACCCTGGTCATTCTGGCCGCTTTCGACTGGCGGTTGGGCGCCGGCCTCGGCCTGTTCGTGCTGGCCTGCGTGATCGTGATGGTGTGGATGCGGCGACAGGCGGTGGGTGAAGCCGAGGACACCATGAGCGCCCGGGCCAGGTTGTACGGCGGCATCGAGGAGCGGCTGACAGCGGCCGAGGACCTGCGCTCCAGCGGAGCCGGCGCCCACGCCATGGCCCGGTTCGTTGACGACGCCACCTTCAACTACGACACCAGGTTGATAGAGGAGAAGGCCTTCCTCCGGTTGTGGTGGGGACTGCAGGGATCGGTGGTCACCGGAGCGGCACTGGCCCTGATCATCGGCGGCCGGCTGGTGTCAACGGGGGCCATCACCCTGGGGACCGCCTTCGTGCTCTTCCAATACACCCAGCAGATCCGCAGCCCGCTGGAGGCCATCATCGACCGCTTCGAGTTGATCCAGAAAGCCAGCGGGGCCATGGTCCGAGTGGCCAAGCTTCGGGCGGAAAAGCCCACCATCATCGACGCCGCCGGAACCGATCGGGCAACCTCTCCCCCGCCGGGACCGCTGGCCGTCGACTTCGACCGGGTCGATTTCGACTACGGCGACGATGACCCGGTGCTGATCGACATCGATCTCCACCTGGCCGCCGGTCGATCGGTTGGCGTGGTCGGTCGAACCGGCAGCGGCAAGAGCACGTTGTCGAGGGTCATCCTTCGCCTGGTCGAGGCCTCCTCGGGCGAGGTGCGCCTGGGCGGTGTGCCCATCGGCGACATTCCAATGGACGAGCTGCGCCGGCGGGTGGCCCTTATCCCCCAGGAGGTCCAGCTCGTCCACGGCTCGATTCGGGACAACGTGACCATGTTCGATCCGACCCCGACCGACGACGAGGTGGAGGCCGCCATCCGCCGGGTCGGTCTCGGCCACCTGGCCGATGCCGGCATCCAACAGCCGCTGGGTGCCGCCGGGTCGGGGCTGTCGGCCGGCGAGGCCCAGCTGCTGGCCATGGCCCGGGTTTGGCTGCGCCAGCCCGACCTGGTGGTGCTGGACGAGGCCACGGCCCGCATCGATCCCGAGACCGAGCATCGGCTCGAAGCGGCCATGGTCGAGCTGCTGGCCGGACGAACCGCGGTGGTGATCGCCCATCGACTGTCGACCCTCCGGGACATGGACGAGATCGTGGTCATGGATCACGGCCGAATCGTCGAGCACGGTGACCGCCTCGACCTGGAGGCCGACACCACCGGCCGTTACCGCCGGCTGCTGGACCTGGCTCTCGAGGACGTCGAGGAGGTCGAGGCGACCGAGGCCGACCAGACCGAGGCCGAACAGACCGAGGATGCGATGGAGGTGAGGACATGACGGCTGTGGACGAGACAGCCCACATCGACGCTGATGACACCGACCACTACCGCCGGCGCGGCATCTGGTCCCTGGCATGGGAGATCAGCCAGGAGCGGAAGCGTGAGTTCTGGCTGGGTTATGCCATGTTCATCCTGTTCTTCGCCGCCCCGGCCGCCGTCGGCTGGTTCGTGGGCCAGGCCTTCGACGCCCTGACCGACAACGACACCAGCCGTCTCTATTGGATGGCCGGTTTCATGTGGCTGGCCGAGGTGTTCCGGCTGGCCGTGCTCCATGTCGGAGCCGTGGCCTTCACCAAGTCGTGGACCCTCATGAGCTCGCTGATGCAGGGCAACATGCTGGCGGCCCAGGTGGCCAGCGGCGGACCGGAAGCCGGACAGCCGATCGGTTCGGCCGGCGCCGCCGTCACCCACTTTCGCGATGACCCCCACGACGTGGCCATCTTCGTCGACTCCTGGCTGGATGTCAGCGGGGCCGTGGTCTACACCACCATCGCCCTGAGCATCATGGCCACCATCGACCTGCCGGCCACCCTGGTTGTGGTGGTTCCCATGGTGGCGGTGGCGTTGGTGACCATGGTGCTCGACACCAGGATCAAGCAGTACCGGCGAGCCGACCGCCAGGCCACGGCCGAGGTCACCGGGCTGCTGGGCGACATCCTGTCGGCCGCCACCACGGTCAAGGTCAACAACGCCACGGCCTCGTCCCTGGCCCGGTTGAAGGAGCTGGTGGACGAACGGCGCCGAACCGCCGTCAAGGACCGGCTGCTCAACGAGGGGCTCTACGAGTTCAGCAACGGCACGGCCGACATCGGCCTGGCCCTGGTGCTGATGGTGGGGGCCGGCGCCATCGTGGCCGGTTCGTTCACCCCCGGCGAGCTGGTGCTGTTCGCCGCCTATCTGGTCTGGCTCGGCTTCCTCCCACGCATGATCGGCCGCACCATCGCCCGCCACAAGCAGGCGATGGTCGCCTTCGACGGCATGCGCCGGCTGGTGGCCGGGCACTCGGCAGCCCAGGTGGCCCGGCAACGTCACCTGCCGGTGGGTCTCGATCGCCCGACCGCGGTCCGGATCGACGCCGAGCGCATCCCCCTACAGGAGTTGACGGTGGCATCACTGACCGCCCGCTACCCCGCACCGTCGGGCAACGGGCACGGTGACGGCCGGGAGGCGGACGGCCGGACCGGCATCCACGACGTGACGTTCCGTATACCCAGGGGGTCGGTCACCGTGGTCACCGGGCCGGTCGGAGCCGGCAAGAGCACCTTGCTGCGGGCCATCCTTGGATTGGCATGGCAGGCCGAGGTCATCGGTGAAGTCCGGTGGAACGGTGAGCCGATCGAGGATCGGGCCGCCTTCCTGGTACCACCCCAGGCCGCCTTCCTGTCCCAGGTTCCCCAGTTGCTGTCGGACTCGGTAGCCGACAACATCCGCCTCGGCGGTACGGCCCAGGACGATGACGTGAGCCGCGCCCTGCGTCTGGCCGCGGTCGAGACCGACATCGCCGAGATGCCGGATCGGGCCCGGACCATGATCGGCCCTCGGGGGCTGCGGCTGTCGGGCGGGCAGCGGCAACGGGTGGCGGCGGCTCGGGCCCTGGTCCAGAACCCCGAGCTGCTGGTGCTGGACGACCTGTCCAGCGCTCTCGACGTCGAAACCGAGATCGAGCTGTGGTCGAACCTGTCCCGGGCCGGGGTCACGGTGCTGGCGGTCTCCCATCGCCGGGTTGCCCTGGAGCGGGCCGACCAGGTCCTCACCCTGGAACAGGGCCGCCTGGTCTGATCGGTTCCCGCCGGGCGTCGGGGGTTCAGCGTCACCGATCCCGAGGGCAATGTCTGGAGCTTCGGCACCTACGGCGGTGAACTGGGATGACGGCCTTGACGGTCGACTCGGCGGCGCCGGGTGCCGCCGGGTGCCGGCGGCGCACCGCCGATGCCACCGGCACGCTCGCCCGGAAGCCGAGCCCATGATCACGATCGATCACATTCGGCGGATCGCCATGCGACTGCCCCACGTCGAAGAACGACCTTCCTACGGTGGGCGACCCTCGTGGCGTTGTGGGCCACGCATGTTCACGTGGGTCCGCGACGATCCGGAGGCACTCGTGGTGTGGGTCGAGTCGCCGGAGGACAAGCAGGCCCTCATCGACGAGGCGCCGGACCGGTTCTTCACCACGAGTCACTACGACGGGCATCCGATCGTGCTCGCCCGCCTCGACCACATCGACACCGACGAAGCCACCGAGCTCATCACCGAGTCGTGGCGGATCCGGGCACCCAAGAAGCACGTTGCGGCCTACGAATCCTTCCGATCGACGTGACCGTCCATCGTTTCCGGGCGGCTGAGCGATCATCCCGACCCTCACCGGTGTCGGTCCGGCGGCCGAGGTTCGCACAATCGCCTAGTCTGCGGACCCATGGCCGATGACACATCAGCTCCAACGACGATGGCTGATATCGGCGTCGCCATGTTCACGGTCGCCGACCAGGACGCGACCCTTGCCTTCTACACCGAGAAGCTCGGATTCGAGGTGCGGTCCGACACGCGCTTCGGCGAGCACGGCGAGATGCGTTGGCTGGAGGTGGCACCGCCCGGCTCGCACGCGCGGCTTGCGCTGACCCCACCCATGGCCGGCGCGCCGGGAGGCGGCTCGATCGGTGTCGAGACCGCTGATGTGGTCGGCGAGCATCAACGACTGAGCGCGATCGGTGGCATCGACCTCGATCCCGAGCCGATGCGTACCCCCGGCGCTCCGCTGCTGTTCATGATGCGTGACCCCGACGGCAACCACATGTCGTTGTCGAAGCGCCACGTGACGCGTCATCGACCGACTGAGGCCAATGACCTTCATGGCCGATGATGGATGTTCGGCCGCGCCCGGTGCGCCGGATCCCGTTGTCGGTGCGGCACCATGACGCCGAAACGGCCATGCTCGCAGTCGTAGGAAGCGGCGGATACCTCCCGCCAATGGAAAGGGTGGATCGACAGCTCATCGAGCTGTTCGATGCCCCGCCGCGGGTGGTCTGTTTGCCAACCGCCGCGGGACGAGAAGGCAGCATCAAGATCGACGAATGGATGCATCGCGGCGTCGAACACTTCGCTGCGTTGGGTGTCGAGGCAGAACCGATACGTGTCTGGGATCGAACCAGCGCCAACGACCCGGGGCTCGCCGAACGAATCGCCGCGGCCGACTTCGTCTACCTCTCGGGGGGCAAGCCGAACTACCTGTACGCAACGCTCGAATCGAGCCTGGCGTGGCAGGCGATCGTCGGGGTCGTGGGGCGGGGCGGGCTCCTCGCCGGATGCAGTGCCGGGGCGATGGTGCAAGGCGAGCTGTTCGCCGGGCTGCCGCGGCCGCGCCGCGGGTTCGGTTTGTGGCCGGGCGTTCACATCGTCCCTCACTTCGACGAGGTCCCATCGGTCGTCGTCTCGACGATGCGACGTGTGATCGGTACCAACGTCACGCTCATCGGCGTCAACGCGAACACGGCCCTCGTGAACATCGACCGCGGCTACCGGGTGATCGGGGATCGGGTCACCGTGTGGACCGCAACGCGCAAGACCGACTTCGGTCCGGGAGACCTGCCGGCGGCTGCGCTCGCCGGATGATGGGTCTGGAAGCCGCGAGGCCAACAGAGCCAGGGGGCGGCAGCGAGTCGACAGGAAGGCCGATCGAACGCGAAAGAGGGGTCCGACCCGGTCGCAGATTCGCACCCTGCCTGCGGCTGGTCCGGTCTATGTTGAGGTGACGCGGCGATCAGGATTCCGAGGAGACCGTGTCAATGGCTGAACCGACGACCCCCTTTCTTGGTTATGGCGAGCAGCAGGCCGCGATGGATGCGTATCGAGCCGAGGGTGAGGCGCGCGCGATGGCGCTCGGCAATCGAGGGCCGATCCGCTACGACGGCGCCGGCCACCTGCACGAGGAGATCGTCGAGGCGTACTGGCGCACCGGCTTCTACATCTTCGAAGGCGTCGTGTCGGAGGACGAGCTGGCGGACATCGAACGCGACGCGCTGGAAATCCTCGAACGCAGCCCGCTCGAGCCTGGCGGCAAGCTCGATCGTCACGGTCGGCCGGCGCTCGGTGCCGACGGCCTGGGTGGCGGCATGGGCATGGTCCGGCCGTTGTCCGACCCGTTGGGTGGCACCAGCAGGAACAACGGACGGCATCCGTTCAAGATGTTCGAACCGACGGCAGCCGAGGACGCTCCGGAGTGGGTTCCCCAGGTGCTGTCCGGGTCACTGCAATTCTCGGATGCGGCCCTCCGGCTCTACGCCCATCCAGACCTGCTCCGCGTTGCCGAGGCCTTCAATGGTCCCGACTTCTCGCCATTCAACGAGGTCATCTGGTTCAAGGCTCCGAGGCTCGGCGGGGCCGTGTCGTGGCACCAGGACGGGACGACCCACTGGAATACACCCAAGTTTCACAAGGGCAGCCACGGATTCAACTTCATGGCACAGCTCTACGGCTGCAACTCGGCGAACGGCTTGTGGATCGTTCCGGGTTCGCATCTGGTGCGGGCCGACATCAAGGCCTGGTGTGAAGCCGCCGGGTCCGATCGGCTGCCCGACGCCGTGCCCATGCTGTGCGGACCGGGTGACGTCGGCATCACCAATCGACAGGCCGTGCACGGATCTTTTCCGAACACCAGCGATGAGTGGCGCATCACGGTCAACTTCGGGTTCCACCCACGAGATCGGGTCGTGGGATCACGCGGCAACGGAATCCACGCGCCGGGGAGCGACAAGTTGATCTACGACGAGGCCCGGGTGGTTCGGCGCTCGCGCGTGCTGGGCCTCGCGATCGCAGCTCGGCGGGAGCGGTTTCCGCAGGAAATCCCCTACGAATATGCCCCACAGGTGGGGCAGAGATTCGAGTGGAACGATCGGGCTCGGGAGTCCTTGCGTGGGTACAATGCCCTCGATCTGGGTATCTAGACGAGCACCACTCCCGGGGATGGCGTCAGACCGGCCGATCTCGGCCCGCTCGGCCGTGATACGAGGCGGCGACGTCGAGTGCTGCGTTCTCACGTCCGGACGGCCGCGACGAGGAGGAACTGGGGTCTGTGTCGCTCGTCGATCCATCGCGGGTCGTTGGCCAGCTGCGCATCGGACGGCCCGAACTCGACGATCTGCGACAACGTGAAGCCGGCGGCGATGAGCGCGTTGAGGTAGGTGGCGATCGTCCGGTGATGCTTGAGAACTCCGTCGACGAACCAGTTGGTAGAGCGTTGCCCTTCGATCAGGTAGTTGTCGAGTGGCCAGAACCGGGTCCCGTTCTCGCCGTCACGAAACGCTTGGACCGTTGGCGCACTGAAGATCGGGTGCTCGATCGAGAACACGAAGCGGCCTCCCGCCGGGAGCACCATTCGAACTGCCGAGAACACGGACGACGGGTCCGTGAGGGAGTGGAGTGTGAGCGAGCTGTAGACGAGATCGAAGTGCCCGAGTTCGGTCGTGTCGAGTTCTTCGAGGTCCTGGCGCCGGTACTCGATGGCATCCGAATCGGTGTCAGCGACGGCTCGGGCCAGCCTGGTGACGGGAATCTGAATGCTCGGCGATCCGCCCCGAACAAGGGCTCGCGTGAGCGGTGGCCGTGCAGGAGCACCCGGGCCGGGTCATGGACCGTCGGGCCGCCGCCGTGCCATCACGAGCTCATGTCCGCGCTCGGCTGCGTCGATGACCCAACCCAGGGCAGCCAGGTGCCGCTCTCGCCCCTCGTCACCGCCAGTGTCGCACAGCTGTGCCCGAGGGGAACATGGCGGTGGCGTGTCCCGCGACCGACCGGCCTCAACGAGCTGTCGAGGTTTCGGCTCAACCGGTCGCCACCGTCGGCCACCTCGTCGACCAGGGTCGAGCCTGTTCGATCGAGGTCGCGAGACCGAGAACGGAGTTGTCCTGTCCTCGTTTGCCGACGAGCTGAGCGCCGACTGGTAGATCGAGTTCGAAATCGTGATCGCGAGACACTCGCCGGGCGACCGCGATCAGTCCGGGCTCGTCCGCGCCACGAGAAGCAGTTGGGCGAACTGGGCTCCGATCGCGGACTCGTTGGTGTGCCCAGGGTCGAGCACCGACGCGACGACGGTGCCGTGCACCACCGCCACGATGAGTTGAGCCATCGCAGGGGGCGAAACCCACCCAGGCAGTTGCCCGGCGGATCGGTGGATGTCGATCTGTTCGGCGAGCAATTGCGCCATGTCACGGTGCAGTCCTTGCAGCGCGGAGGCGATCGACGGGTTGCTCGGCGCGGCCGCGAGGGCCTGCACGTAGGCGGCCAGGTCATCGCGGTGCTCCTCGAGGATCCGGTTCAACAGCCGCAACGACGTCAACATCTTGACGGTCGGCTCGCCGTCGGACCTCAGCGTGGCGACAACGGGTGCAAGGAGTTCGCGTGCGGTGGCGATCATCGATTCGCTCACCAGCTGTTCCTTGGACCCGAAGTAGTAGGTGATCGATGCCAGGTTGACGCCGGCGGCCGCGGCGATCGCTCGCGATGTCGACCGCGTCAGCCCCGCCCGAGGCGAGCAGCCCTCGGGTCGCCTCGATCAGGGTGGCTCGCGTCTGCGCCTTCGACTCGTCTGCTGCCCGCCGTTGACTTCGATTCATACGAATGTATGATACGCCACGTGAGGCACGTACTCGTGGACCACGAACACCGAGATCAGCGCCGCGATGTGACCGCGCGGCGGTGGAACCTCGTCGCCGTGGCGGCCGCATTCCTCACCGGGCTCGGTGCCGCGCTCGTACCGCTCGGCGAGTCGGGCACCATCGATACGACCGGACTGGAAACGAGCAACCGGGTTTCGTTGCTGTCGAACGAGGGCCCGAGCGTCCTGATCGTCGTCGCGATTCCCGGTGCTGCTGGTCGCAGTGCCGCTGCTGCTCCGCCGCGAGGCGGCGCGCCGTGCACGTTTGGCCATCGTGGTGTTGCTGGGCGTCTTCGTGGTACTCGGCGCCCTCACGATCGGGCTGTTCTTTGTGCCGACATTGTTCGCGATGATCATGTCGCTGGCGACACAGACCTCGACGCCTTCCCCGCCGACTTCAGCCGCGACGCCAACCGAATGAATCACCGTTTGGACGGGCGCGGCGTTGCCGTGTGCGGAACTTCTCGTGAACATTACGTGGCGATGCCGGCGCGGTAGTCGCTGGGGCTCATACCAAAGTGGGCCTTGAAGGCGGCGCTGAACGTGAACGGGCTGTGGTAGCCGACGAGTGATGCGATTCGCCCGATCGTCAGGTCGGGATCGGCGAGATGATCGGCGGCGAGAGACAGACGCCACCGCTTGACGTAGGCCATGGGCGGTTCGCCGACCGCCTCGCTGAAGCGGCGCGAGAACGCGGGACGCGACAGACCCACGTTCGCCCCGAGATCGGTGACCGACCATGGGGCAGCGGGGTTGTCGTGGATGGCTCGCAGGGCGCTGCCGACCAGGGCGTCGTCGAGCGCGGAATACCAACCCGGGGCGAGTTCGGGGTGGCGGGAAAAGTGGTCTCGGACCGTGTCGATGAGGACGAGGTCGAGGAGTCGGTCGAGGACCGCCGACTGGCCGGGGGTGTCGCTGAGAGATTCCGACGCGAGGAGGCCGACGTAGGCCGATGTGCGTGTGGCGCCGGGGCGCACAACGACTGCACCGATCGCGTCGAGTAGCCGACGACTGGCCTCGCCGACGTCCTCGTAGATGCCGGTCAGCAGCTTGGTCGTCTCGCCCTCGTCGGCGGGGGCGCCCCACGTCCGCACGCCGAGATTCATGGATTGGCCGATCTCGTCGCCGTTCAACAGCACCGGCCGGTTACCCGGGAGGATCCGGATGCGTGGGTGTGAACCCTGTGCGTCGCCGATCAGGTACGGATGGGGGCCGCGGACGACGACGAGATCGCCGGTGTCGAGCCTGAGCGGCTCGTCGAGCGAGTCGTGCTCGAGACGGCACTCGCCGTCGAGGATGACGACGACCGTGAGCGCCGCCTGGTCCTCGATCCGCAGCGCCCACGGTGAGGCCATCTGGGTGCGAATGATGAACGCGTTGCGTGCCCGCGGCCCTTCGAGCAGCGACGCAACGACATCCATGGCATCCACTCTACCGAGACGAATTCACATGGAAGAGCGGCGATCCCCTATTTACCCGGTCATGGAACCGGGGGATCCTGAACCCATGACCAACACCACTGAGAGAACCTCCACAACCGCTCATGAGTCCACCGACGGCGACTTCGATCGGCAGGCACGCATCATCGCCAAGGCACTGCGCACGAGGACCTTCGCCACGCTGGCGACGGCGTCACCGAGGGGTCGTGGTCACTGCGCCGGTGTCGTCTACGACTTCGTCGACGGGGCGCTGTGGATCCACACGATGCGCAGCAGCCGCAAAGGACGCAACATCGCCCACAACCACCATGTCGGGATGTGCGTCCCATACCGCCGTTTGCCGGTCGGCCCGCCGTACACACTTCATTTCCAAGGCGTCGCCGAACTCGTTCCGCTCGACGACCCAGAGGCGGTTCGTCACCACGAGGCCGGTCGTCTCGCCTCCATCAGCGGCCACGGGGCGATGGAGATGGACGGAGCGTGCTTCGTGCGGGTCACGCCGACGGGGACCATCCACAGCTTCGGTCCCGGCGTGCCCGTCCTCGACCTGGCCCGAGATCCGCTCGCGACCGGCGCCCGCTCAGCACCGGCAACCGCGGTTCTCGCACACACGTGACGGTCAATCGACGTCGAAGCGCCATTTGCCGGTCTGCTGGAAGCCGTCCCGCCCAGCCCAACCGGCGGATCTCCAGGCCATCACCTTCGCCGGCACAACCGTCGTGAACGGCCCGTACGTATCGATCGTGTAGTCCCAGTCGTACTTTGCGTTGTACGCATCCAGCACCTCACGGTCGCGGTTCCGTCCCCTCACGATGCCCTCGACAATGACGACGTCGTTCACGCCGCCCAGGTGAACCGTGACGGCAGCGTCGTGGTGAGCGTCAGCGATCAACCGTGGACTGCCGATGCTGAGGTACAGCACGTTGCGCTGCCACACGCCCCAGACCGGACGCGGGTGCGGATGCATGCTGGTGTGCGTGACCGTCCAGTAGGCGCCGGCACCGGTGAGCTGTTCGGCGACCCAAGCCCACTCGAGACCCCGAACCTCGGCTGGCGATCCGTACATGACCAGTTCTTCGGCCACCGGGTCCATCGTCAGACGATAGCTCAGCTCGTGGCGCCACTCGCCGATTGCGCCGTGTCGGTCGATCTTCAGCGAATCGGGCGAATACGGTGCGGCGGTGCAGTCGAACGAAGCCGACGACCAGACCCTTCAGATCACGGCGGTGGCTCCGTCGAGTGCCGACGCCACCGAACTGATTCGTGAGCTGTCGGACCCGCCGACGGTATGCGGCCCGGTGGGGCTCGCGTCGAGAACCGCCTTCACGCTGGCCACGAGTTCATCGTGGGTGAACGGCTTGGGAATGAGCAGGGCCGGCTCGATCGGTCGGGCGCTGTGGCGCTCCCTGGCATAGTTGGACATGAAGAGCACCCGGAGTTCCCGGTCCCGTTCCTGCAAACGGCGGGCCAGCAGGGTTCCGGCCAGTCCCGGCATGACGATGTCGGTGAGCAGCAGGTCGGGTCGGTGGGTGGCGGCAAGGCCGGAGACCCTGACCGCCTACACCGACACCGACTACCGACGACTGCTCACCGCCGCCGGCTTCGTCGATCTCGGGGCTCACCACGCCATGGGCCCACAGCCTCAGCCCGGCATGTCGATCATCACCGGCACCGCAGGTCGCGGCGTCGATGCGGTTGAACTGCAGTTGAATCGTCGTTGAGGTCGGTCACATCGCACTGCAGGACGATACTGGTGACGATGTCGGTGCCACTCGGGCAACCGCAGGAGGTGGAACGGTGACGACCAGGCTGGAGATGCCGACGATGCGACCTCGGGACGAAGCGGGCCGACCGCGGTGGCGCCGGCTGACAGGAATCATCCTCTTCATTCACGGCGCAATCCATCTTCTCGGCGTGTGGTGGGCCTTCGACCCGGGCGAGGTGGCGGAACTCGGCGGCCCGACGCTGCTTGTGACCGGTCAGGGGCCGGGCGATCCTGCGATCATGGCCTTCGGGGTTGCGTGGCTCGTGGCGGCAATCGGCTTCATGATCGCCGGGACCGCAGTGACCGTCGGCTGGCAGCGGAGCAGACTGCTGGCCGGCGGTGCAGCCGCCATCTCGCTTGTTCCCACCATCGTCTGGTGGAACGACGCCTGGATCGGCGCAGTGGTCAGCGCGGTGGTCCTCCTCTCCGTCGCGTTCCCGCCACGCATCGCCGCACGGGTGGCCCGGGTTGCCGCCGTCCAGGGCGGGGCCGCATGTGCCCCGCACCGCCGGGCCGCAGCCCCGCACCGCTGCGCCGCCTTCAGAGTGCCCTTACCGTCGACCCTGCCGGTTGCTTTGACGACAGTGAGATCGTCGGCCTTCCCGCCCCCGTGCAGCAGTATTTCCGTGCCGCCGTGCAACCGGGCGCCCCACTCGCACGTACCGCCCGGCTCCGCATGCGGGGCCACATCAAGGTTGGCCGCTGGATCCCGTTCCGAGCCGAACAGCTGTTGAGTCCGCATCGTGGATTCGTGTGGGCGGCACGCGCCGGCGGCCTGCTCACCGGGTCCGACCGGTACGTGGACGGCGAGGGTGCCATGGACTGGAGGCTGCTCGGCTTGATACCGGTCATACGGGCCTCGGGACCCGACGTCTCACGTAGTGCCGCCGGGCGGGCCGCCGCAGAGGCAATCTGGATACCCACGTCACTGTTGCCCCGATTCGGTGCAACCTGGTCAGCGGTGGGACCCGCCGACATCAGCGTCGGCGTCGGCCTCGACGAGCACCGCATACAACTCGACCTCTCGCTCACTGCAGAGGGCCTTCCGCACTCGGTCCACTTCGAACGATGGGGCGACCCCGATCGGGAGGGCGACTTCCGGCTTCATCCATTCGGCGGCGAGTTCAGCTCGTACACCACCTTCGGGGGCCTCGCCATACCGACCACGGGCACACTCGGATGGCACTACGGCACCGACCGCTGGGATCAGGGCGAGTTCTTCCGCTTCGAGATCACCGACTACGAGACGCCCCGAACCTCCGACGTTCCGTGACAAGCTGACCTCACCCGGGGCGGGAAGGTCTCCCCCGGGCTCCTCCTCGCCGCCTACAGAGTGCGGGCGATGATGGGGATGATCACGTAGTTGATACCGATGATCACCAGCAACACGGAAAGATCGAGCCCGCCGAGCGGGGGAAGGACTCGGCGCATCGGCGCCAACACCGGTTCGGTCACCGCATACAACCCGTCGACGATGGGCCGGAACGGCGAGTCGGGGCCCACCCGTATCCAGCTGACCAGCGCCCGCATGACGAAGACAATGGAGACCAGTCGCAGGGCAGTGATGAGAACCGTCGCCATGTGTTCAGACTAACCGAGCGCCAACGCCAACCCGCCCCGGACGAAGGCACCGATCGGCCGACGTCCAACACCCCTTGTCTCCGCCTTTAAACCCAATTCATACCCATTAGTACCCATTCTGTCGGCACGAATGCCCGGTTTACCCCGTAGCTAACCCCATTTCCCGCTAGGATCGGTCCACCACTGCGTCGGGATTCGATCGGGGAAAGGGTGATCGCATGCGAACCATTGCGGATTCGGTGGTCGTCGGCATCGGCAAGGGCGGGAGCTGCAAGACGACACTGGCCACCCAGCTGTCGGGTATCTGGGCCTCCGAGGGCAAGCGAGTGCTGCTGGCCGACCTGGATATGCAGGCCTCGGCCTCCAAGGTGGTTGGTCTCGATCCCGGTCAGCACGGCGAGGGCCGTCATCTGATGGACGCCATCATGTACGGCGACGAACTGGTCACGGTGAAGGCCCGGGATTACCTCGACGTCGTGGTCGCCGGCCGTCACACCAAGACCCTGTCCAACCATTTGGTCACCGCCGGAGACCCGGCCGACGCCTTCGCACTCCCGTTCGAGAAACTGATGGCCAGCGGCCGATTCGACCGGCTGGTCTTCGACCTCCCTCCCTCGGGTTCGTCCCGCCTGGCTGACATGGCCATGCAGACCGGCAAGTACCTGCTGGTTCCCACCAGCAGCGGGGTCGACAATATCGAGGGCCTTCGGGTCCTGGCCGGTGAGCTCGAGGAATTGGACTCCAACATCCTGCTGCTCGGTGTGGTGATGATGAAGATCAGTGCCGCCGCACCCCGGAAACGGGCCGAAACCCGCCAGGAGGTTGCCGAGATCCTGGCCGGCGTGGCCGATCCGTTCCACACCATCATCCGCGAGGCCGGTTCGGCCTACGACGACAGCCGCAAGGCAGGGTTGTTCCTCCACGAATACGCCCAATGGGCGTCCACCGTCTCGGTGACACAGCAAATCCGGGGCAAGGTCAAAATTCCAGCCAATCTGCGTGATCTGGCCCGTGAGTTCTACGAACTGGCCGACGAGGTCGACGATCGCATCGCCCTGGCCGAGCAGCTTCTGGCCGGTGGCCGATGAGCAAGCCAACGCTGGGCCGGGCCCGAGGTCTCAACTCCATCGCCGATCCCTCGGACTTCAAGGGAAGCAAGGGCCGGCAGGCCGTTGATCGTGGCCGTGACCGGGAGGAATCGGGTCGAGACGCCGATCGGGGTGGCGACGTCGACCGATCGGACACCGGTACCGAGCGGGCCGGTGCCGGCCCCGGCGACGAGTCGAGGAACGGGTTTGGCCGCCAGGGCCACAGCGGGGCCGACTCGCCGACCGATCACTCTCCCCCGTCGGACTCGACCGAGTCGGCTTCACGTCGTGGCCGGCGGCCCCGTCCCGAGGCGACGGGCGGGCAGCGCACCCGTCGGGAGCTGTCGGTGCCCATCCCGGTCTCCGACGCGGTGGAGGCCACCGGCATCAACCCGGCCGACGTCGTCATGTCGGCATATCGCAGGCACAGCGATGCCATCTATACCGGCTCGGGTGGTCGCCTGATGTCCAGGGGCCGTCGTCGCCTGCGGTTGTCACTGACCGACGGGGACTACGACAAGATCACCAGACTGGGAGACGCCCGTGGCTGGAACCGCTCGGAGACCGTGGCCGTGCTCCTGGCCATGGAGTTGCTGGACCATCAGGCATTTTTGATGCCCTGAATATCCCCAGATTTACCCCTATTTACCCATTTCATACCCATTCAAGCCCAGTTTGATCCCGTCCGGTACCCAACGTTACCCCGTTCTACCGGTTCGTACCCAAATAGTGCCCTGCTCTACCGGTTTGTACCCGGACAGGGCCCTGTCGCACCGGTTTGTACCCATCGGAGTTGGTACGGACCGGACTTCCGCATCAGTCCCGGATTTGACCCGTCGCACTTCCGCCCACGAATCGATACTGGGGTCCGGTGGGAAGGCGAAGGTGGGCCGGGCCGGGCAGCCGTCAGCGCGGCGCTGCCAAGATTACCCTAGATCAACCCTTCTGTCACCTGAATCAACCCACATCATTCCCGAACATACCCATTGTCTACCCTTCTTTGCCCACTTCCCTCACCAACCGCAGAGCGTTTCACGTGGAACTGTTACACTGGGAACATGGAACCGGTGTTGACGGACCGTGAGATCGGGTTTGTGGTTGGCCTACTCCTCGGCCAGGGATCGTTCAACATCAACAGACAGACTCCACGCTCAGGGGCGCAAGTCACCCTGAAGATGAACACCCGGCACGAGCAGACCCTGCGCTGGATGCACGAGAAGTTCCCCGGCTCTCAGCTCTACGGTCCCTACGATCACGGTGGCCGCCGGTACCTGCAATGGATGGCCCGTAGCGCCTACCTTCGGGACGTGTTCGCTCCCTTCCTGGCTCGCCACGTCGATCTGATGGACGATCACGTCCGAGCCCGGTTCGAAACGATGTGCCGGAGCTGGGAACAGCCGCTGTCGCCACGGCAACCGCAACGTCAGCTGACCCCGTGGGAGTCGGCGTGAACCAACCCGAACCTGCCGGACAGCCTTCTCATAGATTCCCACATGTTTATCCACAGCCTGTGGGGGATGGTACAAGCATCCGCGCGACTGCCGCTGCTTCTGAGCCCGCCGCCGGGGCCGTCACTGGGCGAAGCACACCAGGAACAGCTGTTAGTGGCTGTCGTCCAGTGGATGGATCAGGCTGAAGATCCGGTCGAGGTCGGTTCGGTCGGCGAAATCAATGGTGATCTTGCCGTTCTTGGAACTCTCGGTCACGACTACTTTGGTGTCGAGCAGGTCGGACAGGCGCTTCTGCACCTCCAGCACGGCCGCCGACTTGGTTGTCAACGGCGGCGGCGGCGAGGGGCAGCGGTCGCCGCCGGGCTGTCGGATGCCTGCGAATTCGACTTGACCAGTTCTTCGGCCTGGCGGACCGAGAGGCGGGCGTCGACCATATACTCCGCCAACTCCCGCTGCCGAACCGGATCGGAGACGGCCAAGACGGCCCGGGCGTGGCCGGCTGAGAGCCGACCGGCCATGATCAGGCGCTGAACCGATCCCGGCAGCTGCAGCAGTCGCAGGGTGTTGGCGACGGCCGATCGACTCCGACCGACTCGCCGCGCCACCTCATCCTGGGTGAGCGCGAAGTCATCCACCAGTTGCTGATAGGCGTTCGCTTCCTCAATGGCGTTCAGATCCGCTCGATGTAGGTTTTCTACGATCGCTTCCTCCAGCGACTCCAGATCACTGGTAGTGCGGATGATGGCCGGAATGTCGGCCAAGCCGGCCCGCCGAGCGGCCCGCCACCGACGTTCGCCGGCCACCAGTTCGTAGCCGCCGTGGGCAAGAGGGCGAACCAGGATCGGCTGCAGTACTCCCAGCTCCCGAATCGACTCGGCCAACTCGCTGAGCGCCGACTCTTCGAATCGACGGCGGGGCTGGTACTGGTTGGGCCGAATCGACTCGACGGAAACCGTCCGTAGTTCAGCCGCTTTCGACCGAAGAGAAGAGCCGGGAGGGCGGTCGGGCCCGGCGTCCTCGGACCGGCTCAGATCCGACAGAAGGGCGTCGAGGACAGGGGAGTGCATCCCGGCGACCGGGTCGAGCGAGGAACGATCGGCGCCGGCGGTTTCACCTGGGTGTATACCGGTGTCACCGGGGCCTTGGCTCACCGGCGATCTCCCGGGCCAGATCCCGATAGGCCAAAGCCCCGCGGGATGCGGTGTCGAACACCGTGATGGGCTGACCGAAGCTGGGTGCCTCCGACAGCCGCACGGTACGGGGGATGACCGTCCTGCACACCAGATCGCCGAAGTGCTCTCGAACCTCGGCCGCCACCTGGGAGGCAAGGTTGGTCCGAGCATCGTACATGACCAGCACGATGTGGGACAGATGTAGCTCGGCGTTGAGGTTGCGCTGGACAAGATCGACGTTGCGCAGCAGCTGGCCCAGACCCTCGAGGGCGTAGTACTCGCACTGGATGGGCACCAGCACCTCGTCGGCGGCGGCCAGAGCGTTGACCGTGAGCAGGCCGAGTGACGGTGGGCAGTCGATCAGCACCAGGTCATAGTCGTCCGACACCTTGGCCAGGGCGTTCTTCAGCCGCATCTCCCGGGAGAACGCCGGCACGAGTTCTATCTCCGCCCCGGCCAGATCGAGATTGGCCGGAGCCAGGAACAGATTCCGCACCGCCGCAGCCTCGATGGCGTCGTCCATGGGAACGTCCCGCAGAAGCACGTCGTACATCGACGCCTCCAGGGTGCGGGGGTTGATGCCGAGCCCGGTGCTGGCATTGCCCTGGGGATCGAGATCAATGATGAGCACCCGATGACCCTGCTCGGCGGCCGCCGCGCCGAGGTTCACGGTGGTGGTGGTCTTGCCCACGCCGCCCTTCTGATTGGCCACCGCCAGCAACCGCGCGCCGGTGCTCGGTTGCCGGGTGACCTCGGTTGGCGAAGGAATGGTCTCGGTCAACGGAACTCCTTGACTCGACGGTGGTGTCCTCGACGACGGTCGACGGCACCCTGCCATCTTGTCGGGACAGCGTCCTTCTTCAACCTACTACGAACCAACCGTCCCGTTCTGCCATCATCCCACATGGGGTAGGGCCCGGGTGGTAATGGGTATGATTTGGGCTTCTTTGGGCACTGCACGCCGCGGCGATGGGGGAGTGAGCCGCGCAGTGGCTCGAGCCGCGAAACGGACAGCGGGGTCACGCCCCGAGCTCGAACAACGGGTCACGGCTGCCGACCTTGGCCCGGCGGGGGAACCGGTCGTCGATCTCCCCGGTTCGCCGAAAGACGGCGATGTCACCGCCGGCCCAACCGCCGGCCTCGCCGTCCCCGTCACCGGGCACCGGACCGGTCAGGCCGACGGCAGCCAGACCGTCGGCCGGCCATGACCGCCGCGCCGGCGGTTCACTGATACACAGCAGCCCGCCCGGACTCAACAGGGGAGCCCCGCACTCCACCGTCCAGGCCGGTGGACCGAAGCCCCGGGCCACCACCAGATCGAAGCTGAACCGCGCCCGATCCTGATGGGCGATCTCCTCGGCCCGACCGCGCCACACCTCGACCCGATCGCTCAGTCCCAATTCGGTGCAGGCCCAGATCAGGAACGAACATCGCTTCTGCGACGAGTCGATCAGCACGGCCGACGCCCCGGCCAGCGGCGAGTGGCCGCCTTCATCCGGGGCGACCAGCATGGGCAGCGAGGGTACACCGCCACCGGCGCCGAGGTCGGCCAGCCTCGGGGGACGATGGCGGCGGGCGCCGCTCGAGAACCACTCGGGGTCGACGGCCACGATGGCGTCGAGGGCCCGGGTGAACCGGTGGGCGTGATCGATGTGATCCTCCACGGGACCCGGGCCCAGGAATCCGAGCGACCTCGATTGTTCGAGCACCGACAGCAGCCGATCGTCGCCCATGGTCGAACCCGTCCTCTACCGGTCAGGGAGAGTGGTGCCGGACGAGACCGGGCCTACTCCTCCTCGTCCGACCCGGCATCCGACGAGTCGCCGGACGACACCGGCACGACCAGCACCTTGCGGTGCGGCTCGTTGCCAACCGAGCGCGTCTCCACGCGGCTGTCGGTGTTGAGTGCGTCATGGATGACCTTGCGGTCGGCCGGCGACATGGGATCGAGGGCAACCTCGATTCCGTTGTCCACCGCCTTGTCCGCCGCTTTTCGGGCGAAGGCCTCCAACGCTTCGGCCCGCTGCCTTCGATAGCCGCCGACGTCGATCTTGATACGAATCGAACTCGGTGTGGTCCGCTGGGCCGATACCCGGGCCAGCTCCTGGATGGCGTCCAGGGTGCGGCCCTTCGGTCCGACCATGAGGCCATGTTGGGCCTCCACGGTTGCGACCAACACATCGGGCTCGGATTCATCGATGACGACGTCACCGTCGAGACCGAAGGCCTCGGTCAAGCCACCAAGGAAGGTCTTCAGGTGATCGGCTACCTCTTGCACGGGTGTCTCCTCTTGTGGTGGCCGACCGGTGTCGGCCTTCTTCGATGACTGTCTGGACTTCGCTGCCCTGTCGACCTGCTTCGCGCCTCCGTCAGGACTCTTGGCTCGCTCGGCGCCGGTGGTTCGGGCTGAACCATCGTCGGAACCCCGGCCCCGACGGCGACGGCGTTTGCCGTCTCCGGAGCCGGTGTCCGAACCACCGCCGTCTGCCGGCGGCGTCCCCGTCAACCGCTTCGCCGAGTCGGCTCCGCGGTCCCGGGAGGCTTGAGGTCGGGACGAGCCTTGATCGGCAGCCCGGTCCTGGCCCTTGGTGTCGTTTCGTCCACCGGGCTGATCGTCGGCCGCGCCCGTCTTCCCGGCCGTGTCGGTCCGGGTGTCGTCACGACCCTTGGGGCCTCGCCCCCGGCTCCTCGACCGCTGCGATCGCTTGTCCCGATCACCGGACCGGCCGTCTCGCCGGTTCCGGGCCCGGTCGACCTTGGGCCGGATCGAGCGGGGTTTGATCCGAGCCTCGACTCGGGCCGATCCCCGCATGCGACCGAACAGGCCCTTGCTCGGCTCCTCGATGACGACGATTTCGGCCTCGGCTTCATCGACGCCCAGATTGTCCAGGGCCAAGTCGATGGCCTCGGGCACCGTCTTCGCCGTTGTCTTTATCCATTCCACGTTGTTCGTGTACCTCTCTACTTCACTCGCCCAGCCGGTCGGTATCACGCACCGTCGGTGCCCGTACGACCAAACCTGCCGAGGTTCGCAACCGGGAGGCCGGCCCGACCGGACCGGAGGAGGCCCTTCGATGGTCGAGCAGCCGTCCTGGTTGCGCGCTTGGTGTGTTGTTAACGCTTTCGCTTGCTCTTCTTCGACCCCGACGGTTTCGTTCCCTTGGGGGTGACACGACTCGATGCCGTGCCCGACGACGAGGAATCCGACCGGCGCTGCTTGATCTTGGCTCGTTGCGCCCGACGCTGGGCCCAACGCTCCTCCCGATCCCGGGCCGATCCGACGGCGACCGGTTCGATGTCGTCGTCGTGGCCGTCACCGTTGGATGCGGTGGCGCCCGATCCGGCGGTGTCCGATTTGCCGGCACCGGTCTTCGATCCGTTCGACGCCGGCGACTTCCTCGAACCCGACTTGGCCCCGGACCCGTCCCCTGAGGATGAAGACTTCTTGGCCGGGGCGGCGTCATCGTCGTCGTCCGAACCGTCCTTGTCCTTGGTCTTGCCCTCCTGCTGCTGGCGGATCATCTGGGCCCCCAGCCCGTCACCGGTGTAGAGCGAGCGGGTGATGTAGGCTTGCTGGCCGATGCGGAACGTGTTCGACGTGGCCCAGTACAGCACCAGGCCGGTGGGGAAGACGAAGCTCCACGCTCCCGACATCAGGGGTAGGACCTTCAGCAGCTGCTGCTGGGTCCGCTGCTGCTGGGTCATCTCGTCGTTGGCGGTGTCACCCCGACGGGCCGAGATCTGCCGCTGCTGATAGTAGCTGGTTCCGACCACGAAGGCGATCAGGATCAGGTAGGGAATGGCATGGACGAAGTTGGCCTGGAACACATCCCAGGTGCTTAGGCCCAGATCGAACGGACCGAAGTCCATGGTGTCGGTGTTGGTCAGATCGGTGTAGAGCTTGGAGCCGTGATCGAGATAGGCCGGATCGAAGTTTTTCGACACCGTCGTGGGCCGACCGGCCAGCTCGTGGGCCTTGTCGGCCAGGTGGAAATACGGCTTCTCCGAGATTCGCCGGGTCAGACCACGCAGCACGTTGAACAGAATGAGGAAGACCGGCAGCTGGGCCAGCATGGGCAGGCAGCCGCCGACCGGGTTGACCCCCTCGGCCTGATAGAGGGCCATCATCTCGGCGTTGAGGGCCTGTTTGTCGTTCTTGTACTTCTTCTGCAGCTGCCGCATCTTGGGCTGCATCTGGGTCATCTTGATGGTGGAGCGGGTGGCCTTGAGGGTGAGGGGCATGAGCAGCACCATCACCGTCAGGGTCAGCAACATGATGGCCCCGCCGTAGGAACCACCGACCACCGGCAGTTCATAGAAGAAGGCCAGCAGCCGGGCTACGGCTCCGAGGCTGAGCTCTTGTAACTGTTGAAACATGGACTACTTCTCCGGTACGGGATCGAGGCCGTGGGAGCCGAGAGGATGGCATCGACCAAGGCGTTTGAGGGCCAGCCAGCTTCCCTTTGCCGGACCGAATCGTTCGATGGCTTCGGCCGCATACTCCGAACACGTCGGTAGGTATCGGCATCGGGGGGCGCGGGCGGGGGCGGTGTAACGGTAGGCCCGGATGGCGGCCAACAAGAACCGGGCCACAGGG
Source organism: uncultured Acidimicrobiales bacterium (assembly GCA_963723995.1). Lineage (GTDB taxonomy): Bacteria > Actinomycetota > Acidimicrobiia > Acidimicrobiales > SZUA-35 > JAHELU01. The sequence continues at coordinate 114,406 of CAVRSZ010000008.1, read as the reverse complement.
CCTCGACGTTCCGTGGTCGGAGCAGGGGCAGGGGCGGGCGGTCATGCCGAGTCTCCAGCCGGGGTAGGGGTCAGCTGATCAAGACAGCCCGCCATGTTGTCGACAAGATCGGTGAAGGGTGCGGTCAACACCCGCCGGGACCCGGACAACAAGAAGGCGCCGGTCACAGGATCCGGCGCCAGGCCATGCCCTGATCGGTCGGCGGTCTTTTCGCCTCCCGCTGTGTGGTGGTCCCGATATCGTGCCCAAGCCGCGGTGAAGGCATCACGCAGCCGGCGGCGGGCCCGGCTCCGTTCAACCGCCGTGCCGTAGCGACGACCCAGGGCGTAGGCCAGCTCAACACCATCCAGCTCGTAGGGAGGTGGAGTCGATGCAGCGACGGGAGGCGCGTCGGCCGAGGCTCCGGTCGGAGCCAGGTAGGTCACGCGTACTGCGCCCTGCTGCACCCTTCGGCCTCGGCGTCGAAACTCGGTGAATGTGTGCCGGCGGCTGACTGAGCCGATCACGCACTCAGTCGATGACGACCCTTGGCCCGCCGGGACTTGAGGACGGCGCGGCCACCGACTGTGGCCTTGCGGGCCCGGAATCCGTGCTTGCGGGCCCGCTTGAGATTGTTGGGTTGAAAGGTACGTTTCACGACACTGTCTCCACGACACGATCTTCGATGGAACCGCCGCCCGAGGGTGTCGGAACGACGGCGGGTGACGGACCCGCCTCGACCCAACCCGCCTGGCACGTCGGCGTGTGGAACATCCGACCGGTCATCGTGGCCGGGCGACACCTTCACCGGTGAGCTGCGGTGGCGAACGGGGGGTTCGTCAGAATTCAGCAGACGACATCGTGGCCGTGCACCACGGTGACGGTACGAGTCTAGCCTGCTACCAGGCTACGGCTCCGCCCGGGCAGGGACAACTGAACCGATCGGTCGGAGCTACCGACCGGGACCTCACAAGCTTTTCCACAGATGGCGTGTGCGACCGGCCACGCACCTGCTAGCGTGCACTAATCCACAGCCGGAGTCTTGGGGCGCAGGTTTCTCAGACTATGGATGGACAAGCTCACACTAATCCCAACGATGTAACTACGCAAGCGTAGTTAGGAATTTTGGCGAAGAAGTTCCTCCTCGAACGGTGCGTGGCGCGACGCGAAGTTTTCCACATTCGAGGGGGCTCGTTGGGGAAAATGTGAGCCGAGGGATGATGAAACAACACGGACACCGGGGATTTCCTCAGCCTGTTGTGGAAAAAGCTAGGGAACTGGGGAGTACACGCTTTCATGACCGCCAAGCAACGATCAGGGCGACAGCTGCTCGGCACCACAAGCCGGTTTCAGGCTGACGGCGGTCATCCACAACATACACCCAGCCCTGTGAATAGTGCTGCTGCTGCAGCGGCAAGCGGCCGGCCGGTGGGCGCCTTGGCGTGGCCACGACGATCGGACGCCCGGTGATGGCGGCCGCTGCGGCCGAGCTGTGGGGGGAGGCATCCGAGCTGCTCCGTAGCCAGGTCTCCGATGGGGTGTGGCAAAGCACCTTCGCCCAACTGGCCCCGGTCGAGCTCACCGACGACCGTCTCACCCTGGCACTGCCGAACGGCATTCTCCGCGATCGCCTGGACGGACGCTACCGGCCGCTGGTCGAGGATGCGGTGTGCGAGGCCGCCGGCCGGGATCTGGCCGTGACCTTCGAGTTGGGACCAAGCGATCGTGGCCACGCCGCGCACAACCTGGCACCGTCCGATCCGAGACGGCGGGGCTACCGCGCCGGTGACGACGGCCCCGATGGCTTGCATCGCAACCACCAGGGGACCATCGATCTGAATTCCATCGACCTGCGGGCCCAGTCGGTCGACTCATCCGTCGAGGGCTTCGACCATCGAGTGGACGACCCGTACCGCTCCCGCCCGTCGCCCGCCGTCGCCGCCTCGGTCATGGCCGACGCCACCATGACCGGTGAGATCCCACCACGTCGGGCTTCAGCCGCGACCGCCGGTGTGCCCGCCGATCCGCTGACCCACGTCGACAACGACCTTCGCACCCGGTATACGTTCAAGAACTTCGTGACCGGCCCATCCAACCGGTTCGCAGTGGCCGCCGCCCTCTCGGTGGCCGAACGGCCCGGTGGCTCCTACAACCCGTTGTTCATCTACGGCAGCGCCGGCCTGGGCAAGACCCACATTCTGCCGCGCCATCCAACACTTCATCAATGATCTCGAGCCCCAGAAGAAAGTACTGTATGTCTCCACCGAGACATTCCTGAACGAGTTCGTCGACTCCATCAAGAACTCGTCGGCCAACGAGTTCAAGCGTCGTTACCGGCAGATCGATGTGCTGTTGGTGGACGACATCCAGTTCATCGAGGGCAAGGACCGCCTCCAGGAGGAGCTGTTCCACACCTTCAACGATCTCTACGGGGCCAACAGCCAGATCGTCCTGTCCTCGGACCGCCCCCCCGATGCCATCCCCACCCTGGAGGAGCGGCTCAAGAGCCGGTTCATGATGGGGCTGTTGACCGACATCCAACCCCCCGACATCGAAACCCGCATGGCCATCCTGCGCAAGAAGGCGGAACGGGAGGCCATCCACCTGCCCAACGACGTCAGCGAATTCATCGCCGCCAACATCACCAACAACATCCGTGAGCTGGAGGGGGCGCTGAACAAGGTGACGGCGTTCGCCAACCTGACCGACCAGCCACTGGACAAGGTCCTGGCCGAACAGGTGCTGGGCGACTTCATCGCCAACCGCCAGCCTCGCCCCATCACCGTGGCCATGATCCTGGACGCCACCGTGGAACAGTTCGGGTTCGCCACCGAGGAACTCATCGGCAAGTCCCGCCGTCGTCCTCTGGTCATCGCCCGGCAGATGGCCATGTATGTCACCCGCGAACTCACCGACCTCAGCTTCCCCCACATCGCCCGCGAATTCGGTGGCCGGGACCACACCACGGTCATGCATGCCTGCGACAAGATCTCGGCTCTCATGAAGGAGCGATCGCAGATCTACAACCACGTCATGGCCCTGGAGAAGACGGTGCGAGCCCAAGCCCAGTCCGGGGACTACTAGTGGAAAACCCCCCGCAGTCGTCGGGAAAGGCTGCGGACGAGGTGGGGACAACCACCACCTGATCCGTGGACGACGACAAGGTCGTCCCCAGGCCGGCAAATTACAGACCTGTCAGATATGGACGACGCCCCCGGCCCTATGGACGACCAAACCACCTCTGAGCAGGGGAAACGCCACTTCATCCACAATCCACAGCATTACTACCCCTACCACTTGTACAAAACGTCTGAAGAGTTTTGATTGCGGACAACAGTCGTTCCGACATCGGACCCACCCGGCATCGATCAACCGAGCGGCTTTCGTCACCGTCACCTCGCAAGGTGCCGGACCACGGGCCCGTCACCCGAAGTTCGGCTCTCGGCCGAACCTTCCGGAAACTTGGCCCTAGGTTGAATGATTCGATCACGAAGTGAAACTAGAGTGCGGCGGCACGGCGCCCGCCGCCCGAAGTTCGGCCTGAGGCCGAACGTTCGTGAAACCTGCCGCAACTTTGAATGATTCGATCACGAAGTGAAACTAGAGTGCGGCGGCACGGCGCCCGCCGCCCGAAGTTCGGCCTGAGGCCGAACGTTCGTGAAACCTGCCGCAACTTTGAATGATCCAGCTACCACAGCAACGCTAGAGTGCTACAAGCCCTTGTAAGGAGATCCCACAATGAAGTTCCGTTGTGAGCGCGACGTCATCGTCGAAGCCCTCGGTATCGCCAGTCGGGCCGTCAGTGGCCGGGGCGGTATGCCCGGCTTGTCGGGTGTCCGAGCCGAGCTGACCGCCGACCAACTCACGCTCACCGGTAGTGATCTCGATCTGACCATCTCCATCGCCGTCACCGTGGCCGGCGAGGCCGACGGGGTCGTTGTCATTCCCGCTCGGCTGGCCACCGACATCGTTCGGGCTCTCCAGCCCGGCGCGGTGTCGTTCGTGGCCGAGGAGGAGGCACTGTCGATCAGTTCGGGCCGCAGCGAGTTCTCCATTCGGCTCATCTCCGGCGACGAGTTCCCCAAGATGGCCGACCTCGGCACCGAGTCGGTCCAGCTGCCCAGCGAACAGCTGGCCCTGGCCCTCAAACAGGTGGTCATGGCCGCCAGCTCCGATGACTCCCGCCCCATCCTCACCGGCGTGTTGCTGGCCGCCGAGGACGGGGGCCTTCGACTCGTCTCCACCGACTCGTTCCGCCTGGCCATGAGGGATGTGGCCGGCGTGTCGGTGCTGGATGAGGGTCAAAGTGTGCTCATCCCGTCCCGCGCCCTTGGTGAGCTGAACCGGGTACTGGGTCAAGGTGACACGGTCGATCTGTTGCTGGGGGAGCGGGAGGCGGCCTTCACCGTCGGTGACGTACGGCTGGTGACCCGCCTGATCGAGGGCGAGTTCCCCAACTACCGCGGCCTCATTCCCGAGAGCCATCCCAACACGCTCACCGTGGGCCGTACCGAGATGCTGGAGGCGCTGCGCCGGGTCAAACTGCTGGCTCGGGAGTCGACACCGATCCGGCTCGAGATCTCCGATGCCGGTGTGGAGCTGGTGGCCATCACCCAGGACGTCGGAACGGCCCGGGAGAGCGTGGAGGGCACCCACGTCGGAGATGACCTGACCATCGCCTTCAATCCCGACTTTCTCATCGAGGGCATCGAGGTCTGCGCCGGTGACGAGATCACCCTGTCGACCATCGATGAGCTCAAGCCGGCCATCGTCCGCTCCACCGAGGCCGACAACTACCTCTACCTCATCATGCCCGTCCGGGTCTCCTGAGCGAATTGGGCTCGGGTTCACCTGCCTAGACTTGACCGGTGTGCAGGTCACCCGGCTCTGGCTCACCGATTTTCGCAGCTACCGAGAACTCGAGCTGGCGCTCGACCTGGGGCTGACCGCCATCATCGGTGCCAACGGCATGGGCAAGACGAATCTGCTGGAGGCCCTCGGTGTGCTGGCGTCGTTGAAGTCGTTCCGGGGGGCCCCGACCGAGAGCGTGATCCGCAAGGGAGCCGGCGCCGCCATCGTCCGGGCCGAGGGCCTCCGTGACGGGCGCGACGTGCTCATCGAACTGGAGCTGGGCCGAGGCCGGATTCGGGCCCAGGTCAATCGCCAACGACTGCGCCGCGGCCGAGATCTGTTGGGGGCGCTGCGGGTCACGGTTTTCGCCCCCGACGATCTGTCGCTGTTGAAGGAGGGCCCGGCGGTCCGGCGGGAGTATCTCGACGACGTGCTGGTGGGTCTCGACCCGACGGCCGATGCGGTGCTGCGCGAGTTCGAGCGGGCGCTCAAACAGCGCAATGCCCTGCTCAAACAATGCCATGGCCGGTTGGACGACGCCGCCCTGCTGACCCTCGACGTCTGGGATGACAAGCTGGCCTCGGCCGGCACCGAGGTCACCCGTCGGCGGGAAGAACTGGTGGGTCGCCTGCTTCCCCAGGTCCAGGACGCCTACACCACCCTGGCCTCGGCCTCGGGTGTCACCGGCGATCGCATCGCTGCCTCCTACGTGCGGTCGTGGTCCGGGCCGTCGCTGGCCGACGGTCTGGGTGAGAGCCGCGACACCGATGTGCGTCGGGGAGTGACCACGGTGGGACCACATCGCGATGACCTGGCCATCAGCCTCAACGGCATGGCCAGCCGGACAGAGGCGTCCCAGGGGGAGCAGCGCACCCTGGCCCTGGCCATGCGGTTGGCCGCCCATCGCCTCCTGGCCGACGTCATCGGGGAACCGCCGCTGCTGTTGTTGGACGACGTGCTGTCCGAACTCGATGTCGACCGGGCCGACGCCCTGCTGGCCAACCTGCCCCCCGGTCAGACCGTCATCACCAGCGCCACCGAGCTGCCGGCGTCGATCAATCCCGACCGCCTGCTTCGCTTCGATCCCACCGGGGGCGACCTGATCGAGGACCGATCATGACCACCGGCGGCGACGCCCCGTCGCCCGGTGACGCGGACCCGACGACCGAGCCGGGGACGTCGACCGCGGCCGAGGCGGCCAAGGTCGGTTTCACCTCGCTGGGCGACGGTCTGGAAACGTTTGTCCGAAACCTGGGGGCGCCGCCGGTCAGTGTTTTGACCCAGCTCGACGATCGCTGGCCCGAACTCGTCGGCCCGGGCCTGGCCTCGGCCACGCGACCGGTGGAGTTGATCGACGGTGTGCTCACCGTCGCTTGCGAGGACTCGGCCTGGGCCTCCCAGATCTCGTGGATGGAGGGCCAGATCAAGAAGCGATTCGACGCCACCTTCGGTTCCGGTCTGCTCCGGCGGGTCACCACCAGGGTGCGCTGAGCGTCGACGGTCAGGGGTTCAGGCAGGCGGGAATCGAGTCGCCGGGGCCTTCCGGCGAGTCGGTCTCGCCGTCGGGGCTGTAGATCTTGACATGGTCGACGGTTGGGAACTGTTTGAGCGTCGGCGTGATCAGGTTGGCCACCGACATCGTCGAACCACGGCTGTCGCACCCCCCGACCAGGGTGACCCGGGCGATGCCTGCGCTGATCGAGAGACCGGTGAAGCCGGTGGCGCCCGAGGGTTCCAGCGCCAAGCCGGCGGCCCGTTCGGCGGCGGTGGGGCCGGCGAACAGCGCATGCAATGCGCCCCCGGCCGGAGTGGTGGCCGGTACCGAGCGCGTCACCGCCTCGACGTAGGGCTCGGTACCCCGGACGAAGTTGGGAACGTTGACGAAGTAGACGTCGACGGTGGTGGTGGCGGCGCCGACATGGTGGGGGATCCGCAGCCACTGGCCATGGAAGATCAGGTTGGGATCACCGATCTGGTTGCGGTTGGCCTCATAGATGGCCGGCCACCGGTCTCCGTCCCCGTACTCGGCGGCGGCGATGCCCGACAGGGTGTCACCCTCGACAACCACATGGAAACGGTAACCGATATAGCTCTCGACCAGATGAGACCCGAAGACGACCGGCACGATCGACTTGTTGATCTCGGCCGCCGGGCCGTCGTATGGCCCTTCGTCGGGGTAGGCGGCATTATCCTCGAAGACCTCGACGAAGCCGTTGGGTGTGTCGGGACGGGCCGGCAGGTCCAGTTCCAGGTGGAATTGGCCGATTTCGCCGGTCCCACCTCCGCACATGCAGAACATGGAGACCAGCTCCTGGCCATTGCCGTCTCGCACCCGGGCTCGAATGGTGGCCTCGAAGCCGGTGGCCAGTCCACCGACCTGGATGCGTGAACCGACGATGTCGTTCGGTTGCGGTTGCTGAATGACGGTCGTGTGCAACATTGATGCCTTTCCGGGAAGCGCTCGGAGATCAACCATAGGCAAGCACACACACAGAACCGTTCGCTTTCGTTTTCGACGATCCCTGCCGATGAGAACAGTCAGACTCGTCGGGTCGGCAGGAGGTAGCCGTGTACAAGATCGCCAACAAGCTCATGGCGTCCGGTCGGTTGGAGCGTCCATCGATCGATGATGTCGTGGCTGGACTCGGCGACTTGCCCACTCTGGCTCCGGTGGCGGTCGAGGTCCTGCGTCTGGCCGAGGACGAGGATTCCTCGCTGAAGGATCTGGTGGCGGTGATCAGGACGGACCCCAGCCTGACCGCCCGGCTGCTCCGGGTGGCCAACTCGGCCATCTACGGTCAGGTCCGTGAGGTCACCAACCTGCTGCGTGCCACGACCCTGCTCGGTCTGCGCACGGTCAAGCTGTTGTCGCTGGGGTTCAGCCTGGTGAGCACCCTTTCCGCCGGTCCGGTCAACACCACCCTGATCTGGCGTCGCAGCCTGGCCGCCAGCGTGCTTGCCCAACAGCTGGTGGCCGACAAGGAAAAGCGTGTGGCCGACGACGCGTTCGTCACCGGACTGCTGGGCAATGTCGGCATTCTCGCTCTGGTCAAGGTGCCGGTGTACACCGCCCAGCTGCCGGACAAGATCCCGTGGTTGTCGGCGGCCGACGAACAGACACTGTTGGGGTACACCGCCGATGATGTGACGGCCGAGGTGTTCACCTCATGGGGACTGCCCGAGAGCATGGGCAATGCCGTCCAGTACCGCCGCCGGCCCAACCACCCCGACTGCACCGAACCGGAGCTGGCCGGGTTGTTGCAGGTGGCCGATGCCGGTGCCCTGCTGTTGCTGGCCGACACCGAGGAGGAGCAGGCTCAGGCCTACAACGACATGGTGTTCTCGGCCGCCACCCACCTCGGCTTCACTGCGGCCCAGTTGGAGGAGGTCATGACCAATGCCGGTCCCGACCTCGACGACATCGCGTCGCTGTTCGAACTGCAGTCGGTGACCGCGGTACCGGTGGCCGACATCATGGCCGCGGCCCAGGCGAAGATCGCCCGTCTGGGTATGGAGGGGGTCGGCGGTTCGAACCAGGCTGCCGGACCGGAGGCGGCGGTCTCCGGTCCGGAACCCGGTCGGTTGGCCGGCGAGGCCGCCACCGATTCTCGAACCGGCCTGGCCAATCGCCGCACCCTCGAGGCCTACCTCGACAATCAGATCAACAGCCATGTCCGGGTGCCCCGGCCGACCGAACTCGGACTCATCCTGGTCGACGTCGATCACATCAAGTCGATCAATCAGGCCCATGGTCGGGAGATCGGTGACGTCGTGCTGCGAACGGTGGCCCGGCGACTGACTGAGGGGTCGAGGAGCCGCGACATGGTGGCTCGCCTCGCCGGCACTCAGTTCGCGGTGGTCGCGTCCGGTGTGTCCCGATCGGAGTTGGAGTCCTCGGCCGAACGTCTCAGAGACGAGTTCGTGCACGAGGTGGTCGAGACCGAGGCCGGCCCGATCTCGGTGATGGTTGCGATCGGAGCGTGTCACGTCAAGTCCGGCCAGCTGGCCGGAACCCAGGATCGTGAGCAGATCATCGTCAGCGCCGAACAGGCCATGCATGCCTCGTGGCAGGAGGGTTCGAACCGTGTGACGGTGGTGTCGTTCGGGGCCCGTTCGGTGCCCTCGGACACCGACGCCACCCCCGCCGCACCGAGCCGACCGTCGGGGACGGGGGCTCGGGCCGGCGGGCGGCGGGGCGGCGGGTTGGGGGCGCGACTGGCGGCGGCGGCGGAGAAGGGGTCGTCATGAGACCGAACCACGATTCGTTCCCTCACGAGTTTCTGGACCGGATTGCTTGGCAACGCGGTGGGTTGTCCGATCAGAGATCTAGACCGCCCTGGAGTGAATTGTGAGTGATATGGCTTCGACAACCGCCGCTTTCCCCTCGGACACCGACATCGACCGTGGGCCCGAGACAGGCTCCTCCGCTGCCGAACCAACCGGTCCCCATCCTGATGCGCCGCCTCTCGAAGACGTCGTGGCCCAGTTCGGCGACCTGCCAACCCTGGCTCCGGTGGCGGTCGAGGTCATTCGCCTGGCCGACGACGAAGATGCATCACTGAACGACCTGGTCAACACGATCGGGAGCGATCCCGGCCTGACCGCCCGCCTGTTGCGCGTGGCCAACTCGGCCACCTACGGCCAGACCCGACAGGTCACCAATCTCAATCGAGCCACGTCGCTGCTCGGAAGTCACACGGTGAAGTTGTTGTCGTTGGGGTTCAGCCTGGTCACCAACGCCAAGGAGGGACCGGTCGACACCGCCATGATCTGGCGCCGCAGCCTGGTGTCCAGTGTGCTGGCCCAACGATTCGCCTTCATCCGCGATCATCGATTGAGCGACGACGCGTTCGTCGGCGCTCTGCTCAGCAACATCGGCGTGCTTGCGCTCGTCAAATGGCCGTTGTATGTCGCTCATCTACCCGATGATCGACCATGGATGCGACCGGACGAAGAGCGGCAACTGCTGGGCTACACCGCCGATGAGGTCACTGCGGCGATCCTCACCTCGTGGGGCCTGCCCGAGGCGCTCGCCAGCGCCACACGCTACAGGTCCGAACCCCGGCTGGCCAAGGGAGTGTGTGAGCTGGCGGGGTTGTTGCAGGTTGCCGACGCCGCGGCTCAGCTGTTGCTGGCCGGGGACGAGGATGCTCGGGCCGAGTACCACAATCACCTGATCCTGAGTGGCGCCACCAACCTCGGAGTCACCTCCGCTCAGCTCGAGCAGATCATCAGTGCCGCCGGCCCCGATCTCGACGCCGTCATCGGCATGTTCGATCTGGGTGCGGCCCCGTCGACCCCGGTGTCGGAGATCATGATCAAGGCCCAGACCCGTATGGCCCGGCTCAGCCAGACTCTGGCCAACGAGTTGCTGCGGCAGGAGGAACGCAACCGTTCGCTGATCGAAACCAACCAGCGACTCAGTGACGAGGCGGCCACCGACCCGCTGACGGGGATCGCCAACCGCCGGACGTTCAAGGCCTACCTCGACAATCAGGTCGGCGGTCGGCTGCGGTTCGCCAAGCCGTCGGAGCTCGGCCTCATTCTGTTCGACCTCGACAACTTCAAGGCGGTCAACGACACCCACGGCCACAGTGTGGGCGATGATGTCCTGCGGGAGGTGGGTCAGCGCCTGTCGGCGGCGACCCGGCGCAGTGATCTCGCCGCCAGGATCGGCGGTGAGGAGTTCGCCGTGGTCATGCCCGACGTCGACCCGGACGAGATCGCCCTGGCGGCCGAACGCTTCCGCTCCCTGTTCAGCGACCGGCCGATCGAAACCGTGGCCGGACCACTGTCGGTCACGGTCAGCGTCGGAGTGTCCCACACCTCGGGCGGTCAACTGGCCAGCATGGAGGACCGACAGCGGCTCTACGTCACCGCCGACGGTGCTCTGTACCAGTCGAAGCGGGCCGGCAAGGACCGGGTGTCGGTCGAGCCCATGCAGTAATGACAACCACGCAGTCGCCGAGCGGGCAGGATCAACGTACAGCCGCTGCCGATCTGTCGGACCGCGATCTGACCGGTGCCTGTTTGTCGGGCCGCGACTTGCGTGGTGCCGATCTGTCGGGCCGCGATCTGACCGGTGCCGATCTGTCGGGGGCGAACTTGAGTGGCGCCCGCCTGATCGGAACCGTGCTGGCGGAGGCAACCCTCGTCGATGCCGACCTGAGCAACGCCCAGTTGCTGGGGGCCACCATGACAAAGGCCGACCTTCATGGGGTTCGGGCCCCCAACGCCGTGTTCGGCCGAGCCGATCTGACCGGCGCCGTGTTGTTCAACGCCACGCTCGAAGGTGCGTCGCTGTCGCATACCGATCTCACCGGCGCCGACCTGCGGGTGGCCAAGCTGAGGGGGCGCGGTTGCGGGAGGCGGTGCTGACCGGGGCCGACATGTCGCGGGCCGACATGACCGAGACCGACCTGAGCCAGTGTGCGGTGGGCCGAGCCGTCTTCCGTGATACCGATCTCAGCCGTTCCCGGGTGAAAGGGCTGACCGAGTACACGACGGCCGACTGGATCGGGGTCGACATACTGAACGTCGACTTCGCCGGTGCCTACCTGGTTCGCCGGGCGATCATGGATCAGAACTATCTCCACGAGTTCCGGACCAAGAGCCGGATCAACGCCCTGGTCTACTACCTGTGGTGGGCGACCTCGGACTGCGGCCGCAGCTACCTTCGGTGGGCGCTGTGCACGGTGCTCATGGCCGCCATGTTCTCGATCGCCTACGAATTCGTGGCCGTCGACTATGGCGAGTACGAAACCGGGCTGTCACCCGTCTACTACTCGGTGGTCACCTTGACCACACTGGGTTACGGCGACGTGCTTCCGGCATCGATGGCCGCCCAGATACTGGCCATGGCCGAAGTCGTTTCCGGTTATGTGATGCTCGGCGGGCTGCTGAGCATCTTCGCCACGAAGATGGGTCGGAGAGCAGAATGAGGTTTCCGTGGTTCTGGGCTTGAGACGACGCCGCGGCGGGTCGGGCAATGAGCTGAAGAAGCTCCTGGGGGATGTCGAACTCCCCACCATTCCCGCCGTCGTGTCGACCACCATCGAGAAGACGTCGGCTCCCGATTGTGACCTGGCCGAGGTGAGTGACATCATCGTGACCGATCCGGGCCTGTCGGCCCGCCTGCTCTCGATCGCCAATTCGGCGGCCTACGCGCCCCGAAATCCGATCAACGGCGTGCGCCAGGCGGTCATGATGCTCGGCCGCAATCACCTCGAGTCGCTTCTCATCACGCTCGCCGCCGGGGGTGCCGTCAATTCGGTGGCCCCGTCCGGCTTCGACATAGAGGCATTCTGGACCAGGGCGGCGTGGCGGGCCGCAACGGCGGCGATGCTGGCCGAGCAGTTCGATCGGGTTCGACGCACCGAAAACTTCACCGCCTCCCTGCTCGGGGACATCGCCATGCCCGTTCTGGCCCGCCACCAGCCGGCCTACCTGGATCTGCTCACCGAGTGGCGGGCCGGTGCCGGCGAACTGGCCGAACTGGAACGGGCCGCATTCGGTTGGGATCACATCGAGGTGGCGGGCTGGATGTTCGACGAGTGGGGGTTTCCACCGGCGTTGCGAACCGCGGTGCTCGAACTCGGCCGGCCCGAGAACCCCAACGCCGAGTACCCGATCGTGGCCATCGTGGCGGTTCTGGGTACACCGGGTGAGTTGCCGGATGTCATCGGTGAGACCGCGGGCCGAATCGAGGCCCATTTCGGAATGGCGTTCGACCAGGCGGTGTCCCTGATCGAGCGGGCCGGCGACGAGTCGGGCACGATCGCCCGAAGTCTGAGCTGACGCCCAGCGGAGGAGCAGTACCGGGCGTCAGTACCAGGCGTCGGGCACGGAGTTCTTGCGCTCGGTCATGAAGGCCTGCAAATCGGCCTCCACGCCGGGAGCGATGTCGGGTGGCTCATAGTCGCCCAGGGCCTGCTTCCACGCCGCATTGGCCCGACATTGAGCGTCGAGTGCGCCGTCTTCGGTCCACTGCTCGTACGAGCTGGTGTCGGCCAGGGGGGACAGGTGGTTGGCGGTGCGGAAATGAGCCAGAGTGTGGGCCGTGCCCAGGTAGGCCTGGCCGGGTCCGGCCTCCCGGTAGGCGTCGGCCGCCAGCTGCTCGTCGTCGATCGTCAAGCCGGCCAACCGACGATGGAGCATGCCGCAGCGGTCCAGATCGAGCATGAACTTCTCGTAGCCGAAGACCAGACCGCCCTCGAGCCAGCCGGCGGCGTGGATGACGTAGTTGGAGCCGGCCAGGATCCCGGCGTCCATGGCGTCGGCCGATTCGCCCATGGCCTGGCCGTCGGCCGTCTTGGCCGCCGTGTAGTGACCTCCGCACCGCAGCGGCAGTCCCAGCCGGCGGGCCAGCTGGCCGATGGCGTAGGTCGACAGCACGGACTCGGGGGTGCCGAAGGTGGGTGCCCCGGAACGAAGATCCATGGTGGTCAGGAAGTTCCCGTAGACCACCGGTGCGCCGGGGCGGACCAGCTGGGTCAGGGCGATCCCGGTCATCGCCTCGGCGTGGGCCTGGGCCAGCAATGCCGGTTGGGTCACCGGCCCCATGGCGCCACCGAGGATGAACGGTGAGATCACGCACCCCTGGTTGGCCCGGGCGTAGACCTTGAGGGCCTGGGTCATGGTGTCATCCCAGACCAGGGGCGAATTGACGTTGATGTTGCCCTGGATCACGCAGTGCCGGTCCAGGAATCCCGGCCCGAAACCCGAACCCTCGAACACGATGCGGGCCATCTCGATGGAATCGGCGGCCCGATCGGGGGCCGTGACCGACCCCATGAACGGCTTGGTCGACCATCGAAGGTGGGCATAGACCATGTCGAGATGGCGCTTGTTGACCGGCACGTCCACCGGCTCGCACACCGTGCCCCCGGAATGATGGAGCCACGGCGTCGCCCAGGTCAGCTTGACGATGTTGGCGAAGTCCTCGATGGTGGCATAGCGCCGACCCCGGTCCAGGTCGGTGACGAACGGTGGACCGTACGCCGGCAACAGCACGACGTGATCACCACCGATGGGCACCTCCCGACCGTCCCGTCCGACCATGGTGAACATCGACGGTGCCGTCAAGCACAATGACCGGACCAACCCGGGCTCGAACCGAACCCGGGTTCCCTCCACCCTGGCACCGGCGGCGGCGAACAGCTCCACGGTCTCGGGATCGCCGTGGAGCTCGATGCCGATCTCGTCCAGGATCCAATCGGCGTGGTCCTCCAGCCGATCGAGGGACTCATCGTCCAGCAGCTCGTAGGTCGGAATGCGTCGCCGCGGTACGTCAGCCCGGCCGGTCGAGGCGGTCACCACTTGGCGGGCGGCAACCCGGCCCCGCCGCCGCCGAACCATCTCAGCCATCGCCGTTGTCGTGGTCTTCGGTCATGGGCGATCCTGACCTGCTCGCCTGAGCATGGGCAATGGCAACGTAGGGTATTGGTACCGGCTCTTTGTATGGCAACACTACCAAGCCCATGACTTCCACCACCAAACGTCAGGCGTTTCTGATCCAGGAACCGTACGACGACGATGCGATTCGCTTCATCGAGACGATGTTTCGCGCCTTCGGCCTGCGTCCCGTCTGCTGGTACCGCTCTCCCAAGGACCGGTTCTATGGCGAACGGCAGTATCCGGTGCTGAAGTCGTCGGCGATCGAGGCGGCCTACAACGTCGACGAGACCGACCTCGAGGCGTTCGCCCGCCAGGTGGCGGAAGACTACGAGATCGTCGCCGCGATCCCTTACCGTGAGGACACGGTCGAGCATGTCGCCCGCATGCTTCCCCACCTCCCTGACGTCGATTGGGTCGACGGCGCCACTCTCGGCCGGTTTCGAGACAAGCAGGCGATGAAAACCTTCATCCGCCGGTATCACCCCGACGTGCGGGTCCCGGCGTCGCGTTCGGTCAGGGCGTTCGACGACGTGTTCGATCCCGAACCGCCCGACCGGTTCGTGCTCAAGCCCAACGACGGCATGGGGAGCAAGTCACTGGGCTTCTTCACCCCGGACAACACCGACGGGATTCGAGCCCACCTCGATAGCCGCCCCGACCTACTGTGGATCATGGAGGAATTCATCGACGGTCCGGAGTTCCGGGTCAACGGCCAGGTTCGGCGCGACGGCACGGTACAGCCGCTGGTTGTCGCCCGGTATCTGCCACAGCAGGTCACCGAGACGTTCACGCTCGGCTATGCCACCGAACACGGCCTGATGCCGTCGGATCCCGAGTGGGACGTGTGCATCGCCTACACCGAGTCGATTGTCGCCGCCACCGGGATCACGGGCAGCCCCTTCCACCTTGAATTCCGCATCGACGACCGCGGCCCGGCGATGGTCGACTTCGCGGCCCGCACCCCCTCGGAGGCCTGCGGGGTGAACATGAGCTGGCTGCACCCGCAGCGACCGGACTTCTACGCGGTGGCGTGCCGGGACTACGTCGGCCCCAACGAGTTCGCTCTCGAACCCATCGACAACAGTACGGCCGAGAAGCGTCGCTTCATGTCGATCAGCGGGGTCAGCAATCAGGAGGGCGTCATAACCGCCATCAGCGGGCTCGAGCAGGTCGAGCGACTGCCGGAGTTCGTGTCGTGGCCGGTCCGTCCGGCGATCGGCAACCGGGTGCGGGTGACAACCGACCTACGGGGCACACCGTACATCCTCAACCTTCGCCACGACGGTGACGTGGACCGGACCATGGAGATCGATGCGATGGTTCGGAACCTGATCCGGATCCAGGTCGCCGAGCGAGGGCGAGACCTGCCGTCACGACTCCGGAACGATGTCGTGCCGCGCGCCGCCCGCAAGGCCACCTGGCTGGCCCATCGATCGCGGAACGGACACTCCTGATCGACGGTGCCGGTTCAGGAATCCTTGTCGGCCACCAGGGGAACGAACCGTACCGCACCCAGCTCCTCCCAGTCGATACGCTCGCCGCAACGGCGAAGCCGGATCAGCATCTGGTCGCGGCTCGACCGGCCGACGGGAACGATGAGACGACCGCCGTCGGCCAGCTGATCGAGAAGTGCCTCCGGCACCTGTCGGGCGGCGGCGGTGACCACGATGGCATCGAACGGGGCCTGATCGGGCAAGCCCTTGGTGCCATCGCCCTCGATCACGTGCACATGCTCGAATGCCCCGTTGGCCAGATGGGCCTTGGCCAGCGCCACCAACTCGTGATGGCGCTCGATGGTCCACACCTCATCGGCCAGACACCCGAGGATGGCGGCCCCGTAGCCCGAGCCGGTACCGATCTCCAGGACGCGGTCATGGGGTTCGAGCTCGGCCGCCTCGGCCATGAAAGCGACCATGTACGGCTGGCTGATGGTCTGGCCCAGGCCGATGGGAAGGGGAGTGTCATCGTAGGCCTGATCGACCATCGTGGTCTCCACGAACCGGTGTCGGCGTACACGCTCGACGGCAGCCAGGACTCGCTCGTCTCGCACTCCCCGGTTCATGATCTGGGTTCGGATCATGGCCTGGCGTTCTCGGTCGAACTCGTCGGACTCACTCATGGGTCCCCCTGCGATGTCACCCCGTTCCCATGGTAGGGGACCGGCTCGGGCAGATTCAGGATGACGCCGATCCGAGGCACGATGACATCGAGGGCCTGTTCCAGTGGCCGGCTCAACGGTGCCTGGTGATCCAACGACCCATCGTGCACGGTGACGGCCAGCACCGTGAGTGAGCCGGGCAGCCGATCGAGCCTCCGGGCCAGCTCGACGGCGGTGGCCAGGCCGATGCCGTGGGTCGACAGCGGGGGTCCCTCGCCGCCGACGGGCCAGGCGCAGGCCAGGCCGTCGAACTCGATCACGGTTCCCGGGTCGGTCGAGGTGCCGGCTTCTCCGGCCAGGACGGCGGCATCGACCACCACCACCGGCTGATCGGTCGACCACAGCAGCGGCAGGGTGGACAGATCCCCTTCCACCACTGCGGTGTCAACCCGGTTCGGCCACCGCTCGGCCACGATGTCGGCCACGACCGGACCGATGGCGTCGTCGCCCCGATCCCGGTTGCCGACCCCGATCACCAGGGATCGAGCCGGGTCCGTCATGGCCCGTTCGTCTCGGCGCTGCCGTCGAGGTGCTCGATGCTCAGCGTCAGGAAGTGGGTGGCACAGGAGATACACGGGTCGTAGTTGCGGATGGTCTGCTCGCATCGCAGCGACAGCTCGTCGTGGGGGAGATGCAGGTTCCGGGCCACGAACTGTCGCAGGTCGGACTCGATGGTGGGCTGATTCTGGGCTGTCGGCGGAACGATCTTGGCCGCCAGCACGGTGCCGTCCCCGTCGAGTTCGTAGCGGTGATAGAGCAGGCCCCGGGGAGCCTCGGTGGCACCCCATCCCACACCCTCCCGGGCCGGCACCTCCACGAAGGGCCGGCTCGGCGGCCGGTAGCTGTCGATGATACGAAGCGCCTCGTCGATGGCGAACAGGGTCTCCAGGCCGCGGACCACGATGCTCTTGAACGGGTTGGCCTCCACCGGCCCGATACCCACCTCGGCGGCCAGATCCTTGACGAGCGAGGGAAGCACATCGAAGTTGTTGGCCCACCGGGCCAGCGGTCCGGTGTGGTACCAGCCGCCCTCGTTCATGCCATCCACCAGGCGGGAGCGCAGTGCGGTGGAATGGGGGTCGTGGTACTCGTGCGAGTACCGCTCGAAGTCCGACGGGTCGATGTCGAGTCCCAGGTTGGACACGATGCGGCCCTCGTTGAGGGGGTACTCGCTGTCGTGGTGGAGCGAGACGAACTCGTAGTCCCGAGTCAGGTCGGGGAAGTCGAACCCGGCCGTCCACCGGATCAGGTCGATGCACACATCGCGAACCTCGGTCAGAGGTGCCCGCATGGCCGCCAGTTCGGACCGGCTGGGAGTCCGGTAGAAGCCGCCGAGGCGCACATTCACCGGGTGGATGGGCCGACCGCCCAGCATCTCCATCAGCCCGTTGCCCACCTTCTTGAGGGCGAGTATCCCCTCGATCATCTCCGGATGGTCGGTGGCGATGTCGATCCCGGAGTGGTAGCCCAGGAAGTCGGGGGCGTGGAGGAAGCCGATGTGGAGGATGTGGCTCTCGATCCATTCTCCGCAATAGAGGAGCCGGCGCAGTTCGCGGATGGCGTGCCCGGTTTCGCCCGCCGCCCCCACGTTCACCCCGCAGGCCCGCTCGATGGCGTGGCAGGCGCTCATCTGGTAGGCCGCAGGGCAGATACCGCAGATGCGGGCCGTGATGTCGACCGGTTCGTGGTAGTCCCGGCCTCGGAGGAAGGCCTCGAAGAACCGGGGCGGCTCGTAGATCTCGAGGCGGATGTCGGCCACCTCGCCGTCGGTCACCTTGACGTGCATGGCCCCTTCGCCCTCGACCCGGGCCAGAACCGGCACGTGTAGATCCAGGTTGTCGCCCGGTCCGCTCATGAATCGACCTCCCCGGGCCCGACCCAGCCGTTGTAGCCGTGGAAGGCCCGTTCCTTGGCCCGGTCGCTCATGCCGAGCTGGGTGAACAGTGCCCACAAGGCGTCGACGTTGGGGCTTTCCATGGGCCCGAAGCAGCCGTAGCAGCCCCGGTTGTAGGCGGGGCATACGGCCTGACAGCCGGCCATGGTGATCGGGCCCAGGCACGGCGTGCCGTTGGCCACCATGACGCAGGGTGTGCCCCGGGCCTTGCATTGGGTGCACACACTGGTGGATGGAATGCGGGCCGGTCGGCCCGAGAGGTGGGCGGTGATCACCTCGATGAGCTGGCCCCGGTCGATGGGGCAACCCCGCAGTTCGAAGTCGACCTCGACGTGGTCGGCGATGGGGGTGGATGTGTCGAGGGTGGAGATGAATTCGGGATGGGCGTAGACGCTGTCGACGAACTCGCCGACATCCCGCCCGTTGCGCAGGGCCTGAATGCCGCCGGCGGTGGCGCACGCCCCGATGGTGATCAGCACCTCCGACTGGTCGCGGATGGTGCGGATTCGCTCCATGTCGTGGGTGGTGGTGATCGAACCCTCCACCAGTGACACGTCGTAGGGGCCTGCGAGCATCCGGCTGCTGGCTTCGGGGAAGTAGGCGATGTCGATGTGTCCGGCCACCGCCAGCAGCTCGTCCTCGCAGTCGAGCAGGCTGAGCTGGCAGCCGTCGCACGAGGCGAACTTCCACACCGCCAGAGTCGGTCTGGTCGTGGTGTCGCCATCGGCCGCCCGGCGCGCCCGGGCCGTGCCGGTGCCGGCGGTCATGGCCATGGGGTCGGTGTAGGGGGACGACACGTTCACAACTCCTTGACCATCTGGAACGGGGCGATCCTCGGGTAGTTGGCCACCGGTCCGTCCCGGCACACGATGAAGGGGCCGAGCTGGCAGTGTCCGCACAGGGCATTGCCGCACTGCATGTTCCGCTCCAGCGTCAGCCAGATGTTCTCGGCTGCCACCCCGAGTGTCAGCAGCCGTTGCGCCGTGAAGTGCATCATGACGTCGGGCCCGCACACATAGGCCGTGGTGTCGGTCCAGTCCAGATCGACGGGGGCCAGCGCCTCGGTTACCAGGCCCACCGCCCCCGTCCACTCGTCGTGGGGATCGTTGCCGGGTACGCCGGGTGCGGTGTCGGCGTTGTCCACGTTGTCCACGGTCAGCGTCACTTCGGCCCCGGCCCGGCGCCACCGATCCAGGTCGCCCCGGTACATGATCTGGTCCGGGTTCCTGGCTCCGTAGACCACGGCCAGGCGGCCGATACCGCCCGCCTCCAGTCGCTCCACCGACTCCTCGATCACGGATCGCAGCGGGGCCATACCGAGCCCACCGCCGACGATGATGAGATCGGTGGTGACCAGCGAGGCGATGGGCCACGGCTTGCCGAACGGCCCCCGCACGGTGATCACACCGTCGACCGGGGTGTCGACCAATGCTCCCGAGATGGGACCGGCCCGGCGGATGGTGTAGGCGTGGAAGTCCAGATTGGAGGTGGCCGAGCTGATGGAGATGGCGGCCTCACCCACGCCGAAGGCGCCCACCATCGACACCTGGGCCGGGCGGAAGGTGGGCAGCTCTCCTTCCACCGGTACCACGTGAAGGGTCACCACGTCGCCGCCGGTGACCTCCTCAACCCTGTCCACCACCCGGTAGGGGCGTGGGATCAACAGCGGTGAGGTCGGGGGTGGGGTATGGGTGCGGATCAGGGCGCGGCCGACGTCCATCATGCGCCTCCGGAGTTCTCGGCCATGGTCGTGATCTCGTCCCGCAGGTCGATACCGACCGGACACCAGGTGATGCAGCGCCCACAGCCCACACACCCCGATTCGCGGAACTGGTCGTGCCAGGTTCCCAGCTTGTGTACCAGCCACTGGCGGTAGCGGGAGGCGGCGCCGGCCCGCACCGGACCCGGGCCCATGTGAGAGAACTCGAGGCTGAAGCAGGTGTCCCACACCCGCCACCGGTCGGTGACCGCCCCGCTGAGGTCGGTGACGTCCTCCATGTTGGTGCAAAAGCAGGTGGGGCAGGCCAGTGTGCAGTTGCCGCAGGTCAGGCATCGCCGGGCGATGTCGTCCCACTGGTCGGACTCCAGGTTGTCGTACAGCAGGTCGGCCACCCGGCGGTCGGCCAGGTCGGTGTCCAGCCGGGCCGTCATGGTGTCGGCCGCCTTTGCGGTGACCTGTTCGGCGCTGCTGTGTTCGCCGGTTGTGGTCGGCCACATGGTTCGGGGCGGCATCATGGCCATCAGCCGGGCGCCCCGCTCGCTGCCGACGTCCACCACATAGTGGACCCGGTCCCCGTCGACCAGCTCGGTCAGGGCCAGGTCGTAGCCGCCGGCAGCCGACGGGCCGGTGCCGGTCGAGGTGCAGAAGCAGGTGTCGGCCGGGTCGCCGCAGTTGACCACCACGATGACGGTGTCGTGGCGATTGATCTGGTACACGGGATCGGGGTGGGGCCCGTGGGCCAGGATCCGGTCCTGTTTGCGAATGGCGGCCAGCTCGCACGGCCTGACACCGATGAAGGCCCGGGGCACGGGTTCGGGCTTGTTGATCGACACCGCCACCGTGCCCGGTTCCCGGGTCAGGGTCCAGACCTTGACCCGGGACGGGTGGAGCACGTCCTTCCAGGAACCGGGTCCCACGGCGTAGCCGAAGCGGGCCCCGTCGTCACGATCGACCAGCCGATACCGCCCCCCCGACTGTTCATCGGTCACCTTGTGGGGCAGATCATCCGACGAGCCGATCCGATCGTGGCCGATGACGCCGTTGGCCACGGTGGGCCCGTAGACCTCGAAGCCGGCCTTGTTCAACACCTTGATCAAGGCGTCGAGACCAACCAGATTCAACGTCACCGCCATGTCTCGGTTGAGTGTGGATGTCATCAGGTGCTCCGGAACCCGACGGAATCGTTCGGGCTAACAGACAAATGATGATGGGTGGTGCCCGCTTGGAGCTAGGGGCGAACGTCCCGAAGACTTGTCCCCGGCCGCACCGCTACCGCCGATCGACCGGGGTCCGGCCATCATCGGCGACCCGAAACCTGGTAGAATAGGGTCTTGGGCATATATACAGTATCAGCCCCGGTTTCGGGCCTCGTTCGCCCCTTTGTCCGGTTTCCGTCGACGTCGTGGCCCGCCGCTCCACGTAGGTGAAAACGTCGACCGTGATTGAGAATGTGATCCGTTCATGACCACTTCCGATACCACTTCTACCAGCGCTGCCCCGTCCAACGGTGACTACAGCGCGTCCTCCATTCAGGTCCTCGAGGGCCTCGAGGCGGTCCGCAAGCGGCCGGGTATGTACATCGGCTCCACCGGCCCCACCGGTCTGCATCACCTTGTGTGGGAGGTGGTGGACAATGCGGTCGATGAGGCCATGGCCGGCTACTGCGACCGCATCGATGTGGCGGTCAAGCCCGACGGCAGCGTCGAGGTGATCGACAACGGCCGCGGCATCCCGGTCGACATGCACCCCAAGTACGACGACATGAGCGCAGCCGAGGTGGTGCTCACCGTGCTCCACGCCGGCGGGAAGTTCGGCGACGGTGGCTACAAGGTCTCCGGCGGTCTGCACGGCGTTGGTGTGTCGGTGGTGAACGCTCTGTCGAGCCGGGTCGAGGTCGAGATCGACCGGGATGGTCAGCGCCACGCCATGTCGTTCATCGACGGCGGCCAGCCCGACCGCAAGCTCACCGTCATCGGTGAATCCCCCTTCAACGGCGACGGCAGACCCCGCACCGGCACCACCGTCCGGTTCTGGCCCGATCCGTCCATTTTCAAAGAGGGCACCGAATTCCGGTTCCAGACCATGGTCGACCGGTTCCAGATGATGGCCTTCCTCAACGCCGGGTTGGAGTTGCATGTCATCGACGAGCGAGACCCTTCCGCCGAGGAGGTGGTGCTGCGCTACGACGGCGGCATCAAGGACTTCGTCAATCATCTCAACGGCTCCAAGGAAGCCCTGTTCGAGGAGGTCGGCTGGTTCAACGAGGAGGGCGACGACGAGCAGGTCGAGATCGCCTTCAGCTGGAACACCGGGTTCCAGACCGACGGTATCCACAGCTTCGCCAACGGCATCAACACCATCGAAGGTGGCATGCACGAGCAGGGTTTCCGCTCGGCCCTCACCCGCACCGTCAACGCCTATGCAAGGGACAAGGGCCTGCTCAAGGAAAAGGACGACAACCTCCAGGGCGAGGACATCCGTGAAGGCCTGACCGCAGTCATCTCGGTCCGGGTGGTGGAGCCCCAGTTCGAGGGCCAGACCAAGTCCAAGCTGGGCAACGTGTCGGTCCGCACCCTGGTGGAGAAGGCCACCAACGAGCAGCTCAAGGAGTGGTTCGAGGAGCATCCCCGGGAGGCCAAGGCGGTGCTGACCAAGGCAACCAATGCCGCCCGGGCCCGCATCGCCGCCACCCAGGCCCGCCAGAACATCCGGCGCAAGTCGGCCTTGGACGGCGCCGGCCTGCCGGGCAAGCTGGCCGACTGCCAGAGCAAGGATCCGTCGGAGTCCGAACTCTACATCGTGGAGGGCAACTCGGCCGGTGGTTCGGCCAAGGACGCCCGTGACCCCCGGATCATGGCCATCCTCCCCATCCGGGGCAAGATCCTCAATGTCGAGCGGGCCCGCATCGACCGCATGTTCAAGAACACCGAGATCATCTCGCTCATCCAGGCCATCGGCGCCGGGCTGGGCGAGGAGGAGTTCGATCTGACCAAGGCCCGCTACCACAAGGTGATCCTGCTGGCCGACGCCGATGTCGACGGCTCCCACATCCGTACCCTGCTGCTCACCTTCTTCTTCCGCCAGATGCGACCTCTGGTCGAGGCCGGCTACATCTACATCGCCCAGCCGCCGCTGTACTCCACCATCGTGGGCAAGAAGAAGATCTACCTCAAGGACGACGCCGCTCGCAACGCCTATGCCGCCGACCATCCCCGGGCCGAGTTCCAGCGGCTCAAGGGTCTGGGCGAGATGGATGCGTCCGAGCTGTGGGAGACCACCATGAACCCCGAGACCCGCACCCTGCTTCAGGTCACGGTGGAACACGCCGCCATCGCCGACGAGGTCTTCGCCGTCCTCATGGGCGATGACGTCGAGAGTCGCAAGCATTTCATTCAGACCAACGCCGATGATGTGAGGTTCCTGGACATCTAGGACGAGCCCAGGTCATCGGTCGCCCACCGTGGCCGGGGTTCACGGTCTTGTGTTCGATTGTCAAGTTGCAGGGGTGGAGCGGATTGCTCGCCTTGCCGGGCTTGGCCCGGCTTGCCTTGTTCAGGCCACGAGATCGCGCTTCCATTTGTTGTCGGGATCGCAGTTTTGCCGGGCTTGTGCCCGGCAAACCCGAGTTTGCCTGCGGCAAACATCGCCGGATCCAGCGTTGGGTGGGCGAGTTTGCCGTACGGCAAACTCGGGTTGGACTTGCGAAGCAAGACCATACGGTGTCAGGGTCGACGAATCGCTCCAGGAAGTTCTCCAAGATGCGCTGGCCGATCACGAGGTTGACCAGTGGGGTGGTGGTGGCCGAGCCGGGGGCTTCGGCCCCACCGACAATAAGGCCGACGAGGGCTTGGCCCCGCCGGCGGTTGAGGGTGTCGGCCTTGCCGGCCCCTTCGGATTGCTGACGGAACAGGCGCTGCATCTCATCACCCAACGCCGTGCCGACCGCAGCCGCCGACAGCGGATCCAGATGGAACCGCCCGTCGATGGAGCCGTCGGTGTTGGTGTTCCACGTGCACGAGGTCTTCTTGACTTGTTCTGTCACCTCGTCGGAGGTGGTGTGGTTGATCAACCACACGGTGAGCCGGTTGGCGAACTCCACGAAGTCATGATCCCGAGCGGCGGCCACCAGCGTGTCCTGGTAGGCCAGCAGGGCGTCTCGCCGGTCGGGTTTGTCCAAGCTCTTCAATTCCCGCAGATGCCGTAGGGTCAACACCCCGTCAGCCGCGGCCTGGGCGAAGACCGGGAACCCTTCCAGCCATTGCCCGGTTCGGGCTGTTGAGTGGATCTCCCGGGCTGGTGCCCCGGTTTCTGCGGCCACCACTTGTGAGGCGGTTCGGAACCCGAGTTCCCGCAGCACGCCTGGTGCGTCGGACGCTGAATCGGCAGCCGCCAACATAGTGGCCCGGGCGGCGTCGAGGCGGGCCGTCAACCTTTGCAGTCGGCAGGCTCGATCCAGCAGCTCGGCCATAGGAAGGCAGGCGGGGTCGGTTGCCACCATCGCATCGAGAGCGGTCTCCATCAGCGTCAGATGGTCGCTGTGAGCTTCTGGTGGCAACCCGCCGTTGGTCATGCCGTCACAGTATCAAACACCAGTTCTAGTAGCAAGTCTAAAGTCTTTTTAAATAGCTGATCTTTTATAGGCACCGCTAGCTGAGCTGAGGATCTCACCCACGATGCTCTCCGCCCTTCGGTGCTGTTCCTGCGTCCACACTCACCTTTCGACATCCGAGAATGGCGAGCGGGAAAGGACAGCCATGTCCGACTCGTGGTCCGGAGTGCCGGCTCCGCTGATCGGGCGACCGAGTTCTCGGCTCACCTGTTGTCGGAGCGCTGCCGACCAATCGGTGTCCTGAAGCCAAACAGGGATGCTCGAGGTGCAGACCACGACCGCACCGGATGGAGCAACGAGCGAGTCGAGGTCGGCCAGCAGCCTCACGTGATCCAGATGATGGAATGCATTTCCAATCAAGACAAGATCAACCGGCCGAGCCAGTAGTCAGTGACGGCGACCACCGATGAGCGTCATCGAGCGGGGTCGGCGCCGTTCCGTCGTGCAGGATCATGGGGGCGTGAGCGATCGGGCACGAGCGGCCCACGGCCGAGCGCCGACCACATCATCGCTGCCGCGGCGAGTTGGGCGAGGCCACCGACCGCAAAGGTGGAACGGACGCCGCTGCGGGTGGCGAGCGCACCGGCGAAGAGAGCACCGATGACGATGATTCCTCTCGTGACGATCCTGGCGGTGACGTTGACTCGTCCCAGTAGGTCGTTCGGGGTCAGCCGTTGTTGCAGGCTCTGGGCGATGGGCCGCTGGGCTCCTGCGGGAATCCCGTTCAGGAACCAGACCCCGGCGAGGACGGGCAGGGAGGGAGCGACGGCAGCGGCGCCGGACGCGAGGGCCTGCAGTGCGACGGCGCCGGGCAGGCTCAGGCGAGGTCCGATGCGGGCCGTCAGTCGGGCTCCGGCGAGAGTTCCGAAGAAGGCGCCGGCGGCGCCGAGAGCGAGGACGAGTCCGAAGGCGGCCGCCGAGGCGTTCAATTCATCGGTGACCAACACGACGAGCAGGGTGAGGCTGGGAGCGAAGCCGAAGTAGTAGACGACTTGGGCCAGGGTGAGTGGGCCCAGGACCGCGTGGTGGCGGAGCCAGTGGAACCCTTCACCCGCCTGTGCCCGAACAGAACGGGCCCGAGTGTCGGCGGTTGCCTGGGGCCGGGGTGTGGCCGGGGGCAGCTTGCTGAACGGCAGGAGCGAGCCGAGGTAGCTGGAAGCGTCGATGAGGAACGGGATCCACGGAGCAAAGCCGAACAGTGTCGCGCCGACAGGGCCACCGGCGAAGTCGTTGGTGACGATCTCAGCGCTGGCGATCCTTGCGTTGGCCCGATCGAGATCGTCGTCATCGACGAGCGTCGGGACGAGTGCAACCGTCGACGGGTCGACCAGGATTTCACCAAGCGTGATGGCGAACGCGACAACCCAGACCTGCCAGATCTCGGCGAGGTCGGCCCACACGAGGAGTGCGAGACCGGCGACGATCAGACCGCGCCAGGCCTGGGTGATCAGGATCGTTCGGCGCCGGTCCCATCGGTCGACAAGTGCCCCACCGACGGGGGCGAAGGTGACCCACGGCAGGTACTGAGCCGCCGTGACGGCGCTGATCAACAGTGGGGAGGAGGTGAGGCTGGTGGCGAGCAGCGGAAGCGCAGCCAACCGGATGCCGTCGCCAATGTTGGAGACCACAGAACCGAGAAACAGGGCTCGGAAACCCGACCCGAGCGATCTGCCGGTCCTCATCACCGCAATCATCGTAGAAGCGGGATGGGGAGATCTCGCTCGACGTCCAAAAGGTCGGGAATCCGTCAGGTCATGAACCGCTCCGGGCAACACGTTCGCTGTCGCGTCGGCCGACCGGCGCTACCCGAAGAAGTGGCCAAGGCAGCGTGTGACCAGCCTGACGGCGAGCCGTCCGACGTGGGGCAGCGGGTTGCTAGTCGATGTCGCGTTCTGGCGAACCCGATTGAGCCCAGTCGGCGATCGGCGTCCACCGGGCCCAGCCACGGCTGACCTCATGAGCCCGGCATCCTCGTCGGCGATACGTGTGCGCCGATGGAGGGAGCCCGGAGTACATCCCCGGATCGTGGGGTGATCAGTCCTCGATCTCGAGTGGTAGATCGAGGTCGACGGGGTCGGAGCGTGTCGGTATGGAGTCGGCCAGTTCGGCAATGAAGCTGCTGCTGCCTCCGATGTAGAGCGACCAGAAGTCCACGTCCGTGGCGACGAACCATCGTCGGTCGTCCGGCCAGAACAGGTCGGGGTTGCGCCAGCCGCCGCCATCGGGGTAGTGCAGCTGGGTCACTGCCGTGACGGGGCCGTTCAACAGGTAATAGGTGCGGCCAGGCCGCTCGAAGCGTGGAACCTGATCCAGCGCGCCGCGGATGGCAGCGTTGTCTCGTCGGTTCTCATGTCGCAGCCGTGATCGTTCGTCGTTGCGAGCTCGTCGTTCTGTCACGTCGACCGGGGGATCCGGCCACGCCACCCGGGCCGCGGCACGGTCGAAGCCGTGCCCCTCCCAGATCGCAAACCAGGCCCGATCAGGACTGGAGGTGTGGTGTTCCCCGATCGAAGCGACGACCTCGAAGATCTCCCGGTAGGCGGACCACCAGTCGCCAGGGCACGGGGCGGGTGCGAAGACACGAAGCAACGACTCGTACCGGTTCGGCACGAGGGCGCCAACGGTCCATGGTTCGCCTTGACACGATTCCCCGATCCAGTCGGTTGAAGCAACCGTATCGGCGGGTCTGAAGTGGTCACCGAAGATCATCGTCAACCGGCTCGCCGCCCGTTGCCGGGATGAAAACGGTGGCGTCGTGTGCGTGCGTTGTCACTGCGCTAACGGGGTACGCCGGCTTCGATCATGGCTTTGACGTCGGCCACACCGGCACCGAACTCGGGGCCGATCATGACCCAGGTGGCCCCGGCCTGACCCAGGGTGGCGATGGTGTCGGGGTCGGGGGCGGCGCCGACGGCGACATCGAACGGCCTGTCAGCCACACCCAGCGCGGCCCGATGCCCCTCCACATAGGCCACGACCTCGGCCAGCTCCTCCGGTCCCATGGGTGCCATGTCGGCCCGGATGGGAGCCACCCCGTCATAGCGGGCCGCCCGGCGGAACGGCGGTCGGTTGGGCCACATGCCGGCCACCCAGATCGGGATACCGCCCGACCGCACCGGCCGGGGACCGAACACCGTCTCGACCACCTCGAAGTGCCGGCCCGAGTACGAGAACGCCTCGCCCGACCACATCCCGGTGATCACGTCCAAACCCTCGTCCAGCAGCTCGGCCCTGGTCCGCTCCGATTCCGGCTCGCCGAAGGTGCCGAACTCCTCGGCCGCCGGCGCCCCCAGCCCGACGCCCAGGATCAGCCGACCCCCCGACAGGTGATCGACCGACGTGGCCTGGCGGGCCAGCATCCACGGCCGCCGCCGGGCGATCGGGGTGACCATCGGCCCCAGCGTGATCCGCTCGGTGGACTGGGCCATGGCCCCCAACACCACCCACGGATCGGCCACGTCCACACCATTGGCGATGACAATGTGGTCCCACAGGAAGAACCCGTCGAAGCCGACCCGTTCGGCGGTCACGGCCAGATCGATCACGGCCGCCGGGTCACCGTACTCACCGAAGTTGGGGACGCTGATGCCGATCTTCATGGCCACCCACGGTAGTTGGCGGCTGTGACCGCGTCCCGGCGGCGGGTCGGTCGGCACGGGTCCGGGGTTCGCCGATCCGCCGGAAGGGATACGGTTGAGCCGGGAGGATCCGAGCCCGGTCACCGACGAATGGCAGGTCATGTGCAAAGTGAGAAGTTGACCCTTCACGGGGATCTGCTGGATCAGAAACGACTGGCTCACGTTCTCGACGAACTCGACGCCATGGGGGTCACCACCAGGCTCCGACGGTTCCGGGTGGGGGAGCGGGCCAACGACCAGTCATTGGCCGAGCTGGTCATCCAGGCCGATGACCGAGCGACGTTGCTGGCGGCGTGCCGCCGGGCCGGCCGGCTGGGCGCCACCTTCGACGAGACCGAGGCCACCCTGGCCACCGCCGATGTCGACGGGGTGCTGCCCGAGAACTTCCATTCCACCACCAACTTCCCCACCTACGTACTCATCGCCGGCCAGGCCGTCGAGGTGGAGCACATCGAGATGGACTGCGGGATCCGGGTCTGGCAGACCGACGATGGTACCTGGCGGGCCGAAACCTGTCCCATGCACAAGGCCAAGGCCGGTCAGCGGTTCGTGGTCGGCTACGCCGGGGTGCGGGTCGAGGTCGAGGACGAGGTCGGCGGCAGCGACGTCGACTTCCGGTTCATGGGCAGTGAGGTGTCCACCGAGCGGCCCAAGCGGCGCCTCATCACTGACGCCGTCGAGGCCATGCGTCGAGCCCGGGCCGCCGGGCGGGACGTGGTGATGGTGGGTGGACCGGCCATCGTGCATTCCGGGAGCGCCCCGCTGCTGGCCCGGCTGATCGAGAACGGTTGGGTGACGGTGCTGTTGGCCGGCAACGCCCTGGCCGCCCACGACATCGAGGCCGACATGCTGGGCACCTCCCTCGGTGTCGACCTGGAGACCGGGCAGTCCGGACCGCATGGCCACACCCACCATCTGCGGGCCATCAACCGGGTCCGCCGGGCCGGGTCGATCGCCGCCGCCGTCGAACAAGGGCTGATCACCGGCGGGGTCATGCGGACCTGCGTCACCACCGACACCCCCTTCGTGCTGTGCGGATCGATCCGCGACGACGGCCCGCTGCCCGATGTGATTCCCAACGTGTTGGAAGCCACCGACGCCATGCGGGCCGTGGTGGGCAACGCCGGTGTCTGCCTGATGGTGGCCACGATGCTGCATTCGGTGGCGGTGGGCAACATCCTCCCGGCCAGGGTCGCCACCTTCTGTGTCGACACCGACGCCGACACCGTCATCAAACTGACCGACCGTGGCACCCACCAGGCGGTGGGCATCGTCACCGACTGCGAATACTTCCTGTCCGAGCTCTGCCACCAGCTGGGCGTCTGACCGGAACCGGCCTGCGTGCCCGTAGGGGGGCGCCCCCGGGCCGTGACGAATCGCCCGGGGCGGCGAATCTGTGTTACAGAGATTCCATGAGCGACTACACCGAGATCCTCTACGAGGTCGACGACCCGGTGGCCATCATCACCCTCAATCGACCGGAGTCGATGAACGCCTGGACCACCACCATGGATGTCGAGATCCGCGATGCTCTGGAACGGGCGGCCACCGACCGCCGGGTGGTGGGCATCATCATCACCGGGGCCGGCCGGGCGTTCTGCGCCGGGGCCGACATGAACGCCCTCGATGCCCTGTCGTCGGGCCGGCAGACCATCGATGTCGACGAGCAGGCCGATGGCGACAACACCGATCACCGGCGCCATCCGTGGGCCGGGGCCGACGGTGACTTCGACGGTCGCCTCACCTACCTCATGGCCATGGACAAGCCGATCATCGCCGCCGTCAACGGCGCCGTGGCCGGCATGGCCTACCCGCTGGCCCTGGCCTGCGACCTCAGGGTGGTCACGCCCGACGCCCTGTTCGTCACCGCCTTCGCCGAGCGGGGCCTGATCGCCGAGTGGGGGCTGAGCTGGCTGCTGCCCCGACTGGTGGGCCCGGCGGTCGCGCTCGACCTGCTCATGTCGTCCCGCCGGGTCAAGGGGGAGGAGGCGGTGCACCTGGGCTTGGCCAACCACCTGGTCGAGCCCGACCAGCTCCTCACCTACTGCCGGGACTACCTCGCGCAGCTGGCCGCCCGGTGCTCGCCGTCGTCGATCGCCGTCATGAAGCGCCAGGTCTACCAGCAGCTCCACCGCGGTCTGGGTCAGGCCGAAGTCGAGTCCCGGGAGTTGATGATCGAGAGCTTCAAGCGGCCGGACTTCGCCGAGGGGGTCCAGTCGTTCCTGCAGAAGCGGGCGCCCGAATTCGCCCGCCTTCCGTTGCCCGGCACGTGAGAGGGGCGCCGATGTCCGATCTCGACGCCACGCACCCACCCCGCCACGACATCGGTCGGCTGCTCGAGGAGTACGATCGGGCGCTGGCCTACACCGACTCGCTGTGGTCGGATCTGACCGACGACGAGGTGCGATGGCGGCCCCACGAGAACTTCAGTCCCATCGCCTGGCACCTCGGCCACCAGGCTGCCGTGTGCCATTTCATGGTCAGGAACCTGACCGCAGCCGAGCCTTTGCTCGATCCGGAACTCGACCGGCTGATGGACAGTGCCACGGCCGAGGCCGATCGGGGCGACATGCCCGATGGCGAGCGGCTGCGATCGTATCGAGACCGGACCGCCGAGCGTCTGCGGGTTCGCATGAACGACATCGATGCCGGCCGGGTCGGTGCGCCTCGACAGCTGCGCCACATCGCCGCCGGACTGCTCATCGCCGTGATCAATCACGAATACCAGCACAGCACGTGGATCGCCGAGGTCCGCTCCGACCATCTGGGACGCAGTCTTCCCGACCGCCCCGTCTCCGACCTGCTCATCGAACTCGACGGCTATCCGCTCGTCATCTGATGATCCCCGCCTTCGGCCGTTATCTCGAGATTTCCCTGGTACACATGACGTGCCGCACTGTTTCAGGTCTCGACGATCAAGGGAATCTCGCATCGGCGCGAGACGCGGCACGATGGTTCCAGAAGGGGCGAGGATGACGATTGGTACCACCACCACAACCGTGCTCGAGGTCGATCGGGCCGACCATGGTCGGACCAGGTTGTTCGAGACCGAGGACCCTGCACTGGAGGAGGGTCAGGTTCGATTGCGGTCGACCGCTTTGCCGTCACCGCCAACAACATCACCTATGCCGCAATGGGTGATGCCTTCGGCTATTGGGACTTCTTTCCCGCCGACGAAGGGTGGGGCCGGGTCCCGGCCATGGGTTGGGCCGACGTGGTCGACTCGGCCAACCCCGATATCGCCATCGGCGGTCGCTATTACGGCTGGTACCCGATGGCCGGCTCGGTCACCATCAGCGCCGGGATCACCGACGACGGGTTCCGCGACGACGGACCCCACCGTCAGGCCCACGCCCCCGTCTACCGTCGCTATGTCAACACCGACGACGACCCGCTGTATGAGAGCGGCGACGACGGCGAAAACCGCCAGTGTCTGCTGCGGGGTCTGTTCCTGACCGGATTCTTCGCCGAGCAGTTCTTCGCCGGCAGGGACTACTTCGGGGCCGAGCAGGTTGTCGTGCTGTCGGCATCGTCGAAGACGGCCATCGGCTTCGCCCACTCGGTTCACGCCCGGGGTGCGGTCAAACCCATCGGCGTCACCTCGGCCGCCAACGTCGAGTTCGTGACGTCGTTGGCCCTGTACAGCGAGGTCGTCGCCTACGACGATGTCACCACACTCGCCAACGCCCCCTCGGTCGCCATCGACATGGCGGGCAACGCTCCGGTTCTGGCCGCTGTGCACCAGCATCTGGGCGACGACCTCCAGTACTCGATGACGGTGGGGATGAGCCACCACGACGCCACACCGGCCGCCATCGAGGCCGGTCCCACACCGCAGCTGTTTTTCGCCCCGACCGAAATCGGGCGGTTGATGAAAGAGTGGGGCGGAGAGGAGTACGGTCGCCGGACAAGCGAGGCGTTGAGCTCGTTCGTCGCCGACAGCCGACGCTGGCTGTCCATCGAGCACCGGTTCGGTCCCGAGGCCGCAGCCAGGACGTGGTCGGAGATTCGCAACGGCGACGTTCCTCCCGACGAGGGCCGAATCGTGAGCCTGCACCCGGTGACGACGGGGGCCGAATCGTGAGCCTGCACCCGGTGACGACGACGACAGCCTGAGTGGTTCCACGCCGCCCCAAGCCCGGCGGGCGCGTCGTGGCGAAACGGCTTGCCCTGCGGGGGTCAACGGGTCAAGGGGTCAGGACGCGTGACGTCTCCGGATCCATCGTCGACCGGGCGCTTCGAGTTTGCTTCGGGTCCGGTTCGAGTCCGCCAAAGAGGGGCAGGAAGAGCCGGAGTGCCCCCAGTGTGAACACCACTGCCGCACTCACAAAGGTTGCGGTCAGTGCGGTCGAGGCGTTCGGATCATCGTTGATCTGCATGACGACGGCCATGGCAGCCACCGCAGCGGGCACCAGCGAGAACCATCCGATCACGGCGTAGGCGCCCAATCGAGCCCACGGCAAACCCTGGCGCAACCCGACGGCCGTGGTGATGGCTGCCGGCACGATGATCCCGAGATCGAGGAGGCCGATGAGCAGGTAGGCGGTCGGATTCTCCCGGTAGTCGGCGTTGGCCGGATCTCCGCCCGTCAGCTCGACGAGGCCGGTCAACCACCGACCGAGAAAGATGAAGGCCACGACGCCGAACAGTGCCCAGCTTCGAACCCGATCGGACCGCTCGTCGGTCGGAACCAGCCGGGCCCGGTCAACCGCGTTCCAGGCAACGAAAACCGTGCTCAACCCGACAATGAACAGCAGCAGATGAAAGACGAAATATCGTTCGTTGTTGCCCTCGATGCCGAGGTAGTCGGGCCCGACGATGTACTGGGGTGCCATGTAGGCGGTGAACGTGGCCGGAATGAAGGCGATGACCGGGCCGGCCCGATGGCCTCGACTGACAAGTACACCGGCGAAGATGGCGGCCGGTGCCGCCGCCAGGAGCGCAACGGCGTCGAGTCCGATGCCCTGATTGATCAAGGACTCCGAGTATCGGTACTCGATCTGTTCCATGACCAGCGGGCCGAGCAACGAGTTGGCCACCAGCCCGGCCGCCAGCAGTCCGAGCAGGATGATCAGTGGATTCCGGGGACGAGGGGTGGGAGTCACGAGCGCAGGCCTCCTGTGTGCTGTCACCGCAATCGTGCGCCGGAGCGTGAACGATGGTTAGAGCCGAACGTCACTTGGCGCCACCGGCCGGCCGAGTTCAGATGGCGCGCATTCGGTTGTTCCGGGCGTTGTGTTCGACTTCGGCCAGACCGAGGTGTTCCAACACGGGAGGGACGTAGTTGGCGAAGCGGCCCCGGTACCGCTTGCGCAGCCCGTACCAGCCGCCCACCGGGTTCTCGGCCGAGCGGGCCCACGCCTCGACGGTGCCGGGCTTGGGTTCCTTGCCCTCATCGGTGCTGCCGAGCGGAACCCAGCCTCCGTCGGCCACGAGCATGTCGTGCAGGTCGTCGATGCAGCGCAGCCGGTAGCTGAGGGTGGTCGAACCGACCCGAATCCACAACGCAGGAGGCTCCGCGTCTTCGTCGCGCCACGCATCGAACTCGGAGCGGCCCGGTGGCGTGGTCAGTATCCAGGGATCGGCTTTGGTACCGGTGCCTTCGATGTGGGCCACGGGGTCGGAGTGTTCGGTCATCAGACTCCTCGATTCAAGCCGTTGTGGCCGGGTCGTTCGGTTGCTGCTGTTGGGCCTCGGCCGCCGCTTTCAGCCCGGCGGCAAAGGCGTCGAACGAGGGTTGCAGATCGGGGATCGATCGCGAGAATACTCCGGTCAACGGCCCGGTGTATCGCTCGGTCATCTCGAAGTCGGTGGCGGTGCCATCGGCCTGCAGCCGATAGGTGCGGGTGCCGGTGAACAGGCCGAGTGGCATGCCGCCGGTGAGCACCAACCGGTTGGGAGGTTCCCAGCTCGATACCTTCAGCTTGAACGGACGAGCGACATCGACGACTCGGATCGTCACTTGGCCGTTGCGGTCGAGCCCGCCCTCCACGTGTTCGAGCTTGTCGTCCCATGCCGTCCACTGGTCGGTACGGATGAGCGTGGCCCACACGGTGGCCGCATCGGCTTCGATGTGTGTCCTGGTTTGAAACGTTGGCATGAGGGTCGACACTAACAGCTATTCATGACACCATATGTCATGAATAGGCTGAATGTACCGGTGACACCGACGACTGGGGAGGGCCCGTGCGGGCTGGGCGGCTGTTGAACCTTCTCCTCCTGCTTCAGGGCGGTGAGCGGATCACGGCCCGGGAGTTGGCTCGACAGCTTGAGGTGTCGGAGCGTACGGTCCTTCGTGACCTCGAGGTGCTCAGTGGTGCCGGCGTACCGGTTTTCGCCGAACGTGGCCCCCACGGTGGCTTCCAGCTACTCGACACCTTCGAACAAACGGCACCGCCGCTGCCGGCCGGACTGAGGGCCGGTTCGGGACGGTTACGCCGCGTACGAGTACGGCTGTCGCCTGCTGCGCTGCAGCGGGCGCTGGTACTGGGCAAGCCCGACGGGTGGCGCCCACGCCGGGCCGACCCTCCGGCCGATAGGCCGGACTGGATCGAGGGTTCGTTCCGGTTCGAGTCCTATGAGGCTGCGGTGCTCGAGTTGCTGTCGCTTGGCCTCGACGTCGAGGTGCTGCTGCCGTACGAGCTCCGGGAGACCATGGTCGAGGTCGGTCGACGAATAGCCGACCTCCATCGCTGATCGATCCGTGTGCTCCCGGCGTGCCGGAACCGGCCCGTCGACCTACGCCGAAGGTGCTGGAGGGGGAACGATGGGGCGGCTACCCGACCGGGGTCTCGGCTGCGGTCGTGACGACCTCGTGGACGAAACCGAGTTTGTCCACCACCGACCCGGTCAGGATGAAGGGGTAGAGGTCGTTCTGACCCATGGCCCGGGACATGGCGTTGAGGGCGAAGGTCAAGGACAGCCACTGCCGGATCAGATCCTGCACCGCCGGGGGTTGACGGCTGACGTCGGTCGATCCACCGGCGGCGGCCGACGGCTCACCGACGGCCAGCCCGTACTCCCTTGCCGTTTCCAGACCCGAGCGAATGTGCAGGTAGTGGGCGAAGGTCTCGGCCCAGTCCTCCCACGGGTGGGAGGCGGCGTAGGCGCTGACATGATCGTGGCGCCAGTCCCAGGCACCTCCGTCCTGCCACTGGTAATGCTGATCCAGGGATGACTGATAGTCGACCGTCTCGTCCCCGAACAGCGCCCGGAACCGGTCGTGGAACCCGGTGCCCTCGACCAGCAGCCACCAGTAGAAGTGGCCGGTCTCGTGACGAAGGTGCCCGAGCACGGTGCGGTAGGGTTCGCCCAGACTCTGGCGCACCTGCTCCCGGTGGGCGTCGTCGGACTCGGCCAGATCGAGGGTGATGGTGCCCTCCTGGTAGCCGATGATCACCCGCTCGTAGTGCGACGCCTTCATCTCGAACGCCAGCCTCGGCCCGGTCTCGGACCCGCTGGGATGGGGGTCGGTGGCGGGGGAGTGGTCGCCGGCCTGGATGGGCAGCCCGAGCCCGGCCAGCTGGTCCAGCAGCTTGCGCTTGGCCGCTTCGGCATCGGCGAAGGCGGCCAGATGATCGGGGTTGGCGTCGTTCGGTCGCAGCACGGTCAGCCGGCACGACGGGCACAGTGTGGCCTCGTCGTCGACCGCCATCAGCCAGTTGCACCGGGCCACGTGTTGGTTGTCGCACCGTCGGTGGGTGGCGGGGTCGAAGGCAATCAGCTCACGAGTCACCGGGTCGAAACCGACATCGGTGCCACACGACAGGCAGACGAAGTTGTCGAAGAACAACAACTGTGCGCATGTCGAGCAGTGGAACGCCCTCACCGCACCATCGTACCCGTCGACCCGGCGGCCACATCGACGGCGACGTCCAGCCTGGTCTCCTCGGCTTCGGTGAAGATCACCCCCTTGAGCGGGGGCACGTCGCCATAGTCGCGACCTCGGGCCGTGGTGACGTAGCGCTCGCCCGCCACCTGGTCGTTGGTGGGGTCGACCCCGACCCAGGCCCCGCCGCCGAGATAGACACCGACCCAGGCATGGGTCCGGTCCACGCCTACCAGCCGGGGCCGTCCGGGGGGCGGTTCGGTTTCGAGGTAGCCGCTCACATAGGCGGCGGGAATCCCGATGGAGCGCAGCCCCCCGATCATGATGTGGGTGAAGTCCTGGCACACCCCACGTCGCTTCTCCAGCACCGTCTCCAACGGGGTGTCGACCTTGGTGGCCTTGGTGTCGAAGGTGAAGTCGGTGTTGATGCGGTGGCAGAGGTCGAGCGTGGCCTCGTCCAGCGAACGCCCGGGCCGGAAGCTCTCCTCGGCGTACCGGCCCAGTGTTCGACTCCGACGGATCAGGGGGGAGTCGAGGGTGAACTCGACGGCCGGCAGATCGCCGTCGCCCACCAGCCGGGCCCGGTGGTCGTCCCAACTCACCTCGGACCACGAGTCGCCGTCGGGCGTCACCGCGTCCCGGCCCCGGCCGCCGGTGTCGACCTCACTCTCGCTGACCACCGACAACTTGCGGTGCTCGGTCCGAATCATGCAGGTGGCCACCAGGTTGCCGAAGTAGTCGAGCCGTTCGCTGATCACCTCGGGTTCGGGGTCGACGGTGACCGTGCGTGTCACGCAGTGCTGGCCGTCCTGGTCACCGGGCAGCTGATAGATGCGGCCGAAGCTGGCCGTCACCGGGGCGTCGTAGTGGTAGGTGGTGCGATGGTTGATGCGGTAGATCACGGCCCCGCTCCATCGGCCTTCGTGCCGTCCGGTACGACTGGACCCGGTACCTGCTGGGTGACCGGACCAGACACCTCGACCGGGGTGATCATGGATCGGACCGGCTGGGGACGGGTGAAGAAGGCGTCGGTCACCAGCACCGAGGCGAAGGCCATGCGGTCGGCCACGTCGGCCAGCACGGCCTGGAGGTCGACGCGGCGCCCGTTCTCGTCCACGGCGAAGCGCTGATCGCCGGCCGGCAACGCCGCCTCGAACTCGCTCAGCACGCGGCCCGCCTCCCGGACCACGGCCACCGCCTCGTCGGCCACACCTTGGCGCTCGTGGCGTCGGGCCAGGGCCTGCAATCCCCGCTCCAGCCGATCCAGCTGATAGCGCAGGGACCGGGGGTTCTCGCCGTCGATCAGCAACAGCTCGATGACCGTGGCCACCGAGGCGTGGGACCGATAGCGGCGACGGTAGGTGATGATGCTCTCGCTGGCCATCAGCACCGACTCGATGACCAGACTCTCGGTGGGAGCCGTGCGCTCCCAGATGAGGGTGGCCGACAGCAGCCGGCACAGGTGTACGGCCCGTTCCAGCCGGCGACCGGCGTCGATGAAGTACCAGATGTCGTCCCGCACCAGCGACTCGGCCGCCAGCCCGGCGAACGACAGCAGGCCCTGGATGATCTCGCTCAGCAGCTCGTCGATCCGCTCGTCGGCCGGCGGCCGGTGGGGATCGATGGCCTCGATGCGGGCGTCGAGGTCGGCCAGGGCCAGGCTGGTGTCGACCGACAGCTGATCCTTGAGCTGGTCGATGTCGGCCAGCAGCCAATGCAGGGCGTGGGCCACCGAGCCGGGGTCGTCGTCATCGGCCACGATGGCGTGCAGCGCCGCCTCCAGCCGGTCCGATCCCAGCTCCACCGAGTCGGGCGTCAGCCCGGTCAACTCCGGAGGGAAGGTGCCGGTCACCGTGGCCAGACCCGACAGCAGGACCTTCACCGCCGCCGGTCCCGGACCGGCTTCGGTCGATGCGAACTCCCGGCGCCGATCGCCGATCACCCGCACCAGGCGGGCCGTGGCCTCGGCCCGTTCGGCGTAGCGCCCGGTCCAGAACAGGTCTTCGGCATTGCGGGCCGACGGTGCCGCCCGCCGGGCCACCACCGACCGGGGGAAGGGGGCCAGCCAGAAGCCCCGTTCCTGTTCCCGCTCACCGCCGGTGATCCAGATGTCCTTGCTGACCGCCCCTTCCACGTTGGTGATGGACTCGGTGCCGGAGCGGACCCGAGTGTCGCCCGGGTCGGGCTCGCCCAGTGAGCGGGCCAGACCGCCGGGCATCACGAAGTAGCCGTCGCCGTCGGCTACGGCGAAGGTCCGGATCACGGTGGGGCGGGGTCGCAGCCCATTGGACGTCAGCACCGGGGCCGTTCCCGCCGTCAGCTTCTCCTGGCCAACATAGTGTTCGGGGGCGGCGGCGATCCGGGTCCGCAGCTGCTCCCGCTCGGCACCGCTCAAGCGGGCGGTGTCGATGAAGGACTCCAGGGTGGCCCGGGACGCCGGCCGGATGATGAGGTCGTCGAGATTGGCCAGCACATGGGACAGCCCTTCGGGTCGACCGCACCACCATGCCGGAGCCGAGTCCAGGGCGAGATCCTGGCCCAGCAGGCGTCGACTGAGCTCGGGCAGCAGGGCGGTCAGCGCCGCGTTCTCCACCACCGGGGAGCCGAGCCCGTTGATCACCGTGACCTGACCGGCCCGGCACGCTTCGAGCAGGCCGGGCACGCCGAGGGTGGAGGCCGGGTCGAGCTCGAGGGGGTCGCAGTAGGCGGCGTCGAGCCGGCGGAGGATGACGTGGACCGGGGTCGGCCCGTACACGGTCTGGAGGA
Organism: uncultured Acidimicrobiales bacterium; assembly: GCA_963723995.1. Taxonomy (GTDB): domain Bacteria; phylum Actinomycetota; class Acidimicrobiia; order Acidimicrobiales; family SZUA-35; genus JAHELU01. Next base: position 75,567 of record CAVRSZ010000008.1, on the reverse strand, counting down.
AGACGCCGTCGTCGGTGACTTCGAGGTCGGAGCCCTGAACCAGGGGGGAGCCCAGCAGGGCGGCCAGGGAGGCGTGCTCGAACGAGGTTTCCGACACGGTGCCCGACGACAACACCACGATGACCGGATCATCGACACCGACCGGTGCCGCCTCCTGGAGGGCGGTCCGGTACATGCGCATGAACGGGGCCAGGCGTTGCACGTCGCAGCCCTGGAGTTCGCTCGGCAGCACCCGGGACAGGACCCGCCGATCCTCCAGGGCGTAGGCCGCCCCCGACGGCACCTGGGTTCGATGACCGAAGCACTGCCACGATCCGTCCGGCCCCCGGACCACGTCGACCCCCACCAGGACCAGTTGTTTCGGGCCGGGCACCGTCACCCCGAAATAGGGGCGGAGATACTGAGGGTCGGCCAGCACCAGGTCGGGCGGGATGTCGCCGGACTGCAGCAGGCGGCGGGGCCCGTACAGGTCCTCCATGATCAGGTTGAGCAGTTCGGCCCGCTGGACGACGCCCCGGCCCAGTGTCCGCCACTCGGCGTCGGGAACCACCAGGGGGATGGGATCGAGCGGCCACGGCACCTCGCCGTCGTGGGCCACGTAGGTGACCCCGTCGCGGGCCAGCTGGCGCCGGGTCTGGTCGGCCCGTTCCAGCAGTGCACCGGTGCCGAGGAGGTGGAACGACTCCATCAGCGGCTGCCAGTGGGACCGGACGGTGCCGTCGCCGGCCAGCAACTCGTCGTGGCGGCCCGTGACCGGCTGGTAGCCGTCCAGCGGTTCCAGCGAGGGGGCGACGGTCACCGCAGTACCGTCTCCGCGGTCGCCCGTTCGGCCGCTGCGGTCTGGGCCGACGGGAAGCGGCGCAGATCCAGGGTGTAGCGCTGGCGCCGTTCCACCTCGGCCTGGTGGGTGTCGAGCCGGGCCATGTCGATGGGTCCCGGGGTATGGCCGATGGGGAAGAACCGGCCGGCCCGCCGGGATTCCGCCTCCACCGCATTGACCGGGAAGGTCTCGTAGGATCGACCGCCGGGATGGGCCACGTGATAGGTGCAGCCACCGATGGACCGCCCGCTCCAGCGGTCGACGATGTCGAAGACGAGGGGGTTGTGCACGCCGATGGTGGGATGCAGGGCCGACCACGGGGCCCACGCCTTGTAGCGGACACCGCCCACGACCACGGCCTCGTCGTCGGTGGCTCGTAGTGGCACCGGGATGCCGTTGCAGGTCACGACGTGGCGATCGGAATCCGCCCCCTGGACCAGGACCTGGAGTCGCTCCAGTGACGAGTCGACGTAGCGGGCGGTGCCGGTGCCCGTGGTCTCCTCCCCGAGCACGTTCCACACCTCGATGGCCGACCGCAGCTCCAGCCGGACCGTGCCCCGCACCACTTCGCCGATCCGGGGGAACCGGAACTCGAAGAACGGATCGATCCAGGCCCCGTCGAAGTCGATGTCGTGTAGTTTGAGGTCGTCGATCACGTGATTGATATCGGACCGCACCCACCACGGCAAAAGGAACCGGTCGTGGAGTTCGGTTCCCCATCGCGCCAGCCGCTGGCGATACGGGTACTCCCAGAATCGGATGATCAAGGAACGTATCAGCAGAGCCTGGACCAGCGCCATCCGGGCGTGGGGCGGCATCTCGAAGCCTCGCAGCTCCAGCAGACCCAGTCGACCTCGTTCCGAGTCGGGGCTGAACAGCTTATCGATGCAGAACTCGGCCCGGTGGGTGTTGCCGGTGAGGTCGACCAGCAGGTGGCGCAGCAGCCGGTCGGTCAGCCAGGGGACGGTGGGGGAGCCGTTGTCCTGCCGGTCCTGCTCGTCCTGCTGGTCCCGGTTGTCGGCGGGGTCGCCGCTCTCGACGGCCCGGTCCAGTTCGTCGAAGGCGATCTCCAGGTCGTCGACGGTGCCGATGCGGCCCTCGTCGACCCGGGGTGACTGGCTGGTGGGGCCGATGAACCGACCGGAGAACAGATAGGACAGCGACGGGTGGTGCTGCCAGTAGGTGATCATGGATCGCAGCAGATCGGGGCGACGGAGCAGTGGGCTGTCGGCCGGGGTTTCGGCCCCGATGGTGAGGTGGTTGCCGCCCCCGGTGCCACTGTGGGTGCCGTCGAGATCGAACTTCTCGGTGCCGAGCCGGCACCGGGTGGCGGTGTCGTAGAGGTCGGTGGTGGTGGTCACCAGCTCGTCCCATGATCGCGACGGGGCCACGTTGACCTCGATCACGCCGGGGTCGGGGGTCACCACCACGGTCCGCAACCGGTGATCGCCCGGTGGTGGGTAACCCTCGAGCACGACGGGCCGGTCCAACTCGTCCGCCACCGATTCGATCACGGCCAGCAGTTGCACCCAGTGCTCGGCATGGCTCAGCGGGGGCAGGAACACCCCGAGGGATCCGGCCCGTGGCTCGAACACCAGCGCCGTGGGCGGGGTCTCGTGGCGATCCACCACCGTGGCCGGACCGGGCAGGGTTCCGGGGTCGGGCAGCTCGTCCCGGGGCTCGAACCGGGACCGGTCGAAGCTCGGTGGATGCTCGGACCACGACAGCGAGTCGAGCGGTAGCCGCAGCCCGGCCGGTGAGTCGCCGGGGGTGAGGAACAGGCGGTGGCGGCGCAGCCTCCACCGGGTGGACTGCCAGCCGTCGCCGGTCTCGGTGGGATGCAGGGGCAGCACGAAGGCGGCCGGCTCCCCCCGGTCGGCGTCGAGTTCGGCGGTGAGGGCCCGGGCGTCGGGGTGGTCGACGTCGGCCTCGGGCGCCAGGTCGTGCCCGTCGTCGGGGCGTTCCCCCTCCGGTTGCCGCAGCTCGGTCCACAGCCGTTCGATCGGGTCCTCGTAGGCCGTCAGCAGAACGTCGTCGGGTTCCAGTCCGAACCGGCGACACACCGCCTCGGCGACGTCCCTCGCCGCCGCCGTCCCCGTCTGCGTCCCCCGCTCCCGCTCCCGCTCCCGCTCCAACTCCAACTCCCGCTCCAACTCTCGGTCCAACTCCGGCTCCAACTCCCGCTCCAACTCCCGCTCCAACTCTCGGTCGAAATCGGGCGAACACGGTCGCTCTTGACCGCTTTCGCCCGATTTCGCGGCTTTGGTGGGGGGTGGTTCGAAGCCCGCCAGCAGGTCGGAGCGGGTCCACAGGGGTTTGCCGTCGCTGCGCCACACCACCCCGATCTGCCAGCGGGGCAGGGGCTCGCCCGGGTACCACTTGCCCTGGCCGTACTGGCGTATCGCTCCCGGGCCGGACCGCTCGGCCAGCCGCCGGGCCAGATCGTCGGCCAGGTGGCGCTTGCCCGTACCGTCGGCCGCCGTGCTCCACTCGTCACCCTCCCGGTCGTCGATGGAGACGAAGGTTGGCTCTCCGCCCATGGTCAGGCGGACGTCGGCGTCGTCCAGCCGGCGGTCGATGTCGTGACCCAACCGGTTGATGGCCTGCCACTGGGGGTCGCGGTAGGGCATGGTGACCCGTGGATCCTCGCGAACCCGGAGCACGGTGTTGGAGAAGGCGAACTCGGCCCTGGCCGGTTCGGTGGCCCCGGTGATGGGGGCGGTGTTGGTCGGTGTGGGGGCACTGGCCAGGGGGATGTGGCCCTCCCCGGCCAGCAGCCCGGAGGTGGGATCGAGGCCGATCCAACCGGCACCGGGAACGTAGACCTCGGCCCAGGCGTGGAGATCGGTGAAGTCGGCGGTGGGGCCGTCGGGTCCGTCCAGAGACTCCTGATCGGCCCGAAGCTGGACCAGGTAGCCGGAGCTGAATCGGGCGGCCAGACCCAGCCGGCGCATGGCCTCGACCAGCACCCAGCTGGAGTCCCGGCACGATCCGATGGCCCGGTTCAGGGTGACGTCGGGGGTCTGGACCCCGGGCTCCATACGGACCGAGTACTCGATGTCGTTGTAGAGGCGCTGGTTGACGGCGACCAGGAAGTCGACGATGGGGGTACCGGCCTCCGGCATTCGGTCGCTGCCCAGCCAGGCATCGAGCCCGTCCTGGGCCTCGGTGGCGGGGCGAAGGTAGGGCTCGAGATCGGCCTTGATGTCGGGTTCGTAGTGGAACGGGTAGTGGCGGGCCGCCTCGTCGACGAAGAAGTCGAACGGGTTGATGGTGGTCAGGTCGGCCACCAGATCGACGGTGATCGACAGCTTCCGGGCCGGTTCGGGGAACACCAGGCGGGCCAGGAAGTTGCCGAACGGGTCCTGCTGCCAGTTGATGAAATGCTCGACCGGCGTGATCTTCATGGAGTAGGCCAGCACCGGGGTGCGACAGTGGGGGGCCGGTCGAAGCCGGACCACGTGGGGATGCAGGGTGATCGGTCGCTCGTAGTCGTAGCTGGTGCGATGCTCGATTCCCACGTGGATGGCCATCGTGTCAGCATGACCGACCGGTCAACGATCGGGAAATCCGATCGGATGGAGTTCACGCTGCTGTAACGGCGGTTGGCCGGCCCGGCGGCCGGTGTCAGTCGCCGTCGAGGATGACGCCGGCCGAGCCGATGTCGAGCATCCCCGGATCGTCGTAGCGGGCGGTGATGGCCTCCACGGTCTGCCGGTCGGCCACCGCCACCGAGACGGTGAGCGCGTTCGTCACGCTGCCGCTGCCGCTGCCCAGCACCCAGGTGGGCGGGCCGAAGCCCTCGGAGTCGTGCAGCCGTTCCTGGGCTGCCCGCAGCTCGGCCGCCGAGTAGCGAACCGGGATGAGGCACAGCTCCTCGTCGGCCCCGATCCGGGCGGTCAGTTCGGCCCGGACGTCGTCGAGGTGTTCGGTCACCACCGGCAGCACGGCGATGCGGCCGTTGTCGACCACCCAGAGCGTGCCGGTGCGGTCCTGGTTGGCGTCGGCGAACCGGCTGAGGACCTCGGCGTCGGCCGAGTTCTCGATGCCGGCACACTCCGGCGGCGGGGTGGAGAAGTCGAACTCGTCGAACGGCTCGGGCCGGGTGGCCTCGGCGTCGGAGACCAGGGTGAGTGTGTTGTCGTCACGCGGCGGCCACTGGACCACCACGGTGCGTTCACCCCACGTGACCCCGGATTGGGTCTCGGTCCAGCCGGCGGGGTCGAGGCCGACCACCACCGGTCCCGAGCACTGGGGCGGCAGTGACTCGGCCACACCGCCCAGGCACAATTCCAGACCGTTGCCGGAGTCGATCAGGGTTCCGGTGAACCGGACCACGGTGGCTCGCTCCGGCAGGTCCTCCAGGGCGGAGTACACCCGCACCCTGGCTCCGTCGACGTCGTAGGTCCGCAGTTCGACGCCGCCCGGCTCGGGTTCGGAGCTGTCGGAGGGAGCCGAGGTGTCGGAGGGAGCCGAGGTGTCGGAGGGAGTGGAGGTGGTGGTCGGGTCGTCGCCGGCCTCGGTTGAGCTCGATCCGCAGGCGGCGGCCACCATGGCCAGGGCCAGGGTCACCATGATGGCCGCCGGCAGCGGGGAAAACCGCCGTCCCGCACTTGGGGAGTGGGTCGGTTTCCTCCCGATTTCCGGGGGTGGTTGCGATGCCATGTTCTCTTGGACGTTTCTCGATGCCGATTGGTTCCCGACCGACGCCCCGAACCACCGAAAACGGCCCAAAACCAGCTAAAATGGAGGACTGGGCTTTCGTGGCCGAATCCGACGCCGCCGGCGCTATCCGGCGAGCCGTCTTGGGCCACCGGACTCGTCCGAACCGTGGTGTTCGGGCCCATCGATTCTGATCGCTGACGGAGCTTTTTCTTGACTGACACCCCCACCAACCCGCCGGAGGACATCGAGCCCATCGAGATCCAGACCGAGATGGAACAGTCGTTCCTCGAGTACGCCATGTCGGTCATCATCTCCCGGGCCCTACCCGATGCCCGCGACGGGCTCAAACCGGTGCACCGCCGCATCCTGTGGTCGATGTTCGACTCCGGCCATCGCCCCGACCGCAGCCACGTCAAGTGCGCCACCGTGGTCGGCGATGTCATCGGCAAGTACCACCCCCATGGTGACAGCGCCATCTATGACTCCCTGGTTCGCATGGGTCAGAGTTTCTCGCTGCGTCACACCCTGATCGACCCCCACGGCAACTTCGGCTCGCCCGACGACCCCCCCGCCGCCTACCGCTACACCGAGTGCCGGCTCACCCCGCTGGCCATGCGGCTGCTGGCCGACATCGACGAGGACACCGTCGACTTCGCCGACAACTTCGACGGCAAGTTCCAGGAGCCGACGGTGCTGCCGTCGCGTTTTCCCAACCTCCTGGTCAACGGCAGCCAGGGCATTGCCGTGGGTATGGCCACCAACATCCCGCCCCACAATCTGGGTGAGGTGGTGGACGCCGCCATCCATCTGATCGACAACCCCGAGGCCGGCCCCGACGAGCTCATGGAGTTCGTCAAGGGCCCCGATTTCCCCACCGCGGCCCAGATCCTGGGCAAGGTCGGTATTCGTGACGCCTACCGGACCGGCAAGGGTTCGGTGCGGATGCGGGCCGTGGCCGAGATCGTCGAGACGAAGACGGGGGGCAGCCAGATCGTGGTCACCGAGGTGCCGTACCAGACCTCGGTCGATCAGATCGCCCGCAAGACCGCCGAGTTGGTGGAGCGGGGCGATGTGGGCGGTATCCGGGAGATCCGCAACGAGTCGGCCAAGGGTGAGACCCGTCTGGTGTTCGAGCTGAAGCGGGACGCCAACGCCCTGGTGGTGCTCAACAATCTCTACAAGTACACGCCCATGCAGTCCACGTTCAGTGTGAACATGGTGGCCCTGGTCGACGGGGTGCCTCGCACCCTGAACCTGCGGGAAGCGCTGGTGGCCTATGTCGAGCACCAGGTCGAAGTGGTGCGGCGCCGCAGCGAGTACCGGCTGGCGCGGGCCAAGGCCCGTGCCCACATCCTGGGCGGGCTGATCAAGGCCCTCAACGTCATCGACGAGATCATCGCCACCATTCGGGCCAGCGAGGACCGGGCCGATGCCCGGGGCCGGCTCATGGCCGAACCATTCGAGTTCTCCGAGGCCCAGGCCGAACACATCCTGGACATGCAGCTCGGCCGGCTGACCCGGCTGGCCCGCATCGACCTGGAGACCGAGCTGGCCGAGAAGCAGGAGCAGATCGAGGGGCTGGAGGCCATCCTGGCCGACCCGGTCCTGCTCAACCAGGTCATCAAGGACGAGATGCGGGCCATCGCCACCGAGTTCGCCACTCCCCGGCTCACCCAACTGGTGAACGACCCGGGCGAGCTGGACATCGAGGACCTGATCGACGACGACGACCTGGTGGTCACCCTGTCCTCGTCGGGCTACATCAAGTCGGTGGCGGCCGAGGAGTTCCGGACCCAGGGCCGGGGTGGTCGCGGTGTGACCGGGGCCAAGCTCAAGGACGACGACGACGATCTGGTCACCCACCTGCTGCACACCACGGCCCACGCCTACCTGCTGTTCTTCTCCAACCGGGGCAAGGTGTACCGGCTCAAGGCCCACGAGATCCCGGTGACGAGCCGGACGTCGCGGGGCACGGCCCTGGTCAACCTGCTGATGCTGGAGCCGGAGGAGCGGATCCAGGCCATCATCGACACCCGGGACTACGAGACCAACCGTTACCTGTTCTTCGCCACCCGCAAGGGTCGGGTGAAGAAGACGCTGTTCACCGCCTACGACTCGTCGCTCAAAGCCGGGTTGATCGCCATCAACCTGCGCGGTGGGGACGAACTGGTCCAGGTGGTGCCCACCGACGGAGAGGACGACATCTTCCTCACCTCCCGCCGGGGTCAGGCCATCCGCTTCTCCGAGGAGGACGTGCGGGCCATGGGTCGCACCGCCGCCGGTGTGGTCGGCATGAAGTTCCGGGGTGACGACCACCTGGTCAGCTGCGACGTGCTGGAGCCCGACGCCGAGTTCCTGGTCATCACCAGCGAGGGCTACGGCAAGCGCACCGATCCCGAGGCGTTCGGCCGCAAGGGCCGGGCCGGCCTGGGCATGCGCTGTATCAGGGTCAACGCCAAGAAGGGTGAGGTGGTGGGGGCCATGTTCGCCGCCCCCACCGACGAGATCCTGCTCATCTCCCACAACGGTGTGGTTATCCGGACCGCGGTCAGCGATATCTCGGTCCAGGGTCGTGACGCCAGTGGTGTCACCGTGATGAACCTGGCCGATGGTGATCATGTGTCGGCCGTGGCCCGCCTCCTGGAGGTCGACGAGGACGACGCCATCGAGGACGACGCGGTCGAGGACGAGGCCATCGAGGACGACGTCATCGAGGACGACGTCGTCGAGGACGGTGCGGGCGAATCGCCGGCCGCCGAATCGCCGGGAGTCGAGTCGCCGGGCGCCGAGTTCGGGGCGGGTGAGGACGAAACGGGCGACGAGGACTGACAGCCTCGCCCCGCCGTGGCCGGCCGGCGCCGGTGTCGCCGGCTCAGCCGCCGGGTTGGTGTTCGACCAGTACCACGGTCTCGTCGCCGTCGGGCGAGACCAACGACTCGTGGACGAAACCGATACCCCGGGCGTAGATCTTCTCCTCCACCACGTCGGGTTCGAGCGGGGTCCAGTCGCGGGTCACGATGACATCGTCGAAGACCCCGGCCGGAACCTCCACCGACCCTGAGGTGGCGATGACCTGACCCATGTCCTCGGCCTCGCCGGCGTAGTACTCCTGCCGGTAGCCGGATTCGCCCTCCCGGGGATCGGCCCACATGATCACCCCGGGCAGCGCCCCGTCGACGCCGGCCTCCCACGCCCCGGCCTCGTCGGGCGTCCCGTCCTCGTCGTAGGAGGTCGTGTCCTCACCGAAGTACCAGACATTGCCGTCACCGTCCTGGGCAAACCAGTCATAGGTGTCCTCGATGATCCGCCCCTCGGTGTCGCTGACCACGTCGTGGACGACGACGGTCTCCACCCCCATCACCGTGCGGGTCTCGTCCAGCACCTCGATGCGAATGATCTCCTCGATCTCGCCACCGACCAGGGCGTGGTACACCCAGCTCATTCCCGGCACCATGGGCGACCACGGGTTGTCGATCACCGAGGTGAAGTCGGCCGGGTCGATCTCGACCTGGTAGTCACCGCCGTCACCGGGGTCGATGACCTGGTCGGCGCCGGCGGCCGACTCCGACGAGTCGGCCGATTCCGACGAAGCTGCCGATTCCGACGAGGCTGCCGGCTCCGACGAAGCTGCCGGCTCCGACGAAGCTGCGGGCTCCGGCGAGTCCGATGAGGAGCCGCACGACAGCGCCAGCGCGGCGAGCAGGGCGACCGGCACCGCCGGCCGGAGCAGACGGCGACCCCGGCCCCGGGTCGCGGTTTCGGTCATGAGTCGTCTTCTGAGTCGGCGTCGGATCCGACCACGTTGAAGTCCTCGTCGAGTTGCACATCGATCTGGCGACCGTCGTCCAAGGTCACCTCGACTTCGTAGTAGCTGTCCTCGTCGTCGACCTCGGTGTCGGTGACCCGACCTTCGCCCAGGTGGTCGAGCGCCGCCGCCGACGCCTTCTCCAGGGCCTCGCCGGTGATCGGCTGGTCGGTTTCGCCGGCGTCGATGTCGCCACCGGCCACGGCCGGTACGGCCAGGGCGAGGACTCCCGCCGCCGATGCTCCCCCCACGGCCAGCCATCGCTTCGTTCGACGAGAGCTTCCGGCCGGTCGCCCGGCTCCGCTTGGGCCGTCGCCTGGTTCGATCGGGTCGTTCCCGTTCGGTTTCGTGCTCATCGTAGGTCTCCTGTCTGCTCTTGTTGCCGTTGCTGGTTTGGTCGAGGATCACGGTAGAAAATGGATCTGACTCCAGGCTGAACGGTGGGGGGGGGCGGTCAGTGCCCGTTCAGCGCGGAGTCAGCTTCCTGGGCCAGACTGGAGAGGTGAAGATCCTGGTCATCGAGGATGACGACACCACCGCCGACGCGCTGGTGCGCGGCCTCGAACGTGAACACTTCACCGTCGAGCGGGCCGACAACGGCACCGACGGTTTGTGGCTGGCGGCGGAATCCCACCCCGACCTGATCCTGCTCGATCTCATGTTGCCCGGCACCAACGGGTTCAAGGTCTGCGCCGAGCTCCGGGCCCGCCGGAACTGGACGCCGATCCTGGTGCTGTCGGCCAAGGACGGCGACTATGACCAGGCCGAGGCGCTGGATGCCGGAGCCGACGGCTACCTGGTGAAGCCGTTCTCGTTCACCGTCCTGGTGGCCCAGATCCGGGCCCTGCTTCGGCGCAAGGGCGATGAGCAGGCGCCGTTGCTGGAGGTCGGCGACCTTCGCCTGGCGCCGGCCGGCCACCGGGTGTGGCGGGGTGATCGGGAGATCACGCTCACTGCCCGGCAGTTCGAGGTGCTGGAGTTCCTGATGGGGCGAGCCGGCACGGTGCAGAGCAAGGATGCCATCCTGTCGGGGGTCTGGCGTCACGATTTCGATGGCGACCCCAATATCGTCGAGGTGTACATCGCCCGACTGCGCCAGGCCATCGATGTCCCCTTCGACCGCAACTCGATCGAGACCGTTCGAGGAGTGGGATACCGCCTGGTCGACGACCGGTCGTCCTCGGCCCGGCCGGCGTCGTGACGCCATGGCATCGGTTCGGGCCAGAGTCACCGGTAGTGCCGTGGTCCTGGTCTTCGTGGTGCTGGCCGCCGCTTCCGCCGTGGTGGTGTTGCTGCAGTGGCGCCAACTCCTGGCCGCCACCGACCGGTCGCTGACGCTGGCGGCCGAGGAGCTGCTGCTGCAACTGGAGACCGAGGGCGACGCGGCAGCAGTGCTTGCCGGTGCCGCCGATCCGCTCAATCCCGATGACCATTTCGCCGCTGTCCAGCGCGGTGGTGAGGGAGCCGGTCCGGCCGGCCGGGTGGAATCGGCCACCCCCAACCTGGCGGCCAGTGTGGGAGGAACCGGGGTCGTCGATCTGTCGGTGGCGGCCGACGGCTCGCCGTTTCGCACCAGGAGCGACATTCCCATCGACGACGACGCCTATCGCCTGGTGGTCCGGGATCTCGACGGCGTTGCCACCGGCAGCGACGGTCCGGCCGTGCTGGTGGTGGGTGAGAACATCGACGACCAGTTGGACGGGGTACGGTCACTGGCCACGATTCTGGCCATCCTGGTGCCGGCGGTGACGGCGGCGTTCGGACTGGCGGCCTGGTGGCTGGTGGGCCGGACCCTCTCCCCGGTGGAGCGCATCCGCCAACAGGTCGAGGGCATCGGTCCCCGCCAGCTCGACCATCGGGTTCCGGTGCCGGCCACCGATGACGAGATCGCCCGGCTGGCCGTGACCATGAACTCCATGCTCGATCGGGTGGGGCGGGCGTCGATGCGTCAGGAGCGGTTCGTGGGCGATGCGTCCCACGAGCTGCGGCAGCCGCTGACCCGGATGCGCAGCAGCCTCGAGGTCGACCTGGCCGGCAACGGCGATCTGCGACCGGCGGCCGAGACCGCCCTGCGGGAGACCGTGGCCATGCAGGCCCTGGTCGACGACCTCCTGCTGCTGGCCCGTCTCGACCACGAGCGGCCGCCCGAGCTGGCCGAGCTGGTCGACCTCGATGTCGTCGTCGACGAGGAGGTCGAACGTGTCCGGGGCCGGGAACCGATCGTCATGGGCCGGACCGGTGGAGCGCAGGGCTCGATCTCGTCGCCGGGGTTGGGGGAACCGACCCGCATCGACATGTCGTCGGTGTCGGGTGCGGTGGTCGCCGGTCGCCGTGAGCAGCTGGCCCGGGTGGTTCGGAACCTGCTGAACAACGCCGTGGCCCACGCCCGCTCCGCCGTGGCCGTCTCCCTGACCGACGATGGCGAGAGCGTGATGTTGGCGGTCGACGACGATGGTCCCGGAGTGCCCCTCGATGCCCGGGACACCGTGTTCGACCGGTTCGCGCGGCTCGACGAGGCCCGTCGATCCGACGGTGGAACCGGTTTGGGCCTGGCCATCGTGCGGGAGTTGGTGCGGGGCCATGGTGGCACGGTGCGCTGCGGCGATTCCGCTCTGGGCGGGGCTCGATTCGAGGTGGTGCTGCCGGCCGCCCGCTAGGGTGGATCGTCCGGCGTTTGCTCGACAACGCCGATTGATCGCACACTGATTGGTGGATCACCCCGATTGATCGGATCACACCGATTGATCGGATCATACCGATTGATCGACAACGCCGATCCTCGACGGCCGCCGCCGTCCTCACACACGCTCTCGACCATCGGGAGTAGTCATGTCCGAAGCAGCGACGTCCGGAGGTCGGGCCGACGACGGCTCGGTCCTGCCGCTGGTGGCCGTGGTAGTGGGGATGGTGGTGCTGTGTCTGTTGATGATCACCACCACCGCCGATCTGGCCGTACGGCGATCGAGGGCCCAGAGTGCGGCCGACGCCGGGGCCCTGGCCGGGGCGGCCGAAGGTGAGGGGCGGGCCCGGGAGGTTGTCGCGACAAACGGGGCGATACTGTCGTCGTATCGAGAACAGCCGGGTCGGGGCCCCGACGCCCTGGTCACGGTCGTGGTTCGAGTCGAGTTCCGCGGCGCATCGGCCGAGGCGTGGGCCGAACGCTACGTCGATCGGGGTTCCTAGCGCCCTGATCACGGCATAGGCCTTAAGGCCCGGTACCAGGTGCCGAAGGGACAATGCAAAGACTCGGCGAAGGCCGGGTCCTGTGACGTATCAGATGGCGGTTCGTGACATAGACTTGGGAGCTGTATGAGTCCGGAAGACGAGACATCGGCAAAGGCCGAGATAAACACTGAAGTCGTCGAGGCTCTCGGATTCGAACCGACCAACGGCGGTGGTCGCCGCCGGGGGTCTATCACCGAACAGATTTCCGAAGCCGGTTTCGCCATCACCGACGTCCTCGAGCCCAGGACCGAAACCACGGGCTCGAGTCGCAACGGCTCGGCCGGCGAGCCGGGCGACCGTCGTCGGACCAAGCGTTCCCGCCGTCGTCGCCGGAACAGCCCCGGCTCCGGCCCGGCCGTTCCCGCCTCCACCGAGGACGATGAGCTCGAGGCCGAGCTGCTGCGCCGGGAGGGTCTTGCCGACGAGCCTGCCGTGGTCGACGTGGCGATCGACGGCTCCAGCAACGGTTCGGCCGCTGTCGAGGAGGAAAAGGCTGCGGTCGACTCCGGCAACGGGTCGTGGCCCGGTGGTGACAACCATCTCGGCGCAGGCGTGATCGTGGTGGATGATGCCGTGGTGGATGATGTCACCGCCGACGACTTGGCCGAGAATGAAGGGGAAGAGGCACATCTACCCGCCTCGGATGGCCCAAAGTCGAACGATGACCGATCCGACACTAGACTTGTTGCAACAGACAGCGGCGAACAGGTTGAAAGTTCGGTCGACGTTGATGGGGAAGGCCCGGCCAACGCGACCGTCGAGATGTCGGCGGTGGAGAGCCCCATGGTGACCCCAACACAGGTTGACAGGAGCGGTGACGGAATCGTCGTCGATGGTCCTGCGACCAAGCCGCATCACGTCGACCCGGTTCACTCCGTGCCGCCTCAGGCCGTCGTGGCCGAGGCCCCTCCGATCGTGGCCAAGGGCCCACCCGTCATCGAGACCCCGTCGTTTCCGGCCATCACCGGTCCTCATCCCGTGGTACGGATCGATGAGGCCGAGGTCCGCCCGACTGTGATCGATCGTCCACCGTCCCTCGGTGATCTGTTCGGTGGCTGGCCCGGTCGGCGCCAGCGGCTGGAGGCCCGCAAGGTCCGCCGGGTGGTTCGCCACATCGACCCGTGGTCGGTGCTGACGTTCTCGGTGCTGTTCCATCTTTGCCTGTTCGTGGCGCTGCTGCTGGCCAGCGTGCTGGTGTGGAACGTGGCCGAAGAGGCCGGCACCATCGAGAATCTCGAGAACTTCATTCTCGAGCTGGGTGACTACGAAACGTTCGACATCGACGGTGAGGCCATCTTCCGGGCCGCTCTTGCCATCGCCGGTATCTTCACGCTGGCGGCGTCGGTGCTGATGGTGCTGCTCACGGTGATGTTCAACCTGCTGTCGGATCTGATCGGCGGCATCCGGATCACGGTGATCGAGGAAGAGACCGTCCGGGTCCGTCCCAAGGACCAGTAGTCGCACGTCGGGTGTCGGGGCCTACGGCTCCGGGATCCCGGCTCCCGGCGGCCGGTGGGCTCGGTCAATCGGTCGTGTCGTCGGCCGGTGGGGGGAGCGTGTTCACGGTGCCGGTGAGCGGTGGCGCAGTGGCGGGTACACCACTCTCCGCCTCGGCCACCGTCAGGAACCCGCCACCCCGGGGCGGGCCCAAGGCCAGCTGTTCGGGGCCGATCGTCTCGATCAGGCTCTCGATCTCGGGTAGCCGGTCGACGTCGGCCACCGGGGCGGCGATGGAGGTCAACCGTGCTCCGGTGATCTGCCAGGTGGACGTGATGGGCGGCTCGTCGCCGGGCACGGTGGTGACCGGCTGCCGGGAACCATCGAGCAAGGCCCGAAGCCCGACAACAGGAGTGTCCATCACCACCTGCTGATGGCCGAGCGGGCTCTCGGACTCCACCACCACCTGGGTCACCACCGGAGCCAGGGCGTCGAGGGGGGCCGGGAGGACGGCGAGGGGATCGTCGAGGTCGGCCGCCTCGAGTGGCACATCGATTGCCATGGTGACCCACCAGGTCTCGCCGTCACCCAGCCAATCAAGCTCGTTTACGCGGCCCTCCGCTTCCAACTGGCTGCGGAGCTGTTCGGCGGCCTTGATCGCCAGCGGTGTCAGAACCGGCCGGGTCTGTGGCTCCGCCGTCGGCCGGGGGCCGGTGGCCGTAGTCGTCTGCTCAAGTGATCCGTCGCCGCAACCGAACAGCATTGTCACGGCGGCGGCCAGGACGATCCAGCCCCTTGTCGACACGGCCGTACCGTACCACGCAGCCTGCGGTCGCCGGCCTCGGCCGTTGCCCTTGCCGGGACGTTGTCCGGCCTTCGAGCGCTGGTCCGCCACCGGCCGAGCCGGCGGCGGCCTGTGGTATCCGGGCCGGCAGACCGGTGCCTGCCGGGATGGTCAGATTCGTCGCCTGGCCTTCGGACGCTCGTCACCCAGCTCATCCGGGTACCGTTTTCGGTAGCGGTCCCGCTCGCCAAGCGGTAGCGTTGTACCTTGCCTCGGGGCTATAGCTCAGTCGGTTAGAGCGCACCCCTGATAAGGGTGAGGTCACAAGTTCAACTCTTGTTAGCCCCACGTCCGAAACCCGCTAGAAATAGCGGGTTTTTTGATGTTCGGGTTCGGGTGGCTGAGCGCTCGGGAGGGTGCTGTGAGCCATTCTGTGAGCCATCTGCGCGCGCATGTGAGCCATCTGCGCTCGAGATGGAGTGTGCTGTCCCGGTTCATGCTTGACAGTGTGGCTCCGGTAGGTGGGCGACACTTTTGGGACGGGTTCCGGTTGCTGGGCGACAGTGGGTCCGGTAGCTGAGCGACAGTCTCGGGGTCCACCACCTGTTGGGTGTCTCCTCCTTTGCTGTGTTCGTCGTGTTCACGTTCGCAGGGGAGGTCGTGTCGATGTTGGTGGAGTTGGGGCTGGTGGAGCAGCGGTATCGCGCGGTGCAGGAGGTGTTGGTGGAGGGGGCCACGGTGGTCGAGGTGGCCCGCCGGTATGGGGTGGTGCGTCAGACGGTGCATTCGTGGCTGCGGGTTTATGCCCGTGATGGGCTTGGGGGTTTGGTTGACGGTTCGTCGCGGCCGCATTCGTGTCCGCATCAGATGGACCCAGAGGTCGAAGCCGAGATTGTGAAGATCCGCAGGGTCCGTCCGGGGTGGGGTCCGGTGTCGATTGGCTATGAGTTGGGGCGCCGTGGCGTGGCGCCGGTGCCGGGGCGGTCGTCGATTTATCGGTGTTTGGTTCGTCACGGGTTGATCACACCGCAGGCGAGACGGCGCAAGAAGAGCGATTACAAGCGGTGGGAACGGGCCCGGCCGATGGAGTTGTGGCAGATGGACGTGGTTGGTGGGGTGATGCTGGCTGACGGTGGCGGAGGCGAAGATCGTGTCGGGGTTGGATGATCACTTCCAGGTTTGTGGTGTCGGCCAAGGTGGTGGCCCGGGCGACGCCCGCCCGGTGTGTGGGGCGTTGGCTGAGCGCGATGCGCCGCTACGGGGTCCCGGATCAGGTGTTGACCGACAATGCGAAGGTGTTCACGAACCGGTTCGGTCCCGGGACCGGGGAGGTGTTGTTTGACCGGGTGTGTGGCCAGAACGGCATCGAACACCTGTTAACGAAGCCGAGGTCGCCGACCACGACGGGGAAGGCGGAGCGGTGGCACAAGACCCTGCGCCGTGAGTTCTTGAACGGTAAGGTGTTCGACTCGATCGACGACACCCAAGCCCAGCTCGATGAGTGGGTGCGCCGCTACAACGGCGAGCGTCCTCACCAGGGGATCGGGATGGTCACCCCATCGCAACGGTTCCAACTCGCAATCGACTGGTCCGGTCACCGATCGACGACGACCTCGAGGTGGTCGATGCTGCCAGAGCCGGCCCGACGGAGGGCCCGGTAGCGCCTCCCGAAAGGTCGGCCGGAAAGGGATGATCAGTTTCTGCTGGGGTCCGCTACCGGGCCGGGGCCTGGCTCGCCGGCGAGACTGTTCAGGTGTCGCTGTGAGCGGTGGTCTGGTGCGGTTGTCTCACCGGGGCGAGCTGATCGTCACCCATGCTCGCCGGCACCGGCCCGAGGACGAGACCAACAGCCTGAGGTGGGGGACCAGGCCCGAACCGGTTGTCGAACCCGAGCCGGTCCGGTCACGGCCGTCGGTGTCGGCGGTGTCGGTGACCCGCAAGGTCGACACCGGCGGGTCAGTGTGCTTCGCTGGGACCCACTATCGGGTCGGGTCCCAGTACAAGCGCCGTCAGGTCCAAGTCGCCGTGGTTGGTGACACCGTGGAGATCTCGATCGGCGATCAGCTCATCCGGTCCCACCCCGCCCGTCACGACCGGACCCGGGAACACGGGGCCCTGGCCAACCCCGGTGGTCGTCCCAACCGGATCAACGTCGCCTAGCATCCACAAGTTCGAGTGTCGCACAGGTACCGGAACCGATCTGTCACCCGGGTACCGGGACTTGACAATGGTCCATCAATTTCTACTCCCGCTCGTAACGATTCCTGAGGTACGTCAGACCCAGTTCCGTGAACTCCTCCAGGTCCCATCGTAAGCTCGAGTTGCCTGAAGTCTGCCACGTGATGCAGCGGTTCTGAGAGCTGGCACCGAGATGTCATTGTTGGCCAAAGCGGCCGGCGGAACCAGTCGTGCTGGTCCCGCCACCGGGGACAACAATGCGATGGAGATTGTCCAATATTGAGCGTGCGATCATCTCGCCCAGCTGACCGGGCTCTCCACGAGTCGAGCTGTCGCTTTCGCTGGGCACGCCGTGTCCTCGAAGGTCCAGTGATCGTTATCGCTTGGATCCGTCCACCAGCTCTCATTCAACGCAAGTCTGGCGGCAAGCCGTTGGCTGAGGCCCGTTGATCGGCGGCTCAATCGCGTTCTGGACAGATTTCGATACGGTACGTGGCGCATTCGGGGGCAGTGAACTGTCGGCCGGCGGTCCTTCGGTCAATCTCGTCCCGTACGGTCTCAAAGGTCCATGCATTCCACACTCGAGCCGATCCATCCCCGCTGGCGGTGACAATCTTGGACCCGTCAGGGCTAAACATTGCCGACACCAGGCCGTCGGTGTGGCCCTGCAAGGCGGCTAGTTCGGTTCCGTCGATGTCCCACACTCGAGCCGATCCATCCCCGCTGGCGGTGACAATTCTGGACCCGTCAGGGCTAAACATTGCCGACACCAGGCCGTCGGTGTGGCCCTGCAAGGCGGCTAGTTCGGTTCCGTCGATGTCCCACACTCGAGCCGATCCATCCCCGCTGGCGGTGACAATTCTGGGACCCGTCAGGGCTAAACACCGCCGACAACACGCCGCCGGTGTGGCCCTTCAAGACGGCCAGTTCGGTTCCCTCGATGTCCCACACCCGAGCCAAACCATCCAAGTTGGCGGTGACAATTCTGGACCCGTCAGGGTTAAACACCGCCGACACCATGAAGTCGGCGTGGCCCTGCAAGGCGGCCAGTTCGGTTCCGTCGATGTCCCACATCTCGAGCCGATCCATCCCAGCTGGCGGTGACAATCCTCGACCCGTCAGGACTAAACACCGCCGATCTGACCAAGAAGGTGTGGCCCTGCAAGGCGGCTAGTTCGGTTCCGTCGATGTCCCACACCCGAGCCAAACCATCGAAGCTGGCGGTGACAATTCTGGACCCGTCAGGACTAAACACCGCCGAAGACACGGGTCGGTGAGGCCCTGCAAGGCGGCGAGTTCGTTTCCGTCTACGTCCCACACCCGAGCCAAACCATCGTAGCTGGCGGTGACGACCTGGACCGTCAGGGATAAACACCGCCGAAGACACGGCACCGTGGGCGTGGCCCTCCAGGACGGCTAGTTCGGTTCCGTCGATGTCCCACACCCGAGCCGATCCATCCCCGCTGGCGGTGACGATCTTGGACCCGTCAGGACTAAACACCGCCGAAGACACGGCGTCGGTGTGGCCCTCCAGGACGGCCAGTTCGGTTCCCTCGATGTCCCACACCCGAGCCGAACCGTCCAGTTGGCGGTGACGATCCTCGACCCGTCAGGGTTAAACACCGCCGACAACACGGCGTCGGTGTGGCCCTCCTCCAGGACGGCTAGTTCGGTTCCGTCGATGTCCCACACCCGAGCCGATCCGACCCCCGCTGGCGGTGACAATCCTCGACCCGTCAGGGCTAAACACCGCCGACACGCCGCCGGTGTGGCCCTCCAAGACGGCCAGTTCGGTTCCCTCGATCGCCCACACCCGAGCCAAACCATCGGAGCTGGCGGTGACAATCTTGGACCCGTCAGGGCTAAACACCGCCGACAACACGGCGCCGGTGTGGCCCTCCAGGACGGCTAGTTCGGTTCCGTCGATTGCCCACACCCGAGCCAAACCATCGGAGCTGGCGGTGACGATCTTGGACCCGTCAGGGCTAAACATTGCCGACAACAGGCCGTCGGTGTGGCCCTCCAGGACGGCTAGTTCGGTTCCGTCGATGTCCCACACTCGAGCCGATCCATCCCCGCTGGCGGTGACGATCTTGGACCCGTCAGGGCTAACATCGCCGACAACAGGCCGTCGGTGTGGCCCTCCAGGACGGCTAGTTCGGTTCCGTCGATGTCCCACACTCGAGCCGATCCATCCCCGCTGGCGGTGACGATCTTGGACCCGTCAGGGCTAAACATTGCCGACAACAGGCCGTCGGTGTGGCCCTCCAGGACGGCTAGTTCGGTTCCGTCGATGTCCCACACTCGAGCCGATCCATCCCCGCTGGCGGTGACGATCTTGGACCCGTCAGGGCTAAACATTGCCGACAACAGGCCGTCGGTGTGGCCCTCCAGGACGGCTAGTTCGAGTTCCTGTCGATGTCCCACACCCGAGCCAAACCATCGGAGCTGGCGGTGACAATCTTGGACCCGTCAGGGCTAAACACCGCCGACACCACAAAGTTCGTGTGGCCCTCCAGGACGGCGCGCCATGGTGAGTCGGCAGCATTCCAAATAGCGCTGAATACGGCTGGACGGGCTGGGGACTCTGTGTCACCGGCGACGGACGCAGCTTCGAGGGCGAGCAGGGATGCGAGTGACGGGTTCCGGTCGAGGACGGCCTTCGATGCTGTCCGCGAGCTCCCGGACCCTAGCCTCGTTCTCGCTGGCTCTAGCTTCGTTCTCTGCGGTTGTGGCTCGGTTGAGTGCCCAGAGGGCGCCGCCGATACCGGCAAGGGCTATCACAAGAGCGGTGATAGCGGCGATAAGCCGGTTCTGAAGGCGTCTGATTTCTTGCCGGCGCGTGTTTTCCGGCTGGTGCCGAGAAAAGCCTCTTCGTTGCTGGTCAGCTGCCCGTTATGGGAGGTGGCCCATTCCTCAGCTTCGGCCAGTTTCGCCCCCCGATACAACGAGCCAGGATCTTGGCCGAGTCCCATCCAGTCGTTGGTGGCGAGGGTGAGCCGCCGGTGGATTCGGAGGGCTTCCCGGTTCTCGTCGAGCCAGCCTCGTAGGGTGTCCCACCGCTGCAGAAGGGCTTCGTGGGCCACCTCAACAGTCGCCGAGTCAGCAACTAGCAATCGGGCGTTCTGGTCGCTTAGCGCATGCAGCACGAGGTCGACTTCTCCTGGGTCGACCCCGGCCGGATACAGCTCGGCTCGGTCGACTCGGCGGCGGGTATCAGAGACACCCTCGCCGAACGTTGTCAACCGGAGAAATACCATGCGGGTCAGCTCCTGCCGTTCCGGGCTGAGGTCGTCGTAGGTGGCTTGGGCCCGCTGCGGCAGAGCTCCCAGAACTCCTCCACTCTCGTCGTAAGCGTCGAGGGTGAGCCACGGGCCTCGGCGTTGACGCCACAACTCGAGTAGAGCGTGCTGCAGTAGCGGTAACCCGCCCGGCTCGTCGCTGACGTCGTCCAGTACAGCTCGCACCACGCCCTTTTCGAACAACGCTCCAACCAGCTGGGCCGGTTTGACAATGACCTCACGTAGCGCTTCGGGCGACATCGCACCCAACAAGATTTCGCCATCTTCGAGCAGCTCGCCGAGGCCCGGTACTGCTAGGGCCTGGGCCATGAAATCGGCTCTGAGCGTCACCAGCACTCGACACTGTGAACTAGGGTCCGCCACCGTGTCGGACAGAATCGCCACAACTTGGGCTACCGTCGCACGCGATCCCTCCGATGGGACAGAGGTGAACACCTCCTCGAACTGGTCGACCACAATCACGACCGGGCGCCGGTTGTCCGCTGTCAGCGCCCCAATCGCAGTGCGCAACCCGTCACGCTGTTCGGCGAAGCGTGCTGTCAAGGCGTCAACCGTCGCCAGCCGATCACTGTTTTCACTGGCATCAAGGGTCGCCACCTGCTCAGCCAGTGCCCGGAACGGGTCCGAACCCGGCGTCAGCACGAGTGTCTGCCATGTCTCGCTGCCCATGATCGTTCCGTTGGTCAGTGCCGGTAGCAGACCGGCTCGTACTAGCGACGATTTGCCACTACCTGACGCCCCAACTACTGCCACAAATCGGCCAGACTCCAACTTGGCCACCAATCGCCGGGTGTCATCTTCTCTGCCAAAGAACCGGTCGGCATCACTAGCCTCGAACCGATAGAGACCCCGGTATGGTTCTGGACGATCGGGCAGTTGATAGGCGCCAACTAATGTGGCTTCGCCCTTCACCCCGGCCACGAGCCGCTGCCATGCTTCGTCCTCATCAAGCCCGGCTCGAAAATCGACCCATGTCCGCTGAGCCAAGAATCCGGGCATCGACTCCTGATCGGCGCCTGGCAATAGCACCGGAATCACGCGGGAACTCGTCTTGGCTTCGCGCCGCTCGATCTACCGCCAACCGCATCTCCTCGTGATGCCAGGGGTTCATTCCGGATCCGTCGATGAACACCGCCACCGTCCTACTGTGCTCTCAACGCCATCGCCAGTTCGTCCTGCCACGGCATACCCGGCGTCAAATGCCAACGATCAAGGAATGGTTCAAGCCCAGCTTCTGAGCGAAGACGATCCGCGATTATCCGAACATCCGACGCGTTCGCGCTGCTGTGCGACAAGAAGACGTCGTACCGGATCTGGTCAGCCAATGAGGACTCCGCAGTCGGGAAGTCTAGTACATGATCACTCAGCTGCTTCTGGGCCAGCCGGCAAGCTCGGCCAGTTGATGAGCAGCAAAGCTGTCGTCAGCAACATCGATCCAGGGTGCCACGACGTGGCCACGCACAACGAAGCCTCTATGGATGTCCAAGGGGCATTTCGGGCGCGGTGACGATGCCTCTGGCGGGGCTTGTCGGCTCGGCGTAGGTTGGTGGGGAGTCTGGGGATGACTGATCCGAAGAGCCGCTGATCAGGGTTCGTTGGCGGTCACGCTGGAGCAAGAGTCGTCCCTGGTCGTCCCCCCAGGCTCAACTTCAGCGCCGTCGCTCGTGCGTCGTGCGACCAGGTGATGCCAGACGACGTTGGACATCTGACTCTTCAACGCTCGGAGCGCTTCACGGCGGGTCTTGCCCTCGGCCAGCTTGCGGTCGTGATAGTCCCGGCCCGGGTTCCCGGGGTGTCGGATCTGGCGACACTGCGATGATCCCGATGGCTCGGTTCAGAGGTCCGGTTGCCTTTCGGATTCAACCGGCGCCAACGCCGTTCGCTCGATGATGCGTTGATCGGGCGTACCGTTGTAGGCCGCGAAGTGGTCGTCGTTGGGGAACCGGTCAAGGTTCCGGACCCGCGACAAGACAATGGCTGAGGTGATCGGTCCGCAGCCCCTGATCTCGGGCAGGGTCGTGTTCGACCTGCTGACTTCACAAGCGAGGCGGCGCCTTGGATGCGTTCAACTGCTCATCGAGCCTAGTCAATCGACCCGAGGTCGGTGACGACGTCGAGCTTGTGGCGGTAGACGTCGGCGATCATTCGCTCCGAGGTGCCTGCCCAGTCGGCGATCTTGTGGGCGGGGTGGCCTCGCTCGACCTGGAGGGTGATGGCGCTGTGGCGGAGGTCGTAGGCGCTGATCGAGGGGGAGATGTCGGCCTTCTTGCAGCCGGTGACGATTGAACGGTGAGTGTTGCGTTGGCTCATCGCCGTGCCGAACCGGGTGGAGACGACGAGGGGCTCGGGTTGCGTCGTCCAGGCGGGGCCGGCGGCGGCCTGCCAGGTTGACTGAGTCGCCTGCCAGGACTGGAGGCGGGCGACGGTCCGGTCATCGACTCGGATGGTACGGTACGACCGCTTGGTCTTGGCCTTGGCCAACTCGTTGTCGCGGTTCATCTGAGCGTCGATGCGGACGGTGGCCTCGTCCAGGTCGACTCGGTTCCAGCGGAGGCCACGGGCCTCGGCCGGCCGAAGGCCATTTCGTCCGATGAGATCGACGAAGACGTTGATCGGCTCCGGGACGGCGGCGATCAGTCGTTCAATCTCATCGAGCGGAATCGCTCTCGGCTCACGCCTTGGCACTCGGTCGGGGGACTCGTCGGGGATCACAGCAAGAGCGGCGACGTTGCGAGTGACGAAGCCACGGCGTTCGTCGTTCTCGATGATTCGGACGAGCTTCTGACGGAGACGGCGAAGTTCCGGTCGGCCGAGGGGAGCGCCGAACGTTCCGCCGGCGGCGTCACGGAGGAAGCCGTCGCAGTCGTCGACCGACAGAGAAGCGACACGTCGGTTGCCGAGGCCCTCGACGATCATCTCGGCCTGGCGGCGGTCCTTGTCCAGCGTGCGGGGCTGGAGGTCCATGAGTGGCGGACCTCGAGGTAGTCGGCGACGGCCGTCTGCGACCGTCCGGCGTTGGTCTTGGTGGGATGCCGACGACCGGGCCGGCGTTAGGTGCCAGTTCGGAGCGCATCGACCGAAGCAGGCGACGGGCCTCGGTCTTGTTCCGAGCCCGACGGCGGACACGCTTGCGTTTGCCGTTGGGCAGCATGATCGAGAGGTCGGCCATCCAGCCCGAACCGTCAGACGTCGGATAGACCGACCCCTCGCCATAGCGAACGCCTCGACACCGCTACCGACTCCGTACAGCCGGAGTGCGCAGCTCAGCAATGAACGCCTCCAGGTCCTGACGGGGAATCAGGCGACGGTGACCGATCTTCAACGACCCGAGTCGACCCTCGGCGATCAGCTGGAACACCATCGTCCGACCGATGCTCAACAGCTCGGCGGCCTCATCGACGTTGTACACGAGCTTGTCGCCAATACTCATCGTGGTATCACTCATCATTCATCCTTTCCGAGGTGGAACCGGCCAATCACCACAACTCTGGACCCGTCGGTTGCGATGTAGGTGCCCGGTTCGGGCCCGAAGCGAGCCGAGTCGGCAGCGGCGTTTGGATCGCCGGCGGTCATGTCGCCGGTGTTGGCTGACGCGACGCCGATATAGCGGTACGTCATCGATCACGCCGGTCTGTGACAGCGCGTCCGTTCCGGTTGTCGGTTGGTGGAACTCGACCGAGGCTGATCGCTCGAGCGAGAACAGCAGCCCCTGGATCGACTCGTGTTCCGAGTGAGTCCTTCTTGTGAAGCACGCGCTCGGTTGTTAGCCTCTGGCAGCCCGGTTCGCTTGTCGGCCCGTGCCTTGGCGAAGAGTCTCGA
The DNA here is from genome assembly GCA_963723995.1 of uncultured Acidimicrobiales bacterium. Classification (GTDB taxonomy): domain Bacteria; phylum Actinomycetota; class Acidimicrobiia; order Acidimicrobiales; family SZUA-35; genus JAHELU01. The sequence goes on along the minus strand of CAVRSZ010000008.1, from coordinate 51,532 downwards.
GGGGACCGGGGATCCCTGGCTTGCGGAGCGATGATGCTCGAACAACTCCGGTGTCCACCACGAGGTGGTGGCTGGGAGTTGGTTGATCTACGTACTATCGAATGCTAGGTTCTCTGTCAACTGCTTCGGGGTCGAGGTAACCCCCACTTATTGGTAGCTGCAGGATGTCGACGTTGTTCGACTGCCTGGGGCCTGGTGTGGGGAGTTCCCGGAGATGGTGCAGTTGAATGTGGGGTGCGGTTCTCTACCGGCGCTAGGAACCCTTTGGGACGTGGAGGCGTCTGATGGGTTTGATCGCGGTATGGGTAGGGGGAGTCGCCGATGACTGCGTTGCGTGCTGTCGGCAGGGAAGCGCCGGGTGCTGATTCTGTTGTTGTCGGGCTGAGCCCGGCGGGGCGTCGCCGCCGGTTCGGTCTGGCCGGGGTGGGGTTGCTGTTCGTGGTGGTGGCTGCGTTGGGCGCTGTGTGGTTTGTCGAGTCGCTCCGGCAGTCGACGCCGGTGCTGGTGTTGGCGTCTGATCTCGAGGCGGGTCAGGTGCTCGGTCCCGGGGATCTGGTGGTGGCCGAGTTGGGGACCGATGGGTTGGGTCAGGTCGACTTCGTCGATGCCGGTCGCCAGGACGAGGTCGTCGGGTTGAGTGCGCTGGGACCGATCCCGTCGGGGGTGGTGGTGAGCCATCAGATGTTCGGTGAGCGGGAAGCGGTGGTGCCTGAAGGGCACACCGTGGTTGGTGTGGTGCTGGCGCCCGGGGCGTTGCCGGCCGGGGTGGTGGAGCCGGGGGACACGGTCGAGCTGATCGCAGTGGCGCCGCCGAGTCAGGTGCTTGCCGACGGCGGCTCGGGGCCGGGGCCGGTGGTGCTTGGCCGGGCGGTGGTGTGGGCCGTCGATCCGCCGCTGGAGTTCGAGTCGGGTACGTCGTTGAGTGTGGTGGTGGAGTCGTCACTGGCTGGCGATGTGGCTCAGGCGGCGGCCGATGGTCGTCTGCGGTTGGGGCTGGTGGGGTCGTGATCGTCGGCGTAGTCGGTGCTGGTGGTGGGGTGGGGACCTCGACGTTGACGTTGCTGCTCGGGGCGGCGCTGAGTACCCGGCAGGTCGAAGACGGCGACGACACGGTAGTTCTGGAGGCCGACGTCTCGGGCGGGGTGTTCGGGGCCCGCTACGAGTTGGGTGTGAAGACCGGCGTCGGTTCGTGGATCTCGGCGCTGTTCGTGGATTCGACGGCGTCGCCGTCGTCGCATGGGCGGCTGGTTCTGGGCGGACCGCCGGCTGGGCTTCGGGTGCTACCGGCGCCTCAGGCCTGGCCCGACGCGTCGAAGACGCTGACGCCTCGAGCGGTGGAGCTGGTGTCGGGTGCGATGGCCGCCGATCGAGACCGGCATTGGGCCGTCGACCTTGGACGAGGCGGCCATCTGGTCGACCCGATCGTTGCGGTCTGTGATCTGGTTGTGGTGGTCGTTGATGGCGGATCGGCCGACCAGGTTGTTCGACTGCCGGCCATGGTCACGTCAGCCGGGGCGGCTCGAAGGGTTGTGGTCGCGGTCGTCGGTTCTGCGTTGTGGCCGCTGGCGGAGATCGCTGCTCATGCGAGGGCGCCGGTGGTGGGCGGACCGGCGATTGATGGAGATCCAGCCGGGCTGCAACGCCTTGTCCAGAGTGGGCGGCGTCGGGATCGCAATCGGTTGTGGCGTCTGGCCTGCGAGGTGCTCGATCACGCAGACGATGCCGGCACGCAGATGACACCGACGCCGAGCCCTGTGAAGACTGCTGGTGGGGGAGGCGCCGTGATCGAGTTCTCGGCTGATGAGCGGCGGGGTGCGTTCGACGCTGCTGTGCGGGCGATCAACGCTGTTGATGCTTTGGATGATCCGGCCCGGGAGGGCCGGCTGGTCACTGCCGTGCATGATCACGTGGCCAAACTCATCAACCCGGCTCGGATCGCTTCCGGCAGCAATGCGGTTGAGGCGGCGGGTGCCAGGGATCTCGCTCGGTGGGTCCGGGACGAGGTGATGGGGTTGGGTCCAGTTGAGCCGCTGTTGCGGGATCCGTTGGTGGAGGAGATTGCGGCGTCCCGGTGGGATCTGGTGTTCGTCTACCGGTCCGACGGGTCTGTCACCCGGCTGCCGGAGTCGCCGTGGTCGTCGGAGCGGGAGTTGGTGGATTGGCTGGCCCGGACGGCTCGGACCAAGTCCCGCACGGAGCGGTCGTTCAATGCCCAGTCGCCGTTGTTGGTGATGGATCTGGGGGATGGGTTGCGTTTGGCCGCCCAGCGCGACGTATCTCAGCATGTGGGGTTCACCTTGCGGCGAAACACCCTCAAACAGGCCAGTCTGGATGAGCTGGCGGCCGGGGGCATGATGGCGGCGCCGATGGCCGGGTTTCTGGCTGCGGTGATGCGCAGTTCGGAGATGCGGGTGGTGTTCGCCGGTGCCACGGGCGCCGGTAAGACCACGTTGACCCGGGCCTGCCTGGAGGAGCTCCCTCCGATGTGCCGGGTGGTCACCATTGAGGACACGGCCGAGCTGGCGTTGTTCGATGAGCGGCGGCATCCGAATGTGGAGTCGTGGGAGGCCCGGTTGGCCAATGCCGAGGGGGCGGGGCGGGTCACGCTGGGGGATCTGGTCCGCCAGGGGCTGCGGGCTCGTCCTGATTGGTTGGTGGTGGGGGAGTGCCGGGATGACGAGGCTGCGGTGCCGATGCTGGCGGCGATGACCCATGGCCAGTCGTCGCTGACCACGGTGCATTCGCCGTCGGCTCGGGAGGCGCTGGACAAGCTGGCCCTGTACTTGATGATGGGCGGCATGGAGGAGCCCGTGGCCCACCAGCAACTGTCGATGGCCGTCGACTTCGTGGTCCACGTGGCCCGCACCGGTCGGGGCCGCCGGGTGACCGAGCTGGTCGAGGTCGACCATGTCGACAACGGCCGGGTCGGCACCAACGTGTTGTGGTCGGCGACCGGGGCCCAGCCGGTGGCGATGACCCAGCGGCGGGCGGAGAAGCTCAGAGCGGTGGGCTTTGACCACCGCCTCCTGCTCGCACCGCTGCGAACCGTGGGAGCCAGTGGCCGATGACAGCCATGATCGGCGCGGTGCTCGGAGCCCTGGCCGCCACCGGCGTGGTCCTGATGGTCGCTGCCGCCCTCGGTGCCGGGCTTCCAGCCCGACCGACCAGGTCCCGCTCGGCCCCCCTGGCGTCGACCTTGGTGGATCCCCGGGTCGTGGCCGCAGCGATCGTCACCGGCGCTGCGGTCATGGTCGTCACCGGGACCGTGGCGGTGGGGCTGGTGGTTGCCGCCGTGGTCGATCGTGGTGCCGCTGTTGCGTCGGGCCGGGTTGGAGCGTCGGGCTCAGCTGGCCCGCACCGAGGCGCTGGCCGGTTGGGCCGAGACGCTGCGGGACTACATGCGATCCCACGCCGGTCTGCATCAGGCCGTTGCCTCATCGGCCGAGGTGGTCGACCCCGTCATCCGGGGCGAGGTGCAGGCGCTGGCCCGGGATCTGGAACGGCTTGGCACGGTCGAGGCGTTGCGACGGTTCGCCGATCGGGTCAGGGACCCGGTTGCCGATCTGGTGGTTGCCGCCCTGTCGGTGGCGGCCGGTGATTCCGGTGCCCGTGATCTCCCGGCCTTGTTGGGTGCCCTGGCCGACGACGCCCGGGAAGAGGTGGCCGGTGTGCGGCGGGCTGCGGTGACCCACCGCCGCTCGTTCAGCGCCGCCCAATCCATGATGTGGGTGGTGGCCCTGGTCACGATCGTGATGTTCAGCGCCAGCGGTGAGTATCTCCGTGTCTACCAGACGGCCCGGGGCCAGATCGTGCTGGTCGTTGTGGCCGCCTGCGCCATCGGCTGCACTGGTGGCGCTGGTCCGGCTGGCCCGCCCGGTACAACCACTGCGGGTCCTGGCCGACGACGACCGGGGAGCCGGGGACATGATCCAGCTTGCCGCCATCGCACTGGCCACGTTGGCCGCCACCGGGCTGATCATGATGGTCCGGGGCCTGGTCGGGACGGTTCCCCCGCTGGCCAGCTTCGCCGCCCAGGTCGAAGAAGGCCGGCCCACCGCCGCCAACCGGTGGGGCTGGCTCGTCGGCGATCACGATGATCTCGACGCCTGCCTGGAACTGGTCGGGATGACGAACCAGCAATGGCGATCGAACCGGCTGCAATGGATGGCCCTGGTCGGGGCATTCGGCGCCACCTTCGGCCTCCTGCTGCTCATCTTCGGGATGGCCCCGGCCGTAGGGGTGATTGTGCTGGCCGCAGCCGGTGTGGCCGCAGGCTGGTGGCTGGCGCTGCTCCAGCTACGTTCCGACGCCGAGCGGGCCCGGACCGAGGCGTCGTCCACCGTGGCCGTCTTCCTGGTGTTGACCCAGGCCTTGATGGCGGCCGGGGCGGGCACCAACAGTGCCATGACCGCCGCCGCGTCGGCCGGGAACGGCCGGGTCTTCACCATGATGCGACACGAGATGCGACGGGCCGAAACCCGAGGCGACGAGCCATGGATGGGCCTCGGCCATCTCGGACAACGCCTCGGCATCGAACCACTCGACCAGCTGGCCTCATCCCTGCGGCAGGCTTCGGAAGGAGCCCGGGTCGGCGATTCCCTGCGGTCACGATCGGCCGCGCTGCGAGCCAGGGACCGGTTCGACCGTGAGGCCGAAATGCACGCCAAGTCGGAGTCGATGTCGCTACCGCTGGTGCTCATGGCCCTCGCCTTTGTCGTGCTCATCGGCTACCCCGCCGTCGAGCTGCTTCTGGCCATCTGATCCACCACCGAAAGGACCCCGTACACGCAACGCCGCATATCCGCTCACCGAAACCGGAGGAAGACAATGATCAACCAGCAGGCACGAGTGCACGCATGGTGGCTCCGAGTGCGCCATCGCCTGGCCGACGAGAGTGGCGAGGTCGTCCAGGGTCTGGCCTGGGCCGCCGCCCTGGCCGTGGCCGCCGTCGTCATCGCCGGGCTGATCCAAACCTGGGGTCAGGGCAAGGTCACCGCCCTGCCGTAGTGAACGGCCGACCACACCAAACCCACAGCGACGAGGGCTCCTCGGTGGTGACCGGGGTGATCGCCATGCCGCTGGTCATGGTGATGGTCATGGCCGTCATCCAGGGAGTCCTTGTCATGCACGTCCGATCGATTGTCTCCTCGGCCGCTCAGGACGGCGCCGTCGCCGCCGGGCGAAACGGCGCCTCGGTGTCCGACGGGATCGCCACCACCGACAACCTGCTCACCACCGCAGTCGACGGTCCACTGCAGCGCTGGTCGACCACCGGAGCGACCGATGGTGACCGGGTGACCATCACCGTCTCCGGGGAGGTGGTCAGCATCGTGGGTTTCGGAGCGGTCGACTTCACCGTGTCCCGGACCGTCCGGGCCGAACAGTTCCGACCCCAAGGCAGCACCCCGTGAACCGGCCGCACAACGCCACCGCGTCTCGTCTGCGAGACGACACCGGGACCGCCCCGGTCGAACTCGTCGCCATCACCTTCGCCTTCGTGTTGTTGCTGTGGCTCGGCTACGGGGCCATCCGGGTGGTCGCCGTCCGGGGCGACGTCGACGCCGCAGCGTGGGCGGCAGCCCGAGCAGCCACCGGGTCCTACACCCCGGCAGCGGGCTCTCGTCAAGCCCAAGCAGTCGCCACCACCATGCTGGCCTCCGATCGAGTCCCAACGCTGCCAGACGATCAGCGTGCTGACCTCCGGCACCTGGTCGCCGGGCGGGCAGATCACGGTCACCGTCGACTGCACGGTCTCACTGGCCGAGGTCACCGGCGTCGGGTTCGGATCGACCAGAACGTTCCGATCGACGGCCACCGGCACCATCGAATCCATCCGAGGTGGACGATGACGACGGCCCGACGCTCACTGCGCCACGACGAGGACGGTTCGATCCTGGCCGCCTCGCTGGTCCTGTTCGCCGGGGTCGCGGTCGTGGTGATCACCCTGATCGGCGCTCAGGAGGGGTGGGCTGTGCGCCGTGACGCCCGCCTGGCCGCCGACGCTGCCGCCCGAGCCGCCGCCTATGTCGACCCGATCGAGTGGCGCCAGGCTCAGAACCCGTCACCGTCAGCCGCAGCCAGAGCCCACGCCGTGCTGGCCGACGCCGGCTACACCGGGTCGGTGAGCATCTCGGGACGGACCGTGACCGTGACCGTGGTGGCACCGGTTCGACACACCATTCCCATGCCGGGACTACCCAGCCAGGTGCAAGCCACCTCCACCGTGCAACTGGTCAGGGGCGTCGACGGAACCGAGGAGCGCAACCCATGAAACGAACCATCACTGCCATCGCCACGACCACGGCGTCGGCCATCGCCCTGGCCGCCCTCCTGATCGGCATCCCCTGGTTCCTCATCACCGTCGCCGGCTGGCCGCTCCCAACTGGGTGGCCGGACTGGTCCCAGGTGTGGCTCGATCTCCGCCAACTCAACATCCCGGCCGCAACTGCAGCCAAAGCCCTCGCCATCGTCGGCTGGCTGGTCTGGTGCCAGATCGTGGCCTCGCTGGCTCACGACATCGTCAGCCGGGTCCGTGACGGCCGACCTGACGCCAACCAACCGGCCCGCTACGTCGTACCCGCCGTCTCGATCGTGGTCTCGAAACTGGTCTCCGGCGTGCTGTCGATCTGGCTGCTCACGGCCTCACCGGCCGCCGCCACCCCGCCACCGCTGCCGACACCAACCGAGCACATCATTCCCGACACCCACCCCGAACCGGCGGTTGGTGCTCTTGCGTTCGACGGCCATCCCACCCTGTCTCACCCGCCAGGCAAATGGCTGCAACGAGGGTCACGGTGACGGTGCACGAGGGCGAGACGGCGTGGCAGCTGGCCCAGCGGGCCCTCGGTGACGGTGACCGGGTCGGGGAACTCCTCGAAGCCAATGGGCTCCGGTCGTCGCTCGACGTCCACGCCGGAATGGAACTCCAACTCCCCGACGGCGTCGCCGCCCCCGAATCGACCGTCACCGTGGTCAAGGGAGACCACCTGCTGGGGGATCTCGACCCAACGACTGACCGACGCCGGCATCCCCGACCCGTCAAATGCTCAGATCGCTGCCCACGTCGCCTTGATGGTCGATGCCAACCAGGCCGAGATCGAAGACCCCGACCTCATCTACCCCGATGAGGTCTTCGTGCTCCCCGAACTGGGCGAACCCAGCCCACCGGAACCCGTGCTGCCCGAGGATCCATCCCTGAACGAACCCACCCACGTCCCACCGACCACCACTGACCGAGCACCGTCAACGACCATCACCACGGCCCCTCCGTCACCGACCCGGCAGCCGACGATGCCAGCCAACCGGACACCGCTGATGATTCCGGTTCCGGCATCCGGTCCGACCTGCTCCTCGGTGGGGGAGCGGTCGCCACCGTGATCGCCGGCCTGATACTGGCGGCGAGAAGGCGACGCCGGGTCCGAGGCATCGGCGGGCGGCTCTGGCTCCCGCACGGCATCGAGCACGAGGTGGTGACCGCGGCGTCGCTGTCGACGATGCGATGGGTCGGCAAGGAGATCTCAACCCTCGTCCAGGCGCTCGACCGGCCGACCCAACTCCCGGCCGCCCCCATCGCCATCGAATGGTCGCCATCCGGGCTCGAGGTGCTGTGGTCCGACTCCTTCCCCTACCCGGTCCTCGACTGGGAGGTCGAAGACGGGCAACGATCATGGCTCCTCCGATACGACCCCGAAGCCGTGGTCACCGCCTCCGAACTCCCACCGGGACTCCCCGGGCTCGTCACCATCGGTCATCGGCCCGGCGGCGGCACCGTCGCCATCGACACCGAAGCCATCGGCTCCCTCGCCGTGACCGGAGACAGCGACACCGTCCAAGCCGTCATCCGCTCCATCGTCACCGAGGCCGGCGCCCCCAACGAGCTGTCGAACGCAACCATCCTCCTGGTCGGCGAACCGTCGGAATCCGCCCTCCGCCTCCCCAACATCATGACGGTCTCGGCCGCCGAGGCCCTCAGCCAAGCCCGCACCGTCGCCGAACAGACCCGCAACGCCACCAGCGACCCGTTCGCCTCGCTGCGGCTGCGAACATCGGGATCAACCGACGAATCAGTCATCGTGGTCGTGACCGATCCCGCCACTCCCGAACTCGCCGAACTCATCGAGACCTGCCAGCCCTGGAGCGGCACCGCTCTCATCGCCGCCGGCCCGATCGACGGCGCCGAAGCCACCTTCGAGGTCCACCCCGGCTCAGGAACACTGTCATGGCACCAGTTCCCCCAGGCGCTCCACCTCACACCGGTCGGCCTGACTCCCCAGACCGACTCCGACCTCGCCGCCATGCTCGACCAACTCGAAACCGACCCCGCCCCGGACGCACCCGATGACTGGAGTGAGACAGTCGATGCCATGGTCGACGAACCACCGCCGACACCCGCAGAACCCGACTCTCGGCCCAACCCGACGGCGCCGCGCCCACCCCGGAGGCCAACGGTCATGACCCGGCCGGCCACGAAGCGTCGGACGGCCCTGAGTACGCACCGACGCCAGAGGAGTTCGAGACCGGAGATATTCCCGAGCTGACCGTGCCACTCATTCGGGTTCTGGGTGACATCGGCTGCGAACAGTTCCCGAAACTCGACGGCGTCCCGCTCCGGGTTGTCCTCGCCCTGGCCGAAGCCGGCGACCAGGGCCTCACAACCGAACAGCTCCTCGACCGGGTCTGGGACGGCCGGGCCGTGTCGAAGAAGACCGTCAGCAACACCATCGGCAAAGCCCGCCGGTGGGTCGGTCCCGACATCCTGCCTCGCCGCCAGGCCGCCGAGAACGCAGTGGCCGAGGGCATCATGACCGACGTTCAGTGGTTCAAGACCCTCGTCGCCGAAGGTTCCGGACGGTCATCGACCATCGAACAGGCCTGCCTCGAACAGGCGCTTGGCCCTGGTGCACGGCCCGCCCTACTCGTCGCCGGGACTCGATTGGACCGACTTCAGCCGCCAGGAAGCCGAGATCCTCATCGAGGATGCCACCCTCCGCCTGGTCCAGCTGGCCCTCGAAAGCACCGATACCGAACTGGCCAAGTATGCGATCCGCCAGGGCCACCTCGGCCTCGGCCCCAACGAACGACTCACCCGGGCCAGAATGCGCATCGCCGCCGCCGAGCACGATCCCCTCGCCATCGTGCAAAGCTACAAACAACTCGAACGCGACCTGCTCCACCTCCTCGATGACCCGACACCATCGCCCGAAACCACCACGCTCAAAGACCAACTCCTGGCCCAACTGCGCCACAGCGACGCAGGACGAGTGGAGGCCTAGCCCCATGTACCGACCGATCCTGGCCGCCCTCATAACCCTCCTCGCCGTCGGCTGCTCCAACGCATCGGACTCCGGCACCTCGCCCGAACCGAGCGAGAGCAGCACGACCACGCAATCCACCACCACAACGTCGACAACCACCACCACCTCGACCGTCGATCCCGTTGCCGAAGCCGAGGAAGCGGTCGAGGCCGCCTACTTCCGGTCCTACGAGGTGTTCTGGGACTGCTACGGCGACCTCCCCAACTGCGAACCCGACTCCACCTTCCCCGACGTCTACACCGGCGAGGCCCTCCAAACCCTCACCGCCGCCGCCTTGCAGCGCCAGAGCGACGGCATGGTCATCGAACCACCAGACGACCCCGACCACGCCCGCACCGAAATCCTCGAGCTCGTACTCGACCCTGACGGGACCAGCGCCGAGGTCACCTACTGCACCATCGACGGTCACCTCGGATTCCTGGTCGACGACTCAGGCAACCGCACGCCGGTGGGAGATCCCGACACCATGCTGGTGGCCAGAGGAGTGGCCGAGATGCGACTCGACGGCGACGACTGGAAGATCTCCAGATACGACGACAGCCGGCATATCTCACGCCAGATCCCGATCGAGGAGGTCACCGGATGCGAAGTCCTGTAGCAGCCGTCCTCACCGTCATCGCCGTGCTCAGCTTGTCCAGCACCCCAGCCTCGGCCCGCGGGGTCGAAGCCGGAATCCGAGGGCGAGGAGATCGTGGCCGATGTCTGGGTCGACGACACCTCCAAACCCGGTGGGGGATCGACCCGGCGATGCCGATACGTGCCGGCCGCCACAACAATCGCCGGCGGGGCAGGCAAGGAGGTGCTGATCGGCGGCGTCCCTCATGTGCTGTATAGCAGGCACTGCGATGGTGAACACCTGGGAATGGTCTGGCTGGCCAACGTCACCCCCGACGATGTCCTCCGCTACGCCCACCAAGAGGTCCGGCGCAAGGTGCCCAACCCTGAACCGGTCCTGATCTGGCCGGACCCCGACTACGACTGGGCCTACACCCAGGTACCCCTCGACTTCCGAGCCTCACGATCCTCCTATCCATCCGGATCAAAGTTTCTGTTTGCTCGCGGATCCGTAGTAAATGCCGTTGAACAGGAACTTGAACGTGCCGTGGGTTTGGGCACGGTTGGTGATCTCCGGTCCAAAAAGAAACAGCTTGCCTTTGCCCACGTCGGCCTCGAGGACGGCCACCCCACCTCCAAGTAGTGCTCACCCCAGGCCCAGCCGCTCAGCAGAGGTCGGTCGTTCGGCGAACCAAGCGATCGGACGCACGCCCTTCATCGCGGCGTCGGGCTGGAGACGGAAGACGGGGCTCTTGTTGAACATCACTTTTAGGTCTTCCGGCAAGCCGTGAGCCATGGGATTGGTGGTGTCCACCCGGACCTGGAGGATCGAGCCGGGCACAAAGTACTTCTCCGGGCGGCAGAGGCTTTTCCTCTCCGTCGGGGGTCGTCTCGACCAGAGCGTCGGCGATGGGCAGATCGAGGTGGTAGCCGAGGTTCGTGGAGCTGCCGATGGTGAGAATGGTGCCGCCCGCCTCGAGAAACTGGCGTCAGCTGCGGAACCGTCTTCGTCCACCGTTACCGAGCCGACTCGTGTCCTGGTACTCTGTCGGGAGGTTCTCGGGAAGCTCGGAGGCTCTCTCCGGAGTATCGCCGGGAATGGCGCCGCCCACGAAAATGAGGACATCGAACTTCTCGGCAAGGTTCCCTCCATCGAGTGTCTGCGGGTAAACGACCTCGAAGGGGAACTCGAACTGCTCGAACATCCACCGAACCCAGCCGGAGGGCATGGAGCCTCCGTACTGGTCCCAAAGCCGATGCGAACCGGCTTCAACCGAAGGCCTCACCGCTGGGCTTGGAACCAGACGCCTCGAAGCTCAAGCCGAGCTCATCGGCCAGCTTTCTGTAGCTTGCTCGCCTCGTCGATCCTTTCTTCCGGATGTAGATGGTGCCGGCGGGATAGGTTGTTGCTCTTCGATCGTGAAGGCGTTCTTCAGCCAGTAGACTTCCTCATCGCCGGCGACCAAGCGGTTGACGGCGATGAAAGCGTCGTTGACCTCGTGGCTCAGGAGAAAACCCGAGCCGCCCTTGCCGCTGATCTGGCCCTTGGGAGGTGCAAGGACATCGTCGATCTTCTCGAACGGACCGTCGAAGCCGTCCAGAATGCGATCGAACTCGACCCCCATGGCATAGGCCAGCGTGTAGCCGGCGTTGTCGTAAGGAGGTTTGGGTGGTCCGCCCGGGATAAGGGATATCGTCGGGGTGGTCCTGGGGCTCGAACATGTCCATGACGTGAGGGCGGAAGGCCTGAGCGGTCTTGACGACGTAGGAGCCGGCGGGATAGGTCTTTCCGGCGACCTCGAACGACTCGGTGGCCCGATGGACCGTGACGCCGTCTTTGATGAGCGCGTTGATGAACTTCGTTGCGGTCAGAAAGTCCGGCTGGTCCGAGGGCAGAATGTACCCTCGCGGATCGCGATCTGTCCGGGTCGCGAAGCATCTCGTAGTACTCGATCGGATAGCCGGTATAGCGGCCGGTGCCGGTCATCTCGGCGCCGTCCTTCTTCGATTGCCGCTTCCACCACCGCAATGGCCTTGGGGTGCAAGGTCCAGTGGTCGCGGCTTCCCCGCTCGATGGAGTTCCTACCCATGAGATAGATGTTGAACAGGAAGTCTTCCCGGTTCTTCGAGGCCACATCGATAATGGCGCGGTCGGCGGTCATGATGTAGTCGATGGACTGGCGAAAATGCCAATCCTGCGGCGCGATGGGGTAAGGGATAGTCGTTTCGAGGCAAGTAGCATCTGCAGGACGGAAGGGAATTTTCATGGGGGTGGGATTACCGATGATCTCGGTCAAGATGCCGATCATGTTGTGGAAGTAGGGCGTGCAGCGTACGCATCCGTTCCACCAGGTCGAGTAGCTGGCGCCTGACCTCATCGTGGCACCGGGTTTGCCCTCGGCCGACAAAGCGCCGGTGCATGGCGTTACCCACCATCTCGATTCCCAGGAATGAGGGGGTCGAAGTTGTAGCTCGGGGGATCGCGGAAGGGCGCGCAGAACAAAACCGTGCCCGCCGGTCCGCGTCTGGTGCCGGTTGTAGACGATCTGCGGAAACCACTCCCGGTACAAGATGCGGTTCATGGCTTCGGTCTCGGGCATGTGTGGCCATGAAGGAGTCCCGGTTGTTGTCGTGGCCGACGTATTTCTGATAGAGACGCGGGATTTCGCTGCGTGGACCGCTTTGGTGGGCTCGGGCTCCCGCATGTACCAGTTGCTCACCAGCTCCATACCGTCGGGATTCGTGACGACGTGAGCAAGATGACGTCATTCAAGAAGCGCATCGTTTCGGGATCATCCCGGCTGAGCATCTGATAGACGAGCTCGAACTCGGCCTGGGCGTTGACGACCTCGGTGGCGTGGAGACCGCCGTCAATCCAGACGACGGCCTTGCCTTCAGCGCCAGCTCTCTGAGCCTGCGCGTCCGTAAGACCTTCGGCCAGGGCCAGTCGTTTCGAGATCTCCTTGTAGCGATCCAGGTTCCGGTGGTTTTCCGGCGACGTGATGATGGCCATGAGCATGGTCCGCCCTTCGGCCGTCGTCCCGATTTCCACCAGTTTCATTCGGTCCGATTCCTCGTCCAGCTTCTTCCAGTACTCCACGAGCTGGGTAGTAGGTGAGAAGCTGGTAGTCGGCGCCGATCTCGAAACCGAACTGCTCGGTGGGAGTCGTGATCTTTTCGTTGGCAAGAAGTGGGCCCGCCACAAGTGTCGCCAAGAGACAAAAGAACAAGTGATGGTTTCGTTTTTGCATTCTCCCTCCTTGGCAATCAGCAACTGGAACGTAAAAGAGAGTAGTACACTATTCTATTGAAGAGGGCAGCTCAAATGTAGCCAGCATACGCCTCTTGATCAGATACCTCCTTGCTCGGTTTTTCAGGATAGGCTGGAACCATACGGAACTTGAAGTGCTTCCCGCCTAGAGAAAAATCGCCCGACCTCTTTCCTTTCGGATTGCGGTGAGCTATTAATGAGTCGTGTACCGCAACAGGTGGGTTTTGCGGGTTCTCAATCACTCACAAAGGAGGGCTGTATGCTGAAAGCAGGCCAAGAAGCGCCATCATTCGAAGCAATCGCCCACACGGGAGAGACCGTTAAAAAATCTGATTTCCAGGGAAAGAACATACTCCTTTGGTTCTACCCCAAAGCCGACACACCCGGGTGAACCATCGAAGGTCGCGGGTTCCGCGATCAAATTGCGCTGTTCCAAGAAAAAAACGTGCAGGTTCTAGGCATTAGCTTCGACACCGTTAAAGAAAATCGAGCTTTTGCCGAGAAGTTCGATTTCCCCTTTCCCCTGCTTAGCGACACGAGCCGTTCCGTAGGTTTGGCCTACGGGGCTTGTAAGGATGCAGCCGCCCAACATGCAAATCGGGTGAGCTACCTTATTGGACCGGATGGGAAGATCGTGAAGGCGTATGAGCAGGTCGACCCCTCAAAGCACCCTGAGGAAGTTTTGCGGGATCTGTGAACTTGTTCCCTCATTCTAGGGAACGAGCCTGTAGATCCGATCGTCGCCGGCATGAGGTTTTCCGCGGCCGTCACGGTTGCTCGAAGCGATATAAAGACGGCCGTCCGGGCCCATCGCCACTACCCGAATCCGACCCACCCGGCCCTCCAGTAAGGCTTCTTGCTGGACCGCTTTCCAGCCGGTAGGGAGGGTTTCGTCTCGCTCGAGCCGGATCCGTCGTATGTGCTGGCCGCGCAAGCTGACTACCAACATATCGCCAAACCAGGGGGAATGAGGTCCGGAGTAGACGGTTGCGCCCGCCGGCGCAATGCTCGGCGACCACTCCAGGAGAGGATCGACGAACCGCCCCTCGGGGTCCATCCCCACCACACGCGGCCAGCCGTAGTTGGCGCCGGGTACGACGGCGTTCAGCTCATCCCCGAACCAGCCGCCGTAGTCGGTCTCCCAGGAGAGCTCGCTCGGGCCGTGCTCCGTAACGAAAAGATCGCCCGTCTCGGGGTGCCAGGCCAATCCCTGAGAATTGCGCAGGCCCAGAGCGTAAACCGGCGAGCCCGGTGTAGGGTTGTCGTCGGGAACCGTGCCGTCCGGCCGATAACGCAGGAGCTTCCCCGCCATCGAGGAAGGATCCTGGGCAAGCTCGGGTTGGGTTACATCCCCCGTCGTAAGGTACAGCATTCCGTCCGGCCCGAAGGCCAAAGCGCCGCCGAGGTGGGTATGGATCGCGGCTTCCGAGCCGGGCTCGGCGATTAGCTCCGGGAGTCCATTGATCACGACGGTTGGATCCACGCCCTTTCCGTCACGTTCGGTAAACCGCAGCACACGGTTGGTCAACCGACCATCGATCAAGAACGTGCCGACGGCGTAGACGTGGCCGGTAGCTTCGAAATCCGGCGCCACCGCAATCCCCAACAGGCCGCCCTCGGTTCGATACTCGAGCGGCACGACATCCACATCAGCCCAGGGCTCGGGATCCAAACCGCCCTCGTTGATGACGCGGATGCGACCCGGACGCTCCGTCACGAAGATCCTTCCGTCCGGTGCGAAGGAAAGTGCCCAAGGGGTGACCAAGCCGCTTGCTACAGTTTCCAGAGTGATCTCGGGGCCGCCCTCCGACGCTCGGTCATCCCGCCGGGCGGTACCGTTCTCGCCGCAGTTGAGCGTCACCAGGGTTAGCGCCCCGATGATCAACAGGGGCAGAACGGATGGCTCTCGTTCGCGCATCACACTCCTTTCGACCTGACGGGCTCCTCAAACCCTGCTTAGTCCAGAGTTTGCTATTGTATCCGTCGTCATGAGGATGGAGCAACGCTCGAGAACATCCCGCGTTGGATCCGAGCTCAGCAGCCACGGGTGCGCGTGCTACCGGCCCATGATATGCTTGCCTTTGATCGTCACGGTATCCATCCACTGGGTACCAGCTCAGGTTTTGTAGCTGGATCACTTGCAGACTCTGCCGTTACTTCCCACACCGCTTGGAGAACATCACGATGACAAAAAACTTCTACTTAGCGATATATCTGAGCTTATGTATGTTAGTAGGGCTCGCACCAAATACCCTGGCTCAAGCAAGACAAGCCGGTGTCCAAGGAACGATCCAAGACGAGACCGGCGCGGTCCTGGTCGGTGCAACGGTGACCGTCCGTAACCTTCAGACGAATCTTTCCAGAAGCGTTGCTTGCGATGACTGGGGGCACTACGAGCTTGCTCGACTCGATGAAGGTGATTATGAAGTGCAGGCGCTGATGCCCGGTTTCAGCAGTCAAGTGCAGGAGCTCACAGTTAACGAAGGCGAGATTAGCACTCTGGATATCACTTTGAGAATTGCCCCCTATGCGGAAACCGTCAAG
This sequence comes from uncultured Acidimicrobiales bacterium, assembly GCA_963723995.1. Taxonomy (GTDB): domain Bacteria; phylum Actinomycetota; class Acidimicrobiia; order Acidimicrobiales; family SZUA-35; genus JAHELU01. The sequence goes on along the minus strand of CAVRSZ010000008.1, from coordinate 35,848 downwards.
GTGACCCGTACCGATCAGGAGTTGTCCGCAGTGCCCCAGGCCGTCGGCGTGATCCCAAAGGATGAAATCCAGTTCGCTCAACGAAAAGTGTCCCCGGCGGAATCCTTGCGGGCTATTCCAGGACTGTTCGGCGAGAACCGAAACAACTTCAGCATGTCAGGCGGCGTACGGCTTAGCATCCGAGCACCGGTGCCGCGGTTCGGCATGCGGGGCTTACAAATCGTTCAAGACGGTATACCGCTCACCACGGCAGACGGCACCACCCAGCCTACCAATATCGATTTGGGCTCGACCGGACGGGTCGACGTGATCCGAGGGCCCAGCTCGGTTCTCTATGGCAATTCCGCTGGGGGAGTGATCGACATACGCACCGAGCTTCCCTCCTCTCGTGCGCTCCTGGTTCAGCCCGACATCCAGTTCGGCAGCTACGGGTACGATAGACAGCAGGTCAAGACTTCAGGGACCAGCGGCGGTGTCGGCTATCTGGTGAATCTAACCAGAATGCATATCGACGGATACCGCGACTACAGCAGCGCCGAGACCCGTCAAGCAAACGTGACCCTCGGCGGCAACCTGTCGCCCGCAACCGAGATTCGGGGTGTCTTCAGCCTCTTTGACATGCCCTTCGGGGAGAACTCGAGCACCCTCAATCTCGACGATGCCCAGAACAATCCGACGAGCGTCCGGCAGCTAGCCATCGACCAAGGGTGGGGCGAGTCGGCCACCCAGGGCCAGGGCGGTGTAACTTTGAAGCACCAATTCGGCGGAGGACAAGTGCTCCAGAGCACCGGCTGGGCATTATGGCGAAACGTGTGGAATCCGATCCCCTTCCAGGTCATCGATCTTGGTCGGGTGGGCGCCGGTTTCCGATCGGAATACGGAGGCTCGAACCAGCTGGGTTCCCTGCCGGTCACTTGGACGACCGGTTTAGACATCTCCTATCAGCGGGATGACCGGAACGAGTTTGGAAACGAAGGGATCGGGGAGGGCGGCGAGGCGCAGGAAGGAGACTTGCAGGTCGACCAGCTTGAAACGGTGCTTTCCCTTGGGCCCTTTGCTCAGGTGACCTTTGCGCCATCGCCACGCTGGAAGCTGACAGCCGGCCTCCGGTACGACTATTTCGACTTCGAAGCCAACGACCGCTTTCTGGCGAACGGGGACCACTCCGGCGGCCGGAAGCTGGACGCGTTCAGCCCGATGGTAGGCGTTACCTACTTGGCGGCTCAAGGCTTCAATCTCTACAGCAACTTCGCCACCGCTTATCAGACGCCGACGACCGTTGAGCTCTCCAACCGGCCATCGGGCGAAGGAGGCTTCAACACCGACCTCGAGCCCGAGGATCTGCGAAGCTTTGAGGTCGGATTCCGGGGACTCGTCGAGCCGTGGCAACTGCAATATGGGCTCGCGGGCTACATCTCGAATCTCAAGAACGCGCTCGTCCCGTACCAGCGTCCGGATGAGCAAATCTTTTTTCGAAACGCCGGGGAATCGTCACGGAACGGGATCGAGCTTTTTCTGGAATGGAAGCCACTCGCGCGCCTCAGAACCCGGCTCGCCTACACGTACCAGGACTTCGAGTTCGTGGAATTCGTGACCGAAAGCGATGATTTCTCGGGCATGCAGGAGCCCGGTGCTCCACCACATCGCGTGTTTACAGAAATCACTTACGAAACGGCGTTCGGGCTCCGATCGACTTTGCAATACCAGTGGGTGGATGCGTACCCGGTCAACAGTGCGAATACTTTCTACAATTGGTCCTACCAAGTTGTGGATCTGCGCTTCGGGATCGAGCGCCGGTGGAAACAACTGGACATCCTCCCCTTCTTCGGTGTCGATAATCTCTTCAACGAACGGTACAACGCTTCCATTCTCCCCAACGCCATCGCGAGCCGGTTCTATGAGCCGTCACCGGACCGGGCGTTGTACTTCGGCATCCGGCTCGGAGCAGGAACCCAATGAACCGGATCCGGCTTGCCAAATGGGCCTGGTGTTTTTTGTTGCTGACGGCCCTAATCGCAACGAGCGGGTTCCAGGAGGCTCCGCCGGGCGATGACTTCGCTGACGAGGAGATCGGTTCGGTCACCGACGCGCTGCTCCAGGGCGGTCACCGGGAAAAACCCTCTACGTGGCCGACCTATGGGGGAGACTGGGCACAGACCCGATATTCCCCTTTGGACGAGATCCGACGCGAGAACGTAGGCCGCCTCCGACCCGCCTGGATAGCCCAAACCGGTATCGTTGGCACATTCGAGACGACTCCCATCGTTCTGGCCAGGGAGATGTACGTAACGACGCCGGCCGACCAGGGTCTCCAGAAAGTGATGCGCCTCGACGCGGTCACCGGCGAGCTGGTCTGGCAAGTAGAGCTCGAGTCGGAGGAGCGCAGTCGGGCGGCGGCTTCGGAGGACCTTCATCTTCCCACGGACTTCGGCCCTCACCGAGGGGTGGCCGTCTACGGTGACCAAGTCTATGTAGGAACACTCAACGGCACCCTCCTCGCCCTCGAGCGGAAAACGGGCCATCGGGTCTTTGAGGTTCCAACGCTCTCTCCCCGCATTACCGGGGCTCCGCTTGCCGCCCAGGGTCGGATCATCATGGGTCTTTCCTGGGTGGATAGAGGCGCAGTTCAAGCCTTCGACGCGAAATCGGGCCGGCTTCTCTGGACTTGGTACACGATTCCCTCACCCGAAGAGGGTGGATGGTGGGGTGAGTGGATCGAGAAGCTCCCCGGCCGCGAAGACATCGATCTGGAGCGGGACATCGCTCGAGAAAAGGCGGACCGGGAGCGACTCGCCGAGACCTGGAAGACAGGCGGGGGCAGCGCCCCGATGACTCCAACGTTCGATCCGGCGCGCCGGTTCGTGTACATCTCAATAGGCGGCCCGGATCCCACCGCCTTTCCTCCGCCCTCAGAGCCCCATCCAGGCGACATGCGGTGGACGAACTCCACCTGCGCGATCCACATCGAAACCGGGAAGATGGTTTGGTGCCACCAATTTCTGCCCCACGACATCTGGGGCGCCTCCGGACCCACACCTCCCATTCTCATGACGCTGGATAGGGACGGGACGAGCCAGGAAGCAGTCGCCCGCTTCACCGGACTGGGAAATTTGTACCTGTGGAGCCGGGATCGGGGCGATCTGCTGATGGTGTCGGACAATTACATGCCTGTCGAGGAGACCCGCGGTGGCAGGGCCGGCGCTAACTTGATCCGGGGCGGATTATCGGGAACGGTATGGTCGCCGGGCGCCTACAGCTTTCAGACAGGATATTTCTACTCGACCAACTCGAGGATTCCCGGCTACTTCCAACCCCGAGACGAGCAAAGAGGCGCCGACCGCTACGGCAACGTGGCAGCCGTCAATCCGGTCACCGGCGAGGTGGTCTGGCGGCAACGGACCGAGAAACCTCTGGCGGGTGGCGCGCTGGCCACCGCCGGAGGGCTGGTGTTTGCCGGACGGACTACGGGTTGGTTCGACGCCTACGATGCGGAAACCGGCGAACGGCTTTGGAAATTCCGTGCAGGTGCCGGCTGCAACTCGGCCCCCGTCACCTATCGCGTGGGAGGCCGACAGCATGTTGCGGTCGCCTGCGGAGGTCACGGTCTGCTCGATCCTCAAGGGGGTGATGCCATCATCTCCTTTACGCTGGTCCCCGATTGACGGATTTTGTCTGTCGTAGTGAAATGGGCGTTACCTGAGTAACCGGCGGTACCTCTTCCAGCTCTCCTCTTCGAGCGGCTCGGTCATCAAAGTGAAGTTGTACCGCTTGGACGCCAGGAGGCCGAGCATGTCGTCTTCATTGGTTTCCAGGCTCAAACTCCATTTGCTCTCTCTCCCCATGTCGACTATCTGGTTGAACTCCCAGCGCCACTCACCGTGTTTTCTCGAGAGGTACTCCACGCCCCAGTCATGTAGAGTCAAGCTGCCGGTACAATTACCGAGCCGGTGATCGTGCCTGGCGGTAAACGCCAACGGAAGGTGCGGTCTCAAAATCTCCAAGCTGACCTCAGAGAGTAGATCTAAAGTGGCTTCGTCTTCGGAGTCATTCGCGAGCAGCAGTTCGAGCTTGCTCTCGCTCGCAAGAAAATCACCGTTACTTGCGGCCCGCTTCGCTTGGTAGAAGACCACGAATTGTCCGATATCATAGCGAAAGAAAAGGGTTCCGCAACCAAGGCTCAAGAGGAGCAAGGCCGCTGCCGACCTCTTGCGCCACTTGGCAAAGGTCCAAAGCTTGCCTCCGAAGTGTTTGAGGCGTTCTGCCAACCCGAGGCCGGTTTGCTTTAAACGTTCCGGATCGAAAGAGGACGGAGCAACCGAAACCGCCGGCTGGGCCCGGGTTTTCCCTCCAGAAGATGTTGCTCCACATGGCCTCGCTCCCCGCCGGACGAGATGCAAATCCTCTGCAAACTCCCGAGCCGTGGCATAGCGTTGGTCAACCGACTTGCTCAGAGCCCGGGCAATGACACCGTCCAGATCGGCGGGGATACCGTGGGCAACCTCCGAAGGTGGGGCCGGATTTTTGTAGAGTACCATGCTGGATATGATCGCAAGCTCGGATCCTGGAAACGGCGGTTGCCCGGTGATCAACAGGTAGAGAAGCCCGCCGAGAGAAAACAAATCACTCCGGCCATCCAATGGTTCTCCCAGGAGCTGCTCGGGTGACATGAAGTAAGGGGTACCCAGTACCACCCCCGTTTGCGTGAGCTGAGCGGTGGGTAATTTAGCGATGCCGAAGTCGGCGATTTTGGGCTCGCCGGACCGCGTGAGAAGGATATTGGCAGGTTTGATATCCCGGTGAACGATTTCGTTTTGGTGGGCATAATCCAGGGCGCCCGCCAACGGGGCAATGATATCCAAGGCTTGTTTCCATGGAAGCCGGTTCTCGGTCTCGAGACGCCGGCTCAATGGCTCGCCTTCTACGAGCTCCATAGCGATGAATGGAGTCTGAGTGGCCTCATCCGTCGAAGCGTCATAAGTCACCACGATGTTGGGGTGGATGAGCTTGCCCGCGATTTTTGCCTCGAGGAAGAAGCGATCGAGATAGGTTTGCCTTTCCGTCGAGGAAAGCGTTTCCGGCAAAAGGACGGTTTTGAGCGCCACCGGTCGATCGATGACCGGGTCATGGCCGCGGTAAACGACTCCCATCGCTCCACGGCCTATTTCGCCGCGGATCTGGTAACGTCCGAGGGAAGTTGGGCCCAAATGTCGGACTCTTATCGCAGCTGTTGGTTCTGTTCGGTCAATGGACCGTGCACTACTCCGTCAGCTCACCCAAGCCAGCCTGTAACGGAACGCCGAGAACCTTACCGGCACGAGCCGTATCACGGTAGAGCACGTCGTAGCTTCGCCCCGGCGCCATGGGGAGTTTTTTCACCAGCCGTTCATACTGGCTTAGAACCTTCGGGACATAGTCGGCCGTTTCAGCAGCGGTTTGCCGACTTCCGGCCCGGTAGTAACCCGCGTTGATAGGCCCACCGTTGTACTCGGCCAGTGCCATGCCCAGGTCGTTATACGCGCTCAGAAGGATGTCCAGATAGAGCACCGCCATTTCCGTGTTCCGCTCCGCATCGTAGAGCATGGCGTCCGTGTACTGCCAGCCGAGCATGCCCGCAAGCATCCTGCCGGTGGTGGGCCAGATTTGGTAAAGGCCGCGGGCACCGGCCCGGCTTCGAGCTTTGCTGTTGAACTCGCTTTCCACAATCCCGATGGACAGCAAGAGGCTTGGGTCAACCGATGGATACCGGTCGGTGGCGTCGATAAGAATCTCCGCGTAATGGTGAGCCTCGGCGAGGCTGAGAGCATCATTGACTCTCAGAATCTCGTCTCTAATTCCGAGAACGAGCTGACGACGTATTGAATTGAAGTCCACCACAGCTCGAAGGTCATGCATCGAGGCAGCCATTGCCGCCTGCGTGTCCTCGAGCTGTTGCTGAACCAGGGTTGCCCTGCTGTAGCCATGAAAGGCCAATCCAATGGTCAAAACAAGAAGGAGAAACATGCTGAAGAGCGCCGTCGACCGCCAAGTCGAGTTAAGACCCTCAGGGTTACGCCGAACCGGCGGCGGTGGCGGCATTCGATTTTTCTTCTTGATGGGGGGCTGAGATTGGAGACGGTTTGTTTCCCGAGAGAACTCGAAGACACCTTCCCGCTCCTGGCTACCTTTTTGCATAAGGGGACCTCCAGGCCAACGAAAGCTCACTTGACTGGACTGAGATGTAGTTGTGCATCCAGTATGCCCGGAGGGGCACGGTATTGCAAGCTTCTGACGGCGAGGGAACCGATCTACAATGTATCTAGGATGTGGTTTCTCACTCTGGTCCTGTGGCTGATATCGGCGGCAGCATTTGGAGGATCGGCGGCAAGCTCGCTCCATCTTTCGCCCTCGCAGGCCGTCCTTCTGACTCAATGGTACGAGCAGTTGGGTGCGTCCGATTCGAGCGAAACTTTCGGCGATTTCCTGGTACGAGCGGCACTTCTGAAATGGCACAGCCCCTACGTGGCGTCGAAGGAAGCGGATGGTCCAGAGCTTTTGAAGGTGGATCTAGCGGGTTTCGATTGTGTATCGATCCTCGACAGCAGTTTGGCGGTGGCCCGTTGCGCCTGGCTGCAAGAGCCGACCGAGGCTTGTTTCGTGCGGGAGCTCGTCGCGACCCGTTATCGAAACGGTGTCATGGGGAAGTTTCCGTCGCGCCTCCACTACTTCGAAGACTGGCTGGATAACAACCGAGCCCGATACAGGCTCGACGAGGAGATTGGACTCCTCGGAGGAGTTTTGCTCCGCAGGCGATTCTTCTACATGTCGGAGCACCGGCACCAGTTCCCACCGATGGCCGATCCCCTTTCACGTGACGCCATTGCGGCCACTGAAGCCCGACTAAGCAAACAGACCTACAAAGTGATCGTTCGGTCTTCGATCCGAGAACAACAATCACACCTTCGAAACGGAGACCTCGTAGGTGTCATAACCCGGGAACCGGGACGGCTCATCAGTCATGCGGGCCTTGCGGTGCACGATAAGCAAGGGAGAGTGAGGTTACTGCACGCCTCTTCCCATCACCGGCGTGTTATCGTCACCGCCACCAGCATCGCCAATTACATCTTGCGCCGCCCGGAGCGATGGGGAATCACCGTAGCACGCCCCCGACTTCCCGTCCCCAAAGGAGCGTTTCTCATCGGTCCCTCGTCAATATTGATCCGGACGGGATCTAGGCATACGGGGCTAACGATGGAAAGCGAGCCGGCCCCGCGATCTCAGGAGCCAGGAGATCAGAGACGAGGAAGATGACAATACGAAACATAGCGGCGAAGCTTGCCACTGCCGTGCCTTGATCTCAAGCGACAACGAGCGAGGCGACGCCCCATAAGTGTTTGATTTCAGGGAAGGACGAATTTTGACGATGGACAGGGAAACGCCATGCGGGAGTTGCTTTAGACTGCCGTCTCCTTTTGGCTGAAGTGGACTTTAAACGCCCGCGGGTACTTGTCAGCTTGCGAGATAGATTAGGATCGCTGGCCTTTGAGAGGTAGCTGCCTGGCGGCGTCAGTAACGGCATCGATCTTGGCGGCGTAGCTCGTCTGATTGGCGATATCCTTGTCCGTCAACAGATGAACGTCGAGGAGCCCCTCGGTCTCGTATCCGGTACGAAGGTAGTTGATTTCCGCCAAACTCAGACTCCAACCTTCCAACCAGAGCATGAGCTCCCGTCCGCTGACTTTCACTTCCAGCGAAGTGAACGAGTAAGTCGATGTCACTTCCGGGACCTGCGATGGCGTTCTTTACGCCGCCAAAGACGTAGAGACCCTTCACACCGAAACGTGACGGATCCAGCTCCGAGGCGATTTTCTCTGCCATTCCTAGACGCCAACGCCAGTGGTCCTCCGGCATCGCTGCGACAGTAGCGTCCGACGCTCGTTCTTTTGGCTCAGCCTCTGTTGGATGCGCCAGAATCCCGAAGGCTTCGTCAAGTTCGGCGTTCATGAGAACATGACAAACTTGATCAGGTTGCTCGCTCGGTATGTCGATGACTCTCACGACATCCTCGAGGTGTGCATACTCAGGAAGCAGCACTGGAAGGACGTTGCGCGATCTCAGAAAGAACAGCTCGTTGAAGAGGAGCCCTTGCTCATCCGGGTACAGCGGAAGGTAACGGATCCCGGCCTCGACCAGATCCTGAAAAAAATGAGTGCCGAAGGAAAGCTCCGGAACATAGTTGCCTTTCCTCCGTGCGACCTCCACTAGAAGTGCTGTATTGTTGATATCGGAATAACTCACCGCCACGCCCAGTTTGATATCCCCGCGACTCCCCCAGCGCCCTGGGCCCATAAGGATGAATTTCCTCTTGGGCAAAAGAGTGTTCAACTTTCCCACTGCTCGGCCGACATCCCTGAACTCTGAAAGGTCGGTAAGATTGCTGTAACTATCGGCGTCGACGTAGACAATGTGGGTGATGTTCGGAATGCGACCATTGGCGATGTAACGGTCGGCAGAAAAAAGAATCTTATCCTTGGGCAGGTTCCTGGGGATGGGCGTTGGGGCAGCGTCTTCGCGATGGCTTTGAGGGCGGCACTGAAGTAGGTGAATGTTCTTACCGTCGGATGCGAACTCGATGTCCACCGGTCTTCCTAGCCTTTCCTGAAGAAGCGTGAGCAAAGCCCGCATTTGAGCTACGAAGGAAGTTTCCGATACCAAACCTTCGAAGGTGACAACCAAGTCGTCCTGGTCGAAATCAGGCCCCAATCCAGTCGGTTTTCTGAGTTGATCGTGTTCGACAATGGAAACGATTCGTCGGCTGAGCGGATACTCTTGCCCGCATTCCCGAAGTAGGTCCCGGACGTCAACCGTCTCAAACGAGTTGGCATGCAGGTCGAGCACGTCGATGTTTTTCGGGGAGTAACGAATGACTTCGTCTGGAGTTGCATTGACTCTGAGGTTTGGCTGCCCGGCTGCAATCAACACCGGATAGTCGTCCGTCAGCCTATCGACGGCCCTTGTTCCTAGACCCGGCACCAGACGCAAAAGTCCGTCTTCCCGCTTGACGCGAGGCGACCAGCGGAACTCGTTATTGCTGAAGGCCACCCCCGAGAAAGCGGGCATGAAGTACTTGCCGATCCGGGTGCCTACTACCTCCTGGATCATGATTCCCATCTCTTCGTGAACATCCAAGAGGCCTCGTTCTGAGCGGTATTCGATCGCGTCTGGATTGAAGATCGAAGCATAAACTTCGGCGATCGCGTCTTGGAGAGCTTCGAGACGGCTTCCCTTTGTGCCCTGGTTGGCAAGGAAAAGGCTCTTGTATTTGCCCGAGAAAGAGGCTCCGGTGCGGTCTTCGAGTAAGCTCGAGCTGCGAACGATTAGCGGACGGTCCTCGAGCTCGTCGAGAACCGCCGAGAGCCCGGAGACGATTTCCGGCGGGAAGTGGGAGCTCTTGAAAACTTGAACCGTATTTGGGTAATCCTGCCGCACCTGGCTCACTTCCATGTACTTGCGGCTGTAAACGTCGTCGAGATGGTTGTAGTGGATAAACTCCAGCATCGTATCCGAGGTGAGAAACCGGGTTCTGGGGACCTTGATGCGGCCGAGCAGATCGGTGTACTCGGTGGACCTGCGGATGATTTGAAAGGCCAGAAACAAGCCGGTGGCTTTACCTCCCAGCTTTCCGCGACTCGTTGGCGAGCCGATGACACGCTTCGCTAGCTCATTGAAGTCCCCGACCTCCACGTAACCCTTTGCCACGTTGATGAAGTCGATCTGGTCCGATAGGAAGCGTCGCAACAAGGAGACCTTGAGCTCGGTCTGGACTGCTAGCGGAAGCTCGGTTTCGTCGACCGAGATGCCCTTGAAGCGCTCGAGCGCGTTCGTAATTTCTCCGAGGGAAGCGTCCAGACGGGCGACGGTGTCGATTAGAAAAGCAGCCTTATCTTCTTTGATCCATGTATGGATGCGGGAAACCACCTCGTCCTCTGAGAGGTGCTCCGTTGCAATGACAAACGCTCGGTCGGCGATGTCGACCAAATCCGCTGTTGCCCTTTTCGGCTGGGGGCGATTTTCGTCCGAAAGCTGTTTCTCGAGTTCACCCTCGGGGGGAGCAAACTCGCGCAGCATTTTTTTGGCTTCGTTCACCCCGTGCCAGCAGAGGTAGTTGATCATCTTGCGGGTGATTCGCACCAGTAGGTTCGGATCGGTCTGCCGGAGAAAATCGATGATAACTCGCCATTCTCCTTTTCCCCTGGTGGATTCCCTCTGGATCGATGCTTTCCAACTACGGAGGTCGTTCCCGAGCCTGTGCTGAAACAAGAAATAGCCGATACGCTCGGCTATGTTATTGATCAACTTCCGCTCCTCTTTTAGAAAAGGACCTTCGTCGGCGACCGGTTTCTCCTCCGTATAGTAGACCTCGACCTGCCCAATTGCTTCCCCCTCGAGTACGATGGGAGCCTTCATGACCCAGGGGCTCTCGCTGAAGCCCGATGGCTGATACACCGTGGTGTTCAGAGTGAGCTTCGCCTGGCAGCAATCGGGGTATTGCCAACCGGCGGGAACTGTCTCGATGAGCTCGCGGAGGACGTCTTCGGTGGGAGAGTCCTGACGATTGAGGAGCTCATTAACACGGTAAAGGCAAGCGAGCTCCTTGGCTCGTTCTCTCAGAGCCCGCATGACTTCTTCGATCGGTTTTTCTTGTTCCGCCATGTCTATCTACAGGGTGCTTAAAGCGGACGCCATATGGCACCCTGTCCATTCCTGCCGTCTACCTTAACGCGCAGCGGTTTCTTCAGGCTCACGTGCCTAACGTGCTCGGTCTCTCCTGCTGTCTCCTGAGCCGACAGCCAGTTCCAGTCGATACCCGGTTGGCTCCCGTGGTGCACGGAGAAGTAGCTTACGCCGAAGCTGGTCATGTTGTGGAAGAAGTGTGCGCCCTGGCTGGGCTCCACGTTCATATCGGGCAAAGTGGCCTCGACGATCACTTTGGCGGAACTGATCTGACTCCAATCCACTGGAATCCCAAGCCACGGGTCCGAGGAGCCCCATCGACCGAATCCGATCAGAAGACATCGGCGGCCCGTGTCGACGAGCGACTTGTTAATGGACTCGATTTCAGCTGCAATCTTTCTGGTGAATCGGGCGCTGAAGGACCCGGGTTTCACGTAGACCACGTCCCGTATGAAATCAATGACACCGTTCCCCATTACCTGCTCGGATGCGGCGAGAAGGCCGGCGGATTGAAGCTCTTTCGGCGCGATCTCTACGATCTGATCGGACACTACCATCGGCCGAACTTGCAGGAATCCGAACCGTGCTCCGGGCGGGCGGACTCGATCCAAGGTCATGGCGAACTCGATCTCCACGGGTGCGTCTAAATTCTTCTCGCAGATAGACAGGAGCTCTTTAATCAGGTCGTTGAAGGGAATGTCGCCGAGGGTTAACAAAGGTGCGAAGTTGATGACCCGCGGCCCCTGTGCCCCAATCCCCATCGTCACCCGATCGGACGCGGCGTTATAGGTTGAAGCGATATGGTCGAGAGTTCCGTCGTATTCTGCTTCCGCGAGACTCAATCGAACCATGTACTCGGTTTCAGCGATAGGATTGTACTCGGGGGGACGGCCCATATGGACCGCCCAAAACTGGAGCTGGGAATTTTTGAGCAGGTCCCTCACCGAGCGATAGGGCGGGGGTGCCTGGGGATGGGCGGGCGAATAAGTCCAGCTAATCCCGCCGTCGACAATGGTCTTGCCTAGACCGAGGGCAAGGTTAACTACGCCCTCTTCCGGCTGAGCCCCTCCCGTAGGGTAGAAGTTGTAAGAGCGGCACACACCGGAGATGCCGGGGTAGAAACGGTCGCTGTGACGGAGACCGACAACCTCTTGGACGATGACCGCCATCTTCTCGCTTTCCACTGCGTGGTCGGTGGCGCTAATGTAGCTCTTGGCCGATTTGAAGAACGTCGAGGCATACACAAACTTGATGGCTTCCAATCAATCTTCGAAATCGCTCGTCGGGATTGTGCTGGTTGTTGGGGATCATCTTGGTAGCGTAGACGCCAGCAAACGGCTGATAGAGGGCATCTTCCAACAAGCTCGAGGACCTGACTGCCAGGGGCGAATGGACCTGGTCGATGAGCGCCTTGATATCGCCGAGCATCTCTGTAGGTAAATCGGCTTTCTGGAAGGCGTGGGCGATTCGCTCGTCGGGCATTTCAGAGAGGCGTCTAGTCATGCAAGTGGTTGTGTTCCACGAACGTATCGAACATCTGAGTCGTGATCACGACCAAAGTAGGGATCTCAACATCAATTCCCCGGAATCGGGTACCGTCCAGCTCGGACGTCAAGAGCTCCTTGACACGGGCCAGGCCCTTTGCCTTACCCCCGAGACTCCCATCGCCGATGCGAGTGAATCGATGTTTGGCGCCAAAGAACTCTCTGTCAAAGCGAGGCACTTGCTCGTACTTCGAAGATTGCGTCTTCATGTCCGGTTCCACCAGGTAATTTTCCACTTTTTAGCCTGGCGAGAAGAAAGACGGAAACGGCGGCACTCTTACACCCAACCTCGGTCCCGGCAGGCTCTTGCCACCCGATCGATGGCTATCGAATAAGCTGCGTCGCGAGTGAAGAGCTTTCTTTTTCTGGCCAGATCGCTCACCGCAATGAAAGCCGAGGTCATCTTGACGTCCAGCTTGCCCAGAACCTCGTCCTTCTCCCAATAGTAGTTCATATTGCTCTGAACCTGCTCGAAATAGCTGCAAGTAACGCCGCCCGCGTTGGCGAGGAAATCGGGGATCAAGAAGATGTCGCGCTCTTTGATGACCTCGTCCGCTTCCGGCGTGGTGGGTCCGTTGGCGCCCTCGGCGATCAGCTTGACCCGCTTGCTGATTCTCTGGACGTTGTCCCGGTTGATTTGGTTCTCCAGCGCCGCTGGTATCAGGATATCGACATCCTGCTCGATCCAGGCGTCGCCGGGCAGCTCTTCATATCCAAGATCTTTGGCCTTCTGCCTTTCGATGCCGCCGAAACGGTCGGTGATGCCGGCAAGCTCTTCGATATCGATACCGTCCTTTTTTCGGAAAGCGTAGGCGGTTTGGTCCTTTTGATCCCAGCAGGAGACACAAGTCACTCTACCCCCGAGTTGCCGATATAAACGGATCGCATTACGGGCCACGTTCCCAAATCCCTGCACGCTGGCAAGGGTTTCTTCCGCTCGAATCCCCATTTCTTTCAGCGCTTCCCGAATGGTGAAAACGACTCCATAGCCTGTGGCTTCCACACGACCTAAAGATCCGCCCATCCCCACGGGCTTTCCGGTAATGAAGCCGGGGGCTTTTGCACCTTGGATCTGCTCGAACTCGTCCAGCATCCAGAGAATGTGCTGGGCCGACGTCATGACATCCGGTGCCGGAACGTCGAGAGCCGGCCCCAGCATTTTGCCGATCTGACGGACATAACCGCGGCAGATCCGTTCCTGCTCGACGGAGCTCAAGTTGTGGGGGTCGCAGATGACGCCGCCTTTGCCTCCGCCGAGCGGCAAGTTCAGCAGCCCGCACTTCCACGTCATCCACATGGCGAGGGCTCGGACCGTGTCTAGCGTTTCCAGTGGGTGAAAGCGGATACCGCCCTTGCAGGGTCCTCTAGCATCATTGTGCTGAACCCTAAACCCGCGAAACACCTTGACCGAGCCATCGTCCATGTGCACCGGAATGGAGAAGGAGTGCTCGCGCAGTGGTTGTCGAAGAAGTTCCCTCGTCCCTGTGTCGAGCTCCAAAAGATCGGCAACCCGATCGAATTGGCCTGCGCGCGCGCCGATCAGGCCCGACTCGAAACCATCGATCAGTGTGTTGTTGCCCAGCACCAATGGAAAGTCCTTGGCTTCTCCGCCCTCGAACGGCACGCCGTCCAGCATGCCCTGGAAATCAATCAGTACGCGATCTTCCATTGCGGCAGCGCGTTCCACCGGATTCCAGCCAACGCGTTGGCGGCGCAGGGAATCGATCGTACGATTCACATCTTCCTCGCTGACTGTCACGACCGGGCGCTCAATGCGTGCGCCTTTGATCTCGAGACGCTGGACCTCCGGATAAATCTCGAACGTGGCGGTGTACTCGAAGTCGTTGCCGCGGTTCATGTTCTTGGGCTGAATGTCCGGTCCACCGGCGGGTTTCAGGCCCTTTTCAGTCACTGCTTCGTAAAACGTCGTGCGGATCAGGTCGCCCGCCACCTCTTCCAGCACCTTGCCGGCGTATTGCGCCTCGACCATTTTCATTGGCGCCTTGCCGGGGCGGAAGCCCGGAAAACGCGCGGTCTGCGACAGGCGCTTCAGGCGCGCCGCTATTTCCTGCTCCATGCGCGCAGCGGGCACCGCCACGGTCATGCGGCGGCCAAGGTTGCCAGTGGTCTCAACAGTGACGTGCATCGAAAAACCTCATCTAAAAAATATATAAAAAACGCGTGGTTACAAAAATCCACGGCATGCACGGCATCATACCGGTTCTGTCCGGGGAGGCCAAGAATTTAGGCTGATTTGCCATAGTTGACGACCCTCACCCCGCCCCGCTCGCGCCTGCGCGGGAGAAGGGGGTCGGTGAAAATCCTTTCCTTCGATTTGGTGCGAATGGGGAGACTCGAACTCCCAAGGGTTGCCCCACTGGAACCTAAATCCAGCGCGTCTACCAGTTTCGCCACATTCGCAGCACCTCAAGCCGATGTCCCGAGAGGGCGGGAGGAATTATCCGTGAATCCGGCTGCGGGGAACAGACAAAAAAGAAAGAGCCCGGCGCGAAAACCGGGCCCCTTGAGTTGGTGGGCCGTCCCCGGCTCGAACGGGGGACCTACTGATTAAGAGTCAGCTGCTCTACCAACTGAGCTAACGGCCCGAAAAACTTCACAACAAACAAAAAATTGGGGTGAGCGATGGGATTCGAACCCACGACAACCGGAATCACAATCCGGGACTCTAACCAGCTGAGCTACGCCCACCATAAAACAATTAAACGTACCGGTCAGAACACCTTGGCCACACCGGCCATTCACATCACACTGGCGCGCCCGACAGGAATCGAACCTGTAACCGCCAGCTTAGAAGGCTGGTGCTCTATCCGGTTGAGCTACGGGCGCCTGTTCATCCAGTTCAGAACCCTGGACACTCGTCCAGTTCAGAACCCTGGACACACGTCACACCCGTTCCGCTCACGGATAACAGCCAGTTCGTCCGCCCGAGCAGTCGGAGATGGTCGGGGTAGAGGGATTCGAACCCCCGACACCCTGCTCCCAAAGCAGGTGCGCTACCAGGCTGCGCTATACCCCGAGACTTCGCAAATATAGCTGAAGACCGCCGGGAAATCAGCGCCCCGAGACAGACCTCGGTGCGCGAGGGCGGCAAATATACGCGGCGCCTACCACAGGGTCAATGGGCCAAGCGGTGATTTCAGCGGCGTTGGCGCCGGGCGCGCATGCGTGCGATCATGCGCGCCGTGAAACCCACTGGCATTTTCCACCTGTGAGCGCGCGCCTCATTGACGGCAAGGCCATCGCCACGAAGCTGCTGGCGCAGGTGCACGAGCGCGTGCAGCACAAACTCGCCGCCGGTGTCGGTGCCCCAGGGCTGGCCGTGATCATGGTCGGCGCCAATCCCGCCTCGCAGGTCTATGTTCGCAACAAGCGCCAGGCCTGCGAGAAGGCCGGCATCATCTCGTTTTCACATGATTTGCCGGAAAACATAACGCAGACCGAGCTGTTGGCGCTGATCGACAAGTTCAACGCCGACCAGCACGTGGATGGCATCCTGGTGCAACTACCGCTACCAGCGCACATCGACACCGTAACGGTGATTGAACGCATTCATCCGACCAAGGACGTGGACGGTTTTCATCCGTACAACATCGGACGGCTCGCAGTGCGCCTGCCGCTGCTGCGCTCCTGCACACCGCACGGCATCATGAAGCTGCTGGAGAGCACCGATAAACCCATTCTCGGCAGCCATGCCGTGGTGGTCGGCGCCTCCAACCATGTCGGTCGGCCCATGGCGCTGGAACTGCTGCTGGCTGGCTGTACCGTGACCATCTGCCACCGTTTTACGCAGGACCTGTCTGATCATGTTGCGCGCGCCGACATTCTGGTCGTAGCGGTTGGCAAACCGGGGCTGCGTGAAGGGGGACTGGATTAAACCCGGCGCAGTAGTGATCGACGTCGGTATCAACCGCCTAACGGATGGTCGCTCTGGTGGGGGATATTGAATTCGACGCGGCAAAGGAACGGGCAAGCTGGATCACGCCGGTTCCGGGTGGGGTGGGACCGATGACCGTGGCCACCCTGCTGCTCAACACGCTCGAAGCCTCGGACGAGCGCTTGCACACCTAAAAACGGACGACTTGCCCCTCACAATTGAGGGGCAAGTCCGAACCGCAAACAGCGACTACTTCTTGGCCGGGTCAGCAGCCGGGGCCGGAGCGGCGGCGGGCGCAGCAGCCGGGGCTTCAGCAGCCGGGGCAGCAGCCGGGGCAGCAGCCTTCGGGGCTTCTTTCTGCTGGCAACCAACGAGGACGGCCAAGAACGCGGACAGAACCAGAATTTTCTTCATATTTAAATCTCCAAGAGGGTATGGGTACGGGCACAACGCCCGGCGCGGTATTATACAGAGAGGGAATGCGCTGCCTAGCTACAAAAACATAATATTTTGGCTCGACACCCCTTTGCCACAGGGTATGGTGAAATACCCCTGGCAGCTCGCCGAGCAGTATTACACATATTTAATTATGTCGGATCCCTTATCACACTCACACAAGAAATCCACTCAGCTCATGGCATCAGGTACGAATACTACTAACAGGATCTTCGCTGCGGGCCCCAGACCAAGCAGCTTGAAATAAACACGACCAACTTCTACACGGAAGGCGTCGGTCGCGAAGGCATCGATCGCGAAAGAGCTGGTAGCCCAGGCCGGAGAAATCGAACTTGCCCAGCACGCGTGCAGGAGGGCAGCAGCGTCCGGACTGAATGCCGAAGTCGCCGCGCTCGAATCTCGCACAGAAATGCCGGCGCTAATTCCACAGATACAGGAAATGGCCAAGGCCTGCGCCAGCACCAGGATGTACTGGTGATCGGTATCGGCGGATCAAGCCTCGGTGCCAAGGCCCTGCTGCAAGCCCTTGGCCCGCAACCGCCCAGTGGTCTGGCACACCGCGCCTGCATTTTGTCGAAAACATTGACCCCTATTTCCTGCATCGCCTGCTGTCCAGCCTCAAGGCCGAGTCCAGTGCGATCCTGTGTATCAGCAAGTCCGGCGGCACAATCGAAACCGTGGTGCAATACCTGATACTGCGTGACTGGCTAACTCGCCAGCTGGGAAAGGATAACGCACGCCGCCACCAGTGGGTCATCACCGATCCAAACAACGGCTGGTTGCGTGAATTGGCGGAGCGCGAGGGCCTGCCCTCCCTGCCGGTACCCACACAGGTGGGTGGGCGCTATTCCGTGCTCTCGCCAGTCGGGACTGGTTCCGCTCGCCAGCCATCGGCGATGGACATCAGGTGCTACTGCAGGGCGCAGCCGAAAATGCGTCCCGCTGTACAACAGCGGACGTCCCGCCAATCCCGCCCTCGAAATAGCCGCACTCAGCGTTCTGCTCGATACACGACGCGGCAAGCGCACTGCCGTGATGATGCCCTACGTCAATCGCCTGCAGCTTTTTGTCGACTGGTATTGCCAGCTGTGGGCGGAATCGCTCGGCAAATGGGACCGTGCACGTCCGGGCAGTACACCGGCGGGTACCCTGCCGGTGCGCGCCATGGGCGCGGTGGATCAGCATAGCCAGCTGCAGATGTATCTGGAATCGCGCCACGACAAGTTCTTTACCTTTATCGAACTCGAAACCCACGAGCACGACCTGCCGGTCCCGCTGGACGACATTGATGCAGCGCATTTCCCGTTCCTCAAAGGCCGGAGCATGTCGGAGGTAATCGACGCCGAGTTTCGTGCCACGCGTCAGGTCATCACCGATGCCGGCCATCCCAACATGACCATTCGCCTGCCGGCACTGAATGCACATGTTCTGGGTCAACTTGTCGACCTCTATCAGCGCGCCACCATTTATGCTGGCCTCCTGTACGGCATCAATCCGCTCGATCAACCGTCGGTGGAAATTGGCAAACGCCTCGCCATCGACTACCTGCGTGGAACACCACACTAGCGCATCACCAGCATGTGGCCATGGCATAACCTGTGGCGATCGTTCAGGTCGCCATCAGCCATTCCGGATGACTCTGGCGAGAAGCGCTCGCGCATCTGCCCTATTGCCAGTGTACTGGATACCGACCACACAGGCAAGGCTACGCAACGGGCTTTACAATTTCTGCGTGCCAAGACCTTCGAGGGTGCTGCCGGTCTCCACGTTGACCGATGCGATGCGCGTGCACGTTGCCTTGCAGGCCAGCCTGCTGATTCTGAATCTTGATTTCGACTATTACGCTGGCTGGCACGCTGTCATTCTTTACCCAGGCGATTTCCGCGTAGCGAAAGAGCAGGTGGACGATGCCGGCGTCGTGCACCACTGGCACGAGGAGTTGTCCGGCGAAGCCTGGGATCGGGGGCCGGTAATACTTTCCTGGGATACCGCTGTCACACCATTGGATGCACGCACCAACGTCGTGCTGCACGAGTTCGCCCACAAACTCGACATGCGCAATGGCGCTGCCGACGGATGCCCGCCGTTGCCGCCGGAATTATCCAGGTGGAATGGGCGCGTGACTTTCAGGTGGCCTACGGGAAACTGTGTGCCATGCTTGATCTTGGTGAGCCAATAGACATCAATGAATATGCCTGCAAAAACCCGGCGGAGTTTTTCGCCGTTCTGAGCGAAGCCTTTTTCCTCACGCCCACAGCTGTGCAATCCAACTTTCCGGCAGTCTATCGGCAACTTGCTGCATTCTATCGACAGGACCCGCTCGTCGTCATGACCGAGGCGACTGACGGTGGATAGATCTCGGGAGTTGATATATCGATACAGAGGAAGCCCGCTCCCCATCACTCTGCCACTGGTGCGGGAAAAAGAGCATTGGCGAAAATCTATTGTAATATTCGTCAATGATTCCACTGCGCGATGACAACCCCACAACCCTCTACCCGGTAATGACCGTCGGGTTAATTGCGCTCTGCACATTGACGTTTTTCTGGCAGCTGAGTCTCGGCGCACACGCCGAAGCAATGATACAGGCGCTCGGCGTCATGCCGGCAGCCTTGTTCGGCAACCAGTCCCTGCCGCCAGAACTCATGCAAGTGCCGGCCGCGCTGACCGTCGTCACCTCGATGTTCCTGCATGGCGGCTGGATGCACCTCATCGGCAACATGCTGTACCTGTGGATCTTCGGGAACAACGTGGAAGATGCCATGGGTCATGGGCGCTTCGTGCTCTTCTATCTGCTGTGCGGCGTGGCCGCAGTGCTGGCGCAGGCCGTCCGGCACCGGATTCGACCATACCGATGATCGGCGCCAGCGGGGCCATCTCCGGCGTGCTGGGCGCCTATCTGCTGCTCTATCCGCACGCGCGCGTACTGGTGCTGATCCCGCTCGGCTTCTTCTCGCGCATGCTGTATCTGCCGGCGATGGTGGTACTGGGTTTCTGGTTCCTGCTGCAACTCTTGAACACCCTGTCTGACCGACCCGAATCAACCGGGTGTCGCCTTCGGCGCGCACGCCGGCGGGTTTGTCGCCGGCATGCTCCTGATCCCGCTATTCAAGCGCCGCGAGATACACCTGCTGCACCCGCGCCAGCTGCGTTAGGGAAAATATTTTTTGCGCAGATAGGGCAGCAGCCAGGCGCGCAAGCGCTCCTGGGTAGTCAGGATCGAGATGGCGAAATGATCGCACCGTGCCGCGACAGGCTGCAGCACCACAGCAACAGGCAAATCCCGGGAAATCTTCCTCGTCAATCGCCGTGCTGTAATCCCAGGTAATCTCCTCTTCCGTCCCGATATCACGCCGCGCGACGAGCGCGAGTCCGTCGCGAAAACCCGCATTCGGTTCGCAGGAGTGATTCACGTAATCATCCGCTTCACCGGACGCACCAAGATACAGGTCCGCACCGACCTGCAGATGATAATCCTCCTCGCGGACTTCGGCGCGTTTCAGCAGCGGGCCGGAAAACGTAAGTATGGGTTCACCAGCAAGAATCTTCTCCTGCGCGAACACACCCCTGCCGTGCTGTGAACTTGATTTGATATATATCTTCACAATGCATCTCTATACAAATTCTGCCCCAGAGTGTAAAACGGAAACTCTGTAAAACCCATGACTGGTTTCCCGGTTCGCACAAAATGTTCCGTTTTCTGACCATTCTGGCCTCGCTGTTTTTTCTTGGCACAAACGCAGTAAAAGCCGCTGAACCGCGTGCGAAACCGGACGGGGCGCGTCTGTACGCGCAGCGCTGCTCTGCCTGCCATGGCGCAGACGGCAGCGGCGGTGTCGGTGTGCCGCTTGCCCTACCCGCTTTTCTTTCCAGTGTCGATGACGCTTATCTGTACAACACTGTACGCTTCGGGCGCCCCGGACGCGTCATGCCGGCCTTCGCCAAACTCACTGACGCCGAGGTGGGTGCCATCATTGCACATATCCGCAGCTGGCCGGGGCAGAAGCGGCCAAAAACACCCCCACCAGACCGGATCGCCGGCAATGCTACACGCGGCAAGGTACTCTACGAAAGCCACTGTGGCGCCTGCCATGGCGCCAACGGCGAAGGCGGGCATGGTACCGGTGTCACCCTGTCACGACCGCGCAGCGCACCGATCCTGGCCCCGGCTCTGAACAATCCCGGCTTCCTGGCAGCCGCCTCCGACGTCCTGATTAAAACGACGCTCCTGCGCGGTCGCGAAGGCACACCGATGCGCTCATTCCTGAAACAGGGCCTCAAGGAGCGCGACATCAACGACATCGTGGCCTATGTGCGCGCCTTCGAGCAGTCGCCGCCACCGTCCAGTGCGCGCGTACTGGAGAGCGAATCGCCCGTGCTGGTGCGCGAATCGCCTTACTCGATCAAGCGTACCGTGGAGAAGGTCCAGGCCGCGGTCGGCGCAGCCAATATGCGCCTGATCCGCGTACAGACGCTGGATCAGGGATTTGTGGAGGAAGGCAAAGAAAACCAACAGCAGATAATCGTCTATTCCTGCGACTTCAACTTCCTCAATGAGGCACTCAAGGTGGACCCGCGCGTCGGCCTGTTCCTGCCCTGCCGCATTTCGATTGTGCAGCAGGCCGACAAAGTGTTGGTCATGAGCATCAATCCCAAACGCCTGAGCCGCATTTTCAATAATGCGGAGCTCAATGAGATGTGCGAGCAGATGTACCAGATCTACATCGACATCCTTGAGGAGACTGTCCTGTGAGCAGGTTCCGTCTGCTGGCCCTGCTGCTGTTGTTCAGCCTGAATCAGGTTGCCGCGGCCGAGGAGCTGCTGATGGCGCGTATCGCCCGGCCGTTTCCGGAGGCCATGAATAACCTGCAGGAAACGATTCGCGCGAAGGGCTATGTAGTGTCACGCGTGCAGCGCGTGGACGTTGGTCTGACGGCCAGCGGATTCAAGACGGCAGAGTACCGAATTGTATTCTTCGGAAAGCAGAAAGAGATCCGCGAGCTGTCTGCGGCCTACCCGGAGCTCATTCCTTATCTGCCGCTCACAATTGTTGTGTTTGCGGAGGGCGACGACACACTAATACTGACTACCGACCCGCACAAACTTGGCGAGTTCTTCAACAAACCTGAATTGCTGAAACGTTTTAGTATCTGGGAGAAAGACGTGCGCGCGATATTCGACGAGGTGTCGCACAATCCCTAGACAGCCACGCCGCAGCACTGTGCGTGGATACGGATCAGGGGCCGGTGCCGGAACGCAGCCGTAAACTTGGCTCGCTGGTTAAAGTCGGTTCGCTGGGTCCGCCTTCGGCGCGCGGGGATGCCTGCATCCGCCCGGCTGCCTCGGTGAGCAGGTTCAGGCCTTCGGCGGCGAGATAGGTGACGACAACCACCAGAATCGCACTCAGTACTCCACCGACCATGAACTCGATACCGCCCATAAAGGTCGTGTCGCCGAACAGCGGCAGAAACTTCGGCGGTGGATTGAGAATGGTGCCGACGCCCTTACCGGTAAACCAGACGTATATCCCACCACCCACGGCGACCAGACTGATGAACGCCGCAATCGCCTCGCCAGCCGCACGGACCAGGATCGCAGCCAAGGGGAACATGTTGTATTCCCCGCCCGGCAGAGCGTCGATGTTGCGAGCGCGAATGAACAGTCCATGCACCACGGCGTAGATCGCCAGTACGAAAAACGCCTGGAACACAATACCGCCGAGAATGCCACTCGCCGGCAGATCGAAAATCACCTTGCCAGCCTTGAAGAAACTCACCAGGCTGAATGGCACGATGAGCGTGGCCAGCACGCGCAATGTGATGGCCAACATGCGGTTGAACTGGCGTGGTACAGCCAGCCAGTTGAGCACAGTTCGCATTATTAAAAAATTTTTCATCAAGTGGCTCCTCAATCCTTGCCTATTCTTTATCCAGACTTCCGATATTACTTCCGGAATCAAGGCAAGAGCGATGCCGGAATGCGCGGTCTGTACTGTTTTCCCGACGGACGGCGGTACCCTGCCGATCCAATCGCGAAAAATGACGCCAAACACCCGCCTTAACATACGTCGACGGATCGGGGAGAATGCCGGCATGCGCCAATATCTCGATCTCATGCAGCACGTTCTGGACCACGGCACCCGCAAGGGCGATCGCACCGGAACTGGCACCCGAAGCATATTCGGCTACCAGATGCGCTTCGATCTGGGGCAGGGCTTCCCGCTGCTCACGACCAAGAAGGTGCACCTCCGGTCCATCATTCATGAGCTCCTGTGGTTCCTGCTCGGCGACACCAATATCCGCTACCTGCGCGAGAATGGTGTAACCATCTGGGATGAGTGGGCGGATGACAATGGTGAACTCGGGCCGGTATATGGTTCCCAGTGGCGCAGCTGGCCGGCCGCGGATGGCCGGCACATTGACCAGATCAGCGAGCTGGTGCGTGAGATTCACGCGAACCCGAATTCCCGTCGCCTGATTGTAAGCGCCTGGAATGTGGGAGAGATAGATCGCATGGCGTTACCACCGTGCCATGCATTCTTCCAGTTCTACGTGGCAGATGGGCGACTTTCCTGTCAACTTTATCAGCGCAGTGCCGACATTTTTCTCGGCGTGCCGTTCAACATCGCCTCCTATGCCCTGCTCACCCTGATGGTGGCACAGGTGACCGGCCTCAAGCCCGGAGAATTCATCCATACGCTGGGTGATGCGCACATTTACAGCAATCACTTCGAACAGGCGCGCACGCAGCTGGCGCGCGCTCCGCGGCCATTGCCCGGCATGCGCCTCAATCCTGCAGTACGTTCGATCTTTGATTTTCGCTTCGAAGACTTTGAATTGCTGAATTACGACCCACACCCGGCCATCAAGGCGCCGGTCGCCGTATGACCGCCAAGGATGGCGGAAATATCGGGCGCGAAGCTGTCCCTACGGGGACAAACGCAGGAGCCGTGTCCGGTGCGACCACCGTGCGGCCACGCATCGCTCTCATCTGGGCCATGGCACGCAACCGCGTCATCGGCCGCAACAACGCGCTTCCCTGGCGTCTGCCCGCGGACATGAAGCATTTTCGTGAATTGACGACTGGTCACCCCGTGCTCATGGGTCGCAAGACTTTCGAGTCGCTCGGCCGGCCGCTGCCGAACCGTACCAATATCGTCATCACCTCCGATCGCCGCTATGCACCGAAAGGTTGTCTCGTGGCGCATTCTTTGGACGAGGCTGTGGAGCTGGCCATCGTGCATGTGCCGCCAATCGATCCCGAGATATTCGTTATCGGCGGCCAGAAACTGTACACACAAATGTTGTCCCGTGCAGATCGGCTTTACATCACTCAGGTAGAGACAGATGCCGAAGGCGATGCCTGGTTTCCAGAATTTGATCTGGGTAAATGGTGCGAGATACAGCGAGACCTGCATCCGGCCGATGACAAGAATCCATACCCCTGCATATTCCTGACGCTGGAACGAAAACGCCCCGGTCTTGAGAACCGGAGCGTTTATTGAGCACAGGGAAGATCGTATTGAGGAATCAGGCAGCAATCTGTGCGGCGAGGCTGCGCGCCTGTTGTTTCTGGTTATCGTTGCCTTCGGCCATGACCTCATCGAGGATGCTGCGCGCACCCTCGGCGTCTCCCATGTCAATATAGGCCTTGGCGAGATCGAGCTTGGTGGCCGTCTCGTCCCAGCCGGGCAGCCCACCTTCCGTCGCAGCATCCGCCGGTGCGCTGTCCATTTCGGCAACGGAATCACCCATCCCGCCGAGCGAAAATTCGATGTCCCCGCCCGCCGCCGGGCCGCTGTCGGAAGTTGAGAAATCCAATCCACTCGTGAGTTCCGGCGTTCCCGATGAACTGAAATCGATCAAGTTGGATGAGGTATCGGCTGTCTCGGGCGCGCCGATGTTAAAGTCCATATCAAAGCTGGATGCGCTATCAGCGGCAGGCGGTGCGGCAGGCGCCGTGCTCAAGTCCATGTCGAAGGACATGTCAAATGCCGGCTCCGCAGACGCTTCATTGGTTTTGGATGGCGGCGTGTCAAAATCCATGTTGAAATCAAGACCGGATGGTGTCGGTGCCGGGCTCGTTTCCAAACCTTGCGTAGAAAGCATGGAATCGTAGGAATCGGGCATGGACTCGCTGCCAGTGAGCGGAGACGATGATGGCTCTTCAACCAACATCGTTGTCGGACCGGCGGAGGCGCGTGCCGCTGGTTTTCCACCCCGGAACATGGGATTGGCGGGGCTGAGCTTCTGGCCCATTTCTTCTGCCTTGTCCCAAACCTTGCCACCCTTGCCTTCGAGCGCGGCATACAGTTCTTCGGCCAGCGTTTCAAAACCGGCCACATCGTTGCGCTGGAAATAGATCTCAAGCAGCTTACCCTTAAGCTCCTGACGGGCCGGGTCTTTGACGATGGCGTCTTTGAGAATCTCCTCAGCCTGCTCATCGCGCCCGTAGGCGAGATACACCTCGGCCTCGGCAATTGGATCCACCTCATCCGTATGGATATTCCCCATGCCACCCTGGCTGAAGTCGCTCAGAAACGATGTATCGCTGGCGGCAGCTTGACCGCTACCATCGGTAATACTGGCTTCACTGGAGAGACTGCTGCTGCTCAGAATGCTCTCGGAGAACTCTTGAGAGGCGCGGCGGCGGCGATAAGCATACATCCCAGCCACACCCACACCGAGAACGCCAAGAGCTCCAAGCAGCGCCAAGAGGAGCGGGTTGTCCATGATACTGGTCAGGATTCCATCCAGGACGCTGTCTTCAGGAGGAGCTGGTGCCGGCTTTGCCGCTACAGCAGGTTTCTTGACAGGAGCGGCATCGGTTGCCGGCTTCGCGACCTCTGGCTTTGCGGCCTGTGCAACCTTGGCCGCATCGGCCGTCGCTTTGTCCTTGGCAGCCTTCTCGAGCGCAGCCTTCTCGAGCGCAGCCTTCTCGAGCGCAGCCTTCTCGGCTGCCGCCTTCTCGGCTGCCAGCTTCGACTCCGCAGCCTGTTTCTCCGCAGCCTGTTTCTGGGCCAACGCGAGGTCCTTGTTCTCCAGGTCGACCAGGCGTTCGGTATTCTTGACCTGCTCTTGCAGCTTGCCGACGCGCTCGCGCATCTCTTTGTTCTGCATCTGCTTGGATTCAATGGCCTCTTCCAGAGTGGCCACGCGTTCTGTCAGAACGCGCTGCTCCTTACCGGCATCTTTCTTGGTTTCGACACCTGGTGTTTTTGTAGATTCTTCAGCAAACGTCCTGTTCGAGGTTGGCACGCACGATCTTGAGCAGATCGACTGGAACTGCTTTGCCAGTTGTCGCTGTTTTGTCTTTGCCCGCCTTTCCGGCCCCGCTCCCCTTGGCTGCTTTTTTGGCTTCACCCCTCTTCGACTCGGGCTTCACGCCTGCTTGGGGAGCATCAGTCTCGGCAACAGCAACGGCGCGGCTCGCACCGGCAAGCTTCAGCTTGTACTCCTGCCAAGCGTCATATTGAGCGCGGAATTCCTTCGCAGCCTGAGCCTTGGGAATGGCGGCGATCACCTCGCGCTCCGGCACCGTAAGAATCTTGCCGGACTTGAGGTTGTTCACGTTACTCCCGAAGAACGCCGATGGATTGGCGCGCAGCAAGGCGAGCATCACCTGCTGCGAGGTAAGGCTCTTGTCGGGACTGATTCTTCCGGCCACCAGGCTGAGCGTCTCGCCCGGCTTGACCGGACCATACTCAGTTAATGCTGAAGCGACGGAAGTGGAGGCAACGCCTGGGATCTCGGCAACTGGCGCCGGAGCAAGTTCGCTCACGACGGCCGGTACCGGTTCGCTCGCTGCCGCAGCGGCTGATGGTTGAATGGGTTCGATTGTTGCCGATGTCTCGGCCGGCACAGGGGCGGCGTCAATCCTGGATGTCGCCGGAACATCAGCCGGTGTGACAACCGGGATTTCAGCCACTGCAGCGGATTCGCTTGCCGCCAATTGGGGCATCTCGGCCACCACTGCCTCTGCTTTTGGTTCCGCTACTGTATCGAGGGGCGGCAATTCTTCGATCGGCGCGGCATCGGCTACCGGTGGAATTTCGACAATGGGGGCAACTACAGGAGCGCTGCTTGCCGGAGCATTGATCTCGGCAGCGGCACCTGAGACCCACTGCGGTGGATCGAGCAAGGCGCTGTATTCACGAATCAGGTGGCCACCGCTCCAGTCAACCTGAATCAGAAAATGCAAAAACGGCTCACGCACCGGGTTGTGGGTGGCAAGCTTGAGGTAATACTGTCCGTTCGGGTGCTGTCTTACCGTGTATGTGATATCAAACAAAAAGGCATTGCGCTCTACTCCGGCAATATCAAAATCGGCGCGCGAGGCAAGCGCGGCCTTGAGTGTCTTGATCTCCTGCGTAGTCGGAGAAATAAGATCGATCTGGCCGCTGAATGGTTCGTCCAGACCGGAGTTCACCGTCAGACGACCCAGGCCCAGAGCTTGAACCGCGAGCGGCGTTGCAATCAACGTCAGCGTAAATAGAAGACGCAGTGTCAAGCGGGCACCACCATGCGCTTGATGCATCGGCCTCTTTCCCCCGTTTTCGTCCTGTGACACGTTCAAGATAGGCTTTAGTTACTTGGAGTTATGGAACTATACTAGTAATAATCATTATGAAGTACAAGTAACTATAGCTTACAAATAATCTTTCACCAATATCTCCCCGATCTGGACGGCATTTTTTGCAGACCCCGTGCGGGTGTTGTCCGCGACCACCCACATATTAAGACCCTGCGCATGGGAAATGTCCTGACGGATGCGGCCCACATAGACAGAATCCGTGCCAACGGCGCCGATCGGTGTCGGATATTCGCCCGGTTTGCGCCCGTCCATGACCACCACCCCGGCTGCTTTTTCCAGTAGGCGGCGCGCCCCGGCGGCATCCAGTGGGCGGGAAGTTTCGACATGCAGCACGGTGCAGTACCCGAAGAACACCGGCATCAGGAACGCCGACGGATTCACCTGGATCAGGTTATCCGCCAGAATCCGGCGCGTTGCCCAAACAATTTCCATCTCATTTTCTGTATAGCCGTTGTCCAGCACGACATCAATGCGCGGCAGGCAGTTAAACGCGATTTGGCGCGGGAAGATTTCCGGTTCGATGGACTGACCATTCAGGAGCGCCGCAGTCTGGCCGGCCAACTCCCCAATCGCCGCCTTCCCGCGTCCGGATACTGCCTCCCCGATGCAGACTACGATGCGTTCGATTCCGACGGCATCGTAGAGGGGCTTGAGGGCCACCAGCATTTGAATGGTAGCGGGGTCGGGGCTCGCAATGATGCGTCGATCTTGATACGTGGCAATCGCTTGCGGATTCACTTCCGGGATAACCAACGCAACATCCGGATCAAAACGGAACGCCGCGCTGCAATCGATGGCGACACAACCAGCGGCGACGGCGCGCGGCACATGTTCCCGGGACACAGCGTCGGGGACGGCAAAAAAGGCGATTTGTACCCGGGAGAAATCGAAGCCGCCGAGCTCTTCAATACGGTAATGCCGGCCCTTGAATTCCTGGCTGCCACCCGCCGAACGCGCGCTCGCCAGCAGGTAAAGTTCGCCCACCGGAAACCCACGTTCCGCGAGAATGGCAAGCAAGGCTTCGCCGACAATCCCGGTCGCGCCAACAATGGCTACATCACAGCTCGTACTCATGGCAATACCTCGGGAGCATAAACAACATCAGAAACACACGGCCGCCAGTGGTTAACCGGCGGCCGTGTGCGCGCAACAAAGAGAACGGCCGATCAGGCTTCGAGCAGGATGCGCAGCATGCGGCGCAGCGGTTCGGCCGCACCCCACAGCAACTGGTCGCCGCAGGTGAACGCGGTCAGGTACTCCGGGCCCATGTTGAGCTTGCGCATGCGGCCGACCGGCACGGTCAGCGTGCCGGTCACCGCAGCCGGGGTCAGTTCGCGCATGGTGATTTCGCGGTCGTTCGGCACGACCTTCACCCATTGGTTGGCGGTAGCCATCATGCCGTGGATCTCGTCGAGCGGCACATCCTTGGTCAGCTTGATGGTCAGCGCCTGGCTGTGGCAGCGCATCGCGCCGATGCGCACGCACAGGCCGTCGATCGGGATCGGCTTGGCTTCGCGACCGAGAATCTTGTTGGTCTTCGACCTGGCCTTTCCACTCTTCCTTGGACTGGCCGGACTCGAGCGGCACGTCGATCCACGGAATCAGCGAGCCGGCCAGCGGCACCGCCGAAGTTCTGCTTCGGGAAGCGGTCGGAGCGGATGAAATCGGCCACCTTGCGGTCGATTTCGAGAATGGCCGAGGCCGGATCGTCCAGCAGCGTCTTCACCGCGCGCATGAATCGCGCCCATCTGCTGATCAGTTCGCGCATGTTGTGCGCGCCGGCGCCGGAAGCCGCCTGATAGGTCATCGGGGTCATCCACTCGACCAGGCCCTGTCTGGAACAGGCCGCCGATCGCCATCAGCATCAGGCTCACCGTGCAGTTGCCGCCGACATAGTTCTTGACGCCGCCCTTGGCAGCGCATCCTTGATCACGTTCATGTTGACCGGATCGAGGATGATGATCGGCGTCCTTTCATGCGCAGCGTCGAGGCGGCGTCGATCCAGTAGCCGTTCCAGCCGGCGGCGCGCAGCTTCGGAAAAACCTCCTTGGTGTAGTCGCCGCCCTGGCAGGTGATGATGGTGTCCATCGCCTTCAGCTCATCGATGCTCTTGGCATCCTTGCAGCGGCGGCACGTCCTTGCCAATAGCCGGGCCCTTGCCGCCGACGTTGGAGGTGGTGAAAAACACCGGATCGATGTGGTCGAAATCGCGCTCTTCCTGCATGCGCTGCATCAGCACCGAACCCACCATGCCGCGCCAGCCGACCAGACCTACCTTCGTCATCATTCGTCTCCATAATACCTCAAGCAACTGTTCATCGACACGTTGGCGTTCAGTTTACAGCGCCGCCACCACCGCATCGCCCATCTCGCTGCACGACCTTGTCGCGTGCCTTCGGTATAAATGTCGCCGGTGCGAAGCCCTTGGGCAGCACCTTCTTCACCGCATTCTCGATGCGTTCGGCCAGTGCCGCTCGGTTCGAAGGTGTAGCGCAACATCATCGCCACCGACAGAATGGTCGCCAGCGGATTGGCGATGTCCTTGCCGGCGATGTCCGGCGCGGAGCCGTGGATCGGCTCGTACATGCCCTTGTTGTTCGCATCCAGCGAAGCCGACGGCAGCATGCCGATGGAACCGGTCAGCATCGACGCCTCGTCGGACAGGATGTCGCCGAAGATATTGCCGGTGACCATCACGTCGAACTGCTTGGGCGCGCGCACCAGCTGCATCGCGGCGTTGTCGACGTACATGTGGCGAGCGCCGACCTCGGGATAATCCTTCGCCACCTCGATCATCACTTCGCGCCACAGCTCGGTGGTTTCCAGCACGTTGGCCTTGTCCACCGAGCACAGCTTCTTGCTGCGCTTCTGCGCGCCGCTTCAAAGCCACATGCGCGCCACCGGCGGATTTCGGACTCGCCGTAGAGCATGGTGTTGAAGCCGTCGCGCTCGCCGTTCGGCAGGGTGCGCATGCCGCGCGGCTGGCCGAAATAGATGTCGCCGGTCAGTTCGCGCACGATCATGATATCCAGCCCGGACACCACTTCCGGCTTCAGCGTCGAAGCAGTGGCCAGTTCCGGGTACAGCAACGCCGGGCGCAGGTTGGCGAACAGGTTCAGTTCCTTGCGGATGCGCAGCAGCCCTGCTCCGGGCGCAGTCGGCGTGGCAGCGTGTCGTACTGCGGGCCGCCGACGGCGCCGAGCAACACGGCATCGGCTGCGCGCGCGAGCTTCAGGGTCGCTTCGGGCAACGGATCGCCGCGCGTCGTAAGCCGCGCCGCCGATCGGCGCCGTTTCCATTTCGATTTTCAGGCCGAATCCTGGCGCAGCGCGTCCAACACCTTGACCGCCTGCGGCGACGATTTCCGGACCGATGCCGTCACCGGGCAAGACTGCAATTTTCATTGTCATCCGTTGCGGATTCTCACTTGGACAAACAACCACGGCTGCCTCGCTGCTGGCGCCGCTCTTCATACGCACTTGATCTTGTCGGCATGCAGCAAGGTCAGGCCGATATCGTCCAGCCCGTTCAGCAGGCAGTGCTTGCGGAAGGCATCGACCTCGAATCTGAACGCCGTGACCTGTCCGGCGTGGTCACCGTCTGCGCCTCCAGATCGACCGTCAGCCGGTAGCCCGGCGTGCGCTGCACACTCGCTTGAACAGCTGATCCACCGCATCGCGTCGCAGCACGATCGGCAGAATGCCGTTCTTGAAGCAGTTGTTGAAGAAGATGTCGGCAAAGCTCGGCGCGATGATGGCGCGAAAGCCGTAATCCTCCAGCGCCCACGGCGCATGCTCGCGGACTGAGCCGCAACCGAAATTCTCGCGCGTCAGCAGCATCTGCGCACCCTGATAGCGCGGCTGGTTGAGCACGAAATCCGGATTCAGCGGACGCTTGCTGTGATCCATGCCCGGCTCGCCGTGGTCGAGATAACGCCATTCGTCGAACAGGTTCGGGCCGAAGCCGGTGCGCTTGATCGACTTCAGAAACTGCTTGGGGATGATGGCGTCGGTATCGACGTTGGCGCGATCGAGCGGCGCCACCAGCCCGTCAATGTTTGAAATTTTTCCATCAGCCTATCTCCCGCACATCGACAAAATGTCCGGCAATCGCGGCAGCCGCGGCCATCGCCGGACTGACCAGATGGGTGCGCCCGCCGGCCCCTGGCGGCCTTCGAAATTGCGATTGGAAGTCGAAGCGCAGCGCTCGCCCGGCTCCAGCCGGTCGGCGTTCATCGCCAGACACATCGAGCAGCCCGGCTCGCGCCACTCGAAACCGGCCTCGATGAAAATCTTGTCCAGCCCTTCCTCCTCGGCCTGCTTCTTGACCAGGCCCGAACCCGGCACCACCATCGCCAGCTTGATGTTGTTCGCCACCTTCCTGCCTTTCGCCACGACCGCCGCCGCGCGCAGATCTTCGATGCGCGAATTGGTGCAGGAACCGATGAACACCTTGTCGACGGCAATCTCGCGGATCGGCATACCCGGCTTGCAGCCCCATGTACGGCAAGCGCCGCTTCTAACCGGTGCGCTTGACGGGATCCGTTTCCTTCGTCGGGATCCGGCACCAGCCATCCACCGCCACCACCATCTCGGGCGAGGTGCCCCAGGTCACCTGCGGCTCGATCTCCGCCGCGTTCAACACCACCCGTCGAAGCTCGCGTCCGCATCGCTCTGCAGCGTGCGCCACGTCTGCACGGCCTTGTCCCACACTCGCCTTTCGGCGCATACGGACGGCCTTTGACGTAGTCGATGGTGGTGTCGTCGACCGCCACCATGCCGGCGCGCGCACCGGCCTCGATCGCCATGTTGCACAGGGTCATGCGGCCTTCCATCGACAGCTGCGCGAATCGCCGTGCCGGCGAACTCGATGGCGTAGCCGGTGCCGCCGGCCGTGCCGATCTTGCCGATGATCGCGAGCGCGATGTCCTTGGCGGTCACGCCCTTGCGGCAACGTCGCCTTCCACCTTGACCAGCATGGTTCTTGGATTTCTTCTGCAACAGGCATTGCGTGGCCAGCACATGCTCGACTTCGGAAGTGCCGATGCCGAAGCGCCAGCGCGCCGAACGCGCCATGGGTCGAGGTATGCGAATCGCCGCACACCACGGTCATGCCGGGCAGCGTCGCGCCCTGCTCCGGGCCGATGACATGGACGATGCCCTGACGCGGATCGTTCATCTTGAATTCGGTGATGCCGAATTCGTCGCAATTGTCGTCCAGCGTTTCCACCTGCAGGCGCGACACCGGATCGGCGATGCCCTGCGCGCGGTCGGTGGTCGGCACGTTGTGATCGGCCACGGCGAGATTGGCGTCGACCCGCCACGGCTTGCGCCCGGCCAGCCGCAGCCCCTCGAAGGCCTGCGGGCTGGTCACTTCGTGCACCAGATGGCGGTCGATATAGAGCAGCGAGGTGCCGTCCTCGTTCTGGCGCACCACGTGGGCGTCCCAGAGTTTGTCGTACAGCGTTTTCCCGGCCATGGCAGTCTGTAACTCCTGAAGAGTTGCGTAAATCCTAGGCAAGGTTTATAAATAACACAAATTCATCTTTTGCATGCAATGGATTCCATATTGTTATGGACATAGCCGCCCTCCAGGCGTTCCTCGCCGTCGCCGAAACCAGCTCGTTTTCGCGCGCCGCCGAGCGCATCTTTCTCACCCAGCCGGCAATCAGCAAGCGCATCGCCGCGCTCGAAGCGAGCCTCGGCACACGCCTGTTCGATCGCATCGGCCGCACCATCCAACTCACGCCCGCCGGCCAGGCGCTGCTCACGCGCTCGCGCGCGATCCTGCGCGAGCTGGATGACGTGAAACGCTCCATTGCCAATCTTGCCGGCACCATCGCGGGCGAACTGTCACTCGCCACTAGCCACCACATCGGACTGCACCGGCTCCCCGGGCCGCTCAAGCAGTTCCACGAAACTTACCCAGGCGTGCGTCTCGATCTACGTTTCATGGATTCGGAAAAGGCGTGCCGCGCGGTGGCACAGGGCGAGATCGAGCTGGCCATTGTCACACTTCCCCCGGTGGTGAGTGCGCCGCTGCAAACCATGAAGATCTGGGACGACCCGCTCGATATCGTGGTCAGCCGCACGCACCCACTCGCCGGGGTTACGCCCGCTTCTGCCAAGGTGCTGATCGATTATCCCGCGATCCTGCCCGGCCCTGGCACCTACACGCGCGAGATCATCCTGAAGGCGCTCGGCCCGTGGCGTGATAAAATTACTGTGGGCATGGCGACGAATTACCTGGAGGTGCTGAAAATGCTGGCCGCCATCGGCCTTGGCTGGAGCGCACTCCCGCGCACCATGATTGACGAATCGCTGAGTGTGGTCCAGATTAGAAAGGTGAAACTCGAACGCAGCCTCGGCATTGTCACCCACGCCGCGCGCACCCTCTCGAATGCCGCGCAGGCAATGATTCAGGCTGTGCAGCAATCCGCATGACCTTTCGCGAACTCATTGAACAACTGGCAAAACGCATCGGGCAGCATCAGTTGCCAGTAAATGTATCGGCAACCGAGTTGCGTGGCTTCATCGACTCTGGTGCCGTGCACTACGAGTTGGTAACTCAGATCGTGTCCGCAATCTACTCCGGCAACCGTTGTCGGCACCTCGCCGATCCGGTAACACGCGATACCACCTTTGAATCGATCGAACCGATTCGGCACGCGGCACTACGCTCACCGAAGACCGACGTGGATGCCTATGCGCTGATGGAGAGCCTGTGCGCCGAAGTGGCGCATATCTTTAACGCGACTCTGCCGCTTGCCTCTCCCGCCAAGACTTCGGATGCAGCAGGCGGACGACTCTATACCTTCCGCAGACGCCTCAGGTTTTCTTGAGGCGCAGCGCGACCAGAAATGCCAGCACTGCCGAGACCGCCGCGATCGTAAAGGTTGGCCCCGGACCCAGTGTCGCCCAGGTGTGGCCACTGTAGTAACTCCCGACTGCCCCACCCACGCCGAACGCCACCGTGCTGTAAACCGCCTGACCGCGGTGCTGATGTTTGCCGACAAAAAACTTGTACACCATCTGCATGCCAGCGGCGTGAAAAGTACCGAAGCTGGCCGCGTGCAGCGTCTGCGCCAGGATCAGCCAGGCGAGACTGTCCGGGAAGTAACCAATCATCAGCCAGCGCGCGGCCGCCAGCGCAAAACTCACCATCAGTACCGTGCGTACCGACACACGCGCGAGAATGCGCGGCATGAGCAGAAACACGCCGATCTCGCACACCACGGCATAGGCCCACAACAAACCAATGACGGTCTTGGTATAGCCATGGTCTTCGAGGTAAATCGAATAGAAAGTGTAGTACGGCCCGTGACTCACCTGCATTAAGAGACAGGCAAACAGAAACGCCAAGATCTCCGGACGCATGACGACTTTCATAAATGGCCCGGCGTGCTGCATGTGCCCGGCCATTTCCGATTCCGGCAGCGTTAAGCTGTAGAACCAGATACCGGCCATGAGTACGATCAGTGCTGGCAGTATCCACCACGGCCCGGCGGCATCCAGCACCGGCCCGAGCGCAGCGACGCTCGCAATAAAACCAAGCGAGCCCCACAGGCGCACGCGCCCGTAAGCACCCGGTGCGTTGCGAGTGTGGTGCATCACCTGCACCTCGATCAACGGCAGCGAGGCGTGCCAGAAGAAACTGAACACCAGCATGACCAGCGCCAGCCACCAGAAGCTGGTACCGAGAAACACGCCGGCAAACAGCACCACCGTCAGGAACGAAGCGATGCGCACCACACGCATGCGGTCGTCGCGGTGATCGGCAATGTATGCCCACACGTTCGGCGCGACCATGCGCGAGAGCATGAGCACCGCCATGAGCGTGCCGATGTCCACCGGCGAGAAGCCGATGGACTTGAGGTACAGGCCCCAGTAAGGCACGAGCGCGCCGAGTACCGCGAAATAGAAAAAGTAGAAACCGGCGAGGCGCCAGTAGGGCATGACGGCAGGCGAAGGATTTTTTATTCGGAGTGCCCGGGAATCACCGGGGTCTTGCGGTCCACATCAGCATTTTGTGCGCGATTACGCAGGGCGTGATCCATCAGTACGATGGCGAGCATCGCCTCGGCAATCGGTGTGGCACGGATGCCGACACAGGGATCGTGACGGCCGGTGGTGGTGACCTCGACTGGCTCGCCTTTGACGTTCACCGTGCGGCCAGGCTGCGGCAGACTCGAAGTTGGCTTGAGCGCGATGCTGGCGATGATGTCCTGGCCCCTGGAGAACCACCCGCCGAGAATGCCGCCGGCGTTGTTGCTGAGGAAACCCTGCGGGGTGATTTCGTCGCGGTGCTCGGTGCCTTTCTGTTCAACCGATGCGAAGCCAGCGCCAATCTCCACACCCTTCACCGCGTTGATGCTCATGAGCGCGTGCGCGATGTCGGCATCCAGTCGATCGAACACCGGCTGGCCGAGACCAAGCGGCACGCCGCTCGCCACCACGTCAACGCGCGCGCCAATCGAATTCCGATCGGCACGGATTTCATCCATGAACTTTTCCAGTTCAGGCAGCTTCGCAGGATCAGGCGAGAAGAATGCATTCCGCTCAACCGCGTTCCAGTCCTTGAGTTTGAGCGTAATCGGCCCGAGCTGCGCCAGATAACCGCGGATCACGGTGCCATATTTTTCCTTTAGCCA
>CAVRSZ010000007.1:0-700841 GCA_963723995.1 uncultured Acidimicrobiales bacterium | reverse complement strand
ATCGGGTCGATCAGCGGTCGGGCAGCCGACCGCTGCTGAGATCGATGAGCTGTATGCCGAGCTCGAATCGCTGTTGTCTCATGTCACCGAGCACGACCAGCAGTTCTATGTGTTCTTGGTGTTGGCGGCCTACACCGGAGCCCGACGGGCTGGCTGAGCTACTCGCCCTGCGGTGGGTCAACGTCTCGCCAAGGGCGGGGCGGGTGGCGTTCCGGCACCCACACCCAAGGCACCGACGTTTGGGTTGATACCTATTTACCTTAGCAGGTAGATTGGTGCCTATGGCGTTGAGTATCAAGAGTGAGCGAGCAGACCAGCTGGCGCGTGATCTCGCTGAGCTGACGGGGGAGTCGATTACCGATGCGGTGATCGCGTCGCTCGAAGCTCGACTCGAGGCGGAGCGTCGTCGTCGTCGGGATCTGGGGCTTGGCGACATCGTCGAACGTTTTGGCCGGTTGCCGTTGCTCGACAAACGAGATCCCGACGACATCATCGGATACGACGAGCACGGGCTCCCGTTGTGATCGTCGTCGACACATCGGCGATCGTCGCGGTGTTGTTCGACCAGGATGGCGGTGCAGAACTCCAGCATCAGCTGCTTGCACAACAGTGCGTGATGTCCGCAGCGACCCGGGTGGAACTCGGCATTGTGATCGAAGCCAAGACGGGTTCAGCGGGAACGCAGCTACTGGAGGAGTTGCTCGGTCGTGTTCGCGATCGAAGTAGTGCCAGTCGATGCCGAGCTGGCGAATGAAGCGATCGTGGCCTGGCGTCGCTTCGGGAAGGGGCATCATCGGGCTGGTCTGAACTTCGGTGACACGTTCTCCTATGCCCTTGCGCGCCGGCTTGGGCAGCCGCTCCTGTTCGTTGGTGACGACTTCTCGCACACTGACCTCACCATGCCCTGATCGAGTGAACCCGAAAGGGCTCACTATCGAGCGACAACCAGCCTGGCACGCCAAGGTCGGAATCGGCTTCTGCATTCCCACCCGCTCGTTCGACCATCGATCGCGCCTGCGGCGCCACCCTCCGTGGTCCGATGGCTCGCAGCGAGGCGTGCACCATTGTGACCCCGCCTCGGTCGATTCCGAGGCTCGTCCAGTCGGTGGCCAGATTCTCAGCGGTCCGGGATGCCGGTGGCGTCATCGCCTGTGGTCACTGCTGGGCGTAACGCATCTCGCGGCGGTACTTCTTCCAGTCGGATGACCTGGTGGACCACACGACGTCAGTGATGATCTGCCCGATCCCGATAACGATGAGCAGGGCAGTGGTCCACCACGGCGCGTCCATCACCAGCGCAGGCCCGAGCGCAAAGAACGGGATGAGCTTGGTCAGAATTGCGCCCGAGGCGTGCATCCAGGCACGGTGCTTGGCATCCGCCCGCAAGTACGTCGCGTAGTCGGTCTTCACGCCGGGCTGGGGCCGCTTCATCGAGCCGACAAACCAATGAGTGAACCGGATCCCGAAGACCCCACCCACGGCTATGTGAGCCAGGCCGTGCGTGGTCAGGATGGTGATACCGGTGCCGAACAGCAGCGCGAGCCCGTTGGCAGGCTGATCCAGCGAGTAGGCCCACAGCACAATGCCGAACCCAATCAGCGTGCCAATCGCCATCAGCCCCGTGCCGAGCACAGCGGGTACGGTGAACAGCGCCCATGCTTCGAAGGCGCGCCGATCGATCGATCCGATGCGATCGGCATAGTCGGGTACGAGCCGAGGATCTCGCTTGACGGCCCCGACGGCCTTCCAGAACCCGGTCGGGCCCAGGGCCGCATCGCCACGATCGACGGCTTCCTCCGAACTCGTCAAAGCGGACTCGATCTCGTTGCGATTCAAGTGGCACCTCCCTGGTCAGTGCAGCGTGGGAAATGAATCAGATGGCGGCTAGGACGGGGCACGGCGCAGCCAACCGGCCTGACCTGCCGGGAGTCACCGAACGGCGTCGCAGCTTCCATGCACCGTCCGTTGGCGAGTTCCCGCTGGCAGAATACGGTGGTTTCAACAGACTTCAACGAGAATTCCTCCCCACCCTCCGAAGGTTGGCCGAACATTTGAAGCCGGGTGCACGCCACCGAATCGTCGCCAAGCCCGGTTTCGTCGTCCGTGACCTCGCCAAGATCCCTGACGTCATTCCCGTCGCAGGGCCGTGGCCGACCTCCGCCTGTCGAAGGAGACGGTCGCTGAGCTCCTCGAGCGGGCCGCTCCGCTGGACGTCACCCCGAGAAACGCGTGTACGTTTTGGAGGTGGACCTCTGGCCGATCACGATTGGTGCCCGCCGGTCGCTGCTCTCCGCATTCGGACAACTCGACGAGGATGGGTGGAGTGTTCGATCGCTATGCGAGGGATGGACGATTCGGGAGCTCCTGGCACATCTGATCTTGGCCGCACGGCCGCCGGTGAGGCGGTACGTCGTCGCCGTCGCCCGGGCCAGGGGCAGCTTCGACCAGGCCAACCACGAACTCGCCACTGCCGATGCCCGTAGGCCTATCGGCGAGTTGCTGTCAGAGTATCGATCGGTTCTCGAATATCGCTTCTCCCCGCCGGGCTGGCCGCCGGAGGCACCATTGAGTGACGTCTTGCTGCACAGTTTGGATGTGCGGATCCCGCTCGGACTGGAGACTGAGCAGCCGCCGGAGCACTACGAGCCCGTGATGCAGTTGCTGTTCGGTCGTGCTGGTAGGTCCTTCACCAAAGCGGGCCGACCCGCTGTCCGATGGACTGCGACAGACCACGAGTGGTCGCACGGCGACGGCCGGATTGTGAGCGGAACGATGGCCGACATCACCTTGACTGCGGCCGGCCGGGGAGCACGCCTGAATCGACTCGAGGGCGACGGTGTGGCGAATCTCGCGGCCTGGCTGGGTTGAGGTGAACCGGACCCAGTCCTGAAGGCGCCGATGACGCATGTGCATTACGTTCGAATCAATGCGGGCGAGAACCCGCTCGAGATCGGTGCCATCGGCGCCGCTGGACGCTCGACAAAGGCCGGGCATGATCTCCACCGCAGCCACCCCACCGGTGGAGAAACCGAGCGGCCGGAGGTGCGCAGCCATGCGCCGGGGCCACCCCGGCGTAGGGACCATGTTCGGAGGTGTCGGTGACGGAGCCTTCGGCTTTGCCGGTGTTTCCCTGTGCTGGTCCCCAACCGTCGTTGAATCCTTGGATGAGCACGAAGTCGTCGTTGCAGACCCTGTCCTTTCTGCCGGCAGGGGAGCGACGACCCGAGCGGCGGTCTGCCTATCACCTGGATCGGCACGGTTGAAATCGACGGTATCACCCATAGGTTGGCGGACTTCCTGATCGGGTTCTCAATCGAGGGGATTTCGGCAGTTTCGAGGAGTTCTGGACGATCTTCGCCCGGTGTCGACAAAAGGCGTAGATCTGTCCGGAGGCGACGGTTGGTCGGCTCGATGGGCTCTGCTGCCAGGCAGAAGGAGGAAGGCGATGAGCACGACCAGGCATGTCGGGACGATTCACGTCCACGCTCCGGTCCAGACGGTCTTTGAGGTCGGACCCGGCCTCCGGTTCGCTGAAGAACTGGCACCACGATTCGGTCCCATCGGCCAGGGGAGGGACCAGCCTGGCCCGTTGCTCGTCGGAGCCCTGCTGGATCACCACCGGTGCGCCCATCACCTGGCCGTGGCTGAACGGCGGACCGAGCGCCCCGGCCTCGACCAACTCGGCGGCCACGGCCCGGCCCTCGGCCGCGGTCGACCCACGACCGCCGAGGCCCTCGGGCCAGGTGGGGAACTGCCAGCCGGCGGCGGCCATTCGTGACCACCACTCCCGACCGACAGGTCCGGATCCGAGTTCTCGGCCAGCCAGTTTCGTACGTCGGATCGGAGATCATCGAGCGCTGCCATGACTGTGGACGCTAGCGGCAACCGTTTCCCTGGCGCCAAGGCGACGGGATCCCGGACTCGCTGGCTGCCGCACCCCTGCGCGATCGCCGTCCGGTCCGGTCAAAGGGCGCTCGGCGGCCTGCATGCTCGGTCGACGAGGGCCTCCTCCGACCGGTTCAGCGAGGGGCCTGGTATCGCCGGGAGAACTTCAGGCCGGCGAGCACCCCGGTTTCGATGTAGTCGCCGAGCTCGGTGATGCGATCGGGGCGGTCGGCCCAGGCCGAGATGGCGGCGGCGGACTCCTCCGGCAATCGGCTGGCGGCGGCGTTGAGCCGCTGCGGCCCGTCGGGGCCGAACAGGTGGTCGGCGGCCCGGAACGGCAGGCCGAGCAGCGAGGGAAGCAGCCCGGCCGCCGCCGCGAGCCCCGCCACCAGGGCCTCCTCATCGCCGAACCGGGCGGCCAGGGAAGCCTGTTCCCGGACGAACTCGGCGACGGCGGATCGGGGTGGTGTCCGGTCGAGTCGTTGCCCTCGGGCGGCCGTGAGCAGCAGGTGCCGTGTCTCTGAGCTGGGCAGGTCGAGATCCTCGTAGACCGGGGCTCCGTCCGGCAACCAGGGAAGGGTCGGCGACTGGGCCGAAGACACGAAAGCCTCAGCCCGCTGCGGCCCCTCGGTCGTGGCGTAGTGGTCGGCGGTCCTGGCGAGCATGGCGAGGCGCCGTGCGGCCGACTCGACGGCACGGGCATGGGCCTCGGGATCCCAGACCGGCTCGAAGTCGACCGAGTCGCCGATCAGGACCGGTGCATGGAGACGGTTCTGCTCGTCGACCGGGCCAGCGGTATTGTGGAGGTATGGCACCACGTTGGTGACGGCGCCTGCCAGGTCCGGTTCCAGATCGGCGGCGTACTCGGCCAGGTACTTGTCGGGGTCGAGACCGAGTTGCCGGGCACAGAACGCGACGAAGGAGAAGTACAACCACGTCCGGCTCCGGGCCGTGTTGTCGACCCAGGCACCGCCTCGAAGCACGGCTCTCGTTGCCAGATCGAGATCGTCCCGTCGGCGATCCCGCATGGTCCGCCCACAGAGTTGGGCAAAGAACCGCCAGTAATGAATACCCGACGGCGGCGAGCGTCCGGTCAGCGGCTCGGATCGGATCCACCGCTCGATGCCATCCATGTGCTCCGCGCTCAGGCGCCGCTCCAGCGACGCCAGATGCTCGATCACATCCCGAGGCGACGGGCCGGTCATCGACCACCGGCCGCCATGATCGAACGGCCCTCCACGACGCCGGTCGAGCACCACGACGCCGTCACGACCTCACCGGCGGTGTAGTCGCCCGGTGCCGGCGCAAGCCCCGCCACCGCAACGTCGTAGTACGACAATTGCTTGGCCAGGAACCGGAGCCGGGCTGTCGGGGAGAACGAGAACTCCACCGTGATGTCGCCGTCGGCCGCGACAGCGGCAGAAGACACCACACTCCACGCCACTGGTCCCGTTCGCCGCTCGGCGCTCCAGGCGATCTCCGTGGCATCTGCGGCCACCACGACGCCGGTGTTGGACGTTCGCAACTGCAATGCCACCCGTAGCTCCAGGAGGATGCCGAGTCTTTGCCCAACCGCATCGAAGCGAATATCGAGGAGTTGGGCCTCGGCGAAGAGGTCGGTTTGGCTCAACGGGTCGACCGCCGGCGCCGGTAGTTCGGCCAGGGCCGGGGTCCCGAGCAGGTCGGCCAGTTGCATCATGGCAACTCGATGTGGGCGAAGGGATCGCTGTTCGAAATCGTTTGACCGGTGGGCGGGTTGATGACCGTCTGCCCGACTTCGTTCATGTACGCAACGTAGCCGTTCGGCTATTGGTACGGCCCGGATGCAACTGGTCCCATGACCCACCATGGAGTTCCTGCCGTTCGGGAAACGGGGCCCGCTATCACGAGCTAAGGACGAGCTAAGGAGATCGCAGATCGCTGAGGATCGTCCTGTTCCGAGTCCCTCCAAGATCCCAGCATAACCGAACTCGACCCTGCTGGCCTTGAGTTTGGCTATGAGCATGGGCACAACCGCTTCGTGGGGCAGGTGCGACGTCACCGGCTACGTAGTCTCCGCCGGGCGAGCTGATCGGCGGATCGGATGATCTCCGGCAATCGGAACCGAGGGGCCAGCTCGAGGATCATGTCTGCAGCCCGCTGTACGGTGATCCGGTGACCGGGCGAGACGAACAGAGGCTTCACCCCGGTTTGGGTCCGGACGACCATCCCCACCTGTTCGCCATCGATCATCAGGAAGGAACCGTCTCCCCGATCATTGCCGACCGGCTCATAGTCACCAACGAGGTGGTTCTTGGCACAGCCGATGGTTGGAAGATCGAGCTGGACGCCGACATGGCAGGCAAGCCCGAAACGGCTGGGGTGGGCTATCCCCTGTCCGTCGCAAATGACAACGTCTGGTCGGGCTCTGAGACGTCGGAGCGCATCCAAGACCGAAGGCGCCTCCCGCCAGCCGAGAAGTCCAGGCAGGTAGGGAACATCGACAATGCCTTCCACGACGGCTTCTTCAATGACCTCCAGGTTGGTCCGTTCTGACACGACGGCCGCCGCAGCCAGCCGATTGTCCTTGTTGGAGTAGGCGACGTCCACACCGCCGACGAGGACGATCGGCCCAGCGAAATCCTCGAGGATCACTTCTCCGGCCAGCGCAAGCTGACGTTGGTGGGCGTGCTCGGGATTGAACCCGAAGCCGACAGTCACTGGGCATCATGGTCCGGTAACAGGAGCTGAACGTCTGGGCGACGGCGCGACACGTAGTCGACGCATCGCTCATGGAGACCGAGTCTCAAGTAGGCGGTATTGGTCAGATCGGCGATGGTGAGCTCGGGCTGCGCCACCACCCAATCGATCAAGTACATCGACGAGTCTGCGCCGCTCCCGACGAGGCGGTCCGGACGGTCGATACGACGCAGATTCCTGTACAGGGGGTCGAACCACGCCACCGGGTCATCGTGAGCCAACTCGGGTGGCGACTCGCCGTCAGCTACGACCCACATTGAACCGGCCCGCACCTCGACCGACGGCCGGGATCGCTTGGAATCCAGTAGTACGTCGACAACATCCCCGATGTAGCCCAGTGACATCTCATGGCGGGAGGGGTACGCGCCGATGACGAGACGCTCGAGCGCCGGCAACCCGAACTCGAGTAGGGAGGCCAGCTCCCGATCAGAGAACGACGCAACATCGGTCTGCAAAGAGACTACGTCGTCGAAGCCGCCGTCCTCGGCGAGTGCTGCCAACGCCGACAACCACCACCGATCCTGGCGTCGAGACAGCCGGACTTCCGGTGACATCCGCCATTCTGTGAAACGGCCAGGCGACGGTATCACCCACGCTTCGGTTGGCTGCCCCAATCGCCCGACCATGTCGAAGTACGGGCCGTGAACAGCGAGTGCATCAATCCGCCCCGCACGGTCCAGGCCGACGTTCAGATGGCTGCCCAGGGTTTGTCCCCATGGCGGGTCGACAAGCCCGATTCGGCCCACCTCGGTGCCCCGTTGTCGAACCACTCGGCCCTATCTGACCAGTCGCCTCGCATCGGATCAGCGCTGCGCCTCTCCCGGCCTCTGACCGTTCCATCGGGATGGAAACGGTACAGGTCGACGGTCTTGCCCTCGATTGATTGGACAATGCAGTCGATCACACCGGCTCGTCCGGAGATCACGTAGCCAGTGAAGGGCGCACCATCCAAGGAGTTGGCATGGGGCGCCATCCCCTCATCATCGAGCGCCCGACTGTCAAACCACTGCATTTCCGGATCACCTCGACGTGCGCCGGCTGCTTCACCCAACCGCACGCCGTCGCGGTACTCCCAGACCCGAAGCCGATCTCTGCCCTCGCAGGCCAGACCGGTGTAGGCGGCATCGCCGAATTGTGACCGACCGTCAACGGTCGTCAGCGCAGCGAGTTCGACTCGGCGAATCGGGCTACCAAACGGTTCCGGCTGTTCGGGAAGCAAGCCCACGATCACCAGCCGCGACTGGACGAGGTCCCCCGGC
The DNA here is from genome assembly GCA_963723995.1 of uncultured Acidimicrobiales bacterium. Taxonomy (GTDB): domain Bacteria; phylum Actinomycetota; class Acidimicrobiia; order Acidimicrobiales; family SZUA-35; genus JAHELU01. Next base: position 692,958 of record CAVRSZ010000007.1, on the reverse strand, counting down.
GAACACGGCCCGGCGTTGTGGACCAGTACGTCGGCGGTGCCGGACGACACGGTGAAGGTGTCGTCGACAGCGACGTCGAGCTCCCACCCCAGGGTCGACCGCAGTCCCGTCACCTCGACCGCATCGACCGTCGTGACACCGTCGGGCGTGAGCAGGTGGTCGCCGGGGCCGACGTCTTCCAGCTCCCGCCACGTTCCGTCGGAGGCGACCCAGAACAGGTGGTGGTCGGTCGCCGTCATCTGTGAATCGTCGGCCAGGGTGGCGGTGGCCATGGAGCCCCGATCCAGGTGCGACCGTTGATCGACGACGGTTCTGGCCGACCAGACGCCGGTCGCCACGTCGGCGGCCATCACCCGATCACCCGGCTCTATCAGATTGATCGGCCGGTGGCTGCCGTCGGCCATCAGTACCTCGGTGCCGGTCGGGAAGCTGTTGCCGCCGGTCCTGCAGGTGATCGGGTGGCGGTCTCGGCCGTCGTTGTCCGACCCTGAATCGTTGCCACCATCGCGGTCGCCCCGATGGCGACGACCGTTGGTCACCCAGTCCCGGGGGTCGTCCATCTTGTCGAGCAGCTTCGCCACCCCACCGCTGCCGCCGGCGCCAGCTCGCATCCCATCTTGCCGATCCACTGGGCCGGTTCATCCTCCAGGAGCTGGAGTTCGGCCAGCTCGCCGAGGAACTCCTCGGCGAAGGCGCGGGGATCCTCCTGGATGGCGGCATAGAGGTCCTGGAACTCCTGCAACTTCCCGGTGACGTAGCTGACCGGGTTTCCGAGGGCCGACGCCACCTCCTTTGCCGCCTGCCAAAGCCCGGAAAGCACTTCAATACCGAATGCGGCGCAGCCGTTGAAGAAGTCGACGATGGCCTTGGCCCACGGTGGCAGCAGGGCCTCGATCTGCAGCGCCAACTCGACCACGTTGTCGACGACCCACTCCACGCCGTCGATCACCACGCCGGCCGCGTCCTTCACGCAATCGTCCCACTCCGTCGGGTGGAAGATGCTGCCGGCCGAACACTCGCTGCCACCCTGTTCGGACTCTGGCTCGTAGTTGCTGCACAAGCCCTCGGTGAGCATGCGCTCGATGCGGGGCGCCGGTCGCCACATCTTTGCCGCCAGACCGCCGGTTCTGGAGCCGGCCGCAAGTCGGCCAGCCTCCCACCACTGCGTTCCTCCACCCCGACCGAGCACCACGGGCCGCCGATCACAGTGCGCCAGGGCCTAACCATAAACGAAGTACAAAGATTCGCTAAAGGCTGGGTAATTCGCCTCAACCCCGAAACCGCCTGTCGGTAAGGTGGCTCGGGATGGGATTGGCGGAACGAGACCCATTGATGGCCCAATCGGCGCTGTTGGTGCGACGTACCCACATGCGGGCCGATCCGGACGCCATCACCGCTTTGGCCGGGATGGAACGAGCCGACGCCGTCGAGCAGCTGCTCCAGGCACCACTGGACGACGCCCAGGCTCCGGTCAGCGATGACAGCAAGACCACTCTGACGTGGTGGGTCACGCGGATCGGTGACGCGGCCAACCCCCTCCAGGACCGCATGGCATTCCTGTGGCACACCATCCTGCCCTCACACCGGTACTCGGTCGGCAAGCAAGAGTTCGTGGGGATGCAGCTGAACACGATCCGCAGCCGTTCGCTGGGCAATTTCCGGGATCTCCTTCAAGCCCTGATGGCCGATCCGGCCATGCTCAAATACCTCGACGCCGAGAGCTCGACGGCCGAGAAGCCGAACGAGAACCTGGCCCGCGAGATCATGGAGTTGTTCACCATCGGCATCGGCTCCTACACCGAAGCCGATGTCCAGGCCGCAGCGCTGGCCCTGGCCGGATGGCGGGTCGACAAGGATTCCCTCCAGGCCTCCATCGAGCCCAAGCGGGCCTTCGACGGCGAGGTCACGTTCCTGGGCGAGACCCGGCGTTGGGACACCCCGTCGGTCGTCGACCGGTTGTGCGACCACCCGGCCACGGCGGCCCGAATGGCAGCCAAGCTGTGGTACCACTTCACGGGCAACACCCTCTCCGGTGAGGCTCGAAGTGAACTTGGTCGGTGGTGGCAGGAGGAGGGGCTCGAGATCAAGCCTCTGTTGCGCCGCATCATGCTCGACGACGAGTTCTGGGCCGACCACTACGCCCGACCACGATCCGGCTTCGAGTACTACATCGCAATCCAGAAGATCCTGCAGCTCGATCCGTCCCAGTACTGGCGGCCCCGCAATCTCGGTCAGGCCCCCTATGAGCCGCCCAACGTCGGTGGCTGGCCCGACGGTGATCGCTGGTTGAACGCCGATTCCCTGTTGCGGCGATCCCAGCAGCTGTTCTCCGTCGACTTCCGCAAGGTGCCGGACGGTACCACGGCCACCATCGGTCAGATCCTCGATCGCTGCGGACTCTGGGTGGTCAACGACGAGGTGGTGGCGGCCATGGAGGCGGCGGCCGGCCACGTTGACACCATTGGTGAGGAAGGCGTGCCCCAGCTCCAGTGGCGTATTGCCCTCAGTTGCCCGGAGTTTCAACTGCAATGAGCCACAAGTACGACGACTTTCGCTATGGGGCCCAGGCGCCGCCGTCCGACTCTGATGACCGGCCGGCCCTGATCAGCCGCCGGGCCGTGCTGGCTGGGCTGTTGGGCACCGGCCTGGCCGGGTACGGGGCGCTTCGCCGCAACACCGGCGGTGACCCGGTGGCCGACCTGTCGAGGTTGGCCTCCCGAACCGCCGACACCGGAATCCTCGAAGTCGACCTGTCGGAGCCGGTCATGACCGCCGCCGACGGGATCGAGGACATGTTGGGCCAGTTCGGCTTGGTCGACGAGCTTCTCCGGCCGGCCCCGGTCGATCAACGGGTGCTGGTGCTCATCGAACTCGAGGGAGGCAACGATGGCCCATCGACCGTCGTGCCCTACGGCAGCGGCACCTACTTCGACAGTCGGCCCAATCTTGCCCTCGCCGGCGAGAGCGTGCTCCCCATCGACGCCGACGTCGGCCTCAATCCGGCCTTGAGCGATCTTCATCAGCGCCAGCTGGCCGTGGTCGAGGGAGTGGGCCCGGTGAACGGCAGCCTGTCCCATTTCGAGATGGTCGAGCGCTGGGACTACGGGGCAATGGCCGGGGTCGACAATCGAGGTTCCGGCTTTCTGGCCCGACTGGCCGACGCCCTTGATGTTGGTGCTCCGGTCACCGGCTTGTCGGTGGCGGGACACACCCCCCGTCTCAACAACGCTGCCAGCTTCACGCTGGCGCTGGAGGGCTTCGACCAGCTCCATGTCCTGACCAAGGACGATTGGATCTTCCCCCTCTACCGTCAGGCCATGGGCGGAATCGGGGGTGGACCGGTGGCGTCGACGCTGGCTGAGTCCTGGAATGAGTTGTTCACCATCGGCCGATCTCTGCCGGCCGACTACGACGACTACGACGGCGACAGTCCCATCATCGATCGTGGCGGCCAGTTGGGGCGTCAGTTGGCCCTCGCCGCCGAGGTCATCAAGGCCGACCTCGGGGTGCGAGTGGTGCACGCCCAACTCGGTGGCTTCGACACCCACAAGGGCCACAAGGGTCGGCATGAGCGGCTGATGGCCACGCTCAACGGTGCCGTCCACGAGTTTCTCAACCTGATCGACGCCGCCGGACTGTCGGATCGGGTTCTGGTGGCGACAACCAGCGAGTTCGGCCGCCGGTTTCGGGAGAATGCCAGCGGACTGGACCACGGCTCGGCATCGTCGATGCTGATGTTCGGACCCGTGACGCCGGGCCGCCACGGTGAGCCGTCACCTCTGGGTGGGCTCGACGATCGGGGAAATCTGCGGACCACGGTTCCCTTCGACCGCTATCTGGCCACCATGGCCCAGGACTGGTTGGGAGTTGAAGCCGGATCCGTCCTGCCGGGGGGTCCCCAACCCCTGGGTCTGATCCCCACTGCCCGGTCCTAACCTCCGGTTGGACCTGGGCGGCTACAACCCCAGGCGGGTCGCTTCCACAGGACAGAACACCCGGACAGCGGCGTCGACCACGGAACTGAGTTCCTCGATGGTGAGTTCCTCGTTGTCGGCTGCCGCCAACGCCTCATCTCTGGTCTCGACATAGCCGTCGAGCCCGTCGGCCCCGGTGGCATAGCCGCAGGCGCTCCGACCGAATGTCACGATGTCTTCGGCCGACAGGTCACCCGAGGTGATGCCGAGTTCATCGAGGGTGCCCCGGAACTCGGTGACCGCTCCCAGATTCTGCGTCAGATCGACGGTGTCGGATGTGCCCTGACCAGTGGTGGTTGCCGTGCCGTCCCCGGCGTCGCCTCCGTCGCCCATGGGATCGGCCATGGAATCGGCCTCTGAATCCATGGAACCATCCATGGACTGCCCATCGGTCATGCCCGGGTCGTCCGTGGACATGGCATCGTCCGCGCCGTCGGCCGACTGGCCATCGCCAACCTCGGGTTCGGCGGTGGAATCGCCGTTGCCGGCTCCCTCGCCGTCGACCACGGTCGGGTCGTCGGTCGTGGCCAGATCACCGTCATTGCCGCTGGCGGCAGCCAGTACCACGGCCACGCCTATTGCGGCCAGCACCAGGAGCCCGGCCACCAGGACGGCGGGATGGAGCCCGAATGGTCGCAGTGGTCGCCTGCCCTCATCCTGGGTGACGACGGAGACCGCACCGCTGGTGTCGGCCAGAAGGGGAGTGGTGCGATCGGTACCCGAGCCCGATACGCCGTTGGTTGCGAAGCTCTGCCTGGGAGCGGCATAGCCCTCGTCTTGAGACTCCGGCCACAGACGCGTGGCATCCACCACCGGATTGGGTCCGGTTCGGTGCATGGGCGGCACCGGTTTCGATGACGGGTCGAGCGTGGTCACCGGATCCGACTCCGGCTGGTACATCACCCGAGTGGCGGCATCGACCTCGACGTCGACCGCAGAGGGCTGTTCGCCCGGACCAGGACCGGTTCCCTGAGCCCACCAGCGCCCGTCGGACGCTCGATACCACCCGTCGGGCGGGGGCCACTCGTACAGCTCACCGTTCCAAGCCTCGTAGTTGGAGGTCATCGTGGTGCGTGCCATCCCGTCTGCATTCGCCGACCGCGCTCGTCGACGAGTGTAACCAGCCCTGGGGAGCTTCACCCAGCACCCCTCGGATTCACCCGGGTTCAATCCGCCTCTGCGCGCCGACAGCGAGAGGGGAAAGTTGCACCGCGATCGGCAGATCAGCGCTAAGGTGGTCGATGTCACGCGTGGATGCCCGAGCGGCCTAAGGGAGTGGCCTGCAAAGCCATGATTCGCGGGTTCAAATCCCGCTCCGCGCTCTGTCCGAATCAGGTCGGCCGGTGCTAGCCTGACCGAACCACACACGGGCCATTAGCTCAGTTGGCTAGAGCGCCTCCATGACATGGAGGAAGTCGGGGGTTCAAGTCCCTCATGGCCCACGACATAAGCCCAGGTCAGCCGCAATCGGTCACCGCCGCGGTAGCCGCTTGTGGGTCTGTTGATTGCTCTGGCGTTCACCTCAATCGGGGGCCGCAGTTGTCAGCCCGCACTCGGTGGCAGCATCGGTGAGTCGATCGTCGTAGCAGACCACGTGGGTCAGGTTGTTCTTGAGCGTCAAGGCACTTGCCAGGTGAATGGCATCGAGGGTTCGGAGGCCTGCTGGGGGGAGCGACCCTGCGGTACGAAGAACGCGATCGTTGATGCGCAGCAGCTCGAACCGAGCGAGCACGGCCTCGGCTGTCTTGGTGGCCTTGTCGCCATGGAGCATGACGGCGCGGAGCACCTCGGCCCTGGCCAGTGCACTGGACACGAGCCCCGGGCGCCGTCGGAGGAACCTCCGCAGCGCTACGGTTTCCGGTTCTTTGACCACCAGTTTCACGATGGCCGAGGAATCGAGGTAGACGATCTTGTCAGCGCTCATCATCGCGCAATCTGGCCAGTATCGTCGACGGGGCGTCGGTGTCAGGTGCCGGATCGACCGGTTCCGGCAGGGTCTCGGCAGTTGCGGGTGCCAGGTCGCCCGAGGCTCGTAGTCGCTCCAGGGTCGACCGGTCGGGAATGGGGCTCAGCAGTGCCACCGGTCGTCCTCGGTCCGTGATCTCGATGGTTTCGCCGGCCTCGACGCGGCGCAGGTAGGAGCTGGCCCGCTGTCGCAGTTCTCTGACGCCGATCGATGTCATGTGCTATTTGTAGCACATGACATGTCTGTTGGCAACGCGTCCAGACAACGGCCGTTCCCGCGCACTTGGAGCAGGCCGTTGCCTTCCCGTCTTGGCGGCTGCTGAGGGCACGGGTGATAGCCCGACTGATAGCCAACGGAGTCCCGCAGGCACCGACAGTCACCGCTCGGCCCGAACGGAGGAACCCGAGATCACGAGCCTCGAGCGGCCAATGAACGACTTTCCAGGAGCCATGACATGGAGGAAGTCGGGGGTTCAAGTCCCTCATGGCCCACGACATAAGCCCTTGTGTTGATTACAGGGCCTCCCTGGTTTGGGGTTGGTGGTCACGTAGCGTGGCCTTGGGAGGGGTCCTGATGGTGACGCATAAGCCCTGAGCTTTGGGCTCGTTGACCTGAGTGTCGCCAGGGCTCGTCTCCCGAGCAGACCCGGTTGAGGAAATTGGTGGGGCTCGCGGACCCGGTGGTCGGGGCCCGGTGCACCGGATGAATCACATGGCTGGGTGGGCTACGGGCTCGCCAGGATCCGTGTTCGGGGTGGTGTCGGGAGAACGCCCAGTTCGAGTTGAGCGTGCTCGAGGGCTCTCCCGTCGACCAGAACAGTGTGCTGTCCGAGACTCGATTGTGAGCTGGCACTCGACGGGCCTCGTCCGGCACTCCAAGTGATAGGGAGAGCCCTCCATGAACACGATAGAGAATCAAGATCCGGTCGTGTCGATCGGGATCGACGCCGCTGTAGTGGCAGCCCACCAGGTCGCCATCCGAGGACCGGGCATCGCAGAAGACTTCCGGGTTCAGCCGACGTTGGCCGGGCTGGAAGAGTTGACGGTCCGCCTGGCTGACTGGGCACCGGCGATGGTTGTGGCAGAGCCGACCGCTGGGACGTGGCTGCCGTTGCTGCACGCAGTGTCGGAGTCAGGGTGTCGGGTCGGGTTCGTTGCCAACCGGGACTCGGCCCGGCTGCGGAAAGCGATCGCTGGGGCGAACAAGACCGACGTGATCGACGCGGACATGTTGGCCCGCAGCCCCGAGATCCTCGGCGTGAGGGAGGTACCGGTGCCACTGGCCGGTCAGATCGGGTTGCGGCGGGCGATGCGACGCCGTCACCGGGCCATCGTGGACGCCCACCGGGCTGACTGCCGCCTGTGGGCGTTGTCGGCGTGGGCGTTCCCTGATCTGTGGCGTGCTTGTGGCGGTCACGGTGTCGCCCAGCCGGTTCTGGGCCGCTGGAGCGACATTCGGGCCCTGGCCAGGGCTCGGACGGCCAGTATCGCCGAGGAGGTGGCGGCTCATTCCCGCGACACCGACCCGACCCGGCGGGCCAAGCGGATCCGGGCTGCAGCGGGTGGGTGGAGCGAGTTCTGGCTCGGTCGTTTGGACCTGGACGATCTGGCCTGGGAAATCGGTGAGTGCCTCGACGACATCGCCATCGCCGATGCTCGGGTCGCCGCCGTGACCGACCGGGCCCTGGGCCGCTGGCAACAGATGTGGCCCGACGACGTGCTGTGCACCATTCCCGGCATCGGGCCCATCTGTTCGGCGTCGATCCGGGGTTGGTGGGGGGCCGGGACCCATCTGCGGTCGGCCAAGGCCGCCGCCGCTCATGTCGGGTTGAACCCTTCCCGGTGGGAGTCCGGGCAATACCGGTCTCCGTCACGTCACATCACCAAGGAAGGGCCGGCCGATCTCCGCTTGGCGTTCTACCAGGCGGCCAACGTTGCCCGCCACCACGACCCCGACCTGGCTGCCCACTACCGCAAACTCATGTGCGATCGGGGTCACACCCACATCTCGGCCACTACCGCCGTTGCCCGCAAGCTGGCCGGCCGGGCCTGGAAAGTCCTCCAGGATCAAAAGCCCTACGAGGTCCGCGACCTCGACGGCAACTCCATCGATCGGGCCACCGCTCGGACGATCTGCGCCGAGCTGGCCGTCCCCGCCGGCACCCGCCGCCGGAACCGAGCCACCCGGCAAGGACGACTCACCCCATGACCTGAACCCGAGGAACGGCCACCACGGGCACGCCAGCAACCCCGGCAGTCCCCACCCAGACCAGCCAGCGCTCACCACCTGCACCCGAGCGAACCGCCATCGGGCCAACCCCAGCGCGGCCACCCAGCGTGACAACAATCCCTTGACAAGACTTAGGAAATCAGGTCAGAGTCTTGCCGCCGTCGAGACTCCCGGGGATCCACCGTCGTGGTAGCCCAACTGGTAGCCATGCCCTCGGCCGATGCGCACGGCATCAGAGATCAAGCGGTCGGAGATTGACGATCTCCCGCAGCTGGTGGCGGTAGTGCTGGTAGATCATCCGTTCGCCGGTGCCGACGCTCGACAAGCGCCGATCCCGGACACCGGTTCTGATGCCGTAGTCTCGACCCTGTGAGAGGACGAAGCCGGTCCAGGGTCTTGTAATGCTCGTTCTGCGGCAAGGGCCCCCGACGATGTGCCCAAGATCATCCCCGGCGAAGCGGGTGCGATCTGTGATGAGCGTGCGAGCCGAACATTATCGAGGGGCTCTCGGCGGGGCAGCTCGCTCCAGCTCGGCAGGCTCTCGTGCCGTGCGGGACCCGGGAGCCCCACGCCCGCAACTCCTCGACTATTCTCCAGACCCTGCGTCTTCAGCCTCTTTTCCATTATGGCCAGGCGGCGGTAGTAATCCGGAAACTCGTTGAGATGAGCCAGTGCGATCTTGCCCGTGGCAATCGAATCGTCGTCGGTCACGTCGGTGCTCGGATCTTGGGTCCCGTGTTCAAGCTCGACATCGAGCCCGCTCCGGAACTCCTCAACATCGAAGCTCGCTGTCGCCCAGTCGATTCCGATCTGTTCACCGATACGTCTTGCCTGGTCTGTTGTGAATGAGGGTACGGTCATGGGTCATCCTTGCTCGTCGCGTCGCTGGCGTTTCGTCCGTAGTGGTTGGACTAGTTTGTCATGATTGTCGCCTCGATCGACTTCTGCTAGAGCCCAAGGGCCTGATTGCGACGTTGGCCACCGCCGCTCGATGACCAACCGGGCGGGATCGCCGGCTGGCCGAGGGCAAAACCAAACGTGACGTCGTCCGTTTCCACAAACATAGAAGCGTCGGGTGCGGTGTCCGACTCTTACCCTCCTTGATGAGGCCGCGATTCCTGTCGAGTAGAAAGCCGTAGCGGGACTTCTTGTCGCCATCGACCATTCTCGCTTCGAGATCATCGACATGTTGGATCGCCTTCGGACCAGCGCGAACAGGTCGCTGCTCGGCTAGGAGGAAAGACCGGAGATGCCGAGCCCAACGAGGTGAGCAGCGGTAACCACGAGTGCGGCGACGACGAGGTGCTCCACCACGAGCGGCCTCGGGTTCAAACCCTGGTGACGTGCCAAGTCCCAGCTGAGCGCCGTCAGCGTGCTCGCTCCCCACACGATGGAGATGACCACCGCAGCGTCAAGATCGAGCAGTCCGACCGGGATCGCGAACGTGAGAGCCGTGAGAAGCTTCGTGACGAACGTTGCAACCGTGGCCGTCCAGACTTCGCGCTGGGCGTGAATACCTTCGGATTCCTCTGAGATGTGAATCCCCAGGGCGTCTGACAACGAGTCGGCGACCGCGATTGTGAAGATGCCGCCGAGGACAGCCGGCCGCGATTTTGTACCGGCCGACAGGCCAACCAAAAGTCCGAGCGTGGTAATGATGCCCGAGGTCACACCGAAGGACATCCCGACCCGGAGCGAGTGGTCAAGAAGCTTGCGACGCATTACAACGTCCTACCACATCTCGGTTCGACTTTCTCTTGCTGGGGAGCTTCTTCGAAGCCCTTGCGAGTCGCGTCGTTCGTCGCAGTGGCCGCATGCGGCCGACGCACACCGAGACGGCACACCGCACGCCAGCGCGACCACAACGCTCGCTGTCGTCACTACTGGGGCGCCGCACAGTACAGGCACAGTAGAGCGGCTCGGGTACTCGACCGCCAGATCCACCGGGCCGGGACGCGTGGCTCGTTGGGTAAGGTCGTGTTGATGGACCGGATCGCCAGAGTTGCCACGAAGCGCCGTCTTGGCGATGTCGACATGTCGTGAGTCGACTACTGGCGTACTCGGTCGGTTGACGAGAGGTTGGCCATGGCGACCGAACTCAGTTTGGAGTGTGTGAGTGAACACCTGACCAGGGACTTCGTCGAGTTCATCGAGTGTTGTCAGGTTCCTGATTGTCGGCGGGTATGCGCTCGCTGCTCATGGCTATCCGCGAGCGACGAAGGACCTCCCGTGTGGGTCATGATCGATCCTGACAATGCCGAACTACTTTGCTAAGGCGCTCGGGGATTTCGGGATGGAGTCGGTTGGCTTGGAGCCGTCGGATTTCCTGGAGCCCAACGTCGAGGTACAGCTTGGCTATCCGCCGGTGCGGATCGACTTGATCACCTCGGCGAGTGGGGTTGAGTTCGAACAGTGCTGGGAGCGCCGCGTGACGGTGCAGGTCGGTTCGGTCGAGGCGGCCTTCATCTCCGAGGCCGACCTGATCGTGCACAAGAAGGCGTGCGGTCGGCCACAGGACCTGGTGGATGTCCAAGTTCTGGAGGAGCAGCCCCGCAAGGAGTGAGTGGGCATTCGGAGAACTCGATGCTGCTGATAGCCGACGTGATAGCCACGGTCGTCTGGCACGTACCGATAGGCATGCTAGACAGCTCGGCCCTCAAGAGCGAATAGGGGCTTGCTGGCTCGGTTAGGGAACCAAGACATCGAGGAAGTCGGCGGTTCAAGTCCCTCATGGCACACGTCGAACCTGCCGAGTAGGTCCTTGCCGAGTCTACCGTCGACAATCTCGTCACCTATTCGGGGGCTCCGCCCCTCAGAGATCTAACTTCGGTCGACCTCGTAGAGACGGTCGATGTAACGCTTGAGCAATTCGCCGACGGCTCGGCGCACCGGGAAGGTGGCGGCCATCCCGTACATTGGTGCGACTCCGGTTTGCGGTTGGCCACCCGTCGCTTTGGCCGCCACCACGGCCTCCTTCAGGTCGCCGAGGAAGGTCTCGACGACGCCAGGTTCGGTGTGGCGAAGAGTAAGCGCTATGTGGAGGGCGGAAGGCCGGTGCAGCCCGTTGAGGCTCCAACCGCGTCGAGTCATCTGTGCCATCACCTCGTAGATATTGACGACGTCGGACGTGAAGGCGATGACCCACAGCGGATCCCCGAGCACTCGAAGCTCCGGGATGTCGGCGATGCCGGTCTTGACGGCGGCGGCTGCTTCGAGGATTCGCTCGGCGCTTTCTGTGTAGCCGGACTCGCCCATTGCCAGCATTGCCGCCCACGCCGTGGCCAGCAAAGCTCCGGGGCGGCTGCCGGCGAGGGTGGGCGAATAGTAGAGCCCTCCCGGCCAGTCCGGAGCGACGAAGAACTGGTTGTGTCGCAGCTCCCGACCCCGGTAGAGGACAACCGAGGTGCCCTTGGCCGCGTACCCGTACTTGTGGGTGTCGGCTGACATGGAGGTGACTCCGGGAAGCCGGAAGTCGAACGGAGGGACGTCAAAACCGAGCCGCTCGGCCCAAGGGAGCAGGAAACCCCCGAGGCAGGCGTCGGTGTGGAAACCGATGCCTCGCTCCCGTGCCATATCGGACAGCTCGGCAATAGGGTCGATCACCCCATGGGGGAAGCCCGGTGCGGAACCGACCACCACGGCGGTCCGCCTCGTAATCCCCCGGGCCATGGCCTCTGCATCGGCGCGGTAGTCGCCTGCCACCGGTACCCGAACCTGCCGGTACCCGAAGTAGTGGGCGGCCTTGTCGAAGGCGACATGAGCCGAATCGGGAAGCACCATCTCCGGCCTGCGGATCCCGGAACGGTCCCGATAGGCCTTCATCGCCATGATGATCGATTCGGTACCGCCGGAAGTGACGGTGCCAACGATCTCCTCGTCGGCGTGGTCGGCCCCGAGCATGTGCGCCGTCATGGCCACGATCTCGGCCTCGAACTTCATCCCGGACGGCCAGAGGTCGATGTGCAGGGGGTTCGACTGCGAATGCAGCGAATAGACCTGGTTGAGGAACTCGATGTGGTCTTCGTCGCCGTGGTAGACGGCGCCCGATGCCCGTCCCTCGCTCCACACGTCATGCTCGCCATCGGCAAGGGCCGCCACCGTGCGCAGGATGTCGTCTCGACGAAGCGGTTCGGCCGGAATACGGTCGTGCACGCCATGGTCACCCTGTGGTGATTCGATGGGCGCGTCGCTGAGCATCTCCTCGTACTCGGCCTCGAGCCTGCGGCGAATCGTCGGGATCTTGGCCGCCCGACCAAAGAGGGCATTCGTCACCTGCGGTGGCAGCTTGCCAAGAAGACGGTCGGATAGGGCCGTCAGGTTCATCGATTCAGTTTTCGGTAGATGCGCCGGTTGGCCTTGTGAATATGTCGAAACGCATCGAAGAGGCGGTTGTAGGTTTCGACGTTGGTTGGGTCCGGCCGGCGGGTGGCCGACATGGGTACGCGGCTGGGGATGTCGTCCCAGTCGATGTTGCCGAGCGCGGCGTGGGCCAGCAGCCCCGCGCCACGAACGTTGACCATGATGGGGTCCTCTGCTTGGAGAATGGTTCGTTGGAGCACATCGGCGAAGATCTGCGCCCACAGGTCGGAGAGGGCCCCACCACCGGCCATGACGATGGGGTCCAGCTTGGCGCCGGCGATTCTCTCCACGTAGTTCAACAGCCACCGGGAGTTGTAGGCAACGCCTTCGAATACCGCCCGGATCATCTCGGCCCGTCCGGTGTCGAGCGACTGATTGAAGAACCCGGCCCGCAGGGCGGATTCCTCAACCGGTGTCCGCTCACCAAACAACCATGGGGTGAAGATGACGCCGCCACTGCCTGCTGATGCCGACGCCGCCAGGTTGTTCATTGCCGCCAATGCGTTCCTGCGGTCCTGACCAGGGTGGAGGATGTCGGCGAGCCATTCAACAGACTTGCCTGCGGTTTCCTGCTCGTTGAGGATGAGGTACCGACCGGGGATTGGGGAGGGGAGCGAGGCAAGGTTGTGGTTGAGGTCGGTCTTCTTGTAGGGGACGTGGCAGGTGATCCAGTTGGAGGTGCCGACATAGAGACTGCCTGCCTTGTCGGCGATTGTGCCCGAGCCGATCGCGGCTGAGTGTACGTCGGGGGTTCCGCCGAGGACGGGTATCCCCGATGCGATCCCGAGGTCTGCGGCCGCTGCTGGCGTCACGGTTCCAATGGCTTGTGTGGCGGGAACCAGCTCCGGCAGGAGGCTGCGGTCGATGCCGGTGTAGCCGAGCAGCTTGTCGTGGTAGTCAATGGCGGCGGGGTCGCGGTTGTCGGTGAGCCAGTGCAGGGCGATCGAGTCGTAGGTGGCCACGGCGCGGCCGGTGAGGCGAAGGTTGATGTAGTCCTTCGGCTCCAGGAACACCGACGTCTGGTGGTAGATGCCGGGACGCTGGTTGCGGAGGTAGAGGATGTGACCGACCGGGTCTTTGCCGGCACGGGTGGGGGCGCCGCCGGTGAGCTGGATCCAACGGAGCGCCTTGCGAACGTCGTACCCTTCGATCCGGACCGGTCCGGTTATGAGTTCCTCGATGTAGGGGGCACCGCGGCTGTCCATCCAGATGATGGCGTTGGTGATGGCGTTACCGGATGAGTCAACGGCGACCGTACCCGACCACTGGGTGGTGACCGAAACTGCGGCGATGGTCGCGTCGGGATTGGCATCCATGGTTCGCCGTGTGGCCGCACTGATGGCGTCCCACCACTGGTTGGTGTCCTGCTCGGCACCGCCGCCGGGTTGGAGGATCAGATCGACCGCTTCGAACTGGCCGCCGACGACAGCCCCGGAAGGGGAGACCAGTGCCACCTTGGGCCCGGAGGTTCCGAGGTCGACGGCAAGCACGTAGTCGGTCATACCATCACGAACGTAGCCGGAACGTGGTGTGTCATGTCGAGCAACGGTCGGCCGGAAGCCCGTGGTGAGCCTAGTGGAATGCAGTAGGCCCGTCTGGGTCAGCCGAGCCGATCGCGCCCGATTCCGTCTCGCCAATCTTGTTGGCGATCACCTTGCGGACGTGCGCGGTGAGTTCATCGACGGACATGTCCGCGCAGCGTTCGTGCGGAATCGGATCGAGGACAACGATGCGGATCGGATGCCGACCTTGAAGCACAAACCCTCGCTTGGGCAGGGCGTCGGCGGTGCCGGAAATCACGATCGGCAGGATCGGTGTCCGGGTCTTCAGGGCGAGCTCGAACGCGCCCGGCTTGAACGGTCGCATCTGGCCGGTCGACGAACGCGTGCCTTCGGGGAACATCATGATCGAACTGCCCTCGCCTATCGTCTTCTCGCATGCCTCCATCATCTGGACGACGCTCTCGCGGTCGCCGCGGCGCAGCTTGATGTAGCGGTTCATCGACATGTTCCAACCAATGAACGGCACGCTGAAGTTCTCGATCTTCGAGACCCATTTGAAGTGCCGGAACAACCGGAACAGCACAAGGATGTCGAGCAGCGAGAGGTGGTTGGCGACCATCACGTAGGTGGTGCCGGGGCGGATCTTCTCCCGCCCCTCGATCGTCACGGGCCAGGCGGGATTGAACCAGGTGTAGAGGGACGCCCAGAAACAGGTGAACCGATGCAGCACCACCAGCCGCCGATCGAACGCCACCGTCAGCACCCAGATGATGACCGCCACCGGGTACAGAACGATCGAAGAGACCGTGACAAAGGCCCAGAACAGCGTTGAGAGTGCTCGTTTGGTCATCCGATTCCGATTCCGCCGCAGCGGAGGCCGACCGGAAGGTACCGGCGCCGCCACCCGGCTGGTCCCTTTTACCGTGCGAAGAACGGACCTGCTCAACCACGGCGGGCTTTGGGAAGATCCGTCGGAGGTGAACCCGACGCCGGGCCGAGTTCTCGAACGGTCACGCCACAGCCAGCCGTTCGACGTTCTGGTGCTTCACTTCGGCGATGAGGTCGTAGTCCTTGTCGACATGCAGCACCGTCAGCGGTGCGACCTCGGCCGTGGCTGCGCTACCGAGGTCCGGAATCGACGGTGTGCGGTGCCGGCCAGGATCGGCGGCCTCGAGCCCGCTGTCGGAGATTCGTGATGTGGGCTTGCTGGGGTCGGCTGTTGCCCGGCTCTGAACGCTCAGGGCCCGGGACAGGACGTGTTACCCGGCATCTTCGGGATCGATCTGCAGCTCCATCAGTGTGACCTGCTTGTTCGCTCCCTTCCAAGCAGCGCCGGCCTGCCCGTAGGCGTCGAACCCCATATGATCGGCAAAGGCAAAGCCTTGCTCGTTGTCTTCGATCACCGCCATTCGCACGCTGCGATGTCCCTGCGATCCGACAAGGTCCGTCACCGCGTGCACAGCCTCGGTGCCGAATCGATGTCGTTGGTGGTTGCGGTCTATCATCACCAGCCCGATCCAGGGCTTGCCGTCGGCAGGTGATTGATCGACGAAATCCAACAAACCGATGGCGATTCCGGTCTTCTTGTGCACGATCAGGAGAACGTGGCGCCCGGGGTCCACGGACGCCGCTTCCCAATACTGCGTGACCGATTCGAGGTCATACGACGTAATCTCCTCCCGCAACTGCAAGAAATCGGGATTGCTTGCGAACATGGCATGCAGGTCTTGTAGATCGCCGGGACCGACCTCCCGCAGCAGCAATCGATCCGTGCTCAAGTGAGGCGGTCCACCAGCCGTCATGATCCGAGGGTAGGACGTGGAGCGATTTCATGCCGATCCGTGACCCACCATGAGCAATGCCGGTTTGCCCGGTTTGCCGCAACCGGATCAGCGGAGCAGGTTGACGACCGTTTCGACGGGCCGCCGGAGGTGCGCCGGCGCAAATTGCAGCGCGGAGATGCCGCCGATCTCGACGAGATTCTTGAGGTCGATCGCGTCGTGGAGTAGCGGTGGCAACAGATCGAGCACCGGCCCGGCAAGGGGCACAGGACCAAGCTGGGCGACACCGCGATGCCCGCCGAGGTCGAGTACCCAACCGAGCTGGCGCAAGGTCGCCTCCTCGGTGGGCTCACCCCGGACCAGACGCACTGCGTTCTGACCTGCGAGCGTGCCGGCACGGACGGCGATTTGCGCCGACATCGGCAACCGGTCGCCGCTCGCATCCCTGTGCCCTGCAATATCCCCGGCGGCAAATGTCCGCTCGAACCCGGTGATCCGAAGATCGCCGTCGATTGTGATTCGTCCGTCCTCGTCGGTCGCAACACCGAGCCGACCGGCATCGGGCGAGAAACCGCCGGCCCACACGACGAGCCCTTCGACGGTTTCGCCGTCGACCACGACACCACGGTCGGTGATCCGCTCCACTTGCCGGCCCGTCCTCACCTCGACCCCCCGCCCCCGCAGGATCCGCTCGGCGCCGCCCCCGAGGGCGGCCGGCAGCGAGTACAGCAGCCGGTCGTCGGCCTCGAACAGGTGGACGGTCAATCCCGGATGGGCATGGGCCGCAGCACCGGCGAGCTGTATCCCGGTGGCGCCACCGCCGACGATCACGAGCGAATCCGCATCGTCGATCAGCTTGCGCAGCTCGGTCGCATCCGCGCTGGTGCGCAGTCCCAGCGCCTGCTCGATGCCATCGACCGGCGGTCGAGCGGTTTCGGAGCCGACCGTCACGACGACGGCATCGGCCGTCAGGGTCCGCCCGTCGTCCGTCCGAACGGACCCGTCACCGACGTGGGCGACCGTGCCGGCTTCGACGGATCGCACGAAGTCGTCGACCGGCCGGAACGCGTCCTCGATCGGCATCGTGCCGCCGGCAACTGCGGCGAGCCGGGTGACGAAGTCATGCCGGCCGGAGCGGTCGACGACCATCGCCGACACTCCGGCGGACCGAACGGCATCTGCGGCATGGAGTCCCGCATAGCCGCCGCCGATGATCAGGACTCCGGCATTGTATGTGGGTGGGGGATGCGCCACTTGGGCCCTCGCTTCGGCGTCGGTCATGGTTTTGGACCTGTGGCGTACCCGGGATGGCGCCGGGTTAGTCCTCGGGGAGACACCGGTCACCCCACGCCGTCATCGTGGTGGACGCCGTCGCAGCGCTCGTCAGCAAGGCCCGGGATCGCCTTCATCGTCCGACGATGCACCTCACCACCTGGTCGATACAATCCCGTCCCGATGGCCGCCACCGTGGAATCGCTCCCCCTCTCGAAACAGCTGGCCTACGCAGTCGGGCAACTCGGCTGGTCGACCCTGGTCAACATCGTCGGGGTGGCCCTGCTGTACTTCTATCTGCCACCGGACACCGCCGGGCTACCCCAGCTCATCACCGGCGCCACCTTCTTCGGTTTTCTCAACGCCATCACCCTGATCGTTGCTTCGGGGCGATTGCTGGACGCCATCACCGACCCGTGGATCGCCGGAATGAGTGATCGATCGACCAACCCCGGCGGGCGACGTGTCCCGTTCATGCGGCGGGGCGCCCTCCCGGCCGCCGCCTTCCTGGTGCTGATGTTCCTACCTCCTTCCAGCGTGGAATCGGGCTGGAACATCGTGTGGCTGGCGGTCTTTCAGGCGTTGTTCTTCGTGTTCCTCACCGTCTACGTGACACCGTATTTCGCCCTGCTACCCGAGATGGGACACACTGCTCAGGAACGGCTCAACTTGAGCACCTGGATCTCCATCACGTTCGCCCTCGGCATCATCCTGGCCGGATCGACGCCCGCCATCGCCGGGATCATCGAAGGAACCGGGCTGTCCCCGTTGCGCTCGTTCCAGGTGGCCGTGGGGGTGCTCGCCATGGTGGCGGTGGTGTGCATGTACGTTCCTGTCATCGTGCTGGACGAGCGGCGCTACTCCAGCGGGAAGCCGAGCAGCATTGCGCTCGGGCCGGCGGTGCGGGCCACCTTCGCCAATCAGGATTTCCGCAGGTTCATCGTCTCCGACTTCGCCTACTTCACCGGGTTGACCATCGTCCAGACCGGCCTGCTGTTCTATGTGACGGTTTTACTGGAGCAGGAGGAGGAGCTGGTGGCCACCCTGCTGGCGGTGATGGTTGTCGTCTCGTTCCTCTTCTACCCGCTCGTCAACCTGTTGGCCAGGCGGACGGGGAAGAAGCCGCTCATGGTGGCATCGTTCCTGTGGATGGGGTTGGTGTTCCTCGGGGTGCCGCTGCTGGGCAACCTCTCCATGGCGCCCGGGGCCCAGGCCTACCTGCTGATCCTGCTCCTGGCCGTCCCCCTGGCCTTCCTGGGAGTGTTGCCCAATGCCGTACTGGCCGATATCGCCGAGGCCGATGCCCTGTCCACCGGCGAGCCCAGGGAGGGGATGTTCTTCGCCTCCCGAACCCTCATGCAGAAGTTCGGTCAAACCTCCGGGGTAGTCAGCTTCGCCATGCTGACCACGCTGGGACGGGACGTTGGTGACGACCTGGGAATCCGACTGTCCGGTCTCGTTGGATTCGTGCTCTGTTTCGTGGCCGCCATCGTCTTCTCCCGCTACCGAGACCCAACCGCGACCCATGACGTTGAACTGGCGATCGAAGCGGGGTGATACAGCCGGCGTAAGCATCCGCGTCGGGACTGTCCGACAGACACGGCAACGCCGATCGACGCTGACCTCGTAGGTCCGTGGCTCGCCTCTCGGGCCAGGCCTCCCGAGCTACTCCGTTCATGACAGGCGGCTCGAATGACGGCAATGCTGGGACGAAGGCCTCTTCCTGCTGATTGGGGCCTTTGCTACTAGGGAAGTATGCGCCACCGTTGGAGCCTGACTGTGGCCGCCATTCTGGTGGCGGCGGCCTGTGGTGGCCGTTCGCCGGACCCCGCGGAGTGGGCTGCAGAGGCCGAGGTGTGGCATGACGCCTTGATGAAGGCGCAGATCGCAGAGGGGGGCGCAGCCTATGCCAAGTTCTTGGCGCCGGATGTGGTGTGGGATCACCGGGCAAATTTCTCCGACCACCCGCAGCTTCATGTGGGTGAGGATGCGGTCTGGCAGGCCGATCGGCTGGCGGGTCCGGAGAGCGTGAGGTTGGAGCCCGAGATCTTCATCAGCGTCGATGGTCTCGTGGAGTTCTACTTCTATGATTTCGCGCCGCTTGGCAACGATGGGTTTCCCGAGACCGAGGAGCCGCAGCATGGTGTGAGCTTGATGGCTCCGATCGGGCCGTCGGGGGTCGAATGGTGGGTCACCGCCACGGCCATCGAGGACTGGCGGGCTCCTCGTCCGGACTGGCCTCAGGCCGATGAGGCCGAGGTGTTGGCGACAGCATGGACCGGGTTGTGGTCGGGCACCAGCGATGATATCGACCTGCTGTACCGCAACGACGCCCGTGTGCACGACTCGATTGCTGCTGTGGAGGTCACTGGTCACCATGCCATCGCCGAACTGGCCGCCGGGGCCGGTACCTGGGAGATCACCACCGTGGATCCTGACGCCGTTCGGGGTGTCTACCCGCTGGTACGCGGACCGTTCGAGGCCAAGGTGTTGGAGGAAGTGGTCTTGGTCGTCGCCGGCGAGGACAGGGATGGATGTGAAGGGGAGATGGTGGTCTGGCTGGTTCTCGACGAGGGGCTCGTGGCCGCAGAGACCCGATACTGGCCGATCGAGCGGGCGCGTCGGTGCCTGCCGGCTGGTGAGCGGCCGGATGGGTGGTGGACCGATCGGCCCGTTCCGAGACAGCGTCCCCAACCGACAGAGGACCTCGACACCCCTACCGATCCGCTGGTGCTCGGCGGCGCCACGATCACGGTCTACAACGGGACGCCAAACCTGACCCGGTTGCTTGCCTGGGGTCTGGGCCGGTTCGAGGCCGCCGGGCTCACCCCGCCTACCATCGCTTCGGCGACGTTCACCCTCTACAGCGAGTACTGCGACGATATGCGGGCCTGGTACCGACCAACCGACGAAGGCGCTGACCTTGGCTTCTGCTTCGACGAGGACTACGCCTGCTGGGACGAGAGCTGCATCTCCTTCACCCCGTTCGGCCGCCGATTGATGCTCCATGAGCTGGCTCATGCCTGGATGGATGCCACCCTCGACGAGCCCGCTCGCCGGCGATACACCGACTATGCAGGGCTTGCTGTGTGGAACAGCAAGTCGGTGACGTGGCGGGAGCAAGCTTGGGAACACGCGGCCGAGACCATCACGTGGGGGCTTATGGATCGGGACATCAACGCACTCCAAATCGGTTATCTCGGCCCGGAGCAGCTCTCCGAAGGCTTCCGCCTGCTCACCGGAACCGATCCACTCCCCAGGACCGACGTCTTCCCACCCGGATCCGACGGACAACAGCTGGGTCGAGGGTCTTGACCAACGTCCCCGGCTCAGGAGGCGGGCCTCACCGAGCTTGTCTTCCACAACCATCGTCGGCTGGGATGCGCCACCGGCGTTTGAACGTGGTGGCCCGCCATCGCCATCCTGTTCACGGATGCCCGGGT
Organism: uncultured Acidimicrobiales bacterium; assembly: GCA_963723995.1. Classification (GTDB taxonomy): domain Bacteria; phylum Actinomycetota; class Acidimicrobiia; order Acidimicrobiales; family SZUA-35; genus JAHELU01. The sequence goes on along the minus strand of CAVRSZ010000007.1, from coordinate 672,432 downwards.
GGGCGGCGGATGTTACGCCGGCAGAGTTGGTCGAGCCAACACGGCCGGCCGCTCCAGGCCCGGGTATGGGCGCGATCGACCACCGAGGGAAAGACCACTGCAGGGATCGGCCAGCGGGGACTGACCGAGGATCTTCTGGTCATGGCTCACCTGGTCCCTTGCCGGGGCACACGTATTTGCGGGGACCTGGTCACGTCCTGTCTGACCGAGCGCAACGATGCGATGATTCCCGACAGCACCTCGACTGATGGGCCACTGTTCTCGCGCCTGTCGCCGAAGGGCAGCGTCTTCGCCTTGGGGTAGACCCTGAGTTTGCAGTCGCCGTCGATGTTGGCCGCTTTCTTCGCTTCCGCGACTGCACGGTCGAGACCTCCCAGGCTGTCGACAAGCCCGAGTTCCTCGGCCTGCGATCCGGTCCACACCCGGCCCTTGGCGATCTGCGCCACCCGCTCCCGGTCCAGGTTCCGACCAGCCGACACGAGCTCGATGAACTCGTTGTAGATCGTGTCGAGCTGGGCAGCGTGCTTCCGGCGTTCCTCGTCGGTGTAGGGCGCATATGATGAGGCGAACCCGGCCGTCTTGCCGAATTCGATCTGATCGGACGTGATGCCTGCCTTGGCCAAAGCCTTGCTGGTGACCAGCTTGCCGGAGACAACACCGATGGAGCCGGTGATCGTCGCCGGTTGGGCGACGATGTGAGAGGCGGGGGTCGACACCCAATAGCCACCGGAGCCGGCCACGTTGCCCATCGACACGACAACCGGCTTCCCCGCCTTCGTGGCCCGTTCCACCTCATGGCGGACCGCCTCTGATGCGATGGCCGAGCCCCCCGGTGAGTCGACTCTGAAGACGATGGCCTTGACCTTCTTGTCATCAACCGCTTTGCGGAAGGCGGCGGCCACGTCGTCGGCACCGAAGCTCGGCCCACCTGCCAGAGGATTGAATCTGGACGAGCCGCGGGTGATCATCCCGACGCCATGGATGAGGGCGACGACCTCGCCCTTGCGGTTCGGTCGACCTGCCTTCTTCAGATAGCGCGACGCGAACAGGCGGGCGTTCCCACCGGCCGCCCGGTACACGTCGTCGCGGTAGCTTCGTTGATCGACCAGACCATCCTCGACCGAACGCGCTCCGAGATGGGGTGCGGTGTCGATCAGCTCGCGTACTCTCTCTTCGCTCAGGTCCCGCGACGCGGCAATCCCGGAAACCACCTGATCGAACTGGTCGCCGACCAAGGACGTCGTCGACTCGCGGTGGGGCTCATTGAACGCTGTCTCGGTCAGCGTGTAGAGAGCGGACTTGTACTCCTCCCGGTGGTCGAGATCCACAACCACGCCCAGCTTGTCGAGCAGTTCACGAATGAACCGGCCTTTCGCCAGCAGCCCGGTGATGGACAGCTCGCCGAGTGGCATCAGGTGAATCTCGGAGAAGGCCGACGCCAGGTAGTAGTCGACTGTTGCCTGCCCACTCTCACCGAACGTCTCGGCGAAGGCGAAGGCCGTCTTGCCCGAGTCTCGGAACCGTGCGACGGCGTCCCGGATCTCCTGGGCATGAGCGAGTTGTACGTTGCCGTTGCCGAGGCGGGCCACCACTGCGGTGATCCGGGCGTCCCCGGCAGCCCGGTCGAGTGCGTCGACGATGTCCCGTACGACCACCGCTTCCCTGGTCAGCGCCCGTGACACAGGATCGCTGCCATGCGATTCGACCACCCCGCTGTCGAGATCCAGTTCCAGCACCGTTCCCCGCTTGACCCGTCTGGCCAGCTGGCGAGCCACCAGCGATGCCGCGAGCGCCACGGTGGCAAGCGCGGCGATTGCCGGCCAGCTGCGCAGCCAGACCAGGATGGTGACGAGAGCGACTGCGGCCAGCAGGACACCGGCCAGTGTCCCTACGAGACGGATACGGGTGGCGATGTTCACGACACACCTCCTCCCGACGGAGTCTATTGACCCAGGACACTTGGCGAGTCGGCCACGGCTTTTCGGTGACGGCGTGGCCGACAACTGGTGCACGAGCCGTCGGACGGCCTGCTCCGGGTAGAAACCGCACTGTTTGGGTGTCAACCCCGATGAATGGCCGGAGCCTGGGTCGAGGTCGGAGCCGAGGACCGACCATCCGTTCGCCCGCTAGACGGTGACGGTGATGGTAATGATGGTGGTGTCGCAGAGACCGCTGGTATTGCAGATGCGATATTCCATGTGGTCCGGGCCTTCGTAGTCTCTGGCTGATTCGTAGTGGATGTGATCGTTGTGAACCCGGAAGTCCTCAGCGTGGAGTGGGCCGGTGATGATCTCGAGGGTCCCCTCGTCGAGGGGCGAGTTGCCGGCATCATCGTTGGCAAGGACGTGGATCTTGACATCGTTGTGTTCCTGGACAGAGACGTCGTCGGCTACGGCCAGGGGTGAGCCCGGCGTCGTCGTTGTGGTGGGTGCAGTTGTGGTCGTGGTGGTCGGTGTTGTGGTGGTGGTCGGTGTTGTCGTGCTCGTTGGGGTTGTCATCGTGGCAGTGGTTGGTGCCGCCGTTGTGGTGGTGGACGATGTTGTCGTCGGTGTCGTGGCACTCGTCGTTGTCGGTCCGGCGGTGATTGGTGGCTCTGTCGCGGCCGGCGTGGAGGGAAGGGTAGTTGCCGCTTCCTGCCCAATGGGCCGGGGCAATTCGGTTTCCGGTAAGGGCAGGTCGGCAACCGATGACGGTTCTGTTGCGTCCGGTTGGTCGGAGAAGGGCAACGGAGTTGACGTCGCCAACGCCGGCTGTGTGATTGGTGCGGGCGTGGCCATCTCGATTGGTTCTTTGGCGAGGAGCCCGTTTGCTCCGACTGCCCCGGCGAGGACCGCTACCGCCGTGGTTGTGGTTGCGATCGCCTGCGCTACGCCTCGTGGGACGGCCGAAAGGCCCCCGAGCTCGGTCACCCACCCCATGAAGCCCAGAGCCGCACGTTCCTTGGCCAGTGACACATTGAGCAGGGCCCGGACGACGTCGGGGTCGAACTGGGTACCCGAGCAACGGACCATCTCCTCCCGGGCCGCTTCTGAGGCCATTGGCTCCGTATACGATCGTTTGGAGGTGATGACGTCAAAGGCATCGGCCACTGCGACGATCCGGCCCGCCAGACTGATATCGGTCCCTGCCAGGCCGGCTGGGTAGCCTCGGCCGTCCCACCGTTCGTGGTGCTGGCTTGCGGCCAAACGCCAATCTCCGAGCCACGGGGCAAGCGGTTCGAGCATCTCGCCGCCTGCGACGGGGTGCCGCCTGAGAATCGCCCACTCCTCAGCAGTGGGGTGTCCGTTCTTGTTGAGAATCTCGGGTGGCACCGCAAGTTTGCCAATGTCGTGGACCATGGCGGCCCAATGCAACATCTCCCGATCATGGCTGTTGAGTCCGAGCTCTTCACCGATCAGGTCGGCGTAGGCCCGCACCCGCTCGGTGTGACCTCGGGTCAACCGTTCGTGCGATGCGAGGGTCCCGACCATGGCGACAAGCTGCTCGGCCGCCCGCTGATGATCCTCGGGCCACACGAGATCGCCGGCGTCCAGGGATCTCTTGAGCTGCTTGATCGTCCCTGATCGCAGGGCGACACCGAACCGGGAAGGCGCTCGGTCGGGGAACACGAGCGTCATGTTCAGCAGCTCGGCCAGCGGCAGCAGCCCCCGGACTGCTCTGCTCGTCAACAGCGCCGTTGCCGAGCCGATTGTGGCCGCTTGGATGACGAAGACGACCATGCCCGACCAGCCGGCCGGGTGCACGAGGCTCGGAGCCACGAACCGGGTGACGGCGAACGATGTGAGGATCGGGGCCGACACCACCAAGGCCCGAACCGCTAGGGCGCGAAGGGGTCGACCCGGCCATCGGCGCTCCGCTGCAGTCCGTCTAGCAGGACCCACACTCACCCCATCGGCTCTCATGCTTGTGACCCTTAGAACGCACGGGCGGCGTTTCGCTCCGACCACGCAGCCGCCGAATCATGATCTCGGCGTGTCCACCCCGCCGGTCGTAGTCGCTTCGATCTACCCGTTGGTTGTCCCACCGGCTGGTGAATCCGGGAGGAGATAAAGGGACTTCGGACCCTGACGGCCGGTTGGCCCGTCTGAGATCATTCGGGTGCCGCGGCCACGATTTGTGATGCGATCGAGATGAACGACAAGAACCTTCACGGCTCTGACTGGTTTTGGGCCATCATCGCCGTCGCCTTCCTTCCGGCAGGGGTGTACATCTTGTGGAGCATCGTCAGTGCTGCTCCTTGGGACAGCCAAGGCTCCGAATCGGCAAGACAGGAACTCGCCGACAGGGGTGTGTCGACCGAGGTTGTCGAGTCGGCTCACGAATGTCTGACTCGCATGGACGAGATCTCCGATCAACCCAAGCTGGAGCGCAAAACCGTCCCTCTTGATTGCCTCTCTTATCCCGTCGCAGTTGGGGAGCGGTGGAACGGAAAGATCGTCGTCGGGCGGGTCTATACGATCAACGGGAAATGGTCTGGATCCAAGCCTCGTCTCGCTCTGGACGATATGGGCTCCGTCTCAAGAGTCCAAACACATACGGACAGCTGGGGTAGCCTCACCAATCCCAGTTGGGGTTGGGAAGAAGTCTGGATAGACGCCAGCCTCCCAGCCCCTTCAACCGACATGCTTCATCAGCAGGTCGCTGGACTCGCCGATCTACAATTGACTGTGCCCGAGTCTTCGGGTTCCTCAGCCTTTGTCGATGCAACGACAACGTGTGACCGCAGTTTCGCGTTGTATGTTGTGTCGGCCGATGAACTCGACCTTCTCGCCCGGACACTGCCGCGGAGCCCTTGGTGGGTTCTGGCAATCGGCACTGGTGGTCTCGTTTTCACGGCTCTTGGTGGTGCAGCGCTCTTCACGATCACGAGGCAGATCTCAGAAGTGTGGCAGGCCAGACTTCGATGAACCGGGATCCGGTTCCAGCACCGTTCTCCGCTTGACCCGTATGGCGAGCCGGCGGGCGGGCGAACTCTGACTGCATCATCATCGCCGTGCCGGGGATCGTCGGTGTCGGCACGATGGCCGCAAACGAAGGGCCGTCTAGGCCCGGCCGCTGTGCCCACTGAGGCCGATGCCTTGTCCGGCAGCGAGTCGGGGGTTCGGAGTCTCGCTGGTGGGCTCGTGGGGACGAAGGGCTCTAGCTCTGACTTCGCTTCGGGACGTGAGGTTCGGTCTATGCAGAGCCATTCGGCATCGTGGTGATTCGGTGTTGTCGCCATCCAGCTGGCGTTCACCTCGTGCCGGGGCGGAACGGGGGACGACCAGGCAGTGAGCTTGTGACGCCCGTTGTGACGTCTGCGAGCACGACGGCACTTTCAGCGACGGACGGCTCGGACACGGCTGGGTCTGGCGACGCCGCCAACGGCTTGGATGCCGCAACCTGGCAAGCAGAGACCGTGCCCGACGAACAGGGAGCCGACGAAGCGGATACGGCGACCACTCCGACGATTGCGCCACATGTAGGCGAAGGCGGCGATTTCGCCCCCGACCGAGGTCCTGGCTACCACGGAGCCCCAGATCCCGTCGTCGGGGCCGGCGCCATGGTCGGTGGTGCCACTGGCCCTGGCCGATCCTCCCGACGTCTACCGGTTGGAGTGGGCCGAGGCGGGTGAGCCGTCAACGTGCCCGTTCCTGGCCCTCGTCGACCTGGGACCGGAGGCGGCAAGAGGCCAGATCCGTCGGGCGGCGAGCGACCGGGAAATGCTGGTGGCATGGGACAACCCTGACGGCCCCGGCCACGCTCCATCGGGCGAGGCCTGCGAGGACTGTGGACGAGGCGTCGTCGACCTCGGCACCCTTCAGGGCGACTACCACGCCACCGGCCCGGCCACGATCGCCTGGGACGGCGGAAGCTTCGCCAACGTCGACATCCTCCCCTGGGCCTACGGCATCTCGGCCCGCATCAAGCCTGCCGATTCCAACTGCAGCTACAAGCTGTGGTCCCACATCAGTTGGGGCCACGTTGCGTACCTGCTCACCATCGCCGGCTCCAGCGATCTCGGGCTCAATCGGTCAGCTCCGCCTGGTCGAGACCTGATACCGATCGCGTACCGCCCACACTCCAGAGCTGCAACCTGGCCAGTGCTGCACGATCGCTCGCCCCATTCTCGGTGTTGCAGGCTCGTAGAACTTGGCGGAACCTTTGTCTCAACAGGACCTTCGGTCCTGTACGTCACGAAGCCGGTTGGATAGGGTCGGATTGACCGTGTAGTCGATTCGACAACGGTGTGTTCGCCGGGTCGCCACGAAAGGGTCCACCATGCAACGCCCTCTGATTCGTCACGCTGCGGTGATACTGAGCGCCATCGCCGTGGCCGTGCTGGCTTGGCCGGTGGCGGCAACGGCCGGGAACGCATCGGCCCAATCGTCGATCGGGGTCGAGCCGGCCTCGATCACATCCGCCGGTGTCGCAGCCCAGGCGGAGTCGGTTGGTCGGGGGGATCGGGGTCCGACGGTTGGGTTTTGGCAGGATCGGTTGAATGTGTGGTTTGGGTTGTCGGGTTCGAGTACTCGGCTGGTGGTTGATGGGATCTTCGGGCGGTTGACGGAGGCGGCGACGTTGGAGTTCCAGCGTTCGGTTGATGGGTTGGCTGCTGATGGGGTGGTTGATCAGGTGGATCGGGTGGCGTTGGAGGATGCGATCGATGCGTTGGAGGACGGCGGGGCCGGGGAGTCGGTTGGTCGGGGGGATCGGGGTCCGACGGTTGGGTTTTGGCAGGATCGGTTGAATGTGTGGTTTGGGTTGTCGGGTTCGAGTACTCGGCTGGTGGTTGATGGGATCTTCGGGCGGTTGACGGAGGCGGCGACGTTGGAGTTCCAGCGTTCGGTTGATGGGTTGGCTGCTGATGGGGTGGTTGATCAGGTGGATCGGGTGGCGTTGGAGGATGCGATCGATGCGTTGGAGGACGGCGGGGCCGGGGAGTCGGTTGGTCGGGGGGATCGGGGTCCGACGGTTGGATTTTGGCAGGATCGGTTGAATGTGTGGTTTGGGTTGTCGGGTTCGAGTACTCGGCTGGTGGTTGATGGGATCTTCGGGCGGTTGACGGAGGCGGCGACGTTGGAGTTCCAGCGTTCGGTTGATGGGTTGGCTGCTGATGGGGTGGTTGATCAGGTGGATCGGGTGGCGTTGGAGGATGCGATCGATGCCTTGGAGGACGGCGGGGCCGCCGCCCGGAACGTGCTGGTCTATTTCCTCGACGGGGAGGTTCTGGCTGTGGGCGGGCGAACGGTCGACACCGTGGCCGTGGCCACCGCGGCCATGGAGGCGCTGCTCGACGGTCCGGCCCCCGGTTTCGAGCAGGACCTGGGGTGGGGGACAGCGATCCCTCAGGGCACCGAGTTGAACGGTGTGGTCATCAGCAATGGCACCGCCACCGTGGATCTCAGCCCGGAATACGAGTCCGGTGGAGGGACGGCGTCGGTCACGGCACGGTTGGCGCAGGTGGTCTTCACCCTCACCCAGTTCTCGACCGTGGATGAAGTCGACGTCGAGATCGATGGCGAGCCCCGGGAGTCGATCACCGGCGAAGGCGTTCCCAGCCAGGACCTCGGACGTGACGACTTCCTCAACCAGAGCAATTTCGGCGCCCCGATCCCGGCCATTCTTGTTGAAAGTCCCTTTGTCGGTGAGTTGGTCGGCGACTCGCTTCGCCTGGCCGGCCTATCCAACACCTTCGAGGGCACGGTCAACTACGAAGTCACCGATCCGGACGGTCTGATCGTCGTCGACGAATCCTTCATCACCGCTTCCGGCGGTTCCGGTGAGTGGGGATCTTTCGAGACCGTCATCGATCTCCCGGATTTCGATCGTGATGGGGTGGCGTCGGTGTTCGTCTACGAGATCTCGGCTCAAGACGGCTCACGCCAGTTTCTCGTCGAGGTACCTGTTCTGGTGAAAGCATCGGGTTGACGTCAGCTCGTGCCGCCAATCGGATCCGACCCTGGTAATCGCCGTCCGGCTGTGCGCTGTGCCCGGCGCATGGGACCGTTCCCTATTCCTCGGGCGCGGAGAACGGAACCGCGGCGGGGCCCGAGGTGCCTCGAATGATGAGTTCGCTGCCGAACCGGACGTGTTGGTACGGCCGCTCGGGATCGTCGAGGCGATCGCGGAGGAGTGAGACCGCAACCGCGGCCATGCGTCGGCTCGGCTGATTCACCGTGGTGAGGTTGAAGGCAGCCCACGACGCCATATCGACGTTGTCATAGCCCACAACCCAAAGATCCTCGGGAATGCGAACGCCCATCTGCCGGGCCGCATCCATGACACCGAATGCGGTGAGATCGTTGGTGGCAAATATGGCGTCGGGCGGGTCGTCACCGCCCAGCATCTCTCGACAGAACCGAGCCCCGGCGTCATAGGAGAAGTCGGCATATTTCAGCCGGCTCGGTGGCAGGTCGGTGCCAAGCGGGTGCACCTCGCAGAAGCCGGCCACCCGCTCGCTTGCGGTGCTGGCTGCCTCAGGGCCGGAGATCACTGCGGGAGTGCGGTTATTGTCGGCGAAGTAGCGGCCGACGGTCCTGCCCCCCGAATAGTTGTCTGAAGTGACCGTGTCGCATTCGGCGTTGTGCACGGTTCGGTTCACCAGCACGATTGGTGTTTGCACCTCGAGGGCCTGCTCCAGCGTGGGGGAGTCCGAGGTTGCCGTTGTGAACACGACACCGTCGACCAGGCCCTGCTGGACCGCTTCGAAAGCCTCCGCATCGTCACCGTCGCTCACATCGTTCCACAGCAGCATGCGGTGGCCGGAGGCGGCCAGTTCGCTTCTGAGCGCCTGGACCAATTCGGGGTAGAACGGGTTCGTGATGTCGGCGATCACGACGGCGATCGTGCCGGTTCGCCGTGTCTTGAGCGCACGGGCCAGCAGGTTGGGTTGGTAGCCCAGCTCCGACAGAGCCCATTCCACCTTGGCTCGCGTGTCCGGCGAAACCGGATCCTTGCCGGTGAGTACTCGGGAAACGGTGGCTTGGGAGACTCCGGCCAATGCCGCGACGTCAACGCTACTCACGTTGGGCTTCGCAGGTGGGCCGGATCCCTCGCTCATCCCTACGAGAGTATTGCCACCGCGTGGGTGGGGCCGCCATGGCCGCCAACGATTTTGAGGGGAAAGCCGTAGAAGTCGAATCGCTTGCCGAGCAGTTGCCTGAGGTTGGCGAGGTTCTCGTAGTGGGTGATCCGCTTGTGCCTGGACATCAGGTGGCAGGGGTAGATCTTGCTTGCAGGGTTGTCGGGTGTCGGCGAATCAACGCCGAAGACCTTCACCTTGTGATCGGCGACCCACGCCGAGGCCTCTGCTCCCAAGCCGGGAAAGGTTGTGAGGTAGTCCCGGGTGCCGGAGTACTTCTCCCACGTGCCGGTGTGGAACAACAACACATCGCCCTCCTCGAGCTCCTGCCCCGACGCCGCCAGCGCCTCTTCGCAGTCGGTATCGGTGATGTCGGTCCGGGGTGCAACGTGGGAAACGTCGAGGCAGATCCCCGAGCCGCAGAACAGGTCCAGAGGCATCTGATCGATGGTTGGCGCGTCGGGATCCGGATCGAGGTGGCTGAACGAGTCGACGTGCGTGGGGCCGTTGTCATTGAGCATCAGTCCCGTCGTCTGGAACGAGAAGTCGCTTTCGAAGTTCACTTCGGTCTCGTAGTGGTAGGCATGCTGGAACTGCACGGTCTTGAGGTGCCCGGGGTACACCATCATGGTCTCGTAGATGTCCTGTGAAAGGTCGATGATCGTCGTCACGGTGGGGTCCCCCTTGGGCGCTTCGTTGTCGTCGTGGCTGTTTGTCCACTTGATTCTAGTATACGTATACACCTAGGATCTAGTATACGTATACACTTGCACCACGTCTTGCTCATCGGCGCCGCTACCAGTGCCCCGATCGAGCCTGTTCGGGCCACGTTCTCGTGGAGCACGCTACAGCGGAGGCCATGTCATGAAACTGCTGAAGGATGCCGCATCGAAGTCGGCCCACGGTGAGGATCTCGAGCTCGGGTCGATGGTACGGGGGATACTCGCCGACGTGCACGAGCGCGGCGAGCAGGCGGTGCGCGAACTGTCGGAGAAGTTCGACAACTGGTCACCGGCGTCCTTCCGCCTGTCGGCGGAAGAGATCGACGACATCATGGCGGGCGTCGACCCTCACGTCATCGACGACATCAAGTGGGCCCAGACGCAGATCCGCAATTTCGCCGAAGTGCAGCGCGCCTCCATGACCGACGTCGAGGTGGAGACGCTCCCCGGAGTGATTCTCGGGCATCGGCACATCCCGGTGGAGAATGTCGGCTGTTACGTGCCGGGTGGGAAGTTCCCGATGGTGGCATCGGCCCACATGAGCGTGTTGACGGCCAAGGTTGCCGGTTGCCCGAGGGTGATCGCCTGCACACCTCCCATCAATGGCAAGGTGCCGGCCGAAACGGTCGCCGCCATGGCCTTGGCCGGAGCGGATGAGATCTACCTGCTGGGCGGGATCCAGGCCATGGCCGCCATGGCGTACGGGGCAGGGATGGCTCCGGTCGACATGATCGTCGGCCCGGGAAATGCCTACGTGGCCGAGGCGAAGCGCCAGCTGTATGGAAGGGTGGGAATCGACCTCCTGGCCGGCCCGACCGAGACGCTGATCATCGCCGATGACACCGTGGACGCCGAGATGTGCGCAACCGATCTGCTCGGTCAGGCCGAGCATGGCCCAACGTCGCCGGCGATACTCCTCACCACCTCGGAGGAGTTGGGTAGGTCGACGATCGTCGAGGTCGACCGACAGTTGGAAAGCCTCCGCACGTCCGACACGGCCGGGCCTGCTTGGCGTGACCATGGCCGAGTGATCGTATGCGACGACAACGTCGAGATGCTGAAGGTCGCCGACGAAATCGCCTCGGAGCACGTGCAGGTCATGACCAACGACGATCAGTTCTTCTATGAGAACATGCAGAACTACGGAGCGTTGTTTCTGGGCCCCCGCACCAATGTCGCCTACGGAGACAAGGCAATCGGTACCAACCACACGTTGCCCACACAGGGAGCGGCTCGCTACACCGGTGGCCTCTGGGTCGGGAAGTTCTTGAAGACCTGCACCTATCAGCGGGTCGAATCCGACGCCGCCAGCGCGTTGGTGGGGGAGTACTGCTCCCGGCTCTGTGCGATCGAGAACTTCGATGGCCACAAGGCCCAGGCCGATATCCGCGTGGAGCGGTATGGAACCGGCTCGTGAGTGCGACCGCCGCTCCGGTCGCCGTCGTCGTTGGCGGGAGCGGGGGGATCGGTCGCGCCATCTGTCGCCGCCTGGCTGCCGACGGCCACGCCGTGGTGGTTGGCTACGCCTCCAACCGCGAGCGGGCCGAGACGCTTGTGAGCGAATTGGGAGGGCGTCCCCACACGGCACTGCAGATCATCAACACCGACTCCGACGCCCTGGCTTCGGTTGCGGCCAAGATCCGGTCCGACTTCGGCCAGGTGGATGTGCTCGTGAACTGCGGCGGTGTCACCAAGCCGGTCGCCCACGATGAGCTGGACGACCTCGACGATGAACTCATCGACCGGATCTTCGCAGTGAACTGGCGGGGCCCGTTCGCCACGATCAGAGCGTTCCGTTCGCTCCTCGAATCCGCCCCTGCCCCTGTGGTGGTCAACATCTCTTCGGTCGCCGCGGTTCTGGGGCTCGGGTCCAACGTCGCCTACTGCGCCAGCAAGGCGGCGCTCGACAGTATGACCCGATCGCTGGGCCGATCACTGGCGCCTGCGATTCGGGTCATGTCGGTCTCGCCGGGATGGGTGCAGGGGGACTACGCAGCCTCGATGCCGGAGGGCGTGGTCGATGGGCAAAAGGCGGTAACGCCACTGGGCCGCTTGGCGTCGGGCGACGATGTGGCCGCCGCAGTCTCCGCCGTGGTTCGTGATCTCCCGATGACGACGGGAACCACCGTTCCCGTGGACGGTGGGCGCCCACTTGGAGTCTGACGCAGTCGTAGAAACAGGGCGAAGTCCAGAAGAAGAGTTCCGTTCAATTCAACAACCCATAGGGGGTGAGGTGCCGTGAAAGCACCGCCATTCGAATACGTCCGAGCCGAGTCATCGGCCCACGCAGCCGAGTCATTGCGAGAGTTCGGCTCGGATTCCAGGATTCTGGCGGGGGGACAGAGTCTGATTCCGATGTTGTCCATTCGACTCGCGTCGGCCAGCCATCTCATCGACATCGGCCGGGCGGAAGACCTGTCGTTCACCTCCAGCGACAACGGTTCGGTGGTCATCGGAGCAGGAGCACGGCAATGGACGGTGGAACACGATTCCACCGTCCTGGCCAAGGCGCCACTCCTGGCCGCTGCCATCGGCAGAGCCGGCCAGGTTCCCATCAGGCACCGGGGCACCGTGGTCGGGAGCATCACCCACGCCGATCCCAGCGCCGAGATCCCAACGGCGTTCCTCGCCCACGGAGGATCGGTCGTGGCCCAACGAGCAGACGGAACCCGGTCCATCCCCGCTGAAGACTTCTTTCAGGGTTCCTACATGACGGCCTTGGAGGATGATGAATTGGCTCGCGAAGTGCGGCTCCATGTCTGGCCCGACGGGACCGGATACGCCTTCGAGGAATTCAGTCACAGTTATGAGAGTTGGCCGGTCGTCACTGCGGCCGTTCTGCTCGAGATGAACGGCGAGGCGGTGGCAAGGGCTTCGATCGCAATGAGCGGCGTGGCCGGCACGCCGATCCGGGCATCAGAGGCCGAGGCAAACCTCGTCGGACAGGTTCCGACTACCGACACGATTGCCGAAATCGCCGCAATCGCCACCGCCAACCTCGAACCGTTCTCCGACGTGTTCGGATCCCAGAAGTACCGCAAGAAGGTTGCCACCGCAATGGTCCGGCGTGCGCTGGCCACTGCACTCAGTCGCACAGGAGGCCAATCATGACCGCAACGCACCACATTACTCTTACCGTCAACGGTCAGGAGATCGAGTCGGACGTCGAATCGCGACTCTCACTGGCTGACTATCTGCGCAAGCACCTCACGCTGGTTGGGACACATCTCGGGTGCGAGCAGGGTGCCTGCGGAGCATGCACCGTTCTGGTCGATGGCCAGAGTGCACGCTCCTGCCTCATGTTTGCCGTGCAGGCCGACGGCGCAAGTGTCGAAACGGTCGAAGGACTGGCCGGGACCGACCTCCATCCCGTCCAGGAGGCGTTCCGGCAGAAGCAGGGTCTGCAGTGCGGGTTCTGCACACCGGGGATGCTGATGCGGACGGTCGAACTGATCCGCGAGAACCCCGACATCAACGAGGAACAGGCACGAGAAGGTGTGGCGAGCAACCTCTGCCGATGCACCGGATACCAGTACATCGTGGAGGCGGTCGTAGACGCTGCCTCGGCCATGAAATGAAACCCTGCCGAGAAGCAATGATCGCCCAGAAAGGGAGCACTCAATGACCGCACCAATCGTTCGAGACCACAAGAAGGACAAGACGTGGATCGGCAAGTCGATCCCTCGACTCGAGGACCGCAGGTTCCTGCTTGGTCGAGGTGGCTACATCGATGACCTTGTACTGCCCAACATGCTCGAAGTGGCGTTGGTTCGCAGCGTCTACAGCCACGCCAGGATCGTGAGCATCGACACCTCGGCCGCTGAAGCACTTGAAGGCGTGGTGGCAGTGGTCACCGGTGCCCAGGCCGCCGAGTTGTGCGACCCTCTGCCCGACTTCGGTCCCGATCCGGCCAATCACCCGTGGCGTTGCCTGGCGCTCGACAAGGTCCGCTACGACGGTGAGGGCGTGGTTGCCATCGCCGCCGAAACCCGGGCCATTGCGGAGGACGCAGCAGGGCTCGTCGTGGTGGAGTACGAACCGTTGGAGCCCATCGTCGATCCCATGGAGGCGATGAAGGACGGCGCGCCGCTGGTGCACCAATCGCTGGGGAGCAATGTCGCATTCCATCGCGAGTTCACCTTTGGTGATGTGGACGACGACTTCGCCAATGCCGACCGCGTGATCACCGACACGCTCCACTGGGGCCGTTCGGGGGGACAGCCGTTGGAGACCGTGGGGGCCGTGGCCGACTACGACATCGGATCCGGCATGATGACCATCCACGCCAACTCGCTCAGCTTCACCTCCTACCTCTTCATGCTGGCCGGAACCCTGAAGATCCCCAGCAACAAACTGGACATGCACCCGGCCTCGGCCGGAGGCAGTTTCGGATCCAAGCTGTGGGAGGTCAAGACACCCGCCATTGCCGGGATGATGTCCCGGGTCACCGGCCGTCCGGTGAAATTCATGCAAGATCGGCTGGAGAACATCTCCAACGGGGACCATCACGGGTCGGATCGCCGCTATGAGGTCTCGCTGGCGGTGATGAACGACGGCACCATGAAGAGCATCAAGGTCAAGACGGTGGAAGACTACGGCGCCTACATCCAATTCGGCGTTGGGCACCATGGCAACGTGCTCGCCCAGGTCACCGGTCCCTACAAGATCAACAGCGTCTTCTACGACGTCACCGCGGTCCTTACGAACAAGTGCCAGCAGGGCGCGTACCGGGGATTCGGATCCGAGGTGGGAAACTGGGCCATCGAGCGGATGGTCGATCTGGCTGCGGTCGAACTCGACATGGATCCGGCCGAGCTACGCCGCAGGAACTTCATCGACCCCGACCAGTTCCCCTACTTCATTCCCACCGGCAACGTCTACGACAGCGGCAATTACGCCGGGGTGCTCGACACGGCGCTGGAGCTTGCCGACTATGCCGGCTGGCGCAAGAAGCAGGAGGAGGCTCGGGCCGACGGTCGCCACGTCGGAATCGGAATCTGCACGTGCCAGGAACGGAGCGTGTTCAGCGCCACCGAGTTCTGGTTCTGGTTCGACGAGCCGGCGGCTCCGGTGTCCAGCATGCCCGAAAGCGTCACGCTCGATGTGGACGCCATGGGGAACATCACCGCGACGCTGTATTCGTGCGCCATGTGGGGGAACAGCCCAGAAACGATGGTGGCCCAGTTGGTGGGAGAGGAATTCGACGTCGACCCCCACACCGTCAACGTGGTGTACGCCGGCTCCAACCAGGGCCTTCCCGCCACCGGTCCGGGTGGAAGCCGATTTACCGTGATGATTGCTGGGGCGGTTGAAACAGCGAGTCGGAAAATCAAGACCAAGGCAGCCACCATCGCAGCCCACCTACTCGAGGCGAACGCCGATGACATGGAATGGGCCAATGGCGGATTTCAGGTCGCCGGATCGCCCTCCACCCGCATGGAGATGGCGGACATCGCCATACAGGCCCACCTGTTCAAGCACGGATTGCCCGATGAGATCGAAAGTGGACTCGAGGCAAGCCACGTCTATGACCATCCCTACACCACGATGCCAAGTGACGACCGCTCGGATCTGGGTGTCTTCTACCCGTTCATGGGCCACGCATGCCACATCGCCGTCGTCGAGGTGGATGTCGAGACCGGGAAGGTCGACTTCCTCGATTACACCGCCGTCCACGACTGCGGGACCATGGTCAATCCCCGGTCGTTGTGTGGACACATCGTGGGAGGTACGGCCCAGGGGATCGGAACGTCGATCCTCGAGGAGTTCGTGTACGACAGCGACGGCACGCTCCGCACGCCGAGCTTTGCCGAGTACGTGATCCCCACGTCGATGGACGTGCCGAAGCTGAAGATCGGCCACCAGGAAACGCCTTCGCCCTACACCCCTCACGGCATCAAGGGTGGAGGAGAAGGTGGCCGGATGATGGCCCCGGCCGCCATCTCCGCCGCAATCGACGATGCGCTGCGCGAGCACGGCGTGCGGGTCCGTCGCCTTCCCGCCACCCCGGAACGGATCCTCGACATGATCGACGGAGAGTAGGGAGGGGAGAGTAGGGAGGCCGAATAGAGGCCACGGCTGTCTCCTGAAGCGGTCGCTGGAAGGAAGCTGTCCATGACCATCGAGGCGTGGCGCTACCACGAACGAGCGCTCCGAGCCGTAGGGTCGAGGCAGCCACGTCGGTTCAGGCCTGCTCGACCCGGTGGTCAGCCACCATCGCCAGGTCATAGCGGTTGATCAGACTCTTCACCATGTTGCCGGTGAACCATGATCCGCTGGCGGTAAGGGTCATCGCTCCGTCGGGGCCGTCCTCGACCAGCCGGCATTCACGCCAGAGGCGGGTGATCGCCTCGCCCGGGGCTACGCGGTCAATCGCCGCAACCGTGTCCGGCGGGATCCGGCCCGAGAGGATCGCTGTGATCAGGGGGTGTAGCTCGCTCTCTCGAGCGGTGCGGCGCATGCCGCCCTGGAGCCCTACACCGTCGTGCCGGCAGCCGCGAAGGTACGGCGCATACCGAGGATGTCGGTAGTGGTAATCACCAAAGGCGCCATCGGCGATAGGGCCCACGGCCAGCAGATCCTCGCCGCGAGTCGGGAAGGTGAAGTACACATTCCTGTCGCGACGGTTGGCCCAGTGGTTGAAGGTGTTCCGGCGGAAGCCCGCCGCCTCCAATATCTGTGCGCCGGCGAGGAACGTCACGTAGTTCGGGAGGTGATTCCGCCGCCCGTCGCCAATGCCGTGGGCCTGCGCCCAGAGGCGGTTCTGGGGGTACACGAGGAGTTCGTACAGCGAGAAGCCGTCAACTCCGGCAGCCGCCAGACTCGCGATGTCGTCCAGGAAGCTGCGGTTCGACTGGTTGGGAAGCCCGCAGATCAGATCCACGCTGAGGATCCAGTCCATCGACAGCGCGGCGTCGACTGTGCTCCGGACGGCAGCCGCAGGAGAGCGACGGCCGATCAGTCGCCGGACTTCGTCGTCGAGGCTCTGGATGCCGAGGTGAAGGCGCCGGATGCCGAGTTCGTGCATCGTGTCGACCATCGCCGGGGTGAGACCTCCGACGGTTGTCTCGAGGGCAAGCTCTGTGTCGGGCGAGAGTGTGAACGATCCTCGGATTTCGTTGAAGAGGCACCGAAGCCGTGCTGGCCCCAGGTGAGTCGGGGTGCCCCCGCCGAGGTGGACGGTCGACACTGGGCGCTCGGCCAGCTGACCCACTGCGCTCCAGGCGGCGATCTCCCCGCAGCAGCGTGTCGAGGAAGCGGTCCATCGTGGTCTGAGCGTGCGACCGCATCGCGAACGAGTAGCAGTCACAGAAGTCGCATTTGCCGGCGCAGAACGGGACATGAAGATAGATGCACATTGGCGTGGTGGTCGTGGCCGATGAGAGGTCGTGGCGAAGGGTTTGCCACGCAGCATCCGGCCCGTCATCGAAGGCCCGGGTGGCCCAGACCGGCAAGGGGATCACCCAGTCGTCCACCGTGAACGGTGGCCCCAACGCGGCGCACTGCGCAGCGATGGGTAGAGGATCAATCTCGGGAGGGAGCTCGGCCAGCAGGCCATCGAGGAGGTCGGCTGCGGTCACAACGCGATCCCCCTCGGAGCGCCATCGGTGCGTTTAACACCGGCGGCCGCGCTGCGCAAACGCCCCATCGTCATCGCCTGCTGGAAGCGGCACCTAAACGAGTCACGTGTCACGGGGCCTGCCGCCGGGCACTGGTCGGGGCAGGTACGGACACAGTGGAAGCAGTTGACGCACCCGTCACAGCCCGAGCGGGGATCGAGTACTGCGCGTAGCGCTTCGACGCCGGCCTCATCCACCACAAAGCGCCGACGGTCCGGTGAGGGTGCACCGATGGCCACGCCCTGCTCCATCGTCGACACGGTGTTCTGGGTCTTGAAGCAGGCGGTGGCGACACCGCCGGGAACGAGGTTGAGCACGTTCCTGAAGACGTTGCAGTACGCGCCGTGGACCTCGCCCAGACGACTCCCGGTGGTCTCCCACCGTACATGGTGGGATCGGGCGATCGCCTCCGCCGCCAGGAAGGCCTCAGCCATTGGCACCGCATCGTCGAGGGTGGGGCAGGCGGCCTGCGTGGCCCGCCCGCCGACGTAGACGGGCTCCATCGTGAGCTGCACGGGGCGTAGCCGGCGACAGAGGTACTCGGTGATTTCCGTGAGGAACTCATAGGTCTCGGGGAGGACGGTGGTGCGCACGTGCAGCGGCGTTCCGACTTCATGGATGACGTCGGCGGTCGACTCGACGAAGGGGGTACTCGAGCGCATCGATCGGAGCGGCCGCTGGGTGGCTTGAATCGGATCCGGGCCGTCACACGACAGGCCGATGAGATCGAATCGTTGTGCCACCGCGCCCGCCACCCGTTCGGACATCACGCCATTGGTTGCCAGGTAGCAGATCATCGGAACGCCTTGGGCCGCCGCGACTGCCTCCACGGCTCCGACCGCCGCGAACAGATAGCCGGGATCCAGAGTGGGCTCGCCTCCGCCGTGGCAGACCAGGGTCATCGGCACTCTGTGTCGGCGGCAGGCGTCAACAACCAGCGAGGCGGCGGACCGGATGTCGCGGAGCGCGATCCGTTGGGTCGGCCGTCGACGAGGGTTCGAGACGCAATAGGCGCAGCGCAGGTTGCATCCATCGTGGAGGAAGAGCGTCAGGCAAAGCGGATCGAAGGGCCGGGTGGACCAGTCGGCCAGGGCGGTCACCGCTTCGGAGGCCCGCTGCCGCAGCACGCCGGCCTCGCCTTCCTGATCTTCTCGGCGAAGGGCGGCCGCAAACAGCTCTGCCTGGCCACCGTCGACGACGACAAGATAGCCGGGCGTGTAGAACAGCACGTCATCGTCCTCATCGAGGCGGAAGATCGGGAGCTCGTCGCAGATGGGCTCGAACGTGGTGGCTGTCATCGTCTCAGTCCTTGTCGGCTGGGATGCAAACTCGCAGGCCGACGAAGTGCAGGATGGTGTTCCGGCAAAAGGCGAAGGCGTCGGCGTCGGCCCAGCCGGTTTCCGCTGCAACGCGAGCCGCAATCTGGGCGATCGTGGTCATCCCGTTGATGGCATTGAAGACGGTGAGAGTCGGGCCTGAGGTGGAGGTGAGCGGGATGGCTTCGCCGGCGCCGGCGCCGGCCGGACGAGCGAGTACCCAACCGTGGTTGACCGTGATGGCGCATCCGGGAGCGATCCTGGGTCGAATGGTCGCCAGCTCGGCATCGGCCAACGTCCGCAAATCACCCAGCCGACGGGCCGGCCGATCGGGCGTCGCCTCGGCTGTCACCTGCAACCATGTGACTGCCTCGGACAGCAACTGGCGGCGGGTGAAGCGGAACCGCAGCGTCCCATCCGCGCTCGGCCCGTCGACGGGACTTCGGATGTCAACGGTGCGGACCATGGCTGATTCAGTCCTTACGGCTGGGAGCGGCGGCCAACGCCGCCTGTCGGTCGGATCGGACGAACGGGGTGGTCGAGCGCTTCCAGACGCCCCCGCCCTCGGCGATCAGACGTAGAAGTACCGCGGAGGTCAGTGTCTGGTTGAGCTTGCAGGTGGTTCCGCAAGCCAGGTGGCCGTCCGGACCGGGGCGGAAGGAGCGTACATAACAATCACCGGCACAGGTCCAGTAGCAGAAGCAGTCCCGACACGCCGTTCGGCGGTCGGCAATCATCGCTAGCAACTCGCTGCGGCCGGCGGTGCTGACTTGCACACACCCCGGATCCACCTGGCCGATCGTCGAGATTTCGGCGAGTGGATGTGACCCGTTGGTAACCTCGTAGCAGGTCACGAGGTCGCCGGTCGGGGTCACGATGAGCGCGTTGGACGGGGCGGAGCAGAAGACCGACCGGGCCGCCGACACATCGGCACCCGTGTACACCAGCCTGGCGCCGACCGATTGCGCCACGTCCCACGCGGCAAGGAAGGCGTCGGCGAAGTCGGCGGCATCCTGGGTGTCCGGCTCGAGGTGTTCCCCGCGGTCGTGGTTGAAGGCCGGTTCCACCCGAAGCAGGCGACAGCTGGTGTGGGCCAGCAGATAGGCCACGTCGTCGGCCAGGTCACGCCACGGCTTGGTTGCGGTCATCCGGATGCCGTACCGCTTGCTCGCCCGACCGAGCGCGTCCAGGTTGCGCATGACAACGGTCGATGAGCCGTGACCGGTGCGCAGCGGACGGTTGCGGTCCTGGGTGGTCGGTGTTCCATCCAGCGAGATCGTGATGCCGTCGATATGGCCGACGATCCAGCGGCACTGGGCCGCGCTCCACATCCCGTTGGAGGTCAATGTGATGGTGGCCTCGATTGGTTGCTCACGGGCGTACTGGGTGGCGGCCCGGATGAGTTCCCAGGCCCGCGTCGGCTCGCCGCCACCGTGAAAGGAGACGTCGAAGTGTCGCCGGCCTGCCGCCATGGCCGCCTTGACGACGGCATCGATCGTCGTCCGAGCCCGATCTATTGACAACTCCTGCGTCGGTCCGTCCCCGCCCGAGGCATAGCAGTAAGTGCAGCGGAGCTGGCACTCGTTGGTGGTGAGCAGGACAGCCGAGCGCGGCACGTCGTCGGGACGGGCGGGCCGCCAGTCCCGTTCCCCGGCGCGAAAGCCGATGGCAGCAAGGAACTCCTCCGCTTTCACAGACCGTGCTGCGCCGCTGTCCGATGGTTCGTTGCAGGCGAGCCGGGCAAGGGCTCCGTTGGCGACGAAGGCCACGCCGGCGAGGGGTTGGTAGACGATGTACTTGTCATCTTCGTCGTCAATGGGGATGGCCCAACTGGTTGGCTCGTCGCAGCTCATGGCCACTCAATTCGGGTACCAGTAGTGGCTGACAGTAGCGCACGAGCTGTCTCCCACACAGGAACACCCCGTGTCACCGACACAACTGCAGGACGGCACATCGACACAGTTGCAGGTGCACGTCGCCCCGGCAGGAATGGGGGATCCGCAGGGCAGGGTGAAGGTCCGGCCGTCGATGTCGAGCTCGATCCCGTTCTCCCCGGGCGGCACCGTCCCCTCTCGGGGCGGCACGGTCGTCGTGGTCGTGGTGCTCGTCGTGGTCGTCGTCGTGGTCGTGGTCGTGGTGCTCGTGGTGCTTGTAGTGGTCGCGGCCCGGGATGGCGACGTGACCGTGATGTAGTCGAACTCGGCGACAGCGGGTTCCTCGGTGGCCTGGTGTGCGATAAGTCCGATTTCGGTGTCGGTGAAGAATCGTGTGTGCTCGCCGACTAGCGTCCACGATTCGCCATCCTCGCTGACGTAGCCGGCGTAGGAATCGCCGTCGACGATGAATCGCAGGTACACGACCTCGGTGTCGGGCGAGATTTCGACGGTCGATGAGGCGACCATCTCATTGTCCTGACGTTGTCGAGGTACACGCCGTCGCCGACGCAGAAGTCGGGCACGTCTGCGGGATCGCAGTAGGCACGCCCGAGCTGGAGGAAGTTGGTTTCGTCCGGGCTCACGATCAGCCCGGCGAACTGGAAGTTGCTCGTCGGTCGGAACCGCAGTGCGGTGGTTGCCTCGTACGGGTCCTGCGGCGCATCTCGGACCAGCACATTCTGGGCTGCTTCCACTGCGGTGATCTGAAGCCATCCCGGGGTGGCGGTCAGACTCCAGAGGTCCGGGTCCTCGGATCGCCACCTCCATCCGTCGCCGAGTGCTTCGTCGAACTGATCCTCGAAGATGTCGGGTGGTGGGCTAGTCGTGGTCGAGGCGGCATCTACCGAAGCCGTACGGTCGTCGTCGCCCCCGCTGCAGGCCTCTGCGGCTACCACGACGGCGCCCGTCGTAGCCATCTCGATGAAGGTGCGCCGGTCGAACCTGGCCCGACCGCTTTCCATGGACACGGCGTACACACGGGGGCTGTCATCGCCCTCAGACTCGTCTGCTCTCGGTGACTCTCTCAGGCTGGTCATCGGATTCCTCCTGTACTTCGAACGGGGGCGGTGGTCGATTGCGTTGAGTTGGGCTTTCCTGGCACGATCACACGAAACTCGCTTCGCTGGAGGCGGGACAGTGCCACAGCGCGGCAGCCTCCGGTGCACTCGCCACGGGCGAGGAAACGGCACCTGGAGCATTGCCGGTAGACCCCGACACTTCGATAGGGGGCCAGCTGCGTAGCGAGCAGCTGACGGATGCCCGTGGCATCCAGGCTGGTTTCCGCCTCGACTCCCGACATCGCGGCCAGCGGGAAACAATGGATCATCCGACCATGGACGTCGATGTCGCAGACCGGTCCGCAGTGCCATCCCACATCGGCACCGAGCTGCTCGAGCTTCGCCAGGGCCTCAGAGGAGAACATGCAGCGGACGAACCCGCAGTCCAGCTCGAGACGGATCCCGCGGCCTGCCGTACGCGACGCAAAACGCACGATCTCCGTTCCGGTACGGACATACTGCTTCGGATGAAGGAAGTCGTTCGATCCGCCGTTGACGGGCTGGCCGAGCCCTATCCGCACCGCCGGGCGGCACCCCGCATCCTGCATGAGCGGGGGAAGCCAGTCGTAGTCCACGACCGGCTCAACGAGCGTGATGCCGACCAGGGCTCGTGGACCCAAGAACGACAGGGTCCGCGCTCGACGATCGTGTACGGACGGACCGATCCCGTCTCCGTCGTACGTGGTCATGTTGACGAGTGCGGTGCAGCGGTCGGGGTCGAGATCCATCAGGATCTTCATGGAGCGGTCTGGAATGCAGCCATTGGTGAAGACCACAACCCGGTCGAGGCGCTCTAAGGCCCGCGTCACGAGCTCGGGGAACTGCGGATGCAGGGTGGGCTCCCCACCGATCAGGCGGGCTTCGCTGATGCCGGAGCGCTCGAGGAAATCGAGTCGGCGCTCGAACTCGCCCAGGTCGAGGTACTGCTCCGGGGGTGGGACCGCCGCCATGGCTGGTGCGGCAAAGCAATAGCGGCACCGTAGGTTGCACCGGGCGGAGACGGAGATGTTAGCCACGGTCCACCCCGGATCCGGGGGCCGGCACCAAGATGCCCAAGTCGAGCCACCGGGTGAGGCACGCGGCGAGGATGTTGGCGGCCTCCTCCGGTCCGGCGTCCATGATCCGGGCCACGAACTCGACCAGCTGAGCGTGTACCCCGGCGGCGATCCAGCCCCAGATTGCGGCGTCGAGCCCGGTGAGGAGATGTGTCGGACCGTTGTCCGGAACGATCGTGACCAACCCGGCATCCAGGACCCACCGGAGCCCGGGAGCCGGGCCGAGCACGATGCCGTCGGAGGTGGTGGTCATGGCGCCATCTCCTCCAGGAGATCGGACGACTGGAGGACCGAGACGCGGAGATCCGATCTCCGGTCGAGCCAGGCGTCGGCCAGACCGGCCTGACCGCAGCGGTCGAGGAGCTGGGCAATGGTGATGACCCGGGTGGAAATGCAGAGGTCGTCGTAGCCGGAGTCGGTGGTGGCGGCTTGATGATCCACGTGACAGCCGCCCGCGCAGTGCAGGTGGCTGATGCACCCCTCGCAGCGACGGGGATGGGTTGCCGCAACACCCCGCAGGCGATCGACGGCGTCGGCGTCGAGAACAAAGGCCGGGGCCGCCGGATCGAGCCGGCCCAACCGAAGGTCGAGGCCCTTCCGGAGCCACTGATCCTCGAGGAGGTAGCAGGCATCGACGGCTCCGTCGGCGGACACGATGAGGGCGTCCTGCCCCACGGGGCAGCAGGTGGCGACGATGCGGCTCGTGTCCGTTGTGGAGGTCACGGCGGTGATCCCGTGTCGTGTGAGAAGGCGCGAGGCGGCCACCACCTGCCGGGCGAACTCCCACGGATCGGGGGCCCGGAGTCCGGCCGCCTCGGAGTGCGAGGTGGTGGTCAGGCGTTCGAAGCAGACGGTTGCCGGGCGCAGTCGTGAGGCGAGGATGTCCGCCCAGTCGAGGAGCCGCGGAAGCGACTCCTGGGTTACGCATGAGCGGATCACGAGTTCCGCCGAGGAGTCGGAGATGATTTGGGCCGTCCGCATGACCGGTTCGAATGTTCGCCGGCCACCGGGGGCGGGCCGGTTCCTGTCTTGGATGGCCGCCGGACCGTCGAAGGAGAGCACGACGGTGTCGAGCTGCTCACCCATGAATCTGGCCCGGCTCGGGCTGCAGAGGCCATTGGTGGAGATCTCGAGGTGCAGGACCAGGCCATCCCGGGCGGCGATCGACCGGGCGTAGCCGGACACGAAATCGACGAGGCTCGGTCGGAAGAGGGGCTCGCCACCGAAGAAGTGAATCTCTCGATGGGGATCGGAAGATCCGTTGAACAGACCGAAGTACGCATCGACGGCTGCCTTCGCCGTGTCAGGAGTCATCCCCGAGCTGTCGAGGGTGCCACCGAAGGCGCAGTAGGCACAGGCCATGTTGCAGCCGCGTGTGGGGATGATCCCGAGGAACAACGGACGACGCACGGGCCCGGTCGGGATTCGGATCGGCTCACGGCCTGGCGAGAGAAGGACCTCGACGATCCTGGCGATATCGGCGGGAAGACGCCCCCCGACCAGTCCGAAGCGGATGGCGTCGAGCCCGGCGCGGTTGACGACCGCAGTCAGCCCATGAAGGGGCGCGTAAACGAGGTAGTGATCGAGGACGGGGACGCGGTAGACCACCCCTCCCGCCGTCCCGTGGCCTTTGGTCTCCGGCGCTTCGTCGGGACGAGATTGAACCCAAGGCGCCCTGGTCGCCATGTTCGTAGCGTAAAGCTCCCCCCATCGCCGCCGGTAGGGGCATTCGTCCCACAAACCCAGGCGTCGTGGAGCTCCAGGCGATGCAGCCAGGACCGGCAGGGCCGCCGGAATCAGGCCGGTCTTGGGGTCTGGGCGTAGGCGCTGGGGAACCGGGCCAGAAAGGCGATGGCCAGCCGCAACTCGCGGGTGTCGACGCACTCTCCGACCTTGTGTGTGTTCTGTTCGATGCCGGCGCCGAATCCGAACATCGCCGGGTGCTTGAACCCACCCTGGGAGATCCATTGCTTCTCGGTCGCCACATCGATGGTGGCGTCATCGTCGGGAATGGGGAAGCCGACGCCGTCGGTGGAGAAGATCCAGCGATCGACGCGGGCCTCGGAGCGCAAACCGCCGCCGTCGACCGAGGACTCCGTGATCTGGGGGGCCACCACCGACTCGTAGACGGCGACCGCGGTCTCGATGGCCGGGTGATCGGGCGGGGTGGCCCAACCCATGTAGATCTGCTCGTTGCCCAACACGTAGCCGTTCCAGGTCGGCTCCCGGTAGACGGGAACCGACACGTCGACGGTCAGCCCGGCGTTGCGGGCGGCCTGGACCGTCTCGAGCGACTCGATGTCGGCCAGGGCCTGGGACGGCAGTTCGCCGACCGTGAGCCTCCGGTCGAAGCGGAAGGTGAACCGGTCCGGCACGGCACAATCGCTGGGCGTGTCGAGCCGCGACCATGACGCCGTTCGTGTCCCCCCGCCCAGGAAGGGATCGTCCAGGAATCCTTCGCCCCGGTCATAGCGGCCGGCCGCCTCGGCGATGATGGCCCCTCCGTATTCGAGGGGGTTCAGCCCCTCCCATGGCATCGAGCCGTGGCAGGACCGGCCGGTGACCGTCACCTCGATCTGCATTCGACCCCGCTGGCCCCGGTAGATGCCCAGTGCTCCCTTGTGGGCGTCGCCGGTGCCCTCGGTGAGGATGACCACGTCGGGAATCAGGGCGGGACCGGCCCCGGGGAGCACTTCTCTCACCACATACATCGGGCCCCCACCGTCGTTGTCCTCCTCGCAGACGGTGCCGTAGGCCCGAATGATCACCCCCTGCAGGGCTCCCTCCGACGCCAATTCCAGGGCGATCTTGGTGGCCACGATCTGGGACACGACCCCGCTCAGCTGGTCGGCCGCCCCCCGGCCGAACACCAGATGGTCCCACTCGTCGTCGGGTGGTAGGTGTCCCAGCTCGCTTCGGAGGAAGTCGCGGTCGACGGCCTCGATGTCGACGAGACCGTCGTAGGCATCGATGCCGACGAGTTTGTCCCGCCACGTCGACCGCAGGGCCTGGACGGTGTCGGTGTGGCCGTCGAAGTAGACCACCTTCTTGTCGTCGGGGTGGACCCCGTCCTCGGGATCGGTGACGAACCAGACCAGGTTCCCATAGTCGTCGAACCAGACGTCCTCCGGGAACCGAACCGCACCGACATCGATGATGGTCTGCTTCAGGAACTCCAGCCGGGGCTGTTCATGATTGCTCAAGCCGCATGCCGAATCGCCGCCTTCGTCACCTGGTCGGTCCACATGGTCGGCCGGTAGGCGAATGGCCTCCTTGAGGATGGCCACGGCAAGATCCAGGTACAGCTCGCTGAGTTCAGCGATGCGAGCGTCGAGTTGGTCGGCGCCGGCGGTTTGCACGCCAACCTCGGCGCCATGTTGGATATCGGCCATTTGGTCTCCTCATGTCCAGCGATTCACTACGCCTCTAGTTCAGCGACGCCAGCTCCCCGGCCAGATTGCGGACCTTGGCCCCGGCCAGGAGTGCCATCACCACATATACCTTCCAGTTGGCCTGTCGGGCCACATTGACCTTGTGTTGTTCCATGACTCCCGGACTGACCTCGGAGCCGATGTCGGCCGGCAGGCAGTGCATGTACAGGGCGTCGCCATCCCTCGTAAGCCCCATTCGCCGTTCGTCGCAGATCCACTCGGTGAACTGGGCGTTGCGCTCGAGGGCCCGATCTTCGATGGCCGCCATCTCGGCCCGATCATTCCTGGCATTGGCGTCGACCCGCTCGAGCATGAGGTCATAGGCTCCCCAGCTCTTCGGGTAGACGACGTCGGCGCCGGCGAAGGCTTCGTCCATGGAATCCACCACCCGGAACGACCCGCCGCCGGCCGCATTGGCCCGGGCTGCGACCATGGTCTCCTCGGTCAACCGGTAGCCGGGAGGATGGGCCAGCGTCACGTTGGCCCCGAACCGGGTCAGGAGGGTGATGAGGCCCTGGGGAACCGACAGCGGCTTGGCGTAGGACGGCGAGTAGGCCCAACTGACGGTGATGTTGCGATCCGACAGATCGCCGAGATTATCCTCCAGCCACAGCAGGTCGGCCATGGTTTGGGTTGGATGGTCAACGTCACACTGGAGGTTGATGACCGGCACCTGTCGGGTGTCATCGATGGCTGCCAGGTAGCCGTCGATGCCGGTCTTGACATCCTGGATGAAGGTGTTGCCCTCGCCCAGGATCAGGTCGTGGCGGATTCCCATGGCGTGGGCGTTCATGCCCAGCATGGCTCCGGTCTCCACTGCGGTTTCCCCGTGGGAAACCTGGGTTGACGAACCGTCGACAATCACCGGCTGCATCCCGAGTCTGGCCGCCGCCCCGGCCCAGGCGCTCTTGGTCCGGGTCGATTGATCGAAGAACACGGCCCACGCCAGTTCGAGAGGGCACAGGGGTGTCCGGACCCCCCGCCGGTCGAGGTCGGCCAGCGCCCGGGCCACGCGACCCAAGGCGGATAGCTGGGCCGTCGACCATGATTGGGTGGTGAGGAGGCTTTGGCCGTAGATGAGGTCGAGGCCGGCCTGGTCCAGATCGGCAATGGTCCGGGATTCGCTCATGTGTTCCTCCTGATATGAGTGCCGGCCCGACCATCGAAGGCGTCGACCAGGTCCTCCGGGCGGCAGATGATAGCCTCTCCGTCGACGGCTGCCAGATAGTCCACGACCGCCTTGATCTTGGGTCCCATGCTGCCGGTGGGGAAGTGACCCTCGGCGGCCAGTGATCGGGCTTGGTCGTAGCTGAGTTCCGGCAGTGGCACCGGGGCATCATTGTAGAAGTCCCGATACACGTAGTCGACGCTGGTGGTGATGATGAGCCGTCGGGACCGCAGGTGAACGGCCAGAAGCATACTGACGATGTCCTTGTCGATCACAGCTTCGTGGCCGATGATCTGACCGTCGGCGGTCTTGCTGACCGGAATGCCCCCGCCACCACAGCAGATGACGGTGATGCCGAGCCGACTCAGGTGCTCGATCACAGGTAGCTGGACGATGTTGATCGGCTCGGGCGATGGGACAACTCGTCGGACACCTCGCTTCGGATCCTCCATCAGCTGCCAACCGTGCTTTCGGGCCAGCACTTCGGCTTCGGCTGCCTCATAGAAGCGACCGATGGGCTTGCTGGGGGAGCGGAACGCCGGGTCGTCGGGATTCACCTCGACCTCGGTCACGATGGTGACCACGTGGGATTCGTCGCCTCGATGACGCAGCTCGGCCCGTAGTGCGCTCTCGATCATGTAGCCCATCGCCCCTTGTGTGTCGGCGACCAGGGAATCCAGCGGCACCTCGGGCACCGTGTCTGCGGCCAGCTCCGACCGGAGTTGCATGAACCCGACCTGAGGGCCATTGCCGTGGGTGAGGACGACGTGCTCACCCCGTTCGATCAGATCGGCGATCGGCTTCACCGCCTCCCGGGTGACGGCGATCTGGTTGGCCACCGTGGGTGGGAGGTCAGGATCCAGCAGGGAGTGGCCACCGATGGCGAGAACAGATGGCGTCGTCGTCTCACTCGGGTGTGCGTCGTCGGGCACGTTGCCTCCAAGCTGTGGCACCACACCGGTGGCCATCGGTTCCCCACCCTCCAATCGTGTCCAGCTTCCGGGGCGGCGAGCAGGGCACTACCTCCCACACACTAGCAATCTCGTCGTGGTCGGGCTGGTTCCCCACTGCGCTGCAGGCCCCGGCGTTGAACTCGACGACGACATCGCCGGGGACGGAGGAGGACCCTGTAGACGTTGGGCGTCATCTGACGCGCTAGTCTGCCGAGCCGTCGATCTCCTCCGGCTTGTCCGGTAGCGGGTCGGTCCGCCAATGGCGGTCCAGCGTGTCGACCCGGGCCAGTTCGATCCGTGCGTCGCGCCGGCCCTCGGCGATTGCCAGATCGAAGAACTCGGGCTCGAAGAGCATGTAGCTCAGTAGCTCGTGCTGTTGGTCCTGCTGGGCGCCGAGCAGGTGGCGGAGCAGTTTGGTCGTGAACTCGGTCGGTGCCACATCTGCCGCCAGCGCGCCGAGGCGGCCCCTTCGATCCGGCCCGACGAACAGGTACCCGATGGGCCTCTTGGCCGGCCCGCCCGCCACCGTCACCGTTCGGTGACCGAGAAGGGTGTTTACCCGGGCCAGGCGCCACATGTCCTCCACCAATGGATCGACCAGGGCCGCCTGAAGGAACTGCAGGACGGTGTCGTCCCAATCGGGTGGGCGCTCGGTGACCCCATGGCTGTCGACCGGTTGCGGCGGACGGGCCGGATCGGTCGACACGATCACCACATTGTCGACGCCGAACCGGATCGCAGGCTTGATCGGAGTGTTGAGCCGCATCCCTCCATCGACGTAGAGACCCGCTTCGACCCCATCGCGCAACTCGATCGGCGGGAAAAGTGTCGGAACTGCGGCCGAGGCGAGTACGTGGTCGGCGGTGATGCCTCCGGTCGGACGAATGTAGTCGATCCCCTTCTTGTCATCGCGGTCGTAGCGGCCGGGCTTGTTGTGGACGGCATCGGCGACGAACACCGTGCTGCGGCCGGTGGCCACGGCGGTGGCCACAATTCCCAGCGCCTTCAGGCCGCCGTTGTCGATGTTGTCGGCGATGCGTCTCCAACTGCCCATCCTCTCGTTGATCGTGCGACGCAGCGGGCCGGTGTCAAGGATGCCTCCTTGTGATCGCCGAGCCAGATTGAACAGTTTCGGCGAGACGACGTTGAGGACATCCCCGATCCGGATCCGGCCCCACAACTCGACCAGCTCCTCGGTGGCGGCATCGGCCGGTATGTCGGCCCTGCTGGCAAGAAAGGCGGCGTTGATCGCACCCGAACTGGTGCCGATGAACACCGTAGGACGCTCGCCACGGGCCTCCAGCGTCGGCAGCAACACCGACGCGACACCGGCTTCGTAGGCTCCCCGGGCCACGGCACCGGCAAGGACCAATCCAACTCGGCTGGTTGTTTCCACGTCTTCACCTTGCACCACGCAATGGTCGTTGTCACCAGCCGAGAATGGGTGATTTCCGACACTCGGATCGTCCGATCCCGGCATGAGGCGGTCCGGGCCACCGAAGAGGGAACCGGCACGGCCCTCGTGGCGTCGGCGGTCAGCTCGGCCGTCGGCTTCGGGATCCTGGCGTTCGCTCCCATGCCGTTGTTCG
Source organism: uncultured Acidimicrobiales bacterium (assembly GCA_963723995.1). Taxonomy (GTDB): domain Bacteria; phylum Actinomycetota; class Acidimicrobiia; order Acidimicrobiales; family SZUA-35; genus JAHELU01. Next base: position 642,523 of record CAVRSZ010000007.1, on the reverse strand, counting down.
CCGCCTACGGATTCCTGACCGCGGTGATGATCGTCATGGCCTTGGTTGCCACCCTGGCGGTACTGCCCGGCATCCTCGTGCTCGTCACGGCGGATCGGACGACGGCGGCCGAGGAGCCCGAGGTTGCCAGAGCGGCGTGATCGGGGGATGTCTGCTGGATCGTTCGGCCCATCGGGGTCAAGACGGAGGGTCGTTGCACCGACGTTGTTGCTGCAAAGTCAGTACGAGACGGAGCGTTGATCCGGTTGGCGGTACATGGTCGCCTTGCCTTCCGGGGAGCGAGTGGCGAAACCGACGTCTGGAACCAGCACTGATCGATCAATTCCCTTTTGGGGCCGATCAGGCGGGAAGGACTCTCGATGTTTCGCATTCTCAAGAGCGTCACGTGGGACCTCGGCATGGTTGCCACCATGGCCGCGGTCGTGCTGGCAGTGGTCCTGGTCGCACCGCCGGTCGGCACCGGCAGCGATCACACGGTCGAGGCCGGCGGCACCGTCGGTTTCCTGGGCAAGCCCGACCACGGCAGTGACGGGTCTGCCGCCGGCGGCCTCACCATGGATCTTGTCCGTCAGTTCGAAGCCGATCCGATGGAGGCCCTTGGCTATACGGGCCAGGGGATCGACGTCGCCGTCGTCGATACCGGGGTGGCGCCGGTCCAGGGTCTGGATTCCGAAGGCAAGGTTCTGTACGGTCCGGACCTGTCGAACGAGGGTGAACTCGAGAATCTGGCCACCCTCGATACCTTCGGTCATGGGACCCATATCGCAGGGATCATCGCCGGGAACGACGGCGTTGAAGGGGGCTTCAAGGGTATGGCCCCCGACGCTCGGATCGTCTCGGTCAAGGTGGCGGGGGCGACCGGTGAGACCCACATCGCCCAGGTCATCGCCGCCATCGAGTGGGTGGTCGAGCACCGGAACACCGAGGGGCTGAACATCCGGGTCTTGAACCTGTCGCTGGGCCGAGACGGTGTGCCGTCCAGCCTCGCCGATCCTCTTGCCGCTGCGGTCGAACGAGCGTGGGATGCCGGAATCGTGGTTGTCGCTGCCGGCGGGAATCGAACCAACAGCAGCAAGGGGCTCGACAGCCCCGCCGTCTCACCCTATGTCATCGCCACCGGAGCGTTGAACGGGCGTGCGGTCCGTGATGGGGTGGCCACATGGTCGAGCAGTGGCAATGCCGGCCGTGCTCCCGACCTGGTCGCCCCCGGCAAGTCGATTGTCAGCCTGCGAGTTCCGGGTTCGACCTTGGACCAGGAGAATCCGCAGGCGATCGTCGACGACCGGTTCATGAAGGGCAGCGGGACCTCCCAAGCGGCAGCCGTCATGTCGGGTTCGGTTGCCCTGCTGTTGTCGGCCCACCCGTCGCTCACCCCGGATCAGGTCAAGTACCTGCTGGTCCAGAACGCCAACGACGTCGAGCGAAGGAGTACGCTGCTCGACGGAGCAGGCAAGGTCCGTCCCGACACCGCGGCGGACAACGGCGCCGGCGCAGCCGACGCTCCGACCCAGAATCACGTGCCGGCACTGGGCATGACGTCGTGGGACGGGATCGATACGTGGTCGGGAGGTACCTGGTCGGGTGCGACGTGGTCGGGAGGTACCTGGTCCGGTGCCACCTGGTCGGGCGCAACGTGGTCGGGGGCGACCTGGTCGGGTGCAACGTGGTCGGGTGCAACCTGGTCGGGTGCAACCTGGTCGGGTGCAACCTGGTCGGGTGCAACCTGGTCGGGTGCAACCTGGTCGGGTGCAACGTGGTCCGGTGCAACCTGGTCCGGCCTTGATGCCTCCAGCGCCTCGTCCGATCTGTCGTCAACCCTCCACGCAGCCGGCTGAGCCGAGTCGAAAGCTGAGCACGCTCCGCACTCGGCTCAGACCATGCATCACGCCGGCACCGCGGCGTCACCGGCCGGAAGTCGCCCGGTGGCGAACATGACCACGATCGACCTCGGTCCCACATCGTAGGCGGAGGACTTCACCCGAGGTGCCTCGGTGGGCAGGATGACGTCGTGAGGAGCCGGCAAAGAGGTGTCCAGCACCCGGCGCCAGCCCGAGCCGGCCCAATCGGGAAGGTCGGGGAGCGTGAATTTCAGTGGCTCCCAGTAGGAGTTGATGGCGAAGTACATCAACGGATCGCCGGACAGGTTGGATGCGGAAAGCGCGAGGCTATGAGAGTGGTACAACAGGTCCGGCTCCCTCGGCGTGATGCCGTGAAGCCGAACCTGTGCCCGTTCCACCAGTTCGGCAAGCGTGAGATGGTGATCCGTCTGAACCGACTCGCGTAGGAAACGAATCTCGATCAGAAGACGCACGAAACGGATGAGATCGGCATGCCGTTCGGTGGCATCCCAGTCGAACCAGCTGAGCTCGTTGTCCTGGCAGTAGGCGTTGTTGTTCCCCTCCTGGGTTCGCCGAGCCTCATCGCCCATCACCAGCATTGGCGCTCCCAGGGACAGGATCGTGATGGCAAGGAAGTTCCTGATCTGGCGATCTCGCAGAGCTTCGATGGCAGGGTCGTCGGTCGGGCCCTCGACTCCGCAGTTCCAGCTCAGGTTGTCGTTCATGCCATCGCGATTGTCCTCGAGATTGGCCTCGTTGTGTTTGCGGTCGTAGGACACGAGGTCGTTGAGGGTGAACCCGTCGTGACTTGTCACGAAATTGATGCTGCGCTCGGGCTCCCTCGGCCGCGCCGAGTACATGTCGGGGCTGCCCAGGAGGCGATCGGCGAGCGCTCTCACCTTGCCTGAATCGCCGCGGACGAAGGCCCGGACGTCGTCGCGGAAGCGTCCGTTCCATTCCTTCCAGCTGTCACCGGCGAAGTTGCCGACCTGATAGAGGCCGGCGGCGTCCCACGCCTCGGCGATCAGTTTGGTGCCGGCCAGCACCGGGTCGGATTCGATATCCCACAGGACTGGTGGGTTGGGCAGGGGCCGGCCGTCCTCGTCGCGCGACAGGATGGAGGCAAGGTCGAATCGAAACCCGTCGACGTGCATGTGTTCGACCCAGTAATGCAGGCTGTCGAGGATCAGGCGCCGCACGATCGACTGGTTGGCGTTCAGTGTGTTGCCCGTGCCCGAGTAGTTGGCGTAGTCGCCGCCGTTCTCCAGGATGTAGTACGCCGGGTTCTCGAGCCCGCGGAAACTGATCGTCGGGCCGTCGGCCCCGGCTTCGGCCGTATGGTTGTAGACCACGTCGAGGATTACCTCTATGCCGGCCCGGTGAAGGGCCTTGACCATGTCCCGAAACTCGTCCAGTATGTGGAGCGGATCGTCGACGGAGGCGTATCCGCTGTGGGGAGCGAAGAACGACACCGGGGCGTAGCCCCAGTAGTTCGTGAGGCCCGAAGGGGCGTCCTGCACGTCGAACTGGAACACCGGCATCAGCTCGACTGCGGTGATCCCGAGGTTCTGCAGATAGGGGATCTTCTCGATCACTCCGGCGTAGGTGCCGCGCTTGGTGGGTTCGAGCCCGCTGTTGGGGTGGGCCGTGAACCCTCTGACATGCATCTCATAGATCACCGTCTGGGTGAACGGGTATCGCAGAGGCTCGTCGCCCTCCCAGTCATAGGCACCAACATCCGCCACCACGCTCTTGAAGGCGAAGCGATCATTGGGTCCCGGGCGAGCGGCTGCGGCGCGGCTGTACCGGGCGGGGATGGCGACCGCCCGGCCATAGGGATCGAGCAGCGTTTTGGTGTGATCGAAGCGCCGGCGCCCGGTTGGATCGAAGGCCCCCTCGGCTCGGAACGCATACAGCTGCCCCGGCGCCAACCCCTGGATGAAGACGTGCCAGTAGTGATACGTCCGATGATGGTGGGGGTCGAGCGTGATCAGCTCCCTCGGCTCGGCGTCGTCGACACTGTCGTACAGGGCCAACTGCACGGCCTCGGCGCTCCGGGAGAAGACGCTGAAGTTCACCCCGTCGGGCTCAACCGACGCCCCCAAAGGATTGGGACGGCCGTGGTGGATGTCGATCATCGATGGACCACCTTTCTCCGAGCTCAATGCTCACCCAGGTCCATCTTCGCCCATTACCAGCCGGCGCCCAAACCGAGAGCGGAATGGGCACACGCTCTCCCGATTCTCCTGTCCAGGACGGTCAGCCGACGAGCAGGTTGCGAGCCAGTTCGCCGGCCACGGCGTCGGTGGAGCGGCCCTCGGCCATAGCCGTCTCCAACACCTCGAGTGTCGTGTCGTAGACGGCGGCCAGCTTCCGGTCACGCTCGGCCGGGGTGATGACCCCGACATCGCAGACACCGGCGATGGCTCCACCGGAGCTGACCACATAGTCGGGGGCCCAGGCGATGCCGAGGTCGGCCAGCATCGCTGCGTGCTCGGGGCGAGCCAGCTGGTTGTTGGCGCTGCCGCAGACCGCTCTGGCCCGGATGGTGAGTATGGAGCTGTCATCGAGCACGGCGCCCACCGCGTTGGGCGACACGATGTCGACGTCGGCCGACAGGATCTCGTCGGGGTCGACAACCGTTGCCTTGCTGCTGTCGGCCGCCGCCCTGGCCGCATCGGCGTTGACGTCTGCCACCAGCACCGTGGCGCCGGCCTCGGTCAGTAGACGAGCCAGATTCGATCCCACACCGCCGGCCCCCTGAATGGCGATGCGGCGTCCGCTCAGGTCATCGGAACCGAAAACGGCCTTTGCCGTGGCCCGCAACCCGTGGAACACACCGATGGCCGTGGGCGGTGCCGTGCTGCCGGCCCGTGAACTCCTACCGGCCACAGAGTCGGTCTCGGTGGCGATGATGTCCATGTCGTGTTCGTCGGTACCGATGTCGGGTCCGCAGGTGTAGCGGCCGTTCAGGGACTCCACGATGCGGCCGAAGGCGGCGAGGAGCTCCGGCGTCTTGTCCCGGGAGGGATCGCCGATGATGACCGACTTCGCTCCGCCCACCGGCAGCCCGGCCAGGACCATCTTGTAGGTCATGGCCCGGGACAGCCGCAGGACATCGGTCAGGGCCTCGTCGTCACTAGGGTAGGGCCGGAAGCGGACGCCGCCGCCGGCCGTTGTTCCACGACTGCGATGGATGGCCACGATGGCCCGAAACCCGACCTCGACATCATTGACGAACGTGACCCGCTCGTGATCGTCGAACTCGACATGGTCGAAAACCATGAATGCACCTCCCGAACCAGCCCAGGGTAGCCACCGCTCATCCTGTGATGACGCGATCCCGCAGGCCCCGAACGCCGGTTGAACCGACGATCGGGGACTCGACCCACGGCCGTCCCAGGAGACGGGGTTCGCCTACCGTCTTCTGCCGATCGAGGGGGGAGGGCCGGGAACCCGCAACCGCCCGGTACTCAGGGCGAACACCGAGCGGCCGGCCGTGTCCTCGATGCCGGTGAAACCCTCGAAGACATTGAAGATGTCTTCGACGAAGTCGGGATCGGTGTCGTCGGCGGTACCGAAGATGCCATCGTCGCCCACCCCGGCGATGGCCGGGAAGTCGCCCCCGGCGTCCATCAGGGCTTCGACCTCGTTGAATGTCTCCTGGTGCCAGTTGCCGATGAAGTGGCCGATCTCGTGAGCCGTGATGTGACCGACGGTGAACCCGATGAACTCGGTCTTGTCCACCCCATCGGCCACGGGGTAGGTGTTGAGGCTGGCGCTGCCACCGGCCGGTTCGCTCATCACATCCAGCAGGACCACCGCCGTCTCCTCGGTGTCGACATTGCCCGGGTCGATGGACTGGGCGATGCCGATGGTCGGGATCTGCAGTTGGTCGATGGTGCCACCGACGATCACCCGGCTCACGTTTCGGTCGCCCCAACGGTCGCCGTGGTCCCGGCTGTTGAGGATCTCCACATCGAACTCGGTGGGTTTGAGCGAACGATCACGGTCGCCGTTTCGCCCGTCGATCACTCGAAGGTCCTCGTCCAACGTCTCGACAACGGCGTCGATCGTGGCGTCGATGATGGCATCCTCGTCGTCGGGGGTCAGACCCCAACGATCGAGGAAGTCGGCCAGGGGGGACAGGTCGGCGTCGACCCCGGTGCCCCACACGTCACCGCTCACGAACCCCCCGTCGAAGTCGAGGAAGATGATCTGTTGGGCCCGGCTACGCTCATCGGCCAGCCCCGCCCGAATCACCCGAAGTTCGCCCTCGTACTCGGCGATCCCGTCGGTGACGAACACCGCATGCACCCCGTCCTCGGAGGCCACGTGATCGAAGCCGTTGCGTCGGTCATGCCGAAGTGGAGACCCCAGCGGGTAGATGAAGCTGGGATTGAAGGTCGCCCCCGACCGTTGCACACCGGCCGGATCGAGAATTCCGACGGTCCGGGCGTTGTCGAATCCGCCGCTGATGGCGTCGCCCTTGTCCAGGTCGACGAGGAAGAAGTCGATGTCGACCGCGTTCTCCTCGGCGGCAGCCTCCGCTTCGGCCTGGGCGGTGAGTCTGCGGGCTTCGAGCTTGGCCGACACTGCGCTCAGGGGCCCATCGGCGAGTGCTTTGCGGCCGGCCGATCCCGAGCCGGCATCGGTTCGGGATCCCCACCGGGTCAGCCCTGTTCCCAGGAAGTCCTCGGTGGTGTCGACCACGAACATGAAGTAGTCGGTCGTGATGTCGGTATCGGTTCCCGAGGCCGGGTTGAAAGGATCGGTGGGCATTGCTCCGCCCAGCGTCACGAAATAGGTGCCGTCGGCCGGAATGAGGAACGAGAAGAACTGGGACAGCGGTCCGCTCTGGCTCGGATCGTCCTGACCGGTGGCCAGCAGTGTCCCCGAGTCGTCGTAGATCCCGATAGTGAGATCGCCGGCGTTGGTGCCGATCCCAGGATCGAAGAAGTCGACGATCAGCAGCCGACCCTCGGGCAATGGCCGGGTCCGGAAGAAGTCGACGTCGCCGGCCAGTTCGGCCTGGGGCCCGTCACCCACGATCCCGGTGCACTCGGCAACGAAGATCTCGGGATCGTCGAATCCGGTCACGTCGTTGGCCAGCGGAATGGCACCGTCGTCCTCAACCGACAGACAAGGCGGCGGAGGCGGTGGGATGACCTCGAGCAGCACCTCGTACAAGCCGGTCTCGTCGGACGGGCTGCCGCTGGCGGAGTCGAACGGGTCGGCCGGGAGCCCGCAGCAGCCGGCCACGGCCAGGTAGTACTCGCCGGTGGCCGGGAACTCGACCTCGAGGAAGTCGGGCTGCTCGATGTCGCCCGAGTCCTCGGCCGAAGCCACCAGGTTGCCATCTGCGTCGTACACGCCAAGTATCGAGCGGAACGGGGTGTCGAAGGCGAAGACGTCGATGAACCCTACTTCGCCCGCCTCCGCCGTACCCAGCGAGTAGAAGTCGACGTCGGCATCGGGATAGGGCCCATCGCCGATGGCGCCGGTGCAGAAGTCGAAGTCAGTGGCCGGAACGTTGGTCGTGTTGGCCTGTCCGATGCTGCCGTCGTCCTCCTCCGAGACACATGGTGGGGGGAAGGCGACCACGAACACCTCGTAGGTGCCGGTGTCACCCACGCCGGGACCGCTGGCCGAATCGAAGGGATCGGAACTCAGCTCGCAACAGCCGGCCACCGCGGCGAAGTACTCACCGTCGGCCGGGGCGATGACTTCGATGAACGGATCGTCGCCGGGAAGACCGGCGTCCTCGATCGAGGCCAGCAGGTTGCCGCCGGCATCGTAGATGCCGATAACCGACCGCACCGGGTCGAGTGAACCCGAGATGTGGAACGTGTCGAGGATCAGCAGCGTGCCCTCTTCGACCGTGCCGTAGCTGTAGAAGTCGATGTCGCCGGAACTGTCACCGAACGGGCCGTCGCCGATCTCGCCGATGCACAGGGCCACCTGGATCTCGGCGGCCGGTGTCGGGTTGGCCAAGGGGATGGACCCGTCATCCTCCAGAGACTCGCAGTCTCCCTCGATGGGGGGCCGTACCACTCCACCCGACAGCGAACCGGTGATATCGACCACTTGTCGGTCGCCGGGATTGGTCCCAAACTTTCTGATCAACTCGCCGGTCCCGGGTGAATCGTTGACCCCGGTTTGGCCCGGCGCCTCGGACTCGGAGAAGGCGAGCGCCGGGCCACCGATTCCGGCTTTGCCTCTGGGAACCTGGGCTCGGTCGGGCAGCTGGGCTGCCACTGCGGTCCAAGCCTCGATGGACTGACGGCTGCGGCCGGGGGTGAACGACAACCAGGGCATCGGCCCGAGGTCATCGAGGTCATCGATTTCCTCCAGGCTCAGCCGGTCGCCGTCTGCGGCGTCGAGCTGAGCCATCACGTCCTCTGCGGCTGGATCCCTCCCGTCGTCGCCATCGGGCGGTTGGGCCTGGGCCGGAGCGGTGGTGAGCAGGGTCGCAGCGGCGATCAACGCCGCCAGGATCCCCCGTAGCCTTGTCATGGTTCCTCCTGGACGTCGCCCGACGCCTACCGTTCGTTCCCGAACCCAGAGGACCTTAGTACAAAAGCTACGTAAGGTACTATTTGAAGTCCCGCAGCCGACTGGTACGGGTTAGTGCGACTGGCAGACCTCACCTGAGGCGTAGCTCAGTCCTGACGTCGCTACCACATCGGTTACGCAGACCTCGAAGGCCGGTTTGCGCGCAGCGGTGGTGGTGGTGAACACGACCACACCGAGGCTTTCGGTGGTGATGGTGGCGGTGTCGGTGAAGTCACCGCGGAAGGACACGGTGACGTCGGCCCCGGACACCGGTTGACCGAGATTGTCGCTGACCTCGACCGACACCTGTCCGTAGCTCGAACCCCGACCGACCGAGACGGTGGAGACGGTCATGGATGAAATCACGGTCGTGGTCGGGTCGCCGGCCGGCTTCCCATCGATTCGGAGCAGGTCGACGGCCACCGAATCGAAGCCGCGCTGGCCCCGACTGCGATCGGTGTCGACCACCCGGACCCACACCGTGCCGGTCGGGCTGCCGAGTAGGTACGACTCGGTGAAGGTCCCGCGTACCACGCCGAGCTGGACCCAGCTGGAGCCGTCGCTCGACCACTCGATCGAAATGCCGTCGTCGTCATCGTTGCCATCGGTCACGGCCCCGACGACCGTCAGGGTCTGGACGCCGTCGGTCGCCGGGATGGACCACCGATGTTCCAGCAGGTCGTGGCGCAGGTTTCGTTTCCCACCGGATTCGGTTTCGGTGATGGTCTGAACCACGCCATCGGCGGCGACGGTGGCTGTGTAGTCACCCACTGCGTTGCCGGCCACCGACAACTCGCCGTCGGCCGACGAACTGCTGGATTCAGGATCCGGCGGCGGTGGCGGCGGTGGGGGAGCGGCGTCGAAGGCGGCGACCAGGGTGTAGGCCCCCAGACTGCCGTAGTCGGTGTAGCCCGAGGGAGGATCGCCGGCCGGATCCTCGACCCCGGCACCGTCGACCTCGATGCTGTAGGTCCCCGCCGGCAGGGAGAGTGTGAGGCTCGAGGCCAGGGTGGCCGGGTTGTCGGCCGAGCCGACGACGGTGCCGTTCGAGTCCCGCACCGTCAGGGCGATGTCGAGATTTGCGCCCTCGAAGGCCGGAGTGGCGGTGAAGTCGGCCGTTCCACCCTCGGTGGCGAACAGGAAGGTGTCGACGTCGGTCCTCGTTTCGATGATGCCGGCGTTGACCTCGGGGCTGGGGGCCAGGATGCCGGCCGATGCCGCATTGTCGCCATGATCGTCGAGCCGTGGGCCGAATCCGTTGCCGTTGGTCAGCGACGAGATGATGGCCACGTCGTCCCGCCCATTGCCGTAGTTGGCCGAGTCGGTGTTGTTGTTGGCGCCGGAATACTCCTGTCGACTCCACTGGCTGACGTTGACGTAGTAGCCCACCCCCATGATCGGGGCCCACGAGGTCTCGCCGCTTCCGTGACCGGTGTAGTAGCTCGAGCCGGCGTTGCCGTCGTGGGCCAGCAGCATCGTGTGGCCGACCTCGTGGGAAATGGCTTCGGAGACGCCGACGAACGAGGTGTTGTAGACGAAGGTCGGCTCGTCGGTGGTGTCGTCGAACGAGCCGATGTAGGCATGGCCGCCGCAGCCGCAGTTGGCGAACGTGTCATCGGTGATGACCACCCGGATGCCCCAGCTGGTGTCGCCCGGGCCGCTGTAGCGCAGGGCCTCGGCCCCGGGGTCGATGGTGGTGACGTTGATGTTCCACGGGGCGAAGTCCTCGGCCACTACCGCCCACGACCGTTCGATCACGCTGCGTTCTCCGGTTGTGAACGTGGTCGGATCGCCGTTGGTGTCGTAGGGGGGAGAGTTGATGACGTCCACTCCGTAGCCGCCGTTCCATGAGGTTCCGGTGGTGACGTGACCGTCGAAGTCGAGGTAGATGGTCTTGTCGGCACCGGGCAGGCTGGCCAGTTCGAACTGCGATCCCTCTCCGGTGATCGGCACGGATCCAATTGCGGTCGCGACCTCGGCGGCAGTCTCACCGGGGCCCAGGACGTCGAAGTAGGCCAGCTCGAGCCGCCCGTCGACGGCCAGTGTCGAATCGTCGAGGAACATGCTCCGCAGTGCGGCTCGTGACAGACCGTAGCCGGCGGCAACGGCGTCAAGCCGGTTGCCGAGGCGATCCAGGGCGGCGTGTCCACGGGCGAACCCCGGTGCCGATGCCCTGGCCGAGACCGCCGGCGCGGAGGGTTCGGACGGTTGGGCCGACGCCGTCGATGTAGCGACGGCAACCAACATCAGGCCGGCGATGAGGGCGAACGAACGCCGAATCCAGGTACGCAATGGGTTCCCTTCCACGGGGCGATGGAACCCGATCGTCGTCGGTTACGTTCGCGAGAAACTTGAGTTGGTTTCTCAACCAGGAGCGTTGCCGGTCGACCGAATCCGGTCGCCACGGACCAGTGGATGGCCCAGCCGGTCGGTCAACGCACGACGACGTCGGCCACGCACCAGCTTCCGTCCGAACGGCGAAACTCGAGGGTGATGTCATCCCGACTGTCCTGGGCCGCCGGGTCGGAAGCTGCGGCGGTGGTTCCGCCTTCCCGGGCCGACTTCCCTTCGTCGGCCCGATTCGATTGGTTTGCGTCGGAGCCGTCTTCGGTCGACGTGTCGTCATCGGTCCTGGTAGTGCGACCGATCTGCACCGCTTCGTCCTGGGCCGTCGGGGCCTCCTGCCAGCCTTTCAGGTCGATCACGCCCCGATCGAAACCCAATCCGGAGATCGAGCTCTTCCGGCTCGGATCGTCGGGGTCGAGGCGGTAGAAGGTCAAAGTGGCCAGTTCGCTCGGAGCGTCGGAGCACAAACGATCGGGCACGAGCTTGGCGCCGTCCGGTGAGTCGATGATCACCAGCGAGGCCTGGGCGTCGATGTCGGCGGCCACCTGCGACGATTGCCAGCCGTATACGACCCCGAACAGGAGCAGCACGATGAGAAGAGGGGCCAACAGCACCATCGGCGTGACCACCCGCGACAACAACGAGCGGCCGGTAGGATCGTGCACCGTTTGATCCATGGCCCCCCAGGCTACTGCCGTTCGGCCTGGGGCTTCACTGTCGGACCCGCATGGCGGGTCCTGCCGTTCGGCTCGCAGCAGCGATCGACAGCGACTATCTGGCTACCATGACAGGGTGGTCGAGTCGAACCAGCGGGACCAGGGTGGAGGCCATCATCAGCTGATCCGATCCGGTCGGCGTGATGATCGAGTGTACGACGATCGAACGCAGCCGCTTCCGATGGCCGACGTTGTCGCCGGGTCGGACGGCAACGACGACCACGAGGATTCCCCGGCCGTCTACGCCGATCTGGACGCCCTCCACTGGATCATCCCGCTCTTTGGTGCCGTGTTGGGGCTGGCTGTGCTTGGATTGCTGGTGTACCAGACCGTTGGCGGATCCGACGACACGGCTGCTGACGACGGGTCGGACGGGGCGGCGGTCTCCGATGTCGGCACGTATGTCGCCGCCGATGTCGACAACCCGGCCGCCACCGCTCAGGGCGCGGTTGACGAATTTGCCCGTCGATTGTCGACCGGCCGGCTGAGCGACGTGCCCTTCGCCTTCGAGACCGGGGTCGAGGTGGCGGCCGACTACGCCGCCATCACCGAGTCGCTGGGCGAACACACCATTCGGGCGGAGCCCGACGTGGCCGAGGCGATCGAGGAGGTCCGCTCCCGGACGATCCTGACGATCGACTGGGAACTGGCGGATGGAACCGAGTTCACCACGACCGGCGAGGTCGACGTGGTCCAGATCGGTACCGAATGGCTTGTCGATTGGAGCCCCGGCATTCTCGAGGAGACACTGGCCCCCGGGGATCGACTGGTGAGGGAACGGCTCGCCGCCACTCGCATGCCCATCATCGGTCAGAACGAGGTGGAGCTGTTCGGACAGCGGCCGGTGATCGAGGTCGGTGTACTGCCCCGGCAAGCGACGGCCATTCAACCTCTGGCCGACGAGCTGGCCCAACTGCTCCAGCTCGACGGTGGCGAGATCTACCAGCTCATCAGTCGTTCACCGTCCGATCGGGTGCTGGCCATCGCCCAGCGCCGCCCCGAGACCATCGAGTCCATCCTCCCCCGGTTGCAGGCAATGCCCGGCGTGGTGCTGACCGAGACGATGGCGCCGCTGGCCGTCTACGACCAGCTGGGGCGGGCTGTGCTGGGTCGGGTCGGTCCGGCCACGGCCGACGTGATCGAAGCCGAGCCGGATCGTTTCCAGGTCGGTGACATCGTGGGCCGGGCCGGGCTGCAGGCTCTTTACAACGATCAGTTGAGCGGCAGGCCGGGCTTCAGGGTTCGCATCGATCGCCGGTTTCCCCTGACCGACGGCAGTGGCTCGCCGCTGCCGGCCGATGATCCGTCCAACGTGGTCTTCCTGTCCGAGCCCGACGCCGGTGAGTCGATCCGGACCACAATCGACTACGAGATCCAGAAGCGGGCCGAGCGGGCGTTGAATCTGACCGATCGGCCCAGTGCGCTGGTTGCCATTCGAGCGTCGACAGGGGAGATACTGGCTGCGGCCAACGGCCCGTTCGGATCGCCCGACAACCATGCCATGATCGGGCAGTATGCACCGGGTTCGGTGTTCAAAATCATCACCGCCTATGGGGCATTGGAGCGAGGCGCCAACGCCGATCAGCCCATCGACTGTCCGGGCGAACTGGAGGTCGACGGCCGTCGCTTCAGCAATGCCGACGGTTGGGGTGGCGGGCAGATGCCGTTCCTCCAGGCCTTTGCCCAGTCCTGCAACACGTCGTTCATTCTGCTGGGTGAGAGCATCGCCGGCGAGGACTATCCGGGGTTGGCTCGGCGCTTCGGCGTTGGAGCGGCCTACGACCTGGGGATGCCGGCCTTCTCCGGATCGGTACCGGTTCCCGCCGACCGGGTGGAGCGGGCCGCCACCTCGTTTGGCCAGGCCCGGATCCTGGTCAGCCCGCTGTCGATGGCGGTCATGGCCGCCGCAGTGGCCGACGGGAACTACCGGCCACCGGTACTGGTGATGGACGACACCACCGCCGTCCCCTCCCCACCCCAGAGCCTGGACCCCAACCTGATCGGTCAGCTGACCCGAATGATGCAGGCCACGGTCGAGTGGGGCACCGGACAGGCCGCCGGCCGAGTCCCGGGCGGACCCGTGTACGGGAAAACCGGCACGGCGCAGTACGGTTCGGGTGACCAGCCGGCGACCCATGCCTGGTTCGTCGGCTTCCAAGGTGATGTGGCCTTCGCCGTTCTGGTCGACGGCGGGGGTTCCGGCGGTGTCGTCGCCGCCCCCATCGCCGCCGATTTCGTGACGAGGCTGCACTCCTGACCATGGAACTTCCAGCCGATGCCTATCCGAGCCAGTGGGAAACCCACGGTGTACTCAAAGACGGCGGTACGGTCGAGATCCGACCGATCAAGCCGCAGGATCGGGACGCCCTCGACGCCTTCCATCGACGACAGTCTGAGGAGAGCATCTACTTCCGATTCTTTCGCCATCGTCCCGAGCTGACCGACAGGGAACTCGACTACTTCACCCGGGTCGACTACCGGAAACGTATGGCCTTCGTTGTCATGGAGGCCAATCATCTGGTGGCAGTCGCTCTCTATGAGACACTGCGGGACAAGCCGGGACAGGCCGAGGTCGCCTTCTTCGTCGACGATGCCAACCATGGTCGGGGAGTGGGAACCCTGATGCTCGAATACCTGGCGGCGGCCGCCCGGAACGCCGGGTTCCGGTCCCTATCGGCATCGGTGCTGCCGGAGAACTACCGCATGTTGGCCGTATTCCGCAAGGCCGGGCTGGACACCAAGACCCGGTTCGTGGACGGGTTGATCGAGGTTGACATCGATCTCGACGTCACCCCATCGGCCTTCTCGATCATGGCATCCCGCCACCGCCGGTCGTTGGCACAGTCGGTGGCCCGCCTGCTCGAACCCCGGACGGTGGCAGTGATCGGGGCCAGTCGCCGACCCGGCTCCATCGGCCACGAATTGGTTCGATCACTGAAGGGTGACGTCGATCCCCGGTTGACCTACAAAGGCAGAATCCTGGCCATCAACCCCAAGGCGGTGGGGTCCGAACGGCTGGTGGCCGGCATACCCGCCTTCGCCTCCGCTGAGGAGGCGGCCGCCGCGCTCGACGACGGCGAGGCACTCGACCTGGCCATCGTGGCCGTGCCCGCCGAGGTCGTTTCCGAGGCGGTGGCCGACTGTGGTCGGGCCGACGTAGGCGGTCTCGTGGTCATCTCGTCCGGTTTCGGCGCCTTCGACCCTGGCGGGTTGGCCCGATCCCGCCGGCTGGTGGACCAGACCAGGGACCTCGGCATGCGGCTGATGGGGCCGAGTGCCTTCGGGGTTGCCAACACCGCCGAGACCGTGTCGCTCAACGCCCTGGCCCTGCCCGGACCGGTGCCGATCGGCTCCGTGGCTCTGGCTGCGGAGTCCGGACCCCTGGCCGCAGCCGTGATCAACCAGCTCGATCTGGCCGGCGCCGGTTTGTTCCAGGTCGCCGGTCTGGGCCGTCAGATCGATATCACCATCAGGGACCTGCTCATCTATTGGGCGACGGTGGAGGAAGTGGCCGCCATCGTCGTCTACGCCGAGAATTTCGGTGACCCCAAGGCCCTCGCTACCGCCGCCCGCCATGTCTCACTCACCAAGCCCATCGTGTCGGTGGCGCCGGCCGATCCCGCCCTGGCCCGCCTTCTGTCCGAGGCCGGGGTCATTCTGGTCGACGCCGTGTCCCAACTGGCGGCCCAGGCCGCCCTGTTGAGCACCCAGCCGGTTCCGGCTGGTCCTCGGGTCGCCATCGTGTCCAACACCAGCTCACTCGCCCGGCTCACCCGGGCCGCTTGCCATCGGGAGGGACTGGAGGTGGTTGTCCCGGATTCGGCGGCCGCAGTGGTTCGAGACGAGTCGATCCTGGTCGGTGATCTCGACACCGTGTCGGTGTCGCGCCAGATCACCAGTCACGACTACGAGAACCTGATCGTTGCCACCGGGGTCGACGAGCACGTCGATGCCATCATCCTGGCTCTCGCCCCGACCGGGAAGCTTCCGGTCGAGGAGCTGGAGGCGGTGGCCGATCGGGTCAGCCGCTCGGTCGACAAACCGTTCGCCGTCGTCGGCCTCGTGGACCCGGCCGGCGCCGGGGCCGAACTGATTCCCGAATCGCCGAGTCTTCCCTACTTCACCTTCCCCGAGGAGGCGGCCCATGTGCTCGGTCGATACGTTCGGTACGGGCAGTGGCGGGCCGAGGCCGTTATCGAAGCCGAGGACGCTCACCCGGTCGATGCCGACGCCACCTTCGAGCACCTCCTGGGTGATCAGGATCGGCTGTCCATCACCCTCGCCGACTCACGCCTACCGTCGGTGCTCGACGCTCTGGGCTTGACCGTGGCTCCCTACGGTTTGGGTCGAACGGTGGACGAACTCGTCGACCAGGCCGAGACCATCGGATACCCCGTGGTCATCAAGCTCCCGATACTGGTCAACCGTTCGGTCGGTGAGTCGGGGGGAACCGCCATTGATGTCCACAACGCCGACGATCTGCGGGCGGCCTATGAGCGGATGTCAGAGCGCTGGCCGGAGGCGGCCGAGCCGGTGGTGGTGCAGCGCATGGTGGACTATGACTCCATGGTCCGGATCGAGCTGCGGGCTGTGGAAGCCTTCGGATTCGAGCTGTCGGTGGGCTACGGAGGTTCGGCCATGCGCTCCACCGATGCCCTGCAACGGGGTTTCGTACCGGTGGCGAACTCCCGGGTGGACTCCATGGTCGACCGTCTCGTCTCGACGATCGGACCCGGGGCGGCCCCCGACGTGGTGTGCGCCGATCTGCACGCCATCCTCACCGGCCTGGCCGACGCCGCCCTGGAGACGTCCAGCCTGGAACGGGTGACGCTGAATCCCATCCTGCTTTCGCCTGATGGCGCGGTCCCGGTCGACGCCGAGGTGGTCCTGGCCGCAGCACCGACCACTCCACTGGCCTATGTCCGCCACCTGTAACCTGACCTGATGCGTGCAGTTGTCTTGACCGAATACGGCGGCCCCGAGGTGCTTGGCATCGTGGACGTTCCGGAGCCCGATGTCGGACCGGAGGACATCCTGGTCGATGTGCGGGTCACAGCTCTCAACCGGGCCGATCTGCTGCAACGGCGCGGCCTCTATCCCGGCCCCGACATGGCCTACGAGATCCCGGGAATGGAGTACGCCGGGACGGTGGCCGCAGTCGGTCACGCCGTGACCGACTGGTCGGTCGGCGACGCCGTCATGGGCATCGTGGGTGGTGGCGCCTACGCCGAGCGGCTGGCCGCCCACCAGCGACAAGTGCTGCCGGTGCCGGACGGCATCGAGCTGGCCGACGCCGCCGCCATCCCCGAGGTCTTCCTGACCGCCTTCGACGCCCTGGTAGTCCAGGGCGGGCTGACGTCGGGACGGTGGGCCCTGGTTCACGCCGGCGCCTCGGGTGTGGGAACGGCCGCCATCCAGATCGCCAAGGCCATCGGCGCCCGGATCGCCGTCACCGCATCGGCCGGCAAGCTCGATCGCTGTCGCGAGTTGGGGGCCGACGTGGCCGTCGACTACAGGAGCCAGGATTTCCGTGCCGAGGTGGCCGCAGCCACCGGTGGACGGGGCGTCGACGTGGTGCTCGACGTGATCGGCGGTGAGTACACCATCGACAACATCAAGTCGCTGCGGGTCGGCGGCCGCCTTATCCAGGTCGGGGTCATGGGGCGGCAGACGGTTGAGCTTCCCCTCGGTCTGCTGCTACCCAAGAGGGCCTCGATCATCGGGACCGTGCTACGGGCCCGGCCGCTGGAGGAAAAGGCGGCGCTGACCCAGCGGGTTGCCGCCGAGTTGCTTCCCCTTTTCGACTCGGGTCAGTTGGTACCCGTGATCGACTCCCGGTTCGGGCTCGACGAGATCGCCGACGCCCACCGCCATATGGAGTCCAACGCCAACGTGGGCAAGATTCTCATCGACATCACCGGCTGAGGGCCGAAAGGAGCCGAGAACTCGGGGAACACTACCGCTGGTCGAGGGGTATGTACTGGCGCTCGCCGGGCCCGACATACACCTGGCGGGGCCGGGATATACGTGCCTCCTGTTCCACCGATTCGTTCCAGTGGGCCAGCCAGCCCGGCATGCGGCCGATGGCGAACAGCACGGTGAACATGTCCATCGGGAACCTCATGGCCTCGTAGATGAGGCCGGTGTAGAAGTCGACGTTGGGGTAGAGGTTGCGGCTCTTGAAGTAGTCGTCCTCGAGCGCGATCTCCTCCAGCTTGAGGGCGATATCGATGAGCGGATTCCGACCCGTGACCTTGAACACCTCCTCGGCGTGGTTCTTGACAATGCGGGCCCGGGGGTCGTAGGCCTTGTACACCCGGTGGCCGAAGCCCATGAGCCGGCCCTCACCCTCCTTGACCGAGTCGATGAAGCCGGGGATGTTCTCGTAGGAACCGATTCGTCGCAGCATGTGGATCACCGCCTCGTTGGCTCCGCCGTGGCGGGGACCGTAGAGAGCGGCGGTGGCGGCGGCGGTGGTGGTGAACGGATCGGCATGAGACGAACCCACCACCCGCATGGCCGTGGTCGAACAGTTCTGTTCGTGGTCGGCGTGGAGGATGAGCAGCACGTCGAGGGCTCGTGACAGCACCGGGTCGGGATCGTAGTGGGGCTCGGCCACCCGCCACATCATCGACAGGAAGTTCTCGGTGTAGTTGAGCGAGTTGTCGGGGTAGACGAAGGGCATACCGATGGAGGCTCGGTAGGCCATGGAGGCCAGCGTCGGACCCTTCGAGATCAGCCGGTTGATCTGTATGAACCGGTTGTCCCGATCCCCGATGTCCTTGGCCTCGGGATAGAAGGTGGAGAGGGCGGCGATGGCCGACACCAACATGCCCATGGGATGGGCGTCGTAATGGAAACCTTCGTAGAACCGCTTGCGCATGTTCTCGTGAATGAAGGTGTGGTGGGTGACGTCAAACACCCATTGGTCGAATTCCTTCTTCGTCGGTAGGTCCCCCTTCAGCAGTAGGTAGGCGACCTCGAGGAAGGTCGATTGCTCAGCCAGCTGCTCGATGGGGTAGCCCCGGTAGCGCAGGATGCCGTTGGTTCCGTCGAGTTCGGTGATGGTGCTCTCGGTCGATGCTGTTGCCCCGAATCCGGGATCGAGAAACCAGACCCCGGGGAGGTTCGCGCGCCACTCGTTGGCGTCGACACCACCGTTCACGATGGGAAGGTCGAACGACTTCCCGGTGCGATTGTCCGTGATCGTTACCGAATCAGGCACAGCAGTCCTCTCTCGTCACTTGCGTTGAAGCGTTTCGGGCGCACACCCCCTTGTGCCGCCACTACCAGTGGTCCCCGACCCGCTCGCCTGCCCACAGAGCGGCGAGCGGTATGGATCTCTGCAGGCTCGAATCTAGCGCTCACGGCCGCCGCCACCATAGTTGGACACCAAGATTGCTTTTCGGCCTGGTGGCCGTCGGCTTGAGGTCCGGTTCACCGCGGAGCGTGCTCGGCGGTCAGAGCGGAGTGTTGTCGTGGCGACGCGTTTTCAGCCTTTCCCGTTTCGACCACAGCATGGCGAGAGCGGCCACCAGTTCCCGCCGGGTGTCGGCCGGATCGATGATGGCATTGATCGAGGCCCGTTCCGTCGCCGGATACGGCGTCAGGTAGGTGGCCTCGTACCGAGCTTCGAGCTCGGCCCGCTCGTCCGGGTCGGCCTTGCGGTGCAGGATCCCGACCGCTCCCTTGGCCCCCATGACCGCCACCTCGGCACTGGGCCAGGCCAGCATGAGGTCATTGCCCATGTTGACCGAATCCATCACGATGTAGGCCCCGCCGTAGGACTTCCGGAGAATGAGGCCGACCCGGGGCACAGTGGCCCGGGCGTAGGCAAAGGCAAGCTGGGCCCCGTGGCGGATCATTCCTCGCCACTCGAGGTCCTTGCCCGGTAGGAAACCCGAGGTGTCGACGAACGTCACCAGCGGCAGGTTGAAGGCATCGCACATGGCTACGAACCGGGCACCCTTCTGAGACGCCGGGATATCGATGCTGCCGGCCAAGGCCTGGGTTTGGTTGGCCACCACCCCGACGGGGAGGCCGCCGAACCGGGCCAGACCGGTGACCAGGTTGGGTGCCCAGGAGGCCCGAAGTTCGACGAACTCACCGTCATCGCACACGGAACCAATGACCTTTCGTACGTCGTAGGAGCCTAGTGCGGCCTCCGGGAGCAGCGCCCCCGCCTCCGGCGTGGGGCGGTCGGCCGGGTCGGCGGTCTCGATGACGGGGGGTAGGTGGTCGACGCTGTCGGGAAGGAACTCGAGTACGTGAGCCAGGGCGTCCAGTGCCTCGTCGAGCGAGTCGGCCAAGAGCGAGGCCACCCCACTCGACCGTAGATGGGCACCCGCTCCGCCCAGTTCCTGAGCTGAGACGGGGACGCCGGTGTAGGTTTCGACGTTCTTCGGTCCACTCAGATAGCTGTAGGCATCGGCGGTCAGGGCCACCAGATCAACCAGCCCCAGCAGCAGGGCGGGTCCCGACACGACGGGCCCGGCGGCCACTGCCATGGTCGGGATGATGCCGCTGGATCGGACCAGCTCACGAGCGGCCTGAGCCCAGGCCGATGCCGCCCCGAGACCGTCGTTGACCGAGACGCCGGTGGTGCGAAGAATCATGATGAAGGGGAGGCCCTGGCGTCGAGCCATCTGGATTGCCTCGACCAGCGTGCGGCCGTCCTCGGCCGTCAACACCGGTTCCTGATCCTCGGCGGCGCCGACAACCGACACCATCACCACGCGGCGACCGTGCAGATCCATGGTTCGAGCCGATGTCGCCGAGGTGCGGGCAGCTGAGTGGACCACAGTCATGGAGGCTCCACGCTACCGCCGCCGGGGTTATGTGGTGAGGGCGGTTCAGTCGCCGCTTCCCACCGGGTGCAGACCGGGTACTTCGGCGGCGTGATTGGCGATGATTCCCCGAAGCACCGACACCGTGGCCTGGGCCGCCACCGTGGGCATTCCCCGACGCCGGGCGGCCAGGCCGACGGTTCGTCGCGACAGACCCTCCACCGGAAGCCGTGTCCAGGGCCCGCCGACCCAGCCCGGTGCTGCGGTGGCGGGCACGATGGCCACACCGAATCCCTGAAAAGCCAGTGAGGCCAGAAGGCGGAGGCCGTCCACTTCCACCTTGGCCTGAGGGCGAAGACCCCGGGCTCGAAACGTCTCGTCGACCTCCTGGCGAAATGGTGTGCCCGGTGCGGCCAGCAGCAGCGGGTACTTGGCCAGTTCGGTCAGATCGATGGGTCCTTCGAGCTTGGCCAGTGGGTGGTCGTCGGGGCCGACGACCACATGGTCCTCGTCGAACAGCGCGGTGGTGCGGATCTCGGGATCGTCGACCGGCAGTCCCACGACGCCGAGATCGAGTTCGCCGCCGAGCAGCCGGAGCTCGATGGCGCGAGTGGTGCCGTCGGCCACCACGAGATGGATGTCGGGGGACTGGGCGGCCAGCGTTTCGACCAGAATCGGGGTCAGCCATCGGGCCGTCGTACCGATGACTCCGATCCGCACCGTACCCCGAGGTGATCCCCGCAGTGACGACACGTCGGCCTGGAGCGAGGCCAGCTCGGTCTGGATCCGTCGGACCCGGGTGAGAACCGCTTCACCTTCCTCGGTCGGTTTGCCGGTGGCTCGATCGATGAGCGTCGCCTCGAGCTCCCTCTCCAGACGGGCGACATGGGTGGAGATGTTGGACTGCACGGTGTGCGTGGCCCGGGCGGCGGCGGTGAATCCACCGTGTTCCACAACGGCCAGGAAGGCTTGCAGTTGTCGTAGATCCATCGCCAGAGATGATCGCACAACTGCAATGGTGATGGATGGGGAGATCTGTTTGAATGATGCGCATTATCTGCCGAAACTAGTTGGCAGATGTGGTGGACCGGTCATAGACTTTGGTTAATCGATCAGTCTGGTTCCCCCTCCAGCAACTGCATCGAGCTCGGGCTTTGTCCCCCCTTCAGCCCGAGCATTCTGTACGACAGAGCCGGTCGCATTCAGCGGCCGGCTCTGTTGCATCGTTGGTCGGCCGCCCCGTCGAGTGGCCGACCCTCATCTACTCCAAGTACCCGGGCTCTGGCTCCTTCAGTAGACTGGGGGTTGTATGGCCAACTCTGCTGCGTTCTTCGATCTCGACCGCACCCTGCTGCTGGGGGCCAGTGGTCCCACCATCTCCAAGGCCCTGCGACATCACGGCTTGTTGCGGCAAGAGTCGCTGCCCGGTGAGGGCCTTGCCTTCGCCGTGTTCAATCTGTTCGGTGAGACCCTGCCCTCCATGCTGTTGACCCGTCAGGGGGCGCGAGCGGCCAAGGGGTGGTCGGTCAAGGCTACGAAGGCAGCCGGCATCGATCTTGCCCCCGCCTTGGCCGCCCAGGTCGAACCGTTCGCAAGAGCCACGCTCGAGGACCACAAGGCCGAAGGTCGCAAGATCGTTCTGGCCACAACGACGCCCTTTGATGTGGTTAAGCCCTTCGCCGATCTCATGGGCTTCGACGATGTACTGGCCACCCGCTATCGGGTCGGCCCCGACAACTGCTACGACGGCTCGATCGATGGTGAGTTCGTCTGGTCGACGGGCAAGGCCCGGCTGATCGAATCGTGGGCTCGGGCCAACCTGGTCGATCTGGCCGAAAGCTATGCCTACTCCGACAGCTTCTTCGACATTCCCATGCTGTCCAAAGTCGGAAATCCGGTGGCGGTCAACCCCGACCCCCGGCTCTTCGCCTACGCCGCGCTAAGGGGCTGGCCGCGGGTCTGGTTCAACGCCCCGGAGGGGGTTCCCAAACCGGTCGGCATCGAACTGCAGGAGGTGGTCAACAAGATCGCAAAGCCCCAGCTCTGGCCCTGGCTCGACATCCAGGTCCGGCAGATCGAGAACCTCCCGGCCGAGGGGCCGGTGATCATGACCCCCAATCATCGCAGCTATCTCGATCCGCTGGTGGTGGCCCATGCCGCGAGCCGTCGCAACCGTCCTACCCGATTCCTTTCCAAGAAGGAGGTCACCGACGCCCCCGTCGTCGGCTCCATCGTGAAGGCCCTGGGTGCCGTGCGCGTCGATCGGGGAAGCGGCAGCGACCAGCCCATGAACGAGGCTGCTCGCCTGCTGGACGCTGGTGAGCTGGTGGCTCTGTTCCCCCAGGGCACCATTCCCCGTGGCCCCGAGTTCTTCGATCCCGTGCTCAAGGGGCGCTATGGTGCTGCCCGGTTGGCGCGTCGGACCGGAGCTCCGGTGGTTCCGGTGGGAATCTGGGGCTCCGAGAAGGCCTGGCCCCGCTCCAGCCGAGTGCCCTATGTGCTCAACCTGGCCAATCCGCCCACCATCAGCGTGAAGGTGGGCGAACCGTACCACCCCGCATCGGAGGATCCGGAGGAGGCAACGGCCGAGATCATGGAGCGAATCGTTGATCTGCTTCCCGACGAGGCCAAGGTCCAGCGGGAGCCGACCGACGCCGAGGTTGCCCTGACCTACCCGCCCGGCAAGGCGCCCGCCTCCGAATGACGGGCGGCCGTTGCCGGGTTTTCGGTGACCCGGCGATGTGCCGATTCGTCAGAAGTCGCTGCGAAAGCCGGGCCAGTCGGCTGCTCAGTCGATCTCGCCCCGCTCCACCTGCCGGCGGATGACAGCCAGTGCTGAACCGGCCTTGAACCAACCGATCTGCTCGGGGCTGAAGGTGTGGTTGCCTTCGAAGGTCCAGGTCTCGCCGTCAGGCTTGGTCACGGTGACGGTCACCGGCTTGTTCGGGGCCAGCTCCGCCAGACCTTGGGTGCCGATCCGGTCGTTCTCGCCGATTCTGTCGTAGTCGGCGGGATCGGCGAAGGTCAGCGGCACGATGCCCTGCTTCTTCAGGTTCGTTTCATGGATCCTGGCGAAGGAGCGGGCCAGGATGAGCACGCCGCCCCGGAACCGGGGTTCCATGGCCGCATGCTCCCGGGACGAGCCCTCACCCATGTTCTCGTCACCGATGGCCACCCAGCGTTGTCCGGCCATGTGGTAGGCCTCGGCGATGTCGGGAAAGCTCATCATCTCGCCCGTGAGCTGGTTCTTGCCCTGGCCCACGATGCCGTCGTGGAAGGCGCTCACCGCACCGAGGTAGAGGTTGCCGGAGATGTTCTCCAAATGGCCCCGATACTTCAGCCATGGCCCGGCCATCGAAATGTGGTCGGTGGTGAACTTGCCCTGGGCCTTGACCAGGATGGGGAGATTCTCGAAGTCCTTGCCGTCCCAGGCAGGGAATGCGTCCAGCAGTTGGAGCCGATCGGAGTCGGGCGACACCTTGACCTCGATGCCTGATCCGTCGGCCGGGGGAGCAATGAAACCGCTGTCGCCTTGGTCGAAGCCCTTGGCCGGCAGCTCGACGCCCTGAGGAACGTCGAGCATGACTTCCTCACCGTTGTCGTTGATCAGCGGTTCGGTGAGAGGATCGAAGTCGAGGGTGCCGGCCAGGGCCAGGGCCATGACCGTTTCCGGCGAGGTGACGAAGGCAAGGGTGGCGGCGTCACCGTCGTTGCGCTTGGGGAAATTGCGGTTGTAGGAGGTGACGATGACGTTGGGGATACCGGGTTCCCGTTCATCGGAGCGGTCCCACTGGCCGATGCAGGGTCCGCAGGCGTTGGCCAGGACGACGGCACCCAGGGCCTCGAAGTCGGCCAGCAGCCCGTCGCGCTCGATGGTGGCCCGGACCTGTTCCGAGCCCGGTGTGATCATCAGCTTGGTCTTGGCTTTGAGGCCCGTCGCCGTAGCCTGGCGGGCGATGGAGGCCGCCCTGGTGATGTCCTCGTAGGACGAGTTGGTGCAGCTGCCGATGAGGGCGGCGCTGATCTCGATGGGCCATTCCGCCTCCCTGGCTTCGTCGCCGAGGGCCGAGACCTCGCGGGCCAGGTCCGGGGTGTGAGGTCCGTTGATGTGGGGCCGGAGCTCGGAGAGGTCGATGTGGATGACCTGATCGAAGTACTGCTGGGGATCGGCCAGCACCTCGTCGTCGGCTCGCAGATGATGGGCGACAGCGTTGGCGGCGTCGGCTGTGGCCTCCCGCCCGGTGGCCTTGAGGTAGCGGGCCATGGCATCGTCGTAGCCGAAGAGGCTGGTCGTGGCCCCGATCTCCGCCCCCATGTTGCAGATGGTGGCCTTGCCGGTGGCCGACAGAGAGTTGGCCCCCGGTCCGAAGTATTCGACGATGGCCCCGGTACCACCCTTGACCGTCAGGATCTCGGCCACCTTCAGGATGACGTCCTTGGGTGCGGTCCAACCCGCCAACTCGCCGGTGAGATGCACGCCGATCAGCTTGGGCCAGCGAACATTCCACGGGAAGCCGGTCATGACATCGACGGCGTCGGCGCCGCCGACCCCGATGGCCACCATTCCCAGGCCACCGGCGTTGGGGGTGTGGCTGTCGGTGCCGATCATCATGCCGCCGGGGAAGGCGTAGTTCTCCAGCACGACCTGGTGGATGATGCCGCTTCCCGGTTTCCAGAACCCTGCTCCGTATTTGGCGCAGACCGACTCGAGGAAGTCGAAAACCTCGTCATTGGCGTCCAGAGCGGCCAGCAGATCACGCTTGCCGTCGACCCTGGCCTGGATCAGGTGATCACAGTGGGTGGTGGTCGGAACCTGGACCCGAGGGAGCTTGGCCGTCATGAACTGGAGCCACGCCATCTGGGCCGTGGCGTCCTGCATGGCCACTCGATCGGGACGGAAGTCGACATAGCTGACACCCCGCTCCACGTCGGCGTCGGGACTGTCGAGATGGTTGGCCAGGATCTTCTCGGCCAAGGTCAGGGAATGGCCGACCCGAGTGCGGAAGGCGCCGACCCGTTCGTCCAGTGTTGCGTACACCGACCGAATCAGCTCGATCGGGGTTTCAGGTCCAACGGTGGACGTGGGCGTATCGCTGGCTGCCATGGTTGCCTCGATTTCTGTCGGGTTGGGGATGATGAGACGTGAAAGCCCGATCCGGCCGGATATGGGGCTGCCTTCGTGGGTTCTATCCGATCGATTGCCGGTGACCCAGGATTTCCGGCCAAGTTGTACGGAACCGACACGAGTGGACAGCGGTGCCGTTCATGACTGGCTCCAGGGCGCTAATACAACTATAATACAAGTTGTCGAGTGGGCTGACAATGCCCCGCTTGCCGGTTGCCGAGATGAGAAGTATTCGCTACAAGGAAATCGCCGAGACGCTGCGTCACGGAATTGAGCGCGGCGGGTACGGGCCGGGCCAGGTGTTGCCCAGCGAAGCCGAACTGGGTCGGATGCACGAGGCCAGTCGGGTCACCATTCGCAAGGCTCTCGAAGAGTTGCGGGTTGACGGCCTGGTCGAATCCCGCCAGGGGTTCGGCTGGATGGTGTCGGCCGAACCGGTGGTCCAGCATCTGGACACCCTCGTCACCATCGAGCGTCGCCTGGCCGAGACCGGCCGGCGCCACCGGCGGCAGGTTCTCGAGTTCCGTTTCGTCGACGCTCCGATGTCGGTTTCCCCCGTTCTCGGCCCCCGTGTGCTGGAGGTTCGACGGCTCAGCCTGGTCGATGGTTCGCCCTTTGCCAGGGTCACCGTGTGGTGCCGTGATGATCTGGCCGTCGACATTTCCCAGGCCGACGTCTCCGAACACAGCTTCTATGATCTGCTCGCGGTTCGGGCCGCCGGTGCCACCCAGACGATAGGCGCCGAGCTGATGAACAGTGAGGACGCCTCCCTGCTGGATGTCCCCGAGGCCAGCGCCGCCCTGGTGGTCAGGCGGACCTCGTTCGACCACGACGGTCACCCCATTCTCATGGCCGAACACGTCTTCCCCGGGCACCTGACAGAGTTTGTTGCCCAGTTGCCGCGCCCGGGGCTCCCGGCTCAGCTACCTTCAACCCTGGACCGCCCCGGCCTTCGTCTGGTCGAGGGCGGCTGATCGCCGCAACCAAACGCCGTATCAGGTAGGCCTGTCCCGGCCCGGGGGACCGGACTGGGTAGTCCTGCCTAGTCGAAACGACTCATCGGTCGCGCCCGCGGGCCGACAGGGATCAGCGGAGCCCGAACCACCCGCTGAGTCGCGGAAGAGGTCATGGAACAGGACACAGCCGAGTCGCCGCCAACATCGCCCACCGGGGAGCTACCACCATTCTCAGCTTCGGCCGTCATCATGGCCGCCATCCTGGCTCTGTTCGTCCTGGTCGCCTGTGGATCCGGCGACGATGAATCGGTCGAGGACCTGCCGTTCGCCGAGTCCGAGGACCAGGACGGCACGAGTGCCCCGGTCGACGGTGCCGGTGGGAACGATAGTGGGCGTTCGACCACGCCAACCACGGCCGGCAGCGGCCTGCCCCCGGTGACCACGATTGTCGGATGGCCCGGCGGCGACCCGGACAACATCTATGCCGGCCGGCTGGGCCAACTCGGCCTCAGTGAGATGGTGGTCACGCCCGTGGTGCCGCCTCCCACGGTCGAGCCCGGTGTACTCCCGCTGACCGGGGTTCGGGCCGCCGACGCCATCGGCGACGAGGTCCCCGACCGGGCCGCCGCCGTGGTCAAGATCGACAACGGTCCGGCGGCCTACCCCCAGACCGGCCTGAACGCCGCCGACATCGTCATCGAGGAGGAGGTGGAGGGTGGCGTGACCCGGTTTGCCGCCATCTTTCACAGCCGGCCATCGATCGTCGGACCGGTCCGTTCGGCCCGCACCACCGACATCAGCCTGATCAGCAGCCTCGGCGATCCGCTGCTCATGTACTCGGGGGCGAACGACATCACCGAAATGATCCTCCGTCGCCAGCCCCGCATCCAGAATCGAAGCTTCGGTACCTCGTCTGGGTACTGGCGTGACGAAGAGCGGCGGGCTCCCTCCAATCTCTACACCGACACCGCCCCCCACTGGGCCTCGGCCTTCGGAGGCCCACCGCCGCCCCAGTTCGCCTACCGGAACGAAGGTGAACCGGCCAAGGGGAAGTCGGTCACCGAGTTCGCCATCGACTACGCCGCCTCTCCCGCCTCGTGGCAATGGACGGGTCAGGAATGGATCCGCTACCAGCGGGGCCAGCGTCACGAACTCGACACCGGTGAACCGGTGACGGCGGCCAACGTGGTGGTGATCGAAGCCGATCGGGTCGGAACCGGCATGGTCGACGCCTCCGGTGGACAGGTGCCGGAGTTCGTCTATGTCGGCACCGGACCGGCCACGGTCTACACCGACGGGGTGCGTCTCGACGGCGTCTGGACCCGACCCAGCCTGGACAGTGTGGCCACCCTCACCTCCACCGACGGCGATGTGATCGAGCTGACCCCGGGCCGGACGTGGGTTCAGCTCATCGAGGTGAACGCCGGCCTTCTGCGCTGATGTCAGAAGGCCCGATTGTCCCAGGTGTCCCAGTGAGTAAGCTCGACCGCCGGTAGTCGGGGCGCCGGTTTGAAGTCGGTGCCCTTGGTGTAGGCGACGGGGAACAGCCCGGCCTGGGTGTAGTCGTCGAAGGGAATGTCGAGAATGTCGGCCACGGCGCGCTCGTCGGGCAGGTGCAGGGTGGTCCAGGCCGAACCGAGGCCTCGCTCCCGGAGGGCCAGCATGAAGCTCCACACCGCAGGCAGGATGGAACCCCAGGCCGACGCCTGTTGGAAGGTCTCGGCTCCCGGGCCGAGGCGGCCGGCGATCAGTGGTATGACCATCATGGGTGCCCGCTCGAAGTTCTCCGCCAGGTAGTTGGCCGACGACCGCACCTGGTCCCGTCGCCGGGCCCGAGTGTCGGCCGGGTCGTAGTCCGGCGGCGGCAGCTTGGCATAGGCGGCGAAGTGGGCTCGGTACATCTCGGCGATGGCCCGCTTCTTGTCGGGGTCGGCCACCACCATCCACTGCCAGCCTTGGCGATTCGACCCGGTCGGGGCCTGGAGGGCGATGTCGATGCACTCCAGCACCGTCGTCGCCTCGACCGGGCGATCGAAGTCCAGCCGCTTTCGCACCGAGCGGGTGGTGGTCAGCACCTCGTCGGCCGACAGGTTCAACTTCATGGCTGCTCCTCGCTGCTTCCGGGTCGTCGTCCGGTTGGTGCCCGGCGGTGACGTCCGACCGGCGGCTCACGGCTCGAAGGTCGTGTCCGATGAGAACAGGGTGCCACACCACCGCATTCGATCGGGGATCCGTCGCCGGGCCACCGCCGGGCTCGCTGCGTGTTGCCTGGTGCTCGCCGCCTGTGCCGGTGGCGACGACTCGGCCGATCCGGCTCCGGAGGTCGAGCTTCGTCAGCGTCTGGGTGGGGCCGATGTGGCCGACGAGGTGACCGATTGTGTCCTGCAGCTCGCCACCGATGAACTGCGGCGAGGACCGCTGGACTCCGTCATGGAGGAGGAACTGGTGGCCAGTTGCGAGCGGGCTCAGGAGGTGTTGGATCGATCCGACGACGAACCCGACACCTCGGTCGGTGGCGAACCATCGGGAACTGGGCTGGCCTTCGGCGACGATCAGCCCATGGACTACGGCGATGACGGTGCGCTCGACCGGCTGTGGGACGGGTGTGAGGCCGGCGACGGTGAGGCTTGTGACCTCCTGTTCGAACAGTCACCGGTGGGAAGCGAGTATGAGCAGTTCGGGCTGACCTGCGGCAATCGGAACCGGGTGCTCGATTGCCGTGCACTCGACACCGAGGCCGAGACTCCCTAGCTTCGTTTGGCGGCTTGGATGTTCACGACCACGTCAGGTCTCAGCGACGGTTGGCCGGACGCCAAAGTGCTCAGAGCTCGGGCCAGCGGCGACGCCCCGGCTTCGAACGGTGCTGTCCCGGCTTGGGGCCCAGAGCCCACCGGCGCCGCCAGGCTCCGGCCTCGGGGCCCGTGGTGCCGGGAGTGGCGTTGCGGTAGGCCTTCTTGCGGGCTTCCCACCAGCCTGAGGTGAACTCGTCGGCCAGTTCGTTCACCCGCTGCTCCACTCGCTTGGCGAAGACCCGAGGATTCTCGTCGGCCTCGATCTGCATGGGATCACCGAACACCACGGCGCAGCGCCCTCGTGACGGCCAGGTCCTGCCCTTTGGCAGCACGTTGGCCGTGCCGTCGAGGTACACGGGGATCACCGGGGCCTGGGTCCTCTTGGCCAGGTAGGCGGCGCCGGGTCGGTGCTCCTGGCTCCAGCCGTCGGGACTCCGTCCGCCTTCGGGAAAGATCAACAGGTTCTGGCCCCGCTCCAGGGCGTCGAGGCTATTGCGGATGGAGAGCTTCGACAGCTTCTGACGCTCGATCGGAATGGCTCCGATGAACAGGGCCGAGATGGCGCCGGCCACCCGGTTGGGAAAGAAGTAGTCGGCACCGGCGGCGATGGCCAGATCGTCCCTCAGCCGGCTCGGCAGCGTGGCCAGCAGCAGGCTGGTGTCGGTATGGCTGTGATGGTTGGCGGCGAAGATGACGGGCGATTCAACCTTGTCGAGCCGGTCGAGGCCGATGACCCGGGGACTGGAGTAGATGGCGATGGCCGGTTTGAAGAACCCCCAGACTCCGGCCTTGCGAACCCATTTGGCCACCGGTCGCTGCGCCCATTCGGTGTCGTAGTGAACCCCGGTCCTCGGTTCGGTTTCCCGCCGCTCCACCCCGCGGGGAGTTGGAGGAGGTTGGGTGATGAATCGCAACCAGCCCATTTGTCGTTCGTACCCCGTCCTCGCTACTAGCTGACGTCGGCCATGAGTATCGGCGGATTATGGTAGTGGGTCACCGTGGGTTGGGGCCCGACGGTGTCCTCCGCCATCTCGAGGGCGTCGGTGAGGGTGGAGGCCGGTTTGAAACCCAGCCTGCGTACCGCGTTGGGGTCACCACCGACCACGATGACCTGACCAAGGTATTGCATGGCGTGTGACCCCCAATACCACATGTAGAACGGGTGCACGCCGTGGTAGGCGTAGCTTGTGCGGTAGAGGTGGCGATACCACTCGTCCTCGGCGTACTGCCTCTCGTACCGCTTCTCGATCTCGACCGGATCGGTGGTGTCGGCCAGAACCTGCTCGAAGAAGTCGATGTAGCTCGGGTGATGGACCGGGTGGAACTCCCACGTGGTGGGGTGGCTCATGATCAGCACGCCGCCCTCCCGAACCAGCGGCCTGCCCCGGTAGAGGTTGAAGAAGTAGCCCAGCCCCTGGACCATGACCAGGATCGGGTTCATGATCGAGTTGACGTTGTAGGGAGTGAGGTAGGGCAGTCCCATGGTCAGCACGTCCGTCTGGCCCGATACCGGGACCAGATGCTGGGCGTAGACCATTTCGGTGGTCCGTTGGTGTACCGCCTCGACATCACCGGCCTGGATGGAGGTCATGTCGTAGGGGGCACGCCATGAGTGGAAGATTCGCCGACGAGTCGACATGGGGAGTCGTTCCAGACCCGTCTGCATGGCGGCGAAGGTGGCCCGGTCCCGCATCGTCCATTCCCACTCCCGCTTCTGCAACACCGACATCGGCCCGTCGTGGCCGAAGGTGTTGGTGTTGACCGTCGACTCGATCTGGAAGATCCGGGGACCGGAAGCCTTGATGACCTCGCCTTGGCGCCAGTTCGAGCGGTGCAGCTCGGAACTGTCCTGATCCATGAATGACCGGGAGTGGCGCAGCGTGTGTACGTTGTGGTGGGGCCTGACTCCCTCGTAGCCGGCAAGCCCGGTGGCCGTCGACTTCCACCCTCCGTCCATCGACACCAGGTTGATGTTGACGTAGATGACCAGGTCGGATTCGGCGGCCCGGCGGTTCATCTGCACCGTCTCGTCCTTGTCGGTGTGGCCGAGGATGACCATGCCATCGGGGTCTTCGGCATCATGGTTGTACAGCAGACCATGGGGGGCGAAGGCCTCGAACACCCGATCACCGACGGCGTGACGTAGCTCGTCGTCGGTCATCCTCCGGTGCAGGCAAAGGGCGGCGATCAGGTGCACATCGTCCACGCCGGCCTCGGCCGCCATGTCGAGAACGGCCTCGATGATGCGCTGGCGCACATCGGGTTTGCGCATCGGAGGCAGGGGCAGGGAGATGTCGTCGAAGGCGATGGTGAGCTTCATGCCCGGCCGGAGCAGGGAGGGCAGCGGATCGTCGTCGATGGGGTTGAGCAGTGCATGGCGAATGGCGCCATCGGGGTCGTGTAGACCTCGGAGCGGCTCACCGGGATAGATCACTCGGCTGCGGCCGACCGGCAGCTTCTCCAACCTGAACCCCTCACCATGGTGGAACAGGATGGGCGGAGTTTGACGATCGACTTCGAGAACGAATCCGGCCCGGGGGTTAGTCATCGGCTTGTCGCTGCGACGTCCCCGACCCGATCGACCGGAAGACCGGCCGGTTGCCTGGCTGGTTGACTGCGGACTGTTGGCGTTCACTTGCGGCTCCGTCGCATGGTGGGCAGCGGTCCCAGAGGCAGCAGCTTGTCGGTGCCGCCGTCGGCCTTGGACCAGTACTCGATCAACCAGCCCCGCTTGGTCGCCATCGAGGCCAGCCGGGTCTCGGGGTTCACCGCAACCGGAAACCCGACGGCGTCCAGCAGGGGAAGGTCGGAGGAGGAATCGGCGTAGGCCACCGATTCGGCCAGATCGACGTCATGGAGATCGGCGTAGTCCCGAAGCGCTTGGGCCCGGACCTCGCCCGTGGGAGGCACGGTGAGGAGCTCGCCGGTGTAGCGGCCGCCGCGCTGGGTCATCTCGGCGCAGATCACGTCGTCGAACAGTGGTCGAATCGGGTTGACCACGACATTCAACGCTCCGGTGATCAGCACGGTGCGGTGACCGAGGCGACGGTGTTCCCGCACCCGGCGCAGGGCGGCGGGGAAGGCCTTGGTCAGGATGTGATCGGCCAGCAATTCGGAGCCCAGCTCGTCCAGCTCGGCCACCGAGGCGCCCTCGTAGCGTCGATAGAAGTGGCGCAGGAAGTCGGTTCGGTCCCTGCGGTCCAGGGCCAGCAGACCGGGGGCCTCACTCAGGGTCTTCAAGGTGAAGCGCATGCGGTCACCGGCCCCAAGGTTGCGGGTGGCAAGCCAGGCATAGCTGAAGACGACGTTGGAGGCGATGATGGTGTTCTCCAGATCGAAGGCGGCCAGATGGCGATCGGGAGAGAGCACCCGTTTCCGGAGCCGGCCGGTGCGGGCGTCGGGATCCGAACGTTCACCCGTGGTCTTGACCCTGGCGTGCTCCACCACCGACGGCAAATGGACCTGCTGGACATAGACATCCCAGTCGATGACGGCCGGATCGCATCCGAAGGTCTCCTGATCGGCGGGATCGAGTGAGTCGTGGAGCGCCAGCAGGTTCTCCACCCCGTACAGGGCCTCGCACTCGGCGTAGGCGCCGTAGATCTTGACATAGCCGACGGCCCGGGACACCTCGTCCCGGCGCCCCTCGAGCTCGGCGTTGAGGAGCGCCTGTCGCCCTCGAAGCGGCAGCAACTTCAACGTACGGTCTGCCCACTCCAGGTTTCGGTGGACCCGGTTGAGCTGCCGTTCCACCGCCCCCCTTCCCGGGAACGACCACTCGGGGACCGAGATGGGCTGACCTTTGCGGTCATAGAGCGGGTTCTCGGTGAACCAGCCGCTGACCAGGTCGACCAGACGTCGGTAGTACAGCGGGTTGCGGGTGCCGGAGGCGACCTGGACGATGTCGCCGGGGAGGGGTCCGTGGGCGGCGACGGCGATGATGGCGTGGACCACCAGGTCGACGGGGATCACGTCGATGACACCCTCGGGAACCCCGGGGAACTCCTTGAGCAGACCCCGGGCGTAGCTGATGATGATGGGCTCGGCCATGCGGAAGCCCTTGATCCAGCCGGCATGGGGTTCGGACCACGCCGACTCGATGATCGATGGGCGCACGAGGGACACCGGGACATCGCCCTTGGTCTCGTCCAGGGCCCGTTCACCTAGAGCCTTGGTGTAGGCATAGGCATCGGGCCATCCCAGCGAGGCGGCCCGGGCCCGCCCGGCCTCCACCAGCTGGTCGTTGACCCAACGCTGGCGAAGTTGCTCGGTTTTGGCTGCCAGCAGGGGAGTGCCGGCTGCCCCCAGTTCGTGGCGGGCCTGCTTGCGGAAGTCCTCCAGGTGTTCGGCCGCCCGTGATTGGGCGTCGAAGTCGGCTCTGGTCCGGCGGGCGGCGGTGACCTCCTCCCGCCAGTCCACGTCGATGTGGAACGGGCTGTCACTCAGCAGCTGCTCCGGGGCGTGGCCCCGACGATTGCCGGCGACGTAGCAAGTGGACACGGCGACGAAATGAGGGGCGACGCCCAGATCATGCAAGGTTGCCACGATTCGGGTCGGGCCCAACAGGTTGACCTCGACGGCGCCATCCAATGGGGCGTCGAAGCTGACCGTGGCCGCAGAATGGATGACGATGTCACAATCGGCCAGGATGCGCCGACCGTCGGTCGTCAAACCCAGGCCATCGAGGCTGACATCTCCTTCGATGACATCGACCCGGCGTTCGATTTCGTCCCAGAAGGCGTCCTTGCCCCGATCCTGGAGCATGCCACGGAAGGCGTCGTTGCGGAAGATCTCCCGGCGGGCCCGTTGCTTGGGCGACGATCGTCGCCCGGCACGGATCAGCAGCACGATCCGACACTCGGGTACACCCCTCAGGAGGCGTTCGACCAGGGCGGTGCCGAGGAAGCCGGTCGCCCCGGTGACGGCGATACGTTTTCCTGCCAGTTCGTCTGCAATCATCGCTTCATGTGTCTTTGCGCAAGTGCTGAGTGTTGCTGTCGGCCAGGAAGTCCTGTCCACGGTGCCGACGGTTCGTCTACCATTTGGTAAGTGACAACCAAGCATAGGGTACTCGACGTGGCAACCGTCGCTTTCGCCGAACAGGGCGTGGCCGGCACTTCTCTCGACGCCCTGGCCGGTCAGCTCGGGGTCACCAAGCAGACGATCCTCTACCATTTCGGGTCGAAGAACGGGCTGATCGAGGCCGTGCTGAGTCGGGCCGCCGATGATCTGGTAACCGAATTGCGGGCCGCCACCGCTGATTCCGCGCCGGGGTGGGCCTCGGTCGAGGCCGCGGTGAGGGCCAGTTTCGCGCTGGCCCTGCGTCGCCCCGAGCTGGTCGGTGTGCTACGGGAGACCAGCCGCCTGGGCCCACCGTGGTCCCGATCCGCAGTCGATCGGTTGGAATCCATCGTGGCCGAGGCCGAGAATGGACTTCGCCGGGGAATGCAGACCGGTGCGTTCGGCCCCCACGATCCCCGGCTGCTGTTGGCTTCGGCGTATGCCGTGGTGTCCGGCGTGGTCACCGAGCCCGAGGTATTGAGAATCATGGGCCTGACGCTCGATGTCCGGGTGGCGGCCGGGTTGCGTCGCACTTTGTTATCGTTTTTGGAAGCTGTGTTGGTACCGGGGACGCCGGGGCCCCCAGCCACGTACCACCCCGAGCGGCAAGCGAGACACCATGACTGATGGGAACACCAGGGCGAGCTTCCTCCGTGTAGTCCGGTCGTCGATCGCCGGGCCGGTCGGGCAAGGGGTGCTCTCGTCGACCGCGTCGGCCGCAACGGCGATGGCCGTTCTCGCCCTGACCCTCACCATGATGTCGGCCGCTCCTGCCCTGGCCCAGGATCCATTCGACTGTGACCAGGCGGTGGTCGACACCAGCGGGGAGTTCAATGTCGACACCATCAACGAGTCGATACTGAACTCGGCTCCTCCCGATGTCCGTTTCGTCGTTCGGGGCTTCGACCGTGCCCCCGGCGGTGATTTGGTCGATGCTGTGAACGAGATCGTGGCCCAGTGTTTCAGCGGCGGTGAGGACGGACTGGACGACTCGACCGTCATGATCAGCCTCTCCATCGAGGATCGGCAGTCCGACCTGTGGATCGGTGATCGCTGGTTGGCCGATGTGGGCGACGCCGATGCCATCCGGGAGAAAACGATCGGCGACCGGGCTCGTGACGGTGAGTACACCGAGGCGATGACCGACGCCATCGTGGAGATCTCGTCCCGAATCGACGCCGCCACGGGTTCGGGCGAAGACAACGGAGAACTCGT
This sequence comes from uncultured Acidimicrobiales bacterium, assembly GCA_963723995.1. GTDB lineage: Bacteria > Actinomycetota > Acidimicrobiia > Acidimicrobiales > SZUA-35 > JAHELU01. The sequence goes on along the minus strand of CAVRSZ010000007.1, from coordinate 607,133 downwards.
CCCCGGAGCCGAGGACCAAGGGGTGGCCGATGACGGCCAGGTTGGCCCCGAGTCCGACGGTGACGGCATTTCATTACTTCCCGTGGCCGGTGGGTTGAGCGTGCTGGGGGCGGGAGCCGGGGTTTTCGTGGCCGTCAACCGCCGGCGCAAACTCACCGAGGCCCGCCAACGCCTGCAGAGCTCGATGGCCGGGCCCCAGATCCGGGTCGGCGTACTCCGGGAGAGGGACGACCGGTTGTCGGCCCAGGCCGACGTCTGGGAGAAGGTCACGTCGGGCCGGACCAGCGAGTCGCTGTCGGATCTTCGCCGTCAGACCTCCTCGGCCCGCACCGAGACCGAACGAGCGGCTGCGCTGCTCAACCAGTCGCTGCCCGGCGGTGTCGGAAGCGCCGACCGAACCGCCCTGGAGGCTGCCCGCCTGCGTGTGGTCGAGCTGTCCCGAGCCCTCGACCTCAACGACGAGGCCCTCGATCGGCTTGTCGCATTCGGGGCACACCTTGATCATCTCCGGGTGGCGGTACCGGCCAAGCGTGAGCTGTTGCTGGAGGAGATCGAAGGAGCCAAGTCGCTTGCCAGCCAGCGGGCGTCCCAAGGCTGGGCCGTGGCCGGCCAGGTCAACGAACTGGAGAAGATGCAGACCGGGCTGTCGGCACTCGAGTTCGCATCGCTGGAACAGGACTGGCTGGCCCACAGCGAAAACGTCGAGGGCAACGAAGCCAAGCTGTTCGCGACCAGCCACTACCTCCAGGCTCTGCCGTCTCGAGTGGAGTCGTTGAAGAAATGGAATCAGGAACTGGAGTCGGCCGCCGAGCTCGAGCTGGCCCGCTCCGAGGATGTACGCCGTCGCTTCACGTCCTTGGCGTCGCTCCACGCCGCCGATTCCTGGCGGTGGGCCGCCGACTTCGCCGAACAAGCGGTGGACGAGATCGAACAGGCCCGGAAGATCAGGGCCGTGACCATGACCGAGACCCTCAGCCGGCAGCGGTTCGACGACGCCGGCCGGGAGCTGGAGCAGGCCGGTCTGCACATCATCACCGCCGACCACTACCTGGACCAGATGGAAGACCTCATGGTGGATCTGGAACATGCCCGGGAGGAGGCGCCCACGATCATGGCCCAGGGTCGCGAGATTCTGAGCGAGCTGGCCAGCTTCATCGAAGCCAGCGACGACGATCTGGACGATAGTTTCAACCGCGAACCGGCCGAGTTCGCCCAGACTCTGGACGGGCTGGAGATGGAGCTGCGCCAGGTGAAGCCCAACTACCTGCGGGTGGCCGACACCGGCAACGCTCTCAACAGGCAGATGGATGAGGTCATGACCAAGGCCGAGGACGAGAAGGCCATGATGCAGGCCATGCGGCGCGAGGCCCAAAGGGAGGTTGCCAGGGCTGAGCGAGCGGTGGCTCGAGCTCGGCGGGCCCTGGGATGGGAACTGTTTCAGTCAAGCATGGGTGACGCCCTCGAACGGTTGGAGGAGCGGCTGCAACGACTGCCCGAGCAACCGGGGGAGCGGGCCGACGCCGCCGCCGACATTGCCGATGAGGCGCTGGCCATCCAGGAACGCGTCATCGCCCGCCGGCGCCGGGGTGGTACCTGGGTGGTCGTCGGCGGCGGCGGATTCGGCCACACCACCACCGGCGGATTTGGCGGTGGCGGTCGGAGTATCGGCGGCGGTGGCCTCAGCGGTGGTGGCCATAGTCTCGGCGGCGGTGGGTTCAGCGGCGGTGGCCATAGTTTCGGCGGCGGCCGCAGCAGCGGCGGATTCTAGCCTCGGTCCGAGTCGGATCGGTTCAGGCCCGGTCGGTGGTGCGCTTCACCACCCGTCGCCGGTGGCGTTCGATGGCCAGGTCGACCAGCCGGTCGATGAGATCGGAATAGGGCAGGCCCGAGGCCTCCCACAGTTTGGGATACATCGAGATCGGGGTGAATCCGGGAATAGTGTTCAGCTCATTGATGAGCGGACCGCGGCCGCCCTCCTCGTACAGGAAATCGGCCCGTGCCATACCCTCAACCCGTAACGCCCGATAGGCCTCGATGGCCAGCTGCTGGAGCTGCTCGGTCACCCCGGCCGGCAGTCGGGCCGGAATGATGAGCTGGGCCGTACCGTCGTGGTACTTGTCGTTGTAGTCATAGAACTCGGCCCCCGGCACGATCTCGCCCGGCACCGACACCTCGAGTTGGTGGTTGCCCAGCACCGACAGCTCGATCTCCCGGGCGGTGACCGCCTCCTCAACCACCACGATCTCGTCGTAGACGAAGGCGGTGGCCAGGGCTCGGGCCACATCGTCCTCGGTCTTGGCCTTGCCGACCCCGACCGACGAGCCCATGTTGGCCGGTTTCACGAAACAGGGAAGGCCCAGCTCGGTCACGATGGTCTTGACAACCCCGGCCTGATCCGAGGCCACCTCCGACTCGGTGAACGACAGCCACCTGGCCTGGGGCAGACCGGCGGCGTCGAGCACGGTCTTGGCCATGGCCTTGTCCATGGCCACGGCCGAGCCGAGCACACCGGCCCCGACATAGGGCACGTTGGCCAGCTCACAAAGCCCCTGGACCGTGCCGTCCTCGCCCAGAGGCCCGTGCAGCAGGGGCAGGACCACGGTCTGCTGGTCGGGTGGGGTGGCCTCTACGGTGGCGATCAGCTCGGTGCCCGGGCCCTCGGGCCGGAGCGGTGTAATGGGGGCATCCGGCGCTCGATCGGCGGGGAGCAGGGCGGTGGCGTCGGCGGCGGTGACGAACCTGCCCTCCTTGGTGATACCCAATGGGTGGATGTCGTAGCGGTAGGGGTCGGCGGCCGCCAGCACATGGGCTGCGGTGGTGCACGAGACATCGTGCTCGGCCGACTGGCCGCCGAACAGCACGATGAGGCGAATGGGCTGAGAGGAGGTCACGCCAACAGGGTAATGGGCATCCCTCGCCTGATGGGGGCATGGACCGGGTGTGCAGATCGGTGCACGATCGACGACCCCGTCGAGGTCACGGCTCGGAGCGAACCCCGGCGGGAATCGGGGAACTTCCCGATACACCGGTAGTGTGCGATTCCGACTGGAGGAACTGGCCACCGCCGTCGACGGCACCATTCTGCCCGGCGAGGGGCGCCCGAGACCGAACGAGATGATGGTCGATGGTGTGGGCATCGACAGCCGGGCCCTCCAACCGGGCTCACTGTTCGTGCCCCTGATGGCCGAGCGGGATGGCCATGACTTCCTCGACGCCGCACTGGACGCAGGAGCCGCAGCCTATCTGTGCAGCCGCGACGTCGAAGTCGCTGCCCGCCACGCCTCGATTCCCGGCATCCGGGTGGACGACACCGACCGGGCCTTGGTGGCCATCGGGCGGCTCGGTCGGGACCGGCTCACCGGCCCGGTGATCGGCATCACCGGAAGTGTGGGCAAGACCTCGGTCAAGGACCTGACCCGGGCCGCCTGCACGGTGCCCGGTCGGCCCACTCCGTGGGCCAGCGAGAAGTCGTTCAACAACGAGATCGGCGTTCCGCTCACCCTGGCCAACGCCCCCGACAATGGTGCCGTCGTGATCGTGGAGATGGGGGCCAGGGGAGTGGGGCACGTCCGCTACCTGTGTGAGATGGCCCGGCCGACGATCGGAATGGTGACAGCGGTGGCTCTGGCCCACTCCGAGCTGTTCGGCTCCATCGAGGCCGTGGCCGAGGGCAAGGGGGAGCTGGTCGAGGCCCTGCCGGCCGACGGCGTCGCAGTCCTGAACGGCGACAACCCGTACGTGGCGGCCATGGCCGATCGAACGCGGGCCCGGGTCATGACCTTCGGTCTCGGGCCGGGGGTGACGGTGGCCGGCGTGCACGGCTCCGAGGCCATCCGGCCCGATGTCACCGTGGCCGAGTTGAAGATGGAGCCCGACCTGCGACCGACGGTGACGTTCGACGTCTCGGCGGACGACGGACCGCGGCGTCGACACACCACGACACTGCCTGTGCGGGGCGCCCACATGGCGGTCAACGCCGCCGCCGCCGTGGCCGCCGCCCTGGCCGTCGGCATCGAGTTCAAGCAGGCTGTGGACAATCTGGGCTCGGTTGAGCTCTCGCCGTGGCGGATGGAGGTGACGACGGCCCCGAGCGGCGCCACCGTCATCAACGATTCCTACAATGCCAACCCAACCTCGATGCGGGCCGCCCTGTCCGCACTGTCCGACACCGGCGCGGCCCGGCTGATTGCCGTGGTGGGGGAGATGGCCGAGTTGGGAGACGAGCGAGCGGTCGAGCACCGGGCCGTGGCCGACGAGGCGGCGGCCGCCGGTATCACCGTGATCGCAGTGGCCGCCCCCGACTACGGTCCATCGGTCCACCACGTCGACACCATCGAACAGGCCCATGCCCGGATCGGCTCTCCGTCGGCCGGCACCGCCGTGCTGGTCAAAGGAAGCCGGGTGGCCGGACTCGAGCGGCTGGCCCACATTCTCATCGAACCCGCTGTCGCGCCCCAGGTCGGCGACGCCACCGTCGGCGCCGACTAGAGTCGGATCCATGACGGCATCACCCCGCGGTTCCGCACCCATCGAGGCGGCGGGCCGAGTCCCGGCATCGCCGGAGTCGACCACCTGTCGTATGGGTTCGACGGCGTCCCGCTACGCCGTGTTCTCCGAGTGCCCGCACTGCGGCGGCGCCATGGCCCCCGAACACGCCCACTACCGGTGCCGGGCCTGCGGGTGGCGCGACTCGTGCTGCGACTGACGGTCTGAGCCGGGGCCTTGACTCGACTCGAACCGTGGATCGACGGGGCCCGTCCCCGAACCCTGCCTGCGGCGGTGGCCCCGGTGGCCGTGGGTACGGCGGCGGCGTCGATCGACGGGTCCATCATCTGGTGGCGGGCGGTGGCGGCCATGATCGTGGCCCTGGCCCTCCAGGTGGCCACCAACTACGTGAACGACTACGCCGACGGGCAGCGGGGCACCGACGACACCAGGGTCGGCCCGACCCGATTGGTGGCCAGCGGGCAGGCCACGGCAACCCAGGTCAAGGTGGCGGCGGCGGTCGGCTTCGCCGTGGCCGGTCTTGCCGGAGGGGCACTGGCCCTGGCCGTCGGCCCCGAGCTGTTCGTGGTCGGCGCGGCGTCGATGATCGCCGGCTGGGCCTACACCGGAGGGCCTCGACCCTACGGCTACTACGGCCTGGGTGAGGTCTTCGTCTTCGTCTTCTTCGGCCTGGTGGCCACCGTTGGGTCGACCTATGTCCAGACCGAGTCGATCACCGCGCTGAGTGTGCTGGCCGCCGTGCCCATGGGGCTACTGGCCGTCGCCCTGCTCGTCATCAACAACCTGCGGGACATCCCCACCGATTCGGTCACCGGCAAGAAGACGCTGGCGGTTCGAATCGGCGATCGTGCCACTCGGTGGATGTACGCCTCACTGATGGCGGTGGCCGCCGCCTTCATCGTGGCCTGCGCCGCCATTGAGCCGTGGGCCGCGCTGGGGCTGGTGGGCCTGGCCCCGGCCATTGCCCCGATCCGCTCGGTGTTGGACGGAGCCGGAGGCCTGGAACTCATCATCACCCTGGCCGCAACCGGCAGGGTCCAGATGGCCACCGGCGTCATGCTGGCCCTCGGTCTGGTGCTGGCCGGAGGTTGACGTCCGGCCGCGCTTCGCTCGGCCAACCGGAGCTTGTCTGCGGCAACTCCCAGGCAACGGCCGCGAGGCGGCTCGATTTTCTTGCAGTTCGGTAAACGATGGCCGAGCTCGGTCAAGGCCGGGCCATCACCGCCGAAGTCTGAGATGTGACCGCCGCCGACCACAGCCCCCCACCGTGTCTGCTCGATGAGGTTCGAGCCGGAGTCTCATGCCAGGTGATCGTCCGGCTCCTGGTGTTGTTGTGGGCGGCTCCGGCCATGCTGATGACCGTCGGCGGAACCAGGGCCTTGTTCGGGTCGATCACCCCGATGGCCCTCACCGGCTACCTGGCGGTGGCCCGGGCCGCCATGGTCGTGTTGGCCATCTTCACCCTATTGGTCGGGGCGATGTGGGTGGTAAGGACCTGGGACCACATTCCAGGGCTGTCGGCCCTCACCATCGGCTCGTGGGGAAGCCTCGGTCGGTGGACCACCCACCTACGATTCCTGATGGCGGCCACCGGTTGCGCTCTGGTCGCCCCGTCGCTGGGCTCGGCCGCAGTGGTCGCCTGGTCGACGGCTGCCGTCTTCGCCTTCGTCGCCGGGCTACTCCTTCCTCGATGGCTGACCCGGTCGGGCCATGAAGGGGGAACGGCCTTCGCCTGGCTGGCCGGTCTGCTCGGGTTCGAACTCACCGTCGGCTGGCTGGTGTGGTCGTTGGCGGAGTCGTTGTCGGCCGAGGCGGTGGCCGGCTTCGCCGTGGCTCGGGGTGTGGCCCTGGTCGTGGCCGTCCTGGCCTCCACCTATCGGTTGGGAGTCGGCCTGGACGCACAGGCCGAGTTGCGACCGGTGGTGACCCCCTCGGTGGAGTGGGCCCGGTCCGAGAATTCGGTCACCAGCGCCTGACGGTCGCTCGGCGTGTGCGGGCCGGAGGTGCCCGTCAACAGGGGGCGCAAGTAGGCTGGGGCTCTGTGGAGCCCGTTTCCGGTGGCTGAAAAGCCTCGCACCCACTATGAAGTTCTCGGTGTCGACCGAACTGCCGACGCCGGCCAGATCCGCCGCGCCTATCTGGCCGCTGCTCGCAAGTGGCACCCTGATCGGTTCGCCGGCCGTCCGCCCGAAGACTCGGCTCGGGCCGAGGTGGCGATGCGACGGGTCAACGAGGCGTGGGCCACCCTTGGCAACGCCACCGCCCGCCGCAACTATGACCTCGAGGTCTTCGACCACGGGCCCTCGTCGTTCGACGGCATCCGTGTCGATGACGGGATCACCAGGATCGACCCGCGCCTGCTCGACCCGGAGTTCCTGGCCGCTCGCAGAGACGTCCAGCTCCGGGAGATCTCCGATCGCAGCGCTTTGGCCCTCAGGGTCGCCCCGGTCCTGGCCGTGCTCGGCCTCCTGATCGGGATCTTCATCTTCACCGCCTATGCCACGAACCAGGTGCGGGGCCCTACTCCGACCACAATGCCCGGCCCCCCGCTGGGGGCCGGCATCGAGGCCAACGATTGTGTCGACGTGATCGGTGGTCCGGCGCTGCTCGAGGTGCCGTGTACTGCCACCGCCGACGGTCAGGTCGTCGGCGCCCATCTCGGCGACGGGGTCTGCCCACCGTTCACGACATCACAGGTCGAGTTGAGCAATGGCGTCGTGGCCTGTCTACGATCGACGTCCTGAGCGACGCCGAAGAACCATTCAGTGCTTCGGTCCGCGCACGGTACAAGCCAACGCGAAACAGTGCATCACCATGGAAACAGGTCATCACACCGGGAGATCGATTGTCATGAAGGCCGCCGACTGGGACGAGCGCTACGCCGAGGGTCGACTGTGGAGCGTCGAGCCCAACCGGTTCTTCGCCGAGATCGTCGACGGTCTGAAGCCCGGCACTGCGGTCGACCTGGCCTGCGGCGAGGGCCGCAATTCGGTCTGGCTGGCCCAGCAGGGCTGGACGGTGACGGCGGTCGACTTCTCTGCCGTGGGCATCGACCGGGGTCGAGTCGGAGCCGAGGAATTGGGGGTGGATGTCGAGTGGGTGGTGGGCGACCTGGCCGAGTGGGATCCCGGCGATCGGCGGTGGGATCTGGTGGCCCACGTCTACCTTCACTGGGGAAAGGAGACCCGGGAGCCGTTCCTGCGCCGGGCCGCCTCCTGGGTGGCTCCCGGCGGGCGACTGGTCATCATCGGTCACGATCTGACCAACATCGAACATGGCCATGGCGGCCCCCAGGAGCCTGCCGTCCTGACCACGCCGGAGGAGTTGAAGGCGTTGCTCCAAGAGGAGCGGTTGCAGGTCGAGCGGGCCGAAACCGTGCTGCGGCCGGTCACGGTCACCGATGATGACGGCACCGAGCGCACGGTCAATGCCATTGACCATGTGGTCATCGCCGCCCGGCCCTGAAACCGGGGTTGAATCGCTCACCGCTCGGTTAGGCTGTAGATCCTGTTCGGACCGTTAGCTCAGTTGGCTAGAGCGCTCGCCTCACACGCGAGAGGTCACTGGTTCAAGTCCAGTACGGTCCACTGCAAAACCCCTTGTATTGATTACAGGGCCTCCCCGGTTTGGGGTTGGCGGTCACGTAGCGTGGCCTTGGGAGGGGTCCTGGTGGTGACGCATAAGCCCTGAGCTTTGGGCTCGTTGACCTGAGTGTCGCCAGGGCTCGTCTCCCGAGCAGACCCGGTTGAGGAAATTGGTGGGGCTCGCGGACCCGGTGGTCGGGGCCCGGTGCACCGGATGAATCACATGGCTGGGTGGGCTACGGGCTCGCCAGGATCCGTGTTCGGGGTGGTGTCGGGAGAACGCCCACTTCGAGTTGAGCGTGCTCGAGGGCTCTCCCGTCGACCAGAACAGTGTGCTGTCCGAGACTCGATTGTGAGCTGGCACTCGACGGGCCTCGTCCGGCACTCCAAGTGATAGGGAGAGCCCTCCATGAACACGATAGAGAATCAAGATCCGGTCGTGTCGATCGGGATCGACGCCGCCGTAGTGGCAGCCCACCAGGTCGCCATCCGAGGACCGGGCATCGCAGAAGACTTCCGGGTTCAGCCGACGTTGGCCGGGCTGGAAGAGTTGACGGTCCGCCTGGCTGACTGGGCACCGGCGATGGTTGTGGCAGAGCCGACCGCTGGGACGTGGCTGCCGTTGCTGCACGCAGTGTCGGAGTCAGGGTGTCGGGTCGGGTTCGTTGCCAACCGGGACTCGGCCCGGCTGCGGAAAGCGATCGCTGGGGCGAACAAGACCGACGTGATCGACGCGGACATGTTGGCCCGCAGCCCCGAGATCCTCGGCGTGAGGGAGGTACCGGTGCCACTGGCCGGTCAGATCGGGTTGCGGCGGGCGATGCGACGCCGTCACCGGGCCATCGTGGACGCCCACCGGGCTGACTGCCGCCTGTGGGCGTTGTCGGCGTGGGCGTTCCCTGATCTGTGGCGTGCTTGTGGCGGTCACGGTGTCGCCCAGCCGGTTCTGGGCCGCTGGAGCGACATTCGGGCCCTGGCCAGGGCTCGGACGGCCAGTATCGCCGAGGAGGTGGCGGCTCATTCCCGCGACACCGACCCGACCCGGCGGGCCAAGCGGATCCGGGCTGCAGCGGGTGGGTGGAGCGAGTTCTGGCTCGGTCGTTTGGACCTGGACGATCTGGCCTGGGAAATCGGTGAGTGCCTCGACGACATCGCCATCGCCGATGCTCGGGTCGCCGCCGTGACCGACCGGGCCCTGGGCCGCTGGCAACAGATGTGGCCCGACGACGTGCTGTGCACCATTCCCGGCATCGGGCCCATCTGTTCGGCGTCGATCCGGGGTTGGTGGGGGGCCGGGACTCATCTGCGGTCGGCCAAGGCCGCCGCCGCTCATGTCGGGTTGAACCCTTCCCGGTGGGAGTCCGGGCAATACCGGTCTCCGTCACGTCACATCACCAAGGAAGGGCCGGCCGATCTCCGCTTGGCGTTCTACCAGGCGGCCAACGTTGCCCGCCACCACGACCCCGACCTGGCTGCCCACTACCGCAAACTCATGTGCGATCGGGGTCACACCCACATCTCGGCCACTACCGCCGTTGCCCGCAAGCTGGCCGGCCGGGCCTGGAAAGTCCTCCAGGATCAAAAGCCCTACGAGGTCCGCGACCTCGACGGCAACTCCATCGATCGGGCCACCGCTCGGACGATCTGCGCCGAGCTGGCCGTCCCCGCCGGCACCCGCCGCCGGAACCGAGCCACCCGGCAAGGACGACTCACCCCATGACCTGAACCCGAGGAACGGCCACCACGGGCACACCAGCAACCCCGGCAGTCCCCACCCAGACCAGCCAGCGCTCACCACCTGCACCCGAGCGAACCGCCATCGGGCCAACCCCAGCGCGGCCACCCAGCGTGACAACAATCCCTTGACAAGACTTAGGAAATCAGGTCAGAAGGGGTGGGGCCGGTCCTGGGGAACAGGTTGCCGACCAGCTCGACTACGGGGTCGAGTCGTTTCGGGCGTGGGCCCGTCAGGCCGACATCGACGACGGTGATCGAGTGGGCACCAAGACCGAGGACGCAGCCAGGATCAAAGACCTCGAGGCCAAGGTCCGGGAGTTGGAACGAGCCAACGAGATCCTGCGGCGGGCAGCGAGTTTTTCGGGGCGGAACTCGACCGCCAACACCGATGATTGTCGAGTTCATCGACACCGACCCTGACGAGTTCGGGGTCGAGTCCATCTGCACAACGCGGCCTACGAGCACCTACTACGCCGCCAAGCGTCGCCAGCGTGAAGTCTCGACACGGGCGATCTCGGACGCCCAGTTGATGCCGGTCCTTGTGGGGTTGTGGGTGGCAAACCGGAAGGTGTGCGGCGCCCGCAAGCTGTGGAAGGCGACACGGCGGGCTGGACATGAGATCGGCCGGGACCCGCTTGATGCGAGAACTCGCCATCGCCGGGGTCAGGGGTGGCGGGTCGCCACCCACATGCAGACCTCCATGGTGCTCGACGCGGTCGAGATGGCACGCCGCTCCAGGGGATCGAGACGTCTGGTTCGGCCTGGTCGCCCGCTCCGACGCCAGATCCCAATTCATCTCGATCCGGTTCACCGAACGTCTCGACGAGATCGGCGCCCGGCCCTCCATCGGTACCGTGGCCGACTGCCTGTTAACCGGCTGGGTCCTCGCTGGCATGGCAAGCACGACTGTCGGTCTACTCCTGCTGCTCCGCGGACGTGCATCCACGGCGCCCGCGATGGCCGGCAAGATGTCAGCAGGAGTCCCCATCCCTCTGCCGAAGAGCCGCTGACAAACCGGCGATCCGGCCAGGCCAAGCCGCTCGGTAATGAGTCCACTGCGAATGAGCGTGGGGGCGCTACCGGTAGACGTCACGGCGATGGCCGACTCGCACGACGTGAACCACCAGGCGCGCATCGATGACTTCGTAGAGGATCCGGTAGTCGCCGACACGCACTCGATACACCGAATCCTCCCCGGCAAGCTTGGTGCAACCCGGGGGGCGAGGTTCGTCCGCGAGGAGATCAATCGCAGCCCGCACTCTCTGCTGTTCGGCTCGTGGAAGCTTGGCGATCGACTTCACCGCACGGCGCGCGACCTCCACGTGGTAGCGGCTCACTCGAGCCCCAGCATCGCCTTCACATCATCCCAGGGCACGTAGTCGTCGTCGGCTCTGGCTGCCTCGAGTTCTCGACGATCGTCAACGTCATCGGCGATCTCGACGAGACGATCGAACGCATCGGAGTCGATGATCACCGCCACGCGTCGCCCGCGACGCGTTACCGAGATCGGTTCACCGGAGCGACGGGACTCTTCGATCACTTCGGCCAGCCGGTTGCGGGCTTCGCTGACTGCCACTTCGCTCATGTACGAATCGTACATCTAGCGGAAATGATCCGCAACGCCTCACGGAAGCAGCGGGTCGATCATGCCACGCCCGAAGCCGGTGGTCGCAGTCCATTGGATTTGGCCGTCGAACGGCCGGATAACCACCAATCGGGAATCCCAATTGGGCACGCTGCGGTCGTCGGAGTCTGCCCACTCTCAGAGTCGCATCTTCCCGGGTTGGCTCGTAGGAGGCCAAGGACAACCTCGTGAGGGTACGCCGGGCTAGGGTGAGGGTGCCGAGCAGGACATCGGTGCCGGCGTCGACTCGGGTGCCCACGGCATGGTGATGCAAGCAGCTGCAGGCCGCCCGGGTGTTGGTAAGCCGATTGCTGTTGTGGCGTCCATGACTGACATCGCAGCGTTCTCCCTGCCAGCCGACCAGGCACGGGCTGAGGCGTTGCTGCCGATTTCGCATGCCAGGGCATCGTCCGAGCAGCCTTACATGCGAGAGGTCACTGGTTCAAGTCCAGTACGGTCCATGTTTTGCCGCCGGAGGCGGCAAACTCGAGTTTCGGCTCCTCCGAAACGTCGTCGGCTAGAACGCTCGTTCGGTGGGGTGCGCCCGGGGCTGGGGGTGGCGTGGTAGGACTCATGAGGCCCAACATCAGGCCTGAGACCCTCCAACTTTGGGCTCGTCTCCTAGCCAGGCCACCACTAGCGGGTTCGGATTCCTGACTCTCCACCTGATTCTTGCGTCGCGTTCTGGCCTTCCTGATCGGTGGCGGGCGTTTCGGTCGTCCGGAGTTCGAGGAGTACGGCGCCGAGGTCGCGGAGCGCAGCGAGCAGTCCGTGGAGTCGTGCCTGATCCCCGGGTTCTACTGTGAGGGTGGTTGTACCGTCCTGATGGTGGGTCAACTGGAGTTCGCCCAGCCATGCTCCCCAGTGGTCGTCGAGATGGCCCTGCACGCGCACGACGTAGGTCGCGTTCATGCGAGCACTCTCTCGTGGTGCAGGTGGGTGGCCCGGCGGCGTGTTGGGCGGCTGATGGCCCATTCGGCCACGGCCAGGTTGATGAACCACCCGGCTCCCTTGGCCAGGTCGGCGGTGAAGACGTCGGTGCCAATCAGGGCGCCGGCGATGCCTTCGGTGAAGGCTTGGGTGCCGGCCGCAAGGCCGATTGCGTACCCACGGATCATCCAGGCTCGGTGTGCTGCGATGTCGCGTCGGCGGACGGCGCTGATGCCGAGCACCAGGGAGGCGACCATCGCCGTCCCGAAGACGAGTCGCAGTAGGTAGAGCAGGTCGCCGGTGCCGGGCTTGGCTGCGTAGAGCAGCGTCATCCCCAGCGCCGACGTTGCGACGAGCAGGCCGGCTGCGCCGACCACTCGACCGTTGTGGCGGTGCCGGTCGAGGTGCTGACGCCGGAGCCGTGGCATGAGTTGTCCGACTCCGCCGAGGGCGTAGACCGCAGCGCCGACGATGTGGACGACGACCAGGACCGGGAAGCTGGCGAATCGGTCGTCGGCCGGTATGACAGCTGGGCCGCCGGCGAGTTGCACCAGTCGTAGTGCCCCGGCGGCCAGCGGGATTGCACTGAGTAGGACGAGTGTCAGCGGCACGGGCCAGCCCCGCTCGTGGGCGCCCATCAGTTGGTGGCGGTCGCGACCGGGGCCGTGGTTGGCGTCTCGACGGGTTGATGCTGATCACGCCACAGCGAGATGCCGAGGCCGATCAGCGCAACGCCGGTCGGTACCGCAAACGGCCGGTTGAACGACTCGGGCAATGCGGACAGTGCGAGGACCGAGATGGTGCCGTAGGCCAGCAAGGCCGAGGCCCAGCGGGCGAGGATGTCGGCTCGGAAGAGTGCCACACCGAAAAGCAGGCCCCCGAATGCGAATCCGAGACCCGAAGCGAGGAGCAGCTCGTTCATGTAGCCGATGTCGCCCTCGGGGCTCCCTCCCAGGGCGGCGTCGAGGACATCTTGCACGTAGGCCGGGTTCGTCGGGGCGATGGTCGGCAGCACGTAGCCGACGATGCATTGGACGGCGAAGATGGCGAGGTAGCCGGCACTCAACAACAGGTAGCCGGCGAGGCCAACGGCGCCGAACCGGCGACGGTTGTGGACGAACATGCCGGTGATACCGGCCAAAGCCAGCACGCTCATGAGGGCCTTCGCTGTCTCGCGGGCGGTCATTTCTGCGGTGCCGAGGTGATCGACGTCGACTGGTGGGTGGTTGATCTGGACGCCGATGAAGATGGCGCCCGCTGCTGCAGCACAGAGGCCGGCAGCTGCAGTGAGGCGGCTCGTGGTGAGGTTCATTTCGGGTTCCTGGTCGTGAGCGCCGGACCTGTTCCGGCGATACTCGCAACCTACGAACCGGCTTGGTGAGCCCGCATCACAAGATGATGTGATTCGAGGGTGATATGAGGGTGATACGATCGGCTCACAGCAGGCCGCGAGCGGCACCTTGGGCTACTGCGGCTCGACGTGTCTTCACGCCGAGCTTGGTGAAGATGTGCTTGGTGTGGGTGCGCAGGGTGTTCACCGACACGTACAGCTCGCGGGCGATCTCGGGCCCGGTCAGCTCGGTCGCAAGCTTCTGCAGCACCTCGAGCTCCCGGTCCGTCAGGTCGTCTTCGGCGACGGGGCCGATCACTGACGGTGGGGTCGAAGGTACCTGGGCGATGGCGAGCAACTGCTCGACATGCCGGCCCACCTGCGCCGGGACGGTCTGGGCGACGAGGGCAAGGAGCTCGACCATCGGCGGGCCCTCGTCCAAGAAATCCGTCGGTAGCCGACGGGTACTCCGGCACTGAGCGCGTCAGCGAGGTCAGCCACCGCCGACTTTGTGTGTCCCGCTGCGTGATAGGCAAGCGCTCGCACCATGCGGCCCTCGATCAGGCTGCCCTCGCGGTCACGGTCGGTCGCGGCGTCGAGGATGCGATCGAGCAGGGCCAGTGCCTCGTCGGTCTCGCCCTCGGTGATGAGCAGCCGGGCCACGGTGAGCTGGTCGTACTCGGCCAGGTAGGTCAACGGATCCGTTGCCGAGAGCCGTCGATCGCGCATCCATTCCCTCGACTCGTCGAGGCGGCCTTGAAGTCTCTGGATTCTCGCTCTCATTGCGGCGATCGGTCGCACGTCTGGATAGAAGCCCCGAAGGAAGAGCAGCTCAGCGGAATCGAGCATTGCGAGAGCGCCGTCGAGATCGCCTTGCGCGAGCCGAAGCGCGGCTGCGGTGATGAACCAGCGGTGCCGGTTCTCGATCAGCGACGCCGCGTCCCCAAGATCACTGGCGACTCGGAGGTGATGCGCAGCGCCCTCGAGGTCGTTCTGCTCTCGGAGGACGTCGGCGAGGCCGACATGGAGGTCACCAGTCGTCGGAAGCACGCCACCAGGATGGTTCTCGGCGGCCGCCAAGGCTCTCTCGTAGAGTTGGCGCGCCGTGTCGGGACGTCCGCCAGCAAGCCACATGTTCGCCAGCACGACGGTGGCCCCGAGCTCATCGGCAACCATGCCCGCGGCGCGCAGGCCGGCGACCGCCTCGCTGAAGGTCTCGACCGCAGCGCCGAGATCACCAGCGGCCCAGGCAGACATGCCGAGGAACCCGGCAGCGGCACCGCGAGGAAAGTGATCCTCAGGTCCGACCAGCTCGAGCGCCCGCCGAGCATGCGCGATTGTTCCCCCGACGTCGCCCCGGGCCTGGGCAACCGAGGCCCGGTAGACGTCGATCATCGCCGGCAACGAGCGGATCTCAGCCTCTCGATCCCTCGAGGCAACGGCGAGGGGACCTGTTGAATCTGGTGTGACGCCGACGGGTTCGGGTGCTTCACCTAGCCCGGCCTCGGCCGCGGCAAGCCATACCTCTACGCCCTCGACGTCACCGTCGACAAGACAGCTCCACCCCCTGTACGTGCTGAGAAGCGGCCGAGCCTGCACGAGGTGGTCCGGCAAGGCAACCAGCAAATCGCGCAGCTGGCGGATCTGACGCCTCCGGCGCGAGTCGGCGACCGCCAGTTCGACCATGTCAGCGGCCTGCTCCTGATTGCCGCCTGCCATGGCATGGCTCGCAGCGTCGGTGAGCAAGCCGCCCTCGGCGAACCACCGGCTGGCGAGAGCATGCAACTCGCCGACCCGCTCGGCGTCTCGGGCTACAAGCCGGGAACGCAGAGCTTCTGCGAAGAGATGGTGGTAGCGGTACCACTGACGATCCCCATCGAGAGCGACGACGAACAGGTTGTCGCGCTCAAGGGCCTCGAGCATCGACTGACCATCGCCACGACCAGTGATGGCATCGCAAAGCCCGCCGGTCAGTTGCTCCAGCACCGAGGTATCCAGCAGGAACGACCGCACGTCGTCCGACTGCTGGTCAAGCACCTCCTCCACCAGGTAGTCGAGAACGAACCGATGGCTCCCCGAGAACGCCTCTACGAACCCGGCGACGCCACCAGAGTCATCGGCGTCAACCCGGGAGCGGGCCGAAAGGGCAGCCAGCTGCAGTCCTGCCGCCCACCCCTCGGTACGCCTCTCGAGTGCAGCGGTCAGCGTTGGATCCAGCTCCAGACCCATCACATCATTGAGGAACTCCTCAGCCTCCTGGGTGGTGAACCGAAGTTCATTGGCACGCACCTCGACAAGTTCGCCACGAGCCCGCAGACGCGACAACGGCAGCGGTGGGTCGGCCCGTGTCGCGACGGCCAGCATCACCTGCCCAGGCAGATTCTCGAGCAGGAACTGAACGGCTGCATGAACGTCGGCCTGGTCGATGACGTGGTAGTCATCGAGCGCCACCACCATCGGACCGGCAAGGACGTCGAGATCATTGACCAGGCTGCTCAACACTGCATCCGAGCCGGCCGTTCCGCCGGACTCGAGCAAGGCGAGCGCCTCGAGGCCGATGGCGGAATCAGCCTTCTGGACCGCCGCTACGAGGTGGGTAAGAAACCTGGCCAGTTCGTTGTCGGCGGCGTCCAGAGCGAACCAGGCCACCTTGCGGTCCGATGGATCGAGCACGGAGAGCCACTGGGTCAGAAGAGTCGTCTTGCCGAAACCGGCCGGCGCCGCGACCAAGACCATTCGCACGCCGTCACCGAGGTTTGCCTCCAGCTCCTCGGTCAGACGGGCACGCGACACCAGTCGCCGACGCAGCGATGGCAGGTTCAGCTTGGTTGTCACCACCGGCATCCAGTCAGCGTAAGCCACGTGCTCGTCTCGCCGCATGCCGTCGACGCAGCCCTCTCACCACAGCTTGCTCTCGACCCGCGGCACGCAGCGCCCGACCCTACGAACAGCCTCACGCTGGCGTTCGATATCACTGCTCGGGAATCCCGGTCGGCCGCTCTCGGTTGCCGGGCCCAGTCGGCACCTCCGGCTCGATGCCCACCTTCTCGGCGATTCGTGCGACCGGGCTGATGGGTCTCACCGGTCGCAGAACGACTACCACCGATTCGGTGTCGACGACGTCGGCAACGTGCTCGGGTACACGGGCGGCGTGACCGGGCCGAACACCTTCACCGGCACGTTCACCGTGGAGGGCGTCCGGTGGCTGGAAACCATCGGACGGACGGACTATCGACGGGTCGGGACCATCGCCGCTACCAGGGCGGGACCCCGGCGCGGACGATGGAACTCAGTTCGGCGACGGGGCCGGGTCCGACCAGATGAACGAGGACAGTCATGCTCAAGCGACTCTTCGGGCTTATGGCGGTGTTCGGACTGGTGATGCTGGGGCTGGCGGTGCCCGCCTATGCCCACGAACGCTCCCGGCAACAAGTGCTCACCGGTGCTATGGAGCTGGTCCTGAACGCCGGGTACCAGCCTGGTTCAAACGCTGCGAACGCCGACGTGGTGTGGACCCGCACCTGGGAGATCAACCCCCACCGGATCTACGACATTGTCGTGTTCTCCACCGTCCCACCGACGTTCATCGGCGACACCGACTGGGAGTACTTCGCCGAGTACACCGCCCTCCACGACACCGGCACGATCGAGGTGATCGACGGTATGGTCCAGGACTTCGCAAGGGATTCGTATGTGCTCAAGGGCCAGGACACCAGCCTCTACAACGTCGCCGAGTTCTGGGCGGTGGGGCGCGAATTGGTCACCGACGTCCATCCATGGCAGGACGACTTCAACCGCTTCCGGGCGAACGACGTCGGCAACCGGTTCGGCTTCGAGGGAGAGGCGGTCATCGAGGCAGGCGCTCTTCCGGTCATCCACGGTACGTTCTTCGTCGAGGCCGCCGTCGGCCAGCTCGACGATCGAGCCCTGACCGGGAGCACGACGACTGATGCAGGTGGAGATGGCCCGATCGAGGGGCGACTGATCCTTGGACAGAACGGCACCGAGCCGGCCACTCCGAATGGCCCCGATGGCCCAATTCTGGATGGGACGGAGATCGCCCCGCCCTTGGCGGCGGCGCCTACCGCTCAGCGAAGTTCGCTTCGCGCCGATGGATCGGGATCGGACGCAAGGGGCGTCCCTATCCGGAAGCGTGCGACACGGAGATGCCATCAGCTCGCCAAACGGCCCGCAGGGTCACTGCGCTCAGCCTTGGTCTTGCGGTAGCCGGCATCCTGCTTCTGGTGATTGGGGACTTCACCGGACCGGAGCCGGACGTTCGAGTCCCGTGGCTCGTCATGGTCGCGGCGTTCGTGGCCGCCGAGCATTTTGCCGTTCACGTCGAATTCGGTGACAACGCCCATTCGTTGTCGTTCGTGGAACTCGCGATCGTCATCGGGCTGCTCTTCACCTCGCCCGTCACCCTGGTGTCGGCCCGGCTCGTTGGGGGGATCGCGTCGCTGGCATTGTTGTCGCGACAGTCCAGGCTGAAACTCATCTTCAACTCAGGCTATTTTCTGTTCGAGATAGCGCTCGCCATCGGTACCTACTACTGGGTCGTCGGTCTCGTCGACGGCGTCGTCGGTGTGTGGCTCGCAGCCATGGCGTCGGCGCTGTGTACCAGCATCGCCGGCACGCTGGCTGTGACGGCGGTGATAAGCCTCAAAGAGGCCGAACGTCCCGATTTGAACCTGACGATGAAGGTGGGAGCCGTCGGCTCGCTTGGCGAGCTCGCCGTCGCCAGTCTGGCGCTGGTCGCTGCCACGATGCTGCAGGTACATGTCGCCGGTGGTCTACTCGTTGCCTCCCCATTGGTGGTCGCCTACCTCGGCTACCGCGCACTGCTCACGATCCAACAGCGCCATCGGACCCTGCAGCAGTTGTACGAGGTGACGAAGAGCTTGAGTGAGGCCCCGGAGCTGACCAGCACCATGAGGCTCGGTCTGGATCGCGCCCGGGACGTGCTCCACTCCGAGTGGGCCGAACTCGTCGTGGTCAACGCCACCGGTGAGAGCCCACCGTTCTGCGCCCGGGTCGACCAGGATGGCGTGCTGCAGTTGAGGGCGGTCGACGAGATCGATGAAGAGTTGATCTTGAAGGCGTTCGACTCCCGCCAGGAGCCCCTGGTGATCGGTCGCAAGCCGGGAGACGAGGGCGAGGCCGCCCTTCTTGCCGAGAGGGATGCCCGGGACCTGATGGCGGCCCCGTTGACCAACAGTCGAGATATCCGGGGCGCTCTCATCGTATGGAACCGGCTTGGTGACGTGCGCTCCTACGACGACGAGGATGCCAGGGTGCTGGCGGCGCTGAGCAACCAGACGGCGATGTCGATAGAGAGGAGCACGCTGGCCGATCGACTCCGAATCGAGGTAGCGGAGAACGAGTACAACGCCACCCACGACCAGCTCACCGGTCTCGGGAACCGGCAGGCTCTGGTCGAGTGGACCGACCGCGCCGTCGAGAGGGCAGCGAGGAACGCCGACAAGGTCTGTGTTCTCCTCCTGGATCTGAACCGGTTCAAGGAGGTCAACGACACACTCGGTCATCGCACCGGCGATCTGCTTCTGGAGGAGGTTGCCGGTCGGCTCTCGGCGGTGGCGCCGGTGTCGGCCCAGCTCGCTCGACTGGGCGGCGACGAGTTCGCCGTGCTGTTGCCCTCGGTGTCGGACATCGAAGAAGCCGTCGATGTCGCCGCTCGGTTTCGCGAACGGCTCAGACGGCCCATAGAACTCGGAGGGATCTCCCTGGCCATCAGCGCCGCCATCGGTATCGCATCGTTTCCGACCGATGGCGATCACGCATCGCTGCTGCTACAGCGCGCAGATATTGCGATGTACACCGCCAAGGAGCCCGGGTCCGCCGGCATCGAGCGCTACCAGGAGGAGCGTGATCAGCATTCGACCCAACGGCTCGCTCTTGCCGGCGAGTTGTCGAAAGCGATCGCCGGCCGCCTCCTGACGGTTGACTATCAGCCGAAGGCGGCGATCGGCACAGGTCAGATCATAGGAGTCGAGGCCCTTGTCCGTTGGCAGCACCCCACGCTGGGCCTCATCGCTCCCGAGGAGTTCGTGGCCCTGGCGGCCAGAGTCGGCCTGATGCCCGGTTTGACCAGGTTCGTGATCGAAGAGGCACTGGACCAAGTCCGAGCCTGGGACCAGGCAGGGCTCGGACTCGGAGTCGCCATCAACCTGTCGGCGTTGACTCTCGTGGACGCCGACATTCTCGATGTTTTGGATGCGAGGACCTCTGAATCCGCCATCGACCGTTCTCGGGTGACGCTGGAGGTCACCGAGAGCGAGATGATGACGGACTTCGACAATTGCATCTCGTCGCTCCGGCGGCTCCACGACCGCGGCTTTCGCATCGCCATAGACGATTTTGGCACCGGCTACTCCTCGCTCTCCTACCTGCGTCAACTGCCGGCCGACGAGCTCAAAGTGGACAAGTCGTTCGTCCAACCGCTCGCCACCGACAGCATCGAAGACTCATCGATCGTCCGGACGGTGATCGAGCTCGCCCACTCCCTCGGCATGCGTTCGGTGGCCGAGGGGGTCGAGGATCGGGTCACCTGGGACATTCTGGAAGACCTCGGTTGCGACATCGTTCAGGGCCACTACCTGTCTCGGCCGCTTCCCGCCGACGAGCTGACGGACTGGCTCGTCACCCGGTTGGTCCGGGCATCGACCCGAATCCCGGGTTCTGCCTGAGCAGGTCCGGGCACCCACCGGGGAGCGACGGCCCTCAGAAGCAGCCAAACCCTCGCCAGGTCCGTCCCTCCCAGTCTTCGGCCCGCCAGCTGCGCCCTTCCCAGGCGTCGCTGCGCCAGGTCCGTCCTTCCCAGCGGTCGGCTCGCCAGGTCCGTCCCTCCCAGTCTTCCGCCCGCCAGCTGCGTCCCACCCAGCCGTCGTCGCGCCAGCTCCGGCCATACCAGCTGTCGCCCCGCCAGCTGCGTCCCTCCCAGCTGTCGCTTCGCCACGTCCGTCCACGCCAGCCGGCGGCCCGCCAGGTCCGCCCCGTCCACTCATCGGTGGCCCAGCCGTCATCGGCGTAGGTGTTGCCAAACACGTCGGTGTCTCCGAAGAGCAGGGTGCCGTCGTCAAGTGGGATGTGGCTCGAGCCCCGGGCGGCTTCGAGGCTGCCCGAGCCGTCCGAAGGCGTCCAGGCCTGCGGTGAGCTGTAGATGGTGTCGGTGTCGAGCGCCTTTCCGATGTCGAGAACCCCGGCACCGTTGGCCCGCGGGTCGCCGTCGGCGATCGGATCGGCGGTGGCCATGAGCAGGGTCTTGACCTGGTCGGGCGTGAGAGAGGGCCGGTCTTCGAGCAGTAGCGCCACGGCGCCGGATACCACGGCTGTGGCTTGGCTCGTGCCCGAACCCCGGACCAGGCGGTCGCCGACCCGACCCTGCCCGTTGACCGTGTCGCTGAAGGAGCCGGGATTGCGCAGGCTCACGATGGAACGGCCGGGGGCCACGAGGTCGACACCGCGATCCGGCGAGCCCTCCGAGGAATACCCGGCGACGACCGTCTTGTTGCCGGCAGCTTGGGAAGCGCCGACGGCGATCACGTAGGGGTTTCGGCCCGGGTTGGTCAGGTGTGAAGAGTCCCAGCCTTCGTTGCCGGCGGCGACAACGACCACGACTCCGGCCTTCCAGGCCCGCTCGACGGCGTACGACAGGGGGTCGATCGAGTAGTCCTGCTCGCTGTTGGTGCCGTAGGCCAGGTTCAGCACCCTGATCGGACTCGTCGGGTTCTCCTGGTTGTAGCGGATGATCCAGTTGATCCCGGCGATGACCTGGGAGACGTCGGTGGCGCCGGTGGCGGTTGCTGCCTTGACTGCGACGAGTTCGGCGTCGGGTGCGATACCCAGCGACCGCGACTCGGTTCGGGTTTGGTCACCGGCGAGCCAGGCATCATCGGACCCGACGATGATCCCGGCCAGATGGGTCCCGTGGCCGTTTGTGTCGATGCCTCGGAGGTCGTCGTCGAGATCCTCGAACGAGAAATCGGGACCGAGAACCACATTCGCCTGGGCCAGACCGTTGACCGGCGCCACACCGGTGTCGAGCAGGGCGACCTTGACCCCGGCGCCGGTCAGTGCCGTGTGGTCGGCCCCGATGGTCTTGGCCACATTGAACATGGAGCCGATGTCGCTTGTCGGATCATAGAAGTTGTCGAGAGGGACTGTGGCCCCAGCAGCGCTGTCAAGGTACTTCTTGGTCCGTGTGCGCAGGATCTGGTAGTCGGTCGAGGCGAGCAGTTCCTCACGTAGGTGGCGTCGTTCCAGAGCCGAGCGGGCGTTGTCGTGATCGGCTTTGAGGTTGACGATGTCGCTCTCGAGGGAAACCCGGCTGTCGTTGAGCCGCCGCTGGAACGGCGCCTCGACGAGCACGATCTCGGTTTCCGTCTGCACGTCGATGATGTCGTGCTCATTCTTGGCATTGTCCTCGACGCTCTTGCGGGCATCGGCGTGCTGTTTGTCGACGAGGTCGACGATGCCTTCGAGTGCCGAACGGAAGGCGTCCGTTTCCGAGACGGCAACGGCTTCCTTCACCTCATAGATGGCCTTGAGGTCGTCCAGCTGGACCTTGAACGCCGCCTCGGTCTCCTTGATGACGATGGTGAGCGACAGCAACAGCTCGTCGGTGTCGGCATCGAAGTTGTCGAGCCGAGCATCGTCGACCTCGTCCTGGTACTTGGCTTGCGCATCGTTGTCTGCCTTCAGGGCGCTCAGTTGGGCCTTCGTCGCCGTCTTCGTCGTGTCGAACTGCTCCTCCAAGTCGTTCGACTGCTCCTCGTAGAGCGCCTTCAGCTCGGTCAGGCGGGCCTTCCAGGCTTCGCTCATCGCTCCGGTGTCCTCGCCCGCGTCCTTGGCCTCGTCGATTTCGACCTTGGACCGGGTGGTCAGTTCATCCTTGGTTGATTTGTAGTCGAACTCGAGCTTGTCGGCCTCGTCTTCAAGATCGGCGAGCCGATCCTCCGACTCGGTCTCTGTGGCGGCGACAAGCCGCTCGTAGGATTCGGCCAGCTCCGCCGCAGACGTCTTCTGATCAGCCTCGAGCGCCTTCCGGTCGGTCTCCGCGTGATCCTTGACCGCCTTGTACTGCTCCTTCAGTGGATCGATGGTGTCCTTCTCCGCCACCTTGATCGGCTCCTCTTCGGCCTTGCGGGCCTCCTTCATCTCGGCCTCGACGATCTTCGCCGCGTCGTCCGACAACGGCTTGGCGTCTGCCGCCAGATCCGACGAGTGCTCAGCCACCCATGCTTCCTTCTCGGCCCGCTTTGTCCTGTACACCTCATCGACGAGCTCGAGCGCAGACTGTCGGCGGGCCTCCACATCGGCCAGCCGGTCGTCGCGCTGGGCCAGCACCGGGGCAACGGCGGCGTCGAGCCTGCGCTGGAGGTCGGCCTGCTCGGCCGCCGCCTCAGCCTCACGCTCCGAGATCTTCTGGTCCCAGTAGCTGTCGAGCCGGGCCAGCTCCAGGAGCTGTCGCTCGGCCAGCGCATCCTGCTGGGAGCGGAAGGACGCCTCGATCGAGTCGAGGTCGGTCGCGCTCGCCGGACCGGCGGTCAAGGCGGCTGATGCCACCAATGCTGCGGCCATGAAGGCGAGGCCGGCCCGCCATTGCCAGCCCCGTGACGATTGAACCGGCTGTCTTCCGCTGGAATAGGAGATGTTCATGGTGTCCTCGTCTCATCGGTCCCACAACGCACGGTCTGATGGTCTGCGCCGTCCGGTTCCTTGTCAGTGGCCTTGGATGCTTGGCCAACCGATACTCCCGGTATGTCGACACGGCGACTCGAAGGTTGCATAGCCCCGATGACCTAATCGGCTTGGGGAATCATCAGGCTGGCGGCGTGCGGCCCTGACTGATGCCGCGTTCTCGCTCCCAGCCGGCCAAGCACGGGCTGGGGCGTTGATGATGATGGCTTGCCGCAGTTCGGGACCTGACTGCATCTCTCGTCGAACTCGACCGGGATGGACGCTCCGTGGAAAGCCCTCGCCAGTGGCTCGACCGGGCTGCCACCAGTTCGAGAGGCGGCATAGCGTTCCGGGAGGTTCGTGTGCGATCGGCTCGGGCATCGGGGTCCTCGGCTGTCGACGTATTGACCGACGCCCGGGGGCCTTCGCCGTTGGGTCTCGAACACTCAGGTCGATGCTTCGTGGGCGAGTCCCGGGGATACGAGTGGTCGGTTGCCGATCGAGCGGCGGTACTCCTGCCGATTTCGCACGCTCGAGCAGGGTCTGAGCCCTCACACGCGTGAGGTCACAGGTTCAAGTTCAGTACAGTCCACGTTTTGCCGCCTGGGGCGGCGCAGCAGAGTCTCGGCTTTGCCGAAACGTTGTCGACCGGCGCCGGTCGGATTGTGGCGGGCTCTCCCTTTAGTGGGGCCTGTCCCGGGCCATAGGTTGCGTCTTGTCCCGCATCGACTGGTGAAGGTGTCCGGGATCGTCTCGTCGCCCGGATCGGACGGACCTTCGAACCGGACGATCTCGTCGATCACGACCGCAGTACCCGACGTCCAGCGCAACTCCCACAATGGATCGCACGGGGACGATCGGACCGAGCAGGAGAACGAAATCGGCCGATTTGGCGGTACGGGTCCTCCGGGGGATACCGGGAACGATCGCAGGTTTGAGTGGACGTGACGGGCCTGGTTCCAGATCGCGGTCGAAGTAGTCGACGCAGGCATCGTGGAGCATCCATCACCCCCAGGCGTGGAGCGAACCGTTTCCGATCAGTGATGCATGCTCAATACACCCATTGACCCGCCGACTGCCTAGTATCGAAGTCATCTTGATGGTGCGAGGTAGGCCATGAAATGGATCGCGATCGCCGTCATTATCGCGGCGAAGTTCATCGTTCCGGTGTTGATCGTGCCGTTCCCATTCGCCGCAGGATGGGCGAACTTCGTACTCGACACCGTTGACGGCGACCTGCTCATCCCGCTGGGCCTCGATGACGAGCCCTACCAGCTGATCGACAAGGCCGCCGACTGGTTCACCTACGTGGGCATGGTTGTCGCCGCCCGGAACTGGAAAATCAGACGCACGGTGATCGTGCTCTTCCTTTTCCGCACTGTCGGACAGCTGCTGTTCTTCATCAGCAGCGCTGAGATCGTGTTCTTCTTCTTCCCCAATTTCCTGGAGCCGTTGTTCCTGATCTATGCCACGATCCGACACTTTCGACCCGAGCGGGTCGCCGAGATCTACAGTCGGCATCGCGTCGGAATCTGGGTGTTCGTCGTGCTCTACAAGCTGCAGGACGAATGGGTCACCCACGTCGGCAACATCGATCGAACCGAGCTGATCACCGACCTGTTCTCCTGAGCTGAAGCTCGTCAGACGGCGGCGGACACCATGATGCTCATACGGTGAACAACGACGCAGATTCATCTCCGGCTAGGTCGGACTGACGACCGGGAGGCTCGAGTGGGCGGCAAGGGCCAGCAGCTCCTCCTCATGCCCTCCCGTACACGAGCCCGTACTGGTGCTTGGGTAGGCGAGCGCCATCACTCCAAGGCTCATCGAGGATCTCCAAATCCTTCTTGCGTCAGTGTGCTCCGAGGAGGCGTTCCACATCGTCCCGGTTCGGCGTCCCGTCCCGCCCTCCCGGTCGGGAGCACTTGATGGCCGCCGCCGCGGCCGCAAACTCGACCGCTTCGTGCTCCGAACGCCCCTCTCCCAGAGCAAGGGCGAAGGCACCGTGAAACACGTCACCGGCCCCGACCGTGTCGACGACGTCGACCGGGAAGGCATCCCGGTGGTGTGTCCCGTCATCATCCAGCCACCACACCCCGTCGGCGCCGGTGGTGACCGCCGGCCAGGCCGGCGAGCGCTCCCGGATTCGTGAGAGTCCGACAACGACATCGGCGGTTCCAGCCGTCGCCGCCAGAGCACCCTGGGAGAACACGACATGGCTGGCGAGCCCAACGAGTTCCTGCCCTCCATCCTCCATCGGGCGGTCGAAGTCGAACACGGAGGGGATGTCGGCCGCCTGCGCCGCCGCCAGGGCCGTAGCAGCCCCGGTCGGCCACCGCACGTCGACGAGTATTGCGTCGGCACCGGCGATCCGAGCGGCCCGATCAACCGATCCACCGGCAAACAAGTCCGGGGGAGTGTGGTTGACGATGATCCGTTCGCCTGCGGTATCCACCAGTATCGCCGACACCGGTGACGCCACCCCGTCGATGGACTCCACGGCTGACACGTCCACACCCAACGCGGCAAGATCGGCCGTGATGCGCTCACCGGCCCGGTCCGCTCCAACCCGGCCGACATACCGGGCGCTCCCGCCCAGCTTGGCGACGGCGGCGGCGGCGTTGGCAGCCACCCCGCCGCCTATCTCCCGGTAGCCTCGGGCATAGAACTTCCCCTCGCCGGCGGGAAACTCGTCCACCTGAAACACGTAGTCGAGCACGGCGATCCCGATGCAGACGACGGTGGTCACGGCGCTCCGGCCAGAGCGGCCCGCATGCTCGCGGCCGTGATATCACCCCGGGAGGTGTTGAGAAGGATTGCATGGTCGGGTAGCGCGTCTACCGCATCGGCATCGATGAGATGGCGGGCCGAGTCGATCAACGGCACGTGCAAGCTGACCACATCGGACGACTCTAGCAGGGGTCGGAATTCCAGTCGGTCTCCGCACATCCAGATCCCGGGTCAGGCCGGCCACCGCCCTGTCATCCATGAATTCGGTGATGAGGATGTCGGGTATCAGAGATCCGATGGAGGAGCCTCCGCGGCCAGGGCGGTAAAATCGATCGGAGCGGTGTGATCCAGCGCCTGGTCTGACGGGGGCATCGGGTATTTGAGCCCATGGCCACAGTTGAACAGGAGCATGCGCTCGTTCCGGTCGACGAGGCCTTCTTCCAATGCCCGCTCCAAGCCGGCCAGCGTGGCAGCACCTTCCGGGCTCGTCATGACCCCATCGCGGGCCGCGGCGGTGGCCTGGGCCCGCTTGATGGCGGACTCGGACACGGCGATGGCGAAGCCGCCACTGTTGCGCACGGCTTCGAGAATCAGGAAATCTCCGATCGCGGCCGGGACGCGAATACCGGCTGCGACGGTGGCGGCGTCCTTCCACAGCTCGGCATGGTTCTTGCCTTCCTGATAGGCCTTGACGATCGGGGCACACCCCTCCGACTGCACGGCGACGAGTCGGGGCTTCTTGGTGATCCAGCCGATGGCCTCGAGCTCGTTGAACGCTTTCCACATACCGATGATGCCGGTACCACCGCCGGTGGGATAGAAGATCACGTCGGGAAGATCCCAGTTCATCTGCTCGGCGAGCTCGAGCCCCATCGTCTTCTTGCCTTCGATGCGATAGGGCTCCTTGAGGGTGGAGAAATCGAACCACCCCATCTCGTCCTTGCCGGCGGCGACGATCTTCCCGCAATCGTTGATCAGACCGTTGACCCGCCATACCCGTGCACCGAGCATTGCGATCTCTCGCACGTTCACTTCCGGCGTGTCGGCCGGACAGAACACGTAGACCTCCATGCCGACGCGGCTGCCATAGGCCGCCAGGGCCGCTCCGGCATTGCCGTTTGTCGGCATCGCCACCCGCTTGACGTCGAGTTCATGGGCCATCGTGACCCCCATTCCGAGCCCCCTGGCCTTGAACGAGGAGGTGGGAAGCCGCGATTCGTCCTTGACGACGATGAATGACGTCCCGAGACGGGCCTCCTCGGACGGAAGGTGGATGAGCGGGGTCATGGTCTCCCCGAGTGAGACGATGTGTTCGGCGGCCCGAACCGGCAGGAACTCGCGGTAGCGCCACATGTCGGGCGGGCGCGCCGCCAGGGTCTGCTTGTCGATGGCGGCGGAGATGGCGTCGAGATCGTAGCGTACGAGGAGAGGCTTGCCGGCGTTCGAGAGACCGTGGAGCCGGCCGGCCTCGTAGTGCTCGCCGGTCGCGCTGCACTCGAGATGGGTGACAAACGTGGGATGATCGGTGGTCAGATTCTCGAATGGATCCATGCTGCGGAGGCTAACGCGGGGGTCTCGGCGAGGATGTCGTGGAGCCGACCAGCGTCGGTATCCGCGTTGTCTCGTCGATACGAGACGACAGGCCGAAGCCCGGATCTCGGGAGCATGGTCCTCAAAGTATTGTCATCAACAAGCACCTAAGATCTTGTACCTATATGCCTTGGCACGGCCAACGGCCGTGGCTGGGGTTGTTAGCCTTGATTACTGTGGAAATCGACCTAGGTGCGGATGGTTCGATCATGGAGCACCGCTCGAACCTGGTGCCAATCGTTGTGATGGGCGTTCTGAGCATGCTGCTGCTCGTCGACGTGACGGAGCCCGTTGCCATATGGTTGCTGGAAGAGAACCATCCCATCGAGCTTGCTTCGTTCTTGGCGGCGATGGCAGCTGCGATCGTCTCGTTCGGCCTGCTCCGCCAGGCCCACATAACGACCGGCCTGGCTCGTGGATTCTACGTCCTCTTCGGTGCTGCCATGTTTTTCCTGGCCATGGAGGAGATCTCCTGGGGCCAGCAATTCTTCGGCTTCCCCACGCCCGAGGCGTGGCGCGAACGCAACACCCAAGACGAGCTGACTCTCCACAACTACGACTTCAAGGGGGTGTCCTTCCTCGAGGTCTATCCGCTTACCTTTGCCATCGGCGGGCTCATCGGGATCGCGCTCGGCCTCGCCAATCTCATACCCGACGAGGTACGCCCACCGGCGTGGATCTGGCCATGGTTCGTCGTAATCGCCGGTCACTCGGGACTGGACTTGTTCCATGAGTTCGCCATTCCCAGCGCAAGGCTCGACGAGGTGGTGAACCACCTCGACGAGGCAGCGGAGATGCTGGTCGCGCTCAGCGCGTTGACGTACGTGCTGGCCAAGCGAAGACCGGCCTGACGGGCCCATGGACGGCCGACGACGATAATCGGCCGTGCGGCGCGGACCGGTCGCTGGACGTCGAACGCGGCCGGTGAAAGTCGGCCCCCGGCTGGATTCCGCCACGCTGGGTCGATCGTGATTCCTGCGGCGGAATCGCCCGCAGGTAGGATTGACCACCATGGAACGTGCAAAGCCGACGGTGGTCGTCGGAGGCGGTTCGTGGGGAACGGCCCTGGCGAACCATCTGGCGGCCAAGGGTGAGCCGACGACGATCTGGGCTCGAGAGCCCGAGGTGGTCGAGGGCGTCAACACCGAACGGGAGAACCCTATCTTTCTGCCGGATGTCACATTGGATGACTCGCTGTCGGCGACGGGCGACTTGAGGCGTGCGATTCGGGAAGCCGAAGTGATCGTTAGTTCGGTCCCGACCCAGCATGTGCGGGCGGTCTGGTCGGGCGTGGCCGACGTGGTGCCGGCTGAGGCCTTGGTCGTCACGGTCTCGAAGGGCATCGAGATCGACACGCTGGCGACGCCGTCCGCGATCCTCGCCGACGTGCTCGGCGAAGGAGCAGCGAGTCGTATCGTGGCCCTGTCCGGCCCGTCGTTCGCCAGGGAGGTCGCAGCCCGCCACCCCACCGCCGTGGTCGCCGCCGGCGCCGATGTGGACCGCACCCGACTCGTCCAGGAGTTGTTCTCCTCCGAGGTGTTTCGCGTGTACACGAGCCCCGATGTCACCGGGGCGGAATTGGGGGGAGCGCTGAAGAACGTCATTGCGCTGGCGGCCGGAGTCGTGGAAGGCCTCCGCTATGGTCACAACACCATGGCCGCCCTCATGACGCGAGGTCTGGCCGAGATTTCGCGTCTCGGTGTCGCCCTCGGGGGTGACCCGTTCACCTTCGCCGGTCTGTCGGGCATGGGTGACCTCATCTTGACATGCACCGGGGGGCTCTCCCGGAATCGCACCGTCGGTGTCGAGTTGGGCCGCGGCCGTTCCCTGCACGACATCCAAGCCGAGATGAACATGGTGGCCGAGGGAGTGAAGACGACCAAGGCCGTGAAGCAGCTCTCGGAGTCCGTTGGTATCGAGATGCCCATCTGCGACCAGGTGTATGCCGTGCTCTACGAGGACAAACCGGTCGCCGATGTTGCCAGGGACCTGATGATCAGGCCGCTCACACACGAAGGGACGCGTCCCCTGGTGTAGGCCCCTGCCCGAGCGCTCGTCCTGTCAGGCGTTGTCGAGTTTGGACCAGGTGATGGGTCCGACGATGCCGTCGCGGCTGATGCGGGCGGTGGTTTGGAAGGCGATGACGGCGCTGCGGGTGGTGGTGTCGAAGGTGGTGTTGGGGGTGCCGGGGTTGTAGCCGAGTTGGGTGAGGCGTTGTTCGAGTTCGAGGACGGCGGGTCCGGTTGATCCCAGTCGGAGTGTGGGTCGGGTTGTCGGTGAGGGGGTTGGTGTGGGTGTTGGCGTGGGCGTGGTTGTGGCGTTGTCGAGTTTGGACCAGGTGATGGGTCCGACGATGCCGTCGCGGCTGATGCGGGCGGTGGTTTGGAAGGCGATGACGGCGCTGCGGGTGGTGGTGTCGAAGGTGGTGTTGGGGGTGCCGGGGTTGTAGCCGAGTTGGGTGAGGCGTTGTTCGAGTTCGAGGACGGCGGGTCCGGTTGATCCCAGTCGGAGTGTGGGTCGGGTTGTCGGTGAGGGGGTTGGGGTTGGTGTGGGTGTTGGCGTGGGCGTGGTTGTGGCGTTGTCGAGTTTGGACCAGGTGATGGGTCCGACGATGCCGTCGCGGCTGATGCGGGCGGTGGTTTGGAAGGCGATGACGGCGCTGCGGGTGGTGGTGTCGAAGGTGGTGTTGGGGGTGCCGGGGTTGTAGCCGAGTTGGGTGAGGCGTTGTTCGAGTTCGAGGACGGCGGGTCCGGTTGATCCCAGTCGGAGTGTGGGTCGGGTTGTCGGCGAGGGTGTGGGGGTTGGTGTGGGTGTTGGCGTGGGCGTCGGGGGTTGGGTCCCGGCTCTGCACCCCGGGAGGGGTTGGAAGTCGAATCGGTACGCGTTCTGGGCCATCCACTGGGCAAAGATGTCGGCCGAGAACGATTTGAGAGTGTGCATCAGCACCACGTCACCGGCCGACACCTTGGAGAGCTCGTACCAGGTACGGCTGAAACCGAGCTCCCAGTCCCTCGTATCGATATCCCACAGTCCCCAGTGGCTGTTGGAGTAACCGGCAGTCCAGCCGGCATTGGGCAAACCGGCCTGTACGGCCAGGCTGTGGACCCGGGCGTTGACCGCCCCATAAGGGGGCCGGTAGCAGGTCGGTACCACCCCGGTCGCGTCGGTGATAGCAGCACTGGTCCGCGTGAACTGGCTCAGCACCGAGGCGTCGGTCAGGGCGGTGAGAGTGGGATGGGTGTAGGAGTGATTGGCGATGGCGTGGCCGCCGGCCACGATGCGGCGGGCGACGGAGGGATAGCTGTTGATGCGACTGCCGACCACGAAGAACGTGGCCTTGGCCCCGTATTGGTTCAGGGTGTTGAGCACCCGGTCTGTGACGAAACTGTCCGGGCCGTCATCGAAGGTGAAGTACACCACCGGTTTTCCCGGAGCAGCAGCGGTCGGCGCGGGCACCACCGCCGCCACGATCGACACCAGCAGCACCAGAACCGTGACGGTGGCCAGTTTGGCCCGGATGCCCACCCTGAAGGCCGGCTTCCGTATGATCGTGTGATCCGACACGCCCATGGAGGTACTCCTTGTACCTTCAACATCAAGCAGCTCGGGGCATGCCGGTAGGGCCAAAAGACTCTGGGGATTGCGGCGGGTCCGAACAGGACCCGTCCGGGATGCGAACGACGACCGGCGGCGTCGGCTACGGGGCCGGAAGCCGCTCACTCATGTCCGGGATCCCTCCGCCCTGGCCACTACGGCCAGGTCTCGGACTGCACCCTGGCCACCACGGAATCGAGGTGGTCGCTCTGGGCCACGGGGACGATCTTCCCGTTGCATTCCATACAGCGGGCGAACGGTCGCACTGACTTGGCGAGCCCGAATCTTTGGACGACCTCGACCAACTCGTCGGCCGGGAGGACCGCCCGCACGACATAGCCGTGGACGACGATCCGCCGCTTGAGCAGATTGCGGTCCTTGGTGAGGAGGATGCGGTCCTCCTCCGCTGCGATGTGGGCGAGATCGCTGTCTTGGAGTGCGCCGTCACTGACCGCATCGAATCCCACCAAACGCAGATACTTGGCCAGCTTGCCCAGGTTCACGTCCACGACGAAGCGGCCGACCGGTGGGTCGGGACGGAGACTGAATCCGGTTTCCAGCGATCTGAACACCGGATACACGTTGACCCACACCGAGGTTGATCTCATTGTGGTCGATGGCCGGCCGGTCGACTTCTCCTACCGGCTCGGCGATGGGGGGACCCCGCTCGCCTCGATTCGATCCTTGACGCTCGGCGGATCATCGAAGGTCACCGACCGCAGGTAGGTCTCGTCGGACAGGAAGTCGATCAGCTCTCCGTAGCAGCGAAACGTCGCACAGCCCATGACTCATCACATTGTCGGTCGCCCGGCGATGGCCAGGCAACCTGACCGGGTCTCGGCGATCAATCCGGTGGTCGGCGGCAATTTGGTTGTGAGCACGACGAGGCCCGACACCAGGGCGGGGACTCCGTGATGACGGCGTCGATAGGTCGGAAACCGGACCTCGGTGGAAGGGAGCAGCATCTCGATGTCGGCCCGGGGAACGTTCCGGAACGGCTTCAGTGGAGGCCAGCTCTTCCTGCAACTGCCCGATCCGGTGGGGGACGAATCGTTCCCCGTTCGGCTGCCGGGCCGGCCCCGGATCGGGTCACCTCGTTGGCCACCGTCGACTCGCGGCTGCTGGTGGTCCCAGCCGTGACGGCCGGGGTGGCGATCCCAACAACCGGTAGGAGTTGCCGCTTCAGGCCACCAAGATTTCACTTCCTTCGCCCTCCGACGGTGTTTACGATCATCAGTCAGAGGTCTCGAAGGGACCACCGAGTGGGTAAAGGAAAGGGGTTCGGTGAACGTCGGGTTTATCGGTCTTGGAAACGTGGGACACGAACTGGCGTCAAGCCTGTTGCGCAACGACTACCGGTTGGCGGTGCGGGCCTGGATCGATGACGAGCCGGAGGCCCCGGGGGCCGAAGTGGTCGTTCGAGGTCGGAGGTAAGGCGGGATGAACGGGCTCAACGAGGCTCAACTCGAGCAGTTCCGTCGCGACGGCTTCCTTCCAGTTCCGGGAGTCCTGTCCGACGACGACCTTGCCCCCATCACGGCCGAGTACGACCAGCTCGTCGACGACCAGCTCGGTCGGTTGGTGGCCGACGGGCTACTGGAGGCTCGGCCTGCCGGCAACTTCACCGAGCGGTTCCTGGCCGGGCTTCGAGTCGAACCGGAATTCCACCGGTACTTCAACATCTCGCTGCCTCTGATCAACGGCCGCGTCGATCCGGACCGCTACGAGATCCACACCGGGCCGGCGGTGTTCGACCTGCTGCGTCATCCCCGGATCCTCGACGTGGTCGAGTCGGTGATCGGTCCCGAGATCCTGTCGAATCCGGTGCAGCAAATGCGGATCAAGCCCCCGATCGCCGGTATCGATGGTGACCTGAAGGTCCACTCCAACGTCGGGTCGACCACATGGCACCAGGACATCGTCGCCCTACTGCCCGAGGCCGATGACACCCCGATCGTCACCGTGTGGGTGGCCCTGAGCGACGCCGACGAGACCAATGGGTGCCTCGTCTCCATCCCGGGATCACATCGGCTCGGCCCACAGATTCACTGTGCCAACGCAGAACTGGCCTCCGAGCCCAACGTGCCTGCCGCCGCCCTGGCCGGGATGGAACAGCAACCGCTACCGATGGCCAGGGGTGGCATCATCCTGTTCGACAAACTGAATGTCCACTGCTCGCGGCCAAACCGATCGTCGGCCATTCGTTGGAGCATGGATCTGCGCTACTCACCGACCGGTCACCCGACGGGGCGGCCGGCGTTCCCGGGGTTTGTGGCCCGCAGCCGGTTTCATCCCGAGTCCGAACTCCGAGATTGGTCACGCTGGCAGGCACTGTGGCTCCAGGCTCGGGAGCGGATCCTGCGGGGCGACCACGGCGATCGGATCTTCGAGGACACTCGCTGGAACAACGCTGCCGTCTGCTGATCTCGGACACGAAATCTGTGACTTCTCCGTCTTGGTCGCGTCGTCGGTCAACCCACCGTGTTGCCGGCCTCGCCTATGTCATCGGGCTCGTCGAGCGGATGCCCTTCCAGCACCTCGTAGTCCTCGGGTACCTCGTACTCTTCGGGATGCTTTTCAGAGGCCGCCGGCGACGGGGGTGGCTCTGCCGATTCAGCCGGCTGTGGGGCCTCCGCGAACTCGTTGTGGGCATCGAGCCCGAAGACACGGTGAGCGAGGACATCCGTCGATGTCGTACTGGTGCGGGCACCAAAGTAGAAGGCGGAGATGGCGGTGATCAACGTGATCATGGCGGTCGTGAGCTGCTTCGCTAGATCGACTTGAGCGGCGTTCGGTCGTCGTAGCGTGACGGTGTACTCGACGATGGTGCCATCGTCGTCTCGCACCGCTTGAGCGCCGGCCACGTCGGCCAGATCGAGGCCCTCGAACTGGGCGGGGGAGACCCCTTCGATCTCCTCGGTGAGGCTGTCCACCCCGGCGAACAAGAAGATCGCCAGCATCGAGAAAATGAGCAGCAGGACGAACGCGATCAGGGCCCGCACGCTGCCCTGGGGCAGTCCCAGCGCCTGATCCGGAACGGCGAGGCCTGCCCGCTTGAAACCCACCGCCACCAGGGCGAACGTCACGAGCAACAGCAACAACATGGTGGCCAGGAGGACGGTGATGATCTCCTCGTCCCGGCCTCTGTCGAGCACGGCGTTCCATAAGGCGACGATCAATCCGGAGAGAACGATGCCGAAGGCAAAGACCCCTACCCAGAAACCCAGCCGCTGCCACCATGGCTGTTGCGGCGCCGACGCCGTGTCATCGGGCGAATTCGCTGCATCCGACATGACGATTGGCCCCTTTGGTTCCTCCACTGGACCCTGGATTCCCGCTGGGCCCGAGGTGGAGTAGGTGTTATGTTACCGATGAGGGGGAACGATGTCACTGCCGGAATACCCGCCAGCGCGTGTGAACCGCTCACCGCTGACCGGTGGCGCATTCAAGGGAAACCCGTTCCGGGGTGTACTCCACACCACAGAGTCCGACACGTTCACGCCGGCACCGTCGACGTACTTCGGCCACAAGTCCTTTCCCCATTTCACGATCACCCACCAGGGCCCGAAGGTGGAGATCTACCAACACATCACGATTGCCAAAGCAGCACGGGCCCTACGTAACTCGCCTGGCGGGGTGCAGACGAATCGTGCCAATGCCATCCAGATCGAGATCGTGGGCCGGGCCAGGAACGCATCGTCCTTCTCGGATCCACTACTTGTGGAGCTGGCCCGATGGATGCGTTGGGTGGAGGACAAGACCGGGGTGAGACGGGTGGCGCCGTTTGCCTTCCGGGGACCGGCGGCATTCGGCATCAACGGAGCTGCCCGCATGACCACAGCCCAGTGGAACTCGTTCAACGGCTGGTGTGGGCACCAGCACGTGCCCGAGAACGACCACTGGGATCCCGGCCTCATCCCCATCGACCGGCTACTCGGCATCGGTAACGATGGAATCGGCGTACCGGGCGAGCACCCGGTCGGAACGGCCGAGCACCGTTACATGGTCAACAACGTCGGGCCCGACGATCACCTCAACTGTCGGGGCGGGCCGGGTGTGGCCAACGACATCGTGGGAACCTTTGCCAGCGGGCAGAAGGACATCGAGGTCGCCGGCTCCGGCCCTGTTCTGGTCGGCTCTTCCCCATGGCGGGAGGTGAAGCTGGGGGAGACCCGGCGGGGCTGGGTGAACGAGCGGTTCCTGTGCCGGTTCTGGGACGAAGATGCAGGGACCTTTCCGGTCAGGGTCGCTCCCGGGGACCGCCTGAATGTTCGGTTCGGGCCCGGTACCGGCAACGCCGTGCTCCTAACCCTCGAAGCCGGCACACCGGTCGCCGCCACCGGTCTGGTGGCCATGATCGGAGCGGGCCGGTGGCGGGAAATCGCCACTACTTCAGGTCCGGCCTGGGTCAACGCCCACTTCCTCGGCCCGGCCATTGCCGGCCCGTCTCCGACGCCCGAGGAGCCGCCGGCCGACGCCGCCATCGCCCAGGACTGGTCGCAGGTCGGCGCGGCCACGCGGCGCCTTCTCGCCATGGATCTGCTCACCTCGACCTATGGCTACTCCAAGGAGGCGGCCGCCGGGGTGGTGGGAAACCTCATGAAGGAATCGGGCGTGATGCCCAACCGTCTGGAGGGGAGTAGAGCGGACACTCCACTGCGATCGCCGGACTTCGATGGCAACCCTCGGACCTGGACGCCGGAACAGGTCAGGGACCGCAACCGGGCCACGAGACAGGGACCCGGGGCGCCGGGGGTCGGACTCGCCCAGTGGACGTCCGAACCGCGTCGAAGCAACCTCTTCACTCATCCATTCCAGGGCCAGGTTCTCGATACCGGGATCCTCTTCCGGTTCGACGCCCAGATGGCCTATCTGGTCCATGAACTCCACTCGGCCCCCTACGACAAGCGGGTGAATTCGGTGTTGACAAGGCCCGGGGTGAGCATGGAGGACGCCTGCGATGAGTTCGTCTACCGGTTCGAGGTGCCGGCAGCCGTCCTCGGGCCGGACAGGCGTCTCGCACCTCGAGACAGCCCATCGGTGCAGAGGGAATTCCAGGAGCGGCGGAGCCTGGCCCGAACTGCGCTCGGCGAGTTCGAACGAGCACACCAGTAACATCAACAATGGCATGCTCTTCTTCACAGCCTCGTGACGCGGCATCCCCCACGCCTCCGCGTCATCGTCCTACGATCCGGTGGTGGCGGGCGAACCGCTACCCGACGGTTTCCGTCAGCTTCTTCCCAGCTGCTAACGGTTGCAGAGGTGAGAAAGGTGTTTGCGGTTTCGGCCGTCCTGTTGTGGATGCCGGGCCAGCTGGTAGCGGCGGTGGCGTGGCTCGAGCGACGACCGTGACGCCGAGTGGCGGTCACCCACACTGTTGACGTGGCTCGCATAGGTCGCAACAGCCGGCTGGTTTTTGGCCCGGCGCCTGAGCCCCGTTGGTTTTGGACTTCGGGTCAGTCCTGGCATGGGGATGCAGTCAGCCGGGGTGTCCAGCCCCAAGGTTGATGCCGTTCCCGGCGGCCGGCCTCGGCCCGGGTCTATTCGGTTTTCAAGGTGCAGATGTGGAGCGGCGCGGAGTGCCGTCAGGCCACGGTCTGTACGTGGTCGCGCTTCCATTTGTTGTCCGGGTCGCACAGGATCTGACCGTTGGCGAGCGACGTTGCACCACCCTTCGAATGGGGTTCGACATGATCAACTTGCAGCCAGTGATACGGCGAATCACAGCCCCGGGTTCGGCATCTGCCTCTGGCTTCGATCAGTAAGGCCCGTTTCATCCAATCCGGGAACCCCCGGGCTTTGACCGACATGTCGATCACCCGGGATCGTTCATCGAGCACGATCCGTTCGAACTCGGCCACCGCCGTGGCCACAAACGCGAGATCAGGATGGATGGGTGTGCCATCAATGCGTTCACACCGGTAATCGGGATCATCCCGATCGATCGGTACGAGCGGGGTGCCCGGGTCCAGGTACCGCTCCAGGAAGTTCTCCAAGACCTTCTGACCGATCACCAGGTTCACCAGCGGGGTGGTGGTGGCCGACCCCGGGGCTTCAGCCCCACCGACGATCAGGCCGATGAGGGCTTGGCCCCGCCGCCGGTTGGGGGTGTCAGCCTTGCCGTCGCCTTCGGATTGTTGGCGGAATAGTCGCTGCATCTCATCACCCAGCGCGGTGCCGACCGCGGTCGCTGAGAGCGGGTCAAGGTGGAACCGGCCGTCGATGGAGCCGTCGGTGTTGGTGTTCCAGGTGCAGGAGGTCTTCTTGACCTGCTCTTGCACCTCGTCGGATGTGGTGTGTGTGAGCGCTCGGTGAGATTCGCGATCTGCGCTCACTGAAATTCGCGTTGGTGTCCGGGGGTCTTCTGGCCCGGCATCGAAGCATCCACCACTTGTTGGGGTGGCCCCTCCAGCGTGTCGAGCGACCAAGCACGACATGCCAGAGGAGCCGGCTCCATGATGAACCAGGAGACGTACGTGAAGATTGAAGAATTGAAGAAACAGGGTTGGACGAACAAGGAGATCGGCGAGGAGACCGGTTTTCATCCGGCCACGATCGCCAGATATCTCGCTGCTGAGGGCCCGCCGGCGACGGCGGGCGGTGCCGGATGAGGTGTTGGTGATGAACCAGCATTGGCAGTCCCGGATCGATGAGCTGTTGATGAAGTGGCCGAGACTGCTCGGGATCAGCGTGTTCCACCGCCTCTGTTCGGAAGGGTTCGATGGCGGTTACTCGACGGTGACCCGCCAACTTCGTGTCGTGCGGGGTCCGAGGTTCCGGGCCGCTGATCGGGTGTCGGTCCCGATCCACACTGACCCGGGGGAGGAAGCCCAATTCGATTTCTGCGATCTCGAGTGATTGGGCGGCCCGTTGGGGTTGGTCGGCGCCGTTGTTCTGTTTCGGGATGATCTTGTGCTGGAGTCGGCAGCGGATCTGGTGGTTCACCACCTCGCAGGATCAGCATCACACCTTCGAGGGCATGGCCCGCTTCTTCGACACGCATCGGGCGGTGTCCCCGCGGCGTGTCGGACCGACCGCATGGGCGCTCTCGGCCGATCCCAGGGCGTCCGGTTCGTGTTGCATCCGCCGGCGGTCGGGTTTGCTGCGCATCATTCGACGGCGATCACTGCGTGCAAGGCCCGTGACGCGAAACGCAAAGGCAAGGTCGAAAGGCCGTTCCGTCAACTCCAGGAAACGTTCCTGCCCGAGGTCGAAATCGACGGGATCCCCACCGACATCGCCGAACTCAACCGGCGTGCCGCCTCCTGGCTCGACGAACGTGTCCACGCCATTGCGTCCCGCACCACCGGTGAAGCCCCAGCGGCACGACTCACCCTCGAGCGGAGCTTCCTCGCGTCGTTGCCCAAGGACCGGTTCGACACCGACTACGTCGAGACCCGCCGAGTCCACAACATCCTGCCGTTCATCTCGGTCGAAGGGTCCCGCTACTCGGTCCCGACCAACGTGCTGGGCCACAAAGTCGAGATCCGACGACCGGTCGACAGCCCCCGATTCGAAGTCCGCTGGGCCGGGAAGATCATCGCCACCCACACCCTGGTCGCCGGCACCAACGTCGATGTCTGGGACCCGACACACCGGCGCCAAGCCGAAACCGCGGCCATGGCCGACAAACCGGTCCGGCCAGCGCTGCGTCTCATCACCGACACCATCGACAAAGCCGAACAAGGCCGCCTCGAGCTGGGGGACGGGTTCGACGTCGAACCACCCGACCTCGCTGCCCGCTACCCCCTCGACATCAACGATGACGGGGAGGTCGGAGCATGAGTCTCTACGAGCAGATCAAAGCCGACCTCGGCTACCTCAACCTCACCGCCGCGCAGGCATCGTTCGCGACCCTGGCCGAACAGGCCCGGCTCGAGGACTGGACCCACATCGACTACCTGGCACGCCTCGTCGCCGAACAAGCAACCGCCGATCGGGACCGGCGCCTGGCAGCACGTCTGCGCTACGCACGGTTCCCGTTCCGCCGGTCGATCGAGGAGTTCGACTACGACTTCCAACCCGGTGTCGACCGCAAACTCGTCGAAGACCTCGCCACCCTCCGGTTCATCGACGAGAACCGTCCAATCCTGTTCCTCGGTCAGCCAGGCTGCGGGAAAACCCACCTCGCCGTCGCATTGGCGACGTTGGCGGTCGAGGCCGGCTACCGGGGCTACTTCACCACCGCCGACGCCCTCGCCAAAACACTGGTCAAAGCCAGCAACGACGGGCACCTGACCACCAAGATGAAGACCTACACCGCGCCGACCGTCTCGGTGATCGACGATGTCGGACTGCTACCAATGCGATCAAGCGACGCCTCCGCCGTGTTCTTCGAGGTCGTCAACACCCGCTACGAGAAAGGGCATCCGACGTTGGTGACCACCAACCGGGGCCTGCCCGACTGGGGGACCGTGTTCGGTGACGCCGTCGTCGCCGCTGCCATCCTCGACCGGCTCATGCACAACGCCATCGTGTTCAACATCAAAGGCCCGTCCTGGCGTCTACGCGAACACAACGGCCTCGAACTCGCCGCCACCAACCCCAACCCGAAGGAGACCAGCTAACATCACCAACACCGAGCCAGCCCCAAGCCGCCAACGCGACTTTCGCTGAGCATCAATCACCGATTCTCCTGAGCGCTCACAGTGTGGTTGATCAACCACACGGTGAGGCGGTTGGTGAACTCCGCAAAGTCATGATCCCGAGCAGCAGCCACCAACTCGTCCTGGGACACAACCAGGGCGTCTCGCCGGTCGGGTGTGTCCAAGCTTTTCAACTCTCGCAGGTGCCGCAGGGTCAACACCCCCTCAGCGGCCGCTTGGGCGAAGATCGGGAACTCATCGAGCCATCGCCCGGTGCGGGCGGTGGTGTGGATCTCCCGGGCCGGTGCCCCGGTTTCGGCGGCCACAACCTGCGACGCAGTTCTGAACCCGAGCTCTCTCAGCACGCCCGGTGCCTCAAAGGCGGTGTCGGCGGCCGCCAACACCGCGGCTCGGGCGGCGTCGATCCTGGCTGACAGTTTCTGTAGTCGACAGGCTCGGTCCAGCAGCTCGGCCACAGGAAGGCAGGCGGGGTCGGTTGCCACCATCGCATCGAGAGCGGTCTCCATCAGCGTCAGATCGTCGCTGTGTGGTTGTGGTGGCAACCCGCCGTCGGTCATGTGTTCACTATAGCAAACACATGTTCTATACACAACCAAGTAGATTACTATTTGTAGTTAAACCTGTCGGTGCATGTTCGGTGGGGTGTGGGCGTCTGACCGGGCCGGAACCGTCGTCGTGTGGAGGCGTGACTCGCCGACAAACCAGCCCTCGAACCTGAACCCGAACTGGGGGTGTGACGAGGATCGGTGCAGGATCCTGAGTCGGTAGCGGCCCAGCACGGCCTGGTCGACGAAGCTCGCCGTTCTGTTTGCCGTTGAACTCCGGGGGCGTGCAGGGGCGACCGTTTCAAAAACGGTAGCCATGCGAAGTTTTGGAACTTTGATTCTGAACGGGGTTTTGGTACTCGGTTTCGGCCGGATTCTGGGTGCTGGCGGAGGAGTACCAAAAAGGACCGTATTCGGTACTCTCGGCCGGTCCGGCCACTACGGAGAGCGGTGGGTTGTCCGCACGGAGTAAGTGCCGGTATCGGAGGGGCCGGTGCAACCATGGGTGACAGTCCGAACCGGCCAAGATGAGGTGCGACTCGCGGTCCTATACGTACCAGTGCTCGGGTGTGGCGCCGCCTGCTAAGCCTGGCCGTAGGCTCCGGCCTCTAGGTCTGCCTTGTCCTCAAGAAGTGCCACCGCCAGCTGCTTGCCGACCTGTGCCCGAAGGATCGGAGCCGCTATTCGCATGACACGCGAGATGGACGCTGTCAGTCGGGCCTCGACGACCGATCTACCCTCACCGAGCGATTCGACGTCGAACGTGATCGCGCCACCAGTGAACTGACCTGCCACGATTCGGTTGACCAGAGGACCGTTCTCAGTGCGATCGAGCTCGACCTCTTGCCGGAGCTTCAGTGGACCGACAGTCGTGACCTGTCGGTAGTAGCAGCGGACCCCGTCGTCTTCGATCACCTCGAACGCAACGCCCTGGTGGACGCCCGTAGCCGCATGGTGCGCAACGTCACCGAACTGGCGACGCACCACCTCGGCGTCCCGTTCGATCTCGACGGATCGCACCACTTCCAGGATTGTCACGTCAACAACGCTACTACTGCATCGAATACGAATGTCAACAGAGATCGGCAAGGGTGACGCTCCATCAGATCGCCGGAGCCGGCACCACGCATCACCGGCGTTCTCTCGTGGTCACGCCACGCGATAATCACGGCGGTTCGTCCAGAGCTGTGATTCCCAAGGCCACGCACCGTGTTCACGACCGACGCGTTTCGTTCCGTTTCTACGTCCACCCCTTCAGGGGCTATCCGATCGCTGTCAGCGTGATAGTGGAACACGATGAGATTGGCTAGCAACCGGGTCCTGCTCCGGCACCCATGCTGCCGATGCGTGAGGTGGGCTCGAGCGGCACGTCCCGGAAATGGAAGCGAATGGATGAGATCTGACCGCGTACGTAAGCTGCAGTGGGAGGGCCGCCCGGGTCGCACTCGGCTTCCAGTTGTACTTGGTCGCCATAAACCGTTTGAATGTCGGCCAACGTGGAGTCGATGCCGATGCCCTCGACCGTCTCGAGGGGCAGCGAAGCGGGACCGTGATCCCATCCCGCCAGGTCACCGATGTACAGGCTGTGGGCCCATGCGGCGAAATGCTCTTCACCGTCATCGCGGTAGAAGTCGTAGTCGCTGAAGACAACAGCCAGACCGACATTCTCCCAGTACACATGGCGGAGGGGATGACCGCCGTACGGGTATTCTTGGCCAGGATCCGGCGGACCTAAGAGATCGACAAGGACCTGCATCGCCGAATCGGTCGGTTCGCCGAATTCGAGATCGCCGAGACCGTCAGGCCTCAGTATGAGCTGGAACGAAATGGTCGTCATGGTCGCCGCCGTCGAGGCCGTGCCCCCAGCAGTCGTCGAAGTCGTCGAGATCTCACTCGTAGGTGTCGGCGTTGCCGAGGTAGCCGGCTGCGAGCTCGTCGATTGCCCGCCGTCGTCCTCAGCCCCGGTACCGGCCGGCGGCCTGGTCGTCGGGGGCCCCGTTCCCGTCCCGACCGTGGACGTCGTGTCCATCGACGCAAGCGACTCGGAGGTGGTGGCGGCTGACTGGGAGATTGTCGGGCCGGCGATCGAGCTGTCGTCCGCCCCGCAAGCACCGACCGTCAACACCAAGGCCAAGACCACCAAGACCGTGCGGCAACAGCGCATGTTCAAGCTCCTACCCCGTATCATGCGACTCTGGCCCGTCCGGTAGGCAGGGCCCAAGGTCCTCACCGCCCCTCGCCGGACGCTTAGCTTAGGTCTCACGGCGAGCGTGCGACGCCACACCGTGCCAAGGTGGTTCGCCGGCAAAGCCCAGTCGGCAGGTCGACTGAGCACCAGCTGAGAGCCACGTGACCATAGCCGCCCACCTAGGACAACCCACAATCCAGGTCGCCATTCGCAGGTGAAAGGGCCGCCTCCCGAGGGAGGCGGGCCATTGGGCCTTGCCGGGCACCTGCTCGGCTGGCGACGTTGGTTCAAGGCGGCGATGCGATGAGTCGCCACGTTCGGCGACATGGCTTGGTCCTGGGTTGAGAGAGAACGACGGCCGCGTGGAACGGATCGTCACTTGATCCTCCCGACA
The DNA here is from genome assembly GCA_963723995.1 of uncultured Acidimicrobiales bacterium. GTDB lineage: Bacteria > Actinomycetota > Acidimicrobiia > Acidimicrobiales > SZUA-35 > JAHELU01. Next base: position 564,076 of record CAVRSZ010000007.1, on the reverse strand, counting down.
GCTGCTCGTCCACTGGGCGGTGCTGGCGGTGGGTGGTGGAATCGTAACGTCGATACAGACTGATGCGACGTAGCTGGTTGGGGCCATGTGGGTCAGGGCTGGGGTATGATCGAAGTTGCCACCGGGGTGGTGATGGTGGCCTCCGAGGTGGGTGTCATTGACGATGTCGGGGCGGTTGACGTTGTCGGTGTCGTGGTCGTTGGCAGCGTGGTTGACGATGGCGGTGGTGGTGTTGTAGCGGTTGTTGACGATGTCACTGCGGTCGTCGAGGTGGTTTGCGGCGGCCGGGGACCACGTCGAAGGTCATTTACGAAAGGACCGAAACGGCCACCCCAGGTGGCCCAGAATTCGAAATGCAGTCGATCGCCGCCCTCGGAGAACGAGATGTTCTCGAGGGATCCTCGCGTCGTCGTGACCGAACCCTCGTCATCCCACACGATCTCGATCCACCCCGATCCCGGTTGGCCGTCAGGATAATATCCGTCCACACCGAAGACCTTCTGCGGATAGTCATCATTCGGGTAGCCGAAGGAGAACGGCGGCTCTCCCCCGGCCGCATCGGCAGAGTACGAGCCGTCGGCTCGGAACTCGACCCAGAAATCGGCTATCGGTGACCAACCACGTGGGACGGCCACCTCGCCGATCCACGAGCCCACGATGAGTTCCGCCATCGGAATCTCATAGAAGACAGTGAGGTCGCGAACAGTCTCGTTGCCTGCATTGTCGATCGCTGTGAACGAAACGACGTTGCGGCCTGGCTGGAGCACTAAGACGACCCTCCAACCTCCATCAGGGTCGACCTCCGCCGGATAGCGATCGGCGGCCACCACATCAGCGCCGGCCTCCGTGGTGCCTGTGAACGTGTAGGAGGCCGTCGTGACCCACGCCCCGGGGAGCGGGTCCGAGACGGAGAGCGCAGGTGGGGTCGGATCCGCCGTGTCCGTTGCCGACGGTGCGCCCCCCTCGCCGCATCCAGCCGCCAGCGCAGCGGTGAGGATGACAACCGCCAGCAAGCCACGCATACATATCATGTCGTTCACTCCGACGCCCACAATGCCAGTTGAGCACTCGGCTTGGTCGAACGACAGTGGCGAAGGTCCTGAGTCCGCCCAAGGCGGCCCGCCGTGACCGGGTACCGCTAGCAGGGGTGTCGCGGCGGAAGCTACGGTATGGGGCCACCTGGGTAGGGTCTTTTCGGACCAACACCGGGATCCGCCGTATAGCAGCCAACGACCCTGCAACCGAATCCGACCTGCACTACGTGCGACGTCGCTATCTGACCCCCTCCAACTTGCGGAGCGCTATCACTGCAGTCATCGACACAACTCTCGATACCCGCCAGTAGAGCCTCTGGGGCGGAGCGACAACTACCGCCTCGGACTCAACCAAGTCCGGAGCGTGGGACCAGAACTCGCTCACCGAATGGCATACCCGCCACCGAGGCCCCGGTGTCATGATCTACTGGCACGTCGACCGTAAGGCGCTCTGCGTCCACAGCCAATTCAAGTCATGCTCCACGTCAGAAGTCGCCGCCATGATCGAGGGACTCCTACGACATCAGTCCAGCCTTGAGGTTGACGCCAACTACGTCGACAGCCATGGCCAACCCGAAATCCGGTTCGCGTTCACCGAACTCCTCGGCTACCGGCTGTGGGGCCGCTTCTCGACAGACGACGAGTCGTCCCGAGATTCGTCGTTCCACTCGTGCTCGTTGTCCTCGGCGCCGCCCTGGCATCGACGGCGCTCTCAAGCTCAGTGTGGATGGGTGATCGATTCGGACTCCCTATTGGGTTCTTGTCGTTCGGGGCGTGGCTTGCCGCCTGGTGGTACGCCAACCGCGGCCTGAACGCGATCGAGGCCAAACCAGGACAAGTCCGACTCAGCCGGCCCAGCCGAACATTTTCCTGCACCAAGGTAGTGAGCCGGACAGTTGCACTAGTCCAAATCGAGACGAAGTCGGCGGTGGTCCGAGTTCTCGTTCGACTGGTCGACCAAGCGGGCGATGTCGTCGTTGACCCTCAGAATGCGTCCCGATAGTTCATCGGCTTCACCGGATGCGACTCGGAGAACGAGGCCGGCAGCAGCCTCGGCTCCACCCCATCGATCCTCGGCCCGGGCGCCAAATGATGGGAGCCAGGTAGTACCTGCCTCGCTAAACGCTAGTGCCTCGGTCATTGGGGTGCGGACGAAACCGGGGTGGATACCGAGAACAACGACCCCGGTCCCAGCCACTTCGGCTGCTGCCATCTCCGTCAACCTGGCGATCCCAGCTTTCGCACCGGCGAAGGCTGACACGTTCGTGCCTTGGCGGTCGCCGAGGTTGCCGTAGACCGTCACCACACGACCGGCGCCGACGGGAAGCATGGTCTTGAGCGCTTCGCGGACGGTGAGCATCGTTCCACGTAGGTCGATCTCAACCGCTCGCCACCATTGATCCACGTCGACGGTGTGGATCGGCCCGAGTGCTTCAGCGACCTCAGCGAACGTCAGGACGAGGTCTGGGGGACCGACCCTGTCGATGGCTCGTTCGAAGGCAGATCCGATCTGTTCCGGGTCGCTGACATCCGCACGCTCGACCCCCACCTGTCAGACTCTCGATCGATCGCGCGATGCCTACGACCGTGGCACCAGCGTTGGCCAATTGGCTTGCAACGAACTGGCCTATACCACGGCTGGCTCCCGTCACGTAAGCGACCTGACCGTCGAGCCTGCTGGCGACCACGGGGCCCATTTTGCCCGCTTTGCCTGGGCACTCGCTCGCAATTCGAGACCGAATCTAGGCGCAACAGTCCCGGCGTACTGGCCTGGGCCGACCGAGCGATAATCCCGCCCGAGCGGTGGGTGACGGTCGTCGCTGACCACCCAACGTCGTTCAGGATCCTGCACCGATCCTCGTCAGACCCCAACTGGGCCTCCCCCTGTTGGCCGGTCACCTCGATTAGGAGGTAGATATGTCAATCATTGATTCACGACCGGCGCCTAGGACTCGTCGTTCGTTCACTGCTGAGTTCAAAGCTGAGGTGGTTCGGATGGTCATCGAGGTGGCCGGTCGATCAAGAGCGTGGCCGATGGGCTCGATGTCGGGGAGTCGACGAGGCCCCACCGTTGCCGGATCTGGTCCAACGCAACTTCGCTCCCGGTGAACCCGATGTCGCCTGGGTCCGACGATATCTCCTACATCCCAACCGACCAGGGCTGGCTGTATCTGGCCACCGTGATCGATCTCCGATCGCGACGACTACTGGGCTACGCAATGGCTGAGGTCCAGTCGGTGGGCCGGACCGAAACTTGACTTGATCGTGAACATACAAGCCACCAAGCGAAACTAAGCTAAGGCTCAATCATTGTTCGCCCCACACCACCGACCGAGCCGATGACACCGACGGGAGGGCCGCTTCGTGTACTTGACCCTTCGATTTCCAGCCTTCATCGGACCGGCGGCAACGAGATCTCGACCGGCCCCGGGAATCAGCTAGATGGCGCCGCAGGTACCGACATGGGTGCGGACGATATCGACGATCAGCTGGGCCTTTGTCGGTACCGTTCTGGCGGTTGGTCTGGTTGTCGTGGGGCTCGGCGCCGTCCGCGAGGTCGTGATTCCCGTCGTCCTCAGCGGCTTCCTTGCCGTCGTCTTCTCACCGGCGGTGGGATGGCTTGCACAGCGTCGTGTACCGCGGGCGGTCGGCGCCCTCATCATCCTGCTGTTGATCACCGCCGTCGTCACCGTTGCCATCGGCGCCGTGGTTGTCGGCATCGTCGATCAACAGGAAAACCTGCGGGAGCGTTTCGCCGATGTCGTGTCCCAAGTCGAGGACCTCCTCGAGCAAAGCGCCCTCACCGACATCGTGGAAACGGTCCTCGACGGCGCCCAGGGATCGGGCTCCTTCCTTCGGGACGGTCTCGGTTCGACGGTCGGCTCGGCCATCGGCACGGCCGGAGGCTTCGTGTCCGGCACCGTTCTCGCCGCCGTGGTGCTGTACTACCTACTGAAGGACGGGCCAAAGCTGGCCGAGACAATCAGCCGTAAGCTGGGTGGCGAGAGCGACGGTCGACTCGATCGGATTCTCCTCGACGCCGCCGGCAGCATTCGTTCCTACGTGAAGGGCCGAACGATCCTCGCCGTCGTCCAGGGCGCCGCCTTGGGCATTGTGGCCGCCGTTGCCGGCGTGCCGCTGGCGTTCACCATCGGCATTGTCAACTTCCTCGGCGCCTACGTGCCCTACATCGGAGGGTTCATCGGGGGAGCGTTCGCTGTCCTGATGGCCCTCTCGGTCGGGGGGATCGGTCTTGCGGTCTTCATGTTGGTTGCGGCCATCGGCATCAGCGTCGGTTTGGAGAACCTGCTGGAGCCCGCCCTGCTCGGGTCCAGTTTGGCGCTACATCCCCTTGTCGTGCTGTTCGCCACGGTGACCGGCGGTCTGCTGGTGGGTGTCGTCGGCATGATTCTGGCCGCGCCGCTGGTGGCGATCGGCCGCATGCTGTTTCGAGAGCTCACCGACACGGGTTTCTTCGCCCCGGATTCCCTGCCGAACGCGGATCGGGGCCGAGGCGAAGTGCCTTGAGTCCTGCCGGATCCCGGCGTCCAGTGGGCCGGCGATCACCGCCGGAGTGTCCCCATCGGCACTGCGTCGGTTGGCGCCTTATCCGCAGGTGGCGCTGATCGTACCGATGCCGACATCGACCGGTGAGGGATTGCTGCCGTCGTTGGCCGGCTGTTTCAGCATCGGGCCCACATACGACATGCTTGCGCCGTCGATTGCGAACAGCGACTCGTCGACGACTCCGTTCACGCCCGGGGCCGGGTAGTAGCCGATCGGCCCGGGCTCCGTGTCCGGATTGGCAACGCTCAAGGCGATGCTTCCCATCCAGCCGTCGTCGACGCGATTGGCACCGGCGCCCAGGGTGATCTCATTGTCCCCGACCCGGTACGAGAACGTTATTGCATCGTCGGAGATCGAACAGTCGAGGGCACCGGGCAGCTCGAAGGACAGATCGAGTCCGTCGACCGACGCCGTGGCCTGACCGGGTGGTGCTGCGTTGACCACAGCGTTGGCTGAACCATCACCGGCCGAAGCATCGGCGGGCCCGTTGTCGGAACCGGCGTCAGCGTCGGGGACCACATCGGTCGAGCTGGACTCGCTGCCGTCGTCGCCGCCGCAGGCGGCGAGAACAATGCCCACGACCCCCATCGACACGAGAAGCTTCTCTCATCTTCGCTGTCTCCTCCCTCGGAGCCGGTCAGCGGCGCGTGACGCTGGCGTGTCATCGGCGCCGAGTTGCGCATGCGTCGTCGGCTCCCCGGACCGCCAGCATAGGGTGACCGGGCCTCATCACCGCGACGCACCGGGTCGCCTGGAGCCCACGCACGGCGTGCGACGTGGAAGACTCGGAGGTTTGGCGGCCTATGCGCTACCTGTTCACAGTCGTGCAAAGGCTTCGTCCAGCGCCTGGTGGGCGGCCGGCCGATCGAGGCCGAGCTGGGTTGCCACCACGGCCACCGTGTCGGCCGCGGCGGCCAGATCTCCCTGGGTGACCGTCGGATCGGCCTGGGCCAGCACCATCGTGCCGTGGCGGCCGTTGGTCTCGACGTATCCGTCGCGGACCAGCGCTTCGTAGACCTTGCTCACGGTTCCCCGGGCGATGTCCAGGTCGGAGGCCAGGTGGCGCATGGGAGGAAGGAGGTCCCCGGCGGTCAGCTGGCCGGAGGCGATGAGTCGCACGAACTGCTGTCGCAGCTGTTCGAAGATGGGGACGGCCGAGGCATGGTCGATCTGGACGATCACGGAGCCGCTCCTTCGGTGACCGGTGGTTTCCAGCTTCGAGGAGGCCGCGGGGCGGATCGACGAAGCTGGCGAACCGACCAGAACAGGCAGCCGAACACGATGAGAACGGAGGTGGCGGCTTGAATCGGCGCAAGGGCCTCAGGGACGAAGTCCCACGAACTCTTGCTCACCACCCAGCCCGCGGTGAGGTAGGCGGCCGACAGTTGCAGACGGGCCGAATTCAACACCGCAAACCGACGAAGATGACGGTCGACGGCCAGCGCCTCATCGGACAACAGCGGACGGCGACGAGTCTCGATGGCCCGGTGGGTGGCCTCGCCGATACCGGCCAATGCCAGCCCGGCCGTGGCCACGAGCAACGGTGTCCATCTGCTCCAGACAACGGTCTGCACCATGGCCCATACACAGGTGACACCAGCCAGCAATCTGGCTCGTTGTCTCACGGCAGGCACCTCGAGTTGTCGTGGTTCGAGTGAGGCGGCCACGATTGTCGAGCGGGGTTCGCTCAGTCGGAAGCTCTCGGCCGAAAGGCCGCCCACCACCACACCTGCGAGCCCGCAATACAGAACGTCGGCAAGCGGGTGACCGTCACCGATGCCCAGATGTACTGAGCCGTCCCACCGAATGCCAAAGACCACGGCGAACAGTACGCCGACGATCCCTCCCCAGAAACGCTGAGCCCGCATACGTCCGAGGTAGCTGGTCAGCACGCGCTCCTGCCCTGGTGTAACACGCTCGGTGTGCGCCAGCCACTGGATGTCAGGTCCGGGAATATCGGGGCGAGCGCTGGATTTTGGCACATTGTCATAGTACAGTGAGCCAATAATGAAGGCAAGTGTCGATGGCGCATCGCCGGCTGCAAACCATGATCCAACTCTCGGATCCCTGGTACCGGCTACAAGCCACCTTCGATCCGCGGCTATGGCGATCGGCGTCGCCGCCCTTCTGGCTCTGGCCTGGATCCTGCCCCCGGTGTTCCGGCCTACCATCAACGGCGGGGGCGCAGGTTCGTGGGGCCCTGCGATTTCCGATCAAACGCTGGTTGAGGCCACCAGCACGGTTTTGGCGGACTGGCCGGGCTTCACCCTGACCGAGGTCGCCGATGCCCCCGGAGCAGCAGTGGCCGGCGTGTGGCTCGTCCCCGGCCCCTACGACGCCACCGCCCCACCAGACGATGCTCACCGCCTACCTCAACGCCTCCAGCCCGGCGAGCAGGCCACCCTGGTCATCCATTGGCGTATCGAGGACTGCGACCAGTTGGTGATACGCCCCGAGGGGGTGTGGCTGGAGGAGGGCGACCTGTTTGATCTTTCCCTGAGGGGAACGACGGTTCTCGGACTTCCTGTCACCATCCAAGTCGGCGAGGGGTCCTCGCTGTCGGAGTGGCTCGGCCCGGCGTTCGACTATGAAGCACTGGTCATAGCCGGTATCTGTCCACCTCGGCCCGTGGCCGGGCAAGGCTAGCCCCTCATGTCTCGATGGGTTCCGGGACGTTCTCTCCGATCCCGTCTCGTCCGGGGACGAGAACGGCAGCTCCGCTGACCTGCCCCGATGACAGGTCGGCCAGCGCTCGGTTGGCATCAGCCAGCGGGTACTGCTGGTGGTGGGTCACGAGCGGAATCCGCTCCGCCAGCTCGAGCAACTCGGCGGCATCGCGGCGGGTCACGTTGGCAACGCTCTTGATGCTGCGCTCGTGCCACAACAGCCTGTAGTCGAATGCCGGGATCTCGTCGAGATGGATGGCATTGACCACAACGGTGCCGCCCCGATCGACGGCTCGTAGCGCATCGACGACCACCGACCCGACCGGGGCGAAGGTGATGGCGGCGTCGAGGGGTTGTGGCGGAAGCTCGTCGTAGGTTCCCACCGATCGCGCTCCGAGGGCGCGGGCTCGCTCCTGCTCCGAGGTGCTCCGGGTGGCGACGTGCACGTCCATTTCCTGGTGGAGGGCGAGTTGGAGCACGATCGTGGCCGACGCTCCGAACCCGTACAACCCGAGCCGACGGCCGGCCGCCAAACCGGTGGCGCCCAGGGCCCGGTGACCGATCACACCGCCACACAACAGTGGCGCAACGTCGACATCGTCCACATCATCGGGCACCGGCACCACGAACCGGCCGTCGGCCAGCACTGCCTCGGCGAAGCCGCCGTCCCGATCCCAACCGGTGAACCGTGCATCGTGACAGAGGTTCTCCCGGCCTGAGCGGCAGAACCCACACCGGCCGCAGGCGCCGGCCAACCATGTCACGCCCACCCGAGACCCTATCGACCAGTTGGCAGCGGGGCCGGCGGCGATCACCTCTCCCACGATCTGATGGCCGGGCACGACCGGGCGGTAGTGGAGTTCGAGATCACCCTCGACGAGTTGGAGATCGGTCCGGCACACACCGCAGGCCCGGACCTCGATCAGCACCTCGTGCCGGGTCGGCTCGGGGATCGGCCGGTCCACCAGGCGCAACGGTTCGTCGGTGGCCGGGGCGGGCTCATCGAGTTCGGCAACCCGAACGGACTGTGTCACACGTTGGTTGGGCGCCATAGCTGAACAATACCGACTAACAAAAGTTGATGCCACATTAATCAGGTTTGGGTAGGGAATGGTAGGCTTGGACCCATGAAGCAAGTAGATCTCGCTGGATTGGCGGTTGAGGCCACCGCCGGCGCCCCGGTCGTGATCCTGCGTGAGCACGACGAGCCCCACCGTCTGTTGCCGATCTTCATCGGCGGTCTGGAGGCGGCTTCCATCGCCATGGCCGCCACCGGACAGGAGCCACCGCGCCCAATGACCCACGACCTGATGGCCACTGTGCTGGGTGAACTCGGCGGCCGGTTGGACTCGGTCGAGGTCAGCGAATTGGAAGAGGGCACCTACGCCGCCGCCCTCAAGCTCGACGGCCCGATGGGTGGTCGACTGATCGATGCCAGGCCATCGGACGCCATCGCCCTCGCCCTCCGTCTGGACGCCCCGGTCTTCGTGAGCGACGATCTACTCGATTCGGCCGGTTCCCTGCCCGTCATCGAACTCGACGAGGCCCCAGACGAAACGGTCATGCCCGAAGAGGCCATCGACGAGGCCGTTGCCGAGTTCCGGACCTTCCTCGACGAGATCGACGCCTCGCAGTTTGAACTCGACGATCCCGGCCCGGAGACCGAGCAGGCCTGAGCCGTGGAGCCGTTCACGGTCCCCACCACCTACTGGCATCAACTCGACGATGGTCGCCTGGAATGCGACGTCGGCCCCGGGGCCTGCAAGTTGCGTGACGGGCCCACCCCGGACACTCAGCCGGGCAAGAGAAATCGCCATGGGCAACGGCGTGCACTACACCCATACCGGCAACGTCGACGATCGTGACGGGCAGAGCACCTCTTGTCCGGGATGCGGGAATCGGGTAATCGAGCGTACCTGGTGCCGGATCGGTGGGTACCGACTCGACGACATCGGACACTGTCGGTCGTGTGGTCTGCGGGTTTCGGGGCGATTCGAAGGTCCGCCCGGCGACTGGGGTACCACCCGCCTTCCCATCCGGATCACGAACTGACCGGGACAAGCTTCCGGGGGCGGTGCCGAGCCTGCCCGGTCCGGGTCGTGTCTAGGACCGATGGAACTCGTTCGAGCCGGTCCGAATCGAACCCCAGAGATTCATCGGTTCGAGATGGTCCTCGACGTCATTGGCGAGATGCCAGAGAGTCCGAATCACGTCCTGGCCATTCTCCGTCGTCGCCTGACCGGTCCATGCCGCCAGGGAGTCGTGATGATCGAAGTTCACACAAAAGGCCAGGAGATCGCCTTCCGCGAAGCCGATTATCGGAAAGATCTCACCCGGATTGGGTTCGCCCACGGCCGTCCGGTACTCACCGGAGACAACCCCGGTGGTCTCGTCGACCTCCAGTTCCATGGAGGATCCCAGCTTGTTTGTCCACGTGCCGTCGAAATTGAATCCCATGTGCCCTCGCTTGGTTTGCTCGGCGTAGGCCGGTGGCCCGGCCCCGATGGTACCGGGCCGATCTGCTGTAGGGCGACACGGGCGCTTACGCCAATGAAGTCCGGCCCAAGGTCCGCAATCCGTTCAGCTCAACGCCAGGCGTGTCAGCAGCACAACGGCGGCCAGGGAGCTGAGGGTGAGGATAGCGGGACGGGTGTAGCCCCGGTCGACCACACCGCTGAGGGGACCGGAAAGGCGGAAGCCGACCAGAGCGGCGGGAATGAGAGTGAGCCCGAGCCAGATTTCGGTGAGGCCGAACCGATCGGCCAGTCGGAGGCCGACGAAGGTCATGGCTGAGCCGACAATGAAGAAGGCGGACATCGATCCCCGCACCTCGGGGCCGGACGTATCGGCGAACATCAGGGCCACTGGTGGTCCACCGATCCCTGCCGTCGTACCGCCGAAGCCCGACAGGAGCCCTGCCGTGATCATGTTGGCCCGGGTCCTCGGGGCCGAAACCCCGGTGGCGATGGCCGCCACCGCCGCCAGCACCACGAGGGCAACGACCAGGCCGACGCCCCGATCCGACAGCACGGCCAGGGCGGCGACCCCCACGCCGGTTCCGGCCGCCCGGCCCACCAGGGCGTTGGCCACCGGGTCGAGATGTACCGACCGCCTGTTCCGCAGCAGGATCGACACGCTGAGAACCACGGTGGGGACGATGGCCGGGCCGGGGACCAGCATGGGGTCGAGTTGGACCAGGATGGGCATGGCCAGCAGGTTGGCGCCGAATCCCAGTGTTCCCTGCACGGTCGACGTCACCAGCACCACCACCAGAGCGGCGGCGAAGATCACCGGGGGCAGCGGCGTCACGGTCGCGTCGGCAGCCGTCTGCGACGGGAGGGGAGCAAGATGCTCAGCCGGCCCGAACCGCTCGGGCCACCTCGGCCCATCGGCCCTGGGTACGGACGGCGAGATCGTCGTCAGAGCCAAAGGCCGGGCCGGCCGAGTACATGACCACTCGGGACGCCGTGCCCCGGTACCGGTCGAGCAGCCGGTCGGCCAGTTCATCCCAGGTCGACACCAGGGCGTAGTGCTCCAGCATCTCGTCAGTGATGATATCGACCATGCCGTCGAGATCACCGGCTTTCATTCGGTCCCGGAGCCGGGTCGTGGTGCCCTCGAATCCCAGCTCATCGAACTGGAAGGCATAGTTGGGGGTCGTGCCGTAGAACCCGATCTGGCGCTTGGCCGCCACAGCCATGGTTCGGCGCTCCTCCGGTGTGTCACCGACGACGACGAAGACCGGGATGATGAGGTCGATGTCGTCAACGGTCCGTGCCGCCCGGATCGCTCCTTCGGCCACTGCCGGCTTCAGCCGGCTCTCGACATACGGCATGGAGTGCAACGGATGGACGTGGACCCCGTCGGCCACCTCGCCCGCCACCCGGCACATCACCGGACCCACGGCCGAGATGTCGACGGTCATCGGGTGATCGTGGGCCGGCGGACACCAATCCGGAGGCAGCAGGCTCAGCTGGTAGAACTCACCGTCGTGGTGGAGGCGTTCGGTTCGATTGAAGGCCCGGAAGCAGGCCTTGACCGCCAGCACATAGTCCCGAAGCCGGGCCGCCGGACGCTCGAACTCGGAACCGTAGCGGCGGGTCACGTGGGCCTTGACCTGGCTGCCCAGGCCGAGCCGGAACCGGCCCCCGGTATTTGCTGCCAGCTCGTAGGCCACGGTGGCCGACACCATGGGGCTGCGGGGAAAGGCCACGGCGATCCCGGTGGAGAACTCGAGGCGGGGAGCGGCGGTGGCGGCCAGGGCGATCTGCATCCACGGCACCTGGCTGGTTTCGGTGAACAAGATGCCGGAGAAGTCGGCCCCCTCGAGCCGTCGGGCCAGACTGGTCACCTCGTCCCAACTCGATGGGCCGGTCATCAGATCGATATCCATGGTGCCGAAACTCTACCCGTGCCCGATTGCGTGGACCAGCAGACGCTCGTAGAGCGGCTGTGCCTCTTCCAGCACCGACTGCAGTTGAGGGAGCAGGGTGGCCTCCTTGGCCCCGTACGGGGCCCAGCCGGTGGAGGCGTGAACCCCGTGATACCAGTAGGGGGCCCATATCCCGTCTTCCGGTTTGGGACCAGGGGGCCACGACAACATGGCCTCGTCGAAGGGCAGACCGAGGCGACGACACAGCTCGCCCAGTACCCCGGGAGGATCGAGCAGCAAGTCCTTGGAGTCGATCACGATTGGCTCCCTCCCGGCGGCGACCAGCCAATCCAGGATCTCCACCAGTTCGACGAAGCCGGTCTCGTCCAGGTCGGCGTCGGGCACGTTGACCTGGAACGAGGTGAGCATATCGAACGGATTCCGGGTGAGGAGGATGTTGTCGTACTCGACCAGGAAGCCACGGTCCAGACCGACCAGATGCTTGGCCATCTGTTTGAAGAACACCACGGGAGTGGGGTAGGGGCCGGCCATGACGTGCCGTATCACCTCCCGGCCGTCGGTGTTCTGCGATGCCAGTACTTCGGCCGTTCCGGGATGGTCCCGGCCGGTCGTGGCCAAGTAGTGGGCGTACAGCGGTTCGTCGACCACCGTGGTGTCGGCCCGTTGCCGCCACGAGTACATCATGGCCGTCGACACGTTGCGGGGGCTCGACCACATGTTGATCCGCCTGACTCCAGTGCGTTGGATGTCGGTGCGTTCGATGTCAGGGTCGGCGGTCATGATCGACGGCCCGGCTTGGTGCCCGGGGCGCCGCCGGCGGCCGCCGACCGGTTTACGTCATCTGCCACCGCCCGATGGTAGAGCTCCTGCAAACGGGCCGTGACCGGCCCGGGATAGGGCCCGTTGCCGATTCGTCGACCGTCGACCTCCCGAATCGGGGTCAGCCCTCCGAAGGTGCCGGTGGCGAAGGCCTCGGTGGCCGAGTAGACGTCGGTGAGCGAGAATGGCCTCTCGTAGGTCGGGATGCCGTCGGCCCCGGCCACCTCCAGCACAACCTGGCGGGTAATGCCATGGAGGTTGTAGTGACCGGTGGAGGTCCACAACTCGGTCCCGGCCCCCGGGCCCGACCCGTCAACCACGATGAAGAAGTTTGTGGCGTTTCCGGTGGCCACCGCTCCGGTCGGGTCCAGCATGAGGGCCTCGTCGGCCCCCGCCTTGGTGGCCTGGATGAGAGCGATGACCTCATGAAGCTTGGAGTGGCAGTTGAGCCGCTGATCCAGAGTGTCGGGCGGTGGTCGGCGAACCGTGGCAGTGAACAGGACCAGACCGTCGGAGGCGACCTCGGGGTCGGCCAGCTTGTGCTCGGCGATGATGACCATGTTGGGACCCCCCACCGTGTTCGCCGGGTGCTGAGACGGGGTTCTCTTGTTGCCTCTGGTGATCATCAGGCGGACATGGACCCCATCGTGCATGTTGTTGCGCTCGACGGTGGTCCGAAGCGCCCGGACGATGCCCTCCCTCGGTCCGATGTCGAGATCCACGGCTCGGGCCCCGGCATAGAGCCGGTCGAGGTGCCGGTCCAGGAACACGAACTGCCCGTGGTGGAGGCGCAGACCCTCCCAGATTCCGTCACCGACAAGGAATCCACTGTCGAAGACCGAGATCTTGGCCTCGTCCCGGGCGGAGAACTCGCCGTTGATGTAGATCTCGACCTGTTGATTTCGCTCATCGACCAGGGCCGAGTGCGTGCTTCGTGTCATGCCCCATCCTCCTTTCCCACCCTTTTCAGTCACCGTCGGTCCGCTCACCGGTGCCGATCGACGGGCGTGACCGGGGCGGTCGGTCAGGCCCCGATGTCGACCGGCGTCCCCAAGGGTAGGAAGGTGGCCAGCGCTTCGATCACGGTGTTGTCCACCCGGATGCAGCCGTGGCTGACGTTGGTCCCGATGGCCCACGGTTCGTTGGTGCCGTGAATACCGATCACGCCTTCACCTCCGGCGAAGGAGCCCAGCACCTCACTGTAACCGGACAGGCCGTAGGCGTAAGGACCGTAGATCCCTTCGGGGTTGCTGGGCCGCAGTAGTTCGGCCAGATAGAACGAGCCCTCGGGTGTCGGGGTCTGACCCCGACCGATGCCGACCGGCGTGGTGAGGTAGGGGGCGTTGTTGCGAAACACGGTGAGGGTGAAGTCGTCGACGTCGACCTCGATTCGGTACGGATTGACCGACAGATCCACATCGGTGGTGCGAATCCAGCCGGTCGTACCATTGGGTCGAACGGGTAGCAACACCTCGATCCAACCGAATTCGAGCTGGGTGGACGCGGGCGATGTCATCGCCTGCACGACGAGAGGTCCGCCGTGGTCGGTCGGGTTGTCGAGCCGGACCACGATCTCGTTCGATCCGGGCCCGGCATAGGCCACCAACTGGTCGACCAAGGCGTGGGCGACCAGCGTGGCGCCGGCGTTGTCGATGGTCCCGTTGATCTCGGCCATGGCCGCCGATACCCGTGCGCCGGTGAGCAGTGCGTCGTCAGCGGAGCCGTAGCCGGTCTTGTCGCCGACAAGAGGCGCAGGCTCGGACACGAGTCTCGGATCGACGCCATCGTCGGTCCCAATGAAGGGCAGGGCGTCGACGGCCTGGGATTCCAGGCTCGGAGCCGGAGTCGACTTGAAGCTCATCGACTGGGCGACCGACGAGCCGCAGGCGGCCAGAACCACAGTCCCGACCGCCACAACCGTCGTCATCAGCCGACCGTGGCGACTCACGATCTCAACCGGTGAAGTCGGGATCCGAGTCGGTTGCCTCGGCCGCCGGTGTCTCGCCGGTGCCGTCGCCGGACCCACCATCGTCGGTGGTGGCCTGGGCCGGCGCGGCGACCTCGAGCTGATTGTCGATCGATGCCAGGGAGAGATCGGCCAACGCCGCCTCCACCGCGGCCACGTCCTCGTCGGAGGGGACCTCGCCGGTGATGGTGACCGTGTCACCGTCGATCGTGGCCGCCAACCCGGCCAGGCCGGTGCCGGCCAGGGCGTCGTCGACCAGACCTTGCAGGTCGGCCGCGTCCGCCCCGTCGTCCGCTGAGCCGTCGTCGCTTGCGGCATCATCGGTCGCCGTGTCGCCGGCTCCGCCATCATCATCGTCGTCGGCTGCGGCATCATCGGTCGCCGTGTCGGCGTCGGCATCCTCGCCATCGCCCGAGGCATCATCGCCGGCTGCCGCAGCCTGGTCGTCCTCGCCGTCTCCTGTTTCGGCTTGGGTTCCGGCGATGCCGTTTTCATCCGCATCCTCTGCGGCAGTCGGCGCGGCCACAGCGGTGTCGTCGGCGGCGTCGGACCCATCATCGTCGCCGCACCGGGCGGCGAGAAAGGCCAGGAGCAGGACGGCGGCGATCAGCCCGATCGCCCACCAAAGGAACCGACCGACCCCACGGCCGGCGGCGTCGACGTCGCCGGGGGCTTCGGCCAGTGCGGTTGCTGATCTGGTCGCTCCGGCCCCGCCCTCGTCCATCGACCGGGCCGATGACTTGACGGCGTTGGCCACTCCGCTCGCCTTGTCGGCCACACTTCCGGCCGCGGCCCCGGCGGTTGCCACCGCAGCGGCCCCGGAATCGCCCACATCGTCGAGTGTCTGGCGTGCCTTGTCCCTGAGTTCCCGGGCTCGATCCTCCGCAGCGTCGACGACGCCGGCATCGGCTGTGGTCTCGTCGGCCGCCGTCTCGTCGGCTGTGGTCTCGTCGGCTGTGCTGTCGTCGGCTGTGCTGTCGTCGGCTCTGCTGTCGTCGGCTGTGCCGTCGCCGCCATCGGGGCCGTTTTCCTCGTTGGAGTCGTTGTCGTTGGTGGCTTCGCTCATTGGAGTCGTCTCGCTTTCCCGGGAATCACGTCGGTCCGAGGTCGGCGCATGGGGCGGCGGCACCGGACGGGCAAATCGAAAAGGGCTGACCAGAGCACTGTCGCCCCGACGACACAGCTTAGACCCACCACCTGGATTGTTGCCCAAGCACCGACCATTTCCACACCAGGCTGCGCCATTTCGGCCATCACAGATTCGTCTATGGTCACCAAATCTCGCGACGTTTCGTCTAGTTTCATCGTCACACACCCCGGCAGCTACTGCAAAGGAAGGCGAGCAATGGCAACAATCGAGAGCATTGAGGGCATTGGTCCGGCAAACGGAAAGAAGCTCCGGGCCGCCGGCGTTCAATCGGTCAACGCGTTGCTGCAGGCCGGAGGGGCCAAATCCGGCCGAAAGGCGTTGGCCAAGGAGGTCGGCATCAAGGAGTCCATGATTCTCGAGTGGGTCAATCGCGCCGATCTCATGCGAATAAAGGGGGTGTCGACCCAGTACAGCGATCTCCTCGAAGCAGCCGGAGTCGACACGGTGAAGGAACTTCGCAAGCGCAAGCCCGCCAACCTCGCGGCCAAGATGAAGGAAGTGAACGATTCCGCCATTGCCAAGGGATCGAGCATCGTCCGTCGTCCCCCATCGCTCAGCGAGGTCGAGAAGTGGGTGGCCCAGGCCAAGGACATGAAGCCGGGTGTGAGTTACTGATAGCTGCGTCATGATCGTTCGATCTCCGGCGGTGACTCGACCATCGCCGGGTATGGAGCATCCGTCGCGTCCAGCCTCCTAGCCGCAGATCTCGGCGTGTTCTCAGGACGGTGCCCGTTCTGCCGATATCGGGACTGTGACCATCCGTGCCGATCTCGAGCTGGGCCGATCGGCGAAATCGGTATCCCGATACCGACGTCTCGGCCTTCGTATGAACTGTGCCCCGTGTGAAGTGGCCTGGACCGGCGCCGCCGACTCCCGATGCTGGGTGTGCGATGGGCCCGGAACGCCCGGTCCGCCTCCGTCGATCTACCCCGGGATCGACTGAGGAGACCGAAGCCGTCGACGCCGAACCAGGAGTCACACCATTAGCATCGGGCCCATGGAACTGTCCGCCGAAGAGCTCCGTGTCCTTTGTTGTCTGATCGAGAAGTCCCACACCACTCCCGAGCACTACCCGCTGACCACCAATGCGTTGGTGACCGCCTGCAACCAGAAGACCAGCCGGGATCCCGTGGTGAACTACGGCACGAATCAGGTTGACCAGGTCATGCAGCAACTTCGGGCCGACGGCTGGGCCAGGACCATTCGGACATCCGGCGGCCGGACCAACAAGCACAAGCATGTGATCGATGAGAAGCTTGGATTGACCGACCGTCAGCAGGCGCTGGTCGCCGTGCTGGGATTGCGGGGCCCTCAGTCTCCGGGGGAGCTGAAGACCAGGACGGAACGTTACGTCGACTTCGACTCGTTCGCCGATGTCGTGGGTGAGTTGGAGGTCCTGGCTGATCGGGATGTGCCGCTCGTCCGCAACATCGGTACCCGACCGGGTCAGTCCCAGCCTCGGTGGATCCAGCTCCTGGGTGACGGAGGAGCTTACGATGGCGACGGACGGCAGCCCATCAACGGCGATGTCGCCGCCAACGGTGGTGATGGCACTGCGTCGGGGAACGATGCCCCGGCCCGTGGTCTCGAGCCCGCGAGGATTCCGACGGTGAGTGCCGCCCGCACCGTTGGCGGCGACATCGAGTACGCCGTGATCGCCGAGCTGCGGTCCGAGCTGCGCGACGTCAAGCGCCGGCTGGACGCCGCCGAGGCTCGAATCGATGAACTCGAGGCCGGGCAAATCTAACCTGTCCGACAAACAATCTGCCAAGACGGACACGACGGCGATCGCAACGTCTTATCCTGTGTGCCGTGCGTACGAGGCCCCAGGTTCCACACCGCCACAATCGCGGGGGCCGCTGGGCGCTTCGGAACCTCATCTCCCCAGCCGGTGCAACTGCCGTGGCTGTGGTGGCATGGCTGACACTCGTCGGCTGCGCTTCGCCCAATGAAGATCAGTCGACCCGACAGGACGGCGTCATCGTCGACGGAGGTCGGGTCGGTGTCAACCGGCTGCACACCGGCGACTGTTTCGACGATGTCGACCCCAGCACGCTGAGCGACGAATACAGCGAAATCGAGG
Organism: uncultured Acidimicrobiales bacterium; assembly: GCA_963723995.1. Taxonomy (GTDB): domain Bacteria; phylum Actinomycetota; class Acidimicrobiia; order Acidimicrobiales; family SZUA-35; genus JAHELU01. The sequence continues at coordinate 546,398 of CAVRSZ010000007.1, read as the reverse complement.
CCGTCGACGCCAAGCCCTGCACCGACGCCCACACCTACGAGGTCTACTACCTGGGGGCGCTGCCCGATTCCGACTTCCCCGGTGAACAAGCCGTGAATCAGCAGGTGGACGGCCAGTGTCTGGCCCTCTTCGAGTCCTACGTCGGCATTGAGTACGACGCCTCGACGCTCGACTACAGCTTCATCTTCCCGTCGGCCGACAGTTGGGCCGACGGCGACCGGGGCTACATCTGCACCCTGTACAGCCTTGCCGGCGACTCACTACAGGGTTCGATGCGGGGTGTGGGCCGGTGACCGATGCCGGATCGGCGATGTCGTGACCGGCTCAGAATCCGAGTGAGCGGCCGACGATCTCCTTCATGATCTCGTTGGTCCCGCCATAGATGCGTTGCACTCTGGCGTCGCGCCAGGCGCGGGCGATCGGGTATTCCTCCATGTAGCCGTAACCCCCGAAGAGCTGGAGGCACTGATCCATGACCCGGAACTCGAGGTCCGTGCACCACCACTTGGCCTCCGCTGCATCGTCGGCGGTCAGTTCACCCGCCAGATAGGCCTCGACCTGGCGGTCAAGGAACACCTGACCGATGTCGAGTTCGGTTTTCATCTCGGCCAGCGTGAACTTCGAGTTCTGGAACGAACCGATGGGCCGGCCGAAGGCCTGACGGTCACGGCAGTACTCCACAGTCCAACCGAAGGCGGCCTGGGCATGGGCCAGGGCGGAGATGGCCAGGGAGAGCCGTTCCCGGGGCAGGTTGTCGACCAGCTGGAAGAAGCCCTGTCCTTCTCGACCCAACAGGTTCTCGGACGGAACCCGGACATCCTCGAAGAAGAGCTCGGCGGTGTCCTGGGCGTGCATGCCGACCTTGTCAAGATTGCGACCCCGCTTGAACCCCGCCATGCCGTCCTCGACCACGAGCAGGCTGATGCCGCGGTGGGATTGTGACACGTCGGTCTTTGCCGCCACGATCACCAGGTCGGAATTGATCCCATTGGTGATGAAGGTCTTCGACCCGTTGAGCACATAGCTGTCGCCGTCGGCAATGGCCGTAGCCTTCATCCCGGCCAGGTCCGAGCCGGCACCGGGTTCGGTCATGGCGATGGCGGTCATCAGTTCGCCTGACGCCAGACCAGGAAACCACCGGGCCTTTTGTTCCTCGTCGGCGAGTTCGGTGAAGTAGGGTAAACAAACGTCGTTGTGGAGGGTGATGCACATCCCGGAGGCCATCACCCCGGCCCGCTGGATCTCCTCGTTGACGACCACATTGAACCGGAAGTCGTCGACACCGCCGCCGCCGAAGGATTCCGGGATCTCCATGGCCAGGAAGCCGGCCCGGCCGGCGGTGCGGAACATCGACTTGTCGACGACACCGGCCTGCTCCCACTTGTCGGCATTGGGCACGATCTCCCGTTCGACGAAGGAACGCACCGCATCTCGGAACAGCTCGTGTTCGTCATCGAACATGGTTCGTCGCAGCATGATCCGGATGGTACCGGTTTGTCGAAGACCGGTCAGATCCGTCGATTCGAACGGAGGGCCGCAATTCGATCAGGACTATGGCATCCTGTGAATGTCGCATAGGCTCCTGTGACCATGGTGTCGGTTGCGATCATCACCCAAGCCAGCTTGGCCGCCGAACGACCAGTCATCGTTATCTTGGCTGGAGGCGACCAGCCTGACCCTACCCTCACCGCCGTGTTGCCGCCGCCAACCTACACCATCGCCGCCGATTCCGGAGTCGACCATGCCCGGTCGCTCGACATGCCCGTGGACCTGGTCATCGGCGATCTTGATTCGGCCGGCCCTGCGGCGCTCGAGTGGGCCCGCTCGACCGGGTCCGAGATCCGGCGACACCCTGCCGACAAGGACGAGACGGATCTGGAATTGTCGCTGGAGGCCGCCGGTCGTCGGATGACACAGCTCGACGATGCCCAGTTGCTCGTCCTCGGGGTGGGGGGCGGACGCCTCGATCATCTGCTGGCCAACATGCTGGTGCTGGCCGGACCCCTGACCGAGGGTCTCGAGGTCCGGGCCGTGGTCGGGGACTCGTTGTTCACCGTGGTTCGTGATCGGGCCCGGCTCGTGGGTCGACCGGGCGACACGGTGTCGTTACTGGCGGTGCACGGTCCAGCCTTCGGTGTGAGCACCACCAATCTGGCGTATGCCCTCACGGACGAGATCCTGCTTCCCGGATCGGCCCGAGGGGTCAGCAATGTCTTCCGGTCCGGTCCGTCACAGTCCCATGCCGGGGCCGGAGGGCCGGCTCCCGGTTTGGTTCAGGCCGAGATCACGGTGACCGACGGGGTGATCATGGCTGTTCAGTCGCTGGACGACGTGGTGTCCGGAGGCCTGCGGTGACCGTGGTCGATCAACCCGGCGTGGACACCGGGCCCGAGTCGGCCCCGCCTGGGCGCAAAGTCGGTCGACCCGGTCCGGGAGGCTCTGGTCGCCGATCGGCCCCGACGAGTGCCACGAGCAATGGCGTTCGCACCCGGACACGATTCTCGGTCCGGTCCCGCGCCCGATCGGGTCGGCGCAGCTGGCTGCAGCGGGCGGTGCTGCTTCTCAACGCAGTGCTGATCATGGTGGCCCTGGCCGTGGCCGGCGGCTTGCTCTACGGCTACCGGCAGGCCGCCGGCATCTCCAGAATCGCCCTCGATCGCAACCTGACCCCTGTTCCCTCCGATGCCGCCCCGGGAGAACGGGTGCTCAACATCCTGCTCGTCGGATCCGACAGCTCGGCCGGTCTCGATCCCGACGACCCGGTTCAGATCGGTCGACAGGGCGAACGGTTCGGGGATGTCATCATCATCGCCCACCTGGACGAACGAACCGGCGACGTAGCCCTGCTGTCGATACCCCGTGACCTGTGGCTGCCCATCTCCGGTGCGAACCGGGAGGCACGGGTGAACCGTGCCTTCGAACTTGGAGGTCCGGGAGCGCTGATCGACACCATCGAAGACCAGTTGGCCGTTCCCATCCACCACTACGTGAACGTCGACTTTGCCGGCTTCAAGGGCCTGGTCGAGGCCGTCGGGTCCGTCGAGGTGTACTTCGAGACGCCGGCTCGGGACTGGAACGTGGCCGCCAAGCCCGAGCCGCGGTCCCAGACCGGCTTCTTCGTCGGCGAAGCCGGCTGTCACTCGCTCGACCCCGAGATGGCGCTGGCCTACGTGCGGTCCCGCTACTACCAGACCCAGGATGCCGACGGTGACTGGACCACCGACCCGACCTCCGATTTCGGCCGCATCCGTCGCCAGCAGGACTTCCTCCGGCGCTTGCTCCAGAAGGCCATCGACCAGGGGGCCCGCAATCCGTTCGTGCTCAACGACCTGGTCGATACCGGCCTCGACAACGTGGCCATCGACCAGGAGCTGACACCCCAACTGCTGCTGGATCTGGGTTCGGCCTTCCAGTCGTTCCAGCCCGACGAACTGCAGGCCTACAGCATCCCGGCCGCCGATGCCACCATTGACGGCAACCAGGTGCTGCTTCCCCGACTCGATGAAGCCGAACCGATCCTGCGCCTGTTCCGAGGTATCGGCTTCGATCACCCAAGTACGGTTCCGGTGACAGTGGCGACCACTGAGGCCACATCGGCCGCCGACGTCGCCCTGGCCCAACGGTTGGTGACCGGGCTTCGGGACGCCGGGTTCACCGTCGAGGTCGAGGAGCGAGCCGACGCTCCGGGCGGTATTCGCCTGGTCCACGGTCCCGACGGTGTCCACGCCGCCACCCTGGCGGCGACTGCGGTGGGGGAGGTGGTCGGTGAGGCCCTCGAGGAACCGGCGGTCGTCGGGGAGAACAGCCGGGTCGTGGGTCGACGGGTCGAAGTGGTGATCGGGCCCACCGTCACCGAGTTCGATGGCCCCGACGGAGCGGCCTCACCCGTTGGGTCGAACGGCGGATCCGGCGATGGGGAATCTTCCACATCGGGGAATGCCGACTCGGCGAATTCCCCCAAAACCGGGGACTTGTCGCCGGATGACCCAAGCGTCACCACCGGCGATGGTGGCGCATTTCCTGGCAATTCGTTTACCATTGCGGGCGACGCTACGGACGCCGAGTCGTTACAATCCAGTGCGGCTTCATGTCGCTCAGGTTAAGGAACTGTCTCAAGAGCGGCGCAATGACAAGGCTGAGATGAACGTCCGGCGGGACGGACGATCTGAGCTGTAGCGGCGATGGCCGCGAATGGCACAGTCAACAACGGAAGGCTCCGGAGGAGAGTGCAGTGGCCTCAATCGCAATCATCGGCACCGGCTATGTCGGATTGACAACGGGTGCCTGCTTCTCCCACCTCGGCCATGATGTGATCTGCGCCGACGTCGACGAGGACAAGGTTCGGCGCCTGCAGGCCGGTGAGATCCCCATTGTCGAAAAAGGACTGGATCGGCTGGTCGACGAGGGGTTGCGCTCGGGCAAGCTGCGCTTTGTCCTCGGCGCGGCCAACGCCTCCAAAGACGCCGAGTTCCATTACCTCTGTGTCCCGACCCCGCAGGGTGATGACGGTGCCGCCGATCTCAGTTACCTGGAGGCGGCGGCGGCCGAGATTGCCCCCGTTCTCCCCGACAACAGTGTGGTGGTCAATAAGTCGACGGTTCCGGTCGGATCGACCCGGGTAGTGGCTCGGGTTCTCGGTCGTTCGGATGTGGCCGTGGTGTCGAACCCCGAATTCTTGCGTGAGGGAACCGCAGTGGCGGACTTTTTGCAGCCTGATCGGGTCGTCATCGGCTCCAGGGACCAGGAAGCCGCCATCCGGGTCGCCGCTCTGTACTCCCGTATCGCCGCCCCGATCATGGTCACCGACCCGGTCTCGGCCGAAACCATCAAGTACGCATCCAATGCGTTCCTGGCTTCGAAGCTCTCGTTCGTCAATGCCATCGCCACCCTGTGCGAGGCCGTAGGGGCGGACGTCAACGATGTTGTCCTCGGCATGGGCTACGACTCCCGCATCGGTCGGGAGTTTCTGCGACCAGGTCCGGGGTGGGGTGGAAGCTGCTTTCCCAAGGACACCCGTGCTCTGGCCAAGATCGCCGAGGACGCCGGCTACGAGTTCCATTTCCTCAACGAGGTGCTGCGGGTCAACCACGATCAATTCACCCGGACGGCCCAGAAGCTCATCGACTCCGTGCCGGCCCATCTCAGCGACGCCCACATCGCCGTGCTCGGTCTGACCTTCAAGGCCGGTACCGACGATCTTCGCGACTCGCCCTCCATTGAGGTACTCCGGCGGGTGGTGGACGCAGGACTGACGGTCAAGGCCTATGATCCGGCCGTGCTGGTGGATGACAATCGGCTGTTCGAAATCTACCCCGATCTGAAGATCGAGGTGGTTTCCGACCCCTATGCCGCCTCCGAAGGAGCGGCCTCACTGGCCATTCTCACCGAGTGGGATGAGTTCACCTGGCTCGACTTCGACAAGCTGGCCGAGATCATGAAGGGTCGCAATATCGTCGACGCCCGCAATCTGCTCGACCCCACCATTCCGCGCCGTCGAGGTTTCAACTATCGGGGAGTAGGTCGCTGACATGGCACGCGTGGTGGTCAGCGGTGGTGCCGGCTTCCTTGGTTCACACCTGTGTGACCGCCTCCTGCAACGGGGCGACGAAGTCGTCTGCCTCGACAACCTCATAACCGGATCGATCGACAACGTCGAGCACCTCTTCGGCAACCAGGGGTTCCGGTTCGTCGAGACCGATGTATCCGACCACGTCTGGGTACCGGGCCCCGTCGATGCCGTGATGCACCTGGCCTCGCCGGCGTCGCCCGTCGACTTCGAACGGATTCCCATCAAGATCCTGAAAGTCAGCTCGCTGGGAACCCACAATCTGCTCGGTCTGGCCCGGAGCAAAGCGGCTCGGTTCTTCCTGGCCTCGACCAGCGAGGTCTACGGCGACCCGCTGGTTCATCCCCAACCCGAGACCTACTGGGGCAATGTCAACCCCATAGGCCCCCGGGGGGTGTACGACGAAGCCAAACGATTCGCCGAGTCCATGACCATGGCCTATCACCGACAGCACGGGATGGAAGTGCGCATCGTCCGCATCTTCAACACCTACGGGCCTCGTATGCGACCCGACGATGGGCGGGTGGTGTCCAATTTCATCACCCAGGCCCTGCGCAACGATCCCATAACCCTGTTCGGCGACGGCTCCCAGACCCGGAGCTTCTGCTATGTCGACGACCAGGTGTCCGGTCATCTGGCCCTGCTCGACAGCGATTACACCGGGCCGTTCAACATCGGCAACGAGAACGAGTTCACCATCCTGGAGCTGGCCGAGCTGGTCATCAAGGTGACCAACAGCTCGAGCGAGCTGAGCTATGCCCCGCTCCCTACCGACGATCCCACACGCCGTCGGCCCGACCTGACCGAAGCCACCACGAAGCTGGGCTGGAAGCCGGTCGTCCAGCTGGAAGAGGGCGTTCGCCACACCGCAGACTATTTCGCACGGATCCTCGGCGTCTGACCGCCGACCATCAGCCGTCACGGGTCAGAGGTGGATACGCCCTCATCGTCGATGACGTCGGTCGGTGGTGCCACAATGGAAACCTATGCCGCACGTCGTCGCCGTGGTGGAGCAGTTCTGGCATCGGTTGCCGGGGGGGACAGCTCGATCCACCGAACGTACACTCGCCGCCCTGCACGACTCGGGTCGATTTGCCATTACCGGGGTGGCGGCCCGGCATCGAAGTCGTGACAACGGGCCGGCCAGGCGGATGCCCCCGTCCTCCAACCTCGTGCATCATCGTCTGCCCAGGCCCGCACTCTATGAGTCGTGGCTTCGGTCGGGACGTCCGTCGGTGGACCGCTGGTGCCGGGAGAACACCGTGGTCTGGGCCTCCAGCCTCATCGTGCCTCCCACGTCCCGCCCGGTGCTGGCGACCGTGCACGACCTCGACTTCCTCCGCCAGCCGGAGTATCTGACGCCGAGGGGACGGCAGTTCTTCCCCCTGATGTGGCGGGTCGCCCGGGAGCGGGCCGATCGGTTCGTGTGCCCATCAACGGTCGTGGCCGATGACGTTGCCGGACAGGGAATCGACCGGGCTCGGATCGACGTGGTTCCGTGGGGAGTCGACCCGCCCAGGTGCTCGAGTGCCGACTCGCAGACGGTGTTGAACGGGCTGGGACTCGACCCCGGATACGTCCTGGTCGTGGCGGGCATGACACCACGCAAGAACCCGGAAGGGATCGTCGAGGCCATCGCCGCCGTCGACTGTCGGGCCGTGCTGGTCGGGGCGGCAAGCGATGATCCTCGGATCGAGGCGGCACTGCACTCGCTGGGCGGTCGAGTGACCAGGTTGGGTGACGTTGACGATGTCACGCTGAGTGCGCTCTACCGGGGTGCCGACGTGCTGCTCTACCCGTCGCACCGGGAGGGGTTCGGGTTGCCGGTGCTCGAGGCCATGGTCCACGACACGGCGGTCATCACCGCCGGGGGTACGGCTACCGAGGAGGTGGCGGCCGGGGCGGCTGTGCTGGTCGACCCGACCGACCGCCCCGGCATTGCCGAAGCCCTGGACCGGGTGCTGGCCGACGACGCTCTTCGACGGGATCTGGTGGCGCGCGGTCGGGCCCGGGCCGGCTCCATGACGTGGGGTCGAACCGGCAAGGGCTATGGGGCCATCATCGACCGTCTGGCCACCGGGGTCGGGGTCGGACGGAGCACGGTTTGATGTCGAATGGGTCCGTCCCCACGGTGGGAGTCAACCTGACCTGGCTCGACCCCGATGTGGTCGGCGGCTCCGAGGAGTACACGATTCGCCTGCTTCGGGCGGTATCCGATCTCGATCCTCGGGAGTTCCGGCTCCGGCTCTACGGGCGCCGCACACTGTTCCGGCGTTATCCCGACCTGATCGACCGATATAGGGTCGAGGTGATGCCGGGCCATGACCACGGCAGGGCGCGACGCATCGTTCTGGAGAACAGCTGGTTGGCCGCGGCGTCGTCGGCCGACACCGTCGTGCATCACGCAGGTGGTGTGGTTCCCCTCATCCGATGGCAGACCCCCATCGTCACCGTCCACGACCTCCAGCCGCTGGATCTGCCCGACAACTTCGGTCCGCTGAAGCGGCTCTGGCTGGGGGCCATGCTGCCGCATTCGGTTCGGGCCGCCCGTCTCGTCATCTGTCCCAGCCGGTTCACGGCCGATCGTTTGGCCGACCGGCTCGGCGTTCCCGAACACAAGCTGCGAGTCGTGTACCACGGGCATCGAGCCCCGACGGTGCCGGTCGGCTCCGCCGACGAGGATCACGCCCGGGGGCCTCGAACCGACCACAATGCGGCCCCCGAGGTTCACCGGGGGAGTATGAGTGGGGCGGGCCCGGTGCCGTCCGACGGCTGGCCCTATGTGTTGCTTCCGGCCATTGCCTACCGACACAAACGCCACCGGGACATCATCGACGCATTGGCTCCTTTGGACGATGTTGGACTGGTCATGACCGGTCGGCCCGGCCCGGAGACCGACTCGCTGAGGGCCCAGGTTCGGAGGTTGGGCATGGAGGAACGGGTGCACATCCCGGGGCGGGTCAGCGAGCAGGAGCTCCACGAGCTCTATCGTCGGGCCCTCGCCCTGGTCTTCCCCTCCGAGTACGAGGGGTTCGGCAATCCGGCCCTGGAGGCCATGGCCAATGGCTGTCCGGCCCTGGTCAGCGACAGTGGTTCCCTGCCCGAAGTGGTGGCCGACGCCGGCGTGGTGGTCAAGACCGGCTCCGTCACCGCCTGGCGACAGGCCATCGTCGAGCTGCGGGCCAAGCCGAAGCTGGCCCGCGATCTGGTGGAGCGGGGTCGTCGACGGGCATCGGAGTTCACCCCGGAACGGGCGGGCCGGCAGCTGGTGGGCGTCTATCGCCAGGCCCTGCGGTTACCCTTGTCCCCGGATGAGACCTGAGTTCCGGTCGGTCTCACCATCCGCCGCCTGCCGCCGAAACCTGAGACGACATGAGACTCCTGCTCATCTGTCCCCATTTCCGCCCCGACCTGTACGCCGCCACCGGCGAGGTCATGACCCAGCTGGTCGGGAGCCTGGCCGAGCTGGACCACCGCATCGATGTCGTCACCTCGCTGCCGTGGTACCACCGCCACGATGTCGAGCCCGAGTGGCGGGGACGTCCGTGGCGAACGGAGACCACCGAGTGGGGCCGCATCGTGCGAGCCTGGCCCTTTCCCACCACCAAGACCAACGTGGCGGCCCGGGCCGCCGGATTCATGGCCCAGACGGCCCTGGCCTCGGGGCTGGCCGCCACCCTGGGTCGCCACGAAGCGGTGATAGGGATGTCGCCGCCCATCTTCTTCGGCGACGCCGCGTGGCTGGCGGCCCGACGCAGCCGGGCCCCGTTCGTGTTCAACACCCAGGACATCTTCCCCGATGTCGCCGTTCAGCTCGGGGCGCTCACCAACCGGCGGGTGATCGAGCTGGCCCGCCGCCATGAGCTGTCCGTGTACCGGCGGGCCGACGCCATCACCGTGCTGTCCGAGGATCAGGCCGACAACGTGCGGGCCAAGCTGGCCTGCGGTCGGAATGGGACCGAGGCCGACAAGATCCGCATCATCGCCAACTGCATCGACATCGACCGCATCACACCGGTGGATCGGGACAACTGGTACCGGCGCCGCCACGGGCTTCAGGACAAGACGGTGGTCATGTACTCGGGCAATGTCGGGTTGTCGCAATCATTCGATCTGATCCGCGCCGGGGCCGAGGCCCGGGCCGCCGATGAACGGGTCCATTTCGTCATCAACGGTGAGGGAGCGGCACGAGACGAGGTGGAGTCCTGGGCCCGGGACCTCGAAAATGTGTCCATCGTCGATTTCGGCCGGCGGGACGAAATCCCCGACATCCTCGGTGCGGCGGACCTCCATCTCATCCTGCTCAAGTCCGGGCTCGCCGCCTCCAGCACCCCGTCCAAGCTCTACGGCATCTTGGCCGCCGGCCGTCCGATTTTGGCCAGCATCGACACCGGAAGTGAGGTCGACGTGGTCGTTCGGCGCTCCGGAGCCGGCTTGTCGGTGGCACCCGACGATCCGTGGGCGTTCGTCCAAGGCCTGGAGAAGCTGTTGGCCGATCCGCAGGAGCTTCGATCCATGGGCAAGCGGGCGCGGGACTACGCCGAAACCTGCCTGACCCCGGCAGCCCAGGCCGAGGCCTATGACGCCCTGTTCCGGGATCTGATCGCACGGCGGAAGTCGTAGACTCCGTGGTTGTCGCTAAGGTCGGATTGTCCATTCGCCGATAGCGACGGATGTCCGATGACTGTCGGGACGACCGAGTTCCCGATGACGTTCCGACTCGACCGTCCGATCCGATACCTGATTCGAGGTCTGTGGTTGCCTCTACCGAGACGCCAAATCGAGAACCCGCCTACCGACAAGCTGCGAGGAGGAGCTGAGACTCGGCCGCCCGAGCCCGCAGCGACCCGTGAAATGACCTTTGCAACTACCTGTGAAACGAGCCGCGTGAACAACACGTTCAAGATGGGCGCCACCGACGCCGCGACCTTCACGGGGCTCCGGTCCCCGACCGGTCCGATCCTGGGCCGCCGATGAGTTCCGGGGCCTCCGCCCGCCCGATCGGCGTCATTGTCAGCGGCTATTTCAGCCCCCTCCACGTCGGTCATCTCGACATGATCGAGGCCGCAGCCGGACTCGGCGACCGGCTGATCGTGATCGTCAACAACAACGACCAGCAGCTGGCCAAGAAGGGCAAGCTCATCATCGACGAGCAGGATCGGCTCCGTCTTGTCCGGGCCCTCCGGGCGGTGGATGATGCCTTCATCGCCGTGGACCAGGATCGAACCGTGTCGGAGTCCATTCGTCTCGCCGCCACCAAGTACCCGGACCACCACCTGATCTTCGCCAACGGCGGCGATCGGAAACCCGGCTTCGTACCCGAGTCGTCGGTGTGCGAGGAGTGTGGTGTGGACATGGTGTTCGGGGTGGGTGGCGACGCCAAGGCCGACTCCAGCACTCGAATCAACATGGAACTGGGGGTGGAGACCGAACCGTCGGCCCCGCCCTCGGAGCACTCCTGATCGGCACCCACCCCATCTGCGAACTTTGAGCGCCCCACGACCCATTAATGGGTCGTGGCAGGCTCAAAGTTCAGCGTTGGGTCTTGTGCCGGCAGTTGGGAGGCTAGAGGCTGTAGGCCCGTAGCCAGGCGAGCACGGCGCCGCCGGTCTCGGCCGATGCCTCCCGGTCGACCCGGCCCTCGATGCGCCAGGCATCGATGCCATCGGGGTCGTGGAGGGTCTGGGTGGCCAGCCCGGCGTCGTGATCGTAGAAGAACCGGGTTCGTGCTCTGGCCTCGGCATCGATCCGCACCTCGTCGAATTCGTCCCAGTAGTGGGCCAATTCGGCCTCCGGATCCCGATCATCGGACGCTGTGGGCAGCAGGTCGTACCGATGTCGGGCGATGGCCTCAACCCATCGGAACATCTCGTTGCAGACCATGACGGTGAAGGCCCGCCGGTTGGTGGTGATGTCGTCGGCATCGACCCCCGGCGGGCCCGGGGCGGGGGAGTGGGGGAGGTCGGCGTCGCCGTCATCGGCCGCTGCCGTCAGCTGCTCCCACTCGTCGATCAGGCTGGAGTCGACCTGGCGGACCACCGCTCCCAGCCATTCGACGACGTCCATCACCTCGTCGGTGGCCGCATCCGCCGGTACGTTCTGGATCAGGGCCTTGTAAGTGTCGGTTAAATAACGCAGGACCACTCCCTCGGAACGCTTCAGCCCGTAGTGATTGACGTACTCCCTGAACGTCATGGCCTGGGTCAACATGTCCCGTACGATCGATTTGGGTTTGACATTGTCGCCGCCGACCCAGGGATGGTGAAGCCGGAACCGGTCGAAGCTCTCGTAGATACGGTCCTTCTCCGGCTTGGGGTGCTCGACCTCGGCCAGCTTCTCCATGCGTTCCTCGTACTCCAACCCTCGGGCCTTCATGTCGGCCATGAGCTCGTCCTTGGCCTTGTTGACCTGGGCGGCCAGGATGACGCCGGGGGACTCGAGCACCGATTCGATGGTGCTCAGCACCGACAGGGCATAGCCGGGATCGTCTCGATCGAGTTCGTCGACGGCCTCGATGGCCCACAACGACAGCGGCTGGTGGAGGGCGAACTCGTCCTGGAGATCGAAGTTGACCCGGATCAGCCGGCCATCGGCGTCGGGCTCGTCAAGCAGCTCCAGCAGATCGGCCTCCAGCAACGATCGATACATGGCGATGGCCCGCTTGATGTGGCCCCGTTGCCGTTTCCGGGTTTCGTGGTTGTCGATCAGAAGCCGTTTGACCGCCCCGCAGCCATCACCCGGTCGGTCCAGCATGGTCAGTAGCATCTGATGGGTCACCTGGAACGATGAGGTCAGGGGCTCGGGTTCGCCGGTGATCAACTTGTCGAAGGTGTCCTCGTTCCAATGGGCGTAGCCGCGCTCCGGGGGCTTCTTCTTGACCACCTTCTTGCGGTTCTTGTTCTTGTCCTTGGCCGCTTGGGCCGCCTTCTCCTCGGCTCGGAGGTTGTCGACCACGTGTTCGGGGGCCTGGGCCCAGACATAGCCGACATGGTCGAAGCCCCGACGACCTGCCCGGCCGGCGATCTGCTGGAACTCCCGATTGGTCAGCACCCGGGTGGTCGATCCGTCGTATTTGTAGAGCTGGGTGAACAGCACCGAGCGAATCGGGACGTTGACGCCGACCCCCAACGTGTCGGTGCCGCAGATGATCTTGAGCAACCCCTCCTGCGCCAGCTTCTCGACCAGCAGTCGATATTTGGGCAGCAGGCCGGCGTGGTGGACACCGACGCCGCCCAGAATGTAGCGGCGAAGATCCTTGCCTACCGGTGAGTCGAACTTGAAGCCACCGACCGCCTTCTTGACCAGGTCTTTCTCGGTCTTGGACAGCGGGTCGAGCGACAGATAGCCCTGGGCCGCCTCGGTTGCCTCCCGCTGGGTGAAGTGCACTAGATAGATGGGGGCCCGATCCTGTTCCAGCAGGTCGGAGATCGACTGGTGAAGGGTGGTTCGGCGGTATTCGAATTCGAGCGGCACCGGCCGGTCGGCCGAGCTGACGAGGGTGGTGGGCCGGTCGGTGCGGCGGGTCAGATCCTCGCAGAAGAAGTCGGTGGAGCCCAGGGTGGCCGACATCAACAGAAATTGGGCGTGGGACAGCTCGAGCAGCGGCACCTGCCACGCCCAGCCCCGCTGAGGATCGGCGTAGTAGTGGAATTCGTCGGCGATGACGATGTCGACATCGGTGTCCTCACCGGCCCGAAGGGCCCGGTTGGCCAGAATCTCCGCCGTACAGCAGATGATGGGGGCATCGGGGTTGATGGAGGCGTCGCCGGTGATCATCCCCACGAGCTCAGGGCCGAAGTCGCGGCGGAGGGCGAAGAACTTCTCCGAGACGAGAGCTTTGATGGGGGCGGTGTAGAAGCTGCGGCGACCGGTGGCCAGGGCCATGAAATGACCGGCCGCCGCCACCAGCGACTTGCCCGACCCGGTCGGGGTGTTGAGGATGACGTTGTTACCGGCCAGGAGTTCGAGGATGGCCTCCTCCTGGGCCGGATAGAGATCGATGCCCTGGGTGACGGCGAAGTCGACGAATCCGTCCAGTAGTTCGTCCGGTGCCGGTGCACCGCTGCCGGCTCCCTGACCGGAACCGGGAGGAAGGTAGGCGACCAGGGAGGGGACGTCGGTAGGTTGCGCCGCCTCGATGCTCACCGGAACAGATCCTCGCCGGGATGGCGAATCACCTGCTCGGCGACCGAACCGGGCCCGAACCATTCCGGACCGCCACCCCGGATGACGGCCACGGCAATCCCGGTGGCCTTGCCCCTGACCAGTTCGGCCGCCGCCGCAAGCTCGTCGACCAGGCAGACCTCGGTCACGTGCAGTTCCCGCCCGCCGGCATCCGGGGTACCTCGCAGATCGAGAATCGGCTTGAGACCGGCAGATCCCAGAGCGATATCGGTCAGGCCCCGCCGCCACGGCCGGCCGAAGGTGTCGGCCACGATCACCCCGACGTTCACCCCGTGGCGGCCGGCCAGCGCATCGCGAATCCTCCGAGCTGATCGATCGGAATCCTCGGGCAAGAGCGCGGCCACGTCGGGCGCCACATTCGATCGATCGATCCCGGCGTTGGCGCAGACGAATCCGTGCCTGGTCTCGCTGATGATCAGATCACCCCTCCGTCGCAGGATACGAGCCGATTCCCGCTCCACCAGGGGCTTGTGGGCCATTGGGTCGCCCGGGTCGACCGGGACCAGACGGTCCTCGGCCTTCGACACCACCTTCTGGCTAACCACCAGTACATCGTGGTCGTGCAGGTCGCAGCACTGCAGGCAGGCGTCGATGATCAGGCCGGCCAGATCATCTCCGGGCCGGATCTCCGGGAGGCCGGGTACCGGGATGATCTGCAACCCGGTCGGCCGCGCCTTGTCGGCCGTTCCTGGGGACGCTGAATCCGATTGAGTCATGGGCTGATCGCTTGCTACCGCCGTTCGGTCGGGGCCAGAACCGTGGTTCGGGCCAGATCGGCCGCCCGGCGGGGTTCGCTCATGATGGTGTCGGTCACCACCGAGGACAAGCCTAGCGAGTCGACGGCCGGGGCCTGATCGGCGTCGACCTCGTCGATGACCAGGGTGCCGGCGATCGATCGGTACCAGCCGGCGATTCCGGCCACCGACGCCTGATGGCCCAACTCGGTCAGCATGCGATCGGCCGGACCTTTCAGGGCCTTGCCACCGACGATGGGTGACACCGCGACCACCGAGGACCGTCGGGCCTCCAACATCGGCCAGACACCGTCGATGGCCAGGATCGGGTCGATGGAGACCACGGGGTTCGAGGGGGCGATCACGACCACGTCGGCCTGTTCCAGTGCTTCCAGGACACCGGGCCCGGGGCGGGCCCCGTCGGCGCCGGCGAATCGAACCGAGGTGACCGTCACGTCATGTCGGCGACGCACGAAGTACTCCTGGAACGGGATCTCGCCCTCGTCCACGGTGGTGATCATGGTTTGAATGCGGTCGTTGCTGGCCGGCAGGACGGCCAGCCCCAGGCCCCAGGCAGCCACCAGCTCGGCTGTCACCTCGTGAAGCAGCGCCCCCTGGGCAAGCCGTTCGGTGCGAAACAGATGGGTGCCGAGGTCCCGATCACCCAGACTGAACCAGTCCAAGCCGCCGTAGTGCCTCACCATGTCCATCGCCTGCCAGGTCTCGCCTTCGAGGCCCCAACCCCGCTCCCGGCTACCGGCGCCGGCCAGGGTGTAGACGATGGTGTCGATGTCGGGCGAGATGCGTAGACCGTGGAGCACCAGATCATCGGCCACGTTGACGATGGCCGTGATGCCGTCGTCGCTCATCACCTGTCGCAGACCTCGCAGGAAGCGGGCGGCCCCCACGCCGCCGCACAGGACGGCTACCGAACCATCGAATCGTTCCCGCCCCACGGCGCCCCCGCTACGCCCGCCGGGTCAGTTGGCGACCGACCAGTTCCATATCCGATTCCACCATCATGGCCACCAGCTCCGGGAACGATGTCTTCGGTTTCCATCCCAGCACGGTGGCCGCCTTCGACGGATCGCCGATGAGTAGATCGACCTCGGCCGGACGCATGTATCGCTCGTCCTGCACCACCCACTCCCGCCAGTCGAGACCGACCATGCCGAACGCCAGCTCGCAGAACTCCTGCACGGAATGGGTTTCGCCGGTGGCGATGACGTAGTCGTCGGGTTCGTCCTGTTGGAGCATCAGCCACATCGCCTCCACGTAGTCCCCGGCGAATCCCCAGTCCCGCTGGGGGTCGAGGTCGCCCAAGCGTAGTTCCCGGGCCATGCCGTGCTTGATCTTGGCCACGTTGTAGGTGATCTTGCGGGTCACGAACTCCAAACCGCGCCGGGGGCTTTCGTGGTTGAACAGGATGCCGCTGGAGGCATGCAGATCGTAGCTCTCCCGGAAGTTCACGGTGATCCAATGGCCGTAGACCTTGGCTGCACCGTAGGGACTTCGGGGATAGAACGGCGTGTTCTCGGTCTGAGGCACCTCGACCACCTTGCCGAACATCTCCGAGGACGACGCCTGGTAGAACCGCACATCCTGGTCGCACTCCCGGATGGCGTTGAGCAAACGGGTCACCCCCAGGGCCGTGGTTTCGCCCGTCAGCACCGCCTGCTGCCACGATGTTTGGACGAACGACTGGGCCGCCAGGTTGTAGATCTCGTCGGGACGATGCTCCCTCATGATGTGGCGCAGCGAGGTCTCGTCGAGCAGGTCGCCCTGAACGATCTCGATGTCGTCCTGGATGGGCGCCACCCGCTCGAAGTTGAGGGTGCTGGTGCGGCGGACCATTCCGACGACGTGATAGCCCCTTTCCAGCAGGAACTCGGCCAGATACGAGCCGTCCTGACCCGTGAGGCCGGTGATGAGTGCGCGTTTCACGATGGGATCCAGTTCTCGAAGTCAGCAAAACCTAGTGCAAACCGTAGCCCGAAACCGCCCGCCGCCCGTGGAAGGCGGACCGGACGATTCACCCGTTGGCGTTCTCGGCCGATCTCCCCGCCGCTTGCACCCGCCGTCGGGCATCGTCGAGTACCGCCGCCAGCGTCTGCGTCAGCTCCATACGGGGAGTCCAGCCGGTTGCGGCTCGAAGCTTGCCGTTGTCGCCGCACAGCACCGGAAGATCGACCGGACGTAGCAGCTTGGGATCGACGACTCCGGTGATGGGGACCGAACTGAGGCCGGTCAGGGTGTCGAATACCTCCTGCATGGCCACCGCCCGGCCGGAACAGATGTTGTAGGTCTGGCCCGGTTCACCTCGTTCGGCCAGGAGGCGATAGGCCCGGACGACGTCGCGCACGTCGGTGATGTCTCGGCTTGGGGTGAGATCTCCGTGGCTGACCACGTGGGCCTCGCCTTCGGCACCTGAGACCGAGCGATCGGCCGGTGGCAGATCCGCACCACACTCGATGGCGGCGATCTGGTGGGCCCACGAGGGCGCAGCGAATCGCGGACTCTGGCCGGGACCCATGTGATTGAACGGCCGGGCAATGACAACCGGCACCGAGAATCCCCGCCAGTAGGCCAGAGCGGCCGCCTCCGCTCCTTGCTTGCTGGCTCCGTACGGCGAGCGAGGTTGGACCGGCGCGTGCTCGGACAGGGGCAGCCGGCCCGGGTCGGCTCTGCCGTAGACGTCGGCGCTGCTGACCAGGATCACCCGGATGCTGGTACCGGCTTCGGGTCGGCGAGCCGCCTCGAGGATCGACACCGTGCCCAACACGTTGATCTCATAGGTTTCCCACGGATCCTGCCAGGAGCCACCGACGTCGCTCCAACCGGCCAGATGGTAGATGACGTCGGGCTCGGCTTCGGCCACGATCTTGCGCCATGCATCATGGTCGCGAAGATCAGGGCCACGGCCCAGGTCGAGGCCGATGACGTCATCTCCGTCGGTGCGCAGATGATGGACCAGGTGGGGTCCGACAAAGCCTGAAGCCCCCGTGACGAGGGCTCTCATGGCCGTGCCCACGGTGTCGGTCGAGCCTCGGTTCCCGCTGATTCTGGGCCGGTCACAGCTGTTGAGCATACCGCGGAGGGGCTTCGAGAGGTCATGGAAAGCCATCGGCATGAGCCGATCGGATGCTGAACGGAAACGGCCGACTCTCGTGACCTTCGAGATCGGAGGCATAGGCGCATTGACCGGCGGGGGAGAGTAGCATTCGGGGTTCGTGAGCGAGATTTCCACCGGTCCAACAACTGAGGCGGCGTCGGTGTCGACCATCGCCACCACGTCCGGCTCGCATGAGCAGGTTCGGCGCGACGTGCCGGCTGTGGTCGCCGTGGTCGTGGCCTGCAATCCCGGTCCCAACTTCGAGTCGACGCTGCTGTCCCTGGCCGAGCAGGACTACGAGAACCTTTCGGTCCTGGTTGTCGACGCCGGTAGCGACGAACCGATCGCCGAACGGGTGGCCGACGTGATACCCAAGGCCTACCTGCACCGTTTGGCCGGTGATCCCGGGTTCAGTGTGGCCGCCAATCAGTCGTTGGAACTGGTGTCGGGTTCGCCGTTCCTGCTGTTCTGCCACGACGACGTCTGGCTGGAGCCGGACTGTGTCTCGACCCTGATGAGCGAGTTGTACCGAAACAACGGCGGTATCGCCGGTCCCAAGTTGGTGAGCTGGGACGACTCGCGGCGCCTTGCCCAGCTCGGTATGGGCAGCGACCGCTTCGGGGTGATGTTCGATCAGGTCGAGCGAGGTGAGTTCGACCAGGATCAGTACGACTCGGTCCGCAACGTCTTCGTCGCCCCCGGCGGTGTGCAGCTCGTTCGGGCCGATCTCTTCGCCGCTCTCGGCGGCTTCGACCCCACCATCAAGGTTCTGGGCGAGGATCTGGACCTGTGCTGGCGGGCTCAGATCGCCGGGGCCAAGGTGCTGGTCGTGCCCGGAGCCAAGGCCCGGCACCTCGAATCGATGGATCGCAATGTCGATCATCGGGATCGACGGCGACTGCTGGCTCGCCACCGCCTGCGGACCGTTCTGATCACGGCCGAGCGACGGACCCTCTTCACCCATGTACCCCTGAGCCTGCTTCTGCTGCTCCTCGAGGCCTTCTACAACATGGTGGCAGGCCGGCGCGGCCACGCCCGTGATCTGCTCGCCGCCATTCCGTGGAACCTTTCCCGACTGGACGACATTCGACGTCGGCGGCAGCTGGTTCGCCGGACCAGATCCCAGAGCGACAAGGACGTGGCCGAGCTGCAGATGCGGGGTTCGGCCCGAATGTCCGACCTGGCTCGGGGTCAGTTCAGCGCCGGACAGGATCGATTCTCGGACCTGGTCGGGTCGGTGCGCTCGTCGTTTGCCGGCGAGGACGCCGGCAATGTCCGGGATGCCACCGTCATCTTCGTTTTCGTCCTGCTGTTGATGATCTTCGGCAGCCGTCATCTCCTGACCCGAGGTGTGGTGCCGGTGGGGCAGATCCCCAACGTACCTGGTGGTCTCGACCTGCTCCGTGAGTGGTTCGGTGGTTGGCGCTCCACCGGTGTCGGGGGGCCGGGCAATCCTCCGACCGCCTTACTGCTCCTGGCCGGAGGGCGCCTGGTCATGTTCTGGGGTTCGGGCCTGTTCCAGACGCTCGTTGCCATCGGTCCCATCTTCCTTGCCCCGTTGGCCATGTACCGGACCCTGCGCCCGGTGGCCAGCGGCCGGGCGGCGATGATCTCCGCCCTGCTCTACGCCTGTACCCCTCTGATCCCCTCGGCAATGTCGGCCGGACGGTGGGATTCAATGGTTGTGCTGGCCACCGCCCCGTATCTGATCGCCGGACTGTTGAAACTGAACGGTGATGGGCCCTACGGCCGGGACACCGGCGTGGCCGGTCCCACAGTGGTTGACCGCTCGGTTCCGGTCCGGTTGATCCGGTTCGCGTTCCTTGTTGCCCTGTCGGCCGCCTTCGTGCCGGCCGTCATCCCGGTGGTCGTCGTGCTGACCTTGGTCATGGCCGCCGTCAGCTTCGTGCTGGGGATGGGCAAGCCCCTCGAACTCTTGCTGGCGGGAACGCTCTCCGTCGTTGCCCCGGTCGCCCTCCATGGTCCGTGGAGCTTCGATGTGCTGCAGGCCTTCTCATGGGATTGGCTGGTCGGTCCGGAGCCGGCCCAAGCCGGTTTCTCGAGCATGTTGGAGCTCATCCAGTTCGCTCCCGGTTCCCTCGAACCCCAGCTCCTGGCCTTTTCCCTGGTCGCGGTGGCGGCACTGGGGGTGCTGGTGGTCCGCAACGAACTGTTTCATCTGGTGGCCCACGGCTGGGCCATCGCCGTGACCTTCTGGTTGCTGACCTGGGCCGGGCGTCGTGGCTGGATACCATTCGAGATCCCGGCACCGGAAACCCTCCTGGCACTATCGGCCGCGGGTCTGAGTTACGCCGTGGCCGCCGGAGTCCGCTCGATCGAGATCGACCTGATCGGGGGTGGGTTGTCGGCCCGTGCCGCCCGTCTCCGGCGGGCCACGGTGATCCTCGGTTCTGCGGGAGTGGCGGCGATGTTCCTGGTGGGGACGCTGGCCGCCCTCGATGGGGCATGGCGAACACCCCAGGCCAGCTTCGCCACCCCCGTCGACTTCCTCGTCGAGCGCCGCTTCGACGAGGCCGACGTCATCTCGGAGGGTCGGGTGGTCTGGATCGGTAATGACAGCATGTTGCCGCTCGACGCCCTTGAGACCGATACCGGGATCAGCTATGTCGTCACCGACGGTGGCTATCACGACGTTTTCGGTCGCTGGCTTGCCGGGCCCGTCGGCTCCACCGATGGCATCGGCCGTCAGCTCGATCTGGCTCGCCGGGGTGAGGTCGTACGGCTGGGCCGCCTTCTGGCCCCCTATGGAATCGACTATGTGGTCGTCACCCAGCAACTGGCCCCTGAACCCTACGAGGGACCGGTGGTTCCGGCCGAACCGGGCGTGCTGTCATCACTCTCCCAGCAGTTGGATCTGGAGAGGGTGCCCGGCGTCCCCAATCTCATCGTCTTCCGCAACCGCTCGTCGTTCGGAGTGGCTCCGATCCTGCCGTCACCGGATCAGGCCCAGGCCACGACCGCGGCCGAGCAGCTTGACATCGACCTCACCGGTGACAGCGCCGGCTATGTCAACGAGCAGCCCGGTGTGTGGACGATCCAGGCGCCGGCCGACGCCAGTGTGCTGGTGGCTCTGACCAACGCCGGCCTCGAGATCTCCGGGGCTCGCACCGAGTCGATCTCGGGCTTCGATGACCTTCTGGTTCTACCACCGGGACCGGACGGTGACGTCACGGTCGAATACACGCCTCGGGCCCGTCGCCGTTTCGCCATCCTCGGTCAGTTCCTCATCGTCGGTGTCGGGGCGCTTCTGGCCCAGACCAGGCGGGAGGTGACCGAGTGATGAACGAAACCGCCGGGAGGTGCAGACGATGATTCGCTGGCCCTTGGCCTTTGTCCTGATCGGCTTGGCGGCGGCTGCCGTCGTCTTCGATCGGGTGTCGACTATGCCCACCGTGGTCATTGAATCCCGGGCCGAACTGGATGTCCAGACACCCATCATGTCGGACCCACCGCGGCTCAACAGTGCCTGGTACTGCCCGGCCGGTTCGTCCAGCCCGGGCGGGTTCGCCGATCATGAGGTCGTCATCGCCAACCTGTCGGAATCGCCGGCCGTGGCCAATCTGACGGTCCTCACCGGTGAGGGCCAGGGCGCCGGTCGACGGGTGGAATTGGCACCGCAATCGACCCAGGAGATCGCGTTGTCCGACAGCCAGGAGTCCTCGGTGGCCGGAGCGGTGGTGGAGATCATTGCCGGTGAGGGCGCCGTCGGACATCGAGTACGCACGGCCCAGGGGGTGGCCGAGGGTCCGTGTGCCACCGCGGTGTCAAACGAGTGGATCTTCGCCGGGGGTCGCACCGAAGTCGACTCCAAGCAGTACCTGGCTCTCATGAACCCCTTTCCGGAGACCGCGGTCTTCAGCGTCGAGTTCCGGACCCTTGCCCGACGTCGTCAACCCCAGGCGCTTCGGGGTGCCTTCGTGCCCGCCCGTTCGGTCCGGGTCATCGAGGTGGGCGAGTACATTTCCAACGAGTCGTCGGTGGCCACGATCGTGACCACCGAGCGAGGTCGGCTGGTGGCCGAACGGTTGCAGGTCCTCGATGGTGAGCTGGGGGCGGAAGGGGCGGCACTGCAGCTTGGGGTCGCCACCCCGGCGCCAAGCTGGATCCTGCCCGCCGGTCGCATCCACGCAGGCGGTGACCACATCCTGACGGTGTTCAACCCGGCGGAGCCGGAGACGCCGGTCATCGGCACGGACCCCGAAACCGGCGAGGAAACCGTGGTCGAAGCCGATGATCCCAACGTGGCGGTGGTCGATATCGAACTCTGGCCCAACAATCCGACGGATCTGTCCCTCTACGGCGTGGTCACGGCGACCCGTGAGGTCCGGCCCGGCAACTTCGAGGTCATCGACCTCGGAGCCCAGGCGGCGCGATTCGGCTTCCCCCTACCCTACGAGCTCGGGGTGCGGGTCACGTCCCAGAACCAGATGCCGATTGTGGTCGAGCGCTGGCACGTGGGCCAACAGCTGCAGGAACGTAGTGTCTTGCTCGACACATCCGACGACGAGGACGACGCCGACAACGAGGACTCCGACAGCCCTCAGGGTGACTTCGAGATCCCCGTCCTCGGAATCGACGAGGAGCCGCTGTCACAACCCATCGCCTCCACCGGCCTGGGGACGAGCCGAGGCGTCGAGCAGCTGTCACAGCGGTGGGTCATTCCCTGGGTGACGATCGATGGTGACTCGACCACGGTGGCTATTGCCGCCACCGACGAGGCTGCGGTCGAGGTCAGGGTGTTGGCCAACGGCAGCTTTGTCGGCCCGTTCCGGGTCACAGTCCCGGCCGGGGGGCGGCGGACCGTCCCTCTTTCGGTGCCGGGAGTTGAAGGCGGAGCGGTGGAGATTGTGGCCGATGCCCCGGTGGCGGTCGAGGCTCTGGTGGTGGAAGCCGATCGGCGGCTCGATGTGGTGGCCGCCGTTCCCACCGTGCGCCGCCAGGTTGAGTAGCGTTGCGCCGGGACCGCGCTCTCCGCTATGAGCCGAAGCGATGCCTCAGACTGTCGAGGTGACGTCGATGTCCGCTGATTCGCCGACGAAGGAACACGAGCCATCGTGGAACGACTGATTCTGCTGCTGGTGCTGGCGGTGGTCGCCGTGCTCGTTGCCTACCTTCTCCAGCGCCGGCGGCCTGATCCGCCCTCGGCTCCCAGCTACCGTGCCCCTCGCCAGCTCGATCGAGCCGATTTCGAGCATCCCGAGCATCCGGTGCTGGTTGTCGTGTTCGCATCCACCACATGCACGACGTGCCCCAAGGTCTGGGCTGACGTGGAACCAAGCGGTGGCCCGACGGTGGCCGTCCAGTATGTGACCGTCCAGGATGATTCAGGATTGCATAAGCGGTATCGCATCGACGGGGTCCCCACCACGGTCGTCGCCGGTGGCGAGGGCGTGGTTGTCCACGCCTTCTTCGGACCGGTCGATACCGACGAATTGGCCGCCGCCATCGGCGCCGCTCAGAACCTCTGACGGTCGACAACCGCTCCTAGGAGCGGTTGTCGACATGTGAGCCACTGGTTGATTTCGGCTCGCGCTAGGCCTCGACCGAGGTGGCGTCGGCGCTCAGCTCGCGCTCGGTGTCGGCCAGATCGTCGACTTCACGACCGGCCACGGTGATGAGGCGATTGACCTCTTCGCCGCTGAGTGTTTCGTGTTCCAACAGATTGCGGGCCACCAGGTTCAAGGCGTTTCGATGGGTGGAGAGCAAGTCCAGGCACCGGGCCTCCTGCTCCATGAGGATGCGTTGGGTCTCCTCGTCGATGATCCGGGCCAGCTCCTCGGAGTACTCCTTGGTCTGCATCATGTCGTCGCCGAGGAAGACCGGACCGTTGGTGCCAAAGGCCATGGGCCCGATTTTCTCCGACATTCCCCACTCGCTCACCATGCGACGGGCCAGGCCGGTGGCCTTTTGCAAATCATCACCTGCTCCCGATGACACCACCCCGAACACCAAATGCTCGGCGTTGCGGCCACCCAGCATCATGACGATCATGTTCTGGGCGTGGCTCCGTCGAAGCGAATGACGGTCCTCCTCGGGCAGTGTCATGGTCACGCCGAGGGCCATACCGGTGGGGATGATCGTCACCTTGTGCAGGGGGTCATAATCGGGGAGCAGCGCGGCACAGAGGGCGTGACCGGCCTCGTGATAGGCCGTCATCTCCCGTTCCTGCTCGGACATAACCAATGAGTCCCGCTTGACACCCATGATCACCCGGTCCCGGGCCATGTCGAAGTGCCGGGCGTGAATCTTGTCCTCGCCGTTACGAACTGCGAACAGGGCGGCCTCGTTGACTAGATTGGCCAGATCGGCACCGCTCATACCCGGGGTTCCCCGGGCGATCAGGTCGATGTCGACGTCGTCGCCGATGCGCTTGTGCTTGATGTGGACGCGGAGAATGGCCTTTCGGTCGTCGAGTTCCGGCAGGGGGACCACGACCTGCCGGTCGAAACGTCCGGGTCGGAGAAGGGCGGAGTCGAGGATGTCGGGACGGTTGGTGGCGGCCATCATCACGATGCCCTCGGTCGCTTCGAAGCCGTCCATCTCCGACAGCATCTGGTTGAGCGTTTGTTCGCGCTCGTCGTGGCCTCCGCCGAGGCCGGCGCCTCGTTTACGGCCGATTGAGTCGATCTCGTCGATGAAGATGATGGCCCTGCCCATCTTGCGGGCTTCGTTGAAAAGGTCCCGAACCCGGCTGGCCCCGACGCCGACGAACATCTCCATGAAGTCGGAGCCGGTGACGGAAAGGAAGGGAACCCCGGCCTCACCGGCCACGGCACGGGCGATCAGGGTTTTGCCGGTACCGGGAGGGCCGACCAACAGCACGCCCTTGGGGATACGGGCCCCGATGTCGGCAAACTTCCCCGGGTTCTTCAGGAAGTCGACCACCTCAGTGATCTCCTTCTTGACTGCGCCGTAGCCGGCAACATCGTCGAAGGTGGTACCCGGGCGTTCGGACGAGTAGGTCTTGGCCTTGCTACGCCCGATGGACATGATGCCGCCCATCTGTGATTGCTGACGGCGAGCCATCCACCAGAAGAAGCCGATGATGATAAGGAAGGGCAGGAACAGGGGTAGCAGCCCGACGAAAAAGTTCGTTTGGGGGGTGATCGGCTTGTATTCGACCCCACGCTGGTCGAAGAGCTGGCGATCCTGCTCCGAAAACTCCCGGAATCCGGTGGTCGAGAACGTTTCACCGTTTTCCCTGGTGCCAGTGATCTCGTAGGTGGTGTTGTCGAACTCGAACTCAGTGATGTCCCCGTCGTCCACCTCTTCCAGGAACTGGGTGAACGAGATCTCGTCGGACGCCTCGGTGTTCATCGTTGAGGCCAGGAACAGCAGCGCGATGAGCACGCCGATAACGATCCAAGCCGACCAGCGGGGCCAACCCGAGTCGGGCCGGCCCGGTACTTTCGGGTTGCCGCCTCGCGGGTTGGGTGGCGGGGGGGAGCCTTCAGAACTCATAACATCAGCCTAATTGGACGGGGAGCCGATGCCGAACCGGAGCACTCATGTCGAGCTTGATCATCGAGTGCTCCAGTCGGACTGCCGGCTCCGGAAATGACGTGTTGTTGTCGGTATCTACGTTGTGGCGGCCGCTCCGGTTGCGCCGTTTTCAACCGGTACAGGGCGAAAACCGACACGGGTTCCTCTCCGGGAGCACCCGGCGTACGCTAGCGAGGGCGGTCTAAAGAACATCTAAAGTACGGCCATTTCCCGCTGTCGTCCTGCCTTGTTCGCCGTCCCTGCTCGTCATGGTCCGTGGTGCCGCCGTCGGCCCGCTTGTGGCTTTCCTCGGTCCGCCTTCGGCCCGCTCGTGGGTGGCCTTTCCCCGGTCCGAGGTTGCATGGTGCAATCCGCGCCCGGCTAGGGTTGAACCGTTCGGTTCAGGTCGCGTTCCTTCGGAACCTGCTTCTGCCGTACACCGCATACCTTCGCCCGATTGGTTGGTGCGGGTCCTGGGGCAGATGTTGACTGGTGGCCGTCGGTGCCGGCCCGCAGCCCGAGTCAAGAGGGCCCCGGTCCACCCGGCCCGATCCTTTCACCACGAGCCCCACCTTCGTTCGAGCCCATCATGTTCCGTTCCCCGTCGGCCGATTGGCCACCACAGCCGCCACAGGTCCGATGGGACATCATGGAGACGATCGGCGCCTGGTTGGGGTCCCAGGTCGGGGGTGTGATCTGGGCGGCCGCCGTGTTCGCCGCCGCCGGGGTTGCGGCCACCTCCACCGACGACCTTCCGTTGCTGCTCACTCTGGCCGCCAGCTTCGGGCTGTGGCTGTGCTACCTGTTGATCCCCGATTTCGTGAGTCGGCGCCTGGGTCAGGGCCCTCGACACGATTTCGCCTTCGGTCGTGATCTCGGCGAGCTGGCGGTGGCCGCCTTCATTGGGGTGGGGGTGCAGCTGGTTGTGATTCCAGTGCTGTACTGGGCCATCGGCGGCTGGTTCGAGGATGATCCCGGCAGGGCCGCTCGTGACCTGGTGGACCGTATCGAGCGCTGGCCCGATGTGGCCTTCCTTGTGTTCGCAGTGGTCATCATCGCCCCATTGGCCGAGGAACGCATGTATCGCGGTATGTTTCTGCCGGTTGTGACCCGGCGTTTCGGGCTGGGGGCCGGCGTGGTGCTGTCATCGCTCATTTTCGCCGCGGCCCATCGGCAGTTGGTCGTGGTGCCCGGACTGTTCGTGTTCGCCTGTGTTCTTTCCTGGCTCACCGCCACCACCGGGCGTCTGGGCCCGGCCGTGGTGGCCCATATGGCGTTCAATGCCACGACGGTGGTGCAGCTCGTCGCGCTGGCCTGACGTCCGAGGATTCACCACCGGATGAGCCCGACGGCCCAACACCGGCTGCGGCGCTAACAACGGCGAGGACCGGGCCGACCGAAACGAGGACGGGCACTGGAGGTCTGATGAGCAACAACGAGATGTGGGCGGCCTCAACGGCAACCAAGGAACCCGAACCGCGGCCCGGGGCGTCGTGGGTCGGGCCCGCACCGGCGTTCGAAGACGCCGACGTGCAGGTCCGTGCCGACGAGCAAACGCCCGACGACACCGGCTGTCGGGTCTGCGGGGCCGAGGTATCGCTCATCAACATCACCGTGGAGGGCAACGTGCTGGTCATGGAATCCTGCGACCGGTGCGATACCAGACGGTGGCACATGGCGGGTGAACCAATCAGCCTCGACCGGGTACTGAACAAGGTCGGTGAACACGCCGGCCGCCGCCGCTAGGGCCCGTTTTCTTACTATCGTCCCCTGGGTGAGTCTTTTACGGTATCGGGTCGTCCAGCCCGCCCTCGGCGCCGGCTGCGGATGGGGGACGCTGGAGGATGGCGGGCGGAGCGCAGTGCATTGACCACCGTGGGAGAGCCCACAGTACGGGACCGCTCGGTCGCCGACCGGCTTCGTGACCGCCGTCCGGGGCGGGTGGAGGCGGCGCACCGACCGCCGGTCGCCGAGGTCTCGGCCATCCGGTCCCTGGGCGACCGCCTGACCGATGGTCGCGGCCGACTGGGCCTGCTGGTGGCACTGGTCTGCTGCACCTTCGTTTTCGGGCTCATGAACTGGCCCGACGCATCCTCGATCGACGACCTGACCGATCCCCTTCTGTTCGCCGACACCACGCCGTCGGGCGGTGACATGGGCGCTCATGTCTGGGGTCCCGCCTACCTGCGGGACCATCTCCTGCCCCAACTCCAGCTGACCGGATGGACCCCCGATTGGTACGCCGGATTCCCGGCCTATCACTTCTACATGGTGGTACCGTCGCTGGCCATCGTCGTCCTCAACGCCGGATTTCCCTGGTTTGTGGCCCTGCCGATGGTGACCGCCGCCGGTTATGGCATCAACCGGGCCACCCGGGAGTCGTGGTGGCGGGGTCCACGGTCGATCGGGGCCGTGGCAGCGGTGCTGGTGGCTCTTGCCCTGCTCCTGTTCTCCTTCCCCTACGGCATTGCCTTCAAGCTGGTGTCGGTGTCGGGTCTGGTCACCTTTCCACTTGCGGCATGGGCCATGGGCCGGTTGGCTCGGGCTCCCGAGCCGGTTCCCGCCTTTCTCTCGCTGGCAGCGTTCATCTTCCTCTTCGACACCAACTTCACCATCTACGGAGGCAACATCACCTCCACCCTGGCCGGTGAGTTCGCCTTCTCCATGAGTCTCTGTCTGAGCCTGGTGGCCATCGGGGTGGTGATCCGCGGCATGGACGACGATCGGTGGCGAGTGCCGGGAGCCGTCGTGATCGCCCTCGTGGCCTTGTGCCACCTCATTCCGATCTTCTTCATCGTTCCGGCCCTCATGCTGGCCACCCTGTCCGATGGCGCAACGTCGGCCCGGGCTTGGACGGCGGCCGGTACCGTTGCCCTCGCCCTGGCGCCAATCGCGTTCGCCGACGGCACGTCCGTGGCCATCCGGGGCTTGGCCGTGGTCGCCGTGCTCGTGGTCTTCCTGGCCGCCATGTACGGCGATTCGGTCCTGGCCCGGCGATCGTGGTGGCTCCTGTCCGTCGGGGCGGTGGCCGTCGCCCTGTCTGCCTTCTGGCTTCTGCCGTTCTACCTTCGCGAGCCCTACTTCAATGACATGGGCTGGGAGCGATTGAACGATGTCGGACCGCCGATGTTGACGGTCCCCATGAAACTGGCGTTGCCGGTGGCCGCCATTGGTCTGTTGTTGGCCTATACCGCCCGGGAGCGGATCGGCATGATCTTCGCCGGTACCGGAGCGATCTTCGCCGCCGCCGTGGCCAACTTGGGTGAGGGGCCGCTGTGGAACGCCCGCCTCCTTCCTTTCTACTATCTGTCGGTCTACGTGGTGGCAGCGGTCGGAGTGGCCTTCGTCGTGCGACTCGGAGCGTCACTGGTGACCGGCAACCTTCGGAGGCCCAACTCCGAGGTGTTGGCCGTGTCCGTCGTGGCCGGGGCCGTTGCGGTGTTCGTGGCCGTGGCCATGCCGCTGCGGTTGATGCCGTTCGGCCAGATAACCGACGACGGGCACTACCAATGGTTGGTGTTCACCAACCGGGCCCGCAGCGCGGTGCCGGGCTGGGCCGAGTGGAATTACACCGGCTACGAGCGCAAGGAGTCCTACGCCGAGTATCGCCAGGTCATCGTCGAGATGGACCGCATCGGCCGGGACGAGGGATGCGGTCGAGCCATGTGGGAGTACATCAGTGATCTCGATCGCTACGGGACGCCGATGGCGCTGATGCTGCTTCCCCACTGGACCGATGGCTGCATTGGCTCGATGGAGGGTCTCTACTTCGAGTCGTCGGCCACCACGCCGTTCCACTTCCTCAACCAGAGCGTGCTGTCGGATTCGCCGTCCCGCGCCCAGCGCGACCTTCCCTACAAGGGTTTCGACATCGACCTCGGCGTGCACCAGCTACAGCTCATGGGTGTTCGCTACTACATGGCTCAGTCGGACGAGGCCATCGCCGCCGCCGACGACCATCCCGATCTGACCAGGGTGGGTGAGGCCCAGCCGTTCGTGATCTATGAGGTTGAGGGCTCGGCCCTGGTCGAAGGTCTCGACTACTCACCGGTGGTGGTGTCGGGTCGGACCGAGGAGCAGGTCGGTGAGGAATCGGCCAGCCGATTCGACATCGGCTGGGTCGGTCAGGCCGTGGCTCAGTACAACGACCCCGCCGCCTACCTGGCCCTGCCGGCAGAGGACGGGCCCGACGGCTGGCTCCGCCGCGAGTCCCTGGCCGTCGACGATGGTGAACCGGTGGATCGGGCCGAGGTCTCCGACATCGAAGCCGGTACCTCGACGGTATCCTTCACCGTCGATCAGCTCGGCGAGCCGGTTCTGGTCAAGACGTCGTTCTTCCCCAATTGGAGTGTCGACGGTGCAGAAGGGCCATGGCGGGCCGGGCCGAATCTCATGGTGGTGGTGCCGACGGCCAACGAGGTCACCCTCAGCTACGGGCGCACGGCCGTCGAGTGGTTGTCCATCGTTCTGACGTTGATCGGGTTGGGCGCACTGGTCGGTCTGCGACGGCTGGAGCGAGGCAACCTGCCGGGCACCCCCGTCGGAATCGGGCACGATGCCGACGCCCCAGCCGGCACCCTCGAAGCGATCGCCCGTCGTCCCGTTGCTCTACCGGTCGACGCCCCGCTCGTCCGCCCGTCGCCGGACGAGAGTCGATCTCTGCACGGCGGCGTCGAGCAATCCACCGATGGTGCCGTGGCGGCCGACGCCCCCCCTGCAGGTCAGCGCCACCCCGGTGGTGATGTCGTCGGTGACGGGGCCGCCGACGGGGATCCGGCGGCGAGAGCCGACTAGGTGGTCCCGTTGGGACATACGGGCGAGTGAGAAGTCGACTTCGCTGGTTCGCCCTGGTCGGTCTGCTGGCCACCGCGGTCGACATCGGGGTGTTCCTAACTCTGGCCGACAGAGGATGGTCGTGGTGGTGGGCTGATGCCCTCGCCCTGGCCGCAGCCGCCATCATGGCCTACATCGGGAATCGACAGTTCACCTTCCGAGGTGAGACGTCGGCTCGCTGGGTCAGCAACCCCAGCATCTTCGCCACCACTGCGGTGGTGGCCGGTGCGCTGGACATGGCCATCATGGCCGCGCTCCTGACCCGATACGAGGCCCTGTTCCCGATCAAGTCGGTGGCTATCGTCGGGGCGGCGACGGTGCGCTGGTTCGTCTACCGGTGGGTTTTGTTCAACCAGGTACGACGGGATCTCGCCGTGCGACGAGGGCGGCCGCCGGCCAACGGACGGTTTCGGCTGTCGGTGGTGGTACCGGCCTTCAACGAGGCGGATCACATCGCCCAGTCGGTTCGCCGCCTGGACAACGACTTGAGCGCCGCCCTCGGACCTGGCGAGGCCGAGATCATCGTGGTGGATGACGGTTCGAGCGACGGCACCGCGGCTCGAGCCTCCGCCGCCGGGGCACGGGTTGTCGTCCAGCCCACGAATCAAGGCAAGGGAGCCTCGGTACGGGCCGGGGTATTGGCTGCAGAGGGTCGTTCGGTGGTGTTCACCGACGCCGACTTGGCCTACCCGCCCCAGCTGGTGCTGTCGATCCTCGAACAACTGGAGCAGGGATGGGACATGGTGGTCGGCAGTAGACGCCATCACCAGACCAACACCCTGGTCCGAGCCCGCCGTATCCGAGAACTGGGTGGGAGGTTCGTGAACTGGCTCACCCATCTGGTGCTTCTCGGGCACTTCCGCGACACCCAGTGCGGTATCAAGGGTTTCCGTACCGACATCGCCAAGGTATTGTTCGAGCGGACCAGGATCGACGGCTGGGCGTTCGACGTGGAGCTGTTCCTGATGGCCGAGCAGGACCAGCTCTCGCTCCAGGAGCTGCCGGTCACGGTGGAGAATCGGCCGGGCTCGTCGGTTCGGGTCGTGGCCGACTCCTTCGCCCTGTTGGTCGACCTGCTACGCATACGCCGCTGGGCAGGCAAGGGCCTGTATCGCCCCGATGCTCAACAGGCCCGGATCCTCACGGCCGAAGTCGAACACGGCCTAGGATGAGGCCGTACCCGCAGCGATGAACAGGTGAAGTGTGACCTCAGAACCGACCGCCGAAACGTCACCGAGAACGGAGCTGTCCACCGTGCTCGACACCATCGTCAAGGCCTACGACATCCGGGGCGTGTACCCCGGACAGATCAACGCCGACGTCGTCGCTCGGCTCGGTCAGGGATTCGCCGCCTTCATCGCCCGGGTCGAGCCCGGCACGACGGCGGTGGCCATAGGCCGGGACATGCGTCCTTCGGGTACCGAATTGGCCGACGCCTTCGCCTACGGGGTGATGGCCCACGGTCTTGACGTGGTCGACATCGGCCTGGCCTCCACCGACATGCTGTACTTCGCCTCCGGTTCGCTGGATGTTCCCGGTGTGATGTTCACCGCCTCCCACAATCCGGCGGAGTACAACGGCATCAAGCTATGCCGATCCGGTGCCGCACCCGTCGGTGAGGACTCGGGGCTGGCCGACATCAAGCAGGTCGCCATCGAGGGGGGTTCCGAGCCGGCGGCCCGGGCCGGGTCCCGGTCGACCCGTAACCTGCTTGACGACTTCAGCCGCCACGTTCGTTCCTTCATCTCCACCGACGGTCTCCGCCCGCTGAAGGTGGTGGCCGACACCGCCAACGGGATGGGCGGACTCGTGGTGCCGGAGGTGTTCAAGGAGTTACCGTTCGAGCTGGAGGTCATGTATCCCGAGTTGGACGGTACGT
This sequence comes from uncultured Acidimicrobiales bacterium, assembly GCA_963723995.1. Taxonomy (GTDB): domain Bacteria; phylum Actinomycetota; class Acidimicrobiia; order Acidimicrobiales; family SZUA-35; genus JAHELU01. The sequence goes on along the minus strand of CAVRSZ010000007.1, from coordinate 514,587 downwards.
TTCCCAACCACGAGGCCAATCCCATCGAAGCCAAGAACCTGGTTGATCTCCAGGCCCGGGTGCTGGAGACCGGGGCCGACATCGGTCTTGCCTTTGACGGTGACGCCGACAGGGTGTTCCTGGTCGACGAGAATGCCAGGCCGGTTTCTGGCTCGTTGACCACGGCATTGCTGGCCAGGTCGATCCTGGCCGCGAATCCGGGTGCCAAGGTCATCCACAATCTGATCTGTTCCAAGGCGGTACCCGAGGTGATCTCCGAGGCCGGGGGTGTGGCCGTGCGGTCCCGGGTCGGCCACTCGTTCATCAAGGAGACTATGGCCCGCGAGAGTGCGGTCTTCGGTGGCGAGCACTCGGCTCACTACTACTTCCAGGACAATTGGCGGGCCGATTCCGGTCTGATCGCCTCGGTCATGGTGCTGGAGCAACTGGGCCGGTACGACGGTCCGCTGTCGGAGTTGCTGGCTCCTCTCGATCGCTATGCCGCCTCGGGTGAGATCAACACCCGGGTGTCGGATGTGGCCGGGGTCATCGACCATGTGGCCCGGCATTTCGCCTCGACCTACGACCACGCCGTCAGCGATCGGCTCGATGGCCTGACCGTTGATCTCGGTGATTGGTGGTTCAATCTGCGGCCGTCCAACACCGAGCCGTTGCTCCGACTCAACCTGGAGGCGGCCGACGACACCTCGGTGGCCGCCGGGGTGGCCGAGGTCCAGTCGGTGATGGCGGCTGCGTCATGAGGTCCCGGTCGTGACCCCGGGTCGTCGATGATGGAGTCCCGAACCGTGAGCTGCCGGTGATGCCGGGGATGTGGCGTCTTGAAGGGGTTGTCCAGCACTACCACTGGGGCGACGAGCACACACTGGCGTCCCTGCTCGGTCGCCCGCCGTCGGGACGGCCCGAGGCCGAGTACTGGCTGGGTGCCCATGACAAGGCCCCCAGTCGGGTACTGGAGGCAACGGAGAAAGGTCCGCCCCGGACACTCGATCTGATGATCGCGGCCGACCCGATCGCCGCCTTGGGCCCGGCGACGGCCAAGCGGTTCGGTCAGCTGCCCTTCTTGTTCAAGATCCTGGCGGTGGACCAGCCATTGTCCATCCAGGCTCACCCCAACAACCGTCAGGCCTCGGCCGGATTCGAGCGGGAGAATCGCCGTGGAATCCCGCTCGACTCGCCGGCCCGTAACTACCGGGACCGCAACCACAAGCCGGAATTGATCTGTGCCCTGAGGCCCATGGAGGCGAAGTGTGGATTCCGAACGGTTGATGGTTTGCGCCAGATTGCGTCCCTGTTTCGCAGCCGGTCGGTACGCCGGGTCTTCTCCGTACTCGATCTCGCCACCGGTACCCGGCTGGATGACGAGACCCAAGCCGTCGTGATCAAGGAATTGATGCATCGATTGCTGACCCTGAAACCGGCAGAAATCGGCCGAATCGTCGACGCCGCGGTGTCCGAGTGCCGTTCGATGGTGGCGGCGAACCACCCCGAGGGCGATCTGGAACGGCGGATGGGCGATGCCGCCGGCCCGATCGGTCGGGACGAGCTGGCTCGAACGGTGGCCTGGACGGTGCGAGCCCACGACTGCTATGGCCCCGACGCCGGCGTGCTGGTGGCGCTGCTGCTGAACCACATCGTGCTCGAACCGGGCCAGGGCCTCTTTCTCGAGGCCGGCAACGTCCACGCCTACCTGTCGGGGGTTGGTGTGGAGCTGATGGCCAACAGCGACAACGTGCTGCGCTGCGGGTTGACGTCGAAACACGTCGATGTCGACGAGCTGTTGGCTATCGCCGAGTTCGCCCCCGGTCGGCCGCTGATACTGGAACCGGAGGGCTACCAGCATCGATTTGCTCCTCCAATTCCCGAGTTCTCCCTGGTCAGAGTGGTTGTCGGGTCGGACAAGGAGCCCGGTTGTTGGTTGGAGTGTGAGGTCGGCGGGCCGGAGATCGTGCTGGCCACGGGGGGGCCCATGATGGTGGAGTCCGGTATCGATCGGTGGGCGCTGCGTCCGGGACAGTCCGTGTTCGTCGGCGCCGACGAGTCTCGGTTTCGGCTCCGGCTCGATGCCTCCTCCACGGTTGCCTGGCGGGCCACGATCGGACGATAACCTTGGTTCGTCTACCACGGAGGTACCGGTGCCGCTCGATTCCCGCCTACTCGAAATCCTGGCCTGTCCAGAGGACAAGGGACCATTGCTCTACTTCGAGAGCGAGGGGTCTCTCTACAATCCTCGTCTCAAGCGGCGGTATCGGATCGAGAACGACATTCCGGTGATGTTGATCGACGAGGCGGAGACGGTCGACGAGGCCGAACACCAGCGGCTGGTCGAGAAGGCGTCAAGGGAGGGCATCGACCTCACCTTCGACGCCAATGACGGCTGATCGTCTTCGGCCGTCACCGGCCGCCCACATCCCTCCACATCCCAAAGAACAAGGACCCCAACCATGTCTGTAACCGAGAGCCGACCCCGAACCGTGGCCGAAGGCGACTACAAGGTCGCCGATCTGAGCTTGGCCGGAATCGGTCGCAAGCAGATCGAGCTGGCCGAGCAGGAGATGCCCGGCCTCATGGCGCTGCGGGCCGAGTACTACGACGAGCAGCCGCTGGCCGGGGCTCGTATCACCGGCAGCTTGCACATGACGGTCCAGACCGCAGTGCTCATCGAGACCCTCACCACCCTCGGAGCCCAGGTCCGATGGGCCAGCTGCAATATCTTCTCCACCCAGGACGAGGCGGCCGCCGCCGTGGTGGTCGGCCCCGAGGGCACCACCGAGCATCCCGCCGGCACCCCGGTTTTCGCCTGGAAGGGCGAGACCCTCGACGAGTACTGGTGGTGCACCGAGCAGGCGCTGCGTTGGACCGACAGCTTCGGCGCCCCGACGTTGATTCTCGACGATGGCGGTGACGCCACCATGCTGGTCCACAAGGGGGCCGAGTATGAGGTGGCCGGCGCCGTACCCGACGCCACCGACGACGACCCCGACGAGTGGCACGTCATCATCGACTTGCTGAAGCGGCTCCAGTCCGAGGACGACAAGCTGTTCACCGACATGGCGTCCAAGATCCGCGGCGTATCGGAGGAGACCACCACCGGCGTGCTCCGGCTCTACGACATGAAGAAGGCCGGCACCCTCAAGTTCCCCGGTATCAACGTGAACGATGCTGTGACCAAGTCGAAATTCGACAACCGCTACGGCACACGGCACTCACTGATCGACGGCATCAACCGGGCCACCGACGTCATGATCGGCGGCAAGCGCTGTGTGGTCATCGGCTACGGTGATGTGGGCAAGGGCTGCGCCGACTCGTTCCGTGGTCAGGGGGCGAGGGTCATCATCGTGGAGATCGACCCCATCTGCGCCCTGCAGGCGGCTATGGACGGCTACGAGGTCAACACCCTCGAGCGGGTCCTCGACAGCGCCGACATCTTCATCACCGCCACCGGCAACAAGGACATCATCTCAGCCGAGATGATGAGCCGTATGAAGCACGGGGCCATCGTGGGCAACATCGGTCACTTCGACAACGAGATCGACGTGGCCGGCCTGATGCGCCACAGCGACATCCAGCGCATCAACATCAAGCCCCAGGTCGACGAGTTCCGCTTCCCCGACGGCAAGAGCATCATCCTGCTGAGCGAGGGTCGACTACTCAATCTGGGCAATGCCACCGGCCATCCCAGCTTCGTCATGTCGGCCAGTTTCACCAATCAGGTGCTGGCCCAGATCGAGTTGCACCACAACGCCGAGTCCTACGGGCTCGACGTGGTCACCCTTCCCAAGATCCTCGACGAGAAGGTGGCCCGACTCCATCTCGACGCCCTGGGGGTTCGGCTGACCACCCTGACTCCGAACCAGGCCGACTACATCGGTGTCCCGGTCGACGGGCCGTACAAGCCCGATCATTACCGGTACTAGCCGTCGGCCGGGTTCGGTCGGCCCGCCGAGGCGCTCGACCGTCACACCCCCGCCGTAGGTTGTCGGTGTGCTGGTGTGTCGCCGATGCCCGATCTGTCGAGACCGACGGCAGGGTCGCTGCCCGTGCTGGTCCGCCCTGCGACCTGCGGTCGAGGCTCCCGCGCCTCACGGTGTCGATCGGCTGGTGGCGGTGTTCGACTATGATCAGCCGGCCCGGGCCGTGGTGCTGGCAGCCAAGAATCGGGCCAGGCGGGATATTCTCGTCGACCTGGCCGACATGCTGGTGGCGCGGCTCCGGGGTGAACTCGACGCGGCGATCGTGGCGGCGGCGGATTCTCGACCGCTGGTCACCTGGATACCGGCCAACCCCCGCGCCCGGCGTCGCCGGGGCTACGACCAGGGTCGGCTGATCGCCGTCCGGGTGGCCGCCGGGCTCGGGCTCGAATCGGCCTCGCTGCTGCAGCGGCGATCCGGTCCGGGCCAGACCGGTCGAAGTCTCCGCGCCCGCCGAGACGGTCCGAATCTGACCCCTCGGACGGCCGCCGGGCCGAGGGCCGTGGTGCTCGTCGACGACGTGTGCACCAGCGGGTCTTCACTGGCTGTCGGCGCTCGACAGCTCCGTCGGATAGGGGCCGACTATGTGCTGGCGGCGGTCGTGGCCCGGGTTGCCTGACGGTTGCCGCCATGCCGATAGCAGGTTGAGTCGCTTCGGTCTATGGTGGGCAACAAAAGCATGAACCTGCCGGCCGACACCGCCGTGAAGGCCCCTTCGCAGGTCAGATCTGGAGGTTCTCAATGGACGTGACGGTCAGTGGGCGTCATACCACCGTTTCGGAGTCGCTTCGGCGGCAGGCTGAGGAGAAAATCGGACGGCTGGAGAAGTACCTCGGCGGGATGGACCGGGCCGAGGTTCACTTCTGGGAGGAAAAGAACCCACGGATCGGCAACAAGGAGTTCTGTGAGGTGACAATGGAGGGCCACGGTCACCATATCCGCTGCAAGGTGTCGGCCCCGGACGGGTTCACCGCCATCGATCTGGCGGTCGACAAGCTCGAACGTCAGCTACGCAAGCTGAAGACCAAGATGCAAAAGCGGTATCGGGGTCACGAGCGGCCCACTATCGAGCCCGTCCTCGTTCCCGAGTCGCTGGTCGATGACGGCAGCGAACCATCGACTCCGATGTACAAGATCGTGAAGAAGAAGCTGTTCGACGTCAACTCGCTCGATCCCCAGTCCGCTGCCCTGCAGATGGACCTCCTGAACCACGACTTCTTCCTGTTCAACAACGCCGAAACCGATCGGGCCGCTGTGGTCTACCGTAGAGACGACGGCGATGTCGGCCTCATCGAGGTCGAGTAGCCGTCTCATCGGTTGACAACCGTTGTGATGAGGTCCCGACCGCCTTGGCGTGGTGCGGCCTCGTGCCACTGAGCCCGGCCTTGCAGCCAGTACAATTGATGTAGTCATGAAGCTACTCGACAAAATTCTGCGTGCCGGCGAAAGCAAAAGACTGAAGCTGGCACAGGGCATCGTGGACCCGGTCAATGCGATCGAATCGGAAATGCAGGCCCTCAGCGACGACCGGCTGCGAGCTAAAACCACCGAATTCAAACAGCGGCTGGCCAACGGTGAGAGCCTGGACGATCTGATGATCGAGGCGTTCGCCGTGGTCCGTGAAACCGCCGTCCGCACCATCGGCCAACGACACTACGACGTCCAGCTCGTCGGTGGGGCCGCCCTCCACTGGGGGTCGGTGGCCGAGATGAAGACCGGAGAGGGCAAGACGCTCGTCTCGACCCTTCCGGTGTATCTCAACGCACTCGGCGGCGAGGGAGTGCATGTCGTCTCGGTCAACGAGTACCTGGTCACCCGAGACGCCGAGTGGATGGGCGAGGTCCATCGCTGGCACGACCTGTCGGTCGGGGTCGTGGTCCCCGGAAGCGGCAACAGCGCCTACAAGAAGACCCAGTACGCCTGCGACATCACCTACGGCACCAACAACGAGTTCGGCTTCGACTACCTGCGGGACAATATGGCCCGAAGTCTGGAAGACAGGGCACAGAGGGGCCATCACTACGCCATTGTCGACGAGATCGACTCGATCCTCATCGACGAGGCCCGGACGCCGTTGATCATCTCGGGCAAGGTCCGAGGCGCGGCCGACATCTACTACCAGTTCGCCGACATCGCCCGAAAACTGCGTCGTGACGAGCATTACGAAGTCGACGAGGAGAAGCGGGTTGTCGCCATCACCGAGGACGGCATCTCCCAGGTCGAGGATTACCTGGGCATCGAGAACCTGTACGCCGGAGTCCAGGGCGACCTGGTCCATCAGCTCAACTCGGCGCTGAAGGCCAAGGAGCTTTTCCACCGGGACAAGGACTACCTGGTCGACAAGGGCGAGGTCAAGATCGTCGACGAGTTCACCGGCCGTGTCCTCGATGGCCGGCGGTGGTCGGACGGGCTCCATCAGGCGGTGGAGGCCAAGGAGGCCGTCAAGATCAAGGACGAGCAGCAGACGCTGGCCACCATCACGCTGCAGAACTACTTCCGGCTCTACGACAAGCTGGCCGGTATGACCGGTACCGCCCAGGCCGACGCCGCAGAGTTGGAGACCACCTACGGTCTGCATGTGGTCCAGATCCCCACCAACATGCCCGTTGTTCGTGATGACAAGCCGGACCTCATCTACAAGACGGAGACGGCCAAGTTCGCCGCCGCCATCGACGACATCGAGGATCGCATCGCCCGGGGCCAGCCGGTACTTGTCGGTACCGCGTCGGTGGAGAAATCAGAGGTTCTCAGCCAGATGATGTCCCAGCGGGGACTCAAGCACGAGGTCCTCAATGCCAAGCAGCATTTCCGGGAGGCCGACATCGTGGCCCAGGCCGGTCAACCGGGATCGGTGACCGTGGCCACCAACATGGCCGGCCGTGGCGTCGACATCGTGCTCGGCGGCAATCCGGAGAAACTGGCCGAGGCCGACGTCCACGCCGAAGGGCTCCGCCTCGATGACGACGACGGTCGGGCCTACTACGAGAAGCGTTTGGCTCACTGGTCACCCGTCTGCGGTACCGACCAGCAGAAGGTGCTGGAGGCCGGTGGTCTCTACGTGCTGGCCACCGAGAGGCATGAGGCGAGGCGCATCGACGACCAGCTTCGAGGCCGCTCCGGCCGCCAGGGCGATCCCGGTGAGAGTCGGTTCTATCTGTCACTGGAAGACGATCTGATGCGGATCTTCGCAACCGGGGCGATGAACTGGGTCATGGACCGGGCCCTTCCCGAGGATGTGCCCATCGAGTCGGGCATGGTCACCAAGTCGGTGGAGCGGGCTCAGAACACGGTGGAGCAGCGCAACGCCGAGATCCGAAAGAACGTGCTCAAGTACGACGAGGTCTACAACCAGCAGCGAAAGGTGGTCTACCAGCGGCGGTTGCAGATCCTGGAGCAGGGAGACCTGCGCCAGGAGTCGGTGGAGGCCATCGAGGACGTCGCCGATTCACTGATCTTGACCCACTGCGAGTCCGACCTGGACGACACCTGGGACCTGGAGGGTCTGCGCACCGAGCTCCAGACGTTCTGGGACACCGAGTTGACCGAGGCCGACCTGGGCGACGCCCGAAACCTCAAGACGCTGAGGTCCATGATCGTCGAGGAGGGCGAGGCCAAATATCATCAGCGGGAGGCTGAGCTGGGCGAATCGATCATGCGCCAGATCGAACGCCAGATCATGCTGCAGCTCATCGATCAGCGTTGGCGTGACCATCTCACCGAGATGTCCCACCTCCGGGAGGGTATCAATCTCCGGGCCATGGGCCAGCGGGATCCGCTGACGGAGTGGCAGAGCGAGGGCTTCGAACTGTTCAAGGAGATGATGCACTCGTTGAACGTGGACTACATCCGCTACCTCATGCATGTCGAGGTGGTCCCCCGACCGGTCGAACCCAAGGCCGAGGAGGTGGAGACCACCGAGGCCGAAACCGGTGCCCGCCGCCCCAGCCGGCACCGATCAAAGGGTGGCCACGACCGCTCGTCGACAGCCGGCGGCGGTGGGGGCTACCACGACCACCGATGTGGTGGCCCAGAAGGTGGGAGCCGATGAGCCCGTGGCCGTGGAGCCGAGCCCGTCGACGCCGTACGTCAAGGACGAGTGGGACAAGACTCCCCGCAACGCCCCGTGCCCGTGCGGCAGCGGTCGCAAGTTCAAGCATTGCCACGGCCGCTAGGCCGAGCGGGACGGTTTCCCCCTTCCACGAGGTAGGTTCGTTTGCCATGGCCGACTTGACCGAGGATCTCAAGAAACTCCGCACCGAGCTGGCCGAAGCCGAGCACTACCTTCGGGTCGACGAGCTGCGGGCCCGCCTGCCCCAGCTCGAAACCGAGATGGGGCGTCCCGATCTGTGGGATGACGCCGAGCGGGCCCGCCAGGTGCAGACCGAGTTCACTGCGGTCAAGGACGATCTCGAACTCTACGATCGTCTGACCGGGCAGATCGAGGATGCCGAGACGTTGTTCGAGCTGTCCCGGGAGGAGGACGACGAGTCGCTCGAGGTCGAGGCGGTCGAGCTCATCGAGATCCTGGACCACGAGTTCTCCGAGCTGGAACTTCGAGCGCTGTTCACCGGTCCCTATGACGAGGGCGATGCAGTCTGCGAGATCCACTCCGGGGCCGGAGGCACCGATTCCCAGGACTGGGCCGAGATGCTGCTGGCCATGTATAGGAAGTGGGCCCAGAATCGGAACTTCGAGTTCGAACTCAACGATGTGCAGCAGGGCCAGGAGGCCGGCATCACCGCAGCCGAGTTCATTATTCGTGGTCGCTACGCCTACGGCTGGCTTCAGGCCGAGCGGGGCGTGCACCGGTTGGTGCGCATCTCACCATTCGACTCCCAGGCTCGTCGCCACACCGCCTTCTCCTCGTTCAGCGTGGTGCCTTACATCGAGGATGCCACCGACCAGGTCGACATCGAGGAAAAAGACCTTCGGGTCGACGTCTACCGGTCATCGGGGGCCGGAGGTCAGCACGTCAACACCACCGATTCGGCTGTGCGCATCACTCACCTCCCCACCGGCATCGTGGTGTCGTGCCAGAACGAGCGCAGCCAGCATCAGAACAAGGAGCGGTGCATGCAGATGCTGGCCATGAAGCTCGTCGATCTCGAGCGACAGAAGCGGGAGGAGAAACTGGCCGAGGAGGCCGGCGAATCGAAGAAGGTCGAATGGGGCAGCCAGATCCGCAGCTACGTACTGCAGCCCTACCAGCAGGTGAAGGACGAACGCAGCGGGCATACCTCGGGCAACCCCGACGGTGTGTTGAACGGCGATGTCGGAGCCTTCATGGAAGCCTGGCTCAGGTGGCGCCGCGCCAGCGACTCCGGCAACTGATGTTCGCAGCGTCCCGGCGTCGAACATTGCGGTCTGTGACGAAGGGCTGAACGATTCAGTGGCTTCGCAACGCTAGAGTGCGGCGGGGGCGGTGCCCGCCGCCCGATGTTCGGCTTGGGCCGAACATTTCGGTCTGTGACCAAGGGCTGAACGATCCAGCGGCTTCTCAACGCTAGACTTATCGGAGCCTCCTGAACCAGGACACCGGACGATGATAAAACTCGAAGGCGTGACAAAGGTCTACCCCGAACAGAACGAAGCCGCCCTTCGCGATGCCTACGTCGACATCGCCAAGGGCGAGTTCGTGTTCCTGGTCGGCCCTTCCGGCTCGGGAAAGTCGACCTTTCTGCGCCTGCTCAACAAGCAGGAAGAGCCTGATTCGGGTCGAATCTTCGTCGCCGGCAAGGACATCGGTCAGATGTCGAGTTGGAAGGTGCCGATGCTGCGTCGCAACATCGGAAGTGTCTTCCAGGATTTCAAGCTTCTGCCAACCAAGACGGTGTCCGAGAACGTGGCCTTTGCCCTCGAGGTGATAGGCCGGCCCCGGGGTGTGATCCGCACCCAGGTTCCCGCCATCTGCGAGCTGGTCGGGCTGGGCGACAAGATGAACAAGTATCCGGACCAGCTCTCCGGTGGTGAGCAGCAACGGGTGTCGATCGCCCGGGCCTTCGTCAACCGTCCGCTCATCCTGCTGGCCGATGAGCCAACCGGGAACCTCGATCCTCAGACCTCCATCGGCATCATGCGGCTGCTGGACCGTATCAACAAGACCGGTACCACCGTGGTGATGGCCAGCCATGATCGGGGCATCGTCGACACCATGCGCAAGCGGGTGATCGAGCTGGCCGAGGGCGCGATCGTGCGGGATCAGGCCCGGGGCGTCTACGAGTAGCCGGTCACCGACCACCACGAACACGTACGAGAACGAGAAGCTCGATTTATGGCAATACGCGTTGATTATCTGCTCAAGGAGACGGGACAGAACCTCGTTCGCAACCCGTCGTTGAGCCTGGCCACGATCCTCACCGTGGCCGTGTCCCTGTCGTTGATGGGCGTGGCCCTGCTGGTACAGCAGGGTGTCGGTCGGATCAACAACGCCTTCAAGGACGATGTCGAGTTCATCGTCTGGCTCGATGTCAACGTGCAGAACGAGCAGATCGAGGTGGTACAGACCTTCCTCGACACCAGTGCCTATATCGACGATTCCTTCTTCATCGACGAGGAGGCCACATTCCGGGAGTTCCAGTCGTTCTTCGCCGATGAGCCCGAGATCCTTCAACTGGTCGAACCCGATCAGTTGCCCATGTCGTTCCAGGTGAAGCCGGCCGATACCAATGTGGAGTCGATCCGGGGAGTGGCGAACGAGATCGAGACCTTCCCCGGGGTCAAGGACGTCGAGTTCGCCAGTGACAACATCCGGGCCATCTCCACCTTCTCCCAGGGATCCTCGACCGTGATGCTGGTGGCTGCCGTCGCTGCTGCCGCCGCCTCCGGACTGCTGATGTACAACTCGATCCGTACTGCGGTGTTCGCCCGGCGAAGGGAAATCGAGGTCATGCGCCTGGTAGGGGCCACCAAGTGGTTCATCCGAATACCGTTCATGCTGGAAGGCCTGCTCCAGGGTCTGATTGGGGCGTTTCTCAGCATCTTCACGGTGTTTGCGGTGAACAAGCTGACCGATCGGTTCTTCCAGAACCTCGACAGCTATGTGTTCCGTGACTTCGCCGTACCCACGTTCCAAGTTCTCTACATCGGCGCCATACTGATGATCGTCGGTGCCCTGATCGGTGCTATCGGGGCCGGCGTGGCCGTCACCCGCTATCTCGACGCCTGATCGGACTGAGCACCGACAGGGGCCCGAGACCGGACCCGGGCAACAGGCCCCGGCCCGGTTTCAGGGCTCGGGCAAGGGACGCCGGCCCCGTCCGTCGCACCGCAAGGGCCGTTGGCTAGGGTCTGGCCTATGACCGTTGTCGCCGTGATCGTGGTGGTGCTCATCGTTCTGGTCGTCCTCGCCCTCATCGACGTCTTCCAGACCCGCCATGCCGTTCGCCGCAACTACCCCGTGAACGGACGTCTCCGCTACATGCTGGAGAAGATCGGGCCGGAGCTGCGCCAGTACATCGTCACCGACAACGACGAGGAACGTCCGTTCAGTCGGGATCAGCGACGCTGGGTCTACTCCACGGCCAAGCAGGAGAACCAGTACTTCGGGTTCGGCACCGACAACAAGATGACGGGGCCCCAGTATCCGATCATTCGCCACGCCCCGTTTCCCTACAGGAAGCAGGAGGGTTCGCTGGGATCGGGGTCGTCCAACGGTGAACGGCCGCCGGCCGATCATGACGAGAGTCGTCTACCGTGTCGCAAGACGATCGGTGAGTGGCGCAATCGGGAGTACGCCTTTCAACCCTCTTCGGTCGTCAACATCTCGGCCATGAGCTTCGGTTCGCTCTCCGGTGTGGCCGTTGAGGCTCTCAACCGGGGGGCAGCCCTGGCCGGTTGCCTCCACAACACCGGCGAAGGCGGGGTCAGCCGGCATCATCGTCATGGCGGCGACCTGGTGTTCCAGCTGGGTACCGGCTATTTCGGGTCCCGGGCCGTCGACGGCTCGTTCGATCTCGACGCGGCGGTCGAGCTGGTGCAGGCGACCCCGTCCATCAAGGCCAGAGAGATCAAGCTGAGTCAGGGACCCAAGCCGGGGTTGGGTGGGCGACTTCCCGCAGCCAAGGTGCCACCGGAGATCGCCGAGGCCCGAGGCGTTCCCGTCGGGATCACGGTCGCCAGTCCGTCGTCGCACTCGGCGTTCGACTCGATTCCCGCCATGATCGAGTTCGTCGAGACGGTCGCCGCCGCCTGTCGGGTGCCGGTGGGTATCAAGTCGGCGGTCGGCGATCGACGTTTCTGGACCGAGTTGGCCACTGAGATGAAGCGAACGGGCCGAGGACCCGACTTCATCACGATCGACGGGGGAGAGGGCGGTACCGGAGCCGCCCCGCTGACTTTCTCCGATCACGTGTCCCTACCGTTTCGAATGGCCATGGCCGAGGTGTACCGGTCCTTTGCCCGGCTGGCAATGCACGACAAGGTGGTGTGGATCGGTGCCGGCAAGCTCGGGTTCCCCAGTGATGCTCTCGTAGCCATGGCATTGGGTGTCGATGTGATCAATGTCGGCCGGGAGGCGATGCTGGCCGTCGGTTGCATTCAGGCCCAACGGTGCCACACCGGGCACTGCCCGACTGGTGTGGCCACCCATTCCCGCTGGTTGACCCGCGGGCTCGATCCTATCGACAAGTCGGTGCGGGTCGCCAGCTACATCAAGAGCTTCCGGCACGAGCTGATCCAGCTGGCTCACGCGTGCGGCCACGCCCATCCCGGCTCGGTCGGTGGCGACCAGATCGATCTGCTGCTCGAGGGGAATGAGCTGATGCCGTTGTGGGACCATTTTCGCTACGATGCGGGCTGGTCCACGTCGGGTCACGACACGGCGATCGAAGCCGGACCGGCGCGGTCGGAGGGGTTCTAGGACTGACAGATGAGCTACGAAACAATTGACCTGGCCGTCGAGCGATCCGGCATCGCCATCATTCATCTCAACCGGCCGGACCGTCTCAATGCCTTCAACCACGCCATGATGGAGGAGTTGTTGTCGGCGTGTGACGTGATCGACGGGGATGACGCCGTACGGGCCGCTATTGTCACCGGAACCGGCCGTGCCTTCTGCGCCGGCGCTGATCTCGACACCGGTGGCGACACCTTCGACGCCGAGGCTCGGGGTCGTGATCCCGGGATCATCAACCGGGACGGTGGCGGACGGGTCGCGTTGCGGTTTTTTCAACTCACCAAGCCCGTCATCGCCGCCATCAACGGCCCGGCCGTCGGGGTGGGCATCACGATGACGCTGTCCATGGATGTGCGCCTCGCCGTGCCCGGGGCCAAGATCGGATTCGTCTTCACCCGGCGGGGTATCGTTCCCGAGGCCTGCTCGTCATGGTTCCTGCCCCGGTTGGTCGGCATCTCCCAGGCCGCACAATGGTGCTACTCGGGCCGGGTTTTCCCGGCCACCGAGGGGGCCCGGGCCGGGCTCCTGGTCACCGTCGAGGACGGGGAGGACGTGGTCGACCGGGCCCACCGTCTGGCCGAGGAGCTGACCGAACACTCGGCCCCGGTGTCGGTGGCTCTCACCCGGCAGATGTTGTGGAGGGGCATGACACTCGACCACCCGATGGAGGCCCACCGGGCCGATTCCCGTGCCATTCAAGCCCTCGGATCCCTGGCCGACGCCCGGGAGGGGGTGGAGAGTTTCCTCGAGAAGCGGGAGCCGAGGTGGAGTCTTCGCCCCTCCCGGGACAGCCCCGACGTCTTCCCCGACTGGGATGAGCCCGATTTCCACTGAGCACCGGTGCAGGCACCGCCGCCGGTGGTTTCGTCATTGTGCGATTCCCTCCAGCGAACCGACCAGCTCGTCGTCCAGTACGGCACAGCTATAGCGACGATCGCCATCGGTCCAGGCCTCGGCATCCGGGTACCAATAGGGGAAGTTGCCGAATCGTGATCGGGTGCGTTCTATGCCCACGACCTCCTTGAACCGCCGTGCGCAGGTTTCCTTGGTTCGGGATTGCGTCACCCGGGCTCCGGGATAGGGGATGTCGGCGCTCAGGCTCAGCTGACCGCTGGCGAGCTTCTGACCCTGGTGCGGAATCGAACAGTCCACCGGGCGAACGCGGTCGTCGAGTCCCAGAGACTCCTCGGTGTGCTCCGGGCCGAGATCAAAACATGTCAGGGCCGCCAATTCGAAGAGGGTGGGATAGGAGGCGGGGGAGTACGGTCCCGGTATCTCCTGGTCGCTGAGCACGGCGCACAGCACCGTTCGGTCCCCATCGGCCCAGGCCGTCGCCGATGGGCGCCAGAATCGGTAGTTCGAACCGGTGGCCTCCACCTCGTAGAACTGCTCGAATTGTTCGCCACAAGCCTCGGTCGAGGCTGCGGCGAGCGTCTCCTCGTCAGGCAGGGGATCCGACAGCGGGAAGGCCAAGCGTCCCCGACCGAAGAACATGCCGGAGAACCCGCGGCTGCAGTCGACCAGCGTGACCATATCGGTGCTGAGCAAGGTCAGGGCCTGCTGGCCGGGTTCGGCCGGATTGAAGCAGTCACCCGGCTTGAGCCGGTTGACCGGGACGTCCTCACTGCGCGCGTAGGACTCCCAGTCGTTGTCGACCGAGCCGACGAGTTCAAGGTCGGGTGAGGCGGTGGTCAGGTAGCAGACGGCATGGCCGATGCCGTCATTCCACTCGGCTTCGGTCGGCTCGATGACCCCACGGCCGAGTGTGGTGTCGAGCACGTCGGCGCCAAGGTAGTCGGAATCGACCCGGCGGCACTGTTCGTCGAACCAGGTTGCGACCGGTCCGGGGCCGGGGTACGACTCGTCCCCATCGACATGGTCGACCCGGCCAGTGATCTGGGCGTCGTGAGCCTGGTCGCAGTCGACCAGCTCGAGGACGGCTTCATCACCGGAGCCGGCTACGACGTCGACGCAGTCGCCGGCGGCGAGGTCGAATCCTCGCTCCTCGGGGCTCACTCCACCGAAGGGGTTGGCGAAGACCAGCAGGAGAAGTGTGGTCAAGCCACCGAATATCCCGCCTAGAATCGACGAACGTCGACCGACCGTCGACCACTCTGACAAGGCTTGCGCCATCGATCCATCTTGCCCAAACCACCCTGATCCCACAACTGGGGCTCAACGGCACCGATCCGCGCCCCGGACCGAATTGGTGCCGGCTCGGTCGAGCGGTGTTCCGCCGGTTGGCAGCACAGCGCACGACCGGGGGTCGGCCACAGGGACACAGGTGGTTCAGGTTTGCTGCGCTTTGCGCAGCAGCTCACCCAGCCGCTCCCGCCCGAGTCTGGCGATGCTCGCATCGAAGGCGGATGCGAGCGCCTGTTTTGCCATGACCTGTAGGTCTGCCAACGTGCGGGCGAGTTCTCGGGCATGGTCGCGGTCAAGGCTCTGGTGCCAGTCGTCCGGGGTCAAATAGGACTCGAACAAATCGATGAAACTTGTCGCGATCTCGTCGGTATGAGCGATGAGGGCTTCCCACTCATCGAGAATGACGGCCAGCGGGACGCCGAGGTGTGCGAGTGCGGCCCCGGTCTCGAGGAAGCGGCGATCCGGTGTCCGGACACGTCCGGCTTCGGTCGTCTCGACAAGCGACAGCGAACCGGCACGTTGCATCAGCTCCCCTGTCATCGAGCCGTCGGGGAAAGAGCCGACGAGCTCCGCCGGGTCGTAGTCGGCTGCGTGTGGTTCGCCGAGCAGTGCTTCGAGCTGGGCCTCGACCCCGACGATGGCATCGAGACCCCGCCCTCGTTCCCACAGCTCGAGAAGAGTGGCGATCCCGGCGAGCGAATGTCCTTCGTCCTGGAGCCGGGCGATGAGTCGGAGCCGGATGAGATGGGAGTCGTCGTACCAGCCGGTGCGACCCTCGAGCCTCGGGGGAGCGAGCAGGCCCTTGGTCTGGTAGAGGCGCACGGTGGTCGATGCGACGCCGGCCTGTCGGGCCAGCTCATCGAGCCGGTACTCAGTACTCATCGTTCATCCTTCTCGCTTGTAATTACTACGAGACTAAATGATAGCATATCAATCATGCGAGCTACTTCACGGAACTGGCGCCAAGTCGTTGGACACATTCGGCGGCGGTTGTTGATCAATGCACTCGTCGATCCCGATGAGGCAGCAAGATACCTGCCGCCGGGCCTTCGCCCCCACACACTGGACGGCGGAACGGTCGTCGGGTGTTGTCTGCTGGAACTCGAAGATCTTCGTCCGGCTCTTGCGCCATCGGCCACCGGTTTCACCTTGAGGGCTGCTGCCCACCGAATATCCGCTGAATGGGCCGGTGCGACCGAAACACGGCTGGAGATCGGCGTCTACGTTCCGATGCGGCACACCGACTCCCGACTCGCAGTGCTTGCCGGCGGCCGGGTGTTCCCCGGCGTTCACGAGCGAGCGCAGATAAGCCTGGACACGTCGGACACGGCTAGTCGTTGGAGGGTCGATACGCCGGATGCGGCACACTTCGGGTTGCGGGTGGTGGCGTCGACCGGCGCTCCGGTTTCGTCGCCGAGCGAGACGATCGGCTACACCTGCCTCACCGCCACGCTCGGGCTCTCGCCTGGCCTGCGCGGACGCCTCGAAGGCATCCGTATGGAGCCGGCACATCGAGAAGCTCGACGAGTTCACCTCGAGTCCCTTGCCTCGAACTTCCTCGATTCGTTCGTCTCGGCCCAGCTTGCGCCGTGCTACCTGATGACCGACGTCGATGTGACGTGGGCTCCGGTGGTCGGGCTCGGCGGGCTCAAACATGCTGCCTGATCGCGGTCCCGCTCACAGCATGACGTGGCGGACCAACGTGCCCTTTCGCGCAACTCCTAGGCCGTAAACGACAAAACCCGAACCACCGAGGGTCCGGGCCTTGCAGATGTCGTGACACATCACAACGTGGAGCTGGGGGGAATCGAACCCCCGTCCGTCGAGGAGTTACCGCACGCGCTACGACCATTCCCGTGATTTGGCTGTGCGGCTGCCTGGTTGCCGGGTCAACGTGAACACCGGTGTTACCCGATGATCCTCCGCCTGGACTTTCCCAGGAGTCAGCGGTCTTTGCCTGCCGTCAGTGGTCTCTCCCACCGTCCACCACTGCTTCTGTTGCCGGGCTGCAGTGATCCGGCCCCGCGCGGCCTCACGGCTCGCAGTTTTCCTCTTTACTGCCTAATCAGTGATCAGGCGGCAAGAGCGAAGTCAGCCTTGTTGGCGCTTCTGTAAGCCCCGTTTTACGAGTCTGAGCAACTCGGGTCGCACACACGACTTCTCATCTCGACGTCGAAACCGATCAGCCCCGAAGTCGAAACGAAGCGTGTCGGTACCACTTGGTACCATGTGCCTCGTTGTCAAGTGGCGTGACCCGCGGTGACGGGCCATCACCCAGTGTACCCGATCGATGTGGGCGGCCCCTGGCGGTTTCCCCGATCACAGGAGGTTCAGCGTCGGCTCCGGGCCGCCAGCTCGCGCCTGGCCTCCCGATCGGCATCCCGCTTGGCGATCAGCTGTCGCTTGTCCACCGTCTTGCGGCCCTTGCCAAGACCAAGCTCGAGCTTGGCCCGGTTGTCCTTGAAGTAGAGGGCCATGGGTACCAGGGTCAGATGATCCTGCTCGGTTCGGGAAAAGAGACGGTCGAGCTCGGCTCGATGCATCAGCAGCTTGCGCTTTCGGGTCGGCTCGTACCGTTGATGGGTGCTGGCCCGGACATAGGGGGCGATGTGAAGACCGAGCAGCCACAGTTCGCCGTTCTCGAACCGGGCGTAGGCGTCGTTGAGTTGGACCTTCGATTCCCGGAGTGACTTGACCTCACTGCCTCGGAGGGCGATGCCGGCCTCGAACGTCTCGGAGATGTCGTAGTTGCGCCGAGCCTGTTTGTTGGTTGTCACCATCTTGACGGCCATGGATTCCATGGTATTGGGCCGGTACTCTGGGCCCGTGCTGACGATGGCCCATCGACACTGGATGGCCATGCTGAGCAAGGCCGTCACCGGCCTTCCCCTCGAGGCCTGCGGCCTGTTGGTCGGTGAGTCGGGCGGCGATCGGGTGATTCGGTTCGAACCGATCACCAACGAGGCTGCGTCGGAGCGGATGTATCGACTTGACGCCAAGGAGTACCTGAGCGCCGTCATGCGGGCCGAGGACGAGGGGCTGGACATCATCGGGGTGATGCATTCCCATCCGGCTACATCGGCTGTTCCCTCCAAGCACGATACGACCACCGCCGCCGAGGATCTGATCTCCGCCACCTGGCATTGGGTCATTGTGTCGCTGGCCGGCCCGATCCCGGTGGTCCGGAGCTACCGCCGCCGAGGCCCGGGCCTGGTTGAAGAGCCGATCAGGCTCGTCGAGAGCGGCCCCTGACGCAGATCAGGAGAAGGGATCGAGCTGGAGCGGGCTCGACGGGGGATCACCGGGATGGGCGTACCGGCGATGACCCGTGTGGGAGTCGTCCACCTGGTAGAACTCATCCCAGCCTGCATTCCGGGTCTCGAGGTTGTCGGGGCGACGGTCGTCGACGCGACGGGGTGGAGGTGGCGGAGGAGGTGGCATCGAATCAGGACGTCGTTCGGCGGCCTTCCCGAACTCGGCATCGGGTGGCTGGTACCGGCCGTGGCGATCAGCCTCGTTTGCCCTCACCCGGTGGAGTTGGGAGGTCGCCAGCTCCCTGAGTCGGTCCGACGAGCGTGATTCGGGATCGTGCGAGGCATCCCAGGTGGACTCGACGATCTGGCGATAGCGCCGGCGACTGATCCAGCCCAGTGACGCCAGCAGTTGATCCCGCTCCTGTTCGAGCGCGGCAACCCGTTCACTCATGAAACGAAACTGGGCCTGCTCCCTCTCCAAGAAGCGTCGCAGTTCCTCGGCCTTGGCCTCGGCCACCGCTTTCGCCCGTTGCAACTGGGCCAGTTCCTTCTCCGCCGCAGCCAGTTCGTCACGGGCAAGCGTGGCCTCGGCTCGATCCGCCTCCGCCGTTTGTTGGGCAACCCGGAGCCGGCGCAGCAGATCCTGCGATTCGACTCGGGCGGCAGATGCCTGGGTCTTGGCCAGCATCACCGCAGTCTGGGCGGCCAGGGTTTCGGTTGTGGCCCGGTCATTGCCGGCCACCGCCCTCGGCTCGGCACCGGTCAGATCAAGCGTCCAGCCCTCGCGCTCGGCGATGTGGGCCAGAGCCTTGGCCGGGATCATCCACGACGTGTCGGACCTGATCGCCTCGGGTACGGCTCCCAACTCGGCCTTGGTCTCCAGCAGGTCGGCGGGGATGCCGAGAGAGCGGGCAGCCTGAGCGATCTGGACCAGGTCAGCTTGAGTCACGGGGAGATTCTAGGACGCTGTTATTGACTATCCAAGAACCCTCATTAAACGGTAATCCGAAATACATCACCCGGGTATTTGTGTATTTCATTGCCCTTGAATACAGCTTCATATAGCTGCTTGTCGTCGGCGGATCATGGGTAGGGATGGTCGACGGGCAACGAAGCGGCGACGGCGTCGGACTTCTGGGCCCAACGCCCAACGCCCAGCGGCCGAGCCCTTGGACCCGGCCGCTGTGTGGTCATCACCCCAGTACTGCGAAGACTTTCGTCGCCCGGGGCCGATTGGATCGACGGTCCTGGCGACGTGGTTCCACCCTAGAACACCGCTGGAACTCCGAACAGAGAGCGGGGGCGATCTCCCTATCAAGGTAGGCCCCCCGACCGGGCTCGACGATGGGTGACTCCACGTCGTCGGATGATCGGGGATGGTTGATCGGGACCCGGACTTCGGGTCGTCGACGCCGAGGGATCGTCGGCTCCGGCCCGATGCCGGGCCACCGGACCTTAGTCTGATGAGGTGGATGGACGACCGATAGGGATGTTCGACAGCGGCTTCGGCGGCTTGACGGTGGCCCGAGCCGTCATTGACCTCCTTCCCGGCGAGGATCTCGTGTATCTGGGTGACACCGCCCGCTATCCCTATGGTTCGCGGCCGTTGCCCGAGGTGGTCGACTTCTCCTTGGAGATCGGCCGGATGCTGGTCGATCGGTTCGCCGTCAAACTCCTCGTTGTGGCCTGCAACACCGCAACCGCCGCTGCTCTCGATGCTCTTCGCATCGAGCTGCCGATACCTGTGGTCGGCGTGATCGAGCCAGGGGTGACAGCCGTGATGTCAGCCTCCCGCTCGGGAAACTTCGGGGTCATCGCCACCGTCGGGACGGTTGAATCGAAGGCCTATCCCCACGCAGTAGCCGCCATCGACCCAGGACGTTCCATTGTGTCGTGTGCCTGTCCGGGCTTCGTGGAGTTCGTCGAACGGGGGGTGATCTCCGGGTCGGAGGTCGAGTTGTTGGCCCGTCGCCTCCTGGCTCCGATCGTCGAGTCGGGGGTCGATGCCCTGTTGCTCGGCTGCACCCACTACCCGTATCTGGCCCGGGTGATCGCCGACACGGTGGGCCGTCACGTCGTGTTGGTGTCCTCGGCGGATGAGACGGCGTTCGCCCTGGCTGATCTCCTGACCGATCTCGAACTCCATCATCCCGACTTTGGGCGATCCGGTCGACATCGGTTTTTGTCGTCGGGTGACGTCCGGTCCTTCACCCGTTTGGGAAGTCGCCTTTTGGGCCCCGAATTGGTGGACGCCGAGCTGTGGACACCGGGTCGGGCTTGAAGCCCGGGCCGGCAGGTTACCCTGCTCACCTAGCATCTCGCCGACGGCCGGACCTGGACGTTTGATCCTGCCCGGCATCGCATCACGACCCGAACGGAGTGCACGGTATGAGACCTGACGGACGATCGAACGACGAGTTGCGGCCGGTGACGTTCCACCGCGACTTTACCGATATGGCTGACGGCTCGGTACTGGTGGAGTTCGGCCGCACCCGGGTGCTGTGTACCGCCTCGATCGAGCCTGATGTACCCCGCTGGCTCAGAGATACCGGCAAGGGCTGGGTCACGGCCGAGTACAGCATGCTCCCGGGTTCGAGCGCCGAGCGCATCCGTCGTCGGACATCAGGGCGGGATCAGGAGATCCAGCGCCTCATCGGACGGAGTCTGCGAGCCGTATGCGACCTGACTGCCCTGGGTGAGCGGTCGATCACGGTCGATTGCGACGTCCTACAGGCCGATGGGGGAACTCGCACCGCGTCCATTTGTGGTGGCTACGTCGCCCTCCATGACGCGCTGTCCCGGCTCATGGCCTCGGGTGGGTTGTCGACTCATCCCTTGATCGAAGCTTGCGCTGCCGTCAGCGTCGGCATCGTCGACGGTGAGTGCCGTCTGGATCTGCCGTACGTGGAGGATGCCGGCGCAGAGGTCGACATGAACGTGGTCATGAACGGTGCGGGAAGCTTCATCGAGGTCCAGGGAACGGCCGAGGGGGCGGTCTTCGCTCGTGACGAGCTGTCGATGTTGCTCGACCTGGCCACCACCGGAATAGCGGCCATCATCGAACTCCAGCAGAAGACGGTGGCGACCCCACCTTCGGCCCGACCCGATCGGGTTTGACCGGGGTTGGAGGGAAGGTGCGTCGACGGCTGGTTCTGGCCACCGCCAATCCCGGCAAGGCCAGGGAGATTGCTGCCATCCTCGGACCGGACTGGACCATCGAACCTCGTCCCGACGATCTTCTCGAGACGATCGAGGACGGCGACACACTCCGGGCCAATGCCATGAAGAAGGCGGGAGAAGTGGCGGCCGCCACCGGTGCCATGGCCTTGGCCGATGACACCGGTCTGTTCGTGGAAGCCCTTGGTGGTGCTCCCGGTGTTCACAGCGCCCGATACGGCGGGCCGGCGGCTGACGGCGGGGTGAATTGTCGCAAGCTGTTGGCAGAGCTGGAAGGAAAGCGGAATCGTAGGGCCCATTTCGAAACGGTGATCGCAGTGGTCGGCCCGACCGGGACGGCGGGTACGGTGTCAGGCCGGTCCGACGGGATCATCGCCTCTCAACCGGCTGGGACGGAAGGGTTCGGCTACGACCCATTGTTCATCCCTGCGGACGGGGATGGACGTACGTTCGCTCAAATGTCGCCCGAGGAGAAGAACGCCATCAGCCACCGCGCCCGCGCCCTGGCCAAGCTAGGTGAGCTGCTGGCGGATCCCGGTTGATCTCCAGGTGATCGTGTGGAGCGGACGACGTTTCGCCGTAGGCGAAACTCGGTTAGGACTTGCTCCGCAAGTCCGGCATGTGCGGACGGGGGGAGTCGAACCCCCATGCCGGTTAAGGCGCCAGGACCTAAACCTGGTGCGTCTGCCAATTCCGCCACGTCCGCGTGGTCGAAGTCGAGATGGCTCGTCGGATAGTTGCCACGGTACCCCATCCATCGGCGGTAGCCTTGGCCATTATGACAAGTCCTCTACTGCCCACCGCCGAAAGCTCCCATGGCTCAACCGGGTTCGATATCTTCCAGCAGCTTCTGAAGCAGCGCATCGTCTTTCTTGGTCAGCAGGTCGATGACGACATCGCCAATTCCCTGGCCGCCCAGATTCTCTATCTCGCCGGAACCGACAACGACAAGGACATCTGGCTCTACATCAACTCACCCGGCGGTTCGGTGACCGCCGGAATGGCCATCTACGACACCATGCAGTTTGTGAAGCCCGACATCGCCACCGTGTGTCTCGGTCTCGGCGCCTCCATGGGGCAGTTCCTGCTTACCGCCGGCGCCCCTGGGAAGCGCTACGCCCTTCCCCACGCCCGCATCCTGATGCACCAGCCGAGCGCCGGGGTACAGGGTCAGGCCGCCGACATCGCCATCCAGGCCGAGAACCTGATCAACATCAAACGGCAGATGGCGGAGCTGATTGCCGAGCACTCCGGCCAATCGGTGGACAAGATCGTCGAGGACTCCGATCGGGACAAGTGGTTCACGGCGGGAGAGGCCCAGGAGTACGGCCTGCTCGACCACGTGATCTCTCGTTCCGGTGAGCTGAGTCAGAGCTGACCCGGTAACCGGTCACGATTTCCCACAAGCCCTTGTCCGATTCGTCGGTGATCGGTCGTCAATTCGCACTCGATGTCGATCGTGTCGCCACCGGTGGCCGGAGCCTCGGCCTCGGCCCGGACGGCCGCGTGGTGTTCGTGGCCGGTGCCATCCCCGGCGAGCGGGTGCTGGCGACGGTTGAAGCCGAGTACCCCCGGCGCCTCGAGGCCGTCGCCGACGAGGTCATCACCGGCTCTCCGGACCGGATCGATCCTTCCTGTCCCAATGTGGCCCGTGGGTGTGGGGGCTGTGATTGGCAGCACATCGGGTCCGACCGGCAGAGCATGCTGCGCCGGGCCATCGTGGTGGATTGCCTCCGCCGTCTGGCGCGAATCGACGCCTTCGACGTCTCCCTGACCGCCGGGAAGGAACCCACGCTCGGAGGCGACAGCCCGCGGGTTCCGGTACGACCGGGGCCAACCCTGGCGTCGGCCGGTTATCGCACAACGGTGCGGGTGGCCGTGGTGGACGGATGCGCCGGTTATCGCAAGCGATCGGCCCACGAGGTGGTGGACGTCGAGCAGTGTGCCATCAGCCATCCCCTGGTCGAGTCGGTGCTGGCTGAAGGCCGGTTCGGTTCGGCTCGGGAGGTGACGATCCGCGTCGGCGCCGCCACCGGGGAACGAATGGTGGTGGTCACGCCGACCGCTGACGGTGTCGTCGTGCCCGACGGTGTGATTGCGGTTGGAGCCGACGAGCTCGCCGCCGGCCGCCGGCCCCACATCCACGAGGTCGTGGGTGGCATCCGATTCCAGATCTCGGCCGGCTCCTTCTTCCAGTGCCGACCCGATGGTGCCTTGGCTCTGGCCCAGGTTGTCAGTGATGCCCTTTCCGAGGTCGAGGGAACCATGCTCGACGCCTACTGCGGGGTTGGTCTGTTCGGTGCCCTCTGCGGCACCGGGCGCCGGGTTGTCGGTGTGGAGTCCAGCTCGTCGGCCGCAGCCGACGCCGGGATCAACCTCGGGCCTCATGCCGAAGTGGTGGAGGCCAGGTTCGAGCGCTGGAAACCGCAACCCGTGGCGGTGGCCGTCGCCGATCCCGCTCGATCCGGCCTACGGGCCGGAGGGGCTGATCGTCTCGCCCGGACCGGAGCCGAGATCATCGCCCTGGTCAGCTGTGATCCCGCATCGCTGGCCCGTGATGCCGGTCTTCTTCTCGATCGAGGCTATGAGCTGAACGCCGTCACCGTGGTCGACTTGTTCGGCCAAACCTCGCACGTCGAGACGGTGTCGCAGTTCCGACGGCGCCCAGCCCCGAAGGGCCCGGTGATCGGGTAGCGCCGGGCCGAGTCGTCATATCGTTGCCGTTCAACAGCCCTCGGCGGTCTCTTTGACCAGCTGCTGGCGTTGTCGCCGCTTCCGACCCATTCGCCGGAGTTCTTCGATGTTGTCCTCGTCGACCCGCATGTAGCTTGATCGCCACTCGTGGTCGCCCCATGACTGGGGCGCCTGGACCGTCGTCCGGGGCCCAAAGGCGGTTTCGGCCAGGCGAAGCGCAGAATCGAGGATCTCCCGCTGCATGGCCCGGTCGTACGGTCGGCCGCACGGATTGCCCAGTGGGAAATCGGTGAACAGGAAACGGGCGACACCGCATTGTTCGACGACATCACGGGCGCTCCCGATGACGACGGTGGGAATACCGATCTGCTCCAGGTGGCGGGCAACCAGACTCACGGTCTGATGACAGACCGGTCAGAGGGGAATCAACAGCACCAGGTCGACAGCATCCCGGCGGCACCAGCGACCGATCTGTTCGGCGTCGGCACTGGTGAGACGCTGGCTGTAGCGGGTGGGGACACCGAAGAAGCGGCGGTTGGCCCTCCCGACCCTGCCCTCGTCTGCGGCCTCGGACAGGGCCTGAAGGGGTAGAAATGATTCGACGTCGTCGGTGTGGGTGGCCGCCTTGTGCCACGAGAGATCGGCGGTGAACATCTCGACCGGTGGCGGACGGGATGGCGCGGCGTAGACCGACTTGGGTGATCGTTTCCCGTCGACGACGGGAAACGAGGTCGTGACAAGGGCGACGTTGGCCTTGTTCGGCGGTTTCGTCGGAGCCGTGAACGGGGCGTCGAAATTGGTGGCCCATCGGTAGGGAACGTCAAAGCCGTGAGCGTCGTAGTAACGGCGGGACAGATCGATATAGCTCAATGCGGTGCGGAAGGCGGGATCGGGGCGGTGTTCCGCCGAGCCCGGTTCGTCGTCCGTTTTCCGCCCACCGTCGCCTTCGGTCGAGTTCACATCAGCACGCTAGAGCACCCCTGCCCGTCAGGTCGAACTTCCCGCCGGATTCGAGGTCCAACGATCTATGGGGGCGGGATTACGTGCCCGCCGGGAGCTGGTTCGTCGGACACGGCTCCCTGCCTCCGACCGGTAAGGGGCGATCCCGCTGGATGCAGTGGCCCAACCTGTGGTTACCATAGTGTGAGCGCGTGGCTGCGGATGGTGAAAGGCGGCCTGGCTGATGCATCGGAGAACAGGACACGATGATGCCCGAAGCGGGTCGGTCGAGACCGACGCATGCCTGGCACGGCGTGTTGAGTTGTCCGCCGGGCAGTACTGGTTGGAGCGTAGGTAGATGTGGCGTGGACGAAACGACAAGGAAGAAGTTCGAAAGGCGTCTGCTATCGGTCCGACCGATGGAGGGGCAGCCGGGCCACCCGACCTTCGCCGCGCGTCCCCCGAGGACCTACGTAACGACATCCGGTCGGGCAAGATCCGGCGAATCGGCGGATACGGTGCCGAGCCGACATTCTCGACCGCCGGAGACGGGTCGTTCAACCCGCCCGGGGCCGACGGCCTGACTGACGTCGTACGGCGACGATGTCGTCCAGTGGCCCGTCGATCTGCCGTCACAGGACCGGGATGAGAGGGATCGGTCCGGCGCCGCCGATCCGACCGGCTGGTCGGGTGACGGTCTGCATGACAATGTCGCCGTGGCCGCTGCGGATTGGACCGGTTCCGAGTTGCCACGGTCGGATTATCAATCGAGAGATCTCGGAGTGTTCACCAATGTCACCAGTCAAGACCACGGTTCGGGCTCCATCGAACCGCCGACGGCGGCCATGGGTCCGCTGAGGCCGGTCGGCCCCGACGGCCCCGAGCAGCCGGAGAATCCTCGATTCGGAGTCGGGGAACCCCAGCGTGGTGGACCTCCCCACCCTGCCGACGCCGGATTCGGCCCCAACCCGTCCCGAGGCGGCCTGCGTGCGGTGGACTCACCGCCCCGGCCCAACCCCGATCCGTGGGGTGTGGCCGACGATCCGTGGTCGGATTCGTGGTCGACTCGAGGTCCGGACGGTGACGATGGTGGCCGGCCCCGACCTCCGAAACTGGAGTTGGCACCGCCGGTGGAATCCCGCACAGGGCGCGGCCCCCTCGTCGCCCTCGGGGCATTGGCCGTCCTACTCGGCCTCGGCGCTCTCTACTACTTCGTCATCCGGGGCGATGGCAGCCCGGCCGAGAATGGGAACATCGCCGCCGATGAGATCGAGGACGGCGACTCTACTGATGATTCGGCCGGCCAGGGGGCGGACACCGGATCCGACACCGATGCCGTCGCCACGGGCGAGGAACCGGCTGGGCCCATGTCACTCGACCCCAACCCGGTCCTGTCGCTGGAGGGTGCTGATTCCGGTCCTCTCGAGACCGAAACCGCCTACCCGACGTTCCTCGAGGGGGCACCGGTCGATTCCGAATACATGGTGATCGTTGATGGTCGAGAGCAGGGGGAGCCGATCAACTACCTTCCCGATCTGGTCCTGCCCGAGGGTCGGCATTCCATCGTGATGGAGGTCGTATACCAGGGTGAGACAGCCACCACCAATCCGGTGGAGGTCTACGTGCTGGCGCCTGATCCGACGGCGAGCTATCGAGCCAACCTCTCTTCGGTCTCGGTGCTGGAGCAGGGCTGGGGTGAGGCCCTACGGCAATTCGACGAGTTTCGGGCCGCCGGTCACGAGCAGTTGCGGCTCTCGCCCAGCGATCCCTATCCCAGTCTGCTGCCCGGCTATTGGAACATCTATGTTGACGGTTTCGCCTCCCGGGAAGAGGCCTCGGCCTACTGCGAGGGCTCGGGGTTGAGTATTCCCGACCAGTGCTTCCCGTCGCCGTTCGATCCCGACGCTCCGGCCCGGGAGGGCTGAGCGGCCACCGGCCCGAGGCGCTCCGCACCGGCTCCGCCGGGAGGGGGCGTGGCCCCGATACTCTTGGCCCGTGAACTGCCGCCGGTCACGACGAGCGAGGCCATCCAATCGAACCCGCACCATGTTGCTGTTGGCGATTTTGGCCGCTGGTCTTGCCGTGGTGTCGGGTTGCTCGGAAACCTCCGACGACTTCGATGAAACGAACCCGGCTCAGGACTCGGGGGACACCGGCAACGGTGACACCGAGAGAACCCGGGTCGATGTCCGCCGCGAGATTCGCCTCGCCCTGACCGACTGGACCGGCAGTCGTATCAATGTCGCCATTGCCGAGGGGCTTATCGAGCGGCGCCTCGGTTACCCGGTCACCTTGGAGCCGGTCGAAGGCGACATCATGGCCATGCTGGGTCAGTTGGAACGAGGTGAACTGGACGCCGCCCTGGAAATCTGGCCGTCGAGCCTGTCGGACCGGGAGCAGGCAGTGATTGAGGCGGGACGGGTCGATGATCTAGGACCGCTCGGAATCGAGGGTCGGATCGGTTGGTATGTGCCGGCCTATGTCATCGACGACGATCCAACACTCGCCCGTTGGGACGGCTACCGGGACACCGGCGTTGCCCGGCGGTTCGCCACGGCCGACACCGAGCCCGACGGACGATTTCTCGGCACCGATCCGGGCTATGAGCAATTCGACGAGGAGCTCGTCGACGCCCTCGAGCTCCCGTTTGAGGTGGTCTACAGCGGATCGGAGGACGAGACCCGCCGGGAGCTTGCCCTGGCCACTGCAGCCCGGGAGCCCATCCTCCTCTATTGGTGGAGCCCGACGGCCGAAATCGCCGACTACGGGTTGGTCAAGGTGGAGTTGCCGCCGCGAACCGAGGACTGCCTGGAAAGGTTTGCCGACGGTCAGCCCATGAGCTGCGACTATGCTACCGATCGGTTGTTCAAGCTGGCATCGCCGATGCTGGCCGACACCGCCCCCGAGCTCCATGCCTTCCTCCGAAATTTCAGTCTCAGCACCGAGGATCAGACGGAATTGATCTCCCGGGCCGAGACCGGGGGCGAGTCCATAGCCTCTCTTGCCGAGGATTGGATCAGCGACAACCAGGAGGTCTGGGAGCCCTGGTTCTCGTCGTAGGCGGGGCAGTCCCCCGCCCGATCGGGTACCCGCCGCCTGGCCCGACGTCGGAAAGGTCCGGTGTGACGAGTTCACGGGTGCGGTCCAGGTTCGCCGATGGCAGACTGGCCAACCGATGTCTTCACGTACGCTTCGGCTCCGAGTCTGGCAACGACGAGCCCTGGACTCGTTCCAAGCCTCGTCCGATCCCGATTTCCTCGCCGTGGCCACACCAGGGGCGGGAAAGACGACCTTCGCCCTGGTCGCCGCTCGGCTGACGCTACCGAACCTTCCGGGCCGATTGGTCGTGGTCGCTCCAACGAGCCATCTCAAGGAGCAGTGGGCCGATGCCGGCCAGCGTCTCGGGCTCCATCTGGTCACCGACTGGCGGCCCGGCGACCTGGTCCCGGCGGACGCCCATGGTGTGGTCACCACCTACCAACAGGTCGGCAATTCGCCCGAGCCGTTCTTTCCGCTCAGTCAGGGCGGATTCGTGATCCTGGACGAGGTTCATCATGCCGGCGACGAACGATCGTGGGGTGACGGGGTACGGGTGGCGTTCGATGGTGCCTCCCGCCGTCTCGCCCTGTCCGGCACGCCGTTTCGGTCCGACACGAGGTCCATCCCGTTCGTGAGGTACCACCTCGACGAGGTCGTTCCCGACATCGAATACGGATACGGACAGGCGTTGGCCGACCGTCAGGTGGTTCGGCCCGTCTACTTTCCCCGGTTCGGAGGCCATATGGAGTGGACGGCCCCCGACGGCGCCGTGCTGGCCGCCACGTTCGATGATCCGTTGGCCCGTACCCAGGCCAATCAGCGTCTTCGGGCCGCTCTCAGCCTGGAAGGGGAGTGGCTTCCCGCCGTCATCGGTCATGCCGACGAACAACTGAACCGGATCCGTGAGCAACACGTCGACGCCGGCGGGTTGGTCATCGCTATGGATCAGGACCACGCCAAGGGTGTTGCCCGGATGCTTCGCCGACGATTCGGTCAGAGGGCCGTCATCGCCACAAGCGACGATCCCGACTCGTCGTCCAAGATCTCCCGCTTCGCCGACGGGGAAGACCCGTGGATCGTGGCGGTTCGCATGATCTCCGAGGGAGTCGACATACCCCGATTGCGAGTGGCCGTCTACGCCACGACCACCACCACGGAGCTGTTCTTTCGTCAGGCGGTGGGACGGATTGTGCGCCACAGCGGGGGTAGGCGCCGCCAGCGAGCCTACATGTTCATCCCGGACGATCTCCGTCTTCGTCATTTTGGTTACACCATCGCCGATTCCCGTCGCCACAATCTTCGCTCCCGAGCGCGGAGCCGGGTCGATGACGACGAACTGGATGAGCCGAGGTCGGATGGCGACGCCGACCAGATGTCGCTGTTCTCGGTGCTCTCGGCCACAGCGTCGGAGGCACCGGAGGAGACCGATATTTTCGCCCATCTCGACGAGGAGGATGACGAGTCGCTCTCCGGTTCGTCATGGGTCGAAGCAGGCGCCGCTGCCCCGATGGGGACCATCGATGATGACGTTGTGCTCGGCGAGATGCCCGATCTCACACTCGATCTCTCGGCTCTGCCCCCGCCGGTCGCCGGCATGTCGCCGATGGGCTCGGCCGTCTTCGATCGAAACGAACGGGATCGGCTTCGTCGGATCAACAATGAGCTGACGAAGGAATTGGTCGATGTCACCAGCCGGTCCCACGCTCAAGTGAACGCCGAACTGAATCGCCGGGCCGGAATCGCCAAGGTGTCCGAGGCGACCATCGTCCAACTGAACCGGCGAAGCAGAGCGGCCGAGGAGTGGCTGCGGCGAGAGCATCGTCGTAGCCGCTATGCGAAGTTTGTCTGAACGCCCAGTCGGCCCTCACGTTTCCCGTTCCGTTCGGTCCCGCCCACTGGAACCGGCAGAAGGTTGAGCGTCAGCTGCTACCCTCGGCCCGTGGCCTCTGGAGATCAACGAGCGTCGGCGCCCCGAGACCTGACCGGCACGGGTCTCACCCTCGGTGTCGTTCGGTCCCGATGGAACCAAGCAATCGTGGATCGCCTGGTCGGCGGCGTGCAACGAGCGGTGGAACAGCTCAGGATCACTCGGACGGTGGAAGTTGACGTGCCCGGCGCCTTCGAGATCCCGTTCGCCGCTCGACTCCTGGCCCTTTCCGGTCAGGTCGACACCATCGTGTGTGTCGGAACCGTCATTCGAGGGGAGACGACCCACTACGAATCGGTGGCCGGCGAATGTGCGGCCGGCATCCAGACCGTCCAGCTGTCGACCGGTGTGCCAGTGCTCTTCGGGGTGTTGACGGTGGAGAACGAAGCCCAGGCCCTGGCTCGAAGTGAGTCCGAGGGAGGTCACAACGTCGGCTTCGAGGCCACCGTGGCCGCGGTCGAGATGGCCCGCCTGGCCCAGCGGTGGCAGCCGTACGCAACCCAGGACGGGGCCGGCTGAGGATCGGGTGGGCCCGAATGGCCCGACTTCCGGCTCGAGGGATGGAGACACCATGGCCGGGAGGTGGGTCGTCCAGCCGAGCCATGGCTGTTGAATCATGGCCATGCGGTATAGCCTTTACCGCATGAGTCAGGAGCAGGGGTGGAACCCGGGTGAGGTCGATGTCGGCCCGGCTACCGGCGCGACGTCATTGACGCTCGAGCACGACGACGGTGCCGGCCTGCCTCCCGACGTGCAATCGGTGTCGGTGCGCTTGCGTGACACCGGCGAGCTTCCGTTTCTTCAGCCCAGGCCGGGCGCCATCGGGGTTAAGGCCGCCCCGGGCTGGATGGACCGACTGTCGACTGTCAGCCGGCGCCCCGGCTCCATCATCGTCGGCGTCATCATCGCCGGCCTCACGTTCGCCGCCTTCATGACCCAGGCCGGCCAGGACGGCCGGTCGACGAGTAATGCGGCTTCGCTGGCCCAACCCCCGGTCGCCAGCCGGGTTTCCGACCTCGATGTCGGGTCGTCGGCCGATGGCGTCGCCGACGGGGCGTTGAAGTCGTCCGTGGTTGGCGGAGGGCCGGACCAGTCCGATCCGGCCGCCCGCTCATCAGGGGACGCCTTCGAGGCCGGTGACGAGCATGTGCTCGCCGTCCGGGTGGTGGAGCCGGTGGAGGCCTTGACCAACCCCACCACCAAAGCGGCGCCACCGACGACGGCTCGGCCTGCCACAGCCCCACCGACAACGGCCGCGTCGTCTTCCACCACCACCGAAGCCACCACGACCACGGCCGAGCCAACGACCACTACCACCGAGGCGACCACCACCACGACCGATGAGGTGGTGGCCGAGGCGGACGATGTCCGGGTCACGGCGCTGTCCCCCGGAAGCACCGACAGCGCCAACGCTCCGGCCCTTCAGCCTGGTGACATCATCCTTCGAGCCGAAGGTTCTCAGGACAGCCTTGCCTACCGATTCCGGATCGAGGTCGAGGACGACGGCAAATGGAAGCGGGTCGAATCATCGGGCTGGCGGCTACGCCGGGAGTTCGACACGCAGTTTCGGCGTTATGACGGTCGGACTATTCGATGGACCGTGGAGGGCCGTACCCTCGACGGTACCCGTACGGCACCCACACCTCCGCTCCACATTGCGGTGGAGTCGGATCGGGGCTCCAACGACTAGCGTCCGAGCCCGAACCGGGATTCAGCGGCGGGAAGGGCGCTCGTTTCGGTCGAAGCGCCGTCGCGACACCCAACCCATGGCTCCGATTGCGACCGATGCGTCCCGTTCGGCTTGCAGGCACCGTTCCATGGCTTCCTGACGGGCCCGCTTCTCGCCCTCGCCCACCGCGACCTCACGATCGATCCAAGCTCGGAGCTCGGCCACCTTGGCGTCGGCCAGACGGCGGGCGTACTGCTCCTCCCGCAAACGCTCGGCCAGCCGGAACCGTTCGTCCCGCTCCTCGGCCAGTTCCCGGGCCAGCATTCGGTGGCTGGCCGTCAACGATTCGAATGCCCGCTCGACTTCCTTGATCCGGGCCACGGCGCCGGCCTTCTCCTCGTGGGCGCCCAGCAGCCGTCCCAGCAGTTCCTGGTCGACGACCTCGGCCACGGTGACCGGGTGGGTCGGTCGGTCGATACCCGGCTCGCTTCGACCGGAGCCGGCTCGTAGTGGGGTGAGGGGGTCGGGCCGCGGCTCGAGGGCCTGGCTCATCGAGCCCTCGTGGTGTTCTGCCACGGAGCCGGCCGACGACTCGCTCACCACCGAAACCACGGGACCGTTGTCGGGGGTCAGGTCGATGTGATCGATCGTCCATCCGTAGCGGGCGGCCAGCTGGTGAAGGGTGTCCACTGGGACCACCCAATCCTTTCCGTCGGGGCCCGGGAGCTTCATCGCCTCGGGGAGCGAGCCTACTCGGACCATTCGCTGCAAACGGGAAATGTCGACGCCGGTGCGTTCGCTCAACTCGTCAAGCGTCAGAGTGTCCTTCATGACCTAGCCTCCACAAGGGCCGGCCGCCATGCTCCTCGGCGGTGGCCTCCACGTACCGGCCACCCAGACGGTGGCTGCCTGTTTCGAAGCAGAAGATAGGCGTCACATCGTCGCCCACGGTGGATGGATCGGACTTGCTTGTCGACGCAGATCAAGATTGTCCGCTGGTCGAGCCGGGTTGGCTTCCGTGTCAGTTCTGTGACATCGGGTCGGTTCGGTGGGAGACGGGGATGCTCGGCGCCAAACCCCAGCAAGCTAGGCTCGATACTCAACTCCGGGAAGCACGCACAGCATCTCGTAGACCAGGTTCGCCCCGAGCAGCGCCGTCGACCCGGTTGGATCGTAGACCGGGGCCACCTCGACAAGATCTGCCCCAACCAGATCGAGACCACGGGCTCCTCGAATGATCTCCAAAGCCTGGATCGAGGTGAGTCCGCCGACCTCGGGAGTGCCGGTGCCGGGGGCGAAGGCGGGATCGATGCCGTCGATGTCGAAGCTCAGATACACCGGCCCCGCACCCAGCTGGCTGCGCACCTCGTCCATGAGCGGGTCCAGGGAGCGGTGCCAGCACTCCTCGACCTGTACCACTCGGAATCCCTGAGACCGGGACCAGTCGAAGTCGTCGGCCTCATAGCCGGTTCCGCGGACCCCGATCTGGACCACTCGCCGGGGGTCGAGCAGTCCCTCCTCGGTAGCCCGACGAAAGGGTGTGCCGTGGGCCACGGACTCGCCGAACATCGAGTCGTTGATGTCGGTGTGGGCGTCGACATGGATCAGCCCCACCGGACCGTAGTTGGCCGCCATTGCCCGCAGGATGGGAAGTACGATCGTGTGGTCGCCCCCGAGGGCCACGGTGATCACGCCATGGTCGAGCAGCGCACCGAAGTGGTCCTCGATCCGGGCCACGGAGTCATGGAGGTTGTAGGGGTTGGTGGCCACATCGCCCGTGTCGTCGATGCGGAGGCTGTCGAAGGGGGCGGCCCGGGTCGCCATGTTGTAGGGCCGGAGCAGCACCGACTCCGAACGGATACCCCGTGGCCCGAATCGGGCTCCCGGCCGGTTGGAAGTGCCGATGTCGAACGGCACGCCGACCACGGCAACGTCGAGTTCGTCGACCGGAGTGACACCGGGAAGGCGCATGAAGGTGGCGATACCCCCGAAGCGGGGCATCTCGTTGCCTCCCAGCGGTTGGGGGTTCACAGGGACAGCACCTGCAGTTCGGGGACGGCACGAACCAGCTTCCCGCCCCAGTCTGCGATGTAGCGGAGCTGGGTACCGATCTCGTCCATCAGATTCCAGGGCAGCACCAGCACGTAGTCCGGGCGTTGTTCCTTCAGAACCGCCTCGTCCACGATCGGAACCCTGCTGCCGGGAAGCAACATGCCCTGCTTGTGATGATTGGCGTCGACCACGAAGTTCACCCGCTCGGCGGTGACACCGGAGTAGTTGAGCAGGGTGTTGCCCTTGGCCGCCGCCCCGTAGGCGGCCACCGTTGCCCCTTCGGAGTCGGCCCGGTCGAGAAAGGCCAGCAGGCCCTCGCGAATAGCGTCCACCCGAGCCTGGAACCCCCGATAGTACTCGGCGGTGGTCACCCCGGCCGCCTGCTCCGTGGCCAGTAGGTCGCCGACCGCCCGGTGGCGCTCGTGGATGCCGCTGTCGCTCCGTTGGGCGAACACCCGCAGACTTCCGCCATGGGTCGGAATCTGTTCGACGTCGAACACCGTCAGGCCGTTGGCCGTGAACACCGTGTCGACCGCCGACAGTGAGAGGTACGAGTAGTGTTCGTGGTAGATGGTGTCGAACAGGCCCTGCTCGACAAGTACCGCCAGGTGGGGGAACTCGAAGGTGACCACCCCCGATGGCTTGAGTAGCCGGGCAAAGCCGCCCACGAAGTCGTTGATGTCGGGAACGTGGGCCAGCACGTTGTTGCCGGCCATCAGATCGGCCTGCCTGCCCTCGTCGGCCAACCGCTTACCCAGCGACTCGCCGAAGAAGTCCTCGACGATGTCAATGCCCTTGTCCCGGGCGGCGGCGGCGGTGCCGGCCGTCGGCTCCACGCCGTAGCACGGGATGCCGTGCTCGACCACGTACTGCAACAGGTAGCCGTCATTGGCGGCCACTTCGCACACCATCGATGTCTCGTCGAGCTGGAAGCGTTCGACCATGGCATCGACATAGCGCTTGGAGTGGGCCAGCCAGGAGGTCGAGAACGAGCTGAAGTAGGCGTAGTCGGGCTCGAACAGTTCATCGGCGGCGGCGAAGTCCTCGGTCTGGACCAACCAGCAGTTGGTGCAGACCAGGACCCGCAGCGGAAAGGAGGTTTCGGGCTGGTCCTGACCGCTCAGATAAGCGTTTGAAGGCGGTGACTCATCGAGATCGACAAAGACCAGCTCCAGTGGATCATGACAATGACGACAGTTCATGGTTTGCCTTCCGCCTTCGTCCTCGGTTCGCAAATGCCACCGCTTCCGGTGACCCACCAGCTAACCTATCGTCCGGAACCTTGAGACGCGGTTGCCAGTTCAACCGACGGCGGCGTCCTACTGTGGTCCGATTGCTGAAGACGCCCGTCGATTTCGAGTTCTCCGAGGTACCCATGCACCGCCGCCTGTTCGCCCGTCCTTCCCGTCCGCTTCGATCCGTCACCGAGCATCGCCTCCGGGGGGAGATGCCACCGAGGTCGCGAGCGCTACACCTTCTGTCGGCCGCCGCCGTTGTCGCCCTGTGGCTGATGGCAGTGCCGACAACGGCGGGAGCCCAGGGTGATGTTCTCACCGTCGACTTCGACGATGTGGTCTTTGCCTCGGCCGGTGCCATCGTCCCGGTCGGCTCCGTTGCCGTCGGCGCCGATCTGCAGGGTCGAACCTGTCTCACCTCGGTGGTCACCGCCAACCAGAGTTCGATCCATCCCGAGAATGATCTCTTGATCGCCACCGGCGGTTCCAAGGCCCGGATCGAGGACGTCGAGGACTTCACGAACGGCACGAACTCGTGGCTGGTGGACATCACGCTGGGTTCGTCCATCGACATGTCCGTCGAGATGGGTCCGGATGGGATCTCCAGCCTGGGATTCACGGTGGAGATCGACTGTTCGAAGCCACTGGCCGGCTCCACCGTACCCGTGCTCGCGTCGAGCGTGACCACGACGACCACCACCACGTCGACGACGTTGACACCGGAGGCGACGGGATCGACGACCGTGACCACAACAGCCCCCGAGACCACGATCACCTCGGAGACGACGACCTCGGAGACCACAGCCTTGGAGACGACGACCTCGGAGACCACCTCCGAGGTCACCGGCGCGACGACCACCACAAGTCCCGCCTCATCCTCGACCCAGCTCCAGGTTCAGGAAACGACGACGACCGCGGCCACCACGGTCTCGTCGACCACGGCCCCGACCGTGACCATTCCCACCACTACGACCACGCAATCGGCCGAGGCGACCACGACCACCGCGTCGCAGGGTCAGCTGGAGCAGTCGCCGCCGGCTTCGGCTGTACCGGCCCAGCCGAGCTACACCGGCTGAGTCGGGCCCGAGGGCCGGGCCTCACGGCCTGGCGGCCCAGGCCCTGCCGATTCGTACCGGACTCAGGCCTCCGGCTCGGTGCCGGCGTTCGAATCCGGGGTGCCGGTCGCCTGCAGCACGGCGGCCACGATGTTCGTGTAGCCGGTACAGCGACAGAGGTTGCCCGACAGGCCGATGCGGACGGCCTCTTCGCTCGGATCGGGATTGACCGTGAGAAGGGCGTGAGTGGAGATCAGCATGCCCGGGGTGCAGAACCCGCATTGCACGCCTCCGGCGTCGAGCAGCACCTGTTGGAGAGGGTGGAGTCGGTCATCGCCGGCCAGCCCCTCCACGGTGGTCACCGATCGGCCCTGGCATTGCGCAGCCAGGAAGCTACAGGAGTTGACCGGTCGGCCATCCACCAGGACCATGCAGGCGCCGCACTCGCAATCGTCGCAGCCCTCCTTGGTTCCGGTCAGGCCGACCTCGTTGCGAATGACCGAGAGCAGGCTCCGGCCGGCATCGGCTGTGATCGGATAGCGCACACCGTTGACCTCCAGTTCATAGCCGAGCTGATTGGAAAGGTTCGTGGGGGATGGCTGTGTCATCGTGCTGCTCCGATTCCGATGGCCCGGTTGACGGGCACGTCGATCATGGTTCCCCGTGCCCGTTGGGCCGCAGCCTGTACCGCCCGCCGGGCCATCACACCGACGGTATGCCGCCGGTAGCGGTCGCCGGCCCGCAGATCGGAAATGGGTGAGGCCTGAGCGGAGGCCAGCGCCGCCACCTGGTCGGTCAGGGCGTCGTCGACGGTTCGCCCTTTCAGGACCCCGGTTCGTTCCACGGCCATGATGGTGGGTGCGACCGCAGTGAGGGCGATGCGCAGATCCAGCACCGAGCCTGATTCGTCCAAGCTGACGAGGGCCGCCGCCCCGACCACGGCGATCTCCATGGCCCTTCGATACTCGAGGCGCACATAGGCACTACCGGTTCGGGTCGGCAGGGCCGGAAGTAGGCAGGCGGTGCAAAGCTCGTCGGCTCGGGCCGAGGTCGAGCCCGGTCCCGTCCACAGCTCCAGGGGATCGACCAGCCTGGTGGTGGTGGCGGAGCGGAGTTCGATTCGGGCCCCGAGTACCACCAGCGGGGCGCCGGTATCCATGGCCGGAGAGCCGTTCATGACGTTGCCCCCGATGGTGCCGACGTGTCGGGTGGCCGGTGATCCGATCAGAGCCGCCCCGTCGGCCAATGCGGTGTGGTCACGGACGATGAGAGGATTGGACATGAGCCGGTCATGAGTGACACCGGCCCCGATCCGCAGTCCATTTTCGCCCTGGCCGATGGTCAACAGCTCATCGATCCGGTCGATGGCGACCAGATCACGGGGGAGGGGGGCCTTGCCCTGGCGGGCGCCGACCACGAGGTCGGTGCCGCCGGCAACCGGACGGGCACCGTCGGCCAGTCGCCCCAGTGCCTCATCCACGGTGGTGGCGATGGTGAACGTCATCTCAGGCCTCCTCCCCATCGGTTCCGTGCATTGATTCGGCGCCGGCTGTCAGCTCGGTCCAGACCCGCTCCGCCGTCATCGGCAGGTGACGTACCGGATGGCCGACGAGCCTGGCCAGGCCATTGGCGATGGCGGCCGCGGTGGCCACGTTGGGAGCCTCGGCCAGACCCTTGGCCCCGCCCGGTCCGTCGCCGGGCGCCGATTCGATGAATTGCACTTCGATCTCCGGGCCGTCGGCCGCTGTCTGCAGCTTGTACTCCAACAACATGGGGTTGAGCTGGTGACCGTCGTGGTCATACACGGTGATCTCGGTCAAGGCCTGGCCGACCCCCATCATGACCGCCCCGTGCACTTGGCCCAGGGCACCCACAGGATTGATGATCCGACCGGAATCGTGGGCCGCGCCGACCTTCAGAACCCGGACCACACCGGTGTCGGGATCGAGCCGGATGTGCACGGCATGGCACGAAACCTGGGGCGACACCCACGCCGCCATGCCCTGGTCGCCAACGCAGGTGGCCCGTACTTCAGGGGCCTGGGCAGGCGACCCCGAACCATGGCCCAACAGCAGTTCACCGCCGGCAGCGGTGGCCGCCAGTTCGGCGATCAACACCGATGCGCCCGGTGAGCCCACCACCGAGGCCGCCCCGTCGGCCAGCACGATGTCGGCCGGTGCCGCCTCCAGTTGCTCGGCCGCCAGCGCCTTGAGCTGCTCGGCCACTTGGCGAGCGGCGCCGACCACGGCTCGGCCGTTGTTGAACAACGTCTGGGAGCCGGTGGCTCCGGTGTCGTAGGGGCCGGCCGAGGTGTCCTGGTACACCAGCTGGAAGTCCTCGGGGTTCATGCCCAGTTCGTCGGCCGCCAGTTGGCGAAGGGTCATGACCGCCCCGGTCCCGCATTCCTGGGCTCCGGTGATGATCTGCCCGGCACCGTCGTCGTCGATCTTGATGTAGGCTCCGGCCGGCATGGAGAAACTGGGCCACCATCCGATGGCAACGCCGATGGCCTCGTCCTCCGGGAGATCCCGGCCGTAGCCGACCAGCTCGGTGGCGGCGGTGATGCACTCCTGAAGGCCGGTGCGTTCATAGTGTTGGCCCGACGGGCCGACGGTGTCGTTGTCGATGCCGTTGAGCCGCCGGAACTCCACCGGGTCCATGCCGATGGTGGCCGCCAGCTCATCGGTATGGGACTCGAGGGCCCAGCACGCCTGGGGTGCAGTGGGAGCCCGGACCGAGCCCGACGGCTGATGATTGGTATAGACCAGATGGGCCTCGACATGGAGGTTCGGGACCTGGTAGGGCCCGGCCACGTGCATGGCGGCCAGCTGGGGGAAGAAGGCGCAGTCTGCGATGTAGGCGCCATTGTCGATGGCGATCCATCCGGTGCGGGCCACGATACGGCCGTTGGCGTCGAGGCCGGTGGTGACGTCGACGATCATGCCTTCCCTGCGCCGATCGGGGACCATGAACTCCTCTCGGCGGGAGAACACCAGCTTCACCGGCCGGCGTGCGGCTCGGGCCAGGGCGGCGATGTGGGCCTCGAAGTGGAAACCGCACTTCCCTCCGAAGCCGCCGCCGAGATGGGGCACGATGACGCGGACCCGGTTGGTCGGCAGCTGAAGGGTCTGGCAGATTCCGGCCCGGGCGTCGAACGGGACCTGGGTCGAGCTCCAGACCGTGAGCTTCTCGCCCTCCCACTGGGCAACGATTGCCCGGGGCTCGATGGGGGCGGCGTGGCAGCCGTCGGCCACGTAGCGGCTGGAAACCACGGTGGCCGCAGCGGCCATGGCGGCCGATGCATCCCCCAACTCGATGGATGAGAAGGCGGCGGTGTTGCCGTGGGCCACGATCCCGTCGTCGATGTCGTAGGAGTCGAGGTCGGGGTGGACCAGCGGCGATCCGTCGGCCAGTGCCGCCTCTAGGTCGGTCACGGGTTCCAGCGGCTCGTAGTCGACCTCGATGGCGGCCACCGCAGCCTCGGCCGCCTCCACCGAGGTGGCGGCCACGGCGGCCACGATCTCGCTTTCGTAGCGGACCACCTCGATGGCGAACAGTCGCCGATCGGCAACTCCCGGGCTGTAACGAACATCGGGAACGTCGGCCGCGCTCAGCACGGCCAGCACCCCCGGTATCGTTCTCGCCGGCTCGGTGTTCAGTCTGGTGATGCGAGCATGGGTATGCCCGGCGTAGAGGAACTTGGCGTGGAGCATGCCCGGTAGCTGGAGATCGGCGGCATACCGGCCACTGCCCGTCACCTTGTCCGGCCCGTCGGCCCGCACGAATCGGGGTACATCAACCGCAGTCATGGCCTGATAGTAGGAGACGGGATCGGGTGGGGGAAACACCGGCGGCCGGCGCGAGCCGACTTCTGCAGCGCCATGAATCGACAAGTGTCCACAGGCGGTCGATGATGGCGACATCGCTTCCTTTGTGGCCGACGGCTCCCTACCGGCGGTGTTCCGCCGATCTGAACCAGCGATGATGACCCGCGCCTCCGGAGCCTGGTCCTGGTCGGCGATGGTTGTGGCCATGCTGGCCACAACCATCGCCGCAGTGGCGGCATCCCCGACGGCGGCCACGGCACCGGTCGACTCCGTGGACCAACAAGCCGCTCGAGTCCTGGACGTGCAGTCGCCCCTGCCGGTGCCTCTCGAGATGCTCGGCTCCCTGTCCGGGCCCATGGTGCCGGCGGTGACCGGTCCTCCGCCTCGCCGTGAGCCGGACCGGCAGCGATTGGTGGTCAGTGCCGCCGGCGATACCAACCTGGATCCGGCCTACATCCCGGTCTTCCACCAGGAAGGCTACGAGTACGCCTTCGCCGGACTCGACAACCTCTTCGTCGATGACGACCTGAGCATCGTCAATCTGGAGTGCGCCGCCACCACCGTCGGACGCCCGGTCTCGAAGGCGTTCACGTTCAATTGCGACATCGGCGCCCTCGCCGTCATGGCCGCGGCCGGTGTCGAGGTCGCCAACCTGGCCAACAACCACTCGGCCGATTGGGGCCGTGATGGACTGCTCGAAACCCGGCGCAACGTGCTGGCCGCCGGGCTCGTTCCTGTCGGTGTCGGTGCCGATGCGGCCCAGGCCCACGAGCCGGCGCTGTTCGACATCAACGGCTGGACGGTGGCGGTGCTCGGTTTCGGGGGAGTGGTGCCGGGGGCCGACTGGCTGGCAACGGACACCACGCCCGGTATGGCCGACGGTGACACCATTCCTACGATGGTCGCTGCCGTGAAACGGGCCGATGAGATGGCCGATCTGGTCTTCGTCACCATCCACTGGGGAGTCGAGCTCGACACCACACCCCGGCCCGACGACGTCGAGCGGGCCCGGGCCATGATCGACGCCGGAGCCGACGCCGTCTTCGGCCACCATCCCCATCGCCTCCAACCCCTCGAGTTCTATCAGGGCAAACCCATCGCCTGGAGTCTGGGGAACTTCGTCTGGCCCCGGCTGTCCGATGCCGGCGCCACTACTGCGGTGGCTCGGGTCATCGTCGAGGCCGACGGTACCATCGACGCCTGCCTCATACCGGCCTTCATCGAGCGGTCAGGACAGCCCGTGCTGCAGGGCTCCCACCGGCACGGCTGCCGGCCCTACCGGGCCGCGGCGGCAAACGCTTCCTGATCCAAGTCGGCCCCGTCCGGGTCGGCTCCAGGATCGGCCTGCCGCTCAACCGTTGTCGTTCTAGGATCTCCTGCCCTTGGGCCCCTTGCCCTGGACCACCTCCTTGGCCCGACGCTTCTGGATGTTCGCCCATTCGTCCCGCAGGCCGACCGTGCGATGGAAAACCGTTGAATCGTCGAGGTCGGCGGCGAAGTAGCCAAGTCGTTCGAACTGCACCACCTGGCCGGGGTCCACGTCGGCCAGAACCGGCTCCAGTTTGGCGTTGGTCACGGTCTCTCGCGACTCGGGGTTGAGCGATGCCAGGGGATCGGCTCCGCCCTCACCGGGGAAGGGGTCGGTGAACAGCCGGTCGTACAGGTGCACGGTTCGGGTGATGGCGTGATCGGCTGCCACCCAATGCATGGTGGCCTTGACCTTGCGCCCGTCCGGGGTGGAGCCACCCTCGCTCTCCGGGTCGTAGGTGCAGTAGACGCAACTCACGTTGCCCTCGGCGTCGGTGTCGACGTCGGTGGCCGTGATGTAGTACCCGGCCCGCAGCCGGACCTCCCGACCCGGTGACAACCGGTAGTACTTGGGCGGTGGCTCCAGCATGAAATCGTCCTGCTCGATCCACAGCTGATGGCCGAACGGCACCATCCGGGTTCCGGCGCCGGGATCCTCCGGATTGTTGACGGCCTCCAGGGCGGTCTCCTCACCCTCAGGCCAGTTGGTGATGATCACCTTGAGGGGCCGGAGCACGGCCATGCGCCGCAGCGCCGTCCGATTCAGCTCGGAGCGAACGAATGATTCCAGCAGCTCGATCTCGCTGGTGGCATTGGTCCGGGCGATACCGACCCGTTCCACGAAGGCTCGGATGGCGCCGGGCGGATAGCCGCGGCGGCGGAGCCCACGGAGGGTGGGCATGCGGGGATCATCCCAGCCATCGACCCGGCCCGTCTCCACCAGGCGGAGGAAGACCCGCTTCGACATCGGCGTGTGGGTCAGGGCAAGCCGGGCGTACTCGGCTTGCTCCGGCCGTTCATAGGGCAGATCGAGGTGCTCGAGAAACCAGTCGTAGAGGGCTCGGTGATCGGAGAATTCGAGGGTGCACAGCGAATGGGTGATGCCTTCGATGGCATCGGACTGGCCGTGAGCCCAGTCGTAGGTGGGATAGATCAGCCAGTCGTCGCCGGTACGGTAATGCGTGGCCCGCTTGATCCGGTACATGATCGGATCCCGCAGCTGCATGTTCTCGTTCTGCATGTCGATCTTGGCCCGCAACACCTTGGCCCCGTCAGGGAATTCGCCGGCCCGCATGGCCCGGAACAGGCGCAGGTTCTCATCGATGGGACGGTCCCGATACGGGCTCTCGATGCCGGGACGGCCGAAGCCGCCCCTTTGGGCGGAAATGGTGTCGGGGTCCTGATCGTCGACATAGGCGAGTCCCTTGTTGACCAGGTCCTCCGCCCATTGGTAGAGCCGCTCGAAATAGTCGGAGGCGAACAAGACCTCGCCGTCTGGCTTATACCCCAACCAGGCCAGATCCTCGCAGATGGCGTCCACGTAGGCCTGATCCTCGGTTTCGGGATTGGTGTCGTCGAAGCGGAGATTGCATCTGCCATCGAACTCGTCGGCCAGCGAGAAGTTGAGGTTGATGGCCTTGGCATGTCCGATGTGTAGGTAGCCGTTCGGTTCGGGCGGGAATCGGGTGTGGACACGGCCACCGAACTTGCCGGTGGCGTTGTCGTCGGCGATCTTGGCTCGGATGAAGTCGACGGAAGGGCCGGCGGTGTCGTCGGTGGGTTCAGCGCTCATTGGGTTGCAGACTATCCGGCTTCACCGTCGGCTTTCGGCGATTTCGGGTACCTCGAGGTTGATTTGTGGGCGACGCTCGGGCTCATGTGGTGGACGGTGATACCGGTCGTCAGCCGGTCCCGTTGCGTTGAACCCAGTTCTCGGTGGACACCCATGAGCTGAATCCATCGCGGCCGAGCGCACTGATGATCCCTGCGGTCTGACTTGCCTGGGCACGGAGCGCGTCGACCTTGCGCCCGAGCAGCTCGGGACCAAGGGCCACGCTGAGTGTCAGGTCCTCTTCCCGGGCGGACGGGCCGCCGTCGGGGAACACGACGGCGGTCAGGTCCGGCCAGGCGTCGTACCAGGTCTGCGTGTTGGTTGCGGCCAGAACCCGGGACCCGAAGCCGAGATGCGCGACTGCTGCGGCCGTCCATGATCCGATCGCCACGTGGTCGGGATGTCCGGTCATCCCGTCAGGACCGAATGTGAGAACCGTATCCGGGCGCACGTCGGCGAGGATCGCCGCCACCATGTCGCAGCCATGGTCGGGTTCCATGTCGGAGAGTGAGCCGTCGGCCAAGCCCAGCCAGTGGTGTTCCTCGATTCCGAGGATCCGTAGGCTGGCCGCCATCTCCTCCCGACGGGTGGCACCGAGATCCGCCCGCGGCCAGCGTGCCTCGTCGGCGGTCGCACCGGCCTCACCGGCGGTCGCAGTGATGCAGACGACCCTCGAGCCGGCGGCGATGGCCTCCATCGCCGTACCGGCCATCAGGTAGGCCTCGTCGTCGGGGTGGGCCCACACGCCAACCACGGTGCCAAGCTCAGTGGGGGAGAGCATGGTCATGAACGTGCTCCCTCGGGGAGATGGTTGTCGATCACCGTCATGTGCCGCTCCACGGCAGTCTCGAACAGCGTCCGCATGCGAGTCGTCATCCCGACCTCCGAAGTGGAGTTCCAGAACTCCAGCT
Organism: uncultured Acidimicrobiales bacterium; assembly: GCA_963723995.1. GTDB lineage: Bacteria > Actinomycetota > Acidimicrobiia > Acidimicrobiales > SZUA-35 > JAHELU01. Next base: position 470,663 of record CAVRSZ010000007.1, on the reverse strand, counting down.
CGGTCTCGACATCGTCACACCACCCGACGATGTGCTCGAAGTACCCCGCCATGAAGTGCATGAAGAGGACATTGAGATGGGCTCGCTCGGGGAACGGCGGATCGTCCCCGGCGTACTCCCGGAAAATTGGAACGGCGGTGGCGGCCTGCTCGGCACACTGGCGACGGGTCGTGGCCAATGCCCGCCTGAGGTCGTCCACGCCGCCAAGGTCGGCGAGGAACACTCGCAGCACGGCCTCCGCCTCGATTTTGGGAGGCTCGGGCTCCGTCTCCCCTAGCCAGCGACCAACCTCTGCACGACCCTCCTCGGTGATCCGGTATCGGGTTCGGCTCCGACGGCCTCCGGCGTCCTCTTCAATGGCCTCCGCCAGTCCTGACCCACTCAGGCGCTTCAACGCGGCGTAGAGGTTGGCCTCTGAGCGGGGCCAAACCCAGCGCAGCGCCCGTCTCATCTGGCCGGTGAGGTCGTAGGCGGTCCACGAGCGCAGCGAGAGCAACCCGAGCAGAGCGTTCTGAGTGATCGGTTCCGATGCCATGGGTTGACTTTACTCCACATTGGAGTAAGAATGCTACTCCAGTTTGGAGTAAAGCACTCGATCCAAGGAGGAATCATGACCTCGACACTCTCGGAATCCGACTCCGGTCCGATCGACACGGACCGGCTGACGGCATTCGCCGCTCAAGTCTTGACGGACGTCGCCGCAGCCCAGGCCGTTGCCGCCAATCACCTCGGTGAGCGGTTGGGTCTGTATCGACACCTCGCCGGCGCCGGGCCGGTGACAGCAGCAGAACTGGCCACCGCCACCGGCACGAACCAACGTCTCGCGCTCGAGTGGCTCCGGGGGCAGGCCGTTGCCGGGTACGTTGTCCACGATCCCGACAACGGGACGTTCGTCCTGCCGCCCGAGCACGCGGTCGTACTGGCCCAGGAGGACGCTCCCGTGTTCATGGGGGGCGCATTCGAGGTGGCGGCATCGCTGTGGGCCGACGTCGAGAAGGTCGAGGCCGCTTTCCGAGGTGATGGCGGGCTCGGCTGGGGCGATCATGACCACCGCCTGTATCGGGGGATCGGTCGAGTCTTCGGACCCGTGTATGAGGCGAGCCTGGTATCGGAGTGGCTTCCGGCGCTCCACGGTGTCGTCGAACGCCTTGAACACGGGGGTCGAGTCGCCGATGTCGGATGTGGTTCCGGCGTCTCCTCGACCCTCATTGCCCGACGGTTCCCGCTGGCGACGGTCAGAGGATTCGACCAGCATGCGCCATCGATCGGCCAGGCGCGGGCGCTGGCGGAGGCAGAGGGCGTCGAGGAGAACACCTCGTTCGATGTACTCGACGCCATGTCGCTCCCGCTCGACAAGTTCGATCTGATCTGTTTTTTCGATTGTCTGCACGACATGGGTGATCCGCTCGCCGTGGCCCGCAGGGCACGTCGGGCGCTTGCCGAGGAAGGCACGGTCATGGTCGTCGAACCTCGGGCGCATGACAACCCGGCGCTGGGCGACGATCCGATCAGCCGGCTGTTCTACACCGGATCGCTCTTTCTGTGCACTCCGTGCGCCCTGTCCCAGGGTGGTGAGGACGTACTCGGCGCTCAGGCCGGTCCCGTCGCCATGGTCGAGGTTCTCGCTGGCGCCGGGTTCAACTCGGTGCGAGTCGCCGCAACCACTCCGTTCAATACGATCATGGAGGCCAGACGTTGATCACTCGGGCCGCAGTGGGTTGCGTCGGTCGCGGCTGGCTCACAGCCGCCGCATCTTGTAGAGTACGTGCTTCACTGGCGAGCCACCGGGTCCGGCCACCACCCCATTGCACCTCGATGTGGCTGCGGTGATCCGTGGGCGTCGGCATCGGATGGCGGAGAGTCCGACCATGGAGAACGAGGGAGAATCATGAAGCGCAGACTTCTCGTGGCGGTCGGGATCCTTCTGGCCGTCGTTGCGTCCGTCGGGACTAGTGTGACGCCGACGGCGGCCGCGCAGAACTGCCTGGGTTGGGAGCGCCAGCTCCGGTCGGCGGCCGGCTTCGGCAACCGGGGCCGGCCCGCCATCGACCGTCTCGACCGCGACCGCCCATTCGGTCAGGCCCTCCGTGACTGGAAGGCCGACGACTGCATGCGCCTCAACTACGTGCAGGTGCTGGGAACCCACAACAGCTACCACACCGAGCCCCGACCGCCGCTACTCCAGTTCATCGGGAGCCTGAGCCCGGAGGAGGCGGCGGCCATCGAGTACACCCACCGGCCGCTGACTGAGCAGCTCGAGCGCCTGGGCGTCCGGCAATTCGAACTCGACGTCTATGTCGATCCCGGCCCGGGCCTGTTCGGCCTGCCGCTGGGCCAACTGGTGTTCCCCAACAATCCGCCGGCGCCCGACCCGATCAAACCGGAGCTCTTCGGCCCCGGTCTGAAAGTCCTGCACGTGCCCGACGTCGACTTCGAGACGAGCTGTCTGACGTTCGTCGCCTGCCTCCAGGAACTCGAGGACTGGTCCGATTCCAACGCCGGCCACCTGCCGGTCATGGTGCAGATCGAAGCCAAGGACGAGGCGGCGCCCATCCCACCCGGTGTCCTGCCGCCGGGACTGCCGCCCCCTGTCACGCCGGTGCCGTTCGGGCCCGCCGAGCTCGACACCATTGACGACGAGATCCGCTCGGTGTTCGGTGACGACCAGCTGATCACCCCCGACGTCGTTCGCGGCGACCGGGCGACCCTGGAGGAGGCCGTTCTGAAGGACGGCTGGCCCACCCTCAACGAGACCCGTGGACGGTTCCTGTTCACCTTCGACAACGAGGGCGCCGAGCGCGACCTCTATGTGGCCGGGCATCCATCGCTGGCCGGCCGGGTCATGTTCACCAGCTCACCGCCCGGCACCCCGGAAGCGGCGTTTGTCAAGCTCAACGATCCCATTGCAGATGGTGCCCTGATCAGCTCCCTGGTCGCCGACGGCTACATCGTCCGGACCCGAGCCGACGCCGATACCGTCGAGGCCCGGTTCGGGTTGACGGGCCGGCGCGACGCGGCCCTGGCCAGCGGGGCCCAGTTCGTGAGTACCGACTACCCCGAACCCGACCCGGACTTCGGCACCGGCTACCTGGTCGACATCCCCGGTGACGACATCGCCCGCTGCAACCCGATCCTCTCACCACCCGGCTGCGACTCCTCGACTTTCGAGGACTGAACAAAGCCCGGGCCCACCGGGCGGCGAGCACGACGCGGAGTAGCCCGGATTCCGGAGCGGCTCGGCTCGCCAATTCGATCCGGCGTGGCCGCGGACGGGCTACTGTGCTGCCCATGACCGAGATGTTCGAGCTCAGCGATCGGGCCACGGACGAGGTTGCCGCCGCCGATCCGGTGGAGGCCACCTTCAGCGGCGTCACCGAGTACGACGATCGCTGGCCCGACCTGTCGCCGGACGGGGTACAGGCCCGCCGGGTGATGTGGGCCCGAATCCGGGACGAAGCCCACGCCACCACCGTGCTCGACGACCGGGACCGGCTGGCCCAAGAGGTGCTCATCGACGAATGCGACGCCGCCGTCCAGGCCATCGAGCTCACCGTGCTCGAACTCAACAACATCGAGTGTCCGCACCAGAATCTGCGCCTGGTCTTCGGGTCCATGGACACCTCATCCGAAGAGGGATGGTCGGCCATCCTCAGGCGGTTGGAGACGATCGCCGAACCGGTTGCCGGCTACCGCCGACTCCTGGACCGCCACCTCGACTCGGGACGAACGGTGGCCCGACGCCAGGTCGACGCCGTACTGGATCAGGGCCGGGCTGCGGCGGGGCCGGACTCGCTGTTTCATCAGCTCGAGGGCAAGCTGACCGACTCTCCCATCGCCCAGGCGTCCAAGGAAGCGTTCCGCCCTCGCCTGGCATCGGCGCTGAATGGGGCCAGGGCCGCGTTCGCCGATCTGAACCAGTACCTCGAGACCACCTACCGACCCCGGGCCCGGGAGGCCGACGGGGTGGGGCGGGACGTGTATGCGTCGGCCGCCCGGCTTTTTCTCGGTACCGACATCGACTTCGAGCAGATCTACCGTTGGGGGTGGGACGAGGTGGAGCGCTTGTGGGCCGATATGCGGTCCATGTGTGCCGTGCTCGACGCCGGCAAGTCGGTGGAAGAGGTCATGCACGACCTGCAGCACAGCCCTCGCTACGGGGTGGCGACCGAGGCCGAGTTCATCGAGTTCATGGCCGAACGGCAACAGGTCGCCCTGGAGCAGCTCGACCAGGTGCATTTCGACGTGCCTCCCCAGATCCGAACCATCGACATTGCCGTCGAACCGCCGGGTGGGGCCATGGGCGCCCATTACGTGCCACCATCGGAGGATTTCAGCCGCCCCGGCTGCATCTGGTATCCGGTGCAGGGTCAGGATCACTTCCCCCTTTTCGACCAGGTCAGCACCTCGTACCATGAGGGTTTTCCCGGCCACCACCTGCAGGCCGGGGTCCAGCTCGCCCTGAGTGACGAGCTGTCACGGTTCCACCGCACCATGGTCTTCAATTCCGGCTCCGGTGAGGGCTGGGCCCTCTATGTGGAACGGTTCATGGACGAACTGGGCTTCCTGGAACGGCCCGAATACCGGATCGGCCTCTTGGCGATGCAGATGATGCGGTCATGCCGTGTCGCCATCGACATCGGCGTTCACCTCGGTCTGGCCATTCCCGGCGATGTCGGCTTCCACCCCGGCGAACAGTGGAGTTTCGAGCTGGCCTGCGAGCTGCTGCGGACCCGGGCACTGCTCGACGAGGCGAGTGCGGCGTGGGAGGTCACGCGCTATTTCGGGTGGCCCGGGCAGGCCATCAGCTACAAGGTGGGCGAGCAGGTCCTACTCGATCTCCGGGACCGGCTGGCGGCCCAGCCCGACTTCGACCTCAGACGGTTTCACGCCGACGTGCTGGCCGTCGGCATGGTCGGCCTCGATCTTCTGCAGCGTCGCTTGGCCCCCTGAGGCCATCGAGGGAGGACCGGCCGCCTGGCCGGTCAGGATCCGGTCGTTTCCTCGAACAGCTCCTCACCGCGTCGGAGACGGCGGGCGATATCGACGACCCGGGACGTCTCCCGCCGCGTCGGGGTGTGGGCCGCCAGGAAGCGGGCGAAGGCCACGAGGATCAGCCTGCTCTCCTTCGACTCTACCGGCCACGCCCGGTGCTGGCGGACGGCCGCCTCATAGAGCTGGAACCAGTGGAAGCCGGCGTCCTCGATTAACAGGGCGGAGCCGAGGACGGCAATGAGCCGTTCCGGGTCCCCTCCGGCGGCCAGGTAACCCCACGCCTCCCGACCGGCCTCCTCGACACGCCCCTGTGATTCCCAGCATCGGGCCAGCTCCTCCAGCGAACCGGTCTCGGTGGCGGGCAGCCGTGCCGCCGGGATGTTGAGGAACCGGTCCAGGTAGACCTTGAGGGCCGAATGGACCACCCCCCGCAGAAGTTCCGGCGTCGGGTTGCGGGCCACGGCCTGGTGGACGGCATTGGCGGTGGTGAACCCGTGGTGAACCGCGTTCCAGTCCCGATGGTCGTTCTGGGTGTGGAACCGGACGATACGGAGGGCGGCGGCGAGGGCCACGGCCCGGGCCAACTGCTCGGATGAGGCACCGTCCGCCCCGGCCTTGATGAGAGCGTCGACGACATTCTCCGGGTCATCGTCGAGGACGGCCTCGGCCAGCTCGGCCACCGGCGTGTCGTCCGGCCAGCCCGCTCCGGCGGTGAGGGTGGTCCGATCGACGAGGCCGGCCAGGTCGTGGGGGTGGCGCCACTCGGAGAGCTCCTCGTGCCTCGTCGCCGCCGCTGTCTGGTGGACCAGGGTCGGCAGGAGCATCGGGGCCGAGTCGGGGCCGAGCAGGTCGATGAGCTCGAAGGCCTTGTTGGTGAAGTCGATCGTGTGGCCCTCGTCGATGAAGACATGGTCGGTGACGGCGGCGAACAGCATCGCCTCGATCTCGGCCCGGTCGGCGGCGTCGCCGTGGCCTCCGGAGCCGGCCAGGGCGGTGGCCAGGGTTCGCTCGGCTGCGTCGCCGGATCGGGTGTCGATGAACCGGCGGTACCAGTCGGTCAGTCGGCCGATTCCGACCTCGGTGCCGTCGAGGGGGTCGAGAGCGAAGCGGGGAGGATGGCCACCGACGTCGTCGGCCAGGAAGGCCATGGCCTGGGTCAGGGCCAGGGGGCGATCGGCCTCGTCGAGTCGGGACAAGATGTTGGCCATCGACGTCAACACCGTCAGCCCCGAGCTCCATCCGCCGCTGCGGTTGCTGGCGGCGAACCGGGCCGCCACCGCCACCATCGACTCCGGGCGTTCACCCAGTTCGAGCAGACCCAGGACCGACTTGGCGATGACCAGGGTGATGCCATCCTCCAATCCGTCCTCCAGCCGGGCCAGCAGGCGGCTCCTGGCGTCGTTGTCCGGTCGGGGCTTCACCCAAACCTGGGGGCCACCGTCGCCGTCGCGGATCTCCACGTCGTAGGCGGCGGCATCGTCGGCCCAGGGGTCAAGGGTGCATCCCGAGGACAGGTCGAACCGGGCGTGGTGCCAGTGGCAGGTCACCATCCCCGATTCGACCGTACCCCGGTGGAGAGGGAGCCCGAGGTGCGGACAGCGGTCGTCGATAGCCCAGGCCCGGCCCTCGTGCCAGAACACGACGACGGGTTGGCGGCCGACCTTGGTCAGCAGCCGGCCGTCGGTGGTGAGGTCGTCGAGTGAGCCGGCATGTGTCTCCATGCTTTCATCGTCGGAGTACCCGATCTATTTGTCAAGTACTAACTTGTGAAATAGGATCGGCTCTGTGCCACTCAGCGGACCACTCACCCCATCCAAGCGCCGGATCGTCGACGCCCTGAAGCGCCGAGCCTTGACCGGGCCGGAGCTGGCGGACCGCTTCGGCCTGACCCCTGAGGCGGTGCGCCAGCACCTGGTCGAGCTGGCCGACCACGGTCTGGTCCGGTCATCGCCCCGAGCCGCAGCGGGAGCCGGTCGACCGCCGGTCGAATGGTCGATGACCGACTTGGCCATCGATCTGTTCCCCGACCGGCACGCCGACCTCACGGTCTCGTTGATCGACTCGATCCGCTCGACGGTGGGGGAGGAGGGACTGGAAGCCATCATGGCCGCCCGCACGGCGCAGCAGGTCGATGACTACAGGGCCCGCCTGGCCGACGTTGCCGATCCACTCGACGCGCTGGCCGGCGTACGTTCCGACGAAGGCTACATGGCCGAGGTGGTCGACGCCGATGACGGCCGGGGCCGACTCCTGATCGAGCATCACTGCCCGGTCTGTGACGCCGCCCGGGCCTGCCAGGGGCTGTGCCGCTCCGAGCTCGAGCTGTTCCGGACGGTCCTCGGATCGACCGTGACCGTGACCCGGGAGCAGCACCTGCTGTCGGGTGACGAGCGCTGCGTCTACCGAGTCCAACCACGGACGGAGTGAGCCGGTCGGGTCCGGGGCATCCACGACAACTGCCGGGAAGGTCCGGCTGCCGCCGTAGCTAGGATCGAACGCCGAGAGCTCGGGCGGCCACGAGATGGGCGGTCAAGTCGCTGAGAGTGCTGTGGGCGTTGAGTCCGCTGGTGCTGGGCATCAGGTAGACGGGGCGACCTCCCAGACCGTTCGCCTGCACGCCGGCCTCGGCGGTGCGGTCACGGACCGCCCGCCATCCGGCCAGGCCGACGAAACAGACCGCGGCCGGTTGCAGCCACCGGACCAGACGCTCCACCCGGGCCAGACCCAACTCGTACTCCTCGGTCGACAGCTCGGCCGCCCGTCGGGTCGGCCGCTTGACCAGGTCGGTCATACCGATCCCGTGGTGACGGATTGCGTGGTAGGGGTCGAAGGAGTTGCTCACCAGGCCGGCGGCCACGGCTGCGGGCCAGAACCGGTTTCCCGGTCGACCGAAGCCCACCCCGACCTCGGCCGAGTACACGCTGGGATTGAGACCGCAGACGAGCAGCCCCATGTTCGGTCCGACCGTATCGGGCAGGGTGACGGCCCGACGGGCCAGCACGAGATGGTCGTCGTCTCCCTCCGTCGAAACCATCCGGGTGACGGCGAAACCGGCACCGGTCAGGAGATCGTCGAGGTCGGCCCGGGACCAACCGCTGAACAGCCGCCCGGCGAACTCGCCACCGCCGCGGAACTCGGTGCCCCATCGGTCACCGAGCAGATGAAAGAACACCGGCGCCTCGGGTAACAGCGCCCGATGGAGTTCGGCCAGGGCCAGAGGATTGTCGACCCGGGGCAGATGGGTGTGGACCCGGCTGGCGATCGCCCCGCCCAGGGAACGAGGTGGAAAGGGAAGGCGGGCCACGTCGGCTTGCACCAACATCACCGTTGGCCCCCGGCTCCGGGCCCGGTTCAGCATGGCACCGGTCAGATCGAGGCCGAGCCGCGGTGGCGTCAGGTGGTCGAGATGCCATCCGGGACCGCAGCCCACGTCGACCACCGGTCCCGGTTGTCGATGAGCCTCGACCCACGCCACCAGGTCCCGGTTCCCGGGTCGCCGGCGGGCGATCCAGTCCGCGGCCTTCGTCTCGTAGACCTGTCGGGTCGCGGCATCGCCCATGGCCGCGTGCCGTTCGATCCGATACCTAGTCGACCCAGGTCACGAACTGGTCGAGCGGCAGTCGGTCCGCGCGCAGTTGATTGACCGGGTGATCGGTGTCGGGGTGGCCGATGGCCATACCGCAGAACAGCATCAACTCGTCGGGGGCGCCGACGAAGTCGGCGACCAGGCGGGACCGGGTGGTCCAGATCTCCTGGGGGCAGGTGGCCAACCCGGCCTCGACCGCCAGCAGCATGAATGTCTGGAGGAACATGCCGCAATCCGACCATTGGGGTGGCAGCATGCGCTCGTCGAGGAAACAGAACAGGGCGGCCGGCGCCCCGAAGAAGTTGTAGTTCTCGGCCATACGCTCCAGCCGGCCGGCCTTGTCCTCCCGAGCGATACCCAGAAGGGCGTACATCTGCTCGCCCAGCTCGAAGCGGGCGGTGCGATGCGGTTCCCACAGCTTGGCCGGGTAGATGTCGTAGCCCGGGGGTTCGATGTCGGTCTCGGCCACCCTCTTGCGGAACCGGTTCATCGTCTCACCGTTGATGATGTAGATCTTCCACGGCTGGACATTGCCCCCCGACGGGGCCCGGCTGGATTTCGCCAGCAGCTCGGCGATCACCTCGTCGGGCACCGGAGTGTCGAGGAAGGCCCGGCACGACATGCGTCGATCCACGGCCTCCGAAACCGAGATCGGGATCGACTCGGCGGCCGAATCGGGTCTTGACCTTGCGTTCTGGTCTGTTCCTGTCATCGGGGGCGGATACTAGCCCACCGGATTGGCGTCGGCAGCATCTGCTGATCGGCGGCCGGCTGATCGCCGGTTGTCTCGCCGAAGGCGACCGGTGTCCAGCGCCGGACCGCTGCGGTCGTGACCCCGAGGTAGCGTGGGGCCATGGCCGGCTGGCAGTTCTGGATCGATCGGGGCGGCACGTTCACCGACATCGTGGCCCGACGGCCCGACGGTCGGACGGTCACCCACAAGCTGCTGTCCGACAACCAGCGGCGGTATGCCGATGCCGCCACGCATGGCATTCGGGAGCTGCTCGGCCTGGACGCCGACGAGTCCATCCCGGCCGCACGGATCGACACGGTCAAGATGGGTACCACGGTGGCGACCAACGCCCTACTCGAACACAAGGGTGAACCCACGGTGCTGATCACCACGCGGGGCTTTGGTGACGCCCTTCGCATCGGCTATCAGGCCCGGCCCCGGCTGTTCGATCTCGACATCGTTGTGCCGGAGATGATCTATCAGAGGGTCATCGAGGTCGACGAGCGTACGGGGGCTCACGGCGAGGTCATCCAGCCCCTGAGCGCGGCGGGCCAAAGAGGCGTGGCCACGGAGTTGCGCCGGGCCAAGGAGGCCGGCTGCCGGGCCGCAGCCATCTGCCTGATGCACGGCTATCGCTATCCCGAACACGAGCAACGCCTGGCCGAGCTGGCCCGGGAGGCGGGGTTCTCCCAAGTGTCGGTCAGTCACGAGGTGAGCCCGCTGATGAAGCTGGTGTCCCGGGGTGACACCACCGTGGTCGACGCCTATCTCTCGCCCATTCTCAGACGCTACGTCGATCGGGTGGGAAGCACGCTCGATACCGGCGGGGGACGTCTGATGTTCATGCAGTCCAATGGCGGTCTGACCGAGGCTCATCGGTTTCGAGGTAAGGATGCCTTGCTGTCGGGTCCGGCCGGCGGCGTGGTCGGCATGGTCGTCACTGCGAAGTCAGCCGGTTTCGAGAAGCTCATCGGGTTCGACATGGGCGGCACCTCGACCGATGTCTCCCACTTTGCAGGCGAGCTGGAACGGACCACCGAGTCCGAGGTTGCCGGTTTCCGAGTCCGGGCCCCCATGATCCACATTCACACCGTGGCCGCCGGCGGTGGTTCGGTTCTCCACTTCGACGGCTCCCGAATGCGGGTCGGTCCCGACTCGGCCGGCGCCGATCCCGGCCCGGCCTGCTACGGAAACGACGGTCCGTTGGCCATCACCGACTGCAATGTCCTGCTGGGTCGACTTCGACCCGAGTTTTTCCCGCCGTGTTCGGGCCCGATGGTGACCAGCCCCTGGACGACGCAGTGGTCGAAGAGCGTTTCCACACCATGACTCGACGGGTGGTGGCCGAGACCGATCGGGACCAAACACCGGAGTCCGTGGCCGAGGGCTTCCTCTCCATCGCGGTCGAGAACATGGCCAACGCCATCAAGAAGATCTCCATCCAGCGGGGATACGACACATCGGACTACACCCTGGTCTGTTTCGGCGGGGCCGGGGGCCAGCATGCCTGCCTGGTGGCTGATCGACTCGGGGTCGAGACCGTGATGCTGCATCCCTACGCCGGTGTGCTCTCGGCCGTGGGAATCGGTGTGGCCGACGTTCGTCACCTCGACGAGGAGGCGGTGGACGAGCCGCTCGATGACGAGGTGCTGGCCCGTCTCGATGGCCGGTGGCAGGAACTGGTGGAGGCCGGCCGGCACCAGGTGATGGCCCAAGGGGTGACACCCGAGGACATCACTACCCACCGACGGGTACGGATGCGCTACGCCGGATCCGACACGGCTCTGCTTGTACCGGCTGCAGCGGCGGCTGGAATGACGGCCGCGTTCGAGGCCGACCATCGAAGCCGGTTCGGATTCATCTCCCCGGAAAGCCAACTGATCGTGGAGTCCATCCAGGTGGAGACGGTGGGGGCGGGGGCTCGTCTGGACGACAGATGGCTCACCGACCACACGGAGGCGTTGCCTCGACGCGCCGGTCCTGTGCTCGGCCGCTACGAGATCGTGGCCGGGGGCCGTCGAGTGCCGGCACCGTTCCTCGATCGGAGTCGTTTGCCGCCTGGCTACACCGTCGACGGTCCCGCCGTCATCGTCGAGCCGACGGCCACCACGGTGGTGGAGCCGGGATGGCGGGCCACGGTGACCGACGGCCGTGATCTGATTCTTCGTCGGACCGTGCCTCGTGACGACCATGTCGACGTCGATGCCGGCACGGTGGATCCGGTTCAGGTCGAGATCTTCAACAACCTGTTCATGCACATCGCCGAGCAGATGGGGGTGGTACTGGAGAACACAGCTGTGTCGGTCAACATCAAGGAGCGTCTCGACTTCTCGTGCGCCGTTTTCGACCCGGCCGGTGATCTCATCGCCAACGCCCCCCATATGCCCGTCCACCTGGGCTCTATGAGCGAGTCCATCAAGTCGATCATCGCCCACAATCCCGACATGAAACCGGGCGACGTGTACGTCATGAACGCCCCCTACAACGGGGGAACCCATCTACCCGACATCACGGTGATCAAGCCGATCTTTGCCGGTCCGCCGGAGGCGGACCTTAGCGAGTTTCGGCCTGTGGGCCCAAACGTCGGTGGCGGTGAGTCGGGTGTGTGGGCTGAGGCTGGTGCCGGTTCGCCGGAGGCGGACCTTAGCGAGTTTCGGCCTGTGGGCCCAAACGTCGGTGGCGGTGAGTCCGGTGTGTGGGTTGAGGCTGGTGCCGGTTCGCCGGAGGCGGACCTTAGCGAGTTTCGGCCTGCAGGCTCCACCGGGTCCAGGCCCATTTTCTTCGTCGCCTCCCGGGGACACCATGCCGACATCGGAGGCCGGGTCCCGGGTTCGGCTCCCGCCGACTCCACCTCGGTGGAGGAGGAAGGGGTGTTGCTGGACAACGAGGTACTGGTGGAGGGCGGGCGATTCCGGACCGACCACATTCGCCGGCTGCTGACCTCGGCCCGGTATCCGGCCCGGAACCCCGACCAGAACATCGCCGATCTCAAGGCCCAGGTGGCGGCGTGCGAGAAGGGTACGACCGAGCTACGTCGTGTCGTCGATCATTACGGCCTGGACGTGGTCCACGCCTACATGGGCTACGTGAAGGACAACGCCGAGGAGTCGGTACGTCGGGTCATCGACGCCTTGACCGATTCGTCGTTCTCCTATGCCATGGACGATGGCTCCCAGGTGTCGGTCGCGATCACGGTCGATCATGGCGAGCGATCGGCCGTCATCGACTTCACCGGCACCAGCCCCACCCATCCCGGCAACTTCAACGCCCCGTCGTCCATCGCCCATGCCGCAGTGCTCTATGTGTTCCGGTGCATGGTCGACGATGACATCCCCCTGAACGCCGGTTGCATGAAACCGCTGAGGCTGGTGTTGCCCCCCGACTCCATGATCAATCCCCGCTACCCGGCGGCCGTCATCGCCGGCAATGTGGAGACCAGCCAGGTCATCGTCGACACACTGTTCGGTGCGCTCGGGGTCATGGGGGCGGCCCAGGGGACGATGAACAACTTCATCTGGGGCAACGAGCGGTACCAGTACTACGAGACCATCTGTGGTGGAGCGGGTGCCACGGCCCAAGCCGACGGTTGCAGCGCAGTGCACACCCACATGACCAACTCCCGGCTCACCGATCCCGAGGTGCTGGAATGGCGCCTCCCTGTGGTGCTCGAGACCTTCCACGTTCGAGCCGGCAGCGGGGGAGCGGGCACCCACCGGGGCGGCGACGGGGTGGTGCGACGGGTTCGTTTCGCCGAGTCGGTGGAGATCAACGTCCTGGCCGGGCGGCGTCGGATACCGCCGTACGGGATGGACGGAGGCCAACCGGGCTCGGTCGGTGTCAACCGGGTTATCCGAGCCGATGGCACCAGTGAGGATCTTCCAGCCTCGGTTCAACTGTCGGCCGAGCCCGGCGATCGGTTCGAGATCCACACACCGGGCGGTGGTGGTTTCGGTCCACCGCTGGACGAGCTGACATAATCATCACCGTGACCCAGCCGTCCATGCCCAACGAATCCTCGACCGAGGCACCGTCGACCGGAGTCGAACGGCGGCCGCGTCGTCCACTCGACGGTGTGACCGTGATCGAGGTCGCGAGCTGGGTGGCCGCTCCCAGCGCCGGGGCGATGATGGCCGATCTTGGAGCCGAGGTCATCAAGATTGAACCGCCGGACGGTGACCCGTACCGGGGCATGATGCGACCGCCCAAGGTCGACGACGGGGAAGGCAAAGGTTTCGACGCCTCATTCCATGCCGACAACCGGGGCAAACGCTCGGTGGTGATCGACATCACCAAGGCCGAGGGGGCGGAGCTTGTGCAGCGACTGGTGGCCCACGCCGAGGTCTTCGTGTGCAATATGCTGCCCAGCCGCCAGCAGCGGTATGGCTTCGATACCGAGAGCCTGCGGGTCAGGAACCCCCGCCTGGTCCACGCCACCCTCACCGGATACGGAACGGCGGGTGACGAGGCCGATCGACCCGGCTACGACGTCACTGCCTTCTTCGGCCGGGGCGCCATCAGCAACCTGGGCGGCAGCCCGGTCGACGGCAGCCCACCCACGCTGCCCCCGGCCATGGGTGATCACACCACGGGATTGGCCTTTCTGGCTTCGATACTGGCCGGCCTTCGTCTGGCCGAACACACCGGGGAATTCCAGGTGGTGGAAGCCAGCCTGTTGGGCACTGCGGTGTGGGCCATCGCCTCCGACGTGTCGATCTCGCTGATCGATCGCCATCAACCCCGACGTCGCAACCGCTACCAGCAGGTGAATGCTCTGAACAACGCCTTCCCCACAGCCGATGACCGGTGGTTGGTGGTCAATATGCCGGCCCACTCGTGGTGGCCCCGGTTCTGCGACGCCATCGCCGCCCCCGAGCTGGCCTCCGATCAGCGATTCGCCACCGGCAAGAGCCGTTACCGGAACATGGCCGAATTGATCGACCGGGTCGACGCCATCATGGTGACCAGGACGGCGGAGGAGTGGGGCAGGGTCTTCGACGAGCATGGTTTGATCTGGGGCCCGACCCAGACGGTTCCCGAACTGGTCGACGATCCCCAGGCTCGAGCCAACGACCTCTTCCCGCCCCTCGATCCGTCCGGATCGACGGGCTTGGAGACCGTGGCCTCACCGGTCCAGGTCATCGGTGCCGACGTGCGTCCCAACGGACCGGCGCCCGAGGTCGGGGCCGACACCGACACCGTGCTGGGCCGGCTTGGCCTCGAGGGCGCCGACCTTGAACGGCTGCGGGCCGAGGGCATCGTGGCCTGAGCCCGCCGGTTCCGGTCGTCCCTCGGCGACGACCCCGACCGCGGCCGGCACTAGGGACTGGGCTTCGGATCTCGGTGACCCGTTCGCCCCCGGATGCGGGGAAGGAATCGCGGGGTGGTGGCGGCGTAGGCCGAGTAGCCGGGAAAGTGCCGAGTGAGCCGCGTCTCTTCCCACGACGCCTTGGCGTTGAAGAAGGTCACGGTGATTGCGCCGACGATGACCGACCACAGGTTGCCGGAATCGATCACCAACCCGGCGACGATGATCAGGATCCCGCTGTAGATGGGGTGACGGCAGTAGCGGTAGAGTCCCTGGGTGGCCAGCTGTCCCGAGCTTCTCGGCACCGGGGTGGGGGTGAGCGCCGAGCCGAGCCCCAGGGCGGCAACCACCATGACGGTCAGGCCCGCACCCACGAGCAAGGCCGAGCCGATCCTCACGGCACCCCCCGTGGGCCAATGGTCGGCGTCGGGAGCAAGGACAAGCACCACCAGGAGCACGGCCTGCACGGCGACGAAGGCCCAGCCGATTCGACGCTCGGTCATCGGGCCGTCCTTGGGCCGCGGGTCATCCTGTACTTGAAGCCGGGCTTCTCGGGGGTGTAGGCGGATCCGCTCTACTGAACCGTGGGATGGCCCGCGGCCTCCCACGCTTGGTAACCACCGGCGATGTCGGTTACGTCGCGGAACCCGAGATCGACCATGATCTGGCGTGCCTGCTCGCTGCGATTGCCCGATCGGCAGTAGATCACGTACGGAGTAGTGCGGTCGAGGGCATCGAGTTGCTGAGTGAAGTCGTCTCGGTAGATGTCGATCAGTACTGCGTCGGCCAGGTGGCCGGCCTCGAATTCCTCTGGTGTTCGCACGTCGATGATCATGAGGGCTCCGGGCGGATTCTCCACCAACTCGAGCGCAACGTCGGGATCCACCACCTGGATCGACGCCTCGGTTGCGGCCGAGGTGGTGGCGGCCTGATCGACTGATTCGTCTCCGTTGCCGCAAGCGGCGATGGGCAGGAGGAGCATCATGGCCAGCACGGCTCCGGCCAATGTGGAGCGGACTCGACTCGTCGCCCCGACGATGCTCGACGGGGCCGGGTGGGTGGCAGTGGGGCGCATACGGGAACTCTACCCGGGGCCACACGACTTCTAGCAGGAAAACTTCATGATGACTGGACCTCCGGACAAATCTGGGGTAAGTTTGGGTAGTACGGATGAAAAAGGTTCCGGTGGGTGTACCG
Source organism: uncultured Acidimicrobiales bacterium (assembly GCA_963723995.1). GTDB lineage: Bacteria > Actinomycetota > Acidimicrobiia > Acidimicrobiales > SZUA-35 > JAHELU01. The sequence continues at coordinate 454,850 of CAVRSZ010000007.1, read as the reverse complement.
GCTGAGCTCTCCTGGAGTGTCCCGCTCGATCGTCCGCCGGACCACCGGAGGTAGCCATGACCGTCACCCCGCTGGACCGAACAAGTCCCATGCCGTTGTGGGCGCAGCTGGAACACGAGCTGAGGCGTCGGCTCGACACCGGCGAGTTCGAGCACGGCTTTCCCACCGATCTGCAGCTCACTGAGACCTACGGCGTCAGCCGGCACACGGTCCGCGAAGCGGTGCGCCACCTGAACAAGACCGGCCTGCTCAAGCGGGAGCGTGGACGGGGAACCGTCGTCAACCGGTCCGAATTCGAGCAGTCGTTGGGCACGCTGTACAGCCTGTTTCAATCGGTGGAGTCAACAGGGGTCGAGCAGGCCAGCAAGGTGTTGCGTCTCGAGATCGTCACCGACACCATTGCCGCCAGCCATCTGGAAACGGACGAGAATGCCGAGTTTCTGTTGCTGGAACGGCTGCGATGCGCCGGAGGTTCACCACTGGCGGTCGACCGGGCGTGGCTGCCACGATCGTTCGCCGAACCGCTGCTGACCGTCGACTTCAGCCATACCGCGTTGTACGACGAGCTGGCCAACATCGGGGCACCGGTCCCCAACCAGGGATGGGAGCGCCTGACGCCCATCATTCCCAGTGCGGGGGATCGCAAGCTGCTCGAGCTGTCGAAATCCGATGCCGCCTTCTTCCTGGAACGCCGAAGCTGCCGCGACGGTCAGCCCATCGAGTGGCGTACCACGGTGATACGGGGCGACCGCTATCGATTTGTCACCGACTGGTCGACGGGAACCAGATCCGAACTCCGCCCCGACGCTCGCTAGGGCGTGGATATGTGGCCGGGACGTTGGTCCCTTGACCCTGAGTCCGAAAGACCGTACATTTAGAGGGCAAAGGCTCGGCGAGTCGCCAACTCGTGCTGCGCCTGGCCAAACCTCGACCGTCGACAACAACAACGCACAACGACTAGCACAAGGGGACCGCTCATGGCCACCACATCCCACCACCAGGTTCTGATCATCGGAGGGGGAACCGCCGGTATCTCGGTGGCCGCCCGTCTCCACGGCAAGGTCGGTTCGATCGCCATCATCGAGCCGTCGGAGGATCACTACTACCAGCCCTTGTGGACCCTCGTCGGTGGAGGCGTCGCCCCCGCCAGTGAGAGCCGTCGAGCCGAGTCGTCGGTCATGCCTGACGGCGTGACCTGGATCCGGGACGCGGCAACCGGCTTCGACCCCGACAACAACCTCGTACACACCGCCACCGGAAGGAACGCCGGCTATGACGTCCTGATCGTCTGTCCCGGTATTCAACTCGACTGGGACAAGATCCCCGGTGTCGCCGACACCCTCGGCAAGGACGGCGTCTCGTCCAACTACCGTTTCGATTTGGCTCCCAAGACCTGGGACTTCATTCGTTCCACCACGAGCGGAACCGCGGTGTTCACCATGCCCAGCGGACCAATCAAGTGTGGTGGAGCGCCGCAGAAGATTGCGTACCTGGCATGCGACTACTGGCGGTCCGAAGGCGTACTCGACGACATCGACGTGCACCTCGTGGTGCCGACTCCCCGGATCTTCGGTGTGCCGGTCTTCGCCGACGCACTCGACGAGGTCATTGCCGACTACGGCATCAACCTCCATACCAAGGCCGAGCTGGAGTCCGTTGATGTGGCCGGTCGTAAGGCGATGTTTCGGCCCATGGACGAGACCGGATCGAATTTCACCCTGCCCTATGACGTGATGCACGTGGTTCCCCATCAATCGGCACCTGACTGGATCAAGCAGAGCCCGCTGTCGGCCGGGGATGCCACCGGCTACGTCGAGGTGGACAAGCACAGCCACCAGCACGTGCGCTACCCCAATGTCTTCGCCCTGGGCGATGCCGGCTCGACGCCCAACTCCAAGACCGGAGCCGCGGTCCGCAAACAGGCGCCGGTGGTGGTGGCCAACGTACTCGACCATCTGGCCGGTCGACCGCTCAGCCATCAGTACAAGGGCTACTCGTCGTGCCCGTTGACCACGTCGAGGTCGGCCATGCTGCTTGCCGAGTTCGACTACACAGGTGAGCCGGCGCCATCCATTCCCCTCATCAACACCACCAAGCCCCGCAGGGATATGTGGTATCTGAAGCGCTATGGCCTTCCCTTCCTGTATTGGAACATGATGCTCAAGGGCCGGGCCTAGAAACGCCCGATCGGGGCCTCTCATCGTCACCGGCGGCGCGCCGCAGCGTGCGACCCGTGGCCATGTGAGGCCCCCAGGTTGACACTCCGGTTAAATGTACGTATATTCGGTCATATGAACCCAGCGTCGAAAGTACGGTTCGCGAAAGTGCTGCCGATCCTTCAGTGGGCGCCGGCGTATCGGCGTTCCGACCTCCGGTCCGATCTGGCCGCCGGCCTGACGGTCGGAGCCATGCTCGTACCTCAGGCCATGGCTTATGCCCTGCTGGCCGGGCTTCCTCCTGAGGTCGGCCTCTACGCCTCGACCATTCCCGTGCTGGTCTATGCCGTGTTCGGCACATCCCGCCAGCTGGCCGTCGGCCCCGTGGCCATCGTGTCGTTGCTCACGGCGTCGGCGCTGGCTCCGCTGGTCGAGGAAGGTACCGCCGGCTACCTGGCCGCCGCCGCCCTCCTGGCCTTGCTCGTCGGTCTGGTCCATCTGATCCTCGGGCTGGGTCGGCTCGGGTTCCTGGTCAACTTCCTCTCCCACTCGGTGCTGGTCGGGTTCACCGCCGCAGCCGCCATCATCATCGGATTCTCGCAGGTCAAGCACCTGCTCGGTATCTCGCCTCCCCGGACCGAGCACTTCTACGAGACGGTCATCGAGGTCGGAAGGCTGCTGGGCGAGGTGAACGTTCCGACCTTGATCGTGGGGGCCACCGGTCTGATCACCTTGTTCGCGCTCAAGCGCTGGTTCAGGCTGGTGCCGGGCGCCCTGGTCGTCGTGGTCGGCTCCATCATCGCCGTCGAGCTGTTCGACCTCGAGTCCCGAGGGGTCAGTGTGGTGGGTGACATCCCCGACTCCCTGCCCATGTTCGCCCTTCCGGAATTCAGCGGTTCTCTTGTCGCCAATCTTCTTCCCACCGCACTGGTCATCACGATTGTCGGGTTCATGGAGTCGATCGCCGTCGCCAAGGTCTATGCCCGCCGCCACCGCTACGATGTCGAAGCCAACGGCGAGCTGATCGGGCTCGGCGCCGCCAACCTCGCTGCCGGCGTATTCGGTGGCTATCCGGTCACCGGCGGATTCTCCCGCACCGCGGTCAACGACAACGCCGGAGCCAGGACCCCGCTGGCCTCCATCATCACCGCCGGTATCGTGCTGGCCACCATCGCCTTTCTGACACCGCTGTTCCGTTCCCTCCCCAACGCCGCTCTCGGGGCCATCATCATCGCGGCCGTCGTCGGCCTGGTCGACATCGCCGAGATGCGACACATCGCCAAGGTCAAGCGGACCGACCTGGTCGGCCTTGGAACGGCCTTCCTGGCCACGCTGGTCCTCGGTATCGAGATCGGCATCGGTGTCGCCGTGGTGGCATCGATGCTCGTCGTCTTCGCCCGGATGTCCACCCCTCACACCGCAGTGCTCGGTCACGTTCAGGGCACGACCAACTATCGCAATCTCGATCGATTCCCCGAGGCCGAGGTCGACGCCGAAGCCCACATCATTCGAATCGACGCCGCCCTGTCGTTTGTCAACGCCGTGAACATCAAGAAGCTGCTGCTGCGTGAAGCCGAGGTGGCGGGCGAAGGGGCGCTCGTGCTCGACGCCTCCGGTATCAACGACATCGACGCCACCGGGGTCGAGATGTTTGGCGAGGTCCTCACCGAGCTCGAGGAACGAGGAGTGAGCCTACACCTTTCCGGAGTGAAGGGGCCGGTCCGGGATGTGCTGCGCCGCAGCGGAATCTGGGACCGACTCGAAACCCGGATTCACGCCTCGACCTACGAAGCCATTCGTGCCATCACCACCCGGTCGGCCGCGCCGGCCGACCAGGTTGCGGCCGGCATCGACGAACGCCATCCCGAACCTGTCTAATCCCCGTCAACCCGACAACCCTCTCGAGCAGGAGAGCACATGTCTACCAAAACCGTGAATACCGGACAATCGAAGCGATCGGAGGTCGGCTGATGCCGTTCGGACTGTCGTTCAACAGGACAAAGGCCTGGAGTGAAGTCCCGGTCAACGACTATCGCCGCGCCCTCGGCGACAACGGTCAGCTGATCGATGTTCGGGAGCCGGGCGAGGTGGCCTTGGGGACAATCCCCGGAGCCGTCAACATCCCCGTGGGTGAGCTCCCGAACCGCCTCGGCGAGCTGGACCCCGGTCGACCCGTGGTCCTGCTGTGCCGAAGCGGTGCCCGAAGCGGCCAGGCCGCCGATTATCTCAGCGCCAACGGCTTCGCCGACGTGACGAACCTGACCGGCGGAATGCTGGCCTTCAACCCGAACACCTGACTCGTCCGCTGCCGGCCGGCCCCGATCTCAACCCGAAACCACGCCCCGTCCACTTCGAGAAAGAGCCAAACCAATGATTTTCACCCAGTACTACCTTGACTGTCTTTCCCAAGCCTCGTACCTGATCGGTGATGAGTCCACGGGTCGAGCCGTCGTCGTCGACCCCAGGCGGGACATCGACGAGTATGTGCGAGACGCCGAGGCCGCAGGTCTCACCATCGAGCTTGTGTTCGAGACCCACTTCCACGCCGACTTCCTGTCCGGCCACCTGGAGCTGGCCGAAGCCACCGGGGCCGAAATCGGCTTCTCGGCGGTGGCCGAGCCCGAGTTCGCCGCCCGCAAATTCGCCGACGGCGAGAAGTACTCGCTGGGCGACGTCACCCTGGAGATTCTGCACACCCCGGGACACACCCCGGAGTCGATGAGCATCGTCGTGTGGGAGAAGCCCGACGACGAGGCACCCTACGGCGTGCTCACCGGTGACACGCTGTTCATCGGCGACGTCGGTCGCCCCGATCTCCTGGCCTCGATCGGCTTCACCCGGGAGGAGCTGGCCGACAAGCTGTACGACAGCCTCCACAACAAGCTCATGCCCCTTCCCGACGCCACCCGGGTGTTCCCGGCCCACGGCGCCGGGTCGGCCTGCGGCAAGAACCTGTCAACCGAGAAGTCGTCGACCATGGGTGAGCAGAAGGCCACCAACTACGCCCTGCTGGCTCCGGACAAGGCAACGTTCATGGACATGGTGACCGAGGGTCAGCCGCCGGCTCCCGACTACTTCGTCTACGACGCCATCCTCAACCGCCAGGAGCGTGAGCTGCTGGACGAAACGGCGATGCCGGATGCCCTCGATTTGGCCGCCTTCGACGAATTGGTGGCAGGCGGAGCCATGGTCATCGACGGTCGCACCCCCGAGGATTTCGCCCTTGGGCACCTGGCCGGTTCCATCAACGTCGGTCTCGAGGGTCGGTACGCCGAATTCGCCGGATCGGTTGTTCCCTCCGATGTCGACATCGTGCTCGTGGTCGAGGACGGCTTCGAGCTGGAGGCCAAGAACCGTCTGGCTCGGATCGGATTCGACCGTGTCGTCGGCCATCTCGCGTCACCGCTCCAGGTCATGGTCGAGAACCCGGATCGGGTCCGAAAAGCGTCCCGCCTGACCGCCACCGAGTTCCGCCAGCGGGGTGCCGAGATCGAGGACCTCCAGCTTGTCGACGTCCGCAACGAGGGCGAGTTCTCCCTGGGCACCATCGAGGGGGCGACCATGATCCCGGTCACCCAGCTGCCCAAGCGGACCGATGAACTCGAGCCCGGCAAGCCCACCGTGGTGTTCTGTGCCGGCGGCTACCGGTCATCGGTGGCGGCCAGCCTGCTGCGCCAGGCCGGCTTCTCCGACGTCTCGGACATCATCGGGGGCTACGAGGCCTGGAACACCGAGCCGGTTCCGGCCTAGATGTGACGACCGGGGAGGTTGTCCTTGGGAGGGTGTGGTTGGCGCGGGTGTCCAGGCCCAGGGCTCATCCGTCCCGCGGTCCGGTCTCGGCCCGGCCTATTCGATTGTCAAGGTTCAGGTGTGGAGCGGAGTGCTCGCTGTCGCTTTATTCAGGCCACGAGGTCGCCGTGTGGACGCCACCCCGAGTTTGGCTGAGCCAAACTCGCCTTCCATTTGTTGTCGGGATCACAGTTTTGCCGGGCGTTGCCCGGCAAACCCGAGTTTGCCTGCGGCAAACATCGAAGGATCCAGCGTCGAGTGGGCGAGTTCGCCGCAGGCAAACTCGGGTTGGACGTGCGAAGAAAGGCCATACGGAGTCCGGGTCCAGATATCGCTCCAGGAAGTTCTCCAAGACCTTCTGGCCGATCACCAGATTCACCAGCGGGGTGGTGGTGGCCGACCCCCGGGGCTTCGGCCCCACCAACGATCAGGCCGACCAGGGCTTGTCCCCGCCGGCGGTGGATGTTGTCGGCTTTGCCGTCACCTTCGGATTGTTGACGGAAGAGGCGCTGCATCTCATCACCGAGTGCGGTGCCCACCGCAGCGGCTGACAGCGGGTCGAGGTGGAACCTGCCGTCGATGGATCCGTCGGTGTTGGTGTTCCAGGTGCAGGAGGTCTTCTTGACCTGCTCTTGCACCTCGTCGGACGTGGTGTGGTTGATCAACCAGACGGTGACCCGGTTGGTGAACTCCACAAAGTCATTGCCCTGAGCCGCGGCCACCAGCTCGTGCTGTGAGGCGACGAGGGCGTCTCGGCGGTCGGGTGTATCCAGTGATTTCAGCTCCCGTAGGTGTCGCAGGGTCAACACCCCGTCGGCGGCCGCTTGGGCGAAGATCGGGAACTGGTCCAGCCATTGCCCGGTGCGGGCGGTGGTGTGGATCTCCCGGGCCGGTGCCCCGTTGGTGGCGGGCAAAATTTGTGAGGCGTTGCGGAACCCGAGTTCGCGCAGCACGCCTGGCGCTTCCGACGCCGAGTCGGCGGCGGCCAACACGGTGGCTCGTACGGCGTCGAGCCGGGCCGTCAACCGTTGCAGTCGGCAGGCCCGGTCCAGCAGCTCGGCCACGGAGAGGCAGTCGACGCCGGTTGCCACCATCGCATCGGGAGCGGTCTCCAACGGCGTCAGATGGTCGCTGTGTGGTTCTGGTGGCAACCCGCCGTCGGTCATGCCTTCCGGGTAGCAAACGTACGTTTGATAGACAAGCCATTATGTTACCTGTTTTGGAGGATTAGTCGGTTGTTTCTCGCTCGGTGGAACACCGGAGCCGTCTTCGTGGCCGGGCAGCCGGGTCCGTTCAACACCAGGGTGGCCTTCGGCCCCGGGGGCGCCCGAGGTCGGGTTCGGGTTCGGGTTTGAGGGCCGGCCATTGGCGGATCGCGTAGACGGCAACGGTTTCGGCCTGGTAGGCGGCCACGCTCCCCCTGCGCCGGTTTGGCGGCACCGGTTCGACCGTCGTAACGGAGCACATCGCTGGTGTGCCATTGCCGAACGAACAGATTCCTGTCGGGACCGAAGGTCAACCGGTGTGGGTGTTGCATCCCTCCACGCCCTGAGTGCCTACCTAACGTTTGTTAGGCAAGGATGAATGGGCTAGAGTACGGACCATGGGATCGGCCCGATCAGCGGTGGAAACGAAGCGCCAGGGTGGTCGGCGCACCTCGGAACCCTCCGGTGACGGTCGACAGCGCATCCTCGATGAGGCGGCTCGGCGCTTCCTGGAGTCGGGCTATGTCGAGACCTCGCTTCGGGATGTGGCCTCCGGGGCGGGAATGAAGGCCGGATCGCTCTACTACCATTTCGAATCCAAGGAGGCCCTGCTCATCGCCATCCTCGAGCGGGGAATGATCTGCATGGTCGAAGCCTTCGAGGCCGCTGCCCGCCGACTCCACAACGACGGCGGGCCCGGCGCCGGGGCGCCGCCGTCCGGTCCGGACCACGACCACGAGATCGCATTCGCCCACCTGACCGATCATGTCGCCGCACACCTGAGGGCCCTCCACGGGAATCGGCCTTATACCGCAGCTCACGTCACCTTGTTCCGCACCGCCCCGGAGTCGGTAAGGAGGGCCGTGGTGCCGCTTCGCGACGACTATGAGCGGCAGTGGACCGAGCTTCTGGCATCCTTGCTGCCAAGTCGGGATCGAAAGGAGATCTCCATGCTTCGCCTGGCTCTGTTCGGTGCCATGAACGCCTCGGTCGAATGGCTCGACGCCGAGCGGGGAAACATCGACGAGTTCGCGGCGTTGGTGGCCGACCAGTTCTGGTACGGGGTGGCCGATCAGCGATCCCTGGCAGGACACAACCACCGGGCACAGTGAGGACCGACAGTTGAAACGCATCCATTCCAAGATCGACACCGGTTCGGCCGTCTACGCCGACAATGTGGCCGCCTACCGGGCCATGTTGGACACGTTGAACGAACGCATGCACTATGCCATCGACGGCGGTCCGGGTCGGAAGCGCAGCATCGAGCGCCACCTCGAACGGGGCAAGATCATGGTTCGGGACCGGATCGACATGGTCACCGATACCGATACCCCGTTCGTCGAGTTCTCCACGCTCAGCGGCTGGGGGCAGTACGACAACGAGGTACCGGGATCCGGCATCGTCACCGGCGTCGGGCTGGTCCACGGCGTGCCCTACGTGTTCATCGCCAACGATGCGACGGTGAAGGGTGGGTCGCTGGTTCCCATGGCCATCAAGAAGCACGTCAGAGCCCAGGACATTGCCGCCGAGAACGGGCTGGGCGTCATCTACCTGGTCGACTCCGGTGGCGCCTTCCTGCCGCTGCAGGACGAGATCTTTCCCGACAAGGACCATTTCGGAGGGTCGTTCTACCGCCAGGCCCGGCTTTCGGCCCAGGGTCTGCCCCAGCTGTCGGTGGTGCTCGGCGGCTGCACGGCCGGGGGGGCCTACGTGCCGGCGTTGAGCGACGAGGTCATCATGGTCGAGGGGATCGGCCGCATCTTCCTCGGGGGACCCCCCATCGTCAAGGCGGCTCTCGGTGAGATCATCTCACCCGACGACCTGGGCGGGGCTGAGGTCCACACCCGAACGTCGGGGGTCAGCGACTACATGGCATCCACCGAGGCCGAGGCCTATGGGCGCTTGCGGGAGATCTGTGCCACCACAAACCAGCGACGTATCGACGACCGTCAACCGTGGCTGGACTGGATGGAGCCGGAGCCGCCGGCCTACGATCCGGCCGAGTTGTATGGCATCGTGTCGGCCGACGACCGAATTCCGTTCGACGCCGTCGAGATCATCGCCCGGCTGGTCGACGGATCGAAGTTCGGGCCGTTCAAACCGGAGTGGGGAACCTCCATCGTCTGTGGGTTCGCCCGATGGTGGGGCCATCTGGTCGGGATCATCGCCAACAACGGCATCATCTTCTCCGAGTCAGCCCTCAAAGCCACCCATTTCATCGAGCTGTGCGAACAGCGTCGCATCCCTCTGGTATTCCTCCAGAACACCTCGGGCTACATGGTCGGCTCCGACTCCGAGGCGGCGGGTATCGCCAAACACGGAGCCAAGATGGTGGCGGCGGTGGCCAATGCCACGGTGCCCAGGTACACCGTGTTGATCGGCGGCTCCTACGGGGCCGGCAACTACGGCATGTGCGGCCGGGGCTTCAACCCCCGCCTGCTGTTCGCCTGGCCCAACTCCCGCATCGCCACCATGGCCGCCGACACGGCGGAGACCGTGCTGACCGACATTCGACTGGGCGGCCTCAAGGGAGCCGAGACCACCGAGGACCAGATCGCGGCGATACGGGCCGAGATCCGCCACCAGTACGAGACCCAATCCGATCCCTACCACGCCACGTCGAGGCTGTGGGACGATGGCCTGATCGATCCGGCGCAGACCCGGGATGTGCTCGGTCTGGCCCTCGCCTTGGCCGCCCGACAGGACGAACCAGCGCCCGGGCCGGCCCTGGTCTACCGCATGTAGCCGCCGACGCCATCACCGACCAGCGATGACCACAGACCCATCGAGACCACAATCGCTCGACAGAGCGACGACAGGAACGAAGGCCAGCCGATGACCGAGCCAGCCCGATTGACCCAACAGACCCTCCTGGTGGCCAACCGGGGCGAGATCGCCCGTCGAATACTGGCAACCGCTCACCGACTGGGCATGACCACTGTCGCCGTCTACGGCGATCCCGACGCCGATGCCCCGTTCGTGGCAGAGGCCGCCATGTCGATTCGCCTCGGACCGGCCGATCTGTCCCAGTCGTATCTTTCCGTCGAACGCCTTCTGCAGGCGGCATCGGAATCAGGGGCCACCGCCGTCCATCCCGGGTACGGGTTCCTATCGGAGAACGCCGACTTCGCCCGGGCCGTGATCGACGCCGGTCTGATCTGGGTCGGTCCCCACCCCGAGGCCATCGAGTCCATGGGGCTCAAGACGGCGGCCCGGCGCCTGGCCCACGAAGCGGGGGTACCCATCATCCCCGGTTTCGACCGGTCCCAGGATCCCGCCGACCTGGCCGACGCCGCCGATGACATCGGCTACCCGGTGCTGGTGAAGGCCGCCGCCGGGGGAGGCGGCAAAGGCATTCGCATCGTCGAAGATCCCGCCGACTTCATGGCCAAGCTGAACGAAGCCCGAACCGAGGCCGAACGGTCCTTCGGTAACGGGGACGTCATCGTCGAGCGGTACATCACCCGGCCCCGCCACGTCGAGGTGCAGATCGTGGGTGACAAGCATGGTTCCGTCATCGACCTCGGCACCCGGGAGTGCTCGGTCCAGCGCCGCTACCAGAAGCTGCTCGAGGAGGCGCCGGCACCAAACCTCCCGGACGAGACCAGAAACGGTCTACGGTCCCGGGCCCGCGACCTCGGAACCTCCATCGGTTACGACTCCGCCGGCACGGTGGAGTTCATCGTCGACGACAACACCGGCGCGTTCTTCTTCCTGGAAATGAACACCCGGCTCCAGGTGGAGCACCCGGTCACCGAGTATGTCACCGGGCTCGACCTGGTGGAGCTGCAATTGCGGTCGGCCGTGGGCCAGCCCCTGCCGCTCGACCAGGACGCCGTCACCATCGACGGCCACGCCTTCGAGGCCAGGGTCAACGCCGAGGACCCGGCCGCAGGCTTCACCCCCCAGATCGGTACGGTGAGCCATCTCGAGATTCCCGACGGGGTTCGCTGGGATTCGGCCGTGATCCGGGGCTCGGTCATCAGTCCCCATTACGACCCCATGGTGGCCAAACTGATCGTCGGCGGATCGGACCGTACAACGGCGCTGGCCGGCCTGCGCCGGGCCCTTGACCAGCTGGTGATCGGTGGTCTCACCACCAACACCGGATTCCATCGTTGGCTGGTCGACCGACCGGAGTTGATCGAGGGCCGGATCACCACCCGGTTCCTCGACGAGACCGAGATTCCGTTCGACGCCGATCGGGACGTGGAGACGGCCGCCCATCGGGCCGCCGCCGTGTGGCGCAGCGCCACCCGAGCCGCCCGAGATCACGGACCATGGCATTCACTGCCCGGGTTCACCCTTACCCCTCACCGACCACACCACCATTTGTTCCTATCCCACCACACCGGTCCCGTGGTCGAGGTCGCGGTGGCCGACACCAAGGGCGCCGCAGGCAACCATCTTGCCGCCAGTGTCACCGCCAAATCCGTGGCGGTGAATGTGAACGGCGCCACCCACACCTTCACTCTCATCGACCGCTCCGATCATTGGGCCCCGGCCGGTGGGGGAGAGGGTGGCAGCGCCGGCGCGGTCATCGCCCCGTTCCCGGCCGTGGTGGCGGACGTCATCGTGGCTGTCGGCGACGAGGTCAAGGCCGGCGACGTGGTGGTGGTGATCGAGGCCATGAAGATGTTGCACTCCCTGCCGGTGGCCGGACCGGGCACGGTGGCCGAGATCAGGGTCAAGCCGGGTGACCAGGTCGACTCCAATCAGGTCCTGGTCACGTTCGACACCGACGGACCCGGCACCGTCGAACCAGACCTCATCTGACCACGACCGCTCGCAAAACCATCCGCCCCGATCGAACCAGAACAACAGGAGAACGCCATGACCCTAACCCAGCACTCGCTACGCCATCGAAACGCCTACATGACCGACGAGCTACAGGCCATCTACGACCAGACCGTCGAGTTTGTGATCAACGAGGTCCGACCCCACGGGGAAGTATGGGAGGAGGAGGGCAAGGTCCCGAGGGAGATCCTAAGAAAAATGGGTGATCTCGGCATGCTCGCCCTTCGGGTGCCGGAGGAGCACGGCGGTTTGGGCATGGGCATGCTGGCCTCGGGTGCGTTCTCCGAGGCGCTCGGCGCGTCCACGTTTGCAGGGTTCGATGTCACCGTACTGGTCCACACCGACATGGCCGGTCCCCACCTGGTCAACTCCGGAAGCCCGGAACAATTGGAGCAGTGGCTGCCCGGGGTCATGGCGGGTGAGACCATCCTCTCCATCGGGGTGACCGAGCCCGACGCCGGCTCCGATGTGGCCGGCATCAGGACCTCGGCGGTCAAGGATGGCGACGGCTGGCGAATCAACGGAACAAAGACCTTCATCACCAATGCCGTCTACGGTGACATGACCATCGTTGCCGCCAAGACCGATCCCGACAACACCTACGGCATCACCATGTTTCTGGTTCCGGCCGACACCGAAGGGTTCTCGGTGGCCAAGAAGCTGGATAAGCACGGGTGGCGTTGCTCCGATACCGCCGAACTTGTCCTGGACAACGTTTTCATCTCCGACAACCAGGTGCTGGGCACCCCGCACCGTGGCTTCTACGAGACCATGAGGAACTTCCAGAACGAGCGAATGGTCTTGGTCGGTATGGGGGTGGGAGCGGCCCAGGTCGCCATCGACACGACCAACGAGTACACCCAGCAGCGAAAGGCCTTCGGTGGCCATCTGTATGATCTGGGCGCCATCCGTCAACGCATGGCCATGAACCAGGCCAAGCTCGATGCCGTTCGGGCCTCCATGTACCACGCGGCATGGCTCGGCGATCAAGGGGTCGACAACGTCAAGGAGATGTCAGGGGTCAAGGCCTTCGGTTGCGAGGTGATCAACCAGATCATGTACGACTGCGTGCAGTTCCACGGTGGACTCGGTTACATGCGGGAGTCGGCCATCGAGCGCCTGTACCGGGACGCCAGGATCCTGCCCATCGGCGGCGGCGCCACCGAGGTCATGTTGGAGGAAGTGGCCAAGCGCTCCTACGTCTGAGCGGCGACCGAGTGGCGGGAACCGCCGAACGCGGAACGGCGTTCAGTCGGTCATGTGCCGGAGTTCATGGATCCGTCGGGCCATGTTGCGAAGCAGGGTCACGGCCAGGTCGGGGTTGTCGCGCACGGTCTCGATGAATCTGGCGTGCTCGATAATGAGTACATCGGTCGGTCCGGTGGTGGTGGCGGTGGCGGCCGCCGGGGCGGGATCGAACACCGAGATCTCACCGATCAGCTCGCCCTTGCCAAAGGTTCCAACCTCCTGACCGTCGATCACGAAGGTCCCCTGACCCTGGGTCACCACATAGGCGTGATGATGACGGACGCCCTGGGTGACGATATTGCGACCGGCCTCCAGATGGGCCTCGTCGGCGATATGGCTGATCTCCTCCAGGTATTTCTGGTCACAGCCGGCGAATAGGGGAACCTCGGCCAGCCGGGCCGTCTTGGGGTCGATGGTCATGTCTGACTTCTCATTTCCGTCTCCCTGTTCACGTTCGGACGGGAATCGATCCCGATCCGGGAGCCGAGGACGCCCGCGCAACCGAACGTTCGACCCGGAACAGTCTAGGTCCCGGTGAGTCCCCGGGGTGTACTTCACGTCAGGGTTCTCCCTGACATCGAACCCTGGCTGCGTTCGGGGTGGGTGAGGGACCAAGGCGGGTCATCCCCACTACCGGCCGGCCTCTCCTTCGATGATCCTGAGTCCAGGCACCGCCTCAGCGGTGTCGTCGGCCCGATGAATCTCCTTCGGCTCAGCCCTTGAGTCAGAGGGAACGCGTAGGGAAAAGGACAGCACGACCATGACACAGATCGCCACACCACCCACCATCGACGCTGCGATCGAAGGGCAGCACACGCCGGCGGCTTTCGGAGCCGCCGGATCGGCCCCGTTACTTGCGGCCGAGACCGTAGCCGCCACCAAGGTCTACGGCTCCAAGAGTACCCGGGTCGTCGCCCTCGACGAGGTGACCCTCCAACTGCCGCGGGGTAGGTTCACCGCCGTCATGGGGCCGTCGGGCTCAGGGAAGTCCACCCTCATGCATTGCCTGGCCGGGCTTGATTCGCTCACCTCGGGAACCATCCGCCTCGGCGACAGTGATCTCTCGACCATGTCGGAGCGCCGCCTCACCCTGCTCCGGCGGGACCGTGTCGGCTTCGTGTTCCAGGCCTACAACCTGGTGCCGACCCTCAACGCCTACGAGAACATCACCCTTCCTCTGGATCTGGCCGGTCGCAATCCCGACGGCGTGTGGCTGGACCGGCTCCTGGACGCGGTCGGGCTCCGAGGTCGACTCAGCCACAAGCCGACCGAGCTGTCCGGTGGCCAGCAGCAGCGGGTGGCCGTGGCCCGAGCCCTGGCCACCAAGCCCGACATTGTGTTCGCCGACGAGCCCACCGGGAACCTCGACTCCAGGACAGGAGACGAGATCCTGGCCTTCATGCGCCGGGCCACCGACGATCTGGGTCAGACCATTGTGATGGTCACCCACAGTCCACTGGCCGCCACTTACGCCGACAATGTGCTGTTCCTCAATGACGGTCGCATCATCGACGATCTGGCCAACCCCACCACCGATCTGATCCTCGACCGCATGCGGTCGCTGGGTGCCTGAGGGGGTGTCGACATGTTGAAGCTGACCGTTCGCAACCTGGCCGCCAACAAGGCCCGCCTGGCTCTCACCGGCCTGGCCGTCGTGCTCGGCGTCGGGTTTGTCGTCGCCTCCCTCATCACCTCCGACGGGTTGCGGGACTCCTTCGGATCATTGTCGAAGGAGATCGTGGCCGGCGCTGACCTGACCGTACGGTCGGTCGACCAGTTCGGCACCGACGCCGTCATCACCGACCAGACCCTGACCACCGTCCGCTCCACACCGGGGGTGGCCGCCGCCGAAGGCGCCATCGACGGCTTCGTCCAGCCGGTGGCTCCCAACGGTGAACCCTTGCCGGCCGATCAGGCCCCGCTGATCGGAGTGAGCTGGGGGGCTGATCCGGAACTCAACACCATGACCATCGTCGACGGTACGCCTCCCGCGGCCGGCGAGTTCGTCATCGACGTCGACACCGCCGGTACCTACGGCTTCGAGATCGGCGAGACGTATTCGGTCATCACCGAGGCCGGTGTAGGCCGGTTCACGCTGTCCGGCGTGCACCGATTCGGA
Organism: uncultured Acidimicrobiales bacterium; assembly: GCA_963723995.1. Lineage (GTDB taxonomy): Bacteria > Actinomycetota > Acidimicrobiia > Acidimicrobiales > SZUA-35 > JAHELU01. Next base: position 439,536 of record CAVRSZ010000007.1, on the reverse strand, counting down.
GCGGACAACAACCTGCTGGGCGCCGTGCTCAGCGGTTTCACCGACGATGATCTCCGGTCCCTGGTCGGCATGGACGCCGGCCAACTCGACGAGATCGCGGTGGGCGTGGATCCGTCGACGACAGCCTCCGAAGTACAGCAGGCTTTGAGCAACGTTCTTCCCCCCGGATTGGAAGTGGTGAATCAGCAGACCGTGGAGCAGGAGACCGCCGGCCAGTTCAACGACGCCGTCAGCATCCTGCAGAACATCTTTCTCGGCTTCGCCGGCATCTCACTGTTCGTAGCCGTGTTCATCATCTACAACACCTTCGGAGTGGTGCTGGCCCAGCGGGTACGGGAGATCGGCCTGCTTCGTGCCGTGGGCGCCACCCCGACCCAGATCCGCCGTGGCGTCATCGGTGAGTCGCTGATCGTCGGGATCGTGGCCTCGGCCGTCGGCGTCGCCACCGGGGTGGGGCTCCATCTCGGCCTGCTGGCCGCCTTCGAACAACTCGGCTTGGGACTGCCCGACAGCGACCTCATCATGGTGCCCCGTACCGTCATCGTGGGCATGGTGGTCGGTGTCGCGGCCACAGTGGCGTCGGCACTGGTTCCGGCTCTACGGGCTGGTTCAGTCAGCCCGATGGTGGCCATGACAGGTAGCTCGGCCTCCACCGGACGGCCGGGGCGGCGGCTCACCATGGCCGGACTCGGCCTGCTGATGGTGGGAGCCGCGCTCGGGGTCACGGGCTTCGAGGGTCTGTCCAGCACAACGCAGACCATCGCTGCGCTGGCCTCCGCCGCGCTGGCGGTGTTCGTGGCCATCACGATTCTCAGCCCGTGGGCCGCTCGCCCCGTGCTCGGCGTTCTGGCCAGGCCGGTGGCCTGGATTGCCGGGGCCGCCGGCGGACTGGCCGGAAAGAACGCCGTTCGCCACCCCGGCCGGACGGCCACGACCGCCGGTTCGCTCATGGTCGGCCTGGCTCTGATCACCACTGCGTTGATCGTGGGTGAGTCGTTCAAGTCCCAGGTGTCAACCACCCTGGACACGGCGACCAGGGCCGACTACCTCATCGGCGATCCCTCGTTCGTCGGGACCTTCCCCGACGAGGTGGTCGATCGGGTGGAGGCCATGGGAGAGTTGGGCACGGTGATGCCGGCCACCGATGTCTACGTCCGCATGACGGCCGGGGCGTCCGCCGACGAGGTCTACTACGGCGTGGTCGACATGGATGCCATCAACACCTTGTTCGACATCGGCGTCGACGACGGGTCGTTGCTCACCGATGTGGAGAACCCGATGGTGTTGCCCCGAAACGAGGCCGATGAGTACGGCCTGGCCGTGGGCGACCTTGTGAACATCGAATTCGACGGCGGCGAATCCGCCCGGTTCGAGCTGGTGGCCACCTACACCGATCAGTCACTGCTGAACGGCGGATTCATGGATCTCGAGGCCGCCCGTCGTTACACCGAGATCGACACCTTCGACTGGATTGCCGCGGATGTGGCCGAAGGATCCACTGCGGCCGAGGCCGAAGCGGCCATGGCCACCTTGACCGAGGACTACCCCCAGCTCGAAGTGCAGAGCTCGGCCCAGTATCGGGAGAGCATCGAGAACGATATCGACACCATGTTGAACGCCATCTCCATGATGCTGGCCCTGGCCATCGTCATCGCCCTCATCGGCATCGGTTTGACCCTGTCGCTGGCCGTGGTGGAGCGCACCCGGGAGATCGGCGTGCTCCGAGCCGTGGGAATGACCCGCCGTCAGACCCGGCGCATGATCCGGTGGGAGGCGGCGTCCGTCGCCATGTTCGGTGCGGTGCTCGGGATCGCGACCGGGCTGGTCTTCGGTTGGGGTTCGGTGGCCGCCATTCCCGACACCTACCTGTCGGTGGTGTCGGTGCCCACGATCAGGCTGGTCATCATGGTGCTGGTGGCCGCGGTGGCCGGGCTGGTGGCCGCCCTGCTGCCGGCTCGCCGTGCCGGCCGCCTCGATGTGCTGGATGCCATCGCCATGGGCTGATCGTTGTGTGACTTGGTGGCGGTACGGGCCGTGGCGTACCCTGCGGCGATGGCCGAACTGGACTGGCACCGGGACCGGTACCAAGGTTCGTGGGTGCAACTCGTGGACATGGCCCCTGAGAGCACCGGCATCGACCTGGCTGTGGTGCGGGCCTACCGGATGGGGCGGCTCCGATCCGAGATGGTGGCACGCGACGTCTCCGCCGTGATCCTCAGCGATCCCATCAACATCCGCTATGCCACCGGTGCCCGCAACATGCAGATCTTCACCGCCCGAAACACGCCGTCCCGCTATCTGCTGGTCACCGCCGATCGCTCCATCCTGTTCGAGTTCACCGGCTGCGAGCATCTGGCCGACGGACTGGAGACCATCGACGAGGTCCGGCCCGCCCTGACGGCAAGCTATGTGGCCGCCGGCGACGACATCGCTGTTCGGGAGCAGACCTGGGCCGACCAGATGGCGATCCTGATCCGGGAGCTGGTGGGGGACCGGACGGCGACGGTGGGGCTGGAGCGGCTGAACGCCGGAGCCGCCATCGCCCTGTGTCGAACCGGGGTTGCGGTGGTGGACGCTCAGGCTGCGGTTGAGCGGGCCCGGGCCATCAAGTCCGACGGTGAGGTGGCCTGCATTCGGGCCTCGCTGGCCGGCACCGAACAGGCGGTGGCCGCCCTCCGGGACGCCATCGAGCCCGGTATCACCGAGAACCAGCTGTGGTCGGTGATGTGGCAGGCCGTGATCGCCGGCAACGGTGACTACTGCGAAACCCGGTTGTTGAACTCCGGCCCTCGCACCAACCCATGGTTCCAGGAGACGGCAAACCGCGTCATCCAGGCCGATGAGTTGGTGGCTTTGGACACCGACGTGGTGGGCTGCCACGGCTACTACTCCGACTTCTCCCGTACCTTCCATGTCGGGCCAGGTGAGCCGACCGCGGCCCAGCGGGAGCTGTACCGTCTTGCTCACGAGCAGGTTCACCACAACATTGCCATTATCGGGCCCGGCGTGACGTTCCGGGAGTACGCCGAGAAGGCGTGGGACATACCCGAGCGTTACCACGCCAACCGCTATTACCTGTCGGCCCACGGCTGCGGAATGAGCGGTGAATACCCCTATCTCTACCATCGAGCCGATTTCGGCGTCGCCGGTTATGACGGTGTCATCGAACCGGGCATGACGCTCTGTGTCGAGAGCTTCATCGGAGCCGGAGATGGAGGCGAGGGGGTCAAGCTGGAACAGCAGCTGCTGGTTACCGAAACCGGAACCGAGGTGCTGAGCACCTTTCCCTTCGAAGCAGCGCTCCTCGGCTGAGCCCTGACCTGGGTGATTGGTTCCATGCAAGGTTGATGCCGTCCCGGGGTCCGGCCCCGGCCGGGCCTATTCAGTTTTCAAGGTTCAGGTGTGGAGCGGCGCGAGTCTTGCCTGGGTCAGGCCACGGCCTGTACGAGATCGCGCTTCCACTTGTTGTCGGGATCACAGTATTGCCGGGCGTTGCCCGGCAAACCCGAGTTTGCCTGCGGCAAACATCGAAGGATCTGACCGTTGGCGAGCGAGGTCGGCCCGCCTTTGGAGTGGGGGTGGATGTGGTCGACTTGTAACCAGTGGTACGGCGCATCGCAGCCCCGGGTTCTGCATCTGCCTCTGGCTTCGATCAGTAGCGCTCGTTTCATCCAGTCCGGGAACCCTCGTGCTTTGACCGACATGTCGATGTGTTGCCGGGCGTTGCCCGGCAAACCCGAGTTTGCCTTCGGCAAACATCGCCGGATCCAGCGCCGAGTGGGCGAGTTTGCCGGACGGCAAACTCGGGTTGGACTTGCGAAGCAAGGCCATACGGTGTCCGGATCGAGGAACCGGTCCAGGAAGTTCTCCAGGATCTTCTGTCCGATCACCAGGTTGACCAGCGGGGTGGTGGTGGCCGACCCCGGCGCTTCGGCCCCACCCACAACCAGGCCGACCAGGGCTTGACCCCGCCGCCGATTGGGCGTCTCTGCGTGGCCGTTGCCTTCGGATTGTTGACCGAACAGGCGCTGCATCTCATCACCCAACGCCGTGCCCACCGCAGCCGCGGACAGCGGGTCGAGGTGGAACCGCCCATCGATGGACCCGTCGGTGTTGGTGTTCCACGTGCACGAGGTCTTCTTGACCTGTTCGGTGACCTCGTCGGACGTGGTGTGGTTGATCAACCAGACGGTGAGCCGGTTGGTGAACTCCACAAAGTCATGATCCCGAGCCGCGGCCACCAACTCGTCCTGGGACACAACCAGGGCGTCGTGGCGCTGGGGTGTGTCCAAGCTCTTAACTCCCGTAGGTGCCGCAGGGTCAACAGCCCCTCGGCCGCAGCCCGGGCGAAGGCCCAAGCCACCGCAACCCCGGCCCCGTGCGATCTCTCACCCCCATCGGATCTCCAACCTCTTGGAGCCGATCATCTGATATGGAACAGTTTGTCAACTGGGTGGCTATTGTTGGTTTCGGGGACTTCACGGGCGCGCTGAACCGGAGGTTCGGGCCTTGAGAGATTGCGTCCCGTGGGGTGGTGGGGTTCGGTGAGCGTGGATTGCTCGGTGTGTTAGGCCTCGAGTCATCGTCATCTCAAACCCACCACGCCAGGGGACTCATACACCCACCACCCACAGCAAATGCGGGATTCGAGCCGGCCGTTCCATACTCACTATGACCCCGGCGGGGTCCAAGCCGGGTCACGGCCGGCGAAGCCCAGCAGGCGGTCGAGGGCCGATGCATCGGCGGCCACGGAGACCTCGTCATCGAAGAATCCACTGTCGGGACCTCGGAACTCCGGCGCCACCGTGGTTTCGAGAAAGGCCAGGGCGGCGTTGGCGGCGTCGTCAGCCACCGACCACGTCCGACCGGTCGCGGTGGCCAAATCCCAACCGTGCACGATGTACTCACCGAGGGCCATCGCCACCACGGCGTCACCCCGCATCCTGGCCTGGGACATCATCACCAGTCGCTCGTCCACCCCGGCCTCGATGGCGGTCACCAGCCGATCCGAACACCGGGTTACGATTGCCCTCGGACTGTCGCCGGGATCGAGCGACCAGTTGTCGGGATCGACACGAGGACCGGTACCCCCAGGATCGCCGACGGCGTCGGCGAAGAACTGGAGCCATGCCAGCACATGATGCCGTAGCCGGGCCACGGTGTAGGCGGAGCACGGGGTGGGGTCCGCCAGCCGATCCTGGTCAACCTCGACCACGTCGGCGAGGGCGTCGAGCACCGGAACAAGGAGGGCGATGGTGGCCGCCCGATCGGCGAAGATCGAGGGAGCGGACGCCGGAAAGACGGGTGGTTCACTGTGATCGGATGTGGTTTCCATGGCGGCGAGAGTAGGCCCGTGGGCCGGCGTGGGGATTGAAGATTTGCGCCATTCCTCAGAGGTCGACACCGAGGTTCGGGCCGAACGGTACAGAAATCCGGCGTAGATTCGTTGGATATGAGTGAACGTGGCCGTTGGCCCGACGACACCCGGGGCATTGTCGATCCGGCCGAGATGATGCGCCACGTCGACTTCGCCCGACACCCTGCCGGGTCCGATCTGGAGGGCATCATCGACTGGTTCTGGTCAGTCGAATGGTCGCTTCCCAACGGTGTGGTTCATGTTCAGCACGTGCTGAATCATCCCAGCGGCCACATCAGTGTCGGCACGATCGACGAGTCCGGTGTGACCCTGGATCCTGCTCGGGGTCGGGTCTACGGTGTGTTGACAGGAGTGAGCGAGCGGCGGTTGGCGGACACCGGCTGGACGGTGGCGGCCAAGACCACGGTTGGTGGACTTGGTGTCCTGCTCAGTCGGCCGGCGAGTGACGTCACCGATCGCCGGCTCGACCTGGGACAGGCCCTTGCCGGCATGCCGGCCGCGGAGGTGGTGGCAGACATCATCGCCGCGTCCACCCCCGAGCGGCGGTCGGCGGTGCTCCGTACCGCACTCATGGACCTCGTGGCCGATCGGCCCGAGGAGCAGTTGGCCGAGGCTCGACGGGTGGGGGAGATCGCCCGCCTGGCCGAGCGGGATCGTTCGGTCTATCGGGTCGAGCAACTGGCGGCAGCCGGCCAGGTCAGTGTGCGTACACTGCAGCGCCTCTTCGACGCTCATGTCGGAATCGGCCCGGCCTGGGTCATACGACGGTGGCGCATCATCGAAGCGGCTGAGGCGGCTCGCCGGGCCGCTGATGTCGGCGACGACTGGCCGGGATGGTCGACGGTGGCCGCCGAGCTGGGCTATGCCGACCAGGCACATCTGATCCGTGACTTCCGACGCCATCTCGGTACGACCCCGGCCAGGTACCTTGCCCGATCCCGTGACTTGATTCAGGGCTCATGATCTCTGCTTGACAGCCATATGGTTGAAGAACGTATCGAGACGGAATCGACGAGAGCGGCCCTGATCGATGCCGCTGAGGAGGTTTTGCCCGCGACGGTTTCGAGCGGGCCTCGCTACGGGCCATCATGCGCCTGGCCGCCGCCAATCCTGCCGCCGTGCACTACCACTTCGGAGGCAAGGACGGGCTGGTGGACGCCGTTCTCGATCGCATCGTCGGGCCCGTCAATCTTCGGCGGGCGGAACTGCTCGACCGGCTGGAAGCAAAGGGCGGCTCGGGCCGCCAAGCTCACTGGTGGCCCGCCTGACCCGGACCGGCTTCGGGGTGGGCCGTCACCTCGACTCGGCCGATCGCCGGGCCTTCATGGGGCCGTACCGGGACTCGCCCGAGCCGGGACGCAACTTCCACCGGGCAATGGCCTCGACCGCCCGTTCCGAGAGGTTCCTGACTCAGGCCGATACCTCGCTGCGAACCACGCTCCGCCACCTTCCCGTACTGACCGTGTTCGGGGAACGCAACGACCCCTTCGGATTCGGGCGTCAATGGAAGGCGAGGTTTCCCGGCGCCCTGCAGGAGATCGTCTCGGGCGGCAATCACTTCCCGATGTCCGACAACCCTGCCCTGGTGGCGAGCTGGATTCGTTCCTGGCACGGTGACCTTGCCGCACCGCCCACCGTTTCGGCCACCAAGTGAAACTAGGATGGGGGCGTGCTGCGACCGGTCGAGATCACACAATTGGCCACCGAGCTGTACTGGGCTGAGACCTCAGGCGGCTCGGTGGACCTTTTCACCGCCCGGTATCCCGAGCTGACGTGGGACGACGCCCGTGCCGTCGCCCGCCGCCGGGACGAGCTGCGGCGCAATGCCGGCGAGACCTTCATCGGCTACAAACTGGGTTGGACGTCGGCCGCCATGCGGGAAGCCCTTGGTATCGATCGGCCGAACTGGGGAACGCTTTGGGCTTCGCAGCTCACCGGCGAGGACGGCTCGGCGGTGATGGTGTCACGGCTTCGCCACCCGAAGCTGGAGCCCGAGATCGTGCATGTGGTCGGTGTCGATCTTCCCGGCTCCGATACGACGGCCGAGGATGTCCTGGCCGCCAACGGCTCATGGACCATCGGGCTCGAGGTGGTCAACCCCCGGTTCCCCGATTACCACTTCGACTGGCTCGACAACACCGCCGACAACTCATCGGCCCAGGCCGTGGCACACAGTCAGTTTTGCAAGATCGAGGGCGACCCGGCCGACATCGAAGTCACCCTCACCGCCGGCGACCATGTGGCCACCGGCACCGGCGCTCAAGCCATGGGTTCACCGGCCGAGGCCGTGGCCTGGTTGGCCCGGGCTCTGGCCGACGAGGGTACGATCCTGCGGCAGGGCGATCGCGTCTTCACCGGCGGCCTCACCCCTCCGGTCGACGTGGTCATGGGCCACGACTATCAGGTGACAAGTCCGGGGTTCGAGCGCCTTCGGTTGAAGGCCCGCGACTATCAGGGCGGCTGAACCGGCCCTGTCCGGCCCTACTCGCGGTGGGCGGTGGGGAACCTGACCTCACAAACCCGGGGTCCGTGGACCTGACCACCGGCCCAGGTCACGGCCTGGGGATCGACCAGCTCGAAGTCGGGGATGCGTTCGATGAATGTCTCGACCGCAGTGCGAAGCTCCAGTCGGGCCAGGTTCGAACCGGCGCACCGGTGAATGCCGGTACCGAAGGCGATATGGCGGTTTTGCTGCCGGTCCAGATCGACCTCATCGGGCCGCTCGAACATGGCCGGATCTCGATTGGCGGCGGGGAAGGGCATCAGCACCCGATCACCGGTCTTGATGGGACAACCCTTGTAGTCGATGTCCCGCGTCGCCTCCCGGGCCATGGTCACCGGGGAGAAGGCCCGAAGGAACTCCTCCAGTGCGGTCAGCCACAGATCGGGTTCGGTTCGCAGTCGACCACGATCCTCGGGGTGCTGGGCCAAGTACCACAAGGTGGAACCGATGGCCGACCAGGTGGTGTCGATCCCGGCGATCAGAATCAGGTTGCAGGTTCCGATGATGTGGCGGTCCGACACCGGCCGCCCTTCCACCCGAGCCTCGACAAGGTAGCTGATCAAGTCCTGTCGTGGACGCAGCCGGCGGTCGGCGATTTCGGCCACGAAGAAGGCGATGAGTTGGTCGCGGGCCTTCATGCGCCTGTCGGGGTCGGCGTGACCTTGTTCCAGGATGGCCCGGACCCATCCGACGAAGGTGTCGGATTGCTCTGGGTCGACGCCCAGCATGCGGGCGATCACCCGAACCGGGATTTGCTGGGCGTAGTCGGTGGCAATATCGGCCCGGCCCCGATCGACGAAGCCGTCGATCAACCGGTGGCACAGCTCCCGGGTGGTCGGCCCGTACTTCTCGACCGCCTTGGGGGCGAAGAAGGGCAAGATCAGCCGGCGGGCCCATTGATGCTCGGGGGGATCGGAGGAGATCGGGGGTGCTCCGATGGCGGCGTTGGGGTCGTCCCCGGCGACCGGAGACGAAGGAGGGGGCACCACCAGGATCTTGCGGGAGCTGAAAGTCTCCACGTCGTGAGCCATGGCGTGCAGGTCGTCGTAGGTGGTGGGCAGCCACGACCCCCCGTAGCGATCGGTGTGGGCAATGGGGCAGGTCTCTCGCAGCTCCCGGTAGACCGAGTAGGGGTCGGCCACGAATCGTGGGTCGAAAATGTCGTAGTCGGTGGCCAGGTCGCTCATGGTGTAGAAATTGTCGTCGAAGGGTCGAAGTCGGCACGAATCGAGGTTCGATCAGGCATCCTCGTCGTGGTTTCGAGTTTGAACGGTTCGGGTACGACAACGTCACTTGATCACGCTCGACCGCCGGTAACGGCAGGAGATACCAATGGCCCATTATCGATGCACCGTGCAATCACCCATGAGCCAGGAGGCGGCTTTCGACTACGTGGCCGACATCCGAAACCTGGAGGAGTGGGATCCTGGGGTCAGCTCGTCCAAGTTCCACACTGGCAGCAACCCGGGCAAGGGAACCAGCTACTCGGTAACCGCCAGCGGCGCCAAACTCGTGTACGAGACCCTTGAGTACGAACGGCCGGCCCGAACCGTGGTCGAAGCCAACAGCGGATTGTTGCGAAGCTACGACATCATCGAGGTCACCCCCGGTTCGGACAATGGTTCCAATGTCACCTATGACGCCACCCTCGAACTGAAGGGTCCTTTGGGCCTATTCGATCCGGTACTCGGCCTGTTCTTCAATCGAATCGGCGACAAGGCGGCCGGCGGCCTGAAGAAGGCGCTAGACGGCGTCATCGTTTCCTAAGGTTCACCCAATGGTTGTAGACACCGTTATCGATCGAATCCTGGAAACAACAATCGTCGGGAGCTTTTCCGCCATCGGCTACGAGTCCCGCTCCCGACTCGAGCACTGGGAAAGCCCCCAGTCCATGGCAGGACAGAATGTCATCATCACCGGCGGCTCAAGCGGCATCGGGCGGGCGGTCGCCGAGGGTGTCCTGTCCCTCGGCGCTTCCGTCTGTGTCACCAGTCGTGATCGGGACAAGGCCGAACAAGTGGCGGATGAGCTGTACGCACATGCAACGGGCGACGCCACAACCACCGGTCTTGACCTGGATACCGGATCTAGGGAGTCCATCGACGCCTTCGTGTCGGCGGTCACCCAGCGATTCGACTCGATCGACGTGCTCGTCAACAACGCCGGCGCTCTCACCGACGACTACCGGACCGACGACACAGGGATGGAGTTGACCCTCTCCACCCACCTGGTCGGCCCGTTTACCTTGATGTGCCTGCTCCGACCCCACTACCGTCACGGCGCTAGAGTGCTGTTCATGTCGTCCGGAGGCATGTACACCCAAGGCCTCGATGTGGCACGGATCGAGCTGCCGGAGCACTCGTACAAGGGAACCATTGCCTACGCCCGGGCCAAACGGGGGCAGGTCGAGATGGTGAAGTACCTGGGTTCCCGGTGGGCGCCTGAGGTGATACTGCAAGCGATGCATCCGGGTTGGGTCGATACCCCCGGTGTGGACGACGCCTTGCCTGGCTTCGCCCGGATCATGGGTCCCATTCTTCGGACTGCAGAACAAGGAGCCGACACCATGGTCTGGTTGGCTGCTACCGGTGGCGGTGATGCGCTCCCCGGCTCGTTCTTCCATGATCGTCAGGTTCGGGGCACTTCGTACGCTCCCAAAACCGGCACCGATGACACGGAGCGGGCCCGTCTGGTGGAGTGGCTGGAAACGACGACCGGGCTCTCGGCGGCTTCAGTCGCCGGCTAGCACCATGTGGCGATCGAGATAGTCGGCCGTGGCCTGCTGCGCCGCCTCGATCGTGACCTTGATGGCTTTGTTGTAGTTGTAGCGGAGCTTGGCCGGGTCGTTGTAGCGTCCAGGCAGCTTGCCGGTGGGCAGGACATGGATATCGACTCCGTCCTGCAGGTCGGTGACATCTCGAAGGAACCGGTGCCGACGGGCGATCTCGAACGACACCATGGCCACATCCCACGGGTGTCGGGGGGCCCGGAGCGGATCGTCGATGTGCCCGACGTGAAGCACGAAGATTTCAGTTGCCCACAATTCCCTGGCCCGTGACACCGGGATCGAATTGACCACGCCGCCGTCGATGTAGTGGAAGCCGTCGATCTCCACCGGGGGCAGTACCCCGGGTAGGGCGCACGAGGCCAGGATCGCCGACTCGACATCACCCGAGGTGAACCAGTGCTCCGATGACCGCTCGATGCACGCGGCCACACACTGAAAGGTGGTGTAGGCCTCCTCGATCTTCTCGTACGGCACCCACTGCTCGATCAGCTGCTTGAGCGGTTCATTGGAATGGAGGTGGGTCCAGTGGTTGAACAGGTTCCGCACCCGGCTGAACAGTGACTCCCCGAACACCCTGGCCGAGGCCATGGAATCCCACATCTGATTCAGCCGCAGTGTTGATGTGGCAACCGGTGCCGATGCGAGGACTGCGCCATTGAGGGAGCCGACCGAGGTGCCGACAATGATGTCGGGCTGCAGGCCGGCATCGGCCAAGGCGTTGGCCATGCCGACCTCGGCCGCACCACGCAGGCCGCCTCCGCCCAACACCCAGGCTCTTCGCCGTTCACTGTTGGCCATGGCTCGGATCGTACCAGTGGCAGCCGTGTGGTACCGTGTCGAGCAGGAGGGCGCGCATGGTGGCGCCCCCAGGGGGACAGATGGATACTCCGCCTCCTCGATGGGCACGGCGTCTCTTGTTGGCACCATTGGTGTTCGTGTGCGCTGCCGGCCTGGTCCTGATGTCGCCGTTCATACACCTATGGGCCGCCGTCATCGACCTGATCTTCGATCGCCGTCGGTGGCGGGCGAGCCGGTTCGTGGGCGTCGGTTTGGCGTTCTGTGCAGTCGAGGTGTTCGGTCTGTTCACCTTGCTGACGGTATGGGTCGGTAGCGGATTCGGCCGGTGGATGAACCGTCCGTTCTGGGTCCGGGCCAACACGGTGCTGACCGGCCAGTATTTCGAATTGGTGACCCGCGCCATCCGCTTCTTCCTCGGCTACGACTTCTCCTATACCTACGAGCCGATCCCGCCGGGCCCGCAGCTGCTGTTCAGCCGCCATGCCGGTCCCGGCGACGCCTTCCTCATCGCCAGAGTCGTGATTCGCGACGCCGGCCGTCGAATTCACATGGTCGGAGCGGCCAAACTCCAATGGGACCCGTTCCTCGACATTGCCGGTGAGCGACTCGGATTCCACTACCTGCACCAGAGTCCGAACGATTCGGCTGCCGAGCTGGACAGGATCAGGAAGCTGGCCGCATCGATGGACGACGACGAGACCTTGGTCATCTTCCCCGAGGGCGGCAACTACACCGACGCTCGTCGCCGGCGCCAGATCGAGGCCCTGCTGGCAAGGGACCGAGTGGAACTCGCCCGGCGGGCCCAGGCCCTGCAGCACACGCTGCTACCACGGGCCGGCGGGACCGTGGCCGCCATCGAGGGCGCCCCCGATGCGGTGATCATGTTCGTGGCCCACGCCGGGTTGGAGCAGTTGTTCGGCTTCGGAGACCTGTGGGAATCGGTGCCTCTCGGCCGGTCGGTGGTGGCCCACAGCTGGGTGGCCGAACCCGGCGAGGCGGTTTCCGATCGGGACCAGCTGGTGGCCTGGCTGTATGGGCAGTGGCAGCGGGTCGACGACTGGATCGGGGAACAGTTGGCGGCGGGCCGAACCGGTGTGGTCGATCTGCGGGACGACGTTCACATCCCACGGCCGCCGGTGACCACCGAACCATGACAACGATGATCGCAGTTCATGGGTAGACACGCCATCAAGACTCCGCCTCAGCACGGCCCGTGGCAGGACTTCCTGGATGTCTGGTTGGAGGCCGATCGGATCGAGGTGTTCGAGTCGGCCTGGACCATGGATCATTTCTATCCCCTGACGCCTCCCCTTGATGGACCGCACCTGGAGAGCTGGGCCATGCTGGCCGCACTGGGCCAGGCCACGTCACGTCTCCGGTTGGGCTGCATGGTCAACGGCATGCACTACCGTCACCCGGCGGTGACGGCCAACGCCGCGGTCACTGTGGATCACATCACCGATGGACGGTTCGAACTCGGACTTGGCGCCGGTTGGTTCGAGCCCGAATCCGAGGCCTACGGGATTCCGCTCGGCTCGCTGAGGCAACGGATGGACCGGTTCGACGAGGGGGTGGAGATCATCCACCGATTGTTGACCCAGGACCACACCGACTTCGACGGTGAGTACTACACCATCACCAACGCCCGATGTGAGCCCAAGGCGGTGCAACGACCTCACCCTCCGATTGTCATCGGGGGCAAGGGGAAATCGCGAACTCTGCGCACTACAGCCCGTTGGGCCGACCAGTGGGACATGGCGTTCCCCGACAGCCCCGATCACTGGCGGGAGCTGGACGAGGTACTGCGCTCCCACTGTGACGATGTCGGCCGCGACCCGTCGGAGATCACCCGGTCCGTTCATCTCGGGTTCCCGGCCGACGGTGACCCGGCCCGGATCGCCGCCACCGCATCGCCGTTCTTCGACGCCGGTGTCGACGTGGTGGTGTGGTCCATGCGGGGCCCGTACAAGCCGGCGCTGCTGGCGCCTCTGGCCGAGGCCATTCGGACCGAAGGTGGCTGACCTTCACCTTGTCGTGACCGGCATGATGGGGGCGGGGAAGACCACAACCGCGACGGCCTTGTCCCGGCGGCTCGGACTGCCCATGCGGGACTCCGATCACGATATCGAGGCCGTCATGGGCCGAACCGGTGCCGACTTCGGCGCTGCTGGTCGAGTCGACGAGCTGCACCGACTGGAGGAGGCGATGCTGCTGGGCGCCTTGGCTCTGGAACGAAGTCATATCATCGCCGCCGCCGGTTGGGTGGTGGAATCGGCCCTGTGCCGTCATGGCCTGGACCGGCGGGCGTGTGTGGTCTACCTGAAGCTTCCTCTCGACCGCTTGGCCGATCGCATCGAGGCCGGTACCCATCGTCGCACGATCGCCCCCGATGAGCTGGCTGCCATCGACGAGCGACGCCGACCGCTGTTCGAGCGGGTGGCCGACATGGTGGTCGATGGTCGACTTCCTGTGCCCGAGGTGGTCGATGCCGTCGTGGCCCGACTCGGTCAGCTGGAGAGCTGCCGCTCGATCTTGTCCAGCACCCGATAGCACTCCAGCACCTGGGCCACGCTGGAGTTGGGCTCCCGGCCTTCGGCGATGGCAGCCAGGAACTCCCGGTCCTGGAGCTCGATGCCGTTCATGGAGATGTCCACGTCGCTGACGTCGATCGGTTGGTCGTAGCCGTCGACCAGATCGTCGTACCGCGCAACGTAGGTGCCGGTGTCGCCGATGTAGCGGAAGAAGGTGCCCAGCGGGCCGTTGTTGTTGAACGACAGGGCCAGGGTGCACAGCGCCCCCGACTCGGCCTTGAGTTGGATCGACATATCCATGGCGATGCCCAGCTCCGGGTGAGTTGGTCCTTCCAGGGCGTGGTACTTCACCACCGGGCTGCCCGCCTGGTACTGGAACAGATCGACGGTGTGGGCGGCATGGTGCCACAGCAGGTGGTCGGTCCAGCTTCGGGGCTCGCCCTTGGCGTTGGTGTTGGTCCGCCGGAAGAAGAACGTCTGCACATCCATGTGCTGGATGGCGAACTCCCGGGCGGCGATTCGCCGATGCACCCACTGGTGGCTCGGGTTGAACCGTCTGGTGTGGCCGCACATGGCCACCAGTCCGGTTTCGGCCTGTTTGGCCACCACCGCTTCAGCGTCGGCCAGGCTGTCGGCCAGGGGAATCTCGACCTCCACGTGCTTGCCCGCCTCCAGACACTGCAGGGCCTGGGCCGCATGCATCTGGGTGGGGGTGCACAGGATGACGGCGTCCACGTCGTCTCGCTCCAGTGTTTCGGCCAGATCGGTGGTGACGTGGCCGATGCCGTAGTCGTCGGCCACGGCCCTGGTCTTGTCCAACGTGCGTCCCACCAAAGACACCACCTCGACATCGTCGATGTTGACCAGCCCGTCCAGGTGCTTGATCCCGAATGCGCCGGCTCCAGCCAGCGCGATTCCGATGGTCATGTCTGCCTCCTGGTCGATGTCATGTCAGCACGAGATGGCCCACTGCGGTGTTGCTGGCGGGCACGTGGTAGAAGCGGTGACGAACGGTGGGGGCCGGGCCCCCGGCCAGATCGGCCATGGTGCCCCGGGCGATCAGCCACATCACCAGCTCGATGCCCTCCGAGCCCGCCTCTCGCACGTAGTCGACGTGGGGTAGCTCCGACAGACCGGTCGGGTCGGCGATGAGCCGATCCAGGAATTGGTTGTCGAACTCGCGGTTGATCAGTCCCGCTCGCGGGCCCTGGAGTTGATGGCTCATACCCCCGGTTCCCCAGACCTGGACCCGCAGCGGCTCGTCGTAGGCGTCCAGCGCCCGCCGGATGGCTCGACCCAGGGCCAGGCAGCGACGGCCCGACGGAACCGGGTACTGCACCACGTTGACGGCGAACGGGACGACGGGGCAGGGCCAGGCCTCGGGTTGGCCGAACAACAGCGACAGGGGAACGGTGAGCCCGTGATCGACCGCCATCTCGTTGACGATGGTGAGGTCGAAATCCTGCTGGATCACCGACTGGGCGATGTGGGCGGCCAGTACCGGATGGCCCTCCACCTCGGGCACGGGCCGAGGTCCCCAGCCCTCGTCGGCGATGGGGAACCGGGCGCCGGTGCCGATGGCGAACGTGGGGATGAGGTCGAGGCCGAAGGCGTTGGCGTGGTCGTTGTAGACCAGGATGATGACGTCCGGCGTATTGTCGGCCATCCACTCCCGGGACGCCTCGTAGCCGGCGAACAGGGGCTGCCAGTACGGCTCGTCGGTCTTGTCCAGGTCCACGGCCACCCCGATGGCCGGCACATGGGACGTGTAGACGGTGGCCGTCACCGTGGCGCTCATGACTCCTTGTCCCACTCGTGGAGATAGCGGTTGCCGTCGGGGGAGCGTCCGCCGGCCACCATCATGGCCCGGTAGTCCTGCTCGGACATGCCGGTCATCGAGCCGGCCATCTGCTGGAAGCTCAGTCCGTCGGTGGCCCCGATCTTGGCCAGGAAGTAGATGTTGCCTCCCAGGGAGATCAGGCGGTTGAGGTCACGATCGAGCACCCCCTGTTTCTGGTCCTCGGTCATGTGCCATTTGTCGAGATAGGCCCGCTCGTCGGCCAGGAACCGCTCCCGGTTCTCCGGCTTCATGAGCGACATGCAGAATTGGTTGAGCCAGTATCCCTTTCGGGACTGCTCGGCATCGAAGATCGTGGTCCCCGGTATGTCCAGATAGGGCTTGTCCAGTCCCATGGCTCCCTCTTGTCTCAGAGCGGCAGGCCGACGTACTGTTCGGCAATCGAGGTTTGGGCCGCCACCGACGACGCCAGGTACTCCAGATCCTTCTCCTGGGTCTTCTGCTCGAAGGGTGTCTGGTCGGGGAATCGATGCAGCAGCATGGTCATGAACCACGAGAACCGCACCGAGCTCCACACCCGCTGCAGGGCCCGGTCGGAAAAGCCGTCGAGCAGGGATCGGTCGCCGCCGGCCGAGGCGACCATGGCCTCGGCCAGGTAGTGCACGTCGGACAGGGCCAGGTTGAGGCCCTTGGCCCCGGTCGGCGGCACGATGTGGGCGGCGTCGCCGGCCAGATACAGATTGCCCCACTGCATGGGTTCCACGACGTAGCTTCGCAGCGGAGCGATCGACTTCTCGATGGAAGGCCCGGTCACGATCTGTTCCGCCGCCGACGCCGGGACACGGGCCAGCAGCTCCTCCCAGAATCGCTCGTCGGGCCACTCGTCGACGGTGTCGTCCAATGGGCACTGCACGTAGTAACGACTCAACATGGGGTTGCGTTCCGAGCACAAGGCGAACCCCCGCTCGTTGTTGGCATACAGCAGCTGGGGGAGTGGAGGGGTCTCGGAGAGAATCCCCATCCAGCCGAAGGGGTAGGACTTCTCGTACTCGGTCTTGGCCTCCTGGGGGACCGTGATACGGCTGACTCCGTGGTAGCCGTCGCAGCCGGCGACGAGGCGGCAGTGAACCAGTTCGCTGCTGGAACGGGTCTCGTAGGCCACCGACGGTCGATCGGAGTCGACACCGTGCAAGGTGACGTCGGCCTCGAACACGATCGGCAGCCGGCGATCATCGGCGGCGTCGTAAAGGTCCCTCTGGATCTCGGTCTGACCGTAGGCCACCATGGGTTTTCCGGTCAGGGTCCGCATGTCCACATCGAGGATCTCGGAACCGGCCCATCCGATGCTCACTCCTTTGTGGATGTGGCCCTCGGAGTGCAGTCGGTCGGCCACCCCCAGGCGCTCCAGGATCTCGACCGAGCCCCACTCCAGCACCCCGGCCCGGATCCGGCTGAGTACGTAGTCCCGGCTCTGGCGCTCCAGAATCAGGCAGTCGACTCCCTGCTGTTGGAGCATGAGCCCCAGCGTGGTTCCCGCCGGTCCGGCTCCGATGATGACCACGTCCGTCTCCACGCCAGCCCATGCTAGTCGTCTAGGGTGATAGCCGTGATCATCGACTGTCATGGCCACTACACCACTACGCCTCCGGGAGTCGGAGCCTGGCGGGAGGCCCAGAAGGCGGCAGTGGCCGCCGATCCCGACCATGTCGGCGAACCGGGCACCATGGATGTCAGCGACGACGAAATCCGGGAGAGCATCGAAGCCAACCAGCTCCGGCTCCAGCACGAGCGGGGAACCGACCTCACCATCTTCTCGCCCCGGGCGTCATGGATGGCCCACCACGTCGGCAATCAGCACACTTCACGGTTCTGGTCCCAGCACCAGAACGACCTGATCCGGCGGGCGTGCGATCTGTTCCCCGACAACTTCGCCCCGGTGTGCCAGCTGCCCCAGTCGCCCGGTGTCTCGCTGGACGCCTCGGTGGCCGAACTTCGGCGTTGCGTGGAGGAGCTGGGCTTCATCGGCTGCAACGTCAATCCCGACCCGACCGGTGGGTTCTGGACCGGCCCGCCCCTGTGGGACCGCTACTGGTGGCCGCTGTGGGAAGCCATGTGCGAACTCGATGTGCCGGCCATGATCCACGTCTCGGCCGCATGCAACGACAACTTCCACACCACTGGGTCGCACTATCTGGGAGCCGACACCACGGCGTTCATGCAGGCCTTGAGTTCGGGATTCATGGCCGATTTCCCCGACCTGCGATGGGTCATCCCCCATGGCGGGGGCGCCGTGCCCTACCACTGGGGGCGGTTCAAGGGCATGGCCCAGGACCAGGGGTGGGACTTCGACGCCACCATGGGCCACATCTGGTTCGACACCTGTGTGTACCATCAGGCCGGCGTCGATCTCCTGATGGACGTCGTATCCCACGACCGGATCCTGTTCGCCTCGGAGATGGTGGGGGCGGTTCGGGGCATCGACCCGGAGACCGGCATCTACTACGACGACACCAAACGGTACGTTGACGCCTACTTCGACCGTCATCACGCCGACTTGGAAGCCCGGGCCGTCGTGTACGAAACCAACGCCCGGCGGGTCTATCCCCGGCTCCAGCTGCCCCACCACCTTCAGGAGGTTCAGCCTTGACCGCTCCTTCGGGATTCGGCCGTCATGTGGTGGTGCGGACCATCGAACGGGCCCCATTGGATCTGGTCGACGGGCTGGCCCCCATCGGTACCGCCTCGGTCCACGAAGCCATCGGTAAGCGGGGTTGTCTGGGGGCCGAGCTGCGGCCCATTCAGCAGGATGTTCGCATCGCCGGCACCGCCGTGACGGTGCTCGTCCACCCCAGTGACAACATCATGATCCACGCCGCGGTCGAAGTGTGCCGGGAGGGTGACGTCCTGGTGGTGGCGACGACGTCACCGTCGTCTCATGGCATCTTCGGCGACCTGCTGGCCACGTCGCTGATGACCCGAGGTGTTCGTGGTCTCGTCATCGACACCGGTGTACGGGACACCACGGATCTCCGACAGATGGGGTTCCCGGTGTGGAGCCGCTGGGTGTCGTGCCAGGGGCCGATCAAGGCCGTCGCCGGATCGGTCAACGTGCCGGTGACAATCGGTGGTGTCGTCATCGAGCCCGGTGATGTGGTGACCGCCGACGACGACGGGGTGGTGGTCGTGCCTCGTGCCGAGGCCCGGTGGGCGCTGGATCGCTCCCTCGCCCGGCTGGACACCGAGGCCGCCACCCGGGAGCGACTGGCCGCCGGTGAACTCGGGGTCGACTTCTATGGGCTGCGCCAACAGCTTGCCGATCTCGGGGTCGAGTACGTGGATTAGCCCGGCGCTCGCCCGATCAGAGCCGGCCCGGGTCCAGTCGATTGTCGAGATGCCGGTGGATTGGCGCGAGTTCCCATCAGGAACCGATCGCTCCGACCCCCATCAGTCGGAGAAGTCGTACAGCTTGTCGGGGTTGGTGACCAGAATGCGGTTCCTGGCCACCTCGTCGGGGGCGAACTCGGCCAGCAGGTCGACCAGATCGCCGTCGTCGGGCATGTGGCGAACGTTGGGGTGGGGCCAGTCGGTGCCCCACAGCACGCGATCGGGGGCGGCTTCGATCAGGGCCCGGGCGAAGGGTACCACGTCGTCGTAGGGCGGCGGCCCGTCGGCGGTCAGGCGCTCCGCTCCCGAGATCTTGACCCAGCACCGCTCGTCGGCCATCAGTTCCAACAGTGCTCGGAACGGCTCCTGGCCGACCCCGGCGGTGACCGGCACCCGGGCCATGTGGTCGATGATGTAGGGGCAGGGCATCGCATCCAGTAGCCCCGAGTAGGTCGGCAGGTCCACAGCGTCGAAGTGAAGCACGATGTGCCAACCTCTCTCGGCCACTCGGTGCACGATGGACCGGAAGCGGCCCAGATCGGGGGCGCCGCCCAGATGGGCCACGAAGTTGAACCGGGTGCCGCGCACCCCGGCCTCGTGGAGCCGGGCGATGTCGTCGTCGGTGAATGATTCGTCGATCATGGCCACGCCGGCGTATCGGCCCCGGCCCCGTTCCAGGGCGTCGACCATGGCCGAGTTGTCGGTGCCGTGGCAGCTGGCCTGGACGAGCACGGCCCGACTCAATCCCAGCCGCTCCTGGAGCCGCTGGAAGTCCTCCAGGCCGGAGTCGGGTGGGGTGTAGGCTCGATCGGGGGCGAACGGGAATCGGGCCGCCGGGCCGAAAACGTGGCAGTGGGCATCGCATGCCTTGGGCGGGGGCGTAAATGCCCGTGGGGGATGGGGATCGCGATGAGGGCCGGGAATGGGCTTGGTCACGGGTACTCCCGGGGGAACACAAGTCCGTCCATGAGCTTGCGGGCGGTGCGGATGATGCCGGCCCGGACGACACCAATGTCGGCACTCTCACCCTGCAGTTGAAGGGTGGTGGCAAACACGCCGGTCGGATGCTCGAGCCCGCAGCACATGGTGCCGTCGGGGTCGGCCTTCACCGGTCCTCGCACCTCCGACGCCGGTGTCCCGTCGGTCATGACGGCCACGGCCACCGACAGGGCTCCGAGCACCCCTATGGCGTCGTGGCACCGATGGGGGATGAATGTCCGGGTGGTGACCGTGCCGGCCGCCGTCGGCGCCGATACCAGCGTCAGCTTGGGCACGGTGGTGTCGGTGACGTCGCCGAGGTTCATCAGCGCCCCCGCCTCGAGCCGGATCCGTTCCAGACGCTCCCGCAGCGCCGGGTGGTCCTCCAGTTCGGCGCAGTCCTCGGTGCCGGTCACCCCCAGGCTGTCGGCCCGCATCACCACAACCGGCATGCCGCAATCGACCAGGGTGCAGGCCACACCGTTGAGTTCGTCGACCGGCGAGCCGGTGGGTAGCAGGGAACCGCAGCTACCACCGGCCACATTCTCGAACTCGAGCCGGACGGCGGCCGCCGTGCCCGGTACCCCGGAGATGGCGGTGTCGCCCGAGTAGCGAGGGGAACCGGTTTCGTCGACGGGGAACGAGGCGACGGCTATCGAGTCGGTGTTGACCATCCGTATCCGTATCGAGACCCGGCCGTCGTCGCCCGCCGACCGACGGTCGACGAGACCTCGCTCCAGGGCGAACGGGCCGACGGCGGCCAGCATGTTGCCGCAGTTCTGGGCCTCCGACACCAAAGCCCGATCGACCGACGGCTGGAGGAACAGGTAGTCGATATCGGCCCCGGGATCGGCGCTCGGCCCGACCACGGCCACCTTGGTGGTCAGGGGATGGGCCCCGCCCACACCGTCGATCTGGCGAGGGTCGGGCGAGCCCACGATGCGCAGCACAAGGTTGTCCCGCTCGGCGGGATCCGATGGCAGATCGTCGGCCACGAAGAACGAACCCTTCGACGTGCCCCCTCGCATCAGCATGCAGCGAACACCGCCCACAGCGACTGCTTTCCCCGGCTTCATCAGGCTGAGAGTACACGCTCGGCCATCCGTCGGCCGAGCGGTCGTCGCCGGCATCGGTTGCCCACCGGCGGAGACGTTGACCCTCTCCGTCACCTACTCGGAACCGTAGACGGGGGCATCGGGGAAGAAGCTGGCCCAGGCGAACCAGAACTCGTTGCGATGGGGGAGTGTGGTGAGCTGCTCACCGGCCAGCGGACCGTCGACGGCCTGCCCCAGCAGGTTCCAGGTCGTGCCGGTCTCGGCATCGGTGAAGAGATCATCGCCGGCCGGCGAGAAGGTGAGGGTTTGGCCGTCGATTCTGCGGTCGAATGCGATGCCGCTGCCGATACTGGCGCCCTCGGAGATCCGTCGTGAGTCGAGGGCATCGGCCGTGTCGCCGCCCCACAGCACCGCAATGGGCGTGTCGCCGATCTGGTCGTTGACGGCCCGTTCTTCACTGATGACGCTGAACGGATAGGCCTTGTCCCCATCCTCGGTATCGGAGAGCGCCACGCCGACCACTCGGGCCAGCGGCCGGAAACGGGGGTCCGGCTCGCCGTCGAACAGGAACGGATCGGGGCTGGAGCTGTAGCGCTCGTAGGGGTTCGACCCGTAGGCACGGTTGAAACCGGTCTCCTGGGACAGCGAAAGGGCGTCGGGGAAGCCTTGCTTGGCGTCGCCGTAGGACACGATCGAGGTCGGTATCGGCTCGAGACGGGTTCCGGCCAGCTCACCAACTATGGCTTCGCCGGTGATCTGTTGCCATAGCGTGGTCGTGGCGTCGTCCCACATCACCAGATCGCTTCGGCGCAGCAGGCCGGACACACCGAACCGGAGGGCCCGGCCGTCGACCCGGGTGTCGAAGGTCAATGCCGTATTGCAGAGCGGGCAGTAGGTGACGGCGACCGGGATGTCACCGATGCGGTCGTTCACGATCTCGTGTTGGGTCAGTATCGAAAGCGGGTAGAACCGGACCTCGTCGTTGAACTGCACAAGCGCCCCCGGCTCTCGATCATCCAGCCAGGTTGCGGCCTGGATCGGTTCGAAGCGGGGCACGTCGATCGGCCGAATGACGTCTCGGGGGTCAACGGTGCCGATGCCGAGTATCAGGTCGTCGACATCCACGGTCCGCCTGCTCCAGTCGGTTTCCCATGGTGCCGTGGCCTCGGCGACCGTGGCTGACAGGCCGTCTCGCGGCTCGCCGTCTACCACGGTCACGCCGTCGCTGGTACTTTGCACGCCGCCGCTCAGGTCGAGCGGGCGATCGGTCGCGGTGGGCGAAATGAGCTCCACCGGTTCGGCCTCAGCTGTTGTCGTCGTCGATTCGTCGCCCTCATCGGTGATGGCGCCTGCGGTAGCCGCAGCGTCGTCGGAGGAGTTGCCGTTGCTGCAGGCCACGGCCAGGAGTGCCAAGCCGACGACCAGCGCCGTCAAGCTGCTGCTTCTGCCGATCCGACCGGATCGTTCGATACTGGTGTTCATCGTCGAGCGTGACATGACAACTCGGTTCTGGCTCATCGGTGCCTCCGGCAGATCTGGGAACACAGATAACAACCGGCGAGTGACCAAGGAGATTCAACAAATGCTCGAAATGTGGCAGTTGGGCCGGTGGGCCGAGTCGCGGCAATTCGTCTCGAGTCGCTGGAGGCGCCGCCGAGGGGACCGAGCTCAGTTGCTTTTGAGAGCCTGCCGGGCCGCCGTCTGGAGTTCGGTCAGGGTTGCTCCGGGCCGTCCGACGAGCGTCGGAATCCCGTGACGACGTTCCAGCGTTTCCTTGACCTGCTCTACGAGTTTGCGATTTGACCTCGTGGCCGAGATGACGGCCAGATCGACATCGTTCTCGGTGGCGAAGGCTTCGAGTTCGGCCACGGGCATGTCGGCTCCGAGGTGATCAACGTGCCAATTGTCCTCACGAAGGCAGGCGGTCGCCATGGTGGTGGGCAGCGAATGAAGGTCTCCGGCCAGGGCGGCCACCATGGCCCGACCTCGTCGCCGGCCCCGGGGATTGGGTGAGATCTCTCCGAGAAGCCGTTCGACGATGGCCGAGGCCCGGTGCTCCACGTAGATCGACAGCTCACCTTTTCGCCATCGGGTACCGATGTCGGCCAGAGGGGGGACGATAACCCGCTCGATCAACGCGGTGACGGTGGTCCCGTTGCTGACGAGTTGGCGGGCGATCGTCTGTGTTTTGGTTTCGTCACCTTCGAGCAGCGCACGGCCCATCGCCTCCCGCTGCCGATCAAGCCTTGCGGTTGAAGGCGGTGGCGGTGATGTTGGACGAGTTCGGCTGCTGGTGAACTCATCGAGGTCCTGGCCCCTCACGACGTACCCGGTGCCGATCTTGACCGCAGGCAACTTGCCCGATCGAACCCATCGGTAGACCGTCTGGTAGTGCACGCCGAGTCGGCCGGCGACCTCGTCCAGTGTGAGTTCGTGTTGATTCTCCACTGGTCGAAGTGTAGCGCTGAACAGAAATATGACGCCTAAAGGTACTAAATAATACCTAACGTTGCTAACTTACTCAGTGCGGCGGTAGACCCGGTCTGCGACACCGGGTCGTCGCCTCTCCCCATTTGAAGAAAGGTGCGTTCTGACATGTCGTTCGAAAACCTCTTCGAGTATTCCGCAACCCAGTTTGAGATCGTGTTGAGTGTGTTCACACTCACTGCCGCGGTGTTTGCCGCCGTTCTCGTCTACTCCCTGGCGACGGCAGGCTCGATTTCCCCTCGATACCGAATCACGTCCTACCTGACCGGGGTGGTGATGGTGAGTGCGGTCCTCGAGCTCGGCCTCCTGGCGCTCCGCTGGTCCGGTTCGTTCTCCTGGAACGGCGAACGGTATGTCTTGGACGGCGACCTGTTCTCCAACGGGTTCCGGTACATGAACTGGAGCATCGACGTTCCCGTTCTGCTCACCCAGCTGCTTGTGGTCGCCGGCATAACCGGCGGCGTCTTCTTCCGTCGTTGGGCATCGTTCGTCGTCGCAGGTCTCGCCATGATATGGACGGGGTACGTCGGCCAGTTCGATGAAGTCGACGGCGGCGCGCAGTTCTGGTTGTGGGGAGCCATCAGCACGGTCTTCTACCTCTGGCTGCTGTACGTGGCCTGGCAGAGCATTCAGGACGCCAAGGCTTCGTCCTCGGCGTCGGTTGCTCGCCTGTTCTCCGCCGTCTGGATCCTGTTCCTCGTTTCCTGGACGATCTATCCCTTGGCCTACCTCATGCCACAGCTGTGGGACACGGCCGACGGCGTCGTCGCTCGTAACCTCATCTACAGCTTCGCCGACATCAGCTCGAAGGCCGTCTACGGCATTCTGCTGGCCGTCATCGCTCAGAAGGTCAGTGCCGAGGAAGGATTCAAGCCGGCAATCGAGTCCAGCTTCTGGAACCCTCGGACCGAGGCAGGTGTGAAGTGACCCGGACAATGCAATCCCCATTGGACAAGGCTCATCCCGAACACGACCACAAGCCGTTCTTCGAGCAGACGATTGTCCTGTTGCGTTCGGTCCGTGACCACGACTTCGACACACTGGCCGGCCTGTGTGACGATGATTTCGGCATCGTCGACATCGCCCCCGACGGCAGCAACGTGGCCATCAGATCACGCTCCGAGTGGGAAGACTGGTTCCATGGATTGTTCGCTCAGCTCGACGGGATGAATGCGTCCACCGACAGCACCATCCTGGCCTACGACGCCGTGGAGTCCCAAGACATGGGGTTCTCGGTGGCCGAATTCCGGCAGAGTTTGGCCATAGGTGACCTGACAGCCAACTTCGACTGCATGGTCACCATCGTGTGGAAGCTGGTGGACGGCGAATGGCGTGAGGCCCGTTGGCACGGATCCGTCTTGTCAAGCGACGTGCCGCCGGAACTCGTCGCTGCCTCCGAGGCGGTGGGACAGCCGATCGCATCCCGATAACCGCCCAACGACGTCGGCAATCCGGCCTGAACCGGATTTTCGATGACGAGACCCCCAGGTAGGCCTCTCTCCAAGCCCTACCTGGGGTTTCTCTTTGTCCCCGAGTTAGGGCAGGTCTCGAACTCCGACAGTGGAGCAGGCGATGGTTCGCCGTCGGGTGAAACTCGGGTTGGCGAGCACCGTCTCGCCGTGCCAGCACCTGGTCCGTGCCCTTTGTTGGCCCAGGTGGCGGCGGCGCTTATGCTGACCCCATGAGCCATGGTGCAGTCGTCGATCCAGTGCGGCTCGACGTTGTACGTCGGTCGGGCCTGGTCGATTCGGGCCCCGAATTCGTGTTCGACGAGCTGACCAATGCCGCTGCTCGGCTCCTCGACGCCCCTTTCGCGTTCTTGACTGCGGTCGACGACAAGCGGTCGTTTTGGAAGTCCTCGGTCGGCATCACGGACGGCACCCGTTCCAGCAAGGTCGAAGACTCGTTTTGCCAGTACGTGATCGAGCTTGGCGACGAACTCATCGTCGGCGACACGCCCAACCACCACATCACTCGCCACAACCCCTTTATCGACTCAATGGGGATCCGGGCCTGGGCCGGGTGCCCGGTTGTGGTCGGTGATCAGGTCGTTGGCACCTTCTGCGTGGTCGACCAACACGTTCGCCACTGGACCGACGACGACAGGGCCCTGCTACGCCACCTGGCCGCTGTCGCCTCCCGCGAGGTCACCCAACGGGTCAACGCCGACAGTGACGCTCGGGACTACGCCGAGGCCATCGCCCGAGCCGACAAGTCCGAGGACCTCCTCGAAGCGCTCAGAGCAAGCCTGCTGCCGCAGCAGACTCCCGACGTTCCCGGTGTCGATTTCGCATGCTGGTATCAACCAGCCCATGACGGCCACCTCCTGCTCGGAGACTTCTATGACGCCTTTCCGGTCGACCACGATCGGTGGGCCATCGTGATCGCCGACGTCTGCGGCCACGGAGCCAAAGCGGCCAGGCTCACGGCCATGATCCGCTACACCCTCCGCTCAGCCCTCGTCCACAACGAGCAGCTGACCGATGCCATCGCCGAACTCGATCAGGCGATCAGGGCCGACCCGCTCGACGACGGCCGCTTTGCCACACTCTGCATCTTTCGGATCACCGTTGGCGATGACCACCTCGACGTCGACTACGCCAGAGCCGGGCACCCCTTTCCTTTCTTGGTCACCCCACCAGCACAGCCCCGACTGCTCGACGGCCCGGGCGGTCTCCCGGTCGGGCTCCCCTCCGGCATTGACGCAGTGTGGACAACCGAGACCATCAGACTCACCGGCCACGACTCGATCGTCGCCTACACCGACGGCGCCACCGAGTGCCTCGGACCGGACGGCACCATGATCGGCCACGAGGGCCTCCTCGCCCACCTCGCCGACCTCGAGCGCCCGATCTCCAGCGCTGATCTCGTCACCAAGCTGCGACACCACATCACGTCTGGTTCGACCGACCTCAGCGACGACGTCCTCGTCCTCGCCTTCGCCCCGGACCCACCGAACAGAAGAGCGTCGAGCTGACGCCGGGGGTCGGCGCCGAGCTGCCACCGACACTCGCCACCCTCGACGATGCCCTCGGCCGCTTCGATGACCGGCCACGAAATGGGGACGCCGCCGACGGAGAACCCCCATCCACCCGGAAGTGAGCTGGTGACGCGAACCCTGGTGGTTGGTTGACAGTTCCGCCTTCCTGATCCGTCAGGTGGACGATTGCTCCGATTCTTCGAAGGAGACGGCGTGAGCGACCGTGTGATCACGGGGCCTCTGCGGCCCGGAACGACGAAACCCCAGGCGGCCCGGAAACCGGGCGTGGCCTAGGGTTTCAGTGTGTACGCCCCCTGGGACTTGAACCCAGAACCTGCGGATTAAGAGTCCGATGCTCTGCCAATTGAGCTAGAGGCGCTTGTACAGACCAGTGACTCTAGCGGAAGTTCGTTCGACATCGAACCGCTTGGAGTAAGCCGGCCTTGGGGTGACCGAGGGGACTCGAACCCCCGACATCCAGGATCACAACCTGGCGCTCTAACCAACTGAGCTACGGCCACCAAGGACTCTTTGATGGTAGCTCCAAAATGGTGCGATCCGCGGCGCGTTTCCCCAACTGCAAACGGTCGGCCAACCGATCTGACGGCGACCGTGGAATTCCCTCGAACGAGGGGCGGTAAGCTGGTTCCGCCCCCGTAGCTCAGCTGGATAGAGCAAGTCACTTCTAATGACGAGGTCGCAGGTTCGACTCCTGTCGGGGGCGCAGCGATGACCATGCGAACCACGTTCTCGGTCAACCTTGGTTCGCTTCAAGGTGGTCGAGGATCCAACATCAATCCAACTCTTCCAGGATCGAGGGCAGTCCTTGCGTGGACGGCGCCTGACCGCCGAAACCCTCGACGGCGTTGCCCAGCAGCCTCGCCGGGCCGTGCTCGAGAAGGCATGCGGGGCCGGAAAGGTCCGTCGAGCCGGCGGACCTACCAGGGGGGCGTACAGTTGGGTCGAGCATCACCGGGACCGGTCGGTCGCGGGCTCCGGAAGGGTCGCGTAGGCCGATGGATCTGAATCCTTTGAACAGGGGAGAACGACAAGGGTAATGGGGCAAACCATGCGAGTTGGCAGGGTGGTTGCCGGCCGATGATCTACTTCCTGGAGTCAGGCACGTTCCGCCTGCTCTGCTACTTTTTGGCAGCTCTTGGGGCAGTGCTGGCCGCCCGGCGTGAGCACGCGAGACACCCCGAGTCGCCGAACCCGAAACGGGTGCCCCTGCTCTGGCTGGCCATTGGTTCGACCCTTGCGGTGCTCGGTGTCGTTCGTGGCACCCAGTTCTCTCGACTCCTTGCCGACGTGGTCAAGGGGCAGGTCCGAGGGGCCGGCTTGTACGAACTCCGTGGGCCGTATCAGCTGGCCGTCCTGGTTGCGCTACTCCCGATCTGCGGCGTGGTGATCCTGGTCGTCCTTCGAGGCATACCGGCAGATCGCCGTCGAGAGTTCCTGCCGATCAGTGTGGCGATGATCGCCGTTGTTGCGTTCGCCTTCTCCCGGTTCGTCTCGCTGCATCAGTTCGACGCCGTGATCGACCGCCGCGACCTGGGTGGAATTCGGCTTGGCGCACTTCTCGAAATCGTTCTCCTGGCCTTCGTGATGGCGGCGACATCGTGGACCATGGCCCCAACGAGGTCTGGCACCGGCGAATCCGCACCCAAGGCAGCAGTCGACGCGGGCTGACCGCTGGGTCGGGGCCGTTGGCGGATCTGTGGCGACGTGACTGCCTGGTTCGGGAGCAGCGGTCAGTTGTCAGCCCGAAGGGATGCGTCGATCGAATCGCCGGGCCGCAGCCCCACATCTCGAAGCCCGGGTGTCAGGGGGGAGAACCGACAAATCCAGCGGCGGTACTCCGCCGCACGCTCGCACTGGTTGCTGTTGCCGTCCTGGTTCCGGCCGTCGCGGTGGCCGGACGCGGGGACGACAACGGCCACTGATCCGGTGCTCGGCAAACAAGGTGGGCGTGTGGGATCAGCACGTCGATCGGGCGCCGGCGCTGATCCGTGTGGCCGAACTCTGAGGATCCGACGGAGGCCCGTCCAAGGTCCCCATCAGTCCGTATGCGCTCGTTCCAACGAAAAAGTGCCAGCTTCCCGTGCACTCCTCGGGCTCAGGAGGAAGAACCAGTCGATCACCGTACGCGGCGCGAAGATCCTCGACCGTCGAACCGGGCTTGATGCCCTCGGGGGTCGCCAGATCGACGGCGCCTGTGCCGCCGACCCCCCAGGCGATCAGGTGGACGACGCCGTCGTCGCGGAAATACGGCCAGTCGGTGAAGACGAGCCCGAGTCCGTCGAACTGGACGACGCGTACCGTGGTGTTGCGTCCACCGTATCCGAACGGAAGATCGCCGGTCTCCGTGCTGTCGCCGACCGGCGAGCGTCCCAGCGCCTGTTCGAGCAACGGCAGTACCGTGTCGACGGGGTCCCCGAACGAGACGACCCCAAGCCCGTCGCTGCGCAGTACAAGATCACCGACAGGTGGCGACGCGGCTGTCGAGGTTGTCGTCGACGTCGTGGCCGGCGATGTTGCCGCGGTTGTCGTCGACGTGGTGGCCGGCGATGTCGCTTCGGTCGAGGTCGTCGGGGCGGCAGGCTGTTCAGCCTCTTCAGTCGTGGCAACCGTTGCGGTGACTGTCGTCGTCGCCGATTCCTGCTGTGGCGCGGAGCCATCGGCACAGGCCGCCACAGCTGACAGCATCATCAGCGCGACCACGGTCAACGAGTTCGATTTCCGTTCCACGAAGTGAGCATCAACCGGGTCTATCGGCTTCACCAGGGCCTTTGGTCATCTCACCGGGCGGTGTGGCGAGTTGAGCCGATCTACTGCAATCGGCCGGCTTGGTGACAATGCCCGAACGCTCAGGCCTTCACCACCATGACCGAGCATGGGGCATGATGCAGCAACTTGGTCGACACACTACCGTGCATGATCCGTCCGGCGAAGCCCTCGCCTCGGGATCCGACCACCAAAAGGTCGGCGTCCACGGCCTTGATCTTGTCGAGAATGGCCTCGGTCGGCTCGGCGTCGATCTGGTGGATCTCCACGTGCTTGGCCCCGCGGACTTGGGCCAGATGTTTGGCCGATTCCAGCCTCGACTCGACCCCGGACTGAGCCGAGACCTGGGACCGGAACTCATCGGGTAGTTGCTCGGCCAGCGCCAACAGTTCGGCCGGTGTCAAGGGCCGGAAGGCGGTCACGATGTGCAGTGTGGCGTCGGAATCCCCGGCGACCATGTCGGCCGCCGCTTTTACCGCTTTGCTCGCATTGTCGGACCCGTCGGTTCCGACCACGACTGTCTTGAACATGGCTGTCCTCCGTTTGTCGCTGGATTGTCGATCAGGTTGCGTCCACCTCGGCGTCGGCTCGTTTCAGACCGCCGGTGAGCACGGCGCCACCGATAACGATGAGGGCCAAGGGTGCGAGATAGCGAAGATCGGAGAGGGCGAAGGTCCAGACGTCGCCGGCCTCGAGGAGGAACAGCACGCCCAGTACGGTGAACACCGCACCGGCTATCAGACCTCCGATGTCGGCCGAGGTCGACGGCCTCGACGTGGCTGCGGCGTGCGGGTATGCGGCCGCCGGCTCCTGCGGGGGCTCGGCGGCTTGCGATACCGGATGATCCAGGTGTTGTGCCACCGGACGTTGCACGTGCTGTGCCGCCGGCTGCTCGATCGGATCGTCGGTCGTTCGGTCACTCACCGTCATCACCTTCCTGGTCACCGCCGGATCGGACCTCGATCGACCCGGCTCCCATTTCCAGCTCCAGTTCGAGCGGGTTGTCGGCCACGGAGAAGGCGGGGGTGCGATAGGTTCGTTTCACAGCCAGGCCGTCGACCTCCTCGTCCAGCATGCGGATCTGTCCGGCTCCGGTCGTGGCCGTGACCGACACATCGGCATCGGCCGGCAGTATCACCGTGAGGTCGCCGGTTCCGATGGCCACCCGAACCCTCGCCGGACTGGTCAGACGCAGTCGGCTGAGATCGAGGTTCATGTCGCCCACGGCCAGTTCATAACGTCCGGCCAGATCGGCCTCATCGTTGATCACATAGTCTCGCTGTCCCAGGCCGCCCCGCAGCGATTCCGACGGAGTCACTGCGGCGAAAACGGTGAACACGGCCAGAATGGTCCCGAGCGCTATGAGCCCGCCGTGTTGGCGCCGCAGACTCCCGACCATCAACGCAAGGCCCACAATCGTCAGCAGGCCCGGCAGTACGTAGGCCGCTCGTAGCTCGACGACGTCGAGCTGGTCGAGCAACCACGCCGCTCCCAGCAGCAAGAGCACGATCCCGGCGACGGTCTGGCTGAAGCTGCGGCCTGCACTGTGGGGCGAGACCGGCTCCACGGTGCCGGGCGGCTCGGTGGGCGAGGGTCGGGTTGGGGTGGATGTATCGCTCATGGTGCGTCCTTCGGTCAGTTCCCTACCGGCGGGATCCGAAGTAGAGGAGGCCGGCTCCGACGGCCATGATGGCCACCGGCCAGAACAGGCGGTCGAACCACGGCACCAGCACATCGACGAACAGGGCGATGCCTAGGGTCAGCAGCACGACGCCGACGATGATCGTGCCGGTTCCCGGGTCGAGGCGGGGTTGACGAGCGGCCGGGTACTCCTCGGTCTCCTCGGGGATCAGAATCCAGGCCACGATGTAGGCCAAGACCCCGATTCCGGAGCTGAGGCCCAGCACCACGAAGCCGAGCCGGAACCAGACCGGGTCGACTCCGGTTGCGATACCGAGACCGCCGCACACGCCGGCGATGACGTTGTCGTTCTTGGACCGTCGAAGTGCTGGGTTCATGGGTGGCGGCGCCGGGGGAGGAACGGTGTCGTCGGGCGATTGCCACGTCTCGGGACCCGGCTCACTCGCCGGGGCCGGCCCAGGAGGTGTATCGAGCGATGGAGGATCATTAGTGGCCATAGCTCCACCTTGAGCCTTCAGCCGCGTCGGCGGTAGTGACCTTCGGCCTGTTCCGGGCTGTCGCGAAATCGGTACCGGCCCTCTGGCCTGGACCTCGTCGGGGCCGAAACCGGGTGCGGTGTGACAGAAGTCGCCACACCGGTCATGAGGGTTGAAACCGGCTCCAACACTGGTGGTTCACCCTCTTGGCTGTCGAACAAACTACAATCATGTGATTCCAATATCGTGACCCTCGTCACTTGGAGGTTTGTTACGTGTCCGTAACGTGGTTACCGTTTGCCGCTGACGAACACGCCTACATCGCGCTCGGTCGAGGGGAGCGCACGAACGTACTGTTTGTTGATCCGGTGGCGGACCGGGCAAGGAGTCGATACCGACATGGTTAGCAACTCGTCTTCACCTCAGTCTCTTTCGCGTGTCCAGGAGTGGGCCGACCGACTGAGGGGAGCGCAAGAACGACACAACATCGCCCGGCTGGGCGTCTTGGTGGGAATGGTGGCGGTGGCAGGTTTGCTGCTGATCACCCTTCCTGATTCTGACGACGACGTGGCGGCCGAGGCCTTTGCCCTTTCGGCGTCGCTCGACGGCATCGCCGGCGCCGGCGATGCCGCGGCCGAATCCGGAGCCCTCGGTCCCAAGGACTCCGAGACCGCCGATATGGTCGGCGGCTTCGGTCAGGTGGCCGAGTCCGCCATGGACTTCGATGACCTCAACGCCTCCGCCGCCCTAGGGGTCGATGAAGGTCAGAACACCCGGTTCGCCGAGCCGGCAACCTCCGGCCTGGATGTGAGCCGCTTCAGCCGGAAGACCACGACGACGCAGGCCCCGGTCACCACCAAGGCCCCCACGACAGCCGCGCCGACGACTGCGGCTCCGACCACCACCACCGAGGCGCCGACAACGGCGGCCGAGGGGACGGAGGCCACGGCCGAGGAGACGACCTCGACCGGAGCCGAAACCACGGCGGCCGAGTCCACCGACACCACCGAGTCGACCGACGGTACCGAGGCCGCGGAGTCCACCGAGACCACCACGGCAGGCGGCGACGAGACCACGGAGACCACGGTGGAGCAAACCACCACAACCGCGCCTCCGACAACGGCCGACAACGGATTCGTCGACGCCGGCCACGGTGTCATGGTTCCGCCCATTCTGCTCCAGATCCGCTACTGCGAATCGCGGGACAACTACACCGCAGCGAACCCCTCTTCGTCGGCCCGTGGTGCCTATCAATTCCTGACCGGAAGCTGGGCTGCCTACGGCCATGCCGCCCGCTATGGGGTGTCGCAGGCCCACCTGGCTACACCTGCCCAGCAGGACGAAGCGGCCCTCATCACCTGGCAGCGGGACGGTACCCGGCCGTGGAACGCCTCTCGCCACTGCTGGGGATAGTCCACGGCACGGCGCGCCGTGAATCGCTGATGTCGCCAACGTCGCCGACATCGCATCCGCCTCGTCGACTGCCCGCAGTCGACTGAGGCAACAACCCGAGTACCGAGGAATCGGTCAAAAGACCCGAGGTCTGACCTCGGGTCTTCCTCGTTTTCCCGAGGCCCCCTGAACCACATGGCCTAACGGGCATGGGGCGAGCTTCCGGATCGCAGGTTCGCGCCCGAAAACCCCGCAGCCGCCTTCTTACCTTCGGGTTCCAGAAAGGCGGGTGTGATGGACACATTTCGGCGGAAAAGGCGGAATCGACGCGGCGCGACATCGACGATCGGGAGAACCATCGTCCTGGCTGTGGTCATGAGCATGTTTGCGGTGATGGCACCGTCGGGGACCAATCCCTTGGCGGCGGCCCCGACCGGGGTTGATCGCAACGGTCGTTGGGGACCGGTGGAGAACTGGCCGATGGTGGCCATCCACAGCGCTCTCGACAGCCGAGGCCGAGTCGTCACCTACGGAACCAATGGCGATGGCACCCAGACGGGGAAGTTCATCTACGACACGTGGACTCCCAACGCGTCGGCCGCCTTCGGCCACACGACGCTGGCCAACACCACGACAACCGACATCTTCTGCAGCCTGCAGATCAACCGGCCCGACAACGGCAACATGATGATCTTCGGCGGCGACAACTGGACCGGAACCAACACCACGAACACCGGCAACCCTGACATCAACGAGCTCGATGCCGCCACCAGTCAGCTCCAGCCTCGACCGGCCATGAATCGGGCCCGCTGGTATGCCACCGCAGTGACCATGCCGGACGGTACGTTCTATATCCAGGGCGGCCTCGGAGGAGGGGACAGGCCCGAGCGATGGGATCCCAAGAAGGGGGCCCAGTTGTTGCCGATCAGCACCGACGGTGTCTACTGGTACTACCCTCGCAACTTCGTTATTCCCGACGGCCGGGTGTTTGGCATGGACGCCACCGGCCGCATGTTCTTCGTCTCGCCCACGCTTGACTCCTTGACCATGGCCGGCAATCTCCCTGCCGATCGATATGGCATCGGATCGACAGCAGTGATGTTCGAGCCGGGCAAGATCCTGCACTTCGGTGGTCCCACGAACACCGCAGTCATCATCGACCTGACCTCCGGTACGCCCGTGATCAGCAGGACCGGTTCGCTCTCGTCGGCGCGCCAGTGGGTCGACGCCACCCTTCTCCCCGACGGTCGAGTCATGGCCAACGGAGGGGCGACGAAGTCGTCCTCGCAGATCACTCGTGACGACATCAACACCTACGGTGTCAATTACAAGACCGAGATCTGGGACCCGGCCACCGGCCAGTGGACCCTGGCGGCCGAGAATGTCCAACCCCGCCTCTACCATTCAACCTCGCTGCTGCTGCCCGATGGTCGGGTCCTTGTCGCCGGCGGCGGGTCACCGGGCCCGGTTACCAATGCCGACGCCGAGATCTACTCACCCGACTATCTCGTTGCCGCCGGCGGTGGGGCCACCGTTCGTCCATCCATCGAATCCGTCTCGGCTGACAGCTTCCTTCCGGGTGAAGCGTTTCGGATGACCACATCAGGAGCCACCCCAAGCCGGGTGACGCTGGTCAAGACGGGCTCGGTCACCCACTCGTTCAACATGGAGCAGCGGTTCATCGAACTGCCGTTCCAGACGACCGGTGACACCACGGTGACGCGCATCCCTGCCTCATCGGCGGTGGTGACTCCCGGCTACTATCTTCTGTCGATCATCGATGCCAACGGCATTCCCTCGAAGTCCGAGTTGATCCGGGTCGAGGTCCCTGATCCCAAGCGTCCGGTGGCCGGTGTCGACGGTCAGATTACGCGTTTGTATCAGGGCTACTTCCAACGCCCGGCCGACGTCGCCGGCTACACCTACTGGCGCAACCAGTTGCTGGCGGGCAAGACGACCATTGCCGCCGTGTCGGACTACTTTGCCGCCAACGGCGAGTTCAATGCCCGGTATGGGGCGTTGAACAACGAACAGTTCGTCAACCAGGTTTACCAGAATGTGTTGGGACGGCCGGCCGATGGAGCGGGCCGTACCTACTGGCTCGGTCAGCTGGCCAATGGGGTGACCCGGGGGACGCTGATGTTGTCGTTCACCGATTCGGCCGAATTCGTGAACAAGACGGGGACACCGTCGCCGGCGGCACCGAACGGCATGCCGAGGGCCTACCAACCGGTCCCGGTCCCGGGTCCGGCTCCGACCCCCGGTGGTGCCGGCGACCCGGCCCTGATCGACACCTATCGACGCCAGATCTATCGTCTCTACTTCGGCTACTTCGATCGTGCCCCTGACGGCGACGGCTGGAACCACTGGGTCGAGATGCGGCTGGGGGGTTTGACCTTGCCCGCCGTCTCGCAGGAGTTCGCCCTGTCGAGTGAATTCGCCAGTATCGGTCTGACCTCCAACGGTGACTTCGTGGACTACGTCTATCGGAACGTGCTGGACCGGGAACCCGATCAACTCGGTCGCCAGTTCTGGATCAACCAGCTCAACAGCGGCATGACCCGCGGCGAGATGATGACAGGCTTCACCGAATCACGGGAGTTCGTGATCAAGGTCGGGTTTCCCGGATAGCAGCCACAGCACCAATGAGGCGCCGGCCAGAAGGGCGAAGGCGATGCCGAAACCGAACAGAAGGGGAGTGTCGTCGACGAAGGCGACCCCGTCGATGCCCTCGATGGTGACCTCGAAGTCGGCGGCATCTTGAATCGGTCCACCGTCCGTGTCGAACTCCCCGCCGGGGGGAAGGGCACGGGCGGTGGCCGACACCGTTATGGGGCCGGGGGTGAGCGGTGCCGGAGTGGAGGCGGTGCAGCGAATGGCCCGGCCCGGCGGCAGGGATCCGGTTCCTTCCCACGGACAGGTGACGGTCTGGGCCCGGGGATCACCGTCGCCTGTGGTCTCCACGGCCAGGACCTCGACCCCGTTCAGAGCCACCTCGCCGGTGTTGGTCACCACATAGCTCCAGGCCAGGTCGTTGTCGGTCTCGGTCGAGACCACCGGCGATGGTGTCTGCGCACCGGTGTCCTCACCTGACGAGGATCGAAGCTCGTGGACCGTGTCCAGCAGGATCTCGATGTCGATGGCCGCCATGGTCTCGCCAGGAGCAGTTTCGGCGGTGTCGTCATCGCCGAAAGCGAGTGCCGAAGGGGTCGTCCCGGAATCGTCGATCTCGGGAGTGGACGTTGTGGTCGCCACCGTGGTCGGTGGAGACGTCGTCGGAGCCGCCGTGGTTGGTGGAGATGTCGTGGGGGGAGCCGTGGTCGGTGGAGCGGATGTGGTGGTGGGGGAGACCGGGGTGTAGTGGGCCGGGTCCTGGGCTTCGAACCGGTTGATACTGTCGAAGTCGGTGGCCGACACAGTGGCGATGATGGCCACCGCCCCATCGGCGGCGGCCGCCGTCACCGTCGCGGTACAAGTGAAAACGGCGCCCCCGGTGAGTGGGCCGGGGTGCGCGGAGAAGCCGTCAGGCCGCCCGTCGCCGTTGGTATCGCAACTCGGGGTCGCCTCGCTGGTGTCGCGTACGGCGAGATCGTACAGCTCCTCCGAGCCACCGACGGTGATGACATAGTCCAGGGTCAGGGTGTCGCCGACGGTCGCAGTCGGTCCCGGCGCGGAATCGGCCGGCTGGCCCTCGATCAGGATCTCGATCGACACCGCAGCCGATGAGTCGCCTTGGGCCGCCACCGGGGACGATGACAGCCAAGACGATGCGGTGACGACGACGGCGAGGACCGTCGAGAGGAGTACCCTTTTCACGAACCCATTCCTTGAACCGAAGAACTTGGGCCGGCACGGCGCGAACGCCCGCCGGCCAGTTCCTATCGGCACAATCGGGCCGAACTTTAGTCGGGGAGTTGAGCGTGATGGCGCAACGACCAACGGGCGGCGGCGACGATCCGTTCACGAACCCGCTACAGGTCGAGGGGATAGGTGCTCAGCTGTTCGCAGCCGGTCTCGGTGATCAGGAACTGATCCTCGAGCTTCACCCCTTCGCCCACACCGTCACGACGGCCGACGTAGGCCTCGGTGGTCAGCACCATGCCCGGTCGGAGTTCACCGTCGAATCCGGTGGCATCCCAGTGCTCGGGGAACACGATCTCTGGGTACTCGTCGCACTGACCCACCCCGTGGAACAGCACACAGTAGTGCCGGTACTCGCCCAGCGGCGGGCTCCAGGCCTTGAACGTCAGCTCCCTGAAGCTTCGGCCCGGAGCCAGTAGCTCGCTGTTGCGGTGCATTTGCTCGACGGCCAGATCGAACACGATCTGTTGAAGGGGCGTCGGCGTGCCGTCACCGACCCTCCAGGTGCGGGAGATGTCGACCATCATGCCGTAGGCGCCGACCAGGTCGGTGTCATAGGCCAGCAGGTCGCCGGGCTCGATGATGCGACTGCTGGCCTCCTGCATCCACGGGTTGGTCCGGGGCCCGGAGGCCAGGATCTGGGTCTCGATCCACTCGCCGGCCCGGCGGATGTTGCCGCTGTGCAACATGGCCCAGACCTCACGCTCGGTCATCCCCGGCTCGGTGGCGTCCCGCATCTCGGCCATGGTCGATTGGCAGGCGTGCACGGCGCAGCGCATTGCCCGTATCTCGTCCGGGCCCTTGATGGCCCGGGCCAACTCCATCACCTCCTGGCCGGAGCCGATGGCGATGCCTGCCTCCTCCAGGTAGTGGTAGCAGAGATGAGGGCACTGGTCGACGGCGATCCTGGCCCCCGGGCCGCAATGTTCGGTGATGACCCCGACCATCTCGTCGGCCCACCGCCGAGCCTTCTCGTCATGGCGGGGCCCGGCCA
Organism: uncultured Acidimicrobiales bacterium; assembly: GCA_963723995.1. Classification (GTDB taxonomy): domain Bacteria; phylum Actinomycetota; class Acidimicrobiia; order Acidimicrobiales; family SZUA-35; genus JAHELU01. The sequence continues at coordinate 401,709 of CAVRSZ010000007.1, read as the reverse complement.
GGAAGTAGTTGAGGCCGATGGCGGGTCGAACCTCGTCGACCACTGGATTGTGACCGGACAGGAAGTCGCACTCGTAGAATTCCCAGGCGATCACCGAACCGTCGGCCCCGACCCAGGCATAGCGGGACGGGTTGTGCATCACCCAGATCTGCATGTTGGTGCTGTCGGTGGCGTACCGGATGTTCATGGGGTCGAGCAGGATGACCCCGTCGTAGCCTTGGCGGTCGAGTTGGTCGAGGATGCGATCGAGCCGATACCGGCGCATGGCCGCAATGTCCGGCAATTCCAATCCCGCCGCCTGCCATTCGGCCTCCAGCGCCGGTCCCGGGCCCATCTCGACGTGATGGCCGTCTCCGGCGGCCCGGGCGAAATGGGGACCGAGAGCCTGAATACTGTCGAGGATTTTTCTGGGCACGGGCACCCCCTTGATGCAGCCCGACCGGCCGATCTCGGTGATCCGATCCACCGAGACGATTCAGCGGGATCAAGGAAGTATGGCAAGTGCTTTGTTCGCCGTCGAATGGGCACCTAGGCTCGTGGCCCATGCAACTGGTCACGGTCAGGCACGAAGGCTCGACTCGGGCCGGCAGGGTGGAGGGGGACGAGGTGGTCCTGCTCGACGCGTCGTCGGTCAGGGCGGTGCTGGTGGACTCGGGCTCGGCGGCGGCACGCGGGCCCACGGTGTCGCTCGAAGACGCCGACCTGGCCCCGGTGGTTCCCGACCCCGACAAGATCATCTGCGTCGGCATCAACTACGGGGATCACATCGCCGAGATGGGGCGCACGCCGCCCGATCACCCCACCTACTTCGCCAAGTACCGTCGAGCTTTGATCGGGCCTCGGGACGACATCGTGCTTCCCCGGCTCGAACTATCGACCAGTGTCGACTGGGAGTGCGAGCTGGCGGTCGTCATCGGCAAACCGGTCCGCCATGCCTCGCCGGCCGAGGCCATGGACGCCATCGCCGGATTCTGCGCCCTGAACGATGTGTCGGTTCGGGACTGGCAGGTGCGAACCACCCAGTTCCTTGCCGGCAAGACGTTCGAGGCCACCACCCCGGTAGGACCGATGCTGGTCACCGCCGACGAGCTCGGCGATGGCCGGGGTTTGGCCCTGTCGACCACGGTCAACGGGGAGGTCAAGCAGCGAAGCAACACGGATCACCTGGTGTTCGGTCCGGTCGACATCGTGGCCGATCTCAGCCGCATCATGACCCTGGATCCCGGTGACATCATCGCCACCGGCACCCCGGGAGGGGTGGGAGTGGCCCGAACACCACCCCAGTTTCTGACCGACGGCGATGAGGTGGTGGTCGAAATCGAGGGAATCGGCCGACTGGTCAATCGCTGCCGCCTCGAGAAGCGAGCCTGATCGAGAACGTCGCTCCACCGGCGACGCAGCGATGGTCAGTCCCGGGTTACCAGGATTCGTTCGGCGGTGAAGGCACTGATGCCGACGGTCTGGCCTTCGATGTCCAGGGTCGTGGTGCCGTCGGGCGAGATGGTCACGATCTTGGCGCTGATTCCAGGGAGCAGCCGGTTCTCCTCCAGGAACTCCAGTAACCCGGGGGTGAACTCGAGTTCCTCGGGGATGCGGGTGACCACGAACTCGACACCGCTCGACGCCTCGGACAGGGCGATGAGGTCGGGCTCGATGTAGTCGGACCCGGGAATGGGATTACCGTGAGGGCAGGTGGTGGGCCGTCCCAGCTGCTCGACGATGGCCTGCTCCACCCGAGGACTGATGACGTGCTCCCACTTGCCGGCCTCGTGGTGGGCCTCGGCCCACGACAGGCCGAGTATGTCGGTGAGGAACCGTTCGGCCAGTCGATGGCGTCGGACCATGGTCTGGGCCAGGGCCAGGCCGTCGGGCGTGAGCCGGATCTCCCGTTCGTCGCTGACCACGAGCCCGTCGTCGACCAGCCGACGGATCATTTCCGATACCGCCGGGCGGGACACCTCGAGGCGCTCGGCAATCCTGGCCTGAATGACCTGAACCCCGTCCTCGGCCAACTCGAAGATGGTCTCGCAGTATTCCTCGAACGCCGGATGGTGCTCCGGCGAGGTGTACCCCGTCATTTCTTCAGTATAGATAGACCGGGTCAGGCGAAGGAAAAGAACCTGTGGTCAGCGTTTGGCCCCCACCTCGATGGTCCCGGCCAGGGCGAAATGATCGGAGAGGAAGAAGCGGCGGCCGTCGACCTCGAGGGGACGATCGTCGAGGACCCGCTGGTTGTCGACCGTCACCGCACCTCGGCTGAAGACCCGGGTGAAGTAGGCGACAAAGGATGCTCCGCCGCTCCTGAAGCGGTTGCGTCGACTGTCCCAGGTTGCCGACGGAGGTGTGTGGTCGCACAGCCCGAGTTCGACGATGGCGTTCACTTCGGCCTGGCGTGTGTTGGTATCACCGATGATCACCAGGTTGTCGGTCGGCGAGGCGTTGGTCACCACTCGAAGCTGGTGGAGCCGTTCGGTCGGCCGCCCCCCTGCCGGGGCTGAGATGGACATTGGCAACGGTCAGATCGGAGTCTGGGAGAGTGGTGAGCAGCGCGGTTCGGGTTACCACCAGCGATGTCGGCTGCTGTTCCATGACCGTGCGGGTCACCAGGGTGGCGATATTGCCGCTGTGGCTTCGGGGATTGGCCCTCACCATGTCATGGGTTTCCACGTACGGCACCACCCCCGGCAGCTCCTGGAACAACACGAGATCGGGGGCGAGATCGAGAATCGTTTCCCGGACCGCGGCCTCGGTTCGGTTCTGATCCCAGTCCGCAGGGGCACCGACCGCCCGCTCGAACATGGCAAGGTTCCAGGTGAGGAAGCGCACCCGCCGGCCCGTCTCTGCACTTCCCGCTTCGAGCCCGATCACGGCATCATGGTAGGGATGACCGAGATCAATGAGATCGTTGGCTACCTGGAGCAGTGGGAACCGTTCTCGCTGCTCGACCCCGAACAACGATCGTGGGCCGCCGGCCGGTGCACGGTGGAATACCGGCGAGCGGGTTCCGTACTGCTCGCGGCCGGGGTCGACAACGATGAGCTGATGCTGATCGTCAAGGGGGCGGCCGAGCTCCGTGACGGCGAGGAAGCGTTGGTGACCAAACTGGCCGAGGGGGAGTGCATCGGGGTGCTGTCGGCGGTGACCGGGCAACCGGTCCGCCAGGCCAGTGTCTTGGCCGAGGACACCGTTTTCTGCCGCTTCGGCGGTGATGTGGTGGCGCAGTTGCGGTCCGACTCGGTGCCCTTCGACCGGGATCTGCTCGAGGTGGTGGAGGAACGCCTGATTGCACCACGACACCGGCCGGCCGAACGGGTGACCGCCTCCGCGTCAGGTTCAGCCGCCGGTCCGAGCCCGCTGATGGTCCCGGTTCGCACCCTTGCCCGCTCGCCCGCCGTGGTCACGGAGGCCCACACCCCTGTGGTCGACGCTGCCCGCAGTATGACCGAGCAGGGTGTGTCGTCGATCCTGGTGGTTGATGATCGGGGATGCCCCATGGGACTTGTGACCGATCGCGACATCCGCAGTCGCGTGGTGGCCTCGGCATTCGATGTTGCCCGACCGGTGAGCCAGGTGATGACAACCGACCTGATCACCATCGGCGAGCACGTCCCGGCCTTTGAGGCCCTGGTCACCATGACCGAACACAATGTCCATCATCTGCCGGTGGTCGACGGCACCGGGGCCGCCATGGGCTTTGTGTCCATCACCGACCTGCACCTGGCTTCGACCACCGATCCGGTGTTCGTAGTCGGCCAGCTGGCCAAGGCGGTCGATGTCGACCAGGTAGAGGCGATCGTGGCGTCCGTGCCCCGCATGATCCAACAGTTGATGGCGGCCGGCGCTCTGGCCGAAACCGTTGGCCGAATGGTGACGATGGTGACCGACGCTGCCAGCCGTCGCCTGTGCCGGCTGGCCGAGGACCTGTTGGGTCCACCCCCGATGGAGTACGCGTTCTTCTGTTTCGGTTCCCAGGCTCGGCGGGAGCAGACCGCCTATTCCGACCAGGACAACGCCTTCATCCTGGCTCGGAAACCCGACCGCGACGAACGGTCCTACTTCGACCAACTGGCCCGTTTCGTGTGCGATGGCCTGGCCCAGGCGGGCTACCGCCTGTGCCCGGGCGACATCATGGCCACCAACCGCCGATGGTCGGTCAGCCTCGAGACCTGGAAGCGCTACGTCGACGCCTGGGTCGCCGCCCCCACCCCGGAAGCGGTGCTGAACGCTGCCGTGTTCTTCGACGCCCGCCACCTGCACGGCCGGGCCGAGCTCACCGACGAATTCCGGCGCTGGAGCGTACGCCGCGCCCAGGCCAGCCCTCTCTTCCTGGGCCACTTGGCGGCGGCCGGAACCCAGTTCAAACCTCCGCTCGGCTTTTTCCGACGGTTCGTGGTGGAAAAGGACGGAGGCCACAAGGATCAACTCGATCTCAAGAGCCGGGGCGTCACGCCGGTGATCGAACTGGCCCGAGTCCATAGCCTCGCTCAGGGGCTCATGGAAACCAATACCTTCGATCGCATCCGGGCTCTGGCCGACACGCCGGCCCTGGCTCCCGACGATGCGGCCGAACTGGCCGTGGCCCTGGAGCATGTGGGCTACTACCGGCTGCAGCATCAGCGCCGCCAGCTCGAGGTGGGCCGGCAACCCGACAACCACCTCGACCCCCAGTCGCTGACCAGATTGGAACGGGAGAACCTGCGTCGAGCCTTTATCACCATCGACAAGATGCAGGACGCGCTGCGCCGCCGGTTCCAAACCAATCAGATGGCGTGACCGTGACGGGGGAGTTCGGCCCGGTAGCCTCACTTCGGTATATCCGCCGTCTCCGAGCCATCGATCGTCTCGTGACCACACCGGGAACCGACTCGACACCGGGCCGGGGAGTCGTCGACTACTACCGACGACCGGTGCGGTTCGATCCCCATCTGCACTGGTCGGATGCCCGGTATCTCGTCCTGGATGTCGAGACCACCCATGTCGACCCGAACCGGGGCCACCTGCTGTCGCTTGGTTGGGTGACCGTCGACGGGGGAGCGGTGGACGCCGGATCGGCCCGGCATCACTTCGTTCGCCCACCCCGTGGTGTGGATGTTGGTTCGTCGGCCGCAGTGCACCAGATCACCGACACCGAGGTGGTGGGCGGTGACGATGTCGGCGATGTCGTCGACGAGCTGTTGGCCGATCTGAGCGGACGTGTGCTGGTCTGCCACTTCGCCCGATTGGAAATCGGCTTTCTGAATCGAGTGTGCCGAACCCGCTTCGGTATCGGTTTCTGGCCGTGGCAGCTGGTGGACACCATGCAATGGCACGCCGACCGCCGGCGACGATCACACCTGCCTCTGGGCGGTGACGCCGTCAGGCTCAACAAGCTGATGGCCGACTACGGCCTACCCCCAACCCGGCCCCATGATGCGCTGTCCGACGCCTTCGGCACGGCCCTGCTACTCCTGGCCATGGCTACCGTAGGCCTCGGCCGTTCGCCGGGACGGTTCCGGGATCTTCTCGACGACCGTTCGTGGCCGTGACCGGTCACCGATCGTGCCCGGCTCGATCTCCGAATTGCGCTCTGATCATCTCCAGCACGGTTCGTGTCGCCGGGTCGGCATCAGGACGGATCACGGCTTGCCACCGAACCGGGATGTCACCGCCGTCCAGCGGCACAACGCTCACCCTTGCTGACGGCGATGTCGACCGCCATCGCTGCCGGGCGGGGCCGGGCAGACACAGCTCGGGTTGAATGGTCAGTCCCCGCCCGGCGGCCACCAGGCTCAGGATGAGCGAGACGGACTCGACCCGGAGGATACGGCCCGGCGTCACGCCGGCCGGGACCATGAATTCGCTGTGCTCGAAGCCGAGCTCGGGCCCGTCGCCGGCGGTCAGGTAGTCGGCATCGACGACGTCGTCGGGCAGCAGCCGTCCTCGGCCGGCCGCCGGGTGGTCGGTGGGAACTGCAGCCATCAGCCGGTCCCGGGCCACGACGATGTCGGCGGCGGCGCCCATCGCCACCAGTTCGATGGTCAGATCGGCCGACCGGCGCTCGACGGCATCGGGACCGAGACCGTAGCCGACCCGGACCACGTCGACCCGGATCTCATCGTCGCTGCGCCCCCCGACCTGGGCGAACCATGGGGCCGAGTCGTGAAATCCCATGGCCAGTCGGACCGTGGGCACGCTGTCGGATCCGATCCAGCGAGCCACGTTCTCGCTCGATTGGAGTGCGGTCTCGGTTGCGGCGGCCACATCGGCCAGATGACTCCCGCTGGCGGTGAGTTGTAGCGAACGCCCCGACGGCACGGCCAGGGTCACCCCCAGACGGCGCTCGGCTTCCTTGAGCCGATGACTGGCGGCCGAGGGGGAGATGTGGAGGATCTCGGCTGCTCGCCTCAGCCGGCCGGTGTCCCGGAGGGCCACCAGGAGCTGGAAGTGGTGCCGGTCCAGCGATTGATGCACGTCATTCATGAATACGACTGATTATACGCGCTGGACGAAACGCTGGTGCTGATCAAGACTGGTGAATGTGATGGATCGAGTTCGAGCCTGGAGTCCGGCCCCGGCCACCGCCACCGCCGTCATCGCCCTGTGCGCAGTGTCCTACTCGATGGTGGCCATCGTCGGTCGAGGGCTGATCGCCGCCGGTATGAACCCGGCGGCAATCGCCTTCTATCGGTTCGCCGTCACCGCCGTGGTCACCGGCTCGCTGCTGACGCTGTCCCGGCCCAAACGGGCTGCCACCGTCTGGGGACTGGGAAGTGGCATGGCCATGGGCCTGGGATGGCTGGCCTACATGACCGTGCTCGACGACATCCCGGTGGCCACGATCGGGGTCATCTACCTCACCTACCCACTGTTCACCATGGTGACCTTGTGGCTCGCCTTTCGCCAGCGGCCGTCGGCCGGGGCTCTGTTGGGAGGGCTGATCATTGTCGTTGCCGCCCTCATTGCTCTCGGATCCTCCGGTGCTTCGGCCACAGCCTCGTCGAGCGATGGAGCGACAATGGCGCGGCCGCTGGTCTACGGGTTGGCGTTCGTGACCCCGATCGTCTTCGGGGCCTCGATCGCCGCTCTCACCGAGCGAATGGTCATTCTCGATCCGTTCGAACGAATCGCCAGCGCCTCGATCGGCGGGATCGTCGGGCTGACGCCGCTGATCGTGTCGCTACCGTCTGCAGCCGTGCTGCCCCGGGACGGCCGGGCGCTGGTCCTTGTGGCCGCCATCGCCGTCGGGGCGTCGCTGCTGCCCATGACGGCCTATGCCGTGGCCGCCCCCCGGGTCGGTGGGGCCAGGGCGGCGGCCGCCGGGGCCTTGGAGCTGCCGGCCATGTTCGTGCTGGGGTGGCTGTTGCTGGCCGAAACGGTGACCGCCGGCCAACTGGTTGCCGGCGTGCTGATTGTGTCCGCCGTGGTCGCCACCCCGGTCAGCGACGGACCGGTCGAATCGGTGGAATCGGGCGACCCGCCTGCTCCGGAAGGCCTGATGTCCCGTGGCCCAGACCTTGCCGGAGCGCCTGTCGCCGTGGCCTGGCCGCCGGACGTGACGCGTATTTCACGACACAAGTCCGATCTCAATGGGGAGTTGGGCTCGCTGCCATTCGGGAAACGATCCTGGAGCCGCTTGGTGACCCGGCCCCGGCGGGCGTAGGAGCCGCACGGCGTCGTCGGCGAACACGCAGTACGGCCCTCGGCAGGAGGCGACCACATCAACGTCGGCCGAGCCCGAGACTGACGGGGCTGGTGGGCACTCGGACCGACCACAGTACCGCACCCTTGGGGGTGGGGCTGCGCGCACTCACGTGGTGGAAAAGTGTGAGTAGCCAGGCTGCTGACGGGTCGCGATCGCAGCAGCGCCGCAGCATGCGACGGGACCCCAGACGCCTGCCGCCCGGCGGACCAGATCCACCTATCGAGCCACTTCGTCTCGGACCCGCTCGTGTGTCGGGAGACGGTTCATCCAGAGGCCCAACCCTGCGAACCCGGCGCCTGTCAGCCAGAGGCCACCATCGTCGGGGAAGATCGCCCCTCCCAGGCTCACCACAACGAACAAACCGGACCAACGCAACGAAGTTGCACTCGCAAGAGCGACGACGGCGGTCACCAACAGCGCGACGGCACCGATCAATCCCCCGGTGGTGTATAGAGTCGCCCCGAACTCGCTGTCGAAACCGTCTTCGAGAAGATTCCCGAGGCTTTCAGCGGCGACACCGATGGCTGCAATCAGCAAGATGATCGAAAGCCGTGAAAATGGAGCCGTCCTCCACCACGAATACAAGGCCACAGCAAGAGCACCGCTGGCCGCCGATGTCAAAACAACTGCCGTGTAGTCGAGCAGCGAGACGGGGTCGTAGTAGGCAGGCTCTTTCAGCTCAACTGCCGCCCGCACCAGCGTCAATGCCCCGGATACGATGAACCAGATGCTCGTTCGGACGACCCATTGACGGCCAGTCATCAGGCATCGAACCTAGCCCATCCTTCGCCTCGACACCACCACGTCCGCCACCGCCCCGCCAATCGGCTCAACCGGGTCTGCTCGGGAGACGAGTCCTGGCGACAACCAGGTCAACGAGCCCGAAGCTCGCCGGAAACACGTCACCACCAGGACCCCTCCCAAGGCCACGCTACGTGACCACCAACCCCAAACCGGGGAGGCCCCTAACCACTGCATGCCGAAAGGTGCTGTGAGCAGGCGGTATGTCGGATGTTCGCTGTTCAGATCATCCCGTGTTGTCCGCTGTGTCCGATGTTCTAGGCACGCTGTTGGCACGCATCGACTGGGTCCCGCTGCTAACGATCGACGTCATCTTCGATCACCTCGCGACCAGCTAGATCGGCGAGCGCCGATCGCAACGAGTGGAGCCGAGCCAAGAGGAAGTCGTTCGGGGTGGCTTTCTGAATCGCCTCCTGCAGCAGCTGGCTCCGGAGGAGGTATTGGATTGGGGGGCGATGATGTGTTCGAGGCCATGTGCCCCACCGCCAGCGAAGATGCGGATGGGAACCCCCTGGATGGCGCCCATCGCTACCAGATGAGGTTTGATACGCTCCCGCCGGCCAAAGCCTTCTGGTCGGTCACCATGTACGACACTTCCTGCGATGGTGCGGCTGGGTATCTGGTGGAGTAGCCTATCAATCGCTTCCTGATCAATTCGACGAGCCCTGGACTGGTGTCTGGGGAGGACGGTTCCCTGGCGATCTCCATCCAAAACGAGCAATCGCGGGAGGCCGCAGAGCAAGTCAAATGGCTGCCGGCGCCCGCAGGACCGCTCCACCTGATCCTGCGTATCTACTAGCCGGAAAAGGCGACCCTCGACGGCACTTGGACGCCCGGTGAAGCAGAGCAACTGAAGATGTACTTGAGAATTTTCTGAAGGAGGCAAAATGGCTGCCATCACTACGGATGAGGCGAAAAGCATTGCGAACGAGATCTTTTTGTGGGGCATGCATCCGATAGCAATCTACCACCTGCGCTTCAACTTCACGCAGAATGAACTGAACCCGCGCGCTGCGGGCATCAACCGCCTGAGTTGGTTTCGAAAACCAATGAAGGCCTTGCCGCGTGTGGCTACTACACCCAATGCCACCACGCTCTATGGCGTTGGCATGTTTGATCTTTCACAGGAACCAGCGGTCATTGTGGTGCCCGAAATCGAGGATCATTATTGGAGTGTCCAACTTCACGACAACTACGCGCGCTGGTGGCACATGATCGGCAGCCAGTTCAATGCACCTGGCCCAGTACGGCGGTTGCTGCTCGGCCCGAACTGGAGCGGCAAGCTGCCCGACGGGTTCGTCGGGGCCGACATCGTGAAGTCTCAGTCCGACTTTGCCGGGGTACTGGCACGCGTCGCTCTCACCGACGATACGGAGGAGGAGGTCCAGATCGTCAACGCCATCCAGGACCGCATCACGGCCATGTCGCTCAGCCAGTGGATTGCTGCTGAACGCAAGGAGGTGAGGGCAGAGGATGTACCGCTGACCAAAGCCGGCTATGCCACCTATCCTGGCATGGAGACGGTCCGTGAACCGGGCAAGCTGAAGGGCGTGGACTTTCTGCGGTGGGTCGGCCTGGTGCTCAACGATCCCAGTTTCACGAAACAGACCGATAGCTATCGTGAAGTAACGGCCTTTGCGAGTTTCGAGCGCCTTGGACTCAAGGCCGGCATGCCCTTCGATCCCGCCGGATTGACACCCGAGATCGCGGCTGCCGTGGAGGCAGGGATCGAGGATGGAAAGAAGGAAGTGCTGGATGGGATGGCCGCGAACTTCACCGAAGGCCGAAATGGCTGGAAATTCGACAACGATCTTGGCTACAAAGATACCAACTGGCAATGGCGGGCATGGGCCGGGTTGCAGGCAGTTCTCTCCCCCGTACCATCCCGATCGCATACGTCCGCAAACTGTTGGGACGATTCCGATGGTCAGCCGCTCTCGGGCGAGCACCGCTACACGATCAGGTTCGACCTGAACGACATGCCGCCGGTGACCGAGTTCTGGGAAATGCCGCTCTACGATCTCGAAGGGTATTTCCACGACAACCCGATCGACCGCTACGCGCTCAACAGCTACATGCTCGAGCGCGGCAAGCTTCACACCGAGGACGGCAAGCTCGTGATCTATGTCCAGCACGATGAGCCGACCGACCCGAAGCAGCGCCAAAACTGGCTGCCCGCACCCAGGGACGGCTTCCGCTTCACCGCTCGTTTCTACGGCGCCGCCACGCCCCTCATCGACGCCAGCTACAACATGCCAGGCGTCGTGCGAGTGGAGTGAGGCGGCGGGGATTACACCTCCGGGCGCTACGCGCTTACCGGCCCGAACCCGCCGCCCCGGTGAACAGCGGCGAGCCGTTGAACACGATTGCCAGCCGGGAGCCGCCCTGAACGTGGCTGAGGCCGAAGCGCAGGCCGCTTGCCGCAGCCGTCCAGGCCGGGCACTCGAGCCTCGGGTGGATCGCGCCGGCCAGCGCTCGCACGTCATCCCCCGTCAGGAGCGGGCGCTCAATCGTCCGCTCGGCCGAGCCACCCTTGATACTGACCGGATTCCGGGGGATTAGGCCGTCGTCGACGGCGGTCGTCATGATCGATCGGAACAAGCGGTGGATGTACCCGGAGCTCAACGCAACGAGCGGGGTGAGGAGCTCGGTTGAGCACCACGGTTACCAACGCCTATCGTGTACGGCCTCTCCGCATACAATCGTCGTTTCGTGCCAGAACCGTTAGAGGCGAACGTCCTGCACAACGACGGCCGGTAGTGCTGAAGGCTCGCAACGCCTGTTTTGCCCACTGCGCTGGCGGGATGGGTCACTTCGGGCACTATTGCCGGCGTGAAGTTCGTTCTCGTTCACGGTCCGCCGGTCGGGCCGGTGACGTGTCGATGGGTGGCCGAGGCGTTGACCTCGCTTGGACATGACGTCGTCGTGCCGGATTTGCGACAGGCGGCACTGTCAGGGGAGCCGGCGGCTGTGGTGAGGGAGGCTGTTTCCCAGTGCCCGGCTGACACCGACGTTGTCGCCGGCCACAGCGGCGCTGGCTTGCTCTTGCCGACGATCGCCAACTCGTTGTCGGAGCGTGCGCGCCGTCATCTCGTCTTCATCGATGCAGCCATCCCCGACTGTGAGGGACAAGCGAGACCCGACCCGGCTGTCGTCGATCTACTACGTCCACTAGCCGTCGACGGCGTCCTGCCGTCGTGGTCGGCGTGGCTGGGTGAGGGTGAGGTGGAACGCCTGATCCCCGACGGCGAGAAGCGAGCCCTTGTCCAATCCGAGCTACCCGAGCTTCCAATCGCGCTGTTCGACGGCGCGCTCCCAGTCCCGACCGGTTGGTGCGAATGGCCGTGCTCCTACCTCCTCTTGAGCGAGGAGATGCGGGGCGAGGCCGAACGAGCCCGCTCGCTTCGATGGTCGGTCCTCGAAGACCTGGGAAACCACCTGGACGTCGTCAACCGGCCAGCCGAGGTTGCCGCCAATCTGGTCCAGATCGGCCGGGAAGGAGGCGACTGACGGTCTCACATAGCCACTGCCGGGCCACCTCAGCCAGAAGGGGCAGAGTGACTTGGAGGTCGGTGATGTCCTTGGCGCGTGGCGAGCCGCCTTGAACGCGAGGGAGACCTCTGGCCGGTGGTAGACGATGCCGTCATCCGCAGTCGTCCGAGGTCAGCCCTGGGCTTGCCGCCCGTTCGCCGCCTCGGCGACGACGACCGCGATTCGGCTGGCCCGCGTTGCCGACCGCACTGCACTGACGATCCACCACAGCATCTGCTTGCGGGCGCTCGCGGGGAAGCGGTCCCAGTTGGCTCGTGCTCGAGGGTGATGGTCGAGCGCGGTGGCGAGGTCGGTGGGTTCTTCGAGGTCTTCGACTTGGTCGGAGATGGTCCACCATCCATTCGCCTTCGCCGCGTCGATCGCAGCTCGGCCGGCGTCGGTCATGAGGCCGCGGCTTTCCATGTCGGCGGCGCGTTGGCGGTTGAGTCGGGACCAGGGGCTCTTGGCTTTGCGGGGGGTGATCAGCTGGAGGCCACGGTCGTCGTCGAGGAGGGTGGCGGTCGAATCGATCCACCCGAAGCAGATCGCTTCTTCGACGACTTCGGGGTAGGGGCATCGTGGTCGGCCTGTGCCGGTGCGCCATGAGCACAGCCACACTCCGCGGGTCGACGTGTGGTTGTGCTCGAGCCACGATCGCCATTGGGGCCGGGTCTCGACGTGGTAGATCGGGTACCCGAACCTCCAGGTGGCGGGGTGGTCGGACGCCGACGGTGGGGGTTGCGCAGAGGTCACGTACGTCTCCGGTGTCGAGCGGAACGGCAACTTGCCGGATGCCGGCTTCTCGCATTCCGGTCAGGATCAGCGCAGGGATGAGGCCATCCCCGTTCAGGAAGCATGCCATCCGGTCAAGTCGGAGGGCATGCTTGACCTTGAAATGCTCCTGGGTCTAGTTGGCATCCTGCTGTTTCAGCCACTTCAAGATCGCTTGGTTTGTTTCTTCGGGCTTCTCTTGCTGGATCCAGTGACCGCAATCCAGGTTGACCACCTCGACGTTGGGCACGAACTCTGTCAGGTTCTCGGATGGCTGGACAGGATCTCGGTCGCTATAGATCATGAGTGCGGGCTGTTGGACGATCGGGTCCACGTCCGCCAGCAGGTGCCAGTTGCGATCAAGGTCTCTGTACCAGTTGATGCTGGCTGTGAATCCCGTTGATTCGAAGGCCGAGACGAAGACGGCCAGCTCGCTGTCGCTCAGGAGAGGTTCGCCGAGTGGTGTTTCTGCTCTGGCGAGGTTGATCATCGCCATTCCTGGTTGAGGCTCGCTCGGGGGCTCGTTCTTCCGGTACAGGTTGCGGAGGAACGGGAAGGTGTGTTCGTCGAGCACGGCTTCCGCAACGCCTGGCTGTCGATTGGAGTGGACGAAGTAGAAGTCGCTTCGCAGTCGGGTTACGCGCTGCCGCAGGCGCAGCGATCGGGGGTATAGAGGACACGTCGGTGCAAGCACTGGCCAAGATCGAGCAGGTGCTTGCCGACCGCCTACGGCATCGCGGCTCCGCACTGTAGGCCAGCGTCGTGCCGCTGCGTCGGCCGCACGGCGCCAACGAGATCGTCGACCCCGACGCACTCAGCGTGCTCGCGTCGGCGTGCCGAGACCACGAAGAAGTCCGCTTCGACTACCACGGCCGCGACGGCGACGACACCCGTCGCTTGGTCGAACCGCACCAGTTGGTCACGGCCGACCGCCGCTGGTACCTCGTCGCATGGGATCTTCGCCGCGCCGATTGGCGCACGTTCCGACTTGACCGGCTCAGCGGCGCGCAGTTGGCCGGCAAGCGTTTCGCGCCGCGCCACATCCCCGGCGGCGACGGTGCCGGACCCCGCGCCGTTGCCGACGAAGTTGACGCGCTGATCGGACGTCTCAACCAGCGGTGACACGAGGGAAACGTTGCGTGCCACGATGCGCTGACCGGTGGGCCTTGCCCATCGCAACCGGACCTGTTCCCGCCAACCCCCTTAAGGTTCGGGCCTTGCAGTGTCTCGCGACATCACATTTGAGCGGACGATGGGAATCGAACCCACATCATCAGCTTGGAAGGCTGAGGTTCTAGCCGTTGAACTACGTCCGCAGGGCTTGATCACTATAGCCGACCACGATCGACGTTGGTTCCTCATCGAACCGGTGGAAGGACAAGGTGGCGAGCGACACCGCCGGGCGAAGAAGGGGACCTTCGGCCCTGAACGTCCGGTCCCTGCAGGCCCGATGCTGATGGTATGAAGCGATCTTCGGCAACCCGTGTACTGATCGGCCTGTTCGTCGTCTCGGTGGTGATCAACGCCGTGCTCGGCATCTGGGCACTTCTCTCCGGCGACTTCGGCGAGACCGAGGGGAAGATCCTGGGAACCAGCTTTCTTGTTTCGGCGGCCATGCTCAGCGTGTTGATCAACGCTCCTGCCATTCGCCGGCAGGCTTTGTGGCCCGTCCCGGCCATCGGGGCCGTGGCCGGCGCTTCGGGCTTCGCCCTGTTCATTGCCCTGGTGTGGTCGGAGGCCGAAGCCGACTACTGGTTCAAGACCGCCGGCTCGTTGCTAGTGATCGCGGCCGCCGCCACCCTTGCCGCCAGCCTGGCCCTGCTGTCGGTTCCCCACGGCTTTCGCTGGTTGCGGCTGGTGGGATACATCCTGATTTCGGTACTGGCCGTCACCGTTATCTTCGGGCTGTGGAACGAACCCGACAACGAGTGGTATGCCCGGCTGATCGGTGTCGAAGGCGTTTTGGTGGCGGCGTTCACCCTACTCATGCCGGTACTGTCCCGCTTCACGTCGCCACGGGTCGAGGCGGCGAAGCCCGAAGGCGAACTGCCGGCGACCGTCGCCCTACGTTTCTGTCCATCCTGTGGCCGGCCGATGACCGCTACGCCCCTGGACACCGCGGTCGAGACGACCTGTCCGACCTGTGGCCTTGACTTCACTGTCGTGGCCCGATCCGACGCCGATGCCCTGGCGGCGGCGGGACCAACCTGAGCGACCTGGCCGGCCGCCGTCAATCCTGCGCCTCGGGTCTCCCCCGCCACGGATCCACTCCACGATCTCGGCGGCGAGAGGTGCTGCAAACGTGGTGGTGAGCAGCAATGTCGGGTGGGTTCGGTCCGATGGCATCACTTCGGTACCGCCGGTCGCACGTATCGGGTTGGGATCAGGTCAGGGAGGCGCTCAGCTCCGGAGTTCCCGCCAAGGTCTGCAAGACCACGCAGTAGCGCTCGGTCAGACGTAGCAGCGTGGCCAGCCGATCCTCGTCGGCGTCGGTGTCGAGATCAAAGGTGAGATTGATGGACCGGAAGCCCACCGGTGCAGACTCGGATAACGCCCAGGGTGCCCCGAACGTCGATTTCGCCTTCGGCCCGGACGACACCTCGACGAATCTCGATATCGAGCGACGTGGCCACCGCCTTGAGTGTCACCCCGGCACAGGCAACCAGCGCTTCCAGCAGCATGTCACCCGAGCAGAGCGACAATCCATCGCCTCCGGCGGCGGGGTGGAGTCCTGCTCGAGCCGGCTCCGCTCCGGACTTGACCGAACACGTGATGTCGGATCCCAACTCCCCCTCGGCCTCCAGAGTGATGACGGCCGCCTTCGCATCCTGGCGATAACTGGGATCTTCAGCGGTTCCTGGATGGCACGTAGGTCTCCACGGTCCATGTCGTTCCACACTACACGAATTGAGCCGGTTGAGCCTTGGCGCGTCGGTCGGGACCTCGGACCCTTTCGGTGATGTCGACATCGTGGGTTGATGGCAGTGTGAGCAACTATCGACATCACCAGGCCACGTTCGACCATGACTGCGCCTGAACCTGACCGGTCCGAGACCGACCCGCTGAGGCCGTCGCTGCAATGCGGCCGGCCGCGGCTCGTGGCCTTCGACTACGACGGGACGCTCACACTGGCCGGGCGCCCCACCGATGACGTGCTCGCCGCGCTGGCCCGGGCCCGGGCCTACGGCCTGGCGGTGGTACTGATCACGGGCAGGATCCTGGACGAGCTTCGGGCGGAGTTCCCTGACGTTGCCGATCATTTCGACGCTCTTGTCCTGGAGAACGGTGCGCTGATCGATATCGACTCGCGCCACCTCACCACTGCGCCGCCGATCGACCCCGCTGTTTCCGCTGCTCTCACCAGGCGGCGGATCGAGCACCGATCGGGAAACGTGATCGTGGCCGCCTCCGCCGCCGACGAGCACGTCATCGTCGACGAACTCAACCGGCTCGGTCTCGAATGTCAGTTGATGCACAACCGGACCGAACTCATGGTGCTGCCGTCGGGTATCAACAAGGGGGTCGGCCTGCAGGCCGCCCTCAGCGAACTTGGTCTTTCGCCCCACGACACCATTTCCGTCGGTGATGCCGAGAACGACCACTCACTCCTGGCCACGGCGGAACTCGGTGTGGCGGTTGCCAATGCCGTCGACTCGCTTCGTGCCACCGCCGACGTGATCCTGGATTCGGTCGACGGGGACGGGATCGTCGAACTCATCGACGATCTCATGAGGACCGGGGTCTTCTGGCAACGACGGCGACGACAACAGCTCACGCTCGGTCACGACGATGACGGCGAACCGGTCGCCATTCCGGCGCATCCGGCCAACCTCATCGTCACCGGCGGCAGCGGCGACGGTAAGTCGTACCTGGCCGGGCTCATCGCCGAGCAGCTCATCGATCTGAACTACTCGGTACTCATCGTCGACCCTGAGGGCGACCACGTCGGGCTCGACACACTCCGCCCTGCCGTCGTCCTCGGTGACAACGGCCCGGCACCACCGCCGGACATCGTCGTCAACCTGCTCAAGCGCAGCGATGCGTGTGTGATCCTCGACCTTTCCGCTCTCACCCCCGACGATCGACGTCACTACCTCGCCGACCTTCCCGCCGCCGTCGAAGCCTGTCGTCGGACCTACGGTCGGCCGCACTGGGTCCTCATCGACGAGGCGCACCACAGTGTCGCCCCCACTGAGGCCGCACTGGGAGCCGTCGACCTCGCCGCATCCGGGTATTGCCTCGTCACCTGGCGGCCGGAGGAGCTCCCGCCGCCGTTCGTCGCCGGGAGCGACATGGTCCTGACCCTGACCACGAGCGATCCCGACCCCCACGCCGTCGACCTCGTTGCCGCCGTTGCCCGGGTACCGCGCCGCGACGTGGCCGAGCGAGCCGCCGGTCCGACCGGCAGTGTCCTCGTGGCGTCGCGCTTGCGGCCCGGCGAACTGCGGAAGGCACACCTCGCAGCTCGACAGACCCACCATTTGCGCCATGAGCACAAATACGACGCCGAGGGTACCCCTCCGCATCGGGCGTTCTGGTTCCGCAACCAACGTGATCAGCCGACGGGCGCAGTGGCCCGCAACCTCCATGAGCTGGAAACGGAGTTCGCCCACTGTGACCGGGGTGTGCTGCGCCACCATGCGCCCCTCGGTGATTTCTCCCGTTGGGTCAACGACGTGTTCCACAACCGTCGGCTTGCGGCCCGCATCGCCGCCATCGAATCCGCCATCGGTCCCTCCAGCCCTGCGGCCACGGTGGATGCCGCCCGGCTCGAGCTCATCCGGGAACTCCATCGGCGCCACCACGTACTGCCCGATGATTCCCAGTAGAGGACTGCTGAAGCAAGACCATGTCAACCACAAGGCGAAGTGGATCCCGGCTCCGAACGATCATGGTCGGTATGTTTCTCGCCCTCGCCCTTGTCGCCGCCGGATGCGGCGGCGACGGAGACGGTCACCTACGGCGACTGGCTGGCCCGACAGCCTGGCCGCAACTACACGCCCGGCGTTTCGCTCGACGTCGGCAATGGACAGATCACCGCCATCGAGGAGCAGTCTGTTCCCTGTTGCCGGCGTCGGCCCATGCTCCAGCGCCGTGGTTCCGACCAAGGTCCCTGTTGTCGGTGCGGCCCGAGACGTAGGTTGAACGGCAGAGGAGCAGCGACACAGGCCGTCGCCGAACAACCATGAACACCACCGTTGAATTCTCAGCTCTACCTCGTCGCGCCACCATAACGATCGCCGCAGTGCTGTTGGCCGTGCTTGGTCTCGCCGCTTGCGGGAGCGACAGCGACGAAAGTTCCGGGGCGATAGCCGCCGACCCCGTGACTGTGGACGACGAGGGGCTGCCCAATGGGCGTGATCCGGCGTCTGTGCCGTGGGAAGACGTCGGGCCGGGGTGGACGCTCGTCGCCTACGACCCCGGTCCGTTCGAGCAGGCGAGGACGGTCGGGCTGTTCCTCGTCGCCCCGGATGGGCGCCGCTGGGCGGTGGCCACCGTCGATGCCGCCGAACGCAACGAGGTCGGCGTCGAGGACTGGTTGCCCGACCCGCCCCAGGCCGTCGTGGCCCGTAGACCTCTCCTCGGGGTCGACGAGGACCCGCAACCAGGGGTTCTCGATCTGATCGATCTCGAAACCATGCTCTTCCGGGAGTTGACGACCTTCGACCCGGGCCAGGTCAACGTCGCCACCCTGAGCCGGCCGACGGGCAAGGTGGTGGTTTTCGCCGAGGGTGTCGGCGGCCCGCTGCAGCGACGGAGTCCGGACTTCGAGCTGCTGAGCACTGTTGCCCAAGAGGCCTTTGAGTGGGTTCACAGCCCGGACGGGGCGATGCTGGCGGTTGGCACGTTGCCCTCCACGGGTCCGTCACGGCTGACCGTCAATGCCAACGACACCGGCGCCGAGCTTCTCGAGCTGGCCATTCCAACGGCCTACCGCTACTGCCATCCCACCGGTTGGTGGGATGCTGCGACGCTGGCCGGTCTTTGCGGCAATACGGGGGTGGAGGAGCCGGCCGTGCTCTGGCAATTCCCGACCGACGGGGCGCAACCGCGGCAGCTACTGACCGCCGACGGGTCGGCCGTCGCCGGAGGAGCGCAACAACCCGACGGGACCTGGCTCCTGGCCACGACCGAGGGAAAGCTGTGGATCGCAGGCGACAACGGAGCGGAGCTGGCCGATCTACCAGACGACGCAGAGCTGATCGGGGCGTCCGCCACAGGGGCGGTGATCCTGACCGATGTGGAACTTCTGACGGTCGAGGTCCCAACCGGCGCCACCGTTGCCCTGCTGTCCGACCAGTCCGACGAGTCGCGGGTGGTCTCGGCCGTGACGCTGGCTGCAGGCGGTTTCACGGCCGACCGGCCGGTGGTCGCCGACAGTGATCCCGGCGGAGGGTCGTCCGGCGAGCCGGTCCCGCCGGCCCCGAAGGCCCCCGAAGCGGGCACCGTGCTGGAGGTTGTCGGGGTCCGCTTCGACGACGTGCTCAACTTCCGGGTCGACCCCGAGCCCTCGGCCAACATCGTGGCCACGGCCCGTCCCGACACGGTCGAGCGTCCAGAGACCACCGTCATCATCGCCACCGGCGAGGCCGCCATCAGCGGATCCAGCGTCTGGTGGCAGGTGACCGTCGACAGCCAGGAGGCATGGGCCAACTCCCGCTACCTCGGTGTTCTCGGCGCCGGTAGCGACGCTCCCGAACTCATCGACCTGGAGGCCACCGGTGATCAGGGCCTCGAGGATGTGGTGGCGGAAGCCCGTTCGCCGGGCGATGCCACGGGGGTGCTCCTCGAGGTGGTCGGTGTCGACGCCATCTCCTCGATCTTCTCGATCGACGTGATGGGAACCTACGGCAACGGGGTCAAGGGGGAGCGGTTCGAGATCGAGGCATACAACATCAAGGCCGAAGACCCCGACGCGACGCCATACGTGATCGGGGCCCGGATCATGTCGGCGACAAGGATCCCGATCTGTGAGTTCGGCCTCGACGCCGGTGGTGGCTGCCGCTGAGCCCGGCGCGAGTCCGGGAGCAGCGAGCCCACTTCTTTTGCCGCTCGTGGCACCAACGGGTACCGGGCAGAACACATCACCGGGAGCGAACTCCCGGTGATGTGGCTAGCTGACGACAGCTCGCCGTCATGATCCCTTTCAGAGATCCCTTGTGAACCGAGCCCGCCCCATGCTGGTGCGGTCGGCCAATGTCCAGCTCAGAAGGTCGGCCTCAGGCTTTCCATCCGCCGAATCTCGTTGGCCTGGAAGGATCCGTCGAGGTCGATGACGTCGCTGGTGGGAGCGAGCGCCTCCATCCGTCGGGTCTCGTTGGCCTGGAACGATCCGTCGAGGTCGATGACGATGACGTCGCTGGTGGGAGCGAGCGCCTCCATCCGTCGGGTCTCGTTGGCCTGGAACGATCCGTCGAGGTCGATGACGATGACGTCGCTGGTGGGAGCGAGCGCCTCCATCCGTCGGGTCTCGTTGGCCTGGAACGATCCATCGGTGTCGAGCACCTCGCTCGTTCCATCGCCACTGAGCGCAAAGGTCGCCACCGTTGCGGCGACGATCAGCACGAGCGCTCCGATCATCCAACGAAGCCAGCGCACTGGACGCTTCTCGGTCGGCCTCTCGATGCCTCGCTCCTCACGAGGCGGCAGCTCGACCGTAGGCTCCTGCTTCCGCTCGTCGAGCAGTACGTCTTGGACTGGTGTCCTTTCAAGTAGGTCGGTCATTTTCGCCTCCTCTCTTCATCTCTGTCTTCAGCATGCACCCACGACCCCGTGGAGCGCCTGACGGGCGTCGGAGGGCTACGCACCTGGCGATAGGGCCTCGCTTGCGGAACGCCCTCCAATGCCTGGTAGAACGCTTGACGCCTTCTTGAGGCGGTGGGACGTTCGCCTCTGGCGGCGCGGAACGGGGGTGGTAAATTCAAGGTGAGCGATTGGAGCTAACGGTGTTTCGCAATGGTCGCATCCGGGTCTTGGGGCCGGTCGATTTGGCTACTCCCGACGGGGTCGTGGCCATTGGCGGCCGGAACATGCGGGCCCTGCTCGGGATGCTGGTGATGTCCGCCTGTCATGCCGTGACGGTTGACCGCCTGGCTCAGGCCATCTGGGGCGACAACCCGCCGCCATCGGCGGACAGCTCGCTCCAGTCGTACGTTTCGCGGCTGCGCCACCTCCTCGGCGCCGAGGCCGTCGTGTGCGAGAACGGGTCCTATACGCTCATCGTCGGCCCCGATGACGTCGATGCCCTCCAGTTCGAGAGGTTGTTGCTCAGTGCAATCGAGCGTCGTTCGGAACCCGCGGTGTGCCTTGCACTGTGCCGCCAGGCCCTCGAGCTGTGGCGGGGACTGCCGTATGGGGAACTCTGCGACGAGGATCCCTTCCGGCTCGAGGCTCTGCGTCTCGACGAGCTGCGAATGGTAACGATGGAGTTGAGCCTCGAGGCCGAGCTCGAACTGGGCCGGCACGAATTGGTGGTCGCCGAGCTCGAGAGTCTGGTGGAGGAGTACCCCTATCGCGAGCGGTTGTGGCACCTGCTGATCACGGCGCTGTTGTGCGACGGCCGTCGCGTGGAGGCAATGCGCCACTGTGCTCGCCTCCGGCAGGTTCTGGCCGAGGCAGGGCTCGAGGTCACCGACGTCGTGCTTGATCTCGAGCAACAGATCCTCGGGGGAACCGAGCCGTCGAAATGCGGCCGAACCCCCACTACTCCTGATCTCGCCGGCTGATCATTTCATCGATGTCAAGGAGATGCTGCTGCAAGTAGCCCTCGATGTCGGTGCCCCCTGCGTCGGCGGCCTGTTCGGTGATGAGGGCGAGCGCACCGACGAGACCCATGACGAGGTCGAGCCGAGTCTCGTGGACCAGGGCGTCGAAATCGACGTAGAGGGTGGTCCGCAGCTCGTCGAACCGCTCGGCGAGCACGAGCGTGAGATAGGTGTTGATCCGTTCTCGGTGCTTATCGTGGGCCGACCAGAAGTCATCCGTCGCAGACATGGGTCATCCTGTCACGGGCTTTGGAGCGCGGAACGGTCTCGACTGGCAGCCCGCCGTTGTCGGCTTCCAGCGCCACCACGGCCTTTTCGGCTCCGTCGCCCTCGCCGACGGGCACTGCGCTCATTGGCCGGTTCTTGTGACGTCGACAGGGGTCTTGTGGTGGCTTCGGTTGGAACGCGCTCGGTGGTGCTCGCTTCGCTCGCACTGGTCACGATGCGGACCTCGTGCCGACCGAGCCGGCGCTGGAGTTGTCTGGTGTCGCCGACCTGGTCGGGCTGGACGAGTGAGACGACCAGGCCGGTCCGGCCGGCCCGGGCGGTACGACCCGACCGGTGGATGTAGGCCTTGTGGTCGGCAGGCGGGTCATAGTGAACCACGGCGGCGACGTCATCGACGTGTATGCCCCGCGCTGCGACATCGGTGGCGACGAGTGCCCGGACATCATTGGCGGCAAATCGCTCCAGCGCCCGGTTCCGGCGGTTCTGGGCATGGCCTCCGTGTATGGCCAGGGCGGGGACGCCTCGTTTGGTGAGCTGACGAGCCAGGCGATCGGCCCCGTGCCGGGTCCGGCAGAACACGATGGCTTGGCCGGCCTCGTTGATGACGTCGGCGCTGGTGTCGATCCTGTCCGAGTGGGCGACGGCCAGGAACCGGTGCTCGGCGGTTTCGATGTCCGGTGTGGCCGGCCCGACCTCGTGGGTGACCGGGTCGGTCTGATAGCGGCGGCTCAACCCGGCGACCTCGTGGTCGAGAGTGGCGGAGAACAGCACGGTCTGACGGGTCGATGAGGTCTGGTCGAGGATGCGACGTACCGCAGGGAGGAAGCCCATATCCGACATCCGATCGGCCTCGTCGATGACGACCTTGTCGACCTGGGCGAGGCTGAGTGCGCCCCGCTCGATGAGATCCTCGAGCCGGCCGGGACAGGCGACCAGGATGTCGACGCCGCGGCGCAACTCCTTGTTCTGTTGCCCGTAGCCGACACCCCCGTACACGACTCCGACCCGTACCGAACCCGAAAGCGTACTGAGCTCGGTTGCGATCTGGTCGGCAAGCTCTCGGGTCGGGGCGAGCACGAGACCTTTGGGGTGCATGGCGCCGGCCCGATCGACCGAGGCGACCAGCGGTATTCCAAACGCCAAGGTCTTTCCCGAGCCGGTGGGGGCGCGCCCACAGATGTCGCGACCCTCGAGCGCGTCGGCGATGGTGGCGGACTGTATCTCGGACGGGTGCTCGATCCCTCGGCGCGCCAAGGCGCGAGTGATCGGTTGGGGAACGCCCAGACGGGCGAATGAAGAGGACATGTTGCTCCTTGCCCGCGCATGTCGCGGGCGATCAGGGTTCAAGTGCCGCAGTGACCCATCGGTCAACCTGTGTGCGGCGGTGGGGGTGGCTCACGTTGACAGAAGAACCGGAACCCGTCTGCGAACCCGCCAGCCGGAGAATCCGGCTATGGCATCCACAAACGTAGCGCAACCTAGGGTACATCCCACCGGCACCGGCAAGCTCTGGATGCGAGACGTCGATCACCCTCCATCGGCCGACGCCCGCTCCAATCGAGCTGGACGAAGCCACCGACGGCGGCCATCCGAGGCGATCCCCCGCTCGGCCCGATGATCTCGGCGGCCCTTGTCACTCGGTCAAAACGTCGGGCACCGCCGGCCTGGAGCCGGCGGTGCCCTTGCATTCCAGCGACGGTGCGCTAGATCACGCGAACGTTCTTGGCTTCTTCTCCCTTGCGGCCCGGAGCGACGTCGAACTCGACGGTCTGGCCTTCGTCCAGCGACTTGTAGCCATCGCCGGCGATGTTGGAGTAGTGGACGAAGACGTCATCTCCCTGGTCTCGCGAGATGAAGCCGAAGCCCTTCTCTCCATTGAAAAACTTAACAGTGCCTTGCATTGCACGCTCTCTTCTGTATTGACCCGCCAACCGACGGGCCCTTATGAGACTAGGGCCAAGGGGCCGGGATTCCTCGCTGGACGAGGCTCATGCGCCGCTCGCGAGGTCCCGACATCAGCTGCCAACGGCGAGTGAGGTAGACTGGCATCGTCCCAGGACGAGTCGCCATGCCGCTTGCCGCCGGCCCAACGCCTCGACCTCCCAAGCGAGGAGCGAACGTGCCGGCCAGAAGACCCACAACCGTGGTCTATCCCGTCCACGGCATCGCCGAGGTCGTCGGTAGCGAGACCCGCACCATCGACGGCCAGGCAACGACCTACGTCGTCCTGCTCATTGCGGGGGAACACCGAGGCGACGATCTCAGAATCCTGGTGGAACGAGACCGGTTCGACGAGATCGGTATCCGGTCGGCCATGTCGACAGAGACGGCCGACGACGTGCTCGACGTCCTGGCCGTCGCCAACCCCCGCCAATCGAAGACCTGGGCCCGACGCTACAAGAACCACCAGGCCAAGCTGAGGAGCGGTGACGTGTTCGACGTCGCCGAGGTTGTTCGGAACCTCGCCATCCTCCAGCGCACCAAGCCCCTGGGAGCGGCCGAAAAGGCGCTGTACCGACAGGCCCGGACGGCTCTGGTATCCGAACTCGCCGTGACCTGGGGGACAAGCCAGGACTCCGCAGCAGATCGCGTTGACCGGGCTCTTGACCGTTGAGGCGCGCGACCAACGCCGAACTCGATTCGAGTGTTGCTTCGGGCTAGCGCAGACCGAGAACGGTGAGCAATGCCTCATCCACACCCCATAGCTCCTCTGGTGTGAGATGGCCGGCGATGTCACCGAGACGCGAGGCGTCGACGGCACCGATCTGTTCGACCAGGACTCGTGTTCGATCACCGTCGATTTCGATCTCGGGTCGAAAGGTCGCCGATCGTGCTGATCGCGAGGTCGGTGCCACGAGTACAACTGACCGTGGCAGGAACTCGTCGGCCTGGATTACGACCCCAAACCGGTCACCATGTTGTTCGTGTCCGATTCCCTTGGGGAGTTTGAACCGGTAGACGTCACCCCGGAGCACGTAGTGATTCCATGAGCTGAGCCACAGCCGACATCTCGGCCCGGTCGGTTTCGTCGGCCTCGAGTTCGGCGACTTCTGCTGCGAGTTCGGAGCTCCGGCGGATTCGGCGAGCCGAATCGACAAGCGCCGATCGGATGGCTTCGGATCTGGTCATGCCCGAGGCTTCGAGGGCTCGCAGGGCTCGCTGTGCTTCATCGTCTAGTCGTACAGAGATTGCCTGAGCCATACCGCCTAGTGTATCACAAAACGCAATACGAAGCGTCGCCGTCGTCCTGCTGATCGAACGGCCTATGGCCAACCGGGGGGCACCGGGCCAGTTCACGATCGGCTATGGCACGGGCTGGAGGTCAGGGCGGACGACCTGATAGTCGAGAAGAGCGCTCCAAGCGCAGTCTCTCCTGGTCGCTACAACCTGAACGAGCAGCTTCTCGCCAACCAGATCGACATCATTCTGATTGCCGGCACTGTTGCCAACGTCTGTTACGAGTCCTCAGTTCGAGCCCAGCAGCTGAGTGGTGCCGAGTACGCAACATGCTGTGCGGTTGACGTGCTCCGAATTCGAGGTCGAACGGGGCGTTGAGCGGGCCTGGTCCGCGGAACTACAGACATGCTCGGCTACCACTTCGGCTGCCAGGGATGGAAGGGTTCCGAAAACTCGCTCAAACGGTGGGATGGGGTGATTTGAACTCCCGACCCCCTGCTCCCAAATCGTGAGCGGGGGTGCCACGGCATGCCGAACTCAGCCAACGAGCGGGAATCGGTTGCCAAGAAGCGCCGAGACTCGCTGGGTGTTGCTCGTCCTCGTGGCTACCAGTCTGGCTACCAGATGGGCGGCCTCTTCGGGTCGCCGTGGTGGCTTTCGGTGTCAGCCGGCAAGTCCAAAGAACACCATGATCGCCCGGCCAAGTCGGACGAGTTCTTCGTCGCTGAGTTTGCCGATGCGATCACCGAGTTTCGAACGTGGGACGGTGGTGATCTTGTCGACCATGAGGCTGCAGGACTCCCGGAGTCCATTGGTGTCGTCAGGCTCGATTCGGAGCCGGAACAACGGCGCTTCAGTGGGGTCGGCTGTGAAGGCGCAGACCGTCACGGAATCCGTTGCATCGAAATGATCGTCTTGCACGATCGCTACAGGACGTGGCTTGCCGACGTAGCCGGCGCCCGCCGCAGCGGTCCAGATCTCGCCTCGCCTCAATCGTCATCCATGCTGACTGCGTCGATGAATGCCTGGTCATCAGCTGCTTGCTTGCTGGCGGCGACGGCAGCCGACTGACGGTGAGCTTCCGTCTTGAATTCGGGCGATCGTACGTCTGGTACCCAGATCTGCACCGGGCGAAGGCCCTGCGCCCGAAGGCGTCGACGGTGCTCACGCACTCGCTTCTTCACTCCGGCTTCTTCTCGTGGCGCTGCCATACCGCCATGTTACATGTAACGTCTGGGTGTGGCCACCAGCACGTGTCGGGCTACCGAAAACAGTCGGGATGGGGAGATTGAACTCCCGACCCCCTGCTCCCAAACCGTGAGCCGCTGTGCTGAGGAGTGACATGAGGTGCTGACCGAGCAGTCTGAGGTGCCGTGTTGCCGAGAGAAGTGCTCGGTGGTGGTGAGGCTCGTGGCTACCAGTTGGGCTACCATCGTGTGCGGGAGATGCGGCGTCAGCTGGCCCTGAGATAGTTGCGGAGGGCCTCGCGGATGACGTCGGAGTTGGTGCGTCCTTCGTCTTGGGCTCGGGAGCGGAGGGCGGCGCTGAGTTCGGGGTCGAGGCGTACCGATTCGACCGTTGCGGCGGCCGAGCCCATCGGCGGTCGCCCACCCCGGCGGCGTATGATCTCCTCGACATCGAAGCCGTCTTCGGCCTTTTGGCTGAGCTGCTCGACCAGTTCGTCGGTTATTGGCTTGCCGGTCCGGGTGGTTCCTTGATTCTTGTCGGTCACGTTATTTCACCTTCGAGCAGTGGCCGGTACTTGGGTCGCATCGTCATGGCGTGGATGGCCAGTTCGCTCTCGTCATCTCGGACGATGGTGATAACCTCCAGGAGCGCGCCGCTTCGGGCCGGTCCCAGGTAAAGGCGCAGGTCGTCTTCGAGTTCGTCGATAGCCATGGCGTTGGGTGTGCAGTGTTCGATGTCCTCCGGGTCGATGCCGTGTTTGAGAGCTGATTGGTGGACATCCACGGGCCAGTATCGTACTACGAAACCTATCGGTTGGCTAGGCCGGTCGTGGAGGAAGGACCAGGCGGGATGCCCGGCGTCGAAGGAGGCGGTGGGTAGCCATCAATGGCTACCACTTGGGCTACCAGCCCGTCTCGGGCCCCCGAAAATCCGCTCAAACAGTCGGGATGGGGAGATTTGAACTCCCGACCCCCTGCTCCCAAAGCAGGTGCGCTAGCCAAACTGCGCCACATCCCGGATCGAATCTCACTCTACTTGACACCGGCACGACATGGGCCGGATTTGACCCGTTCACCGCTCGCAGTGACCGGCACCCGGGATTGGAAGCCTTGATGCATAGCTATACATAGCCTAGACTCGCTAGGTATGAGACGGGGTTCGTGATGTTGCTGACCATTGTGTGCGCTGTCGCCGTCGGTGCCGCCGTGTTCATCACTGCCGGACTACGGGACACGCGTCGGCCCGTCGTTGTGGATCCCCGCTCCGGCTTCGCCCCCTTCTTCATCGAGTTGGTCCGAAGCGCCTCGGCCCTTGCTGCGGCCGGTTTCGTCTCCGGGTTACTGGTAGCCGGCTTCGGGGGGCGCCTACTGATGAGGATCCTGGCCGCAACGTCGGGCCCATCGGCTCAGGGTCGGCTGACCGAGGCCGAGGCCGTGGTCGGCGAGATCACCACCGGGGGCACCCTGTTCCTCGTCTTCTTTGGCGGCCTTTTCGGGCTCCTCGGCGGAGTCGGCTACTACACAACCCGACGGTGGTTGCCCGACCGGTCGCTGCCGGCCGGGCTGGTGGTCGCCGGCATTGGTGGGGCGGTACTGATCCGCCCGAGCGGACTCCTGCAACCCGACAGTATCGATTTCGACATCCTGGGCCCTCGGTGGCTGGCCGCCTTGCTGGGCGTGCTACTGATCGTCGGATTGGGGGCGGTGGCAGGGGTGCTCATCGACACCTTCCTTCCAATCTGGCCCCGGCCGTCTCGGACCTTGAAAGGGCTTGCCGGTCTCGTGCCCCTTGTGCTGATTGTCGGGGTCGGTCCCGCTTCGCTGGTCGTTCTCACGGCCCTCACGGTGGGCACGATTCTTCGACCTGGCGCTCGTGGGCCCGACCGTCTGCGACTTGATTCCATCGCGACGTTGACCCTGTCGGCGGCCGGGGTGGTCGGCTGGCTCTGGATCCTGGTCAATGCGGTGGAGATCGCCGCCTGACCTCTCGACTGCCGCTTCAGGCAACAGGCAATGCGACGGGTCCCGCCAACCCCGTCGGGGACGTCCCGGGCCAGAGCTACACTTCACTATGTGAGATCCACTGTCGAGGCCCTCGAGGGCAACAAAGTCAAGGTCGTGGTCGAAGTCGAGGAGGCGGAGTTCGAAAAGGACCTGGACGCCGCGTTCGCCCGGCTGGCCAAAGAGGTCCGCCTGCCCGGTTTCCGTCCCGGTAGGGCGCCCCGCAAGGTGTTGGAGGCCCGCATCGGTCAGGGCTACGCCCGGGACGAGGCGTTCCGTGAAGCTCTGCCCACCTACTACTCGAAGGCCGTCATCGAGCATGAGGTCGATGTCATCGCCCCACCGGAGATCGACATCACCACCGGTATGGAGAACGGCCCGGTCATCTTCGACGCCGTGGTCGAGATCCGGCCATCCGTGACCGTCGACGGTTACCACGATCTCGAGGTCGAGATTCCGTCGTTCACCGTGACCGACGAGGAGGTCGACGAAGCCGTCGATCGCCTTCGCAGCCGGTTCTCCGAGCTGCAGACCGTGGATCGGCCGGCCGGCGACGGCGACACCGTCACCATCGATATCGCCGTGATCCACGACGAGGTCGAGGTCCCGGGCATGACCACCGACGAGTACTCCTACGAGGTCGGCTCCGGCGCCACCGGCATCCCCGAGATGGACGAGCACCTGGACGGTGCCTCGGCCGGCGACGAGCTGGAGTTCGAGGCCGACTATCCCGGCGACGACGAGGGCGAGGAGCCGCCGCTCGAGTTCACCATTACGGTCAGGGAGGTCCAGGAGAAGGTCCTGCCCGAGCCGACCGACGAGTGGGTATCCGAAAACACCGAGTTCGACACGCTGGATGAGCTGCGGGCCGACTACCGGACGAAAATGGAGCGGTCCCGCATCATGAACGCCCAGGCCACTCGACGCAACAAGATTGCCGAAGCCGTGGCCGAGTTGGTCGACGTCGACGTGGTCCCCGAGGCCATGGTCGACGGCGAGGTCGAGAACCGCATCCAGGACATGGCCATGCGGCTTCAGGCCCAGGGCCTCAGCTTCGAGCAGTATTTGCAGTTCAGCGGCCAGGATCGTGACACCATGCTGGGCGATATTCGGGACTCGGCGGGGACGTCGGCCCGACTGGATCTGGCCCTGCGGGCCATCGCCGCCCAGGAGACCATCGAGGTCACCGACGACGAGATCGCCGATGAGATCGCCGACGCCGCCCAGCGCTTCGACCGGCCGGCGGCCGAACTGCTGGCCGAATTCGCCGAGCACGGCCATCTGCCGTCGGTCCGAGCCGATCTGTTGAAGAGCAAGACCCTCGACTGGTTGATCGAACGAATCAAGGTTGTCGACGAGGATGGCCAAGTGGTGGCCGCCGATGCGCTAGAACTACCGGAGGAGGAAGAGCCCGCCGATCAGCCTGGCGACATCGTGGCCGATTCGGCAGCCGACTCAGCGGAAGCGCCTGTCGAAGGCCGGGACGATAGTCAACAAGACAGTGCCGCAGTCCAGAATGACGACATTCAGGACGATGAACATCAGGACGACGTCGTCCTGGACGAAGAAGAGTAGAGAGCCAGAGTGACCAAGTACGCACCTACCGCCAGCTACACCATCCCCACCATCTACGAGGACACCCCTCGTGGCACCATCGGCCGCGACCTGTTCTCATCGCTGCTCAAGGACAACATTCTGTTCCTGGGCACGCCCATCAACGACGATGTCGCCAACCTGGTGTGCGCCAAGCTGCTGCACCTGGAGTCGGAGAATCCCGACCGCGACATCAGTCTCTACATCAACAGTCCTGGTGGCGATGTGAACGCCATGTTCGCCATCTACGACACGATGACCTACATCAAGCCCGATGTGGCCACCATCTGTTTCGGCCAGGCCGCCTCGGCCGCCGCCATCCTGCTGGCGGCCGGTGCCCCGGGCAAACGTTTGGCCCTGCCCAATGCCCGGATCCTGCTCCATCAGCCCTACACCGGGGCCCAGGGGCAGGTGTCCGATCTGGAAATCGCGGCCGCCGAGATCGAACGGCTCAAGCACTCGCTGGAGAAGATCCTGGCCCACCACACCGGTCAGCCCATCGAGAAGATCGAGCGGGACACCGATCGAGATTTTGTCATGACTGCGCACGAGGCCAAGGAATACGGCATCATAGATGAGGTGATCGCGGAGCGGAACGCCGTCGACTCCTCCGGCCCGATTCGAGCCGTGGAGTCCTAGGGGGAATCACGTGGCCAAGTTCGGTGAAGGTAGCGAGCTCCTCAAATGCTCGTTCTGCGGAAAATCGCAGAAGCAGGTGAAGAAGCTCATCGCCGGTCCCGGCGTGTACATCTGCGACGAGTGCATCGATCTCTGCAACGAGATCATCGAGGAGGAGCTGGCCGAAGGCACCGAGCTGAACTTCGACGAGCTGCTCAAGCCGCGTGAGATCTGCGAGTTCCTCGACAACTACATCGTGGGTCAGGACCCGGCCAAGAAGATCCTCTCGGTCGCCGTCTACAACCACTACAAACGCATTCAATACGGAGGAGTGTCGGGCAACGAGGTCGAACTGGCCAAATCCAACATCCTGCTGATGGGTCCCACGGGGTCGGGCAAGACCCTGTTGGCCCAGACCCTGGCCCGAATGCTCAACGTCCCGTTCGCCATCGCCGACGCCACCGCCCTCACCGAGGCCGGCTATGTCGGCGAGGACGTGGAGAACATCCTGCTCAAACTGATCCAGGCCGCCGATTTCGACGTCAAACGGGCCGAGACCGGCATCATCTACATCGACGAGATCGACAAGATCGCCCGCAAGAGTGAGAACCCGTCGATAACCCGTGACGTCTCAGGCGAGGGCGTGCAGCAGGCCCTGTTGAAGATCCTGGAGGGCACCGTGGCCTCGGTCCCGCCCCAGGGAGGCCGTAAACACCCCCATCAGGACTTCATCCAGATCGACACCTCCAACGTGCTGTTCATCTGTGGTGGTGCGTTCGCCGGCATCGACGACATCATCGAGAGCCGTCTCGGTACCCGGACCATCGGCTTCTCCGCCGAGTCGGCACGGTCGGAACGCCCGGTGGTCGACGACCTCTACGCCGAGGTCAAGCCCGAGGACCTGCTCAAGTTCGGCCTCATCCCCGAGTTCGTGGGCCGTCTCCCGGTCATCGGCACCGTGGCCAAGCTGACCAAGGACGCCCTGGTCGAGATCCTGGTCGAGCCCAAGAATGCACTGACAAAGCAGTTCCAGAAGTTCTTCGAGATGGAGGACGTCGTCCTCGAATTCGAGGAGTCCGCCCTCGACGCCATCGCCGAGCAGGCTTTGCATCGGGGCACCGGCGCCCGCGGCCTGCGGGCCATCATGGAGGAAGTGCTGCTCGATGTCATGTACGACATCCCCAGCCGGGAGGACATCGGTCGCTGCGTCATCACCCACGAGGTGGTGATGGAACGGGTCAATCCGACGTTGATCTCCCGCTCCGACGAAGAGCGGGAACAGCGCAGGGCCGCCTCCTAGCGACTTGACCCGGCCGTCGAGACGCCGGGTCGGGGCCTTCTGCAGGAAGGGGTGACGCGTGGACTACCAGGGCGCACTCAGCTATCTCGACAAGCACACAAACCTCGAAGGTGGACGTGCCGGTCGGTTCACTCCACCGATGCCGGTCGCCGGTCACACCGAGGGTTTGTCGTTGGAGTCGATGGTCGAACTCATGGCCGCGCTCGGTGACCCCCACCGGTCGTTCAAATCCATCCACATCACCGGCACCAATGGCAAGGGCTCCACCGCCCGGATCGCCGCGGAGTTGTTGCGGCACTCCGGGCTGTCGGTCGGCCTCTACACCAGCCCCAACCTGGAGCGCATCAACGAGCGCATCGTGTGGGACGGCCGCAACATCTCCGACGACGAGTTCGCCCGAGTCGTCGGGCTGCTGTCGGAGATCGAACCGTTGCTGGCCACCACGCCGAGCCGGTTCGAGCTGCTCACCGCAGCGGCGTTCGTCTGGTTCGCCGAACAGGCGGTCGACGTGGTGGTGGTCGAAGTGGGCCTGCTCGGTCGTTTCGACGCCACGAATGTGGTCGAGTCGGAGGTGGCCGTCATCACCAATATCGGCAAGGACCACACGATGGGAGGGGAGGGTTGGCGCACCGAGGTGGCGGCGGAGAAGGCCGGCATCATCAAACCCGGTTCCCATGTGGTGCTCGGGTCGGCCGTGGGCGACCTGCTCCCGATCTTCACCGCCGAGCCGTCGGCCGGTCTGTGGCATCGGGACAGCGAGTTCGATGTGGAACGCAACGAGGTGGCGGTTGGTGGACGGATCATCGATCTCCGGACCCCGCACAGCCAGTACCTCGATCTATTCGTGCCCTTCCACGGTGCTCACCAGGGTGAAAATGCGGCGACCGCAATTGTTGCCGTCGAAGCCCTTGTCGGTCGAAGCCTGGATCGGGAGTTGGTTGATCAGGCCCTGGCCACGGTTGAGTTGCCGGTTCGATTCGAAGTGGTTGCTGCCAACCCCATGGTCATCCTTGATGGCGCCCACAATCGGCCCGGGGCCGAGGCTGCGGCGGCAACCCTTTTCGATGGCTTCGCCCGCACCGGTTCGTGGATTCTCGTCGTCGGACTGCTGGTTGGGCGGGATCCGGTGGAGCTGTTGGAGGCCTTCCGGGCCGACCAGTTCGACGCCGTGATCTGCACCCAGGCCGATTCGTCGCGGGCGATTCCGGCCCATGAACTGATGGACGCGGCCGAATCGCTGGGTGTGACGGCCCAGGTCGTCCCGTCATCGGTGGAGGCCTTGTCCCGGGCGGTCGCCGTCAGTTCCGAGGACGATCTGATCCTGGTGTCGGGCAGCCTGTATGTGGTGGCCGAGGTTCGCTCGGCCCTGCTGGCCGCCCAGGAGTCGCGGCCAACGGCCTGACCGGCTCCGCCGTTGCAGTCGGTGCTACTCGACCAGACGAATCGGATCGCCCCTCATCTCCACCGACCAGT
This sequence comes from uncultured Acidimicrobiales bacterium, assembly GCA_963723995.1. Taxonomy (GTDB): domain Bacteria; phylum Actinomycetota; class Acidimicrobiia; order Acidimicrobiales; family SZUA-35; genus JAHELU01. Next base: position 368,583 of record CAVRSZ010000007.1, on the reverse strand, counting down.
TCGTGCGATCGGTGGGGGCCGTTGCCGTGTTGTACCGGGCCGTCCACCAACAGCTACCGCCGCAGCTGTAGGTCGTCGGGATCTCGATTCGCATCTCGACCATGTGATCGTTGAAGTTCGACGAGTTCCGAGTGTCAAGGCAAGGATTGCCACCCGTTGCGCCCCAGGTGCAGGTTCGGTTGTGGGGCTGGAACGCGGTTTCCCAGTAGCCGCCTTCGGTCATGAGGCTCAATGACGTGTCGGCGTAGCGCCACTCGAACGGTACAGCGGTGCCATCTGGGGCGGCGATCTGGATGTTGTCGACACCCTCGGCCGCGTCGAACATACGAATGAACATCGTCCCGCCCCGATGGTAATCGGGCACCTCGGTCAGGAAGAACTCCGTTTCATCGTTCGGCAGATCTCGATACAACGGCAGCCATTCCAGGGCGTACAGGTTGGGACACGTCGGATCGGCGTTCGAGAAGGTGCACAGCTCCGTGGTCCCACTGCGCGTGGCCTTGAGCGAGAACGAGTTGACATAGGTCTCGGCCCAGTACGGGTCGCCGGGATCGAGATCAGGCGATGACGGGTTCCTCACATTGAGCTGTACGTAGTAGAAACCACCGTCGACCCCAACCGGGGCGTTCGACAGCAGCGGCCACCAGCCATCACCGTTCGGACTGTTGCCGATGCAGGCGTTGCCGGCAAGCAGACCCTCGGCGATGGGGGAATTGGTGTCGACGAACGCCCGATGGGCCAAACTCGTGCTGGGACCGTAGATTCGATAGTGGATTCGAGGTGCATTGACGTTGTCGCCGGTGGCAATCGATCCCGAACAGCCGGACCCCGGCTCGAAGATGGATATCGTGACCGGCGGGGAACCGGGTTGGGCCTCGACCACGAAGACGTAGGCATCGGGGTCGAAGGTGGGGTTCGGCTTGGCATGGCCCGCCACCTGGCCGGGATTGGGTCCACACAGCGTCCAGGCGTAGGTCCCCACCCCGATTCGGTACCCGGAGCCGAAATGGTCACCGTGCTTCTTGTCGAGGCAATAGGCGTTCAACGCCAGCCAGGTTCCGTCTCCGGGCATGCCCAGATCGGCGGCCGGAATGGTGCCGGTGCCAAGCCCGGAAGTTGGGTTCCCGAGGTGGATGTCACTGGCGAACTCGGCCAGGGCGAATCGTTCCACCACGATCCCGTCGGTCACAACCTTGCCCAGGAAGGACTCTTCCTCGTTTCGTATTCGGACCTCGACGGCACCGGGCCGGGCAATGGTGACCTTGATCTGTGGTAGGGGACCGGTTTCGAAATCGGTGTTGTCATTCGGTGTGGCGTCGGTGAACCCGTTTCGGGCCGCAACCGCCTTGGCTTCAACCACGGCGGCGTCCGAGTCGGGAAGGACGAGTACGGCAGCGGTTGCCGCCGCATCGGCCGCCCTTTGAGCCTTCTGGCCCTGGACGTACCAGAACCCTATATCGGTGGCGAAGGCGGCGAAGACGAACAAGGGAATGATGAGCAAGGCCGTCTGGGCCAGGACGTAGCCGCCCTCGTCACGCACGAGTTTCGGCTTGTCGACCAGCGACGACCAGTTGGAGGGATGAAACGCTGACTCACGGAACATTAGGGTGTCTCCGGCTCGGCCCGCATCACTGCGGTGTCGTGCATATCGAATGTGAGCGGGCTGAACAGTCCGGTCAACGTTGGTCGCCGGACCTCGACCAGCACCCCGATGTAGACGGGATTGAGTAGATCGGTCGAGCGGTCGTCGGGATCCCATGACCCTTGACTGAAGGTGGTGAAGTGGGATTCGTCGTAGACCGAGCACTTTCCGTTCTTCCCCGGCGGATTGGCCGTCTCGCAGGTCGCGACCATCGCACCGTCGGCGGCGGAGGCGTCATAGATGACGATACGAACATCGGCGGTCGTGAGGTCTCCCACGGCGGCTTCGACGGCTTCGACAATGAGGACGTCGGCGTTGGGATCATCGCTCAGCTGGGCCGCCACCCTCGCTCCGGATCGGGCCGCTTGGGTCACCAGCTGCGAGTCGCTCCATGCCGTACCCAGCTCGAAGGTTCCAAGCCCGATGGTGGCCAACAGAAGCGCCACAAGTGAAAACTCGATGAGGGCGGCACCCCGATCGTCGTTCAGGTTTCGGTGGAATCGGCTCCGCCGGCCGCCAACCACGATCGGTTCGTCGGGACTCGTCGTTTGGTGGGTGGAAGTCATCGTTGATCAGGCTCGATGCGGAGAATGGTGGTGGAGCCGAGCTGCGCCGGTCCGTTGAAGATGTCGGTCAGATAGCGGTGTCTTGTCTCGACGTGGACGCCGACATAATCAGGGCCGGCCGAGGCGCTTGCCTCTCTCGTTGCCGGACACCAGCGGTGGTCGAGGGACCCGCAACGGAAGTTGCCGGCGTCGTTGCCGAGATTGTCATCGAGACTGGCGAAGAAGTCTGCTGCCTCGTAGTGATTACACAGGTCATTTTGGGAGGCAGTGCGGCACTGATTCGGCACGGTGTCACCCGGCCCTGATGCCTTGAAGACGACCACATACTCGAGCGATTCGAGACCCATGGCCGCCAGGCCGTGTTCGACCGATCGCAGGATGTAGAAGTCGGCCTCCGGGTCACGGCCCTGGGTACTGGCGGCTCGGGCCGCCTGACGACTTGCGTTGTCGGTCGTAAGCGAATCCCGGAACAGCAGTCCGACCTCGAAGACGAACAGGATCATGGTGAAGAACACCGGCGTGATCAACGCCAGCTCTACCAGAACCGCGCCACGTTCGCGCCCGACGCGCCTCGAGCGGCGCGTGCCGTCGGCCGCAGCCGGAAGCGCCGCTCTGGCCCTGTTGCGCAGCCAAGCAATCACGGGGCGGTCACCCAACTGGGAGGATCGGGCAGGCTGGGACTGATGGCGGCCACCCGCTCCGGAGGCTCACCGATGTCGTCTCCGGTCTGGCTGAGATAGCTGCCCGAGGCCGTGGTCAGGCTGTTCAGCGCCGCCAGGGAGCTCAGCAACATGAGGGCCAGGGCCATGGCGTACTCGATGGTGGTCGCCCCTCGATCACCCGATTCTCGGCTGCGTGCGTGCATGGTAGTCAGATCGTCCGTCTTGGCGGGCTTCTTGAACAGATCGGTGGTAATGCCCACGCTTGGCATGAGGTGCTCATGGGCCGTTGAGCCCAACGGCCCTGTCCCGTTGCCCAACACCGTGTCCGAAAGATTGGCGGCAAGCGCTAGCCTCCATCCGGTGACTCGTACCTTCATCATCTGCAAACCCGATGCCGTCGAACGGGGCTATGTCGGCCAGATCCTCGATCGTTTCGAACGCAAAGGCCTGAAGCTGGTGGCCGGGGAGTTGCGTCGGCTCGACGAGGACACCCTGGCCCGCCACTACGCCGAACACGTGGAGAAGCCGTTCTACCCCGAACTGGTGGCATTCATGAGCCGGAGCCCCGCCTTCGTCGCCGTGCTCGAAGGACCGAACGACACCTACGCCATCGTCCGCACCCTCATGGGTCCCACCAACCCGGCGGAGGCCCCTCCCGGCACCATCCGAGGTGATTTCGGCACCATCCTGACCGAGAACCTGGTCCACGGTTCCGACTCACCGGAGTCGGCCGAACGGGAGATCGCCATCTTCTTCCCCGGCTCGGCCTGATCGGTCGCCGATCCCGCTGCGGCCGGCCGCATTCCAATGCGGGGGGGCTCGAACCGATAGAGTTGACGAGGAATGAGCAACGAGGTCCCGACGATGAGCCCTGCAACGAGCACGGTTTGGCCACGGTTGGAGCCGCTCCTTCCCCGGGTACAGAAGCCGGCCCGATACATCGGTTGTGAGGATGGGGCACGCTCGAAGCCGGTTGACCCGTCGTTGGTCAGCTGGTGCTTCACCTATCCCGACACCTATGAGGTCGGCCTCCCCAATCAGGGTCTGCAGATTCTCTACGAGATCGTCAACGAACGGCCCGACGCCCGGGCCGACCGGGCCTATGCCCCGTGGACCGATCTCGAAGAACTCATGCGCAGCCACGGGATCCCACTGTTTTCGGTGGAACATCACACCCCGGCCAACGAGTTCGACGTACTGGCGTTCAATCTGTCGGCCGAGCTGACCTACACCAACCTGCTCAACTGCGTCGATCTGGCCGGCATCCCGGTCCGGTCGGCAGATCGCGCCGAGCAGGACGCCTTGGTCATCGCCGGCGGTCACTGCACGTACAATCCGGAGCCCTTGGCCGACTTCCTCGACGCCGTCGTCCTCGGTGACGGTGAGGAGGTGGTGGGGGAGATCACGGCCGTTCTGGCCCGGTTCAAGCGTCCGGATGGCACTCGTCATGGCACTCGGAGAGAGATTCTGCGGGCCTTGACTCGCATCGAGTCGGTGTACGTCCCGTCGCTGTACACGGTGCACTACGACGGTCCGGTGGTGACCTCCATCGAGCCGGTAGACGAAGAGATTCCCGGCCTCATTGCCAAAAGGACCATCGCCGACCTGGCCGACTGGCCGTATCCGAAGCAGCAGCTCGCTCCGCTCACCGAGGTGGTCCACGATCGGCTGAACGTGGAGGTGTTCCGCGGCTGTACCCGAGGCTGCCGCTTCTGCCAGGCCGGAATGATCACGCGCCCGGTCAGGGAGCGGCCGGCCGACCAGGTGCGCACCATGGTCGCCGACGGGCTCCGTCGCACCGGCTACGACGAGGTCACCTTGACGTCGTTGTCGACGGCCGACTTCAGCAACATCGAGGACGTGGTCACCGATCTGATGGACGACGGCGAGCAGGCCGGCTGCGGTCCTCTTTCCGTCTCGCTGCCCAGCCTACGGGTCGACGCCTTCGGTGTGGGCATCGCCGCACAACTCCAGCGGGCCAAGCGGGGAGGCCTGACCTTCGCCCCCGAGGCCGGCACCTGGCGCATGCGTCAGATCATCAACAAGCTGATTCGTGAAGAGGACCTCTACGAGGCGGTGGATGCCGCCTTCTCCCAGGGTTGGAAGCGGGTCAAGCTCTATTTCCTCATCGGGCTCCCGTCGGAAACCGACGAAGACACGCTCGGAATCGCCGAGCTGGCCAGGAACTGTGTGGCCATCGGCAAACGCCACAACAACCGGGCCGGCGTCACCGCCTCCGTCGGCGGTTTCGTCCCCAAGCCGTTCACCCCGTTTCAATGGTTCGGTCAGAACACGGCGCAAGAGCTGCAACGAAAGATCAACCTGCTGCGGGATGTCACCGGGAAGATGAAGGGCGTGCAGCTTAAATGGCACGATCCCAAGGCCACCCTGGTCGAGGGGATCGCCGGCAGGGGCGATCGTCGCCTGGGCCCGGTACTGGAGCATGTATGGCGCAATGGTGGCGTCTTCCAGGAATGGTCCGAGCACTTCGACCTCCAGCTCTGGCTCGACGCCATGGACCATCATGGGCTGCGTGTCGAGGACTACGTCTACCGGCACCGCACCGAACACGAGGTGCTGCCGTGGGACCATCTGTGGGCCGGTCTTCACAAGGACTTCCTCTGGCAGGACTGGCAGGACGCGTTGGAAGAGGTCGGGCTCGAGGACTGCCGATGGACCCCGTGTTATGACTGCGGGGCCTGTACCGGCTACGGCGTGGAGCACGTGGTGGCCTCGGCCACCCCGCCGGCCGGAGGTAGCCAGGGCACCGGTCAGGACCTCGGTACCGGCGGTGCGGTTCCCGTGCTACTGATGTCGAAGTCCGATGCCCTTATGGCGGCATCGGCCACGGTCGAAGGCATGGTGTCCCGGTGAGCCGACCCGACCGCGTCCATATCCGAATCCGATTTCTCAAGGCCGGCAAGATACGCTTTGTCAGCCACCGAGATGTGGCCCGCCTTTTCGAGCGGGCCCTACGAAAGGTCCGATTGCCCGTGGCCTACAGTGAGGGCTTCTCACCACGGCCGAAGCTCAGCTTCGGTCTTGCCCTCAGCGTGGCCCACGAGTCGGACGCCGAGTATCTCGACGTCGAGCTGATCTCAGAACCCGACATCGAGTCTCTGCCCGCCGCCCTGTCCAATGCATTACCCGACGGCCTCGACGTGACGGCCGTCATGGTGCTGGAGCCGGGGACGGTATCACTACAGCAAGCAATCACCAGTTGCACGTGGCGCATCGAGGTACTCGGTGCGCCACCCGACACGGTTTCGGCAGCAGTAGCCGACGCCCTGTCCGCCTCCGAACTGTGGCTAGAGCGTGTTCGGAAAGGAAAAGCCTCCACGGTCGACGTCCGCCCGACGATTCTAGAATTATCCGTCGAAGGGCCGACAGACCATGGAACGCAACTCGTCGCCGAACTGGCCACCGAATCGACGTCCCTCCGCCCGTCCGAACTCGTCGTAGTTCTCGGGATCGAGGGGCTGACCGAAGGCCGGGTTCGGCGCACCCATCAATGGACTATCGTCGACGGCGTTCGGAGCGAACCGGTGAGCCCTCCGAACCCCTCGACCGGGCACGAGCAAGAACTGTTGCGTGCCTCATGAGAAGGGATCTACCACTATGTCCGATGCCTCGGAGAGCGGAACTGCTCCCGTTGATCGTGCAACCAAGGAGAACACGCCGAACGTAGCGCACGACGCCAAGAAGCCCCCGAAACCACCGGATCGCCCGAAAATCGGTGATTCCAGACCCGCCCCCAAGCTGCCCGACTCCCAGGAGTCGGGTTCCGGTAACCGTCGTCGTCGGCGTCGCCGCAAGGGATCATCCGGGTCGTCCGACGGCAACCAGTCGACGTCGCCCCAATCGGGATCGGCCGGCTCAGGTTCGTCGAATTCGGGCGGGGGTGGCTCCTCCGGCGGGGGACGGGGTCGATCGCGATCCCGCCGCCGCAACCGCGGGGGTACCCGGCGTACCAAGCAGCATGAGCCGGTCGGCCACGTCGTCCCCGAAGGCGAGTTGGAGCTGGACGAGGAAACGCTCGAACGCCGTCGAGGGCGATCACGAAAGGGCCGCCCGGTCGGTCGCTACCTGATGGTCGTGTCCAAAAAGGCCGACGCCACCCATATCGCCATCCTCGAGGGCCGGACCCTGATCGAGTACTACGTGTCGCGACCGGCCGACGACGTTTTCCAGATTCACGGCAACATCTACCTGGGACGGGTGCAAAACGTCTTGCCCGGTATGGAAGCCGCCTTTGTCGACATCGGCACCCCGAAAAACGCCGTGATCTACCGGGGCGATGTGCAATACGACAAGGACGACTTTGACGGCAGCGCAGGCCAGCCCAAGATCGAGCAGATGCTCAAGGCCCGTCAACCCATTCTGTGTCAGGTGACCAAGAACCCCATTGCCCACAAAGGTGCCCGCCTGACCACCGAGGTCTCGCTGCCCGGTCGTTTTGTGGTTCTCGTGCCCAACAGCACGACCTATGGCATCTCCAAAAGACTGCCCGACAACGAACGGAAGCGGCTGCGCCAGATCCTGGATCGCATCCGCCCGGCCGAGCACGGTCTGATCGTGCGAACCGCGGCCGAGAACGTCACTGCGGCCGAGATCGAGCGCGACGTGACCGGCTTGTTGGAGCAGTGGCGTCAGATCGAGGCGCTTTCCAAGAAGAGCCAGGCTCCGTCGCTGCTGTACCGGGAGCCGGACATGTCGACCCGGGTCATCCGTGAGGAGTTCAACAAGGAGTACCGCGGCGTCATTCTCGACGATCAGACCCTGTACCACGAGGTGGCCGACTACGTGAACGCCATCACCCCGGCCCTGGCCGATCGAGTCGAGTTCTATGACACGTCCGAGGAGAGCCTGCCGCTGTTCGAGCGCTATCACATCCACGAGCAGCTTCACAAGGCGCTGGACAAGAAGGTGTGGCTCCCGTCGGGTGGTTCGCTGATCATCGAAGCCACCGAGGCCCTGACCGTGGTCGACGTCAACACCGGCAAGAACGTGGGCAAGTCCAACCTGGAGGAGACCGTCTACCAGAACAACCTCGAAGCGGCCGAGGCCATCGCCCATCAGCTTCGGCTTCGGGACATCGGTGGCATCATCGTCATCGACTTCGTCGACATGGAGAACAAGAAGAACCGGGACGAGGTCATGAAGGTGTTCCGGCGAGCGCTGAACCGGGACAAGACGAGGACCCAGGTATTCGATATCTCGGCTCTCGGACTGGCCGAGATGACCCGGAAGCGTATAGGTGAAGGTCTGCTGGAGTCGCTGTCGGTGCAGTGCCCTCATTGTGACGGTCGAGGCATTGCCATCTCGTCCGCGGTCGATGACAAGGCCGACGGCCGGGACGATGACCGGTCCAACGACCGCTCCAACGACCGGCGACGCTAGATCGGGAACGACAAAGTGGACAGAGCCGTAGGGGACCCGTCCGAGAAGCCGGTAGCATTGACCCGTTATGTACGCAATCGTTGCCACCGGTGGCAAGCAGTACCGGGTAGAAGAAGGTCAAAAGCTCCAAGTCGAGCGTCTCGGTGATGCCGGGAGTGATGTGGAGCTTCGGCCCGTCATGTTGGTCGACGGTGACGAGGTGCTGGCCACCCCGTCGGCGCTCGAAGGCGCATCGGTGACCGCCCGAGTCGTCTCGGAGTCCAAGGGCCCCAAGATCGACGGGTTCACCTACAAGCCGAAGTCCAACAACCGCCGTCGCTTCGGTCATCGCCAGACCTACGCCACCATCGAGATCACAGGAATCACAAAGGGCTGACATGTCAAAGACCAAAGGTGGCGGTTCCACCAGGAACGGCCGTGACTCCCAAAGCAAACGACTGGGCGTGAAGGCCTATGACGGTGAGTTGTTGAGCGCCGGCTCCATCATCGTCCGCCAGCGTGGTACCAAGTTCCATCCCGGCCGCAATGTGGCCAAGGGCGGCGACGACACGCTGTTTGCCACGGCCGAGGGCCGGGTCAAATTCGGCTACCGCAAAGGCCGGCGCCTGGTCGACGTCGTCAACGACTAGCGTCAGGTCGCCCGGCCTCCTGGCCGGGTACCTGGCACGATGACGGCGGCAGACGCCCCTGCGGCCGGTCGCCCTTCCCCGTGTCGAATTTCGTCGATGAATCCAACCTGTGCGTCCGGGCCGGTGACGGAGGCGCAGGTTGTGTGTCTTTTCGGCGTGAAGCCCATGTACCTCGAGGAGGCCCTGACGGTGGCGACGGTGGCGCCGGCGGGAGCGTCTGGCTGATCGCTGATCGCAACGTGGCGTCGCTACTGGCGTTTCGCGACTACCCCCACCGCATCGCCCGTAGCGGGACCCACGGCCAGGGGGCCAAGCGCCACGGCAAGAAGGGTGATGATCTCGAGGTCAAGGTGCCGGAAGGCACCATGGTGCTCGATTTCGAGACCGGCGAAGTGTTGGCCGACCTGGTGCGTCACGGGGATCGGTGGCTGGCTGCGGTCGGCGGGCAGGGCGGTCGAGGCAACGCCCGGTTCCTGTCCAACCGCCGTCGGGCGCCGGCATTCGCCGAGCAGGGTGAGATCAGCGAGAACATCTGGTATCGGTTGGAGCTCAAGCTCATGGCCGACGTGGCCCTCGTCGGCTTCCCTTCGGCCGGCAAGAGCACGCTGATCTCGGTGCTGTCCCGAGCCAAACCGAAGATCGCCGACTATCCGTTCACGACCCTGGTTCCCAATCTTGGTGTCGTCACCGTCGACGGCGAGTTCGAGTTCGTGGTGGCCGACCTGCCGGGCTTGATCGAGGGGGCGTCGGAGGGCCATGGTCTGGGCCTGCAGTTCCTGCGCCACATCGAACGAGCCCGGGTGCTGGTCTACCTGATCGATCTCAGCTCCGTCGACGGCCCTTCACCGGCCCGGCAGCTCGAGATCCTGCACCACGAACTGGAGAGCTACAAGCCCGATCTCCTGGCCCGACCCTCACTGGTGGTGGGGTCGAAGTGTGATGTACTGACTCCGGCTGACTGGGGCGAGGAGCTGGAGGCGGTCGGTGGGGTGGATCTCGCGATTTCCTCGATCACCAGTACCGGGCTCGACAGCCTGAAGTGGAGACTGGCCGAGTTGGTGAAGAAGGCCCGTGACCAGGAGCCGGAACGGGAGGGTTTCGTCATCCACCGGCCCGAACCGGTCGGTTTCCAGGTGGGTCGAGACGACGACGGGACTTGGCGGGTGTCTGGCCGGGCGGCGGAACGAGCGGTCGCCCTGTCCGATCTGACTGATGTCGGCGCCTTGCACTACGCTCAACAGCGGCTCGAAAAGCTCGGAGTCAACCGGGCGTTGAAGCGGGCCGGTGTCCGCCAGGGTGACGAAGTGAGAATCGGATCGTTCGCGTTCGAGTACGAAGAGGACCAGTAGCGCATCCGTTCAGTTTGAGGTTTCGTTGAAGGTTGTAGTCAAGATCGGATCGTCGTCGTTGACCACGATGACCGGTGACATCGATCACCGGGCCGTGGCCAAGTTGTGCGGTGAGGTGGCGGGACTGATCAAGGACGGCCACCAGACCGTCGTTGTCACCAGCGCCGCCATCAGCGCCGGGTTGGGGCCGCTGGGATTCTCCGGCTCCAATCGACCCAAGGAAGCCGACCTGCTGCGTGCCGCCTCGGCCATCGGCCAGATTGCGCTGATGGCCACCTACAAGGGTCACCTTTCGTCCAACGGCCTGACCGCCGGTCAGGTTCTGCTTGCTCCCACCGACTTGTGGTATCGCAACCGCTACCTGAAAAGCCGGGGCACCCTCCACGCTCTGCTCAACCGGGGGGTGGTCCCGGTCATCAACGAGAACGACGCCGTGGCCGACGACGAGATCCGATTCGGCGACAACGACCGCCTGGCCGCCCTGGTGGCTCACCTGATCGATGCCGACTGTCTGATCCTGCTGACCGACACCGCAGGGGTTTTCACCGCCGATCCCCGTCGTGACGCCAACGCGTCACTTATCGAGGAGATAATCGAGATCGATCAGCATCTGGAGGCGGCGGCCGGAGGGCCGGGGACGACAGCCGGCCGAGGCGGTATGGCATCCAAACTGGCTGCGGCCAAAATCGCGGCCTGGTCCGGGGTGGAGACCACGATCGCCCAGTCCGATCGCCCTAATGTGCTGGCCGATGCGGTAGCAGGAGTGAACGGGGTCGGCACCGTGTTCCGGCCCCGCAACCAGCGACTGCCGGCCCGCAAGCTCTGGATCGCCTTCGCCCTGCCGCCGAGCGGTCGAATCATCGTCGACAACGGGGCCCGGGCCGCGCTGGAGAAGCATCAACGGTCGTTGCTGGCCGCCGGGGTGATCAGGGCCGAGGGGACCTTCTCGGCCGAGGACGCCGTGGAGCTTGTCGACGAACAGGGTTCGGTGTTCGCAAAGGGCCTGACCCGCTGGCAGCGGAGCGAGATCGACAGCCATGCCGGTTCCAACAGCCAGGAGTTCCCCGACGGCCTGGCCGAAGAGGTCGTTCACCGCGACGACCTGGTGATTCTGCCGAGCTGAGATCCCCGGGATCAGGTGGATTATGGCGAGCGATCGTTGCTGTCGATCAGCTCTGACCCTCGGCCGTTGTGGTCTCGGAGATTGCTTCGGCCGCCGTGGCTGTGTCGGATGGGGCGGCTTCGAGCCCCAGCTGGGAGCGAATCTCGCTGAGCCGGGCCTGCGCCTCGACATTGAGTGACGCCTGCTCGACCTCGAGCATGCGGCCCTCGATGGAGCTCTCCTGGAGCTCGGCCGCACCCTTGGCCCTGGCGTACCGCAGCTCGACCTTGTTGCGGACCTCTTCCAGGGTGGGCACATCCTGGCCGACCTGCTCAGTGAGCGACGACATGGCGGAGTTGAGCTGCTCCTGCATCTTGGCCTGGTCGAGTTGGGATAGGAGCTGCTGGCGCTCGCTCAGCTTCTTCTGCAGCATGTTGGAGTTCTGGTTGACGGCGGTCTTGGCCTGATCGGCGGCCTGGGTGGCCTGGAGATGCAGGGTCTTGAGATCCTCGATCTCCCGTTCCAGGGCGATCATGCGGTTGGCGAACGACTCGGCCGTCTGGGTGTACTGGAGGACCTTGTCCTGATCGCCCCGTTTTTGTGCGTCGTCGGCCATCATGACCGCTTGCCGGGCGTTGGCGCTGACCTTTTCGTAGTCCTCCATGACCCGGTTGAGGCGTATCTCGGTCTGTTTCTGGTGGGCGATGACATTGGCCGCCTGCTCCTTGAGCTGACGGTGCTGGGTTTGGGCCTCCTGAATGGCCTGCTCCAACTGGATCTTTGGATCGGCCCGGGCCTCGAACTCTCCGGAGAGCTTGGCCGCCCAGTAGTTCCACCAACGACGAAACAACTTAATCATGGTGTCGATGGTAGTCGCGATGGCGGCCTAACACCCTGAATCCACAGCATTGCCCCGTAAACTACGGCCCCGGCCGCGGCGGTCAGTACCGCATCGACGGGCGAGGGCACCGCCAGCCGGGTGGCGGCGGCCATGACGGCCACCGACACGGCCCCGGCCACGGTCACCGGTCGGGCCCAACGGGACGAGACGGCTTGGGCGCCCGACGGACCCAGGGCGGCCCGCAGCCGCAGCCGGAGGAGGGTCCATTCCACCCACGCCGCCAGCGACGAGCCGAGCCCGATTCCGATGACTCCGAGGTGCGGTGCGATGTCGGCCGCCGTGCGTCGTTCCTGAGGCACCCGCTCCCACAGCGGCCAATGGGGCACGTCACCGAAGGCGACGATGTCGGTGCCGTCGGGGCCTCCGAAGGTGAGCCAGTCGAGCTGGAGCATGAGCAGGTAGCTGATCGTGACACTCACGGCCAGCCGAATGACGGCGATGCGGGCCGGTCCCCGGACATCGCCCAGGCTGTAGAGGGTGTTCTGGGTAACCCGGGCCGTGATGGCGGCCGGCAGGCCGAGAGCCAGGGCCATGAGCAGGTAGCCGATGATCAGCGTCGACGCCGGATCAGCGAGACCCCGATTGAACAGCCGGGACAGCCAGCCGTAGAGGGCGTCGGCCCATACCGGACCGGCGGCCAGGTAGGCGGCGGTCACGAAGCCGGACGGCACCAGCACCCGGCGCAGCGCCGGGGCGATTCGGGCGGCCAGGGCGTCGAGATGATCGGATCGTCGAGACATTTCGGCCAACTCGGCGGCGGCCACGCTGAACCCGAACAGGGAGATGGGAGTGATGTAGAGGGGCAGGGCGAAGAAGTAGGTGGCTACCGCACCGCCCACCAGCAGAGTGAGGAAGAAGGTGTCGATGAAGCTGGAGATCTGGACCACACCCCTGGCCCCTACGGCCGGTGCGAAGCGGCGCAGTACATCGTTGACGGCCGGAGTGGGGGTCAGCCCGGCCCGCAGTGACGGTGCGAATCGTCGAACCCGGGGGAGCTGCACCGCAACCTGGAGCAGTCCTCCCACCACGACGGCCCAGGCCAGTGCCACGACCCCGTCGGTTTCGGTCCAGGCCAGCAGCGCTGCCACCAGCAGGGCTGCGATCTGGGCCACGTTCCAGATGACGGGAGCCACATAGGACAGGAAGAAGCTGCGGTGGCTGTTCAACACCCCGAGGCACCAGGCCGAGATGACCAGGAAGCCGAGGCCGATCGTGGTGATGCGGAACAGGTCGATGGTGAGCTCGTAGCGTTCCGGGTCGTTCTCCCAGCCGGTCAGCAGCCAGACCAGGGGGCGGGCGGCCAGCACGGCGGCCAGCACGACCACGGCGGTGGCCAGGGCCAGTATCGACAGCACCGTCCCGGCCAGGGCGCTGGCCTCCTTCTCGTCGCCCTCCTCGACCATGCGGGCGTAGACGGGAATGAACGAGGCCGACAGCGAGCCTTCGCCCAGCAGGTTCTGCAGCAGGTTCGGCACACGCATGGCGAACCCGAAGGCGTCGGTCACGGCGCTGTTGCCACCCAGGACCACGCCCAGGACTACGGTGCGGGCGACCCCGGCGATGCGGGACAGGAAGATGCCGGCCGCCACCAGGGTGGCGCTGCCCCCGAATCTACGCCTGCTCGGTGTTTGGATCATTCGACCCGTTGCCGCCCTCCAGGCGCGATTCCCGATCCGATTCGGTGGGCACTGAGGCGATGTCGGCGGCCTCCAGCGTGGTTAGCTGTTTGTCGCTCGGGTCCTCGATTTGGATCAGACGGTGGGCGTGGCGGGACACTGCGGCTTCGAACAGATTGCGGGCCAGGCGGCCGTTGCCGAACCCGTGGCCCCGGTCATGGGCTGTGAACCAGGCCTCGGACGCCTCCTTGGCTCCGTCGGTGAGCTCGTAGGTGCCCTTCTGGGCTATCAGCAGCAGGATCTGCACCAGCTCGCCATTGCTGTAGTCGGGGAAGTAGATGGTCTTGGGGAAACGGCTCTGGAAACCGGGGTTGGTGGCCACCAACTCCTGCATCTCCCTGGGGTAGCCGGCCAGGATCACCACCATCGTGTCGCGCCGGTCCTCGACGTTCTTGACCACGGCGTCGATGGCCTCCCGGCCGAAGTCCTTCTCGCCACCCCGGGTGAGTGAGTAGGCCTCGTCGATCAGCAACACCCCGCCGTCGGCCTTGTCGAACACCTCGGTCACCTTGGTTGCGGTCTGACCGACGAAGCCGGCCACCAGACCGGCCCGATCGACCTCGACCAGGTGACCCTTCTCCACCACCCCCAACGACCGGTAGATGCGGGCCAGAAGACGACCCACCGTGGTCTTGCCGGTACCGGGGTTGCCGCTGAAGATCAGATGCTTGTTGCTGTCGACCACGGGCAGGCCACGCTGTTTGCGCAACTCCTGGACCCGAAGCAGGGCTGACAGGAGACGCACCTCCTCCTTGACCTCGTCCAGCCCGATCAGGGCGTCGAGTTCGGCCAGTACATCCTCCAAGGGCTCGGGTGGCGGCAGCTCCTCCTCGGGTTCGACTTCGGCGGCCGGGGCTGCATCGGCCGGGGAAACGCCCTGGGCCCCCGGCTGCGGTCGAGGCGCGGCCGGACCGGGAAGTGCAGCCATGAGCAGCCGCTGGAACTCGATCAGGGCCTTGAGTTCGTCGTCGGAGGGGTATTGGTCGAGCGACAACACGGTGTGGGCCAGTGTCATGGCCTCGTCGTAGTAGACACGGGCCAGCGCCGTTCCTCGCGTGGTGTCGACCTGACGCAGCGTGACGAACATGTCCGACGGTGTGTGCAACCACTGCCGCTTGCCCTGAACCAGATCGTTTCGGCGGATGGCATCCGGCGTGGCCATACCGGGAAGCAGGTCGTGGTGGGCGAAGGCGGCGACCAGGGCCCACAGCTCGTCGTCGGTATGTCGGTTGTCGGAATCGATGAAGGCCACAGCAAGATTGAACGCCTCCACCAGGGCGTCCCGATGAAGCTTGGACTGATCCACCGTCGTGCCGGCGGCGGCTCGGCGCAGGGCGCTGCCCAGGGCTTGGGTGAAGCGGTCGACTGCTCTGGTGAGTCCTCGGTCCATGGCTGTTCCGATCGTAGTCGTGGTTTGCCGCCGCCCGCCGCCCACCGGCGCCATTTCGAGCCGGTCCGTGGTCACCACGGGGTCGAATGATTGAACCGTTGGTTGTGCACTCTTGTACCGTTGATGCCATGACTCATCGCTTCGAATCGATCGACGCCGTCCGTGAAGGGCTGGGCGAGGTCGACTACCTGGCCGACGACTCCATCGCCGGCATCGTCTACCTGGCCGATCGTTTGGAAAAGCCGGTGCTTGTCGAAGGTCCGGCCGGTACCGGGAAGACTCAGCTGGCCAAGTCGGTGGCCGAGATGAGCGGGGCCCGCCTGATCCGGCTCCAGTGCTATGAGGGCCTGGACGAGTCCAAGGCGCTGTACGAGTGGAACTACAAGAAGCAGCTCCTGCGCATCCAGGTCGAGACCAATGAGGGCGACCCGTCGTGGGCCGACATCCAGGACGACATCTTCTCCGACGAGTTCCTGCTGCCGAGGCCCCTGTTGGAGGCCATCACCGCCGACGATCCGGTGGTGCTGCTCATCGACGAGGTCGACCGGGTCGAGCTGGAGACCGAGGCTCTGCTGCTGGAGATCCTGTCGGACTACCAGGTCTCCATCCCCGAGTTGGGCACCATGGAGGCCAGCCAGATCCCGCTGGTGTTCCTGACCTCCAACAACACCCGGGAGTTGTCGGAGGCGCTCAAGCGGCGCTGCCTGTTCCTCCACCTCGACTATCCGAGCATGGAGCGGGAGAAGGAGATCGTCCTGACCAAGGTGCCCGACATCTCCGAGAACCTGGCCGACCAGGTTTCCCGGATCGTCCGTTCCATCCGCCAACTCGAGTTGAAGAAGCACCCTTCGGTGTCGGAAACCCTCGACTGGGCCCGGACCCTGGTCCTGCTGGGAATCGACACGGTCGAGGAAAAGCACGCGGTGGAGACGGTGCACATTCTGCTGAAGTACCGGTCCGACATCGAGAAGGCGATCAAGGATTTCACCGCCAATTCGTCCCAATTCGAGGCCACCCAACCGGCGTCGGCCACCGGCTGACCATGGCAGACACCACCGGCTCCGATGTGGCGACGGTAGACGCGACGGCTGCGAAGGCCGATCGCCAGGCTCGACCGATCTTTGATCTGATCGAAGGATTCGTCCACGAGCTGCGAAACGCCGGGTTGCCGGTGTCGTTGTCGGAGAACATCGATGCCACCGAGGCGGTGCGGCACATTCCCATCGAGGACCGCAACGCCTTCAAGTACGCGCTGGCGGCCACGCTGGTCAAGAACGATGCTCACTGGAAGACGTTCGAGACATTGTTCGAGGTCTACTTCTCCTTGCGGGGTCGGGAATACGCCCTCGATCCCGACGCCGAGGACCCGTTCGGGGATTTCGATTTCGACGACGATGCGTCGCAGATGCCCCAGGGCGACGGCGGGCAGGGCGGGGGAGACGGGTTGTCACCCGAGGAACTGGCGGAGTTGTTGTATCAGGCCCTGCTCAACGGTGATCAGACCTTGATGCGGGCCATCGCCCGTCAGGCGGTGAAGCGCTTTGCCGGAATGGAACCGGGGCGCCCGGTGGGCGGTACCTATTACCTGTACCGGACCCTGCGCAACCTCGATCTCGACTCGGTTCTGGAACGGCTGATGGATCAGGCCAGGAACAAGCCGGAGGAGGCGCTGACCCCATTCCAAGAGCGCCTGGAGCGGGACGAGTACGAGGATCGTGTCGACCAACTCCGCAAGGAGATCGAGGCCGAGATCCGGCGTCGGCTGGTGGCTGACCGGGGAGCCGAGGCCATGGCCAAGACCTTGCGCAAGCCGCTGCCCGAGGATGTCGACTTCATGCACGCCAGCCGGGAGGAGATGGTCATGCTGCGGCGTGCCATTTACCCTCTGACCCGGAAGTTGGCGGTGCGACTGGCCCGTAAACGGCGTCACAAGCGCAAGGGCCCGCTCGATTTCCGTAACACGGTGCGCCATTCATTGAGCTACGGCGGAGTGCCGGCCGAGCCCAAGTTCCGTTACCCCAAGCCGGCCAAACCCGAGATCTTCGTGATCGCCGACATCTCGGGTTCGGTGGCCGCTTTTGCCCGGTTCACACTCCATCTCGTGTACGCCATCTCCAACCAGTTCAGCCGGGTCCGGGCCTTCGTGTTCATCGACGGGCTCGACGAGGTCACGTCGTTCTTCGAGTCGTCCGACGATATCGCCGAGGCCATCCACCGGGTCAACACCGAAGCCGACGTGGTCTGGGTCGATGGCCATTCCGACTACGGCCACGCTCTGGAGGTGTTCTGGGACCGGTTCGGCAGGGAGGTCGGGCCCAAGACCACCGTGATGATCCTGGGCGATGCCCGCAACAACTACCACGCCGCCCAGGCCTGGATCACCAAGGAACTTCAGCACAAGGCCCGCAAGCTGTTCTGGCTCAACCCCGAACCCAAGGCCTACTGGAACACCGGGGACTCCATCGTGTCGGAGTACGAGCCGTACTGCGACGGGGTGTTCGAGGTACGAAACCTGCGCCAGCTGGAGCGTTTCGTCGACAATCTGGTGTGAAAACGGCCGGATCCGCCGCCGAGCTGCAGGTCCAGGCATGTCCAGGCGCTTGCCTCCACCAGGGGATTCGCAACCGCCCCCGGAGCAGGTGGGGCAAAAGTATGCGGATGGCATCGGGATTGTTCATCGACTCATTAGTCTCGAAAGGGTGACCGCAACAATCGAAGACCGACTGGTCATCGGTGACGCCTCGGTTCTGAAGGAAATCTACGCCCAGCACGGCAGTCTGATACACACCATCGCCTATCACCTGCAGGGGCCCGCCGCCGATCAGTTCACTATCTCCACCTTTGTCGAAGCATGGCGGGAGCGTCGCGACTTCGACCCGTCGAAGGGCACCGTGCAGGCCTGGCTGATCAGACGCCTGCGCAGCCGGCTTTCGAACAACGATGATTTGGCCGCCGAGGTCATCGACCGTGTCGTGGTCACGGCCAGCCTGGCCCGAATGGACTCAACCCGTCGCGAAATCCTCCTGGCCGGGGCCGCCACCGACACCGGGGCCACCACCGAGCTGGCCGAATACCTGAACCTGCCGGTGGGGACGGTGAGGGCTCACCTTCGCCGCGGTATGGAGACTCTCCAGTCCGAGTTGGCCGACAGCCGCAGCGACGGTGATGCATCGTCACTGGTGGACATCGTGCGCTCCCGTCGCCTGGAGACCGATGTGGTCCAGCCCGGTCGGGCGATATGGGACGCCATCTGGACCACGGTGGCCGCCGACGCAGCGGCCGACGGTGAGGAGTTCGCCGACGGCGGGGGAGTGATGGGCGCAGATGTCCCCGTCACTCCCGACCCGTTCGGAGCTCTGCGCCACGGCCAGGACCGTGCCCTGGATCGCCGCCGAACGCTGGTCGAAGTGGAGGCCGACGCATTCGCATCGGTAGGCGGCACCGACCTGTCACCAACGCCGGTGCCTACTGATGTCCCGGGGTTGGAGCTCGGGGACTCCGACACCGACTTCATCGACGCCGAGTTCGTCGAGGCCGAGGGTTCCGACTACTCGTTCTCTCCTCCGGCCGACGAGACTGCTGAGCTGAAGGACCTGCCTTCGACACTGCGGGGACCGTCATCCACGGCCGCAAAGACCGACGACGACCCCACGCTTGTTTCCGCCGAGTGGAGTGCCGGCATCGACCACATCGAGGGGTCCGAGTCGGCGGTGGACGCCCTGATGTCCGACGGAGGGGATCTCCTTGACGACCAGGCCGGTGACGAGTCGGTCCGATCGGTGCTCGAGTCGCCCGGCGAGGAGCGAACCCGTGACCAGCCCGCTCGGCCTGATGCCGGGCCGGTTCATCCGGTGCTCGAGTCGCTTGGCGGGGAACCGTCCGATGATGACGGTGAGCAGACCGAAGCGGACCCGGCCGCCTTCGCCGGACCCGGTCGCGGCCCGAAGACCGAAACCGAGCGGGCCATCGCCCTGCTTCGTGAATCGGTGGATGATCCGGAGCCCCCGTCTCATCGCCATGCCATCACCATCGCCGGGGTGGTGGCCGCTCTAGTCGTTCTGGTGGTGCTGTTCTTGATCGTGCTCTGAGCGATCGAAGGGCCACCCCAAGGGGGGACCGCGATCGGCTATTGATCGAGCAGTTCGGCGACCCGGAAGGCCAGATCCAGAGCCTGGCGACCGTTGAGTCGAGGATCACACATCGTTTCGTAGCGCTTCCCCAGATCCTGAGGGTGGACCTCCTCACCACCGCCCAGACATTCGGTGACGTCGTCACCGGTCAGCTCGACGTGGATGCCTCCGGGCCAGGTTCCCACGGCACGGTGGACGGCGAAAAAGCCGGCTACCTCACGGACAACGTCGTCGAAGTGCCGGGTCTTGTGCCCGGAATCGGAGGTGAAGGTGTTGCCGTGCATCGGATCGCAGACCCAGACCACCGGATGGCCGGCATCTCGAACCGCCTCGAGAATCGGCTTCAACCCGTCGGCGATGTTGTCGGCCCCCAGGCGGGTGATCAGGGTCAACCGACCCGGCTCGCTATCGGGATTCAGTTCCTGGCAGAGGCGCAACACCTCATCCACGGTGGCCGTCGGCCCGATCTTGCAACCGATGGGGTTCTTGATGCCCCGCATGAACTCCACGTGGGCTCCGTCGAGCTGGCGGGTCCGCTCGCCGATCCAGACCATGTGGGCCGAGCAGTCGTACCACTCGTCGGTCAGGCTGTCGACCCGGGTCAGGGCCTGCTCGTATTGCAGGATGAGAGCCTCGTGACTGGTGAAGAACTCGGCCTCCGAGATCTCGGGGTGATGGGACGAGATGCCGGTCGCCTCCATGAACCGCAGCGCCCGATCGATTTCACTGGCCAACCGGGTGTAGCGCTGGCCTTGATTGGAGCTGGCCACGAATTCCTGGTTCCAGGTCTGGACCCGATGGAGGTCGGCAAATCCACCCTTTGTGAACGCTCGAAGCAGGTTGAGGGTGGATGACGACTGGTTGTAGGCCTGCATCAGCCGCTGGGCATCGGGGCGTCGATCGGATTCGGAGAACGGAAGATCGTTGACCATGTGGCCAAGGAACGATGGCAATTCGGTGCCGTCCACCGTCTCGGTGGGCGTGGACCGGGGTTTGGCGAACTGGCCGGCGATGCGACCGACCTTGACCGCCGGTACCCCGGAGGAGTAGGTCAGTACCACGGCCATCTGGAGAATGACCCGCAACTTCTCCCGAATCGCATCGGCGTTGAACCTGTCGAACGACTCGGCGCAGTCACCGGCCTGAAGGAGGAAGGCCTTGCCGTCGGCCACTTGGGCCAGCCGCTGCTTGAGATCCCGGGCTTCTCCGGCAAAGACCAAGGGGGGAACCGATGCCAGCTCCTTTTCGACCTTTTCCAGCTCGGGAATGTCGGGCCACTGTGGTTGATGGGCCGCTGATTTGTGCCGCCACGTTTCAGGTGTCCAAGTCACCGTCTCAGTGTCGCCGGAGTCACTCCGGTTCGCAATCGAATTGACCATCGGCTCTTGAATTGTCCTACCCGTCGTTGAGTGCCTGCTATGAAGTCCATAGAGGCGTACGCCCAGGCGAGGTGGCTGGATGCGGAAAGAGACACCGCCGACGGGCGGTGTCTCTTCTCGATCGATGGAGGTTGGGTAGCTGTCAGGCGGCGTCGAAGTCGCTCATCACGTCGCCGGCCTGGTCGCGGACGGCGCTGACTGCTCGCTTCACCAGACGGCGTGCGGCCTCGGCGGTGACGCCGAGTTCCTCGCCGACCTCACGGTAGCTGCGCTTGCGGCCGTCGTTGAGGCCGAACCGCTGCTCCACCGCATACTTCGCTCGGGGATCGAGAACCTCGAGCAGGCCGGTGACCATGCTCTCCTCGGCTCGGGCCATGACCTCGAATTCGGGTCCGGGCGTTGCGTCGGGGAGGAGGTCGACCAGCTCGTTTGAGTCGTCGTCACCGATGGTGCGATCGAGCGAGGTCGGGGTGGTGAGGCGGTGCAGACGTGCGTGCTCGTCGTCGAGCTCGTCGCCGTCGCCGGAGACCTGACGAAGGGCGGCTCGCAGGCTGGCCGAGCGGTCACCGGGGAGGCGAACCAGGCTGGCCTTCTGATCGAGCGCTCGACCAATGGCCTGGCGAATCCAGAACGTGGCATAGGTCGAGAACTTGAACCCCTTGCGCCAGTCGAACTTGTCGACTGCGTGCTCGAGGCCCAGGTTGCCCTCCTGGATGAGGTCCAGGAGTTCCATTGACGGGGGGAGGGGATAGCGGCGAGCTACGCTCACCACAAGGCGGAGGTTGGCTCGAATGAAGCGGTCCTTGGCCCGGGCCGCAGCCCGTACCGCTCGGCGGTTGGCCACCGAATTGTCACCGGCATCGATTCGTTCCTGGGCGTCGCGGCCCTTCTCGATGATTTGGCTCAGCTCTCGTTCTTCGTCCGCCGTAAGAAGGGGAACAAGGCCGATCTCGTTTAAATACTGTCCTACTGAATCACTCATGGCGCGTGCTTCTCTATGGTTTGATGTTTTCCAGGTGCAACGAGAACTAACAGGTTTTTCTCGTCAAGGGGCTTGCTACGCTCGATGTTCCGGCGCTACTTCCGACTGACTAGTTGCGGTGAGATTTTCGCCGGGCGGGTCAAGAGCGTTCTATGCCCGAATATCTGTTTTAGTACGAACAGCGTTCCGATGGAAGTGACATGCGTCACAATAAGCCCTATTTGGGTGTTTTTTTCTATCGTGAGCGCTACGGGTAGTCGCTGATGCCATACAAATTCGGTCAAAGGATAGGGGTTTTGGGGGGAACGTTCGATCCGCCCCACATTGGTCATCTCATTGTGGCAGACCAGGTTCTGCACACGTTGGACCTCGACCGGGTTCTCCTGGTGCCGGCCAATAGGCCATGGCAAAAGGTCGGCAGGCGCGACATCACCCCGGCCGACAAGCGACTGGCCATGACCCGCGCCGCCGTCGGTGACGCCGAGGGCCTCGAGGTGTCGGACATCGAGATCGACCTCGGTGGACCGAGCTACACCACCGTGACCCTCGACGCCCTGAGCCGGCAGTTCCCCGAGGCCGAGTGGCTGGTCATCGTCGGGGCCGACGCCGCCGTCAGCCTCGACACCTGGCACAACACCGAGAAACTCCGCCGGCAGGCCACCATCGTCGTGGTCAACCGCCCCGGTGCCGACTTTCACCCCCCGACCGGGTGGCAGTGGGAGTTGGTGGAAATCCCGGCGGTTGGGATCTCCGGCACCGGCCTACGGCGACGGGTGGCCATGGGTCATTCCATCAACTTTCTCACCCCGGCTGCGGTCATCGAACACATCAAGCGTTGGAACCTCTATCGTGTTGATGCGTGAGATCCTCCGCCGCTCTTCTCACCTCGCCTCGTCGCGTCTCGCTGCTGTTCGTCGTCGCTGAGGCCGCCCTCATCATGGCCATCCCGTTCCTGGCCATCAAGGGCTACCACACACTGCTGGAATCACGGGTGGGGATTGTCGTCGATCAGCCGTCTCCCGACGATCCGGGCTGGACGGCATTGGTCGATCCCACCCCGATCCACGGAGTGGCCGAGGTGGTCGACGATCGCTTGACCGGCCTGACCCTGATCGTGGGTCGCGGCCCAACAACCACCGGATCGGTGATCCTGGTGCCGGCCACCGTGGTTGTGGACGGCGCGTCGGTCGACGAACTGAGCCCCGAGCAGGCCATCGACGCCGTGGCCCGGGCCCTGCGCCTCGATCTGGCCGAGACCACCGTGCTCGACGACACCAGTTGGCCCCAGGTGCTCGGCCCCACCAGCTATGTCGTCGACAACCCCGATCCGGTGCCGGGGCTTGACGGTCGAACCCTGCTCCCCGTGGGTGAGATCGAGGTGACCGCCGAGACCGCACCCGCCTTTCTCGGTCGCCCCATCGTGGGTGCTCCCCTCTACTCGACCCTGACCCGCCGCCACCGGTTCTGGGCCTCGGTGGTGGATGCGCCCCCCGCCAGTGAACATCCGCTCGGTCGCCACCTCCGTGAGACCTTCTCCAACCGAGGGGGGCAAGTCCTCGAGTTGCCAACGGTGACCGATCCCGGCTCGGCAACGGCCGAGTTTGCCATCGATGTGGCGGCGACCGAGCAGCTGATCCGGACCACGGTGGCATTCCCCGCCGGCTTTGACGGTCGTGATCGATTGCAGCTTCGTATCATCGACCGAGCGGGAGGCCTTCCCATCACCGAGATCGCGGCCGAACTGGCCGGCCAGGGCGTGGCGGTGGTGCAGATCGGACGGGCCCTGCGGTTCGACGACGGCGCCAGCGAAATCATCGTTCCGCCCGAGTTGTTCGACATCGAGACCGCCGGTGAGGGGATCGAGTCCGTTGGGCGATTCCAGCTCGACCGACTGGCGGCGTCACTCGGTGTGGAACCACTGGTCGATCCCGAAGCCGAACCGGGCTCGCCGGTGACGCTGCTGGTTGGCCCCGAGTTCTCCGTCGATCAGGTGGTGCTGGAACCCACCGACTGATCGAGAGGTTCGAAATGCCTTTGGCGACGTGGCCATCAGGGCTGTCCGGCCGGTCACGGCGCAATCGGTGACGATTCCGCTTGTGCCGACAAACCGCCTGGATGATGGCCCTCGATTGGCCTAGACTCGAATGGTCGTCGCCACTGCGACGCACCCATCAACGGACGACGTAGAAGGAGCATGCTCTGAGCGATCAGCAGCGCAGCGATGTCACCCCCGGCTTCGAGGATGACATCATTCGCTGGGTCCGTATGGCGGTGGTTGCGGCCGAGGACAAGCTCGGTCAGCGTACCGACGCGTTCTTTGTGGGCGATGTGCTGGCCATCACCGACTGGTTCGTCATCACGTCGGGACGAAACAACCGCCAGGTCCGAGCCATCGTGGACGGCATCGAGGAGGCCATCACCAGGGCCGGAGGACCGAAACCGGTCCGAATCGAGGGTCGGGACACCATGAGCTGGGTGCTCATCGACTACGGGTTCTTCGTGGTCCACGTCTTCACCGACGAGGCTCGCGAGTACTACGATCTGGAGAGGCTGTGGCGGGACGTGCCCCGCCTGGAGCAATCGGCCTAGGATCCCGCCTACCTGCAGCTCGACCGGGGAGCAGAGCGCCGGGGCGACCGCAATAGCTTGTGGCCCCGACCGCCGCGGTCAGGCCACGACGTTGACCAGCTTCGGAGCTCGCACGATCACCTTGCGGGGGGCTGCGCCGTCCAGTTGGGTTTGAATGCGCTCCGAGGCCAGGGCCAGCGACTCCGCCTCGTCGTCACTGATGTCGACATCGACCTCCACCCGATCCCGGACCTTGCCGTTGACCTGCAGCACCATGGTCACGGTGCTGACCGACAGCTTGGACGGGTCGGCCACCGGCCAGGCCCGCTCGTGGATGTGCTCGCCGTCGTGGCCCATGGCCCACAGCTCGGCCGTGATGTGGGGGACGGCCGGGGCCATCAGTTGCAGTAAGGATTCGATGGCGAAGTCCAGCGTGGGGCCGTGGGGCCCCTGATCTCCCTGCACATACTTATATAAGGAGTTGGTGAACTCCATGAAGGCCGCCACCGCGGTGTTGTAGGCCCACCGTTCGTACTCGCCGGTCACCCTGTCGATCAGCCGATGGGTTGCGCCCTCGATCTCCCTGTCGGCCTGGGTCGGATCGCCGTGTCGGACCCCGGTGATGAACTCGGAGTCGGTGGCCGCCAGCCGCCACACCCGGTTCAGGAACCGCTCGCATCCCTCCAGCTGGAAGTCCTCGAAGTCGACATCCTCGGCCGGGGGCTTTGCCTGCAGGATGGCCAGCCGCAACGGGTCGGCGCCGTGGGCGTCCACGTACTCTTCGGGGGACACGGTGTTGCCTTTGGACTTGGACATCTTCGAGCCGCCCATACGGACCATGCCCTGGGTGAACAGCCGCTTGAACGGTTCCCTCAGATCATGTGGCGCATAGCCCAGATCGGCCAGAGCCTTGGTGAAGAACCGGGCGTACATCAGGTGCAGGATGGCATGCTCGATGCCGCCGATGTATTGGTCGACGGGCATGAACTTCTCGGCCGCCGCCATCGTGAACGGCACGCCGTCGGACCACGGATCGCAGAACCGCAGGAAATACCACGACGAGTCCACGAAGGTGTCCATGGTGTCGGTTTCCCGCTTGGCCGGGCCGCCGCACTGGGGACAGGTGGTGTTCAGGAATCCCTCGTGGTGCAACAGCGGCGATTCACCCGAGGGCTGGAATTCGACGTCGTCGGGGGCCACGATGGGCAGGTCGGACTCGGGCGCGGCCACGATGCCGTCACGACCGCAGCCGGCCTCGCAGTAGATCATGGGGATGGGGCAACCCCAGAACCGCTGACGGGCGAACAGCCAATCCCGCAGGCGGTAGTTCACCTTGGCCTGACCCAGGCCGTGCTCGGCCAGCCAGTCGATGGACTTGGCTTTGGCGCCGGCCATCTCCAGGCCGTTCAGCCACTCGGAGTTGATGGCCGGCCCGTCGCCGGTGTAGGCCTCGCCGTCGAAGTCGTCCGGTGGTTGCACGGTCCGAATGATGTCCAGCCCATAGGCCTTGGCGAAGTCCCAGTCCCGCTGGTCCTCACCGGGTACGGCCATGATGGCTCCGGTTCCGTAGGTCATCAGCACGTAGTCGGCCAGGTACACCGGGATGAGCTTGTTGTTGAACGGGTTGATGACGTGGCCGCCGGTGAACACGCCCCGCTTCTCGATGGCGCCCTCGGTCGACAGCCGATCGATCTCGGACTTGTTGGCCACCTCCTGGCGGAAGGCCTCGACCAGGGGCCGCTGGTCGTCGGTGGCCAGCTCGTCGACCCTGGGGTGTTCCGGTGACATGACGGCGAAGGTCATGCCGAAGCTCGTGTCAGGCCGAGTGGTATAGACGGTCAGAGGCTCGACATCGGTTCGGGGGTTGCCGTCGGTGTCGGCGATGGGCAGACCGAACTCGGCTCCTTCGGAGCGGCCGATCCAGTTCCGCTGCATGACCTTGACCCGGTCCGGCCATTCCAGGTCATCCAGCTCGTCCAGCAGCTCCTGGGCGTAGTTGGTGATGCGACAGAACCACTGTTCCAGATCCCGGCGCTCGACCGGATCGTCGGAGCGCTCACATCGGCCGTCGACCACCTGTTCGTTGGCCAACACGGTCTGACAGCCCGGGCACCAGTTGACCGGGGCCGTGGTCCGATAGATCAGGTCGTTGTTCCAGAAGTCGATGAAGAACTTCTGGTTCCAGTACATGTACGACGGATCGTGGCTCTTGATGGTGCGACGATTGTCGTACACCGCTCCCATCCGGCGCAACGAGGTGGTCAATTCCTCGATCCGGGCGTCGGTGAACGGGCGAGGATGCTCACCCGACTTGATGGCGGCGTTCTCCGCCGGCAGCCCGAAGCTGTCGAAGCCGATGGGGCTCAGCACCGCCTTGCCCTGCATGGTGTGGTAGCGAACCAGCAGGTCACCGAAGGTGTAGTTGCGGACGTGGCCGATGTGGGCCGGTCCCGAGGGATAGGGGTACATCGACAGGACGTAGCGGGTGTCACGGGGATCGTCGTTGTCGACCTGATACAGGTCGCCTTCAAGCCAGCGCTGCTGCCACTTGGGTTCGATGGCGGCCGGATTGTAGCGGCGAGCCTCGTGCTCGGGGTAGTCGTCCATGGACACTAGGCTAACCGGGTGGGAAAGGGCTCTGAACCGATTATCGACCCGGTCGACGGCTCGGTGTGGCGGGTCGACATGGAGTTCCTGGCTTCGAACTGGCGATGCCTGTGGGGTGATGGTTGTCAGGGCATTCTCGATCGTCGAGCCCCCGAACTGGAGCAGGGGTGCTGTTCGGTCGGAGCCGAGGTGTTGCCGGAAGAAGCGGGACTGATCGAGGCGTTGGGTCTCAGTATGGATCCGGCCCGTTTCCAGCATTTGCCGGCCGCCGCTGACGGTGGTGTGTTCACCGACGAGTCCCGCTCGGCCACCAGGGTGGTTGACGGGGCCTGCATCTTCTTCAACCGCCCGGGGTTCGCCGGGGGAGTGGGTTGCGCTCTGCATCTGGCCGCCGTGGACGACAAGGACCGGCCGATGGACTACAAGCCGGCCATCTGCTGGCAGTTGCCGCTGAAGGTCGAGGTCGACGCCGACGGGGTTCATCACCTACGCCGGTGGTGGGCGTCGGACTGGGGGGATGAGCCGGTGGCCTGGTGCTGTACCGATCGCGTCGCCGAACCGAGTGCCTACATGGACTCGGCGCCCGTGGCGGAATCGCTGTTCGACGAGCTTCGAGCCATCGTAGGGCCCGAGGTCGCGGTGGAAATCCGAAACCGCGTGCTCAGGACGTAGGGCCCTGGTGCCAATGTGGCGATTGCCGTTCAATGGGAGCCACAACGACCCACGCAAAGGAGCAGCAGTGGCAACGACCGGTGAAGTCCCGTTCACCCTGGTTGATCGCATGGACCTGGCCCCCCTTTGCCCCCACTGTGAGGCGGAGCTAACCGAGGTGTACCGGAAGGGCAAGGGGTTCCCGCTCGGTGAAGGCCGAACACTGATGTACTTCTGCCCTCACTGCCGGAAGATCCTCGGCTTTGCCCAGGGCCGGGTGTTCTAGCTCTTCTGGCTGGGTGGCTCGACCGGTCTGAACTGCGGCGGCTTCCACACCCGACGGGCCGGGCGGATTCGACCGGTGCTGGTGACCCGGTCTTCGGCCCTCCGTCACTCCTGCCGGTCCGAGTGAAATCGAGTTGCAACTGCTCGATCGGTCGCTACGATTGGGACGCTGTCCACGCACGGGGCTATAGCTCAGTTGGTAGAGCGCTTCCATGGCATGGAAGAGGTCAGGAGTTCAATTCTCCTTAGCTCCACTCCCGCAAACCCCGCTCCAGGCCGCCAAGGCTACGGCGGGGCTTTGTCGTTCTCAGGCGTCCGTCAACGACGCGGCGGTCCAATGAGCAGTTTGGTGAGCAATGCTCTCGCAGCCTCCGCTGCCTCCCGCTCCATGTCGGACAACTAGCCTGCCGGTCCCGTTTCCCGGTTCTCGGCCGGTGACGCTCAGCTTGGAGATGGCCCAGGGTTCCTCTTCGCCCGCCGATACCGTTCGAGCACGCGCCCGGGGACCTCTCTCGCCGGGAGAACGCACTGGTTGCACAGTCGATCGGCCTCTACTCGCGCTGACCGTGCCCACCCGCTTCCCACTGGCCTAGGCAGTTCGTCTCACTTCGACCGATCCGTTGGTTGCAGTCGACTCAAGCGTCCTCCTCCCCGCGCCGTTGTTGGATACCGACAACAGAAGAATTGGACGAGACGAAGATCCGGTCGGTCGAATGTGGTCGCCTGACCACCGGGGATGTCAGTGGCGAAACCGGCGTTCTGCGCAGATCGATCGACGAGCTGATCGTCGACGGTCATCCGCCGAGGAGACCCGATGCCACCAACGACCAATCTCACAGCACCCGGGCCCCGCACGAACCATCGAGGACAGCGATCGCTCGCCCTCGTCGCGCTTGTGGTCGCGCTGCTTGCCGGCCTTCTCGCCAACCCCGCAGCTGCGGCTCGGGGCGGCCAGAAGAGCGAGACCAGTACCGCCGACACGAGCACCGTCGAGGACGCCTCGATCACGACCCGCAGCGGCAACGGCCGGAAGTCCACGACCACGACCACGACGACGGTCGACGGCTACGACCCGGCGGCGACGCTGGGCTCGATGTACAACGTCGTCGACCAGATCGGCGCCCGCAAGCTGTGGCACAACGGCGTCACCGGCCAGGGGATCGACATCGCCGTCATCGACACCGGCGTCGCCCCGGTTCCCGCCCTGACCGGCGCCGACAAGGTGGTCGCCGTGGTCGACCTGTCCTTCGAAGCCGGCGTGCCCGAGGCCACCTACCTCGACACGAACGGCCACGGCAGCCATATGAGCGGCATCATCGCCGGCCGCACCCCCGGCGCCGATCCTCTCACCGCCACCCCTGATGAGTTCTTCGGTGTCGCCCCCGACGCCGGCATCGTCAGCGTGAAGGTCGGTGACAACACCGGCGCCGTCGACGTGTCCCAGGTGATCGCCGCCATCGACTGGGTCGTCGAGCACCGCAACGAGGGCGACCTCGACATCCGGGTGATCAACCTCTCCTACGGCATCGACTCGACCCAGGACTACAGGATCGACCCGCTCGCCCGGGCCGTAGAGAACGCCTGGGCCCACGGCATCGTCGTGGTCGCCGCCTCCGGCAACGACGGCTGGAACGACTCCACCGGCGGGCTCACCAGCCCGGCGTTCGACCCCTACGTTATTGCGGTCGGGGCTTCGGAGGCCACTGACTGGGGCATGACCATCCCGAGGTGGGCCAGCGCCGGCGACTATTACTCGCTCGACGAGGACGGCCGCCGGGTCAACTACTGGGAGGACGGCTACACCGGACGCCTCCCCGACGTGGTCGCCCCCGGAGCCCACATCGACAGCCTCCGTGTGCCCAACTCCAGGATCGACTTCGAACACCCCGAGGGCTACGTCACCGACGAACTCTTCCGAGGCTCAGGAACCAGCCAAGCCGCCGCCGTCACCTCAGGCGCCGTCGCCTTGCTGCTCGACCACCGTCCCGACCTCACCCCCGACCAGGTCAAGGCTCTCCTTCGCGACACCGCCCGACCCGTCCCGAACTACTTCGAGTCGCTGCAAGGTCAAGGCGTCATCGACGTCACCGCCGCCGCCAACGCCCCGGTCCCGACCGACGCCACCCAAACCTGGGAATGGTCCACCGGGCTCGGCTCGCTCGAAGCAGCCCGAGGCACCCAGCACGTCGTAATCGACGGCGTCGTCGTAGAGGGCGAGATCACCGCTTGGGGCGACCCCTGGGACCCCCAGGCCTGGATCGATGCCTCCAGCCTCGGCGCCAGCTGGAGCGGTGCGAGCTGGACGGGTGCGTCGTGGACGGGTGCGTCGTGGACGGGTGCGTCGTGGACGGGTGCGTCGTGGACGGGTGCGTCGTGGACGGGTGCGTCGTGGACGGGTGCGTCGTGGACGGGTGCGTCGTGGACGGGTGCGTCGTGGACGGGTGCGTCGTGGACGGGTGCGTCGTGGACGGGTGCGTCGTGGACGGGTGCGTCGTGGACCGGTGCGTCGTGGACCGGTGCGAGCTGGACATGATCACCATGGACGCAGCGCCGAAAGGGACGATGAGCGCATGGCTCGACTCCCCGCGCTCACGTGTGGGCGCGCTCAGCGCCGTGGTCCTGGCACCTGCAGTCCTGCTGTTGACGACTGTCCTGGCGGGAGCGGTCCCGTTCTATGACAGGGGTCCCTGGCCGCTGGTGATGGTCACGCTCGGATTCGTGATCTGTGAGCCGCTCGTGTTCCACGTCGAGGCTCGCAACGAGGCGGTGAGCTTCTCTCCGACCGATCTGCCGCTTGCCATCGGCTTGCTGATGCTGTCGCCGCTCCACCTTGTGGCCGCCCGCATCGTCGGCTCGGCGATTCTGCTCGTCATCTGGCGCCGCCAGCCCCTGTTCAAGTTCACTCTCAATCTGACGGCGTTCACCGCCGAGACGCTTATCGCGGCCGCAGTCTTCCGCGCCGTGTTCGATCCCGGTGACGCCGCCACCCCCCTGATGTGGGTGTGGCTCACCGTTGCGTTGACGATCGGTCTCGTGGTGGCCGGTGTGATCATTGCCACCGCCATCTCGTTCTTCGAGGGCGACGCCGCGCTGCGCATCCGCAAAGAGTTGAGCCACAGCTACCTTTTCTATCTGCCCGGCGCAGTGCTCGGTTCCTCCGCTGCGATTCCGATGCTCATCGAGCCATGGCTCGCCGTGGTGTTCCTGCTGCCGGCGCCGATGGTCTGGCTCGTTCTGCGCTCCCACGGCTCGCTGATGCATCGGTACACGGACCTCAGTCACGTCTTCGACTTCAGCAGCCAGGTTGGGCGGTCCACACAATTGCACGAGATCGCCGACACGGCGGTGAAGGAGATCGCGGACCAGCTCCGAGCCGCATCGGTTGCTCTCGTCGTGTGGGACACCGGCGCCGGCAGTGTCCGAACCGAGTTCGGCGACGCCAACGTGCTCGACGTCCTTCCGGCGGCGGCCGACGAGCTTGGTCCGCTCGCCGACGCCGGCGCCGACGTCGTTCGGGTCGACACCGCCGCCGCCTCCCACGAGCTCGCGACCGGCCTTCGATCCCAGGGCGTGCGTCAAGCCCTCGTGACGACCCTCTTCGGTGACGAGGAGGTCATCGGGTTGGTCATTGTTGCCAATCGCCAGGGCGCCGCCAGCCGTTTCAGCGACGATGACGCGAACCGGTTGCGGAAGATCACCGAGCAGCTCGGCGTGGCGCTCAGCAAAGGCCAGCTCCATCTGCAGATCCAACATGCGGCCACCCACGACCTCCTGACCAACCTGCCGAACCGCCCGTACTTCGAGGCCTGGGCCGATCAGCTAGTCGTCGACGACCGGGCTGCTGCCGTGCTCTTGATCGACCTCGACCGCTTCAAGGAGGTCAACGACACCCTGGGGCACCACGCCGGCGACGACCTACTGCGCCAGGTCGCGGTTCGAATGCAGGACTGCCTCGCCCCGGGCGATGGCGCCGCCCGCTTCGGCGGTGACGAATTCGCCCTCCTGGTTCCTGCCGCCGGTGAGCACGAAGCGTCACTGCTGGCCGAACGGATCAGCCAGGCCCTCGAGATTCCCTTCGAGCTGGGTGAGGCAACGGTTGCGATTGCCGCCAGCATCGGTATCGCCCTCGCCCCCGAACATGGGCGCGACACCGAGACTCTTCTGCGCCGGGCCGACCTCGCGATGTACGACGCAAAGCGGCGCCACAACCGATCCTCGGTCTACCGACCCAGTCTCGAGGGCAGCGAGTCGGTGCGCCTCGCCATGCTCGGTGATCTCCGGGCGGCCATCGTCACCGGTGCGATCGACGTCGAGTTCCAACCGAAGACCGAACTTCGCACCGGACGCGTCGTCGGCGTCGAGGCTCTGGCCCGATGGAATCACCGGGTGCACGGCTCGGTCAGCCCCGAGGTCTTCATGCCCATCGCCGAGCAGGCCGGGCTTGTCGAGGAGCTGACGGAGTTCATGCTCTCGAGGTCCCTCAATGCCGTGAGGCGTTGGAGCGAGCGGGGCCTGGAGCTGACCGTCGCCGTCAACCTCAGCCCGGTCAGCCTGGTGAATGAGGCGCTCCCTCAGGTGGTCGCCCGAAAGCTCGAGCAAGCCGGTGTGCCCCCGCACCTGCTCGTCCTCGAGGTCACCGAGCAGTCGGTGATCCGCGACACCCCCCGCACGATGCGGATCCTCGAACAGCTCAGTCGGATAGGCGTACGCATCTCCATCGATGACTTCGGCACGGGGCACTCATCCCTCACGAACCTGCGTCGACTGCCGATCAGCGAGCTGAAGGTCGATCGCAGCTTCGTCACCGAGATGCTGGTGGAGCACAACGACGACGTGATCGTGCGCTCGACCATCGATCTGGGCCACAACCTGGGATTCACCGTGGTGGCCGAGGGCGTGGAAACCGCAGAGGTCAGCCACCGTTTGCTGGAGCTCGGCTGCGACCTTGCGCAGGGTTTCGGCATCTGCCGACCCCTCCCTTTCGAGAAGCTCGACCGCTGGATCGACCAGGTGAGCACCGGACGCGCCGCGCATTGCGCTCGTGCCCACGTCCCGCTACTCGATTCCTGAACCGTTTTCGCCGACGCTGCGTTGCAGTCCCTGTGGGCGCCTTCCAGGCCGCCGGCTCGTCGGGTCGTGCCGGTGACTTCTGACATCTCATCGGGATGCAGTCTCGTCACTGTCCGGCGGCGCCTGGCCGCGGCCGCCGGCAGAAGTATAGGGTGGCGCAGTGGAAGGAACGATGAGCACGATCGTGACGATCCTCGTTGGGACCGGTGCGTCCCTTGGCGCTGAGCCGGAATCGACCTGGGCCCGTGATCTCATGCCGGCAAGGGCGACTCGATCTCAGGCCGTGCCCTGCACGCGTGGACACCACAGGAGCCTGCCGGGCTCTCCACTCCCGCCAATAGTTGGTGGCCTCGAGGTCACGCCCAGGGGGATCGAGCAATGACAATGAGCTTGCGCGCACCGATCCTCACTTTCGTCGGCGGTGCAGGCACCGTGACCGGCTCGAAGACGCTCATCGATGCCGCCGGGCGACGGGTCCTGGTCGACTGTGGCCTCTTCCAGGGCAAGAAGAGGCTGCGGCTGCAGAACTGGGAGCGGTTTCCGGTGGCTCCCGACACCATCGACGCCGTGCTGTTGACCCATGCCCATATCGATCACTGCGGCTATGTGCCCAGACTTGTTCGAGAGGGGTTCCGGGGGCCGGTGTACTGCACCGAGGGAACGCAACGGTTGGCCGCCATCGTGTTGCCCGACTCGGGCTACCTGCAGGAAGAAGAAGCGGCCTATGCCAACCGCATCGGCTACTCGAAGCACGACCCCGCACTGCCGTTGTACACCCGTGAGGATGCAGTGGCGTCGCTGGCCCGGTTCGAGACGGTGCCCTTCGGTGAACGGTTGGAAATCGTTCCCGGTGTCGGAGCCGCCTGGCACCGGGCCGGCCACATCCTGGGTGCGGCATCGATTGCGCTGCACCTCGAGGAGTCGAACACCCGCGTCGTGTTCAGTGGCGATCTCGGCCGTTCGACGCACCCGATCCTGCTTCCGCCGGAACCGATCGGCACCGCCGACCTCGTGATCACCGAGTCGACCTACGGCGACGAGGACCACGATGTGCAGGATCCGGAGGACGCGATCGCCGAGGTTGTCGCCACCACCGCCCGGCGAGGCGGCGTGCTCATCATTCCTGCTTTCGCTGTGGACCGGACGGAGGTGGTGCTCTGGCATCTGGACCGGCTGGTGGCCGAAGACCGCGTCCCGTCAATGCCGGTGTTCGTCGACAGTCCGATGGCGTGCCGCGCCCTCGACGTGTACCGGTCCGAGGCGCACGACGGTTCGGAGGAGATCCGGCCCGAGTTGCGCGGCACAAGACTGTTCCCTTCGATCGACCTCACCGAGGTCCGATCCGCGGATGAGTCGAAGGCACTCAACTCCAGGCGGGGTCCGATGATCATCGTGTCGGCGTCAGGGATGGCCACGGGTGGCAGGGTCATCCATCATCTGGCGCACCGTATCGGTGACAGTCGAAACGCAGTGCTGCTGGTCGGTTTCCAGGCACCTGGCACCCGCGGTGACGCGTTGCGCCACGGCGCCCGCCAGATCAAGATGCTCGGCCATCATTTTTCGGTTCGGGCCCGTGTCGTGTCCGTCGAGTTGTCGGCTCACGCCGATCGGAATGATCTGTTGCGGTGGCTCGGATCGGCGTCGCCGCCGCGCGATGGTGTACGTCAACCACGGCGAGCCCGAGGCATCGGCGGCTCTCGTCGACGCCATCGAGCGCCGACTGGGCCTCGACGCCGTGACGGCACAGCCGGGCGAGCGAATACGGCTCGACACGCTGCCGGCTCAGGGTCGGGGAACCGGGCCGTGAACCGAATGGTCGGCTCGGGACCTGACCATGGACGGCCGACGGTGGTCATGAGTTCGGCGAGAGCAGATCACCGAGGTGTGGGCCCGGGTCACGGCGCCTTGACGACTGCATACCAGATACGTTCGGCGACCGCTTCGACTGCGTCAGCCGCTCTGGCGTACCGACGGTAGAGCTCGCGGCGGCCCATCACCTCGCGCAGGTCATCGTTGTCAAGCGGGTCGGACATGGCCCGGCGATAGGCTCGCTCGACGTCTCGGATGGCGTGCACCACGGCATCGGACTCCCGGGTTGCCCGGTCGGCGTCGGCGGCGAGCGACCCGAACGGGGCCACGACATGACGGTGTGCAGCGAGGATGGCATCGGCCATGGCGGCCATCTACTCGTCGGGAACCATGGCGATCAACTCGGCCTCCCGGACGATGTTCTTGGTCGGGTTCAGGACGAGGTCCGTCCGCTCGGAGAGCTCGTAGAGATCCTCGGGATCAAGCGGGGTGGCGAAGGCCGACCTGAGCGCCTGACGGACAGCGCGTTTGGCGTCGTCGGCGTTGTGCTCGGCATCTCGCACCCCGGAGGGCCGAAGACCTGACATACCACCCCAGTTGACCGCTCCGGTGCCCGCATCGACGAGGGCTGCCCCCACCAGGCCGCCCACCAAGGCGTGGCTCGAGCTCGAGCGGAGTCCCCGGGCCCACGTCAGGAGATTCCACGCCAGCGCGCCGCTGAGGGCAGCGGCGACGAGGCCGATCACGTCGGTGGAGTCGCGATTGACAATGCCACCGACGGTGTCCGCTACTGCGGTGCCGAGCACCAGTGGTCCGAGCACTTGGAATGTGCCGGCGATGGCGATCGCCGCGCCCGGCGGCGCGGCCCGGGTGGCCACGAGGGTGGCGATCGAGTTCGACGAGTCGTGGAAGCCGTTGGTGAGATCGAAGGCGAGGGCAAGGATCACCACCATCGCCACCAGGATCACGGCGTCAGCTTTCGGACAGCGAAGGCTGCGGGGCCGGCGCGCCGATGGCGATCACCACGGCGGTCCGGGCGACGGCGAGGGTGACGAAGGCGCCGGCGTAGCCGGCGAGGGGGGCCGAGCTGTTGCACCGCGGCCGTGGAGTGTGACCCGGTTTCGTGGACACGGGGTTGTGACGGATCTGATTGGTTGTGATTGTGGCGCCGCGTGTGAGTGCAACGTCCCCCGGGGTGCGGTGACCGAGAACCAGGGCCTCGGACGACCGGCGGCGACCGTTGCAGCTGATCGACTGTTGCCCCGTCGCGGCCAACGACGTATCCTGACCAGGTTCTCGACCCGGACCGAATCGGGTCCTTCCGGAGGTACGTTCAGCCGACCGATGAGCTCCCGTGGACAACCGGCCACAGGCCGACCCGGTGTTGGCCGATGGCATCCGATCAGGTCGCTGTTCGGATACGACCGCTTCGGTGTTCTGCTCACCCTGCTCGTGCTGGCGTTCGTGCTCGCTCCGGCTCGCGAGATGGCGTGGACGCTGTCCGTCGTCTCGATTGGGGTCCTGGCGTCGGCACTGGCCGCCACAGGTTTGTGGGAGGAGCGGCGCGGACTCGTCGTCGCCGTGGGTTCGACCGGCGTGCTCGGGGCCGTTGTCGCCGCGGTGTTCCCGCAATCCTCGACCGCTGCCAGCCTTGGAGCGGTTGCCCAGATGACACTGCTACTGGTCATTCTCTATGCGGTCGTGCGTCGTGTGCTCGCGCACGATCGGGTCGGGGTTCCGACGATTCTCGGGGCGATCGCCGCCTACTTCCTCATCGGCTTGAGCTATGCCTGGATCTACCTGGCCCTCGACGGAGTCGTCGATGGGCCGGTTCTCGATCCGGAGATGGAAGGTCTGCCGGTCTACTACTCATTCGTCGTGCTCTCGACCCTGGGCTTTGGTGACGTGACCCCGGTCAACGGTGTCGTGCAAAGGATCACGGCAATCGAGGCCATCACCGGGCAAATCTTCCTGGCCACACTGGTCGCCCGTCTGGTGTCCCTCTTCGGACAGCCAAGGGCACAGAGCTGAGCGTGGATCTGCCACTTCAGTGTCCGGCCGAGCCCCGCAGCGGGTACTGGGCAATTCGCCACAAGGCTCAGCGGTGCGGTCCGACATCGAGCCGACACAAGCTTCGACAGCGTTCGCCGGACCCACTATGGCAGTGAATCCGCTACGTTTTCAGGAAGTGGCGGAAGCAGGCCACCCCGACAAACGCCCACCCGCCTCCCACTGGCGCCTGCTCGCCTCGGGCCGACCAAGGACCATCGATGCAGCTGACCCCACCCGAGTTCGACACCCACCTCGTCACCATCGTCAACGGCGGCTCCCAGGGGTTGGGGGAGGCTGTGGCCCGTCGCCTCACCGCCGACGGCGCAGCCGGTCTGGTGCTGGTTGGGCGATCGGCCGACCGTGGTGAAGCCTTGGCCGCCGAGTTGACCAAGACCGGTACCCGAACCGTGTTCGTACAAGCCGACATGAGTGATGCCGCCGCCCCCGCCGCCGTCGTGAGCCGATGCGCCGAGGAATTCGGCACCGTGCACGGAGTGGTCAATGTGGCTGCTGCAACCACCCGGGCCACCTTGTTCGACGACACCCCCGAGCACTTCGATCATATGATGGCCCTCAACGTCCGGGCCCCGTACTTCCTCATCCAGGCCGCAGCCCGACTCATGATCGAGACCGCATCGGTTGGATCGATCGTGAACGTCGGCTCGACCTCCGGGCATGGCGGGCAGTCCAAGCTCAGTGCCTACTCGGTGTCCAAGGGGGCGTTGGCCGTCATGACGAGGAATCTTGCGTTTGCCCTGATGAGACACAACATCCGGGTCAATCAAGTCAACCCGGGATGGATGGAAACCGAGTCCGAGCACCGAACTCAGATCGAACAGGACGGCGCCCCCGAGGACTGGCTGGAACAGGCTGCGCCGACCCGCCCGTTCGGTCGCCTTGTCCAGCCCTGGGAGGTGGCAAGCACCATCGCCCACTGCCTGTCGGCGGCCTCCGGTCTTCTCACCGGCAACATCATCGACGTCGACCAGTCGGTGCAGGGCGCCGGCAACCCACCGCTGCCGGGCACCGACGACACCGTTTGGCCTTGACGATCGAACCAATGTCCGCCGCCGATCCCGACCCCCGACATGCTGTCGATGGAGCCGGCGCCGAGGCCGGGGACCAGGCCCTGCCCCGGATCATGGCCTTCGACCTCGACGGTACGCTGCTCGACACCACCACCCGGATCTCCCCCCGCACCGTCAAGAGTCTGCGGTCAGCGGCCGACGCCGGTGTGGAACTTGTGGTGGCCACCGGCCGAAGCCAGATCAGCGTCATTCCCCGAGTGGCCCATCTCGGGTTGTTCCGTTGGGCCGTGTGCAGCAATGGCGCCACCCTCTACGACCTCCACGAGCATCGGGTGGTCGACCAGGTCCTGATCGGCAGCGACGACGTGGTGGCCCTCATGGACGGAGCCCGATCGGTCCTTCCCGATATCGCCGTGGCCTGGGAGACAACGGCAGGCCACCAGTGGACCGAGTCGTTCGCCGCCATCGACACCGACATTCTTGCCCCTCGAGAGGTCGTGCCCGACGTCGACTATCCCCCCGCCGGCCTGGTCAAACTGTTCCTGGGTCACCATCGTGTGGTGCACGATCGGCTGTTCGACACCCTGACACCGGTCATGCCTCCGGATATCACGCTGACCACGTCGGGTGCGCCGTTCATGGAGGCCATGGGTCGGGGTGTCAACAAGGCGGTCACGCTGGCTGCCCTGTGCCGACGGCTCGGAGTGGCGGCCGACCAGGTGGTGGCCTTTGGTGACAACCTGAACGATGTGGAGATGCTGGATTGGGCGGGCAGGGGCTACGCCATGGCCAACGCCCATCCCGAGATCCTGGCTCGGGCCAGGTTTCGTACCGACCTTCCACACGATCGACACGGCGTGGCCGCCGTGATCGAGCGGCTACTGGATCGCTAGGACGCCACTGGACCGCGAGGAACCGACGGTCTGATCCGACACCAGTGTGGTGGCAAGCTGCCGGTAGTCCTCGTGAGCGACGGGAGCGAACCCCACGATGCCGTACGGCGCCAGCGCCTCAGCCAGTTCGGGGTCGGCCAGGGCGTCGGTCAGTGGCGCGATCAGATCGGCGAGCTCGGAGCGAACCACGATCGGTTGTACCGGATGCGGTCCGATGGCGGTCAACGACCGGACCGAACACGCCCGATCCGGGTTTTCCCGTTCCCAGGCCCGCCACACGTTGGTGTCGACGGCGGCGGCATCCAACTCGCCGGCCACGATCCGGTCCAGGCTTCGGCGATGGCCGCCGGTTTCGGCGAACGAGCCGAAGAAGGAGGGATCCAGGCCTCTTTCCGAGAGCCAGGCCAGCACGCTGTGATAACCGCTGAGCGAGGCCCGGTCGTTGAACCCGAAGCCACGGCCCTCGAGGTGGTCGACCATGGTGACCGGAGAGTCATGAGCCACGACGATGTCGGAGAAGTACACCGGTCGCCCCCGGTTGCGGGAATCGTCGAACACCGGGGCCATCGGGACCAGGCGGATGGTCGGTTCCGGTTGCTCGCTGAGCCAGAGGTAGGGGGGAGGGCAGAGGAACCCGACGTCGGTGCCGTTGGCGCTGAACAGATCATCGTCGGGATGCATCGGGCCCGAGATCTTCGGCTCGGAACCGAGCTCCACCCGGCGATCCAGTTTCCGCCCCACGTGGTCGGCAATGGTCCGGAAGATGCCCAGGGGAAGCCCGGGGGCCAGCCATGTGGTGAAACGAAGAACGGGATCCACGGTCTCGACAGTCTAGGTCGTGCGACCCTCGGGCTTGACCGTCCGGGACCTTCTGCCTCGCCGAGTTGGGTTGGATTCCGGGGGACATGCCCGGTGTCGGTGAGTCACAGGGTCCACGACCGGGTGAATCGGTCCGGTGAATCAGCCCGATGAGATGGGCGAAACCGGTCAACGGTCTCAACTCCTTCGCCGACATGGTCGTTGAACCGTGAGCGGCCCGTCGCCCGTTCCGAAGTGACTGCGGGCTGGAGGATCATGTCGACATACGATCATTCGCCCAAGGCCATTCATGGTCAGGCCCCGGCCGACGGCCATCCGACCCGCCGCCGGTTCCCTCGGCGATGGCCACGTCGGCCCGGATTCTCGAGTGCCGCGGTCGTGGCCGGGTTGTTCGCGGTCTCCTCGCTCGTCCCCGTGACCGGGGCCGATGCCGGTGTCGATTCCAACCGATGCCGGGTTGTCGTCCCGTCGGCCGAGCATCGGAATCTGAGCGGCTCCTCGGCCCAGGTCGAGCGGCTGTACCGCGCCCTGTTCCTACGGCGGCCCGAACCGGCCGGGTTGGCGTATTGGGTGAAGGTCCTGGATTCGGGACGGGCCGACCTCGTCGAGGTGGCGGAGCTCTTCGCCACCTCACGCGAGTTCCGCGTCCGCTACGGGCCGCTGAGCGACGACGAGTTCGTGGATCTCCTGTACTGCAACGTACTGGGGCGAACCAATCATGATCCCGGTCGTCACTACTGGCGAGACCAGTTGAGAAGTGGTCTCGGCCGGGCCGAGACCGTGCTGTACTTCTCCCAGTCACCCGAGTTCGGGCAACGCTCGGACGCAGCATCGGATGGACCGACCGTCGATGGTGCCCCGGATGAACTGGCCGCCGTGGCCCCCGAGACCGGGTCGGCGTCGACCCCATCGACAACACCGACAACCAACTCGGCACGTGCCGAGGGCGGTGAGCCACCGCCCACAACCCGGGCTCCGGCCACCACGACGGCCGCCACCACCACGGCCGGGCCGACAACGACCGTGGTCGCTTCGACCGCAGCGACCGACGGCGACACCGACAACGGGTTGCGCCTTGTCTGGCACGACGAGTTCGATCGGCTCGACACCAACCGGTGGCGCCGCGAGCACTCCACCTACGGTGATGGCAACAACGAGCTGCAGTGCTATCGACCGGAAAACGTCCTGGTGCTCGATGGCGCACTCGTTCTTCGCGCCCGAAAGGAGGCCTACACCTGTCCCAACGGATCGAAACGGTCGGTGACCTCGGGCATGGTCCGCGGTTCGATCCGGTTCGAATACGGTCAGAGAATCGAGTACCGGATCAAGGTGAAGCCGGCCGATCCCAGCGATCAACGGGGTCTGTGGCCGGCATTGTGGGCCTCGAGCTGGAATGGAGGAGGTTGGCCTGCCGGAGGGGAGTTCGACTGGCTGGAGTACGTGGGGACGACACCGACCCGCTCCAACCACGCCATTCATTGGCAGGACACCGGGGGGCGCCACCGCCACAACTCCAAGTCGAATGAGTTGGGGGAGCGGTTCTCCGATCGATGGCATGTCATCGGGTTCGACTGGTCGGACGACCTTGTCTGGTATCTCGACGGTCGTGAGGTCCACCGCGTCGACCCCGACACCCTTGATGTGGCAAACGATCCGTTCGCCCCCGACGCCCGCCCCGTCACCCAGGTCAAGTTGAACCTGGCCCTCGGTGGCAACTGGCCAGGTCCGCTGGGTCCGACCACGCTGGATGAGGCCGGAACCACCAGCTTCCTGGTCGACTATGTTCGCATCTATGATCTCGGGTGACGTCGGACGTCGTCCCGATCCTGGACCCCGATGGGCAACAGTCCCCACCTGGCGGAATCTCCGGTGACCATCCACCACGTAGGGTGGTCTTGGCCGGTATGGTGTCGCCCTATGACCGAGCGGGAGCCCGCGACCACGACGCTGCGTTCACTGACGCCGGAGCAGTTTCTGGCCCAGTTTGCCGACGGCCCGGATGAGCAGGATCCTGATCAGGAACGACGTCGACCCATCGATTCCCGGGTGTCGGGCCTGGTCGAGGATTCCGGCCCGGATGGTGACGAGGCCTGGCCCGACGGCGACGAGCCCTACCGCCTGAGCGCCCAGTTTGCCGTGCCCGAGACGGCGACTCGACCGCCGCTGCCGCCCACACCGAGCGCAGCAGGACGGGATCGCAAGATCCCGCCCATCCCACCCCGCTCGGTGCTCCAGCTGTCGAACGAGGGGCCCGCCGACTCCTAGGGCGGCACCGCCGGTATCGGACCACTGCGTCGGCCCGAGGCCGGTTGACTGGTTTCGCTTGGCGAGCATGATGTTCACGAATGAGTCAAGTCTCGGTGCTCGGTCCGAGCGGTTCCCGTGAGCCAAACTCGAGGTGCCGCTTGCGTCGTACCTAGTCCTCGTCGCCGAACCGGCCGGGTCCGAACTCCTGCATCTCGGCGCCCTCCGGCGCTTCGATGGTGATGTCCGATCCCAGATCGACGAAATCGGTGGTGACGGCAAAGGTGGCGGCACCGTCGATCGACGGATCGGTGGGGGACACGTCACCGCTCAAGGCGATCCGGCGCATCAGACCCTCATTGTCGACGTAGAGATCGATCTCGATCACACCATCGGCTTCGACATCGATTGCGCCTTCGCCGGGCAGCCAGCCCGACTCGGCCAGCGACTGGTCGTCGAGATCGATCTCACTCCGATAGTGGGTGGTCTCGGTGCCGTCGACGCTGGCCGACCCGACCTCCTCCACCTCGACCAGGGTCTTGATCTGGTCGAGCATGGTCCGGGTGTCGGTCAATCGGGCAATGCCGTCGGAAACCATTGCCGGGGCCTGGATGCCGAACCACTGCGTCCCCTCGGGGGCGACATAGAGTACACCGTCGACCAATCGGGTTCGGGCCTGCTCCAGTTCGGCCACCTCTCCGGCCGGAAGCTCGGTTGACCGGGTCTCGTCGATGTCGATCGACACGGCAAGATCGTCACCGGCGAACTCCGTGGTGACGGCCCCGGCCAGAGTGCCCGACTCGTCGTCGCTACGCCCATCCAACTCGAACGTGGTCACCACCCGTCCTGTCTCGGCGCCGGCGGTATCATCGGCGGCGGATTGGACCACGGCCAGGGCCGGTTCTGCATTGGACGGTGCCAGCGTGGCCACAGCTCCGATGAGCAGGGCCACGGCGGCAGCCACGGCCGCCACCAAAGGCCAGCGCGATGCCGGTTGACGCCGGTCGGAGCCGGCCGAATCGACCGGTGGTCCGGAATCGGGTTGATGGTAGGGGCTGAACTCGCCGGGTCGGCTGCTGATGCGGGCCAGAATCGCCTGGGCCCGGTCGGA
This sequence comes from uncultured Acidimicrobiales bacterium, assembly GCA_963723995.1. Lineage (GTDB taxonomy): Bacteria > Actinomycetota > Acidimicrobiia > Acidimicrobiales > SZUA-35 > JAHELU01. The sequence continues at coordinate 325,638 of CAVRSZ010000007.1, read as the reverse complement.
CTCGGGGGCATCGAGCTCACTCCCGGCCACCGGGTCATGGGCACGAAGACGCTGCAGCAGCGGATCGCCGGGGGTCACCCATGCCGTATCGTCGACGGTTTCATTGATGCCGTTCATGTCGGAGGGGTCTTTTGAATTCTCGGTCATCGGGGTCCTGCTTTCGGGGGAGGGCTGTCAGGTGAGAAGGGAACTGTCGGCCAGGGCGTCGGCCAGGCGGCGCCGGGCCCTACTCAGTCGTTGGGAGGCGGCGTCGGGGGAACACTCCAGGGCGGTGGCGGCCTCGTGTCGGTCCAGGCCTTCCCAGGCCACGAGCCGTAGGATCTCCTGGTCGTCGTCGGAAAGTGAGTGAAGAGCCGTGGCAAGCTCGCCGTCACCATTGCCTGCGGTTGGAGGGTCGTCGGTCGACCAGGACTCGTCGGTGGCCTCGGCCATCTTCGACACGAGTCGAAGGTTGCGAGTGGCGCTGCGGCGATGATTTCGGACCACATTCCCTGCTACTCCGTAGAGCCAGGGTAGAGGATCGGTCATGGCCGAGACCTCGTTCCAGCGCCGCCAGGCCACGAGGAAGACATCGGCCACCGCATCGTCGACGCCGGCCCGGGCGGTGTCGGTGGGAAGGCGCCGTCGGACGTAGGCCGTGATCGGCCGGTAGCACCGTTCGAACAGGTGGCGAAACTCGGGCGGGGCGGAAGACGGGGCCATTGTGATGTTCATGTCCGGAACGGGCTGATCTTGACAGTCAACCTCGAAAAATCAACCTGGAACCATCAAGCGTGATTCTCAACCAGGGAACAACCTCGACAACAACTATGACAGACTCGATCAATCGCCGTGGGGCGGCCGAGTCATTCGAGCGTGAAACACCGCTGGCTACCACCCGGGTCGGTCACTAGGGTGCAGGCATGGAATCGGTCATGGTCGAACAGCAGGACTCGGTATTGGTGGTCACCATCAATCGCCCGTGGGCCCGCAATGCCGTGGACGGACCGACGGCGAGCGAGCTCCATCGCTGTTTCGTCGACTTCGATCACGATCCCGAGCTGTCGGTGGCGGTGCTGACGGGGGCCGACGGCACCTTCTGCTCCGGCGCCGACCTCAAGGCCATCGCCGCCGGCAGCGGCAATCGGGTGAACGCCCTGCCGCCGGAGGAGATCCTCGGATCGCAAGGGCCTATGGGGCCGACCCGGCTGGTGCTGTCCAAGCCGACCATCGCCGCCGTCGAAGGCTACGCCGTGGCCGGTGGGCTCGAGCTGGCACTGTGGTGCGACCTGCGGGTTGTGGCCGCCGACGTCCGGCTCGGCGTCTTCTGCCGCCGGTGGGGTGTGCCGCTGGTCGACGGCGGGACGGTTCGGCTGGCCCGCCTGATCGGTGAATCCCGGGCGCTCGATCTGATCCTGACCGGACGCGAGGTCGAGGCCCGGGAGGCGCAGGCCATCGGGCTGGCCAATCGGGTGGCCGAGCCGGGACGGGCCTTGGATCGGGCGAGGTCCCTGGCTCGGGAGTTGGCTCGACTTCCCCAACACTGTCTGCGCAGCGACCGCCGATCCCTGCTCGAGCAGTCGGGCCGGCCACTGGCCGAGGCCCTGGCCCGGGAGACCGAGCTGGGCCTGGAGACGATGGCCACCGGAGAGACGGTGCAGGGGGCCGGCCGATTTGCCTCGGGGGTGGGCCGGCACGGTACCAGGGTCGACTGACCCCGGCGCCGGTGCGTCGCCGGCATCGTGCTACTCGATCGGGCGTCGGGCGGTAGAGGCGGATGCCGGGCCGGGGTCGGGGTCCGGCACGGTCGCGTCCGGTTCCGATGTGGTTGGCGCCGTTGTCGATGCACTGGTCGATGAGGTGACAGCGGTGGAAGTCGTTGTCGCCGCCGCGGTCGACGAAGTCGAGGATACAGGGGTCGAGGTGGTGGTGGTCGATCGGAAGGTGGCGGACGACGTCGGCGAAGTTGTGGTGGTGGTTGATGACGTCCTGGTCGTGGTGGTTTTCCGAACGGTGGAGATGACGAAACGGGTGGTCGAGGTGGTGGTGTTGATGGTCGGCCGGGTGGTGGCTGAAGCCGACGAGATCGACGTCGTCGACCGTCGAGACGTGGACGAGCCCCTCCCGCCGTCGGCCGTGTTGGCCGAACCGGCGGTGTCGTCGTCATCGTCGGTCGTCGGCGTGGTCACGCGGTCACCCGCTTCCAGGATCCCGTCGACCGAGTCGTCCCCCGCCCCGCCTCCGGGGTCGAACTCGATGGTGTCCCCGTCGTTGCCGGCGAATCCATCGACCGCTCCCGTGGTCGCCGTCGACTTCTTCCTGCTGCTGCGGCTGAAGATCTTGGCTCTGGAGCCGTTGGATGTGTCGGTGGCCGGTTGCGAGACCACTCCGTCATCGTCGTCCTCGGTCGGATCCCCCAGCCGTTCGCTGGAACGGGCCGTGGCCGACAACTCGGTGCTTTCGGCTTCCGGGCCGGCCGGATTCTCGGTCCCGGGACCCGGGGCTCCGTTCTCGACCGAGGTGAACGACGGGAGGATCGGCCCTCGCTGGATGGCGAGAACCACCAGGACGAGCAGCAGAACGGCGGCGACCACCCCCCAGAGCTGATCAGCTCGGACCACGGGCCAGGATCCATCGCTGAGTCTGGCCAGCCAGGGAGGTAGTGAGTCGAGGATCGGGTCGGGCTCGCTCGATCGGTGACCGGGCGGGGGAACGGCATGACGGTGATCGGGGGGTGCCGGCTCCAGCACCGAGCGCGTCGAGTCCGGGATATCCCGGGTGTCGACGAACTCATTCGGCGGAACTGCCATATCACCACTCTCGCGCGATGGCGGCGATGATCGGCGGCTGAACACGGTGGTCCAGGCATCGATCACCATGGGTGTGGTTCACCACCATCTGGCCAGTCGCCGGGCCCGCCGGCCACCTGCGACACCGCCTTGGAACGTTGCCGCTGGTGGCGTGATCGCAGTGTCGACACAGGTCGAATGGACTAGTCGGGAAGCCACGATTGGGGATATTTGTTCTAGGCAGTCGGTGACTGGTGCGATTACCTAGGTCTTCCGGCTGATTCCGGCCCGACATCGAACCGGCGGAGGACCGATCATATGGCGGACGGCCTGCACAGGCCCGGCTTCGACGCGCCCCCCAACTCATCGAACCACAACCCGATCGGCGGACGGCAACCGCGGACGAGGATGCTCGTGCCGGCCGTTGTGGCAGCGGTCTCGGCCTTGGTGGTGGCCGGTCTCATCGACCGTGTGCCCGGCCGTCCCGGTCCCGAGCACGCCGTTGTCATCGACCGCAGTGTTGTCGGCGCGCCCGAGCACGGCGGTGACGGTCCCGCCGGTGAGGCGGCTCGTGGCGATGGCGCCTCCGCATCCGTCGCCACCGAGTTACCGGCGTCGCCCGTGGTCGGCGACGTCGGAACCACCACATCGACCGATCAGCAGAGCGCTCGAAACGTGAACTCGGTTTCGACCACCGACCCCGCGTCGACCGATCCCGGGTCGATCACGTCGGTCGAGATCCTCACGACACGCTCGGCGCCGGCGTCGACGGCGGCCCTGGAATCCTCGACCACGTCGGATTCGATCTTGTCGACATCGACCGTTCGGCCGGACGACGTCGACACCGGCGAGCGCTATCGCCGCTTCGTGACCGACGCCGGGTTGGACGATGTCGACTATGTGACCCCGCACCTCGCTCACGGAACGAGGGTGGCGGGAGAACAGCGGGTCAACGTGTTGATTCTCGACCACCTCGAAACCGCCGCGATCCGGGTGAGCCCGGGAGGTCGCGCCCCGGCGCCGGTGGGAGCGTGGGCGGCCGAGATCGGAGCCCAGGCCGCAATCAACGCCAACTGGTTCTCGGGCCGGGGTGGATTCGACGGCCCGTTCGTGGCCGACGGCGCGGTCTACGGAGGGCCGGACCATCACTACACGGCCCTGTTCGGCTTCACTGCCGACAAGCGGTTGGTCACCCAACACCACTCCGTGGTCAACGACACCGTCGACGAACGGGTGGTGCAGGGCGTCGCCGGTCATCCCACCTTGATTGACAGGGGACGGATCACCGTCGACTTCGGCGGGGATCCAACCTTCATCCGGCGTCATCCCCGCACCGCCATCGGCGCCGCCCACGGGGGTGAGATCGTACTGTTCGTCACCGTCGACGGCCGCAGTTCCCGAGCCAGAGGCATGACCGGAGCGGAAACCGCAGCGCTGATGGCCGACCTTGGAGCCAGCCACGCCGTGATGCTGGACGGCGGAGGCTCCTCGGCCATGTGGATTGAGAACCGGGGCGTGGTGAACGCCCAATCCGACCCCGGGCGTCGAGTCGGCAATCAAATCGCCGTTTTTGGTCGTTGAACCGGCTTCCCGACCATTCAGCGGCTATTCGGCGGGCCATCCGGATTCCGGTTACCGGTCCGTAACCCTTTTCCCATCGGGACTGTCTAACCATTCATGGACACCATCATGGGTCGGATCGAACATGCGGCGAAGGGTGATCGCTCGATCACCTTCGTGACCGGTGGCCAGCCGGTGACCAAGACCTGGGGCGAGCTGCATGAGGAAGCCAAGATCGTGGCGGCAAAGCTGCAACAACGGGGGGTCACACAGGGTGACCACGTCGCCGTCCTGGGGCCGACGACGCCCGATCTGATCACCTCGTTCCAGGCCATCTGGCTGTGCGGGGCCACTTTGGTCGTGCTGCCGCTGCCCATGCGGCTGGCCTCGCTCGACGACTTCGCCATCGACACCAGGACTCGTATTCACGCCGCAGACTCGTCTGCCGTTCTGGTCGACCCCAACCTTGCCCCGTTCGTCGAGGCCAAGCCTGGCGATCCGCCCCTATTCAACATCGCCGATTTGATGGCCGACGATGGGGTGACGGCACAGGATTTCGTGCGCCCCGACTACGACCCCGACGACCTGTTCGTCATGCAGTTCACGAGTGGCTCCACGTCGGATCCCAAGGGAGTGGTTCTGCCCAATCACGTGGTGGCCGCCAACCTCGACGCCATCATCGAGGCGGCCGAGGTCGATGTCGACACCGATGTGCTGGCGTCATGGCTGCCTTTGTATCACGACATGGGTCTGGTCGGATTCTGCATCCTGCCCATGGCCGCCGGTCTCGAACTGGTGTTGGCCGCTCCCCAGGACTTCCTCGGCGCGCCGGGCCGATGGATGGAGTGGATCTCGACCTACAGGGCCACGGCCACGGCCGGGCCCAACTTCAGTTGGGTGCTGGCCACTCGCGCCCTCAACCGAAGCAAGGTCCAGCTGGACTTGTCCAGCCTGCGAGTCGGTCTCAACGGCGCCGAACCGGTCGACCCCGCCTCGGTTCGGGCCTTCATCGAGGCCGCCGGCCGGCACGGCATGGATCCGGGCGCAGTCTTCCCTGCTTTCGGCATGGCCGAGATCGCCATCGCCGGGTCCTTCCCGATACCGGGCACCGGCCTCGTCACCGACACCATCGACGGCGACCTTCTCGAAGCCGAACACGTGGCCAGCCCGGTTCCCGACGACCATCCGAACGCCAGGGAGATCGTGCTGTTGGGTCGCCCGGTTCCCGGGCTCGAGTTCCGAATCGTCGACCCCGAGACCGGCGATGTGGTGGCCGAGCGGAAGGTGGGCGAACTTCAGATTCGGGGCACCTCCGTCACTCCCGGCTACTACCGGCATGAGGAGGCCAACGCCGAGCTGTTCGACGGCGACTGGCTGAAGACCGGCGATCTGGCCTACATGGTTGACGGTCAGATGGCCATGTGCGGGCGTATCAAGGACCTGATCATCGTCGGTGGCCGCAACGTCTATCCTCAGGACATCGAACGAGCGGTGGGTTCACTCGACGGCATCCGGGCCGGCAATGTCATCGCCTTCGGCGCCGCCGGTCGGCACGGCAAGGAGCACATCGTGGTCGTGGCCGAGACACGGCTGACCGAGCGTCTCGAGGACCTGCGGGACCAGGTGAGCGACATCGCTCTCAAGGCGGTCGGTGTGCCCTGCCGTGATGTGGTGTTGGTCAAGCCAACCACGCTGCCCAAGACCAGTTCAGGGAAGCTGCAGCGGTCCTTGTGTCGCCACCAGTACGCCGAGAGCTCACTCGACGCGCTTTACTGAGATCGGTTCCGGCGGTCCGGTGACACCGACCGTTGCCCGCGACGACATCGTCGAGCCCAATCCCCCTTGGCCGGCGCCGGGGTCATCACCGGCCTGATCGTGGTCGCCGGGCCCCTCGTCGCCGTTGACGTCGCCCTCATCGCGGTCGTCGTCGGTCGCTGCGACCTCGAATGCGTCGAGTGAATCCCCGTCCTGGATCCGGCCGAGCGAGATCAGCGGGTCGGCCCAGCGGGTCGAGGGATCGGCGTCGATCAACAGCGCCTTGGCCAGCAGGGTCATGGGCACGGCCAGCAGGGCGCCGAGCGCACCCAGCACCCAGCCCCAGAAGATCAGCGACACGAAGGTCAAGGTGGCCGACAACCCGACGGCGTCACCGACGATCTTGGGCTGAATGACCGACTGCACGACCACGTTGAACACCGTGTAGACCACGATGACCCACAACGAAAGCTGCCAACCTCCTTCGAAGAAGGCCAGGGTTGCCGGCGGGGCAAGACCGAGTAGGAAGCCGACATTGGGGATGTAGTTGGTGATGAGGGACAGCACTCCCCACACGAAGGGAAGCGGAATACCGAGAACGACCAGGGCCGCCACATCGAGCCCGGCCACGACGAGTCCGAAGACGGTGGAGACCACGAAGTAGGTCCGGGTCTGCTTGGCGAAACCTTGCAGGGCGATGGCCACATGGGGTCGATCCCGGGCCACATGATCGAGGTTGGTCATGAAACGGCCGGCGTCCATGACGATGAACAGCATGGTGATGAGCACCAGGCCGATGGCACCGCTGATGCTGAGCAGGCTGGACAGCGCCGAGGTCACCTGACCCACAACCGAGTTGATGTCGATGGTGGCCACAGCATCACCGAGGTCTTCACCGGTGTAACCCCAGGCCGCCAGCTGGTCCTCGATGCCGTGCTGGACCTCCACCAGCTTGTCCGTGTACTCATCGCTGGTGAGCAGCCGGACCAGCTCCGTGCCGGTCCAGATGAGGGCCAGCATCATCACCGTCAGCACCCCGAAGGCGGTGGCGAACAGCCCCACGGTCGCCACCAGCGGCGGCATGCCGGTGCGGCGGATGAGGCCGTAGACCGGGCTCACCACCACAACCACCACCAGGGCCAGGAAAATGGGGCCGAGGGACGAGCCGAATGCCCTCATGCCGGCGATGAGGATCATGGTCGCCGCCACGGTGAGCAGGATGGTCAGGCTCCGGCTCATCAGCGGATCGGGTTTGTCAACGGTTTCCACGATTCGTGCCACTCGTCTTTCAGGGCCGAGGGGGTCGACCTATCGTCGTGGGCCCGGGAGCCAAACACAGGGGCTGGTTCCGACTTGTATCGGATCGAATCACCCGGATTGGAGATCCTCGAATACTCTACGCCATCGTTGGGAGTCGCTCTTGTAGGGGGCGTAGAAGGAGACGCGCTGTACACAGTCGCCGAACCGCCTTTTCAACTCGGGCGCCACTTGTTCCGGTTCACCGACCACAGCAAAGGTCTTGAGCATCTCCTCGTCGATCAGGTCGCCCATTTCCGACCACCGGCCCTGCTTGGACATCTTGTTGAGTTCGAGCTGGAGGTCTCCCCAACCGTGCAGCTCGAGCACCGGTCGATACGCCGGGGTGGAGCCGTAGAAGGAGATCTGTTGTCGCGTCGCCGCTGCGGCCTCGGCCATTTCCTCCTCGTTGTTGCCGGTGACGACGAACGATGGGCCGACCACCTCGAAGCCGTCCATGGTCCTGCCTGCCTTCGCCCGCCCCCTGATCAGGGCCGGCAGCGTCACTTCGCGCAGAAAGCGTTCGGTGGTGAAGCTGTGACAGATGAACCCGTCGGCCACCTCACCTGCAACCTCCGTCATCAGCGGGCCGACGCCGGCCAGAAAGATCCGGGGCAGACCGTGGGGGTTTGGACCAGGGTTGAAGAACGGGGTCATGAGAGTGTGGCTGTAGAACTCGCCCCGGAAGGTCAGGGGGACGTCGTTGTGCCAGCAGTCCCAGATGGCCCGGATGGCCAGGATCATCTCCCTCATCCTGGCCGCCGGCTTCGACCACGGCATGGAGAACCGCATGACGATATGGGGCTTGATCTGGGAACCGAGTCCGAGAATGAAACGACCTGAGTAGGCGTGGAGATCGTAGGCGGTGTTGGCCAGGGTCATCGGGCTGCGGGCGAAGGCCACGGCGATGGACGTACCCAGTTCGATGGTCTCGGTGTGCTCGGCTGCCAGGAGGAGGGGCAGAAATGGGTCATGACTGGTCTCGGCCGTCCAGAAGCCGTTGTAGCCGGCCTCTTCCTGCTCCTTGGCCAGTGCGGCCACATCCTTCAGATCGGCACCGAGACCGACTCCACCGTCTACCTTCACCTTGTCTCCTGTTCCCGTCTGCTGCTCTCGTGAGCCCCCGTTTGGACGCTCGGCGTCCCAAGGTGCGGCTCTGCCACCCGTCGCTGGATCGGTCGCCTCCTACGCTCCGACAACCCGAATAGGCGAGCATCAGAATAGTGCCCCGTCGGCGGTAGCGTGAAGGCGATGATGATTGACGTACAAGACGCCACGTTCGAGTCCGAGGTGATGCAGCGGTCGATGGCAACCCCGGTGGTCGTCGACTTGTGGGCTCCCTGGTGCGGCCCGTGCAAGACGCTCGGTCCACTCCTGGAGAAGGTCGTCAACGAAACCGGGGGCAAGGTCGTGCTGGCCAAAATCAACGTCGACGAGAATCCGGGGGCCTCGGCCGCCTTTCGGGTCCAGTCGATTCCCGCCGTCTACGCCATCAAGGGCGGCCAAGTGGTCGACGGGTTCATGGGCGCCCAGCCCGAGCATGCCGTACGGGAGTTCGTCAACAAGCTCATCGGTGACGAGGTGAACGCCGAGGTTGACGCCCTGATCCACCAGGGCGACGAGGCCTCGCTTCGACGAGCCGTCGAGCTGGACGGCACCAGCGTTGCTGCGGTGGGTTCACTGGCCTCTCTGTTGCTGTCCCAGGATCGTGCTGCCGAGGCCTTGCAGGTGCTGGAGGCCGGCCCCGACGACGACCAGCTCACCCCTTTGTTCGAGATGGCCCGCAATGCCGCCATGCCGTCGGAGGAGCAGGCGGCGGTGGAGAGGGAACTGGGTGAATTGCTGGACAAGGTGAAGGCCGACGACGAGGCCAGAACCAGGTTCGTGACCTTGCTCGATGAACTCTCGGTGGGTAATCCGGCTGCGGCCGCCGACTGGCGCAGGAAGCTGTCGTCCCGACTGTTCTGACCAAGGCCGGTCCCGGGCCGGATAGCATGGGTTTCGCATCATCGGCCGGCACTATCCAGGGCCCGATCGGTGGTGTCGACGACGCCCGGCTTGGCGGCCGCCGTCTCCTCTCTTCCCCCTGAGCAACCCTGAGCGGGCTTGTGTCCCGCTTTCGTAGCAAGGGGACCACGACGTGGCCGATCACGCCCTTGATGATGCCGTGCAGACCCGGTCCGGGGTGGGGACTCGATCCGATCGACCTTCGGTGGTCGGTCAGTCGTCGAACCCGGCACCTCCGAGGTCGGACACCTTCGGCCACGAGCCGGGATCGGCGGCCGAGCTGCTCGACTCGGTCCTGATCCGGATCGACCGACTCCGGGACCGTCCCCTTGCCTCGGTGGTGGCGATGACGCTGCTGGGAATGGTGGTGGCCACCGCCTGGTGGTTCGGCCGCCCTGGTCCGGTGGCGCCGATCGAGGACCGTATTCCCATGGCCGGAACCGCCCGCGACACCAGGGACGACGTCTCCGAGACTGCGGCCCAAGTGGTGACCGCCGTGGGCGTCGAGCCCGGCGAAGCTGCAGCCGGCACGCCCAACTCGTCGACCGGATCGGAATCCGATGCCAACGAGAACCCGGATTCCGGATCGGCGCCATTGGGGCAAACCGATGCCGACCCGGTGACCGGTGTGGAGGCCGACGCAGCCGACGAGCGGCTTGTGGTGCACATCTCGGGGGAGGTCGTGACCCAGGGTCTCGTGGAGTTGGCACCGGGGGCTCGGATCGCCGAGGCCATCTCGGCCGCCGGAGGGCCCACACCGGCCGCCGACGTTCACCGGCTCAACCTGGCCGCCGCCGTCATCGACGGCATGCATGTTCGGGTGCCGGCTTTCGACGCCGATCCATCGGAACCCTTGATCGAGACCGCCCCCGGGCCGGCGGCCGAGGACTCGGCCCGGACGACCGGTGTCGAGAGCGGGCCGGCGTTGCCCGCAGCCAGAATCGACATCAATCGGGCCACAGCCGCCGAACTCGAGACACTGCCCGGTATCGGGCCGGCGCTGGCCCAGGCCATCATCCGGTGGCGATCCGGAAAACGGTGGATTCGCTGCCGTCGACGACTTGCTGCTGGTACCCGGGATCGGGCCGGCCAAGCTGGCGGCACTGACCGATCTGGTCGCCGTATGATCGAGTCCGCGCCCGGCACCGGTGAGGGCGGTGCCGGCGGGGGAGGCGAGAGCAGTCGGGCTCCGCAACGCGGCCCCCTGCCGGTGCTCACCGAACTGCAGGCCATGATGGGCCTCGCAGTGTTCTGGGTTTGTGTCGACATCGGCCGCGCCCGGGTCATAGCCGCCGGACCGTTGGTCGTGGTCGGCTTGTCGGCCGTCATCGGCATCGCCACCGCCCGCTCGCGCCGTTCGGCGGCACCCCTGGTGGCGACCGTCGCCGCCGTGGGGCTGGCCGTCGGTGGATGGGCCGACAACGGCTACCGGGAGCTGTCGCCCTCCCGGTTCTCCGGGCTGCCGGCGACCCTGGCTTCGGATCCCCGGCCCCTGGGCACCGGCTGGCAGGCCACGGTGTCGGTGGACGGGGGCGAGGCGGTGCACTTCGCGGGAACGGCGGTGACCTCGATCGGGCCGTCGGCGGACCGGACTATTCCCGATGGGGCTCGGCTTCAGGTGGTGGCCCATGGTCGAGCCGGTTTCGCCCTTCAATCGGCGGCGGTGGGGGAGAGGCTGGTGCTCACCGGCTCCACCCGTCCGATCGGTGATCGCCCGTGGCTACGGGCCCGCCATGTGGTGGCTCGTGCCTCGCTCGATGAAGTCGAGGTGGTGGACCGCGCCGGGTTGTTCCACCGAGCGGCCGAGGGGGTCAGGGATTTGATAGTCGGTGGGGGCGACCGATTCGATCCGACCCGGCGTTCGCTGTTCACCGGACTGGTCATCGGCGACGACCGGTTCCAGCCGTTGTCGCAGCAGGCCCGGTTCCGGGTTGCCGGACTGAGCCACCTACTGGCCGTCTCCGGGCAGAACGTCGCGTTCGTCCTGTTGGTGATCCGGCCCGTGGTCGGGCTTCTGCCCCACCGCTGGCGCTTCGTCGCCATCGGTCTTGCCCTGATCCTGTTCGTCGTGGTCACCCGGGCCGAGCCGTCGGTGTTGCGGGCCACGGCCTGCGGCGCTCTCGCCACCTGGGCCCATCTGACCGGCCGGGATCGCTCTGGAATCCGGGTCCTCGTCGGCGGGGTGGCGGCGTTGCTGGTACTCGATCCCTTCCTGGTCGATGTCGTCGGCTTCCAGCTCTCGGTGGGTGCATCGGCCGGGATCCTGGTGCTGGCCCCGGCGATGACCGATCGGCTCGCGTCCCAGTCCATGGTCGTCCGTCGGTTGTTGATTCAACCGCTCGCCGTGACCGGGGCCGCCCAGGTCGGGGTGGCCCCCCTGCTCATGCACTATTTCGGACCGATGTCGTTGGTGGCCCTGCCGGCAAACCTCCTGGCCGGCTGGGCCGCCGGGGCGGTCATGACCCTTGGCCTCACCCTGGGGCCTCTTGCCGGGCTGTTGAGCCGCTCGGGCCGGAACTCGGCAGCCAACGTTGCCGCCGAGATCATCCAGACACCGACGGAACTGTTGCTGTGGTGGATCGATTCCGTTGCCGCTGTCTCGGTGAGGCTTCCTCTACCCCAGCTCGATGGCATGCGGTTGGGGGTGGTGGTCGGATTGTTGGCGATGGTGACCATTCGGCCCCGACGGTTCGGGTCCCCCTCGTCCCTCGTCGGTTCGTCGCCCGAACCCCTGGAGGAAGGAACCCGACTGGCCCGATCGGTTTCGACCGTGTGTGCCATCATCGGTCTGGTCCTCGTCGTGGGCCACGCCGTGCCGACCCAACCCCGTGCCCCGGTGTGGTTGGCGCCCGATTGTCTGTGGATTCCGCACGCCTCGTTGCAGGGGGGCGACTCGACCTTCGCCCCGGTGCTGCGGGCCGGGCCTGAGGCAGCGACATCGTCCGATCCGTCGCCGCCGGAATCCGTGTCGATCTTGGTGGTGGGCGTCGACTGCCCCCGGGACGTGATCGATGCCGTGATTCGGCTACGTCTGCGGTCCATCGACGTGGTGGTGGCCGAACGGGGTGACGGACGGGGCCGCGAGGTCACTTCGGCACTGACCGAGGTGTGCGACGTGGCCGTGGTCCTGGCACCGCCGCTGCATCGCATCAAGTCGGCCACCCGACTGACCGCTCGCGCCCATATTCGCAGCTCGACCGACCTCTACCTGGTCATCGAGCCGACCCCCGGTCGTACCGGCCTGATCGTCGAGCCGAACCCGCCATGAAGCGGCTCGATCGACGATGGACGTAGGGAGGCTGGGCACGGGCCGGCATGGAGACGGCCGATGGGGACCGATACGGTGTAACGGTGTTACTGGAACTGGGCCCGCAGCGATTCGACATCACCTACCGGGCGCTTGTCATGGGCATTCTCAACCGTACGCCCGACAGCTTCTATGACGCCGGCCAGTACTGGGATTTCGACGCCTTCCTGGGCAAGGCCCAGCAGCTCGTGGACGACGGAGCGGACTTCCTTGACGTAGGAGGGGTCAAAGCCGGCCCGGGCGAGGACGTCACCGAATCCGAGGAACTCGACCGGGTTGTACCGGCCATCGAAGCCCTCCGTCGACGGTTTGACGTTCCACTTTCGATCGACACGTGGCGTTCGGGGGTCTTGCGGGAGTGCCTGGCTGCCGGCGCCAACCTGGGAAACGACATCAGCGGGTTCATGGATCCTGACTACCTGCCGGTGGCCGCCGCCGGCGGTGCATCGGTGGTGGCCACCCACATTCGGCTTCAACCCCGGGTTCCCGACCCCGACCCCCAGTACCGCGACCTGGTGGGCGATGTGGCCGGGTTTTTGACCGACCGGGCGGCCCAGGCCGAAGCGGCCGGGATTCCGCGGGAGCGCATCATCGTCGACGCCGGACTCGATCTGGGCAAGAACCGCGACATGTCGTGGACGCTGCTCCATCGGTCCGATGTCCTGGCCGACCTCGGCTATCCCCTCCTGTTGTCGGCCTCCAACAAACGATTCCTGTTCGAGTTGCTGGACACCGATCGGTACGACATCGAGTCGGGGACCACGGCGGCCCACACCATCGGCGTCACCCTTGGATGCCGCGTGCTTCGGGCCCACGATGTCCACGCCGCCCGTAGGGTGGCCGATCTGATGGCGGAGATCCTGGCCGTCAGGGCCGGTGCGACGACATGACGGGTCGCCGGCCGTTCCGGGCCGTGGTCCGCTCTCGGCGGTAGCGGTGGCGACGATCTTCATCAAGGGCGACGACGGCACGCTGGTGGCACAGGCGGTGCAACGAACCGTGGCCCGTCTGGTGGGCGATGGCGACCGGTCCCTCATGGTCGAGGAGTTGAACGAGGAGTCCTACGGCGAAACCGGTCAGCAGACACCCAGTGCACTGGTGTCGGCGGCCCAGACCCCGCCGTTCTTGACCGAGCGCCGAGTGGTGATCGGCCGCCACCTCACCCTCTTTTCCAAGGCGGCGACGGTGCTGCCGTTGGTGGAGCTGCTGGCGGCGCCGCCGGAGACCACCGATCTGGTTCTGGTCTGGGACCGGGCGGCCAACATCTCGCGCATGCCGGCAGTGCCGAAGACATTGAGCGAGGCGCTGAAATCGGCCGGGGCCGAGATCATCGACGCCGCCCCGTCCGGTCGGGCCCGGAAATCGCTGTTGGACGAACGACTGGCCGATGCCCCCGTTCGCCTCGACGCCGGGGCGCGGCGCCTCGTCTCCGAGCAGGTCGGTGATGAGGTGGGCCGGTTGTCGGCCATCTTCGACGTGCTGGTCAGTACGTTCGGGCTGGACGCCAAGGTCGGTGCCGAGGATGTGCTGCCGTTCCTCGGCAACGGCTCCGATCTCGCTCCCTGGGAGCTGACCGACGCCATCGACAGTGGTGACATCGCCCTGGCTCTGGAGAAGCTGGATCGGATGACCATCGGAGGTGGGCGCCACCCGCTCCAGCTGCTGGCCACTCTTCATACTCACTACCAGCGGGCGTTGCGCCTCGACGGCGCCTCCATCAGCGACGAGCGATCGGCCGCCGCCCACCTGGGTATGACCGGGTCGACCTTTCCGGCCAAGAAGGCCCTGATCTTGACCCGACGCCTGGGATCTGCTCGCCTGGGTCGGATCATCCACCTGCTGTCCCAGGCCGATCTCGACGTGAGGGGCGCAACCGCAGTAGACGGGGCCGTCGTCCTGGAGGTCCTGGTTGCCCGGCTGGCCCGTCTCAGCCGATAGGCGAGACTGCGGTCCAGGTCGGGCGAGGGTGCAAAACGGCGAACGGCCGCTCCACCCGTGCCGGTGACGGGGAGCGACCGTGCGGTCGGGCCGTGTGGCCGGTGAATCAGGCTTCGCCGGCGATGGACCGGATCCGGGCCATCAGGCGGCTCTTCTTGCGGGCCGCTGCGTTCTTGTGGATGACGCCGCTGGCGGCCGCTTTGTCGATGCGCTTGATCGTCTGTCGGAGGGCCTCGGCTTCATGGTCGGTGCCGGCGGCGGCCACGGCCGCCTTCTCCCGACTGTGAAGCTCGGACCGAACGGCGCGGTTGCGGAGGCGCCGCTTCTCGTTCTGGCGATTTCGCTTGATTTGGCTCTTGATGTTGGCCACGAACAACCTCGTCTGTTGGCGTTCCGGTACTTGTCTGGACCCGTGGCGTCGTCTCGAGGCTGAAGCTCGTGGGGGAAGCGAGCCTGGCCCTGGGCCGAAAACCGGGTCGATCGGCTTCGGCCGACCGGTCTGGAACTCGGTAATCATAGCGCTGGAATGGTTCAGCCCAACGTGTGATGGCGGTAGCGTTTGAAGTACACGTATTGAGGAACAGATGATCCCCGTCTCCCCGGACACCATTCGAAACATCGCCATCATCGCCCATATCGATCACGGCAAGTCGACGCTGGCCGACCGCCTGCTCGAGTTGTGCGGTGCCGTCGAGGCCCGGGCCATGCGGGATCAGTACCTCGATTCCATGGATCTCGAGCGGGAACGCGGCATCACCATCAAGCTTCAGAGTGTGAAACTCGAGTGGAAGGGCTATGTCATCAACCTGATCGACACCCCGGGCCACGTCGACTTCGGTTATGAGGTCAGCCGTTCCCTGGTTGCCTGTGAGGGGGTCGTCCTGGTGGTCGATGCCGCCCAGGGCATCGAGGCCCAGACCTTGGCCAACACCTATCTGGCCATGGAACAGGATCTCGAGATCGTCCCCGTGCTGAACAAGCTCGACCTGCCGGCCGCCGACCCCGACCGCTATGCCGCAGAGATGGAGAAAGTCCTGGGGATGCCGGCCGAGGACGTGCTTCGTATCTCGGCCAAGACCGGCATGGGTGTCGAGGAATTGCTCGATGCCATCATCGAGCGGGTTCCGGCTCCGGTCGGTGATGCCGACAAACCGCTCCAGGCTCTCATCTTCGACAGCCATTTCGACAACTACCGGGGCGTGGTCTCCAGTATTCGCGTGGTGAACGGCCGCATGAAGGCCCGATCCAAGCTGCGGTTCATGCAGGCCGGTGCGGTGCACGAGGCCGACGAGATCGGGGTGAGGACCCCGGACAGCAGGCCGGTCGATGCTCTCGGTCCCGGTGAAGTCGGCTATCTGATCGCCGGCATCAAGGACGTCCGCGAGGCCCGCTCCGGCGAGACCATCACCACCGCCAACGGTGGAGCCGACACGGCACTACCGGGCTATCGCGAACCTCAGCCCATGGTGTTCTGCGGGCTCTATCCCATCGAGGCCGACGAGTACGAATCGTTCCGGGAGGCCCTGGACAAGCTGCGGCTCGACGACGGAAGCTTCAGTTTCGAGCCCGAGACCTCCACCGCCCTGGGGGTCGGTTTCCGGTGCGGGTTTCTCGGTCTCCTCCACATGGAGATCGTCCGGGAGCGCCTGGAACGGGAATTCGATCTGAATCTGATCGCCACCAGCCCTTCGGTGAAATACCAGGTGACGATGAACGACGGGCAGGAGGTGGTGGTCGACAATCCGTCGGCCCTACCACCGGCCGGGGACTGGAAGGAGATTCAGGAGCCTTACCTGAAGGCGTCGATGATCCTGCCCTCGGAGTACACCGGCACCGTCATGGAATTGTGCCAGAGCCGTCGGGGTCGAATGGAGCGCATGGAGTACCTGTCGCCCGAGCGGCTCGAGCTGGTGTACCGGCTACCGCTGGCGGAGGTCGTCGTCGACTTTTTCGATCAGCTCAAGAGCCGTAGTCAGGGTTACGCCAGCCTCGACTATGAACCGGCGGGCTACGAGTTCGGTGACCTGGTTCGGGTCGACATCCTGTTCAACGCTGAGCAGGTCGATGCCTTCTCGACCATCGTGCATCGCGACAGCGCCTACGAATACGGGCGACGAACGGCGGAGAAGCTGAAGGCCATCATTCCCCGACAGCAGTTCGAGGTGCCCATCCAGGCCGCCATCGGCGGTCGCATCATCGCTCGGGAAACCGTGAAGGCCTACCGCAAGGATGTCACGGCCAAGTTGTACGGCGGCGACGTCACCCGCAAGAACAAGCTCCTGCAAAAACAGAAGGAAGGCAAGCGGCGGATGAAGAACATCGGACGGGTGGAGATCCCGCCCGACACGTTCATCAGGGTCCTGCGGCTCGGCGATTGAGGGGATCGGTCGCCTTGTGTCGCGTGGTGCCCGGTCTCCCGGGTCGAAGCTTGCCACCGGTCGTCGGTAGACTGGAACCACGAGAGATCCGTCGCCGACGCGTGGTCGCACGGTGACCAGTCGGGTCGTGAACGACACCGGAAACCGGACGAATGGTTGACGAACGTAAAGCCGCCATCCTCAAGGCCGTTATCGAACAGTACACGGAGACTGCGGAGCCGGTGGGCTCGGCTGCGGTCGGCCGCGCCTCCAATCTGAGCGTCTCCTCGGCCACCATCCGCAACGAAATGGCGGCGTTGGAGGCCGAGGGCTATCTGATGCAGCCCCACACCAGCGCCGGACGGGTGCCCACCGAGAAGGGTTATCGCTTCTTCGTCGACCATCTCGACATCGACAAGCTGGCGGCAATGCTTCCGTCGGCCGCCAATACCACCGTGGCCAGCTTCTTCAGCCAGCTTCGGGGTGAGATCGAGCAGGTCATGCAGGAAACGGCGAGCCTGCTGACCAACCTCACCGACTATGCCGCCGTGGTGGTTGATGACTCGGGCGAGGCGGCCAAGGTTCGATCGGTCCAGCTGGTTTCGCTGGCCGAGCGCACCGTGCTGGCGGTCACCGTGTTGTCCACCGGCCAGATCCTGAAGCACACCATCGACTTCGAGGTCGCCATCGGCCCCGAGACGGTGGAGGACGCCGGGCGGGCCCTCAGCGTCGCCGGCGAAGGGACGACGCTGGCCACCATGCCCACCCCGGAAGCGAGTGGGGATGAGGCGGTCGACGCCCTGGCCCGCCAGTTCTACCAGGCGATAAGCGCCAACCCGTCGGAGGCGGAGAAGGTCTATGTCGACGGGACGTCCAAGGTGGCCTCTGCGTTCGAGGCCGTGGACTCGGTCAGCCAGGTACTGACCATTCTCGAACAGCAGTTGGTGGTGGTCAGCCTCCTGGCCGATGTGGTCGAACGCGGCCTCTCGGTGGCCATCGGCACCGAAACCGGTGTCGCACCGCTGGCCGAATGCAGTTTGGTAGTGTCACCGTATGACATCGACGGTGAACACGCGGGCTCCATCGCCGTGCTGGGCCCGACCCGCATGAACTACCCCCAAGCCATGTCGGCGGTGGCCGTCGTCAGCAACCAACTCGGCCGGCTCTTGAGCGACGGCAAGTAGATCAGAGGCTCTGACCACCGTGGACTACTACCAACTGTTGGGCGTCGATCGTTCGGCCGGCCAGGACGAGATCAAGCGGGCTTATCGTCGACTGGCTCGAGAATTGCATCCCGATGCCAACCCCGGTGACACCGAGGCCGAAGCCCGGTTCAAGCAGGTGGCCGAGGCCTACGAGGTTCTCGGCGATCCGGAGAAGCGGGCCCGCTACGACCGTTTCGGAACCACCGGGGCACGGATGGGGACGGACCCGTTCGCCGCATCGGGACTGGGCGATCTCTTCGACGCCTTCTTCAACACCGGTGCTCGTAACGACGCCGGCCCCCAGCGTGGGGCCGACCTCGAGGTCGTGGCCATTCTCACGCTCGAGGACGTGGTCAACGGTGTGGCCAAAGAGGTCACGGTGCGTACGGCCGTGGCTTGCGACACCTGTGAGGCCACCGGAGCCGCGCCCGGTTCCCAGGCGCTGCGCTGTGACCAGTGCGGGGGTACCGGGCAGGTGCGGCAGGTACGCCAGTCGATCCTGGGTCAGATGGTGACGACAGCCGCCTGTGCCCGGTGTTCGGGCGAGGGGGTCACCATCTCCAGTCCCTGCTCTGACTGCTCCGGTGAAGGGCGCCGGGTGGAGGAGCAGACCTATGTGGTTGACGTACCCCCCGGTGTCGGCGACGGGGCCACCCTGCGGCTGACCGGCCGGGGAGCCGTAGGCCGCAGGGGTGGAGGCGCCGGCGATCTCTATGTCCAGGTCCGGATCGAGGAACACACGATCTTTACCCGCGAAGGTGATCATCTGCTGGCCGAGCTTCATGTGCCCGTGACCCAGGCTGCACTCGGGGCCCGTGTGCCGTTCTCGTCTATCGACGGTGGTGTCGAGGTCGACGTTCCCGCCGGGTCGCAGACGGGCGAGCTGTTCCGGTTCCGAGACCGGGGCGTTCCCAAGCTGCGGGGCCGGTCTCGAGGGGATCTGGTGCTGGCACTGGTGGTTGACACACCCACCGACCTGACAACCGAGCAGGAGGACCTGCTCCGTCTGCTGGCCAAAGAGCGGGGTGATGAGGTGAAAGAGCCGGGTGAGGACACCCTGCTCGGTCGCTTCCGGTCCAAGTTCTCCTGATCCGACGGTGTGGTCTGAGGCCATGAGGCATCCCATGCCACGGCTCAGCGCCCCCGGACATGAGCCGACATCATGACCGGTACCGATCCGGTCGGCGCCGGCCTGCATCGTCGCCGCTCCCATCCCTTGGTCTTTGTCGCCGACCTCGAGAGTCCGGAACTCGACGAGGACGACCACCACCATCTTTCCCGGTCGCTGAGGGTTCGAGCCGACGACACCATCACGATTTGTGATGGCGAGGGGCGGTGGCGATCGGCTCGTTTCGGTCGGCGGCCCCTTCCAGAGAGCGACATCGTGGTCGAGCCCGTCGGTCGTCGCTGGGGTGTGGGTTTCGCCCTGGCCAAAGGGGATCGGCCCGAGTTGGTCGTGCAGAAGCTGACCGAGCTGGGGGCGGATCTGATCGTTCCCGTGGTCACGGAACGGACCGTGGTCCGGTGGACCGAGGACAAGATCGACAGACATCACCGACGCCATGAACGCATTGCCCGGGAGGCGGCCATGCAATCCCGCCGTGTCCGACTGCCTCGGGTTGGGCGAACTCGGCCGCTGAGCGAGGTGTTGAAACGGTTTCCTCGAACCATGCTGGCCGATCCGGCTGGACACTCCTGGGTGATGGCCGGAGGTGACGGGAATGGGCCGATGCCGTTGGTCGTGGTCGGCCCCGAGGGTGGCTTTTCCGACGAGGAGCGGTCGGAGCGACCACTCGTCCGGCTCCCCGGCGGCATCTTGCGAACCGAGACGGCGGCGATAGCGGCCGGGGTCCTGCTTGCCATGGAGTCCATGATTGTCGATCCGCCGACCGGCGGTTCGAAGGCGGCGCATTGACCGCACCCCCCGGTGATCCGGAGTTCGACGGCACCTGCCGGCCCCGATCAACGAACACCGCTAGTGGTTGATGTTGCGCAGAGTGGCGACTACGGTTGCGGAAAGCCGATTCCCCGCCGTGGAAATGCAGACACATGACCGAAGAACTGGACGAGAACAGCCTGGCCTATGGGCGCCGAGTGGGTGAGCGCCTGCGCGCCATCCGCCGCCAGAAGCGCCTGTCCCTCCAGGATGTGGAGGCCAACTCCGACCAGGAGTTCAAAGCCTCGGTACTGGGTGCCTATGAACGAGGGGAGCGGGCGATCTCGGTTGCGCGGCTCGAACGGCTGGCTCGCTATTACAGCGTTCCCGTCGATCAACTGCTGCCTCGATCGACGTCGGCTCCGATCACGCCCGACACGGTCGACCTGACCGATCGGACCGGGCGCACCGACGGGGTCACCATCAACCTGGCTCGGCTCGATAATGTCCCCCGGCCCGAGGGTGAGATGCTGGGCCGCTACCTGGTCATGATCCAGGTGCAACGCCAGGACTTCAACGGTCGTATGCTGACAATCCGCCAGGACGATCTGCGGGCCGTGGCCTGTATTCTTGGCGTGGAAATCGACGCCGCCATCGACCGCCTCGACGATCTCGGCCTCATCAGAACAGCAGCCGTCGCCTGAGTCGACCGTGTCTCGGTTCGGCCATTGTCCGGGCGAGTTCGTTCAGATGCCGGGCCGCTCGTTGCGGCCCCAGATCTCCGGCAACCAACACCGCGCCCAGCTCATGCCACCGCCTGCGTTCCCGGTCCCCCCAGGGGTGCTCGCCTCGTTCCACTGCGACGGCATCGGCGGTCTCCATCACCTGTCGGCAGCACCGAGCCAGGCCGACGAGATCGGCCCCCGGTACCGCCGCCGGGGCCGGACTCACGACGAACACCCGGCCTCGATGGTCGCGGAGCACATGATCCACGTCGAGGTTGCCGTGGGTCAGACCGTCGACGGCCAGATCGGCCACGATCAACGCCAGCTCGGCCAGTAGGGCCAAGGCCGTCGCCGGTACCATCGCCGCGTCGGCCAGTGTGACAGCCGGGTTGAATCGGGTGGTGAGCGTCAAACGCTCGGCCATCACCGCCTCGAGCCGGGCCACGGGACGGTGCACGGCAGCAGTCAGCCAACGGACCTCGTGCTCGAAGTGGGCACGATCCCGATGGCGTTTGACGACGACAACCACGGGATCGTCATTCGGGCCGCGGTCCATCAGCGCAAGGCTCGTGGTGGCGCGGCGGTGGGGTACGGTCGGGGCCACGGCGACTTCCTCCGGAACAAATCGACGATCGGGAGGAGCCGGAACTCCGAGCAGGGTGTAACGAAAAAGGAGTATACGGTGCTGTGGCGTGCAGCGAGCGCCTTGGTGGCGACTCCGGCCCAAACCCGGGCATGCGTGAGTGGCTGCGGCACTACACTGGCCCAATCCCTCGGATCGGGCCAGTGCCCCGGAACATTCGGACCGGCTCGGGTCCCATCCGTGGTATGTCGTCGGTTTCTGCAGGTGAAGATGTCAGCTCCGGTCAAGATCGAAATACCAGACAATCAACTCATGGCCGGCCTTCTCGGTCAACGTGACGAATTCCTGCGTGTGGTGGAGGACGCGTTCGATGTCGCAGTGCACGTGCGAGGCAACGAGATCATGCTCGACGGGGTGCAGGCCGAGTCAGCGGCCAAGGTCATCGATGAACTGGTGCTGGTTCTACAGCAAGGTGGTTCGCTGGAGTCGGCCGCCGTCCGCCGATCGATCGACATGGTTCGCCAGGACGAGCGGCCCTCGGAGGTTCTCACCGATCGCATCGTCACCTCATACCGGGGCAAACCGGTTCGGCCTAAAACCGCAGGCCAGAAGAGGTATGTCGACGGCATCCGCAACAACCTTGTGACCTTCGGCGTCGGTCCGGCCGGCACCGGCAAGAGCTGGCTGGCTGTGGCCTGCGCCGTTCGCTCCCTGCAGGACAAGGAGGTGGAGCGCATCATCTTGACCCGGCCCGCGGTGGAGGCCGGTGAACGCCTGGGCTATCTGCCCGGTGATGTCATGTCCAAAGTGGATCCCTATCTTCGTCCGCTCTATGACGCCCTCCACGACATGGTCGGTGCCGACAACATGGCCAAGCTGTTCGAGCGGAATGTGGTCGAGGTCGCGCCCCTGGCCTTCATGCGGGGCCGAACCCTCAATGACAGCTTCATCATTCTCGACGAGGCCCAGAACACCACGCCGGAGCAGATGATGATGTTCCTCACCAGAATCGGCTTCAACTCCAAGGCCGTCATCACCGGTGACACCACCCAGGTCGATGTGGCCGGGGGTCGGAGCGGACTTGACGGCCTGGAGAAGATCCTGAGCGGAATCGAGAGCCTCCGGTTCGTGCGCCTGCGGTCCTCGGATGTCGTCCGCCACCGGATCGTGCAGGATATCGTCGACGCCTACGCCCGCCATCAGAAGAGCCGATGAAGCCGCGCCGACCGCGACATCTTCGGCTGGTCGACGACCGTGCCGCCGCTGATCCCGGCGCCGACACCGAGCTGGAAGCGGACGGTATCGAGATCCTCCTTACCGACAGCAGCGGTTTCGACTGGACTGATTGTGCCGACAACGCCGGCGTCGTGCACGAGCGGTTGAAACGGCTGGTGGCCGAAGTGGTGGTGGACGAGGGTGTCTCGACGGGAATGCTCCACCTTTACCTGATCGATCCCGGGTTCATGGGCTACCTGAACAAGACCTTCATGGGCCACGACGGTCCCACCGATGTGCTGGCGTTCCCCATCGACGGGCCGGAGCTGGCAGGCGGAGGTGGAATCGACCTGAGCCTGGTCCCGAACACAGGGGCCGACACGGTCGACTCCGAGGATGTCGGCCAACCTGATGAGGATGCCTCCGGTGCCACCGCCACTGTTCGTCGTGTCGGCGGTGACGATGTGGTCGACCAGTCGACCGACGACGAGTACGTCGATTGGGATGACGACTACGGCCCCGTTCCGATCCATCTCGGTGATGTGATGGTGTGCCCCCAGGTGGCGGCTCGCCAAGCCCCCGACCACACCGGCTCACTGCCGGCCGAGCTCTCGCTGCTCGTGATCCACGGCGTGCTCCATGTACTGGGCCATGATCACGCCGAGCCTGGGCAGACGGCCCGAATGCGCGGTCGCGAACGCCAGCATCTGGCCCGGCTCGGTTACCGCCATCCGGTTGATCGCTGAGCAGTGGGACTGGTGTTGCTCGAAGCCGACATCCGAATCGTCGATGTGATTGCGATCGTTGCGGCCGGCGCCCTGCTGTTGTTCACCATGATCCTGGTGGCAGCCGAGGAGGCCTTCGCCCGGTCCAGCGTCGTCAGGGCCAGCAGCCAGGCCGACCGCTACCCGAAGCGGTCGGCCCGCCTGGTCCGCCTCCTGTCGCTTCCCGATGATCAGGTTCGGAATCCGCTCCGGCTGCTGGTGGTGGTGGCCCAGCTGCTCGAGGCCTCGATCGTGGCCGTCCTGGCCGATCGGTTCTTCGCCCCGGGCGTCGTGGCGCTGATCGTGTTCGTCAACATCGGAATGGTCTTCGTCGGGGTCGAGGCCGGGCCCCGGACGATGGCCATTCTCCACCCTGATCGCATTGCCCTGATCCTGGCTCGCCCGGTCGGGTTCCTTCTCCGCCTGGGCGCCATCCGGCTTCTGGCTCAAGGTCTGATCGGGCTGACCAACATACTCTTGCCGGGTCGAGGACTGCGGCGAGGTCCGTTCGCACTCCCCGAGGAGCTGATCGCCTTGGCCGATGCCGCGGTGGAGGACGAGGTGATCGAGCCCGTGGAACGGGATCTGATCGAGTCGGTTATCGAGTTCGGCGACACCGTGGTCCGGGAGGTCATGGTGCCTCGGACCGACATGATCACGGTCGAACGCTCGGTGTCGATTCCCGACGCGCTGCAGGTCAGCTCCCTGGTCGGGTTCTCCCGTGTCCCGGTGGTGGGTGACAACATCGACGACGTCGTCGGATTGGTGTATGTCAAGGACCTGATCCGGGCCGAACTGGACGGGCAGCCGGACAAGACGGTCTCGACACTGTTGCGCCAGGCCCGATTCGTGCCCGAGACCAAGAAGGTGGCCGAGCTGTTGAGGGAGATGCAGCACGAGAAGTTCCACATGGCCATCGCCGTCGATGAGTATGGCGGGGTGGCCGGATTGGTCACGCTGGAGGACCTCATCGAAGAGCTGGTGGGCGAGATCGTGGACGAATACGACGTGGAGGAACCCCTTGTCGAGCGGTTGGTAGACGGCTCGCTACGGGTTGACGCCCGGATTCTGATCGACGAGCTCAACGACGTGGCCGGGTTGGAGCTGCCGGAGGGGGACTGGGATACCGTTGGTGGCCTGGTGTTCGACGAGTTCGGTCGGATACCCGCCGTCGGGGAGGTGTGTGAGGTGCGTGATCATCGGTTGAAGGTCGAGAAAACCCAGGGCCGGCGCATCACCCGGGTCCTGGTCTCCCGCCCCGGCCCCTCGACAGAGGCGGCCGAATCCGAATGATGGTCCCGACCGCGCCAACCCCACAAGGAATGGGTGGGGCATGAGCACCGATCTCGGCACGCGCCACGATGGCTTCCGGTCGGGCTTCGTGGCCCTCGCCGGGCGGCCCAACGTGGGCAAGTCGACCCTACTGAACAAGATCCTCGACGAGAAGGTCAGCATCGTCTCCAACAAGGCCCAAACCACGCGGCATCAGATTCGGGGGGTTCTGACCACCGAGGACTGTCAGCTGGTGTTCGTGGATACGCCGGGTATGTCCAAGCCTCGCTCCGCTTTGGGTCAGCGACTCAACGAACGGGCATCCGAGGCCTACCGCGACGTCGACGTCGTCTGCTTGATCATCGACGGGAGGGCCGGGTTCGGTCGAGGTGACCGCTTCCTGGCGGCACAACTCGATCCCGAGCGGTCCATCGTGGTCGTCAACAAGATCGACGGGCTCGACGAGGAACGGGTGTTGTCGCAACTGGCGGCCACCGCCGAGTTGGACTTCT
The DNA here is from genome assembly GCA_963723995.1 of uncultured Acidimicrobiales bacterium. Taxonomy (GTDB): domain Bacteria; phylum Actinomycetota; class Acidimicrobiia; order Acidimicrobiales; family SZUA-35; genus JAHELU01. Next base: position 300,498 of record CAVRSZ010000007.1, on the reverse strand, counting down.
CCGCCTACTTTCCCGTGTCGGCCTGGACCGGCCGGGGTGTGCCGGCCCTGATCGACCATTTGGCCTCACGGATGCCGCCCGGTCCCCTCTGGTATCCCAGCGACGCCGTGACCGATGTGCCCGAGGCGTTCGTGGTGGCCGAATTGGTGCGAGAACAGCTGCTGCGGGCCACCCGGGACGAGGTTCCGCATTCGGTGGCCACCCGGGTGGTGGAGTGGGAGTGGCCCCGCATCCGGGTCGAGATCCTGGTGGAGCGGGATTCTCAGAAGGGGATCATCATCGGCAAGGGCGGGGCACTGCTCAAGCAGGTCGGGATCAACGTTCGGAAACAGCTTCCCGACGGGGTCTACCTCGAACTGATCGTCAACGTGGAAAAGAACTGGCAGCATGACCCTTCGTCGATCGAGCGCCTTGGGTACTAGCCAGGTCGGCGACCGCGATGGTCGTGATCTGGCCGATTCCTGCAGGGAGGGGGAATCGACCCGGGGGAGGATGCGCTGCGATACAACGGTCAAGTCATGCTGCCAGCCCGATTGTGGTGGGACGTCGTTGTCCTCCGTGTCGGAGACGCCTAGATGGCGGCTGATCCGACGTCGCCGGTTCTGATTCGGACCAACGACTCGACAGGGGTGACCCAGATCTTGCCGTCACCGATGACACCGGTCTGGGCGGCGTCACGGATGGCCATCGTGATCTCGTCGATATGGGTGTCGTCGGCCACGATCTCCAACTTGATCTTGGGTACGAAGTCCACCCGATACTCTGCGCCCCGGTAGGTCTCGGTGTGACCGCCCTGGCGGCCGAAGCCCTTGACCTCGGTGACGGTCATGGCCGAAACTCCGACCTTGACCAGCGCCTGCTTCACGTCGTCCAACCGATGGGGTTTGATGACTGCGGTGATGAGTCTCATTCTGTGTGTGCTCTCCAGTTCGTTTGTGGCGTTTCGGGTGGGCTGGTCAGACGGCCGAGGACAGCAGGTCGGGACCGTAACCGAGGCTGCCGTGTTCGCTGACGTCGAGACCCATCTTCTCGTCTTCCGGTGATACCCGCAGCATGTTGGCCATCTTCAGCAGGCTGAACAGAATGAAGGCGGTGCCGAACACCGCAACCGCAATGACCACACCGCCGATGAGCTGGTCGATGAACAATCCGACGCCGCCGCCATAGAGCAGGCCGGCCGATTCCTCGGCTCCGTTGACCGGGCTGGTCGTGGCGAACAACCCGGTGGCCAGCAGCCCCCAGAAGCCGCAGATGCCGTGAACCGAGAAGGCGCCGACCGGATCGTCGACCCGACGTCGCTCCACCGTCAGCACGGACAGCACCACCAGCACACCGGCCACGAAACCGGTGATCACGGTGCCGAGCCAGTCGAATTCACCGATGCCGGAACAGATGGCGACCAGGCCACCCAGGATGCCGTTGCCGGCCATCGACACGTCGGGCTTCTTGCCGACGATCCACGAGGCGATCATACCTCCGAGTCCACCGGCGCAGGCGGCGAAGGCGGTGTAGACGGCGATCACGGGAACGGCCAGATCGGCCTGCAGTTGGGAGCCCGGGTTGAACCCGAACCAGCCGATGAACAGGATCAGCACGCCGGTCATGGCCAATGGAATACTGTGACCGGGTAGGGCTCGCGGTGTGCCGTCCTCGTCGTATTTCCCGATTCGGGGTCCGAGCACCATGGCGCCGGCCAGAGCGGCGAATCCGCCGGTCATGTGTACCAGTCCGGAGCCGGCGAAGTCGATGAATCCCAGCTCGTCGAGCCAGCCGCCGCCCCACTTCCAGCTCACCACGATCGGGTAGATGAACGCGGTGATGATGATCGAGTAGCAGATGTAGCCGATGAACTTGGTCCGCTCGGCCACCGCACCCGACACGATGGTGGCTGCGGTGGCAGCAAAGGCGGCCTGGAACAGGAAGTCAACCGGTACCGCAAGGGGATAGAACCCGTCGGATGCCACTGCTTCGGGGCCGATATCGACCAGGAAGCCGTCGGTCAGACCGGCGATACCCAGTCCGGCCGACGAGATCCAGCCGTTGAAATCGCCGGGGTAGGCGATACCCCAGCCGATGGCGGCAAAGACCAGGATGCCGATGCAGGCGTCCATGATGTTCTTCATCATGATGTTGGCTGCGTTCTTGGCCCTGGTGAGGCCGGCCTCGACCAGGGCGAAGCCGGCCTGCATGAGCAGAACCAGCACCGCAGCGACGAAGATGAAGATGTTGTCGAGAACGACCATGTTCATCAGACCGCTGGGATCTGTGCGATCGTACTGCTCGACAACGTCGGGACTGGCTTGAAGGACGGTCGGATATACCGACGCCGCCGCCGAAGCGAGGCTTGCCACGGCATCTCCTGCCACAGCTAGAAGCACTGTTTCGCCGATCATTGAACTCCTCCGTAGATGGATGTAGTAGCCCTCAAGGTATGAGGGCGGCGTTTCCGGCTTGTTTATGCCGTGTTACGCAATGATCAGCGTTGTCTTAGCTCTTTCTTAACCCTTACTGAACGGGGAGGCCGTTTGTGGCTGGCGGTCCGGGCTTCTCGGCATACTCCAGGACGTAGCCTCGCTTGCGAACGGTGCTGATCCGGAGACCGACCGATTCGACCCGGGGCCGAAGCTTGTGGAGGTAGACATCCAGCAGATTGCGGCTGACCTCCTGATCGGGCCAACCGGCCTTCAGGAGAGATCCCCGGTCCACCACCAGTTGTAGACGATCCAGAAAAGCCCTCACCAGACGGGCTTCCACATCGGACAGTGCCACCCAACCGCTCTCCGTTCTCAGCACGCCATTGTCGTCAAGGTCCGGGGTGGCCGGCTGCTCGACATCGATGGCGCTGGCCCGGAGGGCCAATGACCGGGCTCGGGCCGACACGTCCCGCTCCGATGAGGGCAGCCGAACCCAATCCTCCAGTGGGTCTGGTGTTGCCGGCGGTTGGGCGTCCGCCGCGACCAGAAGCAGGCGAGGCGTTCCGAGCTGCTCGAGCTGGGAGCGCAGAGCCTCTTCCTCCGGCCAGTGCACGAACCTCACTCCCATGGCTTGATGGTAGGAATGATGTGTTTCCGGCGTGTTTCCAGTCGGTTAACTCGGCCCGCCGGGCGGCGTCAGTCCTCGGTCCCATGCCGATCGAGGCCGCCGCCCCGAGCGGCGGCTTCGTGGTCAAGGCGCCGCAGGAACTCGTAGACCTCGTGTCGGTCCTTGGTCCGCCGGAAGGGGGGAAGGGCATTGATCAGATCCCAGCGGTAGCCCCGCGAATTGGCGAGACGGGAATCGAGCACGGCCACCACCCCTCGATCATCCCCACGCCGGATGAGCCGGCCGGCGGCCTGGGCCAGCAAAGTCTGGGCCCGGGGCAGGTCGACGACACGGAAGGCCTGGGCTCCGGCCCGGTCTCGACGAGCCTGGTTGACGGGCTCGTCGGGACGAGGGAAGGGAAGACGGTCGATGGTGACGAGCGTGAGATCAGTGCCCGGCAGATCGACCCCCTGCCAGAACGACAAGGTTGCCGCCAGTATGACCCGTGGTTGGCTCTTGAACTGCTCGATCAGATTCGACTTCGATCCCTCGCCCTGGGCCAGGACCACGAAGTCCGTGTCCTGTCGCAGCCGCTCCGTGGCTTCGGTCATGGCTCGGAAGCTGGTGAAGAGAGCCAGTGTGCGACCCCCGGCTGCGGTGGCGAGACCGATGATCTCATCCTGGACCGCCGTGCGGAACTTCGGATTGGCCGGCGGGGGAAGGTCGGTGGGGCAGTAGAGCAGGGCCTGGTTCTGGTAGTCGAAGGGGGAGCCGACGCGGATGATCTCGGTCGCCGGATCCAGGCCGAGCTGGAGGGGGACGGCATCGGCCAGGGTGGCGCTGGTCAGGATCGCGGTGCGGACCTTCCACAGCTCCTTGTCCAGCATCGAGCCCAGCTCGAGTGGTGTGCGTTTCAGCACCGGGGCGTCGCTACGGCCATCGACCCAAAGGACAGCGCTCCCCGTCCTCCGGTCGTTGTCGGCGGCAATGACGGCGTCGATGTCCCCCACCAGACGAGTGGCGGCCAGCATGTTCCGTTCGACTTTGGCCGTCGTCGTCGGATTGTCGGCGGGTTCGACCTTCCGCAGGGTCGAGATCATGGTGTCGACCCGATCCCGGGCCAGGACGAGGACGTCGACCAGTTGGGCATCGATGTCGATTGCCTGGCCCACCATCGGGCCCAGACCGGCGTCCAGCTCCATGGCCGAACGATCCAGGCCGAGAGCCACCGTGTCGTCGGTCAACACCGACCGAGCTCGAGCCGCCATGGCGCGAAGCCGGCCACCTCCCAGCTCGGTCCCGCAGGTGGCGCCGAGAACCTCCGGTAGTTGATGGGCCTCGTCGAAGACCACGACGTCGTGATCCGGTAGCAGCGCTCCTCCGGTGGCGAGATCGAGTCCGTAGTAGTGGTGGTTGGTGACGATCACGTCGGCGGCCATGGCGTCGGCGCGGGCTTCCTCGGAGAAGCAGATCTGGCCCGACGGGCAGCGGGCCGCTCCCGGGCATTCGTCGATGCCGACCGTGACCGAAGCCCAAATCTCCGGTGCGGGGTGAAAGTCCAGTTCCTCACGATCACCGGTCGCAGTGATTGCGGCCCACTCCAGCACACGACGCAGCTGTCGCTCCGGGCGCTGCCCGCCCAACAACTCGAGTTGCTCTCGCTGGCCGGACTCGGTCAGCTCCACCAGACGCTGGCGGCACAGGTAGTTGCTGCGCCCCTTGAGCACGGCGGCGTGGACCGAACGGCCCAGGCCGCGGGCTACCAGCGGGATGTCGTTGGCGAGCAACTGGCTCTGCAGGGCGATGGTGGCGGTAGCCACCACCGCCTTCGCGTCGGCGGCCAGAATTGGTGTGAGATAGGCGAAGGACTTGCCGGTGCCGGTACCGGCCTCGACAACGACGGCCGGGTGGGACTTGACGGCATCGTCGCCGTCCGGTGCATCAGCCTCCGGTGCATCGTCGACCAGTGCATCGGCGACCAGTGCATCGGCGATCGCCTCCGCCATCGCCAACTGCCCGGGTCGGAGTTCCCCGCCTCCGGGCAGAAGATCGGTTACCGAGGAGAGCAATCGTCGTACCGAGTGTGCTGTCAGGGGATAATCCTTGTTGATGCGTGGTATCGGTTACACTTGCAGCGAGGTGGAGCGCCGATTTGTACGCGTCCTCCCTGGCGCTGTTGGCCTGGGCAGAAGAGGCGTGTGGGCCCACCGGCCGGTCACCGACGGTGCCGATGGTAAGGAAGCTTGATGGACGGGAGTTCCCCGGCACAAAACTCCTATAGCGACAACGAGCCTATCGACGGTGCCAGTATGTCGTCACCGTCGCCTCTCGGCGCCGACTATCTGGCCGGTCTGCTGTCCGACTCACCGGTCCGAGAGACGCGCCACGTCGACCGTCGGCCGGCTACACCGTCGGCCGACGAGTGGCTCGATCTGTTCGCCGATGATGAAGGCCATGATCCCGATGCTCCGCCCTTGACCACAAGGTCCATGAGGTCGGCCCGAAGCGAGCCCGGGCGACGGCCCGATCCCGATGATCCCGGCGCCCTCCCGGGTCTCGAACACCTCTTCACCACCGTCGACTCCGACGGCGGCAAGCAACCGGCCCGCAATCGACCCGGCTACCCGTCGTCGTCGACCGGGACCCCCAGGCCTGTTCATCGTGGCCGTCCTTCCCCCGACACCTACCCGCCACCGCCGACCCGTTCGACCCCATCGGGGGGGTTCGTGTTCGTCGTCGACGGTGAGCGTCATCCAAACACCGAGCGTGGCGCCCACAAGGAGGATGGTCCCGACATTCGAGCGTCGAGCCGAGATCGACAACGTGTCGGACGATCGGCCGGACAGATCGGTGCTCAGTGACGTTGCCTGGCCGGCTCTCACCGCTCGGCCACCGTCGCGATCGGTGCGTTCTCCTGGACAGGCTCGACGTCGTCTGTCGTTTCTTCCCGACCCGGTGCTGCAGGTCGGGTCCCGCTCCCAGCTCTGGGGTGTCGTCCTTGCTGCCGCCATGGTAGCAGCCGTTGCCGGGGCGTGGAATATCGGCGCTCTCGACTGGCTGGACGGTGATCTTCCGGACAGCGTCACGCTCAGCGGAGGGACCGAGGGCGTGACTCCGGCGGCGCCGATCGACGACAGTCCCGGCGGCGGCTCGTCGGTCCGGGCCCGGTCGGGAGGCCTCGGTTCGGTGTCGAGCCTGGTTTCGGGGACCCATGGCACCGGTGCCGCCGATGACGCCGAGTCCGAGACACGGTCCGAGCCGGGCACCACCGCCCGACCTCGGACCACGGCGGCCAAACCGTCCGACGACGGATCTGGAGGTTCGGTGGCCGGATCATCGTTGAGTTCCACCACCGAGACCACCGCCGTCGTGACATCGTCGAGCGTGCCGACCACGACGACCCCCACCTCGGTCACCTCGGGGTCCGGCACGGGATCGGCCTCATCGGCGAGCACAACCTCGACCACACGTCCTGAAACCACCACGTCAGCCTCCAGCACCACGTCATCCTCCACGTCCACCTCGATGCCGTCGTCGACTACGACCAGCGTTGCCACCACTTCGAGCACGGCAACCACCGAGGCAACGACGTCAACCAGCAAGCCCCCGAAGGGCGACGACTAGGTCATCGCAAGCCTCGGTTGGGCCGAGGCCTGCGTACCGGATCGGCAGTGTGGCTGTAGCCCACGGGTGGCGTCAAAGGGCGGTCGAAAGAGAGTACGGTCAAACCATGAACATCGGGGACCTTGACGCCGATCGCATCCCGCGTCACGTGGCTTGTGTCATGGACGGCAACGGCCGCTGGGCGCAGCAGCGTGGCTTGAAGCGGACCGATGGTCACAGCGCCGGTGAACAGGCGCTGCTCGACGCGGTCAACGGGGCGTTGGAGATGGGGATCGAGTGGTTGACCGTCTACGCATTCTCCACCGAGAACTGGCGTCGTCCGGCCGACGAGGTCCGGTTTCTCATGCGGTTCAATGAGAACCTGCTGATCCGGCGTCGGGACGAGCTGAACGAGAAGGGAGTGCGGATTCGCTTCATCGGTCGCCGCGACTGGAAAGTCCCGAAGCGCCTTCTGCGTCGGATGGACGAGTCGATTGCGCTCACCGCCGACAACCGGCGTCTGACACTGACCATCGCCTTCAACTACGGGGGGCGCGCTGAGATCGTGGATGCGGTCAAGGCCCTTGTCGAGGCCGGCAACAAGGCCGATGCCGTCGACGAGGCCCTCATCGAAAAGCACCTCTACGATCCCGAAATGCCGGAGGTGGATCTGTGGGTCAGGACCTCGGGTGAACACCGGGTGTCGAACTTCCTGATCTGGCAGTCGGCCTATGCCGAGATGGTGTTCACCGATGCCCACTGGCCCGATTTCCGTCGAGAACACCTGGCTGCCGCCGTGGCCGAGTATCAGCGTCGAGATCGCCGGTTCGGCGGGCTGTCCGCCTAGCGAGCATGGCCCTCTACCGCGACGAGGCCGTCATCCTCCGCACCTACAAACTCGGTGAGGCCGATCGGATCGTGGTCTGCTACACCCGCGGCCGAGGAAAGCTCCGGGCCGTGGCAAAGGGGGTCCGTCGCACCCGAAGCAAGTTCGGATCCCGGCTGGAGCCCGGGGGCGTGGCGCAGCTCCAACTGTACGAGGGTCGCAATCTCGACATCATCACCCAGGCCGAGCGGGTCGGTGCCATGACGGGCATCCGAGACGACCTGGGCCGTTACGGCCGGGCCACCGTGGTGCTGGAGATCGTGGACTCGGTCGTGGTCGAGGGTGAGTCGAACCCGGCACTCTACAAACTGGTCACGGGCGCACTGACGGAACTGAACCGCACCGGCAACGAGATCATCATCCCGGCCTTCATCGCTCGGCTGCTGATGCTGGAGGGGGTACAGCCCAGACTCGACGGCTGCGTCGGCTGTGGCTCGACCGATGGGCTCGACACCATACGTATCGCCGACGGGGGCATGGTGTGTGCCGGCTGCACCCCCTCCGGCGAGCCGATCTCGGAACCGGCTCGGCACGCCTTCGGTCAACTGCTGCAAGGTCGGGTGCGGCAGGTGCTCGACACCACCGATTCCCAGACCGCTCGGGAGCTGGAGACGCTCACGGTCAAGCTGATCGAGCAACATGTCGAGCGCCGGATTCGGTCCTCGGCGCTTCTTCACCAGCAGCTGTTGGGTTGAGGGCCCGAGCCGTCCGGTGGGGTGGTCGAAGCCGCCGCTTTGCCCGAGCCGGACCGGCCGGGGTGTTACGCCATCGGCTCCCATTCGTTGGTTTCAGTGTTGAACCGTAGCCACTGACGTCGATCGTCATCCCAATACACCCACGACTGCCACTCATCGTTCCATTCCGGGGTCAAGGACGATGGCGAGGCGGTCGAGTCCCCGGCCTGGTGCTCGGTCTCCTTCGATGAGGCGGAGTTTCCCGACCGGGACTGCCCCGGCACGGTCGGGTTCTGCTCTCGCTGCCGCACCGGTCGCTGTGGCTTGGGGTAGGGGTTGAACGGCGGCCGCTCAGCGACCGGTGGCCGATCGAGCAACCGGCCGGCCGATGCGGGCCCGTGTGTATCAGCGGAATGGTTGATCATCGGTGGTGAACCTCCCAGTGTCCACCCGGAGGATGCGACGGCCAGGCCGGCGAGTCCAGGTGATGGTTGAGCTACGGTGTCGAATCCTAGATCGGGACGGAATCGCGACGGGTTGAGCCCCCGCGGCGAGGGCCTTGTTCCGTCGCCGGTGCCGGCGAACAGCAGTTTCGGCCCGATCGACTCGTCGCCGGCTCGAGATGTTCGTGGCTCGTGGACAACGGCGGTACGAGCCAATCGGTCACCGATACGTTGCCGCCGGGGGTTGCTGGCGGCAAAGGCGAACCCGACCAGACCGGGAACGGCCACCGGCATGAGATCGAGGGGGGAGGCCAACGTGCGGATGGCAAGCGCCCGGGCTGTCGGGCGGCGACGGTCGACTCCGACGATCCGCAGCCGGAACAAGGCCATACCCGGGGTTCTGCCCTCGTCGAGGAGGGGGACGATCACCATGGCCAGAATCGTGGCCAGGGCCAAGGTCAGCAGGGTCATGGCGAGCGCTGCTGCGCTGAGACCGACCCCCCGGTCGGCCAGCGTAAACGTGACCCGCCAGGGACCAGCCTGTTCCACCGTCTCCAGTTGTGAGGTGGAGATCGACGTCGACGGGTCGGAGGCGGCGACGGATTCACCGCTCATCCTCGCCACCAACATTGTCGGGATACCAATCCAGACCAGGTCGACCACGCCGGCGCCGACACGCCGGCTCAGCGCCCCCGGTTTTGCTCGGCGCCTCTCGAGTAGGGCGGGGGGCGGGTGGGCCGGCGATTCGATCGTGGAACGGCCGGCTGGGTCGACGGTGACCGGGGAGGACGCCGGAGAGAAGGCCATGGTCGACTATCGGCGCCACGGCCTGGATTACAAGTACAAGTGCGGCGAGGCGGTGCTCGCCGCCCCGAGTTCGGCCTTCTGACAACCGTCGCCGAAACTTGACTTGAGCGTGAACACCATGCCGCCACGCGAAACTAGCGGGGGGTAAAAAGGTCCGCACCGCCACCGGCTCACGGTTACGCTGCAACCATGGCAGAACCGGATCCCCAGTTGTTCGACAAGATCGTCAATTTGAGCAAGCGCCGAGGCATCGTTTTTCCGTCGGCCGAGATCTACGGGGGCTTCCGCTCCGCCTACGACTACGGCCCTGTCGGCACGCTCATGTTGCGGAATGTGAAGGACGCCTGGTGGCGTTCCATGGTGCAGCTGCGGTCGGACGTGGTCGGCCTCGACGCTTCCATTCTCTCTCCGCCGGCGGTGTGGGAAGCCTCGGGCCATCTGGCCAACTTCACCGACCCCCTCGTCGATTGTCGTCACTGTGGTGCCCGCCATCGTCAGGACAAGCTCGACGATCCCGGGCAGTGCCCCACGTGCGGAACCCGGGGTGAGCTCACCGAACCCCGCCAGTTCAATCTGATGTTCGAGACCCAGGCCGGTCCGGTGAAGGACGCCGGAGCCGTGGCCTACCTGCGGCCGGAGACGGCCCAGGGAATGTTCATCAACTTCGCCAACGTCGTCAACACGTCACGGAAGAAGCCACCGTTCGGAATCGCTCAGATCGGCAAGAGTTTCCGCAACGAGATCACCCCCGGCAACTTCGTGTTCCGGACCCGGGAATTCGAGCAGATGGAGCTGGAGTTCTTCGTCCCGCCCGCCGAGGCCGAGCAATGGTACGAGTACTGGTGCCAGGAGCGATACCAGTGGTATGTCGATCACGGGATCCCGGCCGACAAGCTCCGGCTACGGCCTCATGGTCCCGATGAGCTGAGCCACTACTCGTCGGGCACCAGTGATGTCGAGTTTCTGTTCCCTTGGGGCTGGGACGAGCTCGAAGGTGTGGCCAACCGGGGTGACTACGACCTCACGCAGCACATCGAGCACTCGGGTCAACGCCTCGAATACTTCGACCAGGCGGCGAACGAGCGGTATGTGCCCCATGTCATCGAACCGGCGGCCGGTGCCACCCGCACCATGATGGCGTTCCTCATGGCCGGCTTCGACGAGGAGACGGTCAACAACGAGACCCGAACGGTCCTGCGGCTGCATCATCGTATCGCCCCCTACAAGGTGGCGGTTCTGCCCCTTTCGAAGAAGCCTGAACTGGTCGAACCGGCAAGGGAATTGGCGGCCACGCTGCAGCCCCATTGGATGGTCGACTACGACGAGACCCAGGCGATCGGACGTCGCTATCGGCGCCAGGACGAGATCGGTACGCCGTTCTGTCTCACCTATGATTTCGATTCGCTGGAGGACAAGGCGGTCACCATCCGTGATCGTGACTCGATGGACCAGGTGCGTCTGCCCATTCCCGATGTCGTCGACTGGCTGTCGGAACGGCTGAAATAGTGTGACCGGGGGCGAGCCCTGCGTTCTCCTCGGCGGCCGGGGCGGCTCGCAACCGCTCGTCCGTAGGGGTAGCTTTGGTGCTCAGTGGGCATCGTGGACGAGGACATCGGTCGGGTCCGCAGTGACAGCGACATCGTTGCCATTGTCGGTCAGTACACCCAGCTTCGCCGTGTCGGCCGGCGGTTCACCGGACTGTGCCCGTTCCATACGGAGAAGACGCCCTCGTTCTCGGTCAACTCCGAGGAAGGCCTCTACTACTGTTTCGGCTGCGGCCAGAAGGGTGATGTCATCACCTTCGTCCGGGAGAAGGAGCAGTTGGACTTCGTCGGCGCAGTCGAATGGCTGGCCAACCGGGCCAACTTCACCCTTCGATACACCGACGCCGATCAGGGCGGAAAACCGGCGACGCAAGGCCAAGCTGCAGGCCGCTGTGGGTGACGCCATCGAGTGGTACCACCGGCGGCTGTTGTCGGCCGACGATGCCGCTGCGGCCCGGGCCTACCTGCGCCATCGTGGCTACGACGGTGACCTGGTTCGTAGTTTCAAGATCGGCTGGGCCCCCGACGGCTGGGACGAGCTGGCCCGGGCGCTGAAGCTGTCGAACCGGGAGTTGAGCGATTCCGGCCTCGGTTTCGTGAATCGTCGGGGTCGCCAGCAGGACGCCTTCCGGCGTCGAATCATGTTTCCCGTCTACGACGCCCAGGGCGAGCCGGTGGGATTCGGGGGTCGAAAACTGCCCGATGACGACGGCCCAAAGTACAAGAACTCGTCGGAATCGACCATCTATGCCAAGAGCCGCCTGCTCTATGGGCTCAACTGGGCCAAGGCGGCCATCGTCGAACATGATCAAGCCATCGTGTGCGAGGGCTACACCGACGTCATCGCCTTCTTCCAGGCCGGAATGGGCCGGGCGGTGGCCACTTGTGGCACCGCCTTGACCGAAGATCATGTCAAGCTGCTTCGCCGCTTCGCCGGACGGGTGGTTCTGGCCTTCGACGCCGACACCGCCGGCCAGGACGCGGCAGCCCGGTTCTACGAATGGGAGCGTACCCACGGCCTTGATGTGGCCGTGGCCGATCTTCCACCGGGAATCGATCCCGGCGATCTCGGCCGCAAGGACCCGGAGGAGCTCCGCCGAGCCGTCGAGCAGGCCCGACCCTTCCTCCAGTTCCGAGTCGATCGGGTCCTCGATCAAGCCGATTTGGCCTCGGCCGAGGGCCGAGCCCGGGCGGCTGAACACTCGCTGGCCATGATCGCCGAGCACCCCGACCCGCTGGTTCGAGATCAGTACGTGATGGAAGTGGCCACCCGGACCCGAATCCAGGTCGACCTGCTGCGAGCCCAGCTTGGCAGGCCGAAGACCGCGACCACATCGTCTCGGCGTGGCTCGAAGGTCGGGGCCACAGCCGAGATCTCGACATCGCTGACCAGAACGCCCGGTAGAGAGCTGGAAGCTCTCAAACTGGCGGTTCACCATCAGGACGAGATCGAACCGCTCGTGGTGTCCGAGCTGTTCGAAGACGAGCTGTGCGGCACCGTCTACGACCTGGTGATTCGCTGCTCGACGCTACACGAGGTGATCGAGCAGGGAGGCCCCGAGGTGGCCGGTCTGGTCCAGCGCCTGTCGGTGGAGGAGACGCAAGCCCCCGCTATCGAGGTCGCCTCCCGCCTTTGGGAGTCGTTTCTGGAGCGGACGATGAACGAATCCAAACAGGAGCTGGCCCGGGCCGTTGCCGACGAGCAGGCCGAGATCTTCCGTCATCACACATGGCTTCGCCTCAAGCTGGAGGAGGTCCGGGATCCTTCTCGACAGGCACGGGCTCTACAAGACTTGCTAGGTTGGTTCGAGGAGCCTGACGAGGAGTCTGTTTGACCGACCTGCCGCATTCCGCCGAAACCCCGGTCGTGTCCGAGGAGTACAAGCAACGTTTGTTGCTGCGGGCCAAGCGCGGCCGGCCCCTCAATATGGACGATGTGGTTGAGGTCATGCCTCGGGTCGAACTAAGCCCCGATGTATTGGCCGAGGTGAGGGATTTCATGTCGGAGGAGAGCATCGCCTTCGACGAGGAACCGGTGGATGTGACCGAGCTCGACGGCTTCGGTGGCCGTCGTCGCCGCCGTCGAATGGACCCCGCTCGTACCGCGGCCGTGGCCATGGCCAGGGCCAGCGGATCATCCGATCCGGTTCGGATGTACCTGAAGGAGATCGGCAAGGTGCCGCTCCTGACCGCGGCGGAGGAGGTTCAGCTGGCCAAACGTATCGAGGCGGGGACCGAGGCCGCCAATGAGATCTCCAGCCTCATCGAGTCGGGGACGTGGCGTGATCTTGCTGACGACAAGCAGCGACGGCTTCGCCGGCTGGTCGCCGACGGCGACGCTGCCCGTCAGGATCTCACCTCGGCCAACCTGAGGCTGGTGGTGTCGATCGCCAAGCGCCATGTCGGACGGGGTGTGGCCATTCTCGATCTCATCCAGGAGGGCAACCTCGGGCTGATGCGGGCGGTGCAGAAGTTCGACTACACCAAGGGGTTCAAGTTCTCCACCTACGCCACGTGGTGGATTCGTCAGGCCATCACCCGGGCCATCGCCGATCAGTCCCGCACCATCCGGGTTCCGGTGCACATGGTCGAATCCATCAACAAGGTGATGCGGGCCCAGCGCATGCTGGCCCATCGGCTGGAACGGGACCCAACCATTGCCGAGCTGGCCCGAGAGGTCGACCTGGCCGAGGACAAGGTGGAGGAGGTGCTGCGCATCGCCTCCCAAGACCCGCTCTCGCTCGACACCCCCATCGGTGACGAAGACGATACGTCCATGGCCGATTTCATCGCCGATCAGGGGGCGGCACCGCTCGACGTGGCGGCCCGCAAGCTCCTGGAGCAGGCGGTCAGGGATGTCCTCGGCGATCTCTCGGAACGGGAATCCGAGGTGGTACGGCTTCGGTTCGGGCTCGAGGACGGACGGCCCCGAACGCTGGAAGAGGTGGGCAAGGAGTTCGGCGTGACCCGGGAACGTATCCGCCAGATCGAGTCCAAAACCTTGGCCAAGCTCCGGCATCCACTGCGCAGTGACCGTCTGCGAGACTACCTGGACTGACTCGGCGGCCGTCGTCGACGCCAGGGGATCGGTCACCGAATTGGCACCGGGAGTCACCGAGTTCTTGGTATCGTGGTTTTTTGCTATCCGGGGTAGCTCAGTTGGCAGAGCAACTGACTGTTAATCAGTGGGTCGTGAGTTCGAGCCTCACCCCCGGAGCCACGCCTCACCAGGGCAAACACCCTCTCACCGACCAGGGGAGAGGGTTTCTTTCTGCCGGAATCCAGGATTCATCCAGGAAACGCGTGCCGAAACGCCTTGTTTGCGTCGACGCCCACTGCGCTCGCTATCCAGTGGACGCCACCTGGCGCCGCGCGCCGAGGTCGGCGGTGCCGGAGAGGCGCAGGGTGAGCAGCCAGGTGGCGGCGACGAAGACGGTGGATCCCCACAGGGCGGCGTCGAGCCCGCCCCACAGGTACAGCACCCCGGAAAGCAGGGTGCCGACGAGGCGGCCTGTGGCGTTGGCCGAGTAGTAGAAGCCGACATCGAGGCTGACGTCGTCGCCTTGGCTGTAGGCGAGGATCAGGTAGGAGTGCAGAGAAGAGTTGAGAGCGAACACGACGCCGAACACGATCAACCCGCCCACGATGGCCACGGCGGTGGCGACATCCAGGGCGACCAGGATGGCGATGGCGGCCGAGATGACGGCCAGGATGAGGGCCCAGGTGCGGGCGGCGCCGATCTCGGCGTCGAGATTGTGGGTCGTGGAACGTAACAGCCGGGGTGCGACCGATTGGATCACGCCGTAGCCGATGACCCAGGCAGCCAGGAAGGCGCCGATGCCTTCGAATGACCAGCCGAGGACCTCGTCCAAGAACACTGGGAGGGCGACGACGAACCAGATGTCGCGGGAGCCGAAGAGGAAGAACCGGGCCGCGGAGAGGCGGTTGATGGCCGTCGATTTGGACAGAATCGACCGCAACGCCGGCTTGGTCTTGGCCTTGCCGATGTCCTCGTTCAACAAAACGCCGACCGACACGAGCGCCACGGCGATGAGGCCGGCCATCGCCCACAGGGCGGCCTCGTAGCCGATCCAGGACAACAGCGCGGCGCCGAGGAAGAACCCGACACCTTTGAGCGCGTTCTTGGACCCGGTGAGAAGAGCGACCAAGCGGAATAGGGCGCCGTCGCCGGCCACAAACTTTACTGCGCTCTTGGAGCTCATCTTGGTGAGATCCTTCGCCACCCCCGACAGCGCCTGGAACCCCATCACGTAAGCAACAGCAGCGACCTCGGGCCAGGACGCCTGGTGGAACGTAAGCGCAATCAGAGCGACGATCTGCAGGCCGAGCCCGACAAGCAGGGTCCGGTTGAGCCCGGATCGGGCGCCGACCCACCCGCCGATCAGATTGGTCACGATCCCCATGAACTCGTACAGCAGGAACAAAAACGCAATCGACACCGGCGAGTAGCCGAGGTCGTGAAAATGCAACAGCACCAGCATGCGCAGGGCGCCGTCGGTCAGCGTGAAGGCCCAGTAGCCGGCAGTGACCAGAACATAGTTGCGAAGTTGCACCATCAGCTCCCCAGAGTCCGGCCGATCTTGGCTGCGAGGTCGGCCATGCGGAACGCGTAGCCGTATTCGTTGTCGTACCAGGCCAGGACCTTCACCAGCCGGCCGTCGGTGACCATGGTCGAAGGTCCATCCACGATGCCCGAACGGGTGTCGTTGACGTAGTCGGCCGACACGAGCGGCCGGTCCTCGAACCCGAGGATGCCCTTGAGGTCGCCGTCAGCCGCGGTGCGCAACAAGTCGTTTACCTCGTCGACGGTGACGGCACGGGCGACGCTGAACACCGCGTCGGTGAGCGACGCGTTGAGCAGCGGCACTCGCACGGCGACTCCGTCCAGCTTGCCGGCCAGCTCGGGGTAGATCAGAGTGATCGCAGTTGCCGAGCCGGTCGAGGTCGGGATCAACGAGTTCAACGCCGAACGGGCCCGGCGCAGGTCTTTGTGAGGGGCATCGACGATGACCTGGGTGTTGGTGACGTCGTGGATAGTGGTGATCACCCCGCGTTCGATCCCGATCCCTTCGTGGATGACCTTGACGACGGGCGCCAGACAGTTGGTGGTGCACGACGCTGCGGTGACGATGTGATCGATGGCAGGGTCGTAGAGATGGTCGTTGCAGCCCATCACGACATTGAGGACCCCGTTGCTCTTGACCGGCGCGGCGACGATGACCTTTCGGACCCCGCCGTCGAGGTAGGGCTGGAGCAGCTCCGTCGTGCGGAACCTGCCCGAGCACTCCAACACGACGTCGACGTCCTGGTCGGCCCAGGGCACCGCGCCAGGTGAGGGGTACGAGCTGTGGCTGACCACGGCTCCGTCGACACGGATCGTGTCGCCGTCGCTGGACACCTTGCCGTCGTAGCGGCCGTGTACCGTGTCGAACTCCAACAAGTGTGCCGAGGTCGCGGCATCCGCATGGAGCTCGTTGATGTGGACAAGCTCGAGCTCGCGGTGTTGGCGCAAGGCGCGCACGACGAGGCGGCCGATGCGCCCGAAACCGTTGATACCGACACGCGCACTCATCGAACCCCTCCGACGGTCGTCGAGGTGCACGACTCCACGAGAACGTCCACCCGGGCCCGCACGACGTCCCGCAGCTCGTGAACCTCGTCGAGCGAGGCG
This sequence comes from uncultured Acidimicrobiales bacterium, assembly GCA_963723995.1. Taxonomy (GTDB): domain Bacteria; phylum Actinomycetota; class Acidimicrobiia; order Acidimicrobiales; family SZUA-35; genus JAHELU01. The sequence goes on along the minus strand of CAVRSZ010000007.1, from coordinate 283,828 downwards.
CCATTCAGGCTCGCGAGATCGCAGTTCTCGTAGCGCTTGCCGTCGAAGATCGGACAGGCGTCGAACCGCTCGATGGTCTCGGGACCGAACACGCCGGCGAGCTGTTTTGCGAGGCGCTCACCGGCCCGCTCGATCTGGTCGCGTTCATCGGGGGAGAACTCGACTTCGGGACGGCTGGCGGAAGTCATTCGGGCACCTTTCACTGCAGCATTGCGATACGGGCGTCGAGATCGGCGATCACCGCGTCGAACGCGGCGTCGGTACCGGCCTCGACCGGGTCCGGAATCGACCAGTGCCACCAGGTCGGTTCGGGTTCGAGTTCCTCATGTGCCCGGTCACACACCGTCACGACCGTGTCGGCGGTCACCGGAGGCTCGAGCAGCCGGGGCCGGGCATCTGACAGGTCGAGGCCGGAGCGTTCGGCGGCGGCCACGGCGCCGGGGTGCACCCGGTCGGCGGGCTCGGTACCGGCCGATGACGCCAACCCGCCGGTGCGCTCACACCACAACGCCGCCGCGAGCTGGGATCGAGCCGAGTTGTGACTGCACACAAACAACACGGTCCCTGCAGGGCGAGCTGTCGACACGCCGAGATCGGCCAGCGGGCCTCGAAGCAGCCGGACATAGCGACGACGACGGTCACCAGCCGAGACGAACCGCTCGATCAGACCAACCTCTTCGAGTACGTCGAGATGATGCGCCAACAGATTCGTCGGCAAGTGCAACAGCGTTGCCAGCTCGCCGGGGGACCGATCCGACCCAGCCAGCTCCTCGACAATGCGGAGGCGATGTTCCTCACCCAATGCTGCGTGGAGCCGTGCACGATAGGCCCATTCGGTGTCCATACCAACACACTAAACACTCAAGTGACTTTGAGTCAAGATCTGTTGAACTAATGCGCGCAGCTGGGGGGTGAGAACGTGTTCGGCGTCTCTCCGTTGCTCGTCGGGCGGATCATGCTCGAGTACGAACGGCTGAATGCCAAATCACGGGCGGCAGTGGTATGAACATGGGCTGCGACGCTCGTCAATCGCAGTTGGACAGTGCGGGCGCGGGTTGAAGTCACAACGGGCTGCGACGGGTTGGAACACTCGTCGTGTCCAATCGACAGACATCGTCCAGGATTCCATCCAGGAAGCTGCACGAACAGTGCGGCATTCGTGGCCACAGAACATACCCCGGTCAACCTGAAAGCCCTGGTCACGGGCATGATCCGACTCCTGCCGAACGTCGCCTCGTCTTCTGTTAATCAGTGGGTCGTGAGTTCGAGCCTCACCCCCGGAGCCACGCCTCACCAGGGCAAACACCCTCTCACCGACCAGGGGAGAGGGTTTCTTTCTGCCGGAATCCAGGATTCATCCAGGAAACGCGTGCCCGAACGCCATTCGTCTGCGCCGAGTGACGTTGCGGCCCGAGTCCAGGGTTGTGGCGCGGCTGCCTGTCGACAGCAGGTCGCTGCCGGCCGTACGAATCAGGCCGTCGGCTGCTTCCGGCGGTCCGAACGCTACACCTTTGTCATATCCGACCGCCTATCGAGCTGTCACCCTTACCCCGTCGGCAAGAAGATCGAACGCTTCGCTTCGCGGTTCGTGTGACGGATACTCCCATCGTTCGAACCTGTGCAGCTCAGGGAAGCTCTCCCACCCGTTGCCGGGGAGCACCACCGGGATGATCGAGCGCACCAGTCCGCGAGCCTTGTACTCGTCGAGTGCCCAAGCTGTCTCTCGACGTAACCAGGTTGACCTTGCTGCCTCTGAGCTCATCAAGACCATGAAGCGCCCTAGTCCTGTGCGCGAACGACATACTTCCAATGCCCGGAGAAGGTGGAGTACGCGGATTCGATGGGTTCACAGTCCACCAACTTGTAGGCGAGGTGGTAGCGACGAGGGCTCGGTCGCCGACGCGTACTGGTTACCAACCAGAGCGTGCCGCCGTCGCCGACGCGTTCATGCAACAGTTTGTTGTCACTCCCGTAATCGTAGACTGCGACCCCACCCCCGCCATCCTTGGGGCGGAAGACGTCCCACTTGACGAATGCAACAGCGTGACCAGGCATCGGCCTGTGGTCGATATGGGTCGTATCGGCCCACACCACCGGCAACGGGTGTTCCTGTCCTCATCCGGGCCATCGTAAGATGCGCCGCCCGGAGAGGGGAAGAGTCGTTGGTCCCGGGGGACGGAAGGCAGGAGCCCCCGCGCAACAAACAGGGCGGTCACTGAACCGAAGGCGGATCAGCCTGGGCGGGCCACGCGTCCACCGACGAGTTCTACGACGCGCGTCGTCGCCTCCAGAATCCGCTCGTCGTGGGCGGCGACGACCACGGTTGTCCCTCGGCCAACGGCGGCGGCAAGCGTTGCAATGATCCGGTCGACGTGCTCTTCGTCCTGGCTGCTGGTGGGTTCGTCCAGGACAACCAGGTCGGGGCCACCGACCAGCGCGCGGGCCACTGCAGCACGTTGCTGCTCTCCGTGGGATGTCTCGGACGGCCGGCGATCCAGTAGGTGATCCACGCCCAGCCCGGCGATCACGGTGGACGGATCGACCGGGTGCGCACCCACCGTACCAGCCGCCAGCCACACGGCGTCCTCGAGCGTCAACGCCTGCACGAGGGCAAGGCGCTGGGGCACGACGGCAACTCGGCTCCATGGAGGCGGCGGTGTCGTCACCCCGTGCCAGCTCACCGTACCGGTGTCCGGTGCATCGAGCCCGGCGAGAATGTTGCACAAGGTCGTCTTGCCCGATCCGGATGGACCGGCCACCCCGACGAATTCAGCCGCCCCGATGTCGAGGTCGACCCCGTCGAGCGCGGTGACCGTCTCGGTGCCTCGCCGGTACCTGCGGACGAGGCCGCGGGCACTGACGACCATGGTGGCGGTCACGGGTGCTGTTCCGGCGGTGTGATGCGGATCTCCCGCTCGCCGAGCCGCAGGACCGCCCGGCCGTCCGGGAACCACGGCCACGACGACGGCGGCAGCTGCAGTCGACCGGCGGTGTCGATGCTGGCCATCATCTCTCCGCCGGACTGTGACTCACCTGACAAGGCTCCGTAGTGGAGATACAGGACCCGGTCGCAGCGTTGTATGACGGCCACGTCGTGGGTCGCCACTACGACGGCCGTATGCCGCGAACGCGGCCGCATGGAGCAGGGTCACCACCTCGTCGCTCGCGACGGGGTCCAGTTCTGACGTGGGCTCGTCGGCAACGACCACACGGGGCCCACCGGCGAGCGCCACGGCAACCGCGAGACGCTGTTGCTCGCCGCCCGACAACTCCGCCGGCGTCCGACGCTCGAGGCCGGCCAGGCCGACCGCGCCGAGCCGGGCACTGACGTCGATGTGACGGACACGTCGCAGGGCGGCGGCGCGGCGGATGTGCTCGGAGGCGTCGAGCCAGGGCACCAGGTTGTCCGACGGTCGCTGCTGGACGATGCCGATGTGGTTGCGCCGCAGCCGGCGCAGCCGGCGGCCACTGGCACCATCCACTCGCGTGCCGGCAACCGTGACTAGCCCCGACGTTGGCCGGTCCGTCGCCGCGAGCAGCCTCAATAGGGTGGTTTTGCCGGAACCGGACGGGCCGACGATGCCGGTGACCATACCCACGGTGACCTGCAGGTCGATGCCCCGCAGGGCAGGCACCTCGCCCGTGGCGGACAGAAAGATCCGGGTGACCGCTGCACAGCTGGCTGCGATCGTGGCGTGACGTTCAGCGAGCAACACGGAGCGACTCCTCGAGGTCGGCCTGCCGGGTTGCGCGGTGGTCGGCAAGCGCCGAGACTACCGCGGCGACCGAGAGTCCGACGGCCACGGCGAGTATCAACGCGACCGGCACCACGGGGGTGAGCACCGGGACGATGTCGGGCGCCGGGTCGCTGCCGTCGGCCAAGACCAGGGCCAGGCCGGCACCGATGACGACACCGATCGCTGCGGCGACAATGACTATCCCCACACGTTCCAACAACAGCGCCCGAAGCTGCAACGCAGACGGCACACCGAGTCGGCGGAGGAACTCGAACTCGACGGCGCTCTGCGCCGCACCCCGCGGCCGCGCCACGATCACGACGATGGCCGCGAGCACGACGACGACCGCGCTGAGCGCCCCGAGGACGGTCAGCCCCCACCGGACCGAGACGAACACCGGAAGAGCGAGAGTCTCGTCGATCGACCGGTCCACCCGCGCCGCCAGCGGCAGCTCACCCGAGGGCAGGGTAAGCGCCGTCAACACGTCCGCCCGGTCCGCCGTGGTCCAGACCTCCGTCCGCCACGGCCCGTCCGGGTCACCGGAGCTGTCGATGCGGGCTGGGTCGACGCCGGGGAACCGCGAGAAGATCTCAGCCTTGGACATCACGAGCATCGGGCCGCCCACCTCGTCGACGCCGGGGAACGCCGGGGGTCGAGCGACGACCTCGTAGGGGATCGTCCACCAGCCGAACCGCTCGAGCGTTCCGGAGTCGGACAGACGATCGAAGCCCACGGCCAGAACCGGGGCGGTGGCGCCGCCGGAGTCCACGTTCAGCGCGTCGACCAGCGAGGGCGACGCACCGCTGGGCCAGCTCGCTGCGTCAGCGAACGTCAGAGGATCAATCGCCAGTAGCGTCACACGCCGATTGCCAGGCTGCAAGGCCACGCTGCGGTCACGGAACACGATCGTTGCCGTGCCCGGCACTCCGTCCGGGGCGTCTGCGGGCGAGGGCGGGGCGAGCACCGTGCGGGCGCCCGCCATGGAAATCGCCTTGTCCTCGACCACGTCGGCGACCGAGGCCCGCAGCACCAGCACGTGGGTCGCCATACCCACCGCAACAACCAGCAGGGTCCCAAGCAACACGAGTTGCCGGCTGCCACCGGTCAGGCGGCGGCTTGCCAGCCACACCGCCGAAGGCCCTCGGCGGGGCCGTTTCGCCGCCGGTAACAGCTGCATGACGGCCCGCAACCCGACCCCACCGACCGCGGCCAGAACGAGAAGCGGCAGGGCAACCGCCAGCGGGTCGGTTGCGGGACGAGCTCCGCCCAGCAACGTCCCGATCACCGCCACGGCCGCAGCGGTCGTCACCAGCCCTGCCAGTGGCACAGATGGCATCCGCTCGGCATCGCCGGCAAGGCGGGCCTGGCGGCGCCACGCGTCCCCGCCGCGCACCACCAGCACTGCCAGCCCGCCCAGTGCCAACGCCGACACGGTCAGGTTCGTCAGGGCCTCCAGCGCAGGCAAGGGAAGCCGAGATCCCGGCAGCAACGCCCGCGCCGCCGCCGGCATGAGCATGCGTCCGCCCACCCCGCCGACGATCAATGGCAGCGCAGCTTCCAGCAACCCACGCCACGCGATCTCGGATGGGCTGGCGCCCTGGATCACCTCGAGTTGCAGTACATCGTCGCGGCGGCGGGCATAGGTCGCGGCGGCGCCCGCCAGCGCACCAAGCGCGAGCACGATACCGGTCCACGTCGCGGTCCGTACGCGGCCCTCGACCGCCTCCGCCGTGTCCGACGCGCCACGAACGAGGCCGGGCAGCCCCGTCGCCAGGCTGATGACCGAACCGTCGTACCGTTCGAAGATCAGCGCGCCCAGCGGCGACGTCGTATCGTACAGATCTTCGCGGAGGGCCACCAGCGCTCGGGAGGCCTCCCGCATCTCCTCGATTCGGGGGGCGTCGAGGGGCGCTGCCCTCCAGCTGTCGAACTGCTGGTCTTCGATCTCGTCCCCGAGCCGCTGAACCGTCTCGAGATCGGCCAGCACGAGCTCCGCCGGGCGCGACAGATCGTCCGGATCCGGGGGAAGGTCTGCTGCCGGATCGGACAGCGGACCGCTGGGCCTTCCGTCGACCGTTGCATAGACACCCGCGACCCGCGTCGTGGCAGCCGTACGCGACGCGGCCGTGCCAACGGGGTCAAACCCCACCTCCAGCTCGTCGCCCGGCTCCAGATCAAGACGGTCGGCGACCACGTCGGAAACCCAGACGTCGCCATTCGGATCCGGTCCTGCGATCACCTCCAACCCCTCGACAGCGCCGCTCTCGTGAAACAGCACCGCGGCGGCGGTCGTCGCTTCACGGCGCACGACGGGGCGGATGGCCCCTGAGCCCCGGTCGATCCGGTAGCGCAACGAGACGAGCCGGCGGGCGGGGTCGGTGAACCCGGGCAAGTTGGCAAGACGGCTGCGCAGTCTCTCCGCGATCTGGCCGTCTGACGCAGGCGCCACCAACACCGACGGCGCGCCGGCGGCTCTCGCTGCAGTCGGCGCTGACTCGAAGGCCGTCTCCAGCGCCGCCTGCCCGCTGGCGGCAACAACCAGGGTGCCAGTCGTAACCGCTGCCACCAGCAGTACGGTGGCGGCGCTCATTGCCAGGGCGGCAACCAGGTCCCGCCGCCAGGCGCCGAGCGCGTGACGCCACAGCGGGTCGATCATGGCCCTGCCATACGCGCGATCAGCAGATCGGCACCACTCAAGCCGATCTTGTCGCTCCCCATGGCCACACCCTAGCCGGGCCACTTCGTCGCTGGTCAATCTCGAAAAAGGACGTCGGCGGGTCACTGGCAGGGACCGGCGTCTCGAAGCGTGACACGATCATCAGGGGTTTCGGTCGCCCTTGGCCCGGCCGAGGCCGTGCCCAGGTAACCGTTGTCAGCTCAGCGAACTGACATCGAGATTCCGGGGAGCAACGACGCTGTGCAGCTCGCAGCTTCCCTCCTCCAGATCCTCCCATGAGTGGCCGTGGTGCACGAGCATGGCGAGCGCTCCCGTGGGTAGATTCTCCGAGAGGCGATGTAGGTCCTCCTCGGCGCCGCCACCTGCGAGGCGTAGGGCCAGCGTCTGCATGCCCGGGTTGTGGCCGATGAGCATGACCCGCCGGACATCGTCGGGGGTACGGCGAAGCCGGTTGAGCATCGCCTGCGGACCGGCGTGGTACAGGCCTCGGTAGTGCCGCACCACCGGGCTCTCCCCGAGGCCGGGCCGAACACGTTCCAGAGTCTGGCGGGTGCGCAGCGCGGCCGAACAGACCACCAGCCCAGGATGGATGTCGGCCAATCGGAAATACTCGGCCATGACCTCGCACGCCCGCTCGCCCCGCGGGGCCAGAGGCCGGTCGAAATCTTCAAGGTCGGGATTCGACCAGCTCGACTTGGCGTGGCGCAACAGGTAGACGAGGCGAGGCGCCTCGGCGGCCTCGGTGGCCGAACGAGGGCTAGCCTGGTCTCGTCGAGGTTCGACCGACTTCGGTAACCGGGCAATCAGCTTGCGCAGGTTCTTCCGATCGATCTTCTTCGCCGCCTTGTCCACCGGCAGCCAGCGCCGGCGGCGACGATTCGACTCGGGCCACTCCTGTAGCTCGTGGTGAACCACCATCGGGTACACCTCTACCTCGCATGTCCCTCCCCACTTGCGATAGCGATAGCGGCCGAGAGGCGTGATCCCGACGTCGCCCTCGACACCGGCCTCCTCTCCCGCTTCAACGGCCGCCGATTCGGCAGGGCTCAAGCCCGGCTCGACGATTCCCTTCGGTATAACCCAACGCTTGCCACCCGACGACGAGATGATGAGGACCTCGAGCTCCTCGTTGTTCCAGCGGTAGGGAACGACTGCGGACTGGCGATAGATCCAAGCCGGATAGGGTGCCTTGGGCGCGGTCATCGGAGGACCTCCTTCGACCTTCAGAGCGGCCGTCGCCGATGATCGCAGAGGTTGGAGCCGCTGGGCGCCATGTTGTCGGACCACGGCGATTCGGGCACCATCATCTCGATTCGTTCGGCCATTCTGATTCCTGCGCCGGGTTGGGGGCGTCGTCCGAGCCCCCCTTCGACAGCCACGCCGGGTACCCGAAGGAGTTGCCGGCGTGAAGTTGTAGCGGTGTGGGGACTGCACCACCGCCCAGAAGGGCCGCCCATGCCAGCTCGAGTAGCGGCCGGTGGCGGTCAACCGGACCGAAGGCGGCGAACGCGAACGTCCAGCCTGTTCGACCCTCGATCGAGACGGTGGCGATCTCGACATCACAGCCGTGCCCAGTCATGGCCCGGTTGTCCTCCGACAGCTCCAGCTCATCGCCATCACCGGCGAAGCGTCGCTTGGTGACGGTCTTGTGAACATCGATCCACCTCGTGTCCTCGCTCAGATGGACGCGGCCGTCGGCCGGGCTCCACCGCTGCCAGGTTTCGAGCCACCCGTCCAAACCCGGCGTCATGGAAAAGGTCTCCGGCGGGCCCTGTCGGACCTTCAGCTCCAGTAGCTGCTTGAAGCGTCGTTTCACGCCGACGTCGATCGCACCGTCGAGACGATAGGTGTCCCATCGGACTTCGGTCAGTCCGGTCGAGGCACCGTTGGTGAACCACGCGGCTAGCTCGTCAGGGAGCCGTTCATCGAAGAACCATCGGAGCTCCGAGGTGAGGTCGACGGCGACCTCGGGGAGGTGTGAGCTCTCGTCGGGTCGAAGCTGCCGGGCCACAGGTGTGGATTCTGCGCTGATCATGTCGTTGGGGTTTGACTTTCGCTCGCCTTCAGTCGGATCGCCCACGGCCAGGGGGCTCCATTCGATCAAACCCCAGGACGGTGGGTACTGCAAGCGATTCCAAGATGGTGTGCGCCGCCGGTCGGCACGGCCGCTCCCCGAACTGCATCCGATCGCCTGCTCAAACCCTCCAAGGCCCGGGAGCCAGCAGTACCGCTGCACGTCTGCGGCATGGCCGCCACCCCGCTGTTGAGGCGGGTGACGGGTTCAGGTTCGGCAGTAGCCGCCGGTCATGGGAACCTCGGGATCGTAGGAGTGGGCCGGATCCAGCGGCTCGCACAACTCGCCGAACAGGGTGGCCAGGGGCACCTTGTAGCTGTCGGTGTTCCCCGGGACGTCGTACTGGTCCCGGTAGCGAAGGGCCCGGCCCGGAATCGGGTCGTTGCCGTCGGGTCCGCCGTTGCTGAGATACCCCGACCCGCACCCCGAGGGCTCCGGGGCGTTGTTGAAGTTCACACAGTTGTCGATGAACTCCTGATTGATGTCGGGATGCCAGGCACCCCACCAGTCCGCATGGTGGGTTGAACCGGGGGGGCCGGTCATGCGGGGATTGTCGGGATCGGAGCCGTCGACGTCGGAGGACAGGAACCACGTGCTGGTGTCCTCACCGGGCTCGACCACGTAGTCGACGAAGTAGATGAGGTTCGGATGGTGATCCTTGTCGCCCAAGGGTGGAGAACCTTGGGCCTGGCCGCCCTGGCCATCGCAGTTCGAGTAGTACCAGGAGCCGCGGGTGTTGCCGGAGGGTTGCCAGCGGGTCCAGTCGTTGTCCTCGCCCTCGGGGACATAGCAGTTCCAGAACATGATCTTCATCTCCAGCACCGTCCGGGTGGTCGGGTACTGCTGGCCCTCGGTCTCGAGCCAGTAGTCGCCGGAGCAGTTGGGGATCTCGCCGACGCCGGTGGCGAACGGGGCGGGGGAGAAGTTGTTGGTGCAGCCGAAGTTGAACTCGCCGTTCTCGCCCCCGTCGAACGTGGCCAGCTCGGGCACCGAGCGGGGCTGGGACGCGATATTGGCCATGCGTGGTTCGTACACCTTGGCGCCGACGTCGTCGTACTCGGGATAGTTCGAGGCGTTCGACAGCCCCTCCCCCTTGTAGTAGACGACCACCCGCTCGGGGATGCGAACATTGCCATCGCCGTCGATCATTGCCGGCGCCCAGTAGCCGGTGCGGTTCAGCTCCTGCCCGTTGCAAGTGCTGGAGCCGGAGTCGCGCATGGTCTCGTAGGTGGAGAAGGCGTTGATGTCGGTGTTCCCGAAGAACATGTGCAGGTGTGCCCGGCCCGGCTGGTCGGGATGGACGAGCGGGTCATCGTAGGCGAAGTGGGAGAATTCGCACGAGGTCCGGAACTGCCCGCCGGCCTCGACGGGGAAGGCCTGCTCGGGGTTGCCGTTGGGGTTGTTGAGGTAGTCGGTGCGGGGGCCGAGCAACGGCGAGGAGTCGGAGATGTCGAGGTCGTCCATCGGGACGTCGCGGAACGGCGACTCGTCGAGCGCGGTATTGCGGCCACTGTGGGTCCGGATCATGGCCAAGTTCGAGTCGTAGTCCATGTCCGCTCCCGAGCCGTTCAGGACGAGGAACACCAATCCTCCGGCGATGATCAACGCCGCCGCAATGCCGGCGACGAGGGTGCGGGGCAGTCGCCGCCTGGTCCCGTCATCGATCCGGTGAGCGGTTTCGTCATCGTCTGCCGGGTCGGTGTCGTGGTCGTTGGCGTATGACTCGGCCAATCCGGTGTCGAGTTGGGCAGTGCTGTCGGTTCCGCCGTCTCCCTGCTTGGGCCGTTGGGACCCGAGTGCCTCCACGTCGCTGTCGTTCTGTTGTCCGCTCACCGGCTCCCCTCCCTGGCGTGCACTGCGTCGAAGAGACGACTCTATCGTCGGTTATCTACGAACTCGGTGCCTGCGGTCTTGGTCGTGTCGCCACCAACCAGAGTCGGCCACTGTCCGCTCCGTGATCGCGCAGTTCCAACGTGCCGAAGGCCCGGGTCAGCTCGTCCGGTTCGGCCCGGTAGCCGCCGCCCTTGCCGTCGGGCGCGGCCAGCACGACTACGGCCAGCAGCCCGCCGGGAGCCAGTCGGGCTTCCATCTGTCCGTACAACGCAGGGTCGCGGAAGAGGTGGCACAGGATCATGTCGAACGAATCGGCGGACCAAGCCGGATCCGGCAGGCCCGTGTCGAGATCGTGGACCTCGAACCGACATCGGTCGGCCAGCCCGAACCGGTCGGCACCTCGGCGGGCCAGATCGATCGCCGCGGGCGACACATCCACACCGAGCACGTCCAGACCGATCGACGCCATCCACAGCGAGCCTCGACCCCGGCCGCAAGCGATCTCGAGCGCTGCTCCGGTCCTCGGAACCAGGTCGAGGTGATCGGTCAGGAACGCCGACGGCTCGATGGACGGCGCGACCCCGGTAGCCCGGTATCGCTTGTCCCAGTGTTGACGGTCCTGCTCGGTCACCGATCGGAGTTCTGGGCTTGGATTTGCTCGATGCGATCCTCGCCGTAGCCGATCTCGGCCAGAATCTCGGCGGTGTGTTCGCCCAGGTTGGGCGCATGGTGATGGAGCCCGGGCGAACCGGAGCGAAACAGGAGCGGATCTCGGGTGACCTGGTACGGACCTTCGGTGGGATGTAGGTGCTCTTCCAACAGGCCGACCTTCCGGTAATGGGGATCGTCGCCGATCTGCTCAAGGTCGACCACGGGGACTGCGGGGATGGAGTGCTGATCGCACAGCTCCATCCACTCGGCCGTGGTTCGGGTTTTCACCACCTCGTCGAGCAGGCTGTAGAGCTCGTCGACATGGGTGATCCGCGAATTGACAGTGGCGAACCGGGGATCGTCGGCCGCGTCGTTCAGGCCGCCGAGTCGGAAGAAGTCCCGCCAGTTCTGGTCGCTGTAGGGCAGTATGCAGACCCACCCGTCGGCCGATCGGCGGGGACGCCGATGCCTGGTGCGCAGGCGGAGATAGCTGAACTCGCCCACCGGTGGGATGAAGGTGTGGCCGGACAGATGCTCCACAAGGTTGAAGGTCGCCATCGACTCGGCCATGGGGACCTCGATGAAGTCACCCTCGCCGGTGGTGGCCCGGCGGTAGAGAGCGGCCAGTACGGCATAGGTGATGTGGAGCGACGCCACCTTGTCGGCCACGACGGAAGGGGCGAAGGCCGGCTGGTCACCGAGCCAGGCGAACATGGAGGCAAATCCCGACGCGGCCTGGATGACGTCGTCGTAGGCCGCCTTGGAGGCGTACGGTCCATCGCTACCGAAGCCGGTGGCCGAGCAGTAGACCAGATCGGGCCGTCGAGGCCGAAGGTCGGCATCGGTCACCCGTAGGCCGGCCAGGGCCTTGGGTCGCAGGTTGGTGACGAAGGCGTCGGCCGTTTCGGTCAGGTCGAGCAGGGCGTTCCGGCCCAGGTCGGTCTTGAGATCGAGCACGATGGAGCGCTTGTTGCGGTTGACGTTCATGAAGAACGCCCCCATTTTTGGTGACTTCTTGGGGTCGAAGTCCCGCATGAAGTCGCCCCCTGGCGATTCGACCCGGATGATGTCGGCTCCGAGGTCACCCAGTGCCCGTGTGGCCAGCGGTCCCATGACCACGGTGGTCAGGTCAATGATCCGAACTCCGTGGAGCGGGCCGTGCGATGTCGATTCCATAGCGGCCCCATGGTTGCCCAACGGTTGGGTGATGACAACATCGAGCCGTTTCCGATCGGCCCCTCCCCGGCGGGTGACAGCATCCGGGAGATCACCCTGGAAGCGGTAAGATGCTCGAACACGAGGGCCCGTAGCTCAGTGGTTAGAGCAGGCGACTCATAATCGCTCGGTCCCGGGTTCGAACCCCGGCGGGCCCACGTTTGGCCGCCGAAGGCGGCAAACTCGAGTTTCGGCCACGGGCCGAAACGTCGGGCCCAACCGGTAGGGCGCCGTCAACATGAACTTTGAGCGCTGGACGACCCGAGAACGGGTCGTGGGCGGCTCAAAGTTCGGGGTTAGGGGGCGGAGTCGGCCATGGGTTTGTGTCTGGAGGGGGACAGGTGGTCGAGGTCGATGGTCGGCTGTCCCCCGGCACGGTCGAGGTTGTCGGTCCACCGATAGCGCAGGGGCATGCCGCTTCGACCCATTTCCGAGCCGGAAAGCGGTGTCGTAGTGCCGAGGATCTGGTGGACCTGGCTGTGGCCGTTGGCGAAGTTGACCGACGTGGCCGCCATGTACAGACGCCAGACCCTGGCCTTGCCCTCGCCGGCCTCGGCCACGGCGGCATCCCAGTTGTTCTCCAGGTTGGTGACCCACTGCCGCAACGTCATGGCGTAGTGCTCGCGAAGACTTTCCATGTGACGAACCTCGAACCCCAACTCCTGCATAGCCGAGACGATCGTGCCCACCTCGTGCAGCTCGCCGTCGGGAAAGACGTAGCGGTTGATGAAACCGTTGCGGGCCACGGCGTTGCGATAACGCTGTTGGATTCGACTCGGCTCCAAGGGCTTGCGCCCGATCTGGTGGTTCAGTAGACGGCCCGACGGGCGAAGCTGTTGTCGCAGCGTCTCGAAGTACCGCTTGAGATTGGCCATGCCCACGTGTTCGAACATGCCGATCGAGCTGATGGCGTCGTAGGGGCCGTCGTTCACATCTCGGTAGTCCTGAACGCGGATCTCGATGCGATGACTCAGGCCTGCTTCGACCACGCGCTGTCGAGCCAGTTCGGCCTGATTCTGGGAGATGGTGATGCCGACCACGTCGACGTCGTAGTGGCGGGCGGCATGGAGCGCCATCGTCCCCCAGCCGCAGCCGACATCGAGCAGGCGCATTCCGGGCTGCAGGCCCAGTTTACGGCAGATCAATTCGAGCTTGTTGGCCTGCGCCTGCTCGAGGCTGTCCTCGGGATGCTCGAACACGGCGCACGAGTACACCCATGACGGTCCGAGCACCATTCGGTAGAAGTCGTTCGACACGTCGTAGTGGTGGGAGACCGACTCCCTGTCCCGCTTCTTGGTGTGGGACCGGAATCGTGACCGGCGTGGCAGCTCCTCCGGGGGAGGTTCGGGTCGGTGGCGCAGACCGTCCCAGCCGATGACCGAGAAGAGGTCTCGAATCTGTTCGGTGCTGAATCGAATGCCGCCCAGATCCCGGCCCAGATTCAGCAATGTCCAGATATCGCCGTCGATATCCATGGCGCCGGACACATAGGCCCGGCCGAACCCGAGTTCCCCCGGGCTTCGGGCCAGATACTGCACTGCTTCAGGCCCGTTGAACCGGAGCACGACCGGGGCGTTCGATGGCCCCCATGTGGCACCTGTCCAGTCTTCGAAGCGGATCTTGGCATCCGGTCCGACAAAACCAGTGGTGACGGACTGTAAAGACATGACTACTCCCGCACGCCGCTCAGCGAGTTGCCCTCTAGCAGTTTCCCTCAATCAATATCAGGGTATTCGCTGTCCAGGGCGGTGCCAAGACGAGTGGACGGCGCCGGTAGGCGATCTCGGGCTTCCATGGCGGAGGTGATGGCACAGCCCCGAGGGGAAAACCGGTCAGGGTGGAGTGGATTCGCTCTAGTCTCAAAGGTGATGAACGATAGAGGATCTGTCGAGGAGTTGCCGAAGGCCTACGACCCGTCGGTGGTCGAGGCCGAAATCACCGATCGCTGGCGCACCGCCAAGGTGGGGGCCGCCCCGTCGGTGGTCGAGCAGGGTCTGAGCCGCTACTCGATCGTGATTCCTCCCCCCAACGTGACCGCCGCCCTTCACCTGGGTCACGCCCTCAACAACACGCTGCAGGATGTGCTCATCCGCTATCACCGTATGAAGGGTGACAAGACCCTGTGGATGCCGGGCACCGATCATGCCGGTATCGCCACCCAGACCGTGGTGGAAAAGCGCCTGCTGGCAGAGGGCATCCGTCGGGTGGACCTGGGACGAGAGGCATTCGTTGCCAAGACCCAGGAGTGGAAGGACGAGTACGAGGCCGTCATCATCGATCAGCTCCTGGCCATGGGAGCGTCCTGTGATTGGGACCGAACCCGCTTCACCATGGACGAGATGTGCGCCACGGCGGTTCGCCACGCCTTCTATCAACTGTTCGCCGACGGCCTCATCTATCGAGGCAAACGCCTCGTCAACTGGGATCCGGCCACCCAGACCGCCCTGTCCGATGACGAAGTGGAGATGGAGGACGTGGTCGGCCACATGTGGTACCTGCGGTACCCACTGGATGATGGCTCCGGTCACGTCACCGTGGCCACCACCCGCCCCGAAACCATGCTGGGCGACACTGCAGTGGCCGTCAACCCGGCCGACCCCCGGGCCGCCGGCCTGCAAGGCAAGCAGGTCCGGCTGCCCATCGTCGATCGCCTCATCCCCATCGTGGAAGACGACTACGTGGTCATGGCCGATCCTGATTCCGCCGACACCAAGGCCCAGTACGCCACCGGTTTCCTGAAGGTGACGCCGGCCCACGACCCCAACGACTGGGACATCGGCGTCCGAAAGAGCCTCGATGTCATCAACGTCATGGGACCCGACGGCACCATTTCCGCCGATCACGGTTGGGACGACGTCTCCGACGAGGCCCGCCGCTTCGTTGGCCTCAGTCGGGAGGAGGCCCGGGCCGAGATCGTGGCCTGGTTCGACGCCCACGGCCTGCTGGAGGGGATTCGCGACTACCGCCACTCCGTTGGTCACTCCTATCGCAGCCACGTCCCCATCGAGCCTTGGCTGTCCGATCAATGGTTCGTGGCCGTGACCGACGACCGCCTGCGAGGGAGTGCGCTGCGGGCCCAGGATCCCGACCAGTCACCGCCTCTGCCCGACGGTGTTGGTCCTCGGAGCGGCCACACCGGTGACGGCGCCATGACGTTTCACCCCGATCGCTATGCCCGGACCTACCACGCCTGGCACGCCAACATCCGTGACTGGTGCATCTCCCGCCAGCTGTGGTGGGGCCATCGCATTCCCGTCTGGCTCCGGGTGAGGCCGCTGGCCGAGGCCGACGACCTGGTCCGAGCCGCCCTCCAGGGCGCCGGCATCGACGAGCCGCGAACGGTTGACAGCGACTGGACCGGCCACGGGGCCGTGCATCAGGTGCGCAGGATTACCGAGCACGAGGTCGAGGAGGCGGTGTGTGTGGCTCCCCAGGCCACCATGAAACGCCTCGCCGGGGTCACCACGACCGAGGAGGAACTGGTCGGACGGCTTGAGGCGGCCGGCTACAACCAGGATCCCGACGTGCTCGATACCTGGTTCTCGTCCGGGCTGTGGCCGATGTCGACCATGGGCTGGCCCTGGCCCGAGGACTACCCGGAAACCAAGGGCCTGCTGGATAGCTACAACCCGACGTCGGTGCTCATGACCGCCCGGGAGATCATCACCCTATGGGTCAGCCGCATGGTGATGTTCAACCGCTACTTCCTGGATGGCCGGCTGCCGTTCGACGACGTGTTCATCCACGCCATGATCCAGGATGGCCATGGTCAGAAAATGTCCAAGAGTCTGGGCAACGGACTCGACCCCCGGGACATCATCCACAGCCATGGGGCCGATGCCCTGCGTTTCACACTGGTTCAGATGACCACCGATACCCAGGATGTTCGCATGCCGGTGGACATGATCTGTCCCTACACCAGCGAGACGTTCACCCCCGAGTTCATGACCACCCCGGCCGGCCACGTGGTGGCCGCACCCATCCAGTCATCGCCGTCGGATCCCGACAAGAAGATGGTGTCGGCCTACGGCGTGGCGGTAGGCCAGGTCGAGCCATCGGATGAGCTGCCGCTGGCTCGCAACACCTCTCCAAAGTTCGATCTCGGCCGAAACTTCGCCAACAAGGTCTGGAACGCCACTCGGTTCGCGCTGGGCCGCATCAGCCCAGATCTGGACGGGGGAGTGGTGGACCTCTCGGCCTCGGCCGATGCCTCCGATGGTGGTGTGACCTTCGTCGATCGATGGATCATCACCCGGTTGGCTCAAACCATCGACGCTGTCGAGTCGGCCCTTGGCCGCTATCAGTTCAACCTCTACGCCGAGACGCTCTATGACTTCATCTGGCGCGACGTCTGCGACCGCTATCTCGAAGCGGTCAAGCCCACCATCGATGACAACCCATCCCAGCAGGTCGTCCTGGGGGCGGTGCTCGACTCGGCGTTGCGGCTGTTGCATCCGGTGGCCCCGTTCGTCACCGAAGCCCTGTGGAGCCATGTCAGTGCCGTCCGGTCCGGCGACATCAAGGGCGTGCACCTACCGTCGGCACCGCTGATTGCGACAGCGGCCTGGCCGGCGGTTGACGATTCGGTGGCCGATCCGACGATCGTGTCCACGTTCGACCGCTCCGACCAACTGGTGGGCCAGATCCGCACCATTCGCTCCGAGCGCAACGTCAAGCCCCGCCAGCAGATCACTGTTCATGCCCCCGTTCCGGTTCGTGCCCTGATCGCCGAGGCGGAGGGAACGGTGGAGACGCTGGCCGGTGTGGCCGAAGTGCTGGCCATTGAGGACCACGAACGTCCACCCGGTGCCAGCCCCCTGGCGTTCGAGGGCCACGAGGTGCTGATCTCCGGTCTGGTCGACGCGCTGGATGTGGACGCCGAGCGAGCCCGGCTACAGAAGCTGATCGATGGCAAGTCGAATCAGATCATGGGGTTCGAGAAGCGGCTGGCCAACCCCGGCTATGTCAACAACGCCAAGCCCGAGCTGGTGGCCGAGACCCGCGAGTTGCTGGAGGTGGCCCGCAGGGACCTGGCCGCCGCCGAGGCAGCGCTGGCCGCCCTGTCACCGGCGTGAACCCCCGAATCGTCCGGTGGGTCGACAGCGAACCCTTCGTGGCGTCGAATCCGTCATCGCCCCAACCATGTAAAGGACCGTATGGACGTCGGAGATCGTGTCGAGAACTTCACCCTGGACGACCAGGATGGCCGGCCCGTCAGCCTGGACTCGTTGCTCGAGTCGGGGCCGTTGGTGGTGTACTTCTATATCAAGGCCATGACCCCGGGTTGAACCAAGGAAAGCTGTCACTTTCGCAACCTGCGCTCCGAATTCGCCGAACTGGGAGCCTCGATTGTGGGAGTGTCGACCGATCGGTCTGATCGGCAAAGGAATTCGACGAAGCCAACCGACTGGGTTTTCCTCTGCTGTCCGATTCGGACAAAGCGGTAGCCAAGCAGTTCGGGTTGACCCGATTCGGACCGCTGCCCACCAAGCGGGCCACCTTCGTGATCGACACCGACCGCACCGTGTTGGCCGTGGTCAAAAGCGAAACCAACATGACCACCCACGCCGACGAGGCGTTGGAGGTGTTGCGGGCCCGAGCCTGAGCCGGTGCTACGACACCGGCGTGAAGCGGGCCGGGAGGTGCTTCACCCCTCGAATGAAGCTGGACAGCAGCAGATCGGGGTCTCCAGCCGCCTCGATGTCGGGAAGCCGGCGGAACAACTCCCGGAACATCACCGTGATCTCCCGGCGGGCCAGGTGGGCGCCGAGGCAGAAGTGAGGTCCGGGTCCGCCGAAGCCGACGTGCTGATTGGGATCCCGGCCGACATCGAATCGGGCCGGATCGGTGAACACGCCGGGGTCGCGGTTCGCCGCGTAGTAGAACATGCAGACCTTGTCGCCGGCCGGGATCTCCCGTCCTCCTATTACCGTGCCCCGGGTGGTCGTTCGACGCATATAGGTAACGGGGCTGGCCAGCCGAACGATCTCCTCCACCGCCGAGGGGGCAAGGGTTTCGAAGTCCGATTGCCACCGCCGGCGCTGATCGGGGTTGTCGGTGAGAAACTTCAAACCCCAACTGACGGCGTTTCGGGTTGTCTCGTTTCCGGCCACGACCAGCAGGATGAAGAAGCTGCCGATGTCGGCTGGGCTGAGCTGGTCGTCGTCGAGCTTGGCGTTGACGAGCACGCTGGTCAGGTCGGTGCCGTCACCGCCGGCCTTCGATTCGGCCACATCCTTCATGAGCCCGGTCAGCTCCTCGCCCGCCGTCATCAGAGCCTGCAGGCTGTCCTCGGCCGAGGACACGTACTCGGGGTCGCCCGCTCCGAGGATGACGTTGGTGTGGCTGAACACGAACTCGTAGTGCGATTCGGGAATACCCATGAGATCGCACACGATCTTGAGCGGCAATGCAGCGGCCACGTCGACCACGAAGTCGACTTCGCCCCGGTCCTGGATCCGGTCGATGATGGAGGCCGCCACCTCCTGCACCGTGTCCTCCAACCGATTCAGCATGCGGGGTGTGAATCCGGCGGAGACCAGGCGCCGAAGGCGGGCGTGCCGGGGATCGTCCATGGCGATCATGGAGTTGAAGTACTCGTTGATCTCGGGCGGTGCGTCGAGCAGGGTTATTCCCTGGGCAGAGGAGAAGATCTCGGCGTGCTTGGACACGTGCAGAATGTCGCCATGGTTGACCACTACCCAGCTTCCCGGACCCCTGGGGAGGGGGATTTCGGGTGGTATCTCGGGCTCGTTGTGGAAGGTGACACCGCCGGCGTTGCGCAGCGTCTGCATATCGGCGTCGATGGCCGTCGATGGCCGGGTCCAGAAGTCGGGGAACAGTGGGTTGGGCATCCCCGAGCGTTCTCGTTCGATCTCATGGGGTCGGCGGTCGGTGGATCGGGTCATGGTGAGTCCTCGGCTGGGAACAGGTTTCCCGTCGGCAGCGTGTCGTTACAGGGGTCGTTGATCGGCGACGGTGTAGACGGTGAGGGAGCGACCCGTCACCAGATCCTTGGACTGCAGGAGCCAGCGGGCCATGTGGTCGCTGGCGGCATGGGCGGCCAATGCCTCCTCACTGTCCCACAATTCGAACAGGCGGATGGCAGACGGATCGTGGCCGTCGAGGGTGAAGGTGTAGTCACGGCAGCCCCCCTCTCGGCGTGACGCCTCGATCATGGGTTGGGCCCTCCACATCAGCTCGTCCCGATGGTCGGGATCAGTATGAAGGGTTCCGGCGATGATCAGCATCTGGGTTCCTTTTTCGATTGGATCATCCAACACTGCTCAGCTCCTGCGAGTGTTTCGACCGGAAGACCGAGCCTCAGGCTGCCGTTCCGCCGCACCTAGATCCGCTCCAGTTGGTTGCCGTCGAACAGGGGTTGGATGCCGAAGCGGTCCCGGTCGGCGGCCAACGGCTCGGCATCGGGGTCGATGGCAACAGAGCCGGGATCGGCGTCTGCCACGGTGCCGGCCGCACGGTACACCAGCGGCAGCAGCCGGGCATCGCTGGTGGAGTTCAGGAACAACTCCGTCCGGCCCAGGACGAAGTGCACGGCCCGGGTAATGGCCCCTTCATCGGTCAATGGTTCGTACCAGCTGAACACCCCGTCCGAAGGTGACGACCATCGGCCCCGGGCAATGGACTTGATGGTCTGCAATGCCACGTTTCGCTGGACGGCGTGAGCGATCAATTGCTCCACGTCATCCCGGTAGGCGGTGATGGTGAGTAGGGAGTGGTTGTAAGGGAACAGGACCGAATCGAAGTCGAATTCGGCGAGCGACCGAAGGTGCATGGAGGGGATGCGGAGTCCGTGGCCCGTGACGCCGATGAAGCGGCACAGCCCTTCGTCACGAGCCCGGGCCAGGGCGTCGACCGCGCCCCCGGGCGAGAAGGCCTGACGCCATTCGCCCTCCTCGACCAGGTTGTGGAGCTGGATCAGATCCACGGTGTCGACTCCGAGACGCCGGAGGCTGTGTTCGAGGCCGGCTCTGGCTCCTGCCCCGGATCGCTCCTCGGTCTTGGTGGCCAGGAACACATCGGCACGATGGTCGGCCAGGAACGGAGCCAGACGGACCTCCGATTCGCCATAGGAGAAGGCGGTGTCGATGTGGTTGACACCGGCCTCGACGGCCTGGGCCAGGGTTGTGTCGGCCCGATCCTGGCTCATGGCTCCGAGGGCGGCCGCACCGAAGATGACACGACTGGATCGGTGGCCGGTCCGGCCGAAAGGGGCTCGCTCGATCATGGTGCCGACCATAGTGGGCTACGCACAGGCAAGCCCATCCCACGCCGGGGTCGGAAGCATATTCCCGGCCATCGGGGGCCTGCAAGGGAACAACTTTCGTTCTTTGTGTGGTCGAAATGGCCCAAACGTCGTGCAACGGTGAGAGAAATGCCACATCTTCGAAACGTTCGGTCATTTGCTGTGGAACTGCCTCTACGATTGATGATCGCCCACCGGCACGGCCGGTGGAAGTGACCAGATTTTCTCAGAATCTCCAGATACCGACGACAGGGAGCTCGCCATGGCCAAACAACGATCGAGCTTCGCCAAGTTGCAGCGGGACAAGGCCAAGAAGGAACGGGCGGCCCATAAGCGTGCCGCCCGCCGTCGCCGCAAAGCCGATGACAGCGAAGACATGAACAACGAGGCGGGTGACGTCATTGAGATGGTCTCCGGTGATGGCGAGCCTTCGCCCAATGAGCTCTTGACGTTGGTCGAAGATCTGCACAAGCGCCGGGCTGCCGGTCTGATCTCCGAAGAGGACTTCGAGGAGGCCAAGGTCGAACTGTTCGCCCGCCTCCAAGGCTGAGCGACATCGGTCCTCGCGCTTCTTCGCTACAGTTGTAGATCGTGCAATCCCAATCTCCTGTGCGCGTCTACAACCCCGCTCGCCGCGGTCCGGGCCGGGCCAGTGAGCGCTGGCGGAAGTGGAAAGAACAGAACGATCTGACCGAGTACGAAGCCCGATGGCAGCAGATGGCGGCTGACGGGCGGCGAATTCACGGTGAGGCCGACTTCGTTGAGCGGTTCCTGGCCGGATCCGGGGCCAAACGTGTGCTGGACGCCGGCTGCGGGACCGGCAGAGTAGGCGTCGAGCTGGCCTCTCGAGGCCACGACGTCGTCGGTGTCGACAACGATTCCGACATGCTGGAGCTGGCCAGGCCGAAGTCGGATGACGTCACCTGGATGTTGGCCGACCTCAGTTCTGTGCGATTCGACCGGCCCTTCGATGCCATCGTCATGGCCGGCAGCGTCCTGGTCTACGCCGAGCCGCCCCGTCGCCACCTGATTGTGCCGAACCTGGCTACGGCGTTGGTCAACGGGGGCTACCTGATCACCGGCACCGAGTTTGCTCCCGCCTTTGACCTCGAGGGCTACGACCTTTGGTGCAAAGGGGCCAATCTTCATCTTGTGGAGCGTTATGCGTCGTGGGACGGCGACAAGTTCGTCGAGGGCGGCGACTATGCCGTGTCCGTCCACGCCGCGTACGACACCTGAGCCATTGTCAGTCGTCGCCGATGCCGGTCTTGTGACGGCCGGCCGTTGACCCCGGCCGATCTGCGGGCCGTTGTCAGTCGGCCATGGCGCCAAGTGCCCGCTCGATGCGCCGAGCGCTCACCTTGGCGCCTTTCGGGTCTCGCAGTTGCTGGGCGAACGTGGCCAGGCGCAGCTCCTCGAGCTGCCACTGCAGGTCTTCCAGCGTGGGTGTGAGGCCACGTTGGGCCACCTCATCGGCGTGCCGACGCTCTACGCCGATCAACTCCGCCGTCTTGCGCAGATCGAGCTCGGGGTTCTCGATCAGCTTGTCGATCCGGTGGTTGAGGCCATCGACATAGCGGACGAGGTCGTCGAGCCTGGGCATGCCGAATCCGGTCAACAGGCCGGGATAGGCCAGTCTGCGGCTGTGGGCGATGGCATCGGCCGCCGACGGCCCGAGGCCGTCGGATGACTCCAGGCGCTCGATTCGCACTTTCAGGTCGACCAAGCCGGGGACCAACCGATCCATGATCCGGGCCACGGCGGCCAGATCGTCACCCAGCCGGCTTCGGGCGGTGGCCACAAGGCGTTCGAAGCCGATCTCATCACGGGGTGGCCCGCCCGCCTCCACCATGATCTCGTCGAGTGCGCAGTCGATGGCGTCGTTGTACCAGTCGACCTTGGATTGCACCGGCGGATTGACCAGAGCGAACTTGGTGTGCCGGTCCAGCAACCGATCCAAGGTCCGCACCGGCGAACCGACATGCAGGCGCAGTAGACGCCGAACCCCCGGCCAGGTCGCCTCGTGTTGCTCGTGGTCGGTCGGGAACAGCCGGATCGACACTGAATCACCGTCGTCGACCAGGCCGGGATAGGCCTTGATGTTGGTGCCTCGAGGCTCGACCACCAATGGCAACGAGCCGAAATCCCAGGTGACGATGCCCGAACGCTCGAGGTTGGTGGAGCGGGCCGACAGCTTGGAAATGGCCTCTCTTGTGTGGGTGGCCATGAGGTCCTTGACCGCAGCGAGGTCCTTGCCCTCGGCCAGCAGCCGTCGATCGGCGTCGATGACCCGGAACGTTGGCCGGAGATGATCGGGCACCCGATGCCAGTCGAAATCCTCCGGTGAGATCTCGACCCCGGTCATGGGGCCGAGAATCCGGGTCAGGACCACGGCAGGCGGACGATCGCCCGTGTTCCGATCACCGCTGTGGAGCTTCTTCAGGACTCGGTCGACGGTGTGGCCTATAGGGGCAAGGTCCTTGCGGATCGATTTGGGGAGTGAACGGATCAGGGCCTCGAGCAGCTCTCGTCGGTAGCCCGGTACCGACCACTCGAACGGGGTGGCCTCCAGCTGGTTCAGCACCTCCACCGGCACGTGCACACTGAGTCCGTCCCGCGGGCTCGCCCCGTCGAACTCATAGGCGAGCTCCAGCCTCGGCCCGCTCCCGTCGGCCCCGCCTTCGATCGTCCAGAAGTCGGGGAAGTCGGTCGGATCGGCCAGTTCGGCTCCCTCGGCCAGGAGCTGATCGACGCTGAGGTGGAGCAGCCTGGGGTCCGATTCGCGCATGGTTCGCCACCAGGCGTCGAAGTGGGCGGCCGAGGTGATGTCGTCGGGCAGCCGATGATCGAAAAAGGCGTGAAGGGCCTGGTTCTCGGCCGTCAGATCGCGGCGTCGAGCTCGTTGTTCCAGCTCGGCCAGCTCGGCTCGCAGCTCCCGGTTGTGGACCACGAAGTCGTGATCGGCGTTCCACTCGTCCTCGACCAGGGCGTGATGGATGAACAGCTCCCGACCCTGGGCCGGATTGACCGAGCCAACCGTGATCCGCCGCCCCGACACCACGGGCAGTCCGTACAGCGTGACCCGCTCGATGGTGTAGGCCACGCCGTCGACCGCACTCCAGATCGGGGTGTCATAGCTCCTGGTGACCAGGTAGTAGCCGAGTTCCTCGATCCATCGGGGGTCGACCGGCCCCACGGTGTGAGCCCATAACCGGTTCGTCTCGATCAGCTCGGCGGCCATCACCCAGTTGGGGGCCTTCTTGGCCAGGGTGGAGGTGCGTGCGATCCGGAACCGGCTGCCTCTGGCTCCGAGGAACTCGACCGGTGGTCGGCGCTCCTGACCGCGACCCCTGGACGACCTGCCCGCCTTGTCGGAGCCGGCGTCCTTGAGCCCGACGTGGGACAGCAGCCCCGACAGCAGGCAGCGGTGGATGGTGTCGGCCTCGGCCCGGTTGCCGCTCGTGGTGTAGCCCAGCTCCCTGGTCATCTGTTGCAGCTGGTTGCGGGTGTCCTGCCACTCCCGGACTCGGTTGTGGTTGAGGAACTCGCGACGGCACAGCTTGCGGAATTGGTTGGCCGACAGCGTCGATCGCTGCTTCTCCAGGTAGCGCCACAGGGTGAGCAGGGTAAGGAAATCCGAGTCCTCGTTCTCGAAACGGCGGTGCAGAGCGGTGGCCTGGCCGTCGTCGTCACGAGGTCGTTCCCGAGGATCCTGTATCGACAGTGCGGCCACGATGATCAGCACTTCGGCCAGCGCTCCGTGGTCGGCGGCCTCGATCAGCATGCGGGCGAACCGGGGGTCGACGGGAAGGCGGGCCAGTTCCCGGCCCATGGGGGTCAGCCAGTCCCGGGTGCCGGCATGTTCGGGGTCGAGGGCGTCGAGTTCCTCCAGCAGGGCGATGCCGTCGCCGATGGAGCGGTGATCGGGGGGATCGATGAACGGGAACGAGTCGATGTCGCCCAGATCGAGGGCCGCCATCTGGAGGATGACCGAGGCCAGGTTGGTGCGCTGGATCTCGGGTTCGGTGAACTCGTCCCTGGCCTCGAAATCGCTCTCGCTGTAAAGGCGGACGCAGATGCCGGGCCCGATTCGGCCACAGCGCCCCGCCCTCTGGTCGGCCGAAGCCTGGGAGATCGGTTCGATGG
The DNA here is from genome assembly GCA_963723995.1 of uncultured Acidimicrobiales bacterium. Taxonomy (GTDB): domain Bacteria; phylum Actinomycetota; class Acidimicrobiia; order Acidimicrobiales; family SZUA-35; genus JAHELU01. Next base: position 259,229 of record CAVRSZ010000007.1, on the reverse strand, counting down.
GCAAACGCTGCATCTTGGTCCGCTTGTTGTAGCGGGAGATCCGGGCCGTCCCGGGATCGATGACAGAACGGATGCCGGGAACGGTGACCGAGGTCTCGGCCACATTGGTTGCCAGGACGATGCGACGACCGGGATGGGGGCGAAAGACCCGATGCTGGTCGGCGGCCGACAGCCGGGCGAACAGGGGGAAGATCTCGACGTCGTGAAAATTGAGTTCGACCAAGGCTTCGGCCGTCTCCCGGATGTCGCGCTCGCCGGGCAGGAACACCAGGATGTCGCCGGGACCCTCCCGGATCAGCGATTGTACGGCTCGGGCGATGGCCTCGGTCTGTGACAGCGGTTCCGCGCCGTCCCCGGTCCCGGCCCGGTCATCGTAGGCCGCCGGTTCGTCGTAGGGCCGGTACCGCAGCTCCACCGGATAGGTCCGGCCCGACACCTCGACGATCGGTGCGCCGTCGAAGTGCTGGGAGAACCGCTCGGTGTCGATGGTGGCCGAGGTGACCACCACGTGCAGGTCGGGGCGTTTGGGCAGAATCTGTTTGAGATAGCCAAGGATGAAATCGATGTTGAGGCTCCGCTCGTGGGCCTCGTCGATGATGATGGTGTCGTAGCGCCGGAGCAGCCGGTCCCGTTGGAGTTCGGCCAGCAGAATGCCGTCGGTCATCAGCTTGATCCGTGTGGCGGCACCGATCCGATCGTTGAACCGCACGGCGTAGCCCACCATGTCGCCCACCGCGGTGTCGGTTTCCTCGGCGACACGTTCGGCGATGGAGCGGGCCGCCAACCGCCGGGGCTGGGTGTGGCCGATCAAGCCCTTGGAGCCCCGGCCGGCCTCCACACACAACTTGGGAAGCTGGGTGCTCTTGCCCGAGCCGGTCTCACCGGCGACGATGAGCACCTGTTCGGAGGCCAGAAGCTCCAACAGCTCATCCCGGTGGTCGGTGATCGGCAGCTCGGACGGGTACGACAGTCGTCGGCGGAACTGCTCGAATTCCGGACCGGGTTCCGGTGGCGGTCCGGCGTCGGACCGGCGCCGGGGTTTGCGTTGCCGGCGATTGCGTTGCCGGCTCACGCCCGGGCCTTGTCGCCGGACGGCGTCGTGTCCGGAGATAGGGCGGTGTCCGCAGACGGGGCCGAGAGACGGATCAGATCTCGCCCAGCCACACCGGAGCGCGGTCGAGCAGGAACTCGCTGACCTGATAGCAGCGATCGAAGATCTCGCACAGCGACTCCCGATGCATGAACAGGTCGTCGAGACCGAGTTCCAGCGGGGCGGTGATGGACAGGGTGCGTTCCGAGGCGTCCGTCACCTCGGCGGTGGAATCGATGGCCGCCACCTTGAGCGGTAGATCGGCTCCGCCCACACCGGCTAATTCGGTGGCCAAAACCAGCAGATCAGGGGCCTCGGCCAGGGGCGGCAGCACCCACGTCAGCACGAGGGGAAGGGTCAGACCCGAGGTCGGCTCGGCGTCCTCGGGCAGCGTCATCAGGTGATCCTCGAAGGCCAGGACGGTGCGGGGATCAAGATCGATGGAGAGATGAAGGTCCAGCGGGCCGCCACAGGCTTGCTCGGGATGAAGGTCAACCTCCCAGGCCTGGCGCATGGAATAGGTCTCGATGAAGTGGCGCTCGTCGTGGATGTGAAACTGGTGATCGGTCGCATGATCTTTGAGATCGGCGACGAAACCCGGAACATCGATGACTGCCACGTAAACACTCTCCCGTCCGTCGGCCGGTCGCCGATCGGGGCGTCCTCCAGTCTAGATGTCGCGGCCCACGCCCGCATCACGTCTCGGACAAACCCACGCCGGTCTCAGCGGCCCGCGAGCACCAGCGCTTCCTCCGGATACGGCCCCCAATTCGGCTGCGTTGACTCCCACCCACTCCTCGAAAAACTTGCCCGCCGGTGCAACCGGTAGGCCGCGGTCCGACTCGAGCAGTTCGGCCACCCGCTTTGCCGGGGGCTTGACCACCATGCCGTCGGACTCGTTGCCGGGGGCTCCTGATTACTCGCCGGTCTCGGCGAGTTTCGTGATCGAGGGCAGGCCGTGCCGCAATTCCTACCTTCGGGCGACAGAACGGAGGCCCGGTTGGATGTCTCCCCACCTCTACAGTACGGGACTATGGACCAAGACGCTGATAGTGCGGCCCGAGCCGGAACTGAGCAGTACCGGGATGCCGATGCCACTCTCGAGTTGTTCGAGGCGCTGGTGGAAGAATTGGTCGAGCGTCTTCGGGGCCAGGACGACTGGGGTCCCTCCGGGCTGCGGCGTTCCCAGTACAGCCACGATGTGGTGGCCGACGAGGCCATGGTCGGCGGGCTGCATCGGGCAGGGTTCTCGGTGCTGAGCGAGGAGTCGGGTCTCAGCGGCAACGGTTCGGTGACGGTGGTGGTCGATCCTGTCGATGGATCGACCAACGCCGCTCGGGGCCTGCCCTGGTTCGCCGCCAGCCTGTGCGCCGTCGACGAGACCGGCCCTTGGGTGGCCGTGGTGGCCAACCTGGCTTCGGGAGAGCGATACCGGGCCATCCGCGATCGTGGTTTCGAACGGGTTCCAGGTGCGGTCGAAGGCCCTGGGACCGGGGGAGTGGTGGACCGACTGGCCCGACCCGGGCTGGGGCCCAGTTCGTGCCGGGACCTGGGCGATGCCGTGATCGGACTCTCGGGTCTGCCCCCGGCCCATGGAGGTTGGCGGCAGTTCCGGGTCTACGGCGCCGCCGCCCTCGATCTCTGCGCCGTGGCCGTGGGTCGGTTGGACGGCTACGTCGACGTCAACCGGGCCCATGGTGCGTGGGACTATATGGGTGCGTTACTCGTGTGCTCGGAGGCCGGTGTGGCCATGGTTGACAGTGGGGGAGAGGAGCTGGTTGTTCTCGACCACGATGCCCGCCGCGGCCCCATTGCTGCCGCCACCCCGGAACTCTTGGAGCAACTGGTGACCATGGAGCGATCCTGGCGGTAACTCGAGGCTTCGGCCGCCTCGGTTTCCGGCATCATCACCGGGATGGCCCGGATACACTGCCCTCCTGCCCTCGCCCCGACACCTCGGGTCGGCGGCGGGTTCCCAGGGCGTTTAACTCAGCTGGCTAGAGTGTCTCCCTTACAAGGAGGAAGCCGGGGGTTCGAGTCCCTCAACGCCCACGTCGGACCTGCGGGGCAGGTCCTCACCGTAACGTTGCCGGCTTTGAAGTGTTGCGGGTTTGGAAGACCCAAGGAGGGTGGCGACGATCTATCCCCGCCGAGGCCTCGGGCATCCAGCCGGCCCCGACGCCAACGATGTGCTCGATCCCGCCATCGGCTTTGATCGGCGGGCGTAGGCTGGTGTGTCGTGGAGTTTTTCGAACGCATGGCCATCGAGCACGTCGACCACGTGTTCATGAACCCGATGGCGCCGGCCAAGGTCGATGAGCTCATCGAGCTGTTGGAGTTACCGCCGGGGAGTCGCGTGCTCGATATTGGCGCCGGCAACGGCGAACTGCTGCGCCGCCTCGTGCGTCGTTGGGGGTGCACCGGCATCGGTGTAGATGCGTCTCTACCCTGCGTCAGGCAGTCTCGCGAGGCCAACGCGAGAGCTGGACTTTCCGACTCGATTGAGGTCGTTCACGGTGATGGGGCAGGCTTCGAAGCGCCGCCATCGTCATTCGATGCTGCGTTCTGTCTGGGAGCTGAATGGATATGGGGTGGCTTCGAAGGCACGCTTCACGCGCTTGCCGCATTGACGAAACCCAACGGTTACGTCGTTGTTGGTTCACCGCACTGGCGGGTCGACCACCCGTCGCCGGAGTATCTCGAGGCAATGGGCCTCACGCGAGCGCAGTTCGCCAGCCACGCCGATCATGCGTTGGCCGGCGACGCGCTCGGCCTCCGGTTTTCCTACGCGTTGATGTCGAGCCTGGACGATTGGGATCGCTATGAGGGACTCCGGACGCGTGCGCTACAGCGGTGGCTGCTCCACAATCCCGATCACCTGGACCATGACGAACTCGACTCCAACAAAAACCGCAACGCATACATGCGCTGGGGACGCGATCAACTCGGCTGGGGTATCTACCTGTTCGTGAAGCCGTAGCTCGCCCGGCCGCGGACCGATCAGGGTTCACCACCTTCTCGTCGAAGTATCTGGAGCCCGACGCCGCAAGCAGCGTCCCACGCTGAGCCCCTGGCTCGAAAGCGAACCTTGGACGAAGCTCGACAGCATGGGACGCAAGCCTAGGGTTGCGGTCGGTTCAGGCGCCCGGGCCCACGTCTTGTTGCTTGGGGCGAGAGCCCGTGGGCCCTGAACCGACCTGTTTCGTCGGCTGCTAGCCGGCTGACATGGGCACGCCCATGCCGGGGTCGATCTGGTGTGGCCCGTCAGCCGATGGTGCAACAGGGAAGTCGAAGATCGCTGTCGGGATGTAGACAGTGGAGCACGAGTTGGGGATGTCGACGACGCCTGACAGTCGGCCCTCGATGGGGGCTGCGCCCAGGATCATGTAGGCCTGGATGTCGCTGTAGCCGAACTTCTGCAGGTAGTCGATGGCGTGGAGGCATGCTCGCTGATACGAAAGATGCGAGTCCAGATACTTCTGCTCGCCGTCGAGGGTCACCGAGGTGCCGGAGAATGCCAGCCACTGGCTGTAGTCGGGATCGACGTTGCCGGGCATGAAGATGGCGTTCTCCGACACGCCGTAGGTCTCCATTCCGCCCTTGATGAGATCAACGTGCAGATCGAGGAACCCGCCCATCTCGATGGCGCCGCAGAAAGTGATCTCGCCGTCTCCCTGGGAGAAGTGGAGGTCGCCCATGGAGAGATTGGCACCGGGCACGAAGACGGGGTAGAACACGCGGGTTCCCTTGGTGAAGTTCTTGATGTCCTGGTTGCCGCCGTTCTCTCGTGGTGGTGCAGTGCGGGCGGCCTCGGCCGCGACGCGGTCGAAGTCGGCGCCGGAGAGCGTTCCGAGAATGGCGTCGTCCGGGAGCGGGGGGAGGGCGAGCGGCGGGACGCGATGAGGGTCGGTGGCGATGAGGGCGGTTTCCCGCGCTGTCCAGCGGGCCAACAGGTCGGCCGATGGGGCGGTCCCCATGAGGCCGGGGTGGATGATGCCGGTGAACGAGACGCCTGGGACGTGGCGAGAGGTCGCGGTCTGGCCCCGGAAGTCCCAGATGACCTTGTAGGCATCGGGGAACTGGTCGGTCAGGAAGCCACCACCGTTGGACTTGGCGAAGACGCCGGTGTAGCCCCACCCTTGGCCGGCAAGCGGTCCGGAGTCTTCCTGGGGAATGGGGCCAACGTCGAGGATGTCGACGATCAGAAGATCACCGGGTTCGGCTCCTTCGACCGCGAACGGTCCGCTCAGAACGTGGACCGTGCTCAGCGGCGCATTGAGAATGTCGTCTGCCGAGTCGTCGTTGACGATCGCTCCGTCGAACCATTCACGACAATCGACCCGGAACACGTCACCAGGCCGAACCGTCACGTTGGCCGGGATGTCAGGGTGCCATCGGTTGTGGCCGACATACTGCTGGTCGGTGAACGACCTTGTCGAATCGAGGGGATAGACAACTTGTGGCATCGTGAACTCCTATGGGTAGCGCTGGTTACTTTGGGGTTTGTTTCAGAACGGGGACGTGGTAGGCGTCTTGAGCAAGCGGGCGCACGGGCGACGACACCGGCGCCTAGGTCGCAACTGCCGGTGCCTGATCGGCGGCGGGGGTCGATCCTCGCAGCATCGGCCAGAGGACAACGAACGCGATGACCCCTCCGCCGGCGAGGGCGATGGCGGCGGTGTCGGTGTTGTCGCTCCAGTTGCCGGTAAGGAGTAGAAAGGCCGGGATTGCGCCGGTGACGATTCCCTGGATGGCGGCCACCGCACCCGTGTAGCGTCCGAAGCTCTCCATCCCGAGGCCGAGTACGACGAAGAAGAGACCCCAGAGGAAGGCCCAGTGGAGCCAGATGACTCCAAAGCCGTTGTCGCCGAAGCCGTCCCGCCAGAAGTTCAGACCGGCGAAAACCAGCGCACACCCGGCCACGAATGCCGAGAAGTATCCGAGTCCGGTGCCGTCCAGATCAAAGAACAGGTTCATGGCGACGTAGAGGTACGTGAACCCGAACAGATAGAGGCCGGAAGCACCCAGGATCGCGTTCTCGTCACCGCCGGCGGTGAAGATCAGGTACGTTGGGGTCACAACTTGGAGAACGCCGACGAAGAGGTTCAGCGGCCCAGCCGATTTGCCTTCGACCCATCCCAGCAGCATCGCACCGTTCAGGAACAGGATCGCGCCAACATAGAGCAGTCCAACACTTCCCATTTGATAGATTCCTCATTTCTTCAAATCTTGAAATCGGACACACCAAATACAGCACCGTATGGTGCAGTTGTATTCAATTAATTAGGCGCCATCTAGAGCGACTCGGATCAGGGCCGAGGTAATCTCTGAAGGGCGGGATTGGGTGGTGCTATGGGCGTCCGTTTGCTCGGATGCCGGGGTGGAAGTGACGAGACCACTTCGGGCTCGTCACGGCTCTTTTCTGCTTTATCGATCAAAGCCATGCGAACATCCGACCCTCGCCGAATCATTGGCGGCGAATAAAGGCGGCTTGACTTGCGCTGACAGGTGGTGCAGAGAGCCGATTCAGAAGCTTGGCCCATGGGTAGGTGCAGCATGAAAACACCGTGTTGCTGGCACCGGTACTCGTAGACCGGCATATAACCCCCATTCCAGCCCGCTGAGGTTCCTAGGTGGACTGATTAGACACCATTGTGCATGGATAAACAGTTAGGTGTCAATACCCAATCACTTGCAGCTCAGCGTCGAGACGGCGATCGCGCCCCGTGACCGAACGTTCCCAGTCAGAGAATGGCTGGGGGCGGGTGCCGGAAATAGTACCTCGAGTACCGTGCTCGGATGACTCTTTACACCACTGCGGAAGCGCGGTTAGTCTCCGTGTGAATCCTCCCCGCCCAGAGTCTTCATTTTGTAGTTGGCGCGGTCGGTCACGAGCAAACGGGAAGAAGACGTGACACCAATCGATGGAGTTGTGGCATTGGGGTTGCTCTTCGGCTCCGCAGTGCTTGGGGGTTTCCTGGCAAAAAGCCTGAGAATGCCACCACTCCTGGGGATGTTGCTCGCAGGCATGGCGGTGGGAAACATGCCCGGCGATCCTCTTCAGGGCCTGCCGGACAGCTGGTCACTCGTGCTGCGTCTCGTTGCTTTGACGGTTATCCTCCTACGAGCCGGCCTCGGGCTGGATCTGAAGGCGCTCGTAGACCTGCGTGGCAGTCTGGTCCGTTTGGCGTTCCTCCCCAACCTGTGTGAGGCGTTGACGGTGGCGGTCGTCGCAAGGCTGGTACTGGGCTTGCCGGTGGTCTGGGGCCTGCTCCTGGGATTCGTCGTCGCCGCTGTCTCACCGGCAGTTGTGGTGCCAAGCCTGCTCGATCTCCAGGACAAGGGATACGGAGTTGAAAAGGGAATCCCGACCATGGTCCTGGCCGCTGCCACCTTCGACGATGTCGTCTCCATCACCGGATTCGGTGCTGCCCTCAGTCTGGTCTTCGCCGATCAGGGCGCAGCGACCGTCACCGAGAGCATCGTGCGCGCCCCGCTCGAGTTGGCCCTCGGTTTGGGCTCCGGCATGCTGGCCGGATCGCTCTGCGCCGCCACTGCGAGTGCTCCCACATGGTTCCGTTTCGCGATCCTGTCCGGATTGGGTCTCGTGGCTGTCCTGGGTGGTTGGGCCCTTGGGTTTGCAGGCGGCGGAAGTCTGGCCGCCATGACCATGGGTGCCGTAAGTGCCCGGGGGTGGCGCGGTTCGACATTCGACGTTGCTGTGCAACTGAGCCGGGCGTGGGCTGTGGCACAACCGATCCTGTTCGGTTTGATCGGTGCAGCCGTGGCGCTGAAGGCGGTGGAGCCGAGCTACGTCGAAGGAGGTCTGATCATACTTGCCATCGGCCTTGGCGTACGTCTCGTCGTTACCTACCTGTCGGCGTCAGCGAACCACTTCAACACTCGAGAGCGACTCTTCGTGGCGTTGGCTTGGATCCCGAAGGCCACGGTGCAAGCCGCAATCGGCGCACTGGCTCTCGACCTGGCCCGACAGAACGACGCCGGGCCGCAGGCCGAGGTGTACGGGACTCAGATCCTGACCATCGCAGTGCTGGCGATCATCACCACCGCCCCGGTGGGCGCACTGGCCATTGCGTGGAGCGGCCCACGATGGCTCCACCGGCAGCAGGATCCGAGCTGATTCGTCAAAATGTGCAGCGCCTCGGCCGGGGAACACCGGCCCAACGCAGCACCGTCCGAGATCACGGTCTCCGCCGTCGGCCCCTCCGCGTGCGCCGCTCGCCGCCCTGGGCCAGGATGGAGCGATGCCTACACCGGACGGACCGTCGCCGGCTGCCAGCAATCCGCCCGATCGGCAGCTGGCCGGTATTCGGCATGTTGACGTCCCCGAGGTCGAACTGACCGAGGAGCTGGCCGAGCGCCGGGAAGCGGTGGCGGAGCTTGGCCAGGCGATGCGTGATCTGGCATCTCGGGCTATCGGCAGCGAGGTCTCGGTCGATGTGATGCGCCGGGTCGCCGACGATGTGCGCCGGTTGGCTGCGACGCTGGGCGAGCGACAACGCCGTCTCGACGAGCGGTCCTCGGTCGATGACCTGCAGCGAGGTCAGCGCCCGTTCAACCCGGTTGTGGGTCCGGGCAATCCCGTTGCCCCGCCGATGCGGGTCGAGATCATCGACGGTGCTGCGGTCGGCTGGTGCACCCTCGACTGGCGCTACGAGGGGCCGTTCACCTTCGCCCACGGCGGAGTCAGTGCCCTGCTGCTGGACCAGATCATGGGATACGCCGCAGCGGCCGCCGGCCATCCGGGCGTCACCGGCAGATTGCAGGTGCGGTACCGCGTCGCGGTTCCCCTCGGTCAGCCATTGCGGCTGGAGGCGAGGCTTCTCGACGTGCTCGGTATCCGGGCGGCGATCCAGGGCTCCATCAGCCTGGCGAGCGATCCCGACAACCTGCTGGTCGAGGCCGAGGGGCGATTCCTGGCGCTCCGCCGGGAGCAGGCCACCCGGCTGTTCGGCGGCGAACGCACCGTCTGAACTCGAAGCCCCGTTTCGCCTTCGTCGCCCACCGGCAACCCGGCCGATTGGCGAGTTCGTCCAGGTGGGTGGCGGAAACGATGTGGCAAGATGAGCGGCCTCGGCGGGTGCCGGCGACGTCTTGTTGGTTCACCCCCCCCCAGGGTGAGGCGTCGTAGCGGTCACAGCCCTATTCTCGGTTCGGTGGAGCGTCGAACATGGAACGCACCGGTGGACTGAAGCCGTGGCTGGGCCGGAGTACTTCGCTCGCGATCGCACATTCTGGATCCCGGTACTGTATGCCGTGCCGATCGGGCTCATGGCCGGCGGGGCCGGACTGTTGTTCACGTGGTCCGTTGGCCGGGCGACCAATTGGTTGTGGCCCGCAGAGGCGGACAACGGCTTCCTCGGAGGGGACCTGTGGTGGCTGCCCGTGACTGTTGTCGCCGGTCTGCTGGTCGGTGTACTGCGCAAGGCGCTCCAGGTGCCGGCGGCGCCAAAGGGGGCCCTGGAGAACATCGCCGCCTCCCAGGTGGACAAGCGGTCGGCGATCCCGATGGTGCTTGTGTCGTTCGTATCGCTGGTCGGCGGCTCGAGTCTCGGGCCGTTTGATGCCGGCGTTCGTTCCGGCGGCGCCATTGGTGAGTGGTTCTCGGACCGGGTAGAGGCCGACGAGGAGACCCGGAGGCTGAACACTTTGGTGGGCATCAATGGCGCAATCGGCGGTCTGCTCACGTCACCGTTTCTCGGCACCCTCCTCGTTACCGAACTCAGCCCGCCTGCCGGATCCGAGCGCTATTACCGCACAGTAGCCCCGAGTTTGGTCGGGTCCGTCCTCGGCTTTTTCGTGGTGTTCTCGTTCGTCGGCGCAACATTCCTTGATGTGTTCGCCGTACCGGGCTACGACGTCGAGTACTGGCACTTCGGAGCCGCGGTCATTCTCGGCGCCATCGCCGGGTTCTTGTCACGCCTGCTCGGAGCGACGGTGTTCGTCATGCGTGGCTTGGCAAACCGCATCTCGAATACGATCGTGCGGGCCGGCCTTGGTGGTCTTGCCATTGGGGTGCTGGCGGTGTGTTTCCCGCTCACCCTCGGGTCGGGCGAGACTCAGCTGCCCGAGATGATCGCTCAGACCGAGGAGCTCGGGGCCTGAGTCCTGGTGGGCGTGCTGGCGGCCAAGATCCTGGCCATGGCGACCAGCCTGGCTACCGGGTTCATCGGCGGTCCGGTGATGCCCCCGCTGTTCATCGGTGGCGCCGCCGGCGTCGCCACCCATGTCATCTTCCGATCACGGATGCTGATTTCGACCGGTTCCTCGACTAGCTGACCGAAACCCTCGCCGAACTTGGGGCCACGCCGGCACGGACCGACGAAGTGCTCGAAGCTCTTGCACCGTTGCGGCGCGAGATTGTGAGCGCACTTGGTGAGAGCCCCGGTGAGTGGGGCTCGATGGATCCGCCCGGGGGTAGTGGCTGAGGACGGCATGGATCGAATGATCTGCAGGCCGAGTCCTTACCAGCCGCCTTCAGCCGCCCAGCCGGTCAGTCCGACGATGCGCAGCAGCAGTAGTCGGGCAAAGGGCTGGTCGTGGTACTGCGGGTAGCGTCGGGCCAACCGAGCTGCCAACACAGCCGTCAGTTCATCGGCGGCGGGTTGCCAGCGAAGCTCGACCCGCACCCACCACAACCGTGACCAGTCGTCCGGGTCCCAGTGATCGAGCAGAAGCGTGGCTCGGGGATCCGCCTCCAGGTTCCGCTCCCGCTGAAGGCGCATCGATGTCTTGGGTTTCACCTCGTCGATGGGCACGCCTATGTAGTCGTTGTCCACCGCATACACCACGGGCACTGCGTCGACCCCCCGCCGGTGGTGCAACGTGCACAAGATCCCGTGGTCATGGGCCGCCAACCTGGCCCGTGCGTCGTCTTCGGCCAGCTTCATCGCAGTGAACCGGTGATCACAGACAGAAGATAGGGGCAGACATCTTGTGGAAGGGGGGACTGTCGCTCGTGATCGAGGCCCACCACCCCGAACTTTGAGCCTGCCACGACCCTTTTCCGGGTCGTCCGGCGCTCAAAGTTCCAGGGTTTGAGGTGAATCGTCACATGCCTGTGCGATTGACGAGCGGGCGGAGTTCGGTCCGGAGCCGAATGACGTCGGTGTCGTCGAGCACGGTACCGGCCGGCCGGATTCACGGCCCACAGGCCGCGGTGAGCGACCGGGTCGGGTCGGCGGTGATGTCCGTCGACAGCGCATCGGTGACCGCATCACGGACCTTGGTCAGCGGTACCCGGCCTGACGGGAACCTCGGGGGGACGAAGTTGACCGACTGCATGCGATCGGGATCCATCCTGCCGGCGATGGCCAGACAGCTCGTCGGCCCGATCGATGGGGATGTCGGTCACGACGTGGTTGGCGACGATGTCGGTGAACGGGCCGAACCTGGTCAGCACCTCCAGCGGGCCGACCTGGTCGATCAGCGCTCCCACCACGCAGCGCTGGCGGGCCATCCTGCTGTAATCCCAACTCTGTACCCGGGAGCGGACATAGGCCAGCGCCGTCAGCCCGTCGAAGTGGTACTCGCCGGGCTGAACCGTGATGTCGAGCGCCGGTCCGCCCTCCTCGATGGGGCGGATCCGATCGTCGATGTATTCGGTGACCACCAGGTCGATTCCGCCGAACAGGTCGATGGTCTCGACGACGGCCGTCATGTCGACCATGACGAAGTAGTGAATGGGGATACCGAGGGTCTGGGCCATGGCCTCCTTGATCGCCGCTCCGCCCGGGTAGTCCGACCCGGGGAACAGATCCGGCCGCTGCAACCCCAAGCCGTAGACGGTATTGGCCAGGTCGGGATTGCCGTAGGGATAGGCGGCGGCCGCAGGGGTGCCACCGGGGAACGGTACCTGCTCCCAATTCCTGGGCACCGAGAACGTGACGGCGTCACCGGTGGCGACATCGATCGACAGCACAATGATGGTGTCGGTCCTGATCCCCTTGCGGTCGTAGCCGCCGTCGCTCCCCAGCATCACGATCGACAGTTGGTCGTCACCATCCCAGGTCATCGGCCCCTCCGGCAACGATGGTTCGGGCCGCGTCGACGGGGTGGGGCGGGTGGCGACGGCATCCAGTGCCGGTTCGTCCTCGTCGGGATCCAACAGCACGGCCGGTCCGGCCGGAGTGCCGGTGAGTTCGACGTCCTCTGACGTCAACCGGGGGACGGTTCTCGAGGAGATCATCGGCTTGCTGTTGGCGTCGAGGGCGAGCCCGGCACCGGCGTCCATCGGATCATCGGTCCCGACGCTGCCGGCCGGCGAGGCAAGACCGGACGCGGCAACGTCCGTCGGTCGAGCCGTGATCGTCGATTCGGCGGTGAAGACCCGGATGACCAGCTGCCGCTGTTGCCAGGCCAGCAGCGCTCCCGCCAGGTGGGGGAGTGCCACCACGACCACCACGGCGACCAAGCCGAGCCGCGTCGCCCAGCGATGGCGTGTCCGACCGAGGCCGGCCTCTCGGGCGGCGTCCACTGCGACGGCTGCTCGGGCAACCAGGGTGATCAGGCTCAGGGTGATGACAACCAGAAGCCAGGTCGGTTTGACGGTCCAGGCCAGGATGTCCCGTCGATCCGTGGTGATCAACCAGCCAAGGGTGAGGGTGATGACGGCCAGCGATGACAAGATCAGCCATTTGGCTCGGGACGGTCGGGTTCGAAGATGGCCCAAACCAGGAAAGACCGCCGACAACGCAGCGGCGTAGACCGGCGACGGCAAAGGCCGAAATGGTCGTGATTGGGGTGCGGCAATTCGGTCCATGGAGCTGCAAACCTCGGGCGCGGCCGGAGCGACAGCCATGTAGCAGCAATTCGTCCCGACACAGGCTGCGAACCGGGGACGTGTTCAGCCGATGGCCTACCGAGCCGCCGCCGAACGTTGTTCCCTTGAGTGGTTCCCTACTGGGTCTCGACCCGATGCCTGCATAGAAGGCCCTCTCCACAAGCAGCAAGATCGTTGTTGACAAATCCTAGGCAGAGTATACGGCCAATTCAAGTCACCCTGCATCGGCTGAGCAGAAACGATTTGACCGGTGAACGCGGAGTTCGTTGCGTCCTACTTCTCCAACTCGGCGAGGTGCTCTTCGTAGCGTCCACCGTCCCCGGCCAGGAGCTCCTCGGTTGGTGGAACCGAGTAAACCACGACCCTGTTGTCAAGCAGGTCGCTGAACGCCAGCATCGTTCCGTCGGCGGAAACCTCGAGACCAGTGGTTTGGTTACCGCCGACGATGGCGTCCAGCATTGCGCCCGATCGGGTATCGATCAGCAGCACCGATCCCCACTCGGGACCGCGCAGATAGTACGACTCGGGGTTGTTGCGCCCCCGGTTCGACACGAACAGCACCCGTCCGTCGGGGCTCAGATCGATCGTGTTGGGTTTGCGGTCGGTGGTGGCCAACTCGGTGATCTCGTTGGTGGCGGTGTCGACGGCGAAGATCATGTCCTTTGTCATGTCCGATGCATAGAGCACGCCGTCGTCGGCTGAGCCGACCAGGTGGCGCATCGAACCCCCGGTCCGCTGCAGGACCTCACTGTCCCCGGTGGCCAGGTCGATGACCTGTAACTCGCCGGCGGCGAACCCGGCCACGTACAAGCGAGCGCCGTCCGGCGTCGGGTACAAACCTCGTGGCGTCCGGACCGTGGGGAACAGTTGCGTGACCTCGCCGGTGGCCAGGTCGATCTGGGAGACGTTGTTGTCGATCCAGTTCGACGCGTACAGCGTCATCTCGTCGGGGGAAAGGGTGATCACCTTGGTCCAGGCACCCTTGGTGTCGAACTGCCGCTTCACCGACCGCGTGGCCACGTCGATCTCGAAAACCGAGTTCGTCTCCATCTGGCTGACGTAGGCGGTGTCGCCGGCGCGATTGAAGATCACCTCGACGGCCCCGGTGCCGAGATCGATTCCGGCTGTCACCCGCCCGGTGGCGACATCGATCACCTCAACGCCGCTGCCGTTGAGCAGGGTCGTCCACACCTCCGAGCCGTCCGGGGTGAAGGCGACGCCTTTCGGAGCGCCGCCGACCTCGACTTCGAACAGCTTGTGAACCAGTTGGCCCGGCCGATCAAGCCAGATTACGGCTTCGTTGGGGCCGGACTCGTTTCCGAGGGTGATCTCGCCCTCGTAGGTCTGGTAGCCGTCAGCCGACACCTTCACGCCGACCACTTCGGCTGGGATCTCAACGGCAATCGGCTCCGGCCCCTGGGCGCGATGGGTGAACCCGTCGGTGGCCCGCAGTTCGACGACGGCATCGGCCGGATGCATCTCCATCGTGAGCAAACGAGGCTCCAGCGGTGGGGCGGTGCTCGTCGATGACGGCGTCGACCGGGTTGCCGGCTCCGGCGTCGTTTGGCCGGCCCCGGAGGATCCGCCGTCGGTATCGGTAGGTGAACCGGCTGCCGCGCTTCCCGATGCGGTCGAGCCCGCCGATTCCGTCTCGACACTCGGGCCCTCGAGGTCACGTGAGCAGCCGCTGATCACAACCATCACGATCAAGAGCCGGACCAGTCCCGAGGCGAACACCGCCGCGGGCCGTCGTCGCCCTCGACGTTGACAATGCCCGCCCGTCACGTTGTCGGTCATTTCCTGCTGACCTCCGCCATCGGCGGCGGCTTCACCGGCGCCGCCGCTCCGATGCCCAAACTACACGAGTGTCGGTGCGCCGCGGACGCGCATCGGTCTGCTCGGATGAAGAATGACCGGGCGCCAAAGGGACCGGACCGCGCCAATCGGCGGCATGAGGGCCACGAAATGAGAATGTGTCCGATATGACTGGTCTTCGTGTTGGCGGGATGTCTAGTTCCCGAATAGGTTTGATGTAGCCACAGAGACAAGGGGAATAGGTCCATGAGCGAACCCACGATCTCCGGCGGTCACGCACCAGCCGCTGGACTCGACGCCGACACGCTCGAGATGATGCTCGATGCACTGGGCGACTTCGTCGGCCACGAACTAAGCGAGCAACGCCAACTCGAACTCGACCACGAGGACGTCTGCCCGGAGGACCTCGTCCGCGCTCTCAGCGACCCCGAACAGCTGGGTGTGCAGCTGGTCTTCGTACCCGAGGCCTACGGAGGGATGGACGGCAATGCCTTCGACAGCTACCGGGTCTGTGAGGTGATGGCCCGCCACGACATCGGTGTGGCCACGGCCGTGTTCGCCACGTTCCTGGGCAGCGACCCCATCATGTTCGGTGGTACCGAGGAGCAGAAGCAGCGCTGGCTGGGTGCCATCGCCGGCGACGGCATCGTTTTCGCCTACGGGGCCACCGAGCCGGAGGCCGGTTCGGACCTGGCCGCCATGAAGACCACGGCCAAGCCCATCGAGGAGGACGGCGAGGTCGTGGCCTATCGGATCAATGGCCAGAAGCAGTGGATCTCCAACGGTTCGATCGCCGACGTGCTCACCATCCTGGCCCTCACCCCCGGTGGGCCGTCGTGGTTCGTCATGCCCAACGACGCCGAGGGGTTCTCGGCGGCCAAGCCCGAGGACAAGCACGGCATCCGGCTGTCCAACACCGCTGCGCTGTTTCTCGACGACGTCGAGGTCCCGGCCGAGAATCTGATCGGCGGCGAGGAGGGCAAGGGCCTGATCCAGGCTCAGAACGTGTTCGGCTACACCCGGGTGATGGTGGCCGCCTTTGGCCTCGGTGGTGGCTGGGAGGCGCTGGATCGCGCCATCGCCTACTCGCTCGAGCGCAAGCAGGGTGGCGCCCCCCTGGCCGAGAAGCAGGGCTTCACCCACAAGCTGATCGTTCCCCATGCCGTGAAGTTGGAGGCGGCCCGGGCCTTCATCGAGCAGACCGCCGAATTGATCGACGACGGTCATGGCGCCGACGGGGCCATGAACACCGAAGGGGCGATCGCCAAGTTGTCGGCCACCGAGGCCGGAAACGCCGCCGCCGATGCCGCCATCCAGGCTCATGGCGGTTACGGCTACACCCGCGAATACATCGTGGAGAAGATCAAACGCGACGTGCGGATCACCACCATCTACGAGGGCACGTCCGAGATCATGGAGATGACGATCGCCCGAGACCGCTGGCAGCAGCATCTCAAGACGTCGGGTGCCTACTACCGGGAGAAGGCGACGGCACTGACCGCCCTCCATCGCACCCATCCCGAGGTGGGTGCCGATGTGGCCGCCCTCGCCTGCACGTCGCTGGCGGCGGTGATGGAGGCGTGCCGTCTGGCCCGCCTCACCCGCCAACAGCATGTGCTGTTCCGTCTGGGTGAGCTGATCTGCGCCGCCGAATGTGCCGAAGTGTTCGCCATGCGTGCTGCCCAGGCGGTCGAAGGTCACCAGAATCCCAAGTCGCCGACACGATTCAGCGGCAAGGATCTTGCAGTGATGTCACGGGTGTACGCCCGGGACGCCGCCCAGAAGGTGGCCCAGGAAGGTGTGCGTTGGGTTGGTGGCGCCCTCACCGCCGAGTCGGCCGATGTCAGCTCCCTGCTGGCCAGCATTCCCCATGACGCGGTGAGGATGGCTCAGGCCGGCCTCATCGACGACATGAATCTCGTGGCCGACGTTCTCTACCACCGCACCTCGGCCTGAGACGGCCTGACCGAAGGAGCCCGCAAATGGCCGCAGACATCCCGAACTCTCCCGTCGCCATCGTTGGAGTGGGGGCCATCATGCCCGGCGCCCCAGATGCAGGTGCCTTCTGGCAGAACCTGACCAGTGGTCGGTATTCGATCACCCAGGTTCCGAGCGATCGGTGGGATCCGGCCTTGTACTACTCGGCCGATCACGAGGAGCCGGACAAGACCTACTCGACCATCGGGGGTTGGGTCACCGAGTATCCGTGGGATCCGATTCGATGGAAGATGCCGATTCCGCCCAAGGTGGCCGAGCAGATGGACGCCGGTCAGCGATGGGCCATCTCGGCCGGGCGGGATGCACTGACCGACGCCGGTTGGCCCAATTGGAATGTCGACCCCGACAATGTCGCCGTCATCCTGGGCAACGCCATCGGGGGCGAGAAGCACTACGAGAGCAATCTGCGCATCGAAATGGCCGAAGTAATGCGTGATCTGGGCGACAGCCCGTCGTTCCAGGCCTTGAGCGCCGACCAACGAGAGCACATCATCGCCGAAACCAAGCAGCGGTTCCTGGCCCACTACGGCGAGATCAACGAGGACACCATGCCCGGCGAACTGGCGAACATCATCGCCGGTCGAGTGGCCAACCTGTTCAACTTCCGTGGCCCCAACTTCACCACCGACGCAGCTTGTGCGTCATCGCTGGCGGCGATACACGCTGCGGTGGAAGGTCTCGTCGATCACAAGTTCGACGCCGCAGTCACCGGCGGGATCGACCACAACATGGGAGTCGCCGCCTTCGTCAAGTTCTGCAAGATCGGGGCCCTTTCGGCCACGGGCAGTCGCCCCTTCGATGCCGGAGCCGACGGCTTCGTCATGGGCGAGGGAGCCGGGATCTTCGTGCTCAAGCGGCTGGAGGACGCCGAGCGGGACGGTGACAAGATCTACGCCGTAATCCTCGGTGTTGCCGGCTCGTCCGACGGCAAAGGCAAGGGCATCACCGCTCCCAATCCCGTCGGACAGAAGCTGGCGGTGCGACGGGCGTGGGACGTGGCCGGGGCCGATCCGTCCACAGTGTCGGCCATTGAGGCCCACGGTACGTCGACGCGGGTCGGCGACGCCGCCGAGCTGGACTCGCTGACCGAGGTGTTCAGCGGCATTGCCCCCCGCTCGGTGGCCCTTGGCTCGGTCAAATCCAACATCGGCCATCTCAAAGCGGCGGCCGGTGCCGCCGGAACGTTCAAGATGGCCATGAGCCTCCACCACAAGGTGTTGGCCCCCAGTTTGAATTTCGACAACCCCAACCCCAATGTCGACTGGGACACCTCGCCGTTCGTCGTCACCGAATCCTTGCGCGAATGGCCCACTCCGGCGAGCGGTATTCGCCGGGCCGGCGTCAGCGCCTTCGGCTTCGGAGGTACCAACTTCCACGTGGTATTGGAGGAATACGTGCCCGGTCGTCATCGTCCGCCGGCCAAGACTCACGCCATCGGGTCCGATCTGGCTCCCCAGCCTGTCCCTCGACCCGTCGGCGGCCCGGCGCCCGTCTCCACAATGGCCGGGGGAGCCGACATCGCTCTCCAGCCGACAAAGCCCTCGATGCGGGGCGCCCTGTTCCTCGGTGCTCGGGACGACGCCGACCTGAAACAGCAGGTGGAGTCGGCACTGGCCGACGCTCGCTCCGGCTCGGTGCCATTGCCGGGACGGCCCGATCCATCGCTGGCCAAGGCACCGGTGCGCCTGGCGTGCGACTTCGCCGACGCCACCGACCTGGCCAAGAAGCTGGAGAAGGTCATCACCGCCCTGGCATCGGGAAATGATGCCATCTTCCGTCTGTTGCGGCAGCAGGGCTGCTTCATCGGCCGGGGGCCGGCGCCGAAAGTGGCCTTCCTCTACACCGGCCAGGGCTCACAGTACGTCAACATGCTGCAGCATCTGCGGGACATCGAGCCCATCGTGGCCGACACCTTCGCTCAAGCCGACGAGATCATGACCCCGCTGCTCGGCCGATCGCTCAGTTCCTACATCTTCATCGACGGTGACGATCCGGAGGCGGTCAAGCAACTGGAGCAGCAGCTCCTGCAGACCGAGATCACCCAACCGGCCGTTCTTGCCACCGACGCCGCCTTGACCCGGTTGCTGGCCGCCTACGGCATTACTCCCGACATGGTGATGGGCCACAGCCTGGGAGAGTACGGGGCACTGATAGCGGCCGGTTCGCTGACCTTTCCTGCCGCCCTGGAAGCAGTAAGCGCCCGGGGCCGGGAGATGGCCCGGCTTTCGATGGAGGACAACGGGGCCATGGCCGCCGTCTTCGGCCCCATCACCGAGGTCGAGCGAATCGTGAACGCCACGCCGGGCTATGCGGTGGTGGCCAATATCAATTCCAACAACCAGGCCGTTGTCGGCGGCGCCACTGCTGCGGTCCTGTCGGCCATCGACGCTTTCAACAATGCCGGCATGCAGGCGGTGAGGATTCCGGTCAGCCACGCCTTCCACACCTCGATCGTGGCCCCGGCCTCCGAACCACTCATCGCATCCCTGCGCCGACTCAACGTGCAGCCCCCGCAGCTGCCGCTGGCGGCCAATATCACCGGTGAGTTCTATCCGGCCGACGCCACCCAGGAGACGATGCTGGAGTACCTGGGTCGTCAGGTGGCATCGCCGGTGCAATTCGTGAAGGGGCTTCACACCCTCTACGACGCAGGTGCCAGGGTCTTCGTCGAGGTCGGCCCGAAGAGGGCCCTGCACGGCTTCGTCGAGGATGTGCTCGGTGATCGGGACGATGTCTTGGCCCTGTACACCAACCACCCCAAGGTGGGTGACGTGGCGTCGGTCAACCAGGCGTTGTGCGGCCTGTGGGCCTCCGGCATCGGGCTGGAGCACGAGGCCCCGGCGGCACCGACCGTCGCGCCGGTTGGAGTCTCCGGTCCGACACCGGTGTCGGCCCCGACCGGGGGCGCCGCCCCGCTGTCCGAAGGGCCGGTGGATGACCGCATCATGCAACTGGGACAGCTCTTCGCCGGGGTCATCGAGGAGGGTTTGAGGATCTACGGTGTGCCCGACGCCCCGGTCCACACTTCGGCCGTTGCGTCGTCAGCCCCTCCGGCGCTGGAACTGGTGCCCTCACCCCCCTCCGATCAGGAGCCATCGCCGCAACCGGGACCGCTGGCCGAACCGGTGGTCATCACCGGGGCCGCTCTCGGGCTGCCCGGTGTGGAGCGGGTGTTCGACGACGACAACATCGCCCGCATCCTCGACGGACAGCAGTTCATCACCAACCTCTCCGACGACGCTCGCCGGAAGATGGCCGACATGCACATCCGTCGGTTGGTCAAGAGCGAGGACGGCGGTGCCAACTTCGAGACCATCGACGATCCGGCCGACGTCATCAAGCTGGCCGGCAGTCGGGCTCCCATCGACGTGGTAGCGGAGTTCGCCGTCGATCAGGCCCGTGACGAGGCATTGGACGACACAACCAGGCTGGCCATCGGTGCCGGGCTGGATGCGCTGCGAGACGCCGGTATCCCCCTGGCGCTTGGATACAAGACGACCACCATCGGCAGCCGGCTTCCCGACCGTTGGGAGCTGCCCGAGGAGTTGCGGGACGACACCGGCGTCATCTTCGGTTCCGCCTTCCCCGGCTATGCCCGGTTTGCCGAGGAGATCCAGGCCTACGCCGACAACCGGGCTCGCAGGGAGCAACTGCTGGCGCTGGAGGCTGTCAAGGCCACCATGGGTGACGACGCCGACGGGGCGACCCGGGCCGAGGTCGATCGGCTGATTACCGAGGTGCGTCGGGCGCTGGAGGAGAATCCCTACACCTTCGATCGCCGTTTTCTGTTCCGGGTACTGTCCATGGGTCATTCCCAGTTCGCCGAGCTGATCGGTGCCCGGGGCCCCAACACCCAGGTCAATGCCGCCTGTTCGTCAACCACCCAGGCCGTTGCCCTGGCCGAGGACTGGATTCAGGCCGGGCGTTGTCGCCGGGTGATCGTCATCTCGGCTGATGATGTCACCAATGATTCCCTGCTGCCGTGGATCGGGGCCGGGTTCTTGGCATCCGGGGCCGCGGCCACCGATGAGGACGTGACCGAGGCCGCCACTCCGTTCGACCGGCGTCGGCACGGCATGATCCTAGGCATGGGCGCAGCCGCCCTGGTAGTGGAGTCGGCCGACGCCGCCGCCGAGCGGGGCATCCAGCCCATCTGCGAGGTCCTGGGCTCGATCACCGCCAACTCCGCCTTTCACGGCACCCGGCTGAATGTTGACCATGTCGCCGCTGCCATGGAGGCTCTGGTGACAGAGGTCGAGGCTCGGGGTATCGATCGCAACGAGATGGCACCCGAGACCATGTTCGTGTCCCACGAGACCTACACTCCGGCCCGGGGCGGCTCGGCGGCGGCCGAGATCTTCGCCCTCCGACGTGTCTTCGGCCCCGGCGCCGACCGGATCGTCATCACCAACACCAAGGGAATGACCGGCCATGCCATGGGAGCCGGAATCGAGGACGTGGTGGCGGTCAAGGCGCTGGAAACCGGTCTCGTGCCCGCCGTGCCCAATTACCGCGAACCGGACCCCGAACTCGGCGCGCTCAACCTGTCCACCGGGGGTGCTTACCCGGTGCGTTACGCCCTCCGGCTGGCCGCCGGTTTCGGGTCACAGATCGCCCTGTCACTGTGCCGGTGGACACCCATGCCCGACGGGCAGCGGAGAACCCCGGATCAGCTGGGCTACCGGTCCCGTATCGTCGATGCCGAGGCGTGGCAACGCTGGCTCGATCGTCTGGCCGGTCACCCCGGGGCCCGGGTGGAGATCGACCACCGTCGGCTCCGCCTGGTCGACACTGGAGACGGAGCGCCGCCCAAGGAAATCGTGGTCCGCGTGCCCTATGCCGACCGGCTTGCTCCTGCGGCCGAATCGATAATCCCGGCGGCCGTCCCGGTGGCCACCCCTGCCCCCGACCTGACGCCTGCCCCAGCCCCCGCTCCGGCAGTAGTCGAAGAGGTCGCGCCCGCAGCGGTTGTCGACGATGTGTTGTCGACGATCACCGGTCTGGTGGCGGGGATGACGGGCTATCCGACGGATCTGTTGGATCCGGATTTGGATCTCGAGGCCGATCTGGGTGTTGACACGGTGAAGCAGGCCGAGGTGTTTGCCGCCGTTCGTGAGCAGTTCGGGTTGGAGCGTGACGAGAATCTGCAGTTGCGTGATTTCCCGACGCTGCGCCACGTCTCGGGCTGGGTTCGGGACCATGGTGGTCTTGGTGAGGCGCCGTCGGCGCCGGCCGCTGTCGACGCTGTTGCCGCCCACGTTCCCGCCGCTCAAGCTCCGACCCCGGTTGTCGACGATGTGTTGTCGACGATCACCGGTCTGGTGGCGGGGATGACGGGCTATCCGACGGATCTGTTGGATCCGGATTTGGATCTCGAGGCCGATCTGGGTGTTGACACGGTGAAGCAGGCCGAGGTGTTTGCCGCCGTTCGTGAGCAGTTCGGGTTGGAGCGTGACGAGAATCTGCAGTTGCGTGATTTCCCGACGCTGCGCCACGTCTCGGGCTGGGTTCGGGACCATGGTGGTCTTGGTGAGGCGCCGTCGGCGCCGGCCGTTGCCGACGCAGCTGCCACCCCAGCGATGGCACCACCGGTTGCACCGTCGCCGGCGGCCCCGGCAACGGATGTCGCAGGTGATGAGGTGTTGGTCACCGTGACCGGTGTGGTGGCGGGGATGACGGGCTATCCGGTGGATCTGTTGGATCCGGATTTGGATCTCGAGGCCGATCTGGGTGTTGACACGGTGAAGCAGGCCGAGGTGTTTGCCGCCGTTCGTGAGCGCTATGGGGTTGAGCGCGACGACAGTCTGCAGTTGCGTGACTTCCCGACGCTGAACCATGTGGCCGGTTGGATCCGGGACAAGGCCGGACTGGGTCCGGCGCCGGTTCCGGCTGCGCCTCAGCCGGCGGCAATGGCTGCAACCGCCCCGGTATCGGCCCCGTCCGCCGGCACCGCCGCTCCTGCAGCCGCAGGGGACGGCGCCGGTGATGAGGTGCTGGCCACGGTGACCGGTGTGGTGGCGGGGATGACGGGCTATCCGGTGGATCTGTTGGATCCGGATTTGGATCTCGAGGCCGATCTGGGTGTTGACACGGTGAAGCAGGCCGAGGTGTTTGCCGCCGTTCGTGAGCGCTATGGGGTCGAGCGCGACGACAGTCTGCAGTTGCGTGACTTCCCGACGCTGAACCATGTGGCCGGTTGGATCCGGGACAAGGCCGGACTGGGTCCGGCCCCGTCGATCGACGGTGCCGCCGCCTCGGCGGCAAGCTCGACCGCAACACCTACCACCGATACCGGTGGGGACGGTTCCGGTGACCCGGTTCTGGCCGCCGTGACCGGTGTGGTGGCGGAGATGACGGGCTATCCGGTGGATCTGTTGGATCCGGATTTGGATCTCGAGGCCGATCTGGGTGTTGACACGGTGAAGCAGGCCGAGGTGTTTGCCGCCGTTCGTGAGCGCTATGGGGTTGAGCGCGACGACAGTCTGCAGTTGCGTGACTTCCCGACCCTCAACCATGTGGCCGGCTGGATTCGTGATCGGGCCGGGATGGCCGACGCCGGCCCCACGGCGGCGACGGCGACCGGGACCGGCGACACCGACTCGGCCGAACCGTCGGCCGCTCCCGACCTGGTTGCCGGCGATTTCGACGCCGTCGATGCCCTTCCCCGACGACTGCCGGTCTCGGTGATTCGTCCCTCGATCGAGGTCTGTGTCCCCACCGGCGTTCAACTCGACGGTGCTCGGGTCGTCGTCATGATGGACGAGGGAGGTGTCGGCTCGGTACTGGTCGAAAACCTGGAGCAGGCCGGAGCCTCCTTGCTCGTGCTGGAACCGGCGGTCGAAACCGACACCCTATTGGCCCAGCTCGAATCGTGGCAGGGTGACGGCCCCATCACCGGCGTCTACTGGCTGGCCGGACTCGATCCCGAGGGAGATCTGAACGAGTTCGATCTCGAGACCTGGCGAGAGGCTCTGCGCCGGCGGGTCAAGAACCTCTACGAGACCATGCGGGCCGGCTACGAGGCCGAACCGTTCCTGGTTTCCGGCGTGCGCCTCGGCGGCTACCACGGCTACGACGATGACGGTGCCACCAACCCGCTGGGTGGTGCCGTGGTCGGCTTCACCAAGTCCTACAAGAAGGAGCGGCCCGACTCGCTGGTCAAGGCGGTCGATGTCACCGACGACGCCGAGCCGGACGCTGTTGCCTCTGTGCTCCTCGAGGAGACCCTGCACGATCCGGGCTGCGTCGAGGTTGGTCGGGTCGGTGATCAACGGACCGGTGTCGCTCTACGCGAGGTTTCGTTCCCCGATCGGGACGAAGACGGCAACCCGCCTCAGGGCGCCGGCATGGAGTTCGACTCCGACTCGGTCTTCCTCGTCACCGGCGCCGCCGGCAGCATCGTGTCGGCCATCACCGCCGATCTGGCGGCCGCATCGGGCGGGGTGTTCCATCTGCTTGATCTGACACCTACCCCCGACCCCGACGATCCCGACCTGCAGGCGTTCCGCCACGACCGGGACGGTCTCAAGGCCACCATCGCCGAGCGAATGAAGGCAGCGGGAGACCGACCGACCCCGGTGGCCATCGAACGGGAGCTGTCGAGATACGAACGCCTCGATGCCGCCCTGGCCGCAGTCCAGTCGGTGGAAGCGGCCGGAGGTACCGTCCATTATCACTCGGTGGATCTGACAGATGCCGGTGCCGTAACCAATGCGCTGGCCAGCGTCGCCGAAACCAGCGGCCGCATTGATGTGCTGTTGCATGCCGCCGGTCTCGAGATCAGTCGCAACCTGCCCGACAAGGAGCGTCGAGAGTACGACCTGGTGTTCGACGTGAAGGCCGACGGCTGGTTCAACGTCTTCCATGCTGCCCAGCATCTGCCAATCGGTGCCACCGTGGTGTTCTCATCGGTGGCCGGTCGGTTCGGCAACCAGGGACAGACCGACTACTCGGCCGCCAACGACCTGTTGTGCAAGATCACATCCAACCTGCGCCGCAGCCGGCCCGACACACGGGCCATCGCCCTTGACTGGACGGCCTGGGGCGGTATCGGAATGGCCACGCGGGGTTCAATCCCCAAGATCATGGAGATGGCCGGGGTCCAGATGCTGCCACCGGAGGCCGGCGTGGCCTGGATCCGGCGGGAGCTGACCGGCAGCCCGTACCGAGGCGAGGTCGTAGTGGCCGGAACCCTGGGCATGATGGCCGCCGAATACCATGACACCGGCGGTGTCGACAGCGACGCCTTCATGGGCGAAGCCGCCGGTCCCATGGTGGGCTCGGCTCGGCTGAGTGTTCACGACGGGGTGGTGGTCGAGACCAGTCTTGACCCGGCGGTACAACCGTTCCTCGACGACCATCGCATCGACGGCACACCCGTGCTGCCCGGGGTCATGGGACTCGAGGCCTTCGCCGAGACGGCCCGGCTGGTCGCGCCCGGCTACCAGGTGATCGCCGTCGAGGACGTCAGCTTTGCCGCCCCGCTGAAGTTCTATCGGGATGAACCTCGATCCCTCACCGTGACGGCCCTTGTCCAACCCGACGGCAAGCAGTTGGTGGCCCGATGCCGCCTGGTGGCGGAGCGGAACCTGCCCGGTCATGATCAGCCCCAGCGGACCGTGCACTTCACCGGCACGGTTCGGCTGGCATCACGATCGCCCCGGGGCGAGGAACGTGCGGTGCCCGGTGATCCGACCGGTGCCGCGCTCGACGCCGACGGTGTGTACTCGTTCTACTTCCACGGTCCGGCCTACCAGGTTGTGGAGCGGGCGTGGCGGGACGATGGCACCTCGGTGGCCGCGCTGACCCAACCCCTGCCCCCCAACCAGATGCCGGAGGATCAAACGCTGGTCATCGCCCCTCGTCTGATCGAGCTCTGTTTCCAGACCGCCGGGTTGTGGCTGGCCGGCCGCCATGGTCAGCTCGGACTGCCCAGCCATATCGGACGGGTTCGGCTCATAGGCCGGTCCGATCGGAGAACCGACGATCAGCCCCGCTGGGCCGTGGCCGAACCGGTCGGCGACGACACCTACTCGTGTACGGTCATCGACGGCGATGGCAACGTGATCCTGGTGTTGGAGGATTACCGGACGATCCAGCTGCCGACGCCGATTCCCGATGACATCGCGGCCGAGCTGTCCTCGGTCTACAGCGACTGAACGATGACCGAGCTGAGGCGACTTGGAGTCGTCGCCATCGGTGAATCGGCGGTACGAATACTGTATGCCGTGGGTTCGCTCAACGCCGCCGACGACGGCTCACGCATCACCACGATCCTGATCCACCGGGATCGTGAGCTGCGGCCCTGGTACGGGCGTGAGGCCGACGAGGTCATCCAACTTGGGGAATCTCGGAAGTGGTCGGTTGACGACATCGTCGGCCGACTTCAACGAGCCCGGATCGACACACTCTGGCTGGGGCCGTGGCCTGACCGTACCGCGCTGCTCGAAGCGTGCGAGCTGGGGGGCATCGGGATTGTCGGCTCCGGCGCCGACGTCGCCCGGATCGCGGCCGATCGGAGCCAGCTGGCGGCGATCGCTGTGGCCGCCGGGGTGGCGGTTGCCGACAGCGGTCGACCCGACCAACGTCCCGGTCGGCGCCGATTCGACATACCGGTTCTTGCCGATGACTTCGGTGCGGTATGGACGCTCGGTTGTCGAGAGGCGAGTGCTCATCGCGATGGCACACTCCTGGTTGGCGAAAGCCCTTGCACCACCGTGCCGTCGGCGATGACCGAACAGGCCGAGCAGGCGGCCCGAAAACTGACACGATCATTGGGGATTCGAGGAGAGGCCCAGTTCCAGTTCTTGGCCGATGCGGCGTCCGACGGCGACGAGGCGGCCGGCGGATTGACACTGCTCGGTGTCGACATCGTGGCCTTACCCGATCATGCCACCTTCGAGGAGCGGACGGGCACCGGCGTGATCGGCCTGCGGCTCCGCCTGACCAGAGGCGAGCCTCTGCCGAAATCGATGGCGGAACCCGAAGGGGTGGCCGTCGAAGCCCGTCTGACCACCGTCGATCCCCACGAAGGACCGACTGCCACGCCCGGACGGGTCGCCCTGCTCTCCTTCCCGGTGGGCACCGGGGTACGGGTCGACGCCAACCGCCGGGTGGGCGATCCGGTAGACGCCTCGGATCCCCTTTTGGCGGTCGTCACGGCCTGGGGACCCGATCGGCGAACGGCGCAGGATCGCATGGTGCGGGCGCTGGAACGGACCTCGATCGTGGTGGAAGGGGCCTCGACCAACCGAACACTACTGATCAGGCTGTTGCGCCGGCCCGAGGTCGTCGAGGGTGTCGGAGATGACGGCTGGGTCGGCCTGCTCGACATCTCCGAACTGCGGGCCGAACCCAGCCCGGTTGCGCTCCTCCTGGCCGCCGTGGAGGCCTATGCCGCCGACCGGGCGCTGGTCGAGGCGGCGTTCTTCGCCGCCGCCGCCCAGGGACGGCCTGAACAGCCCGAAGATGTTGGCGCCCACATCGAGCTCGGCTACCACGGGGTGAACTATGAACTCAGTGTCGATCAGGTGGCGGCCAACGCCTACTCGATCCGAAGCGGATCCATTGTCGCCGACGTAACCGTTGACATGCTCGATCGCTACGAGCGGCGAGTCAGCTGTGGTGGCCGTCGACATCGTGCCGTGGTCACTCCCACTGCGTCCGGACTCCGCATCGAGATGGATGGCGAAGCCCACCGGTTCAGCCGGGAGGACGGGACCGTGGTTCGGGCCGGTTGGCCGGCACTTGTGGTGTCCTGTCCGGTGACTCCGGGCCATCGGGTGGAAGCCGGGGATCCGATCGCAGTGCTCGAGTCGATGAAGATGGAGACCACGGTCAAAGCGCCGTTCGACGGCGAGATCGTGTCAGTCGACATCAGCCCCAATGTGCAGATCGAGCGGGGGGCGCCACTGCTGCGCATCCGGCCATCGGGGGGATCCGAGGGGGAGACGGCCGGTCGTGCCGGCCGGCCCGTAGACCTCGACGGCCTCGAAGCCACAATCGACTTCACGGTCAAGCCGTGTCACCGGGTCTATGGTCCTTTGGGCGACTACCTGCTCGGATTCGACCTGTCGCCGTCCGCTCTCCACCGGCTGTTGACTCAGCAGCGGCGCCTGGCCGAGATCGCCGAACCGGACGACGAGTCGCTCCTCGACTGTGAGAACGGGCTGCTCGACGTCTACGCCGACCTGGCTGCCCTCTATCGCCCTTCAACCGAGGCTGACGCCGATCCGGTCGTCGAGGACGTGATCGAGTCCGCCGAGAACACCCAGCAGTTCCTCGTCGCGTTCCTCCAGTGGCTGGATGCCGAACGAGCGGGACTGTCGCCCGGCTATCGTGACCGGCTGCAGGATGCCCTGGCCCGCTACGGGGTGACCGATCTCGACGACACGCCGGCGCTGCGAACCGCCCTCATGCGGATGTTCCGGTCCTTCGCCCGTCTGCCCGAGCTGGCACCGGTGATCGTTGCCATACTGGAACGGCGGGCGGCCAATCGGGACCGACTGCTTTCGGTGGTCGAGGTCCAGGACCGTCGCCGGCTCGACCGGCTGGCCCAGGCCGTCCAGGCCCAAGTTCAGGCCATCGCCGATCTGGCCCGCGACGTGCGGTTCCACTTCTTCGACGAGCCACCGATGCAGGCGGCGGCAGCGGAGCTGCGAGCCGAGATGGCCGAACACATTGAGCAGCTGGCCGTCGATCCCGATCGGGCCGACCGTGACGAACGCATGAACCGGCTGGTGTGGTGTCCCGACCCCGTCCGCTCACTTCTACTGTCGGCGTACCGCATCGACGATGATCTGGCTCCGAGACGCCGAGAAGTCGTGCTGGAGGTTTACGTCCGGCGCTACTACCGGGTTCGGGAGCTGGGTGACATCCATGTTGGCGAGATCGCTCGGCAAGGGACCACGGAACCCGTTCGGACCGCCAGCGTGGACCTCGACGACGGCGCCACGCATCTGTTGGTGGCCTATCTCACGGTCGACGAACTGCCGGATGTGGCCCCCCTGCTTGCCGGCCACCTCGAGTCCGTGCCGTCCGACTCCTCGATCATCATCGATTTGGTCATGTGGTGCCCCGGCAAATGCCCCGACGTCGCCGTCACCTCCCGCTCGATGAGCGAGCTGCTGGCGGAGAGCGACTTCGGGCGACCGGTAACCCGGCTCGACCTCACCATCACCCACGATGGCAGCGACGACGAGCGGATCGAGGAGCACCTCAGGTCTCAACAACTGACGTTCGCCCCCGATGACGATGGTGCGTGGCACGAGGAGGAGCTGTATCGCAATCTCCACCCCATGCTGGCCGAACGGCTGGAACTCTGGCGGCTCCGCAACTTCGACCTCGACCGGCGACCGACACCGGAGGACGTCTACCTCTTTGTCGGTGTGGCCAAGGACAATCCGGCCGACAAGCGGCTCTTCGCCCTGGCAGAGATCCGTGACCTGGCTCCGGTCCGCGACGACGAAACCGGCGAAGTCAGCTATCCCAGACTGGAACGCACGGCCTTTCAGGCCATGTTCTCCATGCGGGCGGAACTGTCCCGCTATGCCCCCAGGGATCGGCCGGTGGCCAACCGTCTCGTGCTCGACATCCGTGTCCCTCTGGACGTGCCTCTGGAGCACATGCAACGCCTGGCCAGGCGACTGGAGCCGTATGCGGTCCGGGTCGGCCTGGAGAAGGTGGTGGTCAAGGTCCGGATTCCCGATCCGTCGCCACGGGGCGGCGAAGACGGGCTGCGGGAAACCGTACTGCATCTCGAATCGATCGGTGGCCAGATCATGGTCAGGGAGCAAACCCCGGGTGATCAGCCCATACGGCCACTCTCGCCCTACCACCAGAAGGTGCTGACGGCGGCCCGATTCGGCTCTCCCTATCCCTTCGAGATCGTGAGGATGTTCACCCAATCCGACGGTGCCGGCGGTCTCCCCGCCGGTTCGTGGGTTGAACTCGATCTCGATCCCGACCACGACACCGAGTTCGGCCGCGACGACCGCCTGGTGCCGGTTGACAGGCCGCCGGGCCGGAATACGGCCCACATCGTGGTCGGACTGCTCACCAACGAGAGTCCGGTCGTGCCCGAGGGGGTGACCCGAGTGGCGTTGCTGTCCGATCCCACGCAGGGATTGGGCAACCTGGCCGAGCCCGAGTGTCGCCGGGTCAACGCCGCCCTGGCCTACGCAGCCGAGCACCAGTTGCCGGTGGAGTGGTTCGCCGTCTCGTCCGGGGCGTTGATCGCCATGGATTCCGGTACCGAGAACATGGACTACATCGCCCTCACTCTCCGGCGGCTCATCGAGTTCACCCAGGCCGGGGGAGAGATCAATATCATCGTCACCGGCATCAACGTCGGCGGCCAGCCCTACTGGAATGCCGAAGCCACGATGCTCACCCATACCAAGGGCATCCTGATCATGACGCCATCGTCGGCGATGGTGCTGACCGGCAAACAGGCACTCGATTTCTCCGGTGCGGTGTCGGCCGAGAACAACCTTGGAATCGGTGGCTTCGACCGGGTGATGGGCCCGAACGGCCAGGCCCAGTATCTGGCCGCCTCGTTTCCGGAAGCCTGCGCCCTGCTCCTGCGACACTATGACCTGACCTACGTTGTGTCCGGCGAACGCTTTCCCCGTCGTCGATCGACCGACGATCCGCGGGATCGGGACGTGCGTACGAGTCCTCACGTCGAGCTGGCCGGATCCCCCTTCAGAACAGTGGGCGACGTGTTTTCGTCCCATCTCAATCCCGAACGCAAACTACCGTTCGACATGCGGTCGGTGATGGCCGCGGTTGCCGACCTCGACAGTGAGCCGCTGGAGCGATGGAGGATTCTGCGCGACGGCGACACCTCGATTGTGTGGGACACCACCGTCGGCGGGATCCCGGTCTGCATGTTGGGCATGGAATCCCATCCTGTCCAGCGTCGGGGCTTCGTGCCCGCCGACGGCCCGCCGGCGTGGACCTCGGGCACCCTCTTTCCCCACTCGTCACGGAAGACGGCCCGAGCCATCAATGCGGCCAGCGGCAATCGACCGCTCGTGGTGCTTGCCAACCTCTCCGGCTTCGACGGCTCGCCCGAATCGATGCGGCGGCGCCAGCTCGAGTACGGAGCCGAAATCGGCAGGGCCGTCACCAACTTCGACGGTCCTATCGTCTTCGTCGTCGTATCCCGCTATCACGGCGGGGCCTTCGTGGTGTTCTCCAAGGCGCTGAACGGGTCAATGGAGATCGCCGCCGTCGAGGGTTCCTATGCTTCGGTCATCGGTGGGGCGCCGGCAGCGGCCACCGTGTTCGCCCGGGAGGTGAAACAGCGAACGAACGCCGACGACCGGGTGAAGACGGCCCGGGACGCGGTGGCCTCGGCCGCCGGAACCGAGGCCGCCGTGGCCAAAGCGATCCTGGCCGACACCATGGCCAAGGTTCGATCGGAGAAGTTGGGCGAGGTGGCCGACGAGTTCGACTCCATCCACACCATCGAGCGGGCCCAGCGGGTGGGTTCGGTCGACAGCATCATCCCAGCCTCCGAGCTCCGCCCCTACATCATCGATGCCCTGGAGCGGGGCATGGCCAAGTTCTGATCGTGACAGGCCGAACATGGCCGTGATGCAGTGGCTGGCCCACGGTGAGCATGAGGTTCCCCTCGACCCGGGCTGGTTGTCCCTTCGGGAGCGGGAATACGCGGCCGGGATCCGCTTCCGCAAGCGCTACGACGAGTTCCTCACTCGCCGTTATGCGGCCAAACGTGCGGTGGCCTCGGTGTTCGACATCGCTCCCACGGCCGAGACGCTGGCCACGATCGAGGTTCGCAATCGCCCCAGCGGGGCACCGTACCTGGTGATTGACGACCGACCAGCACCGGCCGACGTGTCGATCAGCGATCGAGCCGGATGGGCCGTGTGCCTGGTCGGCCCGGTCGGGAGCATGCGCTCCGGCACCTTGGGCATCGATCTGGAGATTGTCGAATCGCGCAGCGAGCGGTTCATCGACGATTTCCTGACGCCGGCGGAGGTCGAGCGGGTAAGAGCTCATCGCCCGGGAGAGGAGCGCGACGCTGCGGCCAACCTGGTCTGGTCGGCCAAGGAGGCGGCGTTGAAGGTGCGTCAAGTCGGCCTGCGCCATGACACCCGTACGGTGGAGGTGGAGTGGTCGACCGACGCCGGAATCGACGGCTGGCGTCGACTATGGGTGTCGGCCACCGACGGCGAGCACTACCGGGGCTGGTGGCGTCGGGACCGGCAGTTCGTGCTGACCGTCGCCGCGGTCGACGACATCGAACCCCCGGTTCTGCTCGGCGGGAACCAGGGTCTGCAGTCGGCCCAGCCGATCCACAGCTGGCTCGGCCAACCGGAGCGGCCTCGGTAGCGGTCCACGACCTGAAGGGGCGGGACCGATCGTGGTCCCCGGTCTCGGTTCTTTCCTGCAGGTTCGACCTAATGCACCACCTCGCGGTCTGGGGCGATCTTCAGCATGACCCGCTCGGATCTGATGGGGTTGCCGTAGTCGGCGCCCGTGTACTTCTGCGCCAGGGCATCGATGTGGGCCCGGGCCTCGTCACCGCGAACAGTGTCGACCACACGGCCCCGAACCTCGACGTAGGAGTAGGGGCTGGAGTGATCCCACACCGTTACCGTGACCCGGGGATCCCGCTCGATGTTGGCGAACTTGGCCCGGTGAACCTCGGTGTTGATCAGCACGTGTTCGGAATCGCAACCGACCCACATGATCTGGGTCTGGGGTTGACCGTCCTCGAAAAGCGTGGTCAGGGCGGCGAAGTTCGGGCCTTGGCACAGATTGATGGTCTTCGGGTCAAGCATGATGGGTTTTTCGCTCTCGGAGGTCTCGACTACGGTTTTGAAAGGAACCGTGGCCGGCCGGTCGGTCCCGGTGAGACACCACCGTGATGGCACCTCACGTGGCTGCCACCCTAGTTGATGCGGTGACCGACAAAGCACAATCGATGGTCGAGAGAGGCCCCACCATGAGCAAACCCCGAATCGAGGGCTCCTTCGTCGCCCTCATCACTCCGTTCAACCAGGACGGATCGGTCGACTATCCGGCGTTTCGGACATTGCTCGAGTTTCAGCACGAGCACGGTACGTCAGCGGTACTCATCATGGGCTCGACCGGAGAGGTCTCGATGCTCAGCCCCGATGAGCGTCACCGCATCGTCATCGAGACACTGGAAATGCGCCAGGGTGACATGCAGATGTACTACGGCTGCACCGGCCAGCACACCGACGGGACGATCGATTACGTACGTCACGCCGCCGAGGCCGGTGCCGACGGCGCCATCATCGCCGCCCCGGCCTATGTCTGTGCTTCGACCGAGGCCATCGTCGACTACT
The DNA here is from genome assembly GCA_963723995.1 of uncultured Acidimicrobiales bacterium. Taxonomy (GTDB): domain Bacteria; phylum Actinomycetota; class Acidimicrobiia; order Acidimicrobiales; family SZUA-35; genus JAHELU01. The sequence continues at coordinate 226,180 of CAVRSZ010000007.1, read as the reverse complement.
GCCTCGAAGTGGCGGACTCCAGCACCATCCCGCTCGGCTTCTACAACAACCCACCTCGGGTCGGCACCGACCTGGGTGTCAACGACATCCTTCGGCTGGCCCGGCATCCCAACATGGTCATCCTCAAGGAGTCGACCACTCGGGTGGGCCAGATCGCTCAGCTGTGTGCCGCCGGCCCCGATCTGTCGCTCATGTGCTGCTGTTCTCCCAATCTCGGCCTGGTGGTGCCCCTGATGGCCCTGGGCGGTCACGGTACGGCCAACATGTCGGGCAACATCCTGCCCCAGGAGATGGCCACCATCTCCACCCCATGGCGCAGCGACGGCGACGCCATGGCCTGCCGCCGAGCCTGGCTCGACAACCTGCCGATGCTCCACTTCCTCTACGCCCAGGTGAACCCGGTTGCGGTCAAGTCGTTGATGGCGGCCTTCGGGCTGCCGGCCGGCCCGCTCCGCCGACCCCTGCAGTCGCTCGATCCGGCCACTCTCGACGAGGGGCTGGCCATCGCCCGGGATCTCGGTCTCGACCAACGCTACGGGTTCGAATTGAAGCCGTCGTCGGCTCGGAACTGACGCCACCCGCCTCGCGGTTGGACATCACGGAGGCCCGGTCCGCAGGGTGAGTGGTCAGCCGGCGAGAATCGCAGCCGTCGATGACGTGCCGATTCGTGTCGCCCCGGCCTCGATCATGGTCAGCGCAGCCTGGGTCGTGCGAATCCCACCGCTGGCCTTGACCCCGAGTCGGCCGCCGACGGTGTCGGCCATGAGTCGGACCGCATGCTCGCCGGCCCCGCCTGCAGCGTGGAACCCGGTTGAGGTCTTGACGTAGTCGGCGCCGGCGGCCTCTGCCCGTCGGCAGCACTCCACGATCTGGTCGTCGGACAGAATGGCCGACTCGATGATGACCTTGAGCAGGGCGGGGCCCGGCACCGAAGCTCGTACCGCGGCGATGTCGGCCTCGACCTCGTCCCAGCGGCCGTCGGCCACCAGCCCGAGGTTGACCACCATGTCGATCTCCGAGGCCCCGGCATCGATGGCGTGGGTGGCATCGGCGACTTTGGCCGTCGAGGGGTGGGCGCCGGAGGGGAAACCGCAGACAGCGGCCACCGGAAGCCGGCCATCCACGGCCCGGACCGCCACCGCCACCTTCGTCGGGGACACGCAAACCGCAGCGACGGAGTAGGTCACGCCGTCGGCGCACAGCTGCTCCACGGCGGCGTCGGTGGCGTCGACGGCCAAAAGCGTGTGGTCGAGGTAGCGGGCCAGTTCTTCAGAGGACAGTTTCAGGGTGCTCACCTCCCGAACAGTACCTCCATCCGAAGCCCGAGGTTCAGCCGGCGAGGTTCAGTCGGCCAGCACGTCGGCAATCAAGCCGATCGTCTCACCTTCGAGCCCGATGAAGACCAGCCGCTGGTCGTCGATCAGGTAGCTGGAAGAAACCCCGAGACCCTCGACCAGTGAGGCGACGTTGGGATTGGTGCAGTCGGCGGCCGCCGTGACCAGCTCGTCGACGTCAACCGAGAAGTTGCCTTGTAGGCCGGGTTCGATGGTCACGGCCACCGTGAACGGATCGCAGTCCGGTGCGGAGATCTCGGCGCTCGTCTCGGAGAGGATCAAGATGGCTTCGGGCGCCGACCGGTCGGTGGACGTCACCGCCCGGTCGACGCCTTCGCCGTCGTACAGTGAATCGAGCACCCAGTAGGTGTCGAACAGGGCGGCCGGCTCCACCGTTGGCCCCGGCCGGTAGTCGATCCGGCCGTTGTCGGTCACGAGGGCGATCCCTTCGGGATCGGCCTCCCAACCAGTGACCGAACGCAGTGTCGACAGATACACCTGCTCGAAGTCCATCAGGCCTTCGCCTAGGCACGCCATCTCGGTATTGGCCAAGTCCGTGATGGTGGCCGAGCCGTCCTCACCGATGTCGATACGACCGCCGAAGCTGTTGCAACCCGAGTCGCCCCGGATCTCGCCCGATTCGATGGTTGCGGTCGGGGCGATTTCCTCCCCGTCCTCACCCCTCGGCAGTGTTACCTCCTGGCCGTCCACTTCCAGGCGCTCCAGCACCCAGCCGCCGGCCAGCGACGGCATGATGCTTCCGGAGCTCGCATTGGTGTCGTCGGTGCCGGTGCCTTCGGAGGGAAGTACGGTGTCGTCGCCGGCATCGATGGGTTGATCATCGCCGCAGGCGGCAAGGGCGAATCCGGCCACGAACAGGATCAGCAGTATGGTCAGAGGGGACAGAGGCCTGGGCACGACAGGTACGGGTCGATTCATGTCAACTCCAGTGCGGACAGATGGGGTTGTCCGGGTAGTGGCTATCCGGGAATGGACAGTAGTGACCATACGACGATCGTAAGTGCGACCTGGTTCCCCGGCGGCGCGGAATCCCCCTGGGTCAACCGGATCAGCGACCTCTGGGCTGAGCTGCCGGCCGCCGACCGGACCCCGCACGTGATCCCTACCGTCGGTGGCGGTGGTCGGCGGCGTGGATACAAGGCGAGTGGCGGTTCTCGTCCTCTGTCGCCTTCTGGCCGTTGCCTTGGCCACGGTTGTGCTTGCGTCGGCCCCGGCATGGTGGCCGACATGGACCGGGGCCGGTACCGAATCGCACACGGGGTCCGTTCTCGGTCCCGGCGAGGAACTTGTCGTGGTGTCCCGGGCTCGCCAGGCCACGGTCAAGGTCGTTGGTCGGTCGTGTGATCGGGTCGCTGTCGGTACCGGTTTCGTGGTTCGGCATCCGAACCGGTCGGCGGTGGCTCTCGTCACCAACGCCCACCTGCTGGGCCCCGACCGTCGTCTGAAGGTCGATCTTCCCGGCCGACGATTCCTATCGGCCCCGATGACCGCCGATTCCGGAGTGGATCTCGCCGTTTCGGCAATGGCCGACGAGGAGGCGGCCACGGAGTTACGACCGCTGTACATGGCCGGTGACCAGCCAGAAATCGGCGATGAGGTGGTGATGGTCGGCTTTCCCGGCGGTCGACGGATGGAAGCCCGTCAGGCCCGAGTTCGCGCCGTCGTCGGCGGTCGATCGTACGGTGTCGACGGCACGGTGGTTCTCCTCGATGGGGCGACCGCACTCGGCTACTCCGGCGGGCCGGTGCTCGACCGATCGGGTGATGTCGTGGCGGTTCTACGAGGCTACGACGCCGCCACCGGGTTGATCATCGGCATCCACGGGCAAGAAGTGGTCGAGCTGCTCTCGGCCGACGCCGGTGTGGCCCCGCAGTTCGAGTCGAATCACCGGTGCGAGGGCTGACGCCGCGATGGCTGCCGATGCAGCCAGACACATCGGCATGAGCACAGCTGGGAGGGGTTGCGACACGACAGGCCACCAACCAACTAAATAGATATCGAAGATTCTTGGTGTTTCTATCTAAATGAATTGACCTCAATCTGAAGAATTACCCGTCAATCGGCTCTACAAAGCCTTCGAAATCGAAGTAACCTCATAGTTCACCGAATCGCCGGTCCAGGACTCCGCCGCCCTCGTGTCGCGGTGACGGTCACTGGCACCGGCCATCAAGGTGTCCGCCGCATGAACCCATCGCCTGCCAAGTCTGCACTCCGTCGTCCTGCACCGCCGAGCGGTCTGGGTCGCGGTCTTGCCCGCATTCTCGAGACTCCGTCGGCTCCCGAGGGTACCGGTGCGCCGACGGGTCTCGATCAGCTTCTCGGACCGATCGCCCGGTCCCGTGGACTACAGCTACGGCCGTTCATCTTTCGCGCCGCGCTGACCGCCGTCGCCGACCTGTTTCGAGCCGAAGGTGCGATGCTCGCCCTTTGGGTGGGGGCGGCTTCCCGGCCCGCCGGCACCGAGGCCGGCTCAGCCGGTGAAGCGGTCATGGTCACCCATTTGCCGCCGAGCTGGACGGCCAACAGCAGCGCCATGTTCGAACTTCACGGTCGGTTGTGGAGTCTGTCCCAGGTCCAGCCCGAGTCGGACAACACCTGGTCCGATCAGTACCGCATTGGTGACTACCACGTCTGGATGGCGAGGCTCCCCGGAACAGAGGGTCCGGTGGGGGTCGCCTTCGTTCGAACCGGCCGGTTCCAGCCGGCCGAGACCCATGCCCTCGAGCGATCCATGGCTTCCGCCGTATCGGCCCTGGCCCCGAACGGGGTCGGGGGCCAGGGTGATGCGAATTCGCCTGATGACGGTTGGGGATCGAACCCCGACCACCGGTTGGGGTCCGGGCTGCGGCGGTCCTCCGATCCGGTCTTCACCGCTTCGGTCACCAACGACGGCGACACGGTTGTTGCCGAGGTCACCGTTCGGCCGCCGGGCGGAATCGATGTCCGTGACACGGGTACGTCCGGTGAGATCGGGATCGATAACTCGACCCAGGCAACCCTGATCGGAACCGGGCGGGGCCCGGATGTGGCCACGGCGGTGGCCCAGGCTGCGGCCAACGCCTGCCAACCGCAGCGGAGGGTCTCCTTCGCCGGCAGCCTGGACGTCGACGGATCCACCGTCACGGTCGTGCTGGTCGGCGGCCTCGACCTCGACGGTCGGCCTCCCCGCCTCGGCGTGTCGATTCGCCCGTCGGGCGATGTCGTCGGTGCGGCCGAGGCGGTGTTCGACGCCGCTCGAGCCGACTGATCCCGGCGGCTGCTCAGTCGCCCCGGTGCCCCAAATCCACAAGTCTGTCCTTGTACCATTGGATCCGTGTTCGTCCTCCGGATCCTGAAGAGACTGTCGTCGCTGGCCATCGTCATGATCGCGGTGGCCGCCGTGGCCTCCACCACGGTCGTGGCCACAGCTCCCCAGTTCGCCACGATCGCCACCTCGCATGAAGGCACCGCTCTCGACCTGGAGTTGAACGACCTGGCCGAGCGGTCCTCGATGTACGCTTCCGATGGCAGCTTCCTCACCTTCCTGACCGAGACCGAGAACCGGGAGCCGATTCCGCTCGACGACGTACCTCAGCCGGTCATCGACGCCATCCTGGCCGTCGAGGACGCCGACTTCTATCAACACGACGGGGTCAACCTGCGGGGCACATTCCGAGCACTGGTGGAGAACCTGAACGCCGGTGGCATCGCCCAGGGTGGTTCCACCATCACCCAGCAGTTGGTGAAGCTGTCGTTGTTGACCAGCGACCAGAACTTCAACCGAAAGAGCACAGAGGCGTTCTACGCCCTTCGGCTAGAGCGGCAGATGACGAAGGACGAGATCCTGGAGCGCTACCTCAACAGCGTGTATTTCGGGTCCGGGGCCTACGGAGTCCAGGCGGCGGCCGAAACGTATTGGGGTTACGAGAGCGCCTCCGAAATGGGCTGGCCCGAGGCGGCGCTGCTGGCCGGCATTATTCGCAATCCAAGCCAGTACGACCCCACACTCTTCCCGGCCGAATCCAAGGCCCGCCGTAGCGTGGTTTTACAGCGGCTGGTCGACACCGGTGACCTAACCGAGGAGGAGGCCGCCACCTACGAACTGGCTCCACTTCCGGCCGAACGTCGCGAACCGTTCGACACCAAACCCACCGACTATTTCATTCAGCAGGCCCTGCTCACACTCCTGGACGATGACCCGAGCATCCTCGGTGGGGACAAGCAGTCCCGCTTCAATGCCATCTACCGCGGCGGCCTGAAGATCTACACCACCTTCGATCCCCAATCCCAGGCCCACGCACTGGCCACTCGGGACGAGTACATCGACGAGGAGACCGGTTACACCGCGGCCATCGCAACCGTCGACTCCAAGACCGGCGCGGTGCGGGCTCTGGTCGGCGGCCCCGAGTTCGAGCGGGACAAGTTCAACCTGGCCACCCAGGGTTTGCGACAGCCCGGCTCGTCGATGAAGACCTATGTATTGGCCGCCCTGTTCGAGGCCGGCTACGTCCCCAGCGACATCGTTCGGGCCGACGGTCCGTGCCGATTCAAGGACTCGAGCGCCCGCAACGGCTATTACACCGTCGGCGGCTCGGCTCGGGGTCGCCAGAGCATTGCCGCAGTGACCCGGGCGTCCAACAACTGTGCCTTCGTCCGGCTCGGCCAGATTGCGGGTAATGACAAGGTGGCCCAGGCCGCCGAGCGGCTCGGAATCACCACCTTGTCCGAGAATGCCGGGCTGTTCCTGTCGCTGCCGCTGGGCACCGAGGAGGTTCATCCCATGGAGATGGCCACTGCGTACGCCGCCATCGACAACGACGGCAAGCTCAACCGGGCGTGGTACATCGAGCGGGTCGAGGACCGCGACGGCAACGTCATCTACGAGCACCGGCCGGACTGGACCCGGGCCATCTCCCAGCAGAGCGCCCGCATGATCACCCAGATCCTGGAGAGCAACGTCCTTAGCGGCACGGGTACCAGAGCCCGGTTGCCCAACGGCCACTTTGCTGCAGGCAAGACCGGCACCACCAACGACTTCGAGGACGCCTGGTTCGTCGGCTACACCGAGTACTACACCACGGCGGTCTGGGTCGGTGACCCCGACGAGAAGCGCCGCATCGTGCTGCCGGGCTGGGGTACCGTGTTCGGCGGTGAGCTGCCGGCCACGATCTGGGGCGCCTACAACGCCCTACTCCACGAGGACCTCGAGCCCTTGCCGTTCCCCGAGCCCGACCCTTACGGCGGCAGCCAGTACCTGCGGGTCAAGGGCGAAATCGACTACTGCGACTACGGCAACCTCGAGGGACTGTCGAGGGGAACCATCCTGGTTGACTCCGACGGTGACGGCCGGAAGGACTGCATCGCCCCCATTCCGACCACCACGACCGCTCCGCCGACCACTCAGCCGCCGCCGCCTCCACCGCAGCCCGACAACGGCGGGGGCGGTGGGAACGAGGGCAACGGCAACGGTAACGGCGGAGGAAACGACTGACCGATTTCGCCGGCCATACTATTCGGCCATGGTCGGCTCGCCGTGTCGGGAGGGTCCTTGACGACCTGTCAGGTGATTTCCCCGCGGTGCTAGGGTTGGGCGGGTTCCACTCAAAGCCAGATGGGCCGGCCAGGCGTCGCCCGTCTATCGTCCCGAGGGGATTGTGTGGCGTCTCCGGCCTATGAACAGATCCTGAAGGTGCAGGCGGTCGATCTGCAGCTCACCCAACTCCGACATCAACATGAGCATCATCCGGCTCGCCGGTCCGTGGCCGAGGCCGAGCAGGCGGTGACCGACCTGGCCCGGAATCTGCAATCAATCGACGATCGACGACACGAACTCGATCGCGATCGCAAGCGACTGGAGGATGAGGCCACACTGCTGGCCGACAAGCGAACCGGCATCGACCGCAAGCTGTACGGGGGCGAGGTCACGGCGTCGAAGGAGTTGCTGGTCCTTCAGGACGAGGCGGCCATGCTCAAGACAAGGCAGGACGAGGTCGAGGACCGCGAGCTCGAGTTCATGGAGCGACTGGAGGAGATCGACGGGGAGCGCGCCGCATTAGAGGACCGGCGAAGTGCGGCTGAGTCCGAACTGTCCGGCCTGCGAGGTCGGTTGGATGAGGCTCTGTCCGGTCTTGACGCCGAAATCGAGGCGGCCGAGGCCAACCGAGCGGCACTGGCGGCCGATGCCGATCCGGTGCTGCTGGCCCGCTACGGTGAACTGCGGGGCCAATATGGGGGAGTGCCGGTAGCCCGGCTGGTCAACGGAGCTTGCGATGGGTGCCATATCCATCTCTCGGCCATGGCCGTCGATCAAATGACCAAGTTGCCCGACGATGCGGTCGTGACCTGTGAGGAGTGCGGGCGCCTGTTGGTGCGCTGAATCCCGACAATGGTCCTTTGGTTCGCCGTGTTGTCGGCCGTCATCGTGGCCGAGGTCTTTCGCAGCCCTATGGTCGACTATCGACTGGTGGCCGCCGGTTCGCTGCTACCTCTGCTCGATCTGGCCTTCGGCCGAGCAACCGTGCTTCACACTTTGGCGGCGCCGGTTGCCGTTCTTACCGCGGTCATGTTGGTCACGATTGGCCGAAGATTGCGTCGACGCCGCCTTCTGGCCATTCCCATAGGGCATCTACTCCACCTTGTCCTCGACGCATCATGGGACAACGCCGAGTTGTTCTGGTGGCCGGCGTTTGGCTGGTCGCTGGAGTCGGAGGCCGTTCCCGAGGCCGGGTTGGTACCCCTTCGATTCGCACTGGAGCTGATCGCCGTGGCGGTCGCAGTCTGGGCCTATCGTCGCTATGGTCTCGACCGCACCGAGAATCGGCAGCGCCTGCTCGCTCAAGGTCACCTCGATCGGGCCTATCTTCGCCGATGAGCCGGCGGACGTGAGGCGGAGGTCTCCATGGCATTTCATATCGTCAGACATGGTCGAACCGAGGCCAACGCCGGAGGGGTGCTGCTGGGTCGGGCCGATCCCGGCCTTGACCCGACCGGCGTGGCCCAGGCCGATGCGCTGGCCACCGCCGTGCCCGACGATGCCATCGTGGTGTCGAGTCCATTGGTACGGTGTCGGGAGACAGCCGAACGAATCGCCGTCGTCGGCAACCGATCGTTCAGGGTTGACGATCGACTGATGGAGCTGGATTACGGCGAGTTCGACCTGGTGGCACCGGCCGAACTGGGAGCCGAAACCTGGGCTCGGTGGCGGGCCGACCCCCACTTCCGCCCCCCCGGGGGTGAGACGCTGCACGAACTCGGCCTTCGGGTTTCGGCCTGTCTCGACCACTATCAGGAGTGGGCCAGGGACGGTGAAGTGGTGCTGGTGACCCATGTGTCGCCCATCAAGGCCGCCGTAGCCTGGGCGCTCGGGGTGGGCGTCGAGGTGTCGTGGCGATGTTTCGTGGCCCAGGCCTCACTTTCCCGGGTGTCGGTGACCGAACGTGGCCCGTCGCTCCACCTTTTCAACAGCACCGAGCATTTGTCCGGCCTCTCGCACTGAGCCGCAAACACAAGGCCCGCCGGTGGGGTGCGCCCACGAGCCCGATTCCCCGGCGACCACCGCCGGCCCACGGCCGGCGGGGCGCACCGTCTCAGGTGGATGGCATGTCGTGAACGATCGGCAGACTACGGCCCGTCCTGTGGTTCGTCCGGTACAGGCGCTTGCATTGCTCGTTCTTGCACACCGTCGTCGTCGACAAATCACCCTTGAGGCCGAGACCGGAGCTGATGGCTGGTCCATGGGGATTGGTGTGACCGCAGAAAGGGCATTCGGTTGTCGTGTCCATGTGTGGTCTTGTCGGCAAGGGCAGCCCAACCGGTTAGGACCAACCGCGGTCTTCGCAAAGCGTGTCGGATGAGCTGATCTGTAGGCGGGGTTCTGTTCCCGGGCCCGTTGCCGGAACCCGTTCGGTGACCATCCATCTATGCGGCCCACCCGAGATGTTCCCGGCGAGAACGGTCGCCGAGGAGGCGGACAACCCGTCGTCTCGTTTTGGCCTTGCTCCGGATGGGGTTTACCGAGCCAGCCGAGTCACCCCGGCTGCTGGTGCGCTCTTACCGCACCGTTTCACCCTTACCTGTGGCCGGGGAAACCCGACCCATCGGCGGTTTGTTTTCTGTGGCACTGTCCTGCGGGTCACCCCGACTGGCCGTTAGCCAGCATCCTGTCCTGGGGAGCCCCGACCTTCCTCAGCGACACCGACGAATCGATGTCGCCGCGGTCACCCGACGAGCTCATCCGACAATAAGACGATACCAGAATCCGGCATCAGCCAGAAGGGGGCGGATCGGAGGTGTTGTCGGGGCCGATGGCTCCGGCAGCCTTGTCGGGGGCCGATGGCTTCCACGGTGTTAGGGTGATCCGGGTTCGCGGCGAGAAAGGGATCACAAGGTGGCATCGCTCAAAGGCTCGAAGACCGAGGAGAACCTGAGGCTGGCGTTCGCCCTGGAGTCCCAGGCCAACCGTCGCTACCTGTTCTTCGCCCACACCGCCGACGTCGAGGGCTACCCGGATGTTGCCGCCGTGTTCCGCTCCATCGCCGAAGGGGAGACCGGCCATGCGTTCGGCATCCTCGACTTCCTGGCCGAAGTCGGTGATCCTGTGACCGGTGAGCCGGTGGGTTCCACCGAGGAGAATCTGCGATCCGCCATCGCCGGCGAGACCCGAGACCACACCGAGCTGTATCCCGAGTTCGCCCGTATGGCCCGGGATGAGGGGTTCGAGGAGATCGCCGAATGGCTGGAGACCCTGGCCGGCGCCGAACACAACCATGACCAGCGGTTCCGTGAGAGCCTCGACTACTTCTCGTGACGGCAGGGTGGCCCGCCCCGGTTGAGCACCGGACGATAGGGCGTCGGGACGCAGGGAACGTCGGACGAAACGGTAGCGAGTGGGCCTCGGGCGTGAAACACTGAACCCATGACGTCCGAGTTCGAACGAATCGGTGGCTGGCCTGCGGTGCTCGAGATGGTGGCCTCGGGCCGGTCCATGAATCGGTCACAGTCTGCGGCGGTCATGGCCGAGATACTTCACGGGTTGGCTACGCCGGCCCAAATCGCCGGCCTGTTGGTTGGGCTCCGGACCCGGGGCGAATCGGTCGATGAGATGGCGGGGTTCGTGGACGCCATGTTGTCGGAGGCCGAGCCACTGAAGGTTCCGGATCGGGCAGTCGACATCGTCGGCACCGGCGGTTCGAGCCATCGCCGTTCTCACGCCCTCAACGTCTCGACAATGGCCTGTCTGGTGGCGGCCGGCGCCGGTGCCGTCGTGTGCAAGCACGGTAACCGCAAGGCCTCCTCGACATCAGGCTCGTTCGATTTCCTCGAGGCGCTGGGAGTGACCATCGAGCTGTCACCAAACCAGCTGGAGCAATGCGTGTCGGAGGTCGGGGTCGGGTTCGCCTTCGCTCGCACCTTCCATCCCGCCATGCGCTTCGCCGGCCCGGTTCGAGCCGAGCTTGGTATTCCCACCGTGTTCAACGTGCTCGGCCCGCTGGCACACCCCGGCCGGCTCAGCCGGCAGGTGGTCGGCGTGTCATCGGTCGATCGGGCCAAACAAATGGCCGAGGTACTGCGCGAACGGGGCACGGCCCTGTCGTGGGTGGTGGCGGGGGCGGACGGTCTCGACGAGCTGGCCACGGCCGGGGTGTCGGTGGTGTTCGAAGTGACGCCGGGTGGGGTGGAGACCGATGTCATCCAGCCGGCCCGGCTGGGACTGGACATGGTGCAGCTCGACGATCTGGCCGGAGGATCACCGGTCGACAACGTCAGGATTTTCGAGGACCTTCTGCAGGGCGCCACCGGACCCTATCGAGACATCGTGGCCCTGAATGCAGCCGCCGGACTCGTGGTCGGGGGCGTGGTCGACGATCTCGAATCAGGACTGGAGTCGGCGTTCGAGGCTCTGGACCAGGGAGCGGTGGCCGACACCCTGACTCAGCTCAGAACCGTCACCCGACGACTGTCGGCAACAGTACCTCGCTGAGGCCGTAGGTGATCTCGCCCAATCTAACCTCGTCGAAGCGCCGGCTGAACGCTAGCCTTGGCTATCGGATCCTGTGGCTGCGCCCGGCGAAGCCCTTCCGATCGTAGACATGGATCTGTAACGTGAGTTGGAATAGGCTAGGCAACGAGTTCGGCTCCGGCTTCGGCCGTGGTCGAACGATGACAGATTCTGACAACGCCTGTAGGGGGCGGTCGAGGTCGGCCATCGTGCAGCGACAAGTCAAAGAGGAGTAGGCAAACATGGGATCCGAGGCGCTATTGCAGCGAGCATGCGAGCTCGCTTTCGCCGTGGCCCGCCAGGATGCGGAAGCCGACCCTCCTATTGAGCCACCCGGTGATATGAGGAGCTTCCTGTACCTGGCCCGGCTGCCCCGGCGGGCGATAGCGGTGGCCCAGCAGGCGATTGAGGACGACTCCGACTTCCGGTCCCGGGTCGCGGCCCAGGCCATGGAGTCCGATGTGGGGCGTGCCGGTTATCTGTGGCTGCACCGACCCATCGGCTGGGCTCCGGAGTTCGAGGCCCTGTCGCGTGAGGCCGAGCCTTCGGACGATCATGTCGAGGAACACGGTCAGTTCGCCCAGATCGTCGACATCCCGACCGGGGCCGACGACGAGGATGTCATCCTGACCACGCTCAACCCCCTCGGTGGGGCCGAGAACGGATTCGAGCGGCCTCAATCCTCGTTACACGCCAACCTGCTCGGTACCGACGACGATGTCTCCTTTTCCGACGGGGAGTCCGGTCATCATGTGGACGGCATGGCCGCCGACACCGACGACAGTGACAGTACGTCGGCCGCATCCATGGGTGGGGACGTGTCCGAGCTGGATTTGGAAGCCGACGCCATCGAGAGTGAGCTGAGCAGCCTGCGGGGCCTGGTCGACCGGTTGGCCGGAGAACGGGACAACGTGATGGCGAGTTCGATCAACCTCGATCCACTGGACAGCAGCCTCGTGAGCCGGCTCGAGGACGAACTGGCGGTGGTGACCGCCGATCTCGACGCCGCGCACCACGAACTCAATATGACCCAGCAGGAATTGGCCTCGGCCCGGGCCGAACGGGAGGAAGCCCGTCGGCTGCAGTCCGACGCCCTGCGTCGTCAGGTGGAACTGGAGCGGGAGCTGACCGCGTCGCGGGAAGCCAAGTCCCAGGTGGATACCCAGATCTCCGAATATCAGGTGAGCGTCATCTCGTTGGACGACAAGCTCAAACGCCTCACCACCGATCGGGACGAATTGGAACGTGAGCGCAACGTCGCCCAGTCCCAGCTCGAGACCATGACCGCCGAGCGGAATCACATCCGTGAAGATCGTATGGTCATCAAGGCCGAACGTGATGATCTGGCAGCTCGGCTCCGGGAGGTCGACGAGAAGACCGGCGGGGTCGATGTCGGCGAACTGGCGGCGGCCAACCGTTCGCTGACCCAGGAGCTGGAGGCGACAAGCCGGGAACTGGCCCGCATGATCGCGCAGGTCGAGAGCCTCGATCAGCAGCTGAGCGAAACGACCACCGAGGCCGACAGCCTGAAGGTGGAGCGAACCGATTTGAGCTCCCGGCTGGCCGACACCCAGCTGGCTTTCGAGACCACCAGCACGAAGTATGAGGCGCTCAAGATCGACAGCGAGCGGCTGGCGGCCGAGGTGGGCACCCTGAGGGCCGAGCGTGACAGCCTGCAGAGCCAACTCACCGAACTCCAGAGCAGCCTGACCGACGTGTTGGACGAGCAAGCCGAGATCCGGCATCGAAACGACGCCGATCGCAAGGCGTTGAACGAGCTACGGGTGGAGCGTGATGTGCTCGTGGCCCGGATGTCGGAGATCGAGCAGGCCGATCGAAGCTACGAGAACCGTATCAATGCCCTCATCAAGGAGCGGGACGACCTCATGGCCGCCCGCGACGATCTGGTCTCGGAACGGGGTCAGCTCCGTGGCGAGGCAGCGGCTGCGGCATCGGCTCGCGAACAGCTGATGGAGAAGATCGACACCCTCGAGGGGAAGCTCGGACCACTGGAGATCGAACTCCAGGCCGAGCGTCGTCAGCGGGAGGAGCTGGCCAACCGCCTGTTGGAGCTGGACGACATCGCCGCCACCAATCAGGCTGCGACCGAACAACTGACGGCCGAGCGCGACTCACTGCTGGAACGGGTCGAAGCTCTCGCCGTCGAGACCGAGGCGGCCAAGGAACTGCGGCGAGAGCGTGATCAGCTCCAGACCCGGGCCGACCGCGCCGAGCAGCGGGTTGAGGCGGCCGAACGGCAACTGCAGGAGGAGACGGAGCGACAGGCCATGTCCGTCGCCGAACTGACCGAACAGGTGACGGAGCTGGAGTCGGCGAAGAGCGGCGCCGACAGCCAGTTGACGGAGACCCGGGGTGAACTCGCCACGCTTCGGGCCGATATCGAGGAACTCAATCGCGACAACGCCAAGCTCCGGTTCAACCTGCAGGTGGCCGAAGCCAGCTTCACCGAGGCCACCGATGCGGCGGAGGCCGCTCGTCAGGAGGCGGAGGCCGGTCGTCAGGAGGCGGAGGCCGCTCGTCAGGAGGCGGAGGCCGCTCGTCAGGAAGTAGCCGAGGCAATGGAGCGGGCCGAAAGCGCCGAAGCGGCGTCCAGGGCCGGTGGACTCGGCGTCGGGGCGTTGGCCGGTGCCTCGCCGGCCGATGTGGTCGACGACACCGGTACGACCGTCGACGACGCCGAGCCGACCGAGGTCACCGGTCCCGAAACCGACGAGACCGAGCAGCTTGAGGTGTCGGCTCTCGAGGTGCCGGCGTTTGCCGATGCGGGCCAGCCCGTGACCACGGAGTCGGATGAGCCGGTGCCGGTCGACGACATGATTGAAGCCGAGTTGGACCAGGAGGTCGATGACACCGCCGGGGCCGGCGACGGATTCGGGTTCCTCACCCCCGATGAGGCTCTCGTCGGCGGTGGGGTGGATGACCTCGACTCGATGGAGTTCCGGCCTCCGTCGTTGCTGTCGGATCACGACCTGGGCCTCGACGCAGAGCTGGAGGCCCTAAGCCCCATCGAGTCGTTGTCGGACGAGCCGGCGGCCGCCATCGACCAGGAGTCCACCGCGGTCAGCGATGTGGTGGACATGGAACAGCGACGGATTCGGGACGAAACGGTGCCCTTCACCAGTGACTGGCAACCGGAATTTGCTCCCGACGAAACACGGGAACGGGATGAACTCGATGAGATCGGTGATCTCATCTCCCAGGCCGCAGCCGAGTTCGAGAAGGACCCGTCCCTGAGCGATCCTACGGTCAGCGGCGCCCCGGACACCACGGTGGCCGCCGTGGGTTTGACCCCTCCCAGCGTGTTCGACACCGAGGAGGACCGGCCGATGACGCCGACCTATGGTCGCCGCCAGATCGACATACCACCCGACATCGCCGATGACGAGATCGCAGTGGCCCAGTATGTGGTGTCGTCTCCCGACATCGTGTTGCTGGTCGATGGTGACTCGGTTGCCCAGATGGGCTGGCCCAGCCTTCCGGTGGCTCAGCAGCGCGATGCCCTGGTCACCTACCTCGCCGACCTGTCGGCGAGTAGTGGTGCCGCCCCCGATGTCGTCTTCGACGGTCGTATGGGCGACGATGACTCGTTGCCCCGGTCCCAGGCGGTGCGAATTCGCCTGAGCACGCCGCCCACCGAGCCGGCGGCTGCCCTGGACGAGTTGGTCAGCGCCTATCCCGAACAATGGCCGATTGCCCTGGTCACCGATGATCCGGTCCTGGCTGCGTCGGCTCAGGAGCGGGGAGCCACCGTGCTGAACAACGGCCAACTTCTGGACCTGTTCATCGCCCAGTAGCCGTGTCCCGATCCGCGGTCACCGGTCGGCGGGGTAGCAGCGGGACGGCCGTACCGGCGCCAACTGCGCCGGCCCAGACGCCGGCCCCGTAGGCCAGATCGTCGAGTGCGCCCAGTGGCAGATCGATGATCGGTGACGACGTGTCGGTCCGGTCCACAAGGCGTCGGGCCGCGGTCGCCATGGCCACGGCGGTACAACGGCGCCGAGTCGGTGGCAAGAGCATTCCGAGTGCGAGAAGCGGCCACCAGGGACGGGCCAGGGCTGAGGCCAATCCGTTCAGCTGATGCCACCAGGCCCGGCTCACCACCACGGCGGCCATAGGACCGGGGTCGGGGAGTGACGACAGCCGGGAGCGGAGCCTGAGCGCCGTTGTGGCCGTCACAGCGACTGCCGCCAGCGGCCGGCCGGTCAGGGCCAGTAGCGCTCCCAGAGTCGACCATTGAAGATGGAACGGGGACACGGCGGCGCCGTGGCGGCGACTCAGCGCCGCGGCCGACGAGCCGTACTGAAACCGCTGACGCATCAACCGCCCGACGGTGGGCCTGGGTGGATGGGAGACGGCGACGTCGGCCCGATACTGCACCCAACCCAGATCCGACAGACGCCACACAAGATCGACGTCCTCACCGAAGCGTAGGCCTTCGTCGAACCCCCCGATGGTGACGAGAGCAGCTCGATGAACGGCCAGGAACGTGGACGGCACAAAGGGTACGGCCCGCCCGAGCCCGACCAGGGACGGCGCCGACCCCATGTCCAGCGGGGAGTGAGCCTGTTCGTAGCGTGCGACCAAGCCGGGATCCGGCTGGGACCGGACCCGAGGGGCGACAGCCACCACCGGATCGGGCCACCAGCGGAACAGGCGGTCAAAGTGGGTCGGATCGAAGGTCACACCGGCATCGATGAAGGCCACAATCGGAGAGAAGGTGATTGCCGCCCCGTGGTTGCGGGCCGCTGCCGGCCCCCGAGGCCGGTCGTTGCGAAGAACCACGAGCTCGGGTGGTCCGACCTCCAGCAGCGAGGCAGGCTCCAGAGCGGGACTCGATCCGTCATCGACCACCACCACTTTCGCCAGCGGCCGCCGGCCATGGGCACTGCGCAGGCACTGAAGAGTGGCCCGCACCCCGTCGGCGTCGTCCCGGACCGGTATGACCACGCTGATCGTCGGTTCGGTGGTATCGGCGCCCTTGTCACCGCCGGTGGGGCCCGCCTGGAGATCGATCGGGCTCGAGGCGTCATAGTCGATGTGGGCCATGCCGGCCTCGACCAGCCTCCGGGCCAGATCCTGATGTCGCCGGTCGGATCCGATAGGAAATCCGGCAAACCAGCCTCGTACTGCAGCTGCACCCCGCTCGCTGACGGAAATGAGCCGGGGAGGTGCACCGCCCATCAGATGACGGGAGTGTCGCTGGGTCCGCAGCCGGGGATCGGCCGACAACACGGTCCATGGCGGCAATGGGGGCTCGGTCGTCACTGACTGAGACGGTTGATGGCCTCGACCACGGTGAGCGGTCCGGCGACGGCGATCATGCGGCCGCTCAGGGCCCGGGCCAGGGCATCGGCGTGTTCCGGCTCGTCCTCGGGGGCGATGACGATGAGTTCGTCCAGGCCCCGGCCCGCTTCCACCGGGTCCGGGCCGGTCGTCGATTCGGCATCGGACAACAGGAAGGTGATTCGGCGACGGGCCTTGGCCCCGGCCAGCTTCGACGCCGCCGTGCCCAGGGCCAGAGCGATGTCGGTTGTGCCATGGCCTCGTAGCGCCAGGATATCGTTGATGGTGTCCTCGGCCGGTCTGGCCTGGTTCAGGGCCTTGATCTCGATGACCTTGTCGGCGAAGGCCAGAACGGCGAATTCCTCGGGTGCTCGCCAGCTGCAGACCGCGGCGGCCAGAGCAGCGCTGGCCAGTCGTTCTCCGTTCATGGAACCCGATCGATCGATCAAGAGACAGATTGCCGTCTCCGCCTTGGACCACTGGCGAGCCGTCAGTTCCTCGATCGACGGCGAGCGCCCGGCGGCCATGGCCCCGATGAGGGCCTCGAGGCTGGTGTCCACATCGAGATCAGACGAATCCGGGCGAGCCCGCACGGTCATCGGTCGACCGGTGCCTCGCCCCCTCGATCGGCTGGTTGTGGTGAAGCTCAGGATCAGCCGCCCGGCCAGGCGCCGGGCCAGGCCGGCCAGGACGGCATCGGTGGCCTGGGCCATGGCCGCCAGTAGCTCGAGAGCGGCCTCCGGATCGTCGTCCCACAGCTGGTCGAAGGCCTGTTCGCTCAGTTGGCCGATATCAGGCGAGACGTCGGCGAATCCCGGCTTTCGTTCGAGATCACGCCGCGGCACCGTGCGCCGTCGCTCCTCGGCCAGGGCCTGCTCGGCCTCCTCGCCGGTCAGTATCCGTTGTTCGCCGTCGGTTTCGCCGCCCTGCGGCTCGGGGCTTTTCCCCCGCTGCCGCCGGTGGCGCCGTCCTCCGATGGACCGGCAGACGACTCGCCGTTGCCGGGGGAGGGATCGAAATGGGAGGGATGAATGGTCGACCACAGTTCGGCGATCACGTCCTCGGCGGTGGCCGCAGAGGAATCGTGCAGCCGAATTCGCCCCGACACCGCAGTGGTGGCGGCGTCAAGACCGAGGTCGTAGTCATCGAGTTCCCGACCTCGCAGCGTGCTCAGCTCCACCGCCACCGACAGCAGATCGATGGCACCCCGGACCGAGGAGCCGATCCTGATCTCGGGATGGTCTCGGGTCGCCCGAACAAGATCGACGGCGGCGGCGATCAAGGCCGGACCGTGGGCCCCGTCGATGCCGTGTGGCACCATGGCGGCGGCGATGCCCCGTTCCTCGGCTGCGGACTGGTAGCTCATGGCCACCCGACACATGCGATCGTAGATGGCACCCGACAAGCGGGCCGTTCCGATGGCGTCGAACGGGTTCATAGCCGCCACGATCCGAAAGGATGGATCGGCCTCAAAGCGGCCAAGGCGGGGGACGGTGAGCTCTCGCTCGGACATGACGGTTACCAGGAGATTGAGCGTCTCCTCCGGAACCCGGTTCAGCTCCTCCAGATACAGCAGGCATCCATCCCGCAGCGACCGAAGCAGGGGTCCATCGATCCAGATCTCCGGCCGGTATCCCTGCTCCAACACCTGGGCCGGGTCGAAATAGCCGACCAGCCGGCTCGGAGTCAGTTCGGTGTTGCCCTCCACAAACTCCAGCGGTTGATGCACCGTCTCGGCGATGGCCCGCAGCATGCTCGACTTGCCGGTACCGGGTGGACCCTCGAGCAGCAGATGACGACCGGCCCGGAGCGCGGCCACCACCAACTCGACCTCTCGGCGCCGGCCCACAACCCGGTCTTCGACCACGGTAACGGTGTCGGGCCCGTAGTCGACGTCCACGTTCTGGTTGTTGGCGGCCATTGTCACCGGCTCCAGGGTAGCCATGGGTCGGGAAGGCTGTCGTATCGGCAGGCTGTTCGGCGGCCCGATCAGGCCGAGAGGCGGGCCACGGTGGCCCCCACCAGTTCGTCGAAAAGCGCACGGCCCTCGGCGGCGTCTGCGCCGGTCACATCGCCGAGTATGCCCGTCGCCGAGACCCCGATCACCCCCTCGCTCCGCAGCCGATCCATGGCCTCGGTCAGCGGTCGGTCCTCGCCGACGGGATGGTGGGGCGCCGGGCCCAGCGGTGGGCCGAGCTGCGATCGGTCGATCAGGTCGGGACGGAGATACAACATCAGGGAGGTCTCGGTGCGACCGGCGTGGGCGTCGATTCCCGGCCGCTGGGGCCACGTCGGTACCAGGGCCATCAGGTGATGACCTTCCAAGGTCAACTGCCGGGTGACGGTACGCAGCGTGTCGAGGTTGCCGGCGTGACCGGACAGCAGGACCACCCGTCGTACGTGGTGACGGGCCGAGCGGCACAGCTCGATGATCACCGCCTGCAGCGCCTCGTGGCCAATGGAGAGGGTGCCGGCGAATCCCTGGTGCTCACCGGAAGCGCCAAAGGGGAGAGCGGGCGCGACCAGGGCCGGAAGCCGCACCGCCACCGCCCGAGCCCAGGCGGCGGCGATGATGGTATCGGTCTCCAGCGGCAGGTGCGGTCCGTGCTGTTCGGTTGCACCCAGAGGAAGGATCAGGGTGGCGGCGCGCCCTTCGACGCCACCCTCCGAGCCGTTCGGCGGCCCGGGGCCAGGTCAGGCCCGCCAGATCGACCCTGTCGTTCGGGCCGCCCCGGCGGTCGCTCACCCTGAGAGCGCCACGGCCGGTGTCATCGATCGCCGAGGCCGTCGATGACGTCGTCCAAGATGGCGGCCAAACCACCAAGGCCGGGCTGCTCGTGCTCGACCTGCTGACGCTCCCGGCCCAGCACCGAGCCCAGGCTGCCGGCATCCAGCCCCTGCGCCTGCTTCTCCTTGGACAGATACCCCATGACCAAGGGGGCGAGTATCGGCAACAGCTTCATGACCAGGTCGATGCCGACCCCCGACCGGTGCGCCAGGTTCTCCTCCACCGCCGGTCGTTTCCGGCCGAGCACATGACCGAGGATCTTGGCCCCGTCTCCGGCCCCACCGGCGGCGATCAAGGAGCCGAGGTCACCGAAGATCGAGTCACTGTGATCGTTGAGGGCGTTGGACAGTGACGCCGCCCCCTGGTCGTCCCGGGTGTTGTTGGCCATTCCGGCGATGATCGCCGGTAAGGCGGCACCGACGGCCGACGACACCGTCGATTCATCGACTCCGAGGCCGTTCGCAATCTCCGACAGACCATCCTGACCGAGCTGGGCCAGGATTCCTTCCACTAATCCGGACATGGGTTCCTTTCCGAGGGGATTGAGAATGTCGGATGTCGCCCGACGTTGGTCGCCCTTCGCCTAGGAACGCTATCGGACCTGCCACACGGTTGGACACCGCCGGCGCCGGGACCCCGAAGCCGGCCTACGAGGCCCGGTCGTGCGGAGGTGCCGACTCGCCGAGTTCGCTCGTCGCCTGCAGCTCGATCCCACCACGGGGCCGCTGGGTTACGACCACCTTCACCCAGTGAGGTCGGGCCGAGGCGTGTATCTCGCCTGCGATCTCGGCCGCCAGGGCCTCGGCGAAGACCGGCCGATCGCGGAACGACCACAGGTAGAGCTTCAACGATTTCGATTCGACGCACCAGGCATCGGGCCTGTAGTCGATGATCACCGATGAAAGATCGGGTTGCCCGGTCACCGGACAGATGGATGACACCTCCTCGGTGCCGAACCGCACCCTGGTGCAGCCGGCGGGTCGGGGAAAGCACTCCACATGATCGAGTGCGTGACGCACCGTGTGTCCCAGCACCGACAGGCCGTCGATGCCGGGGTCGTGACGACCGTTGTCGTCGTCGGTGTCGTCCGTCCGGTCGGCCGGTGACCGGGCCTGCGGCTCGTCGGGCCTGTTCTCGGGCTTGCTCACCCCCTGAATCTAGCGCCGAGGTGCGGCGAGCTACGACGAAGAGTGCCGCGAACCGACGCCGTCTCAACCGGCGGGTGAACGGTGCCTGGTCGGGCCCAGGGCCACCATGGTCGACTCGGAGGAGCCGATCACGGGGCTTGAACGGGGCGCCGGCGGTTTGGAGTGGTTGGATGTTGGCCTGGGCACGGTCGCTCGTGTCACCGCAGCCAGCGCGTCGACACCGTGGCCGCTCACACACTCGGGGTCGGGCCCGTCGAGGGGTAGGCCGGTGAAGAACTTGGCCGCCATGCAGCCGCCCTGACAGGCGTCGAACTGGCCGCAACCGGCACAGGCTCCGGCCGACCGGGGTTCTCGGAACTCCTGGAACAACGCCGATGTCCGCCACACGGCGGCAAACCCTCCGGGATCTCGGACATTGCCGGCCTTGAAGTCGTCGTGGAGCACGAAGGGACAGGCGTAGACGTCGCCGACCGGGTCGATGAGGCAGACCACCCGCCCGGCACCGCACAGGTTGAGTCCGGGCAGGTTCTTCTCGCCCAGGGCGTTGAGATGGAAGAAGGAATCGCCGGTCAACACGTCGGGACGGTCCAGCAACCAGTGGTACAGGGCCCGCTGCTGCTCGTTGGTGGGATGGAGTTGATGCCAGGTGTCGGCGCCCCGGCCTGCGGGACGGAGTCGGGTCAACCGGAGTTGGGCGCCGTACCGGTCGGCGAGAGCTTGGAACCGATCGAGCTGAGTCACGTTCTGGCGGGTCACCACAACACTGATCTTGAACGGCCCGAACCCGGCGGCGGCCAGATGGTCCATGGCGGTTCGAGCGGTGGCATAGGAGCCCGGACCGCGCACGGTGTCATTGGTTGCGGCGTCGGCCCCGTCGAGCGACAACTGGATGTCGGTGTAGTCGAGACCGGCGAGCAGCTCGGCCGTGGTGGCATCGATCCTCGACCCGTTGGTCGAAAACTTCACCCCGACCTGCTGTTCGGTCGCGTAGGCCGCCAGGTCGAAGAAGTCGGGACGGATGGTCGGTTCGCCACCGCCGATGTTGACATAGAAGACCTGCATGGCCCGCATCTCGTCGATGACGGCCATGGCCTCGCCGGTCGACAACTCGGCCGGGTCTCTTCGTCCACTGGAGCTGAGGCAGTGGATACAGGCCAGATTGCAGGCGTAGGTCAGCTCCCAGGTCAGGCAGATGGGCGCGTCGAGCCCGGACTTCAGCTCCTCGGTCAGGGCGGTCACGGTCGCAGCGTTCCCGGCGCCCTCATCGGCGCCGGTTCGGCGGTGTCGATCAGGTCGTCCTCCTGGGGCGTGGTGCCGTTCGGCTCCAACGGCTCGATGAATCCCGACCGGGCCAGGACTGCGAGCGCGGCGGAGAAGGCGGGCCAGCGGTGCTCGGAAACTCCGGCATCATCGAAGGCGGCCCGAGGCGATGGATGGTGTGCCAGGCTCCGCACAATCCGCACCAGGTCGGGAGAGCGCAGGAAGTTCAGCGTGCGAGTGTCGTAGTGGTAGGCGAGCGCACCGAATGGCTCGGGTCGCAGGGCGACCCGGGGATGCAGCCGCCACCGGCCGCCGGCCACCGGGTCTCGGGCCGACATCGCCACGCTCAATAGACGCCGCACATGCCGTCGATCGACACCTCTTCCACCAGAAGTTCGTCCTCGATCAGCTCCTCGGAGTCGAGTTCAGGCGAGTCCGAGGCCGGAGAGGGGGTTGTCGTGTCGGTGGAGGTCAGCGGTTCCATCATCAGCCGTCATCCTTGTTGCTGCCGGGTTCCATCTCCAACTGTAGTTTCCCTCGACCGCCGGCCCGAATTCGGCCCTGGGATTTGTGCCCGAGTGCGGTCTCGCCGGCATTGCTACAGTCGCAGATCGAACACGATCTTGACCGCACCCCGGCGCCCGGCGTTGGCGGCATGGGCCATTGCGTCCTCATAGTCCTCCAGCCGATAGTGGGCCGAGACCAGCCGCTCCAGTCGGGCCGATGCCACCAGCTCCATGGCCATGTCGAAGGTCCGCCGTGTCGATCCGTCGTCGAGCCGTTCGGTCCCGTAGGTGTAGGCTCCGACCAGTTCGGTCTCCCGGTGCCAGAGAGCGGTGAGTTCGAGGCTGACCTTGCCCGGCATGCCGACCAAGACGACCCGCCCACGGGGCCGGGCGGTGCCGATGGCGCCGTCGATGGAGGTGGCGCTACCGACGGCGTCGATCACCACGTCGGCCCCGCCCGACAGATCGTCTCCCACCATGAAACTGCCGGTGGCCCGTCGCACCGCTCGCTGCAGCTCGGACGGCTCCACCACCAGATCGGCGCCCAGCTCCCGGGCCATTGCCTTCTGCTCCGGATACTTGGCCCCGATGATGACGGTGCCGACCGGAGTGAACCGTCGCAGAGCGGCGAGGGCGGTGAGCCCCATCGTCCCGGCGCCGATGACGGCGACCGTGGCACCGGACTCGACGCCGGCCTTGAGCGCGGCGTGCACGCCGACGGCCGTCGGTTCCACCATCACCGCCGCCTCGTCGCTCAACTCGTCGGGCACGACATGGAGTTGGCTCCCGTGGGCCACGAACCGCGATGACCAGCCTCCGCCGGTCGAGGCGCAGTAGCCGGTCTGGATGCCGGGCTCGAGTGGCCCGCCCACCAGGTGGCGGTAATCGTCACCGTCGCCGGGGGCCGCTCCCTCGAACGGAGGGGTGAACCCTCGGGCTTCGTGGCCCAGTACCGGCTCCAGCACCACACGCCTCCCGTCATCGAGGTGACCGACGACCTCGTGGCCGGGTATAAACGGAAAGGAGACCCATGGTTCGAAGTATCGGGACGACTTGCCGTCGACCGTGGCGAGGTCGGATCCGCAGATGCCGGCCAGTCGGGTGGTGACCGTGCGCCAGCCGGGACCCGGTGGCTCGATGTCCTCGCCCTCGATCAGTTGGAGCGGCCCACTGGCGGCGCCGCTACCGGGCCGAATTCGCCCCGAGAGGGCAGCGGCGGCGTACCGAAGCTCGTTTCGCGAGAATTCAAGCGCTTTCACCCTCGACACGGTACCAGTAGGTCACCTGTACCAGCCGGCTGGACCCCGCCGTACGGTCCGGCGATCATCGATGTCACAGGCCGTGAGTAGTGTCGGCCGGTATGGAATTGACCATCGATTGTGGGACGTGCTCCCGCCGGGACACCGAGACCTGCCACGACTGTGTTGTGACCTTCCTCATCGACCGGGAACCTCACGACGGTGTCGTAGTCGACGTGGCCGAGTTTGCCGCCGTTCGCCGTCTGCAGCGGGCCGGGCTGGTTCCCGCCTTGCGCCACGACGGGCTGGTCGGCCGGGTCGGATGATCGAAGGGACGATGGCGTCGATTGGGGATGGGCCGGCGCGATTGCCGAGGTGAGCCAGGAGGTTCCGGTTTGGGCTCCATTCGGGCAACCTGGAGAGATGAACGGCGACTCATCCGCCCGCCCAGCCCGGCGTTCGACGATCGAGACCGCCGATGTCGTCGAACTCGGCCTCGGTGCCGGCCTGACCTCGGTCGGGGTTACCACGGCCGACGTGTTGGAGCCGGCCCGGTCGGTGCTGCCGCAGCGCAAAGCGGCAGGGATGGCGGGGACGATGCAGTTCACCTACCGGAATCCAGTGCGATCGACCGATCCCAGCCGACGGCTACCGGACGCCCGCGCGCTGGTCGTCGGTGCCTGGGCCTACCCTTCGAGCGACGAACCGGCACCCGAACGACCGGCGGCCCGGGTTGCACGCTATGCCCGATCCGACCACTATCGCCGGTTGGAGCAGGCGTTGGAGGTCGTGGCCGAGCGGCTGAGCGATCATGGCTATCGGGCCCAGGTCCTGGCCGACACCAATCATCTTGTCGACCGCAACGTGGCTTGGCGGGCCGGCATCGGATGGTACGGCAAGAACACCAATCTGCTGGTTCCGGGACAGGGCAGCTGGTTCGTGCTCGGTTCGGTCTTGACCGACGCACCACTCGAGCCCACCGGTACGCCGGAACCCGACGGATGCGGTCGGTGCACGAAGTGTCTCGATGACTGCCCGACAGGAGCCATCGTCGCCCCCGGGGTGGTCGACGCCGCCCGCTGCATCGCCTGGCTGGTGCAAGCCGGTGAGCCGATTCCCCACCCCCTCCGTGCCGCCATAGGCGACCGTATCTACGGCTGCGACGACTGCCAGGAGGTCTGCCCGCCGAACCAAGTGTCGCGCCCCGGTGAGGTCGAGATCACGGATCGGTCACCCAACGGGCCCCAGTGGTTGGATGTGTTCTGGTTCTTGACCGCCTCCGATGACGACATTCTGGCCCGGCACGGTCGGTGGTACATCGCCGATCGGGATGTGGATGTCATCCGTCGCACGGCCCTGGTCGTACTCGGCAACGTTGCTCGCCCCGAGCATGGTGAGCCGGCCGTCGCGCTGCTCCGCAGGTATCTGTCCCACACCAACCCGCTGCTGCGGGGCCATGCCCTGTGGGCGGTCCGCCGGCTCGGGCTCGACCTTCGTCTCGAAGGCGATGTTGTTGACGACAACATCACCGCAATCGAACTGGCGGCCGAGGTAGAGGCTCGGTTCCCACCGGACGCCTGGAGCCACGTCGACGGCGTACCTTCGGGGGAGCGGCCATGAGACGTCATCTCCTGATCACCAACGACTTCCCACCCAAGATCGGCGGTATCCAGAGCTATCTCTGGGAGCTGTGGCGACGGCTGCCGAGCGGTTCGGCCTCGGTCTACACCACGCCGTATGCCGGAGCGGCCGCCTTCGACGCCCGGCAGCCCCTCCCGGTGGAGCGATCTCCGGAGCCGGTCCTGATCCCGTATCCATGGCTCATCTCCCGCGTTCATCGCCTGGTGGAGGAGACCGGGAGCGACTTCGTCATGCTCGATCCCGCGGTACCACTCGGGACCATCGGCCCCCGACTTCAGGTGCCCTACGGCGTGGTCTTGCATGGAGCCGAGGTCACCATTCCGGCCCGACTCCCCGGCCTGCGGTCCGTCATGGCCGCCACGTTGGATTCGGCGTCGCTGATCGTTTCCGCCGGCCGCTACGCCCTGGCCGAGGCCGAGCGCTGTGTCGGTCGGCCGCTGCCTTCGGTGGTGGTTCCCCCCGGTGTGGACACTGAACGCTTCGTGCCCCTCGAACCCGGTCCTCTGCGAGATCATCGTCGGGCCCGTCTTGACGTCGGACCCGATGACATCCTGCTGGCCACGGTCAACCGGCTGGTGCCCCGGAAGGGAATGGCCACCCTCGTCCGGGCGGCAGCCGAGATCGACCGGCGTCACCGGGCCGGACGTTGCCCCCGTCTCCGGGTGGTGATCGGGGGGAGTGGTCGGCAGCACAAGGAACTGCAGACCCTCATCGACCAGCTGCGGGCGCCCGTGCTGCTGCTTGGGCGGATCTCTGATCCCGAGGTGGTCGCGCTCTACCAGGCAGCCGACCTGATGGCCATGTTGTGCTGCCGGCGGTGGTGGGGCCTCGAGCAGGAGGGTTTTGGTATCGTCTTTCTCGAAGCGGCGGCGGCTGGAATCCCCCAGATCGCCGGGCGGTCGGGGGGTGCCCACGAGGCGGTCGAGGATGACGTGACCGGCTTGGTCGTCGACGATGGAGCCGATGTCGACCAGGCAGTGGCCGCCATCGAAGCCCTGATGGCGGATCGGGAACGGCGTTTGGCCATGGGCAAGGCGGCCCGACAACGGGTCGAGTCGGACTTCACCTATGACAACCTCGCCCTTCGTCTCCACCAGGGTTTTCAGGACTGCACCTTGTCCGTCCCCGGATCGTGACTTGTTGCCGGTGCGGTAACACAACCGCCTAAAGGTCGTCACCAACGCCTCATGCCGCCTACCATGCAGGTCGATGGCCGATGACACAACGCCCGAGACACTGTCGGCGGAGACCTCGCCGCGATCGTCGATCGAGCGCCGCTTCGCCTCCACCACGGTGGAGGCGAGCATTCAGGAGTGCTTCGATGTCGGGGCCGATGTTGCCAGCTACCCGGAATGGATCGAGAGTCTCAGTTCGGTCGAGATCCTGTCGACCGACGAACTGGGACGTCCGGCCGAGGTCGGCTACGAGGCCGCCGGCATCGGTCGACGAACCTCCTACATCCTGGCCTACGACTTCGGCGAAGCGCCGCATCGCATCTCCTGGCACCTCATTCGGGGGGATCTGACCCGGGAGATCGAGGGCTCGTATCGATTTCGTGATGTAACAGAGGACGGTGCCGGGTCGCTGACCGAGGTCGACTACGAACTCGGAATCGACATGACCGTGCCGCTGCCGGGCTACGTCCAACGGCGGGCCGAGGACAAGATCATGGAAGCCGCTCTGCGTCGGTTCAAGCGCCGAGTGGAATCGTTCACCTCCGGATCCTGAGCCTACTAATGGCCTGATCCTGACCCGGCGACGCGTGCCGGTGGGCCGAAATTCCCACGGTTTCCTTCGCTTGGCCTTCAGCCACCTTGCCAACCGACCGACGAGAAGGTTATGCGCCTTCTGCGTCTCGACTTCGGCGACGAGCTGCATCGCCTCGATCTTCATCCTCTTGTGACGGTGATCGACGACCTGTCCTCGGATCAACAACAGCAGCTGTTCACCGCTGTCCGCGAGCTGGCTCGCGGCACGGCTCGGTCCTTCCGAGGACTGGTGGAACACCGTGGCGCCCTCATCGAGGTGCAACGTCCCGGTGACCTGGCGATCAACGAACAGCGCCGATGTGCCTATGACGTCGTGCTGCATCTCGACGACCACCTCGATGCCGGGGAACCGGCGGGCCTCGAGGCCGAGATCGAGAAGTGCCGGCGACAGGCCGAAGTCGATGCGGTAAGGCTGGAGGAGGTGCGGGCCGATCTGAAACCGTCCCTGTGGGCCGACGTTGTCCTGCTCCGATCCCGGATCGAATGGGGCGGAAATGAGCCTGCGGTCCCGGATTCGGCCCGATGGTCGTCCACGCCGGCCTCGATCCGGCCTGATACGAGCTCGCCGGCCACCGTCTCACGATCGTCGTCCGTGGAGCCTGCCGATGACGGCGCACACTTTGGCCTCGAGGCCGACCGTCTCGAGCTGGTCGTGGCTGCCATCGATCGAGTCGACTTCCACCCCCGGTATGTGGAAGGCTTCAGCCCCGAGATCGAAGAACTTCTCAGTCGATGGTCCAAGTTCGTCGAGGTCCGTGAGGGCCACGGCGAGCATCTCTCCGTACTCGAACAGCAGCTGGACGAGGCCCGAGAAGGGGTCAGGCGGGCCGAGAACGCCCTGATACAGGCCGAGGAGGCGGCCAAGCCGGTGCTGTTGTCCAATACCGACGAGGCTCGCCTGGAGACCCTGGCGGAGCGAGCCGAATCCACTGGTGGGGGATGGCGGCGCAAGAGCAGTGGGCTCAGTCCGGAGGAGAAACAGGAACTCGACGACCTCATGGCCAAGGTGGGGGTGCGCAGCTGGACCGAGTACTCCATGTTTCGCCTCGCTCCCGATGTTGCCCCGGAACGTGAGGAGGCGATCGACCAGGCCCGCCTCGATCTATCCGAATCCGAGGCCCGGCTCCACCAGGCGGAGGTGGCGGTCGGAGCCGATCCGGTGGCCATGGAGCTCGAGGCCGAGTACAGCCGGCTGCGAAGCGAGGCCACAACCTACCTGGGTGCGGTGGTTCCCAACGATGTCGGCGCCGGCCTCCGGGAATTGGCCGAGCGGCTCGACAATCCGAAGTGGCTCGAGGCGGTACACGAACTCGATCGGCTTCTCCATGACCAAGGGGTGACCGAGTTCCTTCTGGCCCAGGACGATCCCGATCAGCTTGTGGAATGGGCGCGGATCTGGATCGACTACGAACAGTCGCGACTGGCGGCGGGCCCATCCCCGGAAGTGGCGGTCGATGTGATGCCGGTTGGCAACGACACCGACTCGGTGCCATCGACGCCGGCGACGGAACCGGAGGATCTCGCAACCATGCGTCGGACTCTCGACGAGGTCGAGCGCGAACTCGTCCGTCACCGACGGGCGTTGAACCGGATCCGGGTGGTCGGAGCTCGGGCCGCCGCCTCCAACGAACGGCTCGATCATCTGCAGCGGCTGGCCGATCGAGTTCGGGGCCTCCACAGTGCCACGGCCAAAGAGGTCGTGGACTCGGTTTCCCCCGTCATCCACCAGATTCGTTCGGACCTGGGCTATGCCGTACCCATCGTCTTGTCGGGATCGTTACCCCATCTGTCGCCGAGCGAGATCCTCCGGTTCATGGACCAAGTCGAGGACTTGGCAGGCCAGGTTCAGATCATCATGGTGGCCGGCCGGTCGGAGGCAGTCGACTGGGCCGTCCGGTCCGGGCCGGCCCGGGCATTGCACGTCACGGGGTCGGCTCGATCGTTGTGGTCCACCCTGCCCTAGAACGATCACGATGCAGCGGCCCGCCGGCACTACGCTGAGAGTCGGCGTGGAGTGTTCGGTGCCCCGTCGACTGACCGGATATCGTTCGATCGGCCGTCGAGGTCGACCCGTGGTGAAGAGGGGAGAGGCATGGCATGGCCAAGCGAAAAGTGTGGCGATCGAGGGTAGGTGGCTCGGACACGGCGACGGCGCCCCATCCCGGCACGCCGTTCATCGGGGTCGACGTCGGTGGAACCAAGATTCTCGGCATCGTCACCGACGGCATCACCGCATCCATCCGTGACCGGGTCCAGGAGCCGACACCGAAGGACCCGGAGCGGTTCGCCGATGGCATTCTGGCTGTGGTCGACGAGCTGCTGGACAGGGTTCCCGATGTGGCCGGTATCGGGGTCGGCGTGCCCGGCCTGGTCGATCATGCCGGTGTGCTCCACTACGGCCCCAACGTCCAGGGGGTCCTCGGGCTCGACATCGCAGGGCAACTCATGCGGCGCTTCCCACTACCGGCGGTGGCCGAGAACGACGGCTATCTCACCGCCCTGACCGAGCATCGGCTGGGGGCGGCCCGGGGCCATGACCATGCCATCATCGTGACCCAGGGAACCGGTATCGGAGGTGGCCTGATCGTGAACGGTCAAGTACTGCGAGGGGCCAACGGCTTCGCCGGAGAGCCCGGGCACATGCTCATCGACCGGTTTGGACACCGTTGTGCCTGTGGACGGGTCGGCTGCTGGGAAGCGGTGTCGTCGGGTGCCGGGCTGGCTAATCTGGCCCGGGACGTGGCGGCCGAGGGCAAGGCTCCCGGCATCCTGGCGGCCGCCGGGGGAGATCCGGCCGCCATCAGGGGTGAGCATGTGGCCCAGGCCCTGGCCGAGGGTAGCCCGGAGGTCGAGGAGATCCTGGCTCGGTTCTCGTGGTGGGTTGCCCAGGGGATCGGCAGTCTGATCGCCTTGCTCGATCCCAGCATCGTCGTACTCGGCGGCGGGCTGTCGGCCATCGCCGACGGATTCATCGACCAGGTGTCGGAGCAGGTGACCGACGCCATCGTCGGCGGCCGCCATCGACCCGTGGTCCCCATCGTGGCTGCCGACTTCGGACCCGAGGCCGGAGCAGTGGGCGCGGCATTGCGGGCTCGGGATTTCGTGATCAACGGTTGAACGAACCGGCAGCCGGTATCGGATCGGTTAGGATCAGTTGCCATGGATTTCCGGCGAATTGATCAACTACCACCCTATGTGTTCTCGATCATCAACGAGCTGAAGATCGACGCTCGCCGGGCCGGCAACGACGTTGTCGACTTCGGTTTCGGCAACCCCGATCTACCTTCACCTGATATCGCCATCTCCAAGTTGGGGGAGGCAGCCCAGCTGTCGCGGAATCACCGGTACTCGGCCAGCCGGGGTATCCCCAAACTCAGGGAGGCGGCAGCCAACCTCTACCGCAACCGATTCGCGGTCGATCTCGACCCGGAGACCGAGGTGCTCAACGTGATCGGGGCCAAGGAGGGGTTCACCCACCTGATGTGGGTCCTGCTCCAGCCCGGCGACGCCTGCCTGGTACCGGCCCCGTCGTACCCCATTCACATCTGGGGTCCGATCTTCGCCGGCTCCGCCATCCGGGAGGTGGCATTGGCCGACGGCGACGAGTTCATCGCCAATCTGGAACGGGCCTGGGAGTACTCGTGGCCCAAGCCCCGTGCCCTTGTCATCTCGTTCCCCCACAACCCGACGACGATCTGTGTCGACCTCGGCTTCTTCGAGCGCATCGTCGAGTTCGCCAAGGAACGCAACATCATCGTGGTTCACGACAATGCCTACGCCGACCTCGGCTTCGATGGCTACGAACCGCCCTCGATCTTGCAGGTCCCGGGGGCCAAGGACTGCTGTGTCGAGCTCTACTCGATGACCAAGTCGTTCTCCATGGCCGGATGGCGAATCGCCTTCCTGCTCGGGAATCGTGAGGTTATCGGGGCGCTGGCCAAGCTCAAGAGCTACCTCGACTACGGGACGTTCCAGCCAATCCAGATCGCGGCCACGGTCACACTCAACGAGGCGTCGGAGCACCCGAAGCTGGTGAAGGACATCTATCAGAGCCGGCGCAACACCCTTTGCGATGGCCTGAACCGCATCGGCTGGCCCATCAAACGTCCGATGGGCACCATGTTCGTCTGGGCCAGGATTCCGGAGGCCTACTCCCACATGAACTCCCTCGAATTCAGCTCCTACCTGGTCGAGAAGGCCTGTGTGGCGACCTCACCCGGCGTCGGCTTCGGCCCCGGCGGCGAGGGTCACGTCAGATTCGCGTTGATCGAAAACGAACAGCGCATCAGCCAGGCGATCAGGAACCTACGCAAGGCGCTGCCCGAGCTGGGCTGAGCCGGGGTGCATGCTCGATGGAACCTGGACTGGCGTCAATCACCGATGCCCGTTGGGCGGCCCGAGCGGGTCGACGCCCCGAATCGGTGACCGCCCGGTACGCCTAGTCGGCGGGTTCTGATTCGGCCCAACCCCGGGCCCGTTCCACAGCCTGTAGCCAGCGCCGGTAGCGGGCATCGGCATCGGACCGGTCGGCGTTCGGGGTGAACGATCGCTCGGCTCTCCACTGGGCGTTGACCGTCTCCGGTGATTCCCACACCCCCTCGGCAATGCCCGCCAGGTAGGCCGCCCCGACCGCGGTGAGCTCACTGTTGGTGGGGCGTGTGACCGTCACCCCCAGCTGGTCGGCCTGGGCCTGGAGCAGGGCGTCCATGACCGACGCACCCCCGTCCACCCGGAGTTCGGTCAAGGCTTGACCCGAAGCCCGGCTCATAGCATCAACCACGTCTCGAGTCTGATAGACCATTGCCTCCACCGCAGCCCGAGCCAGCTCGGCTCGTCCCGTCCCCCTGGTCAGTCCAACGATGGCTCCCCGGGCATAGGGATCCCACCACGGGCTGCCCAGACCGGTGAAGGCGGGAACGAAGTAGACATCACCGGTGTCGTCGACACTGGAAGCCAGTGGCCCGACCTCGGCCGCTTCGGAGATGATCCCGAGCCCGTCCCGAAGCCACTGAATGGCGGCGCCGGTGATGAAGATGGCGCCCTCGTAGGCGTAGGTGGCGGGCTGATCGGGCCCCAGCTTCCACCCCACGGTGGTGAGCAGGCCCTCGACCGGATCGGGACAGGTGGAGCCGACGTTCATGAGTACGAAGCTGCCGGTGCCGTAGGTGTTCTTGGTCATGCCCGGCTCGAAACAGGCCTGGCCGAACAGCGCAGCCTGCTGATCCCCGGCCACCCCGCTGATGGGTACGCCGGCTCCCAGGGCGGTGGTGTCGGCGG
Organism: uncultured Acidimicrobiales bacterium; assembly: GCA_963723995.1. Classification (GTDB taxonomy): domain Bacteria; phylum Actinomycetota; class Acidimicrobiia; order Acidimicrobiales; family SZUA-35; genus JAHELU01. The sequence continues at coordinate 193,918 of CAVRSZ010000007.1, read as the reverse complement.
TGACGGCGAAACGCCCACTCGACGGCTTCACCTCGGGCAGAGCGTTGATCGGCACCCCCAGCAACCCGCACATCTCCGGCGACCACTGCAGAGAACGGATGTCGAACAGCATCGTTCTCGAGGCGTTGGACGGTTCGGTGGCATGACATGCGCCGTCGGTCAATTTCCAGATCAGCCAGCTGTCGATGGTGCCCAGGGCCAGGTTGTCATCGACGGCGACGCCACCCTCATTCAACAACCAGGCGAACTTGGTCCCCGAGAAGTACGGGTCGAGGACCAGACCGGTGGTGGAACGGACCACGGGGAGATGGCCGTCGTCGCTCAGCCGATCGCATGTGGCGGCGGTACGACGGTCCTGCCACACGATGGCCCGGTGCCGGGCCTGTCCGGTGGAACGGTCCCAGGCACACACCGTCTCCCGTTGGTTGGTGATGCCGATGGCGGCCACCGGCTCGTCGATCTTGCCGGTCAGCTCGGCGATCACATTGGTGATGGCGGCCCATATCTCGTCGAGATCGTGCTCCACCCACCCCGGCTGGGGGAAGTGCTGGGTGAACTCCTGGTAGCTGATCGCCACCACCGATCCGGCCTGGTCGACGGCCAGCGCCCGCACACCGGTGGTTCCTGCATCGAGAGATACGACAAGTGCCATGGGCCCACCCTACAGCCATCGGTTCATCGCCGATGACCGATGTCACCGACGCCGATTCGGGTGCCGTCCGCTTGCGTCGGTGTTGACGCAACGCCCGTCCTGCGGATCAGCGAGCAGGACCGGCGACGCCGAAGGTCAGCGCTGGTCGCGCACCTCAGAAGAGGCGGTTGGTCAGCCGCTGGTGTCGGGGTCGCTACCGTCCTCGGGGTCCTGACCCTCGGCTTCGCTGGCCTCGGCCGCCAGATCCTCGGCGGTCTTGCAGTCGTTGAAGTCCGCAGGCACGGCCGGACCTTCGATGCTCTGGCTGTTGGAGTCGAGAAGCCCCAGGACTTCGCCTTGGGGGTCGAAAAACCTGATGCCGGTGTACGGTGGATCAAAGGCCATGTCGGTGATGGTGCAGACGATCTGGCTCACCAGCAGGCGAGCCCGGTCAGGTCGACTCTGGGCCAGCTCGTCGAGATCCTCGGCCACATCGACCGACAGCACCTGCGACCCTTCCTCACGAGGTCGACCCTCCGGTGCCAGATCGGAGGTGAGCGCCGACTCCATGGGCCCGAACTCTTCGATCTCCTCGGCCAAGGGCCCGTTGGTGAGTGCGGTCAGGGCCTGGTTGACGGTGGCGTTGGCCACCTCCCGCCGAACCCGGATCAGCCGGTTCTCCGGTGTGACGAAGAACAGGTCGATGGTCCTGGTGTCCTCGTCCGACCCGACCAGGACCTCTTCGTCCTCGGTATCGGCACCCTCGATGAGGTCCCGGTATTCATCGGTGTCAAGGGCGTCGGCCTGGCCATCCACGGGAAGACCACAGGCGGTCAACGCCACGACCATCAGCATCGACAGGGCCAACGTTCGGACCCTCACGTCGATGTCATCAATGGTCATGCCGCCATCTCCTCGTCGGCCATGTCGTGCTCGCCGACCGGTAGCTCAACCACGAATCTAGCCCCCTGCCTGCCGTCGGTCCGGTCGGTCACCCAGACCCGGCCGCCGTGGAGGCGAACATGCTCGGCCACGAGGGACAAACCAAGACCGACGCCGCTGTCGCTGGAGCGCCGACCGGCGTCGGTACCGGCCCGGCTGAACCGGTCGAAGATGCGTTCCCGGTCCTCCAACGGTACGCCGGGGCCTTCGTCCTCGATCATGATGAGTACCTGATCGCCGACCTGGCGGAAGCGCACTCCCGTGGCACCGGCGGCGTATTTGTCGGCGTTGTCGATGAGGTTGGTGACGACCTGGGCCAGGCGGCGTTTGTCGGCGGTGATGAGCAGGTCCCGATCCTTGTCCGGAACCGCCAGCTCGATTTCCGGGCTGCGGGACTGGGCGATGACATTGACCAGGAACTCGCCCAGCTGGAATCGGCTCAACTGCAACTGAACCGCGCCGGCGTCCATCCGCGAGATTTCCAGCAGATCGGCCACCAGGCGCTCGAACCGGGTCAGGTCCTGTCGAAGCAGATGCACCGCCCGTTGAGCCACCTCCGGCAACGATCCTTTGCGCCGCTCCAGGACCTCGACCGATGCGGTAAGCGTCATCAGTGGCGAGCGCAGCTCGTGACTGACATCGGACGTGAACCGTTCGTCCCGTCGGATACGGGCCTCCAAGGCGTCGACCATGTTGTTGAACGACTCGCTCAACGTGGCCAGATCGGGGTCGACCTGCAGATCGAGCCGGGTCTTGAAGTCGCCGGCAGCGATGGCGCGGGCTGCATTGGAGATCCGCGTCACCGGTGCCAGGGCCCGGCGGGCGGAGTAGATACCCAGTCCGGCGCCGGCCAGACTGGCCACCACGGCGGCTACCAGGAGGATGCGACGGAGCGAACCCAGTGTGTCCTCCAGGTCGGCCAGGTTTCGAACCTCGTAGTAGCGGTAGCCGAGGTCGACGAATTCGATGCCGATCACGAAGTGGGTTGCGCCGTCGGTTTCCTCCGGGCCCTCGTACAGGTACTCGGCCATGTTGAACTCGCTGACCGCCTGCTTGATCTCGGTCGGCAGTTCGGTGGCCCGGAGACCGCGGGCCACCCCGTCGGGCAGGATCAGGCCGGGACGGCTGTTGTTGGTGCGGCGGACCTTGTCCTCGATGAGGGCCCGATACACCTCGTCCTTGGCGTCGTCATCGGCCGAGTCGGGGATGTTCTCCAGATCGGTTCGTACGATGTTGGCGTTGCGGACGAACTGCTCCAGAGCCGATTCGCGCTCGGTCGACAGTAGGCGGTTCTGGGCGATGGTGAAGCTGGAAGCGGCGACGATGGTCGACAGCAGCAGGGCACCGATGGAATAGGCCAGGGTGATCCGGGCCAGCAGGCCACGCCACCAACCGGTTGACGCCATGTATCAGGGCTGGAGCTTGTAGCCCAGACCTCGGGACGTCACCACGTAGCGGGGACTGGCCGGATCGTTCTCGACCTTGGTGCGCAAGCGGCGAACATGGACGTCGACCAGCCTGCCGTCACCGAAGTAGTCGTAGCCCCAAACCCGCTCCAGGAGGACCTCCCGGCTGAATACCTTGCCCGGCTGGGATGCCAGCTCGACCAGCAGCTTGAACTCGGTCTTGGTCAGGTGGAGTTCCTCGCCGTTCTTGAGAACAAGCCCCTCCTCGGGGCTGATCTCCAGCTCTCCGACCTTGATCCGCTCCATGTCACCCGGTTCCGAGCTGCGGGCTCGTCGCAGCATGGCCCGGATGCGGGCCGAGAGTTCCTTGGGCGCAAACGGCTTGGTCAGGTAGTCATCGGCGCCGGCCTCCAGACCGGCCACCACATCGTGGGTGTCGGCCCGGGCCGTGACCATGATGATGGGCACATCGCTGGCCCGGCGGATGGATCGGCAAACCTCGAACCCGTCGATTCCAGGCAGCATGATGTCGATCAACACAACATCGGCCGGATCGGAGGAGAACGACTCGAGCGCCAGCTCGCCGGTACCGGCCTCGGTGACGTCCCAGCCCTCTTCTTCGAGAGCCATGGTCACGGCCTGTCGGATGCGTTCGTCGTCTTCGACGGTAAGAATTCGGGTTCCCACAATGATGAATACTGCCCGATTTTGTTTGTGAATGTGGCGATACCGGCCGTTGCCGGCTCACGCTCGGGCTTGGCGCTGAGGCACGGTCGGTTGCGGTACCACGCTAGCCGGTGACTAGCGGTTTTGGGTAGTGGACATCGATTTGCCTTCGGCGGACGCCATGGCTTCCCTGATGGCCCCGGCCAGAGGCTCGATGAGATCGGGCCCGGCGGCCATGAAGAACCGTGGCGAGGGGTCGTCGCCGACAAGATCACGACAACGGCCTCCGGCCTCGTGGACCAGCAACCAGCCGGCGGCGTAGTCCCAGACGTTCAGGCCCATCTCGTAGTACGCGTCGACCCGGCCCGTGGCCACAGCGCACAGGTCGAGGGCGGCCGAACCGAAACGTCGGATGTCGCGGATGGCGGGCAGCAGTCGCGTAAGGGCGACGGCTTGGAGACGGCGACGCTGGGCTTGGTACCCGAATCCGGTGGCCACCAGGGCCGAACTCAGCGGGACCGGGGGGCGGACCTGAACCGGCCGACCGTTGAGATGGGCACCGTGACCGGCCCGAGCGGTGAACAACTCGTCGAGGACCGGGTTGAACACCGCGCCCGCTACCAGTACGCCGTCGACGGCAGCGGCGATCGACACGGCGTAAGCCGGGATGTCGTAGAGGTAGTTGGTGGTGCCGTCGATCGGGTCGATGTACCACACCACAGGCGAGGTGCCGTGGCGCTGCGCTCCCTCCTCGCCGACGATCCCGTCGTTGGGACGGTGCCTGAGGATGCCGTCGACGACAATTGCCTCCGCCTCCTGATCGGCCGCCGTGACCGGATCGGTTGGTGAGGACTTGGTGGTGGCCGAGGCGACGGCCTCGCTCCGCATCTCGACCGCGGTTCGCCCGGCACGGCGGGCGAAGGTCACCGCCAATTCCAGCAGCTGGCCGCTGAGGTCGTCGACAGCGGGATCGAGGGAACCCGGGCCGGGAACGGTCGGCGAGATCGGCGGCCCCCTCACCGGTCGCCCTCGGGGTGGTCGACCGCGTTCCACTCGCCCATTGCCCTCAGGGTGAGATTGGCCAGCACCCCCACCCCGCCTGCGCCGACCAGGGCCCCGATCAGAGCAACGGCCGCCATCGCCAATGGCTCGGCCCACAGCAGGTCACCGATCCCGTAGCCGATCAGCCCACCGAGAAGCCCGCCGAGCAGGATGGATACGAAGGCCACGAGCCGCGGCGGGGTCCCCGGGTCTGGAGCCGATGGGACCGGAGCCCGCAAGTCAGGGAACGGGTCGACATCCCGGCGGCCGGCGGATACGACACCCGACGCTGAATCCGATCCTGCCTCCGGACTGTTCGGGGATCGGCGCCGAACCGGGGCATGGGCCGGCTCGGACTCGTCGGTTGGATCGCTGTCCTCGGGTTGTGGGCGCTCGATCTCGCCGGCCATGACTCCAAGCCTAATACGACCGATCGTGATACCGAGGGGGCGGGAGGGGACTCGTAGGCTGGAATGGTGACTGAGTCGAACAAACACCCGATCCCACCGCTTATCCCCCGTCGTACGCTGTTCGGCAATCCCGATCGGACCATGGTGCGTATCAGCCCCGACGGCCGGTATCTCAGCTACCTGGCTCCGGTCGATGGTGTGCTCAATGTCTGGGTCGGGTCGATCGAGAGCCTCGACGAGGCCCGCCCGATAACGAACGATCGTGGTCGGGGGGTTCGTTCCTACGGCTGGGTCCACAATGGTCGACACCTGATCTACCTCCAGGACACCGATGGTGACGAGAACTGGCATGTTCATCGTGTCGAGGTGACCGGTGACGGTCCGGTCGACGAACGATCCGTCGACCTCACCCCCTTCGACGGGGTCCGGGCCGAACTCGCCGGCATCAGTGCCGACCTCCCCGACGAGATCCTGGTCGGCCTGAACGATCGCAACCCCCAGCTTCACGACCTTTATCGCATCAACCTAGTGACGGGGGAGAGGACGCTGGTGCTCGAGAATGACGGCTTCATGGGCTTCGTGGTCGACAGCGCCTTCCGGCCCCGATATGGCGCCCGCATGAATCCCGACGGCACCACCGACTACCTGAAGCACGTCCCGAACACCGTCCCCGGCGATGACACCACGACCGCTTACGCCACCCCCGATGGCAGTGGTCAGTGGCTCCCGTTCGCCCATATCGGGCCCGAGGATGATCTGACGACCCAGCCGAGGGGTCTGAACCGGGCCGGCGACACGCTGTACATGGTGGACAGCCGGGGTCGGGACACGGCCGCACTGGTGGCGGTTGATACCGACACCGATGACCGTCGGGTGCTGGCCGAGCATGCCAGGGCCGACGCCGGGGCGCTGTTGATTCACCCGGCGACCGGTGAGATCCAGGCGGTGTCCTTTACCTACACCCGATCGGAGTGGACCGTCATCGACGACACCGTTGCCGATGATCTTGCCCACCTCCGTGCGGTGTCCGACGGTGATGTGTCGGTCGTGGACCGGACATTGGACGACCGGACCTGGATCGTGGCCTACGTGGTGGACAATGGTCCGACCCGGTACTACCGGTACGACCGCGGCGACCAACCAAGCGTGACCTTCCTGTTCAGCAACCGGCCCGCGCTCGACGAGGCACCCTTGACCAGGATGCACCCTGTCATCATCACCGCCGGGGACGGGCTGGACATGGTGAGCTACTACTCTCTGCCACCCTGGGTTGGTGGGAGTACCCCCGAGCCGGCAGGGGGCCCCGACACTCCCGTGCCCGACGAGCCGCTGCCGATGGTGCTCCTGGTCCATGGCGGACCCTGGGCCCGTGACGGGTGGGGCTATGACCCCAATCATCAACTGCTGGCCAACCGGGGCTATGCAGTGCTGAGTGTCAATTTCCGGGGGTCCACCGGTTTCGGCAAGACGTTCGTGAACGCCGGTGATCGGGAGTGGGGGGCCAGGATGCACGACGATCTGCTCGATGCTGTGGAGTGGGCGGTGCAGGCCGGCATTGCCGACCGGGATCGGGTGGCCATCATGGGTGGTAGCTACGGCGGCTACGCCACGCTGGCCGGTCTGGTGTTCAGCCCCGAGATGTTCGCCTGCGGCATTGACATCGTCGGACCGTCGAACCTGAACACACTGCTCGACTCGGTACCGGAGTATTGGCGCCCGATGATCGAGATGCTGTACACCCGAGTCGGCAATCCGACCACGGAAGAGGGAGCTCGGCTGCTGACCGAGCGGTCTCCGCTGACCCACGCCCACAGGATTCGGCGCCCCCTGCTGATCGCCCAGGGGGCCAACGACCCCCGGGTGAAGCAGGCCGAGTCCGATCAGATCGTGAGTGCCCTGCAGGCCAGGGACGTACCGGTCACCTATCTGCTGTTCCCCGACGAAGGTCACGGCTTCGCCCGGCCAGAGAACAACCTGGCGTTCATGGCCGTGACCGAGGCGTTCCTGTCCCGGCATCTCGACAACGAGCGGAGCGAGCCGATTCCCGCCTCCCTGGACGGTTCGTCCCTGAGGATCCTGACCGGGGCCGACGGCATCCCCGGTTTGTCGGTGTCCGACGGCGGCGGTGAGGAACCTGGCCAACTGCGGTCGGGTACGCTGAGCGTTGATTCATGACCCGTGACCGAAACCCCCAAGAGTCGGTGCTCGACGGCGGCTCGCTTCGTCGGTGGGAGGTTGCCGGCGGCGTCGTCGTCGATCACCGCGGGGTGTTGCTGGTCGCCAATCGCCGCCGCAACGGGGTCATCGACTGGAGCACACCGGGGGGTGTGATCGACTCGGGGGAGTCCCCGCTCGAAGCCCTCAGCCGCGAGGTCCAGGAGGAAACCGGGCTGTCGGTGCTCCAATGGAGCGAACGGTTGTATGAGGTGGAGGTGGTCGCACCCGACCTCGGTTTCCATCTCACGGTGCACGCCCATCGCGCTCAGGTGTTTCGGGGGGAGATCGTGGTGGATGACCCCGACGGAATCGTCGTCGATGCCCGGTGGGTCGCGCTGAACAGGGCCTCGGCTCGGCTTCAGGGTTCGTCTCCGTGGGTGGTGGAACCGTTGTTGGACTATCTGACCCGGCAGCCGGAACACGATCAGCTGTTTCGCTACCGACTGCTGGGCGGCCCCGGCGCGGAACGGCGTGTTCTCCGACTCCACAGCAGGTGAGTATGGGGGTGGACGGTTCCGGCGGAGCGAGCATTCTCCATGTCGACATGGATGCCTTCTACGTGTCGGTCGAGGTTCGTGGGCAAGCTGAGCTGCAGGGCAGACCCGTGGTGGTCGGGGGCACCGGGCGGAGGGGTGTGGTTGCCGCCGCCTCCTACGAGGCCCGGGTGTACGGCATTCGTTCCGCCATGCCCATGGCCCGCGCTCGCTCGCTGTGCCCCCACGCCATCGTCATTCCCGGCAATCACCGGCTGTACTCGGAGGTCAGCGACCGCATCATGGCCATGTTCAGAGCCGTCACGCCGCTGGTCGAGCCCCTCTCGCTGGACGAGGCCTTCCTCGATGTGACGGGGGCCATGCGGCTCTTGGGAACGCCGGAACAGATCGCTCATCGATTGCGGGCCGAGATCCGGGAGCGGGAATCACTGGTCTGCTCGGTCGGCGTGGCGACCAACAAGCTTGTGGCCAAGCTGGCGTCGGAGGCGGCCAAACCGGTCATCAGGGGTGGTCGAATCGAGCCGGGACCAGGAGTGAAGGTGGTGCCGGCTGGATCCGAGTCGGAGTTCCTTCGCCCGTTGCCGGTGCGAGCCATGTGGGGTGTGGGGCCCAAAACGGCCGAGAAGTTGCACCGGTTCGGCATCGAATCCGTCGGTGATCTGGCTGATCTGCCTCTCGAAGTGCTCATCGGTGCGGTCGGCGAGGCCAACGGCCGGCACCTGCACCTGGTGTCCAACGGCATCGATGATCGACAGGTTGAGCCCAATCGTCCGGTCAAGTCGATCAGTCACGAGGAGACCTTCGACCACGACCTCCACGATGGTGACGACGTCCAGCATCATCTGGTGGCCATGGCTGACGCTGTGGCTCAGCGATTGCGAACCGCAGGCCTTTTCGGCCGCACGGTGACAATCAAGGTCCGACTCGGCTCGTTCGAGACCCTGTCCCGTTCGTTGACCCTGGACACGGCAACCAGCTCGGCCGCACGCATCATGGATGCGGCGTCGAGATTGTTCCGGCAGCTGGAACAAGATCGGGCGGTGATGGTGAGCGGTGTCCGTCTCCTGGGGGTCGGGGTGTCGGGACTGTCCGAACACACCACCGATCAACTGACCCTGGACATGTTGCCGGCCTCGGACCGCGACCGGGCGACGGACGACAGCCATTGGCAGGCTGCCGATGCCGCCGTTGACTCCATCCGAGCCCGCTATGGGCCGGGGTCCATCGGCCGGGTCCGCACCCTTGGACCCGGTGGTCTCGAATCCAAGGAACGGGGCGGACGGCAGTGGGGACCGGACGCCGAACCGGGCGAGTCATGAGATCGGACTCGTGATCGGCGGCGGACCGGAGCTTGGAAGGCGCGCGGAGCCATGGACCGATATCGGAGACTCGTCGCGTCGATTTTGACCGGCCGGACGGGTTTTCACAGTTTGTCGCCGACGCCGATGGGTAAGAACCATGAGAAGATGCGCTTGCTGCGTTGTTAGCGACGCCGGAATGCGCGAAACTAGTTGAAGACATCCCGCGAACCCGAAACCCCGGGCCTGAGCCACAGGGTGAAGGACTACCGAATGCCACTGTCAGAGGACGAGCAGCGCATCCTCGCCGAAATCGAGAAAAGCCTTCACGAGAGCGATCCCAGGCTGGCTCGACAGGTAGGGGAAACCACCATATACCGGCATGCCCTGGGCTCACTGAAATGGTCGGTGCTGTGGTTCGTGGCCGGCTTGCTGGTCATGGTGGCCACTCTTCAGGTCCATTATCTGTTCGCCTTCGGCGGGTTTCTGATCATGCTGGTCAGCGCCGTAGGATTCGAACGTAATCTCCGCCTCATGGGCAAGGCGGGAATCGACCAGTTCAGCCGTGCTTTTCGGGCCGCAAACCCAGGCCCTCGACGTCGTGGCAGCGACATGGCCGAGGAACCCGACACCGACTGACTTGTCAGGGTTGGCACCTTGTCGGCTCGTCCAGAAGTGCGGTTCGGATTCGAATCGTCCCCTTCCCGAACTGAGTGCTGTTCCGCTTCGGCGCCGGGGCCGTTCCCAGCGACTGAAACCGGGTCTCAGTCCGAGAGTTCGACCAGTTCTCCCGCCCGCTGATCCAGCGTCGGGTCCGACCAGCGTGTCTCGGTGGTCTTCCGGCGGTCGGACGAGAGGTGGATCAGACGACGGGGGTCCAGCATGCGGCTGACACGAGTTCTCGCCGGGACGGCTTCGTGGACCAGACGTTCGACGTCGGCAGCTCTCGATATCGCAGATTTCACCTGGGGTTCCAGAATGCCTTCCGGGTAGAAGCGGGCGGTGGTGGACAGTTCCGCCAGTTCCTGCATCGGTTCGGAGCCGACGATCCCGCCATCCACCAATCGTCCGGCGAACTCGGTCCGGGTCTCGGCCGGTAGGCGGTCGACGTCGAACCCCAGCGACAGCGTCTCGCACGCCTCGGTCCAGGCGTTTGCCACCTTGGAGCCCGGGTCGGTGGCCCGGCTTCGACGTCGTGTTCGCCGGAATCGCCAGAATCCGAGCATTGAGGCGATGTAGACGAGGATGATGGCCGGCACGATGAGGAGGCGCCACGGAATGTTGATGTCGAGGCCGATCCCGTCGGAAGTGGTGACATCTTCTTCGGCCGCCGTCTCCGGCACCGGTTGTTCGATCTGGTTCTCGACCTGGGGAGGAGTAGCCGGGGCCGCCTGCTCCGATGGTGGCGACTGCTCGACGTCGGAATCCTGCTCGGGGGTGGCACCGGTGTAGCGGGCCGCACCGGGAAGACCCCGTCCCGGGGTTGGTTCGAACGGAACCCATCCCAGGCCCTCGAAGTAGACCTCGGGCCAGGCATGGGTGTGTCGTCCGGTCACCGTGTACACGGTTTGTCCGTCGGCGTTGGTGCTGGGATCACCCCAGGTGAAGCCGGTGGCGACCCGTGTCGGTACTCCGATGGAACGGGCCATCAGGGCGAACGTGCCGGAGAACTGTTGGCAGAAACCCCGTCTTTCGTCGAGGAAGGTGGCAATGGGATCGGGACCACCGGGGCCGAGGTTTATCGAGTAGTCGTAATTGTCCCGGAAGTGATCCTGAAGGGCCCGCATCTTGTCGTACCGTGTGTTCTGGCCCGCCGTGAGCTGCTCGGCCAGCTCCCGAACCCGGGGGGTGATGGATCCGGGGTCGGGCATGGTGAGGTACCGGGCGGCGATCTCCTCGGGGACGTTCTCCGACGCCGCCCTCAGATCATCGGCCGAAAAGTCGGGAAGGGAGGAGACGATGGTGTAGTCCACCCCGTCACTGGTGGGAATGTCGTTGGACACCGTGAGCGAGCTGGTTTCACCGTTCCAGGTCAGGTCGGCCGTGGTCTCGACGATTCGGGCCGGGGCGAACGCGGCCGGAAGCCAGATCGCAGCCAGGGATCGGATCTGGATGATCTGTTCCAGCTCCTGCCGGGAACCGCCCAGGGCTTGACCGGGAAGGTCGCCATCCTGGGGGGAGAAGTCGCCGGCCACCTTCCAGATGTTGTCCTCATAGGTGTCGAGCCCGGCGATGCGCCAATAGCTGGGCTGATCGGCCTGGACCACGAACAGGACCTGATCGGTTTGTTCCACCAAACGCTTGTCGATGTTGACGAAGGGGCTGACGACCTGGCGGGTCGGATCCCGCTGCTCGCTGAAGCTGTACATGGGCTCGTCGTCGACGAACGGCAGCCGGCTGGCGCCCACGGTGCCGCCGACAACGGCGATGGCGGCCAGCGTCGAAGCGATCCGGGCCACCGTGGCCGGGCCCCGCCGCTCGTGATTGGGGAGCCATAGATTCTGCTCGGTGAGCTTGTAGGCGCGCTGGCATACGGCCCACAGGGCAATGGCGGCGGCCAGGACCGCAGTGGACAGCACCCGATTCCGGCCGGCCGAGATCGGGGGTATGGCGGTGAACACGAACAGCAGGGCGGCGGGAAACACCGGCTCGAAGGCCAGTCGCAATCGCATCGCCCCCCAATCGGTGAGGAATGCCATGAGCCAGGCCCCGACCATGGCCGCTCCGACGAAGGGGGCGATGGCGGGAACCGGTGACTTCATCTCCCGGAAGTTCACGACCAGATCGTCGAGCAGTGTCGACACCACATCGAGCGTTTCGCCGGAGGGGAGGATACCGAACCGGGTTGTTCCCGGTGCGTAGCGGTAGACGATCAGCGTCATGAGGAGACCGATCGAGATCACGGCGGTGACCGAGAGCGGAAGGCGCAGTCGGCGACCGACGATGGCCACTGCTGATGACATCAACGCCGCCCCGGCGATGGGGATGATGGCCGACATGTCGTCGAAGACCCGACTGAAACCGACCACCGCCGCCGGTACCAGAAGGGCGGCGGCCAACTCGAGCCAGATGGGCGGATGATCGCGGGTGACCGGTTCAGACATGACAGCTCACTTGCGTGGGTTGGAATAGGACCCCAAGATGGACGCACCGATTCCGGAACTCGCTCCAACCACCCTACGCCACTTCGAAGCCAGGGTGTCGTCGCTGTCGTGGACGATCAGCCACTCCGGCACCCGATCGGTGGGCCGCTGACAGGAGATGGCGATGACCATGCCGAACACCCGACGGGATCGGGCCAACGCCTTCTCCACGCTGTCGCTCAGAACACCGGTGATGACCACCAACGTTCCGCCTCTCGATGTTCGGGTCATGTCCTCGATGCTGCGAGCGATCGAGGCGTCTCGGGTCACGTCGATCAATGCCAACTGCTCGTCGACGGCCTCCAGCTCGGAGCGGGTTCGGATATCGGTCACGGCTGGGCCGGCCGAGGTCAGGAACCGCAGCGAATCGCCTCCGCGAAATCCGGAGAACAGTGCGCTCAGGGCGGCCGAGACCGCTCGTTCGAATCCCGCCTCGTCGTAGACCTCGGCCCGTCGATCCAGCAGCACGGTGACCCGGCCGGTCCGCGGCTTCTCGTCCTGGCGGACCACGAGATCGTCCAGATGGGCCGAGGCCCGCCAGTTGACCCGCTTCAGTTCGTCGCCCACGACGTATGGGCGAAGGGCGAAGAATTCGTCGCCGGAGTTGGCGATGGACCGGAGCGGCTGTGGATCGGCGGTGGGATCGTGGCCGGAGATGGCGACCAGCGGGGGGAGATCGATGAGCTTGGGGTGGATCATGAGATCGGTCATCTTCGCCGCTCGAACTGTGGTGGTGGTAAGGCCCAGCGGGTCGCCGAGGGTGAGATCCAGTGGTCCGACGCTGAATTTGCCCCGCTTGTGGCCAGGAAGGCGATAGGCCAACCGAGCCTCTCCGCCACTGGACAGCGGAGCGATGTGCACGGTGGCCCCCCGTCCGTCCTGGAGCTGATCGTGGGCCGACATGACCGGCGTCTTGCGACGCGACCGGTTGCGCAGCACCAGATCGATCCTGGCCGTCGTGCCGGCTCGAAGCCGGGCCGGGGTGGCGATGCGGCTCACACCGATGTCGAGCCGGGTACCAACGGTGTACACCACGGCCAGGAACAGGGCCAGGAATCCGATGGCGGCCAGGATGTAGAGTTCGAGCAGGCCGAGGATCCGGGCGGTCAACGCCACCAGTATGGAGGCGAAAAACAGGGCGACACCGGCCCGGGTGAAGGTCATGGGTCTCTCAGCGGGAGCGTTCGTACGGTACGGGCACGGCCCGCAGGACGTCCTGCACGATGGCCAGCGCACTGGCTCCCTGCAGGGTGGCCTCCGGACGCAGCAGGACCCGATGCGCCATCACGTAGGGGGCGATGGCCTTGATGTCGTCGTCGGTGACGTAGATCCGGCCCTGGGCGACGGCTCGGGCCCGAGCCACCCGCTGCAGACTGAGAGTACCCCGGGGCGACAGGCCGAGCGCGACGGCCTGGTGGCGCCGAGTGGCTTCGGCCAGATCGATCAGATAGTTGCGGAGCTCGGGGGCGATCTGCACCGCGGTCACCATCTTGGTCATGGCGATGACGTCCTGAAGGCTGGCCACCGGTCGCAGCCGGTTGACCAGCCCGTCGGTCTCGTGGGTGCGGAGCATGTTGAGTTCGTCGGCCCGGGCCGGGTAGCCGACGGAGATCTTCATCTGGAATCGGTCGAGCTGGGCCTCGGGTAGCGGGTACGTGCCCTCCTGCTCGATGGGATTCTGGGTGGCCAGCACCATGAACGGCGACCGCAGGGTATGGGTGACACCATCAACGGTGACCTGGGTTTCGGCCATGGCCTCGAGCAGGGCCGACTGGGTCTTGGGTGAGGCCCGGTTGATCTCGTCGGCCAGCACCAACTCGGTGAAGATGGGGCCGGGTCGGAACTCGAACGACGACGTGTTGCGATTCCACACGTTGACACCGGTGACATCGGCGGGAAGGAGATCCGGCGTGAACTGGATGCGACCGATCTTGGCCCCGACCGAGGCGGCCAGTGCCTTGGCCAGCAGCGTCTTGCCCACGCCGGGTACGTCTTCAACCAGCAGATGCCCGCCCGAGATCAGGCAGAGAAGAGTCTGTTCGACCACTTCCTGCTTGCCTCGGATCACCTGCTGCATGTTGTCGCGGACGGCGTTGTAGGCCGATGCGAACTGATAGGCCCGGGTCTCGTCCAGAACGGGCGCCTCGGTTGTGCTCACTGGCGGGGTTCCTCCTATCCGCTCCAATGGCGAAGGGTATCCGTGATCCGGAGATTCCAGGGCTCGCGCCGCTCCTGTCGGGACGCTACCGTGCTTGGGTGTGACATCACCGACAACGTCTCCAACCCTAGCTGTCGACATCGGCGGTACGAAATTGGCGGCCGGTGTGGTGAACAACACCAGTCGCCTGATCCGACGGTCCAGCCTATCGACTCCGAAGACAAGCAGTGACGAGGAGCTCTTCGAGGCCCTCGTCGAGCTGCTCGGCCCCTACCGCCCGTTCGAACAGTACCGGGCCTGTGGCGTTGGGTGCAGCGGGCCTATGACCATGGGCGGTGAGCTGGTTTCGCCGCTGAACATCCCGGCCTGGCGTTCCTTCCCGCTACGGGAGCGAGTGGCCCGCTTGACCGGCCTCACCGTCGGCGTCGACAACGACGCCAAAGCGCTGGCCCTGGCAGAGGGCTGGGTGGGAGCGGCCCGGTCGGCCTCCAGCTATTTGGGAATGGTGGTCTCCAACGGAATCGGTGGGGGCATTGTGCTGAATCGGCGACTACTCGACGGTGATGCCGGCAACGCCGGTCATGTCGGACAACTGATCGTCGCCGTCCCCGGTCATTCGCCGGTCGAACACCTGCCCCACCTGGTCCCGGGTTCGCTCGAGGCCGAAGCCTCGGGCGCCGCCATCGAGGTTCGAACCGGACATCCGCCGTCGGAGGCCAAGACGGCCGTCATCGCCGAGGCCGGCCGGATGGTCGGTCAGGCCGTGGCCTCGGTGGCGAACCTGCTGGACTTGCGGCTGGCGGTGGTGGCGGGATCGGTGGCGCTGGGGTTCGGTGAGCCGTTCTTCGCCGCCGCCCAGGCCGAGATGGATCGGATTTGTCGCGTCGACTACAGCCGGGGTGCTCGCATCGAACCGGCCGGCTGTGGTGACGAGGGGCCGCTGATCGGGGCGGCCGCCGTCGGGCTCCGAGCCACGGGGGAGCGCCCGGGGGGAATCTCCTGAACCGGTGGCACCGGCCGGCTGGTGGGCTCGTAGCGGCCCCACCGTGACCGTCACCGGTGTGGATTCAGACGTCCTACCAGGACCGGCGCCACTCCAGCCAGGTGATGACATCCTCGGGTCGTAGCGGGGTGTCGGAACTGAAACGGCCATCCCTGCCGTAGGCGGTGACCAGGCGAAACCGCATCCAGTCCGGATCGGGTCGGGGAAGGTACGGGTAGTGCCGCCACCAGCCTCGGGGTGACAACTCGAGGGCGGCACGAAGCGCCGTCGCCCAAAGGTCGGGACGACGCAGCAGCGGACGTAGCACGGTTCTGAACTCGGCGGGTACCAGGCTCACCATGGGTTCAGGCTAGGGGCCGTACACGGTGGCCGGACCGGACCGTCGGAGCCGGTCCCGACGCCGGGAGGGGTCGCTACTTGGGGATGGCCTTCCACGGACCGCTGTCGGATCGCGGCTCCTTGGGAAGGCCGAGCATCATCTCGCCCACGATGTTGCGCTGGATCTGGCTGGTCCCGGCGTAGATCGTGCCGGCTCGAGCGTTGAGGAAGGTCCCGAGCCATGAACCCGACTCATTCGGTGCACCCGGCGAGTCGGTGGAAAAGGCGCTGCTGGGCAGCTTGCCCACCATGTGCATACCATCGGGCCCCAGGATGTCAACGGCCAGTTCGGTCACCACCCGGTGGTATTCGGACCAGTACAGTTTGAAGATCGATGCGTCCGGTCCGGGGTGTTCGCCGTTGAGAAATTTGGTCAGGGTGCGCATACCCAGGTACCGCATGATCTCGACCTTGGAGTAGCACCACATGAGCCGCTGCCGGATCAGCGGGTCGTTGTGGCGACCCCGATCCTTCGCCAGTTCCAGCAGGCGGTCGAGTTCGCCTCGGAACGCGATGGGGTTCGTGGCCGCCGCCTCACCGCGCTCGAAGCCGAGCAGGGTCATGGCCACGGCCCAGCCGCCATTGACCTCGCCGACGACATTGTCCCTGGCGGTGCGGGCGTCGGTGAAGAACACCTCGTTGAACTCCGAGTCGCCGGTCAGCATCCTGATCGGTCTGACCTCGACTCCCGGTTGATCCATGGGTACGAGCAGGAACGTGATACCGCGGTGCTTGGGCGCGTCGGGGTCGGTTCGGGTCAGGACGAAGATCCAGTTGGCCAGATGGCCGGCCGACGTCCAGATCTTCTGGCCGTTGATGATCCACTCGTCACCGTCGAGCACGGCCCGGCAGCCGAGATTCCCGAGATCCGATCCGGCGTTTGGCTCGGAGTAGCCCTGGCACCAGACGTCCTCACCGGAGATGATACGGGGCAGGAAGTGCTTCTTCTGCTCCTCGGTTCCCCACTGGATGATGGTGTTGCCCACCATCTGGATACTGAAGGTGTCGTTTGAGCCCGAGGTCGGCACGCCTGCCCTTTGGAACTCCTCGGCCATCACGACCGACTCCAATGCGCTGAGACCGGCACCCCCGTAGTGGGTGGGCCAGGATGCGGCCAGCAGATTGTTGTCGCGCAGAATGTTTCGCCACTGGCCGGTGAATTCCAGGGCCTGGTCGGCATCGAGGGCTCCGATACCGCTCCAATCGGCCGGGAGGTGTTCGGCCAGGAAGGCCTGGATCTTTTCGCGGAAGGCCTCTGCAGCCTCGGGATAGGTCGGGTCCACGTCCTGTTCCTTGGTCGTCGTGATTCCGAGTGGTCGGATTGCCGGGTCGTTGGCTCGTCGATTGATCGGAACGTCCTGGACCCACGCTAGACCACGGTCCTCCGCCTAGGCGAAACCCACGATCGGATCTCGGAGTCAGGCCGCCTTGCGCTCGAGGTATGGCGTCCACGACGCCGGCACGGTGCCGGCTGCCACCTTGACCCAGACGTATTGAGTCGGTGCCGTGGGCTTGGTCGACAGTGAAAGCGAGCAGTCCTTGAGCAACCGGTCACCCTTGAAGGTGTTGCATCGTCGGCAGCAGGCCACCACGTTCTCCCACGTGTGTTCGCCGCCCCGGCACCGGGGAATCACATGATCGATGCTCTCTGCCACCTTGCCGCAGTATTGGCATCGACCCCCGTCGCGGGCGAAAACTGCTCGGCGACTGAGCGGCGCCACCCGCTTGTACGGCACCTTGACGAAGTACCGAAGACGAACAACCGAGGGCACCTGGATTTCGAGCTCCTCCGATGCCCAGACAATGCCGGAGTCGGCCAGTACATCGACCTTGTCGGCCAGGACCAGAATCAGGGCTCGGCGAGCCGACACCACGCCGATCGGTTCGTAGGTTGCGTTCAACACGAGCGCCCGCGTCATTGGCACAGACTAACTCACGGCGCGAACGGGAGTGAATCCAATTGACCCGCGCTGTCGACCTACCGAGTTCATACCCCGGAGTGATACGACATCGGGCCGGAGGCGCACGATCCCAAGACCGGCGTCAGACGGCGGGCAGGGAACGGCAGAAGTCCTCGATGACGCGGTCCCGATCAGGGGAGGGACAGCCCGGCGGGAGTCCGACCGCTCGATCGATCGAATTCAGCACGGTCTCGAGGCGCGCGTTGTGCCGGCCGGGATCATCCATCTCGGCATGACCTCGCTTCGGATGCTGCAGGCGCGTCTCCGCCTTGGCCAGGACAGCCACGGCGGCGTCGACCTCGAGCAACGGAAGCAGCCGGTGATGGCCGCCCCGTACCAGCATCAGACCCTGGAGTCGGGCCCAGTGGCGGGTACGTCGCTGGGAAAGCCCAACCACCTTGCGGTCGCGATGGAGCACTTCTCCGTATCCGACGTCGGCGAAGCACAGCAGTCGACCTTCGGGTCGTCGAACCGCCCCGGTCGACATCGCCCAGTCGACGTCGTAGCCGCGACCGGTGTAGTGCCGCTGGAGGACATGAGCCCAGTGCCGGCCAAGCCAGTGGAACGATCGACCGATGTCGTCGTCCCACAGCCGTGAGTGGCGAGGAATGACGATGTCGATCCAGAGATCGAATTGGGGCTGAATATGAACCAGACCTCCCCCCGAGCGCCGCCGGCACACCTCGACGCCCCGTCGCTCGGCCTCATCGGCCCGTACGAGATCGGGATGCTGGGCACTCCCCAACACCACTGCTTCGGTGGGAATACGGTGGATCCAAACCCGGTGGTCGATGTCGCTGCCGGGGTCACGGTCGTGAAACCACTGCGCCGATCCGGTCGTGGTCTCGATGCTCCAACCGCGGGGGCCGGACTGGACGCCGTGCCGCTGTGGGTCGACGGCAGTGCCGTTGTCGGGCCCGGTGGCGTGGCTCGGGCCGGGATCGACCGCGTCGAGATGATCGGGTTGCGACATGCTTGCACCCATCGAAGGAGGTCGGGGAACGCAAGGCTACTGGGTAATTCTGACCGCCGGAGCCACCGCCCCACTGCGCCCCACCGGCACCCACATTTCCTCCCACCGGCCTCCATCACGCTCCGCGGTCGTTCGACCACAAGCCGAAAATCCCACTGTTTCAGGCGATTTCGGCCGACACGTTCAGATGTCCGTCGATTGTTACGTCGCTGTAGTTTCGAACAGTCGTTTGCACTCTCCGTGTGCCTGTTCGCGCAGAAAGCGTCGAAAAGTGTTGCAAAGGGGGGCGAAGTGGGTTAATTTGGCACGCAGTGGGAGACACGCCCACATAGCGCTCCGAACTCAACCGAGTTCAGGGCCACGTAGGCGCTCGAGATGGAGGAAATGAGGTGAAGCGGTGTTTGTCGGCCAATACGACCATTCGGTCGACGACAAGGGCCGTGTCGTCCTCCCCGCTCCGTTTCGGGCATTCGTGGCCGAGCGTGGTTACATCACCCAGCTCGATGGGTGCCTTGGTTTATGGAGTGCCGACGAGTTCCGGCTCGTGGCCGAGAAGTGGAAAGCGGAATCGGCAGCGTCCCGTATCTCGATGCGGGTGTTCAGGAAGCTGATGAACAGCGTGCGAGAGGTGAAGCTCGACTCCACCGGTCGCATCACGTTGCCCCGTGAGTTGTTGGATGAGCTGGGTTTCGGCTCACAGGTCGTCATCTCCGGTCTGTATGACCGGGTGGAGATCTGGCCGGCCGAGACCTACGCACAAGACCTCGGCACCGACGAGGCGGCCGAGGAGCTGGCAGAGGCGGTGGCCCGCCTCGGCCTCTAGACGGCCCCACACGATCCGCTACCGAATCACACGCCCGACAGCAATCGCAGACGAACCTGACAGAAAGGAGAGCGGGCGAACCGAAACTAACCTCCATCGTTCATCGATTACCTCCCGGGAGGCGAAGGGAAGTGCTTCTGCCCCACGACTCCGCCCGCTACTTCCCTTAGTGCCAACCAGGAGACAAAACCTGGCGCACGCTGCAGTCCGGGGGGTTATCGATGGCCGATGAGTAGCTAGGGATCTGCCCCTTCGAGCGATGGTTGAGCATCGTCCCGGATCGGGATCGCAGCATGCGAAGCCGCAGCACGGCGAGACGCAACCACCGGAAGCATCGGCTCCCGGCCGCAAGGGGTTCAGGCATGAGCCGGTCATGGTCCACGACATCGTCGCCCTGGTCGAGCCCGTGCCAACCGGGCTTTTCCTCGACGCAACGGTCGGCGGTGGCGGACACGCCGAGGCCATACTGGCAGCCCATCCGCACCTTGAAATCCTCGGTCTGGATCAGGACCAGACCGCAATCGCCGCCGCCGAGCGCCGACTGGCCCCCTTCGGTTCCCGGGTCCGGCTGAGGCGTGTTCGCTTCGATCAACTGGCACGCGTACAGGCCGAGATCGAGTCGACCGCCGACTCCGAACTCGGTGGCCTCAGTGGCTTCCTGTTCGATCTCGGTGTGAGTTCCCCCCAGCTCGACCGGGCGGAACGAGGCTTCAGCTACCGAAACGACGGACCCCTTGACATGAGAATGGACATCGACGGTTCGTTGACCGCCGCCGATGTGGTCAACACCTACGATCGGCGGGAGCTGACGGCCATCCTGCGCCGGAACGCCGACGAACGATTCGCCTCCCGGATCGCCGAGGCCATCGTCGACGCCCGGCCGCTTCGAACCACGACCGAGCTGGCCCGGGCGGTGGTTGCGGCCATTCCCGCCGCAGCTCGACGGACCGGCGGCCACCCGGCCAAAAGGACCTTCCAGGCCATCCGAATCGAGGTGAACGACGAACTCGGGGTCTTGGCCTCGGCCCTGGAACAGGCTCTCGATGCGTTGATGGTCGGCGGGCGAGGGCTGGTGCTCACCTATCACTCCGGCGAGGACCGCATCGTGAAGGGTGCGTTTCGCCGAAGGGCGACGATCGACTCCACGCCACGGCTGCCGGTTGAACCGCCGCAGCCCCCGTATCGGATGATTCGACCGGTGTCGCGGCAACCGGAGGCTGCAGAAATCGAAAGGAATCCCCGAGCCGGCAGCGCCCGGCTACGGGCCATAGAGCGGATCGCGGCCTAGGTTCCCCGGCGGTGGGATCGGACCTTGGCGGGGCGGTGGATCGGCGGAGCCCAGATCAGCGGCAGGTGCTGCGCCGGTCGACGGCGACCAACGTCGTCGACCGGGGACGGAACCGGAATGGACGACAGGCGGAATTGACCACAGCTACACCGGATCGAACCGAGCGTTCGGCCCCGAAGATTCGAAGCCCATAACCCACAACCGAAAGGTCCGACAGTCCATGACAGCAGCAGCCGCCCGACGCTCACGCGAGTCGACCGTCTCCGGTCGGCGTACGGTGCTGTCAACCCGACCCAGCTCCCGCCCGGCATCCCAGCTGGTCCGTCCCGAATTCATGCGTCCGTCGCTTCGGGTCATCGACCAGGCGTCGATCCGCAGCCGGGCTCGGCGACGGACCATGGCCATCGTCACCTTTGTCGTATTGCTGGTTGGATTCTTCGCCGTCGCGCTGGTCCAGGCCCAGCTGGTTGCCGATCAGCACGAGCTGGACGTCTTGCGGGGTCGGATCATGGAGGCCGAGGCCGAGCGGGCCAGGCTCCGGCGGGCGGTCGAGGAATCGTCGGCTCCCGGCGCCATTATCCGTCGCGCCAATGAGTTGGGCATGGTCCGGGCCACCGAACCGGTCTATCTGGCCGCGGTCGCTCCCGCCCCCCGGGTGGCGACACCGATTGCTCTGTTGCCGCAGACGGCTCCGGTATCCGGCATGGAGGTGGCGGCGGGTGCGCCGGCACCGAGCGATGGCCGAGGCCTCGCCGGGACCGAGACCGGTGTGGCAGGCGGATCGGACGAGGCTGCTGCCGCGGTGTTCGACGTCGGGGCGTTGCAGGCCGCCGCCACCACCACCACCGTCGTCGCCCCCACCTCCGACGCAGGCTCGGTGATCAAGTCCCAAGTGGCGGCTCCGGTGCTGACCACGGTGGCCGGAATTCGAGCGGTGTCCGGCGGTTTCGACTCGGCGATCGCAGGCTCGACGGGACTACAGAGCGGATGATCGGTCGGCGAGCCAGCTCACGAGACGAAAGGCGTCGGGCGGTACGGCGGTCCAGATACCGACGAACGGCCAAGCCCCGAGATCCTCTCAACCGGCTGGTCGTCGTACTGATCGTCTTTGCTCTGATCGGGGCCGGCTACGTGGCCGTGCTCGTCGATCTCCAGGTCGTCCGCCCCGATCGGTATCGAGCACTGGGTGAAACCCAACGAACCGGGGTGCGGACCCTGCCGGCGTATAGAGGTCACATCGTCGATCGGAACGGGTTCGTGTTGGCCTCGTCGGCCCCGGGCCATCAGGTCGTGGCCGATCCGTCCCAGATTGCCGATACTCGATCGACGGCCGCACTGCTGGCCCCCTATCTGGGAATCGAGGCCGGCCAACTCGCCCAGATGCTACAACCGAAGTCGGAGAACGATCATTACATGCTTCTGACTCGAAGCATCACCGATGACATCGCCGCCCAGCTCGAGGAGCTGAAGCAGGACGATGAGGTCTCGGAGGCCCTGATCGGGATCTACGTCCAGCCCGAGGAGGAGCGGATCTATCCCGGAGGGGACCTGGCAAAGCCGATCATCGGCCGGGTCGATCCCGACGAGCGCGGTATCTACGGGGTGGAGAGCCAGTACGACGAAGCCATGACCGGCATCCCAGGCGAGGAGGTGTTTGAGCGAGCCCGATTCGGCAGTATCAGCGTCGGTGATTGGAAGGTCAAACCCGGCTCGGCCGGCTACGACGTGGTGTTGACCATCGATTACCGCATCCAGCACGTCGTGGAGGAGGCCTTGATCGAGCATTGTGTCGACACCGGGGCCAGGGGAGCCACTGCGGTTCTCACCGATCCTCGGACAAGCGAGATCCTGGCCATGGCGTCGGTGGAACGCGACGACAGCGGTGCCGGTGAAGGCGACTGCATCATTCCCGGCAAGAACAAGGCCCTGGTCGACACCTTTGAGCCGGGCTCGGTACTCAAGCCGATCACCATCGCCGCCGCCGTGGAGGAGCTCGGATACAGCGCCGACACGATGGTCGAGGTGCCGTCGTCGATCAGGGTCGGGGGGGCCACCTTCACCGACGACCCCTACCATCCCGGCGCTCCGTTCCCGGTCTCACAGATCATGGCCAATTCCATGAACGTGGGGACGATCAGAATCGCTCAACAGGTCGGTCCCGGCACGGTGCATCGCTACCAGAACCGGTTCGGTTTCGGTCAACTGACCGGTATCGGAGCCAAGGGGGAGGAGGCCGGCACCGTTCGGGAACCGGAGGAATGGCAGGGAGCGGACTCGGCCTCCATTCCCATCGGTCAGGGCATCACGGTCACGGCCGCCCAGTTGGCCGCCGCCTACAACGTCCTGGCCAATGACGGGCTGTACCAGAACCTGTCATTGGTTCGTTCGTTGCGCTCACCGGAGGGTGTCGACTACCCCCGCAATCTCCCCCCGGCCAAACCGGTGTTGAGCGCGGAAACAGCGTGGACCATGGCCGACATACTGGTTGGTGTGGTCGACAGCGGAACCGGCAAGACGGCGGCCATCGACGGCTACACGGTGGCCGGGAAGACGGGAACGGCGTGGAAGGTGTTCGAAGACAACGGCATCTTCGGGTACGGGAGTCCCGGCAACCGCCGCTACACCGCCACTTTCGCCGGGTTTGTCCCGGCCCACGATCCCCAATTGTCGATGGTGGTGGTGGTCGATGAACCCCAGCGGGGTTGGTCGGCCTCGGCGGTCGCCGCTCCGGTGTTCTCCGAGGTTGCCCTCTACGCATTGCGCATCCTCGGTGTTCCCCCCGATACCGAGCCCACCAGCCCCGATGTCAGGGTGCGGGCCAAACCTGCCGAGGCGGCCGAGCCTGCTGCGGCACTCGAGCCGATCCCGGAAACCGACTCATCCGCCGGCGGCCCTGTCGACGGCCGGGAGGCCGCTCCTGATCCCGAATCGGCTGTATCGGTACCGGGTGAGGCGGAATCGCAGTGAGTGCGGCCGGCGTCGAGCGGGAGCCGGAGTCGGTCACGATCGATCATCTGGTCGCCGTGTGCGGTGGTGTGATCCACGGGGTCTCATCGGACGATGCGACCCCCATCGTCGATGTCACTCATGACTCCCGCCAGGTCGGACCGGGATGGCTGTACTGCTGTATCCCCGGGGCCAACGTGGACGGCCACGATTTCGCACCGCAGGCGGTGTCGGCGGGGGCGAGTGCGGTGTTGTCGCAGCGGGAGTTGGACCTCCCCGTGCCACGGATCGTGGTCGACGACGCCAGGGCCGTCATGGGTCTGGCTGCGGCCGAGGTTCACGGCCGGCCGTCGGACCACCTAACCGTCATCGGGGTCACCGGCACCAACGGCAAGAGCTCGGTGGTGCAGCTGCTGGACGACATCTTCCGCCGGGCGGGATCGAACACCGAGATCATCGGCACGGTCACGGGGGCACGAACCACGCCGGAGTCCAGCGACCTCCAGCGCCTCCTGGCCCGGGCGCTGGGTGAGGGCGTGACCACCATCGCCATGGAGGTTTCGTCTCACGCCCTGAGCCTGCACCGAGTGGTCGGCACACGATTACGCGGCCGCCGTCTTCACCAACCTCGGTCGAGACCACCTCGACTTCCATGGCACCGTCGAGTCCTACTTCGAGGCAAAGTCCCGCCTCTTCGTCGACGGCTTCGCCGCCATCGGAGTCATCAACACCGACGACCACTATGGTCGGCGGCTGGCCGACGTGGCCCGCTCGTCGATGGAGACCGTCCTCACCTATGATCTGGCCCAGGCCGAGGGCCTCGGCTTCGACGGCCCGTTGGCCCGGTTCCGGTGGCGGGGTCACCGGGTTCGACTGCCCCTGGCCGGGGCCCACAACGTTCTCAATGCGCTGGCCGCGGCGACCACGGCCGTCGCCCTCGGTGTCAGTGAGGTCGACGTGGTCTCTGCGCTGGCCGAAACCAGCCCGGTGCGGGGCCGGTTCGAATTGGTGGAAGGGGGTCAACCGTTCCATGTCGCCGTCGACTACGCTCACACACCGGACGCTCTTCAGTCCGCCCTGGCGGCAGCTCGACAAGTGGCCGGTGACAATCGGGTCTTGGTGATCTTCGGCTGCGGTGGAGACCGTGACGTCCCGAAGCGCCCGGAAATGGGCCAGGTTGCGGAGAAAGGCGCAGACGTGGTCGTCATCACCTCAGACAATCCTCGTTCCGAGGATCCCACGGCCATCATCGAGTCGATCGTCGGTGGTCTGCGCCATCCGCAGGCCGCCCTGGTCGAACCCGATCGGCGGGCCGCCATCGCCGAAGGGCTGAGTCGGGCCGAACCCGGTGACGTCGTCCTCATCGCCGGCAAGGGTCACGAGACCTACCAGATCGTCGGCGACCAAATTCTGGACTTCGATGACCGCCAGGTGGCCCTCGCCGTGCTGGGGGCGGCCACGTGATACGACTTCTGCTTGCCGCCGGGATCGCCCTGACCTTGTCGCTCCTCGGCACCCAGCTCCTCATCGACATCCTCACACGGTCCAAGATCGGCCAGCCCATCCGGGAGGACGGACCCCAGGGCCATATGATCAAGGCCGGCACGCCCACCATGGGCGGCGTCGGTATCGTGCTGGGGGCGGCCGGTGGCTACCTGCTCAGTGATCTCTTGCTCAGCCTTTCGCCCGGCCAAAGCGCCATCATCACCCGCAGCGGCCTCCTGGTCATAGGGGCGACCTGCACCGCCGGCTTCGTGGGGTTCCTCGACGACTGGATCAAGGTGTCACGGGAGCGGAACCTCGGCCTGAACGCCAGAACGAAGACGGCCGGTCTGCTGACGGTGGCTGTGCTGTTCGCGGTACTGAGCCGTCAGTTCACCACCATTCCAACCTCGCTGGGGTTCGCCCGCCATGACTTCCTCGGTATCGATTTCGGACCGTGGGGATGGGGGATCTGGGCAGTCGTCCTGATCTACGCCACCTCGAACGCCGTCAACCTGACCGATGGGCTGGACGGTCTGGCCGCCGGCTCCGGCATCTTCTCCTATGCCGCCTTCACCCTCATAGGATTCTGGATCTTTCGCCAGAACGTCGACGACGACCTCTTCAACGACATCTACCAGGTGCCCCACGCCCTCGATCTGTCGGTGGTGGCGGTCGCCATGATGGCGGCCTGTGCCGGCTTCCTTTGGTTCAACGCCGCCCCGGCCGAGATCTTCATGGGCGATACCGGATCCCTGGCCATCGGAACCGGACTGGCAACCCTGGCCCTGGCCACCAACACCCACCTGCTACTGCCCATCATCGGCGGCATCTATGTCATGGAAGCCCTGGCCGTCATTCTCCAGGTTGCATTCTTCAAGGTCACCGGGGGCAGGCGGCTGTTCCGAATGGCGCCCCTCCACCACCATTTCGAGCTGCTTGGATGGAAAGAGACCAAGGTCATCATCCGGTTCTGGCTGATCGGCGGTGCCTTGACCCTTCTTGCTCTCGGGCTGTTCTACGCCGACTATGTCGGGGCGGTGGGCTCATGAGCGCGACCGACCGGCAGACTGCTGCCACGAAACCGGTGACGGTTACGAGTCCGCTGCCTCTCGACAGGCCCCTCGTCGTCGGCTTCGGTATCACCGGCAGGGCGGTGGCCGAAGCCCTGATCCGGCGAGGTTATCGACCGGCCGTGGTCGACGATGCAACCAACCCCGACGCCCTCGCCGTGGCCGAGACCCTTGGTGTCGAGCTCCACCAGCA
The DNA here is from genome assembly GCA_963723995.1 of uncultured Acidimicrobiales bacterium. GTDB lineage: Bacteria > Actinomycetota > Acidimicrobiia > Acidimicrobiales > SZUA-35 > JAHELU01. Next base: position 167,392 of record CAVRSZ010000007.1, on the reverse strand, counting down.
ACCATCGCCCGAACGGCTGGCCCGCCTGTTGGATCAGGCATCGGCGCTGCTGCCCAGCCCGGGATTGCCCGATCACCATCCCACCTTCGCCCTGGCCGCCGAGCGTGGTGTTCCCGTGCTGAGCGAATTCGATCTCGCCCGCGCCTGGGACAATCGACCGATAGCCGCCATCACCGGCACCAACGGCAAGACGACGGTGACCATGATGGTGACCGAGGTGCTGAACCGATCGGGTCGCGTGGCCGAGGCGGTGGGCAACACCGAGGTCCCGCTGGTGGCGGCCCTCGATCACGGTGAGACCGAGGTCTTCGTGGTCGAGGCCTCGTCGTTCCGCCTCGGCCACAGCGCCCGGTTCTCCCCTCGGGTGGCGGCCTGGCTCAACTTCGCCCCCGACCATCTCGACGCCCATCGTGACCTCGAGTGCTACGAGGAGGCCAAGGCGTCGATATGGAGTCATCTCGAACCCGGGGCGGTGGCGGTGGCCAATGCCGACGATCCGGTGGTGATGGCCCACCTGGGTCGAGCCCGCAGGTCCGGAGCCGTTATCCGGCTCTTCTCGCTGGTGCGACGGCGTTCAGACGACGTTGCGGTCGGCGTCGAACCGACCGATGTCCCCGTCCTCGACGGCGCCGAGCCCGGTGACGAGATCTGGTACCCCGATTGGCAACGGGGAAGCCTGGTCGGCCCCGACGGCCCGTTCATGGCGATGGACGATCTGATCCGGCGGCAGCCCCACGATGTGGCCAACGCCTTGGCCTGCGCCGTCATCGCCACCGCCGCCGGCGCCTCGATGGCGGCCGTGGTCGACACGCTTCGGACCTTCGCCGGGCTGCCCCATCGTCTGGAGTTGGTGGGTGAACGGGACGGCGTCCGCTGGTTCAACGACTCCAAGGCCACCGTCCCCCACGCCACCGTGGCGGCCATGGCCGGGTTCGAGTCCGTCGTGCTCATCGCCGGAGGTAGGAACAAGGGTTTGAGCCTCGACACCCTGGCCCAGACCGTGCCCCCCGTTCGTTCCGTCGTGGCCATCGGCCATGCCGCCCCCGAGATCGCCTCCGTTTTCGATGGACTGGTGCCGGTGGAGCGGGCCGCATCCATGTCCGAGGCCGTGGCCGCTGCCCGGCGACTGTCCCGTCCCGGTGATGTCGTGGTGTTGTCACCGTCGTGCACCTCGTTCGACTGGTATGCCAACTATGTCCAACGGGGCCTGGACTTCACCGAACGGGTTCGACAGGAGGTGCTGAACCGATGACCACAGCCCGGGGACGAACCAGACCGAGGACGGCGTCGGCCGGTAGTCGCAACCGGTCGACCGGTGATCGTCGCCTCCCGACCCGCTCGACATCGTCGCCGTCCCGACGGCGTGACGCCGACGGCGAGGGTCGGTCCTTGTCTCGCTCGTCCAATCGTCGGGCGTCGGGCCGGCGGTCCTCGACCGGACGCGCCTCCAGCCGGCGCCGCAAGCTCCCGGCAACCGATGTCGGTGAGCGCAACGCAGCGGCACTGACCGCGGTGTTCGTGGTGCTGGCCCTATTCGGTCTGGTGATGGTGCTGTCGGCGTCCTCGGTGACCAGCATGCATCAGGTCGCCGACTCACCGTTCTACCAGTTCTCCCGCCAGGCCATGTGGGCCGGCATCGGAGCGGCGGCCTTTGTCGTGGCGACCCGCCTCGATTACCGGGTCCTGCGCCGGCTGGCAGGTCCGTTGCTCTTGATCACTCTCGGTCTGCTGGTGGTGGTGCTCATCCCCGGTGTCGGGGTGTCGGTCAACGGCTCCACCCGTTGGCTTGGTGTCGGAACCTTCGTCGTCCAGCCGTCCGAGCTGGCCAAGCTGTCGCTGATCATCTTCGTCGCCGACCTGCTGGCCAAGCGTGAGCGACGAATGGACCGTCCCGAGTTGACCGTGCGACCAGTGATGCTGGTCCTGCTGGCGGTGTCCGGGTTGATCGTGCTGCAGCCCAAGTTGGGGACTCCCATCGTGCTGGCCGCAGTGGCCTGGCTCATGTTGTTCGTGGCCGGAGCCAAGCTGTCCAGCCTCGTCACCTGGGCTTCAGGTCTGGCCGCCTCCGGTGTGGTACTTGCCGTGGCCGTGTCCTATCGCCAGGACCGGCTCACCAGCTTCCTCGATCCATGGGCCGATCCCCAGGGCGACGGATTCCAGATCATTCAGAGCCAGGTCGGAATCGCCTCCGGCGGTATCTGGGGGGTCGGGTTGGGGGCGAGCCGGGCCAAATGGGGCTTCCTCCCCGAAGCCCACTCGGATTTCATCTTCGCCATCGTGGCCGAAGAGGTGGGCATGATGGGGGCCTCGGCCGTCATCGCCGCCTTCGTGCTCCTTGCCTTCTTCGGTGTGAGGGCCGCCCTCGGAGCCCCCGACCGGTTCGGCATGCTCCTGGCCGCCGGCATCACCATCTGGCTCGTGTTCCAAGCCTTCCTCAACATCGCCATCGTGCTCGGGGTGCTGCCCACCACTGGCGAACCGCTGCCCTTCGTCTCGGCCGGCGGTTCCAGCCTCGTGACCACCCTGGCCGCCGCCGGCCTTCTGGTCGGCGTGGCTCGTCGGGCCAAGGAGCCGTCGTCCCCCTCACCGTCGACCCGATCCCGCAAGGCGGGACAACCGGCATGAGTCGGCGCCACGCCCTCGTCGCCCGATTGCCGTATCGGCGGGCCGGCGTCACCCCCTCGGTACTGATCACCGGAGGTGGAACCGCCGGACACACCAATCCCGGTATTGCCGTGGCCGAGGCCCTCGTTGCCGCCGGCATGGCCCACGAACGAATCCACTTCGTAGGAGCGCGACGCGGGAATGAGAAGACCTTGGTCGGTGACGCCGGGTTCTCCATCGACCTCCTGCCCGGCCGGGGTATTCAGCGCAGTCTGACCCCGTCGGCCATCAAGGACAACGTGGGAGCGGTGGTCGGTCTTGTGGCCGGATTGATCAAGGGGATTGCCGTGGTGGCCAAGCGTCGGCCCCGGGTGGTTCTGTGCCTGGGAGGCTACGCTGCGTTCGCCGCCTCACTCGCCGCCGTGCTATTGCGCATTCCGCTGGTGGTGGCCGAACAGAATGCCCGAGCCAGCGCCGTCAACCGCCTCTTCGCACGATTCGCCAAGGTCTGCGCCGTACCCTTCCCCGGTACTGACCTTCCCAACGGCGTCGTGACCGGCAATCCCATCCGCCGCAGCATCGTCGAAGCCGTCGACGGCGCCGATTCGGCCGCAGCGGCGGACCGTCTTGCCCGACGGATCTGGCCCGACTTCGATGGCGAGACCGCCAATCCTCTGGTCGATCGGGTTCTTGTGGCGGTATGGTCCGGCTCACTTGGTGCGACCCGAATCAACCAGGCCGTGGCCGAGCTGGCGTCCCGCTGGGTCGACCGCAAGGATGTCGCCATCTATCACGTCGTCGGTCGCCGCGACTGGTCGCAGTTCCGGCGGTCGATGCCCGAACCCGAAACCTCGGGGCTGTGCTATGTCGGCGTGGAGTACGAAGATCACATGGCCGACCTTCTGGTGGCCGCCGATGTGGCGGTGTGTCGAGCAGGTGCCTCGACAGTGGCCGAGTTGGCGGTGGCCGGCCTTCCCTCGATCCTGGTTCCCCTTCCAATCGCCGCTCGAGACCACCAATCGGCCAATGCAGAGCAGCTGGCCGCCGTCGGCGGAGCCCTGGTGGTCAAGGACCGTGAACTGGATGCCGACCGGCTGGTCACCATGCTCGACCCCCTGGTCGACGACGAGGAGAGGCGGTCGTTGATGATCCAAGGTGCCCGGGCCGCCGGCCGACCCCGGGCCGCACACGACGTTGCCCGGCTGCTACTCGAGTTCGGAGAATTCGATCATGACTGAGATTGCCCGTGACACCGAGACCACAACCGGTCCCGGAACCCGATCCGGAGGCTCGTCCGGCGTCGTCGATCTGAACCGACCTCGCCGCATCCACATCATCGGGATCGGCGGTGCCGGCATGAGCGCCATTGCCGAGGTGCTGGTCGGTCGGGGCCACGCCGTCAGCGGCTCGGACCTGTCGGCGTCGGCTGTGGTCGATCGTCTACGGGAGGCGGGCATGGTCGTCTCGGTTGGTCACGACGCTCACAACATCGGTGATGCCGAGATCGTGACCCACTCGACGGCCATCCCCGCCTCCAATCCCGAAATGGAGGAGGCCCGGCGCCGGGGCCTGCCCGTGCTCCGTCGAGCCGAGATCCTGGCCGAGCTGACCAAGGTGTGGCGCACCGTGGCCGTGGCCGGGACCCACGGGAAGACGACCACGTCGGCCATGCTCACAACCGCGCTGAGAGGCGTCGGTCTGGATCCGGCGTTCATCGTCGGGGGCAACCTGCGCGACCTGGGCTCGGGAGCCGACGTCGGTTCCGGGGATCTTCTGGTGGTCGAGGCCGACGAGAGCGACGGGACCTTCGTCGAACTCGACGCCGAAGCGGTGATCGTGACCAATGTCGAACCCGATCACTTGGAGCATTACGGTGGATTCGATCGGTTGCGACAAGCGTTCGTCCGGTTCGTGACCCAGGCCACCGGGCCCCGGGTGATCTGCATCGACGATCCGGGGGCGGCCGCCCTCATCGAGTTCATCACCGATGGCCCCGAGCCCGTTACCTACGGTACGTCCGCTGGCGCTCGCTGGCGGATCAGCGACGCGTTGCCCACTCCGACCGGTGTCAGCTTCCGGGTGGAGTCTCCCGGCGGCGATGTCAAGCTTCATCTTCGTCAGCCTGGTATGCACAATGCCCGCAACGCCACCGCCGCTCTGGCCACGGCCGTCGAACTGGGCGCCGATCTGGAACGGGCGGCCGAGGCCCTCAGCGGCTTCGGTGGGGTAGGTCGCCGGTTCGAGGTTCGAGGTGAGTCCGAGGGAATCACGCTGGTCGACGACTACGCCCATCTCCCCACCGAGGTCGAGGCTGCGCTGTCGGCCGCCCGCAGCCTGCAACCGCGGCGTCTGGTGGTGGCCTTCCAGCCCCATCGCTACAGCCGGACCGAACAGCTGTGGTCGACCTTCGGTGATGCGTTCGTGGAAGCCGACGTGCTGTTTGTAACCGGTATCTATGCCTCGGGGGAGGCTCCCCGGGCCGGCATCACCGGGGAGCTGATCGCCAACGTGGTGCGGGAGAACCATCCGGAGCAGGACGTCCGCTACGTCCAGAGGTTGGACGATCTGGTCACCGCACTCCTGGCCGAACTTCGCTCCGGCGATCTGTGCATGACCCTCGGCGCCGGCGATCTGACCACCATCCCGGACGCCGTGCTGGCCGGGCTCGATCCGGCTTCCACCGCTGACGGCTCGAACCCCGATCCGGGGGGCGAGCGGTGACTTCGGTCGACCTCGACGCCGCAGCAGCGGTGCTCGGTTCGCTGGCCCGACGCCACGAGCCGCTGGCCCCGCACTGTACCTACCGCGCCGGCGGTCCGGCCGCGCTGTGGGTCGAGGTCGAGCACCGTGACGACCTGGTGGCAGTCGCCGAGGCGGTTGCCGTGTCCCGGTGCCCCACCTTGGTGGTGGGGAAAGGATCGAACCTGCTGGTGGCCGAAGCCGGATTCGCCGGAATCGCTCTCCATCTGGGCGACACCTTCGCCGACGTCGACATCGACATCGATCACCATCGGGTCATGGCCGGTGGCGCTGCCTTCCTGCCGGTGGTGGCCCGCCGCACTGCGGCCGCATCCCTCACCGGATTCGAGTGGGCCGTCGGCGTTCCCGGGTCGATCGGTGGCGCAGTACGGATGAATGCCGGCGGGCACGGCTCGGACATGGCGGCCTCGGTGGTGGAGGTCGAGGTCTTCGATCTGGCCACGGGCGAAACGTCGAACTGGAGCCCGTTGGATCTGGCCTTCGCCTACCGGCGCTCGGCTCTCGCCCCCCACCACCTGGTGCTCTCGGCCTGCCTTCAGCTCGAGCCCGGTGACCGGGCGCGGTCGGAATCGGAGATCAGCGAGATCGTCCGGTGGCGGAGAGCCCACCAGCCCGGGGGCCAGAACGCGGGGAGTGTGTTCGCCAACCCCGATGGTGATTCCGCCGGCCGTCTGATCGACAGTCTCGGTCTGAAAGGGCTTCGTATCGGAACGGCCGAGGTGTCGACCAAGCACGCGAACTTCATCCAGGTCGATCCCGACGGATCGGGCGACGACGTCTTCCATCTGATTCGCGAGCTGCAGCTTCGGGTGGCGGCGGCCACCGGAGTGGAGTTGCGGCCGGAGAACCATCTCATCGGGTTCGAATCGCCGGAGTCACGCCCGGCTGGTGTTGGGGAACCGGCCCCGGCCACCACATCGAAGGAGGGATCATGACCGCAACCCGTTCTCGGGGCGGTCGCCGCCCATCGGCACGATCGACACGGACCCGACGGGCCCGATCGACCTCAGCTGCCACGTCTCGGACCCGGTCACGGTCGGGCTCGAGTCAGTCCGCCCGTACGGCCAACCGATTCGTCCAGCGGCGAAGTGACGTCGAGCGGCAACAAGCGGCCCGACGATTCCGATTCGTGCTCGCCCTCTCCATGGTGTCGATGCTGGCGGTGCTCATGATCGGACTACTCAACAGCAGCTGGTTCGACGTCGATTCGGTGGTGGTGGTCGGTGCCGAGCGGGCCGATGTCGATGAGATCATCGCCACCTCGGCCGTCGTCATCGGCCAACCCCTCCTCGACGTCGACCTCGATCATGCCGTGGATGCCGTCCGTCGTGTGCCCTGGGTCGGGGAGGTCAACATCCGCCGAGACTGGACCGGCCTGGTCACGATCGCCGTGACCGAACGGGACCCGGTGCTGGCCTTGATGTCGCCGTCGGGATTCGTACTGGTCGACTACTGGGGTCGTCAGATCGAGAGCGCCGACTCCCGACCCGTCGGATTCCTTCCGGTGGACGGTGTGGAGGCATCGGGCCGGTTGGGGGAGATGGCTCCTCCCGACGCCGCGCTGCCCATCAACTTCATGCAGGCCCTTCCTGACCATCTGGCGGCCGAGATCACGGCACTGGAGGTGGTCGAAGGTGAGTTGTTGGCCGACCTCGACGCCGGAGGACGCGCCAACTTCGGCGACAGTAGTCAACTCGGGTCCAAGTTCCAGAGTCTCGAGACGGTTCTGGCCCGGGTCGACCTGTCCTGTCTGTCCATGCTCGATCTGCGAGTTCCGGCGGCGCCGGCCCTGCGTCGGGCCGATGGGTCGACCGTAACCGACGACGCCGGTGATCCCGTTGTCCAAGTAGGGGGAACAACATGCTGAAACCATGTCCGGTCACGACCGGCATCCACCATCGTCGGCTCTCGCCGGCCTATTATCTCGAGCAGCAAGCTTGTGGCTCGACAGTTCTGGGGTCGACCGGATCGCCCCCAGGCCCATGGCGTGGGTACCCGATCTGTAACTCCAACACTGCTAGCCTGGGGATGTAATGAGCAGCCAAAACTATGTGGCAGTCGTCAAGGTCGTTGGCATCGGTGGCGGTGGATGCAACGCCGTCAACCGAATGATCGATGCCGGGCTTCGGGGCGTCGAGTTCGTCGCCGTCAACACCGATGCCCAGGCCTTGCTGATGAGCGATGCCGAGAACAAGATTCACATCGGCCGCGAGCTGACCCGTGGTTTGGGCGCCGGTAGCGATCCCGTCGTCGGCGAGCAAGCGGCCGAGGAGCATCGGGAGGAGATCAGCCGGGCGCTGTCCGGAGCCGACATGGTGTTCATCACCGCCGGCGAGGGTGGTGGCACCGGAACCGGCGCCGCCCCGGTTATCGCCGAGGTGGCCAAAAGCCAGGGTGCGCTCACCATCGCCGTCATCACCCGACCCTTCGGTTTCGAGGGGAGACGTCGGGCGGTGCAGGCCGAGGAGGGCATCAAGAAGCTTCGGGACAAGGTCGACACCCAGATCGTCATCCCCAATGACCGCCTCCTGTCGATCGCCGACGAGAAGACCTCGATGGTCTCCGCCTTTCGAATGGCCGATGAGATCCTGTTGCAGGGTGTGAGTGGCATCGCCGATCTGATCACCACCCCCGGTCTCATCAACACCGACTTCGCCGACGTCCGCATGATCATGCACGAGGCCGGTTCCGCACTGATGGGTATCGGCCGGGCCGGAGGCGAGGGCCGAGCGCTGGCGGCGTCCCGGGCCGCTATCGCCAGTCCCCTCCTGGAAGCCTCCATCGAGGGGGCTCGAGGCATTCTGCTCACCATCGCCGGCTCCAGCGATCTCGGGTTGTTCGAGGTCAGCGAGGCGGCCGAGATCATCCACGATGTGGCCCATCCCGATGCCAACATCATCTTCGGCACCGTGGTCGACGAGAATCTCGATGACGAGATCCAGGTGACCGTCATCGCCGCCGGATTCGATCGCTACGACGAGTCGACGATCGACTTGACCGAGCCGGAGCCGGCATTCACGACGACCGATCGTGAGGTCGCAACAGATCCTGCGCCGGTGCGATCCCGGCGAGAGCGCATCCAGCTCTTCGACGACGATGAGGACCCGGAGGACGACTTCGACGTTCCCTCCTTCCTTCGCTGATGCAGTGTCGGTCAACGTTCGCCGAGACTGCCTGATTCGGCAGTAGAACCGACCGTGGCCGAGAGGCACGACATCCCCGTGACCGGCGGGACCGCCCATGTGGTCTTCACCGATTCCGATGACGGCGATTTCCGTATTCTTGATCCCGTTCCCGACCTGGAGCGACGGCGCCGCGAACTCGTGGACGCGCCATGGAATTGGATTCGTCAGGTCCACGGCAACGGTATCCGCATCGTGACCCGGGCCGGTGAGGTGGCAGGGGAGGAGGCCGACGGTCTGATCACCACCGCATCGGACTGTCCGGTGGCGGTCACCACCGCCGATTGTGCTCCGGTGGTCCTTGTGGCCGAACGGGGGCTTGCCGTGCTTCACGTCGGTTGGCGAGGTCTCGTGGCCGGCATTGTGGAGCAGGGTGGCGAGACCCTGCGTCGGCTGGGTGGTGAACCGGTGACGACCCTACTCGGTCCGTGCATTCATCCCGACCGCTACGAGTTCGGACGCCGGGAGCTGAGCTCGGTGGTCGAACGGTACGGCCCGGACGTTGTGTCCCGGACCGAGACCGGCACGCCGGCGCTGGACATGCCGACCGCGGTGGGATTGGCCTGCCGGTCGGCGGGATGGCCTCGGCCCGAGCCGGGACCGTGCACCAGCGACGATCGGTTCTTCAGCCACCGGATACGGGCTGATCAGGCTCGCCTGGCAACGGTGGCGTGGCTCCGGTCGGCCGCCGGCGGCGGTGAGGTGGACAGGGTGGCGTTCGGACTGACCGAAGGGGCCTCGTCGTGAGGCCGGCCGTCGACACCGGTGGCGGAGCCTTGGATGACCTCCCCACGGTCGAGGTCATCCGTGATCGCCTGGTCGAGATCCGGAACCGGATCGAGGCGGTGGCCGGAGGTCGAGACGTGGGCATTGTCGGGGTGACCAAGACCTTTCCCCCAGCCCTGACCGAAAGGGCACTGTCGGCCGGTCTGACCATGCTGGGGGAGAACTACGCCCAGGACCTGGTGGTGAAGGCCGACGCCGCCACCGCTCAGGGCCTTTCACCGGACTGGCACTTCATCGGCGGACTCCAGCGCAACAAGGTCAAGCTTCTGGTCGGAAAAGTGACGGTGTGGGAAACCGTCGATCGCATCAAGCTGTTGAACGAGATCGCCAACCGAAGCGTTGATCCCACCGGGGAGCGGGTCTTCATCCAGGTCAACACCACCAAGGAGGAACAGAAGTCCGGTTGCCGCCCGGAGGAGGCGGCGCCGTTGGCGGAGCACGGCCGATCACTTGGGCTGCGCATCGAGGGTTTGATGACGATCGGACCGACCGGTGGTCAGGATCCTCGTCCCGCCTTCGACCAGTTGGTGGGGCTGGCCGACCGGCTCGAATTGCCTCATCGGTCGATGGGCATGAGCGGAGACTACGAACTGGCGGTCGAGGTTGGTAGCACCATCGTTCGTATCGGGTCGTCCCTCTTCGGGCCTCGGCGGTCATGATCATACGCCGTGCTACCGGCGATGGAGATGGCGGCCGTGAACACGATCCCCGATTGCCGGTATCACTCGTCGATCAACCAGGAGGCGGCCCGTCAACGCCAAGCGTTGTCCGGCTGCACTAGAATCGGTCCGAAGGAGAGTTCGATGTCACTGTTGCGTGCTTTGCGGGCTTATGTGGGCTTGGGACCCGACGAAGACTACGAGAACCCCTATCTTGACCGCTACGGTGATCGCCCTGACATCGATCGGCCGGCCCGGGACAGGGGCACGACTCGTGAGTTCGCCCAATCCGGTGCGGCGGGGACCGGGCGTGGCGGACCGGGAGGTCGGCAGTCTCCGAGCAGGGCCGATCGTGGAGTGACCAACCGAAGCAAGACCTCGCCACGACCGCGGGTCCCGGGCGGTGATGACCTGAAGGTTCCCGAGGGGGAATCCGCCGGCCCCGCCGGGGTCGACTCGGGATCGAACGTCCACGCCACCACGTCTCGTTCCCCATCGACGTCGACGTTGGCCGATGAACCGAGCGGCGATGACGCCCACGGGGCCGGCGGCACCGGGTCGGGAACCAGTCAACCAGCGGGTCACGAGCCCGAGACCAACGAGCAAGGAGCTGTCGTGCGTTCGATCGATTCGGTGCGTACCCGCCCCAAGACGGTGTCGCCGGAATCCTTCGCCGATGCCAAGAACATCGGCGACGATTTCAAGTTCGGCACCCCGATCGTGCTGAATCTCCAGGGCCTGGATCGTGATCTGGCCCGGCGTCTGATCGACTTCGCCAGCGGGGTGTGCTACGCCCTTGACGGCGGCATGGAGAAGTTGGCGGCCCAGGTGTTCCTGCTGACCCCGGAAGGCATCGAGGTCTCGGAATCCGATCGACTGCGAATCGAGCAGCGAGGATACGCTAGGTAGCCTCATGGCACTCGGTGACATTCTCTGCATTCCAATCCTGCTGTTCGAGTTCGTGTTTCTCCTCCGCCTCGTGCTCTCGTTCTTTCCTATTCAGAACGATTCGTTGTGGGGCGGCGCCCGCTCGTTGTCGGTTGCCCTGACCGAGCCGGTGGTCCTGCCGGTGCGCAAGGTCGTTCCGCCGTTGCCCGGCGCCCTCGGTGGTTTCGGGATCGCCGAGTTGCTGGTCTTGATCGCGCTCCAGGTGATCATTCAGATCGTGTGCTGACCGCCGTCGCCGCCATCGGTGCCGGCCATGGCCGTCCGTCTCCAACCGGCAGTGTCGGAGGGTGATGCACGGCAATTGACGATGGTTGTCGTCGTAGTCGTGGAGTTCGAGCGTTGGGTGGGTTAACCTGGGCGAATGCCTCTGCAAAGCGACAAGTTGCGACTGCTCCGACGCATCCCCGATATTCGATTCGAGGAAGAGCCGAGGGGCTACAGCAAGGACCAGGTCGACCGTGTTCTGGCCAATCTTGCTCCTCTCGCCGACGAGATCGAGCGACTGCAAAACCGCCTTTCCGAGTCCGAGAACAGGGCGGCTTCGGCCGAGGCCCGGCTGGTCGAAGCCCGCAGTCCGGCCCAGCACGGTGCCCCCGACATGCCGCCGGCTCCCCAGCCGGATTTCGACGAGACGTTGCGGAACACGTTGGTATCGGCCCAGCGCCAGGCCGACACAACGGTGCGGGAGGCCAAAGAAGAAGCGGAGCGTCTTCGGACCGAGGCCGAGTTCCAGTCCAACGCCATGTTGGCCGATGCCCGGGATCAGGCGGCTGAGCTGACCACCGAGGCGGTGGCCTATCGGGAGCGACTGATGGCCGAGGCTGCGGCCGAACGGGCCCGTCTGCTGGATGAGGCCAAGGACGAGGCCCGCTCACGGCTGGAGTCGGTGGAGTCCGAACTGGCCGAAGCCCATGAGGCGGAGCGCACCAAGTTGGTCAGCCAGATCACCGAGCTGGAGGAGACGCATCGGCTACTTCAGGGTGATGTGGAGCGATTCGAACAGCATCTCGCCCAGCGCAACGCAGAAGTCCGCGCCGCATTGGACGAGATCACGGCTGCTCTGGACGACCCCCAGCGTTTACGGCGAAACAACGGTATCGAGCCGGCCGAGCTCAAGGAGTTCAACGCCGGCGACTATCCGCCGATTGCCGTCGAGGTCGTAGCCCTCAACGAACTCGAGGATGAGGCCAGGGTTGCGGCCGAGACGACGGCCCCGACCGCCGATGTGGTAGAGGCGGCCGACCTGGATGTGCTCGCCCCGGACCCCGAGGCCGACATGGACGAGGGCATCGACCTCGATCTCGATGACGGCATCGCGGTCCAGGCCGTCAACACCATCGATTCGATTCCCCCGCTGGACGAGACCGAGATGGAGACGGAGGCGGAGTCGGAGGCCGACCCGCTGACGGCCCCGATCGATGTCGAGCAGGGGCAACCACCCGAGCCGGGTCCTGACGATCCGCAGCTGGGAGTGGACACCCAGGTCGTACCTCCTCCTCCGGTACCGGGGGCCGGGCAGAATGGCCAACCTGGCGATGAGACGGAAGAATCCGGTGATCCGTTCCTCGAAGAGCTTCGCCGTGCCACAAGCGAGGACGCCGACACCGACGACGCCATCTCCGACTTCTTCGACAACAAGCCTGACCGGGGCGGAGGCGGCTGGTTCGGTCGACGCCGCTAGCGGACCTGGTCCTCACCGCCCCGGGGTGCCCGGCGTCAACCGCCGCCACAGGACCGGCTGCGGGGCCAGGATCTTGCCGGCCGACGACACGAACTGGATAGGTGAGGGAAGAGGTGTGGCTAGCCGGCCGTTGACAGCGTGAAGTCCATGCCGACGTCGTGGCCACCGATGCGGGCCGTCGCCGCGTGAGCGGTGTCGTCGTAGCCTACCTCGATGGCCAGCACCTGTCCGGCCACCCATTCGAGATGGGGATGGAGTCGGTTTCGCAGTGGCTCGGGAACGGCGAGGGTCAAGGTGATCCGATCGGTGACCTCGAGATCCCGATTCTTGCGCTCCTGTTGGATGGCTCGGACCAGATCCCGGGCCATACCCTCGGCCTCCAGCTCGGGCGTCAAGTCGGTGTCGAGGGCCACCACCGCCCGGTTGCCGGGCAGGGCGGTGGCGGTGACGCCGTCCAGTGGCACCAGACGTAGGTCGAACTCGTCGGGTTTGAGCAGTTGGTCGGCAACCGTGACCGATCCGTCGGGGTTGGCGGTCCAGTTTCCGGCCTTGGCTTCTTTGATCACTGTCTGGACATCGGGTCCTAGGCGCGGTCCGAGTACCCGGCCGTTGGGCTGAAGCCGGAAGCTGCCGAAGGCCTCTACATCGGCGGTGAACTCGATGTGCTTGACATTGATCTCGTCGGCCAAAAGGTCGGCGAACGGCTTGAGTTCGTCGACGTGCTCACCGGCCAACGTTGCCCCGGCGAGGGGCAGCCGAATGCGGAGCCCGCTGGCGTCCCGTAGCGACAACGCCGCCGATGCCGCGTCCCGCAGCTGGTCCATGGCCGACACCAATTCATGGTCGGTGGGCAGCTCGTCGGCGTCCGGCCAGTCCTGAAGGTGCACGCTCGATTGGCCCCCGGTCAGTCCATGCCAGATCTCCTCGGTCACAAATGGCAGCAGGGGAGCCGCCACCTTGCACAGGGTCTGCAGCACGGTGAAGAGGGTGTCGAGGGCATCGCTGTCGACCCGACCGGTCCCGCCGTCGGCTGTGGTGTTCCAGAATCGTTCCCGGCTCCGACGGACATACCAATTGGTCAAGGCATCGAGGAAGCCCTGGATGGTGGCGGCCGCGCCGGCCAGGTCGTAGCTTTCGAGCTGCTCGGTGACATCATCGACCAGCTCGTGACCCTTGGCCAGGATGTAGCGATCCAGCAGATGGGGGGAGTCGGTGCGCCATCGAGCCCGGTAGCCGTCGGCGTTGGCATAGAGCGTGAAGAAGCTGTACGTGCTCCAGATCGGGTTCAGCACCCGGCGCACCACCTCCCGTACGTCCGACCCGTCCTTGGCGATGCGCAGGTCGAGACCTCGCAGGATGGGGGAACTCATCAGGTACCACCGCAACGCGTCGGAACCGACGGTTTCGAACAACTCGAGCGGGTCGGGGTAGTTGCGAAGTCGTTTGGACAACTTCTGGCCGTCCTCATCCAGGACGACACCGTGACAGATCACGTTGGCGAACGCCGGCTTGTCGAACAGGGCGACCGACAATACGTGCATGGTGTAGAACCAGCCTCGCGTCTGAGCGATGTACTCCACGATGAAGTCGGCCGGGTTGTGGTTCTCGAACCGTTCCACATTGTCGAACGGATAATGGAGCTGGGCATAGGGCATCGAGCCGGACTCGAACCAGCAGTCCAGCACCTCGGGCACCCGCCGCATCATCGACTCACCGGTCGGATCGTCGGGATTGGGTCGAACCAGGTCGTCGATGTAGGGCCGGTGCAGGTCGGTCGGCCGGACGCCGAAATCGGCTTCCAGCTCATCGAGGCTGCCGTACACGTCAACCCGTGGATACTCGGGATTGTCGCTCATCCAGATGGGGATGGGGGAGCCCCAGAACCGGTTCCGGCTGATCGACCAGTCCCTGGCCCCTCCAAGCCACTTGCCGAACTGACCGTCCCGCACATGCTCGGGGATCCAGTTGATTTTCTGGTTGGCGGCGAGGAGTCGATCCTGGATGTCGGTCACCTTGACGTACCACGAACTGATGGCTCGGTAGATGATGGGGGTGTCGGTGCGCCAGCAGTGGGGATAGTTGTGGTCGTAGGTGTCGTGGCGAAGCACCCGATGATGGTGTTTGAGCCAGGTGATCACTTCGGGATTGGCATCGAACACATTCATTCCGGCAAAGTCCGCAACCGTGTCGGTGAAGCGACCCTCCTCGTTGACCGGCACAACCAGTTCGATACCGGCCGCCTCGCACACCCGCTGGTCGTCCTCACCGAAACCGGGGGCCATGTGGACCACGCCCGTGCCCTCGGCGGTGTCGATGAAGTCGCCGGCCAACACCCGGAACGAGTTCTCGTGATGAGCGAAGTAGGGGAACAGCGGCTCGTAGCGACGCTCCACGAGATCGGCACCGGAAAAGCGGGCCACCACCTCGAGTTCGGCATCGACGTCGCCATCCGAGGTGTGCAGCTCGTTGCGATAGCGTTCCAATGCCGGCTCGGCCAGGACGACCGTACCACCCAGTTCGGCGCCGGGATTCGACGACGAGGCTCGGACTGCGACGTAGGTGATTTCGGGGCCCACGGCCAACGCCAGGTTGGACGGGAGGGTCCATGGCGTCGTGGTCCATGCCAGTAGATGGAGGGGGCCGGGGTCGCCGTCCTCGGGCTCCAGGGTGAAGGCGATGGTGACCGCCGGGTCTTGACGGGGTCGGGTTGCGTCATCGAGGCGGATTTCGAAGTTGGAGAGTGGGGTCTCGGCCCCCCATGAGTACGGCATGACCCGGTACGCCTCGTACACCAGACCTTTGTCCCAGAGCTGTTTGAACGCCCAGATGACCGACTCCATGTAGTCGAGGTCCATGGTTTTGTAGTCATCGTCGAAGTCGACCCACCGGGCTTGGCGGGTCACATAGGTCTGCCACTCCTTCGTGTACCGGAGAACCGATGTGCGGCATGCGTCGTTGAACCGGTCGATGCCGTAGGCCTCGATTGCCTTACGCCCGCTGATGCCGAGTTCACCCTCGGTCTCCATTTCAGCCGGCAGGCCGTGGCAGTCCCAGCCGAATCGGCGCTCGACCCGGTTGCCCCGCATGGTTTGGAACCGAGGGATGACATCCTTGACGTAGCCGGTCAACAGGTGCCCGTAGTGGGGCAGCCCGTTGGCAAACGGTGGCCCGTCGTTGAAGACGTACTGTTCGCCCCCCTCCGACTCCGGAGGCCGGGCGTCGACCGATGCTTCGAAGGTGCCCTCCCGCTCCCAACGGTCCAGAATCGCCCGCTCGATTGCCGCAAAGTCCGGACGAGACGGGACGTTCGGGTATGGGGACGAACTCACGGAGACCATGTGCTCACGATACCTTCCCCATCGGGGCTGCGAGCCTGGATCTCAACGACGCTCGTGGCCGATCGACGGCCGGTCCGATGTTGTTATGCCCTGAACTCGGGTTTATACTACGCCGACTCAGTCGCCGGGTCCGGTCGTCCTCGATTCGAACATCACCATGTCGATCGAGCGGCAATTCCGGATTGGCGAGCCGGGTTTCGGCCCTACACGTTGACAGGGAAGGCAGCACACGGTGGCTACCAAAAAGGCGCAGGCGAAAACGACCACGAAGCAGACTTCCGGGAAGGCCGCAGCCAAGAGGACCACCAAGAAGGCTCCGGCTGGGAAGGCGGCAGCCAAGAGGACCACCAAGAAGGCTCCGGCTGGGAAGGCGGCAGCCAAGAGGACCACCAAGAAGGCTCCGGCCAAGAAGGCAACCAGGAAGGCTCCGGTCAAGAAGGCAACCAGGAAGGCTCCGGCCAAGAAGGCTGCGGCCAAGGCGACCACCAAGAAGGCTGCGGCCAAGGCGACCACCAAGAAGGCTGCGGCCAAGACGACCACCAAGAAGGCCGCGGCCAGAAAACCGGTCAAGGCGGGCACCAAAAAGTCTGGGACGAAGAAGCCCGCAGAAAAAGCCGGGTCCCGAAAATCCACGAAGAAGAAGGCCACGAAGTCAAGCACGGGCAAGCGCATTGCGAAGAAGCAGGCGACGAAATCCACCAGATCGAAAAGCGGAACATCGAGGTCAGCGTTGAGCAAGTCCCCCACCCCCACCAATCCCTCCGAGCGGACCATTCCCAAGAGCTACAAGTACCTCCACGATGCCAAATGGCTTCAGAAGCAGCGTGAGGCGCTGTTGGCGGAACGGGCGAATTACACCTCGAGTGCCGACCGTCTGGCGGCCGAGGCTGCGGCGTTGATGGCCGATCGGGAGCCGGGAGACGTCCAGTTCGATGAGGAATCGGGCGAGGGCGACACCATCGCCGTAGAGCGGGACCGTGACCTTGCGTTGTCAGCGGCGGCCCGTCAGTCCGTGGCCGAGATCGACGCCGCACTGCTACGGCTCGACAATGGCACCTATGGTATGTGCCTGGCGGGAGACGACATCATCCCCAAGGAACGTCTCGAGGCAATTCCCGAAGCATCGGTATGCGTGAAGCACAAGACGTCGATGTTCTGAGTCGTCGTCCCGGTGGTCTCGGAGGTTTGCGATGGGCGGTACCGGTCGCCCTCGGCCTCGTGGTGGTCGACCAGCTGACCAAGCGTTGGGCTCTCGATCGGCTTAGTCCGGGGCCGTGCCTCGAACCCGACGACTGCATCGATCTGATCGCCGGTGCCCGCCTGCGCCTGGTGTTCAACACCGGTGCCGCCTTCACCAGCGGCACCGATTGGGGGCCGATTCTGGCCGTGTTGGCGGCCGTGATCACCGTGGTTCTGCTGGTGTTGGCCTGGCTGCGCCCGGACCGACTGGGGGCCTGCCTTCTGGGAGTGGTCGCCGGTGGAGCCGTGGGGAATCTCATCGACCGGGTGACCCGGGCCGAGGATGGGCCGCTTTCCGGCGCCGTCATCGACTTCGTCGACCTCGGCTGGTGGCCGGTGTTCAACGTGGCCGACTCTGCCATCGTCTGTGGTGTCACCGCCCTCATCTGGCTGGCTTGGCGGCACGAGAAGACAGTACAAGAGCGGGACGATGAGGTCATCGTGTCCACCGGAGATGCTCCGGCCGACGGATAACGCCCGCCATGTCGACAAGAGGGTGGGAAGCTGCCATGGTCGAGGTTGTTCCCCCGGCTTTGGCCGATGAGCGGGTCGATCGGGTCGTGGCCATGATGACCGGCCTGAGCCGTCGCCGAGTGGTCGAGCTGATCGACCGCCACCAGGTCGAGGTCGATGGAACGCCGGTGGCCAAGCCCTCGCAGCGACTCACCGCCGGCTCCGTGCTTCGAGTGATGCCTCCCGGCGAGGCCTCCGGCCTCGATCCCGATCCCGCCGTGACGCTGCACATCGTCCATCAGGATGACGACTTGGTTGTTGTCGACAAGCCGGCCGGTCTCGTGGTTCATCCCGGTGCCGGCCGCGAGTCCGGCACGCTGGTCCACGGTCTATTGGCCCGCTACCCGGAGCTGGAGGACGTGGGTCGGGAGGTGGGACAACCCGACCGGCCGGGGATCGTGCACCGTCTCGATCGTGGTACCTCCGGGTTGTTGATGGTGGCCCGTACCGTCGATGCCTACCGCGGGCTGGTGGCCCAGCTGACCGACCGGCGGGTCAGCCGCCTCTATCGGGCCCTTGTGGCCGGCACCGTCGAGGCCGAGAGTGGCCTCGTCGACGCTCCTTTGGGCCGATCGCCGTCCGATCCGACCCGTCGAGCGGTGATCGTCGACGGCAAGGCTGCTCGAACCCGCTATCGAGTGTTGCACCGCTTCGACGAACCTGAATGCACCGAGGTGGAATGCCGGTTGGAAACGGGTCGGACCCATCAGATCCGAGTCCATATGGCCGCCATCGGCCACCCCGTCGTGGCCGACAGCCGTTATCGGGCCCCGGATCTTGGCCTGGGTTTGTCCCGGCCCTTTCTCCATGCCGCCGAGCTGGGGTTCGAGCATCCCCGCACCGGTCGCCACCTGGAGTTTCGCTCCGAACTGCCCGTCGACCTGGCCACCGCCCTCGATCGACTGACGTAGGCCGATGGGCTATGTCGAGGTCGGGTCCGGTCGGGAAGGGTCGGACGATAGCTCGGTCGGACGGCGCAGGAGCTCGTTCAGCGGTTTCCAGCCTCGACCAGTCGAGCGTCCCGGTTCGTCCGGTGCTCGGTGGCCGATGGCGATTGTGGCTACGATGCGCACGCCCTCACCCAATTCGAAGGTGCGAGCCAATTCGGCTTCGTGGTCGAATGGCCCGAAGAGACACGCACCGAGCCCTGCCTCGGTCACCAGCAGGAGAAGGTTCTGGACAACGGCACCGGCGTCGACCCACCAGTAGGGCACCGGCCAGTGATCGAGCCCGTCGCCACGGCCGGTGGCGATCTTGTCCGGCTCACGGTACCGGTCCGGGTACCGCTCGGGTTCGGTGGTGACCAGCACGAGAACGGGTGCCCGCAGCAGCGTCTTCCATCGGAACGAAGCCCGTCGATGCTCGGGAAGGGTGACGGCCCAGTAGCGGGCCACGGTTTCGGGATGGTCGAGGACGACAAAGCCGGTGGCCTGGGTATGGCCGGCCGAGGGTGCCCGTCGAGCCAGGTCCAGAAGCCGGTTGATGACGTCGGCGGGCAGCGGTGTGGGCTCGAACGCTCTGACCATGCGGCGTCGACCCAACAACTGCTCCAGGGCCGACGGCGCCTTCACGGCTCGGGCCAGGGCTTGGACCCGCTGGCCATGGCTGCGATGTCGGCCAAGCTGAAGGCCTCGAGCCGAGATCGCATCTCGCCGCCGATTGTGTGCCATATCGACAGCAGCACACACTGACCTTCGTGATCGCAGGCCCCGTCGGTGTGGGGCTCACCGAAATCGCCCAGTGTGATCGGCCCGTCGGCGGCCCGTACGATCTCGGCCAGGTTGATTTGTTCCGGAGGTCGGGCCAGCACGTAGCCGCCTCCCACGCCCCGTTTGGACCGGACGAGGCCCGCTCCCTTCAACGCCAGCAGGATCTGCTCCAGATAGGGCTGTGGCAGCCCGGTTCGTTCCGCAATGTCGCGCACGGTCGTCGGACCGGTCTGGTCCTCATGAAGAGCCAGGGAAAGCAGCGCCCGGCTGGCATAGTCGCCTCTGGTCGAGACTCGCACCCGTCCAACCGTAGCTGATTCGCCAAGGCGGCGGGGTAGGTCGCCGGCAGGCGTTCCGAGGTTGTCGACCTTGGTCATTGTTGATGTCGGCGCCGCCTGGCAGAATGAAGGCCGATGATCTCAGTAGTTCTACACAAGGTGGGTTGGGTGGTTGCCGGCCTCGTCGTCTTCCGGCCGACAGGTGACGGTGGAATCCTCCGCGAGCGTCCCTCGTGAGCGGAGGCCGAAACGCCGAGCAACCCGAACTGGTGCTCCCCACATTCGGTCGGGGGTGCCTCACCGACCTACTCCCCGCTCTGGCCGATCAGGGCGACAATGTGTTGCCGGTCGAGTTGGTGAACGGCCCGCGGGTCCTGCTGGTTCTCGATGGGTTGGGCTGGGAGCAGCTCAAGCAGTGGTCCCATCTCCTGCCGACCCTGTCGGCCTTCGAGGGGGATCGCATCACCACGGTCGCTCCATCGACCACGGCCGCTGCGCTCACGTCGATCACCACGTCGCTTCCGCCGGCCCAGCACGGCATCGTCGGCTACCGGATGATGGTCGATGATCAGGTCTTCAACTGCCTACGTTGGGGCAGCGCCGAGCGCCCCGACGGACGCATGACCGTTCCCCCTCGGCTCATCCAGCCCTATGAGCCGTTTCTTGGTCGGCCGATACCCCTGGTCACCAAGGCCGAGTTCCAGCGGACCGGCTTCAGCGAGGCCCATCTCCGAGGCGGGCGACTGGTAGGCTACCGAACCCCGGCGGTGTTGGTTCATGAGGTGGCCCGCCTCGCTCGGGACGGGGAGCCCGTCATCTACGCCTACTACGACGGCGTGGACAAGGTTGCCCACGAATACGGCCTACGAAGCGAATACGAAGCCGAGCTGCGTTTCGTCGACCGGCTGGTGGCCGATGTGGTAGAGGCGCTCCCGTCGGGATCGCAGGTCATCGTCACCGCCGATCACGGACAGGTCGACTGCGGCAACGAGCTGCTTTCTCTTCATGACGACGTGTTGGCGCTGGTTCGCGGTCTGTCGGGCGAGGCCCGATTTCGCTGGCTCCATTGCTACCCCGAGGATGTGGAGGCGCTGGTTGACGCCGCAGTCCAATACCACGGCGACAAGTCCTGGGTTCGTACCAGGGGCCAGATGGTGGACGAAGGGTGGTTCGGCAAAGGAATGACCCAGGAGGTCGAGGATCGGCTGGGTGACGTGGCCATTCTGCCCTTCGAGCCGACCGGCTACGAGGATCCTGACGACACCGGTCCCTTCGAGCTGATCGGTCGCCACGGTTCGCTGACCGGAGCGGAGATGTTCGTGCCCTGCCTGAGCGCCACACCCTGAGACCTACACTGCGGATCCAGCAAGACGATCGACCGAGACGACCAAATGCGGAGTGAGACATGAGTGACACCGGTAGCCCGGAGACTCCTGAGATCGTGGAAGATCAGCAGCCGGCCGAATCGGAGGAGCAGGAGCGCCAGTCGGTGTCGGAGCCGGCCAAGGTCATGCGGATCGGCACCATGATCAAACAGCTGCTGGAAGAGGTCCGTACCACAGAGTTGGACGAGCCCGGTCGGGATCGGTTGCGGGAGATCTACGAGACATCGGTCGAGGAGTTGGCCGCTGCGTTGTCCCCCGACCTTCGGGCCGAGTTGGCGCGTCTCGCCCTGCCGTTCGACGACGCCGACATACCGTCCGACTCCGAGCTCCGAGTTGCACAGGCTCAGCTGGTGGGATGGCTGGAGGGCCTTTTCCATGGCATTCAGGCCACGCTGTTCGCCCAGCAGGCTGCAGCTCGCCAACAACTGGAGCAGATGCAGCGGTCTCGGCCCGGCGCCCTTCCCCAGGGAGGACAATCCACGGGGCAGGGCGGGGGCGTGTATCTCTGAATTGCGTCCCCGGTGCCGGGTTTTGCTTGGCCCCGAGGGCGGTAGCGGCTAACATCGGGTTCGGCGAATCACATCTGCGTAATTTGTCCACAGGTTGGCCACAATGGCTGTGGACAACCGGTGTGTCCGCTTGCGTCGGCTGCCCGCGGCCGCCGTGCCGTGACCGCCGTCGGATTGCGTCGGTGACAAACAGAACCGAGAGAATTCGGGAGATACCGACCAGCAAGGGGATTGAGCTCGTTGAGTTCGTCATTCACGCACCTTCATGTTCACACCGAGTACTCGATGCTGGACGGCGCGTCCCGACTCGACGAACTGGTGGCAAAGGCGGCATCGGACGGAATGCCCGGATTGGGCATCACCGATCACGGCAACATGTACGGGGTGCTCGATTTCTACCGGGCCTGCAAGAAGCACGACATCAACCCCATTATCGGCTGTGAGCTCTACCAGGCCGATGAATCGCGACACGAGCGACCCAATCGTCGGGGCAAAGTGGACGATTCGGGTGGAAGCACCGACGGGGGCAAGAAGCTCTACTACCACCTCATTGCGCTGGCCGAGAACAATACCGGCTACAAGAACCTGATCCAGCTGGCGTCCCGGGCCTACATGGAGGGCTACTACTACAAGCCGAGAGTCGACTGGGAGGTCTTGTCCGATCACAGCGAGGGTGTCATCGTGACCACCGGCTGCCTGGGCGGTCACGTGCTCCAATCGTTGATGAACGGCAACGAGGCCGAGGCGCTGGAAAAGGCGGCCCGCCTGCAGGACATCTTCGGTCGCGACAACATGTTCATCGAACTCCAGGACCACGGCATCGCGGCCCAACACGACACCAACCCCAAACTGCTCGAGATCGCCAGGAAGCTCGAGGCGCCGTTGTTGGTCACCAATGACTCCCACTACACCGAGCGGGAGGATCACACGGCCCACGATGCGTTGTTGTGCGTGCAAACCGGATCGTTGATGTCCGACCCCGACCGGTTCAAGTTCCAGGGCGATCAGCACTACCTGAAGTCGGCCAGGGAGATGCGAACCCAGTGGGCCGAGTTGCCCGAGGCCTGCGACAACACGCTCTGGATCGCGGAGCGGGCCGACGTCGAAATCGAATTCGGCAAGCCCCAGCTGCCCGACTTCCCGATCCCGCCCGAGTTCGCCGGTGCTGACGACTATCTGCTTCATCTCGCCATGGAGGGGGCCAAGCAACGCTGGGGGGACGCGCTTCCCGATTCCATCGTGGAGCGGCTGATCTACGAGCTCGAGGTCATCAAGTCGATGGGGTTCAGCTCATACTTCCTGATCACCTGGGACCTCATTCGCCATGCCCGTGACAGCAGCATCCGTGTTGGCCCGGGTCGAGGCTCGGCTGCCGGTTGTGCCGTGGCGTACTGTCTTTGGATCACCGATCTCGATCCGATCAAGTACGATCTGCTGTTCGAGCGGTTTCTCAACCCATCCCGAATCTCCATGCCCGATATCGACATGGACTTCGACTCCCGGTACCGGGACGAGATGATCCGATACGCGGCCGAGCGATACGGACGGGATCATGTGGCCCAGATCGTGACCTTCTCCCAGATCAAGGCCCGGGCCGCCGTGCGGGACGCTGCCCGGGTGCTGGGCTACCCGTATGCAGTCGGGGACAAGGTGGCCAAGGCCATGCCGCCGCTGGTCATGGGTCGGGACACGCCCCTCAAGTACTGCTTCGAGGAGTCGGAGAAACACGCCGACGGGTACAAGGCAGCGGCAGAGTTGCGCTCCATGGTCGAGACCGATCGGGATGTCGCCGAGGTGGTTCGGGTGGCTCAGGGTCTGGAAGGCCTTCGCCGCCAGGACGGTATCCACGCCGCCGCGGTCGTGATCACCAAGGATCCGCTCACCACCTACCTGCCCATCCAGCGCAAGCCGGAATCGGGCAAAGCCATCGAGGACGCTCCGGTGGTGACCCAGTACGAGATGCACGGGGTCGAGGATCTCGGACTGCTCAAGATGGACTTCCTCGGCCTGCGCAACCTCGACGTAGTGAGCGACACCCTCCACATGATCGAGTCGGTGAAGGGCGTCGAGGTCGACATCGACAAGGTGCCGCTTGACGACGAGGCGACATTTGCCATGCTGCGCGAAGGCCGCTCGATCGGGGTCTTTCAGCTCGAGTCGGCGCCGATGCGTGCCCTGATCCGCTCCATGGCCCCCACCGAGTTCGAGGATGTGGCCGCTCTGGTCGCCCTTTACCGACCCGGTCCGATGGCCGCGAACATGCACAACGACTATGCCGACCGCAAGAACGGGCGGCAGGAGATCTCCTATCTCCATCCCGACGCCGAGGAGATTCTGGCCGGAACCTACGGTCTCATGATCTACCAGGAGTCGGTCATGCGGATCGCCCAGAAATTTGCGGGCTATTCGCTGGCCGACGCCGACAACTTGCGCAAGGCGTGCGGCAAGAAGATTCGCGAGATGATCGCCAAGGAGCGGGTGAAGTTCGTCAAGGGTTGCGCCGACAGCGGCTACGGCGAGGAGCTGGGCCACCAATGGTTCGACATCATCGAACCATTCGCCGACTATGCCTTCAACAAGAGCCATTCCTACGGCTACGGCTTTGTCAGCTACCAGACCGCCTACCTGAAGGCCAACTTCCCGGTCGAGTATCTGGCCTGCCTGCTGACCAGTGTCAAGACCAATCTGGACAAGGCCGGGATCTACCTCAATGAGTGCCGCCAACTCAACATCAAGGTCCTGGTCCCTGACATCAACCGGTCCGACATCGATTTCACGTCGATTCCCGATCCCGTCGCCGACTATGAGGGTGCCGGTGAGGAGCCGCTCAACGCCATCGCCTTCGGTCTCTCGGCGGTGCGCAACGTGGGGGAGGGCCTCGTCGAGCTGATCATCGCCGAGCGCCGAGCCAACGGGCCGTTCACGTCGTTCCAGGATTTCTGTGAGCGGGTCGACTACCAGGTTCTCAACAAGCGCACCTTGGAGTCGTTGATCAAGGCCGGCGCCTTCGACTCCCTCGGCCACCCCCGCAAAGGTCTGTTGCTTGCGTTCGAAGGCATTGTCGATCACACCACCGCCGCCCGTCGCCAGCACGACATGGGCGTCATGACCCTGTTCGGAGCGGTGGGTGAGGATGAGGGCCCGTCGTTCGACGACCGCCCGGCCATCGCCGACGTGGAGTTCGACAAGTCCCAGCGGCTGGCGTTCGAGAAGGAGATGCTGGGGCTTTACGTATCCGATCATCCGCTGATGGGCTTGGAGGACGCCCTCAAGCGCAAGGCCGACGACACCATCGCCGACCTGGCCGAGGTTGAGGACGGGCAGATGGTATCGGTGGGCGGAGTGATCACCGGCCTCCAGCGCAAGTGGACCCGGAAGGGTGATCTGATGGCCGTCCTCACCCTCGAGGATCTGACCGACAGCATCGAGACGATGATCTTCCCTCGCACGTTCTCCGACTATGGCCACCTGCTCGAGGACGATCGGATCGTGATCATCCGGGGTCGGATCGACAACCGGGACGACACCCCGAAGTTGATGGCCCAGTCGATCGAGGTGTTCGAGGCCGAACTGGTCGGTTCGGCCCCCCCGTTGCGACTGGAAGTCCGACCCGAGCATCTGTCCGATGCCCTGATCCGCCAACTGCGATCCATTCTTGTCGAGCATCCCGGTGACTCACCGGTCTACATACACCTCAGCGAGACTCGAGCCGTTCGGCTGGCCGACAACTATTGTGTCGACACGTCGAATGGCCTGGTGCCCGACCTGCGCGTGCTCCTGGGCGAGCACGCCGTCGTCCTGTAGACGGCGAGGCCCGGCGCCGGTTGTGTGTCACACGTGGGACAGCTTGATGCCGGCCGCACCCAGTAGCAGTCCGATGGACTGGAGGCCGTAGGCCAGGCTGTAGCGCAGCTGCGGCCCTCGCCCGGAGCGAACGCTGCGAATGGGATGAAGTAGGGCGATGACGCCACGCTTGCCGGCCCGGGCCACAACCCGGGGCCTCCCGTCTCGACGAGCGCGGAGTTGGGTGATGGCTTCGGTGTTCCCGTGCCACAGGTTGCGTCGTAGCTGGTAGCCGAAGGTGGCCCGCTCCGGTGGTTCCAATTCCCAGCTCACGGCGTGGTGACTGTAGTGAGCCTTCAGGCCCCGGGAAATCGCAGCTCGGTAGAAGACCATGTCCTCGCCACCGGCCTGCCCCAGGTCGGTGGAGAAGCGGACATCGGGGTGACGCCGGAGAAACTCGGTGCAGATCATCGAGTTGGCGGTCTGCAGATCGTCGACCGGGGCCCCGTCAGGCTTTTCCGGGGTACACCACAGATCGGCGAACGGTTGATCGTGGATCCATGCCGGGGCCCGATCGTCGAAGCGGGCGTAGACCGGAGCGGTCACGGCGTCGGCCTCGGTTTCGGCTTGGATCTTGAGTAGTTCACTCAACCATTGTGGTACCACGATCTGATCGTCGTCGACCATGGCGACCCAGTCGGCCAGCTCCATGGCCGCCTCCACCCCGATGTTGCGGGCCAGGGCGATGTTGCCCGATCCGCTGTGCCGGTAATGCAGACCGAGTGGAAACCGGCGGTTCGACTCGGCAACCACAGCCTTGGCGTCGCCGTCGGGGTTGTCGTCGACGACGATCACGCCCAGCTCGGCTACGTCCGCCGCGTGTTCGGCCGCCACCTCGAGGGTGTCGAGCAAGCGGGCCAGTGGCTCGTTGCGCCGGAAGGTGCAGATGTAGACGGCGACTCGGAGCCGACTGGAATCGACCTGTTCTGTGCTGAATCCAGCAACGGAATGATCGTTCTCGCCGTTGACAGCCACACAGCAGCTTAGGAACCGTTTCCGGCGGAAGGCTACGTGCGGCTGATTGTTTCGTGGCCGTTCTCGACGATTGGGGTTGTGGTTGGGTCGAACGGCCCAGAGCGGAGCGAGCGCGCTCACCGGGCCACGGCCGGTACCAAGACCGCTGGTAGACTCAGCACCTATGTTGGAAACGCCCTCGGCAGTGCGGGTGCCCAGGTTCGACCCCCAGGGCCACCGCATGGGGCCGGTCGGAACCCTGGCATGCCAGGTTGCGCTTGTCGTCGCCCTGCTGTGGACCTTCGGACCGGTCGGCTCGCTGTTTCTGCCCACCTCGGTGGGCCTGATTCCGCTGCTGCTAGTCCTGGGTGCGCTGGTCCTGGCC
Organism: uncultured Acidimicrobiales bacterium; assembly: GCA_963723995.1. Taxonomy (GTDB): domain Bacteria; phylum Actinomycetota; class Acidimicrobiia; order Acidimicrobiales; family SZUA-35; genus JAHELU01. The sequence goes on along the minus strand of CAVRSZ010000007.1, from coordinate 140,619 downwards.
CCGAAGACGGTGCTACTCCAGCTCCCGGTGTCGTTCTCCGTGCTTGGAATGATCACTATCTCGTTGGCCTCTGTGGCCTGGACGGTGGATCCGGGTCCTACAGCCATCATCGTCAGGGGACTGGTCCCCTCGGTGGTGGCGGCGGCCCTGGTTGCCGGGTTGCTGCCCCTTCGCGATGTCGGGACGGCTCTGGTCTGGGCTGTGCGCATCGCAATTGCCATCACGGTGATCGCCTTGATCATCGACCCCACCACCCGCACCCACCTGGCCACCGATCAAGGAGTCGATGACTACGCCGGTTGGCATGGATACTTCACTCACAAGAACAAGATGACGCCGTTTCTGGTGTTCGGTATTGCGACCGTCGCCGTCTTCGATCGCTCGATCGTGTTCAAGTGGGGGACATTCGCCGTGATCGGGGCGCTGATGGTCGGGTCGACCTCGGCCACCGGTCTGTCGGCCGGCTTTCTAATCGTGGTGGCCCTGGCCTGGCTCCGGATGTTTCAGAACAGCCGGCGTGACGACCTGCGGACGAGCACGCTCTTCTTCTCCGCTTCGGTGCTCGGACTCCTGGGTGTGGTTGCCGGATCCTTTGCATCGCTGGCCACCATCACCAGCGCCTATGGAAAGGAACTGACCTTCTCCGGCCGGACCTACATCTGGGCGGCGTCGATCGACGCCATTCAGCGCCGGCCGTTGCTGGGCCACGGCATTGGAGCATTGTTCTGGCAGCAGGATGTGTCGCCTGAAACGGACCAAATCTGGCGACAGGTCGGGTTCGAAGCCAATCACGCCCACAACGGTGCGCTCGATCTGGCCCTTCAGCTCGGGGTGGTGGGGCTGATCATCTACGCCGTGTTGTGGCTGACGGTCTTCCGGAAGGCGTGGGGATCGCTGACCGACAGGCCGAAACTGGCGGTGTGGGTGCTCAGCCTTCTGTTCACCCAGGCCTTCATGTCCATCTCGGAGGACGTCTATCTCGGGGGTTGGCTGACACTCCTGGTTCTGATGAAGGTGCTGCTGCTGCGCCGGGCGGAATCATTGTATGCTCCACCGGTTACCCAAATGACGCGATGGGCCTAGCCCGACGCTGGCTGAGCCGGTTCGACGTCGACCTGCAGCCATGGCGACGCACGATGAACCACGATGAGAGCATGACTTCCGGGTGACAGCGGCGTGAGACCTGTGTGGAATCGACTTTGGCACGCCTTTGACGGGCTGGCCCGTGACACGTTGTGGACCGGGGTCCATGACGTCATGGGCACCGTGGCCGCCGTCGTGTCGTTCCTGTTGCTGCAATACACCTACGCCGAGGACACAGCCGTCTACGGGGCCTTTGTCGGTCTCTACGGCGTGGTTGCGCCCCTTGGTTCGCTCACTTTTGCCGGTCCGGGCCTGGCTCTCATTCAGCAACGGATCCGTTTCAACGAGGATTTGAACGAGATCTTTCGCTCGTTCGTGTCGGTGGCGCTCATCCTGGGTGTCGCCACCAGCGGGTTGGCCGTCTATTTCGGTTGGTTGTTCATCGACCTTTCCATGGTCGAGATCATCCTCCTGGTGATCAGCGAGCTGTTCTTCAACTCGATGATCTTCGTCTGCTCCATGTTGATGCAGGCCGCAGTCGACTATCCGGCCATGATCAAGGTACGCATGGCTGTGTCCGTGTTGAAGACGGTGGCGGTGATAGGACTCTACCTCGCCGGTGTCTTCACCATCCGAAACCTGGCCATCGCCTATGTCATTCTCTACGGGGCCTACTCATTCTGGCTGATTTTCCGCCTGCTGCCGGCCGTTGGCTACGCCGTCCGCTTCGGTCGTCCGTCTCGGCGGGCCAGCCGGTCCAGTGCGGTGTTCGCCGTGCCCCTGGCCGCCGCCAGCCTGCAGCTCGACGGTGACAAGGTGGCACTCAACGCCTACAACTTCGATGCCCAGGCCGGGCTGTATGGCGCCGCCTACCGGGTGGTTCAGCTCGGCTCCCTACCACTGCGGGTCATCGGCCAGGCCGCCTTTCACCGATTCCTGGCCGACGACGCCGACCGCGACAACTACCAACTGCGGCGTTCGGCCGCGCTCACGGGCTTCATGTTGGCCGTCGGCACCATCACCGCCGGGGCCATCTACCTCATGCTGCCGCTGGTCGAGGACTACTTCCTGGCCGGTCGATACCGCGAGGCAACCGAAATCGTGCCGTGGCTGCTTCTGTTCCTGCCCTTGATCGCCCTCAGCGGCACACCGATGAACGGGTTGTTGGGTTTGGGTCGGGCCACCGAGCGAGCCGTCGTGTTCACCTCGGCCGCCGTCGTCGCCGTCGTCCTCTACGTCACACTGATTCCCGGCCGTGGCTGGCAGGGCGCGGTCATGGCCACCTTGGGTAGTGAAGCCTATCTGGCCGTGGCCAGCTGGATTGTTATGGTGTACTACCAGCGACAGGCGGACCGTTTCCGCTCGTCTCAAGTGAGGGAAGTGATGGCCGGATGACGGTGGCACCAACCGCAATCGAATCGTCCGCATACCCGGCCGAGGCCGGTGTTTTCGGTTCCCCGCCGAAACCCGTCCCCTGCAGTACCAGCGTCCAACACCCGTCGCCCGCAGCCGATGTGGGGTGGCGAAGATGCCCCATGAAGGGAGTGGGGGCGTTATGCTTCCCGGGCGGTAAGTCGGGCGATCACCGTTGCAGCCAATCGTGAGAGGGTGGTGAACAGGCAAGATGAAATGGGTTGTGGTGTCCCCGTATTTCGAAACGGCTCACGATCGTTGGATTCATGATTCGATCGTCGAGGATCGGCACTCTTTTGTGCTGATCCCCCGCCTTGGCGAGGATCGCAACTGGCATCAATCGGCGGCGAGGGCCGGTGCCCGGGAGTGGCTCCAACGCATGCAGCAGGCTCGCCAGGCCTACGCCCACAGCGACAGCGGGGTCATCACCGTTTTCCCCCAACTGGCTGCGGCCACCGGTCTGCTCAAGTTCGCCGGACGCGGCGACCGTCCCCTCGTGGCGTGGTTGTTCAACACCGAGGGTCTCTACACGCCGTTGAAGCGTTCGGTGGCTCGGGCCTGCCTGCGCCAGGTCGACAAGTTCGTCGTCCACTCCACTCGCGAGATCCAGGGCTACGCCGAACTGCTTGGTCTTCCTGCCGAGCGCTTCGAGTTCGTACCTCTGCAGTACGGGGCAACGGTCGAAACCGAGCAGCCTCTGGACCAGGACGAGCCGTACGTGTTCGCCACCGGCTCGGGCCATCGGGACTATGCAACGTTTTTCGAGGCGATGGCCCAGACCGGTTTCCGCACCTTGGTCCTCGCCTCCGATCGGGTGTTGGCCGGTCTGACGGTGCCGTCGAACGTGGAGATTCTCGAGCAGCTGCCACGCCCCGAGATCCGTCGCCTGGTCCGCCACGCCCGGGTCAACGTCGTACCCATGAACGATGATGCTCTCACCGCCGGTCTGGTCACCATTGTGGAGGCGTTCCGCCACGGCCGTTCGCTCGTGATCACCCAGCGAGGCGGCATCGAGGACTACGTGTTCGAGGGCAAGAATGCGCTGTGTCCGCCGCTGTACGACGCCAAGGCCATGGCCGACGCCATCTCGACGATGTGGCACGACGATGGTCTTCGAGCCGAGCTCGACGCCAACGCCTCCCGGTTCGCCCACGATCACTGCACCGATGAGGCAGCCGGTCGCAGCCTGATACGCATCCTCGACAGCGTAAGCTGACGCCCATGGCCGTTGGCCCCGACACGTCCCCCGCCGGGGACGGTTCGACATCGTCATGGGGTCGGTTCCCACGACCGGTCGTAGCCGTCGCCGGGGTGGTAGCCGTGGCTGTGGTACTGGCCGCAGTCGGGGCGGGGATCGCCCGGCGAGCAGGTGATCAAGCCGGTGATAGGCCGGCTGAGGCCGGAGTTCGCCGAGCGGAGTTGACGTCTGCGGAGTTCGCAACGAACGGACCGGATGCCCGCACGCTGACCGTTCTCGATCGACGATGGGACCCCAAGCTCCTGATCACCAGAATCGACATCCTGGTTCGGCCGCCGCAGGATGCCGTGGAATTCTCTGTGTCCTTGGACCCGACAATGGATCGATGGTTGCCGGCCGGCGATGAGTCGGTCCCCGTCACCCTCGAGACGCCCCACCACGGTTATCAGATGGCCTTCGCCCGGTATCGGGATGGCGGGGGCCGGCTGGTCGACGGCGATGCCGTCGGATTCGAGGTAGTCTCCGGCCCGGCCGACGGCTCCACCGGGTTCGAGGGGGCTCGGGTCGGACTGGCCGGGCCTCGGGAGGTCGTGATCCATCTGGAGGAGGGTCGAACCGAGCGGGGTCAGATCCAACCATACGAATTGGTGCAGCGACCTTCGCCGGTGGGGGAGGGCGAACGGCACGAGCCGGTCCTCGACGAGAGGGGAAACCCGGTGGGCGTACCGGTATCCACCCGCCCCGACCTGGTTCGTACCTTCGATCGCTTCGTCGGTGAGCGGTTCGACATCGATGTGCTCGAATCGGCGGAATGGACGATCAGTTCCGCCACCGACGAACGATATACCCAAGCCCGAACAGCCGGAGACGTCCACCTTTTGACCCGGCCTACAGGCGGTGGCATCGATGAGTCTCAGGAGCTGTTCTGGACCCGGGTCCACGACGTCGTGCTCCAGTTGCCGGAACCACTGTCGTCCGGGCACAGCTACACCATCGAGCTGTTGTCGGACCCGTCGCCATCCGGCGGATCGGGACCACGATCGATCCGATTCAGCTTCGATGATCGATCGACGGTCAGTCCGTCACTACGCCTCAACCAGCTCGGCTACGCCCCCGGCGACCGCCCCAAGGCGGCCTACCTCGACCGGTGGCTCGACGATATCGGCGGCGTGGACTGGTTGTCGGGCTCGGTCGACGGAGGATCGCAGGGGGAGCAGATCCGGTTCGAGGTGCGGCGGGTCGGTGATTCGGGACCGGCCGTCTTCACCGCTCCGGTTCCCGCCGCCGCAGCGTCGGCCGCAGAATCTGACGACCTCCCGCCGCCGATTGAACTCGACTTCTCCTCGGTTGACGAAACGGGGCGTTTCCAGGTCTGCGTGCCGTCGCTGGGCTGCTCGCTACCGTTCGACATCGCCGAGGACGTGTGGAGGCAGGCAGCGGTGACCGTGGCCCGGGCCGCCTACCACCAGCGCAGCGGCATCGAGCTTGGTCCGCCCTTCACTGCGGTGAACCGACCCCGGGGTTACCATCCGGATGACGGCGAGGTGGTCGAGGCCAGTGCCCACACCATGGCCATGGCCCGGGCCAATTCTGCGTCGGATTTCGACGATTTGGCCGCCGGGGGAACCGGGGAGTTGGTGGACAACGCGTGGGGAGGGCACTTCGACGCCGGCGACTGGGATCGCCGGATCGACCACCTTCACTACACCCGGACGGTGGCTGATCTTGTTCGGCGCTACCCGGCAACCGTCACCTCCTGGCGTCTCAACATCCCGGAATCCGGTGACGAAGTCCCTGACGTCCTCGATGAGGGATTGTGGTCTTTGGACCTGTACCGGCGTATGCAACGGTCGGACGGCGCCATCCGTGGTGGTATCGAGGCATCGGAGCACCCGATGTACGGCTCCACATCATGGATCGACGATCTGGCCGTCTATGCCTACGAGCCCGACCGTTGGTCCAGCTATCTGTATGCCTCGGTTGCAGCAGAGGTGGCCCACACACTCGGCCCCTATGACCGGGCTCGGGCCGAGGGGTATTTGCAGTCGGCGTTGGCTGCCATGGAATGGGCCGAGTCCCAGGACGGTATGGGTGGAACCGACCCATCGGGGGAGGTCGAGTCCCAACGGAATGTCGCCGCTGCCGCCCTGCTCTTGGCCACCGGCGACCTGAAGTGGCACCAATTGTTCCTCGAAACCGCCGACTACCTGGAACCGGGGGCCGAGCCGGCCATGGCCTGTCACGTTCACACCGTTTGTGATGCCGCCTGGCTGTATCTGGAGGCCTCAGGCGAACTGGACTCGCAGGACGGCGCAGCCAGTGGCGGAATCGAGAGTGCTCCTGGGTTCGAACCTGATCCTGTGGTGGTAGCCGAGCTGCGAGACCGCTTTCTGGCTTCGGCCGACGAGCTGGTGAAGGCGGCCGACGCACACCCCTACGGTTGGACCACCGAGCACCCCGATGTCCCCCTGATCTGGGGACTCGGAGCGGGCGGCGCACCCAAGGGGGCCGGTCTGCTCAAGGCCTATCAGTTGTCTGGGGACGAACGCTACCGCCGCGCCGTGCTTCGATCGGCGTCGGTCGGCCTCGGCGCCAACCCCCTAGGCCAGGTTTTCCTCACCGGCATCGGTCACAACCCGGTCGAACACCCCGTCATCATCGACAATCTCAACGGCGGAATACCACTGTGGCCCGGGACCCCCGTCTACGGCTTTCACGACCTTGGCTGGGGACCGGGTGACGACTGGGCGGTCGAGTACTTTCTGCGCCCGGCCGGAGCCCGTCCCGATCCCGACGAACTGCCCTATCTATGGCAGTGGTACGACCTGAACTCGATGCCGTTCTTCAACGAGTTCACCCTCCACCAGAGCCATGCCGAGGCGCTTCGGGTCTTCGCCACCCTTCATGCCACCCGGGGCGACCATGGCAATGGCTGAGCGGACGGCCTCAGTCCCTCGCGGTAGGTTCGGGGCGAGCGGCCGACACCAATCCGCGAGCGCTGCGGCGAAACAGGCTGCCGAGCCTTGCCGCCTCGACTTCGGAGGTGAAGTGCTCAAGTACGGTGCGTCGGCCGGCGCGTCCCAGGCGCCGGCGCAGCTCAGGGTCCTCGACCAACCGCCGCACGGCGCCGGTTAGCTGTTCGGTGTCGAACGGACGGACAAGCAGTCCGTTGACCTCGTCGTCGACGAGTTCCGTCATCCCTCCCACATAGGTGGCGATCACCGGCAGTTCCGCTCCCATGGCTTCCATGAGCACGACGGGAACGCCCTCGGCGAAGCTGGGTAGCACGAAGATGTCGGCCGCCGTCAGATTGCGGGCAACCTCGTCCTGTGACTGGGATCCCGTGAATTGTACGGCCTGACCGAGCCCCCGATCGGCCACGACCTTCTCCATTCGCTCCCGATCGGGACCGTCGCCGACGATGGTCAGGGACAACTCGGGATGATCGGAGCGAAGCCGCTCCATTGTCTCCAGAAGGACCTCGATGCCCTTGGCTCGGATGATTCGACCGACAAAGATCATGCGGACCCCGGTGCCGGCGTGCTCCTTTGGGGTCAGCCGCTTGGGCTCGATACCGCAGTGGATGACGTGGAACCGATCAACGTGGTCGGGAGCGAAGATGGCAGCCTGAGCCCGACAGAAGTTGCTGACGCAACAGACAAATCGGGCCCGGGCCAGCTTCTCGTCGAGGCGCCAGGTGTGGGCTTCGAAGAAGATGGCGGAGCCGTGCAGGGTGAAACTATAGGGCACGCCGCTCAGATGAGAGCCGAGCATGGCCACGGTGCAGCTCGAATCACCGAAGTGGTTGTGGAGATGATCGATCTTTCGACGCCGCAGCAGATCGGCCAAAAGGCCGGCTTCGATGAAGTAGATGCCCTGATAGACGCTGCCCCGGAGTCCGAGACGGCGAGTGGCCGCAGCCAGCTTGATGCCCTCGACGTACCGGGCCGGTGATCGAAGAAACAGCCTGAGGTGGGCCAGCACCAAACGTGGTGATCGGGCCTGCTCGAGGAGGTAGACGGTCTCATCCCGGGCCGCCTGCTGCTCCGGGCCGACCATGTGTGTTGCGTCGGTACGGCGAACGGCGAAGGTTTGGACCTTGAAACCATGTGATCGTAGGCCGGCGACCTCCCGCTGGATCCAGACATCGGTGGCGCGGGGGAACTCACCGGTGAGGTACCCGATTCTCATGGGCGATTACTTCCACCGATCGCCGCAGGTGCCAACTCGTCGAGGGGGCCGATACTCCGCTCCATCCTCGCCGCCGAACGTTCGACCGCCTCCACGGTGGAATAGGTGGGCTGCCACCCGAGCAGCCGCTTCGCTTTGTCATTCGAATAGCGAAGCGGCTTGAACCGGGCATGGAGCCGATCAGGCACGGCGATCCCCGGAAACTTGGCCCGACCGCGCAGCAACCGTTGATTGCCGGCTTTCAGCAGGCGGCTGGTCACGTCCAACAGCGGCCATGGCACCGGAATCGTTGGCGGGGTCTCGGTGCGGGCCGATACCAGTTCGGCGTACTCACTTTGGGTGGGAAGGTCATCGTCGACGATGTTGATGGTCTCGCCGTCGACCAGGTTCGGTTCGGCATCGAGCCGCTCTGCTGTGACGATGATGGCCTCAGCGCAGTTCTCGACATAGGTCAAGGGAAGGGTGGCCTTGGATCCGATGCGGAGGAAGCGGGGCCCGAAGTCGGCCCCAAGGAGGGCATGCCACAGGTTGTCGGGCCCGTAGACCATTCCCGGCCGCAACACCACGAGCCGGTTGCCACTGCGTCCTCCCCACTGGCGGTAGAGCTCCTCCTGAAGGAGCTTGGTCTGCGCGTATTCATCACGAAGGGCGGGGTGGGTATCGACAGGCGTGCACTCGGTCAGGAGGCTGTTCGACGGCAGGTTCAGATAGTCGTAGGCCGAAAAGGTGCTGATGCCGACCAACTGACTCACCTCGGCCTCGTCCATTGCCGCAAGCAGGTTCTCGGTGGCGGTGACCGTGCCGGCGAACTGGCTGTAGAAGTCGCCGGCCTTGGTTGCGGCCAGATGTACGACCGAGTCGACGCCGGCCAGCGAGTCCGCCAGCCCGGCTTGGGAACGCAGGTCGACCGAGACGGTTCGACACCTATCGTGCGGAATGTGGTCGGGAAGTCGAAAGTCGCTGCCGGGGCGAACCACGGCGGTGACGGTATGGCCCCGACGCAGGGCCTCGGCCATGACATGGCGTCCGACGAACCCGGTGGCCCCGCTGATGTAGAGGTTGAGCGAGCGGCCGCCCGGCGGTCGACCGGCTCCCGGTCGATCCAGGTCGTCGGAGTTGTTCGAAGCCATGGGATCCGTTCCTATCAGAATCTGAACTGATCCGATACCACGGTGTCGACCAGCCGTGACGCCGCCAGCATCTCGGCCGGTGTGACGGGAACCGGGCGGTCTTCTGTGAGGGCCTGGTAGGTCTCGTCCAGCATGCGGTGTAGACCCTCGTAGGGCGTGATCTGCATGATCTTGCGGCTGAGGTTTCGTATCCCATGCCCCATCAGTTGCCAGCCATTGATGACGTGGTTGGCCACCGGGCTGAGCTGGGAGCCGACGGGTCGGGGTAGCACTGCTCGTAGATAGGGCTGGAAGAGGTCGATCTCGGCCCACCCTTCGGTGCCTCGAACGGTGATGGCGAACGTGTCGGGCCCGCTGTCGGCCTCGAACCGGAGCCGAGCGTGGATCGGGCCGCGGTCGCTGCTCCCGATGAGCAGGGCGTCGAGGTCGTCATAGCGGAAATGGGCGAGACCGGCGTGATTGGACCAGGCCGTGGCCATTCGATCGAAGACGACATCGCCGCTCAGGCGAAGCAGCAGATAGCTGAAGTGGGTGGTGAAGTCGTGTATGACGCCGGCCGGGAGCTGGTGGATCGGACTGGGGAGATTCGGATCCCCGAATCGCTCATCGGCGTCGGTTACCGGCAGGGCGATACGGATGTCGACGGATCGGACCGGGCCGAGCCGACCGGAATCCAGCAGGTTCTCGAGCTGGCGGAAACCATGGTTGAACCGGTAGTTATGGCTCTCCATGAGCTGGCGCCCGTGGTCGGCGGCGATTTCCAGCAGCTTGTCGAGGTCGGGTGAGTTGGTGGTGATCGGCTTCTCGCACACCACATGGGCGCCGGCCTGCAGGCATTGGGTGGCAATGCCGACATGGCTGGCCGGGGGAGTGAGGACGTGGACCACCTCGGGACTCGCCGACTCCAGCATGTCGGTGAGATCGGTGAAGGCTCGACCGGCCCCGAAGGTGTCGGCGGCGTAGTGGGCGGCCGCCGGTGACAGATCACAGACCCCGACCAGTTCGACCAGGCCTCGGTTGGGGATCACCGGACTCCTACCGGCCAGGTAGGTCAGGTGCTCCTTTGAAATGGCACCGGTTCCCATCACCGCAACCCGCAATGGTGCCCGTCGGGTCTGTGGTCGGTCTTGAGAGCGCATGATACAGCTCAGTGTACGGGCAGCAGCACGGAGCAGGTGTTGGGCCGGCGCGGCTCGATGCCGCCTGTCGTCGATACTGGACCGATCGACCGAGACGCAGTGGTGGGCGTGGGCAATACGACACAGGGCCGGTGATCAACGGTTCAGCCCCCCGGCGGAATCGGCTACGGTATGGTGATGGGCACAAAGGGGTGGTCTTGTGTGTCGAGCTGACCGGCACCAGAGGACAGGGTGGCCGAGGCGCTCCTGAGACGGCCTCACGGTGAGGTCAAGTTCTCCACTGGTTATCTGCGACCGGATGTCGTGGGTGGAAATGCTCAGGTTCCGGGGAGGGGCCGCTTCCTTAATGGCTGACTTCGACACAATGGCTGACTTCGACACGAAGCCAACATCGACGACAGCGGGGCCTGACACCGATGCCGAAGTGGATTGCTACGCTGCCGGTTTGCCGCCGGCACCAGAACATCGGAGGTCGTCGTCTGCGGTCGATGGAGTGGATGGCGACGACGTCGACCTGCGATCGGAAGGTCACCTCATCGACCTCACCCGCTCGGAGCCGGTAGTGGATCGACTACCGAGAGTTCGCGTGTTCGGGCTGGATTTCGTGTCCTGTGGTTCCGTGGCCGAGGTGAGTCGGCGACTGCTCGAGGGTCCGGTTGTCGCCGACGACCGCGAGCCGATGGTGCTGACTCCGAACGTCGACATCATGGTCCACCTCGACCGAAATCCTGACTCTCTCGAGGCCGATGCCTTTCGGCGAGCCCAGTACTGTCTACCCGACGGGCAGCCCCTGGTGTGGGCCTCCCGTCTCATCGGAAGGCGGCTGGAGGCACGGTTGCCAGGTAGTGGGCTGTTTGCCGACTTCTGGCCGCGTCTGGTGGCCGAGCGACGACCGGTGGTGGTTGTCGCCCCGTCCCAGGTCGTTGCTGATGAACTGGGACGTCAGCATCCAATGGCGTCATTTGTCGTCCCCCCGATGTTCGACGTCGACGATGCCGGCGCCATCGATTCCATCGCAACCCGGGTGATCGAGCTCTCCCACCATTGTCGACCGGAGTTCGTGCTGATCGGGATTGGCAATCCGAAGGACCCACGGGTGGCAACCCGATTGCTGAGGACGTGGCCCCCGGAGCTGGGGCCGAGGCCGATGACCATGGCCCTCGGTGCATCGTTCCAGCTCTACCTCGGCCATACGAAAAGGGCACCGGAGTGGGTTCAGCGGATCGGAATGGAATGGTTCCATCGGTTCCTCCAGGAACCGCGGCGGCTCTTCCACCGCTATTTCATCAAGGACATGGCCTTTCTCGGAATCGTCTGGCAGGAGCTGAAGGCCACACGTCTGGACTCTGGCGGACTCGTGAGGTCCCGGTAAGCTCATACCCGTGCCTGACACCACGGCCGGTGACGCCGGCGATCCGGTCCCCGAATCGGGAGATGAACACGTGTCGGTCTCGGTTGTCGTGCCCGTCGGGCGGGTGGACGACGACTTGATCCAGCAGCTGGATGCACTGAGCAAGCAGTCCTATACCGGCTCGTGGGAGATCGTGTTGTCCATGAACACCTCCGATGATCGGGAACGGGCCCGGCTGGAGCGGGTCGTGGCGGAGCGGGATCTACCTCCGACTCTGGTCGTGGACTCCTCCGATGTCCGGTCGGCCTCCCATGCTCGCAATGTCGGGGCCAGGAACTCGTCGGGTGTGAAGCTCCTGTTCTGTGACAGCGATGACATTGCCGACACCGAGTGGGTGGACCAGCTGGTTGCCGCCCTCGAGTTCTATGACGCCGTGGGTGGTTTCCTCGATGAGGAGCTGCTGGCTGTTCCCGGCCAGGAACACTGGCGACCGCCGGCAACCCCGGGCGCCCTCCCCACATTCCTCGGTCACCCGTTCCTGGTGTCGGCCAACATGGGCATCAAGCGGACGATCTTCGACGCAGTTGGTGGGTTCGATACCGATCTGATCCGAGGTGAGGACATCGCCCTGTCGTGGGATCTCCTCGAGCGTGGAATCGAGCTCGGCTACTGTGAGGCGGCGGTGATCTACTACCGGCACCGGCGAGGACTTGGTGCCATGATGCGCCAGCACTATCTCTATGGGCGGGGGTTCAGCCAGATCCTTGCCCGACGGGGCACTCCGGGCCAATCGCACGGTTCCACAGGACTCAGGGCACTCAAACCCAATGGGCAGGTGGTGGATAGGAAATCCATCCCGTACGTGCTCCGGCGCGGCTCCATCGCTACCGGTCGTGTGGTAGGTCTTGTAGAGGAGCGCCTGCTCCGCCAAAGCCACTGACCCCGGGTGACCGCACTGTAGGCTGAAGAGGTTCTCCAATCGACTGCCCGGGCGATGTCGCCGCCGGCGGTCCGTAGAAGGATTCGATATGGAACTGTCATTCGTACTGTCCGCGTTGCGGCGGCGTTTGTGGTTGGTGGCGTTGTTTGCCCTGTTGGGATCCTTGCCTGGGTTGCTGAGCGATCCGCCGGTCAGCAACGAGTATCGTTCGGTGGCCAAACTCAACATCGTGCAACCGACACAGGGGAATATCACCTATCTTTCAAGCGACCCCGATCGGTACGTGATCAGCCAGCTCAGCGTGCTCGAGAGCGCCTCTTTGGTCAATGAGGTTGCCTTGGCCAACGGGTTGTCGATCACGGCTGTTCGTCAGGCGGTCACCGTCGAACAGGACCCCGATACCGATGTGGTCGAGATCTCGGCCGTGGCCACCGATCCCGATCAGGCCCGATCCATCGCCCAGAGCTATGTCGAGGCTTACATGAGCACCCTCGACACCGATCGCAGCGACACCGGTGAGCTGCAGCGTCTCGAGGAGGAAATCAATAATCTTCGCACCCAGCTGACCAATCTCAACGATGCCATCCAGGAGGCCATGGATCCCTACCTGGAGCTGCTGGACAATCGCACGCCGCCCCCGCTGCCCCCTCCCGACTCGGTGGAGCCCACCTTGGTCACCGAACGGAACATCATCCAGGCCGAGGTGTCGCAGCTGATCGCCCAGCGCAACCAGTTGGTGTCCGATTCGCGGCTGCGGGTCAACACCAGGGTAATCCAGCAGGCGACACTGCCCACCGAGCCGGTCCCGGCCGGCGGACAGTTCGTTTTGGCCGGTGGGCTGTTTGCCGGTGCCATGTTGGGTGTCCTCGCCGCCATGGCCTGGGCCCGGTTCTCGACCAAGGTTCTCGACGTCGATACCGCATCGGAGATCCTGGGTGCGCCGGTGGTGTCCGAATTGCCGCACTATCGGTCTTTGGCCCGCCAACCGCTTGCCGCCTTCCAGGCTCTGCCGAGAACTGCGATTCCGGTCATCGACCAGCTCTGCGTGCGGGCCGAGGCCAAGGCCCGGATCAACGAGCCGCTGACGGTTGCCGTCGTCGGTGCCCAGCGCAATGCCGGGACCACGACGTTGGCTCTGGCCATGGCTGAACGGTTCGCCGGTGGTGGTTCTTCGGTCGTGGTGATCGACGCCGATGTGCGCGATCCTCGCATCACGGCCATCTTCAACGCCAGCCAGGACGGTGGTGTGCCGGCCGTCGTACTCAACGACGGTGCGTTGATCGACCAGCGGGGCCGTTCCGTCTTCACCCGCACCATGGACCCCGAGGTCAGCGTGCTCGGCTTGGGATCGAGTCGAGGCGCAGCCTCGCTGCGCCGGGACACCGTGGCCTCGGTGCTGGAAGCGGCCCGGCGTAAGGCCCAGATCGTCGTGGTCGACGGTGGTCCTGCCCTCGATTTGGCCTCCACTCTCCAGCTCACGGCCATGGCCGACGCCGTCGTCCTGGCCGTACCGCTGGCCCGTCAGAAGTCCGACACCCTGAGCGACCTGTCCCGCCAGCTCGACAACGTGCGGGGCAAGCTGCTGCCGGTGGTGACCTCGCCCGCCCGCCGTCCGGCCAAGGGCGAGATCGTCGGTGTCGACGGGGCAATCGGTGGACCGACCGGGGTCGACTGGGCGCCGCCTCAATCTCCGGTCGATCTGACCTCTCCCGGGAATGGCTCACGATCACGTCCTGAAGCGGAGGCTACGGTAATTGGAGGTTCGGTACCGTCACGATCGGGCGGTGGTACACCGGCTCCCCCCAGTGGACCGGTCTAGGCGCGGTGCCAGCCGCCTGAAGTTGGGCTGGGGCTGAACGTTCCTGAACTTGCCGTCTGTTGAATGATCGAGCAACCAAGGGACTCCAGGCCGTTGTAGGCTGTCTACCGGCCGCATGAGCCCGACCCTGATCGCCCCGGCGGGTCCGAAGGACGAACGAAGCGGCCGTTGTAAACGTGGACAGGGGGCGTAAGGGAGCACCTCGATGCAGCAGCATTCTGATGGAGTAGGGCAAGACGGCGTGTACCCCGATCCAACCGACGTCCCCGTGGTCATCCTTTGCGGTGGCCAGGGAACACGAATTCGGGAGGCGTCGGAGAAACTGCCGAAGCCGATGATCAACATCGGCCCGCAACCGATTCTCTGGCACATCATGAAGCTGTACGGCGCTCACGGCTTCCGGCGCTTCATACTGTGTCTGGGCTACAAGGCGTGGGACATCAAGCACTATTTCATGCGATACGAGGAGATGATGTCCGACATTCGCGTCAGCGTGGGCGGTGGTGCCACCGAGTATCTGGAACGGGAGTCACTGGACGACTGGGAGGTGGCCCTCATCGACACCGGAATCGACGCCGGCACCGGAGGTCGGCTGGCGGCGGTGAAGTCATTGATCGATCACGAGTACTTCATGCTCACCTACGGCGATGGCCTGGGCAACGTCGACGTGTCGCGTCAACTGGCCGCATTGCACGAATCGGACCTGACCGGCACCGTGACCGGCGTGCACCCCACATCCCGCTACGGCGAGCTGCTCGTCGACGACGACCGTATGGTCACCAGTTTTGCCGAGAAGCCACCGGCCGAGGGTTGGGTGTCGGGTGGCTTCTTCGCCTTCCGTCGGGAGTTCCTGGACTTCGTTCCCGACGATGAGCCGGACCATTTCTTCGAGCAGGCTCCCATCCAGAATGTCACCCATAAGGGCAAGCTTGGCTTGTTCCCCCACACCGACTTCTGGATGGGCATGGACACGTTCCGGGAGTACTCCGCTCTCAATCGCATGTGGGCCGAGAACGAGGCTCCCTGGAAGATCTGGTAGCCCCCGCCATCACCGCCAACCGATAAGCCGGCCCAACAGCCGCCGAGTACGGCAGCAGAGGACGTGGTGGTCTGGAACACCCGGGGCAGCCGGTGGGCGACGACTGATAGGACGGTCGACGGCTACTGGTTCTGGGGGGCGGTGTCGCGAACGCGGGATATCGGGGGTCGGCTGATCGTCGACCGCCCCCGCCTGTTCCTGAACCGAGGCCAGGAGGGCCATGCGCTCACGGTTGCGGCGCCGGAGATCGATGACGACATCATCGAGCGACTCGAGGCCGGCCTCGAGGGTATCGGCCGGGGTCGACAAGTCGTCGTTGGTCGCCGGCGTGCCGACGATGCCGTCGGTACGATGATCGGCGGCCCGCCGGCGGATGAGCCGCATGGGCATCAGGGCGATGGTTACGATGACCTGCTCGGCCGTCGCCAGCAGTATTCGAAGATCGAGTCCCAGATTCCAGTTCTCGACATAATGCAAATCGAGACGGCGGTAGGCATTGAAGGCTGCGTTGGAGCGGGCCTCGACCTGCCACAGTCCGGTGATCCCGGGTCGAACTTTGAATCGCTCCCGCAGTTCCTCGTCGAAGACCGCCTCCTCCTCCGGTAGCGCGGGCCTCGGTCCGACCAGGCTCATGTCGCCCTTTATCACATTGAACAGCTGGGGGAGTTCGTCGATCGAGGTCTCCCGGATGAGTCTGCCCACCCTGGTGATACGGGGATCGTTGGAGACCTTGAACAGGGGTCCGGTCCGCTCGTTCTGCTGGGAGATCTCGGCCTTGAGTTCCTCGGCGTTGGTGACCATGGAACGGAACTTGTGCATGGCGAAATAGTCACCGCTGCGCCCGGCGCGTCGAGAACAATAGGTCACCGGACCCCGGTCCTCCAGCCATATGGCCAGTGCGGTGACGGCCATGAGGGGCGACGCCAGGACAAGGGCGAGAGTGGCTCCGACAAGATCCATGATCCGTTTGGCCCACAGCTGCCACCGGTGGGTGGGATTCTTACCCACGATGATCAGTGGTTCGTGGGACAGGGATCGGACATCGAAGCGGCCCTCCCACATCCGGCTCACTCCGGTGGTCAGATGGACGTCGTAGCCCGAGCCGAACAGCTCCCGGGTGATGTTGCGGAACTGCTCACCCCGGAAACCGGTCGAGGTGACAATCGCACCATGGACCTGGTGCTGGTGCATCAGCTCGATCAACCGGCCGGTGGGCCCGATCCAGTGGTCGGCCAGACCACTGCGTTCGGCCACACCGAGGTTGCCGACCACTCCGGCCAGCTCGAATCGTGCTTCGGGATGGTCATCGATGAGTTGAACCAGTTCCTTCGCCTCGTGGCCGGTGCCGACCACGACGACCCTGGTCGGCCGGTTCGTTCTTGGCAGTTCGGTGCCCAGTGCCCGAACCACCCCCCGAATCAGGGTCCGAGCGGCGAAAACCCCGATCCCCCCGGTGACGATCTCCCATGCTCCGATGTGCCAATCAAGGAAGGCGGCGGCCACAGCAATGCTGGCGGCTCCTCCCACGACAGCGACGAAGACCCGTGAGATCTCCTCGGTGCGGGGCAGCGTGGGCCGGCCCTCGTATAAACCTCGTCGCTGCATGATCGCCAGGCTCATCACCGTGGCGATGACGGCCAGAGCCACAGAGCGCTGGTCGGAGCGGACATCCTGGATGGTGATGTTGGCCACCACGAGAGCGAGGAGCCAGCCCAGCGAAACGACAAACAGATCCAACAGCTGTTGGAGTGTCGAAGAAGGTGGAATCCTGCGTGCCCTTGTGTTTCCAGCCAACGGTATGTGATCTCCCAGTGCCCGCTCCACTTCGCAACCTTTCTAGCATGACGGTTGGCCTGATAGGGGCAACGTCGCCCGACTAGGAAGATCTGCTCAACGGTCATTCGCCATGCGGCCGCCGCCACCGGGCAAAACGGGTTGTCGGCGATCCGGTCGGTCCCCGGCGGGCGAGTGGCGACCGTGACCGGGAAGGGGCGCAACCGGTACGGACTAGCCTGTAGGGTTGTCCGACGTGTGGCGGCGGAGATGCTTTGGCGACTTGATCACCGCCGTCCCCCGGTGCGGTAGGCCGGGGCGATCGACCTTGGGATTGCCATTAGATTGGTTGTGGTCGGGTTGGGCGAAAGGACCGGGAGCGAGATGAAGTCGTTGAGGATCGCCATCGTCGGTTGCGGAAAGGTGGCCGACGATCATGCCGAAGCCGTACGGTTCTCCGATCGGGCCCAGCTGATCGCCTGCTGCGATCGCTCGAGACTGATGGCCGAGCAGCTTGCCGTCCGTTTCGCCATTCCCAACCACTATGACGACATGGCGGCCATGTTGGATGAAGGCCGGCCCGATGTCGTCCACATAACCACGCCGCCTCAGGCCCACGTCGAGCTGGCAGTCCAGGCCATGGAGGCCGGCTGCCATGTTTTCGTTGAGAAGCCATTGGCGCTCGATGAGGAGCAGACGCGACATCTGATCTCGGTGGCCGAGGAAACCGGACGACTGCTGACCGTCGGCCATTCCTACTGGCTCGACCCGGCGGCCATCGATCTTCGGGAACTCGTGGCCACAGGGCGCCTCGGCGACATCGTCCACGTCGAGAGTTGGTATGGCTACAGCCTGGAAGGGACCTACGGCAAAGCCATCATGTCCAGTCCGGACAATTGGGTGCACGATCTGCCGGGCAAGTTGTTCCACAACAACATCGACCACCTGCTCAACAAGGTCCTCGAGTTCCTGCCGTCGCCCGACGTGACCGTCGAGGCCAGGGCGTTCCGCCGGAGCCCACGGGGCTACGGCGATCGCCGTGACCACATGCCGGACGAGCTCCGGCTCTACCTCGAAGACCCGGAAGGTATCACGGCGTACGCCACCTTCACCTCGGCGGTGAAGCCGGTGGCGCAGTGGATCAAGGTCTATGGCACCGAGGGCACGGCCATGGCCGACATCAGCCATCGCTTCGTCGAGATCAGCCCCGACGTGTCGGTGCCCACCGCCCTGGGACGGCTCATTCCGGCAGGGGCGAAGATGGCGGGGGCGGCCCGACAGTTGGGTCGGAACATGAAGCGGTTTGGTCGCTCGGAGTTCCACCATTTCAGCGGGCTTCGCCGCCTCATCGATGAGTTCCATCAATCCGTTCTCGACGGCACCGAACCTCCGATCCCGTTGCACGAGCTCCTACGTATGAGTCGCGTCCAGGACGACATCTGGCGTCAGATCTCGGATTCGTTCGACGGCGGGGCTCCCGCTCGGAAAGCAGTGCAAAGGGCCGAACGATGATCCTGGTCACCGGCGCCAATGGGTTCGTCGGTTCTGCCGTCACCCGTCGTCTGTGCGAGCAGACCGATCGGCCCATACGGGCACTGGTTCGCCCCGGCTCCTCGACGAGCCGCATCGATGATCTGGTCAACGCCGGTCGGGTCTCGGTGCTTCGAGGAACCCTGAACCGCTCCGATGACTGTGATCGTGCCGTGTCCGGTATCGACACCGTCTACCACTTCGCCGCCGGCATGGGTGGGGGAGCGATGGCAGACGTATGGATGGCCACCGTCGTGGCCACCGACAACCTCCTGCAGGCTGTGAGGCGGCATCTCGGTTCGCGCCGGTCGAACGGCGACGCACCCACGAGGGGCCCGCGTCGATTCGTTCATTGCAGTTCGTTCGCCGTCTACGGCGTGGCCGACCTCGAAATGGGCGCCGCGGTCGACGAGACGACTCCGATCGAGTCCGATCCGGCTCGGGCCGACGACTACGCCTTGGCCAAGCTGCGCCAGGAGGAGCTGGTGCGCGACGCCTGCGATGAGCTGGGTATCGATCTTGTTGTGGTCCGCCCCGGCGTTGTCTACGGCCCGGGTGGCGGAGCGGTGTCCCGACGGGTGGGGATCAAGCAGGGCTCGCTTCTCGTCGCCTTCGGCGGACACAACCTGCTGCCCCTGGCCTACATCGACAACTGTGCCGATGCAATCGTCCTGGTCGGTGAGCATCCGTCCACTGCGGGCGAGACCTACAACATTCACGATGATGATCTGATTACCGCCAACAACTTCGTTCGGCGATACCGGCGGGAGGCCGAGCCGCTGAAGGTGATCAAGATCCCGAAGCCTCTGGGCCGAGGACTGGCTCGGGCCGTGTCGTGGTACCACGACTACTCCAAGGGACAGCTCCCCGAGGTGATCGACCCTCACTATTTTCGGGCCACTTGGGGCGGCAATCAGTTCTGCAACCAGAAGCTCAAGTCGCTCGGCTGGCGGCCGGAGGTGTCGACGAACGAGGGCCTCCGTCGCCATTTCGCCTTCATTGCCGATAGCCGGCAGTTGCCTGCAGGGTCATGAACGACGAGTCCCGGCGTCAGGTCGGGCGTCCGACCGTGATCTTCGCCATGGAATGGGTACCCCAGTACCGCCAGGAGTTCTACCGTCGGCTGCGCCACGAACTCGATCACCGAGGTATCGAGATGCGCCTTGTTCATGGCGACCCTCCGGCCAGCCGCCGTGGCCGGAAGGACGCCAGGGTGATCGATTGGGCCGAGTTCGTCCCGAACCGTCTATGGACCATCCGGGGTTTGGAACTGACCCTCCAGCCCGTCCTGGGTCGGCTTCGGGATGCCGATCTGGTGGTGCTGCAGCAGGAGACCGGACTGGTGCTGAACTACGCCATGTTCGTACTGTCGCGCTTGGGAGGCCCGTTGGTGGCCCTCTGGGGTCATGGCCACAACTTCAATCCCTTGGAAGCGAACGGTCCGGCGGAGCGGATCAAGTCCACGGTCACCAAGTGGGCCGACTGGGTCTTCGCCTATACCGAACGATCGCGTCAGGTCTTCCAGTCGATCGGGGTTCGACCGGAGCGGATCACCGTGGTTCAGAACTCGCTCGACACCTCGGACATCGATCATCCGTTGGATCCGATATCACCCGAGATCGCGGACCTGGTGGCCGAGTTGACCGCCACAGACGCCTCTGTGGGTTGGATCGTCTCCGCCCTCGACAGGTGGAAGCGGGTTCCCTTCCTGCTGGACATCCTCGACGCAGTGGCCGATCGAGTCGACAACTTCCACTTCCTGGTGCTCGGGGCCGGCGACGAGGACACCGTGCTTCGCGTCGGTGCTGAATCGCGGCCCTGGCTCCACGTGCTCGGCCCCCGCTTCGGAGCGGATAAGGCGGCGCTGGGCCGCGTGGCCGCCGTGACCATCCACCCTGGACTGGTCGGGCTCCATGTCATCGATTCCTTCGCCACACAGACCCCGATGGTGATCGCCGATCTTGCGTATCACAGCCACGAAGTCGGCTACCTGACCGATGAGAACTCGCTGACGCTTCCGCCCGATATCGATGCCGAACGCTACGCCGCCGGGGTGGTCGGTCTCCTGGGCGACGAGAAACGACTGTCCGAACTCCGGACCGGCTGTCGCCGCGCCGCCGAGTTCTACACATTGGATGCCATGGTCGACAACTTCGCCGACGGTGTGGAGTCGGCCCTGGCCCTGCGGACGCGTCGATGAGCGACGACCTGGCCTCGACGTCGGAGCCGACCGGGCCGCCCGGGGCGACCGGTGACGACCCGGATGAGGAGTCGAACGGACGGCTGGCGACGATGGCGGCCGATCTGCTCGGTCGTCGCACACGGTGGGCGGCCGTGGTTGAGCTACTCCAGCTACTGAGTTCGACCGTTGCCTTCCTTGTCCTCCCCGGACTGCTGGATACGACCGACTACGGAATCATGGGTGGTGTCACGGCTGCGGCGGTACCGGCGCTGAATCTGTCCAACATGGGCAGTCACATCTTGCTGCTGCGGCGGGCGGCCCGCGGCGAGGACCTGCGCTGGGCCTGGCAGCGGGCCATTACCCTCGGGACCATCGGTCCCGTTCTGGCGGCTCTGGTGCTGATCTCGCTCCATCCAGTGTTGCTTCCCCAGGTTGACTGGACGGTGTACACCCTTCTCGTCGTGGGCGGGGTGGTCGCCTTCTGGCTGACTGAGCTCGTGGTCTACCTGCCCATCGGTCTCGGTCATCTCCGGAACGCCGCCGTGCTTCGATTCGCCACGTTCCTGACGCGAGTGTCGGCCCTGGCCTGGTTTGGGCTGTACGGCGGCGCCGAGCTGGTGAACTGGGCCTGGGCGAGCCTGATCGGTTTCGGGGTCGCTGGGCTGCTGGGGCTTGTCATCATCCACCGGCTGTACGGTGTGCTGCCGGGATTTCGCCGGGATGCCGTGACCGATGTCCGGCCCGGTCTGCCGTTCTCGGTCAACGGAGCGTCGGAAAACCTGGTGGACGCCGCTGACCGATTTCTTCTCCTGCGATTCGACCACAATTATGATGCCGGCATCTACACCCTGGGTGGACGGGCCATCCAGTTCGCCTACGTTCCCATCCGGATGCTGCTTCGGGCTCATGACTCCGAGTTGTACGCAGCCGGCAAGCACGGTGTACGCTCCGCCCTGCGGGTCTCCGTTCGGCTCGCCCCCTCGGGTGTGCTGCTCGGTTTCGGGGCCGCCATTGCCTTCTGGCTGGTCGCCCCTGTGGTTCCCTGGATCCTGGGCCAGCAGTGGGAGGATGCGCCCGATGTCATCCGGCTGCTGTCGTTCCTGCCCGCCCTACGCTCGATGCAGTATCTGGTGGGTAACACCTTGAGCGCCTCCGATCGTCAATGGTCTCGATTCAGCGCCACGCTGTCAACCGCCGTGCTCAATCTGGTGCTCAATCTGATCTTCCTGCCCAACGGCGGCTGGCGCACCGCCGTTGCCACCACCCTCGTCAGTGAGATGGCGTTGCTCGTCTTCCTCTGCGTGTTGGTCTGGTACTGGGCGATGCGGGAGGACGTCGGTGATCCGGTGTCGGGCGAAACCGGGATCGGCACGTTCCGGGGCTGACGGGTAGTATCCTCCGTATGGTCCGTAGGCGCCGAGAGCGCCTAGCCCATTCGACCGACCGATTGTTGCGTGGTCACATTCCTCACCACAAGCCGGGCCGTCAAGGTCGTCCTCACCGTGGTGGCCGCCATGGTGCTGGTCATGGCCTTTGCCCTGGCCACCCCCGATCCCGCCGTCGGGCCGACACAGACCATCGATGTGACGGCCTCCGATCGCGAACTGCTGCGGGTACTGCCTCCCAGCTCGCTGCCTCGGGCCCGAGAGCCCATGGCATCGTCCGAGGCGGCGCTGCCCGACGGAATCTTCGTCAGCTCCGCGCTGGGATCGTCCGACAACGACGGGTTGAGTCTGCAAACGCCCGTCCGCTCGCTGCAGGATGCATTGAATCGAGTCCAGCCGGGTGAGACGGTCTACGTCATGGACGGCACCTACACCGAGGTGGCCGCGCCCGGCGACCATCACTATCTCGTGGCCGCCGGCGGTCGCCCCGATGCCTGGGTTCGAGTGGCCAACGCCCCGGGCCACGCGCCGGTGATCGTCGCCTCCCGGGGAAACGGCCTGGAGATCCAGGCCGACTACGTCGAGATCGAGGGACTCACCATTCGTGGCGACGGTTTCGACGAGGGCGGTGACCCCTGGGGCGCCGGAATCCTGGTCCGGGGATCTCACGATGTGCGGATTGTGGACAACGAGATCTCCTCCATGCCGGTCAGCGGCGTGTCATCGGTCGAGAGTACGAAGCTGACCATCATGAACAACGAGATCTACGAGAACTCGTTCTGGAGCACGGTGCAGGGCAGCGGGATCTCGTTGTGGCGTTCGGTGGCTCACGACCAGGGTCCCGACGTCGACGGCTATCACGACCGGATAATCGGAAACCGCATCTATCGAAACGAGAACCGGGTTCGGTCACGGTGGCGCAATTTCGAGGTCATCACCGACGGCAACGGCATCATCATCGACGAAACGAGACAGACCGGCTATCCGGGCCGAGTTCTCGTGGCCAACAACCTCATCTTCGACAACGGGGGCCGGGCCATCATGGTGTTCAAATCCAGCAACGTTGATGTGGTTCACAACACCACCTACCACAACGGGCGGACGGCGGAACTGGACGGCGGCCCGGTCGAGCTGGCGGCCGGCCACGCCGACGGTGTTCGCTTCGTGAACAACCTGGTCTGGCCTCGGCCCGATGCGCCGGGTCTGAGGGTGTTCGACGCCTACAACGTCACCTCCGGCGGCAACCTCATCGTGGGGGCCGGCAGCGGAGACCATTCCGACAGCGATCGTGTCACGTCCGAAGATCCCCGGCTCGTCAATCCGACCACCGACACGGCAACCGCCGACTTCAGACCTCAGCCCACGAGCCCGGCGGTCGGTATGGCGGTGGCGGTGGAACCGTCGCTGACATTCGACATGGTGGGGCGTCCCCGGGAGGCAGGCCGATGGACCGTGGGTGCCTACGAGGGCGGTTGAGCATACAGTAGATCGTCGAGATCGGCTGTATCACCCCGGCCGTCCGGGCCGGTGACGGTCGATGCCGGGCCAATGCTGATATTGCCGCTGGTTCCGGCGACGGCTCCGACGCGGAAGCTGCGGTCGCCGTCGTGTCTTCCTGCCGGTGCCGAGCGGGGCGTTCGGACCACGTGGGCCACACTCAGCACGGCGACAACGTACAAGAGCCAACCGGGCCGGGAATAGCTAATACCGGACTCGGTGATGGAAATCAACAAGGTGGATGACAGGAACATCAGCGGCCACAATCCGACGATGCCGGGAACGATGTTCACCACCTGAAGGCCGCGGGCTACGGCTCGAACGAAGGTGATCAGGAACAGCAGCACGCCGATGACACCGATCTCGAGCCAGATCTGCAGGACGGCATTGTGAGCATGGGTCGGCTTCCAATCGGCCTGGACCAGCACCTCGTGCACCGGACTGAAGTAGTCACCGAAGGTGGCCCGGTAACCCCAGCCGGTCAGAGGCCGCTCGACAATGAGTGGGATCAGGCTCTCCCACAGCGGAATGCGCCCGGTGAGGGTGATGTCCTTGTCCAGCCATTCGGCCAGCACGGCGATGTTGGCGGTGGCCACGGCGACGGTGAAGACCGACATGGCGGCCAGGCTGAGCAGTACCGCCCCTCGAAGGGTGCGGCGGCCCCGAAAGAGGCGGAAGATGAACAACAACAGCACCGAGGCCAAGGTGGCGACGAGCATGGTCTTCGACTGTGAGCCCAGTAGCAGGACGAACAGCACGGGGACGGTCCCATAGAAGACAAACCTGGCCCGGGCGTTGGTTCGACCGGCGACGATCAGGGTCGGTACACCGATCAAGGCCGAGAACCCCAGGGCGTTCTTCTGGAAGAAGACGCCGTCCCACAGTCCGTTGTCGATTGCGTAGACCGGCATGGCGATCACGAACACCAGGTTGACCGTCGCACTGATGACGAACATGACCGCAAACAACTGCAGAATCTCGACCAGGGGAAAGCGCAGCACCAGATACACGCCGTACAACGTGACGGCACCGAACATGATGGCCTGGCGCAAGGTTCCCCCCGGATCGGCCGACCAGAGAAACGAGGCGAAGGCGAGGCCGACAAAGGCGAACAAGGTCTGATCGAGCCGGTAGGCCAGCAACCACCAGTCCAGATCGCCGACGACTCGGGCCACGGCCATCAGCATCAGCATCAGCTGGACTGCGAGCAAGGTGAAGTTGCCTTCCTGCTCGACGAACTGGGTTCTGGTCTGGAACCAGGCGATGGGCAGCGGATGCAATAGCACGAAGGTGGTGAGGATCACCAGGGCCCGTTCAGCCGGTCCGGGTCGGGCCACCGCCGGGCGGGCGGTCGAATACCGAACCGAGCTTCTGGCCATGGTCACACCGGCTGACATCGCTACCGTCCGCCTCGACGTCAGCCGGTCGCCTGGTAGTAGGCGTAGCGATCCCGCCGGAAGAGGCCGCCCCGTTCGAACCGCTGGCGGTTCATGACCGCACCAAGGAGCTTCGAACCGCTGCGCTCAAGGTCGGTCTTGACCTGGAGAAGATCGGCGGTCTCGGTCCGTTCGGTGTCGACCACCACGATCACACCGTCGACGAAGCGGGCCGCCGACAGGGCGTCTGCGGTGCTGAGCACCGGCGGGGTGTCGATCACGATGTACTCGACGTTCTCCCGCTCCAGCTCCTTGATCATCTGCTCGAACCGGTCGGAGCTGAGCAGTTCCCCCGGATTGTCGGGCGGGGTGCCGGAGCGTATGAGCCAGAGGTTGTCGATCCCGGGAACCTTCTCGGCGTTGAGCTCGGCGGCGTGAGCCAGATAGTCCGACAGGCCGGGCCGGGCCGCCTCCATGGCGAACATCCGCTCCAGGGTGGGCCGACGCAGATCGGCGCTGACGATGACCACTCGGGAACCGTTCTGGGCCAGGGCGATGGCCAGATTGGCTGCGGTCAGGCTCTTGCCCTCCGCCGGGGCGGAGCTGGTGACGATGATCGAGCTGACCCCGCTCGAGGAGTTGAGGAACTGAACCGAGCTGCGGAGCCGGCGGAAGGCCTCGCGCGCCGCCGCGAAGCGGGCCGAGCCGCCGGAGGACAACATGATCAGGCTGCCGGTACCGACCCGACTGCCGAGGCCGAGTGTGGGAACGGAGCCGATGACGCTGGTGCCGAGGGCGGCGGCCACGTCCTCGTCGTCCCGGGCCGTCGTGTCCAGCCGCTCGAGCAGGAAGGCGGCGACCACACCGGCGATGAGGCCCACCAGCAGGCCGGCGGTCATGAGGATCGGCAGTCCGATCCCATCGGGGCTGGTCGGGGCCGTGGCGCCGCGGCAGAATCTCCGCCGCCGGGAGGCGGGAGTTCTGTTTCTGCTCCACCGAACGCAGTTCGGCTTCGGCATTGCGCAGCTGATTGGTCAGGCTCGACGCGCTCGAGGTCTCGACGGCGATGGCGGCATCGAGGTCGGCCGGGTTGCCATCGGCCGCCACCACATCGCCCCGTTCATCCCAGAGCTCGGCCAGGCGGGCCGAGTTGTCGGCCAACGCGGTCTGAAGCTCCTCGATATCGGTGGTCAATGACTCGGCGAGTGAGCCGAGATAGGCCGTTGCCTGACCTTCGCGCAGGCTGACGTACTCCTGGGCGAAGGTGTTGGCGGTCAGTGCCGCCGAATTGGCGGCCGACGACGTGTAGTTGACGTTGAGAACGTCGGAGTCGGGCCGGAACTCGACCTCGAGATTGGTGCGCAGATCCTCCGGTGAAGCGTCGATGGACAGGGCGCCGAGCACTCGTTCCGCAACCTCATTCGACAGTAGGATTTCCCGCTCCCGCTCCAGGTTTGGAGCAGCGTCCTGCCCAGGAATCCGCGATTCGCTCGGCGATCCCCGAAGCAGAACCGTGGTCTCCGCCGTGTAGGTGGGTTGCCGGCTGGTGGCAAAGAGGAATGCCCCGAGCAGGCCGAGCAGGGTCAAAGCCAGGACAAGCCATTTGCGAAGACGAATGGCCTGCAGGTAGTCCTCGAGCCGTGCAGCCTCGGGAATGTACTGATTGCTTTGGTACATCATGGTTGACGTCAGATGTCCTTGGCTCGTCCTCGGCTACTCGCCCGGTCCGTCAGGTGTCGGCATGGCGACGGTAGCTGCGCTCGCCGACTAGGCTTTACCAATCTGCAACATACTACTGGATGTGATACCGGGGCACGCCAGGAATCGGCGATTCGTGGGCTTGACCGATCAGCGCGTGACGGTCGACCGGCGGTCCAGGTTCGGGATCCGCTTCCTCGCCTCGTTCACCCCATGCTCCGACCGGAAGCCGAGAGTTTGGCGGGGTCAGCTCGCCCTGGGTGATCGCACGTGATCGATGACCGCCTCGACCCTGCCCACCAGGGCGGCTCCATCGCTCAGGCCGGCCACGGTCAGGTGGGTACGGCCGGTGGCCACTCCCCCCACTACCCGGATGACGCCGCGAAGCAGTAGTTGTACACCGCGGACAAGGATCTTGACTGCGGCCGGGATGGAGTGCTGAAGGTCCAGGGTCGTGGTGGCCCATGCCCGGTGCGAGATCCGTTCCCGTTGCATCCGCCAGCGCATCGAGAGTCGCTCCGGACCGACGAATTCGGTCACCGAACCGTGGGCTGACCAACGCAGATCGAGACCATTCTTCGCCCCTTCCATCGAGAACGCAGCGTCTTCACCGTGGCGATATTTCGGATCGAACCGGAGGTCGACCGATCGAATCTGGTCCAGATCGATGGCCACGTTGCCCGACCGTAACCAGTGGGATCGGCTGCGATGGGCCGGGTTCTCCCGGTCGAAGAACCGGCCGTCGGTGATCCAGCCCGGAGGTTCCACCGTGAAACGGGTACGTACCGGTCCGCCGACCATGGCCGCCCGGGTTTGTGTCATGGTCTCCAGGATTCCGTGAGGCCACCCGGGATCGGCCACCTCATCGTCATCGATGAAGACGAGGGTGGATCCTCGAGCCTCGTCGAGGGCTCGGTTGCGGGCCGGGGCCACTCCGCCCCGAGCCTCGTGTACATAGCGCACAGACGGCAGGCCGTGGCCTGCCTCGGGCCTCGTCACCACGTCCCGAGCCGATCCATCAGGGTCGTTGTCGACGATCAGGACTTCGACCAGCTGCCACGGTTCGGGCAGTGGAACCGTCAATGAACGGGCGATCGACTCCAGGCAACGAATGACTTCGTCTGGTCGCCGGAACGTCAGCACGGCAATGGACACGGTGGACATCGAGGCCTCAGGCTACTGCGGCGGCAACAGGTAAGGGCAACCGATCGGTTGGGGCGGTCGCGCCGTTTGGGCGACAGGGACGTGGGTTGCAACGAGATGCGACGGGCGCCGAGAGGGGAGGGGTCTGGGTACAAATGCCCATAAGCTCTGTCGGCGGCTGAGGGCGGCGCCCGGATGTCGTGGTCGGCCGGTGGTCACCGGACCGGCAAACTCCACTAGTTCTGCCGGCTTTTGGCCCATGGGCGGCCGGTCCGGCTGGCCACGATGGGATATTCACCAACCGGAGGTGATCCGATCGACCGGGGTGGACGGGGTCGTTTTTCTCACAGCATGGATGTCTCAATGTGTCATTTCGTATACGCTCCACCTTCGGCAGAGACGTAGGGGTATGACGCAGCCTGGTTGGTGTTGGGCCGACGGGCCGTGGGGTATTCCTGGCTAGGCGAGATTTGCCAACTGAGGTTCCGAAGGACGCCGCAGAGGGTAGGTGATTGTGGCCAACGTAGAAGTCAAGCTGAGGAAAGACGAACGCCTGGACCACCGGGACATCGTCGTAGCCCCCACAGTCTTACTTCGGAACCCAACCCGGTACAGCCGCTACGGCAAGCGGGCGCTGGACGTGGTCATCGCCGCCACCAGTCTTTTGTTGCTCAGCCCCGTCTTCGTCATTCTGGCGGTGCTCGTTCGCTTGAACCTGGGCCCGGGTGGCATCATCTACCGGCAGCACCGTGTGGGTCGTGACGGAGTCCCGTTCCAGATCTACAAGTTCCGTTCGATGCTCCCCGACCGACGGCGTCGCCAGCAGCCCTATGTCGGGCGGGAACGCCGGCAGGTCCACAAGTCGGACTGCGATCCTCGCCATACCAGGTTCGGGCGGTTCATCCGAGCCCGCAGCCTCGATGAGCTGCCCCAGCTGGTGAATGTGCTCAGGGGCGACATGAGCCTGGTCGGTCCCCGCCCCGAGCTGGTGAGGGTGGCCAGCGAAGAAGGATTCCTGAAGCATCCCCGACACCGCGAGCGTCCTGGCATCACCGGCAGCTTCCAGGTGTCGCCGCTTCGGGCCCGAAATCGGATCGCCGCCGGCCTCCATCTGGATATCGCCTATGTGGCCGATGTCCGGTTCCGTAAGGATCTGGTCATTCTGGCCCGAACCGCCGGAGTGCTGGTCAGACGGAGCAGTTGAACGCTCCTGACAAGCGCATTCGGGTGCTCTTCGTCTGCACCGCGAACATCTGTCGAAGTCCCACGGCCGAGCTGCTGGCCCGCCATCGATTCGGCGAGGCTCAAATGGTGTTCCGCTCGGCCGGCTTTCTCATGCCGGGCCGCCGGATCCCCGATCAGCTGGCGGCAGTCCTTGCCGACCACGGCGTCGATGGTTCCCATCATCGGAGCTACCGCATCGACGACGCCAGCGTTCGGGCCGCCGACGTGGTGTTGACGATGGAGGGCGAACACGTCCGCCAAGCCACCACACTGGTTCCTTCGGCCTTCCCCAAGATCATCCCCATTCGGAAGGCCGCCAGTGTGATCGAGCAGATCGATGGGGAGACCGTGGCCATGGCTCGCTTGGTGGCGGCGGTCAACGTGGATCGTGAGCCGGTCGACTACCTGTCCCGTCAGTGGGATGTCCCGGATCCGTACGGCGGTCGAATGAAGGCTTACCGTCGGGCCGTCGACCAGATCGACGAACTGCTGACCACGGTCATCGCCCGCCTGCTTTGACGCCGGCGGCAGTGCCCCAGACCAGATGTCGGTACAGGTGGTAGGTGGCCACCGAACCCGCCGACAGACCGATGATGTAGGCCGCCCCCACGGTCGGCTGCAACGATCGCAGCAGTACGACCATCGGTCCATCCGGGTCCGAACCGAGGGAGGCAGGCGGTGCCAACAGGGCGGTCACGGAGCCGTGAACGATCCAGCCGTAGCAGGCGATGGCGTGGAACTTCGCCAGTCCGACTCGATGAGCGAGCCCCTGGTGGCGACCGTGGGCAAACGTGAAGGTATTGTGGCCGTAATAGGCGGCCAGCGCCGCCAGTTCCAAACCAAGGCCGGTGGAGATCGAGCGGGCGCCCACCGAATGGGCCAGCCATGACGTCAGCGCCTGGAGCACGAGTGTGATCACCACGACCGCCCCGTAGACAACGGTGGTGGCCGAACCATGACGGCCGACGGCCAGTTCCACCACGGCCCGAAGGTAGTCGACGGCTACCCGACTCGAGAGCTTGGTGGCGCCATGGAGCCGCTGACCGAACCGGTAGCCGACCTCGTCCACCTTGGGTCGTGGTCCACGAACCATGAACTCCAACAGGATTTTGAAGCCGAGGGGGTTGAGCTCGTCCTCGACGGTCTGGTATCGGTGGCGGGACACGGCGAAGAAGCCACTCATGGGATCGGACAGCGGGATCCGAGTTGCCAGCCGGGCCACGGTGGCACCAAGCCACGACACCAGGCGGCGTCGGCGACCGAAGCTCCCGTAGCTACCGCCGGTGGCCTCTCGAGAGGCCACACAGATGTCGAGATCATTGTCCATCATGGTCGACACAAGGAGGGGGATGGTGGCCGTATCGTGTTGGAGATCGGCGTCCATCACGACCAGAATCGACCCATCGGCGACGCCCATCCCCGCCAGAACCGCCGATGACAGGCCTCGTTCGCGGCGTCGCCGGACGACGTGGAATCGAGGGTCGTCGGTTACCGCGTCCTGGGCCACCTGCCAGGTTCGATCGGGCGAGTCGTCGTCGACGATGATGATCTCGTAGTCGAGATCGGCCAGGTCGGCGCGGAGTCGACGGACGAGAATAGGAATGTTGTCGGCCTCGTTGTAGGTGGGAACGACCACCGACACCACCGGTTTCTCGCGGCGCCGTCGCTCCCGTCGGGCCGGCCGTCCATATCGACCCCGATCGTCAGCGAGTGCCTGATCGGGGTTCTGTGAGGCCGGTGTCTCGGCCGCCGGCCGATGCTGGACGGAGGTGCGCCGATCGACCGGCAGGACGGTCTGCCCCTGGGGGCGGTGAGGCTCGGCCACAGGGTTCCATCGGACCGGCGGCGCCGGTCTTGAACCGAAAACGGCGGGCCCCGGCCGATGGAGGAACAGATCTCACCCTGAAGCGCTAGTCCGGTGGCCGGACAGCGGTCAATAGTTGGGCGATACCGCCGCTGAGCTGCCGGCGCCGGGGTGACGACAGACCGGCCTGTTCCAGTTTGGCCATCATGACCGGAGGTTCCGGAAGGTACGACACGGACTTGGGCAGATAGGCGTAGGCCGCCCGATCTGAGAGCAAACCGCCGATTTTGGGAACCACCCGGTTGAAGTAGATGCCGTGTCCCCAGGCCATGACACGATTGTCGGGCTGTGACACGTCGAGCAGGGCGATTCGGCCGCCGGGTCGAACCACGCGGTGGAGTTCGACGAAGAAGGGGTCGAGTTCCACCAGGTTCCGTAGGGCGAAGCCGCAGACCGCGGCATCGACCGATCGATCGGCCACCGGGAGCTGGAGCAGATCACCTTGAACCAGCGGACTATCGGTCCGGGCCGCCGACAGCATGCCGAACGACAGGTCCACACCGATCGGCCGATGCCCGGCCCGGGCCAGCTCCACGCAGAAATCGCCGGTGCCACAGGCCAAATCAAGCACGACCGATCCCGGTTCCAAGGCCAAAGCGTTCTGTGTCGTCCTGCGCCAGCCGACGTCCATACGAAACGTCATGAGGCGGTTCATCAAGTCGTAGCGAGGGGCGATGGTGTCGAACATGGAGCGCACCGCCGTGCGCTTGTCGTCGCCTTGGGGGAGACGATCATCGGACAACGAGGTCATGGCTACACGGTAGAGGTGTCGGTGGGGAATCGTTCGCCCCCGGTACTCACCGGCCGAGTCCGCTCGGTCGACGGTTCGCTCGGTCAGCCGGCGCTTTGGTCCAGGAGTTCCTTTCCGTCCTGCGAACACCGGGTGTTCGCAGGCGGCAGGATCGAGTCGACGAGGTACCGCCGTACGATGTCGCCCACACAGGCGTTGTAGCCAATGGCGGTGTGATGGAACCCTTCGACCACGACCAAACGGGCCGAATCGAGGGCTTCGGCGACTCGTTGGGCACCGATCAGCGGGGTTGCGGGATCGCCTGTGGTGCCGATGACCAGAATGGGCCCGGCGCCGGTGGCCTCGATTGGCGCCGGGCGGTCGAGACCGGTGCTCGGCCAGTAGACGCATGCCAGCAATTCGTTGGCCACTGTGGCCCCGAACCGGGGTGCGAGCATGGCCAGATCCTCGGCGAACGATCGCCACTGTTGAGGACCTCCGGGGACGGGGGAATCCTGGCAAAGGTAGGCGGCGTAGCTGGTGAACTGGACCGCGCCGGTCAGGCGATCGTGCAGTTCCAGGAGTGTTGCCACATCGGAGTCGGCGGCATCATCCAGCCCCCGGGCCAACACCGGCCACAGATCGGGGCTGTAGAGGGCGATGAGGGCGGCATACGACAGCTCGGTGGGGCCGAACCCGTCGATCGGGCCTCCGGCCTCCAGTCGATCCATGAGCCCGTCGAAGGCTGTGACCAATCCGCCTTCGGGGCACCGGGTCAACAGCGGCGTTCCGCACCGCCCGTCCAGCTCGATGAATGCCTCCTCGAATGCCTCGGCCTGAAGCCGTAGCAGGGCCTGTAGATCGAGGCCGGGGTCGATCACCCCGTCGAGGACGATGTGGCCGACATTCTCGGGATGGAGCTCGGCGTATCGGAGCCCCAGCATCGTTCCGTAGCTGAGGCCGTAGTACGTCAGTGTCTCGTCGCCGACTGCCCGGCGCAGTAGGTCCAGATCCCGAGCGGCGATCGAGGTGGAGATGTTGGCCACCAGTTGGCCATCGAGACGGGCGCACTGGTCGGCCATGGAACGGGCCTCCGCTTCCAGAAGTCGCTGTTCTCTCTCGTTGTCGGGCGACGAGTCGGCGCGTGGCCCCGTTCCCACCGAGCGCCCACATCGCAGTCCGGCACTGTCGCCGACTCCCCGGGGATCGAACCCGACCAGATGGAATCGGGAGCCGATCTCGGGGCCGAGGTCGAATCCAGCTCGGATGAAGTCGATTCCGGACGCACCCGGACCGCCGGGATTCACGAAGATGGTGCCGGCCGCCGGACCGGACGCCGGCTTGCGAACAAGGGCCAGTTCGAGGCGTTCGCCGGTCACCGCCGTGCCGTCAGGACCGTAGTGCAGGGGCACCGGGACCGTGGCGCATTCGAAGCGATCACATGGTTCCCACCGGACCTCGTCGACCGGGACGCTCCCCGGGGGCCGGCCGGAGTTGTCGGCGTGGTCTCCGTCGATGGTGTCCACCCGGTCCGGAGCGAGACTGGTGGTACCGGTGGACGACGTCGAAATGGTCTCGTCCCGTTGCCCGCTTCGATCGCCACACGCAGTCAGGGAGACCAGGGCCAAGGTGACCCCGAGCAGCACGGGCGCCGTCAGTCGAACCAGATTCGCTGGTACTCCCGGGAGTGATTGTGGAGAACGGCGACGGCAAGGGCCACCGGGAATACCAACCGGTTGAGGCTGAACAGCATGCTCACAATGGAGCTTCCCAGCGAATTGATGAAGACCAGGATGTAGAACAAGGCCACCAGGCTGGCACAGATGGCCAGGAGAATATAGCCCCACCGCTTGTTGTTGGCGGTGACGAAGGCACCGGCGCCCAGACCGATGAAGAGCGGCAGGAAGAACCCACTGCTGAACAAGCCGAAGAAGGCGCTGATATAGCCAAGAATCACCCCGGCTTGCAGGGTTTGGGGATGGGACCGGTTCAGCCACTGATTCATAGCCCCCACAGTATGGCCGGTCGGCGGGCAAAAGCGGCGACGATGTGGCGCGTTGGCTCCTCAGCGGTGTCGATCGAGGGATACCGGACTCTCGGTCCCAGACCGCCGGTGGGGACCACCGGCCAGCTGGCCGCATGCGGCGTCGATGTCGGTGCCCCGGTTGGCCCGAACGGTGACATTCACGCCGCGAGCCGACAGGTCGGCGGCGAAGGCCGCCACTCGTTCCGGCGGTGAGCCGGTGGTGGGCCAGCCCGGGGTTGGATTGAGTGGGATCAGATTGACGTGGGCACGGGCTTGGATGGCCACATCGGCCAGCTCGGCCACATCCTGGTCACGGTCGTTCAACCCGTCGATCATGGCCCACTCCAGCGAGACCCGACGCCCGGTGCGCTCCCGGAACAGCTGGCAGGCGGCGACGAGCTCGTCGATGGGGTAGCGACGATTGACCGGCACCAGGCTGGTCCGGAGTTCGTCGTTGGCGGCGTGCAGGGAAAGAGCCAGACCGACCTGGAGTCCTTCTTCGGCGAACCGCAGCATCTGCGGAACAAGACCAACGGTGGAAACGGTGATGTTCCGGGCGCCGATCTCGAAGTCGGCGATGAGCCGGCCGGTGGCCTCCAGCACCCGGTCGTAGTTCGCCATCGGCTCGCCCATGCCCATGAACACGACGTTCGACAACCGTCGCGACCGGATGGTGGCGGCCCGGCGGGCGGCCACCACCTGTTCCAGGATCTCTCCTACGGTCAGGTTGCGCTGATAGCCGGCCTGGCCGGTGGCGCAGAATCCACACCCCATGGCGCAGCCGGCCTGGGATGAGATACAGACTGTGCTCCGCTTCGGGTAGTGCATCAGGACCGTCTCGACCTCGGCCCCATCGGGCAGCGACCACAACCACTTCACCGTGTCACCATTGGTGGTTCGCTGCTCTGCCGCCGGGGTCAGCGCCGGTTGGTATCGATGGCCGATTCGCCGTCGAAGCGGTTTCGGCAGATTGGTGATGTCGATCGGGTCGAGATCGTGGTGATAGAGGCCGGTCCACAGCTGTTCAACCCGATACCGGGGTTCGTCCTCGAACAGCGATTCCCACTGTTGCCGCGACGGCGTCCAGGGGCTCACGGCGTTCCGTTGTGTGCTGTTCTCACTCACGGCGCCAGGCTCGATCGGTTCGGTGCACGGTGAAACCCAACTTCCGGTAAATGTTGAGGGCCGGTTCGTTATCCGCCTCCACATACAGCATGCCCATCGTCGCTCCCCGTTGGTGGAGATGGTCGAGTCCGGCCACGGTGAGGGGAACACCGAGACCCCGGCCCTGGAACTCGGGATCGATTCCGACCACGTAAATCTCTCCGGCCGTCTCCGGCCGGTTGGGAGCCGGTGGATGGATTTTCGTCCAGCAGAATCCGATCATCCGGCCCGAGTTGTGGTCGATGGCGATCCGAACGTCGGCCGGGTCGAAGTCGGAATCGGCAAATGCCGCCTCCAGATAGCTCCGGTCCCGACCCCCCTGATCGGGGTGGCTGGCGAATGCCCGGTTGTTGACAGCCAGCATGGCGTCAAGATCCTCGACCGGGTCGAGATCCCTGGTGGTCACGCCCGATGGCGGTGAGGCGGCGGGCAGTGGGCAGCGAAGCTGATGGAGGGCCCGATGGCTGGTGAGGGTCAGACGTCGGGCCAGCGCCTCGTGCCACGGCTGTTCCGGCTTGCCCCAGATCTCCGGCTGCCAGCGGTCCGAGCCCGGAGCCTGTGCCGCCAGTCTCAGGCAGAATTCCACCAGGGCGGCCGCCACCTCGATCCGATTCGGAACACGGTCGGGCGCATCGGTCGGCCAGTCGGGCCATCGGGCCATCACGTCGAGCTGCAGCCGTCCCCGGCTGGGCGAGCCGCTGACCGACGTCACGATCTGCCCCGCGGCCAGCAGTGCCGCCCCCACGGTGACGGAGCCGGTCGCGACCCGCCCGTCCTCGGCCGAGACCGTTGGCTGGTAGCGGTCGTCGTCCACACCGTTGGCCAGTAGCAGGGATTGAGCCAGTCCCCTCAAGCGGTCGGCCGAGGCCTCGACGACGGGTACGGCCAGGGCCTCACCGCCTGCCGGCCGTTCGATCATCAGCGTGCCTGCGTCCTCGGTCGGTGCGAACGCCGGTTCCACCGACAGCTTGTGGCCGCTCTGCATTGTGACGTTGATCTCGATATGCAACCCGGGCGTCGACAACGTCGCCTCGATGGGCGACGGGGTGTCGTCATCCGGGAGCGATGCAGCCGGGTTCACAGTTTTCAACGTACCCTGCAACCGTGAACCCGAGGCCACCCGGGCTCGGATCGAGATCACTCGGCGTCCCGGACGGCCCCGGCCGGTGCAGGGACTGCGGGCGATCGGATCCGCGGGCCAGGGAAGGATGGAGAGCACGACATGGCCAAACCACGGTCACCCAAGGGGAGGGCCAGGCGTACCCACGAGCGCCTGGCCGAAGAGTACCCCGATGCCGTCTGCGAACTCGATCATGTCGATGCCTTCCAGTTGCTGATCGCCACCATCCTCTCGGCCCAGGCCACCGACGTCGGCGTGAACAAGGTGACACCTGCCCTTTTCGCTCGCTATCCGGACGCCGAATCGCTGGCCGGCGCCGAGCTGGAAGAGGTCGAAGCCATCATCGGGTCGTTGGGGCTCTATCGGAACAAGGCCAAGAACATCGTGCGCTGCGCCGCCCAGTTGATGGACCAGCATGGCGGCCAGGTTCCCGGCGCCATGAGGGATCTCACCGCCCTTGCCGGGGTGGGACGCAAGACGGCAAATGTGGTCCGTAGTGTGGCGCTCGATCTTCCCGGATTGCCGGTCGACACCCATGTGCTCAGGCTGAGTCGGTTGCTGGAGCTCACCGAGGAGACCGACCCCGTGAAGGTCGAACTCGAACTGAATCCGATGATCCCGGCCCCGCAGCGTGGGGTGTTCAGCCTCCGGATGATCCTCCATGGTCGTCGTGTCTGCATCGCCCGACGACCGCAATGTGATAAATGCGTGTTGAATGACTTCTGTCCTTCTGTTCGATAGCGTCCAGAATCTCTATTACAAAGCCGTCATCGAGTGGTGGTTGTATTGTTAGAAAAAAGATGGCAGATATCCACCATCTATGCCCGTGCGTTGGGTTACTGTTGTCAACACCAGGTTCCCGCCACCTGGTAGCAGCGAGATCGGGGATCCGCCGCCCCGTATCGCGCCGTCGGCGCCCCTTTCGTAGGGGCGCCGACGTCATTTTCGGGTTATGACCCGTGCCGTGTCCGAAGGTCGCCGTTTGCATGACCCAAGTGGAGGGTCATGCGGCGGTTATCAAACACGAATGTCGATTCAGCTATACAGGTGTGGTGAGCTCACCAAGCAGCGCTTAACTCGACGTTCATGCTCGGCGACTTGCATGATTGGGCTGTGAATCGGCCTTTGTCATAGACGGCGCTGGCGAACAAGTTTCTGGAGTCGGCGACTGGCGGTGAGAAGCTGACGTTCCACCTCGAGGAGCTCGACGGCTCCCGGTTCGTCGGCATCGGCCCGATCCGCCAGCGCCCCGATCCGGTGGGTGAGATCGTCGAGCGACGTCGAAAGGGAGCTGAGCGCGCTGTGGTCGATGGCCATGAACGGTCGCCTTTCTGTCGCTGATCCACGCTAGCGTCGAACGAGGGCCGGAACCGTTTCGCCCCTCGGGTCGGTCTCGGTCTCCGGTTCCCGACCTGTGTCGCTCCACGTGGGCGAGTGCGGTGCGGGTTACCCGCCGGTCCTCCGATAGAAGGAACAGAAGGAGACGTCATGCTGAACCGGCTCGATCTACGGGGTAAGACGTTGGGACCGGACCTGTCAGATCGCCTTCCTCGGCCCCAGATTGCCGGAGACGAACCGCGTCAGGCGGTTCGAGACATCCTGGCCGATGTGGAACGGCGAGGCGATGTCGCCCTCATCGAGCTCACCGGCAGGCTCGACGGTGTGAGTCTCGAGTCCATCGAGGTGGCCGAGGCTGACATGGACCGAGCGGTTTCAACACTCAGCTCCGAGCTGAGGGCCGCCTTCGACGTGTCCATCGCCAGGATCGATCGGTTCCACCGCCACCAGCTGCGGCCCTCGGAGGTGATCGACAGCAGCGGTCTGACCGTCCGGGCGTATCAACGCCCGGTGAGGCGGGCCGGGCTGTATGTCCCCGGCGGCCGGGCCGAGTATCCGTCGACGGTGTTGATGACGGCGGTTCCGGCTCGGGTGGCCGGTGTCGAGGAGATCGTGCTTTGCGTACCACCCAGCGCCGAGCACCACGGTATCGCTCCTTCGGTCCTGGCTGCGGCCCGGCTGGCCGGCGTCGATCGTGTATTCGCCGTCGGAGGGGCCCAGGCCGTCGGAGCCATGGCCTACGGAACCGAGACCGTTCCCGCCGTCGACGTGATCGCCGGCCCAGGCAATGTCTATGTGGCCTTGGCTAAGCAGGAGGTGGCGGGACGGGTCGGTATCGCGGCCGCCTTCGCCGGACCGTCGGAGGTGGTGGTGGTGGCCGATGAGACGGCCGATCCCAGCTATGCCGCCATTGATCTGATCGTGCAGGCCGAGCACGGACCCGATGGCCTGGCCTGGCTCGTCACCTGGGACGATGCGGTGGCCGATGCCGTCTGCGCTGCCGGCAACGAGCTGCTGGCCGCCTCTCCTCGAGCCGACGATATCCGTTCCACCCTGAACGCCGGCGGCTTTGCCGCCCTGGTCGACAACCCGGCGGCCGCTGTGGCCGTGATCGATGCCATTGCCCCGGAGCATCTCGAACTGCAGTGCCGGGATGCCGAAGCCTTGGCCGCCACCGTCAACAACGCCGGCGCCATCTTCTGCGGTTCGCACGCCCCGGCTTCGCTCGGTGACTATGTGGCCGGCCCAAGCCATGTGCTGCCCACCTTCGGGTCGGCTCGTTTCGCCAGCGCCCTGACCGTGGGTGATTTCCTCAAGGACCATCATGTGGTCTCCGTCTCACCCCAGGGTTTGCGGGTTCTCGGTCCCCATGTCGTGGCCATGGCCCGGCAGGAAGGCCTGCATGCCCATGCCGAGAGTATCCGACTCCGGCTCCGGGACGGGCAGCCATGACCCGCCCGCCGATCCGGTCCGATTTGGCCGCCATGACCGGGTATCACTCACCCCAGGTCGAGGTCGACGTTCGGCTCAACACCAATGAGTCGCCGTGGCCGCCGCCTCCGGAGTTTGCCGCCGCCGTGGCCGCCGCAGCTCGCAGCCTGGACTGGCATCGCTATCCCGACCGCAGGGCTCCGGCTCTTCGCCGGGCCGTGGGCGCCCGTTTCGGTCTGGGGCCGGAGCAGGTCTTTTGTGCCAACGGGTCCAACGAGGTGCTGCAAACCCTTCTGTTGACCTTCGCCGGATCGGGCCGCACCACACTCACCTTCGAGCCGACGTATGCCCTCCACAGCCATCTGTCCAGGATCTCGGGCGCAGTCGTGGTCCAGGCCGAGCGGGGCGAGGGTTTCGCCCTCTCGGCCGAGCGAGCCCGGGCCGAGATCGAGTCGGTGGCGCCGTCCGTCACCTTCCTGTGTTCGCCCAACAATCCGACCGGTCTGGTCGAATCGCCGCAGACCGTGTCATCGGTGCTGGACGCGGTCGAGTCGATCAATGGCCTGCTGGTGGTGGACGAGGCCTATGGGGAGTTTGCGTCGTGGTCGGCCGTGGAGTTGCTGGCCGAGGAGCGCCCGCTGGTGGTGGTGAAGACCTTCTCCAAAACATGGTCGATGGCGGCTGCACGCCTCGGCTACCTCCTCGGGCCTCGTTGGCTGGTCGAGGAGCTGGAGGCGGTGGTCCTGCCGTATCACCTCGACGGTCTGAAGCAGGCTGCCGGGGTGGTGGCCCTCCAGTTCTCGGTGGAGATGCACGCCCGGGTGGCCGCCGTCATCGAGGAGCGGGTCCGGGTTTCATCATGCTTGGTGGACCTGGGATGCCACGTGTGGCCGTCGGGGGCGAACTTCGTGTTGTTCCGCCCGCCGCCGGCTGGTGGTGGTTCGGTCTGGCAGGCGCTGGTCGATCGCTCGGTGCTGGTTCGTGACACGTCGAGCTGGCGCTACCTGGACGGCTGTCTTCGGGTGACAATCGGGACACCGGAGGAGAATTCGGTCTTCCTCGACGCCCTGGCTGACATACTTGATCACGATGAGTGACACCAGAAACGGTCCGTACGGTTCGCGATCGGCTCGGCTCGAACGCACGACCAAGGAAACCGCGGTCGTGGTGGCCATCGATCTCGATGGCTCCGGGACCACCGATTGCTCGACCGGTGTGCCCTTCTTCGATCACATGCTGGATCAGCTCGGACGCCATGGCGGTTTCGATCTCAAGGTGAAGACCAGCGGTGACCTCGAGGTGGACGCACATCACACCATCGAGGACACGTCGATCGTGCTCGGCCAGGCCTTTGCCCAGGCGGTTGGGGACAAGGCCGGGGTTCGCCGTTTCGCCAGCGGGCGGTTTCCTCTCGACGAGGCATTGGTCGACGTGGCGCTCGATCTGTCGGGGCGTCCGTTCGTGGTTTGGGACATCGAGATGCCGGCCGCCATCCCGCTGGGTAATCCGCCGTTCGACCCGTCGATGGCCGAGCATGCCATCTCGAGTCTCGCCACCTCGGCCGGGTTCACCCTCCATGTGAGTTTGTGCCGGGGTCGCAACGTCCATCACATCATCGAGGCGTGCTTCAAGGGATTGGCCCGCTGTCTGCGCGACGCAGTCCGGATCGAGGGATCCGGGGTGCCGTCGACCAAGGGGAGCCTGTGAGCGGCGTCGACCAGGGACTCGAACCCGAAGCCCCGGCCGGTGCCTCGAACGGCGACGGTGGCCTCCCCACCATCGCCGTGCTCGACTACGGCATCGGCAACCTCCGTTCGGCCCAGAAGGCATTGGAGAAGGTGGGGGCCGACGCTCATCTGACCGACTCGCCGGCGATGATCGGGGAGGCCGACGGCGTCGTACTCCCCGGTGTCGGTGCGTTCGGGGCCTGCATGTCGGCCCTGCGGGCGGCAGGATTGGACCAACAGGCCGAGCGGGCTGTGGCTGACGGCCGTCCGTTTCTCGGCATCTGTGTCGGAATGCAGATGCTGTTCGAGGAATCGGAGGAGTCGCCCGGGGTTGCCGGCCTGGGTCTGCTGCCGGGGCGTGTGGTCTGGCTGCCGGACACGGTGAAGCGGCCCCAGATGCAGTGGAATCGCCTGTCGTGCCGATCATACGCCGACGACTCGATGGCAGGCCGGATGTTGCGGGGCCTGGACGGCTCGTGGATGTACTTCGTCCACAGCCTCGCCGCCGAACCCTCGGATCTGACCGCGGCGACGGTGGACTACGGCGGCCCGGTGGTGGCCGCGGTTGCCGCCGACAATATCTTCGCCGCACAGTTCCATCCGGAGAAGTCGGCCGAGCCGGGACTCCGGTTGTTGGCCAACTTCGTCGAGCTGTGTCGGGAACAGGGACGATCGGGGAGCGAGATCGACCGAACCGAGGATCATGCCGCCGATCTTCACCGTGCGTCATGATCCTGTTCCCAGCCATCGATCTCCGCAACGGGAAGTGTGTTCGTCTCTACCAGGGTGACTACGACCGTGAGACCGTGTACGAGACCGACCCGGTCGACCAAGCCCGGAGGTTCGTGGCCGAGGGGGCGGAGGCGATCCATGTCGTCGATCTCGACGCCGCCCGCACCGGGGAGCCGACCAACCGTCCGGTCATCGCCGCCATCTGCGACGCCGTGTCCGTGCCGGTTCAGGTCGGCGGGGGAGTCCGCTCGACGACGGCTGCCGATGAACTCTTCGCTGTTGGTGTCCATCGAGTGGTCATCGGTACAGCGGCACTGGAGAATCCGTCCCTGGTCACCGATCTGGCCGGTCGAGGCCGCCGGGTCGCCGTCGGTCTCGACGCCCGCGGTGACGAGGTGGCGACTCACGGCTGGACCGAACGCACCGGCCGCACCGTGGCCGAAATGGCGCAAAAGTTTGCCGACAGCGGGGTCGAGGCCCTGATTGTGACCGAGATCTCGCGGGACGGCACATTGGCCGGCCCCGACGTGGACGGGCTCAGCCGACTGCTGGCTGCCACCGCAATCCCCGTTCTGGCCTCGGGCGGTGTGGGCAGTCTCGAGGATTTGACCGTGCTGTCGACCATCGCCGTCGGCCAAGGTGATGACCGTCGTCGATTCGCCGGTGTCATCGTGGGCCGAGCACTCTATGAGGGGGCGTT
This sequence comes from uncultured Acidimicrobiales bacterium, assembly GCA_963723995.1. Classification (GTDB taxonomy): domain Bacteria; phylum Actinomycetota; class Acidimicrobiia; order Acidimicrobiales; family SZUA-35; genus JAHELU01. Next base: position 98,676 of record CAVRSZ010000007.1, on the reverse strand, counting down.
CACCCTGTCCCAGGCATTGGACGCGGTGGCCGGACTCGAGCCGCCGGCATCCACCCCGGATCGAGAGGACAGCAGATCGTGAGGGCCATTCGCGTCATTCCCTGTCTGGATGTGGCCGAAGGCCGGGTGGTCAAGGGCGTCAACTTCGTTGATCTCCGCGATGCCGGAGACCCGGTGGAACTGGCGGCCGAGTATGACCGCCAGGGGGCCGACGAGCTGGTGTTCCTCGATATCGGGGCCAGTCACGAGGACCGTGACACCACGGTGGCCATGGCCGCCGCCGTGGCCGAGGAGGTGTTCATCCCGTTCACCATCGGCGGCGGCGTCCGCACCGTCGACGATGCTCGGCGTTTGTTGCGGGCCGGCGCCGACAAGGTTTCGGTCAATTCGGCCGCCGTGGCCCGACCCGAGTTGATTGCCGAGATCGCCCGGGAGTTCGGTTCCCAATGTTGTGTCGTCGCCATTGACGGCCGTCGGGTCACCACCGGGCGGGCCGAGGGTGACAGGGGCGATGGACCGGATTCCACCCGGACGGGAAACGGCCCGGATGGCCGGGCCGAGGACCGGGGCGCCTCCGACACCTCGTCCGGTTTCGAGGTGTACACCCACGGCGGGCGTACGCCGACGGGGATCGACGTGGTGGAATGGGCCCGCCGCGCCGTGGAATTGGGGGCGGGGGAGATCCTGCTCACCTCTATGGACCGCGACGGCACCGGCGACGGCTTTGACCACGAGATGACGCGAGCCGTGACGGACGCGGTGTCGGTTCCGGTGATCGCGTCGGGCGGCGTCGGTGGCGTCGGCGATCTCGCTCCCGGTGTGGTGAAGGGTGGAGCCGATGCCGTTCTGGCCGCCACCATCTTTCATTTCGGTCAGGCTACGATCGCCGACGCCAAGGACGCACTGTCGGCGGCCGGTCTCACGGTGCGGCCGGCCTGAACCCGACGGGTTCATCCATCTCCCTCGGCCAGTTCGGTGACAAACCGGGTGACCCGATCGGTCAGGGCGTGCTGAGCCGTGCCCAGCATGTGGTTCTCGTCCGCCAAGGCGACGATCTCGGTCGCCGTCCAGCCTGCGGTCCGTTCCCGAGCCAGCGATGGCGGACAGAACTCGTCCCTGTCGCCGGTCAGGATCAGCACGGGGCGGGAGGAGTGGCCGGCCCGGAACTGATCCGGTGGTAAGACGCCGAGTGGGGGAGCGACGGCGATCCAGCCGGCAATGTCGGGTCGATCGACCGCCAGCCCGACGTCGGCACCGAACGAGTAGCCGGCCACGACGAAACCGGGCCGGTGATGTGAATGGTCGTCGGTGCGGTCGAGTTCGGCCAGATGGTCGAGCGCTGCCTCGACATCGCGTTGCTCGAGGATTCCCCCACCGTGGGAACCGGTCGAGCCCGACGTGCCCCGGAAGTTGAATCGCAACACGGTGGCCCCGGCGTCCAGCAGGGCCCGGCACAGGGTCGACACGACAGGGTTGTACATGGTCCCGCCGTGGAGGGGATGAGGATGGCAGACCACTGCCGACGGGAGACGGGGCCGGCGGGGCCGAAACAGCTCGGCCCGGAGCATGACACCGTCGTCACAGGGAATGGCAAACCGTCGAGGTGGTGATCCATCGGGTGGGGACATTGCAGTCACAATGCCACTGTCGGCCTGCTGCCGTCGAGATCGGCGCCGGCGCCGCGGTCCGCAATGAACCGGCGCCGGCCCTGGGCCGGGCGGTCGAGACCGCCTGCTGAGGCGGTAGGCTCGACACGTTGACCCACCGCAGGCGCCAACAATCCCGGGTCGGTTGTCGCCCTAGTTGTCGACGGCGCCGGCCGCAGTTCCGGAGATCACGTGACCGACAGTAAACACCTCGATTCAGACCAGACGGCCGGCAACGGCGGGACCCTCGAGGGGGCCACCGTTGAGGCTCCCCCGGTTGCCGGTGGCAGCGACGACGGCGGGTCCGGTCGAGCCTCTCGTGATGAGTCGGCGCGGTCGGCCGGGAAGTCGAGATCATCTGGTCCGGGAGCCGCCGAGGGACTGCCGATCAAGATGTTGCACGACCGCATTCTGGTCCAGATGGAAGGCCCCGACGGAGACCGCAAGTCGTCGGGGGGCATCCTTATCCCGGCCACTGCTCAGGTCGGTAAACGCCTGACCTGGGCCCAGATCGTGGCCGCTGGACCGAGTGTACGATCCATGGAGCTGGGAGATCGTGTGCTGTTCAATCCCGAAGACCGCTACGAGGTTGAGGTCGGTGGTCGGGATTACATCATTCTCCGTGAGCGCGACGTCCATGCCGTTGCCGCCGAGCGTCTCGACGACTCCCACACCGGCCTCTATCTCTGAACCGGCCGAGCCCAAACCGGGAAGGCGAACTTCAGAAAAACGTCGAGTTAACTGGAAATGAACACGACGGTCGGCGACAATGTCGGTCGTGGATATCGAGTGGTGGAAGCTCATCATGGGGTTGGCCGGTGGATTGGCCCTCTTCCTGCTGGGCATGGGCCAGGTCACCGAAGCCCTGAAGGCGTTGGGCGACGACCGGCTTCGCTGGGCCCTGGCCAAGCTGTCGTCCAACCGGGTCATGGGTGCAACCACCGGGGCCGCCGTCACCGCCGTCATTCAGTCATCGTCGGTGACCTCGGTCCTCACCGTCGGCTTTGTCAGCGCCGGACTGCTGTCGCTCACCCAGGCTGCCGGCGTCATCATCGGGGCCAATCTGGGAACGACCGTCACCGCCCAAGTCATCGCCCTCAAGATCACCGACTATGCCCTCGGGCTGCTGGCGTTCGGGGCCATTCTCGGCGTGGCGGTCAAGTCGAGGCAGGGTAAATACCTGGGCCGGGCGCTGGTCGGGTTGGGCTTCGTCTTCCTCGGCATGGAGATCATGAGCGATGCCATGTCACCGCTGCGGACCTACGAACCCTTCCTCGATCTGATGTCGGGAAGCACCAACCCGCTCATGGGGGTGCTCATGGGTGCAGCCTTCACCGGGCTGGTCCAATCCTCCAGTGCCACCACCGGCATCGTGGTGGTCATGGCCGCCGATGGCCTGATCGACCTCAACACCGCCATCGCCATCGTCCTCGGTGCCAACATCGGAACCTGTGTCACTGCGCTGCTGGCCTCGATCGGCAAGGGGACCGAGGGCCGACGGACGGCCATGGTCCATGTCATGGTCAACGTGATCGGTGCCGCCGTCGCCATCTTCCTCATCGGCGCCCTGGCCGAGTTGGTCCAGACCATCTCACCGTCCGCCGAAGAAACAGCGTCGCCCCGCCAGATCGCCAACGCCCATACCGTGTTCAATTTGGCCAACACCGTGGTGTTCCTCACCTTCCTCGGGCCTCTGGTTGCGCTTGTTCGGCGGCTGGTGCCGGAGCGGGCCCGGCGCTCGGCCGAACTCGGTGAGGTCGCCTTTCTCGACGAGGACCTCCTCGAGACACCGGTCCTTGCCTTGGAGGTGGCACACAAGGAGCTCATGCGCATGGGTCTCCAGGTTCGGAACCTCCTGAGTGAGGCCGTGCCGGCGGCCATGACCGGCAAGCGGGCCCAGCTCGAGCAGCTTCGGGCCGACGAGGCCAAGATCGATGATCTCCACGGCGCCATCATCGACTATCTGTCTGCGGTCGGCCAGCGATCATTGGGCGAGGATCAGCAGGATGACATCTTTGCCCTGCTGTCGGCGGTGAACGCCATGGAACAGCTGTCGGACACCATCGAGACCCAGGTCATCAACAAGGGCATCGTTCGGATCGAGCAGATGATCGAGGTCAGCCAGCCGACCAAGGAACGCATCGAGCAGCTTCACCACGCCGCACTGGAGACCCTTGACCTGGCGCTGGAGGCGGTGGGTGACCGCAGCTGGACGCTGTCGACCGAGGTGCTGGAGAGCAAGAAGAGCTTCAAGGAACTGAAGCAGTCGGCCAGCGAGCATCTTGCCGCTCGGCTGGCCTCGGGTGAGCCCCGTCGTGTCGAGGCCTACTCGTTCGAGATCGAGCTGGTGGAGGCCCTCAACCTGGTGCACCGAAGCTGTCGCCGCATCGCCCGCGACATCCGGCTTCCCAAGGATCTGAGTGACACGGAAGGCCGGTTCGGAGTTCACCACAGCGACGACGGCGAGACCAGCGAGGCCGCCGCCACCACACCGTCGGCCCGCTAGTTCGCTCCGACCCAGCCAACCGGCGTGGCACTTCGGCCGGTTTCGGCTGCTGCCGTCACGGTGAGCGGACACGTCGAGAACGCCGGCATTGACGGGGCTCGAATCCAGTAGCCTGCAAGCCATGACGTCCTCTTCCTCCCAAACCGGAGTCAACACCGAATACCAGGCCCGTTCCATCCCCGTGGTCGAAGACGAGCTGGCATCGGTCAGCTACAACTCCGACGGGCTGGTTCCCGCCATCGTGCAGGACGTCGAGACCGGTGCGGTGTTGATGATGGCGTGGATGAACGACGAGACGCTCCGGCTCTCGCTCCATGAAGGGCGAACCGTGTTCTGGAGCCGGTCGCGCCAGGAGGTGTGGCGCAAGGGTGAGACATCGGGGGAGCGGCAGTGGATAGAGCTTGCGGCCTACGACTGCGATGGCGACACATTGCTGTTCAAGGTCCGCCAGGACGGCGACGGGGCGTGCCACACCGGCGAGTACAGCTGCTTCTATCGCTCGTTCGGCTCGATCTAGCCCCTTCCCGACCATGACCACCACCCGCCAGGAGTTCCATGACCTGGCTCGCACCTATCGGGCCATCCCCGTCTATCGCCACTTGCTGGCTGATCTGATCACCCCGTTGGCCGCATTCATGCGCTGTGTCGGTGATGAGGCCGGGTTCTGTCTCGAGTCGGTCGAGAACGGCGAGCGGTGGAGCCAGTTCAGCTTCGTCGGACGTCGACCTCACGCAACGCTGGTGGCCCGGGACGGCGAGGTCGAGATCACGGGCCGGCTGCCTGACACCGATCTCCCAACCGATCGGGGGATCCTGGCCACTCTGGAGATCCTGCTCGAGCGCTACCGGGCCCCTCGCATTCCCGATCTGCCTCCGCTGGTGGCCGGCATGGTCGGCTATTTGGGCTATGACGTGGTTCGGGAGATCGAACGTATCCCTCAAACCGGTGTGGACGACCAGGGCTATCCGGATGCCATCATCGATGTGATCGGCGAGCTGGCGGTGTTCGACCACTGGCGCCAGCGGGTGACGCTGTGCGCCGTCGCCCTGCTGGGCCCCGATGCCACCACCGACGAGATCGATGCCGCCTACGACGACGCCGTGACCCGCCTCGACCAGCTGGCCCTCGACGGGGCTCGACCGATCGAGGAACCGTTGGTGGTTCCTCCCGACGACTCCGACGAGGCCCAGGAGAAGGACCTGACCGAACTCTCGATCTCCGAGTCGCTGTCGGAGGAGATGTACTGCCGGGCGGTGGACGTGGCCAAGGAGTACATCCGGGCCGGTGACATCTTCCAGGTCGTGCTGGCCAAGCGGTTTTCGTTCGATCTGGGGGCCGAGCCCATCGACGTCTATCGGGTGCTCCGCCAGATCAATCCCAGCCCGTACATGTACTTCATCCGCCGCCCCGAGGTCAGCCTGGTGGGCTGCTCGCCCGAACCCCTGGTGCAGGTCCAAGGTTCCACCGTGATCTCCCGCCCCATCGCCGGCACTCGACGTCGCGGTCGCAGCGAGCACCACGACCGCCTGATGGCGGCCGAACTTCAGGAGGATCCCAAGGAGCGAGCCGAACACGTCATGCTGGTCGATCTGGCCCGCAACGATCTGGGCCGGGTCGTGGAGTTCGGTTCTCTACAGGTCGACGAGATGATGATCCTCGAGCGATACTCCCATGTGATGCATCTGACCTCGCAGGTGTCGGGCACCTTGCGGGAGGGGCGTTCCATGATCGACGTCCTGAGGGCTACGATGCCGGCCGGCACCGTTTCCGGGGCTCCCAAGGTCAGGGCCATGGAGATCATCGACGAGTTGGAGCCGGTCAAGCGGGGTCCATACTCCGGTGTGGTCGGCTACCTCAGCTTCTCCGGCAACCTCGACACCGCAATCGCCATTCGAACCATGGTCTGCGGCCCGACATCGGCCTCGATCCAGGCCGGGGCCGGCGTGGTGGCCGACAGCGTGCCCGAGCTGGAGAACAAGGAGTGCGGGAACAAGGCCAGGGCGCTGCTGGCCGCAGTCGCTCCGGCCCGGCGCATGGCGGCCCGCCGGCGGGGTGGTGGTCTGGGCGTCAAATAGGTGATCCGGCGGGCGCCGTGGCCGGATTCACGAATGTCGGGCACACTACAACCATGCTCACTCTGGAAGAATCCGAGGTCGCCTTCGCCCGGTCGGCCGCCTTCGTACTGACCGAGCGCGATGTGGTCGAGGTGGTGGGACCGGATGCCGCCGGCTACCTCCATGGCCAGCTCAGCCAGAATGTGAACTCGATGGCGGTCGGCGATGTGGCCTACACCCTTCTGCTCCAGCCGCAGGGCAAGGTTGATGCCTGGCTGCGACTTCATCGGGCTGGAGACGAGCACTTCTGGATGGACGTGGAGCCCGGTTTCGGTCCTCGGGTGACGGAACGACTGGAGCGGTTCAAGCTGCGCATGAGGGCCGACATCACGGCCCGAACCGTGCCCGTGCTGTCCGTTCGGGGCCCGGAAGCGGAGGCGGTGGCCGGCCTGCCCCTGCCGTCCGATGCCCGGATGTTGACCGTGCCGTGGTTGGCTTCGGACGGCCCCGATGGCGGGGCGTCGTCCGGAATGGACGTCTTCGTGGCCGACGCCGCCTCGGCCGCCGGGATTGTGGCCGAGACCATCCCGGAGGCTCCGGTCGCGGCGCTGGAGCTGTGGCGTATCTCGCATGGAAGGCCGGCCATGGGAACGGAGCTCGACGAGTCGACCATCCCCGCCGCTGCCGGTGTGGTCGAGGTATCGGTCGATTTCACCAAAGGATGCTACGTCGGCCAGGAGCTTGTGGCCCGCATCGACTCCCGAGGCAACAACACTCCGACCCGGCTGGTCAAGGTGACGATCGACTGGCCGCAGGCCCCGGCGGCCGGAAGCCCGTTGACCATGGACGACCGGGAGGTCGGAGCCGTCACCAGCGCCGCGGTGTCGCCGTCGACCGGGGCCGTCGCCCTGGCCTACGTCAAGCGGGGAGCCAACGTCCCGGGACCGGTCACCGTACATGTCGGCGACACTGCCGTCCATGGCGAACTGACACCGATCTCGTCCTCCGGCGGCTGACCGGCTCGACCGATTCAGGTCCCGGGTGGGCCAGGGGCTACTGTCAGGATCCGACCGACGAGGGCGGCGACGGTAGGGGAAAGCGAAGCCGGAACATCGCTCCCGATCCGTTGGAACCGATGCCAACGGTCGGGCTACGAACCTCGATCGAACCACCCATGGCCGTGGTCAGCTCGTGCACGATGGCCAGACCCAGACCGGTCGAGTTCTCCTGTGGTCTGTCACCGGCCCGGCCGACATAGAGACGATCGAAGATGTGGGGTAGATCGTCGGCGGGAATACCCGGCCCGTCGTCGGCCACGATGATGTCGACGGTCGAATCGCTCGGCCCATCCCCCCGGTCCGGTCGATGTTCGACCGACACCGACACCGCCGAGCGTGCGAAACGAAGGGCATTCTCCACCAGGTTCGTGATGATCTGGTCCAATCGATCGGGATCCAGCCGGAGCCGCAGCGGTGCCGTACCGTCGTCGGGACGGCTGAAGTCGACGGTAATGCCGACCTCGTCGGCTCTGGTGGCCAGACCGGCAACCGCTCGGCCGGCGACCACGCCCGGATCAACGTCGCGGTGTTCGAACCGGAAACGGTTGGCATCCAGTCGGGCAAGATCCAGGAGATCGCCGACCAACCGCTCCAGGCGGCGAGCCTGGCCCCCGATGATACGCCCGACGGCCGTGGTGTCGGCTCGGTCGCTGACCGCAGCGTCGCCCAGTGCCTCGGCGTATCCGGCGATCACCGTCAGCGGCGTTCGCAGGTCGTGAGACACCGACATGAGGAACTGACGGTCGAGCTGCTTGGACCGATCGAGCTCGGCCGCCATGTGGTTGACCGAGCGGCCGAGCTCACCGATCTCGTCGGTTCCCGTCACCTCGGTCCGGGCCGACAGGTCACCGGCGGCGATGGCCGCGGTCGTGTCCCGGATTCGTTGTAGCGGTTCGACCAGCCGCCGACCGAGCACCAGACCGGCGGCGACGGCCCCGAGCAGTACCAGGCTGCCGGACAGCAGCAACCAGGTTCTCACCTGCCGGGGCAGGGGAACGATGCGCTGGCTGGCAAGCAGGGCCACCGTGCCGTCGGCTCGGTTGGCCACAGCTGTCGCGTCGGCCCCGATCAGGGTCCTCACCCCGACAACTCGGTCGCCGTCGGCGATGACCACGGTTTCACCGGCCTCCAGGGCAGCGAGCCGCTCGGCGTCGAGCATGATCGATGCGAGATCGGGTCCACCGGTGTTCGATCCCGGCGGTTGCCCCGGGCGGCCGCCGCGGGGTCCGGGAGCACCGAGGAGATCGATGGATCCGGTCCCGGACACCCGGACCGGCACCAGCAACTCGAAATCGAAGGCGTCCCGGGATCGATCGAGGGCGGGTGTGAGTTCCCGGGGTGACCGACGGCCGTCGGCCGACAGCTCGCCGATAGCCTCCAACTGCGCGACGATCTGCCGCTCGGCGTCGCTCCGAGCCCCGAGCCTCGACATGATCATGATGCCCACCCCGACCAGCACGATCGATGCCAGGGCGGTCAGGACCAGGGCCAAAGTGAGTCGTCGCTGCATGAGAGTTCAGCCGAACCGGTAGCCGACACCGCGCACGGTGGCCAGCGGTAGCTGGTCGCCCAGCTTGCGTCGGAGTTGGCGAACGTGGACGTCCACGGTCCGCGGATCGCCGATCCAATCGACTCCCCAAGCCAGATCGAGTAGTTGCTGTCGACTCAGCGCCGTTCCCCGGTTGTCGAGCAGGGCCTCGAGCAGTGCCCACTCCTGAGACGCCAGCTCCTGGTTGCCGTCGTCCACGGTTATCTCCCGGCGCTGACGATCGATCACGATCGAACCGACCTCGACGATGGCCCCGGTTGCGGTGGATCGACCGCGGCGGAGGATGGCCTTGACCCGGGCCACGATTTCCCGGGGCGAGAACGGTTTGATCACGTAGTCGTCGCCGCCGATCTCCAGCCCGAGTATTCGATCGATCTCGTCGTCACGGGCCGTCAGGAACAACACCGGGACCTCGGAGTGTCGTCGTAGCTCGCGGCAGACATCGAAGCCGTCCATGTCGCCGGGGAGGCCGATGTCGAGCACCACGATGTCGGGCTTCCGGGATCGGATTGCCTCGAGCCCTCCTGCCCCGTCGCCGGCCACGTGGACCGACCAGCCCTCGTTGCGGAAGTACAACGACAGCAACTGTCCGATATCGGACTCGTCTTCGACCACCACGACCGTTGTCATCGGCACCAAGGGTAAACCCTGATTGTTAGGGGATGATGAAGAGCGGAGCGACGTCGCTCGATTGCCGACGCGGCCTATCGTTGCCGGCATGGCCCCAACAAGTCGATTCCGAGGATCGCCCCGGTCATGACGGCAACGTACCTGGACAAGATCCTGGACGACCATCGTTCCAAGGCCGCGGCCGACACCCGCTCGCTGGACCGGTTGCTGGAAAAGGCGGCAGGCGTCGAGCCGCCCCGGGGCTTCGCCCGGGCCCTGAGACAAGCCGCCGACCGGGGCCGAACCCCGGGCGGGGGCGGCAACGGAGCAGACAACGTCGAGACCATGGCCGTGATCAGCGAGATCAAGCGTCGGTCGCCGTCGAAGGGCGATCTCAACCCCGATCTCGACCCCGTCCGGTGGGCCACGGGTTATGCCGCCGGTGGGGCGAGCTGTCTTTCGGTCCTCACCGACGACCGCTACTTCGGGGGTTCGGCCGATGACCTGATGGCAGCCCGGGCCGCCGTGGATCTACCGGTACTACGCAAGGACTTCACGGTCTCGGCCAACGATGTGGTCGACGCCCGGCTCATGGGAGCCGATGCCGTCTTGCTCATCGTGGCCGCCTTGGACGATGTCGAGTTGGCCGACTTCCACGATCTGGGTCGCGAACTGGTGATGGATGTCCTGGTCGAGACCCATGACGAGGCCGAGGTCGAGAGGGCCCTGGCCGTCGGTGCAACCGTCATCGGGGTGAACCAGCGGGACCTGGTCACCTTCGAGGTGGACCGGGACCGGGCCGCTCGCCTGGCCCGCCTGATACCCGACAAGGTGGTGGCCGTGGCCGAGTCGGGAATAGGCGGGCCGGACGATCTGCCTCCCTTGGCCCAAGCCGGATACCGGGCGGTATTGGTGGGAGAGGCTTTGGTCACCGGCCATGATCCCGAATCCGGCGTGCGCTGGTTGCTCGGCGCTCGGGGCTGACGGTGCTCGTCTTGCCGCCGCCCTGCAACCCGATTCAGCTTCCCCACCGCCGGCACCGAAATCGCACCGACATCAAATTCCGACCTCGGTCCGGGCAAGCCTGTTGGTGCAACCGGTACCGTGCGTGGTGTGTTCGTGAAGATTTGCGGGATAACCGAGCCCGAGGATGCGCTCTTGGCGGCCGGGCTCGGGGCCGATGCCGTGGGGATGATCTTCGCTGCATCGTCACGCCGCATCAGCACGGCGGCGGCCCGTGACATAATCCGTCGCCTGCCACCGGAAATCCTGGCCGTCGGGGTGTTCCGCAACGAGCGGCGGGAGCGGGTGGTCGAGCTGGCCAACACCATCGGGCTGCGGGCCGTCCAACTCCACGGCAACGAGTCGCCGGAGGATACCCGGTGGGTGGCGGCCAGGGTACCGGCGGTCATCAGGGCCTTCTCGGTCCGGGATCCGGCCCTTACCTTGGGGGCCGACTATGGACCCCACCGGTTGCTCATCGACTCACCGTCGCCCGGCAGCGGTCAAGTCTTCGACTGGTCGGCGGTCGAACGAGTGGCCGCCGGCCGACCGTTCATCCTGGCCGGAGGGCTGACACCGGACAATGTGGCCGATGCCATCGAGCTGGTCGAGCCGTGGGGGGTCGATGTGGCCAGCGGGGTGGAGTCGTCTCCCGGTCACAAGGATCCGGCCAAGGTGCGGCGCTTCATCCAGGCCGCTCGGCGGGCCGCCTCCCGCCGTTCCCGGTGGCCCGTCGACGGCCTCGACGGCGGCGGATCGCTGTTCGACGATGGCGAATAGCTGTTCCTACACCATCGATCGAGCCAACCGGGGCACGTGGTTGGCGACGGGGACGACTACGGTGAATCCGATGGACCAATGTGGTCGTAGCCCGATCTGGGAAGGCCGGCCCCAACCGTTGCCGGTAGTGTGACCGGAACCCATTCCGAGACGCTGGTGCCGACAAGCACCTGACAGCAACAGGACCGACGATGGTAGACACCGCTTCGAGCGTGAATGAGCAGAAGTCATTGATGGACGATCCCGGTCAGCGGGGCCGTTTCGGCCGGTTCGGCGGACTGTACGTCCCCGAGACCCTGGTTCCGGCCTGCCAGGAGCTGGAGAACGCCTTCCGTGATGCCTGGAGCGATCCGTCGTTTCGGGCCGAGCTTGACGACCTGCTCCGCAACTACGCCGGACGACCGTCCCCGTTGACCGAGTGCCGAAATCTGTCGGCTGAACTGGGCATGCGAGTCCTGCTCAAGCGGGAGGATCTGAACCACACCGGATCCCACAAGATCAACAACGTGCTGGGCCAGACTCTGCTGGCCAAGCGCATGGGCAAGACCAGGATCGTGGCCGAAACCGGGGCCGGCCAGCATGGTGTGGCCACCGCCACCGCTGCCGCCTTCTTCGGTCAGGATTGTGTCGTGTACATGGGTGAGGTCGACGTCCGGCGTCAAGCCCTCAATGTGTTCCGTATGCGGTTGTTGGGAGCCGAGGTCCGTTCCGCCGTCTCCGGTAGTCGTACTCTCAAGGATGCGGTGAACGAGGCCATGCGGGACTGGGTGTCCTCGGTGGAGAGCACCTACTACTGTCTCGGCTCGGTCATGGGGCCCCATCCCTACCCCTGGATGGTGCGGGAGTTCCACCGGGTCCTGGGTCAGGAGGCCTTCGACCAGTGTCAAGAACTACTCGACGGCGGCGTTCCCGATGTCGTGGTGGCCGCAGTGGGCGGAGGCTCGAACGCCATCGGCATCTTTTCCGGCTTTGTCGACACCGACGCAGAACTGATCGGGGTCGAGCCGGCCGGAGGTTCCGCTGTGGGCCGGGGTTTGGTCGGCGTGGTTCACGGCTCGATGTCGTACCTGATGCAGGACGAGTACGGTCAGGTTCAGGAGGCCCAGTCGGTGTCGGCCGGGCTCGATTACCCCGGCGTCGGACCCGAACACGCCCATCTGGCCGACATCGGCCGAGCCCGCTACGAGCCGGTGACCGACCGCGAGGTGCTCGACGCCTTTGAGTTGCTGGCCCGGACGGAGGGCATCATCCCGGCCCTCGAACCGGCCCATGGGCTGGCGTGGATGATCCGTTGCCGGGACGAGCTGGCAGGCAAGACCGTGCTGCTCAATATGTCCGGTCGGGGTGACAAGGACGTGGCCCAGGTTCAGGCCATCCTGGATGGGGATCCAGAGGCCCTCGAGACCGTCGACTTCGGAGAGGCCGGCAATGGCCACCAGTGAGGTGACGACCCCGATCGGATCGACCGAGACTGCGGTGTCTCCCCGACCGGGGCGGCTGGAGAGCCATCTCCGAGCGCAACGGGCCGCCGGGCGGAAGATCCTCGTTCCCTACATCACCGCCGGCTACCCGGCCGACACCTGGCCGCTGCTGGTCGATGGTCTGGCAACAGCAGGAGCCGATGCCGTCGAAATCGGGATCCCGTTCAGCGATCCGGTCATGGACGGCCCGACCATTCAGGAGTCGTCGTCGCTGGCCCTCGGCCACGGCATCACTCCCGTCTCGGCCCTGGCTCGACTGGGTGAGGTCAACTCACCAATTCCGCTCGTGGCCATGACGTACTACAACATCTGCTTCCGTATGGGTCATCGCCGGTTCGCCAATGCCCTGACCACGGCCGGTATCTCGGCTGCTATTCTGCCCGATCTTCCGCTGGAGGAGGTCGAACCGTGGGCCCGGGCGGCTGACGAGGGTGGCATCGAGACCATCATGCTGGCCGCTCCCACCGCTCCCGATGAGCGGCTGCCCCGAATCGTGTCCCGGGCCAGAGGATTTGTGTACGGGATCGGCCTGGTCGGCATCACCGGCGAGCGCAAGGATCTGGCCGCCAGCGCCTCGGAGATGGCGCGACGACTGAAGGCCGTCACCGACAAGCCGGTCCTCATCGGGATCGGAGTGTCCACTCCGGAACAGGCGGCCGAGGTGGCCGAGGTGGCCGACGGGGTTATCGTCGGTTCGGCCCTGATCCGAAAGATCCTCGACACCGGCTCGATAGAGGCCGGCATCGACTTCGTGGGTCGGCTTCGAGCCGGTCTGGACGGGGCTGCCTGACTGCGGTGATCGATCGGTAGGGGGATTGTGGTGACCGATCGACCGCTTCCGGCAGACGAGGAGCAGTGCGAGCTGTGCCGAGCCGACCGCTTCACCCACTGGTACCGCGAGACCGACAATGGATGGGTGGCCGATTGCGAAGCCTGTACGGTGCCCTTGGTCGTGTGGTGGCACCACGGCACCGAGCCTCCAAGCGCGATCAGGGCCGACTTGCTGGAGAGCCTGGCGTGGCCCACCGATCAGCGATTGGGCGCCAGGGAGTGGTGGCGCCGGTGACAGAAGGGAAGATCGCAGCCCTTTGGCCGGTTCCCCTACCATGTCCAACGATCGATTCTCCGCCGTTGCCCCCGCTGTCACCGTGGTCGTCGCAGCGGCTGCGCTCCTGGTGTCGGCCTGCGGCATGCTCGACACCGCCACGGCGGGCGACTCGGATCCTGATGCGGTGGCCGGCCGAGGCGGAGAGCCGGAGTCGGCGGCCATGGCCGAAACCGGGAGCGACTATTCCTCGATCGACTATGACCGTGAGCCCGGTCCCTCGGCCCTCCGGGGCGACCGATTCGCTCCTGAGTTCCCGCCACCGCTGATCGATCCCGAGCTCATCGTCTCCGGTGGCGTTCCTCCCGATGCCATCGTTCCCGTCGACAGTCCGACGTTCATGGCGGTGGCCGACGTGCGATTCCTTCAACCGTCGGAAGCGGTCATCGTTGTCGAGGCCGGAATCGACGATGACACACACGACAGAGAGGTCAAGGCCTATCCGGTGCAGATCATGATCTGGCACGAGATCGTGAACGATGTCATCGGAGGTGTACCGGTGTCGGTCACCTATTGCCCACTCTGCAACTCGGCCGTTGCCTTCGAACGGCAACTAGGTGATCGTCTCCTCGACTTCGGCACCTCCGGTGAGCTGTACCAGTCGGCGCTGGTCATGTACGACCGCCAGACCGAATCGTTGTGGGCCCACTTCAATGGTCGAGGCCTCGTCGGCCACTATGCCGGCGCCGAGTTGACCGTTGTGCCGGCCCAGACCATGTCGTTCGAGCAGCTCGTGCAAGAGCATCCGGACGCGCTGGTATTGACCCGTGACACCGGCGCCAGTCGGGCCTACGGGGTGAACCCCTATACCGGCTACGACGATGAGCGGTCCGAACCGTTCGACCCCTTTTTCGCCGGCGAGGTGGATCCACGGCTCGATCCCAAGGCCCGGGTCGTCGGTCTCGTCATCGGCCGCGCCGAGCCGATGGCGGTCCGGATCACCGACATCGAGCAGCCGTCGGTGATCGAGGTGCCGGGCAGCGACGGCGCCGGAACCGATTCCGCCAACTTCGTTGTCTTCCATAAGCCCGGGCTGGCCTCCGCCCTGGACCGCGCCGCCGTTGCCACCGGCCGCGACGTGGGTCAGACCGGGGTCTTCGTGCCCCGGGCCGACGGTGAGGAGCTGACGTTCCGCGCCACCGACGGTGGTTTTGTCGATGAGGAGACCGGCTCCGTCTGGACTATTGCCGGCGAGGCGGTCGACGGACCGCTGGCCGGGTTCCGTCTGGAGCCGGTCCCGCATCTCAACACATTCTGGTTCGCCTGGTCGGCCTACTACCCGGAGACCGGGGTCCAGAAGACCTGACGCCTCCGTTGCGCCGCCGGCGCCGGGTTGTCGACCCGAACCGTGTCGAGGCCGGACGACGAACCGAGTCGACGGTGGGATTTGCGTTCGGGCTCGTGGACCCTTATGACGTGATCTCCATCGACCGGTTCACTCCGGACACGATGGCCCGCAGGGATGCGGTGACGATGTCGCCGTGGATTCCCACTCCCCACAGTTCCCGATCTTCGACCTTGAGTTCCATGTAACAGACCGCCTTGGCGTCGGCTCCGGCACCGATGGCGTGCTCGTGATAGTCCAGCACCCGGAACTCGCGACCGAAGTGGTCACGAAGGGCGTTGGTAAAAGCCTCGACCGAGCCACCCCCCTCACCGCTGATCAACGTCTCCTCCCCGTCGACTCGAATGGTGGCCGAGATGTGGTTTCGGTCCTCACCGCCGATGTTCTGCGAGGAACTGAACGACACCAACTCGTAGGGCTTGGACGAGGACAGGTAGTGGGCCCGGAACTCATCCCAGATCTCGTTGCCCGTGATCTCCTTGCCGGTGGTGTCGGTGATCTGTTGGATGACCCGGGTGAATTCGATCTGCAGCCGGCGGGGCAGATCCAGCTCCTGTTCGGTCTTGAGCAGGTAGGCCACGCCACCCTTGCCTGACTGGGAGTTGACGCGGATGACGTCCTCGTACGTTCGGCCGACGTCCTGGGGGTCGATGGGCAGATAAGGGACCTCCCACAGCGTCTGCCCGGTCTTGCTCATGGCCTCGAACCCTTTTTTGATGGCGTCCTGGTGGGAGCCGGAGAAGGCGGTGTAGACCAGGTCGCCGACGTAGGGGTGACGGGGGTGAACGGGCAACTGGTTGCAGTGCTCGGCGATGCGGCGCAGCTCGTTGATGTCGGTGATGTCCAAGCCGGGGTCCACGCCCTGGCTGAACAGATTCAGCGCAAGAGTGACCACGTCGACGTTTCCGGTTCGTTCGCCGTTGCCGAACAAGGTTCCCTCAACCCGATCGGCTCCGGCCATGACCCCGAACTCGGCGGCCGCCACCGCCGTCCCCCGATCGTTGTGGGGATGCAGGGACAGGATGATGGTCTCACGGTCCTTGATGTTGCGATGGAACCATTCGATCATGTCGCCGTAGATGTTGGCCGTGCTCATCTCCACCGTGGCCGGCAGGTTGACGATGAGGCGATGGTCGACCGTGGGTTGGAAGACGTCCATCACGGCCTCGCACGTATCCCGGGCGAAGGGCAGCTCGGTACCGGTGAAACTCTCCGGGGAGTACTCGTAGCGGATGGCCGTCGAGCCGACATGGGCCTCGTTGGCCACGCAGCGCTCGGCCCCCTTCACCGCGATGTCGATGATGCCGGCTTCGTCCAGGCCGAACACCACCCTCCGTTGGACGGTGGATGTCGAGTTGTAGAGGTGGACGATGGCCTGCTTGGCCCCTTCGACGGACTCATAGGTTCGGTCGATCAGCTCGTCACGGGCCTGCGTCAGAACCTGGATGGTGACATCGTCGGGAATGGCGTTGTCGGAGATGATCTGCCTGACGAATTCGAAGTCGGTGTCCGACGCGGCGGGAAAGCCGACTTCGATCTCCTTGAAGCCGATCTCCACCAGCTTGTCGAACATCATCCGCTTGCGCTCGGGATCCATGGGCTCGATCAGCGCCTGGTTGCCGTCGCGTAGGTCGACACTGCACCAGAGGGGAGCCTTGGCGATAGTGGTCGCCGGCCAGGTGCGGTCACCCAGTTCGACCTGGGGGAATGGCTGGTACTTCTCGATTGGCATGCGGTTCATGGCTTCTCCCATGGTTTGTCGGCCTTGGAGTTGTGGTTTGAGGCCGGGCGGCGCTTTGCCTGACGCCGATGTGTGATCATTGGATCGCGGGTGTGGTTGGGGCACATGTGGAACCACATGTGACGTTGGGTGAACCGGATGTTGAGTCCGGCACCCGAATTCACGACCTTCACCCGGGACGGACCCCGCAGTCCCGATGTCTAGGCCGAATCCAGCCGGCAGAATACCGAGCCGATGTCGACACCCTGAAGCGGTGTGGCGACCGGCTTCTCCGGCTGGCGTGGAGCTTCGAACCTGATTGATCCCGACGCGCTTGATTAAGCGGCCGGGCCAAGAAGTCGAAGGTCGAGCTCACGATGCACGAAACCGATGGTAGCAGCATCTTCAGCCGTTGCTACCCTTTTCGTCGGTCCCCCGGTGTTCGGTGTCCTCAGTCGGTCTCTTCTGTCAGTCGCAGGCCAAAAGCACCGAGTTGGTCGAGGATCTCCGGGTCGACGGGGCGTCGCCGTCGGGCCAGGCCGGCCTTGATCTCCTCGTAGACGGCAGCCTCGTGATGGCATGGATTGCACTTTTCGAGGTGGGCGGCGACCCGGCGCGCTGTGCGAGCGTCCACCTCGCCATCGAGATGGGCCTGTAGGACTTCCAGGACGTCCTGGCATGACAGTTCGCCTCGTAGGCGCTGCAGCAGTCTCATCGGCCCACCTCCCGGTCCAGACCGGTTTCGTGTAGATAGTCGCGTATTCGACCCCGGGCCCGGTGCAATCGACTCATCACCGTGCCGATGGGAATGTCGAGGGTCTCGGCCGCCTCCTGATAGGACAGACCGTTCAAGTCAACGAGTTCGACGATCTGCCGGAAGTCGGACGAAAGGTCGGCGAAGGCCCGTTCGATGGCGCCATCGAGTTCCGGCTCGATGACCAGCGTCTCAGGGTTGTCGTGGTCGGCGAAGTCGGTTGAACGCTCGAAGGTGAGGTCGGGCTCGGCCAACAGGTCGGGCGACTTCTTGCGGACCCGGTTGATGTTGGCATTGCGCATGATCGTGAGCAACCAGGCCCGGGGATAGCGGCCATCGAATCGCTCGATGGAGCGATACGCCCGCAGCAGGGTGTCCTGCACCAGGTCCTGTGCGTCGGCGTCGGATCTGGTGAGAGTCCAGGCGGTGCGGTACAGCACCTCCAACTCGGGGAGAACGTGGCGATCGAAAAGCACTCCGGCTTGCGATTTCGGCTTGTCGGTCACGATCACCATCCAGTTGGAAACGGGCGATGGGGGGCGGGTTATTCCCGCGGAGGCTCCGGCCCGGCCGGCGACCAGGAGCACCTAGTTTCGTTCGAATGACCACCCTAGAGGCCGGTCGCCGTCGTAGGGCATGGTGCCGTGAAACTGTCGCGGATCCTCGTCGAATACCAGGGGCAGGAAATGCCTGTCGCCCGGCCACATTGGCAGCTCGGGTCCGTCGTCGGCGACTGGTGCCGAACGCCGACCGTCGGCTTCAGCCCAGTGGTCACAGGCGGCCAGGAGGTGAACACGGTCCACCCACTCCAGCGTGCCTTCGGGGTTCCGCCGCGGTGGAGAGCCCGTCCAACCGTCGACCACGAAGATGAAACCCAGCCATTGCTCATGACGGGGCCCGAAGTTGGTCCAGGTGACGGTGCCCCGCAGCCGGTACGACGTCAACTCGACATCGGCCTCCTCCCGAAGCTCCCGTCTCAAGCCATCCACCACCGACTCGTCCGGCTCGAGCTTGCCTCCCAACCCGTTGACCTTGCCCAGGTGAACGTCGTCGAATCGGGCGTTGCGGCGAACCAGTAGCACCCGGTCGGTCTCGTGATCCCACAGATAGGCGAGGGTTCCGACCAGTGGTGTGAAGGACATCCGGGCCACAATATCGGGGTATCCGACCCGAATGCCCTGTTTTTGGCTAGTCTTGGCCCCGGTTTGTGATTTGCACGGACCGCCCGATACATCACTGATAGCGCGGATCCACGTCGGGAAATCCGGCATGGATCCTTGACATTGTCATTCGAGGCGACTCAACTTCCGGAGTCTCCCGATTGTGGCGGGCTGACGAAAAAAGGAGTTCGCATGAACAAATCTGAACTTATCGACCGGGTCTCGGAGAAGACCGGCCTGAGCAAGAAGGACGTCGACGCCTCGATTTCGGGAATGTTCGATGTCGTGGCCGACTCCATTTCCCATGGTGAGGATGTGACGATCCAGGGATGGCTCAAGTTCGAGCAGGTCACCAGGAAGGCCAGGATGGGGCACAACCCGCAGACCGGGGAGAAGATGCCCATTCCCGAATCGAAGGCAGCCAAGGTCAGCGCGTTGACCAAGCTGAAGATGGCGGGAAAAGGGAGCTAGCCCGTTAACGAACGGGCAGGATGCTTGACGACACAACCCACCGGGTTGGAGAGAAGTAGTCGGACACGATGGGTGCCTGCCGGCACCCATCGTTGCTTTTCGTCGCCGGTTCCGACCCCGTGGTTACCATGAGGTCATGAACGCCGGCCGATCCCTCCCGTCACCCGTCGATGTCCTACCCCATCGGGATCCTTTCCTCTTCGTCGACGAACTGGTCGACCTGCGCCCGGGGCAATCGGTGGTCGGCCGTTGGACACTTACCGGCGACGAGTGGTTCTTCGCCGGTCACTTCCCCGGACGCCCCACCCTTCCCGGTGTGCTGATGCTGGAGTCCCTGGCTCAGGTCGGAGCATGCGGCGTGCTCACCGAGCCCCGTTTCGCCGGACGAATCCCGCTCCTGGCCGGAAGCAACAAGGTCAGGTTCCGCCGTCAGGTTGTGCCGGGCGAGACCCTGGAACTCACCGTCGAACTGGCCCGACTGGGTTCACGAGCGGGCAAAGGACACGGTACGGCAGCAGTGAACGGGGAGACCGCCTGTCAAGCCGATCTCCTGTTCGTCATCGCCGATCCCTGATTGCTCCCTGACCGGTTGGCCCGCGGCGATTCGAGCCGGCCGCTCCCGGTCAGTGCGCCGGGGCGGGAGCGATGACGACCGAGCCGTTGTGACCGCCGAACCCGAAGCTGTTGGAGATGGCCGGCCCCGGCTCCCATGGCCTGGGTTCGCCCATGACGAGGTCGATGTGGGGGAGCTCGGGATCGAGCTGCTCCAACCCGAAGGTGGGAGGGATGAGATGGTTGCGGATCGAGAGTACGACGGCCGCCGCCTCGAGAGCCCCGGCTGCGCCCAAGGCGTGGCCGGTCACCCCCTTGATGGAGGTCACGACGGGGCCCGGTGAGGGAAACACCTTCGCCACCGCTGCGGCCTCCGCTGCGTCGTTGAGCGACGTCGATGTGCCGTGGGCATTGATGTGGGTGATGTCATCGGCCGAGATCCCGGAGTCGGCCAGCGCTGTTTCCATACAGAGCACGGCGCCGCTTCCACCGGGGGCCGGAGCGGTGATGTGATGGGCGTCCGCCGTGCTGGCCGAACCAAGCACAAGGGCGAGGATCTCGGCGTCCCGGGCCCTGGCCCGTTCCAAGTCCTCCAGAATCAGCACGGCTGCACCCTCGGACATGACGAACCCGTTGCGACGCTGATCAAAGGGCCGGGACTCCCCGGTCGACGACAGCGCCGTCATGTTGGTGAAGCCGGCAACAGCCGTCGGCGTGAACGGTGCCTCGCTCCCGCCGGCGACCATGACGTCGCATCGGCCGGCCCGGATGGCGTGAACGGCGGCACCGACCGAGTGGGTGCCGGCGGCGCAGGCGGTGACGATGCTTTCACACGGGCCCTGAAATCCGAATCGCATGGACACCGAGGCCCCGGCGGCGTTGGGCATCATCATCGGAATGAGAAAAGGCGAGACGCGACGATCGCCCTTCTCGTGACGGTTGAGGATCTGTATCTCGTTTGTGCTGATCCCGCCGATCCCGGTACCGATCATCACCCCGACCCGAGACGGTTCGGCGTTCAGATCGCCGGCCTGGTCGAGGGCCTCGGTCGCGGCGGCCACTGCGAACTGGGTGAAGCGATCGGCTCGACGCGCCTCTTTCGGGTTGTCGAACCAGGGCGACGGATCCCAGTCGGGAACCCGGCGGTCGCCGTGTTCAGGGGCTCGGAGAAGGCCCTGCCAGAAGGCGTCGGCGCCGATCCCGCAGGGGGCGACCACACCCAGCCCGGTGACGGCGACCGCCCGGGCCATCAGAGTTTGCCCACCACGAGGTCATAGGCGGCACCGACCGTCTCGATACCTTCGAGTTCCTCTTCCTCGACCGAGACCCCGAACTCCTCCTCGAGGGCCATGACGAGCTCAACCAAGTCGAGACTGTCGGCGTCGAGGTCTTCGGCGAAGCGAGCTTCGCGGGTGACTTGGCTGGCGTCGACCGAGAGCACCTCGACGGCGCACTTCTGGAAGGCCTCGAACCTCGAGCTGTCGGTCGCTGTCTCTTCACTCACTGGGTTCCTCCTGGAACTGTCCTGCTGGCTCCTGTGCCAGACTTCTCTTACGCTAACGGTGGCGAATTCAGCCTCCAAGGCCTCCGCCCATGCCCAATCCGCCGTCGACGGCAATAGTTGCCCCGGTCACATAGCCCGCCGGCTCCGAGGCCAGGAAGGTGACGGCGGCCGCCACCTCCTCGGGTTTTCCGATACGACCGACCGGCACCGCCGCGGTCATGGCCGTGACCGCCTTGTCTCCGGCTGCCGCCAACATCTCCGTCTCGATCGGCCCGGGGGCGACCAGATTGACCGTGATGCCCCGGGAGGCGAACTCCCGAGCCAGGGACCGACCCAACCCGACCAGCCCGGCCTTGGACGCCGAATAGTTGGCCTGTCCGGCCTGACCGAGGCCCGCAACGACCGATGACATCAGGATGATCCTGCCCCAGCGGGCCTTCATCATCGACTTCACCGCCCGCTTGGCCAGCCGGAACGACCCGGTCAGATTGGCGTCGACCACCGCCTGGAAGTCGTCTTCGGACATCCGCAGGACAAGCGTGTCCTTGGTTATTCCGGCATTGGCCACCAGGATGTCAACCGGCCCCACTTCGGCCTCGATGGAGGAGAAGGCGGCATCGATCGATTCGCTGGAGGTGATGTCGCACTCGACCCAGCGCAGATCGGGGTCGAGGGAATCCGGTTTCGAGCGGGACCCGACGACAACGGTGTTGCCGGCGTCGGCCAGGGCTCGGGCGCAGGCCAGGCCGATTCCCCGACTTCCCCCTGTCACGAAGGCCACGCGATTGGGCGCCGAGCGGCCGTCGGCCGGGTGTCGGTTGTGGTCGGTTGCGGCCATCACGCCCACCGTACAATGGCGCTGGCCCAAGTCATGCCGGCACCGAATCCAAGGAACAGCACGTTGGTGCCGGGCTGAATCCGGCCCTTGTCCAGGGCGCTCTGGAGGGCGAGTGGAATGGAGGCGGCCGAGGTGTTGCCGGTGTGCTCGAGCACCATCTCGGTCTTCTCCATCGAGAATCCGAGCTTCTTCCAGGCCGCCTCGACGATTCGGATGTTGGCCTGGTGGGGGATGATCAGATCGATGTCATCCACCGTCAATCCGGCCCTCCTCAGGGAGTTGGTGGCCGACGTCTGCATGACGGTGACCGCCTGGCGAAAAACCTCGCGGCCATCCATCTTGAGCACATCGCCGTGTTCGGCGTACAGGATGTGTACGTAGTTGCCGTTGGAACCCATGTCCCATGACAGCAGCCGTCCGGCACCGGTCTCGTCTCGGTCGACGATGGCGGCTCCCGCGCCGTTGCCGAACAGGATTCCGGTTCCACGATCGTGGTAGTCGGTTATGCGATCGAGTGATTCGGCCCCGATCACCAGAACACGATTCATGCCCTGGAGCAGGAGCCCGTTGGCCACCACCAGGCCGTAGACCCATCCCGAGCACGCAGCTTGGACATCGAACGCACCACACCGCAGTCCAAGTTCCCGGGCCACAGCGGGGGCCGTGCCGGGGCAGATGTGGTCAGGAGAGGTGGTGGCGAGAATCACCTGTTCGATGCTGTCGACCGGCACGTCGGCGTCCTCGATGGCCTGGCGGGCGGCCTCCGTGGCCAGGCCCGACGTCGATCCACCGATCCGCCGCTCGGCGATACCGGTTCGTTCTCGAATCCACTCGTCGGACGTGTCCATCCACGCCGTTAGATCGCTGTTGGCCAGGATCTTCTCGGGAAGAGCGATACCGACACCCGACAGTGACAGTCCCCAGGGGCCGATACCGTGCTCCTCCCTTGATGAAGATCCAGATGTTGGGTTGGAGATCATTGATCGGTGCTTTCGTGGCGAGTGATCGAGTCTGGTCTCAGGCAAGAACGCGGCCGGGCGACATCGACGACGTCGCAGCTGGGCCACCGGGCCCCGGTCAGTGGGCCGATGCTCCCATCACGGGTCCCCCACCGAGGGGGTTCGGAGCCATGCCAATGGTTGTGAGGTTGTGACCCGCTCGCCATTCAAGGCCAGAAGGCCTTGCAGGCTGCCATCGAAGGCGGAACGTACCTCGGTGTTTCCGACCATACCGACCGGCTGACCCCGCGCGATGTCCTGCCCGGTGCGGATCTCGGTGTGGGGTTGGAAGACACCGGTTGTCGGACTCACGATGAGTCGTTCCACGGCGTACAGTCGTTCACCTTCGGCCACCGCGCCGGTTTCACTGGCGTGGGACAGGTCCTCGAGCAGGGTGTCGACATCGGCCGGCGAGTTCACACCCAACGCCGTCCGGCCCTTCAGTGTGCGCCTCACCAGACCGGTCAAGGTTGTTCCCGGCCCGAGTTCGAGAAAGACCGTGGTGCCGGCGGCGTCGAGGGAATGCAGGGTCTGGCGCCACAGGACGGGGCTGGTCAGCTGAGCACCCAGGAGCCCGGCCCACTCGGCCGACTTGGTGTGGGGTTCGGCGTCGACGTTGGCGTAGACAGGCCGATGGGGGTCCCGAAGGTCCGTTTCCGCCAGTGCCTTGTGCAGTCGATCCCGGGCCGGTGACATGAACGGCGTGTGGAACGCCCCACTGACCTTGAGGGGCAGGACCCGCTTGGCCCCCAGTTCCTTGGCGATCTCGGCCGCTTTGGCCAAGCCGTCGGGATCGCCGGCGATGACCACCTGGCCGGCCGAGTTGTAGTTGGCGACCCAGACCTCGCCGTCGGCCCGACGGCAGGCCAGGTCGGCCTTCTCGTCATCGAGCCCGAGCACGGCGGCCATGGAACCCTCGGTGGCTTCGGACGCAGCCTGCATGGCGTCGCCTCGTTCGGTCACCAGTTGCACGCCGGCGCCGTAGGAGAGGGCCCCGGCCCCGGTCAGGGCCGAGTATTCGCCCAGGCTGTGGCCGGCGTGAAAGGCCGGTTCAAGGCCTGTCCGTTCCACGGCATCAAGCACGACCATGCTCATGACGTAGGTGGAGAGTTGGGAGTTCCGGGTCTGCCGCAGTTCCTCGGCGTCGGCCCTCAGCAGTAGGTGTTCCACATCCCGTTCCGACGCCTCCGACGCTTCGTCCACCAGCTCCCACGATGGATGGTCGGTCCACGGCTCACCCATTCCCGGGGACTGGGACCCTTGGCCCGGATAGGTAAAGGCAATCATCACAGCGGTCATTGAACAGTCTGACTTCGCGTCCGGGCAGAACGTTTCATCCCCTCGACCCATGCCGCCGCCACCGTCGTTCGCCACACCCGGCTCCGCCCCCGGCCGACGTGTCCTGGCGGTCGTTCCCTGCCTACCCGGTACCGGCGAAAGCCATGGCGTTGGGGGTATGGAGTTGTATGCTCTATCAGGCCGCAGACCACAAGCATCTGTCCGCTATCCCGTCAGGTTCTTGTCAATGCAGTCATTGATGCCCGGGTGGCGGAATGGCAGACGCGGCGGATTCAAAATCCGCTGTCCGAAAGGGCGTGTGGGTTCGACTCCCACCCCGGGCACCAGGCCGACGTCAACGACATGAGCTGATCGCGATGAGTGAAAACGCGTACGACATCACAACCAACAGTCCCGGAACCGGGTGGGGACCGGCCGCCCTCCGGTCGGCCTAGTCCGGGGAAGCCCGTGTTCCGACGATCGGTGGAGAGGAAGCTGATGGCAGTCAGCGACGAGGCACGGAAGCTTCGCCAGGAGCTGGGGGTCATCGACGAGCAGCTTCGTCAGGTAACCGACGAGGCCGAGGACTCGCGCCTTCGGGCCCTGGTGTCGGAAACGCCCCAGGCATCGGCCGATCACCGCGACGCGGCCCGGGCGGTGACCGCCCTGCAACGAGATCGGGATGCCAAACTGAAGCGCCTGGCAGAACTCGAGGTGGCACAGGACCGGTTGCTCGATCAGTTGTCGGAGGCTCATTGATGGCGGCGAAGCGAGTGGTCATTGCCGAGGACGAACCTCTCATCCGTCTCGATCTCCGTGAATCGTTGGAGGAGGAGGGCTACGTCGTCGTGGCCGAGGCCGGCAATGGTGAGGAAGCGGTCGAGCTGGTTCGCCGCCATCGACCCGATGTCGCCATCCTCGATATCAAGATGCCGGAGGTCGACGGCCTTGCCGCGGCCCGAGAGATCGTGGGCGAGCGGCTGGCCGCGGTTGTGATCCTCACCGCCTTCTCCCAGCGGGATCTGGTGGAGCAGGCCCGCGACGCCGGTGCCCTTGCCTACCTGGTCAAGCCCTACCAGCAGACCGAATTGGTGCCAGCCATCGAGTTGGCGGTTGCCCGGTTCCGGGAGCTGGTTGCGTTGTCGGAGCAATCGGAGTCTCTGGCCGATCAGCTCGAAACCCGCAAGGTCGTGGACCGGGCCAAGGGTCGGTTGATGGACGAATACGACATGGGCGAGCAAGAGGCTTTCCGATTCCTCCAGCAGACGGCCATGAGCAGCCGTAGCTCGATGAAGGCGGTCGCCGAGAAGGTCGTCGACGGCGAACTGTCACCCTGAGGTCCGGGTGCCCTTGCCGAGGGCCGAGCCCCACGTTCACCCCCGGGGGCGAACTTGGCGCCGTGGTGAATGATTTCGTCACCGGGGGAACCTAGGCTCGATATCGATGCCGACCTTGATGCTCATTGATGGGAACTCACTGACCTACCGGGCCTTTCACGCCCTGCCCCAGGATCTGGCCACCGCCAGCGGGCAGGTCACCAATGCCGTGTTCGGGTTCACGTCGATGCTGATCAACCTGATCCGCGACCATCAGCCGGACGGTGTCGCCGTGGCCTTCGACCGGCCCGAGGCGACATTTCGTCACGAACAGGTCGTGACCTACAAGGCCAACCGGTCGGCTGCCCCCGACATACTGAAGCAGCAGATGGGCTTGGTTCGCGAGGTGTTGGACGGTCTCGGTATCCGTCAGCTGGAGAAACCCGGTGTGGAGGCCGACGATATCCTGGCCACCCTGGCCGACCAGGCCGCCGCCGCCGGGCTCGACGTCCTCATCGTGACCGGTGACCGGGACAGCTATCAGCTGGTGGCCGATCCTCACATCAAGGTGGTGTACAACAAGCGGGGGGTCAGTGACTACGCCGTGTACGACGAGGCCGGCATCCTGGACCGCACCGGAGTGCCGCCGGAGAAGTACGTCCAGTATGCCGCCCTTCGCGGTGACACGTCGGACAACCTGCCCGGCGTACCCGGGGTGGGGGAGAAGACCGCAGCGAAGTTGCTGAACAAGTACGGCGATCTCGACGGCATCTTCAACCATCTAGAGGAGCAGACACCGAAATTGAGGGAGAACCTGACCGAGGCCGAGGACCAGGTTCGGGTCAACGCCATCGTCATGGAGTTGATGCGGGATGTCGAGCTGGATGTGGAGCCCGTGAACCTACTGGGACTCGAGCCATACAACCGGGATGAGGTCCGCAAGCTGTTCGACTTCCTCGAGTTTCGGACCCTTTTCAACCGCCTGGAGGAGGCATTCACCGGTACTACTGCGTCAGCCGATCGCGTGGACTTGGCCATCGAGCTGGTGGTCTACGATGATCCCGAG
This sequence comes from uncultured Acidimicrobiales bacterium, assembly GCA_963723995.1. Classification (GTDB taxonomy): domain Bacteria; phylum Actinomycetota; class Acidimicrobiia; order Acidimicrobiales; family SZUA-35; genus JAHELU01. Next base: position 71,884 of record CAVRSZ010000007.1, on the reverse strand, counting down.
GCTGCGGCGGCCGGTTTGCGGGCGCTGTCGGCTGAGGCACGATCGGCTCGGCCTCCGACCCGTGTCGCCGTCGTTGGCCTGCTGACGCCGACCACGGTGGCCGCCGGCAACGGTTGGAGGCTCGACGGGTTGGCCCTGACCACAACCGGTCCGAGCGACGGTGCGATCGACGTACGGTGGTTGGCCGGTGCCGATCTCGACGCCCCGAACGTGATGGCCGAGTTGGTGACGCTGTTCGGGTCGGAGGGACCCGGCATCGTGGCTCATGACGCCAAGTCGCTGGTCCGAGCGTTGCTGTTGCGAGGAATCGCCACCCCGGGACTGCGACTCGACACCATGCTCGCCGCCTACCTTCTCGATCCCGGTGGCAATGCCTACCCGCTCGATGCCCTGCTGGCCGAGCACACCGAGTTCCGGCTTCCCGAGGGGACAGAGGTTCCCGACGGACAGCTCGACTTCGGCGACCACGCCGTCAGCCCGGCCGACGAGACCGCCCTTGGGGCTGCCGGTGTGGCTGTCCTGGCCCGGCCGCTGGCCGAGAGTATCGACGAGCACGGCCTGACTGCCCTCAACGACGACGTCGAAGTCCCCCTGGTCACGGTGCTGGCCCAAATGGAACACATGGGGATTGCCGTCGATCGGGAGGAACTCGAATCGCTCAACCGGTCGATGACCGATGAGGCCGAGGCTCTGGCTTCGGCTATTCAGGAGGACGCAGGCGAGGAGTTCAACGTCAACTCGACCAAGAAGCTCCAGGAGATCCTGTTCGATCGTCTCGGTCTGACACCGGGCAAGAAGACGAAGACCGGCTATTCCACCGATCAGACCACGCTGGAGAAGCTGAGCGGTGAACACCGCATCGTCGACCACCTCTTGCGGTACCGGGAGGTGGAGAAGCTGCGCTCCACCTACGGTCAGCCGCTGCTCGACGCCGTGGCCGACGACGGACGAATCCACGCCACCTTCAACCAGACGGTGGCTCGCACCGGGCGGCTGTCCAGCGAGCATCCCAACCTCCACAACATTCCGGTTCGGACCGAGCTCGGCCGCAGCTTCCGCAAGGCCTTCGTGGCCGCCGGCGGCTGCGAGCTGCTGGTGGCCGATTACAACCAGATCGAGCTGCGCTGCATCGCTCACCTGGCCGACGACCCAGGTCTCATCGGGGCCTTCGCCTCGGGTGATGACATCCATGCAATCACTGCAGCGCGGGTGTTCGATGTCGAACCGGACGATGTCAGCTTCGAACAGCGGAGCAAGGCCAAGATGGTGTCCTACGGCCTGGCCTACGGGATGGAGGCCTATGGATTGGGTCAGCGACTGGGGATCCCGACCCGGGAGGCGGCCACCATCCTCGACGCCTACTTCGAGAGCTTTCCGGCGGTGAAGGCCTACATGGAGGCCACCGTCACCGAGGCCCGCAACCGGGGCTACACCGAGACCTTGTTCGGCCGGCGCCGGGCAATCCCCGAACTGATGAGCGACAACCGCAATGTCCGCCAGGCCGGTGAACGACAGGCCATGAACGCCGGGATTCAGGGGCTGGCCGCCGACATTTTCAAGGTCGCCCTGGTCCGGCTCCATCGGTCGCTGGCCGATGGTGGGTTCGCCAGCCGGCTGGTGCTTCAGGTCCACGACGAGGTGATTCTCGAAGTACCGCCGGACGAGCGGGACAAGGTGACCGAGGTGGTGCTGGCCGATCTCGGGGGCGCGTTCGATCTCCGGGTCCCGCTCGAGGTCAACTTGAGCTTCGGTCGAACCTGGGCCGATGCCAAGGATTGATGGTGGCGAGGATTGCCCCGAAGGGGCAACGATGACTGATTCCCGTCACTGGTTCGAGCCGTTGGCCGACCACATGGGGTCGGCGTATCTGCGTTACTCGTTCACCAAGGGCACCGACAACGAGGTCGACACCATCCTCGAGTTGGCCCGGCGGGCATGGTCGGCCGACCGTGCGACGAGTGGGCCGGCGGCGAGCAGGAGTCTTCGTGTGCTGGACGTGGGTTGCGGGCCCGGTCGCCACAGCCTGGCGCTGGCCCGACGGGGATGCACCGTGCTCGGAGTCGATATCGCCGAGCGTTTCGTCGACCTCGCCACCGAGGCCGCCACCACCCAGGGCCTGGCCCACTGTCGATTCCTGAGGGTCGACGCCACGGACCTGCTGGCCGAGCATCCCGATATGGCGAGCTCGTTCGACCTGGTTGTCTCCCTGTGCCAGGGAGCCTTCGGCGTGTCCGGAGGTCCGGCCGCGCCCCGCTCACCGGCGATACTCGAGCTCGATGAGCCCATTCTCACCACGATGGCCCGGGCCGTCCGCCCCGGCGGGCTGGTCATGGTCTCGGCGTTCTCCGCCTACTTCCAGGCCCGACATCGCGACGACGGCGACAGCTTCGACGCCGAGTCCGGAGTCAACCATGAACACACCGAGGTCATGGATGACGACGGGCGAGTAATGCCGGCCGAGCTGTGGACCACCTGCTACACACCGCGGGAACTGCGACTGATGGCCCGTGCCGTTGGTCTCCATCCGTTGGCGGTGCACGGTGTCAGCCCGGGTCGCTACGGTGAGCGGCCCCCGACTCCCGATGATCACGAATTCCTGCTGGTTGCCGGCCGCCGGCGGTGATGGGTTCGTGGTTCGACAGTCCGTGACCGGGCGACCCGTCGAACCCTATTGTTCGCGGTCCAGTTGCTGATAGCCTGAACAGTGGCCGGGACCGTCCCGCCCTCGTTTGCGTGCCCTCAATCCGATCCAGGGCCCCGGAGAAGTCGATGAACAGCCGGGCAGACGATAATCAGAAAGTATCTCCACTATCCGTGTCGACCACCGACGTAACAACAGAAGCAAGTATGAGCGATCCCCTCGCTGACAATCAGCCCATCGAACAGTCGAGCGTGACCGAACAGGCGGCCGACGCCTCGGCCGACGAGTATGTTCCCCGCCAGATAACCGCCAACGATCTCGAGGGTTCGCTCGATGACGCCTACGCCGCTTCCATGGTGGTGGTCGACGACGGCCAGATGGTGCACGGCACCGTTGTTCGGGTCGACCGCGACGAGGTCCTGGTCGACATCGGCTACAAGAGCGAGGGCGTGATCCCGGCTCGTGAGCTGTCCATCCGCAATGACGTCGATCCCGGCGAGTTGGTGTCGATCGGCGACCAGGTCGAAGCGCTTGTCCTTCAGAAGGAGGACAAGGAGGGGCGTCTCCTCCTGTCGAAGAAGCGGGCCCAGTACGAGCGGGCCTGGGGCACCATCGAGGCCATCAAGGAACGCGACGGGGTGGTCGAAGGCCCGGTCATCGAAGTGGTCAAGGGCGGTCTGATCGTCGATATCGGGCTTCGAGGCTTTCTGCCGGCATCGCTGGTCGAACTCCGTCGGGTACGCGATCTTCAGCCCTACATCGGTCGTTCCATCGAGGCCAAGATCATCGAGCTGGACAAGAACCGCAACAACGTCGTGCTGTCCCGCCGGGCCTACCTGGAGGAGACCCAGAAGGAGCAGCGGGAGAACTTCCTCACCAACCTCACACCGGGCGAGATCCGCACCGGTGTGGTGTCGTCGGTGGTCAACTTCGGCGCCTTCGTCGATCTCGGCGGCATGGACGGCTTGATCCACGTGTCCGAGCTCTCGTGGAAGCATGTCGACCATCCGGGTTCGGTGGTATCGGTCGGTGACGAGGTCACGGTCCAGGTGCTCGAGGTCGATCTCGACCGGGAGCGCATCAGCCTGTCCCTCAAGGCCACCCAGCAGGATCCGTGGCAGGAGTTCGCCTCCACCCACCAGGTCGGTGAGCTGGTGTACGGCCGGGTCACCAAGCTCGTACCCTTTGGTGCCTTCGTCCAGGTGGGCGAGGGAATCGAGGGTCTGGTCCACATCTCGGAGATGTCAGCCCACCACATCGACCTGCCGGAGCAGGTCGTGACCCCGGGCGAGGAGCTGTGGGTCAAGATCATCGACATCGACCTGCAGCGTCGCCGCATCAGCCTGTCCATCAAGCAGGCCGCCGAAGGTGGCGTCGTGGCTCAGGAGTACCAGGAGCACTTCGGCGAGCACGCCTTCGACGACGAGGGCAACTACATCGGCCCGAGTGAGGTCGACCCCGATGTGGAACAGGCGTGGGCCGAGTACTACGCCGAGTTGGAAGGTGACGAGCCGGCCAAGTCCGAGGCGGGCGACGAATCGGCCTGATCCCGTTGCGGCAGGGGCCGATGGTCTGAGGATCATTCGTCCCGCTCGAGGAACCTAGGCCGTCTACCGCCACCGGGTCGCCACCGACGGCCTGGAAAGATCGGTCAAAACAACGACAGAGGCCACCGGAGATCCTCCGGTGGCCTCTGTCGTTTTCGATTTCTGCCGGCAATCGCTAAGCACGTGCTTCGCTATCGCCGATGAGGATTCCAAGTAAGCGAGGCAGCGTCTTGCTGCCATGACCGAGGAGAGTGTCGTGAGTTCACGACGGACGGTGATCCTGATTGTTGCGGTGGCACTTGGTGCTTTCGCTGCGCTTGGCCTGCTCAACTACGTCAAGAACGCGGAGAGCGGGGCCGGGGAGGCCAGCTCGCCCATCGAGGTGTGGGTTGCCAAGGCCCCCGTCCCCAAGGGAACATCGGTCGAGGACGCACTCGATCAGAACCTGCTGGGCAGGGAACTGGTGGCCCAGAAGCTTCGACCGGCCACCGCGGTCCGGGACCCGGCCACCGAGCTCGCCGGCCTGGTGGCCGTTGCGGATCTGCCGGTGAATATTCCCATCGTCACCGGCAGCTTCGTTTCCCCCAGCATCGTCAACACCGGAATCACCGATCGGCTGGAGGAACGTGGCCTGGTCACGGTGACGATCAGTGTCGACCAAGTACGGGGCGCCGCTTACCTGATTGAGCCCGGCGACTTCGTGAACATCATGTTGGAACGGGAGTGGGACGTACCGTTCTTCGACAACGACCCGCCGCTCGCGCTGACACCGGCAGCCACCGCCGAGCTGGCGGCCGAGCTGGCCGAGAACGACGCCACCCGGCCCTTGATCACCGACCTGTATCCGGTGGAGACCCGCATGGTGTACCAGAAGGCCGAGGTCCTGGCCGTGGGATCGCGGCTCACCCCCGATCTCGGACAGACCACCGTCGAGGATGATGCAGCGCCGGGACAGGCCCAGGGTCTCATCACCCTGGCCGTACCTCCTGAGGCAGCACAGGTCATTCTGAACGTGGGCCGTGACAGCCTCTATCTGTCGCTGGTTCCCGATGACTACGAGCCGCGGGCCATGCTCCCGCTCGACCCGACCACCCAGGTGCTACCGGGAGAGAGTTCGAGCCGTCTCACTCCGTACCAGGGCGTCGAGGGTGTTGACGACCCGGCCAGCGAGGCGAGCGCGCTGGCCTTCGACGGCGATGCCGGCGATCGCATCGGTGTCGCCCCAAGTACCGGTTCCAACGACAGCGACGCCGGACCCGGTGATCTGTCCGGTCCCGAGCCGGAGCCGACACCCATCCCCGAACCGGAACCTGAGCCGGACGCGACCGAACCCGGGACCCCCACCACCGAAGGAGGGGAAGGCTGATGACGGACTACGATTTCTCGACCTTCGATTCCAGCTTCGACGACTTCGACAGTGGGCTGGCCGTGGCCGAACCGGAGTCACCGGTGTCGACCGGATCCGGGGTGGCCGTGGTCGACAGCGACAATGCGGTCCGGGACTACCTGGTCGCCCTGTTCGAGCATCCGGTCGACGAGGCCGCCGATCTGATCGAGATGGAACACCTGCTGACCGGAGACGTCCGTGTCGTGGTGCTGGGTCCGTCCTGCGCCACCCCCGAACATATGACCCATATCGAGGAATGGGCCCGCACCCGGCCGAATGTCGGAACCGTGCTCGTGACCTCCGAGCTGACAACCCAGTTGCTCCACAAAGCCCTTCGTGTCGGCGTCAAGGACGTGTTGTCGGCACCCATCGAGCGGGATCAATTGTTGGAAACGGTCGAGAGGGTGGCCGAGGCCCTGCGGCCGGTCGAGGCCCATACGGCTCGAACGGGGGCCGCCGACCAAGCGGTGGTACCGAGCGGGGAGCTCGGTCGGGTCATCAGCGTTTTCTCCACCAAGGGCGGCTCGGGCAAGTCCGTGACGGCCACCAATCTGGCGGTCACCCTGGCCCGAAACTGTGACCGCCCGGTTGTCCTGGTCGACGGACACCTGCAATTCGGCGACGTCGCCGTCATGCTCAAGCTCTACCCGGAGACCACCGTGGTCGACGCCGTGGCCCAGATGGAGTCGGTCGATTCCGAGATGCTGCGGGAGATCATGACGCTGCACGAGCCCAGCGGACTGCTGGTCCTGGCCGCACCGGCCGAACCGACATTCGCCGATCAGATCTCGGGAGCCCACATGGCTCGGTTGATCGAGGTGATCAGGACGTTTGCCGCCTACGTGGTCGTGGACCTGCCGGCCATCTTCAGCGACGTGGTGCTCAATGTGATTGAAGCCAGCGACGAGATCGTCCTGGTCGCCGGCCTCGACATTCCCAATATCAAGAATGTCAAGATCGGCTTCAGCACCCTCTCGCTGCTCAATGTGCCCAAGGAGCGGCTCCACCTGCTCCTCAATCGGGCGGACTCCAAGGTCAAACTCGACGTCAGCGAGGTCGAACGGTCGCTGGGTATCGAGACGGCAGCCCATGTTCCGTCCGACGTCCTTGTTCCCATCTCGGTCAACAAGGGCTCCCCGGTCGTGCTGTCGGCCCCCAAGAGCAATGTGGCCCGCGCTTTCGAGCAGCTGGCCGCTCGCTTCCTCGAGGGCCCGGTCAACTCGGCCTCGAGCCAGAGCCAGGGACTGAGGAAGTTCTTCGGCTGACGCCGGAGCCCACACCTGTCGTCACGTGTCCCGAAGCATCACCGGAACCTCTCACCCCGAACCGTCGACCGCCCTGTCGGCCCGTCCGAACCCCGTCCTACTGGATCTAGGAGCTATTGATGTCCCTCTATGAACGGCTGAACGAGGGGGCCCCCGGCCCCCAGAACAAGATGGCCGGACGTAACCGCAGCCTCGACGAACTGCGGCACCGCATCCATAGTTCGCTGATCGAGGAACTGGGTCCGATCCTGTACGACAAGCGGTTGTCGGAGGACGAGCTGCGACGCAAGGTCCGGGACGCGCTGCAATCTGCGCTGGCCCAGGAGCGGGCTCCCATCTCGGCGGCCGACAAGGCCCAGCTGATCCAGGATGTCTCCGATGACATCCTTGGCTACGGTCCGATCGACAAGCTGTTGCGAGACGATGATGTCTCCGAGGTCATGTGCAACGGGCCCGATCGGATCTTCGTGGAACGCAGCGGCAAGCTGTCGGTGGAGAACGTGACCTTTGTCGACGAACTCCATCTTCGGCGGATCATCGACAAGATCGTGGCCCAGGTCGGTCGTCGGATCGACGAATCCTCACCATTGTGTGACGCCCGCCTGCCCGATGGCTCCCGGGTGAACGCCGTCATCTCGCCCCTGGCCATCGGTGGACCGTTCCTGACGATCCGGAAGTTCTCGGCCGACCCGCTCCGAATCGACGACCTGATCCGGTTCGGCACCCTTAGCGTGCATGCCGCCCGTTTCCTTCAGGCCTGCATCGTGGGCAAGCTCAACGTCGTTGTCTCCGGCGGTACCGGTACCGGTAAGACGACGACCCTCAACGTGCTGTCCTCCTTCATTCCCGATGGTGAGCGCATCATCACCGTCGAGGATGCAAAGGAGCTCCAGCTCAACCAGGAGCACGTCCTGTCGTTGGAGACCCGACCTCCCAACATCGAAGGCAAGGGCGAGATCACCATTCGAGATCTGGTCAAGAACACCTTGCGTATGCGGCCCGACCGGATCGTGGTCGGCGAGTGCCGGTCCGGCGAGGCTCTGGACATGCTGCAGGCCATGAACACCGGCCACGACGGCTCGTTGACCACCCTTCACGCCAACAACCCGAGGGATTCGCTTTCCCGTCTGGAGACGCTGGTCCTGATGGCCGGTTACGACCTTCCGGTTCGGGCCATTCGGGAACAGATCTCGTCGGCTGTGGACTGCATCGTGCAGCTCCAACGCCTCCGGGACGGTTCCCGCCGTATCACCCATATCACCGAGGTGGCGGGTATGGAGGGCGACATCATCACCCTCCAGGACATCTTTCTGTTCGACTTCTCGGCCGGTGTCGATGAACAGGGCCGATTCAAAGGCCAGCTGAAACCGACGGGGGTCCGGCCCAAGTTCTCCGAGAAGCTGGCCGAAAACGGGATCCGACTCGGTCCCGAGATGTTCGCTCCCAGCGGAGGAGAGGGAACCGCCATGAATCGAGGCCGACGATGAGAACCATGTCGCCGGCCCGACACCGGGGGATGGTCCTGCTGCTCGCCATGGCCGCACTCGTGGTTTCGATGGTGCCGGTGGCATCGGTGTCGGCCCAGGCCGACCCAACGCAGGTACCGATCGAGGCGACCATGGTCGATGCCACCGGAGACGATGTCCAGGCCGTCTTGTTTGGGGCCGGTGGTGAGCTCGACCGATCCGAGGTGGCGGTGACGAGAGGCAACGAGGACATCGCCGTCCGCGACGTCACCTCGGCCACCGACGCCGGATGGCAAGCCGAGATCGTGTTCGTGGTCGACACCGACAACACCAATGCCGCCGACGGCACCGACAGGTCGATCCGGATCGCCATTGTCGAGGCCGTCGCCGATCTGCCCCCCGGTACCAGGGTCGGTCTGGTCAGTGCCGGACGCACGGCCGAACTGCAGCTTCCGCTGACATCCTCCACGGCCCGTCTGGAGGTGGCATTGAGGCGGCTGGTGGCCGAGCGGGGCTCAGCCCTCGTCGACGGCGTCAACCGAGCTGGCCAGCTGTTCTCCAACGAGCCGTCACCGATGAGAACGGTTGTCGTGTTCGCCGGCCGTCCCGACGACGCCTCGACCGGAACCGTGGCGTCGGCCGCGGCCGGCCTGGTACAAGCAGGATCCCAGCTCGTCGTGGTAGCCAGAGATGCCGTCCCGGATCGCCTGTCGACGATCATCGGACAGGCCGGAGGGCACGGGCTGGTTGTAGGTTCTGCCCCTTCGGTCGACGGTGAGAACGACTCCGTCGACACTTCGAGCGCCCTGGGGGCGGCCATGAGCGATGCCGTTGCACTGGCTCGTGACCGCACCATTGTCAGCTTCGCCCCGGCCGAGCCCGAAACCGAACCGGCCAATGTCACCGTGGCCATCGGCGAACGATCGACCACCTTCAGCTACGCAGAAGGAATACTGACCACGAATCCACTGCAGCTGTCTCCCTACCAGACACCGGAGCCGGGCCGGTTGGCCTTCTTCGGTTCTCCTGTCTTCCTCTATCTGTCGATCGCCCTCGCCTTCCTCGGCATCGCCATGGCCGTCTGGTCCCTGGGATCGATGTTCATCAAAGGTGAGGAGTCGCTTGATCGCCTCCTGGCCCGATATGCCGAGGGCGAGGAACTGCCGGAGGAGCAGATCCAGGAGCTGATGGTCCACACCGCCATGATCCAACGGGCGGTTGAATTCACCGAGTCGTTCGCCGAACGGCGAGGTTTTCTGGGTCGTATCGAAGAGATGTTGGAGCGGGCCGACATCCCGATTCGAGCCGGGGAGGCCATGTTCTTCCTCATCGGTTTTGCTCTGGCCATCTTTGGTCTGGTGACCGTGGTGTCCGGAAGCTTCTTCGGCGGCATGCTGCTCGGCATCATCGCCGGTGTGGTCGGCTTCGTCGTCATCGGGATGATGGCCAAGCGAAGGCTGAAACGCTTCGAGGCCCAGCTCCCCGATGCCCTTCAGCTCCTGGCCGGAACCCTCCGAGCCGGCTACTCATTGCCCCAGGGCATCGACGCCGTGTCCAAGGAGATCGCCGATCCAATGGGCGGGGAGCTTCGCCGGGCCATGACCGAGGCTCAGCTCGGGCGTGAACTCGACGAGGCCCTGGGCGCCGTGGCCGAGCGGTTGGGATCCGATGACTTCGGTTGGGCGGTCATGGCCATCGGCATCCAGCGAGAAGTGGGCGGCAATCTCAACGAGTTGCTCATGACCGTGGCCGAGACCATGGTGCAGCGGGAGCGCCTGACCCGGGAGGTGGCGGCGCTCACGGCCGAGGGTCGGGTGTCGGCCCTGATCCTGTCGATGATGCCACCGGGCCTCGGATTGGTGTTGTGGATCATGAATCCCGACTACGTCGAGATCCTGTTCACCCGCACCCTCGGACTGATCCTGCTGGGTCTGGCCGCTGTGAGTGGTCTGATCGGGTTGTTGTGGATGAAGAAAGTGATAACAATCGATGCCTAGTTTCCTGACATCCATTCCTGCAGAGGCCTTCGTCGTCGGACTGGTGGCGGCCATCGGGCTGGGGGCCTACCTCATCCTCGCCCAGATGGAGGAGCGGTCGGTTGCTCGCAGCACGCTGCGTCAGCTCGACGGCTTCCAGATCGAGGATCAGCGGGAGAAGGAACTTCTGGCGCCCCTTCACCAGCGCATCCTCGGGCCGATCGTGGCCGCATTCAGCCGACTGGGGGGTCGATTCAATCCCCCCGACTATGTCGAACAGGTGGAACACAAACATCTCCAGGCCGGCATCACATCCAGTACGGCGGTCGAACGGTTCCTGGCCACACGAATCCTGCTCCTCGTGATGACTCCGGTGTGGCTCATCGTGGTCTTCATCGTCAACCCCCTGAACCTGTCGGGTATGTTGCAGTTGCTGCTGGGTGTGGTCGGTGTGGCCGGCCTTGTCATGGGTCCCAACTCCAGGCTGAACGCCAAGGTCGAAACCAGGCAGCGCTCGGTCCAGCGCTCGCTTCCTGATGTTCTCGATCTGCTGGTGATCTCCGTTGAGGCCGGTCTTGGTTTCGAGCAGGCGTTGGATCGGGTCATCCACAATGTGCCCGGCGAGCTGTCGGAGGAGTTCGCCCGGGTCTTGGGCGAGACCAGTGCCGGCTCGACCCGGGCCGACGCCTTGCGAGGCCTGCAGGATCGGATGGACATTCCGGAGATCCGTTCCTTCGTCATGGCCATGATCCAGGCCGACAAGTTCGGCGTGAGTATCGGCCGGGTGCTTCGGTCGCAGGCCGACGAGATGCGGATCAAGCGCCGCCAGCTGGCCCAGGAGAGGGCTCAGAAGGCACCGGTGAAGATGCTGGTTCCCATGGTCTTTTGTATCTTTCCCGCCCTGTTCGTGGTCATTCTCGGGCCGGCAATGATCAGCATCGTCGAAACCCTGGGTTGACGGAGCGGCCATGACGGCCACCGACACGGGGCCCGCCCATCGAGCCTCCGGCTCAGTGCCCGGGGGCTTCGTCCGACCGGCCGATCGCCGGGCACGGCACGCGCCGCGGCAGCGGTGGCGACCGACGATGGCAACCGGATTCGGGTCGGCCCTCGCCGTCCTCGGGTTCGCAATCGGCTCCCGACCGATCGGTGACAACAGCTTCCTGACCCATCTCGCCACCGGTCGGCTGATGGCCGATACCGGCTCGGTGCCGGTGACGGATCCGTACTCGGCCGACTTCGCCGGGCAGCCGTGGACGGTTCAGAGCTGGCTGGCCAGCGCCGTGTACCACGGCCTCGAGGTCGTGTTCGGACTCTGGGCCCTGCCTGTGTTCCACGGCCTGCTGGCCGCAGTTCTGGTCGCCGGGATCTGGGCCTTGGTCGGGCCGTGCCGCCAGCTGGTGACCCGAATGGCGCTGGCCACGATTCCATTGGTGCTCGGAGCCTCGTACTGGTCGCCCCGACCACTCATGATCGGACTCGCCTGTCTGCTCGTTGTGCTGGCAGTGGTCCGCCATCGGCTGCCACCGTGGATGCTTGTTCCGACGATCTGGATCTGGGTCAACGCCCACGGCTCGTTCCCTTTGGCTGCCGCCCTGATTGTCTTGGTCCTGATCGGCTCCGCCATCGACGAGGGGTCGATTCGATCGGCCCCGTGGTCACTGGCGGCCTGGAGCGCCGCCGGCTTCCTGGTCTCCGGCCTCAACCCGCTCGGCCCCCGACTGTGGTGGTTCCCGCTGCGTCTCCTGTCGTCGCGCCAGAGCCTGGAGGGCGTGGTCGAGTGGCAGGCCGCCCGGTTCGACTCCGCAGGGCAGTTGCTGTACCTGGCCCTGGTCGTTCCTCTCGTCCTGGCCGCCCGGAAGCGGGCCCTATGGGTTGACCTTGTGCCGGCCATCGTGTTCTACGGCTTCGGGTTTCTTGCCGTACGTAATCTCGTACCTGCCGCCATGGTGGTGGTGATCATGATCGCCCCGGCACTCAGGAATCTGGTCGGTTCCGAGACGGGCGAGCAACGGTCGCCGGTGGCGGCGGTGTTGACCGTACTGGCCACGGTCGGTGCCATCGTCGGATTGGCACTGACCGTGACCCGACCTCCGCTGGTGTTCGACCGGTACCCGGTGGACGCCATCGATGTGCTCGAACGGCAAGGTTTGGTCGGCGTCGGTGCGGTGACATCTCTCGTCCATCGCGACGGTGTGGGCAACTACCTGACCTACCGCTATGGCCGTTCAGCCTCGACCTTCATCGATGACCGCTTCGACTTCTACCCGCTGGACCGGACGAAGGCCCATCTCGAACTGCTCGACGGCGGTGACTACGGAACGGTTCTGGACACGGTTGGAGCCGACGTGGTGGTGTGGGAGTCCGAGCGTGGCCTGACCCGCTGGCTGGGGGAATCGCCGGCCTGGGAGATCACGTACCGGGACGAGGGTTGGATCGTCGCCTGTCGTCGTGCCGGCACTGCGTTTGTCCACTGTCGAGGTTGATCGACCGTCGACCCACTCCGCAGGTTGTCTCGCCTTGCCTCTCGATGCCGTCGGTCTCGAAGTCGCTTGGTCGGTATCCAGCCCGACGAAACACGAGGACCGGTCGGTGGGCACACCTCCGTGGGGGGCGATGCCACGCTCCTAGCAAGCCACGCCGGACGGTCCACATCGTGCCACCGGCCGCAAGACGGGACTTGGCCACCGAGACGGGGCATGGCGTGGTTGAGCGAGCAGCAAGACAATCATCAGCCTCGGCGCTGACCCAAGAGAATGACACTGAGCGGAGTGGTGGGGTTTTGGTGAGCCCGGGGATGCTCGGTGTGAGGCCTCGAGTGAGGCTTGGGGTTCGGTATGGCGGGGTTGGTAGAGTTCAGCGAGTAATGCTGAACGCCAACACGTCGGTCTTGGCCTGTCGCATGGATTCGGCGGCTTTGGTGAAGCCGTGCCCATCGAAGATGTCGGTGACTTCGTCCCAGCGGGCGTCGACCTCTTCGGTGCTGGCTTGGGGGAAGATCGACCGGAGCACCGCAGCGACCATCTCGGTGTGCGCCTTGGGGATCGTGCCGAGGAGGTTCTCCGTTTACCGGCAACGCGGCCCCGGCTTTGGTCGACCACACCCGAAGCCGGTGCCCGTTACGGTGCGTCAACCGTTCCCCAGTGCGCTCGTAGTGGCCAGCGCCGATTGCCGCGGCGGCTTCGGCCTCGATCAACTCCTGGACCAGCCAGCGGACCAGATCTCGGATTAGATCGGTGCCGTCGCCGGCATCGATCGCGTTCAACAGTTCGTCTATGGCAGACTCAGACAGAGCCATCGGTGTGATCTCCTTTGGTGTGCACTTGCAGGTACACACCTAGCATCACGCCGGTGGCTCACCCTATGGTGGACCAACCCCGAATCCCACCACGCCAGGGGACTCGGCATTCGGCGTTGAGGGATTGTGGAGGTTTTGCGAGTCGGGTTCCAGGGGTTCTGGGTTCAGGTTGACGAGGTGGCTATCAGCGAGTCACGCCTCCACGTGGCGAGGTTTTCGCCCCGGCGGACGCCCACGCTCTAGCAAGCTGGATTGACGGCTTCAACCAATCATAACCAGAACTGCTTGTGTATCGAACGTACGTTTGCTATAGTGGAGGCATGAATCACGGCGGGTTGCCATCAGAACCACACAGTGACGATCTGACGCTGTTGGAGACCGCTCTCGATGCCATGGCGGCAACCGACCTGGACTGCCTCCCTGTGGCCGAGCTGCTGGACCGAGCCTGCCGTCTGCAGAAACTGTCGGCCCGGATCGACGACGTACGGGCTGCGGTGTTGGCGGCCGCCGATTCGGCGTCCGAAGCGCCCGGGGTGCTGCGTGAGCTCGGGTTCCGAACCGCATCGCAGGTGGTGGCGGCCGAAACCGGGGCGCCGGCACGGGAGATCCACGCCATCGCCCGGACCGGGCGATGGCTCGACCAGTTGCCGGTCTTCGCTGCGGCGGCTGCCGACGGGGTTGTTGACCCTGCGGCACCTGCGAGAGTTGAAGAGCTTGGACACACCTGACCGGCGGGAAGCCCTCGTGGCGTCCCAGGACGAGTTGGTGGCTGCTGCCCGGGATCACGATTTTGTGGAGTTCACCAACCGGCTCACGGTGTGGTTGATCAACCACACCACGTCCGACGAGGTGACCGAACAGGTCAAGAAGACCTCGTGTACCTGGAACACCAACACCGACGGGTCCATCGACGGCCGGTTCCACCTCGACCCGCTGTCGGCCGCTGCGGTGGGCACTGCGTTGGGTGATGAGATGCAGCGCCTGTTCCGCCAACAATCTGAAGGGCCCGGCAAGGCCGACACCCTCAACCGGCGGCGGGGCCAAGCCCTGGTCGGCCTGGTTGTGGGTGGGGCTGAAGCGCCCGGGTCGGCCACCACCACCCCGCTGGTGAACCTGGTCATCGGCCAGCGCATCTTGGAGAACTTCTTGGAGCGGTTCGTCGACCCGGACAGACCGGTACTCGACATCGATCGGGATGATCCGGACTACCGGTGTGAACGCATTGATGGGACACCGATCCACCCGGATCTCGCGTTCGTGGCCACTGCGGTGGCTGAGTTCGAACGGATCGTGCTCGACGAGAAGTCCAGGGTGATCGACATGTCGGTCAAAGCCCGGGGGTTCCCGGACTGGATGAGAACGAGGTTTGGCCTTGCTTCGCAAGTCCAACCCGAGTTTGCCGGACGGCAAACTCGCCCAGTCAACGCCAGATCCGGCGATGTTCGCCGCAGGCGAACTCGGGTTTGCCGGGCAACGCCCGGCAAAACTGTGATCCCGATAACAAATGGAAGGCGAGTTTGGCTCAGCCAAACTCGGGGTGGCGTCCACACTGCGACCACGTACAGGCCGTGGCCTGAACCGGCAGACTCGCGCCGCTCCACACCTGAACCTTGAAAACCGAAGAGACCCGGGCCGGGGCCTGACCCCGGCAACGGCATGAACCTTGGGCCTAGTTCAGGCTGACGATGCCCATGCGCACCGCCTGGAGCACGGCCTGGGTGCGGTCCCGGGCGTCGAGCTTCTGATAGATAGAGGCCAGGTGGTTCTTGACCGTCTTCTGACTGATGAACAACTGCTCTGCCACCTCGGGGGTGGAGCAGCCGTCGGCGATCAGCTGGAGAACCTCCTCCTCCCGGGGACTGATCACCCGCTCGGTCTGGCTGGAGGACTCCTGACGTCGGACCTCGGCCAGCATGGTGGCGGCCAGTCGCGGCGACAGGGCGGTCTCGCCCGTGACCACGGCGTCGATGGCCGAGGCGATCTCGTCGATGCTGCAGTCCTTGACCAGGTAGCCGCTGGCTCCAGCTCGGATGGCTTCGGTGAGAATTTGTTGGTCGGCGTGCATGGTGAGCATCACCACGAAGGTCCCGGGTAGCCGTTCCTTGAGCTGCTGTGTGGCCTCGATGCCTCCCAGCTCCGGCATCTCCACATCCATGAGGATCACATCGGGCTGAATGGCGGCGGCCAGATCGACCGCTTCGAGGCCGTTTCGGGCCTCGGCCACAACATCGAAACCAAGGTCCTGGAGGGTGCGGCGCAGGCCTTCCCGCAGCATCCGGTGGTCGTCGGCCAGCATCACCCGGATCGATCGCCGGGCTGAAGTGCCGTTGGCCTGTTCTGTTCCTGGGCGTGGTGTTCCATCCATAGGCCTTTTGCCATTCATGTCGGTGCGAGGAAGCACTGCAGCATTGTCCCTTCGTGATGTCGATCGGGGCGGTCGGACCGGTTTGTCCGGGTGTCCCGACCTACTGCAGAGATCGGCCCCGGGTCGGCGAATGTGAGGAATTGGACCCATGGTGACGACCGTGCCTCCGTCGGGGTTCCCGGGTTCCGGTCCGACCGTCTGGTACCGTGCTCGAGGTGATTCTGGTGGCGCTGACCGGGGGGATCGGTTCGGGTAAATCCTCGGTATCCCGGCGGCTGGCCGGCCGGGGTGCCGTCATCGTCGACGCCGACGCCACGGTTCGGGAGCTGCAGAAGCCGGGGCGCCCGGTGTTCGACGCCATGGTCGAACGGTGGGGCGACCGTGTGGTGTCGGCCGACGGCGGTCTGGATCGGGCGGCAATGGCCGGAATCGTCTTCGGTGACAGCGAGGAGTCCAGGGCCGAGCTGAAGGCGTTGGAGGCCATCGTCCACCCGGCGGTCAGGGCCGACATGGCCGAGCAGATCTCGAAGGTGGCCACGGCCGACACCGTCGTGGTTCAGGATCTGCCGCTCATGGTGGAATGGGGTGGCGGACGGCGAGGTACCTCCGGGGTGATCGTCGTCGATGTTCCCGTCGAGCTGGCCATCGAACGGTTGGTAACCCACCGGGGCTTCTCCCGGGCCGATGTAGAGGCTCGGATTGCGTCCCAGGCCGCTCGGGAGGATCGGCTTGCCCTGGCTGATTTCGTGATCGACAACAGCGGCACTCTCCAGGATCTGGATGCCGAGGTGGAACGGTGTTGGCACTGGATACTCGATCTCGACCCCACACCGTGGCCACCCCCCGACGGAGTCCCGCTCTAGACGAGGCTGTCGGTGGTCCCGGATAGGGTGGAGTCGTGCCCCCGTTTCAAATGGTGTCGGAGTACCGTCCGGCCGGAGACCAACCGAAGGCCATCGAGGAGCTGACCCGGAGCATCGAGGCCGGCGACCGCATGCAGACCCTGCTCGGTATCACCGGATCGGGCAAGTCGGCCACGATTGCCTGGACCATCGAGGCGGTACAGAAACCAACCCTGGTCATCGCCCCCAACAAGTCGTTGGCCGCCCAGCTGGCCAACGAGTTCAAGGAGTTTTTCCCGTACAACCGTGTGGAGTACTTCGTCAGCTATTACGACTACTACCAGCCCGAAGCCTACATGCCGGCCAGCGACACCTATATCGAAAAGGACTCGTCGGTCAACGACGACATCGACCGGCTTCGCCATGCCGCCACCTCGGCCCTGCTGACTCGCCCCGACACCATCGTGGTGGCCTCGGTGTCGTGCATCTACGGCCTGGGATCGCCGGCCGAGTACAGAAAGAAGCTGCTGGTGCTGCGGGCGGGGGAGGAGCACGATCAGCGGGCCATCCTCACCCGGCTGGTCGACATGCAGTACGAACGCAACGACATGAACCTGGTGCGGGGCCGGTTCCGGGTTCGGGGTGACACCATCGAGATCCACCCCGCCTATGAGGAGTTCATCGTCCGGCTCGAGCTGTTCGGCGACGAGATCGAGACCATCACCACCGTCGACCCGGTCACCGGGGAACGCCTCGACACGCTGGACGAACTCGTCATCTTCCCCGCCTCCCACTACGTGGCCTCCGATGAGCGCATGCAGCGTGCCATCGAGGGGATCGAGGCGGAGCTCCAGGAGCGGCTGGCCCACCTGGAGAAGGAGCAGAGGTTGCTGGAGGCCCAGCGGCTGCGGATGCGCACCCAGTACGACCTGGAGATGATGCAGGAGATGGGGTTCTGCAACGGCATCGAGAACTACAGCCGTCACATCGACGGCCGTCGGCCCGGCGAGCGTCCGTTCACCCTGCTCGACTTCTTCCCCGACGACTATCTCATGGTGTTGGACGAGAGCCATGTGGCCATTCCCCAGCTCCACGGCCAGTACGAGGGTGACCGGAGCCGCAAGGACACTCTGATCGAGCACGGTTTCCGCCTTCCGTCGGCTGCCGACAACCGGCCGCTGCGCTTCGACGAGTGGCTGGAGATGGTCAATCAGGTGGTTTTCCTGTCGGCCACTCCGGGACCATTCGAGCTCGAGCACTCCACCACTGTGGTGGAACAGATTGTTCGTCCCACCGGTCTGATCGACCCCGAGATCATGGTCCGCCCCACCAAGGGCCAGATCGATGATCTCATGGATGAGATCGCCGGGGTGGTGGAGCGCGATGGTCGGGTGCTGGTCACCACCCTGACCAAGAAGATGGCCGAGGATCTGACCGATTACCTGGTCGAGCAGGGGATCCGGGTTCGCTACCTGCACTCCGAGATCGACACCCTGGAGCGCATCGAAACTCTTCGGGGGCTTCGCCTCGGTGAGTTCGACGTCCTGGTCGGCATCAACCTGCTCCGTGAGGGCCTCGATCTGCCCGAGGTGCAGTTGGTGTGCATTCTCGACGCCGACAAGGAGGGCTTCCTCCGTTCCCAGACGTCCCTGGTCCAGACCATCGGCCGGGCGGCTCGAAACGTCGATGGCCGGGTCATCATGTACGCCGATCAGATGACGCCGTCCATGCAGAGCGCCATCTCGGAGACCAACCGTCGTCGTGGTCTACAGATGGCCTATAACGAGGCCAACGGCATCGACCCCAAGACCATCCGCAAGGCCGTAACCGATATTCTGTCGCTCATCCGACCTCAGCAGGACGTAGCGCCGGTGCCGGGCCAGGGCACGCGCAAGCGCCGGCCCGACGAAGAGAAGCGCCTGAAGGAGCTGGCGGAACTCCCGGAGGACCAACTGCAGCGCCTCATCGACACGCTCGAGGATGAGATGATGGAGGCGTCGGCCGACCTTCGATTCGAATACGCAGCCCGGCTCCGTGACGAGATCAAGGAACTGAGGCGGGAACTGCGCCAGATGGTGTAGGCGCCACGGCGCTGCCGTGATAGTCCGGCTCGGCGCTCTCTCAGGGGTCGCTGCGCTGCAGCACGACCACGGCCCGCTCAATGGTGGCCAGCTCCGTGGCCTGCCCTCCCTCCTGGGCCGGATCGGGGAAGGCCAGGGCATCGGGTCGATAGTGGTCGGTGAGCCGGTCGACGTCGCTATCCGGTTCGAAGCTGACCAGGACGAAGGACCGAATACCGAGGGCGGCCAGGCGGTCCCCGGCCTTGGGCAACTCGTCACTATCGACCAGCAGCCATCGACCGTGATCGATCTGTTGCCAGGCGACACGACCGGCCAGCGGCACGGTGGTGACGACCACGGGCCGGCCGCCGTCGCCGGGATCGGCTTGCACCGTCGCCGCCGCCACCCGGTCGTTCAGCTTCTCGGTGGCGTGCCGGACCGAACGTAGGCCGACCAGTCCCAGGGCGTTCAGCAGCAGTGCCGCCGCAACCACGCTGACCACGATCGTACGGCGGGGAGCCGGCGACAACCCGGCCAGGGTCGTGGCTGCGGCCGGAAGTGCGGCGGCGATGGCCAACGGTAGGCCGACGGCGAAGTAGCGACCACCCCATTCCGAGACACCGCCGAACGGATACTGGGTGGCCAGTACGCTTCCGGCGAACACGGTGAAGGCGATCAGGGTGATCCGCACCGTTCGGTCTCGAATCACGGTGTCGGCCCGCACGGTCAACAGGGCGGCGAACATAGAGGGAAAGGCCATGATCAGGCCCGTGACCAGGGGCGGTGAGCCCACCAGCCATCGCACGGCGACGGCGACCACGGCCAGCACCCCGAACATGGTGACGATTGAGGATTCGACTCGACGTCGGGCCAGCCAACCCAGGGCCAGGACGGCTCCGGTCGATAGGGCGATCAAGACGTTCTCGGGGCCACGGCCCGGGGACAGCCAGGTCTGTTGCAGCCCGGCCCACCGAGCCGGCCAGAAGTCCAATGATTCGGACCGCCACGCCGGGTTGGCTGTCGCCACGAAGTCCACCGCGGCCCGGCGATCGGCGATGACGGTGCCGACCCCGATCAGGGCGATTGTGGCGCCGATTACCCCCCGGCTCACGATCAAACGGGACCGCCTTCCCGGCCCTGTTCGGTTGGCACGAGCCGAGAACGGGCCATCGACGATGACGGCGACCGCCAGTGCCCCGACGGCGAAGGCGGCTTCGGTCCGGACCAGACAGGCCAGCGCAATCAGACCAAGTGCGGCGGCCACACCGGGAACGCTCGCACCCGGCCCGGCGCCGTCGTCGATGCCGTCCAGCACCGACAGTACCAGCACGGCGGCCCAGGCCAGGGCGGCGGCGGCGACGGTGTGGGCATAGCCGATATAGCCGTCGAACAGCAGCGGGCTGGCCAGGCCCGTGAACCAGAGAGCGGCCGGGGCCAGATCCGGCTCGACACGGCGGACCAGGTGGGCCGTGGCCACGGCGGCGGCCAGTGTGCCGAGGGTGGAGAGGGCGACGACGGCCCGCAGTCCTCCCAGATTCACCAGGCCGGCAACCAGCCAGGTCAAGACGGGGTGCTTGGCCAGCACCACGTAGCCCTCGCCGGCGGTGTCGGGGTCGGCCAGCCATGAAAGATGGAGGGGAAACCAACCACCGTCGGGGTCGGCGGCGGGGAACGGGTGGTCGACCAACCAGCCCCGGCCCTCGGCTAGCCGGGAGCTCTGATACAGCAACGCACCCACGTCGGCCGACCACACGGTGTCCTCCACCACCAGCGGGAACATCATGGCCAGTACCACGGCCAGAGCCATGGCGTGTAGCGACAGATTGCCGTCCGGTCGATCTCGAGATGGTCCGTGCAGCACCACGGGAAGCCATCGGCCGCCGCCCCGGTGGGCTGAGTGTCAGAACCGCGGCTCCCAGGCGGCGTGAGCGCCGAATCGACGGATTCGATGTCGGACCGAGCGGGTAGCATGAAGCCACGTGACCAACAAGATCGTTATTCGAGGAGCCCGCGAGCACAATCTCCGTGGTGTGGACCTCGAACTGCCGCACGAAGAACTCATCGTCTTCACCGGGCTCTCCGGTTCGGGGAAGTCCTCGCTGGCCTTCGACACCATCTACGCCGAGGGCCAGCGCCGCTATGTCGAGTCGTTGTCGGCCTACGCCCGCCAGTTCCTGGGCCAGATGGACAAGCCCGATGTCGACTTCATCGAAGGCCTGTCCCCCGCCATCTCCATCGATCAGAAGTCGGCCTCCCGCAACCCCCGCTCCACGGTGGGAACCATCACCGAGGTCTACGACTACCTCCGCCTGTTGTTTGCCCGGGTCGGCGTGCCCCACGATCCCGAGACCGGCGAGCCGTTGGTCCGCCAGACCCCGCAGCAGATCGTCGACCGGGCCCTGCTGTTACAGGAGGGAACCCGCTTTCAGGTCCTGGCTCCGGTTGTCCGGGGCCGCAAGGGCACCTACGAGACCCTGCTGGCCGATATGGGCAAGCAGGGATTCGCACGGGCTGTCGTCGACGGTGAACTGGTGGAACTCGGCAGCGAGCTTCCCGAACTGGCCCGGTACGAGACCCACGACATAAAGATCGTGGTCGACCGTCTGGTGCGCCGTGACGGTATCGAGCGACGGCTCACCGATTCCATCGAGACCGCTCTGAAACTGGCCGACGGAGTGGCTGAGATCGAGATCGTGCCGGCCCGGGGCAGCGACGACGAACCCGAGACCCTGGTGTTCAGCCAGCATCTGTCCCGCCCCAGTGACGGCAAGAGTTTCGAGGAGCTGGCCCCCCGAAACTTCTCGTTCAACTCGCCCTACGGTGCCTGTGAGGCCTGTGGCGGGCTCGGCACCACGTTCGAGGTCGATCCCGAGTTGGTGGTTCCCAACCCCGAGTTGACGGTGGCCCAAGGCGCCATACATCCCTGGTTCGCCCGTCGCAGCCAGTACTTCGAACGGCTGGCCCTGGCCGCCTGTGCCGAGTTCTCCATTCCCGACGACGTGCCGTGGCAGGATCTTCCGGCCAAACAGCAGAATCTCCTGCTGTATGCCCGGACCTCCGGTGCCCGCCGGGACGGAGCCAAGCCCCGGGGCAACATCAAGGTCACGGTCACCTACCGAAACCGGTTCGGTCGAACCCGCACCTACAACGCCAACTTCGAAGGTGTCATTCCCTATCTCCGCCGCCGTCACCGGGAGTCGGACTCCGATTCCCAGCGGGAACAGATCGAGGGCTACATGCGGGAGGTTCCGTGCCCGGCATGTGGCGGGGCCCGGTTGAATCCCCTGTCCCTGGCGTCCCTCATCGACGGTCACAACATCTACGACATCTGCTCCATGTCCATCGGTGAGGCGGCCAAGGTGTTGGCCACGCTCGAGCTGTCGGAGCGGGACCATCTGATCGCAGACCGGGTGGTGAAGGAGATCAACGCCCGGCTCAGCTTCCTGCTCGATGTCGGTCTCGACTATCTGAGCCTCAGCCGCTCGGCATCCACCCTGTCCGGCGGGGAGGCCCAGCGAATTCGCCTCGCCAGCCAGATCGGCTCCGGCCTGGTCGGGGTGCTGTATGTGTTGGACGAGCCATCTATCGGTCTTCATCAAAGGGACAATGCCAAGCTCATTGCCACCCTGTGCCGCCTGCGGGACATCGGCAACACCGTGTTGGTGGTCGAACACGACGAGGAAACCATTCGGGTCGCCGACCATGTGGTGGACATCGGCCCCGGAGCCGGCGAACACGGCGGGGACGTGGTCTACAGCGGACCGGTCAAGGGTCTGCTCCGGCGCCGAGGGTCGCTGACCGGAAAGTACCTGTCGGGAAAGAAGTCCATTCCGGTTCCGGCCAAGCGTCGGGCCCCGGGCGACGCCCTGCTCTCCATCAAGGGGGCGCGGGAGAACAACCTCAGGAACATCGATGTCGACATCCCGCTGGGCTGTTTCGTCGCCGTCACCGGGGTGTCAGGATCGGGCAAGTCGACGCTTGTCAACTCCATTCTCCTACGGTCGTTGATGCAGCAGATCTACGGTTCGAGGCTGCCGCCAGGGTTACACCGCTCAATCTCCGGTCTGGAACATCTGGACAAGGTCATCGACATCGATCAGTCGCCGATCGGTCGCACCCCTCGTTCCAACCCCGCCACCTACACCGGGGTGTTCGACCACATCCGCAAGCTGTTCGCCAAGACCAACGAGGCCAAGGTTCGGGGTTACCAGCCCGGCCGGTTCAGTTTCAACGTGCCAGGCGGTCGCTGTGAGACCTGCTCCGGTGACGGCACCCTGAAGATCGAGATGCACTTCCTGCCCGACGTGTACGTGCCGTGTGAGGTCTGCAAGGGCGCCCGCTACAACCGAGACACCCTCGACATTCGATTCAAGGGCAAGTCCATCGCCGATGTGCTCGACCTGCCCATCGAGGACGCCCTGGACTTCTTCTCCAACCAGCCTCCGATTGCCCGCCACCTTCAGACCCTGGTCGATGTCGGGCTGGGCTATGTCCGACTGGGGCAGCCGGCACCGACGTTGAGCGGGGGCGAGGCCCAGCGCGTGAAACTGGCCTCCGAGCTGGCCAAGCGTTCCACCGGCCACACCATCTACCTGCTGGACGAACCCACCACCGGGTTGCATTTCGAGGACATACGCCGACTGCTCACCGTGCTCAGCCGCCTGGTCGACCAGGGCAACACCGTGCTCGTCATCGAGCACAACCTCGACGTCATCAAGACGGCCGACTGGATCATCGATCTCGGCCCCAACGGAGGCGACGGCGGGGGGACGGTGGTGGCCACCGGTCCTCCGGAACAGGTGGCGGGGGCCAACAGCCACACTGGTCGGTTCGTGGCCAACGTGCTGAACACCGACTGACCGGAAGGTCAGGCACCGGCCTACGTCCGGGTGCCCCGGTCGGCATGGTTAAATCGGTGCCGAACTCGCCGATGGGACGGTCGTGAATGTCAGCTCCCAGGCGGCCGGCCGCCATGACCGCCGGTGAGGGTTCTCGCCGGTCCGGCCAACGGAGCGGGCACGCTGGCGCTGGTGCTGACGGCGGCGCTCATGCACAGCCGGTTGTTCGCTCCGATTCCCTACGACCTGTGGCAGGATCAGCGGGCCTTGTGGTGGGCGGTGTTCGCTCTCATCCTGCTGGCCCTGTCGTATGCCTACGGGCTGCCCGAGCTGGCCGGCTCCCGAAAGGGAGCCGCCGGTCGGGGTGTGGCCGCCACCGTCACCGCCTTCGTCGCCATCTCGGCTGCCCAGGCCGTTCTCGCCACCCCGCTGCTTCCCCGATCGTCCTCGTTGGTGGTAGGGCTCACCATCCCGCTGTGGTCCGTGCTCAGTTGGAACCTGGCCCACGACGCCGACCAGTGGGGGGCGGCCCGGGACCGGGTCTTCGCCGTGGTGGCCAACACCGATGATGTAGCCGGCCTGTGTCGCGACCTGGCAGCCAGTCCGGAGCGGCCGGCCACCGTGGTCGGCCACGTGCTGGTCGACGAGGTTCTGGCCCGACCGTCACAGCCGGTGGTGGTGGAACAGTTCGTCGAGTCGGGGGCCAACCTGCTGGTGATGGATGCCGCCTCCCATGCCTTCACCCCGATCATCGAGCAGGCGGCCGAGATCCATCGGCGAGGTTCCCGGGTCAGAACCCTGTCATTGTTCTACGAGGAGTGGGTGGGGAAGCTACCTCATTCGGAGTTGGTCCGGGTATCACTGTTGTTCGACGTGGGCGAACTGCACCGTTGGCGCTACGTCCGGGCCAAGCGACTGGTCGATCTGGCCTTCGCCGCCGCCGGTCTGATTGCGCTGGTCCCGATCGCTGCGGTCGTGGCCGTGCTGAATCCGGTGTTCAACCCCGGTCCCCTCTTGTACCGTCAGGAGCGGGTGGGCAAGAATGGTCGACGGTTCACCATGGTCAAGCTCCGGACCATGACTCAGGGCGGTGGCCTCCCCGCCGGCGAGAACGCGGCTCTCGCCTCGCTCGTTGACGGGGGGGATGATGCGGCCCACGAGGCGACGGGATCCGGTCACGGCACCTGGACGGCCGACAACGACAGCCGCATCAGTCCTTTGGGACGTTGGCTGCGCCGCAGCCACCTCGACGAGCTACCTCAGGTCGTCAACATCCTGAGCGGGGATCTGTCACTGGTCGGACCCCGCCCCGAGCAACCCCACTACGTGAGCCGTCTCACGGAGAAGATCGACTTCTTCGACACCCGACACATGGTGAGACCGGGACTGACCGGCTGGGCCCAGGTCAAACAAGGCTATGCGGGCGACGAAGCCGATGCCTTCGACAAGCTGCAGTACGACTTCTACTACCTTCGACGTCAGGGGATACGGCTCGACGCCCGGATCATCTGGCGAACGGTTCGAGGGGTTCTGTCGGCCGACGGTCGATAGCCGTCCACCAGCCGATGACCGTGACGCCGACCAGACCGGCGACGAGGCGACTCTGGAGCGCCACCATCTCCGTGCCGATCACGCCGGTGGCCATGGCCGCCGCCACGGCAACCATGGCCAGCATCGATGTCAGTCGCAGCACCGGAAGCTGTGCCCGGCGGGCCGGCGTGCGGAACCGGTCCAGCAGCGGGAGTTCGATCAGACGGAGAATCTCGAATCCGGCCAGTGGTAGCCAGGCCGCGGCCATGAGGGGAAACGACGGACCCAGCAGTCGAATCCCGACCGTGTCGGGAACGGCGGCCACGGCCAGGGCCCAGGCCACGGACACCACGCCGACAGTCACCGGCATCACGGTCTGAACCCCGCCACCGACTCCCTGGTCAGGGGACACGGCGGACAGGCGGCGGAGGGAGAAATGCCGAAAGCCGTGCACTGCCGTGGCCGGGGGCTGGAAGACGAGAGCGGCCATGGCCACCGCAGCAACCCCCCCGGGACCGAAGACAGTGGCATACATGAGCATGAACAGCAGTCCGCGACCGGTCATGATCAGATGGTCGAGTGAAAGGGGCCAGGCCGGCCGCGCCAGCGGTGTCGACCGATATCGCCGGGGATCGACGATGATGTCTCGGAGCGAGGCGAGCCGGTTTGCTGGAGACCCCAGGGCCCGGCGATTGGCCCACAGGCCGGCTCCGGCCCCGACGGCCCAGAGGATCACGGCCCAGGCCGCCGGCGACACCGAGGGCTGAAGCCGTAGCCCGGACGATGCCGAGGCGGTGGACAGGGCCACGGCGGCAACGATCATGATCACCATCCAGACCACATCGGAGCGCAGTGCCCCGTCGGTACGTCCATCGGCGATGGCCAGATAGCGGGCTGTGTCGTTCACCAGGACGACGGGAGTGGCGAGGGCCAGGGCGGCCACCAGGTCCAGTGCGTGTGGGGCAAAGGCCAGGCCGACTCCGATTGTGGCCATGGAGCCGAGACCACCGATCACGACCACCGTGGCAATGAGAGCCGTGCGATCCTGGTTCTCGTCGATGTCGGTGCCGTGCTCACGGAGGCCGGCGGCCACCAGAAGAGTCTCGAGTAGCGAACTGCGAACCAGGCCCAGGACGACGGCGAATCCGGCATACAGCACGGCGAAGCGACCAAAGTCGTCAGGTCGGGCCAGCCGGCCGACCGAGAATGTCAGCAGGAAGTTGGACAGTGAGGACGCACTCTGGGTGACCACCCCCAGAGCCGCCGCCCGGCCGCTGTCCGGGCGAACGATCGAAGGTCGATGGCCGACGCCGGAACCGGGGGTCACGCCGATCGAGCCCGGCGTTCGCCGGTGTGGTCATCACCCTGTTCGAGGCTGTAGCCGTGCCTGGCCAGGCTGCCGGCCGACGAGAGTTCCAGAGCGCGAAGTTCGAGATCGCGCCGAAACGAGTAGGGGTCACCGGTCTCGATCAGGGAGATCGCGCTGGTCACCCGACGGTTGTCGGGTTCGAGACCGACGAACCGGGCCAACTCGCCGACGACAGCGCCGGGTTCGGTGATCAGGGTCTCGTAGCGAATGGAGAGAACCGGGTGACGGCCGGGCCCGACGGGCCGACCCGGGGGCGGGATCAGGTCGTTGTAGTCGGACCACAGAGCCAGCGCGCTGTCGAGATCGGCGGTACGGGTGCCGATGAACGGTCCCGGTTTCACCGGGGCCAGAAGGCGGTGTCGCAGATCGGGGGAGACCCGGCTGCGTCGCTGTCGGTGAACCAGACTGGCGGCAACGGGAACGCCGTGACGGGCCACCGCCACCACCCGGGCCGAGGGGAAGATCTCGAGCCAGATCGGAAGCGTGGCCGTGTTCCGGGGATCTTTCCAGCCCCATGGACGCCCCGACCCTGGTTCGGGGTTGCGACTCCTGCGACCTCGATGACTGAACCGCAGCGCCGGCGATCCGAGGCTGTGGGAGACCGCGCCGACCGTTCGCCTGAATTGTGAGCGGTTGGCAATCAGCCGTTCGACGGCCAGCGGGTACTCCCAGCTCGTGCCGGCCTGGTGCAGGATCCAATCGTTGAGGGCAATGTAGGCCCGAGGCTCGTGATTGGGGTCGAGCAGGCGACCCATATCGACCCCAAGGGCGCTCAGCACTCGGGCCACCGCCGTCGTTCCCGAACGGTGCATGCCGATCACGATGACGGGACCGACTCCTGATGACCAGGTCGCCTCGCCCATCATCGACGCCGAACCCGACACCTCGAAGACATGGCATCCCATCGGCGGACCGGCGTGGTTGTTAACGCCCGGTGTCCGGCAGCGCGGGGCTAAGCCGGGGCCGGGAACCGGCCGATGGAGAGCCATGTCCTCCATCGACGTCCCGCCCGACATCGAACCGGCCCGAAACCGGCTCTCCCCCCATCGCCGGCTGGTGGTCATCGAGGTCAACGAGATTCCGCTCTCGTTGCTGAAGTGGCACGGCAAACGACACCCGTCGTCCTTCATCGCCGAACTGTTGACGACGGGCGCCGCAGTGACCGAAACCCAGGTGTTTCCGGAAGCCGATCGTGAGCTCTATCCGTCCCAGACCTGGGCCACGCTGGCCACCGGGGTCCCCTACGAAAAGCACCAGGTGTATTGGTATGGGGATCCCAAGCCGGTCGAGTTCCCCCTGTACTGGCAGCACGCCGCCCGGCACCGCTCGGTCGGCATCGTCGGCACCCTGCACAGTTCGCCCCTGCGCACTCAGGGGGACCAGCCGGGACTGCGGTTCGCTCTGCCCGATCCCTTCGCGTCCGACGCTGACGCCCGGCCCCGCTCGCTGAGGTCGCTCCAGCGGTTCAATCTGGCCATGACCCAGGCCAACTCCCGGGCTGTGGCCAATCGCTTTCCGGCGACCGACTACCTTCGTGGGCTGATGGTCCTTCCCGGGATTGGGGTTCGGCCGTCGACCGCAGCTCGTCTGGCCCGGCTGGCGGCATCGGTTGCCGCCGGTCGTGTGCCGAAGGAGCGACTGCGAACCGGTCAGTTCCTGTTGCTGGCCGATGTCTTCGCACGTCAAGTGGACGAGCACGACCCAGACCTGGCCGTGTTCTTCACCAACCATCTGGCCGCCGCCATGCATCGTTACTGGCCGGCCAGCTTCCCCCAGGACTGGGACAACCACCCCTACGGCCCGGACTGGATCGAGCGGTTCTCGAACGAGATACCGGCGGCCCTGCACGCCCTCGATCGTTTCCTGGAAGAGACCTGGAACCGCTGCCGATCGACGGATCGTGTTCTGGTGGTGGTGTCGTCCATGGGTCAGGAGGGTGGGGGAGAGGTGGACGAGGGTGGACCGGTGGCCCTGGTTGTCGAGGACGGTGAGAAACTGGCCCGGCGGCTCGGGGTGGACGATCGGTTCCGAATCCGCCAGGCCATGGCCCCCCACCTGACCATGCAGTTCGATACCGAGGAAGGCGCAGTGGAGGCCGAAGCTCAGCTGATGCCGATCCGCATGAACCAGCGGCCCGTCATCGTGCACCGAGCGGGCGACACGGTCACCCTGACCTACCATCTCGGTTCCCGTGCCGATGCCGTGGACATCAACGGTCAAGATCACGAACCGGACGAACTCGGATTCCGGTCGGTGGCGGTGGACGAGCACAAGGCGGGTCGGCACATGCCCTACGGCGTGTTGTTGTGGGCCGATCCCCGAGGAGTGCGGAGTCCCCGAGGAGTGCGGAGCCCGGTCCCGCAACGGCCGGTCGATCTCGTCGAGGTCGCTCCCGCCCTGCTCCAGGCCCTTGGGGTGCCGCCGCTACCGCATCACTGCGAGCCGTCGATCCGGCTCGTCGCCGACTAGCTCCTGCAATGGCGCGTTGGAGCCGGCTTCTCGTGGTCGGATCCGGGCTCGAGCAGTCGACCCCAGCGCGGCGCCACGGCCTCGATTGAGATCGTCTCGGCCAAATGACGGCGTACCGCCGCCACCTGGGTTCGAACTGCGGCCGGGTGGTCGACAAGGCGCCGGAGCTCGGCCAGAAACCCGGGGCCGGTGTCGACGATCGGTAGCGGGATGTCGGGGTGGTAGCCGGCAACGGCGGCCGACGTGACCACCTGGGGCAGCCCGGCCTGGGTTGCTTCCATGATCTTGTTCTGTATCCCACTGGTCGACTGCAGCGGCGCAATGGCCACCGCCGCCCGACGTGCCAGTTCCGGCACCGAGGCGAAGTCCGACTCCAATGTCCAGCCATTGACACGGCACAGTTCCCTCACTTCGGGGGATGGATTGCGACCCGCCACCAGCACCGATGGCGGCCGCCCACGGTCCTCGGCGACCCATCGGTGCAGGGTCTGTAGGGCCTCGACGTTGGGTCGGTAGTCGAGGGTGCCAAAGAAGACGGCGTCGTGACCAGTCCCGGGGCCGAGCCGACCATTGTCGTGGATCAGGCCGAGACGCGGTGGGTTGGGGGCCGCCGGCGGAGGGATGTTGGGAATCCAGGGAATACCCAGATCCACTGCCTCCCGGTGACCGGCAGCCACCGTCGGGAGCCCGGTTCCACTGGGGCCCGACGCCACCATGGCGAGCTCCGCCCGCTGGTGGGCGGTGGCCAGAAGACGAAACGCCGGTTTGAGCATGGCCGTTCCGGCTCGAGCCCGTTGCCGGTAGCTGATGCTGAGTCGGTCGACCAGATCGACGATCTGCACCGGAGCCCCGACCTTGGGTCGGCCGGTGCCCCCCATCGCTCGGGTTACCGCCGGATGGAGCGCTCGTGTTGTTTGATAGACCACGATGTCGGGAGCCAGTCGAACCAGGCCCTGGACCACCGGTTCCGGATTCCAGGCCACAACCTCGGGAACGGCTCGCCCCCTGATCAGGTCGGTGACGGCGGCCGCAGTTGCTCGAGGGACGGGCGAAAGGGCGGGCTGAAAGACTTCGACCCGAAAGCCGAGGTGTTCGCTCAGAGCCACGATCGACTCCAGCCGGCGCCGGGACCCGCCACTGCGCTTCGGGTTGGCCACCACGGCCATGACCGGGCTCATGGCGGGGAGCAAGAGGTGGCGGCCCGGGTCGGGCTCGGATCGGTGAGCAATGAATCGAGTAGACGGTACGGCCACCACTTCCAACCGACCTGGCCGGCGCCATAGATCACGGCTGCGCGCCGTCGCACCCGCTCCACGGCCGAGGAACCCGGGCCGGTTCCGGTGGCACCGACTGTGTGACGACCGGGCGGTGTCGCCGCCACTCGGGCTGTCATGGCCGGGTACCGACAAGCCAGCCGGCGACACAGGTCGGTGTCTTCGAAATAGAGGAAGTAGCGGGTGTCGAAACCGTCGACCGACGACATGCGCCGCCGGTCGATGGACATCACGGCACCACTGACCCATCGGTCCTGCAGGGGCCAGGATCGAGCCGAGACCGGGGTGATGTTGTCGCCGGTCGAGGGCGCGACCGGGGACAGGCTCAGATTCTGCTGTCGGAGCCACCCGCCCCCGTGGTCGGAGAGCAGTCGCCGGCGGCGTGAGCCGAGGGGAGCGAGCCTGGCCCCCAGTCGCAAGCTGGTGCCGGCGAGGGTCAGCGGCGTCCAATACGGGGCCACCACGCTGGTGGGGCTGCCGCTGTCGTCGACCAGGGGAATGGTCACCACCTCATCGGCGTCGCCGTCCAATGCGAACCAATGCTCGGGAGTCAGCATCGTGTCGGGGTTGCACAGGACGAGCCGTTCGGTGGTGGCCGCCGACACCGCCCGGTTGACGGCGGCCCCGAACCCGACGTTGGCCGGCGAGTCGAGGTGCAGAGTTCGGGGATGGTCCACCGTCTCCCGGTCGAATGAATGGTCGTTGTGGACCACGATGACGGGAGCCGAGTCCGGGATCCATGAACAGTCGATGGTCCGGGTCCGGTACGCGACATAGATCGCCGTGGCGTCCATGCCAGCCCATCGGCCGGTCGGGAATCGAGATAAGTCACGGCGGCAAGCCTCGCCCCGGCGACAGTACCCTTGAGTCGGTGAAACGTCCGCCCGCCGACCAGATTCCCGATAGTCCCGGCTCCTATCAGTTCAAGGACGCCGATGGTCGGGTCATCTATGTCGGCAAGGCCGGCTCGTTGCGGGCGAGGGTCTCCAGCTACTTCCAGAATCCGCTCGGACTCCATCCCCGGACGGCCCAGATGGTGGCCACGGCCGAGTCGGTGGAGTGGATCCAGGTCAACAACGACGTCGAAGCCCTGATGTTGGAATACAACCTCATCAAGGAGCACCGACCCCGGTTCAACGTCCGCCTGGTCGATGACAAGAGCTACCCCTATCTGGCGGTGACCCTCAGCGACGAGTGGCCTCGGGCCCGGGTGATGCGAGGAGCGAAGCGTAGGGGTACCCGGTACTTCGGCCCCTACGCCCATGCCTACGCCATCCGGGAGACCCTGGACCAGCTGCTGCGCACCTTCCCCATCCGCACCTGTTCCGACAACAAACTGGAGAAGCACCGGCGCCTCGGCAAGCCTTGTCTGCTCTACCACATCGAGAAGTGCTCCGGTCCGTGTGTGGGCGAGGTGAGCCCCGAGCACTACCAGACCATGGTCGACGACCTTTGCCAGTTCCTGGACGGCGACACCGACCCGGTGCTGGAGAAGTTGCGGTCGGCGATGGAACAGGCCGCTACCGATCTCGAGTTCGAGCGGGCGGCCAGAATCCGCGATCGACTGGCCACCGTGCGAAAGGCGGTGGAGAAACAGCAGATGGTGGCGGCCGGCAACGACGATCTCGATGTGGTCGGGGTCGCCGAGGACGAGCTGGAGGCCGCCGTCTTCGTGTTCTTCATCCGTCGCGGTCGGGTCATGGGTCGACGGAGTTTCGTGCTGGACAAGGTGGAACCGCTGACCCGGTCCGAGGTGGTGGACAAGATCCTGGAAGGGCTCTACGACGAGGAGCCGGCCTCGGGCATGCCGAAGGTGGTGCTGGTGCCCGACGAACCGAGCGACGCCGAGCTCTACCAGGACTGGCTCGGCCTGCTGCGCGGCTCGAAGGTCGAGATTCGCGTGCCGAGGCGGGGATCGAAGCGGGAGCTGATGGCCACGGTGACCCGCAACGCCGAGGAGGAGTTCACCCGCCATCGACTCAAGCGGGGCACCGACCACAATTCCCGGGCCCGGGCGTTGAACGAGCTGCAGAGCTGGCTGGAACTTCCCCACTCTCCGCTGCGTATCGAGTGCTACGACATGAGCCATCTCCAGGGCAGCGACTATGTCGGCTCGATGGTGGTGGCCGAGGATGGGCTGGCCCGCAAGTCGGAATACCGGCGCTTCAAGGTGCGCACCGTGGATGGAAACGACGACTACGCCGCCATGGAGGAGGTGCTGACCCGACGGCTCCTCAACTACCTGGAGGACCGGGACAAGCCGCCTTCGGAGAGGGGGAAGTTCCAGTATCCTCCCCAACTCCTGATGGTCGACGGAGGTAAGGGCCAGCTCGGGGTGGCCACCCGGGTGGTGGAGAACCTCGGTCTGGCCGATGAGATCCCGGTGTGCGCCCTGGCCAAACGGCTGGAGGAGGTGTACGTCCCGAATCGGAACGACCCGGTCGTCATACCCCGCCAGTCCGAAGCCCTGTATCTGCTCCAGCGACTTCGGGACGAGTCACACCGATTCGCCGTCGACTACCACCGCCGGCTGCGAGAAAAACGGCAGACGGCCTCGGTTCTTGACGGCATCAGCGGGCTGGGCCCGGTCCGCAAGAAGCGACTGGTGTCGGAGTTCGGCACGGTGAAGGCCATTCGTCGAGCCGAACTGGAGGACCTGCAGGCCCTGAGCTGGTTGCCCGACGATGTGGCCATGGCGGTGTACGCCAAGGCCCGGGGTCTGGGCGAACGTTGAAGCCCATGACCTCCGACGACTCCTTTGAACTGTGGGAGACCCACGCCCGGTGGTGGCAGGACGAGTTCACCGACGGTGTCGATCCCGAGTACACCGAGCAGATCCTGCCGCTGATCGAATCCGGTCTCGACGGCTACCGGCGGGTGCTCGACATCGGAACCGGTGAGGGCCAGGTGGCTCGCCACCTGATGGGGCGGGGGCACGTCGTCGTGGGTATCGATCCGGTACGGTCCCAGATCACCGAAGCGGTCCGTCGGAACCGGTCCGGGGCGGCCGTTCCCTATACCCTGGCCCGCGCCGATGCCCTGCCGGTTGCCCCCGGATCGTTCGATGCCGCCGTGGCCTGCCTTGTCTTCGAACACATCGACGCCGTTGACGATGCCGTTGCCGAGGTGGCTCGCAGCCTTCGGGTCGGTGGTCGGTTTCTGCTGCTGTTGAACCATCCGCTGCTGCAGACGCCGGGCAGTGGCTGGATCGATGACCAAATCATTGAACCGCCCGAACAGTATTGGCGAGTCGGGCCCTATCTGACCGAGGCGGCCACGGTCGAGGAGGTGCAGAAGGGCGTCTTCATCCGCTTCGTACATCGCCCTCTGTCTCGTTATGTCAACACGCTGGCCGCCCATCATCTGGTGTTGGAACGCATGGACGAGCCGTCACCTCCGGCCGGGTTCCTCGGCCAGGCCCCCCAGTACCAACAGGCCGACACCATTCCCCGACTGCTGGCCCTGTCCTGTCGCCGCGACATCACACCAGGCGACGGATCGATCTGACACCATAGAGCTGTGACGCAGGTTGCCGTGATTACGGGTTTGTCGGGCGCAGGTCGGTCGGTGGCGGCCGGGGCCCTCGAGGACATGGGATGGTTCGTCATCGATAATCTTCCGGGAGCCCTTGTGTCGAAGGTGGGGGAGTTGGCCACCTTCGGCGGCAGCGGCTACGAGCGGGTAGCGCTCGTCATGGGTGGCTATGACGACGAGATGTCGGCCGAAGTCTCCGGCCTTCGCAATCGAGTTGATGATCTCGCCACGGTGTTCCTCGAGGCGTCGACCGACGTGTTGGTTCGTCGCTACGAGTCGACCAAGCGTCGGCATCCGTTGGCCGACGATCAACCGTTGACCGCCGCTATCAAGCAGGAACGGGAGTTGCTGATCAAGGCCCGGGAATCGGCCGACATCGTCATCGATACCAGCGAGCTCAATCCTCACGAGCTGCGGGAGAGGCTCTCGTGGCACTTCGGTGGTGAGGACATGACCGAGTCGATGCGATTGACGCTGTTGTCCTTCGGGTTCAAACACGGGCTTCCCCGCGACGTGGACATGGTGCTGGACTGCCGGTTCCTGCCCAATCCGTACTGGGACGAGAACCTGCGGTCGCTGAGTGGCAAGGATCCCGAGATCCAGGAGTACGTCATCGACCGACCCCTGGCCCAGCGTTTCGTCGATCACCTCGAAACCTTGTTGGTCGACCTCCTACCCGCCTACCAGGAGGAGGGCAAGAGCTATCTGTCGATAGCCTTCGGCTGCACTGGTGGTCGACACCGATCGGTAGCCGTGGCCGAGGTGATGGGTCGTATTCTCAAAGAGCAAGGATGGCAACCACAGGTACTGCATCGGGACATCGACCGATAGCGGTTGGGTGAACGAGGGTCGAGGGGATGTGCGGATGGATGGGAAACCGAACCTATGACGACGTCCGGCGGCCCCTCGGTAGTGGCCCTCGGTGGCGGTCACGGGCTGGCGGCGACGCTTCGAGCGGCCCGCCTGTACGCCGGTGAGATCACCGGAATCGTCTCGGTGGGCGACGACGGTGGCTCCAGCGGTCGACTGCGGGCCGAGTTCGGAGTCGCCCCTCCCGGTGACCTGCGACGTTGCCTGTCGGCTCTGGCCACCGACGACACTCTGCTGGCCCGATCCTTGGAGCATCGATTCGAGGACGGCACGTTGACCGGTCATCCCATCGGCAATCTGCTGCTCATCGGACTGGCTTTCGCCTCCGGCAGCCTGCAGCAGGCAATCGACGAGGTGGGCCGGTTGGTCGGTGCCGCCGGTCGGGTCTATCCCGCCACCGAGGTGCCGGTGACCCTGATCGCCGATTCCGATCGGGGGACCTTGGCCGGTCAGGTGACCATCGAGCGGGCCACCGGAATCCGCAACCTGCGGTTCGACCCGGCCGATCCCCCGAGCTCCCCCCACGTGCTCGACGCTCTGCGCCATGCCGACCAGGTCGTGATCGGACCCGGATCGCTGTTCACCTCGGTCCTGGCCACTGCCCTGGTCGGCGGAATCCGGCAGGCGCTGGTCCAATCATCGGCCCAACGGGTGTTCGTGGCCAATGTGACAAATGAGCGGGCCGAGGCCCGAGGGTTCGGGTTGAGGGAGCACCTGGAGACGTTGCGCGACCACGGTGTCGCCGTCGACGTCGTGGTGGCACCGGCCGGCTCGAGCGTGCCGGATTTTTCGATTCCGGTTGAGACTCACGATGTGGCCGCCGAGGATGGCTGGAGCCATGATCCGGCCAAGTTGGGTCCGGTTCTGGCCGACATCCTGTGCCGAGGGCCACGGAGTGGTGAACCCGATTCGACGCCGCAGTGAACTTCCGGCTGGGAACTGCCGAAATACGGCCCGGTGACCGCTATGGTTGGGCCCTGTCCCCCCTGAAAACCACTCGCTGCCGGTGACGGTACTTCGGCCGGTGATCGGCCGACCGAGCACGGCTTTCAACCGAGAGATAGGAAAACGAAAATGGCAATTCGTGTCGGTATCAACGGCTTCGGTCGCATCGGCCGCAACTTCTTCCGGGCGGCCAAGGGCTCCGGAGCCGATATTGATTTCGTGGCGGTGAACGACCTGGGGTCGCTCGACACGATGGCTCACCTGCTGAAGTACGACTCGGTTCTGGGCCGGCTACCCAACAAGATCGAAGCGGTCGAGGGCGGTATCGCCGTCGACGGTGATGTGCTCAAGGTCCTCTCGGAGCGAGAGCCGGGCAAGCTGCCGTGGGGCGACCTCGGCGTCGACGTCGTCGTCGAGTCGACCGGCGTGTTCAACTCCCGGGATGCCGCCGGTCAGCATCTCGACGGCGGAGCACCCTACGTGATCGTCTCCGCCCCGTGCAAGGAGGCCGACGCCACCTTTGTGGTCGGCGTGAACGAGGACACGTTCGACCCCGAGAACCACAAGGTCGTGTCCAACGCCTCGTGCACCACCAACTGTTTCGTGCCCATGGTCCACGTCCTGGACCAGACCTTCGGGGTCAAGCAGGGCCTGATGACCACCATTCACGCCTACACCGGTGACCAGTCCCTGGTGGACGGTCCCCACAAGGACCTGCGCCGGGCTCGGGCCGCCGCCATCAACATGGTGCCAACCTCCACCGGCGCCGCCCGGGCAACCGGCCTGGTATTGCAGGCCATGCAGGGCAAGCTGGACGGAAACGCCATGCGGGTTCCGGTCCCCACCGGCTCGCTGACCGATTTCACCGCCGTGGTCGACGCCGAGCCCTCGGTCGAAGAGGTCAACGCCGCCTTTGCCGAAGCCGCATCGTCGGGCCGCCTGGCCAAGGTGCTCGACTACACCGAGGAGCCCATCGTCAGCTCCGACATCGTGACCTCGCCCGCCTCTTGCACCCTCGATGCCGGGTTGACCATGACCCAGGGCATGCTGGTGAAGATCGGTGGCTGGTACGACAACGAGTGGGGCTACTCGAACCGCCTCGTCGATCTCAGCATGATCGTGGGCGCCGCCAACCAGGCCTGACCATGATTCACGGCGTCCCCGAACTGGAGGATCTCGGGTCGGTCGAGGGCAAATCGGTCCTGGTCCGGGTCGACTTCAACGTGCCGCTCTCCGACGGGCGGATCACCGACGACCTGCGGATACGGGCCGCCCTCCCCACTCTGCACTGGCTGCAGGAGCGGGGAGCGGCGGTCACCGCCTGTTCCCACCTCGGCCGTCCCAAGGGCCAGGTCCGACCGGAGTTCTCACTCGAACCGGTGCGACAGCGGCTGGCCGAGTTGGCCCCCGGCGTCCAGCTCCTGGAGAACCTTCGCTTCGATCCAGGCGAGGAGGCCAACAGCCCGGAGACGGTGAACCGGCTGGTCGATGGCCACGACCTGTACGTCAATGATGCCTTTGGAGCCTCCCACCGGGCTCACGCCTCGATCGTCGGGCCGCCCCGGCATCTGCCGTCGGCGGCCGGACGGTTGCTGGCCCGAGAGGTCGACGTGCTACTCGGTCTTCGTACCGAGCCCCGCCGACCCCTCATCGCGGTGATGGGCGGGGCCAAGGTGTCGGACAAGCTGAGCGTCATCCAGGCGATGCTCGAGATCGTGGACGGCATCATCATCGGTGGCGGTATGGCCTTCACCTTCCTCAAGGCTCAGGGTCACAACGTGGGCTCGTCGCTGTTGGAGGCCGACATGGTCGACACTTGCGCCCGATTGCTGGAGGGGTCCAAACCCATTCATCTCCCGACCGACATCACCGCCCTTGGGCCCGGCGGCAAGCTGTTCGAACCCGACGCCGGGGGAGAGGTGCGCCAGCTCGGCGTGGATATTCCCGATGGCTGGATGGGAGTCGATATCGGCCCGGGCACGGCCGCCGCATTCGGTGATCTCATCGCCGAGGCCGGCACCGTCCTGTGGAACGGGCCGATGGGTGTGTTCGAGGACCCTCGGTTCGAAGCGGGAACCAGGGCCCTGGCCCAGGCAATGGCCGAGACCAGGGCCTACACCGTGGTCGGCGGTGGCGATTCGGCCGCTGCGGCCAAGCAGTTCGGGGTCGACGGCGACGTCGATCATGTCTCCACCGGGGGCGGTGCCTCCCTGGAGCTCATCGAGCAGGGCGATCTGCCCGGGCTCGCCGCCCTCCGGAACCAGAGCCATCAGGCCCCTGTGACCTCAACAGACGGATAGAGATAGGACGAAGATGAGCGACATGAGACGCCCCCTGATCAGCGGCAACTGGAAGATGAACTTGAATCACTTCGAGGCCTTGAAGCTGGTTCAGGAGCTGAGCTATCGGATCTCGCGCGACGACATCGATGTGGTCGACGTGTCCGTCCACCCTCCGTTCACCGATATCCGCACGGTTCAGACCGCCCTGGACTCCGATCGCATCCCGTTCGCGTTGGGCGCCCAGCACTGTCACTACGAGTCTTCGGGGGCGTTCACCGGCGAAGTCTCTCCCCCCATGCTGGCCAAGCTCGGTGTGGAGTACGTGATTGCCGGACACTCGGAGCGCCGGGAGGTGTTCGGCGAGACCGACGAGATGGTAAACGCCAAGGTGCGAGCCGTTCTGGCCGCCGGAATGACACCGATCCTCTGTGTGGGTGAAACGCTCGAGGAACGAGAGGCGGGGGAGGCCGAGTCGAAGGTCTCGACCCAACTCCGAGCCGGGTTGGCCGAGCTGAGCGCAGAGCAGGTGCGTTCGATGGTGGTGGCCTACGAACCGATCTGGGCCATCGGGACGGGACGAACGGCTTCCGCCGACGATGCCCAGGCCATGTGTGCCACCGCCCGTTCGGTCGTGGCCGAGGCCTTCGGATCGGACGCGGCAGCCGGTTTGAGGGTGCAGTATGGCGGTTCGGTTAAGCCAACCAATGCCACTGAGTTGATGGCGCAGCCTGACATTGATGGCGCATTGGTCGGAGGGGCCAGCCTGGAGGCCGACTCCTTCGCCCGCATCGTGCAATACCGCCTCTACGGGGCTTGATCTGGCTTATCGGCGAGTAATGCGGCTCCTTCCCGGGTCCGGCTGCATCTCATCACCGACGCCTTGTCGAGGGCCCGCGCTCATGGCTGGGAGCGGTGCTGACGGACGGTGAACCTTGTCCATCTGTCCAAAAGATGTCATCTCTTACAGCTTGGCGAAATACCCGAGTTGAAGCCTTGAGCGGTTCATGGTCGGCTACGATAAGGCAATTCATGGGCAGCGTCATCTGTAGCTGATCCCATGACACTCCAGGCGTTCAGGGGTCAGGACCCGGGGCGCTGTACGTACTACCTAGCCTGAGGAGAGTAGATCTGTGATCAGGGAGAGCAAGCTCGCGAAGCTTCTCGCTCTGCTGTTCAGCTTGGCACTCATTGCCGCCGCGTGTGGCAGCGATGATGAAAGCGACACGGCAGAAGGCGAGGGTGACACCGAAACCGAGGAAACCACCGACGACACCGCGGAGGAGGCGACCGGCGAGGAAACCACCGACGACACTGCCGCCGCGGGCGGCTCCGAGGGTGGCACGCTGATCTGGGCCCACGAGCAGGAGCCCCCGGATCTTCACCTGGACGACCCCAACAACAACTTGACCATCACCTCGAATGTTCGGTCAGCGCTCGTCGAGGGCCTCTTCGGTATTGACGCCACCACGTCGTACTATCCAGAGCTGCTGGCCGACGAGCCGACACTTACACAGAATGACGACGGCACCGTCACCATCAACTACGTCCTGCGGGACGGTCTCCAGTGGTCGGACGGCACGCCGCTGACCGCATCGGATGTCGAATACACCCACAACATCTGGACCGAGGGCTGCGAGACAGAGGCCGACGGCTCGATCGCCGACGGTTCGGGCGAGGGCTGTGTGTATCTCGCCGGTTCGCGCCTCGGCTACGAGCTCGTGACGAGTTTCGAGGTGACCAGCGACACCGAGTTCACTGTCGACATGGCCAGCTTCTTCGCGGGCTGGAAGGGCATGTACCCGGAGGTCTACGCCGCCCACGCCTATGGCGCCGACGCCGCCGAGGTCAACGAGAACCTGACCGAGTGGTCAAATGCCGACGGTGTGCTGCCGTCATCGGGCGCCATGATCTTCGACACCTGGGAACGCGGTGTGTCCCTCAGCATGGTCCGCAACGACAACTACCACGGCTCCAACAGCCCGGATGCCACCAACACCGGCGTTGCCTATGTGGACGGCGTACAGATCAACTGGGTGGCCGATACCGACGCCCAGATCAACTCCCTGCTCGCCGGTGAGGCTCAGGTCATCTTCACTCAGCCTCAGCTCGAGTTCGAGCGCCTGGGTGCGTCCGAGGACTTCACCATTGCGTCGTCGGCCGGGCCGATCTACGAGCACTGGGGTTTCAACGTCCTGAACCCGCATTTGGCCAAGTCCGAGGTTCGTGAGGCCATCGCCTATGCCCTGGATAAGAGCGAGGTCATGGCCGGCCTGTACACCCCGCTGTTCGGCTCGGTGCTGCCGGCCGAGGGCCTCGGCAACGTCTACTGGATGTCGAACCAGCCCGACTACGAGGATCATCAGACCAAGTACGCCGGTGCCCTGGTGGATGAGGCCAAGGCCTCTCTGGAGGCCGCCGGCTACACCGAGGGTTCGGACGGCGTCTATGAGCATCCCGAGGATGGTCGCCTGAGCCTGCGGGTTGGTACCACCGGTGGCAACGGTCTGCGTGAGCTTCAGCAGGAACTCATCCAGGCTCAGCTGGCCAAGGCCGGTATCGAGATCACGATCGACAACGTAGCCGGCGGCGCCTACTTCAATGAGCGTCCGTTCGCCGAGGAGGCTTTGGCCGCCGCCGCCTCCGGCGGTGCCGAAGGCGACCCCACCATCTGGGACATCACCCAGTTCGCCTGGGTCGGTGGACCGTGGCCGGGCGGTAGCTCCGCCTCCTA
Organism: uncultured Acidimicrobiales bacterium; assembly: GCA_963723995.1. GTDB lineage: Bacteria > Actinomycetota > Acidimicrobiia > Acidimicrobiales > SZUA-35 > JAHELU01. The sequence goes on along the minus strand of CAVRSZ010000007.1, from coordinate 31,195 downwards.
CAACACGGGTTCTGGTAACAACCCCTACGGGTTTGCCAACGCCGAGTTCGACGCCAAGGCCGCTGAGTGTGACTCAACGGTCGACGACGCCGAGCGTGCCGCCTGCTACAACGAGGCAGACAAGTATGTGACGACCCTGGAGATGGGCGATGACGGTCTTGTCGTCGTGCCGTTGACCCAGAAGCCGCAGTACTACGGCTACCTGTCCGGCCAGCTGGCCAGCGCCGGTGTCGCTCCCGACGCCCAGGGTGCCGGTCCGCTGACCAACGTGGTGGACTTCCAGTTCAAGTAAGCCGATAGCCGGCAGCGCCTGCGCCCGGAACAGGGCGCAGGCGTTTTGCCGGTCATCGATCGATTTGTGGCGACAAGGTTGAGGGCCGGGTTCTTGCCCTGCCCTCAACCTTTCGCCTATCTTCTATCTAACGCTGTAGGTGCCGGCACGCACCGCTCACCCAGCGGACCACGGTTGTCTGGTTCCAAGATCTCGACATACAAAGGGGAAAGGTGCTCGCATACGCCCTACGTCGCATCCTGCAGTCGATCCCAATCATCCTGCTGGCAACGGTGATCGCGTTCTTCGCCGTGACCTGGGCCAACGGGGATCCGCGGGCCCGGCTGGCCACCTGCACCACGTGCGACGAGTCGGCCTACGACCGAATCGTCGAGCTCTATGAGCTGGACAAGCCGACCTACCAACGCTACACAAGCTGGCTCGGCGACGTCGTGACCGGTGACCTTGGGATTTCGACGTCCCAGGGGGAGCGCCCCGTCAACGAAATCTTCTGGGAGCGCTTCCGCAACACCCTGCTGCTGGCCCTCCCGGCCTTCGTGATCGTGGCTGTGCTTTCCCTCGTCTTATCGGTGTACCAGGCGATAAAACAGTACTCGTTCGGCGACTATGCGTTGTCGACGTTCAGCTACTTCGGGTTATCCATGCCCACATTCTTCTTCGGGCTCGTCCTCCAGGCCATTGTGATCCAGCTCAACAACTCCTTTGGCTGGAAGTTCTTCTGGACCCAGGGTCTGCACGACGAGAACTTCAAGGAACTCATCGCCAGCATCACGCTGCCCGTGCTCACGCTGGTCCTGATCTCGGTCGCCGGCGAGACCCGCTTCGGGCGGGCCTCGATGCTGGAGATCAAGAACTCCGAGTACATTCGAACCGCTCGGGCCAAGGGGCTTTCCGAGCGCCGGGTCGTGTTCCGCCACATGCTGCGAAACGCCCTCATCCCTCTGGTCACGGTCTGGGCCCTCGACTTTGCCGCTCTGCTGAGCGGCGCCGTCATCACCGAATCGGTCTTCTCGTGGCCCGGACTCGGGCGCATGCTGTTGGACGGCATTTTCGCCACCGACCTCGATGTGGTCATGGCCGTCGTCACCGCACTGTCGATCATGGCCGTGCTGTTCAACCTGTTCGCTGACCTCCTCTACGGAGTCCTGGACCCGAGGATTCGCCTTGACTGATCTCGCAGCGCCGGAAGAGGAGTCCGCCCCTCCCGTTGTGGATATCGAGGAGGTCGAAGGCCTCTCCGACAAGCCGGAGAGCTTCGGCCGCCAGGCCTGGGAGCGGTTCCGCAAGCACAAGGTGGCCATCGCCGGCGCCGTGCTGCTCACTGCGATCATCCTGCTGTTCATTTTCGCTCCCATGGTCACCCCATATGCGCCCGAGGAGCCCAACGTGCTGGCGCGTAATCAAGGGCCGTCGTTCGATCATCCCTTCGGAACCGATGACCTGGGCCGTGATCTCATGGCCCGCGTCTTCACCGGTGGCCGGGTGTCACTGCTGATCGCCTTCATCGTGTCGATCGTCGCCACATCACTGGGCACGTTGCTTGGGGCCATCGCCGGCTACATCGGTGGGTTCACCGACACCGCCGTCTCGCAGGTCATCAACCTGTTCCTGGCCGTGCCACTGCTGCCGGTCCTGCTGGTGTTCTCCGTCCGTTTCGGCAGCAATCCGATCTCGGTCGCCCTGCTGCTGTCGTTCTTCCTCTGGATCAGAGCGGCCCGCGTGGTAAGAGGACAGTTCCTCTCGCTCAAGTCCATGGAGTTCGTCCAGGCGGCCCGAGCCATGGGGGCCAAACCCATGCGCATCATCGGTCGTCACATTCTGCCGAACACGCTCGGACCCATTCTGGTCGAAGCCACCCTGCTGGCCGGCCTGGCCATCATCCTCGAGAGCACGCTGTCGTTCCTCGGCCTCGGTGTGAAGGCCCCCGACACCTCGCTCGGCGTACTGGTCGACGAGGCCAAAGGATTCATCACCGACCGTCCCACCAGGATTCTCATCCCGGGGTCGATGATCACGCTGATCGTGTTGAGCATCAACTTCCTCGGTGACGGTCTGCGGGACGCCCTGGATCCGACCAGCCGAGTTGGCGACTGACACTGCAGGGGAGAGTCAATGAGTACCAATGGCAACCCGGTTCTCCGGGTCGATGACCTTTCCGTCGCCTTCAAGACCAAGCACGGCTATGCCGAGGCCGTACGCGGCCTGTCGTATGACGTGATGCCCGGCGAATCGGTCGCCATCGTCGGCGAGTCCGGTTCGGGCAAGTCGGTGAACGCCTTGGCCCTGCTGGGTCTGCTGCCTCGCACCGCCCGGATCACGGGATCGGCCGTCTTCGAAGGCGAAGAACTGATCGGCATGGATCCCGACAAGCTTCGCAAGATTCGGGGTCGGCGAATCTCGATGATCTTCCAGGATCCGATGACGGCCTTCAACCCGGTGTTCACCATCGGCAATCAGATCGCCGAGATCATCACCATCCACGACTCGTCGGTGTCGGATGACGAGGCCACCAAGCGGGCCACCGATCTTTTGGATCTCGTCGGTATCTCCAATCCCGAGCGGCGGGTCCACCAGTATCCCCACGAGTATTCGGGCGGTATGCGGCAACGGGCCATGATTGCCATGGCCATCGCCAACAACCCGACGCTGCTGATCGCCGACGAGCCGACCACCGCGCTCGACGTCACCATCCAGGCCCAGGTCATGGAGACGCTGGCTGCGGCCCAGCAGGAGACCGGGGCGGCCATGGTTCTCATTACCCATGACCTCGGTCTGGTTGCCGGTGTGGCCGATCGGGTCCAGGTCATGTACGGCGGTCGCATCTTCGAGCGGGCCGAGACCCGTGAACTGTTCTACAACCCGATCAACCCCTACACCAGGGGTCTCATTCAGTCCATTCCCCGCCTCAACGAGGAGCGGGGTGTACGCTTGAATCCGATTCCGGGGAATCCGCCGTCGATTGTTCGCATGCCCAAGGGTTGTGCCTTCTCCAGCCGTTGTGAGTTCCGGACCCAGGTGTGTATGGAGCAGCCGGCCCAGCTGGAGCCGGTAACCGACGGCCACTGGTCCCGATGCCACAACACGGCCACGCTCCCACCGGTCGAGGACCCCCGACTCATCCCAGGAGGGACCGGCCAATGACCGAACCGATTCTTCAGGTCGAGGAACTGGTCACCCACTTCCCGATCAAGGCGGGGCTTCTTCGACGCCAGATCGGTGTCGTGCACGCCGTCGACGGTGTGTCGCTGGCCGTTGACGAGCGGGAGACACTGGGCATCGTAGGGGAGTCGGGTTGCGGCAAGACCACGCTGGGTCGCACCATCCTCCGATTGGAGGAGCCGACCTCAGGCCGGATCATCTACAACGGCGAGGACATCACCAATGTCGGCAACGAGCGTATGCGTGAGCTGCGGTCCGAGCTGCAGGTGGTGTTCCAGGACCCGTATGCCTCGCTGAACCCTCGTCACTCGGTCAACGACATCGTGGCCGAGCCGCTACTGGTCCACGGCTGGGACCGGAAGAAGGCCTTGGACAAGACAGGCGACCTGCTGAAGGCCGTCGGTCTGCTGCCGGAGCACGGCAACCGCTATCCTCATGAGTTCTCCGGCGGTCAGCGCCAGCGAATCGGTATCGCCCGTGCTCTGGCCCTCGAGCCGAACGTGATCATTCTCGACGAGCCGGTGTCGGCCCTCGATGTGTCGGTTCAAGCCCAGGTCATCAACCTCCTGGAGGACTTGCAGGATCAGCATGGCCTGACCTACCTGTTCATCGCCCATGACCTGTCCGTGGTCCGTCACATCTCGGATCGGATCGCCGTGATGTACCTGGGCAGGGTGGCCGAGCTGGCCGATCGGGACGAGCTGTACCTGAACCCTGCGCATCCCTACTCACACTCGCTGTTGTCGGCCGTTCCGGTGGCCGACCCCGACGTGGAGCGGGCCCGCAAGCGGATCGTGCTCGAAGGTGACACGCCGAGTCCGTCGGCCCCTCCATCGGGTTGTCGGTTCCGGACCCGGTGCCCCATTGCCCAGCCTCTGTGTGCCGAGGCCGAGCCCCAGTTCACCGAGATCAGTCCCGGCCATTTCGTGGCCTGCCACTACCCGGTTCCCCCCGGCCAATCGCTGGTCGACCTGGTCGGTTCGAGCGCTGCCGCCGGGTAATCGTTGCGGAAGGCATTGACGTTCGAAGACCAGGCCGTGGTCGGTAGTCGGCAACCACGCCTGGAACTGCGACCCGCCATGTCCTTCGTGGCCATCAGCTACATCTCGGCCGCACTGGTGATCGCCCTGGCCACGCTCGGCTTCGTCAACGCCGGCCGGTTCCTCCTGTTGCCGTTTCTCATTCTGCTGTTCGGTCTGTTCCTGGCGCTGGTCGCGGTGCTCGACGTGCCGCTGCGAGTCGTGGTCGACGAGACCGGCGTCGAGCGGCGCTGTCTGCTCCGACACCATCGCCTTCCGTGGGATCGAGTGGCCGCCTTCAGCCGTTCATCGTCGGAGAGTGGTCTCCGCCGCTATGTGAAGAGCAAGACCGCTGGTGCCCGTGCCGTCGCCCGCTCCGGTAACGACGACGGCAAGTCAGGTGTCGCCACCGACAAGGAGGCGACCAAGGGAGGCCTGGTCGTGGAGGACGTTCGCCGTCGCCGCTACCTGCTCAGTGTCGGCCGGGAGCGACCCGACGAGTACGCCCTACTGGCCGAGATCGTCGCAACCCATGCCCCTGGGCTGTCGATGCCGGGACCACCGTTCTACAGCAAGCGGGCCGGCCGTTTGTGACCGTCCGGTTGGCCTCCAATGAAGCCGCGTCGGCCTCAATCGGCGATAGCCTTGAGAGGTCCACGCAACTCAGAGAGTTGACCTCAACTATGACATTGGCACTTGGAATCGCCTACGGCGCAGTCGGCATCGTCACCTTGACCTTGGTGTTGCTTCACAGCGGCAAGGGTGGCGGGTTGTCCGACATGTTCGGCGGTGGTCTGGGTGCGGCGGCCGCCGGCTCCACCCAGATGGAGCGGAACCTGGACCGGCTGACCATCGTGTTCAGCCTGATCTTCGCCATTCTCACCCTGGTCCTGGCCTTCGTCATCAACGCCTGATTGACCGTCTGCCGGCTGCTGCCTTCCGGTTATGGTCGGCTGTGGGCCGTACGACTCGGGGTCGGACGCCCTAGCTGTGATTGTGAAGTTGAGTTGGGTCCGAATCTCGCCGATGAATGGTGGTGCGCAGATTTCGGCTGGTATGTGCGGTTTGCCTTGCAGCCTGGCTTGTCGGTGCCTGTTCGCCGTCTCCTCGCCCGGTCGGACACACCACCGGCGACGATGCGACGTCCGGCGTCGATACCACTGGAGAGCCATCGAGCGGGGTCAACGCCACGGTTGGCGAGACGGTCCGACCGAACAATGAAGGGTCGTCGCTGCCTGACCAGCTGGCGTTCGGGGCCGGCTCCGACGGAGGGGGGCCTGGCCGCGAGCGGCTCCGGTTGGCTCTGGTCCGCCCCGATTCCAATCTGCCGGCTCGCCTTGACCTGGCCGACCGGTCGGCGGTGCTGGTGGCCGACCTGCTGTACGACGGTCTGACAACCTTCGATATGGACCGTGGGGCGGTAGAGCCCGGGTTGGCCCGGTGGTGGACGAGTGATGACGATTTCGACCGCTGGGAGTTCGAGCTCGACCCACAGGGTGGTGTCGGGGTCGACGACGTGGCTCAATCGTTCGGCGACTTGACGGACTCTGAGGATCCACTGGTGGCCCTCACCGCCGGCGATGTCGCGGCAGTCAGCGGCACGGCCGACCGGGTCGTGATCGAACTGGATCGCCCCGATCCCGACTTCCCGGCCGCCATCTCCGGGGTGGCATTCTCCCTCGTCGGTGTTGCCGCCGACGGGTCCGCCGGATTGCCGACCGGCCGTTTCACCGTTGTCAGCGACGACACCAACGGCATGGTCCTCAGACTGAATCAAGAGGAGCGAAACGGGACCGCATTCGGGGTGTCGGAGGTCTTGATAACGTGGGTCGACGATTTCGACGATGGCTACGATCAGCTCACGCTGGGGCTGGTCGACTCCGCCGCCGTCGATCAGCGGCAGGTCGCCGACGCCCGCTCCCGATTCGCCGAGGCATTCCCGATGGTCAACACCGCTCGGTTCCTGGTTGTGAACCCCCGGTCGTCGGCCCTGGCCACCGTGGCCGCTCGGTCGGCGCTGGCAACCACCCTCGATCTGAACGACCTTGTTGCCAACGGCGCCCAGGCCGGAACCTGGGTTCGTCGCTTCTCGATTCGGCCCGGTCCCTACGGAGGGGACGGCGCGAGCGACCTCGACATCGAATCATGTGGCGACGTCCGATGCGGATCGACCGAGATACCCGATGGCGCCCACTCGTCGGTGAGAAGAACGGTCACCGTGGGCTTCTCCGACGATGCGGGAGAGGATCTGGCCCAGCGTGTTGCCAGCGATCTCCGCTCGGCCGGTTGGGTGGTCGATCTTGCTCTGGTGCCGGCCGGGCTGGGTGCCGGGGTGGCCGACTCCGACATCGACCTCGTGGCTGTCGACCAGACATGGCCCTGGCCGTCGGGAAGTCATTCCGTCGCAGCTCTGACCGGTCCGAGCCGGTTTCTGGCCGACGTGGACATCGACGGTGAGCCGGCGGCCGACGCCATCGCCGACGCACTATTGGTGGACAGTGCCGTCGAGCGGGCCGCTGCCGTCACCGCGCTTGAAGACAAGCTGGTCGAATCAGGTTGGGTCATTCCCATCGCCGGACGGCGATCAATGTTGGCGCGTGCACCGTTCGTTCAGCAGCTGGGCCTTACCTTCGACGGTTCGCTGAACCTGGCCGATTGAGCCCGCATTGGTCGTGGAGATCCGACAATTCTTGTTAAGCTTTCACTCTCGAAAGAGAGGCCACGTCGGAGTGGCGGAATTGGCAGACGCGCTAGCTTGAGGGGCTAGTGCCCGCAAGGGCGTGGGGGTTCAAGTCCCCCCTCCGACACACTTGGGATCGCGATTTCTCCTGGTCAGGGGCGGTTTCCGCCGTGTACCGGTCTGCGGTTCGGAGCCGCGGTAGCCCCGGGCCTTCGTTGGTCACGCCCGGCAAAGGTCTTTCGTCTCGCTGGCTGAGTGATCAGAGCGGCCGTGCTCGGCCGTGACAAGCGCGGTGGGCGAGCGGACGTGGTCAGCCAGCCGAATCTGCGTATTCTGCGGTTGCTCGGGCTCCTGCGTGTGAATATGCGGCGGGTACATGTCTGCGCTACCTGACCGACTTCGCCGGATACCGAGTGCTGTTGATCGGGAACCTCGCCGACATTTCCGGGCGGGTATCTCCAGACCTACGGCGCGTTCGCTGCGCGCCCTCACCTGGACCACTATCCGGGGCTCACGTCAAGAGTGCTGATGTCGCGCACCGGGACGGTGTTGGAGCGGGTATTGCGCGCGTCGACTGGGACTCCGCCTTTTGCGCCAAAGGGAGTCGCGAACGTCGGGCTAGTAGCTGCAGTTGCCGGCTGAGTAGCCGATGCTGTTGACACTGATTGAGACAGGCGCGCCACCGACCTGGAGGCTCGGAGTCAATCTCTCCGATGGTCTCATCGGTTGCGAGAGGACAGAGTCGAAGGTCACCTGCGCTGCGTGGAGGTGATCGAGAGTAGTAGGACCCGACGGCCGGCGAACCCGGCGGCCGACAACGATGAATCCAGACAACGAGGTCGGCAGAGCACTCCGGCCCGAGCCGCTAGTCCGTGGAGAGAAGCAGCCCCTTGGCGAGGGCCGCGATGCGTTTCGTCGTGGCGGGCTGTCCGTTGGCAGGCTGTTCGAGGTACAGCCATCCGACGAACATCATGTATGCCACCACGGCGCGGTCTTGAGCCTCGGTTTCGTCGTAGCCGAGCGCCCGATAGCACTCAGTAAGAAAGGCGCGTCGGCGAGCGACGACCCGGTTGACTGCGGCGGCGACGTCGCCGGATTCGCCTCGATCAGCGAGGAGTCGGCGTTCGGCGGCTGCAAGTTCTGTTGGCTTCCGAAACACTTGATCGAGCAGGTGTTGGAGACGAGCCGTCGGTTCGGATTCGCTGCTGGCGCGGTCGATGAATGTCTCGGTCGCCTCCTGTTCCCACTGCTCGAGCGCGGCGACGAGTAGCTCGTCGCGGTCATTGAAGTAGTGGTAGAAGCTGCCGCGCGTCACTTCGAGGTCCTCGGCAAGGGTGGCGATCGCGATTGCTCGCGGGCCGCCTCGAAGCAGCGCTCGATACGCGGCTTCCACCCAATCGTCACGGGTCAACTTCACTGCTCGCACCGTACGGCCCGTTGCTCGGACCGCCCCTTCTCAATCGTGCCGCCACAACATTGTTGGTTGCATTCTCAGAATCGTACACTACTGTATGTTCATGACATACAGTAGTGTATGTTCCATGAGAGGAGCATCATGCACACCATTGGACACATCCACCACGGATCGGCATGGAAGACCGGCTTACCGGTCACCGCCCAGGGCGAACCTATGGAGCGGCATCTGCAGTACATGAGGGAGCTGTTTGACCGTGGGGCCCTGATTCTTGGCGGCCCCTACGGCTCCATCCCTGGCGGTGTCGCCGTGTTCGCCACCGATACGTTCGCCCAAGCACAGCGGCTCGCCGATGGGGACCCCGCCTACCAAGCCGGCGTCATCGGCTACCGGCTGGAAGCGCTGCGCACGGTGTTCGACGCTGCCGGCGGACTTGATCGTTCCGAGGGTCTCGGGACGTTGATGTCGGCGACGCGACGGTCGGCGGCGACGGCGGACTCACGAGCATGAGAGTGCTGTTCACTGGCGCGACCGGCGCCATCGGACGCTGGATGATCCCACGGTTGATCGCTGACGGCCACGAGGTTCGAGCCGCCGCCCGAACGGACGACGCCCATCGATGGTTGGCGAACCTCGGCGTCGGGCCGATTCGTTGATGATGAAGTGATGAGAACTCTCAGTGTTCGACGGTCCGTTTCCATTGGCGTCTCGACTGACGTTGTTCGCCGTCAGTTCGGCGATGTCACCCACCATGCCGACACCCACGTCCATCGCGGTGTCCGCTTCGAGGTCCTCAGCGACGACCGAGACCATTGCCAGTACCGACAGGTGACGCGTGTCGGCCCGTTTCGACTCGCCCAGGAGTTCGATCTCCAACGGGCCGATGAGGGCCCGCTGATCAACACGATCACCCACGGACAGTTCAAGGGCGGCACGATCAGCTTCGACATTCAATCCGACGGGTACGGCCGCTCAACGGTCGAGGTTCGTCTCGAGGCCGAGGTCGAGGGGTTGGCCGCTCTTGCTGCCCCGTTATTGCGACGAACCGTGACACGCGCTCTCGACAGAGCCCTCGCCGAGGACCGCCACGATCTTGAATCGGGCACATATCCCGGATCCAACGCAGCTGTGCCGGATCGTCGGTGAGAACTCGATGCCAAGACCGACCCATAACAATCGATTTTCCCGAACCACGAACCATCGAAACTGAGGACCCTTGCCATGCCCATGCTCGACATCTACATTCCAGCCGGCGCACTCACAGCGGAGGCTGAAGCAGCGCTCCTGGTCGAACTCACCGACATCCTGCTCACAGAGGAGGGAGTCGATCCAGCCAATGAACGGGCGCGAGAGTTGGCTTGGATCTTCGTGCACCGACCCGACGCCGTGTGGGTGGCGGGCGAAGCGAGCACGGACCCTCACTACAAGGTGGTGAGCTCGGTGCCCGAAGGCCAGTACACCGGCGATCGTCGCCGGCGCATGGTCTCGGGTGTCACCGCCGCCATTGCGAAGGCCGAGCCTGCCGGAAGAGCAAACGCCGAACAACGGGTCTGGGTGTTCGCCCATCAGATACCGGAAGCAACATGGGGAGCGCGAGGAAGAATCTGGGGTCTCGCCGACATCGTCAACCATGTCCTCGAAAACGACGAAGCAGCCAACGCCTACGCTCCACGTGCCATCGCAACCACTCGAGCCGAGCACGCCAACATCGTGCCGGCAGGCACTGAACCATTCGATGTTCTACCGAGCGCGCCTTCGACATGATCTCTGGTCGACACAAAGCACAGCAGTCGTCCCGCCTCCTGCCGTCGCAGTCGGCAGGCAACCTCTAACAGATCGGGACACTCATGACAGCCCCAATCGGATCGGCGACAGCCATACGCATCCTGACCACCACAGCGTTGGGTGCAGTGAGCGCCCTTCACGTCGCCTGGGGACGAGGCTCGACGTTCCCTTACGGCTCGAACGCTCAGCTGACCGACCGCGTCGTAGGCTCTGGGCGCCGACCGTCGCCGGCCTCGTGCTATGCGGTCGCTGGAGCGCTCGGAGTGACCGCTGCGCTGACTGCATCGACACGACAGTCGCTGCTACAGCGAAGCGCTCTCAGTGTCGCAGCTACCGTGTTCGCCACGCGCGCAGTCTTCGGGTTTTCCGGTCGGACGGATCTGCTTGTACCGGGTAGTACCTCGCCTGAATTCCGACGCCAGGACCGACGTATCTACTCCCCGATATGTGTATTGCTCGCAATAGGGATCGCTCACTCGGCCCGGGTCGCTCATCTCGGGACAAGTCGATGCCAGATCTGATGGCGTGCGAAGGACGATATTCCAGTCCGCCGGACTGGCCGGGACCAATCACGCTCGGAGCGCTGGGTCGGGTGCGCTACTTCGGCCCCAGTGCATTGCTCGGTAATCCCGGACAGCGCGACCGCCCATCTGACCAAAGGACCCCGCTGACCAGGCGAAACGCCTACGCTGCGGCCAGCTCGACGCTCCAGGGGGCGCGTGTACTTTGGGTTAAAGTCGCCCCTCCGACACACTCGTTAGTACACCCTCGCCCCAACGGCCTGGGTCGTGGACGGGCGACGCAAGGCATTTCTCTCAGCGTTTTACCTAGCAGTCGATGGTGGCCTGAACGGCGGCGCATGCTTCGGCGAGCCGGGCTGGCCGAAGTTCGCAGATCTGGTCGACCAGGTGGGTCTCATCCAACGCCTCCAACGTCGACCGTGGACCCCTGTTGGAGGCGTCACCCCGGGTTCGCAGCTTGCCTGGTCTCGGTGAAGGCTTTGAGGCCGTTGAGGATGTCGTTGGCGACGTTGCGGAACTGGCTGCGCATGAATGTTGTGTTCATGAGGGCGTAGATGGGGTTGCGGGGCGTGTAGTGGGTCTCGATGGTGACTCGGGTTGTCTCCGAGTCGAGTGCGGCGAGGTTGAGGGAGAAGCCGTAGTGGTCGAACATCTTTTGCATTCCGAAGGTCTCGTCGTCGACGAGGTAGGCGAGGCGTGTCTTGGGTGTGTACTCGATGCACCGTTCGACCATCGTTCCGGATTTGCCGGCGAGGTTGGCTGTGCAGGATCGGGTGGTGCCGACGCCCTCGCCGTCGAGTGAGCAGGATGTGACCTCCTCGACGGCGGGCACCCAGTGGGGGAGCAGTCGGGAGTCCGACAGAATTTCCCAGACGGTGTCGGTCGAGGCGTCGATCTCGACCGACTGAGTGATCTGCTTGGTTCCGTTCAGGGTCATGGCGGCTGCTCCTTGGTTGGTTGGGCTGATGTCGGTCACCGTACGATCAATTGGTGCCAGATCATGTCACCTATGTGGGCTACCGTGTTTCGGGTGGCGAACCAGACCCGTCGAGACGAACTTCTCCGCTGCCTGCGTTACCGCGCAGACTGGACCGTCGATCAGCTGGCCAACGATCTCGAGGTGTCGCGACGCACCGTCCTGCGGGATCTCAACCACCTCCGTGACCGCGGGTTCCACATCTTCTCGATGACCGGCCCCGGCGGTGGTGTGCATCTGGAACCGACCTCGGTCATGGTCACCTCACAGCTCGACGGAGACCAGGTGGTGGCGCTGATCCTGTCGGTCGCGCTTGCCCGGGCGAACCCGTGGATGCCCTTCGTCGCCGGAGCCGAGCAAGCCCTCGCCAAGATCGAGGCGTCGTTGCCGCGCCAACGCGCAGCCGAACTGCAACAGCTCATGCAACGAATCCTCGTCGGCGACCCGGCCCAGCTCGCTCCGACGGAGCTCGGCGTCATCGACACCTCGCTCGTCGCTGCCTTCGAAAGGGCCTTCACCGACAAACGTCTGCTTCGCTTCGAATACCGGGACGCCAGAGGACGACGAACCACCCGATCGGTCGAACCGCACGGACTCCTCGTGCGAGTGCCAGCCTGGTACATCATCGCCTGGGACCCGACCCCCGATGCGCCCCGGCTGTTCCGAGCCGACCGCATCAGCGAGCCATCTGTCGACGACACGACCTTCGTTCCTCGACCGCACGAGCTCGTGACCGGCGTGTGCCCCGACGCCAAGCCGCACATCGACCAACCATCCTGACGGATCGTTCCTCGTCGAGTAGCAACCTTGTGCGCGACGGTCGCTCCCGATCGACGCAAACGCCTTGCTCCACGACCGCGTCCACTACGCCGTGACTGTTCCGCTCGCCGCCGCCGGCGGGGGAATGCAGCCGCGTTCCCGAAGTTCGTGACTGATCGTTCAAGAATGGGATATGGCCATGGACATGGCACGTCCCAAGGGTTTCGATGGCGAACTCGGCGCTCTGCATTCTCGGGTCCTTCGGAAGGTGACCTCCTTGAAGTTCGGCTGTTCGACGACGGCGTGATGGTCAGCCTTGGGGCATCAGCGCGGCGAAGGCGGCGGTGTCGAACACGATCCGCTGGGAGGCAATCTTGTCGCCGTGTACCACGGACCATTCGGCCACCGTGACCGACCCGGACCCGGCCGGTGTGGCGACGTGGAGGTCGTAGATCGCGCACACCTCGTCGCCGTCAGCCCAGAGGCGGTGCATGTCGTAGCCCTGCAGCATCGGTACCAGCGGAGCCGTCGCTTCGATGAAGCTGGCCTTGTTGTCGGTCTGGACCATCGGGCCGTGGAATGTGAAGGAGTCGTCGAGTAGTTCCGCAGCTCCGTTGGTGTCGCCGGAAGTGAAGCGGGTGAGGAAGGTCTCGACTGTGGTGGTGTTGGACATGGGTTTCTGTTCTCTCTTTTCTCTTTGCCACCGGATTTCGGTTGACGTTGTTGTGAAGGGTGACGACGGCCAATCGGCCAGATCGACAGGGTGATCGGGATCTCTTGCTGGTTCGTGGCGACTGCCGCGACACCGGACTGGCCGCCGCGCCCTCTGCGGCGGTGCCGTACCCGCCAGGGGGTGGCACCGGTTGGACTCCGTCATTTCGGGGCGACGAAGGTGACGCCCTCCCGTAGTAGCGCTCGCCAGCGGCGTCGGTCGCGCTTGGGGACTGCGACCCACTCTTTGAAGACCTTTCCAGCTGGCGCGAACGGTTGTCCGACCCCTTGGTCGATCAGTTCCTGCACTCGCGTGGTGGGCAGCTTGACGACGAGGCCGCTGCCTTTGAAGTCGACGAGGCCGAGGAACTCGCCGGCGACACGGGCGCAGCGGCCGCCCATGATCGTGCCCTCCTCAACTCGCGGGTCTTCGAATTGGAGCTCCTCGATGAGCTCCCAGAACATCGATTCGTCGGTTGTGGACATCAGGGCATCCTCCGCTCGGTGTGATTCTTGGATAGGTACATCAGGTGAGGTGGTCGGCGAGCCAATGGTGGACGGGGAGCAGTGATTCGAGCTGGTCGGCACACCAGTCGGCGAAGGATGGGTCGGCGATTGCATCGGGGAGGTCCTCGGCGAACCGCACCTGGAATGCCGTCTTGCGGAGCAGGTCGGCTCTCGGGTGGTCGGCCTCGAACGGTGGAGGTACTCGCTTCAGCTCATCGCCGGCGACGTCCACATCCCGGGTGGCGATGAGTTGTTCGAGGATCACGGCGAGGACTGCGCCGTCGTCGCCGCCGATTGCGGTGCGCCACCGCTCGCGGATCTCGGGTGTGAAGCCGATGCCGCTGGCGAATCCGACCTGTGCGGCATCGATTCGGATCCAGAACATCGGCGAGGTGCGCTTGTCAATGCCCTCCCAGGTGGTCAGGAGTAGGTGGTCCTTGTACCGGGGCGACCCCTCGGGCGCGAACCGTAGGTCGCGGTGCAGGGGCGAGACCGAGCTCCGGGTGGCCACGGTCAGGTCGGCGTCGAGTCGATCGGCGATCTCTTCGATCAATGCCAGTCCGGGTCTGGTGATGCCGGCGGCGAGCTCTGCCTTGTGTGCGGCGTAGTGGTCGGCATCCCAGTGGGGGAGTTCGGCGAGCAGTCCGACGACGGTCGGGTCGAATCCGGTGAAACTCATGGACTCAGCCCGCGGCGGCGTGGTTCGTCGGTGCCGGAGCAGCGGCCGAAGGTCGGCGGCCGAGGAAGGCGACGAGCTGGTCGAGCGGCGACGCGTCGTCGGGCACCGGAACCGCGTCGGCGAAGAGCATCGCTCGCTTCGTCTCGTCGATGCTCTCGCGGTGTGTGCGGGTGAAGACCTCGATCATCTCGTCGGACAACTCCGGCGTCGCGCCGATGGTCACCGCGACGTCCCATGCGTGGACAAAGATGTTCTGGGCGCCGAAGAGCAGGATCCCCGCAGGTGGCATCGCTCCCATCGGCGTCACCCTGGGAGTCTCGAGGTCGTCGGTGACGTCCCACGCCGTCAGCACTGCCGCCGTGAGGCGCTCGAATGCGCCGGCGGGGTCGTCGCCGACGTGGTCGATTTCGACCTGTGCGAAGTCATCGATCGGTTCCTTGCGGGCGGCCCGAGCGGACAGGTCGAGGCGTGAGTAGGCGTGGTTCAGGAGCGTTCGTAGATCCCAGCCGTCGCACGGGGTCGGGAGGTGGAGGTGATCGGTCGTGACCTTGGCGAAGTTGGGGGCGGCGTCGTTGATGGCGCCGTGCAGGAGATCGATGGGGTTGTTCATCGGGGGTGTCCTTCCCGGTGTGCTCTCGTTTGGAGACGGGTATCGTTTTAGTACTCCAATACGGTAAATGCAACAGCTAGGATCGAGGTATGGCGAAATGGCCCGGATATCAGCGCTTCTGCTCGTTGGCGCGCGGCCTCGACGTGGTGGGGGAGCGGTGGACGTTGCTGATCGTGCAGGAGATCTCGTTCCGGCCGATCCGCTACAACGAGCTTCGGCGACGGCTCCCCGGCATCGGGTCGAACATCCTCGCCGACCGCCTCCGCAAGCTCGAAGAGCACGGCATCGTCCGGCGCGTGCCCGAACGAATCGGTCAGGGTGTGCGCTACGAACTCACCGAACGGGGCCGCGGACTCATCCCGGCGATCGTCGAGTTGCGCAAGTGGGGGTTGGGTGAACAGCTGATGCTCGAGTCCCCGGTCGAGGTCGTGGTCCACGACCTGTCCTACGGGATCCCCGACGGCGTCGAGTTATCCGAGTCCTATCAGTGGGACGTCGACGGCACCGTCACGTCGATGCGGATCGACGGCACCACGCTGACCCAGACGCCTGGACCGGCCGAGGATCCCGCAGCGATCATCACGACGACCCGCGACTGGATGCGGCGCCTCGTCGCCGGTCAGACCGACTGGCGCCGAGGTCGAGCGAGCGGCGAGGTCGACGTCGTCGGCAGCGACGACGCCTGGGAACGCATGCTGATCGCGACAGCACAACCAGGCGCCAACCCGTCTTCCCTCGGCCGCACCGAACCTTAGGGGCGGCCCGCAGCTCGGTGACGGCCGCTCAGGCAGCCAGATGGGCTTCGAGCTTGTCGAGTGCCATGTTCCAGCCCATGGCGCCGGGGGAGTCGGCGGGGATGCCGGCGTGGGTCATCACCATTCGGGTTCGTCCGTCGACGTCGTCGAACTCGACGGTGACCTCGGTGACCTCGGGATGACCGCCGGGCATGCCCATCGCTTCGGGTGAGACACGGTTGCCCTCGGGATCGGACATCGATTCGGTGTAGACGAGCCGATTCGGTTCGTCGATGACCCGGTACTCGCCGACGAACCACATCCGTGACTGGCCGTCGGGGGTCTGCATCTCGATGCAGAAGTGACGTCGGCCTCCGATGGTGACGTCCATGTCGATGACGGGGACGGTGGCCCCGGTGGGGCCGTACCAGGCGGCGAAGTGGTCGGCGTGGGTCCACATCTGCCAGACGACTTCGATGGGAGCGTCGAGGACGCGCTCGAGGGTGACGGACTGGGTGGTGGTCATGGATCGGTGCTTTCTGGTTGCTGTTGTGGTCGAGGTAGGTGCTGAGTCGGTCGAAGCGTTCTTCCCAGATGGGGCGGTATTGCTCGGCCCAGCCGGCGACGTCGGCGAGTGGGCCCGGGTCGAGCCGGCAGGGGCGGAACTGGGCGTGGCGGCTGCGTTCGATCAGGCCGGCCCGCTCCAACACCTTGATGTGTTTGGAGATGCCGGGGAGGGTCATGGCGAACGGCTCGGCGAGCTCGTTGACGGTGGCCTCGCCCTGAGCGAGGCGGGCCAGAATCGCTCGGCGGGTCGGGTTGGCGAGTGCGGCGAAGGTCTCGTTGAGGCGTTCGTCGTCGATGGGGTGATCTGCGGCGAGCATGGAGCGTCAGTTTCCATGTGGTTGATTAACCGAAAAGGAAAATCGAAGCGGACTGCTCACGTTGTCAAGGCCGAGATCATCGTCGCGGAGAAATCGGCGAGAAACTTCGACCGACCTGTCGATCTGGCCGGTCGGCCGTCGTCACCTTCACGACAACGTCAACACAGCTCCCACGGAGGAAGACACCATGACCAACCAGCCAGACCCCGTCGCCCTGCTCGGCCAGATCTACGACCACACCGAGACGATCCTGGCGAAGATCAGCCCCGAGCACTACGAGTTGCCCACACCGTGTACGGAGTGGAACGTGCGCGAGCTCGTCAACCACATGATCGGCAGCGTCCACTTCATGGCCTCGACCGTCGCGGGTGAGGCGATGCCGGCCGGCGATCCGCCTGACTTCACCGCCGGCAACGATGCCGTCGGTGAGTTCCGGCTCGCCGCGAAGCGTTCGGTGGCGGTGTGGGGCGGCGAGGGCGCACTCAACGGCTCCGTCCACCTCGGCCCCGCGGAAATGCCCGCCCAGGTAGCTTTGGGGCTCAACCAGCTCGACATCCTGACCCACGCCTGGGACGTCGCAGAGGCACTCGGCACCGACCGGTCGATCGAACCACCGGTCGCCGAGGCGGTGCTCGCCGCCACTCAGATGATCATCACCGATGAGATGCGAGGCGACCGGTTCGCCCCGGCAGTTCCGATCGCAGAGGATGCCCCGGCCCACGACCGGCTGGCCGCCTTCCTGGGACGTCAGCCGGCATGAGAACAGACGTCCACTGCCCTCTAGTCTGGAGATTTGGATTGGCGAGCCGATCAGCTTGCTCGCCGAGAATCGAGGTCATCCCGTGAAGTACATGCTCATGTTCTGCGACCGGCCCCACGACTCCGAGTTCGATGACGGTCTGGTCGGGAAGTACCTGGCGTTGCAGGAAGAGGCCGAGCGCAACGGCACATTCGTGACTGGCGCCCCGCTGCAGGGAGCGGGCAGTGGTGCGCGCGTCCGGGTCGCTGATGGTGAGACGGTTGTGACCGACGGGCCGTTCGCGGAGGCGACGGATCTGTTGTCGGGGTTCTTCATCATCGATGTGCCGACCCGGGAAGAGGCCATTGCGTTCGCCGCACGGGTGCCGGCGGCCGAGCGCGGCGTCGTCGAGGTCCGGCCGATCTGGGACCACGGGTGAAGTACCTGCTGCTCCTGGCCGTCGACGGACCCGTTGACGGCCTCGTCGACCGGACCGCCTCCGACCCCCAGGCCGTTGTGGCGCGCTACCAGGCGCTGCGACGCGACCTGGAGAACGAGGGCGTCTGGTGCGGCGGTGAGGTCCTGCAACCGACAACCAGCGCGACCGGGCTCCGCATCCGCGACGGTCGGGTCGTCCTCCACGACGGCCCGACCGTAGCGACGATTGACCAGCTCGTCGGCTACTACCTCGTCGACTGCGACGATCTCGACCACGCAATCAGCCTGTCGGCCCGGATCCCGGTTGCCGAGTACGGCACGATCGAGATTCGTCCAGTGCGAGAGCACGAGGCGGTCATGCAGGGTCCTGCCCCGTGAATGGCGAGCGACAGGAAGGGGCTCGGCGTGTCGTCGAGCGGGCGATGCGGGAGTCCCACGGACGTGCGGTGGCCGTGCTCGCCGGACAGTTCCGCGATTTCGACCTCGCCGAGGAGGCAGTGCAGGACGCGTGGGTCGACGCGATGCGGACCTGGGGCCGTGACGGCCCACCTGACAACCCTGTCGGGTGGATCGTGGCCACGGCACGTCGTCGCGCCATCGATCGAATGCGTCGTGGGCAGCGACAGGACCGACTGGCCACGACCGTAGGCGATGGCATGCTGAGCGAGCCGACCCCGGTCCTCGATTGGGTCGCTGACGACGACATTCCCGACGAGCGCCTTCGGCTGATCTTCACCTGCTGCCATCCGGCGATCGCTCCGGAGTCTCGCGTGGCCTTGACGCTGCGGACCGTGGCCGGCCTGACAACCCGGGAGATCGCCCGAGCGTTCTCGACCTCGGAGTCAACGATGCAACAACGCATCGTGCGAACCAAGCAGCGGATCAGCACCGCAGGCATCCCCTACCGGGTACCCGAAGCCGACGAACTCCCCGAACGGCTCAAGAGCGTCCACAGCGTCATCTACGCCATCTTTGCCGAAGGCTACGCGGCAACCGAACACCCCGATTTCCTCCGCGTGGATCTCGTGGACGAGGCGATCCGCCTGGCCGAGCTGGTGTGCACGCTGTTGCCCGCCGACGAACCCGAGTCGCTCGGCCTGCTCGCACTCCTCGTCCTCCACGATGCCCGCCGCTCGAGCCGGATCGACGCCGACGGGTCGCTGGTGCTCCTCGAAGACCAAGAACGCTCGGCCTGGGATCACGAGCTCATCGACCGCGGCATCATGTTGCTCGATCGGGCAGGGGCCCACGGCTCCCCGGGGCCGTTCCAGCTCCAGGCGGCCATCGCTGCCCTCCATGCCGAGGCGGCGTCGGTGGAAGAGACCGACTGGCCCCAAATCGCCGGCCTCTACACAGCTCTGCTCCCAATCTGGGCGTCACCGTCGGCTAGGATCGCCCACGCCGTCGCCATCGGCATGGCGATCGGACCGGACGCAGGTCTCGACATGCTCGATCGACTCGCCGACGACGACGACGGCGACGGCGACGGCCGACTGCTCGCCGCCCGCGGCCACCTCCTCGAACGCGCCGACCGTGCCCACGAAGCGATCGCTGCGTTCGAGGCTGCAGCCGCGTGTGCCCGCCACCCGCTCGAAGCAGAACGCCTCCACCAACGAGCGCAGGAAATAGCCTCACGGCACTGAGCGCGCACCGGCACCTCCGGTCCCGCCGAAGGTTGGCCTGTGGGGGCCGAATATCCGGTCGAGGGCGCTGATCAGGGGAAACGCAGCCGAGGCTGGCTAACTATGTCCCGCGTTCTTTACCACCTCATCGCCATGATCGCCCGTCTCGCTGTCCGCTCTGGTCGTTCCAAGGACCTCGAGATCATAGTGCTTCGCCACCAACTCACAGTCCTACGCCGCCAGATCGACCGACCCGTACTGGACGACGCCGACCGGACCCTGCTCGGCGCCATCGCTGCCGCGCTCCCCCGCCCACAACTAACAGGCTGGATCGTCACACCCGACACTGTGCTCCGATGGCATCGACGCCGCATCGCCCGTCACTGGACACAGACCACCCGAGGGCCAGGAAGGCCACCAACCTCGGACCAGATCCGCCAACTCGTCCTCCGCCTCGCCGCCGAGAACCCGACTTGGGGCTACCGCCGCATCCACGGCGAACTCGCAGGTCTCGGCCATCAGATCGCTTCGTCGACCGTGTGGCAGATCCTGAAAGCCAACGCCATTGATCCAGCCCCGGAGCGATCCGAGGTCACCTGGTCGCAGTTCCTCCACTCTCAAGCAGCCTGTCCGTGGCCATGTCAAAGTCCTCGTTGGTGGCCAAGAAAAGTCCTCGCGGTGCTGAGGAGTAGATCCACCAGGTAGCCGCTCCGAGCGGTGATCGTGACTGATGTCTAGTCATGTCCGCTCGAACCGCCCGGAGGGCTGCCATCAATGTTGACAGCGAGGAAGACAATGGAAGTGGTTGCTGCGCGTGAAGCGCAAGGTGCTGGCCCATGAGGCCGGCCAGCTCGACGACCAGCGTGCCGCCCGGGCACCGGTGCCGAAGAACACTGACGTGGCCAAGGAGTTGGTTGCCCAGCGGGTTGAGGCGACGAAGGCAAAGGTCACGGCGAAGCGGTTGTTGCCTGAGGCCCGGGCGGTGGGTTATGTCGGCTCGGCCCGCAACTTCCGGCGCCTGGTCGCTGCCGAGAAGAAGACGTGGCGGGCAAAGAACGGTCGTCAGCGCCGCCCCGCGGTGTGGACTCCGGGTGATGCGCTGGTGATCGACTGGGGCACCCTGGCCGGCACGGGGATCCATGTGTTCTGCGCGGTGTTGGCGTGGTCGAGGGTCCGGTTTGTTCGCTTTGCTCGTGACGAGACGGCGGCGACCACGTTCGCCATGTTGGCCGAGTGTTTCGAAGCAATCGGCGGGGTGCCGGCCAAGGTGCTGGCTGACCGCATGGGTTGTCTCAAGGGCGGCACCGTGGCGGGGGTGGTGATCCCAACCCCGGACTATGTGCGCTTCGCCACCCACTACGGGTTCTCCCCGGACTTCTGCCACCCCGCCGATCCGGCGTCGAAGGGGATCGTGGAGAACCTGGTCGGCTACGCCAAGCGTGACATCCCCACCCCCGACACCGACCTGGCGGCATGGAACGAGGCCGCCGCTGAGTGGTGTGAGGAGCGCAACCGTGTCGAACATTCCGAGATCTGCGCCGTGCCTGCGGAGCGGCTCGTTGTCGAGGCCGGGCTGTTGGGGCCGCTGCCTGGGGCCCGTCCTCGGATCGGGCGGGCCGAGATCCGCAAGGTCGACAAGCTGTCCACGATCCGGGTGGCGTCGGCCCGCTATTCGGTGCCCTCCGCCCTGGTCGGCGCCAGGGTCGAGGCGGTCACCTATGACGGGGTCGTGCGCATCTACCGAATCGAGGACGCCGAGTTGGTGGCCACCCACGACCAGCTCGGACCGGGTGACTCGTCGATCCTCGATGAGCATTACCCGACACCCCGCAAGGCGCCATCGCGTGGCCCTCGGGCCCGCACCGAAACCGAGCGCACGTTCCTCGCACTCGGCACCCACGCTGAGGCGTTCATCCGGGCCGGAGCGGCGGCCGGCATGACAATGCTCCCCAAAGAGATCGAGGTCATCGTCAACGACCTCCTCCCCGCCCACGGAGCCGACGCCGTGACCCGGGCGTTGGAGCGGGCGGTGCGGTTCTCGCGGTTTCGGGCTGATGACATCCGGTCGATCCTGGCCATCGGGCCAGCGTCCCCCGAACCGGCTGCTCCCGGCGGTCAGGTCGTTGTCGACCTCCCGATCGTCGAGCAGCGCCCCCTGGACGCCTACCGGATCGGCCGGATCGGGGGTCTGGCATGACCCGGCCCACCACGACACCGACATTGCCGGCTGATCTCGAGGCCGGGCTGAAGCGGCTCAAGCTCGCCGCCATCCGTCACGCCGCCCCAGAGATCCTGCTCACCGCCAAGACCCAACGCTGGAAACCCGAAGAAACACTGCGGGTGCTCGTCGATCTGGAGGTCGCCGCCCGCGACGAATCCAACTGTCGGAACCGGATGAAAGCCGCCCGGTTCCCCGTGGTCAAAACCCTCGACGAGTTCAACCTCGACGAGTCCTCGATCCCACCAGCGTCTCACGACTACCTGGTCACCCTCGACTGGATCGACCGGGCCGACAACTTGTGCCTTGTCGGCCCCGCCGGCACCGGCAAGACCCACTACCTCATCGCCATCGGCCGGGCCGCCGTCGAAGCCGGCCACCGGGTCCGCTACTACACCGCCGTCGAACTGGTCGAGCACCTCTGGCGAGCCACCGCTGACAACACCGTCGGCCGCGCCATCGAACAGCTCTGCCGAAACCAGCTACTCATTATCGAGATCGGGTTCGCCCCGCTGGATCACACCGGCTGCCAGCTGTTGTTCCGCCTGGTCGCTGCCGCCTACGAGAAACGGTCGTTGGCGATCGGGTCGCACTCACCGTTCGAGAACTGGGAACGATTCCTACCCGACCAACCCACCGCCGTCTCCCTCCTCGACCGGCTCTGCCACCACGCCCACATCATCACCACCACCGGTGACAGCTACCGCCTCACCCACCGCACCACAGGAGGTGACACCACGACCTGTACGCGGGGACTTTTGTTGGCCACCAGCGAGGACCGCCGATGGCCACCAGCGAGGACACCAAGATGGCCATTGACACAAGCCGTTGCCTGTGATTTCTTCACCGTCGACACTGCCCTGCTCCGCCGCTACTACGTACTGTTCTTCACCCACATCCCCACCCGCCAAGTCTTCTACCCCGGCGTCACCGAAAGCCCGACCGGGGCCTGGAGCACCCAAGCAGCCCGCAACCTGTTCCTCCACCACACCCATCAACTCGCCGACTCACGAGCACTCGTCCGCGACCGAGGCAGCCAATTCATCGACACCTTCGACGAGATCTTCCGAACCGAAGGCCTCAAGATCCTCAAGAGCCCAGTCCGCACGCCCGTGGCCAACACCTTCGCCGAACGCTGGATCGTGGTGTGCCGCTGACTTCGCGCGACAGGAGCCGAGTTTTTTGAAGCAGCAGATTCTGGGGTGGTGAGGGCTCCTACATCGAGGAGACTCACTGCCATGTCGGAACGGAAGCCGAAGAAGATTCTCACTGCTGACCAGAAGTACGACCTGTTCGTTCGGATGCTGTCCGGGCAGTTGTCCCAGGCTGATGCCGCGGTCGAGGCAGGGGTGGATCGTACCACGATCACCCGGATGCGGACCGTGGCCCGAGACGGCGCCATCGCCGCTCTGCAGGCGTCGAAACCGGGCCGGTCCAAAACCAGCCGGGCCGAACGATCAAAGATCGCCTCGTTGGAGGCCGAGGTGGCCCGCTTACAGGCCACGATCATTGAACAGGCCGTGGAGTTGGCGGTGTTGCGGGGAAAAACGAGTTGGGGATGAACGGCCCGATCCCTGCCCGTGTGTCCGGGGCCGTCAAAGCTGTGTTGATCGGCTTGGTCGATGACGCTGTTGAGGCGGGCTGGTCGATCAGTCGGGCCTGTTCAGTACTTGAGTTGGACCGGGGCCGGCTGTGGCGATGGCGGAACCGCCACGACGCCGGTGACGGTTTGGATGACCGGCCACCGGGAGGCAACCCGATCCATGGCCTCTTGGAGTGGGAACGCCACGCCATCATGGAGCTCTACGAAACCTGGGGTGACACCGACCGTTCGCACCGCAAGCTCGCCCACCGTGGCTCCTATGAGAACCTGGTGTGGGTGTCGCCGTCGACCGTTGACCGGGTCCTGGCCGAACACGGGCTGAAACTAGCGGGAAACCCACGGTCACCGGCCCGACCCAGGAGTCCGTGGCCGGACTGGGTCAACTGGGAACCGAACCAGATCTGGTGCTGGGACGGCTCCCAGTTCCCGGCTTGTGAGGCCGCCAAGTACGCCCATGGGATCGTCGATGTCGTGTCGAAGAAATGGATTAACGTCACGTTGGGACCGAACCCTGACTCGGTGGCGGCCCGAGTGCTGTTCACCGCAGCACTGCAGACCGAAGGGCTCTGGACCGACGAGATCGCCGGCCGGGTCGCCGCCCTCG
Source organism: uncultured Acidimicrobiales bacterium (assembly GCA_963723995.1). GTDB lineage: Bacteria > Actinomycetota > Acidimicrobiia > Acidimicrobiales > SZUA-35 > JAHELU01. The sequence goes on along the minus strand of CAVRSZ010000007.1, from coordinate 7,241 downwards.
CCGACGACGAGGTACCCGACGATGACACCGTCCCGTTGCTGTTGGCCCTGTCCGATAACGGGACCGAGATGAAAGCTCTCGGGACCAGACAGTTCATGGCCGCCTGCGCCTTGGTTGCCCACTACGGGCGGCCGTCCACCCCGACCGACCAGGCCTGGATCGAATCGCTGTGGGGACACGTCAAAGCCGAATGGCCCCACCTGCTCACCATCACCGAACCCGACGTGCTCGCCGCTGAGCTGGAACGCGTCCGCAAGATCTACAACGGTGTCCGCCTGCACGAAGGCATCGGCTACATCACCCCCAACGACGAACACACCGGCCGGGGTGACGCCATCCGACAAGCCCGCCGAGACGGCCTGGTCGCCGCTGACCACGCCCGCCGGGCACACCGACGTAACCCCAACCAATGACCACTACCATCAACCCAACCAACCAGCCCAACCCCACCCCGGGATGCTGCTTGAAAAACCACGCCAGTTGTCGCGAAGAGTCAGAAACACCTCAATCGGATCGATCCGCCGAGAGCTTCTCGACCGCAGCATCATCTGGAACCAACGCCAGCTCGAACGCCTCGTCACCGACTACGTCGACCACCACAATGAGCACCGACCCCACCGCTCCCTCGATCAGCAGCCCCAACTCGGGACCGAAGCGCCGCCTTCAGTGAACCAACGCCACCTTCGAGTCGTGAAATCCAGCCGATGCGACGAACTCATCAACGAGTACCGAAATGCAGCCTGACCAGCCACGACCCAATACTCGGCCCCCACAGGGGCCGCTGGCCAGAGGACCCCAGGAGGCAGCATGAGAAGACGAGAAAGCCACGGCCCAGCGTCTCGATGCCACCACCCCAGACCAGCAACCAGCGGCCTACCTCACTAGAAGCCACAGCGATTCCGCGCTCACAATGCCGGTAATGCGTGCGTGAGGACAAGCACACGGCCAACTGAAGGCCAAGGCGCTGCATGCTCTCCCATTCTGGGGCCCCGGTTACGGCTCGATGTCGACGTGGATATCGATGCTCGCGTAATAGAGGGCTGTTAGCCCCTCGAATCCGGAGTCAGACCCAACGAACACCCAGAGCGTGCCGCTGTCATCAGTGCGTCCGGTGAGTCCAAGGCCCGATCCGTCGAGGGTCATGAGGGCATACTGAGAGCCATCGACCGTCCCCGGTTCGAGGTTGGGATTTGCGATGGTTCCGACCACGACGGCGTCATCGCCACTCTCCGATTGGCTGCCGATGTCCACATTCATGCGCAGCCAGCCCTGATTGTCGGTCTCCACCATCGGCTCGATGGTGGACGCTCCAGTCTTGATCCATACGCTCTCGCCCGGGGATCCCCCGATTCCCATAAGACCGCCCGGAACGGCCGTGGCGAGCTCGACAACGATTTCGACGGCGTAGGTCGTGTCAGGTTCGAGGCCATGGATTGGGGTCTTCCAATACATGAACAAGTCGTCACTGCGATTATGGCCTTGGATGAAGAGAGCATTTCCCTCGAGATCGCTCGGCAGCGGCTCCCACGAAGAATCGAGTTCGAACAAAGCCGGATCACCATCTTCCGGGTAGTCGGCGAAGCCTGCGATCCACCCTTGTGAACCAGCCTCGAAGTCAAATGAAGTCACGGGCTGATCAGATGCACAGCCCCCAACAGTGAAGACCGCAGCAGCGATCAAACCAAGCATCACAATTCTGATCATCGCCGATTCTACCGCCGACGACGGCTTCAGAACCGTATGGCGTCGATTACTGCCTTGAGCGCGGCACCGAGACCCGTTAACCCCGATCGTTCACGGGTCGTGACTATCTGACCTGGGCCCATCCGCGCAAGAGCCCACCTGGCAGGGGATTCTGACGTTGCTGAAGCGTTCAGAGTCCGAGCGAGGAGGGCACACTTGCGAGGTGAACGGCAACACGACGGTTCCGGTGGTGGTGGAGACCGGCGGCGACCAGGTGGCGGCTCACGTCGGCCTGCACGCTCTTGGCGCTTTCGCTGATCGTTTGGGTGTCGGTGATTGCCTGTCGGCCCGCATCCCGGTCAACGGCGAGCGCCTGCCGTTGCACGACCGGGGCAAGGTGCTCACTCAGGCGATGTTGATGCTCGCAGGTGGTGGCGAGTCATGCGCGGACATCGAGCACCTGCGAGCACAGCCGGTGCTGTTTGGTGCGGTGCTATCGGATTCGACGCTGTGGCGCACGTTCCATCAGATCCACCCGGCCACGCTGGATGGGCTCTGGGAGGAAATGGCCGAAGTCCGCTCGGATGTGTGGGCTCGGTCGGGGGCGACCACCGGCACCGGGACTGTGGTGTTGGACATCGACGCCTCGTTGCACGAGGTCCACTCGGAGAACAAGCAACAGGCTGCCCCGCACTACAAGGGCGGCTTATGATCAGCGCCCACGGCCGAATATCCGGCCCCCACAGGGACATAGTTAGCCAGCCTCGGCTGCGTTTCCCCTGATCAGCGCCCTCGACCGAATATTCGGCCCCACAGGTGCGCCCCCAAGCGGTTTACCCACCTATTGCTTCGCCACCGGAGACAAGTAGAAGTAGTCGAAAAGCGCGCGGGCGATCTCGGCAATTGCCCGATCCCTGTCCGACATGGATGTCTCGCTGCTGTTCGTGAACACGGCGATAGCAATGGTGCCGTCCCATCCGCGGTGTAATAAGTGGCCTGGCGTAGGTTCCTTCAAGAGCTACCAACTCACGAAGGAGAACCATACGCCATGCCAAAACAAGTATCGCCGATCGAGACCATCCGTAGGGACATAGAGGCCACATTCTCATCAGGCCGCCCGATCGAGGAATGCCTGGAGGAGCTGATGCGCCACTCGGTCCGCCTGGTGTTGCAGCAAGTGTTGGAAGACGAGGTGACCACCTGGCTGGGTCGGGACTGGAACAACCGGGGTGACCGTGTCCGTGACGGGCAACGCAACGGCCATTCGAATGTGACGATCAAGACCACTGCCGGGCCGATCAACCTGAAACGACCGAAGCTGCGCAACACGACCGAGACCTACGCCTCCCAGCTCCTCGGCAAAGGGGTGGTTCGGTCCGCCCCACTCGAGGCCTTGGTGATCTCGGGGTGGGTCAGAGGCCTGTCTGACCGGGACATCGAAGCGCTCCTGGCCGAAGCGCTCGGGCCCGAGGCAGCTCTGTCGAAATCGACGGTGTCACGGATCTGTGAGGCGTTGAAGGCCGAGTTCGCCGCCTGGTCGCGCCGGGACCTGTCCGGGATTGTGTTCGACTACCTGTTTCTGGATGGGTCGCATTTCAAATACCACGACGGTTCCAACGCCGAGCCGGTTATGGTCGCCTACGGCATCACCACGCTCGGCAAACCGGTGCTGTTGGCCGTCGAGACCGCCGGAGCGGAATCGACCGATGCCTGGGCCGACATGCTCACTGGCTTGCGGGGCCGGGGGCTACAGGTGCCGCTTCTCACGATCACCGATGGGGCGCCGGGACTGGTCGCTGCGGTCGAAACCACATTGGCGGGGTCGCTGCGTCAGCGGTGTTTGATTCACCGCTGCCGGAACCTGATCGCGAAGGTCCCCAAGAGCGCTCAAGCTGGGATCAAAGCAGAGTTCTGGGCGGTGTTCGACGACGTGAACGCGGATCCTGGGCAGGGCGCTGTCGATGAGGTCCAAGCCCGTATCGACGCCTTCTGTAACCGTCACCGGGCGACCTACCCGGCGGCGGTGGCGTGCCTGCAAGACGACCGGGCAGCGCTCACCTCGTTCCTCCGGTTCCCGGTCGAGCATCACAAACGGATCCGGCACACGAACCTGATCGAACGGACCTTCGGCGAAACCCGACGGCGGGTCAAAGTGATCGGCCGGCTACCGGGTGAAACGACCTGCACCAGCCTCGTGTGGGCGGTCCTGGAGCGAGCCTCCAAAGGGTGGCGAGGACTCAAATACACCCCCAAGATCGCCCGTCAACTCCACGACGTCCGCCACCAACTCGGATGGCCAACAACCACCGAACCCGACATCACCAATCCCGTCGACCAGACTGTCAGACCCGCCGCATAGAATGACCAACGGAATCTACGCCCAGGCCGCTATCACACCAAATCTGGGACGCTACCCGATAGCCAAACCGCCGACCGTCAGGGAGCGTGATATAGCCAACGTCGTTGGCCACTCCGCCAGTGGTTCCGGTCTTGTGCGCTACGGGCGTTCCCTTCGGCAGCAATCCCTTGAGCCGGCCAACGCCCGTGCGCGTGCGCGACATGACCCCCAGCAGGAACGCGCTGCTCTCGGCGCTCATCGCCGTGCCACCGTCGATGGCTAGCAGCAATTTCAGCATCGCAAGGGGCGTTGCGTGGTCGCGGGGATCCGCCTCGAAGTCCAAATTGCGATCAGCCTGCTCCGTCACCAGTGCCGGGTTGTTTTTGAAGGCCTCCGCGGCGACTTCTGGCGTGGCCGGCCCCGGCAAGCCGTAGAAATCCCGAAGAATTTCAGTGGTTAGCCGGTCGACCCTGAAATCGGTGATCCCGAGCCTGCGCAGGTTCTCGGTCACCGCCGCTGGTCCGCCTGCCAGCCCCATAGAGACGTCGGTCGCCGTGTTGTCGCTTTCCGTGATCATCACCTCCATCAGGTTCGCCACCGAGAGCTGGATCCCGGGGTGGGGGAATGTCTCGGCAAGCGCGGTTTCGCCGACGACCATCATGTCGGGCGGGACTTCGACCAGTTGGTCGAGACTGAGTTCCCCCCTGTCCACGCGATCCAGCACGGTCGTGGCGATCGCCACCTTGTAGGTGCTGGCCATGACGAAGGTCTCATCGCCATTGAACGCGATGACCTCGTCGCCGCCGATTTCCTGCGCCGCGAATCCTATGCGCCCGGCAAGCCCCGACGCGATCTGTTCGATCGCGGCTCCAACGGACGAGTATGCGCCTGTGTTCATCGTATCCTCCAAGGTTTTTGGTGTGAATGCGCTTTGACCGGAGTCAAGGGCTTGCACCATCCAACGGGGTGACAAGGTTGATCATTTGATCAATACTCTGCTCGTTGCTAATCCTCTTGCTTCTGCTGTCTTTTCGCGTCTACAGAGTCGGCTCCGGACGGACAATGGTGTAGCCGATCATGATTCCAGTGACGATGGTGAGGGCCACCACGAACATCTGAGAAAACTGCTGTGCGCCGACCACCAACTCCTGTAGGTGCCCGAAACTCTGTCGTGAGCCTGTGACCAGGGGCTTTACCTCACGCAGCCGCGTATGCGCCACTCCACGGTTTCCATGTACTTGGGGTTTGTGTCGCCCCTCCGACATCGAACAGGTGTGCGATTGCAGGCAAGGCAGGCCGGTTTGGCCGTTGGCGGTTACCTGTGGGGGCCGAGTATTGGGTCGTGGCTGGTCAGGCTGCATTTCGGTACTCGTTGATGAGTTCGTCGCATCGGCTGGATTTCACGACTCGAAGGTGGCGTTGATTCACTGAAGGCGGCGCTTCGGTCCCGAGTTGGGGCTGCTGATCGAGGGAGCGGTGGGGTCGGTGCTCATTGTGGTGGTCGACGTAGTCGGTGACGAGGCGTTCGAGCTGGCGTTGGTTCCAGATGATGCTGCGGTCGAGAAGCTCTCGGCGGATCGATCCGATCCAGCGTTCGGCGAAGGTGTTGGCCACGGGCGTGCGGACTGGGCTCTTGAGGATCTTGAGGCCTTCGGTTCGGAAGATCTCGTCGAAGGTGTCGATGAATTGGCTGCCTCGGTCGCGGACGAGTGCTCGTGAGTCGGCGAGTTGATGGGTGTGGTGGAGGAACAGGTTGCGGGCTGCTTGGGTGCTCCAGGCCCCGGTCGGGCTTTCGGTGACGCCGGCGTAGAAGACTTGGCGGGTGGGGATGTGGGTGAAGAACAGTACGTAGTAGCGGCGGAGCAGGGCAGTGTCGACGGTGAAGAAATCACAGGCAACGGCTGCTTGAGAGTGGAGGAACTGCGACCAGGTGACCTCGGATCGCTCCGGGGCTGGATCAATGGCGTTGGCTTTGAGGATCTGCCACACGGTCGACGAAGCGATCTGATGGCCGAGACCTGCGAGTTCGCCGTGGATGCGGCGGTAGCCCCAAGTCGGGTTCTCGGCGGCGAGGCGGAGGGCGAGTTGGCGGATCTGGTCCGAGGTTGGTGGCCTTCCTGGCCCTCGGGTGGTCTGTGTCCAGTGACGGGCGATGCGGCGTCGATGCCATCGGAGCAGAGTGTCGGGTGTGACGATCCAGCCTGTTAGTTGTGGGCGGGGGAGCGCGGCAGCGATGGCGCCGAGCAGGGTCCGGTCGGCGTCGTCCAGTACGGGTCGGTTGATCTGGCGGCGTAGGACTGTGAGTTGGTGGCGAAGCACTATGATCTCGAGGTCCTTGGAACGACCAGAGCGGACAGCGAGACGGGCGATCATGGCGATGAGGTGGTAAAGAACGCGGGACATAGTTAGCCAGCCTCGGCTGCGTTTCCCCTGATCAGCGCCCTCGACCCGAATATTCGGCCCCCACACGCTACCACCCCGAGGCCCAGGCCTACATCACCCGGAAACGCTCCGAAGGCAAAACCACCAGAGAAGCCCGACGAGCTCACAAACGACACCTCGCCAACCGAGTCATCCGCCGCATGTGGAACGACCACAACACCAAAACCAACAAACCTCAACCCACACCTTGACAAGGAAAGCGTTTGACAAACCGAGTTCGATGTCCCCGGTGACCGACCCCTGCCCGTCACCCCACCGGGGTGAACGCGATATTCACCCGGGCTGCCTTAGCCTCGATGACCGAGAAGCTCTACGATTTTGGAGAGTCGTCGTATCGGTCGACTGAAGGCAGGTCGGGCCACCCGATCGCCCCTCTCAACGGAGAAAGCCATGTCCTTGGAAGAGAACCTTGTCCTCTACGCCGCCACCTACGCCGATGGTGACAGTGCCCGGGCTGACTTCGACGATTTGAAGGCAGCGGAGGGACCTGATCTCGTGGTCGTCGGCGCGATCGTGATGAGCCGCGATGCGAACGGCGACGTCGATGTACTCGAGTCCGGTGACGGCGACACCGCAGCGGGAGCGATGCTCGGCGGCGGCGTGGGCCTCGTCGTCGGCCTCTTCGCTCCGCCACTGCTCGCCTCGACAGCGATCGGGGCCGGGATCGGGGCGCTGCTCGGACATCTGACCAAGAAGCACGAGGAGAAGGAACTCGGTGTCGAACTCGACGAGTACTTCCCGGCCAACTCGTCAGCGGTCGCTGCGGTCGTGGAAGATG
>CAVRSZ010000006.1:0-22537 GCA_963723995.1 uncultured Acidimicrobiales bacterium | reverse complement strand
TGTTATGCCTGACTCAGTCATTGCTGCCAGCTTTTCAAGCAGCTCCACAGGCTCGAAGATCATGTGCGTTGTCCCGTCCATCCACGGAGTCTTCAGCTCAAGCGCTATCTTTCCATCTCCGGTTTCAATCAGCCTCTTCTGCGCCACAGCAGGCCTGAGGAGGTACCTCAAAAGACCTTCCAGTTTTTCCCTGTCCTCTGCCTTCACCCTTACGCCTGCATGAAGATCAAATCCATTAAGCCTCGCATGCCACCTGTTCTTTGATTTTACAGGCTCATCCTCCAGCTCTTTTCCGGTCCTTCTTACAGGCAGGCCTGCCCTGTCTCCCATGGAAACCATGTGCTTAGAATTGAAGCAGCATACGCACCTGCCATAACCGGCTGATCAAGCGCATTCTCATCATACGAACCGTCATCATCACTCATGCATATGCCCCTTCGATCCATCAGTCTTTTAATGCGCTTTCTGATCAGCCTTACCAGGATTTTCAGTTTGCCTCCTGTTTCGGAGGTTTAAGCGGATGGAATACAACCTCCCCTTCTTTATCCTCTGTGAAAACACCGTCCAGCATTGCAGTGTGAAAGTGAATGTTCAGATTAAGAGAACCCCCCACCCTCTGTATTACTGTAACTGCCCCTGTCCTCGGGTCATTTATCCCGGCCTTTTTCGCCCTCTTTACGTAGAACCTGTCAATCACGCGGTAGAATACTTTGAGTACCTTCCTCGTAAGAGCGTGATCCCATGCAAGCACGTATCTCAGCCTGAAAGGCATGCTCAGCACTATCTGCCTCACAGGAACAACGGGCATCACGTTATCAACCATGTGAGCGGCCTTTTCAGCCATTCTCCTTCCAGCACAGCTAGGGCATATGCCCCTCACCTTGCACGAGAAAGGAACAAGCCGCTCAAAGCTGCAGTCTTCACACTTGAGCCTGGCAAAGCCTCCTGCAAGATGACCGCATTCAAGGAACTTCCTGAACTCCTTTTCAATGAACACAGGAACACCCCGCCCTGTTTCATCCCTCAACCTTGCCTCCTGAAGGAATTCTTCCAGATGATTCACTGTGACTCTGTGAAGAACCGTGGACTCAGCTTTTCTGGGAAGGTATTCAGGATCCCTGCTGAACAGGGATCCCTGTACTTTCCCCCACTCAAGGGGTTCTGCTGCAGCCTGTGAATACTCCTGCACAAAGCAGGACAGTACAAATTATGTTCCCGTGCCCGGTTTCAGTAATTACGGATGGTTACGTGATGAAAAATGGGCGCAGGCACCGCAACCATTCCCGACAATCAGTGAGTTGTGAACGGTGCGCGGCGCATATCCTCTCTACGTGGATAGTTCAGGCTGGTATATTTATGATTCTATCAATAATAAGGGCCAATTATTATCAATTTTATATTATTTATCCCGATATACTATCAATCTCGTATTAATTTGCCGGTTTTTCTGAAAAATTAATCAGTCGACTTGTTCGGCAGCGCGCGATTTCATCATTTCAACAGCCGTCCTGAGCCTTTCAAGGTGTGGCATCGCGGCCTATTACGGCGGCGATAGGTATGCTCGCTGACGGTGTCGGATTGACTGAGTTCGCAGCAGGTGGCCGGACCGCCGGGACCTTCAACAATCCCAATCAACTCGGCTACTTCGCTGTCTGCTGCATCTCGCAGATCTATCTGTTGCTATATCACCGAGTCCTCGGCTACAAGCTCGCTTTCGGACTGATAACGCTCTCGGTCTTTATGGCGGTTGCGTCGCTCTCGAAGGCGGCGATACTAGCCAGCTTCTTGGTCTACTTTCTCGCACTCAAGCCGGTGTCGACTAGTCGGCCGGCTGCCGGATGGCTTCTTCTATCGGGTGGAAGCATGGCAGTTCTCGGCGTGGCCTACAACCTGGGCCGCTTCGATCGACTATTGTTTATACGGCGCTTGCAGGGTGCATCTACCGAAAGTGATAGTTCGCTAGCGTCTCGAGGGTACTTTGAGATCTTCGGAGGCAATCCGGCGGAACTCCTGTTCGGATTTGGGGCGAACGGCGTTCTCGATCGTGTTGGGCACGAGGTCCATTCGACGATGGCGGGCGTGCTCAACACCTATGGCATCTTGGGCCTGGGGGTCTTTGCAGCAATCTTGGTCGTCTGGATCGTGCGTCTGGGCCGCAGCTATGGGCGTGGGGGGCCTTCTGCATTGCAGGTCCAGCGCTTGTCTATGGGCTGACCCACAACGGCATCCGGTTCACTCCGTTCTGGGTGCTCTTCGCCACGTCGATGGCCGGGTGTGTTGTCGTCTCATCGACTGGGCCTGACCCGATTTCGGCCGGCATCCAGGATGCGGGGCGCGAGCTCCGGGAGGATGTTTTGAGATCCAAACTGTGACGAAGGCCGAGAAGCGGCCGAAGAGGTGTCCGTGGCCATGTCAAAGTCCTCGTTGTGGCCAAGAAAGGTCCTCGCGGTGGTGAGGAGTAGATCCACCTGGTAACCGCTCCGGGCGGTGATCGTGACTGATGCCTAGTGGTGCGTCGCTCAATCAGCGGTGGGGGATCGCCGAGAGATCGGCGTGCCTGACAAGGACGCAGGAGGAAGCCTCACTCGTGAGTGTGAGGCGACGACGAGGACACCGACAGGGGCGTCGAGATCCGGCGAGACCCGGTCGATCATTTGGGCGACGCACCACTAGTCAGATCGGATGACTCAGCCGGAGGGCTGCCATCAATGTTGACAGCGAGGAAGACAATGGACGTTGTCGACGTCGACCGTTCATGGTCTCGAACCGCAGACCGTGGACGACTTACACCCGGCGCGGAACTCGGGTCAGCAGCGCAGCCATCATGCTGATGAGGCCGGCCTTCGGAGTCGACGCTTTGACGATCGCCGGTCGCACTGGCGAACCAGGTGCCAGGTGCTTACGAGTACGCTCAGATTCCGCAGCGGTGCGATCTCACGTTCGAAGGGCAGGTGCGCGAGCGCTGCCGATGAGTCGAACCCATCGGCTCCGTCATCGTCGAGATTGGCGCCGACGGTGATCGAGAAACCTTTGCCGAGCGAGATGATCGAGCTGGCTTCACAACAGCGTGCTGCTGCGGGCACTCGTGACGAGGTACAGCAGGTTCCGCCCCGATCGGCCCGCTGAGCCACTGGTGGCGAACCGCCGTGAGGTCGCACTCGCCAGCACGGCGCGAGCGACGATGTCGTCGAGGAGACGCTGCCGGCGGATGCGTCGGTTCATGACGACGGCGAGGCGCGCCCGCCATGACGACGGTGACGCGGCCACGAGGTCGACGTCGCGTCGACTCGCTGGATGGATCTCCGATGCGTAGTGGTGTATCAGGTGTTGGGCCATGTCGGCGTTCTGGCGGTAGTGGTCGAGGTACGACTGGCTCCTCAGTCGCCTCACCCAGCGGCCGATCCGGCCTGGCGTACCAATGACGTTGTCGCCATGCTGGCGGTAGCGGACGCCGGGGTCCGGGTCGTACAGCACTGCTCCGCACGCCGACAGGGTGAGGTACAGCCACGCGTCGTGCGTTCGCAGGTCATCGGGCCACGCTCGCAGGAGGAGCTCGCGCGCTGCTCCATTCATGACAATCGTGCAACCCGTGAGGACGTTCTCGACCAGAGCGTTCCCGACGGATGGGCGGCTCACCTTCGGGCGGGCGAGTTCGGTGAGGTCGGCCGACACCGGATGCGCGGTTCCGCCCCACGCTGCCGGCGTCGACCGTGAGATCGACGCCAAGGCGGAGGCGGCTCGAGACAGTCGGTCCGCCTCCCAGACGTCGTCCTGATCGCTGAAAGCGAAGTAGTCGCAGTCGTCCGGCGCCAGACGAAGCAGCTCGCCGAAGCTTGCCGCCACCCCGATGTTGTCGCCCGTGACAAGCTCGATTCGATCGTCGTCTGCCGCTGCCTCTGCGAGGAACGTCGGTGTACCATCGGTCGACCCGTCGTCACGGACGACCAGGTGCACGTCGGCGTCAGTTGCAGCGAGCACACTCTCGACCTGTTCCGGAAGGTAGCGCATCCCATTGTAGGTCGACATGAGCACGGCGACCCGCGGCGTCATGGTGCGCCGCCTGACACGTCGATCGTTGCGATCAACTCATCGCCGGACTCTGGTGCGACGATCTTGGCGAGCAGCGCGACCGGCACCGCCATCAGGCTTAGCACACGGGCGAAACGCCACGACCAAGCAGGCCCCAGCGCTGCGAGCGACGGTTGGACGGAAGCGCTGGCGATCGTTCGGAGGTTGTGACGACAACGAACCGTGACGAGGTCGTCGGTGAAGGCAATGTCGAGCGCGGTCCGACGAGTCCGGCGTGTGAGAAGACGACCAGGTGGCGAGGCGGCTCGAGTCCACGCCACCGTTGCCGGAATAGCCGCCGACCGATCGAGGTGGCGTTCGGCGTCACGATGACGACGCGGCCTCCTGGGGGGCGACGAGTCGCCGGATCGTCCGGAGATCCTCGACCGGGTCGGTGAGGTGTTCGACGACGTGCCGCATCACGACGGCATCGAATTCGACGCCGAAGTCGAGGGCAGCTGTGGCACCGCCCAGTCGGGCCTTGGTCGCCGGCAACCCCGAAGCTTCGAGCGCTCGCTGATCGAAGTCGACTCCGTAGGTCTCCCACCCGGCGTCGTGTAGACCCCGCAGGAGCTGTCCGTTTCCACAGCCCACGTCGAGCACCCGACCCGTGGGACGGTCGCCCAGGTAGGTCGACCCCCGGGTCGAGCGTCAACGCGCCCGACCAGGCGTGCCAAGCTGCCCGATCCACTCGACCGAGGCGTGGGTGCCGCGTGGGTGTAGTAGTCAGCGTACCAGGAGGCGATGGTCTCGTTCGGCGCGCCGATGTGGCTCGCGATCAGGCTGCCGCAGCGTGGACACTCGTGGTACCTCCACCGGCCTGGCGTCGAGAAGAACCCGTCGGTGGCCGCTAACGACGACGTGTTCGCCACGACGTCGCACACGGGGCATCGCGGGGCAGCGTCGAAACGGGCGTTCATGCCGTCGGCTTCGGTTGCTGGCCGTGCCGACGCCGACTCAGTGCACCGAGCGCTCCGGCGACGATGATTGCGGCGACGCACGACGCACCGAACGCGGTGCGCTCTGCACGAGGATCGTGGCCCCGACTACGCCGATCGCAGCGACCATGCCCAACACCGAGCTCGGCGAACCTGGATGCCACCCGCCTGCAGAATGACGCCGCAGACCACGATCGCGGCGAGGTGTGCAGCGACGACGTGACTCCGATGGCAGCGGGGTCATCGGAGACGAACGTCGCCCCGACGACCGCAGCGGCAAGCGACGTGCCGGCGAACGCCTCGGCGAGGAAGAACCGGCGAGCTCCCCACAACCCGTAGATCGTGTAGCTGAGCGTGGCGCCGTAGCCGTGTCCGAGTTGAGCGAGCGACAGGAGCGCGGCGAGCGATGTTGCGTTGCTGAAGTCGTCCCCGAATACGATCGGGATCGAGATCGGCAGGGTCCCGATCGTGGCGGCAGCTGCCGCGGTGAGCGCAAGTCCGATGGTGTTCAACTCGGCGGAGATGAGATCGGCGGCGTCGCTAATCGAATGGGCAGCTACCCGAGGGAAATAGTCCTGCACGACCGTCGTGATGATGGGGTTGGTCGCGGCTCCCGAGATCATGATGCCAGCAACGAAGAAGCCGACGCTTCGTGCATCCGATGTGGCGCTCACGATCGTCGGCATCGCGAGCCGAACCCCGACGTAGGCGACGGCGGTAGCGGTCGTCCACGATCCTGTCGTTATCAGCAACCGGCGCATCGACCGAGTTGCGTCACGATCTTGCCGGGAACCGCTGATCGACCTGGTCACCAGGCGCGTTGCCGCTGCGCCGGCGACCATCCCGACCGTGTAGGAAGCGGCGGCTCCGATGGCCACTGAGCAGAGCAGGTACGCAACCGTGACCGCAAGCGAGCGCATGACGATCGCCCAGGTCAGCGTGGGGATTCGCTGGAGTCCGCTCAGGATCGCGAACTCTTGCTGTGCGACCAGCGTGGCCCAGCCGCCGAGCCCACCGAACAGGACGACCTCGGCCGGCATGTCGAACAGTGTCGACAGCAGCGGCGCCAGTGCGGCGACGCAGAGGCCCGTCAAGAGCCCACCAACCAGAGTGGTGTGACGGGCCAGACCGATGAGGTCCGACGAGGTGGTGGTAGCTCCGGCGCTCCGCGTTCCATCCGCGGAGGACAGTCGTCGCGTGACTTCGGGACGGATGTTCCAGTCGCCGACAAGTGCGATCAGGTTGGTGATCGATGCGGTCAACCCCACGATCGCGACCCCGTGACACCCTCGCGTCACGAAGCGACGCGGACGATCAGGAGATACGACGCCAGCGTGACGACACCTGCTCCAGTAATCCCCCACCTTGAGTCGGCGAGGGTCTTCAGCCGGGGCGCCGTCAGCATGGATCGTTCCGTGACCTGCGTTGGGGCGTCAGACGATCTCACCGGTGAAATCGAGGTCACGCATGGTGTTGCACACCAAGGATGTTCGCTTCAACTGCTTAGAACGGGTGTATTCGGCTGCGGATACCTGCCTGAGCGTTGCTGCATGTACGACCGCATCGACGCCCTCAATAGCGCGCCGAACAACGCCTCGTCGCGCACGTAGCTGACGAAGTATCGCATCTGACTGGGGTGCGTCCCTGTCTCGCCGGTCGCCAACAGGGATCGATCATCAAGTATGAACATCTGTTTCACTCATCTCCCAAGCTTTTTGGCTGGTCGTTGGCAAGGATCCCGCCGAATCGATGACACGGACTACAGAACTGAGTCATCATCGTATTGCTCGAGTCCAACTCTAAGGCAAGGCAATCTTCCACATATTTTTAGCAACATCGTTGCTCATACAGCTATTTGAACTGGTCCATTCTTTTTGCCTGTTTTTTGGGTATACAGCGTAAGCTCGCTTCGGCGTTCGATGACAATAGGGGTCTGCTATGTCGTCGTCGTTCTCTCGAGAGGATCAACTGCTGGTCCCAGGCGTCGATCGCATGAAGCAGCCCAATGTCAGTGATGCTCATCGACGCAGCACTGTGCCAAGGAATGCCATAGCGACTCATGAAGCGGAGCGCTATTCGAGAGGCACGGGGATCTGCGATGTTCGTTTCTGGAGACTTGACAGCGTCACAGCTGGTATGGTGGCGAGGCCCCTGCGCCTTCCGCACCCACCGACCCTTTGATTTGATAGCCTTGCACGGCACACAAACCGCTATCCCAGTCAGAGGTGTGTCGGCTCGTCGACGATGAGCTGTCGTGCGGGTTGGGGTGCGGTCGCCTGAGTCCGCGAACGATAGAACCCCAGGAGATTGCTCCAGACCATGTGGCAGTCGAACCACTCGGCTGTCCTTCTGAGTGCACCTTCGCCGTGCTTCATCCTGAGTTCGGGGTCCTCAAGGTAGGCAACCACTCCATCTGCCAGCGCCTGCACGTCTCCTTGCGGCACGAGCATGCCGGTGCGGCCGTGCACGATCGCGTCGGTCGTTCCCGTTGCGTCGAAGGCGATGGTGGGAACGGCGTTGGCGGCAGCCTCGAGGGGAGCATTGGGCAAGCCTTCACGCGGTCGGATGAGAAGGCAAGCAAATCGAAGGCCGGGTAGATGTCGGCCATCTCCTCAACGCTGCCCCGGATGACTGGATGTTCGTGGATGCCCGCAATGCGTCGACGGACCTCGGCACCTACCGGGTCCCCGTCCTCGATAGTCGCCGGCAAGCACCAGGACAGCCTTGGGGACGCGTTGGCGCACGAGATCGAAAGCCTCGACGAGTTCACCCACCCCCTTATCACGAACCAGCCGGCCCACGAAGCCGACCACTGGAGGCTCTCATCGCCCAAACCAAGAGCGCACCGCGCCCGCCGCCGCCGAGAACGGTGACGACCAGAACCGGCTCGAAGTCGACACCATTCGACGAGCCATGGCCGAGCACGTCGTCTTCGGTGGACGGCTGAGCCGCTCGCTCGACGTAGACCTGCTGCAGGCTCGGACTTACGCACAGAACGTCCGTTGCGCACCATGAAGCCAGTCGCTCCGTGGCGTCGAGGAGCCTGCGCTGCAAACCCGTGGTGGTCTCGCCCCTGAGGCCGCGAACGGTATAGATCGCGTACCGGTACGCCGATCAATCGACTGGCCAGCATGCAGAGGAGGCCGGCCTTCGGAGTGCCGGCGTTCACGATGTCGGGGCGAGTCTGATCGTATCAGGCGCACGAGCCGCCACAGCGCCACGAGGTCGTGGAGCGGGCTGATGGCACGACGCATCGAAACCGAGAGCAACGGCCACGCCTTCGCGGGCGAGCAACAGCATCGAGCTCAGCGCCCGGGCTCGATACCGCGATGACCTCCATTCCGTTGTTGCTTCATGAAGCGAAGATGACCAGCCATCAGTGTGTTCAACGTTACAGGTGAAGTGGTTGCATACATGAGCTTTGTCATTTGCCCAATACGCTAACGTCTTCGCAGCCCAATAGGATCTCGACCTGTGGGAATCTACTAGTCCATATGTGGAAGCAGGTTGTATGAGATACGTGGTTACTGGTGGCGCAGGATTCATCGGCACCAACCTCGTTCGGTCACTACTCGACGACGGACGTGAGATTGTTGTTGCTGATAATTTCCCAACGGATCTGCGGCAGAATGTTGCCGGCCTTCCCAATACAAGGATCGTCGAGGCGGACATTCGAGACACACCCACGCTGAGCAAGCAGCAACCGGTTGCGAGGTCGTTTTTCACTTGGCGGCGCTGGGTTCGGTCCCTCGATCGCTCGCCGATCCGTCGCCGAGCTACGACGTGAACGTGGTCGGCAGCTGCTCCGTGTTTCGTGCTGCGTCCCAGGCAGGCGCCAGGCGCGGCGCCGTCTATGCGTCGTCGTCGTCGGTGTACGGCGATAGTCGGGAAGCCATGAAACGTGAAGGCGAGGAGGGTAACCCCATCTCTCCATATGCCGCCAGCAAGTCTGCGATGGAGCTCGTGGCTCGGACGCACAGCCGGTGCTATCAGATGGAAACGCTCGGACTCCGCTTCTTCAACGTGTACGGGCCGTATCAGCGACCCGATGCACCATACGCTGCGGTCGTACCGTTGTTCACCGACGCACTGATGCGGGGCGAGCCGCCGAAGATCTACGGCGACGGACGACAAGTTCGCGAACTTCACCTATGTGGGCGATGTGGTTCAAGCGCTGAAGCTGGCTGCCACCGCCGAGGCGCACCCGGCCGGTGAAGCCCTCAACGTGTCGGCCGGCTGCCGGCCGTACCGTGCTCGGAGCTCTTTCAGGCAGTACAAGCATGCAACCGGACGCCTTCGACATCGACGCGCTTCACGTGGACGAGCGGCCGGGTGACATCCGGAACAGCAGGGCCGACATCACGATGGCGCGATCGATGCTCGGATTCGAGCCCGAGTGGACGCTTGCTGAAGGTCTGAAGTCGTACATTTCCTGGTATGTCGACCGCAGTCGGTGAATGCCGGCGCAGATACGCCATCTTGCGAAAGGGGCCGGTCAGGTGGTGCTAACGGCGGATATCGGCCGAGCCGGCACGCCGACCACCGTGGTGTTGGCGGCAACATCGGTGGTGACGACCGCTCCGGCCCCAACCACCGCCCCGTCGCCGATTGTCAGACCCTGGAGCACGGTGGCGTTCGCCCCGATCAGCACCCCGTCACCGATCGTTATGTCGCCGCCGATGCAGGCGCCCGGCATCACGC
Source organism: uncultured Acidimicrobiales bacterium (assembly GCA_963723995.1). Lineage (GTDB taxonomy): Bacteria > Actinomycetota > Acidimicrobiia > Acidimicrobiales > SZUA-35 > JAHELU01. The sequence goes on along the minus strand of CAVRSZ010000006.1, from coordinate 12,830 downwards.
TGCCGTAGGCCCGATACGGACGTCATGGCCGATCGTGACGCCATAGCCGACATGGCAGTGGCGCCCGAGTCGGACCATTGGCGACAGCCACGTCTGGCCCATCACCACCACCCCCTCGCCAAGCTCGACGCCGAAGCCGACGATTGCGGCCGGGTGGACGATCGGGGAGGACACGGCTCCACCGGCGGCATCGGCCACCTCGGCCACGCGGCGTCGGCCGTCCGGGTAGCCGACGGCGACAAGATGGGGGCCCAACCCCAGGCCGGCCTTGATCGGAGTCGACCAGTTCAACCTTGACCAGTGCTGTCGACCGCCGGGCGAATCGTTCCGGCCGATCCCAGGTGTCGTCGGCCACAAACACCACCATCGCACTGGGCGATGACGGCAGCGGCTCGAGCAGCCCGCTGGCCGATGCCTCGATCACGCTCAAGATGTCGCTGGCGTGTCCACCACCGCCGAGGAGTACAAGACGTTGCTGATCTCCTCCATCTCGCCATGGTGCTCTGCCCCCGAATCGTTCTCCACGGTACCAGTCGGTCGCACGACCAGAATGGGCACTATATATCCAGGGAATGTCCGATCGAAATGGGAAATCATTCAGCAAAATACGCAACAACTAGATCGATGAATGTTGCAGCATCGAGTCGGAGTCTTTGTGCGTCAATCTGGCCTAGCAAACATAGGGATCAATCGCTACAGTAGTATCGCGCACTTGTCCTGACGGTCATCGTCGCCGCCAGCCCATCGACGAGGAGTGCAACGCCCAACCGTGATGTATCAACGAGGAGCCGAGCGCAGTGATGTGGCTCGGCTCGAGGACTACATACGGGCTGTCCAGCTCCGCAAGTGGCTGGTGCTCGGCATCACCCTGCTGGCCCTGGTCGCCGCCTACCTGCTGGGCTCGACGCGGCAGGACATCTACACCGCCACCACCTCGGTGCTGGTTCGCTCCGCTCCGTCCGGTGACGGAGCGCTCAACAAGTTCGAGACGCCGAATCTGGAGAAGGAGCGGGAGGTCCTGCAGTCCAACCAGATCGCCACCGGGGTGGCCGAGGCGGTGGCCGGCACCATGCCCGGTGCCACCCCCCAGGGCCTGCTCGGCGGTCTGTCGGTCGACTTCCGACCCGACTCCGACGTGCTGTTCGTGCACTACCGCCATCCCGACGCGGAAACCGCAGCTCTGGTGGCCAACGCCTTCGCCGCCGAGTACACCGAGACCCGGGAGGGCGATGCCGTCGCCTTCTTCGAATCGTTGCGTCAGACCGGCACCGACAACGTGGAGGCCCTGAACGCCGCCATCGACCAGGCCTACCTGGAGCGGGCCGATCTCCAGGATCAACGGGCCGACATCGTGGCCGGCGGGGGCGACACCCAGGAAGTCGACGCCGCCATCGCCGCCGCCGGCTCCAACGCCTCCAGCCTCAGCAACCAGCTTCGTACCACCGAGAACGAGTTGCGGGAGATCGAGAAGCAGGTTCGGGCCCGCCGGCCGGCGGCCGAGGTGCTCAAGGCCGCCCTCACCCCATCATCCCCCGAAGGGTTCAGCTTGCGCTTCCTCATGGTCGGCGGGCTGTTCTTCGGGCTCATCGCCGGCATCATCACCGCCTTCCTGCTCGAACGGTTGGACACCACGGCCCGGGAGGATGAGGACGTGGCGCTGGCGCTCGGTCGCACCGTGCTGGGGTCGATACCCCGCCTCGGGGTCGCGGCCCGGGGTGCCGGCAACGGACTGATCATGTTGTCCACCGGAGGCTCCGCCCGGACCCACGCCGCTCGGGAGGCCTTCCGCCGGCTCCGCAGTTCGGTGCAGTTCCTGAACTCAACCGCCGGCGTCAACTCCATCCTCGTCACCAGCTCGACCCCGAGTGAAGGCAAGAGCATGACCTCGGCCAACCTCTCGATCGCCCTGGCTCAGAACGGGTCACGGGTTGTGCTGGTCAACGCCGACATGCGTCGTCCCACCATCGAGCGCATGTTCGGCATCGGCGCCGATCGTCCAGGCCTGTCGGAGTATCTCAACCACACCGCCGAACTCAACGCCGAGCGCGCCCCCGGTATCGAGAACCTGTGGCTCATCCGCTCCGGTGCCGCCACCTCGAACCCTGGCGAACTGCTGAACTCCGATCGATTCGAGCAGCTGATGAAGGAACTGGACCGGGAGGGCATCGAATACGTCGTGATCGACACCCCACCGGTGCTCAGTACCGCCGACGCCGTGTCGGCCGCCCGGTTTGTTGACGGCGTGATCGTCGTGGTCGACACCGAACGCACTGAGACCTCCGATCTGCTCCGGGTGCGGGCCGATCTGGAGCGCAGCGGATCGAAGTTGCTCGGCGCAGTCATGAACCGGCAGAAGTTCAAGCGGCGGGGCTTCTTCAACCGCCGTGACCACTATGTCTACTAGCGGGAGGCTTCGCCTCCCAGCCTCCGGCTGGCGGAGCCGACTTCGTCGGCACTCATACCGATCCGCCCAATCAGGCACCTTCGGTGCGATTCAGCGGGATCTCTTGGGGTCACCAACTCTTGTCTCGAAATCACGAGTTGCCGACCCCAAGAGATCTAGCCCGCTGCCTATCGTCCCGCTCGATCCCGGACCGAGGTAGCGGTCCATGACCTCGGTCAGCCTGCCCCGCCCAGCATCCACACCGGGTCCGGTCACCCCGACTGCCGTCGCCTCGACCGAGAGTGATGCCGACCTGCTGGAGCTCCCCGGTGTCGTCGAACAGGTGCTGGTCGTGATCGCCTCTTTCGTCCTGCTCAACGGGTTGCCTGTCGACTGGTTCGTGCAGACCGACATCGTGGGTCAGGAGAGCGCTCTGAACCGGGTGGAGATCCAGCTGCTGGTCATGGGGGTCTGCACCCTCAGAATCATCGGCAATCTCGACTGGCTGCTGCGGATCATTCGGGTCGACGCCGCTCTGTTCCTCTTCGCCGCCCTGCACTTCGTGTCGACGTTCTGGTCGGTCAATCCAGTCGAGACGGCGAAGCGGGCCGCCGTCTTCCTGGCCGTCACCTTTTTCGCCGCCTACCTGGTGCTGCGCTTTCCCCTGGCCCAGATCCTGGAGTTGTGGGCCATCATGTTCTCGATCACCGCCATCATGAACGTGGCGTTCGTCGTCTACTGGCCGGAGTACGGGATCACCGCCGACCGTTGGGACGGCATCTACCCCCAGAAGAACGCGCTGGGATTCGCTGCACTGATCGCCATCCCGACCTTGCTCATCGCCGGTCGGGGCGCACCGAAACTCCGTTTCCTGTACTACGCGTCGGCCGCTGCCTACGTGGCGCTCCTTCTGGGGTCTCAATCGAAGACAATGCTGCTGGCCACCGTGGGTTCCCTGGGGCTGATGCAGGTCTATCGGGTGTTTCGAGGTCGGCGGACCATGCCCGGCGTTGTCTACCTGAGCCTGCTCCTGTCGTTGGCCCTCACGCTGGTCTTGACGTTCAACAACCTGGAGGCCATCACCGAATTCCTGGACAAGGACGTGACCTTCACCGGCCGTGTGCCCCTGTGGGAATACCTGCTGCCGATCGCCGCCGATCGGCCGATCCTCGGCTATGGCTTCAAGGCGGTCTTCGCCGGCTACTTCAGCCCGGTCCACGAGGTCTGGGTGGCAAAGGGTTGGGAGCCGGCCCACGCTCACAATGCCCTGCTGCAGACCTGGCTCGAGCTGGGCGCTGTCGGCGCGGCCGTCTACCTTTGGGTCTTCCTCCGGGGTATCCGACGGGCGGTTCGGGCCGTCGACCTGCTGCCCGGAGCCGTTGGGCTTTGGCCGCTCGTGTTCCTCACGTCGGCCCTACTGGTGTCGATCACCGAGCCCGGCATGAGCTACGAGCTCTCGGGCTGGTCGATGTATGTTGTCGCCCTCCTGGCTGCCGGTGACAGCATCAATTCAGGTTGATCAAGTCCCATCTCTTGACGTCTATGATCACTGACCTATGACCATGCAACAACATGAATCTGCAGTCTTGGATCGCCGTCCGTTGCGGTGAAAGACCCATAATCGTCGAACCAAGTCCGCTGATATAGTTCGAGCCGATGACCGCCGCCTTCGACTCGACGACTGCCGACGAATACAGTCTCTTCGACTACCTGACCATCCTTCGCCGCCGGTGGCTGTGGTGCCTGATCCCGGTTGTCCTGGTGATGGCCGCCGCCTATGTCTACTCGTCCAGCCGACCCGACCGCTTCGTGGCCTCGGCCAACGTGCTGCTGGCCGACACCGCAGCCCAGCGGACCCTCGACCCCAGCTCCCAGAACACCGGTTTCCTGTCCCGGGAGCTGTCGAACGAGATCTCACTGGCTCGCAGTGACGTAGTCGAGCAGTTGGTCGCCGCCGAATTGGGTGACCTTCCCGACATCGCCATCTCGTCGGAGTCCGAAGCCGATGTGTTGACCTTCACCGCCCAATCCGACGATCCCGACCGGGCCGCGGTGGTGGCCAACACGTGGGCCGAGAACTACGTCCAGGTCAAGCGGGACGAGGCGGTGGCAAGCATCGCCACCGCAACCGATCGGCTGCAGGCCAGGCTGGAGGAGATTCGCACCCAACGCCAGAACCTGCGGCAACCGCTCGACGCCCTGGAGGCCAGGATTGCCGTGGCCGATCCCGAGCAGGTTCCTGCCCTTCAGGCCCAGTACGACCGCCTGGCCGACGACCTCAGCTACGAGCTCGATCTGCTCACCGCCCAGTCGGAGGCCACGGTAGCCAGTCTGGCCGACCTCGAGCTTCAGGCCGAGTTGTCAACCGTGGGCACGGCGCGGATCGTGCAGGCTGCCAACGCCCCGCAGCAGCGGAGCAATCCACCCCTGTCCAGGGATCTGGCCTTGGGGGCCACCCTCGGGTTGCTGGCCGGCTTCGGGCTGGCCCTCCTGGCCGAAACCCGCGACAACACCATCAAGTCGTCGGCCGACGTCGAGGCCGCTACCGGTCTGCCGGTGCTGGCTGCCATTCCCGACGCCGGAAGCAACTACAAAGGTGAGCTGGCCCGGGCCACCCGGGACGAACCCGAGGGGGTGTATGCCGACGGCTACCAGAAGCTTCGAGCCGCCATCGAGTTCGCCACCATGAACAAGAAGCTCAAGTCGGTGATGATCACTTCGCCCAACCCCGAGGAGGGCAAGTCGACGACGGCGTCGAACCTGGCCATCGCCCTGTCCACGGTGGGGAAGCGGACCATCCTGCTCGATCTCGATTTCCGCCGGGGCCGAATTCACAGCATCTACGGCATCCCCAGCAAACCAGGTCTGTCCGATCACATCCTCCACGACGCCGAGCTGGCCACCGTTGCCCGGCGGGTCGAGGGGGCGGAACAGCTCTTCGTCATCCCCACCGGCACGACTCCGCCCAATCCGGCCGCCTTCGTCGGCACCCCCCGGTTTCTCAGCACCGTGGAGTGGATGGAGAGCCAGGCCGAAACCGTGGTCCTCGATGCCCCACCCCTGTTTGCCGTCTCCGACACCTACACCCTGGCCAAGAACGTCGATGCCGTGGTGCTCACCGCCCGAGCCGGCAAGACGACGAAGTCGCAGCTGCAGGAGGTTCTCTCGGTGCTGGGTCAGGTGGACGCCAATGTGGTGGGCGTCGTTCTGGTGGGGGTCAAGAAGGACTCGGGCTCGTACAGCTATTACAACTACGGGCCAACCAGCACACAGGCGCGGCGCCGTCGTGGCCCTCGTCCTGCGCTGCCCATGACCGCCCGCACCGTGCCTGGCCGCACCGTGCCCCGTCCCTCCCCGCCCCAGTATGTGCCTCCGTATGACGCAGGAGAGGTCTGGGTCAGGTACCACGACACCGGCCAGATCGACCAGATCCCGGATGGTCACTATCGCCCGACTCCGGTACCTCCCCCGGACCGGGACACCGGCGCCACCCGCCGTTGACACCGACCTGGGCCGGGCATGCTGCGCACTGCTGAGCCTCGCTGGGTCCTGCTGCGTCATGGAGTGCCGTGTCTCCCCCTACTGCGCTTGCTTCGGAAGGAACGCCGTGAGCTCCCGGCGCGGGAGAACCGGAGGCGAACCCCGACGGCGACTACCTGAGGCGGCGGGCGTGGCCCTGCTCGATCGAGCCGTGGGTGACGATGGCCATCGGGTCGTTCAGGATCGGGAGCGAGGCCAGTGCCGATATCGCCATGTGTGACGCGGGGGCCTGTTCTCTGGTCGCCGGGTGGAATTCGACATGGCCCGCCCCGAGCCAGGCCGCATCGAGCTCTCTGCTGACCTCGATGGCTGTCGGGTAGCTGACCTCGGCGTCCGGGCCGGCGGGGGCCGGGAGGTAGCGCCACCCCATCCACTGGCTGTCGTCGAGTTGCTGCTTCACTGCGGCGACCCCGGCGTCATCGAGTTGGGCGAGGCCGCTGACCTCGACATGGAGCAGTTTGCTCCCGTACTCGGAGACGGAGAACGTCTTTCGTCCGTTCCAGGTTCGAATGTCGGGAACATCAGCGACCAACTTCGGGACGCCGAGGAACTCACGGCCCAGCACAACCGGGATGAACTCGCTTTCCCACATGACCAGTGCATAAGAGCCGGTGCAGTCGTCCTCCTCACCGACAAAGCGGGCGGCGAGGTTGACACCGACGAGGTTGTAGCCGCGGCCGGCCATGAAGTGGACGCCACGGTTCTCTTGGTGGAACACGATGACCGTGGCCGGGTCGGTGAGCTCGAAGCCGGGCGGAAGCAGCTCACCGGCCCGCTCGGGATCGGTTTCGAACATCACGATCGTGGCGGTGACCTCATCGAACCGGCCATCGTCTTCAGCCGTCCTGGGGCCGAAGTGGGCGGGCATCAGGTACAGCTCACCGGGTCCAAACCGAAAGCCGTCCGTTTCACTTGTCATCGTCAAATCCCCCTTTTGTGTCCTCGGGCTCGTGTCCCGGCTCGCAGCGTTTCCGGAGCCCGATTTCGCACCACGCAGGGTCGGCTCAGCTCTGGCCAGGCTCGCAGCTCCTGCCGGGCCGGAGAGTAGGCAACGGGGTCAGTGCACAACCACGACGTTGTTCGGTCGTCGGGTGTGCACGCCCGACCTTTCGTAACCGAGGTGATCTTCAGTGTCGTCCGTCAACCCGATCGGGCGGTAGGGGCCAACGTCCTTGCTGCCCGCACCCTCGCACGCCCGGCGGGGGCCGGTTTGGTCCTCGCTTGATGGCGTCTTCTCGTGAAGTTGCCTCCGGGTCCGGTTCCCGAACCGGTACGTGCGGCCGCTCATCAGCTTCGGGTCTGCTTGATCACTGCCCGCTTCGATTCTCGTCGAGTGCCTCGGAGATGGCGGTGTCGACCGCACTGCGATGCCGGTTGGTCGATTGGATACTCCATTCGACCGGCGGGTCATCGGCGAAGACCTGCGGTTCGAGTTCGAGGCTGACGTCGTGCCCGGCCGCTCGCAGTCGCTCGACGACGGCGACGGCCTGATCCACCGTCAGGTCGGAGGTCGATGTCCCGAAGGTGATCTGTCGCCAGTGATGCCAGTCGAGCGCTCGGGCCGCAGCGTAGGCGGCGGCGAACCCGATGACCGTGGAGACGGCTGGTTCGATGCCGGAAGTGGCCGCAATCGCAGCCGACAGCACGACCCCGCTCCCGATCAGCGTCAGCCAACCGAGTGCGTTCAGATCGACCGACCTGAACCACACCAGCTCAGCGGGCCGGCGTCTGCGGCGGAGGTGTCGCCCGGCGCTTCGGGCACCGACGTCGTCACCGTAGTTGAACCAGCCCTGTGAGCCTGACATGGCCGCATCGTAGTCCACCGGCGCTGCCGTGTTCCGGCCCGGTCCCTTGCTTGGCGGGCCTGGGCTCACTACTTTCATGCATCTCAGATGGATAGTGTAGAACGGGTGTTTGACACTGTCACAGCGGCCTGGTAGGGTGCTTGGTGACGGTTCGGACGCTCCGTTTCTTCCCCGCCTCTGCGTCCCGAGAGTAGTTCGCTCTGAGAGGCGGTTTGCCGGTGGCTGTTTCGTTCGCCCCGGAACGTGAAGATGCGGCCCCCAAGCTGGGCGGTGGCGGTGGCGGTCGGAGGCTGCGCTTGGCGTGGTCGCAGCGGTTGCCGTGGATGAGGCGGTCGACGTGTTGGCCGGTCTTGCGCCGCTGCTGGCGGGGGTGCGGACCGGTGGGTGTTCGGCCGGCGAGCTTGAGCGGCTGGTCGGTGTGGCTCGGTCGGCCCAGCGAAGTGTCGACGGGTTCGTGACCCGGCTGGGTTTGGCCGCTGATCGGCTGTTGGAACGGGATGGTTCGGGGCCTGGTGGCCGGGAGTTGTTGGGTGCCAGGAGGGGTGGGGTGCGGTCATCGACGGCACGGCGTGACGCCGCCCGGGCTGCGGCCGTTGCCGCCCTGCCCGGGTTTGCCGATGCGGTGGCCGGGGGGCGGGTTGGTGGTGACCAGCTCGACACCATGGCCCGGGCCCTCAACGACCTTGATGATGACCAGACCGCCCTGTTGGACACCGACCGGCTCGTGACCGATGCCCAGGAGCTACCGGCCGACACCTTCGACCGCCTGGTCCGGGCAGAGGTGGAACGCATCAAGGGTGACCATGGTTTGGATGATGCGGTGGCCAAGCGGGCGGATTCGTCGTGCAAATGGTGGTTCGACGACAAGGCGGGCATGGGGCGACTGTCCGCTCGTGTTGACCCGGAGCGGTACGAATCGATGACCAACGCCCTGGAGGCGGCCATGACTGCGTTGGCCAACCACGCCAGCGAGCCGGTGGTCAAGGACGAACGTCTCGCCGCCGATGCCCTCGTGCATGTGGTGACCGGTGGCGGGTCCGGCCCGGGCCGACCGGTGATCACGGTCATCGTTGATGCCGAGACCATGACCCGTGGTGGTCACGACAATTCGGTGCGGGAAACCGCCGAGGGGCGGCCGGTGCCGCCGGAGACGATCGCCCGGTTGGCCTGTGATGCCACCATCCGCAAGGTGATGCTCGACGGTACCAGTGTGCCGATCAGTGTGGGGCGCCGGTACCGGACGGCCACTCGATGCCCAGTGGGCTGCGGTCAAGGCGATCTATTCGAGTTGTGGTTGGGATGGCTGTTCGGCGCCGATCTCGTGGTGCCAGCTTCATCACATCCACGAATGGGAACAGGGCGGATTGACGGATCTGTGTAACATGGTGCCGCTGTGTAGCCGTCATCACCACCTGGTGCATGAGGGCCGGTGGTCGATTTCGATGAGGCCGGACCGGTCGTTGGTGATTCGCCGGCCCGATGGTCGACACTGGGCCACCACTGCACCACCAGGTCGCCGGCATGCCCGGCGGACCGGCCGGGACGCGGCGGGGCGGACCGCCGCCCCGGCCGGGTCCAACCCAGGGAGCGATCCGCCGTGACCGTGGCCCAGAAGCGAGCGAGAATCGAGCGACGCATGCCACCGGTGCCCTCGCGTGGCCCCGTGTCCGGTCAGTACCGGGCCAGGACCGATTCGAGGAATCTCTCGGTCCGTTCGACCACGAGGTCCGGGGTGAGATCGGTGCGGCCGACGGCGTGCCAGCCGGCAACGTCGATCGGGCCGTCGACCTTGTCCAGCAGCGAGTCCAGATCCCACCACGGGTCGTAGTCGCTCGTCCCGGCACCGGCGGTCAGCCCGGCTCCGGCGGTCAGCCCGGCACCGGCGGTCAGCCCGGCACCGGCGGTCAGCTCGAGATAGTAATGCAGGAACCGATCGGCGGCTTCCACGTCGATGAGCACCGCCAGGTTCCAGCGACAGTGACCGAGCTCAGCGTGGGGATGACCGGTGCAGGCATTGACCCAGTCGACCACGGCGGGCAGCCGCTGGTCGTCACTCCAGAGCATGTTCAAAGGATGGTAGTCACGATGGAGGAGCACGGAGATCGCGTCGGCATGGGGATTCAGACCGCAGGTGTGGCGCCGGATGGCGTCCTGCCAGCGAGCCCGGTGGCCCCATGCCGGTGGCTGCGGCGGCGTCGGCACCCACGATCGCCACGGCATCAGCGGTCCTGTCGAAGGGACGGGTGTGGCTGCGATCAGGGCCGCCGCCTCGGCCATGGCCTCGACTCGTTCGGCCAGCGCATCGGCCCCCACTATCAACCGGCCTGCCACCTCGGTCATGGCCAGCACCCCGTCTCCGGCCGCCATCAGGGTCGGGGTGACCGGTGGCCTCCGGGCCAGCAGGGCCAGCGCAGTGGCCTCCTGTGTGATGAGGAGGGGCTCTCGGGCCAGCCATTCCCGGTCCTCGATCTGGCGCACGATCACCCGGTTGCCGTCATCGAGCACGCATCGAACCACGGTCGACGACGTCCCACCCATCAGCGGCTCGACCGCCACCACCCGGCGGCCGGTCTCGGCTTCGAGCCAGGCAACGGTGGCCGGGGTGAGCCCCACGGAGGTCAGCCCATCCCGGCAGCGGCTCGACGGCTCATACGAACCGTGCTCACCGCCAGCGCCGCCAGGGCGGCCCAGATCAGCACCGAGCCGACCCACCGGGTGGTGGTCACGACCTCGTTGAACACCAGATACCCCAACAGGAACTGCAACGTCGGCGCCAGGTACTGCATCAGTCCCACCATCGAAAGGTCCAGTCGGCGGGCGGCCACGGCGAACAACAGCAGGGGAGCGGCGGTGATGGCGCCGATGAAGGGCACGGCCGAGGCGGAGACGGTGTCGCCCACCTCCAAGCCTCCCTGACCGGCCAACACCAGCAGGGCCAGACCGGCCGGCGGTCCGAACCAGCACAGCTCGGTGCCCAGTCCGGCCAGCGAGCCTCGGGGTGAGCGCTTGCGGATCAAGCCGTACAAGGCGAAGGTCGAGGCCAGTGCCAGTGAGATCCACGGCAGACCGGACTCCAGGGACAGCACCAGCACGCCGACCGAGGCCAGCCCCACCGCCACCTTCTGGAACGGCAGCAACCGCTCACCCAGGAACACCACACCCAGCGCCACCGACATCAGGGGGTTGATGAAATAGCCCAGGCTTGCCTCCACCACCCGGTCGGTGTCGACGGCATAGACATAGATGAACCAGTTGCCGGTCAGCAACAACCCAGAGCCCAGATGCAGCAGCGAGACGCGACCCCCGGCCAGCAGCGCCCGGGGCGACACCCGCCGCCGCAGCCACAGGAACACCGTCACCAAGCACCGCCGATTGGGCCAGGCGCCACAACGTGATCTGCAGCACCGGAATCTCCAGCAGCTTCCAGAAAAGCGGTGCCAGACCCCAGATGCCGTAGGCCCCGACGGCGGCCAGCAGTCCGTCGGTGGTAGCCGTCCGAGCCGGCGAGTCGGTGTCCTTGATCACCGGTGCGCTCACCAACGCAGGTTACTGGCAGACCGCCGCTTCCCGGTCGGTCGGCGAGGGGGCTGACCGAAGACCCGGTCGGAATGCGCGGCCGCAACGCGGTGTTCCCTAACCATGACCACGGTAATCGAGGACCGGGAGGCCAGCCTTGATCGCCGGGCACCGGAGGCGCAGTGTCTGGCCCCCGGACCGTCGCATCCGACACCACCATCTGACAACCTTCACCCAGGAGCACGCGACCCAAAGAAGGAGATCGCCATGAACACCGAATCGAACAAGGCGACGGACATGGCCGACGTGAACGGCGATGTGCAGGCCGATGTCATCGTGATCGGCCTCGGACCCGGGGGCGAGGCGGCCGCCGGTGACCTGGCCGAGGCCGGGCTGACCGTGATCGGTATCGAAGCCTCCCTGGTGGGCGGTGAGTGTCCGTATTGGGGCTGCGTGCCGTCCAAAATGATGATTCGGGCCGCCAACACCCTGGCCGAAGGACGCCGGATCGACCGGCTGTCGGGCCAGTCGACCATCGTGCCCGACTGGTCGCCGGTGGCCAAGCGCATTCGGGAGCAGGCCACCGATGACTGGGATGACACCGTGGCCGTCGACCGATTCGTGGGCAAGGGCGGTCACTTCGTCCGGGGCCGGGCCACCATCACCGGTCCGGGAACGGTCGAGGTCGACGGGACCACCTACACCGCCCCCAAGCTCATCATCGCCACCGGAACCTCGGCCGCCGTTCCCCCCATCGAGGGGTTGGCCGACACCCCGTACTGGACCAACCACGAGATCATCGAGGTCGAGGAGCTGCCCCGCTCACTGATCGTGTTGGGCGGCGGTGCCATCGGATCGGAGCTGGCCCAGGTCATGGCCCGGTTCGGGGTCGAGGTTTCGGTCATCGAGGGCTTGGATCGACTGCTGCCCCAGAACGAACCGGAGGCCGGCCAGGTACTGGCCGAGGCGTTTGCCGCCGACGCCATCACCGTCCACACCGGCCAGTTCGCCGACCGGGTCGCCTATGAGTCAGCTACCTTCACCGTGTCCCTGCCCGACGGCACCGAAGTCGCGGGCGAGCAGCTGCTGGTGGCCACCGGCCGCCGCACCTTCCTCAAGGAGCTTGGGATCGAACAGCTCGGTCTCGACCCCGACAGTCGATTCCTCGACGTCGACGGCTACCAGCGCGTGACCGAGGGGGTATGGGCCGTCGGTGACATCGCCGGTGAGGGCCTGTTCACCCACCTGGCCACCCGCCAGGCCGCGGTGGCGGTCGCCGACATCCTGGGCAAACCGGTCGAGCCGCTCAACCTGGACGCCCTGCCGGCCGTGACCTTCACCGATCCCGAAGTCGGGGCCGTGGGTCTGACCGAGGCTCAGGCCCGGGACAAGGGACTCACCGTCAAGGTGGCGACCAAGCAGGTCGGCCACACCGCCCGGGGCTGGCTCCACGGTGTGGGCAACGAGGGCTTCATCAAACTGGTGGTCGATGCCGACCGGGATGTGCTGGTCGGCGCCACCTCCGTCGGCCCGGTGGGCGGCGAGGTGCTGGGTCTGCTGTCGCTGGCCGTGCACGGCCAGGTCCC
>CAVRSZ010000005.1:0-88594 GCA_963723995.1 uncultured Acidimicrobiales bacterium | reverse complement strand
TGGCTGACAACGCAACGGTGTCATCGAGAGGTCCTGGCCGACCGGCAGCCGAGATCGTGTTGACCGATCGTGAACGGGCTGATCTGCAACGCTGGGCCCGCCGCCATAGCACCGCCCAGAACCTTGCGTTGCGAGCCAGGATCGTGCTGGGGTGCGCCGATGGTATGACCAACACCGAGATCGCCGGTGAGGTCGGTTGTAGCCCTCAAACGGTGTCGAAGTGGCGGCAACGATTCGCCACCGGACGCTGCGGTGCGTTGGTGGATGCTCCCCGTTCGGGCGCACCCCGCACGGTCACCGATGACCAGGTCGAAGACATCCTGATCCGGACCCTGGAAAAACCACCAGCCGGTGAGGGCACTCCACTATTCGACCCGTGAGATCGCCAAGGTGGTCGGGGTAGGCCGTGAAACCGTGCGTCACGTGTGGAAAGCGTTCGGTCTCAAACCCCACGTGGTCGACGACTTCCAGTTGTCACCCGATCCGCTGTTTGTCGAAAAGCTGCGTGATGTGGTCGGGCTGTACCTGTCCCCACCGGTCAACGCCGCCTGTTTCGCGGTGGACGAAAAACCCAGATCCAGGCCTTGGACCGTAAGGCCCCGACCCTGCCGATCCTGCCCGGCACCCCGGAGCGGGCCACCCACTCCTATGTTCGTCACGGCACCGTCGACTTGTTCGCCGCGTTGAACACCGCAACCGGTGCGATCATCTCCGACATCCGGTCCTCCCACACCACCAAAGACTTCATCGTGTTTTTGAACAAGATCAACACCGAAGTCCCAGCCGACCTCGATGTCCACCTCATCTTGGACAACCTGTCCACCCACAAAACCCCCGCCGTGCACAAATGGCTGCTGCGCCACCCCCGTTTCCAGCTGCACTTCACCGCCACCTACGCCTCCTGGATGAACCTCGTTGAACGCTGGTTTTCTGCCCTCACCACCAAACTCCTGCAACGCTCCACCCACCTGTCAACCACCCAACTCACCAACGACATCCAAACCTGGGTCAACAACTGGAACACCAGCCCCCAACCCTTCACCTGGCACCGCACGCGGATGAAATCCTTGAACGAATCGGCCGCTACCTCAACCAACTCCCACAACCCGAATAACACAACGAACTAACCGGTCAGGACACTAGGACGGCAGCGACTATAGGACGGATACGACAACGCAAAACACCGGCACAACGACAGCTCTGACGACTACGACTGCTACGACCTCGACCGTTCCGGCGACCTCGCCGGCTACAAGCTGGGAAAGCGTCTCCGAGCTCTTCTCGATACTGGTCGGCGGGAGACTGGTCGGCCATGGCCGGGATCGCCGAACCCGGCGCAGTAGCCGTGGCCCAGGAATGGTACGAACCCGGCAGCGAAGCTTTGGGCTGCGAGTCAGCCCAAGTCGACCGAGGCTGGCTGCGAGATGCTGTACGTACCTGCATCGTATGGGAGGGGACTGCTCTTCCAGGCCGAATTCAGTGGTACCGGCGATTCTGCACGGGTTGTCTCCCTGATGTTCGGCGGTGACGCCTGACAACGGGCTCGGGCTCGACGAGCCCATCGACGTCGGTTCCATCCCGCGAATATCCCGCGTGCGTCGCAGTTCGTCTCTCGCCCGCTCCGTTCAAACCCGCTAGTTCTAGCGGATTTGAACAACCGCAAACGCCCCCGTAGAGCCCTCAGCGAGATGGTAAGGAAAAGGTCGAGAGTTCGATTCTCTCAGGAGGCTCGCTCGAATCTGAGTGAGTGAGCCGAATCAAAGGGTTGAGCCGGCTCTGCCTCGGTGTCGGTCGCTCTTCTAGGTGGGACGGTGGACGTCGTCAACGACTATCCAGCGTTCGTCAGGGTCGAGGGCGATGGCTCGAAATGCCAGGACCAGAACCTGCCCCGATGCGGTGATCACGCTTCGGTATTGCCAGCGGTGACCTTGTGCGTCGCGATGGAGCGATCCCCAGGCGCCCGCAAACGTGGCGAGAACCTCAAGTGCTGCGGTTGCATCGAAAGCCTCAAGCGCCTCTCGGCTGTTCGGACTACCGGTCAGAGCCTCATTCAGCCGGGCTGGGAACGTCTCGGAGTAGATGACAGAGCGGCCTGCGCCCTCGACGGCGAGGGTTCGCCAGTCGAGTCCGGTCACTGAGTGCGGGCGGCGATTCGGGCCTTGGCTTCGTCGAGATCTGGGGCAGGTCGGCCGTCAAGAGAACGGCGGTGTTCGGACTTCTCTGCCTCGCTCCACCCGAGTAGCTCGGCGACCTCATCGAGACTCATAGGCCGGCCGAGCCGCGGCTTGTGCTCCATGTCGAAGATGATAGCCGAGTAGTGGTACCCAAGTCCGGAAAACTGGAAAGGGAGGTCGCCCGAGGCTGGCTCAGTTGTAGAAGCTGTCTGATCGCTGCTCGAGGTAGATCAGCAGGCGTCAGTTGGGTCCGACCTCGTCGACCAGGCGGTGGAGGTCGTCGGGGCCGATGACGCGCTTCACCTCGTGCGCGACCTCGCGTAGGCTCGCCCGCTCTCAATCCAGCCACAAGTCGGACCCGGAGAGCGGGGGCGTCGAGATGACCTTAGGCCCTACCCGCCGGATCAGACCCGGCGCGACGGTGGTCTCAGGATGGCAAAGGATGTCGACCATGTCGACCATGTCGACCAACGCCCGAAGCATCGAAGCCGAAATCGGGTCGGATGATGCCGTGACCAGCCCGCCCCAGGCGCCCCGATCCGGGAATCAGATCGAGGCCGCATCTGCCCGGGGCTGGACGGCGGGCCGGGGCACTGTGTCACCGGCTCCGCCGGGTGGTGAGCCGTTGAGGGTGGTTTCGGTGCGCGGGATGGAGTCGCAGACGCTGGACTGGACGATGAGCGCGCAAGCGAGGCGAGCGCAATGACCAGCGTCGGATCGCCGTTCTGGATCAGCACCGAGTCGGGAGCGCAGCTCCGACCGGCCGTCACCTGGCTGCCGGCCACCAAGCGTTACCTGGTCGTGTGGCGGATGCCGACGGGCTTCCTAGGGGCGGCGACCCAGGGTCGTCTCGTCACGCCGGACCTCGGCGTCGTCAAGCAGAGCATCGACATCGGCGGGCCGGGGCTCCCCGGGCTCCCGGGCTGGCACGACACCGGGCACGTCGCCGTCGACACCAGCACCGCGTCCGGTGTCGCCCTCGTCGCCTGGTCCGACACGATGCTGGCCCTCGGCCGGGTTCGGGCCCGGCTGGTGTCGTCGTCGGGGACCCCGATGGGCTCGGTGTTCGACGTCAGCACCGGTTGGGGTGAGGTCTGGCCCGACGCCCGGGTCGAGGTGGTGTGGAACGCAAAGACCGACCGCTTCTTGGTCGCCTGGGACGGGAAGAACCAGGCCGGCTGGCGCAGCCCCCGCGTCGCGGTCGTGAACGCCTCCGGCACGGTGCTGAAGCGAGCGGCAGTCGGCGACGACACCGGCAAGGTCACCCAGCTGCTCGAGGGCGCCGCCGCCGATCCGGTGAGCGGAACCTGGGTCGTCACCTTCGACCGGTGGTGCCGGGTCGTGGCGGGCACCGGCGTGCCGGTCGGCCAACCGGTCTCGGCACCGAGCGCCCTCCGGATGTTCGACGCAGCACCCCATGCGTCCGGCTTCCGGGTGATCGGCTGTGAGCCGTTCCTCACCAACAAGGTCCGGGTCTGGACCCGCGTCCTCACCCCGAGCGGCCAGTGGTCGGGCAGCGCCGCCGTCGCCTTCACGACCTACGCCATGCAGTGGGCCCGGGCCGTGCCCGACCCGCATCGGACGTCGTGGCTGCTCCTCTACGCCCACGAGTACGCCAAGAACGTCGGCACCGAGGTGGTCTGCCGGCCGATCGGCGAAGACGGCACCGATCTCGACGGCAAGCCGGTCGAGGTCGTCTCGTCCTCCGACTACGACCTCACCACGGGCCGGGCGGCTGCGGTCGCCAACCCGGCGCACACCGAGGCGCTCGTCGTGTGGAGCGAGAGCAGCGACATGAAGGGCGCGCTCGTCGACACCGGCGGCGGGCTGATCATCGTGCAGGACGAGGCCGGCTCCAAGCTGCCGTGGTCCTACGTGACCGTGAACGGGAAGTGGGCCGGCTTCACGAACGCCTCCGGCTGGCTCGGCCACCCCCTCCAGGTCGGCGACACGATCGCCGCTCGCCGGCTGGTGCACACCGGCGCCGCCAAGAAGAGCGGCCACGATCCCTTTGGCAGCGGGAAGGACTGGAGCTACCACGTGTGGCTCACCAGCATCCGGATCCGCAACGACGGCACCCCCGAGCACTGGACGGTGACCGACCCCGCCCAGGACCAGGTGCTCACCATCTGGCAGGACAACACCCTGATCGGGCACAACCTGGTCGTGTCGTTCCAGTGGGACGCGTCGTCCTCGGAGATCGCGACGGCGCGCCAGATGCTGCGGCAGGCCAACGACCTGCTCTACAACGCCACCGACGGCCAGGTCGCGCTCGAGTTCGTGAAGATCAGGACCAAGCAGGACCAGTGGAGCAACGCCGACGTGAGGATCCTGCCCAGCAGCGGGGTCTCCGACTGCAACTGCCCGATCACCAACCCGCCCTCCTACATCCGCATCTACTGGCGGGGTCAGGGAGGGGTCGGCATCGACGCCGGCACCTGGTGCCACGAGCTGCTCCACTACGTCTGCAACCTGCACGACGAGTACGAGAAGGGCACCACGAAGGTCTGCACGAACAAGCTGAAGACCGAGACCTCCGGGCCGTACGCCAACGGCGGGGCCAAGTCGAGCTGTCCCATGTCGGGCATGAATCCCTCCGGTCCCTACCAGCTGTGCACCAACCTCTCGGAGAACCCACACAACACCTCGACCTGGCAGGGCGCCCAGACCTGCTGGGACATCGCGTCGTACTTCCTGTCCGGCTCGAACTGGGCTCCGGCCAACGGTCGCTGGAAGCTGCGCACGCCGAACACCCGGGGCCGCGTGGTCCCCGGGCCCGCCAAGGTCCCGGTGTCGAGTTGGTGCCGCATCGACAACCCGACCTCCCACGATCCGGTCGAGGGGGAGGCGACCGGGTGGACGGGCTTCCTCGCCTACACGGAGCTGGCCGCGGAGCCACCTCCCTCCACCGGCCGGGAGCGGCCGACGGTCGAGCTGGCCGTCGAGGATCCCGACGGCCGACCATGCTCGGCCGATCTGTGGCTTCAGGAGACCGGTCGGGTCGGGCGGCTCGGATCGACCGATGCCGACGGCCGGTGCTCGTTCGGCCTCGATACGGTACCCGTTCCTCTCGAGGTCACAAGCCTGTCGCCCAGGGGTGAGCACCTGTGGCGCGTGAGCGATGACGTCGACGTGCCCGGCGCCCACCTCCGCCTCGACGCCCAGTCGGTCGAGCTTGGGCTTCACATCGTGCCGACCGTCGACCCGAGGGTCGTCGACATCGACGTGGTCGCTGACCGCGACATCGCCATGCCGAACGTCACTGTCAGCCCCCATGGGCTGATGACCAGCATCCCGGTGTCGCTGCACGGGCTCGGCCGGCGCCACTGGCGGGGTCGCCTCCACCAGGAGCCCGGGTCGACCGATGGCGGCGTGCTGTGGGCGCGAAGCTCCGAGCGGGACGTGGACGCGTTCGTCGCCATCGAGTACCGGGTTGCGCTGCTCGACCCGCCGGAGTGCCACGAGCTGGGAGGCGGCGACGGGCTGGTCGAGCTGATCCTCGCTCCGGGCGCCGAGCCCCAGACCGTAGCCGGCCTTACCCGCTGCCGGCTGCCGGATGGGGCGACCCTGCCGCGGCGGGCCGTGATCCTCGGAGGCCCCTACGAGCTGGCGGCCACCAACCCCCACCTCGCCGGGGAGCTGCGGTTCTTCGCTCCCACCCGTCGCGGGGTCAAGGGGGCCGAGGTGCTGCGGTGGGACCCCGGCACCGGCAGCTGGGAGCCGCTGTCGACCTGGCACAACGACCGGATCGGTTATCATGGGACCGAGCTGGCGCTCTGGGTCGGTGGCGCCTTGCGTGACCCGCGGACCACCTACGTGCTGGTCGCCACCGGGGAGGACGGGCTCCTTGCCTCGACCGCTGTATCAATGTAACTTGATGCTGTGGATCCGGTGATTCTGGCGAGCGCTCGAAAGCACGGGATCCGAGATGACGACATGCTGCATGCCTACCGCAATCCGACCCGGGTGTACGATGTGGACGACCTCACCATGCTGATCGGCGCTGACCTGAGTGGGCGGCTTCTCGAGGTCGGTGTCGCGACGGCAGAAGGCATCGACTTTGTCGTTCACGCCATGGTTGCCAGAGCGAAGTTCCTGGAGTAGAAGATGCCACGATCGATCCAAGAGATCCTCGATCACGCCGACGAGCTAGCGGCTCGCCTGGAGGCCTACGACCCGAAGGCCGAAGACGAGCGGCCCGTTGAGGAGTATCTGCTTGAGCGAGCCGCTCTGGCTCGGGCTCGCAGCGAGCAGAAGGTCGTCGAGGCAGTGGTGGCGGCACGTGCGAAGGGGCTCTCCTGGCAGCGGATCGGCCAGATCCTGGGCACCTCGGCCCAGGCAGCTCAACAGCGCTACGGCTCCGTCGTGGAGGCGGAGGCGGTCTGACTCATCGTTGACCCCTGACACAGCGAGGAAGCCATACTGCAAGCATGAGTCAACCCGTTTCCAGCGACAACCGCCGGCTCTCAGCGACGCAACCACGCTTGGTTTGGCCGGCCACGCACGCCTCCGCACGGATCGGGCGGGCATGGTAAGGAAAAGGTCGAGAGTTCGATTCTCTCAGGAGGCTCCGTTTCCCCAGGTCGCAGCGTTGCACCGGCAGCGACTCCGATACCCTCGGATCCGGAGCCGTAGCCATTGTGGCTACGGTTGATCTTTTCCAGGGGTGTTGAATGGTGTAGGTTCCGGGGAGCCGCAGCGGCAACTGGACGCGACGCCGTCAGCGAATGGTCCGGCCCGGCTGCTCGAGCTACTTTCGCTCTGGTCTGAGCTGGCCGTGGGTGTCAGACGGATCGGCTATTCTGGCTCTATGAGCATCGAACCCGAGGAATCGATGGCGCCTAACGTTCGGGCTACCCTGCCAGAGGCATCAGAACGGGCAGACGCAGCCTGGGCGTCACTTCAGGAACGCGGGTCGAGCTTCGGCACGCACCCCCTCAGCGATCTTCTCGAAGGTGCCATGCCGGACGTAGGGGCTCGCCGCGACGACGTCGCTTGATCCCCGATCAGTAGATGCCATGCCCGGTCAAGGTCGAAGACATTGCGTTGGAGGCCATCGTCCGTCAGCTTGATGGGTCTCGGGTTTCACCAGAAGTTTTCGTTGTCCAGGACCTGGTTCGAGAACTGGGCTTTCTGTCCGAGCATTTCGAGACGTTGCCGCCCCACGGCCCTGGCCGTCGTCATACTCAGCAGGAACCGGCAACGGTCGCACTGTTCCACGTCTTCGCCGTGCTCGACGATGATGGCGCGGTGGTCGTGTACCACGTGGACATCTGGATCGATGAGCCAGAACTGCCGCCTGACGAATCCTGAGTTCCTCGGCTGCCGTAGCCGAAACCGTAGCCAAGAGCGCCCGACCAGCACCGATCGGCACCGACAGGTTCGCCACGAATCAAGCGGTCAGACACCATGGTTCGCCTCGTCGGGATCGCATGGCAAGGAAAAGGTCGAGAGTTCGATTCTCTCAGGAGGCTCGTCCGAAACCGCCAGATCTGGCGGGTCTTGTTGTGTTCGGGCAGCGACCTGGTCGAGTCTGCCGGCTTCCCCAACCGTCGGAGGTCAGGGAACACCGCCGGTTTCCATACGACTCGACGGAGTCTGTCAGTGGCGCCGAGTAGTATCGTCGCCATGGAATCGTCGGCGAATCAAACGGAGACAACTGAGCGTCGAGGTCTGAAGTTCTACGGTCCCGATGATCAGCTCCCGCCTGGTGCAGTTGATGCGTTGAATCGTCGGACGCCGGAGGAGCTGAAGGCTGCTGCTGATCGGGCGACTCGCGGTTCGTGAGGCCGGGCCGGCTCGGTGACTCGGCGCTTGATGACATCGACGCTCAGGTTCCTGCTGAGCGAGTCGAGGACTTCCGGCGCCATGACCTTCGTCCTGTGCTCGAAGCACTGGCGGAAGACGATGTCATCTGGGAGGAGGTTGGGATTCCCCACGGGCCTAGGTCGCAGGTTCACGCTCGCCGGGCGAACGGTTGCCGGTTTTCACCTGTTCGTTGTCGAGGACCCTGCTGACCCTCGGCCTGGTGCTCTGGTTGTGTTCGCGGTCGATGTTTGGCTCGATGACTTCCCGGATTGAACGCCTTCGGTGCCTGCGCCCGACCTTGCTGACGTATCCCTCATCGGCGGTGGACGCGATACCAGGGAGCCATATTGAAAGCCTGACTTGGCCTGTTGTAGGCGACACTCAGCGACACCCGCCGACGCTGCCCTGCTGCAAAGGCCGGCCACGCACGCGCCTGTACGGCTTCGGCGGGCATGGTAAGGAAAAGGTCGAGAGTTCGATTCTCTCAGGAGGCTCGCTCGAATCTGAGTGAGTGAGCCGGATCAAGGCGTACGAGCCGGCTCTGCCTTGGTGGCGATCGGTCTGGCTAGGTGGGACGGTGGACGTCGTCAACGACTACCCAGCGTTCGTCAGGGTCGAGGGCGACGGCTCGAAATGCCAGGACCAGAACCTGCCCCGATGCGGTGATCACGCTTCGGTATTGCCAGCGGTGACTTGTGCGTCGCGATGGAGCGATCCCCAGGCGCCCGCAAACGTGGCGAGAACCTCGAGTGCTGCGGTTGCATCGAAAGCTTCAAGCGCCTCTCGGCTGTTGCGACCACCCGTCAGAGCGTCATCCAGTCTGGATGGGAACGTCTCGGAGTAGATGACCGAGCGGCCTTCGCCCTCGACGGCGAAGGTTCGCCAGTCGAGTCCGGTCACTGAGTGCGGGCGGCGATTCGGGCCTTAGCTTCGTCGAGATCGGGAGCAGGTCGGCCGTCAAGAGCGCGACGGTGTTCGGACTTCTCCGCTTCGCTCCACCCGAGCAGCTCGGCGACCTCATCGAGACTCATCGGCCGGCCGAGCCGCGGCTTGTGCTCCATGTCGAAGATGATAGCCGATCAGTGGTCGCCGAGTCCGAAGAGCTGGAAAGGAGGCCGCTCGACGCTTCATCTGCCTCGGTGCTTGCGGCCCAGTCAGACGCTGCCGGCGGGCGACGCCATCATGCTGATCGGCGCTGACCAGAGTGGGGCGGCTCCTCGAGGTCGGCGTCGCGACGGAGGGTGTTGACTTCATCGTCCATGCCATGGCTGCCAAAGCGATGTTCTGGGAGTAGAAGATGCCACAATCGATCCAAGAAATCCTTGATCACGCCGACGAGCTGGCAGCTCGCTTGGAGGCCTACGACCCGGAGGCTGACGACGAGCGGAACGTTGAGGAGTATCTGCTTGAGCGAGCCGCTCTGGCTCGAGCTCGCAGTGAGCAGAAGGTCGTGGAGGCAGTGGTGGCGGCCCGTGCCAAGGGGCTCTGCTGGCAGCGGATCGGCCAGATCCTCGGCACCTCGGCCCAGGCAGCTCAACAGCGCGACGGCTCAGTCGTGGAAGCTGTCTGACCTGTTGTCTGTGGGCGGTCCGATCCGAGGAAGCCATACTGCAAGCCTGAGTCGACCCGCCGCCATCGACGACCACCGGCTCTCAGCGACGCAGCCACGCCGGGTCTGGCCGGCCACGCACGCCCGTGAACCGATCCGGCGGGCATGGTATGGAAGCCAGTTCGAGACGACAACGGGGATGAAAGGTGTGGGGTCGTCTTCGTCGAAGCGGGCGACAACGTCGGAAGAGAAGGCGGTCACGGCGTTGTCAACACGGAGCCGGCGGTAGCCAACGATGATCTCCAGGACGTCGAACGCCGCTGCCAGGTAACTCGTGAGTTGGATCGGTGAGGTCGTAGCGCAGGAAGTCGTCGGCTGAGTGGAGACCTCGTTGCAGGTTGCGTTCTGCCTCGTTCGCAATGGCAAGGGTCTCGAGCAGCTACGGGAAGACGGCCGGGTATATGGCGTACACGATCACGCCGAGTCGGAGAAGTGTCGTCCTCAGAGTAGACGCGTCATCCCGGTGGCCTCCTCACGACCGAAGGTGTCGACGCAACCACCGTCGGCCCAGATTCGTTCGCTGACGACAGGATCCGGGACGAAGGCCTCTGGGCGATGGGTCGCCGACGTGTTCGGCTTGACGTGTGAGACTCGCCGTCGTGGTTGTCCTCGGTTTGATGGTGGCCATGGGGTTCTCCGCGTGCAGTTCATCGTCGGATGGGGTTGAGGCGGCGGGTACGGCCGAGATGGTTGATGGGGGTTCGTGGTACCTGCGTGAGCCCTGGCCTCACGACGGCAACCCGATTGAGAGCGCAGCTTTGTCGTCTACAGCGACGCCGCCAGTCCGGAGGCACGGCGCGAGGTTGGCGAGGTTGCAGAGGTTGCAGAGGACGTGTGGGCCGAGCTGCTCGACGACTTCTCGATCGAACCGGGCATGTTTCGGTATCCCGATGGTCAGGACAAGATCGATGTCTTCGCCTACCGCGACCACGACCCGCAGGATTGGGAGGCTCGAGCCTACTACGGCGGTGTGATCATGTGGTCGCCGGATCACGAGCAGCGACGGGCGCAGAAGGACACTCGCTTTGCCCCCGTTTTGAAACACGAGCTCGTCCATGTCCTGCAATGGCTGATCGCAGGCCGCCCCGACCCCAACCCAGTTGATGTGTGGTTCATCGAAGGGGTTCCCGAAGCACTGACCGGCGGGAGCGCCGGCGGCGCCATCCGGGACTCGACCAGCTGCACGACCTGACTGCTGAGTACGGAACCATCAGCCCGATCTTGTTCAAGACGTATTCGCAGATCGCCTCACCGGAAGCTGGTGAGCATTTCAACTACCCGATGTTCCAGCTCGCAGTCGAGTACCTGTTGGACGACGATGGGAGGGGCAGGACCGTCGTCGATGCTCGAGACGTGTTGATCGACGTGGCTCAGGGCGCAACCTTCGAAGCCGCATTCGAGGACCATATGGGGATCAGTCTTGCTGACTATGATCAAGACTTCTTCGACGTCATGGACGGGTATCTACCGCAGTACCGCAATCGGCTGTTCAGCCCGCTGGGTTTCACCCTGCTGTCTGTGCTCGTGACCCTGTTCGCGATCGGCGTACCGGCTTTCGGTTATCGCCGCTGGCGAGCCGGAGCGACAACCGGGCCCAGCGATGCCGCGGCGCCGGGTCGGCTGGCGCGGATCGGCTTCCATGGCGAGATGGCCGTCGCCACCGCGACGGTCATCGTGTTCTTTCTCAGTGCGATGTTTGCGGTCGGGACCGTGAACGAACTCAACAATGCGATGTACGCAGCGGGTAGGACTCTGGCCTATTGGATTCTGGTCGCCTATCTACTGGGATCGGTGGGCCTCATCATGTGGGCCGTTCACCGCTGGCTCAATCGGTCATGGCTGGCGTTCCTGGTGGCTCCCCTGGTCATTGTCTCCACTGGCGTCACCATCGTGATCGCCCTTGGGGTGATCCTCTGATACCGGCCTGCCACGCCGCCCAATCGATGTTGCGGCGCAGGGCGGCGAGCTGGTGGCGCAAGACGATGATCTCGAGGTCCTTCGAGCGGCCCGATCTGAACGGCGAGGTGGGCGAGGGACGCATTGAGGCGGCAAGAAGCCTGGCCCCGGCTGTCCAGCATGGAGCGGCGTTTCCGTAGTCACCGGTCACGACCGTGTAATCGGCTCCCACAGGGGATACCGACGTCATCGATGCCGCCTTGGACATCACGACATCGGCCATTGACACCGCCGAGCTCCAAGTTGATCAGCGATCCAGCAGACGTGCGCCAAGCCCGCTGAGCAGCATCAACATCACTAGTGCTGCAACCAGCAGAACAAGGGGGCTCAGCAGCGCTTCGACCACCATCTCTTGAATCAGTGTGGTGACGATCTCCATATCTCCACTATGACTGCGCCGAATGGACGTCTCTATCGGGTATCGCCCTGGACCGACCCTGAGAACCCTGATTCGGCATCAGGGGCGTGGCGCCAGCTGCGATTGGCTCGCCAGTACAGATAGGCCAGCACTCCCAGGGGTATCGGTAGGAAGTAGGTGAGGAACCGGAACATCAGCACACCGGCCACAACAGCGGCCCTCTGCGACGCTTCGAGGTCGATGGTGAGGGCGGCCACGTAGCCGAGTTCGACGACGCCGACCCCACCGGGGGTGATAGGGAGGGCCGAGATGAGGCGGACGAAGGCGAAGGCGGCCAGCACCGCAATCCAGCTCACCGTGTCCTGATCAACCCCGACCAAGCGCAGGGCGGTGAGGAGCACGATGGCCAGCGAGAGGTGGCTGATGAACGATGTGAGGGTCAGGGTCTTCCACCGCGAAGAGACCAGATCAACCGTGTCGGCTCGGAATCGAACCACCGCAGAACCCCAGGTCGTGACCGGATCGCGACCAACCAGCCGACGCACCCGCGAGAGGATCCGGCCGGCCCGGTCACCGATGTTCCGGGCCAGATTGTCGCTTCGGAGGAGGAGGGCGAAGAAAACGATGCAGGCGACCAGGACGGCGACTCCGGTCAGGGCACTCACAACCAGCGCAGTCGACACGGTTCCCTCGATCGCCAGGAGGCAGAGCGTGACCACGGGGAACCCGAGTTTCATGAAGTTGTTCCAGATTCCGGAGATAACCACCGAGCGGGCGATCGAAGCCGGCGTGAACCCCCACGATCGGTACATTGCGTAGGTCACCCCCACCCCCACGGCGCCGCCGGCCGGCACCGTGTTGGATATGGCGGTCGAGGCCTGGTTGACGACGGCGGCCTGCCGATGGGAGAGACCGGGGAGGGCAGCCACCATGACGAACCAGTAGGTGACCAGGTTCCATCCGGCGACGATGAGCAGCAAGGCCACCTCAGACCAGCTCATGGCGACGATGGTTGCCCATACGTCGGAGTAGCTGGCGATCCGGGGTAGGACGCCGGCGAAGATGGCCACGACCACGGCCACCGAGATGGCGATCCGCAACCCGTTCCGGAAAGACCAGTGCTCAGGCGTGGTCGGGGCGGTCATCGTGACCTCTCCGAGGTCAGGTGGACGGTAGCAGCTCGACCGGCGAGTACGCCGACGGCGGCCCCGCCCACCACATCAAGCGGCAGATGAGCCCCGACATAGATCCGGGCGCCTCCGGTCGTAGCGGCCAAGGCGGCTGCGACGACCCGAGCACCAGGGGAGAGACGCGAGGCGGCGATGATGGCCAGCGTGGTGGCCACCGCGGCGTGACCCGAGGGGTAGCCCAGCCCGGACTGCTGATGGCCGCGGATCGAGACCGCGTCGAGATGGCAGGCCGGCCGACCTCGGCCCACCATTGGTTTGATGGCCTTCACCCCGGCCCAGACCGCGATCCCGGCGAGCAGGGCGGCCCGGGCTCTACCGGCCCGGCCCGACCGTCGGAGCAGGTCCGACACCACAAACACGGCGGCCAGCGACCCGCCCTGCATTACCGCCCAGACCGGAGGGTGGAGCCGGTCGGGGGCACCGTTGATCAGGCGGAACAGCTGCTCCTCGGGGTCGCTCACGTCTCGGCGGCGCGCTGCGGTTGAGCTGGCGATCAGGGCTGCAGCCGCCACCACCGGGATGGCGGGACGGATCAGGCCACGCGTCATAGCTCCTCGTCGATGAAGTTCTCGCGAATGGACCGGTTGATCTCCGAGCGGGGGACGAGTGTCAACCGGGCCTGCAGATCGATGGCGAGGGTGGCCGAGACGTCGGGGTCGAAGTCGAACTCCCAACGAACGCAGCCGCCGTCGAAGATGTAGGTTCGCTGGCCCAGGAAGCCGGGTTGGATCCGCCCGATCGCCTCGTATGCCGGGACCCCACTCTGATCGCTCGGGACCAGGACGGCATCGGTGATGTCGCATCGCCGGCCGAAGACGAGCCGGGCCGCATCCGTCCCGGCTCGATCCGAGTCCAACCGAACAACGCTACCGTTCTGGTCGACCCTGACGCTGTCGACCTCCCAGCCGTTGGGGAGGGGTTCAAGGCAGGGAACGAGCTTGGCGGTCGGGACCGATTGGGCGACGATCAGCTCCGATCCCCCTCCGAGACACAAGGGCGGGGGCAGGGCCTGCTCGATGGAGCAGGCAACGCCTATCAGCCCAACGACTACGATGAGGGGGATGAGGAGTGCACGGTGTGTGGTCATAGCAAGCCGATGTCGGAGAGGTTGTCGAGGAAGATCGAGAGTAGCGAGGCCACGATCAGTGCCACCCAGGCCGTAAGGCCGACTCGCCGGAGCGACCAGCGCTGAATGGCCACAGGCTTTCGGTCCGGGGCAAGACTGCGGAACTGGTCGAGCAGGGCTCGACCGTCCCGACGGACCTGCGCTCGCAGCTGCGAGGGCAGCGTCACTCCCCGGGAAGCGGCAAAGGCCTCGGCGATCTCGTCTTCGCTGAACTGGAGCAGCGCCCGCTCGTACACCAGCTCGGGTGAACTCCCAAGCGCGAGCACCAGCATCATGTTGGCTAGGTCGACGGCCTGCCGCCACGGTGAGGGGCGGACCTGGGCGAAGGCCACGTCGATCAGCCGAAGCTTGCCGTCCTGAACCATGACGTTGGCCGGCTTGATGTCGCGATGGGCCAACCCGACCTCCCACAGCCGGGCCACTTCGGCCAGCCCGGCGTCGATCAGCTCGACGGTAACCTCCATCTCGCTGATCTCTTTGGCCCCGGTCAGGAACTCGGTCACCAACAGGTATTCCCGCTCGGGTGTGATCTCCACGAGCCCGAGCGGTTCGGTGCAACCGATGCCGGCTCGGCACATTACGTGAAGCATGTAGTCCTCGTGCTGGACGAGTCGCCGGACGGACGTGAAGTGCTGCTCATCCTCGAGGCGACCGTAGAGGAGCGTTCGACCGAGCTTGTAGGACCGATCGGAGCGGAGATGGTTCCGGGCATACAGCTTGGCGAAGATGTCGGGGCCATCCTGCTGGCTGATGCGGAGTGGTGTCGACCCGGCCGAACCCTCGAGACCGACCGGCCTGATGTCGGTGGCCACGATGCCGAGCTGTTGTCGCAGACCGAGCCTGATCGCCTTACCCCGAGGGCCGGTGACGTCGAGGTGAGCGGTCTTGCCGGTCCCATAGGCGATGGGGAAGATGCGTTCCGGAGCAGCCACGCGGTAGAGCAGCAGGGTGATGGCAACCCCGGACGTGGCCGCCGATAGGACATCGCTCGGATGGTCAACCCCGACATACACCTGGGCCAGCCCGAATACCACGACCATGGCAGCCGCAGCAAGGGCCCAGATCCGGCGCCACCGACCCAACGGGGTCAGCGTCAAGCCGCCGGCAACCAGGGCGGTGGTCATCAACGCCACCGGTCGCGACGGTTGAGCGAAGCCCTCCCAGTGGCCGATCTGGGTCACCCCCAGCGGCCGGGGACGCGACATCTCCATTGAGACGACGGTGGAAAGGGCGGCCACCACCGTGAGGGCGGCGGTCAACAGCAGCACATGTCGAATGCGTCGGGCGGCCAGACCGCCGATGATGATGCACCAACCGATGATGGGTGTGACCCACGACGTGCCGAGGCGGTTGATCCGCTGCATGGTTGGCGTGAGCCAGTCCCGCCGGTTATCGACGATGGGACCGGCGATCTCGAGGTCCCGCTCCGTGATCCAGATCGCCGGTGCGTCCGAGAAGACGATCCAGGCCCAGATGACCGCAAACCCCACAAAGGCCACCAGCCAGGCGATGGCCGCTCGGTTCAGCTCGTGGGGCAGCGGCGGCGGCTCCCCCGACGGTCGTCGCCGCCGCCCTTGCAGCGATTGACGCTCGGCCACCAGGTCCGTCATCGGGCCACCGTCCGGGCTCGACGAGCGATCTCGCCGGGCGGTTCCCGGCCCTCCGGCGATACCGGCGGACCACCAAATTCAATCGCTCGGCCGGTCATGGGACCCCCACCGCCTGGTCGTGCAATACTACCAGTGTGACAGTAGTGGCCCGGTTCGTGCTGGTCGCCACCGCGGCCGTCATGCTGGTTGCCGGCTGCGGCCGGGGTGAGGAACCGACCGGCGGGTCCGACGAGGCCGGGGTCAGAGTGGCCAGCTTCGACTTTGCCGAGAGTGAGCTGTTGGCCGAGCTGTACGCCCAGGCCTTGGAGTCGGAATCCGTGCCGGTGACCCGCCTCGGCCAGGTCGGTCCACGCGAGATCGTGGCTCCCGCCATGGAGCTGGGCCATATCGACGTCGTGGCCGAGTACCTGGGCACGGCGCTCCGGTATGCCGGTAGCACCGAGCCCAACCCCGACAGCGAGTCGGCGTTCGAGGAACTCAAAACCCGACTCGCCTCCAAGGACCTCGTAGCCCTCGCCCTGTCACCGGCCGAGGACAAGAACACCGTGGTGGTGACAGCCGAGGTGGCCGACGCAGGCCGGCTCGAGACCATCAGCGACCTCCGGTCGGTGGCGGTCGGTTGGAAATTCGGCGGGCCGGCCGAGTGTCCCGACCGTCCGTTGTGCCTGGTCGGGTTGGAGAATGTCTACGGCCTCCGGTTCTCCGACTTCGTGCCCCAGCGGTCATTGGCGTTCACCGCCGAGGCCCTGCGCCGGGGCGAGATCGATGCCGGGTTGATGTTCACCAGCGCGGCCGAGTTGGAGGCGCCCGATCTTGTCGAGCTGAGCGACGATCTCCAACTGCAACCGGCCGAGAACATCGTGCCGGTGGTTCGCACCGAGGTCGTCCAGCAGTGGGGATCGTCCCTCACCGACCCGCTGGCCGCCGTGTCGGCCGCCCTTACCACCGACGAGCTGCGGGCCATGAATGTCCGGGTCGCCAAGGGGGACCCGGTGCCCGAAGTGGTGAGCGACTGGTTGCTGCGACATGAGCTGCTCGACCGCTAGCCCGCCGGGTGGCCGGCTTGGGAATGGATGGCGGTGGCCCGGGAGTGCGGGTCGTACTCATCGGGGGCGATTCCGGTCAGATCGAGCAGGTGCTGCCGCTCGGCGCCGGTTCGCCGTCTCGTGACCACCATGAGCACGCTGGGTAGCACGAGCAGCGCCACCAGGAGGGAGAACACGATCATGACCGCAGTCAGCGTTCCGAAGGTGACGAAGATCGGCATTGGGGCGAAGGCCATGACCGTGAACCCGATGATGGACGACAGGGCCGAGATGGCCAGGGCACCGCCCGTTCCCTCGCCGGCCCGCCGGAGGGCGGGGAACCGGCTCGGTTCGTGTTCGAACTCCTCCCGGAACCTCATGGTGAAGTGAGTCGAGTAGTCGATGCCGACACCGACGGCGATGGCGGCGATGGTGGCGGTGACCACATTGATCTTGTAGTCGGCGAGGTACATGAACCCGTAGACCCAGCCGACGACCAGCAGGATGGGCGTAACCGAGGCCAGGCCATACTTGAGCGAGCGCATGAACACCGAGGCCAGCAGGGTACAGAGCACCAGCGCCAGCGGCAGGGCCAGCAACATGGCGTCGGTGAAGGCGGCAAGGGTGTCCTGTCCCACGATCGTTTCGCCCGAGACTCGGGCCGCGGTCAGGCCTGCTCCCCCCGGGGAGGCCAGGAGTGAGTCGGCCGCCGTTTCGAGAGCCGATCGGGCGTCGAGAATGACGGCGTCCTCGGTCAGGGTCGGGATGCCGACCATGACCATGGTGGCGTAGCTGCCGGCCCCATCCGTCCACAGCAGCTCGGTCACACTGTCGGCGGGGAAGGCGACAAAGCCGTCGTCGGTGGTGATGCCCTCGCTGAGCGCCAGGTCGTAGATGGCAGCGATCTGGTCGGCGCTGTCGGGCAGGCCGTCACCGTCGGCGTCGGTGACCTCGATCCCGGCGGCCGCAGTCGCCGCCGGCGACGCCACCGCGGTACGGACGACGGTGACGGCGTTGTCATGGATCGCAATCTCACCGTTGAGGTCCCTCGAGAGATAGGGCTCGACCGCCTCCGATTCGACCCGATCAAGTTCAGCCACCATGTCGTCGATGGCGACCAGTGCTGCCGGCTGAGTCAGATCCCCCTCGATGAAGACGAGACCGGTGCCACCACCGCTGGTGCCACCGAAGTGGGTCTCCAGAAGGCCAAGGCTCTGGATGAAGTCGCTGTCTTCGGCGAAGAAGTCGCTGAAGGTGAATTCCGACTCGACGCGGGTGAAGCCGACGGCGCCGAGTATCGCCAGGCCCACCGTGACGGGAATGGTGACCACTCGCCAGCGGGCCAGGAAATGCACGAGCGAGCCGGCGGCCCGGAATCCGTGTCCGGCCCCCTTGATGACCGGGCCGGTGGGCCTCCCGTCTGCCTTCGCCTTGGCATAGATTCGTCTTGTCCACCGAATCGGCACGTAGACGAAGAGCGGGACAAACAAGACGAGGGCGGCGAAGCCGAAGACGGGCACGACGACGCTGAGGGTCACCGCCAGCCCGGCTACCAGGGCCATGACGGCAAAACCGAACTTGTAGGGCAACATGAGGCCGCGATGAAGCGGTGGATCGCCGACCAGGTCCTCGACCCGCAGCTGCCACAACGGGGCGATGATGCCGAGGAGGAAGAACCCGATAAGGAGGGCAATGGCGGTTCCGATACCGAACTGAACGATGGCCTGGATACCGGCCACTCCGTTCGAGACGAAGGCTGCAGCCGAGGAGATGGCGGCCAGAAGAAGAGCGGGGAACACGAGCGTTAGGCCTCGAGGGTAGGAGCGCTCTCGGGTGAGGCCGGCCACCTGTTGCTCCCGGGCCCGGCCGCTTGCGTGGACGAAGAAGTCGACCCCGAAGGCGATCACCGAAATGGGGGCGATGAAGCCGAGGAGCATCCCGCCCTCGAAGCCGAGCAGGGTGAGGATCGCGTTATACCACAGCATGGTTATGCTCAGGCCGACGGCCACCAGGGATGCGGCCCAGTAGGACCGCAGCAACGCCCCGACCAGCACCAGGATGAACACGACTGACAGCAGGATGAACGGAGCGGACTCGGCCAGCTGCTCCTCGGAGGTGAGATCGCCGTCGATGGCCACTCCATATGCCCGGTAGGCGGCCTGGTCGCCTTGCAGCACGGTTTGAACCTGGCGGAGGAACTCCTGGGCCTCGGGTCCGATCGGGCCGCTGTCGGCGGTTCCCCGGCCACCGAGGCCGGTCAGGTCGATGGCGACGGCCGCACTGAAGGCGGGGGCCTCCCAGATCACGAGCTCCTCGCCCCCCACTTCCCCTAACCGGCTGGTTGCCAGCTGGGAGAGGGTACCTCGGAGTGGTGTTCCCACCGATCCTTCACCGAGGATGGTGGCCAATGCCCGCTTCACATCGGCATCGGTCGCCGCCTCCAGGCTGCCCGGCAGTTCGGCGTCGACCTTGTCGGCCAGCGAGAACACTCCGTCGACCTCCTCACCGAGATCGGGGCGGAACTCGGTGGCGAGGTCCGAGCGGAACTCGGCATCGGCCCGCAACGCGTCGGAGTTCTGTTTGAACTCGAGCAGCACGTCTCTGGTCAAGGCGTCGGGTTGGGCTCCGTCCTTGGCCTCGACGATGAAGAAGGCCCCGGCAATGGGCGAGGCACTCTGGAACCGCTCGTCGACCAGGTCGAAGGTCTCGTAGATCTCACCTGACGGACTGAAATCGGGCTCCTCGGTCGCCCGGGAGGCGGCCAGGGGAGCGGCGACGACGGTCAGGATGGCGATGGCGATCGTCACCCACCTCACGTTGTCGCTCAACCATTCGAACAGCGGAGCGCCCCGGTCGCCGTTTCCGCTCGTTGTAGTTCCTTCCCTGGCCGGGGTTATGATCTCGGTAGTCACCGCTGGCCCTCCTTGGTCGAGGTGTCGAAGCTGACGACCTCGATGCCGAGATCGCGCAGCCGGTCGAGCAGGCCGTGGAGGCTGGATTGGTCGACATACCGACCCTCAAGCACGGTGCCCGAGGCGGTTGTCGTCTGGGTCATGTCGTCGAACCCATCTACGAACCCGTCCCCGAGCCGACCATGGACCACGATTCGGTACGTTCCTTGTCTCACGGCGTCTCCAGTGCTCGATTTCACCTCGTAGCGTCGATCCCACCCGGGTGGTACCGCATGACCCCGCACCGAAACAGCCCCGGGGGGGTAGGCGGCGAGCCGCTCGCTTTACACCGGCGGGCAGTCGGTCTAGCGTTTTCGGTAGATGCCCTCTAAGGGAGGGGTCGATGGCCCACGAACCCCGCCAAACAGATCGAGAGAGACCGCTTACGGCGACCAAGCTCGACCCGCCGGTGGTGCCAGTCGGCGTCATCGACCGGCCCGGTCTCGTTGGACGCCTGATCGAGCCGACGGCTTGTCTGATTCTGATAGACGCTCCGGCAGGCTGGGGAAAGACAAGCCTGATTGCTTCGTGGGCAGCAGCCGAGGGCGAGGCCCGACCGCTGGCTTACCTCCGGCTCGGCCCGGAGGATGATGACCTGGAATCGTTTTGGGCCTATGTCGTCGCCGCCGTCTGCGGTGTCGATCAGCGGATGGGCGCTGATATCGACCACTTGAACACCATTGTCGATCCGGCTCGATCGCTTGTCCCGGCGATGATCAACTGCCTTCACGATCACGACGACGCCATCGTGCTCGTGCTGGACGACTACCACGTCATCACCGACACACAGATCCATCGGACCGTGGACTACCTCATCGAAAACCGGCCTCACTGTCTGCAGATCGCCATCGCCACCCGGTCCGACCCTCCACTGGCCCTCTCCCGTCTGCGGGCTGCAGGGTCATTGATCGAGGTTCGGGCCGCCGATCTCCGCCTGTCGGTTGTTGAGGCTCAGCAGCTTCTGGCCGAGCGATTCGGGCTGATGATCGAACGTGAGCAGGTCGCCGTACTGTGCGAACGGACCGAGGGTTGGCCGGCCGGAATCCACCTGGCCGGTTTGTCGATGACGTCCGATCCCGACCCGACCGGCTTCATCACCTCCTTCGCCGGTGACGACCGGAACATCGCCGACTACCTCACCAGCGAAGTGCTCCGCCGGCAACCCGAGAAACGGAAGGAATTTCTGCTCAGGACATCGGTCGTGGACGAGTTCACCGCCGAGCTTTGTGATCATCTGCTTCAGTCAACCGGTTCCGGCGGGATTCTGGACGAACTCGAGCACGAGAATCTCTTCCTGGTGGCGCTCGACACCCGGCGCCAATGGTTCCGTTACCACAACCTCTTCCGCGACTGGCTCCGTCACAATCACCGGGTGGGAGCCGCACACGACGAGATCCGCAGCCTGCACCGGCGAGCCGCCGACTGGCTGTTGAAACACGATCTGGCGGACCGCGCCGTCGGTCATCTCGTGGCCGCCGACGACGCGGCCGCGGCTGCGGCCACCATGGAGAGCCTGCTTCGCGGGCTTCCGCTCGTCAACCATGTTCCGGTCTGGAAGTGGCTGAAGGCCGTTCCCGATGAGATCGCCTCGACTCATCCCGCCGTCTGCATGGCCCGAGTATCCCTGGCGGTGGCCGCAGGAGACGTTGATAGAGCAGGCTTGTTCGTCGGCCTTCTCGACGAAGCGCTCGGCTCGATCGACGATCCTCGTGAGATCGAGATGCTGAGTTCACAGGCCGGGGTCTTCGACGCCCTCGTGTCCTCGATCCGGGACAACACCGTGGGAGCGGAACGACAGCTTCGGGCCATACTCGACGACGAGGATCCGAGCCGGTCGACCCCGGCCGCCTATGCCCAGGGGTTGCTGGGGATGACACTGCTGCGGACCAGCGGAGCTGAAGCCGCGCTTCATCATCTGAGGGACGGTTCCCTGGCCCGCCGTCGGCTGTCGATCACCGACGGGGGTGTGACGGCCCATTTGGCCGCTGCCTACGCCGAACTGGGCCAGTGGGGTCTGGCCGAGCAAGTGGCCGACGAGGCCTTTGCCCTTCCGACCCCGAGCGGATCGAGATACCCGGCCACGGTGGCCGCCCACTACGCCATGGCCCAGGTTCATCACCACCGGGGCCGGTATGACGAGGCCCGCGCCGAGGCTCAGGCCGGGCTCGACCTGGCCCGGTCGTGGGTCCAGCCGAGTCTCGTATCCTGGGGCTGCGTCGTGATGGCCGGTGTGGAGCGCAGCCGAGATCGCCGGCGCCGGCTCCTGGCCGAAGCCACGAAGTTTCTGGGAGAGTGGGATCGGAACTCCAAGCTTGGTCGCGAGATCGCGGCGGTCGAGCGGGAGCTGGCCAAGTCGTGGCCGGCGGCGTCGGGAGAACCGATGGTCGACAAGTTGACAAAACGAGAGATCGAGGTCCTGCAGCTGTTCCGG
The DNA here is from genome assembly GCA_963723995.1 of uncultured Acidimicrobiales bacterium. Classification (GTDB taxonomy): domain Bacteria; phylum Actinomycetota; class Acidimicrobiia; order Acidimicrobiales; family SZUA-35; genus JAHELU01. The sequence goes on along the minus strand of CAVRSZ010000005.1, from coordinate 66,356 downwards.
GGCGATCTCCCGCTGCGGGCCATCGCCGGCGAGCTGTACATCAGCCACAACACCGCCAAGGGACACGCCAGGGCCATCTATCAGAAACTGGGAGTGAACTCCCGGGCCGAGGCGGTGTCGGTGGCTGCCGGAGTGGGGCTGATCTAGCCGATGACCGGGCCGTTCGCCGTTCGCCGCTCCCTCCCGCAACCTCTCGGTCTGACCATCGTGATCGTCGCCACGGTGGTGGCGGTGGTCTCCTCACTGATTGCCGTCGATGGACGGGTGCCGGGGTGGGAGGAGCAAGGACTGCGATTCATCAACCGTTGGCCCGACTGGCTCGAGCCCGGTGTGTGGGTGCTGCAACAAGTCGGTGTCCTGTTGGCCCCGCTCGTCGCCGGGCTGGTGGTGGCACGGTACACCCGTAACTGGTGGCACCTCCTGCCCTTCGCCTTGATCCTGCCACTCAAGTTGGGGATCGAGAAGGCGGTCGTCAAACAGCTGGTCGACCGGGAACGCCCCTTCGTGTCCGTGGGCCCGGACATCACGGTCCGGGGGCCGGCGTTCGATGGCCCCAGCTTTCCGTCGGGCCACGCCACCACCGCGTTCGCCACGGCCGTGCTCCTGTGCGCGTTCCTCCCCCGCCGGTGGTGGCCACTCCCCCTGAGCTGGGCTGCGCTCGTTGGCATTGCCCGCCTGTACTACGGAGAACACAATGTGCTCGATGTTGTCGCCGGAGCCGCCATCGGAACGGGGTTCGCCGCAATCCTCTGGCTGGTCGTGGTGAACCGGATCTTCGAACGGGAGTCACGCTCAGCCCCAGCGGCCACCGGTGATCGGGATCAGTCGACATCGACCTCCTGATCCGAATATCGCCCGGCCTCGAGGTCAGCCCTAGCGTAGATCTCTGCGGTTGAGGCCGACGGGGATCTGGTGGCAGCCGGCCGAAGATAGGACCTTTGGCCCTTCGGTTCCGCTGCCGCATGTATTTCGATGGGACCTAGGCGGTCTGCAGAGGGCTGAAGGCGATGGCCGGATTCACAGGTACCACGACCGAACAAGACAGCGGTCCACAGGCTGCCGGCACCATGGCAGCGACCGCGACGGGGCTCACAAAGGTGTACGGCGAGGGCAACACCCAGGTCGTGGCCCTCGACGCCGTGGACATCGGTTTCGAGGCCGGCAAGATGACCGCCATCATGGGTCCGTCGGGCTCGGGGAAATCGACGCTGCTGCATTGCGTGGCCGGTCTGGACGAGGTGACCAGCGGGGAGGTGCGGGTGGGGGACACCCTGATCTCGGACCTTTCCGACCAGGAGCTGACCCTGCTGCGTCGTGACCGGATGGGCTTCATCTTCCAGGCCTTCAACCTGGTCCCGAACCTGACCGCCGAGGAAAACATTCTCCTGCCCCTGCTCCTCGGGGGTCACGAACCCGATCCGGAGTGGCAGAAGCGCGTCGTCGACAGTCTGGGCCTCGATGAGCGATTGCATCATCGACCCGATGAGCTTTCGGGCGGGCAGCAGCAACGGGTCGCAGTGGCCCGGGCGCTGATGAGCCGACCCGCAATCATCTACGCTGATGAGCCGACCGGAAACCTCGATTCCAACAGCGGTCAGGAGGTACTCGGGTTCCTGCGCCGAGCGGTCGATGATTGGGGCCAGACGGTGGTGATGGTCACCCATGATCCTGGGGCCGCCTCGCATGCTGACCTCGTTGTGTTCCTTCGCGATGGTCGTCTGGTGGGACAACTCGAGAAGCCGACGCCTGATCTGGTCCTCGACAGGATCAGGGCGCTGGAGGCCTGATCCCCATGAACCCCGTGCTCCTCCTCAGTCGACGGAACCTGGCCAGCAGCCGGCTGCGGGTGGGTCTCACCGGCCTGGCCGTGATGGCCGGTGTCGCATTCATTGTCGCCTCGTTCGTCTTGTCCGATGGCCTGCGGGCAACGTTCAACGGCATCGTCGAGGACACCAGCGCCGAGATCGACGCCACCGTCCGGGCCGCTGGCGACTTCGCCGAGGTCACCTTCCAGGCGCAGACGATCGATGAGGATGTGCTCGACGTCGTGTCGTCCGTTGACGGCGTCGAGCAGGCCCTGCCCGCTCTGACCAGTTCGAAGGTCGTCCCCATCGACGGCGACGGCGAGGCCGTGGAGACGCTGGGCCCGCCGATCCTTGCCGTCAATCAACAGGACTCGACCACAGGCGCCCTCACGGTGGAGGAGGGCGAGCTGCCCGATGGTCCCGGTGAGTTCGCCATCGATTTCACCTCGGCCGGTACGTACGGGTTCGAGATCGGCCAGTCCTATGACATCGTCGGCGTGGCCGGCCGCGAACCCTTCACCCTGGTGGGAACCACACGTTTCGGTGAGGACAACGCGCTCGCCGGTGCCGTGCTCATGTCGTTCACCCTCGATGAGGTCCAGCGCCTCGACGGCAACGATGGCAAGATCAACTCGATCGACGTGACCGCCGAGTCGGGCGTCAGTCCGGAGGAGCTGATCGCCGACCTCGAGGCTGTCTTGCCCGCCGGGCTGGAGGCCGTGGGCAACGACGTCATCGTCGATGAGGGCCAGGAGGACTTCGGAGCCACCGTCGACATCTTCGGTAACGTCCTTCTGGCGTTCGCTCTCGTGTCGGTGTTCGTGAGCACCTTCATCATCGCCAACACGTTCAACATCCTGCTCGGACAACGGATCCGCCAGCTGGCACTCATTCGCGCCCTGGGAGCGAGCAAGAGGCAGGTACTGCTCGCCTCCCTGCTCGAGGCGTTCATCGTTGGCGTGATCGCCTCGGTCATCGGCCTGGCCGTTGGTGTCGGTCTCGCCTACGCGCTGCGTGCCATCATGAATTCGATCGGGTTCAACCTGCCCGGTCTCGAGTTGGTGATCTCGGCCCGCACGATCATGATCGCCCTGGCCGTCGGCATCGGCGTCAGTCTGGCTTCGGCCCTGACACCCTCGCGTCGAGCAGCACGTGTGCCACCGGTGGCGGCCATGCGCGAAGGCTACCGGTACGGCTCGGGCGAGGGCACGCGACGCACGATCATCGCAATCATCCTCGCCGTGCCCGGCGTCACCGGGATCGCCGTCAGCCTGTTCGGCAGCATTGACAGCACGCCGTTGCTGCTGCTGCTCCTCGGCGGGGGCGCGGTGCTCGTTTTCATCTCGGTCACCATGTTCGCGCCGCTGTTCTCAACCCCCTCGGCCCGCTTTCTCGGCGCACCGCTCGAACGGATGCCCTGGCTCGGCATAACCGGCCACATGGCCCGGGAGAACTCCTCCAGCGACAACAAGCGCACCGCTCGCACCGCGGCCGGTCTCATGATCGGACTGGCCCTCATCGCCATGGCAACCGTCGTCGCCTCGTCGTTGAAGGACTCGTACCGTAGCACCCTCGGTTCAACCCTCAACGCCGACTTCCTCATCAGCCCTCCAAACGGCGGAACGGGCTTCAGCACCGAGCTGGTCGACGCCGTCGCGGCACTCCCGGAGCTCGACCCCGTCAGCTCGACACGTCTCGGCAACATACGAGTCAACGGCAACGAGCACGATGCCCGGGCCACCGACCTGGCACTGCTGACAAACTTGTGGGACGTCGAAGTCATTTCGGGCGATCCGGCGACCAACGCCGGTCCCGACGTCGTGTCCATCCACGAGTCGGTGGCTACCGATCTCAACCTGGCCGTCGGTGACGAACTCGACATCGAGTTCGCGGCCACAGGGACCAAGACGTTCACGGTGAACGCAATCTACGAGAACGCATTCCTTATCAGCAACTACCTCATCGACAAGTCGGCCTGGGACCAGAACTTCAGCCTCAACGAGGACATCTCCATCGTCGCCTCGGTGGCCGAGGGCGTCGAGTTCGAAGCCGCTGCGTCCGCACTCGACGAGCTCAACGCGGCGTTCCCACAACTGAACTTCGAGACGGGGGCCGAATACAGTGATCGCCTCGAGGGCCAGCTCGACTCGCTCGTCATCGTCATCAACGTGTTCCTTGGTCTCGCCATCCTCATCGCCTTCCTCGGGATCGCCAACACCATGGCCCTCTCGGTGCTTGAACGGACCCGGGAGATCGGCCTCATGCGAGCCGTCGGCATGACCCGACGCCAGACACGGGCGATGATCCGCTGGGAAGCCGCAGTCGTGTCGCTCTTCGGTGCCCTGCTCGGGGTGGTCGTTGGTCTCGTCTTCGGCTGGGTGGCGGTCCAAGCCATCGCCATCGATCAATTCGCCATCCCGGTGTCCTCGCTCGTGCTCTACGTGATTGTCGCCACCCTGGCCGGGCTCGTTGCCGCCGCCTTCCCGGCGCGACGGGCATCACGGCTCAACGTCCTCGACGCCATCCACCAGCTCTGATCCGCAGGTCGGGTGATGTCTTGGCGCCAACCGACGTCCGGTCGGGCCGTGGCCGCCGCCGACGGCGTCCAACCGAACCTGTGAGGCCTGCTTCCAGGTCGCCCTGGAACTGGGTGGCCCGATATGCCCATGATCTCGGTCGGAGTCGGTGGCACCCTCGAAACCACCACGGTGGCTCAGCCAATGCCCGCGGCCTCCACAATCGGCTGAAGGGGTACAACAGCCGCACCGACGTATCGTTTCCAGCCGCAGGGGAGGGACCGTACTACGACGAGACGTCAGTTGGCGTCGACGAACCTGTCGACGCTATGGGTCGGATCTTCATCGACTACGACCCAGGAAGGTACAACGGTGTCATCATTCTCGGGCCGACTGTGGATGGATTCGAGGACTTTGACGCACTGCCGCCAGCCGGCGACTACTTGGGTCGCTTCTATTACGCCGAGGCGACCGATGCCGATCGGGATGGCCGCAATGGAGGCAATTGCTGAACCCGACGCCGTTGCGGTGGCCCAGGAGTGGTACGAACCGGGCAGCGAGATGCTCTACCCCTCCGGCATCATATGGGATCGCACCGATTTTCCAGGCGGAAATCGTTGGTACCGGCGCTTCGGCAAGGGTTGTTTCCCTGATGTTCGCTGGTGACGCCGGTTGACTGCATACGCAGACGGGTCGATCCGAGTGAACCCGCGAGAAGTCGGCCCATCCCGCGAACATCCCGCGTGCGTCGCAGTTCGCCTATCGCCCACTCCGTCCAAACCCGCTAGTTTCAGCGGAAATGCACAGCCGCAAACGTCCCCGCTGAGCCCCCAGCGAGATAGCAAGGAAAAGGTCGAGAGTTCGATTCTCTCAGGAGGCTCGTCCGAAACCCGCCAGAACTGGCGGGTCTTCTTGTGTCCGGGCGACCACTCTGGGTGGTTGAGCTGGCGGAGGGAGCCAAACAGGGAGCCTCGTGTGCTGTCCGTCCCCTGCGAAACCGGGTGGACGCAGCGGCAAACCTTGCCGAATCTCCCGCTTCTGATCGGGCCGGTATCGGCCGCCGAAATCGTCGAACCGGTTGCCGGATCTTGGGTTGGGACCGCTGCCTAGAAGTCTGGTGCCCTCAACTGGACTACGTCGGTCATCCGGTGGCGGTAGTGTTCGAAGATCATCTTTTCGCTGGTGCCGGCCCAGTCGGCGATAACGGTGACGGCGTGGGCGGCTTCGACTTGGTGGGTGATGGCGGTGTGGCGTAGCTCGTATGGTGTGACAACCTCGATCCCGGCCCTGTGGCATGCCTCGCGGATCGAGCGGCGCAGGTTCTCCTGGCGGATGGGAGTTCCGACCCGACTGGTGAGGACCAGGTCGACTCCGTTGTAGTGGGGTTGGCGGGCCCGCCACGTCGACAGCGCATCGACGAGTTCGGTGTGCATGTGGATGGTTCTCGTCGAGCCGGTGGTCTTCGGGTCGACAACTGGTCGTGGCTGTCGAACCGAGTGACGACGGACAAGGTTCTTGCGTCGAGGCGGACGGCGGACCAGCGCAAGGCTCGCAGCTCCTGGGGTCGGAGACCGTGACGGCCGGCGAGGTCGACCACCAGCTTGGTCGTTCCCGCCGCGGCGTCGTGGAGGGCTCGCCACTCGTCGACTGTCAGAGCCCGACGCTCTTTCGAGGTCACCTCGGTTGAGGGCGTTCACCCGTCCGGCCTTCCCCCTCGCCTGTGGCTCCCTGGATGGGCCAGGAACCCTTGGGCTTGACAACCTGAGCTTCGCACCCCGCACTCACCCGCAACGCACGTCAGGCCTGGGATAGGCCACAGACACCAACCCAGAGCTACATCTCCGACAACACGTCGAACCTCCTCAACTCACTCACTTGATCGTGCGACCTCGTGTCGCACCCCGGTCTCGGACTACTACGGGCCCTCCGTCCCACCCCGACAGCATCAGCCGGCGACGGGCCTTCCCCACCGGCCAGCTGGCAGCTGACCGGGAGGGGACCGCCGGGATGGTTCCCACGTTCACCTTCGAACCGTTCGACGGGATCGGCGCCCAGCTCTGCCCCTGCAGCATCGCCACGGCTACGCCGCAGGCCTTCACCGTGGCCTCTGTGACCAGCGAATCTAACCAGTCCCGGAGTTCCCGACCGGTCAACACCGGCCGATACGCGCTGCAACCCAGCCCCGATCCGTCACGTTCGAGCTGGTGGGTGACTTGAGGAGCGTTCAGACACTGGTTTCTCACGTGCACCTTTCCGTCTTGCTTGCCGAACCCGGGCCATCTGACGGTGCTGACCCGTCCCGGCTTCGTCAGGGCTGCTTCCCACCCTCCCCAGCGTCCCCCGGTTCAGGCTGCCCTCAGCTTCATCAGGCCGCTGCGACGACCCAACGGCGGTGTCCTTTCATCACCGCACGGTTCGAAAGCGCCTCGTGGCGCACCGATTCCTTCACCCAGAAGGCCGTTGCTCGTTTGAGCAGATCTCGTTCCATCCGCAACTCGGTGTTCTCCTTGCGGAGCCGAGCCAGTTCCTTGCGTTCGTCGGTGGTCAAACCCTCTCGTTCGCCGGCATCGACCCGGGCCTGGCGAACCCAGTTCCCCAACGTCGACTCCCCGACATCGAGCCCGTCGGCCACGCTCTTGATCGACCGGCCCTCCTCGATGACCATCCGAACCGCGTCAGCTTTGAACTCATCAGTGAACGAACGACGAGTCCTACGCGCCGGTCGTGAATCTTCCATGATTGACATGTCTACCTCCTAATCGAGGTGACCGGCCAACAGGGGAAGGCCCAATCCTCAGCGACACAACCATGGTCGGCGACGTCAATCCCGCACGCCTGTGAACCGATCATGCGGGGATGGTGAAATTGGTCGGAATTGCGATTTCGAGTCAACCCGATCCAACTGTCCTGGTCGTCGAGGAGCCTACTGGGTCGGTTGGGGGCCTACTTGTCGTGTTGGCGCAGGAAGTCGCCGAGCACCTGCATGTACCGCTGCCGTTCTTCGACGTGCGCCATATGGGCACTGTGTTCAAACACGACCACTTGTGCATCGGGAATACCAGCCCCAAGCGTCGCGGCGCAGTTTGGGCCGATTTCGTCGTAGCGCCCGCAGGTGATCAGCGTCGGCACCCCAATATCAGGGAGTGAACCAGACCGATCCCAGTCTTTGAGGTTACCAATTGTCGTGAACTCGTTGGGTCCGTTCATGGTGAGGTAGACCTGGTTGCCGTCCAGGTCTTGGATAGTGCGCATCACCGACTCCGGCCACCCCTGCAAACGGCAGAGTTGACGTCTGTAGAACTGGCCCGCTGCCGCCTGGTACTCTTCGGCCTCGAAATCACCGGCCGCCTCGTACTGCTCGAGCACCTCCTGGACGTCCGGCGGGAGGGCAGCGCGAAGTGCGGTGCACTCGGCAGCGAATTCGGCGATGCTCGCCGACGTGCTGGCCAAGACCAAAGATGCGATCCCATCCGGCGATCCTGTGATGTACTCGATCGCCAACCATCCACCCCATGAGTGCCCATAGAGATGAATGCGATCGAGCCCGAGCGCCGACCGGACTGTGTCGATCTCTCGTGTGAACCGATCGATGACCCATCGTGAAGGATCGTCGGGCTGGTCTGACCGACCGCAGCCGAGCTAATCGAAAAACACTACCGGTCGATCCGCCGCCAGATCCACGATCGAGTCGAGGTAGTCGTGTCCAGCGCCCGGACCACCATGCAATGTCAGCAGAGGAATGCCGTCACCGTCACCGACAACCTTGTACCAGATGCTGAAGCTGTCCTCGACTTTGATCCGACCTTCGTCTGTGTTGGACATACGACCACCTCGCCGCTCCGTCGCCTTGTCGTTTGTTCGACTCAGTGTAGTGCTGCTGCCAAATGGATACTCGACTGCTCCTCGGCCCTGATCGAGCGGAAGGCCGTGCTTCGACATTCCTTGTGTACCGAGGCCTGGCCACCCACCTGCTGACCCCGCTGGGAGTTGACGAGGAGGGGGTCGGGTGGACCCGACCCCCTCCTCAACCGCCTGTTGATCAGCCGTTGCCGATGAGGCGAACCGAGTCACAACCGGCAATCGGGATCCCTGTCAGGGTCGCTCCGCTGATACAGGCCTCGGTGTCGCCCTTTGTCAGACCGATGTCGGCCACCACATAGTGGCTCACGAGGTCCGGGTAGCCGTCCTCGTTCACGTCCTGCAGGTGATCCTCGTAGACGGATGGTTCCGTCAGGTCATGTGACGGCATGGCCCCCGACGGACCAAAGCGGAGCGTCGTCACGTCGATCGTCGTGACGTCGAAGTCGGCGCTCCCCAACACCGCAACCGGGACCACCCCGGTGGTGCGCTTGATGTTGATGGAGTTGGGATAGCTGCCCGGCTTGATGTCGACGTCGACCTCGATGATCGCCGGCTGCACCCGGATGTCCGACAGAACTGGGCTTACCCCTTCGGGGCTCGCCTTGAGCGTCACCCGCACTTCGATGTAGCGGCCGAACGACGAGAACAACTCGCCGTTCACCACTGGCACGAAGGGCTGTCCGCCCAGTCCCGCCTCTGTGTCGGCGGTGCGGGCTTCTACGATGATCGCCGTTCCCGGAGGCTCGAATGCCTCCGGTTCGGTGTTCCAGATGATCCGGCCCCATTCGAACCCGGATTCCTCGGCGTCCTGGACGACCGTCCAGAGGCCCTGCGGTGACGTCGAACCCACCACCACGGCGCCGGTCATGTCGCTGTAGTTGTAGGGCGCTGCGCCCTGGTCCAGATCAACGGTGAGATCGACGGCCCCGAGGCCGTCGGCCCCGGCCGTCGGATCGATGCGCATCGTGCTGTCCGAACCAAGGTTCGTGACCCACACCTTGCCGGCGCTGTCGACGGCGACACCGGTCGGCTCGGTGCCGACGTCGATCACCTTGACGATGTTGCCATCGTTGTCGAGCCGGGTGACCGTGGCGACCCCGCTGTTGGCAACCCACACGTGGTTGTCGATCGGCGTCACCGCAACGCCGCGGTTCGCTTGAACCGGCGGACCGTAGCTACGAACGGTGGCGTCGGCGTCGTCGTCGTACTCGACGACGTCGGTGAAGGTCTGCTCGGTGAGGTCGAAGGCGGGTTGATCCTGAGACGGCGTCGAGAAGTCGGCGAGCCAGTTGCCGCTGCCGTCCACCTCGAGCCAGCGGCTCGACCAGTTCGCCAGGAGATAGGCGGACACCTCCACCCCGGCGTCGGGGTTGGCGGTTCCGGCGACTGTGTCGGCGGCGTAGTCGATCCCTCCGTCCGGCACCGCCACGGCCGTCACCGTGTGGATCTTCGTCCATCTTCCGTCGGTGATCGTGATCACCTGGCCGGTTTGGATGTCGAAGTCCCAGAGGTCGATGCCGAAGTCACCCCACTGATTGGTCGTCACGGTGGTCGTGTAGGGATCAGCGGCCCCATGATCAATGGAGATGTTCAGGAGTGTGTCGGCCTCCCACCTTCCACCTTCCAGGTGCTCAGCGTCGGGCCAGACCCGGAACGCCGGTATCCGCCTCGACACCCAGGTGACGTCGCCTTCCCCGTCCTGCTGCCAGGCGAAAACATCGGAGTTCGGCGTGAGGTCGACCAGGGCGGAGAAGTCGGTGGCCCAGTTGCCCGAACCGTCGGCCGTGACCAGGAGTCGGTAGTCATCGCCTCCCGGAACCTGAACCTCGACGTCGGAGCCTGGTTCAGCCGTGCCATGGACGATGTCGGCCGCGCCGTCGACATCGGTGATGAAGAGGTCCAGAACCGTATGGGTCTTGGTGGTGGTACCGTCGGTGACGGTTACGACATGACCCCGCTCGACATCGAAGTTCTGGATGCCGAACCAGAATTCGCCTCGAACGTCGGTCGTCGTGGTGTCGGTGTACACGACCCCCGTTTCGTCCTCGATCATCAGCGAGATCGTCGAGCCGGGTGTCCAGAATCCCCAGCTGCCAACTCCATCGTCGTCGGGTTGGACCTGGAATCTCGGGGTTGCCCACCAGTCGCCGGTCGAATCGCCGTCGTCGTCCCACTGCTGGGAGCCCCCGTCGGAGAGGTAGGTGAGGTCGGTCGTGCCGGAGAAGTCGGCGGTCCAGTTGCCCGAATCGTCGGCGGTCACGGTGAGGTTGCCGTCATCGTGCACCCAGACGTCCACGGTGGAGCCCGGGTCGGCCCGACCGGACACCGTATCGGCGGCCACGTCGACACGGTCTGCGAATAGGTTCATCACCGTGTGGGTCTTGGTGGTCGTTCCATCCGACACCGTGACCACCTGGCTCCGCTGCAGATCGAACACGTCCCACAGGTTGAAGTTGAAGCGACCGAGCGAATCGGCGGTCTGGGAGTCGGCGTAGACGACGCCGCTGCCATCTTCGATGGTCAACGAGATCGTGGCCCCCGGGGTCCAGTTCCCGCTCCACTGTACCCAGTCGTCGTCGGGTGAGACCTGGAACCTCGGAGCGGCCCACCAGACGCCGGTTCCATCTCCGTCCGGGTCGTACACAGCCGATCCGCCGTCGGAGAGGTAGCTGAGGTCGGTCGTGCCGGAGAAGTCGGCGGTCCAGTTGCCCGAACCGTCGGCGGTCACGGTGAGGTTGCCGTCATCGTGCACCCAGACGTCCACGGTGGAGCCCGGGTCGGCCCGACCGGACACCGTATCGCCGGCCACGTCGACACCGTCGACGTACAGTTCAACCACGGTGTGGGTCTTGGTGGTCGTTCCATCCGAAACCGTCACGACGTGACCGGGCTGCACGTCGAACCGGTCCCACAGATTGAAGTTGAAGTTGCCGTCACCATCTGTTGGCTGCGTGTCGGTGTAGACGATGCCGCCGCCATCTTCGATGGTCAATGAGATCGTCGTCCCCGCCGTCCAGGGACTCATCGCCCCGACCCAATCGTCGTGAGGTGCCACCCAGAAGGTCGGTGTCTCCGGTGGGTCGGCCTGCAGTGCAACCGACATCGCCGGCAATCCCGTGCTAGACGTTGCGGGCTGCTCCGCTAGGGGTATTGCGGGCAAGCCCGTCCCCGTGATGGCTTCCCTGACCATTGAAGACGGTGCCGCCATCGTCGTGCTCGAGGTGGCCGTCGTCGACTTCGGAAAGCCGGATACCAGCACCCCGGCCGGTGAGACCTTGGCGATGCCGTTGTTCCAGATCGAGCCCCATACGTATCCGTTGGTGTCAATACCGAGGCCGTAGCCGCCGTAGATATTGACGCACGATCCGGTGCCGGTCGCCGGGTCGTAGCGAAGGAGCGACCCTTCGCTGGTGCCCCCGCCGATCGACCAGAGGACGCCGTTGCCGTCGATCAGGCCGCCGTAGCCGCCACAACCGAACTCACCGGCATCGAATGAGTCCACGATGGCTCCCGTCGAGCCATCCAGCTTGTGGAACATCCGTGTTTCGAACGGATAACCGCCCACCCAGACGTTGTTGTCGGCATCCACCGAGACGTGACGCGCCTGCTCGGCGTCGGGAAGGCGCTGGTAGATGAGGATGCACTCGTCTTCGGCATCCTCCACCAGCGCGTCGGGACCACCGGCACCGTCGGAATCATCCGGCCAATCGAGCACATCCAGAAGTCCCGTCGATGTCCGGATCAGCCCGTCGGCATCGCGGTCGACACAGGTGTTGTATCCGAACGGTGGCGCCAGGTACCCACCGGCCGGGTCGGCAACGCCGTCCGCATCGACCCGCGTGCCGCCGACGATAAGGCCGATCTTGACCGCCGAGCCGTGGGGTAGGTCGCCGATCTCATCGACTTCGTCGCGGTTGGCCGTCCACACGTTGCCGAACAGGTCGACGGTCGTCCGGGACGGATTGAGGCCGCGCCCTTCAGGTGCGGTGCGGTATTCACCGACAGTCGTGCCGGTTTCGGTGTTGATCCGCACCACGGTTCCCCGGCCCGAGGCGGCCACGTTGATGAACGGGAAGGGTTCGGTCGGTGAGTCCAGCTGCAACTGGTCGTTGTAGGGAGCGTCGTGATTGACGCTTACCAGTGTCCCCAAATCGAAGTCGGCATCGACCGTGTAGAGAATGTCGGTGCCGGGCACTTGCGCCGCGGTGGACGAGATGGGCGCCAAGATCATGAATGCGAAGGCAAGCGCAAACAGGCTTGCTGGGCGGTGCTTCATTGGATTCTCCCAGAATCATTTCGCCGCAACGGCAGCATCGGCTACATTGAGTCGAGCGTTGCGACGGGCGGTACCATTCCTTGGGTTCGCGCCTCCCTCCGTCGCCCCAGGCTCGGACGGAGCCAAGAGGTCTCAATGATGCGGTTGGCGGGCGGCGTTTGGTCGAAATCCGACCTTGGCAGCGGCGATAGATGGGTGGACTCACCCTCGCCGCAGGTCCCGTCCGCCGTTCCTGTCGTCCTGTCTGCGCTGCTGGAATAGTGCTCCGCGTCGGCGTGTCCATCACCCGGATGTGTGACGGTTCCCTATCCCTCGACCGAGGAACTGTCGCCAGTCGTGCGGCAAGAAAGAGCAGCAATTTGCGCATTGCATCACATCTTCCCAACCCGCCAAAGGTCACAATGCCCTACAGTGGAAGGGAATGCAATAGAACCTCGATATTCTTGCCATCGCTTCCGAACATGGCCCGATCCGGAGAACGCTGATTTCAACGCAATAGCGACCTTGTCGAACAAGCGAATCACCAGACCGCTGCCCCGCCCGCGCTCCCTCTGTTCGTGCTCGAGGTGGCGGGTGTGGACCGAGGCCCCGGTTCGGCGGCCACGGGCCGATGGTGTCAGTTGCCGACCGTCACGGTGGAAACCACGGCAGGTTCGTAGAGTCTCGCACGGTATCCCGTTGCCATCGGCGTCCATGCGCTCCGGCCGCCCCTCCAGCGACCAGTAGACCAGCGACCAGAAGAACCCATCGACCGGAGGGCGCCCAGCGGCAGTGAAAAGATGGGACGGGCCGAGTCACCGGCTCAAGCGCTGACGACGTTGTCGCTCCAGGTCCTCTAGACGTATCCGGTCGGTCACCTCGGCCGGAAGGTCCGTGTCATCGATGATTCGAAGCTGATCCGCTTGGCGGTCGATGTCACATGTAGTTGGCGAGGACGGCAATTGGTTCCCATGCCGGTCTGTCGCCTGGGGCGAGGTTGGCGTTTCCATGGTGTCCACGTAGTCGGGCACGGTGACAACGTTCGGCTGAGAGCCTTACTGCCAGCGTCGCTCTCAGTTCTAGCCGAAGCAGGTCCAGCTGCTCACCAATCGTGGAAGCTGTCCGACCTGCGTACAAGGCGGTCCGCGGCGAGGAAGCCTTACAGCAAGCCTTGGTCAACCTGCCGGTATCGACGACCAAAGACATTCAGCGACGCAACCACGCCCGGTTTGGCTGGCCACGCACGCCCCTGCACGGATCCGGCGGGCATGGTAGGGAAAAGGTCGAGAGTTCGATTCTCTCAGGAGGCTCCGAGTATGCCCAGGTCGCAGAGTCGCGGCCGATCGGGTCGGGGCTGCCGTTGATACGAGATCGTAGCCATTGTCGCTACGGTCGATCTTTCCCGTCGAGGGAAACGGGTATGACGGGACGCTCGATTCTGAAGGCCGTCAAGAAGGCATCAGCGCTCCGTTGCACGTCGGCCGATGCGATCGGCGTTTTGTCGAAGAGGCACTGGTAGAGAAGGGGGCCGAGTGTGTGAGCTGCCGCCGACGCTTCGTTGAGATCAGGGTCGAGTTCGTCGCGATCGATGCCGGCTACAACGACGGTCCACACGGGGGTGCGGCTGATCTGGGTCATGGAGTCGTTGCATGGCGCGGATGCAGGGATCGGTTGATGCTCGGTCCATCGCAGCGACAAGGATCTCTGGCAGCTTGCTATGTTGAAGGGCAGCCACGAAGCCGTCGAGCTCCGCAACGAGGTCGGTCCGTAGATCGCCGGACAATTCGCCGGCCTCCCAGGGCTCCTGGTAGTCGAGCGGCCGTACTCAGGGATGATCCAGGAGTTGGACACTACACGGCAACCAACTCCGAACCGATCACCAAGATCAACCGGGCGGACGTTGCCGCCGCGTTGGTCAACCAGCTCACCGACTCGAGGCACAACCGCGAGTCGATATCGGTCACCAACTAGGCCCGCTGCCTGTCAGTTCGAGTTATCGGCTGGCTCCTCGGGTTCCCAGGGCCAGATGGATACGAGGACGGGGATCACGAGGGTCGGCTCGTCCGGGTCAGAGCGGGCCACGAGGTCGAAAGACTCAACGGTCACGGCGTTGTCGACGCGAAGCCGACGGTAGCCGATGTCGATAATCTCCAGCACGTCAAACGCCGCTACCAGGTAGTCCAGTAGATCGTCGGTCAGGTCGTAGCGAATGAAGTCGTCGGCGGAGTAGAGGCCGCGCTCCAGATCGCGATCCGCCGGCAGCTGTCGGCGGACCTGGGCCTCCAGCCTCGGGCGCCAAGTGGGGTCGAGTCGCAAACCGCTCAGGCGTCGGTGACGGTGGCGTTGATGTTGGCCAGCTGTTCAGCGAGGCGAGCTTCTCGCTCAGGTGTGGTGGCCGGGTTGGCCGTGACGTATCGGTGCCCGGGGTCGTAGGCATTGCGCTCTGCGTCGCTGAGGCTGTCGAGGTAGGCCATCTCCGCCCGCCGCCCCTCGGCCGTTGAGCGGTCGAACGAGAATTCACCTCGACTGTTCCGATTCACCATGAGTCAAGTGTAGGTGATGAGTGTGACAGGGGCCGTGCGTCGAGCCCAGTCGGCGGATGGAGGGTAGCCCATACCCCCGACATGTACCGATCGGCACCGATTGATCCGCCCCGAATCCAGCTGCCTCAGGGAGAGGTGAAACGCTCCGACCGTCAGTCCTTCGACGGTGAGTCGACGCCCGCCTCCGTGCTCTGGTAGCGATTCCCACACTCCGTTCCTGGAGATCAGGGTCAGCGCAGCGGGTAGGTCGTGTCGCCAAAAAGAGAGTCGCCTGTTCGGTGTCAAGTTGACTTCTGATGTCCTCCTCGATGGTCGACCCGACACGGCCGAGTCACCGGCTGAGCGCTTGACGACGTTGTCGCTCCAGGTCCTCGAGAGGTATCCGGTCGGTCACTTCGGCCGGAAGGTCCGTGTCATCGATGATTCGAAGCTGATCCGCTTGGCGGTCGATGTCTCGTGTAGTTGGCGAGGACGGCAATTGGTTCCCATGCCGGTCTGTCGCCCTGGGCGAGGTTGGCGTTTCCATGGTGTCCACCGTAGTCGGGCCTGGTGACAACGTTCGGCTGAGAGCCTTACTGCCACTTCGCTCTCAGTTCTAGCCGTAGTGGGCTCAGCTGCTCACCAATCGTGGAAGCTGTCTGACCTGCTGTCCAAGGCGGTGAGCGGCGAGGAAGCCTCGGTCAACCTGCCCGTATCGAGAACCATCGACCTTCAGCGACGAAAGGACGCTTGGTTTGGCCGGCCACGCACGCTGCCGTACCGATACAGCAGGCATGGTAAGGGACAAGGTCGAGAGTTCGATTCTCTCAGGAGGCTCGCAAGGCGGGCTCTTGCGATATGCAGACGACCGTCTGGAGCGCATCAAAGGCACGAGTCCAAGCTCGACAAGGGGTGCCGCTGTCTGGAGTACTGGACGCGAGCGGCCGGGTTCGGGCAGGGTCGGTGGTACGGCCCTCGGTGCGGGGGTGTCAGTGTCCCCCGACCTTGGTGACCGGGTAGGGGGATGTTGAACACGATCGATGCCGGCGGCTCAGGGGCAGGCTCGGATCCAGTCGAGTTCGAAGCGGAACGGTCCGTCACGCCCGTCGGCCAGGATGATTCCAACCTCCATGGCTGCGTCCGGCTCGATTGGTTCGACGTCGACGGGTTGACCGAAGATCGAGGTGTCGAGATCGCTGAAGCCGACCGCGACCTCCTCCCACGCGCCCTCTCCGACCGCAGGAATGGGGCCTTGATGCGAGATCCGGACGTCACGGCCGGGTAGCGCATCGGCAGCCGTCAGCTCATAGGATCGCCCATCGGTCCGAACCCGGAGCAGCAGTCCGGTGGCGTCACCAAGCGGCTCTTCGAGCGCAAGCCGAACCGACGAGAACCCGCCGCCGTCCGTGACGATCTCCCCGTTGAGGATCAGAACGGAGTCGACGACATCGGCGTTGGCGCTGGAACGACCGCCCATCACCCCGTCGTTTGCGATCCGCCAGCGGTTGAGCTCGTCGGCATCTTCCAGGTCGGCCAACGGTCGACAGTCCTGGGCCGGCGGCTCCGACGGTGCAG
The DNA here is from genome assembly GCA_963723995.1 of uncultured Acidimicrobiales bacterium. Classification (GTDB taxonomy): domain Bacteria; phylum Actinomycetota; class Acidimicrobiia; order Acidimicrobiales; family SZUA-35; genus JAHELU01. Next base: position 49,822 of record CAVRSZ010000005.1, on the reverse strand, counting down.
TCGTCAAGGACGACACCGACCGCTCGACTGCGATGTCGCCATCGGCGCCGTCGTCGGCGGAGGAAGTCGCCGTCCCGGGGGCCGAGATCGAGTCGGCGGCACGGTCCGATCCACAGGCGGCCAGCAACGCAAGCAACGCCGGCAACACGAGGGCAAGTCGCGACGGACGTCGGCGTCGAGCTGGAGGCGCATCATGGTCGTTCCCTCGGCGGTTCCGTCCTCGAGCCAGAACTGGAGCCGGGTGGGCCGGAAGAGCGCATGGCTGATTGCGTAGCTGCCGTAGAAGTACTGAAGATCACGGTAGTGCTCGGGCTCGATCACGCCCAGCACACCAGCGAACGACATGAACGGCCCCGCGTGGGCGTTGTAGACGCCCTCGGCGAATCCCGTCTCGCCGGCGGCGTTCGTCAAGAACTCGACCCGAAACGGTGGGACCTGACCGTCCGTGAACGTCGCCGGATCGCACAGCCAGGACCACACAGCCGATCGCGGTCGACCGATCTCCCATCGATGCTCGTAGACGTGACGCACGAATCCGGCCGGAGGGTTCGGCGGGAACGGGGCGACCGGCACGATCGATCCCTGCATCCGGGCGGGACTGTTCTCTGTCGACAGTCTCACCGATAACGTGCAGTTGCGGGAAGTCCTGCCGGGCATGATTCTCGGATAGTTGACATACAGTTGCGGCTGGCTTCCATGCCGGCGCGGTCAACCTCGACGCCCGCCACCATCATGGAAGCATGACCGATCGCCTGGAACGCCGACGCAAGCTTCGTCGTGAGCCGCGGCCGCTGCAGCCGGTTGAGGTAGTGGAGAGGGTCGAACGGTGGCCCCGGCTGCTTCGCATCACCGTGACCGGTGACGGCCTGAAAACCCTGAAGGTCGACCAGCTGACGGCCAGCGTCCGACTGTTGGTACCGGGGCCCGGCGACGACGAGCTGGAGATGCCGACCTGGGACGGCAACGAGTCCCTGCGGGCCGACGGTCGTCCGCTGCTGCGGACCTTCACTCCGCTGCGGGTCGACAATGACGCCGGACGAATGGACCTGGAGATCGTGCGAAATGACGGGGGAGCGGTGTCATCCTGGGCCGAGCCGGTGTCGCCCGGTGATCCTGCCGCCCGTCAACGGTCCGGGCCGAGACGGTGTCGCCCGGTGATCCTGCCGCCGTTAACGGTCCGGGCCGAGGTTCGCTCCATGAGATGATGATAGCTCAGCACCTGGTTGACCGTTTGCTCTGATGGCGTGACGTGCCGACGCTCCGATGCGGCAACTGATGGTGGACTTCGTCGTCCACGCCATGGCTGCCGGAGCGAGCTTCCTGGTGTGGATGATGCCACGACAAATCCACAAGATCCTCGACCACGCCGGCGAGCTGACGGCTCGCCTGGAGGCGTACGACCCGGAGGATGACGACGAGAGTACCGTTGAGGAGTATCTGCTGGAGAGAGCAGCTCTCGCCCGGGCTCGCAGCGAGCTGACGGTCGGCGAGGCAGTGGTGGGCGCGCGAAGGGGTTGTCCCGGCAGCGGATCGGCCAGATTCTCGGCACCTTGGCCCAGGCAGCTCAACAGCGCTACGGCCCAGTCGTGGACGCTCTCTGACATGGTGTCGGTGCGCTCCGGGCTGATCCGTCCCGCCTCCCGCCTACCGGCCCAGCTCGACCCGCTGGACGTTGACGGGCGGCGCCCGACCCTCGCCGACGGTCACGTACTCGACCGAGCGGGGATCCCCACCGCCGTTGCGGGAGGGAGGCAGGATGGCCACCGCCTCGCCCTGCCCCTCGGCTGCGGCCCCGCCTTCGCAGGCCGGCCCCTGTAGTGCCGCAACCAGCGATTGGCCCGGCGCCCGGTCGAACAACCACACCGAGCCGTAGGTCCGGATGGCGATGAGGTCCCCAGCGGGGCTCACGTCGGCTCCGGTCACCGCACCGGGGAAGAGGAGAGCGGCCAGGCTGAAATCGCCGGCCGTGGAGGAGCGGGTCAGGGCGACGACGTCGACCGTCCCGGCCAGGGTCGCCTCGATCGGCTCACCACCGCGGCCGGAGGTCCCGTCGTCCTCGGCCGCGATCGGGTCGACGGTGTAGATACGGGTCGGGCCGGACGTGTCCTCGGAGTCCTTCGACAGGATCACCAGCTCAGCGGTGATCGGGTCGACCAGCAGTGCCTCGGCGTCGGTCGGACCCTCCGGATAGCGGACCTCGACGACCCGGCTGGTCTCCATGGTGCCGTCGCCGCCCACCCCGGTCGGCTCCTCGAAGACGTGGATGGCCACGGAGCTCCGTCGCCGCCCGTTGTCACCGATGTCGCCGAGGTAGAGGGTGCCGTCGACGATGGCCAGGTCCTCGGCGTCGACCAGCGTCACCGGCTCGCCGCCGTCGACGAGGGCGAAGAAGCCGAGGTCCCGGCCGTCGAGGTCGAAGGCGTAGACCCCGGCCGCCCCGCCCGAATCGTTGTGGGTCCACAGCACGCCTCGATGGCGGCTGCTGGCGGCCAGGCCCGATGCCTCGGTCACCTCGGCCCGATCCAACCGACCGGCCGACGTGGTGTCGATCGGGCCACAGAGCGTCGCGCCACCGCCCGCTTGGGTCGAGGACGGCGTCGTCTCGCCGGGGGAGGGGTCGGGGGGATCCGCCACCTGGTCGCCGTCTCCGTCGATGTCGGTCGGGTCGCCGGGTGTCACTTCGGCCGACCTCATCTCGGGCCGGGGATCACCGCAGGCGATGGCGCCGATGGTGAGGGCGGCCAGCAGGGCCGTCACCCGATGTCGCCGGATGCCACCGAGCAATGCCATCAGTCGGCGTCGGCCTCCACGCCGGTCTTCTGGAACAGGGGAGTCGGCTTGTCGATGGGGCGCCCGACCTCCAGTTCGGGCCGGCGCCACTCGTCGGTCGGACCGAGGATCTTGTCGAGCGCGGCCGCCGAGAACGGCAGGTAGGGGGCCAGCATGACCCGCAGCTCGTTGACGGCGCGCAGCGCGGTGTGGAGCACGGTCCGGACCCGGTCGACGTCGGACCTGACCAGCTTCCACGGCTCGGAGGCGAACCCCTCCGCCTCGGCCCGGACGGTGATCGGTGTGCCGTGCACGTCGGATCCGCTCACCATCTGCACCTCGTTGCGCGAAATGCGCTGTTGGCGGGCGAAGATGTCGGCCGGCAGGTTTGCGCCGGCCAGATGGCCGAGATGGCGTGAGCCCGTGGCGTGTGGCCAGGTGACGGCGACGAGCACTGGGGCGGTCATCAGAGGCCAGAGTACCGGCGAGTCGGTGGCCGGGAACGGTTTGGCTGCCAGAGCGAAGGTCCGGGAGCAGGCGATGCCACGATCAATCCAAGATCCTCGACAACGCCGACGGGCCGGCGTCTCGTCTGGAGGCGTACGACCCGATTGCGGAAGACGAGCGGCACGTTGAGGAGCATTTGCTGGAGCGAGCAGCTCTGACTCGGGCCTGCGGCGAGTAGAAGGTCGTCGAGGCAGTGGTGGAGGTCCGTGCGAAAGGGCTGTCCTGGCAGCGGATCGGCCAGATCCTTGGCACCTCGGCCCAGGCCGCTCAACAGCGCTACGGCTCAGTCGTGGAAGCTGTCTGACCTGTTGTCTGTGGGCGGTCCGATCCGTGGAAGCCATACTGCAAGCCTGAGTCAACCCGCCGGTAGCGACGACCAGCCATTCGCAGCGACGCAACCACGCCGGGTCTGGCTGGCCACGCACGCCTGTGAATCGATCCGGCGAGATGGTAAGGAAAAGGTCGAGAGTTCGATTCTCTCAGGAGGCTCGTCCGAAACCGCCAGATCTGGCGGGTCTTGTTGTGTTCGGGCAGCGACCTGGTCGAGTCTGTCGGCCCTTCCCGAACCAACGGAGGTCAGGGAACACCGCCGGTTTCCATACGACTCGACGGAGTCTGTCAGTGGCGCCGAGTAGTTTCGTCGCCATGGAATCGTCGGCGAATCAAACGGAGACAACTGAGCGTCGAGGTCTGAAGTTCTACGGTCCCGATGATCAGCTCCCGCCTGGTGCAGTTGATGCGTTGAATCGTCGGACGCCGGAGGAGCTGAAGGCTGCTGCTGATCGGGCGACTCGCGGTTCGTGAGGCCGGTCCGGCTCGGTGACTCGGCGCTTGATGACATTGCCGCCCAGGTTCCTGCTGAGCGAGTCGAGGACTTCCGGCGCCATGACCTTCGCCCTGTGCTCGAGGCACTGGCGGAGAACGATGTCATCTGGGAGGAGGTTGGGATACCCCACGGGCCTGGCCGCAGGTTCACGCTCGCCGGGCGAACGGTTGCCGGCTTTCACCTCTTAGTTGTCGAGGACCCTGCTGATCCTCGACTCGGTGCTCTGGTTGTGTTCGCAGGCGGAGTCGAGCGACCGATCTGGTCGGGAACTCCGAGGCGAAGTTGCCCTGATCTCGCCGGGCGAGGCCGGTCGCGAGGCGGTCTGCCAATGGGGGATGGTATACGGTAACAGGTCTGACACCGGCGTCCCGATTTTGGCCCGCGGCCCATGATCGGCGCTCTACCAGTAACCTCCGGTTAGAAGACGGGCAACAGCCCATGGCCACGTAAAGGGCAGGACACCATGATTCTGGGATATATCGACGCCGGCACCGGCAGCCTCATCCTTCAGACCGTTCTCGGTGGAGCGGCAGGATTGGCGGTTTTCTTCAAGACGGTAGGTCGTCGGTTCTTCAGGTCGAAAGGAACCTCGGGAGCACCGGTCCCGGCCACCGAGATTCCTGCGGAGCAAGCCACAGAGTCCTGATCGGTGGTCGGTACGGCGCCCCTCGGGGGACGGTACGATCCGGGTTCGTTTCGTGACCCGGCGAGTCGAGTCTTCTACTCCGACGGCGACGTCTACCGCACACTGTCGTCGGAGGGCCTCGAGGGCTGGCACGCACTGCGTGACTCGCAACGACTGACCGACTGGGTCGCCGGTGGACGGCTCGTGGCCACCGACGAGGTCATACGGGACGGCACAACCTATCTCAAGCATCAGCGGATACCGTTCTGGAGCTACCCCTACGAGTGGTCGTTCTCCATGTTGCGTGACGCTGCGCTCCTGCACCTCGATCTGTTGGAGGAGGCGCTTCGATCGGGCCTCACCATGAAGGACGCCACCCCGTATAACGTGCAGTTCATCGGCTCGTCGCCGATCTTCGCCGATGTCGGATCCTTCTGCAGCTACGAGGCGGGCGAACCGTGGCTCGGATACGGCCAGTTCTGCCGACAGTTCCTCTACCCGCTACTCCTGCGGGCCCACGCTGAGGTGCCGTTTCAACCGCTGCTGCGCGGGTCGCTCGACGGAATCCCGGCTGCCACGGCACGGGCCTTTCTTCGATCGCGTCGAACAATCAAACCGGGTGTATTGGCCGACGTGGTGCTCCAGGCCCGAGCCGAACGAGCCACAACGAAAAACAGCGACCGCGACGTTCGCTCCGAGCTGTCGGCAGCCGGGTTCAACGCCGACATGATCATCCGCAACGTTCAGCGTGTGCGCAAGGTGATCCAGAAGACCCGATGGTCACCCGGCTCCTCCTCGTGGAGCGACTACGCGTCATGTGGCCACGTGGCCGGCCAACGAGATATCAAGGAGGCGTTCGTTCGCCAGATCGCAGGGCAGCGCCATCGTGGTCTGGTGTGGGATGTCGGCGCAAACGACGGCCACTTCTCGGCCGCCGTGGCCGATATGGCTGACGTCGTGGTCGCCATGGATGCCGATGAGGTGACGGTCGACGCCACCTACCGCAAGCTCACCACCGACGGGCCCCACAATGTGCTGCCGCTGGTGATCAATCTGGCCGATCCCTCGCCCGGGCTGGGCTGGCGGGGCACCGAGCGCACACCGCTGGAGGCGCGGGGAACGCCCGACCTGGTGTTGATGCTGGCGGTGATCCATCACCTCGTCATCGGCTCCAACCTCCCGCTGGCCGCGGTCATCGACTGGCTGGCGTCTTTGGGGGCCGAGGTCGTCATCGAATGGGTGCCCCTGGACGATCCGATGTCTCAGCGACTGACCGTCAACAAGCGTTGCCATGAGGTCCACGCCGACTACACCGAGGATCACCTGCGCCTCTACTGCGACGAACGTTTCTCCATTGCGGCGGAACAGCCGTGCGAAACGCGACGGTTGTTCCATCTGACGCCATTGCGATGAGCGACGAGGCTCCGGTCGTCTCTCGCCGCGACCGCTTCGCTGCGCTCATCGCATTGACCGCCCTTGGCGTCTCGTGGCCCGTGCTCGAGCTGCTGAGTCGCAATGTCGAGTTCTTTGTCGTACGCCGGACCTCCCGGTGGGAGATCGTGGGTCTTGGCCTGTTGCTGGCCATTGGTGTCCCGCTGGCAGTGGCTGCGATCGGGAGCTTCCGGGGCACGGTCGGCTTGGTGGTGGGGACAGCCCTGATCGTTGTGACGTCGTTCTCGTTGGCCTGGCTGTACGTCCGTCGAGCTCCGCTGCACTGGTCGTTGACCACGGTGCTGGCGATCATCATCGGTCTTGGGGTGGCGCGGGCTTTTCAACGCTGGGACCATGCCCGCCTGCTCGCCCGCCTTCTCAGTCCGGCACCGCTGATCATGCTGCTCGTCTTCCTGTTTGCCACACCGGTGGGTGCGCTGTTGTCGGGCTCGGGGAGCGGAGCGGCGAGCCGACTACTGCCGGCCAACAGTACCCCGGTGATGATGATCGTGTTCGACGAACTGCCGGCAGCGGCACTCATGGACTCCTCCGGCAATCTGCGGCGGGACCGGTTCCCGAACTATGCCCGGCTGGCGGACGACGGCATCTGGTTTCCCAACGCGGTCACGGTCAGCGACTCCACAGAGTTCTCCGTACCGGCGATGCTCACCGGCGTCGACCCCGACGGTTCGAAGGCCCCGTTTCCGGCCGACTATCCGGAGAATCTGTTCGTGGCGCTGTCGGAGGGTCGCGATCTTCACGTCTTCGAGACGATCACGCAGCTTTGCCCCGAGTCACTGTGCGAGTCCACCGGCGACACCAGCACGCCACTCTGGGAGGACATCGGCATCCTGGCCGGTCATGCCCTGCTCCCGGACCCGCTGACCGGACGGTTGCCGCCGATCGATGGAGCCTGGGCCGACTTCGGCACCTCACAGGCCGAGTTCGACAGCGCCGGTGCCTTTCGTGACGCCTTCGAGGGCGATCCGCGGCGCCCCATCGCGGCCCTGGTCGACGACGTCGGCAAACCCGGTTCCGGTAAACCTCCGTTCTACTTTCTCCACGCCGTTGTGCCCCATCATCCATGGCAGTTTGTGCCGGACGGTCGTCGGTATCCGCTGCCGGTGGAACGGGCGCCGGGTCGCTCGGGAGCCGGCTGGGGCGATGACGACTTTCTCCTGGCCCAAGCCAGTCAGCGGATGCTCCTTCAGGTGGAATACACCGACACGGCCCTGGGGCTGATCCTCGATGCCCTCGACCGGACCGGGATGTATGACGAAACGGCCATCGTGGTCGTCGCCGATCATGGCATCGCCATCAAAGCGAAGGTGGCCCATCAGCGGCGGGTAACGCCCGATACGGTGGGTGATATCGCCGCCGTACCCCTGTTTGTCAAGGCCCCCGGCGGCCCGGCCGGGGTGATCGACGATCGGCGGGCCCACACCACTGATATCGCCCCAACGGTGGCCGAAATCCTTGGGACCACGCTGCCCTGGCAGGTGGATGGCGTCTCGCTGCTCGGCCCCGACCCGGATCGTACGCAGAGCACGACCGCAGGCTCCAAGGGCGACGTGACCTACGGCGTCGACGGTCACGAGCGCCTGGAGGTGGCGGCTCGACTCGAGCGATGGTTCCCGAACGGCGATCCCTGGCTGCTTCGTCCGGCGTCGAGCCCCGACATCCTGGGCGATGAACTCGACGTGATCGGCCTGGAGTCGTCGCCCTTCTCGGCCCGGCTCGACCAGGACGAACTCTACGATGCAATCGACCTGGACCGGGACGTGCTCGCTGCCAGGGTCACGGGTGAACTCACCGGTGACGTCGATGGCACCGAGACGCTGGCCGTCGTGGTGAACGGCAAGGTCGGTTCGCTCACCCGCAGCTTCCGCGACGAAGACGGGAAGCGGGTTCTCTTCCAGGCCATGGTGCCGGTGGAGGACTGGGTGGATGGACCGAACGACGTGGCGATCGTTGACATCCAACCAAACGGCCAGTTACGCCTCGTCGAACGACTGCGGTAGGAGTTCTCGATTCTCCAGGGGGTTTGGCTGCGTCCCTGTGGGCTATGCTCCGCCGGCGCGGCGCGGATGGGGAACGTGGCACCACCCGCCTCCTTCGGGGTGAGGGTGCAGCGCTGGATCCTCGACCACCAACACGAAGCCTGACCAAGTCGGGAATCGCAGTAGGGCTTGGAGCGTCCCTTCAGCTGCGGCCTCGGTGGGCAGGTCATCCGCGGTTGGGGCCAGGTGGCTCCGCAAAGCTTGCGGGGTGTCAGCTTGTCAGAGAATGTGGATGCATCTAGGGTGACTTGGCATCGTGCATCCGGCCTCTGGGGGTCGAACCGATACGGCAGGTATTCGCAACATGCGTCTTGTTCGAACGGGATCAAGACGGACACAAGGGAGCTGCAATGGCACACTGGACAGGTTCACGATCAACGCGCGTGTTGGTCGTGTTGATTGCGACAATCGCAATGGCGACCACGATGTTGGTCAGCCCGGCGGCAGCAAAGCCCGACAAGCCAAACCCACCCGGGCAGCCTGATCCGCCAGGGCAGCTCATCGATCTTCAGCTGCTGGGGTTCAACGATTACCATGGCCACCTCGAGCCGAACACACCCGGCACTGTCGCTGGTGTGGCGGCCGGTGGCGCCGAGTACCTCTCGGCGAAGCTGAACGAACTTCGTCAGGGCAACAAGTACAGCTTGACGGTCGCCGCCGGTGATCTGATCGGTGGTTCACCGGCCTTTTCCGGGCTCTTCCGCGACGAGCCGTCGGTCGAGTCGCTGAATGCGATGGAGCTCGACGTGTCGGGCGTCGGTAACCACGAGTTCGACGAAGGGGTCACCGAGTTGCTCCGTATGCAACACGGTGGTTGCCACCCGGTCGATGGCTGTTTCTTCCCCGGTGAGCCGTACCCGGGCGCCGATTTTCAGTGGCTCGCCGCCAACGTCGTGGAAACTACGACCGGCGAGACGCCGCTACCCCCGTACTGGATCGAACGGGTCAAGAACGTCAAGGTCGGGTTCATCGGTATGACCCTCGAGGCCACCGACACCCTGGTCGCCGCCGCCGGCATCCAGGGCTATGACTTCCTGGACGAGGCCGAAACCGCCAACGCACTCGTTCCCGAGCTCAAGGCTCAGGGTGTCGAGGCCATAGTCGTGCTGTTACACGAGGGTGGATCACAGACGCCGCCCCCTGGCGATGTTGACGCGTGCGTGGGCATCTCCGGGCCGGTCGTTGCGATCAACGACGCTCTCGACCCCGCAATCGATGTGATGATTACCGGCCACACCCACCTGCCCTACAACTGTGTGCTCGACGACGCCGCCGGGAACCCGCGCATCGTCACCAGCGCCTACTCCTTCGGTCGTGTCGTCACCGAGGTCAACCTCGTCCTCGACAAGCGGACCAAGGATGTTCGCCGCGACCTCAGCACGTCGATGAACCATGTGGTCGATCAGGCAGCGCTGACACCCGACCCGGTGCAGACTGCGATCATTGCGAAGTGGCAGCCGCTGTTCGACGAGTCCGGCAACACGCCGGTCGGCACGATCACCGCTGACATCACCCGGGGTGGCGACCCGCCCGGATCGGATCGTGGTGTGGAGTCCGCAGCCGGCAACCTGGTTGCCGACGCCCAGTTGTGGGCAAGCTCGTTCAACTTCGCCGAGATCGCATTCATGAACCCGGGCGGTGTCCGATCCGACCTGACGTTCGCCCAGTCCGGTTCAGAGGGCGACGGCGTGGTCACGTTCGGCGAGGCGTTCACGTTCCAGCCGTTCGGGAACGACCTCAGGACGTTCCCGATGACCGGAGCGCAGATCGTGTCGGTGCTCGAGCAGCAATGCCAGCCGGCCGGGTCGAGTCGCCCGTTCCTGCATCTGGGCGTATCGGCGGGCTTCACCTACGACCTCGCCAAGACGATCGTGGCGGGTGATTGCACGTCGGTGACGATCAGCAACGTGAAGTTGGACGGCGTGGCCCTGAACCCGGCCGCGAGCTACATCGTCACGGTGAACAGCTTCCTCTCCGACGGCGGGGACAACTTCACCACGTTCGACACGGTCACGGCGCCGAAGCTCGACGGGGGTAACGACCTTCAAGCCCTCACCAACTATCTCGGAACGTTCGGTCCGGTGGCTCCGCCGTCGACCGACCGGGTCAACGAGCTGCCCTAGACTACAACTGACCAGGGTGCTGAACCCGTTCTGGGTTCAGCACCCTGGCCGGCCACAGCCAAACACATCTCGGAGTACAAACCGAGCGGCATTCAGCCTGGACCGTGAGGGTTCGCCGGTTGAGTCCGGTTACCGGGTGCAGGTGGTGATTCGAGCTTCAGCCTCGTCGAGGTCCGGGGCAGATCGGTTGTCAAGAGCACGGAGCTGCTTTGACTTCACCGCTTCGCTCCCTCCGAGTAGCTCGGCGACCTCATCGAGACTCATCGGCTGGCCGAGCCGTGGCTTCTGCTCCCATAACGATGACGATAGCCCGACAGGTGGTACACCGATCTGTAGAGCGGCGCTCACGTTTCCCGGCAGTGCAGGGACGCTCAGATTGCATCGATCGCCAACCACGTTGTCGGAGGCGGTTAGCGAAAAGGTGGTACACCGCGCGCCCTGAGTCGAGGGCGGCAAATCTGATTCGACTTGCCCCGGCCCGCCACGAGGCAAAGGCAGTGGTGACCTTCTTCCCTGGTGCTTCGGCGATGCATGGCGAAGAATGGCGTTCATGCAGTCTCGCCCCAACACAGTACGCCTTGGCCGCATCGCCGGTGTCGGGATCTTCGTTCACTACTCGTGGGTTTTCATCGCCGGTTTGATTCTGCTGAGCTTCTGGGGTCAGTTGGAGGTCAACCATCCAGAGGCGGAGCGATCGACGACGCTGGCCCTGGCCGTGCTCGGGGCCGTCATCTTCTTCGGGTCGGTGTTGATCCACGAACTGGGCCACGCCATGATGGCCCGGCGACGGGGTATCGACGTCAAGGGCATCACGCTCTTCCTGTTCGGTGGTGCCACCGAAGCCGATGCGTCCAGCCGCTCGGCCGGTGACGAGTTCGTCATCGCCATCGTCGGGCCGCTCACCAGCTTGGCCACCGCCGCAGTCCTACTGTTGGTGGCCCTCGTCGCCGGCGACCGGGACGCACCGCTGCCGAACCTGCTGGCCTACCTGGCCGCGATCAACGTGCTGCTGGCAGTGTTCAACATGGCACCCGGCCTGCCGCTCGACGGTGGGCGGGTCTTCCGCGCCGCGGTGTGGTCGATCACCGGCGATTTCGACAAGGCCACCCGGTGGGCCACCAGCGGTGGGGTGGCCGTCGGCTACCTGCTCGTCACGTTCGGTCTGCTGTCGCTGTGGCAGGGCAACGTCGGCGGCCTGTGGCTGGTGGCCATCGGCTGGATGATCATCCAGTCGGCCCGTCAGAACGAGTACCACGAACGGCTGCGATCGGAGTTCCGGGATCTGGTGGCAGCCGACATCATGTCGTCGCCGGTCATCACGATTCCTGCCCAGACACCCGTCGCCGACGCCGTCCGCGAATACTTTGCCCGTCGGACCGAAACGTCGTTCCCGGTCATCGAGGAGAACCGGATCTGCGGGCTGCTCTCCGTGGCCGCCGTTCGCACGATCACCGCCGATCGAATGGGAACGACCACGGCCGGCGAGGTCGCCCGCCGCGGCAACCCACCACTGATCATCAACCGGCGGACCCCAATGATCGACGTCATCGCCGCCATGGGGAAACGGCCGGAAGGTACGCTGCGGGCCTTGGTGGTCGAAGACGATGTGATCGTCGGCATCATCTCACCGTCGGACATCCTGCGTCGCCACGCCATCGCCGATCTGATCAAACCAGCCCTGGCTCACAGCATGCGCCGGTGAAGTGGAAGGGTGACGGAGGCGGGCCGACCGACGGTCCTCGACTCGCCTCTGTGCGGTGTGAACTCGGGCGAGTGCTCACGCCTCGTCGAAAACGGGTTCGGCCGTTGGGGCCCTGAAGTTCCGCATTGCCAACACGATCGCTCCTGCGGCGAAGATCACGGCCAGCGCCCCGATCAGCCAGCCGACGAACGGGATGGCGGTCACGGCCACGTAGAGGACCAACCCGAGCGCCAGGGCGCCGAGCTGCAACCACATGTTGTCCCGACCGGCAAGGATCAGCCGGGACCCGACAATGACAGTGACGATCGGGGCGGCATAGACCACGATGAGGAACAGCGCGAAGGCGACGACGACCCAGAGGACGATGAAGGCGAACCAGTAGGTGCCGACCAGCAGTCCCAACCCCGACAGGCCGAACGCGATCGACCAGATGATACCCAGCACGATCGAGACGACCAGCAGCGCCGCAACCGCGGCGAGGGCGATGAGGCCGGAAAGCAGACTGGCGGCGGGCCTCCGGCGGGCTCTGGTCAGCACGGTCTCCAGTGGGCGGCGAAGGACCAACAGCACGAGTGCACCGACCAGGAACAACGCAACGACCCGATACAGGCCACCGACCGTGCGGTCGGCGACCGTCGGCTCCTCGTCCACATCCACGGTCACGTCCTCAGGACCGGTCACCGTCCCTGTGCGCTCGTAGGCGCCGGCCCCTCCGTAGATCTGACCGGCAACATCACCGGCGATGTTCACCTGCCCGGCACCGAACAGCACATCGGATCCCACGTCACCGTCGAGGTCGACGCTTCCGCCCACCACGGCGATATCCCCTTCGACCGGGCCGTCGACCTGGAGCTGGCCACCGGCAAAGCGGATGTCGCCCCCGACCTCACCGGTGACGGTTAGCTGGCCGCCGGCGACGGTCACGTCACCGGTGACCGTTCCATCGATCGAGATCGAACCCCCGGCTGCGACCAGATCACCATCGAGAGTCCCGTCGATCTCGATCGTCCCGGCGAACGCGTAGAGGTTCTCACCGAAGGTCTCACCCGCCGCGATCTCGACGGAGTCGCCGGTTCGAACCTTGCCTCCGGCCTCACCGACACCGGCTGCCTGGGCCGCCACCGGTGCGAGCAGCGCGAGCACCAGCAGGAGACCGCCGATCACGGCCACGGGAAGGCGACGCAGTCCCATCGAGAATCGTTGATTCATCGTGGCTCCTCCTTCTTCATGCGATGGCGCCGTCATCGTAACTGTGAACGGGCGACACCGGTAGGGGCGGAGGTCCCGCCGACCGTATGGTGCGGGCGTCATGCCCGAGGGTGCTCCTCCACCGATGTCGTTGCTGTGTCGGGTTCGCTTCCGTCCTCGTCGACGACGTTGATCACGACGTTTCCCTTTTTGTGGCCGGCGTCGACGTGGCGGTGTGCCTCCGTTGTCTGCTCGAGCGGGTAGCGGCGGTCGATGACAGGGCGGATTATTCCCTCTTCGAGGAGCCTGGCCAAGTAGCGCAGATCATCGGGGTTCTTGCGGGCCGAGCCGATCACGACCCTCGCGTCGCGATCGATCACACCCCGCACCACCTCGTGGATCGGCCAATCCAGCGTCAGATAGGTGCCACCTGGCTCCAGAACCTTCTTTGCCTCGCTGAACGACGTCTTCATGGCCGCGTCGAACACAATGTCGTAGGATTCGCCAGTGGTCGTGAAGTCCACCTGGGTGTAGTCGATGATCCGCTCGGCGCCGAGATTCCGAACCAGCTCGACGCTGTCGGGTCCACACACTGCGGTCACATGGGCGCCGAAGTGGCGGGCCAGCTGCACTGCATAGGTGCCCACGCTGCCCGATGCTCCATGGATCAGGATGCGCTGACCGTCGCGAATGCCGCTGCGACGCAGGAAGTGGAGCGCGCACAGCGCGCCGACCGGGAGCGCGGCCGCCTCGCCATGACCGATTCCGCTCGGTCGAGTCGTGACCATGCCGTCTTCGGGAACACACACGTACTCGGCGTTTGCACCGGCGAAAGGTATGCCCCACAGGACACCGAACACCTGGTCTCCGACCTTGAAGTGGGTGACGTCGGTGCCAATCGCCTCCACCATCCCCGAGAACTCGTTGCCCGGAATCGTCTTCCGGGGTTCCCGGATGCCGAGGCCCAGACGCATCAAAAGCCCGAAACGGGTATAGGTCGAGCTCCGTATCCGAGCGTCGCCGGCAACCACGGTCGAGGCATGCACCTTGACCAGAAGCTCATGCCCGCCCGGTACCGGCTTGTCGACCTCGACGAGCTGCAACACGTCCGGTGGCCCATATCCGGTTGCAACGATCGCCTTCATTAGCTCCTCTGATCAACGACGTACGACTCCGCAGATCACTCCAGCACATCGGTCGCGCCGGAGCCAGAGACGAAGGTCCCAGGACACACCCCGGAGCGCCGGGTCGGTTCATCCCAGTGGGAACGCATGGCAGACGGAGGGTGTTCATCGTTCCACCACTGAGGGGTCGGTGCGTCGTCGACCCGTGCCGCCGGCAGCCGTCAACGTCGACGGCCCGTCGGGCACCGTAGGTCTTGGTCAGCGAGGTGACGGTGATCATCGGTACAGGTCTCCGTCATCGGCGTTCCGGTGCGCACGCAGCAGCACTGTTCCGAGCCAGGCGAACCACACGATGAGACCGAGACCGAACACCATGCCGACGTCTTCGAAGCCGGGGATCACCGTGATGAGACCGGCGGCGGCACTGACGATGCCGACGGCGTTGAGCGCCCGGGGTAGTGCCCGGGTCCTCCAACCGGCAATGCTGACGAGGAGCACCCAGAGTCCTCCGACGAGCTCGTTCCCGCCGCCGAGACCGTTGGTGTCTCTACGGTGACACCGATCCTCGGCGCCATTGCCGACATCGAGGCCGACGACCCTGCCGCCGCTCGCCGCCAGGCGCAACGTGCTCTCGGCCAGGCCGCTGAGCACGGCTTCGACAACCTCGCCCAGGTTGCACTGGCGTACAGCATCATTGGCCGAACCAACCGGGAATCCGATGCGGCCGTGGCTGCCGCCGAACTCGGCGTCGAGCTGGCCCAGGAAGTCACCCGAGAAGATCATGCTCACCTACGCATTGGCAAGCGGTGGCGATGTGTTGTGCCACCACGGCCACCCCGCCGGCGAATCCCTGCTGCGAGAAGCCCGCGCCATGGCCGACCGTTGCCCGGATCCCGGGATTGCCGGTCGCTACCTCTCGCGTGTCGAAGCCCGCCATCGCCTCACGGTGCTCGGGCCGACGGTTCCACGGTTGGTGGAGGATCTGACCGACAGAGAGCGCGCAGTGCTCCACTATCTGCCGTCCCGGCTGTCTCAGCGGGACATCGCCTCCGAGCTGTATGTGTCACTCAACACGATCAAGACCCACTGTCGGGCGATCTACCGCAAGCTCGGCGTCGGTGACCGTAAGGCCGCAGTCCAGGCCGCCCGCGATCTCGGCCTGCTCTGAGCTGCGCCCTGGCCGCCCCGGCCCCGGACAAGCGCACCGGGTGACAGCGATTGCAGGATGGAGTAGTCTCGGCGCTGGGCGCGGGCACGACACAGGTGGTGACTCGTGGTTCTACGGCGGTTCTTAGTACTCGGCGCAGTGGTCGGGCTGCTCGCAGCCGGCTTCGTGGCCAGTGGACCGGCCGGGGCCAACCCGGTATCGGTCACCATCGCCGGCAGCCTCCAGTCGGAGCTGGGCTGCCCCGGCGACTGGATGCCCGACTGCGACCTCACCGATCTGACCCTCGACAGCGAGGACAACGTGTGGCAGGGCACGTTCGCCGTGCCGGCCGGCGCCTGGGAGTACAAGGCCCCGCTGAACGACTCCTGGGACGAGAACTACGGGCTCGGCGCCGTGCGCGACGGTCCCAACATCCCCTTGTCGCTGGCCGCGCCGGCCGATGTCAAGTTCTACTACGACGACGGGACCCACTGGATCACCGACGACGTCAATTCGGTCATCGC
Organism: uncultured Acidimicrobiales bacterium; assembly: GCA_963723995.1. Classification (GTDB taxonomy): domain Bacteria; phylum Actinomycetota; class Acidimicrobiia; order Acidimicrobiales; family SZUA-35; genus JAHELU01. The sequence goes on along the minus strand of CAVRSZ010000005.1, from coordinate 33,796 downwards.
CACCGTTCCCGGGGACTTCCAGAGCGAACTTGGCTGCGGCTCGGACTGGGATCCGGGCTGTCTGCGGAGCTGGCTCCAGGACCCCGACGGCGACGGGGTGGGCCGCTTCTCGTCGTCGCTGCTGCCGCCGGGCGACTACCAGGCCAAGGTGGCCATCGACGAGGCGTGGGACGAAAACTATGGGGCCGGCGGCGTGGCCGACGGGCCGAACATCCTGTTCACGGTCGAGAACTTCGGGGATGTCGTCACCTTCTCCTACGACCTGGCCTCCCACGTGCTCACGATCGACGTGGCGCCGGTTACGCCGGTCGACGACGCGGCGCTGGTGCGGGAGCCGGTTCGTCACCCCTTTGCCGACGAGATTCTCTATTTCGCCATCCCCGACCGCTTCAACGACGGCCGGCAGGCCAACAACTGCGGTGAGTACGACGGCCGGTGCGTGGTCGACGACACCGAGGAGAACGTCCTCACCCACGGCTACCTGCCCAGCGACAAGGGCTACTATCACGGCGGCGACCTCGAGGGTCTGCGGCGGAAACTGCCGTACCTGCAGAACCTCGGAGTGAGCACCATCTGGGTGGGTCCGATCTTCGAGAACAAGACGGTCCAACCCGACTCGACCAATCTGTACGGCCGGTCGGCCGGCTACCACGGCTACTGGATCCTCGACTTCCTGCAGGTCGACCCCCATCTGGGCACCAACCAGCAGTTTGCGCGCCTGGTCGACGATGCCCACGAGCGGGGCATCAAGGTGTTCATGGACGTCGTCACCAACCACACGGCCGACGTGATCCAGCTCGAAGGCAACGCAGGCTACCGCAACAAGACCGACTTCCCCTACCTGGACTCCGGCGATCAGCCGTTCGACGACTCCGAGCTCGCCTACTCGGGACAACCCGACTACACGTTCCCGGCCGTCGATCCGACCTCGTTCCCCTACCTGCCGGTGGTGCCGCCGGGCGAGGAGAGTGCCAAGAACCCGTTGTGGCTCAACGACCCGCTGCTCTACCACAACCGGGGCGACTCGAGCTTCGTCGGCGAGAACTCGCTGTACGGCGACTTCTTCGGTCTCGACGACCTGTGGACCGAGCGGCGTGAGGTGGTCGAGGGCATGATCGACATCTTCTCGTTCTGGATCGAGGAATTCGAGGTCGACGGCTTCCGCATCGACACGACCAAGCACGTCAACATCGAGTTCTGGCAGAAATTCGGTCCGGACATCCTGGCCGCCGCCGAGGCCGAGGGGATCGATGACTTCTTCGCCTTCGGGGAGGTGTTCGACCAGCAGTTCGGCCCACCGTTCCTTTCGTACTTCTCCACTACCGGGGAGCTCCAGTCGACGATCGACTTCGCCTTCCAGATGGCGGCCCGTGACTTCGCCTCCCGCAGCGAGTCCACTGACTCCCTGCGATCGTTCTTCGAGGGCGACGACCACTACACCGACGTCGACTCCAACGCCTACGCCATGCCCACCTTCCTCGGCAACCACGACATGGGCCGGATCGGGCACTTCCTCCAGCGTCAGGACCAGGTGGGGGCGAGCGACGAGGAGCTGGTGGCCCGCTCCCAGCTCGGCCACGCCCTGATGTACTTCTCGCGGGGCCAGCCGGTGATCTACTACGGCGACGAGCAGGGATTCACCGGCGACGGCGGCGACAAGGACGCTCGCGAGGACATGTTCGCCAACGCCGTGCCGGTGTACGAGGACAACGACCTGATCGGCACCGACGCCACCACCAGCGACGACAACTTCGACCGGCGCCACCCGATCTACCGGTACATTCGAGAGCTCGGCAAGCTCTACGACAAGCATGAGGCGCTCCGCACCGGCGCTCAGATCCACCGCTACAGCACCGATGGCCCGGGGATCTATGCCTTCAGCCGTGTCGATCGCGACGAGCGGATCGAATACGTCGTTGCTCTCAACAACAGCGAGTCCGCCGCCACCGCCAGAGTTCCCACGTTCTCGCCCGGGGGCGTCAAGTACCAGTTGGTATCGGACAAGCTGATCCCGAAGAAGAGCGCAGCCGAGATGCTCACCACGGCCGCCGACGGCAGCCTGGAGGTCACAGCCCCAGCCCTCGGGGTGGTGATCTACCGGGCCAAGCGGCCGGTTCCGGCCAGCGCGGCGGCCCCCGGCATCGAGATCACGAGCCTCGACCATGGCCAGACGGTTCCCCTGGGCACCAACTCCTGGGACGGGCACCGGGTTCGGGAGCGCATCGAGGTTGCAGCCGAGCTCGACACCGACCAGATGGCCGAGGTCACGTTCGCCGTCCGGGTCGGCGACGGCGACTACGAGCCGATCGGCACCGACGACAACGCGCCCTACCGGGTGTTCTATGACGCCGGTCATCTCGAAGGGACCGAGGGCGTGCCCCTGTCGTTCCGGGCCATCGTCAACGATCTCTCCGGGAACCTGGCTGCGGCCGAGGTCGTGAACGTCAAGGTGGAGTTCCCGGAGCCGACCGGTCCCGAGACCCCCTACGCCGTCGTGCACTACCAGCGACCGGCCGGCGACTACGGCGACCACACCGCCGGCGACTTCAACGACTTCTGGGGCCTGCACCTGTGGGGCGACGCCATCGCCCCGAGTGAGGTCACCGAGTGGCAGAGCCCGAAACCGTTCCTCGGTGAGGACGACTATGGCCGGTTCGCCTGGGTTGAGCTGGCCGACGACACCCTGCCGGTGAACTTCATCGTGCACCGGGGCGACACCAAGGACCCGGACAACAGCCCCGACCGGAGCTTCGTGCCCGGCGACACGCCGGATATCTGGCTCAAGCAGGACGACGGGACCGTCTACCCGTCCCGGGCCGAGGCCCAAGGCTTCGCCTCGGTGCACTACGCCTGCGGCCCCTGCTCGGGGGTCACCCTCGACGCCGCCACCGACGCCGGCCCGCTGGTGACCGATGCACCCCCGGACGCAACCGACGACTACGGCGCGGTGTGGAACCTGACCCCGGCCGACCTGTCGGCCCCGGTCACGGTGAGCGTCAGCGTTGGTGGAGCACCCGGGGTGGTCGACCAGTCCTTCACCCCCACCGACATCCCCGCCGCCTGGCTCCAGCCGGGCGAGCAGGTGCTGTACCCGTCACGGGGTGGGGCCGAAGATGTGGCCACCATTCACTACCACCGGCCCGGCGGGGACTACGGCGACCCCACCAGCTCCGATTTCAACGACTTCTGGGGCCTGCACACCTGGACCGGTTCGGCCACTCCCACCGACTGGCCCAACCCCGTCCGCCCCGACGGCTTCGACAGCTTCGGCGCCGAGTTCCGGGTGGACCTTGTGGACGGTGCAGACCAGCTCGCCTACATCATTCATCGTGGTGACAGCAAGGATCCCGGACCCGATCAGTTCCTGGTTTTCGACCGATGGGGTCATGAGGTTTGGCAGGTCGAGGGGGCCGATGTCGAACACCCCTACGTGGCACCTTCGAGACGATGACCATGAGGGTGCCGTCGCAGCGACGAAGCCCAACCGCAAGCCCTGAACCGATCGACCGGTAGAACCGGCCGTTCAGTAGGCCGTTCGCCCCTGCGGGACGTCACGTCGCAAGCCGGGGCACCGAGGGACCTCGGCCTCTAATCCACCGGGCGGCCATCGTTTACGCTGACGGCAGGCGGCCACCCATCGTCGTCGGCACTTCTGCTGCGGTCGAACGGGTCCGGCACCTTGTCGACTCCACGTATCGAAAGGGGAAACCGATGTCCACCGACTTCATGACCCGCACAACAGCGGGTCGCCGAAACGTCCGATCCGAGGCGGGCGTGGGAGCTTCTGATTTCCTCGATTCCCGGATCCTCCGTTGGCTGGGCGCAGCCTTCCTGCTCCAGGCCATTGCGTCGGCCGTCAGCGGCTTGTTGCTGGCCCCGATTGACCTGTTGGCCTCGTCGCCCCCCGACGACATGGCGGGGGCCATGGCCGATTTGGCGGCCAATGAATGGCAGACGCGGGCCAGCATCGTGGGAGAGATGGTGACTGCCGTCGGAGTTGTGGCGCTGGGGGTTCTCCTCTATACGGTGGTGCGGCACCGGGGTCCCATCATGGCCCTTGTTGCCTTGGCCCTGTACCTGGTCGAGGTCGCCATGTTGGCCGTGCGGGAAACCGTGGTCTATGGCCTGTGGTGGACCAGTCACGACGCCGTCGGCAACGGCACGGTCGACGCCATGGTTGACCAGGCCACCTTGCTCTACCAATCGCAGAACTTCGCCTACTCGCTCCATATGATGCTGTACGCCGTCGGCGCCACCATTTTCTACGTGCTGGTGGCCCAGGCCCGAGTGTTGCCCTGGCCCCTGATCGGGCTGGGCCTCATCGCCGCTCCCCTGGCCCTCGTGGGCACGGTCGTGGAGATGATGGGCACGGCGGTGCCGCTGTGGGTCTTCCTTCCCGGCCTGCCCTTCGAACTGGGGGCCGGTCTGTGGCTGGCTCTGGGACTGTCGAGAGCCCGCCCCGACACCGGCGCGAGGTAACCGCTCCCCAATCAACCAAACCCGACGGTGTGGGTTCGCGTCCCACCGTCCGCTGGAATCTCATCAGGAGAAAACCCCGTCGCCGTCGCGACTGGACACGGTTCCCGTGCCATCGGGAGGAGTCGAACCTCTAGCCAGCGCAAGCGCCGGTCCGCATCGCCGTAACCCCGGCTGGCCCTTTCATTGTAAAGGGACTTGTGCTCGGCCAGATGAGGCGAAGGTCCTGAACACACCTTTGATCCGAGACACTCGTCACCTGTGAGGCTGCTGGGGACCGACTGGGCGGTCGGGCACTGCTTTCAGAGGGGCAAGGGTGGCGAGCGCCTGGTCGGTGGAAGCTGCCGTCAACCGAGGAGCCGGTTGACGTGATCGGTCGACAGCCCGACCGATAAGGCCGCATCGAGGATCGAGACCCAGGTTGCTTCCGTCAGCTCGATGCCCTCCACCTCCCGCTCGGTCCGGCGCCGCCGTTCCGGTTCTCCCGGTACCAGGACCTCACCGTCCGGCGACGCCGGTTTGGCGGTGGTGAACCAGTCGAGGTAGGTCACTACGTCGATCCCGGCCCGGTTGTCGGGGGCGACCTGATCCGGGTCCAGGTAGATCGACAGCATGCCGTTGCCAGGGTGTTGAGGTGGCGGACCGGCCGTCCCCGACCCGATGAGAGCACCGGCCAGCAGTTCGCACATCAGGGCCAGGCCCGACCCTTTGTGATCGCCCATGGCCCGAAGGGCGCCGCTGCCCCGGTGGGGGCGGGGGGCCTGGCCGGGCACCACCGGCCCGTACAGCACCGACGGGTCGTCGGTCAGCTCGCCGTCGGCGGTGATCAGGGCGTCGGGTGGGACCGGCTTGCCCCCGTTGAGCGCCACCAGCGCCTTGCCCTCGGCCACCACCGAGGTGGCGAAGTCGAGGATCAGGGGCGGGTGGTCGGCGACGGGCATCCCGATACTGACCGGGTTGGTCCCCATCCGGCGATCGATGGCTCCATAAGGAGCGACCAGGGTGCTGGCGGCCACGTTGACGAAGTGGATCGACACCTGGTCGGCTTCGGCCGCCATCTGGGCGAACCGGCCGATCCGCCCGAGATGCCCCGACCGTCGAAGCCCGATCACCGCCACGCCGTGGGCCCGGGCTTTGTCGATTCCCAATCGGCAGGCTGCCGGGCCGACCGTCTGGCCGAATCCGTGGTGACCGTCGACGATGGCGAACGCTCCACCGTCGAGTACCGTCTCCAGTTCACCGCCTGCCACCACCGTCCCGGCCTGCATGGCGTTGAGGTAGCGCAGCGTCCTGACCACCCCATGGCTGTCATGGCCCAGAAGGTTCGCCGTCACCAGATCATCGGCGATGGCGCCGGCCTCCTCCGGGGAACAGCCGGCGGCCTCGAATACCGCCGACACCACTCGACGCAGGGGTTGGGCCTGGACTCTCATCGGGCCATCTCACCGACCGAGGTCGGCGCGGAGTCGGCCCATGGCCGCTTGATCCTCCGGGCCCTGGAACCAGCTGATGTTGTCGGACCGGTCTCGACCATGGTGGTCATATCGATGCGAAGGCCCGATCGAGGTCTGCAGTCATGACCAAAGCTTTCCATAGTCCCGGTTTCACCGTCGAGCAGTCGGTTTGAGCGGTGACGACCGACGGCGTGATTTTCGCCGGTTCGAACCGTTCCATCGACTGCCATTCCGCCTGGGGTTCTGTCAGCCGGCAAGGAAACGAGTGCGTCTGCGTCACGCACGATCCAGGTCGTCAAGTCGTGGCCCATACACAGCGATATGGCCGGTCTTGACGGATTCCTCCTGGACATCCGCCCAACGGAGTGGAATCCTTGACTGGTGCGGGTGGCGGAAGCGAGTGAGGTTCGTCATGGCAAGGCATTGGGGTCGCAAGGCGACTGTCGTTCTCGTCGCAGTCTTGGCACTCGTCACAGCTGCAACCTCCGCCGGAGCAGCCGGCGGGAACCGGATCAGCGATGTGAGTCCCTATCCGGACGGTGGCAACGTCAACGACCCGGTTGCGGTCACTGAATGCAATGGTGAGCCGCAGACCGGTGTGCTGTATCGCAACAGCGAAACGGAGCCGTATCTGGCGGTCAACCCCACCAACCCGGACAACATGATCGCCGCCTGGCACCAAGACCGGTGGAGCACCGGCGCGGCCCAGGGCCTCGGTGCCGCCTACACGCAGGATGGTGGTATGACGTGGAACCCGGTCAGTATCCCGTTCACGCGGTGCTCCGGCGCCTTGCCGGGCTCGGCCGGTGACTATGGCCGGGCCTCCGATCCGTGGGTCAGCTTCGGCCCCGACGGAACGGCCCACTACATGGCGCTGGTTGCCGACAACACCCCCAACCGCAACGGCATGGCGGTCGCCCGCTCCAGCGATGGCGGCGCCACCTGGACCGAGCCACAGATCATCAAGGCCCATCCCGGAAAGGACGCGGTGGGTGCGTCGCTGTTCAACGACAAGAACTCGATCACCGCCGATCCGTTCGATCCCGACCTCGTGTACGCCACCTGGACGCTGTTCCGCAACGGGGTCACGTCGCTGGTCGTGGCCCGCTCGACCAACGGCGGCGAGAGGTGGGGTCCGCCCATCCCGATCGCCACGTTCGGGACGGTGAGCCCGGCCGAGGTGGCCTTCTTCCGCCAGGGTGCCCAGATCGTGGTGCTGCCGGACGGGACGCTGGTGAACGCCTTCTACCGCATCCTGTTCGATCAGAGGAACGTGGTGGTCACCTTCGAACAGGCGCTGTTCCGGTCCTCCGACAGTGGCAAGCACTGGGATCGCATGGACATCGCGGTCGACGAGTTCGTTCCCGCCGGCGCCTTCGACCCCGAGTTCGGAATCCCGGTACGTGATGCCAGTCAGATTCCCGACATCGCCGTCGATGACTCGACCGGCGCGCTGTACATGACGTGGCAGCAGGCAAACAGCGAGGGTCTGGTGGAGGTGGTCGTGTCCCGATCAGGAGACGGCGGGTTCACCTGGTCGACCCCGATCCGGGTGAGCTCCCAGAGCGAACTCGTGCAGTCGTTCCTCCCGGCCGTGTCCGTCAACGACGACGGCACCGTCGGGGTCCTGTACTACGACTTCCGCAACTTTGTCTCGGGCGATGTCGAGTTGAGCACCGACGTCCATCTTGCGCTTTTCGATGGAAGCCTAGAGCCGATGGGTGAGCAACGCCTGACCCACGACTCGTTTGACATGCGTCAGATGGTCCTTACGGGGCCGCGGGGTTACTTCCCCGGTGACTACGTCGGGCTCGACACCGCCGGCGACGACTTCGTGGCGGCGTTCACCGTGGCCAACAACCTCGGCCTGGCGGTGGACTTCCCACAAGCGCCCGGTCTGTTCGTCGACCCCAACAACCGTCAGGACATCGTCTTCGCCCGCAAGACGCCGTAGACAATCCTGCTCCAACGTGTCGGGAGGTCGGAACCGAGGGCGGGAACCTGATCATGATCGATGCCCCGAAGCGGGCCGAACTCAGGTGGTGTGAACCGACTGGGATTGGCCGGCGCCCAGTGATTGTCCTGTCTCGTGACGTGGCGATTCGCCGCCGTCATCGTGCGGCAGCCGGCTGGCGACGTGCCATGGGTGCCGGTTCGTCCGTGGTGACGTCGCTGAATCCCTTCACGATCAGCCAGAGGGCCATGGCCATCTCCTGAACGGCGAGGGGTACGACCAGCAGGTTCAGCGTTGATGCATTCGAGTCGAGTGATTCGAACATCACCAGGAGACCGGATGCGAACATCAGTGGCACACCGATCAAGCCCCACAACGACAGCCAGCGGGGGATCAGCCCGTTTCGGAAGAATGCCCAATTCAGCACCAGCGCAGAGAGGCTGAAGATCATCTGGGCGCCCAGATAGCCCGTCCAATCACTGGCTTGCTTGAGTGATTCTGCCAGCACTGAGGCCCCTGCCATGTCTGCGCCGTCGGACGCTGCGAAATCCCAGCTGAGTGGCACCAACAGAAGCCCGGCGACCAGCCCGACAGCGAGGACCACCACTTCGAGTGTTCTGGCCAGCACATAGCCCAGCGCCAGTGTTTCACTGTCAGCCCTGAGGACGGGAAAGAGTAGAACGGCCGTGCCGACCATTGCTGCCAACATCACGAAGATCAGCATCTCGCCGGCGATCATCGAACCTTGATTGGAATACACCGCCGAGAGCAGATCGTCGTCTCCGAGGGTTGACGACATCACCACAACGCTCAACACGCCTGCCGCCGTGGCCAGCACGAACAACCAGCCGATTCGTTGCGCCGGTTCTTTGAAGTACCTCATCTCACACCTCCCGTCCGGACCTGCCTCTCACTGTCGTCGAAAGATGCCTGATCGGGTAGAGGCGAAGGTCACGGCATGCGGAAGGCCCCGGGAGATCAAGCTCGGCCGGCAACACAGCAGTGGTCGCCCCGGTCTTCGCTCACGTGGTCTTGGCCAGTTCGGAAACAAGCCGCGTCGGGTTCGTGTGTGTGTGACGTCAGATCTGCCGGCCGATCGGCTCGCCGTCGCCCAGGCCGGGGAGCCTACAGGGTTGCCATCTCGATGTTGTTGAAGTTGCGCTGGTAGAAGCCCATGTAGCGGACCTTCCGCTCGAGGCTGTCGATCACCGCCTCGGTGAAGTTGACGCCCTCGAGCTTCTGGGCCGATCCCAGCCCGCCGGGGCTGAAGACGTTGATTTCCATGAGCTTGTGGCCGACGATGTCGATGCCGACGAGGAACATGCCGTCCTGGACGAGTTTGGGTCGAACGATCTCGGCCAGGCGGAAGTCGTCGTCGGTCAACCTGGCCCGTGCCAAGCTTCCGCCGGCGTGGATGTTCGATCGCATGTCGCCGCCCGAGCGAACTCGGCGGAAGGCGGCGAAGCGTCCCTTGTGGCGGAGGGGCAAGCCGTTCATGAGGAAGAGTCGGGTGTCGCCCTCCTCGGCCCTGGTGAGGTATTCCTGAGCGATGATGTACCCGTCTCGGGCCACTGCGTCGATGATCTGGTTCAGGTTCGCCTGGTCGTCGGCTCGGACGAGAAACACGTTCTCGCCTCCCGAGCCATGGAGCGGTTTGAGAACGGCGCGGCCCTGGTCGTTGACGAAATCACGGATGAGGGAGTGGTCTCTGCTGATGAGCGTCGCGGGCCTGACCTCCTCGGGGAACAACTGGAAGTACATCTTGTTCTGTGCCTTGGCCAGGCCGTTGGGGTCGTTCAGCACGATCACCCCGTGGCGCATCGCCACTCGACCGAAGTCAAGCGCGGCGGTCTTCGCCCATTCCCGTCTGCCCTTCTCGTCGGAGGGCACGTTCCGCAGAAACAGCACGTCCAATTCGTCAACGGTCACCCGTTCCTTGATCACGCTGCGACTGTGAAGATCCCTGATGTATCCGACACCGTCCTTGTACCGCTTCTTGGGCACTCGATACGCTGTGGCCCGCACGAACTCGTCGGGGTCGTAGGCAAGATCGCCGACATTGATGGCCCATGCTTCGTGACCGCGGTTCGTTGCCGCCACACCGAGACGAGTCGTCGTGTAGCCTGTCTCCTCGGTCTTGATGTTGTTGACGACGAACCCGATACGCACGGGGCCTCCTCCTTGCCCGTCCAATATGCCCGCAGATGGTGGTGACCGAGTCTACGGTCCGTTTGAATCCGGTGTAAAGGTGGAGGGCGCGGCCGACTAGGATCGGAGCGGTGCGAGACTCGACGGACGTCGTCACGATCGGTTCCGTCGCTCGCCATCGACAAGCGGAGAGCCAGTTGCCGAACGTAGCCAAGATGCGGTTGGACCAGGAGCTGATCGACTCGATCGTCGGGCGGCTTCGCCAGGGCCGACCGATTCGGGAGAATCTCCCCGATCACGGTCTGGTGAATATCGATCGACAACTCCCGTTCCTGTTCGTCTACCGGCCGTCCGCCGGCGAAACCGACCCCGTGTTTTCGACGATCCTGACCGGTGGCGCGTCGTATCTCATCGCACCCGCCTCGAAGCGGGAGAGGGCGCAGACCAACAGATTGGTCGAAGCGATCACGTCGGAGCTCTCCGAGGCGTTCGGTGCGGTGCTGGTCATCGAGCTCTGGCCCGGGGCCAAGGCGGAGCACCATCGCGATTCGGTTGCGGCCGTGGCCAAACCCGGTTTCGCTGTCCACTATGGCAACAACGGGCACGGTTCGAGCACGGTCGACAAACTCGTCGCCTCCCTCGGGGGCATCAAGATCATGAAGCAGGCGGCGACCGTGCAGCGGGTGCCCGGCACGAAGCTCTCACCACCAGGCCTTTCCCAGCTGTTGCCGGCGAAGGCCACGGAGGAACTGGACGGCACCGTCCTCGGCGTCGAGGTCGCCCCGATCTACCTCGACCCCGAGTCCGGGGAGGTGCTGCCCCTGGTAGCGAGAACACTGGCCCGGCTCATGGCTCGCTGTCTCCAACAAGCTGCGTTCGAATTCGCCCAGGCCGAAACCAACGATCGGTCGATGCACTATCACGCACTCGGTCGGCGGACCTTCGTGGCCGCCGTCAAGCGGGTCGATCAGCAGCTCGCCGACGTTGCCGAGTCATTCGATCTGCTCATGGCCGTCACACCGGTCAACACCGAACGTGCCTATAACACCTTCCGCCGGTCCAAGTTCGAGCGGGCACCGCGGTTCCACTACCGCCCGATGACCGTCGACCCCGACCTGCTCAAACGCCGGCTCTGGAACATCAAGATCGAACGGGTCGAGGACCCGGTTCTGGATCAGCTGTTCAGAGAGAAGCGACGAGAACTCGACCTGAAGCTGACGCTGCTGGCCGAGCGGGAACGAAAGCGGTTCGTCCACACCAGCCTCGGGCTGTACGGCCGCCTCACCAACGACGTGCGGCAATCCGCACAGGGCATTCTCCACGACCTTCCCGCCGGCAGTGGGCAGCGTGCCCAGCGCAGCGTGACCGCCGGCGAGTTCATCGCCCGAGCTCAGGATGAGTTCGACCGGCTGCATCACTCCGCGGCCGAGATGGGTGGCCGGATCGTCGTCGAGAAGGAAGCCGCATCGCTGATGGTGTCGTCCGGCAACCTGATCGTGGGCGCCAATATGTCGTTCCCTGCCAACCGGGTGGAACCCCTCATCCAGCATGAGGTCGGCACCCACGTGTTGACGTATTGGAATGGGCGGGCGCAGCCGTTCAGGCTTCTCGCCACCGGACTCGCCGGCCATGATGAGCTCCAGGAAGGACTGGCCGTCTTCGTCGAGTACCTCGTCGGCGGGCTCACCGCCGGTCGACTTCGAATCCTGGCCGCCCGCGTCGAAGCGGTCGCCGCCCTGCTCGACGGCGCCACGTTTGTCGACACCTTCCGTCTCCTGCGAGACGAGTATGGGCTTTCCGAGCGGATGGCCTTCCTGGTCACGATGCGGGTCTTTCGTGGCGGCGGACTGACGAAGGACTCGGTGTACCTGCGCGGTCTGACCACGGTTATCGATTACCTGGCCGGCGGCGGTCGCCTCGACACCCTGTTCGTCGGCAAGATCGCCACCGTGCACGCCTCGGTGATCGAGGAGCTGCAACGGCGCCGCGTCCTGGCGCCACCGCCCTTCCGGCCCTCCTACCTTGATCAGCCCGACTCGCACTACCGGATCGAGCGGATCAAGAAGGGCTATCGACCGATCGACCTCGTCGACTCCTGAGGGAGACGACCGTTCGGGTACACCCCGGACCCGGACCCATCGAACGCGGGGACCTCCCTCACCTGCCAGATGGGAGGGTCAGGGGTCGACTCAGGGGACACCGAATGCAGGCCGGCCGGCGCCGCCACTTGCGTTTCATTCGGTTGCGGTGGTTCATCCGGCTCCTGCGGCTCAGTCGATTCCTGCCGCTCCTCTGGTTCCTCCGGGCCTTCAGGCTCTTCTGGCTCCCGATTGGCGGCCGGTTTCGATGATCCCCAGACCAGCCAGCCGACCAGAAGGCCCAAGGTGAAGCCGGCGAGAACCAGAAGGCTGATCGGAACGAAGTAGGGGAACACGGATCGGCCCTCGCCTCACCGTTCCCGCTTCTTGACGAGGAAGTCGACCCGACGGTTCTCGGCCCGACCGGCTTCGGTGTTGTTGTCGGCCGACGGTTCGCTCTCACCCCGCCCGATCGCCGTGAGACGACCGGGCTCCACGCCGACACCGACGAGGTAGTCCATCACCGTTTCGGCCCGCGCCTCGCTGAGGGCCTGATTGGTGGCCTCCGACCCGGTCCAGTCGGTGTGGCCGATGACGTCGGCCGCCGGCAACGGGTAGCGGCGGAAAGCCACAGCAACACGATCGAGGGTTGTCTTGGCTCCCGTACTGAGTTGCTCGACACTGACGTCGAAGTTTGGATACTGGCCTTCGATTTCCCGGGCCAGTTCGAAGATCTGGTCGATTTCCTTTTGCAGTTCGACGATTTGTACCGCCTCGGGGAGGACCCGGATCGTCGTCTGGTCGTCAACCGTGAGCCCGGCTGCGGTCGCCGTGTCGATGGCGGACTGGATTTCTTCGGCCTCCACCGGATCCAAGGCCTCGCCGGTGATGGTGACCACACCGTCGAGCAGGGCCAGCTCGCCGTCGTCGGTGCCGTCGAGCAGCGGTGCGAGGAGGGCGGCCACGACTCTGGGATCGGAATCGTCCACGTCGGGCGACACGGCGATCCGGTCGTCGACCTCGAGACCCGAGTTGGTGACGGCCGCTACCAGGGCATCGCGTTCCGATTCGGTTTGCACCGTGCCGTCCACGAGCACACTGATGCCGTCACGCTCGATGCGTACCGACGACGGTTCCGACACCGGGGGAGGAGGTGCCGTGGTGGGAGCGAGAGTCACCGACACCTCTACCGGGGCGGGCTCGGCCTGGCCGACCGCCCACCAGTAGGCGATGGCCAGGAGCAGGGCGAGACCGCCCAGCCCGACGATCGCCGCCAACCTGCGCTTGCCCTCTCGTCGTTCGCGCTCGGCGCGGCTAACCGCCATTGATCCCATGCATACCTGACGAACCGCAGGGGGTTGAAGTCGCGACAACAATTGCTCAAGGTTAAACAACCAGATGGCGGCATGGGCGGCAGGGGACGACGATTGGTTCGGACGACGGGTAGCGACAGGGTGCCGAGGAAGAACGACTGATCCAGGCAGGGTGCCGAGGGGGACGGGTTCACGATTCCGCCTTGGCCGCAGCCTGGGTGGTCAAGATTTCATCGATCCAGTCGTCCACCCGTCTCCAATGGTCGAGCAGCCACCGGGATCGTCCGGCTCGATCGGGAGGTAGGTCGGCCAGTGAGACGGTCCAACCGTGAGCCACGACCGTGCGATTGAGCGGCATCAGCCGCCACAGGGCGCCGAAGCTGTGAATATCGTCCAACCCGGCGTGGCCGAGAAACACCACCGTTGCCCCCGGGGCTCCTTCGATGGCGGCCATGACGCCCCCCGTCTTGGGAAGCAGGGTGTGTTTCAAGGACTCGGCCAGTTCGGCTCGGTGCTCACGACCACGTGATCGTTCAAGGCTGATTCGCCGTTCCCGCCGTTTTGGTGTGTAGTTGCCCCCCTCGGGACAGAGGATCAGTGTTTCACCGTTGCCCATACCGGCGGTGAGCCGCCTGATCCTGTCCAGCTCGAGCGCGGTGTCGGCGGGGTTCTGGTTCAAGTAGTGGAACCCGAGTCGCTCACCGGCAATGTCGAGAAACGGGTCCCACTGAAGCTTGGCCGCCCCGACGGCGTGGCAGTGACGATCCATATCGCGAAAGACGATCTTCATGAGGCGAAGCGCGTCCCCCGGTCCGGCGTGACGGGCGAAGAGGAGCTGCGCCTCTCGGGCACGGGTGTCGAAGGTGAGCGAGAACTCGAAGCCGACAAAGAAGATGATGGCCCGCGTCACCAATTCCATGTACTGGCCGGCGAGGAGATTGTTGGCCTTGACCCAGAACGGTCGGTCCATGAAGAGACCGAAACCGCTTCCCACCCACACAGTGAAGAGCGCGAACAGGCCAAAGACCTCGGCCACACAAAAAGCCAGGCCGATACCGACCAGCCGGGTGATGCGGAACCGTCGACGGTCGAGTATCAGGTCTAGAGTCACCGCCACCAGATGAATGAGCGGTGAGGCGACAGTGAGGATCAACGCCACAACAAAGACGATGGGCGTGAGAACGAGTCGGCGGATCCAACGTGGGGGCACATATTCCATGACCGACGAGCACATCCATTCGGCAGATCGGATCGCTGCCCGATTCTATGCGCCGCGGTTCGCCCCGGTCCAGGTCCCCGTGTCTGGGTTGTGGCCTGGTTCCATCCGTTCCGGTGGGTCGACCACCGGCTGGAACCGACGACAGCTGCGACCGGTAGGCTGAAGTCGTGCCCCAACGTGAGCGCAAGACGGCGTGGGTCCTCGGCGGAGGAGGCCTCAGAGGTGCCTCCGAAGTGGGTATGGCCAAGGCTCTGGTCACCAAGGGTCTGAGGCCCGACCTGATCGTGGGAACATCGATCGGTGCCCTCAATGGCGTCGTCCTGGCCTCGGCCCCGGTCGACGAGTCGGTGGAGCGACTGACCCGGATGTGGGAGCAGATGGAGGCCTCCTCACTGTTCGGCGAATCCCTGTTCGCACGGATTCGCCACCTGTTCGACCACTGGACACATTTCCACACCAACGAACCGCTGGCCAACCTCATCGAGCAGTGGGTGCCGTACTCGAAACTCGAGGAGGCTCATATCGAGGTCCAGACCTGCGCTGCCTGCATAGAAACCTCGACCGAGCATTGGTTCACCAAAGGTTCGGTTCTCGACGCGGTGTTGGCATCGTGTGCCCTCCCCGGTGTTCTGCCCCCGGTCGCGGTCGAGGGCAAACACTACATCGACGGAGGCGTGGTCAATTCCATCCCCGTCTCTCGGGCCATCCAGCTGGGGGCAACCGAGATCTACGTCCTGCATGTCGGCCATATCGATGACCCGTTGAAGGCGCCCCGCCATCCGTGGGATGTGGCCATGGTGTCGTTCGAGATCGCCCGCCGGCACCGCTTCCACAGCGAACTCGAGGCCGTCGGCGACGACGTCGACGTTCGCGTGCTCCCGACCGGCAAACCTGCAGGCCGCTACAACGATCTGGCCAAACTTCGATACAACTACGACAAGGCCATCCAGGCTCACGTCGATGCCGCCGAGCAGGCCACCCTGGCATCTCTTCGGTAACCACGGTCGGGAGGACCACACGGTTGCCGGGATCATCCGTCGATTATGACGGCTCTCCGGCCGGCAACGGAATCGCCCGGCATCAGTTTGTGCTGCGGCCGGCGGATCTCTGATCAGGTCAGGGTCAGCGGTGCCGAGCCGAATCCCACTCCGAACCGTTCGCACCAGATCTCGACGGTGTCGAATACCGCCAGGTCCACCTCCGGTGGGATCTCGTAGTTCTGATCTCCGACGTTGCCCTTGAGGTCACCGAGGCTGACGAAGTCTCCGCCGGCGGCCCGCAGGTAGACCTTGAGATCGGGCCCGTTGTCCGACTCGAAATTCTCGAATCGCAGGAACCGCTGGGGCCCGCCGTCGTTCAGGACCAGGGCCTCGCCGGTGATGGTGTAGCGGGATTCGCCCCCGAAATCGCCGGTGGCAACGGTGAGGATCTCGCCGGCGGAGTCCTGCGCCATGTCCTCGACCGACTCGTCGGCCTCGGACATGTTCTCGTTCGACTCCGCCATTGCGTCCTGGAACTCGTCGCTGGCGGCGACTGCGTCCTGTTCGGCGTCGGTTGCGGTGAAGACCGGTCCCGCCTCGTTGACCTCGTTGTCGGTGAAGGTGGCCTGGATTCCGAAGAAGCCGAATGCCAGCCAGGCTGCGATCGCCAACACGACAACACCGGCTCCACCGAGCAGATGTTTGTTTCTCAGAAGGTTCATGGGAGGGTTAAACAGTCGACGGTCCCGACGAATTCCCCACCTCCATCACGTCGGGCCGGCGTGGCCGCCGTCGATGGGGTGCCTGCGAAGGTCTGGACGGGGCACCCGATCGGCCGAGAGCAACATGACCTTGTTCCCTTCCACTGGATCGAGGTCGATGCGACGGTTGAGACATGGCGAAGAGCACTTCCACCAAGATGAGGGCGCTGGTTCAGGACCGGTTCGTGTCGGCGGAAGGAGCGGTACGCATCGACAACGTCGACATGCCCGATGTCGGCGATGACCAGGTGTTGGTGCGGGTCCGGGCCGCCTCGGCCAAGATGTATGGCTGGGACCTGCCGGCGGCGGTGCGGTCGATCGGCCGGCTGGTGACCCGGGTACGCACTTCGAAGCCGCATGTTCCCGGCCTGGACTTTGCCGGAGAGGTCGAGGCCGTCGGCGCCGAGGTGACCGGGTTTCAGCCCGGTGATGCGGTGTTCGGATGGTCGACGGGTGCCCTCGCCGAGTATGTCTCGGTCGCCGAAAAGGCGTTGGTGGCCAAGCCGGCAAACCTGGATTTCGCCGGCGCGGCAACAGTGGCCATGGCCGGGTTGACTGCATTGCAGGCGTTGCGCAAGGGAGGCGTCGGGTCGGGTGACGATGTTTTGATCGTCGGTGCGTCGGGCGGCGTGGGCACTTTCGCCGTCCAGTTGGCCAAGGCTCGGGGAGCCACCGTGACCGGGGTCTGCAGCAAGAGGAACCTCAACCTCGTGCGGTCCCTCGGGGCCGATCACACCATCGACTACACGGAGGATGACTTCGCCCGGGGTGACCATCGCTATGACGTGATCCTCGACATGGCCGGGAACCGGACCCTGACCGAACTGCGTTGTGCGTTGCGTCCCGACGGGACACTCGTCATGGTCGGCCAGTCGGGCGTTCCCACATCGCAGCAGAGTTGGTTCAAGGCGCTGAGCCGCTGGCTGCGGGCCTCCATCTTGTCGCGGTTCATCGATCAACGACTGATCGCACTCATACAGACCAGGGGCCACGAGGACCTTGCTGCCCTGAAGGGCAGTCTCGAAGCTAACGAGCTCGCCCCGGTCGTCACCGCCACCTACCCACTCGAAGAGGCGCCGCAAGCCATCGCCGGTCTGAGCGAAGGCCACGGCCGCGGCAGGCTCGTCATCGAGTTCTGAACTCGCCCGGTCTCGGCCTGCATCGCCGGACCCCTGCGTCCGGCGACGAAGGCCTCTTCCGGACTGCGGAGAAGCGGCCGACAGCCCACAGTCCTCGCGGTGAACGCGCTGGTGGTGGCAGGTCCATGCATCCAGACGTCCGGTTTGTTCGTACAGGGCCCTACTATCCCGGTGCGTCCGGCGGGGCGTTCTAACAAGGAGAAACCTGACCATGATGTTTCGTAAGTTCGCAATTGCTGCGGCGGTGCTCACGTCTGCTCGGCAGTACGGCCATCGCAGCCCCGGCGGCTGCCCAGGATGGCCCCACCCTTGCCGACATCCTCGAGGCGCAGGGAGATGGTACCGACCGCAACTGGTACGACTTCGATATCTTGGCCGCCGGTGTCGCTGCGGCCGGTCTGAGCGAGGCGCTCGACAATCCCGATGCCGACCTCACCGTGTTCATACCGAACGACCGTGCCTTCCAGGCACTCGTGGCCGACCTGTATGGATTCCGCTATTGGTTCGCCAGTGAGGCAAGGATTCTCGACAAGCTCGTCGAACTCGAAACGTCCGCACCCGGCACCCTCGAGACCGTCATCCTCTATCACGCCGTCTCGGGTCAGATCGACTCGGCGGCGGCGCTGAGCGTGCCCAAGGGTACTGCGCTCACCACCCTGCAGGGCGGCGACATCAAGGTCTACCCCTATCCCCGGTTCGGCACCGCCAAGCTGGTTGACAACGACCCCGACGACGTCAACCCGTTCCTGGTTCGCAGCAAGCTCGACATCCAGGCCAGCAACGGAATCGCCCACGGCATCAGTTTCGTGCTGCGGCCGGCCGATCTCTGATCGGACCAGATCCTGACGAATCAGCCCGGGGGCGTACTCCGCCCTACCTCGAAGAAGATGGGCTCGCCCCGGGGAACGACCACGAGCCGATGACGCCTGTCTGGCTCTGACCGGCCCTGGCAGCCGTGCCAAGATCGAGTTCACAGGCTCGCAAGCTGTCATGTGGCCAGCGGCAGCGAAAACCAGTGGCGAAGAAGGGCGGCCGATCGGCCGCCCTTCCGGCGTTCCTTCGGCCCTGGAACCAGCCCGGCGGAGGGCCGAGGTATGAGGTTCATGTGCCCGCCCCGGGTTCACCGCAGCTCATTTGACCGGTGATCCGTTCTCGCTCTGGTGGCGAACTTTGCTCAGGAGACCGTTCCAGTGGGGAGCGGATCCGTTTCGAAGGAGAAACAGCAATGGCTGACAACATGAAAACGGTGGTGTTGATCTACGAGGCATTCGGTCGTGGAGACGTTCCGGCCATTCTCGAATGTCTGGCCGACGATGTGGAGTGGGACCGAGGGTTGCGGGACACAGGGATCCCGTATCTTCGAGAGCGCCGAGGTCGACAGGAGGTGGCGGAGTTCTTCTCCGACCTGATGGCGAATCTGGAGCTGACCCGATTCGAGCCGGAGGCGTTGTGCGACGGTGGTGATCTGGTGGCGGTGCCCGTCATGCATGCCGGCCGGATCATCGATGGCGGGGAGGTGCCACCGACCCAGGAGGTCCACCTATGGCGTTTCGGCCCCGACGGGAAGGTGGTGAGCTTCCAGCACGTCTTTGACTACGCCATCCACGAGCGGGCAATGTCGGCCCGGGCCGACCGGCTCGAGGGGGCGACCCTCAAGGTTCTGGCCGACACCATCGAGGTGAAGCGCGCCGGCGAAGGCTTCGAGATCTTCGAGCTGACAGGACCGGCTGAGTCCGGACCACCGCCCCACGCCCACCCGTGGGACGAGGCCTACATCGGAATCGAAGGCGATGTCCTGGTCACCATGGACGACGCCGAGACGACGGTCCGGCCCGGGGACGTCGTCACGGTTCCGGCCGGCACCCTGCACTCCTACCGCATTCTCAGTCACGGGGCCCGCGTCCAGGTGATCACGTCGGGTCACCGAGCCTCGATGTTCTTTGCCGATTTCGATGCCAACGTCGAGCCGGGCGAGCCGAGCGAGGAGTCCTTCCCGGGAATCGTCGAGGTGGCCATGCGGAACGGGCTCACGTCTCCCTTGTTCGCTTGATCGACGATGATCGAGGCTGCCGCCGAATGCCCCCCACACCGAGCCAGAAGCCTCAACCGTGGTCTACGCTGGGCGTTGGTGGCAACGTCAGCCAGCGCCTGGGAGCACCAGCTGCTCGACCGCATCACGGCCGGTGACGATTCGGCGCTGGCTGCCGCCTACGATCAGTACGGGCCGGTGGTGTACGGCTTGGCGACGCGCCTGGTCGGAACCGACCAGGCGCGGGACATCTGCCAGGAGGTCTTTGTCACGCTGTGGGATCATCCCGAGCGGATCGACCCCGACCGCGGCTCTCTACGGGCCTTCCTGGTAACGGTGGCCCGCCGGCGATGTATCGATCACCTCCGTCGGCAGGGCCGTCGAACGGCCCGGGAGGAGCGGGCCAATCGATTCCAGCCAGTGCCGTCACCCGACGTCGCCGAGTCGGCCCTGGCCATGATGGCAGGACAACGTCTTCGCCTGGCGCTGGAGGCCCTACCGGCCGACCAGCGCCGAGCGATTCAGCTCGCCTACTTCGAGGGGCTAACCTTTCGACAGGTCGCCGTTGCCATCGGCACGAGTGAGGGCACGGCGAAATCCCGAATCCGCCTGGGGTTGAAGCGGCTGGCCGACGGCCTCGGGCGCGACGAGCAGATGGAAACAACGTGAGCACGGACGAGCACATCGACGATCTGGGGGGTGAGCCGGGTATGGCCTACATCCTGGCCTCCCTGGCCGAGCTGGCGGCCGAGACGCCGCCGCCGGCGATCCGCGATGCTGTGCTGGAAGCGGTTGACGACCGCCCACGCCGGGGACTCGACGGACTGGACGTCGGCTCGATCTACCAGCGGCGGGTGGCAGCCCTGAACATGCTGCTGGACCAGCTCGAGCCCGACGAGTGGACCGCCCGGGCCCAACCGTACGACTGGACCGTCCATGGGCTGCTGGCCCATCTGGTCGTGGTGGAGGAGTACACGGCCCGACAGCTCGGCCTCACCGGCCGTCCGCCCCGGCCGATCGACGACCCGGCGGCCGTCGATCACCTCGCCATGGACGACGCCGAGATCGAACAGATGGTTTCCGGCCCCCCGGGGGAGACAATCGATCGATGGCGTAGAGCCGTCCGCCATGTCCAGGATCACGTGTTCTCGGAACGGTTCGATCCACAGTCACCAGCGCCGATGCACGGGTGGCCGTTCAACGCCGGGAGCGCCCTGATCACCCGGTGTTTCGAGCTGTGGACCCACGCCGAGGACATCCGTCGAGCCACCGGTCGGCCGCTGGACCCCCCCGATCCGGGTGAGCTCAGGACCATGTCGTCGGCGTCGGCAAACGCACTGCCCATTCTGTTCGCCCTGGGGACCGACCTCGAGCCGGCACCAACCCGGCTGGTGCTCACCGGGCCGGGTGGCGGGACCTTCGACCTGTGGGGCCCTGGTCCCCACGCCAACCTCCTTGTCATCGATGTCGTCGACTACTGCAGAGTCGCGGCCCGCCGAGCCGAACCCGACTCGGTGATCAGGGTGAGTGACGGTGACGGCGAACTGCTGTCCCGGCTGCTTCGCGCCTCCCAGGTCATCGCCATCTGAGTGAGCTCTCTCTCTGTTCGGGCCGGTTCCTGACCGAATCCGGGTCTTCATGAACGCCCCGGCGGGGCCTCATCCCCCGGAGAGCCTGTCCTCGAGATGGTCGGCTACACGCAGCGCGTTGGCGATGATCGTCAGTGTCGGGTTCACCGCACCACTCGACGGGAAGAAACTCGAATCGACGACGTACAGGTTGTCGAGTTCGTGCATTCTGCAGTTGACGTCGAGTGCCGACGTCGCTGGGTCGCGGCCGAAACGCACGGTGCCACACTGATGGGACACGCCGGCTATCGACTTGCGTCCACCGGCGTATTCCGGGAACGGCACCATCTCGTCTTTGCACCCCACGCTGTTGAGCAGCGTCTTGAACTTGGCGATGAGGCGTTCATGCGACTCGAGATTCGTCTCGGTGTAGATGAGGCGGATCGTCCCGTCGTCGTCGATGACGACTCGGTTCTCCGCCATCGCGAGGTCCTCCGTCTGGAACCAGAAGTCCACCGTGTGGCGTGCCAGGTCGACCGGGTCGTCGGCATCGGGCATGAGCCTGGCCACGGTCGATGCGTCGCTCTTGCCGAGCATCTGCATATGGCCGAGGGGATACGGCCAGTCCTCGGCACCGAAGTAGAAGTCGTTGACCCCGAGCGTTTTCTGGAACAGCGTCGGGTTCGGCTCGTGGGAGACCGGGGGTCTCCTCGTGGGATCCCTCGAGTGGACGAAGTCCCACTGGGGGAGTTCCCTCGTGCTTACCGCCGATCGAGTCCGGGCGCCTCGTTGTGGGACCCGACCCGATCGGGTCTCCCGGCTCCTCTACCATCGGGTTCGTGCTCCGGCGTCTCCTGCTCGTGCCCTGCGCTGTTCTCATGCTGTTGGCGGCGGGCTGTGGTGAGGAGTCGATGGACATCACGACGGGCGGGCAACCGGTCGACGATGGTGTGACCGAGGACGTTCCGCCGGGCACGGTCGACGGGGGCGAGATGGTCGGAACTTCGTGGACGCTGCTGGCCGGGGCCGGGCCGGACGGCGAGATCGTGCTCGTCGACGGCTTTCCGATCACGCTCGTCTTCGACGGTGACACCCTGGGTGGAACGGCGGCCTGCAACGAGTATGGCGGCGAGTACTTCATCGAGGGTTCAACGCTGGGAATCGACAATTTCTCGATGACCGCCATGGGCTGCCAACCCGAGGTGCGGGCCGCCGAGTCGGCCTATCTGGCCGCTCTGAGCGATGTCGACGGGATCGACCTGGTGGTCGATGAGCTGGCCCTGTCCGGCCCGTCGACCGAGCTGATATTCCGGCTCAATGACCCGGTCCCGATCGACGGCATCGTGGGCCGGCTCTGGCTGCTGGAGTCACTGAGCCAGGGCGAGGAGACACGGGTTCCGCTGGGTGATCCCGCCACCCTGGTGCTGGCCGAGGACGGGACGGTAACCGGCAGCACCGGCTGCCGTGAGCTGTCGGGCGACTACATCGTGTCCGGCAACCAGATCGTCTTCCCCAACTTCGCCGCCGACGGTGAGTGCCCGACCTCCCTGTGGGATCAGGACGGGTTGGTCGTCACCGTGCTGGGCGACGGGTTTGTGCCCACTCTCCAAGGTGATCGCCTGACCCTCACCTCCAGGGGCAGCGAAGTCTTGGTCTACCGGGCGACAACCGAGGACGAAGTGGCGGCCCTGCTGGGCGAGCCGGTGCCCTCCGACGCCGAGCTGCTGGCCGATGCCGAATGGGTGCTGGTCGAGGCCTACACACCCGAGGGACCGATCGAGCTGCCCGACCCCGACGATCCCGAGGCCGACGGCGAGGGCATCATCACCCTCATCCTCACCCCGGGCTCCTACGAGGGCGAGCTGTTCTGCAACCGCTACGGCGGCCCCCTGGAGATCGGCACCGGCACCATCGAGTTCGGACCGATCGAGGGTGAACAGGAGGGCTGTTTCGACGCAGCCGCTGCGGTCTACGAGTCGGCCCTGAGCGGGATCACCGAGTTCGGTTTCGACGACCCTCGGACCGCCCAACGTCTGGTGCTGACCGGCAACGACCACGAGCTGATCTTCGAGCCGCGCTGAGGGGCACGGCCACGGTCTGGGCTGTGCGTTCGGCCGGCCACGGCGAACCGTCCCGGCATGGGCTTGACCGGGGATGTAGGTTTGGACCATGCCCGATACAGCCCCCTGCTTCGACGCGCTCATCGCCGCCTCCCCTCCGGTGGTCGAGGCCTATGACACATCGACCGGTGACTTCGCCGCCTATGTCGACCGGGTCGAAGCCGAACTGGGGCCGGGTGGACTCGAGTCGGTCTCCGAGCTCGATCGCCATTTGGCAGAGCGTCCCGACCGGGCCGTCGGACTTCGGGTCGCACTGAAGATCGTCGAATCTCGAGCGACCATACGGTCACTGGACGAGCCGGTTGTCGTCACCCTGCTCAATCCGGTCTACAAGGAGACCGGTCGCATGCAGCCCCGGCATCGGCACCCCCACGGGGAGGACTCGATCCGGTACAAGGCGGCAGCCCTCGATCGAATCAGCCGGCTCAATCCCGAGGTCCGGACCCGGCTGGTGGTCATCGACGACGGGTGCCCCGACGGCTCCGGGGCGTTGGCGGCCGAGATTCTCTCCGACCTGTCCGGCTGGGACGATCGGCATGAGGTGCTGTTTCTGGAGGAGGCCCGCCAAATCGGCGATCCCCATGTTCCCCCCGGTCTCACGGCCAAGGACGGTGACCGGCGCAGCGTCAAGGGGGGAGCGGTGCTGTTCGGCATGCGCCGATGCCTCGATCTCGACACCGATCGCCGTCACATCATCGTCGACAATGACGCCGACCTGTCGATCCTGCCTGATCAGCTCGGACTGTTGTTGGCGGGGATCGTCAACGACGGTCTGGGTGTGGTGGCCGGATCACGTCGTGAGCCTGATTCGGTGGCCCTGGTCGGTTCGTCCCGAGCCGTTCGGGGATCGCTGTTCATCGCCATCTGGCAGTACCTGCTGCCAGAGTTGGCCGCCATCATCGTCGACACCAATCGGGCATTCAAGGCCTTCGACTCGGACGCCCTGGCCCGGATCATCGACGATGTCGAGACCTACACCTTCCCCTATCAGGTCGAACTCCTTCAGGCCGCCGTCGCCCGCGGCGTCCCGCTCGCCCCTGCGGCCGTTGCCTACATCGACTCCGAGGCCGCCTCGACCCAACAGGGTGAGGCTATCACCGAGACCTATCTCAACCAGGTGCGGCGGATCGCCGACATCGCCCTGCGCCACGGAACGATCTCGCCCGACGACCCGTTGCTCGAATTCCTGGCCGGCACCGATGACGAGGCGTGGCGCCGCATCGAGCAGACCCCGCCCCCCGAGCTGCTCGCCATTCTCGACGGCTGAAGGACGAGGAAGACGGGACGGGTCACGGGCGATCCTCCACCACCGGAGGCCGCTCGTCACACCGAAGTATGCTTGGCTGCCATCATGTCACTGCCAGCATTCTTCGATCCGGTCCAGGCCATGCACGATCCCGAGTTCTTCCTGGTCCGGGGCCTTCCCACCCCGAGCGCCGACCAGCCGGAGCGTATCGACCGTTTGCGGCAGGGTTTGGACCGCATCGGGGTCGAAACCCAAAGGCCCGCCGACTTCGGGCTCGGGCCGGTGGCCGCCGTGCACTCGGCCCGATATCTCGAGTTCCTGCGCCACGCCCATCACGAATGGAGCGGCCTGGCCGGGGCGAAGTCGGGCGAGGTGGTGGCCAACATCCATCCTTCCCGGAATCCGGCCGGCTATCCGGACAGCATCGTGGGTCGGGCCGGGTGGCATATGGCCGACACCGCCTGCCCCATCGGCCCCAACACCTACACCGCGGCTCTGGCCTCGGTGAACACGGCACTGTCGGCCGCCGCCGCCGTGGCCGGCGGCGAACGTGTCGCCTACGGCCTGTGTCGTCCCTCGGGCCATCATGCCTTTGCCGACATGGCCGGCGGGTTCTGCTTTCTCAACAACACCGCCATCGCGGCCCAGTGGCTTCGAGTGTCGGTCGGCCGGGCTGCCAACGGTCGGGTGGCCGTACTCGACGTCGACGTCCACCACGGCAACGGCACCCAGGACATCTTCTATCACCGCTCCGATGTGCTGACCATCTCGATCCATCGTGATCCGGTCGACTACTACCCGTTCTTCTGGGGCTACAGCGATCAGATCGGCGCCGAAGACGGTGAAGGTCACAACCTCAACCTGCCATTGCCCGAAGGCTCGGGTGACGCCGACTTCCTCGATGCGCTCGACAGGGCCCGGGCTCGCATCGAGGATTTCGACCCCGGCTATCTAGTGGTTGCGCTTGGGCTGGACGCCTCGGAGCACGATCCCCTGAAGGGGCTCAGGGTCACCACGCCCGGTTTCGAGCGGATCGCAAGGGCAGTCGCCGAGCTCGGCCGGCCAACGGTGCTGGTCCAGGAGGGCGGCTACCTGAGCGATGTTCTGGGCGACAATCTGGCCTCGTTCCTCACCGGCATGATGTGACCGTCGATGACAGCGGTCGAGAGTCGGCCGGTGCGCTGATCGGATTGCCGGTTCAGTGCAGGGGGCTGATCGGATTGCTGACTCGGTGAAGAGGACCTGAGCCTCTACTCGGTTGATCCGGTGCGGGTTCTGAATGAGAAGCATGGGATCGGGTAGGCCCCTGTTGAAAGATGCCGGGAGCGATGAGCCGGAAGTCGCCGGTTCGACGCCGGTGCGGCCGGCGGCCTTCTATACGCTGACCTTCGCCGTGAGTTGGGTCATCTGGGGGGTGGCTGCGGTTTCCGATCTTGGCGGGCTCGAGAATGTGCTGATCGTCCTCGGCGCCTATGGTCCACTGCTTTCAGCGCTCGTCATCGCCCATCGGGCCGAGGGTGCCTGGTCGTGGTTTCGCCGTGTCGCCGGTGTTCGGGGCCGATGGGGTGCGGTGCTGCTCGGCGGCCTCGCCCTGCCCCTGCTCGTATCGATTGCCCATCTAGTGATATACGGGCTGGTGGACGGATCGGCTGCGCTATCGTCCGACCCGCCGTGGTATTGGGCTATCACCGCCGCACCGGTGAATGTCTTCCTCCTGTTCTGGCTGGGCAGTGGCGTCGAGGAGTTCGGCTGGCAGGGAATGGGACTGCCGGGTCTGCTGTCCGAGCTCCGGCCGCTGTATGCGGCGTTAGTCCACGGTGTTCTCTGGGGCACCTGGCATCTGCCTCTCTACCTGCTCGATTCGTGGAATGGGGGGAATCAGTCCGTCGCTGCGCTCTATGGCATTACTCTCACCCTCACGCCGATCATGGTGTGGCTGACCGGGCGGGCCGACGGTGGCGTGATGCCGGCGGTGCTGTTCCACACCGCCACCAATCACTACTCGACGCTGTATCGCAATCCCCCGGATGGCGTTGCCCTTTTCGACCCGCCACTGACCGACCACTTCGACGTCATCAAGATCGGGATCTATCTCGCCGTCGCCGTCGTGGTGGTGGTGGGGACCCGGCGACGCCTTCGGGCCGACTGACGGATACATCGCTCGGAAGCCGGGCTCGAACGACGAGGCGAGAGGGACGAGCCCACGTCGCCGCTCAACGTCGAGGCCGCACTCTCCTCCGGTTGAGGAACTATCAACGACCAGTCCGGTGTGACAAGATGAGTTCGACCTTGCGGTCCGTGTCGTAGCGGGAAACAACCAGGGAGTGTCGTCGATGACTGTCACCGACCACAATGAACAAGTACCGATCTTGCCGAGAGGGCTGAACGTCATGCTGACCCTGGCGGCCGGCATTGTGCTCGTGGCCGGTCTCCGAGCGTTCGCCGATATTGTCGGCCCGGTGTTCATGGCGTTCGTGGTGGTGGTGGCGGTCAGCCCGATTCACGGGGCGCTGACCAGGCGGGGGGTTCCGGCCTGGTTGGCCGGCCTGGCCACCTTTCTGTCCTCGTTCGGAGTCGTAGCCGCAATTGTGGCTGCGCTGGTCTGGTCGGCGGCGGAGTTGACGCAATTGATCACCGGCGATACCTACGCCGACCAGCTCCAGAACGCTCGAGGCGACATCGCCGACCTGTTGGAAGAAGTGGGAGTGAGCGGTGGGGAGCTGGAAGGCGTGCTGGACTCGATCGATCTGGGGACGGTGGCCAGCCAGGTGACCTCGGCGTTGTCCGGCGTTCTCGGCCTCCTCAGCGCCTTCAGCCTGCTCGTGATCACCATGCTGTTTGTTGTCATGGACTCGGCCAAATTCGAGCGGAGTCTCGGCCGCGTGGCTGGGGCGCGGCCGACAGTGGTCCAGGCGCTGCGAAACTTCGCCGGTTCCACTCGCTCCTACTTCGTCGTCTCGTCGGTGTTCGGTCTCATCGTCGCCGCCCTTGACGTCGCAGCCCTTTGGGCCCTGGGTATACCGCTGGCCCTGGTGTGGGGTGTCTTGTCGTTCATCACCAACTACATCCCCAACATTGGTTTCGTCATCGGTCTCATACCGCCGGCCCTGCTGGGGTTCTTCGAGGGGGGATGGTCGCTTGCGCTGTGGGTCATCATCATTTACAGCGTCATCAACTTCGTCATCCAGTCGATCCTCCAACCGAAGTTCGTGGGTGATGCCGTCGGGCTGTCGACCACGCTGACGTTCCTGTCGCTCATCTTCTGGGGTTGGGTTATCGGCCCCTTGGGGGCGCTGCTGGCCGTGCCGCTGACTCTTCTGGCCAAGGCGCTTTTGATCGACATCGATCCCACCACCCAATGGGCCGCTCCCCTCATCGCTCTCGACGATGGGGCAGAGCCGGCGTCGGACGGGTCCGAGCCTCGCCCCGCATAGCCGCCGCATTGGTCTCTCCTCGTCCCACGAAAGACAAAGGGTCGGTCATAGGGGGAAGACTGCTTCCAACAATTCTTTCCCGCCAATTCTTGACATCGTCCAAAATCTGTCCAAGACTAGGGGCCGTGCCCGTCGAGCTGCCACAACTGCTTCGTGATCACGGACTCCAGGTCACGGCCCAACGGCTGGCCGTACTTCGTGCCGTGTCGGACAACCCCCACTGCAGCGCCAATCAGGTGGCCGAAGCCGTGCGCCAACAGATCGGGGCGATATCCCGGCAGTCGGTCTACGACACCTTGACCGTGCTGGCCGAGAACAACATCATCCGCCGTATCCAGCCCGCCGGCTCACCGACACGCTACGAGGATCGGGTCGGCGACAACCATCATCACCTCGTCTGCCGCAGTTGCGATCGCCTTGTCGACGTCGACTGCGCCGTCGGCTACACCCCGTGCCTCAACCCGGTCGAGGACTGGAAATTCGACGTCGACGAGGCCGAGGTCATCTACTGGGGTGTGTGCCCCGACTGCCGGGCCGAGGCGGCCTGAACCACAGCCGAGTTCTTGGGGTGCTCCCAGGCGGAGACCTCGAAGTCCAATTATCATCACCCACAAACCATCCGGAACATCAGGAGAATACATGACTGACAGCAAGCCTCAAATGCCCGAATGGGGTGCCCTCACCTCAAGTGAATACCAGTCGAATGAGAAGTGGTGGCCGAACCAGCTGAACCTTCGGATCCTCCACCAGAACCACCCCCATTCCAGTCCGTTCCCGGCTGACTTCGACTACGCCAAGGAAGTGGCCAGCATCGACCTTGATGAGCTGACCCGCGATGTCGACGCTCTCATGACCGATTCCAAGGACTGGTGGCCGGCCGACTGGGGTCACTACGGCGGCTTCTTCATCCGCATGAGCTGGCATGCCGCCGGCACGTACCGGGTCAACGATGGTCGTGGTGGGGCCGGCACCGGGGCTCAACGCTACGCCCCCCTCAACTCCTGGCCCGACAACGGCAACCTGGACAAGGCGCGCCGTCTGCTGGCTCCGATCAAGCAGAAGTATGGGAAGGCCATCTCCTGGGCCGACCTGTTCGTCTTTGCCGGCAACCGGGCGCTGGAGACCATGGGCTTCAGGACCTTCGGCTTCTCCTTCGGCCGGGCCGATATCTGGGCTCCCGAGGACGACGTCTACTGGGGTCCGGAGACGGAATGGCTCGATACCAAGGATGAGCGCTATACCGGCACCTTCGAGGAGGGCAACCGCGTGCTCGACAACCCGCTGGCCGCAGTCCAGATGGGTCTGATCTATGTGAACCCCGAGGGGCCCAACGGCATCCCGGATGCCCTCAAGTCCGCCATGGACATCCGTGAGACCTTCGGTCGCATGGCCATGAACGACGAGGAGACGGTTGCCCTCACCGTCGGTGGTCATACCTTCGGAAAGATGCACGGCAATGCTACGGAGGAGGCGGTCGGCGCCGAGCCCGAAGGCGCCGGACTGGCCGAACAGGGCTTCGGTTGGGTCAACACCCACGAGACCGGCCTGGGTCAGTACACCATGACCTCCGGCCTTGAAGGGGCCTGGACCCCGACCCCGACCAAGTGGGACAACAAGTACCTGGAGACCATCTTCTCCCACGAGTGGGAGTTGGTGCAGTCGCCGGCCGGAGCCAACCAGTGGCAGCCCAAGGAGGTCAAGGAAGGCTTCATGGTCCCGCCGGTCGAACCCGGTGCACCGGAGACCAAGCCGACCATGTCGACTGCCGATATGGCCATGATCACCGATCCCGCGTACCTGGAGATCTCCAAGCGGTTCTACGAGAACCCGGACCAGCTGGCCGACGCCTTCGCCCGGGCCTGGTTCAAGCTGCTCCATCGTGACATGGGTCCGGCCATCCGCTACGTCGGACCTCAGAGTCCGAGCGAGGAGTTGGTGTGGCAGGACAATGTTCCGGCCCACGAGGGCCCGATGATCGGTGACGCCGAGATCGCCGAACTCAAGTCCACCATCCTCGACTCCGGCTTGAGCACCGCTCAGCTGGTGAAGACGGCGTGGGCCTCGGCCTCGACCTATCGTCGCACCGATTACCGGGGTGGGGCCAATGGTGCCCGCATCCGTCTCGAGCCTCAAGCCGGGTGGGATGTCAACGTCCGGTCCGGAGTCGGACCGGTGATCTCGAAACTGGAGGAGATCCAGGGCGGGTTCAACGCCAAGGGCGGCGCCCAGGTGTCGTTGGCCGACCTGATCGTGCTCGGTGGTAATGCGGCGGTGGAGGCTGCGGCCAAGGCCGCCGGCCACGACATCAGCGTGCCCTTCACCCCCGGTCGCACCGACGCCGACCAGGAGAGCACCGATGTCGAGTCGTTCGCCTGGCTCGAGCCCATGGCCGACGGCTTCCGCAACTTCGTGGCGAAGGAGGGCGCGGTTCCGACCGAGCACCTGATGATCGACAAGGCCTTCATGCTGAACCTGTCGGCTCCGGAAATGACCGCCTTGGTCGGCGGCCTCCGGGTGCTCGGCAACAATGTCGACGATCAGGGCCACGGTGTACTCACCGACCGGCCCGGACAGCTCACCAACGACTTCTTCAAGAACATGATGAGCATGGACATCAAGTGGTCGGCGGTCGGTGAGGCCGAGGACATGTTCGAGGGCCGGGATCGCATCTCCGGTGACGTCAAGTGGACCGGTACCAGGGTCGACCTGGTCTTCGGCTCCAACAGCCAGCTCCGAGCCTTGTCCGAGGAGTTCGCCTCCGACGCCGGCGGTGAGGCTCTCATGATGGACAAGTTCATCTCGGGCTGGGTCAAGGTGATGGAGAACGACCGCTTCGACCTTCATCGCTGAGACAGAGGGTTCTCAACTACGAGCGTTCTCAACTACAGACAACCTTGACGGTGGGGCGTTGCCAGTGGCGGCGCCCCACCGCCGGGTCTGTGATTGAATTGCCCAATGAGCCGCCGGGTTTTCATCAGCTACAGCACCAAGGACTCGGCTGCGGCCAACGAGCTCAGCCGGTACCTCACCGCTGCCGGTTGGGATGTGTGGATGGATGTCGCCAAGATCGCTGGAGCCGAGGATTGGAGCGCGGCGTTGGCTGAAGGGCTTCGTTCCACCGACGCCGTGGTTGCCCTGGTTACGGTCAACTCGATGCAGAGCAAGTGGGTCCGACGGGAGATACTCGCCGCCGACCGAGCCGACATCCCGATCCTGCCGGTGCGGATCGGTAATCCAATGATCCCCGATCGATTGGCACTGGTTCTGAACGAAATCCAACGAATCGATCTGAATGAGATGGATCACGGCTCGCTTCACCGCATCGAAGGCGACCTCATCAACATCCTGCGGAGACGGGCACCCGGGAATCGCCGTCGCCGGCGGGCGTCGGCCCGGATGGTTGTCGGAACCGTGTTGGCCACGCTGGGTTCGATCGGCATCATCGTTGCCTTCGGGATCTTCTTCTACTTCGGCTATCAGTGGATTCTGACCTCGCAGGAGTCCCTGAACACGATCGATTCCGGCTCGTTCGAGTCAAGATCAGACGAGAGCCTTCAGGGTTGGCTTCGGGCCGTTGCTGCATTCCCGGTGTTCTTTGTCTCGGCCATTCTCGCCGCAATCGGTAGCGGGTTACGTCGATCGGCCGAACGCAAACAGGTCTGAACAACTCGAGACCCGTTCGACCAACCATCTCGCTCCGAACTGGAGCTCCGCGTTTAGGCGGGGTGAGGGTTGGGAGTAGGGCCCAGTTGACACCGCCGGGTCAGCAGAACAACCGGTGCCCGAGCTTCTTGAAATCGGCGATCCGCTGACGGCTACCACGTGTAGTCCTCGTCGGCGGACTTGGGCTGTTCCAGCGAACACTCAACACGTCGGCCCTGCGGTGCGGTAGAAGCCGTTGTAGGAGTCCTCGAACATGACGTTGTTGTCCGTGTCGTACACGGTGCGGTCGTGGATCCAGCCGATGCACGAACCTTGTCGCCAACTATCGGTACCTTCGTACACGCCGAAACGGGTGCGTTCCAACGACCAGAGGCTGACTCCCACCTGGTTGCCGGTGTCGAAGGTCCACACCAGAATCGGGTACGGCGTCGTGTTGATGAAGCCGGCCTCCCGATTTGGCCAGTTCACGGTCTGTTCGACCCCGCGGCCGAGCCGGCCGGTGTCCATGCGACCGTCGAGCCCCCAGCCCTCGGCGTAGTAGTTGTCGTACCGGCCGAAGTATTCGGAGTGACCGAACGCCTGGTGGCCGCCGCCGACACCGCCGCCCTCCCGTTCCGGGAAGGTCAATCCAGCCATGTAGCCAGCCTGGTAGAACATCGTTGCGGTCTGTGACACACCGCCGCCGAAGGAGTCGACGTGCTCGCCCTCGAGGATGGCTCCGGCCAGCACGAACCCTTTCGCCGCTGTCCGGCTACCCGTCGTCTGGTTGATGCCGAACACACCGCCCGGCTCGACCACGATCCCCCGGGCCACGCCGAGCACGTTGCGAATGTTGGTCATCCGACTGCCGCCGGTGTTGGGCGTTCGCGACTCGGCCAGCTTCACGGTGAGATCCGCAGGGTCGACCCCGTTGTAGAGATCGTCGCCATCGACGAGCTGAACGGCCACGACCCGTCCGAACGACGGCACCGCGTCGACCAGGTCGGCCCACGCACGCTCGACATCGGGCACCTTGCCGGGAAGCGGTTCGGTCAGCGTGTCCAACACGTCGAGCCGACCGTTTCGAATCATGGGGGTCACCCCGTCACCGGTCGCCTCGATCTCGAACCGACCCCGCTGTCCACCCCGAACGAAGGGACGGAGTCGCTCGTCGAGCAAGGCTTTGAACCCGGCTTCGTCGACAATGCCCACCGTGGCCGACTCCCGGTCAAAGCGGATATGGGTCGCCACCTCCTCGGGGTGGAGGGAGGCGCCCAGCGTTCCATCGTCGTCGAGGAGCTTGATCTCCCAACCGTCGGCGTCCCGGTTGTACTGATGGACAAACCACTGGAGGGGTGCACTGGATTCGGGCTCGACCGCCACCGTGGAGACAACGATCCGCTGAGGTGGCGACGACCCTTCGACCGTGACCTCGGTGGCAACGCCCGGCCTACCCTCCACCACCTTCCAGGCGGCATCGATCACCGGTGCGGTCGGATCCCGCTCCAACTCCGAGCGGTACTCGACCACGATCGGACTCCCGGCCGGGCCGCCCGACACTCCGACCGGGGTGTGGAGACGCTGCCGGGCGAACAGCCGGCCGGTGACGGAATCGGTGAGCTGAGTCGTCCACCCGAGTTCGGCCAGGGTGTGGCGGTGTTCGACCCCGTCGACCTCGACCGGCACGACCTGAGCCAGGTAGGCCTCGGGTGTGAGCATCGTGCCCTCCACCAGCTGGCCTCTGATCTCGACCGCCTCGGCGACACCCCACCACGCGGCGAAGACGACAACAACCGCAAGGAGTGCCCCACCGAGGAGCTTTCGCCGGGAACTGACGGCGGGCCGGTCGAAACCGGTGCCAGAACCAGGGCCGCCAGAAGAAACGGTGGTGGTGGAGGAAGGCGTTTCGGGCTCCGACCCCACCTCGTCCGCCGGTTGAGCCGGGCCGTCCGCTCCGTCGACTTTGACGTCGGCTCCGTCGACTTCGACGTCGGTTCCGTCGACTTCACTGACCTTAGCGTCGGTCTGGGTCACAGACTCGACGCCGGGTGTCGTCCCGGGCTCGGCTACGGCAGCCTCAGCTTGTTCGTTCCGGGTTTCGTTCACGCCCGTTGCATCAACGTCACCGGTCTGCCCACTTACGGCCATCTAGGTTCTTCTACCTCCTCATTCATGCTAGCCCGGCAGTCGCGACGACTTCGGTGATCGTGTCGGCCGGTAGATCCGCTGATGGAG
>CAVRSZ010000004.1:0-468561 GCA_963723995.1 uncultured Acidimicrobiales bacterium | reverse complement strand
ATGTCCGTGGCCATGTCAAAGTCCTCGTTGGTGGCCAAGAAAAGTCCTCGCGGTGGTGAGGAGTAGTATCCACCAGGTAGCCGCTCCGGGCGGTGATCGTGACTGATGCCAGTCAGGTCCGATCACTCACCCGGAGGGCTGCCATCAATGTTGACAGCGAGGAAGACAATGGATGTTGTTGCTGCGTACAAAAACGTGGGGACGTATCGGGGTGCCGCCGAGATTTGCGGTGTGGACCCCAAGACCGTGAAGCGCAAGGTGGCCGCCTGGGAGGCCGGCCAGCTCGACGACCAGCGTGCCGCCCGGGCGCCGGTGGCGAAGAACACCGACGTGGCCCGCCAGCTGGTCGCCCAGCGGGTCGAGGCCACGAAGGCGAAGGTCACGGCGAAGCGGTTGTTGCCCGAGGCCAGGGCGGTGGGCTATGTCGGCTCGGCCCGCAACTTCCGGCGCCTGGTCGCGGCGGAGAAGAAGACGTGGCGGGCCCGTAGCGGCCGTCAGCGCCGCCCGGCGGTGTGGACTCCGGGTGATGCGCTGGTGATCGACTGGGGCACCCTGGCCGGCACCGGGATCCATGTGTTCTGCGCGGTGTTGGCGTGGTCAAGGATCCGGTTCGTCCGCTTTGCTCGTGACGAAACGGCGGCGACCACGTTCGCCATGTTGGCCGAATGCTTCGAGGCGATCGGCGGGGTGCCAGCCAAGGTGCTGGCCGACCGCATGGGCTGCCTCAAAGCCGGCACCGTGGCGGGGGTGGTGATCCCAACCCCGGACTATGTGCGGTTCGCCACCCACTACGGGTTCTCCCCGGACTTCTGCCACCCGGGGGACCCGGCGTCGAAAGGGATTGTGGAGAACCTGGTCGGCTACGCCAAGCGCGACATCCCCACCCCCGACACCGGCACCGACCTGGCGGCATGGAACCGGGCCGCCGCCGAGTGGTGTGAGGAGCGCAACAGTGTCGAACATTCCGAGATCTGCGCCGTGCCCGCCGACCGGCTCGACGGTCGAGGCCGGCCTGTTACGGCCGCTGCCTGGGGCCCGTCCCCGGATCGGGCGGGCCGAGATCCGCAAGGTCGACAAGCTGGCCACGATCCGGGTTGCGTCGGCCCGCTATTCGGTCCCCTCCGCCCTGGTCGGCACCAGGGTCGAAGCGGTCACCTACGACGGGGTCGTGCGCATCTACCGAATCGACACCGCAGAGTTGGTGGCTACCCACGACCAGCTCGCACCGGGCGAGTCGTCGATCCTCGATGAGCATTACCCGACACCCCGCAAGGCGCCGTCACGTGGCCCCCGGGCCCGCACCGAGGTCGAGCGGACGTTTCTCGCCCTCGGTGACGTGGCGGGGGCGTTCATTCGGGCCGGCGCGGCGGCTGGGATGACGATGCTGCCCAAAGAGATCGAGATCATCGTCAACGAGCTCCTCCCCGCCCACGGTCACGACGCGGTCACTCGAGCGTTGGAGCGGGCGGTGCGGTTCGGTCGATTCCGGGCCGATGACATCCGCTCCATCCTGGCCATCGGCCCCGCCGCTCCCGAACCCGTCGACGCCGGGAACCCTGTGGTCATCGACCTCCCGACCGTTGAGCAGCGGCCTCTGAACGCCTACCGGATCGGAGGTCTGGCATGACCACCCCACACACGACGCCGTCGCTACCGGCCGATCTCGAAGCCGGCCTGAAACGGCTCAAGCTCGCCGCCATCCGTCACGCCGCCCCAGACATCCTCCTCACCGCCAAAACCCAACGCTGGAAACCCGAAGAAACCCTGCGGGTGCTCGTCGATCTGGAGATCGCCGCCCGCGACGAATCCAACTGTCGGAACCGGATGAAAGCGGCCCGGTTCCCCGTGGTCAAAACCCTCGACGAGTTCAACCTCGACGAATCCTCGATCCCTCGGGCTAGCCATGACTACCTGGTCACCCTCGACTGGATCGACCGGGCCGACAACCTGTGCCTCGTCGGCCCCGCCGGCACCGGCAAAACCCACTACCTCATCGCCATCGGCCGAGCCGCTGTCGAAGCCGGGCATCGGGTCCGCTACTACACCGCCGCCGAACTGGTCGAACACCTCTGGCGAGCCACCGCGGACAACACCGTCGGCCGTACCATCGAACAGCTCTGCCGGAACCAGCTACTCATTGTTGACGAGATCGGTTTCGCCCCGTTGGATCACACCGGCTGCCAGCTGCTGTTCCGCCTGGTCGCCGCCGCCTACGAGAAACGGTCGTTGGCGATCGGGTCGCACTCACCGTTCGAGAACTGGGGACGATTCCTGCCCGACCAGCCCACCGCCGTTTCCCTCCTCGACCGGCTCTGCCACCACGCCCACATCATCACCACCACCGGTGACAGCTACCGGCTCACCCACCGCACCACAGGAGGTGACACCACGACCTAACCGCGAGGACTTTTGTTGGCCACCAGCGAGGACCGCCGATGGCCACCAGCGAGGACACCAAGATGGCCATTGACATCGCAGCCACCAAGGGGCAACACCAACCCGTCGAAACCCCAGTAACCAAGCCGATTCAGCGCCTCACGCCGCGCCACCGCCGACCTTCTTGAAACCGTTGTACCCGCGAGGGTACCGGGGGTTCGAATCCCCCTCTCTCCGCGCCGGTCGTCCGGAGGACGGCGACTATCGGGTGGGGAGGTCGCTGCCAGTGAGGCACCCACGGCGCAACCATGGTGAGCGGATGCACCGTTCGCGTTGTCGTGTCGTTTGAGTGGAGGGGCAGCCGCGTTCACGAGACGCTGTCCGACGGTCATCCAGGGAGGGTCGGCGTGTTACTATCCGAGCACATCTTTCGAAGCGAGGTTCAGACGCGTGCGAGGTTGGTGCGCTTGATCCGACGATCCAGATGAGGTCGCCATCGCATTGGCTGTCGAGCCATCAGCTCGCCGCGTTCTTCGTACTCACTTTCCTGATCAGCTGGGCGGTGTTCATCCCGGCACAACTGCTGTGGGGCGAGCCGGGGGAGGTTCATGCGCTGAGTCTAATAGGCGGCTTTGGACCGCTCGTTTCCGCCGTCATTGTTACTTCCGCTGCGGGAAAAGGATCCCTCCTCCGTTGGATTCGACGAATCTTCGCGTGGCGTGTCGGTCTCATCTGGTTGGCCGCTGGTTGGGTCTTGATGCCCGTGGGCGTTGGACTGCTGGATCAGGGCCTGTATCTCTCGCTGGGCGGGGAAGCCGCGAGCGGGGAGACGACGTTGCTCGGCTACATCATCGTCGTTCCGATCGCCGCGCTCTTCCTTGGAGGCAATGAAGAGCCGGGCTGGCGTGGCTTTGCACTGCCGGCGATGCTCGAGAGGCAACACCCCGCCGTGGCAAGCGTCGTGCTCGGGATGATCTGGAGCGTCTGGCATCTGCCACTGCTGGCATTGCCGTCAGACTCGAGCGTCGCACCACACATCGTGTGGTTCACAGTCAGCGTTGTCGGCCTGTCCATCATCATGACGTGGCTGTACTCAAAGTCGAAGATGAGCGTCATCCCGGTTATGCTCTTCCATCAGGGTACGAACCTCATCGGAAGCCTCTTCGAGCGTCCCACCGACGTTCTACCAAGCGGCGAAGACTGGCAAATCACTCGCGGGATTGTGTACTGGACCATGGCTCTTGGTCTCTTGCTGTGGACCAAGGGTCGCCTCGGGTTTTCAACATCGGAGGCGCGTCACCTCAACAGCGCCTAGAGCTGAGCAGAATGCGCTGCGCCGGCAGCCTGGGGAGCGGCGCGATGGTGAGCTTGAGAGCGTCCTCGTAGTCGGGCCGCCAAGACGCTTATCGGGGTCGATTGGCAGGGGCCGGACGGGAGCATGTGTGTAGATGTGTGACAACGCACGTACTCGGGGGTTGGTCCAGACCGGCTGCTACAACCGTCGACTGCACGCCCGGCGTCGCGGCCTGCCGATCGAACCGACCCTGACCATGGAATCGTGTGGGGTGTTTAGCCGAGTTGCTCGCGTCGCTCACAACGTCGCTGGCTGTTCAAAGGGATCGAGAGGTCTGAGCGGTCAGGGAGCCCCGGTCAAGACTGAGAGCCACCTAGCCGTTGTCATCCTGGTCGGGCAGGTCGACGTCACCGTAGACAGCGTCAAAGACCTGGGGCGCCTCGTAGATTCGGTTGCGATCCCTCCCCGTAATCTCCCGCAGGTCACCTCGTTCGACGAGTGCGTTTATCGCCGTGTGGGCGGTCGGTGGTGTCACATCCAGCATCGAACTTACCTGTTGGGCAGTGATGATTGGCACCGAGAACAGTCGCTCTGCCAGGCGAACCATCGAGTTCGGTCTCCCCTCGTCGAGCAGATCGTTTCGCATCCGGTGTTGGAGTTCGAGAAGCCGCACCGTCCGCTCCTCGGCGTGGCGGGCTTGCAGTCGCACTCCTTCGAGAAAGAACCTGATTCACGGTATGACGTCACCTGTCTGACTGGTGAAGAGGAGATGATCGTAGTAGTCGCTCCGGCGGCGCTCGAAGAAGGCGGACAGATACAACAGCGGTTGCGACAGAGCTGCCCGCTGAACGAGTACCAATGGGATCATCAGCCGGCCGATACGGCCGTTGCCGTCCAAGAACGGATGAGCACCACTGAGCAGCGGCAGTCTTTCAGCCGCCATAAGAGCCGTTCACAGCATGACCCACCACGATCTGGTCGTCGCAATCGGTTGGCGGAGCAGCCCGCTACGGAGTCCGGTCCGTCGCGAACATCCGGGCTGGTTTGCTTCTATGACATCGTGATATTATGACATCATGCCCAAGCAGACGACAGTACGGCTTCCCGATGACCTCGCCGATGAGGCCGAGGCTGTGGCACGAGTGAAGAACGTGAGCATGAACCAGCTCATCATCGACTCGCTCACTGCGGAGATTAAACGGGTGCGCTCCGACGAGAACTTCACCGACCAAGCGAAGGCCCTCATCGAGCGTGACAAAGAGTTGCTTGAACGCCTGGCCAAGTGACCCGATACCCGCATCTGGCCGAGTACTTCATGCTGGCCGAGTTGGTCACGGGTGTGCTCGCAGAGAGTTGAACCTTTGCCTGACGTGTCCGCAAAGACCACCGGGTGCCCAATCGGTTCTCCTAGCATCGGCCGTCCGTCTTGATCGGGCGCCCCCGCAACGCGTCCGGCCGACCCCCCACGCCACCTCACCGAGCAGGGGCTTGGCTGGTCGAGCCGGCGATTGCTCCGACACCGAGCAGTGTCAGGATCGAGACCAACGTCTCCAGCAAGCTTGTTGTTGACGAACACTCGGCTCGGTTCCATCACGGCGCCGTGATCGACGGCAACGTTAACAGCTCGAACTCGAGGTCGTCGAGGTTCCCCGACCAGACCGTCAAACCCGCATCATCCGGCAAGATCAAAGGACACCGCCTCCACCGGGGCGCCAACCGCACCGCCAACAGCGCCTTGGACATCATTGCCATCGTCCGCATGCGACACGACCCCACAACCCAGGCCTACCTTACGCGGCGAACCAGCGACGGGCTCCAGACCGAGTCGCTGGCGGGGCTCGGCTGTACGGGCCCGAGTCCCGTTGTCACCGCAACGGACAAGTACATGTGTCTTGTCGAACCAGACCCAGGATCGTGTGGCCGTTGCCGCTGGTAGTACCGCGGTAGTACCATTGGTGCATGGCCGTCAAGAAGTTGTCAGTAGCCCTCGAGGACTCCGTCGCTGATCGCGCCAGCGAAGCGGCTCAACGACATGGTCTCAGCCTTTCTGCGTGGCTCACCGCAGCCGCCGAACGTGCCCTGACCGTTGAGGCGGGTCTGGCAGCCGTCGCCGAATGGGAAGCCGACCATGGGACGTTGACTGGCGGCGAACTCGCATGGGCTGACTCGATCCTCGATCAGTCCTCGATTCGGTGACATGCCCGGCGTGACCTATGATGCCGGCGCTCTGGTAGCCGCCGACGGATCCGATCGGAGGCTCTGGGCACTTCATCGAAGGGCGCTGGAACGCGGTCTCGTTCCGACTGTGCCAGCTGGTGTCTTGGCGCAGGGCTGGCGGGGCGGACCTCAGGTTCAGCTGTCGAGACTGCTGAAGGGTTGTCGGATCGAACAACTCGATGAGTCGCGGGCCAGAGCGGCGGGTACGGCGTGCGCCATGGCGGATGTTTCAGATGTCGTGGATGCAACCGTCGTCGTTGGAGCCGCGGCCCGGGGAGACGTGGCGGTTACAAGCGATCCCGCGGATCTCAGCCACATCGCCGATGCTCTCAGCCTGCACCTCGTGATCGAACGAATCTAGGGGTTCGAACGTTGTTGCTTTTGGGCTGTGCCGGGGTCGGCGGAGCGACCCCTAACGGAGTTCCGGCCTTTGAGCCGGAACATCCCTGGCTTGGCGTCTGTTCTGTGGTTTGGGAGTTTGTTGCTTGGGCTGTGCCGGGGTCGGCGGAGCGACCCCTAACGGAGTTCCGGCCTTTGAGCCGGAACATCCCTGGCTTGGCGTCTGTTCTGTGGGTTCGGACGTTTGTTGCTTTGGGCTGTGCCGGGGTCGGCGGAGCGACCCCTAACGGAGTTCCGGCCTTTGAGCCGGAACATCCCTGGCCGGAGGCTGGTCCTGTGGGCTCGGACTCTTGCCCAAATCTGCCCATGCCGGGGCTGATGGAGTAGCCCCAACGACTTCCAGCCAGGCCACACCTTCGGGTTTGGTGGCGAAGGTCCACGAACCCGGGCTGATTCTGTTGGCTCGAGCCGAGTTGCTGTCGGATCTTCTGCGAATCCGCCGAGAATGGCGGGTTTCCGTTCGGCCGTGACTGTCGAAGGCGTGGTTGGCCGTCAATGTCGTTGATGATGTTCCCGGGTGGAATCTCCCGTCACCGGGCGAACCAACTGATGTGGGGCCGAAGGTCGAGTCGCGGCCCGACAGCTGTTTGGCGGTGGTACTGTCATCGATGATATTCAATGTGTCGGATGTCGTAGGAGCTGCGAACTCCATCGTTGGCGGGAGGTCCAATTGGCCGGCAGTCTTGAGCAAGCATCACGGGATCAGCATCATGCTGAGGGCGGTACCGAGGGTACGAACGATATGAACGGTCGGTGGGATGGACGGGATTCAACCCGGCGGCGCGGAATGGGTACCGCCGGTCTGGCAGCCTTGGCACTGGCATTGCTCGTTGTCGCCGGGGGAGTCGGGTGGACGATCGCCATGTTCACCGATTCGTCGGATGAAGTCACCGCCGGCTCGGACGTGTCCGAGGATGCTGCGCAGGACGACGCCATCGTGGACGAGGCCGCCCTCGAAGCCGGCGCGGGTACCGAGAGCGATAGCGATCCGCAGGGTGACGAGCCGGCGAGCCCGACCACTGCCCCGGCATCGTCGACAGGGTCGGAGCCGTTCGTCGTACCCGACACACCCGACAATCCATCGGGCGCCGCACAGTATTCGGTGATGGCCGACAACAAGGCCATCATGCGGGGGTGGTACCCGACGGCCGAATTGGCCCAGCGCGCGGTGGACGATGCCGCAGTGATCATGGGCGGCATCGAGAATGTGGTGGACGAGACCCAGATCGATCCCGGTGCCGAGATTCGCCCCGACACCTACGCCGTGTACTTCGAGGACTACATCCTCTTCGAGACCGATAGTGCCGAGGTCGCCCCGGATTTCTACGAGTTCCTCGGATATCCGTTGTTCTTCATGATGAACAATGCGGAGGCCACCGTGACCGTCGTCGCCCGCACCGACGCGAGGGGTCCGGCGGACTACAACTTGGCGCTTGCCACTCGGCGAGCCGAGGCCGTTCGTGACTTCTGGCTGGACAATGGTGCCAATGCCGATCAGATCTTCCTCGACCCCCGCGGGGAGGAAGAGGCCGAAGAGGGCGCCGATCCGGACCAGGCCCAACTCGACCGCCGGGCCGAGTTGATCGTCAGCGGTTTCCTCTCCGGCTAGGCATCGCAGGCCAGACGTTGTCCGCTCGTCCGGCTTGCCGAGCCGGGCTCGCAGCCACGACACTACACGGTCATGAGCGATGCGTCCGAGAGCAGTACGTCCATGAGCGACCCGTCGGTGAACAACGCGTCGTCAATCGAACCGGTTGAACCGGTCGAACCGGTCGAGCTGGATGAGCTGATCCTTCAGGTCCTGGTCGACAACGAGACCGACACCCTTTCCACCATCGACGTCGATGTACCCCAGCACCCCGAGGGCCTGGTCCTGGCCGGCAAGCTTCCGATCACGACCACTACCGAGGGTCACCAGTGCTTGACCATCTTCGACCAATTGTGTGTGGCCTGTCACGGGTTCTCTGTGCTGGTCACCGGCCGCCGGGGTGACACCGAGCGCACCATCCTGTTCGACGTCGGCCCCTATCCCGAGGTCTGGTTGGGTAACGCCGAGCGGCACCGGATCGACCTGTCGACCATCGAGGTCATCTTCCTGTCCCACTGGCACTTCGACCACAGCGGTGGATTCCCCCAGGTGGTGGCGGCCGTGTCCCAAGCCCGTTCGGCCGCCGGATTGGCGGCGCCGGTCATCGACCTGCACCCCGACCGACCCGACCAGCGTGGCATCAAGAGCCCGATCGGATTGTTCGTCCTCCTCCCGCCCGAGCCCACCTTGGAGGCCATCGTCGACGCCGGCGGGGTTATCGCCAGCAGCGCCGATGCCCACCTGCTGGCCGACGGCTTTTTCCTGGCCTCGGGCGAGATTCCCCGGCTCACCGACTATGAGACCGGCCTCGCCGGCCACCACAGTTTCCGGGACGGTATCGCCCACGACGACCCGCTCATCATGGACGAACGCCTGGTGGCGGCCAACGTGCGAGGTCGGGGTCTGTCGGTGCTCTCGGCCTGCTCCCACGCCGGTGTCGTGAACGCCTGTCTCCACGCCCAAACCCTCGTGCCGGCCACCCCGATCGACGTGGTGCTGGGCGGCTACCACCTGGCCGGGTCGGGGATGGAGGAGCGAATCGAGGCCACCGCCCGGGACCTTGACGAGCTGGTCGGCGCCGCCGTGGTCGCACCCGGGCACTGCACCGGTTGGCGGGCCAAGTCCGTCCTGGCCCACCGGTTCGCCCCTGGCCGCTACGGCCCCAGCGTGGTCGGGAGCCGCTACCACCTCCAGGCCCGCTGAGTCCGGTCGATACCGCCAAGGGGTTGAGCCGCAGGTGGCCGGCACGCGGCCCGCACGTTGCGCCGCCCGAGGTCACCGCCGTCGTCCCGGCCACTACGCTACCGATCATGTCCGTAGTCAAGATCAATGCCATCGAGGTCCCCGAAGGAATGGGGCACGAGTTGGAGAAGCGCTTCGCCGCCCGGGCCGGTCAGGTCGACCAGGAACCCGGTTTCGAGGAGTTCATGCTGCTACGCCCGGTCGCCGGCGACAATCGTTACTTCGTCGTCACCCGGTGGGAGTCGGAGGAGGCGTTCCAGAACTGGCGCAACGGCCAGGCCTTCAAGCATCAGCACGCCGAGACTCATGAGGATCAGGGCGGCGGGAAGGCCAAACCACAACACCCGGTGGCCACCGACGCCAGCCTGCTCGAATTCGAGGTGGTCACGCTCTCCGCCCCATCCGGGCACTCGGAGGGGAACCCGCAGGCCGGCTGAACCAAAGCCGCCGGTTGCCGTCGACGCCGACGGAGGGGCCACCGTCGGTTCGACGGGGACCTGCTCACTGTTGCGTGGCAGAATACACCCATGGTGACTCGGCGATGACCCAGCTCGGTCGGATCATCGCCCCCGGCCGAACCTCTGACGTCTATGAATACGGTCGTGGCAGCGTGGTCAAGGTCCCCCGCCCCGGAGTGCCCGCCTCCTGGGCTGCCATCGAAGCCGAGATCACGGCCGCAGTGCACGGCAACGGTCTTCCCACGCCTGTGGTTCGCGGTCTGGAGATCGTCGAGGGCCGTGAATCGGTGGTGTTCGAGCGAATCGACGGTCAGTCGATGTGGCAACAGGTCCGAGACGGCAGTCGCGGTGTCGCAAGCGTCGCCGTCGAGCTGGCCGAGATTCAGCTGGCGATATGCGGTGCGGACCCCCCGCCGCTACTGGTCGACTTCGCCGATCGAGTTGGCGCAAAGGTCGATGCGGCGCACGTGCTGTCGAAAGGCGAGCGCGACGAGGCGCGAAGAATACTGGCGTCCCTCCCACGAGGCTCTTTGCTCTGTCACGGCGATCTGCATCCTGGAAACGTCCTGATGAGTGATCGAGGCCCGATCGTCATCGATTGGTATGACGCCGCCGTCGGGAGCCCGATCGCCGATTTCGTACGCTCTTCGCTCCTGATCCGGCCGCCCACGGGCTCTTCGGAGCTGCTCCACCTCCCAGGGTCTTCGCCAGAGGTCCTGAAACGACTACACGATCACTACGTGGAGCGGGTGCTCGCCGATCTGGACGTGGCCACCGGCATGGCGCGGAGCTGGGAAGTAGTGCTGGCTGCCAGTCGACTGTCGGAACACGCCGAAGCCGACGATTCGAGTCTGCTTGCGCTGTGGCGAGGGAGGCGGAAAGCGACGGCCAGCCCTCTGCTCGCCGCCATCTCAGCCGTCCGTTGAGCCGGCCAGGATGTCTCGGATCGGCGACAGGAGCCGTGGCGTCGCGGCCAGTAGGAGGTCGTCACCGTTGTCGGCGGGTAGCTCGACCCCGGCACCGGCTTCGGTGGCGATGAGAGCCCCCGCTGCGTAATCATAGATCTTGAGGCCTCGCTGGTAGCAGGCGTCCAGCCGGCCGCAACCAACCCAACACAGTTGGAGGGCAGCCGATCCGAAGCACCGGATGTCCCTGGCCGCCGGGAGG
Source organism: uncultured Acidimicrobiales bacterium (assembly GCA_963723995.1). Lineage (GTDB taxonomy): Bacteria > Actinomycetota > Acidimicrobiia > Acidimicrobiales > SZUA-35 > JAHELU01. Next base: position 457,820 of record CAVRSZ010000004.1, on the reverse strand, counting down.
ATTCGGCTGACCACGGAGGCCTCATCGGCCCGATGGTGGGCTTCGTAGGAAAAGCCCGTGCCGATGAGCGAGTTCGCGAGTTCGTGCTCGCCGCTGACCGCAATCGCGCTGCCGTCGCTACGAGCGCCATGTCCTGTCGTGGCGGAGAACGTCTCGCCAAGCAGGACGTCGGTCACGGCGCCTGCCACCACCTTCCCGTGCAGGGTGGCGGCGACGCTGACCGAGATGACGGGCAGGTCGTACAGGAAGTTGATCGTGCCGTCGAGGGGATCGACGATCCAACCGACGTTGCTCTCGCCGTGCTGGTCATCGAGCTCCTCACCGACGACGGACGATCCCGGGCTACGGGCCTTCAGCTCGTGGCGTATCAGGCGCTCCGTCTCGAGGTCGGTGTCGGTGACGATGTCGGTGGGCGACGACTTGGTGTCGGCCGCCCTGGCAGCGCCGAGTCGTGACCGCACATGGTCGGCCGCCAGTTGTGCGACCTCGACCGCAACGGCCTCGAGCCCCAGCTCCTGTGCACGATCCTCCCATCGCGCCTCACTCATGCCAATGCGATTCCCGGGCCTCGAGATCCGATTACGGCGAGTGTGGCTGCGTCGGCTTCGGTGTTGGTGATGAGCAGGTCGATCTCGCTCCAGTCGGCGAAGCGGGCGTAGTGGTCCTGGTCGAACTTGGTGTAGTCGGCGAGGACCACCACGCGGCGGGCCGATCGGATCATCGCCTGCTTGAGTGCTGCCTCGTCACGATACGGAGTGGTCAGCCCTCGGTCGGCCGAGAGCCCATCGCAGCTGATGAAAAGAGTGTCGGCCACCAGTTGTTCGACCTGGTCTACCGTCTGGTCGTCGACCATAGCGAGGGTGTTGATCCGAAGGCGGCCGCCGAGCACGACGATCTCGCTCCACTCCCGATCGGCCAGAGCGAGCACCGTGTGTAGGGAGTTGGTGACCACTCGGAGGTTCTGCTGCCTGGGTATCACTTCGGCGAATCTCGTCAGCGTGCTCCCCGAGTCGATGATGATCGTCCCGCTATCGGGGAGCTCGTCGGTGGCGCGGCGAGCGATCCGACGCTTCTCGGCGGTGTTCTGTTCGTCCCGTACGGAGAGGAGTGGCTCGAACCCTGTGGTGTCGAAGACAACTGCGCCACCGTGGACACGGCGAACCAGCCGCTGCTCCTGAAGCTCCGAGAGATCACGGCGAATGGTCTCCGATGTGACCCCGAATTGGGTCGCCAGCTCGGCGACCTCCACTCGGCCGTGCTCCACGATGATCTGTGCGATCTCTTGTTGCCGCTCCGTCTGGAAACGGGGAGGAATGTCGTCAGCTGTGCGACTCGTCATGGTCACCCTCGGGGTCGTTCAACGTAGCCTCGATTGTCGAGGATAGGCCGCCGGTTCGCAGTCGCCGGAGCTGACGATCGAAGGCGGCAACGAACCGGGGATGCTCGGCGATGTCAGGCGGGAACACCTGGGCGAAGTCGAGAAAGGCCCGTGGGTTGTCCCGCGAGGCCTCGGCGTGATCGACGGCTTCGTCAAGGAGCGGATCGGCGGCCGGCTCGATCCGGCTCCCGGTCATCGTGGAGCCGCCCAGATACTGGCACCAGCCGGCCAGAGCGAGGGCGCTGAGCGCGATTGGTCCGCCGATCGCCAATTGGGCCCGGATGGTCGGCAACAGGAACTTCGGGAACTTGACGCTGCCGTCGAGACAGAGCCGGGCGATCTGATCCCGGATCTGCGGGTTCGAGAAGCGCTCGATCAACGAGTCGATGTAGGCGTCGGGGTCGATTCCGGCGGCCTCCGGCAGTACCGGCTTGGCCTCGGTCTCCAGCAACGCGCCCAGGTAGGTTCGGATGGAGGCATCGGCCATGGCGCTGTGGACGTGCTCGATACCGGCCAGCGCTGCGAGGTAGGCGATGCTCGAGTGCCCGGCATTGAGTAGCCTGAGTTTGGCCAGCTCGTACGGCTCAACATCGCTCGTCACGATGACGTCGAGCTCTTCGAGGGGCGGCCGGTCGCCGGCGAAGGCGTCCTCGACGACCCACTGTCGAAAAGGCTCGGTGACCACCGGCCAGCGATCCTCGATCTGATAGTGGGTCCGAAGCCATTCCCGATCGGAGGGGCTGGTGGCCGGCGTGATGCGATCGACCATGCTGTTGGGAAAGGCGATCGACGACTCGATCCACTCGGCCAATGACGGATCGAGTCGCCTTGCCTCGCCCACAAGCGAGCGGCGAGCGACGTCACCGTTGGAGATGATGTTGTCGCAACTGAGGACGGTAAGCGGTCCGATGCCGGCTCGCCGTCTCCTGTCGAGACCTGCGGCCACCACGGCGAAGGCCGACCCGTCACCGGCCATGGCGGAGTCGGGGTCGTACCGGCCTGTCAAGTCGTCGACCGGGTAGCCACCTTCGGTGATCGTCAACGAGATGACCTGGGTGTCGGGGCTGGCGATCCGGGCGATGAGCGTCTCCGGATCGGGGAAGGCAAGGATGTAGTCCACGATGCTGCCGATGATCTCGACCGATGTCTGCTCGGCCGCTCGGGTGATGAGACAGTAGAGGTCGTCCTGGGCCTCGAGGGCTTCGGCGATTGTCCGATCCGAGGACAGAACTCCTGCACCGACGATGGCCCATCCTCGGTGCCCCTTCCCGCACAGCTCGTGGATGTAGGTGGCGAGATGGGCTCGGTGGAAGCCGCCGACGCCGATATGGACGATGCTGCGCCGGAGCCCGGCCCGGTCGTAGCCGGGCACGGGGATCGACTCACCGAGCTCGGAAAGGGTCGCCGCGCCAAGTGGGATTGTGTCGGGTTGCACGAAGACCACCTTATACCAACACAACAGCGAGTACCAGACCCCTGTGTTTCAGCCCGAGTTTCGGGAAACCTCTTGCATTCCAACACAAAGCCAACTAAAAAGAATGGAAGCAACGTGGGGGTCGAAGACTCCCGCCGCAGTTACAAAGGGAGATTTTCATGATCCAGAAGCACCACCAGGCAAGAAGGCCCTGGTACCTCGTCCTTGCGATCATCGCCGCCCTGGCCCTTTTGGCCAGCGCCTGCGGTGACGATGACGACGATACGGCCGCTGACGATGCGTCGAGCGAGGAGGCCGCTGACGATTCGGCCGCTGACGATGCGTCGAGCGAGGAGGCCGCTGACGATTCGGCCGCTGACGATTCGGCCGACGCACCGGCCGGCGATCAGTCGATCAATGTGGCCATCGTCGGCAACCCGCAGATGGAGGACATCGCCAGCCTGACCCCCGAACTCTTCACATCCGAGACGGGGATCGAGGTCAACTACACCGTCCTCGAGGAACAGACGTTGCGAGAGATCGTGACCCGTGACGTCGGCGCGTCGGGCGAGCAGTTCGATGTGGTGATGATCGGCTTGTACGAGGCCCCGCAGTTCGGCGAGAACGGCTGGCTCTACGATCTCGATCAGTTCGCGGTCGACGATCCGGACTACGACAAGGACGATCTCATCGACGCCGTGGTCTCCGGTCTGTCGACCGAGAACGGCTACTGGGCGTCTCCGTTCTATGCCGAGTCATCGTTCCTCATGTATCGCCAGGACGTCATCGACGAGGCCGGCCTCGAGATGCCCGCAGCCCCGACCTGGGACGAGGTGGCCGAGATCGCCCGGGCCGTCGACAGCGACGAGATGGCCGGCATCTGCCTGCGGGGCAAGCCCGGCTGGGGTGACCTCGGCGGGCCCTTCACCACCGTGATGAACACCTTCGGTGCAACCGTGTGGCTGGCCAACGAAGACGGCTCCATCGGAGAAGCCCAGATCGACCAGCCCGAGTTCGCAGAGGCGCTGAACTTCTACGTCGACCTGGTCAACGACGCCGGCGAGGCCGATGCGGCCAACGCCAGCTTCAACGAGTGCCTGAACCTGTACCTGAGCGGTGAGGTGGCCATGTGGTACGACGCCACGGTGGCCGCCGGCCTGCTCGAGGCCGACGACAGCCCGGTCAAGGGCCTCAATGGCTACGCCCTGGCCCCGGTCAAGGAGACGGAGGCATCGGGCTGGCTGTGGGCATGGACGCTGGCCATCCCCCAGAACTCGCCCAACCCGGATGCGGGGTGGGAGTACGTGAGCTGGGCCACCGGCCCGGAGTACCTTGCCGTGGCCGGCGACATCCTGCCCAGTGGTTGGGCCGCCGTCCCGCCGGGCACCCGTGAGTCGCTGTACGCCAACCCGAAGTACCAGGAGGCGGCAGCGGCGTTCGCCGACAAGACGCTCGAAGCGATGCAGGCAGCCCCAATCAACAACCCCGGCACCACCCCACGCCCCGGTTTGCCCGGCGTGCAGTTCGTGGGTGTGCCCGAGTGGCAGGATGTCTGGACCCGCTGCACCGAGCAGTTCTCGGCTGCGATGGCGGGAGGGACGAGCACCGATGACGCGATCGCAGCGTGCCAGGCGATCGCATCCGAGGCCAGTACCTGATACCCGACCGGCGTTTGGCCGGACAAGTGATGGGACCAAGATAGGCAGTGACCCGAAGGGGAGGAGAAGAAGCATGACGACCATGGTCGATCGCCCTGAGCAGCAGAGCGGTCCGACGGATGCCGAACGTGCCGAAGAGGTGCGACGGATGCAACGCCAAGAGGCGTGGCGGCGCAGGCTTCCTCTCCTCCCCGCACTGCTGTTCACCATCGTGGTGACGCAGGTCCCATTCCTGTTCAGTCTGTGGTACAGCCTCACCGACTGGACGATCGTTCCTCCCTCACCCCGGGTGTTCGTCGGCTTCGACAACTACGCCAATTTCTTCAACAACCAGTTCTTCCGGGAAGCGGTCTGGACGAGCATCCAGATGACCGTCTTCTCGGTGCTCTTGTCGGTGGTGTTCGGGACGCTGCTCGCGATTCTTCTCGACCGGAGCTTCTTCGGTCGAGGGTTCGTGCGAACCCTGCTCATCACTCCGTTTCTGATCATGCCGGTCGTGGCCGGGCTCATCTGGAACACGCAGATGTTCAACTCGTCGTTCGGGGTGATCAACTGGCTACTCGACGCCGTGGGTTTGGAACGAATCGAGTTCGTCACCAGATTCCCGTTGGCCTCGATCGTGATCGTGCTGGTGTGGCAGTGGACTCCGTTCATGATGCTGATCGTGCTGGCCGGGCTGCAGGGTCAGGACTCGTCGGTTCTCGAGGCGGCCCGAGTCGACGGGGCCAACAGCCGGTCAATCTTCTTCCAGATCACGCTCCCTGCGCTCCGCCCCTACCTGGAGCTCGGAACCCTGCTGGGATCCATCTACCTCATCCAGGTGTTCGACCACGTCGAGGTCATCACCGGCGGCGGACCGGGGTCCACCAACGTGCCCTACTTCGTGTTCCAACGCTCCATCGGCGGCGGCTGGCAGTTCGGTCAGGCGTCGGCCTACAGCATTGTCGTGGTGATCGCCTCGATCATCATCGCCAACTTCGGTCTACGAGTCCTGTCCAACCTCCTCGAAGGCGAGGCTGCAGCATGAGTGACAACACTGGTCCCGTCGTCGGCGGCAGCCGGGTGACGTCAATATTCCTCGGTCTGCTTACCTGGGTCATCGCGCTACTGATCTTCTTCCCCGTGTTCTGGATGGTCCTCAACGGGTTCAAGGAGGAGGCGGACGCCAACACCGACCCAAAGCTCTTCTTTGACCCGACGATCGCCCAGTTCGAAGAGGTGACCTCCAACCCCGCAGGGCTCCTCGGTTTCGGTGAAGCGTTCAGCAACTCCCTGTGGGCCGTCGGGATCTCGACGATCCTGGTGCTGGTGTTGGCCATACCGGCCGCCTACTCGCTGTCGATCAAACCGGTCAGGGCATGGCGGGACGTCCTGTTCTTCTTCATCTCCACCAAGTTCCTGCCCATCGTCGCCGCCATTCTGCCCTTGTGGATCATCGCCCGAGATCTGAATCTCCTCAACACCCGGTTGATCCTGATCATCCTGTACACGGCGATGAACCTCCCGCTGGCGGTGTGGATGCTGCGCTCCTTCTTCAGTGAGGTCCCGAAGGAGCTGGTCGAAGCCTCCCAGATCGACGGGGCGAACCTCCGGGGTCAGATCACCTCGGTGATCCTGCCCATCGTTGCCCCGGGACTGGCGGCAACGGCCTTGCTGTGCGTCATCTTCGCCTGGAACGAGTTCTTCCTTGCGGTTCAGCTCAATCCGGTCGACGGATCCACCGTCCCAATCTGGGTCACCTCCAACGTGAGCACCCGAGGCAACTTCCTGGCCAAGCTGTCGGCCGCATCGGTCCTGGCCACCCTCCCCGTCGTGATCGCAGGGTGGGCAGCCCAGAAGCGAATGATCCGGGGCCTGGCCATGGGAGCGATCAAGTGACCGGTTCAGCCGAGAAGACGAAGCACGTGAGTGGCGTCGCAACCACGACCAAAGGAGTGATGGAATGAGCGAAGTTCGCTACGAGAAGGCAACTCGCATCTATCCCGGGACCGACGTCCCCGCAGTCAACGAGCTGGACCTCGACATCGCCGACGCCGAATTCCTGGTGCTGGTCGGACCGTCGGGCTGCGGGAAGTCCACCGCGCTTCGCATGCTGGCCGGTCTCGAGTTCATTGACCACGGCAGCGTCTACATCGGCGATCGTGACGTGACGCTCACCCCACCCCAAGACCGTGACATCGCGATGGTCTTCCAGAACTACGCGCTGTACCCGAACATGACGGTGGCGGCCAACATGGGCTTCGCCCTCAAGCAGCAGGGGGTCCCGAAGGAGGAGCGAGCCGAGCGGGTCAGAGAAGCAGCTCGCATTCTCGACCTCGAAGAATACCTCGATCGCAAGCCCAAGAACCTCTCCGGTGGCCAGCGCCAGCGGGTAGCCATGGGCCGAGCCATCGTGAGACACCCCCAGGTGTTCCTCATGGACGAGCCCCTGTCGAACCTCGACGCCAAGCTCCGAGTCCAGACCCGCACCGAGCTGACCGACCTGCAGGCCCGGCTGGGCGTGACCACTGTGTACGTGACCCACGACCAGGTCGAAGCCATGACCATGGGCCATCGGGTCGCCGTTCTCAAAGACGGTGTGCTCCAGCAGGTCGACAAGCCCCGGACCCTCTACAGTCACCCCGCCAACCTGTTCGTCGCCGGCTTCATCGGCTCGCCAGCCATGAACCTCGTCGATGTGGCCCGCAGCAACGGCGACCTGAGCGTCGGATCACTGCCGGTTCCGGTCACCCACGATGTCGCCCATGACCTCGAAAGCACGAAAGGCGACCTCGTGGTGGGGATTCGACCGGAGCACCTCACGGTTGCCGCCGAAGGGCTGGCGGGCAAGGTGATCGTGGTCGAAGAGCTCGGGTCGGAGTCCTTCATCCATGTCCAGGTGGATCACCAGCACGAACCGATCACGCTCGTCGTCCGTGCCCCCGGCGAGACCGAGATCGATCGCGGCGACAACGTCAAGATTGCCATCGACGGCCCGACCCACGTCTTCACAACCGATGGGCGCCGACTCGGTGAGTGATCCCCTTCTTCGACCCCTGCGACGACGATGCCGGCTCTCTCCCCCCGGACTGTCCCCCCGTCGTAGGGGTCGATCCCTCCTGCGGGCGGACGCGTCGATGAGCGTCCGCCGGTGATGACGATGGATGGCCGGGTTGCCCTGGTGACCGGGGCGGCCGGCGATCTCGGTAGGGCAGCGGCGGTACGGCTGGCGGCCGACGGGGCCTCGGTTGCGGTGTGCGATCTCCCCGCCCGCACCGACGCCCTGGCCGCCACCGTGGAGGCCTGCCGGTCGGCCAATCCCGCCGCCTCGCTGACGACGGCCACCTTCGACGTGACCGATCCCAGTTCGGTGGCGGAGGCCCTCGCTTCGGTGATCGACGAGATCGGGGTGCCGGACGCCGTCTACAACAATGCCGGCTATCAGGGCTTGTTGGCCAACACCACCGACTACGACGTCGATGAGTTCCGACGGGTTCAAGACATCAACGTCACCGGGGTTTTCGTGGTCCTGCGCGCCTGCGCCAACGCCCTGTTGGCAGTCGGCCGTCCTGGCGCCATTGTCAACGCCGCCTCCATGGCGGCGCTCGGCGGGCCCCCGAACATGGTGGCCTATGCGGCATCGAAGGCCGCCGTGCTCGGCCTGACCAAGACCGCGGCCACCGACCTGGCCCCCAATGGGATCCGGGTCAACGCGGTCAGCCCGGCCTTCATCGGTCCGGGAATGATGTGGGATCGCCAGGTCGAGTTGCAGGCCGCAACCCCCAGCCAGTACTACGGCGACGACGTCGAGACGGTGGCGGCCCAGATGATCGGCCAGGTCCCCCTACGCCGTTACGGTACCGCCGACGAGGTGGCCTCGGTGGTGCGGTTCCTGCTGTCGGACGATGCCTCCTACCTCACCGGCGTCAACATCGAGGTTGCCGGTGGTGCCTCGTAACGAACCTCACGGGCGGTAGTCGGCGACCAGGCCCCGGAACGGTACTAGAGGAAGGGGTTCTCCCAGTCGGCGTGGCTCCGCTCGATATCAGCGGCGTTGCGAGTCACGAGGGTGAGCTCGTGGGTGATGGCGGTAGCCGCCAGGAGTCCGTCGACCACCGGGAAGGGAACCCGAATCCCCATTGCAGCCCAACGGCGAACGACATCGAGCGTGACGGGAAGAATCCGGTCGGCGAACGACGCCTCGAGCACATCCAACCATGTGTCTAGTTGGTCGGCTTCGGCCGGGTTGCGACGTCGGATGCGAGCGGCCCCCCTGCGAAGCTCGGCGACAACCAGGACGGACAGCCACAGGTCGTCCCCGGCATGTCGCTCGAACCATCGCCTCACGCCGCTGTTGGCGCGCGACCCCTTCCGGAGCTCGGCAATGACACTGGTATCGAGGAGGTAGCTGGTCACAGGTCCACCGGCCGGGGGTCGTCGTGGTGGCGGTCGAAATCCTCGCCATGGCCGACGTCGGGGATCGAGGTCAGATGTTGGGCGAGTGAAGGGCTTGGGGAGGCAGCCGACAGGACGGATTCCCGGCCTTGCAGGGCCGCCTGCAGGATCTGCCGATGTTCTTCCTCGACCGAATGGCCCCGGGAGGCTGCTCGTTCCTCGAGCAACTCCACGAGACCGTCGTCGAGGTCGCGTACTGTCAGTTGGGCCATTGACGTCGTCTCCTGACCGCGGGAAGCCACTGGATCGCAGTTGATGGTAGCTGGAAAGGACCGGTCGGCAAGACTCGACGCCGGCAGGTTCGACGAACTGCGCCTCGAACACGATCGTGGCCCGTTTGCCCGGGGGAGCTTCGGGAAGATTGGCTACCGACCGGTAGCTTCGCGCAGGGCGAGTATGGATGGTCCTGCTATAGTCTCGCTCACGGTCACAACGGTTATTGCCGGCCGTGGGCCGTTCGTCATCTCAAGGGGAGAACATGAAACGAATAGGTACTGCGCTGTTGGGGGTTGGAGTAGTGGCCTTGGTGGCCGGGCTGGTGATGCAGTTCGCGATTGTCCCCGGTCTGCTTCAGTACCCCGACGACGTCGACCAGACACGCCAGTTCGAAGGAGTGCTCGGTCGAATGCTGAACGCGGAGGCGTTGGCCGCCGGTGACGCTGCCAACGTCTTCCTCACCGATGTCCCGGTCACGATCGACCGCACGGTCAAGGTGCTCGATGTCGACGGCGAAAAGGCGCTGGTCGACGACACCTCGGTGATGAACGGTCCGGCCGGGCCCGTTCTGACCACCGAGAACGTCTACACCATCGATCGCAAGACGATGGAAAGCATCCCGAACTTCACCGATGACGACCGGGTCATCGACCGTGAAGGTCTGGTCGTCGGTTTCCCGATCGGGACCGACGCCAAAGACTACGAAGGTTGGAACGGCGACACCCAGACCACGAACACCATTACCTACGATCGCACCGAAACCCACGAGGGCATGGAGACGAGGATCTTCCAGGCCACCTCGGGCCCCGACCCGATCACCAGTCCGGAGATGCTGGCCAACTTCCCGCCGGCGTTGCCGAAGGCCACCATCGAGGCCTTGGTTCCGGCCCTCGGCCTGCCGGCCGAGGCTGCGGGCCAGCTGGCGGAACTGCTCCCGGCCCTTCCGGATCCGGTGCCCTTGGCCTATAGCTACGCCTACACCTCAAACTACTGGGTCGACCCTGACACCGGCGTGCTCATCGATTTCGACAAGGTCGAGTCTCGGGCGGTGGCGATCGATCTCGGCGAGCAGCAGATCCCGGTTACCGAAGTCATGCAGCTGCAGTACCAGCTCACCGATGCCTCCATCCAGGATGCGGTGGCCGACGCCGAGGATGCCCAGGGCACGATTCAACTCCTCGGCACCATCATCCCGCTGGCCTTGATCATCGGTGGCATCCTGGCCGCCATCATCGGTTTCGTCGTGATGCGCCGGGAGACCGCCTCGTAGCCGGCTCCGGCCGACCGTTCGGACCGGCGACCGGCGCCGCCCAGTTGGCGCCGGTCGCATGAGATCCGGGCGACGGTCGGCTACACACGTGTCGGACTACGCGGGTCCGACCGGCCGACCGAAGCCGGGTCCACCAACACCGCCTATGTTGTCACCGTCGAATAGACGAAACGCGACAGCAGACCGTCCTCGATGGCGGCGCGAGCCAAGCGCTGGCTGCGGCGCCGCTCCTCGTACTCGGCATCATTGAACACCGCCCGCAGCCCGGCCTCCTCCCGTTGGAACAGCTCGGCCCGCAGGCGTTGGGTTTCGGCGTACTCGGCGGTCACGTCGATGGCCTCGATCAAGCGGAACCGGGCCGAGGCCAGGAGGCTCGCGTAGCCGGTGCGCACCGCCACGGCCACCGGACCCGCCCTGTGGGCCCGGCGTCGGTCCCGGACCGACAGCCCCGGGGTCGGTTCGATCACGGTGAAGGCCATGCGACCACCCGGCTTCAGTACTCGTCGACATGCCCTCAACACGGAGAGCTTTCGGCGCACTCATCACAACATGTCGCTGTGGACGATGGCGTCGATCGAGCGGCCCCGCACCGGAAGGTTGGTCCCGTCGCCGACCACGGCCAGTGCCCTCTCGACCATCTCATCCTCGATCGCCCGCCGTCGGGCCACCGTTGCCCCTTCGATCACCGGGTCGACGCCGATCACCCGACATCCGTGGTTCTTGGCCAAATGCAGCCCGGGCCATCCGCATCCGGCTCCGATGTCGAGTAGGACGTCGTCGACGTCGAGGTCGAGGAGCGCCCCCAGCCGGTTGCCCTGGTCGAGGGTGGTGTAGCCGTTGGCCCCGTAGTCGGTTCCCAGTGTCTCCCGCTCGAGGGCCAGCACCAGGTCCTGGTGGGCCCGCTGGTAGCGGTGACCGTGGTGTTCCAGTTCGTTGCGGATCATCGATGGCTCCTTTGGTGCCGACGGTGTTGGCCCGGTTCCCCGACGGCCTGAAATATTGATATCTTCATAGGTATGCAGGTGTCAGATATCGCCCCCCTCGACGGATGCATCACCGGTCACCATGACGGGAAGCTCGCCGCCATCGGTGCCGCATTGCTCGACGTCGACGAGGCCAACGCACTGGCCGAGATGTTCCGCCTCCTGGGGGACCCCACCCGGGTCCGTATCCTGTTCGCCCTGCTGGAGGCGGGTGAGCTGTGTGTCTGCGACATCGCCCAGGCCGTGGGCACGTCGGAGACCAAGGTGTCCCAGGCCATGCGGCTGTTGCGCAATGCCGGGGTGGTCCGCAACCGTCGGTCGGGCCGTAACGTGTTCTACCGACTCGACGATGCCCATGTGAGGATGGTCCTGGACCTGTCCCGGGAGCACCTGGCCCACGGCACATCCCGGTGATGGCACCACCCGCCTTGGCGATGGTGTCGCGGTTGACGGCGACCGGTCGGCTGGAACCATGACCGAGACCCTACAGCTCGATCTGGACGTCGTGCTGCCTCACGCCCACGGTGCCAACGACCGGTGTGTGGCCGATCTGATCGACGCCCTCGGCCGGCTCGACGGGGTTGAGTCGGTACATGTCACCACCAACGGGAACGACGAGGCGCCGATGGTTGCCGCCGGCGCTCTCGGTTCGGCCCAGGTCTGCCTCCACCTGACCCCGGGTTCGGTGTCGACCACAAATCTGACCCGGTTGGTACGGGCCGCCGGCGCCGATCTGGACGAGCGCTACGGACATCTGGTCATCAAGGTCGACGGTGTCGGCAACTCCAGCCGGGCCACGGCGCTGACCCGGCGGGTGCGTTCCATCGACGGGGTAGTGGACGCCGTCGTCACCATCGAGGGTGTGGCCCGAATCGAGTTCGACCGAACCCGCACCGACCGGGCCGGCATCGACGCCGCCCTGGCCCGTCTCGGGCTTCGGCACCGTCCCGATTCCCGTCGTCCCCGTCGCCACGCCTCCGACCGCCACCTTCACGACGAGGCTCACGGCGACGATCATGCCCACGGTGGCAGCCGAGTCGAACTGACGGCGGCCCTGGTGTCACTGGCCGTCTACCTGGTGGGCCGCGGCCTCGACTGGTTCACCGACCTGGACACGCCGGTGACCGGGCTCTATGTGATGGCCGCCGCGGTCACCGGGGTGTTCGTGGCCCGGGACGCCTGGCTCTCGGTCCGGGCCCGGTTGTTCGACATCGACCAGCTGATGCTGATCGCCGCCGTCGGAGCGGCCGCCATCGGACACTGGTCGGACGCGGCCCTGCTGCTGGTGTTGTTCTCCCTCGGGCACGCCCTGGAGGGCTACGCCATGAGCCGGGCCCGCGGCGCCATCGAGTCGCTGGGGGAGCTGGCGCCGGCCACGGCCCGACGCAAGGCCGACCCGACGGTCGAGGTGCCGGTGGAGGAACTGTCCGTGGCTGACGTGGTCGTGGTGAAACCTCACGAGCGCGTCCCGGCCGACGGCGTGATCGTCGCCGGTGAGACTTCGATCGATCAGTCGGCGGTCACCGGGGAGTCCATTCCCGTGGACAAGGTCCCGGCCCCCGAGTGGCTCGAGCCCTACGATGGCAACGGGGTGAGGGCGGTCGTCATCGCCGACAGCATGGACGACATCGACGAGCGGCATCGGGCGTACGCCGGGACCCTGAACGGAGCCGGCGCCATCGAGCTCATGGTGGCCCGGACCGCCGCCGACTCCACTCTGGCCCGGGTGGTGCAGATGGTGGCCGAGGCCGAAACCCAGATCTCGCCCACCCAACGTCTGACCAAACGGATCGTCCGGGTCTTTGTGCCCGTCGTGCTGGTTCTGGTGGCGGGATTGATCGTCGTGCCCCCGCTGTTGGGAGAGGCCTTCACCGATTCCTTCGCCCGGGCCATGGCGGTGTTGGTGGCGGCCAGTCCCTGTGCCCTGGCCATTGCCACCCCGAGCGCAGTCCTGGCCGCCATCGCCCGGGCGGCTCGGGCCGGGGTCCTGATCAAGGGGGGTGGCCCGCTGGAGGCGCTGGGCTCGGTGACCTCGATCGCCTTCGACAAGACCGGCACCCTGACCGAAGGTCATCCGGTGCTGACCGAGGTGGAAGCCGCCGCTCCCGAGTTCGAGGACCGGCTGCCGGCCGTGTGCCTGGCGGTGGAGCGATCCAGCGCCCATCCAATCGCCCGGGCCATCGTCGCCGGTCTGGAGCCCCGCCTGGCCGACCGCCCCGTTCCCGCCGCCCACGAGGTGACCGCCGTCAACGGCAAGGGTGTCACCGCCGTGGTCGACGGCGAACCGGTGATGATCGGCAATCCGGCGTTGTTCGAGGGCATCGATGTTCCGCCCACACTGCTGAGTGCCAAAGCGGCGATGGAGCAGCGGGGCCGAACCACCATCATGGTCCGTCACGGCCACTGTTTCCTCGGATTGCTGGGAGTGATGGACACGCCCCGGGACCACGCTCGCGCCACCGTCGACGCCCTGCGGTCGATGGGCGTCGACTCGGTGGTCATGCTGTCAGGTGACACCCAGCGGGTAGCCACCGCGGTGGGCCGGATCGTTGGCATTACCGACGCCCGGGGTGACCTGCTTCCCGAGGACAAGGTGGCGGCCGTTCGAGCTCTTGGCGCCGGAGGCGTGGCCATGATCGGCGACGGTGTCAACGACGCCCCGGCGTTGGCCGCGGCCGACGTCGGAATCGCCATGGGTGCCGCCGGGAACGATGTCGCCCTCGACACCGCCGACATCGCCCTCATGGCCGACCGCATCGAGGATCTGCCGTTCACCGTCGGCCTGGCCCGGCGGGCGGGCCGAACCATCACCCAGAACCTGTTCTTCAGCATTGGTGTGGTGGCAGTGCTCATTCCCCTCACGATCCTGGGGGTGGGCATCAGCCTCGCCGTCATCGTTCACGAGGGGAGCACGCTGGTGGTGGTGACCAACGCCCTGCGACTGCTCAACCACGACCGGCGGTCGCTGCTGCGGCCGTAGCCGGACGGTTGGAGCAGCAACGGACCGAATCGGAGAGGCGTCAGTTCAGTGTGGTGCTGGCCTTGTCGGATCCGCCGGGCCCGGAGGCGACGAGCATGATGGTGTCCCCGGGGGCGCCGCACAACGACGCGCTGCCCGAGGGTTTCCCGGTGCGGCCGGTGCCGTCGGGCAGCGACAACTGCACCGATGACGTGTTCTCGGTGGCCCAGATGGCGTCGTAGACCCGCTGGTTTCGGTCGTTGCACCGTAGCTGGTTGGCCGAGGCCCGGCTGGTGAACCGCAGTATGACCGGGGGATCCGGGGGTGGCTTGGTGGTGGTCTCCCTGGTCGAGGTCGTGGTAGTGCTGGAGCCGGGGTCGGTTGTGGCGGTCGAGTCGGTGGGCTGGGGTCGGGTCGCGGTCGTGACGGTGGTCGAGACCGTGGTCGAGGTGGTTGTGGTGCGTCGGGTCGTGCCGGTGGTTGCCGTGGTGGGTCCGTCGTCGACCGTGGTGGTGGATCCGTCGGTCCTGGTCGTGGGGGTGGTTCCCGCAGTCGGATCCGAGCCACTGCCCGACTCGTCGGAGCCTCCGACGTCGGTACCATCCTCCGAGCCGCCGGTGGTGTCGCCGACCGCCCCGTCATCATCGGAGGCGCCGTCATCCGCGCTGCGGTCAGCCGACTCGTTGCCGCCGAGGGGAGCCTGCCCGGTTGTGCTCTCGGCCTGCCCGGCGGAATCGGGGTCGAGCTCGTCGGTATCGCTGGAAATGGTCGGACCGGCCACGATCTCCGATCCGTCGGCTGCCACCTCATCACCACCGACCAGACCGAAGACACCGGCCTGCCACACCGCCAGCAGGATCAACCCGACCAGGACCATGGCCGAGCCGACGATTGCCATCTTGCCCAAGAGAGCTTTTGACGGCAGCGCCGTCGAGGGCATGAAAGTGGACGGCGAAGTGGACGGCCCTGACCCCGAGGACTCGGCCGGAGATGAACCGGTCGGTGCCATGGCGCCGGTCGACCCGTTGCTGTTGCCGGTGGTGGTGTCGGCCAGGACGGACTGGTTGGCGGTCCGAGGGGTCGACGACGACACCGGTTCGGACATCGAACTCCCGCCGTCGGCCTGTGGCGGTTCCGACGGCGGGCCGTCCGGGGGGTCGAAGGACCGGCCGCCGGCCGAGATGGAGGCCGGATCGACCGGCACTCCGGCGTTGTGAAGGGCGGCGGCGGCATCGACCTTGAGTTGGAGGGGAATACCGAGCAGCGGTACCGAGGCGAACAGTTTGCTCGGGTCGAGCAGTGCGGCTCGCCGTTCCGAACACCGATCACAGCTCTTCTGGTGTTTGGCCACCGCCTTCGCCACCGACCGGTCGAAGGCCACCTGGCCCGACACGGCGGCGGCCAGGCCGTCGCACAGCGGTCGCCCGTTTCGCCACAACACGTAGGAGCCGATGGCGTCACCCAGTTTGTTCCGCATGCGAAACAGCTGCTGATGGGCGGTGTTGGCTTCGACCCCCAGCTCCTCGGCGATCTCGGCCGGAGCCAGGCCGTGGCGGAGGTGGAGGTCGAGCAGGCTGGCATCCCGCTCGCCCAGTGCTGCCGCCGCCGCCCACACCAGCTCCTGGCGATCCCGGATGTCGACCACGGCGTCGGTCGACGGCGGGGTCTGCGCCCCGGTTGGATCGGTCTGGCCCTCGTGGAGGCGCCGGTCGCGCAGCCCGCTCACGATCTCGTCCCCAGTGGCCCGACTACGGCGTTCCCGTTCCAGGCGGTTGAGGGCCCGGTTCCGGGTGATGCGCAGCAACCAGCCCCCGAACGCTTCGACGTCACGAAGCTGGTCGAGCCGCTGCCAGGCAGTGAGCATGGCGTCTTGGGCCACCTCGGCGGCGATATCGTCCTGGCGCACGATGTTGCGAGCCACGTTCCACGACCGGTCGAACCACCGGTCGAACAGCTGCCCGAAGGCCTCGGGCTCGGTGGAGCGGGCAGCCTGAACCAGCTCAGCATCGGTTCGCCCGTCGGGTTTCACGCCGCCTTGTACCATCGGTGCCCTCACCACCCTTGTCCTCATACCGTACCTGACCGCTGTCGGCTGTGTCGTGGTACCGACGGTTGCCGGCCGCATTTCGTACATGCCGGTTGCCGGCGACCCGAGGCCGCCGGCAACCGATTCCCGCACCGAGCCCGTCCGCTGCGGTGTCGATCCTGATGTCGAGTGTCGTTTCACCGATCGGTTCACTGCTTGAATCAACGACGGCCACAGGACCGCTCAGACGATGTGGACCGGCGTGCCCAGGGGCAGGAAGTCGGCCATCCAGGTGACGACGTCGTTGGGGAGGCGGATGCAGCCGTGGCTGACGGCCTGACCCAGCGATTCCGGGGTGTCGGTACCGTGCATCCCGATCTGTCCGTTCCCGCCGGCGAACTCCGACAGGGTTTCGGAATAGCCGGACAGGCCCAGGGCGTACGGTCCGTAGGCTCCATCGGGGATCATGGTCTCCAGCTTGTCGGTGACATAGAAGGTGCCCCGGGGGGTTGGGTTCTCATCGCTGCCCACCGCGACCGTCACCTGGGTCACCAGATCGTCGCCAGAGATGACGCTGAGGGTCTTCGTTTCCAGATTGATGTGGACCACCGGCTCGACCTCCTCGAGCTGGACATCGGCCGCCGCCACCCAGCCGATGCGATGGTTGGGCCGCACGGGTAGGCGAACCCGAACCCACTCGCCCATGGTCTGCTCCACCAGCAGCACCCGGGTGGTGCCGTAGTCGGTGGCACCGGTCAGTGCGTCGATCACCGTTCCGTTGGGCACGTCGTAGACGGCGAGGCTGTCGACGGTGACCACGGCCCGGGTCGAGCTGTTGGTGTAGAGGTCGCTGGTGGCCGAACTCGTGGTCGATGTGCTCGCCGCCGTGGCACCGACCTGGGCCGGTGTTGGTGCGGTGACCGCCTCGTTGGAGACGAGCTGGGCCGTTTCGTCCTGGCCGGCCATCGGATTGCAGGCCGACAACACGAGGGCGATGGTCAGGCCGACGGCGGCGATGACGGTTCGGGTGAAACGGGCGGTGGTGCTGCTGCTGCCGTTGTTTTCGCTACGGTTGGTTTCTGGTGCGGTGTTCATGACGGGCTCCTCGTGGCTGTTGGTGTCGGGCTGGGGTGCGGACGGGGACATGGTCGTGAGTGCGGGCTCGGTGCGGATGGACATCGTGGCCCTCAGCCCGTGAAGCTGGGGTTGCCGGGGACGGGCTCGTCGATGTCGGTGGGAACCGAGTTGCCCTCCGGCACCTCACTCTCGGGGACCTCGGGCTCATCGTCGGTGGGGGTGTCGCCAGGGGTGTCATCGCCCCCGTCGTCGCCGGGGGTGTCACCGGGATCATCGGTGGGAGTGTCGCCTGGATCGTCGTCATCGGGATCATCGTCTCCCGGCTGATCGTCACCGGGATCATCGTCACCGGGGTTGTCGTCTCCGGGATCGTCGTCGCCGGGCAACGGCGGAAGGAAGTCGTCGATATCGGGCGGGCAGAACATGTCGATATTCAGGCACAGTTCGAAGTCGGGGTTGAACGGAAACGGCCCGTCGTCATCGGCCGGCGGCACGGGCGG
Organism: uncultured Acidimicrobiales bacterium; assembly: GCA_963723995.1. Classification (GTDB taxonomy): domain Bacteria; phylum Actinomycetota; class Acidimicrobiia; order Acidimicrobiales; family SZUA-35; genus JAHELU01. The sequence goes on along the minus strand of CAVRSZ010000004.1, from coordinate 439,905 downwards.
CTCCACGGGGATGGTGGGGTGGACCAGATCGAGCGAGCCCAGCAGCTCGGGATTGAACTTGGGCACCGGCACCGGCTCCGGGACGGTCTCGACGGTGGGAATGTGGATCTCGAGCTCAGGCTGGTGGACGGGGGATTCGGCCGACACGGCCGGGGCCAGTCCGCCGATGACGGCGATGAAGGATGCCGTGGTGGCGGTGGCTGCGGTGAGGAGTTGTTTGCGCATGTGATCTTCCCTTTGCTGTCGTTCCGCCTTCGCTGTGAAGTGCGGGTTCGACGGTCCTGACCGGCGGTCCGGGAACTCCTTACGCGTTCTCAGGAAGATTTCCGAGATTTGTTGTCGGCGCGGTTTTCGGTCGTTTCCGCTCTGGTGGCGGCGGCGAGGTCGGTCTACCATCACCATCAAACGCGTCGAGCCGGCGGTCGGCCCGACGTCATCGGATCAAAGGGGAAACCGACCATGAGCGAACTCTCCGACGCTGTCGACGCTGTGCTCGACGGAGTGGTGTCCGGGACACCACGGGTGCCGGGCGTCGCCGCCATCGCCACCAACCGGGACGGAAACATCTACGAGGGGGCCCGCGGCGAGCGCAAGCTCGGTGGCGGTGAGGCGTTCACCACCGACACCGTGTGCGCCATCTTCTCCACCACCAAGGCTGTCGGCGGCACCGCTGTCCTCCAGCTGGTGGAGGAGGGCAAGCTCGATCTCGACGCCCCGGCCAAGCAGTTCTTGCCCCGGATCGGCGATCTCCGGGTGCTCGACGGCTTCGGCGACGACGGCACACCCCGGCTGCGGGCCCCGGCCCGTGACATCACCACCCGGCACCTGCTCACCCACACTGCCGGGTTCGCCTACGACTTCTTCAACGAGACCTACACCCGGCTGGCTGACGAACAGGGGCAGCCCAGCGTGATCGGTGCCAACTGGGATGGGTTGGAAACACCCCTGCTGTTCGATCCCGGCGACGAGTGGGAGTACGGCTCCAACATCGACTGGGCCGGCATGGTGGTGGAGGCCATCACCGGCAAGCGGCTGGGCGAGGTGTTGCAGGAGCGGGTGTTCGACCCGCTGGGGATGACTTCGACCGCGTTCTCCATGACCGACGACATGCGATCACGGCTTGCCCATATCCACGCCCGCACCTCTGACGGTGGGCTGGAGCCGATGGACTTCGAGCTTCCCCCCGATCCCGAACTACACATGGCCGGTCACGGCCTGTACGGAACCGCCGAGGACTATGTGAAGTTCATTCGCATGTGGCTCAACGACGGCCGAGGCCCAGACGGTGACCAGGTGCTGAAGCCGGAAACGGTGGAGATGGCGGCCAGGAACCATCTGCCGGCGGGCATGCACATCAAGATGCTGCCCGGTGTGAACCCGGCGTACTCCAACGATGCCGAGTTCTTCCCCGGCATGCCCAAGACCTGGGCCCTGAGTTTCATGATCAACACCGAGGACGCCCCCACCGGCCGGCCCGCCGGCTCGCTGGCCTGGGCCGGTCTGGCCAACCTCTACTACTGGATCGACCGGCGGAACGGCCTGGGTGGATTCTGGGCCACCCAGATCTTTCCTTTGCCGACGAGACCTCGGTCGGAGGCTTCCTCGACTTCGAAAAGGCGGTCTACGACAACGCACTGACCACGGCCTGAGCTTCGGCGGTCGGTCGGCCCGATCCGGTCGCCGGCCGTCGGACGTCGGTTCAGGTTTCGCAGGCGACACCGTCGTCGTCCCGATCCAGATGGGAGCCGTAGCCCGGCTCCCCCCTCAGCATCGGGGCGGCGCCGACCGATCGCGCCTCGGTACAGTTTGCGAAGCGCACGTCGGTCAGGGTGCGGTACCGGTACTCGAGTGAGTCGGAGAAGTAGATCATCATCTCACCCCGGTTGATGGCACCCTCGAGCAGACCGGCCCAGTAGTTGCGGCCGGTCGTGTCCGGCAACCGGTTCATCACATTGGTGTAGACCAGATCGACGAACTGCCGGTCGCTCCGGCTGCCGTACCGGGTCTGAAACTCGATTCCGGCGACGAAACTGGCGGCGATATCGCCCATCGACGTGATCTCGGCCACATCCAGCCAGTACCGGAAGCCGTCGTCGTCGGGTGGGCGCAAGAAGAAGGCGCAGTAGAGCCGGTAGATGGCACCCGCATTGGGAGACCGGTCGGCGAAGACGGAGGGGTCGTCGGAGCATAGATGTTCTACGGTACCGGGCGGCCAGGCTCGGAACTGGGAGGCGGTAGCGTGAACGGGTGAGCGAAAATGCCAGTGGCAAGGCGGACGACGACTACCTGTGGCTCGAGGAGGTGGAAGGCGAGCAGGCGCTCGAGTGGGTGGAGGAGCAGAATGCCCTGACGCTGGCCGAGCTGGCGGCCGATCCCGATTTCGAGGTGTTCCAGCACGAGGCATTGCGGATTCTCGAAGCCGACGACAAGCTGCCGTTCGCAGTGATCCGGGGTGACCATGTCTACAACTTCTGGCAGGACGCCAACCATGTGCGGGGCCTATGGCGGCGGGCTACCCTGGCCGACTACCGGACCGATCAGACCAACTGGCAGGTGCTGATCGATGTCGACCGGCTGGCCGCCGACGAGGACGAGAACTGGATTTGGCAGGGGGCGAGTCTGACCGCCGACCACACGAAGGCCATGGTGTCGCTGTCCCGAGGTGGCAAGGATGCCTCGGTTGTCCGGGAGTTCGATGTGGCCTCGGAGTCGTTCGTCTCCGATGGGTTCGAGCTGCCCGAGGCCAAGTCGGCGGTGGCATGGATCGACCACGACACCCTGCTTGTCGGCACCGACTTCGGGTCCGGCACGGTGACCAGCTCCGGCTATCCAGCCACGACCAGGCGGTGGCGGCGAGGCCGGCCACTGGACGAGGCCGAGCTACTGCATTCTGTGCCGGAGCACTACGTGGCTCTTTGGCCCATGGTTCAGAATCGGCCTGAGGGTCAGTACGTGTGCCTGTCGGCCAGCCCCGATTTCTTCACGGAGGAGATCACGCTGATCGCAGACGACGGATCACTGCGGCCGCTGGATCTGCCCGCCGATGTCGATCTGCGAGCCTTCTTCGAGGGGCGGGCGTTGGCGGTCCTGCGCTCGCCATGGCGGGGCGCCGGTCAAGGGGCGTTGGTGGCGGTCGATCTGGAGTCGGATCGGGTGGAAGTGCTGTATCAGCCCGACGACCGGTCGTCGGTGGCGATGGTGGCTACCAGCCGTGACGCCGTGGTCTTCACTGCTTTGGAGAACGTGGCCGGCGCACTCTATGTGGCCCGATTGGACGGGGGTGACAACGGTGCCGATGGTGGCTGGCGGGTTGAGCAGGTGGAGATGGACGGGCTCGGTAGCATCGACCTGATCTCGGTGCCCGATGACCGGAGCGACCTGTTCGTCTCCTACAACGATCACCTGACTCCACCGTCGTTGCTGATGATGGAACTCGGCGCCGGGGCCAACCCGGCCGCGGTCGAGGTGATCAAGCGGCAGCCGGCCCGCTTCGATGCCGGTGGTCTTGCCGCCACGCAGCTTTGGGCCATCAGCGCCGACGGAACCGAGATCCCCTACTTCCTCATCGGTCCCGCACAGGCGGTGTCCGGTGGTCACCAGGCCACCGAGCCTGTTTCGGCCGCCCCCCCGGCACCGGTGCTGCTCTACGGGTACGGGGGATTCGAGGTGCCGCTGGCACCGGGCTATGGGGCCGTTGTCGGCAAGCTCTGGTTGGAGCGGGGTGGAGTGTACGCCGTGGCCAACATTCGGGGTGGAGGCGAGTTCGGTCCGTCCTGGCATCAGGCCGCGCTGAAGACGAACCGGCACAGGGCCTATGAGGATTTCGAGGCCGTGGCCGAGGATCTGATTGCCCGGGGGATCACCAGCCCGGAGCGGCTCGGCATCATGGGCGGGAGCAATGGTGGGCTGCTGGTTGGCTCAGCCTTCATCCGCCGTCCCGAGCTGTACAAGGCGGTGATCTGCGCCGTGCCGCTGCTCGACATGCTGCGTTTCCACGAACTGCTGGCCGGTGCAAGCTGGATCGGTGAGTTCGGCGACCCCGACGATCCGGAAATCCACGGTTACTGGTCCATGCGCTCCCCGTTTCATCGGGTCGCAGTGGATGCCGAGTATCCCAAGGTGTTCTTCCTGACGTCGACCAGGGACGATCGGGTTCACCCCGGTCACGCCCGCAAGATGGTGGCTCGCATGCTCGACCAGGGGCACCCCATCCACTATTTCGAGAACACCGAGGGAGGTCATAGCGCCGCCGCCAACCTGAAACAGCAGGCTCGGCTCTCGGCTCTCGAGTATGTGTACCTCCGGCGGATGTTGATGTCGTCGTCCGAGTAACGTTTCGACCGAACTGCGACGTCTCACACGAGATAGGCAATCCTCGGTGCCCGCCGCCACCGTCGCCGACGGTGGTCGCCTCGACTCGATGTCGTGGTGGCCACTCGGGATTGTCGGAAGAGAACCGAACGATCAGGGTCGTACTACCAGGGTCAATGACGACCGGAGAGAATCATGCAGCCGGACAAGCCGCACGACGATGATTGGGACAGCACGCCCGAAAGGGCGGACGAACAGGAGGATTCGTCACCGTCGGGGGAACGGCGAAGAGCGGTTGTTGCCGCCGTGGATCGCCGCATCGTGACCGAAGCCCTGCGACAGCTGGAGTCCATCGACTTCGATGACCCCGACTGGCGCGTCGAGCCGTTGCCGGCCTTCCCGGTGAACGTGCCCGAGGTCGAGCTGGAGGAACCGGTCGACGTCGAAGCCGACTGCTAGCCGGGTGGTTGCCGGATCCATCGACTCGCATTCGACATGAGGCACGGCGAAGAGCTTCCTACGCCTCTCCGTCAATCGTCAACGGCGATGACCACGGTTGCCTGATCACATGCTCCTGCCCGGTCGCAGACCTGATAGGAGAGTCGATCGACGCCGGAGAAGTCATCGACCGATCGGTAGTGGATATGGTCACCGTGAACGCGAAAGTCCTTGGCGTGGGACGGGCCGGCGATGATGGCGAGGGTGTCCTTGTCGATGGACTCCGCACCTTCGCTGTCGTTTTCGAGGACGCGGATCTTCAGATCCTTTCCGGCATCACCAGACGCTTCGTCGTTGCGGGCAACCGGTCCATTGACTGCGGAGGTCGGAGGTTGAGTCGGTGGCGGTGCAGTTGTCGGCGCCTTGGTCGTGTCGGTGGTCGATGGTCGCGAGGTCATGGTCGACGGTGGTTCGGTGGTCGTCGACGGTGGGGCGGTGGTCGTGGTCGACGGTGGTCGCGATGTGGTCACAGAGACCGTCGACGGTGTCGCAGCGTCAGCATTGATCACCAAGGCCGGGTCGCCGGAGCGACCGGGATCGGTTTCCGGTTCGTCGGGGGAAGCGGCGCCGGACAACGAACCGGAGGATCGCCCGTCGATTGACTGCCGGGATCGGATCGTCGATGCTTCCTCACCGTCTTCCCCTCCGGCCGACGCGGTGGCCTGTAGCGCGGTTGCCGCCGTCTCATGGAATTGTTGGGTCGTGATGCCGGCGCCGGAGCTTGGGGTAGCCAGCGGGTCCTGGTCGTGGACGGCTGCTTCAGCCGGCGTGCCGGGCGCGGCGGCCAAGGCGATGTCGGCGTCGACTTCGTTCGGTTCGGCGCCGAGGCGGTAGGCGAATGCGGCCAGGACGGCCAGGATGCTCAAGGACAGGACCACGGTCTGTCCCGACCACAGGCGGCGCCGGCCGCGGTCGGCAAGCCGCAGGACCGCCTCACCCCTCATTGTTGTCGAATATGCACGCACCATTGATCAGTATCCTGCTTGGTGGACCATGATACGGGGGATGGCGCGGAATGGGCTTTTCCGTCCACCGACCGGCGCCGCCCACGACGGCGGGTGGCCAACACGGCTGTTGTTCCGGTCCATTCGGCCTCCGCTGGCTGCCCCAACCACATAGGCAAAAGAACATGGATGTGGCAGCAGCTCTTTTCATTCCACTACGGCCGAGTAGCGTAGGAGTGTTCGCGAAGTAGGACGAACCAGGACGGAGCCTCTGGCGGTGGCAACCAACGACGTGGCGATGCACTCGGCCCAAAGACTGGTCGCCGCATGCCGCGCCGGGGATGTCGAAGCCTGGGAACAACTGGTCGATCGGTATCACAACCTGGTGTTCGCCGTCGCCGTCGGTGAGGGCCTTTCCAACGAGGATGCAGCCGATCTCACCCAGTCGACCTTCGAGGTGCTGCTGGCCCAGCTGGACAACATACGAGACGATGGCCGCATTGCCTCGTGGCTGATGACCGTGGCCCGCCGCCACGCTTGGCGGGTCCGGAATCGTCGGGTTCGAGTGACCATCCTGCCCGACGAGCAGTTCAGTGTTCCCGAGGAATTGGCTGACGACGACGCCTCCGACGACGTGGTCAAAGGCATGTGGGTCTACGAAGGACTGTCCCGGTTGGACGACCCGTGCCGCCGTCTCATCACCGCCCTGTACTTCGACCCGGCGTCGCCCTCGTATGCCGAAATCGCAGCCGAACTCTGCCGCCCGGTAGGAAGCATCGGTCCGTGCCGGGCCCGGTGCCTGGCCCGGCTTCGACAGATCCTGGGCGAGGACATCTGGATATGACGGACGAGCTCGAGGACGAATGGGCCGAGGGGTTGAAGAGATTCGGAGATCGGCACCCGATTCCCAAGCCTCCACCGATCGTCAAGCAACGACTACGGCAGGTGTTCGAGCGGTATCACGGTCGGGCCGAGGCGCCGGTGCATCAGATCGCCCGGCCGGTTTTCGACAGTCGCGACAACCCGGTTCCGGCCGGGGTTCGGGGACCGGCCGAGGTTAGTGGGCATTATCAGCGCTCCTTCGCCTCGGACACCCACGGCGTGCTTCTCGATGTCGAGCTGGCCGGGGACGACAAGGCTCATCTCGAGGGTCAGGTGATCGGCATCGAATCCGTGGCGACCGTGTGGGAGGCGCAGGTGGTCCACTCGTCGGGATCGTTGACCGATATCGGTGGTGATGAAAACGGTTCGTTCTCGATTGCCGATGCCCCTCGAGACGTCCACCTGCTGCGGCTGACGAACGGCGAGCTGATCATCGAGGTGCACGATCCTCTGGGTGAGTCGGGAGTGTAGGTCGATGTCGCCATCGCTGGACTCCCTCGAGCTGCGGCTCACCAACTCCGGCGTGGATGCGGCGGTCGACCACCTGTCGCTGCTCGACAAGGCGGAGATCGACACCCATCTCGATGCGCTGGTCGAGTTGGCGGGACTTCGAGCATTGTCCGATCCCCCGCTGGCCCGGATCGCCCTCGACGCGTGCGCGGAACTGGGCCCTCGATATGAGCGCCACGACCTGGTTCCCCGAGCCGACTACATCCGAGCCCGCATCCTGTTGAACAGTGGCCGGGCCGAGGACGCCCTCGTCCTGATCGAGCGGGCCAGACAGGGTTGGCTGACGATCGACCGGGCGTTGGAGGCCTACCGGACCGATCTCGGACGTATGAACGTTCTCGACGACCTGGGCCGTCACGATGAGGCCGTCCGGGTGGGCGAGCGGCTCGTGGCCGACATCGATCACCTGGATGAGGTCCAGGAACCGGCGGTTCGTGAGTTGATCTGCTGGCTACGAGCGGCGGCTCAGGAGAACCTGGGGGCGGCCTATGGCTACACCGGCCGGCATCAACGGGCGATGTCGGCCTACGACGGGGCAAGGGATCAATACGCCGACGTCGGCGGTCCGGATGATGTTGCCCGCTGCCAGGCCAATCGAGGAGTGGAGCTGGTGGCGATGGGATTTGCCCTCGCCGGACATGGAGATGTGCGGGAGGCATCCGAGGCGTTTTCCGAACTCGGCGACCGACACAGCTACGCAAAGTGCCTCGGTCACCTCGCCGACGCCGAGCTGCTGCTGGGCTGGTTCACCGAGTGCCTCGACCACATCATCGAGGCCCGTGCGCTGCTGGCCGAACTCGAGGCCACCACCGAGTCGATTCGATTGGCCATCAAGGCCTGTCGGGCCTACCTTTCGCTCAACCTCCTGGACGAGGCGATCGATGTCGGTCGTGAGGCTGAGGAACTCTTGACCGAAGTGGGTCTGCGCCACGACCTGGCCGAGGTACGGCTGCTCCTGGCCGTCGCCCTTCACGCCAATGGCGAACCCGAGCGAGCCCTGGCGACCTCGCGCCAAGCCATCGCCGGAGCTCTGGCCAGTGAGGATGCGCCCCTCAGGATCCGTGCCCTGGTCACCCGGAGTCAGATTCTGGCCGAACAGGAATGTTGGGACGACGCCCGGTCCTCGGCCTACGAGGCGGTCGAGGCGACCCGGCACGGGACGTGGCCGAGTGAGGAATGGGCGGCCCGGCTCCAGTTGAGTCGGTTGCTCGACGGTGCCGAGAGCGAGGAGCATCTCGCCGTGGCCACGAGGCTGGCCGAGGAACTCGACCTTCCCTACCTGCGATACGGCGTGCTCTTGGAGCGGGGCCGCCGATCCCGGTCGGCCGGTGAATGGAGCGAAGCTCGTCGGCTGTTCCAACAGGCGGTGCAGGTGGTTGAAGACCTGCGCAGCACTATCAGCAGCGCCTCGGTCCGCACCAGCTTTCTCGAGGGTCGGACCGCCGGTCACGACGAACTGTTGACCACCCTCCTACTCACCGACTCCCCCCAAGATCGAGCCAGGGCATTCGAGTTGGTCGAGCGATCCCGGGCCAGGACCCTGGGCGACATGGTGGCCGGTCGTCTGCTCCCCGGACCGGGCGACATCGGCGGAACCAGCCCGGCCCTCTCGGAGCTACAGGCCGATCTCGACGCCTGTTATCGAGCGCTGCTCAGTGGCGGTAGCGGGATGGACCGCGAACGCCGACGACTGGTCCAGGACCGGGCGACCGAGCTCGAGACCCTGCTCCAGCGGACCCGGTTGGAGATCGGTTCGGAGCGTGGGACCCTTCCTGCCGCATCGGCCACATCGGCCACATCGGCCGTCTCGACCGTCGTGCCCACACCGACCGGAGATGAGCAGGTGGTCGAATACCACGCTGCGAACGATCGACTGGTTGCCTTCGTGTGGACCGCAGGACGACTACGGGTGGTTTCCGACTTCCCGACCTTGGCCGACACCGCTCGGCTGGTCGATGCGTGGGTTCGGCACTGTGAGCGATATCAACTGGCGCTGACCCTTCCGGGAGGAGTCTCCGAGCAGGTGACGGCGGCGGCCGATGGAACTCTTGGCCGGCTCTGGGCCAACATCTTCGCCCCGGTCGCCGAACACCTGACTCCTGATAGGGAGCTTCTGGTGGTGCCTCATGGCCCGCTGCACGCCGTCCCCTTCCATGCCTTGCCCGGTCCGGAGTGCCGGGTCGGTGAGACGTGGACCGTATCACTCGCCCCCAGCTACACGGTGGCGTCCATGCTGCACAGTGGTGGCAGCTCGGCTGCTCGGTCATTGGTGGTCGGCGTGCCCGATGAAGCGGCGCCCGCCGTCGCCGGTGAGGCTCGAGCCGTGGCCTCGATGCTGCCCGACGCCGAACTGCTACTCGACGACACCGCCACCCTCGACCGGCTCCGTGTCGCCGCCCGGCAGCCGAGAGCGGTCGTCCATCTCGCCTGCCACGGACTGCACCGATCCCGGAACCCCATGTTCTCGGCCCTGAAGCTGTCCGACGGGTGGCTCACCGCCCATGACGTGATGTCGATGGACTTCACCGACAGCCTGGTTGTGCTCAGTGCCTGCGAGTCGGGTCGACACAATAGCGACAGGGTGCTGGCCGAACCTCTCGGACTGGCCCGCTCCTTCCTCGCCGTCGGAGCCCGCGCTGTGGTGGTCAGTCTTTGGCGGACCGACGATTCGGTGGCTGCGGAAGTGATGTCCGAGTTCTATTACCACTATGGCCTTGGTCTGGCGCCTGCTGCAGCGCTCCAACGAGCACAGGCCGCCGTCAGAATCCGTCATCCTCATCCCGCGGCGTGGGCCCCCTTCACCGTCCACGGCGGATTGCTCAGGAAAGGAACCTCATGACTTCGTTGTTGGCGAGAGTACGTACCGGCCTCGGCCTCTTCACCGGGGTCATCGTGATCGTTGCCATGGTCACCGCCACCACACCGGCGGCGGCCAAGGCCGACCAGATCGACGGTACCGTCCTGGCTCAGCTCGGTGATCCGGCAGCCCTCGATGACCTGCTTGCCGACTATGACCTTCGAGTGGTCGACGCGCTCGTGCCGAGCCGAGGGCTCTATGTCCTTGCCCCGAGCCGGCCCGCCGAGAAATCGGATGTCGTGAAGAAACTGGCCAAGGAGCTGGACAAGGACCCTGCGGTGCTGTGGGCCGAGGTGGAGTCGGCCGACGATGAACCGGGGGACGACCGGTTCCATGCGTGGCCCGAGGGTCAACCGTCCCGGGCTGATCTGGATGTCGACACTTGGTTGACCCAGGACGGTCTCGAGTACCTACAGCTCGCAGCGGTTCATCGTCGGGCAACCGGCGCCGGGGTCACGGTCGCCATCCTCGACACCGGTGTCGATGTCGATCATCCGCAGCTAATGGACAAGCTGGCCGACAACCGACACTTCGACTACATCGATGACGACGCCGATCCGAGTGAGGAGGCGGATGGGGTCGACGACGATGGGGACGGTGTCGCCGACGAGGCCTTCGGTCACGGAACCCATGCCGCCGGGCTTGTTGCCTTGGTCGCTCCCGATGCCGACATCGTGAGCTTTCGGGTCCTGGATGCCGACGGCAACGGCAACCCGTATGTGGTGGGGTTGGCGGTGCACGATGCCATCGATGCCGGGGCCGACGTGATCAACGTCAGCTTCGGCATGGACCACAAGCCCAAATCGAAGTTCCTGAGGGAGGCGTTCAAGCGGGCCAAGAAGGAGAATGTGGTCGTCGTGGCCGCCGCCGGCAACAACGGTGACGACGAGAAGCGCTACCCGGCTCACGAAAAGGACGTGATCGGTGTCGCTGCGGCCGGCCGCGGCGGCGTGGTCACCGGCTTCTCCAATTACGGCAAGACGGCGTTGGTCGCCGCCCCGGGCCAGGATGTGGTCAGTACGCTGCCCGGTGGCGGGTTCGGCGCCTGGAGTGGCACCTCGATGGCTGCGCCCATTGTCGCCGGTCAGGCCGCACTCGTGCAGGAGGCGAACCCCGGCATGAACAGCAAAAAGGTGATCGAGATCGTCGGGAGGTCCTCGACCAAGATCCTGGGCGGCCACAAGATCGACAAGGGGCTGATCGACATTCTCCGAAGCCTCGAGAACTAGTCTCGGCGCTGGCACGAGGTTGCGGTTGTTCCGATAACTGCAGTACGGCCACCGGGCGGCGGATCTGCGTCTCGATGGGCGCGGCTACTCGTCGGCGAGTTGAGTCAGCACTTGCTGGATCAGGCGCTGTGCGGTTCTCAGCCGCTTGCGAACACTCTGGGCCTGCAGCCCGAGCTGCTCTGCGACCTCGTTGATCCCCAACTCGTTGACGAACACGGCCAGGGCGACCTCGCGCTGTTTCTCCGGCAGCTCGTCGAACAGTGCGACCAGCAGCGCACGGCCGAGATAGGCCTCGGCCTCGAGGGGATGCGGTGGCACCGGCCGAACGACGTAGGGACGAGTTGGCAGCGTGCCGGTTGGTCGATCGACGTAGTGATCTTCACGGTTGATCCGGCGCTGGTGCTTTCGGATCTCATCGATGTGGACGTTCTTGGCCGCCTGGCGAATGTAGCCGTGCCAGCGTTTCTCGCCCCGTAGGCGCGCTTGGACCACATGGGGCTTTCGCCACGTTCGCCACAGCTTGACCATGACCTGCTGAGCGACGTCGTCGGCCTCGTGGGTGTTGGCTCCCCGGTTCAAGGCTTCCTGTCGTGCCAGCTTCAGGATCTCCGCCAGCTCACGATTGGAGGGCGACTCTCCAGACGGTGGATCGGTGGTGAAGTGGTAGGCCATCGTGTCCCTCCGGGGCCGTTTGTTACCGTAACTGCTAGGCGACTGTGTTCCAGTACTTCGTATGATATATCCACGCCTGATGTCAGGTCCAACCAATCCCACGCAACCCAGCCCGATCGGGCGCAACCTGAACGTACCGGTTGTAGTTGAAGTCAGTTGAAGCTTGTCGAGCGTCGGGTCTAGGCGCGCACTAGTCGAAGTCGCCGTCGGCGAGTCCCCCGACGAACGCAGTCCACTCATCGACCTCGAAGTTGAGGATCGTGCCATCGCGGGTGAGTGTCACCCCGCCACGATTGTCTCGACGGATGTTTGTTGAGAGCTCGTCAAAGCTCCCCGCAACAACATCACGAGTGAAGTCGTTCCACTCTGCACGACTGAGGGAAAGTACCGGCTGCGAGCTACCGAGCGCATTCTGTTTGGAGTCACGAACCTGAACCCCAGTACTGTGAATCCGAATCTCCAGGCAGTTGCCCGCGGTGCATCGCTGCGATCTCACCCAACGCCCAGCGTCACGCTCACCCTCATGTCTTGCCATTACCTACCTCCATTTTCTAGCGAACCGTAATGCCCAGCGCATCTCTCAGTGGTGATGGTCTGAGCCGCCTTCGGCTAGGGAATCGATCACTCGTTCGATTAGGCGCCTAGAATCGATGGTGCCAAGAGCCAACCGCCTGCCCTCGTTCCAGCACAGCTCCAAGCGTCGGAATTCGGGCTCGCCAGCGTCAATTGGATCAAGTAGCCTCACAACTTCCTGGAAAGCGATCGTGGGCAGGTAACGACTCTCGAACGACAGGAAGACCAGTGTCGAGGAGTTCCCCAGTAGCCCGGGAGCAGTCTCAAAGGGCAGGACTCTCAGCGCCACGTTCGCTCGTTCGGTAACATCAAGGAGATACTCGAGTTGGCCGACTTGCACGTCCAATCCGCCCCATTGTTGAACCAGCGCAGCTTGGCTGAGGATGACCGAGTACTCGACTGGGTCGTCGCCCAGTATCCGCTGCTGGCGCCGCAACCGAACCTCAACAGCGTCTTGGACTCCAACTTTCCCGAAGAAGGGATCCAGCTCAATGACAGATCGAGCGTAGGCTTCCGTCTGGAGAAGCCCGGGGACGACGAGACTCTCGTAGTTACGTATGCTGCTGGCTCCGTGCTCAAGGCCAAACAACCTCGTGACATTGCCACCAAATCGGTCCGTGTACGTCTGCCACCATCCTCTTTCGCGGGCCATTTCTCGAAGATCTCGAAGCTCTTCGGCGGTTTCCTCGTCGAACTCGAATAACTCGACAATCGAGTCGAGTTTCTCGCGGGAGAGCAGTGTGCGTTCATTTTCGACAGCACTCCAGTAGTTGCGCGAGAAGTTGAGGGTATTGGCAATCGTCTTGTGATCGATGCCCAAACTGCGACGGCGCGAGCCAAGCCGACGTGCAAGCTCCCATCGTGCGACGGTCGACGATCGTGGTGCCACTAGGACTTCTTGATCTTGATGTCGACCAAGGCGAAATTCTTTGGCCGTAAAGGCGCCTATGCCAACCTGTTACGGTAAGTAGTCACAACACTGTAATGAATAACCGATGCACCTTCAGGGGACCGACGCCGTCTTACCAGTGAGTACGGTCCAGTTGCCACCGGGAGGAGAACCCTATGAACCGGTGCGTGCTTTGTCGATGCGAAGAACACGATGAGGTCTCCGGGAGGGAGACGGCCCACTACCGGGCATGGTCGGATGGCGCACGGGCTGCTAGGGCCCGGGCCATGTTGGCGTGCCCGGTGGGGGCGGTTCAAGCCGGTCTGTGGTTTGTGGCCGGCCATCCTGTCGCAGCGATGACCGCAGTGGTGGCGCTCACGCTGGGAGTGGCGGCCGAGGTGGCCGGTCCGGTGGCGTGTCTGGTCGATGCCGGAGTCATCGGCACGGCAACCCTCGGCCCCAGATCGATTGGTCGGCTTCCCTGGTCGTGGAGCCACGCCTGCCGCTTCCGGCGGCGGCTGCCCAGTTGCCGCCGAATACGAGGTGCTCGAATCGGGCTGTGTCGAGTGGCCGACCAGTTGGGAACGCTTCCCCGCTTTCATCGGGACGGAACCTTGACCTGGTCAGCCCACGCCCACAGCGCCGATGACCTCGTCGAGGCGAACGAATGGCTGCGCTGGTTGGCCGAGCGTGACGCCAAGGTCGCCGCCGTCGAGACGTTCATCGTCCACCACCAACCGCCGATGGTCGAGATGCGGCTCCGGCTGTGCGGGCCGGGCCAATGGTCGGTCAAGGCCGAGCGGGTTGCGGGATCCTCGGTTCCCATCGGCGTGGCCCCCGACCCCGACACACCCACCCGTCTCGGTGGTGCCGTGCTCGAACAACCGGTTCGACTCGGTGTTGTCGCCGACTCCGACGACGGAGCCGAGTTGCCCGATTCGGATGACAACGGCAAAGGTGACGGTCAGCGCCACCCCGCACCCGCGCCGATCCTGCCGCCGAAGTACCGGCAGCGGGATTCGCCCACCGGCGCAGACCTTCGTCGCCCCGGTTCGAGCGGTGCGGCCTAAGGACCTGGTTGGGGCGGGAAACCGCCCCAACCGCAAGGGCCAACACTGTTCACCCTGCTCACGGCGGATCCCGTGGACAAGCAGCAAGTACCAGAGGCGAACGCTGTTCGGAATGGTCTAACGTGTGCCGATGCCCCGGCTCCTGGGGTCCACCGCCGCACTGTAGGAGAGCACACAGAAATGACCGTCGTTGCGACGACCGCCGCACGTCAATACCTCGTGCATGGAAGCCCGAACTGGGTCGACCTGCAAACCACCGACGCCGATCAGGCCAAAGCGTTCTACCGCAGCCTCTTCGGGTGGAGATTCCGGAACCGCTTCAGTCTGAACCCGGTTGATGCCACCGGGGCCCTCTCGCCCTATCCGACGTCGACTCTGATGGCCATGTCGAACGGGCAGCCCACGGCCGAGATCATCCAGCGAACCGGACAGTTCGACGACATGCACCTGCCGGCAAGCTGGTATCCGTACATCTACGTGGTCGACCTGGTGGCGACTCTACGCCGCGTCGAGGCCGCCGGCGGCACGGTGATAGCGGGGCCGACAACCCGGGGCAGCCTGGCCACGATCGCCACCATCGCCGATCCCAGCGAGGCCGTGATCTGCCTGTGGCAGCCCCGCGACATGTCCGGTGCTCAATCCATGCACACCGCCGGAGCGCTCACCTGGATCGAGTTGGAGACCCCCGATCTCGACTCGGCCCGTCGGTTCTACCATGCCGTCTTCGACTGGACGCCGAGCGAAACCACCGGTCTGCCCCGGGACGAGAGCGACACTACCAGCGTGACCCTCGACAGCTACACCGTGTTCAGCACGGCGATCGGCAGGGTGGCCGGAGCGCTGCGTCCACCTATCGACGGTATTCCGGCGTCATGGTGCCCGGCGTTCGCCGTCATCGACACCGACATCATGACCAGCAGCGCAGCCCGCCACGGCGGGGTGGTCATGGCCGAACCCTATGACCTGCCGATCGGTCGCCAAAGTGTGGTCATCGACCCCGGTGGTGCCCCGTTCTCGCTGCTCGGGCCCCGTCGACACCTTCGCAAGGCACGGCTCCCCGCTCTCGGCTACGGCCGGACATAGCGGTCCTGTTCTCCTCGTAACCCGACGGCCTCGTAACCGACGGCCTCGTAACCCGACGGGAAGGTACCCGACGGCAATGCTTGTCGACTGCAATGCCCGACCGGCCGTTGGCTATCGTGGAGGAATGGCTGAGACCCGGCAGGACCACGACCACCACAGCCACATGGTGCACAACCACCGCGACGTCCAAGGTGGCACCGCCCGAGCTGCCGTGTTCGGCGTGTCCGATGGTCTGGTGTCCAACGTGGCCCTGATCCTGGGGGTGGCCGCCGCCGGCACCGATGCGTCCACCGTGCTGTTGGCCGGGGTTTCGGGCCTGCTGGCCGGGGCCGCCTCCATGGCCGCCGGTGAGTACGTGTCGATGAAAGCCCAGAACGAACTGGTCGAACGGGAGCTGGAGATCGAGCGCCAGTCCCTGGCCCGGGACCCGATCAATGAAATCCGGGAGCTGGCACAGATCTACATGATGCGAGGCCTGGAAGAATCGGAGGCCAACACCCTGGCCTCGGCGGTCATGGCCGACCCCGACGTGGCCTTGGAAGTCCACGCCCGGGAGGAGCTGGGGGTCGACCCCGATTCGGTCGGCAATCCCGTCGGCGCCTCCATCAGCTCGTTCATCGCGTTCGCCATCGGGGCGATCATCCCCCTCATTCCGTGGTTCCTGAGTGAGGGAACGGCCGCCCGCAACGGGTCCATCGTGCTCGGGCTGGTTGCCGCCGCCACCGTTGGTGCGCTGCTGGCCTATTTCACCGAGCGGTCCTATATTCGAACTGCGGGCCGGCAGGTGTTCTGGGCCGTGCTGGCCTGTGCCCTGACCTGGGGCATCGGGGCGTGGCTCGGGGCAACCATCGTGTGATGGCACGGCACTCCATCAGAAGGGGACAAGTATGGTTCGCAGCGCAGCCTCGACGGTCGAGGAGTATCTGGCCGATCTGCCCGACGAGCGGCGAGACGCCATCGCCGAAGTGCGGGAGGTCATTCTGGCCAACCTGCCCGATGGCTACGAGGAGACGATGAACTGGGGCATGATCTGCTACGAGATCCCGCTGGAACGGTGCCCCGACACCTCCAACGGAAAGCCGTTGATGTATGCCGCCCTGGCGTCACAGAAGAACTACATGGCCGTGTACCTGACGGGGCTCTTTGTCAAGGATGGTGCCGCCGACCGATTCGTCGAGCGCTACCGAGCCTCAGGCAAGAAGCTGGACATGGGCAAGTCATGTGTTCGGTTCAAGACAATCGATCAACTACCACTGGATCTTCTTGCCGAGACCATCGCCGACACCTCGGTCGATGAGTTGATCGAGTGTCATCAGGGCACTCGATAGGTGGTGTCCGTTCCCCATCGGTCACGTGAGGTCCGGCGGTGACTGTTGAGCCCCACACCGGGGCCGACGTCGATGCGAGCTGGATGGCGGTTGCCCTTGAAGAGGCGTCGGCCGCGCCGGCCCATGACGATGTGCCGGTCGGCGCCGTCGTGGTGCGCGGCAGCGAGGTGCTGGCCCGCCGTCACAACGAGCGGGAATCGACCGGCGACCCCACGGCCCACGCCGAGGTGTTGGCCCTGCGTGATGCCGCTGCGGCGTTGGGATCGTGGCGACTGGACGGCTGCACACTGTACGTCACCCTCGAGCCATGCCTGATGTGCGGAGGCGCAGCCCTGAACACCAGGCTGCACCGACTTGTCTACGGCGCCCCCGATCCTCAGGCCGGCGCCTGTCTCAGTCTGTACAACGTCTGTGACGATCCCCGGCTCAACCATGCCATCGAACTGCGGTCGGGGGTGGAAGCCGAAGCCTGCGGCCGGCTGCTGTCGGACTTCTTCGCCCGGCGGCGCTGAAACATCGATTCAAATCCAGTCGGTTCCCGACTCGTGTGCGGTAGTCTCGATTCCGGAAGGTTGCCAGAGCGGACGAATGGGGCGGCCTCGAAAGCCGTTGTGGCCCTTTGGGTCACCGTGGGTTCGAATCCCACACCTTCCGCGCCGGTCGTCCGGAGGACGACCTAACGGAGTTCCGACCTTTGGGTCGGAACATCCCTGGCTAGGCGTCAGTTCTATGGGTTCGAGCAAGGTCGGCGTCGCGACAAGGGAATGTGTCATGTTCGAACCCGGTGAGGGCTGCAGCGAGCCGGCGTGAGCTGGCTCGGATCTCGATAGGTTCGCAAGTCGCTGACATGAGGTGTCTGAGATTCGCCGTGGCTTGGGGTGGCCCGTGAACCGCAGGTCGATGTCAAGACGACAAGTAGGATGTGATGATCCTCTGTGACCCTCGACGAGTTGAGAATCCATGACTTGTCTCCGCCGAATTCTGGGCGGTATTGGGATTCTTGTTGTTCTTGGCGGTTGTCTCTCCAACGTGCCCAGCGATGGTAGGAGTGCGAGCTCAGCGCCGAAATCCCCGACCGAGACGGCCGCATCTTCCGTCGATAGGAGCGAGCCAGTCGTTTACAGGCTTGACAATGAACTGTGGATCGACGATGTCGCCCTGGGTATCGAAACAACCGGGCCGCCACGTTGGCGCTCCGGGTTCCCGGATCAGCTCACGTATGTGTCCCACTCCCGACCGGAACGTGCTGGGGTGTTCCTGTTTGAACGGATCCACCTGAGAGACCTAACCACCGGTGAAGACACGATACTCATCGACATCGAAGATCACGGCTGGGCGGAGGCAGGACACCCTGATTGGAGTATCTCTGGTACCGAGATGGTGTTCGCGGCTCGGGAATCCGACGGACGATTCGTCCCACATGTGTTCGATCTTGACACCGGGGAGATCACCCGTTTCGAGACCGTAGTTCAGATAATCGACACGGTGTTCGCGCCCGACGGCCAGATCATGGGCGTTGATACCTCTAGGGCCGCTGAGCAGATCGAACCGGTTGTCTGGGTTTCAGAAGATGGGCGGGTTGAGCCCATCGAGTCCAGCATCGGGGTGAACCGAGATCCCGCTGTCAGCCCCGATGGCCGCTATGTGGCCAACATCCGAGCCTCGGGTCCATTGGCCCGGGTCTTTGTCGGGCGGTGGGACCTGGTGATCACCGATTTGCAGACCGGGGTTACTCGAGTTGTCGGTGACGGCGCCGACGGCTTCGGCCCCCCTCGTTGGATCGATGAGTTCACGCTCATAGCCAAGCACGGTCGGTACAACCGGGCGGGCATTGTTGCCGCCGTCCCCGACGTCGTCACGGTCCACGCTGGGACACGAGCCGTAGTACCCGCCTCCGATATCCCGCTCGGTGCGTGGGACCCGGATCCACTGGTCAGCTCGCGGAGAAACTAGTCGTGCCTGTATCGAACGCGACCGACCAGATCCCTGGTCCTACCGCCTATCCAACGACAAGAACGCGATTGATCCGCATCACACGTCGCCAAGTGACCCGGTGCCGGGCCGGACAGAGCAGCCCCTGACCGATTCCAGCCCCTGGCGAGCCCGAACGTCACTCGCTTCGCAGTGGCCAGGACCTTTGACTCTTGGATCGACATGGGGGCAAGGCCGAAAATGGCAGTGCGGGCGGGTCAGGGGCTGGAGCCATGGATACCGACACCTTGAACACGGACACTTCCCGTGAGAAGCGAGCCCGCGAACGGGCCAAATCACTGGTCGACTTCATTTGGCATCTCGGCGTCTTCGTCATCGTCAACGCCTTCATCTGGCTGCAGGACTACTTCACGGGCGGCGGGATCGGCTGGGCCTACTGGGTCACCATCCCGTGGGGTATGGGTCTGGCCCTTCACGGGCTGGCCCATGTCATGCGGGGTCGACTCGGAGACCTCGAAGACCGCAAGACCAAGGAATACATGGGCAAGTCGTAGCCGACCTGCGCATCATCATCACCACCACCACCACCGGTGTGTCGTCGCGCCGCGACTATGGTTGGCGTGACCGGCAGGGCCGATACTTGGCCGGCCGTGATCGCCGAGTGACGCATGAGCAGCAAACCCAGCCTCGATGGCAGCACCGTGCCGACTCGAATCGGTGAACTGGCGGCCGTCACCGAACAGGTTCGCCGCACCTCCAGTCGCAAGGAGAAGACCGAGCTCTTGGCCGAGCTGCTCGGTCGGTTGCATCCCGCGGAGATCGAGCCCGCCATCGGGTTCCTTCTGGCCAGGCCTCGTCAAGGGGCCATTGGTGTGGGCTGGGCCACGGTTGCCGGACTGGATGACTCGTCCGGCGCCGAAGCCGCAACCGAGCTTTCGGTCGAGTCCCCGACGGTGCTCGGACTCGATCGCCTTCTCACCACGGTGATGAACACCACCGGATCGGGCTCGGCTGCGGCCCGGGCGGAGCTGCTCAACCGCTTCCTCGCCGGCTGCCACGCTGACGAGGTCGACTTCGTCAAACGGGTGCTGGTGGGGGAGGCCCGTCAGGGAGCACTGGCCGGGGTGATCACCGACGCGGCGGCGAAGGCCGTCGGTGCCAAGGCGCCGATCATGCGTCGAGCCGTCATGTTGCAGGGTGACCTTGGACAGGCGGCCCGAATCGGTCTGGTCGACGGACCGGAGGCGCTGGCCGCCATCGACCTGGAGGTGGAGCGACCGATCCTGCCCATGCTGGCCTCCACCGCCTCCGATGTGGCCGACGCCCTGGACGCCACCGGCGTGGCCTCGGTGGAATGGAAGTTCGATGGGGCCCGCATCCAGGTCCACGTGAACGCCGGTGAGGTGGCCATCTACACCCGCAACCTCAACCCGGTCACCGACCGTCTCGGCCTGGTCCGAGACGTCGTCACTCGTCTGCGGTGCCGATCGGCCGTGCTCGATGGAGAGGTGCTCGGCTTCTTCAGTGACGGCACCGACGTTCCGGACGGCGACGGCACCGACGTCGACGTTGACGAGAGGCGCAGCGAGCTGCCCAATGCCTTCCAGGACACCATGAGCGCCTTCAGCACTCGAGCCCCGGGGCATGGGCACGGACTGCGCCCCTACTTCTTCGACCTCATGTATCTGGACGGGGAGAGCCTCATCGACCGACCGCTGGCCGAACGGGCCGAGGCGCTGAGGGAGCTGGTCGAGTCGAGTGGCGTGACGGATTGCCTGATTCCTCGGGTCATCACGGCCGATGTCGCCGAGGCCGAAGCCCAGCTGGCCGCCGCCCTGGACGCCGGTCACGAAGGGGTGATGGTCAAGGCCGTCGACAGCACCTACGAGGCCGGGCGCCGGGGCAAGTCATGGCGCAAGGTCAAGCCGGTTCACACTCTGGACCTTGTGGTCCTGGGGGCCGAATGGGGCAGCGGCCGCCGTCGGGGTTGGCTGTCCAACCTCCATCTCGGCGCCCGTGACACCGACACCGGCGGGTTTGTCATGGTGGGTAAGACCTTCAAGGGCCTGACCGACGAGTTGCTGGTATGGCAGACCGAACGCTTCCTCGAACTGAAGCAGGACGAGCACCACCGGCCCGGTCGTCACGTGGTGATGATCCGGCCCGAACTCGTGGTCGAGATCGCCCTCGACGGAGTGCAGACATCCACCCGCTATCCCGGTGGGGTGGCCTTGCGCTTCGCTCGGGTCCGCCGCTACCGCGACGACAAGGATCCGAACGACGCCGACACCATCGACGCCGTCCGGGCCTTGCGCTGATCGAGGTCGAAGGGCCAACGGGACCGGCTATCGCACCGCCAGTACTTCGCGGATGGCCTTGACACAGGCGTCCGGCGCATCCTCCTGGATGAAATGGCCGGCGTCGCTGAGCTCGACACAGCCGGCGTCGGGGAACTCCCGACGCCACCGGGCGATGGTGGCGGCGTTGGCCAGGGCAGGATCCTTCTTGCCGAACACCAACGATGCCGGCTTGCCTCGCAGGGTCTCCGCCACTCGCTTCTCCACCTCGCCGAGCCACGGACGGGAGCCGAGGATCTCCTTCGGGAACACGGCAATGCCCTCCCTCGACTCGGGTGTTGGCACGACGTCGGTGTAGTGGGCCAATTCGTTGTCCGAGAGCTTCACCTGAAGGCTGCGCTTCATGACCACGGTGACGAAGAAGTTGCGATGTTTGATCAGCCACTGCAACGGTGGACTGCCCATGCTCTTGCTGAACACCGTGGTCAGGCGGTCATCGCCGGGCCAGAACCAGGTGTTCCCCATGACCAGGCCCTTGACCCGGTCGGGCACACGCGATGCCACATCCATGCCGATGGGCCCTCCCCAGTCCTGCCCCATGACCACCATGTCGGTCAGGTCCAGGTGCTCGACGAGCTCGAGCACAACGGCGGCATGTTCGGATGGCGTATAGCCGTAGCCGTCGGGATGGGTGGACAAGCCAAACCCGGGGTAGTCGGGGGCCACACAGCGGACACCCTGACCCAGGGCGGTGATGATCTTCCGGTAGAGGAAGCTCCAGTCCGGGTTGCCGTGCAGCAGCAGCACGGTCGGTCCCTCGCCCTCGTCGATGTAGTGCACGGCCCCGACCCGGCTGTCGAACCAGCGCGAGTCGAATGGATACAAGGCGGGGTCGGGAGTGAACTCCACGATTCCTCGGGGACGCTCCATGAGTCTTCTCCTCTAATTGATTGCTGGATGTGACGTCGGGCCGGCCGTCGCTCCGCCTAGTTGGAAGCCGGCTGCATGAGTGAGAACGAGCCACCGTGGGGGTCGTGCACGATGGCGATGTGGCCCACACCGGGGAACTCCATCGGCTCCTGCACCACCTGGCCGCCGGCCGCCTCGACCTTCTCGATGGTGGCGGCGACATCGCTGACGCTGAAGTACACGGCCCAGTGATTGGGCACCTGCTCCGGCATCCCCGGCGGCATGGACATGAGCCCGCCGAGACCGCCGGAGTGACCACCCCGAATGACGTGGTAGGCACCCATCGGCATGTCCTGGACGTCGTACTCCCAGTCGAAGACCTTCGAGTAGAACTCCCGAGCCGTGTCGACGTCCCGGGTGACCAACTCGTTCCAGCTCCAGGTGTCGGGCTCGTTGGCCACTCCGGCGCCGAGATGCTCATTGGGCTGCCACACCGACACGGCGGCACCGGTGGGGTCGGACAGAATGGCCATGTGGCCTGCATCCATCACCTCCATGGCCGGCATCAACACCGAGCCGCCGGCCTCCTGCGCCGCTGCGACGGCTGCTTCCGCATCGTCGACACAGATGTAGGTGTTCCAGGTGGCGGGCATGGCCTCCATACCCGGGGGCTGACCACCTAGACCGGCCACGATGCGGTCACCCTGGTAGAACTGGATGTAGATCCGATTGCCGTCATTGTCGTGCTCGGGTTCACCCTTCCAGCCGAACACGGATTCGTAGAACGCCACGGACGCGTCGACGTCGGGGCTCATGAGGTCGACCCAGCACGGTGTCCCGGCCGGGTAGGAATCGAAGTTGGGCATGGCGATTGTCCTTTGTGACCAGTCTTTTAAACTGTAATGTTTGGATCCGGATTGCGAATGGTAGCACCGATGCCGGGCGGCGGTCATCGGGATCCGGCGCCGGCATCGCCGGCCACAACCATTACGGGCTGCTGGCTATTCCGGATCTCCACGTTTAGCCTGGTCGGAGAAGCGGGCCGAACAGGAGAGCCGCCCGTGCACGTCCACTACCTCTCCAACCATCCTCGGGAAGTCCTCGACGAACTGGTCGAAGAACAGGCTCAACTACGGTCGTACCGGAATCGTCGAGAGCGATTGTGTCGTGAACTCGAGGCGGAGCTGGGGGAAGCGGGTCGCCGCAAGCCCGTGCTGAAGCGCCTGCTCAACATCTCGACCGCCGATGAGCGCGACCTACGGCAACGGATCGCCGAGACCGAGCGTCAATTGCAGGACGTCGATGGGGTGCTGCGGCAACTCGATCACGAGGTGGAGGCCAGGCGAGCAGGGGTGCACGGTGAGGAGTCCTTCGTCGCCACGCTGCATCTGTTGTGCCCCGACGACGATGTGACCTTGCTGTGCGGGTACCGGAATCGCAAGGGTGAGGTCGACGGCGTGCTGGGCACGCCGTCCGGAGTCTGGTTGGTGGAGGTGAAGAACCGGAATGTCGAACTCGACGTCGACGGCACCCGGTGGACGGTGAGCGAGGTCGACAACTATGGCAACGTCAAGAAGCGGTATCCGGCGGCGGACAGGACCGGACGGTCCTGGGCCCGACAGGTGCTGGAGCCGGCGCGCCACCTCGAGCGGTGGCTCCGTCGAAAGGGTCTCGAGGTTCCCATTCATACTGCGGTCATGTTGATCCACGATCGGGCGTCGATCACCGGGGTTCAGACCGCCGAGGTCGATCTGGTGTCGACTCGACCCGAGGTCTTGATCGACGCCGTGACGTTGGCACCACCGGCGTTGTCCGACGCTCAGCGTCAGTCGGTGGTCGAGCTGGTGAGGCAGGATCATCGGCGCCATGAGGCACGGCGCCGAAAGACCAGTCGGAGCCAAACCGTCATGTTGGGGATGGAGCCGGAGTCGTAGCGCCGATCGACTCAACACCGCGGACCCGGTGTCGGTGACGTCAGCGCCGATCGGGCGACAGTGATCGATTCAGGCTTCTCATTCCCAGCCGGAAGCCCAGTGCCCCGGCTCGGCCCACAACGGAGCTGAGGAACCGGGGGATTATGGGCACGGTGACATCTTCGAACCACTCCACTCGTGATCCCGTACCGTTAGCCTCCACGGTGAAACCGGCCCGGCCTCGCAGAATCGGACCGAGCTTCTCCACTTCGCAGTCTCCCGAGGACGAGTCGTCGAGCCACTCGCATCGGGAGACCCGCATGCGGTCCTCGAGTGACAGCGGCCCGATCCCGGTCCAGGCGGTGAAGGTCGAACCCACGGCTGTCGGATCACCGCCGTCGACCTTGACCCGCGTAGCCGGGATCCACTCCTCATGGCCTTTCCAGTCGACGAGTTCATCCCACACCTCCCGAGGCGGGGCGTCGAAATCAACGGTCACGGCGAACTGCACGGGGGTCATGAACAATCATTCGTCGATCCGGCTTGTTTCGATGCACGGTACGGTTCGTCCATGGGTGAAACACTCCGTACCGTTGGTCGCTGGCTGCTCGGGCTCTTCCTGTTGACGGCCGGAATCGGCCATCTCAGCGTGCAGCGCAGCGAGTTCCAGGCCCAGGTGCCGGACTGGCTCCCTCTCAACACCGATTTCGTGGTTGTGGTCTCAGGCCTGGTCGAGATCGCACTCGGCCTGGCTCTGCTGTTCATCGTCGGCCGTCGGATCCAGGTGGGCTGGTTGGTTGCCGCCTTCTTCGTTGTCATCTTCCCCGGCAACATCGCCCAATATGTGGAGGGCAGCGACGCCTTCGGGCTCGACACCGATCGTGCGCGTCTGATCCGCCTGTTCTTCCAGCCCGTGCTGATCGCCTGGGCCCTTTGGTCGACCGGAGCGTGGCAGGCCTGGCGGTCCGGCCGGATCGGCGGTAGCCGAGCGTAGGACAGCCACTGCGGCGGCCTGATTCTTCATGGGTTGTTGGGCCCACCTGTCGGCAGTTCCACCTATTCAGGACTGCGGACGAACGGCCGTAGTTCTTGTCAGCGAAGGCACAAACCAGAAACGGTGGAACCGCATTCGCCGTCCGTACATCAAGAAGGGAACGGGATATGAACCCAAACCCGGTCAACACCACCAACGGTCCGGTCGCCGTTCGCAAGTGGTAGGAGAGAGAGATCAAATGAGCAACGCCAACAAGCTTCGACTGCACGCCACCACGGCCATGGTCGGACTCAGCAGCCTGATTCTGGCCATGGGCGCACCCTGGAAATTCGGCTGAACAGCTGACACAACTTTGCATTCGAGGCCGCCGGTGGTCACCACCGCCGGCCTCGAACGCGTTCGGCAAACGTCTTAAGAGCACCAGGTCCACTGCCGATGGCTAGTCGGGCTCCCGGCTTGAGGACGAGAATGATCGCTGCCATTCACAGAGTCGTGCGCAGTCATCGTCTGGCTGTCTTGTTGATCGTCACGATCATTGCCGGCGCCGCACTCCTCGTCGAGTCGTTCCGAGCCCTCGATGGCACACCCTTCTACAGCGACCATCCAAGGGTCTACCTGGTGTTTGTCGTGCTGTTGCTGGTCACCGAGCTTCGGCCGATGCCGTCACTGACCGACGACACCGAACTCACGGCCTCCTGGGCCTTCGCCTTCACCTTGCTCTTCGTCTCCACGGTCGCCGGTGCTGTCCTGGCGGTCATGACGGCTTCACTGGCCAACGATCTGGTCCGGGGCAAGCGGATCGACCGGGCGCTTTTCAACTCCGCCCAATTCGCCATCTCCCTGGCCGGGGGTGGACTTGTCGGGAGCTGGATCGCCGATTTGGACTCGGTCTCGTCGGGGGGCGAGGTCACCGCGGCCTGGCTTGCCGCCGCACTCGTGGCCTGCGCCGTGGGGTTTGCCCTCAACAGCGTCTTCGTCAGCGTGGCGGTGGCCTTTCACGCCCGCCTGCCGGTGGTGGAGATGCTGCGGCGATCCCTCGGCATCAATCTTGGTATGGATGGCCTGCTGCTGGCGCTGGCGCCGGTGTTCGCAGTGGTCGGATTTCAGTCCCTGCTGCTCGTCCCGCTTCTGCTGGCCACGGTGTGGATCATCTTCAAGAGCGCTGCGCTCGCCCTGCGCAACAAACACGAGGCAACTCACGATCAGCTCACGGGAATCCCCAATCGACGAATGTTCGAAGACCACCTCGGCCTGCTGATCGAAGCCTCTCGGGGAAGTCGCCAACCTTTCGCCCTGGTCCAGATCGATCTCGATGGATTCAAGGGCATCAACGACCGATTGGGTCACCACTATGGCGACGAGGTTCTGAAGGCGGTGGCCGCCCGCCTGATCGCCAACGAGCGTCTGAACGACAAGTGTGCTCGCCTGGGCGGTGACGAGTTCGCCCTGCTCTTCGTCGGTATTCAATCGGTCGATGGGGCGCAGTCGATTGCCGAGCGTGCCCTGTCCCGAATCGGGGAGCCGTTGGACATCGACGGCGTACCGCTACGGGTCGGCGCCAGTCTCGGGGTGGCCGTCTACCCCGACCACGGCGACGACTCCCAGCGCCTCATGCACCACGCCGACATGGCCATGTACGAGGCGAAGCGTCAGGGGGGTGGCGTGTGCGTGTACCAGCCGGGCGCCGCCGACGAGGGCCCGGGCCGTATCGAGCTCCTTTCCGATCTTGCCGCTGCCATGACCGGCCGTCAGCTTTCGTTGGAGTTCCAGCCGAAATTCGACATCATGACCGGGCGCGTCACCATGGTCGAGGCCTTGGTCCGATGGGACCATCCGGTGCACGGTCGTGTCCCGCCCGACTGGTTCATGCCCCAGGCCGAACAGACCGATCTGATAACCGCACTAACCGACTACATCGTGGACATGGCCGTCCGGCAAATCCGGGAGTGGCGGGATGATGGACTGGAGATGGCGGTGGCTGTCAATGTCTCGGCTCGCAACGTTCACGATCTTCGGTTTCCCGCTCGAGTCAGGTCAGCACTTGACCGGTACGGGATCCCGGGTCGGCTCCTGGAGGTGGAGGTGACCGAGAACTCGGTAATGGAGGACCCCAATCGTTCGACCACCGTGCTGGCCGAGATTCGGGACATCGGTATCTCGGTGGCGGTCGACGACTTCGGAACCGGCTACTCGTCTCTATCGACGTTGCGGGATCTGACCCTGGATCGAATCAAGATCGATCGTTCATTCGTCACCGGACTGGCCAGCGATCAGGGTGATCTCACCATTGCCCGGTCGGTCATCGAACTTGCCCACAATCTCAGCATGGCCACGGTGGCCGAGGGCGTGGAGACGGCCGAGGTGCTCGACATTCTGCGAGCACTCGGATGCGACGAAGTGCAGGGCTTTCTCATGGGCCGCCCCCAACCGGCTGATGCGGTGGAACCGCTGCTCCGAGTGGGCGGAATCGATCTGGCGACCGTCCTGGTCCGAGCGGCGGTGCCGGCCTGATGATCACCGCCGTCTGCTTCCTGTTGCTGGTGGCCACCGTGCCACTGCTGGGTGGTCGGTTGAGCCGGCTCGGCCAGATCCGGCTCAAGGCGTGGTGGACGATCGCCATTGCCCTCTTCATCCAGGTCCTGCTGATAGAGGTCTTCGCCGGCACGCTCGGCGGGGTGTTGGCCGCCATCGCTCATCTGCTCAGCTACGGCTTCGCCCTCGTGTTCGTCTGGCACAATCGCAAGGTCACCGGCATGGCGCTGATCGTCACCGGGGGGCTGTTGAACCTCGCCGCCATCGCCGCCAATGGCGGGGTCATGCCCGCCCAACGGAGCGCACTGGAAATGGCCGGCATCATCGTCGACTCCCCCGAGTTCGAGAACTCGGCCGTCATCGACGATGCTCGGTTGTGGTTTCTCGGCGACATCTTCGCCATCCCCGACGGTGTGCCGTTCGCCAATGTCTTCAGCATCGGCGACATCATTCTTGTCCTGGGCGGTGGTGTCACCGTCCACACCGTCGCCCGGTCACGCCTGGGGGTGTTGCTGACCCGGTTGGATCCGTTGAATCGGTTCGAACCGGACCAGGACAAACGGGATCAACGAATCGCCGAGCTCGAGGAGCAACTCCGTCTGGCTGCTCCCCGTCTGGAGTTGTTGGAGCGGCTCGAAACCATCGCCGACTCCCAGTTCGAGACAGCGGAGGCGATGGCGCTTCAAGCGGCGATCGATCTGCTCAAACAGGATGAGCAGCGCCACCGTCGCAAGCTGTCCGCCCTCCAGGCCGAATACGAAAGCCTGCACCAACAACTCAAGGGACTTCGACACGAGGTCCTGGTCGATTTCGAACGGCGGCTCTTGGCCGTCCTGCCACCACCGTCGGACAACCAGCAGCCGAACGCAACGGAACGGCGAAGGACCCCTACCGATTTCGAGACCGACTCCGGGCGCCACCACGAGGCGTTGCCCACGCCCGGATCCTGATGGGTTGGACGGAGCCTGCGCCCTGTCCACGCCGATAGGGCTTCCCCGGGTACCTTCACGTCCTCGAACTGCTCGACCCGTGCGCGGGCTCGACGCCGACCGGGAGCGGCCTGGCGTTCCCGGCCGCAGTGATGCGATCGGAACCGATGTTGTGTCGCTGGCCCTGGCCGCAGGTCGATGGTCGAGGGCGATCAGGTGCGGAGGACGTGGCGGAGAAACGCCTCCTCGTCGGCCCGCCATCGTATCGAGGTCGGATGATCGGGCAGGAAGTTGTTCGAGCCGTGGAAGGCACCGGGATACACGCGCAGCTCGGTGGGCACGCCGGCGGCCAGCAGGGCCCGGGCGTAGGCGATGTCCTCGTCCAGGAACAGATCGAACTGGCCGACATTGATGTAGGTTGGAGGCAGGCTGCCGAGATCGGTGGCCGTGGCCGGCGAGGAGTAGGGGGTGGCCTCGTTCCCTCCCAGATAGGCCTCCCAGGCCAGAGCGTTGGCCTGGCGGTTCCAGACCCGGGGGTCGGTGATGGTGTGGCTGCTGGCGGTGTCATTGCGATGGTCGACCATGGGGAACACGAGGAGCTGGCCGACCAGCCCGGGGCCGTCGTTGTCCCGTGCGAACAGGGCGGTTCCGGCGGCCAAGCCGCCCCCGGCGCTGGCTCCGCCGATGGCGATTCGCTCCGGGTCGACACCGAGATCGGTGGCATTGTCGGCCAGCCACGACAGCCCGGCATAGCAGTCGTTGATCAGGTCCGGTGCCGGCGACTCCGGGGCCAGGCGGTAGTCGACCGACACCACCATGATGTTGTGATCCGACGCCCGCTGAGCGCACAGAAGGTCGTCGCCGTCGGCGTCCATCAGGACCATGCCACCACCGTGGATCCAGTACAGGGCGGCGGCGTCGGTGGCCAGGTCCCTCGGCCGGTAGACCTTGACCCGGACATCGGGATCGTCGCCCAGGCCCGGCACCATCTCCTCGGCGATGTCGACGTCGCCCGGCAGCTCCGGCTGGGGCATCTGGGCCAGAAACTCACTGATGATGGTACGACAGGCCGGGATGTCGGTCAGGTCCAACAGGTCCATGGGCAACATGTCGACCACGGCGGCGTGGTGCTCATCGAGCACGGTGGTCAGATCATTGAGCTCACTCATCACCCGATTCTGCTCCCGTCGTCGTCGACGAGCAATTCCCGAGCGGATCCATGCTCTACACTTGCGCCCACATTCACCCGAGGCGGACCGACACGGAGATGGCCCGATCCCTATGACCGAGCACAACATGACCGACTACGAGGCGGAACGGGCGTCGTTCACGCTCGACGTACCCGAGGTGTTCAATGCCACCCGGGACGTCATCGACGCCCAGGCCGAGTCCGACCCCGATCGGAACGCCCTGCTGATGGTGTCTCCCGACGGCCGCAGAGGCGATCCCTACACCTTCGGCGACATGAGGGACCGGTCCAGCCAGATCGCCAACGTCCTGGCCGACCTCGGGGTGTCCAAGGGGGATCGGGTCTTCGTGATGCTGCCGCGGGTGATCGGCTGGTATGACGTGGTGCTGGGGGTCATCCGCCTTGGCGCCATCCCCATGCCCGGTACCACCCAGCTGACGGCCAAGGACATCGCCTACCGGATCGGTCGGGCCGAGGCCACCGTGGCCGTTACCGATACCGACGGCATGGCCAAGGTCGACGCCATACGTGCCGAGTGCCCGTCGCTGGTGCACACCCTGGTGGTGGGAGACGAGCCTGTTGACGGGGTATGGATCGACCTGGAGGCGGCCCGCCGGGCGGCATCCTCGACCGCCCCCGAGTCGCAGCCCACCTTTTCCACCGACCCGTTGCTCATCTACTTCACTTCCGGCACCACCGGCAACCCGAAAATGGTGCTCCACACTCAGGCCTCCTACGGCATCGGGCATCAGATCACGGCCCGCTACTGGCAGGATCTGCGACCCGGTGATGTGTTCTGGGGGGTGTCGGATACCGGCTGGGCCAAAGCCGCCTGGTCGAAGCTGTTCGGCCAGTGGGCGTTGGGGGCCACGGTGATGGCGTGGAATGCGCAGGGCAAGCCCGACTTCGCACAGATGCTGCGCATGATCGTCGATCACGGGGTAACCGTGTTCTGCGCCCCACCCACCATCTACCGAAACTTCGTGGTCCAGGATCTGTCGGGCTACGACTTCTCGAAGCTGCGTCACTGCCTCGCCGCCGGGGAAGCCCTGAATCCGGAGACGTTCGAATCGTGGAAGGCGGCCACCGGCACCGAGATCCACGACGGCTACGGCCAGACCGAGACCGTGAACCTGTTGGCCAACTACCCGTGCATGCCGATCAAGCCCGGTTCGCTGGGCAAGCCGACCCCGGGCCTCGACGTGGCCATCGTCGACACCGACGGCAACCCACTCGGCCCGAACTCCGAGGGCGTGATCGCGGTCAAGGTCCGCCCGGAACGGCCCCCATGGATCTTCAAAGAGTATTGGAGGGACGCCGAGGCCACGGCCGAGGCCCACCTCGGCGACTACTACCTCACCGGGGATCGGGCGTTCGTCGACGAGGACGGCTACTTCTGGTTCCGAAGCCGGGACGACGACATCATCATTTCTGCCGGCTATCGCATCGGGCCGTTCGAGGTGGAGTCGGTGATCATGGAGCATCCGGCGGTGACCGAGACCGCGGTGATCGGTGTGCCCGACGAGGTGCGGGGCGAGGTGGTGAAGGCGTTCATCATCCTGGGTCCGGGCTATGAACCGTCGGATCAGCTGGCGACCGAGATCCAGAAGCATGTGCAGAGCCAGACGGCCCCCTACAAGTATCCCCGGCACATCGAGTTCGTTGACGAGTTGCCCAAGACGGTGTCGGGCAAGATACGCCGGGTCGACCTCCGGGCCCGGCCGATCTGATCATCGGTTCGTTCCCTTGAGCGGTTTGGGCCGGTAGGGCAGAATTGGTCATGGCGTTGAGTGCCTTCGATCTGTATTCGGTGGGGATCGGGCCGTCGTCGTCGCACACGGTCGGTCCCATGCGGGCCGCTCACCTGTTTGCCACCGGTCTGGCCGACGACGGATTGTTGACCACCGTGACCCGGGTCAAGGTCGAACTGTACGGTTCGCTCGGCGCCACCGGCAAGGGTCACGGCACTCCAAAGGCCGTACTGCTCGGGCTCGAAGGCGAGGATCCGGCCACCGTTGACACCACCACCAGCGATAGCCGAGTCGAGGCCATGGCAGAGAGCGGTCGGCTCGTGCTGCTCGGACGCCACGAGATCGTCCTGCAGCCTGCTGACCTCATCCTCCACAAACGCCGGTCCTTGCCCGGTCACCCCAATGGTCTGACCTTCACTGCGTTCCGGGCCGACGGCAGCGAGATACGGGAGCGCACCTACTACTCGGTCGGCGGCGGATTCGTGGTCGAGCGCCATGACGGCCCAATGCCAGGGCACCTCGACCGACTCGTCGCCGATGAAACGCCGGTCCGCTACCCGTTCTCCTCCGCCGAGGAGCTCCTGGCCATCTGCGCCGAGAGCGGGCTGTCGATCAGCGACGTGATGCTGGCCAATGAGGCCGCCTGGCGTACCGAAGCCGAGGTTCGGGACGGCATGCTGTTCCGCTGGCAGGTCATGGCCGACTGTGTCGAGGCCGGATGTGCAGCCGAGGGAATGCTCCCCGGTGGGCTGCACGTGCCCCGTCGAGCTCCTGCGCTCCACAAGCGGCTCACCGCCCCGGCCCGACAAGGTCCCGATGATCCGCTCAGCATTATCGACTACGTCAACCTGTTCGCCCTGGCCGTCAACGAGGAGAACGCCGCCAGGGGTCGAGTGGTCACCGCCCCCACCAACGGAGCAGCCGGGATCGTCCCCGCCGTGCTCCACTACTACGTCCGGTTCGTGCCAGGGGCCGACGACGACGGCATCGTGCGCTTCCTGCTCACCGCCGCCGCAATCGGCACCCTCTACAAGATCAATGCCTCCATATCGGGGGCCGAGGTCGGTTGTCAGGGCGAGGTCGGATCGGCCTGTTCGATGGCGGCCGGTGCCTTGTGCGAGCGACTCGGTGGCTCGCCTGCCCAGGTCGAGAACGCAGCCGAGATCGGGATCGAGCACAACCTGGGCCTGACCTGCGACCCGGTCGGCGGTCTGGTCCAGATCCCGTGCATCGAGCGCAACGCCATGGCCTCGGTCAAGGCTCTCAACGCCGCCCGCCTCGCTCTGCACGGCGACGGCAGCCACAAGGTGAGCCTCGACAAGGCGATCAAGACGATGCGCGATACCGGTCGGGACATGAAGAGCAAATACAAAGAGACGTCCCGGGGCGGTTTGGCCGTCAACGTCGTCGAGTGCTGACGATCACCGGGGTTTGGCCCCGGCCCGGGTCTCTTCGGTTGTCAAGGTTCAGGTGTGGAGAGGCGCGAGTCTGCCGGTTCAGGCCACGGCCTGTACGTGGTCGCGGTGTGGACGCCACCCCGAGTTTGGCTGAGCCAAACTCGCCTTCCACTTATTGTCGGGGTCACAGTCTTGCCGGGCGTTGCCCGGCAAACCCGAGTTCGCCTGCGGCGAACATCGCCGGATCTGGCGTTGACTGGGCGAGTTTGCCGTCCGGCAAACTCGGGTTGGACTTGCGAAGCAAGGCCAAACCTCGTTCTCATCCAATCCGGGAACCCCCGGGCTTTGACCGACATGTCGATCGCTCTGGACTTCTCGTCGAGCACGATCCGTTCGAACTCGGCCACTGCCGTGGCCACAAACGCAAGATCGGGGTGGATTGGTGTCCCATCGATGCGTTCGCACCGGTAATCGGGATCATCTCGATCCACGAGCACCTTCGGGGTGTCGGGATCGAGGAATCGCTCCAGGAAGTTCTCCAAGGTCTTCTGGCCGATGACCAGGTTGACCAGTGGGGTGGTGGTAGCCGACCCAGGGGCCTCGGCCCCGCTGACGATCAGGCCGACGAGGGCTTGGCCCCGGCGCCGGTTCGGTGTCGCTGCGTTGCCGGGCCCTTCGGATTGTTGGCGGAACAGGCGCTGCATCTCATCACCAAGCGCGGTGCCGACCGCGGCCGCTGAGAGCGGGTCGAGGTGGAACCGGCCGTCGATGGACCCGTCGTTGTTGGTGTTCCAGGTGCAGGAGGTCTTCTTGACCTGTTCTTGCACCTCGTCGGACGTGGTGTGGTTGATCAACCAGACGGTGACCCGGTTGGTGAACTCCACAAAATCATGTTCCCGGGCAGAGCCACCAACTCGTCTTGAGACGAAATGAGGGCGTCGTGGCGCTGGGGTGTGTCCAAGCTCTTCAACTCTCGCAGGTGCCGCAGGGTCAACACCCCGGCGGCAGCGGCCGCAGCGAAGATCGGGAACTGGTCGAGCCAGTGCCCGGTGCGGGCGGTGGCGTGAATCTCCCGTGCCGGTGCCCCCGGTGGTCGGCGGCCACTACTTGTGAGGCGTTGCGAAAGCCGAGCTTGCGCAGCACACCCGGCGCCTCAGACGCGGTGTCGGCGGCAGCCAAGGTGGCTGCCCGAACGGCGTCGAGCCGGGCCGACAACCTTTGCAGGCGACAGGCCCGGTCCAGCAGCTCGGCCACAGGAAGGCAGGCGGGGTCGGTTGCCACCATGGCATCGACAGCGATCTCCATCAGCGTCAGATCGTCGCTGTGAGCTTCTGGTGGCAACCCGCCGTCGGTCATGCCTTCACTATAGCAAACATCAGTTCGATATACAAGTGGTTCCATTCATAATTTAGGAGTGGATCTGTTAGTTCGGGCTCAACCTGGCCCAGCGCGATCCCTCACCCTCACGGGATCTCCAACCTCTTGGAGCCTCTAGTAGCCGATGGCGGTGGATGGCTCGGTGTTGGGCTTGATTTCGTCGGTTCCGGCCGGGCAGATGACCCGGGCCCGAGTCAGGAACGGCAGGGCGCCGAGTTGGACTACGGCGGCGACAAGGAACGAGGCGCTGTAGCCGAGCTGATCGGCGACACGACCTAGAGCCGGGCTGGCCGGAATCCCGCCGGAGGAACTCACCAACGAATCGACCGACAGCACGGTGGCCCGGTGTTTGGAGTCGATCTGGGCGTTGAGGAAAGCCTGGCGGACCGGAAGTATGACGGCGAACACCACCGACCACACCACCAGAACACCGACTGCGATCCAGAAGTTGTCGACCAGGCCGATCACGGCGACAAGGCCGGCTCCGACCGCGCTCAGCACCATGATGAGCGACGTGCGGCTGGTGAACCGGCGGCGGACCATTGCCGAGGTCATGCCACCCACCATCTGGGCCCCGGCCACGACGGTGGCGGCCACCGACGCCACCAGGTACGCCTCATTGTCGCCGTACAGCTCGAGCAGATAGGGCTGCATGGCATAGAAGATGTACCCCATGGTGGCGAAGGAGAACGCCCCGGCCAGACTCATCCATCGCACCGGTGCGACCTTCCAGCCGAACTCGATCGAATCTCTGGTGGTCTGGCCGACGGCTTTGATGAAACTCCCGGCGTCATGGGGCTCGAACCCGAGGTCGTGCATCGCCCGGTAGGCCACACCGAACGTGGCGAACAGCAGGATTGCCCTCAGGAGGTAGGGCACACCAAGGTCGGTCAGCTGGGCCAGTACACCTCCCAGCAGGGTGCCGGTGAGCATGGCCCCACCGAGGGCGATCTGACCGCGGGCGAAGACAGCCTCCAGGTCGCCCCGATATCCCGTGGCGTCGAGGGCGTCGACGAGCCATGCTTCGGTTGCGCCGGAGAAGAAGGTGTAGGCGATCCCGAATCCGAGGGTGGCCAGTGCGAACCAGATGAACCCGGCGCCCACATTCCACAGGTACCAGTAGAACAGCGTCCCGACGGCCAGGGCGAAGGCCCCGATCAGATACGACAGGCGTCGCCCCTTCACGTCGGCCACAGCGCCGGTCGGGACCTCGAAGAACACGGTGCCGACGGTCATGAAGGCGTAGACGGCAAACACCTCGGACGCACTGAGGCCGGCGTCGAGCAGGAAGAGCGCGTCGATCCCCCGGATCACCGAGGCGGCGAACGTGGCCAGGAACGTCAAGGTGAGAAACGTCCGGCGGACCTTGGCCGCATCCGGCGGTAGCTCTGGATCCGCCGGCGGCTCGGTGACGATCTCGTCCCCGCCGCCGCGCCGGTCGGAGCTGTCAGGCATTGGGCCAGCCTAGTGGCCGCCGACTTGACCTTGGAAGGCCGACAGCCGACACCTTGTCCGGCTGCTCACCCAAGGTCGCAATTGTGCGGAGCTTCGAGGACGGCGACGATGGCTACAGCCACGTCCAGTACGACTTGGCCGGGGTCGGACCGGCTTCGAGGTGTTTCGGTTCTAGGACAGGTTGGCCGTCGAGCACTGGGACAACCTTCAGCACAAACACGACGGGCTGAACCCTTCGGGTCACACGATGATCGGCTTACCGACATCGTGGATCTGCACACAACCGAGGCCAACCGGGTCCAGGTCCGCGACTACGTCCAGGAGGTGCTCATCGATCGAAACCTTCAAGCGGCTCGAACGCTTCGTTTCCGAGGCGGCGGGCCATGTTCCACACAACCCTCATCAGCTTGACGGAATCGATTCTCTACGCTCCGCACCAGCCACGCGTCGGCCTGACGGTGAACTTGCCCTGGAGTATCGGCGCTGCCACCGAGTGCCCGCTTGACTTGCCCATCGCCTTCGGCTGGACGATCATGGTCGGCCGAAGACAACCACCGTTCACGACACAACCTGGAGGGACCAATGCGACCGTCAACTACAGGAGTGTCGGCAACCCGCCGACCTGGCGGCCGTACCGTGGGCACGACCGTCCGCGCTGTGGCACTGACCCTGGCCACGATTGCGTCGTTCCTCGGCGTGGCCGCAGCACCGGCCGACGCCGGGAAGTCGAGACTCACAACGGTGTCCTGCGGGCAAGTCATCACTTCTTCGGTCCGGCTCGGCAACGACCTCACGGACTGCCCCGGCGATGGTCTGATCGTCGGTGCCAGCGATATCACCATCGACTTGAACGGACATACCGTCGACGGCAACGAACCCGTGGACTACGGCGGCGGGTACGGCATCATCGTCCGAGCTCCCCATCACGGGGTCACGATCAAGAATGGGACAGTCCAGGAGTTCTCGTTCGGGATCTGGCTCGATCTGAGCAACGGCAATCGCCTGCGGCGGCTGAACGTGAACGGCAATCTGATCGGCATCGAGGTCTCCACCGGCTCTTACAACCTCATCCATCGCTCGGTTTTCGATCACAATCGTGACACCGGTGTGCGGCTGTTCACCGCCGATCGAAACCGGGTTCAGCGCAACACGTTCCTCGGTGGTCGCTGGGGCGTCTTGCTCCAGGTTGGTGCCGACAACAACCGGGTCCACAAGAACACGATCGTGGGGGACGAGACCTCGACCGATCGTGGCATCCAGGTCGGTTTGAACTCGAACCGCAACCGCGTCTCCCACAACAGGATCTCCGGTTTCGACCAGTTCGGAATCAACGTGGACGACGCATTCAGGACCGTCATACGTTGGAACCGGTCCAACGAGAATCCTGGAGACGGCATTCGCATTGGCCCCGGTGCTGAGAGAACGACGGTGGCCCGCAATGTCGCCAACGACAATGGTGGGTGGGGAATCGCCGCCTACTCGCCGGTTCGTGACCCCGGTGGCAACGTTGCCGAGGGGAACGGCCAGCCCGATCAATGTCTGGGGTTGGATTGCTTCTAGCGGACCGGGTCGATGAGGCGGTCGTTGCGATCCGACCAGACGAAGGCCATGGCGCCCAGTGCGGCGAAGGCAAGGCTGAGCCAGTAGCCCCGGGGGACCGAGGCGAACGAGTCGACCAGACCGTCGGTTCCCAGATCGACTTCCGCCAGCCGCTCGACGGTCCACAACAAGGCAACGGAGGCCAGCGCCATCGAAGCGACGACCAAGAACGGTTGGTAGAAGGGCGTGCGGCGCAGCAGGTACAGGCCGGGGAACAAGAGCAGGATCACCACGACCTGACCGATCTCGATGCCGACATTCCGCCCGAGAAGCGAGATGAGCTGACTCGAACGCGACACGCCGAGATCCGAGACCAGGGAGGCGAAACCCATCCCGTGGAACAAGCCGAACACGAACGACAGGATCCACTCGCGGTTCGGCATCACCGGCCTCAGCGTATGGAGGGCGGCGGCGGCAATGGAGATGGCGATGGTGGCTTCCACGATCTTGGCCGGCGGCGTCGGTAGCCATCCCATCCCGGCCAGGGTGAAGGTGATGGAGTGGGCCAGGGTGAAGAAGGTGGCGATCTTCAGCACTCGCCACAACCCGGCCCCGAATCCGGCCAGGGGTTCCCACCGGTCGGTGAACACCAGCACCGAGGGGATCAGCAGAGCCAGGATGAACAGGATGTGGTCCGGCCCGGTTTCGATGTGATTGACGCCCAATGAGATGCTCGATCGGAAATTCCCCCACCTGCCGCCGGCTCCCAGGTCGACAAAGGGCTGTCGCTCCTCGGCGTCGACGTTGACGAGCGTCTCCTTTGTCGAGGTGAACTCACCCAGCTCGAATCCGCCGCTGATCAACAGCAGGCCGTCCTTCCCCTCGATCTCGTCGAAGAAGGGGTCGAACCGGATGTCGAGCGTCCGCGGGATGGTGATGTGGCTGCCGGCCGTGTACTGGATGACGGCGAACGCCAGCCCGGTCGAGCCTTCCCGGAACAAGTCGACCGCTCCGTATTCGATCGCTCGGTCCCGGTCGGCAGTTGAGATGGCGAGATGGTCGGTCAGGTAGCGAGAGAGGGTGTCGGCGTTGTCTCTCAGTACGGCTTCGATGGTTGGGTCGTCGCCCGACAGATCAAGCCCCAGTACCTCCTCCACGTCGCCGATGGCCAACTCGGCTCGACCGTCGATTCCCGATTCGGTGACGAACACATAGAGATAGGGCTGGTCGGTGCTGTGAGCTCCGGCTGCCGAGGCCAGTGCGAACAGCAGCAGGGCGATGGCGGAGATCCCTACCGGGCCGGCCCACCGTCGGCCGGGTAGCCGCTTCATGCCGATTCGGTCGGACGTCGGCGGGCCAGGAACCACGCTGCCCCCAGGGTGGCCGCAACCAGAGCCACCGCCGGTGCAACCCATCCAAGAGATCCGCCGTCGTCCGATTCGTTCTCGCCCAGTGCTTCGGTATCCGGCACCGCTTCGGCCGCCGTCGCCTCACCGCTCTCGATGGCATCTTCGATCATGTCCATCTGGATCTCGGCGTCACCATCGCTCATTCCTACCGGAGCGTCGGATCCGGGCGGCGTGGTGTACCACGCTTGTAGCGGTGCCGCCATCTCGGGGAAGCTGGAGGGGCGGTCACCTGACCGCTCGGTTGGGGTGAAGAACTCCTCACGTTCGCCGATGGCGATGGAGAAACGGGACGGGGCGGCCCCGATCACAACTCCTCTGTATCGCCCGGCCTGGGCCGGTTCCCGGACCTCGGCCAGCGTGATGTAGGACGTCTGACTGAATGCCTCGTCGAAGACCTCTCTCCTCTCGGGCGCAATCGTGGTGGTCGTGCCATCCGGGGCTTCCAATTCGACAACCGGAAGTTCGGCGTCGGACAAGGCCGACTCCGGCTCGAGGTTTGGAATCAAAAGGGAAATGTAGAGCTCCTCCCCGTCTCGGAGATCGAACTCGAAGCCTCGCGTGTCACCCGCTTCCAGCACCGACCCGTAGAGGGCCCACGAGATGGCCCCATCGGGCATGTACGGCCCGAGTTCAGGACTTGTCTGATCCTCCTCGATGAAGATCGGATCGTGAGCGGCCGCAGGGACCGCCGTCAGCACGAGTGCGACGGCAACCACCGTCACCGTGGACATCACTCCTGTACAGATTCGCCTCATGGCCCGCCGGATACCCATGGGGATACGACTGTAGTGACCACGGCGGGTTTGTTCCAGGTGTCGACCTCACAAAGTCGTGCGACCGAAGGCGAACCGTTCGCAACCCGTACCTCTGCGTCATGAACCGGCAGGCCTTGACCCCTCGGTTCGGTACGGACGGGCGGCGTTTGCCGTCGGCAACGTCGGGGTTCCGAAACCCGATCTCGCCTCCGTTCGTCGTTTGTCTCGGACAAAGAACTTGACAATTGACTGACACTGTTCGATACTTCGAACAGTGTCAGATCTTGTTGTGAACAACGGCGACTCTCGTCGACTCACACCCCGTGAGCGGAGACGGAGGGAGACAGCGTCGGAGATTCTCGATGCCGCCTGGCGGCTGGCTCGGCGCAACGGATTGACCTCGATCTCGATGCGCAGTCTGGGCTCTGAGGTCGGGCTGAAGGCTCAATCGCTCTACGCCTATTTCGATTCGAAGGCCGCTTTGTACGATGCCATGTTCCAGCAAGGCCACGAGGCTAGAGCGGCGATGGCTGCCGACTGGCCGACGGAGCTGGGCACAGTCGACAACCCCCGAGCCGAGGCCAAGCGAATGGTCGGCGAGTTCGTGGCCTTCTGCACCGAGGACCCGGTGCGGTATCAGTTGCTGTATCAGCGGGTCATTCCCGACTGGGAGCCGAGTCCCGAAACGTACGCCCTGGCCGTGGAGCAGCTTGACCACCTACGGGCCAACCTGGCCAGCCTCGGAATCGCAGAAGCCGAGGCCGTCGACCTGTGGACGGCGATGGTTACCGGCCTGACCGATCAGCAGATCAGCAATGACCCCGGTGGCGACCGGTGGAGCCGTCTCGTCGATCGGGTCGTCGACATGTTTTTCGACCATCTCGGGATCAAGTGATCCCGTCGACTCCAAGGGAGCACCACGATGATCAATGCACACTCAACGCGACACACACCTCGGCGCGGTGACTTCGCCGCCGTCGAGCGATTCGAGGAATGGCGACCGTTGGCCCGTGACGCCTATAAGCGTCTGGCCGACGGGTTTGCGGCGCTGGACGCCCGTGATTGGGAACGGCCCACTCCTTGTGAGGGCTGGACCGTTCGCGATCTTGGCGGCCATCTGGTCGGTGCCATGCGGGGGGCGGCTCGACTGCGGGAGATGATGTCTCAGCAGCGACAGATCTCGTCCCGGGTGAAACAGACCGGCGAGAACATGACCGACGTGATGACGGCGGTGCAGATCGAGCGCACGGCCGGGTTGGCACCCGACGGCATCGTGGCCGAGATGCAAGCATTGGTCGAGCCTGCGGTGAAGGGCAGGTTCCGGGCCCCGGGCCCCGTGCGGCGCCGGGTTAGGTTTCCGGTCGAGATCGGCTCGATCCGCGAGCCCTGGACCTTGGAGTATCTCAATGGTTGCATCCTCACTCGAGATGCCTGGCTCCATCGAATTGACCTGTGCGATGCGCTCGGTGTCGCCCCCACCCTTGACCAAACGGACCGCAAAATCGTGGGCGATGTTGCCGTCGAGTGGGCCCGCCGCCACGGCCGGCCGGTGACCCTCACCCTGACCGGCCCCGTCGGCGGTGGGCTGATTGCCGGGGAGGACGGTCCCAGTCTCACGATTGATGCCGTCGAGTTCTGCCGGGTGGTGAGTGGGCGCTCAACCCACGATCATCCGCTCATGGCTCAGGAGGTCCCCTTCTGATCCGCTGGCACATTCGGTGGGCAGTTGCTCCGCAACTCCGGCCTGCGCCCAATGAGGGACTTGAACCCTGTCGGCCACGTTTCGGCTGGCGATGTTTCGGTGGAGCCGAAACTCGGTTAGGAGTTGCTCCGCAACTCCGGCGTGCGCCCAATGAGGGACTTGAACCCTGTCGGCCACGTTTCGGCTGGCGATGTTTCGGTGGAGCCGAAACTCGGTTAGGAGTTGCTCCGCAACTCCGGCGTGCGCCTGGCGGGACCGTTCTTGAACCCGGAAACAAGAGCAGAGATCCGTAGGTTGAGCAATGTATCGGAATTGTTGTAGCCTGCCGACAGGTTGTCGAGGCTGTCGGATATGACTACTATTGTAGTCATGACAGAATCGCTGCCGTTGGCCACCGTCAAGTCAAAGCTTTCGGAGATGGTCGACCGAGTGGAGCACACACACGATCGGATCGTGGTGACTCGTCACGGTAAGAGCGTTGCTGTCTTGATCAGCACGGATGAATTGGCCTCGCTGGAGGACACGCTGGAGTTGCTGTCTGACCCCGATGCAATGGCGGCCATCGCCGAATCCCGGGCGGCCTACGCAGATGGTGACTACATCACCGCTAGTGAACTGCGGCAGCGGTACTCCCATTCGTGACCGATTCCAGCCGGTTTGAGCTGCGGGTGACAGGGCCGGCTGATCGGCAGCTGGATCGTCTTCGCGAGGGCACGGCAGCGGCCATTGTCGAGTTCATGCTTGGCCCGCTGATTGAGAGCCCCTATCGCGTTGGCGGCGAGCTGCAACGGGAGCTGGCCGGTCTCCGCTCGGCACGACGAGGTGCCTACAGAGTCATCTACGAAATCATCGAAGACGAACAAGTCGTGGTCGTGCACCGGATTGACCATCGCAGGCACGCCTACCGGCCGACGTAGAGCCCCACACGGGCGACCGTTCATCAGCCGAGATTGCACGATGGAGGTGAGGTTTCCATCATCCTTTGCGATCTGTAGGCACGCCGTCAACGGTTCTGCCGGCGAATTTCGACTTGACCGGCAGCAATCACGTGGAGTAGCAGGAGAGCCAATGCGATGCCAGAGCGAGTCATCCACGTTCTTGCCAACCTCCGCCACCTTGGTTCACTAAGTTCGGCCAGGGCTTTGACGGTGTCGGGATCGGGGTCGCGTTCGAGGCACCCGCAGGTTTCGAGGTAGCCGTGCTCGATGAGCAATCTTCCTGTGCCGGTTGGAGTCGTCCGAGTTTCGTCTTGAAGTCAGTGTGTTCAGGTATTCGTCGAGGAAGCTCGACGAACTGATGCAAGCGCCCATCGCCTTCCAGCTTGCTTCGGAGGCTCGATCTCATGTGGCTCTGGGCAATTGCCAAAGACCTGAACTCGGTTGACAGGTCGCTAATCTCAGTGCTGAGTTGATCCCAGAGGAAGCCGACAAGCATCCGAAGAACGCCAAAAGGACGATCAGCCCAAAGGTGGCTGAAGCAAGTTCTGCCGAGAAGTATTCTGGCCAGATTCCGTTGAGCACATAGACGACGAGCCCAGGCGCCAACGACCCAGCGGACGAGGTAGCACACTACGTTGCGCAGACGGGCAAAGTACTGCTGTGGCTGAGTCGGCGGAACTTTGAGCGGTACTGAGGCGTCGACGACGAGAAGTTGGTTGCGCCGTTGAGAATCGATGTGATCGCTCAAGCCAAGGTTGTCCACAACGCCACCATCAAAGAAGCGTTGATCGTCTATGACCACGGATGAAGTGTAGAACGGCACGGCAGCCGAGGCCTTGACCAAGACGCCTAGCGGGATTCCGTTTGGGTAGCCTTCGGATGTGTGAGCGTCCCAGGGGCAGATAGATGAGGCTTTGCCGTTATACGCATTCACTACACCGAATTTGACGTCTTCGGTGGGTAGAGCCGCCCTCACTTCGTCGCCGGCGCTGGAACTGATGAACTTGTGCTGTCGGCGATAACCAAGGAAGGATTCGATCCGGCCCTTGGTCTGTCCGAGGTTGAAGGGAATCGAACGATGTACAGCGATGGGTATGCCAATTGCGGCCATGGCTGCTAACGGGATGACGAAGCACCACGGATACTCTGTCAACGGGTCGTTGTTCATGAGCAAGCGCGGCACAAGGTAGCTGAATAGGACGAGGGTTAGACCAATTGCCAGAACACCGGATGCGAGAAGCACTCCGCGCGGTCGAAAGCCATGGCGCCAGATGTCCGAAACCTCAGTTCGAATCAGGCTGCTTCGCTTTGGCGGGGGCTTTTCCTGGGCGTCGAATCTTGATCCGCGGAGAATGACGCGGGCCAGCAGGAGAGCGCTCCCTGACACTGCGGTAATGGACCCAACATTGACTGCTCCGGCTTCTTCGGCTTCGCATACTGCGATGAGCGCGCCACCCGAGAGGAGAGCTGCTCGTGTGCCGCCGCCTGACAAAGCCAGGTCAATCGTGCGCAGGTCGGACATTGTGCTGCGAGGTTTCGCTGGACGCGCGTTCGTCGACCGGTCTGCGGCGGAACAGTCCATCGGCTCAGGTTAGACGCAGCACTCCAGCGCCGCCCGCCAACCGAGGACTTGGGGTTCAAGTGAGAATCACAGGTGTCGGGGTGTGCGCCTGGCGGGACTTGAACCCTGTCGGCCACGTTTCGGCCGGCGATGTTTCGGTGGAACCGAAACTCGGTTAGGAGTTGCTCCGCAACTCCGGCGTGCGCGAGGAGGGACTTGAACCCTCACGTCCTTTCGGACACAGGAACCTGAATCCTGCGCGTCTGCCAATTCCGCCACTCGCGCGAGTGTCTGAACCGTTGAGCAGTTGTACCGCAGCATCGTAGCGCGGTTTGCCCCCCGTGCGATCCCAATACCGATTGTTGGCGACTACCGTATAGATCTATGGTTCTGAAAAGCTTCGAGGACCGTCTGGAGCGCCTGGTGGAGGGCATGTTCTCGCGGGCGTTCAAGAGCGGTCTACAGCCGGTGGAGGTGGGTCGCCGCCTCATTCGGGAGATGGAAGCGAGTCGAACAGTCGACGTCAGCGGCCGGGCCCTTGCCCCCAACCGGTTCGTGATCCGGATCTCGGAGGAGGACCATCAGCGCTTCGCCGAGTTTCAGAACTCGCTGATCGCCGAGCTGGCGGCCACGGTGCGGGGATATGCCGCCCAGGAGAACCTCTCATTCATTGGTCGGGTCTCGGTCGAGCTGCAGGCCGACCCGAACATTCGGGTCGGCATGTTCCGCCTCCACCCCTCCTATGACGAGCGCCTACCCGAAGTCGAACCCGACGGCTGGCTCGAAGGCCTCGATGGTGTCCGCTATCGGCTCAAGAACGGGGTCATGTCAATCGGCCGGATGTCCACCGGGGACATCGTGCTGAGCGACCCCAACGTTTCCCGGCGTCACGCCGAACTTCATCCTCTGGGTGACACCTATCAGTTGGTCGATCTCGGGTCGACCAATGGGTGCAAGGTCAACGGTCAACGCATCGAACGCCAGGTTCTGGTGGACGGTGACGAGCTGACGTTCGGGCCGGTCACCCTTCGTTTCCGTCGCCCTTGATGTACGACTCCATTCTTGTTGACCTAGCCTGCTGTCCAGGTGCGGAGGGACGGTGCCCTCCGCCCGAAGTGCGGCCTACGGCCGAACGTTCCCGAAACTGATTTGATCTTGACCATCCGAGCTACGAAGCGAAACTAGTGTCTGACGCTCTTCTCACCTTGTTGAAGTGGTGCCTGCTAGCATTGATGTACCTCTTCTTCTTTCGAGTGCTAAAGGCGACCTGGTTAGGTTCCACCACCAACGTGGCGGTCCGGAGGGTCAAAAAGGCTCGCCCCGGTCGATCGAAGAAGCAGACAAGGCCGGCGGCGGTACCTTCGTCGAGCATGGTTGTGCTCGAGCCTTCCCATTTGGCCGGCCGACACTTCAACATCATGGGGGAAACGACCATTGGAAGAGCAGCCG
Organism: uncultured Acidimicrobiales bacterium; assembly: GCA_963723995.1. Taxonomy (GTDB): domain Bacteria; phylum Actinomycetota; class Acidimicrobiia; order Acidimicrobiales; family SZUA-35; genus JAHELU01. The sequence goes on along the minus strand of CAVRSZ010000004.1, from coordinate 395,031 downwards.
GCTGTCAGATCAGTCTGGACGACACCTACATGTCGCAGCTTCATGCTCGGATATCACCTACCGGCTCGGGCCTCCTCATCGAGGATCTTGGTTCCACCAACGGCACGTACGTCAACCGGCAGAAAGTGACCGCCCCTGTGATCGGTGAACCAGGCGACCGCGTCCAGCTCGGCGGCATTGTGATGGAGCTTCGCTAGTGCGACTCTGGGGTGCCACCTCTTCCCACGTCGGGAACGTGCGCGACATCAATCAGGATCGTGTCTACTTCCGCGGCTCGGTGGCCGCCCTCGCCGACGGCATGGGCGGGCACCAGGGGGGAGAGCGGGCGGCCGAGCTTGCCATCGGCGAGTTCCGTATCGTGCGGTCCGAGCTGAGCCAGGCCGAGCTGGTCGATGTGGTCGAGGAGGCCAACCGTCAGGTTCATCAGCAGGCCGTGAATCCGGACCTTCGGGGGATGGGCACCACCGTCGTGGCCTTGGGCCTTCACAAGGACAATTCGATGACCGTGGTCAATGTGGGCGACAGCCGTGCCTATTGGCTGCGGGAGGACACGCTGGTTCAGGTCACCGAGGATCACAGCTTCGTCGAGGACCTCGTCCGACAGGGACGGTTGTCGCCGGACGAGGCCCAGCTTCACCCTCAGCGGAACATTCTGACCCGAGCCTTGGGCATCGCCGATGAGGTGATGGTCGACCGCTTTGAGCTCGAACCGGAGGTCGGGGACCGTTTTCTGCTGTGCAGCGACGGGCTTTTCAACGAGGTCGATCTCGACGACATCGGTGCCATCTTGCTGGAGCACGAGGACCCGTCGGAGGCGGCCGATCATCTGGTCGCCGCCGCACTGGCCACACCATGCCGTGACAACGTGACCGTGGCCGTGGTCTCGGTGGTCGAGGATGATCATCCGGCCGTGGTCGGAACCGAACTGGACCATGGCATCGACCTTTCTCCACCGGAGAAGATCACGGCTCAGCTGCCGATCGTGACCAATGATGTGATGAAGATCACCGATCGCCCCGATGGCGGCGGTGACAAACGATCGGGGTCGGGTGGCGTCGACACTCTGGTGGCCAAGGCGGAGACGCCGCGGGCCGAGCCCGAACGCCGGCGCAGTGCTGCCGAGCGGGCGACCGACGATCGGGTCGGTGACACGGCCAAAGCCAAAGCCAGAGGCGACGACTCGACCAATGGCACGGCGGCCGGGATGCGGATGGTGCGTACCACCACGACGGCGGAGCGGGCCGAGCCGGTGGCCCGTCGAGCCGCCGAATCGAAGCCCGCCGAGCTCGACACCGAACTGGACCGTCGCCGTCGTCGCTGGTGGCCGGCCGTGGCCGTGGTGCTGCTGGCCGGGCTGGCCGCTGCCGGCTATGTCGGAGCCGAGCGCTACAACGATTCCCTTTATCATGTGTCCGCCGTCGACGGCGAGCTGGTCATCTTCCATGGTCATGAGGGCGGACTGCTGTGGATCGAGCCGGTGGCGGAAGAACGCACCGGGCGCTTCGTTGATGACCTGACCGAGGCGTCCCGGGCCACTCTTGACGGCTGGGATCACTTCCCCTCGCTGCGGGATGCCCAGCTCAGTGTGGACAACCTCGAAATCGAGCAGGAGAGGATCGTCGGCGCCGACGGCGCCGAACAGGGCGGGTCGGCCGGCGCTGGTTCGACCAACGATCAGCGGGGCGGGGGCGACAACGCCGACAGCCAGGGCGGGTAGCATGCGGGCCCGATCCGTCGAGCTGGTCCTGCTCATTCTGGCCACCTTCGTCACCGTCGTCGGGTTCGTCACCATCGGCCTGATCCAGGCCGAGGCCGGTGATGTCAACTTCGATCTGCGGGATGACGTCACCGGGTTCCTGTTGGTGGTGGTGGGCCTGCTGCTGGGGGCTCACATCATGATCAGGTTGTTCGCCCCACTGGCCGACGCCATGTTGTTCCCGTGCGCCGCCCTGCTGAACGGCCTTGGCTATGTGATGATCTCCCGCCTGGATCAGGGATTGGCCGACAGCCAGTCGGCGTGGACCTTCCTGGGGGTTGCCGCCTTCTGCCTCGTCCTGCTCGTTCTACGGGACCCCCGCCGGCTCGAGCCCTACCGCTACACCCTGGCCGTGGTCGGCGTCGGTCTGCTCCTGTTGCCGCTGGTCCCCGGCCTGGGGGCCGAGATCAATGGGGCCCGTATCTGGCTGCGAGCCGGTCCGTTCTCCATCCAGCCCGGCGAGTTCGCAAAGGTGGTTCTGGCCGCCTTCCTGGCCGGTTACCTGGTGGACAAGCGGGAGCTGCTCACCCTGACCGGGCGCCGCATCGGGCCGCTGCATGTGCCCCATGTCCGGCACTTCGGCCCCCTGCTGCTGGCCTGGGGTGTGGCCCTCATGGTCATGATCGCCCAGCGCGATCTCGGGTCGTCGCTGCTGTTTTTCACCTTGTTCGTGGTCATGTTCTATGTGGCCACCGCTCGGGCCGCCTACGTTTTCATCGGTCTGGCCATGTTCATGGCCGGCGCTGTGTTGTCGTGGCGCCTGTTCTCCCATGTGCAGCGCCGGGTGGACGTCTGGCTCGACCCCTTCGCCGACCCCAAGGGGGCGGGGTTCCAGATCGCCGAGGCCGCCTTTGCCCTGGCCGACGGTGGTGTGACCGGCACCGGGCTGGGGCAGGGGACGCCGAAGAAGATCCCGTACGCCGCAACCGACATGATCTTCGCCGCCTTCGGTGAGGAACTCGGGCTGCTGGGGGCGTCGGCCATCCTCATTGCCTTCATGTTCTTCGTCGCCGCCGGCTTTCGGGTCGCCACCAACGCCCGTTCCCCGTTCGAAAAGCTCCTGGCCGCCGGGTTCACCGCCCTGCTCGGTTTCCAGGCCTTCATTATCATCGGTGGCATCTTGCGTGTACTGCCGCTGACCGGCGTCACCCTCCCCTTCGTGTCCTACGGAGGTTCGTCGCTGATCTCGAACTACATCATCCTCGCCGTGCTCGTCCGCATCTCCCACAACTCGACCGAGCAGGCGGCCGAGGAAATGGACGAGATCGAACGCTCCGGCCATTCGCTCAACGTCAGCGCCCGCGCCCGTTCCGATTGGAAGGCCGTGGCCCGGTGATGTCGGTCATGTGGCTGGTCGTGAAGGTGGTGGTCATGCAGACCGTTCCGGGGGCACTGCCGTGGGGTGGCGGATGAACAAGCCGCTGAAGCATGTTGTCGCCGTACTGCTGGGATGTTTCACCATCCTGTTCGTGCAGCTCAACCGCGTCCAGTTCTACAACGCCGACGCCCTCATCGACAATGCGGCCAACACTCGGACCATCCAGCGCAAGTTCGACGTGCCCCGGGGCTTGATCGTGACCGCCGACGGTGTGGTGGCGGCCGAATCGCTCGACACCCCGGGCGGCGTGTTCGCCCGCCAGCGAAATTACCCCCAGGGCAACCTGTACGCCCACACAGTGGGCTATCTCAGCTTCAACTTCGGGGCCGACGGCGTGGAGCGAACCTACAATGATGCCCTCATCGGGGCCACACCGGGTCAGGAGCTGTCGGGTTTGACCGACCTGCTCGACGGTGAAGGCAGCCCGATCGGCAATGTCGTTCTGAACCTCGATCACGACCTCCAGCAGGTGGCCAAGGTCCAGCTGGGGGAGCGGCAGGGCTCGGTGGTGGCCCTCGACCCGGTGACCGGAGCAATCAAGGCCATGTGGAGCTACCCATCGTTCGATCCCAACCGACTGGCTGTCAATGACGGCTCGGTGGCCAACGAGGCCTGGACCGAGCTGGTCGAGGCCGACGGCAATCCGCTCCGGCCCCGGGCCTATCGCGAGATCGATTTCCCGGGGTCCACCTTCAAGGTGATCACGGCCAGCGCCGCCCTGGATCGGGGTATCGCCACCATGACCCAGCCCGAGTTCGAACCGGCGGCCGAATATGTGGCTCCCCTCACCGAGCGGCCCCTCACCAACTTCGGGGGCAGCACGTGTGGCGGCAACCTGACCGAGTTGCTGGTGGTGTCGTGCAATACCGGTTTCGCCAGGCTGGCGGCGGAGCTGATCGGCCCGGGGGCTCTGGCCGCCGAGGCCGAGGATTTCGGGTTCAACCAGGCGCCGCCGCTGGATCTGCCCGACCCGGCGGTCAGCCGATTTCCCACCGACTACGGCTCACTGGTGGCGGCCCCGAGCGAGGAGATACCGGCCGGTGTCTACGAGGACACCCCCCTGCTGGCCCAGGCCGGCATCGGCCAGTACGACGTACAGGCCACGCCGCTGCAGATGGCGCTGGTGGCGGCCGCCGTCTCCAACGGAGGTCGGGTTCCGACACCCCATGTGGTCGATCGCATCGAGGACTCGGTGACCCTCGAGGTCGTCGACGACGTCGACCCCGGAGCATGGCGTCAGGCTGTCGACCAGGACACGGCGGCTCAGGTGGCTCAGGCCATGGTCCAAGTGGTGGAGCGGGGATCGGGGCGGGCCGCCGCCGTGCCCGGCGTGGTGGTGGGGGCCAAGACCGGCACCGCCCAGCTCGGCACTGATCCGCCCCGATCCCATGCCTGGCTCATTGCCTTCGCCGGCCGCCCCGACGGCCCGCCCGAACTGGCCGTGGCGGTGCTGGTGGAAGGGCAGGAGGGGCTGGATCAAACCGGCGGTGGGGTTGCCGCCCCCATCGCCCGGGCCCTGTTCGAGCGCTTCTTCCAGTAGGGCTCGACCCCGGTGGTGCGACGTTATCCGCCCCTGACTGTTGCCGCCCAATCGGTCATTATTGTACGGATGTTCAGGCTCAAATTTTGGAAAGAATCGCTACATCCGGCCGGTGTGCGCCGATTGGCCTACTGGGTTGAGTACCATTGAGGCCGTTGTGACGAACACCTCGGCTGCTCGCCCGGTCCTGAATGGACGTTACGAACTGCACCGGCGTATCGCCCGGGGCGGTATGGCCGACGTCTTCCTGGCCAAGGATCAGCTTCTCGACCGCCCGGTTGCGGTCAAGGTGCTGTTCCCCGATACGCGGCCGAGCCCACCTTCGTGGCCCGGTTCCGGCGCGAAGCCCAGGCCGCCGCCAACCTCAACCACCCCAACGTCGTCGCCGTCTACGACTGGGGCGAACACCAGGGCACGTACTTCATTGTGATGGAGTACGTCGAGGGTCGCACCCTGGCCGACGTCATCGCTGCCGAAGGTCCCCTTCATCCCGACCGGGCGGCCGACATTGCGTCCGAAGTCGCAGTGGCGCTCAGTTTCGCCCACCGCAATGGCACCGTGCACCGCGACGTCAAGCCGGGCAACATCATGATCACACAGGCCGGGCAGATCAAGGTCGCCGACTTCGGCATCGCCCGGGCCTTCGGTGGCTCCGACGACGAGTTGACCCAGACCGGTTCGGTTATGGGGACGGCGACCTACTTCTCGCCGGAACAGGCCCAGGGTCGCACCGTCGACCCCCGCAGCGACCTCTACTCGCTCGGTGTGGTGCTGTTCGAGATGGTTGTGGGCGAGCCGCCGTTCCTGGGCAACACCCCGGTGGCCATCGCCTACAAGCACGTCCAGGAACCGCCGCCCCGACCCACCTCCCGGAACCCCATGGTGCCGCCGGCCATGGATTCCATCATCTACCGTCTGCTGCAGAAGAACCTCGCCGACCGATACCCGGCGGCCGAGGAGCTGCGGACCGATCTGCGCCGGTTCCGCAACGGCCAACAGCTGGCCAACGGAAGCGGTCCGGTCACCGCCCCCACTGCGGCCTACAACGCCGCCGAGTTCGACGCCACCATGGCCATGCCGGCGGGAATAACCACGGCGGCCATGTCGGTCCGCAATCCCGACACCGGTTCGTCCCGAGCCCTGATCGACACGTCGCGGGCCGTTCCGGCCTCGGCCGCCCGGGCCCAGGAGGAACCGGTCGAGGAGTACTACGAGCCGCCCAGTCGCACCGGCATGTTCGTGGTCATGCTGGCCGCCCTGCTGGTCGGTCTGGTCGGACTCATCTACTACATCACCAACACCTTCGGTGGCAACGATGACACCGACGCCGCCCAGGTCGAGCAGGAGCAGGTTCCCACCGTGGTCGGCGAGAACGCCACAACGGCCAAGAACCGCTTGACCGATGCCGGTTTCGAGGTGGTGATCGAATTCGAGGCCAGCGAAGATGTGCCTCCCAACGACGTCATCAGCCAGGATCCCGAGGGTGGGACCATAGCCGACGTCGGCTCCGTCGTCACCCTCCTGGTCAGCGAGGCCGAGGAGCAGGTGCCGGTGCCCCAGGTCATCGGCATGACCCTGGACGATGCCCAGCAGACACTGCTGGACGTGGGGCTGGCGTTCGATATCCAGCGCGAGTTCAGCGACAGCGTGCCCCTCGATCACGTGATCGACACCGACCCCGCAGTGGGTGAGGATGTGGGCAAGGGATTCCGGGTCCAGCTCATCGTGTCCAACGGACCCGATCAGCTGGTCATCCCCCAGGTTGCCGGCCGTAGCGCAGCCGATGCCACCGCCGCCCTCCAGGCCGAGGGTTTCACCAATATCGTCCAGCAGGAGCGGGGTTCGGCCACCGTTCCCGCCGGTCAGGTCATCGAGACCTCCCCGGCCGCCGGTGAGCCCTACGCGCTGGACAAGCAGATCGTCATCTACGTCTCCAGCGGCCCCCAGAACGTCGTGTTGTCCGATCTGCGGGGCAAGGATCCCTCCGCTGCCGAGACCTGGCTGAACGACAACCAACTGGTGGCCCAGATCGAGTTCGTCGACCTCCAGCCCGGTGATGGACGAATCGGCCTGGTCATCGAGCAGAGCCCGCAGCCCGGTCAGACGGTGCAGCAGGGATCCACGGTGATTCTCCAGGTCGGTCGGGAGGGCCAGGCCACCACAACGACGTCGACCGCCACCACCCAGCCCGAACAGACGACCACCACCGAGAACACCACGACCACCCAGGCCGAAACGGAGACGGTGGCGGCTGATCGTGTCGGCTGCAAAACCTGACGCCACGGTTCGTCTTGGTCTGATCGCCGCCTCCCGTATCGCCCGGGGTGCCGTCATCGCCCCTGCCTCCGACGTCGACGGGATGGACGTGGTCGCCGTCGCCGCCCGTGACGCCGATCGAGCGGCCAAGGCTGCCGCCGAATGGAACCTGGCTCACAGCTTCGGTTCCTACCAGGACCTGCTCGAGTCCGATGAGGTCGATGCCGTCTATATCGGCACTCCGGCATCGCTGCATCGCCGCTGGGCGGTGGCTGCCCTCGATGCCGGCAAGCACGTGTTGTGCGAGAAGCCCTTGGCCGCCAACGCCGACGACGGCCGGCTCATCGCCGAGGCGGCGGCTCGCAGCGACCGGGTGGCGATGGAGGGCTATCACTGGCGCTACCATCCACTGGCTGATCGAGTTCGCTCGGTGATCGACTCCGGCGAGTTGGGTGAACTCCGGCATATCGAGGCCCGGTTCGACATTGCGGATGGCCGAATCGGTCGAGACGACATTCGATGGAATCTGGCGCTGGGTGGGGGAGCGCTCATGGACCTGGGTTGCTACTCGGTCCAGTGGGTTCGCTTTGCCGCCGGTGGTGATCCGGATGTGGTGTCGGCTCGGGCCGAGTGCCTGGTCGATGGCGTGGATGGCAGGCTGGAGGCCGAGCTGTCATGGCCCGGGATCACCGGTTGGATCCACAGCTCCATGATCGCCGAGCACACGGTCAACAACCTGATCGTGACCGGCACCGAAGGTACCCTCACCGTCGACAACCCGCTGGCCCCCCAGAACGGGGCCGGCCTCGCCGTCGAGACCTCGACCGGCCGCCGGGACGAACCGGTGCCGACCTCGGCCACCTACTACCATCAGCTCGTCGCCTTCCGCGACGCCATCAGGCACGGCACGCCGTTCCCCACCACCATCGAAGACGGCGTCCGGACCATGGCCATCATCGACGCCTGCTATCGGGCCGCCGGCATGGAGCCCCGCCCTACCGCCGACTGACCTCGTCGGTCCGTACCCGCAAGCGGCCAGGTCGGTTTTGGGGCCCACTCGTCACGCAACCGGCGTGACCGTGTCCAGCCAATTGGTCAGCAGCTGCTTTCCCCCTACCGTGAGCACCGACTCCGGGTGGAACTGTACGCCGTGGACGTTCAGCGACCGGTGTCGCAACCCCATGATCAGGCCGGTGTCGGTTTCGGCGGTGATCTGCAACGAGTCGGGGAGGCCGTCGCGCTCGACGATCAGCGAGTGGTATCGGGTGGCCTCCAGCGGGGACGGCAATCCCTGGAACACGCCGATGTTGCGATGGCGGATGAACGAGGTCTTGCCGTGCATCAGTTCGGGGGCCCGGCTCACGGTGCCACCGTAGATCTGCCCGATGCATTGGTGGCCAAGGCAGACGCCGAGCACGGGCCGCTTGCCGGCAAAGTGGACGATGGCGTCGTTGGAGACGCCGGCATCATCGGGGGTGCCGGGCCCGGGTGAGATCAGCACGGCGTCGGGTCCGAGAGCGGCGAGCTCGTCGATGGTCTTCTCGTCGTTGCGAACAACCACCGGATCCCACCCGAGTTCACCCAGGTACTGGACCAGGATGTAGACGAACGAATCGTAGTTGTCGATGACGAGGACACGCTGGCTCACCGGGATCAGGGTAGTAGGCTGGATCCCGTGGTTCGACAAGACAAATCCAAGCCCGGTCGAGTGACCCCCAAGGGGACGGTGTCAACTCCCGAAAGCGGCACCGCCCCCAGCGGCGTGAGCCGTCAGCCTGTCAAGGTCGACTCCCCGTCGCCGGTCATCGTTCCCATCGTGATGTTCACCTCGTTCATTCTCGGAACCGGGATCATCCTGTTCAACTACCTGACCAATGACATTCTCGGTACTCCGAGCAATTGGTATCTTCTCGGCGGACTCGGCCTCATTTTGGTCGGGATCGTGGCCGCCACCCAGTATCGGTAGGCCCGGCACCGACAGGCACCGCACCGATTGGACCAGTACCGACAGGGTCTATCCACACCCTGTTGATGATTGGACACGGAGTACGATTCGCCTAGTGATTACTGGGTTCTGCACCTTGTCCAGGTAGTTGGCAGCGTCAGCCCGCAGCCATTGTTATCCACAAGATGTGGATTTTCTCTCGACTAGAGGGCGTCGTCCTCGGTGGCGGTGAGCTCCATGTCCTCGGTGCAGTGGCGGGGCGGTTCGGGAACCTCGTCATTGGCAAGAGTCATACGGATCTCGGTTCCGCAGATGTTGCACCGGTACTTGAGCTTGACCCGCCGCAGCTCGCCGGCCGGCGGGGCGTCGGGGATGGGCCGGGCAAAGGCGCCGATGATGGCGAAGCCGAGCCGGAACATGACATACATGGCCGCCACCGTGGTCAGCACCCGCCATGGCTCGAAGCCGGCGATCCACAACCCGGCGCCGATGACCATAATCGCGGCGAGCAGAATGCGGTGTCGCCGCTTCTGAACGGTGGCATCACGCAGCTTGGCCGAGGACTCCACGGGAGTGTCGTCGGCGTCGATCCGCTGGGGAACGTCGGTCACCGGTTCGAAATCGGTCACGCCTACTAGTGTAGTTCGTCCTTGTCTGTCCCGACCTCTTGTGGCTCCTCATCACCAAACGGGACGATGGCGTGGGCGGCGAACCTCCCTGGGAGGGCCGAGTTCGCAGTCAGCCGTTCGAGGGTGTTCACAGAGCTGGGTTCGTCGGCGGCCAATACCCTACAGTTGGGAGACCGGATCCAGAGCAGGACGGCGGTCAGATCGAGAGGCGTTACCCATGACAGAATCAGCAGACATCGAAGCCATTGTGGAAGGCCAGACAGTCCCCATGATGTTCTTGGAGACGGTGGCCGCCCACGGCGAGTTGGTGGCCCTGCGGCACAAGGACGACGACGGTGCGTGGCACGAGACCACCTTCACCGAGTTCGCCGATCAGGTGGCTCGGGCTGCCGCCGGCCTGGCCGCCCTCGGCCTGGGCCCCGGTGATCGCATGGTCATGATGATCCGCAACCGGCCGGAATTCCATGTGCTCGATGCCGCCGCGCTGTTCCTGGGGGCAACCCCGGTCTCCATCTACAACTCGTCGTCGTCGGAACAGATCGAGTATCTGGCCAGCGACGCCGCGGCCAAGCTCGCCGTGGTCGAGGACGCCGGATTCCACCAGTCATTTTCCAAAGCCCAACCGTCGATCGCAAGCTTGGAGAAGGTCGGCGTCATTTCCGATGAGGTCGACGCCGACTTCAGCTACGCCGACCTGCTGGCCCACGACCCCATCGATCTGAACGAGGCGGCCCAGAAGGCGAAGACCGACGATCTGGCCACCCTCATTTACACCTCGGGCACCACCGGCCCGTCCAAGGGCGTCATGCTCGATCACGCCAACCTCTGCTGGACGGTCGAATGTCTCAGGCGAGCGTTCGATCTGGATGAATTCGCCGGCAAGCGTGTGGTCAGCTACCTGCCGATGGCCCACATTGCCGAGCGTGTGGTCAGTCACTACTCGATGATGTTCCTGGGCTACGAGGTCAGCTGCTGCCCCGACCCGACACAATTCGCCGTCTATGCCGGCGAAGTGAAGCCAAACATCATGTTCGGTGTGCCCCGGGTATGGGAGAAGATCTACTCCGGCATCCATGCCGCCCTGGCCGCTGACGCCGAGAAGGCCCAGAAGGTGGCCGAGGCGGTGGAGGCGGCTGGACCCATCCGGGAGAAGATGACCTGGGGCACGGCGACCCCGGAGGAGATCGAGACCTACGAGTTCCTCGATGCTGTCGCCTTCTCCACCATCAGAGAATTGGTCGGTCTCGACCAGATGGAGGCCGCCATCACCGGCGCCGCCCCGATCCCGGCCGAGATGCTGAGTTGGTTCCGCACCATCGGCGTGCCCCTGTCCGAGATCTACGGTCTGTCCGAAACCTCGGGTCCCATGACCTGGGCCCCCTACAAGGTGAAGCCCGGTTACGTCGGTCCGGCCTGTCCCGGTGTCGAGGTCAAGCTCGACGTCGACGGCGAGGTCATGTGCCGGGGCGGCAACGTGTTTCGGGGCTACCTGAACCAGCCGGAGAAGACCGCAGAGGTGCTCGACGACGAGGGCTGGTTCCGCTCCGGCGACATCGGCGAGTTCGATGAGGACGGCTACCTCAAGATCGTCGACCGAAAGAAGGAGCTGATCATCACCGCCGGTGGGAAGAACCTGTCGCCCTCCAACCTCGAGGCCGCCCTCAAGATGATCCCGCTGGTGGGGCAAGCCGTGGCCATCGGTGATCAGCGCCCGTTCGTGTCGGCTCTGATCTGCCTTGACCCCGACGCTGCCGGCACCTGGGCTGCAGCCCACGGTCTGGAGGGGGCCGACCTGAACCAACTGGCCGAGAACCCGGAGGTGATCGCCGAAATCGAAGCCGCCCTGCCAGCAGCCATGGAGGGCTTCAGCAACGCCGAGCGGGTCAAGAAGATCAAGGTCCTGGGCGACGAATGGCTACCCGACACCGACATGCTGACCCCCACCTCCAAGCTCAAGCGCCGGGGTGTGCACGCCCACTACGCAGCCGAGATCGAGGCGCTGTACGCATGAGCGAATCGGCACCGGCCCAAGACCTGTCCCATGGCGGTCGGCTGGCGGCCAAGGCGCTCAAGGCGGCCGGAGTGGAGTGCGTGTTCACCCTGTCCGGAGGCCATGTCATGGGTATCTATGACGGCTGCATCGACGAGCGCATCAAGGTGGTGGACGTTCGCCATGAACAGGCCGCCGTGCACGCCGCTGACGCCTGGGCTCGGCTCAACCCGGGAACGGTCGGTGTGGCCATTCTCACCGCCGGCCCGGGGGTCACCGACGGCGTCACCGGGGTGGCCAACGCCTGGCGGGCCAATTCACCCATCGTGGTCTTCGGCGGCCAAGGCCCGTTCAACAACCTGCGCCGGGGTTCGCTCCAGGAGATGGACCACGTCTCGGTCATGAAGCCCATCACCAAGTGGGCCGATGCCTGCTACCAGACCGAACGAATCGGCGAGTACGTCGAGCTGGCGGTGCGCAACGCCATGAGCGGGGTGCCGGGCCCGTCGTTCCTGGAGATCCCCATGGACGTGCTCCACGCACCGGTCGACCTGGCCGCCGTCGGGGTACCTCGGTTCCGTGACTACCGGGTGGCGTGGTCGGCGCCGGATGACCGTATCGCCGAGGCGACCCGACTACTGGCCGAGGCCGAGCGCCCCATGCTCATGGCCGGCACCGCCCTCAAATGGTCGGAGGGCGGCGACGCCCTGCGAGCCTTCGTCGAGGCCACCGGCATCCCCTGCTACACGAATGGCATGGGTCGGGGCATGCTGCCCATGAGTCATCCCGGGTTCTACAGCCGCAGCCGCAAGGCAGCGCTGTCCGAGGCCGATCTGGTCATGCTGGCCGGCACCCCGCTCGATTTTCGTATGCGGTTCGGGGCTTCCATCGGGCCCGACGCCACCATCGTCCAGCTCGATCTGGACGAGACCCTGATCGGCCAGAACCGGGCGGCCGACGTGGGTCTGGTCGGCAACCTGGGGGTCAACCTCGATGCGCTGCGGGACCGGCTGGCAGCCAACGGCGTCGCCGGCCCGATCGGGGCCGCGGACTGGGCCACAGGGTTGCGCACCGTCGAGGACGAGACCGAGGCGGCCCAGGCCTCCCAGCTCAACTCCGACGAGGTCCCCATCGATCCGCTGCGGCTGTGCCGCGAGATCGCCGACTTCGTGGCCACCAGCGACGACATGATCGTCATCGGCGACGGGGGCGACATCGTGGCTCAAGCGTCCAAGGTGCTCAAGGTGCCGGACAACGGAACCTGGATGGATCCTGGACCGCTGGGCACGCTTGGAGTCGGCATGCCGTTCGGTTTGGCGGCCCAGATCACGCACCCCGATCGGCGAGTACTGATCGTCTACGGTGACGGCTCGTTCGGGCTGAACGGCTTCGAGTTCGACACCGCCGCCCGATTCGGGCTACCCGTGGTCGGCATCATCGGCAACGATGGTGCCTGGGGCCAGATGATGCGACCCCAGGCCATGATCTACGGCTCCGAGCGGCTGGTGGCCACCGAGTTGAGCTACACCCGCTACGACAAGGTGGTGGAGGCGCTGGGTGGTCACGGCGAGCATGTGACCAAACCGGACGAGATCGGCCCGGCCATGGAGCGGGCCTTCGCCTCGGGTAAGCCGGCTGTGATCAATGTGGAGATGCGCAAGGATGTCGACGGCATCAAGGGTTCGACCTACGTGTAGGCCGGCGGCAGGGTTCGCCGGCGCCGGCAGGCGTCGGATGTCAGTCGACCAGCTCGAATCCCTCCAGCAGCATGGCCCGGAATTCCGGTAGCCGGTCGGAGCCGGTCGTCACCGACACGTGCTCGGTGGTAGAGGCGTCGGGCGCCACCCGCCGTTCGAGCAGTGCCAGCAAGGGCTCATATCCGATGGCCAGTTCGATGTCAGGGTTGGCGTCGCCGAACGTGTCGCCATAGTCGACGGCGACGGCGTCGTTGGAGGTGCGGATAGAGAACGGTTGACGGTCCACCGTCATCCGCACCGCCAGAGTCGGCCGGTCGTCGACCGCCTCCAGGGCGAACCGGAGGGGCAGCACCACCGAGCGTAGGTTGCCCGGCGGTCGGGGCTCGGGCTCGGGATCCAGTAGCAGGCCGAATCGGGCCAGCTCCCACAGGATGCGGTCGGTGCCTCGGCCCACGTCGGTCAGTGCGTACTGCGTCTTCCCCTCGATCCTCATCTTGGTCACCATGCCGTTGCCGATCAGGTCACGGAGGCGCGTGGTCAACAAGTTCGTAGCGATCCCCAGGCCGGTCTCCAACTCACCGAAGCGGGCCGGTCCGGCGTGTAGGTCGCGCAGGATCAGCAACGACCACCGGTCTCCTACAGCATCCAGGGATCGGGCGATGGGGCAGAGCAACAGGTAGCGCCGGGTGGACGACATGGCATGCAGTCTAGAGCACCTTCATCATTCACTTGCAAAAAACAAGTAAAAGCACTTGCAAAATGCAAGAGCACTGACTACTGTGTCGAGTTACTTGCAAATTGCAAGCACGTTCGGTCCAGCCGTCCGGACGATCAACCACAGCAAGGACCGACCAATGAACAACCTCGCCCCTTTCCTTGACCGCAACCAGGCCTATGCCGAGGGCGGTGCCTACAACGGCCTCAGCCCCATACCGACGCACCAGGTGTTCGTCATCACCTGCATGGACGGCCGGGTTGATCCGGCCCACTTTCTTGGTGTGGGACCGGGTGAGGCGCTCGTCTTCCGGAACGCCGGAGGTCGGGTTACCGAGGAGGTCGTGCGTGAAGTCGCCTTCATCGGAGCCGTAACCGAAATGATGCTCGGTGACGACGCCCCGACCTTCGAGGTCGCCGTCATCCACCACACCAACTGCGGCACGGCGTTCCTGGCCGACGACAACTTCAATCGTGCCTTCTCGGAGACGACCGGAATCGCCGGACAGGAGCTCGAGGCCGAGGCCGTGGTCGACCCCCATCGGACCGTTGCCGCCGACGTGGGCAGGCTGCGATCGTCGGCCCTGCTGCCGACCCACGCCGTGGTCTCGGGTCACGTCTACGATGTGCACACCGGAATGGTGGAGACGGTGGTCCCGGTCTGATCGGTCGGCCGCCGGCGTCGCTGTCGCCCTCGGTGTGGGTCGTCCATCCGACGCCATGGAGGCCGATCGAGGCCGGGCCGGGATGCACGCCGGATGGTGAACTCGGTCTATGGTCGACTCATGGCTGCGTTTCATGACCTGACCATGGAATCGATCACGGGAGAGCGGGTGCCGTTCTCCCGCTACGAGGGCCACGCCGTCCTGGTCGTCAATGTCGCCAGCAAGTGAGGGTTGACCCCTCAGTACGCAGGTCTGCGTACCTTGCATCACGGCATCGACAGGCTCACGGTGCTGGCGTTTCCCTGTAACCAGTTCGGGAATCAGGAGCCGGGCAGTAATGCCCAAATCCTGGAGTTCGCCCGGTCGACCTACGACGTCAACTTCCCCATGTTCGCCAAGATCGAGGTCAATGGCGAGAACGAAGCCCCGCTGTACACTCTGCTCAAGGCGGCACAGCCCGGCAATGGCGAGTCGTCCGACATCACCTGGAACTTCGAGAAGTTCCTGGTCTCGCCTTCCGGGGAGGTGGTGGCCCGGTTCCCGCCCCAAACCACCCCGGAGGAGGTCGGCCGGCGGCTGGGTGACTACCTGTAGATCGACGTGCAGGCTCCATACCGGGAATGGTCGGCTGCCCGGGGCTGGTTGCCTAGTCCATGATCGAGACACGAAGAGACCGGTGGCGACGCCGGCGACGGACGATTCCCGCCATGCTCGGGGCCACGGTGTTCGCCCTGGTCGCCGCTCCGATACTGGCCCCCACCCTGTTCGTGTTCGACATACTCCGGAGCCGTCGGCGACTTCCCATGCTCCGGGTGTACGCCTTCACCCTCCAGTATTTGGTCAACGACTCGATCGAGATCGTACTGGCACCGGTGTACTGGCTGCGGGCCGGATTCGGACGTCGCCTTGATTCACCGGCGTCGCTGGCCCGCCACCGGCGACTCCAATACTGGTCGGTGGCCCTGTTGGAGAGACGGGCCCGGCAGTTGCTCGGCCTGTCCCTCGAGGTCCACGACGGCGACCCGGCTCGGCTGGAACCGGGCCCGGTCATCGTGATCAGTCGCCACGTCTCGGTCTTCGACTCATCGGTTCCCGGTCTGCTCTACCAGCGGATGGGTATCCCGACACGAGGTGTGATCATGGCCGAACTGCTGGCCGATCCCGGCTTCGATCTGATCTACGGCCGGTTGGGGTCGGTGTTCATCCCGCGTGACGACGGTGAACGGGCAAGGGCCGCCATCGACACCCTGGCCCGAGGCATTGATGAGCGAACAGCCATTCTGCTGTTCCCTGAGGGCCGCTTGTTTTCACCGTCGGTTCGCGATCGATCGTTGGAGCGGCTGGCCCGACGAGATCCGGAGCGGGCCGCCGCCCTGCAAACCCTGCGCCATCTGCTCCCGCCTCGTCCCGGAGGCTTCAACGCCCTGCTCGACCGCCTGCCAGAGTCCGATGTGGTGGTCGTCGATCATCGAGGGCTCGACGGGGTGTCGTTGGGGTCACTGATCCACCGGGCACCCCTCGATCGCGCCGTTTCCGTCACCGCCCGGCGGGTACCGCGGGCCGAGATCGACGCAGCGTCGTCGCCGACCCACTGGCTCGATGACCTGTGGCTGAACCTCGACCGGCGGCTCGTCGCCGAGTCCCCAATCTGAACTTTGAGCCGCTGCCGACCCCTCCTCGCCGAACTTTGAGCGGTTGACGACCCGTTTGGGGGTCGTCCCGTGCTCAAAGTTCGAGGTGGGGGGGAGGGCTAGGTCCGCTGGAACCGTCCAGGCGCGACCTCGGCCGCCTCGCCCCGGTCCACCATGCGGGCGATGTGGAGTTCGGCCGTGCGTCGTTCCACCGAATTGGCGAACGTGTGTTCCACATGGGGCCGGTATACGAAGCGGTGAGCCACCATGTCCTCCAGCGACCGGGGCTCGACCAGGTACTCGAGCATGGCTCGGTGTCGCCGCTCGATCACGGCCTGAAAGGCGTCCACCATCTCCACGAAGCTCTCCCGGCCCTCGATGATGCCCTTGTGATGGAAGGTCACATACCAGTCGGCTTCCACCTCTCGCACCTTGTCGAGGCTCTCGTCGAACTGATCCAGGTCGGACCAGGCGTCGCCGTAGTACGGGCCGAATCCGGTCAGGTCGATGTCGGACAGGAAGAACACCTTGCCGATGCGGAAACCGCTGTGACCGCGGGTGTGGCCGGGTAGATGCATCGCCTCGATGCGGATCCCACCCACGTCGAACACATGACCGTCACCGAAGCTTCGAGCGTCGCCCCGCGGCTGATAGAAGAACTCATCGGCCACCTGTTTGGCGAAATCCTCCCGGTCCTGACCCTGCAGCCCGTAGATGTTCATCAGCCCCTCCATGGACTGCACCGCAGGAAGATCGTCGTGGTGGATATGAAGTCTGGCCGCCGAGAACAGCGCATTGCCCGCGATGTGGTCCTCGTGTCCGTGGGAGTTGATCACGGCGTCGACGGCTACCGGAGCCCCGCCCCGCTCCACCACCGTGATCGACGGGTCGATCAGCACGGTTTCACTCGACCCTTCGACCAGTACCGAGTTGCCGGACGGGTAGCGACCGTTGTCGGCCCCCACCAGGACACTGACCGTCCGGGTGAGCCGCACCTGGCTGTCATCCCATGAAACCTGCGGTGTATCCATATCGTCGGCATCCACGAGGTAGACGCTACCGGAAACAGCCGCCGGCCCCGGAATCGATGAGGGCCATCGGCGGACACCGGCGCTAGGGTGCGTGAGGAGTGCCTGCGAGATTGGAGCCTATGAGCAACGAACTCACCTGGTATGAGATCCCCGAGCTTCGGCGACCACTCCTGTTGATCGGTTTCGAAGGCTTGTTCGATGCGGCCGAGGCCGCCACGTCGGCCCTGCGCTGGGTGCGGGATCGAACGGAGTCGACCGAGGTGGCGATGGTCGACCCGGAAGGCTATTACAACTTCCAGGAGTCCCGACCCACGGTCCGCATCGATGATGACGGCGGACGGGTGATCGACTGGCCGGTGATCGAGATCCATGCCGTCACCACCGATTCGGTTCGGGACCTGATGATCATGACCGGGGCCGAACCCCATCTGCGGTGGCGGACCTTTGCCGACCAGGTGATCGAGGTGGCTCGACGGACGGGATGCGAGATGGTGGTGACCGTCGGGGCGTTCGTCGGCATGGTGCCTCATACCCGCCCGTTCTCGGTAACGGGTTCGGCCGTCCACCCCGAGCTCATTCGACGCCTCAATCTGTCGATGCCGTCCTATGAGGGGCCGACCGGCCTGGTCGGCGTCATCAACGAGCGTCTGGAGCGGGCCAACATCCCCGTGATCTCACTTCGCGTCGAGGTGCCCCACTATGTGCCCGGTCCACCGAACCCCAAGGCCACCCGGGCCCTGTTGCGCCGACTGCAGCAAACCACCGGGGTGGTCACCGGCTACGAGGAACTGGACGCCGAAGTGACCGACTGGACCAGCCGGGTGGACCAGGCGGTGCTGGCCGATGACGAGAGCCGGGACTATGTGGCCCGGCTCGAGCAGCAGGCCGACTCGACCGAGGCCATGCTCCCCTCCGGTGATGATCTGGCCGGTGAGCTCGAAGCCTTCCTGCGGGATCAGGCCGCCGGCAAGCAAGCCGTGCTCGACGCCGTGAGCCGGGCCGATGACGCCGGTGATACCGACGACACCGAGGACGACACCGAGGACACCGACGACGACACTGAGGACACCGAGGACGGCACCGTCGATTCCGAGGGCGAGACCGGTACCGGCCGTCGATGGGATGACGGTCGGGAGCGGGACGATCCCGACGATCGACCCCACGATTCGAGCGAAGAGGAATAGCGCACCGGGTTGACGAGTTTCCTTCCCCATTACCCATCACCGATGAGGAGGAAATCCACCAATGAAATCTCTCAACCGCGCCCTGGCTCCGCTGGCCTCGTTCGCCCCGCTCATGATCAGGCTCATTCTCGGTGTCCTGTTCGTGCTCCACGGGATCGACAAGTTCGACACCGGTCTGAGCAATGTCGAAGGCTTCTTCGACTCCGAGGGGGTGCCGCTGCCGGCCCTCACCGCCCCGTTCACCGCTATCGCCGAGATCGTGTTCGGTGCCGCCCTCATCTTCGGTTTCGCCACCAGGCTCTCGGCCATCGCGCTCGGGCTGATCATGGTCGGTGCCATCATTTGGGTCAAGAACTCGTCGATCCTGGGCGGGGCGGAGCAGGAGCTTGCCTACTTGTCGGGCCTGATCGCCGTTACTCTGCTCGGCCCGGGCCGGTTCTCTGTCGATGAGGCGATTGATGCCGATGACACCGTGATCGATCTCCGTTCGACTCGGGAGGCCGACGCCAGGATTCGGGCGTCGGTCTAGGACCCGTGTGCGCTCGTGCCGGCGCGGCGGGCTCGTGGGGCTTCTAATGAGGGAAGACGTCGACGGCCTGTTGCCGTAGCCAATGGTCGACCAGGACCAACAGGGTCATGGCTTCGACCAGGGGTACGGCCCGAGGAAGCACACAGGGATCATGACGACCTCTGGCCGCCAATGTGGTTGGCCGGCCGGAGGTCGTCACGGTTTTCTGCTCCGAGGCGATGGTGGCCGTGGGCTTGAACGCCACCCGGCACACGATGTCGGCCCCATTGCTGATGCCACCCTGGACTCCGCCCGAGTGGTTGGTGGTCGTCGTCGGGCGGCCGTCGGGGCCGGGCTGGAACGGGTCGTTGTGGGCCAGCCCGGTCATGCGGGTGCCGGCGAACCCGCTGCCGATCTCGAATCCCTTGACCGCCGGCAGCGACACCATGGCTTTGGCCAGATCGGCGTCGAGCTTGTCGAACACCGGCTCACCCAGACCGGCCGGAACCCCCCGGGCCACCACGGTCACCACCCCGCCCAGTGAGTCGCCGTCTCGGCGGGCCCGCTCGATGGCCTCGGCCATCAGACCTGCGGTTTCGGGGTCGGGGCAACGGGTCGGGTCGGCCTCGACCAGTGCAAAGGTGACCTCCGACGGGTCGACGTTGGCGTCGATGTCGTGAACCTGGCTGACCCAGGCCAGCACCTCCACACCCTGTTCGGCCAGCAACAGCCGGGCCACTGCCCCGGCCGCCACCCGTCCGATGGTTTCCCGGGCCGAGGATCGTCCCCCGCCCCTGTGGTCGCGAACGCCGTACTTGGTCTCGTAGGTGTAGTCGGCGTGGCTGGGCCGGTAGACGTCCTTCAGGTGGTCATAGGCTCCCGAACGTTGGTCCGAGTTGCGGACCATCATCATCAGCGGAGTGCCCGTGGTTTGTCCCTCGAAGAGGCCGGACAGGAGCTCAACCCGATCGGCTTCGTCCCGCTGGGTCACCAGGCGGCTCTGTCCCGGTCGGCGCCGGTCGAGGTCGCGCTGGATGTCGGCGACGTCGATGGCCAGCCCAGGCGGGCACCCGTCGACGATCACACCGACGGCCGGGCCGTGGGACTCACCGAACGTGGTCAGACGAAACAGGTGACCGAAGCTGCTGGACACCCGGTCAGCGTACCGCCGGGTGCCGGGTCTCGACTGCGGCCGACGCACGGACCAACGGCCCTGCCGCTCCGCCCCTTCGAGGGAGACGATGTGTGGAGGGTGCACTCACGCCCGAGCATCGTGAACCGTCATGGAGTACACGCCGATGTGCGACATCATTGAACGAATCGAATCCTACGAGATCGACCTCGAGCAGCTCCAGCAGGCGATGAAGAAACGGCCCGGCAAGCCGAGCGGGCGATGGTCGGCCCCTTCGATAACAATGCTTGTACTCGGCATCGTCGAGGACGAGTGGCAGCGCCGCGCCGACACTGCGGCCGCCACCTGAACAAACCGGCGTGATGGAAGCCCGCGTGCCTTCTTTCCCGATGTACGGTGGCGTACTGCAGTCTCCCTTTGACCAATCCCGACGGTAGGAATGCAGCCACTTCCCGAAGCCGAATTCGAAGCCCTGGTCGGTGACGCCCTGGATTCACTGCCCGATGAGTTCTTCGAGCTGATGGACAATGTGGTGGTGTTGATCGAGGACGAACCGCCGGAGGATCAGCCTGGCGATCTGCTCGGTCTGTACGAGGGCATTCCCCACACCGAGCGGGGTGAGTACGGGTACATGGACCTGCCCGACCGCATCACCTTGTACCGATTGCCGTTGTGTCGGTTCGTCGGGGATCGGGAGGAGTTGGAGGACGAGGTCAGGGTTACCGTGGTCCACGAGGTGGCCCACCATTTCGGCATCGACGATGATCGACTTCACGACCTCGGGTGGGCGTGACGGCCCAGCCGGAGCGTCCACCCCGGTCGGCCCACGCACCCCAGGGCAACCGTGCCCGATGACCACCGTCGCCGCGTGTAGCGGGCTCGAGGCCGGGGAATACCATAAAAATGGTGAGTTCGACGGAACCATACAGCCCGGCGGTCGAGGCCGAGCTGCGAGTGTGGATCGACCAGGATCTGTGCACCGGCGACGGTATCTGCACCGATCACGCCCCCGAGGTGTTCACGATTCTGGAGGACGGTATCGCCTACTGTCGCGAGGGCGCAAGGGTGTTCAGCGATCCTGGAGGGGCGGCCGAACTTGCGCGTGTTCCCGTGAACCTGGAGCAGCAGGTCATCGATGCTGCCGCCGAGTGCCCCGGAGAGTGCATCTTCATCGAGTTGGGCGAACCTCCCGAACTCGACGGCTACGATGTTCCGGAGATCTCCCTGAACGGGGCCCGGCGGTCGTAGCCGCTTCACCCACACCGACGGACGGCGTCCGATGACTGACTTCGATGTAGAAGATCTGCAAGAGCTCACGAGGAGGCAGTACGAGAGTCCTGTCCTCGAGTACGACTACGATCCCACCTACTACGATCCATCCGACACCGAAGAGGAACCCGATCGTCTTCGGCCCGGGGGCGATGAGGAGCAGACCACCTGGGGTTATCTCGGTCTCCTCGGTGTGCTGTTCGTACTACTGGTCGGCTTCGCCTGGGCCTGCAACGAGCGAGGTGAGAGCGGCCTGACCGCCACCCAGGCGGTGCAAGAGGAGCGCGAGGCTGCAGCCCTGACGCCGGTTCGCCTCACCATTGACATCGCCGGCGACACCGTCACCGTGCGGGGCTCCGTGCCCGACGACGGGGCCCGTGCCCAGATCATCGCCACCACCGAGGCCGTCTACGATTCGGCCAACCTGATCGATGAGCTGACGGTCGATCCCGCCACCACTCTGGACAACGGCTCGGTGTCGGTCAGTGGCGTGGCCCTGGAGGACGATGATCGCCCCGACCGGCTACGGAATGCCCTGATCGACGATCTCGGTCTGACCGATGGCGGCCTCACCATCGAACGCGGTGAGGCGGTGACCGTGGTTCCGGTCACGGTCGACATCGTCGTCGACGACTCGTCGGTCGTCCTCAGTGGCGCCGTTCCCGACGAGGACTCCATTACCCAACTCATCGAGGCCGCCACTGCGGTATGGGGTAGCGGTGCCGTTGACGGCAGCGGCTTGACCGTCGGTGACCGATCGTGGACCGACGGCCGGGTCCGCCTGACCGGAACGGTACCCGGAGGTGATGAGCGATACCTCGGCCTGGAGGGAGAGGTCCAGAGCCGACTGGGCACCCTCATCTCCGTCGAGTCGGCCGGCGTGCAACAGATCGACAGCACCGAGACCCTGAATGGGTTGGAGGAGCAGATCAAGGCGGCGATGGAGGAGAGCCCCATTCTCTTCGATCCCCAGAGCAGTGAGATCCAGAGCGCCAGCGACGAGGTGCTGGAAACGATCGCCGCCATACTCCGGGGGGCGCCGGCCAACGCCATCGAGGTGGTCGGCCACACCGATGATCTGGGGCCGGACGAGGAGAACCTGCTCCTGTCGCAGGAGCGGGCCGAGGCTGTGGTGACCCGGCTGGTCGAGCTCGGCGTCGACGAGTCCTTGCTCAACGCCCGAGGCGAAGGTGAGCGGTTCCCGCTGGTCGAGAACGACAGCGACGAGAACCGCGCTCTCAACCGCCGCATCGAGTTCCTGCTCATCCAGTAGCCGACCACGGATCAACTATGCGAATTCTCCACATTGCCGCTCATCCCGACGACCTCGACTTCGGATGCGCCGGTTCCACAGCCCGGTGGACGGCCGAGGGCCACGATGTCGTCTACTGCCTGGTGACCGACGGACAGGCCGGAGGTTTCGACGCCTCCATTTCCCGGACCGAAATGGCCGTCTTGCGCCGGCGGGAGCAGACCGAGGCGGCGGCCGTGGTCGGGGTGTCCGAGCTTCACTTCCTTGGTTTTGCCGATGGCTCGGTCGAGTCCAACCTCGACCTGCGCCGGTCCATCACGCGGATCATCCGTCAGACCAAACCCGATCGAGTGGTAGGCCAGTCCCCGGTTCGGGATCTGAACCGGCTGTACGCCAGCCATCCCGATCACCTCGCCGTCGGTGAGGCCACGCTGGCCGCCGTCTACCCCGATTCCCGCAATCAGTTCGCCTTCCCCGAACTGCTGGCCCACGAAAACCTCGAACCGCACACGGTTCCCGAGGTGTGGCTCATGGGTGGGCCCACCGCCGATCAGTACGTCGACATCACCGCCACGGTGGACAAGAAGATCGAGGCTCTGCTCTGCCATACCAGCCAGATGCGCATGCCTCACGAGATGCCTGAGCGAATCCGCCAGTGGGGACTGGATGTGGCCCAGGCCGGTGGCCTCCCCGAAGGTTCTCTGGCCGAGGCGTTCCGGGTTCTCGACACCCGTTAGTCGTCGGCGCCGGAAAGGACGATGGTGGGCCTGGAGATCGGCACCGACGAGTATCACACGGCCGGCGAGCCGTTCCGGATCGTGACCTCGGGCGTGCCGGTCCCACAGGGGGTGACCGTGCTCGACCGGCGCAGCTGGTGTCAGGACCACCTCGACGATGTCCGGGCCCTGCTCATCAACGAGCCCAGAGGTCATGCCGACATGTACGGCGGATTCCCGGTCCCGCCGGATAGCGGCGATGGCGATCTCGGTGTGGTGTTCTTCCACAAGGACGGCTTCAGCACTGCCTGCGGCCATGGAACCATCGCCCTGGTCACCTGGGCCATCGACACCGGACGGATTGCGGCCGAACCGAATTCGGTCACACCGGTGACGGTCGACGTGCCGTCGGGTCGGCTGCGGACCGAGGCCACCGTCGACCACGAGGGTCGGGTGATCGCCGTCCGGTTCTGGAATGTGCCGGCCTACGTGACCGGACGGGACATCGCCGTCGACTCGCCGTGGGGTCGGTTCACGGTGCACGTGTCCTATGGCGGCGCGTTCTACGCATCGATCGCCGTGGACGATGCCGAGCTGCGGCCGGAGGCCGGGCATCTCACCGACTTGATCGCCGCCGGTCGCCATGTCAAGGAGGTCTTGAACGAACATCGGGCCGTGAACCACGCCGACCCCCGCCTGTCTGGGCTGTACGGGGTGATCTTCCACGAGACACTCGATTCTTCCACCGTGACGGGCGGAACCGGAGCACTCGTCCAGCGAAACGTGACCGTCTTCGCTGATGGGGAGGTCGACCGTTCGCCGTGCGGCTCGGGCACGTCGGCCCGCCTGGCCGTGTTGCAGGCTCTGGGTCAACTCGAGCCGGGTCGGCGGTTTCTCAACCTCGGGGTGGCCGGTGGCGTGTTCGAGGGGCGGATCGAGGCGATGACGGCGACCGACGAGCGGGTGTTGGTCCACACCTCGGTGTCGGGGGCGGCGTTCCGTACCGGCTCGGCCTTGTTCACCCAGGACGATCGCGATCCCCTGGGACCCGGTTTTCAACTCCGCTGACCACCGATTCGTGATGACAAACTGTCACCGAACCGCCGTACAATGGAAACCCTGCGGCAATGCGAACCGGAGGGCATATGACCGATCACAACTGGCCACCGCCCAGTGAGTCGTCCTCAGGTGGCCCCTCATCCGACTACCCGCCCCCGACCGGTCAGCCCGTCGGTGGCGATGTACCACCGTCGTGGGCGCCGGCTCCCGGAGATCCGAGTCCGGAGGCCGCACCCGGCGGCGCCACCTACCCGCCGCCGCCGTACCCCCAGGGGTATCCGTCCGGCTACGGTATGCCCCCGGCTGTCGCTCCGGCCCGCAAGTCGAGGTGGTGGATCTGGCTGCTTGGCGTCTTCTTCGGACTCATCCTGCTCGTCGGCGCCTGCACGGCCCTGGTCATTCGGGCCGTCCGAGGTCCGGTCGACGCCACCAACGAGTTCTTCGCCGCCGTGAACGACGGTGACCTGAGTCGGGCCGCCTCGCTGGTTTCCGCCGATCCGAACTGCAGTTTCGGCACCGACCCCGAGAGTTCCATCGATCAACAGTTCACGGGCGTCACCGTTGAGGACTACTTCTTTGCCGGGGCCTCGGTGAGTTCCGGAGACGGTACCTCCACCGCCGAGGTCATCGGTGTGGTCACCACCCTGGAAGAGGGAGAGGTCGGCTATGCCGTCGACATGATCCAGGACGGTGATGACTGGAAGGTCTGCTCCCTGGAGCGCACCGACTAGGCCCGATCGGCGATCGAGGTCAGAACAGATCGAGTTGATCGGCTCGTCGGGGTGTGGGCAGCGGTGCCAGTTCCGGCACCAGCTCGGCCACGGCGGCATGGAAGCGCCGGTTGAGGATGGGGGCGTCGACGTTGTCCGGGGTGTGGGCGAAGAAGTAGGGCCGCAGTCCCGACCGAAGCCACTGGGCCACCTTCGGCAACCACTGCTGCCAGTGCACGACGTTGTCGTCCAGGCGGGTCAGGCCGATGAACCGCACCAGGGGAGCGTTTCCGGTGGCCACCGGTCTCACCTCGACCCGGGGCTTGTTGGCGAAGGCCTCGATCTCACCCGGCGTCCGGCACGGTCCCGAGAAAAGGGGCCGGCTGTCCAGCAACACACGGTTGATGCTGTGGGCCGCGAGCAGATCGTTGAGTGGTCGCTCGGCCGACCCGCCGGGGAAGAACCCGGGATGACGAACCTCGACCGCCCACCACCAGTCGCCCGACAGCCGCAGCACGAACTCGTCCAGCGCCGGTAGGTCGTCGGGGCCGAACGACGGTGGAAGCTGGATCTGAACCGGCCCCGATCGGTCGGCCAGCGGGGCGATGGCCTCCAGGAATCGATGCAGCTCCTCCCGGGCGTGTCGAAGCCGTCGATCGTGGGTGATGGTTCGGGGCAGTTTGAAACAGAACCGGAAGTCATCCGGGGCCTGATCACTCCAGCGAGCCACGGTGTCCGATGACGGGACGGCATAGAAGGTCGTGTTCCCCTCCACTGCGTTGCACCAGTTGGCGTAGGCCTCGAGCTGGTCGACCGTGTCGGCCGGGAAGTACCGTCCCATCCATTGGGGGTGCGACCACATCGGCGCTCCCACTCTGAGCACCGGCTGTCGATCCATCATCGACCACCAGTGTACGAGGCGCCATCGACCGGGGACGGTGCGATGCCGTGGAGGGCCGGGGTCGCCGCTACGGGGCGGGGGCCAGTCGAAGGTAGAACGTGGCTCCCTGGCCTCGGTGGGAGTCGACCCAGATCGAACCGCCCAATCGATCCATGATCCGGCGGGACAGGGCCAGGCCCAGTCCGCTGCCGGCGACGTCGAGATCGACCCGACCGTAGGGCGTGAAGATCCGGCCGTGGTCGGCCGGGTCGATGCCACGGCCGTTGTCGGTGAAGGCAATAACGTGATAACCCACATCGTCCCGATCGGCGGTGATCTGCACCGTCAGCGGCCGCTCCGAGCGGTAGCGAACCGCGTTGCCGAGGATGTTCCCGACGACCGTGGTCAGGTGGCCCCGCCGGCCGGCCACCGTGGGTAGTGGGTCGACGGTGACGTTGCCGCCACAGTCGCGCAGCGTGTGCTGGACGCGGTTCACCGCCTCGGCCACCACCCGGTCGAGGTCGACGGTGACCAGCCCACCGACCTCCGCCCCGTCCAGAGACCGGAGATCGTCGAGCTGTTCGATCATCGACGTCGCCTCCCGACCGATGTCGGTGGCCAGGCCGGCCAGATCATGACGATCGAAGTCGCCGTCGGCCAGCTTCCGGGCGATGTACTCGGCGGTATTCCCGATCGCACGGAGCGGGTTCTTCAGCTCGTGTGCCGTGAACCGGGCCAGAAGCCTGGCCTCGTCGATATCGGCGTCGGAGTCCGGGTTGTCCGATGTGTCCGGCTCGAGCCGTGCCTCTATCACCCTTGCAACATCGGCTGGTCTCCGGCTCGAATGAAGGGAGGGGGCGAACGAATGTGGTGAGGAACGCCGCCGTGCTCAGTCGTACAGATCGGCGAAGACCCGACGCAGCTCGGCCTTCTGGATCTTGCCCATGGTGTTGCGGGGCAGCTGGTCGAGAAACACGTACCGCCTCGGTTGCTTGAACCGGGCCAGGTTGTCGGCGATTGCCGCCTCCATCACCTCGTCGGTGACATCGGGATCGGCCACGACGAAGGCGGTGACCGCCTCGCCGTAGTCGCCATGGGGTAAACCCACCACCGCCGTCTCCACCACGCCGGGGATCTGGTCGAGCTGCTGCTCGATCTCCTTGGGGTAGACGTTGTAGCCGCCGGAGATGATCATGTCGCTGGAGCGGCCGACCAGGGTCAAGCGCCCGTCACCCTCGACCCAGCCGATGTCACCGGTGCGGAAGAACCCGTCGTCGGTCGTGACCTCGGCCGTCTTGTCCGGCAACTGCCAGTAACCCTTGAACAGGTGGGGACCTCGCACCTGGACCTGGCCGACCTCCCCTGCCGGTATCTTCTCATCCGACCGGTTGGTGATCCGGAGTTCCATCTCCGGTAGTGGGTAGCCGACGGTCCCGGCCACCCGTTTGCCCTCGGGCGGGTTCGAGGTGATGATGCCGCACTCGGTCATGCCGTAGCGCTCGCAGATCGTGTGTCCGGTGCGTTCAATGAATTCATGAAACACGGCTTCGGTCAGCGGGGCCGAACCGCTGGTGAACATGCGGATGGTCTGGCAGTCATGTCGGCCGAATGACGGATCTGCCAGCAGGCGGCTGTAGTGGGTGGGCACTCCCATCATCACCGTTGACCGACGGAGACCGGCCCGTATTGCGTCCACGTCGAACCGCAGGAGGAAGATGACCTCGGAGGTGTTGAGGATGGCGGAGTGGAGGGCCACGAAAAGCCCATGTACGTGGAACACCGGCAGGGTGTGCAACAGGACGTCGCCAGGCCGGAACCGCCAGATGTTGTGCAGGGCCAGGGCATTGGTGGCGATCCCACGGTGGGTCAGCATGGCCCCCTTGGATCGACCGGTCGTTCCCGAGGTGTAGAGCATGCAGGCGACGTCGTCGGCGTCCCGGGCCACCACGGTTCCGAGAGGGGTGATCTGGGAGGCCAGATCGGCCAGTGTTCCCGAACCGTCGTAGCCGAGGGAGAAGGTCGTGGGCACATCGGCGATGTCGGCCACCGCCGACAGCTTGGGGGCCAGGTCGGGGGGAAACACGAACACCGCCGGACGGGCGTCACCGAGGAAGAAGCCGACCTCCTCGGCGGTGTAGGCGGTGTTGAGAGGCACGTAGATGAAGCCCGCTCTCAGACACGCGAAGTACAGGGCGACGGCGTCGGCCGATTTGTCAACCTGCACCACCACCCGGTCACCGGGTCGGGCCCCGCCGTCGGCCAGCACGGCGGCCATGGCGGCGCTGCGGCGATCGAGGTCGCCATAGGTGTGGCTGGCGCCGTCGGGCAACGTGAGGAACGGTTCGTCCCTGGCGTCGGCGAACTTCGTGGCGAAGAGCTCGTAGATGTTGTGGCTCAAGTGCGTGTACCTGTCGGGTTGACCTGCCGATCGGGCGCGGATCCTGCGGACCGGGCGATCAGGCCCGGGTTCGCCGGAGCACAGGGTCGGCCAGGGCCAGCACCTTGTCGGCAATACTCAGCACACGACCGGGGGCGCCCGGCGTGTCGGAGTCGATGAGGTTCCCCATCACCCCCAGGGTGATGTTAGCGATTGTCTCGGTGCCGACGGCGATTCGTAGCCCGGACCGGAGAATCAGGGGATGGCCGATGAGGAAGGAGAACCGACGGCCGGTGCGAAGGAAACCGTCGAATCGTTCGCCGATCTGACGGTCATAGCGAGCGGGAGCGGTGATTGGATCGTTTATGAACAGATCCGAAGCGAGGATTCCCGACTCCAGCCCGTAGTCGATGCCTTCGCCGTTCATCGGGTTGACCAGGCCGGCGGCATCGCCGATGGCGACCCAACCCGGTCCGTGACGGCGCTGGGCGCTCATAGGAAGCCTCCAGGCCCGTGGCCGTTCCAGGTTGGGCCCGATCCGCCAGCTGTCCTTCACCAGCTCCCGGTACGACTCCAACAGCGTGTTGAGGTTGAGCTTCTTGAAGTTCTTCATGGTCGACAGGGCTCCGACGCCGATGTTGACCGTGCCGTCGCCGGCCGGAAACATCCACCCGTAGCCGGGCACGGCCACACCGTTCTCGTCCCGCAGGGTGAGGCAGGCCTCGAGGTGGCGGTCGTCGTGGCGCGGCGACTCGACGTAGGTGCGGATGGCCAGCCCGAACGGCTCGTCATCCACTCGCTCGGCCCCCACCAGCCGGGCTGCGGCCCCGGGGGCCCCGGTGGCCAGGACCACCATGTCGGCCCGATGGCGCTCGCCGCCGGCGGTGACCCCGACCACCTGATCACCCTCGAGGTCGGGCAGGGCTTCGGTCTGCCACCGGAACTCGGCCCCGGCCTCCACGGCGGCGTCGACCAGCGCGGCGTCCAGCCGGCGACGGGGCCACACCGCCCCGTGATTCGGAAACCGGGTGGTCGTCGGCCATGCCAGCTCCCGCTGGGTCCTGTTGGCGATCATTCGCAACCCGTCGATGCGGTGAGCGTCGTCGAGCTTGATGTTGAGCTGGTTGAGGGCCCCTACGGCTCGAGGCGTGAGACCGTCGCCGCACACCTTGTCCCGGCCGTAGGCCGCCTTCTCCAAGACCAGCACCGACGCACCGGCCCGGGCTGCGGTGATGGCAGCCGCCGTTCCGGCCGGTCCTGCTCCTATGACGATGAGATCGTGACGAGCCACTCTTCTAGGGTATGAAGGGGCGGACCGGGAAACCCGGGTCTGGGCCCCGCATGTGTCGGACATCTCATCAAGACGGCACCGTGATGGTGCTGCGGCCAAGAGCCGAGGTCTGCCGCGACTCCTGCCGTACAAGTGCCCAGGAATGCGAGTCGCATGATAACGACCACTGCCGGGCCTTCGCAGGGGCGTGCCGGGCCTGCGCCGCTGCGTGCGACGCTTTGCTGGCGGTTGCCGCCTGATCGACAGGTCAGCCCACCGGGCAGGACAGGATCATGACCGCCGTATCGTCTTGGCGGGGCCGTCCGCCGTTCTCGGCCTCGCCGATCAGCCGGTCGACCTCGTTGATGATGGCGTCCAGTGTGCCGCCGGTGTCGGTCAGCCGATCGAGGAGCCTGTTCACGGTGAGCCGGGGGGACATCGAATCCTGAAGCCCGTCACTGTAGACGATGAGATGCTGGCCCGGCTCCAGCCGGATCTCCACCTCGGTCGGTGTCTCGTAGTCGGGAAGAACGCCGACGAGGGCACCGTGGGCCTTCACCAGCTCCGAGCGGTCCGGGCCGATGACGATGGGCGGGGGGTGACCGGCATTGGCCAGCCGCACCGTCACCCTGTCGTTGTAGGGAGCGACCCAGCCGAACACGGCGGTGCAGAACGTGGCATCCGGTACGGCCTTGAGGGTCTCGTGCAGCCACGTCAACACCTGGCCGGCGTCGTTGAGGTGGAGGCCGGCCACTCTCAGAGTGTGGCGGGCCATCATCATGGTGCTGATGGTCTCCAGATCGTGGCCGCAGGCATCGCCGAGGAAGAACCCCCGGCGTTGGTCGCTCAGCGGGAACAGGTCGAAGAAGTCGCCGCCGATGTCGAGGGGTGGCGTTACCCCGTGGTATCGAGTAACCACGGTCAACCAGTCCATGCCGTCATGGGGGGTTGGTAGAGCATGGCGCTGCAGACGTTTGATGGTTTCTGTACTGCGTCGTTGGGCCTTGATCTGCTCGGTCACGTCGGTGAACTGGGTAAGCGCCCCCTGCTCACCGTCGATGACGACCGGCCACGAATCGATCAACAACCAACGGTAGGTTTGATCGCCGGTACGGACCCCCATGGGGAACCGGTGGACGGGCTCACCGGTGGCCAGGCACCGCATGGCCGGGTGTCGCTCGCCCGGGACCGGTCGCAGATCGAGATCGACCGCCTGCCACGACGGGTCGAGTGAGGATTTCCCCGCCAGCTGTTCTGCCGTCATGGCCAGCACCTTGAGGGCGGCAGGATTGAAATCGACCACCGTGCCGTCAGCGGCCTGGACCACCACGCCGGCGTGCTGATTCTCGACCACGATCGCCGCCAGCGTTTCTTTCAAAAGGCCGGAGCGCAGGTTGGAGTCGATCATGGTTCACCTTTGTCGCGCCCGGCGCGGCCAAGACTACCGCCGGGCCGTGCCCCTCTCAACCGGTCCAGCCGGTTGAACCCCGCCGGTCGTGCTCGCCACTCAGCGCTCGATGGCGACAAGTCCCCAGTCGTAGCTCGACATTGCCCCCCACGGTGCCACGACGATATCGGTGCCCAGGCGTTGCGCCAGATTCACCGCGGCATCGGTCACCGGAGCAGTGATCGGGTTCACCTGCTCGAGCTCCTGCCAGTTCTGGACGAAGGCGGGAATGGCGAAGTCGAACCGCGGGTCTTCCGGTCGGGTCGGGAATGGTCGTTGCCCACGACCAGTTTCGATGCCAGACCCCGGGTCACCATGTCCAAGGCCTCGGATCCGGTCTTGGCCGTTCCCACCCCGACTGCTTCCTGAACCGCACCCAGTTCGTCGACCATCTGTTCGGCCGCCCGGTTGCGAAGGACCAGGTCGGCATGGTCGAGAAAGGCATCGACCCCTGGTGCCGGCCGTTCGGCCCTCGACCCCTCCACCTCGAGAACGGTGTACCGGCTGGGCAGGTGCTCGATGAAGAAGCCGACGGCCCGGACGTCACCACCTACGACCACCAACGCCTCTTGTGGGTGCAGTTCGCTCAGCCGATCAACGACCTCCCTGGCGTTCTTCTCCCACGTATTCTCGGCTGTCTGCTGGAAGCGCCGTTGCGACCAGCCGCCGGGGTGGCCTCGGTGAATATGGACCTCGTCGCCCTCGACCTCGTCCACGGCCAGTGGCGAACCAAGATCGTTCCGGGCGAAGAGGTCACCTCCGGTGCGATCGAGCAGCACGGCGACATGGCTGAGGTCGACCTGCGTCGCCTCCAGAACGGGTAGCAAGGCAGGGACCGGACCGGCGGTCACACTGGTACGACTGAGAGGGCGGATCATGGAGTGATCGACCAGCACCGAGGCATCGCCGTCGGTGTCCACAGCCACGATCAGTCTGGCCGTTGCTTCGGCATGGTCGGCCTCGGCCAGGGCGTCGACCACAACCGACACAATGGGCGACCCTGCCTTGAGACGTTCGAGTTCGGCCGCGACATTCTTCCGTCGGATTTCGTACTGATGCTCGGCGTCGGCCGCCGTGGACGGGGTGGGTACGTAGACGGTGGCGAAGATGCCCACGTGATCGTCGATTGCGTTGCGGATCGCGGTGCTGGTGTCGTGCTTCATGATCGGAACGTAACCGACGGGAGCCCAAAAAACCCATCGGCCCGCGGGGTGCAGGTTCGTACCGGGGCCGGTCGCCCCGGCACCCCCGGCACTGGCTATTGGGCGGTGATGGCGGCGATCAGCTCTTCCTTGGTCATGCCCGAACGGCCGGTGACGTTGAGCTGCTGAGCCCGATCGTAGAGCTCGTCCTTGGTCCAGTTTTGGTAGTTGACGGCCTCATCACCGATGTGCCGGATTTCCTCGGTGACGTCCTCGGTGGCGGTCTCAACCCGCGACGCAATGCCCTTGACGCCGGTCTTGGTTGCTTCGGTGATGCGGGCGACGTCCGACTGTACGCCGGCCGATTCTCCTTTGACGGTGGTCACGACCCGCTTGCCCGACGACCTGACCTGTCGCATGATGGCGCCAGTGGCGTCGGCCACCGATCCGGTTGCCTGCTTGGCCACGGCATAGGTGGTTCCGACCACCGCACGCGGGAGGCGGAAGGCGGTGTCCGCCGGTGCGGGAAGGCGCTCTTCGAAGGCGTCCAATCGGGCGGAAACCCGCCGCTCGATGGAGTCGAGATGGAAGGTTTCGGGGTCGAAGTTGAGATCGAGCCTGTCAAGTCTGAGTCGTTCGCGGGTTGTGGTTGCCATGGTGCCTGTGCTCCTCGTGAGTGACGTGGATGGAAGGAAGCCGGGATGCGAACTGGCGGAGTGCTTGAACGGCGCCCGTCACGGGCCGGTTGTTTCTACCTTCATTTGTATCTCTACCTTCATTTGTACCTCTTTTTCAGCCGTATTTGAACGGCGAAACCCGGTTCCTGAGGTGAACCTGGGCACAATCCGCCCACCGTTCGCCGGGCCCGGGAACTCGCGGGTCCGGCGACTCCGGCCCGTTCGAGGTCGACGCTCAGGGGCGACGGCGCCGTCGAGGATTGTGATGCCACCAGCGGCCGCTGAATCGCCACCGGGGTGCGGCCGGAAGCCAGGTTTCGCTCTCGCTCGGGCGGGGCCATGACATCATCAGCGCGGCGCTGATGGCGGCGGCCTCCTCGTCGGTCGGGGCGGGGCGAATGTCCACGTCTTCAAACCTGCTTCACACTACATTGGCTTCCTGGGCTCGAAAGTATAGAAGTGGCGGCCACCGGTTCGGGAACCGAGAGAGGAATTGCTAAAGGTCGTGGTCGCCCCCGCCGACATGAACACCATGACAACGGGTGGTTTGTCATGGGTTCGCGTAGTGAGGCAGACGATGGTGGCTGTCGTCGTGGCCGCGATCGGCGTTGCCAGCGCCGTCAGCGTCGCTTCGGCTCAGGTTGAGCCCGAACTGGACAAGTTGACCATCGTCGGGACGCCGACGGAACATCCGGTCGCCGCCTCCCGCCAGGCCAGCTTCGACATTGTGGCCAACCTGGACGAACTGACCGGCGACCACGCCACCGTCTTCCGTCTGTATTGGGCCTTCTTCCTGCGGCAGCCGGACGCCGAGGGCGCACTGTACTGGGCGGAGCGGGTTGATCGTTGTGATCCCCTGGGTCTGATCGCCGATCAATTCGCCGCCAGTCAGGAGTTCGCGGCCCGCTACGGCGCCCTCTCCGATCCCCAGTTCGTCGAGCTCATCTACGGCAACGTGCTCGGCCGCACAGGCGAACCGGCCGGACTGGCCTATTGGACCGGGCTGCTGACCGACGGCACCCTCTCCAGGGGCGAAGTGGTGTTGAACGTGTCGCTGTCCTCCGAATTCACCGCCGCCCATCCCTATCCGTCCGATGACGTCCCCGGTCGCGCCTGTCGGCTGGCCGGCGGTGCACCGACCCCCCGCAGCGTGGAGGTTCTGACCCGCTCGGAACCGGTTGCCACTGTGGCCGGTCTGACCCTCATGACACCGGCATCGGTGATCGAACAGGTCGGATTCCACCAGTCCACCCACCCCGGGGCATTGGGTATGGCGCCGGCCCGCTATCCGTCGTTCCCCATGACCACCATGCAGAGTCGCGGCCGTGACACCGACCGTCGGGGAGCTGCCGACATCGCCGTCCATCCCCTGGCGTCGATCTACTCGCCGGTGACCGGCACCGTTGCCAGAGCCGGGGAGTACACCCTGTACTGCCGGTACCGGGACGGCTACGTGGTCATCAACCCCGACGGGCGCCCCGACCTGGAGGTCAAGATCCTGCATATTCAGGGGGTTCGAGTGC
Source organism: uncultured Acidimicrobiales bacterium (assembly GCA_963723995.1). Lineage (GTDB taxonomy): Bacteria > Actinomycetota > Acidimicrobiia > Acidimicrobiales > SZUA-35 > JAHELU01. The sequence continues at coordinate 360,653 of CAVRSZ010000004.1, read as the reverse complement.
TGAAAGGTGATCGACTGGTGGCCGGCCAGCAGATCGCCTCCCGTTCCACCCCCTTCCCGTTCCGATCTCAGATCGACGAACTCACCGCCGAGCCGTCCTGGCCCCACGTCCACATCGAGGTGGTCGACCCCTCGGTTCCCCGCCGTGCCTCCTCGGGCTCGTGCTGAGGGTTGATTCCTGAACACGGGAGATTCCTGAACACGGGAGATTCCTAAACACGGGAGAAAGAGGCGCGAGCCATTCTCGAAACTGGGAGTCGAATCGGGAATTCGTGACCCGTTCCGCGGTTTCCTTCTCCGTCCGGTTCACGAACCAAGGAGGAAACCGTGTCATTCTTCAGTCTTCCCCGGCCGCTACTGGCCGTCGGTGCCCTGGTCCTGCCTCTTGTTGCGCTGGCTGCGCCGGTGGCAGCCGAACCACCGCCCGATGACACCGTGGTCATAGCCAATCGGGCGTCGGGTGAAATCTCGGTGATCGACGGCGACGACCTGTCGGTCGTCGACTACGACCTCCCGGGCGAGGCCGAGCCGATGTATGTGAGCCACGACGGCGCAAACGGACTGGTGTGGGTCGGCGATCGGGCCTCCAGCACCGTCGTGGCCCTCGACGACAAGAACTTCGGGGTGGTTGCGTCGGTCCCGGTGGCCGACGGAGTGTTCCACCAATGGCTGGACGAGAGCCGCGATCAGCTGTGGGTGGTCGGTACTGCCGGCGCTACGGTCACCGTGGTCGACACGTCGACTCGGTCGGCCACAACCACCATCACCATCCCCGACGATCTCCTCGATGCCGGCGCCACCACTCATGACGTCTTCGTCGACGGCAACCACGCCTTCGTCAGCCTGGTCGGCCTCGGCGACGGCGTCGTCCTCCGGTATTCGACCAAGAGCTTCGAGTTGACCGGCCGGATCGACACCGGCGGTGACCCTCACCTGTTCGCCCGGGCCGGTCGGCTGTTCGTGGCCTCTCAGGAGGCGGGAACGGTGTCGAGCTATGTGCCGGCAACCCTGCGACTGGTCGAAACCGTGGAGATCCCGGCCGCCCACGGCATCTTCGTGGCCGGCAACACCGTCTTCGTCACCAATATCGCCGGTGGCGGTGACGACGCACTCTGGCAGCTCGATCGTTCGCTCGACGTCACCGCCGAACCCATCGATACCGACGCTCCTGTTCCCCACAACGTGGCCGTCACCGCCGACGGCACGGCGTTCATCACCCACTCCGGCGGAGCGTCGAGCGTCGTCTCGGTGATCGATCCCGAGTCCGGGGCCGGCCAACTGGTCGCGGTCGGTGCCAACCCGTTCGGACTGGCCGTCGTGGACTAACCCCGCCGGCCGCCGCCTAGAGCGGGACGTTGCCGTGCTTTCGCTGCGGCAGTTCCTCCCGTTTGGAGCGAAGCATGTCGAGGCCGGCGATGATCTTCACCCGGGTCATCGCCGGCTCGATGACGTCGTCGATGTAGCCCCGTTCCGCCGCAATCCAAGGGTTGGCGAACCGCTCCTTGTAGTCCTCGACCAACTCGGCCCGGCGGGCTTCGGGATCGGCGGCCGACTGGATCTCCCGCCGGAAGACAACACCGGCCGCCCCTTCGGGACCCATGACCGCCAGTTCAGCCGAGGGCCAGGCGAAGGCCAGATCGGCCCCGATGGACTTCGAGTTCATGACCACGTAGGCCCCGCCGTAGGCCTTCCGGGTGATGATCTGGATGCGAGGCACCGTGGCCTCGCAGTAGGAGTACAACAGCTTGGCGCCGTGACGGATGATGCCCCCGTACTCCTGGTCGACGCCGGGTAGGAAGCCGGGAACGTCGACGAACGTGAGAAGGGGGATGTTGAAGGCATCACAGGTTCTCACGAACCGGGCCGCCTTGGACGAACTCTCGATGTCGAGCACGCCGGCCAGCACCTTCGGCTGGTTGGCGACGATACCGACGGTATGGCCGTCCATGCGTGCAAAGCCGCACACGATCGACATGGCCCAGTTCTCGTGGTACTCCATGAAGTCGCCGTCGTCGACGACTTCGGTGATGACCGCCTTGATGTCGTAGGGCATGTTGGAACTGGCCGGCATGAGTTCGTTGAGGGCGGGGCACAGCCGTTCCCGGTCGTCGGTCGGCTCGATCTGCGGGGGCTCGTCCATGTTGTTGGCCGGGAGGAAGGACAGCAGGTAGCGCACATCGTCCAGCACCGCCTTTTCGTCGTCGGCGACGAAATTGGCCACGCCCGATCGGCTGGAATGGCTGCCGGCCCCGCCGAGCTCCTCCAGGGTCACGTCCTCCCCGGTCACCGTCTTCACCACGTCGGGGCCGGTGATGAACATGTGGGAGGTCTCCTTCACCATGAAGATGAAGTCGGTCATGGCCGGGCTGTACACGGCGCCGCCGGCGCATGGCCCCATGATCACGCTGATCTGGGGAATGACGCCCGAGGCCTGCACGTTGCGGTAGAAGATGCCGCCGTAGCCGTCGAGGCTGACCACACCCTCCGGGATTCTGGCTCCGGCACCGTCGTTGAGCCCGACGAACGGGGCTCCGGTGGCCAAGGCCAGATCCATCAGTTTGTGGATCTTCTCGGCGAAGACTTCGCCCAGTGAGCCACCCATGATGGTGAAGTCTTGGGAGAAGACGAAGACCTTGCGCCCGTCGACGGTGCCCCAGCCGGTGACCACACCATCGGTGTAGGGGCGGTCGGTGGCATCGGGATGGCGGGTGCGGGCAAGCATGTCCAGCTCATGGAAGGAGCCTTCGTCCAGCAGGTAATCGACGCGCTCCCGCGCCAGCATCTTGCCCTGCTTGTGCTGGCGCTGCACGGCCCGTTCCGGCCCGGCGTGCAGTGCCTCATACTTGCGCTGCTCTAGGTCGGCCAGTTTCTCGCTCATGGGATGGTCCACGGTGAGTCAGAGTACTGGGGAACGGCCCGCATTGGCCAAGCTCGGCGACCGGTTACCGGGAACGGTGGAGCCAGGGTGTGATGGGTATCGGGTCGTTGCTGTGATAGGGCAGGATCACTTCGGTTCCAGCGGTGGCGCTGCGGTAGGCGGCCATGACGATCTCCAGCACCTGCCGTCCGTCCCGGCCCGACTCGATGGGGTTGCTGCGACCCCGGAGGACATCGACGAAGTGGGCGAACTCGCCGTGCCAACCCCAGGTCTGGGCCTCGTTGTGGGCGACCCAGAACCAGCCACGCTCCTGCTCGACCTTTTCGGCTGCGTAGTCGACCCCTACATCGCTGTAGACCAGTAGTGACTGGCCTCTGGCCAGGTCGGCGCTCACCGTCCCTTTGGTGCCCAGTACCTCCAGCCGTTCGTCGATACCACCGGGAGCGGCCCATGACGAGTCAATCACGGCCAGTGCGCCATGGTCGAACCGCAGGGTCACCAGGGCGTGATCGTCGACCACGCCATCGGTGTGTTTGTGTACGCCGAGGCGGGCGTGAACCGAGCGGACCGGCTCCTTGTCCAGTAGCCATCGGGCCACCTCGATGCCGTGACAACCCATATCGAGCAGCACCCCACCACCGGACATTGACGGGTCGTGGAACCAACCGGCATGGGGCCCACCGTGGCGCTCCCAATGATTGATCTGGATGATCTCCCCCAGGGAGCCCGAGTCGATCAGCTCCTTCACCCGGACATAGCGGGGAGCGAAACACAGCTGTTCGGCATACAGCAGGGGAACATGGGCCGACTCGCAGGCGGCCACCATCTCGTCGGCCTCGGCCAGATTCATGGCCAGCGGTTTCTCGCAGACCACGGCCACCCCCTTTGCCGCGGCGGCGATGGTGGCATCCCGGTGGAATCGATTGGGCAGGGCCAGGGAGATGACATCGAGATCCTCGCCGGCCAACAATTCATCGACCGAACCGTAGCCCCGGCCACCGAAGCGATCGACGAAACCGGTCCTTGATGCCTCCGAGGCCGAGACGACACCGACGATGTCCACCTCACCGGTGGCGAGGAGTGATTCCGCATGCAGCGAACCGGCAAACGCCGCCCCCACAACGCCGGCTTTCAAACGGCTATCGGTCATGGTCTTGTTCATCCCCGTTCACGTCGTCGGATGGCTGTCGTTGGCCGGATCGGCGCCGGCCGTCGACCGGACTTCGTTATCGGAGCGAGGTAGCTGCTCCAGCGCTCTCCAGGCCCGATCCGCCATGGCCTCGTTGACACCGACGGCATCCACAATGGAGTAGTCGAGGCCCTCCGAGCGTGCATACCGCCGGAGGCCGAGCAGTGCATCGTCGAACCGCTCACGGGTGATCCCCAGATCATCGGGATGGCATCGGGCCCCGGATCGGGCCACGATGTGCCGGGCCCAGGCCGGGTCGTTGTCCTGGACCGTGGCCATCGCCACCACGGCCAAGCCGATCAACTCGCCATGAACGTGGTGGGCTCCGGTCCGGTGTTCGTAGCTGTAGGCGAAGAAGTGCTCCGAGCCCTCCTCGAACCGGCTGTGGCCGGCCTCGGCACAGGCGGCACCGATCCGGCGGTAGGCGTCGGCCAGGAAACGGACCCCATTGGCCGAGACCTCTCTGATCTCGGGGAGTGCTCCTTCCAATTCCGACAGTAACGTCCGACCGAGGTCGGCCAGATCATCCCGCCATGGGACGCCGTGGCCGACGTCGGTGGCAAGTCGCCAGTCGAACAGGCCGGTGTGACACGACAGGATGTCGCCGATTCCGGCTCGGTTCAGCCGGGCCGGGGCAGATCGTATGAGCGGGATGTCGAGGACGACGGTCTCGGGAACGACGATCCCGACATATCTGACCCTGCCATCGACTCGGATGCCGACCGCATCGGTGAACCCGGCGTCCACCGAGGTGATGGTGGGAATCTGGATCAGCCTCTTCCTGGTTCGCCAGGCCAGGTACTTCGCGGTGTCGAGGGCGGTGCCACCCCCCACACCGACCACGACCTCCGTCCGGTCGTCCTCGTCTTCGACCAGCTTGTCGAGATGGGCCTGTTCCATGGTGACGGCCGTGACCAGCCGGGCCGGTGGTGGCACTGATGGGGTGAGATCGGACCACGGCGGATCATTGACCACGGCCGTGTACGGACCGATGCCGTCGAGCACCTCGGTCGTTGCGGCCTCCACCAATGGAAAGAGCGTTCCGATGGTCACCGCCGGCCCCCCGTACCCGGCTCGGTCACGGCCAGATCGGCCAGCTCATGGGCATTGCGTCGAATCTTGTCGACCGCGGTCACGAGGTCGTCGCAGTCCTTCCTGTCACCCATCAACACCGATGTCTTGAACCAAAGTGTCTGATCGGCGAGGGTCCGCACCACCGGTAGGTCGAGCGATGCGAAGTCTTGCATACCGGTCCGATCCCGGTAGCGAGGGGCGAAGCCGCTGGGATCGAGGAAGGTCTCCAGGTGATGAAGCGGCGGATACGACATGGTGAGGGGGATACCCTCGGCCTGCAACGCGAGACGAACCTGCTCCCGACCTGCCCCGAATACGTCGGGATGGACCCGCACCACATAGCAGTAGTTTCCCTGGGCGGTACATCGGGGGTCCCGCCACTGGGGTTCCATCCCCGGGATGTCGGCCAGAGCCCGGTTCAGATAGTCGGCGTTGGCCGCCCGTCGAGCCTGTTGTTCGGGAAAGCGCGCCAGTTGGGCCAGCAGTACAGCAGCCTGCCACTCGGTCATGCGATAGTTCCCGCCCAGGATGAAATGGCTGTAGAACCATTCTCCAGGTTGCCGCCCGCAGTCGGCCAGCGATGCGACCTCGGCGATGACGTCGGCCGCGTTGCGACACGACCGCGCCTCCCTCGCCCGATGTCATCAGCTTCGAATGCTGAAAGCTGAAGGTGCCGGCGTCGCCGAGGGTGGCCACCGGTTGATCCTTCCAGGTCGACCCGTGGGCATGGGCACAATCCTCGATGAGAGCCAGATCGTGGTGTCTGCACAGCCCGCTCAGGGCATCCATGTCGGCCACGCTCCCGGCAACATGGACAACGGTCACGGCCCGGGTCCGCTCCGTGATGGCGGCCTCGGCGGCGGCCACGTCGAGACAGCCGTGGCGGGGATCGACGTCGACGAACACCGGGATGGCATTCACCATCAAGACGGCCGAGGCCGTGGCCAGGAACGACCAGGCCGGCACGAGCACCTCGTCACCCTGGCCCACCCCCACGGCGCCGAGGGCCAGCTCGATGGCATGGGTACCGTTGGTGACGGCGGCGGCCGGGCCCGTGCCGTGGAAGCTCCCCCACGCAGTCTCGAACTCCCGCACCTTCGTTCCTTCGGTCGCCCACCAGTCGCCGGAGTCGAGGACTTCCAGAAGTCCGGTCCGCTCGTGGCCGTCCCACACCGGCCAGCGAGGGTAGGACGTGGCACGAACCGGGGTTCCGCCGTTGATGGCCAGCTGTTTCATTACCGCTCCTTGCGTGATCGTTTCTCCGGATCGAATCTCGTGAGGGCTCGCATCGGCCTCCGTCGCCCTGGCCCCTCCCGGGCGATGGGTCAGCCCGGCTCCGTGCCGAAGAGCTGCATGTGGGCCTGCTCAACGGCCCATCCCACCGCCCCCACCACCCCGGAACGGGGACCGAGCTCGGACCGTTCGATGTTGACGGCCACCGGCACCATGCGCTCGACTGCGTTGCACAGTGGTCCGTGAAGGGCCGGGTTCGAACCGATACCTCCTGTGAGAATGATCTTCTCCGGGTCGGCCACGGCCACGACCGAGAGCACGCTGAGGGCGAGAAGATCGGCCTCCTCGGCGACGACCCGGCACGCCAGTTCGTCGCCGGCGGCCGCCTCGGCGAAGACTTGCTCGACGGTGGCGCGGGCCCCGAGCGTGGTCGACAAACCCTCCTTGCGAAGTCGCCGGAACCGGCGGGTGATACCGACCGCCCCGGCAGCGGTCTCCAATGCCCCGTGGCGCCGAGCCTCCCGGGTCAGGGGGGAGGCCCCGATCGGCAGGTAGGCGATCTCGCCCGCTGCGCCGTGAGCACCCCTCACCAGCGCGCCGTTCAGCACCAGACCCATACCGACGCCGGTACCGACGGCCAGGACCGCATAGTCGTCGCAGCCCCTGGCCTTGCCTCGCCACCCCTCACCGATGGCGGCGACGTTCACATCGTTCTCGATGACCACGGCGACCCCCAGTCTCTCCTCCAGTGCCGCTCCCAACTTGAGCGATGGGCTGATCTTGAGGTTGTCGGCCAGGGCCAATGTCCCCTCCGGGGTGACGATGCCCGGGCTCCCCACCACGACGTGCTGCAGTTGCGACCAGGCCATGCCGGTGCCGTCCACCAGGCCACGGCACCCTTCCGTCAGTTGAGCCAGCAGGTCCCGGTCGCCGTGGCGGGTGTCCTCGACCAGTTCGGCCAGCACCGTTCCCCCGAGATCGGCCAAGGCGGCCCGCATCTTGGTTCCGCCGAGATCGACACCGATCACACACCCTATCGACGGGTTCAAGGCATACAGTTCCGGCGATCGCCCGGCCGTGCCCGACTTCGCCCCGACCACATGGATGAGTTGGCTGGTGGCGAGCTCGCGCACGATCTTGAGAACCGTGGGTCGGGACAGTCCACTGCGGTCGATGATCTGGGAACGGGTGACGGGTCCGTTTTCGGCGATGAGGTCGAGAACACGCTGAGTCTGGGACTGGCGGACCAGCTCGTGACGACGGGGTGGAGCCATGCGGTCCTCGACTACTCCTTCACCGCGCCCGAGGAGAGCCCGCTCACCAACCAACGTTGGGCCACCACGGTCAGGAAGGCGATGGGGATGATGGCCAGCGAACTGGCCGCGGCCATGGGGCCCCAGTCCAACGTTCGATTGGAGATGAAGCCGCTGATGAAGACCGGGAGGGTCTTGGACGACTCGCCGGCCAGGATCACGGGAATGAGGAACTCGTTCCAGCTCAACAGGGCAATGAAGATGGCGGTGGCCGACAGCCCCGGGCCGAGCAGTGGGAGCAGGACCTTGGTGGCCAACTGCCAACCGTTGGCCCCCTCGACCTGGGCCGACTCCTCCAGCTCATAGGGCACATGCTCGAAGAAGGACGTCAGCAGCCAGATGGCGAAGGGCAGGTTGGCGGCGGCGTAGAGGGCGATCAGAGCGGGACGATTGTCGTAGAGATTCAGATCCGACAGCAGGTTGAACAACGGTACCAGCAGGACGATACCGGGCATGGCCCGGACAAGGACCAGACCCACCTCCAACGGTCGGCGGCCGGGAAACCGTGGTCGTCGAGCCAGGGCGTAGGCGGCCAGGCCGCCGACGATCAGGCAGAGTACCGTGGATGACACGGTCATGATCAGCGTGTTCTTGAGCACGGTGACGAACTGTGCGTCGTCGAACAGGTTCTGATAGTTCTTCCATGTCAGGTCGAAGTCGATGAACCTGGGTGGATTGGCGAAGGTGTCCACCCGGTTCTTGACGCTGGTCGACAGCGTCCAGAACACGGGGAACAGGGCAACGAGCATGGCCCCGATGAGCAGCAGATAAGACATGAGGCGACCCAACGTGGTGCCAATCGGCCGCCGTCTCGGCGCCGTTCGCTCCGTCCTCGGTCTCGGAGTCAAGGGTCGGGTCATGGTTCGGTCCTGGTGGCTTTGGCCCAGAGGAAGTAGAGGGGGATGGTGATCACGGTCAGCGCAATGCCGATGGCGGCCGCCCGTGATGTGGCCAGGAAGTTGAAGCCGGTGTTGTAGTTGAGGATCCCGAGGGTCTGGGTTGCCGTCCCCGGTCCACCCCTTGTCAGGATGAAGATGACGTCGAAGAGCTTGTAGGTGTCGATGACCCGGATGATGAGGATCACGCCCAGCACGGGCCGGAGCATCGGCAGGATGATCAGCCAGAAGACCTGCCACGGACCGGCGCCGTCCACCTTGGCCGCCTCCAACGGGCTGGTGGGCATGCCGGCCAGCCCGGCAAGGGTCAACAGCATCACGAAGGGAATGGACTGCCAGGAGTCGACCAGTACGACGGCGACCACAGCAGCCCTGTCATCGCCCAGCCACTGGATCCGGCCCAGCCCCGCCGTCTCCAACAGCCAGTTGATGACCCCCAGATCGCCGTCGTACATGAATCGCCACATCAGACCCACCGCTACCGGGGTGAGCAGCATTGGTATCAGTAGGACCGAGCGGAAGAGCCGTGTACCGCGCAGATTCCGATGAAGTAGTAGGGCAAGTCCCACGCCTATGGGGATCTGGACGGCCAGCCCCATGATCATGATCTTGACCGTGGTCAGTGCCGCCTCCCAGAAGACCTTGTCGCCGATCTCGGTCCGATAGTTGTCGAAGCCCACGAACTGCGGTGGGACGAATCCTCCGATCTTCTCGTTGCGCAGCGAGAGATAGAAGCCAACTGCGATTGGAACCATGATCAACAGCACGACCATGAGCCAGGCCGGCCCGGTCAGCAGTAGAGCCGTAAGGGACCGACGCCGGGCCGTTGTCATCGAACGCCGTGGTGGTGCCGCAATGTCAACAGGGTTCAGCGTCGGTCCCTTCTGGTTCACGGAACTGTCGGGGGGTCGGGAGTCGGCCGTTCCTGGAGAATCAGCTGTTCTCGGCCGCCAGTATCGGTTCCAGGGTTTCCTGAAGGCTGTTGAGGCCGTCCTCGACCGTCGTCGACCCGGTCATGATGTCGCTGACGTGCTGCACAATGGCGACGTCCATCTCGGGCCAGACTTTGAGCTGGGGATAGCGCTCGATTCGGCTCGTCTCCGGGATGTCGAGCTGCAGCAGGTAGGGCTGCTCGGCCGTCAGCTCGGCGTCGCCGGTGATCGACTTGCGTCCGATGGCGGCCGCCCCCGACTCCAGATAGGCCTTGGCGTTGCTCTTGCCCAGTACGAACTCGAGGAACTGCCAGCCTTGATCCTTGTTGGCCGAGTCGGCGGGGATGCCGATGTTCCAGCCGGCCAGGTGGGTGATGTCGGCCTCGCCCTTCGGCATCGGCGCTGTTCCCAGCAGGCCCGGGTACTTGTTGGCCTCGGGGTCGAGAGTGACCCCGTAGTAGCCGGAGTACTGGATCATGGCCCCGATGTCCTGGGAGATGAACTTGTTGGTGACGTCGTCGCCGCTGGCGCTGACGGCACCGTCCGGTGACACCTCGAGCAGGCTCTTCAGGTATTCGGTGGCGGCGATCGCCTCCGGGGTGTTGACTTGTGGTGCGAGCGAGTCGTCGTAGAGCTGGCCACCGAAACTCCACACCAGGGTCATCCACCACCAGCTGACGTTGGGGCCGAAGCCCATGATCTGACCGTCACCCAGCCCGGCGTCCTCGATGGCCTGGGCGTTGTCGTAATACTCCTCCCAGGTGGTGGCTGGTTTCAGCCCGAGTTCCTCGTAGAGGTCGGTGCGATACCACTGGATCATGGGCTCGGTCGAAAGTGTCAGGCCGAGCGTCTGGCCGTCGTACTTGCCATAGTCCTGCTGGCCGGGCGAGAAGTCATCGATGTCGTACTCCTCGGAGGCGGCCAGATAGTCGTCCAGTGGCGTCATCACCCCGGCCGCTCCGAACGGGGCCAGGAAGGTGTTGTCGAACTGGGCCACGTCGTACGCGCCGTTGCCCTGCTCATAGGCCAGCAGCTGCTTCTGGTGCGCCTCACCGTAGGGCACCTCCTCGAAGGTGACCTCTATTCCGGTCTCGGCCGTGAACTCGTCGGCGAAGGACTTGATGGACTCGGCCGACGGGCTGGGAACGAGAAAGACATTGATGGAGCCGCCGTCGTTGGCGGCCGCGTCGTCGCTGTCAGCCGCCTCTTGCACCCCGCCGTCCGATTCGCCGTCGCTTCCGCCATCGGCCGCCTCCTCTTCGGTCCCGACGGTGTCGGTTTCGCTGTCGGAGTTGTCGTCTCCGCCGCAGCCGGCGGCCAGCAAGGCGAGGATGAGTGCAACAGCCAGTGCACGAATCCACGCCCCACGTCCGGAACTTGCCATGGAAGTCTCCCCTGCCTCATTGGACCGCGGACGCGGTCCACGTGTGACTCATCCTTGCACGAGTTCCGTATTTGGTCAATACTGTTTACTAAATGACGGCCGGTCAGTCAAGGTGGCAGGATGGCACAACGGGTGGACATCGGTCCGGGGAAGGGTCGGACCGTCCTGATCGTCGTGGCTCACGCCGACGATGCCGCCCTGTTTGTCGGAGGTACAGTCGCTCTTTGGGATGAGGCCGGGTGGCGGATCGTGGTGGTGCGCGCCACCGATGATCGTTGGGACTCGGTCGACCTGGACGAGCTCGAGACGGCCGAGGCGGCAAGTCGTGAGCTCGATGCGGCCGGCGCCGTGCTCGGTGTCGACGAGGTCGTCGACCTCGGGTATCACACCGACACCATGGGCGATGCCAGCGAAGTCCTGCTGCGGGAGCAGATCATTCGCCTCATTCGCCTCCACCGTCCTCACACACTCGTGACCTTCGACCCCTACGGCATGTTCGGCGAGGACAACCAGGACCATCTCAAGGTTGCCGCCGCCACCGACGAGGCGTTCTGGACGGCGCAGTTCGACAAGCATCATCCCGAGCATCTGGAGGCCGGGCTGCGGCCCCACGGAGTGGCCGAGCGCTGGTACTTCGCCCGCAGGGTGGTGGAGGTCACTGATGTGATCGACATCTCGACGGTGCTCGACCGCAAGGTCGAGGCCGTCCTCGCCCACCGTACCGCCATGACCAATTACGTCCGGCAGCTGATCCTTCAAGCCCACACGGCCGGCTTGCGGGTCCCGTTGCTGGAGCGAGCCCTGGACGGCGAGCTGAGAGCGGTGATCGAGCCCTTGGTGCGGGATGGAGCCGGTCGGGTCGGGGTCCGCCACGGTGTGGTTGCGGCCGAGGAGTTCCGGGTTGTCCGCCTCGGGGGCCTTGGCCTTTGGTTCGAGCAACACGGGTTGCCGTTGGAGCCTGATGAAGGAGTCGATGAGAATGGCGCTGGAGACTAGAGGGTTCGCCACCGACTACGGTCGTGGCCTGCTCGGACCGTTGACCGGGTCACTGGACCGGTACGGCGTGATCACCCAACCCGAACCCTGGGCCGAAGTCCGGTCGCAGCTCGCCGCCGCCCCGGTTTGGGTGGTCTTGGCCGATGATCTGTCCCCGGAACATCTCGAACACCTGGTCGGGGCGCTGGAACGGGTTGACGTCATCGGGATCGGGGGTGGTACGGCGATGGACACCGCCAAGTGGTTGCACTGGAGGTGGCAGACACCGCTGTATCAGGTTCCCAGCCTGCCCAGCGTGAATGCCTGTTTCACCCGAATGACGGCCCTGCGGGACCGCGGTGGCGTGCGCTACCAGGGTGATGCCGTTCCCGAGCGGGTACTTGTCGATTTCGATCTCTTTGCCGCGGCCCCGCCCGAGTTGGTGAGAGGCGGGATCGGCGATGTGCTGTCGTGTCACACCGCCCGCTACGACTGGGAGCTGGCGGTCGGAGCCGGCCACGACCCGGCCTGGGACGACGAGGCGGCGGCAATGTCGCTGGCGTATCTCGACGAGTTGGCTGAGCTGGCTCCCCGGCTGGCGGCCGGTGAGGACATCGGCATCCAGCGGCTCATGGAGTGTCATCGGGACATCGGCCGGCGGTGCCATGAGCTTGGTCACGCCCGATTCGAGGAGGGCTCGGAGCACTTCTTCGCCTACATGTTCGAGACGATGACGGGCCGGACCATCATGCACGGTGAACTGGTGGCGCTGGGGGTGCAGATCATGTCCACACTGCAGGGCAACGACCCGGAGCGAGCCCGGTCCATCATCGCCGACAGCGGGATGCGCCATCGGCTCGATCAGTTGGCGATCACCTGGGACGAGGTCGAGCGGTCGCTGGTAGCCCTGCCCGATTTTGTCGAACGGCAGGGGCTTTGGTTCTCGGTGGCCAACGGCATGGTGATCGGCAACGAGGAACTCGATGCCGTCCGGCAGGCCGTCGACTGGTAGCGGGGCCAAAGCGCCGGGCGGTGGAGCGCCGGGGTGAAACCGTGAGCATGTGGTCGGAGATGCACGAACAGGCCGATGTGGTACGGCGTGTCATGACGGTCAACGGTGATCGGGCCGAACGCTTCACCGAGATGCTGACCCACGATGTCAGCCACGCCGTGATCGCCGCTCGTGGCACTTCGGACAACGCCGCCCGCTATGCCCAATATGTCCTGGGGATTCGGAACCGGCTCTCGGTTGGCCTGGCTGCGCCCTCGCTTTTCGGGCCCTATGGAGCGGCGCCGTCGCTTGACGGTTCACTGGTGATCGGCATGTCGCAGTCGGGGCAGTCCCCTGATGTGGTGGAGGTCGTGAGGGGAGCACGACGGCAGAACCGTCCCTCCGTCGGGTTCACCAACGATGTCCGGTCGCCGCTGGCGGTTGCCGCCGAACTCGTGGTCGATCTTTCGGCCGGACAGGAACACGCCGTCGCCGCAACCAAGACCTATACCGCCGAGCTGGCAGCCGTCGCCTTGTGCTCGGCTGGTTCCGATGGCAAGAGTTTGGCGGCGCTCGAAGGAATGCCCGACGTCATCGACGATGTCCTGGCACAAGTCGAACCGATCGGCCGGGCGGCGGAGGATCTGATCGACGCCGATCACTGCGTCGTGGTCGGCCGGGGGTTTCACCATGCCACCGCCTTTGAGTGGGCGCTGAAGCTGCAGGAGCTCACCCATATTTCGGCCCAGCCGTTCTCGGCTGCCGATTTCCTCCACGGGCCGATTGCCATGATCGAACAGGACTTCCCGGTGCTGATCGTGGCGGCTCAGGGACCTCTGTTCGAGAGTATGGCGGACCTCGCCGGGGACCTGCTGGAACGGGGGGCTCATGTGGTCGCCCTGGTTGACGACCACAGCTTTCCGGCGGATCGTCGCGTCGAGATCCCGGCCGTCGAGGAGTGGCTGGCGCCGCTGGTGGCCGCCCCGGCGGTGCAGGCCTTCACCCATGCCCTGGCCCTGGGCAAGGGGCTGGATCCTGACAGGCCGCGAGGTTTGAAGAAGGTGACCCGGACCCGCTGACTCGACCACATCCTTGCCGTCCACCGTACGGGACTTGAGTGGGAGAAGCGCCGGGCGTAACCTTCGCTGGTGCGATATCCCCGTCCGGTTGGATTGCATGTGCTGGAGGCCGGGCCGGGCTCGCAACTGGCACGCCTGGCCGGGCTGGAGGGTTTGGCACGAGCGGTTGTCGTAGGAGTTCTCCCCCTGGCTGCACTCCAGGTGTTGGGATCCAAGTTCGCAGTTTCCGTCGTGTATGCCCTGGCCTCCGGATTCACGCTGGTGATCACGCTGAACGTGGCCCGCCTGCAGCGGCTGGTTCCCCGGCGTTGGATCCTCACCTCCGGTGTGATCGCCTTCATGATCGCCGGCGTGGCGTTCGCCGTGGGTCCGGCCCCGGTGTTCGCCATCGGGTTGGGCCTGCAGTCGGCCCACGCCTCGGTGTTCTCGGTGTGCCTGTCGTTGTACATCATGGAGTACATCGCCAAGCACGATCTGATCCTGGTCGAGAGTCGCCGCTCGCAGTACCTGGCTGTGACCTGGTTGATCGGCCCCACAGTGGGGGTGTGGCTGTGGGCCACACTGGATCCTGTGCTTCCATTCGTGGTCGCCGTGGTTCTGGCCTTCACCATCTTGGGCTATCACTGGTACCTCCGGCTCGGAGCCAACCCGGTTCTGCTGGCGCCCAATCAGCGATTGGCGGGCCCGTTGGTGGTGCTGCCCCGGTTCTTTCGACAGCGCTATCTTCGATTCGCCTACATCATCACCTGCCTTCGATCGATCTTCTGGGCCAGCCTGTTCGTATACGGGCCGCTGTATGTGGTCGATGCCGGCCTGCCGGAGTGGGCGGCCGGGGTGTTTCTCTCCGCCGCCAGTGGGGTGCTGTTCCTGAGCCCCGTGGTGCGGAGGCTGGCCCGGCGTTTCGGGGTGCGTGCGGTGGTCGGCCGGGCATTCGGCCTCATGACCGGCTCGCTGCTGGCCCTGACCGTGCTCGGACCGGCTCGACCGATCGGTATCGCCTTCTGGTTGATCGGTGCCGTCGGCGGTGGTGCCATCGATGTGCTGGGCAACATCCCGTTCATGCGTCTGGTGAAACCGCGCGAAAGGGTGGAGATGACCGCCGTTTTCGCCACATGGCGGGAGGTATCGTTTCTCGTCGCCCCGGCCCTGGCCGTCCTCGTGCTGGCCGTGGGGCCGATTCGCTGGCTCTGGGCCGTGCTGGCAGCGCTGATGGCGGGCGGAATCCTCGTCACCAGCTTCCTGCCCCGGCGGCTGTGAGCGGGCTTCGATCGCTCTGCAGGTGACCGGGAGCGTATCCTGACATGATGGCTGAGAATCATGTTGATCGGAGCCCGGCCGACACGCTCATTGACACCATTCGCGACAGCGTGATCGGATCTCACGATGTTGTCGACGGACCGTTCGGGCCCAGGCCGATGGTGTACGCCGACTACACCGCCTCGGGTCGAGCCCTCAGCTTCATCGAGGACTACCTACGCGAAGCCGTGCTGCCGCTGTATGCCAACACCCACACCGAGTCGTCGGGCACCGGGTTGCAGACCACCCGGTTCCGTGAGGAGGCAAGGGACATCATCCGCCGATGTGTGGGCGCCACCGACAACCATGTCGTGCTGTTCTGCGGCAGCGGCTCCACCTATGCCATCGCCAAGTTGGTGGGTGTTCTCGGATTGTCGATCCCGTCCACTCTGGATGATCGCTATCACTTCTCGGCCCAGATCCCCGAGGTCGAACGGCCTGTGGTGTTCATCGGGCCGTTCGAGCATCACTCCAACGAGTTGCCATGGCGGGAATCGATCGCCGACGTCGTCACCATCGACGAGGACGCCGACGGGCACATCGACCTCGACCAACTGCGGCGTGAACTGGAGCGCCACCGGGACCGGCCGCTGTTGATCGGCTCATTCTCGGCTGCCTCGAACGTAACCGGGATCATCACCGACTGTGATGCGGTGTCCACCCTGTTGCACGAGTACGGGGCGCTGGCATTCTGGGACTTCGCCGCCGCCGCTCCCTACGTGGAAGTCGCCATGGGTGGTGACGGCCCTTCTCGCAAGGACGCGGTGTTCATCTCACCTCACAAGCTCATCGGTGGGCCGGGCACCCCCGGTGTCCTGGTGGCCCGAAAGGAGTTGTTCACCAATCGGGTTCCCGTGGTGCCGGGTGGGGGCACGGTGGCCTTCGTCAATCCCAAGGAACACGACTATCTGACCGATATCGAGCATCGGGAGGAGGGCGGCACTCCGGCAATCGTCGAATCGATACGGGCCGGTCTGGTGTTCCAGCTCAAGGAGGCGGTCGGTGCCGATGTCATCCGAGCCCGGGAGGAGGACTTCGTCCGCCGAGCCATCGAGCGGTGGGATGCCCACCCCAACATTCAGATCCTCGGGAGTAAGGAGGCCGATCGGCTGAGCATCGTGTCGTTCGTCGTGGCGGCCGACGAAACCACCGGCTATCCCTACCTCCACCACAACCTGGTGGTGGCCATCCTCAACGACCTGTTCGGCATCCAGTCGCGAGGTGGCTGCTCGTGCGCCGGGCCCTACGGCCATCGACTGTTGGGCATCGACCTGGATCGGTCCCATGCCTTCGAGCGGGAGATCAACCGCGGCTGCGAGGGCATCAAGCCGGGCTGGGTACGGGTCAACTTCAACTACTTCATCGACGAGGACACCTTCGAGTACATCCTGTCGGCGGTGGAGGCGGTGGCCGGCCACGGCCATCGGTTGGTGAACTGCTACACCTTCCAGCCGGCGTCGGGCCTGTGGCACCATCATGCCGGAGCCTCCACGCCGCCGATGAGCCTGCATCAGATCACCTATACCAACGGCCGGATGCAACACACCGATCATCGGGCCCAGCTGGCCCCCGGCCGTCTGCTGGACTACCTGGCCGAGGCCGAACAGCAGATGTTGGCCGCCGGTTGCAGGGCAAAGGTGTGGTCGGAGGAGCAGAACGAGGATTTCGAATCGCTCCGCTGGTTCCCGGTGTAGGCACTCCGTCTCAGCCCGACGCCTGACTCGGGTAGTTTTGACCACGCATTGTGGTATCCCGGTTCTCAGAGTAGCGGTACGGTCAAATAGGATGATAGTGAAGGCGGGGCTGACCGGTCGATGAATTGCGAGGACAAAGGGGCGACTGTTTTGATTTTTCGACGGGTTCTGTTGGCGGTGTTCATGGTCGGCGCGATCATCGGCGCCACCCCGGTTGGCGCAGCAGCCGAAACGGGGTCCGCCCCCGATTTCTTCGATGATTTCGGCGGGACCTCGTTGGCTTCCGGATGGAGCTTCCGTGACGGGTACGCCGATGCGCTACCGGCCGACATCGAGAATCACGCGTCCTACAACGTCGGCGACGGCTATATCACCATCTCGATCCCCGGCGGTGAGGAGCACAATCAATGGTGGCTGCGTCATGCGGAGATCCAGCGCCCATTCGAAGGTAGCGGTGTCTACGAGATCAAGGTCGACAGCGCTATCGCCGGCAATGAGCAGGTCGGAATCTCGTTCGAGACCTCACCCGGCACCTTCATGCAGTTCATGCTGTACGGGAACCGTCAGATTCGCGGCTTCGTGGAGCGATTCGTCAACCATGATGACGAGTTGCACAAGACGACGGTGGCCGGCTTCAACACCGGTCTTCAGACACCGTCGACCGGGCCCTTCTACTTGAGGGTCACGCTCGACGACAACGTCGATCCGACGTTGCGAACATGGGATTTCGAGTGGTCCGTCGACGGCGTGACCTGGCAGCTGGGAGCCGGCGGTTCTTTCGAGGGAGCCGGTGTCACGGAGAACATCGGCCAAATACAGATGGTCGGCGTGTACGCCGGCAACCACCCGACGGAGTTCTCCGCGTTCGATGCCCGGATCGATTATTTCCATTCGGGCGCCGAGGCCCCACCCGCGCCCGCAACGCCCCCTGTCGTCACCGCATCGTCCTCCTCAGGAGTCGTCAACCTGGCGTGGAACGAGGTCGAAACCACCGACGACTACCGGATCGATCGATCGATCTCCGCCGACGGTCCGTTCACCGAGATTGCCGAGATACCCGAGACAAGCTACGGCGACACCGGGGTTACCGACGGCACGACGTACTACTACCGGGTGGCCGTCGTGCGCAACGGCATAGAGGGACCACCCTCCGGTGTGGTGTCGGCGACGCCGGTGGGGTCGTTGGATCCGCCGGTTGGTGTGCCGTTGGATGGTTTGGTGTTGGCGTTGGATGCGTCGGTGTTGGGTTTGGGTGATGGTGCGCCGGTGTCGTCGTGGTTGGATGCGTCGGGGAGTGGTTTTCATGCGGTGGCGTCTGGGGTGTCGCGGCCGACGTTTGTGGCGTCGGGTATTGGTGGGGTGCCGTCGGTTCGTTTTGACGGGGTTGATGATTATTTGGATTTGGCTGATGGGTTTGAGGACTTCACTGGTGGTGTGACGGTGTATGTGGTTGCGTCGCCGTCGGTGTTGCAGCCGGGGTTCAAGTTGGTGGCGTTGGGGAATGGGGCCGGCGCGGAGAATGTGGTGTTGGGTCGGGCTGGTTCTGGTTCGGGTGCGCAGTATTTCACGACGAGTTCGGCCGGTGGTTATGGCTGGTTCAATACTGGTGCGGCCTTGGGGGCGGGTGAGGCTGGGGTGTATTCGGTGGTTCAGCCTGGTGGGGCGGTTGATGATTTGGTGACGGCCACGGTGGCTCGTGATGGTGAGGTGGTTGGTTCCGGGTCGGTGTATGTGCCGCCGGTTGTGTCTCGGACGGTGAACTTCATTGGCCGTAGTTATTGGAGTGATGGTCGTTTCGAGGGTGATATTGCGGAGATTCTGATCTATGACCGGGATCTTGATGCTGGTGAGCAGGCCACGGTGGCCGGCTACCTCGCCACCAAATACGGGTTGGACGTTGGGCCGGCGCCGACGGCGCCGGATGCTCCCGAGGGTGTGAGTGCTGTTGGCGGTGACGGGTCGGTGTCGGTTTCATGGGATGGGGTGGCCGATGCCGATGGCTATCGGGTTGCCCGGGCCGATGATGCCGCGGGGCCGTTCACCGAGGTCGCCGATGTGGTTGACCCGACCTATGTCGATGGGGCGGTTGTCAACGGTACGGCGTATCACTACCGGGTGACGGCCTACAGCGGGGTTGGGGAGTCCGGTCCGTCCGGTGTGGTGTCGGCGACGCCGGTGGGGTCGTTGGATCCGCCGGTTGGTGTGCCGTTGGATGGTTTGGTGTTGGCGTTGGATGCGTCGGTGTTGGGTTTGGGTGATGGTGCGCCGGTGTCGTCGTGGTTGGATGCGTCGGGGAGTGGTTTTCATGCGGTGGCGTCTGGGGTGTCGCGGCCGACGTTTGTGGCGTCGGGTATTGGTGGGGTGCCGTCGGTTCGTTTTGACGGGGTTGATGATTATTTGGATTTGGCTGATGGGTTTGAGGACTTCACTGGTGGTGTGACGGTGTATGTGGTTGCGTCGCCGTCGGTGTTGCAGCCGGGGTTCAAGTTGGTGGCGTTGGGGAATGGGGCCGGCGCGGAGAATGTGGTGTTGGGTCGGGCTGGTTCTGGTTCGGGTGCGCAGTATTTCACGACGAGTTCGGCCGGTGGTTATGGCTGGTTCAATACTGGTGCGGCCTTGGGGGCGGGTGAGGCTGGGGTGTATTCGGTGGTTCAGCCTGGTGGGGCGGTTGATGATTTGGTGACGGCCACGGTGGCTCGTGATGGTGAGGTGGTTGGTTCCGGGTCGGTGTATGTGCCGCCGGTTGTGTCTCGGACGGTGAACTTCATTGGCCGTAGTTATTGGAGTGATGGTCGTTTCGAGGGTGATATTGCGGAGATTCTGATCTATGACCGGGATCTTGATGCTGGTGAGCAGGCCACGGTGGCCGGCTACCTCGCCACCAAATACGGGTTGGACGTTGGGCCGGCGCCGACGGCGCCGGATGCTCCCGAGGGTGTGAGTGCTGTTGGCGGTGACGGGTCGGTGTCGGTTTCATGGGATGGGGTGGCCGATGCCGATGGCTATCGGGTTGCCCGGGCCGATGATGCCGCGGGGCCGTTCACCGAGGTCGCCGATGTGGTTGACCCGACCTATGTCGATGGGGCGGTTGTCAACGGTACGGCGTATCACTACCGGGTGACGGCCTACAGCGGGGTTGGGGAGTCCGGTCCGTCCGGTGTGGTGTCGGCGACGCCGGTGGGGTCGTTGGATCCGCCGGTTGGTGTGCCGTTGGATGGTTTGGTGTTGGCGTTGGATGCGTCGGTGTTGGGTTTGGGTGATGGTGCGCCGGTGTCGTCGTGGTTGGATGCGTCGGGGAGTGGTTTTCATGCGGTGGCGTCTGGGGTGTCGCGGCCGACGTTTGTGGCGTCGGGTATTGGTGGGGTGCCGTCGGTTCGTTTTGACGGGGTTGATGATTATTTGGATTTGGCTGATGGGTTTGAGGACTTCACTGGTGGTGTGACGGTGTATGTGGTTGCGTCGCCGTCGGTGTTGCAGCCGGGGTTCAAGTTGGTGGCGTTGGGGAATGGGGCCGGCGCGGAGAATGTGGTGTTGGGTCGGGCTGGTTCTGGTTCGGGTGCGCAGTATTTCACGACGAGTTCGGCCGGTGGTTATGGCTGGTTCAATACTGGTGCGGCCTTGGGGGCGGGTGAGGCTGGGGTGTATTCGGTGGTTCAGCCTGGTGGGGCGGTTGATGATTTGGTGACGGCCACGGTGGCTCGTGATGGTGAGGTGGTTGGTTCCGGGTCGGTGTATGTGCCGCCGGTTGTGTCTCGGACGGTGAACTTCATTGGCCGTAGTTATTGGAGTGATGGTCGTTTCGAGGGTGATATTGCGGAGATTCTGATCTATGACCGGGATCTTGATGCTGGTGAGCAGGCCACGGTGGCCGGCTACCTCGCCACCAAATACGGCCTCCCGCAGTGAGACGCCGATATTGATCGGTGACGGGGCACTACGAGATCGGGGGCGAACAGCCGTCCCAGGCGCAGGTCGAGTTGAGGTTCCCCTCGTTGGTCGGTCACGTGGTTTGCGCCGCTAAAGCCGACTGATGTCGATGGTATTGGTTCTCCGAATCGGTGATAGTCAGGTGGTCATCGACCGACCCTCACCGGGGATCTTCTCTCACCGCTGATCGACGGATGCGCCGTCGTTGTCCGCCTTACCCTTTGCCGATCTTCAGCGACAGCTCAGCGAACGGGGCACCGTGATCGGACGACCAGAAGATACCGCCGGGTATCGGTGGCATCGGGGCACCGGGAAGTAACGGTGGCTCCAGACGATCATCGCAGTTCTTCCTGGCAGCAGGTCGCGCCGTCCTCGGTGTCGCTGTTCCAGGTGTCGACGTAACCATCGGCGACCACGGTCTCATAGGCGATGGTGCCGGGTACGGCGTTGAAGTCGCCAACCAGAACGGCCCGATACTCCGAAGGTTCGATGGCCTCGAGAAGCTCGATGGCCTGTGCGTCCTGGCAGAACATCACACCGGTAGGAGTGGAGCAGGGAATGTTCTCCACCTCGAGGTGGGTGTTGACGAACAGGAAGGTCTGGCCGTCGACGGTGGCATCGACCGCGGTGTAGCCCAGGGTGAACTCGACGGGGAAGCCGCCCAGCTCGAAGCTGAAGTTGGTGCTGAAGCTCCTGCCCTTCGCACCGGCCACGGTCGAGCGGCGTAGTTGGTCGCCTCCGCTGTGGCCAGGACCTCGGCTGGCGGTTGGCCGTCCAAGACGCGATTCAGATCGACGCCGATGTACAGGTTTGCGACATGACGCTGACGTCGACGGCCTTGTCGTTCTTGGAATTCGCCAACGCTGGAGTGCTGAGTATCAACAGGATTCCGGCCAGCAACAGTCCTACGAGGGACTTCATCATCTCCACCTTCATCCCGGGCCGCGATGGACCGGGCGCCTAGCGACGGACTTCGCGGTACGCATTCGAAACGCCCGACGCCCACCTTTGGCCATGGAAGACATGTGTTCAACCGACGGCTCGTACGACCTATAGGAAGATTTGGCTATCCTTGTTAGCCGAACGGCCGCAAGGCTCCGAGCACTGCGTTGATCTGGAGCTGATCTGCCGGGCGTCTACCCCGCCTGCAGGCTGGAGGCAGGCCCGAAGTTGAACTCGACTCGCCGATTCTTGAGCCGTCCTTCCGGCGTCTCGTTGTCGGCGATGGGTTCCGTCTCGCCCGCCCCGACCGCCACCAGACGGGCGGGATCGATGCCCGCCGCCGCGAAGTAGTCGACCACCGACTGGGCTCGGCCCAGGCTGAGTTCCTGGTTGTAGTCATCGGGCCCCTGGGAATCGGTGTGGCCCGTGATCTTCATGCCGATCGTGATGTCGCGTGCGAGAACGGACACCCCGATATCGAGAGCTTGGGATGCGGTGGCGTTGATCTCGGTCGAGTTGGCGGCGAAGTTCACACCCTCGTTCAACGTTCCCGAGAACTGGCCCTCCTGCACGGTGAAGTCATAGGTGGGGAAGGCTTGGAACAGCTGGAAGATGCCGGGGATGGTCTGCATCCAGAACGAGCGGTAGGTGCCGGAGTCGACCGTCAGTTCGTTGATCACGTTCTCCGGACCGTAGGCGGCAGCGGCTCCGCCGGCCAGCAGCTGGATGATCTCCTCCGACGGCACATAGCCGCTCAGCGTCATCGTGCCGTTCTCCACCTCAACACTGAAGAGGGGCGGTTCGAGATCGGTGATCTTCGTGTCGACCGTCTCCACCGGGAGACCGCCGCCCAGGACACCGAGCGCGGGCTTGGAGACTGCCCAGATAGTCGGGATTGGGGGACCGAGCCGAGAGCAGGATCTTCTGATCGGCAACCATGATCGTGCCGTCGGTGACCGAGGGAAGCACACCGACGACGTTGGGGGCGGCGGCCAACCATGGTGCCGGGTCCAGGCCGGGGTCGATTTCGAGTTCATTCTGGACGAACGGGGCGTAGGAGACCTCCGCCGCCCGAATCACGGCTTCGGCCGTCTCCTGGTCGGGAACCCGACCGCTCAGCACGAACAGTCCGTTGCCCGGCGGGGCGTCGATGTTGAGGCGAGCCGACACGTAGGCTCCGTCGGGAGCCGGTATCGACGCCGAAGGGCCGAGGTCGAGCACTCCGTCCCCGGCTTCATCGCCACCCTCCTCGGTGCCATCTGCAGCAGCGGCGTCATTGCCGCCGGCACCCTCGGCATCCGGCTCGGTTTCGGTCCCGGCGGACTCGTTGGCCGTGCCGTCCTCCGCCTCGCTTTCCAACACCGCCTGCTCGCCATCGCCCTCTCCGGTGGCCGTGGAGTCATCTGAGGATGACACGTAGGCCAGGTACAGCAGGCCGATGATGGCCGCCAACATGGCGAGCAGCACAAAGGGACTCCGGATGAAACCCCCTCTGGAGGGGTACTCCGCCGTCATCTGATATGGGTATTCCTCGGCTCGCGCCTCGCGATCGCCCATCTATTTAAACTCCGCGTGTTTTCCGCCACCGCCGAAACCGACAAGAAGGGTCCCGACCTAACGGCGTTAGTGTAACAAATCCATGTGCCGTGGTCACCTGCGGCCGTTTTTTGGGTTGGACTGGCCGGTCGGCGTCTGCGTCGTACGCCCCATCGACCCCTCCGACGGCGTATGGCCCGCTGTCAGGCGAGACAGGTGACGTGTCGATCCTGTTCGACCTCGGCCACGGCCGGCGCTATCGAGCCGATTGCCTTACCGCCACCCCCGCACCATTGCTCATGCCCGTCGACGCCGATCACGAGGTTCATGCGTTACGGACGGCCGCCGCCTGCTCCAGACCGAGTTCGCCGATCGATGTCTCCCGCATGGCCACCTTGCGGATCTTGCCGGTCACTGTCATGGGGAACTCGTCGCTAACCCTCACATGGCGAGGCACCTTGTAATGAGCGATGGTGCCGCGGCAGAACTCCCGCACCGCCTCGGTCACCGCCTCGCTCCTGCCGGCTCCGGTCCCGGTGGCGGCGGCCAGGGTGGCCAGCTCCGATCCTTCCCGAAGCTGGACCCAGGCCATGATCTCCTCACCGTACTTCTCGTCGGGCACGCCGATGACCTGGACCTCGACGATGTCGGGATGGGTGTAGAGGAACTCCTCGATCTCCCGGGGATAGATGTTCTCACCGCCCCGGATGATCATGTCCTTGATACGGCCGACGATGTTGACATAGCCGTCGGCGTCCATGGTGGCCTGATCGCCGGTGTGCATCCAGCCGTCGCCGTCGACCGCTTCGGCCGTGCGCTCCGGGTCGTTCCAGTAGCCCAACATGACCGAGTAGCCCCGGGTCAGCAATTCCCCGGCCTCACCCCTGGGTACGATCTCGCCGGTTTCGGGGTCGACAATCTTGATCTCGACGTGGGGATGGACCCGGCCAACGGTCGACACCCGGTGCTCCAGCGAATCGTGGACCGACGTCTGGGTCGACACCGGTGATGTCTCGGTCATGCCGTAGGCGATGGTGACTTCGCTCATGTTCATGCGGTTCACCACCTGCTTCATCACCTCGACCGGGCACAGCGAGCCGGCCATGATCCCGGTCCGCAGCGTGGAGAGGTCGTAGCTCTCGAGGTCGGGGTCGGCCAGCTCGGCGATGAACATGGTGGGCACCCCGTACAGGCTGGTGCACCGCTCGGCCTGGCAGGTCTCCAGTACCGCCTTGGGCTTGAACCCGGCAGAAGGGATGACCATGGTGGCACCGTGGGTGGTGCAGGCCAGGTTGCCCAGCACCATGCCGAAGCAGTGGTAGAACGGCACCGGAATACACACCCGATCGGCTTCGGTGTAGCCGCAGGCCTCACCGATGAAGAACCCGTTGTTGAGGATGTTGCGGTGGCTGAGGGTGGCTCCCTTGGGAAAGCCGGTGGTCCCCGAGGTGTATTGGATGTTGATCGGGTCGTCGGCTCGCAGCTCGGCGGTGCGGGCCTCGAGCTCGTCGTCGCTCACCGACGACCCACCGGCCACCAGCTCGGCCCAGTCGTCGGACGGCTGCTCGCCCACCGGCAGGTACACAACCCGCTTGCACGGCACCCGGTCCCACACCTCGGTGACCATGGCCCGGTAGTCGCTGGTCAGGTAGGAAGGGGCGGCCACCAGCAGCGAGGTGCCCGATTGGTTGAGGGCGTACTCAAGCTCGCTGACCCGGTAGGCGGGGTTGATGGTGACCAGGATGGCCCCAATGCGTGCCGTGCCGTACTGGAGTAGAACCCACTCGGCGTAGTTCGGGCTCCAGATGCCGACCCGATCACCTTTGGTCACACCGGCCGCCATGAGACCCTTGGCCAGGTTGTCGACTGCGGTGGCGAAGGACCGATAGCTGTAGCGCTGCCCCTGCTCCGCCGAAATCAGGGCGTCGTTGTCGCCGAACGAGGCCACGGTACGGGCCAGGTTGGCGGGAATGGTTTCGTCCAGCAGCGCGATGTCGGTCGGTCCGTGATCGATGGACGGTTTCGGGGTGTCGGTGAGGTCCTGAGCCATGTTCCATTGTTCTTCGCCCGGGCCCATCGGGGCAAGCGCACGTCGCTACAAGGCGGGGCCGAGCACCACCGTGAACAGGGCACCCGGACCGGGGCCGGGCGTGCCGGCCAGCAACTCGGGTGGTGTGTCGGTGATCGAGACGGTTCCACCGTGGTCGGCGGCGATGGTGCCCACGATCGACAATCCCAGCCCGCTGCCGCCCCGATCCCGATCCCGAGCCTCGTCCAGCCGGGTGAATCGCTCGAACACCCGCTCCCGGTCGGCCGGGGCGATTCCGGCCCCGTCGTCCCAGACCCGGAGCACGGCCCGGCCGTCGGCCTCGGTGGCGCAGGCAAGCCCGACCACGGATCGGGTGTGGCGGGAGGCGTTTGCCGCCAGGTTGCGGACCAGTCGCTGCAAGTCGGGGGCCACCCCGTTTACGATTACCGGTGAAACCCCCGACACGTCGATGCGCAACCCGGTGGTGGCCGACAGCAGCGACGCTTCGTCGAACAGCAGATCATCGAGGTTGACCGCGGCCGTCGACGCCGGGGGCGACGAAGCTTCGCTCCGGGCGGCCAGGAACAACATGTTGTCGATCAACCCCTGGAGCCGCTCGGTCTCGGCCGTCAGCTTGGACCGTAGGATCTCCCATTCCGGTCCGGTGAGCCGCGCCGTTTCGGCCAACGACCGGAGGTTGGCCACCGGACTCCGTAGCTCGTGGGAGGCGTCGGCCGTGAACTGGCGCACCCGTCGCTGGTCGTCCTCCAGTCGGGCCAGCATGTCGTTGACGGT
Source organism: uncultured Acidimicrobiales bacterium (assembly GCA_963723995.1). Lineage (GTDB taxonomy): Bacteria > Actinomycetota > Acidimicrobiia > Acidimicrobiales > SZUA-35 > JAHELU01. Next base: position 334,491 of record CAVRSZ010000004.1, on the reverse strand, counting down.
GACGGCCAGATCGTGGACCTCGTCCCGAGCTTGCGGGACGGGCACCCGGCGGGACAGATCGGACCCGGTCACCGCCGCCGCCTCGGCCCGGATGCGGTCGACCGAACTCAGGGCCGAGCCGGTGGTGAACCACGTCAGAGCCACCACCAGCAAGGCCAGGATCGGCAGGGCGAGGGCGAACAGGGCGGCCAGCTCACCGACCGGTCCGGTGATGATGTCGGTCTCGGTGCCGACCACGACGACCAGATTGCGGGTGTTGGCCATGGCCGCCGCCACCCGCAGGTCCTTGCGTTCCCGCTCACCACCCTCGAACTCGTACTGCTCCTCCACCAGCAGCGAGACGGTGCCGTACGACCCGTCGGCGAGTTGGAACGTGGTCTGGGTGTCGGGCTGCGTGTCGGGCTGGGTTTCCGTGGACTGGGCTACGACCACGTCCCCGATCGGGCCGCCATGGTCGACGAGGGCGGCGTGGGGGGCGATCACGGCCGGCGGCGGTAGCAGGCCGGTGTAGCCGAAACCCTCCTCGTCGCCGTCGCCCGAGTCGCGCTCGTCCTCGAGATCATCCTGCAGATCCTCCAGCTCGTCCTGCCGTTCCCGGGCCCGGCGTTCAACGTCCTCCTGCTCGTCGGCCTCGTCCTCGATTTCCCGACGGCGGTCATCCGGCTCGTCCTGGTCCGACCGCTCGTCGTCCCGATCATCGTCGTCGTCCCCATCCAGCGACCGGTCGACCGCCTCGAGGGGGTTCTCCAGCGGAATGAGATAGCCGCTGACCGCCACCACGTCGCCGTCGGGGGTGCCGATCCAGACCAGTGATTCCTCGCTGAGCTGGGCGGTCAGGGTGGAGGGGTCGGCCCCCTGTTCCAGTTGGGCTGCACGGTCCAGCGCGGCCTGGGCGAGGGTCTGGTCCAACGACTCCAGCAGCTGCCACCGGAACAAGGTGAGCAGAACCAGGCCACCGACGGCCAGGCCAACCACCACCGCACCCGCCGCCAGCAATGCCGAGCGGGCCCGCATCCCCAGCCGGGCCAGCGGGTTCACACCTCGGCCCTCGCATCGCTCGGACCGTCAGACGGGTTCCCGGAGCCGTCCAGTTCGGTGTCGGGCCGGTTGGTGGCGGGGTCGATCAGACGGTAGCCGGCGCCCCGTACGGTCTCGATGGTGGTGAGGGCGAACCGCTCGTCGATCTTCTTGCGCAGCGAGCGAACGTAGACCTCGACGATGTTGGGATCGCCATCGAAGTTGAAATCCCAGACATGGGCCATGATGTCCGCCTTGGATGCCACTTCACCGGCCCGACGCATGAGGTATTCCAGGATGGCGAACTCCTTGGCCGTGAGGGCCACCGGTTCGTCGCCGTGGTGCACCTCCCTGCGGGCCGGGTCGAGACTGAGGGCACCGGCCCGGAGCACGGTCGGCCGCTCCTGCCCCCGGCGCCGGAGCAGAGCTCGCAGCCGGGCCAGCAACACCACGAACGAGAACGGTTTGGTCAGGTAGTCGTCGGCCCCGGTGTCGAGCCCTTCGGCCTCGTCCAGATGCCCGTCCTTGGCCGTGAGCATGAGCACCGGGGTCCAGTTGTCGTTGTCCCGAAGGGTCCGGCACACCACGAACCCGTTGACCTTGGGCAACATGAGGTCGAGGATGATGGCGTCATAGGCCACCTCGTCGGCGTACCACAGGGCTTCCTCGCCGTCGGCCGCCACATCGACGGCGAAGCCCTCGGCCTCCAGCCCGGTCCGAAGAGACTCGGCCATGGCCACCTCGTCCTCCACGACCAGGATTCTCATGCCCCCACGGTATTCGCCCGGGCCATGGTCGTCACCGATCGAAGCTCTCGTCGACCTCGACCGGCCAGTATGCGGAACAGGGTGAGGAACAGGGTGGCGCAGGCCACGAGAGCCATGGCCACGGTGTACGCAGGGTTGGCGGCATCGGTCCCGGCGGTGGCACCGTGGATCAGGCCGGTCCACAGCAGGCCGAAGCTGGACAGATGGATGAGTTTCCACCACCGGCGGGGGATGCGTTTCATCAGCACCGAGCTGACCTGCACCGCCACCAGCAGATAAAGGGCGACCACCCCGAATGCCACCGGTGCCGGCTTCCATTCCGAGGCCAGGGGGATCAGGATGTCCCGCCAGCCGAAATCGATATAGCTGTCGGCCACCAGGGCGGCGACATGGATGGCGGTGAAGCTGACGGTGAGCGTGCCCAGGTAGCGGTGCAGTGAGGTGAGCCATTTGGGCGACGGCTTGCCCCGGGTGAGGCGGGTCGAAATCAGCAGTCCCCAGATGACGGACAGACCGGCCAGCAACAGGGCCACGATGCCGCCCGATCGAGCGACATACCACCAGATCTGATCGGGCAGGGCGTCGATCATCGGTTCCATCGTTCGTTCTCCCCGTCGAGCCTCGGCCCGGGCTCGGGTCGGAATGGGGTTCTTCGCATGAAGTGCTCGAATCCGCCCCACAGCCGAAGGCCGCCGTCACCGCCAACCGCAGCGACGGCAGCCTCCCCGACGGAGGCGGCGGTGGCGCCGTCGAGGCGACCGAAAAGGGTGCTCCACTCGGTCATCGGTGTGGCGGCCGCGGCAGTGGCCACGGCCTCGGCCCACCAACCCTCTCCGGCGATGGCGGTGACCACGACGGGACCATTCTCGGTCGACCGACCGGTGTCGGGGTCGACCAGATGGTGGGCGGTTTCGGACAGGAGCCCTGGCGTCGGTGTCAGGGGCCATGTTCCAGCGTCGCCGCAATGATGTGGACGTGGCCACCGCACCCCTTTCCAGTTCGAGCACGGCCAGCGGCTCCGGCGCCCACGCCACCTCGCCCACCTCGACGACCCAGCTGGGTCCCGATGGGGGAGTGCCCTCGACCCGAAGATCGCCGCCCAGGTTCACCAGAGCCCCGGCCGCCCCGGCGTTGAGCAACTCCTCGACCACGAGGTCGGCGGCATAGCCCTTGCCGATTCCGCCCGGGTCGAAGCCTATCGAGCGAGTGTCGGTACCGCCATCGCCCTGTCGATCGGACGCGGCGGGGAGGACTACGGTGCGGGTGAAGGGGTCGAGGACGATGCCGGCGCAGCCCGTCGGGAGGGAATCGACGGGTGCGCCGGCATCAACAGCCCGGCTCGGCGGGACCGGGCGTGTACGGCGGAGAAGTGTCGGCGCCGGCCGACCGATGGGACCGAGCTGATCGAATGGGCGGTCATAGCCCAGCCGTTCCAGGGCATCCAGCCGTGTTGGATCGAAGCGGCCATTCGTCCGGCGCCAGGCCAGCACCGCCCGGTCGAGAAGGCCGAAGGTGTCGGGTGACACGGTGGCCCAACCGGCGCGGTTCAGGGCACTGATCTCGCTGGTGGGCAGGAAGCGGCTCCACCGCCCTTCCAGATCGGCCACCCGGCTGACCGCCCGGTCGGCGAGATCCTCCAGCCGTTCGGCAACGGCACCGTCGGATCCGGTGTCGGTGACACCGACCACGATCAGGTGGGCCTCGGTCCCCATGGCCCGCCAACGGCGCTCGACCGAGACATGGGCTGTGGCAGCTGCGATGGCTGGTGCGGTCATCGTCGTTCAGCTCCCCTGGGAACGGCTGACCGGTGCGGCGGTGGTCGACTGCCGGGCCGGTGTGGCCATGGCCGGTAGGGCGGCCCGGTCGCCGGCGGCGTCGGGCACGATGACGATGATCCGCTCTTGAGGGCCATCGTCCTGCGCCGTCTGCTCGACGGGGTTCACGTCGGCAGGGTTTGCCGAACCGTCGGCCCAGGCCATGGCCCCGACCAGGACCAGACCCAGGCCGACGGCCCCGCCGGTCAGCACGATCCGGCTGTTGGCGTCGACCGGTGCGGTCGAACGGCTAGTCATCGTCGTCGTCGTGGTACGAGTCGTCGTAGTGGTCGTCGTCGTGGTCTTCGTACCGGTCATCGCCATAGTGATCGTCATCGTCGTCGTACCGGTCGTCATCGTCATAGTGGTCGTCGTCGTGGTACGAGTCGTCGTAGTCGCCGTCGTATGAGTCGCCATACCGATCGTCGCGGCCGGGCTCGGTCGTGCTCGATCCGCCGTTGGACTTGCTGTCATCGAACGGAATCAGTCGGCCGTTTTCGTCGAGGGTGTACACCTCGGCGTCGGACAGGTCGTCGATGCTGGTGCCGGTAGTCGCAGTGGTGGGGACGGTGGGACTCGAATCTGAGTTCGAGTCGGAGCTGGACGAATTGCTCCCTACGAGGCTGCTGGCACCGGCACCCACGGTCAGGAACAGGGCGCTGACGGCTCCGGCCACCGCCAGCGTGACGCCGGCTGCCGTGGCCAAGGATCGTGAACGTTTCATGTGAGGTCTCTCCTTCATAGCCGTCGATCTCATCGATCGAGGTTGTGTCGTGACTGTTCCCACTGTGACCGGACGTACCTGAAGCCAACCTGAAGGAATCGGCGAACCAAGGTGCCGGACCCATCCGCCGGCCCCCGCCGCACTACGATGAAGCAGTGCATCTCCCTGTCAACCCCCCGGTGAAGCCCATGCTGGCCAAGGCGGTGCAGGGCATGCCCGAGCGGGATGATCTGATCTTCGAACCCAAGTGGGACGGGTTCCGGTGCATTGTGTTCCGGGACGGGGACGAGGTCGTCCTCGGGTCCCGGAATGAAAAGCCCCTGACCCGGTACTTCCCGGAGATGGTCGAGCCCATCCGTCGCCACCTGCCCGAGCGGTGCGTGGTCGACGGCGAGCTGATTGTGGCCACCGGCGACAAACTCGACTTCGACGGGCTGCAGCAGCGCATCCATCCCGCCGAGTCCCGGGTGAACATGCTGGCCGAGAAGACCCCGGCCGGCTTCGTCGCCTTCGATCTGCTGGCCCTGGGCGACGACGATCTTCGGGAGCAGCCGTTTGCTCGGCGCCGGGCGTTGCTGGAGGAGATCCTGGCCGACACCCAGCCGCCGATCCATCTCACTCCGGCCACCACCGATCATGGGGTGGCGGCCCGGTGGTTCACGGTGTTCGAGGGTGCCGGTCTGGACGGGCTGATCGCCAAACCGGCCGACGATCCCTATGTGGAGAACAAGCGGACCCAGCTCAAGGTCAAGCATGTCCGCACCGCGGATGCCGTCGTTGCCGGGTACCGGTGGCACAAGGACGGCAAGGGTGTGGGCTCGCTGTTGCTGGGGCTACACGACGACGAGGGCAATCTGCATCATGTGGGGGTGGCCGCCAGTTTCACGGCCAAACGCCGGGCCGAGCTGGTCGACGAGCTGCAACCCCTCACCGAGGGGGCGCTGGAGGCCCATCCGTGGCGGGCCTGGGCCGACGCCGAGGCCCACGCCGCCGAGGAGGGCCGAATGCCCGGCGCCCCCCACCGCTGGAGCGGTCAGAAGGACCACTCCTGGGTGCCGCTTCGCATCGAGCGGGTGGTGGAGGTCAAGTACGGGTCGACCCTCAACGGCCGGTTCCGTGAGGTGACCAAGGTGCTGCGGTGGCGCCCCGACAAGGAACCCCACCAGTGCGATTTCGGTCAGCTGGACGAACCGGATCCGGTTGGCCTGGGAGTCGTATTGACCGCCGGGGACGCCTAGACCTCCCCGTCTGCTAACTTCATCCACATCGACCCTGATCTGCAGGGTCTGTGCCAACAGGGCACGATGGGGGAAGTCGACGATGGTCGGACGAGTCGGAGCTGTGCCGAGGGGCATCGCGGGGATGGCCCGAATCCTGCCTGCGGTTGCCATCATCGCAATCCACATGTCGATCCTCACCGTCGTTGCCTCCGATCCGGCGTCGGCACAGGAGCAGAACCCCATCCAGATCGAGAATTCCCGACCGGGTACTACCGGATGGCGGTTGTCGAAGCCATCGGACGATCTGAACAAGCAGCTCAAGGGATACGCCGACAAAGCCAGTGTCGACATCGGCGAGAGCATCGACTTCCACGTCAGCGTCAACCGGCCACAGGCGTTCACCATCGACATTTATCGACTTGGCTACTACGGCGGCTCCGGTGCCCGGCTCATGACCTCGATCGGTCCGCTCAACGGAACGCCTCAATCGTACCCGCCGGTCGATCCGACAACCGGCTACCTGGAATACCGCTGGCCGGTGTCCCATCGATTGACCATTCCCACCGATTGGGTGAGTGGCATCTACGTGGCCAAACTGGTGAACGCCGACGGATACGACAACTACATCGGATTCGTGGTTCGCAACGACGGACGGCAGGCCGATCTCCTGTTCCAGAGGCCGATCCTGACCGACCACGCCTACAACTCGTTCCCCAATGTGGATCCGAGCACCCCCGGCTTCGACGGCTCCAACCCCGCTCACGTGGGCAAGAGCCTCTACGAATTCAACAGCGGGGGCGGTAACACGGTCGCCGGCACCAAAAGGGCTGTCAAAATATCGATGAATCGCCCCATGAGCGGCAACGGTGTTGGCCTGCTGTTCACCTGGGAATACGACCTGATGCAGTGGCTCGAGCGAAATGGCTACAACGTCACCTATTCCACCAACATCGAGACCCACGTCGACCCGTCACGGCTGCTCGACTTCAAGGGTTTCATCTCGCCGGCCCATGACGAGTACTGGACCGGTGAGATGTTCACCGCCGTCGAACGGGCACGCGACGCCGGGGTGGGCTTGGCGTTCATGGGGGCGAACACGGCGTACTACCAGATCCGGCTGGACCCGTCGGCCGATGGCACGTTGCGACGCTCCATCTTCACCTACAAGTCGGCGTCACTCGATCCCGAACCCGACCCGGCGAAGAAGACCGGCCGCTTCCGGGACATCGGACGTCCGGAACAGGCCCTGATCGGGATCCAGTATGTCGACTACGGTCCCCCGGAGCGATCGGCCCTCGTCCCCCGCAACATCGATCATTGGCTGTTCGAGGGCACCGGAATCACCACAACGGACGTCATCCCCGGGGTGGTGGGCAGCGAGATCGACAACTACGATTCCCGGTTCCCGCTGCCCGCCAACAGCAGCTACACACTGCTCGCAGCATCGCCTTACACCGGGGTGCGGGGACAGCAGGTGCAGCACACCTCCATTTACCAGGCGCCCGGTGGTGCCTGGGTGTTCGCCTCGGGCACGCTGTCCTGGAGCTTTGGTCTGGGCCGGCCGGGTGTCACCAGTCCCGTCATCCAGCGAATGACCAGGAACCTGTTCGACCGATTCCTCAACGGCGGATCGGGCAGCGACCCCGGTGACATCGCCGTTGTCGTGCGGTTGCGGGGCAGCACAGGCGAGGAACGGGCCCGCCTCTACACCGACACCGGGCAGACGGTGTGGGAGCAGGTCGTCCCCTCCCAGTGGACGACGGTCTCGGCCACGGTGCCGACCGGCGCTCGGGAGCTGTACGTCGGGTTTGTCAACGATGCGGTTTCCGCCTTGGGCGACAGGAACTTGCGGGTCGACTCGATCACCTGGACCGGCTCGGGTTCGATCGTGCAGGCCGAAAGTGTGGAGTCCAAGGGAGTGTGGAACGGAACCGATTGCGCCCAGGGCTTCCGGAACTCCGAGACGCTGGCCTGCAACGGATGGTTCAAGTTTCCCGTCCCTGGCAACGTCACCCCGCCGCCCCCGCCGCCCCCGCCCCCCCCGGTGACGGTCAGGAAATCACCGTCACGCTGAGAGGCACCACGGGAACCGAGGCGGTCGGCCTGGAGATCGACGGGCAGGTGGTCCGGCAGTGGACGGCATCGACCACGAACACCACCACCGCCTACACCAACAACGGACCGACGGCCGGCACGGTGCGGGTGGTGTTCACCAACGACGGACGCGATGGCGCCGGTCGGGACCGCAACGTCATCGTGGAGTCGGTGGCTGTCGGCGGTCAGGTCTTCGACCCCGTCGATGTTCGATCCCGAGGCATCTGGAATGGTGTGGACTGCGGGGAGGGGTTCCGGCAATCACGGTTCCTGGCCTGCAACGGTTGGTTCGAGTTCCTCGTCGAGGCCGCCCCCCAGCCGACCGGTCGGTTCACCGTTCGTCTCAGGGGAACAACCGGCTCCGAACTCGCATCGATCAGCGTCGACGGGACCGAGTTCGGTCCCTACGAGGTGCCGTCGGACTGGACCGAGATCGAGCTGCCGCTGACCGGCGGTTCGATCGCCACGATCAGGGTCAACTTCCTCAACGACGCCTTTGTCAACGGCCAGGACCGCAATCTCATCGTCGACTGGCTGTCGCTCAACGGCCAGCGGTTCGAAGCGGAGACGCTGGTGGCCAGAGGTGTCTGGGACGGTTCGCGGTGCGATGTCGAGAAGGTTCACGGAAGCGGCTATCTGGCCTGCCGGGGCTGGGTGGAGCTGCGTCCGGGCTGACCCGACGGGGCCGATCGATCGCTTCGGTCAGAGCCGAGGAACTGGAGACCAACAATTCCGGCAGCCGCTGTAGCAGGTCGAGGAGTCCGTCGCCGTGCTCGGCCATGAACCGCACAGCGCCTCCACCTCGTCGGACGACCCGAGGACGGCCCCCACCGCCTCCTTGACGTCACGGAGATCGAGCCCGGCAAACCTCTGAAGCTCATAGTCGCCGCCTGTGTCGGTCATGGCCAAAGACTGTTCGCTGGTGTGGCCGACAGCCCCCCGACCGCCGTTCAGGACGCGGCGCGATTCTGCGCACGCCGGGGCGGATCCCAAAATCTGGTCACGAGGCGGTAGCCTCTTTCGACAAGAACGGGCTGATTCGACAACAATGGTCCCGGCACACCAGGGACCTCCGAATCACCGGAACACTGGAACCTCCAAAACCACTGCAAACCGAACCACTGCAACCGAGCGAAGGGAATGAGCGGTGCCCTCCTCCACACTGGCGCAAGCCATTAGCGATGAGCGAGTCGAGTTCGACGAGCTCGAAGATCGATACCGGCCCATGCTGGCCCTGGTCAAGACCCTGATCGGGGTCGTTCCCAACTGCGATCCCTACCTGGAGATCTGGCAGCCGGGGTTCCGGACCTACAACCTCATGGTGCCGAACTTCCTGAACCTGCCGGCCTCGCTGATGGGTATCGGGGCGCCCAAGGACGTGGTCGGTCTGGCCATGTACACCTCATCCCGGGCCGCCAGCTGCGCCTACTGTTCGGCTCACACCTGCTCGTTCGCCCTGCGGCGGGGTTCACGGGCCGAGGCCGTGACCGGCCAGTCCCGGACCCAGGCCGAGTCGGCGGCGGTGGCCGTGGCCGAAGGCCTGTCGACCGTGCCCCACCACTACACCCGGGAGATGGGCGACGAACTGCGCCGCCACTTCTCACCAGGGGACACCGAATGGATCGTGCTGTCCGTGGCCATGATGGGCTTCCTCAACAAGTTCATGGACGCCATGGGGGTGGAGCTGGAGCCGGAATCCATCAGCGACGTCGGGGAACTCATCGAGCCCACCGGCTGGTCGGCCGGCCAGCACCTGTGGAACAATCCCGACCCCGTCATCGACACCGACGCCGGGCCTCCTCCCGTCGATTCGATATCGACCATGGTGCCGGTCGTACGCAACGCGCCCTCGGCCATCTGGCTGGAGCGGGGCTGGATGCAGGGCATTCCCCGACAGGCCCCCAAGGCCCGGTCGTTGATCGCCACCGAGTACGGGTTCGACGAGCCCCTGCTCACCACCCTGACTCACGGCAAACCCCGCCGGGCCCTGACCGCCATGCTGCGCCACAACCTGGATCCGGCCCAGTCGGCGCTCGGTATCGGGCGCAAGGCCCTGGCCGGATTGGTGTTCGCCACCACGGCCGAGAACCAACATCTGGTCGACCGGGCGCACGCGTTGGCCGAGCGCTACGGGATCGCAGCCGATGTGATCGAGGCCGCAGCCCAGTTCAAGCCGGGCGGCGCACCGGAGGGAACGTTCGACAGCGAAACCCTGGCCACCTTGACGGTGGCCCACGCCATCGCCCCCAGCCCGGCCGAAGTGGATGCCTCGACCATTGAGCTGGGGACGACGACGCTAACTGCCGCACAGATCGTGGAAATTGCGGTGTGGGTTTCCATCAGCCAGCTGTTGCACCGGCTGCATGTCTTCTTTCGTTAGGCGCCGTTTGTTGCCGGGTCTTGAGACGGAACCGGCCCCGGGGCCAGGTACCCGGAACCGGTTCCATCCAGATCCCGACGATCGGTTCGTCGAATTCGTTGACGTTAACAAACGCCAGAAATACAGAACAAGAAGCGTCGGGTTAGGAAAGCCCCAAGGTTCGGTTAAGTCGTGTTGCTTCTTGTGGTATCAGGCCAAGTAGCTGGGTGAAATCACCCGGTATTTGACCAAATGGGCCGGCCGGAACGGCTCGATGGGCTCCCCGGCCGGGCATGACCTCCGGCGATCAGCCCAGCAGACGCTGTTTTGCCGCCTTGCTCCGCTCCAGCAAGTGGGCCGGAATCTGGTCGGCGATACCGCCACCTCCGCCACCGCCACCCCCCTCGGCTTCCTTGGACGCCGCCTCCTGGGCTTCCGCCTCGGATCGGAGGGCGGCTTCGGCCTTGGCCTCCTCCCGGGCCATCCACTCGTCGAGCTGCCACGGCCGGGTGAGAGCGTGATGATCGACCTGACCGACCTGCCGGTCGCCGTCGAACATCACCCAGTAACGGTCCCATTGACCGAGCCCGTTGTGGATCTGGACCTTCCCCGAGGTTCCGCTGGCTATGCCGAGGATGTCGCGAGTGGCGACAACGCGTTCGCCCCGGCGAAACGGCGTATCGAGATCGACGTGCTTCTTGGCCATGGGCGTGAACTCTCCCGTCATTGTGGAGCCCCGTCTGTCAGCCTGAGTGTAACGATACCGACGTTGGCTCGGCGCATCCCGGCGCCGACCCGTCGCCATGTAGCGGCGGTGAGGCTGCCGGTGGGCGTAGAGTCGTGCCATGAGCACGCCTATCTCCCGCCGCCAGTCGCTCAAGCTGCTGGGGGCGGGGGCAGTGATAACCGTGACCGGCTGTCGTTCCGGTTCGGACGCCGAACCCGAAGTCGGTTCCCGGGTTCCGGGTGACGCGTCGGTCGGCGACATGGTCCCGGCCCCGGGAGCCGTCGCGCTGGCCGGCGAGGCGGCCGATGTCCATCTACGGCTGTGGGCCGAGCCGTCCACGGCCGAGATCGTCGCCGGGACGACCACCGATGTGTGGTCGTTCGGAGCCGAAGTGTTGGAAGGGGATCCCGCCACGGTGCAGCCCTCCGGCTCCTACCTGGGACCGACCATCCACCTCCGCCAAGGGCAGCGGGTTCGGGTCAGTTTCGAGAACCGTCTGGACGAGGACAGCATTGTGCACTGGCACGGCCTCCACGTTCCTCAGGATCAGGATGGTCAACCGCCGGAAGTCGTGGGCCCGGGCGGGACCTATGAGTACGACTTCGTGGTCGTCGACCGGCCCGGCACCCGCTGGTACCACCCACACCCCCATGCCCGCACCGGCGAGCAGGTCTATCGGGGCCTGGCCGGCCTGCTGGTGGTGCACGGCGAGGAGCCGCCAAGCCTGGCCGGCGTGGCCGAGCTGCCCCTGGTGCTTCAGGACCGCCGGCTCGGGCCCGACGGTGCCCTGTCCTACATCGGCTCCCGCCACGACATGATGGCCGGCTTCACCGGCGAAACCCCGGTGACCAACGGCATGGCCGACTATGCGGTCGACGTGGAGCGACGGCCCTACCGCCTTCGCCTTCTGAACGGAGCCAACTCCCGAACCTCGCGGCTGACGTTGTCGACCGGTGATCCGCTCAGCGTGATCGCCACCGACGGCAATCTGCTGGCCCAGGCCACTGAGGTGCCGAATCTGGTGCTGACCCCGGCACAGCGGGCCGACGTGTGGATCGACTTCTCGGCCTACGAGCCCGGCGAGCGCGTCGAGTTGTTGAGCGCCGACACCTTCGTGGAGTCGATGGCCATGATGGGCGGCATGGGCATGGGGGGCGGAATGAGCGCGGGCTCCGAGGCCACCACCGAACTCGATGTGTTGAATCAGGTGGCGGCCACCTTCGTGATCGGTGAGGCAACGGGCGACGAGGAGCCACGACCACCGGACGATCTTGCCCCTTTTGCGCCGGACGCCGTCGACCCCGGCCAGGCCGTCACCTCCGAGCCCAAGACAGTCGCGCTGTCGACCCGGCGCGCGACCCACTGGATCAACGACTCGCTGTGGGAAGGTCGGGAGGTCACGGAACAGGAGACGGTGACGGCCGACACCGTCGAGCTGTGGGAGTTCGTCAACTACTCACCCTTGGCCCACCCCATGCATCTCCATGGCCGTAGCTTCTCGGTGGTCGGGCGGAGTTGGGTCGACGACACCCTGGCATCGGCCTGGGACACCCTGGTCGCCGGCATCATCGACGAGGGTCTGCGGGATACGGTGCTGGTGTTCCCCGGGCAGCGGGTTCGCATCGCCGTGCCCTTCGGCGGCTACGAGGGCTACTTCCTCTACCACTGCCACATCCTCGAACACGAGGACATGGGGATGATGCGCAGCTTCCGAGTCGTCGCAGGCTGAGCCCGATCGGCGGCCCTCGTTCCCCGGTGATCGCCGCCGAATGGTAGTGTTCGGCGCGGGGCGCCTCACGGCATCTCTCCGAGTTGCTTCGAGTTGCCCGAACTTGACGTGATCGTGAACATCCAGTCCGCCAAGCGAAACCAGGTTCGCCACTGTGAGCAGCTCGCCGACCCACGACGTTCTCAACCAGCCGCCGCCGTTGACCGACGACAACCTGTACGCCGCCGATCCCACGCTGGCGCAGTTGGTTGAGCATCACCATGCCGGCCATCACGGTCGGGCCCTCACCGAGTTTGCCGCCACCGCCGGTTCGACTCACTACCGCCGTCTGGGCGAGCTGGCCAACCACCACGACCCGATACTCCACACCCACGATCGGTTCGGACACCGCATCGACGAGGTGGAGTTCCATCCGGCCTGGCACGAGCTGATGGCCACGTCGCTGGCCACCGGCATGCAGTCGGTGTGCTGGGAGGCCGAGGGGGGTTGGGTGGCCCGGGTCGCCTACAACTATCTCGACTCCCAGATCGAGGCCGGCCACTGGTGTCCCATCTCCATGACCGGGGCGGCCGTGGCCACGCTGGGTGATGAGCTGCCGGTTTGGACCTCCAGGCTCAAGGCGGCGGCCTATGATCCCGAGCTCGCCCCGATCGAGACCAAGTCGTCGGCCCTGTGCGGCATGGGTATGACCGAGAAACAGGGCGGCAGCGATGTCCGGGCCAACACGTCGGTGGCGGTGGCCGCCGGTAACGGCTGGTTCGAGATCACCGGTCACAAGTGGTTCACCTCGGCCCCGATGAGCGATGCCTTCCTGGTGCTGGCCAAAGCCGCTGCCGGACTGAGCTGCTTTCTCATGCCCCGTGTGCTGGATGACGGGTCCCGCAATCGGATTCGGGTCATGCGCCTCAAGGACAAGCTGGGCAACCGGTCCAATGCCTCCGCCGAGCTGGAGTTCGACGGGGCCCGGGCCCGTCTGGTCGGCGACGAGGGTAGGGGAGTGGTCACCATCCTGCCCATGGTGTCGGTCACAAGGCTGGATTGTGTGGCCGCCTCGGCCGGGCTTATGCGCCAGGCCGTCAACCAGGCCCGTCACCACGTACGCCATCGCCACGCCTTCGGTTCGGCCCTGATCGACAAGCTCCTGATGCGCAACGTGCTGGCCGACCTGGAGATCGAGACCAGGGCGGCCACGGCCATGGCGGTGGAGCTGGGAGCCGCCTTCGACGCCGACGATCCCGAGTCGGCCGCCCTGCGCCGCATCCTCACCCCGCTGGCCAAATACTGGGTGACCAAGCGGTGCACCGGTGTGGTCCGGGAGGCTATGGAGTGTCTGGGTGGCAACGGCTATGTCGAGGACTCCGGCATGCCCCGGCTGTTCCGGGAGTCGCCGCTCAACGCCATCTGGGAGGGGTCGGGGAATGTGATCGCCCTCGACGTGCTGCGGGTGTTGGCCCGGGAACCGGAGGCGGTGGAGCTGGTGTTGGATCGGGCCCGGCGCCTGGTCGATGTCGACGACCGGGTCGGCGGGTATCTGGACGAACTGGCGGTCCTGGTCGCCGAGCCGAGCGAAGCCACAGCCCGCATCATCACCGAACGCCTGGCGGTGGCGGCCCAGGCTGTGTCACTCCTGGGGGTCGATGCTCCGGCCCTGGTCGAGGCCCACATCCGATCCCGCATCCTTGGCCACCACGGCATGCTCTATGGCGCCCTGCCCGCCGACCTGGTTCACGATCAACTGGTCGAGGGCGGCTGACGCCGCCCGTCGTCGAGTTCATCCGCCGGTTGGCGGGACGAGACCAGATGGTTGATGTAGGCCACGGCCAGGGCCAGCACGCCGATGTCATCCAGCAGCAGCGGGTCGGGGAGCACGTCCAGGGGTAGCACGGTGTAGGCCAAAGCGGCCCAGAACGCCAGCCTGCCCCCGAGCGGCATCAGATGGTGGTGAACCAGGCGAAACTTGAGCAACAGCCGGATCAGGAAGAACCCGGCCACCACCACCGATACGACGAACGCAACGATCAGGAGGACCACCAGCGGGCCACCGGGATCGTCGAACAGCCCGCTCAGGTCGAACATGGCGCAATCGTAGTGGCCGTCGGCCAAGGTGCGAGAGGGGGTGTGGCAATCGGGATGCGGCAAAGGGACCTTGAGCCCTGTTTGCTGTTCCTCTCTGGTCCACACAATGGACAGTGCCGGGCCACCGTCCCGGAGGACCGACGGCTGCTGAGGAGGTTGCCGATGATGGGGCGCGACGTCGCCGCTCTCAAGACCGAGGGCCTGACCAAACACTACGGGGAGGTCGAGGCTCTGGTAGATCTGAACGTCACCGTCGATCAGGGCGAGGTTTTCGGCTTTCTCGGCCCCAATGGTGCGGGCAAGACCACAACCATCCGCACCATCCTCGACGAGATCCGCCCGACGTCGGGTAGGGCCTGGATTCTGGGGATGGACTGCCATGGCCAATCGGTGGAGATTCGTCACCAGCTCGGCTATCTGCCCGCCGACCTGGCCCTCTACCCCAACATGACGGCTCGGAGCCTGCTCACCTACTTCGCCAATCTGCGGGGCGGGGTGGACTGGACGTACGTCGAGGGACTGGCCGAACGGCTGGACAGCGATCTCGACCGGAGGTTGGAGGATCTGTCGTCGGGCAACCGGCAGAAGGTGGGGCTCATCCAGGCGTTTATGAACCGGCCCCGGCTGCTGGTCATGGACGAACCGAGCGCCGGGCTCGACCCCATCATGCAGCGGGAGTTGCAGACCATGATGCGGGAGGTGGCGGCTGAAGGTCGCACCGTTTTCCTGTCCAGCCACGCCCTGGGGGAGGTGCAGCGGGTGGCCGATCGGGTCGGCATCATCCGCGCCGGCCGGCTGGTGGCGCTGGAGACCGTGGCCGACCTTCGGGCCAAGGCGCTTCGTCGCATCGAGTTCACCTTCGAACGACCACCCGATGCCTCGATGTTCGATGGTGTTCACGGCGTACGCAACGTCACCGCCGACAACCGGCACCTGGTGGTGTCGTTCGACGGCACCATGCAGGCCCTGCTGGCCGCTCTGCGCGACGGCAACCGCCTCATCGACATCAGCACCGAGGAGGCCGATCTGGACGAGATCTTCCTGACCTACTATCGGGGTGACGGAGCCCACGGAGCCGGTGCCGTCGATCGGGAGCCGGCCGGAGCAAAGGCGGTCGGGTGATGCTGGTCGAGGTTTTCGCCAAGTCGCTGGTCGACCGGTGGCGGGCCATGACCATCGGCTCGACGGCGCTCGGCCTCATGTTCCTGGCAGCGATGGCCGCCTATCGCACCATCGACATCTCGGTCTACACCTCCCTACCCGAGGCAATGCTGTCGATGATGAACGTGCCGGCGGATGCCGATGTGGCCTCGCTGGCCTACGGAGCGGTGTTCACCACCTACGGGGCCTTGACCCTGGCCGGGTTGGCCATCGCCGCCGGTTCGGCCGCCATGGCCGGGGAGGAACGCTCGGGTACCATCGGACTACTCCTGGCCAACCCCGTCAGCCGGGCCAGCGTGCTGATGTCCAAGGCGGCGTCGATGGCGTTGCTGACCACGTTCGGCGCCGTCATCCTGTGGGTGGCGGGGCGGGTGTCACCCCTGATCCTCGACGTGTCGACCGCCGGGATCCACATCGAGGCCCTGATCCTCCACCTGCTGATCAACGCCCTCTTCTACGGCTTCCTGGCCTGGGCCATCGGGGCGTGGACCGGTCGGCGGGGCCTGGCCGCCGGCGTGTCCTCGGCGGTCATGGTCATCGGTCTGGTCGCCGCCGGTGTGCTCCCCCTCATCGAGGGATGGGAGGACCTGGCCCGACTCTTCCCCTGGTACTACTTCACCCACTCCGCGCCTCAGCTGAACGGGGTCGACGTCGGCCATCTGGCCGTACTGGCCGTCGGCATCGCCCTGTTCGTCGGGGTCGGGGTCGTCGGTGTCGACCGGCGGGATCTCCGGGATCGTACCGCCGGTGTGTCCCTGCTCGATCGTGTCCGGGCCAACGCCGTGGTGCAACGGCTGGTTGGACGTCGGCTGGGCCGGGCCTGGGTGTCGAGCATCACGGTCAAGACCATGTCCGATCATCAAATCCTGATGATCGTGGTCGGCGGCGTGATGTTCCTGCTCATGGGCCTGGCCATGGGCCCGATGTACTCCGCCATGAGCACCGAGCTGCTGGACATGGCCGACTCCCTGCCCGAGGAGTTGCTGGCCCTGGTCGGCGGTGAGGACATGAGTACCCCAGAGGGCTTCTACCAGGCCGAGACCTTCTCCATGATGGCCCCCATTGCCACCATCGCCATCGCCGCCGCCATGGGAGCCAAGGCCTTGGCCGGTGAGGAGGCCGAGCGGACCATGGGCCTGCTCCTGTCCAGCCCCGTCAGCCGAACCCGGGTGGTGGTGGAGAAAACGCTGGCCATGGTGGTCATGACCGGCGGGGTCGGGTTCATGATCTTCGCCGGGGTCATTGGTGGATCCTGGATCTCCGGTTTGGGAATGAGCGCGGCCAATGTCGCCGCCACCTCGGCCCTGGCCACCCTGCTCGGGCTGCTGTTCGGGGCGGTGACCCTGGCCCTGTCGGCCGCCACCGGTCGGGTGGCCCTGTCGGTGTATGCCTCGGTGGGGGTGGCCCTCACCCTCTACCTGATGAACGCCTTCTTCCCCCTCAGTGATCAACTGGCCGGTTGGGCCCGGTGGTCACCGTTCTACTACTACCTGACCGACAATCCGCTGGTCGCCGGCATGCCGTGGGGTCACGGTGCGGTGCTGGTTGGGTTGACCGTGGTTCCGGTCCTGGCCGCCGTCGTCCTGTTCAACCGCCGAGACCTGCGCCAGGGCTGAACCCCGCCGCCTGGCGGACGCCGGCCGGGCTAGATTGTCTGAATGGCCGACAAGGCAAACCCGAAGGTCGACGCATTCATCGAGAGGCAGCAGCAGTGGCGGGCCGAGTTCGAGATGTTGAGGGCGATCGCCCTGGACTGCCCGGTGACCGAAGAGGTGAAGTGGGGCAAGCCGTGCTACACCTTCGATGGTGCCAACATCGGCATACTCCAGGGCTTCAAAAAGTACTGCGCCCTCATGTTCCCCAAGGGGGTGTTGCTGAAGGATCCCGATGGTCTTCTGGTCCAAATCGGACCCAACACCCAGTCGGCTCGCCAGCTTCGCTACACCGACGTCGCCGAGATCGACGGGCAACGGGACGTGGTGAAGGCGTACCTTCTCGAGGCCATCGAGGTGGAGAAGGCCGGGCTCGAGGTGGAATTCAAGAAGACCGAAGACTTCGACGTCCCGGAGGAGTTCCAGACCAAACTGGACGAGCTGCCCGAGTTGGCCGAGGCGTTCCACGATCTGACCCCGGGTCGACAGCGGGCATATTTGCGGCACTTTGCCGGAGCCAAGCAATCAACGACCAGGTCGTCACGGGTGGAGAAGGCCATTCCCGACATCCTGGACGGCAAAGGCCTCAACGACCGCTGAGTTTGGCGGCACGCCGGCCACTGCGACCGCCCGGTTTTCGCCGGCCGACTCCTTGCCGATCATTGCGATTATCCGACGGGTTGCCATCAACCGCAGTCGTGACCATCTGAGATCGTCCGAGCGGCGGCGCCGGCGGGAACGGTTCGTGTCGACTCCGTCCCACGACGTCGATTCCGAATCAATGGGCAGCGTCGACAGCTCGCTCCGATTTCGCCGGCTGTTGCAGACACTGCCCGACCAGCAACGGTTCGCAGCCGGCCTCCACTACCTCGAAGATCTCCCGGTCGCCGAGATAGCGGCCTGTCTCGGGGTCTCGTCAGGTGCCGTGAAGTATCACCTCAACCAGGCAATGGCTAGCTCGCACGACGGCCGGTTCGACAACGACGACACCATGGCGAACGACGAGTTCGATCTCCGCCTCGACGAACTGCTTCGGCGTGAGTTCGCCCGCTCGTTCTCCGAAGAGGAGGAGCCGAAGCGGGTTCTCGCCGGCATGGCCCCGGCGATTCGCCGGGCCCACAGGATCCATCGGGTCAAACAGGCGGCGGTTGGGACTGCTGCGGTGCTGGCACTGGCGGCCGGCGGGCTCGGGTTGATGGCACGGTCCTCGCCCACCGACGAGGCGCAGCTCACCGTGGCCGGCGAGAGTGAAAGCCCACCGGTGAACCCCGACTTGGAGCAGGAACTGGTGGTGACCGGGACAACCGCCCGGTCCACGAGTGACCGCAGCGACCGGGGCGAGCAGCGGGACGACGGAGCGAACACTTCCGCGACTCGAACCTCGACCACCGAGCCGTCCGGCTCAACCGAACCAACAACCGAGACGGCGGTGTCGAACACGGTCACCACCGCTTCGAACACCTCCGTCGCTCCCGACGGTACCGTCACCATCGACAGCGCCTGTGGTTCGATCGTCGTAGCCCGATCGGGCAACATGGTTGAACTCCGAGACGTGAACCCCGACCCGGGCTCGGCGAGGACTTCAAGAACCTGGTCAAAAGCTGACCTACGGTTTCGAGGGTGGGAGCAAACACTGTGAACTCAAGGTCACCGTCGAAGCAGGCGAACTGAAGATCGACAACGATGGCAGCGGCGGTGACGACGAACACGATGGTGGCGAATCCGAACACGACGACGAGTAGATGATTGGTTCCAAGGGTTGGTGGTCGGCTGGTTGTTTCGGGTCCATTGGTGGCACGGAGGGCGTGGTCAGCCAGGGGGTCAAGGTTCATGCCGTTCCCGGGTCCGGCCCCGGCCGGGGTCTAATTCGATTTTCAAGGTTCAGGTGTGGAGCGGCGCGAGCCTGCCGGTTCAGGCCACGGCCTGTACGAGGTCGCGCTTCCACTTGTTGTCCGGATCACAGTTTTGCCGGGCGTTGCCCGGCAAACCCGAGTTTGCCTGCGGCAAACATCGAAGGATCTGCCCGTTGGTGAGCGAGGTTGGCGTTTTGCCGTACTTCGTCCGGCAAACCCGAGTTTGCCTTCGGCAAACATCGCCGGATCCAGCGCCGAGTGGGCGAGTTTGCCGGACGGCAAACTCGGGTTGGACTTGCGAAGCAAGGCCATACGGAATCACAGCCCCGGGTTCTGCATCTGCCTCTGGCTTCGATCAGCAACGCTCGTTTCATCCAGTCCGGGAACCCCCGGGCTTTGACCGACATGTCGATCACTCGGGATCGTTCGTCGAGCACGATCCGTTCGAACTCGGCCACCGCGGTGGCCACAAACGCAAGATCGGGATGGATCGGTGTCCCGTCGATGCGTTCACACCGGTAGTCCGGATCATCACGATCCACGGGGACCGCCGGGGTGTCGGGATCCAGGTACCGCTTCAGGAAGTTCTCCAGGATCTTCTGGCCGATGACCAGGTTCACCAGCGGGGTGGTTGTGGCCGACCCGGGGGCTTCGGCCCCACCAATGATCAGGCCGACCAGGGCTTGGCCCCGCCGCCGGTTCGGTGGTCTCGGCGTTGCCGGGCCCTTCGGATTGTTGGCGGAACAGTCGCTGCATCTCATCACCCAGCGCAGTGCCGACCGCCACTGCTGAGAGCGGGTCCAGGTGGAACCGGCCGTCGATGGAGCCGTCGGTGTTGGTGTTCCAGGTGCAGGAGGTCTTCTTGACCTGTTCGGTCACCTCGTCGGACGTGGTGTGGTTGATCAACCAGACGGTGAGCCGGTTGGTGAACTCCACAAAGTCGTGTTCCCGGGCAGCGGCCACCAGTTCGTGCTGTGAGGCGACGAGTGCGTCTCGCCGGTCGGGTGTGTCCAGTGATTTCAGCTCTCGAAGGTGCCGAAGGGTCAACACCCCGTCCGCAGCGGCGTGGGCGAAGACCGGAAAGTCGTCCAGCCATTGCCCGGTGCGTGCGGTGGTGTGGATCTCCCGGGCCGGTGCCCCGGTTTCGGCGGCCACGACCTGGGATGCGGTTCGGAACCCGAGCCCGCGCAGCACGCCCGGTGCTTCGGACGCCGAGTCTGCGGCAGCCAGGGTGGTTGCCCGTGCCGCGTTGATCCGGGCCGATAAGATTTGCAGCTGGCAGGCCTGATCCAACAGCTCGGACACAGAGAGGCTGTCGAGGTTGGTCGCCAACACCGCATCGATGCCGGTGTGCAACAGCGTCAGGTTGGCCCTGTGTGGTTCTGGTGACAACCCGCCGTCGGTCATGCTTTCACTATAGCAAACAGATGTTCGATATACAAGCAGCTTTGGTCACTATTTCAGGATAGATCTCTCGGTTCTCGTTCGATGGTTTTAGGCGTTGGCCGGGCCGGAACCGTCGCCGTGTGGCGGCGCGACCCCCCGATAGCCGGCCTCAAACCTGAACCCGCCCTCCCGGAACCCGACAAGCAAACCACCACAACCCTCAACGCCAACTTGCCGCAAAACGGGCTCTACGCGATGAGGCGTGGTTGGCGGTTCTCGTCTCGCCCCGCCCGTTCGAAGCGTGCCCCCAGCTGTGGTAGGCGAGAACCTCGCGGTGCCAACGGTCGATGGTGCGGGCCAGGCGACCCAGCTCGGGGACCTCGGCGTCAGCGCAGTGCTGGTAGACAGCCACCACTCACCATCGACGAGCTGTTGGGCGCCGACAACAATCCCGTCCATCCTGACAAGCGCACTCGCACCGCTACTACTGTTGATCACGGTCAAGGGTCTCTCCAGTTCTCCAGCCACCAACCCCCACCACGACATCGATCCCGCTCCGATTCCCGGACGAAACAGCCGAGCGAGGTCATGGCATGAACGAGCAGATCTGGTGGTTTGTGGCCCGCAGCGGCGGCATCGTGGCCTGGGCCCTGGTCACGATGTCGGTGTGCTGGGGGCTGATGTTGTCGACCAGGGCCGCGGCCAAGGCGGCTCAGCCCAAACAACTGCTCGAGCTCCACCGATTCCTCGGCGGCCTGTCCGTCACCTTCACCGGGGTGCACCTCGTCGGGCTGGTGGCTGACAGTTACGTGCACTTCGGCTGGTTGGAGATTCTTGTTCCCTGGACCTCGGGGTGGCGCCCGACAGCGGTGGCCTGGGGCGTCGTCGCCTTCTATGTTCTCATCGCCGTCGAATTGACCTCATTGTTCATGAAGCGGATTCCCAAGCCGGTGTGGCGACACGTCCACCGGATGAGTCTGGCCCTGTACGTCTTTGCCACCGTTCATGGACTTCAGGCCGGTACCGACATCGAGAACCAGTGGTATCAGATGCTGATGCTGGCCTCCATCAACGTGGTCGCCTTCCTGACGGTGCTCATGATCCTGGCTCGACGGAAGGCGCCAGCCCGGACCAGGGTCACCACACCCAGAGCCAGGGATGGCTTTGCCCGCGCCGGCCGCTGATCTCAGTAGCCGATGTCGTGGTGCCCGGGGGTGACGACACCGCTTTCGTAGGCGAAGACCACCGCCTGGGCCCGGTCCCGAAGTCCGAGTTTGGCAAGCACGTTCGAGACGTGGCTCTTCACCGTGGCCGCCCCGATGTAGAGGGTGTCGGATATCTCGGCGTTGCTGGCACCCTTGGCCAGCTCGATGAGCACCTCGCGTTCGCGATCGGTCAGGGCTTCGAGCCTGCGGGCCAGGTCGGTGTCGGTGGCCAGGGTGCGGGCAAACCGACCGATCAGCCGGCGGGTGATGGTGGGGTCGATCAGAGCACCACCCTCGGCGACGGTGCGAACGGCAGGGCCGAGGCTCTCCGGTGGGATGTCCTTGAGAATGAAACCGCTGGCCCCGGCCTGCAGGGCCCGGTACACGTATTCGTCGGGATCGAAGGTGGTCAGGATGATGACCTTGAGCGGCCAGTCGGCCTCCTGAACGAGGCTGGCGGTGGCGGTGAGGCCGTCCATCTCAGGCATACGAATGTCCATGAGCACCACGTCGGGCCGGTGCTGGCGGACGACGTCGATTGCCTCCCGGCCGTTGCCGGCCTCTGCCACCACCTCGATATCGGGTTGGTGGCCGAGAACCATGGCGAAACCGCGCCGGACCAGAGCCTGGTCGTCGACGACCGCCACGCGGATGATCTCGGTCATGTCGGCTCCGGTTCGAGCGGAAGGCTGGCGTGCACCCGGTAATGGTCCGGCGGTTGGGGGGCTGCGGTGAGCGTGCCGCCAAGCAGCGAGGCTCGCTCCCGCATTCCGGCGATTCCGTACCCGGACGCGGGAAGCGCCGGCGAGCGTTTGTCAACGGTGTTGCTGATGTCGATGACGAGTGCGTGGTCGTTACGACCGACGGTGATGTCGACGGTGGGTTTGGGGCCGGCGTGCTTGACGATGTTGGTCAGCGACTCCTGAATGATACGGAAGGCGGAGAGTTCGACGGCGGCGGGCAGTCCCTGAGGTAGGTTGGTCGTGGTGAGCGTGACCTCTGCACCGGTTTGGGTGAGGCGGTCGGCCAGGGTGGGAACATCGACAAGACCGGGCTGGGGGCCGAGCTCATCGGGACTGCCGGTATCGGTACTGCCGGTGTCGGGACGGAGCACACCAAGCAGATGGCGGAGCTCACCGAGGGCTTGGCGGCCTTCTCGTTCGACGTCGCCCATGGCCTCGATGGCGGTTTCGAGGTCGTCTCGGGCGATGGTCTTGGCTGCGCCGGCTTGGACGGTCATCATCGAGACCCGATGGGCGACCACGTCATGGAGCTCACGGGCGATACGCGATCGTTCCTCGGCGACGGCCTGACGGGCCCTGGCCTGTTGTTCGGCCTCCACCCGCTCGGCCCGATCTTGAAGGAGGTCCAGGTAGTCATTCCGGTTGCGGACCAGGCGTCCCAGGTACCAGGGAAGACCGGTGAAGATGATGGCGGGGACGATGTCGACCCGTTGACCGGGATCGATGACGGTGCCGATGATGCTCACCGCCACGACCGCCATCAGCGTCGCCAGGCTGTGACGGTGGTTGGCCGTATAGCGACCGACGCTGTAGATGGCGACGAGAAGAGCGAGGTCATGACCGTCGCCATAGCCGGCGAGCGCCCAACCCATCATCACCGCAAGGATGAAGACGGTCACGACGATGGGGTGCCGTCGTCGCCAGACCAGGGCAGCGGCGGCCAGGGCGAGCAGCACGAAGGAACCGGCCGGTCGGTCACCGATCAGGGCCCAGGTGAACGCCTCGCCGTCTTCGAGCCCGCTGGCGGCCACGAAGACGATGGACGTGGCGAGAACCACCAGAGCCAGGACGCCGTCGGCGGAGCGGGGCCAGCGGGTGAACGGCCCACGAGAGGGGTGGGGCTCTCCCGGGTCGAGCCGTCTCAGCAGCGCTTCGACTCGGCTGAGTGCTCTAGCGGTGATGTCGCCGCGGCGAGGGTTGAGGGCAGTCATGGCTACTGGTCACCATAAACCGTGAGTTGGTCGCCGGTCACCCCGCTGCCCGCACTGCGTGGCGGCGTCCCCGGGTCGGGACGCCGCCAAAGATGGTCTCGGTACGGTCGATCGACGGTTGCGGTCACGCCACGTCCCGGTGGTGCACCGACCAGAGGGCGGCGATGGCCGGGACGATGGCCCAGGCCCCGATGGCGGCGGCGGCGGACACGGGGCTGGTGTGGTCGGCAACTCCGGAGGCAACGGTGGCCAGGGTGCCGGGGACGAGCCAGGGGTCGCTAGCGCTGGCCAGCTGCACGATGACCGGTGGGGCTATGACCAAGGCCACCACCGTGCCGGCCACGGCGCCACCGGTATTGCGCACAATGGTTCCGATACCGGCGCCCAGTACGGCCCCTGCGGCACCGGCCCACCCGGCGGCGACCAGGACCTGGATGAGGCCACTTGTGGAGACCATGAACCCGTAGTCGGTGAGGGGTAGCGACACGGCGACCGCTCCGGCGGTCAGCGCAGCACCGAGCAAACCCAGGATCGCGCCGCCCGCTCCGATGGCGGCGAACTGCGCACCCAGGGCCCGGGTCCGGTTGGGAGTGTTCAGGTAGGTGGCGATGACGGTGTTGTGGGCGTATTCCCGGGCTGCGGCGATGGCACCGAAAAGCCCGGCGATCATGAACGAGTTGGCGGCGAAGGCGATCAGGGATTGCTGGTCGGCGCCGGTGGAGATGAAGGTCTTGGAGCCGTCCATGTCGGTGCCGACGGCAACGGCGACCCCGTTGGTGACGGCCAGTACGACGACGACGGCCAGGAACGACCACGGCATGGAGGTGGTGGCCACCTTTTGCAGTTCGCTTCGGATGAGATTGATGGGCATCATGACAGAACCCTTTCGTTGACGGTGTGGTTGGTGATCTGGGGGGTTTGGGTCGGGGTGGTGAGTGAGAGGAACAGATCCTCGAGGGAATCGGTCTGGGCCGACAGCTCGTGGAGGACGATGTTTGCGGCATGGGCCGCCTCGCCGATCTGCTCGAGATTGAGCCCGGTGACCACGAGGGCTCCGGAGTCGTCCGGTTCGACGCCGGCCCCGATGGCAACGAGCTGGTCATGGAACCGACGGGGGCTGGGGGTTCGGACCACGGTGGCGCGCCGGGTCAGGGAGGCCACGGGACCGGTGGTCATGAGCCGGCCCTGGTTGATGACGACGATGTCGTCGACCAGGTGTTGAACTTCGGCCAGCAGGTGGCTGGACACGAGCACGGTATGTCCCCGCGCCGCCCGGTCACGCAGCAGGTCGCGCAGTTCACGGATGCCCTGAGGGTCGAGACCGTTGGCCGGCTCGTCCAGCACCAATACCGGGGGGTCGGCCAAAAGGGCACCGGCCAGTGAGAGACGCTGTTTCATGCCCAGCGAGTAGGTGCCGACCCGTCGCCGGGCCGCTTCAGGGCTCAAGCCCACCTCGGTCAACGTTTCGTCCACACGGTCGGCGGACCGGCCGATGGCCCGGGCCAGGATGCGGAGGTGGTTGCGGCCCGAGCGGCCGGGATGAAACGCGTTCGGCTCGAGTACCACGCCGACGGTGCCGGCGGGGTCGGGGAGATCCCGATAGCGGTGGCCGCCGATGGTGGCCGTGCCGTGGTCGGTTGCGGCCAGGTCGAGCAGGATCTTCATGGTGGTGGATTTGCCCGACCCGTTGGGACCGAGAAAGCCGGTCACCCGGCCCGGTTCGACGGTGAAGGTGAGTTCGTCGACCACAGGCTGGTCCTCATAGCGCTTGGTGACCTTGTCGAAGACGAGTTGATAGTGGGTTGATGACGGTGGAAGGTTGGGACGGGTCATGGGTCGACTCCTGTCGTGGTTGTCGGAGACTCGGAGATGTCGTCTTGTCACCGATACTCAAACACGAGCGACCGCCCGGAACATCCCGCCGAATGGGGATTCGCCCTCCGTCTCGAGACGGATTCTCGGCCCGGCGCGACACCCCCGGGCAGCGGTCGCCCTGACTTCCGGCTCACCGTCGAGGTGGCCATGGGCACCGTCAGGATGGGCAAGGAATGGAGCGGCTATCGGATCGGGCCCAGGGCCGCAGCGACCAGGTGGTCGACCGGGGTGTCGGTGGAATCGGCGACCGGCAGCACTCGCACGTCGGGGCTGACGGCACCACGGTTCGGCGAGTCCGGGGCCAGGTGCCGCCACTTGCGGTCGAGCACCGAGCGCAGATCGTCGCCGTTGGTGGTGTGGTCGACGAGGATGAGCAGCCGGTCGAGGGGCACGAGGTCGAGCAGGGCCTCGATCTCGTAGACGCAGCCTTCCCTGGTTCGGTCGAAGGAGCGGAGATCCATGACGGTGATGTCGCTGGCCGTGATCAGGTGGCGAACCGTCGACCGCCAACTGTCACCCTGGCAGAAGAAGGGTTCCATACGGAAGTGGCCGTCGGGGTCTCGACGAGAGGTGAGCAAAGCCAGACGTCGATACAGATCCTTCCGCTCCCGGATGAAGAGTTCGGTCAGCCGTCCCGACAAGAACAGCAGGACCGTGTGATGGTTGATGACGTGTCGGGCGACGTCAGGGGCCGAGATCAGCCGGATAGGCCCCAGATAGCTCCAATGGTGGGCAAGGTCATCGAGCAATCGCTGTGAACGCGAGTCGGAGGCGAACACCCGAAGCAGCAGCAACGCCGGTTGATGGGCGGAACCGGTCGTCGATTCGGCCAGAGCCGTACCGGTGACCGAGACCAACTTGTAGGCGGAAAAAGGAACGACGGCGAAGATGGCCGGTTCCTGGAAGGACCAGGCCACGATGATCGACTGGAAGATCCAGATCGAGTCGATGATCAGCCGTTCATGACTCAGCCTCTGCCGCCGGTAGGCGTCGGCCATCAGTCGGGAGAGCTTCCAGCCGAACCAGCCGAGCACGATCAATCCGATGGCGCAGAACAGCACCACAACCTCGGCCGCCCCCAAGCCGAGTGAGACGAAGGTCCCCACCGAGGCAGAGAGCACGGACTCGTTCACCAGCACCAGCGGCGCCAGCAGGGCGCCGGCGGCGGCCATGGCCGAAATGATGATCAGGACCGGGGCGATCGAACGGAACCGCCGGTTGAACAGGGCGAGCAGCAGAGCCGACGGTAGCCCGTAAAGCAGACCGAGGAGAAAGGGTGCGGTCGCACTGGCAGGCTCCATTTCGGTGACGGCGAGGTTGATCACGCCCATGGCAAGGAAGACGCCGACATAGGCCATCGCCGATCGGGCCAGCACCGTGGAGCCGACCCCGTGCACCACGCCGATCATGATCAGAATGGGCGCGCTGTAGGCGACGATGACGACCGTGGTCCGCAACGGGAGGAACTCGAACCCGTGGATGACGAACAACAGGATCGTGGCCACCACGGCGAAGGCCAGACCGCCGGCGGCGTACGACAGCACCGAGAGTCGTCGGCGGAGCCGGGCCCGGTCACCGGCGACGGTCGGTCCCGGGGGGTCGAAGGTGACGAGCCGCACCGGCTGCGACGTGGCCTGCTGCGACACGGCCGCCGGTGACGGGCCCGATGCCGGTGGCGGCCAGGAGGCCATGACCGCCGGGGATGGTTCGTCGTGTCGGGGGGATGCTGCTGCCATGTGCCGTTGCAGACTCCGACCGTAGGCCCGCAGCAGCAGGGGGCAGACGACCAGCGCAACCACAACCGCAGTTACGAAGGCCACTGCAACCGTGACCTGTGCTTGTTCGAAGAAGACCATCTCCTGCGATCCGGAGGCATCGACCCCGATCGATCACCTCCCCCGATCATGTTGAGTGGCGTCGAGCATGTGCCGAAGCTCCCGGGCGAAGGCCTTCCGGTCGTCGCCGTAGACAAGCACCGGGCGGGGCCCCAGTACCGCCACTGAGGCCCGGTCGTCCCGGTCGAAACCTCCCGATGCCTTCAACGCCCGAACCTCGTCCGCAGCACCGATGACGACCATTTCGATGTCGGGTCGCCGTGCCAGCATCTGCAGTTCCCACAGGAGACTCTCGGTCGGTTGTGAGATGTCGATGAGGACGGCATCGGAGATGTCGGCCAACCCCGACACCGCCTCCTTCCACAGGGCGTCGATGACCCGGACCACTGCGATACGGGGGGCGAACAACTTCGAGCGCTGTTTCTCGGTTCGATCGAGAAAGGCGACCAGTTCGTTCCTGCTACGGGCCGGTGTCCACTCGTCACGTTCGGCCCGGGTGAGGGCCCGATTGGCGGCGAACGTCACCATCCCGAGGGCTCCCACGACCGCGGTGAGGAACGACACGATCAGCGCTGCCATCACCGTGACCAGAGCGACCACCAGGGCCATGACGAAGGCGGTGACGATGGCGTTGAACACGCCGGCCACCGGGTTCTCGGCATCCTCGACGGCGGAGTCGACGGCGTTGTCGATGATGTCGTCGTCGGGATTGAGCAGCACCTGCACCGCCTCATAGATCAGCCAGACGGCAACCACGACGGCCACGATCATGATGATGCGTACAAGCCACCGCTTCCATCGCTTCGTGCCGACCGGCTGGGTTGACAGGTCGTCGAGGGTGACGAGACGCCACCGTCGCCCCAGCGCTTCGCCGGCGGCGTGGCTCACGAAGTCCTTGGCCTCGTCGAAGCCGAATTTGCGGAGGAAGAGCACGGTTTTCGGTCTGCCCCGAAGGAGCTTGGCCCCGGCCGCCCACAGTGCGAGACCGCCTGCGGTCATGGCCGTCAGAGAGGCGACGGCCTCCAGACCCGGTGAGCCGACGTCGCCACTGGACACCGCAAGTGCGATCACGAGGATCACGACGGTGATGGCGGGAAGGAGCAAGGCGAGACCGACGACGGTGAGCAGCACCCCGGTGGTGGCCGCCAGCCAACGACCGGCACGGCCCCGGGCCCGCCTTGGCGCCACGGTGATGGGCTCGATCTGTGCCTCGAACGATCGGTAGCTCACAGCGGTACCGGCCGACCGGGTCCAGTGGTGGTGGCAGGCATATCGCCCCCTTTCATCACAATAGAGCACGCCGGATCGGTGATTGATACGTTCCGCCCGGTCGTGGGGCATCGCCGGACACGCGGGGCAGCTTCCCTCGCTTGCCACTCCGGTCTTCCGGCGAGAGGCCGGTTGTCGGGCTCAGGGGCCATACGAGTAGGAGCGAGATCGACGCCCCGTGGGAGTTCGCCGGCAAGGCCTGCTGCGGTCCATGGAGGCGCTTCTGCTGGTAGAACTAGTGGTAGCCGCCATCTCGGCGGACGGGTCGACCCCCGATGTCGAGAGAGGAAGACCGTGGTCAAGGACGATCCCTCGTACCCGCTCGGTCGAGGCCGCCCATGGTGATCCTCGATGCTGGTCCAGTGCTCCTGATCGCCTCGGCGATCTGGATCGTGTGGAGACTCGTCACCTGGCGCCGAGGGCGAAGCGGCGTGGTCGCCCGTGAACTGGTAATCGCGACCCTCTTCGTGTGGTCGCTCGTGATCGTTCGACTCACCTTCTTTCCACTGATAATCATCTTCTATGACTGGCATGGAGCATCGAACCTGGCGCCCTTCGCCAGCATCCTGCAACTCCTCACCGACACCCCGGCCTCCGTTGCGTTCGACAACATCGTCGGCAACGTGGTGTTGTTCGCGCCACTTGGCGTCCTGTTGCCGTTGCTGTTCCGCCGGCTCCAACAGTGGCGACAGATCTTCTGGCGAGCAGCGGCAATCTCCGCACTCATCGAAGCGATGCAGTTCGTGACCCGGGCCCGCTCGGTCGACGTCGACGACATCCTGCTCAACACGGCTGGAGCCATGGTCGGCTTCGCCGCCTACCGAACCATCACCGCACTCACCCGTTCATCACCGACCGCGACGAGGCTCCTGAACCGAATGGCCTCCACGAACCCGACCGAGCCGCTCCTCACCGCAACCATCCCGATCTCTCTCACGATGCTCATCGCCCTACCGATCATGATCAACCAGATCGTCGACGCGACCCTCAGCGACACCGGCATCGTCAGCCAGGCCACCACGGGCTGGGCCGACGGCACGATCGGGGCCAGGACCAACATCGGAGACCACACCTATCTCGTCGTCACGCAGCCGGACCACGACGGCCCGCTCCGACTCGCAAGCTTCCAACGAGTCCTGCCCGGCCGTTACACCTCGCTCAGCACCGGCGATGAGCCCGCCGGCGGTGGATCGCGTTACTCGACGAATATCTCGGCGTTCAACCCCAGCGAGGGTGAACAACCGATCCTTGCCGTCTGGGGCTACAACGCCGATCCCGAAGCCACCCTGACCGTCACCGGCAACGGTCTGAACCGAACGTTCACGCTACAAGCCAATGACTACTTCGTCGTCGGCGCCCAGTTCGAATACGACCCGGACATCGCGGTCCTCCCCGACTTCCATTTCTCGTTCAGAGACGAAAACGGCGCCGACATTACTCGACGTTTCCATCGCACCAACAACTGACCCTCAATGGGGTTCCCGGACGGCCGGCGTGCTCGACTTCGCAGGTTGCGAATCGGTACGATACCGGGGTGAAGATCAGGTACCAGGTTGTTGCTTTCGACGCAGCGGATCTCGACGCGGAGAGCGCGTTCTGGGCCGGGGTATTCGGCGGGCGAGGTCGATCGGGACGACGACTGGCACATGGTCATCGTCGACGGCGAACCTCGGGTTGGCGTCCAGCTCGCCCCAGATCATGTTCCTCCGGACTGGCCGGCCGGTGATCCACCCCAGCAGGTCCATGTTGACCTCTGGGTTGAGCGACTTTGCCGCAGCACATGACCAGGTGATGGGCTTGGGTGCCGGGGTGCTCAGGCCGAGCATGGGATGTTTCGGCCGGAGGCCGAACTCCGGTTGGAGCGCTCCGCGCTCCAAACTTGTACCCCCGGTGGGATTCGAACCCACGACCAATGGATTAAAAGTCCACTGCGCTAACCAGACTGCGCCACAGGGGCGTAGAAAAGGCTAGCGCCGCCGAGCCGTTGTTGGTGCCGATTTCTGCCAAGATGGGAGACGATGTTCCGACCCGTCCCTGCACCCGCCCTGGCGATGGCCCTCGTGGCGGCCGTGCTGGTGGCCGCCGGCTGCGCCGAACTCGAGCGGCCCGAGGGCTTCTCCCAGGCGCCTCCCCCCAGCCTGGTCATCGGCGAAGGTCAGGTGTTCGAAAGTGGCGAGCAGGAACAGGCGGAGGAGGCCGAGGCGGTGGACAACTTCGTGCCCTCGCCGCCGGCCGACTACCAACCCCAGGTCATCGTGGCCGCCTCGCCGACGCCACTGCTGGCCGGTCCCACCGGATCGACGCCATTGGCCGAGCCCCTGGCCGAGATCGACGCCGCCCGCATCGTCGACGACCTGGGTGGCGGGCTGGTGGTGGAAACGGTCGATGGCCCGGTTCTCTACTACCAGAGCGAGCAGGAACCCCGGGAGGTGGCCGGCCCCGAGGCCGAGCTGCTCGACGTGGGTTTCTGGGGTGGATCGCCCCGGGCCTTCGTCAAGGTCGACGAGGATGAAGTCGACTGGATCCAGCTGGTCTCCGAGCAGGGGAGCGCGGAACTGGAACGGCAGAATCATTTCCAGCTTGCGCCCGGAGAGGTGATTGTCGATCTGTCGGCCAGCCGTGACATCCAGGCGGTGGCCATCGGCGATGACGAGTGCGGCACCCTTCGCTTCTACGGCGATACGGGAACTGATCTGGCTCTTCCCGGCCCCGAGGATCCCGAGTGTACGTTCCCCGGCCGTCCCACCTACGGGGCCGTGGCCCTCAGCCCGGATGGGGAAGCAGTGGCCTACACCATTATCAGCTACCGGGGCGACGGTACCGAGGCCGCCACCGAATTGGTGGTTCGGGAGCTCCTTGCCGAAGAGCCGTTCTTTCCCCGGCGCCGCATCGGCGAGGATCTGGATCGCATCACCTCGCTGAGTTTCGACGGCAATCGGGTGGTCTACGTCAAGGAGTCCGACGACGGGGTCTCGGTCACCATGTTGACCCTCATCGGGGGCAACGGCCGCGAAACCCCGATTGCCCTCGGTGACGCCGAGGAGGTGCGGTCGGTTTCCTTCGCCAGGCTGCCCCTGGCTCTCGGCTGACGGCTACAGTCTGTGTCGTGTTTCCCCTGAACCCACCTGTCGACGCGCCCGACGACCACGGCGACCAGTCTGGTGCCGCCGAACCGGCCGATCTCACCGTCCAGCCGGAAGAACAACCGGCGCCGACGCTGCCCACCATGGCCGATCTCGACCGGTTGTCGATGGCGCTGGACGGGATCGACGACACGCTCGACGACCTCGACCGGCGGGGTTGATCGGTGTTCTCCATTCTCACCCTCACCCTCAATCCCGCGCTCGACATCAGCCTCACTGTCGACGCCGTGGTGCCCAACCACAAAATCCGCACCGGTCCCCCCCGCTACGACCCGGGCGGTGGGGGGCTGAACGTCAGCCGCGTCTGCCGCCGCCTCGGTGAACCCACCACCACCGTCGCCCCGGTCGGCGGTCCGCCCGGCCAACGTATGCTCGACCTGCTCACGGCCGACAAGAGTCCCGACGGCGCCGCCGATAATCCCCGGATCGTGCCCATACAGGGCGACACCAGGCAGAGTGTCACCGTGCTGGGGCGCCAATCCGGTGACGAGTACCGGTTCGTGCTTCCCGGCCCCAGCCTGTCGCCGGAGGAGATCGCAGCCTGCCTGGGCGAGGTGTTGAGCGCGGCCGAGTCGTGCCGCTGCCTGGTCATCTCCGGCTCCATGCCCCAAGGGGTCGAGGACGACTTCATCGAGGGCCTGGTCGGCCGGCTCCACGACTGCCGGGTCATCGTCGACACCTCGGGTTCGGCCCTCAAAGCCGCCCTGACCTCGGGCGCCTACCTGGTCAAGCCGTCGGCCCGGGAACTGGCGTCGCTGGTCGAAGGTGATCTCATCACCGAGGCCGACGTCACGCTGGCCGCCCACGACATCATGGCGTGGGCGAACATCGAGGTTCTGGTGGTTTCGATCGGCGCCGGTGGTGCCATTGCCGTCACCCGGGAGCAGACGTTCCGGCTGCGGGCCCCCACGGTGCAGGTCCGTAGTGCGGTCGGCGCCGGTGACTCCATGGTGGCCGGCATCGCCGTGGGTCTTCACCGGGGTCTCGATCTGCCCCGGGCCGTGGCACTGGGCATCGCCTCCGGTACCGCCGCCGTGCTGACCGACGGCACCGAGTTGTGTCATTCCTCGGACGTGGAGCGCCTACTACCCCTGGTCCAGGTGAACTAGCCGCCGGTCTCGGCTGCTCAGTGCGACAGATCCCGCTCCGGTGAGCCGAGGCCGGGGAACCCGGCATAGGCCGGCAGTGCCGGCTGGCCCCCGAGGTGGGCGTAGAGCACCCGGGATCCACTCTGGATCTCGCCCGAGCGGACCATCCCGATCAGCCCTGCCATCGACTTGCCCTCATACACGGGATCGGTCAGCATGCCCTCGGTCCGGGCCGCCAGCTGGATGGCCTCGACGGTGGCCGCATCGGGCACCCCGTAGGCCGGACCCTCGTAGCCCGGCACCAGGGTGATCTCCCAATCCTCCAGCGGCCGTTCCACTCCGATGGTCTCCGCCGTCCGGTTGGCGATGCGGGTCACCTGATCGAGGGTTTGGTCGTAGGTGGCCGAGGCGTCGATGCCGATGATCCGCCGGTCGTCGCCGTCTTCCAGGGCGAATCCGGCGATCATGCCGGCATGGGTGGAACCGGTGACCGTGCACACGATCACGGTGTCGAAGAAGGTGTCGAGCTCGGCCTCCTGTGCCGCCACCTCCCGGGCCCAGTTGGCGAACCCCAAACCGCCGAGGGGATGATCGGACGCACCGGCCGGGATGGCGTAGGGCTTACCGCCGGCCTCCTCCACCGAGGCCAGGGCCCGCTTCCACGAATCGCGGATGCCGATGTCGAAGCCGGCGGGATCGATGCGGGCGTCACCACCCATGATTCGGGTGAGCTGGATGTTGCCCACCTTGTCGTAGCACATGTCGTTGTAGTCGACCCACCCCTCCTGAACGGTGACCGCGTTCAAGCCGAGCTTGCAG
This sequence comes from uncultured Acidimicrobiales bacterium, assembly GCA_963723995.1. Lineage (GTDB taxonomy): Bacteria > Actinomycetota > Acidimicrobiia > Acidimicrobiales > SZUA-35 > JAHELU01. Next base: position 300,724 of record CAVRSZ010000004.1, on the reverse strand, counting down.
GCCACGCCGGTGACCTGCCGGGTGTGGTTCGACTGGATCCCGCCGATGGAAACCAGGGTGTCGCAGCCGGTGTCGAGGGCCTCGGCCACCAGGTATTCGAGTTTGCGTACCTTGTTACCACCGAAGGCGATGCCGGAGTTGCAGTCCTCCCGCTTGGCCCAGATCTCGACGCGACCACCCAGGGCGTTCGACAGTCGGGGCAGGGGATGAACGGGCGATGGTCCGAACAGCAGGGGCTCACGTCGAAAGTCATCGAGGCTCATGACATGACACTACAACCCGTCGGACTTCGCCTGTAAATAGCCCTTGGCCCGCTGCGGCGTGGGGAAAGGACTCGACCAGGCGGTGAAACCGCTCGCTGTGGTTGACCTCGACCAGATGAACCAGCTCGTGGACGATGACGTAATCGATGACGTAGCGGGGATAGCCGGCCATGCGATCCGACAATCGGATGGTGCCATCGGCCGGTGTGCACGACCCCCACCGCTGGTTCTGATTCGACACCCAGCGAATGCACACCGGTTCGGGCAACCCGAACTCCCGGGCCAGTTTCCGGGCACGTGTCTGCAGGTCCACGCCGGCGGCCCGTCGGGACCGCTCGAATCGCCGGCGAAAGTGGTCGACGAACTCGGCCTCCTCGTCGGGGGAGCATGAGGCCGGGATGCGCAGGTCGATCACCCCGTCGACGAGCTTGGCCTCGGCCGTCTTCTTCCGGCGCGTGGACCGGGTGACACGCACCTCCAAGGCCGACGCCACCGGCGGGGCGGGATCAGTTGGCCTTGGATCGACCACCGGTGCGCATGTCGTCGGGGAGCAGGGCCAACGCATCGCCTGCGGCGAAGCCCGACCCGTTGTGCAGTACCACCCGACCGTGAAGGTTGGGGATACGGGCCTCGTTCACCCTCAGGTACTTCTCCATGGAGATGATGACCCCGCCGTGGGCCACGACCAGGATTGTCGCTCCGGCGTATCGGGTGACCACCTCGGAGAAGGCTTCCACCACCCGGACTTGGAGCTGGGTGTCGTATTCCCACCCCTGGGGCCTCTGATCGTTGTCGATCCAACCCGGATAGTCGACCTCGATCTGGGCCCGGGTCAGGCCCTCCCACGCCCCGACCGAGCGCTCCTTGAGATCCTCGACCACCTCGACGGGACCGACGCCGATGTGGGCGCCGATGATGGCGGCCGTGCCGTAGGCTCGCTGCAGGGGCGAGGCGACGATGACATCCACACTGCCGATGGCTTTGGCCGCCTCCGATGCCTGCAGCTCGCCGAACTCCGACAACGGCGGATCGGCCCGACCCTGCCAGCGTCCTTCCACGTTCCAGGTCGACTGGCCGTGGCGGACCGCCAGGATGTTGGTGGTTCCGACTTGCATCCCGCGAGTGTACCGGAGGTGTCTCCGGCAGTTCCTCTTGCCGGTCTTGGCTGCCGTCAGCCGAGGTACTCGAGCGCCTGGGTGGCGGCATGGAAGCCGGCCATGCCGTGGACCCCGCCCCCGGGGGCGGCCGCCGCCGAGCCGACGAAGAATGACGGCACATCGGTGCGGTGAGGGTGAAGGCTGAAGCGGGGGCGGAACACGGTGCGCAGACCCCGGTTGCTGCCCCCGGCCACATCGCCGCCGATCAGGTTGGCGTTCATGGCCTCCAGATCCGAGGGCCGGGAGACCCGTTCGGCCACGATGGTTTCGGTGAACCCCGGGGCGAACCGTTCGATCTGAGCCTTGATGACCCCACCCATGTCCTGGGGTGAACCGTGGGGTACGTGGCAATACGCCCACACGGTGTGGAGACCGTCGGGGGCCCGGGTGTCGTCGAACAGGGTGTGTTGGGCCAATAGCACGAACGGGCGGCGGGCGTGCAGGCCCCGGCCCACCGTGGCTTCGGCCTCGGCCACCTGTTCAAGGGTTCCTCCCAGGTGCACGGTTCCGGCCTCGGCCACCGCCGGGTTGGCCCAGGGAATGGGCCGGTCGGTGACGAGGTCGAGCTTGCATGCTCCCGGGCCGTAGCAGTGGCGCCGTAACCTCCGCCGGCCGAGCCGGGAGAACCGACTCCCGGCGATGGACTCGATCTGGCGGGGGGTGAGGGCGAAGATGACCGAGCGCGACGGTGGAAGGTCGCTCAGGTCGTCAACCCGATGTCCGGTGTGTATCTCGCCCCCCTCGGCCGTCAGGACCTCGGCCATGACCCTCGTGATCTCGCCGGCGCCACCGGCCGGGAACGGCCAGCCGACGGCGTGGGCCGATGCACCCAGCAGCAGCCCGAATCCGGCAGTGAGCGGCTCGCGCAGGGGAACCACGGAATGGGCGGCGTGACCGGCGAACAGGGCTCTGGCTTCATCACTGCGGAATCGCCGGGCCATGACCGTGGCCGGCTGGGCCAGCAGGACTCCCAGTTTGGACACGAACAGCGGGTGTTGCAGACCGCTGGTCAGCAGCGATGCCGGGGTGCCGAGCAGCAGGCCGGCCACCTTGTCGAAATGGCGGACCAGGGGCTCCAGCAAACGCCGATAGGCGGAACCATCGTCGCCCAGCTCGGCCACGGTGCGGTCGAGGTCGGTCCAGGCCACCACGGCTCGGCCGTCGTCGAGCGGGTGGGCAACCGCAGCCGGTGGATGGATCCAACGCAAACCGTGGTCGTGCCACGGCACGGACTGCATGAACGGGGAGGTCGCGGCGAGGGGGTGAATGGCCGAGCCCACATCATGAACGGCACCGGTGCCGGTCAGGTCGGCCGATCGGCAGGCCCCGCCCGCCTGGTCGGCGGCCTCCAGCACCAGCACCGATTTGTCCTCACGAGCCACGGTGATGGCAGCGGCCAGACCGTTCGGTCCCGATCCCACGACGACAACGTCCAACATCGGCTTCAACCCTAGCTTGGCTTGGTGGGTTGGATGTTCACGATCGAGTCAAGTCTCGCCGGCGTTTGGCCGTCGGCAGGAGCACTGTCTCGCCGTACGACTGGCCTGCCCGCACGGTTTTCCCGGTGGGATTCCTGGCACACTAGGTCCGTGGCAGTTCTTCGCTTGTTCGCCCAGGCCCGAGAAGCGGCAGGCACCAATCGGGCTGAGGTTCCCGGGGACACGGTCGGAGAGGTCCTCGACGAGGCGCGCCACCGATTCGGGGTAAGGTTCGGCACTGTCCTTGCCGGGAGCAATGTCTGGCTCAACGGAGATCCCGCCGAGAACGACACGCCGGTGACCGACGCCGACGAGGTGGCGGTGCTCCCGCCGGTTTCCGGAGGCTGAGATGGCGTCACCGTATCCTCCCCAACGTCCACCCCGGCCCCAGGGCCGCCCGCTGCGCCAGCCTCCGGTTCCGCCCCAGGGCCGCCCACCGGGCCAACCTGCGGTTCCGCCCCAGGGCCGCCCACCGGGCCAACCTGCGGTTCCGCCCCAGGGCCGCCCACCGGGCCAACCTGCGGTTCGCCCCCCCCCCCCTCCGCCCCAGCGTCGGCCGCCGCGCCAGCCTCCGGTTCCGCCCCAGGGCCGCCCCCCGCAGCCGGCCCATCAACCGGATCAGCCCTATCGGCAACCCCAGGCCCGGCCCCAGAGCAGGCGTGATCGCAAGAGGGCGGAATTCTATCAGCGCGAGCGGGCGAAGGAGGCCCGTTGGGCGGCTAATCGATGGGCCGTGCCCTACCGCACCGACGGCCCCAAAGTCACGTTCGGTGTCATCTGGTTCGTGCTCATCATCGGCTCGTCCTTGTTCGGGCTCAGCAACGACAATCCGAGAATGGCCGCCACTGCGGTGGCCATCATCACCGCCGTGGTAGCCGGCCTGGCCGGGCTGCAAACCGGTTTCAGCTGGTTCCCCCGACTGCCCGTCACCCGAACCTGGACGGCTTCGGTGGCCGCCGTGATGGCTCTGCTGGGCGTGATCGGACCGTGGGGTGTACCCCTTGGTGTGCTGCTGGCCGTGTTCGCCCTCGGCGCCTATGTCATGATCTACCGGGGTCACCGGCGCTCGGCGCCCGAGTTGCTCGACGTGCTGGCCCGCTCAGCCATCCCCGTCGGTTTGGCCGCCGCCAGTATGGGAGCGCTGGCCTCTCGTAACCTGCCGGCCTTCGTCGCCCTGGTCATGCTCGTCAGCGCCTACGAGGTCGGCGACTACCTGGTGGGCTCCGGTGCGTCCAATGCCATCGAGGGCCCGCTGGCGGGCATCATCGGCCTGGGGGTGGTCGCCTTCTTCCTGTTCCTCATCGAACCCGAGCCGTTCAGTTCGGAGTCGACCATGATGTTCTCGGTGGCGACCGCCGTGAGCTGTGTGCTCGGCCAGTACGCAGCATCGGGACTGCTCCCCCGGGGTGCGGCATGGGCCCCGGCCCTACGGCGGCTCGACTCCTACCTGCTGGCGGCGCCCCTCTGGTTGTTGCTGTTGGTCCTGTTGCCCGACGCCCACTGAGGCTAGTCTGGCTCTTCGTGCACGCCGATCTGCAACGACTCATGGCCGACGAAATCCTCGCTGATCTCCGGTCCAAGCCACTGCCCCGTCTTCGGGGGCTTCGAATGGAGCTCAGCCAGGCCGAGGGTGATGTGTCCTTCGTCCGACGAGTGGCCCAGGGCCGGCTCGACATCGCCGGTCACGAGGTGGCCCGTCGGGAGGCGGCCGATCCCGACGGTGACGCCGCTCCCCGGGTGGCCACCGCCTCCGGCCTGCTGTTCGACATGCCCGACATCCTGACGGACCCCGACCGCCGTCCTGGTTTCGGCCGTGACGGTTCGCTGTCCGGGGACGGCACCGACGATGTCACCCTGCCCCGACGCAATGTGGACGTGCTTGAGCCCGGCCCGGTTGCTCTCGAGCTGTTCGAGCTGCTCGACAAGGCGGCCTCACCCCACGCCCTGTCCGGGGTCGAGGCCCTTCCTTCGGCCGATCTGGCCGATCTGTTCGACCGGTTACGGCAGTTTGAACTGGAGCTGTCGGCCATGCGCCGAGCCTTGCATGATCGCATCGACGTCATCCAGGACGAGATCGCCCGACGCTACCGAGACGGTGAGACGTCCGTCGAGGCTCTGCTCAACGAGTCGTAGTACGGTACCGGGGACGTGGAGTACGTCGGGACGGTCCCCTAACCTGGTTGGAGTGATCAGTCGAGCGGCGTTCTTGTCGTTACACACCTCCCCCCTGGTTCAACCCGGTAGTGGCGACGGCGGAGGGATGAATGTCTATGTCCGGGAGCTGGTCTCGGCCCTGGCCCAGGCCGGTGTCGACTGCCGGGTCTACGTTCGACGCTGGGCCCATGATCTGCCCAAGCGTCTCGAGATCGAGCCCGGGTTCGAGGTGGTGCACGTGCCGGCCGGTCCCGTCGATCTGGTCAAGGAGGACCTGCCAACGGTGGTCGGCGAGTTCGCCGACGGGGTGGCCCACGATCTGCTCGACTTCGAACCCGACGTCATTCACGCCAACTACTGGCTGTCGGGCGTGGCCGGGCGCATGCTCAAGCAGCGGCTCGGTTTGCCCTTGCTCACCACCTTCCACACCCTGGCCCGGGTCAAGGCCATCGCCGGCGACTATGAGCCCGAGTCCCGGGCCCGGGCCGAAGCCGAGGTCATGGCCTGCGCTGATGTGGTTCTGGCAAACGCCACCGCCGAGGCCGAGCAACTGGTCGGCTTCTACGACTGCGACCCCGCCCGGATCGAGATCGTGCCTCCCGGCGTGGATCACGCCCTGTTCTCCCCTGGTAGCCAGGCCGGGGCCCGGTGGGCGCTGGGCACCGACGATCGCCCCCTCCTGCTCTTTGTGGGCCGAATCCAGCCCCTGAAGGGGGTGGACGTGGCCGTAGAGGCTCTGGCCCGGCTGGAGCGCGTCGATGCCCGGCTGTGGATTGTCGGTGGGGCCAGTGGCAACGAGGGTGACGAAGAGGTCCAGCGGGTTCGTCACCTCATCGAGGAACGAGGCCTGATCGATCGGGTTGAGTTCAAACCCCCGCAACCCCACCACCTGCTCTCCACGTACTACCGGGCCGCCGATGTCTGCCTGGTTCCCAGCCGATCCGAATCGTTCGGTCTGGTGGCCCTCGAGGCGGCGGCCTGCGGGGTGCCCACCGTGGCCTCGGCCGTGGGTGGGCTGCTGACCCTGGTCGAACACGGTCATACCGGCTACCTGGTGGAGAGTCGGAACCCCGACGACTATGCGGCCTGGGTTGACACCATCCTCGGTGACCCGGTCCTGGCCCGCCGGTTGGCCGTGTCCGCTGCGGCCCGAGCCCGAACCTACACCTGGTCAACCTCAGCCGCCCGTCTCCGTCGCCTCTATGAGGACCTGTCGGTCCGGGCCCTGGCCCCCTGCGAGTAACCGATGCGTGACATTCCGCCCTCCGAACCCGATCTCAAGGCCCTGGAGGCCGCCATCGACCACTGGTTGATGGAGCAGTTGGCCACCAACCCCGTCGTCGACACCGTCGAGGCGGACATCTACGTTCCCCGGGCCTGGTTCGTACGGCTGAGGGGTGAGCAGAAGGAGGCCTACACCGTGCGCTTCCACCTTCGGCAGCGCACCGTGCTGTTCGAGACCTACTTCATGCCGGCGCCGGAGGAGAACCAGGCCGAGCTCTATGCCCACCTGCTGCGGCGCAACGCCGCGATGTACGGGGCGTCGTTCGTGCTGGGCGAGGAGGACGCCGTCTACATCCAGGGCCGGCTCGACAATGATCTGGTTCCCATCGAACGGCTTGCCGACGAACTCGATCGCATCCTGGGCTCGATCTACCAGTGGGTGGAGCAGTTCTTCCAGCCGGCACTGCGCATCGGCTTCGCCTCACGGTTCGAGGGTCATTGACCCACTGATAGGGTGCGGCGATGGCCAACGTCAAACTTCAGATGATCGGTGGGGGCAGGATGGGCCAGGCCCTGCTGACCGGTCTGCTCGACTCGGGCTGGGCCCGGCCTGATGAACTGCTGGTGGTCGAGGTCGCCCCCGGCCAGCGTGATCACCTGAGCGATGCATTCCCCGGCGTCACCGTGACCCATCAGCCCGAGGTCGCCGTCGATTCGGTCCTGGCGGTCAAGCCCCACCTGGTGGTCGACGTGGCCGCCAACCTGCCCGAGCCGGGCCGGGTCATCTCCATCGCAGCCGGCATCACCATCGCCGCTGTCGAGGCTGCGGTCGGCCCCGACGTCCCGGTGATCCGGGCCATGCCCAACACCCCGGCCCTGGTTGCCGCCGGAGTCTCGGGCCTGGCCGCCGGTCGGGCCGCCTCCGACACCGACCTGGCCTGGGCCGTGGAGGTGTTGGCGGCCGTGGGCGAGACCGTGGTGGTGGCCGAGCACCTGCTCGATGCCGTCACCGGGGTGTCGGGCTCGGGTCCGGCCTATCTGTTCCTGGTGGCCGAAGCCCTGACCGATGCCGGCGTGCAGGTGGGCCTGCCCCGGGATGTGGCGGCGACGCTGGCCGCCAATACCATCCATGGCGCCGGCAGGATGCTGCTGGCCGGACAGAGCCCGGTCGAACTCCGGGCCGCCGTGACCACGCCGGCCGGCACCACGGCTGCCGGTCTGGCCGCTTTGGAGGCCGGTGGAGTGAGGGCCGATTTCGCCGCCGCAGTGCGGGCCGCCACCGAGCGATCCCGGGAGCTGGGACGGAGCTGAGCATGCGATTCAACACCATCTCGTTCCTGTCGGACTACGGGCTCGACGACGAATTCGTGGGTGTTGTGCACTCGGTAGTCCGCAGCCTGGCTCCCGAGGTTCGGGTCATCGACATCTCCCATGCCGTCGCCCCCCACGACGTCCGAGCCGGCGGGCTGGCGCTGGCCCGATCCGTGCCCTACATGGCCCCCGGAGTGGTGCTGGGTGTGGTCGACCCCGGGGTCGGGACGAGCCGGCGGGGGGTGGCGATCGAGGTGGCCCACGGAGAGGCATTCCTGGTGGGTCCCGACAACGGTTTGCTGGCCCCGGCGGTGGCCATGGTCGGCGGGGCCACGGCGGCGGTGGTCCTGGACAACCCCGAGTTTCATCTCGACGATGTGGCCGCCACCTTCGACGGCCGAGACATCTTCGCCCCGGTGGCGGCCCACCTGTGTCTGGGTGTGGAGCTGGACCGGTTGGGGACCGCCATCGATCCGGCCTTGCTCACGCCCGGTCTGCTCCCGGTCAGCCAGCCCACCGACGATGGTGGCATCGAGGCCGAGGTGCTGTGGATCGACCGGTTCGGGAATGCTCAGCTCAACGTCGATCCCGAGGAGATCGCCGAGTGGCCCGAGGCAGTGACCGTGGAGGGAGGGCGCCTGCCCCGCACCGCCATGCGGGTCGGCACCTTCGGCGACATTCCCACCGGTGGTGTCGGCCTCGTCGTCGACTCCTACGGCCTGTTGGCCCTGGCCGTGGATCGCAGTTCGGCCGCCATCGAACTCCAGCTCGGCGAGGGCAGTCAGATCACGCTGCGGCCGGCCGCCGGGGATCGCCCGACCGCGTCATCACCGGTGAGTCTGTCACCGACCCGTCGCCGGCCCGACGAAGTACCCTGAGCATCATGCGGCCTTCGATCGTGATCACCCTCGGCATCCTCCTGTTGGCCATTCTGGCCGCCGGGGTCATCCAGTTCTTCGTGCTGGCCCGCTGAGGTTACTCGGTCGGCTGCTTGTTGAGCGGGGTGCCGATCCAGCTTCGGGGTAGCACCGATCGCAGAGCCCGCATGAGGTCACCGTGGCCCAGCGGGGTGAAGGTGATCTGGCCCTTCTCCTCCCGACTGCCGGTCATGGCCACAAGCCACTGCCCATGTCCGTCGGCGTCCAGGCCCCGCAGCTCGGATGAATCCTGGCCGTGGTCGGTGGACCAGGTGGAGCTGACCCGCCACCGGCGGACGCTGGCGGCCTGGAAACCCAGGACCCGCTCGGCCTGTTCATTGGATAGGCCGGCTTCGACCAGCGTGGCCGTGGCCTCGCTGAGGTCGCCCAGCTGTTCCTCGGCCCGGGCCACGGCCTGGGTGCTGACCGAGATGGGGGCTTCGCCGACGAACTTCGGCGATCGGGCCACCATCAGATCGCTGAGGATGTACGGCAACTGGAACACGTCGATGGGACGAAACTCGGCGACGTCGGGGTCGAGGGGGGCCGAGACGACGGCCCGCCGAGGGGTGGCCCAGATGGTGGACGAACTCGACTCCGGACCGTAGGCCAGCTGGACCTTGATGATCAGGCTGGCGTGGTTGGCCACGTTCAGCAGCTCGGCCGCAATGGGATCGAGATCGTCGTTCACGATCACCCCGGCCGATCGCAGTTCGTGCACGAGTTTGGAGTCGGAGGCCTGGATCTTCTCGGCCCGATTGAGCGCATACTGCAGAGAATGGGCAAACCGCAGACTCTCGGGCACGAAGGATGCCGGGATTCTCAATTGAGCCCGGCTTCGATCGAACCGGATCCTGTAGTCGTTTGCCATGTCTTTTTTGGTCAGCGCTGCTACTGCTGGTTGGGTGTCCGCCACGACCTTATGTTGTAGCGCCAATGGGCAGACGGGCACAACTGGAACGATCAGGTAAGGTTTGGTGATGACCGAACGTGGCGAAGCGGAAACGGGTGGACAGCCGAACGTAGCGGCCTATCTGCTACGGGGATCAGGTGAGGCGACCGCCATTATCGGACGGAACGGACAGTACACCTACGACCAGGTTCGTGACCTCGTCAGCCGGTGGCAGGCCCACCTGGTCGACGCCGGGGTGGGGCCCGGTGACCGGGTCGGCCTCCTCACCGGTAACAGCATCGATTTCGTCGCTGTACATCTGGCCACCATGGCGTTGGGGGCGGTCAGCGTGCCGTTCAACCCGGCGTCGCCGGCCGGCGAGCTGGTGCCTCAGCTGGAAATGGTGGATCCGGCCGCCGTCTACGTCGGGCCCGACACCGACTTCCTCTGGCCGTCGGTGGCCACCGTCAATCAGGACCTGGCCGACCGCCGCATCGGTCCTCTGCCCGAGTCGGCGCCCGACTCGCCGTATTCGGTGGCTCCGGTGGAGGTCGACACGCCGGCACTGCTCATGTTCACCAGCGGTACGGCCGGTGCCTCCAAGCCGGCCATTCTCACCCATCGCAACCTCGCCTCCAGCCTGCAGTCGGTGATCTCCCAGCCCGTGGACTTCATCGGAAGACCCCACACCCTGCTCGCCGTCATCCCCTTGTTCCATGTGTTCGGTATCAACATGGTCCTGCACCTCGGGCTGCTGCTGGGAGCCACGGTGGTGCTCGAGGACTATTCCGACCCGGTCCGCACCCTGCAGCTCATCCGCACCCATGGGGCCACCATCGTGGCCGGCCCCCCGGCATTGTGGCAGCGGCTGATTGATGCCGGGGCCAAGGCCTCCGACTTCTCCACCGTCGAGATGGCGGTATCAGGGGCGGCCGCCCTGCCCGCGGCACTGGCGGTCACGGTGTCGGAGCGTCTCGGCCTCATCCTCCACGACGGCTACGGCCTGACCGAGAGTTCGGCAGTGGGGGCATCGACCCTGGGGATGGAGGATCCTCCCATCGGTTCGGTCGGACATCTCCTGCCCGGTATGGAGGCCCGGATCGTGGACGACGACGAGCACGACTGCCTGGTCGGCGACCCCGGCGAGCTATGGCTACGAGGGCCCATGATCTCCCCCGGTTACTGGGGTGAGTCGGCCCCCCACTTCTCCCGGACCGCGGACGGGTGGTTGCGCACCGGCGACCAGGCCGTGGTCGATGTGGACGGCTGCCTGGCCATCGTGGGCCGCAAGAAGGACCTGATCATCGTGTCCGGCTTCAACGTGTTCCCGGCCGAGGTCGAGGTCGCCATCGCCTCCCACCCCTCGGTAGGGCAGGTCGGCGTGGTCGGCGAGCCGTCGGAGAGTACGGGCGAGGCGGTCGTGGCCTTCATCGTGCCCGCCAATGCCGAGACGGTGGACGAGGCCGAGATCTGGGCCCACTGTGAGGAACGCCTCGCCCGGTACAAGATTCCCCACCGTTTCGTGATCGCGCCGTCACTGCCGCTGGGGCCGACCGGCAAGCTTCGTCGGAACCGTCTGCTCGAGGGTCTCTAGCTTTTTCCCGGATCGGGAATATTCGTTGCTTCCCGCGCATTGGGTAATGGTGATTACATCATTACACTGCTAAGGAGCACATGATGAGAACGCAAAGGAAACAACACATGAAACGCGGTATGCGGGGTCGAGGTCGACGCAACATCGAGCCGCCCGAGGTAACCAGGGAGGAACTCGGCGCCTGGTTTGCCGGCAACCTGCCCGACGACTGGTTCGTGGAGCCGGCGTCGGTGGTCTTCGACCGGGACGAGATCCTGGTCACCGGCCAGCTGGCGATGCCCAAAGTGGCCGAAGGTGACGATCAGGCCATCGCCGCTCATGCCCGCATCGCCGCCTTTCGGGAGGAGACCCGGGAGCAGCGCATGGCCATCGCCGACCGTGCCCAGGGTCTGTACCTACGGCACGTGTCGTGGGCGGTCACCTGCGGCGACAAGCATGCCGCCTTCACCACCGCCAACGTGCCGGTCATGACCCGCTTGGGCATGGAGGATCGAGCCGTACTCGACACCCTGATCGATGCCGGGGTGGCCCGCTCTCGCAGCGAGGCCCTGGCCTGGTGTGTCCGTCTCGTGGCCGAGAACGAGGCCGAGTGGATCGGCAAGCTCCGGGAGGCCATGACCGACCTGGAGGAGCTACGACGTCGGGGCCCCGATTCTACCGACTAGCACGTCACGGCGAATGGTGGCGTCCACCCGGTGAGCCATCGAGATCGGCTCGGGGAGGATATGAAACCCCGAGTCGACGAGTCCCTGGGTGAGCCGATCCCGGCCGGCCCGCCTGGTGTTCCAGGCCAGGACCACGCTGCCCCCGGGACGGAGCCAGCGCCTCCAGGTGGGAGCCAGCCGATCCACCAGTTCGACGGAGTCGGGGTCGTGATGTTGGACGCCATAGGGGAGATCGGCCACCACGGCGTCGACCGAGCCTCGCCTGATCGGTAGGGTGCCGTCGCCCCCGTCGGCCACAAAAGTCTGCACGGTTTGGGTCTCGCCCGCCTTCTGTGCGCTGCGGTCGACGGCAAGCTCGATGGTCAGGTGACGGTGTTCGGCGTTGCCCTTGCGGTAGGAGGTCCGACGGTGGGGGAGCCTGGCTCGCTTGGCCCAGTTGGTGATGAACGTGTCGTACTGGTCGAGGGCGCCGCGGTCGGCCTCGATGCCGGTGGCGTGGTGACCGTAGGCCAGGGCCCAGTTCAACGTGGTGCCCCTCCCGCACATGGGGTCGAGAATGTGGTTGCACTCACCGGCCACGGCGGCGGCGATGGTGACCATGGCCCGGGTCAGCCGCTCATTGGTCTTGCCCTTGTAGCGCTGGGTCGTGGCCAACTCGGTGCCATAGGTCAGGTTGTCGTCCAGCGGGTGTAGGGTGCCGTCCACCACTACCACCAGGGAGCTGGAGAGGCCTCCAAGGATCGGCAGCACGTCAGCCGATGACTCGAACTCGAGTAGGTTGGCCCGCCCGAAGGTGGTGATCTCTATGTCGAGCTGTTGGCCCAATCTGGCCTCGGCCACGTAGTGGAGTTCGGCGGCGGCCAACCGCCCCAGTGATCCGGAGTAGACCCGGTTGAGGTCGTTTTCGAGGAACAGCCGGAAGCGTTTGGTGGCTTGTGCATTTGTGAAAGCAGGGGCGTAGTCTTGGCCCATGAGCGACGGTCCTGTCTCGTCAGCAACGGTTTCCCGGCTGCCAACCTACCTGCGTTCCCTCGTCGACCTGGCCGCCGACGACGTGGCCAGCGTGTCGTCGAAGCAACTGGCGGAGCTGGCCGGGGTGAACTCGGCCACCCTGCGACGGGACCTGTCGAGTCTGGAAATCGGGGGGACCCGGGGCGTGGGCTACGACGTTAAGCACGTGCTGCATCAGATCGGCCTGGTGTTGGGGGTGAACCAGAAGTGGCCGGTCGCCGTCATCGGTGTCGGCAACCTGGGCCGGGCCCTGGCCAACTACGCCGGGCTGTCGGAGCGGGGGTTCCCGGTACTGGCCCTGTTCGATGTCGGGGCCGCCAAGGTGGGCTCCAAGGTGGCGGGACTGACGGTGCGCCATCTCGACCAGCTGCCGGCGGTGGTGGACCAGCTCGGCATTCTGGTGGCGGTCATCGCCACGCCTCCCGAGGCGGCCCAGGAGGTCGCCGACGCCGTGGTGGCGGCCGGGGTGCCGTCGATCCTCAACTTCACCGCCGATTCGTTGCACGTCCCCGAGGGGGTTGTGGTCCGCCGGGTCGACCTGGCCACCGAGCTGCAGATTCTCAGCTTCTACCAGCAACGCGCCACCGCGGCCGAGCGTGGCTTCGAGTATTTCGTCGATGTCGACGGGCCCGTACCGGGCTGAGTCGGTGTCCAGGCCAAGGTTGATGCCGTCCCCGGGCCCGGGTCTCGGCCCGGGGGTCTATTCGGTTTTCAAGGTTCAGGTGTGGAGCGGCGCGAGACTGACGGTTCAGGCCACGGCCTGTACGTGGTCGCGGTGTGGCCGCCACCCCGAGTTTGGCTGAGCCAAACTCGCCTTCCATTTGTTGTCCGGATAACAGTTTTGCCGTACTTCGTCCGGCAAACCCGAGTTTGCCTTCGGCAAACATCGCCGGATCCGGCGTTGAGTGGGCGAGTTGCCGCAGGCAAACTCGGGTTGGACTTGCGAAGCAAGGCCATACCGAGTCACAGCCGCGGGTTCTGCATCTGGCTCTGGCGGTGATCAGTAACGCTCGTTTCATCCAGGCGGGGAACCCCCGGGATTTGACCGACATGTCGATCATCCGGGATCGTTCGTCGAGCACGACCCGTTCGAACTCGGCCACTGCGGTGGCCACAAACGCAAGATCAGGGTGGATCGGCGTCCCATCGATCCGTTCACACCGGTAGTCGGGATCATCACGATCGATGTCGAGTACCGGTGTGTCGGGGTCCAGGTACCGCTCCAGGAAGTTCTCCAGGACCTTCCGGCCGATCACCAGGTTGACCAGCGGGGTGGTGGTGGCCGACCCCGGGGCTTCAGCCCCACCCACAACCAGGCCGACCAGGGCTTGACCCCGCCGCCGATTCGGCGTCTCGGCGTTGCCGGGCCCTTCGGATTGTTGGCGGAACAGTCGCTGCATCTCATCACCCAACGCGGTGCCCACTGCGGCCGCTGACAGCGGATCCAGATGGAACCGCCCGTCGATGGACCCGTCGGTGTTGGTGTTCCACGTGCACGACGTCTTCTTGACCTGTTCTTTCAACTCGGCGGCGTCGGTGTGGTTGATCAACCACACGGTGAGCCGGTTGGTGAACTCCACAAAGTCGTGATCCCGAGCAGCAGCCGCCAGCTCGTCCTGGGACGCCACCAGAGCATCGCGCCGGTCGGGCTTGTCCAAGCTCCTCAATTCCCGCAGATGGCGCAGGGTCAACACGCCCTCAGCAGCCGCGGTGGCGAAGAGCGGGAAGTTGTCCAGCCATTGCCCGGTGCGAGCGGTTGAGTGGACCTCCCGAGAAGGTGCCCCGGTTTCAGCCGCCACAACCTGCGACGCAGTACGGAACCCGAGCTGGCGCAGCACGCCCGGTGCTTCCGCTGCGGAGTCCCCCGCAGCCAGCGTGGCCGCTCGGGCCGCATCGATTCGGGCCGACAACCTTTGAAGTCGGCAGGCCCGATCCAACAGCTCGGCCACAGAGTAGGCATCGAGGTCGGTTGCCACCACCGCATCGAGTGTGGTCTCCAACAGCGTCAGATCGTCGCTGTGAGCTTCTGGTGGCGACCCGCCGTCGGTCATGCCCCTACTGTAGCAAACATCAGTTCGATCTGTACACGTTTATTGGCTGAAATATTAGATATATAGTATATCTTGATTGCGCGGGCGAGACGGGGCGGTTGTGCAGTGTGCCCCGCTCTGTTGCCGAGACGGCAGCCGCTCGGGCGCGTCTTCGGCGCAGCGGGGGGTGCTCCACCAGGGATCTCAGTCCCTGCCAGTATGTTCACGGTGACTGGCTCGACGATGTCGTATTCGGGTCCTAAACGATTCGTCGAGCACGCCGTTCTCGCCCGGGGCGGGATAGTACGCGATTGGCCCGGTCTCGCCGTCGGGATTGGCGATGTCGAGGGCGATGCTGCCCATCCACCCACCATCGACGCGGTTGGCGCCAGCGGCGAGCGTGAACTCCTCACCGTCCACTCCGAACCCGAAGGTGATTGAGTCGTCGGCGATCGAGCACGGTGACACTGCGTTCGGTACGTCGAAAATGAGGTCGAGTCCATCGACCGACGCCGTGGCCGTCCCGGGCGGTGGAACGTCGCCAACCGAAACGCCAGCTTCGTTCCCGCCGGCCGTACCAGGCTCGCTCGACCCGCCGTCGGTGGACCCAGCTGTGGCATCACTGTCGGCTTCAGGGACGATATCCGAAGCGGTCGAATCGTCGTCATTGCCACAAGCGCTGAGCACTGCCAGCATCGCCGCCATCACAACCCAGATGCGCTTCATGAGCCACTCCCCTCCTGCCGGCACCAGCCCATCACCGTACTAGCCCAGCTAAGGCCGGCCCGCCATCAGGTCGTGCCGACCTGCGCCGCAAGCGCATTGTCGGCTCTTCTCGTCTGAGTGGGGAGCAGCGTGTCCGGATGGGGGCGGGGAGGCATGACCTGAAGTTGTGGATCGGCCACCTGTTCGAGGGCGCGACGTACCTTCCTCGTTGAACGAAACGAGTGATCGCTGGGGTTGCCGCCCCGGCGAGGAAGGAACGCCGATGTTGAGAGTAGTGACTGATGAATCGACGCGCGAGGAGCCGGCGTCGGTGTTGGACGAGATCTGCCGTGAGGGTGCCCGGCGCATGCTGGCTGCAGCGTTGGAGACCGAGGCCGGCGCGTACATCGCCCAGCTGGCCGGCGACGTCGCGTTCACGCACCCACGTCCGCACCGACTCCACCCCCGTAGCCGGGCTGGGCCGCCACACGCTGCACCGTCCCATGATCGGTGCCGAGCTCCTCGCGCAGCTTGCGGACCAACCGGACCGCCTGATCCTTCTCCGAATCGGTGTACCGACGCGTCGTCGGCTTCCCAGGTGACTTCTCTCGTGGCATAACTCCATCCTCGTTTCCAAGACATGGAGCCTCCAATCAACCCAGGGCGGCTCACACCTCCAGCTGCCCCGTTGGTGGCTGATGCCACGGGAGCGACCGTGGCCGCCCTGGTTGCGGCGATCACGACCCTGGTCGACCAGACCCAGGTCCTCGAGGCCGGCCTGGCTGACCGTTTTGAGCACCACCCGGACGCTGAGATCATCCGTTCCCTGCCAGGACTGGGGATGACACTCGGCGCCCGGGTGCTGGGCGAGTTCGGGGGACGACCCGAACCGCTATGCCAACCCCAAGTCTCGCAAGAACTACTCCGGCATGTCACCCATCACCCGAGCATCCGGCAAACACCGGGCCGTCCTGGCCCGCTACGCCCGCAACCGGCGCCTGGCCGACGCCTGCTCCAATGGGCCTTCGCCACCCTGACCGCCCAGCCCCGGAGCCCGGGCCTACTACGACCGCCCAACAGGGACACCCACCACCAGGCCCTACGGGCACTCGGCAACCGCCTCGTCGCATCCTCCACGGCTGCCTCCACCACCGGACCCACTACGACGAACACACCGCCTGGGACCACCGACAAACCCACCCCCAACAACAAGCCGCTTGACACGACGACTCGTGGGATGTCTAGACGGTCCCTGCCCGGTCGGCGACTGTCTCCCGGTCACTGTGAGTGGTTTGCGGGGACCAGGCGGCAGTGATCTTGTGCGTCCGATAGGTGCCTGCGTGGCAAGACCCGACCGCAGTGAATGCAACGGTCTCCCGGGCCAGCGCTCACCCGGTGCCCAGATGGCTCGACCACGCCCGAGAACTCAGTGAGCGGTGGATGGTTCCGTCGTTCTCTCCCACGCACTACCCGATCGAAACCAGCGGCGACCCGACCGTGATCGAGCGGCGACGGGCCTGGTCGCCTGAGCGCCACGACGTCGAGGGCGTCCACCGGCTGGGTCGGATCGGGCGACTCGTCCGCCGTGGCCCGGTCGATTAGCTCTGGCGTTGGTTCCCGTCGGCCGGCATCACCCGACCTCGGCGCTCGACATCGGCCAAGACCAGCTCGAGGATCCAGCGCATGACGGGACCCGACTGCTCCCCGGTCAGGTCGAGCTCCTCCTTGAAGCGAAGCCAGGTCCGGGACGAGCCGACCAGGAGGAGGACCGCCATCATGGCCTCCTGGTCCCCAGGATCGAGATGGGGGAACGCAGCCTGGACCTGCTCGCGGAAGGCGGCTCGCCTCCGCACCGAATCGGCCGAGGTCCGGGCCCGCACGGCGTTGAGCTTGGCCAGGACGGAGCTGGCGATCTCGTGCGTGTCGAAGTCCCGGTAGGCCGATTCCACGGCCTGGGGCCAATGGCCGAGATCACCGAGATCGGGCGATGACCAGCCGACCAGCTCGACCACGCGGTCGCTCAACCCGTCGTGCAGGGCGTTGCGGTCGGGGAAGTGGCGGTAGACGGTGCGGGCCGCCAAACCGGCACGCTCCGCCAGATCGTTGACGACGATCCCCTCGAACCCATCCTCGGCGACCATCTCGGCCAGCGTGTCGAGGATCAGGAGACGGGTCTGCTCCATCTGTGCCTCGCGGTAGGCGCTCTGATACCGGCGGCGGTCGTTCACGATGCCATCTTGACAAAACATCATCTCTCAATGCAAGCTGTGAATATTCATAGCAGAATACATGACATCAATTTGAGCGATGGAGTGGACGATGACGACGACCGAGCGACGGATTGCCCTCAGCTTCACGGCCCCGGGCCCCGGCTCGTGGAGACTCGACACAACCCATCACGGTCTGCGGCCGATCACCGCCTTCATGTGGCCCCTCCAGAAGCGGGCATTCGAGGAAGGCATGCCGCGCATGATGGAGCGGTACGGTCTGCCGCTGGCCGGCGCCATCATGGGCGACGTCCACGGTCTCGGCTACGTCAGGATCCTGGCCGTCGGCGAGAAGCCCGGGTCCTCCGGCGGAGCGCCCCCACGTCTGCTGTTGAAGCTGCTGGCTCGCCTGCACCCCGAGCTACGGCGGCGCAACCTGGTGGCCGCCTCGGCACTGGCCAATCGAGCGTGGCGCCGCGACGTCGCCTGGTGGTTCGACGAGCAGCGGGCCCGAGCCGTCGATGCGAACCTGGCGCTCCAACGGGTCGACCTCGCCGCGCTCGACGACGACGGTCTAGCGCGCCACGTCGACGACCTGGTCGCCAACTTCCTGGCGTTGGCGGTCGAGAGCTTCGCCAACCACGGCGGCGACCTGATCCCGGTCGGGCTGTTCCTCCACGCCTGTGCCGACTGGGGGATCCCGGCAAGCGAGGCCTCGGCCGCCCTGCGCGGTGCCTCACCGGCGACCGTCGAGACCGAGTGGCTGCTGGCCCCGGTCGCCGCCGCGATCCAACGGGCCGGCCCGGTGCCGTCGTCGCTCGACGAGGTGGCCGGGCTCGGCCCCGAGGTCGCCTCCGCGGTCGAGAGGTGGACGAGCCTGACGGCCTGGCGGCTGTTGGCGAGCGATGACATCGATTCGCCAGTCCTGGCGGAGCAGCCCGAGCTCCAGCTCCGTGCCCTGCTCCGGGCGAGGCCCGTGCCGGCGTCGATCGACGCGCCAGACCCCGGGGCTCTTCGGGCCAGGGTCCCGGCGACCGACCGGCCTCGGTTCGACGATGCCCTGACCGAGGCCCGCCACGGTCTCACCCAGCGCGATGACAGCGTCGGCGTCGCCTGGAACTGGCCGGCGGGTCTGATCCGGCGTGGCCTGCTCGAGGTCGGCAGACGGCTGGTGGAGCGGGGCGGAGCGAACGCCGCCGACCACGCCGTCGAGCTCGAGCGCGGGGAGGTCCGGCCCGCCCTGGATGGCGCTGGCCCGACCGCCGAGGACCTGGCCGGGCGCCGACGCCACCGTGACCTGATCGAGCGGGCCGACCCTCCCCGCAATCTGGGGCCGGAATCACCCCCACCGCCGCTCGACGCGTTCCCCGGTCCACTGGCCACCTTGGGTGGCGCGATGCTGGCGGTCATCGATGCGATGGAGGGGGCGGCCGGGGGTGGCACCCACGCTCCCGGGTCGCGGGAGGCTCCCATGCTCGCCGGGGTCGGGATCGGCTCGGACCCCTACCGGGGACGGGCCTGCGTCGTCCGCTCCCCGGTCGATGTCCTCGGCCGACTCCAGCCGGGCGACGTCCTTGTCGCCCCCTTTACCTCGCCCTCCTACAACTCCGTGTTCGCCCTCGTCGGCGCCATCGTCACCGACCACGGTGGACCGATGTCCCACACCGCGATCATGGCCCGGGAATACGGCGTCGCCGCGGTGGTCGGAACCGGCCGGGCCACCGCCTGCATCGCCGACGGCGATCTCGTCGAGGTCGACCCCAGCGCCGCCACCGTCCGAATCATCGACGCCGCGTCGGCGTAGACAACCCACCCGAGCCCCGCCGGGGCACCAACCCGTTCCGATCCGAAACCGAGGAGCATGACCATGACAGCAACGAACCCCGACACGACCCGGCACGGGCCGGCCGACGCCGGTCCCACCGTCGCGCACGACGGTACGGCCGGAGTGGCCACGACCGCAGCCCCGCATCGGGCCGCCGGGCTGACCGCCATCGCCGGTGCCGCCACGATGATCGCCGGCGCCATCGCCTGGAGCATCGCCGATGCCGACCTGTGGGGCCTGGTCGACGGCGACGTCCAGGCCGGAACCTACCTGGCCGACGCAGCGGCATCGGCCTCGACCCTGCACGCGGCCCACACCATCTGGATGGCCGGCGTATTCGTGCTCGCCCTCGGTGGAGCCCTCCTCACCGGTCGGCGCGATGACCCGGCGTCCGGCGCGGCCCGAGCCAGCTACGCCATCGGCGCCGCCCTCGCCGTCCCCGCCTTCATGTCCATGGTGGCACTGACCCGCCTGGCCGAATCGGGCGCCGACGACCCAGCGCTGGCCGACGCACTCGCCTTCCTCGGGGCGCGCCTCGATGACGTCGCCACCGTCGTCCTGCTCGGCGTGGGTCCCGTCCTGTTGGGCCTCGCCAATCGTCGCACGTGGATGCCGTCATGGCTGGTCGCCCTGGCCTGGGTGTGCGGAGCGGCAGGGCTGGTCAGCCTCGTCTCGCTGTTCTTCGGCATGGTCGCCAGCCTCGGGTTCCTCATCGTGCCGGTGGGTATGATCTGGACGATCGCCGCCGGCACCGTTGCTGTCCGTAGCCCGCGACATCCTGCCCCCGTCTGAGCACCCGAGCAGCCCTGCCATCGAGGCACCCGGGCACCGAGGCATCGGGTCGCCATCGTCGGCTCGCCGACGAGGTGCCGGCCTCGGT
The DNA here is from genome assembly GCA_963723995.1 of uncultured Acidimicrobiales bacterium. Lineage (GTDB taxonomy): Bacteria > Actinomycetota > Acidimicrobiia > Acidimicrobiales > SZUA-35 > JAHELU01. The sequence goes on along the minus strand of CAVRSZ010000004.1, from coordinate 280,411 downwards.
CCGGGCTGGCGGGCCCGCACCGCCGCGCCGACCGGTCGAGACGGCTCATCTGGCGTTCCTTCCACGACGACGGCGTCGAACGTGCGGTGCTGGTCGAGATTCCAGATATCAGCGCAGACTCTTTCGGCACCGGCAACGGGCTCCCATCGGCACTCAGGAAACCGTCTCGCCCGGTCTGCGTCGACCGGTCGAGACCGCCAGGGATGGGCACGACCTGGGTGCCACACTCCCGTCATCGAATGGCGGCCGGCTCGGCCATGTGATGCCGCCGGCGCCGCTCAAGTGCCAGACTTCACTCATGGATCGCTGTATGACCTGCGAGCTGATCAAGCGGCGAGACGACGGCCATGCACCGCCGTGGGACAGCATCATTCGGACCGAGGGTTGGGATCTGGTCCACGCCTACGACACCTCACTGGAAGGTTGGCTGGTCCTGGTGGCCCGGCGCCACGTCACTGCGGTATCCCAGATGTCCGAGGGCGAGGCACAGGAACTCGGCCCGCTGATTGCCAAGGTCTCAGCCGCTCTCGAAGCAATCACCGGGTGTGAGAGGACCTACATCGTCCAGTTCGCCGAGCATCCCGAACACCGCCACGTGCACCTTCACGTGATCCCCAGGGCCGCCGATCTACGACCGGATCAGATAAGTTATCGCATCTTCGACCGACTCGGCGTGGACGAGGAGCACCGGATATCGGAAACCGCCATGAACAAGCTGGCCTACAAACTCAGGTCGGCGCCAACACTCACGACCTATCGGCCCGAAACGTAATCGCTCCGGGGCCGGTCGACGAACACAAGGGGCCGAGCGCGACGCGAAACTAGGCGAACACGAAGCGCATGATCCATTCGGCGACCAGGGCCGGTTTCTCCTGGCCCTCGATCTCCACCGTCATCTCGTTGATCTGGTCGACCGAGTTGCCCTTGAGGGTGACGTCGATGACCCGGGATGTGGCCCGGACCCGGGAATCGACCGGCACCGGGTTGATGAACCTGACCTTGTTGAGGCCGTAGTTGACCCCCATGAGCAGACCCTCGGGCGCGGGCATGTCGCTGGGAATCGACTGCGACAGATACACCAGCAGCGACAGGGTCAGGAAACCGTGGGCGATGGTGCCCCCGAACGGGGTCTGGGCCGCCTTCTCGGTGTCAATGTGGATGAACTGATGATCAAGGGTGGCGTCGGCGAAGTCGTTGATCCGCTGCTGGTCGATCATCAGCCAGTCCCCGGCCTTGGCTTCGCCGCCGATCTGTGACTTGATGGCCTCGTAAGCCTTCTCGGCGTTCTCGCTCATGATGTGGTCCTCCTGAAGCTCCGGATGGTCCGGTCGCTGGTTGCTGATCTGGTCGAATGTCGAGGGGTTTTCCGCCGGGCTCGGCGGCCTGTCGCTCCAACGTAGCCGTTACCCTGACCTCTACGGAACTCAGGATCGCGACCCGCAAGAGCCCGCTTGCCCTGTGGCAAGCAAATCATGTCGCCCAGCTGCTCCGCCAAGTCGAGCCGGCGCTGGACGTCGTCATCGTGCCCTCGGACACCTTCGCCGACCTCGATCTGACCACCACCATCGCCCAACTCGGCGGCAAGGGGGCATTCTCCAAGGAGATCCAGCAGGTGGTGCTGGCCGGTCATGCCGATTTGGCCGTGCACTCGGCAAAGGATCTCCAAGCCCTCACCCCCGACGGTCTGGTGGTGGCCGCCTATCCTGAGCGGGGCGATCCCCGCGACGCCCTGGTCGGGGTCACAACAGCCCAGCTGGATGAGGCGGTCGAGACCGTCGACCGGACAATGGTCGTCGCCACCGGCTCCAATCGACGCCGGGCCCTGCTCCGGGCCCGCCACCCGCAGATCGGGTATTGCGAACTACGGGGTAACATCGCCACACGATTGGCCCGGCTGGAAGCAATCGTCGAGCACGTCGATGCGCCCACCTCGGCGCCTCGGCCCGGCGACACCCAGCCCATCAACAACTCGTCGTGTCCCGACGGGTTGATCATGGCCGCGGTGGCACTGGAGCGGCTCGGCCTCGCACCACGGACCATGGAGATCCTGGACCCGGTCGACTTCGTGCCCCAGGTCGGACAGGGAGCGTTGGCGGTCGAGGTTCCGGCCGAGCGTCGCGATCTGCGGGACCTGGTGGCCAAGATCAACCATCCGGTGACTGCCCTTGCCGTCGAGGCCGAGAGATCGTTCCTGGCCGAACTGGGCGGCGACTGCACCCTGCCGGCCGGAGCCCACGCCAACGTCTCGGCCGTCGAGGGCAAGGTCCACATCACCATCCGGGGCATCCTGGCCGACGAAGAGTGCAACAACCTGCAGCGCCATGTGGAGGTGGGCGTGCCGTCGGCCGAGCCGGGTCGAGTCCTGGCCCGCGCTCTGCGCAAACGCCTCGAGGCTGCGATCTGATGGCTTGGATCACGACCGAACCCAACACCGGCCCGTGACCGAGCTCGGAGCGTCGATCGGTCGAACGGTCGAGGCCGGTCGTCGTACTGACCAGGGCCGACGAGGACAACCGCCGCCTGGCCGACAAACTCGACGGCCACGGCCTGGCCGCCGTCAGCGTGCCCATGATCGAGGTCGAGGCCCCGGCCGACAAGGGCAACGCCCTGCTCGCCGCTGCCGCCAACCTCGATCTCTACCACTGGGTAGTGCTGACCTCGGCCAACGGGGTTCGGGCAATGGCGCGGGCCCTTGAACGGGTCGGGGACTCCGCCGAGTCGACCAGCTGGCCGGCTCACGTGGCATTGGCCGTGGTCGGCCCGGCCACCGAAGCGGCCGCCGCCGCGCAGGGTTGGCCGGTGTCGTTCGTCCCCTCGAAGGCCACTGCTGCCGACCTGGTCGAGCAGTTCCCCGCTCCCGACACCAACCTGGTGGGCGGCCCGCCCCGGGTGCTGGCCGCCCTGGCCGAACTGGCGGCACCGACGGTGGCCAAGGGGCTTCGGACCCGCGGCTATCAGGTGGACCAGGTGGTGGCGTACCGGACCTCGGCCCCGGCCGGCGGCGGTGATCGTGCCGAGGACGCCAGACTTCGGGACGATGTGGCCTCCGCCGACGCTATTGCCTTCACCTCGCCCTCGACGGTGGAACGGTTCGTGGCCCGGTTCGGTCACACCGCTGTCCCCCCGATCGTGGTCTGCATTGGACCCCGCACCGCCACCCGGGCCCGGGCCCTGGCCATCGATGTCACGATGCTGGCCGAACCCTACACCGAGGCCGGACTGCTCGACGCCCTGATCGAACTGCTCGACGGTCGATGAGCCGGCAGCAACCGTCCCGATTCGAAATGTGCAATACCGTCATCGGCGCTCCCTTCGCCCGAGATTTGGCCCGGTTCTACGCCGGGCTGCTGGGCTGGTCGGTCGGAGTCGACAGCGACGACGGCGACTGGATCATCCTCCGCAACCCCGATGGCGGGCCCGGGCTGTCGTTCCAGTCCGAGGAGGGATTCACGGCACCGACGTGGCCCCCGGCCCCCGACCATCAGCAGATGATGATGCACCTCGACATCGGTGTGGCCGGTGGGACGGGTGAGTTGGAGGCGGCGGTGGCCCGGGCCGTCGAGCTTGGAGCGACGCCGACCGCTCATCAGCCCCAACGCGACGTGCGGGTCATGCTCGATCCTGCGGGCCACCCCTTCTGCCTTTTCCCCCTCGATGGATAGCAGGTTGTCCGATCGGGCACGGAGGGCAAAGATGTTGACAGGGGCATTGTGACAAAACCGGGCCAACCGACAGGGCACACGACAACGGGGAGGATGATGGCAACCATGACACAGGCACCAAGTGACGTCGTCGACCTGCCGGCTCCGACCCGGGATGAGGCGGCGACCGAGAAGCTGGTGGCCACGGCGGCCGAGATCCGAGCCAACCCCGAGCTGACCTCATTCGAGTCCCGCCAGCACCTGGCCCGCCTCCTCGGCGCCCACCACGACCCTGACACCGGGCTGACCGGCTTCGGGTTCTGGGCCCCCGAGCTGGGTGAACAGCGCATCGTGGACAAGATCATCCAGCTCCACCTTTTCACCCCGGTCGACGACATCGACTTCACCCGACCCCTGCAAGCGGCCACGTTCCACCACTGTGAGGTGCCCCTGATCCACGACGGCGACTACCTGTGGGCCGTGGTCGACGGCATCCGGGCCGGCAACGCCGAGCGGGCCGGAAGCTTCTACTGGGTTCAGGCCACCACCCCGGCCGGTGAGACCATCACCGTGCACGATCTGCTGGCCGACTCGGTTCCCTACGGCTCCTTCGCCCCGGCCGAGGTCTACGACATGATCACTCTGCAGCGGAACCGGGTCGACCTCGATCATTTCGCCACCGACCCGACGCCACCGACGTCGATTCTCGAACTCCACATTCCCACCGCCACCGCCGGGGGCACCCTGGCCGATCTGGCCGAGACCTATCGGGCCATCGGCGACAAGCAACGCCGTGGCCGGTCGCTGGACCCGGCCGAGCAGGTCTACGTCAACTACGACGCCATCCAACCCCTGCCGGTGGATCCCACCATCGAGCGACCCGGTGCCTCACCCACCTTCTCGGTGGTGGAACAAATCGACGAGATGGCCGGTCTCGTCGGAGTGCTGCTGCGTCACCCCGAGAACAGGAACTGGGGCTACGACACCGTCGTGGCCTCGTCCTCGGCCGTGAACCCGTCGCTGCTGCGAACCCGCCGCCCCGACGAGTTGGTGGCCTTGGCCGAGGCTCTTCACGCCCTGCCCGAACCGATGATGCTGATCTACGATCTGGTCTACGGTCACGCCGACAACCAAGCTCTCCAGGTGTTGCCCAGCCGGTTCTTCAAGGGCCCCAACATGTACGGACAGGATCTCAATCATCAGGACCCGACGGTGCGGGCCATCCTGCTGGAGATGCAGCGACGCCGGGTCAACACCGGCTGTGACGGCTTGCGCGTCGACGGGGCCCAGGACTTCAAGTTCTACGACCCTCGGGCCGGTCAGGTGGCCTACGACGACGACTACCTCCGGTCGATGAGCGATGTGCCCCAGGAGATCGGGCCCCACACCCGGCACATGTGGATGATCTTCGAGGACGGCCGACCGTGGCCCGACGAAGGGTGGGAGACCTCGTCCAGCTACCGCGACGTCATCGAGCTTCAGCCCGACACCTATCAGTGGGGTCCCCTGATCTTCGCCCACAACACCCCGATGCTGGATGGATTCTGGTCCGACAAGTGGTGGCGGGTCGAACAGATCATCGAGTACGGGGGCAATTGGATCAGCGGATGCGCCAATCACGACACGGTGCGGCGGGGAACCCAGGTCGATCCCGACAAGCCCATCAACCGATTCCTGGGTGACGACCTGCCAACCATCCTCGACAACGCCTACGACAATGCCGCGGTGACCGCAGTGTCCTATGCCCTGCTCCCCGGCATCCCCATGGACTTCCTTCAGGCCACCACCCGAACCCCTTGGGCCTTCATGCGCACCACCGACGACGTGTACGGGGTCAAGGTCATGTGCGAGGAGGCCGGCTTCCTCGACTGGCAGATGACCGACGGCGACTACCGGCGGTCCGACGTCATGTGGCGGACCAAGCGCCACGGCCTCACCTCCCGTTCCGAGCTCCGGACGTTCCTGGGCCGGATCGGTGAGCTGGTGGCCACCACCGACTATGACCTGGAGACCATCGCCGCCGCCCTGGCCCGGGATGCAGTCCCCGATGGGCTGAGGCATGGGGCCGAGGGACTCGGTCTGCTGGCATTCGACTTCATGACCGATGTCCACGAGCTGTGCAACGTAGGTCGTCATCTGGACCGGCTCGATCCCGAGCGGGTCGCCTTCGCCACCGCCATGCGGGTGCTGCGCCGCCGCCTACCGTGGTTGGGCCACGACTGTCGGGACGACGACCTGGTGGAGAAGGTGGAGAAGATCGCGCGGACCGCCGGTGACCATGTGGTGTACCGTGGCCACAGGATCTCGCCCGATGGATCGGTCGTGGTGGCCACCGTGGCCAACATGGCCGGCTCGCCGGTCCGGATCATGGCCGATGAGGTCCTTACCGTCGATCGCAGCCCATGGCCTCAGCTGAACTCGGCCACGGCCACTCGGCGAATCGTCAGCCCCGGCGTCGAGGTCGATGAAAAACGCCTTACCCTGCCCGATGGCACGGGTGTCGTCTATTTGTGGGAGAACCTGTTATGAGCCAGACCCGAAACATCAACAGTCGAGGGTTCACGGCCGACGACGCCTGGTCGTTCAACGGCGGAACCCATCGCAGCGCATGGGAGGTGTTGGGTGCCCATCCATCGGTCGAGCACGACGAGGGTGTTGCGGACACCGTGACCTTCCGGGTTTGGGCCCCCAACGCCAGAGCCGTGCACGTGGTCGGAGAGTTCAACCACTGGACCACCTCCGACGACTACGCCCTCCGGCCGGACCCATCGGGGGTTTGGCGGGGCACCGCGCCCGGTCGGGTCGGCCAGACCTACAAGTACCGCATTCAGCCCCAGGACGGGCCGGCCTTCGACAAGGCCGACCCCTTCGGCTTCGCCCACGAGGAGCCGCCCCGCACGGCCTCCATCATCACCGAGCTGGACTACGACTGGGGCGACGGCGACTGGATGGCCGGTCGAGGCGAGAACCTGGGCTTCGATCGTCCGATCTCCATCTACGAACTCCATCTCGGCTCGTGGCGCTACGAACCGGGCGGCTACCCAGCACTGGCCGAGCAGTTGGTGGCCTACATCGCAGAGACCGGGTTCACTCACGTCGAGCTGCTACCGGTGACCGAGCACCCGTTCTACGGATCGTGGGGCTACCAGACCACCGGCTACTTCGCCCCCAGCGCCCGCTACGGCGAACCGTCCGATTTCATGGCCCTGGTCGATCGGCTCCACCAGGCCGGCATTGGCGTGATCCTCGACTGGGTGCCGTCCCACTTCCCGTCCGATCCGCATGGGCTGGCCACCTTCGACGGCACTCACCTGTTCGACCACGCCGACCCCCGCCTGGGCTACCACCCGGACTGGAACAGCTGCATCTTCAATTACGACCGCAACGAGGTGCGCAGCTTCCTGCTCTCCAGCGCCCACTTCTGGGCCTCGGTATACCACGTGGACGGGCTGCGGGTCGACGCCGTGGCCTCCATGCTCTATCGCGACTACTCCCGCAAGGACGGTGAGTGGATCCCCAACGAACACGGTGGTAACGAGAACCTGGGAGCGGTCAGCTTTCTCCAGGAGCTGAACCGCTCGCTCTACGAGCGTTACCCCGGTCTCCAGGTCATCGCCGAGGAATCGACGGCCTGGCCCGGTGTGACCAAGCCGGTGGACGCCGGCGGTCTGGGCTTCGGCTACAAGTGGGACATGGGGTGGATGCACGACACCCTGCACTACATGAAGCGGGACCCCATCCATCGCCGCTACCACCACAACGAGCTGACCTTCCGCTCGGTCTACCAGTCGTCGGAGAACTATGTGCTCCCCCTGTCACACGATGAGGTGGTGCACGGCAAAGGGTCGCTGTATCAGGCCATGCCCGGCGACCACTGGCAGAAGCTGGCCAACCTTCGATTGCTCTACGGCTACCAATGGGCGGTACCGGGCAAGAAACTGATATTCATGGGGGACGAGTTCGGCCATCTACGGGAATGGCAGCACGAAACCGAACTGGACTGGGGGCTGCTGGCCGATGACGCTCACCGCAGTCTGCGGTACTTCGTGACCAAGCTCAACGAGCTGTATCGGGCCGAGCGGTCGATGCACGTGGGCGACTGCGGCGACGTCGGATTCACCTGGATCATCGGCGACGACGACACCAACACTGTGTTCGCATTCCTCCGCCACCCCCCGGGCTCGGCGGAGGGCACCGAGGAAGTCGGCGGCGGAGGAGATGGCGTCTCCCGGCCCGTCCTCATCACCGTCAACATGACCCCGGTGCCCCGCCACGACTACCACATCGGGGTGCCGGTGGCCGGAACGTGGAAGCCCCTGTTGGAGTCCGATCACACCGACTTCGGCGGCAGTGGCATCGTCAACCCCGACACCCTGGACACCGTGGCGGGGCCGTCCCATCAGTTCGACCAGGCCCTGGAACTGAAGTTGGGTCCGCTGGCCATCGGCTTCTACACCCTGGCCGACTGACGATGGGATCCAGGCCGATGGTCGGTCCATCGATCGGTGCCGGACTCCGCGTACTTCGTGACGGGGCCCGGGATGCCGTCGACGCCGGTCGGGACCAGGTGGTGGAGACCACCCACGGTCTGTTCAGCCATGGCCCGGTTCCGCTGGCCGACACCTTGCAGTATCTCGGCGACCCCGGTCTGCTCGGTCCGGATTCGGTGTCGTGGCGGGTCATCGGCGATGTGTCGGCCTTCGTCGGCGGGATCCGAGCCCTACTCATCCAGGCCGCCCACCCCGAGGTGGTCGCCGGTGTGGCCGATCACTCGACCTATCAGGAGGATCCGCTGGGCCGCCTCTCCCGGACCTCGTTCTATGTCACCGCCACCACCTACGGGGCCATGCCGGAGGTCGAGGAGGCGGTGGCCGTGGTCCGTCGGGCCCACGCCCCGGTGCGGGGCGAGTCCTCCCGGGGTCGCCCCTACTCGGCTGGGACCCCCGAGCTGGCGGCCTGGGTCCACAACGCCCTTACCGACTCGTTCCTGGTTGCCTATCAGCACTACGGCCGTGTGGGGTTGACCGCCGAGGAGGCCGATCGGTTCGTGGTGGAACAACAGTCCATCGGTCGCCTGCTCGACGCCGACCCTCTGCCGTCGACGGCGGCCGAGCTGTCGGCGTGGCTGGAGAACCATCCCGCCGTGGCCTCCTCATCGGGTCAGCGGGAAGCGGTGGAGTTCCTGCGCAAACCGCCATTGGCCCTGCCGGTGCGGGCCGCCTACCGTTTGTTGTTCGGGGCTGCCGCCGTGACCATCCCCGAGAAGCTCCGGTCGGCCATCGGGGTTGAACCCGGCCCTCGGGATGAAGCCATTGGTCGAGTCGCCCTGTCGTCGTTGCGATGGGCGCTGGGCAGCTCGCCATCGTGGCACGTGGCGCTGGTGCGAACCGGGGGCGCCATACCCGACGGAGTGTTCCGCCAGCCGCTGTCGGCCGAGGCCAAAGCGGTGCTGCGAGGAGCCGAATAGGTCGAGGTCAGTAGAGCACGTAGATGTGCTCGGACACATGAGACTCATCGGTGGGACGATCGTCGGACTGCCGACTCTGCGCCGCCTCCACCAGCTGTTCGACCACCGGTTCCAGGGCTTCGGTCACCGGACCTGGTTCCCAGAACGAGCACACGGCGCGGGCAATGGTCTGCGGAGCCCGGCCCGGTTCCTGAAGCACCGCCGGGATCTCGAAGCGATGCCGCTCGTTGCGACAATCGGTCCAGGTAGACGGTCGGCTCGTGGTCAGTATCCTCGATGTGGCCGGATCGCCTGGCAGCCGGTCCACAATCGGCACCACGCTGCGGTGGAAGATCTTGCGGATCTCGGCGAGATACGACGATTCGATCGGCTCCGTCGACGGTTTGTCCCGTTCCTCGATATGCCCTTTGGCCTCATGCCAGTCCGGCTGTTCGTCCTTGTGGAGTAGTGTGTTGCCCATCACGAGAACGTCCATGTCGGTCCGCATGAAGCAGCTGTAGGCGTCGTACGGCGTGCAAACGATCGGCTCTCCACGAACGTTGAACGAGGTGTTGACAACCAGCCCGATGCCGGTCAGGTCACGAAAGGCACTGATCACGTCGTAGTAGGCGGGGTGATCGGGCCGGCGCAGGGTTTGGATGCGAGCCGAGTAGTCGACATGGGTTATGGCCGGAACGTCGCTTCGTGGCTGGCGGACGATGTCGTAGGCATCCATGTCCGGTCCGTGCTCGAAGTCGAGTCGTCTCGCCTCGAGCACCGGTGCCACGATCAGCATGTACGGGCTCTCCGCATCCAGATCGAAGAAACGGTCGACCTCCTCGGCCAGAACGGTCGGAGCGAACGGCCGGAAAGACTCCCGGAACTTGATGCGAAGGTTGAGCGTTGTCTGCGTCTCCGGATTCCTGGCGTCGCCGAGAATCGAGCGGGCACCCAGAGCTCGCGGACCGAATTCGCACCGTCCGCTGAAATGGCCCACGACCTTGCCGGCTTCGATGTGTCGTGCTACTTCATCGGCCCGCTTCTCGGGATCGATTGCCGTATAGGGCACACCGTTGCTGTCGAGAAAGGCCCGGATCTCCGTGTCGGAGTACTCGGGGCCCCAGTACGAGCCTTGTTGGACGGATCGCCCGTCGGCGGTTGGTTTGCGTGGCTTGCCGCGGTGTGTGTGCCAGTAGTCGAGTGCCGCACCGAGGGCGCCGCCCGAGTCGCCGGCCGCAGGTTGGATCCACAGTTCATCGAACGGGCCCTTTTGCTGTACCAGTCCGTTGGCCACACAGTTCAACGCCACACCGCCGGCCAGGCACAAGCGACGCTGCCCCGTCAGCTCGTGGGCGTGGACGGCCATCTTCATGACGATGTCCTCGGTCACCTGCTGGATGGATGCCGAGATGTCCATCTCTCTTCTGGTAACAGGCTGGTCCCATCCACGTCCCGGCCCGCCGAACAGGTCGTCGAACCGGGGAGTGGTCATCCGCTGCCCCTGGAGGAAGGCGAAATAGTCGAGATTGAGTTCGATCGAGCCGTCGGTCTTGACGTCGACGATTTCCTGGCGAATCAAGTCCGAGTAGACCGGGTCGCCGTACGGGGCGAGGCCCATCATCTTGTATTCGCCGTTGTTGACCTTGAATCCGACGAACTGGGTGAATGCCGAGTAGAGAAGCCCGACCGAGTGGGGGAAGCGCATTTCCGTCAGCAAGTCGAGCGAGTCGTGGCGGCCGTGACCGATTGTGGCCGTCGCCCATTCGCCGACACCGTCGATGGTCAGGACGGCAGACTCCTCGAAGGGCGAGGGGAAGAAGGCGCTGGCGGCATGGGAACGGTGATGGGACGCATGGTGAATAATGCCGTCGTAGGAGAGTGCGTTGCGGATGAAGTCGGGGATGAACAGCTTCTGATTCAGCCAACCGGGAATGACCCGCTCCCACGTATCGCCGCCACTCCGACCCAGAGCCAGTTGTGAATGCAGTAGTCGTTCGAATGTCAGGTACGCATTGTCGTAGTAGACGATCGTCGAAAGATCGTTGGGCCCGATGTCGGCTTCCTCCAGGCAGTAGTTGATCGAGCTGAGTGGGAAGCGTCGATCGGCTTTGTCCCGGGTGAAACGCTCCTCCTCCACGGCGGCCACCAGCTCGCCGTCGCGAAGGATGGCGGCAGCGGAGTTGTGGTAGAAGCACGACACGCCGAGCACGTATTCCGGCTTGGCCTTCGGGGCGACGACCGTCGGCGTGGGCCGCTCGGAGGGCTTGCGGCCGAATCCCTCGACCGTCGTCACGGCATCGCCCACGATCTCCGACACGATTCTGTGGCCCTTCCGGGAGAAGTGGGCGTCGGTTTTGAACGCCAACTCGCCCTTGACCGCCGTCGACAGGCTCCGCAGGGGTGTCGTGATGTCGGCGACGAAAATGCCCCGTGCCGGATCGGCGAGTGATTCGAATGCGGCCTGGTAGACGGAATCGAGGGGCGTCGACCGGATGTAGTGGAAGGTGGGAATGGGAAGCACCAGCAGCGGCACGCCGTCGACGGCGCGGGCGAGGCGATCGATGATGCCGGCCATCAGGCGCCAGCCGACGGAGTCGCGATCGCCGTAGTCGGGATAGGGCTGGTAGCCGGTCAGTTTCTGTGCCCGATCGACGATCGGTGCCCCCACCGTGCGACGCAGTGAGCGAGTCCGCTCGTGTCGCATCAGCTCGGCGACGCGGGCACCGAGACGGTCTCGAGGGGATTCGTGGTGGGAGGGACCGTAGATCGATGCTTGCTCCGCCTTCGTCCGCTCGTGCCCTACGGGGCTGTTCCGAAGCACCAGGTTGCCGTCGGCGGCAAGTTCGAAATAGGGCTTCTGTACATGAAAGCGCTCGTTGGTGTGGGGGTCCAGCGTCAGGTGGTGCCTGGCCTTGTTGCGCTCGATGTTCTCCACCAGGACGGCCAGAACGACCAGGTCGACCTCGATGTCGTTCAGGTAGTTCTCGTAGGCCAACACCTGTTGGTCGGTGCCGGTTCCGGTCAGCCCGGCGTTGTAGATCTCCACGCCAAGATCCTGGCCGAGGAGCTCCGGATAGCGCTCGGCATTGTCGACTCCATAGCCGGCGGTGTAGGAATCGCCGAGAAACAACACCCGTTGTCGAGAGCCTTTGGCCGGTTCGAACTCCCAATCGGACCGAAAGCCTCGGGAGTTCGTCCGCACACGGTACCCGCCACCATCGAACGGAACCCGGGCTCGCTGGTTCGGAACGTACCGTTGTCCTGTCAGCGGGTCGTGCTGGAGGATCAGCCGGTGACCGGAGGTCGCTGAGGGATCGGCATTGTTGGGGACCACGTTGTGCCTTTCTGCCGGCTTCGTGGCGACAACTGCAACGGCTGGCCAACGCTTCCGGCGAATGGGTCAAATAATGGATACACAGCCGCTCACCGTGGCCGCGTCGGGCGCAGGTGTGGTAGCGGTCCCTCCGTCTCCTTGTCGATCAATCTATCGGCATTGGCGTCGGCCGGTCCATCGATTCACGACGACCCTGTCCCTGGCGGGGGGTGTCGAACTCGGTAGCATCGCCGAGCGCCAAGCCTTGCACCGAGCTATCGTCACTTCATGCGTCATGTCGAGGGTCTTTCTCGGTTTGATTCAAGAAATCAACCGGTTCGTTTCCCCTCCGATCGACCTCGAGGCTACGAATGGCTGGATGACGAGGCGATCTTCGACCCCGACCGACACCTCGCCCTGACCGAACCGGATCATGTGGTCACCCTCGGCGAGCTCGGCTACGAACCGCAGGACACCGAGGGCACGGCCACCGACATCGCCATCTCCGCCCCGTTCCGCATTCTCAGCGACGAGGGAGCCGAGATCATGCTCGACGTGGCACGCCGGCTCCGGGTTTTCGTCCGCCGGGCCGGGGACCGGATCGAGAACACGGTGCGGGGTGGCGTCTACCGGTCCCGGTGGCTGCGCGACCTCTGTCTGAGCCCCGATCTCGCCATCCATCTGAGCGCCATCTACGGCACCGATGTGGCTCCGCACCCGATGGGTCTGCATCTGGGCCACCTCAACTACGAGCCCACCGTGGTCACCGACGCAGTCGACAAGTGGCACCACGACACCCTGCCCCTGGACTTCGTGATGACCGTGACCGATCCCTCCGTGACACCGGGCGGCCGGTTCGAGTACTTCACCGGCACCAAGACCCAGGCCGCCGGGTTCAAGGCGGCCGGGGTCAAGCCGCCCGACGATCGGGTGGTGGCTCCCGAGCTACCCGGCCCGGGTTGGGCCGTTGCCTTGCACGGCAACATGGTGGTGCATCGGGGTGGACCACTCACGGCCAAGGCGGAGCGCATCACCCTGGTCAACGGCTATGTCGCCCTCGACACCTCGTTCGACATGCAGAGCCGGATGGCCGACCTCAAACATGTTGATGATCCCGAGCTGCTGTATTTCGAGTGGGCCCGGTTTGCCGCCTGGCGGGCCAGGAGCCGGCTGGACACGGTGATCGACACCATCGGCTGTGGCGTCGCCCCGGAAGAGGCGGCGGCCATGCTCGAACAGGCCGTGGAGGATGTGGTCCGAGCCGCCGAGGAGATCCGGGCCCCACTGCCCGTCATCGACCACTACGAGTAGCACCGACCCACCCCCGAAACTCCTCCCCCTCGGAACTTTGAGCGCCAGCCGACCCTCTGGCGGGTCGTCAGCGGCTCAAAGTTCGGGGCGAGCGGGTCGTCAGCGGCTCAAAGTTCAGCGCAGGGTGGGCGCCGATCAGAAGCCCTGGGCCACGAATTCGACGATTGCGGCCTGCTGGCTCTCATCGAAGCCGTAGAGCAGGGGCGTTCCCTGCTCCAGATCGGGCGAGACCACCATCATCTGGGAGTTGGCCTGTACCCCGAACGCCGGCCATGTCACGAAGTTCGGATCCCACAGCATGGTCGGGGTCTCTGTTCCGGTGGACTCGATGAAGTCCATGGCATAGGGGAAGTCGTCCTGGGCGCCGAGGCCGATGACCTGGATGATGTTGACATTGTCCCGAGCGAACTGCTCGACGGCCGGCCCTTCACGCCGGCAGGTGGGTCAATGGGGAGCCCAGAACCACAACAACACCGGGCGGTCGCCGTCGACCGCGGCCCGAAGCGTGGTGATCGAACCGTCGGCCACCGACAGCACCTCGACGTCCCGAACGTCGTCCGGCGTCGCCAGCAGGGGGGTATTCCGCTCCGCCGCCTCCGCCGGAGAGATGTCGGCCGCCGGTTCGAGGTCGTCAGCCGCTGCGCCGTCCCCACCTGGCGAGGTTTCGGTTGCTGCGCTGTTGCCGGCTCCACAGGCGGTGAGGAGGAGCACACCGGTCAGCGTCAGGGCGCGCCACCGAGAATGAAGAGAAGCAATCTGCATTGCCAGGTAACCGGCGGCCGACCCCGATTATTCACCGGTAACGCCTTTGTCGTGGCTATCGCCGGTCAGCGGTTGATCTGGCCCACAGCCGAGGCCGGGTGGAAGCGAGCGATCAATCGCCGGTCGTCGACCATGGCCCGGCGGTACTCGTCCCAGTCGGGGTGGGGTCCCCCGGTCACGGCCTCGTAGTAGCGGACCAGGGCCTCCACGGTGTCATCGTCAGGTGAGGAGGCGACCGGCATCAGCTCCACCGTGCCGTCCATCGAGACGTAGGACCAGGTCGAAGGGCTGGTCACATGGACGACCACCCGATCGTCGCGACGCATGTTGGCTGTCTTGGCCCGGTCGTCGGTGATCGAGATCAGGAGGTGGCGGTTGTCGCCGTCGCCCGATCCGAGACCCTCGACCGCGTAGGAAACGTCGCTCGATTGGGCCCGACCATCGCGGCGCAGCGTGATCAGGACGGCGTGTCTGTGGGTGGCCACCCAGTCAAGGGCTTCGTCGAGATCCATCCACCGACTGTAGTGAGCCGCCCCCGTTCAAGCCACCGGCAGCACGTACCGATAGGTGGCGGTCCAATGAAAGACCGAGGCTGTCACCACCAGCACATGGAACAGTTCGTGGGCCGAGAACACGCGGGGCCACAGCTTGGGCCAACGCAAGACCTTGAACAGCATGCCCACGGTGTAGGCCACACCTCCGAGAAACATGAAGAGCACCGCCCCCAACCCCGCCTGATCGGCCAGAGGGAACATGATGGGCAGCGACATCCAGCCCATGATCACCATCAGAGCGAAGGAGAACGCATGACGTTCCATGGACGACAGGGTGCGGTGGCCTATGCCCAGTGCGGCCAAGCCCCAGGCTGCCACCATGGCCACCCAGCGCCACGGCCCGTCCAACACCAATACACCGATCGGGGTGTAGGAGGCGGCGATGAGTACGAAGATCATCGAGTGGTCGAGTCGCTGCATACGAACCTTCCACTCCCACCGCCACGGCACCGAGTGGTACAACGAACTCGTGGTATAGAGGCCCAGCAGCCCAAGCCCGAAGACGACGACGGCGAATCGGGCCTGTCCGGTGGTGGCCCGGATCAGCAGGACGCCGGTGCCGATGATCGAGGCCACCGCGGCGCCACCGTGGAGGAACCCGCGAACCGGGTTCTGCATGCTGCCCAGAGTCCAGCGGTCGAGGTCCGTGGTGAGGTCCCCACGTTGCTGCAAACCCTGTTGCTCCACATCGGCATCGTACCCACGGAAACCCCCCGGTGTGAAGGAGACATCCGCCTCATCGGGGTGGCCGGTGCCGGCGAAAGGGGTGCTAGGGGCCGGCCATGCGGAGCAGGATCGGCAGGCTCAACATCACGAGCACCACCCGAACGGTGTGGAAGACGGCAACCTGGGCGCCGACCCCGAGTTCGGCTCCCGCCGCCGACATGACGCTCAGCGCCCCCGGTGAGGTGGCCAGCACTGCGCCGTCGGGGGCAAGGCCCAGCCGTCGAAGCGCCGCTGCCAGCACGAGCCCGAACACGATGAACACCACGGCGCTGATGGCGGCACCGGCGGCCACGGTCCGCAGCTGGGCCAGCACCTCCCGGGTCACCGTGACACCGATACTGGTGCCGAGCACGAGATAGGTCACGGTGACGAGCGGCCGGGGCAGATGCGGCGCCGAGCCGGAACCCACCACGGTCACCATTGCCGCACCCACCATCGAACCGATGATGAGGCCGCCGGGCATTCCGGCCCGGTCGAGTAGGAGTCCGACGGCGGCACCTGCGACCAGCGCATAGATCATGTCCTGCAGGCTACGAGCCCGGGTGCGCGATCGTCGAGGAGTGTCGGCGAATGGGCTTCCGGCCGTTCGAACATCGACCACGCCCTTATCCTGGGCGATGTGAGTTTTCCTCAGCGACGAATGCGACGGCTTCGACGGACCTCGGCCCTGCGACGGCTGGTGGCGGAGACGACCCTGACACCGAATGATCTGGTGGCACCGCTGTTCGTGCGGGAGGACGCCACCGAACCGATGCCCATCGAGTCGCTGCCCGGGGTGGTCCAACACACACAGGACAGCCTGCGGGCCGAGGTGAAGTCCCTGTCCCAACTGGGCGTCCCGGCCGTGATCCTGTTCGGGCTCCCCGCCAGCAAGGACGCCGAGGGTTCGGAGGCGTGGAACCCCGACGGGGTGGTCCAGGTGGCGTTACGCAACCTGCGGGACGATCTGGGCGACGAGATGGTGCTGATGGCCGATCTCTGCGTGGACGAGTACACGAGCCACGGCCATTGCGGCATCGTGGGTGGCGACGGCCGGGTCGACAACGACGCCACCCTCGACCTGTACGCCCAGGCGGCAGTGGCCCAGGCCGAGGCCGGTGCCGACATCGTGGCCCCGTCAGGGATGATGGACGGCCAGGTTCTGGCCATCCGGGACGCCCTGGACGAAGAAGAGTTCGATGAGGTGGCCATCCTGGCCTACGCCGCCAAGTACGCCAGTTCGTTCTACGGGCCGTTCCGCGACGCCGTCGACGTCACCATTGCCGACGGTGGCGATCGCAAGGGTTACCAGCAGGACTGGCGCAACGGTCGGGAGGCCCTGGAAGAGATCCGGCTCGACCTGGGGGAGGGGGCCGACATGGTCATGGTGAAACCGGCCATGGCGTATCTCGACATCATCGCCCGAGCTCGAGTGGAGGTGGACGTGCCTCTGGCCGCCTACCACGTGAGCGGCGAGTACGCCATGCTCAAGGCCGCTGCCGCCAACGGCTGGATCGACGAGGACTCCGCCGTTCTCGAACAGCTCACCGCCATCAAGCGAGCCGGGGCCGATTTTGTTCTCACCTACTTCGCCGCCCGGGTGGCAGAGGTGCTGAACACCTGAACAGCGGACCGGCCGGGTGATTCCTCCGGGGCCGCACCCGTCCGCTGGCGCCCATCGCAGTGGCAGCCCGCCGGCCCGAGCCCGAGGCCCAAGACCGTGTCCGATGCCCTTCGGGCCGACGCCTATCGGGGCCGGGTCGGTTGGGCTAGGGCAGGGTCCCCGTGGCCCGGATGAACTCGCTCGACTCGCTGAATCCAACCATGACGGCTCCGCGCGATAGGCCGGCGTTCAGCCTCCCCATCCAGTAGTTGTAACCGGCCGGGGCGGGTTTGCGACCCAGCACGTTCTGGTACACCCGCCTCACGAACTCGTCGTCGTTGAGCGAGCCGTATCGCGTCTGGAACTCGGGTGATGCGACGAACGACTGGGCGATCGACTCCAGCGACGATCCCGACCCGGCCACCGACACCCAGTGGGACAGACCGTCTGGATCAGGCCGGCGGAGGAACGCGGCCCGGTAGAGGCGCCGGGTCGAACCCTCGACCGAGCTGTAGCCGGGCCGGGTGCCGGTGCGGGCGATGTACTCGGGCGATTCGATGAAGCCGATCATCACATCGGACCGGGTCATGCCGGCGCCGAGCTGGCCCACCCAGTGGGTGAGGCCCCTGGCGTCGGCCTCCCGACCCAGCACGTTGCGATAGACGAGGGCCACGAACTGATGGTCCGACAAGGTCCCGTAGCGCCGCTGGAACTCGGCCCCGTTGACGAAGGCGGCGACCATCGAACCCAGATCGGTGCCCGTGGCCCGCTGCTCGACCCAGTACTCGAATCCCTGGCGATCGGGTGCTCGCAGGAAGTGGGAGTGGTAGACGCGGAACACCTGACCGTCGAGGGGTTCGGCTCGCACGAAGCTGGGGACGTCGATGGGCTCGTTGTCGGGCACCGATGGTGAAGCGGCTCCGGTGGCGAAACCTGCCACGGCCGGGGTGCCGGCTCCGGTGGCCCCCAGCGGTACCACCGCCGCCGAGTAACCGGTGTTGGCGGCCAGGCCGTCAACACCGGCCGCCGTTGCCGTGCCGCCGACGAGGGTGGACTGCACCACCGTGGCGCCCTGCTTGATGTCGAGCCGGTAGCGATCGGTTGGCAGACCTGGCTTGAGATCGTTTCGGCGCCAGGTCACGAAGACCGAGCCGCCGGAGACCGAGATGTCGGTGATGGTCGGGGTGACGGCCCTCACCGTGGTCGGCCAGCCCATCTGCTGGAGCACACCCAGCACCATGGAGTCGGCGGTTCGTTTGGTGGTTCCGGCCATGAGCGACGGGGTCATGATGCTCTCGGCCTGCTCCGAGGTGGCGCGCAGGTGACCATAGCTGCTGCCGGGTCGCCACGTCGACGGGGCGTAGAGTTCGGCGGTCCGGGTGGCGCTGGTCTTGATCAGGAGGTTGTTGGAGGTCAAGGCCGTCGACTGGTTGATGGCCCCCAGCAGATCGGCTCCGTTGAAGCGAGCCAGCGCGTCGTAGGTGAACGGTGGGCTGTAGAGGTGGATGGAGCCGTTTCCCTGCAGCGTCCCCGACCCGAGGAACCCGAGACCGTGACCGACTTCATGGGCCACAACACTCATCAGGTCGAGTTGTCCCGGCCCCGGTTTCCCGGAGGTGCCGTAGTACCAGCCGCCGTTGTAGTACAGGTCGGCGTTGAGGGTCACGTCGATCTCGGCGTCGGAGCCGTTGAGGTCGTACCCCAGCAGCACGTTGGCCAGTCCGACCGGGTAGAGGTGGCCGCTGGGCAGTGCCCCGCTGGTGTACAGGCCCTTTGGCCCGGCGTAGCCAAGGATGTTGGCATTGCCGAAACTCTTCCAGGTCACATTGACCTGCACCGGCGTCGAGCCGGTGTCGAGCAGCCGGCTCCACTCGGCCACTGCGGCATTGATGGCGGGTCGCACCACCGACGGGGCGGGGAACGAGGGGCTGTAGGTGACGTAGAGGCCGGAGGTGGCGTAGGCCGTAGTCCACGGGACACCCTCGGATTCGGGCGTGACCGTCGCCGGGCTGAGCGCCGCAAGATCCTCGGCGGCCTGGACATCGTTGCGGATCTGGGCGGCTGCGGCCTCGGCGCCGGTGTCGGCGTGGTCTGGATGCTCGGCGTGATCGGACTGGCCCCGATGATCGATCTCGACCACGAAGGGCGAGTCGTCCTCGTCGACCACCAGCGTGGCCTCGGGCGTCGCCGCCCCGGCCGGGGGAGCGGCCGTGATCGGAGTGGTCGGTGACGAAGTGAGGACCGGGGAATCGGTCGCTGCCCCCGCCGGGGCCGCCGTTACGAGTCCGGCGGCCACGAGAATCACAAAAAGAGCGAGTCGTAGTCGTGTAAGCATCCGTGCGTACCTTGGGTTGTTCCGTCAACCGGCAGTTGGTGAAACTGCCTGTGGGGTACTACGGATCGCTGTAACGTCAGCTGAACCCAAGAAGGGCCCGACGACCTATAAACGAATGGTGGTTGGGCCCGAATGCCGAGCGTTGTTGCCCGAAGGGCCTGCACGGGCGCAACCCGGCCGTGACCGGTGGACCGGGCCGAACGGACTCTTCGTGCTTAGAGCGCGCTGCGACCGCTCAAGAAACCGCGGCCTCGAGATTGGCCCGGTACGAGTTGCCACCGAACAGGATTCGGCAACGATGTGGACCCGAGGACGCCGATCCGATCGGGATCAGGCCCCTTCGCCGCCCTCTTCCGCCGGCGGGCCGGGGCAGGGCTGCTCCTCGGGATCGGGTGAGCCTTCGCCGGTGGCCCCCGGGGTGACGTCGGGGTTGGCGCACAGCAGCAGGAAGTCGAGGTACTCCTCGTCCACCATCTCCTCGCCACCGCCGGATTCGGCCTGCTCCCGCATGTGCTCCATCCACTCCTCGTAGCCGGGCTGACCCATGTCCTCACCGGAGAGGGTGGCCCGCTCGTGGAAAATGACCAGTTCCAGCTCGAGGCGTGTCAGGGTGCCGAGCTGGGCCGGCATGGCGGCGCCGGATTCGCCGGCCACCCGACGGCCATCGGCTCCATAGGTCTCTCCTTGGATGGCCTGCGATCCCCGGGCCACGTGCGCCATCTGGTCGATCACCTTGGGGAAGGTGGTGATGACCTCACCGTCGGAGAGCTGATAGCCGGTGCCGCCACCGCCCCCGGCGCCGTGGCAGCCGGCGCATCCGGCCGAGGTGTAGAGTTCAGCCGACTCGATGAACACCGGATCCTCGACCTCGGGCTGCTGCATGGTGCCGGCGTAGCTCCAGGCCCACACGGGCAGTGCGGCCACCACCGGCAGGGCCCACACCGGGATGCGAGTGCGGGCCTTCGATGCGGTCACATATTGCGGCTCCGGCTTCGGCGGTTCCGGTGTAGGATCCAGATTCGGAAATTCGACGGCGGGAGCGGCCGGTGTCGACGGTGATGCGGCCACCGGTGCACTTGACGGAGCCTCACCGGAGGACGCCGACTCTGCGCCGGCGCCGCTGTCGTCGGAACCACCGCCACCGGACTTGCCCTTGGCGGCCTTGCTCCGTTTGAGTAGATGTTCCGGGATCTCGGTCAACGGTCCTCCGAGAGCGTTCGAAGACGAGTACCTGACTGCGCCCGTAGGGCGCGCAACCGTCTGACAACCTATCAACAAAAACGGTGGCAGGACCAACGGAGCCGGAGATCTGACACTGCTTGGCAATACGATGTCCGAGTACGACGATGGCTGTTGCCGCCGCGGTGGGCCGAGCACTAGGGTCCTTAATGAACGTGCATGGATGTTCGGTTACGGGTTGCATGGTTTCTACCCGCAGCGACTACATTTGTGCATAGGTTCACAAACTTGCACCCCCTGCTTGACACCCGGTTTTGGACCGCGTCGAGGCCATAGGTCGACGACGTCGCAACCGACCGATCAAACCAGCCGAAGAACCGACAAGGAGCCCTGAAGCGTGGTTGCCCTCGTGACATCGATCGTGGCCTCACTGGTGATGACCTACGGAATCCTGTGGTACGCCAAGCGTCGCCCGGTGGGTACCCCGGTGACGTGGGGCGAGGCCATGGTCGGCGCCGTCTACGTCTTCTTCCTCTCCTTCCTCGTCTACGGTGTCGTTCCCCACCAGTGGCTGACCCTGGCCGAGAACGAATGGTCGTGGCGGGCCGATCGGATCATGTTCGGTGTCGGTGACATCGTCCGGCCCCAGTCTCAGGGCGGATGGTTCCCGGTCGACATCACGTATCGCACCGTCTCCGACACGATCGCCGTGTTGTTCTACGTGGTCTTCGTCGGCGGTCAGATCTGGATGTGGGCCAAGTGGCAGAACCGGGACAAGGACGCCGAGGCCAAAGCTCAGGCCGCCCTCAGTCGAACCAGCTCGTTCGGCCGGCCGCTCATCAAGCAGGGATAATCGCGGAGGTAGCCCATGACGACGACCGATGCCAACCCCCCACTGCCGGAATTCCGCACCGACTACCTCCTTATGGAGGTGGACGCCGACTATCTGGCTCAGGCGGTCAAACCCAAGCAGTTCATTCACATCGACCAGTCCGAGTGCATTGCCTGCGAGGGCTGCGTCGACATCTGCCCGTGGAAATGCATCCATATGCAGACCGTCGACTGCGTGGAGGACAGCTATGGCATTGCCAAGCCGGGCGACGATCCCGACGACGCTTTCATCTTCACCATCGATGACGACGTCTGTACCCGTTGCGCCCTCTGCGTCGATCGCTGTCCCACCGGTGTGATCATCCTGGGCAAGATCGGCGATCCCCCGGCCACCGGCGACCAGCATCAGCGTATGCCTTCCTACGGTTACGGCTACGGTATGCGTCTGGCCTGAGCCTTTCCAGCGAAGTACCAACCAGACGCACTCATCGTCCATCACGAACTCGACTTGAAACGATCCTGCAGGGAGTAGAAGGAAAGCCCCCATATGGCAAAGTCCATCCAAGACTCACCGACGCTGGCCGAGCGGCTACAGACCTCGCTTTCGTCACTGCCCGACAGCATCCAGGGCTCGCAGGCCTGGAACTCGATCTTTCGACCCGGATCGGTGTTCCGCAAGGGCTACACCGACAGTCCCCGGAACCGGTCGTACGTGATCATGAACAGCGTGCTCTATCACCTTCACCCGGTGAAGGTGAAGCGGCATGCGGTCAAGGTGAGCTACACCCTGTGCCTCGGTGGCCTGAGCTTCTTCCTCTTCATCCTGTTGACGGTGACCGGCATCTTCCTGATGTTCTTCTACCGCCCGACGGCGGCTGCCGCCTGGGATGACATCGAAGCGTTGCAGACCCAGATCGCCTTCGGCCTCCTGGTCCGCAACATGCACCGATGGGGGGCGCACCTCATGGTGATAACGGTGTTCCTCCACATGGCCCGGGTGTTCTATCACGGCGCCTACAAGGCTCCCCGGGAGTTCAACTGGGTCATCGGCGTCATCTTGCTGACACTGACCTTGTTGCTGTCCTTCACCGGCTACCTGCTGCCGTGGGATCAGCTTGCGCTGTGGGCGGTCACGGTGGGTACCAACATGATGGGCTTCACACCGGTGTTCGGCGATCAAGTCAAGTTCGTGCTGCTGGGCGGCAGCGTGATCGGGACGGACACCTTGTTGAGATGGTACGTACTCCACGTCTTGTTCATCCCGTTCGTGACCGTGATCTTCATGGCCATCCACTTCTGGCGGGTTCGTAAAGACGGTGGTATCTCCGGGCCCCTCTAGGCCGACCCCCGCATGCCGATCGACGAGCGAGAGACCAGATGACCGAAATCCCAGAGCATCTACGTAAGCGGGCGGCCGAGGCCCGCAAGAAGGCCGAAGGTGGTTCCGGCGGTGACGCCGTAGCCTCCGGCGGCGGAGCCACCGAGTCGGGTGGGACGTCGTCGGGTGGTTCCGAGGCTGCATCCAAGATCCCGGCTCACCTGTTGCAGCGGTCAAAATCGGCCAAACAACGGGGCACCGCCGAGGCCCCCGGCACCGATGTGGCGCCGACCGCCGCCGCCGCCGTGGCCACCGCCACCGCGGCACCGGCGCCCGTCCCCACTATGACGGGTCCGGCCGGCCACACCCAGCGACTGCTCACGGTGGTCAAGGCCGGTTCCATCCAGGACATCAAGGCCAAGCCCATGGACAAGGTCCATACCTGGCCCCACCTGCTCGTTGTCGAGTTCGGGGCCGCCCTGGCCGTCACCGCCTTCCTCACCGTCTTCTCCGTCTTCGTCAACGCCCCGCTGCTCCGACTGGCCGACGTGAACTCCACACCCAATCCCTCCAAGGCGCCGTGGTACTTCCTCGGGCTGCAGGAGCTGCTCACCATGTTCCACCCCATGGTGGCCGGCGTGACCATTCCCGGCATCGGTCTGTTGGCCCTGATGCTGGCCCCCTACATCGACAAGAACCCCAGCAACAAGCCCGAGGACCGCAAGTTCGCCGTCTCGGTCTTCACCATCTTCATGATGTTCTGGGCCGTTCTCGTCATCATCGGCTCGTTCTTCCGAGGCCCCGGGTTCAACTTCGTCTTCCCGTGGGTCGAGGGCATCTTCTTCGATCTCTGATCTTGATTGTGAGGCAGGAGCTTCCATGACCACGACACTTATCATCGGTCTGATCGTCCTAGCGCTTCTGGCCGTCGTGGCCTTCACCGCGGCCATTCGCCGCAGCGACACCAGGACCGCCATCGGTCAACTCTCGGGTGAGACCGTCCGCAAGGACCGTTTGTCCAGGACCGGCTCGGCCAGCCCCGGGTCATCGCAGACGGCCAAGCGTATGGAGGCCGAGGGCGGAGGCGAATCCGGTGGCGAGCTGGTGGCGGTCAAGGATCGCCCCCCGGTCGAGTACACGCCCTATGTACCCCCGGATCCCGAAACCATCGGCGTCACCCGACGCCAGTTCCTCAACCGCAGCATCGTGGCCATGTTCGGCTTGGCCCTCACCGGCTTCGGTGCGGCCATCATCGCCCAGCTGTGGCCCCGCCCCACCGAGGGTTTCGGCGCCCGTATCAACGTGGGACGGATCGACAACATCAAGACGGACATTGCCGCCGGATCGGGCTTCTTCTACTTCCCCGAAGGTCGTATGTGGCTCACCGAATATCCGGCCAGCGCGCTGGTGAAGGCTCAGAGCACCTATAGTTTCTGGCCGAAGGTGGAACAAGGTCTGAACGCCGGCGTGGTCGCCCTCTTCCAGACCTGCCCCCACCTGGGATGCCGGGTGCCGGATTGTGTGACCTCACAATGGTTCGAGTGTCCCTGTCACGGCTCGCAGTACAACCAAGTTGGAGAGAAGAAAGGCGGTCCGGCTCCCAGGGGCATGGACCGGTTCCCGATGCAAGTAACCGCAGCAAACGAACTGATCGTCGATACCGGTGAGGTGATACAGGGTCCGCCCATCGGCACCAACACCACCGGCCAGGAGGCCGAAGGCCCGAACTGTCTCGGAGCCGGCGGCGGTCACTGATGGTGAACACAGTCGCATCCACCATTCCCCTTTTCGCGGTCAGCTTTCGGGCCATCGGCCTCACCGTCGCCGCCATCGTCTTCATCGGGTTCGTCGCCGCCTGGATCCGCAACATCGTCAAGGCCAGAGGCGAATTGGGCTCGGAGATCGAGCTGGCGCCGAACCGCAAGGAGTACTACTCCGACGAGCAGCTGGAGGGCCCGAAGCTCGACCGATCGCTCAGCTTCGCCCTGGTGCTGCTCACCCTTCTCGGGCTGATTCTGCCGTTCTACTGGATCGCCGAGCCCGGTCGGCAGGAGGGGGCGGCGGCCGCCTACAACCGCTCGTTCGAAAGCCGGGGACAGGACAGCTACACCGTCACGGCCCAGTGTGTGAACTGCCACGCCGGCGGCGGTGTCGGCGGTAATGCCCCCTACGTCCTCCAGGACGCCGACGGCCAGTTCATCGCCAACGCCAGCTGGTATGCGCCATCGCTCAACGACGTGCTGTTGCGCTACAGCGAGGACGAGGTGCGTTACGTCCTCAACTTCGGCCGTCCCGGTTCCCCCATGGCGGCGTGGGGAACCCCGGGTGGTGGTCCCCTCACCTCCCAGCAGGTCGACAACATCATCATCTACCTCCGTACCCTTCAGAAGCAGAGCCTCGATCCCATCGACATTGCAGCAGCAGGTGATCCCACCGACGCCCAGGACGAGGCCAGCCAGGAGGCCCTGGTCGAAGCCAAGGACATCACCGCCGGCATCGTGGCCGAGGTCGAGCGCTCCATCGCCGACGGCGAGTTCGGGACCATTGGTGAGGCCGTGTTCAACCTCGGTCTCTATTCCGGCTACTCGGCTGGTTCGCTGTCGTGCGGACGGTGCCACACCGCCGGTTGGTCACTGGGCGCCACGGTCATGCCCCAGGTTGTGGACGAGGGGGTGGCCGGTTGCGGTGGCGGCGACCCGTCCGGTATCGGTTTCAACCTCTGTGGTGGTTCGGTCAAGGAGCGTTTCCCCGACGACACCTGGCTGCTGCCCGACGGCACCTGGTACGAACTGGCCAATTTCGACAGCGTCACCCAGGCCGAGCCGGCTGTCGGCAATCCGCAGGACTACGACGGCACCTACCTGCTGGCCTCCGACGGTTCCCGCATCGAACTCGACGCACAGGGTGAACCCGTCGACGGTGAGGGCAACGTCTATCTGATCCTCGGGCCCGGCCCCGACGGCGACGAGGATCAAAACGGCGACCTGGCATCCTGCGACTACGTCTCCCAGCTGTGGGAGTACACCGGCCATCAGGCGACGGCGGACGCCAAGGAGGCCTTTGAGGCTCAGTTCGACCTCTCCATCGGTGAGGCCTATCCGTTCCCGGCCGACGCCACCGTGGACTATGACGCTGAAGGTGGGGCGTTCAACGACCCGGTGCCCATCACGCCCGACGAGGTGGCGGCCGCCGGTGACGGCCAAGTGATCGAGCTGGCCGACGGTCGTCTTGCCTCGGGCTGCACCATCGTGGAGATGCCGCCCCGGACCAGCCGCTCCCACTATGAGTTCATCTACAACGGGGCCGAGGCCGGTACCGGCTACGGCGAAGGGGGCCTGAGTGCTGCCGGCATGATGCCGGGCTTCGGCAGGGTTCTGCCTCCCGAGTACATCCAGGCGGTTGTCGACTACGAGCGAGGTCTGTAATTCACATGTTGGGCTTCTCAGGAATCGCAGCAACGCAGCTTGCGCTCATCGACGGCATCGGGTTCGACCCCTTCTTCCGCGGCCTGCTCAGCGTCCTGGTCGGTCTGGTCGTGCTGGTCGGGGGCACCTACCTCATCATCGCCACCAACACCGGAACCCGCGCCGGATTCACGATCGCCATGGCCGGTCTGTTCGGCTGGATGTTCCTTATGGGCATCATCTGGACGATCTACGGCATCGGTTGGCACGGTGCCAATCCAACCTGGGAGCTGGTGGAGATCAACGTCGACGACGCCGAGGACGTCGACGACGGTCTGCTCTACTCCACCGTCGAGGTGGCGGCCTCTTTGTCCGGGGTGACCCTCGAGGCTCCGGGTGTCGATGATCCCGATCAGGCCCAGGAAGTGGCACTCGAGCAGTCCCGGCAATTGGATCTCGATGGCTGGCGTTACCTTCCCACCTCGGACTCGGTTCGAGGCGAGGCCCAGGCCACGGCCGACCAGATCCTGATCGAGGAAGGTGTCTATGGCGCCGGCGGGTACCTGCCGCTGCAGTTCGGCGGGTTCACCACCGGCGGCAAACCGGTGTTGGCAGACGACGCCAACATCTTGGACCGCGTGTGGCATTTCTTCGACGAGACGTTTTTCCACCCGTTGCACACCCAGGAGCTGATGGCCATCCAGACCAAGGCCATCCTTCCGAAGCCGGCATTCCCCGGGCAGGCACCGCCGGTGGCCGAGATCGACCCTGATGCTCCCCTGATCACCATCATCATGGAACGTGACCGCGGCGGACCGCTGCCCAGCGTCATCAGCGGGCGGCGTTTCACCCCGGCCATGTTCACGATCTTCAACGGTTTGATCTTCCTGGCCCTGGTTTGGAGTCTTCACAACAGAGATCGCCGAGAAGCCGAAATTCGGGCCGCTGCCCAGGGATAGTCCCAGGTATCGTCACCTAGACTGGGCCCGGCAGCACCAGATCGTTCCGTTTCCAACCAGCAAGGAGGACACATGGCTCAGTACCTACCGGTTCTGGCCCTGTTGGTCCTGACTGCGCTGTTTGCCGCTGTGAGCCTCGTGGCGTCGAAGCTCCTGGCTCCGCGCAATCCAACAGTCGAGAAGTTCGCCCCTTACGAGTGCGGCATCATCCCCGGTCGTGAGCCGCCGGGACGGTTTCCGGTTCGCTTTTACCTGGTGGCCATGCTGTTCGTCATCTTCGACATCGAGATCGTGTTCCTTTATCCGTGGGCCATCGCCAACAACCAACTCGGTCTGTACGGGCTCATCGCCATCTTGATCTTCACCGCCCTGGTCTTCGAGTCGTTCGTCTATCTCATCTCCAAGGGTGCGCTCGACTGGGGTCCCCTCCAGATCAACCGCCGTCAGGACCTGGCCCTGCCGTCGATGGGCGAGATGCGGTCGGCCGATCGCACGGTGGCCACCACGGTGCGCCACGTCGGCCTCGAGGGGCGATACGAGGATGCCCTGGACGCAGTGGAGCGGCACGTCGTCAACCCCGTGAGCGGGCCCGGTCCGGAACCTGATCCCGACGATTCGCCCGACCCCGAGCCCGAGCGCCAGGAGGTGGCGGCGTAGGTGAACATGATCAGTAATGTCCAGCAAGACGGGCTGGAAGGTCTCGACCACAACGTCATCACTGCGCCACTGGAGAAGCTGATCGGCTGGGCCCGGGCCCGCTCGTCGTGGCCCGCGACCTTCGGCCTGGCCTGTTGCGCCATCGAGATGATGGCAACCGGCGGCTCCCACTATGACCTGGCCCGCCTCGGTATGGAGGTGTTCCGGGCTTCGCCCCGCCAGGCCGACGTCATGATCGTGGCCGGTCGGGTCAGCCAGAAGATGGCACCGGTGCTACGGCAGATCTACGACCAGATGATGGAACCCAAGTGGGTCATCTCCATGGGGGTCTGCGCCTCCAGCGGCGGCATGTTCAACAACTACGCCATCGTCCAGGGCGTCGACCAGGTTGTTCCCGTCGACGTCTACGCCCCGGGGTGTCCGCCCGGGCCGGAAACCCTGATTCACGCCATCACCACGTTGCACGACAACATCCAGAATGGTGAGCTGCTGCGGCGCCGTGATGCCAGTGGCGCCGGAGCCACCATCACCATCGAACAACGCGATGGCCAGGGTGCCCCGCAGCTGGTCCAGCTGGGACGAAACCGATGAGCGATCGGGGGGAAAACGAGCAGGCCGAGACCGAGGTTGACGCCGAGGCGGAAGCCGGTGACGGGGCTGAACGCCACGAGATGCTCTACGGCTGCCCGGTCACCGAGTCCCGAGGCCAGCGGGTCATTCACCCATCCCGAGACCGCTGGGCCGACGTGGCCGGAGAGCTTCTGGTCGACGGCTGGAACATGTGCATCGACGTCACTGCCGTCGACTACCTGACCTACAGCCGTAGCGAGGGAGCGGTCCGCCGACTGCCACCCGGGGTCGAGCCGCAGCGATTCGAGGTGGTGGCCTCGTTCATGTCCCACGCCCGCCGGGAGCGGCTTCGAGCTCGTGTCCAGGTTCCGGCCGATGATCCGACCATTCCCTCGCTGTATGCCATCTACCCCGGATCCGACTATCTCGAGCGAGAGGTCTTCGACCTGATGGGCATCGTGTTCGAGGGTCACCCCGATCTGTCCCGCATTCTGATGCCCGAGACGTGGCAGGGCCACCCATTGCGCAAGGACTATGCGGTTGGAGCCATCCCCGTGCAGTTCAAGGCCCCGACGGCCCAGTAGGGAGCAGAGTCGCCATGACCATCACCGAAGAAAGCCAGCTCGATCGCCTTCCCCGACGCCATGCCGTACTCCGTATGAGCGAGGTTCGGGCCGCTGAACTGATGGCGTCCGAAGGCGGTCCGATCGAGGGCGAGAACGATCAGACCATGTTGATCAACATGGGCCCATCCCATCCGTCGACCCACGGCGTGCTGCGGTTGATGTTGGAGATGGACGGGGAAACGGTGTTGCGGTCCAAGCCGGTGGTGGGCTATCTCCACACCGGCATGGAGAAGCAGGCCGAGGCCCTCACCTATCTTCAGGGTCCGACCAACGTGACCCGTATGGACTACGCCTCGCCCCTGTTCAACGAGCTGGTGTTCTCGTTGGCCACCGAGGAACTGATCGGTATCGAGATCCCGCCCCGGGCCACCTGGATTCGCATGCTGATGTGCGAAATGAACCGCATCTCGTCCCACCTGCTGTTCATGGCCACCAACGGCATGGACCTCGGCGCGGTGTCGATGATGATCTACGGCTGGCGGGAGCGGGAACAGGTGCTGCGCTTCTTCCAGGCGGTCACCGGTCTGCGCATGAACCACAACTACATCCGGCCCGGTGGTGTGGCCGCCGACCTTCCCGACGGTTGGCGCGACGACGTGCTCTATTTGCTGGACATGCTCCCCCACCGGCTGGAGGAGTACGACATCTTGATGACGGGCCAGCCCATCTGGCGGGATCGCCTCCAGGGGGTCGGTGTCATCACCGCCGATGAGGCCGTCGCCCTATCCGCCACCGGTCCTATTCTCCGCTCCACCGGAGTGGCGTGGGACTTGCGCCGGGACATGCCCTATCTCGCCTATTCCGAGGTCGAGTTCGATGTGGTGGTTGGAAGCTACGGCGACTCGTTCGACCGCTACGCCATCCGGCTCAATGAGATCCGAGAGTCGATGCGCATCGTGCGCCAATGTCTGGAGAGGATGCCGGAGGGTGACTACCGGGCCCAGGATGCGAAGGTCACTCCGCCGCCCCGAGCCCGGATCGACGAGTCGATGGAGGCCCTGATCCACCACTTCAAGATCTTCACCGAGGGGTTCAAGGTCCCCGAGGGCGAGGTCTATGTAGCAGTGGAGTCCCCCCGTGGAGAGTTGGGCTGCTACATGGTGTCCGACGGCGGAGCCCACCCCTACCGGATGCACATCCGGGGACCGAGCTTCGTCAACCTCCAGACCCTGCCCCACATGATGGCCGACGGTCTTTTGGCCGATGCAGTGGCCATCATCTCCAGTGTTGATCCGATCTTGGGAGAAGTAGATCGATGAGAACAGCAGGGCCGGAGCCGGCGACGTTTTGGCCGAAGGCCAAAACTCGGTTAGTGAGCGAAGCGAACGGCATCATCTCCAGCGTCGACCCGATCTTGGGAGAGGTGGACAGGTAGTGAGCAGACTCAGTGCGGCCAATGTGTTGTTGGCCAAGGAAATCATCGCCCGCTATCCCCGGCCCAAGTCGGCCCTTCTCCCGTTGTTGCATCTGGCTCAGGAGCAGGACGGCTATGTGGCCGAGGACGCCATGGAACACATCGCCGAGTTGATCGGGGTGACTGCGGCCGAGGTGTTGGGTACCTGCTCGTTCTACGAGATGTTCAAGCGGGAACCGGTGGGCCGGTACATGATCAACATCTGCACCAACATTTCGTGTCAGCTGATGGGAGGTGAGGAGCTCCTGCATCACGCCGAGGAGAGGCTGGGGATCCGACCCGGCGGCACCACCGATGACGGCATGTTCACCCTCGAAGACGTGGAGTGCGTCGCCGCATGCACCGAGGCTCCGTGCCTCCAGGTCAACTACCGCTATGAGTACCACGTCGACAACGAGCGCTTCGACGAACTCGTCGACGAATTGGCCAGGGGGTCCCGTCACGACATCCCGCCTCATGGCACTCTGGGCCGGGTCCGCCAGCATCTCGACCCGGAGCGGGCGGCCGGTATCAAGGCGCCCGAATCGACGGGCGAACCCCAGTGGTACGCCGCTCGTAAGCCGAAGGAGGAGGCGAAGTGATGTCCGTGTTCTCGCCCCGCTCGAACCCCGAGATGCTACGCAACTCGACAGCAGCCTGGAGGGTGCGAGGCTGATGCCTACCAACGACTATGTGGCCCATGCCGTCGGCTATGTCGACAACGAGGGTCCGAAGATCGTCACCAGTCGATTCACCGATCCCGACAGCTACACCCTGGAGCGCTACGAGGCCACCGGCGGCTACAACGCAGCGCGGGCCGTACTCCAGATGAACCCGGCAGATGTCCACTCACAGGTCAGGGACGCCGTGCTGCTGGGGCGGGGCGGCGCCGGTTTCCCCGCCGGTGTCAAGTGGGGGTTCATGCCCCCGATCTGGCCCCGGTACCTGGTGGTCAACGGTGACGAGTCCGAGCCCGGCACCTACAAGGACCGCCTCCTCATGGAGCGCGATCCTCACCAGCTCATCGAGGGCTGCCTCATCACCTGCTACGCCCTGGGCCTCAACACCTGCTTCCTCTATGTTCGGGGTGAGATGGCGTTGGCTCAGGAGCGCCTGGCTCGTGCTTTGAACGACGCCTACGCCGCCGGTTACGTGGGCAGGAACATGTTCGGTACCGATGTCGGCATCGATGTGGTGCTGACCTGGGGAGCCGGGGCCTACATCGTGGGTGAGGAGACGGCCCTCATCGAATCGTTGGAAGGCAATCGGGGTATGCCCCGATTGAAGCCCCCGTTTTTCCCGGCGGCCAAGGGCCTCTACATGAAGCCCACGATCGTCAACAACGTCGAGACCCTTGCCAACGTTCCGTGGATCGTGCTCAACGGGGCCGATGCGTACAAGCGGTACGGCTCCGAGCGTTCGCCCGGCACCCGTATGCTGGCCATCAGCGGCCATGTCAATCGGCCCGGCGTCTACGAGGTCGAGCAGGGCAAGGTCACGTTCCGGGAGCTGTTCTACGGCGACAACTACTGCCAGGGCATCCGGGACGGCAACGAGCTGAAGATGTTCATCCCCGGCGGCGGCTCCGCCCCATGGTTCTTCCCCGAGCAGCTCGATCTGCCGCTGGAGGCTGCCGATGTCGGGGCCGCCGGCTCCATGCTCGGATCGGGAGCCATCGTCGTCATGGACGAGACCACTGATGCGGTTCGTGCCTGCTTGCGGGTGGTTCGTTTCTTCGCCCGGGAGTCGTGCGGCAAGTGCACGCCGTGCCGGGAGGGGACCAACTGGGAGGAGAAGATCCTCCAGCGCATCAACGAAGGCTACGGCCGGCTCGAGGACATCGACCTGTTGCTGGACATCGGATCCCAGATCAGCCCCGGCAACTACCCGACCGCCTCGTTCGAAGCCGAGGGTCTCGAAGCCAATCCGTTCCCGCCCAAGCAGACCACGATCTGCCCGCTCGGACCGTCGTCGGTGGCCCCCATCACCTCCGCCATTCGCCGCTTCCGCCATGAGTTCGAGGCCAAGGTCGGTTCGGCTTCGCCGAACCTTACCGAGTCTCGTCCCGGGGACGAGACGTCGATCGCTCAAGACAACGCCGAGGAGGTGAGCGCGTGACATCAACCGAAGCGGGCACCGGGGTTCCCTTTACTCTCAACGGCGAAGACTTCGAGGCCAGGAACGGTGAGCTGCTGATCGACGCCGCCGAACGCCACGGGGTACACATCCCCCGGTTCTGCTATCACCCCCGGATGAAGCCGGTCGGCATGTGCCGCATGTGCCTGGTCGAGGTCGATACCGGCCGGGGCCCTGCCCTGCAGCCCAGCTGCATGTTGCCTGTCACCCCGGAGATGAAGGTCGAGACCGAGTCCGAGGCAACGAAGGAGGCCCAGGACGGTGTGCTCGAGTTCCTGCTGGCCAACCATCCCCTCGACTGCCCGGTGTGTGACAAGGGCGGCGAGTGTCCCCTCCAGGACAACGCCTATGCCTACGGCCCGGGCGAGAGCCGGTTCGTGGAGGAGAAGCGGCACTACGAGAAGCCCATCCCCATCAGCGACCTGGTCCACCTCGACCGTGAGCGCTGCATCCTGTGCGATCGGTGCACCCGGTTCGCCTCCGAGGTGGCCGGCGACCCTCTTATCCACTTCATCGACCGGGGATCCCAGACCCAGGTCAATACCTTTCCCGACCACCCCTTCTCCTCCTACTTCAGTGGCAACACGGTGCAGATCTGCCCGGTCGGTGCCCTGACCGCAGCCCCCTACCGGTTCAAGGCCCGACCCTGGGATCTCCAGGCCGTCGAATCGACCTCCATGGTTGACACCGTCGGGGCCCGGGTGGTGCTCCAGTCGTCCCAGGACAAGCTGGTCCGCATCCTCGGGGTCGACAGCGACGCCGTGAACTGGAGCTGGCTGTCGGACAAGGACCGCTTCATCTACGAGGCCAACACCTCCGAGAATCGCATTGTCGAGCCCCGGATGTGGTCCAATGACGCCCATCGCCCGGTGCGGTGGAGCGAGGCCACCAAGGTCTCGGCCCGAGCGTTGCGCATCGACCCCGAACGGGTGGCCGCCATCGGTGGGGCCAGGCTCAGCCTGGAAAGCCAGTACGCCTGGACCAAACTGCTCAAGGGTGTGATCGGTACCGACAACGCCGATGCCCAGCTGGGCGACGGTATCCCCGGAGCACTGGTTCTCGGGGTCGAGCGGGCGACCATCGCCCAGGCCTGTCAACCGGGCGGTGTCATCGTCCTGGTCGGTCCCGATCCCAAGGAGGAGCTGCCCACCCTGTATCTACGGCTACGCCACGCCGTGGTCGAGGACGGGGCGAAGCTCATCGAGATCACGCCTCGGGCCACGAGCCTGTCGAAGTTGGCGTCGGTCCGGCTTCGGGCCACACCCGGCACCGTGGGCCAAGTGGTGAACGCCATGGTCACCGAGAGCTTCGACCAGCCGATCGGTGGGGTCGACGGCTCCCAGCTGCGGGCCGCTCACATGCTGTTGACCTCCGACAGCCCCGTGACCATGGTCTTCGGTCGGTCCAATCTGGCCGAATCGGCTCGATACATCGCCGATGCCGTCGGTGGTATCAAGCGGCTGCGGGACGACGCCGCCTTTCTTCCCGCCCTACGACGAGGCAACATCCACGGCGCTCTGGAAATGGGCTTGACCCCCGGGTTCCTCCCGGGAGCGGTCCGCAACCGGCGCTCGGTGTTCGGCAACTGGGCCAGTACCCCCGACTTCGAGGGCAAGGACACCGACGGTATCCTCCGGGCGGCGGTAGCCGGCGACATCGACACCCTGGTGCTGCTCGGGGCCGACCCCATCGCCGATTTCCCCGACCGTCAGCTGGCCGAAGAGGCTCTGGACAACGTCGGCACCATCATCGCCGTCGACACCTTCCTCACCGAGTCGTCCCGCCGGTCCGACATTCTGTTGCCGGCGGCGATGTTCGGGGAGCACGACGGCACCTTCCTCAATCTGGAGCGACGGCTTAGCCCGATGCGGGCCAAGGTCACCGCCCTCGGCCTGTGCCGGCCCGACTGGATGATCGCCGCCGAGCTGTCGCTGGCCGTCGGCCCCGATCTCGGCTTCGCCAGTTTGGACGAACTGCGGGCCGAGATGAGCGAGGTCATCGGTTCGCTCGAGGATTTCGACTGGGATGCCCTGGCCTCGGCCGACGACGGGCCGATCATCGTTCCCCGACGGAACTGGGACCTCGAGTTCGGCGATCCCGCCGCATTGCCCGCCGTGTCCAGCTACGGTTTTCGACTGGTGGTAGACCGAAAACTGTGGGACGAAGGCACGATGATCCAGGAATCGGCGTCGCTGGCCAAGCTGGCCCCCCGAGCCGAACTCCGCCTGTCGCCGGCCGATGTCCAGCTCATGGAGCTGTCGAATCAGACCCATGTCACCGTGGATCAGGGCGAGGTCTCGTTCGATCTGCCGTTCGTGGCCGATCCGGCCGTGGCGCCCCGCACCGCCTGGCTGCCGGCCCGACTCCCGGGCTTCGATGTGCGCAGGCTGTTGGCCGCCGGCCGGTCGATCACCAATGTCCGGCTTCGCATTCCCGACCACGGCGGAAGCGATCACGACGGCGGCTCGGAGGTAAGTTATGGGTGAGCCCTATCTGGCCAACGGGGTGGACTGGGGCGACCTGGTCCTGGCCGTGGGCAAGGCGGTCATCGCCTTCGTAGTGCTGCTCGTGGCGGTCATGTTGATGGTGTGGTTCGAGCGGAAGGTGGTGGGTCGGCTCCAGAACCGGCTCGGTCCCAATGTGGCCGGCCCCTTCGGTTTGCTGCAGACGTTGGCCGACGGTATGAAGCTGTTCTTCAAGGAGGACATCATCCCCACCCGGGCTGACCGGTTCGTCTTCCAGCTCGCTCCCTACCTGTCGCTGGTTCCCGCATTCCTGACCTTCGCCATCATCCCGGTTGCCGGGGACTTCTCCGACGGCCGGAACGGCTCGGTCACCATCTTCGGCCGGGAAACGTTCATCCAGGTGGCCGATCTGCCGGTCGGCATCCTGTTTTTCTGGCCATGAGCTCGCTGGCGGTCTACGGCATCATGCTGGCCGGCTGGTCGTCGGGTTCCAAGTACCCGCTCTTGGGCTCGGTTCGGGCCTCGGCCCAGGCCATCTCGTACGAGGCCGCCCTCGGCCTGTCGCTGGCCGCCGTGCTGCTGGTCTCGGGCACCCTCAGCACCAACGGCATCGTTCAGGCCCAGGCCGGCGAAGGTTTCGTTGACATCATCCCTCGCTGGAACCTGATCGTCACCGGTTTCGTGCCCTTCGTCGTGTTCCTGATCGCCGGCACCGCCGAGTTGAACCGGCCGCCGTTCGACCTGGTCGAGGCCGAGCAGGAATTGGTCGGCGGTTTCCACACCGAGTATTCCTCCATCCGGTTCGCTTTGTTCTACCTGGCCGAGTTCATGAACACCGTCACCATGTCGGCCATCATCGTGACCCTGTTCTTCGGTGGCCCGGCCGGCCCGAACTTCGGCTTCCTTCCCGGCTGGCTGTGGGGCTTCATCTGGTTCTTCCTCAAACTGCTGGTGTTCCTGTTCACCTTCGTCTGGTTCCGGGCCACCCTTCCCCGGCTCCGCTACGACCAGCTCATGGACCTGGGCTGGAAGGTGCTCATCCCGGTGTCGCTGGCCTGGCTGCTGGTGCTGGCCGCCGTTCGCCTGGTCAGGGGCGGGCAGATCGATCTGGTCGCCGACGACTTCGGCAACACCCTGCTGGTGATCGTCGCCTGTTTCGCCGTGCTGATCATCGGGGGCACCCTGTTGTCGATGGCCATCCGGGCCGCCCGGCAGGAGCGTCTGGCCGAGAAGGGTCTGATCGCCGTCCCCTCCGAGGGGACAAGGAGCTGACCATGGGCTATCTCGAAGGATTCGCCGTCACCCTGCGCAAGGTGGCCGAGGGCGTCACTACCCGCAACTATCGCGGTGGCAAGGGGGGACGCAGCGACCAGAAGGCACCCAAACCGCCCCGGCTCCACGGCCGCCATGTGTTGAACCGGTACGAGGACGGCATGGAGAAGTGCATCGGGTGCGAGCTGTGCGCCGGTGTCTGCCCCGCCAAGTGCATCTATGTCCGGGGCGCCGAGAATCCGCCCGAGGATCCCAAGTCTCCGGGCGAGCGCTACGGCTATGTCTACGAGATCAACTACCTGCGCTGCATCCACTGTGATCTCTGTGTCGAGGCGTGCCCCACCGAGGCCATCACCGAGACCAAGATGTTCGAGTTCTCGTTCACCAACCGATCCGACGCCATCTACACAAAGGACGAACTGCTGGTGGGTGACGACGGTAAACCGAAGGATCTCCCGTGGGAGGACTGGCGTCCGGGCGAGGACGAACACACCTCGGGCTGGATGCGGGCCACCTCACCGTCGGGCAAGGCCGGCTTCGAGGGCAAGGTCGGCTGGTCGGGTGAGCTGGGCTACGGCGTCCGCGGCCCCGAGCTGGGGCAGACTGCAGTGGAGATCGAGGATACCGACGGAGCCGACGAGCATGGGGGGCATCACTAAGTGGTCGATGTTCTTACCTTCCTGATCGCCGGAGCCGTCGTGCTTGGTGGCGGCATCGGTGTGATCGTGCTGTCCAACCCGGTGCGGGCCGCCCTGTCGCTGGTGGCGTCGTTCTTCGGCGTCGCCGTGCTGTTCATCATGCAACAGGCCCATTTCCTGGCATTCGTCCAGGTCGTGGTCTACGCCGGCGCCATCGTGGTGCTGTTCCTGTTCGTGATCATGCTGTTGGGCGTCGACCGTCACGAGGACATCAGGGCTGAACCCCTGGCCGGGCAGCGGCCGGCGGCCGGCCTGATGGGCCTGATGGTGCTGGCTCTCATCCTCGGCGGCCTGTTCCTGTCCGGGCCCGGCGGTGACGATGGTGCGGTGGCCCTCACCGGCACCAAGTCCCGCACCGCCCCGATCAGCCAGCTCAGCGAGTCCGACTCGGATGTCACCGTGCTGGCCCAAGACCTGTTCACCCGCAATATCGTGGCCGTGCAGGCCACCGCCCTGCTGTTGACCATCGCCACGGTGGGTGCCGTGGTGTTCGTCCGCAACAAGGGTGGCGAGGACGTGGTGATCGACGATCCGGGAACAGCCAGACGGTAGACGAGGGACCGAGGGAGAGGCGTAGGGAGATGTGGAAAACATGGTCGTAACCGACACCTGGTATCTGGTGCTGAGCGCGTTGCTGTTCACCATCGGCTTTGTCGGGCTGCTGGTCCGGCGCAACCCGCTCATCATGTTCATGTGCATCGAGCTCATGCTCAATGCGGTGAACATCACCTTCGTCACCTTCGCCAACGCCCTTGATGATGTGGCCGGTCGAACGGCCGTCTTCTTCGTACTGGTGGTGGCCGCAGCCGAGGTGGTGGTGGGCTTGGCCCTGGTCGTGGCCCTCATGCGCCGCCGCCCCATGTTGTCGGCCGACGACCTGACGGCACTGAGAGGTTGACCCATGCTTGATCTCGCCTGGCTGATACCCGCCTTCCCCCTGCTCGGATTCGTCCTTCTCATCCTTTTCGGACGTCGTCTCGGTGAGCCGGCCGCCGGTTGGCTGGCCACCCTGGCCGCCGCCGGTTCGTTTGTGTTCACGGTCATCGCCTTCGTCGGCCTGTTGGGTGAGGGCACCGAGGAGCGGTTCCACATCATCAAGTTGTTCACCTGGCTCGACGTCGGGTCGTTCCAGGTCGACGCCGGTCTGCTGATCGACCCGCTGTCGATCACCATGTGCCTGTTCATCACCGGGGTCGGGAGCCTGATCCACCTCTACTCGGTGGGCTACATGCACGGTGACCCGAACTTCTCCAAGTTCTTCGTCTATCTCAACCTGTTCATCTTCTCCATGCTGCTGCTGGTGCTCGGCGACAACCTGCTGCTGACCTTCCTGGGCTGGGAGGGTGTGGGCGCCTGTTCCTACCTGCTGATCTCGTTCTGGTTCTCCGACGAGTCCAACGCCAGCGCCGGCAAGAAGGCGTTCGTCACCAACCGGGTCGGCGACTTCGGCTTCATGCTGGCCACCTTCCTGGTGTTCGTGAACCTCGGCTCCATCAACTACGACGACATCGTCACCCGCTCGGGCGAGATGTCGGCCAACACCGCCACCTTGATCGTGGTCCTGTTCCTGCTGGCGGCGGCGGGCAAGTCGGCCCAGCTGCCGCTCTATGTATGGCTGCCCGACGCCATGGCCGGCCCCACTCCGGTGTCGGCTCTCATCCATGCCGCCACCATGGTCACCTCCGGTGTCTTCCTGTTGACCAGGCTGAACCCGCTGCTGGCCGAGGCCGAGACCTGGAGTACGGGCCTGGTGGCCTGGCTCGGGGCCGGCACCGCCCTGTTCGCCGCCACCGTGGCCGTGGCCCAGAATGACATCAAGAGGGTGCTGGCCTACTCCACGGTGTCTCAGCTCGGCTATCTGTTCCTGGCCGTGGGGGTCGGGGCCTATGTGGCCGCCATCTTCCACATGGTGACCCACGCGTTCTTCAAGGCCCTGCTGTTCCTGGGGTCGGGTTCGGTCATCCACGGTCTGCACGAGGAGCAGGACATGCGGCGTATGGGTGGGCTGCAGAAGCTCATGCCGCTCACCGCGTTCACCTTCATCATCGGCTGGCTGGCCATCGCCGGTGTGCCGCCGTTTGCCGGGTTCTGGTCCAAGGATGAGATCCTGCTGTACGCCTGGAACTACGACGGGGTGTGGGGTCGGGCGCTGTGGGCCATCGGCCTGGTCACCGCCCTGTTGACCGCCTTCTACATGACCCGACAGGTCATCCTCACCTTCTTCGGCCGCAGCCGGTTCTTCGATCCCACTGCGGCCGAGATCGACCAAGGGTGGGAGAACCGCGTGGCTGCGGCCGTGGCCGAGGCCGAACAGGCCCGCGAGGCCGAACAGGCGGCTGAGACGGCAATGGGGAAGGCCAGCGCCGACATCGCCAAGAAGCAGGAAGCGGTGGTCAAGGCCGAGGAGAAGCTGGCCGAGGCCCAGGCCTCGGTGGCCGAGTCAGATCCGGCCGCCGACGGTCACCAGAAGTTGGTCAAGGCTCTGGACAAGGCCACGGCCGCCGTGCCCAAGGCGGAAGCGGCGGTGGTCAAGGCCGAGGAGAAGGCATCAAGCCTGGTGGCCGACGTTGACACCGCAGTCCAACAGGCGAAGGAGGCCGCCGGTCGAGTGCTGGCCCTCGAGAACCAGGCCCAGTCGGCACCCCGCCCGGCGGTCGTGGTCACGGCCCGGACCGAGCCGGTGGAGCTGGGGGAGATCGCCGACCATATGCCCGAGTCCTATGTGCACCGTCAGGAATACCACCCCCACGAGTCACCCCCGACCATGACCATACCGTTGCTGGTGTTGGCGGCGTTGGCCACCGTGGGCGGTGGGTTGAACCTGCCGTTCACCAAGGACCTGCATTTCCTCGAGCACTGGCTGGAACCGTCGCTGTTCGGCCACGAGGCCGAGGTCACCTCCAGCGCCGGTACGAAGTGGCTGCTTGCCGTCATCGCCGTCACCGTGGCCATCATCGCCATTCTCAGCGCCTTCGCCGTGTACTTACGGGGCCGGCGGGACCCGGCCACCATCGAACGCCCGGTCCTGGCCAACGCCTGGTATGTCGATCAGTCCTATGCCGACTTCTTCGGCGGACCGGGTCGGGCCTTCTTCGAGATGTTGGCGTGGTTCGACCGAACGGTGGTTGACGGGGCGGTCCGGGCCGTGGCCCAGGGCTCCGTCTGGCTCGGTCAGGGCATGCGGGCCATGCAGCCCGGGTTCGTCCGCAGTTACGCCCTGAGCATCGGATTGGGCTCGGTCCTTGTGGTGGTCTGGTTCCTGGGAAGGTTGTTCGTATGAGTTATGGCAGCCTCCTCGCAGCCGAAGCGGCCGAAACCGTGAACTTCGCCGTCCTTCCCTCCCTGGTCCTGGTCCCGCTGCTTACAATGGCGGCGCTGTTACTGCTGCCGCCGAGCCGGGAGGACTACCTGAAGCTCACGGCCCTGGTCGGCTCGGTGATCACCGGCGCCATTTCCCTGTACGTGCTGTACGCCTTCGACATGGGTGAGCCCGGGTTCCAGTTCGTGACCCAGCGGGAGTGGTACTCCACCTTGGGCTTGAGCGTGTTCCTGGCCATCGACGGCATCTCGCTGTTTCTGGTGGTGTTGACCGGGGTGCTGTTCCCGGTCGCCATTCTTACCACCGAGCCCCACCACGACCCCAAGCCCTATTACGTCTGGATGATGTTGCTGATGGCGGGCTCGATGGGGGCGTTCATGGCCCTCGACCTGCTGCTGTTCTTCATGTTCTTCGAAGTGGTGCTGGTCCCCATGTACTTCCTCATCGGAGGTTGGGGCCACGGTGACCGGGTCTACTCGGCCATGAAGTTCTTCCTGTACACCATGGCGGCCTCGGCCCTGATGCTGGTCGGTATCACCAGCCTGGTCATCCTGGCCGCGCCCGACATCGGGTTTGCCACCTTCGACGTCACCGTGCTGGCCGACAACCACGAACTCGGTCGAACCGCCTCGATTCTCGTGTTCCTCAGCTTCGCTTTGGCCTTCGCCGTCAAGGTGCCGCTGTTCCCGGTCCACACCTGGCTGCCGGATGCTCACACCGAGGCGCCCACGGCCGGTTCGGTCATCCTGGCCGGCGTCATGCTGAAGCTCGGCACCTATGGTTTGCTGCGCTTCGGCGTCTACCTCTTCCCCACCGTGGTTCGTGATCTCGCCCCGCTGTTTCTGACCCTCGGTGTTGTCGGCATCGTCTACGGCGCCGCCGTGGCCACCATGCAGAGCGATCTCAAGCGGCTTGTCGCCTACTCCTCGGTGGCCCACATGGGCTTCATCGTGCTCGGCATCTTCGCCCTCAACAATCAGGGCCTGTCAGGCTCCATCATCCAGATGGTCAACCACGGCATCTCCACCGGCGCCCTGTTCATCCTGGTCGGCTGGATCTACGAGCGTCGCCACACCCGTCAGATCGCTGAACTGGGTGGTCTTCAGAAATCAGCCCCGATCATGGCCGGTGTCTTCACCCTGGTCATGCTGTCCAGCGTCGGCCTGCCCGGGCTCAACGGGTTCGTGGGCGAGTTCTTGATCCTGGTCGGCGCCTTCTCGTCGGCCCGGTGGTGGGCTGTGATCGGTGTGTCCGGCGTGATTCTGGCCGCGCTCTATCTGCTGTGGGCCTACCAGCGGACCTTTCACGGTCCGGCCGAGGGCGACAACGCCACCATGGGAGACCTGCGCCGCTCCGAGTTGCTGGGCATCATGCCGTTGCTGTTCCTGATCGTGTTCCTGGGTGTCTATCCCAAACCGGTGCTGGATCGCATCGAGCCGTCGGTCGATGCTCTGATCGCCCACGTCGAGAACCGGGTGGACGACTTCGACGAGGACGAGCCGGAACCGGTGACGCGGGCCGGTACCGAGGGTCTGATCCAGGCCGCCGAGGAAGCTCATGAGGGTGAGGAATGATGAGTCTGCTGGCGCAAACCGATCTGACCGAATTCGCCACCCCCGATATCGCCTGGTCGTTGCTGGCCCCGTTCGTGGTCATGGCCGTCGGCGGCATCCTGTTGATCACCATCACCTCGGTGGTGCCGGTGCTGCGGGGGCGGGGGTTCCCGGCCGGGTTCAGCATCCTCACCGCCGCCGTGTCGGCCTGGTTCTGCCGGTCCATCTGGAACGGCTTCGCCGAGGACGGTTCCCAGTCCGTCGTGGCCGATGCGTTGGCCATCGATCGCATGACCATCGTCGTCTGGGCCATCATCGCCATGGCCGTGTTCCTGGTCGCGGCGTTGTTCGACGGGTACCTGCGCCGGGAGAACTTCGACGGTCCCGAGTGGTATGTCCTGATGCTGATGTCGGCATCCGGCGCCATGCTCATGGCTGCCGCTCAGGACCTCATCCTCATCTTCCTCGGACTGGAGATCCTCTCCATCGCCGTCTACGTGCTGGCCGGTCTGCACCTTCGGCGCCTGACCTCCCAGGAGGCGGCGTTCAAGTACTTCATCCTGGGGGCGGTGGCCTCGGCCCTGTTCCTGTACGGCATCGCCCTGGTCTACGGGGCAACCGGTTCGACCAACATCAACGTGATCGCCGGGGCCCGGGCCGCCAACGACATCGGTCTGAATCCGGTGGAGAACTCGTCGATGATCCTGGCCGGTATGGCCCTGATGATGATCGGCTTCGCCTTCAAGGTGTCGGCGGTGCCGTTCCACATGTGGACGCCCGACGTCTACCAGGGTTCGCCCACCCCGGTTGTGGCCTTCATGGCCTCGGCGGTCAAGGTTGCCGGCTTCGCCGGACTGGTCCGGGTGTTCTGGGACGGACTGGGCTACTACGCTCCCGACTGGCGGCCTCTCATCTCGGTGCTGGCCATCGCCAGCCTGATACTGGGATCGTTCATGGCCCTGGCCCAGAGCAACGTCAAGCGAATGCTGGCCTACTCGTCCATCACCCACGCCGGTTTCATCCTGGTGGCCGTGCACTCCCTGGCCGGTGGGAGCGAGGGAGGCCTCGACTCGGCCGACGGGATCGTGAACTCGGTGGCCGGAGGCGAGGCGTTCCTGTTCTACCTTTTGGCCTATTCCCTGCTCGTCATCGGTAGCTTCGGGGTGCTGACCATGATCGGGGGTCGGGACGATCGGGGCCACAATCTCGACGACCTGCGGGGTCTGGCCAGGTCACGACCGGTGCTTGCCGGGCTGATGGCCGTACTGCTGTTCGCCCAGGCCGGGGTGCCGTTCACGTCCGGCTTCACCGCCAAGTTTCGGGTGATCCTGGCCGCCGCCAACTCGGGTTCGTACGTGCTGGCCGGTATCGCCATGCTGGCCGCCGTGGTCGCCGCCGTGCTCTACCTGCGGGTCGTGGTGTCGATGTTCATGGTCGACGCGCCGGCCGTCGCCCACGCCATGACCGCCACCGTGGACGACACCGAGGCCGAGGCGGAGGGCGCTGCAGACGAGGTCGACGTGGTCGATCCCGACCGTTGGGCCCGTATCTCCCGCCCGGCCCTGATTGCGGTGTTCCTCGCCGTGTTCGGCACTCTCGTGCTCGGCATCTTCCCGTGGGGTGAGAACGCGCTCCGGGAGGCGGCGGTGGAGATCGCCTTCCTCCGCCAGGCCGGCTAGCAGTCGAGGCCGGCTGGACAACAAGTACAAGGGCACTCTCGCCCGTCCGGACGGCTGGGCGTCGCGTAGCTCTCCGTTTCGGGCGGGGGTATCTCAGGACGTGTAGGTCACGAAGAAGTCGAGGGCGGTGGAGTCGCAGTAGTCGTAGTCGCCGGGTCCGATGGCGACGTCGATGGTGGTACCGGCTGGTAGGGAACCGAGGGATTGGTCGAACGATCCGGGATCCTGGCCGGTGTGGGTCATGGTGGACACGATGGTGTTGTCGACCAGGATGGTGAGGTCGACGCCGCCGCTGGGACAGTCGAGATCGGTGATGGTCGACCCGGTGATGGCGTAGGAGCCGGTTTCGGGCGCGCTGTAGCGGATGATGGCGTGGCGGTCGGCGGCTGCGCCCTGGTTCACGCTCAGTCCGGGGTGGATGGCCCAGGGCTGGATCGAGCCGTAGGCGAACTCGTCATCGGATGGTCGGATGGTCCCGCCGTCGGAGTTGTAGGAGGTGCCGTTCCACTGCAAGGGCGCATAGCCGCTGGAGTCGCCCAACGGAGCGTCCTGATTCCACCAATACGACCACCCGGGGGCCGGCTCGGGACCGGTGATATCGTCCCGGTATCCGGCTGTTGTGCCCGTGTCCGGATCGGGTTCGTCGGTGTAGGTTACGAAGAAGTCGAGGGCGGTGGAGTCGCAGTAGTCGTAGTCGCCGGGTCCGATGGCGACGTCGATGGTGGTACCGGCTGGTAGTGAGCCGAGGGATTGGTCGAACGATCCGGGATCCTGGCCGGTGTGGGTCATGGTGGACACGATGGTGTTGTCGACCAGGATGGTGAGGTCGACGCCGCCGCTGGGACAGTCGAGATCGGTGATGGTCGACCCGGTGATGGCGTAGGAGCCGGTTTCGGGCGCGCTGTAGCGGATGATGGCGTGGCGGTCGGCGGCTGCGCCCTGGTTCACGCTCAGTCCGGGGTGGATGGCCCAGGGCTGGATCGAGCCGTAGGCGAACTCGTCATCGGATGGTCGGATGGTCCCGCCGTCGGAGTTGTAGGAGGTGCCGTTCCACTGCAAGGGCGCATAGCCGGTGGAGTCGCCCAACGGAGCGTCCTGATTCCACCAATACGACCACCCGGGGGCCGGCTCGGGACCGGTGATATCGTCCCGGTATCCGGCTG
Source organism: uncultured Acidimicrobiales bacterium (assembly GCA_963723995.1). Classification (GTDB taxonomy): domain Bacteria; phylum Actinomycetota; class Acidimicrobiia; order Acidimicrobiales; family SZUA-35; genus JAHELU01. The sequence goes on along the minus strand of CAVRSZ010000004.1, from coordinate 235,519 downwards.
TTGTGCCCGTGTCCGGATCGGGTTCGTCGGTGTAGGTTACGAAGAAGTCGAGGGCGGTGGAGTCGCAGTAGTCGTAGTCGCCGGGTCCGATGGCGACGTCGATGGTGGTACCGGCTGGTAGGGAGCCGAGGGATTGGTCGAACGATCCGGGATCCTGGCCGGTGTGGGTCATGGTGGACACGATGGTGTTGTCGACCAGGATGGTGAGGTCGACGCCGCCGCTGGGACAGTCGAGATCGGTGATGGTCGACCCGGTGATGGCGTAGGAGCCGGTTTCGGGCGCGCTGTAGCGGATGATGGCGTGGCGGTCGGCGGCTGCGCCCTGGTTCACGCTCAGTCCGGGGTGGATGGCCCAGGGCTGGATCGAGCCGTAGGCGAACTCGTCATCGGATGGTCGGATGGTCCCGCCGTCGGAGTTGTAGGAGGTGCCGTTCCACTGCAAGGGCGCATAGCCGGTGGAGTCGCCCAACGGAGCGTCCTGATTCCACCAATACGACCACGGTGCCGACGGGTTCACGGCCGTCCAACCGGACTGGAAACCATCCCCGAGCGAGGTCGGGTTGAAGCGGGCGGTGATCGTCACGTCGTCGGTCGGCACCACCACATCGTGGATGCGGGAGCCTCCATCCGACCATGACTCGAAGGTGTAGCCGGCTCCACCAGCCGTTTGTGGGGTCGGGGTCACGATGGAGACCTTGCCACCCTCGATGGCCTCGATGGTGAACGGCGCCGTCTGGGGCCGAGCCTCGACGCCACCCGCCACCATCAGGCCGGCCGGCTCGGTCTGCAGGGTGATGATCGTGGTGGCCGGCTGCAACTCGACGCTGGTCGAGGCCGACGCCCCTGTGCTGTCGTGGACGGTGAGGACGAGTTCCAGCCACGACGGGTACTCGTGGTCGGGTGTCGTGAACGTGCCGGAATCGACGCCGGTCCACGTCGCATCGACATGCTGATGACAGTCGTTGTCCGGGCAGTGGTGAAGAATGAGGTTCCACTCCCATTCCCGGCCCGGCGTGTCGGGGGCAAGCGTGCCGTCCTCGCCATCGGTTCCGGTTCCCGAGAAGGTGACGGTGTCGCCCACGCTCCACGGTTGGGGCGAAGTGGGGCTGGTGATGGTGGCCACCGGCGGGGTGTTCGACACGTTGACGATGACGGCGGCTTCGCCCCTGGCTCCTTCAGGGTCGGTTACCCGTAATACCACCTCGTAGGAGCCGGGCTCGGTGTAGACGATGTCGGCCGTTGGACCGGAGGCGTCGAAACCGCCGTCGCCGTCAAGATCCCACTGGTAGGTAAGGGCGCCGCCCTCGGGGTCGAACGATCCGGACCCGTCGAACTCGAACACGGTGTCGTTCTCGGTCCCACTCAGGGTGTTGGCCTCGATTACGGCGGTCGGTGGGAGGTTGGCCCCTACGAAGTCGAGCCGACGAATCCGCCCCCCACCGTCGGTGAAGTTGCCGACCTCGACCACCAGCAATGAGCCATCGGGGGCGATGTCCATGTCGACGATGATGACGCCGGTGGCCAACGTGTCGATCGAGTCGGGGTCGGGTACCCCGTTGGCGTCGGGCAGCATGGCCCAGAGGCAGCTGCGGCCGTAGTCGGTGAAGAAGAGCGCCCCGTCGTACTCGTCGGGATAGGGACTGTCTTCGGCTCCGAAGGCCAGACCGGATATGGCGCTCGAGCCCCCGGGACAGGCGCCGACCGGATCGGCGTGGTCGTAGGGAAACCAGGGGTCGGTCAGGTCGGTGGCGAGGAAGAGGGTGTCCGGATTGTTGATGATGGTCTGGCACAGCCCGTAGCTGGAGTAGATGGCGTGGGGCTCGGGTCCTTCGTAGCAGGGCCAGCCGAAGTTCTCGACCACCGGGTCATTGACGTCGGCGATCACGTTGAATTCCTCGAACTCGCCCCAACCGACGTCGCCGATCCACAGCTCGTCGGTCCCCGGGCGGAAATCGATTCGCCACGGGTTGCGAAGGCCGTGAGCGATGATGTGGTCATCTCCGGCCACCCCGATCCCCTCGAGTGGATTTCCCGCTGCGGCGGCGCCGGTGTCGGGGTTCACCCGAAGAATGACGCCGTTGTACCAGACCGGATCGTTGCTTTCACCCCCAATCGAGGTCAGCAGATCCATGGTTCGCAGAGCCCCGCCCTCGCTGTTGGCCGGTGTCGGTTCCTCTGGAGCGGGTGGATCCTGGCAGGGATTCCCGCCCAGCTGGCCGTAGTCGGCCACTTGGAAACTGGCTCCGTCGCCAATGCTGAGGTACAGGTTGCCGTCGGGACCGAAGGCGAGATCGTTGGCCGAGTGGCCGTGGAACTGCAGACACGTCCGCCCTGTGAGGAGATCGACGGAGTCGACGAAGGTGTTGGATGCAGGATCGACCTCGATGCGGGCCACGGTCGACGTCACGACGCAACCCTCGCCGAGGAGGTCGGGGCAACTGTCTCCCCAGTGGGGTGGATCGTTCTCCCCGGGGATCTCGTCGAGCACGTACTGGACGTACACATAGTTCCGGCCGGCACCGTACAGCGGGTCGATGGCCAGCCCCAGCATGCCCTGGTCGCCGGCCTGCATGGTGCGGGAACGCCAATCGACGACGACATCGGCCGTCCGTCGTCGAATCCGTCGAAGGCCTTGAGAACCCCCTTCTTCTCGGTCACGAAGACATCGCCGTTGGGTGCGACCTCAACCGCAGTGGGGAAGTGGAGTCCTCCGAGGACCTCGGTGAACGAGAAATCGTCGGGCTCGTGGGCGCTCACATCCTGCATCGATGAGATCGTTGCCATGGCCAAAGCGGCGACGAAAACGGCAACAGTCCCGGCCGATCTCATCCAGGAAAAGGCGGAGTTGTTGTTGTGCGGAGAACTGGATCGTCTTGACATCACAAGCCTCGTAGCGGTGGTTGAGGGCGAAAAGGTCGTCGAAACGCTTGTAGAGAAGGTGACGACAAGCCCACGAGGAATACGATTCCCATCCAATTGGACATATCGACCGATACAGCTCTTGAACCTACTCCAAGCGCCGCCATCGGTGGAAATCTCCTGAAGTCCTCTGTCGGGGATTCACCGGTTGGGACCGGGACGAACGATCAGCGTGCCGGTGACCAGCCCCGGCGGGCGGGGTCTATTGGTTGAGGCTGAACTGGCGCATGAACTCCCAACCGTCGATGGTGGCGCTGACATCGAAGGTGGTCTCACCCAGCTGACGGCTCAAAAGCAGACCGAGGGGTGAGCCGGGCCACGTGTGGCCGCCGCCATCGATGCGATAGAACACCAGGGGAATCCCGTCGTCGCAGTCGCCGTATCGAAAGGCCGTGACCTCATCCGAGACCGTCTCGGTCGACGCCTCCGACCCACAGCCGAATGAGGCCGCAAACTGTGCAAACTCCTCGGGCATGGCCTGTTCGAAGAACTGCTCGATCTCAGGTGGGATGTCGGCACCGGCGCCGACCGCACCAGCGGCGTCCAGCAGCGACGAGTCGCCCCCGCTGTAGGGCACCACCTGATCGGCCGTACCGTGGAAGGCCATGAACGGCACCGGTCGCTCTGGAGCGCAGTCATCGGGATGGGACAACCCAGCCACCGACACTGCGGCGGCCAAACGATCCGAGAGCTCACATACCAGCAGGCTGGTGAAGAAACCGCCGTTGGACATGCCGGTGGAGTAGATCCGGGTGTCATCACCGCAGTAGTCGGCCACCAGCCTGTCGATGAGTTCCGACGCCATGGCCACGTCGTCCCGCCCGGGCACGTCGAGCTGGGCCAGCTCCCACGAGCGACGTCCCCGCTGGTCGACCGGCAGCTCCACTCCGGCCCCGGCCAACTCGGTGGCGGGCAGACCGGTGGGGTGAACCGCCAGGAAGCCGTCCTGCTCGGCCAGCAGGTCATAGCCGGTCAGCTGGGCCTGCTGGAATCCGTTCGATCCGAGTCCGTGCCAGTTCAGCACCACCGGGAGCGGAACATCGACGCCATCACGATCGGTGGGTATGAGGACCCGGATCGAGTAGACGTTTCCCTCGACCTCCAACTCGAAACGGCTCAGCCCGGCCGGTACCCCGGGGCAGGCCGAGTCCCCCGTCGACGCCGGCCCGGGCCCGGTCGTCTCCGGCGGCGCCGCCTCGCCCTCTCCCGAGGTCGGCGGTGGAGGCTCGGCCACCGTAGGTGCGGTGGCCTCCTCCGATACGGCCGGTTCGGGTGTGGAGTTCGACTCCTGCTGGTCACCGCCGGAACAGGCGGAGGCCACCGTCACGATCGCAACCACCGCCATCATCCATCGCCGTCGGCCGTGTACGCGCCGGATCATCCGGCCACCGACCCGGGACCCGGCCATCGGATCGACGACAGCTCAGCCACCGGAGGAGGCGGAATCACCCTCGGGGGAGGCGAGGGCGTCGTCGTAGGGATCATCCAACCAACCGTCGGGCAGAGCCACCACCTGGGGGCCCCGAGTGTGGCCCCGGGCCACTCGGGTGTTCTCCGGCGGCAGGGCCACATCGGGCAACCCGTTCAACAACCCGGCCAACTGGTCCAGACTCTCCACCCGACCCAGGCGGCCGCGGATCTCGCCTCCTACCGGGTAACCCTTCAAATACCATGCCGTGTGCTTGCGGAACTCCCGGACGCCCTTGTACGGACCGAACCAGTCGACCAACAGCGCGGCGTGCTCGGTCATGATCGAGGCCACCTCGGCGGTGGTGGGCGCGTCGGGCAGAGGTCGGCCACCGAAGGCGGCGGCCAACTGGCCGAACAGCCAGGGTCGGCCCAGGCAACCCCTGCCGATGACCACCCCGTCGCAGCCGGTCTGTTCCATCATGGCCAAGGCGTCGGCCGCTTCCCAGATGTCGCCATTGCCCAGCACCGGAATGGAGTGCACCGTCTCCTTGAGCCGGGCGATGGTCGACCAGTCAGCCTCGCCGGAATACAGCTGGGCCACCGTGCGACCGTGAAGGGCAACGGCGGCCACCCCGAGGTCCTCGGCGATCCGTCCCGCCTCCAGGAACGTGACGTGCTCTTCGTCGACACCGACCCGCATCTTCACGGTCACCGGCACGGCCCCGGCCGCCGATACCGCGGCCTCGACCACGGCGGCGAACAGGCGCCGCTTGTAGGGGAGTGCACCCCCACCCCCGTGACGGGTGACCTTGCGCACCGGACAACCGAAGTTTAGGTCGAGATGGTCGACCCGGTCATGCTCGACCAGACGCCTCACCGCCTCACCGACATAGACCGGATCCACCCCGGCCAGCTGCAGGCTTCGGGGTTGTTCATCGGGGGCGAAACCGGCCAGCAGGTCGGTCTTCTTGTTTCCTTCGCAAAGGGCTCGGGCCGAGATCATCTCACTGACGTAGAGACCGGCCCCGAACCGACGGCACAACCGTCGGAACGGCGCGTTCGTGACCCCGGCCATCGGGGCCAGGACCACCGGCAGCTCGACCTCGATGGGTCCTATCTTCAACGGGGGGGTATCGGACATTCCTGGTCCAGGCTATCGACGCTCGGGAACCCCGGGCTGATTTGGCCCTCCATCCGCCCTCAAGTGCTTGTCGCTTCGGTACCATCAGAGCAAGCCGTCGCCGGGGCGAGCCGACGGCTGCCTGGACGAGCGTGGAGGATCATGACGAGGGTTGACGCCGAAATTTCAACAAGAACGTCACATGGCCTGATCTTGGCCCCGGGCCCCCGACACCGGTAGAGTCGACGGTCGTGTCGGACTTCCTCCGCGAGTACCTCCTCATCCTCCTGTTCGGCCTGCTCGCCGTCGGTGTCGTCGGTGGCTTCATCGGCCTGGCGTCGCTGCTGCGGCCCGACCGTCCCAGTGCCGGCAAGGTTCAGAACTACGAGAGCGGCGTCGACCCGGTGGGTGACGGCTGGTCTCAGAGCCAGATCCGTTACTACATCTACGCCCTGCTGTTCGTGATGTTCGACGTGGAAGCCGTGTTCATTTTCCCCTGGGCCACCCGGCTCGAGGCCTACGGCTTCTTCGGCCTGGTCGAAATGGTCATCTTCATCTTCATCCTCGCCCTCGGCCTGGCCTACGCCTGGCGCAAGGGCGTTCTTCGGTGGGCCTAGGAAGGACGGGATCTATCGATGGGACTGGTTGAATCCGGAAAGCTCCCGAAGGGCCTCACCAAGCTGCTCAACATGAGCCGCAAGTACTCGCTGTGGGCCTATCAGTGGGGGTTGGCGTGCTGTGCCATCGAGATGGGAGCCGCCTTCGGTTCACCCCGCTACGACGTGATGCGTCTCGGTGTCATCCCCCTTCCGGCCAGCCCCCGCCAGGCCGATCTGGTCATCATCTCCGGCACGGTGACCGACAAGATGGCCCCGGCCATCCGGCGGCTGTACGAGCAGATGCCGGAGCCGAAGTACGTGATCTCCATGGGCTCGTGTGCCAATTGCGGCGGTCCCTACTGGGACAGCTACTCGGTCACCAAGGGTGTCGACCAGATCATCCCGGTCGATGTCTACGTGCCCGGCTGCCCCCCTCGTCCCGAAGCCCTGCTGGAAGGCATCGTGCTGCTCCAGGAGATGATTCTCAATGAGGACATGACCGAGAAGTGGAAGGGGGACCCCCTTGCCATCGGCTGATCAGGAAACCCAGGAATCGGTGGGCGCGTCCGAAGAGCCGGCGGACACCGAGGTCGACGAGGCCCGCTCGTCCCTACTCGAGGCTCTGAGCCAGGAGCTCGGCGACTCCCTGGAGGGATCGCACCTCATCGCCGGCCGTGGTCTGTGGGTACGGGTGGCCAACGACGCCTGGACCGAGACCGCCGACTATCTGCGCAACCGCCAGCGGTTCCGGTTCTTCGGCTGGCTGTCGGCCGTCGACTGGAAGCAGTCCCCGTTCGGCCGCAGCCACGAGTCGGAAATCGACAAGATCGTGGAATCGGAATCGGCCACCGACGACGGTGATTCGGATGCCGAGGAAGACACGGGGGGTTACACCGGCACCGGCGGCAGTTCGGGCGAAGCCGGAACTGTGTCAGGTCCCACCGGCACCGGCGGTGACGGCATCACCGGCGGATCGACGCGCTTCCAGGTGCTGGCCAGGGTCCACAATCTGTCGACCGGGCTTGGCCTGAACCTCAAGGTCGATGTGGGTGAGCCCATGACGGTTGGCACCTGGATTCACACCTACCCCGGTGCTGATTGGCACGAGCGGGAAGCCCACGAGATGTTCGGCATCACCTTCACCGGCAATCCGGACATGCGCAACCTCTATCTGCCCACTGACTTCGAGGGTTATCCGCTACGCAAGGACTTCCCTCTCATGGCTCGCCTGGTCAAACCCTGGCCCGGCATCGTCGACGTCGAACCCATGCCGACCACGGAGAACGCAGAGGCGGACTCATGACCGATCTCGTCGACCGCAGACAGATGGCATACATCGCCGCCCAGGCGGCCGATGCCCGCGTCAACGTGGAGCTGGAGACCGAGGGAATGACCCTCAACATCGGTCCCCAGCATCCTGCCACCCACGGCACCCTTCGTATCGTGATCCAGCTCGACGGCGAAGAGGTGGTGGCGGCCGACCCTGTCATGGGTTACATGCACCGAGGCTACGAGAAGCTGGCCGAGGTTCGTACCTACCCCCAGGTCACCACTCTGGTCAACCGCATCGACTGGCTGGGCAGCTTCGCCAACGAAGTTCCGTTCATTCTGGCCGCCGAGCAGCTGATGGACATCGAGGCCCCGCCCCGGGCCCAGTGGATCCGGACAATACTGTTCGAGCTCGGTCGCATCGCCAACGTCACCCTGTTCCTGGGGGATATGGGCGTTCAGCTCGGAGCCATCAGCCCCGTTTTCTACGCCTTCCGGGACCGAGAGTTCATTCTCAACCAGATCGAGGCCGCCACCGGAGGTCGCTTCCACCCCAACTTCGATCGCATCGGCGGTGTGAAGGACGACCTGCCCGCCGGGTGGATCGCCGACACCAAGGTGGCGGTGAAGGCCATCCGGAGGTTCTGCGATGAGATGGAGGATCTCATCGTCGGCAATGAGATCTTCCAGGCCCGAACCCGGGGTATCGGAGTCATCCCCGCCGACATCGGTCTGTCCTACGGTCTGTCCGGAGCCAACATCAGGGCCTCAGGCGTCGACTGGGACCTGCGACGTGACGCCCCGTGCGGTCTGGTCTATGACCAGGTCGACTGGAAGGTGTGGACCCACCCCGACGGCGATTCCTTCGCCCGGTACTGGGTGCGGCTCCAGGAGGTGCGTGAAGCCTGTGGCATTGTCGAGCAGCTGCTCGACGGTCTGCCTGCCGGCCCGATCATGGCCAAGGTGCCCCGCATCATCAAGGTGCCCGAAGGTGAGGCCTACGTCGAGACCGAGAACCCGCTCGGCATCATGGGCTACTACGTCATCAGTCAGGGCGGATTGGAGCCGTTCCGGGTCAAGATCCGGTCGGCCAGCTTCTCCAACATGTCGATTGCGCCGTGGTTGCTGAAGGGCACCTTCGTGCCCGACGTGATCACCATCCTGGCCTCGCTCTACTTCATCCTCGGCGACATCGACAGGTAACGGCATGATTGGCACCCTTGCGGCCGAATTCGCATACTGGCAGACGACGATCTTCAAGTTGTTGATGGCGTTCGTGGCCGTGTTGATTCCGGCCGGCGGCACCGTCTACCTGTATCTGTTCAAGATGGTATCGTTCCTCCAGAGCCGGCTCGGTCCCATGGAGGCCGGGCCCTATGGTTCGCTCCAGCTGGTGGCCGAGGTCGGCAAGTGGGCCCAGAAGGAGGACGTCGTGCCCTCCCGGGCCGATGCCTTCGTGTTCAAGGCCGCACCCTACGTGGTGCTGATCTCCACCTTCCTTCTGGTCATCGTGGTGCCGTTCGGCCCCGACGCCGTGTTCGCCGACTTCGACACCGGCATCTTCCTGGCCTTGGCCGTGAGCTCGATTTCGGTCATCGGTATCCTCATGGCCGGGTGGGCCAGTGCCTCCAAGTACTCGCTGTTGGGCGGCCTTCGAGCCGCCGGTCAGCTCATCGCCTACGAGCTGCCCATGGTGCTGGCCGTGGTCGGCGTGGTCATCCAGGCCGGAACCCTGAGCATGCAGGGCATCGTCGAGGCCCAGACGACGGGTGAGATCTTCGGTTGGGGGGCGCTGGGCAATCCTTTCATCCTCACCCAGTTCGTCGGCTTCTTCATTTTCCTCATCGCCGTGCAGGCCGAGCTGGCCCAGACCCCGTTCGACATGCCGGTCGCCGAGTCGGAGCTGGTTACCGGCTACATGACCGAGTACTCGGGCTTCCGGTTCCTGCTGTTCTTCATCGGTGAATTCGCCACCGCCAACATTTTCGCCTTTCTCGCCTCCGTGCTGTTCCTCGGTGGCTGGAGCGTGCCCCCGTTCATCATGGACGTCGTGCCCGGCCTCGCTCCCCAGGTCGAGGGGCTGGCCGGCGCCCTGGGCGGTACGACCGGGGCCGCCGAGGCCTCGTTCTCGCCCTGGTTCAACCTGATCGGGCCGGCGGTGATGGCGGTCAAGATGTTGGCCCTGACCTTCATCGTCTACTGGGTGCGATTCACCTATCCCCGCTTCCGTGAGGATCAGCTCCAGAGCTTTGCCTGGAAGGTGTTGATCCCCATCTCGCTGGTGAACATCGCCATCACCGGTGTTCTGAAGGTGGTTTTCTAGTGCGGCCGGACGGCGCCCGCCACCCGGAGTTTCGGCCTTTGGCCGAAACGTCCCTGGCTGCATGGGCGATTTCGAACGATCCGATCACGGAGGTGACCTGAGATGCCCAAGCTGCCCGGACTCATCAAGGGGCTCACGGTCACCTTCGGTGAGCTGACCAAGACCGTGACCCGGGGGGCCCAGACCGTTCAGTACCCCCACGAGAAGGAGGCTCCGCCCACGCGAGCCCGGGGGGTGATCGCCCTCCACGAGGAGAACTGCACCGCCTGCATGCTGTGCAGCCGGGAGTGCCCCGACTGGTGCATCTACATCGAAGGTCACAAGACGCTGGCCCCGCCTCGCCGGGCCGGCGGCAAACCTCGGTCGGTCAACAAGCTCGACCGGTTCGACATCGACTACGCCCTGTGCATGTACTGCGGGATCTGTGTCGAGGTCTGCCCGTTCGAGGCCCTCTTCTGGAGTCCCGAGTATGAGTACTCGGAGCCGAAGATCGCCGATCTCCTCCACGACAAGACCCGCCTCGGCCAGTGGATGGAGACGGTTCCCGAGTTCGAGCCGTACGAGCCCGGCGCCGAGGTCAAGGCGAAGAAGGTGCCGAAGTGATACATCTTCTGGCCCAGGAGGCCTCCACCGGTGCGCTGTCCGACACCGGGATCTGGATCACCAACATCTTCTTCTATGTGATCGCCGCCGTGGCCGTGGTGGCGGCCCTCAAGCTGGTGACCACGGCCAACGTGGTCCATGCCGCCCTGTACCTGCTGGTCGTACTGTCGGCCGTGGCCGCCACCTACGTCATCCTCGGCGCCGAGTTCGCGGCCGTCACCCAGGTCTTGGTCTACCTCGGCGCCATCATGGTGCTGCTGTTGTTCGGGGTGATGCTGACCAGGGCCACGATCGGGGCCGACAGCGATCTCGATCACGAGCAGCGGTGGATAGGGGGTCTGGTGGCCGCCGGTCTCGGTGCGGTCATGGTCTATTCGCTGTGGGAGGGTTTCGGCAGCGACAAACTACCGGCCGACATGCAACCTCAACGCACCCAGATGGTGTCGGACGAGATCTTCAGCACCTACATTGTTCCCTTCGAGGCCCTGTCGGTGTTGCTGTTGGCGGCACTGATCGGTGCTGTTGTCGTGGCGAGACGAGATTAGGCGTGGAGTAGGGAGAGGAGGACGAGGGGCGTGTTCATCAACCAATTTCTGATCTTTGCCGCAGTCTTGTTCTGCATCGGTGTGTACGGCGTACTGACCCGGAAGAACGGTGTACTGGTGCTCATGTCGATCGAGTTGATCCTCAACTCGGTCAACATCAACCTGGTGGCCTTCGGCGCCCTCCATCAGCATGTCGCCGGTCAGGTCTTCGCGCTGTTCGTCATCGCCGTGGCCGCAGCCGAGGTCGGCGTCGGACTGGCCATCGTCCTGCTCATCTATCGCAACCGCCGCAGTATCAACGTGGCCGAAGCCAACATCCTGAAAGGCTGATTTCGGACCGTGTTCGCTGTGTCCCAACTCCCCACCCTGCTTGCCGGTGCCGGCGTATTCGCCGCTGAGGAGACGGCCGAGGCGGTCATGGCCCAGTCCTGGCTCTACGACAACGCCTGGCTCGTTTTCACTCTGCCCGCGGTCTCGTTCCTGCTCATCCTGCTGTTCGGCAAGCGACTGCCGTTCAAAGGGGCGGAGATCGGTATTGCCGCCGTCAGCACCTCCTTCATCTTGGCCCTGCTGACCATGTTCAGCTGGATCGGCGATGTCCAGGATCAGATCGCCCATGGGGGAGAGGGTGAGGAACACTCACTCATGGTGACCGAGACCGGCGGCGGTGGCATCGCCGGTGAGGCTGCGGAGTCGGTGGCGGTGGCGCTGACCGCCGAGGCCGAGGAGGGTGGTCATGGTGGTGAGGTGCGTGGTGCCCCCGTGATCAACGAGGTCGAGTGGTTCGGCATCGGCACCGACGCCAACCGAGCCGTGCTCGGCACCGACACCAACCAGGCAGCCGAGGCCCCGGCCGAGGACGGACACGGCGGTTCCTCGTTCAGCATCCCCGTCGGCACCCAGGTCGACGGCCAGTCGGTCATGTTGCTGTTCGTGGTCACCACCGTCTCGCTGCTGGTCCACATCTACTCCACCGACTACGTGCACGGCGACCGGCGCTTCACCCACTACTTCGCCTTCCTGTCACTGTTCACCGCCTCCATGCTGTTCATGGTGCTGGCCTCCAGTACGCTTCAGCTCATCCTGGGCTGGGAGCTGGTCGGTGTCTGTTCGTTCGTCCTGATCGGCCATTGGTGGGAGGAGAAACCGAACTCCGACGCTGCCCTCAAGGCCTTCCTCACCAACCGGGTGGGCGACATCGGGCTACTGGTGGGCATGAGCGTGCTCTACTTTGCCGCCGACCGGTCGTTTTCCATCAACACCATCAACGAGATGGCCACCAACGGAGCCATCGAGCGCAGCACTCTCACCCTTGCTGCCGTCTGTCTCATGGCCGCGGTGATGTCCAAGTCTGGCCAGTTCATCCTCCACACCTGGCTGCCCGATGCCATGGCCGGTCCCACTCCGGTCTCGGCCCTGATCCACGCTGCCACCATGGTGGTCGCCGGCGTGTACCTGATCGGCCGGCTCTACCCGGTCTTCTACGAGGGCTTCGGCATCGCCGGAGGCAACATCAACCTGATGGCCTTCATCGGCGGCCTCACCACCGTTGGCGGCGGTGCCCTGGCCTTCGTGCAGCGGGACATCAAGAAGGTCTTGGCCTACTCCACGGTTTCCCAGCTCGGCTACATGGTGCTGGCCCTCGGCATGGGGGCCTACACCGCAGGCATGTTCCACCTGTTCACCCACGCATTCTTCAAGGCCTGCCTGTTCCTGGGTGCGGGTTCGGTCAGCCATGCCTGCCACCACAGTTTCGACATGAAGGCCGACATGGGCGGTCTGCGCAAGTACATGCCCATCACCTTCATCACGTTCGTCATCGGCTCGCTTGCTCTGGCCGGCATCCCACCCCTCGCCGGGTTCTGGTCCAAGGACGAGATCTTGGCCGGAGCCGGGGTGTGGCCCGGAACCGGGGGCAACGGCACCTTCACCATCCCCTTCATCTTCGGGCTCATCACCGCGGCCATGACCGCTGCCTACATGACCCGGGCCATCTGGCTCACCTTCTTCGGTGACTACCGGGGTCACGCCCATCCCCACGAGTCGGGGCCCCGCATCACCACCCCGCTCATCGTCTTGGCCGGTCTGGCCGTGGTCGTCGGCTTCCTCAACATGCCCGCTCCGTTCGTGGACGCCATCGGCCTCCCCGAGGGCTGGGCCCACAAGTTCGAGGACTGGGTCGAGCCGGAAGGCGTGGCCGGCTTCGTCGGTGGCGACAACGGCTTCACTCACGCCTCACCCAGCCTGTCGCTGGCCATCGTCGCCACCCTGCTGGCCGTGGGCGCCGGTGCCGCGGTGTGGTTGTACTACAAGCGCCTCTACGCCCGCGATCCCAAGGCCACCGAGTACACGGCTGACACCGGGTCGGTCATGGCCCGGGTCGGTGCGCTGGCCGCCGGCCACAAGGTCCTCGAGGAGAAGTACTACCTCGACCACCTCTACACCGACGTGATCGCCGGCGGCACCAAAGGGCCGGTGGCCCGGGCCGCCTACTGGACCAACCAGCACATACTGGACGCCGTCGTCAACTTCGTCGGAACGAGTTCGGTCGCCGTCGGGCGGTTCGTCTACAAGTTCATCGACCAGGGAGCCGTCGACGGAGCGGTCAACGCCTCCGGTTCGGTGGCCGAGACATTCGGTCAGATCCTCCGTGGTGTGCAGACCGGACAGATTCGCCAGTATGCCACCTTGTTGTTCGGTGCGGCTACGGTGCTGGCCGCAGTGTTCATATTCGCCGTGTGATGCGCGGCGCCTCGTTTGTTGCTTAGCTAAGGACCACACTTCATGGAAAGCTTTCTAGATACCTGGGGACTAACCACCATGGTGTTCGCTCCGCTCGTCGGGGTCCTGGCCATGATGTTCGTCCCGGAAAAGGAAGAGGAACTCCACAAGACCATCGCCCTGGTGGCCACGGTGGTGTCGGCCATCGTCGGCATCCTGCTGCTGAGCAACTTCGACTATGGCAACAGCGGGGTCATGCAGTTCGTGGTCGACCGGAGCTGGATCGACGTCATCGACTCCCGATACTCGTTGGGCGTGGACGGCATATCACTGCCGCTGGTTGCCCTGACCCTGCTGGTGGTTCCGCTGGTCATCGTCTACTCCTGGCACCACATCCCGGAGCCCGGCAACGCCAAGGCCTTCCTCATGCTGACCCTGGTGTTGCACACCGGCATGCTCGGGACGTTCGTGGCCCAGGACCTGGTGCTGTTCTTCGTGTTCTTCGAAGTGGTCCTGCTGCCCATGTACTTCATGATCGGGGTTTGGGGCGGTGAGCAGCGGTTGTACGCCGCCATCAAGTTCTTCCTCTACACCCTGTTCGGGTCGGCCTTCATGTTGGTCAGCTTCCTGGCCCTGTACTGGCTCACCGGGTCGCAGACCTTCGACATGGTCGAGCTGGCCGAACGGGTTCAGAGCGAGGGGCTGACCACCACCGAGCAGGTCCTGCTGTTCGGCGGCATGTTCCTCGGCTTCGGCATCAAGGTACCGATGTTCCCGTTCCACACGTGGTTGCCCGACGCCCACACCCAGGCCCCGACCCAGGGTTCGGTCATCCTGGCCGCCGTGATGTTGAAGCTCGGGACCTACGGCTTCGTTCGCATCGCCCTGCCCATCCTGCCCCAGGGGGCACAGCAGTGGGCCCCCTGGATCGGCCTGCTGGCGGTCATCGGCATTATCTATGGCGCCCTTGGCTGCCTGGCCCAGACCGACATGAAGCGGCTGATCGCCTTCAGCTCGGTGGCCCACATGGGCTACGTCATGCTCGGCATCGCCACCCTCACCGACTTCGGCATCAACGCCGCCATCTTCGGCATGGTGGCACACGGCCTGATCACCGGCATGTTGTTCTTCGTGGCCGGTTCGGTCAAGGAGCGCTACCACACTCTGGAGATCAAGCGTCTTGGTGGTCTGCTGATCCAGGCCCCCCGGATGGGTTGGATTCTCGGCATCACCACCATGGCGTCGCTCGGTCTGCCCGGCCTGGCCGGGTTCTGGGGCGAGTTCCCCGTGATACTGGCCTCGTGGCAGCCTTCGGCCGGGCTGAACACCACGGTGTTTCGGGTCTACATGGTGGTGGCCGCCGTCGGTACCGTGCTGGCCGCCGGCTACCTGCTGTGGCTCTTGCAGCGCACCGCCTTCGGCAACCCGACCGAGGAGTTCGCCGACGACCCCCACATCCACGACACCGTCTTCACCGAGTGGGTGGCCTGGGTTCCCATGCTCATTCTCATCGTGGTCCTCGGATTCGTGCCAAGCCTCATCTTCGACGTCACCAACGAGCCGGTCTCGCTGGTGGGCGACGTGTTCGAAGCGCTGGGGAACTGATTCTCCATGATCGAGTTCGTCCGACCCGACATCGACTGGCACGCTTTCGCCCCCGAGCTGATCGTGCTGTTCTGGGGTGCCCTGGTCACCATTGTCGACCTGGTGTTCCTGGAACGGGCCCGGCGCATCATGGGCCCGCTCACCGGCATCGGTTTCCTGCTGGCCATGATCCCGGTCCTGACGCTGTGGGATCAGGCCGACGACCTGCCCCGGGTACTGTTCGACGGTGCCTACGTGGTCGACAACTACGCCCTGCTGCTCAAGGGGCTGTTCCTGATCTCCGGCTATGTGGTCGTGCTGTTGTCCAGCAACTACATGGCCGAGGGCGATTACTACGACTCGGAGTTCTACCAGCTCATCGGGGCCTCCATCCTGGGCATGCTGGTGATGACCTCGGCCCGTGATCTGATCTCGATCTTCATCGCACTGGAGCTCCTGTCGATCCCCGCCTACCTCATGGCCGCCTGGCGCAAGCGTGACCTGAAGTCCAACGAGGCCGGCCTGAAGTACATGCTGATGGGCGTGTTCGCCTCCGGCATCCTGCTCTATGGCATGTCCCTGTTGTACGGGGCCGCCGCCGACACCCGCCTGAGCGAGATCGGTGCCGTCCTGGCCGACGGCGAGTCGACGCCGCTGGTCACCGTCGGCGTGTTGTTCACCATCATCGGCTTCGCTTTCAAGGTGTCGGCCGTGCCCTTCCATACCTGGGCCCCCGACACCTACGAGGGAGCCCCCACGCCGCTCACCGCCTTCCTGGCCGTGGCCTCCAAGGCGGCCGGGTTCGTGGCCCTGCTGAACGTTGTGCTGTTCGCGTTCGCTGACCAGAGTGATCTGGTCGAGCCGTTCATGTGGATCATCGCCGCCGCCACCATGACAATGGGCAACCTGGTGGCCCTCCGCCAGACCAACATCGTGCGTATGCTGGCCTACTCCGGAATCGGTCAAGCCGGCTACATGCTGGCTCCTCTCGCTGTCTACGGCGATCGTCCGGCCCAGGCCCAGCAGGCCGTCGTCATCTACCTGTTGATCTACGCCGCCATGAATCTGGGCGCCTTTACCGTGGTCATCATCGCCGCCCGCAAGACCCGCTCGGGCGAGATCGAGAGCTACGGCGGCATGCTACGCTACGCCCCCGGCATCACCGTGGCCATGACCATCTTCCTGTTCTCGCTGGCCGGTGTGCCGCCCATGGGCGGATTCTGGGCCAAGTTCTGGGTGTTCAAGATTCTGACCGACGGTTGGGAGCTATGGGGAACGCTGCTGGCCCTGGTGGTGGCGGCCAACTCGGTGGTGGCTGCCTTCTACTACCTGAATGTGGCCAAGCAGATGTGGTTCCTGCCCACCCGTGATGGTGACGAGTCGCCCATCGTGGTCCCTCCGGCACTGGTGGCCGCGATTGCCATCACCGTGGCTGTCACCCTCATCACCGGTGTCACCGGCCTGGTCCCCGACTGGGCCGACTTCCCGGCCCTGGCCGCCGCCCCCTAGACCGCCCCACCCCCCACCGAACTTTGAGCGGCCCACGACCCACTTGCGGGTCGTCGCACGCTCAAAGTTCGCCGGCCGGAACTGGTTTGGTCGGAACTCGGAGCCCCGGCTCCCTCGTAGCACCCCTACGACGGGAGTATCGTCATGTCCGAGATACGGCATGCACTGGAGAACAACGCCCGACGTCGCCGTCATGGTGTCATCAGCCGGGCCGAGGCAATCGAGGCCGGACTTTCCATAAGCCAAGTGGACCGCCGGGTTCGTAGGCGGCAGTGGAAGCCGTCCGGGTTTCCGGGCTGGATGATCCTGTCCGACCGCTGGCACGATCCGCTGTCCCATCTGGCGTGCGCCATTGCCGCGCTGGACGGTGTGGCCTGGCGGAGATCGGGGATGGCCCTCCACGGGGTTGGTTCGCATCCGCCCAAGTCGGAGGTGCTCGCTCGCCAGGACCGGACCGGCGTGGCCCGGCCCGGCCGGTACGAGCCGTCGGTCTGGCAGGTGACTCAAAGGAACGGATTGCGCTGCCTAACCCTTGAGGACACGGTGGCCTCGATGGCCGGTATCAGCCATCCCGACCGGTTCGACGAACTCGTCGACGCCCTCATCCTTCAGAAACGAACCGATTGGCCCCGTCTCGCCTCAGCGTTCAGGCGAGTACGTCGGCAAGGGCGGCTCGGCTCGGCACAGCTCGGACGGGTGCTCGAGGAGCGGCGCAGCGAGGCCGAGGTGCCGCTGTCCCACTGGAGCAGGAAGTTCGTCCGAGCACTCTGGGACGCCGGGCTGCCCAAGCCACAGATGGAGTGGAGGATCGAGCGGGCCGGCCGGCTCCTGGCCCAGGTTGACCTGGCGTATCCCGAACTTCGCTACGCCATCGAACTGGACAGCCTGTCGTACCATCTCAACCCCGACGCCTTCGAAGAGGACCGGCGCCGGGATGCCGACCTATCCGCCGCCGGTTGGCTCGTTCGCCGGTTCACCTGGAAGCAGTTCGACGAACGATTCCCCTGGGTGCTGCGGGTGATCCGGTCCGACCTGGCTTCCCGCTCCCGTCTCCCGCCGGAACTTTGAGCACCAGACGACCCGCAAAGGGGTCGTGGGAGGCTCGAAGTTCGAATTAAAGGGGTCGTGGGAGGCTCAAAGTTCGGTAAGGGGGTGGGATGGGGTTGGTAGGGTTGGGTCGGTGGAGCGGTTCGACGCCTACATGGAGCGCTGCCTGTACGGAGCGGACGGTTTCTACACAACCGCAGGAATCGCCGGCCGGCGGCGGGGTGACTTCATCACCAGTCCCGAGGTCGGGCCCCTGTTCGGTGCGGTGTTGGCCACGGCCCTCGACGGCTGGTGGGATGACGCCGGCCGGCCCGAGGGCTGGACGGTGTACGATGTCGGCTGCGGCCCGAACGCGCTGCTCAAAGCCATACGTCGCGCTCGGCCCATGGAAGAACGGCCGTGGCGACTGGTGGGCATCGACCGGGTCCACGGTGGTGACGACCGCTCGACACCGCCATCACCGGACCGAGGTATCGAGCGGGCCGTCGAGCTGCCTGACAACCTGGACAATGCCGTTGTCGTGGCCAATGAGCTCCTCGACAACATGCCGTTTCGTCTCATCGAACACTCGGCGTCCGGGGAGTGGTTCGAGATCCATGTCGACGGCGGCGTCGAGCGCCGATGTGGGACCGAGATCCGACTCGACATTCCGGCCGGAACCCGGGCGCCCCGGCTCGAGCAGGCCGATCGGTGGTGTCGTTCCGTCATCGAGCGGCACCCGGCCCGACTGCTGGTGTTCGACTACGGGGCGACCACCACGGCTCGGTTGGCTCGACGGGGCGGGTGGCTGCGAACCTATCAGCGTCATCGGCGGGGAACCGATCCCCTGTACCAACCCGGTCGGTGGGACATCACCACCGACATCGCCGTCGACCAGCTACCGGCCCCGCACCGAGTCACGGACCAACGCCGGTTCCTGATCGAGGCCGGCATCGAGGGTCTTGTCGACGCGGGTCGAAAGCATTGGAAGGCCCACGCCAACCGTCCCGACATCACGGCCATGATGATGCGGAGCCGGGTTTCCGAGGCCGAAGCGCTGCTGGATCCCGACGGGCTGGGATCGTGGCTGGTGCTGGAATGGGGCACGTCGTTGGCCACGCCCCACCCCTGAGGCCCGATCACGTTCCAACCCACGCCGGATAGGCTTGATCTCCATGGTTGCCGCCGAGCGCCCGCCACTCAGCCGGGAACGAATTGCCCAGGTCGCCCTCGAGATCACGGCCCAGGACGGTCTGAGCGCCCTGTCCATGCGCAAGCTCGGCTCCGAGCTCGGGGTGGAAGCCATGTCCCTCTACCACTACGTGGCCAGCAAGGACGACCTGCTCGACCTCATGGTCGACCGGCTCTACGACGAGATCAAGCTGCCCAGTGATCTGCCGGCCGATCAGTGGGAGCAAACCTTCGGCCAGTCGCTGCGGTCGTTCTATGACCTGCTGCTCGACCACGCTGCGGCGTTGGAGCTGTTCACCCACCGACCGGCGTCCACCACCAACGCCTTTCGCACCCTGTATTGGGTGTATCGCCGGTTCCAGATGATCGGACTCGGACCTCGCGAGGCATCTCTGGCCTATCGATATGCGGTGTCGTTCGTCGTGGGCCAGGCCGTCATCGAGCTGGGTATGCGCCGGTTCCGAACAGAGTTGCCGGCGGTGGAACTCGACGAGCCGGGCATGGCCGAGTTCATCGCTCACAATCTGGAATTGAGCGGTGACGCCATGTTCGAGATCGGCCTCGACATGGTCTTTCAGACCGTGGCCGTACGATTCGGGCTGCAACGGTCCATGGTTGGGCACGTGTGAACCTCCATTCGACGGGCGATTGAATCCACTGAACGGCCGTATGGCCCCGATCAACGGCCCGTCATGGCACGAGGTCGCCACTTCGCACTAGGATCGCCCCATCGTAAGGGGAATCCAGTCACAGGAGTAGGAGCGATGTCCGAAGCCATTGAAGTGTATGAAGTCGAAGACCGCACCTTTCCGCCTGATCCCGCCTTCGTCGCTCAGGCCAACACCAACGATCGCTCGTTCTACGAGGAGGCCGAGGCCGACTACGAGGCATTCTGGGCCCGCCAGGCTCGTGAGCTGGTGACCTGGGACACCGATTTCCATACCACCCTGGAATGGGACCTTCCCGACGCCAAGTGGTTCGTGGGCGGCCAGCTGAACATCACCGCCAACTGCCTCGACCGTCACGTCGAGGCCGGCAACGGCGACAAGATCGCCTATCTGTGGGAGGGTGAGCCGGGTGACACCAGGACCATCACGTACTCCGAGTTGCTGACCGAGGTCAAGAAGTTCGCCAACGTGCTCAAGGGCCTGGGGCTGCAAAAGGGTGACATCGCCGCCATCTACATGCCCATGATCCTCGAGCTGCCCATCGCCATGCTGGCCTGCGCCCGCATCGGGGTGGCTCACTCGGTCATCTTCGGCGGATTCTCGGCTGACGCCATCATCGACCGGTGTGACGACGCCGAGGCCAAGATCATCATCACCGCCGACGGCGGCCACCGCAAGGGTGGGGCCTCAGCTCTCAAGCCCACGGTGGACGCCGCCCTGGCCGCCGGTGCCCCCTCGGTGCAGCACGTGATCGTGGCCAACCGGTGTGATCTCAACCCCGACATGGTCGAGGGGCGTGATCACTGGTGGCACGACCTCATGGCCGCCGCCTCCGACGACTGCCCGGCCGAGCCTATGGACTCCGAGCAGCTGCTTTACATCCTCTACACCTCGGGCACCACGTCGAAGCCCAAGGGCATCATGCACACCACCGGCGGCTACCTGGCCCAGACCGCCTTCACCCACAAGTACGTGTTCGACATCAAGCCCGAGACCGACATCTACTGGTGCGCCGCCGACATCGGCTGGGTCACCGGGCACAGCTACATCGTTTACGCTCCGCTGGCCAACGGGGTCACCTCGGTCATGTATGAGGGCACGCCGGACACCCCGCACAAGGGCAGGTTCTGGGAAATCATCGAGAAGTACAAGATCACCCAGCTCTACACCGCTCCCACCGCCATCCGCATGTTCATGAAGTGGGGTGTCGACGAGCCCGACAAGTTCGACCTGTCGTCGCTGCGGGTCATCGGCACCGTCGGTGAGCCCATCAACCCCGAGGCCTGGATGTGGTATCACGAGCACATCGGAGGTGGCAACACGCCGATCGTCGATACCTGGTGGCAGACCGAGACCGGGGGTCACATGATCAGCCCGCTGCCAGGGGTCACCGAGACCAAGCCCGGTTCGGCCTGCCACGCCATCCCCGGGGTGTTCGCCGAGTTGGTGAACGATGACGGCAATGTGGTCGAACGAGGCGGCGGCTATCTCGCCATCGCCCGACCTTGGCCCTCCATGCTGAGAGGAATCTGGGGTGATCCCAAGCGATACTACGAAACGTACTGGTCTCGGTTCGAGGGCCGCTACTTTGCCGGTGACGGGGCCAAGCTCGACGACGACGGCTATCTGTGGCTGTTGGGTCGGGTCGACGATGTGATGAACGTGTCGGGCCACCGCATCTCCACCACCGAGGTCGAGTCGGCCCTGGTCGATCATTCGGCGGTGGCCGAAGCGGCCGTGGTCGGCGCCAACGACGAGCTGACCGGTCAGGCCATCATCGGCTACGTCATCCTCCGGGGCGGCAACGAACCGTCCAAGGAACTCGGCGACGAGATTCGGGCTCACGTGGGCGAGAAACTGGGCAAGATCGCTCGACCCAAGACGGTGATCATCGTTCCCGACCTGCCCAAGACCCGTTCGGGCAAGATCATGCGACGTCTGCTTCGGGACGTGGCCGACGGCCGTCAGCTCGGTGACACCACCACCCTTGCCGATCCCGATGTGGTGGCCGAGATCGCCGCCGGTGCCGCGGCCGGCAGCGACGAGGACTGAGCCCCGCCCCGATCGGGGCCATTGCTCAGCAACAAGGACCGGCCAAGAGGCCGGTCCTTGTTGCGTTCTCGTTACCGGACTGCGGGACGGGAGCCGACGAGCCGACCTGTGACGTGAACGTCGCCGGCAGTACACCACCATCGCCGACACCGTGTCGTGCACTGGGTGACCGGAAACCGGTTCGGGCGAAAGGCACACGTCGTGAACGGTCGTGAACAGCACAACCGAGATCAGGAGAATTGCGAGCTGCAGGATCCGGAGCGACGGCTGCGCTTCGTGGGCCGGGCTCATGAGCTCGAGAGTCCCGAGACCGGTGCGATCATGCATCGGGGAACCCGCCTCGGTGGCAAACGCCGCCTGGTTTCGATGGCGGCAGTGATGGTCCTGGTGGTCGGCGGCGGAGTGATCGCAGTCGAACTGGCCCGAGGTCAGGGCCCGGGCACCGCCGTGGTCGCCGGTCGGATCGCCGATCTCGGCAGCGATCCGACCGGAGAGCCGGGACCGACCGAGACGACGGTGGACGACGACGGCTCGACGGTCGACGAGACCGGGCCGACACCGCTCGAGAACGAGCTGGGTGACACCGATGACACCGAAGAGGGTGTCACGGGCGCCGCCATGGCCGGGCGGGACGGAGGCGAGGCCCTTGCCCCACCTTCAACGTCGTCACTGTCCGACGGTGTCGGCGGCTGGTTGACGGTGAAGGACGACGGAACCCTGTCCCGACAGGCACCGGACGGTGCCGAGTCCATCATTCGGCTCCCCGATCGGGGTGGCTGGACCCAGCGGTTTGTCACCGATGTCGCCCTCATCGACGGCACGCCCTATCTGCTGATCGACGAGTTCGTCAGTCGTGACGATCTGGCGTTGGAACGGGTCCGGGAGGTGGCGGGCCGGTACGGGATCACGATCGATCCCGACTCGGACTACGAAGCCGCCCTGGCCGAGGTGGCGACTGCGCAGGAACTCGATTCGCTGAACCATTTCGAGGTGTCGATCCTGGCGGTCGACGTGATCTCGGGACGAGTGACCACGGTGGAACGTCGAGTCATCAACTCCATCGCCGACCCCGGCTGGGTCTACAACGGGCATGTCACGGCCTACGGATCTCGTCTTGTGGTCATGCGGGAGCTATGGCAGGGGGCGTGTCTGTACGCCGAGGCGCTGACCCTGGACGGAGCCATGGTTGATGACCCGATCACGGACCGCTACCCCAAACCGGTGGGACTCGACACGCTGACCTTCGAGGAGATCTCGGCCATGCAGCGTGGTGAGGCCCCATGGCCCGAGCCCTGCCTGACCCTCGGCGTGATCAGCGACGGCGGCCAGGCCGCACTGGGAACCCAGGCCGGCCGGGGCAACCTCGAGGTGTTCCGACAGGCATGGTTCGAGGCTGGTCTGTAGGCTTTGCCCGGCCCTCCATCAGCCCTCGATCCCGATGGGTTTATCTGTTCTTTCAAATCTCTCCAGTAGATTGAAAGCATGAAAAATGGAGTGAAAACGGCAGTGTTGCTGGCCGCGCTGGGCGGCATCATCATGCTGTTCGGTTCCTTCTTCGGCCGGGGCGGCCTCACCATTGCCTTCCTCATCTCGTTGGTCATGATCGGCGGGTCCTACTTCTTCAGCGACAAGCTGGCCATTCGGGCCGCTCGCGCCGTCGAGGTCGATCGGGCCCAACTACCCCGGTACTACGAGATCATGGAGGATCTGACGGCGCGGGCCAACCTCCCCATGCCCCGGCTCTATGTGTCGCCGGAGCAGCAGCCCAACGCCTTCGCCACCGGGCGGAATCCGGCCAACGCCGCCGTGTGTGTCACCGAGGGATTGCTGAAGACCCTTTCATGGGAGGAAATCACGGGCGTGTTGGCCCACGAGCTGGCCCACATCCGCAACCGCGACATCCTGACCGGTTCGGTGGCGGCCACCATCGCCACCACCATCAGCTATGCCGCCAACATGGCCATGTGGGGTGCCATCGGCGGTCGACGGCGGGACGACGGCAATCCGATCATCATGCTGGCCTTCGCCATCTTGGCCCCCATCGCCGCATCGCTCATACAGATGGCCATCAGCCGAAGTCGGGAGTTCGAAGCCGATCGTTCGGCCGCTCGCCTCCTCAACGACGGTGAACCGCTGGCCAGGGCACTGGAGAAGCTCCACGGCTTCTCCCAGCGCATCCCGTCGAGTGTTCCCCCGCCCCAGGCCAGCCACTACATCATCAATCCGCTGGCGAACCGCAAGGTCAGCTTCGCCAACCTGTTCACCACCCACCCGGCGGCCGAGGCCCGAATCGCCGCTCTTCGCTCGGGTGAGTGGCAACAGTAGGTTGACCCGAACCCGGTTGGTGCGATGGTCACAGGCCGAGTCTGATTCCTGCCGCTCGGGATCCTCGACTACCGTCGCCCTGTGACCGGAGCGACACCTTTACGGCATCACGGCACAGTTGGCCGCCGTCGGTTCGTTCCGGGTGGTGGAAGAAGTCAGCCGCTCCGCCGACCGGGTCACAGTGCGATTGCAGAATGCGACGGACCCCCCGCTACTCAACCTCGGCCTCGACGACGAAGGTCGGATCGCCGAGCTGTTGGTTCAACCGGCCGATCCCCCCACCCTCCAGCCCCCGATGGAGGATGTGGAAAACGCCGTTGCCAGACTCGAAGAGATCGGCGAGCCGATCTGCTGATCGGAACCGTCGGCCGGGAGGCGGTGGAGCGGGCCCAGGGCGCGTGGGGCCACGGATCGCCCGACGTCAATGTGCCGTTCCCCACCACCCGCGAGTTGTTCCAGCTCAAGGTGGCGTCGGCCGAACTCCAGGAGCGGTGGCAGACCGGCGACGACGCCGAGCAGCGAGCGGTTCTGACCGAATTGGCCGACCGGGCCCTACCCGAGGTCGAGGCCTTTACCGGCGATCCGCTCCGCCCCGATGTGTTGGAGTGGTATGCCTCGCCTCAGGACGTGTGCCGGGTGTTGGCCCGTCTGCACCAGCGGGCCATCGCCTCCGGCGGCGAGCCCCTTCGCGCTGCGCTTGCCACCAATCCCGGCGTGCCCGATGCCGAGGGACGCTGGGATCTCATCCTGTTCAAGGGTGGCTCCGAACCGGGTTTGCTGGCCGCATCCTGGTTGGTGGATGCCGGTGACGGTGAGCCTCAGGTTGTCGTTGGATCGGTGCTTGACCCCGACAAGCCGGTGGACGAGGTCGAAGCCGTGCTGCTGTTGGCGGCGATCCGCGATCTACTGCCGATCGACGCCGGGTGAGCAGCGCCGACAACCAAAGGGCGTCGGCCGATCAGTCCCGGAAGTTCTCGAATTGCAACGGCACGTCGAAGTCGGCCTCCCGCAGAGAGGCGATGACCTCCTGCAGGATGTCCCGCTTCTTGCCCGAGACCCGCACCTGATCACCCTGGGTCTGGGACTGGATGCCCTTGAGCTTCATGTCCTTGATGTGGCTGTTGATCTTCCTGGCTGTGTCCGACGAGATTCCGGCCTTCAACGACACCGCCATCCGGGCCCGACCGCCGGAGGCGTCCTGAACCTGACCGAAGTCAACCGACTTGAGTGAGATCTTGCGCTTGATCAGTTTCTCTTCCAGGACCTGACGGAAGGCGATCATGCGATCCTGGCTGGCCGTCTCCATCGTGATCGTCATGTCCTTGTCGTTGAGGTCGAGGGTGGAGTTGGTGTCCTTGAAGTCGTAGCGGTTCGACACCTCCCGGCTGGTCTGGTCGACCGCATTCCTGACCTCTTGCATGTCGATCTGGGAAACAACGTCAAAGCTTGCCATGGATCCCAACCTACCCGGCCGTCAAGCCGGTCGGTGTCCTGTGGGCCCGCAGCCGATGACGGAGCCGGGAGCCGATGAAGACGGCGCTCAGCAGGGTCAACCAGAACAGGGGGGAGCTGACCACGACGATGAGACGACGCGCCGCCGGTTCGGTGGAGGGGAACCGCAAACCGGAAAGGGCGAGGCCGGTGATGGCTGCCGACACCAGCCCGATGGAACCCGATGACAGAGCCACCGCTGATGCGACCATGGAGCGGCGGCCGTGCAGGCCGGGTCGACCGGTGGCCAGGGCGTCGACAAGCACTGCAGCCGAGGCGCCGGCACCGTAGGCGATCAACCAGCGGTCGAGCCAGCTCAGTTCGCCCCACGGCTTGACCCACCCTCGCCGTCGCAGCCCGGCCGACAGCTTGGCCACGGTATTCGGCATGAGGTCGGCACCGGCGATCACGACCACGGCATCGATGGTTTGGGTGACGGCCCAGAACAACAGACCGGCCAGCCCGGCGCCCGTCGTGGCCAGCACCAGGCGAATCAGGGTGGTTTCGTCGTCGATCCAGGTGCCGGTTCGGGCCACCAACACCGGGAGCAGAGCATCGTTGCCAAATCCCCATTGGAAGGTGATCCAGGCGGTCATGATCATGGCGGACGCGAAACGACGCGCGGTCAGTCGGGACAGGTCGCAGCGGACGAGCGTCCAGTAGGGAACGTCGGCGACGACCGATGGCGGTTCGGCGGGAGATGGCGTCATCGGTAGAAACCCGAGGCTACGGCATACCCCGCCGATTCGGCCAGAAGATGCAGGAATTGAGCAACGCTTCCGGCCGGCGAGCGCTACCCTGACAAACCTTAGGGTCGGTGCCCGAGTGGCCAAAGGGAGCGGACTGTAAATCCGCCGGCTTCGCCTACGTAGGTTCGAATCCTACCCGGCCCACGGCTGCCCGGCAGGGCAGCGTCAAGTTCCGCCGTCGGCGGAACTTGCAGTCTTGCCGCCGGAGGCGGCAAACCCGAGTTTCGGCCGTTGGCCGAAACGTCGCCGGTTTGAGGGTCAACTGTCTGGCAGGGCAGCGTCAACTTGCAGTCTTGCCGTCGGAGACGGCAAACCCGAGTTTCGGCCGTTGGCCGAAACGTCGCCGGTTTGAGGGTCAACTGTCTGGCAGGGCAGCGTCAACTTGCAGTCTTGCCGTCGGAGACGGCAAACCCGAGTTTCGGCCGTTGGTTGAAAGGTCGCCGGCTGGAGGGGGTCAGCTGTCCGGCAGGGCAGCGTCAAGTTCGGCCCGAGGGCTTTTCGGTGGCGGATCCAGGCTTGACCGGACCGGCTTGGAGGGTGCAAGCTGCGGGAATGAAGGGTGTACGATCAACGACGATCGAAACGAAGGCCGGAACGGAGAGCGGCGTGGGCGGCACCACCTGGGGGACCGAGGATGTGTGGGCCAACACTCGGCGCCCACTGCCCGAGGCGCTGGGCCTGTCCCCTGACTGCTATACCGACCCCGATTTCCACCGGTTCGAACAGCAGCGGCTGTTTGAACGGGGTTGGGTGTGTGTCGGTCTTGCCTCGGACGTGGTCGAGACCGGTCGACTCATCGTGCGCCGGTTGGGTTCCCGCTCCATCATCATCACCCGGGGTGCCGACGGCGACATCCGAGGGTTCCTCAACGCCTGCCGCCACCGGGGCACCGAGCTGGCCGACAAGGACTGTTCGGTGGCCAACACCATTCGTTGTCCCTATCACCGCTGGGGCTACGGACTGGATGGTCGGCTCATCGCCACCCCGTTGTTCGAGCAGGTGCCCCGGGTCGGTTTCGACACAGCCGACTATGGGCTCGTTCCCGTTCGGGTCGAAGCGTGGGGGGTGCTGCTGTTCGCCTGTCTCGACGACCAGGCCCCGCCGCTGCACACCTGGCTCGGTGATCTGCCCGAACGAATGGCCGGCTACCGGCTCGACGAGTGGGTGAAGCGTGAGGAGCAGACGGTCGAGATCAACGCCAACTGGAAGCTGATCAGCGAGAACTACCAGGAGTACTACCACCTCAAGTGGGTGCACCCCGAGTTGGCCAAGGTGTCCCGCGTCCCCGATCATTACCGGTATCAGGGGCCCGGCATGTACTGCGGCCAGACCACCACCCCTGTGTCGGCCGACGAGCGCGACGACTGGCTGGTGTTGCCGCCCCGTCCCGGGCTCGACTCGTCCGACAGCACCAGCGGCCGATTCGTGGCCATCTTCCCCAACGTGTTGCTCTCGGTGCTACCCAACCATGTCTTCGTCATACGGCTCGACCCGACTGCACCCGGTGCGACCACCGAGACCTGCAGCTTCCTGCTGCCACCGGAGTCGGCCGACGTTGACGAGGCGGCGTTCGCCCCCACCCGCAAGTTCTGGTTCGAGGTCAACGGCGAGGATATCGACATCGTCGAACGGGGTCAGCGGGGGTTGACCATGTCGGCCCCGCCTCCAGGCCCCCTGTCACCCCGGTTCGAGGAACCTCTGCATCGGTTTCACAACATGTTGGCCGACTGCATGACCCTCGAGTCCGTTGCCACGATCTCCGTCCCGGCCGGCGACGACGGATCGGAACACGACCGCTGGGGGACCGGCGTCAATCCCAATCCTCCGCTGGTCGATTCCTAGCCCGGTCCGGGCTTGATCAGTAGCGGCCGGCGAACCGGAGCTGGTCGGCCTGGATCTCGCGGAAGACCTGGGCGATTCCCTCCTTATACAGCGACCACGGATACATGGTGGGGCGATCCTGAATGCGCTCGAACACCTCGGCCACCAGGGGAGCGGTGTCGGCACTGTCGGCGCTGATGGCAAGGCCGTATGCGTTGAGTACGGCCAGGGCTTCGGTCGGTGCCGGCGACGGTGTGGCCCGAAGGAACGACTCGAGAGCCGGCACCAGTTCACCCACCACCTCGGCCGTATTCAGGTAGCTGGACAACTTGGTGCCCCGCTCGTCCAGCAGGCCGTGCTCGATGTGGGCCACCGGCAGCACCACCCGGGACGCCGAGTCGAGCGGCGCCTCCTGTTCGATCCAGCGGGCGAAGTCGAAGGTTGCCTGATCCGAACCACCCCACTTGTCGGTCAAACCCTCCAGATACTCCCGGCACGCGTCGGGCCGGAACGGGTCTCG
This sequence comes from uncultured Acidimicrobiales bacterium, assembly GCA_963723995.1. Classification (GTDB taxonomy): domain Bacteria; phylum Actinomycetota; class Acidimicrobiia; order Acidimicrobiales; family SZUA-35; genus JAHELU01. The sequence continues at coordinate 207,074 of CAVRSZ010000004.1, read as the reverse complement.
GCTGTGGGCGTTGTCGAAGCGCTGCCGCAGCTCCTCCAACCGGACACCGAGACCTCGACCGCTGATCAGGAGGAAGACCCAGGGGTCGGGCATGCCCGGCCGCTCCCGCACGATCTCGTAGAGCTGCCGTTCGGCCTCCTTCAACTCCTCTTGAAACTCGCCGACGGCTTGGGTGGTCTCTGCCTCCGAGACGAACTCGGTGGACTGGCGGGTCGTCGATTCGAACGCCGCACGCTTCTCGAAGGCATCCCGGATCAGGCCGGCGGCGTAGAACGTGCGGGCGTTGGCCGAACTGGCCACGTCGGCCCAGCGGGCGAAGACGATGGTCTCGATGCCGACGAGTTCGCTGGTGGCGATGGAGGTGAAGAGCCACGCCCTCGGCGAGGTGTCGAGGAAGGTCTCCAACCGGCGCCAATCCCCGTCCATCAACCAACGATAGGCACTGCGGAGGTCGCGATCGGCGAGGAACGGGTCGAAGTAGTCGCTCCGGACCCCATCCAAGACGGCCTTCATCTGCGACGTGGCATCGGACGTCCGGCTCGACGATCTCCCCGATGCCCTGGACCGAAACGCCATGACCCTCGCTCTACGGCGGACAACCTAACTCGGCCAGCCTATAGCCTGGATAGTAATGATGTCGATGCACATGCTCTGGCCTCGTGACGCCGAGAAGGTCAAGGGAGCCAGAATCGAGCGGGAGTCGGCAGCCCGGGTGTGGCGCTTCGCCCACCCCTATCGGATCCAGGTGCTCGGTTTCCTCAGCTCGGTGATCGTCCAGGCTGTGCTCGGACTGGCGCCGCCGCTGCTGTTCGGCCGGATCATCGACCAGGCCATCCCCACCCAGGATCGGCGTCTGCTCGGTATCTACGCCGTGATCATCGTGGGCGCCGCCCTGTTCCAGGGCGTCATCGGGCTGGCCGAGCGCTACTGGTCGGCCCGTATCGGTGAGGGCGTGATCTACGATCTGCGGGTCGCCCTGTTCCGGCATGTCCAACAGCTGCCGCTGGCCTTCTTCACCCGGACCCAGACCGGCACGCTGACCAACCGGCTCAACAATGACGTCATCGGGGCCCAGCGGGCGCTGACCACCACGCTGGGCACCGTGGTGTCGAACGTGATCACGCTGGTCACCACCCTGGTGGCGATGGTGGTGTTGGAGTGGCGGCTCACGCTTCTTGCCCTCGTACTCACGCCGTTCTTCGTGCTGCCCTATCGCCGCATCGGCCATGTCCAGCAGTCCATCACCCGGGAGTCGATGGATCTGAACGCCTCGATGAACTCCACGATGACCGAGCGGTTCAACGTGGCCGGGGCCCTGCTGGTCAAGCTGTTCGGCCGGGGAGGGGACGAGCAGAGCCTCTTCTCCACCCGGGCCGCCCGGGTTCGTGATATCGGGGTCCGGTCCGCCCTGTTCACCCGAGGCTTCATGACCGTGCTGTCCCTTCTGGGCGCCATCGGAACCGCCCTGGTCTACGGCCTGGGTGGCCTGTTCGCCATCAACGGCACGTTCTCCGTCGGTGAGCTGGCGGCCATGGGCCTGTTGGTGGGCCGGATCTACATGCCGCTCACCGGCCTGACCAATGCCCGGATCGATGTGCTCACCGCCCTGGTGTCGTTCGACCGGGTGTTCGAGGTTCTGGATGCCGAAAGCCCGCTGGTCGACGCACCCGACGCCAAGCAACTGACCAAGCCCGAAGGTCGCATCGAGTTCCGCGAGGTGTCGTTCCGCTATCCCCGGTCCGACGAACTCATCATTCCCGGCCTGGAGACCCCGGGATCGACCGAATCCGAAGTCGATGTCGCTCCGGTGTTGTCCAAGGTCAACTTCACCATCGAGCCCGGCCAGCTGGTGGCCCTGGTGGGCCCGTCGGGGGCGGGCAAGACCACCTTGACCTCACTCATACCCCGGCTCTACGACGTGACCGAAGGCGCGGTCCTGGTGGATGGTCACGATGTGCGGTCGCTGACCCAGGAGTCGCTGCGCCACGCCATCGGGGTGGTGGTCCAGGATCCTCACCTGTTCCACGAATCGATCGGTGACAATCTGCGCTACGCCAAACCCGATGCCTCCGATGACGAGCTGGTCGAGGCCTGCCGGGCGGCCCAGGTGTTCGACGTCATTCAGGCCCTCCCCTCCGGTTTCGACACCGTCGTAGGGGAGCGGGGCTACCGCATGTCCGGTGGCGAGAAGCAGCGGCTGTCCATCGCCCGCATGTTGCTGAAGGACCCGGCGATGGTCATCCTGGACGAGGCCACCAGCCATCTCGATTCCGAGAACGAAGCTCTGGTCCAGGAGGCGCTGGCCAAGGCCCTGGCCGGCCGAACCTCGGTGGTGATCGCCCACCGGCTGTCCACCATCACCCAGGCCGACCAGATCCTGGTGCTCGACCAGGGAACCGTGGTCGACCACGGTACCCACGACCAACTGCTGGCCCGGGGTGGCCTGTACTCCGACCTGTACCGATTGCTGGTGCGCGAGGAGCTGTAGGCGGTGGCCGAAGGGGGGACAAGCGGGGAGACACGAGGGGCGCAGACAAGGGGGACAGGAGTGACGACAACATCGGGGTTGGTGCCGGGCACGGCCGGTGAGCTGGTGGACCAACCGGCCACCGTACAGCTGGCAATGATGCGGACCCGGCAGGTGTCGGCCCGCGAGCTGCTGGAGGCCCACCTGGCCCGTATCGAGGCCCGCAACCCGGAGCTGAACGCCGTGGTCGCGCTGGACGCCGACGTGGCCATGAAACGGGCCGCCGCCGTCGATGAGGCTGTGGCCGGCGGCCGGCTGGTCGGTCCGCTGGCCGGTCTGGTCACCGCCCACAAGGACCTGATCGACACCGCAGACTTCGTCACCACACAGGGAGCCAAACCGTATGCCGACCACCGGCCCACGGTCGACTCGCTGATCGTGGAGCGCATGAAGCGGGCCGGAGCGGTGGCTGTGGGCAAGACCAACGTGCCCGAGTTCGGAGCCGGCTCCCACACCTTCAACCCGGTGTACGGTGCCACCGGCAATGCCTACGATTCCACCCGGTCGGCCGGGGGGTCGTCTGGTGGGGCGGCGGTGGCCCTGGCCACGGGCATGGTGGCGGTGGCCGACGGCAGCGACGTCGGCGGCTCGCTTCGAAATCCGGCGGCGTGGAACAACGTGGTCGGCTTCCGTCCCTCGGTCGGGGTGGTGCCCAGTGGGGGTGCCGGTAACGCCTGGCACCCCCTGCCCATCCACGGGCCGATGGCCCGCACGGTGGACGACGTCGTGCTGCTGCTGGCGGTCATGGCCCGGCCCGACACCAGAGATCCCCTCGGTCGGGGCCTCAAGGTACCGGCCCCCGAGCACCTCCACCCGCCGACCCAGCCCCTACGGGTTGCCTGGAGCAGGGATCTGGGTGGCCTGCCGTTGGAGGCCGAGATCGTGACCGCCATGGACGGGCTCCGGGCCACGTTGGAGAATCTCGACTGGATGGTGGTCGACGACGAGCCCGACTTCACCGGGACCGACGAGGTCTTCCTGACCCTGCGGGCCTTCATGTACGCCGAGAAGGCCGACGAGCTGCGGCCCCACCTGGATGACATCAAGGCCACGGTGCGGGGCGAGATCGAACGGGGCTTGGCCCTGACCGGCCCCGAGGTGTCGGCCGCCTTCATTCAGCTGAAGGAACTCTGGGATCGGGCCCACCGGTTCTTCACGCACTACGACCTGTTGGTCGGACCGGTCACCCAGGTCATGCCGTTCCCCCTCGACTGGGAGTATCCGACCGAGGTGTCCGGGGTTGCCATGGGCTCCTATGTGGAGTGGATGCGATCGTGCAGCCGAATCACCTCGTTCGGTCTGCCCGCCCTGTCGCTGCCCATCGGTTTCGGGTCGAGCGGCCTACCGGTTGGGGCTCAGCTGGTGGGCCGACCTTTCGGCGATCTCGATCTGCTCCTGGCGGCCAAGGCCGTGGAATCGACGCACGATCGACGGTGACGGAGCCGGTCCGTGGCCGCACCCTCAGCGGCGCGGGTCGCCGGCCGGTGGCAACCGGAGGATGAAGGTCGAGCCTCGTCCCGGACCGTCACTACGGGCGGCGATGGTGCCGCCGTGGGCGTGGACCAGGGTGCGGGCGATGTTGAGTCCGATTCCGGTGCCCGGTCGTTGCGGATCGAGCCGGGTGTAGCGGTCGAACACCGTGTCGAGTTGCTCGGGGGGAATGCCGGATCCGGTGTCGGTCACCGCGATTTCGACCATGGGATTCCCCTCGGTGTCATCGACCGTGGTGGCGATGGTGATGGTGCCTCCGGGCGGGGTGTGGTCGAGGGCGTTGCCCACGATGTTGGACACGACTTGGACCAGCCGGTTCCGGTCGCCCCGAATCCGACGTGACGGTCCGGTGGTCTGTACGGTCACCTCCTGCATGTCGCCCCGGGCCCGGTACCGCTCGAGCACGGCGGCGATCAGCTCGCCGGTCTCGAGCGGGGCCAGGTTCAGGCCGAGGGCCCCTTCCTGGGCTCGAGCGAGGAGTGACAGGTCCTCGGTCAGCCGATAGAGACGTTCGGTCTCCTCGGTCAGCGAGGTGAAGGTCTCGATGTCGGCCGGGATGACGCCGTCGATCATGCCTTCGATCGAACCCTGGATGGTGGTCAGGGGGTTTCGCAGCTCGTGGGCCAGGTCGGACACCAATCGGGCCCGCTTCTGCTCGGTCGAGGCCAGGGCCTGACCCAGGGAGTTGATGGAGTGGGCCAGCCGGGCCAATTCGGTCTCGGGCGGTATCGGGACCCGGGCCGAGTGGTCGCCGGCGGCCAGACGTCGGGTCGTCGACTCGAACTGCCGGAAACGACCGACCAGGGCGCGAACCATGACCCCGGCGATCACGGCGGCGACCACCATGCCGACGATGGCGGCGACCACGGCGGCCACCGTGACCGACTGGTCCACCAACTCGGCGGCGGTGGTCGACGCCGCCCCGGCGTTGGCCGGCCCCGCCCCTCGACCCGCACCCGGTCCGTTGCCGGCAGGGGCCAGTCCGGCGGCCCGATAGCGGCGACCGAAGACGGTTGGTGTCAGCCAGCGGACCACGGCGAAGCCGATGCCGGCCACCACCACGATGATGGCCGAGTAGCTCAGCCATAGAGCCTGGCGCACGCTCCCGGGGCGGATCACACCGCTCACCACGAGGCGCCGGTCATGCCACGGGCTCCGGCTCGAACCGGTAGCCGACGCCCCTCACGGTGCCCACGAAACGGGGAGCATGGGCGTCATCGCCCAGGGCCTTGCGCAGGTTTCGGATGTGCACGTCCACCACCCGGTCATCACCCACATAGTCCCAGCCCCAGACCGCCTGGAGGAGTTGGCGGCGGGAGAAGACGCGCCCCGGCTGTTCGGCCAGGGCGGTCAGCAGTTGGAACTCGAGTGCGGTGAGGGTGACGGCCCCCTCGTCGACGGTGACCTGGTGACGATCCCGGTCGATGCTCAGTCCGGGGAACATCAGCACCTGTTCGGTCGATGCCGGACCGGCAACCGCGGTCGAGCGGAGGCGCCGGAGCACGGCCTTGACCCTGGCCACCAACTCCCGGGGGCTGAACGGCTTGGTCACATAGTCGTCGGCGCCGACCGAAAGGCCCACCACCTTGTCGGTTTCCTCGGCTCGGGCCGTGAGCATGATCACGTACACATCGGAGAAGGTGCGGATCCGACGCAAGGTCTCGATGCCGTCGATACCGGGCATGACCACATCCAGGATGACGATGTCGGGCTGCCGGCTCCGGACCAGGTCGACCGCCGATGCGCCGTCGGACGCGGTGGCAACCTCGTAGTGTTCGGCCCGAAGGTAGGACACTACGAGGTTGCGGATCTTGGCGTCGTCATCGACCACCAAAATCACGGGCTGGGCGGTGTCGGCCCCACTCATCGTCTCGTTTCGCTTGGCGGCTGGGATGTTCACGATTGAGCCAATTCTCGGCGACGTTTGGCCGGAGGCCAAACTCAAGCCGTCTTCGGCCGTCGGCAGGAGCACCGTCTCGCCGTACTAGATGGTAGACGAGTGCGGAGATGCGGGACTAGGAGTCCCAACCGAGGCGCCATTGGTTGCCGGTCCGAGTCTGGTTCCGGTCGGCGTTCCGGGCCATGGGTCCGGTCCGTGCTCCCCGGTCCTGGATGACTTGACCTCGGCCGCCACGACCGGCCCGGCCCGGCCCGGTCTCATCGATGATCTCCTGATACAGGTCGTCGTCCAGTACCACGGGCTCGTAGTCGATGCCGAGCCGGTCCAGATTGCGGACGAAGGCCCGCAGATGATTCTGTGACGCCTGCTCCAGGCGGTCATAGACGATGTCGATGGCGGCGACCGCTGACTGGTTCTCCCGGAGGTCGGCGATGTCGAGCTCCTCGATGTAGGCTCCGACCTTCAGCGCCTCCTCCAGCGAGGTCGAGCCCCGCTCCACCAGATCGTCGTACAATGCCTGCAGATCGGTGTCGAGGAACACCCCGGGAGCGAGTTCGGCCACCGGATCATCGATCCCGAACCCGGCCATGAGATCGGCCACCGTCGACTGATGGGTCAGCTCCGACCGGTTGATGTTGGCGAACACCCGGGCTCCCCACTGTTCGGACAGGACCCGGTACACATCGCCGGCCAGCTTCTCCTCCTGCCGCATGTAGAGCAGGTTCTCGGCGTCGGTGGCGCTCAGCGTGGTCGACTGATCGGCCGTTGAGGTCACTGCGGTGTCGACCATCGGGCCGTCGCCCGGCACGGCGGCGGCGACGACGCCGGCGCTCAGGGCCACGGCTGCCGCGGCCCCAATCCCGATTGTCGCCAGTCGAGTTGCGTTTCGTTCACGTCGTGCCATTGTCGTCTCGCTTTCTTGCCGTCAATGGAAGGATCTTCTTCGTTCTCATTGAACGACGGCAACGTGAAGCGAGCCGCGGCGGGATCGTGAAGCTTGTATGAAGGCGGCGATGCCGGTGGCCCCGGTTGGTCAGGAGCCGCCGACGCCCCGGCACCGCTCGGCCAGACCCAACAGCTGGCGGCGGACCATGATGCCGTCCCCCACCTCCAACAGGGCGGTCAGGAGTGTGGCCAGTGGACCGTCGATCCGCGTCCGGGCCCTGGACACCAGGCGGGTGCCGCCGTCGGCGCTGGAGCCGAGCCGGAAGTCGAGGGTGAAGCCGATCCGGTGTCCGGCGACCGATTGATCCAGCAGTCCGAGGACGAAGTTGCGGGGACGGTCGACGACCAGGGCGACAAAATCGACCGGGCCGGCGGGCATGGGTTCACCCTCGGTCCGGACCTGCCACTCGGGATGGATGGCCCGGGCGCTGGGCCGCCCCAGGTTGTCGAGCCAGTCGTAGCTGTACCAGCCGGCCCGACCGAAACCCATCTGGCTCAGCCAGTCGAAGGCGGCCTCCGGCGGGCAGGCGAGATCGATGGCCCGGGTGGCCGACATCGGGGCGTCGGGGATGAACCGGTCGCCGGCCATGGGGGCCGACACCTCGTCGGCGGTGGCGCCCCAGGTGGACAGCGCCCACAGCCGGCGAACCGGGTTGATCACGCCGAAGGGCCCGGCGGTGGGGCGTCGTTCGCTCCGTCGCCGGGGCCGGTGGTCGCCGCTTCACCCGACGGCGGGGGCGGCGGGTTGGGTCCCGGGGGCGGTGGGTTGGGTCCCGGGTGCGGCGGGTTGGGTCCCGGGGGCGGTGGGGGAGGAGTCGCCGCCAGGCGGTCCGAACGACGCTTGCGCCGCCAACTGCTGATCCGGCCTCGACCCAGCCACAGCAGGGGACCGATGATGACCAACAGGACGAGCAGCGGCAGGGCGAAGCCGACGGCGACCGTGATCACGGTCCAGATGCCCCGCAGCACCGACAGGCCGGCGTCGAAACCTTCACCAAAGCCGGGATCGCCCTCGGGTTCGAACACCTCGAGGTTGTCCTGGTAGCCGGCGTCGACCGAGGGGCCGGCGCTCTCACCCTCTTCGGTGATGGGCCGGGCCGTGGCCTTGGACCGGACCCGCACCGGACGGTCGGGGCTGAACTGGTGGGCCAGCATCACACTCTGGCCCGCCTCCAGCCGATCCAGCTCGCCGTAGACCAGAATCAGCTCGTCGGCCGAATCGATGCCGAGAGCGGTGTCGATCAGGGCCAGGTCGGCCACCGGCTCCTCACCGGTGTTGACGATTTCGAGGCACAGGGTGAGATCGGTGCCGGCCTCCACGAACCACTCGTCGGTGCCGGGGCACGACACCCCGTCGTCCTGGGTGTGATAGAGCGAGGCGTTGAGCGAGATCGAGTGGTTGACCGCGTCCTGGAGCAGGGTGAGGGTGATGGTGGCCAGGTCGATGCGATCCTGCAGGGTGCGGAGCTGGCCCCGCATGATCTCCAGCTCGGTCTCCCGTTCCAGCAGCAGCCGTTCCAGCTCTGCGTAGTCCTCCAGGTTCTGGGTGTTGGTCAGGGTTTCCCGCAGCCGCTCCACACCGAGTTCGGCCACCTCGATCCTGGTTTCCAGATCGACCACCCGCTCGGTCACGTCGTCGGCCGAGATGGTCTGGTTCCGCAGCTCACCTACCGCGCCCAGGGCCTCGACCGCCCGGTCGAAGTCATCGGGCAGGACTTTGAACACCAGCACCGAACGGGGCTCGGAGCCGCCCTGGGTCTGCTGGCCGAAGACGAAGCCGCCGATGCCCTCGATGATGGTGGTGGCCTCCCGACCGGCAGCGGCCACGTCGTCCACCTCGACCGTGATGTCGGCGGTGAAGATGATCTGGCGCCCGAAGTCGGCGGCGGTGCGTTGGGTCGGCACCGCCCCGGCCGAGCCGAGCGAGGTGGCCTCGTCGCCGCCTGCGGTGTCCTCGGCCGCCTCCTGGTCCTCGGCCATGGCGGCGTCGCCGTCATCACCCTCGTTGAAATCCGGCGCCTCGGCCGCGATCTCGCCACCTCCGGCCGTTTCGGCATCATCGGCGGCAGCGATGTCCTCGCTCTCTTCGAAGCCAACTTCGGCTGCGTCGGATTCTGCGTCGTCACTGTCGCTGCCGCATGCGGTGCCCACCAGGGCCAGTGCGGCCAGCACCATGACAAGCCGCATCATGGCTGCAATCGAGGTTGTGGTGTGCCGGGGTCGTCGCATGATCTGTCCCTCCCTTGGTGGGCTCGATCTTACGACGACCCTGTCGGCACAGTGGTTCCCTCCCGGTGGGTCTGCAACCAGACTGACAAGTGACGGGATTACAGGGCTGCCTTGGCTGCCCGAAACCCGTTTGCCAGGTCGGCCAGGATGTCGTCGATCGACTCCAGGCCCACCGACAGTCGAACCAGGCCGGGATTGACGCCGGTGGAGGCCTGTTCCGCCTCGCTCAGCTGACTGTGGGTGGTGGAGGCGGGGTGGATGACCAGCGAGCGCACGTCGCCGATGTTGGCCACATGGCTGTGCAGCTCCAGGGCGTCGACAAAGGCCTGGCCGGCGACCAAACCGCCCTTGATGACGAACGACGGTACCGATCCGGCGCCCCGACCCTGGCTGTACTTGCTGGCCGCCTGATGCCACGGTGACGACGGCAGACCGGCATAGGCCACGCTCTCCACCTCGTCCCGTGCCTCGAGCCATTGCGCCACCGCCTGGGCGTTCTCGACGTGGCGTTCCATGCGCAGCGACAGGGTCTCCATGCCCTGCAACACCAGGAAGGCGTTGAACGGGCTGATGGCGGGGCCGAGATCGCGCAGCAGCTGGACCCGGGCCTTGGCGATGAAGGCGCCGGGACCGAGCATGGGCCAGTAGGTCAGGCCGTGATAGCTGGGGTCGGGCTGGTTGTAGTTGGGAAAGCGCTCGGCGTCGCTGAACTCGAACGAACCACCGTCGACGATGGCGCCGGCGATGGCGGTGCCGTGGCCGCCAAGGAACTTGGTGGCCGAGTGGACCACGATGTCGGCTCCCCAGTCCAGGGGCCGGATCAGGTACGGGGTGGCCACGGTGTTGTCGACGATGAGGGGCACGCCGGCGTCGTGGGCGGCGGCCGCCACCGGCTCGATGTCGAGGATGTTGTTCTTTGGGTTGCCGATGGACTCGGCGTAGAACGCCTTGGTGTTGGGGCGGACCGCGGCCCGCCACTCGTCGATGTTGTCGGGATCGTCCACGAAGGTGGTCTCGATGCCGAGCTTGGGCAGGGTGTAGTGCAGCAGGTTGTAGGTTCCGCCGTACAGTGCGGCCGACGACACCAGGTGGGAGCCGGCCTCGGCGATGTTGAGGATGGTCAGGGTCTCGGCCGCTTGACCCGAAGCCAGCACCAATCCGCCGGGCACGCCGGCCGCAGTGGTGGTCAGACCGTTCTCCAGGGCGGCGATGCGGGCCTCGGCCACGCCCTGGGTCGGGTTCATGATCCGGGTATAGATGTTGCCCGGCTCGCCGAGGGCGAACAGGTTGGCGGCGTGGGCGGCGTCACGGAACTGGTAGGCCGTGGTCTGATAGATGGGTACGGCCCGGGATCCGGTGGCGGAATCAGGCTCCTGTCCGGAGTGGATCTGGCGGGTTTCGAAGCCCCAGGACTCGCTCATGTGTCACCTCGGTTGTGATTCGTACGTTGACCGTTCGATGGTCGTAGGGATGGATGGTACTGGATGTTTGCCATCAAAAGTCTGTATTCCCGATCTGAAAGGTCATATTTCTCGCCCGGGGGTAGGGTTGGCGAGGTGGGGTTGATGCCGATCATCGTGGTGGCGACCGGGTTGGCCATGGTGGCCAATTGGGTGAGCCGTCGGCCCGGCACCGGGGATGAGGCCGAGCGTAGTGCTGATCGGTGGCTGGAGTGGATCGCCAAGCCGGCGGCCACTGTCGGTCTGATCATTGTGGCCGCCGCCCTCGATCCGGTGGACGGCGCCCAGCAACGACTCATGGTGCTGGGCCTGGCGCTGTGTCTGGTCGGTGATGTGTTCCTGATGTTGCCCGTCGAGCGGTTCCGGCTCGGCTTGGTCTCGTTCCTGGTCGGCCATATGGCCTTCGTGGCCGGCTTCGTCAATCGGGGTCGGCTCGCCCCGCCTTGGTCGATCGTGGTCGCCACCGTGCTGGTGGTCCTCTGCCTGGCCATCGGTGGTTGGCGGCTGGTCCCCGCCGTTCGTCGCCGCCACCCCGAACTGCTGGGGCCGATTCTGCTCTACATCACGGTCATCGCCGCCATGGCCGTGGCGGCGTGGTGGGGTGGCTCGTGGCCGGCTCCTCTCGGTGCCGCCGTGTTCGCCCTGTCCGATCTGACCCTGGCCGACAACAAGTTCGTGCAGCCTCGACCGTGGGCCCCGGTGGCGGTCATGGTCACCTACCACCTGGCTCTCAGCCTGATCGTGGCTTCGCTGGCGTTGTGAACCACGGGCCTCAGGACGTTCGTCCGCCGCTGAGTGCGGTGACTGCGCCCAGGCCGATGTAGGTGGTGCCGGCAACCAGGTCCTTGGTCCGCCGGAACCGAGGAGAACGGCGAAGCGCCGATCCCACCCAGCCCCCGGCCAGGGCATACGCGCCGTCGGACACGAATCCGAGGGCGATGAACACGGCACCGAGCGTGGCCAGATCGAGCACCGGATGGGTGGAGGCGGGGTCGATGAACTGGGGCACGAACGACAGGAAGAACAGTGCCGTCTTGGGGTTGAGGATGTTGAGAATCACGCCGTCGATGAAGATTCGGGCCAGCGGACGGACCTCGACCGCCGGTTCGCCACCATCGTCGACCACGGACCGGTGGGAGCGGATGGATTGCAGGCCCAGCCAGATCAGGTAGCCGGCGCCGATCAGCTTGATGGTGGTGAAGGCGGTGGCCGATGCGGCCAGAATGGCCGACAACCCGACCATGGCCGCCACCACATGAACCACGGTCCCGAGGTGGATACCGGCCACCGACACCAGGCCGGCCCGCCGGCCCTGGGCTGCGCTGCGGGCCACGATGTACATGACCGCCGGGCCCGGTATGACCAGGAGCACCAGGGCGGCCAGGGAGAAGGCAAGCAGGGTGTTCACCGACACGTCAGGCACCGTAGCCCAGGCTGCTCGCCCCGTGCCGCGGGTGTTACGCGTTGTGCGTGCCGGGCGGTGCGTCTGCCACCCAGCAGGGAGGCTCCCGCCCGCACACGCAAGTCGGCTGCTGCGCCGCCTGAGGTGTGTCCCCGCCCTTCGCCCCTGCGACAGGTGCCCAACAGCCGGCACGGCGATAGACCGGATCAACATGGACAACGAATGGGACCAGTACGCCGAGAGCTGGGACAACGACCCGACCACGAGCGCCTATGCAGCCGCAGCGTTCGATTCACTCACGGAGCTGGTTCAGGCCTCGGGCCTCTCCCTTCAGGGAGCGAACGTGTTGGACTTCGGCTGCGGCACCGGGCTGCTCACCGAGCACCTGGTCGTTGCCGGGGCGACCATCGACGCCGTCGACACCTCGACCGCAATGCTCAACACTCTCGCCGCCAAGATCGATCGGCACGGCTGGTCCACCGTACGCACCAGCACCATACTTCCCGAACCGTCGCCACGATTCGACCTCGTGGTGTGTTCATCAGTCTGTGCGTTCCTCCCCGACTACCCCTCCGCCGTCCAGGAGCTGGTGACCTATTTGAGACCCGACGGACTGTTCGTCCAATGGGACTGGGAACAGACCGGCGACAACGATCACGGCCTCACCCGAACCCAGATCCACCGGGCCCTCACCGCCTCTGGACTCGCCGATGTCGGCGTCCGTACCGGGTTCAGCATCGAGGTGAACGACCAGGCCATGTCCCCCCTCATGGGCTACGGCCGGCAACCCCTCGATCCACGCCGGCAGCACCCAGCGGAGCGGGCAACCGGACGCGTGGCGTAGATGAGTAGTTCCAAGGGTTGGTGGTCGGCTGGTTCGGATTTCGGGTCAATCGGTGGCATGGAGGGCGTGGTCAGCCAGGGTGTCCAGGCCGAAGATTCGTGCCGTTCCCGGGGCCCGGCCCGGCCCGGTCTATTCGGTTGTCAAGGTTCAAGGTTGGAGCGGCGCGAGCCTGCCGGTTCAGGCCACGGCCTGTACGTGGTCGCGGTGTGGACGCCACCCCGAGTTTGGCTGAGCCAAACTCGCTTTCCACTTGTTGTCCAGATCACAGTCTTGCCGGGCGTTGCCCGGCAAACCCGAGTTTGCCTGCGGCAAACATCGAAGGATCTGCCCGTTGGCGAGCGAGGTTGGCGTTTTGCCGTACTTCGTCCGGCAAACCCGAGTTTGCCTTCGGCAAACATCGCCGGATCCAGCGCCGAGTGGGCGAGTTTGCCGGACGGCAAACTCGGGTTGGACTTGCGAAGCAAGGCCATACGGAATCACAGCCCCGGATCTTGCATCTGGCTCTGGCTTCGATCAGTAACGCTCGTTTCATCCAGTCCGGGAATCCTCGGGCTTTGACTGACATATCGATCACTCTGGACTTCTCGTTAAGTACGATTCGTTCGAATTCGGCCACTGCGGTGGCCACAAAGGCCAGGTCGGGGTGGATTGGTGTCCCGTCGATGCGTTCACACCGGTAGTCGGGATCATCGCGATCCACGGGGACTGCGGCGGTGTTGGGGTCCAGGTATCGCTCGAGGAAGTTCTCGAGGATGCGCTGTCCGATGACCAGGTTGACCAGTGGGGTGGTGGTGGCCGACCCCGGGGCCTCGGCCCCGCTGACGATCAGGCCGACGAGGGCTTGTCCCCGGCGGCGGTTGGGGGTGTCGGCGTTGCTGTCGCCTTCGGATTGTTGGCGGAACAGTCGCTGCATCTCATCCCCGAGTGCGGTGCCGACTGCGGCTGCGGAGAGCGGGTCGAGGTGGAACCGGCCGTCGATGGAGCCGTCGGTGTTGGTGTTCCAGGTGCAGGAGGTCTTCTTGACCTGTTCGGTCACTTCGTCGGACGTGGTGTGGTTGATCAACCACACCGTGAGCCGGTTGGTGAACTCCACAAAGTCATGATTTCGAGCAGCGGCCGCCAACTCGTGCTGTGAGGCGACGAGGGTGTCTCGCCGGTCGGGTGTGTCCAGGGATTTCAACTCTCGCAGGTGCCGCAGGGTCAACACCCCGTCGGCAGCGGCCGCAGCGAAGACCGGGAACTGGTCGAGCCAGTGCCCGGTGCGGGCGGTGGTGTGGATTTCCCGGGCCGGTGCCCCGGTCTCGGCCGCCACCACCTGGGAGGCGTTGCGAAACCCGAGCTCGCGCAGCACACCCGGCGCCTCAGACGCCGAATCGGCGGCAGCCAAAACCACAGCCCGTGCGGCGTCGATCCGAGCCGACAGGAGTTGCAGCTGGCAGGCCTGATCCAGCAGCTCGGCCACAGAGAGGCTGTCGAGGTTGGTTGCCAATACCGCATCGATGCCGGTGTGTAACAGCGTCAGATCGTCGCTGTGTGGTTCTGGTGGCAACCCGCCGTCGGTCATGCCTTCATGATAGCAAACGCATGTTCGATACACAAGCGGTTTTGATTATTATTAGACGATAGATGCGTTGATTCAGGCTCAGCGGAGTGTGGGTGTTGACCGGGCCGAAACGGTTGCTGTGTGGGGGCATGACTCGCTGATGGCTAGGTGTCAAATCTCAACCCGGAGCCCGCCGAACCCGACACGCAAACCACCGCAAAACCTCAAACATCAAACGAACAAACAATCAACCCGGCCCAGCGCGATCCCTCACCCTCACGGGATCTCCAACCTCTTGGAGCCAATCATCTCGACGAGTAGTTCCAAGGGGTGCGCGCGGTCCGCGCGATTATTCACCACTCAGAGTGTGAGGGTGTCCAGGATCAGGGGGTCTACACAAACCCTAATTCTGGAGGACCTTGGCATGAACCCCGAGCTGGACACCCTCACCACCGCACAGCATGCGGCAATCGACGACGCGTTGCTCGATCGCCCCGAATAGGCTCCCGAACGACCAGCTGTGGGAATCGCTCCCCGGCTTTCGGACACAGAACTCGTGACCCTTGCGGTGCTGTGGGCCTTGTTGGACTTCACGTCCGAAGCCCGTTCCATCCGCCACGCCCACACCCATCCGCAGCCGTGGTTCCCGTCTCTGCCCGACCAGCCCGGCTACAACAAACGCCTCCGCAACACCGGTCAGCTCCTCCAACACACTATTGCCTACCCCGCCCGGTCCTGCCCCTCGTTCACCGACGACGTCCGGCGTCGTCGACTCCACCCCCGTGGAATGCGGGCGCAGCCGCCATCTGGCACAACGAAACCACCTACCAACCGCGCCCAGCACGATCACTCACCGCCTACGACCACCAACCCCTTGGAACCAACCGTGCCGTCTTGGTCACGACGTAGCCGTCGATGGTCTTCCCGGTCTCGGTCGATGCGGCGTGGGCAGCGCTCACAGGCGGAGATCTTGCTCGGATCTCGCAGCCCTGGAGACCGATCCCCGGCTTGGTCGCCATCCGCCGAGAGCCTCCCGGATTCTTCGACGAACCGGGCCAGTGTCGGATTCTGGAGAACTCGGACCGTTCCTCAATGGGTGAAAACCGTCACCGCGCTCGACCCGCCCCCACCGGCTGGAGTACACGGATCCGACTGGATGGCGGGCTCCTGGCGACGTACCGTCGCCAGTTCCTGGAGTTCATCGCACGCCCCACGTCGGTGGCGTGGCAAGGCGGCGAGCCGCCGCTGATGGGGCTCGACCTCTTCCGCCCGTCGGGCCCTCTTTTCGGGCCAACGCCTGTGGCGTCTATCGTCGTCGATCCGCTCGTCGCTGAGCGGCTCCCGTTGCCGGGTCTGGCGGCTCCCGATCGGCCATGGCCGAGCCTTCCGCCGCCGGGATCGAACCCGGTCGTGGCCCGCGCCGCGGGGTCGGTGTCGGCGTTTGTCGCTACTGTGAAACCAATGGCCGACAAAGCCACCTTCGTCGAGGACACCGAGCCGTTCATGGATTCGCTGTACTCGACCGCGCTCCGGCTCACCGGCAACCGGGCCGACGCCGAGGATCTGGTTCAAGAGACGTACCTGAGGGCCTACCGCTCCTATGAGAGCTTCGAGACCGGCACCAATCTGAGGGCGTGGCTCTTTCGCATTCTGACCAACGCCCACATCAATCGCTACCGGGCCCGTCAACGCCGGCCGGAGGAAACCGAGCTGGAGGACATCGAGGATCTCTATCTCTATCGCCGGATCCGTCCTGAGAACCACCAGGGTCAAAGTGCCGAGGACCAGCTCATGGACTACTTCTCGGAGGCCGAGGTGGTCAAGGCGGTGGAGGCGTTGCCCGACGCCTATCGCATGGCCGTACTGCTGGCCGACGTCGAGGGGTTCAGCTACAAAGAGATCGCCGAAATCCTTGACATCCCGGTGGGCACGGTCATGAGCCGGCTGCATCGTGGAAGAAAATCGTTGCAGAAGGAGTTATACGAGTTTGCAGCGTCTCGTGGCTTGACCGCCTCTCCGGCGAACGCAGCGCACTCCGTGAACTGATGGCAACGAGCTCGTTTGTTGCGACATGATCGCACCGGGCTTCGCCATCCACAACTGATCACAGGGCAGACATGGAAGAACTCGACGACGAACCCGTGGGTCGAGTCGACAGCGAGTCCGACCGACCTTTCTCCTGCAACCCGACAGTGGAGGAGCTCTACAACTACATCGATGGCTACCTCGATGACTCCCAGCGGGCCGAGTTCCGATCCCACCTCGAACGCTGCAACGGCTGCGACGACGCCTACCACTTCGAGGTCGGCCTTCGCAGCTTCATCGGTTCCCGGGTCCGGCAGGTCATGCCTCCCGACGCACGACGGCGGGTCATGGATTCCCTGAAGAACCTGTTCTGAACACGGTGGGCCGGCCGGGGTCCTGGAGCTGAGGCCGGGACAGTACACTGGGAACCATGTTTCAGTTCGCGGTTGTATGGCACTACTGGATCGGCTTCTTGCTCGCCATCGGCGCG
The DNA here is from genome assembly GCA_963723995.1 of uncultured Acidimicrobiales bacterium. Lineage (GTDB taxonomy): Bacteria > Actinomycetota > Acidimicrobiia > Acidimicrobiales > SZUA-35 > JAHELU01. The sequence goes on along the minus strand of CAVRSZ010000004.1, from coordinate 190,218 downwards.
GTTTTCGCCGTCCTCGGCGTCATCGTCGGATATCTGCTGAAGGTCGAGAATCCCCGATACCCCAAGCGATAGTCCAGGCCCGCTTCCCCGAGGGTGATCGATCCGCCGCAAGATCACCCAGAGCGCCGAACACCGAGAGCCCCGTACACCGAGAGCACTGTGAGTAGTCCTTGAGCAATGATGTCGACTGGAAGTTGGCTCGGTCGGTGGCCGGGCGGGTCTCCAACCCCGATCCCCGGTTCGCCGAGCCTTACGTTCGGGACCACCTGGAATCGGATTTGCTGGAGCTGACGACGCAAGCCGAGGAGCTGGTGGAGGCGGAGACCGGCCTGGTGTCCCTGGCCGGCCCGGCAAAGGCCCGGGTGACCGATCGCATCGGCTGGGTCGATGCCAACCTGGCCAGTTTCAACCGCCTGGTCGGACCCCTACTCCATCGACTCCACGAGGAGGAACAGTCGAAGAACGGTGACGGTTCGGATGATGAACCGGGGTTCTTCGACCGGGTCGGTTCCACCCTCACCGAAACCGTGCCGTTCGGGCGCCGGCTCGCTCCGGTGGTAGGTCCTGCGGTACGGGGCGTCGGGTCCACGGTGGGCGGCGCCGTCAACGACGCATCAGGCTACCTCAGCCCCAAGGTGGCCGGCCTCGAGGTCGGTGCCCTGTTGGGCTGGATGTCGGGTCGAGTACTGGGCCAGTACGACCTGCTCATCATCGAGGACGAACGGCCCGAGGACCAGGACTGGGTGTACTACGTCGGCCCCAACATCTTGATGCTGGAGGAGCGCTACGCCTTCCCGGCCCGGGAGTTCCGGCTGTGGATCGCGGTGCACGAGTGCACCCACCGGGCCCAATTCACCGGTGTGCCCTGGCTTCGGCCCTACTTCCTGTCGCTGGTCAACGAACTGCTCGATTCGGTCGATCCCGATCCCAAGCGTCTGCTGGACACGGTGCGTACCGCGATGGAGGAACGGCGCAACGGCAGCGGGCCGACACTTGCCGACGGTGGTCTGTCGATGCTGCTGGCCACGCCGGAGCAACGCACGACGTTGAACAAGGTGAGCGGCCTGATGAGCCTGCTGGAGGGCCATGGCGACATCACCATGGATCGCGCCGCCGTCGACCTCATTCCCAGCCAAGCCCGCTTCCACAAGGTGATGAGCCAGCGGCGCAAGAACGCCTCCGGTCTCAGCAAGCTCATCCAGCGCCTGACCGGTCTGGAGGCCAAGCTGGCTCAGTACGAGGAGGGCGAGAACTTCGTGAACGCAGTGGAGGCGGCCGGCGGCCGCCCTCTGTTCGATGAGGTGTGGGCCGGTCCCGAGAACCTGCCCACCATCGATGAGATCCGCGATCCCGACCTGTGGATCGCCCGGATGGGTTCCCCGGTCAGCTGACTGGGCCGGGTTCGCCAGGCGGACGCTGTCGGCTGACCGGGCCCGGTCAGCCGATCGCACGCTGCAGGCCGATCAACCCGGTCGGAGGACGCCCGAGTCGGAAGCCCGAGCCGTGATCGACGTCGACATCGATGAACTACTGGCCCGGTGCCGTTTCCCGCCACCGGGAACCGAGGTCACCTGCGCCGTGTCCGGCGGTGCAGATTCGCTGGCCCTGCTGGCCCTGGCCTGCCGGGCCGGGCTGTCGGTGACGGCGGTCCATGTCGATCACGGCCTGAGACCGGATTCGGCAGCCGAAGCCGATGTGGTCAGGGCGGCGGCCGAACGGTACGGGGCCACGGTTCCGGGCCGAGACGGTGTCGATCGATCCTGGGTCCGACCTGGAACAGCGGTCCCGACTGGCCCGACGGGAGGCGGTCGGCACCGATGCCATGACCGGCCACACCGCCGATGATCAGGCCGAGACCGTGCTCATCAACCTGCTGCGGGGGGCCGGGCTTCACGGCCTGGGGGCCATGGTTCCCGATCATCGCCACCCCTTGCTCGAGCTACGGCGCTGGGAGACCGAGGCGTTGTGCCGCAAGCTGGGTCTGGAAACGGTGGACGACCCGACCAACGAGGACCCCCGCTTCGTTCGGAACCGGATTCGCCACGAAGTTATGCCCCTGCTGGCCGATGTGGGCCGGCGGGATCCGGTGCCCCTGCTGGCACGGACCGCCAATCACGCCCGGGTCGTCGCCGCCGACCTCGACACCCTGGCCGCCGACGTCGACCCTACCGACGCCCGGGCACTTCGACGGCTGCCCCCAACCGTGGCCGGTCAGGCCCTGCGGCGCTGGCTGACCTCTTTCGGGGTCATCCACCGACCGCGGCCGATCTGCAGCGGGTCATGACGGTTGTCGAGGGCTCCGTTCGGGCCTGTGAAATCTCCGGCGGCCGTCGGGTGGCTCGGACCGGCGGTGTGCTGCGGCTCGAACCGATATCCGAGCTGCAGCAGACTGAGAGCGGGATTTGACCCATCCTGGAAGCCGGACCTCACCCCGATACGGCGATACCGCGCCCGATACACTGCGTCAGCAGTGGTTTCAGCGACAAGATCAACGGGCGCGTCCGTTACCGGTGTCCCCACCGTCATGGGAATCCTCAATGTGACTCCCGACTCGTTCAGCGACGGTGGCCTGTTCCTCGATCCGGACGACGCAATCGAACACGCCCGCGAGATGATGGCCGAGGGGGCCGACATCATCGACGTCGGCGGCGAGTCGACGCGTCCGGGGGCCGAACTCATCGATATCGACACCGAGATGAAGCGGGTGCTGCCGGTGATCGAAGCCATCAGTCCTCTCACCCGGGTGGCGGTGGACACCCGGCATCCCGAGGTGGCCCAGGCCGCGGTGGCCGCCGGAGCCACCATCATCAATGACGTCAGCGCGTCTCTGGGTCGCCTGGCCGCCGAACTCGGGGTGGGGTGGATCGTCATGCACATGAAGGGTGAACCCGGCACGATGCAGCGGGATCCCAGTTACCGGGATGTCGTGACCGAAGTGAGGGACTACCTGGTGGAACGGGCCGACGACGCGGTCGCCGCCGGATTGTCCGAGGTGTGGATCGATCCCGGGTTCGGGTTCGGCAAGACGTTGAACCACAACCTGCAGCTGATGGCCGCCATCGACACCCTGGTCGCCACCGGCTACCCGGTTGCCGTCGGGACCAGCCGCAAGTCGATGCTGGGACAACTCCTGGCCCGCTCCGACGGCGCCGACCAGCAAACTCCCCCAAATGACCGGTTGGTGGGTTCCGTCGTCACCGCCACCTATGCCATGCTGCAGGGAGCGGCGTTGGTTCGAGTACATGATGTGAAGGCGGTAAAGCAAGCCGCGACCGTTGTCGCGGGCGACCCGAGCGCATCGGGAGAAAGGTGACATGGCCAAAGGCAAGTGGGCGCAGGGGATCACACCCCGAGCGTTTCAGTGGGTGATTCAAGATCAACTTGCGGTGTGCGAACGACCCGGGGGCTATGGGGCCGAGCACCGCAAGGTTCGCCGTCAGGAGGAGATCATCTGGATCCGCGAGAACGGATTTGCCTTCGTGATCTCGCTTCTTCCATCCGACCACAATCTCCACGCCTACGACGAGCAGGGCATGCCGTGGAAGCACTGGCCGTTGTCGAGCGGTCTCGACCTCGACTTGGCTCTGCCCCAGATGTACACCGAGATCCAGAAGCTACTGGCCGCCAACAAGAAGATCATGCTCCACATGGAGGAGGTCGGTGACCGGCTGGCCGGGCTCATCGCCGGCTACCTGCGGTGGACCGAGATGGTGCCGGTGACCCATGAGGCCATCATCGTGGGGGAGCGGCTGTTCGGTCGCCAGATGGGCCCTGAGGGCCGGGCCATCGTCAACGCTGCGGCCGAGGCCCCGAAAGTGGTGCCCGAGCCCAAGGTGAAGGCGGTGGCCGAGAATGGCGCCGACTGACCGCAACCTGCAAACCAGCGACCGCATCGAGATCCGGGGTCTGGAACTCCTGCTGTTCTGCGGGGTGCTGGACGAGGAACAGGCACGGCGTCAGCCGTTCCGCCTCGATCTCGACCTCTACCTCGATTTGGCGAGCGCCGGGACCAGCGACGATCTGGTCGAGACGGTCGACTACGGCGCCGTGATCGACACCGTGTCGCAGACGATGACCGGGGAACGGTTCCGGCTGCTGGAGCGAGCCGCCTCCCGGGTCGCCGAGCTGGTGCTCGGTGGCGAGGCCGAGGCTGAGTCGGCCGATGCCGGTAGGGGGGTGCCGGTCGACGCCGTCACCGTGCAGATTCACAAGCTGCGGCCCCCGGTGCCATCCCACGTCGAGTCCACCGGAGTACGCATTCACCGTCGGCGCAACGCCGCATCCTGAGCGCTCGACGCTCGCTGTTCGATGGATCGCGATCGATGACCGTCACCACCACCACCACTGCCTACCTCGGGCTCGGCTCAAACATGGGCGACCGCCGCGAGATCCTGCGTCGGGCCGTCGGCGCCCTGGACGAGGTTACCGTGGTGTCCCCGGTGTACGAGACCGACCCGGTTGGCGGTGTGGAGCAGGAGGCGTTCTACAACATCGTGGTCGAGGTCGAGACCAGGCTGGGCCCCCACGAGCTGCTGGCTCGATGCCAGGAACTGGAACAGGCCGAGAAGCGGGTCCGCACCGTTCGCTGGGGGCCGCGGACCCTTGACGTGGACCTGCTGCTCTACGGCGACCGCCGGATCGACACCCCGGACCTGGTGGTGCCCCACCCCCGCATGCACGAACGGAACTTCGTGATGGTGCCCCTGCTCGACATCGATCCCGGCCTGGTCGGGCATCGGTTGCTGGTCGGCTACGATCCGGAGTCGGCCATCGGCGAGGTACGAAAGGTTGGAACTCTATGAGCCAGGTCCAGCGGTGAAGCGAGGTGGACGGTGAAACTGGTTCGGGAGCTGCTGGCCGGAGCCCGGGTGGTGGAGATGCCACGCTTCGAGGACGACCGGGGCTCGTTCTCGGTGCCCTTTGAGCAGACGGCGGCCGGCGATGCCGGCCTGCCCGAGGTGTTCGTGCAGGACAACCACTCGATCTCGAAGCTACCGGGCACCATTCGGGGCATCCATCTCCAGCTACCCCCCCATGAGCAGGGCAAGCTGGTCCGGGTACTGCGGGGCCGGGTGTTCGACGTGGTGGTCGATCTTCGACCCGGGTCGGCCACCGTGGGTCAATGGGCCTCGGTCGAGCTGGTCCCCGGGCCCCGTCAACTGTGGATTCCGGCCGGACTGGGCCACGGGTTCTGCACACTGGAACCCGACACCGAGGTGTTCTACAAGGTCGATGCCCCCTACGCCCCTGGCCACGAGATAACCCTGCGCTGGGACGATCCCGACCTCGACATCGATTGGGGATTCGGGTCCGACGAAGTTGTGCTGTCGGACAAGGATGCCCGGGGTATGGCCATGGTCGAGGTGCTGCAGGCCATAGAATCGGCCGGGGGAGCCTGATCAAACGGGGCCCGCACCGCCGCAAGCAAGCCAAGGAGAGGGCGTCTGTGAGAGTTTTGGTGACCGGAGGTCTTGGGTTCATCGGATCAGCGGTGATCCGCCACCTTGTGACCGACACCGATCACGAGGTGCTCAACCTCGACAAGCACACCTACGCCGCCACCGATGGGTCGGTGGCAGCCGTGGCCGACTCCGATCGGTACCGCCACGAAAAGGCCGACATCGCCGATGGTGGCGCCGTGGCCGACATCCTGGCACGGTTCCGACCCGACGCCATCATGCATCTGGCCGCCGAATCCCACGTGGATCGATCCATCGACGGGCCGGGCGAGTTCATCCGAACCAACGTGGTCGGGACCTACGAACTGCTGCAGGCGGCTCGGGAAGACGCCGAGAACCGGGGAATCCTCGACCGGTTCCGGTTCGTGCACGTCTCCACCGACGAGGTGTTCGGCTCGCTCGGGAGCGACGGCAAGCCGTTCGATCCGTCCACCCCCTACGATCCCCGGTCCCCGTACTCGGCGTCCAAGGCGGCGGCCGACCATCTGGCCCGGGCCTGGTTCGAGACCTACGGCCTTCCCACCATGGTCACCAACTGTTCCAACAACTATGGGCCGTTCCACTTCCCGGAGAAGCTGATCCCGCTCATGATCATCAAGGCCCTGGCCGGTGAGCCGCTGCCGGTGTACGGCGACGGGAGCAACGTACGGGACTGGCTCTATGTCGACGATCACGCCGCCGCCCTTGTCGCCGTCCTGGAATCCGGTACTGCGGGCCGGACCTACACCATCGGCGGCAATGCCGAGCGGTCGAACCTCGAGGTGGTTCAGGCCGTGTGTGACCTGGTCGACGCCGCTGTGGGTGACGAGGTCGGTGGTCGCCGCTCGCTGATCTCGTTCGTCGAGGATCGACCCGGCCATGACTGGCGCTACGCCATCGACGCCTCGGCCATCGGCTCCGAATTGGGATGGCGGCCCTCGGTCTCCTTCGAGCAGGGGCTGGCCCGCACCGTGGACTGGTACCTGGCCAACGACTGGTGGTGGCGGCCGCTGACCGAGCTGCGGTATCAGGGCCAGCGGCTGGGGACGGCCCGGGTCGGCTGATGTCCGATCGTCCGACGCCGGGCCGGTCGCGGCCGGCAGGGAAGATGACGACGGGGCTGAAGGTTGCGGTCACCGGAGTCAGGGGCCAAGTAGGTCGAGAGTTGAAACGGGTGGATTGGCTTACACCGATCAACCGGGCCGGCTTGTCGGGCGTCGAGATGGTCGGTTTCGATGTCACCGAACTCGACATCACCGATCGGCACGCCGTACTCGAGGTCATGGATCGTGAACGCCCCGACGTGATCGTCAACGCCGCCGCCTACACCGCAGTGGACCGGGCCGAGGACGAACCGGAGCAGGCCATGGCGGTCAACGCCGTCGCCGTTGGTCACCTGGCCGAGGCCGCCGACCGCAGTGACGCCATGCTGGTCCACATCTCCACCGACTACGTGTTCGACGGCTGCAAAGACGGCTGGTACACCGAGACCGATGCTCCCAATCCGCTCGGTGTGTACGGTCGGACGAAACTGGCCGGAGAGGAGCGGGCATTGTCGGCCAATCGATCCTTGGTGTTGCGCACCGCCTGGGTCTACGGAGCATTGGGCTCGAATTTCGTGACCACGATGCTTCGCCTGGCCCGGGAACGGGACGAGATCGCCGTAGTGGCGGATCAGGTCGGGTGTCCGACGGCCGCCGCCGATATCGCCGCTGCCATCGCAAAGCTGGTGGCGGGTACCAGTGGAGGACGAGACCATCCAGCCCATCGGCTCTATCACCTGGCCTCACCCACGGCCGTGAGTTGGTTTGACCTGGCCGAAGCCGTGTTCGCCACCTCGCGCTCCGGCTACGGTGGGCTCTGCCGACCGTTGACCACGGCCCAGTATCCGACCAGGGCGACACGTCCGGCCAACAGCAGGCTGGACTGCGCCCGCCTGGCCCGGGATTTCGGCATCGAGCTGCCTCCGCTCGAGACCTCGCTGGCACCGGTGGTGGACGAGTTGGAGTCCGCGGCCGAAGCCGGAGTGGGAGCCTGGATACCGGCAGATCCAGAACAGGAGCACGCGTGACTCTTCCCAGTAGTGCCGCAGATGGGGCGGCCTTCGATCAACCGGGGCTGAACCCCCATGACCGCCGAGGCATCGTACTGGCCGGCGGTACCGGCAGCCGGCTGCATCCGGTGACCATCGCCGTGTCCAAACAGCTGCTCCCGGTGTACGACAAACCGATGATCTACTACCCGATCTCCACCTTGATGCTGGCCGGATTGACCGAGATCCTGATCATCACCACTCCCGAGGACCAGCCGGCGTTCCAGCGTTTGCTCGGTGACGGATCAAGGTGGGGTGTGCGGTTCTCGTTCGCCGTTCAACCCGACCCCAACGGTCTGGCCGAGGCCTTCCTCATCGGGGCCGACTTCCTGGACGGTCGACCATCATGCCTGATTCTCGGTGACAACCTGTTCTACGGGGGAGGTATGAGCGGTCGCCTCCGCCAGGTCTCGGCCCGAGGATCAGGCGCCTGTGTCTTCGCCCAGCAGGTGCTGGACCCCGAGCGTTACGGGGTGGTCTCGTTCGACGAGACGGGCCGAGCGACGAGTATCGAGGAGAAACCGGCCACGCCCAAGTCGACCTGGGCCGTGACCGGCCTGTACTTCTACGACGGCGCCGTGGTGGACATCGCCCGAAGTGTCAAGCCGTCGGATCGAGGTGAGTTGGAAATCACGGCCGTCAACCAGGCCTACCTCCAACGGGGCGAGTTGACGGTTGCCCGGTTCAGCCGGGGTTCGACCTGGCTGGACACCGGGACGTTCAATTCCATGGTCGAGGCCAGCGAGTTCGTCCGGGTCATCGAGCAGCGGCAGCGGCAGAAGATCGCCAGTCCTGAGGAGATCGCCTGGCGCCTCGGATACATCGACGACGAGCAACTGCTGGCACTGGCAGAACCGCTGGTAAGGAGCGGCTACGGCACCTATCTCCAGGAGCTGGTGGCCGAGGGCGTCGGAGGACGCAGGATCTTCCCGGAGTTCCCGTCGCCTAGCCTGTAGACATCCGGATCAGGCGGTCGGCGGCCGGCCCGGTTGCCTGCCGTCGCGGCCTGATCGACGTCACCTTCCACCACCATCCGGGACCTCCGATACCTTCGTCCCCGGCTCTCACCGCCCGGCGTCACCAAGGACCGCACCAAATCTGGGTAATTCTACCCGTACGCGTGTTTGCGCAAGGTCCGTCGCGACGTTTGTCCATAGGCGGTTTAACTTGTTGGCCGAATCTTTAAAGAGAGGTACTTTAGGGGCCAGCGGATATAGGCGGCGGAAGGGCACCCGACTTGCGAGGGACATACAAGTGACGGCGGACAGGGTTCAAGTCCCCCACATCGGGGTCTTGTTGGAGCAGACCCTGGGTCATGTCACCCACGGTAGAAACCTAGAACACACATTCCGGCAGGTCGAAGACGCCTGGGTGGAGTGCCGCGAGTTGCCCTTCGAATCCGAGGCCGCCCTCCATCGTTTCCCGCCCTTTTCCAACTGGACCGTTCGCTCCAGCCTGGCCGCTCGATCGGCGGTGAAGGCCATGGAAGCGGTCGCTCCGCTGAACGCCCTGTTCGTTCACACCCACGTGCCGGCCACCCTACTCCTTCGCCACATGAAGCGAGTGCCGACCGTGGTGTCGATAGACGCCACTCCCGCCCAGATCGATTCCCTTGGCGGCTCGTACAATCATGACGTTCACCCCGGTGTGGTCGAGCAGGCCAAACGTCTGATCCATACCCAGTGCTTTCAGCGGGCGACGGGACTGGTGACGTGGTCAAGATGGGCGGCCGACAGCCTGGTCGACGACTATGGTGTCGATCGGGGTGTCATCGAAGTGGTTCCCCCCGGCGTTGTTGCCTCCCAGTGGCGCCGGCACGGTACTCGTCGCGTCGACGACACGGTGAGGATCCTCTTCGTCGGTGGCGATTTCGAACGCAAGGGCGGTGGTCTGCTCGTCGAGGCCGTTGAACGCCTCCGGCATGAACTGTCATCGACCGGCTCCCCCACCTCGGTCGAAGCGCATCTGGTCACCTCGGCAGCGGTTTCACCTCGCCCCGGGATTCACGTGCACAACGGCCTCACCCCGAACAGCCCGGAATTGATCGAGCTGTTCCATCGGTGCGACATCTTCGCCCTGCCGACGTTCGGGGACTGCACGCCTCTGGTCTTGGCCGAGGCCTCCACCGCCGGACTGCCGGTTGTCAGTACCGATGTCGGGGCGATCAGTGAGTCGGTCATCGATGGCGTCACCGGCCATTTGGTCGACACCTCGGTCGAGTCCCTGGTCGATGGGCTTCGTCCCCTCGTGACCTGTCCCGAGCACCGACTGGCGCTGGGAGAGAAGGCGGCCGAGCACGCGGCGCGAACAATGGATTCGCAGAAGAACGCCCGGAAGCTGATCGAGTTGGTGATCGATGTGGCTGAGCGGCATTTGCACGATCCGCGGGTTCTTCTCACGGTGTCCGGCAACATCGCTCCCGAAGTCGAGGATGCCATCGAGGCTGGAACCCGCCCCCTCGCCGACTACGTGGCCATCGCCCGGTCCACGAACGCCGACCTGTTGGATTGGGAGTTGCTACGGCGAGACGGTTCCTCCGTCACCAACCTGATCCGGCGGCTGGCCGGCAACAGCGTAGCCATGGGCTACCATCTGTGGCGCAATCAGGGTGACTACGACGTCATCATCACCGATGGTGAACAGGTCGGACTTCCCTTCGCTGCTCTGGCCCGCTGGAGCGGTTCCCGGCGAGTGCGCCATCTCATGATCGCCCACCGGCTGTCGCCGACCAAGAAGACGTTGAGTATTTCGCTGCTCGGCCTGTCCCGTGGGGTCGACGAAGTTCTCGTCTACTGCAGTCGACAACAGACCGTGGCCGAGCGCCTCTTCGGCGGCGCCGATTGCCAGGTCCGTCTCGTCGACTTCATGGTCGATACCGAGTTCTTTCGGCCGACACGCAAGCCGTTCGCCCGCTGTGATCGGGCACGGCCGCTGTTGTGCGCAGCCGGACGCGAGTTCCGGGACTACCCGGTACTGATCGAGGCTGTGCGTGGGTTGGACGTGGATCTCGTGGTCGCCAGTGCCAGTCCGTGGTCCAGGAGATCGGACAACGCCCGCAGTGTGGACCTTCCGGACAACGTCACGATCACGGCGTTGACGCAGCGTGGGTTGCGCGATCTTCTCAATGAGTCCGACGCCCTGGTGATACCGCTGCAACCGACCGACTTCCAGGCCGGTATCACCACGATTCTCGAGGCCATGTCAATGGGGCGGCCCATCATCTGCACGGCGACGGAGGGGCAGACGGACGTCATCGAAGACGGTTTGCACGGCTTGTACGTGCCGCCCGGTGACGTCGATGCCATTCGCAGCGCCATTCTTCGCCTGATCGGCGATCCCGAAACGGCAACGGCCATGGGCGAGCGGGGACGGCAATTGGCGGAGGAACGGGCCGAAGTACGATCCTACGCTGCGATGTTCGCCGAACGAGTACGCGTTCACACCGTTGGTGAAAACCATGGCGACCCGGCACCCACCCCACTCGATGCCGCCGAACGAGTGGCGCCCAGCCACCCTACTTTCCGGGTTTTCCCACTAGCGGGTGGTGCTGATCGCTCGGCGGTCGGCTGAGGGCTTGCCGGCCGCAGGCAGTTGCTCGGCGGCTCGGATGTTCACGATGAAGTCAACTTTCGGCGACGTTGGGCCGGAGGCCGTGCTCAAGCCGCCTTGGGCCGTCGGCAGGAGTACCGTCTCGCCGTACTAGCAGTTGCTCGGCGGACGCCAACACCTGATCCACCGAGATGTCTTCCAGCCGGCTGGAACAAAGCGGGCCGTTGCAGGCTCCGGCCGACCATTGACAGAGCTCGGGTCGTGGATTGTCGTTGTCCCATTCCTGCAGCATCAGCATCGGCTCGCCGGGAACGGGACCGTTCCAAGCCGGATTGCCGGCGCCCATCATGACCACGGCGGGTACTCCGAGCGCTTGACAGATCTGCGTCGGTGAGGCGTCGATGGCCAGAACCAGGTCCGAGCATTCGATCAGGGCCGCGAACCGGGGCAGGGTGGTGGCGCCGGTGGCGATGACGACCGTCCCCTGAACCGAGCCGACACCGGCTGAAATGCGTTCGGCCAGAGGTCGCTCACGCTCGACACCGGTGATCACCACCGTCCCGCCCTTGTCGTTCAGTAGGCGATCGATGGTCTCACTCCAACGCTCGGGAAGCCACTGGTTGCAGCCCCAATGAGAGCCGGGATGGACCACCGTCAAGTGGGAATCGAGGTCGTGGCCTGCTTCGACCAACCAGTCTCGGGCCCAGCGGCGATCGCCATCGGAGATCCACAATTCCATCTCCTCCCCGGCCGACTCGAGGCCCATGGCATCAAGGATGACCCGATTTCGCTGCCGGGATCCGAGCTCGATGTCCTGAAGTCCCACATTGCAGGTCAGCAGCTCATCGAAGCGACCCTGGGAATAGCCGACCTGTTTCGGCCGACCGAGCGATGCGGCGAAGGCCACGGTTCCCCCACCGACACTGCGGAGATGGATCACCAGGTCCACACGACCGACAAGGGTGGCCCAGGTTCTGGCCTTGCGAAGCAGATCCCGGGCCCGATCGAAGCGATGCGGCTCGTCGGCAAAGGTGTAGAGCGGGAGAATACGATCGATATAGGGACAACCGCCGTCCAGGATGGGGGCCGAGTAGCTGCTCGTGAGCAAGGTGATGGTCGCCCCCGGCCAGCGCCGCCGAATGGCCCGTAGTGACGGCACGCTGTAGAGGACACCACTCATGTGATCGCGCACGACGATCGCGATTCTCGGGCTCCGGCCCAAACCCTCGAGATCGAGTGCACGTGAGTCGGCAAGAAACCGAGGCAGATTCACTTCGCTGTCTCTTGTTTGATCAAGGTTGCCCCGAGTCGTTCCTCGATGTCGGCGTCAGAGATGATCAGATAGTTCTTGTGGAAAAACGTCGGATCGCCGATCAACTCGCCGTGCTCGACGAGACCTTCACCGGTGACCAGGAAGAATCGGTAGTCCGTACCGTCGAAGCTTGCCGTCATTGCCTTCGTGTCGCCGACACCGTGTAGAACCTCGCAAATGATCGCCGGGCGATGATCCTCAATGATATGCCGCGCTCCCTGTAGCACCGCCGACTCCGCCCCCTCGACGTCGATCTTGATCAAGTCGACCGGTCCGAGCCCATGCTCGGCCACATAGGTGTCGAGCGAGACGATGGGAACCTCCGTGGTGACGACAGCACCATTGCTCCCCTTGTTGAGGGTTGCGGTGGCCGGCAGACGCAAGGTGTCCGGCACCTCCAGCAGGATCGATCCGTCCCGATCCCCGACCGCCACCTGCTCCACGACGATATTGTCGGCGGTGTTCCTGACGACGTTGTTGCGCAGATAGCCGACGTTGCGTACGACCGGCTCGAAGGCCACCGCCGTTCTCTCGGGGCGATCGACGGCGGCCAGAAGTGCATACAGCCCGATGTGGGATCCGACATCGAGGACCAGTCGTGAGCTCTCGGCCAACGTCAGAAACAGCCGCTGGGACTCGGGTTCGAATCCGTCGATTCCGGTCCACGACATCCGGGACGCCAGCGAATCGTAGCCATCGGACACCAACACGATACGACGACCGTCCGGCAGGTCGACCGAGGTCTCGCCGATCAGGGGAATGCTGTGGACGACCGACCATGGGAGGTAGTCGATGAGGGGACGGGCCAGCCGACGCAAAATGACGTTGACCGGCTTCTTGCACATCAATCGGAATCCAGCCTCTCGGAGCCTGGGGGACGCAGTGGACCGCAATTCGGAGATCATTTCCATTCCTCTCCTGCGATCCGAGGTGGCAGCAGGTGTCGGCGTGCCCATCAGTGCATCTCGTACACGAGATCGCTGACGGTTTCTTTGGTGCGGGGCCGACGGCTCAGCCGTTGCCCGATCGAGTGAAGCTCGGGGATGTGGCCGGCCAGGTGGGAAAGGCCTTGAGCATCCAGATGTGACTGTAGCGCCTCGGCCACTCCGTTCGGGAACGAACTCAGCGCCGGAACGTCGTGAGGCTCGGTGAAGAACGAGGTCGGTCGATGTCCGGCGCGAGCGGCTCGACCCGAGGCCAGTACCTCGTGCCTCGATCCGGCAAGGGCCTCGAACGCTCTGCCTCGACGACGTTCAATCAAGTACGAACTCATCCATCCATGAATCATCGGTTCTCCAAACCGGTTGATCGGCCTTGTGAAGCACGAAGTCCTCGAGCACCAGTACGTCCATCTCGGTCCGCATGAAGCAGCGTAGGGCGTCCCGAGGAGAGGCAACGATCGGTTCACCTCTCACATTGAACGAGGTGTTGATAAGGACCCCACACCCTGTCAACTCATCGAAGCACTCCAGCAGCCGCCGGAATGCCGGGTTGTTCTCCGTCCCGACCGTCTGTATCCGAGCCGAATAATCGACGTGGGTAATGGCCGGCAGGGAGCTACGGGCTCGACTGACGACCGAGAGCATATCGGCGTGGTCGTCGTCTGCGAACAGTGGGCCGTCGTCTGCGACCCGGAGTTCCTTGCGCACGGGACTGACCAGCAGCATGTAAGGGCTGACACCGTCCAACTCGAAGTAGTCGGCCACCCGCTCCTCCAACACCGCCGGAGCGAAGGGGCGAAATGACTCCCGATACTTGATTTGCAGATTCATGGTCACCTGCATCTCCGGGTTTCTCGGATCTCCGAGGATCGATCGCGCCCCCAGCGCCCGGGGACCGAACTCCATGGGTCCGCTGAAGAAGCCGACAATCTTGCCACCGGCCAGAAAGCTCGCCACCTGGCGTGAACGCTCGTCGAGGTCGGGAACCTCGGTGTAGACGGCGTCGAAATCGTCGAGTACCGCTTTGACCTCGTCGCGGTTGTAGCTGATTCCGAGGTAGCTGCCGCTCTGGCTGTCGCCATTCCGAGGGGGCCGGCGCTCCAACCCGAAATGGGTGTGGGAGGCCAGCAGAGCGGCGCCGAGAGCTCCGCCGGCGTCACCGGCCGCCGGCTGGATCCAGATCCGGTCGAACATCTCCTCCCGCTGGAGAATCCCGTTGGCCACACAATTGAGGGCAACCCCACCGGCCAAACACAGGTCGCTCATGCCGGTCGCCTGCCGGGCATGACGGGCCAGACCGAGTACGCCGGTCTCGGTGACCGCCTGGATCGAAGCAGCCAGATCCATGTGCCGGCGTTCGATCGCCGACTCCGGCTTCCGAGCAGGTCCGCCGAAAAGGCGATCGAACTTCTCGCTCGTCATGACGTCGGAGTCGAGGTAACCGAAATAGGACATATCGAGCCGGTACGAGCCGTCGGGCGCGAATTCGATCAGATGATCTCGGATCAGCGACTCGTAGCGAGGCTCACCGTAGGGCGCCAGTCCCATCAGTTTGTATTCGCCCGAGTTGACCTTGAAACCGCAGTAGTAGGTGAAGGCGCTGTAGAGCAGCCCCAGCGAGTGAGGGAAGTCGATCTGCGAGATGAGTTCAACGTCGTTGCCCGTGCCGATTGCCAGGCTGGTCGTGGCCCATTCCCCAACGCCGTCCATCGACAAGATTGCGGCGTTTTCGAACGGCGACGGATAGAACGCCGAGGCGGCGTGGGAAAGATGATGCTGGCTGAACAGCACCGGCACCGACTCCGCCTTCATCTCGTGGCGAATGACCTCGTCCAGCCGCAGAGTGGTGGCCAACATCGATGTTGAACCACGGTCCCAGACCACCTTGCTTTCGGGTGCCGCAGCGGCAATGGACTGTAGTGCACGATCGAGGGACAGGACCGGGTTGTCGTAGAACACGATTGCGTCGAGTTCCTCGGTCTCCAGGAATCCTTCACCCAAGCAGTAATCGACCGCAGAACGGGGGAAGCGGGGGTCATGCTTGCGGCGGGTGAATCGCTCTTCCTGAGCGGCGGCGACAACCTGACCGTCCCGGACGAGGGCGGCGGCCGAGTCGTGATAGAAGGCCGAGAGCCCGAGTACATTCACCGTCACATCGGCTCCTTGTCTGGGGTTGCTCCAACCGGGCCCAACACCTCGGCTATGACCGGGGCGACCGAGCGGGCCAGTACCTCGTGGCCGGCGGCCGAATAGTGGGCGTCCCCGGGAATACGGAGGTCTTCGGTGCCCTTGGTGCGGGCCGCTGCCCTCATGTCATCGAGTGGGTCGTGAACGGTCAGGCCGGGAAGGGAGGCGAGTTCGGCGAAACGTTGGCGATAGGCCCGACTGCTGGCCGTTCCTTCCACGTACTGGTAGGGCGGAATGGCCAGGACCACCACGGGGACGTCGGCTTCTGCCACCCACTGGTCGACAATGGCCCGGGTCAGCAGCCAGGCCGGATGATCGGCCGATGCCAGGAACGGTGCCGGCTGATAGCGGATCACTCGCTGAAGCGTCTCCTTGGCCCACGGTATGTAGCTTCTGACGAGCACCCGGAGTCGATAGGCCAGACCACTGTTGTACACCGTGCTTCGCTCCGATCGGTCGAGATCGGAGTACTCGGTCGGTGCGGCCGGGACCGGCACGTTCTTCAGGCTGAGTTCACCGTTCTCGAGCACGAAGTACGGCTTCTGGTAGCTGGCGCCGGTTCCCGAGGTCAAGACGCCGTATTTCGAGGCGTTGCGTTTGACATCACCGGTGTAGAGGCCGATCACGACCATGTCGTGGTCGAGTTCGGGGGGGCGCTCCCGAAAGAACAGAAGTTGCTGGTCGGTGCCGGTCGCTCTGACACCGAAGTTGAGGGCCTCGGTGTGCGGGATCATCTGTTCGATGAGATCGCTGAACCGTCTCCCGTCGCTGACCCCCACGCCTTCGGTGAACGAGTCGCCGTAGAACAGGATGCGCCGCACCCCCGGGGGCTTCTCCATGGTGAAGTCTCTGGTCCGAAATCCGACGCTGTTGGTTCGCACGAGGAACGGAGTGTCGCCCACCCGATTACGAGTCTGGACGTCTCCGAGCATGCGGTGGCCGACTCTGTCGTCAAAACGGAGCAATTGCCTGACCAATGACGACCTCCCCAAGCCTGATCGCCGGCTCATTCATGGTCTCGTCCCACCATACCGGCAAGACCACAACGCTGTGACCGCCAGGGTAAAGGTCGGAAGATGTAGCCTCAACGTTGTTGATTTCGATTGGGTTGATCGACCCCCGCCGGGAGTCCATGAGGCTGATTGAACGCCAACGGAGTCGGCGGTCGTACGGCCCAAGTCTAGTATCTCACCCATGGCCCACTTCAGTCGACGGCACGCACAGCTGCTGATGGTGGTGCTGGCCGCTGGTGTGTTGTTGGCGATCCGGCTCCGTCAAGGTCACACCGAGACGCAAAGAGATCCCGTGACCACGTCGTCGATCGTGTTGCTGGGAGACAGCCTCACCGAGGGTGGCGACTGGGCGAGACTCCTTCCCGACCATGGCGTCGCCAACCGTGGATTCTCCGGCTTCACCTCCGAGGAGATCCTCGACCCGGCGGCCGATGTTGCGGCTTCCCGACCGAGAGCGGTCCTGGTCATGATCGGTACGAATGACATCCGCGACGGTCGACCACCGTCATGGACCGTTGAGCACCTTGACCGTATGCTGGACCGCTTCGCCTGCGAGTCGCCCGATTCGACCGTGGTGTTGCAGACGGTGCTGCCCCGGTCCGATGCCGTGGCCGAGGTGCGGGCCCTCAATCAGGCGATCGTCGAACTGGCCTCGAGCCGCAGCACGCCACTACTCGATGTGCATCCCCATTTCGACGACGGCACCGGCGGCTTGCGGGACGGCGAGACAACGGACGGCGTTCACCTCACCGAAGCTGGCTACGTCAGGTGGGCAGCGATTCTCGACGGGTTCATCGACAATGGGCTGGAGCCCCGGTCGGCCGCCCGGGACGAATCCTCGAGCCCGCCGGGCGTTGCCCCGGGCGGATCGGGGTCGGAGTCGGACGGCCGGCCCCCATGCCGAACCACGACGACGAAGTGATGGTCACCGGTCGTGAACAACGGCCCACCTCGTCCACGCTCATTCGGTGGCCATGACCGCGGCCAGGAGGCGAACATACGCCGACTGATAGTAGATGGCCGGCTCCAGTAACTCCCATGACGGTTCCGAGCCGTAGGAGGACCAATCCCGGAAGCTCTTCTGCGGTGGCTGGTCGGCCGGAGGAACGCTGGCCCCCGAGTACCACCTGTTGGGGCCGCCGACCAGGAAACCGGGGGCGACGCCGACGTCCGAGCCGCGGGTCACGTCATAGTCCGTCTGTTCGCCGAACCAGAAGTGGAACATGTGCTTGACCGACCGCTCGGCCCCGAGGTCCTCCATGTTGGTCAGGTACACCAGGCCGAGTGGGTTCACCCCGTGTAGGTAGTTGAGGTGCCCGAGGGCCCGCTCCCGGCCGCTGCGGACCGACGCCACCGTGAGATTCGCACTTCCCACATTGGCCTTCACCATGTTGCTACCCCAGTGATAGGCGTCATCCGGCAGGTACGACCGATACAGGTCGGCTGAGGGGTCGAAGCCGAAGAGCGGGGACTCGGCCTCCAACGCCGCCACCCGGCGATCGATGGCCCGAGTCACCGATCCGTTGGCCCCGGGCAGTCGTCGATAGTACAGCAATGCATCGGCTTGGTCCGGTCCATAGTCACCGAAGCCGGCACCGGTGAAGGGCAACGTCTGTTCATAGCCTTCCACCACTGCGGCGTTGTATCGATTCGAGCCGGTGAGGGCATAGAGATAGACCGCAGCCTTCACCTCGGCATCGGCTTGCTCGTCGACCGAAAGATCGGCGTCGCCGGACCGGACGACCTGCGGATCGCAGTCGTCCCGCTTGGGGTTGTTCTGGTACCAATCCCAGGCCCGCTCGGCCCGGTCGACGAGCCGTGCTGCGTCCTCGGAGAGGGCCGGAAACTGGGAGAACACCACGCCGGCATGTGCGTACATGCCGGCGGCGGCGATCGTGGCGGACGAACAGCCCTCTTCGTAGTAGCGAGGTCGGATCGACTTGCTCGGGATCAGCTGGGGCTCACGGTCGATGAGACCAACCTTGGTCAACACCCCGCCGTCGTCCAGCTGCATCCGCTCCAGCCACTTCACCTCCCAAAGGACCTCGTCGATGACATCGGGAATGCCGTTGCCCGATTCGGGGATGCCGACGTCGTCGCCGAAGACCGACGGATACCGTTGATAGGCGGCGAGCAACCCGTGAACCGGCTCCGAGGCGAAGGTCACGTATTTGTTGGTGTCACCGGCGTCAAACCATCCGCCGCTCAGGTCGCGAGCCGAGCGGGCATTCTCCCGGTCGTCAACCGATCGGGCCTCGGTGTCCTGACCCGGACCGACGTAGGCCGGTCCATCAGCCCACGGTCCGGCCAGATCGGCGGTGTGGGCCGTATTGGCCCGATTGAACCAGAACATGCGCAGTGCTGCATCGAGCACGTCGTCATACACGTCCTCGGCGATCTCGAAGTCCTCCGTCCGCTCCTCGGTCACGGGATCGATCAGGTAGTACTCACCGGCTTGGCTCACGGTGGTGAAATCGAACCACCAGCCTCGGTCACCGGACTGCTCGTGAATCGCACCCTCCGACCACGGCTGGGGGGTGCCCTGGTAGACCACCTCGTCGTCGCCCGCCCGGCGGACCTCAATGGCCTCGCCGGGCTCGAACTCGACCTCGGCGTCGTAGCCGACCTCGGGATCGACAATGACGGCAATCTTGGGGTCCGCCGGGCGGTAGCCGAACTGGTCGATGCGGATCGGTCCGAGGGGTGGGACGTCCTGGATCGTTTCGTCCCGATCCTCATCGTCATCGCCGGCCAGCCCGTTCGTGGCGATCGAGTCCGAGGTGGGTGTCGTTGTCGATGACGTGGTCGACGGTGGTGGGTCGACCAGCTCGATTCCTTCCAGAGGGTCGGATGAGCATGCGTTCGATACCATGACGGCGACCAGGAACCACCACCACCATGACCGGTCCAGGTCTGACCGTCCGCCGGCCCTACGCACCGTGTTCTTCGCCACCTCGCAACATCGTAGCAGCGCCCCTCTGGATGCGAGGCCGGACACCAAGGACCGTCAGCCTCAGCTCATGTGGTGCGCCCCATCCGGAATCGCCAGGCATCGCCGAATATTTCGTCGACCGTGCGGAACTCTGTGTGGCCCAGCCGCTTTCGGGAGAGTTCGGTGGCGGCAACCAGGGCGGCAACATCCCCCGGCCGGCGGGGTCCCTCGGTAAATGGGATCGATCGGTCGAGGGCCTTCTCCGCTGCTGCGATCAGCTGTCGAACCGAAACCCCCTCACCCCGTCCGATGTTGAGTGCTTCGAACCCCGGATTGTCGCTCAGGAGGTCCAGTGCTCCGGCATGAGCCTCGACGACGTCCATCACATGGATGTAGTCGCGGATCGCCGTGCCGTCGGGAGTGTCGAAGTCGGTGCCGTAAACGGGAACCGCATCTCTGTCTCCGGTTGCGGTTTCCATGACCACCGGAACGATATTGCTGATCAAATGGGTCGGATCCTCGCCGATGAGGCCTGACGGGTGGGCGCCGGCGGGGTTGAAGTACCGCAGCGACATGACCGACCATCCCGGGTCGACGGCACAAACCGTGGACAGGATCTCCTCGCAGATCGCCTTCGATCGCGAGTAGGGGTTGGTGGGCTGGATCGGCGCATGTTCCGGGATCGGAATCTCGGTGGCCGGCCCGTAGATCGAACCCGACGAGCTGAATATCAACCGTCGCGCCCCGGCGGTGTCGGCCGCTCGCAGCACGGAAGTCAATCCACCCACGTTGACGTCCAGATAGTCGACGGCCCGTTCCATCGACTCGGCAACATGCTTGAGCCCGGCAAAGTGAATGATCGAATCACACCCGGTGGAGACCATGATCCGGGCCAACGCCTCGGTGTCCCGTACATCGAGCTCGAAGAACTCCGGCCGCCTGCCGGCGATGTGGGCAATACGATCGACAACCGACGCCCGAGCGTTGGACAGGTCGTCAACGACGACCACCTCGTGACCGGCTTCAAGCAGGATGACCGCCTGGTGGCTTCCGATGAAGCCGCACCCGCCACTGAGCAGTATCGCCATCGAGACCTCGCTTCGCACGCGTTCATGACGCCCGATGCGTCACCGGCTTCCACTCTACGCGTGCCGCAGGAGATCGTGGGCCACCGTCCCGATCGGGACGGTGGCCCACCGTCGGGCTACTGGAGGATGACGATGTTGTCCCAATGCCAGGTGAAGTGGGTTGTCGGCATCAGGGTGGCCGGCGACTTCAGTGGCGTGTAGTTGTGATCCTTGAACACCACCCGGACCGGACCGGTGGGGAACGAGCCGGGAACCGTGAACTCCTCGAACGAACCGTTGTCCAGCTGGAATCCCCAGGTCAGGGTGCCGTTGCCGTTGTCTCGGAAGAAGTTCTCACGACGGATCATCAGGGACGTCAGCGCCGGATCGCCGGCTCCGTAGTTCTCGCCGAACTTCCGGCTGGGGGCGTAGGGGCAACCGCTGCAACGGTAGCCGGGTGACCCACCGGCCTCCAGGTAACCGCCCGGCTGCTGGGGTGTGTTGATCTTGCGGGCTCGCAGGCCACCCCACTGTGTCCCGACCGAGCCGAGTTGGTCATGGGTGGTCGTGGCGCACGGCACGTCGGTGGTGCACGGCAGATTCTGCATGTTGAACTTCGAAGCGGGGATGATGGCCACTTCGGTCCACTGGCGGTCACCGAGGTCGGTCTGGTTGACATCCCAGCGGACTTCACGGACATTCGAGAATGACTGAGTGGGGCTGAAGGCACCGATCGAGTAGCCCGAGGTGTCACCGATCGAGGTCATCACGTGAGCCTTGCCGAGGTCACCGCCGGGGACACAACGGTAGATCCAGTCGTTGTTGAAGCCACTGGAGCGGTTGCCTCGCTTGATCACCCGCTTCTCGGTCGGCGGTCCACAGAGATCATTGGGGCCGGTGATCGAGTGATCGCCCATCCATTGACTCTGGCCGATCATCGAGTCGTCCCGGTGATAGAGGCCGGTCTGGAACCGGGACATCGCTCCGCTGCCGGTGAAGTCCTCGGAGAACAACACCGAACCGGTCGGCTGTTGGCGTGGGGCCGCAGTCGTGGGCGAACTGGTCGTCGGGGGTTTCGTCGTCGGAGCCTTCGTGGTGGGCGAACTGGTTGTCGGGGGTTTCGTCGTCGGAGCTTTTGTCGTGGGCGAACTGGTTGTGGGCGAGGTCGTCACCACTTCCTTCTTCGCCGTGGTGGCCGTTGTCGGCGCGGCGGCGGGGGCGGGAACCGTGGTTGACGCTGACTTGTCCGACGGGGCGGCCGGTGCCGGGGCCTGGGCCGTCGTCGAGGCGGTGACGGGTGCGGTCGGGGGGACTACGACGAGGACCTTGTTCGAGCCGCCCGAGCTCTTGGAATGGCTCTTGCCCTTGTCGTCGGAGGAGCGATGTGATGTGGCATCCGAGGCGTTGGAACCGGCGTCGGTCGCCTTCGCGGTGGACGAGCCGGTGGAGGTTGGGCTCGTCGCAGCAGGAGCCGACGGAGGATCCGCCTTCTCCGATTCCGTATCGCCGGATTCCCCGGCCGCTTGGTCGTCGCTGCCGACCACGAGCGTCCCTGACGTCACATCGGAGCCGGTGGATTCACCGGCGGACGAGCCGTCCGATTCCACGGCCCCTGTTGCTTCCTCGGACTGAAGCCCCTGTGCCGATTCCGATTCCGTGGACTGTTCGGTGCCCTTGTCCGAATCGTTTCTTTGGGCATCTTCCAACGACTCACGAGCCAGCTGAGCACAGCCGGTTGCGGCCAGCATCACCGCACACAATAGTCCCGTCCACTTCTTGATCCCCACCGTCCACCTCGCAGATTCGTTTGACATTGCCCATCGGTTGCGCCGAGTCGCATCGTAGCAGTACCGCAACAAAGCCAACCGCACTGAAGACTTTCTTAACCAACGCCTGTCCGAAGTCCGGAACAGCAGCGTTTTCTTGGCCTTTGGGCGCTCAAGGATCGACAAGTGTGGTGATGGACATGACGTGACCGCCGACGTGGGCGAAACGGCCTCGTAATACTGTTCCGGCCAGGGCGTGGTCGGCCGTCCGCTCGATCCGGGCGGTGAACACTCCGGCATCGGCCTCGATCGATACCTCGACCTGGTTGAAATCGAGCCATTGACCCGTCACCGGGAAGGTTGCTTTGTACACACTCTCCTTGGCGCTGAAGAACAGCGTGGCCAGGTCGAGGTCGGCGTCGACCGAACAGTCATGCAGTTCCCTGGCGGTCAGAACCCGGTCCCGCACCTCCGCAACCACGGAGCCGTCGATCTCCAGATCGAGACCCAGTCCGGCGTACCGGTCGACCGGGCCCACTGCCGCAGCGACAAGGCTTCGGGTATGCGAAATCGATCCGACATAGCCTTCGGGCCAGTTCGGTTGGCGTGAAGATCCGACCGGGATGGCGCACGGGGCCACCCCCAGCCGGGCCAGCGCCTCACGAGCGCAGCGTCGCCCGAACGCGAATTCGTAGCGCCGCTGGTCGACCGCTGTCTCGATCGCCTCGAGTTCTGCCGGCCAGAGGTCGGGCATCGCCCCGTCGACCGACACCGATGACAAGCTGGACGCCGCTCCAGGGGGGAGCAGGTTTCGAAGTGCATCGGAGGCCAATGTCGCCGATCGGTCTAGCACCGGGTTCCGTTCACGGGGATGCCTTCTCTCTGCGAATCTCTCTGTGAAGACCTGAGGTGGTCATCGACATCCGACTCTCGACAGGGCAAAGGGCTTGTCATCGGCAAGGGTAGCCGTCGGTTGCGGCCGCCGAATGTGACGCTTTCGCTGCTCGATGGTGACCCTGGAATCTCGGGCATCCGGGTCCTGGTTGAATCCTGTCGCCCTGCCTCGGTACCCTGTGGTCCTCCGGAAGCCGGCGGCTGCCACCTCGAAGAGACGGCGGAGGCCGTTCCAAGGGCCGGGAATTGGAATGCCATCCGGCCCGTCACAACACGCCAGGACAGCGGAATGGTCGAATCGATGCTCGATACCGTACGCACGCTCGCACGACTCAGCCGCCGCAGGGCGCGAAGGTTGGTGCGCCGATACACCAAGGTCACGATCCGTCGCGGTCCGGCCCAGGGAATGCGTATCGGCCTGCATCTTTCCAGCAACAACTACCGAGCCGGTGATGTCGAGGTCCCGGTACAGGAGGCGATCGCTTCCGCCATGCGGCCCGGTGCGGTGTTCTACGACATCGGAGCCAACGTGGGATTCTTCACCCTCGTCGCCGCCGGAGCGGTCCAAGGCCGGGGCACCTTTGTGGCATTCGAAGCTCGGGCCGACGTCGCCGACCGGCTGGCGCAGAACATGGCGCTCAACGATCTCGACGTCTCGGTTTGGCCGGTGGCGGTCAGCGACCGGAGTGGTCCGATCGAACTGCTGGTGGCCGAGCATCCCGGCGGGGCGACCATCGAGTCCGACAAGGCCGTCGATACGGTCGATACCGCGCGAATCGAGGCCGTCACCATCGACGAGTTGGTCGACGACGGTCGACTACCGGCACCGGATCTGGTCAAGATCGACGTCGAGGGCGCCGAGCCGGCGGTGATCCGCGGCATGACCAACACCTTGCGGAACGCGAACGCGGTGGTCGTGTACGAAATCGACGCGCCGACCGCAGACCTCGCCGAGGAGCGGTTCGGGGAGGTCGACGGACTGCTGACGGGGCTGGGCTACGCCAGCGATCGGCTGGCACCGAGCTACGAGAATTCGGGTTGGCACGTCATCCATGCCATCGCCACGCCTCGTGGTGTCACGAACGAGACCTGGGACGATTGACCCAGGCCGGACCGCCTGGGGCTGCCGATGTGGAGCCTGCGACCAACGCTATATTGGGCCCGGTGCGGGAATCGACTCGAGTGATGACAGTTCGGAGCCGAACAGCGGCCGGTGTGGATCGTCGTCGAGCAAAGGCCTGCGGTTGGATCGTCCTCCTCGGGCTGATGACGGCCGCCTGCTCGACCGTCGGTCTGGGAGAAGACGATTCCACCATGGAGACCACCGCACCGGCGGCGGATCTCGAGATCCTCGACGAGGCCGGCGGCGGTGGCCTCTCGATCGGACATACGATCATCGACGCCGAGCCGCCCAGCGGGAGCGGCTGCTGCCTCGATGTGTTGATCACCGGCGACATCGATGGTGATGGTGATGACGACCTGGCCCTCGGATCGGAAAACGCCGAGGGGGTCTTCTGGTACAGCAACCCGAGTTGGGAGCGACGCTCGATCGGTTCCGGGGATTTCACCACCGACGGTCGGGCATCCGACGTCAATGGCGACGGCCTACTCGACCTCGTGATGTCCAACATCGAGGCCGACGCCATCGAGTGGTTCGCCAACCCGGGATCGGTCGACGCCACCGAGTGGGAGCGCCACCGCATCGGCGATCTTTTCGCCCACGACCTGGTTGTCGGTGACGTCGACGGCGATGGGCTGGAGGACGTCATCACCTTCCGGAAGGACGATCCGGCTCAGGTGAGTTGGTACCGTCATCCGGCCGACCCCACCACTCCGTGGGACAAGACGATCATCGCCGACGGCCTGGCCGGTGAGGGCCTGGCCACGGCCGACGTCGACGGCGACGGCGACGGCGACATCGTTGCCAGCCGTTTCCTCTTCGAAAACGATGGAGATCGGTGGGTGCAGATCGAACTGGCCCCCGACTGGGGAGACGATGCACGACCGGCGATCGGCGACGTCAACGGAGACGGCGTCACCGACATCGTCCTCGGGCCGGCCGAGAGCTACACCGGGGGGGTGACCTGGTTCGAGGGCCCAGACTGGTCACCGCAGGTGGTGACGGACGACGAGCTTGCCGGGAACCACACTTTGGAGCTGGGCGACATCGATGGGGACGGAGCCGCCGACATCGTGGTCGGCGAGATGGGCATCGGCGGACGGGTCATCGCCTACCTGAACCGTGACGGCTCATGGGACCGTCGAATGCTGTCAACCGGAGGCACCCACAATGCTCGCCTCGCCGATCTCGACCAGGACGGAATCCTGGACGTGGTCGGCAAGAACTTCGACGGGCCGAAGATGGTCGAAGGCTGGATCTTCACCGAGGCCGAGCACGGAGAGTGGCAGGAGGTGCTGCTCGACGAGGAGCGAAGTCTTCTGGACGACGCCGTACCGTATCTTGGTTTGGCATTCGGCGACGTCGACGGCGACGGGTTCACCGATATCGCCAGCGGCCGCTACGTGTACCAGAACCCCGGCGGTGTCTTCACCGAGGGCTGGACTCGCTCCGAGCTCCCGTCCGATGTCGACAGCATGTGGATGTGGGACGCCGATGGCGATGGCAGCGATGAGGTGTACGGGGAGCGCCTACCCGACCTGACGGTCAGCCGGCTCGACGACGGCGGCCAGTGGAGCGAGGAGGGGCTCGCCTCGGGATTCGCCCCGACCGAGCACGGCAACAGCCAGGGTTATGCCGTGGCCGAGATTGGGGAGGCTACGACGCTGGTCTTCACCGCCGGAGACGGGCTGTGGTACGTCCCGCTGTCCGACGAGGTCGGACGCCCGGCAGGTGAGGCCGTCCAGATCACCGATGAATCGACGACCGAGGATCTGCTGGCCACCGGTGACATCGACGGCGACGGCTGCATCGACGTCGTTGGATCGGTTGATGGCCAGGACGTGCTGTGGTTCGCCAACCCGTGCAACGGGGCCGGGGGCTGGCCCAGCTCGTACATCGGATCGGTCGACGCCTGGGCCGACCGTGCGGCCATGGGCGACATCGACGGTGACGGACGACTCGATTTGGTCGTGAGCGAGGAGAACGGGGAGGCCAGCGGCGCCGGCACCTACTGGTTTGCGCCGCCCGATGATCCGACCGAGCCGTGGACCCGACGTGTCATCGCCCGGCAAGGCTCCACCAATGCCATGAGCGTCGGTGATGTGACCGGCGACGGACTCATCGACATCATCACCGGTGAACACCGAGGGGATCTTCGAGTCACAATCTGGCAGAACATCGGCGGAGGGGTTGCCTGGGCCCCCTACGTCGTCGCCAGCGGGGCCGAGAGTCATCTCGGAGCGAGGCTGGTCGACCTCGACGGCCAAGGGACGTGGGGAATCGTCAGCATCGGGTGGGACCAACCCGAGGTGGCACGTCTCTGGGTCCGTACCTGAGCCGGCCCGCCGGCATCGCCAACCGAGCACTGGTACCGAGCACTAGTACATGGCATAGACCTCGGACGAGACGTCCCCCGTCTCGGAACCGGTTTGGCGGTAGAGCTTGGCAAGATTGGCAATCGCCGCGCTTGTCGATGCCAACTCCGGCAGGCCCTGCTCGTTCCACATCTCGCGAAGGGCCGTCTCCAGCTCCTCGATATCGACGAAATGGGGCTCATCGGAGGTGTCGATGTACCAGCTTGGAGCGTCATCGGCAGGCGTCTTCATCACGTCGACGCCGCGACTGCGGATTTTGGCCGCTGCCGGGGAAACCGATGAACGCCAAACTCGCCGTACTCGAAACTCTCGAATCCGGTCAGTCAAGCTCATACTCGTCTCTCCAATCGCCCTCTTCGTGAAACACCGGCTGATCCGGCTTCCGCAAGACGAACTCCTCGATCACCAACATGTCCATCCCCGTGCGCATGAAGCACCGATAGGCGTCCTCCGGACTGCCGACAATCGGCTCACCCCGGACATTGAATGAGGTGTTCACCACGACGCCGCACTGCGTTCGCTCCTCGAAGGCTCGGAGTATCTCGTGAAAACGCGGGTTCGTCCGAGCATCGACCGTCTGGACACGGGCCGAGTAGTCGATGTGGGTGACGGCCGGGATGTCGCTCCGCTCCTCGGCCACGATTTGCCGCATGTCATCGGTCGTTCGTTCCGCCGGACCCGGTGTCGGCACGCGCCTGTCCTCCCTGACCGGCGCGACGAGCAACATGTACGGACTGTCTCGATCGAGGTCGAAGTAGTCCGATGTGTGCTCCCGCAACACCGCCGGGGCGAAGGGACGGAACGACTCCCGATACTTGATCTTCAGGTTCATGTCGACCTGTGTCTCGGCACGACGGGGATCCCCCAGGATCGACCGGGACCCCAGAGCTCTTGGACCGAATTCGGCCCGTCCTGCGAAGTGCCCGACGACCTCGCCCCGGGCCAGTGCATCGGCCACCAGTTCGGCCCTCGCCTCGGAATCCGGCACGACGTCATAGACGGCGCCGGCCTCGTCAAGGGTATCCTCGATTTCTCCTCGGGTGTACACGGGGCCGAGGTAGCTGCCCTCCTGGCCGTCGGAGCCGGGCGCCGGAACGGCCCGCGGCACGCCGAAGCGCTCGTGGGATGCCGCCAATGCAGCGCCGATCGCTCCACCGGCGTCGCCGGCCGCCGGCTGGATCCAGATGTCCTCGAAGATCCCACTACGGAGCACTATGCCGTTCGCCACGCAGTTGAGCGCAACGCCTCCGGCCATGCAGAGATGGCGCGCCCCGGTCAGCTCGGCGGCATGACGGGCCAGGCCCAGCACCACTTCCTCGGTCACGACCTGAATCGAGGCTGCAAGGTCCATTTCTCGACGGGTGATCTGCGACTCCGGTTCTCTCGCCGCACCATCAAACAGCGACGCGAACGCATCGTTCGTCATGCGGTCTCCGTCGGTGTAGTCGAAGTACTGCATGTCGAGACGGAAGGAGCCGTCCGGTCGAACGTCGATCAGGTGTTCGCGGATCGTATCCGCGTAGCGGGGCACTCCATAGGGAGCCAGGCCCATCAGCTTGTACTCCCCCGAGTTGACCTTGAAGCCGGTGAAGCTCGTGAAGGCGCTGTACAGCAGTCCCAGCGAGTGGGGGTAGCGGATCTCTACGAGATTCTCGATCTTCGTGTCATGGCCAACGGCAATACTGGTGGTTGCCCATTCGCCGACGCCGTCCAGAGTCAAGATGGCGGCATCCGTGAACGGCGACGGATAGAACGCGGAGGCGGCGTGGGAATGATGATGTCGTGCAAATGTGACCGGAACGTCGGCGCCGAGCACACTTCGAATGAAGTCGACGAATCCAAGTTTGACCCCGAGTAGCGATGGAGCAATCTCCATCCACCGGTCCTCACCACGTGGACTGTTGAGGATTGACTTCAGCGCTCGATCAAAGGTGAGGACCGGATCGTCGTAGAACACCACTGCCGTCAGTTCCGTCGGATCAAGGAAGGCGTACTCGAGGCAGAAGTCAACCGCTTCATACGGAAACCGAGAATCGTGCTTCTTTCTGGTGAAGCGTTCCTCCTGTGCGGCTGCAACGATCTTGCCGTCTACCGCTATGGCCGCAGCCGAATCGTGATAGAACGCCGAGATACCGAGGACATTCGTGCTCACGGTTCGCTGACTCCTTCCATCCGGTCGCCGAGCAATTCAGCTTCGCTCCCGAATGCTCGGCGGATGATCGGCTCAATCGAGGTCGCCAACGCAGCGTGGCCCGCAGGCGTGAAATGGTGATCTCGTGCGAATCTGAACTGGCGTCGTTCTCCAGAGGAATAGGTCCAGAAGTCCGGAAGTGGATCATGAACCAGGAGCTGCGGCGGTGCGTGCAGTTCGTTGAATCGAGCACGCATGGCCTCCGACGAGGCGGTCTTCTCGATGTACTGGTAGACCGGTATCGGAACAACGAGAAGAGGCACTTCGGCTTCCGAAGACCATTGCTCGAGAATCCGGCGGGTGAGCGTCCACGCGATCCCTGTGGGGTCGTCGTACTCCGGCAATGGCTGCCATCTCGACAATCGCTGCGCCAGCCGCTTCGGCCCCGGTCCCATACGGGTCACCCCTTCGGCAATGAAGTCGCGCACTCCGCTACGCGCCCGTGTGCCCGGGTCGACGGTGTCCAGGTCTTCCAGAGGAACGTCCTTGATTTCGACCGGTCGAGGTACCGGTTGGTTGTGTAGAACCAAGCTGCCGGAATCATCGAGAGTGAAGTAGGGCTTTGCCGTGAGTAGATGCCGGCCATCTTGGTCACCGTGGATCCTGGATTGTGACGCATTACGGCGAATGTTCTCGACCCAGATGCCGACGACGATCAGGTCATGGTCGTACTGGCGGGCCATCTCTCTGTAGATCAGGTATTGCTGGTCCGTTCCCGTGCCCGAGATTCCGAAGTTGTAGATTTCACACCCGAGCCGATCTCGCAGGATGTCCGAGTACCGCTGCCCGTCGCCCACGCAGCCTCCTTCGGTGAAGGAGTCACCGAAGACCAGGATCCGCTTCGTTCCTGGTTCCTTGTGAAGCACGAACTCGCCGTTTCCTCGGAAGCCTGCAGAGTTCGTTCGGTAGTTGAACGCGCCGTCGGCGAAATGCACCCGAAACTGCCGATTCGGCATCTTGTGCCAGCCAACGATCGGGTGATACTTGTACAGGCGCCGTCGCACAGCCCCGTAGTATAGTAGTACCCGCCGGTGGCGTGGGTTGGGTATCGGTGACCCTGCGCTCCGCTTGAAATGGGTCCTTCGACTCCGGTCTACGATCCTGCCGGGTTGCGAGGCACGCATCACGACGAGGTGGTTCGGGCCACGAACCGGGCGAAGGTCGAACCCGTGTCGTGACCCCACTCCCAGTTGGCCACAAGCCCGACCGCGTTGACGTCGATGGCGTCGGTGTCGGCGTGCACATCGGAAATGGTGCGGTAGAGCACGGTTTCCCCGTCGATCCAAGCGGCGATCGTGGCACCGTCGAACGCGACACGCAGGCGGTGGGTGACACCCCAGTCGATACGTTGGCCCACGTTGCTCCAGACGGCACGGAAGACATCCTCGAATGGTCCGAGCCGACTGAACAGCGAGAGGGAGGCCCCTGGATAGACATCATCGAGCCAGTTGCTGATGATGAGGTAATGATCGGGATCCTGCCAGAAAACGATGCCGGCCCGGCCCCGCTGCCCCTGGTTGCGAGCCGTTCCGGGAGGGGTGATGTCCACCTCGACGTCGGCCACCTTCGAGGCGTCCGGGCCCGGACCTCCGATCTCGGACCATGGTAGGAGATAGAGGGTTCGTTCCGGGTTGGGCGTCTGGGCACTGGCCCGAACCTCGGCCGTTTGGTTGCGGGCTCCCACCTCGATGACGCCCTTGCCGGCCACCCGCTTCCACGACAGGCCGGGTCCCGGCGAACAACCGTGGAGGTCGCCCGGGGGGTAGTCGAAGTCGTCGCTGATGCGGACCGTGTCCCCGGTCGGAACCGGTAGGTGGACGAAACCCGACCGGTGGGCCGGATCAACGGACCGCGGATGCGCCTCCAGGTGGCGCACACGACTCCCAGCCCCGTGTACCAGCACCCCGACGCCGTTCGCCTCGGCCAGTCGTTCATCGCTCAACCCGAGAGTTGACACCGGTTGGTTGTTCACATGAGCGAGGATCGTGCATCCGTCATCGGAGACCTGAAGAAGCTGCTCCCGACCCGGTTCGAGGCCGATCGACGCATTGGTGGCCAGTACGTGGCGCGAACCGTGGATGACGGCAATGAGGTCGACCCCGCCGGATGTGGCCTCCAGCAGGAAGTGGTTGCGCTCGTCCTGCATGCGGAAGACGAGACCGATGCGGCCGTCGTCGGCGGCAACGACGGCCGACAAGGCGACAAGACCGGTGGGCTCGTCGGCCAGGACATAGGCCATCCCATCGGTGTCCGTTGCCAGACCGGTCGGGGTTCGATCGAGCCGTGAACCGGAGGTGATGCGCCAAGGCCGGGAGCCGTGCTCGAGCATCGAACCTTCGATGGGGCCGTCGCCGTCGAGCGGGTCGGCGACCCGGGCCGTCGTCCACCACTGCGACCACCCGGGAACCACGCATGCGGCGGTTTCGTAGATGCGAGTATCGGCGCTGAACCCGACCTGGCCGATCACGCTCTGATGAATCCCCGCATAGGTGACGTCGGGTGCCGGGGCGGTGTCGGTTTGGTGTCGTCGATCGACCGCCAACGGTCTCATCGAGGGCAGGCTGGGCAGGCCGCGGACACCGGGGATCGATGCGCCGTAGTAGGTCGCACCGAAGGGACCGATCACAACCATGTAGTAGGTGGGAACGTTGAGCAGCACCGGCAGCACGGTCACCGCTTCACCGGCGACCACGGCGGTGACGGTTCCGGTCTCGGCATCGTTGGTCCTCACGGCCAGGCACCGGCCTTGCTCGAGGGGCCGGTTTGGAGAGATGCGATCGAAGAAACCCATGACCAGGCTGTACTCGATCCTCGAGTCGTCGGACCGGCTCAGCCACCATCGGGACAGCCATTGTCGCCACAGCCACCAGCTCTCACGTTTCCGGCTGGAGCGGGCGAACTCCACGACCCGGGTCATGATGTTCCGGTCGCGAGGCCCGAGCGCCCAATCCTTGAAACGGCGTCTCAGACCGCCGTCGATCGGCCCGGAGTGGGATCCGTTGTGGCCATTGAGGATCGTGGCACCGAAGGCCAGACCGCTCTGTCGATCAAGGGGTCCATAGACCACTCCCTGACGGGTCCAGCCGGCCAGTCGCAGCGGTTCGAACCGGAGCGCCCCCCGGTCGGCCGACACCCGTCGCTCCGCATCGAGAAGCCGGCGGCCGCTGACTCCCACACTTGCGGTCAGTGGGAACGACCCGGCTCGATGGTCGTCGGAGAAGGTGTCGATGAAGATTTGCGACGGCGCCGGGACGTCGTGCCGATCCTCAGGGTTGCCGTTCACGCCAACCTTCCCACCGATCGAATCATCCACAGACGCTCACCCGGAAAAACTCCCGATCGCCGGTCAGCCGTTCGAGCAGGTCACCGAAGGAGACATCGGCGAGGCTTGGCCCGGCGATCCCCTCGAGCCCACCGGTCTGCGAGTGATACCGGGCCACCGCGTTGCGCTTGTGGCCAAGCGTCTCGCTGATGTCGACCACACGATTCAGTGAGGCGGGGAACCTCATCCCGAATGCGTTCCTCGCCGATCGACGCCAGGCATGACCATGCAGCTCGGACGGGCCCCAGGATCGTCGCTTTCGAGGCGAGCTGAGACCGACCCAAGGCCACTGCTGCCACTGCCATACCGGGTATTCGTAGAGCTCGACGTTCGCATCGACAGCCTCGATGGCTGCCACGGCCGCGGTGGTGGCCGCTGTGTGGTCGGCATGATCGTCGCCCTTGTGGGGGACGTAGACCTCCATCGGGCGACCCCGCACGAGAGCGGATGAGATGAGCCCTACGGCGTCGTCGAGTGCGCCGGCCAACCCGCCGTCGGGCAGATCGCCGTAGGTGACCTGACCCAGCCGGAGCTCCAGGGCATCCAGTGCATCCTCGGCCTCGGCCCGCCGGATTTCACTGAGACGCCGGCCGTCAATTCCGGGACCGTGGGATGCTGCGCCGTCGGTCAGGAACACGATGTCGATCTCGGCGCCAAGTATGGACTTGAGTGCCAGAGTCCCGCCGCATCCCAGCGTCTCGTCGTCGAAGTGGGGAGCAATGACCAGGGCCTTGCGTTCGAGTTGCTCGTTCGTCAACCGCTGGCACCCGGCGAGGAGCCGGTTCTGTAGCTGACGGGCGACACGGTTGCGCACGTATTCGCTAACCGGCATCACGCATCCACAGTCTTTCGTATTCGTGCACGAGTGATCGGGAGACGGGCCCCCAGCCGAATCGCCGGCAGACGTGGTCTCGACCGGTCCTCCCCGCCGACGCCCGATACTCGTCGTCGCTCAGGAGCCGGACCAACGAGCCGGCCAGTTCGTCGACGTCGCCACGCTCGTAGAGCAAACCGAAGGACTGATCGTTGCCGACGATCTCAACCATGCCACCGACACGACTGGCGATCACCGGCGTCTCGCACGCCAGTGCCTCCACCAGGCTCATGCCGAAGGCCTCGCTGTAGGACGGATTGACTAGAACATCGGCGTCGTTGTAGAGCGAAACCAGTTCGTCCTGGGGGACACCTCCAAGAAGGCGGACCCGTTCCTCGAGTTGTGTCGGGATGCGACTACGAAGCGCGCTCACATAGTCCGTCGCTTCGTAGAAGCGGTCGAGTTCGCGGATCTCGGGATCGTCGGTGACGTCGACGATGAACTCGCGGGGCAGCGAGTCCAGCGGACCGGCGATGTCGAGCACGACGTTCGGTACCTCCCGGGCCACCAGGGTGAAGGCGTCGATGAGATCGTGCACGCCTTTCTCCGGAGACACCCGTCCCACGAACAGCACGCGTTTGGATGTTGTGTCCCCGGCCGGCGACGTCGACCCGGACCCGTCTCCGGAGCTTCGCTGCGGTCGGAACCGGTCAACGTCGACCCCGTTGTGGACGGTTGCGCACCGCTCAGCGTGATGTGGAAACCGGTTGGCCACCTTCTCCGTGATGTACTCGCTGCAGCCGACCACGAGATCCACCTGCGAAAGTCGTTTGTCGATTACCGCGTAGTCCAGCTGGTTCAGCCATTCGCAGGCCATGTGCAGCACGATCCTGGCCTGCGGACGGAGTCGCCGGACCGTGGGGACGAATTGGCTGAAGTTGTGAATGTGTACGATGTCGGCCTGGAAGCTCCGGGCCCGCCATGCCGACTGGATGGCGTAGTCGAGATAGGCAAGGCGTGACGCATAGGACGGGAGGCGGTGTCGACCGGTTTGATCGGAGAGCCGGTCGAGGGCCCTTATCACGGCCCGATTGGGCACCACACGAGGGGCAAAGTCGTAGCGGGCACCGTCGCGTTCAACCCCATCTCGCTGGGCACCGGACTTCTTGCCCACCACCAGCAGGTCATGATCGCGTGCCAGATGGGGCGCGATCTTGTAGGTCCAGATGCCGATGGAGTTCTGATGCGGTGGGAGCAGCATGTCCATCGGCTGGTTGATGACCACGATCCTCAAACGACGGGCCATATCGGATGGCTCCGCAGGTCCCGCCCCTCCGCCGCTCCCTACACCCACAGCGGTAGGACCTCGGCCCTCACGCCCAACTCAGCCAGATCGGCCTTGATTTCGTCGGTGTAGACAGGGTTGGCGATCAGGACGGTGGCGGGCCGAATTTCTTGCAGCGATTCCGGGCGCCGGATGACGCCGGGGACACCGGGAATGCCATAGCCGTCCTTGCGGGGATTGACATCGATGATGGCGCCGATCTGGCCCCCGGGGGCGACCACGTTCAGATACGTCCGCCCCTTGGAACCGGCCCCCCACAGCGCAACCGGGCCCATATCCAGATACCGAGCCAATTCGCTGCGAGCCTGAGCGATGCGCGTGCGGGCCTGCTCACCGAAGGCCACGGCCCCCGCCACCAGCGGATCGACCACGTCAGCGCCGGGAGGCTCCGCAACCGAGCCATCGCCCTCAACGACCGACGACTCCAATGCCAGGAATTGGTCGTCGAACATGGTGGTCGTGGCTCCTGCCGACAAACCGGCCCGGGCCGAGGCGAACCGTAGCGACACCGGGGTGAAATACGAGTAGTGCTCGTAGATCAAATCCCACAGGGCACACCGTTCGATCATGGCCTCGCCGTTCGGCACCTCGCTGTACACCACACCGCCGGGCTCGGTCGCCACCGCCGCCCGAAGGGATCGCAGCAGCCCAACCGGGTCCTCCAGATGCTCCAGCACATGCTGGCTCATGGCCAGCTTGGCCGGTATCGATCCGTCTTCGGGAAAGAGCGAGGCCGACAAGGTCACTGCCGGATGCTCGGGCGCTCCCAGCCGTTCGGGGTCGTAACTGGGGTCGAAACCGAAGCCCCGAGCTGCCCCGGCCTCACACAGCATGGTCAGGAAGTGGCCGGGTCCGGCTCCGACCTCGGCCACCGTCGCCCCCACCAGATCGTGGTCGGCCACCAGACGGGAGGCCAACGATCGGGCATGGTCCCGGAACCGGGGCGAGAAGTGCAGGGAGTTCTCGTAGCTGGAGTCGTAGGCCGACGCATCGGGGTCGAAGGCCCGGTTGTAGAGCTGGGAGCATTCCCGGCACACCACCAAGTCCATGTCGCCACGGGCCACCGACAGCGCCCGGTCGGGTCGGACCTGAGCGTTGATGGCGATCGGTAGGCCGGGCAGGGCAAGGACATCGGCTGCGGCCGAGCTCCCACACACCGGGCAGATCTGTCCCAACGCCGGCACGGCCGAACCTCGTCCTACAGCCCCATCAACTCGGCGTCCACGCCGAGTGAATCGAGATCGGCCTGGATCTCCTCCAGGTAGATGGGGTTCATGGCCACCACCAGATCGGGCTTGATCTCGGTCAGTGCGGCCGGAGCCACGATCTCGTGGTTGGAGCCGACCATGAACTTGCCCCATTTGTGGGGATTGATATCGACGGCGGCCACCACCTCGTCGGTGATGTCGAGGTTGCTGATGAACGACACGCCCTTCGACCCACTGCCCCAGATAACGGCCTTGCCCCCATCGGCCCGCAGCGCGTTCAGCCGATCCCGCCACTCGTCGGTCAGCTTCCGATAGCCGGTGCGGTAGTTGTCGACTCCTTGGCGCAGCTCGTCCATGTCGTCCTCGGCGGCCAGAGGCTCGCCGGCCCCGGGGGTGATGGGCGACGGATGGGCGGCGATCAGGAGGTATTGGTCGTCGTACTCCCGGGACAGCTCCACCACCTCGAATCCGGTCCGGCGGAACAAGCGGCCCAGGGAGCCGAGGGAGAAGTAGGAGCAGTGCTCGTAGTAGATGTCCCAGAACGCCACCTCATGCAGGATGCGGGCCACATCGGGCAGTTCGAACAGCACCACCGTCTCGGGCCGATCGCCGATGGCTCGGCGGATGGTGGACATGAACTCGTAGACATCAGGGATGTGTTCCAGGGTGTGGCGACAGATGACCACATCGGCGTCGATGTGGGTGTAGCGCTCGTCGTAGAAGTCGATGATCCACTCGATCTGGTCGGCCTCGGGG
Organism: uncultured Acidimicrobiales bacterium; assembly: GCA_963723995.1. GTDB lineage: Bacteria > Actinomycetota > Acidimicrobiia > Acidimicrobiales > SZUA-35 > JAHELU01. Next base: position 153,896 of record CAVRSZ010000004.1, on the reverse strand, counting down.
TCTTCGATGCGCTCGGGGTGAACCCCGGGGTCGATGCCGATGCAGTTGCCGGCCCCGGCCTTGACCATCTCGATCAGGAACTCGCCCTTGCCGCAGCCGATCTCCAGGCAGGTTCGATTCTCCAGGTTGTAGTCGGCCACCCACCGCTGGGCCAGCTCCTGGGCAAAGGCCATGAATCGGCCGGAGAAGCCCTGGGTCTCCTCGTAGCGCTGGGAGTACTCGGCACTGCCGGGCTGAAAAGCGGTGTTGGTGACGAATCCGCAGTTGTGGCAGAAGGCGATCTCCAGCCGACCCCGTGGGAATCCGGCGGCGGTGGCCGGGTCGTCCAGCAGCAGGCAGCTGTTCTGGGGCACCGAGTCCTCGCCGAAGAACACTCGGAGTTCCCGTTGACCACAGGCCGGACAGTCGGCGTCGGATCGTTCATCGGTCACAAAGCCTGACATCGAAGGAGTCTCCTACGTGAGTTCCGGGTTGGGGACGGGGATCAGGAAGCGGCCACCGGCGTCTGCGTAGGCCTGCTGCTGGTTCATGATCTCGGAGGCGAAGTTCCAGGCCAGCAGCAACAGCACGTCGGGTCGTTCGTCGGTTAGCACCGACGGATCCCGGATGAGCTGATGGGTGCCGGGCATGTAGCGGCCCTGTTTGTAGGTGTTGCGGTCGACCACATACGGCATCAGATCGCTGGTGATGCCCATGACGTTCACCATGGTGGCGCCCTTGGCCGCAGCCCCGTAGCCGGCAATGGTCTTTCCCTCATCGACCAGGCCGTGCACTATCTTCATCAGGTCGGTACGGAGCTGCTCCACCCGCTGGCCGAAATCGGCGTAGTAGTCGATCCGGCCCATTCCGGCCGCCTGTTCGGCGGCCAGGGCCTCCGTCAGCCGATCGGTTGGTTGCTCGCGACGCCCGATCCACCACCGGTTCGTACCACCGTGCAGATCACCGAAGAACTCGACGTCGTTGAGGTACAGCCCGTGGCGGCGGGTCAGCGTGTCAACCGACAGACACGAGTGATAGAAGTAGTGCTCGTGGTAGATGGTGTCGAACGCGCACCGGTTGATGAGCTCGCCCACACTGGGATTCTCCACCGTGATCACACCGTCGTCGGCCACCAGGTGGGCCATGCCGGCCACGAAATCGTTGAGATCGGGGATATGAGCCATCACATTGTTGGCGATGATCACATCGGCCGGACCCGACTCGTCACGAAGCCGACGGGCCAGCTCCAGCCCGAAGAACTCGGTCCGGGTCGGAACCCCGATGGCCCGGGCCTTCTCGGCCTGGTCGGGAGCGGGATCGATCCCGACCACCGGTACGCCGTGTTCCACGAAGTTCTTCAGCAGGTAGCCGTCGTTGCTGGCGATCTCCACCACCAGTGACTCCGATCCCAAGTCCCGGGATTCGATGAGGCCGAGGGCGTGGGCTCGACTGTGGGCCAGCAGGTGATCGGAGAACGACGAGAAATAGAGGTAGTTGTCGACGAACAGCTTCTCAGGGTCGACGTCTTCGGTGATCTGCACCAGCGAGCACTGCTCACAGAACGCCACCTTCAGCGGGAACCGCTCCTCGGGCGCCTCGGGATCGACCACCAGGGCGTCGGCCAGCGGCGTTTCCCCCAGATCGAGAAACACGTCGAACTTCGGGTTGCCGCAGCCTCGGCATCGTTCGATGGCGGCCACGGCTACAGGGCCGCAGGCTCGTCGAGCCGGCGCAGCTCGCTGGATACGCGGCCCGACTCGATGCCCTGGCGCAGGGTCAATACTCGCATGAACCGGCCACCCTCCAACTGATCGAGGGTCAGTCCGTTGGCCACCATGGCGTCCCGTAAGGTCTCGACACCTCGACGGACGGTCCATTGGGGCCGGAATTCCGGAAAGCGGGTGGTGAACTTGTCGCAGTTGACCTTGTAGTTGCGAATGTCGTTGAAGGCCTCGTCCGACAGGGTGACCGGGCAGCCGACCACGTCGGCCACGATCTCGGCCACATCCCGGATCAGATAGTTCTCCTCCGAGGCGCCGATGTTGAACGGCTCGTTGTGAACCAGCTCACGTTCGGCTTCCAGGGTGGCGACGAAGGCCCGGGAGATGTCCTCGATGTGGACCAGCGGGCGCCATGAACTGCCGTCGCTCTTGAGGAACACCTTGTCGGTGGTGACGGCGAACCCGGTCAGGTTGTTCACCACCAGGTCGCCCCGCAGCCGCTCCGACACGCCATAGGCGGTGGCGTTCCGAAGGTACACGGGCGTGAACGAGTCATCGGCCATCTTGGCCAGATCGCGCTCGACGAACACCTTCGACTCGCCGTAGGGGGTCACGGGCAGGAACTCGGCCGACTCGTCGAGCGGTTCGTCGCCGTGAGCACCGTACACCGAGCATGATGAGGAGAAGACGAACCGTTCGATTCCGGCGTCCTTGGCCATCTCGGCCAGGCGGACCGAGGCTTTCCAGTTGACCTCGTAGGTGGCGTCGGGGCTGAGATCGCCGGCCGGGTCGTTGCTCATGCCGGCCAGGTGGGCGATGGCGTCGACCCCATCCAGATGCTCAGGCTCGATATCCCTCAGATCGAGGGCCTTCTCGATGTCCGCCTTTGATATGCGAGGCCCAAAGCTGCAGCTCCGGAACAGCATGTTGTCGTAGCCGACGACCTCATGACCGCGTGCTTGGAGCATGGGAACCAGGACGGTGCCGATGTAGCCGTCGTGGCCGGTGACCAGAACTCTCATGACCAGATTCTCCAGGGGGGTTTTTCGGACGCCCACAGACGCTCGAGCATGACTTTGTCTCGCAGCGTGTCCATGCACGCCCAGAAATCGTCGTGGTGATAGGCCATGAGCTGGCCCTCGGCTGCCAGACGTTGCAGCGGCTCCCGCTCGAACAGCGTGTCGTCGCCGTCGATGTAGTTGCCGACCTCGGGTTCGAGTACGAAGAACGCTCCGTTGATCCAACCCTCGGACGCCTGCGGCTTCTCCGAGAACTCCACCACCTGATTTCCGTTGAGATCGAGGTGACCATAGCGGGCCGGAGGCCGAACCGCAGTCAGAGTGGCCAACTTGCCATGGGATCGGTGGAACTGGAGCAGATCTTTGAGATCCACCGTTCCGACGCCGTCGCCCCAGGTCATCATGAACGTCTCACCGCCCATGTAGGGAATGAGCCGCTTGATCCGACCCCCGGTGTTGGTCTTCAACCCGGTCTCGATCAGCTCGACCGTCCAGTCCTCAGGTGGCTGGCCGTGGGCCTCGATGGTGCCGGCCGCCGACCTGACCGTGAGGTTTGAGGCCAGGTTGGTCTCGTCATAGAACCACCGCTTGATGTACTCGCCCCGGTACCCCAGGGCGACGACGAACTCATCGAAGCCGTACTCGTAGTAGTAGCGCATGATGTGCCACAGAATCGGTCGATCCCCGATCTCCACCATGGGTTTGGGCTTGACCGTCGTCTCCTCCGAGAGTCGGCTACCGACTCCGCCGGCCAGAATTCCTACCTTCATTGTGTCTCCACTCTCGTGTGCACGTGTTCTTGCCTTTGCCGCTTTCGCTTGTTGCCGTCGGTCGTTACTCCGCTTGTCCGGTCGAGGTCAAGAGGTGTCCACGGCCGGTGCGACCCAGGGCCAGGGCGATCGCCAGCTGGGTGAATCCGTCGGAGACCGACCCGTCGATCAAGGCTCTCGCTACCTGGTCGAACGAACGCCAGGCCACCGACCGGGCCTCGTTGAGGTCCGTGGGTTCCCCGTGATGCCGGGCCCCGGTGGCCAGGTACAGATCGAACGTCTGGTTGACCAGCCCACACGATGGATGGTGCCGGCTCAGGTGCTGCACCGGTCCGGTGACCTCCCAACCGGTTTCCTCCAGACACTCCCGGCGAGCCGCGACCTCGGCCTCCTCGCCCCGGTCCACCGCCCCGCCCGGGATCTCCCAGCCCCAGGTATCGGGCATGAACCGGTGACGCCAGATCATCAGCACTCCGCGGTTGTCGTCGACCACCACCATGCCGGCGGCGTCGGGACCGATGACCACCTCGTGTTCGACCACGGAGCCGTCGGGCTTCTCCACCTTGTCCAGGTTGAGTGTGAGCCACCAACTCGAGTAGATGGTCTCGATCGTGCCGTGGTTGATCCATGGGCGGTCCCGGACCTCAGACATCGCGAAGCCGGGTCGAGCCGGATCGTTTGACGTCCATCATCCGGGTCCCTTCCCAGAACTTGTCGTTCGCTCCTAGTGGATCGCAGGTGGTGACGGAACTACCGAATTCCGCGGATACCCGCTCGATATCACTGTACCGAGTGTTCTTACCCATGTGGATATGGGTGAACATGACCAGCAAGGGGGGTGTCGCGTTCAAGACTTACCAGGTCGGCAGGTAGTTTGAATGAGTGAGCGCGAATCCGGACCCGTCGTTTTGGAGCGGGAAGAAGGTGTTGGTCACAGGTCACACCGGCTTCAAGGGAAGTTGGCTGTCCCTCTGGCTCACTCGGCTCGGTGCCGAGGTCACCGGACTCGCTCTCGAGCCCTACACCGAGCCGGCCATGTCCCGGTTGGTGGAGCTGGATGAGCTGGTCGATTCCCGTATCGGCGATATCCGTGATCCCGAGTTGGTGACCCGAGTGGCCACCGACACCCAACCCGACGTCATCCTCCACCTGGCCGCCCAGGTGCTGGTTCGGGCCTCCTACGACGATCCGCTCTACACCATTCACACCAATGTCATGGGCACGGCCAATCTGCTCAACGCCGCCCGGGCCGTCGACAGGTTGCAGTCGGTGGTCATCGTCACCAGCGACAAGTGCTACGAGAACAATGAGTGGCACTGGGCCTACAGGGAGAACGAACCCATGGGCGGCCACGATCCCTACTCGGCCAGTAAGGGGTGCGCCGAACTCGTCACGTCGTCCATGCGTCGCTCCTTCTTCAGTGATCCCGGCACCGCCGACATCGGCTCGGCCCGTGCCGGAAACGTCATCGGCGGCGGGGACTGGTCCACCGATCGCCTCATCCCCGACATCGTCAGGGCTTTCGCCAACGGTGACGAGGTGGTGATACGTATGCCCGAAGCCATCCGTCCGTGGCAGCATGTGCTGGAACCGGTATCGGGCTATCTCGTGCTGGCCGAACGCCTGGCCACCGGGGACGGGACCGAAGCCGAGGGTTGGAACTTCGCCCCCTATGACAGTGACGTCAAACCCGTGAGTTGGATGGTCGAACAGATGGCCAAGCGATGGGGCGAAGGCGCCACCTTTCGTATTGAACGGGACGGGCCGCATGAAGCCCGGCATCTCACCCTGGACTGCGCCAAAGCCCGAGCCGAACTCAACTGGCAGCCCCGGCTGATGTTGGATGACGCACTGGAGTGGGTGATCGATTGGCATCGAGCCCACATCGACGGCGAGGACATGCGCCGGTTCAGCCTCGACCAGATCGCCGACTACGAGGTTCTCGACTCCAAGTCGGCGTAGAGTTGGAATTCGCATTTCACGGCTTGGAGTCGAGGTGGCTGAACTCACGGCGAACAGAGTGGTACCGATCCTGAACACGGCGAAGGACGCGACGGCCCGCCTGGCCTGGTTGTTGCCGCACGATCTGCGACGCTCGTTGTTTCTGCGGCTGAATCCCGGCTATGCCGATTCCTACGAAACCATGCGCACCCACGAGCTGGGTGAGATCCCCGATATGACGGTGTCACTCGCCGGATTCGAAGCCCTCGAAGCGATTTTCGTCCATATCCCGAAGAATGGTGGAAGCTCGATAGGTAGGAGCCTGGTAGGCAAATACGACGGTAATCACATGCCCATACGGTCCTACCAGATGATCTACCCGAAGGCGACCTATGATCGGTTCTTCAAGTTTGCCTTCTCACGAAATCCCTTCGACCGACTCCTTTCGGGCTATCGTTCCATGACGCTCGGAACCGAACCAGCCGGCCCAACGGCCGAAGGCTCAACCGCACAGGCCGGTCCCCAGATTGCTGCCCAAGTTGACGCCCGTGACCGCCTGTTGAAGCCGCGCAGCGAGTTGAGAGGCCTCGACCGATTTCGAGATTTCGAGCACTTCGTGACCGAGTGGGCTACACCGACGAACACTCGTCGCTTTGAGCACTTTCGTCCGCAATATAGGTTTGTATGCGCACCCGACGGGCGGCTCGAGACGAATTTCATCGGTCGTTTCGAGACGATGGACGCCGATCTCAAGGTGATTGCCGAGCGATTGGGGGTCGAGACCGAACTGCGTCACGAGAACCGGACATTGGGTGACAAGCCGTCCGACTACACCGACTACTACACGCCGAGAAGCCGAAGGATCGTCGAGCGGCTCTACGGACGGGATTTGCGTCTCTTCGACTACGGTTTCGGTGACTGACCTTCGCGATCATCGTCGCCGAACCGGCCTCGGCGTCTGATCAGGAATCAGGTTGGCCGGTACCCTCGTTTCCGGTCACGTTGGACCAGTGCACCGGTCCTCCCGGCCACTGGAGGTCCGGTGGCTCGATCCCTTGTCGGATATCCCGTTCGAACCTGATGCGCCACACGACCCTGCCCCCGATTGCCGCCAACAGAGCCCGGAGCAGGTTGAGGCGTTCCAGGGGACCGACGTTCACACCGCCGATGACCTTGAGCAACTCGAGATAGCGGCGCCGCAGGTTCCACTGGAGCTTGATCGACCCTCGGACCGATGGGTCGTAGAAGTCCTGTTGGGTCTGTGCCGCGGGGCCTCGATGATAGGTGGACGAGGATTCGGGGTGCCGGCGAAGGAACAGCATGGTCTCGGGTAGCTGGACGACCTCGGCGGCGGCAACCAACTCGGTCACGAACACCTGATCGGAGCCGAAGTAGCCTCCGATGGGGCGGGCCTTGCCCACGACCTCCGTGCGGTGGACCCCGAATATCATCACGTTGGCGGCAAGTCCGTCCTGGAGCAGGGCGTTGAGGTACTGCCGAATCCTGGCGGTGGGATTGGGGTCCCAGACGTCGGGTAGTTCGACGATCTTGTCGGTGGCATACAGGGTCTTCGAATCCGGACCCATCAACGCCGTTCTCGGATAGACGAGTCCGACCTCCGGGCGACTGTCCAGGACCTCGATGCTCTTGGCCAAAAGCGAGGGCGCCAGGGTGTCGTCGGCCGCCGCCCATTTGAAATACTTGCTGCTGGCGGCCGTCAGCAGGGAGTTGAAGTTGGCGGCCGCCCCGACATTGGACCCATACCTCTCATACGTGATCCGGGGATCAGTACGTGCGTAGTCCTTGACGATGTCGGGTGTTTCATCCGTCGATGCATTGTCCGAGACGATCAATTCGAAGTCATGGAATGTCTGGGACAGTATGGAGTCGAGCGTTTCCCTCAAGTATTTTGCACCGTTGTAGACGGGCAATCCAATGCAGAGGGGTGGTGAACTCATCTTTTCGACCTACCTTCGCACCAAGGATCGGGCGGGAATCCCTCCCACCGAGTCTCCCGGTTCGACATCGTCGATGACCACGGCGTTGGCACCGACCTTGACGTCATCACCCAAGTGGATGCCGCCGAGTACCTTTGCGCCGGCGCCGAGAAAGACCCGGTCACCGATCGTCGGGAATTCGTGGTTGTTGCGCATGCCCACCGTCACCGATGCGATCACACTACAGTTCTCACCGATCGACGCCGGAGCAAGCGTGGTTCCGACCGGATGGGCGATGTACAGCCCGCCTCCGAAGCGGGCTCGAATCACGACATCGAGGCCATAACGCCGGTAGATGAGACGCTGCATGAAACTGGGGCCACCGGGGATGCCGTTGGTCTTGAGCCATCGCCCGATTCGCATGGCCAGAACCGCCCTCAGCCCCATATGCCGGTAGAGGAGGATGGCAGCCTGTTTGACGGTCACGTCCTCGGGATGGCCGATTTCGCCGGGCCTGAGCCAGCGAGCCACATCCATCCGGAACAGTTCCCCCAATGTCGGCTCGGTCACGGTCGGCTCGGTCACGGTCGAATCTTCCGTTGATGGCTCAGTCACGGTGCGGGGTCCTCCCATTCAGAGCCAACTCGATCGAGCGGGTCAATGCCGCAGCCAGGCTTTTGACGTGTGGGTCCGTGTACATGCTGACATGGCCGCCGACGACGTCGCTCACCGTCAACTCACCGCGGATGATCTCGTCCCAGCCGTTGAACGGTCCACCATCGAGGTCGTCGGTGTTCTCCGTGGCACGAAGTAATGTCACGTCGCCATCGTAGGGTGTGGCCTTGTAGGAATCCGAGGCGATCGTATTCGCCTCCTCGACATCGCGCAGCCATGGCGGCATCGCCCTCCCCAGCCTCTGGTAGAGCTGGTGGAGAGGGCCCCATGCGGCACGCCACATCCGCTGTCGGGCCTTCCTGACCAGGCGGCTGGGGTGGTATCGACGGGTTGGCGATGCCTTGGGCCTCGTGGTCTGCTCGGCCTCCGGTGACGCCGGCTGGCCGGCGTCGCTCGTCTGCACGGCTCCAGGGGCAAAACTGTCGATCATCACGGTCAACGCCACGTCGTCGCCCTCGGTTCGCAGGGTGCGAGAGATCTCGAGCGCCACCACCCCGCCGAAGCACAGCCCGGCGATGAGATACGGTCCATCCGGGTGGACCGCTCGGATTCCCTCGAGACAGTGGGGGACGATGTCCTCGACCGATGTCATGAAGTGATCGGCGCCGAGATCCTGTTCCAGCACCGCGTACAGCGGTTGGTCGGCCGGCATGTGTCGTGCCAGGTCGCGCAGAACCGAGGCGCCACCGAGGTGGAACAGCGGTGGAAGGGTACCGGTGGCCTTCACCGGAACGACCCAGCTCGGAAGTCGCCGATCCGAGTCCTGACCGTCGTCATGGTCGGTACCGCCCGGATCGCCGAGGAGCGCTGCGAGCGCTCCGACCGACGGGGATGCGAAGAGTTCCGGTAGCTCGACGTTCTCCCCGGTGAGCTTCTTGATGGCCGAGAAAAGCCGGATCGCCGACAGGGAGTTGCCGCCGACATCGAAGAAGTTGTCGTGAATCCCGACGTTGGCCACACCCAGGACGTCGCTCCAGATCTCGGCCAGTTGCCGTTCCAGGTCGGTTCGGGGCGCCACCGTCGTCGTGTCGCGCTTCACCACCTCGATCTCCGGTAGTGCTCTGCGATCGATCTTGCCGCTGGGAGTGAAGGGCAGGGAGTCGAGTTGACCGATGGCGGCGGGAACCATATAGCCCGGCACCATGGTCTCGAGCCGACGACGAAGTTCGGGGGTGTCGAGTCGGGCGTCGCCCTCGGCCACGACATGGGCCTCGAGGTACTCGCTCCCTGCGGAATCGGTCCTCGTCACCACCGCAGCCTGGCTCACGCCGTCGAGATCACGCAGTACCGTTTCGATTTCACCCAGCTCGATCCGGAAGCCGCGGATTTTCACCTGGTCGTCGATGCGGCCCAGAAACTCGAGATTGCCGTCCGGCAGCCATCGGGCCAGGTCACCTGTTCGATAGCATCTGGCTTCCGGCGATGGTGCGAATTGATCCGGTACGAATCGCTCCTTGGTCAGATCGGGTCGACCGTGGTAGTAGAGGGCCACTCCGGCTCCGCCGATGTGGAGTTCACCGGGGACGCCGATGGGCGTTGGCCTTCCCCGCTCGTCGAGGACCCTGCATGTCACATTGTGGATCGGACGCCCGATGGGCACGACGGTTCCAGGGGGCCGGTCGGCGCCGGCGGGATCGAAAACGGTGGCCGTGATCGTGGTTTCGGTCGGGCCGTAGGCGTTCAGCCACCGGATCGACGTCCCGGCCAACGACGTCCAGCGTCGGTACTGCTCGGTGGGGACACCCTCGCTGCCGGTTATCACCGCCCGCAGGGTCGGGGGGAGCACGGCCCCCTCATGGTCTGCCGGCTGGTTGTCGGCCAGATTGTCGACCCAGGCCGACCAGAAGGCGGCCGGCAGATTCAGAACCGTGATGGCGTGCTGTTCGACGAAACGGTGCAACGCGTCGAAACTCGTGGACACCTCGTCGGTTCGCAGCACAACGGATGCGCCCGCCAGCCAGGTTGGGAACAGTTCCTCGGCCGCAACGTCGAAGCTCAGTGCGGCGAACTGAAGGACTCGATCTCGGGACGTGAGTTCGTAGGCGGCGAGTACCCCGTCGGCGTGGTTGACCAGGGACTCGTGGCTGACAACAACGCCTTTGGGCTTGCCGGTCGAGCCCGATGTATAGATCATGTAGGCGGGTCGTTCCGCCCCATTCCCCGGGAGCGTGACGTCATGGCCCGGATCCTCCACCTTGCCCAGGTCGACGATGATCGGTACCCGTGCTGCTGCATTGTCCGGCGGTATCGCCAGCAGGTCCTCCGCCGCTCGTCGATTTGCGGTCAGAACAACGGCCGCGCCGGAATCGTCGAGCATGTACCGGAGCCGGTTCGCCGGATAGTCGCTGTCAAGGGGGAGGTAGGCCGCCCCGGCCTTGAGCGCTCCGAGGATTGCGATGACGGCTGCAGCCGATCGCTCGGTCATGATTGCCGCCATGTCGCCCTCGGCGATGCCGAGTTTCACCAGATGACGAGCGAGGCGATCACTCTCGGCGTCCAGATCGGCGAAACTGGCCGGACCATCCGGTCCGATGAGGGCGACGGCATCAGGTGTTCGGCCGACCTGGTCACGCCAACGTGTCACCATGTCGGTCGGTGTTTTGGACCCTGGCCGTTCAGGCCAAATCGTTGCGACCAGCTGCGCTTCGTCATTGTCGAGGCAGCGGAGATCGCCCACGGTTGCCGCCGGAGCGGCCACCATCGAGCGGAGCAGGTTGGCAACATGCCCAACCATGCGCTCGACCACGGCCTGATCGAAGAGTGATTCGTCGAACTCCAGACGCAGATCCAGTTCCCGGCCGCCGTAGACGCTGAGGAGCAGAGGATGGTTGGTTTGTTCGAGCAGTTCGTAGGCCACTCGATCGCCGGTACCGGTTCGTTCCCGCATCGTCTGATCCAGTTGGTACGACTCGAAGACGAGGATCGAGTCGAACAGGCGGTTGCCGGCCTGAATCTCACTGAGTGCTTGGATCTCGACCAACGGAAGCTGCTCATGGTCACGCATGGCAACATGCAGAGCTCTGATGTCGCGCAGCCAGGTCGTGACCGTTGCATCCCGCTCCACGGACAGCCTCAGCGGGACGGTGTTGATGAACAGGCCGGCCATCGATTCGGTGCCGTCCATCACGCCGTGGCGTCCCGACCGGGTCACGCCGAAGACGATGTCGGTTTCGCCACTGTAGATCGAGAGCAGCAACCCCCACGCCGCTTGCAGGGTCGTATTCAGGGTGACGCCGGTCGAGGACGCGAGCGCCCGCAGCTCAGCGGTTGACGTCTCGTCCAGCCGAGTCCTGACTTCACCGAAACCGTTGGTGGCCGGGTCGACGGCACCGATTCGACCGACGATCAGCGGCGTCGGGGCTCGGAAGCCGGCCATAGTGGCTCGCCAGAACTCGCGGGTTGACGTCATGTCCTTGGCGGCAAGGGCCTCTATGAAGGATCGATACGGCGTTGATGGCTCCAGATGGACCGTCCTGCCCGCTTTGAGTCCGTCATAGGCGGCGAAGAGATCGGTCAGGACGATGGGGAACGATCGGCCGTCGAGAATGACATGGTGGAACGTCCATACGATCACGGACCGGCGACCACGATGGAAGATCGTGGTCCGGGACAATGGTGCCGTCGCCGCGTCAAATCCTCGTTGACGGTCGACGGCCAGGAACCGGGCCAGGCGCCGGTCGGCTTGATCTTCGGTGTAGGCCGATTGATCGACCTCGACCACCTCCATCGGCGCCGAACGATGGACCCTCTGAACCGGCTCCGCATCACCGGAGACCTGGAACGAGGTTCGTAGCACCTCGTGTCGTTGGGCAACCACGTCCCAGGCCCGGCGGAGTTGGTGGCCGTCGACCGGCTCGTCCAACCGCATGACCATCTGTTCGATGTCGGCGCCGGAGTGTGGATCAAACAGCTGATGAAAGAGCATGCCGATCTGCATCGGCGACAGCCCGTAGCTGCTCACGATGTCGGCTTCGTCTCTCGACGCCACCCGACTACCGTCCATCCATCCACCACCGAAGAATCAAGGGTGCCCTTTCGGTGGTTGTCGGCACCGCCATGAACGCATCGAGCCCCCCGAGTTCCTCTACCACACCGCGATAGTAGGCCAGACTGTACACCGCGCTGAGCGCCGGTTGGCCGATGACGTCGAAGCGTTCCGATCGTCGGGCAATGGTTTCAATCGCTCTGGACGACCAGCCGCCGAAGCGGGGAAAGCGGAGGCATTGCATGGTGTAGGCCCTGGTCAGAGCATTGCGTCCCCGAAACTCGGCTCGAATGGTCGGCAAAAGCCAGTCCTGACCGCGGTCTCGCCACATGATGGCGTCGTTGCGCCCATAGGACGTTGCATTCGACAGCCACGAGTTGTAGCTCCGCATGGCGTGATGAAACGCCCTCGCCTCGAATTCGAAGGCAAAGTGCAGGCCGCGGTCTTTGAGCCGATACGCCAGTTCCACATCCTCGCCCCGCCGGAACGACGGGTCGAATCCCCCGGATTCGATGAAGCACTGGCGTCCCAGTGAGGCGTTGCCGGTGTAGAACTGTCGGGCCGTCGGATGCCAGTCTCCCCGGGCCATGGCCCGATACTGCTTCTCGAGCATACGTTGTTCCCATAGAACCCATGGCTCGAGGGTGTCCTGATCGGGCGTGAGGAGTGGTCCGATCACCACTGTCGGCAGTTCGGCCCTCTCATGGGCCCGCAGGTGGGCACTGACGCACTCCGGCTCGGCAACGACATCGTCGTCGATGAAGAGGACGAGATCGCCGGTCGCCTGCTCGACTGCGGTGTTGCGGGCGACGGCCGGGCCCTGGTTTGTTTGACGAATGAAGACAACCGGTATCGGTGATCGTCCGGCTTCGAGCTCCTCGTCGGTGCCGTCGGTCGAGCCATCGGAGACGACGATGACCTCGAACTCGCGCTGGGGTACGGTCTGGTGGGCCAGCGCCTTCAGAACGGACTGCAGCTGACTCCAGCGATTGTAGGTCGGTATGACGATGCTGATCGCAGGCATCAGACCGACTCGGGCACAGGCTTCATATCGGCCGAGACGGTCCGAACAACACTGGCTGTTGCGGGACGGCGGTGGGCAACGGTGGTCTCGCCTTGGTCGGAGGCGTCGGTTTCCAGCATCCCCTCGACCGACCCTGCGAACGCCAGTGCCAGCCCAAACAACACGGTCGTGGTGGCATCAAAGGTGATCTCGACGAAGGCCAGGGCGAGCATCATCGGCAAGTAGGCCGTGATCGTCGCCACGATCGAAGCCTCGTCCGGATCCCGGGCCCGGACCGCCGCCCTCATGCCTCGTGCCGTACCCAGCGCAATCAGATACAGGAAACTCACGAAACCGACGATGCCGAGCTTTGTCCAGACCCACAGAACCGAGTTGTGGGGTATGTACGGGGAGAATTCGTAGAAACTGATGTCGGGTAGGGGAATCGGTTGGAGGAACGGGTGGCCGAAACCGATGCCGAGCACTGGATTCGATCTGATGGTGGCATTCAGATTGAAGTTCTCGATCTCCCGGTAGAGATCGGATCGCTGATCTTTCTCACTGGATGCACCGGGCTGCACAACGGTCTTGATGGCCTGTGCCGGGAAGGCGAACTGGTTCTCGGAGTTCCAGAATGCGGCGCTGTACACCGCAGTGAACACCAAGACGATTGGAATGACGCGATAGAACTTCACCCGGTTCCTGGCGAAGAGGACAACGGTGAGTGCAATGCCTCCGATGATCAGCGCGACGACTCCGGCCCGTCGTTGAGCGTCAAGGTAGAGGTACAGCGTCGGGGCCAGAAGGAGCACCAGGAAGAAGCGTTTGCCTCGAACCCTGGTGCCAAACCAGAGGGTGCCGACGAACAGTAGCAGGAGCAGGTTCATGTGCAGAACGGCCGTGTGCTCCAGCGGGCTTTGGTCCTCGGCGATCACCGATCTGATCTCAGGGAGCCGGTAGATACCGTGAATGGCTTCGATGACGATCGCCACCAGGATCCCGACCATGAGGCGTTTGTAGTGATCAATGGATCGAAAGAGGTTGATGGCCGCCAGATACACCATCGGGATGTAGACCAGGGACGTGATCTCGAACATCGAGACCCTGAAGTCCCCACCCCTACCCAGTCCCCAGGCCAGTCCCGTCACGAGAGTGAAGGAGAAAATGACCATCGGTTTCCACAACGGACCCCAGATGATCGGTGGCGCCGAGGGGGTAAGCCGCTTGCTGATGAAGTAGACGGCGATGACCGCAATCAGTATCAGCTCCAGTGGTTTGACCGTCAGCGCATCGGCAACGTAGAGCACCGACTCGTAGGCCGACATGTTCTTGGACACCGGCCACCACGGCATGGCGACGGCATCACCGATGATGGTGAGCACGATGGCTGCACCCAGGCCTACAGCCGGCCGCAGCAGGGTCAGACCGATGGTCAGAATCAAAACGAACATGGCCGCTCCGAACGGAGCGGCGAACATTCGCATCAGCTGCATCACGAGCAGGAAGAGGACGATCAGTAGGCCGTAACCCAGCCAGAACGAACGGCGCTGTCGCGCCTGTTGATCGGAGGCTGTTGGTGTGCGCCCGGTCGATACGATCGACGCCATGCTACACCACGCGTCGGCTGAACAGCGCCAAGGCCAGAACCACGCTGAACGCGATCAGGAGGCCGTTGGGAATTCGCGACTCATCGCTGTGATGACGCACCCCCACGATCACCGACAGGGCAAGGAAGACCAGAACCGCCTGCATCAGACACCAACAAGCCGGCGCTGTACGAAATTCGGTGTCGAAAGCCGGCTGCCATTGATGATCACTCCGAGCAGTCGAGTATGACGGAGGTCCCGCGTGGCGCTCTCGACTTGATCGACGCGCGTCACCCTTTGACGCACGACGAGAAGTGATGCTTCGGCTGCAGCAGCAAAACTGAGCGAGACCGCCGAGGTCTTGATCGCCGGCAGGTCGAGGATGACATAGTCGAATTGACGGTAGAGGACCTCGAGAATCGCTCGCATCGATTCCGTGTTGGCCATCACGGCTTGACTGGGATCGGCCAATTCTCCTGCCGGGAGGATGGCCAGACCGGGATGGTCGCTGGGAACCAGCACGTCCTCGAGGCTCGCCCGGCCAAGTAGTACTCCGGCGAGACCGGCGTTGGTCGACGCCAGGGGTACGCCCTTGCCCCACCAGTTGGACTCCAACAGGCATGTTTCGCCCGTCCGGGCCAGAACTGCGGCCAAGGCATGGCTGATGAACGAGACACCCTCGCCGCTCATATTGGAGGTCACGGCAATACTGCGGGGCACCGCACCTTCGTGAACCTGGAGGCGTGTCCAGAAATAGCGGATCTGCTCCCTGACCGGCGCAGGAATCCGGGCCAGTGGCACCCCATCGCTGCTGGCGATGACGATCTCGTTGCCACCGGTCATTCGGCGCCCGCGGCGCAAAGAGAATCTAGACATTGGTCTTCCTTGTCCATTCGGAGTCGACGTTCTCCTCGTCGCCGGGCGAATCGTCGTCACCATCCTCCACGTCGTCCCCCACCGATTCGTTGTTGGAGCCGTTGTTCGCGATCGGTTCCACAGGGTCGACGGTCTCGTTCAGGAGGAATCCGAGGGGATCGTTCTCATCCGAGATGCGGAACCCCTCGGTCGAACCGGCGGGATGGGCATCGGCAGTGAACTCCGTCGTTGTCACGAACGAACTCATGTCGGTCGCAGCATCCTCGCCCCTGTCGGCGAAGAAGTCTGTTGATTTCAACGGCTCCTCTTCGGGTGATGGCGCCATGACGTCGTCCTCGGGTTCATCCGGGTCGCTCGTCGTCGCGGTACCACTCTCCTCACCGGCGAAGGCCGCCAGTGTCTCGGTTATCAAGGGAACGGTTGACGAGTCTGCGGGCTGGTCCGGCTCGATTGATGCAGACTCCGGCACCGTCGATTGAGGTGGGATGGATTCCACATCATCATCATCACCACCACCACCACTATCACCACTATCACCACCACCATCCTCATCGGCGATCGTCGGTTGAGCTGTGGTGGAATCCGCAACAGCTTCGTCGGGTGTTGGTTGAGGTGTGGTGGAATCGTCGTCATCCTCGTGGGCGACGGCCGGTTCCTCTGCTTCGATATCGGTGACAGGAGGCTGCGAGGTGCCTTCGGTCGTTGTTGTCTCGTCGGAATCGTCGTTCCCAACCCCGGCCTGGGTGAGGAGGCCGGGCCGGGCAGAACGTGTCGAACGTCTCGACGGCTCGTCGCTGACGGTTGGCGTCGACGGAGGTAGGAACGTGATTGTCCGCTGTCCTAGAGAGATGATGCCATCGTCATCGGTGTCGGGGTGACCGGTGGGTACCGCGCCCTCCAGTTTGAGATGCTTGCGACGGACCTTCGGTATGACCTCGAGGACCTCACCGTAGGGTCCGACGTCCTCGGGGAACAGCACCGATCGGTTCAGCATCGCCGACACGATCGGACCCATGAGGGCAAGCAACAGTCCGACGACGGCGAAAATGCTGAGAGCGATGAGATCGTCGACCAGGCTTGCGTTG
Source organism: uncultured Acidimicrobiales bacterium (assembly GCA_963723995.1). Classification (GTDB taxonomy): domain Bacteria; phylum Actinomycetota; class Acidimicrobiia; order Acidimicrobiales; family SZUA-35; genus JAHELU01. Next base: position 137,319 of record CAVRSZ010000004.1, on the reverse strand, counting down.
GGCTCGGTCGCCACCTTTGGTGGGTCCACCACCGAGTAGCTCTGGCGCACGTCGGTCTCGGACTGCAGTGTTGCCAGCCGGGAAGCCTCGAGGTCGTCGACGGCGGCGAGGAACCGATTCTCGGCCAGCAGCTCGGCATCTTGCAGGCGCTTGACATCCGCCTGTCGCTCCGGCGTCAGCTCCTCGAGATTCCCGACCCCGCGCAGCGCGGCGTCGACGTTTGCCTGGGCCTCGGTCAGATCCCCCCGGTAGCCCTCGACCAACTCGGCGAAGAACTCCTCCGACGCGCCGCTTTCGGCGATGTCGATCTGAATCTGGAATGCGACGAACTCGTCGGCGATGGCCTTGGCGAGACTGGACGACAACTCTGGATCGGAGGTGGTGACAACGACGGTCACGAGGCTTTCGCTCTGGGCATAACTTGTGACAGCGTTCCGAAGTTCTCTGATCTGGTTTTCCCTCGTGGTGGGATCGGTGGCGAGGTCGACCCCCGCCAGCTCCAGAGCGGACGCCATGAAGACATCGGTGCCGACCAGACCGTTGAGTTCCTGACTGGTGAACTGAGCCGGTGTCAGATAGCTGAAGAAGCCTCCGTCCTGCACGCCGGACTGGACGGTTACGAGACTCTGGTAGTCGACGAAGATCGACCCGGTCGACGTGTACTCCTCGACCGTCTGCGACACGGTGTAGACGCCGAATCCGAACGAGCCGATGAAGAGAAGGACGTAGAACGGCCAGCGCCTGAAAAAGGCCTCGACCATGCGGCGAATGGCGGCGATGCTCATGTGCGATCCTCTATCTGATCGAGACTTCGTGACTCCGCTGAGACTGTGCCCATGTCCGCTCCTATCCTCTTCCTAACCAACCTGTCCGGTGCGAGCGCGAGAAGCAACCGTTTGTCCTCATCGGAGATGAGCCGTAATCCGTAGACACCGATTCCGTACACGATGGCCCCTACCACGATCGGAATGAGTAGATTCATGTTCCGCAGGGGATAGACGGCTCCTGCCATGATGGTTCCTGCGGCCAGCACACGGAACACGTAGTTGAGACTCGAAGGTCCGAGCGCTCCCCGGGGGAGTAGATGGATTGCACCGGAGAGGATGATGGTTTCGGTGATGATGTAGGCAACCGCTCCCCCGATGGCGCCATTATCGTATCGTGACTGGAAGAAGGGTACGAGAAGGAAGTCGAGCGGAATAGTCAAGAGCGCACCAACTGCGATGAACCTCGTCCACTGGCGCTGTCGATCCATGGAAATGAGGAACATGCCGAGAACCGTTGTCAGATACGTCAACATGATGACGAATCCGCCAACGGCAAGGACCGGTGCGGCGTTGCTGAATTCCTCACCGAACAACAACACCACGAGCGGCCGCGAAATGGTGGCGAGACCCAACCCGACTGGAACGCTTATCAGCACCATCGTCTGAAACGTCCGCTGGGTCAGCCTGTGATGTTCGTGCGGAGCGACTTCGTCCGGAGCGTAGATTCGCGAGAGCGTTGGATAGACCGCCGTCATGAACACCGTGGGGACGAACATGAGCGTGCCACCGAGGCGGTCGTAGACGCTGTACCAGCCGAGGACTTCGTCGGAATCGACCACCAAGGAGATGACGATGGTGTCGACTTGAAGGTAGATCACGACGAAGAAGGTGATCCAGAAGTACGGCAGGCTGTCTCGCAGGAGACGTCGCATTGCTCCAGCTTCGACCCGTAGCGGACCCATGTCCTCGAACTCTCGGCGAGCGCGCTGAAGATCTCGGAACTGCATGGCGAGGGTCACGACGGTGGCCACTCCGGCGATGATTGCCACCGAGTAGATGCTGTAGCCGAGAAGGAGAAGACAAACCGCCCCGAAGACGAAAACGAAGCGTCCGGCGATGGCGGCGACGGAGATGGCCGCCATTCGGTCCAGGCCTTTGAGGACGGCGGAGAGGGAATCTGCAGCGGCTTGCACCACGGTTCCGATCCCGAGCAGACCCAACAGCACGAGAACCTGGGTGGGGTAGCCGATGGCGATGGCGTAGCCGAACAGCACCAACGTGACCGGAACAAGCAGAAGCAGGCGGGCGGCAAGGCTGGTGGCGAGTATGGGACCGAGACGGCTGTGGTCGCGGGCCACCTCTTTGGTCAGCACCAGGTTCATGCCGAAATTGGCCACCACGATGCCCATGGCCCAGATCGACGTGGCCAAGTGGAATCGACCGACGAGCTCGGCCCCAAGGAAGCGGGGGATCGTGACCGTGGCAACGAGCGACAGACACCAAGTGGCAAGCTGGGCGGCCATGAGCACACTGAAGTTCCGGGCAATGACCCGGCCCTGTTGCAGATCATTGGCGGTCGTTTGAGCCTGGCTCAGGATGCCACCTCATCGGTCAGGATCTGGATGTTGTCCCAATGCCAGGTGAAGGTGGTCTCCGGTAGCAGCGTCGCCGGCGACTTCAGTGGCGTGTAGTTGTGATCCTTGAACACCACCCGGACCGGACCGGTGGGGAACGAGCCCGGAACCGTGAACTCCTCGAACGAACCATCGTCCAGCTGGAATCCCCAGGTCAGGGTGCCGTCGCCATTGTCGCGAAAGAAGTTCTCACGCCGGATCACCAGCGAGGTCAGCGCCGGATCATCGACACCGTAGGCCTCGCCGAACCGCGAACTCGGAGCATATGGACAGGTGTCACAACGGTAACCGAGGTCACCACCGGCCTCCAGATAGCCGCCCGGTTGCTCGGGTGTATTGATCCTGCGGGCTCGCTGGCCGGCCCACTGAGTCCCGACCGAGCCCAGCTCGTCGTGGGTTGTGGTGTCGCAGGGCACGTCGGTGGTGCACGGCAGATCCTGCATGTCGAACTTCGACGCGGGGATGATGGCCACCTCGGTCCACTGCCGATCCCCGAGGTCGGTCTGGTTGACATCCCAGTGGACTTCACGGACACCGGTGAAGTCCTGGACGGGGGAAAAGGCGCCGATCGAGTAGCCCGAGGTGTGACCGATGGAGGTCATCACATGGGCCTTGTCGAGGTCGCCGCCGGGGATGCAACGGTAGACCCACTCGTCGTTGAAGCCCGATTCCCGCTCGCCGCGAGCGACAATCCGCTTCTCGGTCGGTGGTCCACAGAGATCATCGGGGCCGGTGATCGTGTGGTCGCCCATCCATTCGTCCTGCCCGCCGAGCTCATCGTCCCGGTGATACAAGCCGATCTCGAATCTGGCCATGGAGTTAGGATCGACAAAATCCTCCACAAATGGAGTGCCTTGCTCGACCGGCTCGATCTCGATCTCCGGCTCGGCCGCCGACTCCTCGCCGTCCCCCGCCACATTGCCGAGAGCATCCGTCGGCTCGGCATCGGTCGAGTCCGCGTCAGAGCTGATGCCCGAGGCCTGATCGAGGGCATCGTCCGTTTCCTCGGTCGCCTGACTACAGGCCGCTCCGAATGCTACAATCAAGACCGCGCCAAGGAGAATGCGACGCAATCGGATGGCTCTGGATTGACACTGGCCTACCACCATAAATGACCAGCGTACCAGTGTCGGCAAGATGGAAGGGCTCGGCGGCTGGGCCTTGGGTTGGTTGTCCCAAATCCGCTGGTTCGGTGGGTCGGGGGTGCCGAATCCGACCTTCCGCTCACCTGCGGGGATCACGTCGTTCTCCTATGCTTGGGCCTCGTGCGTACCGATCTGCAACCCCCGTTGGCCGACATCCGATTCCTGGTCCAACGTGCTCTGGTCGAGGATCTCACCCCGTTCGGTGACCTGACCTCATCCCTCATCGATCCGACCAAGCAGGCTTCGGCCCGGTTCAACGCCCGGGAGGCCGGCGTCATCGCCGGCTGTCGCTGCGTTGAGGAGACCTTTGCCGCCGTCGATGACACCCTCACCGTGGAGTGGACGCTGAGCGACGGCGATCGTGTTGCCGCCGGGGATGTCATCGGCGTGGCGCGGGGGCCATTCGCCACCCTGCTCACGGCCGAGCGCACCGCCCTCAACTTCCTCAGCCATCTGTCGGGCATCGCCACCAACGCCGCCCGCTGGGTCGATCTGGCCGACGGTCGGGTCATCGTCTGGGACACCCGCAAGACCCTGCCCGGCTACCGCTCCCTGCAGAAGGCGGCGGTACGGGCCGGGGGAGCGGCCAACCATCGGGGCAACCTGTCGGATTGGTTCATGCTGAAGGACAATCACCTCATCGGCACCACCATCGCCGCCTCGGTGGCCGAGGCCCGGCGCCGCTGGCCGGGCCGAACCGTGCATGTTGAGGCCGACACCCAAGACCTGATGCTCCAGGCCCTGGAGGCCGGGGCCGACATCATTCTGCTCGACAACTTCACCCCTGACGAGCTCAAGGCCCTGGTTCCCGAGGTCGACCGATGGGCGGCCGACACCGGCGGACGACGACCCCTGCTCGAGGCCTCGGGTGGCATCACCTTCGACACCCTCGACGCCTATGCCGACACTGGAGTCGATCTCGTCTCCTCCGGCTCGCTGACCAATTCGGCCCCCGTGCTCGACATCGGATTGGACGTTGTCCCGGACCGGGACTGACAGCCTGCGAGGCTGGTTGGTGGTGGCCGCCGCCTTCGTCTCCATGTTCACGGTGTTCGGCGTGGCCTACAGCTTCGGCTCGTTCTTCCGTTCCATGGCCGACGAGTTCGGCCAGGACCGCAGCTCCATCGCCCTCGTCTTCTCCATCACGACCCTGCTCTACTTCGGCTTGGGGGTGGTTACCGGCAAGCTGGCCGACCGGTTCGGGCCCCGTCCGGTGCTGGCCGTCGGCGGAACGGCCCTGGTCATCGGGTTGATCGTGACCTCCCGGGTCCAATCCATCACCGCCGGCTATGTCACCTACGGCCTCGGTGTCGGAATCGGCGTGGCCTGCGGCTACGTGCCCATGGTGGCCACCGTGGGCGGCTGGTTCGTGCGCTACCGAGCCGCCGCCGTCGGAGTGGCGGTGGCCGGAATCGGGGCCGGAACCCTGGTCGTGGCGCCCCTGACCGAACGGCTGGTGGCCGAGTACGGCTGGCGCGACACCTACCTCTATCTGGCTGCTGTCGCCGCTGTTCTCATGACTCTGGCCACCATCGGGGCCCGCCGTCCCCCCGTCGATCCGGCGTCGCCCCGATCGGTGTCGCTGCTGGCCCAGATCCGCTCGTCCCGGGCCTTTGCCGTGCTCTTCGCCTCGGTCGGCCTGGTGGTGCTGTCGCTGTTCGTACCCTTCGTCTTCCTGGCCGACTATCTCACCGTCGAGGGCATCGACGGATCCGGGGGTGTGCTGGTCGGACTCATCGGTCTGTGCTCGGTGATCGGCCGCCTCGGCCTGGGTTCGCTGGCCGCCCGGTTCGACGCCACCCGCATGTACCAGGGCTCGCTGTTCACCATGGGCGTCAGCTTCCTGCTGTGGCTGACGGCCGCCGATCGTTACTGGCAGCTGGCGGTGTTCGCCGTGGTGCTCGGGGTGGCCTACGGCGGCTTCATCGCCCTGTCCCCGGTGGTCATGGCCGAGCTGTACGGCGTGGTCGGCCTCGGGGGCCTGCTCGGCGCCCTCTACACCGCCGCCGGCCTCGGTGGCTTCCTCGGTCCACCCATCGCCGGCGCCATCATCGACCGATCCGGCTACCCCTGGGCCCTCGCCGCCGCCTGCATCTCCGGTGTCCTGGGTTCGGCCGTACTGTTTCTGCTGCCGCCCGACCATCGGTGACCCAGAAGCTGCTGCCGCGGCACGTCCCAACAGTCTGTGCGCCATAGGCCCCGAAAACCGGGGTCGCGAGCGCACAAGTCGGCTGGTTGTCGTGGTGGAATCGGCCAAGTCACCTCGAAACGGGCCGATATCATCGGTGGCCTATGACCAGCCCCACTCAATCGGGCGCGCCCGTCTGTGCCCTACCGCTTCGAGCCCGACACCACCTCGGCCGAGCTGCGGGCCTCCTACGGCGACATCGAGGACGGGGCCGAGACCGGGGTCAAGGCCACCATTGCCGGTCGGCTCATGTTGCGCCGGGTTCAGGGCAAGCTGGCCTTCGGCACCCTGCAGGACTCGGGCGGTCGCATCCAGCTGTTCGCCCCGGCCAAGGTCACGCCTGACTTCGAGGGCTTCTGCGGCCTGTCCCTCGGTGACTGGATCGGGGTCTCCGGCGAGGTCATGAAGACCCGCAAGGGCGAGCTCTCGGTCAGGGTCGAATCGTGGATCCTGCTGGCCGAGGCCCGACGCCCCTTCCCCGACAAGTTCCACGGCCTGACCGACACCGACATGCGCTACCGCCAGCGCTATGTCGACCTCTGGGTCACCCCCGAGAGTCGGCAGGTCTTCCTGCTGCGATCCAAGGTCATGTCGCTGACCCGCCGCTGGTTGGAGGACCGCGGGTTCATCGAGGTCGAGACGCCGATCTTCCACCCGATCCCCGGTGGTGCGGCGGCCAAACCGTTCACCACCCATCACAACGCCCTCGATCTGGAGCTGTTCCTCCGCATCGCCCCCGAGCTCTACCTGAAGCGGCTGGTGGCCGGCGGGCTGGAGCGGGTGTTCGAGCTGGGCCGGGTGTTCCGCAACGAGGGCATCAGCACCCGCCACAACCCCGAGTTCACCATGCTCGAGCTCTACCAGGCCTACGCCGACTATGGCGACATGATGAACCTGGTCGAGGAGCTGGTGGCCCACCTGGCCACCGAGATCTGCGGCTCCACCACCATCAGCTTCGGCGGCCGGGAGATGGATCTGGCCGCTCCGTGGCGGCGGGCTTCGATGGTCGAGCTGATCGAGGAAGCCACCGGTGAGCGGGTCGGCTTGACCATGGACATCGACCATGTGCGGGCGGTGGCCGAGCAGCACGGGGTGGAGATCAAGGGTGCCTACGGCCCGGGCAAGCTGATCATGGAGATCTACGAAAAGACCGTCGAGCCCGACTTGTGGGGCCCGATCTTCGTCACCGACTACCCCAAGGAAGTCTCGCCGCTGTCCCGCGACCACCGGGAGCTGCCGGGCTTCACCGAGCGGTTCGAGGCGGTTGTGGCCGGTCGGGAGCTGGCCAACGCCTTCAGCGAGTTGGTCGACCCCGACGACCAGCGAGCCCGGTTCGAGGATCAGGCCCGGCAGAAGGAGGCCGGCGACGATGAGGCCATGATGGTCGACGAGGACTACCTGCGGGCCCTGGAGTATGGCCTGCCTCCCACCGGGGGCCTTGGTGTCGGCATGGACCGCCTGATCATGCTGTTGGCCGACGTCTCCAACATCCGCGACGTCGTACTGTTCCCCACGCTTCGACCCGAAGTCGACTGATCGGCCGAGCTGAGGGACAATCGGCCTGCCTATCCGGGCGACAGAAACTCCTTGACGGCGGCGCCCAGGGCGTCGGGGTTGTCCTCCTGCACGATGTGAGATGCTTCGGCGATGTCGATCCGCGTCGAGTTCGGCATCAGCGTGTCCAGGTGATCGGCCAGCATCGGCCACAGTCTCGGACTCTTGGATCCCGACACCAGAAGCGTCGGCGTCGTGACCGAGCGGATCTCGGCTGCCGTGACCGGTGCCAGGCTGTCGGAGAGGTACTCGGCCCTGATGTTGTTGGCCTCCACCTGTTCCCACCGCTCCGGCGACAATCGATCGAAGGCGTCCCGACCAAGTGATGCCGGGCCGAAGATGCGGATGGCCTTGTCCATGTCGCCCTTCTCCGCCGCCCTGGTCGCCGGGACCAGACCGGTGGCCCCGAACCGGAGCAGCTCGAGGCCCATGCGGGGCCGCGTGGCCAGTACCCGGAGCACCTCGGAAGGTCTGGGCGGATCGCTGAGGAACAGCGTCACCACCGGCGGCTCGATCAGCACCTGCCGAGTCACCAGATCGGGCCTGCGAATGGACAGCAGCAGCGACATGAACCCGCCGTAGGAGTGGCCGATCACATTGACCGGACCGTCGACCGACCCCTCGATGATGGCCACGAGGTCCTCGACGTGTGCATCCATGGTGTACTCGGCGTCGTCACCGGGCGGTGGATTCGGCCAGTGGAACCGCCGACTGTAGGACAGCAGTCGGAACCGACCTTCCAGCCGCGCCGCCAGCGCCCTCCAGGTCCTTCGGTCGCTGGCCGAACCGTGGACCAGTACGACGGTTGGACCCTCGCCCTGAACGCGAACCTCGACGGCGAGGTCACCGATGTCGACCTGTGCCATGAGCCTCCTGCCTGCCGCGTACCAGCTATTTTAGCAGCAATGTGCGGTCGAGTCCGTCGCCGTCATCCGCCATTCGCCGTCAAGCCCGACCGTTGAGGGCGTTTCGTGTCACCCGGACCACGCCGGGATCATCGGGCAGGCCGAACACCCAGTCGGTGGAGCCGACGGTGATCACTTCACCTGCGTCGGGGCCGAACGGGAGGGCCACGGCCATGATGGCGGTGCCGTAGCGGGCCTTGGCCAGCGACTCAGGGCTGAGGTCTCCGTGGATGCGCTCGGCGATGAACTCCAGGTCGCCCTGATCACTGAGTGCCGAGATGGACTTCGGGTACTCACCCACGCCGGTGTTCGACGACGGGCTGAAGGCCACGATCTCCATGTGCTCCGGCGTGCCGTCGCCTCCGGCCCGCACCGGCTGCTGGAACTCGTCGAACTGGATGCGGCACCCCAGCGTCTCGTAGCCCACCGCCCCGTGTTTCGCTCCCAGCAGGTCGCCGTAGCCCAGGTCGGTGCCGGCCAGCAGCCAATGACCGGGCCGGTACACCGTGAACGCCCCGGCGCCACGGCGCACCGCCTTCCCGAACCGGTTGTACAAACCCCAGGCCGACCCCCCGCCGAGGAAGCCGGCCTCGGGCCGACCCACCAGTGGATCGGCCCACATGCCTGTCATCAGAGTCGCGTCCTGCGGTTGACCGGTGGCCATGACCGGGTCGTTCTCATGTGCCGTGTACTTGTAGCACACCATGGTGTCTCTCCCGGTACCGGCGACCGGTTCGATGCGGACCTGCCAAAACATGGTGTTGCCCGACAGGCTCACATAGCGTCCACCCCGGCGGACATGATCCTCCACCGCATCCCTCTGCGGACCCGACCAGTACTCATCGTGGCCGATGCCCAGCAACAGGTGGTAGCCGTCGGCAATGGCGGGGTCGCGGTCGAGGTCGGACGACACCGCATAGTCGAACCGGTAACCCTCGGCCTCGGCCCACTCCACGAACCGGCGCTCGTACTGGTACCAGCCGCTGGATCCGATGGAGGCGGCGTAGCCTCGGCTCAACCGGTACCGCTGGAAGCGCTCGCCGTCGGAGTCGGGCTCCTCGCCCCAGCGGGTGGGTCGGGCCTTGCGGTCGTCCCGCTCGGTTGGTTCCCGCACCAGCATGCCCCGGCTCCACGGTCGGGCGAACGCCACCTGGGTTCCGCCGGTGTAGAGGCTGGCCCCACCCCAGGTGTTGTAGGCGTTCCAGGTGTTGGTGGCCAGCACCAGTAGCGCCCGGCCCGAGCGGGCCTCGGGTTGGTCGCCGGTTCGGACCACGAACCCGGTGTGGGCCATGTCCCGGCCCGGCCCGGCCTCCTGGGCCCGAAGGGTGACCAGGTAGAACCCGGAGGCCCAGTCGGCCCCGATCGGGACTTCCACCGTCACCGGCCAACGGCAGCCGTGGCTATCGGCATCTGCGGGTGGGGGAGTGAAGTGACCCTCCAACCCGGTAGCCGACCACACGTGGTGCCGGTCCGCTCCCCACCGCTCGATCAACACGTCGTCAGCGCGTCGCGTTGGTTGAGACATGGAGGCCGGCCACCTCCCCCGGCCGGTAGCTCAAGGCACTGCAGTAGCCCTCGATGTCGTCGTAGAACGTGATGTCCGGTTCAGGCAAGTCCACCATGCCCCGACCGTAGTCGCCGTTTGCGCTCGACTATCTGGTCGATTCCGGGTGAATCAGCCGCACGGTTGGGAAGTAGGTTGCGAAGCGTGCCCGGTCGCGGGTCAGGAGATCAAGGGACGCGACGGCTGCGTGGGCTCCGATCAAGAAGTCAGGAAGCGGAGATCGCTTGGTGCCCCGACGTTGGCGATAGGACACAAAGGCCTTGCCGGCCAGAAAGGCGGCCGCCCATGGAAGCTGAAGTCGCCGGAAATCGTGCTCGGGCAAGGCGTCATCGAGCTCTTCTATGCGGCTGAACCTGATGGACACCTCGGCGTAGATGATGCTGTTGATGAAAAGTGGCCCGCTCTCGGCGGCGTCGATCAGGGCATCAGCCGACCATCGGGACCAGGTTCGATCCTCGGTGAGGATGTCGAGCAGCACGTTGCTGTCGACCAGGGTCCCAGTGATCTCAGACATCCGCTCGCGTCAGGGCCATGATCTCATCGGTGGACATCTCAACATCACCTCTACCTCGTAGTCGATCGACGATACGACGACCTCGCCCAAGGCCCCTGTCACTGACCTTGGTGACCAACAGGCCCTCGGGGTGGGGGCGAAACTCCACCTCTGATCCTGCTCCAAGTCCGAGGGCATCCCGCAGCTCCTTCGGAATGGTGACCTGACCTTTCTCCGTGACTCTCATCTTGTCGCCGTCTCCTTCCGGTTGTGGAGGTCAAGTAAGAATCATACCAGTAGTACTCCAACCACCCGGGGGAGCATCGCTACCAGGGCCAGGTCGAGGGTGATCCATACCGGCTGCCGGAACGATGCGCGACGGCAACCGAAATCAGGCGGCGTAACGGGTCTGCTGCACCGGGCAAACCGGCCGGCTCCCCGAAAAGCCCTAACCCGCCACCCGGTTGGCCTCCTTGGCGAGTTCCTCGATGTCGACCCCGGCCTCCTCCCGGATGATCCGGCGCAGCACCGGGGGAATGGAATCGAGGCGTCGACCCATGGAGCGCAACGTGGAACGAAGTTCCTGAAGATGGGCCACATCGTCGGCCCTGGTCCGCAGATCGTCGGCGATGGCCCGCTCCGACCGGGAGGCGATGAGCGGGCTCTGCAGGCCTCTGACCCAGACCATGGCCCGCCGACCCGGGCCCCGATCGTCCACGATGGGTTCGATGGCCGCCACCTCGTCGGAGCGAACATAGCGGTCGTAGCCGAGGCTGATGAGCTGATCGGACTGGATGGTCATGGCCGCCTCCTCGTACTGATACTTCCACAGTACTCGACTGTTGTGACGCCGTACCGGGACCCCGGGGGCCCTTCGTCGTCACGAGCGGGTACTACAGTGAGGTCCATGACTGCGATCGAGCCGGTCGAATCCAACCTGGATTCGGTGTTGTCCGGGGTCGATGTACCCGACGCCAACGGTCCCGTCCCGGCGGCCGTCGACGGCGACGGGTGAGCGCCCGGCCGACCGTCTACACCTCCTACGACGAGGACTCCACCCGGTGGCGACACCTGTCGCTTCGGGACGACGACATCATCATCAGCACCCGGTCCAAGACCGGCACCACCTGGGTCCAGATGATCTGCGCCCTGCTGGTGTTCCGGACCGCCGAATTGCCCCGACCTCTTGTCGAGCTCTCTCCCTGGCTCGACTGGCTGATGCGGCCCATCGACGACATGGTGGCCGACCTCGAAGCCCAAGACCATCGACGGTTCATCAAGACCCATACTCCGCTCGACGGCTTGCCCCTGCTCCCCGGCGTCTCCTATCTCGTCACCGCCCGCAACCCCCTTGATACGGCGGTCTCGCTCTACCACCACCGGGACAATCTCGATCGGGAGCGTCTGGCCGAGCTCAAGGCCCATCTCGGCCCCGACCATCACTCGGAATCCCAGAGGCCGGGTCCCAGCCCGACCCGGGATCGCATCGCCCTCGACGACGCCATCCACCGATGGGTGGCCTGGGACGGCCCACCGTCCGACGGCCTGGACACCCTGACCGGCCTGATGTGGCATCTCGGTCGAGCCTGGGAGCTCCAGGATCGCTACCGGGTCATCCTGGTCCACTATCGGGATCTCGTCGACGATCTGCCGGGCCAGATGCGATGCCTGGCCGACGCCACGGGGTTCGCCATCACCGACCACGAGATCACCGAACTGGCTGCGGCCGCCGGTTTCGACGCGATGAAGGCGCGGGCATCCGAGACAGCCCCTGATTTCGGTGGCATCTTCAAGGACCCCGCCAGGTTCTTCCGGGGCTCGTCCGGGCAGGGCCCGGCCCAGGCACGACCGGAGACCGTCGAGCTGTATCGGCGGCGCCTGGAGGAAACGCTTCCTCCCGCTCTCGTTACCTGGCTCGACCGTTGATTCGGCCGGCCTTGCACTCCGGGGTTCCTCGACGGCTCGGGGCCAGGTCGGGGTGAGGGGAGGGCCGCTACTCGGTGAAGTTGGCCGGCTCGGCCCCGGTGAGGGCCACAAGGTCGTCGGGCGAGATGCCGAACACGTGGCGAGGGGTGCCGGCGGCGGCCCAGATCCGGTCGAAGGTCAGGAGATGAGGATCGACCCAGGTCCGCAGCGGCCGATTGTGGCCGAACGGCGGCACCCCGCCGATGGCATAGCCGGTGGCCTCCCGCACCTCGTCCACCGTGGCCCGATGGCAGGCATCGACGCCGGCCACCTTGGCCAGCGACGAGCCGCTCACCTTGTTCGATCCGGCGGTGAGGGCCAGCACCAGCTCTCGATCCTCACCGGCGGCGAAGATCATCGACTTGACGATCTGGTCGACGAGACACCCCACCGAGGCCGCCGCCTCCTCCGCCGTGCGGGCCCCTTCGTTGGGGTATTCGATGACCTCGAGGGTCACGCCATGCTCGGCGGCGTGGTCAAGGACTCGCCGGGCCCGATGATGCAGCTCGTTCGGCTCGATATCGGATGACGCACCGGAGGGGTCAGAACTCACGGTCCAACCCTAGTGCCCGCGTTCGGTTCCGTCACCGAGGCGGCTCACCGCCGTCACAAGTTGCATCACACCTGTGTCGATTCGTGGACCGGGACCGGGGCAAAAACCTACAGTCGCCGACAAGGGTTGCGGGCAGGAGGGACGATGCGATGAAGACACTGCTTCTCGACAATTACGACTCGTTCACGTTCAACCTCTATCAGATTCTCAGCGCTGTCTGCGGCCGTCGGCCTGTCGTTGTCAAGAACGACGAGGCCACCTGGGATGAACTGAAGGGACTGGACTTCGACAACGTGGTCATTTCCCCCGGACCGGGCCGTCCTGAGGTTGTTCGGGACTTCGGTGTCTGCACCGATGTGCTGGCCAACACCGAGGTCCCCGTGCTCGGGGTCTGCCTCGGCCATCAGGGTCTGTGCCACCACTATGGGGCAACCGTCGATTACGCCCCCCGCGTCATGCACGGGCGGGGCAGCTCGGTCCATCACGATGGCAGCGAGCTGTTCGAGGGCATCCCGTCGCCGTTCACGGCCATCCGCTACCACTCTCTCCACGTCCGTGACCTACCCGATGACCTGGAGGCCACGGCATGGGCCGCGTTCGGCGCCGGCTCGGCCGCAGCGAATGGCGAACGGGTGCTGATGGCGGTCCGGCACCGGGAACGACCGGTGTACGGGGTTCAGTTCCATCCCGAGTCGATCTGCACCGAGTACGGCCATCGCCTACTGGCGAACTTCCGCAACATCACCGAGCGGTTCCAGCTTCGTCACCCCCAGGCCGCCACCTCCACGGGCCGGGTGCAGGCATCGGCCACACCACCGACCGGTGCCCACCCGACGGGCGGTTCGGCTCGGCCGGTGCGGGCCGTTCGCCATGACCACGGCGCCCAACCCACCGTGCACGGCAGCCCACTCGAGGTCTACACCCGCCGCATCCCGTTCAAGGTCGACGCCGAAACGGCGTTCATGACCATGTACGCCGAGGCCGAGCCGGCATTCTGGCTCGACTCCGCCCTGGTCCGTGGCTTCTCCCGATTCTCCTACATGGGGGACGGCACCGGGCCCCATGCCGAGTTCGTCACCTACTCCATCGCCCGGGGCACGACCGACGTCACCCACAACGGCACGACCATCAGCCACCGAGAGCACATCTTCGACTATCTCAACCGCATGCTGGCCGAACGGCATGTCCGCACCGAAGGCCTGCCCTTCGACTTCAACGGCGGCTACGCCGGCTACCTGGGCTACGAGCTCAAAGCCCACTGCGGCGGTACGGGCACCCACACTTCCCCCACCGACGACGCAGGCTTCGTGTTCGCCGATCGACTCATCGCCTTCGACCATGAGGAGGAGGTGGCCTATCTGGTCTGCATCGACGGGGTCGACGATCAGGATCGGGCCCAGCAGTGGATCAACGACACCTACGACGCCCTGGCCGGTTTGCAGCCCGTGCCCCGCTGGAGCCGAACGCTGCATCCTCAACCGGTGCCCCAGCTGTTTCGCCACACGCCGGAGCAGTACCTCGATCTGATCGCCGAGTGCAAACGGGAGATCACCGAGGGCGAGACCTACGAGGTCTGTCTGACCAACATGATCGGTCAGGACGTCATCATCGATCCGGTCAACACCTATCGGGCGCTGCGGGAGCGCAACCCCGCCCCCTATGCCACCTTCCTCCGATTCCCCGACGTCTCGGTGCTGAGTTCGTCACCGGAACGCTTCCTGACCGTGGGACCCGACGGTGAGGTCGAGTCCAAGCCGATCAAGGGGACCCGGCCCCGGGGGACCACCCCGGAGGAGGATGAGGATCTGTATCAGAACCTGCGGACCGACGAGAAGGACCGCTCGGAGAACCTGATGATCGTCGACCTGCTGCGCAACGACATCGGTGAGCTGGCCGAGGTCGGCTCGGTGCACGTGTCCCGTATCTTCTCGGTAGAGAGCTACGCCACGGTGCATCAGCTGGTGTCGACGGTTCGTGGCCGGCTGCGGCCCGATGTCACTGCGGTCGACGCCGTTCGACGTGCCTTCCCCGGCGGATCCATGACCGGCGCCCCCAAGATCCGGACCATGGAGATCATCGACCGGTTGGAGGCCGGTCCTCGCGGCATCTACTCCGGCTCCATCGGGTTCTTCGGCCTCAACGGCTCAACCGATCTGAGCATCGTCATCCGGACCATTGTCATGACCGACGACGACATCACCATCGGAGTGGGCGGTGCCATCGTCGACCTGTCCGATCCCGACGAGGAGGTGGAGGAGATGCTGCTCAAGGCGAGGGCCCTGGTAGCCGCCCTGTCCGAGACCGATCTGACCCCCCGCCTGGCCGCCACCCCCGATACCCTGACCGCCGTGGCCGGCTGATCGTCGTCGACCACACCGATCTCCCATGGCCTCGTCCTCGCTCCCACCCACTACCTCGGCCACACCCCTGACCTCGGCCTCGTTGGCGCCGTCCTCGCCGACGCTGGCCGATCACCGCCGCCGACTCGACGAGATCGATGGCGCCCTGCTGGAGTTGCTGGGTCGGCGTATCGACATCGGTCGCCGGGTGGCCGAGTACAAACGGGACAACGATGTCCCGGTCATGCAGCCGTCCCGGGTGCAGCAGGTGTTGGATCGGGTGGCGGCCGACGCCGCCGGGCACCATCTCGATCCGGAGTTCGTTCGCTCTCTGTATCGGCTCATCATCGACGAGATGTGCCGGGTCGAGGACGAGATCGTCGATGACCGCCGACCGGGCTGAGTCGGCAACCGACCCCGACCCCGGGCCTCGCGTCGTGGTGGTGGGCGGGGCCGGCGCAGTCGGCCGGCTGCTCATCGGTGCCATCGACCGGTACGGAGCCGGGCAGGGGCGTGCGGCCGCTGTAACAGTGCTCGACCCGGGGGCCGACGACCCGGAGTCACGGATCGATGTCATGGTCGATGCCGAGACCCTGACCGGGGCGTTGACCGACGCCGATGTGGTGGTGCTGGCCGTCCCCGAGTCGGTGGCCCACGCCATCGGTCCGGTCGTGCTGGCGGCAACCGGGTCGGGGGCGGTCGTGGTCGACACCCTCTCGGTCAAGGACCGTTGGTTTCGACTGGTGACCGGAACCAGCGACCGGCCATCGGTGCTGGCCATCAACCCCATGTTCGCCCCCTCACTCGGATTCGCCGGGCGCCCGGTGGCCGTGGTCGAACTGCCGTCGCCCGCCGGCGGTGACGACCGGTGGTCGGACTGGTTCATGGGGGTGCTGGCCGCCACCGATTGTTGCCTGGTTCCGGTCAAGGCCAACGATCACGACCGCCTCACCGCCGGTTTGCAGGTGGCGACCCACGCCGCGGTGCTGGCCTTCGGGGCCACCATGGTCGAACTCGGCCTGGACATGGATCAGGTCGATCGGCTGGCCCCGCCCCCACACCTGACAATGCTGGCCTCTGCTGGCCCGACTGGTGAGCGGTGAGCCCCACGTCTATCACGACATCCAGTACGGGCACCCGCTGGCGACCGAGACCAGAGCGGCCATGATCGCCGGCTTGCAGCGATTGGAGGCGGCGGCCGCCGTCCCCGACCCTGCGGCCTACCGCGCCTTCATCGAACCGATGGTGTCCATGGTGTCGCGCTCGCCGACCTCGTTGACCGGGTTGTGCCACCGCCTGTTCGCCGAACTCAGAACTCCCGAATGATGATCCGGTGTTTGCCACCCCGGGTCAGGTCGAACGGTTCGGTCTCCCGCAACTCCACGATCAACTGATGTCGAGTCTGCTCCTCTATCCAGTTCACGATCAACGACCGGTCATCGTCATCCCAGCCGTCTCGGGTCTCGATGCGGACCACCAGACGAGTCGGATCGGGTTGCACGATCTGCCATCGTCGTACACCGGTGGCCTGGTTGAACGGGTTGTAGAAGGTGGGTGGGGTCAGCTCTGTCCCGTCCGGCAACCGTACGAAGTCGCCGCTTCGGCCTGAAACCCGGGCCAGCGTGCGACCCGGCTGTCGGCACGGGCAGGGGTTGGGCCCGAAGGTTCCGATGTCGCCCACCCGGTAGCGGATGAACGGCATGTGTCGGGCGTGAAAGTTGGTGATGACGATGGCTCCGTCGACACCGGGCGGACAGGCCCGGCCCTGCTCGTCGACGACCTCCACCAGCGACTGGTGGTCGGCCAGGTGGAGGTTGCCGGCGTCACACCGGTGGGCCATGATGCCGCCGTCGTTGCAGCCGTACTCCTCCACCACCTTCGTGCCGAAGGCGGCGGCGATGTCGTCATGCCACGACGGCATGAGGGGCTCGGCCATGGTAACGATCAGGTTGGGGCCGGGCAGCCTCTGACCGGCGTTCAACACGGCCGAGGCCATGGCGGCGATGGTGGAGGCGTACCCGTACCACAATCGGGCCTTCATGGTTACCGCCAGCTCGGCCCGCCGCAGGCTGGTTTCGGGATCGACCTCGAACCCGCTGAGCGACACGTCGGTCCGTTCCGCCAACAACCGGAGCCGCTTGCCCGGTCCCATTCCCTGGAGCCCGAGCGAGGCCGGGAAGCCGAGCAGGAGACGCCGATCA
This sequence comes from uncultured Acidimicrobiales bacterium, assembly GCA_963723995.1. Classification (GTDB taxonomy): domain Bacteria; phylum Actinomycetota; class Acidimicrobiia; order Acidimicrobiales; family SZUA-35; genus JAHELU01. Next base: position 120,011 of record CAVRSZ010000004.1, on the reverse strand, counting down.
CCGTAAGCGATGTCGTGACGGGCAAAGGCAAGAATCTGGGCGGCATAGGACTCGGCCCAGGCCCGGCGATCGAGCGGGTAGTTCCACGGGTCGCCGGTGGAGCCCCCGGTGTGTTTCTCCACCACCGGGATCGACGCACGCTCGGTCGACAGGTACCGCTCGGGCTGGGCGATGATGTCCTGTTTGTCGGTGATGGGAAAATCGGCGAGGACCGGATTGCGGTGACCGTAGGCCGGCACGTGGTCGATGCCGTACCGAAGGATGGATTCGAGGGCGACGGCCCGCCACGCCTCCCTGTCGGCGTCGCTGAGGTGCCACCACCGGTCGATCTCCGCCGCCCGAGACAGATACCGGGCCCCGAGCACCGGCTCGACCACGGCCCGGGTGGCCAGGGCGAGCGCTCGATGATACACGCGGTCGGGCAGAGACCGACCCGTGGGCCGCGGACCGCGCAACGCGGACACCGCCGTCACCGGTTCTAACCCCGTCGTGACGCCGCGATCGCCCGAACGTTCTCCATGCGCCGGCGGCCGGCGGCGCGGGACCTTGGCCCGTCCGCTCCGTTGACGGTTCGGGCCGAGGCCGTGCCGGTTGCCTGGCTCACCAGCTCATACATCTGTAGCGACGGGGCAATACCCAGTTCCCGTTCGAGCAGGGTGCAGTAACGTTCGTGGGTCCGTACCGCCTCGCTCACATTGCCTTCGGCCAGGTGGGCCACCATCAACGAACGGTAGCCGGACTCCCGCAGCGGCTCGGCGGCCACGGCGGCTGTGGCGGCGTCGACGGCCGAGGCACACCAGCCGGCCTCGGTGAGCTGCAGCGAGAGTGAATCCAGGGCATGGAGGCGCAGTTGGCGCCATCGTTCCTGGTGGACGATCAGCCATTCGTCGTACCAGTGGGTCAGCAGCTCACCGGTCAGACAGCGGATGGTGTGCTCGATGCCGAGTTGCGGACCCTGCGACGTCTCGATGAGCGTCTCCAATGATTCGCGCCGGAGCACCTGCCGGGCCAGATCCTCGTACTGCCGATAATCGATCTCGACCTCGGGGTTCAGCCCGATCTTGTTGCCGGCGACCTCGACGAGGTCGGGATCGAGCTGGCTGACCCGCCAGAGGGCCGTTCGAAGATTGGCGGCGGCCCGGGCGTCACGAACATGTGGCCACAGGGCTGCGGCTACCGCCGTTCGCTCCAGTGGCTCACGTTGTAAGGCCAAATAGGCCAGCAATTTTGATGAAGATGTACCGAAATCCTGCGGCTGTGATTCCGAAATGACGCCGAACCCTGGTATCAGCGAAATCCGGGGCTGCTCCTCTTGCCCTGGTGGTGGCATTCTCGTCTCCCTACGGAAAACCGGATTCTCAGTAAAGCCCGGTTCGACAAGAACTGTCAAGTCGATAGATGGATCGACCTAGCGCGAAGTCGCAGGTCAGCCAGGTTGTCAATCGGCTGTGACGCGTCCGTGACGCTGTCGAGACGGAAACGAGATCGCCCGACACATGGACCGGAAATGGATCCGAGTCGCCAACTCGCATGAGTCCTTGATGGAGAAACGCATGAACGCGTGATGAGGGCAAGACCTGCTTCATGATAGGAATTGATTCGGTTTTGTGTGTATTCCGCCACCGTGATTCCGGAAACGGGTTTGGAGGGAAATGGCAGTCATTGGAGTCAGCGAGGAAATGGACGTCGTACCGTCGGCACGTCAAGCCCTCACCGTTGCCGTCGTCGGCTGCGGCTATTGGGGTTCCAAACATGTTCGGGTCCTGCATTCGGTGCCCGGGGTTGGCCGGGTGATCGCCGTGGATGGCGACGAGCGGATCCTGCACAACCTGTCGGCCCACCATCCCGCCATTCGCTGTGCCGAATCGTTGAGCGAAGTGGTCGATGTCGCCGATGCCGTAATTGTCGCCACACCGCCCCGGACTCACGCGTCGGTGGCCGTCGAGGCGCTGGCGGCCGGGTGTCATGTCATGGTCGAGAAGCCGTTGGCCACCTCGGTGGCCGAGGCCGAGTCCCTGGTTGCGCTGGCCGAGGAGAAGGACCGCGTGCTCATGAGCGGTCACACTTTCGAGTACAACCCGGCGGTATGGAAGCTCCGCGAGATCATCCAGCGGGGCGATCTGGGCCAGGTCTTCCATGTCAACACCGCCCGTCTGAACCTCGGGCTCTTCCAGGGTGATGTAAACGTGCTGTGGGATCTGGCCCCCCATGACGTCTCGATCCTCAACTTCATTCTCGACTCCCGACCGACCAGGGTGTCGGCGTGGGCCGGAGCCCATGCCCACGATCAGGTGGAGGATGTCGCCTACCTCCGCTTGCACTTCGACGACCTGGGTCTCGTGGCCCAGGTCCACGTCAGCTGGCTCGACCCGTACAAGGTCCGCCGGGTCACCGTGGTCGGCAGTCGAAAGATGGCGGTCTACGACGACCTGGCCGAGGAGGAACGGATCAAGGTCTTCGACAAGGGGGTGGCAATGACCGACGTCCACCACGGTGCAGGTCCGGCCGACGGCGGACACCGGCCGGCCGCCTATCGCCAGGGTGGAATCGAGTGCCCATTCGTCGACTTCCGCGAACCGCTGGCGGTGGAGGACGAGGCCTTCCTCAGCGCCGCACTGACCGGTGCCGCGCCTCCGTCCGATGGCCGGTCCGGGCTGGCCGTTGTCCAGATCCTGGCTGCGGCCGAACAATCACTGCACTTCGGGCAGCCGGTCGACGTCGCCTACAGCCCGCTGCTCGACCCCGACAACGGACCCGATCCGGGACCTGACCCCGACGCCGACTTCGATTCGGTGGGGGCCACGGGGAACGGGTGGAGGAGGCCATGACCGTGAACACCTCGCCTCCCCGCATCGATCCGCTGGATGCCGACACCGTGCCGTTCTATGCGCTGTGGCCCCAGCACGAGCACCTTCTGGCTCGATTTCGACAGCAGCTCGACGATGTCGTCATGGCCAATGCCTTCGTCGGCGGACCATGGCTGGATCGCTTCGAGCGGCGTTGGGCCGACTACTGCGGTGTGGACCATGCCATCGGCGTGGCCAACGGCACCGACGCCATCGAGCTGACATTGAGGGGTCTCGGTATCGGGCCGGGGGATGAGGTGGTGGTTCCGGCCAACACCTTCGTGGCCACGGCCGCCGCGGTGGTGGCCGCCGGCGCAACTCCGGTCTTCGTCGATGTCGACCCCGGCACGCTGCTCGTCACCGAATCCAACGTGCTGGCCGCCCTCGGCCCGGCCACCGCCGCCGTCATCGTGGTCCACCTCTACGGTCATGTGGCCGACGTCGACGCCATCACCGCGGTGGCCGACCGCCATGGCCTCGTGGTCATCGAGGACGCGGCGCAGGCCCATGGGGCCAGTACCGATGGTCGCCTGGCCGGATCGTTGGCCCGTGCCGGGACCTTCAGCTTCTATCCAGGCAAGAACCTCGGCGCGCTCGGTGACGGAGGCATGGTCACGACCAATGACGCCGCACTGGCTCAGCGGGTGCGGTCCCTCAGCAATCACGGTCGGGGTCATGTCGCCACCGATCACATCGAGGTCGGTCGCAACAGCCGACTCGACGGGCTGCAGGCCGCCTTCCTGGCTGAGAAGTTACCCGACCTCGACCGCTTCAACCGTCGTCGCCGGGAACTGGTCGCCCTGTACCGAAGCACCCTGTTGGAGCTTCCGCTGGGCCTGGTCCAGGCCCGTCCCGCCACCGAGCCGGTTCATCACCTCATGGTGGCCCAGGTCGAGGAACGGGACTGGTTCCGCCATCGACTTGCCGACCGCGGTATCGAGACCTCCATCCACTACCCGGTGCCTTGTCACCGCCAGCCGGCTTTCGAGCGGTTCGGATCGGGTTATCTCCCTATCGTGGAGCGGGCCGCCTCCCGACTGGTCTCGCTCCCGTTGTACCCCACCATGACCGACGATCAGGTTCACCGGGTATGCGAGGCCATCGTCGGCGTGATCGAGGAGGACAATCGATGACCGGGCCGAACGGTGTGCGCAGTGAGACCTGGTGGTCGACCACGGTCGCCGTGCACGGATTGGGCTATGTGGGGACCGTGACTGCGGCCTGCCTGGCCGACCAGGGCCACCACGTGATCGGTATCGACCTCGACCCGGTAAAGGTCAGCCAACTTCGAGCCGGTTCGCCCCCGGTTGTCGAGCCCGGTCTCGACGATATCGTGTCCCGATCGGTGGCCGCAGGCCGCCTCGTTGCCCTCGGTCACGATCACTCGGTTGCGGCCGAGCTGATCGACTCGGTCGGGGTCCACATCGTTTGCGTCGGCACACCCTCTCTGCCCACCGGAGCTCCTGACACCACAGCAGTGGCTGCCGTGATCGACGAATTGGCGGCCGCAATCGCCGGCCGTCGCAGTGGCGGTCACGGGTACTTCCCGGTGATCGTGATCCGATCAACCGTGCTGCCGGGAACGGTGGACCGACTGGCCGGCGAGGCCGAGCAACGCCACGGAGTCCGGGCCGGCGTGGATTACGGGCTGGCAATGTGCCCCGAGTTTCTGCGGGAGACCTCGGCCGTAGCCGACTTCTTCGACCCGCCGTTCACCGTGGCCGGGGTTGTGGATCAACACACGGCCGAGGTGGTGGAGGACCTGTTCGGTTTCCTCGATCGGCCGTTTCACCCCGTCACCATCCCCACCGCCGAGACCATCAAGTACGCCTGCAACGCCTTTCACGCCATGAAGGTGACTTTTGCCAACGAGATCGGCCGCCTGGCCCGGGCTTCGGGAGCCGACGGGCGCACGGTGATGGACATCTTCTGCCAGGACGATCGGCTGAACGTGTCGGCCGCCTACCTGCGACCGGGCTTCGCCTTCGGTGGCAGTTGCCTGCCCAAGGACCTGCGGGCGGTGGCCCATCACGGGCGCCGTCTCGATCTCGAGCTTCCCCTGCTGGCCAGTGTCCTCATCTCCAACGAGCATCACCTGCAACAAACCATCGAACTGATCCTCGACACCGTCCGGGGCGCCACGCCGGGACGGGTGGCACTGCTCGGTTTGACCTTCAAGACCGGCACCGACGATGTGCGGGAGAGCCCCTATGTCCGGGTGGCGGAAACCCTTATCGGCAAGGGCGTCGAGGTCGCCATCTGGGACCCCGACCTCGACCCGGCCCGACTCAGGGGCGGCAATCGCCGTTTCATCGACGAGCGCCTTCCTCACCTGGCCTGCCTGTTGCGGTCGTCGCCGGCCGAGGCTCTGGCCGGGGCCGATGTCGGTCTGTTGGGGACGTCGCATCCTGATGCGCTGGCCGCTCTGGCCGCCGACGCCTCGGTGCCGGTGATCGATGCCGAAGGCGCACCGGTCCCCGATGTCGATCGGCTCACCGACAGCTACACGGGGGTGGCATGGTAGCGGTCGGAGTGCCGGAGGCCCTCCTTGGGGAGTTCCGCCTGGTGGCGGAACGTCCCTGGCTGGAGTCGTTCGTATGGGTTATGGGGGCTGCATGGTAGCGGTCGGAGTGCCGGAGGCCCTCGGCAACCCGCCGGGTTGCTTGGAGTTCCGCCTGGTGGCGGAACGTCCCTGGCTGGAGTCGTTCGTGTGGGTCAAGGGGGTGGCATGGTAGGGACGGAGCGACCACCGAGAGTCGTGATCCTGTTGGAGAACCTACCGGTCCAGCGGGACCGCCGGGTTTGGCGTCAGGCCCAGGCCCTGGTCGAGGCGGGTGTTGACGTGACCGTCGTCTGCCCCGCCGCCGAACGCGACGGACCCGGGTTGCGGGCGCCGACGACGGTCGACGGGGTGGAGATCAGGGCCTTCACCCCGGCCAAGGAGCGGAGTGGGGCGGTCGGCTTCATCTGGGAGTACGCAGTGGCCTGGCTTCAGATGACCCGGGCTCTGCGCCACTGTCGAGGTGATCATGCCATCTCCGGTGTGCAGGTCTGCAACCCACCCGACATCTTCTTTCCCCATGGTTGGTGGGCGTCCTGGCATGGTGTGCCGTTCGTGTTCGACCAGCACGACCTGACTCCGGAGCTGTTCGAGACCCGGTTCGGCCCGGTCGACGACGGCTGGCGTCGCAGCCTGCACACGATCCTGACCTGGTGCGAGCGTGCCACCTACCGGGCCGCCACCAGGGTCATCGCCACCAACCGGTCGTATCGCCGGGTGGCGGTGGAACGAGGCTCCATGCCGCCTGCCGACGTCGAGGTGGTGCGCAACGGGCCGGATCCGGAGCGGATGCGGCCTCGGCCGGTGACAACCATCCAGGTGCCCCACTGTCGTCACCTGGTGGTGTGGATGGGGAACATGGGTCCCCAGGACGGGGTGGATGATGCCGTGCGGGCCATGGCCCATCTGGTCCATGACATCGGTCGGACCGACGCCCACCTGGTGTTCATCGGCACCGGCGAGGTGCTCGACGACTGTCGGGCCCTGACCCATGATCTCGACCTCGACCGGCACGTCACCTTCACCGGCTGGATCCCCGACGACGAGGCGTTCCAGTGGTTGTCGGCGGCCCATGTCGGACTGAGTGCCGATCCCCCCGGTCCCCTCAACGACAAGTCGACGATGAACAAGACAATGGAGTACATGGCCTTCGGCCTGCCGGTGGTGGCCCACGACCTCCACGAGACCCGTGTCTCGGCCGGACCGGCCGGGGTGTATGCCGACACCGGTGATCCCGAGGGGCTGGCCCGCTGTCTCCACCGGCTGCTGGAGGATCCCGAGTTGATGGCCGACATGGCCCGGCTCGGTCGGCAGCGAATTGACTTCTCCCTCAGCTGGCCTCGCCAGGCCCGGATCTACGTCCGATTGTGGTCGTCGTTGCTTGGCATCGACGTCGATGACCGGGTCCCGGCCGGCGACAACGAGGACCACTCGGCGGCCCCCGCCACCGTGAGCCCGATCCGATGAGCACCACAGGAGAGCAGGCCATGACCAACACGGCCTCCGAACACCGATCCGAGGTCGACGGATCGCCGCCCGACGACGAGACGTCATCGACCGGTCCCATCCCGGTGAACGACTGGCTTGAACAGGCGTTCACCATCACCTCCGACATCGACGTCCAACTGGCAAACGACGGAGAAACCACCACCATGACCACCGCCGACGACACCGTTCTCGAGCACGAGCCCGTCGCAGAACAGCCCGATGCCGAGCCGGCCGCAGAACACACCGATGCCGAGCCGGCCGCAGAACACACCGATGCCGAGCCCGCCGTCGAGGAGGAGCCGAAAGTCCATGCCGACGAAGGCCCACCCCATCACCAGGCCGAGGTCGCGCTCGGTGAGAAGGAGGCAGAGGCCGACACACGGGCCGAGGTCGACGAGGAGGTGGAGACCGGCAATGAGGCCGAGGTTGATGATGAGGCCGAGCTTGATGATGAGGCCGAGGCCGACGACGAGGAGCACGCAGGGCAACCGGCCGGCTTCCACGAGGACGTCGACGACACCCACGACGGCAAGGTTCTGATCGGCGCGGTCGTGACCCGCACCCCGACCGGCTCCGCCAGCGACGACTACTCGGTGGTCGCCCACCGAGGGGGTCAACCCGAGCGCCGGTACCGGCGTCGGTCGGTGGTCTCGGCCCTGGCCTTTGCCCTTGCCCTCATTGCCCTCGGCGGAGCAGCCGGGTATGTCATTGCCCTCTACCTGCCCGACAGGTGGACGGCCGAAGCCGAAGTGGTGCTGGATCCGGGCTTGGTGTCTGCTGATCGCCACCTGGCCACCCAGCAGGTGCTCATGCAGAGTTCAGCCATCCTCGATCGGGCGGTGGAGGACCTGCCCGTCGATCGGGACTATGTGGAGGAGGAACTCAAAGTCTTCCCCATTGAGGCCAGTACCGCCCTCGGCATCAATTTCGTCGACACCGATCCCGAACTAGCCCGCAATGTGGTGGCCGCCGTACTGAGCTCGTTCATGACCGAGGTTGATGTGGCCTCGGTCGACTTCAGCACCCCCGTCTACAACCAGCGCATCGAGGAGTTGACAACCCAGCGCCAGGAACTGGAGCGTCGCCTGCGAGGCCTCGAAGCGGCCAACTCCGAGGCCGAGGCCGCCGAGCAGCCCCTTCCCTACCCGGCCGAGGTGCGGCGCATGGCACTGGAGTCGGAACAGCTCCTGGCTCAGATCTCGTCGCTGCAGGATTCGGTGCTGGCCGAGGAGGTGGCCACCTTGGCAAGGACCGACGCCACGGTGGTGACCGAGCCCCGGGTCCTGACCGAACCGACGTGGCCCAATCCTCTGGTCTTTACCGCCCTCGGCCTGCTGGTCGGGCTGGTGGTGGCGGTGGTCGCGCTGTTCCTACTGGCATCCCGCCGGGTCACCTGACCGCCGTGCTTGTCCGTCCGACCCCTGTCTGGCCCCGCATGGAGCTGGCTGCCCTGGTTGCCGGGTCGGCGGTCGTCGTGGTGGCGGTCATGGCCATCTCGGCCTTCGAGCCGGCGGTCGGATTGGGCGTGCTGGCCGGGCTGTCGGTGCTGGCCGTGGTGGTGGCCCGCCCGGTACGGGCCGCCTATCTGTACCTGGCGCTGACACCACTGGTGGCCGGCCTCCCCCGAGGGGCGTTCGTGCCTCAACTACGACCCAGCGAGGCCGTCCTCGCCGTCCTGGTGACCGGCGTCGCCCTGCGGTTCCTGATCGACGCCCTGGGTGGGCGGCTCGCCGACACCATTCGCTCCTATCGCATCACCAACCTGGACCGCTCCATTCTGGCCATGGCTGTTTTCAGCTCTGTGGTGCCCCTGGCCTGGCGGGCGTCCCGGGGTTTCCGGCCGCTGATGGACGATATTCTCTATGCCACCGCCCTGTGGAAGTATCTGTTGGTGTTCGTTCTCTTCCGGCTGGTGGTCGAAGACGATCGGCAGGTGCGGAATTGTGTGGCCGTGATGCTGTCGGTGGGCGCTGTGGTGGGGGCCATCGCCATCGCCCAGGCCGTCAACACCCCCGGGGTTCCCGACCTGCTGGCCTCCCTGCAAGACGAGCCGATCGAGGCGGTCACCAACAACCGGGGCTCGTCCACATTGGGGACCTCGCACGGTGTGGCCGACGTGATGGCGTTCAATTTGGCCCTGTGTCTTGCCTTTTGGAGGATGCGGGTCGGTCCCCGGTGGTTGACCGGGGTCGGGGCCGTGCTGTTCGGGCTGGCCTGCTTCGCGTCCGGGCAGTTCTCGGCCGCATTGGCCCTGACCGTGGTGGCGGTGAGCTTCGGCTGGCTGGTGGGTCGGCTGTGGCGGGCACTGGCCGTTGCCGTGCCGGCCATGGTGGCCGCCGGGTTGGTGCTGTGGCCGGTGGTGCAGGCCAGGCTGGCCGCCACCGACGAAAGCGGGCTGCCTTCCAGCTGGGAGGCACGACGCTTCAACCTCGCCAACTACTTCTGGTCCGAGCTGTTCCGCGATGGCAACTGGATTCTCGGGGTGCGACCCGCCGGTCGGTTGCCCTCCTACGAACCGTGGCGGGAGTGGGTCTACATCGAGAGCGGCCACACCTGGCTGCTGTGGACCGGTGGGATTCCCATGGTGCTGGCCTTTGCCTGGTTCACCTGGGGTTCGTACCGGGCGTCGCTGGGCCTGGCCGAGCGGGACGGGTCGGGACAGGTCGGTGACCGAAGCCGGCGAGACCGGTTCCGCATCGGGCTCGGGCTGGGCACGGCGGTGGCGTTCTCGGTGATGTTCGTGCTCATGACGTTGGATGTGCACCTCACGCTTCGGGGTGCAGCCGACATGCTGTTCCCGCTGCTGGCACTGGTCTCGGTGCCGGCGGTGTGGGCCGGCCGGGACCGTTACCAAAGGGCCGTGGTCGGTCGCCCGGTCATAGCGTGGGACCGATTGCCATGAAGGGTGCCATGAAGGGGATGCCGATCATCGCCGGCGGGGTCATGGTGGTCGCCGCCGCCCTGTTTGCGCTGTCGGGGTGCAGCGGCACCGAATCCGACACCGGTGCCGACGATGATCGGGCGGAGGAGGCCGTCACCTCCACCATCGACGTCGACGGATCGGAATCGGCCGAGGCCGACACCACGGCACCGCAGGACGAACCGGCGGTTGACGGCCCGGCTCCGGTGGGACTGGTGGCGGTGCAGGGTCCCATCGAGGAGTCGGCCCGCTACGTCTCGGTCACCTGGAGCCATGTCGACCTGGCTCTGAGTCCTGACGAGCCGGCCCGGGCCGTCGGCTACGACGTCGAACGCGACGGTGAGGTGATCGGCTCCACCACTGTCGACGACGAACCGTGGGACGACATGGCCTATCGGGACGACGCCGTGTCCCCGGGAACCGTCACCTACCGGGTGAGGGCCCGGTTCGCCGAGGGGGCGGGACCCTGGTCGGAGCCGGTGACGGCGGAGGTGCGAACCACGGCCGACATCGGCCCGGTCTTCGCCGTTGACGACTATCAAGGCTCCGACCTGGAGCGGGCCCAGCAGGCGGTCGATGATGCCGAGGACGCCGGGGGAGGGGTGGTGGTATTCGGTCCCGGCACCTATGAACTCTCCGATTCGCTGCTGATCTCGGGCAACGGTGTGCTGCTTCGAGGAGCCGGAACGGATCAAACCGTGATCCGGCCCGCCTTTGCCGGTGGCGACGAGTCGTGCGGTGAGGTCCCTGCGCTCCTGCTGTTCAAGGGCGACTGGGAGGAAATCGGAGTGAAGGTGGCGGAGACGGCGCAGCGGGGCGACACCTCCCTGGTCCTGGACCGGCCCCCTCCACTCGACGTCGGTGACTTCGTCGAGGTCGATGGGGTGGAGGGCCAGTTCGGCATCGACGAGTACGGCTCCAAGGGCATCGCCCAGGATCCGTCCACCGGCCGGGACGAGCGGTACCCGTTCGATGCCGGGATCGTCAGCGCGGTCGACGGCAACACCATCACGCTCAACCATGGCCTCAGTCCGATCATCACCGTGGGGTCCGAGCTCTATCGCTACCCCCAGGGCAACGGCAACGGTTTGGAGCTGCTCACGGTCGAGGGCGGCGGGCCCGACGACACGTCCTACTACCGGTTGATCGACGTCACCAGTCAGATCGATTTCCGGCTGGCCGATGTCGCCGCTCGCTGGCCCAACCGCAACGCCATCGACGCCAGCGGTCATGGCATCACCGTGGTCAACCTGACCGCCGTCGAAGGCGGTGCAGCCGGGTATGAACCTGAACCCTGCAAATACAAACTGGGTTTCGGTCCGGCCACCAACGTGACCGTGGTCGACAGTGAGATCGGGTCACCCGACAGCGACGAGAACATGTCGCTCATCACCATGCAGTTCGCCTACCGGGCCATGGTGCGCAACACGGTGCTGGGACAGAGCCGGACCTATGGTGTCAACGAGCACGGCGGCGGCAGCCGGGACCTGGTGGTGGAGAACAATTGGATCAGGGCCGGTCCGTCGGGCTGGTCCGGCATCCTGCTCGGCAACGACACCTGGGGGTTCGGGGGCGAGACCGCCATCCGCAACAACCAATTCCTTGACAACGTCGTCGACGTGCTGATGGTGGAGAACGCCTACGGCGTGGTCGTCGCCGGCAACCGTTCCGAGGGGTGCCGTCAGGCCTGTGTGACCTGGAGCGGCTGGGGCGGCGTCCATGATGGTGAGGCTGCGGTGGCCGACCCGGCCGACTACGGCTCGGCCCGCCTGGCCGTCATTGGCAACCACTTGGTGTCGTCGGCCGCCGGCCTCGATCTCGGTATCAACGAGTCCAGTGGCTTCCCATGGACCGGTATCCGGGATGTGTGGGTGGCCGGCAATGCCGTCGAAGCGGCCGACGGATCGGCCGCCGTCGTCATCCGGGGCGACGCCGACACGAGCGGCCGGGTGTGGATCACGGGCAATCGCTTCGCCGGCCCCCTCAATCTTCCTCAACCCGGTTCGGACTGGTGGTTGTGGGACAACACCGATGCCGCCGGGTCCCCGGGTTCGTTGCCGGAGACCGGCAGCGAGGCCGAGCCGGCGTGGGTTTCCCTCCATCAGCCGTGGGAGCACCCGGGAGTGGGATCGTGACCGCCGGTCTCCGCCATAAGGTCGCCACCGTCGAGCGGCCGTCGGTTGTGGTACGGCGGCTCCAGCTCCGCGTCAAGCGGGTGATGGATGTCATCGGATCCGTGATGCTGTTGGTGATCTTGGCACCGCTGCTGGCGGCGGTGGCGGTGGCGGTGAAGGCGACCTCGAAGGGCCCTGTCATCTTCCGCCAGACCAGGCTCGGGCTCGACCGGAAAACGTTCACCGTGTACAAGTTCCGGTCGATGCGGGTCGACGCCGACCCCGAGGTCCACCGCCGCTTCCTGGCCCACCAGCTGGCCCTGGGGGCCGACGGCCGGGGAACCGAGATCCGCCACTTCAAGGTGACCGGCGACTGCCGGGTGACCCCGGTGGGTCAGCTCATCCGCCGGCTCAGCATCGACGAGCTACCCCAACTGGTCAATGTTCTCCGAGGGGAGATGAGCCTGGTCGGGCCCCGACCCGATCTGGCCTACTCGCTGGAGAACTACCAGCCGCACCACTACCGGCGGTTCGATGTGGTTCCGGGGCTGACCGGACTCTGGCAGGTGAGCGGCCGAAGTGACCTGTCCTATCTGGAGATGTTGGAGCTGGATGTGGAATACGCCGACACCTGGTCATTGAGCGGTGACATCCGCATCCTGGCCCGCACCATCCCGGTGCTGCTCACCCCGGATCGGGCGGGCTGAGGGAACGGATCGAAGTAGGTGGGACGGAGCCGAGGGGGTCGTAGATGAAACTGGAGGATCGACGGATAATCGTCACCGGAGGCGCCGGCTTCATCGGCAGTCATCTGGTCGACGTCCTGGTCGAGCAGGGAAACGACGTGGTCGTCGTCGACGACCTGTCCACGGGGTCGATGGACAACCTGGCCCGACATTTCCCCCCGCCGAGCGCCGGGCACCGCAACGGCAAGGATCCCCTGTCCACGGTCGAGCTGATCGAGGCCGACATCACCGATGCCGAGACCATGCATCAGGTGATCATCGACGCCGACGTGGTGATCCACATGGCCGTGGCCTGCGTCCGCACCAGTCTGAACGAACCGGAGTTCGTCCACGAGGTCAACGCCACGGGCAGCCTGAATATCGCCCTGGCCGCCCAACGAAACGGGGTACGTCGCCTGGTCTACGTCTCGTCGTCGGAGGCCTACGGCTCGGCCCGGCACGTGCCCATGGCCGAGGACCATCCCATGGAGCCCACCACCGTGTACGGAGCGTCCAAGCTGGTGGGCGAGGCCTACAGCCATGCCATGGGTCACACCTATGGCATGGAGGTGATCGTCATCCGGCCCTTCAACAGCTACGGGCCGCGAGAACCTCACACCGGGAAGCGGGCCGAGGTCATCCCCAAGTTCGTGTTGCGAACCATGGCCGGGGCCAGACCCGTGATCTTCGGCTCGGGGCTGCAGACCAGGGACTTCACCTGGGTTGAGGACACGGCCCGAGGCATCGCCGCCGCCTCGGCCCAGGACGCCCTGGTCGGTGAGACGGTGAACATCGCCCGGGGTCAGGAGATCTCGATCCGCCAGTTGGCCGAGAAGGTGCTGGCCATCTTCGGTCGGGGCGGGGAGCTGCCCGTCTTCGACGCCCCGAGACCGGGTGACGTCGACCGCCACTTCGCCGACACCACCAAGGCGACCCGGCTCGTCGGCTGGCGGCCCACGGTGTCCATCGACGAGGGGCTGCGGCGCTACGTGGACTGGGTGGTTGACCAGGGCATCAAACCCGAGCACTGGCTCGAGGAGGATCAGCGGCGAAATTGGTGACCGATCCCGCACCGCCGCCGGCGAGGAATCTCACCGGTCGAACCGTGGCCGTCACCGGCGCCGCCGGGTTCATCGGGGCCTTCACCGTGGCCGAGCTGGCCCGACAGGGTGCCACCGTGCTCGCTCTCGACCGTGAACCGGGACCGCGGCCGCAGTTGACCACATTGGTCGATGGCGGACAGGTTCGGTTCGCCTCCACCGAGACCCGCTGGCCGTACCCCGGGGACTGGTGGGCCGAAGCGTCCCGCTCCGGCCTTCTCCACGAGGTCGACACCGTTGTCCATCTCGGTTACGCCGAGCCGTCGGCGCCCGACCCGCTGGCCGAGTACCGCCAGGAGGTGGTGGAGAATGTCCTGCCGTCGGTCGAGTTACTGAAACGGCTCGGTTCTCGGGACATCACCGTCTGCATGGCCAGCAGCTCGCTGGTCTACGGCCGTCGCTACCAGGGTGCGGTGGCGGAGGATCAGCCGGTTCGCCCCGACTCACCCTACGGTCAGGCCAAGTGGGATCTGGAACAGGCCCTGAGCTGGTGGGCCGCCGAGGATCGTGACAACCGGACCGCGGTGGCGGTTCGCATCGCCACCGTGTACGGCCCGACCGAAACCGTTCCCCGAGCCGCCCCCAACTTCATCCGCCGGGTGCTGTCCGGTCACCGGCCCGAGGTGGCCGTGGCGGCCGACGAGCGGGACTACATCCACGTGGCCGACGTGGCCCGTGGTCTGGCCGCCACGGTCGCCGCCGCCGGGAACGGCGGTATCGGAAAAGGCTCAACCGTGCTCAACCTGGGCACCGGCACCGCCACCACCACACTGGAGCTGGCCCGGCTGGTGGTCGAACTGGCCGGCCCCGACGACGACGGCCTGCGCCCCGCGGTGTCGAAGCCGACCCGGGATCCGGTGTCGGTGGTTGTCGACCCGGCCCGGCTCGCGGCCTGTACCGGATTCCGGCCCTCCATCCTGCCTGTCGCCGGACTGGCCGATGAGATGGAGTGGTTCCGCCGTCACCCCGAGCTGTGGTCGGCGGGGGTGGGGTAGTGGAGGCCACCACCGATGACCCGGCCCTGGTCGACTCCGACGCTCGAGGCGAGTCCGGCGTTGTCCCCGATCGCTCGACCGTGGGCAACCTGTTCTGGAGCCTGTCCGGCGAGGGGGTCCGGCTCGTCAGCTCGTTCGTCGCCTTCCTGATACTGGTCCGGGTCTTTCCGCCGTCCGACTTCGGTTTGCTGGTGGCGGCCACCGGCCTGTTCGCCATGCTGTTCCCGTTCGCCGGCATGGGCGGGGGCTGGCTGGTGTTGCGGCGGGTCACAGCCGAGTCGTGGTCGGTGGTGGACGCCCTGGCCACCGCCAACGGCATGATGCTGGTCGGTTCGGCCGGGCTCGGCGTGCTGGCCGTTGCCGCCCGCCCCGTCGTCATGCCCCAGATGCCACTGCCGTGGTTCATCGGGGTCGGGTTGAGCGAGATGGTGTTGCTCGGCCTGGTGGAGACCACCCTGTTCGCGGCCCAGGCCACCGAACGGCTGATGGCCAAGGCAGCCGCCTGGTCGGTGTACGGCCTTGGTCGGGCCGGGGCCGCCGTCTTGCTGGTCACCGCCGTGGACGAACCCGACCTGGGGTTGTGGATCGTCCTCACCGTCGTCATCGGACTGGTCGTGTTGCTGGTGGCCCAGATCCTGACCGTCGGGCGACTGGTGGGCGTGCGTCGGCCCCGGCGGGTCGATGTCACCGATGGGCTTCCCTACAGCGTGGGGTTCGGGGCCGAGCGGCTGCTGGCCGCCACCGACAATGTGTTGCTTGTCCGGCTCGACTATGCGGCCGACGCCGGCCTCTACGCCGCGGCCCGACGACTGCTGACGGTGTCGATCGCCCCGGTCATGGCCGGGCTCCATGCGGTCAGCGCCCGGCTGTGGCGGGCCGGCGGCCAGTCCCGGAACCAGGTGGCCGATGCCCGCCGGCTGGCGCTCCGTCTCTCGGCCCTGGGCTCGGTCTACGGCGTGGTGGTGGCCGGGGCCTGGATTCTGCTGGGCGACACCGTGGCCGGTGTGCTCGGCCCCGAGTACGCCGAGGCGGCCGTCATCTTGCCCTGGTTGAGTGTTGTTCCCCTGCTACTGGTGCTCGAGGTGTTCGCCGCCACCGCCCTCACCGGCGCCGGCTATCACGGTCACCGGGTGGTGCTGACCGTGATGGTCGGTGTGCTCAACATCGGACTCAACCTGGTGTGGATCCCCGGGCTTGGTTGGCGGGGTGCCGTCTACGCCTCATTGGTCAGCTCGGCCCTGTACGTGACCCTGCTGTGGCTGACCCTGAACTGGGCTGCGGCCCGAGCGGACCGAACCGACGGCGGAGCACTGGAACGATCACCCGGAGGTGATGATGTATGACGCTCCTCGACACGACACGATCGGCGTCTCGATGGGATGAAACCGTGGCCGGGCTTCCCGACGGTTCGGTCTATCAGACGTCGGCCTGGGCCGAGGCCAAGGGAACTCGGACCACGGCCCGGCGGGTGGTGGTGCCCGGCACCGGTGATGCTCCTGCGGCGGTGGCCCAACTATTGGTCCGCCGACTCGCCCCCGGTACCGTCGCCGCCTATGTGCCCTACGGTCCGGTGATGGCCGAGGATCGGTTGGACGATGCCGGCGTGGCCGCCCGAGCGGTTGCCGCCATCGAAGCCGAGGCCCGGCGGGCCGGCTGTTCGGTCGTCTTCATCCAACCCTCCCGCTCGGATCGGGTCACGGCCCCGGTGCTGGAATCGGGCGGCTACCGACCATCCCGTTTCGAGGTGGCAACCTCGGCCACCCTGGCCGTCGAGCTGGGCCGCCCCGATGACGAGATCTTCGCCCGGATGACCAAGGCCCGACGTCGCAATGTCCGGCGATCCCAACGTCGGGGGGCCGTGATCGAACAGGGCGGAGCCGACGACCTCGACGTGCTGTACCGGTTGCACGAGGCATCGGCCCGGCGTCAGGACTTCCTGCCCATGTCGGCCGACTACCTGCAACGGCAGTGGTCGGCGCTGGGGCCGCCCGGCCATCTCCGACTGTTCCTGGCCCGGGTCGACGGCACGGTGCGGGCGGCGGGAACCCTGCTGGCCTTCGGAGCCTGGGCCGAGTTCAAAATCACCGGTTGGGACGCCTCCGAGGAGGCCCGCAACGCCTTCGTCAACGAAGCCCTCAACTGGGCCATGATGTCGTGGGCCAACGCCAATGGTTTCCAATGGTTCGACCTGGGTGGGCTGCCCCGGGATCTGGCCCGGCAGGCCCTGGTCGGCGGCGTGGACGAGACGATCAGGGGTACGCCATCGGAGTTCAAGCATGGATGGGGTGGGGACGTGACGGTGTTCCCCACCACCTGTGAAAAGGTCATCCGGCCGCTCGGGCACCTGACCTACCGGCTGCCGTCGCGACTGCTCGACGACAACGGCCCGGGCGGTCGGATCGTCAACTGGATCCGACGGACATGACCGGCGTCGAAACGGCCGCCGCCTCGATGGTCGACCCCTGCACCGATCCGGCGTGGGCCGAGCTGGCTTCCCGAGGCAGTGTCTTCCATTCACCGGCCTGGCTGCGGGTTCTGCGGGACGGCTATCGCATGGCCCCTCGAGCGGTGGTGATCGGCGACGGTGGCTTCGCCTGGGTCGAGGTCGATGATGTTCGGGGGGTGCGCCTGGTATCGCTGCCGTTCACCGACTTCGCCGGTCCCATCGGTTCGGTCGACCCCGAGGTCATGGACGCCGCAGTGGTCGCCTGGCGGCGGTCGGTGCCGTTCACGGTCAGGCTCCTGGTGGCCGATGGGTGTGAGTTCGGCGCCGAACCCGATCTTTCCCGGAACCTACCGGGGTTGGAGGAGACCGGCCGTCTGGCCTGGCACTGGGCCGACCTCCAGCCCGAGACGCCCGGTGATGTTGGTTCCGGTCGTGGTGACCCGGGCGAGGACCGCGTGTGGTCGGCCCTGGCGTCGGGGGCCCGCCAGAACATCAGACGTAGTCGCCGCTGCGGGGTCAGTGTGGAGGTGCGCCACGATCTCGACGCCATTGGCCACTATCACCGCTTGCACCAGGGTCTGCGCAAGACGAAGTATCGGCTGCTGTCCCAGCCGTGGTCGTTCTTTCATGCCCTTCACCGCCACTTCGGGCCCGATCGGTTGGCGGTGGTGCTGGCTCGGCTCGACGACCGACCTGAACTGGGGCCGGTGGCCGGGGTGATCGTGCTTCGCCACGGCGGGTGGGGGTACTACAAACTGAACGCCTCCACCGAGGCCGGCTGGTCGGCCCGGGCCAACGACGCCGTCATGTGGGAGGCCATGGTCCAGGCCCGGCGATGGGGGTGCCGCTGGTTCGACTTCGGCGTCAGCGATCTCGACCAGCCGGGCCTGATCAGATACAAGAACAAATACGCCTCGGGCCGGGGCGAGGTCGTGGTGCTGCGCCGTGGCGGTGGAGGCGACCTCAAGCCGTGGTCGGCCCGTCTGGTCGACCGTTCCCTGCCGGTGCTGACCCGCGTCCTGACCGCACCCCGGTGCCCCGACGCCGTCGGTGCTCAGGCGAGCCGGGTCCTGTATCGCCTGTTCTGCTGAGCCGTTGTCGGGATCGGGCGCGGCGTCGGCCGACTCTACCGACGGCGGTGGTGGATGTCGACCCCGCCCATCATGCCCCAGGCCCGGACGGTGACGTGCATGATCGGTGGATCGGCCGGAGGATCCACGTCGGCCCCCAGCCCTCCCATGAACATGAATCCGCCATGGTGGACCTCGGCCCCACGGGGCACGATGATCTCTGTTCCACCCATCATGGTGAAGGCCAGGATGTCGACATGGTCGTCGTCGAGTTGGGTCAGGTCGATGGCCTGGCCGCCCATGAACGAGATGAGGATGTTGTGGTCGGCGGGGCGCCACCGCCCCGTCCATTCCCGACCACCCATGATGGATATCATCCATCGTCGTGCCCGCCCGGTCCGGGCCGACGGCACCCGTCGGCCGGCATCGGCCGGTCGATGGCTGGGCGCCTGGGGTTCGGGGGCCGGCGGGGTGATGGGAACGGGCAGATCGGATCGAACCTCGTCGAGCTCGTGGTTGAACCTGGCCCGGTAGACGACGCCGCTCCGTTCCTCGAACTCGTGCATCGTGAGCCGCCCTTGGGCCATGGCCACCCGAAGGTCGGCGATGACCGCCTCACGGTCGGCATCGGACAGGCGGATCTGAGGGGTCGGACGTTCCGGATCTGGCCGCTCCATGGGCCGATTCTACCGGAGGCGGGTTGGGGGTCGCCCGGTCACCGACCAGGCTGGTGTCATGGCCGATCCGTCCCACGGTGTCTCCCGAGACCTCGATCTTCGCGATCTTGCCCTTCCCGACCACGACGGCGAGCTATGGCGGGTCGCCGACGGCGGTGATCGGCCGGTGTTGCTGGTGTTCCATCGCCACCTGATGTGACTGCCGTGTCAGGAACATGTGCGGGCCGTGAGCCGGCACCTCCCCTCCATGGCTCCGGTCCGTGCCGCCGTCGTCACCTTCAGCCCGGTCGAGCGACTGGCGCGGTATCGAAGTCATCTCGGTATCGACCGCGGCTTCGGTGAGTTGCCGGTTCTGTCCGATGTCGACCGCGTCTACTACCGGCGCCTCGGACTGGAGCGGGCCCCTCTGCGCAGGGTCTACAACCCGGGCACGCTGCTGATGTACGCCCGAGGTCTGCTCGCCGGGCGCCGTATTCGACCCCCGGTCGATGACACCCGCCAGTTGGGAGCCGACGTGATCCTCCACCGCGACGGTCGAGTGGCCTCGGTGATACGCCCCTCGTCACCCGATGAGCGCCCGTCGGTGGCCATATTGACCGAGCTGGTGGCCAAGGCTCGAAGGTAGCAGCGCCGAAGCGGGTGAGGCGGTCGGTGGTGGACCGGGTTGGCTAGCGGACGAAGTTATCGGGGAGCGCCAAGGTGGCGGTGGCATCGACGTCCGACTCGATGACGAGTACGCCGTCTACCCCGACCTCGGCGGCGGCCGAACCGGACCGGGGCCCGCCGGAAGGTCCGGCGACTTTACGGCGGAACGGTCGGCCGACGCCAACTGCTGGCGCCTTGTCGGTCATCGGGAACCGGACGCTCGTGGCCTCAGCCCTCTGGCTCTGCTGCTGCAGAGGGTGGCTCACGGAGTGCTCGAGGCGAGACACGAGATGCCGGATTGGTCATCCGCCAGGCCGCCTGGTCGGGCTTCGTCGTTCCCGAGCGCTCGGGAGTGCCCTGACTGGATGTTGGTACGGCATCGAGGCTGTCGTGATCGTTATCGAGCGAGGAGATCGACGAGTTCGGGGTGTCCATGGTGGTTGGCCCAGCCGATGCTGTCGCTGTGGGCGAGGCCGTCACGAATGGTCGGATCGGCACCGACCGACAAAAGCCATTCCACGAGATGTCTGTCACCTCGCCAGACGGCGGCATGAAGCGCAGTCCCGTGCCAGTGGTATCCGGGCGGGGCTCGGTTCACTCGGGCTCCGCGCCTGACGAGGTGTTCCGCCGCTTCTCGCCCTCCATTGTTGACGGCCATGACGAACGCGTTGTCGATGATGGAATCGGGGTTGTCCGCGGCGGCCTCGGGGACCGTGTCGGCGAAAGGGGATTGGATCGGACCTGCGTTGTCGGTGAGCGTGTCGCCCCGGAAGAACTGCTCGACGGTGATGACATCGCCGACGCCGGCGGCGGTACGCAGCGACCGGATCTCGGCTCCTCGGCTGAGCAACACCGAGACAATCTCTTGGTTGCTCCAGTACAAAGCTTCATCGAGAGGTGTCCACGCCTCGTCACCGTCGACCGGTACGCCACACTCGAGCAAGTACTCCAATACGGACCGTGAATTACAGCCTGCCGCTGCGACGAGTGGACGCGACGTAAGGGCGCCCGCCTCGATCAGCAGCCGGGCGGCACCGACAGGGTCTTCGATCTCGGGTTCGTCGCAGGCGACCAGTTGAAGTAACGTCGGATGACTGACCGAGGACTCACGGACGGCGAGTTCGGGATCGCTGGCAAGCAGCTCAGCCAAGGTCCCCAGGTCACCGGTGTAGATTGCTATCGCTGCCGGTCCAAAGTCCTCGTCCATCATCGACCTCCTTCCGGAACCAAGATACTCCCGGTGACCTCGGCAGTATCCGGGAACGCCCACCGGACCCGATCGAGAACGACGGCCTGGGCGTCGATGAGCATTTGTCGGCACGGCAGTGGTGCCGTATTGAGCGGGCAGCAGTTTGGAGGAGGTGCGTATGATCGATGTCGATGAAGACGGCCGAGGCTCACGCGCTGGCTCG
Source organism: uncultured Acidimicrobiales bacterium (assembly GCA_963723995.1). Taxonomy (GTDB): domain Bacteria; phylum Actinomycetota; class Acidimicrobiia; order Acidimicrobiales; family SZUA-35; genus JAHELU01. The sequence continues at coordinate 99,013 of CAVRSZ010000004.1, read as the reverse complement.
GGCGGTTGCTCAGACCAGCGCGGAGAAGGTTGTTCCCGATCCGCTGGGTCGGTGAGTCGCTCATCGCGTTGCGGCGCAGTTCGTGAGGGCTACAAGAACGAGAACGGAGACTCCCTATGCAGGGCGCATGGAACGGAACTGTGATCGCCGAGTTCGACGACGACCGTCGAAGACGCCGCCTGGTATCGCCCGGAGAACGAAAGGACGCGTCAAGAACGTCGAGGGCGGTGTCGCCTTCTGGCGGGCGTAAGGTCCACTAGAGCGGAGCTGAGGATGGCGTCGTTCGACTCTGAGCTACGCGAGATCCATCCTAAGACGCAGGCTGGATGGCGCTCCTGGCTGAAGAGGAACCACGCGACGTGCGAAGGCGTGTGGCTGATCTACTACCGCACGTCGACCGGTAGGCGCCGGCTCAGCTGGGAAGATGCGGTGCGAGAGGCGCTGTGCTTCGGTTGGATCGACAGCAAAGTCAAGCCGCTCGACGACGAGCGCTACAAGCAGATCTTCACACCGCGGAAACCTCGAAGCGTGTGGTCGAAGATCAACAAGCAGTACATCGCTGAACTGATCGAGGCGGAGCTGATGACCGACGCAGGATTACGCGCAGTCGATGTCGCGAAGAAGAACGGTGCATGGTCGCTGCTCGAGCCGGTCGACGCTCTCATCGTTCCCGCGGACTTGGCGTCGGCCCTGCGAGGGTCCGAGCGCGCACGGGAGGCGTACGAAGCGCTCTCGAAGTCGGCTAAGCGCGCGGTGCTCTATTCGTTGTACTCGGCCAAACGCGAAGAGACGCGGGCGAAGCGCGTGGCCGACGCACTTGCCGCGCTCGAGGGCGGCGAGTCGCTCGGGCGAGGAGGCGGCCTGTGAATCGTGGGTCTGGGGGCAGATCAGATCTCCCCGGCTGCGCTCGACATCGTTGGCGCCTGATCCAGCACTCGACTTGTCAGCTCATCGCCGCCGATATCGAACGTCGACACGTTGTACTGCGGCATGCCGTCTCCGCGATCGTGTGATTCAGCTCGACGAGCCCACAAGCATTGCCGCCTGCGGGACCCAGGTGCCCGGGGTCGGTTGCCTCACCGCCGGCACGGTTGCGGTGTCGGGGAGTTTGGCCTACAACGTTTCAAGCTCGGCGATCGTGGTTGACACGTCCGGCCCTGCCACACGAACCTTCCGGTGTCATCAGTCGCCGATGCCTGGCGTGCGGCACGACCCGAGGCGAACCTCGCGTATCTGTGTGCTCCTCGAAACAAATCCGCCGACCAAGGGTGGAAAGCCTCTACCGCTGACCTTGGATGTCACACCCTTTGGTTATCATGGAAGCATGACCTTGATCGAACAAAAGATCGACAGTGAGGCGGCCCAGCCCCCCAACGTCGATGCGTTGTTCGATCGCCTGGTGTTGTCGCTTCAGCTTCTCGGTGACCGGGAGTTCATTTGCCGAGCTCAGCAGTACGAACAACGGCTGGAACGTGAGCGGCTGGTCGCCGCCGCCCGGGTGGCCGGTTCGTCCGGTGACACCAACTCGGATCGGAAACGAGCCCGGGGTCTGCTTGGTGGTAGGGGCCGGTCGCAGCGCAGCGTGAACCGTGACGCCCGCCGGGCGGCCGCCGTGGCGGCCAACTCGTCGCTGGAGGCCAAGGTGGCCGACGGGTCCATCGCCGCCGACTCACTCGACGCCTTGACCAAAGCTGCCGACCCGGAGACCGGGCACATCCCCGAAGAGTTGATCGACGATGTCGCCGGCATGTCACCGGGACAGACCGACCACGCAGTAGCCCGGCACCTGGAGGACAACGCAGACCGAGGTCAGGTGAATGACCGTTCTCGCCGGCAGATGCAGGCCCGCCGGTGCCGGCGCTGGTTCAGACCGGCCGGAGAGGGCAAGCCCGACATGGCCACCCTGGTGTTGGAAGGGCCGGATGCCATCATCGATCGGATCTGGAGTCGGGTCTGCGCGTCGGCCGATGCCGCCTACCAAGCCGGGGGTGGTCGTGACCGACCGGTCGGCCAGCACGCGCCATGGGAGCACCGCCTGTTCGACGCTGCGGTCGAGTTCTTCGACGGCACCGCCACCGGCGGCGGATCGAAACCGGCCGTGGTCGTGTCCATCAATCTGGAGGATCTGGGTGCCAAGCCAGCCACCCAACACGGCACCGGCCCGATCGCCGACGACGTCTTCGCGTCGTACGTTGCCGGCTCACCGATCTATGCCATGTTCACCGACAGTGCCGGCCAGCCCCTGTGGCTGGGACGGACTCGGCGACGCGCCTCGGCCGCTCAGTTCATCGGACTGGCGGTACGGGATGGAGGCTGTGTTCGCTGCGGTGCATCACCTCAGTGCTGCGAGGCGCACCACCTGGTGCCGTGGACTGCACCGGCCAAGGGCCGGACCGACATCGACCAACTGGCCCTGCTGTGCGGGCCGTGCCATCGGGAACTCCACCAACAGAACCTCACCTTGTACTCGCAGTTTGGGCCCAGTGGCAAAGCGGTCTGGCACACCAGACCGGCCGCACCCAACGAAACCCCACCACCCCGGCCACACAGCATTCAACGGGAGTAGGGGCGGCCGACGCGCACACACCGCATACGGCTCGACGTGGACTCTCGGTTGGCTGAAGGTTGCGGCCGCGCTTTAGGGCCGGCTCTCGTCGACGGCCCCCAGGCTCAGGCAGCGGTGGGCGACAGCTACGCCGCCTGGACCCGCTCCACGGTGCTCAGCAGGTACCCGGCGGTGTCGGCCAGGGCGTTGGCCGCCTTGTTGTCCGACACCGACAGGATCTCGGCCCGGGCCCCGTCCACGAATTTGGTGGCCATCTCCAGGGCCTGATCGATGCCGGGACCCCGGCGGACACAGTCGATTGCGGCCTTCCGGTCCTCCTCGGCCAGGCCGTCTTCGAGCAGCCCGGCCAGCTCGTCGCCTACGGATGACTGCAACGTGTAGATCACCGGCAGCGAGTACACGCCCTCCAGCATGTCCCTGCCCGCCGGTTTGCCCAGTTGCTCGTCGGTGGCGATGACATCGAGAATGTCGTCCACCACCTGGAACGCCATGCCGTACAGCCGTCCGAACTCGGTGAGGGTGTCGATGACCGACCGATCGAACTCGGGAACGATACCCCCGATGCGAGTGGCGGCGGCGAACAGCGACGCCGTCTTGCCGGCGATCGACGGCAGATACTGCTCGACCGTGCGGTTCACGTCGTACAGCGTCTGCAGCTCAGCCACCTGACCCTTGCACAGCTCACCGATGGTGGTGGCCAGCAGACCCGCCACCTCGGTACCGAGATCGGCGGCGATCTCCGATGCCTTGGCCAGCAGGTAGTCGCCGGCCAGAATGGCCCGCAGGTTGCCCCACCGGGCATTGACACTGGAAACCTTGCGCCGGATCTGGGCCTCGTCGATGACGTCGTCGTGATACAGCGAGCCGACCTGAACCAGCTCCACCGCCACCCCACCCCGAACCACGTCGTACTCGACCGACATGCCGTCGTCGATTCCGGTGGCGGCGGCGGTAATGGTGAAGAAGGGTCGCTGCCGTTTCCCACCGGCCTTGATCAGATGGGACGCAATCTCGGTCAGATAGGGATCGTCATCGACGCGAACCGTGTCCAGCAGGCACGATTCGATGCGAGCACTGTCGTCCGCCGCCGTGGGCAGCGAGGCAAGAGGCGAAGCATCCACATCTCTACCGTACGCCCTGACCACCACATCTGGACGCACCACAAGATCAAGATCGTGCCTATTCGACACCGTCACGGGGTTGTCAACTCTCGGTGTCACCGACCACTCATGGGCCGTCACCCCCGTGCTCACGATTTCAGGAACTCCGGCCGACTATCTACTATAGGCCTCAGGAGGCAGCGAGTATCGACCACAACCGCAACCAAGACGACGCCCGACGACGTAGAGCACAGCGTGGACCCGAGTAACGACCACCCACCGGCACCGGTAGGCTTGGAAGTAACCTCGGTGGCCGGCCGCCAACCCTCTCACCCCCTCCAACGGTCACCGGTCGACCGATAGCACGATAACCCACAGACGAATTGACACCCCTCACGCCGAAGACTGCATGCCCGAATATGGGAGATTTTTGATGTTCGAACGTTTCACCGACCGTGCCCGCCGGGTCGTTGTCCTGGCTCAGGAAGAAGCCCGGTTACTCAACCACAACTACATAGGTACCGAGCACATCCTTCTCGGCCTCATCCATGAAGGCGAGGGGGTGGCAGCCAAAGCACTGGAGTCGCTGTCCATCTCCCTCGAGGCGGTGAGAAGCCAGGTCGAGGACATCATCGGCCAGGGCGGCTCCTCGCCCAGCGGCCATATTCCATTCACCCCGCGCGCCAAAAAGGTTCTGGAGCTGTCCCTGCGGGAAGCCCTTCAGCTTGGCCACAACTACATCGGCACCGAGCACATCCTGCTGGGGCTGATCCGCGAGGGCGAGGGTGTTGCCGCCCAGGTGCTGGTCAAGCTGGGTGCCGACCTGTCGCGCGTCCGCCAGCAGGTCATCCAGCTGCTGTCCGGCTACTCCGGCCCCGCCGGCCAGGGATCGTCGTCCTCCGAGGGCGGCAAGGCATCGGCCACCTCCGGCGGCAGTGGCTCCGACAGCCCATCAGGTTCCCTCATCCTCGACCAGTTCGGCCGCAACCTCACCCAGCTGGCCCGGGAAAAGAACCTCGATCCCGTCATCGGCCGGGCCCGGGAAGCCGAACGGGTCATGCAGGTGTTGAGCCGCCGGACCAAGAACAACCCCGTATTGATCGGTGAGCCCGGTGTGGGCAAGACCGCCATCGTCGAGGGCCTGGCCCAGCAGATCGCGGCCGACGAGGTTCCCGACACTCTTCGGGGCAAGCAACTCTACACCTTGGATCTCGGTGCCCTGGTGGCCGGATCCCGCTACCGGGGTGATTTCGAGGAGCGGCTCAAGAAGGTGCTCAAGGAGATCAAGACCCGGGGTGACATCATCCTGTTCATCGACGAGCTTCACACCCTCGTCGGTGCCGGTGCCGCCGAGGGGGCCATCGACGCCGCCTCCATCCTCAAGCCCATGCTGGCCCGGGGTGAGCTCCAGACCATCGGTGCCACCACATTGGACGAGTACCGCAAGCATCTCGAGAAGGACGCCGCCCTTGAGCGCCGGTTCCAGCCCATCAAGGTGGAGGAACCCACGGTCGAGCACACCATCGAGATCCTCAAGGGGCTGCGTGATCGCTACGAGTCCCACCACCGGGTCACCATCACCGATCAGGCCCTGGTCGCCTCGGCCAATCTGGCCGACCGCTACATCTCCGATCGTCATCTGCCGGACAAGGCCATCGACCTCATCGACGAGGCCGGTTCCCGGCTCCGCATCAAGCGGATGAACACCCCGCCGGCGTTCAAGGAGCTGGAGAACGAGCTGGCCGACGTGGTCAAGCGCAAGAAGGAAGCGGTCGAGCAGCAGGACTTCGAAGAAGCTGGCCGGCTCCGTGATCAGGAAAAGGAACTGCTGTTGAAGCGGGAGGGTGTGGAGGCCGAGATCAAGGCCGCCGGCACCGACCTGTTCGACGAGGTCAACGAGGAGTCGATCGCCGAGGTCCTGTCCATCTGGACCGGTATCCCCGTGTACAAGCTGACCGAGGAGGAGACCGAGAAGCTGCTGCGCATGGAGGAGGAACTCCACAAGCGGGTCATCGGTCAGGAGGACGCCATCAGGGCGGTGTCCCAGTCCATCCGTCGTACGCGGGCCGGGTTGAAGGATCCGAACCGACCCTCGGGATCGTTCATCTTCCTCGGACCCACCGGTGTGGGCAAGACCGAGCTGGCCAAGACGTTGTCGGAGTTCCTGTTCGGCGACGACAAGGCCCTCATCACCCTCGACATGTCGGAGTACATGGAGAAGCACACGGTGAGCCGCCTGGTCGGTTCGCCCCCCGGGTACGTGGGCTACGAGGAAGGCGGTCAGCTCACCGAGGCGGTGCGGCGCAAGCCGTTCAGCGTGGTGCTGTTCGACGAGATCGAAAAGGCCCACCCCGACGTGTTCAACGCCCTGCTCCAGATCTTGGAGGAAGGCCGTCTCACCGACAGCCAGGGCCGCAGTGTCGATTTCCGCAACACGGTGCTGATCATGACGTCCAACCTGGGCACCCAGGATCTGCGCAAGGCCACCCTGGGCTTTGCCAAGAACGACGAGGCCGTCACCTACGAGCGGATGAAGGAGAAGGTCAACGAGGCCCTGAAGGTCCACTTCCGACCCGAATTCCTGAACCGCATCGACGAGACCATCGTGTTCCACGAGCTGAGCCGGGCCGAGGTCACCGAGATCGTCGATCTCATGATCAAGCGCACGGTCGATCAGCTCGAAGGTCAGGGCATCGGCCTGGAGCTCACCGTCGACGCCAAGCACCATCTGGCCGAGGTCGGCTACGACCCGTCCATGGGTGCCCGGCCGCTTCGTCGGGCCATCCAGCGTCAGATCGAGGACGTGCTGTCGGAGAAGCTCCTGTACAAGGAGTTCCGGGCCGGCCAGATCATCGTGGTCGATGTGGTGACCGACGACGGCAGGCGGGAGCTCAGCTTCACCACTCACGAAGGTTTCGAGCCTCCTTCCACGCCGGAGCTGGCCGAAGCCGGCGAAGAAGGCTGAGTCCCCGGCTCCGCTGACGAACCCACGGGTCTAGCCAGTAGTGTGGACCCGTGGTTCGTCGCGTTTTGAGCCCAAAGTGCCGGTGGTGGCGCCTGGTCGGGTTGGTGCTGTTCGCCGCCATCGCCACCTCGTGCAAGGCCGACCTTCATGTCGATGTCGACGTCGAACCCGACGGCTCGGGCATGGTCGTGGCCGAGGTCGTGCTCGATCAGGAGGCCGCCGACCGGCTGCTCGACCTGGATCGGGACTCGGCCGGTATCCCGCTCTCCGACCTGGCCCAGGCCGGCTGGCAGATCGAGCCCCCGACCGAGGACGAGGCCGGCGACGTGAAGGTCAGCGCTGCGAAGGCGTTCGGTACCCCACCCCAGTTCGCCGAGGTGATGGGCGAGCTGGGGGGTCAGACCGGTTTGTTCCAGGACTTCACCCTGACCCGGGAACAGAGCTTCGGTCGGCTCGATTATGAGGTCAACGGCGTCATCGACACCACCGACGGGTTCGGCGAGTTCACCGATTCCGAACTGGAGGCGGCGCTGGGCCGGACCCTGCAGGACATCGCCGAGTACTACGGCGCCAACGAGCAGGACCTGTCCGTTCGATTGTCGGTCACCGTGCCCGGTGAGATCCAGGAGGACGAGTCGAACGCCGCCTTCGAGCAATCGGAGTCGTCGGTGACGTCGCAGTGGGCGGTCACGATGGCCCGGCGGGAACGGGTCGACGTGGCCCTGGCCTCGGCCCGGCGCTCCATCACGGCCCAGGTCCTGCGGGGTGTGGCCGTGGTGGCCGCCGTGCTCGCCGGCCTACTGTTGTTCGCCCGGCTCCTCCGCTTCATCAGTGGCCGTCGCCACAAGCCGGAGCCCAAGAAACGCCCCGTCGATGCCCAGGGTCGTCGTGCCGCGCCGGCCGGTCGCAAGACCGGTTCCGGCCGGGCCGGCTCGACCGGCCGCACGCAGCCCGGTGGCACCGTGGGGAATGGTCGGCGCCAGTTCCGGGTGGTGGCTCTCGACGGCATGGGTGTGCTGTATCGGGAGGGCGACGATATCAACAGGCTGCTGGTTCCCTTCGCCCGGGAACGGGGTTCCACCGTGTCGGCCGAGGACATCGCCGCCCGGGCCCGTCAGGTCAGTCTTGGTCGTATGACGTCGGCCTCGTTCTGGCCCTCGATCGGAGTGGAGGGGGAGGTGAACGAGCTCGATGCCGCCTATCTCGGTCGTCACCAGCTCATGCCGGGCGTGGTGAAGTACTTGCGCCGGTTGCGATCGCATGGCATTCGGGCCGCCTGCATCACCAACGACGGGGCCGAGTGGGCCACGAAACTGCGACGAAACCACAGCCTCGAGGGCTTGATCGACCCGTGGGTGGTCAGCGGTTCGGTCGGGGTTCGCAAACCGGACCGGCCGGTTTTCGAGGTGCTGCGCCGGGTCACCGGCGAGCCCCCGGAGCGCATTCTCGTCATTGACGACAACCTCGACAATCTGGACGAAGCCCGGCGGTACGGTTTCGGCACCGCCTGGTTCAACCCCGACGGCGAACGGGAGGAGGCCCGGGGCCACGAGCTGCTGCGCACCTTCGATCTCGGAGACGACGATGGGTTCTCAGCCGAGATGGCGGCCTCGATCACCGGAGAGGTACCGTCGGGCGGCTGAGATCCCCATCGCCGTCGAACCCCATGACAACAACCGCTCCGGTCCACGACATCAAGAACCGGTCCGCCCTGCTGGCCACCCTGGTGTGGGCGATGACGGCGTCGTCGTTCCAGATCTTCGCCATGGCCGTGCTCACCGTCGATCTGCTGGCCGAGTTCTCGATGAGCCGGGCCGAGATCGGCGTGGTCGGTGCCGTCAACACGATGGTGGGGGCGCTGACCGCTCCGTCATCGGGTCGTCTCACCGATCGCATCGGGGCCCGAACCTCCATCGTCGTCACCCTCGTTCTCAGCGGCCTGGGCATGGGGCTGATGGCGGCATCGACTACGGTGATCATGCTGGCGGTGTCGGCCGCGGTCGCCGGCATTCCCCAGGGTTGGGGTAATCCGGCCACGAACGCCCTCATCGCCGAACGGGTAGCCCCAGGGCGGCGGGGCACCATCACCGGCATCAAACAGTCCGGTGTGCAGGTGGGCATCTTCCTCTCCGGCCTGACCCTGCCCACGCTGGCCCTCTGGTTCGGCTGGCGGGGTGCGAGCTGGGTCTACGCTGCGGCCTTCGGTGGCGCCGCACTGCTGGTCATGGTGGCATTGCCGCCCCAGGCCCGGGAGCTTCTCGATCGTGACGGGGACGAGAACGGCCCGGACGCCGCCCGACCCGCAGCCGACCGGGCCGCAGTCGGAGGCACCGGGGAGGGCGCAAGGGCCACAGGCGGCGCAACGAGGACGGCGGGCCCGGCCGGGGCGTCCGACCGGTTGGATCCGTGGATCTGGCGACTCGCTCTGTACGCCCTGTTCATGGGCACGGTGGGTGGGGCCACCAGCCGGTTCTTTCCTCTGTGGGCTCATGAGACGGTCGGTTTGTCCGTCACCGTTGCCGGCTTGCTGGTGGCCGTCACCGGCCTGCTGGGCATCGGGATTCGCATCGTCGTCGGACGGTTGGCCGAGACGAGGATTGCGCCGTCGCCCATGCTCGCGATGCTGGCCCTGGTCGGCGCCGTCTATTGCCTGTCGCTATTGGCCACCCCGTGGGTCGGAGCCTGGTTGCCGTGGCCGTCGACGGTGCTGAACGCCGTCGGCATCGCCGCCTGGAACGCCGTGGCCATGCTTGCCATCATTGTCACCGTGCCCCGGCTTCAGGCCGGCCGGGCTTCGGGCGTGGTCATGCTCGGCTTTCTCGGCGGCCTCAGCCTGGGCTCGCCGGCCGCCGGCTGGATCGTTGACGCAACCGGCAGCTACCAGCCGGTCTGGACCGTCTGCCTGATCCTGGCCGTCATCTCGGCCGCCGTGCTCGTCGACCGGAGGCCATCGGTCTCGACCGAGGATGTCACACCTGTCCGGTAGTTTTCGCTCATGGCCAAACCGAGGCGCATCTTCGTCTGCACCGATTGTGGAACCGAGGCTCCGGCCTGGACCGGTCGCTGCCCGGGCTGTTCGGCCTGGGCGACCATGGCCGAGGCCGAGCGTTCGGCCCACCGGCCGTCCCGCCTGCGCGGTGGGTCTGGCCCGGACGGCGGTCCCACCCTGCAGCCCCTCCACCAGGTCGACCCCGATCTGGCCCTGCCGTTCCCGGTTGGGGTCGACGAGGTCGACCGGGTTCTCGGTGGCGGGCTGACCCCCGGTTCGGTCACCCTCCTGGCCGGAGAACCCGGCGTGGGCAAGTCCACCCTCACCCTGCAGATGGCCACGGCGGTCGCCGGCGCCGGCAGCTCCGTGGTTCTGGTCGCCGGTGAGGAGGCCCCCAGCCAGGTGGCGGCACGGGCCGGTCGCCTCGGTCCTATTCCCGCCGGGCTGCTCGTGGTCGACGACGTCTCCGTCGATACCGCGGTCACCGCCATGACCCGTCAGCGACCCCAGTTGTTGATCATCGATTCCATCCAGACAATGCGGGACGACTCGGTTGACACCGCTCCCGGTTCGATCAGCCAGGTCAAGGCCGTGGCCGGCCGCCTCATCGACGGGGCAAAGGCAACGGGGGTGTCGCTGCTTGTCATCGGGCATGTCACCAAGGAGGGCTCCATCGCCGGGCCCCGGTTGTTGGAGCACATGGTCGACACCGTGGTCACCTTCGACGGCGACGGCCACGGCAGCCTGCGGTTCCTTCGGGCGGCCAAACACCGCTTCGGTCCCACCAGTGAGGTCGGCATCTTCGAGATGACCGGTTCGGGGCTCCAGGCCGTCCCCGATCCGTCCCGGCGCTACCTTCAGGACCGTCGGCCGTCGCTCCCCGGGTCGGTGGTGGCTCCAGCGTTGGCCGGGCGACGCCCGTTCCTGGCCGAGGTCCAGGCTCTGGTGGCCCCGGTGACGGGGCGCAGCGGCCAAATGGCGGTTCAGGGACTCGTTGGTCGCCGGGTGGACCTGGTGGCCGCCGTCCTGGCCAGCAGGGCGGGCTATCGGGCCGGCACCGCCGATGTTTTCCTGTCGGTTGCCGGCGGCGCCACCGTGGACGAGCCGGCCGGTGACCTGGCCGTGGCACTCGCCCTGGCCTCGGCCATCGACGGCGCGCCCATCGCCCCCGACGTGGTCGCCTGCGGCGAGGTCGGCCTGGGCGGCGAGTTGCGCACCGTGCCCATGCTCGAACTTCGCCTCCAGGAGGCGTACCGCATGGGCTTCCGAACCGCAGTCGTGCCTCCGTCGGCCGGTGATGGCCCCACCGGCCTCCGCCTCATTCGGGCCGGCACTCTTTCGGAGGCCCTGGCTCTCGCCCCTCAGGAGTTGGAATCGGCCGGCTGACAGTCGCGGCCAGACGTGTCCCGCCCTCCGGCGTCGACCTCGCGGTTCTTGTGGCGACGAAGACTTGCCTCGATGCTCAAGGCATCGACCGCCAACTGAAAGTACAATTGGCCTGTATGGATCTGCGATCAGATGCCGCCCTGACTCGGACGTTGTCCCTGATTGCGCCCGGCTCACCGCTGCGAGAGGGCCTCGACCGTGTGTTGCAGTCGGGGCGCGGCGGTCTCATCGTCATCGGCGACGGGCCCGAGGTATTGAACATCTGCTCCGGCGGGTTCCTGCTCGACGCCGCTTTCACCCCCCAGCGGCTCTCCGAACTGGCCAAGATGGACGGTGCGATCATCTTGGCCTCCGACGTCAGTCGCATCGCCCGGGCCAATGTGCATCTGGTCCCCAATCCCAATGTGCCCACGTCGGAGACCGGCACCAGGCACCGGACGGCCGAGCGGGTGGCCCGCATGCTCAACACACCGGTGGTTGCGGTGTCGGAGTCCCGCAAACAGATTCAGGTCTACATCGGCGACCAGGTCACCCAGATCCACTCCACCAGCCGTCTCCTGGAGCGATCGAATCAGGCCCTGCAAACCCTGGAGCGGTATCGGGCTCGCCTCCAGCAGGTGTCTCGCAAACTGTCGGCGCTGGAGGCGGAGGATCTGGTCACGGTGCGTCACGTGGTCGAGGTGCTCCAGCGCATGGAGATGGTGCTTCGCATCTCCACCGAGATCGAGTTCAACCTGCTCGAGCTGGGCACCGACGGCCGTCTGGTCCGGCTGCAACTCGAGGAGTTGATGGTCGGGGTCGAGGACGAGCGGCGCCTCCTGATCATCGACTACCTGCAACCGGGATCCGACCTGCGCTCCGAGGACGCAATGGAGGCCATGACGGAATTGGACGACGAGGCCCTGTTCGACGACGAGCGCCTGGCTCGGACCCTGCACCTGTTGGGACCGTCGGGCAATCTCGACGAGAGTTGTGAACCCAAGGGTTTCAGACTGCTGTCCAAACTGCCTCAGGTCAACGAGATCCATGTCATGCGGGTGGTGGCGCACTTCGGCACGCTGCGCAAGATCCTGGGTGCCACCACGGCCGAGCTGGAGGCGGTGGAGGGTATCGGGGCGGCCCGGGCCAAGGCATTGAAAGACGGTGCCGCCCGGCTTGCTGGTGATTCAATCATCGACCAGTATTGATGGGTCCCCCGATCGGGGGTGTCGACCACAGCCGAGGATCCAGTGTTCGGTGCGGGGCACCTCTCCCCGAGTTTGGCCTCCGGCCGAATGTCGCTGAGCTTGGCCTGATCGTCAACGTCCGACTAACAAGTGAGACTCGTGGAGATCGAACTCTCGTCAGGTGCATTGGCCGACCTGCATGCCACCATTGGAGCTCGCCGGGGGGTCGTACTCGCCCCCGACTTGGCCGGCCGGCGTCGGTTGTTCGACGATCTGGCATCCAGCCTGGCCGTGACCCAGAACTGGAATGTGATTGTGGTCGACGCCATCGGTAGCGACGATCTGCGGCAGGGAACCATCGAGGAGCGGGATCAGGCGGTGAGCGGGCTCGACGACGACGATGTCGTGGCCGACCTGGTCGATGCCGCCAACCGTCTCGAGGTCGATCCGGTGGCCCTCATCGGGTTCTCGCTCGGCGGGATGTATGCCTACAAGGCAGCGGCGTCGCTTCGCTTCGACCGCATCGTCAGCTTCTATGGCATGATCCGACTGCCCAGTTCTTGGCGGGGCCCGAACCAGCGCGAGCCCCTGGACCTGCTGGGTCACGTGGAGGACCGGTCATCGATCCTGGCTGTGGTCGGGACCGACGATCAGTTCACGCCCGCAGCCGATGTGGACGAGCTGATCTCGCTCGGGGTGAAGGTGGCCCGGTACCCGGGGGCCCGCCACGATTTCGTCCACGATCCCGACCTGCCCGTGCACCGTCCGCGGGACTCGGCCGACGCCTGGTCCCAGGTGTTCGAGCATCTTGCCCAGTCCGACGTGGTTCCCAGCTAACGGGCGGCGCCCCGGTCAGCAGCGCGGTCGTCCGGCGCGGACCGTCCGGTGCCGGCGTGCCGGCTAGCGGGAGCGGAGTTCGAGCTGATCCCGCTTGAGAATCTGGTACCGGCGATCGCGCTGGGCGATCCAGCCGAGCTTGATGAACGAGGCGATGGCCTTGTTCACCCGCTCCCGGCTGGCCCCGACCATGCCCGCCAGCTCCTCCTGCGTGACCGGGAGGGCGAATTCGTCGGAGTCGCCGGCGATCTCCAATAGACGTTTGGCCGTTCGTCCTGTGACATCGAGGAAAACCGAGTCGGCCAGCACGCCGTCCATCTGCCGGAGCCGCCCCGCCAGCAGCTCCACCACCCGCCACAGCAGGCGGGGTCGAGCGGCATAGAGAGCCTTCACCGGGTCGTAGGGAATGGCCAGCACCTCCGACGACTCCAGGGCCCGGGCGTCGGTGGAACGGGGAAGTCCGTCGAACATGGGCATCTCGCCGAACAAATCGCCCTTTTCCATGAGGGCCACCACCGATTCCCGACCATCGATGGACCGGTTGACCATGGCCACCCGTCCCGAAATGACCACAAACAACTCGTCGGGCTCGGCATCCTCTCGGAATAGCACATCGCCACGAGCCAGCTTCCGCCGTTCGGTGTAGTTGGCCAGGTCGTTCAGTGCATCGTCGTCGAGGTCACGAAAGAGTTCGACCGATCTCAGGACTTCGATTCCGTTCATACCCTAGACGGTAGACCAGTTGGCCCCGGAAGTGACACACACCACACGTTCCGTTTGGACGAGCAGCTACCCATGCCGCCCCATCTGCCGCGGCGATGGGGGGTTTGGTCGGCCTTCGGGTACCGTCGGCAACGATGACCGAGACCGTCGAGCATCGGCCTGAAGGCAGCCCCGGATTCCGGCCCTGGGCCATCGTGGTGGCTGCAGGGTCGAGCCGACGTTTCGGCCGGCCCAAGCAGCTCGAACCCCTGGCCGGCCGCCGCGTGATCGACTGGTCGGTTGCCGCCATGACCTCCATGGCCGAGGGGGTGGTCGTGGTCGGTCCCTCGTTCCTGGGCACGGCCAACGATCTCGGCATCGAGCACCGGGTCGAGGGAGGGGTGGAGCGGTCGGACTCGGTTCGCAACGGGCTTGCCGTCGTGCCCGACCATGCCACTCATGTGCTCGTCCATGACGCCGCCCGCCCCCTGGTGTCAGCTGCCGTGGTCGGCAGGGTTGTCACGGCATTGGCCGCCGGCGCCGACGCCGTTGTGCCGGTGGTACCGGTGGTGGACAGCCTCCGCCAGGTGGACGGTCCGGCCGTGGATCGCACTCGCTTCGTTGCCGTACAAACACCGCAGGGGTTCCGGACCGAGGTTCTCCGCAGAGCCCATGAGTCGGGCCTGCAGGCCTCCGATGATGCAACCGTCGTCGAACGGCTGAAGATACCGGTGACGCAGGTTGCCGGTGACCATGACAACATCAAGATCACCTTTCCCCGGGATCTGGCCGTGGCCGAGGTGCTGATCCGGTCGCTCGCGGCCGCCGAGGAGGCCCCCGCATGACGGATGAATCGATGGTTGCCCCGTTTCGTATCGGGCAGGGCTATGACGTCCATCCCTGGTCCGACGATCCGGCTCGGGCGCTGGTCCTGGGTGGCGTGACCTTCGACAACCAGCGGGGCCTGGCCGGTCACAGTGATGCCGACGTCATCGCCCACGCCTGCACCGATGCCGTTCTGGGGGCGGTAGGGCTGGGTGACATCGGGCAGCTGTTCCCCGATACCGACTCCGCCAACAAGGGCGCCGACAGCATCGCCATGCTGACCGAGGCCGTCGGTCGGGTCCGTGACGCCGGGTGGTGGGTGGTCAACGTCGACTGCACCATCGTGTGCGATGAGCCCAAGATCGCCCCGGTTCGATCACGCATGGAGCAGACCCTGTCGGCTGCGGTCGGGGCGCCGGTCACCGTCAAGGGCAAGCGAACCGAGGGCGTCGCCGATCTGGGAGAGGGTATTCAATGCTTCGCCGTGGCCCTCGTTTCGCATGGAGGGTTGGATGTTGCCGGGTAGGTCGAATCTCGGCGACGTTTGGCCGAAGGTCAAACTCGAGTTGGCGGGCGCCGTCCCGCCAAACCTCGTTTCGCATGGAGGGTTGGATGTTGCCGGGTAGGTCGAATCTCGGCGACGTTTGGCCGAAGGTCAAACTCGAGTTGGCGGGCGCCGTCCCGCCAAACCTCGTTTCGCATGGAGGGTTGGATGTTGCCGGGTAGGTCGAATCTCGGCGACGTTTGGCCGAAGGTCAAACTCGAGTTGGCGGGCGCCGTCCCGCCAAACCTAGTCTTCAACCGAGCGATGGGACGACGATGACGGGCAGAAAGGGGCCTCGCCGTCAGGGGCGGGGAGGACACAAGGATTCTCGGCGCAGTGGTGGGAGCGGCCAGAGCGGTCGAGGCGAGGGCCGTCGTGATCAGGGCCGCCGCCAGTCGGTATCGCCTTCATCCGATTCGCCCCGACGCCGTCGACCACGCGGCCTCGGCGGTGAACAGGTCGAGGGCCGCCAGGCCGTCCGGGAGCTGCTGTTGGCCGGCAAGCGCCAGGTTCGCGAGGTCTTGGTGATCGAGGATCTGGCCCGCGCTGACATCCTCGAGGACATCGAGCAGCTGGCCCAGGAGCTCGGTGTTCCTCATCGCAAGGTGTCCCGCCGTCACTTGGCGTCGGAAGCCGTGACCGAATCCCACCAGGGAGTGGTGGCCCGGGCCGCCCCGCTGACCGAGGCCGACTTCGACGATTTGTTGGCTGATCCCCGCGCCTTTCTGCTGGTGCTGGATGGGGTGACCGACCCCGGAAACCTGGGCGCCATGCTGCGCACGGCGGAATGTGCCGGGGTCACCGGTGTGATCCTGGGCCGCCATCGGGCCGCTCATGTGACCCCCGCCGTGACCAAGGTTGCGGCCGGCGCAGTGGAGCACGTTCCCATGGCAATCGTAGGCGGTATTCCTACCGCCGTCGCCAATCTGACCGACGCCGGGATTCTGACGGTGGGGCTCGATCAGGCGGGAGATCGATCATTGTTCGACCTGCCGGCGCGTGCCGGTGAGCGAATTGCCCTAGTCTTGGGGGATGAGGGCCAGGGCTTGTCACAGCTTGTACGCAAACGCGTCGACGTCCTAGCCTCGATACCACTCGCCGGTTATCTCAACAGCCTGAATGTTGCCATGGCTTCGGCCGTAGCATGTTTCGAAGTCGTGCGACTCCGGCAGGATCCGAGATAGCGAGTGCGGCTTTCCGGACGCAGAGGTAGGTAGGAGCAGTGACTGAGGCAACATACAAAGCCTGGGACGGACATCTCTATGAATGGCCACCGCCTCAAGGGTGGTATGAGGCGTTGGACGGTCAGTGGTGGCCCGAAGGCTACGGCCCTCGTCTCGAGGCCGAGATCGACACCGGTGACGGCCCGGCCCCTCATACGGCGGCCGAGGCGGCCGTTTCCGAGACCTCGGCCCCCGACACGGCGGCCGAGGCGTCCGTTTCCGAGACCACGGGCCCCGACAGCGTCCTGGGCGAAGCCACCGATTTCGATACCACGTCGTTGACGACGGCCGCCGATGAATCGGCTGCCGGCGTACCCGGCGACGCCGGACGCTCCTACACCTCGGGAACTTCCGTCGAGTCCGGATCGCCGACCGGTTCGAGTTGGGCTCCCCCCGGCTCGGGCTCGCACGATGAGTTCGCACCGTCCCGACCCTGGCCCGACAACGGCACCGTCGACGCCGATGAATCGGCGGCAGCGGCAGCCGCTGCCGTTACCGGAGATCACAAGCCCATGACGGCATGGGCCGCGGAATCGGCCGAGACGCCGGTTACCGGCGTCGGGACCGAACCGTCGGTCGAGTCGGTGTTGGCGCCCGATGACAGCCCCGGAGCCTCGGAGGTGGCGGCGGCCGGCGCCACGGCAGCCGGTGCTGCTGCCGGTCTGACCGAGCTGGCCGGCACAACCCGGGAGACCGGCAGTGAGCTGTTTCTGCGTCTGCAAGCCGAGGCCGAGGCGCAACGTGGCGACATCACCGAGCAGGTTGAGGCCGGGGTCGACACGCTGACCGACGTCGGCGCCGATGCGGTGGCCGGCACGACGTTGGATTCGCCATCGGCTGCGGCGTCCGATGTGCTGTCGGACGCAGCTCCGGATAGGGCGTCGACGTCCGACTTCGTCGAGTTCGACGGGGATCCGACAACAGAGCAGCCCGTGATCGACACCACGAGCGCATCCGAGTTCTCCGGCCGATTCGGCAACTCTCGTCCGGGATTCGCCAATTCGGCGTATGACGAGCCGAGCTACAACGAGCCGAGCTACAACGAGCAGGCCTACGACGAGCAGTCCTACGACGAGCAGTCCTACGAAAGTGCCGGCGACGACCTGGCCGCCTCCTACGATTCGGTGGCCAATGCAGCGTTGACCGGCGATGAGATCGCCCATGGCGGCGGGGAACATGACGGCCGGGCCTCTATCGCCCCGGGACCGCTCGATACCCGGGCCGGTGAGAGCGGTTCCTACGATTCCCCGGGTTACAGCCCGAGCCAGCCTTCGCCGGCCTACGACGACACGGGCTACGACCCCCAGGCCCCCACAGATCCGGGATTCGGCGCTGAGTACCAGGGCGGGGACTATCAGGCGGCCCCGCAACAGCCGGGGCCGAGCCAGTCTCCCGTCCAGGCATCGAGCGTCGGCTATGAGTCGCCCCGGGCCGCGGTGTCGCCCATGGACGCCCCCACCCCTTCGGCCGGGTTGGGTCGGCGCATTCTCTACGCCGTCCTCGGAATTCTGGCTTTGGCCGCAGCCGGTGTCGCCGGCTACCTGGCGTTCCAGCTTCAGAACGACTCCGACGACGGCGCCGAGCAGTCCGCCGGAGAGGGCAATGCCGAAGCCGTGATCGGTTCGCTGGCCAACCCCCATGATCCCGGATCCGGCATTCGTGTCGAGTATCCCGACGGGGCCGAAACCCAGCCATGGACACTCCAGCTGCAGTCGGTCGAGTCCGACGGCGCCGGCGGTGAGGCCCGCCTGGCTTTGCAGATCGTCAACGACGAGGCCCAGGGCGAGGGGGAGCTGGCCGACCTGCAGCTGGCCCTGGTCGACGCCGACGGCAACGATCTGGCCTCCTCCCCATCGCCGTGTGGAGCCGGCGACTCGCTCGACCTGGCGGCCACGCTCGGGGCCGCCCAAGGGGTCAGTGGACCCGTCTGCTGGGCGGTCGGGGGCGTACTTCCCGACAACTCCCTGCTCGCGGTCCAGTCCACCAAGGCCCAGGGCCGGATCTACATCTCACTGCCGTAATCGCCCTGCTTCACCGGCGCCGATTCACTGCGCCGATCAGCCGTCAAGGTCGCCGTTGTCGTTTGATGGAGTCAGCGAACGGCGGCTGGAGCCCGGGAGGGGGATCGAACCCCTGACCTACGCTTTACAAGAGCGGTGCTCTACCAGCTGAGCTACCCGGGCCTGATCGGGGAGGCGTGTTCACCCTGCGAGCACGATCCCCGGCAAAGAGTTTACCCAGTGTGCGGAGCGAGGCTGCCGGGGACGCTACATTTGAGTCAGCTGAGTTGGCGTGTCACAGCCGGCCCGGGCGGTGGGGCCACGGCCAGTCGCCGTCGCCGCCTCTCGCAACAGCGCCCGCTCTCGATGAGGGAGACCTTCATGTCTCGACAAGCCCCCGATCTTGACCACTACGCCGATCCGTATGCGGAGTCGTACCCCGACCAGTTCGACTATCACGATCAGGACCCCGATCCGGAGCAGGATCGCCGTGCCCGCTACGGGGGTACCGACCTGTTCCGCGGGGTGATCGTCGTGCTGCTTGCCCTGGTCGTCGGTGGCTATCTGCTCACTCGTAGTCTGGATGCACCTTCCGGGGAGGACACGGTGGCCGCCGACAACGGTACGGAAACCGGCGATGAGCTGGATGGTGGCGACGAGGAGGGTCTCGATCCGGCCGCTCCCGAAGAGGCCGAGGCCGGGGCCGATGGCGTGGTCGACGACGGGTCGATGGATGACGGCTCGATGGCCGATGGCTCGATGGCGGGTGAAGCCACGACCGACCAGGGCATAGGTGATCAGGCCGTGGGCGACACCACGGACGACACGACGACCACCACGGCCTCCGCCGCCCGCCCGCCCGGTGAAGTGACGGTGCAGGTGCTCAACGCCACCGACCGCAGCGGAATAGCCGGCCAGGGAACCGATCTGTTGTCGCTGGCCGGGTACTCCACCATCCCCGCCGGCAACGCAGTGGAGCCACAGGAATCGGGTATCTACTACTCCGAGGGTTACGAGGCCGAGGCCTTGGCCGTGGCCGAGACGCTGGGGACCGGGCTGGAGTCACTGGTCGGGCCGTTGGACAGCACCGCCCCCCTCAGCGATGATCCGGCAGACGCCGGTCTGGCCGACATCGTGGTCGTGCTCGGGACCGACGACGCCATCCCCATCTGATGCCACTCGAGGCCGGCTGTCGGTGACGTCACCCGATTCCCGATGATGTCCCGGCGACGGAGACAGGCCGACTCCGACGACCCCAGGGTGGTCCTGGCGTTCGACAAGTTCCGTGGTACCGCCGGCAGTGTCGAGTTGGGCTTGGCCGCGGCCGGAGCGGCCGCCGAGGCCGGCTGGACACCACGGGTTGTGCCGTTGGCCGACGGTGGGGAGGGCTCGCTGGAGGTCCTGGGCGGGGCCAACAAGGTGACCACGGTCACCGGCCCTTTGGGTCAACCGGTAGAGGCCGGTTGGCGCCTGGAAGGTCGCGAAGCCTTCATCGAGATGTCGGCCGCCTCCGGTCTGGTCTTGGCCGGTGGGGCGGAGGACAACGACCCGCTGGAGGCGTCGACCGTCGGCACCGGTCAGCTGATCGCCCAGGCGGTTGAGGTCGGGGCCCGCACCATCTACGTCCTGCTCGGTGGCTCGGCCACGACCGACGGTGGGCTGGGTGCACTCGAGGCGTTGCCCCCGCCGGGAAGGCTCAAGGAGGTCGACATCGTGGTGGCCTGCGACGTCGACACGTTCTTCGTCGACGCCGCCACCGTCTTCGCCCCTCAGAAGGGCGCATCGCCGGCCCAGGTCAAGCTGCTGACCCGCCGGCTGGAGCGGCTGCAGCAGCTGTATCTCGACAGATACGAGGTGGATCTGGCCACGGTGAGCGGTGCCGGTGCCGCCGGAGGTCTGGCCGGTGGCCTGGTGGCCATCGGGGCTCGCCTGCAATCGGGTTTCGAGCTGCTGGCCGAACGGGCCGGGCTCGACGATCTTCTCCATGACGCCGCCCTGTGCATCACCGGCGAGGGTCGGCTCGACGCCGGCTCGTTCTCGGGCAAGGTGGTGGGCGGTGTGTACCGATGGGCCTCGGAGATGGGGGTTCCGGTGGTGGCCGTGGTTGGCGTGATTGCCGATGACGTCGGCCGGCCCGACGATCTCGAGGTTCGGTCCCTGGTCGAGATCTATGGTCGGGACCGCGCTCTCGGCGAGACATCGGTACTGGTGGCCGAACAGGTGGGGGAGATTCTGTCGGCCCGTTTCCTGTCGTCCGACATCGGCCGGGACTGAAACCTCGGCCGCCGCCAAGGCGCCCGGCTCAGTTGGTTGAGCCGATGGGCTCATTTCGGTCACGATCCCGGTGTTCGGTCCGAAGGAGTGTTGTTCTGCTGTGGTCGCCCTTGATCACAGGCCGCCGGTACGACACCGTGCCCGGCCATCCGGCAACTGATTCGCGGGAACCTCGGCGACCGGTACGACGAAGGCTGTTCGACATGCCTCGTCGGCCGGTCGCTTTGCCGTTCCGGCTTCCCCGGCGGCTGATGGAAGTGATCCGGCTCTCGACCGTGAAGAGGGTGGCGTGTTAGCACTCCCCTTGGTAGAGTGCTAACGAATTATCCAGTTCCTTAGGTTCTATCAATCGGAGGTCGCCAATCACCATGGCGAAGCAGATTACTTTTGACAGTCAAGCCCGCCAAAAACTCGAGGCGGGAATGAACGTTCTGGCCGATGCGGTCAGGGTGACCCTCGGCCCCAAGGGCCGCAATGTCGTTCTGGACAAGAAGTGGGGGGCTCCCACCATCACCAATGACGGCGTGTCCATAGCCAAGGAGATCGAACTCGAGGATCCGCTCGAGTCCATCGGGGCCGAGCTGGTCAAGGAGGTGGCCAAGAAGACCGACGACGTCGCCGGTGACGGGACCACCACCGCCACGGTTCTGGCTCACGCCATGGTGACCGAGGGCCTCAAGAACGTGGCCGCCGGGGCGAATCCAATGTCGCTCAAGCGAGGCATCGAGGCCGGCACGGATGCTGCGGTCAACGCCATTTCCAGCCTGTCGATCGAGGTCGACGACAAGGAGCAGATCGCCCAGGTCGCGGCCATCTCGGCCAACGACCGCAAGATCGGTGAGCTCATCGCCGACGCCATCGACAAGGTGGGCAAGGACGGTGTGGTCACCGTCGAGGAGTCCAACACCTTCGGCATGGAGCTCGACTTCACCGAAGGCATGCGGTTCGACAAGGGCTACATCTCCCCCTATTTCGTGACCGACACCGAGCGCATGGAGGCCGTGCTCGACGACCCCTACGTGCTGCTGGTCAGCTCCAAGATCTCCGCCGTCCGTGATCTGGTGCCGGTGCTGGAGAAGGTCATGCAGACCGGCAAGCCGTTGCTGATCATCGCCGAGGACGTCGAGGGCGAGGCACTGGCCACCCTGGTCGTCAACCGCATCCGAGGCACGTTGAACGCGGCTGCGGTCAAGGCCCCCGGCTTCGGGGATCGTCGCAAGGCGATGCTCCAGGACATGGCCATCCTCACCGGCGGCCAGGTCGTATCCGAGGAGGTCGGCCTCAAGCTTGAGACCACCAGCCTCGATCTGCTGGGAACCGCCCGCAAGGTCACTGTGTCGAAGGACGAGACCACCATTGTCGACGGTGGCGGCGAAAAGGCCGACGTCGAGGGTCGGATCAAGCAGATCCGAGCCGAGATCGACAACACCGACTCCGACTACGACCGGGAGAAGCTGCAGGAGCGCCTGGCCAAGCTGGCCGGCGGTGTGGCCGTGCTCAAGGTCGGTGCCGCCACCGAGGTCGAACTCAAGGAGAAGAAGCACCGCATCGAGGACGCCGTCAGCACCACCAAGGCCGCCATAGAGGAGGGCATCGTCTGTGGTGGCGGTGTCACCCTGCTTCGGGCCCAGGCCGCGGTATGGGATGTGGCCGAGAAGCTCGAGGGTGACGAGGCCACCGGTGCTCGCATCGTGGCTCGATCCCTGCAGGCACCACTGCAGCAGATCGCCGTCAACGCCGGCGAGGAAGGTGGGGTCGTCGTCGACCAGGTCCGCAGGCTCGAAGGCTGGAACGGCTACAACGCCGCCACCGGTGAGTACGGCGATCTGAAGGCCGCCGGGGTCGTGGATGCCGCCAAGGTGACACGCTCAGGTGTGCAGAACGCCTCCTCCATCGCCGCCTTGTTCCTCACAACCGAGGCGGTGGTGACCGAAGCGCCGGACGACGACGAGGACTAATCTCCAAGTTCATGACCTCGCACCCGGCCCCCCAGCTGCATCCCGACGTCGAGCCATTCGCCTTCATGTTGGGAACCTGGCGGGGCCGGGGTGAGGGGTCGTATCCAACCATCGACGACTTCACCTATGTGGAGGAAGTCAGCTTCAGTCACGTGGGCAAGCCGTTCCTTGCCTACAACCAGAAGACCAGGCACGGCGAGACCGGCCTGCCCCTTCATGCCGAGTCCGGCTACTGGCGGTTCCCTGCCATCGAACTGGTCATCGCCCAACCCACCGGCATCATCGAAGCCCTGTCCGGCGATTTCAGACCCGGTGAATCCGGTGGTCGTTTCGAATTCACCTGTCCCGATGTGGTGTTGACCGGCACGGCGGTCAGGGTCGACCGCACCATCCGGCGGTTCACCTTCGACGGCGACACCCTGAGCTACGACATGGCCATGGCCGCGGTGGGCGAGCCCATGACCCACCACCTGTCGGCCACCTTGGACCGGGTGGTACCCTAGAAACGGTACCTACTTCTTCCGCTCGGCGGCTCGCCCGCGTAAGGCGTCCTGATGGTCCGGTCCCGTACCCATAGCGTGTTCACCCGGCGGTTCCGACTCGACGACGGCTTGGGGGGTCGGGAGCCCGATGAGCTGGTGGTGGAGGAACCGCTGACCATCCACCTCGACGATGAGATCGTGTCGTCCACCATGCGAACCCCCGGCCATGATTTCGAGTTGGCCGCCGGTTTCCTGCTGGCCGAGGGTCTGTTGGAACCGGGCATGGTGAGTGGTATCCGCTACTGCGGCACCGGGTCGGCGGTGGAAAGCGAGTTCAACGTCGTGTCGGTTGAAACCGGGGGTCGAGCGCCGACGCCGACGGCGCGGCTGGGGTCGATCTCGTCATCGTGCGGCATCTGTGGGACCGAGGCCATCGAGACCCTGACCGAGCGCCTTCGAGTGCTGCCGCCGCACGGCCGGTGGGATCTGGCCCTGTTGGCCTGCGCTCCTGATCGGTTGCGGGCGTCCCAGCCGTTGTTCGATTCCACCGGTTCGGTGCATGCCGCCGCCGCCATCGACCGTCGTGGTGAGCCGGCCGTGGTACGGGAGGACATCGGGCGCCACAACGCGGTGGACAAGGTCAACGGCCGGCTTTTGCTGGACAACCGGCTGCCGGCTCAGGACATGGCCCTGGTGGTCTCGGGACGGGCCTCGTTCGAGATGGTCCAGAAGGCGTGGGCCGCCGGTTTCACCGCCCTGGTGGCGGTCTCCGGCCCGTCGGCTCTGGCCGTGGCCACGGCCAAGCGAGCCGGCATGACCGTGCTCGGGTTCACCCGCAACGGCCGGGCCAAGGTCTACAGTCCCGACGAGCTGCTCTGAGGGCCCGAGGTCATCACTACACTGGAGACAGTGAGTGACAAGACCGAGCCTGCAGCCCCGACCCTACCGGAAGCCGCGGTGAGCCCGGCCGGGCAACCCGCAGCCGACACGCCGCCCGACACCCCGAGCGAGGGCGTCGCCGTTCTCCACCTGTTCTGCAAGCCAACGCCGCTACTCGACCGCACCGATGTGCTGTCCTCCATCGACAAGGCCACGGCAAACGGAGTCCAGGTCGTCACCGTGGTCATG
Organism: uncultured Acidimicrobiales bacterium; assembly: GCA_963723995.1. Taxonomy (GTDB): domain Bacteria; phylum Actinomycetota; class Acidimicrobiia; order Acidimicrobiales; family SZUA-35; genus JAHELU01. The sequence goes on along the minus strand of CAVRSZ010000004.1, from coordinate 74,868 downwards.
TTGGGCCACAAGGCCGATCTCGCCGTGATGGCCCTGGCACCCGGCCTGTGGGCCCTGCGCACTCTACAGACCGATCTCCAACTGGCCGGCCTCGAGGTGGCGGACAGCTATGTGTCCATCACCGAGCTCAGCGAGTATGCCCAAGGGCTGCCCGAGCAGATGCGCAACGCCCGGTTGTACCCCCAGATGCCGCCCGACGGCAAACAGGCGTGGTGCTTCTACCCCATGTCGAAGCGGCGCAACCCGGAACAGAACTGGTACACCGAGCCCTATGAACGCCGCAAGGAGCTGATGTACGAGCATGGGACCAGCGGTCGCAAGTTTGCCGGCCGCCTGGTGCAGCTCATCACCGCCTCGACCGGCCTCGACGACTTCGAGTGGGGGGTCACCCTGTTCGCCGTGGGGCCCGACGTGCTCAAGGAGGTGGTGTACACCATGCGCTACGACCAGGCCTCGGCCGTGTACGCCGAGTTCGGCCCGTTCTACACCGGTATGGTGGCCGAGCCCGAGGCGGCTCTCACCGCCATCGGAATCGAGAGCTGACCCCGGCAAGTTCTGCATCCATGCGTTCCGGTAGCGGCCAGGTTCCGCGTCGATTCGTCCCGGTCGGGGGACGATGAGCGACCAAAACTCGTGGAGTGCGGTGATGTGAGCAGAGGAAAGGGCGGTGGGCCCGGTCAGATGGCCGTGGGATCGATCCCGAACCACTGCCGTAGAGCCTGAACCCAGGCTGTCTCGCTCACCGTGGTGGTGCGACGGTGGCCGCCCACCGTGACCCGCAGCTCGTCGGCCAGAAGGGTGACTCGATCGGCACCGTGCTCGAGCAGTCGGGTGACCATCGGTCCGGACCGGAAGGTGGATTCGGTGTCGGAGTAGAGCCGCTCGGAAGCAGGGGCGAAGTCGTCCATGGTCAGGGCCACCCGGCGGAACCGGTATTGGGGCTCCAGTCCGATCTCCGACCCTGTCCCGGCTTCACCTTCGGCTCCGGCAGCCTCGTCAACCGTCCCCGTCAGTCGTACCAGTGTCGTTCCCTCCGGGCTGGGCATGAACCGGAACCGACCGCAGCCGCCGTCGAGATCCTCGGTGGAGTTCAGGGGTAGGGGGCGGATGAAGCCATCGCCGAAGCCGACGTCGACCAGGTACGGCTGCTCCAGCGTCACCTCCAGCGTCACGTGATCGACCGTTCGATTCGGCCCGTCCAACAGGACCGCCGCCCCGAGCAGCCTCACGTCGAATCCGAGTTCGGCCAGTAGCAGGGCGAACGCCCCGTTCAGTTCGAAACACCAGCCGCCCCGACCGCCCTCCACGATCTTGCGTGCCGCCGCCTCGGGGTCAACCCCGATGCCCCGTTGGAAGTAGACGTCCAGGTTCTCGAATGGGATCGAGCGGAGATGAACGTCCATGAGCCTGCGCAGACTATCGATGGTCACCTCCGGCCGGTCCTCGAAGCCCAGCCGGTTGAGGTAGCCGTCAACATCGATCGTGCCGTGCGCTGTTCGTTCCATTCCGACCCCAGACCCTACAGCCATTCGCCCGGCAATAGTCCGTCCCGGTCGGCCGCAATGGGGGAGTCGGAGCGAGCCGGGTAACCGTTTCGTTACTCCCGGTTCTCCCCCCGGTCAGATACCACAATTGCCCACTTTCGTGCCTACTCTGGTGTTATGAGTGGTCTCGACGAGCCCACAAACACCGAAACCGGTGACCAGAAGGATCCCGTTTCTGCCGACGCAGAGGGCAATGGCGCGAACGAAACCCCGGCTCCGTCGATAGAAGCCTCGCCCCCGCCGGTCGTTGCGGAGTCTGTTGAGTCGGTGGTGTCGGAGGCGGTATCTGCTGAGTCCGGTGTGTCGGTGGTTGCGGAGTCTGTTGAGTCGGTGGTGTCGGAGGCGGCACCTGGCGAGTCCGGTGTGTCGGTGGTTGCGGAGTCTGTCGAGTCGGTGGTGTCGGAGGCGGTATCTGGCGAGTCCGGTGTGTCGGTGGTTGCGGAGTCTGTCGAGTCGGTGGTGTCGGAGGCGGTATCTGCTGAGTCCGGTGAGCCGGTCGTTGCCGAGTCCAATGCGGCCGAGGCGCCGAGCCCGCCGCCTCCCCCGCCCGGTGCATCAACTCCGGTAGTACCTCCACCCCCGTCGGGAGGGCCCGCTCCGGCCTCACCCCATTTGGGCAAAACGGTGGAGGGGGTCGTGACGGCGGTGTCCGCCGACGAGGTCGAACTCACCCTTGACGACGGACGCCAGGCCGTCATCAGCCGCCGAAACTTCGGCCTCCACAACGAGGCGCCGTCCGAGGTGTTGTCGGTGGGGGACCGGGTCTTCGGTGTCGAACTGGCCCGCGAAGATCCCAAGGATCGCGTGGTCCTGTCGCGGAGCTGGGCCCTGAAGCGCCAGGCCTGGACCAAGCTCATCGAGCACGCAAAGAAGGGCGAGACCGTTCGTTGCCGGGTGGTGTCGGCCAGCCGCAAGGGTCTGGTGGTCGATGCCGGTGTTCGTGGTTTTGTGCCGGCATCGCATCTTGAATTGAGCCCGGTCCAGGACTTCGAGCCCTACCTCGACCAGACGCTGGATCTGAAGATCCTGGAGATCGACCCCCGCCGGGAGAAGCTGGTGCTGAGTCGCCGGGCCATCCTCCAGAGGGAGCAGCGCAAGGAGCGCCAGGAGTTCATGAGCTCGCTCAAGGTGGGAGAGGTCCGCAGAGGTACGGTCCAGTCCCTGGCCGACTATGGGGCGTTCGTCGACCTGGGTGGGGTCAGCGGCCTGGTTCACCTGTCGGAGCTGAGCTGGTACCGGGTGGGCAGGCCGGCCGATGTGGTGTCGGTGGGTGACGAGGTCGAGGTCAAGGTGCTCGATGTCAAGGTGAAGAAGCGTCGTATCGGCCTCTCCATCCGTCAAACCACCGACGATCCGCTCAAGGCCATCGAACCCGATTCGATCTTGGTCGGCACCGTGACCCGGCTCGTCGATTTCGGGGCCTTCGTGCTGATCGAGGGGTTCGAGGGCCTGGTCCATCTCTCGGAACTGGCCGAATACCGGGTGTCGAGCCCGGAGGCGGTGGTGGCTCCCGGCGACGAGGTTCGAGTCAAGGTTCTGTCGGTCGATCCCTCCCGCCGTCGCATCGAGCTGTCGATCCGGCGCGCCGTCGAGTTCAGGGGTTGAGCCGTCGCCCCATGGCCCAGGCCGATCCTGACGATGACCGCAAGCTGGCCGACTACGGCGCCCGGCTGGCTGAGTCGGTGAGACTCGCTCTGCCCGGCTGGGTCGAGCGGGCCGTCGAACGGCGTCACCCCGGGCCTCTTCCCGATGAGACGCGGCACGAGGCGGCGGCCGCCGGCAAGGTCGCTGCTGATGACATCGGTACCAGGCTGGACGAGCTGCTGGCCCTCGATATCGATCAGCAGTGGACCAATCCCCTGACCCTGATCCGCACCGCCGGTCGATATCCCACCGAGATTCTGGCCCGGCGCGGAGTCCCCGAGGTGCAACGGGACGACCATGCGGTGGCCATCAACCCCGACGATGTGTATGACCTGACCCCCGCCGCCTTCTCCGATCTCGGTCCCGACGTCCACGAATCGGGCCTGATGTGGGGAGCGGCCAAGGCCCACGTCCATCTTCGCCGCCGACCGGCGAACGGTGCCGGCCCGACCCGGCAGGTCGACCGATGATCGTTGCCTACGTCCCCAACCTGTTCGATCGATCTCGATTCGGGGCCGGCGTGCGGTTCGTCGACGATCCGGCTCAGGTCATGGAGCTTGAGCCCGACCTGATCCTGGTGGACCTCGATCGCTGTCCGGCCGAGGTCCTGGGCGACTTCTGCACCGGCGGCGCCCCGGTCATCGGGTTCGGGCCCCATGTCGACAGCGACGGCTACGACCGGGCCCTCAGGGCCGGTTTCGCCGAGGTGCTGGCCCGATCGGTGTTCTTCAAACGTCTCCCCCAACTGCTCGAGCGGCCCGAGGGGAAACCGGACCGGCGATGAGCAAGCGGCAACCCCTGCTGGTGGCCCCGGAATTGTCGGGCCGGGACTATGTGCGAGCCCACGCCCAGGTCACCGACGACTGGTTCCGAGCCGTGGCCGAGGAGCGCATCGACGACCTGGCCCATATGGCGCTGCTGGCAGTCGGAGGCTACGGCCGGGGGGAGCTCTTTCCCTTCAGCGACGTGGACGTGGTTCTGGTCCACACCGAGCACGCCGACGGCGGTGACCTGGCCGAGGCCCTCTGGTATCCGGCCTGGGATCGGGGCCTGAATCTGGGCTATGTGGTGGTCACCCTCGATCAGGCCGAGACCCTGCTGGCCGAGGAGTTCGAATGGGCCACCGCCTTCCTCGACACCCGACTCATCGTCGGCAATCCCGAGCTTCAGCGCCGCATCGATGAGCTGACGGCCAAGGCGTGGGCCACCCGCCGGGATGAGCTGATGGACAAGCTGGCCCACAGTGTGGCCGACCGCCACGACGAGCGGGGTGACGCCGCATCCCAGATCGAACCCAATGTCAAGGAAGGTCGAGGCGGGCTGCGCGACATCCACGCCATGGGATGGGCTTCACGGGCCATGCCCGGATTCGCCGAGGAGTTCCTGTACGGGCTCGACGTCGAGGTCGATCTACTGCTGCGGGCCAGAGTCGAGCTGCATCGTCTGGCCGGACGGGCCGGCGATATCCTCATCCTCGACGACCAGGACGCGGTGGCCGAGGCCATGGGCTACGAGGGGAGCGGCCCCTTCATGCTGGAGTTGGCGCGGGCCGCCCGGCGCATCGCCTGGTGCAGCGACGAGGCCTGGGGCCGGTGGAGCCGGGAGCATCGGGCCGCCGAAGGCCCCGGGGTTCTGGCCCCGATGTCGCTGCACGATCGGGCCCACGACCGCCTGTTGCCATTGCGGTTGGCGGCCGAGGCGGCCAACCGGGGGATGATCATCGATCGGGATGATCTGCGGTGGCTCGAGGACAACTGGACCGGGATGCCCGATCCGTGGCCGGCCGAAGCCCGGGAGTTGTTCGCCGCATTGTGGCTGGCCGGTCGACCGGCGGTCAAGGTCATCGAGGACCTGGACCACTTCCGGCTCATGGAACGCATCCTTCCCGAGTGGACCAATGTGCAGTGCCGGCCCCAGCGCAACGTTCTCCATACCTTCACCGTGGATCGTCACCTTTGCGAGGCCGCCGTCAACGCCTCGGCTCTGGTCGGTCGGGTCACCCGACCAGACCTGCTCGTGATTGGTGCCTTGCTCCACGACATCGGCAAGGGCTACCCCGGCGACCACACCGAGGTCGGTCAGAAAATCATCGCCGCCATGGCTGAGCGCATGGGTTATGCCGACGACGACGTCGCTGTGCTGGTCGATTTGTGCCGCCATCATCTGCTGTTGCCCGATATCGCCACTCGCCGCGACCTGTCGGATCCCGGCACCATCCGCACCGTGGCCGCCGCCGTCGACACGGTCGAATTCCTGGATCTGCTCGCCGCTCTCACCGAGGCCGACTCCTTGGCCACCGGTCCGTCGGCGTGGGGCACCTGGAAGGCCGGCCTGTTGGAGCAGCTGGTGAATCGCACCACCCATGTGCTGGAGGGCGGTCGGATCCAGGACGTGGCGGTCCGGGAGTTCCCCGACGACAGGATTGTCGAGATCATGAACCGGGGCGTGCGGTACCTCGACGGCCAGGACAACACCCTGCGGGTGGTGGCCCACGATCGTATCGGTCTGTTCTCCGCCCTGGCCGGTGCATTGGCCGTGCACGGTCTGGAGATCGTCGACGCCGCCTCCCACTCCGCAACCTCGAACGACGTTTCGATGGCGGCCTATGAGTTCACCTTCGTCATGCCGGAAACCGGGCCGATCGAGTGGGGCCAGGTGTACGAGACGGTGAACCGGGCCTTGGACGGTCGGCTGGCTCTTCGGGCCCGGATTCAGCGTCGAGCCAAGGACCAGGCGCGCTACCGGCGTCGCCTTTCGGCCTCGCCACCGCGGCACAAGGTCCTGGTCGACAACGAAATCTCGGACTGGGCCACTGTCATCGAGGTCCAGGCTCCGGACCAGATCGGCCTTCTCTACCTGCTGACCAAGGAGATGCAGGAGCTGCAGCTCGACATCCGTCGGGCCAAGATCCAGACCTTGGGCCCCCAGGCCGTCGACAGCTTCTACGTCACCATGCCAGAGGGGGAGAAGGTGACCGACCGTCAGATCGTGGAGGAGATCACGTTCGCCCTGTCCGACATCGTGGGCAACGGCTCGGCCCACGGCGGCATCGGCTCCACGGTGGGTCGGGAGTCCGTGGTGCGAGAGGTCGTGGGCGACATCGACGGATAGCGATGTTTGCCCTATGTTGAATCCGATGGCAGACGATGCAGCGGCTTCCGACAGCGCTGGCGGCCCGTTGCCGCCGCGCTCCAAGCCCAATCGGGCGGCCTCCACCGAAGATCTGAACCGCTGGTCCGAGGCGTTGGCCGCCATCGCTCGGACCGGGTTGGCCTTTACCGACAGTGGTTTCGAGGTCGAGCGGTATCACGAGATTCTGGCCATCGCCGGCGACATCCGTTCGGCGGCCGAGCATCGGCTGAAGGCTCCCGAGGATCGGACTGCGCCCGAGACCTCTGTCGAGGCCTGGCTTCGTTCGGTGGGGCATCGGGTTGCCGGCTACGTCACCCCAAAGGTGGCGGTGGGATCGGCCGTGACCGACGACAAGGGGCGATTGCTGCTGATTCAGCGGGCCGACTCCGGGGTCTGGCTCTATCCCACCGGCTGGGCCGATGTCGGCTACTCACCGGCTGAGGTGGCGGTCAAGGAGGTCCACGAGGAGACCGGCATCCTGTGCAAGGTTGTGCGTCCCATTGCCATCTTCGACGGGCTGCGGGCCGGTTTCAGTCGGGTACCGCTGTACAGCATCGTGTTTCTGTGCCGAGCCGTGGGCGGTGAACTGACTCCCCATCCCCAGGAGTGCCTGGACGTCGGTTGGTTCGGTCGCCACGAACTGCCCCATCCGTTGGCCAACTTCGACTTGTGGGGCCCCCACACCTATGACGCCATCGAGGGCAAGACCACCGAGGTCTACTACGACCTGCCCCGGGGTCTGGTCTGGCACTGACCGATCACCTCAGCAGAACTTTGAGCCGCCCACGACCCGTTCAAGGGTCGTCCCGGGCTCAAAGTTCGAGGAATGAGGGTCGTCCCGGGCTCAAAGTTCGAGGAAGGAGGTGGGCTACTCGCCTCGATCGCGGAGGAACTGTTCCAGCTCCTCGATGAGCTCGCGACCCGAGTCGGGACCCATGCTGGAGTCGTACTCCTGCTCCAACCGTTCGATGTACGCCTTGGTGTCGGCGTCGTCGTCCACCAGGTCGTTGATCTGGCGTTCGTAGGCGGCGGCTGCGATCTCGAGGGCCGTGGTCGGCACCGTGATGTCCAGCAGGGTGGCCACCCGGTTGACCAGGGCCAGTGCGGCCTTGGGCGACGTGGCATGCGGCACGTAGCTGGGCACTGTGCCCCACAACGACACCGCTCCGTAGCCCATGGACCGCAGGGCCTCGTTGATGACTCCGACGATGCCGGTTGGACCCTCATAGCTGGAGGGCTCCAGGTCGAGTTTCCGCATGAGCTTGGGGTCGTAGGACGAGGCGTAGATCGGGGTGGGCCGGGAATGGATGACATCGGCGATGAGCGCACCGAGGGACACCACCATGTCCACGTCGTACTCCTCGGCCATGGTCACGACCTGTTCGGTGTAGGTTCGCCACCGGAGCTGCGGCTCGACCCCGACCATGACGATGAGGTCACGGGAGGTGTGGTCGCCGGTGATCGCCGAGAAGCTGTTGGTGGGCCAGTCGATGACCCGAGCGCCCTCCTCCAGCCGGATGGTGGGCCGGCTGGTGGTGAAGTCGTAGAACGGCTCGGGATCGATGGTGGCGAACTCCTCACCGAGGAAACGGTCCCGGATGTGGGCGGCCGCCGACGAGGCAGCCTCGCCGGCGTCGTTCCAGCCCTCGAATGCGAGGATCATGATCGGGTTGTCCAGCTCGGGACGATCGGCTGTCCATTCCAGGTAGTCCATCGACCACCACACTACCGGACGGTCGTACGCTGACGTAGTCCGGACGGTCCAGCCCGGTCGAGGTTCCCACCGAGACGCGCTTCAGGCCGCGCACGATGCCCATTCCGGACCATACTGGCAGGCGTGTACGCCGACGTCCCGGCTGGAACGGTCCGCCGGGATAGAGGGTAGCCACAAGAGCAGGGTGGATCGATGAGCAGGGTAGACCGATGAGCACTGATGCGAACGCTGACAACCACACAGCCACCGCCGATCCCGAGATCAGCGAGATCACCGAGGTGACCGACGAGGTGGTGGCCGCCTTCGAACGGCTCATCCCCCAACTGTCTTCCTCCAACCCGCCGCCGTCCAGGAAGGTGCTGGAGACGATCGCCGCATCCGAGGCGTCCCGCCTGCTGGTGGCCCGGGTCGACGGACGGATTCTGGGCAGCCTGACGTTGGTGCTGTTCCCCATCCCCACCGGGATACGGGCCTGGATAGAGGATGTCGTGGTGGATGACGAGGCCCGGGGCCGCGGCGTGGGCGCAGCCTTGAACCGTCATGCCCTGACCATGGCCGCCGAGGCCGGCGCGACCACGGTCGACCTCACCTCGAGGCCGTCGCGAGAGGCGGCAAACCGCCTCTATCGGCGCCTCGGCTTCGAGCCCCGGGAGACAAACGTCTACCGCTACAAGCTCTGACGACGGGCACGGCCCTCATCCCGTCCCCGCTGGTGCAGACCGACGACGAGGCCCGAAAACGGGTGTGGCCTCTGACGCTGGCGGGTTGTGAGCGTCAGAGGCCACTGGCTGCATCCTGATCGGGAGAACAGGATGCGGGGTGTGTTGGTTGGAAGGCCCAGTATAGTCCACCGGTCTTTGATGGCCAGTCCCCGGACCCATTTGTCCCTAGGCTGATTTGCCCTAGTCCCCGCCGGAATCGGCGATGACGGGATCGTCGGGCCCCGCTTGGACGTCCACCCGATACCGTCCGGCCGGGATCGCCTCGTCGCCTTCGAAGACCTCGGTCTCCCGCCCCCATTGCTGTTGCTGGATGCGGGAGACGACGCCGTCGGCCTCCAGCACGTACAGCTCCTGCTCCGGACCCTGGCCGAAGGCAACCACCTGCCCCAGCCGGCGGTCGAACTCCAGTGGGGACACGAGGATCCGACCGTCGTCCAGAATCCTGAGTCCGATGACCTCGCCGCTGCAGTAGTCGGCGAAAACGTAGGCACCGGTGAGGTTCTCGTTCCGCTCGCCGCGGTACACGTAGCCACCGGTTACCGAGCATCGACCGAAGTCGTGGCCGTAGGTGAACACCGGGGCCACATGATCGGCGGGGGGCGCGTCGCCCTCGAACAACCGGTCACCCTCCATGATGTCCCAGCCCAGATTGGCCCCGTAACCGGCCGGCCTCACTCCGGTGTTGGGCAACCAGTCGATCTCCTCGATCTCGTTCTGGCCGACATCGCCGATCCACAGATCGCCGGTGGCGTGATCGAAGGAGAATCGCCACGGGTTGCGCACACCGTAGAGCCAGATTTCGGGTCTGGCGTCGAACCGGTCGACGAACGGGTTGTCGGCGGGAACGGCATAGCTCCGGTTTTCCGGCGACTCGAACGGATCGATGCGGAGAATGGACCCGAGCAGGGTGTCGAGGTTCTGGCCGTTGCCCTCGGGGTCACCGCTACTGCCTCCGTCGCCCAGGGCGAAGTAGAGGAAACCATCGGGTCCGAAGGTGATCTGGCCGCCGTTGTGGTTGGCGTAGGGCTGGGGCACGGTCATCACGATGCGTTCGGTCTCGGGAAGAGCCTGAATCGGACCCATTCGGTATTCGGCTACCACCGAGCCGCCATCTTTGTCGGTGTAACTGACATAGAGGTAGTCGCCGTCGGTGGAGAAATCGAGCCCCAGCAGACCTCCCTCTCCCGCAGTGCCGACCTGGTCGGTGATGTCCAGCACCACCGTGTTGAGCATCTTGACCGCCTCGTATTCGCCATCGAGCGACACCCGGCGTTGCACCACGCGAACCCGGCCGTCACGTTCGGTCAGCCACAGGTCGTCGGTCCCGGATCGGGTGGCGAAGCCCAGCATCGTCGAGGCTTGGGCGATGGGCTGGAGATCGAACCGCTCACCGGCCCACGGAGGCTCCGGAAGGGGCCCAAGCTCGGGCTCGGTGGTGGGGAACGTCACGGTGGCCCCGGTCGACGAGGGTGCCTCCTCGGGGATGGTGCGCCGGGTCGAGCCGATGGTGTTGTTCGGTGGCTCGGACACGGTCTGGGACGCGTTGTTGTCGAACGGGTCGACGGTGGCGGTGCCCGACTCGTCGGGGACGCACGCCGTGGCCATGACGGCAAGAGCGAAGGCGACGCCCATCGTCACCCGAAGTCTCATAGTGTCTCGGTAGCGGATGTGTCCATACACCTGGTGACGATGATCGTATCGGCGCCGACCGTGCCTCATATCGGGGCCGGGCGTGACGACTGGATAGCCTTGAAGGTCTTGACTTCTACGAAACACAGCATGGGGCACTCCTCTGGACAATCCACCTCCGGGACCGTGCGCTCGTTGTTCGATCGTCACGTCGGACGCATGAGCCGCTATCTCGTGGTGTCGTTGATCAACGTGGTGAACCACCAGTTGCTGCTGTTCATGGCCATCAACTGGTGGGCCTGGAGCGGCGGTGGGGGAAACACCTTCGCTGCTGCGACCGCATCCGTTCCAGCGTACTTCATGAGTCGGCAATGGGTTTGGCAAGTCAAGGGTCGCTCGAGTCTGCGTTCGGAGGTGGTTCCGTTCTGGACCATCGCCCTGGTCGGGCTGGTGGTGTCGACCACCCTGGCCGAGGCCGCCGATCGGCTGTTCGAGGCCACCGTCATGATCCTGATCGGCAGTCTCACCGGCTATTTCCTCGTGTGGCTGGGCAAGTTCCTGCTGCTGCACAAGGTGTTCGCCCGCCCCAGCGAGGTCGTCGAGGCCGCCGAATCGGCCATGCACCTCTAGGTGGCGACGGAGACTCCGGCTTGTGGTGCTCGGCGGCCGGCGGGGTGGCTGGTCCGGCTCGGATCACGATGACGACTCCGTTGACCGAACGGGAGCTGGCCATCGCCCGATCGGCCCGCGGCTTCATGCCCGACGACGAGGGGCTCTCGTTGGCTGCGGCGGCGACGTCTGCCGATCCCAACCTCGGACCGTTTCTCGAGGTCGGCGGCTATTGCGGCAAGTCGGCCTGCTATCTGGGACCGGTGGCCGCTCGGGCCGGGACCGTGCTGTACAGCGTCGATCATCATCGGGGCTCTGAGGAGAATCAGTCCGGGTGGCAGTGGCATGAGCCCGACCTGGTCGATCCCCGAGTGGGGGAGATGGACACCTTGCCCTTCTTCCGTGGCACCATCCACGATGCCGGTCTCGAAGCGGTTGTGGTGGCCGTGGTCGGACTGTCGGCCGCCGTGGCCCGGCACTGGTCCACGCCGCTGTCGATGCTGTTCATCGACGGGGGCCACGGGGTGCAGCCGGCCCGCGACGACTACCGGCTGTGGACGCCGCAGCTGGCCGAGGGCGGCCTCCTGGCAATCCACGACGTCTTCCCCGACCCGGCCGATGGCGGGCGCCCGCCCTACGAGGAGATCTACCTCCCGGCGCTGGAATCCGGTCGGTTCTCCGAGGTCTCGGCGGCGGGCTCGTTGCGAGTGCTCCGGCGAGTGGGTTGAAGGCCGCCATCGCCGGCATCGGCATCGGGACCGGTTCGAATCAGCCTCTCCAGAGCATGGTGAACAGGTCCCATCGCAGACAGAGGTACATCATCGGTAGGGCGAACAGCACCACGAGTGTGGTTGTGACCGGGAAGATCCCGTGCCACCGTCGGGTCGTCCAGGCCCACGCCGTCAGGGCGGTGAGGGCGACAACCAGAAGGCCGGTGAGGGGTATGATCCACGCCGCCAGTGTGGCCGCCATCAGGTCGCGGCTCGGTCCGACCAGAACCCCGAGTTCGTGACTGTTCGGGTAGGCGTCGGCGATTTCCGTGAGTAGGACCGGGACGGCGGATGTGGCCGCGGTGACGGCGAGAGCCAGGCCGTAGCCAACCGGGGCGGTCCAGCCGGCTCGGGGGCCGCCCACCGCAGCATTGCGGTGCCGGAGTCGCCGTCGCAGCCACAGCCCGCCCCCGATGATGAGCCCGGCCAGGAGGCCGAACATGCCGACGATGCTCACGACGGCAAGAGCCTCCAACCAGGCGACTCCCCGGGGGTCCCCGATGCTGATCTCCCGCCGGCTCTGCACCAGCCTCGGGGCAAGATAGACGTCGGCCGGTGTCACGAATTCGGGGTTCGGGGCCGAGGCAACACACGCGGTGTCGAGCGGGGCCGACGGATCCTCGACGAAGGAAGCCTCGAGGGCGGCGGCGCACGGGTTGTCGGTGCCGACGTTGTGGCCGTACCCCGGGAACTCCACGAAGGTGGCAGTGGTCAGATGCTCGGCCGTGGTCCGGCCCCACAGCGGGGGTGTGACCGGGTCGAAGGCCCCGGCCAGAATCAGCGCCGGGATGTCACTTCGCACGTACTCCTCGGCGGCCGGAGGTTGGGGCTCGAGATTCCAGGCGGCGCAGATGTCCCGCTGCGCCGATGATCGGAAGAAGCCGTCCAGACGGTCGGATGCGGCCAGATCGGCGGCCGGCCGTTCCTTTCCGGCAGCCGGGAGGTCCTGCTGGCAATTGACGGCCAGTAGCAGGCCTAACGACCAATCGGGGTCATCCAACCACCCGTCCCGGAACAGCCTGGCTGCTCCGGCCAGTAGCTCGGTGCCACCTCCGTGAACGTCGTTGATGACCAGCGGAAGGTAGGCGGCCCCGAACGGGGGATAGACCGGCTGATAGAGCTGAGCGATCACGACCCAGTCGAGGAACGTATCACCGTCCATCTCGACGGTGGTGATCTCGGTTTCGCCTGCCGTCTCGAACTCGACGTGGACCGGTGCTCGATTCAACCGCCGGATCACGGCGAACAGTTGCTCCTCCAGGTCGGGAAAAGCGCGTCGGCACCGCTCGTTGTCGCCACAGGTTTGGAACAGGTGCTCGATTGCCCGCAGTGCCGAGTCGGCCTCATGGGCGAAGGTGGTCTCGTTGGGTGGTTTCACCGACTGTAACACCGCACTTCGGGTGCCGCCGGGGTCGGCCTCCATGAGCAGGAGCATCAGCGAGGTGCTGAATGAGGAGCCGTAGAGATTCCACTGCCCGTAGCCCAGCGCCTGTCGAAGGGCGATGAGGTCTCGGACCATGGAGTCGGTGGTATAGGTGGTGAGGTCGATGTCGCGGGATCGGAACGAATCAAGACATGGCGTTGATCCCGACTCGACATCCCACCAGATCGAGGGGTCACACTGCAACGCCGGCTGTGAATAGCGGTTGCCCCGCTGTTCGGTGATGATGATGTCTCGATGGTCGAGGAGGGGGGATTGGGCGAACGCCCAGACCGATGGCAGTGCGCTGTATCCGGGGCCACCCGAGGTGAACACGACAGGGTCGGGCTCGGGATCGGCGGCGGAGCTGTGGATGATGACGTAGGGCAGCCGAACAGTCGGTCCGGCCGGCTCGTCGTGGTCCTCGGGAACGGTCAGGACACTGCAGGTCACCTCCGGTTCCGCCGGGACTTCGATGGGGCAGTCGATCGGTGTTGCCGGGTAGAGGGTGCCGGGGGTGTGCTGAATGGTCGACGCATCACCGGCAACGGCGTCGCCGGCAGTGCCGGTCCCCCGATGAGCGACGGGAGTCGACAGACTCAGGCCCAGGGTCACGAGGAATGGGACAAACAGCCGACTCAACACCCTCGACCACCTCCTCGACACCGGTTCTCCTTGATGATCACCGATCCGGTCGACCGGCAACATGGAACAACGTCCCTTGTCGGCTCGACGTCGGTCGTTCGACGTTCGTCGGATCGGAGTTTGTCGTTCGGCCTCCCGTTGGAGGGACGTGATTCTGCAGATCCTTGGAGGCAAAAGGTTACAGTTGCAGGTTGACGTGGATTTCTGCTCGGTTTACCATGTGGGAGCGCTCCCATGGGAGCGCTCCCACAACCGGCATACTCAAGTGACAACCAGAAGGCATCGGGGGATGTACATGGGACGTAATCGCGGACCGGCGGCGAAAGCTTTGACGGCGATCTTGGCTGCGTTGGCAGTGATGGCGGCGCTGGTGGTCAGCCCTGCCGGCACCATCGTGGCGTCGGCGGCACCATCTGATGGCGTCGAGGTCGTCTTCGACGACATGGAGCACGGCGACCCGTCCGGCAACGACTGGTTCACCTTCACCGGTGCGGGTGGTGGCGGCATCAATGCCAACAACACCGACCTGCCCCCGGCCGACGGTGGCGCGTTCTCCCTCGAGACCGGCTGGGGCTCGGGCGGCACACCCGGGTTCTACGGCGGTTTCGGCCGCACCAACCCCACCGACCTGTCGGGCACCCAGTACTTCAACTTCTGGATCAACCCCAACGCCGACCAGGACTACACACTCGAGATCAACCTCCAGGACGACGACAACGGCGACGACGCCGCCAACCCCGGCGACGACGACGAGTTCCAGTTCAACTGTGTCGTGTCCTCGACCGGACCCTGCGCCACGAGTGGGGGTGGCTGGCAGCTCGTCTCGCTCCCGCTCGCCGACTTCTTCGACGACAACTCGTTCTTCACCGGCGGCAACGGTGTCCTCGACCCGACCCCGGTCGCCGGCGGCGGCAACGGTCAGCTGATCAACGTCGTGTTCGCCGTCATCGGCAACGACACCGGCGGTGGCGTCTCGACCGACGTCAACTTCCGCACCGACTACTGGAACTTCACCGTCGAGCCGCCGGACACCGGTGGCCCCGGCACCGGCACGATCATCGACGACTTCGAGAGCGGCCTTCCCTTCGGCGGTGCGCCATGCCCGGCCGGTGCGCTACCGCTCGGATTCTGCACCTTCAGCGGTGGCAGCCCGGTGTCGCTCGCCAACCCGACCACGCCCCCCGCCCCCGTGCTCCCGGAGATAGGCGAGCCGAACAGCGTCCTGCAGCTGAACGTCGACGCCTCCGCCTTCGCCGGGTTCATCCACGGCTTCTCCAATCCGCCGGCTCTCGACACCTGGATCCCCCAGGACTGGTCGACCAGCGAGGGAATCTCGTTCTGGATGTATGGGTTGAACACCGGCAACCAGCTCTTCATCGACATCCTCGACAATCGCAACCCTGGTTCGACCACCGACGATGCCGAGCGCTTCAGCGTGCCCTTCGTCGACGACTTCGACGGCTGGCAACTACTGGAGTTCCCATTCTCGAACTTCAAGCGTAAGGAGATCGGCAACGGCGCACCCAACGACGGGCTCGGCCTGTTCGAGATGCACGGCTACGCACTGGGCACGCTCGGCACGGGCGGACCCAGGGCCTACTACTTCGACAACGTGAGCCTCTACGGCGTCGCCGAACCGCCGGCCCCGGCCGTCAACTTCTCCCAGCAGAACACCTTCATCGAGGAGGGCACCACCGGCCAGGTCGGCGTCAAACTCAACCGCCCGTTGGGACCCGACGATCCGGATCAAGTCAGCATCGACTACGCCACCGAGCGCTCCAATGCAACCCCCGGCGAGGACTTCACGCCCACCAGCGGCACCCTGACGTTCACCAGGGGCGAGGAGACGGAGCTGTTCTTCCCGGTCGAGACGTTCGAGAACACCAAGTTCACCGGCGACAAGCAGATCGTGATCCGTCTGACCAACCCGGTCGACGTCGAACGCGGCGCCCTCTTCCAGGGTTCGGTGCTCATCGACGACGACGACCCGTTCGACCCCAAGTTGCTCGATGACTTCGAGCAGGGAGCGTTCCTGTGGGACACCGAAGGGCCGGCCGAACTCGCAGCGGTCCGTGCCGAGATCGATGGCCCCGGTGAACGTCCCGGTCAGGATGCAGTGGAGAACGTGGGTGTGGCCGCCGTGCCCCTCCACGTCGACATCGACATCAAGGGCCGGTTCTGCAACAGGGGCAATGGCGTGATTCCGGTCCACCTGTACAGCACCGACACCTTCGACGCCACAACGGTCGACCACACCACCGTGACCCTGGGAGACGCGTCCGAGACCCACGTCGATCGCAAGACCGGTGTGGCCCGACGCCACGAGCAGGATCTCAACGGCGACAAGCGCAAGGACCTCCAGTTCCACTTCCGGTTCAACGAGACCGGACTGCCATGTGACGCCGCGGCTGTGACCTTCAACGGGTTGACCTTCGACGGGCAGCCGATTACCGCCGGTGGCTCCGACGCCGCACTCGTGCGCGACTTCCCGATCGGCCAGGACTGGACCGGAACCGAGACCCTCGACTTTTGGTACTACGGCGCCGGCGGCGGCGAGGAGATCACCGTCGGCCTCAAGAACAACCGAGCCCCCGACCCCGGTCCCTCGGGCTGGGAGTTGGCATGGGCCGATGAGTTCGACGATCCGGCCGGCACCCCGCCGAACCCGGCGAACTGGGCCTACGAAATCGGTGACACCACCCCAGACGGCAAGAATGGGTGGGGCAACGAGGAGCTGCAGTACTACACCGACGATCCCGCCAATGCCCAGACCGACGGTTCAGGCAACCTCGTGATCACGCTCGACGAGGCTGACGGGTCACAGGAGTGCTACTACGGACCATGCGAGTTCGAGTCGGCCCGCCTGGTCACCCAGAACAAGGCCGAGTTCGCCTACGGGCGGATCGAGTCGCGGATCCAGGTCCCGACCGGCGGCGACGGCCTGTGGCCGGCGTTCTGGAGCCTCGGCACCGATATCACCTACAACCCCTGGCCCGGAGCCGGCGAGATCGACGTCATGGAATACGTCAGCCGGGAGCCGACCGAGATCTTCGGGACGATCCACGGTCCGGGCTACAACGGGGGGAACGCCTTCGGCGACATCTACGACTTTGCCCCGAACCGGGTCGACGAGCAGTACCACACCTTTACCGTCGAGTGGGAGCCGGATCTGATCAAGTGGTACGTCGACGGCATCCAGTACCACGAGGCCGAGCCGGCTGACGTGCCCGGTCCCTGGGTATTCGAAAAGCCCTTCTTCCTGCTGCTCAACTTTGCCATCGGCGGTAACTTCGGTGGCGCCGTCGATCCGGCGAACACCTATCCGCAGGAGTACCTGGTCGATTATGTCCGGGTGTACCAGGGTCCCGACACCGCCGAGCGGTTCGAGGCCACCTTCACCGATGCGGTGGAAGGCTGGGACCGGGTTTCGATCCCGATGACCAGCTTCGTTCGCAGCGCTGATCAGCCGGCCGGCGCCCCTGACGACGGTCTCAATCTCAACGAGGTGTGGGGCTACAGCTTCCAGTTCCCGAACGGCACCGCCAGCGGCGAAGCTCGCTTCGACCTGGTCGAGATCGTGCCGATCCCGCCTCCCACCGAGCTCGTGGTGACCACCCTGGACGACAGCGGTGCGGGCTCGCTGCGAGAGGCCCTCGGCCTGATCGCCGACGGGGGCACGATCACCTTCGACCCCGCTCTGGCCGGCGGCCGGATCACGCTCAGCTCGGGCCAGCTGGTTGCCGACCGGAGCGTCACCATCGACGCCTCCGCAGCGCCGGGCATCGCGGTGAGCGGTGACAACACCTTCCGGGTGTTCCAGGTCGGATCCTCGGCGACGGTGAGCATGAACGACCTTGTCATCGCCGATGGGGCCGGTGCCCCCCAGGGCGGTGGCGTGCTCAACTTCGGCACGCTGAACCTCGACCGGGTCGTCGTGCGGGACAACACCGAGACCAGCGCCGGTCCGGCCAACTTCCAGCTCGGCGGCGGCGGGATCTACAACGGTGACGGCGCCACGCTGAACCTGACCGACAGCACGGTCAGCGACAACGCCACGATCGCCCAGCCCGGCGGCGGCGTGTACGGGTTCTTCAACAGCACGATCAACATCACGCGGAGCACGATCAGCGGCAACGTCGGCGGCGACGTGGCCGGTGGGCTGCGGTCGCTCGGCAACGCCAACATCGAGAACAGCACGTTCAGCAACAACACGTCGACCGCGTGGCACGGCGGCGCGATGTTCCTGACCGATGGGAACGTCACGATCTCCAACAGCACGATCGTCGGCAACAACTCGCCCGCCGGTACCGCCGGCGGCCTGATGGTCGCCACGTTCGGGGCACCGGTCAACGTGACGATCGAGGACAACATCATCGCCGACAACGGCACGTACAACTGCCAGGTCGAGGGCGGCGGAGCGGCGGTCTTGACCTCGCTCGGCGGAAACGTCAACACCGACCCGTCGTGCGCGTTGATCGGCACCGACCAGGACGTCGGCCCGGGCGGTGCTCTGGTCGATGCGCTTGCCGACAACGGCGGGCCGACGCTGACGCACGCCCTGCTCGATGGCAGCCCGGCGATCGACGCCGCGGTTGCGCCATGCCCGGCCACCGACCAGCGGGGAGTGGCTCGGGACGGGGCGTGCGACGTCGGATCGTTCGAGTTCACGCCATGAGCACATCGGTGACGACGACCCCTCGTGATGGGCCGCCCTCGCCGCCCGCCCGGCGCGGTCGACGCAAAGGCCGAGGCCACGAACCACCCGGTACTACCATGGCCCGGGTGAATCTGGAGGAGATCGGGCGACTGGCCGGTGTGTCACGTTCCACCGTGTCCCGGGTGGTCAACGGCAGTCCCAACGTCAGTCCGCAGGCCAAACGTCGGGTGGAGGAGGTCATCGCCGAAACCGGCTACCGGCCTCATGCCGCCGCCCGCTCGCTGGCCTCCAACCGCACCGGAGTCGTCGGTCTGGTCATACCCAACACGGTCAAGACCCTGTTCGACGATCCCTATTTCGGGCGGCTGATCCTGGGCATCACCGGCGCCACCAACGCGATGGGCACCACGCTCGCCCTCTTCCTCTTCGAGGAGCAGGCCGACGAGCAGTCGATCATTCCCCGGGTGGTGAACCCCGGTCTGGTGGACGGGGTGATCGTGACCGCCAACCAGATCGGCGATCCCCTGGTCGAGCATCTGCACCGGGCCCACATGCCGTTCGTGATGGTCGGTCGTCCCGACGACGACCGTTGCCGATACTCGGTGGACGCCGACAACCGGGGTGGCGCTCGGACCGCGGCGCTCCATCTGGCCGACCTTGGCCGAACCCGACCGGCCTTGATCATGCCCCCGTCCAACTCGACGGCCGGCATCGATCGGCGAGTCGGGTTTCTCAAAGGACTGGCCCAACGGGGTCTCCACATCGGCGATCGTCTTCGGGAGGGGGACTGGACCGAGGATTCGGGCCGGCGGGCCATGAACGATCTGTTGCCGGATCGGCCTGATTCGGTCTTTGTCGGCTCCGACCGCATGGCCGTCGGGGCCCTTCGAGCCATCAGCGAAGCCGGTCTGCAGTGTCCCGATGACGTCGCGCTCGTCTCGTTCGACGGCATCATCTCCCCCGACCAGACCATGCCCCGTCTCACCTCGGTCGCCCAGCCGGTTTCCGAGGTGGGGGAACGAGCGGCCGAGCTGCTCAGCTCGGTCATCGACGGCACCGTCACAGGGGCTGAACACATCGTTTTTCCAACCACTCTTGTGGTCAGGGAGTCTTGTGGGTCTCCCGGTCAACGACACCGCTGATCACCGGGTAGTGTTGGTTTGCGTTGCAACGTGAAATCAGGCGTAGTGTCAAGATGGGAGCGCTCCCACAAAATATCGGGCGTCATTCACCACACAGTTCCGAATGCCAAGGAAACCCAAGTAGGAGAGAGAAATCATGAGAAAGTCAACGATAGGTCGGCTGCTGGCCCTCCTATTCGCTCTAGGGCTCATCGCCGCTGCGTGCGGTAGCGATGATGACGCCGATGACACCGGCACCGACGCCGGCGAAAGCGCCGACGAGGAGGCCGCCGATACCGGTGACGGGGAAGCCGATTCCGGTGACGAGCAAGCTGCCGACTCGGGTAGTGGCGACGAGGTAACCCTCAAAGTCCTCGTGCACCAGAACCCGCCCATGGTCGAGTTCTTCGAGAACTTCAACGCCGAGTTCGAGGCGGCCAACCCGGGCGTCTCCATCGACATGTCGGTGGTGAATGCCGGCGACCTCGGCGTCTCCAACCAGACCCGGCTGACGGCCAACGATCTTGACGTCACCACCATCTCCGACAGTGGCTTCTCCGCTCCGGCCCAGCCTTACATGGAAGACGTGGAGCCGCCGGCCTGGCAGACGCTCATCCAAGCCGGGCTCATCATGGACATCACCGACGAGCCGTTCGTGCAGAACTACGACGAGACCGCCCTGGCCGAGGGCAGCTCGTTTGACGGACGGGTGTACGGTGTCCCCCTGGGCCGGGTCACCTATAGCGGTATGTTCGTGAACGAGGACCTGCTGGCCGAGGTCGGCGTCGCCGTCCCGACCACGTGGACCGAACTCGAGGCCGCCTGTGAGGCGGTCAAGGCGTCGGGCAACGAGTGCATGACCGCCGGCGGTGCCGATACCTGGCCCATCTTTGTGGGTTCGTACGGCCTGTTGGGCGCCACCTACCCCGATCAGGCCGCGCTGACCGAGGGTCTGTGGACCGGCAGCATCGCCTGGAACGACGACACCTCGACCGAGATGTTCGAGAAGATGCAGACCTATGCCACCGAGATGCTGGAGCCCGGCGTGACCGGTCTGGCCCATGACGCCGCCATCGCCCGGTATGCTGCCGGTGATGTGGCCTTCGCTCCCACCGGCATGTGGCAGGCTGCGGCGCTCGAGGATGCCGGGCCGGAGTTCGCCTGGACCTATGTGCCGTTCCCCGGTAGCGACGATGCCGCCAACAACCAGTTCCTGTTCGGCAAGTACGACCAGACCCTGGCCATCGCCGCCGAGACGCAGCATCCCGAAGAGGCCCTCGCCTACGTGGCGGCGTTCTCCGAGCCGGAGAACTACAACGCCTTCATCAATGCGGTCAGCTTCCTGCCGACCCAGACCGGGGCTTCGCTGGGAGGGACCATCGGTGAGGATCTCAATCCTCTGGTCGCCGACTTCCGGGTCGGCTTCGAGCAGTACTGGAAGACGCCGTCCGGTGCCGGCCAGTGGGCCAACGGCGGACTAAACGCCGCGTCGTGGTTCGCCCCATTCGGCGAATTCGACGATGCCACCGAGATGGCGAATCAGTCCCAGGCCGACCTCGAGGCCGGTCTCGGTAGCTGAGAGGCCATAACACACCGTGAGTGGGTGCGGGCCGTCCGCAGGGCGGCCCGCACCCATCACACATAGATCGAACAAGACGCCGGCCTAGAAGGGGGCTTGGATGGCAACAAAGCAATCGACGCAACGGTTTCTGTTCGGTGGAAGGTACGCCAACGCAACTCCCTGGCTGCTGCTCTTCCCCGGGCTGTTCTTCTACTTCCTGATCGGGATTGGACCGTCGCTGGCCACCGCGGTCTATTCGTTCACCGATGCCACCGGCATCCGCGGCCTCCCCATCAGCTGGATCGGCCTCGACAACTACGACGAATTCCTCTTCCAGGGCAACGCCTCCCGCGACAATATCGACGCCCTGCGGCGAACACTGATCTTCATGGTGCTCGTCACGGCGATCCAGTTCGTCATCGGGCTGGTGATGGCCCTTCTCGTCCATCAGAAGTTGCCGGGCCGCCTGGTCTTCCGAACCCTCTTCTTCATTCCCGTGATCCTCGGTGTCGCCGTGCAGGGCCTGATGTGGAAACTCTTCCTTCTGCCCGGCGGCGGCCCGGTGTCCGAGATCTTCGACTTCCTGGGTCTACAGTCGGAGTTCCTGGGTGGGCCGGGGGCCTTCTACTGGGTGATCGTGGTCCAGATTTGGGCCAACGCCGGCTTCACCATGGTCATCTTCCTTGCCGGCCTGCAGACCATTTCGTCCGACCTCTATGAGGCGGCGGCCGTCGACGGTGCCTCCGGGTGGAGCCTGTTCGCGAACGTCACCTGGCCCCAGCTCACCCCTGCGGTCAACACCAACTTCCTGCTCAACATCGTCGGTTCGCTCCAGGCGTGGATGCTCTTCCTGGTGTTGATCGGCTACCGGCCCGGCACCCAGGTGCTGGGGTACCTGGTCTACGCCGAGGCGTTCGGACTGACCGACTCCAGCGCCTCGCTACGCCAGGGCTACGCCGCCGCCGCCTCCATTGTCCTCTTCCTGCTGGTCCTGGTCATCGGAATGGCAGCCAACTTCATAGTCACCCGGCGAGAAAGGAAGTACCTGGCATGACCGATGTCATCAATCCGCTGGAGGAAGGCTC
Source organism: uncultured Acidimicrobiales bacterium (assembly GCA_963723995.1). Classification (GTDB taxonomy): domain Bacteria; phylum Actinomycetota; class Acidimicrobiia; order Acidimicrobiales; family SZUA-35; genus JAHELU01. The sequence goes on along the minus strand of CAVRSZ010000004.1, from coordinate 52,615 downwards.
GACGGTCGGCCTCGACCTCTCGGAACCTCCCCCGCCGACCGCCAGTCGCCGGGAACTACGGACCAAGGTGTCTGTCCTACGCTCTGCTGCTGGTTTTCGCCGTCATCTACGTCGGACCGCTGTTGATGCTGATCAGCGCCTCGTTCAAGACGCTGCCCGAGTTCTTCCGGGACCCCACCGGATTGCCTTCGGGCATCGAGTTCGCGAACTACACCGAGGCATGGGAGCTGGCCAACTTCCCCCAGTACCTGGTGAACTCGCTCATCTATACGGTTGTGGCCACCACGGCGTTCGTGATCATGTCGATCTTCGTGGCCTTCCCGCTGGCCCGGGGCTACGTCAAGGGGGCCGGTGCGCTGCTCACGTTGTACGTGATCGCCCTGTTCCTGCCGCCGGCGCTCATTCCCCAGTTCCAGCTGATCCTGAACCTCGGCCTGTTCAACACTCGCACCGGCTACATCCTGTTGTTCCTCATCAACCCGATCGCCCTGATCATCCTCGTGAACTACATCAAGTCGATTCCGAGAGAGCTTGACGAGTCGGCCGCCGTCGACGGCTGCAGCTACCCCCGTTTCGTCTGGACCATTCTGATTCCCTTGATCCGGCCGGCCATCGCCACGGTCACCGTGATCCACGCCATCGGGATCTGGAATGAGCTGGTCCTGGCCACCGTGTACCTCACCAATGCCGATCTGTACCCGATCACCCGGGGGCTCATCGTCTTCGAGGGCGTGTACGGCAGTGACTGGCCGAAGCTGGCTGCCGCCGTGCTCATGTTGATGATCCCGATGCTGGTGCTGTATATGTTCCTTCAGCGCTACATCATCTCCGGCCTGACGTCGGGAGCGGTCAAGGGCTGATGCCGCGGCTGCTCGTTGCGATCTCCATGGCCGGTGCTCTGGTCGTGTCGGCCTGCGGGTCCGACGCCGCCGCAGTACCGGCCGAGGAGATTCCCGACGGCTGGGAGGTTGCGTGGAACGACGAGTTCGACGGCGACACCATCGACCCCGACAATTGGACCTACGACATCGGGGGCTGGGGTTGGGGTAACGGCGAGGGCCAGTACTACACCGACCGATCCGAGAACGCCAGGGTGGAGGACGGGCTGCTCATCATCGAGGCCCGGGAGGAGCAGTTCGAGGGTTCGTACTACACCTCGGCCCGGCTCAAGACCCAGGGCCTGCAGGAGTTCCAGTACGGGCGGTTCGAGGCCCGGCTCAAGGTACCGGAGGGGGCCGGGCTGTGGCCGGCGTTCTGGATGCTCGGTGCCGAGTTCTCCGAGGAGGCCGAGGACGAGGCCAACCGCTGGCCCAATGTGGGCGAAATCGACGTGATGGAGTACATCGGCAAGGAGCCCGACCTGGTTCTGGGCACCGTGCACGGCCCGGGTTACTCCGGCGCCGGCGGTCTGACCAGGTGGAACCGCCAGGACTACCCCATCGCCGATGACTTCCACACCTACGCCGTGGAGTGGGAGGCCGATGAGATCCGCTGGTACTACGACGGTGAGCACTACTTCACCGTCGATCGGGAACTGGTCGGCGACCGGGAATGGGTGTTCGACGACCACCCGTTTTTCATGATCGTGAATCTGGCCGTCGGTGGGCAGCTGCCGGGCCCGGTCGGGTTCGACGTCGAGTTCCCCAAGCAGTTGGTGGTGGACTATGTCCGGGTGTTCCGGACAACCGCCGACTCCGACTCCTGAGCCATGACCGACGTTTGTGACACGTCGCGTGATCTCGGGCGGTTCAATGCGCCCGCCCGGAATCTGGTCGCCGCCCTGACCCTGGCCGAGAAGGCCGGGCAGATGACCCAGGTGGAGAAGAACTCGATCACCCCCGACGACGTCGGCCGTTTCGCCATCGGCTCGGTCCTGTCGGGCGCCGGGGGCAACCCCGAGCCCAACACCCCGGCCCGCTGGAAGGCCATGGTGAACGACTACCTCGACGGAGCTCGACGCTCCCGCCTCGGCATCCCGCTGCTGTACGGAACCGACGCCGTGCACGGCCACAACAATGTGGTCGGGGCCACCATCTTCCCCCACAACATCGGCCTCGGCGCCACCGGCGACGCCGAGCTGGTGGAGCAGGTGTACCGGGCCACCGCAGTGGAGACGGCGGCCACCGGTTCCCGCTGGGACTTCGCCCCCGCGGTTGCGGTCGCCCTCGATCCTCGCTGGGGTCGGACCTACGAGTCCTTCGGTGACGCTCCCGAGCTCGTGAGCGAGCTGGGGGCGGCGGCGGTGCGGGGCCTGCAGGGTGCCGATCCGGCTCACGGCGGGACCGTGGCCGCCTGTCTCAAGCACTACGTCGGTGACGGTGGCACCACGTGGGACTCGGTGCGGCCCCCGGAATGGATCGATTGGTGGGACGGCTGGGCTCCGCGGTGGCGCATCGACCAGGGCGACACCACGGTCGACGAGGCCACACTACGGGCCGTGCACCTGCAGCCGTACCTCGACGCTCTGGCCGCCGGCGCCCTGACGGTCATGGCCTCCTACAATTCCTGGAACGGCGAGAAGCTGCACGGCCACCGCTACCTCCTGACCGAGGTGCTGAAGGGCGAAGTGGGCTTCGCCGGGTTCGTGGTGTCGGACTGGCTGGGAATCGCCCAGCTCCATCCCGATCCGGCCAACTGTGCCATCCGGGCCATCGAGGCCGGAATCGACATGATCATGGTGCCCTTCGAGTACCAACGCTTCATCGACGATGTGGTCGGTGCCGTCGAATCCGGTCGGCTCGACCCGGACCGCGTCGACGACGCCGTGGAGCGTATCCTCACGGTCAAGTACGCCCTCGGACTGTTCGCCCACCAACCGCCGCCGCCCCCCGACCTCGAGTGCATGGGATCGGTTGAGCATCGTCGGTTGGCTCGTCGGGCCGCCGCCGCCTCGGTGGTTCGGCTGTGCGATCCCGACGGGATTCTGCCCGTCACCCGAGGCCCGGTTCTGGTGACCGGAATCGCGGCCAACGACATCGGCCTTCAGTGCGGGGGCTGGACCATCGAATGGCAGGGCGGGACCGGAGCCATCACACCGGGCACCACCATCGTGGACGGTCTCCGGGAGACACTGTCACCGGATCAGGTCGAGTACCGATCCGAACCCGACTTCCCTGCCGGCACCCGGGCCCCGGTTGGCCTCGCCGTCGTGGCCGAGGCGCCCTACTCCGAAGGCGCCGGTGACCGGGAGGACCTGAGCCTCCCGGGGGTCGATGTCGAGCTGGTGGCCGCCCTGCGGCCACTGGTTGATCGTCTGGTGCTGGTGGTACTCAGCGGTCGCCCCCTGGTGCTCGATGCCGTCATCGACCACTGTGATGCCGTGGTGGCGGCCTGGTTGCCGGGCAGCGAGGGGGGCGGCATAGCCGACGCCTTGACCGGTGCTCGGCCGTTCACCGGTCGACTCCCCCGAACCTGGCCGGGCCGGGCCGGACCGGACGGCCGAACCTGGACTCGAGGACATGGAGTAGTGACGTGACCCAGCTTGCCGACCCCCCGACCTTGGCCCCTCGATCAGCCGGGACGCCGCCGGTCCACGGCCGATTTGTCGACGATGACGGATTGGACTGGTATCGGATCGACAACTACGACTCGATGGACCCGTTCCTGGTCACCGTGGTCACCCCCGACGACCAGTGGATCTTCGTCTCCACCAGTGGGGCCCTCACCGCCGGCCGCCAGAGCGCCACCAGGGCGCTGTTCCCCTACGAGACCGATGATCGCCTGCACCGGGCCGGCGGCTCGACCGGGCCCGTCACCGTGTTGCGGGTCTCGGCCGGAGGCGCCGACCGGTGGTGGCAGCCGTTCGACACCCACGCCACCTACGGCACGGTCCATCGATCCGTGGCCAAAACCGAGGTTGGCGATCGGCTTCGCTTCAGCGAGCATCATCCCGAACTGGGCATCACCTTCAGCTACACATGGGCCGCCGCCGGTCGTTTCGGCCTGGCTCGACTCTGCCGGCTGACGCTGGACGACGATCGTGCGCCGCTGGACGTCGAGCTGTTGGACGGCCTGGTCGATGTGCTGCCGGCGGGGGTGGAGCTGGCCACCCAACAGAGTTCCAGCACCCTGGTCGACGCCTACCGGCGATCCCAGTTCGACCCCGACTCCGGCCTGGCCGTGTTCACCCTCGAAGCGCTGGTCGCCGACAAGGCCGATCCGGCCGAATCCCTTGCCGCCAATGTCGTCTGGTCCAGGGGGCTGCCCGAACCGGTTGTCGCCCTGTCCGATTCCCAGATTCGGCGGTTCCGGTCCGGTCTCGGGTTCGACCCCGAACACCTTGTCACCGGCCGCAAGGGGGCGTTTCTCCAGGCCGCCAACCTTCATCTCGAACCGGGCGAACCCATCCAGTGGCTCACCGTTGGCGATGTGGCCGTCGATCACCGGGCCCTGGCTGCTCTCGGGCACCGGGTTGTCGCCCCTGGTTTCTCGGCCGGCGCCACCATCGAAGCCGAGATGGAATCGGCCCACGACGCGGTGGTTGGCATTGTGGCCGCCGCCGATGGTCTCCAGGTCACGGCCGATCGGCGCAGCACGGTGCACCACTTCGCCAACACCTTGTTCAACGTCATGCGGGGTGGAGTCTTCCTCGACGGGCATCAGGTCGAAGTCGCCGATGTCGGCCGTTTCATCGCTCGACGAAACGTTGCCGCCGCCGAGCGATTCACCTCGGTCGCCGCGTCGGGCGACCTGGACGCGGTTGTCGACATCGACGATCTCCGATCGGCCGTGATCGGTGACACCGACCTGGTGCGCCTGGTCAACGAGTACCTGCCTCTCATCTTCAGCCGGCGCCACGGCGACCCCAGCCGGCCGTGGAACCGCTTCAACATCCCGGCCCGGCACCCCGGAGGGTCCTTACCGATCGGCTACGAGGGGAACTGGCGGGACATCTTCCAGAACTGGGAGGCCCTGGTCCACAGTTTCCCCCACTACATCGAGTCGGTCATCGCCAAGTTCCTCAACGCCTCCACCATGGACGGCCACAATCCGTATCGCCTGACCGACGCCGGCATCGACTGGGAGGTCCCGGAGGACGGCGATTGGGGCAACTTCGGCTACTGGGGTGACCACCAGATCGTGTACCTGCACCGGCTGCTGGTCGCGGCCGAACGGTTCCATCCCGGGTTGTTGGAATCACATCTGAACCTGGCCGCCCACTCCTACGCCGACGTGCCGTACCGCATCCGTCCCTACGCCGACCTGGTGGCCGACCCGAAACACACCCTCGACTTCGACTGGGACCGTCACGAGGCCATCGAGGCCCGGTGCCGGCGACAGGGTGCCGACGCCCGGCTGGTGGCCGGACCCGACGGCGCCGGCGTCCATCACGCCACCCTGGCCGAGAAGCTGATGGTCCCGGCCCTGGCCAAGCTGTCCAATCTGGTGGCCGGAGCCGGCATCTGGATGAACACCCAGCGGCCGGAGTGGAATGACGCCAACAATGCCCTGGTCGGCAACGGTGTGTCGACGGTGACGATGTTCCATCTGCGTGACTACCTTCGGTTTGTCGACGGCTTGCTGGCCCGGGCTTCGGTGGGTGAGGTCGGTGTCGGCGAGCGGGTGGCGGTGTGGATGCACGACCTGGCGGTGGCGTTCGAGTCGGCCGGTGACCTGCTCGACCCGGCGATGATCACCCCCGAGGGCCGGCGCCGGCTGCTCGACACCTTGGGCGAGGCCTATTCGCGGTACCGGACCGCGGTCTACGACCACGGTCCGGGCCGGAGCTCAACCATCCCGATCGACGAGCTGCGCCGGTTCCTGGCGGTGACCGCTCCCCACCTCGATGTGGCGGCCACGATGGCCCGCCGGGAGGATGGGCTCGTCCACACCTACTGGCTGGTACACCTGGGTGACGGTACGGCCGAGATCGAGCCCCTGTACGAGATGCTCGAGGGCCAGGCGGTGGCCCTCGGTTCGGTCGACATGGACGTCGACGCTGTGATCCGGACCGTGGACACGCTGTACGCCAGCGAGTTGTATCGACCCGATCAGCATTCGTTCGTGCTCTACCCCAACCGTCGCCCTCCCGCTTTCAGCGACAAGAACAGGATCCCCGAGTCCGCCGTCGGTCCGGGCATCGCCGGCCTGCTCGAGGTCGACTCCCGGGTCGTGGCTCGCGACGTCGATGGTGTGGCCCGGTTCGATGCCGGGATGCGATCGGCCCGTCACCTCGAGGCTGCGCTGGACGAGCTGGAGGCCGACCCCCGACTCGCGTCCCGGGTGGCCGCCGCCCGGCCCGGGCTGCTGGCCGCCTATGAGGAGGTGTTCAACCACCGGGCGTTCACCGGCCGGTCCCAGACCATGTACCGCTACGAGGGCTTGGGCTCGATCTACTGGCACATGGTGTCCAAGCTTCTGATCGCCCTCCAGGATCAGATTCTCGACCGGATCGGGCCGGCTCATGGTTCGGCCACCGCCGGCGATGGCAGCCTGGACGAGCTGATCGACCGTTATCACCGGGTCCGGGCCGGTCTCGGGTTCATGAAGGAGGCGTCGGTCCAGGGCTCGTTCCCCACCGATCCCCACTCCCATACACCGGCCCATACCGGAGCCCAGCAACCGGGTATGACCGGCCAGGTCAAGGAAGGTGTGCTGCTGCGGTTCGGTGAGCTCGGGATCAGGGTGGAGGGAGGCAGGCTGTTCTTCCGTCCCATCCTGCTGCACGGCTCGGAGTTCCTCTCCGAGTCCGTCTCGTGGTCGGTTCTCGGTCCCGAGGGTCGGCTGGAGGCCGGTTCCCTGGGCTTCACCTACTGCGGGGTGCCCGTGGTCTACACGCTGGCCGACAAGCCGTCGACGGTGGTGCACTGGCGCCATGGCGGGGAGTCGACCTTCGACTCCGGACTCGACGCCGAAACCAGCGCCGCCGTCTTCGCCCGAACCGGTCTGATCGCCCGAATCGAAGTCGGGGTTCGCCGATCCGAGCTGGCCTAACCGCCCACCCCACCCCACCCCGAGTCGGTGTGGCGGGTGAACAGCTCGCTGGTCGGGTTGATCCCGGCCAGTGCGTCGGCGGCCAGGATGACAGCGGCCGCAGTGTAGGCCGAGCGTTCGTCGGCCGGGAAGTGCACGAGTTCCGGGAACACGATGCCGGTGAAATAGGCGCCGTCGTCGTCTCGAAGCCGCTGGGCCCAGGTGAACAGCTCCAGTGCCCGCTCCCGATCCCCGGCGGCCAGCATGGCCATGACACATTCGCATGTCTCCGACGCCGTCACCCACGGACGGTCCGACACACAACGCACCCCTTCACCTTCCATGACGAAGGCGTCCCATCCGTCGGTCAGCCGCTTGGCCCCGTCGTCACCGGTGATGGCCCCGGTCAACACCGGGTAGTACCAGTCCATGGCCCACCGTTGCTTGGGTTCGAACACGTCGGGGTGGTTGACGATCACGTCGACCAGCCGCCGCCGATCCTCGGCCCAATGGCGGCGATCCTTGCCCATGAGTTCGGCCAGCCGGCAGGCGCAGGCCAGGCTGTGGCTGATGGACGACGAACCGGTGAGCAGTGCGTAGCTCCAGGGATCACCGTCGGCCCGCTGGGCCCAGATGACTTCGCCTCTCGGCTGCTGCAGACTCAGCACGAACTCGACGGCCCGATCCACGGTGTCCCAACAGTGTTCGACGAAGCCCCTATCACCGGTGGCCAGGTAGTGATGCCAGACCCCGGTGGCGATGTAGGCCACGCAGTTGGTATCGAACTTCGAGTCCTCGATACCGGTGGCCAGGTAGTAGTTGTGCCAAGCCCCGTTGTCGAGCTGGATGTCGATGAGCCACTGATAGGCCCGCTCGGCCTCGGCCAACCGACCGACGGTGGTCAGGGCCATGGCCGTCTCCACATGGTTCCATGGATCGGCGTGACCGCCCGGGTACCACTCGATCATGCCCGACGGCAGCTGGAGCTCGGCGATGGTTGCCCCGGTCCGCTCGAGGTCGGCCACGGTGACGATGCCGGGGACCTCGGGCACGATCATGGTCGAACCGGCCGATCGGCGTAGATGACCAGGCTCTTGCCCAGCACCGGGTTGAGCAGCCGGTCGGCGGTTCGGGTCAGGCGAGGAGCCTCGACGATGTCCCAGGTCAGGAACTTCAGGTAGGCCTTGACCAGGGGATGGTCCTCGTTGTCGATACCGACTGCACACTTCAGCCACCAGTAGGGGCTGTGCAGGGCGTGGGCCCGGTGGGTTCCACCCGGCTCGAACCCGACCGAGGTCAGCTTGGTCCGCAGCTCGGGCAGGCCGTAGATCCGGACATGGCCGCCCTCGGCCTTGGGGGCGTGATAGGCGTCGTTCAGCCACCAGCAGATCTGCTCCGGCATGGCCGATGGCACCGTGGCCGCCAGGCGGCCGCCGGGAGCCAGCACCCGGAACAACTCGGTCATCACCGCCAGATCGTCGGGTACGTGCTCCAACACCTCGGAGGCGATGATGCGGTCGAAGGAGCCGTCGCCGAATGGCAGCTCCAGCCCGTTGGCCTGGACACAGGTGGTGCTGACCGAGTGGTCCAGCTCGCCCGAGACGTTCATGGTGGCGAAGGTGTCGAGGGTGGAGCACATCTCGTCGGCGGCCAGGTCGGCGGCCACCACGTGGGCTCCGAGTCGGGCCGTGGCGAAGGCGTGTCGGCCGAATCCGGCGCCGAGATCCAGCACCCGCATACCGGGTTGCAGATCCAGTCGGTCGTAGTCGACGGTCAACATGATCGGGCCCTAGCCGGCATCGTGGAGCAGGCGGGCCTTCTTCTCTGCGGCCAGGGCGATGACGTCCCGGTATTGGTCAACGGTCCGCACTGCCGTTTGCCGCCAGGTGTAGAGCCGGCTCACCCGCTCCCGGCCGGTGGCCCCGATGCGGCGTTGCAGCTCGGGGTCGGCGAAACCCCGGCGCAGCGCCTGGGCCAGGGAGTCGACGTCCCTCGGCCGGCACTGCAGCACCGTCTCACCGTCGACCCCGGTGACCTCGGGCAGTGCTCCGCCGGTGGTGGCGATGAGCGGAGTGGCGGTTGCCATGGCCTCGACCGCCGGTAGGGAGAACCCCTCGTAGAGCGACGGCACCACGGCCAGCTCCGACTCGGCGTAGAGCTCGACGATACGCTGGTCGGGCACGCCGGTCACGAACTGGATGTGATCGGCCAGGCCGAGCTCCTGGATCAGTTTGGCCGCCGGCCCGCCCTCCTTGGCCCGCCCGATCACGGTCAGCGACACCTCCCGCTCGGCCCGCAGTTTGGCCATTGCCTCCAGCAGGAACCGAAGCCCCTTCATCTCCACATCGGCCGAGGCGGTGGTGATGAGACGGCCGGGGATCCGGGCCACCCCGGGGAGAGGCCGGAACAGCTCGGGGTCGACCCCGACGTGAACCAGTCTCATGCTTTCCCGGGGAACCCCCATGTCGTTGTGGATGTCGTCGATCGAGTTCTCCGACACCACCACGATGCGGGGCATTCGCTTGGCCACTCGCCCCTGCATCTTGACGAAGCCGTACCACCGGCCGACGCTGATGCGCTTGCGCCAGTTGGGGGCGGCCGCCACCTCGAGCCGGCGGTCCACGGTGATCGGGTGATGGAGCGTGACCAGGGTGGGGATGAGCTTCTCGATGGCCAGGATGCCGTAGCCCAGACACTGGTTGTCGTGGACCAGGTCGAAGTGGCTGGTTCGGTCCTTGAGCGCCTGGTAGGCGCGGTAGCTGAAGGCCAGAGGCTCGGGAAACATGCCGGTGGAGAAGGTGGCGAGCTCCAGCAGGTCGGCCTTGGATTTGATTTCCCAGTAGGCCGGGAACCGGCCGGGGTAGTGATCGTTGAAGATGTCCAGGCTGGGGAGCTTGGTCAGGCTCACCCGTTCGTCGAGCACCGGGTAGGGCTGGCCCGACAGCACCTCGACGCTGTGGCCCAGGTCGACCAGGGCCTTGGTCAGGTGCCGGGTGTAGATGCCCTGGCCACCGACCGTGGGCTTGGACCGATACGACAGGTAGGCCAGTCGCAGCGGCTGATCCCCGTTGGTATCGGGGGATGGATTGTTCATGACTTCGCCTCGCGTGTTCTCCGCCGGTCACCGTCCCGATCGCCCAGGCCCGGGTGTTCAGGCCCGATCGGCTGCGGCTTCGACCGCCGGCCCGGAACCTAACACTGTAAGGCCGACTCGACTGTTTAAGGTTACTGGGATGAGAGCTCTCGTACAGCGTGTGGGCCGGGCGTCGGTGACCGCGGACGGTGCAACCGTAGGGGACATCGGCCCCGGATTGTGTGTGTTGGTCGGGGTGACCCACGACGATACTCCGGCTCAGGCCACAAAGCTGGCCCACCGGTTGTGGAAGCTACGGATCTTCGGCGACGACGAGGGCAAGATGAACCTGTCGGTGGCCGACATCGGGGGAGAGATCCTGGTGGTCAGCCAGTTCACCCTGTACGCCGACACACGGAAGGGGAATCGTCCGTCCTATGTCGATGCCGCCCGCCCCGACGTGGCCGAGCCCCTCATCGACCAGGTGGTGGACGAGCTGCGCTCGCTCGGGGCCAAGGTGGAGACGGGACGGTTCCGAACCGAGATGCAGGTCGCCCTGGTCAACGACGGTCCGGTCACCATCTCACTCGAGGTCTGAGGTGAGTCCGGCGGCTCGACCCAGGCGTTCGAGGGTCGGTGGAAGCGTCGGTCCGTCGGGTGGCGGTCTCGGCCCGGGCCTATTCGATTTTCAAGGTTCAGGTGTGGAGCGGATTGCTCGCAGTCGGCCTGTTCAGGCCACGAGATCGCGCTTCCATTTGTTGTCCGGGTCGCAGAGGATCTGCCCGTTGGCCAGGCTGGTTTCCCCGCCCTTCGAATGGGGTTCGACATGATCAACTTGCAGCCAGTGGTAGGGCGCATCACATCCCCGGGTTCTGCATCTGGCTCTGGCGGTGATCAGTAATGCTCGTTTCATCCAGTCCGGGAACCCTCGGGCTTTGACCGACATGTCGATGTTTTGCCGGGCGTTGCCCGGCAAACCCGAGTTTGCCTGCGGCAAACATCGCCGGATCCAGCGTCGAGTGGGCGAGTTTGCCGTCAGGCAAACTCGGGTTGGACTTGCGAAGCAAGGCCATACAGTGTCGGGGTCCAGATACCGCTCCAGGAAGCTCTCGAGGATCTTCTGGCCGATCACGAGGTTGACCAGTGGGGTGGTGGTGGCCGACCCGGGGGCTTCGGCCCCACCCACGATCAGGCCGACGAGGGCTTGGCCCCGCCGCCGGTTCGGTGTCGCTGCGTTGCCGGGCCCTTCGGATTGTTGGCGGAACAGTCGCTGCATCTCATCGCCGAGTGCGGTGCCGACCGCCACTGCTGAGAGCGGGTCGAGGTGGAACCTGCCGTCGATGGACCCGTCGGTGTTGGTGTGCCAGGTGCACGAGGTCTTCTTGACCTGCTCTTGCACCTCGTCAGTCTCGGTGTGGTTGATCAACCAGACGGTGAGCCGGTTGGTGAACTCCACAAAGTCATGGTCCCGAGCCGCAGCCACCAACTCGTCCTGTGAAGCGACGAGGGCGTCGTGACGGTCGGGTGTGTCCAAGCTCTTCAATTCCCGCAGGTGCCGCAGGGTCAACACGCCGTCTGCAGCTGCTTGGGCGAAGACCGGGAACTGGTCGAGCCATCGCCCGGTGCGGGCGGTGGCGTGGATTTCCCGGGCCGGTGCCCCGGTTTCGGCCGCCACCACCTGGGATGCGTTGCGAAACCCGAGTTCGCGCAGCACGCCGGGCGCTTCGGACGCCGAATCGGCGGCCGCCAACACGGTGGCCCGTACGGCGTCGAGCCGGGCCGCCAGTTTCTGCAGTCGGCAGGCTCGGTCCAGCAGCTCGGCCATAGGGAGGCAGGCGGGGTCGGTTGCCACCATGGCATCGAGAGCGGTCTCTATCAGCGTCAGATGGTCCCTGTGTGGTTGTGGTGGCAACCCGCCGTCGGTCATGCCTTCACTACAGCAAACGTATGTTCGATATACAAGCAAAATTGGCTTGAACGTCGAAGGTAGAGGCAAGCTCACATCCAAACAAGTGCGGACACCGACCGGGCCGGTTTCGCCCCCCACGTACGGGCGTGACTTGCTACAACCAGCCCTTCCACCCGCCGCCATGCCGGCGAGCGTGTGTCGCACGATGTCCTGGTCTCCGATCTCGAACGCAGTCGGCCCGCCGTGACGAGCTCGCAGCCACGATCGGAGAGGTGTTCCTTTCGCACCCTCTCGGAAAGGTCCTGGCGAGCCCGTGGGGGTTCGGGCCCAGGACCGGCGCCAGAACCCTGGCCGAAGTCAGGGACCCCACCGCTTCGCCAACGGATCCCGCCTCGCTGCCTGTGCCGGGCTTTCGCTCAGGGCGGCAAGTCCGGGAGGTCTATCAACTCCGCTTCTCAGCAGCGGGCGGGCAACCACCGGCTCAACAACGCCACGTTCCTCATTGCGTTGTTGCCAACCGCCACGACCCCCAGGCCAGGCCTACTACCGACGGAAACGAGCCGAGGGGAAGAATCACAACGCCGCCGCCATCTGCGTCGCTCGGCGCCGCTGCGACCTCATCCAGGGGCGGTGGTACCGTGGTTCGGATCTCTCGTTCGACCGCAACCGTCACCATGCCACTGTCGTGACCGGGGACTCGACACGGGCGACCGACGACCCGGCCCGAGGTCCGAGATCGGGGGCCGGGTTTGTGCCACGGGTATTGCTGGGCGCCCATCGGTCGGGGACAATGGGCCATGGGTCTGGTTGACGGCACGGGGGAGACCGGACGAGCGAGACGACCGGGTCTCCGAACGCCCGGTTGTCGTACTGGCCTACGACGGCACGGGAGCCGATGAAGCCGGCGCCATCATGGAGATCCTGACCTCGGCCCGCATCCCGGTGGTCATCGCCAGTGTCGAGGCAAGTCCGGTGACCACCTACCACGGTGTGCTGGTGCCCCATCAGGCGGCGGCCGATGTCGGCCCCATTCATGCGCTGGTCATCCCCGGGGGTATGGGGGTGAAGACGGCGTCGCAGAACGAGGCGCTGCTCGGCGCCATCCGAGGATTGGCCGACCAGGCCACGTGGCTGGGTGCGACCTCCACCGGTTCGGTACTCCTGGCCGCCGCCGGGCTGGCCGACAACGCCCGGGTCACCACTCACTGGCTGGCCGGCGACATGATCGGCTCGGCTCCCGGCGCCTCGATCGAAGTGGTGAATCAGCCGTTCGTGGAGTACGGGCGATTGCTGACCGCCGGTGGCCTGGCCTCCACCGCCACGCTGGCCTTCCGGCTGATCGGCGCCATCGGCGGGACCGAGGCCGAGGAACGGGCCCGACGCCGGTACGCGCCGCCGCCATCGCCGACCGATGGCCGCTATCGCCGCCGGACCCGGGGGTGGGCTCGGGTTCGGGAGTTGATCGGCGTCGACCGCTGGGGTCGAAAGCGCCTGGTCGACGAGAACCACCCCATGGATCCCACTGGCGAGGCCGACATCATCGTCATCGATATCGACCAGTTGTGACCACGGGCCGGTGATAGCCTGGCCCCGAAGTCAGATCGAGGGTACCGCCGAGGGAGCAGGAGGGCGCAGATGGCTGAGGCCGGTTGGTATCAGGACCCCCACAACCCGGCCCAACAGCGGTACTGGGATGGTCAGACCTGGACCGAGCACACCCATGTGCCTGCCCCGTTCCAGGCCACCCAGGGCGATCCGGCGGCCTACCGGACCGGCTATCAGCCGGCGGCTCGGGCCGACGGCAGTATCAACGATGTCGGCGAGTGGTTCAGCCGATCGTTTCGGGTGGTGTTCGCCAATGCCGGGTCCCTCATCCTGCTGTCGATCATCACCGCTCTGGGCATCATCGTGCCCTACGGTGCCCTCTTCGCCGGTTTGGGTTTCAGCGAGTTGTTCACCGAACCCGAGATCCTCGACGATCCGAACTGGTCGCCGGACTTCAACGCCGGGCTGCTGGCCGCATCCGGCCTGCTGTTTCTGCTGTACATCATCGTGTCGACGGTGATCAGCCTGGCTCAGTTCTACATCCTTCACCGGGGGCACACCGGTGGCAAGGCCTCACTGGGCGAGGCCGTGGGTGCCGGGTTGCGACGATTTCCCCGGTTCCTTGGGTGGATGCTGGTGATACTGGCGGCGATCATCGTCATGTTCCTCGCTCCGGCACTACTGGCGGCAGTGCTCGGCGAGGACGGTTGGGTGGTCGGGCTGTTGTTTTTCCTGTACCTCCCGCTGTCGATCTGGTTGGCGATCCGGCTTTCGATGTTCCCGGTGGCCGCCGCCGTGGCCCCGTCGGGAACCAACGTGATGTCGCAGTCGTTTCGCATGACCTCGGGGCATGGCCTGGCCATCTTCGGACGCATCCTGCTCATCTATCTGATCATCGCGGTCGGCGGCTGGGTGGTGTCGTTCTTCGGCCTGTTCCTGGTCGGGATTCCTCTGTCGTTCGCCGCCGAGTCCGGTGGCGACATCGACTTCGGGACCGGAGAGTTCGTCGGCCTGGGCCTGTACTTCATCGTTCAGATGCTGGTGAGCTTCGTGCTGGCCCTGGTCCTCTACTCCGGCCTGGCCGGGATCTACGCCGACCTCGACGGCCCGGCCGACTAGTACGGCGCCACCGGGTCGACCTGCTCTCGCCTCGCCTCGGCCCCTGGTCGAAAGCGGGCGAAACCGGTCAGATCTGACCGGTTTCACCGGTGAACGCAGCGATTCCATTGGGTCGCGGTGCGCATGACGCCGTGGAACCATCAGGTACACCGCCGGCGGATCGGGGCAATCCCTCGAAACCGGCTGGGGAATCGCCCAAACCGCCGTGTTCCCGTTTGCTGTCGGTGAGCCATGGCATGCTGGGGTTATGACCACACCCGCCACCGGCCCGTCACCAACGGCCGATTCGCCCGACCGGCCGGCGGGGCCGGCACCGGTGGACATCGCCGGGTCGGAGACCGTGCTGGTGATCTCACTACTGCGGGCATTGTCGGTGTTCCGGTGGGCCACCCTGGCCTGGGCCTGTCTCGGCGTGGTCTTGTCCCGAAGCCTGCTGAGCCGCCCGGCGCTCGCCGTGGCCGGCCTGGCCGTTGCCGCCGCCTACACCCTCTACCTTCAGGTGACGAGTCGGGTTGCTCCCCGCCGTTTGGCCGCCACCCCGATCGTCGCCCTCGAGCTGGTTCTGGGAATGGGCTTGTTGCTGCTCGACGGTGCCGTCTACGATCCGGCCCGGGGCCAGTCGCTGCCGTGGGCCTGGCCGGCTGCCGGCATCGCCGCTGCCGGTATTGCCCGGGGAACGAGGGCCGGTCTGGCTGCGGCCGCCGCGGTGTCGGCGGTCAGCGTCTCTACCGAGGTGGTGGTGTTGGACCGGTTCACCGGTTCGGCCCAGGCGGCCCAGGTGATGTCCAAGGTCGGGCTGTGGCTGCTGGTTGGAGCCTTGGCCGGGGCGCTGACCAGTCGGTTGCGCCGGGCCGAACGCCTGATCTCGGTGGCCCGGGCCCGCAACGAGCTGGCTCGGGAGCTGCACGATGGCGTCTTGCAGACCCTGGCCATCATCCAACGCCGCTCCGATGATGGTCGACTTGTGGCCCTGGCTCGGGATCAGGAGAACTCGCTGCGGGCCTTTCTTTCCGATGGACGGGTTCTGTCTTCGGGGGTCGACGCCCGATCACGTGTTCTGGAGTCGGAGCTGGAGCCGGCTCTGCGTCAGGTGGCGGCCGATAGCGAACAACGATATCCTTTATCTATCGAAGTGATTGTTGCCGCTGATTGCCCACCGATTTCCAGTGAAACACTGGCCGCTGTGGCCGGTGCGGTGGGGGAGGCCGTGACCAATGCCTCAAAGCATGGTCGAGCCGACCGGGTTACCGTGTACGCCGAGCCCGCCGACCACCCCCACTCTTCAGCTCCCGGCCTGTTCGTATCGGTGAAAGATAACGGAGCCGGGTTCGCCGCCGATGAAGTACAGGAAGGACTTGGACTGTCGAGATCGATCCGGGCGCGGATCGAGGAGGTCGGTGGGACCGTCGATGTGCAGAGCCGCCCCGGGCGGGGCGCCGAGTTGACGTTGCGGGTGCCGGTGAAACCGGGCCCGAATTCATGACAAAGAAGTAGGAGAGGCAGAGGACATGACGACAGGATCCGCGGGCATCAGACCCAAGCGCATCGTGGTGGCCGACGATCACGCCATCTGGCTCAGTGGCCTGAAGGCGGATCTCGGCCCCAACTTCACCATCGTCGGTGAGGCCGGCGATGCCGACGAGGCCATCGAGATCATCGAGCGCACCGAGCCCGACCTGGTGCTGACCGACCTCCACATGCCCGGTGGTGGCGGCCTGGCCGTGGCCCGGGCCGTGGCCGAACGGTTCCCGGTGGTCATGTTGACCGTGTCCAACGATGAGGCCGACCTGCTGGAAGCGGTGGCCGCCGGCGCCGTCGGCTACCTGGTCAAATCGACGGCCCCCGACGATCTACGGGACAAGCTGTGGCGGGCTGCCCGCGGCGAACCCGTCTTTTCCCCGTCACTGGCCGCACTGGTCCTCACCGAGTTCCGCCGTCTGCGGGGCCAGGCCCCCAACGGACAAGGTCTGTCCGATCGCGAACGCGAGGTACTGCAACTGGTGGCCAGGGGTCACACCTATGCCGAGATCGGTGACGAGCTGTTCATCTCCCCCAAGACGGTGGAGAACCATGTGCGCAACATCTTGCACAAGCTCAAGCTGACCCGCAAGAACGAGCTCATCCGCTACGCCGTTCAGCACGGGATCGACTGAGCGATCCCGGTCATTCCGGTCCCCGCCGCCTGAGTCCCTGCGGGCGACCGAGGGCCACAGAGCCGACGGCGACGCAGCCCAGCCCGTAGATCACCACCGGCCACGGCCCGACGATGCTGGCCAGGGTTCGACCTTCACGCATCTCCACCGTGGCCGTGATGGTGGCCCGCTCGCTCACACCGGTGCGGGTCAGCAGCTCGCCGTCGGGAGAGATGACGGCCGACATACCGGTTGGTGCCACCTGGAGGACCCAGCGGTCGTTCTCCACCGCACGCAGTTGGTTGGACGCCACCTGCTGGGTCTGGACCTGGGTCAACCAGTACGACGAGCCGTTGGTGGGGTTGGTCAGCAGCTGGGCACCCTCGCGCACCGAGTGCCGGGACCGATGCTCGAAGAATCCCTCCCACGAGATGGCCACACCGATGGGGCCGACCGGGGTTTCCAGCACCGGGGGTTCGGTGCCGACCCGCAGATCCCGGCGGGGTAGCCCGGCGTCGGGGGCCAGCCGGGTGATGAGGTCCCGCAGCGGGACGTACTCGCCGAAGGGCACGATCTGGACCTTGTCGTAGACGTCGGTTTCGCTGCCGTCCGGGTTGATGATCGACTGATAGTTGGCGCTGACGGTGTCCGAGATCGGGAGGAACCAGCCGGCCACCACCGGGGCGTTCAGGTCCCGGGCCACGCCGACCACCAGGTCATAGGCGTTGTCGAGGTCCAAATAGCGGCCGGGGTTGACCACATTCTCGGGCCAGATCACCAGGTCGACCGGGCCCTCGATCCGACCCGAGCCTTCGATGTGGCGGGCCAACACAACCGGTTCCTGGGACGACGAGGCCCTGGTTCGTTGTGGCCCACCGCCCTGGACCAGGGCCACCTCGGCGGTCCGGACCACGTCGGATCGGGGATGGATGAATGTGCCGAACACGGCCAGGGCGACGAGGCCGAGGGCGACGGCGGGCGGCCGCCACTGGCGCCTCCATTGTCGTGTTGCCAGCGCCGAGAGGGCTTGGCCCACCACGACCACGGCCATGACCACCAGCAGGGGACCGGCCAGCCGGGCCGGATAACGCAATGGCGACTCGGCCTGGCTCAACCCGAGATGGGCCAGGGGCACTCCGCCGAAGGGCCAGCTCCAGCGGGCGAACTCGGCCAGAGCGAAGGTGCCGGGCAGCAGCCAACGTCGCAGCCGGGGGACGGTCACCACGCCGGCCAGGCCGAAATAGGCGGCGTAGAAGGCGCCGGCCGCCACATAGCCGGGGGCGGTCAGATCCCACATCCACACCATGGCCGGGTACAGCCAGGCGGCGGCGGCCAGCCACATCCGCCCGAACCGTTGCCGGGGTGTGGTGTCGATGAGCAACCGGTCGATGATGGCGATGCCGACAAAGGACAGGGGCCACCAGCCCCACGGCGGCACCGAGGCGGCCAGGCACACGCCGGCCACGAGGGCCCACACCTTGGCCGAACCAGGCAGTCCGGTCGCCGCCCGGTCGACCTTTTCGGTCGGCCGGCTCGGGGCTTGTGGCGAATCGATCAAGGCTCGAGCAACTCCCGGACCGCCCGTTGGGCGCTGCTGATACAGGCCGGGATCCCGATGCCGTCGTAGGCCGCCCCGGCCAGACGAAGCCGAGGATTCCGCCCGGCCGTCTCGGCCCGGAGCCGGGCCACCCGGTCGAGATGTCCAGGCTCGTACTGAGGCAGCGCGTCCCGCCACCGGTGGATCCTGACGGCCGCCGGATCGCCGTGCAGCGGCACCACCGGTGACACCTCGTCCCGCAGGGTCGACACCAGGGTGTCGTCGTCGAGCCGGTTGGCCCGGTCGTCGCCGTAGCGACCGGAGGTCAGACGGATCAGGGCGGTGTCGGGATCGGCGTAGTGGGGCCATTTCGAGCTGAACCAGGTGCAGGCGGTCAGCATCGTGCCCCCGATGCGGGGAAACAGTATGCCCGAGGTGTCCATGACCTCGTCGAGGACGGTGACCGGCACAGCCATCGTCACCTGGGAGACACTGGCGTAGTTGATGGCATGGCGGGGCGGTCGGGTGTCGATGATGGCGTCGGCCTGTAGGCGATCCTCGGCCACGATGGTGCCGGCCCGGTCCACTCCTGTGGCCGGCGAGCCGTCGGGCAGATCGACGACCGGGCTGAGCAGGCGCAGATCGGCCTCGGCCAGCTCCTCCAACAGCCGTTCGATGATGCGGGCCACCCCGCCGGCCAGGCTGAAGAACACGGGCCTGTCGGCCGCCGACCCCAGGGTCGCCCCCGCCTTCTGGCGAACCGCGGCCATGCCCCGGATCAGCGAGCCGTGGTTGTCGATGGCGGCCGCCAACTGGGGGGCGGCGGCCCGCAGACTGAGGCGATCCAGGTCGGAGGCATTGATCCCGCCGAGCAGCGGATCGATCAGCTTGTCGGTGATCTCGTCACCCAGCCGCTCCCGGCACAGGGCGCCTATCGACATGTCGACCCGGGTCCCGCCGGCACCGTTCGGCGCCGGCGGGGCCAGGGTCAGATCCCGGGCCGCCCTCTCCAAACCGGTCCGGGAGATCAGGCTCGAGGTCTCCAGCAACGAAAGATCGGTGGGGACACCGAACATGGTCCCGGCCGGCAGCTCGTGGAGGAGCCCGTCGACGTAGAGATAGGCCGGTACCTTGGACATGGGATGGGTCATCTCGGCCTCGAGCCCGAGCCGCCGGCACAGCTCGATGCCGGCCTCGGCCCGAAACAGGATGGAATCCGGCCCGGCGTCGACCAGACGGTCCCCGACCGGGCTCGACCAGATCTTGCCACCCCATCGGTCGGACGCCTCGTGGACCGTCACCGACCAGCCGGCCTGCAGGAACTCATAGGCCGCCACCAGGCCGGTGACACCACCGCCGATGACAACGGCGTGGGGTGATCGATTCGGGGCTCCGCCACCGGTGGTCACGGTGTCGCCTCGTCAAACGTGGATGTTGCCGAGTCGCCTGGGGTCGGGCCGCCGGAACCGGGGGTCACGCCGTCGGCCCGGCCTTCGGCATGAACCAGCTTCACCACGGCGGCCAGAATGTCGGGATCGGTGTCGGGCAGCACTCCGTGACCGAGATTGAAGATGTGACCGGGATGACCACCATTGTCCACCAGCACCCTGCGGACCTCGGGCGCCACCGAATCCCAGGAGGCCAGGCACAGGGCGGGGTCGAGATTGCCCTGAAGGGCGACCCGCCCCGCGGTCCGGGCCCGGGCCACCGACAGTGGCGTGCGCCAGTCGACACCCACCACCTCGGCTCCGCACCCCGCCATCTGGTCCAGCAGCTCACCGGTGTTGATGCCGAAGTGAAACCGGGGAACGCCCAGGTCGGCCAGCGACTCCAGGATTCGGGTGGAGTGCGGGGCCACGAAGGTCCGGTAGTGCTCGGGCCGCAGTGCCCCGGCCCACGAGTCGAACAGCTGCACGGCGGCCGCCCCGGCCTCGACCTGGGACCGGAGCGAGGCGATGGCCATGTCGGCCAGCCGATCGCACAGCCGATGCCACAGGTCGGTCTGGTCGAACATCAGCGACTTGACCTTGCCGTAGGTCCGGGACGGGCGGCCTTCGACGAGGTAGGCGGCCAGCGTGAACGGGGCGCCGGTGAAGCCGATCAGCGGCACATCGAGTTCGGCCACCAGGTTCTTGATGGTCGCGGTCTGGAATCCGAGGTCGGTGTCGGGATCGAGCGGTCGTAGGCGGTTCAGGTCGTCGGCCGAGGCGAACGGCTTTTCACATTCGGGCCCGACACCGGGAGTGATGTCGATGCCGAAGCCGGCGGCCCACACCGGGGTGACGATGTCGGAGAACAGGATGGCGGCATCGACCCCGTAGCGGCGGATCGGCTGAAGGGTGATCTCGGTGGCCTTCTCCGGTATCTGGATGGCATCGAGAATGCTGCCGTCGCCCCGCACCTCGTGATACTCGGGCAGGGAACGCCCGGCCTGGCGCTGGAACCAGACCGGAACCCGGTCACCGGGCAGCTGACGGGCGGCCCGCAGAAGGGGCGGCAACTCGGTTGATTGGTTGTTCGACTGATCGCCGGTCGATGGCGCGGTCGTGTCGCTCACCCTTCGAACCGTACCGCCCAAATCGGCCCACGAGGTCGCACCGTGAACCACCGTAACCGGGCTGGGAACGGTGGGTTCGAACCGTCGATGGGCGTAGAATGGGTAGCCCCCAAAATCAGCTGAGTCGTCAGGAGCGTGGTGAGCGAACGACATCCAGAGCTTGAAGCGGAACAGGCCCATCTCGATCTGGCCTACCGTCGACTCGAGGAGGCCAGGGACGAGGCTCTGCGGCTCAAGGACACCATCGAGGTCGGCCGGGGCGGCACCAATCAGGCCCGGTGGGAACGCGAGGTTTTCTACGAGAACATCGCCAACCGGCTTCGGGAGCTCGATCTGGGTGAACGTTCGCTGTGCTTCGGTCGGATCGATCAGACCGAGGAAGCCGGTGGCGGCAGCTACCACATCGGCCGGGTTGCGGTGGCCAACACCAACCAGGAGCCCCTGATCGTGGACTGGCGGGCACCGGTGTCGGAGGCGTTCTACCGGGCAACCGGGGCCGACCCCCGAGGCCTGGTCCGCCGGCGTCACTTCACCTCCCGGGGCCGGACCGTGCTCGACCTGGAGGACGAGTTCTTCGGCGAGGCGGCCGGAGCCAAACGGGTGGTCATCAACGGCCGGGAGATTCGGGGTACCGGGGCCCTGGTCAACGCTCTGGAGGAGAACCGCACCGGTCGACTGAGCGACATCGTCGGCACCATCCAGGCCGAACAGGACGAGATCATCCGGGCCCCCATGCCCGGTGTGCTGGTGACCCAGGGTG
This sequence comes from uncultured Acidimicrobiales bacterium, assembly GCA_963723995.1. Lineage (GTDB taxonomy): Bacteria > Actinomycetota > Acidimicrobiia > Acidimicrobiales > SZUA-35 > JAHELU01. Next base: position 31,071 of record CAVRSZ010000004.1, on the reverse strand, counting down.
GCCCCGGCACCGGCAAGACGGTGGTGGCCCTCCATCGAGCCGCCTATCTGCTCTACACCCATCGGTTCCCGCTGGAGGGTCAGGGGTTGCTGGTGGTCGGCCCCAACCGGCTGTTCCTGGGTTACATCGAGCAGGTCCTACCGTCGCTGGGTGAGGCCGGGGTGGAATTGGCGGTGCTGGCCGATCTTGTCCATCGGGTCCGGGTGTCGGGCCGTGACCGGTCGGAGACGGCCCGGATCAAGGGCGATCTTCGCATGGTCGAGGTCGTCCGCCGGGCCGTGCGTGACCGCCAGCGGCCGTTGACCGCCGATCTCGTCGTGCCCATGGGGGTCCGTCGCATCCGGGTCCCGGCTGCGGTGACCGAGACCATCGTCAGCGAGGCCCGGCGCCGGTACCGCACCCACAACGCCGCCCGCAAGTACGTGGTGGCCCAGTTGTTCGAAGCGCTGGCCGCCCATCACCCTGATGGGGTGTCGGCCGACATGGTGGAGGACCAGGTCGGGAGGAGCTCCGAGGTCAAGGAAGCCCTGATGTGGATGTGGCCGGTGTTGACCCCGTCTCACCTTCTCCACGACCTCTACGGGTCGCCGGCGCTGATTCAATCGGCCGCCCCCAAGTTGAGTGACGACGAGCGCAAGGCCCTGTACCGGCCGTGGGCCGAGGGCAAGGTGGTCGAGGGGCTGGTGTGGACCGTCGATGATGTCCCGGTGCTGGACGAGGCGTTCGAGCGGCTGGGACCCCGCCCGAAACGCAAGATCGAGGATGACGTGAGGACCTACGGCCACATCGTGGTCGATGAGGCCCAGGATCTGTCACCGATGCAGCTCCGCATGCTGACCCGGCGTTCCCTGAACGGCTCGATGACCATTGTCGGCGACATCGCCCAGTCGACCGGAGCGTGGGCTCATGCCGGCTGGGACGAGATCCTGGAACACCTGCCGGAGCGCCGGGAGCCTCGGATGGCCGAACTGACGGTCGGCTACCGCATCCCCGGCCCCACCATGGACTTGGCCGCTCGGATCCTGGCTCATGCCGCCCCCGATCTCTCACCGCCGACCTCGGTACGGTCCTTGGGTGATGCACCCCGGTTCGTGGACGCCTCGACCGAAACCTACCGGGTCAACGGGTCGGAGGACCCGCTGATGTCGGCCGTGGTGGCCGAGGCATCGAAGGAGGCGGGCGAAGAGGATGTCGGCAACGTGGCCGTGATCTGCCCCGCCTCCCTGTATGACGTAGTGGTCGACGCCTTCGACGCCGCCGGGGTCGACATCGGTAGGGCCCCCAGGGACGGGTTGTCCCATCAGATCACGGTGGTGCCGGTCAACCTGGTCAAGGGTCTGGAGGTGGATGTGGCCGTGGTGGTGGAACCGGCCGCCATCCTCGACGAGGAGCCGCAGCCGGCCCGTTCGCTCTATGTGGCCTGTACCCGGGCGACCAGGCACCTGGTCATCGTTCACCATCAGCCGCTGCCGGAGATGCTGCGGGAGCGGTGATCGCCGGTGGACCCGCGACCACCGGTCCTGCACCGTGTTCAGAGTCAGAGCGAATTCGAGTGCACCTGTCGGTCCCACTCGGCCGTGCGCTCGGGTCCTCATAGACCTCGAACCGACGAATGCGACCCCATCGGATGTCGAGGAAGTCGACGAACCGGTTGGTGTAGGCGTCGCCGTGCTGGCCGTTGCGCAAGGCGAGACGGTCATTGGCCCGGTTGGCGACCCGTGTTTTCCACGGTGGGCCGTTGACCAGCTGGGGGCCGAGCTTGCCGCCATCGGAATCACCCCTGATCGGGCCACAGCGGTTGCCCGATCGATCATCGCCCTGCTGGAAGGCGGTTTCGTCTTCGCCCAGGTCGAGCGAGATGCCGACGTGCTTCGTGACGGGGGGTGGAGGCCCGAGCGATGATCGAACGAACAGCGGCCGCTGCAGCGGTGCCCGGCAGCCGCTAGTCCTCCAAGCGCGAGTCCTCCAAGCGCTAGTCCTCCAAGCGCGACGCCACCCAGCAGCATGGCAGTGGTTGGCAGTAGAGATCGCCGGAGCCGAGGGACTCGCCGTTTGCTATTCACGCTGGATGGTGGCTGGTCGGGGTGGTGGCGTTTCGTCAGGTGTGGCCGGCCGGGTGGCCCAGACGATGCGCCCGGTGTGCCCGGTGGTGCGGTAGAGGGTGTGGTTGTGTTGGTGGAGTTCTCGGTGGCAGGACCCGCATTGCAGGGCGAGCTGGTCGATGTCGGTGGTGCCTTTGGCCGGTGCGTTCCACGGGATCAGATGATGAGCCTGGCACCGTTGGGGTGACGCCCCACAGCGCACACAACCCCCGTCTGAAAACCGGCGGCGAGTTCGCCGATGGCGAACTCGGTAAGTGAGGCCGAAGGCCGAACGGCGGCGACGGGTACGTCCCAGCCACAGTGGTTGATTGTTCGAGTCGGTGAACAAGGTGTAGATCGGCGAACCAGCGGCGACATACTGCTGGAACAGCTCGTTGCCGATCGGTCCGGTGCCGTGCTGGGTGGCCGGTTTCACTCCGAGGTCATCGAGCCGGATCGACACCACGATCGGCGGTTTCGACCCCGACCGTGATTTCCCGGCACGTTTCGATCCCGCTGAGGGTGTGGAACTGGAAGGCGAATTGCCGGCCGGTTGCGTGTCGTCGCCGGTGGTGCCGCTGAAGTAGGCGATGGCGGCGTCGAACAGGCGGTGCTCCCACGGGACGTGTTCACCGACCGGGCGGTCCCTACCCCCGGCGTTGCGATACACCGCGTCCGCATCGGCCTGGATCTGGGCCCATGCCCGGTCGATCACCGCATCCGGGCCTTCCAAGGTGAGGGTGGCCAGATCGGGTTTGCCGCCCTCGGCGGGGCGGACTCTCCGCCGACACGTCCTTGCGCTCATCTGGGCCCGGTACCTGTCGTTCACCTCCTCACAATCGGCGGTGTCTTCGAGATGCCGGTCGACGGCGTAGCCGGTCTGATCGGGCGACAGGCCGGTCACCTCATCAATCAGCTCGTCGGGTATGTGCCCGGTGTCGGCGTCGGCCGCCCTGGCCAACGCATCCAACGAATCCGGGACGATGGACCCGTCAGCAACCTTTTCACCGAGAGACGGGTTGGCGGAGACTGCGGCGGCCCGCCGAGCGTCACGGTTCCGGCTGCGTCGGGATCTGCCCGAACCACCCAGCGCGTCACGGGCCTTCTTGCGGTCCTTGACGAGGTCGCCCGACGAGCCGGCCGCCCGGGCCGCCGCCGTCAACCGCTCGGCGGCCAGGCGTTGTTCGAACCCCTGTGCCGTACGGATCAGTTCCCGATCCCCCAATGCTCGAAGTGACAGCACCAACCAGTCGAACAACACCCCGACACCGCTGTCGCCCGAGGCGTCGGCTCGCAACGTGTCGGCCTCGGCGATGCCAGACGGTTGTTCGATCAATGTCATGCCACCACCTTAAACAAGCAGTGTGACAGGTGATGGAACCAACCCGCAACGCCTGGGTCCCGCTGGCGGCGTGGCTTGCAAGCGAAAGGGGCAGCGGTGTCGGTCGTTCCGCCGGAACAGTCCGCTGACTTGCGGGACTACTACAACAAGCACACCAGAAACCGATCGGCTCGATTCCAAGATGCTGGCCCGCATGCCGATGCTGCATCCCGAAGGGCTCCGGGTCGTGGACCATCTCGGCCCGGCCGAGCCGCTGAAACGAGCGGTCCGCCATCGCAGCAGCATCCAGAAGCGTCGTGCGCTGCAGCGATGCGCCTCGACGCGTTGCTCGAACTCCTCGGCCCCGCTTGGCTCGATGTGTTCGGCACCGTGTCCTACGGCAAGGCGGCCGTCGCTGTGTTGGAGCGCTATGCCAATCCCCATGCCCTGCGTAAACTCGGCCGAAGCCGACTCACCAAGCTATTGATCCGGGCCAGTCGCGGTCACTGGCGTGAAGACAAAGCCGACGAGATCCTTACCGCCGCGGCCGAGTCGCTGGAGCCGGCTCGACTGAAGCACGATCAACGGTCGAGGGCGAGAAGCTCGGCCCGGGTTGGGGTCTCGCATGGCGCCGATGCCGTCAGAGGCTACTCGCCGCCGCTCGGGGCGACCAGCCGGTCGACGAGAATATCGGGACGATCGGTGTTGATGCCGTGTACCCCCAGAGCAATCAGTCGATCCATCAACTCGGGCCGGTTGATGGTCCAGGGAACGACGGCGATACCCCGGGACCGGGCGTCGTCCACGAATCCGTCGGACAGGATCAGGATGCCGCCGGCGGATTCCGGCACCTGAAACGCCTGGTACTCGGGGTCGATCAACCCGACCAGGCCAAGGCGGTGGAGCACGTAGAAGGTGCGAACTTCCGATCCGGTGGCCGAAGTGGCCACCTCGGGGCACGCCCGCCGGAACACGTCCATGTTGGGCTGGGTGAAGCTGCTGACGATGACCCGGTCCTCGTAGCCGAAGCGGTGGATCTGCCGGCACAGCAGGGTCGCTGCGTCCGGACCCGCCTGCTTGATTTCGATGCCGAAGCGATGGTCGTCGAAGGCCTCGAACAGCTCCCCGACGGTGACGATGCCGTGTCCTTGACCCCGGTAGGAGAAGGTCCCGCCGTCGTCGGTGGTGAAGGCGTAGCCGAAATCGAGGGCCCGGAGTTCGGCCAGGGTGAGATCACGAATCGCCCCTGTGCCGTCGGAGGTGCGGTCGACCGTCTCGTCGTGGACGAGCACCAGTTCCCCGTCGGCCGTCATGTGCAGGTCGGTGTCGATGACCTGGGCGCCCAACTCGACGGCATGGGTGAAGGCGGTCATGGTGTTCGAGGGACGAAGCAGCTCACCTCCCTGATGGGCGAACACCAGCGGCACATTGTCGGCGTTGTCGCCCGCTGTAGAATCGAAGAACGCCGCCTGCTCGATGGGCGACGGGCGAATCCAGGCCGCGGTGTAGAGTCCGGCCACCATCGCCCGTCAGGACGGTGACCGCCATCAGCACCACCGCCCTCATGGCTCACTCCCGGTAGTCGGGGTTGTCCCAGACGATCAGCACGGCGCAATCGTTGACGGTGTCGTCCCGCATGTAGTTCTCGAGGGCGGCCACGGCCCGGAAGCCTTCGCTGAGCTGGAAGCTGAGGGTGGCGTCGCGCAGCTCACCGGCGGTCACCTTGTCGATGTACTCCTGGGCCGACATGGTGTCCACGTACTTGGCGTAGCCGGGCAGCACCCCGCCGGCCACGATGCCCTTCTTGTTGAGGTCCCTCACACAGCCTTTGCGAAGGGCATACAGCTTGCGGCCGATACCTCGTCCCCGATAGGCAGGGTCGACGGCGATGGTGGTGCCGTAATACCAGGGGTTGGCCGGGTCGTGGGTGCCGGTGCCGGCCTCACCCGAGATCTCGGGCAGGGAGTGATCGATATGGTCGAAGTCGAAGTCGACCAGGATGCCCATGCCCAGGCCGATGAGGCGGTCGTCGTCCAGCACCATGAAGTTGCCTTCGGGGAAGGTGACGGCCACGTTCAACATCTCCTCCACCGTGTAGAGATCTTCGGTGGCCACCGTGTGGAACGTCCGGTGTTCGAACCGGTGGGCCTCCTCGATGCGTTCGGGGTCGAGGTTGGTGTAGATCAGCTCGCCCATTGCCCGGCCATCCTTTGTGCACCCCGGTCGCTCACCCCGGGAAGTCGATCTTCTCGTAGTCGTTGTGGGACGGCAGTCCCCAGCAGGCCCAGAACTCCTTGGTTCGAGGCCGCATCACCGCCCCGCCACTCGACTCGATGTGGTACGGCTCGGCGGCCACCTGGCAGATGGCCGATGGCTCCCGGGTGAGGGCGACAACGTCGTCAAGGGTGATGGGGGTGGCGCCGCCGGGGCCGGTGGGCCGTTCCAGCAGCTTGTAGGCCGTTTCCAGCCGGCGTTGCGATGAGTCCATGAGGACGGCCGACCGTTCCCCCTCGACCGCCCTGGTCTCCGGATACAGGGTGTGGTTGGTGTGCACGATCACCTTCTCGGGGGTGAGGGTGTCCACGGCCCGAACCGAGGGCATGGCCTCGATGCTGAAGCCCACTCCGTCGGCGTCGAGGATCAGGAAGTTGTGGCCCCCGGCCAGATCGGCGGCCATGATGGCATCGCGGGCGGCGGTGGCCGACTCCTGCATGAGGGCGTGACGCACCACCTGGGGCCAGGTCACGCCCGGGGCTCCGTCGTTGGCGATGAGGTTGTTGATGCCGAGACAGACTCCGACCTCGTTCATGCCGATCTGGCCCAGGGCCCCGGTGGTGGTGAACACCAGGGCGGCCGGGGCGTCCTCGGGCGTGATGCGGAACAGGGTCACGTAGTGGGTGGCGGTGTCGTGCATGTCCCAGGTCTGGCCGTAGATGCCCGTACCGTCGGCCAGCGCATCGGGCACGAGGACCGCGGTGCAGTCGTCCTCGAGCACCTCGTCGGGATGACGGCCACCGGCCACGGCCCGGACCGTGTCGACGAAGTCGGTGAAGCCGCCCACGATCACCGCTTCACCGGGCGTGATGCCGGCGGCCTCGGCCATGGCCAGCATCTCGGCGGCCAGGGCGGGGGAGTGGGTCTCGTGGGCGGCGACCATGGAGTCGGCCAGATCGAGAATGTCTCCCTGGGTCAGAGCTCTGCCGTTGGCTCCGTTCCCCGACCAGTGGGGGGAGGCGGCCAGCTCCACCCGCTCGGCGGTGTAGGCCCGGATCTCCTCCCGGTAGGTGGAGCCGTGGAGGGCGCCGATGGCCTCCGGTGACCCGGCCAGATCCAGCACCCGCATCGATGGACGTCTCATGCCAGCAGTTTGCCACAGCCGGCGGTTGGCGGTCGATGTCGATAGCGGGGTTCGCCGTGGGCCGGTGGGCGACGTGCGAAACTCCCGAGCCTGCGATTGAACGATAGAAGCAGATACAGGGTTGCTGATATAGCTAAGAAGAGCCACAAACTAGGCCCGACGTATACAACAATAAGCAGCATAGTAGTCCAATCTATTTTTGGGTTAAATCATTGCTTGCCCTCCAGCAAAAAGGTACTGTCGGCAGCTCAGTCGGTTATCTGCGGAGGGAAATGGGCAGGCATATGAACAAGCAGGTTGGCCTTCTTCGGGCTGCCCTTGGTTGGATCTACAACCGGACCAGGCTCTTTCCCCTACTGACCGATGGCGCTGCTTGGGCGCTCGGACTGAGCCTCGGTGCACTGCTCAGCATGAATTTCCATGCCGGGGGGTTGATGTGGGAGATCCTGTATCTCAGCATCGTCGCCATCGGCGTTCATGTGGCGATTGGTTGCGCCAATGGCCTCTACCGGCGCAGGTGGCGGGTGACGTCCTACCGTGAGGTTCGAGCCGTGATGTTGGCCTGGGCCGGTGCCACGGTGGTGGTGGTTCTCCTCAACCATCTGCTGCGGCGCACCGGGTCGGATTTCCCCAGTTCCGGGGTGATCAGCGGGTCGATGGCGTCGGCCCTGCTGATGGGCGTGACCCGAGGTGTGTGGCGATCGGTGTGGGAGTCGTCCCGCCGACCGACGCCGGAGGGAGCGAAACGAACCGTCATCTTCGGCGCCGGCGAAGGTGGGGCGCAGATGGTGCGGGCCATGCTGGGAGACCCGGATTCGGCCTACTACCCGGTCGCGCTGCTCGACGACGACCCTCGCAAGTCGTGCCGGGTGATCGAGCGGGTTCGTGTCGAGGGCACACGGCATGATCTTGCCGCCGTTGCCTCACGGCGGGAGGCCGACACCCTGCTGATCGCCGTGACCAATGCCGACGGCGCCCTGGTGAGTGAGTTGACCACGGCGGCCCGGGCAGCCGAACTCGACGTTCGAGTGTTGCCGACGTCGTCGGATCTGGTCTCGCTGATGACGCTGGCCGACGTCCGCCCCCCGACGGTCGATGATCTCCTGGGCCGTGACCCGGTCGAAATCGACCTGGAGTCGGTCAGCCACTACATACGGGGCAAGAGAGTGCTCGTGACCGGGGCCGGCGGGTCGATCGGTTCCGAGCTCTCCCGCCAGGTCAATGGGTTCGATCCGTCGCACTTGTACTTTCTCGACCGAGACGAATCGGCTCTCCATGCTCTTCAGTTGTCGATCGAAGGTCGAGCACTTCTCGACTCCGACAACCTGCTTGTTGCCGATATTCGAGACCGTGATCGCGTCTTCGAGCTGTTCGAACGGTGCCGACCCCAGGTCGTCTTTCATACCGCAGCGCTGAAACACCTGTCGTTGCTCGAGAGCCATCCTTCGGAGGCGGTCAAGACAAACGTCGTGGGCACGGCCAACCTTTTGGAGGCGGCCGAGAAGTTCGATGTCGACACCTTCGTCAACATCTCCACCGACAAAGCGGCCGACCCGACATCGGCCCTGGGGGCGTCGAAGATGGCGGCCGAGTGTCTGACCGCACTGGTCGGCGACAGGACGGGTCGGCGCTATGTGTCGGTTCGGTTCGGCAATGTGCTCGGCAGTCGAGGCTCGGTGCTGCCGACGTTCCTCGACCAGCTCGAACACGGACTGCCGCTCACCGTCACCGATCCGGAGGCCACCCGATTTTTCATGACCATTCCCGAGGCCGTCCGGCTGGTGGTGCAGGCCGGGGCCATCGGGGAGTCGGGCGAGGTCATGGTGCTGGACATGGGTGAACCGGTCCGGATCCTGGACCTGGCCAACCAGCTGATCGCCCTGCTGTCGCCCGCCACCAGGGTTGTGTTCACCGGCCTGCGGCCGGGGGAGAAGCGACATGAGGTGGTCGTCGCCTCCGACGAGATCGGTTGTGTCCGGGCCCATCCCCGCATCACCCACGTGCGGCCGGCCCCCGCCGATCCCGCTCTGGCCATGGACGCCGTCGGCCCTGACGCCGTGCAGCTCACCCGGGAGCTGCTGGCCGGCTCCAGCTTCGGGCGGGCGGAATCCGACAGGCCGAGGAGAGAAGGAGCGCTGACATGACGGTGACAACCATGACCGGAGACAACGGTGCCACCGTGGGCGAGCGCCAACCGGTTCGCTCCCAGCGGGTGGTCATTGTCGGCCAAGGCTACGTCGGTTTGCCGGTTGCCGTGGCTGCGGTCGATGCCGGCCACATGGTCGTCGGCTACGACGTGGACAAGAGGAAGATCTCGGGGCTGGTCACCGGCCGTTCACACATCGACGACATCGACGACGATCGTCTGGCCCGGGTGTTGGCCACCGGCCGCTACATTCCCACCGCCGACGAGAGGGATCTTTCCGGTTTCGACGTCGCCGTCATCACCGTTCCCACTCCACTTCTTGATGGCGTGCCCGACATCACGTTCATCGAGTCGGCTGCCACCACCGTCGGCCGCTATCTGAACCCCGGCGCCCTGGTCATTCTGGAGTCGACCACCTACCCCGGCACCACCGACGAGATCGTGGCCTCGATTCTCGAAGCCGAATCGGGACTGCGGCCGGGCCACGAGTTCCACCTCGGGTATTCGCCGGAACGAATCGACCCGGGCAATGCCACGTGGACCTTCGAACGCACCCCCAAGGTGGTGTCCGGCATCGACGACGAATCGCTGGCCCGGGTCAAGGGGTTCTACGACGACCTGGTCGACGAGACGGTGCCGGTGGCCGGGACCAGGGAGGCGGAGCTGACCAAGCTGCTGGAGAACACCTTCCGCCATGTCAACATCGCCCTGGTCAACGAGCTGGCGGTCCATGCCAAGCAGCTCGACATCGATCTGTGGAGCGTGATCGACGCCGCCACCACCAAGCCGTTCGGGTTCATGCCGTTCTATCCCGGTCCCGGCGTCGGTGGCCACTGCCTCCCGGTTGATCCGGCCTACCTGTCGTGGCAGTTCGAGCGGCGGTTGGGCTCGGTGTCGCGGTTTGTCAAGGTGGCCAACAGCATCAACGACTCGATGCCGGGCTATGTGGTCCAGCGGGTCCAGGCCGGCCTGAACGATCGGCTGAAGCCCGTGAAGGGGTCCAGAATCCTGGTGCTCGGGTTGGCCTATAAGAGGAACTCCAACGACGCCAGGATGACCCCGGCCAGCGGAGTCATCAACGGGTTGCTGCGCCTGGGGGCCGAGGTCCGGGTGCACGACAACCATGTCGGCGAGTTCGAACTCGATGATGTTGCCCCACGGGTGGCGTTGACGGCCGAGGAACTGGAGTCGGCCGACGCCGTGGTGGTGCTGGCCGATCACGACGACATCGACTACCAGCTCGTGCTGGACCGGGCCGACTACGTTTTCGACACCCGCCGCCGGCTGGCCGGAACCGGCGCCGAGCAGCTCTAGGCATCGTCGATGGCCGATCCCATCCTGCTTTCGGGACCCGATGTCGGCGAGGAGGAGCGGGCCGCCCTACTCCGAGCCTTCGACGGGGGTTGGATCGCCCCGGTCGGCCCGGAGCTCGGTCTGTTCGAACAGGAGCTGGCCGAGTATGTCGGGGCCGAAGCCTGCGTGGCTCTGAGTTCGGGTACGGCTGCCCTGCATCTGGCCCTGCTCGACCTTGGTGTCGGCCCCGGCGATGAGGTCGTGGTGCAGACGGCGACGTTCGCCGCCAGCGCCTTCGCCGTCACCTACACCGGGGCCACGCCGGTGTTCTGCGACATCGACGAGGCGACCTGGACCCTGTGTCCCGCAGCGGTTGGACGAGTTGCTGGCGGCTCGGGCCGGCAGCCGGGGCGCTGCCCAAGGCGGTGATGCCGGTCGATCTGTACGGGAGCTGCGCCGACTATGAGGCGCTGACTGCGGTGTGTGCCCGCTACGGGGTGCCCATCGTCGAGGATGCGGCCGAGGCGCTGGGTTCGATCGGTGTGGGTGGTAGGGCCGGCAGCTTCGGTCACGCCGCAGCGGTCAGCTTCAACGGCAACAAGATCATCACCACCAGCGGTGGCGGGGCCCTGCTCGGCCCGCGGGAGGTCGTGGACCGAGCCCGCTATCTGGCCACCCAGGCCCGGCAACCGGCAATCCACTACGAGCATCACGACATCGGCTTCAACTACCGGATGTCGAACCTGCTGGCCGCTCTGGGTCGGGCCCAGCTGGGACGCTTGGAGGCCGGGATCGAGCGACGTCGGCAGATTGCCGAGCGGTATCGGGCGGCTCCCGATCTGGCTGCGCTGGAGTGGCCGAGGTATGCGGCCACCGTGCGACCCAACCACTGGCTGAGCGTGGCTCTCTTGCCCGAAGGGGTTCATCCGCTGGAGGTGTGCCGGGAGCTGAACCGGCGCGATATCGAGGTTCGGCCGGCGTGGGCGCCGATGCACGTGCAGCCGGTCTTCGCCTCGTCCGAGTGTTTCGGTGGTGACGTCGCCGACCGGTTGTTCGCCCGGGGGTTGTGTCTGCCATCGGGGTCGGCCCTGACCGACGAGCAGCTCGACCATGTGATCGCCGCTCTGTCGGAGTGTCTGGAGACCGGGCGCGGTCGCAGCGTCCAATGATGCTCTTTTCCGCGCTCAAACGGGGCCTGGACATCGCCGTTGCCGTTGTCGGTCTGCTCGTGCTCTTGCCGGTGGTGGTGGTGATTGGCGGTCGCCATTCGAGTCACGATGGGGTCGCCCATCCTGTTCCGCCAGGTTCGGCCGGGGCGGGACGGTGTGCCGTTTCAGCTGGTGAAGTTCCGGACCATGCTCGATGGCGACCGGCCCGATGCCGAGCGGCTGACCGGCTTCGGACGGTTCCTGCGATCGACCAGCCTCGACGAGCTGCCCGAGCTGTGGAATGTGCTGCAGAGGCGACATGAGTCTCGTGGGGCCTCGGCCCCTGCTGGTCGAGTATCTGCCGCTGTATTCTCACCATCACGCCCGACGCCATGAGGTCCGGCCCGGGCTGACCGGCCTGGCTCAGGTGCGGGGACGGAACGCCCTGTCGTGGGACGACCGCCTGGATCTCGACGTGGAGTATGTGGTGAGCCGGTCGATCGGGTTGGATCTGTCCATCCTGGCCCGGACGGTGTTGTGCGTGGTGCGCCGGCACGGCATCAGCGCCGAGGGAGCAGCAACCATGCCACGGTTCAGCGGTAGTGACGTGGTGATCGATCTTCGCGACAAGACGATCGAGCCGATCGAACCGGTTGACGCCGCCGACGAACTCGACCGATCAGCCTGAGATTCGGCTACGCGGTTCGAGACGATTCAGATCGAGGTTTGCACCAGCGCCGCCGCGAGACCCGGGCGAAGAGTCCCTGGTAGTGCGAGTTCGACCGATGGCTCCGAAGATCAGGACGAGAAGCGCCGGCATCAGCATCCACTTCTGACGGACCGCAATCCCGAGGTTGGCCGTAGTCGTCGCCAATGTGTAGGTACCGCCGATCAGATAGAGCCACAAGAACATAGATCGACCCGCAAGCCGATTGTGGCCGCCGAGCAGGGTGTTCTGGATGGCCAACACAGTGAGTGCAATGAGAAAGAGGACCTCGATCGAGGCGAGGAGGGCGAAGATCGACCACGCCTCGTGGGGGAGAGGCCGGTAGATGTAGGTTGCCATCTGGAGCGGAACCGGCAATTGCGAGATATCGACTCCGGCCTCGCCCTCCTGGTTGTACTGCTGCCGCTGCTCGATGTAGCTGCCAACGTCATCGAGGTTCTGAGCCTCGTCCAAGCCTACGTAAGCCATGGTCACCGGCAACACCACAGCGATCACGGTTCCGACCAAATGGTATACGCTATCCGATCCGCAATCCGCTTCCTGGGCGAACCCAGCGCCGTCACCAAGAGCATGGCGAGCATCAGACTGGCCATATGGGGCCTTACCAAGAACATGGTGACGATCGCTGCGCCGAGAGCAACACGACGACGTCGCTGATCCACCGCAGCCCACGTCACCATGACGGCAGCCATGAATGCGATGCTGTCCTTGCCGAGCCCAGCACTCCAGAAGCTGGCCGAAGGCATGAGCACCACCGGCCAGACGAGACTTCTGGCTACACCTTTTGTCGGGCCGACGGTCGAATCGAGAACGTCGTACAGCAGCAGCAGCCCAACGGCCCCGGCGAGATTGAAGGCCAGCGACACACCGAGGAACGACGTGCTGGTGGCAGCAATGATGAGGCTGGCCAGTACGTCGACCATCCGAGTTCCAAGCTCGACTGTTGTAGGCCCTTCGACGGCCCTCGCGTAGTAACCCGTCGCATCGCCGCCGAACTCGACCACATACGACGCGTACACCACGCAGAACAGCGTGTGCCACAGGTAGAGCCCTGCACCGAGCACTGTGGAGTGACTAAGCCGATGGGACAACGCCACCATCAGCACGATGCTGGCGACGAAGATCAAGAAGGAGCTAATCACGGACCAGCTGGTCGGCAGGAGTGACATAGTTAGAGGACCAATGACAAGCTGACCAGTGTGAGCAATGTGACCAATTACAGGCTTCATGCGGCGCGCCTCCCACTCATATTGGGGTACATTCTAGATCTTGTTGGGCGAGCTCTGTCTTTGTGAGGGTCCGGAATTGACGCTAGCTATTGCCGACATGAATCTCTCTTCTTGTTGCATCAGATCGTTGGTGGATCGCTGCGTTCCTCCCACCGATCAGGACGATAAGACCGTGCTTCTAGGACGAGATTGGCTACCGATGGTGACTCACATTTGGACTGCTAGTCGCTCCGAGATGCCGTGATGTGTGGCATCTTCGCAACTACGCGACCAGATCTATGGCGAGACCTGACGGGAGAGGTACTGCAGAAGCTCCGGCATCGAGGACCGGACGCGGACGGCTCTTGGGAGAGCCCTGGGGGGGAGGTGCTTTTCTGTCACACGCGCCTGTCTATTCTCGGGCTCGGACCCGAGGGCGCTCAGCCGGCAGTGCTCCAGTCTGGGCATGCCATCACCTTCAATGGTGAGATCTACAACTTTCGAGATGTCGCTGCGGGTCTCGGTCGTGAGGCATTCGTTTCCGACACCCAGGCCATCGTCAGGAGCATGGCACGAGATGGCTTATCGGCTGTGAACCGTTTCCGAGGCATGTACACGTTCGCCCATTGGGACCCAACGACACGAACGCTGTCCGCAGCGCGTGACCCCTGGGGCATCAAGCCCCTCTACCTGCTCGACCACCCAAGCGGCGGCGTAACGCTGAGCTCAGAGATCGGCCCGCTCCTGCTGCACGCCGACGGGCGCGAGGTCGATCCGATCGGTGTGGCTCAGTACGTCGCCTTCGGCCACACGCTGCCCCAGTTCACGTGCCATCTGCGGATCCGCAAGTTGGACCCAGGAGCGGTCTATACGTGGGCGTTGACGCATGACAAGCATGTCAACCTCTCGGTCCAACGGATCAAGCAGGTCAGGCCGGAGACTTCGAGCCAGGCTGACGAGGCGCTGGAGGACTCCGTTCGCGCACATCTGGTTTCCGATGTCGAAGTCGGCGTCTTTCTCAGCGGCGGGATCGATTCAACCCTTATTACGACCATTGCCAGCGAGATTATTCCGAACTTGCATGCGTTCACGCTTGCGTTCCCGGAAAGTCCCTCGATTGACGAGAGCCCGCTCGCTGCGGCAAATGCCTCTCTGCTCGGGGTACGACACACTATCGTCCCGGTCACGACGGCGGACATGCTGAATTCGCTGGATGCGCTGCTCGACGCAACGGGTGAACCCTTTGGTGATGCGGCCGCTCTCCCTCTGGTGTTTCTGGCAAACCGTGCAGCCCAGGATCTTAAGGTGGTCCTGACCGGGGAGGGAGCCGACGAGTTGTTTGGGGGCTATGGGCGCTATCGCATTAGCCGTCTGCTCCCTCGCCGCCGGATTGCCGTCCTCAGCAGCGCCTCAGGCCGATTGGCCGACGTCGTCTATCACCGGAGAGGGGATCGGCCACGAAGTCGAGCCTTCGAGTCGCTTCTCCGGCTCGATGGCGGCCGTAGTCATGCGGCGCTCGTAGGGTCTGACCTCCCGGCCGTCGTACGTACGAGCGCAGTTGGAGCGGAGGTTGACACGCTGCTTCGCACGGACTGGGAAGGGTTGACGAATGGCGGAAGGGGTCGAGAAGCGAGCGCGCAGGTTCGATCTCGCACGATGGCTGCCCAACACATATCTCGAGAAGACCGATCGGGCGACGATGGCAGCAAGCCTTGAAGCGCGAACTCCGTTCCTGGACCCAACTGTCGCCGAGGCCGCAGACTCGCCTGATCGCAGCTTCGGTAAGGATGCCCTTCACAAGGCGCTCGTTGGCCGATTGCCCGACGTCAAGCTACCGGATCGCAAGAAGGGCCTGGCAGTCTCGACGAGCGGCCTGTTGTCGGCGTCGCTCGGTGAAGATCTCGCTCGCGTCACCAACTCCCGGGATTCGGTGCTCATGCGAACCCTGGGGGCCAAGGCTGTCGAGGCCCTGGCCGAGAGAGCCCGACATTCACAGTCGACGGCTTACCGCCTGGCAGTCTTGGGGCGATGGGAGGTGGTCTCCGGTGTCGTCGCCTAGGCCTCGGTTGGTCGCATTTGCTCCCTACGGACGCAGAGCGGGAAGTAGCAGGGTCCGGGTGTTCGAGTGGATCGACCACCTGGGTCTTGATGCAGAGGTTCACGTGTTCACGGAGCAGAATGCTGCGGGGTTTCGTCAGATTGCTCGTCGACCGCTGCAGTCGTTTCGTCGGCACCGGCAGCTCGAAGCGACGGAGATCAACCCCGACGACATCGTGCTCATCCACCGTGAGGTGAGCCCGCTGTCCGATGGCCAGGCCGAGGAGCGGCTCCTCCGGGCCGGTGCCCGCAGCGTCGTCGATCTAGACGACGGGCTTCATTGGGATTGGGGCCAGGGTGGTATTGCCCGCCGGCTCCGCCCGAAGGCGCCGAAGATCCTTAGGATGGTAAAGGCGGCGGACCTCGTGATCGCCGGGAATGACCTAATCGCCGAGTGGGCAGGCCAGTACGCCAAGCGCGTAATCGTCATTCCGTCGTGCGTCGAGCCACGTCGCTACCGCCGCAAGCTCGACTATGAACTCAACGATCCACCGACGATCGGGTGGATCGGTAGCGGTGCGACCGAGCAGTATCTCGACATAATAGGTGACGATCTCCTCTGGTCTCGTCGGCGGTACGGCACCCGGCTTGAGATAGTGGGTGCCGACCAGGAACGTGCCAGCAATCTTGCCAATATGATCAATCGAATCCCGTGGAGCGAGCAAGCGACCTATGAAGTCCCGTCGTCCTGGGATGCAGCGGTTATGCCACTGCCCGATGGTCTGCTTGAGCGCTCGAAATGCGGCTACAAACTTCTCCAGTATGGCGCAGCGGGGGTGTCCGCCGTTGGATCACCGATCGGCGTGAATACCGAGATCTGCGACCATGGCCCGCACGAACTAGTTGGCGCACGCAACCTGTCGTGGCTGTTGGAAATGCCGCCAAGCGAGCGCCGGGCGATCGCCGATCGCCTTGCGGCCCGGGTGCGGGATCACTTCACCTTTGCGTCCAATGCGGCTCAGTTCGTCGACGCCATCTTTGGCAGACAGCCGATCACACCCGCCGCCACTGGGCACTCCGTCGACCCGACAAACGAAGATAGAGCGGTCTACATAGGGCTGCCGAGCGAAGCCAGCACACAGCGGCATGTCGAGGCCGACGGGATACCTCGTGGAAGCTGACCGGACGGGCGAGCGCCTTCGGCTGGGGTTGCTGCTCGTGGCTCACAAGCGCCATGTGGCACTGCTCTCGGCCAGTTCGGCAGCTGGCGGTCTCGTTGAGGCGGTCCTTCTAGTTGCGGTGACGAGAACGGCGTTCGCCGTCACCGAAGGCCGATCGACTTTCACCGTAATCGCAGGCATCGAGATGACGACTCCGACACTAGTGATAGCTGCTCTCGCAATGATCATACTCCGTGTAGCGTTGGCTGTCGTCAGCGCCTGGTCGTCGGCGCAGCTGGGGGCCCACGTTGTGGCTTCCATGCGAGGTGAGATCGCCTCGGCCTACCTCGAAGCGAGTTGGTACGCCCAACACGGAGAGCGGGGGGGGAGGCTCCAGGAGCTCCTGACGACCTTTGCCAGCCAGGGCGCAGTGCTCGTCGGTGCCACCACACAGGCCATCGTGGCGGCCTGCACGCTCCTTGCACTTCTATTTGTTGCGTTGATCGTGGACCCCCTTTCGTCGGCCGCAGTGATCGTCGCCGTGTCGGTGCTTGGTTCGGCGTTGCGGCCCCTCAGGAAGGCTGTAAAACGGCAAGCCCAGCGAGCGTCGGAGTCAGGGATGGAGTTCGCAACGGGACTCAGCGAGATGTCCCAGCTCGCAATGGAGATGCACGTGTTCAACGTGCGCTACGCAATGCAAGAACGCGTGATTAATCTGATCAACGACAACGAGAGAAAGATCCGAAGGGTGAACCTCCTGCGGGGAATGGTCCCGGTGGTCTACTCTGGGCTCGCATACGTTGCACTTATTGGAGCGCTCGGAATAGGTTCTGCCATCGACTCGGCGAACTTCAGGACCGTCGGTGTGGTCATGCTCGTCATGTTGCGTTCACTCACCTATGGCCAAGCACTGCAATCCAACTTTGCACTGGCCAATGCGAGCCTGCCATTTCTTGACGCCTTGAACGTAGAGCTCACACGTTATAGAAGTGCGCGCTTGGTGGATCAGGGGCGGCCGGTGGGCTCGGTTGACCGCCTCAGCCTCAGGTCCGTGTGTTTTGAGTACAGGTCCGGGGCGCCGGTCCTCACGAATATCAATGCCGAGATCGGGCAGCGGGAAGTGGTTGGGATCGTCGGACCATCAGGCAGTGGCAAATCCACCCTAGTGCAGGTTCTTCTCGGTCTCCGTGAACCCACTACGGGCCAGATCCTCGCCAATGGCCATGATATCAAGAGCTTCGGAAAAAGACGAGTGGGCACGAAAGGTCACATATGTACCGCAGCAACCCCGGCTCATCACCGGCACGGTGAGCGATAACATCCGCTTCATCCGCGAGAACGTGAGCCAAGCCGACATTGAGCGGGCCTCCCGGATGGCGCAGTTCCACGGCGACGTCTGCGGGTTCGCCGGGGGGTATGAGCGGCAGGTGGGTGAACAAGGCAGCCACCTTAGTGGCGGTCAGCAGCAGCGCCTGGTTATCGCCCGAGCGCTTGTCGAGGATCCCGATGTGCTCGTCCTCGACGAGCCGACGAGTGCACTTGATGTCCGCAGCGAGTCAATGATCCGAGAGACGTTGAGCGAGCTGCGAGAGCACATGATCGTAATCATTGTCGCCCATCGGCTTTCTACGCTCCAGATCTGCGATCGGATCATGGTCATTCAGGGCGGCCGGCTCATGGGTTTCGACTCACCGATCGAACTCGAGCAGTCGAGCGAGTTCTTTCGTGAGTCGATGCGGCTCTCCGGGCACCTCTGATCTGATCTGAGCTATCAGATCCCGATCAAGCTGGCAACACGATCTTGAGTGCGCCCCCAAAGGAAATCCAAAGCGACCTTGCAACTACATCAAGATATCGCGAAACAATGCGTCGTAGCGTTCAGCACCGGATTGTAGTGAGAAGTGCTCTTCGGCAGTCTCTCTCGCCTGCCGAGCGACCGCGATACTCGGCGGCCCGCTGATAATGAACTCGGCGGCGCGTAGGAGCGATTCGTCCGAGAGATCGTCGAGAGTCAGCCCACTGCCGGTCTTGCGTACCCATTGCCCTATCTCCGAGTTGCCCCCATGGCATATCGGAGCTACCCCAGTGGCGAAGAACTCGCCCAACTTGGTTGGCATCGACGCTCGCTTGGCGAAGTTTGGATCTACTAGGAGCATAAGACCGAAGTCGATCCAAGGGAGCCATCTACCACTCTCATCGAAAGGGACCTGAGTTATTAGTCGACGCGACTCCGGGATACCGTATTCGTCAGCAAGGGTGGCCATCTCTACCCTTTGGCCCGTCAATGCCAAGAACCGCGCAGACGGAAGCCAATCCAATACCATCGAGGCCAGCTCAACCGACTTTCGAGACTCGTACGACGGGTTGATCGAGCCAACATATGCGACAACTGGTCCCTCGGTCACAATTGGATGAGGGGCGGGAGCCTTCTCGAGGACAAATCGTGTGTAGTCGACACAGGTGGGGATGCACACCGCTCGCAAGTCTTGGTGTTTCCGCCCGAATCGCCCACAGCGAACATCGTCCGCGGCGAGCTCGGTCAAGGTGACGACTCCGCTCGCCCGACCGTACAGTTCTCGCTCAACTCGCCGGGCCACTGTTCTTGCCGCGGGACGCTGAAACCAGCGGCCAGCTTCCATCTTTTCGTCGATCCAGTATCCACGAGTGTCAAAGACATACGGAATATCAGCAATAGTATTGCCCAGCGCAGGCAAGAACGCGCCGAAGTAGCTCCGACAGTGAAAGATGTCGGTCTCTCGGGATACTCTGCGCATCATCTCGGTCATGGCAGCGACATTGCATACGGCTCCCATGAAGCCGCATCGATAGGGGTGGTAGTGCCAGCGGACACCGGATCGCGCCAGCCGCTCCCGAACCGATTGAATGCTGCTGCGATCGGCCGCAGGGGGTTCAAGCGACACAATGGTGCACTGCCATCCCATGATTTGCATACGCTCGCTAACCGCAAGCACCTGAGACTGTCCAAGTGGGGTCGTAAGGCCATCCAGCGACACATGGGTTATGTTCCCGAGTCTTCTCAATGGCACCTTATCCTGTTCTCCGACAAATCCTCCATCCATCCTCCAACGAACGCCTCGACATCTGGATAATCAACAAAGCTACTCTTGTTGTGATTCTATCGCCTCGGTTCACCCTAGGGGTCGGCTGCCGTGAATCAATAAACGACTCGGCCACGACACAACTTGCTATCTCAGAGGTCAACCACACCCAAGTCCAGCGGATGGCAACATCCCAAGCTATCCAACCTGACAGGAGCCGTTTGCCCTGTCCGTATCTCCAATGTGATTCGGTAGGCATAACAAAGGCAATAGAGATTCCGATATAGTTTGAGCACAACTCATTGACAGAGGGCTTCTGATTCGTGCGTGTCGAATCATACAGGAAGTTGCCGAAGGCAGGGACAACCAAGTGCGAATACTGTTCGTTTCACCCTACTTCCCCATTCCGGACCGGAGTGGTGGTAAGGTGCGTGTCCTCAACGTCTTACGCGAGCTCGCCCGTACGGAGGATGTGACCTTGGCCTGCTATCTGAGCCGAGAGTCGGAGCCGTTCGTCCGAGAGATCGAGCAGTTGGGGGTTCGCGTAGAGGCAGTGCCAAGGGAGGTTAGGCGACGGCCCCTGGCTCGGCATGCTCGGTTCCTGCTGAGCCCAATTCCGTTCTCAATCGTTGATCCCGATCCGAGAATGGAGAATCTGGTTCAGGGCCTGTGGCAGAGTTGCGAGTACGATCTCATTCAGGTCGAGTTCTTGGCGATGGCCTATCTGGCCAGCGACCCGATGTTTAAGCATCGACGGTTCCTGACACATCATTATTCGGCCACCGATCATTTCAGGCGAGTTCTCAAGATTCGGTCTCGTCGGTCGCTTCAGTATTGGGTGGATCGCATCGAGTTGGTTAAGATGGCGCCGTACGAGAAGCGTCTACTTGCACAGTTCAATAGGGTCTTCGTCACATCGGAACACGACCGCAGACTCCTGTCCTCGGTGTCCCGCGACGCTTGCATGGTGGTCGCCAACAATGGCGTAGATGTCGAGTTCTTCCGAAGATCGCCGACGAAGGTCGGACGTGGATCGCGACTGCTGGTGAGCACATGTAGCTTCAAGACCGACACCAACATTGATTCTGTGGTCTGGTTCCTAGATGAGGTATGGCCGCTTATTGTAGAGGCGGAACCGAGTGCTCGGTACGAGATTATCGGCCACGACCCACCCGACGCCATCTACGAGGCCGCAGAGAGGGCACACGGCGCATGCGTGATCGGAGGCGTCGAGGACGTTCGCGAATACCTAGAACGGGCGGCAGCCTCGGTTGTGACGATGCGGGCGGGAAGCGGCTCCAAGATTCGAGCGCTGACGAGCCTGGCGATGGGATGCCCGATCCTTGCAACGCCCCTCGGTGCCGAAGGTCTGGAAGCCGGAGAGCGGGAAGGGGTCTTCATCGGGAGTACTCCTGACGCCCTAGCTCGACACGCTATTGAACTGCTCGAACAGGGCCAGATCCGCTCCTCATGGGCGCACAGCCGCGAATATGTCGAGCGCCATCACACGTGGCACCGGACAGTCGAGCAGATGAAGCGGACCTACGGAAAGACGTTGTCCTAGCTAACGTAGTTATTGTGTGGGTTGGACCAATTGGTTCGGTTTGGAAACGTGGAGGAACCGCGGTAGGAGATCGGATCCGGCCGGTCATTAGTGGTTCAAAAGACCCGGCAGGCTCAAGATGGGTGAACGCTACTTGAATGCTAGAGAGGATTCGCTCCGCAAGCTGACAGAATCGACGCCACAATTGCGATTGGTCGCCGGGTTCTCAATGCTTGGTAACAGCCAGGACCGTTCGATCAGTTTGGGGCCTAGCGGATCCATGCCGCAGAGGTTGTACGGGAACAAAGTCCCGAATGAGAAGTGCCGGGAGCTTCTGGACGACATATGGAAGAATCAAGTTTCATAGCCAAGTTCTCGGAGCTGAGATCCCATTCCTTCGCGAAGCGTGGCGAGCACAACAGAATCGAGCGAGCGCCGTCCCCGACCGATCGATTCCGTGTGAATGGGCAGCTTGGCCTGCGCATGGTGCTTGTAGCGCTCGACATCTCCCATGGCGCTGGCGTGGTCGATTGACGTGAGCATGCGTGGCTCAAAATCGATCTCCAGAAACGTGCAGACGCATTCGATAGTTGACGCAGGCTCGCGCACCAGTGCTTCGTAGCGCACCTCAAGGAACTGGCCCGGATACCTTTTCTGTACGTGTCGTGCCGTTTTGACCGAGCGCGCCCAGCGATCGGCTGCTTCGTCATGACTTCCCACCAAGTCCGCTCGAACGTAAGACTCGACGACATCAATGCCATCGCGAACCATGTGGATGAACCTGGCGTCGGGGAAAACGGAGGCGATTTTGAACGCATTGAAGGTATTGAGCGGTGTCTTGTCACCCCAGTAGACACATGACTTTCCGATACTATCAGCATGAAATCGATAGAAGGAATCCAAGACGAAGGCGAGATTGCGTTGGTCGTCCGGCGCGTTGTGAAGTTGGTCGGCAAGAAGCCGAAGGTCGAGCTCGAATGTGTCGAAGCCATGAGAGAACTGAAACGTACCGAGTATTAGGTCGACCAGATGGGGCCATGGAAGCCCCCGGTTGCGCCGATAGATAGTGATTGCAGCTCCTAGCGCGTGATTCTCCGGTGGGATGTGAAGCTCCGAGTGCGCCTGTAGCACACGCCGAAGCAGAGTGTTTCCGGATCGGCCGCTACCGATGATGAAGAACGGCTCAACCGGTCTTTGGCCCCGCACGGAGTGCCTCGGACCGACGATAACGCACGCGGCCGAATGCCCGGCTGCGTACAGAGGGTACAAGGGTTCTGGCAGCTGATCGACCATCCTGTGCCAACGGTAGAGTCGCGTCTTCATCATGCAATCATAGCACCGGAAAGACAGATCAGGCGATCGCGATTCAGAACCTCGTCATACAGGCATATTCGAGGGTTGGAAGGGCCCCAGATTGCGATATCAGGACGTTCTCTAACCATACTTGTTTGACAACACTGACGACGCCATCCCTCTTTCGTAGGTCTCTTATTGTTTCCAATAGCGGATCCCCCCCATGGTTGACGCTCCCAAAGCAGCTACAAACCTTGCGTCAAACAATCGGTCTGCTGATCGTGCCCACTCACGGTAGAGAGTCGAGGACGTGCCCAGGTCGCCGCGCCGAGCGGCGTGACAGGCGGCGAAGAGGTGAGCACTCCTCCACCATTGTTGGTTGCTGCGATAGATCGCCTCGTTCTTGTGGAGTAGATGCACATTGGCTTCGATGGTTCCCTGAGTGTTGCTGAGGCGCGGCTCTGGATGCCCGTAATCGAGAAGCACTGTGACCTCGTCGATGGGCTGCACCTCGAAGCGTGCAGCCAAACGAGCCATCAGGTCTCGGTTCTCACCGAGTTCAATGGCAGCGTCGAAACCGCCCACCTCCTCTAGACAACTTTTCTGGATCGCAAGGGTGCCAATCTCCGCCCAAAACGGCGAACCATACTTCTTCATTGTTGGCCCGGGAAGCTGCTCTCTGACACCATCGGTACGGATGATTCGAGATCCAAAGGCGAGTATGGTCCGATCATCTGGTCGGGCAGCAAGCGCCTGTGCGATCACAGAGAGTCCGCCATCGATCAGCTGGTCGTCATCGTCGAGGAAGTACACCCAGGATCCCTTCGCTGCGCGCCATCCGTTGTTCCTGGCGGCCGATGGTCCCCGTCGGTGAGCGTGAACGAGGCGACGGACGGGGAGTTCCCCCAATTCCGCATAGAGCGATTCGTAGCTGGCTACGCGGCTTGGATCCTCGTGGACGATGATCACTTCCTTGACTTGGACCGTGCTCTCGAAGCAAGACCAGACTGCTCGAGCTGCCAACTCTGGTCTATCGACGGTCGGGATGATTACGCTCAAATCGATGGCGATGGGTTTCAGATCCGAGGGCCACAGACCTCTTTGGCGTGATGTCTTGCCGCCGGGTCTGAATTGACTACTGGACTCCTGTGCCCGTTGCGAATCGACGTCGCCACCAAAAGCAGTTGCGCCACGACGCAACCGGTAGAAGTCCAGCAGGTTGTTCCAGACCGCTGAGCGATCGAACCGCTCGGCTGCCAGCTTGAGCGCGGCCTCACCGTGCTCGGTCCAGCGGTCACGATCCTCTAGATAGGCAGCCAATCCATCTGCCAGTGCCCGCACGTCCCCCCGTGGCAGAAGCATGCCGGTGCAGCCGTGCACGATCACGTCGCGCGTTCCTGTTGCGTCGAAGGCGACGGTGGGTATGGCGTTCGCCGCAGCCTCCAGGGGAGCGTTGGGAAGTCCCTCGCGTGCCGATGGGAAGGCGAGCACATCGAATGCCGGGTAGACGTCAGCCATCTCCTGAACGTGTCCCAGGTGTATGATGTCGCTGGCCCCGGCGATGAGCCGACGGACCTTGGCGCCTACCGGATCCCCATCCTCGTAGTCGCCGGCCAGCACCAAAACGGCATCGGGGACACGTTTCCGCACAAGCTCGAACGCATCGACGAGTTCACCCACCCCCTTGTCACGGACCAGTCGGCCGACGAAGCCCACGACGAGGCTGTCGTCGCCCAAGCCAAGAGCAGATCGCGCTCGCTGCCGTCGCGACGGTGAGGACCAGAACCTGTCGAAGTCGACGCCATTCGATGAGCCGTGGCCGAGCACGGTGGTCTTCTCCGGCCGAGCTAGCCCCCGCTCGATGTAGATCTGTCGGAGGCTCGGACTGACGCACAGGACGTCCGTTGCGCACCATGAAGCCAGTCGCTCCGTGGCCTCGAGGAGCTTGCACTTCAAACCGGTAGCGGTCTCGCCCCTGAGTCCGCGAACGGTATAGATCCGTACCGGCACGCCAACCAGCCGACTGGCCAGCATGCAGAGGAGGCCGGCCTTCGGAGTGCCGGCGTTCACGATGTCGGGGCGGGCCGATCGCATCAGGCGCACGAGCCGCCACAGCGCTACGAGGTCGTGGAGCGGGCTGATGGCACGACGCATCGAAACCGGAGCAACGGCCACGCCTTCGCGATGAGCAACAGCATCGAGCTCAGCGCCCGGGCTTGATACCGCCGTGACTTCCATTCCTTGTTGCTTCATGAAGCGAAGATGGCCAGCCATAAGCGTGTTCAACGTTATAGGTGAAGTGGTTGCATACATGAGCATTTTCATTTGCCCAATAGGCTAACGCCTTCGCATTCAATAGGATCTCAGTTCGTGGGAATCTACTAGTACATTTGTGGAAGCAGGTTGGATGAAATATCTGATTACTGGTGGTGCTGGGTTCATAGGCACGAACCTTGTTCGGTCACTACTCGATGACGGACACGAGGTTGTTGTTGTTGATGATCTTTCCAACGGACTACAGCAAAATGTTGCGGGTCTGTCGGGTGCCATGATCGTCGAGGCCGACATTCGAGACGCGCCCAAGCTGAATCGGGTAGCAGCGGGTTGCGAGGTCGTCTTCCACTTGGCGGCGCTGGGTTCGGTCCCTCGCTCGCTCGCCGATCCGTCGCCGAGCTACGACGTGAACGTGGTCGGCAGCTGCTCCGTGTTTCGTGCTGCGTCCCAGGTCGGCGCCAGGCGAATCGTGTATGCATCGTCCTCGTCGGTATACGGCGATAGCGGGGAAGCCCTGAAACGTGAAGGCGAGGAGGGAAACCCCATCTCTCCCTATGCGGCCAGCAAGTCTGCGATGGAGCTCGTTGCTCGGACCCACAGTCGGTGCTATCAGATGGAAACGCTCGGACTGCGCTTCTTCAACGTGTACGGGCCGTATCAGCGACCCGATGCACCGTATGCTGCGGTCGTACCGTTGTTCACCGACGCCCTGATGCGGGGCGAGTCGCCGAAGATCTACGGCGACGGACGACAAGTTCGCGACTTCACCTACGTGGGCGATGTGGTTCAAGCGCTGAAGCTTGCCGCCACCGCCGAGGGGCACCCGGCCGGTGAAGCCCTCAACGTGTCAGCCGGCTCAGGCTGTACCGTGCTCGAACTCTTTCAAGCAGTACAAGCCGCAGCCGGACGCCTTGATATCGACGCGCTTCACATGGACGAGCGGCCGGGTGACATCCGGAACAGCAGGGCTGACATCACGCTGGCACGATCAATGCTCGGATTCGAGCCCGAGTGGACGCTGGCTGAAGGTCTGAAGTCGTACATTTCCTGGTACGTCGACCGCAGTCGGTGAATGCCGGCGCGAGACGCCATCTTGCGAAAGAGGCCGGTCAGGTGGTGCTGCCAGCGGATATCGGCCGAGCCGGTACGCCGACGACCGTGGTGTTGGCGGCAACATCGGTGGTGACGACCGCTCCGGCCCCAACCACCGCCCCGGCGCCGATTGCCAGACCTTGAAGCACGGTGGCGTTTGCCCCGATGAGCACGCCGTCACCGATCGTTGTGTCGCCGCCGATGCTGGCTCCTGGCATCACGCTGCCATATGCCCCGATACGGACGTCATGGCCGATCGTGACGCCATAGCCGACATGGCAATGGCGCCCGAGTCGAACCAGTGGCGACAGCCACGTCTGGCCCATGACCACCACTCCCTCGCCAAGCTCGACGTTGAAGCCGACGGTTGCGGCCGGGTGGACGATCGGTGGGGACACAGCTCCACCGGCGGCGTCGGCCAACTCGGCCACGCGGC
The DNA here is from genome assembly GCA_963723995.1 of uncultured Acidimicrobiales bacterium. GTDB lineage: Bacteria > Actinomycetota > Acidimicrobiia > Acidimicrobiales > SZUA-35 > JAHELU01. The sequence goes on along the minus strand of CAVRSZ010000004.1, from coordinate 4,895 downwards.
GTCGGCCGTCCGGGTAGCCGACGGCGACAAGATGGGGGCCGAACTCCTGGCCGGCCTCTATCGAGTCGACTAGTTCAACTTTGACCTTTTCTGTCGACCGTCCGGCAAATCGTTCCGGCCGATCCCAGGTGTCGTCGGCCACAAATACCACTATCGCATGCGGCGATGATGACGGCGGTTCGAGCATTTGCCGAGCCAATGCCTCGATCACACTCAACAGGTCGCTGGCGTGCCCACCACCGCCGAGGAGTACAAGGCGCTTCTGGTCTCCCTCATCTTGCATGGTACTCACTCTAGAATCGCTATCGAAGGTCTGCCCCGCATAGTCGAACTGAGCACGCTATACCAGAAAATATTGGATCTGATAGGTAAAACACGACAGCAGAATCGACACGCAGGCCGATAAATGTTGTTGCACATTATTGTGGCTGCTTGACTCAAGAAAGCCAGCAGCATACGGCATGAATCGTCAGGTAGTATCGGCGGTTGAACGGAGCGGCATCGTCGCCGCCAACCAATGGACCAGGAGTGCAACGCCCAGCCGTGATGTATCAACGAGGAGTCGAACGCAGCGATGTGGCACGGCTGGAGGACTACATACGGGCTGTCCAGCTCCGTAAATGGTTGGTGCTCGGTGTCACCCTGCTCGGACTGTCCGTCGCCTACCTGCTCGGCTCGTCCCGCCAGGAGATCTACACCGCCACCGCCTCGGTTCTGGTTCGCTCCGCCCCGTCGGGCGACGGGGCCATCAACAAGTTTGAAACCCCGAACCTGGAAAAGGAGCGGGAGGTCCTACAGTCGAATCAGATCGCCACCGGGGTGGCCGAAGCCGTGGCCGACACCATGCCCGGCGCCACCGCCCAAGGTCTGCTGGGTGGCTTGTCGGTTGACTTCCGGCCCCAGTCCGAGGTGCTCTTCGTCCGTTACCGCCACCCCGACGCCGAAATGGCGGCGCTGGTGGCCAACACCTTCGCCACGGAGTACACCGAGATCCGGGAGGGCGACGCCGTGGCATTCTTCGACTCGCTACGCCAGATCGCCACCGAAGACGTCGCGGCCTTGACCGTCGCCATTGACCAGGCCTACCTGGAGCGGGCCGATCTGCAGGAACAGCGGGCCGACGTTGCCGCCGCCGGCGGGGACACCCGCCAGATCGACACCGCCATCGCCGACGCCGGTTCCAGCGCCTCCAGCCTCAGCAACCAGCTGCGGGCCACCGAGAACGAGCTGAGGGAGATCGAGAAGCAGGTTCGCGCCCGCCGCCCGGCGGCCGAGGTGCTCAAGGCCGCCCTCACCCCGTCCTACCCCGATGGGTTCAGCTTGCGCTTCCTCATGGTCGGCGGGCTGTTCTTCGGTCTCATCGCCGGCATCATCACCGCCTTCCTGCTCGAACGGTTGGACACCACAGCCCGTGAGGACGAGGACGTAGCGCTCGCTCTGGGCCGTACCGTGCTGGGCTCGATTCCTCGGCTGGGTGTCGCCGTTCGGGGCGCAGCGGCCAACAGCCTGATCATGCTGTCCACCGGGGGTTCGGCCCGGACCCACGCTGCCAGGGAAGCCTTTCGACGGCTCCGCAGCTCGGTGCAGTTCCTGAACTCAACCGCCGGCGTCAACTCCATCCTGGTCACCAGCTCCACCCCGAGTGAAGGCAAGAGTATGATCTCGGCCAACCTCTCGATCGCCCTGGCCCAAAACGGGTCGCGGGTGGTGCTGGTCAACGCCGACATGCGCCGCCCCACCATCGAGCGCATGTTCGGCATCGGCACCGATCGTCCTGGTTTGTCGGAGTATCTCAACCACACCGCCGAGCTCAACGCCGAGCGGGCTCCCGGTATCGAGAACCTGTGGATCATCCCGTCCGGGGCCGCCACCCAGAACCCTGGTGAGCTGCTGAACTCCGACCGGTTCGAACAGCTGATGAAGGAGCTCGATCGGGAGGGCATCGAATACATCGTGATCGACACCCCACCGGTGCTCAGCACCGCCGATGCCGTGTCGGCCGCCCGGTTCGTCGACGGCGTCATCGTTGTGGTCGACACCGAACGAACCGAAACCCCCGACCTGCTTCGGGTCCGGGCCGACCTTGAGCGCAGCGGATCGAAGTTGCTGGGCGCCGTCATGAACCGGCAGAAGTTCAAGCGGCGGGGCTTCTTCGCCCGCCGTGACCACTATGTCTACTAGCGGGAGGCTTCGCCTCCCAGCCTCCGGCTGGCGGAGCCGACTTCGTCGGCACTCATACCGATCCGCCCAATCAGGCACCTTCGGTGCGATTCAGCGGGATCTCTTGGGGTCACCAACTCTTGTCACAAAATCACGAGTTGCCGACCCCAAGAGATCTAGCCTGCTGCCTATCGTCCCGCTCGATCCCGGACCGAGGTAGCGGTCCATGACCTCGGTCAGCCTGCCCCGCCCAGCATCCACACCGGGTCCGGTCACCCCGACTGCCGTCGCCTCGACCGAGAGTGATGCCGACCTGCTGGAGCTCCCCGGCGTCGTCGAGCAGGTGCTGGTCGTGATCGCCTCGTTCGTGCTGCTCAACGGGTTGCCTGTCGACTGGTTCGTGCAGACCGACATCGTGGGTCAGGAGAGCACTCTGAACCGAGTGGAGATCCAGCTGCTGGTCATGGGGGCCTGCACCCTCAGAATCATCGGCAACCTCGACTGGCTGCTGCGGATCATCCGGGTCGACGCCGCTCTGTTCCTCTTCGCCGCCCTGCATTTCGTGTCGACGTTCTGGTCGGTCAATCCAGTGGAGACGGCGAAGCGGGCCGCCGTCTTCCTGGCCGTCACCCTTTTCGCCGGCTACCTGGTGCTGCGTTTTCCCCTGGCCCAGATCCTGGAGCTGTGGGCCATCATGTTCTCGATCACGGCCATCATCAACGTTGCGTTCGTTGTCTATTGGCCGGAGTACGGGATCACCGCCGATCGTTGGGACGGCATCTACCCCCAGAAGAATGCGCTGGGATTCGCTGCGCTGATCGCCATCCCCACCTTGCTCATCGCCGGTCGGGGCGCACCGAAACTCCGTTTCCTGTACTACGCGTCGGCCGCTGCCTACGTGGCGCTCCTTCTGGGGTCTCAATCGAAGACAATGCTGCTGGCCACCGTGGGTTCCCTGGGGCTGATGCAGGTCTATCGGGTGTTTCGAGGACGGCGGACCATGCCCGGCGTTGTCTACCTGAGCCTGCTCCTGTCGTTGGCCCTCACGCTGGTCTTGACCTTCAACAACCTGGAGGCCATCACCGAATTCCTGGACAAGGACGTGACCTTCACCGGCCGTGTGCCCCTGTGGGAATACCTGCTGCCGATCGCCGCCGATCGGCCGATCCTCGGCTATGGCTTCAAGGCGGTCTTCGCCGGCTACTTCAGCCCGGTCCATGAGGTGTGGGTGGCGGAGGGTTGGGAGCCGGCCCACGCCCACAATGCCCTGCTGCAGACCTGGCTGGAGCTGGGCGTCGTGGGTGCTGGCGTCTACCTCTGGGTCTTCCTCCGAGGTGTTCGACGGGCGGTTCGGGCCGTCGACATGCTGCCGGAGCAGTTGGGCTTTGGCCGCTCGTGTTTCTCACGTCGGCCCTGCTGGTGTCGATCACCGAGCCCGGCATGAGCTACGAGCTGCTCGGGTTGGTCGATGTATGTTGTTGCCCTCCTGGCTGCCGGCAGCAGCATCGATCAGGCTTGATCATGGACGAGCAGTCAGCCGTCATTTCGTCATTCTGCTATCACAAAATAGATGCAAAAGGATGGATGTCAGGGCAGTTAGTCTTCAGAATAGACCTAGAATAAAGGACCCTGAACAGCTGGTATAGTTCCAGCCGATGACCGCCCGCCTTCGACTCGGTGAATGCCACCGAATACAGTCTTTTCGACTATCTGACCATCCTTCGTCGCCGGTGGTTGTGGAGCCTGATCCCGGTCGTTCTGCTGGTGGCCGCCGCCTATCTGTATTCGACCACTCGGGCCGATCGGTACGTTGCCTCGGCCAACGTGCTGCTGGCCGACTCCGCAGCGCAGCGCACACTCGACCCCAGCTCAGGGAACACAGGTTCCCTTTCGAATGAGATCTCGCTGGCCCGCAGTGACGCCGTCGAGCAGCTCGTGGTTGAGGAACTCGGCGACCTGCCCGACATCGCCATCTCCTCGGTGTCGCAAGCCGACGTGTTGACCTTCACCGCCGAATCCGACGACCCAGACCGGGCCGCCCTGGTGGCCAATATCTGGGCCGAGAGCTACGTGGAGGTGAAGCGGGACGAAGTGGTGGCCAGCATCGCCACCGCTATCGAGCGGTTGCAGTCGAGGCTGGAGGAGATTCGCACCGAACGTCAGAACCTGCGACAACCACTAGACGACCTCCAGGCCGAGATAACCGACGCCACCCCCGAGGACGCCCCGGCGCTGCAGGCACAATACGACCGCCTGGCCGACGACCTCAGCTACGAACTCGACCTGCTGACCGCCCAGTCGCAGGCCACGCTGGCCAGTCTGGCCAACCTCGAACTCCAGGCCGAACTGTCGACGTTGGGCACGGCCCGCATCGTCCAGGTGGCCAACCCCCCGCAGGAGCGCAGAAATCCGCCCCTGTCCCGGGATCTCGCCCTGGGGGCCACGGTGGGGCTCCTGGCCGGCTTCGGGCTGGCTCTGCTGGCCGACACGCGACAACACCATCAAGTCGTCGGGCGATGTCGAGACCGCTACCGGTCTGCCGGTTCTGGCCGCCATCCCCGATGCCGGGAACAAGTACAAAGGCGAACTGGCCCGGGCCACCTGGGATGAACCCGAAGGGGTGTACGCCGACGGTTACCAGAAGCTCCGAGCCGCCATCGAGTTCGCCACCATGAACAAGAAGCTGAAGTCGGTGCTGATCACCTCGCCCAATCCCAAGGAGGCAATTGATGAAG
>CAVRSZ010000003.1:0-942635 GCA_963723995.1 uncultured Acidimicrobiales bacterium | reverse complement strand
GTGAGGGTGGCGATCAACCATGGAGCGGGTCTGGCGGATCGTGGTCGGCGCCCGCGACCTCGGCGCCACGGTGAACCAGCGCTCCACGGCAACCCCGCAGGATTGCTCATACCGACATTGATGAACCTGGCCCACCGGCACCGTCGGCCCGGACCGCGGCCACCAGCACCGCTCGCTCGGGCTCAGCCTCTGTCTTGAGTGCCCCGCACCGTCTTGGTGCGGTAGCGGCAACGCCCGGTCCCGGGATCGGTGCAGGCATTGACCCGCAGCTTCCACGAACCCGGCGACCTCTGCCTCTTCGAACCAGCCGACCGTTGACGCATCGAACCAGACACCCACGACCATCAGCACCCCACCCACCGACTTGATGGACAAACCATGGGCATGACGGGCAATCAACGAGGTCAGCGACCCTCAAAGGGCCGCTGACCTGGAGTTCCCGTGGAGCGGACGACGAGATTTGAACCCGCGACCCTCACCTTGGCAAAGAGCATCCGGGCTGTCGGACCAGATCGCGATCGAACGTTTCCCCTGGTAGACCGCACCGACACCTGTCCGTCCAGTGCGGCCAGGCACAGCAAATAGGCATCAGCAGATGGCCAAGGATGGACAGCGTGAGATCGACTCGACGGTCGATGCCACATGGCAGGCGCAGGTTGACGGCGGGGCGAACGAGGAGAGGACCCGTCAAACCCCCGGTCTACCTCGTCACAGGCCAAGAATGAACACCGGCGCTGCGCGTACAACAACCGGCGTCGAAACTGGTGGCCGAGCTGTCAGGCACTTGAACTCACGGGCTGGGCTTCCTCGTCAATCGGCGATCGACGACAAGACATCGGCGACGCCGCCCGGGTCTGACAAGGCCGCATTGTGGCTTGTGCTCATGGTGTGGACCATGGTGGTCGTGGGCATCTCTGCGTCAACGAGCCGGATCATCAGATCCTGGGCGTCGGGAGGAATAGCCCGGTCATGTGTGCACTTGATGTAGTGGCGATCGACTGTGCCGAAACGTTCAACGGTGATGTTCAACGGCTCAGCCGACATCGCAGCGGACTCGTCGTTGTGGACAGAGGAGCGCGCAATCTCGAACTGCTGATCGGTGAGGTCACCATACAACGCCGACCTCATCGCAGCGATGTAGTCAGGGTCGTTGGATCCGGCATCAATGCGGAGGGCGCCGACAACCTCGGGGTCGGCAACGAACAGCGACATCACCTCGGAGCCGGCCATCAGCTCGTGACCCATCAGCTCACCTATGGGCATCCCGTCGGGGAGCATGAACGCAGCGAGAAAGACGATCGCTTTCAGCTCATCGGGAACTCGTTCGGCCACCGCAGAGACGGTCGCTCCTCCGCCAGAATGTCCAACGACAATAACCTCTCCGTTGCCGTTTCCGGCCGCCTCTCGGACGGCACCGACAACGGCCTCGGTGCACTCGGCGTGAGTGACCCCGGCGACGGCCGACGGTTCGGTTCCGAGTACGGCCGGGTCCAAAGGGTGTTGGTCAGTCCCGGCTCCCGGCAAGTCGATGGCGACACTCGTGTGCCCTCGACCATCGAGCTCGGACATCAGCGGGCGCCAACTTTCGCGGTTGTGCCAGCCACCTTGAACGAGTACGAACGCGGGTTTGCATGCATGTTCGGCCATCGGCTGTCCCTCCATCGATTCTGCAGCTCGATCCCCAGCGGCGAGAGTCAGGTGTGCCGCCGAGTTGACCTTGGAGTACCTCAGTCTTGCCCATCGGTCGATCGCTTTCGCTGCACACTCAGCCCGCTCATACCCCACAATTAGGGCCGCCCGACCAACCACGTCCTTGTTGGCATCACCGGACCCGGAGGCGGTCATCCTCCGGCACACTGCTCAACCGATCCCGGGAGAACCAGCCCTCTACCAAACCTCGGGCGCTTCACATCGACGGCTGACTCGGTCAGGTGTCGACTGTGCGCAGCTGACCTATCAGGTAGTTGAGGTGGTCGAAGCCGAGGTGTGACCAGAGTCGGTACACGCAATCGGCGCCGGCGAGCTGGATCCGCGCCTCGATTCCGTAGTGGCCCGGGGCCACGTGGGCAAAGCTCCCGTCGTCCCAGGCAATCGTGGCAGGACCGACGACGTAGGAGCTGCTCTGGACGGTGCCGAGTCCGATGACGCCGCGCCCGCAATCACTGCAGGGTTCACCCCTGCGGTCGTGACCGGGGCCGTCGGGGTTGTCCCAGGCGATGAGCAACTCACGATCGTTCTCGGCCCGGCGAATTGCCGCTTCTTGCCCCTCGGGTCCGAGATCTGCGTATGCCAACAACGGGCAGGTACTCGGTTCGCCCGCCTCGGCCCACTCCAGCCGGTACACCTCCGGTAGCGCCGACAGCTCGAGCGGTGATGCTGTCCATGGCGCCGGCCCGGACGAACCGATCTGCGGCGCCGTGGTCGTGATCTCCAAGGTTGTGGTCGTGTCCGCCCACGTGCCCGTGAACGGTGGCAGCGTTGGAGTCGTTGATGAACGGCCATCCTCAGTGGAAGCCGACTCGTCTACCGTTGTCTCTGTCGTCGTCAACCGGTCGGAACCTGGCGCCACCACATCAGCCCCGATGCTGATTGGCGCCGCGGCGAGGCGGGCGACGCCGGCGACCGGGAGTCCCCGGCTCGGTGCGTCGGGCGCATCGAGATCGAACACGACGGCCGGTTGCAGTCCATCTCGCTCGACGTTGACTATGAGCCACCTATCCGAGAGATCGACGATGCCCACCCGTCCGGTGTCGTTGGGGACAACGAACTGCGCCTCCTCTCCTTCGTCGAGCCGCCAGACGTGGACGGTTGCCCCTGTGGAGTCGTAGCTCACGAACGCCAGGCGCGTCCCGTCGGGGGACAGCCGGCAGCCATCGACGGTGTCTTCCCTGGTCGGGTCACTGGCCGCCCGGGGAGCAAGATCTGTCGAGTTACCGTCCAGATCGAGGATGAAGCAACCCGAGCCGACCTGGTCGAACCAGGTCCCCGAGATCAGCTCTCCTCCGACAGACACCTCGCCATAGCCCTGTTCAAAGGCTCCCTGCGAGTACAGCTCGGTCACCCGGCGTTCCGGGACGTCGAAGCGCCTCAGGCTGTCGACGAAGTCATCGACAGGATGCTTGGACTCGTGGCGGGTGTAGAGGACGGCAAACCCACCCGCCGTGGGGTACGAGTCGTGCAACGTGAGCCGGTGACCGCTGGACGGCGCCGGCACGAGCAGCTCCTGTGGTGCGCTCGTCCCACGGGGAATCCACCACACAACCGTCGACCGGTCGCCCGGCCTGCCGCTTCGACCGCTGTCGACCTGGTAGAGCAGCCCTCCCTGGGTGTCGTCGACAGCGACGGTCACCGTGCCGGCGAACAGCCGGCTGACGTTTCCATCGGTCCCTACCTGGAACACGCCCTCGGCATTGGTGACCAAGACCGGCCCGTCGAGGGCGAGGTCCACTGGTGCAGTACGACTGGTTATCGCCTCGTCACCATCGCCGGAGTCGCCACAGGACACAACAAGAAGAGCCATGCCCGCGGACAACACCATCAGCACGCCGTACCAACGAATACCTACCACATATCGATCACATCACGCTTCACCCGCCCCGGCCAGGGAACAAGGTCCCATGGGAATACCACGGTCGTGCACGTATCGCTCATCGATGCAGTGGGTGCCGGTGGTGGAACGACCAGCGCCTTCAGCTCTGTGAGGCGACTCAGCGTGTCACGGTGGAGGTGCTTCATCGGTCTCCGAGTCATGGCCACCACCTGTTAGGGCCGGGACAGATCAACGAAACCGTCGACCGTCATCTCCTCCGCCTGGGAGTGGAAGCGAACGGTGCCCAATGATCGCAGGATGCCTCGTTCCTTCGGAGTGAACGTGTGCCCACCTCGAGCCGTGATCACCAGCGCGGCCGGCGCCCGACGGCCGAGGGACTAGCCCGATTCCATCTGGCTTGTCCATGCAGCTACTGCAAGACGACCGGTCGTTCGTGGGGTTCACTCGGACATAAGCCGGCCCGGTGGGGACCGGCCCGGCTCCAATCGGCCCCTACGCCAACCACTGCTCCTCGATGGCGGTGATGGCGCCGCCTTCGGTTTCGATCCATACCGCAGGCTGTCCCCCGCCCGACCGGCGCGGCCCGTGACCCACTCGTCGAAGGTCACCGCCTCCTCCGAATCGGGGTTCCCGATATCCGGGAACCACGTGACCATGGCGTCAGCCGCCACGTCCAAGCTTCGTATCAGAGGATTGACGTTGCGGACGTAGAAGCCGTTCGGCGGGCCCCCCTCCCCGTCCTCGGTGGCCGCCGCCTCGGCTGCGGCGCCGGTGAAGAAGCAGGCCAGATCGAAATCCACCCGACGGTTGTTGACCGACGCGATGAAGCCGTACCACCGCCCGTCCGACAACCCGGTCTCGGTCCCCGGGGTACAACCCGACCCCTCGGCCAGTTCGTTGGTCGACTGACCGGTGCCCGCAGTGTCGTCGGGTGGCGTCTCGTCGTCGGAGCCGCCCGAGCCACCGCCGGATTGATCGGTCGCGGACGTTTCATCTTCGGTTCCGGTCTCAGTGTCGTCACCACCGCAGCCGGCAAGGGCCGAGACCAGGGTGAGGACGGTGACGAGTGCGACAGCCAAGGACAGCTGCCACCACGAGCCGGGGCGAAAGTGGTGGTTGATCATGGCTTCCTGACTTCCGGTACCACCGAGGGCCGAGGACCCGGCGTCCGACCCGATCGGCTGTACCTGAACCTGCTACCAAAGGTAGTCGGCCCACCGGGCTGGGGCCTAGTCGCGCCCGTGGTCAGGATCCCTGCGACGGGGCGCCTTCACCGGTCCCACGAACTGGCGGCGGCTGCCGCTTCGAACGCCAACGGTCGAGCCGCCGGTCGAAGTCGTCAGGGGGATCGCTCACCTCGATCGTCTTGGTCCGGGCGGTGTGGCCGGCTACGATCTCGAGCTGCCGTTTGGGGATCCTCAGCGCCGGCACCAGCGTTTCAGTCTCCAACCTTGAATCCGAGACCCAGGATCTTTTATCCCAGATGGGTCAGATCGAGAAGTCCTGACCGAGGGCCTGGGCGAACTCAGGACCTTCGCCACTGTCGTTCGACCAAGCCGAGTGCTCAACGGGCAATGCGGGAGCCATAGTGAATGACATGGACCGTATGCGTGGCTTGCTGGCGGTTGTCATCCTTGCCTCGGCGCTGGCGGCTGGATGCGGCGAGGGGGGCGCACCGTCGGCAACGGACACGGCGGATACGACCCCACCTGCGCTCTTCGTCTCGGACCCGTTCCCCGGGGCGTGGGTCACGACGGCCTCCTACACGTTCGCGGGCACCACCGAGGCGGCGATGCGAGCCGGATGGATCCGAGCCATAGCGGCCAGACGGTGAATCGAAGCGCTGGGCCCGGTGGCGAGATCGAGCCGGCCTCAATGGTGTTCGGCTCCACGATCTACGACACTTCATGGCCACCACGATGCTCAACGCCGGCGTGTCCGTATCAGTCGTGGCCGGAAGGCTCGGACACGCCCGACCGACGACCATCCTCAACGTCTACAGCCACTTCGTCGACAGCGGCGACCAGGCTGCAGCCGACACCATCGGCCAGATCCTCGACAAACCGGCCGCAACGAATCCAGCCCATCGGATGGACAAAGGATGGACAGACGACGGGGTGAAAACGCAGAAGCCGAGTCCGAGGACCCGGCCTTACCTGCAGTTGCGGGACTCCGGCTGGAGTTCCCGTGGAGCGGACGACGAGATTCGAACCCGCGACCCTCACCTTGGCAGAAAAACGTGAATGGAACCGTCCAGCCCGTCCAGCGAGCCCGGTTTTTTGCGGTTCTGTCCGGATCGGCGAGCGATGCGGCGGGGACGGGACCGAGCTTGTCACCGACCTCGGGTAGGGTCATCACGGTGTGGAAGCCGGGCACGACCGCCGAGGACCGCCGACGCCATCACGCCGATCTGCAGGCGTGGGTCGACGAGATCTGCGCCTCCTACCCTGGCCGAACGAGAGCTGCTGGAACGAGCACTCACCAGCTCCGGACCCGTGGCCGCCGACCTGCGGGCACGAACGCTCGACGTGTGGACGACAGCCTGCGCGACCGGCCCACCACCGCCAGTGTCGAACCAGTGGGACAACGAACCGCTGATCGACTCCGAGTCCAACCCGCGATTGTCCGAGGACGACCGAGCCGACACGCAGTCGCTGGCCGAGCAGGGATGGCGCCGGTGGCTCGACCGCTACGGCAATAACGGGTAGCCCCAGCGGTCGCTCGTTACAACGCAAGGGACGGGTGTCCAACGTCCGCGACCTCAGACGCCCGCGCTGAGACTCGACCGCAGACGTTTTCGACCCGATCAGGCCTGAACGCGGCGCACTCGAGAACCCAGTCTGCCCTACAACGACGAAACGGGATTATCGCTCACCCATTCCACGCATATCGCCGGTTTCCGCGGCCTCGGAATCGTGATTCTGGAGCGGTGATATCGAGCACGATAGTGGACCCTTCATCGGTCGGGCGTAGTGCCTGGTGGGAGGCGGGGCGCAGTACTGACGGCCGGTCAAGGGCAATACTCATGGTGACGATCAGCTACGACCGGTATTGTCCGTGGATGCTCTCGTTAAGGTCCTACGGCGATGTCCGATCAAGCTGAGCGCAACATCGACGCGAGTCGGCGCAGCTTCAACAGCGAACTGCTTTCGGGCGACTACTCGCGCATTCACGACAACAGCGATCAAGTAGGCCGCATGGTCGACGAGCTCGGTCCGCGCCCAGGAGGAATCTACCTGGATCTCGCCACCGGAAACGGCATCGTCGCCTTTGCAGTCGCCGGCAGCGAGCCGGAGGCCCAGGTAGTCGGCATTGATATCGCTGACCAGGCGATTGCGCGGAACAGAGCCGTGGCGAAAGAGCAGGGCTGCCCCAATATCGACTTCCTCGTCACCGATGGCCGGAAGATTGATTTTCCCGACGCCACATTCGATGCGATCGCCTCCCGCTATGCCCTGCACCACTTTCCCGACCCTGAGGTCACTCTGCTGGACGCACGCCGTGTGCTGCGACCTGCTGGTGGCTTCGTCGTCTGCGACGCAGTCAGACACCCGAGAGACAAAGGGGACTTCGTCAACGGGTTTCAGGCTCTCAAGCCCGATGGTCACGTGCGGATGTATACCGATGAAGCGCTAGTCGAGGTCTTTCGTACCTGCGGTTTCGAGGCAGACAGGCAGTTCACTTCGACGGTCTCGTTCACCCGCGATCTTAACCCCGCGTACCACGCGCTGATCGACAGGACGCCTCCCGAAATCCTGGATCTCTACAACATCAAGGTCGCCGATGGTCGCGCTGCTCTGACAATCGGTGTACTGATTGTCAAGTTCATCAAGACACCCGAATGACTCAGCGCAACTCCACTGCAAGAACCGATTACTGAGAGCCCATTCCCTCGCCCGCCGGAGGTCACTGTTTCGTCGGGCCACCCGACGAGTGCTGGGATCGAACGATAATGCTCAACGCGGGCAACGCCGGAGCACAACTCACCGGCACGTACAGCGCACGTCGGATCACACCGGATCATGGGCGCCGCTCACCCAGGGTAACGACCAGGCGGTCGTCCAGGAGGGAACGCAGCATCGCACCGGCTTTGGTGGCGTTCCGGTGTTCGTCGGGGGTCCGGGATCGTGCGGGCTCAGGCGTTCTGGATGGCCTGAGCGAACTGGCAGTCCCGGGCACGTCTATCATTCGCTCCGGTGGAGCCAGAATCTGAGTCACTCACGATGTACGGCCATCCGAGCGAGCTTCCGCCGCTGGCATGGAGTTGGGTCGAGGCGGAGCTGGCTGGGGCTGGGTCCTATTGGGTCACCGCTCGGGGTGCCGGACATCCTCATCCTCGCCCGGTTTGGGGTGTCTGGGGGGACGGACAACTGCACCTCAGTATCGGGAGTCCCGTTGTCAGTCGCCTGCTCGAGGACGACGATGCCGTCACCATTCATCTCAACAGCGACATCGACGTCGTGATCGTCGAGGGCCACGTTTCCGGCTTCGCTGAAGCATCGGCGCTGTACGAGGCGTACAACGAGAAGTACGACTGGGACTACTCGATCGAGGAGTACGGTCCGCTGACCACGGTCAGCCCGAGCAAGATCCTCGCCTGGCGGTCGGCTGGTTGGGCAGGCCGCGATGGCTTTCAGAACACAGGTCGATGGCGACTCGAGGATCAACAGCGAGGCGCTGCGGAAGCTCGATAACGACGTGAACAGGCGGCTCAGCGAGCACCCGGGATCGGTACGAGTGCTGTGCTCGGGATCACTCCACCATTACGGCCGGCCGCCACCGGGGGTGAGGGCCAGGCGGTCGTCGAGGTGGAAACGCTCCGCTTCACCGTACACGTTCGCGTTCCCGCGCAGTGGAGCCAGGCCGGAACGCCGGCACTCGAGCGGAGCGGATCGGGGTTCCGGAGCGGTGATACCGGTCGGTTCTCGTCGGCGAGGATGACCGGGCACCGACCCGCCGCCATGTGCCGGTCTGGGCGGTCGCACTTGCCGGGCGTTCTCGCTCGAAGCCTTTGATCTGGGTGGTGTACTGCTGTATATTGTGCTGTATGTCACCAACTCGTACGCAGGTATACCTCACTGAAGAGCAGCGCCAGCGTATTGACGCCCTCGCCGAAGCGGAAGGGGTGACCATGGCGGAGATCATCCGGCGCGCCCTCGATTCGTACCTGGAGGGGGAGACACCCGATCCCGAGCTGGCGCTGGCGACCACTTTCGGCGCAGCTCCGGATGCCACGGTGCCGAGTCGGGACGAATGGGATCGTGGCTGACATCCTCGTCGACACCGACGTCTTCATCGACCACCTCCGAGGCGCTCGCCACCTGGCTCCCGGCCGTCACCGACTGCACTATTCGGTCATCACCCGAGCTGAGCTCTTCGCCGGCAACACCGCCTCCAACCTGGTCAGCACACTCCTTGCACCCTTTCGGGAGATCCCGGTCGATCGCACGGTGGCGGAACGTGCCGGCCGAATCCGTCGAGAGAGCGGCATCCGTCTCCCCGACGCCCTCATTGCGGCAACTGCGATCGAACACAGGCTGGGGCTGGCTACCCGGAATCGATCCGACTTCGAACCAGTGCGGAGCCTCCGCCTGAGAGACCTGTAACGGCACTCGTCCGTCCCGGGTCCCGAGCACTCATTCAGGTGCGCGTTGTCGCTCGTATCGGGTGGTCGGCTCGGCGCCCAGAGCGCGAGCTTTGCCAAGAGTCGATCCGTGCAGATGGCCAGCTCCACCTCAGGAGGCGGCCATGGCAAACGGATCGAGCGATCGTTCGTTCCTGCCGGCGCGGGTCGAGGGTCGACTTCTCATCCCTTGGTCTTCACCCTGATCTGGACGACTGAGGAGCTATCCTTCGGCGAGACAGATCTTGCCCTCGTAGTCCGACGCTCCGGTCGAGCGAGTGCCAGGCCCGGTCGTAGCGCATCGTGGTCCTGGGGTCGGCGTGGCTTGTCGCGTCCTGGACATCTCGGAGGGCTACCTCGGCATCCAAAGCGGCGGTGATGAAGCTGTGCCGCAGGCTGTGAGGGCTGATCCTCTTGGCGATCCCGGCCCGCCGGGCGATTCGCTTCACGGCTCGATCGGCGGCGTGACGATCCATTCGCTGGCCGTAGGAGCCCAAGAAGATCGGCCCGGCGGTCCGTTCTCCGATGTAGAGCCGGATCGCTCGAGCGGTTCGAGGAGCCAGCGGCACGATCGCACCCCTGCCGCCTTTGCCGACGATTCGCCGAATGTGGTGACCGCGCTCGAACCCGAGATCGTCGACCTTCGGGCGACGGACATGGATGCGGGGCTACGGTCGACGTGGCCTTCTTGTTCCCAGTACCGGTAAAAGCTGGCCAACGCCAAGAGGCATCGAGCGACGGTGGAGGCCATGAGCCCCCGGGCTTCCATGGATCGAGCCGAGAGCCCGACGTGGGGATCGCTGGACCTCAAACAGGTTGAGGCCGTAGTCCCGGCACCAGTCGGCGAACAGGCGAAGATCGGTGGCGTAGCCGTTGCGGGTCGTGGTCCCGTAGCCGGCCAGGAAGCCGGCTACGACAAGCAGCTCTCGGCGAAACATCGGATCGTCGAGAGAGGACAGTTCAGAGGCGGACATGGCGGTACTCCTGATGACCCAGCCCCCGAGGGGCGGGTATCAAGCTCACCCTGAGTGCCTACCTCAGCGTGATACCGGACAGGGCAATGGTGCCGCACGGCTATGCTCCTCAGTGGTCACCGCCGAACATTTCCGGGTGGGTGATCGGCCTTCGTCGGACGTCCCCAACCTGCGGTCTCACGATCGGGATTGCCGGTTCTAGGCGGGCACTGGTGGTTTGACGGTTGTCCTCGCCACGACGTTCCTGAGTGTGTGGGTCGTGAGGTGGTGCGCGTCCGGCCCCGGGAGTTGTTCGCGGGAGTGGACGTTCGTCCCTGTTTCCACCCCGCGCGCCGTTTCAAGGTGCGTTCGTAGCGGGCGTCAGCCGGGCCGTTGGTGATCATCGCAGTGTGCTCAGCGTTCAACCCTGCGGAGATCCAGCGAAACGAGACTGCACCATGGACCAGATCTTCCCCGGTGCGAACGTCGTTGCCGGCGTGCTCGTGCTGATCGTCGGCTTCGGCTTCCACTTCGGCGGCCAGCTGACGGCCAGGTTGGTGTGGGATAGGTCCCCTCACGATCCGTGGAAATCGAGGTGACGACCAGAGCAATAGGTCCCGCCAGCTGGATCAGAGTGTCCTCGTCATGCGGATCAGGACTGTTGGAAGAAATCGCGAGCTTGGCCACTCCGAGGACTCGACGAATCCCCGCCGGGCATAGAGCCGTCGGGCACCATCATTCTTTGCTGCGACGTCCAGGCTGAGCCTGGCGCAGCCCAGGCGGGTACCTCGCTCGACAAGGTCGTCCAACAGCAACGATCCGATCCCCGCGCCGCGGAGATCCGGATCAACCGCGATCGCCTGAAGGTAGAAGTCCTGCTCGGCGACGGTGTCCAGAATGCGCCACAGCGGCGCGAGCACCAGCCGGATCGTCTTCATCCGAAACGCCCGCCGTCCCGCTGCACGCTCGAGCAGCTCGTCGGAGAAGCCGCGCTGTTGTGCTCCCGTGAACGCTGAGCTCATGCCGACGATCACACCATCGCGCTGGGCGGCGACAACATGCTCGTACGACAGTGCGTGGCCCGGCTCGGGGAAGACGGTGGCGATGATGTCGGGAGCGTCCCGCCCGAGCATGAGGCCGAAGAAGCCCTCCGCGGCCTGATCGAGGTAGCGGGCAAAGAGAAGGCCCTCACCCCGCTCCGGTTTTGCCGGACGTAACCGCGTCGCTTGATCCACCATGACCCAACCCTATGCCCCGAAGTTTCGATTGGGGACGCCCCATATCGGCGACCAACTCAGCGACCTCGCAGTAGCGCAGAACGGCACCTACGAGCGGCCGGAGCACGCCGAGGCCAGGTCGCCCGGAGCCGCCCGGTATGACCGCTCGGAAACGTCGGTTAGCCACGCAACACCGGCGATATGCGTGCCCCGAGTGCCCGATAGTCCCGATGCTTGTGCACGGTTCGCGTTTCGCGGCGGGCGTGGTCGTCACCAGCGCCTTCGGCACGAGCGTCGTCGGTGGCCCCGAGGGCGCCTGGTTCGCCATAGGTGACGACCACCGGACTGCCCCAATCGGTCGAGCGGGGATGCGAACCTCGCTTGCGGGCGCAATCAGGTTCCTGGCGAAGTCACGTTCTGATCGGTCTCATCAGCATCGTTCTCGGCCGAGATTGTGGCGTCGGCAGCATCGTTCGTTGCGGCTTCGATCACGGCCCGCAGGATCGCCGATGCCTCTGCGTCGCCGCCCGGTACGGAGTGGGCGTAGCGGTCCAGGGTGGTCGAGACCCGCCGGTGGGCCAACCGCCGGGACACGGTCACGATGGGGACGCCGGCTTCGAGCATCTGGGCGGCCATGAAGTGCCGCAGATCATGCAGCCGGAACGACCGCAACCCGACCGCCCTCCGGTACCGCAGGAACGTCTTGGTCACCCGGTTGGGCTTCCACGCCGTGGCACCGCCGTCGTCGCTGAACACGAACCCCTCCCCCACCGGCGCCCCAACGGTGGCGGCGTAGCCGGCGAGAATCCCGCAGGTCTCGGGGTCGAGATCGACAACGCATCAGTAGATGGACAAAGGATGGACAGGGTGAGACCGATTCCACGGTCGATCTGACACGGCCTTCGTAGTCGCCGAGCCGATCAGGGTGGGGGCCAACTTCGGGGTGGAACCGAGGAGTTCTCTTGGCTTACGCCAGGCGTGGCGGTCCAGAATGTGGCCTGCCCCGCGGCGCAAGATTCCGAGCGGGTAGCTCAGGCGGTCCGCCGGTTGCCAGAGGATTTCATACGCTCGCCACGTCGTCCACAACAATTGCTCCCGGCGCGAGCTCGACTCCTCGAAAGCGACACACGAGGGCGCCGTCGGAAAGATAGACGAAGCGGGTCGACGGGTCACTGGCGTCTCTACCGAGTGCCGGCCAGGCACCAGCAAACGTGTACAACAGGCCGTGAGCTTCGTCGTGGGTAAACCACTCGATGGCCTGCGGGCCAACAGCCGCGAGTCGACCCGGAAAGGCCTCGGCGTAGATGGCGGCCCGGTCGTTGACAACGACACGCCGGGCTTGCCAGTCGGGGGCGCCCACGTTGTCAGGAAGCTTCGTCGAGTGCCCGGCGTGTCCTGTCGATAGATTCCGACAGGCTCTGGGCGCGCGCCTTGTCGCGGTTGCTGATGTTAGGCGGACGGGACTTCTCCACACGAGCCCGAGCCTCGGCGAGGCGTTCCGGGCTCCAACCCAGCCGCTCGGCGATTTGCTCCAAGGTCTCGACCTGCACAGTACCAGCATAGTCGGACCCAAAGCGTCCCGTCCCGGATCGGCTTCATCAGAGCCGGCCGAACGCCCACGTGAAACTTCCGTGGCTCAAGCGAGCGACTCGGTACGAGAATCAGTCCATCGTGAACTACCGAGACAGGGGTGGCCATTGACGCTGAACCGGCGATCGTAACCCATCAACCGCGCAGTCGGTCGAGGTTCACTGTCAATGGCAACCCAGCGAGGGCCAGGGCCCCACGGCCTGGTTGGACCTTGGCTGGGGATCGCTGGTTGAAATGGGTCCCGGGGGGTAGTGGGCGCGATAGGCGGCGGAAAACGCTGCCAGTGGCTCCGAAAAGGCGCTGAACAGGCACTTCGTGGGGCGGACGACGAGGTTTGGCCAGTCTCAGCAACGTCCAACAGCTGCCAGACCGGGGCATCAGTTGATCACCGAGCGACTGCCGGAGGAATCACGAACTGTCACGGTTCGGCCGAATCCAGGGACACAATGGCGGACAGCCGGGAACTGTCCGACCTGCGCGCTGCGAGTCAATCGGCGATCGATGACAGGATGTCGGCTACCCCCCCCCCGGGTCTGAGAAGGCCGCATTGTGGCTGGTGTCTATGGTGTGGACCGTGGTGGTGGTGGGCATCTCTGCGTCGACCAGCCGGATCATCAGATCCTGGGCGTCGGGTGGAATAGCCCGGTCATGTGTGCACTTGATGTAGTGGCGATCGACCGTGCCGAAACGTTCAACGGTGATGTTCAACGGCTCAACCAACAACACCGCGGACTCGTCGTTGTGAACACAGGAGCGCGCAGTTTCGAATTGCTGATCGGTGAGGTCGCCATACAACGCCGACCTCACCACCGCAATGTAGTCAGGGTCATTGGATCCGGCATCGATGCGGAGCGCGCCGACAACCTCGGGGTCGGCAACGAGCATTGCCATCACCTCGGAGCCGGCCATCGGCTCGTGACCCATCGGCTCACCAACACTCATCCCGTCGGCGGCACTTCATGGCCACCACGATGCTCACCGCCGGCGGGCCAGTGTCAGTAGTTGCGGGAAGGCTCGGACACGCCCGACCGGCGACCACCCTGAACGTCTACAGCAACTTTGCCGACAGCAGTGACCAGGCCGCGGCCGACACCATCGGCCAGATCCTCGACAAACCGGCCGCAGCGAATCC
This sequence comes from uncultured Acidimicrobiales bacterium, assembly GCA_963723995.1. GTDB lineage: Bacteria > Actinomycetota > Acidimicrobiia > Acidimicrobiales > SZUA-35 > JAHELU01. Next base: position 928,570 of record CAVRSZ010000003.1, on the reverse strand, counting down.
AGCCCATTGGATGGACAAAGGATGGACAGACCACGTAGCGGAAAGACAGAGGCCGAGTCCGAAGACCCGGCCTGACCTGCGAATACTTTGGAGCGGACGACGAGATTCGAACCCGCGACCCTCACCTTGGCAAGGTTCACGGAATCGTCCAGCCCGTCCGGTGAGCCCGGTTTCGTGCGGTTCTGTCCAGATTTCGTCCAGCCAGTCCGGCCCCGTCCAACCACACCGTATACCGGTATACCATCCGACACCGTCGCGATCCTGAGCCCTCGTCGGTCCGGGCGTGAAGCTCGACCTGTTGGCACCTGCCCTTGACCGCTGGCCGCGGGCCGACACAACTGCTCGCCTCGCGACTCGTGTCAGAGTCCGAGCAGGTCGGCGATGAGCTCTCGGATCTGCTGCAGCGCGACCGGCCCGACGTTCGTGTCCGTCACCTCGACGACGCGGTCGACGCTGATGGTGGTCGGCAGGTGGGCCTGGGCGATACCGAAGCCGGCGACCTCCACTTCGCTCAACCATCCTCGCCTGGTCGTGGTGCACGGCACGACCACGACCGCGTGTTGTCGGAACTCCAGCACATCGTCGGAGGTGACGATGACCGCCGGCCGAATGAATCCAGGCTCGCCCCGTGCCGGTGTGCCAAAGTCGCAGCGGACGACGTCACCCGCTCGCATCAGCGACATCGCTTGCTGACGCGTCGAGCACGGCCACCTCATCGTCGCCGAGTCGGGCGCTCGAGAGCTGAGCGCCAATGATACGACGACGTTCCCGGCGGATCAGCCTCTCGAGCTGGGCGTCGAGTGTAAGGCCCTCGCGATCGGCGAGCTGACGCAGCGCATCGCGGGTCTGGACCGAGACCTTGATGGTAGTCGAGTCAGGCATACTGGTCAGTATACCAGCCCTGGCGGCTCGTGTCCTAGGCCCAGGCCTTTCGATCTCGACATTCACCGAACCGGCGCCATCTGCGCCTCCCGACGATCGCGGCCGCATCGAACCAGCCATACCCCAACAAATGGCAGATTCACCCACGGCGGTCATGGGCATCGGTATGGGCAACATGGGCGACAAACGGCCGTCAGCGGCCCCGAAAGGCCGCTGACCAGGCTTCATATGGAGCGGACGACGAGATTCCAGCCACACCGGATACCGGTATACCATCACCCGCCATAGGCATCACGGTCCTCAAACCCCACCCGCCCGACGGTCCCCTCCGCCCAAGGAATCACCTAAACGCGAAAACTCCCCACGCACAGTCGAGCCACAAACTGAGGCGTTTCAACGCGACAAGTGGGCCGGTTTTTCACGCAGCATCCCCGGGGCGGGTCAGGCTGGGCCGAACAGCTCGAGGTGGGACCGCTGAATCTGGAACAAGTTGAGGCCGTAGTTCCGGCACCAGTCAGCAAAGAGCCGAAGGCCGGTGGCATAGCTGTTGCAGGTGGTCGTGCCGTAGCCGGCGAGGAAGCTGGCGACGACGAGTAGCTCCCGGCGGAAGGTCGGGTCGTCGAGAGACGACAGTTCAGAGGTGGGCATAGCGGTGCTCCTGGTGACCCACCCGCCAAGGGCGGGTACCAAGCTCATCCTGAGTGACGATCTCGGAGCGATACCAGACACGGCACTGGTGCCGGAGTCGGGCACTCGCCGACAGGCCTGTTGAGCGTTGCCCGACAGTAACTCGGGTCGGTGCGGGCGGTGCTGGGTCCGCCTTCCTTCAGTCCTGGAGTGGGTTGGATATGTGGAGACCTCGGCGAGCCGCCGCTTCGCAGAGTGCGGCGTCGGCGCTGGTCAGCACCAGAGCACCGGTGGTGAGCGCCGCCGCAAGGTGAACGGCGTCGTAGCCTCGGAGTGCTTCGATCTCGGCCAGCTCGGCGGCTTCGAGGAGTAGTTGCTCGGTGATCTTCACGAGATGCAGGTCGCCCACGAACCGATCAAGTTCGGCCTTTGCATCCTTGTGCTGTTTTTTGGTGAGGCGTCCACCTCGGGCCGCTGCCGCCAACGCAGCTCGCGCCTCGACGATGACGAGGCCCGCAGAGGTGACGGCATCTGCGGCCTGCCAGACCGCTTCGGCCCGGTCCGAGCCATCCTCGTCGATGATCAGTTTGATGAGCGTCGACGTGTCAACGTAGGTGATCAACTGAGCGGTCAGCGTCGCTGCTCGGCGACGAGGTCGCTCACTTGGCCCTTGGACTTGATCCGGCGTGCCGGCCGGTGACGGTGAGGGCTTCTCGGAGGGCGCACGACCCCAGCTTCGACTAGTTCCGCAAGTCGGTCACTCGCCGCGTCGAGGGCCAAGAGCCGAGCAACGGGGCGGCCCCGGTCGGTGATGATCACCTCGTCACCGGCGCGGACACGCTCGATGTATCTGCTGAGGCTGTTCTTCAGCTCTCGGATCCCCACCTCAGACCTCGATGTAGCTACATTCATAGCCAGATTGTAGCCATTTTGGGGCCGAGTCTCAAACCGTCCGCAATGTCGGTGTCAGCGTGCCTGCTCGGTTTCACCGCCGGAGAATCACGGAATCGCACCACGGTAACCGGCGTTGTGGCCTGGGTCGAGTGCACGGAAATGCGGGCGCGGACGGTGAGTTGACCGTTGCCGGGGCCGACGACGGCATGCCTCCCGCCGGCCCACCGAAATGTGACGCAATCAAATCAGCGCTTGTGCATGGTTCGCGTCTGGTGGCGGGCGTGGTCGAGTACTTGGCGGAGGGTTTCGGCTGCGGCCCGGTCTCCTCTGGGGGTGGCGTGGGCGTAGTAGTTCAGGGTGGTCGATGTCCGACGGTGGTCCAGACGCCCCGACACGGTGGCCACAGCGACACCGAGTTCGAGCATCTCGGTGGCCATGAAATGTCGCAGGTCATGCAGCCGGAACGACCGCAACCCGGCGCCGCGCACCCGCCCGCCCGAAGGCTTTGGTCACCTAGTTCGGCTTCCACGCCGCCATCGCGTCGGCCGGTGAGGCGAACACGAACCCATCCCGACCCACATCCCCGCACCGGTCCCGGTGAGCAGCCAGAACCTCGACCGTGTGAATGTCGAGTTCGACGACGTGATGACGGCGGGTCTTGGTGTGGGCCAGTACCGGCCCGTTCGGGCCCTCGACCCACCCGGCGCTGAACGACACCCTCGCCGCGTCCAGGTCGACGTTCCGCCAGCGCAGGCCGAGGAGCTGAGCCCGGCGGGCGCCGGTCGTGGCCGCCACCACGACAAAGGCATGCAACGCCGGATCCCTCACCTCCAGGTAGTCCAGCAGCGCCACGGGTTCTTCAACCGACGGGGGGTCGGGTTCGCGGTTGGGGGCCACGATCTTCGCCGCGTGGGCGGCCGGGTTGTCCCAGATCCACTCCCACCGCATCGCCTGTGCCAACGCCGAACGCAACACCACATGAACCCGCTGCACCGTCCCGCCGCTCAACCCCTTCACCCCATCCGAACCGGTCAACAACATGACGTAGAGACCGTCGATGTCAGCGGTGGTCAACTCACCGACCGGGACCCGGCCGATATGAGGGCGGAGATGTCGGTCCACGATCGAGCGGGTCTGACGAACCGTGGTCGGGGCCCACGACAACGACGCCAACGCGAACCAGCGGTCCAGCAACTCCCCCACCGTCGCCCGACCGCCGACCCGAGCCCGTGGCCGACCCGGTCGGCGAAGTCCACCAACTCCCGCTCCGCGTCGGCCCGGTTCCCCCGAACGGTCTTCGACCGGTACCGGCGCCGACCCGTCCCGGGATCGAGGCCCACATAGACCCGGAGCTCCCACGAACCAGCCGACCGTTGACGCATCGAACCCGACATGCCACAACCATCGGCACACCCGCCGCTGAGTTGATGGACAAACCATGGGCCAGATGGGCAACCGAAACGCGGCTCAGCGGCCCGCTTGGGCCGCTGACCAGGCACTATGCGAGCGGACGACGAGATTCGAACCCGCGACCCTCACCTTGGCAAGGTGATGCTCTACCAGCTGAGCTACGTCCGCATGAGAACCGAAAGTATACCGTGCCACGGTCTGACCGGCCGCCTTTTCCCCCGATTTCCATGCCCGACCGGGCCGTCTACAGATGGTCCGCTACGCGCCGGGCCGGAGATCGACGGTAAGCGTGAGAATACCGTCCTCCAGGCTTGGAGTGGCATCGGCGATGATGGCGAAGTCCATGAAATCCTGCTCGGCCTGTTTGATGAACATCTGGCGTTCGTCGCCTCCGACCGGCGGGAGATTTCGCTTCTTCACTGCAGCCGCCCGCTCCCGGAATCGAGCGATCATTGCCTCGGGGTCAAAGCTCTCTGCCATGGTCCCTACCGTACTGGCGATTGCCTTGCTACCGAACCGGATACTGATCGTTGAACTCGACGGAGCCCCCCGATTCGGTGTCCGCGAACCTGCGGAAGGCGGCCTGGGTGATGGCATCCCACTCGACGTCGCTGAGCGAGTGGCCGGCCGGCGCTGCGTCCTGGTCTTCCGGAGTCGGCTCCCGGTCAGCCGGATGTCGCAGATTCTCAGCCATCTGAGACCAGGCACCGGGACCGGGGTCGACAGGCCCCACACGGTGGCGGGCGTCGTCCCGCATTGGCACAGGCCGGGGCGCCACCGGTGGTCGCTCGAATCCGGACGGCGTGGCCGACTGGTTCGGATCCGAAGCGAAGGCGTCGACCCACACATCGGGATCGACCCATTGCCGGGGGACCGAGGGACCGATGTCAGTCGCGGCCTCATCGGCGTGTGTCGGGGATGGGAGCGACGATGAAGGGAAGGACGACGGTGGAATGGAGGCCACGACCGGTCGGGGCAGATCGACCGGTGCGACGTCGAGAGACAGGCCCGGTCCGAGTTCGTCGATCCGCTTGACATGGTCAACGGAACCGTTTCGTGGGTCGAGTATCTCGACCGGACTCGGTTCGGGGATCGTCCGTGGTCGGATCCGTCGTCTCGGATCGGTATGGCGCCAGTACCACACGGTGAGGGCCATAAGGGCCACGGCAATGCCCACCAGACCGGCGACAAGCAGGCTGAGGGTCCGACCGGTCTGGTCGGCGGCGGCGGTGGTGACAACCAGAAGTTGCACGAAGCCCACCGTAGCCGACGAACCGGTGCGATGTTAGTGTCGAATCGATGACCCGATCAACGCAATCAGGACTGGTGGTCGGGGCAGGAATAGGTGGTTCGCCCCCCGATGGTGCGGCGCAGCAGGATCTCGCCGTCCCGAGGGCAGCGACCTCCCCTCACCCGGGCCTGGTGGAGTCGGCCGGTATGGGAACCCCCGTTGTCGAGGAACTCCTCGACCACCGAACGAAGATGGCGTTGCAGGCGGCGGCGGTCATTGTCGGACAGGGTTCCGGCGGGCCGAGCCGGATCGATTCCAGCCCGCCACAAGGATTCGTCGGCGATCAGGTTGCCGACGCCGCTGATGCGCTGCTGATCGAGTAGCCGGGCCTTGATGGCCACATCGCCCACCGTCACCCGCTGTCGAAGCTGGCCTGGCGTGATGGAGAAGACGTCGAAGCCGAGCCGATCCTCGTCGGGATCCAGTTCGACGCCACCCAGGCGGCGGGGATCCCGGATGATCAGGCGACCACCATCGGCAAAGACCAGGGCGAAGCGGTCCCATGCCGGGTCGTCCCTGGTCGAGGAGTACTCGAGCTGCTCGATGGCCGCTCCCCCGTCGACGACCAGCCGACCGGTCATGCCGAAGCGAAGGCCCAACCGGTGGTCGGTGTCGAGATCGAGCACCAGCAGCTTGCCCTTCCGGCGAGCGGCGACGACGACGGCCCCTCGGGCGGCGGCAACCAGCTCGTCGGCCGTGGTGCCGCTCTTCAGGAACCACTGGTCAGGGGCGTGAACATCGGCGATCCGCCGTCCAATCACGGCTTCGGCCGCCCGCCGGTAGATCTCGATCTCGACCCCCTCCGGCATCAGGTCTTGAGCTGATCGTCCAGGAACGGGCCGAGCATGGCGTCGAGCTGGTCGAACTCGATGAGGAAGCCGTCGTGGCCATGGTCGGATTCGATGACGGCATAGGTGACCGGCAGCCCATTGTGACGCAGCTGATCCCTCAGCTCCTCCTGCTGGCGGGGGTGGTAGAGCTGATCGCTGTCGACGGCCACCACCATGGCCGGACAGCGGACTCGGGCCAACGCTGCCGGGATACCGCCCCGACCCCGACCCACGTCGTGCAGGTCCATGGCCTTGTTGAGCACCAGGTAGGTGTTGGCGTCGAACCGGCGGGCCAGCTTCTGGCCATGGTGATCGAGGTAGCTTTCGATCTGGAATCGGTCGAACAGCTGGAATGCCTCGAGCCGGTCGACGGTGGCCCGGCCGAAACGGTCGTGCAGGGATTTGTCGCTGCGGTAGTGGAGTTGGGCCACGCGGCGGGCCAGCATCAACCCGGCGTGGGGACCGCGACCCGGTTCGGCGTCGTAGTAGTCGCCACCGTTCCAATTGGGATCGAGGATGACGGCCAGCCTGCCGACCTGGCTCCACCCGATCTGCAGCGGGCTGGCGGCGGCGGTCGAGGCGATGGACACGATGGACCGGAGACGATCGGGGAACATCACCGACCACTCCAGAACCTGCATGCCCCCCATCGACCCCCCGACAACCGAGAGCCACTGCTCGATGCCGAGATGATCGGCCAGAGCGGCCTGGGTCCGCACGATGTCGCGTATCGACACGATCGGGAATCGGGCCCCGAACGCACGGCCGTCCTCGGGGTGTGGCGACCAGGGCCCGGTGGTTCCCTGACAGCCGCCGAGCACATTGGCGCAGACGATGAAGTAGCGATCGGGATCGAGGGCCCGTCCCGGCCCGATCAGGTCGTTCCACCAGCCGTCGGTGGGCTGGCCCGGCCCCGATGTGCCGGCGGCATGGGCATCGCCGGTGAGGGCGTGGCACACCAGGACGGCGTTCGATGCGGTGGCGTCCAGGGTGCCCCAGGTCTCGTAGGCAACGGTGACATCGTCGAGCAGACCGCCACCTTCGAGTGCAAACCGCCGGCCGGCCTGACAGATCTGGAGGAACTTGCGATTGGCCACCGGCATGCCAGGACGCCAGCCTGCGGAAGCCGGGATGTCCACCGGATCGGGATGGTGACGGCGCAGGGGATACACGACGATCAGCTTACCCAGCCGGTCCGTCCCGGCGCCGACGATTACCGGGCAATGCCCCTCGGAGCCCGGTTCAGCCACCATGACAGGACCTCGGGCGACGACCGGTAGGACTGGTTCATAATGGCCGCCACCTCGACGGCGAGGGCCCAGCCATCGTCCGGGGTCCGGTTCCGGTGCTCGGAGCCGATGTCGTCGATCAAGGCAGCCGCCCGCCGCCATGCCGTCCGATCGTCGGGTAATGGCAACTCCAGCACCTGGTTCGCCGCCAGCTTGAGGGCGTCGACCGACAGGGCGGTACCGAACCAGCGCTGCCAAGCCTCCGCCACCACCGGCGGCGCCAGCAACACGGCGGCGATCAGCGCCAAATCCTCCTCATCCCCGTGGATGGCCACCAGCGGCGTGCACGGCACCAGCCGACCGTCGCCGTCCACCACCGGCTCCAGCAGTCTGGACTGCGTGGCCAGCACAACCTTGGGTCGGTGTTGGCGAGCCCACCAGCGGGCCGTCTTGTCGTCGAGGCGATCGGTGTCAATCCAGGGTCGGTGCCAGTGCCGGCGGGCGAACTGCAGGCCGTCTTGGCCCCATCGAGTGGCCAGCGGGTCGACCGATCCGACGGTAACCAGCCGGTTGGGCTCGGCTCCGGGCGGTCCATCCCACTCAGCGCAGGCCTCGGCCAACCCGTAGTATTCGTCCCGAAAGCCGGCGGTGGCGGTGGCCAGATCGGCCAGTGTCCGGGCTCCGGGCGTCGTCGGAGCTATGGCGGGCGCCCCCAGTGCCCGGGTGGCATAGCCGGCCCACGAAGTCGATGCACGGTGTCCGGCCACGGTGACGTCCGGTCCCGATGCCAGCACCACCGACGACGGCTTCGAGGCCCCCACTGCAAGGACTGGGGCGCATGCTCGAACCCCGGCGTCGAACACCGCCTCCCGGGCCACCCACAGGCCAACGACAGGGGCGCAGTCGTCGATGAAGGAGCGAAGGGCTGCGGTGTCGCGGCTGGCGATCACCGACTGAGGTTGTACCAGCGCCACCACCGAACCATCGTCCGAGCCGGTCACGGCCCGATGTAGGTGCACGGCGGCCAGATCGGCGTAGTGGCCGAGATGGTCGTTGTGACGCTGTCGGTAGCACTCGGCCTCGGCCGGCATGGACCCGGATCGCAGCGGCGTGGCGAACGGCGGGTTGCCCACCACCAGCTTCCGGTCGGGCCAGCGGGCCGGCAGAGGCTCGAGGGCATCTGCCACCACCACGTCAGGTTCGACCTGGGCCGGATCGAGACCGTGTCGAGCCGCCCACGCTCGCAACGACCATCGGGCGGCGGCCACAGCCAGGGGATCGAGGTCACAGCCGGCCACACGACCGACGGCCTGCGACGGCGACATCCCGCCGTCGACCAGGGAGTCGGCGGCGGCCAGAAGAAAAGCCCCGGCACCGCAGGTTGGATCGACCACGAAGTCGAGCCCGCCCTCGGGCTGGATTGTCACCGACCGGGCCAACCTCACCAGACCCCGAACCACCGGTTCGGGCGTGTACCAGGCGCCACGTCGCTTGCGCTCGTCCCCACTGACCGCCTGTTCGTGGACCCAACCGATCAGCCAGGGATTGGCCCAACCGCCCGGCGGTTCGGGTACGTCGGCCAGCGCCGCCGTGGCCGATTGGATCCGGTCGGGATGGAGCTCGAACACCGTTTCCGGTACCGAGAGGCCGTGACCGTCCAGACGGGTCCCGGCCATGGCGACCACGTCGCACGTCCGACCAGGATCCCCGAGGGCGGTCAAGACCTGGACGGCGATTGCGGCCACGACATGGGCCGAGTCGATTTCGGCGCCGGCCGATCGGCCGAAACCGACGGCTTCCCGAGCCCACCGACGGACTGCCGTCGGTGTAGTCGAGGGTGTGATCAGTCCTCGGCCGGATCCCAACCGGCCAGGTCCTTGAGCCGCTCGTCGTTGGAGAACATCTCTACGACGGGAATGTCGAGGGCCAGGCGTTTCTGAATACGCTTGACCTCGAGTTCCTGGTTCCACAGAACCAGGGTCACCGCCAGGCCCGTTCCGCCGGCTCGAGCCGTGCGACCCGAGCGATGGAGGTAGGTCTTGTGGTCGTCGGGGGGATCATAGTGGATGACCACGTCGACATCGTCCACGTGGATACCTCGGGCCGCGACATCGGTGGCCACCAGGGCCTGGATCTGGCCGTCGGTGAACTTCTTCAGGGCCCGTTCACGGTGCCGTTGCCGCAGATCACCGTGAATCGGCTGAGCCACGACACCGAGCTTGCTCAGCTCGTTGGCCAGCCGGTCACAGGCCCGCTTGGTATTGCAGAACACCAGGGTGCGGTCGGCGGCGTTGACGATGGAGGCGACGACTCGGTTCCGGTCCATATCGTGCACGGCGACGAACCGGTGCGTCATCTCCTCGACCGTCACCTCACTGGCCTCGACCTCGTGGCGAACCGGGTCGTTCTGGAAGCGACGAACCAGGGAATCGACGGCCCCGTCAAGGGTGGCCGAAAACAGCAGGGTCTGATGGGTGCCCTCGATGCGACGCAGAATCCACTCCACCTGGGGCAAGAAGCCCATGTCGGCCATGCGGTCGGCCTCGTCGATGACGACGTAGTTCACGTCGGAAACCGAGACGTCACCCCGATCCAGGAGGTCGATCATGCGGCCCGGTGTGGCCACGATCAGCTCCACCCCCTGCTTCAGCTCCTTGATCTGCTTGTCGATGTCAGCGCCACCATAGACGGCCAGCGAGCGCAGCGATTCCACTTCAAGTAGCGGCTCCAGCTCCCGCAGTACCTGGATGGCGAGTTCCCGGGTCGGGACCAGGATCAAGGCGTTCACCCGGCCCCGTGTCGAGCGGGCCACGCTTTGGACCGTGGGGATACCGAAAGCCAGGGTCTTGCCCGACCCGGTTTTGGCCTTGCCACACACGTCGCGTCCGGCCAGAGCGTCGGCGATGGTCAGTTGCTGAATGGGGAAAGCTTCTTCAATTCCGGTGGCGGCCAGGGCTTTTACCAAGCCCGGGTCAACGCCGAGTTCGTCGAACGTTGTAGTCAATTTCTTTTTCCTGTCGTTCCCGGCAGGCCGCGGCGGTGTGCCGGGGCGGTCAGAAGGCGGCCGGGACTGTTACTGCATGAAGTCGGAGGTTCATGACCCTTTTCGAGGGTAGCCAGTGGGTGGCCACAAGCCGAGCTTCAGGCCGCATTGCAACAAAACCGGCCGGAGAACGGCCGACGATCGGGCAACGGCGAGTGCCCGACCGGCGCCGTCACCAGACCCTTGGAGCGCCGCAGAGGTCCGGGGATGACACGCACTAGTGTGGATGCCATGTCGGACCGCGGTACCACTCGACGCCAGGCCGGTGACCACCGGGTGGGTGGGACCATCGGCGTGGGCCGCACAATGGACGAGATGGTGGCCCAATGGCCGGTGAGCAACGCCGCGGCCGGTTGGAGGGATCGAGGCGGGACCTCCTGGACTCACGGCGATCCAACCCGACCGTTCCTGTTGGCCTCGGTGACCAAGCCGCTGTTCGCCCTGGCCGTCCTGGTTGCGGTCGAGGAGGGCACAATGGCGCTCGACCAGCCACTGGGGCCCGACGGGTCGACGGTTGCCCACCTCTTGTCGCACTCGTCCGGTCTCGCCCCCGAAGCCGACTCGACCTCCCCGGCGGCCGTCGTCGAGGGTCCGATCTTCGCCCCTGTCGGCTCCCGCCGGATCTACTCCAACCACGGATTCGAGCTACTGGGTCAGGCCCTCGCCACCGCATCGGGCATGACGGCCGACCAGTACTTCCACGAGGCCGTGGTGATACCGCTCGGCCTGGCCGGCACCCGCCTGGAGGGCTCACCGGCACATGGCGCCATCAGCACCCTGGCCGACCTCCTTGTGGTCGTGGGCGAACTCCTTGCCCCCACCCTCATCTCGGCTCAGACACTGGAGCGGGCCACCACCCCTCACCTCCCCGATCTACCCGGTGTGCTTCCCGGTTTCGGTCGCCAAACCCCGAACCCGTGGGGCCTCGGTTTCGAGATCAAGGGCTCCAAGACCCCTCATTGGACGGCCGAGGCAAACAGTGAGCGCACATTCGGCCATTTCGGGCGAGCCGGAACCTTTCTCTGGGTCGATCCCGACGCCGGGCTCGGAGCCGTCGGTTTGAGCGATCGGGAGTTCGGCCCGTGGGCGGCTCAGGCTTGGCCCGAATTCTCCCAGGCGGTGCTGGGTCGCGCCCAATAGCCCCCCAATCCACAACCCAGTGCCGACCCGAGTCCGATTGCGGCATGGGGGCCAAAGGCTAAGGCTCGACAGGCCGCCACCGATTGTGAAGAAGATGGCCTTTCAGACCGCCGGTGGAAACGCCGGTCATGGACCCCAACAGCTGACCAACCTGGCCGAGGCCAGGGCGCGCCAGGTACTGCGCGCCTGCGGTTTGCCGTCGCATGACCGCCTGGTCCGGGCCGACAGCACGAGGAACGAAGTTTTCCTGACCGGTACTCATGCCATTCGGCTGAATCGGTCCAACAACGATCGATTGCGGCGGGAGGCCGCTTTGTGCCGGGCCCTGGCCGACGCCCTACCCGAAAAGCCCTGGGTACCGACGGTGGTGGCCTACGGCGGTGGGGCGGGAAAGGACTATCTGGTCGTTGCCCGCAAGAGCGGCACACCACTTGCCCGGTGGTGGCCCGACATGGATCGGCCTCAGCGGCGGGACGCTGTGCGCCAGTTGGCCCACTGTCTGAAGGCCATCCACGAGGTGCCGACCCCGGCCGATCTGCCGCAGCTCAGTGCGCCACCCCAACCACTTTCCCGGGTACCGGGGCCGGTTCATGCCCGAACACTGCAGGGTTTGCGTGAGCTGCAGCAACACCCTTTCGTCGACGACGGCCTGGTGGCCGATGTCAAGTACCGGGTCGATCAGCTGGCCGACTCGGTGACCGACTTCGACGAGTCGCAATTGATCCACGGCGATCTGACCTTCGAGAACATCCTGTGGGACGGGTCTCGTATCACGGCTGTGCTGGACTTCGAATGGTGCCGGGGCGGTCCGTGCGACCTCGATCTCGATGTACTACTTCGATTCGTCCGACTGCCCAAAGCCCATGTCGCCGCCGATTACGAACACCGCACCAAGGCACGCGACTACCGCGATGTCGGGGCATGGCTTTGTGACGACTACCCCACCCTCTTTGAACACCCCCGCCTGGCCGAGCGGCTCCAACTGTTCGCCCTGGCCTTCGAGGTCCAGGCCCTGGCCCGGACGCCGCCCAGCGGCCCTCGCTCCACCCTCGGGCCTCTGCACCCCTACAACCGGCTGGTCGACGCCCTGATCGAGGGCGGGCCGGCCGTTCAGGCCCTGCGACGGCAGAGCAAACAGCGGTCGGCTCCGCCGCCGATCTAGACCCGGACCGTGGCCGGTTCCGGTCGAACCCGCTCAGTCATCGGCCGTCACGGCCACTACATTGGTTGACCGTGACCACGTCAGATCCCAGCGCTCCGACCCCTGCTACCGCGTCGGCGGCCTCTCCGGAGGCCGACACCGACATCCGATCGGCCGAGCCCGACTCGTCACCGTCGACCACCCAGGCCTGGGTGGTCGACCCGGCCGGGCCCCTGATCGGCGATGTCACCGTTCGCGGCTCCAAGAACGCGGTGACCAAGCACCTGGTGGCGGCCATGCTGGCCACCACCCCGTCGACGGTCAGGAACTGTCCCGCCATCGGCGACGTCGACATCACCGTCCAGATGCTCGAGGCGTTGGGATGCACGGTGGAGCGGACCAACGGCTCGGCCACGGTGGATCCAACCTCGTTGTCCTCCAGCCGGGTTCCATTGACCTTCAGCGGGATGAACCGCATCCCCATCCTCATGGTCGGGCCCTTGCTCCATCGAGTCGGCGAGGCCTTCATTCCCCTGGTCGGGGGAGATGACATCGGGTCCCGCCCGCTCGACTTCCACCTCGCCGCCCTGCGTCGCATGGGGGCCGAGGTGCAGATCACCGGCGACGGTCTGGAGGCCAAGGCAGACCGGCTCAAAGGGGCACACATCGAGTTGCCATACCCGTCGGTCGGTGCCACCGAGACCGTCCTGATGTCGGCTGTCCTGGCCGATGGGCGCACCGTGCTCGACGGCGGCGCGCTGGAGCCCGAGGTGATCGAGCTGGCGTTGTTCCTGCAGCGCATGGGGGCCCAGATCGAGATGCGACCCAACCGTCGCTACGTCATCGATGGGGTGGAGTCGCTGACCGGGGCCGAACAGGTGCTCAAGGGTGACCGAATCGAGGCCTTCTCCTATCTGGTGGCCGGTCTCATCACCGGCGGCCAGGTCACGGTTCACGGATGCAGCCAGGACCGCCTGGTCACTGCCATTTCCACGCTCCACCGCATGGGGGCCCGTTTCGAGATCACCGACGATTCGGTGTCGGCCCGTGCAGGACACCTCTCCCCCGCCGCGGTCGAGACCGACACCCACCCCGGGTTCATGACCGACTGGCAGTCACCGATGGTGGCGCTGTTCACCCAGTGTGAGGGGTTGTCGGTCATGTACGAAACCGTCTACGAGAACCGCTTCACCTACGTGCCGGCGCTGAACAAGATGGGGGCTCAGATCCAGCCTTACAACACGCCCCTCGGCTCGGTCAGGGGCAGGTTTGTGGGCTCGTCGACGCCGTGCTCGGTGGTGGTTCGGGGCAAGACCAGACTGGAAGGAGCCGATGTGGTGGTACCCGACATCCGTGGTGGTTTCGCCTACGTGTTGGCCGCAGCAGCCGCCGAGGGTACATCGACCATCACCGGCACTCATCACCTGGATCGGGGCTACAACACACCCATCGCCAACTTCGAGGCCCTGGGTCTCAAGATCCGGCGGGCCCTGGTACCGGTTCCCGACCACGACTGACCGGGCCGGTCACCAAGACCGGCGCCGAACAGCATCGACAGGATCAGCCGGCATGACTGGCCGTGGCCCGGTCATCGCGGTCGGCCTCGGCCCAATGGGACCGACCGGCCGTTCGGTAGACCACGACCAGCGCCACCACCGAGGCGGCGACGGCGAGACCACTCATCCAGTGGTTGACACGAATACCCAGGATCTCGGTGGCGGCGTCGATGCGCACCGTCTCGACCAGAAACCGGCCGATTCCGTACCCGGCCACATAGAGGGGCAGAATCATGCCCTTCTTCAACACGCCGCGCCGATCGATCCAGATCAGGAAGCCGGCAAGTAGGAGATTCCACGTCGCCTCATAGAGGAAGGCGGGATGGTACGTAGGTTGGTCGGCGAACTCGGCCGGCCGGTACCGCTCGTCGATTTCCACCGCCCATGGCAGATCACTGGGACCGCCGTAGATCTCCTGGTTGAACCAGTTCCCGAATCGGCCTATGGCCTGCGCCACCGGAATCGCCGGAATGGCGGCATCGAGGATGTTGGGGATGTCGTCGACCCGGCGTCGGGCTACCAGATAGCCCACGCCGATCCCGGCGATCAGGCCGCCGGGAATGCCCAGCCCACCCTCCCAGATCTTGTACCAGTCTTCGATCGGGCGCCAGTCGGTGATGACGTGGTAAATGCGGGCGCCGATAATCCCGGCCGGGACCGCCCACTTGGCGATCTCCGGGATGTCGTCGGGGTGGCCACCTCTCCGGATCCACCGTCGCTGGGCGATCAACACCGCGGCCACCACGCCGAGACCGATACACAACCCGTAGTAGTTCAGGGTCAGTGGCCCGATGTCCAGGCCGTTGGACGAAGGACTCGGGATCGACGCCAGCAGACTCATCAGTAGGCGAGTTGATGGGGGCTGAGGGCGAACAGGTCATCGGCGCCGGCGGTGACCGCGTGCTCGAGTCCCAGCACCGACGGCAGGATCTGCTCGCCGAAGAACTTGGCCGACACCATTCGGGCCTCGGCGTAGCCGTCGGGCAGGTCGCCGTCGGCAAGCTCGGCAGCAGCCAGTGCGGCCTTGGCCACCAGCCCGCCGCAGACCACGGTTCCCAACATGCGGAGATAGGGGGTCGAGCCGGCCAGGGCGTGGTTCAGGTTCTTGGCCCTGTAGGCCAGCAGCCAGTCGGTTGCCCTGCGGGCAGTCTCGGCCGCCTGCTCGAGGTTGGCGGCGAAGGCTGAGAACTGGTCGTGACCGTTCAGCTCCTTGGCTCGTGCCACGATGCGATCGAGCTGCTCGTGGATCACCGCTCCGTCCCGCATGGACAGCTTGCGGCCCACCAGGTCGGCGGCCTGGATGCCGTTGGTGCCCTCATAGATGGCGGCGATGCGGATGTCGCGGTAGTGCTGAGCCACACCGGTCTCCTCGACATAGCCCATACCGCCGTGGATCTGCACGGCCAGTGAGGTCATCTCGTTGCCCAGGTCGGTGCAAAGCCCCTTGGTCAGGGGGATCAGCAGGTCGGTCCACTCCCCCTGCCGCTCGGCTTCCTCGCCGTCACCGTGCTGGGATCGGTCGATGGCGGCGGCGTTCTCATAGGCCAGATACCGCATGGCGTCGATCCATGCCCGCTGGGTCATCAGCATACGGCGGACGTCGGCATGGTCGATGATGGGGCTCTTGGTGCCGGGCTCGGCGCCGACCGCAGTGCCCTGAAGGCGGTCCTGGGCATAGCTCAGCGACTGCTGGTAGGCCCGCTCGGCCAAGGCCAGGCCCTGAAGCCCCACCGACAGCCGGGCGTTGTTCATCATGGTGAACATGTTGCGCATTCCGGCGCCCTCGTCGCCGATCAGCCAGCCGATGGCGCCGTCGTTGTCGCCGAAGCTGAGCACACAGGTCGGGCTGGCATGGATTCCCATCTTGTGTTCGATGGAGACACAGGTGATGTCATTGCGGTCGCCCGGTGAACCGTCGTCGTTGACGAAGTATTTGGGAACCAGGAACATCGAGATGCCCCGGGTACCGGGAGCGGCATCGGGAGTACGGGCCAGCACCAGATGCACGATGTTGTCGGCCATGTCGTGCTCACCATAGGTGATGTAGATCTTCTGCCCGCTGATGCGGTAGGAACCGTCACCCACCGGCTCGGCCTTTGTGGTGAGGGCACCGACATCGGAACCGGCCTGGGGTTCGGTGAGGTTCATGGTCCCGGTCCATTCACCGGTCAGCATCTTGGGCAGGTAGGTGGCCCGTTGCTCCTCCGAACCGTGATGCATCAGGGCGTCGATGGCGCCCTGGGTAAGCAACGGACACAGCGAAAACGACAGGCAGGCACTGGTGAGCATCTCCTGGATGGCGATGGCCATGGTCCAGGGAAAGCCGCCGCCGCCGTACTCCGGGTCGAACGGCACGGCACCGAATCCCGAGTCGACGAACTGGCGGTAGGCGGTGCGGAAGCTCTCGGGCGTCGTGACCTCGCCGTCGTGCCATCGAGCGCCGGTCTGATCGCCCTCCCGGTTGATCGGGGCCACGACATCGGCAATGAACCTCCCCACCTCGCCGACGAGGAACGAGACCGTGTCACCATCGATCTCCTCGAATGCCGGCAAGGCCAGGATCTGGTCCAGGTTGATCACATGATCGAAGACGAACTTGATGTCTTCGACCGGCGGGTTGTAGTCGGTCACAGGCCTCTCCTCATCATGATCTGCCCCCAATCCTACGGCACTCGTGCCGCCATTCGGAGATCAGGACGGATCGTGTTCGGCTAGTGTGCAGAGGCAACCGGCATCGCCCTCCGGCTATTCCGGTCATGGGAGGGAAATGGCGGCCGGTGACGGCTGAGGGCACCCCGGCAGACCAACTGGTCAGCCCCGACTGCGAATGGAGACGATCGAGTATCGATGGCCGGTGACATCCCGGTACGGGAACCGAATCTGGTCGAGCTGGGCCAGGGCGTGTACGCCCTGGTTGATCCGGTGCGGGGTTTCGGCCACACCAATGTCGGTCTGGTCATCGAGCCCGACGGCCTGACCATCATCGACACCACGGCCACCCCGGCCCAGGCCGCACGCACCGCGGGCAGGATCGGCGAGCTGACGGCCGAACTGGCGCTACCGCTCAAGCGGGTCGTCATGACCTCCAGCCGGGTCGTGTTCAGTGGAGGGAGCGAGCAATTCTGGTCGGCCGCGTTCTACGGAAGCGACGTCACCAGCGACCATCTGGACCAGCCACCCAACCCTGAGGCTTTCCGCCGCCTGCTGCCGGAGTTGGCCGCGGCCTATCCCGATGACTTCCAGACCCGACCGATCACCCACACCGTGTCCGAGGCGGCGTGGATCAGCGGCGCCACCTACGGCGTGCCCCTGCCCGGCGAGTCGGCTATGAACCTGGCCGTCGTAGTGCCGTCGGCCAATGTCGTGTTCGCCGGTGCCCTGGCCTGCTTCGGCATCACCCCTCTGGGCTACGACGCCTACCCCGAGCCTTGGCTCGACAGTCTCGGCCGGCTGACGGCCCTGGCCGCGACCATCGTGCCCGGCCACGGAATGCCTGGCGGCCGGGCCGACATCGACGACCTCGCCGGCTACCTGCGGGCTACCGCTCAGGCCGATGGTGACCCGAGTCTGCTTGGGCCCGGACCGTGGGATTCATGGTCCGACCGGCGTTTCGATGCGGTCAACGTGGAGCGGGCCGCAACCCTGGCACGGGGCGTCGACGAGATTCCCCAGGCCATGTTCGAGTTGCTGGGGTTGTAGCGCCATCCCATCGGCAGTCTCGAACGATGCCGGCCGGCTCACGCCAGCTGGGCTTCCACCTTGTCCATTGCATCGTCCTCGCTGACATCGAGGGCGAACGACAGCTCCGAGACCAGAACTTTGCGGGCCCGGGTGTACATGCTCTTCTCACCGGCCGACAGGCCCTTGGCCCGATCCCGAAGGGCCAGGTTCCGCACCACCTCGGCCACCTGATAGACGTCGCCCGACTTGAGCTTCTCCTGGTGGTTCTTGAACCGGCGACTCCAGTTGGCCGGCTCCCGAACGTCCTTCATGCTGAGCAGCTCGAACAGCTCCTTGACGTCCGACTCGCTGATCGGCATCCGCATACCGACCTCGTCGGCCATGTCCACGGGAACACGGACCGTCAGGTTGTCGTGCACAGCCTGCAGAACGAAGTACTTCTTCTTCTCGCCGTTGATCTCACGAGTCTCGGTATCGACGATGATGGCGGCGCCATGATGGGGATACACGACGCGGTCACCCGACTTGAACGTTGGCATCAAACTCCTCAACCGAACAGAACGCTGTTTTCATGTTGGCCGACAACTCAGAGGATTGCACTCAGAGCCCCGGCGACTGTGCTGATCACCATGGCGAAGACGGCGACGACGACAATCCAGAACATTACCGGACGGCGTTGCCGCATGGACGGAAGGGTCGGTTCGGGGCGGGGCTCCCGCTTCTTGGGCCCGCCTCCGACGCGGCTGGATCCTCTTCTTCGTGCCATCACCTTCTATTCTACGCCATCCACACCCGGTCCGGGTGGGCCGCGGCCTAGGTTGTTCCCCAGGTACCTACTTGCGTACGACCATCGTCTGACCCACCTTGTCCCAGGGGGTCTGGCGCAAGCTGTCGGTGAACAGCATGACCAAGCCGGCCACGGCAATGATGAAGGTTGCCAGCGAACCGATTGCACCGATGACAGGAATGGCGGAGAGCACCCCGACGCCGATGTAGAGATACATGCGCCGGAGCCCGGTCTGGAAGTCGGCGGGAGACCCATCGGCGTTCACCACCCGGGTTCCGAGGGCCAGCTTGCCCACGGTGCCGCCCTGGCTGCCGACCATGATGATTTCGTAGCCCGCAACCAGCGCCGTGCTCAGCAGCCCGGCGATGATGACGGTGCCCACGCTGACGTCGTCGATGTCAGCGAGGTTGCCGGAGGTTACGGCATCGAACGTGCCGAAGACGGCTCCGACGATGGCGCTGATCACGAACCATATGAAGCCGTCGATGACGCGACCAAGGATGCGGGCTCCCGGTGTGGCCAGATTGCTGTCGGCCGTGACCTGACCACCGGGACCGGTTGCACCCGGCACGGGTTGGGGCGCGCCGATCCAGCTCTGACCGTCCCAGTACCTTTGGGTCCCGGGCGGGTCTCCCTGGGCGTAGTACCAACCAGGGGGCTGTTGTGGTGCGTTGTCTGACATTCCCTACTCCCTTGAACCCGGTATCGAGGTCGTGCAGTGTGCGTGCGTGATACTCGCTTCGGTGCGTGGTTGCCGATGGTGATTTGTTGATGTGCGTACCGCCTGTCCTGGTGCGGTCGTTGAACGGTCACCCGGTCACGCCATGAGCAATGTAGCGTAAAGCATGGTCGGAGTCGACCAATGTCTTAGGCTCGATCCGAGGGCACACCGGTCGATCGGAGGGCCATGTCGAAAACCATTCTCGTCACCGGCGGTGCCGGGTACATCGGAAGCCACACCGCGGTCGCACTGCTCGAGCGGGGCCACAGGGTCGTCATCGCCGACAACCTGGCCAACAGCTCGCGACTGGCGGTGGACGCTGCCGGGCGCCTGGGCGGAGGGGAGGTGGCCTTCCACCAGATCGATCTCACCGAGAATGACGGTCTGGCCGAGGTGTTCGACTCCCACCCCATCGAGGCCGCTATCCACTTCGCCGGACTCAAGGCGGTCGGCGAGTCGGTGGAAAAACCACTGGACTACTACCGGACCAACCTGATCTCCACCATGAACCTGCTTCGGGAAATGCAGACCCATGGCGTCTGGGATCTGGTCTTCTCGTCGTCGGCCACGGTCTACGGTGATCCCGACGTCCTTCCGATACCGGAAACGGCGGCCACCGGACCGACCAATCCCTATGGACGAACCAAGCTGATGATCGAGGACATCTGTCGGGATGTGGCCGCCGCCGACGACCGGTGGCGAATCAGCCTGCTTCGCTACTTCAATCCGGTGGGGGCCCATCCCAGCGGCGAGCTGGGCGAGGACCCACGAGGCATACCCAACAACCTCGTGCCCTATGTCATGCAGGTCGCCGTCGGCCGCCGGGACAAACTCCGGGTTTACGGCGACGACTGGGGCACCCCTGACGGCTCGGGGGTTCGGGACTACATCCACGTTCTCGATCTGGCCGAGGGCCATCTGGCCGCTCTCGATCATCTCGAGACCGGATGTGACGTGTTCAATCTGGGAACCGGGACCGGCTCGTCGGTGTTCGAAATCATCGACACCGCCGAACGGGTGAGTGGCCGACCCATTCCCTACGACGTGGTCGGTCGCCGCAGCGGTGACATTGCCACGTCGTTGGCCGATCCATCCAAGGCCAACCATGAACTTGGGTGGCGAGCCGACCGGAACCTCGAGGTCATGCTCACCGACGCCTGGACATGGCAGTCCACCCACCCCATGGGCTTCGGGGACGACGACTGAGCAAGGGTGCCCGGCCGGCGACAGGCTGCCCACGACGATCGGGACCGGCCGATGCCATCCGAGATCGAGCCGGGTCACACACCCGTGAGGTCCAAGAGCAGATGCCAACAAGACGCTCGTGCCCGTAGGCGCACCGGTGGCTCCTTTGGCCTGCTAGATCGATGTTCGGTGCTCCTGGAGAACACAGAACTCGTTTCCCTCCGGGTCCGCCAGCACGACCCACGACACCTCGTCACCCTGCCCAACATCGATACGAGACGCTCCGAGAGCGACGAGTCGCTCTACCTCGGTGGCCTGATGATCAGGACGAAGATCGATATGAAGACGGTTCTTTCCCTGCTTGGGTTCGTCGACGGCCAGGAACAAGATTCCTGGAACCCGACCTGGCCGTTGCTGAATCTCGAAGACCTGCGGGTCGTCGTCGACGACTTCCCATTTGAGCGCTTCGCACCACCATCGACCCAGCACGGCAGGGTGAGGCGTTGCGACGACAACTTGCTCCCACTCGAGACTCATGTCAGCACGTTAGCCGCAGCTCAGGTTGGAGAAGCACGAACAGGCGGGCGGGTCAACCGAACTCGGCAACGGAGCCCTATCACAACGCTCCCAAATGACGATGCGCCGCGCTCGACTCCCGGCGTACTGCGGCCGATCAGGTCCCCGGAAATGCCAGGACCGAGTCCCCTCGAGCTTTCGAGGAGGTGTTGGCTGCAGCCGAACCCGCTCAGAAAGCGCCGGCGTGGTTCGAGAACTCGGGTTCTGCACCCCCCGCCGACTCCTGGCGGCCGAAACCGGGGCATCGGCCCGACTCCTGCGATGTTTGCCGAGGGCGAACTCGGGTTTGCCGGGCAACACCTGGCACGACCGACTCCTCCGACTTACAGAGACGACCGAACAGGGCCGGTCGAGGCCGGCCGGGAAAGGCCTTTCAAGCCTGCTCCCGGTCGCCGGACACGGCCCCTTTGGCCTTGATGGCATCGATGACCAGCGACAGGGCCCGCCGGTGATCGAGGGTGTGGGCATGGGCGACATTTGGTCGGCCACGATTGGCGGTCGGCTCCCCCCTGCGCTGATCGACCACGGTCATCCCCCTGGTCAATGTGCCGGCCAGCTCGACCTGGACATGGCGCATGGAGGTCGAGACCACACCGGGATGGGTGACGGCCAGCACCGCACACGGATCGTGCAATCCCCCAAGGCGCAGACCGGTCAACCGTTCGAGCTGATCAAGGTAGTTGGCCACCAGATCGGCCAGTAGCAGGGCCCCAGGATTCACTACCGGACCATCCCGTCGAGGCCGGGCCACCGCCCGGAGATGCATGGCCAGGGTGTCGTCGACCGGGAACTGGTAGGTGAGATCGAGTCCGGACATGATCATCCTGGCTCCCGACTCCAGGACAACCGACAGGGCCTCAGGATCGGCCAGGGCGTTGAACTCGGCCACCGGCGTGTGGTTGCCCACGGTGGCCGAGCCACCCATGAAGCTGACTCCGGCCAGCCGCCCGGCCACATCGGGAGCCTGGCGGAGGACGAGGGCCACGTTGGTCAGTGGACCGGTCGGAATCAGCCATAGACCCTCCTCGGCCCTGATGGTCTCGATCAGGAATTCGATGGCGTCATGTGATACCACCGAACGATTCAGTGACGGCAGGGTCGGCCCGTCGAAGCCGCTGACACCATGGACTTCGGGAGCATGCCGGGGTTCGGCGACCAGTGGTCGAGTCGATCCGGCGTGGACCGGGGCGTCGATTCCGAACAGCTGGCAGGTGAGCAGTGCGTTCTTGGTGACGTCGATGAGCGGGGCGTTGCCGCCGACCGTGGTGATGGCAACCAGGTCGCCGTAGTGGGCGGCAACCACCAGGGCCACGGCGTCGTCATGCCCGGGATCGCAGTCGACGATCAGCCGGGGCCGATCGGCCAAGTCACTCCCCTCGCAGCATCTCGAAGATCTCCTTGCACTCGGGGCACACCGGGAACTTCTTCGGATCACGGTTCGGAACCCATTTCTTGCCGCACAACGCCCGAACCGGCGTGCCCTCCACCGCGCTGGACAGGATTCTGTCCTTCTTCACGTAATGGGCGAATCGCTCATGGTCCCCATCCTCGAGCAGGGGGTCGTCAAGCCGGGGATCGACGATTTCCTCAATGACCGGTAGCGTCTCAAGATCTGACATGGTTCCATTGTGCCGTAATCCGCCATGACCAACCGCTCCATCGACCAACGACTCCATGACCACGGCCATCGGGCCACCGGACCGCGCCGTCTCGTGTGGCAGGCCCTGGTCGATCTCGACGATCACGTGACCGTGGAGCAACTGGCCGAACGAGTGGCCGAGTCCGATCCGAGCGTCAATCTGGCCTCGATCTATCGATCACTCGCCCTGTTCCGGGATCTCGGGCTGGTCCGGGAGTCCCGTTTGGGACCGTCCGAGGTCAGCTATTGGGAGCCGGCCCATCCCGATGAGCACTTCCATCTGGTCTGCACGTCGTGCGGGGCCATCGATCACCATGTCGGAACGCTGGTCAGACAGATCGAGGATCACCTGGTCTCGGGCCACGACTTCCAGCCCCAGCACATCGAGATCGTGGTCCGGGGGTTGTGTCCGAACTGCCGGCGCTGACACGGGCCAGGCAGGACTCTCTGGACCCTCGCCGTATTATTGCGAACCGTTCGCAAGAAACAGGTCGCCCGGTAGAGTTCGCTCCATGCATGCACCCGATGGATTCCTCACCGCCGGAACCGCCGTGGCCACAGGCGTCATCAGCGCCACCACCATTGGGATCGTCCTGAGGACGGGACGGAAGAACCTGAGCGAACGCCAGATCCCACTGGCCGGTGCCTCCGCCGCCTTCCTCTTCGGCGCCCAGATGGTCAACTTCCCGGTGGCCGCCGGCACGACGGGGCATCTCCTCGGCGGCGCACTGGCCGCCGTGCTCCTCGGTCCATCCCTCGGCACCCTGGTGCTGACCACCATCGTGGTGGTCCAGGCGCTGCTGTTCGCCGACGGCGGGATTACTGCGCTCGGCTACAACGTGCTCAACATGGCCATCGTCACCAGCCTCGGTGGCTACGGCGCCTACCGACTGGCCTTGGTCGTGCTGCCGAAATCACGAAACAGTCACGCCACCGCCGCCGGAGTGGCCGGCACCGTCTCGGTCTTGGCCTCGGCCGTGGCCTTCAGCCTGGAGTGGCTATTCGGGGCGTCGGCCCCGGTCCCGTTCGACACCGTGTTCGCCTCCGTGGTCGGCATCCACATCCCGATCGCCCTGGCCGAAGGAGCCATCACCGCAGCCGTCGTCGGTTCCATCCTCGCCTCCCGGCCCGATCTCGTCCCCCTGGCCGCAGCCGACGGATCAGCCGGTGCCGACGGCGACCGACCGACGAAACCGGTCGCCCCGGTCGTGGCGGTCGGGTTGGTGCTAGCCTTGGCCCTGGCCGCCGTGGTCAGCCAGTTCGCCGCCTCCGCTCCCGACGGGCTGGAGCGAGCCGCTCTCGACAGCGGTATCGAGGCAGGTGCAGCGTGGTACGACGACCTTCCGCTCGCCGACTACGCCGTCTCGGGCATCGCCAACCCGACCCTGAGCCTGGCCGTGGCCGGAGGAGCCGGGGTCCTCGTCACCGTCATCGTCGGCCTCGGTCTGACCGCTGCCTTGCGGTCAACGGCCGGATCGGGCCCCTCCCCCACCCGTCGCCTTGTCAGCACCCGGTGAGGGCCCTGTGATCGTGGGAGCAACCGACGAGACACCGACGACGCACACCAGGTTGGTTCCGCCCCTGGGACGCCTGGTCACCCTGATCGGCTTCGCCCTGGCCATAGCCGGTGTGCCGGCCGGCTACTGGCCCGGCCTCGGCGGTCTTGCCGTCATCACCGTCATCGTGGCCCGGGCCACCGGCGTCGGCGTCGGATCACTGGTCCGCCGATTGCCGGTGGCGACGCCATTTGTGCTCGTGGCCGCCGTCATCCCGGTCGTGGCCGAGGGTCCCGGTCCCTCGGTGGCCGGCGTCCAGCTCTCGTCCTCCGGGATCGAGGCGGCATGGACCCTGGTAGGCCGGGTTGCACTGGGCGTCGCTGCGGCCACGATTCTGGTCTCGACCACCACTATTCCCCAGTTGGCGGGGGCGGCCGGCCGTCTTCGTGTCCCCCCGACACTCCTCACCATCGCCATGATGATGCTGCGCTATGTGCATGTGGTGAACACCGAATTCGACCGGGCCCGACGGTCCATGGCCGCTCGTGGTGTCGTGCCTCGCTGGCTCTGGGAGTACCGTCCGGTGGCAGCGGCGGCCGGAACACTGTTCGTACGCAGCTACGAGCGCGGCGAGCGGGTTCACGGCGCCATGGTCAGCCGGGGATTCGACGGCACCCTGCCGACAGCGGCCGAACCCTTGCGAACCGCCGATCGACGCACGACGCTGATGCAGTGGCTGCCGGTGATCGTGGTCATCGCCTGTAGTTGGGCCGTTGCCGCCCTCGGTCACCTGCCATGAATCGCCGAGGTGGGCAGGGCAGGCACACGCCGGACGGGCCGGCCATCGAGGTTCGGGATCTCGACTTCCGCTACCCCGACGGGACGGCGGCGTTGCTTGGCGTCTCCATGACGGTGCACCACGGCGAAAGCGTGGCTCTGCTGGGTGGCAACGGTGCCGGCAAAACCACACTGGCCCTGCACCTGAACGGCTTGCTGACTCCGCTCCCGGGTCGGCTCAGGGTTGTGGGACTCGACGTGGCCGACAACTCCAACCTGACCGAGCTCCGCCGCCGGCTCCAGATCGTCTTCGCCAATCCCGATGATCAACTGTTCATGCCGACCGTTCGAGAGGACGTGGCCTTCGGACCCCGCAATCTCGGCCTTGACCACCACGACGTGACCGACCGGGTAACGGAGGTCCTGGCTGCGGTGGGTGCGGCTCATCTGATCGATCGACCCCCCCATCGGCTGAGTACCGGGGAGAAGCGTCGGGTTGCCCTCGCCACCTCGTTGGCCATGGACCCCGACCTGCTGGTGTTGGACGAACCCTCGGCCGGACTCGACCCCAGAGGACGCCGTCAGCTGGTCGAGCTGCTGCGGCCGCTGGCGCAGACCCGGCTGATCATCACCCACGACCTGACCTTGGCTGCCGCCCTGTGCCCACGCTCGGTGGTGATGGCAGACGGCCGCATCGTGGCCGACATGGCCACAGAAACGCTTCTCTCGGACGGCGACCTGCTCCAACACCACGATCTGGCCCCCGGCCTCGGGGAGTCGTCGACACCGTCCGGCCTCGTCACCCTGGACGGTGACTAGTGCCCGCACGCGTAAATAGCCCTCGTGTAGTTCTGGTTGGTGATGTCGAACACCTGGAGGGGTGATGTTCAAGGTTGCACCGATCGAACTCGACGCCGATGCTCGTGGCGAACTGGAGCGGCGGGCCCAGTCCCAGACTGAGCCTGCCCGGGTGGTGTGCAGGGCCAAGATCATCTTGTTGTGCGCCGATGGTGTGCCGTTGCGCCAGATCGCCCCCCGGGTCGATCTCGACGAGCACCAGGTGTCCATGTGGCGCCGCCGGTTCCTGGAATCGGGTCTGGACGGTCTCGTCGACCAGCACCGCCCGGGTCGTCCCCGCCGGCTCGGTCACGATCAACGACTGGAGATGGCGGCCATCGCAACGTCTGAACGTGACCCGTGCGATCCGGTGGCGACCTGGACCTACTTCGAGGTCACCGAGGAGTTGCGGCGCCGGGGGGTCGAGGCGCCGGTGTCACAAGTGTGGCGGATCCTCACCGGTATGGACATCGACTTGGCCAAGGTCCGGGGCTGGCTGAACCGTCGTGACGACCCTGAGTTTTGGGACCGGGTCCGTGACATCTGCGGGTTGTACCTGGCCCCGCCTGAACGGGCCATGGTCGTCTCGGTCGACGAGAAGACCTCGATCCAGGCCAAGGCCCGCAAGTATCCCGACCAGAACCCCAAAGCGGGCCGGGCCCGGCGCCGGGAGTTCGAATACGTCCGTCACGGCACGGTGTCGCTGCACGCGGCGCTGGACGTGCACACCGTTGAGGTGCTCGCAGCGCCGATCCCGGGAAAGAACAACTCGGAGAAGGACTTCAGTTCTCGTGACGACCTGATCGACAAGCTCCTCGCCTTCATCACCGACTACCACCAGACCGCGAGGCCCTTCAAATGGACCTACGCCGCCGACCCCCTCGTCGCCTGACCCACACGCGGATCACTTCCGCGCGGCAGCACTAGCTCATCGTCCGGTGTCAATCGATGCTGCCACGGGCCCGAACTCGGAGACGGGCTCAGGACAACGGCGACCGACGTCTCCACCAGAAGCTTCGGCGACTTCGAGAATTCCAGTCGTTTTTCCATCTTTTTGATTGCCTTCAACCTTGTATATCGAACTGGTGTTTGCTATAGTGAAGGCATGACCGACGGCGGGTTGCCACCACAACCACACAGCGACGATCTGACGCTGATGGAGACCGCTCTCGATGCCATGGTGGCAACCGACCCCGACTGCCTCCCTGTGGCCGAGCTGCTTGACCGGGCCTGTCGACTGCAGAAACTGTCGGCCCGGATCGACGCAGCCCGAGCCGCCACCCTGGCCGCGGCCGACACCGCCTCCGAAGCGCCGGGTGTGCTCCGCGAGCTCGGGTTTCGCAACGCCTCACAAGTGGTGGCGGCCGAAACCGGGGCGCCGGCCCGGGAGATCCACGCCGCCGCCCGGACCGGGCAATGGCTCGACCAATTCCCGGTCTTCGCCCACGCCGCCGCCGATGGGGTGTTGACCCTGCGGCACCTTCGAGAGCTGAAGTCGCTGGACAAACCCCAGCGGCATGATGCCCTCATCGCCTCACAAGACGAGTTGGTTGCTGCTGCTCGGGATCACGATTTTGTGGAGTTCACCAACCGGCTCACCGTCTGGTTGATCAACCACACCACGTCCGACGAAGTGACCGAACAGGTCAAGAAGACCTCCTGCACCTGGAACACCAACACCGACGGCGCCATCAACGGGCGGTTCCACCTCGACCCGCTGTCAGCGGCTGCGGTCGACACTGCGCTGGGTGATGAGATGCAGCGACTGTTCCGCCAACAATCCGAAGGCGACAGCAAAGCCGACACGCCGAACCGGCGCCGAGGCCAAGCCCTCGTCGGCCTGGTTGTCGGTGGGGCTGAAGCCCCGGGGTCGGCCACAACCACCCCACTGGTCAACCTGGTCATCGGCCAGAAGATCCTGGAGAACTTCCTGGAGCGGTACCTGGACCCCGACACCCCGGCGGTCCCCGTGGATCGTGATGATCCGGACTACCGGTGTGAACGCATCGACGGGACACCGATCCATCCCGATCTTGCCTTTGTGGCCACCGCGGTGGCCGAGTTCGAACGGATCGTGCTCGACGAGAAGTCCAGAGTGATCGACATGTCGGTCAAAGCCCGGGGGTTCCCCGATTGGATGAAACGAGCCTTACTCATCACCGCCAGAGGCAGATGCAGAACCCGGGGCTGCGATTCCGTATGGCCTTGCTTCGCAAGTCCAACCCGAGTTTGCCGTCCGGCAAACTCGCCCACTCGGCGCTGGATCCGGCGATGTTTGCCGAAGGCAAACTCGGGTTTGCCGGACGAAGTACGGCAAAACGCCAACCTCGCTCACCAACGGACAGATCCTTCGATGTTTGCCGCAGGCAAACTCGGGTTTGCCGGGCAACGCCCGGCAAAACTGTGATACGGACAACAAGTGGAAAGCGAGTTTGGCTCAGCCAAACTCGGGGTGGCGTCCACACCGCGACCACGTACAGGCCGTGGCCTGAACCGGCAGACTCGCGCCGCTCCACACCTGAACCTTGAAAACTGAATAGACCCGGGCCGGGCCCCCGGCAACGGCAACGGCAACGGCAACGGCATGAATCTTGGGCCTGGACACCCTCGCTGACCACACCCTTCATGCCCCCGATTGACCCGAAATCCGAACCAGCCGACCACCAACCCTTGGAGCCAATCGTCTAGGTCACGACGACATCCGCACCCGGCCGGTTGCTCGCCGGCTGGCTGGTTCTGACCGTCCTGCTCGTGCTCGTGCCTTTGGTGTCGTTCTTCGATCAACCGGATCCGGTGCTCGTCCCCATCGCGGCGTTCGTTGCCGCCATACTGGCGGCAGGCGTGATGTGTCTTGCCCACCATAATCTGCTGATCTGGCCGGCATCGCAGGGGGTCTCGCCGTCGACACGGCCACCGAGACCTGTCTCCAACGTCAACCTGTGTCACACTGCGATCCGGGCCACTACGATCGGGAGTCTCCACTTTCGGCCGAACGAGCCGCTCGAGAAGGAGAGATCCGCACATGCTCGAAGCAGGAACCGAGGCTCCGGACTTCACCGTCGACGACCAGGACGGCAACCCGGTAACGCTGTCGTCCCATCGCGGCCGCTGGGTGCTGCTGTGGTGGTACCCCAAAGCCGGCACACCGGGTTGAACCCTCCAGGGTCAGGGCCTGCGTGACCAGGCCCAGCATTTCAGCGATGCCGGCTGTGACATCCTGGGGATCTCGTTCGACACACCGGATGACAACCGAGCGTTCAAGGAGGCACACGACTTCCCGTTCCCGCTCCTGTCGGACCCCTCCAGAGAGGTCGGGCGGCTGTACCACGCCATCCGGGACCCCGACGACAAATTCGCCGACTTCCCCCTGCGTATCAGCTACCTGATCGACCCCCGGGGCGAGATCGTCACGAACTACGAGGTGTCCGACCCCGGCGGCCATGCTGCGGTGGTTCTGGCCGACCTGGCCGCAGCCCAGCGCTGATCAACTACCGCCTCGGCGACTGAGCCAACGGCACCGGGACCACACCGGTGCTGAAAGCCAGATGGGTCATGACGACGTCATAGTCGTCGAACGGTAGCTGCTCGACCAGATAGTCGCCGGTGATGGCCACTTTCAGAGCATGGGGCGCCCGGGCCAGCAGGCGGTCGTAGTAACCCTTGCCCCGACCGAGCCGGTTGCCATGTCGGTCGAAGGCCAGTCCGGGTACGAGGAAGGCCCCGATGTCACCCATCTCGATGCGGGAGGCGTGAGCCACCGGCTGGGCGTAGCCGTAGGGATGCTCCTCCATCTCACAGCCCCAGGGATGCACCGTGAGCTCGAAGCCTTCGGCCGGCGTCCGGGTGACGGCGAAACGGGCAGTGGGATCGTTGGATGCGGCGACAAGCGGACCGAGGTCGACCTCGTCTCCCATGGCCAGGTAGACGACAACTCGCCGTTCCGGGGCGACAACCGAGTCGACGAAGCGAATCAGCGTCCGACAGAACGCCTGGTGATCGACCGGGACGGCCGACCGACGAGCTCTGGCCCGTGGCCGCCACCACGCCTTGTCCATGGGCACCCCGACCTCGGGCAACGGCTGCGACGACGGCAAGTGCTCGGATCCGTCGTCGACCACCAGACCAGGCGGCAGCAGGGATGTCGGCGTCGCCGGCGTCGCCGAATCTCCCGACAATCCATCCACGGGCTGCAGTATGGACCAATCGGCCGGGGGCTTCCACCCGTCACCGGTGGTTGCGAACATTTTCCTGGTAGGCCACTACTGTTGGAACATGGTCTCGTCTGTGTCCGGATCCGATCCGCTTCGGCTCGACGAAGGGCGACGTCGGCGTCGTGCCGACCTGCTGTCGGAGATGATTGCCGTCAACAGCGTCAATCCACTCCAGGCCGGTCCCCGGTCCGGCCCGGGAGGCGAGGCCGATCTGGCCCATCTGGTGGCCGAGCATTGCCGAGGTCTGGGCGCCGAGGTGACGTTGGACGAGGCGGCACCGGGTCGACCGAATGTGTACTGCCGGTTCGACGGGTCCACCGACCGCACGGTCGCCATCGATGTGCATCTCGACACGGTTGGGATCGAGCATATGACCGACGACCCGTTCGACGGTCGCCAGGCTGACGGTCGAGTCTACGGAAGGGGCAGCGTCGACACCAAGGCCACGCTGGCCGTGGTCATCGAGATGCTGGAGAGCCTCACCGATCTGAAGCGGGGGCTTCGACCCACGCTGCTGTTGGTGGGAACCGTGGGTGAGGAGACCGGAGGCTTCCCCGGTGCCCAGGCGTTCGAGCGCTGGCTGACCACCCTTGACCGGGTCCCGGACCAGGTGGTGGTGGCCGAGCCGACGCTGTGCGCCCCGGTACACGGCCACAAGGGGGTACTCGGTCTCGAAATCGTCATTCGGGGACAAGCCGCCCACTCGTCCAAACCGGAGTTGGGGGCCAACGCCATCAATGCCGCCGGCCGGGTCATCGCCGCTCTGGAGCGGGAGCACGAACGGCTGGTCTCCGCCCCACCGGCCACCGAGGTCGGCACGGGGACCCTTTCGGTCACCGAAATCTCGGGCGGTACGGCCCGCAACATCATCCCCGACCGGTGCGTCGTTTTCGCCGGGCGGCGGGTGGCACCGGGTGAGGACACCGAAATCATGTTCGACGATCTGCAGGCCCTGGTCGAGGAGGCTGCGGCGCCCCTCGAGGTCGAGGTGGCGAAGAGCGATGGCGTGCTATGGCCCGGCTTCTACCAGTCGCCGGATTCCGAAGTCGTTCATCAGCTGTCCCGGCACTCCGGCTCCCCGCCGTCGGTCGCCACCTATGGCACCAACGCCCTGGCCTACACCGGGCTCGACACCGAGATCGTGGTATTCGGTCCGGGTTCGATCGATCAGGCTCACAAGGCGATCGAGTGGATCGACATCGACGAGATGGACCGCTGCGCCGACATCTATCAGAGTTGGTTGTCGGAGCCGGCCTGACAACACGGCGACATCCTTGTCGACATGTCGCCCGGCACAAGCCGAATCGGCGTAAGATGGAAGGGAACCGCCCTCTACTACCGCTGGTCGACCCTCGGGAACAGCGTCGCCGGGCTGCCCGAGGGATGGCGATCAACTGGGAAAGTCGACCTGTGGGCGATTTATCCCGCAGCCGAATGTCACCTGAAGGAATCCGCTAGAAACGATCACTGAGGTGGTCCGCCGGACCTGACCACACGGATTTTTCGCATGTACGTGCAACGCCAAGACCAACCTGCAGGAAGGGGCCGTTTCCTGCTGGCGCTATCACTGTCGGCAGCCATTGCGGTGGCTGCCGCTGCGCCCTTGGCCTTGGAGGCGGTGTCGGCGGAACCCGACGGCCAGATGGGCCCGGCCGAGTCCGTTCCACCGGGCGACGATGGGTCGACAACAACCACCACGACCACCCATACGACCGGTCCCACCATTGGTTCCAGGGATCGCGGCCAACCCATCGGGAAGATCGTTCCCGGTGACGACGACGATCTGATCGTGCCGGCGGCCCCGACCACAGGGTCCAGGTCCGTCGTCACGACAACGACGCCGGAGACGACCACCACCACATCGGCCCCCACCACGACCGAGCCGTCGACCACGACGCCGTCCACCAGCTCGACCTCGACATCATCCACCACCAGGGTGACCGAGCCGTCGACCACCGTTCCCGACGGCACCGAGAGCGGCGACAGCGTCGGCTGAACCCGGCGGGAACCCGTCCTTCTTGCCGGACCAGGGTCGGGTCTCCTTCTCGCAGCACCGACCATGCCGCCTGTTGCCACTCCGACCGTGGAGGACGGCAGGACCGCGCTTTTCGGTCAGGTGGTTGCCGGTAGCAGGCCCAGCTTGTATTTGAGGTTCAGGACTCGGGCCACGGCCCGATCCAGCGTGTCAGCCGTGAGCTCCCCGTCGATCACGGCTTGATTGAGGGCGTCATAGGCGGCAGCCAGATCGGGGGGAACCAGTAGGATGTCGGCCCCCGCCAGCACGGCTTCCACGGCAATGCGACCGGTGTCGTACTGGCCGACGGCCCCCATGTTCAGAGCATCGGTCATGACAACACCATCGAACCCCAGTTCGCCCCTCAGCAACTGGTCGATGAGGACCGACGAGACGGTGGCCGGTTCGCCGGACTGGTCCAAACCGGGGACGGCCAGGTGGCCAACAACCACGATGGCCACTTCCTCGGCGATAGCGGCATCGAACGGCACCCGCTCCCGTCGCTCCCAGAGTTCACGGTCGACATCGAGGTTGGGTAACGATTGATGGCTGTCGGTGCTGGTGGCGCCATGACCGGGCCAGTGCTTGACCGCGGCGGCCACGCCCGAACGTTGCAGGCCGCCGATCGAGGCCCCGACCATGTCGGCCACAAGCCTGGGGTCATCGCCGTAGGAGCGATCACCGATGAAGCCGGGCTCGTCCGGTTCGAGCACATCGGCCACCGGCGCCAGCACGACATTGATGCCCTGGCGCTGCAGCTGCTGGCCGGTGATGTAGCTGGCCTCCCGGACGGCGTCGACGTTGCCGGCCATGGTGAGCGCCGAGGGAAACACGGTGACCTGATCGGTGATCCGATTGACCCGACCACCCTCCTGGTCGACGGCGACCAACAGCCCCAGCCCGTCCGAGGCCAGCGCCGCCTGTTGGAGATCGGCCGAGAAGCGGCGGAGCTGCTCAGCGGACTCGATGTTCTCCTCCAGGTAGAGCACGCCACCCAGGTTGAATCGATCGACGATCTCGGCCGGTTTTTCGAGCCCGGTGGCGTCCCGGTTCAGGGCGGCGGCGTCGGCATCCACCGCGGTGGCGCTGGTTCCCGACAGGACCGGCATCAAGAGCTGTCCGATCTTCTGCTCCACCGTCATGGAGGCCAGTAGGTCGGCGATCTGGCCGTCGGCGTCGACGGCGGTGGCGTCGAGTGCGACCGTGGGACCGATCGGGGCGGCCACCTCCGTCTCCACTGCTCCGGTACCGGCGGCCGGTTCGCCCAGCGCGGCATCGGCCGCCTGCCCCTCACCGTCCGAGGAGCAGCCGAAAAGCACCAGCATCAACGCCAGCAAAAGGGGAAGCGACCCACCTGGATTGAGCTTCGCGATCACAAGCAGCAGCATCTCCACTGAGCCGACGTCGGGTAACCAACAGACCTTGCCGAATGTACTCGCCCAGGTTAACGGCTTCGGTAACGGGTGGTGGCCCCTGGACCGGGCATTTGCCCACCGTTTGCCGTCCTCGAGCGGGACCGGCCGGCGTCGAGACTTGTGCGCTCGAGTCCGGCCGGGGAACGTCGAATCCGGCCTGGGGGCGGAGGGCGGCGCCGCTACCCTGACCCCGTGACCAAGACCGACTGGAATCCCGTTCTTCGTCAGGAATTCGACAAGCCGTATTGGTCGGAGCTTCAACAGTTCGTCCATCGGGAACGGGCCAACCACCAGGTCTTTCCGCCCCATGACGAAGTCTTCGCCGCCCTCCACATGACACCCTACGCCTCGGTCAGGGTGCTTGTCGTGGGCCAGGATCCCTATCACGGTGCGGGCCAGGCCCACGGGCTGTGTTTCTCCGTTCGGCCCGGGGTCGCCGTACCGCCGTCATTGGACAACATATTCCGGGAGCTGGAATCCGATCTCGGCGTGCCCCGACCCAACCACGGTTCGTTGGAGCATTGGGCCCGCCAGGGTGTGCTGTTGCTGAACACCACGCTCACCGTCCGTGCCCACAAGGCCGGTTCGCATCACGGCAAAGGCTGGGAGGCCTTCACCGATCAGGTCATCAGGGCTGTGTCGGCCAAACCGGACCGGGTGGTGTTCGTGCTGTGGGGGTCGTCGGCCAGGAAGAAGAAGGCCCTGATCGATCTCGACCGGCATGTGGTGGTGGAGTCGCCCCATCCCTCACCACTCTCGGCCCACCGGGGGCTTTTCGGCTCCCGGCCGTTCTCGGCCATCAATGACGCCCTGGTCGAGGGGGGACGTCAGCCGATCGACTGGGCCATTCCGGATTTGCCGGGCTCCTGAAACCGACCCGTCGGGCGTTCGACCATTTCGTTCGATCCTGGCCTGGACTCAGTACATCGATCCCCCGGAGGCGGGGCCTGATGCGGTGGATCGGGCGGTTTCGAGCGAAGAGCGGGCACCGTCGAGCTGAGCGATCAGGTTCGAGGTCACCGTGACCATGCGGAACCCCTGGGCGAGGCGGGTTTGCACCATCGTGGGAACAGTGTGGATGCCGGGGATCACGTCGTGGGCTCGACACCGTTCGACGATGGTGGCCAGAGCTTCCTGGTAGACAGGCGAGTCGGGGTGATCGGTGGCCGGTGGCAGGCCGTAGCTCACGGCAAGATCGGCCGGGCCGACGTAGACGGCGTCGACACCGTCGACCGACAAGATGTCGTCCAGTTGCTCGACCGCCTCCCTGGTCTCGATCATGGGGATGCAGGCGATCTGGGCGTTGGCATTGTCATGGTAATCGCCGCCGAGAGCGGGGTTGGCCCTGGTCGGGCCCCAGCTACGGGCGCCGTCCGGCGGGTATCGGCAGGAGCGGACAGCCTGAACCGCCTGGTCCCGATCGTTGACCATGGGCAGGATCACGCCCATGGCGCCGGCATCCAGCAGCTTGCCGATGATCCCCGGTTCGTTCCATGGGGCCCGAGCCAGGGGTATCGAGGCGGAGCGGGACAATGCCTGCAGAATCGGAACCACCGACTCGTAGCCGATGAGCCCGTGCTGCAGGTCGAGACAGATGTAGTCATAGCCCACCTGCCCGAGTGGCTCGACCGCCGCCGGATCGGGAGTGGCCAACCACAGACCGAGCGCCGATTCACCGGCCCGCCACCTCGTCTTCAGACTGTTTTCACGCACGGCCCAAACCTAGCCATCTCCGACCGGCGTCGCATCCAAGGGTGAGAACTTCTCCGCCCGTCCCAGCCGGGCGGCTACGAGACGTCGAGTCCGGAACCGAACCGGTTCGGACGACGGAACAGACGAGCCATGGTGGGCCGAGCCCGTGGAATGGGCAGCTTCACCAGAGCCAGGAGGATGGGATAGATCTCGAGGCGGCCGAGCAGCATGTTGGCCACACAGACAAGCCGGGCGAACGGGGTCAGCCCGGCGAAATCGCTGCGGGGACCGACCTCGGCCAGACCGGGACCGACATTGCCGATGGTGGTGGCGGACGCCGAAAAGGCGGTGATGATATCGGAGCCCGTCAGGGCGATCAACAACCCCCCTCCACCGAAGGCGGCCAGCGTCAGGATCAGGAACCCAACGACCCTGTTGGTGACGACGTCGTCCACGGTGTCGCCACCCACCCGTACCGGCCGGATGAGGTTCTGATGCAGCTGTCCCAGCGTCTCCCGATGGGCCAAGCTGGCGACGGCCAGCACCCGGATCAGCTTGACCCCACCTGCGGTCGATCCGGCCATGGCCCCGATCGGCATCAGTACCAGTAGCACGGCCTGCGCCGCCGGGGCCCACGAACCGACGAAGTCGGCTGTTCCGTACCCGGTGGTGGAGACGATGGAGACAACGGTGAACATGGCGTCCCGGAACCCCGTCAGCGTGCGATGATCGGGTCCGGCGGTGAGGAAGACGACGAAGGTGGCCGCCAGCACCAACTGCACGTACAGGCGGAACTCGATGGACTTGAGCAGCGGACCGGTCTTGCCCCGCGCCAGCCGGTACAGCAGCGTGAAACTGGTCCCGGCCACAAACATGGCGGCGACGGACACCCACTCGATCAGGGCCGAGTCGAAATGGCGAATCGACAAGGTATGGCGAGAGAACCCGCCGGTGGAGACGGTGGTGAAGCTGTGGCTGACGGCGTCGTAGAGGTTCATGCCGGCCAGCAGATAGCCGATGATGACCAGGACGGTGAACACGATGTACACGGCCCACAGGTGCTGTGCGGTGTCCCTGACCTTGGGAGTGAGACGCTCGCCGGTCGGCCCTGGCGCCTCGGCCTGCAGCAGGCCCATGCCCCAGGTGCCCACCGAGGGCAACACGGCGACGATCAGCACGATGACCCCCATGCCGCCCAACCACTGGGTGGTCGAACGCCAGAACAGCAGCCCGACCGAGGCTTCGAAGGTCGTGGGATCGGATGCCGCCGCCTGGAGCACCGTGGCGCCGGTGGTGGTGAAGCCCGAGACCGATTCGAACAACGCCTGATCGAGGGCGGTCAGCGTGCCCGTCAACAGGTAGGGCACGGCGCCGACGAAGGCCATGACCACCCAGGCCGACGTCACGGCAACGAACACGTCGAGTCGGGGTGTGCGATCCGGTACCGAAGTCAGCTCCCGGGTGATCAGACCGGTAGCCGTGGTAATGGCCCCGACACCGAGGAGAGCGATCCAGTCGGCTGTGTTCCCGTACACGATCTCAACCACGGCCGAGGTGACCATTCCTCCACCGCAGATGGCCAGCGTCAGACCGACCACCTGGGCGATGAGGCTGGGTCGGTTTCCGTTGGCCATCACGAACCGAAGAATGATCTTGCCTCGGCCAGGGAGCTGGGGCGGCCGAACACCACGATGTGGTCCTCGGCCTGCAGGGCGGTACCTCCCCGCACGATCTCGGCCGGGCGTCCGGGCCGGATCACCGCCCCGATGAGGATCTCCTTCGGCAGATGCAGCTCCGACACGAGGGAACCGTCGGCCGGGCTCCCGAAGGCGATCTCGACCTCATCGACCTCGGCATCGCCCTCGAGGAAGGTGGCAACCGCCGTCACCCCGCCTCGTAGGCTGCGGAGCACGGCGTTCGCCGATGCGGTGCGGGG
Organism: uncultured Acidimicrobiales bacterium; assembly: GCA_963723995.1. GTDB lineage: Bacteria > Actinomycetota > Acidimicrobiia > Acidimicrobiales > SZUA-35 > JAHELU01. Next base: position 891,560 of record CAVRSZ010000003.1, on the reverse strand, counting down.
GCTGAGCGTGGCGTCAATGCCCAGGCGGCGCACCAGGGGGAGCAGGGCCAGCCGGTGGAGAACGGCAACGGTGAAGGGGCTGCCCTCGGCCATGGCGAAGGCACAGGCCAGAACGTTGGAGGCATCCTCGCCGGTTGCGGCCACCACCACATCACGATCGCCGGCCCCCTCCTCCAACAACAGGTTGGTGTCGGTGACGTCGCCCTCGATGACGGTGACCCGACGGAACCGCTTGGCCAGCGAGCGGGCCCGCGTGGGATCCCGCTCGACCAGGACAACATCCACACCCTCGTATTCAAGGTGTTCGGCCACCCGGGAGCCGACTGCGCCTCCACCCAGGATCATGGCCCTGCGGGCTCGCCGGGACTCGACCCCCATCAGCTTCAGCACATCAGCCTGTTCGGCGGCCCGGCACAGGACCCGCACGTGATCGCCGGAGCGCAGAACCTGGTCGCCCCCGGGGATGATCGTCTCCGATCCTCGACTGATCGCGCCGACCAGCACGTCATGTTCGGCCCCGATCTGGCCTAAGGTCTTTCCGGCCACTGGGGCATGCTCGCTGACGAAGGCGCCGAGCACGACCAGTTCCCCATTGGCCATGGGATACACCTCGTCGGCCCCGGTCGAGTGAACCAGCTCCAGAATCTCATCGGCGGTCTCGGCGTCGGGGTCGATGACGACGTCGGCCCCGACCCGGCGCAGCAGCTTGGTGCCGTCCTCACCTCTCAGTTCGTCGGACTCGACCCGGACCACGGTGGTGGCCACGCCGTGCTGTTTGGCCAACATCGACGCCACCAGATTGACCTCGTCGTTCTGGGTGACGGCGGCCACCAGCGACGCCCGGTCGATCCCGGCCTCCCGGAGAATGCTGGGACTGGTTCCACTCCCCACCAGTACCTGAATGTCCAGTTCGGCCGCGACCTGGGCCGCCCTGGCTGCGTCGGTCTCGATCACCACGATGTCCTGGCCTTCGGCACCAAGCCGCTCGGCCAGATAGCCCCCGACCTCACCCGCTCCAATGATCACCACGTGCATGCTTGTACCGGCTAACTGTTCGACCAGCGACGAAGCCTACCCAGCAGCTGGTCGAACACGTCAACGAGATCACGGGCCTGGCTTCCGAAGGCGTGGATGGGAGCCCGCTCCCCGTGGGCCTGGTTGACCAGGACCCGTTGCGGGATCGCCGGTTTCCACACCGAACGGGTGCCCACCATCTTGTTCAACTCCACGACGCGGGCCTGGGCGTCGGAGGAGATGGCCGGCAACCGGTTCAGTACCACTCCGGCCAGGTCGAGCTGCTGGTTCTCGGTGCTCCAGACATGTTCGACCAGATCGAGCACCGGTTCGACGCCGCGAAGTCCGAACACCGTCGGTTCGACCACGAGCAACGCTCCTTCGGCGGCGGCCAGGCCGCACGCCGTGTTCAGCCCCAACGAAGGGGCACAGTCGATCAGGACCAGATCGAAGTCCTGGGTAACCCCGTCCAAGGCCCGAGCCAGTCGACCGACCGTGGTGTCACGACGGGTATCGGCGTCCCGCTCGGTGAGATCGGAGGAGGCGGGCAGTAGCCAGATGCTACTACCCCAACCCGACGGCACGATCATGTCGGCCGCCGCCCCGGGACGGCGGGATGTCATGGCGTCTCCACTGCCGAGATTGGCCAGCGATGGTTCGACACCGAGGGTCCAGCTGGCGTTGGCCTGGGCGTCAAGATCAACAACGAGCGTCTTCAGCCCGGCAGCCCAGGCGGCCGAAGCAAGGCCGAGCGCAACCGTCGTCTTGCCCACTCCCCCCTTCTGGTTCAACACGGCCACTGTTCGTCGTGTCATCGTCTTCCCCTTGATCGACCGGTCGATGGGAACAACTCCCGTTCGACCGACCACTTTAGGATGTGGGGATCGGCGATGGGTCGTTTTGGGTCAAACAAGACACTGTTCACGCCCGACGACGGATCGCAGACGCGTGATCAGATCCGGATGTGGTCTCTCCAGCTGGGCAGCAGGCCCCGTTCAGGCCCGCCGACGGCCGCTACAGGGCCAATCCGCCGGCGCTCTCGGAGCGTCGGAGATCGATCACATCGGCGGCGTCGAGGCGGTCCTCGAGCACGCTGCGAAGACGGGCGATCTCACGCTCGTGTTCGTCCCGCTTGCGACGAGCGGCGGTCAGGGCCCCGTCGGCCCGTGCGATCAGACTACGCAGGTTGGCCAACTCGGCTGCGGTCTTGGGATCGGGGCCGGTGGACACAGCTGCATCCAGCGGTTGGTGGTGCTGGGCCCGAAACTTCGGATCCTCCATCTCGGCCCGCAGCGCGAACAGATCGTTGACGGCCTGGGTTCGTTGCCGCTCGATCTTGCGGCGACTCTCCACCAGCTTCTTGGTGATCCGCTGATGGCGGCGGTCGAGCACCCACATGCCGACGGCCCCGATGAGCAAGCCCACCATGACACCGATGAAAAGGTTTATGTCAAACATTCGCGTGATCTCCGCCGATCCGTCATGTTTCTGGTTGGTCCGTCGCCAAGTTTAGTCAAACATTTGCCCAAGAACCAGCCCTAAAACCACCACGGGACCCGAAGTCGGCCTATATCGCCCGTTTCATTGGTGTTTCAACCGTGTTGCAGGCAGGATTCCATCCCACCGATGGCCCATTCGGTCCACCTCGGGCCGGCTGGACTACCCGGGGCCGGCTGCGAACCCGGCGGGCCATGGAGTCCCACTCGGTGGGTGATCAGACACAGCGGGGGCGAACATGCCCGGATTCGGCGTCACGCGAGATCGGGGTAGTGCCGGTCGAACGTGTCGAAAATGTCGGACAGGGGGATGTCTCGGTAGACACCGCGGTGGTTCACGTACTCCATGTGACGGTTGCCGTCGGTGTCGTATTCGTGAAACAGTGCATCGGAGCGCCCGTCGAACTCGAGGACCCGGGTTCCAAACCGCTCACACAGCTCCCGGTTGAACGCCGGCGACGCCTTGATCCACCGGTCCCCCAGCCACAACACGCTGTAGCCATGCCAGAGGAACAGATCGGTGCCCATTCGTTCCCGCAGTCGCGCCGGCTGCAGATGGTTTCTGACATCGGCGAAACCCACTCGGGCCGGAATTCCGGCGGCTCGGGCTGCAGCAGTGAGCAGGGTGGCTTTGGGAACGCACCAGCTCTGGGAGCCCTCGGCCACCGCTCCTGCTCGATACTCGTCGGCTTCTCGGCTGATGTTGTACGGGTCGTACCGGTAGCCGTCCCGGACGGCGCCGAACAGCGCCACGGCGCGGGACACGGCGGACGCCGTGGCACCGGGCCCGATCTCCTGCGTCGCCGCCTCCTTCAGTGCTCGATCGACCAGCCGCTGCACCGCCGGATGATCGGAGTCGATCAGTCCACCGGGCCTCAGATCACGCTCGTCGGGCTGCTCGTCGGCCGCCACGATCTCGGCTGCTGATGCCATCGGACTCACCTCGATCACGGTACTCGTCTGCCTTCGGCACCGCCCAACCGACCGGTCGGTGACGGAAAGGGCCCACTCGGCAGGTTCAGTAGTCGTCGAACAAGGCGTCCTGGTTGGCGTCGTCCCGTCCGGCCAGCCAGTGACGGCGACAACGCAGATCGTAGGTGACGACCGCATCGGTCTCCCCGGCGTCACCCACCACCTTGAGGTCGCCCTCGTAGACCTGACGACCGTTGACCAATCGAGCATTGTGGGTGGCCCTGGCCCCGCACCAACATCGCGCCTCCACCTGCAGTTCGAGCCGTCGGTCGGCGATTTCCATGAGACGCTTGCTCCCGGGGAACATCAGACCCTGGAACGACGTGAGCAGCCCGAAGGCGTAGACCTCGATGTCGAACTCGTCGACCACCCGGGCCAACTGGTCGATCTGCCCCGGTTCATAGAACTGGGCCTCATCACAGATGACGGCGTGGAGCCCCTGACGTTCCAGGTGTTCCTGATAGACGAGGCGGCGCAGATCGACCGTGCCGTCGATGATGATGGCGTCGGCCGACACGCCCAGGCGGCTGGACACGACCCCCTCGTGACGATCGAGCTGGGTGATGAGCAGGCAGGCCAGGCCGCCCTTGGCCAGATTGTGATGAATCTGCAGAGCCTGAGTCGACTTTCCCGAACCCATGGTGCCGTAGAAGAAGCGCAGCTCTGCCATCGCCTGTGCACGATAGCCCTGTGCACGATGATCCGTCACCGGCTCCCATCCCGTCGGGGGCCTCGGCCGGGAGCGCCCCGGGTGTCCGACCGGGCGTGATTCTCTACACTGGTTTGTCGACCATGAACACCCAACCGATGCGACCATGATCGGCCCGCTTTCGTCCCTGGAGACCACGGCCGTACGACGGTCACTGTTGCCTCACCGTGGAGCGAGAGCATGGTTCGGACGCCCGGTCTTCCTCGAGGCCCGAAGCCCGTTCGAACTCAAGGCGCTACGGCGACATCCGCTGTGGCGGGGTGTGGGCATCCCCCACGGCCACGGCCGTCCCATACTGGTCATCCCCGGCTTCCTGGCCAGTCCAACCAGCGCCGACTCCCTGGTGCACATTCTCGAAAAGGCCGGCTGGGATGCCCGCATCGCCGATGTCGGCCGCAACTCGGGTCCGGCCTATGCCGGCGTCGAATCCTCGGAACGTGATCTCCACCGCCTGTTCGCCGACGCCGGCCGACCGGTGGTCATCATCGGCCACTCCCGAGGCGGTCAGTTCGCCCGGATTCTCGCCGTCCGATACCCCGAAATGGTCCGCCAGATCATCACCCTCGGCACTCCGCTGCTGATGAAGTATCCCCGGTTCGCTCCGCTTCGGGTACCGATTGAGCTGCTCGAGATCACCTGGCGCCGGGGAGCCTTCGGGCCGGTGAATCACGACCGGGAGGAAGCGGTCGACCGTGACCGTTTCGTGGACTTCCCCTCGTTCATCGACTTCGTGTCCATCTACTCCCGGACCGACGGCTTCGTCGACTGGCGGGCATCACTCGACCCCGCCGCTTCCCTGGTCGAGATCTCGGTCTCCCACCTGGGTCTGATCAACAGTGTGGCCGGTGTCCAGGCCATCACCGACGCACTTCATCGCCTCCAAACCCGACCCGGTCGTCCCGAGTATCGGTAGCCGGCCCGACCACCGCCGGGCCCCGATCCGACCGGATTCAGGGAGTCATCAGATCGAGCAGGTCGTTGATGGCGTGGGCCAGGCCGTCCTCGTCGTTCGACCCGATGGTCCGGTCGGCTGCGTTCTTGGCGTCGTCGGTGGCATTTCCCATGGCCAGCCCAACACCGGCCCACTCCAGCATCGGGATGTCGTTGTGATTGTCGCCGACGGCCACGACGTGGTGGGCAAGGAGGCCCAGTTGATCAGCCAGGGCGGCCAGGGCCAGAGCCTTGGTGACGTGCCGGGCCGCCAGCTCCACGAACGGGAGACCGGAGTAGCTGGGTACGGCGCGGTCCCGGGCCGCCTCGCCCACAATCGAGAAGATCACGTCGAGGCGTCGCCGCTGGGTGTGTCTGCCGACCTCGTCGAGGGTCGGATCGAACGGTACGGCGGGATCGAACAGCAGCAGTTTCTGGATTCGATCGCTTCTGGTCTCGAGTATCGGCTCGATTCGGTCGACGGCGGGAACGGGAAGGGGATTCGGGACGACGGCCTCGAATCCGACCTCATACGCCAAGGACGATTCGAACTCGACGGCGAATCCGAGATCGGGTCGACGATCCCGAATTGCGGCCACCACGTCGAGGGCCACTTCCCGTTCGATCCAAAAGCCGCGAACGGTCTCATTTCGGGCCAGGTGCCGGGTTACCGCACCATTGGCGAAGATCCAGTACTGATCGAGTTCACTGGCGGCCACGATGTCTCGTGCCACCGCCTCGGGCCGGCCGGTTGTCGGCACCACGTGGACACCGGATCCAACGGCCCGATGCAGTGCATCCTTGACCACCGGGGACAGGGTGCCGTCGCTGCGAATCATCGTGCCGTCGATGTCGACGGCCAGAAGGCGTGGACGTCCGTTCCCGGCTATCCCGTCATCGCCCCCGACACCCGCCGTCATCGCTGCGACCGGTCGGGGGCGGCGGCGTGGCTGTCGAGCACTGTGCCTTCGGTTGCGGTGCTGGTGACGGCGGCGCTGTCGGCCGCAGGGCTGTCTACGGCAAGACTGTCGGGGGCGGTGCCTTGGGCCGCGTCGCACATCAGTTTCCACAGCTGCCGAACGTGGTGGCGCTCCTGGGTCTCGACCCCGATGGAGACCCGGGCGATCCACCGACCGTCGATCATGGTCGGGGTGAGGTAGGCCCGGCCGGAGGCGTTGACCCGTTCCACCCATCGAAGGGTGTGGGCGTTGGTCGCCTCGACATCGTGCATGCCACGGTCGCGATGGTGGACGACACAAATGGTCTGCAGCGGAACCGGAGCCACCACCTCCCAGTCCGAGGCGGCCTCCACCTGCCGGGCCAGCCACCGGGCATTGTCGAGATCCCGTCGGAGGCGGGCCCGCAGGGCCTCGGCGCCATCCAGATGGAGATGGAACCACAACTTCAGTGCCCGGAATCTGCGGCCGAGGGGTATTCCCCAGTCGCGATACTGGACAACCTGACCGTCGGCCTTGGACCACAGATAGCTGGGGTTGGTGGACATGACCTGAACGAGGGCATCGGGCCGACGGGTGTAGAACAGCGAGGTGTCGAGGATCGTCCCGAGCCATTTGTGGGCGTTCCAGGTCAGCGAGTCGGCGCCCTCCACGCCCTGCCACAAATGGCGGCACTCCGGCAGGATCATGGCCGAGCCGGCCATGGCGGCATCGACGTGGATCCAGATGTCGTCGTGGCAGCGGACCACGTCGACGATCTCATCCACCGGATCGATGGCCGTCGTTCCCGTCGTACCCACGGTTGCCACCACAGCCACCGGATGGCGCCCGGCGGCGAGATCGTCGTCGATGCGAAGGGCCAGATCGACCGGATCCATGGCGAAGGTCGAGGGGTCATGGTCGACGAGGCGGACGTTGGCCTCACCGAATCCGGCCAGCAGGGCCGCCTTCTTGACCGACGAATGAGCCTGGGATGTGCAGTAGACGACAGGCTGCCGGTCGAGCGAAGCCATGCCCTGATCGTCATAGCTGCGGGCCGCCGTTTCCCGGGCCACCAGCAAGGCGGTCAGACACGAAGTCGACGCCGTGTCGTGAATGGTCCCCAACCATGCCTCGGAAAGTCCCGTCAGCTCCCGAAGCCAGTCACAGACCACCTGCTCGACCTCCGTGAGAGCCGGTGCGCTCTCCCAGGAGATGCCGAGCGCTCCGAGCCCGGATGAGGCGATGTCGCCCAGTACCGAAGCCAGGGCGGCATTGGCCGGGAACCAGCCATAGTGCATCGGATGCTGGATCTGGGTCAGACCGGGAACCACCCGCTCCTCCAGGGCGGTCAGCAGCTGATCGAAGGATCCGGCATCTTCGGGGGGCACGGATGGAAACCAGGAGAGCACGTCACCCGGCTCGACATCGGCCCGTACCGGGCGCTGCTCCAGCGTCGCCCGATAGTCGGCGATCCAGTCGATGAGCGCATGACCGGCGGCTCGAAATTCGTCGGGGGTCATCGTGCTCAATCTATCCCGAAGGCGCGCTCGGCCCGGTGGCTCGGGCGCCGTGGTCCGACCGACCGCCGCGAGAAATCGGCGGCGTGGTTGGAAACCGAAAGCGGAAACGGGCACTGTTGGCCCATGACCAGTGCGACAACCAGTGCCGACACGTCAGGATCCACCTCTGCCGAAGAAGCCGACTCCCTCCTGCAGGTTGGTGTCGTCGGCGCCGGGTTGATGGGATCGGGCATCGCCGAGGTGTCGGCCCGAGCCGGTCTCGATGTGGTGGTGGCGGAGGCCACCCCGGAGGCGGCCGAGGCCGGTCGGGCCCGGATCGCCAAGTCGTTGGACCGAGCCATCAACAGTGGCAAGCTGAGCGATAGCGACGGGGCGGCGGCGCTCGATCGCATCACGGTGACCCACCAGCTCGAGGAACTGGCCGATCGGCAACTCGTGGTCGAGGCCATCGTCGAGGACGAAACGGCCAAGGTCGAGCTGTTCCGATCCCTGGACAAGATCGTCGAGGCCGACGACGCCGTCCTGGCCTCCAACACCTCGTCGATCCCGATCATGAAACTGGCCATGGCCACCGGGCGGCCCGAATCAGTGATCGGCATCCATTTCTTCAATCCGGTTCCCGTGCTCCACCTGGTGGAACTGGTGACCTCCCTGCACACCTCGGACCACACCCAGGACGTGGCCGAGCGATATGCCGGTCGAATCCTGGGCAAACGGGTCATCAAATCCAAGGACCGGGCCGGGTTCATCGTCAATGCCCTGCTGATCCCCTACCTACTCTCGGCGATCCGCATGTTCGAGTCGGGTTTCGCCTCCAAGGAGGACATCGACGAAGGTATGGTCACCGGCTGCGCCCATCCCATGGGCCCGTTGGCCCTGACCGATCTGATCGGCCTGGACACCACGATGGCCGTCGCCGAATCACTGTACGACGAGTTCAAGGAGCAGCTGTACGCTCCCCCACCTCTGCTGGCCCGAATGGTCGAGGCCGGACTGCTCGGCCGCAAGACCGGGCGCGGCTTCTACGACTACCGGTCGTGATCGGCGGCCATTCCCGACCGACGTTCGACGGGTCGCCTGAACCGAGCCACCGGGTCGGCGTCAGACCTCTTCCAGAGAGGTCGTCCCTGTCGGCGGCTCCCGTGGTACCGAGCCTGGTCGTGCTCTCGGCTCACGATGGAACCCCGCCGCTCCCGTCCTCCTTCCCTCTCTTCTTGGCCCCTCCTGTCAACGTGTCCTCTGCCGGAACGTGGCCCTGATCGAGCAACCGTTGCGCACCGCCGATCCAGTCGTCGCGCTCGATGCGACCGGGGAACGCGTCGATGGCCTCGGTCACCTTGGCCACGTCATCGGGAGTCAAGGCCGCCACCTGCTCCCAGGTCTGAATACCGAAACTGTTCAGCATCTTTTCCATGACCGGACCGATGCCGCGAATCCGTTTGAGGTCGTCGCGATGGTCGGCCCCCGGCGTGCCCAGATCGGTGACGCCTTTTTGCCACGACGCCCCGGAGGGCTCGGCTTTGGCCGCCGGTGCGGTCCCGCCCATCACGGCGACCGCCTCCGCCCCCTCGGTCGCCTCCGACGCCTTGGCCGTGTCGTCGACCCGACGAGCCGCCTCCTGGGCTGCCTCGAGCCGTGCCCGGAGATCGACGATGGTGCGGTCTCGCTCCGGGACCAGCGCCGCCGTCTTCTCGGCCGTGGCCAGTCGAGACCTCAGATCCTCGGCCAGCTTGCTTGCCTCCTGGGCTCGTGACGCCGCCTGGTTCCGGCTGGACTCCAGATCAACGACTCGGGCGGTAAGGGTTTGGATCTCGTTGCCGCGCCTCTCCAGCTCCGCTGCCTCGGCGCGGGCCGAGTCCAGCTCTTCGCGGGCCGTTTCGAGTTCGCCCCGTAGCGAGGCGATCTCGGCCTCGAGCCCGGCGAGACGCGCCATGTCGGCCTTGGCCTCCGAGAGTTCCAGCTCGAGCCCGTTCACAAGTGCGGCCCGCTCCCGGGATTCATCCAATTCGATGTTGAGCTCGGAGACCCGGCTGTCGAGATCGCCTACCTTGGCCGCCTCGACCCGCAGCCCCTCCAGCTCCACACGCATCCCGGCGAGCTGATCGGCCTTGTTGCGGAGGGCTACCGTCTGCGTCTCCAGGGTCCTGGCCCGATCGGCATCGGCCCGCAGGTCGACGATCTCCGCTTCCAGGTCGGGCACCCTTCCGGCCTCGGCCCGAAGCGAGGCCAGCTCGGATTCGAGTTCATCGGCCCGATTGGCCCGGATCCGCAGGCGTATCAGCTGCTGCTCCAGGTCGGGCACAAGGTCGGCTTTCGACTTGAAACTTCGCATGGCGGACTCCAGCGTTGGAACCCGATTGGCGGTGAGCCGGACCTCGTCCAACTCGGCTCGGAGCTCCTCCACCTTTGCCTGCACCGGCGTGAGCGAGTTGACCCGCAACCGGAGACGGTCGGCCTCGGCCTCGGCCTCCAGGCGACGGCGCTCGTACTCGGCACTCTCGCCCCGGCGGCGCCACAGCCACCACAGCAATCCCAGGATGAGCCCGAGTATGAAGCAGAGCAGCAACGCCAGCGCAATCGTTCCGAAAAGCCAACCCATCTCTACTTCGCTCCCTTGCTAGATCGAGTTCCTACGAGTTCCGGGCCGAGACGGGTCACGGGAGAAGCTCCCATTCGATCCGCCGGTTACGTTGCCTGTCCTCCGGAGTGATCTCCGGATCGACCAGAAGTTCGGATTCGCCCCGGCCTTCGGCCTCCAACCGCTCGGCCTCGACATTGCCGGTCGTGACCAGATAGTCGACCACCGCTGCAGCCCGAGCCTCGCTCAGGGCTTGATTGGTTCGGGTCGAGCCATCGCTGTCGGTGTGTCCAACGACGAGAAGCCGCCCGGCGCCGGGGTTGGCGTTGATGAGTTCGGCGGCGGCGTCCAACGTGGCGGTCGAACCGTCCCGGATCGTGGCCCGGGCCGCGTCGAACTCGATCGGGTCAAGCTCGAACAGGTCGTTCAACGACCGCTCAATGCTTCGGACCGTCACGCTGTCGACCAAATCGAGGCCGGCGGCCACAGCCACTGCAGTAGCACGGTCGATCAACTCCGCCCGCTCGGCCTCGGTTGACGCCTCGCCCGAGACGGTCAAAGTGCCACCGTCGGCCGCGACCGCCCCGGCGGCGATCTCCAACTCATCGGTGACCGTCTCCTCGCCGTACCGGGCGACAGCCGCCACCACCAGAGCGTCTCGGGCGGCTTCGTCGGGAACCTGACCGGAGAGTATGATCCCTTCTGGGCCGACGATGGCAGCCACCGCCATCGGCGGCGGATCCGCCGCCGCCTCGGTCTGCTCGTCGCCGACACCGGCTTCATCGACCGCAGAGATAGCAGCATCTTCCGACGCGTCACCGTCCGGCTCGCCGTCATCGCCCCCCGGGCCATCTATGGCATCGCGCTCGACCACCCGGTACACAACCTGATCGACCTCGGACCGGGCCGCCACCGCCTCCACGGCAGCCGCCTCATCGGCCGCCGGGCCCTCCAGCACGACGTTCACGCCGTCGCGCCCGATGCCGTTGAGCCCGTCGACGCCGACATAGTCTACGCCGGTGTCGAGACCGGCTGCCTCCAGAGCGGCCACCGCCCCGTCCTCGACCCGACCGGCAACCCAGTTGGTGACGAGCAGTGCGGTGATCCCGCCGCAGAGCAGCGCACCGAGCACAGGTACCCACCACCACCTTCGTAGATCGTTCATGATGTCTCCCTGGCGCTACCTGGGTATCCCGACTCTTCGCCTATGCCGACGGGCGACGGCGAGGAAAGGTCGCGAGCGGGAAAGAGGACCAGGTGCTCCACAATCAGGCAGCTACCGAGTACCAACACCAACCTCACTCCTGACGGCACGCCGGAATCGGGTGCCCACTGAACTCGTTGCCACATCGCATGTTGGTGATTGCTCGTCGCCTCAGCTCGCCACAATCCCGCGTTTCCTGCCCTGGCCCGGGCGGAGTATAGACCACCGCCGTCAGGGGTGTCGAGAGTCGGGTCCGACTCAACCGACACCGATCCCGGCGGGCGATGGAGATCGTTCAGAGATTCAAGACCTTGATGTAGTCGACCTCGAAGGTGGCGCCGGACGATCCCAGCGCCCCCCAGGAAAGTGGTCCCGGAGTACCCCCGATGGCCAGGTTGATCTTGATCTCCTTCACGGTCTGATCGAACGGCGCCGGATAGCCCTGGAGGGTGTCGGCAGCAGTGACCTCGAAGACTTGGCGGCCATCGAGATACCACCGAAGCCGACCGCCATGGCCGTAGTCGAAGCGGATGGTGTGCCACTCATCGCTGAAGTAGCCGTCAAGATAGGCACCGCGGTTCTTCAGTACGTGATCATCGGACCGATCGGCGTAGTGGACGCTGTGCATTGAGCGCCGAGGATTCTCGGCCGTCATGACCTCCAGCCAGTCCATCTCACCGCCGCGAGGCCACTTGTCGCCCGTCCAGCTCGATGCCCAGACCGCCGGCCACAGACCGGCCTGGTCATCGGGATCGGCCGGGGTCAGCTTGACCCGGAACTCGATAGCCTGGCCGGGCGAGAAGCTCAGACCCCGACTGCGAACCATGCCGGAGGTGATGGTTCTGGTGCCGGTCCGGGGACAGCTGTAGGTCTCGTGCCGAGCGGTCAGGATCAGGCTGCCGCCCGTAACCGTGACATTCTCCGGTCGGTAGCACTGCCGTTCGCCGTTCCCGTCACCATAGCTGGAGTGCTCCGGCTGCCACCGATCGGTGTTCAGCCGGTCGAAGTTCTCCTCCCACACCACGTCTCCCGGATTCGAACTCGAGGTGGTGCCGGTGGTCGAGTTCGTCGCCGAGGATGAGGACGTCGTCGAAGTCGAAGTCGAAGTGGCACGCGACGACGGTGTGGCAGTCGACGGCAGGGGCGGCGGGGATGGCCTGGTCGGGGCCGCAGTCGTTGCCGTGGCCGATGGTGTTGCCGTTGCTGACGGCCTTGCGGTGGCTGATGGTAGGGATGACGGCCTCAATGTCGATGGGGCCGAGCTGTCGCTGGAAGGCGTCGTCGACCGGGCACGATCACCGTCGGCCGGGCGCCTTGACGGTGCCGGCCGGCTCCGACCGGTTCCGACCGGTTCCGACCCCCGGGCGACCGAAGTGCCTCGAGTCGATTGTCGCGCCAGGGTTGACGTCGTCGACTCGGAAGTGGCCGAGCCTATGGTGTCGGTCTGTTCCTTCGGAAAGTTGGAGGAGAAGCCGGCGCCCGGATCCACCTGTTCGGATCGGGCTTCGGACGCCGATTCGACGACAGTGGCCTCGCCCCCAGCGATGTCGCCGGCTTCCACAACGAGCCGACCGCGGGCGGCACCAGCCTCGTTGCGAACCGATGGCGGTCGCTCCCCCGAATCGATCTGATCCAGGCGTCCGGCGGACGGCTCCACGTCGCCGGCGCCGACATCGGGAGTGGCGGTGATCGTGGAAAGGCGCATCCCTCCACCCGAATCCCAGCCGAAGATGACCACCACGGCAGCAAACACTACGGCTGCACCGGCGGCCAGCCGTATGGCGAGACGGATGCCAGAGCGGCTTGCCGGTGTCGCACCGGCTGAAACGGGATATCGGAAACTCACGGTCCTCGGCGTGTCTGTCGGTACCCGCCGTTAGGCGGGGTGCGGGGAACCGCGAGGTTGGAGAACCTGCCTGCTGAGCTACCACCAACCAACGCAGAAGTCACCTCATCAGGTCAGCCTTACAAACCCAATGAGTAGGCGTAGGCGATACTACCCAGCCCAATGGACGTCCGCAATCATGGCTCAGCATGTTTGTCGTATCTTTACCATCGGGCTTCCGGTCCGATCCGCCATCCGATGGAGCGGGACGGAGAAACGACGAACCGGCCCGCGTGGGGCCGGTTCGATCATCGATGGCTACCGCCGAATATGGTGCTGTCTCGGGGCGAGTATGGTCTGAAGCCGCCGATCGACGGGCTCGGTCAGTCCCGGGCGAACAGGCGGAGGATGTACCAGAACATCATCATCAGTGAGCCGAACAGCGACACTGCGGCACCGACGTAGGCCCACTCCGGATATTGGCGGAGGATGGCCTGGGTCTGGTAGAGGATGGATGCGCCGGCCAGCCCGACCATGGCCACCGAGAAGATGGCACCAAGTTGGAAGCCGAACAGGGTGGCAGCGACGATGAGGCCGATGGCGGCGATCCCACCCCACAGCAGCAGGGGTCGGAGCGGTGACAGGTCCCGCTTGGTCACCATGGCCACCATCGAGAGTGCGGCGAAACCAAGCCCGGTCACCACCGCAGCCGAAGCCACGGTGACCGTACCCCCGTCACCACTATTGAAGACCAGATAGAGGAACGGGGCGAAAATGACGGCCTCGGCCAGTGCCATGGCGAACAGCGCCCCGTACTGGGCACTCGTGTTTCCCAGCTGGTGGGCTGATCGGGAAGCAATGGCACTCACGATGGCGAAGCCACCGAGAATAAGCAGCCAGGCCACACCACCGGTGGTGGCCAGGAAGTTGTAGAAGGCCTCGGCGACACCCAGCGTGAACAGCATCGCCTCGAAGCCGATGAAGGCTACGACGGCCAGCGCCAGGTGCTGGTAGACGCGAACCAGAAACGTGATCCGCGTGGCCTCGTCGGCTTGAATGACCGGAGTCATCGGAGCCTGAATGGATTCCATATCGTGTGCTTCCTTCCACCGTCGAGATCCCGACGGTCAGACGTTCGGACGACGACCGACGTCGTCGAGGGCCGACGTGACTTCACGACGTTGCGACGCATGAACTCACATTGTTGCCTTTCCTAGTGTATGGCGATGCCTCCCGGACACTGACGACAACCGTGCGACAACGACCCGGCGGGAATCGGCCGGCCCGGAATCGGGCAGTAGGGTGGATGAATGGCGCTCGAGGGCGATGGGACCCCGCTGCTTTCCGCCGGGTTCGATGATGATGACGTCCATCAGCTCGCTGCGGCCAAGCTGCTGGTGTTCAGCCAGCGCTACACCAGGAACCGGCGCCTCGTGGTCGGCGCCCTGCTCCAACGCGGACCGTCGACCATTGCCGAGATCCTGAACCACGACCACGCCCTGGCCCAGAGTTCCACCTACCGCAGCCTGGTCGTTCTCGAAGAGGCCGGCGTGGTCCATCGCATCGTCACCACCGATGACCACGCCCGGTTCGAGCTGACCGAGGAGATCACCGGTCACCACCATCATCATCTGGTCTGCCACGGCTGTGGCACCATCACCGACGTCAGCCTCCCATCGGATGTGGAGCGGCGGCTCGACCAGGCGCTGGCGGAAGCGGCCCGGCGTCATCACTTCACCACCGATCACCATCGAGTCGATCTGGTCGGCTTGTGCGAAAACTGCGTCGATCGGTAGCTCCCCGACCGCGACCCGGATGGTGACCCGGCCCCTGGACCGTGGTCCCCATCCGGCCTCGACCGCAGCACCGTCGTTCATGGGTCGGTCAGTCGACCGACAAGATCCCGGGCCACGAATTCGGCCCAAGCCATGGCCGCCAGCTGGACACCGCCGCCGACCAGACCAGGCATGGTGGAGCTGTCGGCGACGGTCAGTCCGACAACGCCATCAATCGAACCCGGTCGATCAGGATCGAGCCGAACGATGTCGGACGACTCGGTGATCGTGCCGGCCAGATGGTACAGAGGTGCGGGACGGCGTTTCATCCAGGCCTTGATGCCATCGTCGGGCTGCTCGACCAGAGTGGCCGCCGGGGTGCCGAGGTCGTCGATGTAGACACCGGTTCCATCCTGATACGGGTCGGGGTGGAGCTCGGCCACCAGGGCGTCGGCAAGGTGGACGACTTCCCTCACCAGCCAGGGGGCAAGACCGGCCCGTCCGGGTTGGCCGGGATGCAGCCATCGGCGGCCGATCGTGACCGGTCCGTCGGCCGACACCGCCACCTCAACCGGCGCCCCCACCGGTTCGGTCATGGCCAGAACCAGACCCATGGAGCCGGTGGGGGCGGGAAACGGCCCCATGACCTGAACCGTGATATCGGCGGCCCGGGGCCCTGAGCCGACAATGCCTCGGGCCAGGCGCCGAACCTCGGCGATGGTCGACGGGGTGTCGGCGGACGACGGCCAACCGAAGCCGAGGCCGATGGCCGGATGGTCCAGGCCTTGCCAGCCGATTGATGACCGGCTCGCCTCCGTGCCGGTGCCGCCGACCAGGCCGGACCTCATCAATACAGCCGGCGACTGGAGGGGCCCGGCACACAGCACCACGTGATCGGCCCTCAGCCGGTCGCCGGAGGTGGTGATGACCCCGGCAATCCGTCCGCTCCCGTGATCGAGTCGCCGTACCGCCGTCCGTGTTCTCACGAGCACGGGAACGTCGAGATACGCGTCGGCCACCGTCAAACGGCTACGGTTCCGGCGGGCGACGGCCACCGGAAGGAGACCCCGCCCGCCGAGCACCGACGAGTTCGGGCCCCGAACGAGCCCCCAACGTATCCCCACCACCGAGTCAAAAGCCTCGGCCACGGGACCGGGTTGGCTCATTTCCGGTCGGAGCCGGCTGAGCACCCGTTGCAACAACCGCTCGATGTCGAGCCGTGGCGGCTTGCCGTCATCGAGCCATCGACTCCAGGGGGTGTAGTCGGTCTCGGTCCCGGCCGACAGCACCATGCCGTTGACCGCTGATCCACCCCCCATGCCACGGCCCTGGAGATAGGGGACCCGAGGCCCACGGTCCGTGGTCGATACCTCGGCCGCGATCCGGAACCAGTCGGGGGCGCTCGCGGGCCCGACTCCGACGTGTCCCCGTACCAGGGCCGGTGGCAACGGACCTGGAGGCCCCTCCTCCAGCAAGACCGTACGAAGCCCGGCCTCGGCCAGACGTCGGGCCGAAACACAGCCGCAGACCCCGGCTCCGACGACGATCACGTCGAACCGCTCGTTCGACGACGTCGAGCCGGTCATGCGATTCCCAGCGACCCCACCACATACCGCATCAGCAAGGTGAGGATCACCACGCTGATCAAGCCGGTCAACATCCACGCCTGACCCCGCTTCTTCAGGCGCAGGGGCGAGAAGCGCCGTAGGCGGCCCAGGCGGTCGCCGGCGATCAGGAAGCGGCGATCTCGGGGGCGCGAACCCTCGACCATGACCAAGGTCGGTTGGCTGGAGGGCTTGCCCCTGCTTTGCAACAGCCAGCCGAAGAGCCAGGTCAAGGAGCCGAGGAATAGCAGCAGGCGGGGAAAGAGGGAGAAGAAAAGGCGAGTCAGTTCGGCCAGCTGGGAACGCTGGGGATAGACCCGTCCGATGTTGTCATCTCGAAAAAACACCTCGAGACGTTGTCCCACATAGGGTCGAAATGAGGTGATGGTGTCACGCGAGGCGATCAGCACGGAGCGAGCCCGGCCGGCGTCGTCGGCCAAGGTGAGCTCGCCCTGGCATCGCCACTGCCGGCTCACCCGTCCCCCGGCGGCTTCGCACTGGTCGACCTGGAAGACACCCGTGGACCCGTAGCGCCCGTTCCATGCCGACAGTAGTGCGACACGACCCACCAGCAGCGCGCCGGACAGAAACAGGACTGTAGCCACCAGCACGGGCGCTGCCGTACCGACCAACCGTCGCAGTTCCGAACGTGGCCTTGCCGTGGTCGTCACGATCGGATCCGTCGCAGGAGTCCGGAGCTCGGCCCGGGCGAACCGATGTGGGTCTTGACCGAACGGGCGGCCCGCACCAGGAACCGAAGGGCCCCGGGGGTGATGGCCTCCGAGCCCTGCGGCCATTGTCGGGCCGAAGGGGCAAGCACCTCGGACAGCGAGTACGGGGTGGCCAAGGGCCGAATGGCCGTCCCCGCCTCGTCGTGCTCGAAGGCCAGCCGGGCCAGAGCCCGGGCCTCGGCCGAAGTGGGGTCATCCCACCAGCGTCGGAGAAGTTCGGCCACATGCGGTCCGAGGTCACCGTGGCCGATTCCCCAGCTGTCGAGGTCCTTGGCCGACGGCAGTGCGGTCGCCACCCGGAGGGCGCCGTTCCAGAGGTCGACACGAACGCCGTGCCCCGGGCCGGTGGCCAGGCCGAAGACCAGCTCCACCCTTCCCGATTCATTGCGGCGGTAGTCGATCACCCTGGGCTTGCCCGAGGCGGTCAGCGTTTCCACGCACGACACCGGTCTCGACACCACCGAAGGCTCGGTGAAACCGTCGAAGGCGAACCGACGGATATCGATCGTCCGATCGACCTCGGGGATGACCTTGTTGCCTCCGAAATGGAGATGGATCGGCTCGTGATCGGTGAGATCCCGCAGGACGGAGGAGATGTGCCACGCCAGGCGACCCCGCCACCCGACATCGACCAGTGCCAGCCGCCCCCGATCCACGCCCTGGGAACGGAGATAGTCGGTCAGGAGTTCCCGACGGTGCCGGGACCGTTCCAGAATCAGCCGTCCCACCTCGGTGTCGAACAACAGCGCATGCCAGGCGTCGACCGCGTCCTCGGGCAGCGGCCGGTCGAGGGGGACGGTCCGCAGGTTCGCCGCCGCCGGCAACTCACCGAGTTCGTCTGCTTCGAGCCCGATGCGTCGCAACAGCAGATCGAACGGGACGTCGTGGCGGTTCACCTCGAGGAAGGCCTGATCGTCCGTGGTGCCCGCTGCCAGCCACCGCTCGATACCGACGGCCGAGGCCGAGGCCAACCCCCAGATCATCCGCGAACAGTGCAGGTAGCTCATGGGCCGACCACTCCAATGGTCGGCCGGCATGGCCTGGGCCACCAGCATGGGAAGTTCTCCGTCGCGGGCCAGAAAGGCCACCTGATCGACGTCGTCGCGGCGGCACTGGTCGGCCACCCAGAGGTCGAAAGCGATGAAGGCCTGTCCGGCGATGTCGGCTCCCAGCGCCTGGACTTCGGCCTGGTGGGGTGACAGCACTCCGGATCGGGCATCGGAATCGATCTCCAAACGGACCCGCCGGGCCGCACCGGCAACGGCTGCCCCCAGCCCCGTGGTCTCGCCGGCAACCGCCGCCTCATACCGGTTGAGTTCGGCCTCCGGGAGCTCGATCGGGCGGATCCCGGCCTTGGCCGCCATCGTCCCATCGGCCCACGGGTTGTTGCCGGCATGCCAGATATCCGACATGGGGAGCCACCCGGCCGTGCCGGATGCTGCCCCGATGATCGGCCCGTCGGATCCGAACACCTTCTCCAGCAGGCCTCCCCCGGCCTTGGTCGCACCCTCCTCGCACGAGGCGACGACGAGATCATCGGGCTGGAGCAGACCATGGGCCCGCAGCAGTTCGGCCAGCATGTTCGACGAGCGATCGGTATCGGAAACGAACACGATTCGGGTTCCGGCGGCCCGGATCCGGGGCAGGGCCCGTATCGCGCCGGGCACCGGGCGGCACAGCTCCCTCTCCAGCATCTCGGCATGATCCACTTCGGGGTGTTCGTCGAGCGAACGGCGGTGAACGATGGCCGCCTCGATGGGCCGATCGGTGGCCAAATCCCTGATAAGGCAGGTATCGAAGACATCGAGACCGAGGACCCGGGGTCGGGCCCGATCGACGGCCAGGGCCAGCTCCCACCAGTCCATTCGGGCGAACCCCAATCCACGGCGATGAAGGCGCAACAGCAGTCGGGGGCCCAGCCAGGGCACCGAGGCAATCGACGTCACCGAGGTTGCAGGAAGCACGACGATTGATCATACGGCACTTTTTCCCGCGGTTCTGCCCTAACACACGCTGTAGTCGTTGGAATGGGCGGGAGGCGGAGAGGGCCGATCGCGCCCTGTTCTCGTGGATCGGCCTGTGGCCGACCGGCGTCTCCTCCGATTTGCAGCACTAGGATGTCACCGCCACAGCCCGTCCGGAACGGCGCTGTCGCTGCGAGACGGATCCGACACGACCGGTGGAGAAGGCCGAGGGGAGGTGACCTGATGCGACGACTGACCGAGTTCAGCCACGGGGCCGGTTGAGCCTGCAAGCTCAGCGCTTCTGAGCTGGCGCACGTGTTGCGCTCCCTTCCCCCGGTCGACGATGAACGACTACTCGTCGATGCCACCACCGGCGATGACGCTGCGGTGTGGAAGCTCGACGCCGATCGAGCACTCATCGTCACCGCCGACTTCATCACACCCCTGGTCGACGACGCCTACGTCTGGGGTCAGATCGCCGCGGCCAACGCCGTCTCCGACGTCTACGCCATGGGCGGCCGTCCACTCCTGGCGCTGAACCTGGTGGGCTGGAACCGAGACGAGTTGCCGACCGATCTGCTCGGTCAGGTGTTGCGGGGGGCGTCCGACGTCGCCGCCGCCGGAGGGTTCGTGATCGCCGGCGGCCACACCGTCGACGATCCGGAGCCCAAGTTCGGACTGGCCGTGGTGGGTGAGTCCCACCCCGATCGGCTACTCACCAACGCCGGATTCCGTCCCGGCCAGGATGTCATCCTGACCAAACCTCTCGGCATCGGCATCATCTCGACCGCCATCAAGCGGGGGGCGGAGGCGGCCCGAACCGGAGGCACCGTCTGGAACGCCGCAGTGGCGTCGATGATCCGACTCAACGACGAGGCATCCCGGGTTGCCCTGGCCGCAGGCGCCACCGGGGCCACCGACATCACCGGGTTCGGACTGCTGGGCCATCTCGGCCGGGCCGCCCTGGAGTCGGCGGTGAACGTCACCATCGAGGTCGATGTCGTTCCGGTGTTGCCCGGGGTACGGGAACTTCTGGCCGACGACTACCTACCCGGCGGGTCGCGCCGCAATCTGGAGTCGATAACCGACCAGCTGGACACCGGTGGCCGGGACCCGTCCGACGCCCTGTTACTGGCCGACGCCCAGACCTCGGGCGGACTGGTGTTCGCCGTGGACCCGGCGGCCACCGTCGAGGTGCTCGGGTCGCTGAGGACAACCGGCCATGACGCCGCCCACATCGGATCGACCTCACCGGCGCCCGGCACGGGGATCGTCACCCTGCGATGAGCAGCCTTCACCGCTGACCAACCGGCTCAGCCCGGTCCTTGGGCCAGTCGCCGGCCTCGAACCCGGACCTGGTGCAGAGCCTCGTCGACATCGAGGCTCGACAGCCGACCACGCTCGACGACGCGCCGGCCCGCCACCCAGACATCGCTCACGAAACGGGCCGAGCCGGCAAAGACCAGATGACTGAGCAGGTCGTCACCAATCCCCGGCGTCAGGGCCGGATGGTCGAGTTCGATCCGGATGATGTCGGCCCAGGCCCCCGGCCTGAGCCGGCCCACGTCGTCCAGGCCGAGGCCGTCAGCGGCCATGGTGGTTGCCATGGCCAGTGCAGTGGCCGGCGACATGGCCAGAGGATCCCGGCTGCTACCCCGGGCCAGCAGCGGGGCCAACTTCAGTTCCTGCCACAGATCGAGGCTGTCGTTCGACGCCGGTCCGTCGGTGCCCAGCCCGACCTTGATTCCCGCGTTCAGCAGCTCGACGGTGGGCGCGATTCCCGAGCCCAGCTTCAGATTCGACTGGGGGCAATGGGCCACCGCGGCGCCGGCGTCGGCCAGGAGTCGGCGGTCCGTTTCATCCAGCCAGACGGCGTGGGCAGCCAGGACCTTGGCCTCGAACACGCCGGCATCGGCCAACACCCGGGTGGCGGAGGCGCCATACCGGTCGATGATCAGCTGTCGTTCGGCTTCGGTCTCATCCAGATGAATGTGATAGAGGGCTCCTGCGTCGCGGGCGTGACGAGCGATGAGCCCACATTGATCGGGGGTGAGGTCGTACACGGAGTGGGGAGCGAACCCGACATGGATGCCGGATTCGGGGTCGTGATGGCTGTGGTGGAATTCGACGATCTGCTCGATGCGACCCTCGACCTCCCCTCCGGGCAGTAGGGCGGCGATCACACCGGGGGTCATCACCACCCTTGATCCGACCCGAGCCACCGCATCCACGATCTCATCTTCGAACAGGTACATCTCGCAGCTGGTGGTCACCCCGGCGGTCAGCATCTCGGCCAGGCCCACCGTCATCCCCCAAAAGGCGTCCTCCGGCTCCATCCGCCCTTCCCGAGGCCACACCCCCTCCGAGAGCCACCGGTCGAGGGGCAGACCGTCGCCGACCGAGCGAAGCAGCGTCATCGGAGTGTGGGCATGAGCGTTAATCAGCCCCGGCATGAGCAGGCCGCCGAGGCTCAGCACGGTCTCCGGCCGACTCCGACCGCCGCTGGTGGAACCGGCGTCGAGGACTGCGAGCGGCCCGGCGGCCACGATGCGGCCGTCGGCGCCGATGTCGACCGCCCCGTTCGTCAGAAGCTCCGGCCGGCGGTCGTAGGCGGCTTCGAGCAGCACATGATCGGCCAGAAGCCGGAGCGTCACCGGGCTCGACGACGGCAGGGAACTCGGGGATGAGGTCATCGACCGGTCCCGTCAGAGAGGCTTTGTACGGTGGCTTCGAGGATGCGATAGACGTCACCGGCCATCCGCCGGAGCATCGCCACCACCTCGTCGACCGACACGATGGCGGCGTGGGACCCAACCCCGGCCGCCGGGTTGGAGATGAGAGCGATCGAGGCATAGGGAAGCCCGGCCTCGACGGCCAGGGCCACCTCGGGGTAGCCGGTCATGCCCACAACCTGACCTCCCAGCCGGCCCATCATGGAGATCTCGGCCTTGGTCTCGAACCGGGGGCCGTTGGCGCAGCAGTAGACAGCAGAGGGTTCGATGGCGACACCGATCCGTTCGGCAGCGGCCACGATCGCGGCCCGAAGTCGAGGATCGTAGGGCTCGCTCATATCGGTGTGCACGACCTGGATGAACGACTCCCCGCCGCCACCGACGTGGGGACTCGGAACGATTCCCGCCATCGGCTCGGTCACCGCGTCGAAGAAGGTGTCGGGCCGACCCGAGGTCAGGTTGATGAAGTCGGTGACCACGGCCAAGGTGCCCGACGGCCAGGACGGGGTGATGGCGCCGACTGCGGCCGTGGCCAGCACCGACGTGGCTCCCGCCTGCTTCAACCCGGCGATGGTGCCCCGGTAGTTGATGGCGTGGGGAGGCACCGAATGATCGGGACCGTGACGGGGCACGAAACAGACGTCATTGCCGTTCCAGGTGCCGGTTGTCACGGTCACCGGCGGGCCGTAGGGGTTGTGGAAGGTCAGGACCTGACGGTTGGTCAGGTCGGGGATGTCGTACAGGCCGCTGCCCGTGATCAGGCCAATCATCGTACTTCCGGGAGATTCGCCGTGTCCCAATGATCGCCGGCAGGCAGATCCTCGGTCCCGAGCGGCGATGCCAAGCTACTTCGACGGGGAGTACGGCTGACCCTCGGCCGCCGGGGCAACCGCTCGCCCGAGGGCTCCGGCCACCACGACCAGTGTCACGATGAAGGGCAGGCTTTGGAAAAACTCACTCGGAATCCCGAAATCGCCTATCTCTACGCTGAGGAACTGCAGCCGCGAACCAAGCGCACGGGCGAAGCCGAAAAGCAATGCGCCACCGAAGGCGCCCCACGGGGTCCACTTGCCGAAGATCATCGCCGCCAATGCGATGAAGCCCGCCGAGTTCGTCATGTTGTCCTCGAACCCTGACTGCGACTCCATCGAGAACCAAGCCCCGGCCAGGCCGGCGATGAAGCCACCGAGTATGACGGCCTGGTAGCGGATCGTGATCACGTTGATGCCGAGCGTCTCGGCTGCGTGCGGGTTCTCGCCACAGGAACGCACCCGCAGGCCCCAGGCCGTGCGGTACATCACCAGCCATGTGAGGAACACGACCACGTACATCAGATAGTGAAGGGGTTTGCCCTCGAACAGGGTGGGACCGATGATCGGGATCTGCTTCAGCAGCGGAATCCCGAGCTCGGCCGTCGCCACACCCTTGCTGTTGCCACTGGGCACGATGACTTCGGAACGAAGGAAGCCGGTCAGACCGAGCGCAAAGAGGTTGATGACGACGCCGGAGACGATCTGGTTGATCTGGTATTGGATCGACAGTATTGCGTGGAGCGTGGCGAGCAGCCCACCGGCGGCGATGGCGATGAGGATGGAGATCCACAACCAGGTCGTGCTGCTCGCTGCCCCAAGCACGGCGTAGGTCATGTAACCGACGCCGGCCGACGCCAGCATCATTCCCTCGATCCCGATGTTGATGATGCCGGAGCGCTCACACCACAGTCCCGTCATCGCCCCGAGCGCAATCGGGGTTGCCAGCACGAGGGACTCGTCGAGCAGGTTGGTGACGTTGGTCTCCGACGCTGACGACAGGGCGAGACTGACCCCGAGTATCAGTGGGACGGCAAGCGCCGCCGAGAGGAGCTGGCTGCCAAGCGAGATGCGGTCGTACCGCTCGGGCAGAAAAGCCAATGGGGCGGTGAGCAGGTAGATGATCCCGATGACCACCACCAACGTGACGGGATTGAACGAGAAGCGGAGGGGGTCGGGAGGCGGTTCGAAGGCGAACGCTCGGGTCTCGGACGTGATCGAGGGCGCCACGCCGACGAGAAGGAGGAGACCGAGGACTCCGAAGACGGCCCCGACGATCTGTCGGCGGCCGAAACGACGCTCGACAACAGGTGGTTCAACGGTGGTGTCGGTCATGACCTTGGCTCGCTCGGCTGCGTCGGAAACGGTCATCCGGTCCACCCCGTGCTCGCCGTCCCCAGAAGTTGGCCCTGCTCACCTCGGAGGCGGAAGAGGTAGCGGACAATGGCGTCCGCGGCGACGAACAGCAACACCATCGCCTGGATGATACGAACCACGTCAATCGAGACATCCGCTTCCTGCTGCATCAGCGGCGCCCCGGACAGCAACGAGCCCCACAGGAACGCAGCCGGCAGAATCGCCACCGGGTTGGCCCGAGCGAGCAAGGCGATTGCGATCCCGTCGAAACCGATGAAGGCAAACGTGCCGGGCTGGAAGAACTGATTCGTCCCCGATACCTCTGATGCCGCGCCAAGCCCGGCGAACACGCCGGAGAACGTCATCGCCAAGATGATGATCCGCGGCACGCTGATGCCGGCGTAGTGGGCGGCGTGTGGATTCGTACCAACCGTGATCGTCTCGAAACCGTAGGTCGTCCGACGGAGGACGAACGCCAACCCGAAGCACACGGCGATCATCACGAAGAGGCCGAGATGGAGGTTCGGTTGGCTGTCGACGAACTCGGGCAGTACGGCGGAGTCGGCGATCTGCTCGGTTCGTGGAACGCTGGCGGCAACATCACGTAGCACCACCGGATCCCGGGAGTTGACGATCCATCGCACCATGAACAGCCCGATGCTGTTGAGCATGATGGTGCTGATCACCTCGTGGGCGCCCGTCCGGGCTCGCAGCACGCCGGGAATGCCGCCCCAGATGGCACCGCCGATGGCGCCCGCCACCAGGATGATCGGAATAGCGAGGAGGCCCGGCAGATCACCGAGGAACGCCCACGTTCCGACCCAGGCGGCGGTGACGCCGCCCACCAGGAGCTGCCCCTCGGCGCCGATGTTGAACAAGCCGGCCCTGAAGGCGAACGCCAGCGCCAGCGCCGAGCCCACGAAGGGCACCGATCGGGCGATCGAGCCGGCGATACGATCACCACTGCCGAACATGCCTCGAACAAGCGCCCAGTACGCCTCGAACGGGTTGATCCCGATGATGGCGATGAGAACCCCGCCAACGATGAACGAGAGAAGCAACGCGTAGAACGGGATGAGTACGGGCTGGAGATCCCACGCGGTCAGCATCCTCTGCCGGAGGTCGGAGAGGGCATTGCCATAGCCGCTCGGCCGGCTTTGTGGCTGGTTCATGCGCTCGCCCTCTCGGTGGCTTCGGAGTCGGGAGATGCACCGGTGGCCATCAGGTAGCCGAGCTGCTCCCGGGTCGCCTCCGCCCCATCGAACAAACCGACCAGCCGCCCGCGATACAGCACTCCGATCCTGTCGGAAAGCGACAGGATCTCGTCCAGCTCGGCTGACACGAGCAGCACGGCCGCCCCCTGATCGCGAAGGGCGATGATCTGATTGTGGATGAACTCGATCGAGCCAACGTCGAGACCTCGCGTCGGCTGGGCCACCACGAGGGCCTCGACGTGACCGGTGAGTTCCCGAGCGACGATGACTTTCTGCTGATTACCGCCCGACAGGGTCTCGACCGCCACATCAACCGAGGGGGTGCGAACGTCGAACTGCTCGACGAGCTGCTCGGCCTCGTCTCTGATGGCCGCTCTATTGCGGACCATCCGGCGGGCGAACGGCGAGTGGTAGTAGCGGTTGAGCACGAGGTTGTCGGCCACGGAATAGGGGCCGACAAGTCCGTGCTTGCCTCGGTCTTCGGGGATGTGGGCGACGCCGAGTTCGGTGATCTTGCGGGGTTTCCACTTCGTGACGTCGTGGCCGAGCATCTCGACTCGCCCGGCCATCTTGGACCGCATACCGGTCACGGCCTCCACCAGCTCTCGCTGACCGTTGCCTTCGACGCCGGCGACGCCGAAGATCTCTCCGGCCCGCACCTCGGCCGAGAAGCCGTTCACCGTTTGTACACCTCGGTCGTCCTCGACGACCAGGTCCCGTACCACGATCACCGGCTCGCCGGCGTCGGCCTCTCCCTTCTCGACCTGGAAGACGACATCCCGCCCGACCATGAGGTTGGCCAGGGACTGTTGGGTCGCGGTCTTGGGGTCGGCGGTGCCGGCTACCCGACCGTTCCGGAGCACGGTTATGCGGTCGGCGACCGCGAGCACCTCCCGTAGCTTGTGGGTGATGAAGATGATGGACTTGCCCTGATCCACCAGGCTGGCGACCACGGAGAAGAAGTCGTCGACCTCACCTGGCGTGAGAACGGCTGTCGGCTCGTCCAGAATGAGGATGTCGGCCTCGCGGAACAGCGCCTTGACGAGCTCGACCCGCTGCTGCTCCCCCACCGAGAGATCACCGACCTTTGCGTCGGGATCGACCACGAGCCCGTACCGCTCACCCAGGTCGCGGATCCGGCGTCGGGCCTCGTTGAGATCAAGCAACGGTCCGTTGGTCAGCTCGTCGCCGAGGATGACGTTCTCGGCGACGGTGAAGACCGGGATCAGCTGGAAGTGTTGGTGGACCATACCGATGCCGTGCTTGATGGCATCGGTGACGCCGCTCATCCGAACCTGCTCGCCTCGAACGTGAATCGAGCCGGCGTCGGGCTGGTAGAGACCGAACACGACGTTGACGAGTGTGCTCTTGCCGGCGCCGTTTTCCCCGAGGAGGCAATGAATCTCGCCCTCATGGAGGACGAGGTCCACATCCTCGTTGGCGATGACGCCCGGGAACGTCTTGGTGACGCCTCGGACCTCGAGAGCCGGGACCCTACCGTCCTCAACGCTCATGGTCTACCTCCCTTCCCACCGCAGTTGGACGGTCAGAGACTACGACCATCTCCCGGGTCAGGCAAGTGAAACGGGCCGAAAGCACGAATGGCCCGCCTCCCTTCTGCACGCGGGGTGAGCAGAAAGGAGGCGGGCTCATGTCGTCAAGAGATTGGAACGAATCGTCAGCGGCTGACGCCGAGGGTCAGTCGCAGCCCGAGCCTTCGCCGATGAACAGGCCGTCAATGCCACAGATACCAGTGGTGATGCTGCCGTCGGCCAGACCCACACGGGCTGCCTCGACTGAAGTTGTCACCTCTGGGGGAATGTCGGCATCGTGGGGTTCGGCGTAGGTGATGAGGTCGTTGGCTGCAGTGCCGACGACCAGACCACCCTCGAACTGATCCTGGATGGAGTCGGCGATGAGACGGAAGGTGACCAGGTCGACCCGCTTGATGGCCGACGAAGCCAGGTATTCCGATCCAGGGGTAGCCCCGCTGTTGAACGTCGTGAAGTACTCGTCCTGATCGACACCGATGGCCCAGACGCCGGCCTCGGCGGCGGCGGCGATGCCACCCGAACCGGTCTGACCGCCGGCGCCGAAGATCACGTCGGCACCCTCACCGATGAACTGCGCGGCGTCGGACGCACCCTTGGCGATGTCGGTGAAGCTCTCGTTATAGATCGAGAGGACCCGGATGTCGGGGTTTACCGACTGCGCACCGACGGTGTAGCCGTTCACGAACTTCACGACGGGCGGCACGTCCTCGCGCCCTGCGACCACGCCGACCACCCCGGTCTGGCTGAGGCTGGCGGCGAGGACACCGGCGATGTAGCCGCTCTCGTCCTCGTTGAACTGCACACCGGCCATATTCGCCGGGTACTCCGGAAGGAACTGGTCGATGCCGATGAAGTCGACCTCGGGGTTCGCCTCGGCCGCCTCCTGGGTGTCGGAGGTGATCAGGAACCCGACGGTGATGACCGCATCGGGCTCGCTTTCGAGCGAGGTTGCGATGTTGGCGGCGTAATCGGCCTCGGACTGGGTTTCGATGAAGCTCGAATCGGTGACGCCGAAACAGTCGACGGCCGCCTGCATGCCTTCGTAGGCGAACTGGTTGAACGTGCCGTCGTCGACCTTACCGATATCGGTGATCAGGTTGACCCGAAAGTCTTCGGGGGCTTGAAGGCCGTCGTAGGTTGCGCACTCGTCCTCGAGTGTCACGAACGAGGATGCCGCGTCTGCTGCTTCGCCGTCCTCCTCCGCCACGGTGGTGGTTTCCTCACCGTCCTCCTCCATCACGGTGGTGGTTTCCTCACCGCCGTCCTCCATCACGGTGGTGGTTTCCTCACCATCACCGGCATCGGTGCTGTCATCACTGTCGTCGCCGCAGGCGGCCACGACGAGTGCAAAGGCGAACAAGATCGCCAGCAAAGCCTTCGGGCTCTTCGTCATGGCATTCCTCCTGTGTTGTAACCCCGGCAACGCACGCAGCTTCATCCAGGTCTTCATTGCGAAACTCTCCTCTGTACTTCCCCACGAAAGCAGGGTTTGACGTATGCGAATGTAGCCGCATTGAGCCGCCGGGCACACGCGGCGTTTTGAACCCGTCAAGATGGGCGGGATCCTCCCGCTCGGCGGCCGATGGCGCGATTGAACCCCGGCAGGGTCTGGGCCGGGGTTCAATCTCCAGCCTGAAGCTGGCCCTTTGGGGGGGAAGGGACTTGGGTGGGACGGACGCACCCGTCCCACCGATGTCACCTGGTTGCCGTCAGGTTCGGGGTTGGTCTAATTCGCCAACGATTCCCGTACCTCGGCGGCATAGCTGCCGGGATACCGCACACCTTCCACCAGCTCCTGCAACTCCTCCGACGGTGGAGCGGTCATGAGCGACACAGCCACCATGACGATGCCGTTGAGCAGGGCGGCGATGATGCCGATTCCGGCCTTATCGATGCCGAACCACGGCTCCATTCCGCCCCAGATGACCATGTACATGTAGAAGGCGGCGAAGCTGAGGCCCACCGTCATGCCGGCCATGGCCCCGGCGGCGTTTGCCCGCTTCCAGAAGATCCCCAGGGTGAGGATGGGGAAGAAGCTGGCTGCGGCCAGGCCGAAGGCCAGCGCCACCACTTCGCCGACGAAGCCCGGCGGGTTGATACCGAAGTAGCCGGCGACCAGGATGGCCCCGGCCATGGCCACGCGACCCATCAGCAACCGCTGAGATTCGGTGGCGTCCTTCCACACCAGCTTGTAGCCGAGATCGTGGGCGATGGACGATGAAATCACCAACAGCAGACCCGAGGCTGTCGACAGGGCGGCGGCCAGACCACCGGCGGCCACCAGCCCGACGACGATGGTGGGCAGTCCGGCGATCTCCGGGTTGGCCAAAACCATGATGTCACGATCGACGATCATCTCGTTGGTCTCGGCATCCGGGGTGTAGCTGATGATCCCGTCGGCGTTCTTGTCCTCCAGGGTCAACAGCTCCGCATTCGACCAGCCCTCGACCCAGTCGATGGACTGCACCTCCTCCACCGGCTGTCCGTTGATGGTGTCGATGATGTTGTACTTGGCGAAGATGCCGATGGCCGGAGCCGTGGTGTACAGGATGGCGATCAGGAATAGGGCGAAGAAAGCCGATCGTCGGGCTTCCTTCACCGTTCGGGTGGTGTAGAACCGGACGATCACATGGGGCAGACCGGCGGTGCCGAACATCAGGGTGGCCGTGATGAGGAACAGGTTCATCCGGCTGAAGGTGGCGAACTCCTCGGAGTAGGCGGCGAAGCCCAGATCCTCCTGGATACCGTCCAACTCACCCAGGATCTCGCCGAAGCTGAGATGGGGAATGGGGTTGCCGGTCAGATTGGAGGCGATGGCCACCGCCGGAATCAAGTAGGCCACGATGAGCACGGTGTACTGGGCCACCTGGGTCCAGGTGATGCCCTTCATTCCGCCGAGCACGGCATAGAACAGCACGACCGCCATACCGATGATCACACCGATCGTGACCGAGACCTCGAGGAATCGGCTGAAGACCACGCCGACGCCTCGCATCTGGCCGGCCACATAGGTCATCGAGACGAAGACGGCGGCGACGACGGCCACGATGCGGGCACCGTCGGAGTACCGGTCGCCCACGAAGTCGGGAACCGTGTATTTTCCGAACTTCCTCAGGTAGGGAGCCAGGAGCAGAGCCAGCAGCACATAGCCGCCGGTCCAGCCCATGAGATAGACCGATCCCCCGTAGCCCATGAACGACACGAGGCCGGCCATGGAGATGAACGATGCCGCCGACATCCAGTCGGCGGCCACGGCGGCGCCGTTGGCGATGGCGGGAACCCCGCCACCGGCGACATAGTAGTCACTGGTGTCCTTGGCCCGGCTTCGAATGGCGATGCCGATATAGAGGCCAAAGGTGAGGATGACCCAGACGAGGGTCCAACCGAGCGTACCCATCAGTGCGCCTCCCCTGGTTTCGACACGCCCTGGGCGATGTCACGCTCTTCGTCGATACCGTAGGACTCGTCCAGCTTCTCCATACGCCAGACGTAGACGCCGATGAGGGCGACGAAGCTGAAGATGGAGCCCTGTTGACCCATCCAGAATCCAAGTGGCACATTGCCGATGTTGACATTGTTGAGGGCGTCGACGAACAGAGTGCCGGCTCCCAGGCCTACAAGGGCCCAGATGGTCAGGAGCACGGCCATGAGTCTCAGGTTCGAGCGCCAGTAGTGCTTTCGATCGTCAGGAGTCACTGCGATCAATCCCCCTTTTGCTGGTAGACGGTTAACTCAACACAAGTCCCCGGTGCCAACGGTGAAAAGTGTCTGACCATCGACGGCCGAAGCCGGCGTTTCAACGGTCATTGTTCGGTCGCCAGCGGTGGCGGGCGTCACACTCGAGCCTTGGTCGACCGTTCGCCGGTCGGCGGTCACCGTTGAGCGCCCGGTCGACGCCATTCACCGACGGGCACGGGATCGGCACCGGATCGATGTTCTACAGTCACTTCCACCAGTCTTCCCGCAGCCTCACTCCCACATCGACATTCCCTCACGGTGCACCGGCGCCGGGCAACGGGTTCAGCAGGGTCGTTCGAGTGTGGAACCAGGGGCACGGGAACGTCGACCGCACAGGGGGATCTCATGGCCGACACCGTTGTCTCCAACCCGACTCGTTCCCGGACGGCATCGCTTTCGGGTGCCACTGCCATGGCGGCCGGCGACTCGGCATCGGCCGGGCCGACGGCCGAGCAGACGAACGGCCCGAGGCTACGTCGCCGCCTCCATCCGGCACAGCGTCAGCTCCTGTTCGCCGCCTTCGGTGTGATCGTCGGTTCGTTCCTGCCGTGGGTCACCGTCAACATGGGGTTGAGCTACAGCGGCTTCGCCGGTGCGGGCCTGTACACCTTCTATCTCGGGATCTTCGGTATCGCCGGAGGTCTCGTACCCCGGCGTCGTATGGCGGCGGTGCAGGGAGGCATCGTGGCCGTGGGAGCGGTCGGCCTGCCGCTGTGGCAGCTCTTTCACCTGGTCAGCCGGGTCGGCTTCGGGGGCTGGCTCCCCGGTGCCGGGCTGATCATGGTGCTGGCATCCGGCGTTCTGGCCGGACTGTCCACCTGGCAACTGGTTCGGAACTGACCCATAGACCACCGACGTCACACACCGGCGCCACGACGGGGGCCCGTGGGCCACGACGTTGGCCATGAGGTGGGCCGGAAAGCCATGCACTACCATCGGTGACATGTCCGGGGGTCAAAGGACGAACGCCATCCGGTTGACCGACACCTCGCCGCCGCAGTCGGTTCCATCGGCGCGACACCGTGATTCGGCGACCCGCCGCCTGGCCAAACCGGAGCCGGCCCTGGATCCGTGTTTCGATCCGTCGGCCGACGGCTACGCCTCGTTCAGCGACGCCGACACCCCGGCCGAGGTCGACGCCGTGTTCCGGCTGCAGCGCCGAATCGCGGTGGCCCACTTCATCACCTTCATGTTCGTGACCCTCGGTGTGAGCGTGGCCGTCGTGACCCTCGATTGGGCCGCCACCAGCAGGGTCTTCGGCGGCTTCAGCCCCGGATTCGTCCTGGCCGCCATCGGCCTGTATTTGTTCTTCGTCATCGTGGCCGTGGCCGCCGCTTCGCTGGCCAATTCGATCGAGGATCGAATGATGGGGGCCGGCTCTCTGCCTTCCGAGCCTCGACGGCCGTGACAAGCCGATTCACCATCCTGGTCGTCGCCATCCTGGTTGCCTTCGCGCTCAGCATCCTGGCTCGATTGCGAAGCACCAGGACCGCGGTCGATTTCCAGCTGGCCGGCCGTCGCGTCGGTGTGATCACCAACGCCTGTGCCATCTGCGGTGACTATGTGTCGGCCGCCTCCTTTCTCGGGGTGGCCGCCGCGGTCTACGCCGTCGGTCTGGACGGAGCGTGGTACGCCACCGGATTCGCCGCCGGGTTCCTGCCGGTGCTGCTGTTCATCGCCGCCCCGCTTCGCCGTTTCGGCGATCGTTCGATCCCCGACTTTCTCGGCCGTCGGTTCGAATCAGAGACGGTCCGCATCATCGCCGTTGCCGTGACCCAGATCATCATTCTCGCCTACCTCATCCCTCAGGCCGTGGGCGGTGGTCTGACCTGGGAGCTGTTCACCGACATCGCCCTGCCCGGCCTGACCCCCTACTCCACCGGGATCGTGGCCTCGACCGTGCTGACCGGGTTCCTGGTTGTCATCGGCGGGATGCGTGGGACCACCTGGAATCAGGCGGTCCAGTTCATCCTGCTGCTCGGCATCCTGGTCTGGGTTTCGCTCGCCCTGGTGGCCGACGGCTTCTCCTACGGATCGGCCGTCGCCGAATTGAACGCCCAACCCATGCTCAACCCCGACGTGCTCGAACCGAACGGTACCCTGACCGCCACGGACAACCGAATCACCGGTCTTCCCGCCCGGTTCGCCGAGCCGGGGGCACGCTACGACGGCATCGGCCAGTTCGCCCTCATGGTGACCCTGGTGTTCGGCACGGCCGGATTGCCCCATGTCATGAACCGGTTCTTCACCTCGCCCACCGGTCGGGCCGCCCGCATGACGACGGTCTGGGTCATCGCTCTGATCGGCGTGTTCTACGCCGCTGCGGTCATGGTCGGAACCGCCGCCCGGTCGGTGCTGCAGACCCGGGACGAAGCCTGGCTCGAGTCGATGACGATCCAGGGTGTGCTGAAGACTCCGGAACATGCCCTGCTGGCCCTGGGCCGGGTCTACGGGGGCGAAGTCGGACTGTCGACCGTCACCACCGGAGCGCTGCTGGCCATCATGTCGACGATCGGTGGACTGTTGCTGGCATCGTCGGTGTCGTGGGGCCACGATCTCTACGAACGCTACGTCAACCCGAGAGCCAATCGGGTTGAGGCCCTTCGGGCCGGCCAGCTGGCGGTGGTGATCATGACGGTGCTGGCCGCCGTTTCGGCCATGGTGCTGAATCCGGCACGGTTCACCGGCTCGGTCCCCTCGGTGGTGGCCAGCCTCGTTACCACCGCCTTCGCGTTAGCCGGTTGTACGCTGACCCCGGCCCTGCTCCTGGCCATCTGGTCCCGGACGATAACGGCGGCCGGTGTGGCCGTGGGGATGGTGGTCGGCGCCATCACCGGACTTTCGGCGGTCACCATCGGCCTTCTCGGGGACGGTACCTGGACGCTGTTTCAAACGCCCACCGTTCTCATCGGCCCGGTGGTGGCAACGCTGATGATGGCCGTGTCACTGGCCACCCGACCTGTGCCCGATCTGGCCACCAAGTGGATGGCCATGCACGGATCGGCTGGTGATCGCAATGCCGAACGTCTGGCCCGGGTAACGGTCGAATCCGGAGCGGAATCGCGACCGGCATCGACGTCGTGGTGGGTCCGACGATCATGACAGCGGAGCCACGGCAGTGAAGAGCACGGCTCCCCTGATCGGCGGGGTGGTGGTGATCTGGGTCCTGGTCTGGTTGGGCACCCAGACGGTGCCGTCGACACCGCTGCAGACGGCACCCACCGTGCTGACAGGTGTCGCCCTGACCATCGCCCTTCTCGGAAGCTATCAGTCGCTGATACGGGTCCCCCGTCGCCGCGGCGGACTGTCGGCGGCCACGCTCGACTCCTCCCCCGGTGACCCCCTGGCCCTGGTCAACCGCACCCTGCCGGCCTTCCGGGAGGGTCTGACGGAGGACACCGCAGCCCGACTGGCCAAGCAGCTGCTGCCGCTGACCGGGGGCAAGGGGGTGGAGATCACCGACACCGGCCGGGTCCTGGGAACAGCCGGTGTGGGCACCGATGGTGAGCTGAGTGAGGCCGGTCGCATGGCGATGAAAGTCGGGCATTCGGTTCGCCGCCGCAGTGACGACGAGTTGGTGCTGGCCATACCTCTTCGGCTCGATGAGCGAATCATCGGATCGATCACCGCCCACTTCGGTGCCGACGACACCCCACCGGTGGAACGGATCGACGCCGTGGCCAACCTGATCTCCCTCCACATCGAGATCGCCGAGCTGACCGAGAAGGCGCAGTTGGCGGCCGATGCCAAACTCGATGCCCTACGGGCCCAGATCAACCCCCACTTCCTGTTCAACACCCTGAACACGATCGCCTCGAAGAGCAGAACCGACCCCGACGAAGCCCGTCAACTGCTGCAGCGTCTTGCCGACTTCTTCCGCTATGCCACCCAGCAGGAGGGACACTTCGCCGAGTTCGCCCACGAGTACTTCTTCGTCCGCACCTATCTGAGCCTGGAACAGGCACGTTTCGACGACCGGCTCAACATCCACTACGACATCGATCCGCAGGTTCTGGCTACTCGCGTTCCCGTCCTCATCATCCAACCACTCGTCGAAAATGCGGTAAAACACGGGATCGCGCCGAAGCCGGGTGGGGGCACCCTCGGCTTGCGGGCCCGTGTGGATCCCCTCGCCGGGTCCATTCGAATCGGAGTACGAGACGACGGGGTGGGAATGGACAGTGAGATTCTTACCGAGGTGGCCACCGGCACCTACGACTCACCCGACGGCCACGGCGTGGGACTGCGGAACATCCATGAGCGCCTCGAGCGCCTCTACGGCACCCGCTACCAGTTCGACATCCGTTCCAGCCCCGCCAAGGGAACCCGCATCACCCTGGAGCTACCACTGTGAGCGTCGGAGCGGACGGTACAAGCGCGACCGGCGGGACGACGCCCGAGCGGGAGCTGCGATGCCTGATCGTCGACGACGAATCGCCGGCCCGGGATGAGCTTCGCTATCTGCTCGACGAGCACGGCGGGGTGCAGGTCGTCGGCTCGGCGGCCACGGCGGAGGAGGCAATGCTGTTGTTGGAGAACGTCGGCTACGACATCGTCTTCCTCGACATCCGAATGCCCGGTCTGAGTGGCCTGGAGCTGGCCGCCATTCTGCAGGACATGCCCGACTCGCCACAGGTCGTCTTCACCACCGCCTATCCCGATCACGCCGTCGACGCCTTCGGTCTGTCGGCCGCCGACTACCTGCTCAAGCCGCTGAGCCCGGAGCGTCTGGCCGAGTCCATCGCCCGGGTTCGGAGTCGATTGGACCGGCCGTCGACGGCGGCGCAGCCGACCACCGAGGAACCGACCTCCGCCGTTCGTGGCGAGGAACTCGCCAACCGGCAGACGGCGCGATTGCCGATCCAGCGCGGCGACCGCACCATGTTCGTCCACGAGAACGACATCGTGGCCGCCGCCGCCGCCCACGGCTACAGCTATGTGTACCTAAACACCGAGAGGGTTCTGGTC
The DNA here is from genome assembly GCA_963723995.1 of uncultured Acidimicrobiales bacterium. Lineage (GTDB taxonomy): Bacteria > Actinomycetota > Acidimicrobiia > Acidimicrobiales > SZUA-35 > JAHELU01. The sequence goes on along the minus strand of CAVRSZ010000003.1, from coordinate 855,930 downwards.
AACTACTCACTGACGGAGCTGGAACAGCGGCTGTCTTCCAGCTTCTTCCGGGTTCACCGCTCCTATCTGGCCAATCTCAACCGGCTGGTGGAACTGCGCCCCGACTTCAAAGGGGCCCTGGTGCTGGTCATGGACGATCAGGCCACTACTCGGATTCCGGTGTCCCGACGGCAGGCCCAGGAGCTTCGCAAACGCTTGGGACTGTGATCGCCTCATCGGCACCACGTCGAATCCATGGCCGGTGACTAGTACCGGTAGCGCTCGTTGAGATCGTCGACGTTGGCTGCCAGGTCCCATTGATTGGCCGCCACCAGCTCATCGAACCGGACCCGCACAGCCCACACGTCGGGGTTCCACTCCGCCCGATGTCGCCACCGGATCCTCATTCGTCGCCACAACCCGAGCGGCACGGTCGGATCGATCGCTTCAGCCGCCGCCGCGCCCTGCTCGCCCCGGCTGTCAGGTTCGCGCCGGCCACCGGGTTCATGATTCGGACCGTCTTGATGCCGCTTCACGTGAACCCCATCGGACGACCTCGATGCGCCGTTAACGGCGACAGCCCCATATCTCGGTTGATCGACCCGTCTACCCTGACCGTTGACGACATGGTTGACTGGATGCATGACGACCGATGGCGGCCAGCAGTCCTTCGAGGACGGCATCCCGCCACCGGGCTGGTATGACGACGGAACCGGCAGCCAGCGTTATTGGACGGGGCGGTCCTGGGCCAACCCGGTCTTGCCCGGTTCGCCGTCGACCGCAACAGCACGAATGTCCTCCAGCGACGAGACCACCATCGCCATGCTCATCCATGTGCTGTCGCTCGTCACCGGGGTTTTCGGCCCCCTCGTCATCTGGCTGCTCAAACGTGATCAGTCCGACTTCGTGGATGCCCACGGCCGGGAGGCCATCAATTTTCAGGTGACGATCTACATCGCCGCCATCGTCTCGTTCCTACTGATGTTCGTACTAATCGGTTTCCTGTTGCTCACCGCGCTGTTGGTGCTGCAGTTCCTGTTGCCCTTGTTCGCCGCCCTGATGGCGGTCGGCCACCGCCCCTTCCGGTACCCGTTCACGATCCGCCTGCTCTGACCTCGTTCCGCCGCGGTCACCCAGGTTCGTCCGAACTCAACCCCAGATCGATGCTCGATCCCAGAAGCGACTGGGTGGCCACCGCCACCAACCGGCCTTTGATATCGACGATTCGGGTCAGGGCCGTTCCCGTCCCGGTGCGACCGATCTCGGTGGTGGCCAACAGGGCGAACCACGGGCCCCGAGGACGATCGACGAAAGCGATGTCGAGATCGGCATTGATCATACCCACACCATCGGCCGGGTCGTAGACGGCGGAGATACCGGATCCGATGTCGGTGACCCCGACCAACTGTTGGTAGCCGCTCGGTAGGGTGCCGTCGACAACCGGCTGACGGAGTCGAACCCAGTCGACAGCCGGTCCCGGCTCGCCGAACGCCCCGGACACGAAACGGTGTTCCATTCCGAATCGGTGGAATGGTCGGGAGCCGTCGGGTACCGCCCACAGCGGCGCCACCGTCTCGGCCAGGGCTTCCGGGGCCGGCAGATCGACCGGCTCCGGGCGCCAGTCCGGCGGCGGCATCTCGGCCTCGGCCAGGACCACCGCCTTGGCCCGGGCCACCGGTCGACCATGGTGATGGAGCGTGGCGGAGATGTGGGCAACCCGCCGGCTGACCCCGGTCCGAGAGGTGTCGGTTGTCAGCGGTTCAAGCGGAATGCCGGCCAGGAGGTCGACTGTGATGCGTGCAAGGTGTTCGCCATCCTGGATGAGCTGCTCGCACAGGTAGGTGAGCAGAGCCGAAGGCGGACTGCCATGCTGGGCGTCAGGTCGCCACGGTCCCATCGTCACCGGTGACGGAATGAAGGTGGCGGGTCGCTCGGGATCGGGGCGATAGAGACCGGTCATAGACTTCGCACCCACCATCGATCCCGCATCGCCACCAGCACCACCATCGAGACCGCAACCAGCACCAGACTGATGGCCACTGCGGTGTCACGATCCGATTCCCGGGCCACGAACACGGCCAAGGGCAGGGTCTGGGTCCGGCCCTGGAGGTTGCCGGCGAAGGTCACGGTGGCCCCGAATTCGCCGAGGGCTCGAGCCCAGGCCAATACCGCCCCGGCCCGGACGGCCGGGCTGATCATGGGGAGGGTGACCCGACGGAACACGGTGACCGGCGATGCGCCAAGTGAGGAAGCGGCGCGCTCGAATCCGGGGTCGAGTCCGGCCAACGCCCCGCCGACGGTGATGACGAGGAATGGCATGGCCACAAAGGTGTTGGCCACCACCACCCCCCAGATCGAGAAGGGCAGGAGGAATCCGGTGGCATCGTAGAGCGGGCCGCCGATCAAGCCTCGGCGCCCTAGCGCGAACAGCAGCGCCGCCCCGCCGACCACGGGAGGAAGCACCATGGGCAGGGTGACCACGGCCCGGGCCAGGGCCCTCCCTGGAAACTCGACCCGGGCCAGCAGCCAGGCCAGCGGCACGCCGAGCACGAGGGCCAGGACCGTGGACAGCAGCGAGGTCACGAGCGACAGCCACAGGGCATCGACCACCGTCTCGGAGGAAACCAGTCCGGCCAGGTCGGACCACGGGGCCCGGCCGGCCAACCCGATGAGCGGTACGACGAAGACGGCCACGCCGAGTCCGGCCAACACGGTCAGGGGCCATGGGGGACGGCGATGAATCCGGCGAGCGGTCCGTTGCGATCCACTACCGGGATCCCGGCGATCCGGCACCAGGTCGGTCATGGTTCCCTGAATCCGTACCGATCGAGTATGTTCCGTCCGCTCTCGGAGAGCACAAAGGCCACGAACTCCCTGGCGCCGACCTGGTTGGGAGCGTCGACCAGAGACGCGATGGGATAGACGGCTTCCACGTTGTCGCCGGGCTGGATGACCACCCCGGCGACGGTATCGGACGCGGCCAGGATGTCGGTCTCGTAGACAATCCCTCCGTCCAGTTCACCGCTGGCCACCTTGGCCAGCAGCGCCCGGACGTCGGGCTCCTCGGTATCGATCGACGGTTCGACTCCGGCCTTTGCCAGGGCCTGGCGGGCAAAGTCACCACAGGGCACGGTCTCGATGCACAGTCCGAGCAGCAGCGAGTCGTCGGCGAAGTCGGCCAAGCCGGTGATGCCGCCCGGATTGTCGACGGGTACCGCGATCTGGAGGCGATTGGCGGCAAAGGCGGAAGGGGGATCGACCACCGCACCCTCGGCCATGAGCCGGTCCATGGTGGTCTCGTTGGCCGAGGCGAACACGTCGGCCGGGGCCCCTTCAAGGATCTGTTCCCCCAGCGAGGAGCTTCCGGCAACGTTGATCTCGACATCGACACCTGGATGGGCGACCTCGAAATCCGCTTCGACGTCGGCCATGACATCGGTCAGTGACGCTGCGGCGAAGACCAGCACTGTACCGCCGACTCCGTCACCGGTTTCGGCCCCGGAGGTCGACTCGGAACCGGCGGAACCACCACCGCAGGCGACGACGAGCCACAGCAGCGCACCGATGACGGGCACCAGCCACCCGACCCGGGACTCCTCGCCGTCACTCATGAGACGGGGTCATCCACGATCGCTCCATCCTGGTCGAAACGGCACCAACCGCTACCCCCGGCTCCACGGCCCTGTCCTCGTACCATTACCGCCCGAGTGTAGTGATCACAGCAGCACCGGCCCGATAGGAGCAGCTGCTGAGCGGTCGCTGCCACCATATGTCCGAGGTCGTCGCTGACCCAGACCGGCACCTCCCGCTGTGGACACCGATCGTACGCGGTCAGGAGCCGGACTGGGAGGAGGTGTTCGAAGGCTATGTCGCCCAGGTCGGCTTTCCTGGAGCTGCGTTCTGGCCGGAGATCAGCGTAGTGTTTCCCGACGCTCTGGTCGTCCTCTCAACCCGACCGGCAGGGTGCTGGTACAACAGTGCCGTCTCGACCATATTCCGACTCAGCGAGGACCCGATATTCAGCGACATCTGGCGGGAGCGGTTTGGCTTTGAGCGAATATGACGCCCGATTCAGCGATCCCGAAGCGATGATCGCCGCCTACGAACGTCACAACGCCAAAGTCCGGTCGTCCGTGCCTCCGCAACGATTCCTCGAGTGGACTCCCGCCGACGGCTGGGCGCCGATCTGCAACCGCCTCGGAACTCCTGTCCCCAACGAGCCTTTTCCGTGGGTCAATACGACTGCGGAGTTTCAAGCCGACAACGACTTGAACTGATGGCGTCAGCCGGTCCCTCGCGTGTGAGGCCATGCCAGACCGGTCAAAGGCGATCACCGGAGGCCGATTGGCCGCTGAAGTAGTGGCTTCTCCGTCCGGTGGCGGTCGCCATCAGTCGTGCGAGGTCGCCTGCTCACGCCTCACGATCGGCCTCATCGGTTCGACGGCACCACGTTGGTCGACGAGACTCCCGATCAGGCTTATGGTTGGGACATGACCGAGCCCGTCCGGGTGATGCTCGAGAGTGGCAAGAAGAAGCGTGTGGTGGCGAGCGCCTTTGACTGGCCTGGGTGGGACCGCAGCACCAAATTGGGTGGCGACGTGCTGGCCGTGCTGGACTCCTATCGACACCGCTTCGCCAAGGTCGCCGAACTTGCTGGCTACGGTGACGAGTTCGGGCGTCTCGGTGATCTCGAAGTGGTCGAGCAGGTCGAGGGCATCGGAATGACCGATTACTACGGTGTCTCGGGACGGGCCGCAACGGCCGAAGGCGGTCCCATGACCGAAGCCGAGCTCGACCGAAAGCTCGCGCTGCTTCGGGCCTCGTGGACCACCTTCGACGACACGGCAGCACGCGTGTCAGCCGAGCTTCGCAAAGGCCCGCGAGGCGGAGGCCGGGAAAAGGACCGAATCATTCAGCACGTGAATGGCGCCGAGATCCACGAGTTCGCGCCGAAGGTCGGCGTGAAGGTGCCGTTGGAGACGAGGGACGACCCCAAAGCCCTGCGCGCCTATCGCGACGCCTTCGCCGATGGGATCCGCGAGCACCACGCTCGGGGCGAACCGGCGCGCTCGTGGGCGTTGCAGTTCCTGATCCGACGCTGTGCCTGGCACATGCTCGATCACGCCTGGGAGCTCGAGGACAGGGACCTGACCGGTGCTGAGCCTGAATTCACAGCTCAATAGATGATGCGGTCGTCCGGAGCCGGACGCCACGCCCGCGATCCGCGCCGTTCATCGCCAAGCGGCCGGAAGAGCACCAGTGACCGAGTACCAGCTCGGTCATCACCGGCCGGTAGCAGGCCGGGGTTCGAGCCCGGTGTTCCCGAGTGCCAGGAGTGCCGATCCTGAGCGGTCCGATCCGCTCCTCGACTATCCAGGGGAGGTCTCGATTCCGAGTGCGTGTCGACACGCGCCGACACCATGAGATCGATGTCGCTACGACGCAGAGGCAACCAGTCCTCTCGAGTGAGCCGCCAGCGTTGACCGAGCACCCCTGAGCCCCCAGCCGGGCATTCGACACAGTCCGACTACTGCCCCTCCACCGGTTTCAATCGGGGCATGTCAATCGAAGCGATCGCTGCGCTGCTCAAACACCGATCGTTGGACATGACAATGCGCTACGCCAAGATCTCCAACAAGGTCGTCGCCGACGAATACGCATCCGTCGCCGAAAAGGTCGAAGCCCTCTATAGCCAAGACCAACCGCTCGAGGCCGACGCCGCCGGACCCGCGATGCGTCGGCTGCAACACGAAGTTCACCACCGGCTGCTCGGCAACGGCTGGTGCCAACGGCCCGCCCCTTCAACAACCTCCTCGACCAGAACGGACCCCAACAATGAACCCGAACTCTTCCCTTGACAGGATCACCTACATATCGATGCTGAAGCGTGTACGCGTCGGGCCGGTTGGCCTGAGGGGCAGGTGGCGCCTATCGAAGTCCGACTGGTTGGTTGGTCGCGAGTCGGCGCAGGTTTTCGATGGCGAGCTGGGTGTGCGCGCCGACACGGTCGAGGAGCGTTCGGGCGACTGTGTCGTCGGCGGGGATCTGGCTCCAGGCGGCGGCAGGGTTGAGGCGACAAGTGGCTAGCCACGGGCGTAGGGCAGGGTGGCGGAGCCAGGCGCGCTCGTTGCTGGTGCTCATGCCCATGGCGCTCGCCCAGCCGGCGACGGTGTCAGGCATGGCGACGGCCGAGGTGAGGGCCTGCTTGTCTGCGTCGTCAGTAACGGCCACTTCGATGTGTCCGATGAGGGCTGCACTGAAAGTGGGCTGGCAGAGCCGGATCATCTGCAGTGCGATGTGGCCCGGCCCGAACACGGGGACGGCGACGCCGACGACCTTCTCCAGCGCGCTGGCCGTGCAGTCGACGTACAACGTTCTCGTCGTTACCGGCCGTTCGCCGTGCTCGAGAACAAGCCTGTCGAGTTCGATCGAAGCCACCCGTCCGAGCCGGACGACGTCATCGATTCGTCGTGCGTGTTCGAGCTCGCTGAACGTGATGGACGCGCAGTGTTGCATCGTCGGCCACACGTTGGGGTCGAGACGGAGCCACACTCCACCTGCTTCGAGCCGCTCGCACAGGTCGTCGAGCGTTGCCGCTTGTGCGGCTGCCTCGGCCTGCACCGCTGCGAGAGGGCCGGCTGACCGCCGGAACCCGTCGAGTCCTGGTTGGAAGAGCGCCCGGTTGATCATCCAGGGATCGCGCGGGATCACCCACGTGACTCGATCCGATGCCAGATGGTGGGCGAGCAGCCACAACACGGCATCGAGCGCGGTCTTGCCGCCGCCGAGCACCGTGTAATGCTCGAATGACGGCGCCAGCCGGGGCAGGTCGTTGGGGGCTACGCAGGTGACCTCATCGCCGACCGTGAAGGATCGAGTGTGGGTGAGCGGGATCCGGGTCTCCAACAGCGTGGCGTCGACGACGACTGTGGCTTCCACGTGGTGCCGCTGACCCGACAGCAGCGACACGAAGGCGCCGTCGCCTTCGTAGTTGGTCATCGGGTGGTAGTCGACTCGTCCGGACGGCACCAGCGTGTCGCGCATGAATGCGTGGAAGTGGCTTGCTACGTCGATTCCGCTTGCGAGCGACTCCAGGCCTCGGTTGTCGCCGGTCTCGTCGAGCCGGCCCGTACCGAGCGGTCGCGAGGCGACGCCGTAGCAGCTGGCCGGCTGGTGGAGCGACACAAAAGGGTAGGCGTCGTTCCAGTGGCCGCCGGGTGCATCGCGGCGGTCGACGATGGCGAACGTTGCGTCGCTCTCGTGGAAGACGGCATCGACGAACGCCATCGCCGTTGCGCCGGCCCCCACAACGAGATAGTCCACGTGCTTGGTCATGGCACCTCCGTGCCGCTTCTCGCCAGGCAAACGACCGGCACCGAGCTCTTCGTCCAAACGGTACCGCGCCCACACACAATCACAGCCGCAGGTGGATTCGCCAACCGGTTGTCCTTCCGCGTCACCAGCCCGTTCGTTTCGGAGCTCAGGGCCATGACCGGGTCGGGAACCCGCGGACGGTGCTGCGCGGTCCGGCCTCGCCAAGGCGTATCTCACGCACCGCTTCGCCGGATCCTGACTTGAGCGGCGGGATCGCACGGTAACGACATGCGACGGCACATCCTCGCCGCCCGGTCGGCCGCTCGGGACCGGCCCAAGCCGAGCACTGCATAGTCACGACCGCCAAGGCCGAATCGGTGACGTTCGGTGGTCGCGTTACGAGCCGCCGCTGGACGCCGCCGACCTGACCGAGTGCACCGGAAGCCGAGTGCTTACGTGAGCGTTTCGGGTCGCGATTACGAGCGGGTTCTGATGGCTCGCGGAGCGGTTTGCTGTGGTCTGCTCACGGGCTGTCCGGAAGCCCGACTCGTCGCTCAGACCTCAGCGATGGCCTCGATCTCGATCAGGAGGTCAGGTTGGTAGAGCGCCCGCACGCCGATCAACGTCGCAGTAGTCGGCGTCAGTCCTCGCGCCGCCGCGTGACCAATTCCTGCAAAAAACTCGCCCATCTTCGCCTCGTCCAAGTCCACGATGTAGCCCGTCCACTTCACGACGTGCTCCCAGCCGGCTCCCGCCGCATCGAGTGCGGTCCCGACGTTCGCGAACGCCTGTGCTGTCTGCGACGTGAGGTCGGCACCAACGACTACGTGGTCGGTGCCGACACCGACCTGCCCGGCGACGTACATGCGCTTGGTTGCCTGTGCCACGACCACTGCGTGTAGCCCTCCGGCTCGGCGAGTCCTGCGTCTCATGCAGCCTGACCCGTCGCACGGGTGTGCTGTTGGCTGGACCCGATGGCGCCATCCCGGCTGTGCTCGATGGCGTCTATGACTCCATCGTCACCACAGCGACACCCCGCAAGGCACTCAACTGGCTGCGCTCCGGAGCAGGCGCTCCGATCCTCACTGCCATCGCCAACGGAACGATGCCACGAACCCACACGGCGCTCGACGACCATCCTCGCCGGGCTGCAGCCGACTACGTCAGAGCGATGCTCGTCGCTCACGGCGCCCTACCAGAACGCGACGAACCGCTCGCCCGACTCGAGCGTTGGATCGACGACAAGGTCGCCGGCATCGACGACCCCGAGCTGACCAAGGTGCTCCGCCGGTTCGCGACCTGGCACACCCTTCGGGGACAACGCCGACGCGTCGACCACACCAAACCGACGAGCCGGACCGTGACCGCCGACGCCCGCAACCAGATCAACGCAGCAGTCGCGCTGCTCGACTGGATCGCCGCCCGAGGCATCGCCCTGGCTGCCCTGACCCAAGCACGACATCGACATCTTCCTCGCCGGTCCGCCCTCACGGCGCTACGCCCGAGCGTTCCTCGCATGGGCCGCGCAACAACAGCTCACCACCAAACTGACCATCACAACAGCGCCCGTGCGGGCCGGCACTGCGCTGGACTCCGAGGACCGATGGCAGATCGCCCGGAGGCTTCTCCACGACGACAACACCCTCGAACTCATCGACCGCATCACCGGCAGCTTCGCGCTGCTCTACGCCCAGCCCCTCACTCGGATCGCAGCCATGACCACCAACAGCGTCGACCTCGACAGCAACACGGTCACCGTCACCTTCGCCGTCCACCCCGTCGAGATCCCCGAACCCCTCGCCACACTCATCACCGCCCTCGCTGCCGGCGGTCACCGCCAACATGTCGGCATCGGCGCCACCACCACCAGCCCGTGGTTGTTCCCCGGCCACCACCCCGGTCGGCCCATCACACCCAGCCGGCTCGGTGACCGGCTCAGCCCCCTCGGCATCGACGCCCGCGCCGGCCGACGAGCCGCCTTTCTACAACTCGCCTCACAACTGCCCGCCCCCGTCATCGCAGACGCCCTCTCAACACCCCTGAGCCCCAGCCGGGCATTCGACACAGTTCGAATACTGCCCTCCACCGGTTCCAACGCCGGTGTGCACCCAAAGATCATCTCCGAACGGCTCGGACATGCGACGATCAACGTCACCCTCGACCTCTACTCGTACGTGAGCCCGGCCATCGAACGTGATGTGGCCGAAACGTTGTCTGTTGAGATCCCTGGCGAGTTGTGAACAATCAGGTTTGTGCCCGTTGTGTGCACGATCAAGCGATCAGGCGCACGAGCGAGAGCGGTTGGCGAACACGCCGTCGGCCTGGAACCCGCTTGGTTACTGGGATCTCTACGTGCCCGGGGCGGGAGTCGAACCCGCACGAAGCGTGAGCTTCCGAGGGGTTTAAGCCCTCTGCGTCTGCCATTCCGCCACCCGGGCGTGGTCTGACAACAGGCTAGTACCCCGGAACCGTACGTCTGTGCACTCGTACCCGGCAGCGGCTCGACGCCAGTGGATCAGCCGAAGCGCCGACGTAGATACCGATACAGAGCGAGGGTCGGGTCGGTGATCACCCGAAGGAAGATGCTGGCGGCGCCGAGCTGGAGCACGATGCCACTGAGTTTGGCCATGGTGTACATGGGCCCCGGTTCGATCTCATCCAGGGTGTACCGCACCGTGCCGTCTCCACCCTCCCCGGCGCCGTAGAGACAGAACCCGTCGGTGTGGTCGCTGAGCGCGAACTGATTGGAGCGTTGGAACTCGATGAGCGGTCGTTGGATCTCGTCACCGAAGCTACGACAGGTCTGCTCGGTCACCAGATTGTCGAGGGGGCGGACAATGATATTGCGGGCCACGATGAGCACGATGAATGCCGACACGGCGATACCGGCGATCAGCACCCAGCGAACATAGTCGAAGCGGGGACCGGAGGTCGACGGTGACACATCAGGATCGGTGCTTGTGGTCATCACATCATCAGCTACGGGACGGGAGTTCGGACAGACTCGGTGTGCGGCCGGAAACAACACGGGCGCGACCGACAGTTCGTTCAGTATGCCTCAGATCACACCCCGGCCGGTGGCGGATTCGACGCGAAAACGGGCGGCGCGATCATCGGTGCGTCATGCGGCCCGTCGAGCCGCCTCAGGCTTCGACGGGCCGCTGCCGGGTGACGGCGACGACCGGCCGGCGCTCGAAGTCGTACGGTCGTCGTTCGTCGGTGGCGAATCGACCTCGGTGTCGACGGGTTTGGATTGTGTTCGCCCCCGTGACCTCGTTTGGGACAGCTGGGCCAGCGCCGCCAACCACAGCTCGTCTCTGACGGCGAAACCGAGGCGACGGTCCTGGTTGGCCTGGACGATGCCCTCGATCATGTCGGCGACGACGGCCGGGGCCGGACGGTTGCGGTAGCGAACCGCCACCGTCACGGTGGACTGCCGCCGCTGGATGGCCCGTCCCGCCGCCGATCCCTGGCGAGGGGTACGAAAGTCGGGAACACGGAGGCCATGGGCCCGAAGGACTCCGGCCAGTTCCTGGACGATACGGGCGAAGTCGACCGATGTCAGTTGCGAAGTTGTCGAGCTGTCCGTTCGGCCGCGATCGGTCGCCGAAGGGGAAGGGACGTTCTGCCGGGACTCCACATGATCACTATGACGACCGGGTGTGACAAAGAGGGAGGAACCCGATGCACCCGGTCCCCATCAGCCCCGATGCGCCCGCCCGGCAGCTGTTGTGGCACCAGCCCGAAGATCGATGACCGTCAGCGACTCGTCCGGTTCCCCACCGACTTCGAACGAATCGCCATCGGGGGCGTATCGGGAAAAGGCGATCCATGCCACCAGACCACCGACGATGGGCACCCACCACGAAACCAGACGGTAGGCGATGGTGGCCAGGCTGGCGTCTTGGGCACTGATGCCGGAAATGATCAACAAGGAATACAACCCGACCTCGACGAAGCCCACACCGCCCGGGGTGAGGGGGATCATACCCAGGACCTGGGCGCCGGCGTAGGCCAGGAGCACGAGGCTCAACCGGGGGTCGGCGCCGACGCTGTAGAGAGCGGCGACAAGGGTCAGATAGTCAAAGGCCCATTTGCCGGCCGAGGCAGCTATGGCCGAGGGCCACCGGTTACCGACGACCGAAACCAGCCGGTCCCGCTCGGCCACCGCCTTACCCCGCTCCACGGTCCAAACCCGGCCGAGCAGCCGGCCGAGCAGGGCGATCAAACGGGCGACCACGGCCTCGGTCAGGGCCAACGGACGGGTGAAGACCACACCGATCGCCCCCACCGCCACAAGGGCAACGAACATGACGCCTCCGGCCATGGCCGCCGGTAGCAGGCTCTCGGGAATGGGAGCCCCCAGCAGGGCCAGCAAGCCGGCGACGGCGGGAATGGCCACCAGCGCTCCGGTGGTGAGAATCGAGCTGACGGCCAAGGCCCCACCGGCCTTCGCCGGTGCGACGCCGGTGGAGGCCAGCATGCGGTAGTACACGGCGCCGCCGGTGGCGGCACCACCGGGAATGACGCGGCTGACTGCGTTGGACACCAACTGACTGGTGGAGGCGACGAACCACGACACCTGGGGAAGCACCAGGCGGGTCAGCCACCACAGACAGACGAAGCTGACCAGCTCCAGCGCCAGCATGACGCCGAACCAGCCTGGACGGATGGTGCGGAGCCGGGGGCCGGACGACACCAGACCACGGAGCTGGTCCTGCATCAAGTAGAGGGCGAGGACCCCGACCGACAGCATGAAACCCGACCAAAGGGCTCGCCGAATGAAGGCTGAATCACTGGGGAGACTGCGGATCTCCTCCAGAGTGGGCAGCGGCGACGCCCGCTCGACCTCGGCCAAGTCGGGTCCCGACCGGTCCCTCGGGGTGGCAACGTCGGTGGATGAGATCGACCGGGCCGACTCCCTCGACAAGGAGCTCACCGACTCACTCCCCGTGTCTTGGTCATGGTGGTGCCGGTGAAATCCCGAAGCGACCAGGCGTAGCAACCCAGCAAGCGATCGACGGCCACCAGCGGAAGACCGACGACGTTGGGATAGGAGCCTTCTACACACATCACCAATAATGATCCTAGGCCCTGAATCCCGTAGGATCCGGCCTTGTCCCGACCTTCGCCGGTGGACACATACCAGGCGATCTCGTCGTCGGTCAGCGGTCGGAAGGTGACATCGGTTCGCACCACCGTGGTCCGCCGGTCGGCAGCCGGACCGTCGTTGCCGTCAACGATCTCACTCCCATGACCGTTGGTCGAGGCGGCCGTTGCCGTGCCGCGAGCCCCGACGACGGAGACACCGGTGTAGACCTGATGGGTTCGGCCGGCCAGACGGCGAAGGGTGTCCGCCACCTCGTCGTCGTCGGTCGGCTTGCCCATGACGGTGCCGTCGAGATCCACGACGGTGTCGGCCCCGATCACCAGACATCGCCGATCGGAAATGGCGTCGGGCGCCGATCGGTCATCGACGGACCATCGCCGGTAGCCGGCCTCGGCCTTGGCCCCGGCCAATCGGGCGACGAGCTGTTCGGAACCCTCGCCGGGCCGAGGGGTCTCATCGACGTCGACCGGGAGTATCCGCGAGGGCACGCCGACGGAGGCCAGCAGCTCGTGGCGTCGGGGAGATCCCGAAGCCAGAACCAGAACTGGCCGTGATTCCATCTCCGACGGTGCCATGGGCCCCATGGTAGGGCTCTCGTTGGCTGATGCTGACTCGAACCGACGGCGTGGGCCCGGCGGTGGCACACTTGGGCCATGGAATCGCAGTACACGTTCATTGCAGTCGAAGTGGCCGATCGTGTGGGGACGATCACCCTGAACGATCCGGATCGGCGGAATGCCATGAACCTCGAGATGTGCCGTGAATTGGATCATGCGCTGAACGAGCTGGAGGCGAACCAGCAGGTGAATGCGCTTGTCGTCACCGGGTCTCCTCCTGCGTTCTGCGCCGGGGCCGATCTGTCCCATCTGGGCGATTCGGCCGAGGAGGGGCTGTTGGCCATCTACGAGGGATTCTTGCGGATCGGCCGCTCCCCGCTACCGACGATCGCCGCCGTCAACGGGGCCGCCGTCGGTGCCGGTATGAATCTGGCCTTGATCTGTGATGTGCGACTGGCGGGCCGATCGGCCCGATTCGACGACCGGTTCCTTGACCTGGGCCTCCACCCCGGGGGTGGCCACACCTGGATGTTCCAGAATATCTGCGGACCCCAGACCGCGGCCGCCGCCGTCTTGTTCTCCCAGGTGTTCGATGGTGAGGAGGCGGCCCGGGTTGGTCTGGTCCACCGGGTCTATGACGACGATGTCCTGCTCGATGCCGCCCATGCCATGGCGGCCAAAGCGGGAGCAGCCCCACGGGATCTGGTGGTGAGGACAAAACGGACTATGCAGGACATACGATCGGTTGCCGGCCAGCGGGCCGCTGTCGACCACGAACTCGGACCCCAGGTCTGGTCGATCCGACAGCCGGTGTTCCAGGAGAAGCTGGCCAAGCTCCGGGCCAGGATCTCCTCCCGTTCATGACCATCCGGTGAGCACCGTCTCGCCGTACTAGAGCCATTGACGGTAGAGATCGTTTCGGCGCTCGTCCCACTCCTCGGCGGTGATGGCGAAGCGAACATGGTCCTCCCACGCCCCGTTGATCTCGAGGTAGCGCACGGCAATGCCCTCGTTTCGCAGCTTGAGTTTTTCCACGACCCGGAGTGAGGCCACGTTCCGGGGCACGATGGAGATCTGGATGCGGTGGAGCCGGAGTTCCTCGAAGGAGTACTTGAGGACCAGCACCACCCCCTCGGGGGTGTAGCCATTGCCGGCCTGCTCCTGATCGATCCAGTACCCGAGATAGGCACTCTGGAACGGTCCCCGCTGGACCGAGTTGAGGTTGATCTCGCCGCAGAACACGCCGCCGACGAACATGCCGAAGCCATAACCGGTACCGAGTTGCCACTCCCTGTCCCGAGCATGACAACGCAGGGCGAAGGCACTGCGGTCCTCGGTCGGGTCGGGGGACCCCGGGGGGCGGCCGGGCTCCCACCGGGTCAGCCAATCGACGTTCCGCCGCCGCACTTCCTGCCATTTCCAGAAATCCTCGGGTCGCAGCGGGCGAAGCAGAATCCGTCGACCGAGCAAGCTGTGAACCACGGATCGAGCCTACTGTCTCTCAGTCAGCGGCGCCGAGAAGAGCCGCCGCCTCGACGCCGGTGGACAGGCCATCGACAAGGGTGGCGGTGCTGATGAAGATGTCCGGCCCGGCGAACTGGCGCATGAACTCGACCATGACACACATGGCGCCGACGATGTTGTCGACGTGATGAGCCTCGAGCCCGGGGTTGAAGGCCCGATCGGCCGACGACTCGGTGGCCAGTGCTCGAAACACCTCCTCGGCCCCGTCGTGGGTCAGGGTGTAGCCGTCGATGGCCGACATGTCCCGGTCGTCGATGTCCACGCCGATCTCGACCGCTGCGATTTCGCGAAAGGCACCGAGCCCGATCACAGTACCGGCATCGATGGCGGCCACGATGTCGCGGTGCTCACGCCGGAGGTCATCCAGATGAAGCTCGATGACCGACAGCGCAGCCGACAGCTCGTCGGGGCGGGGCGGATCGCTGTGGAGGTAGCCGGTGACGACCGTCGAACCACCCAGGGGCAGGGAGAAGGCGGTGTCGGGACCGCAGATCTCGGTGGACCCGGCACCGATGTCGATGGTGACGAACGGCTCGCCCACCGGAGAGCGGTCCGGACCCAGGCCCCGCGTCCGGGCGGCCAACCGACCCAGGCGGGCTTCCTGCTGCGGTGTCAGGATGGTGAGATCGGTCCCGCACCACCGAGCCACCAGTTCGGCCACTGCATGACGGTCGTCCGATCGTCGGATGGAGTCGGTGGCCACCACGGACGTGGCCCGGCTCGGTTGCGACGGCAACCCCAGGTCGGCCAGTACCGCGGTGAGACCGGACTCGAGTCGGTCAAGGACATCGGGCCCGAGCCGGTGATGGCCTCCGGCCAGCCGGGCCAGGCCAAGGTACCGGGACGCTGCGACGTGCTCGCCCGTAGCGGCATCCACCACCAGTGCCTTGATCGATCCCGAGCCGATTTCGACGAACAGCCTGTCGGTCGGCGATATGGGCGGTTCTGGTGCGGTCATCGCCTGTCCACGCCGGCCGGCCCCGTCGGCTCTTCGAAGCTTGGAGGCTCGAGCGGAAAGGCATCGTCGGTCGCGGCCAGCCGGTCGTGGACCCACCGGCCGACCGGGTCGTCCCCGCCTGCCAGGAAGTAGGCGTAGTGGGCATGAAGGCATTTGACACCTTGTCGGGTGCCTCCAACCCCACCCGTGGGCACGGGCCCCTCGTGATCGGTCCGAATCAGGGCGTCACGTTCGGCCCGGTAGGCGTCGTGGGCTCGACGCAGGCCCTCTGGGCTGACCGCAGCCTCGGCCGCCTTCACCCCGCCGGTCGACTCGAGCCGGCCGATCGCCTTGCCGAGGACCGGATCGACCAGCCAGTACAAGGTGGGCATGGGCCGTCCCGAGTACAGAAAGGGGGCATTGATGAGGACAACGGGGGAGCCGTCGGGGCGGACCACGGCAAGGTCGTAGTCGCCTTGGGGCCGACGGCCCAGCAGCTCGCTGACCCGCTCGAGCTGTGGCTGATGCCCAAGCTGGGAACGGCTCATGGTCGCCGAGATCAACCCCGGTTGATGAGCCACCATATGAGCAGGATGAGGGCGATAACGCCGCCGACTGCGGGCACGATGCGCTTTGCCCCCGCCTTGCCGGCAACACTGATCAGGTCGACTGGTTCGACTTCCGGACCCTGTATCTTGCGCACGCCGGCCGTCACCGCTTCACCCGCCTTCGCCTTGGCCTCCTCGGCCTTTGCCTTGGCCGCGTCGACCGCCTCGTCAGCCTTGGCCTTGACCTGTTCGGCCGTGTCGGCCACTGCGCCGTCTCCATTGGTCACAGCGGCCCCCGCCCCCGACTCCTCTAGCTTGGCCTGCAGGTTGTCGCTGAACTGGCCCAGGAGTTTCTTCGACACATCCTCGATGGCGCCCCGACCGAAGCTGGCGATCTTGCCACTCAGTCCGAGGTCGGTGTGGATGGTGACCTTCGTCTGCTCGGCATCCACCTCCTCCATGGTGGCGGTGACCATGGCGTTGGCGTTGCCTTGCCGGGGATCGCGGCCCTCGGCCTTGAGCTTTGCCACGTGGTTGGCTTCGTCCTGTTCGACAAACGACGCCTTGCCCTTGTAGTTGGCGGTGATAGGCCCTACCTTGATCTTGACCAGACCCCGGTACTCCTCACCTTCGATCTCGGTGAGTTGGGCTCCGGGCATACAAGGTGCGATGAACTCCAGATCGTTCAGGATGCGCCACGTTTCGTCGATGCTACGGTCGATTACGAAATCGTTTGTCAGCTCCATTGCCGAAGGTCCTCCGGAGTGTCGATGTCGATGGGATTACCCGTGCACACTACCTCCGAAACCAAGTCGGGACGAATTCGAATCAGCGTTCGGGCTCCCTCGTCACCGGTTCGCGACAGTTCCGGCCACACCGACCGGTGAAGCTTGACCGGCGGCCGGCGATCGCCACCAAAGGTCGCGGTCACGATGGCGCCGGCAGCTTCAGCCACCAACCGCCAGCACTCGGCGGCCACGAACGGCTGGTCGGCCAGGCCGACCACCACTGCCTCGCATCCGTCGACGTCGGCGCGGTCGACGGCGGCGGCCAGCGAGCCGGCCTGACCGGCCGACCATTGGGGATTGGGGACCACGGTCGGGGTCGGCAGATCAGGTCGGTTCGCGGCCAGCCATGTCAGAGCCGGTTCCGGATCGACGGCCCCGGAGACGACGTAGACCCGGCCCAAGCGCGCCTCCATGGCCGACTCCAGGGCCCAAGCCATGAGGGGGCGACCTCGAAAGTCGGTCACCAGCTTGTGAACCGGCTCGTCACCGGTTTCAGCCAGCCCGGCCTCGAAGCGTGACCCGGAACCGGCGGCCAGCACGACGGCCGCCGTCGTCACCGCCCACCCCGGACCGAAGGGGCCGGTGCCGAAATCCCAATGCTGGTCACTGCACCCATAGTAGAGTTCCGATGATGGAGTCGGTCCACGAGATGGCCTCGCCCCTGTCCTGTTTCCGCCCGCTGACCGACGATGACCTGCCCACCATGTATCGGTGGCTCAACGACCCGGGCGTTGTCCAGTGGTGGGAGGGCGATGACGTGCGCTGGGAGGGTGTCGTCGCCGACTACGGCTCCGGCAACGACGATCCGGTCGAACACTGGATGTATCTGGTCGACGGCCGGCCCACGGGGTGGATCCAGAACTATCGTGTGTACGACTTGCCCGAGGTGGCCCGGCTCTGGAGCGAAGTGGATCACCATCCCGATGTGGTCGGCATCGACTTTCTGATCGGAATAAACCGGCGCCGAGGCAGAGGACTGGGTTCGACCATGATCGCCGAGTTCTGCCGCTTCCTGTTCGATCGGTCCGATCCGCCGCCTCAGGTCGCGGCGGACCCTCTCGAGGCCAATGTGGCCTCATGGAGGGCCCTGGAAAAGGCGGGCTTCCGGTGCCTTGGCGTCGTCGCCGATCAAGATCACGGTCGGGTCAAGATCATGGCCCTCGACCATCCGGATCGGTAGGCGCTCCGGCCGACGTCGCCACCCGATCGGGTCGGGCACCCTTGCCGCCGGCCCGGTCGTGCCCGCTCCGGGTGGGGCTCAGTCGTGGATGTCACCCGAGGTGTCCTTGAGCGACGCCGCCGTTCGCCCCGACTGGAGTGCGATGATCTCGGCACACACGGAGATGGCGGTTTCCTCCGGTGTGCGATTGCCGAGGTCCAGACCGATCGGGGCCTGGATTCGAGCGAGCTGTTCGTCGGTCACACCCTCGCCTCGGAGTCGCCGGTTGCGATCATCGGTGGTGCGTCGTGACCCCATTGCCCCGAGGTAGCCGGCCCGGGTCTTGAGCGCCTCGATGACCGCCGGCACGTCGAACTTGGGGTCGTGGGTCAAGACACAGATGGCGTCCCGGGGACCCAATGTCGAGCCGACCTTCTCCAGCAGTCGATGGGGCCAGTCGACGACGACCTCGTCGGCATAGGGGAACCGTTGGGTGGTGGCGAACACCGGCCGGGCGTCACACACCGTGACCCGATAGCCGAGGATCTTCGCCACCCGGGTAAGGGCGGCGGTGAAGTCGACGGCACCGAAGATCAACATCCGAGGTGGAGGGGCGAACGACTCGATGAACACGGAGACCTCGTCTTGCATGGCCTCACCGCTGGGGCCGTAGTGCCGGATACCGGTGGTACCGGCCGCCAGCTCCCCTCGAGCATCACGGAGCACCACCCGTTCGAGGTCGTCGTTGCCCAGCGTGCCCCGAGGTTCCCGGCCCGGTTTGAGCAGGATCTTGGCTCCCGGTTCGGGCAATGGGCCGACGACATCGACCTCGGGATCGGGTTGGCGGACCGACACGATGGTGGCCAGCACGACCGGCTGCTCGGCCTCGATGGCGGCCTTCAGTTCGTCGAACATCGACGAGTCATTGTCGGAGCCTCCACTGACGTCGCTCATCGTCCTACCAGTCCAGGGGTTCGAGGTAGAGATGGATCGTGCCGCCACAGGTCAGGCCGACGGCGAACGCCTCATCATCGGAGTAGCCGAACGTCACGACACGGCGAGTGCCTTGCTCCAGGCATTGAAGCGATTCGGTGACCACTGCCCCCTCGACACAGCCCCCCGAGACCGAACCGGCCACTTCACCGTCCTCGTTCACGGCCATGGCCGCCCCGGGAAGCCTGGGGCCCGAGCCGTCGATATCGACCACCCGGGCCAGGGCGACGCGTTTGCCCTGACGGCGCCATCGTGCGAGATCGGGCAGGATTTCCTTCATGATCGACTCCTCCGGTCAATCGATTCCGGCCGCCTGGAGGGCTCGACGGGTCAGCACTCGGGCCAGATGTTTGCGATAGTCGACGCCGGCGTTGAGATCCGCCGATGGCTCCATACCGTCGGCCGCCAGCTCGGCCGCGGTGGCTGCGTCGGCGCCACCGGCCAAGGCCGCCTCGACGGCGACAGCCCGGACCGGCGTCGGGTGCATGTTGACCAGGGCCACCCGGGCGCCGCCATCGACCCGTTGGGCCGACACACCGACAATGGCCCAGTCCTGGGCCCGGCGATTGAACTTCTGGAAGTTCCAGCCCTGGCCGGTGTGCTTCGGGATGCGGATCTCGATGATCATCTCGGTCGGCTCCAAACTCGACTCGAGAAAGCCGGTGAACAAATCGCCGGCCTCGATGACGCGCTCACCTCCCTGGGCGCTGCGGGCCACAACCGATCCACCGAGGGCAAGCAGGGCCGAGGGGTGATCACCGGCTGCATCGGCGTGGGCCAGGGAACCGCCGAGAGTTCCGCGGTGGCGAACCTGGGGATCACCGACATGGCCGGTGGCGGCGGCCAGCAGTGGAGCGTGCTCGGCCACAAGCGGATGGATCTCCACGTCACGATGACGAGTCAGCGCTCCGATGGCAAGCTGATCGCCCGTATCGTTCACATAGGACAGATCGGACAGTCGACCCACGTCCACCACCACCGACGGGTAGGCCAACCGCAGCTTCATCATGGGAAGCAGGGAGTGACCACCGGCCAGCAGCTTCGCCTCGTCACCGTGCTCATCCAGCAGCGCCAGGGCTTCGTCGACCGAGGTCGGGCGTTCGTAGTCGAAGGCAACGGGGATCATCGGTCACCTCGGGCCACGGCCAGGACGGCTTTGACGATGTTGTGATACCCGGTGCAACGACACAGATTGCCTTCGAGCCCTTCCCGAACCTGAGCCTCGGTCGGATTGGGGATCTCGTCCAGCAGCGACACCGAGGCCATGACCATTCCCGGTGTGCAGTACCCGCACTGGAGGGCGTGGCAGTTCATGAACGCCTCCTGCATCGGGTGCATGCCATCCGCCCCGTCGACCCTCGTCGAGGCCAGACCCTCGATGGTGGTTACCCGCTGACCGTCGGCTTGGACCGCCAGTACGGTGCACGATTTCACCGCCTCGCCGTTGAGATGCACCGTGCACGCTCCGCACGACGAGGTGTCACATCCGACATTCGTGCCGGTGAGACCGGCGATGTCTCGAATGAAGTAAACCAGAAGCGTGCGCGGCTCGACGTCGTGGGTATGGCTGGTGCCGTTGACATCAACGGTGATCTCCACGGACTCCCCTTTCCTGCGATCGCGGATTTTGGTAAAGCGGATTGTTACATACATCCAACTCGACCACATCACTCGTGTCGAAAACGGCGCTGGTGGCCGGACGCCGAAGCGGCCGACCACCAGGCCTCATCGTCCGGGAGGGAAGTCGGACGGTGAACTTGCTCGCCGAATCGAGCCGCGTCGGTACGACGGGCAAACGACGAGGTTCCATCGAGTGTTCACCATCGGCCAGTTCGTATCCGATCGGAGCTACTCGCTGGTATCGAATTTGATGGACGCTACTGTACCTGATCATCCCGTCGGATTGAAGTACCCGATTCCCCCGGGTTGCTACTACGTTGTCGGCGGCCGCCTATCGGACAGGCTCCGGTTCGCCGGGCTTCACTGGTTTCAGCCGCCGGGCTCGGGTTCGCTGGGAAGGATACGGTAGCTTTCCTCGCCGGGATAGACAAGGTCGAAGTCCTGTCGGGCTCGACGTTCGATTTCGGCGTCGGTCTGAAGCTGGTCCAATTGCCGTTCCAGTGAGGCGATGTCCTGATCGATCCGGCTGATCTCGGTCTCGGCCTGGCGAGTCTTCTCCTTCTGGGACAGCCAGGTCCGCACCGGAACCACGGCCAGGCCGACAAGGACGGCCAGTGACAAACAGGTGATGACCACCATCGGAGTCAGCTCGTTGAGTCGACCTCGGGGCCGGCTCGACCGGTTGCCGCCGGGGCGGGCCATGACCCTACCCCCGGTCCAGCGAGGCCATCAGCGACGGGCCGGCGAACCGAGCGCCGTCACCCAATTCCTCCTCGATGCGAAGCAGCTGGTTGTACTTGGCCACCCGGTCACTTCGGGCCGGAGCACCGGTCTTGATCTGGCCACAATTGGTGGCGACGGCCAGGTCGCTGATGGTGGTGTCCTCGGTCTCCCCCGAACGATGGGACATCACTGCGCTATAGCCGTTGGTGGTGGCGAGCCGTACCGCCTCGAGAGTCTCGGTCAGTGAACCGATCTGGTTGACCTTGACCAGGATGGAGTTGGCGATGTTGGCGTCGATACCCCGACCGAGCCGCTCGGTGTTGGTGACGAACAGGTCGTCGCCCACAAGTTGGCATCGATCACCGATGGCCTCGGTCAGGGCGGCCCAGCCGTCCCAGTCCTCTTCGGCCATGCCGTCCTCGATGGAGATGATGGGATAGCGGTCGAGCAGACCGGCCAACTCCTCGACCATGGCCTCCGGACTCAGCTCCCGTCCCTCGCCCGCCAGGCGGTAGACGCCGTCGGCGAAGAACTCGGTCGAGGCGACATCCATGGTGAGAGCGATCTCATCGCCCGGTGTGCGACCCGCCTTCTCGATGGCCTCCATCAACAGCTGAAGGGCCTCCTCGTTAGACCCGAGGTTGGGGGCGAAGCCGCCCTCGTCACCGATGGCAGTGGCGAGCTTGCGCTCACTGAGCACGGTCTTGAGGCAGTGGTACGTCTCGACACCCCATCGCAGGGCCTCGGCGAAGCTGGCGGCGCCGACCGGCATGATCATGAACTCCTGGAAGTCCACATTGTTGTCGGCGTGCTCGCCTCCGTTGAGCACGTTCATCATCGGCACCGGCAGCACATGACCGTTCACACCGCCGATGTACCGATACAAGGGCAGGGCGACATCCTCGGCTGCGGCTCGGGCCACGGCCAGGCTGACGCCGAGGATGGCGTTGGCACCGAGGTTGCCCTTGTTGGCTGTGCCGTCGAGTTCGTTGAGCAGCTGGTCGATGCCGCGCTGATCGTAGGCATCGGCGCCCTGGAGCGCCTGCTGGATGGTGGTGTTGACGTGACCGACGGCCTGAAGCACCCCTTTGCCGAGATAACGGTCGCCACCGTCACGGAGCTCGACCGCTTCGAACTGGCCCGTCGAGGCGCCTGACGGTACCAGGGCTCGACCGTGGGCGCCGGAGGCCAGAAGCACTTCGACCTCGACGGTGGGATTGCCTCGGGAGTCAAGTACCTCCCGGGCCACTATATGCTGCACAATACTCACGCTATGCGTTCCTCCTACCGCCCGCAGTGCGATGCTAGCAGACAGGTTCCGTTGTTCCGGCCCAATGGACCGAATGTCGCTCCCGTCTACTTCCCTCGGCCCGCTCGGTACTATGATTCGCACAGGAGTCGTGGGTTCTCGGCCGGTTACGTACGCTCGAGCGGGGCACTGACGTCCGGGATCGGAGATCCGACACCCGGCACGAAACATGTCGCCGACGAACGCCCGCACTTCCCTGATCCCGACTGCTCCCGGCGACTGCCGCTACGACCTGCCATGGCATCATTCGAACTCGACGGCTTTGAGCCGATAAGACGCATCGGTGGTGGCGGTTTTGGTGACGTCTGGTTGGCCCGCCAAACCAACGTCGATCGGCAGGTGGCGGTCAAGGTCGGCCACGCCCCGATTCAGGACGAGATCATCAAGCTCCGGTTCGACCGGGAATGCAAGGCGCTGGGTCGGCTGTCCGGTCACCCCAACATCATCGACGTGTACACTGCCGGAACACTGAACGACGGTCGTCCGTACCTGGTGCTGGAATACGTCGACGGCGGCACCCTTTGGCAGCAGCTGAAACGCACGCCCATCGAGGAACAACGACTGCTGTCGGTGGGCGAGCAATTGGCCAGCGCCCTTCACGAGGCCCACAGCTCAGGTGTACTCCACCGTGACCTCAAGCCCGAGAACATCCTGATGCGGTTGTCGGGTGAGGCAGTTCTCGGCGATTTCGGGATCGCCCGACTTCAGGACGGTGCCAACACCACTTCGGCCGCCATCACGGCCAGCGTGGCCTACGCCGCACCCGAGGTACTGGGGGGCACCAAGGCCAGCGTGGCTTCGGACATCTACGGCATCGGCATCTGCCTCCTGGCCGCCATCCTCCGCTCGGTGCCGTTTGTGGACAAGACCGACAAGTCGATCCATCCCATCATCAGCCGGGTTATGAGCGAGCAACCGCCCGAACTCAGAGGCAGGGGGGTATCGGCCGAGACCGCGGATCTGGTGGGCCTGCTATTGCAGAAGAATCCGGCCCATCGGCCGCCCGACGCCGCCACCGTCCAGCGTATGTTCGCCGAACTCCGAGCCTCGGCCTCGCCACCGCCCACCCTGGCCTCATCCTTACCGCTGCGGGCCGACAACCAGACAGGCCCCCGACCGGCAGGGACATGGTCCCCGGCCTCGGCCGACCCGCCGAGCGACGATGCTGTGCCCCGGTGGTCGTCATCGTTGGTGGAGCCCACGACCACCGACCGATCCGTTGACCCGCCTCATTCCGCCAACGGCCACGGCGCCGCGGCCGAGCGATCGCAGGGTGATTCGTTGCCGGCGCAAGACCCGGCGGCGAATCCGGTGGCCGCGGGTCCGCTCGGATCCGATTCGGCCCGGACCGATCGGTCCTACAGTTCGAGCCGCCCATCAAACGCCGGTGCCGGGTCGCCGCTCGGTTTCGGCTACGGAACCGGTGAGCGGCAGGACTCGACCGACAAACAACGATTCTCCGATTCGGCCAAGTCTTTCGCCATCGCCTACCTGGCCACCCTGGCCTTGGGAATCGTCGTGCTGTTCATCGCGGCCCAGGTCCTGGGCTGACGGTCAACCGACCACCCAGGCTGCTTCGGAGACCGGCCGTTCCCGTTGACGCAGTTCGGCCGCCGTGGCCCGCGCCCTGGCCCGGACCGCCAGTTCGGCGTCGACCCCGAGGTCCCGGGCCAGCCACACCGCGGCCATGATGAGGCGACCCACTGCGGCGTCGGCCGGATCCCCCTCCATCAGCATCGACCCGAGGGCGGCCTCCACGTCGTCGACCACCGAACCCGACCGAGCCGGTGGCCCAAGGGCCCTGGTGGCACGGCTCAGCACCTTGTCGGCCAGTGACAACCCAGGCAGCGTGGTGGGAATACCGTCGAAGGCCGACGATCTACCGGTCTCGGCCTGTTTCCGTTCCTCCCACACTCCCTCCCGAATCACGAACCCGTCGTCGTTCGCCGCGTCCGACTCGAGACCCGAGCCTTCGAAGACGTGGGGATGGCGGTGCACCATCTTGTCGGTCAGCGACCGGGCCACATCGGCCACCGTGAACTGGCCCTGCTCGGCCGCCAGCTGGGAATGGAAGAGGATCTGGAACCAGAGGTCTCCCAATTCGCCCTCGAGTTCCTCGTAGGCCCGGGCCACCTCGGTGCCACCCCCGTCCCCATCGTCGTCGGACAGCGCATCGATCACCCGGTTCAAGGCGTCGAGCACCTCGTAGGACTCCTCCAGGAGATACTTGCGCAGAGAGGAATGATCCTGGGCCCGGTCCCACGGGCAGTCGGCCCGCAGTCGGGCCATGAGCTCGATCGAGCCGATCAGCTCGGCCCCGACCGGCCGGCGGAGTTCGGGAATGTAGAGCGACGTGAGGTGGTCGGCCTCGATCACTCGGTCGAGATCATTCCATGGCACCTCGACAACATGCTCCTCATCGGTGCCGAGGCGCTGCAGGACGATGATCTTCTGGTCGTCGTCGGCTTCCACTGCCAACTTGATGTCGGACAGCACCCATTGGGCGTGGACGTGAGCCACCAGCAGCGGGCCCCGCTGATCGGCGGCCTCGGTGGCAAACCGATGGCCGTCGACAAGCCGTACTCCGTCATCCACCGGATCGACACCGAGTCGAGCCCACACCTCGTCAAGAAACGACATCGCCGGCAGGAGGCGAACCTCCAGATCGGGACGGGCACGCAACACCCGGACCGACCGTTCCAAGACCAGGGGTGAACCGGGAACCAGGTAGGTGGCGTGACCGTGTTCGATGGCGGCCGTGGCCACCAGATCACCGATGGCCTCGTAGACCTGATGGAAGGACTCGGCCCGATCGTAGAGATCGTCGAACGCCCGGGCGTCGTCGATCTCGCCGGCCGTCGGATGGCGCCGGGTACGAACGAACCGGGGCCCGGGCCGGCCCAGTAGCTCTCGGGTTTCTTCGGTCATGGCACCAGGGCGGCCGGGTCCCAGCCCGGCCACCGTCACCGTGGGTTTCGACCGGCTACTGGTCTGCGGTGTCATCCCCGCCCTGAGCCTGGGCCGGAACGACGGACAGGGTGGTGGGATCCCACGAACCGATCAGGGGATCCACCTCGACCGTGGCGCCGGCCAGGGTGTCGGTGATGAGCTGGTTGGCCAATGGGGTGGGATCGGTCTGGGTCTCCTCGAAGCGGTCGACGATCAGCACATGCCAGCCGAACTGGGTTTGAACCGGCCCGACGTAGGAGCCCAACTCGGCGCCGTCGATGGCCTCGGCGAACTCTGGGACATAGTTGGTGGACGGTGCGCAACCGAGGTCGCCCCCGGTGGGCCCGGTCGGTCCCACCGACCGCTCGGCGGCCAAGGTGGCGAAGTCGGCCCCGCCAACGAGATCGTCCAGGACCTGTTGGGCCTCGTCCTCGGTTTCCAGCAGGATATGGCGCACGCAGGGGGCCTCGACCATGGTCTCGCCACTGGCGGCGAGGGCGGCGAGCAGCGACTGCTGGCGGGCCTGGAAGTCTGCTATGAACTCCAGATATGGCACATCGGCCACCAGTTGGGCGGCGTCGGCCTCGGGGTCGGCGCTGTCGGGGAACCAGTTCTGGACCAGGCCGAGGATGTTGTTCTCGGCCGCTTCGGTCGCCGCCGGGTCCACCGACGCCCCGAGCTGGTCCAGTTCCCGCTGGATGACCTCGGCCACCAGGTGCTCACCGAGCACGCCGGAGTAGAAGTTGGGAGGAACCACGCCCTGGAAGGCGTTGGCCACGAACTGCTCGTTCTCCCAGGTGGGGATGACCACCGAGTTGAACTCACCGTGGGTGAGTTCCCAGACACCACCGTCGCCGAAGTCGGCGGTGATGGCCACCTCGCCGGCCGGTGCGGTCGACGGTGTAGGCGTCGGCTCCGGAGCGGCCGTGGTCGGGGTGGTCGCCTCGTCGCCGCCATCGGATTCGCCACCGTCGGCCTGGTCGACGCCGTCGTCGGTGACGGCCTGGTCGGAATCGGCCTCGGCATCGAGAGCGACTGCAGAGTCGCGCTCAACCCCACACGCGGTCAGGCCCAGGATCGTGGCCAGCAACAGACTGTAGAGTGCGGGAGCAAATCTCTTCACCCCAGCAGGCTAACCGTTCCGGCGCCGTTTCCCAGGGCGCCCTCGATGTCGGAGCGAGCGCAATGAAACGGATTGTCAGCGGTCAGCTTACTGTCCAGGTGGCCCCCGACCGCAGGAGCTTGTCGAGATCACCGGGACCGTCGGATTCGTTGGCTTTCAGAAGCTGATCGTTCATCACCTCGCCGTAGTCGGGGAGTTCCACGGCACGAAACACACCGAACGGGGTGGGTGAGTTGTTGTCCTTGGCCAGCATGCCGAGGGCAAAGGCCAAGGCCGGGTCATGGTTCTTCTCGTCGTGAATCAACAGGTCCGCCTCGTTGGACTCGTCGACGTCGACGACCTGGGCCACTCCGTTGCGAAGGATGACGCCGCGCTCGTTGTCAGGACCGAAACGAATCTGTTCACCGTGGACCAGGTTGATCATCATCGAGTCCCGGACGTCACGTTTGGTGATGGCATCGTACGCACCGTCGTTGAACACGTTGCAGTTCTGGAAAATCTCGACCAGGGCGGCACCCCGGTGCTCGTGGGCCCGGCGGAACACCTCGGTCATGTGCTTTCGGTCGAGATCGTGGGTGCGGGCGATGAAGCTGGCGTTGGCGCCGGCGGCCAGCGCCACCGGGTTGAACGGCTGGTCGATCGACCCCATTGGCGTCGACTTGGTGATCTTCCCCACTTCGCTGGTGGGCGAGTACTGACCCTTCGTCAAGCCGTAGATCTGGTTGTTGAACAGCAGGATGGTGACATCCACATTGCGGCGCAGGGCGTGGATGAGGTGGTTACCCCCGATGGACAGCATGTCACCGTCACCGCCCACCACCCAGACATTGAGGTCGGGGCGACTGATGGCCAGTCCCGTGGCGATGGCAGGGGCCCGGCCGTGGATGGTGTGCATGCCGTAGGTCGACATGTAGTACGGGAATCGGGCGGCACACCCGATACCGGAAATGAAGACGGTGTTTTCACGCTTGGTGTCCAGTTCGGTGTGCAGGAACTGCATGGCGGCGAGGATGCCGTAGTCGCCGCATCCCGGACACCACCGAACCTCCTGGTCGGAGGTCCAGTGTCCACGCTTGGACGGGTCGAGTTGCACGTCGGTCATTGAGCCATTCCTTCCCGGATAGCGCTCTCGAGTTCCCCACCGGTGAAGGGTAGGCCCGTCACCTTGCTGATGGTCCTGGCATCGACCAGATACTCGGCCCGAAGCAGACGGGACAGCTGACCCCGATTCAGTTCGGGGACGAAGATGTGTTGACGACCGGCCAGAACCTCACCCAGGTTGGCAGGGAACGGATTCAGGTGGGTGAGATGGGCATGATCGATGTCGACACCGTCCTGACGGAGTCGTTCGACGGCGGCGGTGATGGATCCACGGGTTGAACCCCAGCCCACGACCAGGACCGGAGCCTCACCCTGACCGTCGACCTCCACCGGCGGAACATCATGTGCGATGCCCTTGATCTTGGCCTCCCGCAGTTCGGTCATTCGGGAATGGTTGGCCGGGTCGTAGCTGACGTTGCCGGTCACGTCGTGTTTTTCCAACCCGCCCAGGCGGTGCTCCAGACCGGGAGTGCCGGGAACGCCCCACGGCCGGGCCAGCGTCTCCTCGTCACGGGCATAGGGTAGGAACACCGGGGCTCCGTTCTCATCGATGCCGTTGGTCTCCGAGGCGAACGGCACGCTGATGTCGGGCAGCGAGTCGGCGTCGGGCAGCAACCACGGCTCGGCTCCGTTGGCCAGGTAGCCGTCGGTGAGCAGGATGACCGGGGTGCGGTATTTGAGAGCCAGGCGTGATGCCTCGATCACGGCGTTGAAGCAGTCGGCAGGGGTTGAGGCGGCAACGATGGGAAGTGGCGCCTCGCCGTGACGACCGTACATGGCCATCATCAAGTCGCTGGCCTCGGTCTTGGTCGGCAAACCGGTCGACGGTCCGCCTCGCTGAACATCGATGATGACCAACGGCAGCTCGACACTGACGGCCAGGCCGAGGGTCTCGCCCTTCAACGCCACACCAGGACCCGACGTGGTGGTGAAGGCCAGGCTGCCGCCGTAGGCGGCACCGAGTGCGGCGCCGACACCGGCGATCTCGTCCTCGGCTTGGAAGGTACGAACACCGAAGTTCTTGTGTCGGCTCAACTCATGAAGGATGTCCGAGGCCGGAGTAATGGGATAGCTGCCGAGGAACACCGGCAGCTTGGCCAGCTGTCCTGCGGCAATCATGCCCCACGAAGTCGCCATATTGCCGGTGATGTTGGTGTACTCACCCGGCTTCTGGGGGGCCGCAGCCACCTTGTAGGGGGAGCCGAACATCTCGGCCGTTTCCCCGAAGGCATGGCCGGCTTTGAAGGCGGCGATGTTGGCCTCGGCCACCATCGGGTTCTTGCCGAATTTCGCCTTGACCCATTCCAGGGTCGGCTCCACCGGGCGGGAGTACATCCAGCTGATCAACCCGAGGGCGAAGAAGTTCTTGGACCGCTCGGCGTCACGCTTCTTGACTCCGAGATCGGCGGTGGCCTCCAGGGTCATCTTGGTCATGTCGACCCGGTGGACCACGAAATCGGCGAGCTCACCGTTCTCCCTGGGATCGCTGGTGTAGCCCGCCTTCTCCAGGTTTCGTTCATCGAAGGCATCGTCATTGAGGATGACAGTGCCCCCGGAGCGCAGGCGGCCGACCTCACTCTTCAGCGCCGCCGGGTTCATGGCCACCAGCACGTCGGGCGCATCACCCGGGGTGTGGATGTCGTGGTTGGAGATGTGGACCTGGAACGCCGACACCCCGGCCAGCGTGCCCTGGGGGGCCCGGATCTCGGCCGGGAAGTCCGGCAGCGTGGCCAGGTCGTTCCCGGCGAGGGCGCTGGCCGAGGTGAATCGATCACCGGTCAGCTGCATGCCGTCACCGGAGTCGCCGGCGAATCGGATTACGACGTGATCAAGGCTTTGGTCGACCCGATCAGCTGTGTCAGTCACGTGAACCCCTCATTTCGCGGGCTCGCAGTCCCTTCGGTGAATCCCGTCTGCCGTGACCGACCATGTCGTGTGAGTTGCTCGGTTTCACTGTGTCACTCAGCTTTTCGTCTCACTGTGTCACTCAGTTTCAACGGCTCACTCAGCTTCGCTATGACCAGGACTGGATCGGCATTGATCAGCACCATGACCGCGGACCCCTCATACGGTTTCTATCTAACACGGTACCGTGAAAGATGACCTGCCGGGCCCACCCGGCGACTTTCCTTCGACGTCGCCGCAACGATCCGGGTCCACCGGTCTCGGAAGTCAGGATCGACATGGTTCGTGTCCCACACCTCAGCTCGAAACTCCAAGGATTCGGAACCACCATCTTCGCCGAGATGTCGGCTTTGGCGGCAAAGACCAACGCCATCAATCTGGGCCAGGGGTTCCCTGATACCGACGGGCCGGAGGAGGTGTCGGCGGCCGCCATCGAGGCGATCCGATCCGGCGTGAACCAGTACCCGCCGGGGCCGGGGCTACCCGAACTGCGGCATGCCGTGGCCGCCCACCAGGAGCGGTTCTGGTCGCTCCAGGTCGATCCGGACACCGAGGTGCTGGTGACAGCCGGGGCGACCGAGGCCATCACGGCGGCAATCCTTGGTTTGTGCGAGGTCGGTGACGAGGTGCTGGCCTTCGATCCGACCTATGACTCCTATGGTGCCGCCGTGGCCATGGCGGGAGCGGTGCTGAAGACCGTGCCCCTCCGGGCCCCGTCGGCCGACCGCGCCGACCTCCGCTTCACCTTCGATCCGGCCCGACTGGAGGCGGCGGTGACGGCCAAGACCCGCCTGCTGCTGCTCAACAGCCCCCACAATCCGACGGGTAAGGTGTTCGATCGCGACGAACTGGGACTGGTAGCCGACATCTGCCGCCGCCACGATCTCATCGCCGTTACCGACGAGGTGTACGAGCATCTGGTCTTCGAGGGTGAACACCTGCCCCTGGCCGGCTTCCCGGGCATGCGGGAACGCACCATCACGGTGTCATCTGCGGGCAAGACGTTCTCGTTCACCGGCTGGAAGATCGGCTGGGCCGTGGCTCCGGCCGAGCTGCTCGTGCCGGTTCGGACCGCCAAACAGTTCCTGACCTTCGTCAACGGCGCCCCGTTCCAGCCAGCGGTGGCCGTGGGGCTCGGCCTCGGCGACGACTATTTCCAACGGTTCGGCGCCACACTGCAGCACAAGCGTGACCTCCTGGGCCGGATGCTGACCGCCGCCGGGTTCCGGGTACTCCGGCCCGAAGGTACCTACTTCACCACTGCCGACATCTCCCCGCTGGGCAACGAGTCCAGCATCGAGTTCTGCCTGGCCCTGCCGGAGCGAGCCGGCGTGGTCGCCGTGCCCAGTGAGGTCTTCTACCAGCATCGGGAGGAGGGCCGCTCCCTCATCCGCTTCTGTTTTGCCAAGCAGGACGAGCTGCTGGAGCAGGCGGGACAGCGCCTGATCGACGCCCTGGGCCGAAGCTGACCGACAACCACCGAGCCAAAGAAGCGAGACGGCCGAGTGGCAACTCCACTGTCGCCGACGAACCGTCACGAACCCGCTCGGCCCCTCGACCGCTCCACACGGGAACCGACGGCCTCGGCCACATCGGCCCGGCGCTGCACTGCGGTCAGCTCGCCGACATTGGCGACGAACAGCACCACCGCGGCCACAGCGATGGCGCCGCCGATGGCAAACACACTGAAGGTCAAGACCCCGGAGATCACCGCTTCGAACAACAGGAACACGGTGGCCAGGGCGAGATAGACCAGCAGCAGCCGCAGTACGGCCTGGAAGTGGCGGCGCACCAGCTGCTCCAGCAGCGAGAACCCGGCAGCCACCGTCAGCAGCAATGTGGTGACACGAAGCGAGTCGAACAGGAACACAGCGGCCACCGCCAGGAGCAGCAGGGGCACACTGCTGGCGGCCCAGATGGCGAGAATACGGCCCGCTTCACGGGGCGGGGCCATGGGCACCGCCGGCTTGGTCAGGTGGGCACGGATATCGGGCTCCAGCCGCTGGCCCCGCTCCAGCCGTTTGGCCAGGTCTTCGAGCTCAGTCCTCTGGCGCAGCAGGTTACTCAGTCGCCGGGACTCGACGAGGTGCTCGTCGTGGTAGTCGGCTCGTCGAACCAGGGGCAGGAGTCGTGAGGCCCGCTCGATCTCCTCGTCGATCGAGGCCAATGTGGCCTTGATGTTGATCAGGACCGCCTCGGAAGGAACCCTCGACGGTGGATTGGAGCCGTGCAGCCCGGCAAAGCCGACCGGGTCGGCCCACGACAACCGTATCTTCCCGTTCCGGTCGAACTTCGGACCCGATGGGCCCCGTTCCCCGTTCGTGGGATCGCCGGTGTCCAAGCCCCACAGACCCCGAAACTGGCCGAAACACGGAATATCATCGTCGAGGTGTCGCAGATCCCAACGATCGTGCTGGGTACCGTCGCCGGGGGCGGCATCGACGAAGGGCACACCGAGTGCCGGACCGAGACCACGTTCGGCCGCCTGATCCCGGATACGCAGCGCCCGTCGCGTCCACCGCTGAAGCCGGAACAGCCACCGCAGCCCCGGCACCTCGATTCGGGTTACATAGTCACCGGGGTGAAAGTACAGGGCATGGGATCCGGCGCCGGCGAACAGCATGGGGCGGCCCCCGACCCGGGCCAGCTCGGGATCATCCCAGTGACGGCGCAGGTCGGAACCGTAGTAGTCGTGATTTGAGGCCACCACCCAGATCGGCTTGGCGTTCTCCGGATCGCACATGATCCATGCCTGCTCCCAGTCGCCCTCGTGGTCGTTGAGCCCCCGATACCCGGTGCGCCAGTCGTTCATGGCGTAGAAGTATGCGTAGTGGAGGACCAGCCAGTTGGCCACCTCGACCACCCGACCGTAGACCACCGGCACCGGGCCGGAGTCGAGCTCGGCCACCTTGGCCGCGGCCACCGGTGTGGTCAGGCGAGGAGTGGTGGGGCGAAAGAACACGCTGAGCAGGAACAGCGCGTCGACAATGCGGCCGAACAAACCGACCCGACCCAACCTCGGGCCCAGCAGGTGCCGAGCGAGCTTTCGGGCGTCGGTTCGGACCACGGCCCGCCGGTCGGCATCGGATACGAATTGAAGATGGGCTCCGTCAGGCAATCGACCGGTCAGCGAGGCCCGTGTGAGGTGCCCGGGCTCCACGACCACCTCGCCGTTGACAACCAGCGAACAGGAGTGGACGTAACCGTCGACGGCCACGGGAAAGAACAGCTCGCGACTCGTCGTAGCGGATGACGGGGGTGTGCCGGCGCAGCAGCTCCAGCTCACGTTGTCGATCTGCTCGACCTCGAATTCGATCCTTGTCTCGATCCATGGCTCCGATATCGCAATCGGCCCCCGGGTGGTTCTGGTCAAGAGTTCCGTCCGACGATCGAACCCCGCACCGGCGAGGGCCGGGCGCGGGACGCGCCGGGCGCCGGGAAGCGTTGACCTCCCGGCGCCCGCATCGCCTTCACGCGTTCGAACGTGATCCTTCGACTACGACAGCTCGGGGATCCGTAGGACCTGGCCGACGTAGATCTTGTCGGGGTCCTTCAGCATGGGCCGGTTGGCCTCGAAGATGACGGGGTACTTCATGGCGTCGCCATAATATTCCTTGGCGATCTTGCTCAAGGTGTCGCCGGACACGACCACATGCATGTCGGACTCCTCGGTCTCCTCGGAGACCTTCACGTCGTCCTGTACGGTGCCGACGCCCTCGACGTTCCCGACGGCAAGGATGGCCTTCTCCCGTTCCTCCTGGCTCTTGGCCGTGCCGGTGATGGTGGCGGTGCCGTCGTCGTAGCGGATGTCAAGATCTTCGATCTCGATGCCGAGCTCCTTGACGTAGGTCTCGAGGCCCCACGCCTTCTTCGTCTCGTCGAACTTCTCCATGCGCTCGGCCTTGGCTGCCGCCGCCTTCCGCTCCCGGATGCGCTTGGCCATTTCGGCCGCTCGTTCGGCTGATGCCGACGCCGCCTTGGCCTGCTTCTCCTCCTTGCTGTCGCCGATACCGACCTTGGCTCCAGCCTCGCGGATGAAATCGAATGCGCCCATATGTATCTCCTCTGATAGACGACCCCAAACGAGGGGGCCGTCACTCGAAACTATCAATGAACGGCGCCAAACAGTCGGTTGGGTGGGGCGCCCCGGCATCGAAACCGCTCCGACTGAGCCAGATTGGGTTCGCGGCCATAGAATAGTAGCGGTGGCGGAAAGTCGGTGGGGCCATGCCGGCGAACCGCCAACCTTTGTGAGCGTCTGGGCGTCCGGGAACGCCGATACTCGACCATGCAGCAAATCGCAGACTACGAGGTACTTCAACAGCTCGGCGAGGGCAGCCAGGGCCAGTACTGGCTGGCCCGTCCACCGGCGCGCCTCGGCGTCAGCGACCAGAACGTTGCGGTCAAGACCATGGTTCATGCCGCCAGCGACGCCGAGTTCGCCCGCCTGGCTCGTCATCTACAGCTCTACGCCTCGGTTGAGTCACCCTGCCTTCACCGCATCTACGACGTGGGCCAGCAGGGCAACCTGATCTACATCGCCGGCGAGTACGTGCCCGGGGGGTCGTTGACCCGTCCGTCCCGCCCCTTCTCCCGGGTCGACGTGCTCCGGGCCCTGGCCGACGCCGCCAGGGGCGCCCACGCTCTCCACGAGGTCGGCATCGCCCACCGGGCCGTCCGGCCCGGGAACGTGATCCTGGCCGAGGGTCACGCCAAGCTGGCCGACGTGGGTATCTCTCAGTTGCTGAGTCCGGGTCAGACCATCACCGGGGCGGCCCAGATGGGTGCCATCGAATACCTGTCGCCCGAGATCATCCAGGGTCAACCGGCGTCCCGGGCCAGTGATATCTGGGCCCTGGGAGCGACGCTCCACAAGGTGCTGACAGGAATCAGCATCTATCCCCTGCTTCCCAGCAATTCGCTGGTCGACGCCCTCCGCTTCCTCCTCAACGAGAAACCGGTCATGGGTGATGCCCTTCGCAATGGTGAACGCCGCATCATCGAGGCCGTGGTAGCCGCCGACCCCGCCGACAGGCCGACGACAGCCGACGAGTTGGCCATCTCGATCTCCGATGAGGCGGCCCGGCAGGCAGGGACGCTCCAGGCATGACCGATCTCGATCTGCGAGCAGGCCAAATCCATCGGGGTCTCGGGGTGGTGGCCCGCTGGCCCGACATCGCCCTCGTCATCCCCAGCGACGGCGCCCATGACCTGCTGGTCGACCAGATGTTTGCATCGCTGGAGGCCAACCCGACGTCACAGACCGTCATCCGGGCCATCAATTCGTTGCTGTCGGAGAACCGGCTTCGATCCATGGGTATGGTGGTGGAAGCCACCGGCGGGCCAATGGGCGTCGTCTTCGGCCCGGTCGAGATCCTGATCGATGGTGAGCTGATCCTCAGCGGGCACAACGGTGTGGCCAAGCAACAGCTGTCGAACAAGGCCCAGCGCATCACGATTCGTGCCTCCAACCTGTCGAAGGCAGCCGACCCGGTGCCACCGTTCGACCTGCGTCGGGGTGTGGCGCCCGGTGCCGGGCTGAGCCTCATCTCCCTGCCCGGCAGCGAACCCCCCGGCATTGGGGACATGGCCCCACCAACCTCGTTGCCGGCCCAGTCCGTGCCACGTTCGTCGGCCCAGCCCGAGGCCGAACCCATCGGCCGGGAACCGGATCCCGGCTATGCCGACGTCGGCCACTACCAGGCCGTACCGGCCGGCGGTGATGCCACCATCGGCGAGGAGTCGCTGGCCGCCCCGTTCCGGTCCGTGCTCCTGATCGACGTCGACAAGCCGACCGAGGTCACACCGCTGCCGGTGAGCCGGCGGAGCGAGGATGGTGAGGCGGGGGATCCGGCGTCGCCCATGCCCAAGGATTCGGGTCGGGTCGAGGTGGAGGGCATTCTCTGCTCCCGGGGCCACTTCAACAACCCTCGGTCCGCGTACTGCATGGTGTGCGGCATGTCAATGCTGCACCTCACGCCCAATCCTGTGGTGCGGCCTCGCCCCACGCTGGGCTTCATCGTTTTCGACGACGGTTCCAGCTTCGGCCTGGATCGATCCTACGTCATCGGGCGGGAGCCCAAGGTCTCGGGTGACTCCTCGACCGAGCTGCTGACGGTGCATGACAACAATGACACGTTGTCCCGGACCCACGCCGAGCTGAGGCTGACGGGCTGGACGGTTCAGCTCATCGACATGGAATCGACGAACGGGACCTACATCTGGGATGCCACGAACGAGCGGTGGAACCAGCTGACCCCCGGTCATCCGGTGGAGTTGCGGTCGGGGGAAACCGTGGCCCTCGGTCGTCGCACCTTCGTGTTCGAGAGCGTCAGCCGAACCTAGCGCACCCTGTCAGCGGCCTCTGATGACGCCGTGGTGGACCAGCGCCTCGGTCGCCTCCTCCACGCCTCGGGTCGCCTCGGCCTGCCAACCCGCGGCTCGGGCTCCTTGCACGTTGATGTGGTTGTCGTCCAGGAAGAGCACGGCTTTCGGATCGACACCGAGGGAGTTGGTGACGTGGTCGAAGCAGGGTCGGTCCGGCTTCAGCAATCCCATGCGATAGGACAGGAAGTTGTGGTGACAGAGCGTGGCCAAGGTGGCGGCATCGGGCTGGGTTCGCCAGTGCAGGTCGTTGGTATTGCTCAACAGCGCAGTGGTGATCGCCGGCGGGACCGACCGCACGAGGTCGACGGCGCCGGGTAAAAGACCCTGACAGAACCGGGAGAAGTTGTGCAGGAACTCCTCGGGGCTGATGGTGAGGGAGAACTCGTCCACGAAGCTCCGGGCGAAATCGTCGGGGGTGATGGCTCCCCGCTCGAAGTCCCGCACCGCCGGGCTGGCGAGCCAACGGGGCCAGAACCAGTCGGCTCCGCCATCCATGGCGAGCAGGTCGGGAAGCGAGCCCAGCCGAACCAGTACACCGCCCATATCGAACACCACGGCTTCGATGTCGGACCGATCCACGGGGCAAGTGTGCCGGGCCGGGGAACACTACCCAACCAGGTTTACCCACAAGGACTAGGGGTGATACGCCACACTGATTCCTCAGCGGCGGACATATCTTGTTCGCCGCCGGACTCCCCTTCGGGGGATCCGCGTGGCCCGGCCTTGGTGGTGGCCGGGCCACGCACTCTCCTCTTTTCGAAGCGAGCCGGCCGTCAGCTGTAGGACACACCGAGCCCGGCGGTGGCATCGCTCTGAATGCCGTAGGGAGGAATCGGGTAGCGCAGCCCGTTGCCGGCCAGCGCCTCCAGACCGGCCACCGCCTTGGGCAGGAAGGCCGGCGGGGTGGCCATCAGCAGCTCATCGTCCTGCACTCCCCCATAGCGGCGCTCGGCATAGCAGGGAATGGACACGCTGGGTTGGCCGGTGGTGAGGGCCCGCCCCCACGAATCAGCACAGGCCGACTCACCGACACAACCCCACTCGAAGGCGCGGTACCCCGACCACTGGAGGCCGTTGATGAGCAGGATCATCTGGGCCGGGGTGGCATAGATCAGACAGATGTCGGGAGGGTCGAGTCGGCCCGTCACCAGGGGGGACACGGCCATGGCCTCGTACTCGCCGTAGGGCACGGTGTGCATGGCGTGCTGGTGTTGCGAGGCGTCGTCCTCGGTCTCGAACCATACGCCGGCCATCGGGCGACCCGACAGCCACTCCTCGTCCCGGGGATGCAGACCGATCACGGCCCCGCACTGAGCGCCGACGAGGTCGTCGTAGGTGATTCCAACCGTCCAGCCCAGCCGGGCGGCCATGGCCACGATCTGGTCGGTGGTGTGAACCGCCGTCGGCCGCCGTATCCGGGCCACCGCCTCCATCTCGTGGCGGGACTGGAAGAGCTTCATGCCGATGGGCGTGGTTCGGAGTCGCAGCAGGCGGTTCAGATCGTCGACCAGGCGACCCCAGTCCACGGGTCCACCCTCGAGGTGTACCGGTCGCTCGGTTTCCCGGTTGCGGTCGTTCATGACCGCCCAGCCTACTTACCGTTGAAGTCGGCCGACAGTCCGGTCGACCGGCGAACGATGGCCCGGCGGCGCCCCGGCCGGACCGGCTGCCACGTCGTTGTGCAATCCGGTCGACCACGACCGGACTCGAGGTCGGGGCCCGCTGCCAGGAATCGGGGGAACGTCACGCTTCCTCGGGCGGAAACATGGTGGCGAAAAAGGTGACCATGTCATCGGCCACCGCGTCCTTTCTTTTCAGCCCAACCTGGAGCTGGCCACCACGGTCATCGTATTCCCGAGGTTTCCACACCCCGGACGAAAACAGCCGCTTGAATCGGATCTCCTGGCTGGCTTTCAGGTTGACCGGTCCCAGTTTGGCGATGAACTCCGGGCCGCCGAACCCGGGACCTTTGATGACCAGGACCTCGGTGACCCCCAGGCGGGCGCAGTGAGCGCGGATGCGGGCGACGTCCAGGAGCCGCTCCGCCGGTTCGGGGGCGGGCCCGTAGCGATCCAGCCATTCCTGACGGATCTGATCCACGGCGTCGATGGATCGAACCGCAGCCAGCTTGCGGTAGGCCTCGAGCCGCTGGCTCTGACCGGCCACATACTCGGTGGGTAGGTTGGCCGCTCCGGGAAGATCGATCTTGATGTCGATCGGTGCCTCGATCGGGCGCCCGTTCAATTCGGCCACAGCCTCGGTCACCATCTGGCAATAGAGATCGTAGCCCACGGCGGCAATGTGACCCGATTGGCCGGTTCCCAAGAGATTCCCGGCTCCCCGGATTTCCAGATCCCGCATGGCGATCTGGAATCCCGATCCCAGGTCGGTGGCCTCACCGATCGTCTTGAGCCGTTCGTAGGCCTCCTCGGTGAGGGCGACATCGGGCCGGGTGAAGAGGTAGGCATAGGCCCGCTGGCCCGACCGTCCGACCCGACCCCGAAGCTGGTGGAGCTGACCCAGGCCCAGCAGCTCGGCCCGATCGACGACCAGAGTGTTGACGGTGGGCATGTCGATGCCGGACTCGATGATCGTGGTGCACACCAGCACGTCGTACTCCCCCTCCCAGAAGTCGAGCACCGTCTTTTCCAAGGTGCCCTCGTCCATCTGGCCGTGGGCCACGGCGATACGGGCCTCGGGCACCAGGTTTCGCAGATCCTGGGCCACCTTCTCGATGCTTTGGACCCGGTTGTGAACGAAGAAGACCTGACCCTCCCGCAGCAGCTCCCGTCGCATGGCCTCGGCCGCCGCCCGTTCGTCGTACTCGCCGACGTAGGTCATGATGGGCTGACGGTCGGCAGGAGGGGTGTTGAGCACCGAGAGGTCACGAATCCCGGTCAGGCTCATCTCCAGGGTCCGGGGAATCGGCGTGGCCGACAGGGTCAACACATCGATGGCAGACCGTCCTTCGATCTGGTCCTTCAGGCCCTTCATGGCCTCCTTGTGGGTGACCCCGAACCGCTGCTCCTCATCCACCACCAGCAGACCGAGCCGATCGAAGGAAACGTCATCGGACAGAATGCGATGGGTGCCGATGAGCACGTCGACCTTGCCCGACGCCGTGGTCTCCACCACCGATCGGGCCTGGGCCGGGGTCAGGAACCGGCTCAGCACCTCGACCCGTATGGGATAGGGTGCAAACCGTTCCACGAACGTCTGGTAGTGCTGCTGAGCCAGCAGCGTCGTCGGCACCAGGATGGCGGCCTGGTGGCCGTCCTGGACCGCTTTGAACACGGCCCGCAAAGCCAACTCGGTCTTCCCGAATCCGACATCGCCGACCACCAGCCGGTCCATGGGCACCGGCCGCTCCATGTCCTGCTTGATGTCGACCATGGCCGAGGCCTGATCTGGCGTGAGTTCGTAGGGAAAGGCGGCCTCGACCTCTTCCTGCCACGGTGTGTCGGGGGCGAAGGCATGACCCTCGGCATTGACCCGCTTCTGGTACAGAACCACCAGTTCCTGAGCGATCTCGGCTACGGCCGAGCGAACCTTCGCCTTGGCCTTGGCGAAATCGGAGCCTCCGAGCCGGTGCAGGGTGGGCTGGTCGGTCCCGGTGAACGGTCGAATCAGGTCGATCTGGTCGGTGGGCAGGTAGAGCTTGTCGTCACCCCGATACTCCAGGAGCAGGTAGTCCCGCTCATGGCCCCCGATGGCTCGCTTGACCATGCCGGCGAAACGACCGACCCCGTGCTGGTGGTGGACCACGTAGTGGCCCGGTTGGAGCTCGTCGAAGAACCCCTCGCTCTGACGCTTCCGGGGCCGGGACCGCCGATGGGCGCGACGACGACCGGTCAGATCGGCTTCGGTGAGCACGGCGATACCGGCCTCTGCCAGGACGAAACCTCGCTGCACCGGGGCCACCACCAGGTGGGCCCCCGGACCCACCTGCTCGGGCAGGGCCATGCCATGGTCGGCCGGCTCGGTGCCCCACTCGGCCAGCAGGTCACGAACCCGGG
Source organism: uncultured Acidimicrobiales bacterium (assembly GCA_963723995.1). Classification (GTDB taxonomy): domain Bacteria; phylum Actinomycetota; class Acidimicrobiia; order Acidimicrobiales; family SZUA-35; genus JAHELU01. The sequence continues at coordinate 815,888 of CAVRSZ010000003.1, read as the reverse complement.
GGGCCGAGCCCGCGCCGTCGGCGCTGACCACCAACCGGGCCCCGTCGGACACCAGTTGCCGGATCCGGGCCGCCAGCGTCTCCCCCGGCGGTTCCCAACCCGAAGCCGGAACCACCGCCACGTCCGGCCCCTCGGGTACCGCGGTGATGGAGACGGAGCGAACCGGGGTACGGGCCAGCAACCGGTCGAATGGCAGGTGCAGGGTGGGGAACGAGCCACCCTTGTCGTCGGCACCCCACGTCCGGGCCAGGCTCACGGCCAGATCGCCCTCCTCGGCCAACAGGTCGGCACCCCGGTCCCGCATGACCCGGGGCTCGACCAAGACGATGAGACCGTCAGCCGGCATGAGATCGGTGATCATGCGCTCGCCGTCGGTCAGCCATGGCAGCCACGACTCCATGCCTTCGAACAGCTCACCGTCGGCCAGCCGCTGCCACTGTTCCCGGCCCCACGGCTCGGCCCCCAGTAGGGACTCGGCCCGCTCGCTGATGTCGTCGGACGCCAACAACTCCCGGCACGGGAAGATCTCGACCTCGGCCCGGTCCCGGGTCGAGCGTTGGTCGGCGATGGTGAACTCGCACAGCCGGTCGACCTCGTCCCCCCACAGGTCGATGCGATACGGACCGTCGGCCGTCGAGGGGAACACATCGATGATGGAGCCCCGAACGGCGATCTCACCCCGATGTTCGACCTGGGCTTCGCGACGGTAGCCGAAGGAAACCAGCCGTCGTACCAGATCGTCCTGGTCGAGGAGATCCTCGGCCCCGATGATGATGGGTTCGACATCCTCGGCGTGGGGACTCAGTCGCTGCAGCAGCGCCCGGAGCGGGGCTACCACCACCTGAGGACACCGGGCCGGGTCCTGGAGGTACCAAAGGGTTCGCAGCCGCTTGCCCATGGCCTCGATGGAGGGGCTGATGCGCTCGAAAGGAAGGGTCTCCCACGCCGGGAAGGCCATGACCTCGTCCGGGCCGAGATAGACCTCCAGGTCGGCGACCAGGCGGTCGGCCTCGGTCGACGTCGGCGCGGCCACCAGGACCGGCCGTCGATCGGATCCCAGTACCAGCGCCGCCATGGTCATGGCTCGGGCCGGCTCGGCCACGGCCAGGACCGAGGCCGCCCGTCCCACTACCCGGGTGATGGCATCATCTCGAGCCAGCCGGCTGGCCAGTTGTCGGAAAGCCACGTTCAGATCGACCCGGGTCGTTGGTTGACGGTGGCCATGGCCGTGTCGACCCCGACCTCGGTCACCAGTTCCACCGCATCGGCCGCCCGTTGCACTGCGGCGTCCAGCTCCGCCTTCTCGGCTCGGCCCGGTCGACGAAGCACGTAGTCGGCCCCGGATTGGGACGCCGGGGGCCGGCCGATACCGATCCGGAGGCGAACGTACTCGGTGGTTCCGATGTGTTGGGTGATGGAGCGCAAACCGTTGTGGCCGGCCAGCCCACCGCCTTCCTTGAGCCGCAGACGGCCGGTCTCCAAATCGAGCTCGTCATGCACGATCACGATGTGGTTGGCCTCCTGAATGCCGTAGCCCCGGACCAGCAGGCGGACCGATTCACCCGAGTTGTTCATGAAGGTCTGGGGGAAGGCCAGCACAACCCGCTTGTCGTTCATGAGCACACCTGCGGTCAGGGCTCGGGCTTTGCTCTTCTTGAGCCGGGTGCCGGCCCGGTCGGCCAGCTCCTGGACGACGGCGGCACCGACATTGTGGCGGGTACCCGCAAACTGTAGGCCGGGGTTGCCCAGCCCGATGATGAGCAGATCGGCAGGCGTGCCCTTGCGCTTACGCCCCGGATCGCCAAAACGACGGGAGAAGGCGGACACGTCCCCGGACTACTCGTCCGATCCGGCGCCGTCGGAGGCCTCGGCCTCGTCGCCGGCCCCGCCTCCCTCGCCTTCCTCGCCTTCGGCGGCCTCCGCGGCTTCCTCGGCTTCCGCGGCCTCGAGTTCGTCCATCAACGCAGCGGCCCGCGACACCACCGGGGCGGCAATCGAGATCTCGGGAGAGATGGTGGTGGAAGCACCGGCGGGAAGCTTCAGGTCACCAACAGCGATTCGATCGTCAAGGGTCAGTCCGGTGACGTCGGCCTCGATGGCGAGAGGAATGGAGTCGGCCGGAACCTCGATCTCGAGTTCGAAACGGGCCTGCTCGATGAGGCCGCCCTGATCCACGATGGCCGAATCGTCACCGACGAGCACGATCGGCACCATGACCACGACCGGCTTCTTGGGATCGATGCGAATGAAGTCGGCGTGGATGGCGATCCGCTTGATCGGATCCCGCTGAATGGACCGGCAGATCACGGTTTCCGGAGTGCCCTCGACCTCGAGAGTGAACACCTTGTTGAGTCCGGCCTCCGTGCTCAACACATCCCGGAGCTCGGCGTATGATACCGACACCGGCCTGGGGGGCTTGTCCATACCGTACACAACGGCAGGGAGCCAGCCTTCGGCCCGCAGGCGGCGGGACGATCGGGAGCCGGCCTTGCGGCCGACTTCTGCTTTCACAACGGTCTGGTCCATGATTGCTGTCGATTCTCGGGTGACGTGCTGGTAGGGCGTCTATGCCAGCATGTGATCATACCGCCCCGCCCGGCCCGAACCGACCGGCGATCAGTTCAGATTTTGCCCGTCGAAGATCCGGCTGACCGAGGTGTCTTCGAACACGGCACGGATGGCATCGGCGATGAGGGCGGAAACCGACAGGATCTCCAGGCTGTCGAACCGCTTCTCCGACGGCATGGGTAGCGTGTCGGTCACGATGACCTTGTCGATCACCGAGTTCTTGAGCCGGTCGACGGCCGGGCCGCTGAATACACCGTGGGTGGCGGCGGCCAGCACCGACCGGGCACCCCGCTCGGTCAACAGCTCGGCGGCCTGGGTGATGGTGCCCGCAGTGTCGATCATGTCGTCGATGAGGACACAGTGCCGGTCGTCGACCTCGCCGACGATGTCCTTGGCCTCGGCCACGTTCTTCAGACCCTTGATCCGGCGTTTGTGCACGATGGCCAGATCGGCGTGCAGTTGCTGGGCGTACCGTTCGGCCACCTTCACCCGACCGGCGTCGGGAGAGACGACCACCAGGTCGTCGCCATAGTCCTTGAGCCGGTTGACCAGGACCGGCATGGCGGTCAAATGGTCGACAGGTCCGTTGAAGAACCCCTGGATCTGGCCACTGTGGAGATCGATGGAGACCAGTCGGGAGGCGCCGGCGGCCTTGAACAGGTCGGCCACCAGCCGGGCCGTGATCGGTTCCCGGCCCTCGGCTTTGCGGTCCTGGCGACCGTAGCCATAGAACGGCATGACGGCGGTGATCCGCTTGGCCGAGGCCCGACGGGCCGTGTCGACCATGATGAGGTGCTCCATGATGGCGTCGTTGAGGGAGCGCCCCTCCGACTCGCCGTGGCTCTGGACGATGAAGACATCGGAGCCCCGGACCGACTCGGAGAACTTGCAGTGCAACTCACCGTTGGAGAACTGACCGAGGTTGGCCTCGGTCACCTCGACCCCCAGATTTCGGGCCACCAGGTCGGTCAGCTCGTGGTTATGGCGTCCCGAGAACAGGTGGAGGCGTTTCGTGGTTACTACTTCCATGGGGCCCCCTCACGACGACTCCTCTAGGTGCTGTTGGTTCCAGCATAGAACGGGCCGGTCACGGTGCGATCGGCAATGTGGGCGCCGGGTTCCAGGGCGGCGAACGGGCCGACCACGCAGTTGTCGCCCACCGTGGCCAGTGCGGCCGTGGTCTTGGCCATTCGGGTGTTCTCGCCGATCTGGCATCGATCGAGGTGGACATCGGGGCCGATCTCGCAGCCGTCACCGATGATCGTGCCGCCCTGGAGAATGGTGCCGGGAAACAGGGTGACGTCGGTACCAAGTTCGACCGTTGCGTCGAGATAGGTGTGCTCGGGGTCGACCATGCTGACACCACGAGACAACCAGAAGCGATTCGTTCGACGCCGCAGCTCGGCCTCGGCGTCGGCCAGCTGGACCCTGTTGTCGACCGGAATGAAATCACCGATCTCGGTGGTCGGTGACGTGCCGCAGCTGTGGCCCGATTCGGCCAATACCTCGATCACGGCGCTGAACCGGACCACACCGTCGGCCGAAGGCCTGACCCGGCGTAGCGCCGGGGCCAGCAGGCCGCGACGGATGCAGAACACACCGAGCGAGATCTCCGGTTCCAGCCCTTCACCCGGCTCGGAGTTGTCGACCGAACCGGCACGGCCCAGGTCGCCCCAGCCTGGCATGACGGCTCGAACTCGATCCCGCTTGTCCCGAACGATCAACTCCCGCTCATCCCGTCTCTCCATCCAATCCGCCACCGGCTTCGGGACGGTGGTGGCGTAACTCCGGCGTGCGGTGAGGACGGTACAGGCGGCACCGCTCGAACGGTGGTCGGCGACGAGGCCGTCCAGTGTGGCCGGACGGAGCAAGGGAAGATCGGCAGGCACGAAGAGCAGATCCTCGTCGTCTTCGTCGAAGTCGTCGAAACCCGACACACCCAGCAGTGCGGCATCGGCGCTGCCGAGCTGCTCGGCCTGCTCGACGAAACGAACCGGGAACGTGGGTGAGTCCTCCAACAGACGTTTCGACACCCGCCCACCGTTGCTGCCGGTGACGACGACGGCTTGACGCACGCCGACGGCTCCCAGCGTGTCCAGCACGTAGGAGGCCATCGGCCGTCCGCACAGGAGATGAATGGGTTTGGGACGGGCCGAGCGCATCGGCTCCCCGTCACTGGTTGCGGCTACCAGGCCGGATAGTGATCGAACGCTCATATTCATGTTCTAGTCGATGAAGGTACCTGAAGGGGTAACCACGTTGCCGAAAGGATTGTCGGGAAAAGCCACGAAGGCCGACAACCGTGTTGCCGGCCTTCGCAGTATCGGGGGAGATAGTACTCCATCGGACAAACTGGGGCCCGCTTGAGCCCTCGCCCGAAATAGTTCTTGGTCACGCTGTTCGCGCCGCGTCGCCGTGTCACGTCGTCTGTCGCTGTGGTCTGCTCGCGGGGCAGGGCTCGAACCTGCAACCCCCAGATTCAAAGTCTGGTGTTCTGCCAGTTGAACTACCCGCGATCGGCGCCCCTTCAACCGTATCGGTGTTTGCCGTCGCTGTCTCGGAATTCACTGCCGCTCCTACATGTCGATACCACTAGTTTCTCCCCGCGACCGGTGTCGAGCGAGACCGATCCGGCTAGCCTCTGACGCCTCATGGGATCGCTCATCAAGAAACGTCGGAAGCGGATGCGAAAAAGAAGCATCGCAAGTTGCTCAAGCGCACCCGGGTTCAGCGACGGAACAAGAAGTAGCAGCAGGAAGAAGGGTCACGCCTCCCTCGGGACGGTGCTACACACCACTCGGCCCGGGCCGGGGAACGCCCCCTCCACGAACCAGGTCGAACCACTACCGGCCAGGCGAGGGCGACGACCGCTGACATCGGCCAGCTCGTCGCGCCATCGAGCCAGCTCGGGGGCCACGGTGAGCGCCGCCTCCTCCAGATCATTGCCGGAACCACCGGGCTGTCGATCGGATTCGTCCCACACCCGGTACACGGCGCCGGTTGGGCACGCAACCGGTGGTGTGAGCAGGGTGAACGTCAGGTTCCGGTGCGGAAGCGGGGCCACCACTTCGCCGATGCCGCCGACCCGAGCCCGGCCGCCGACGGTGCAGAATGCGACATCGGCCCCGAGGCGTGCCGCAGCCTCGAGGTCGTCGAATCCGGCCCATCGGAGGATGGCGCCGGCGTCGGACGATCCTCCTCCCAGACCGGCCTGGGACGGAATACGCTTGGTCAGCCGAACCGACGCGGTCACGTCGACCAGATCGAGGGCCCGCTGCACCAGATTGTCGGGCCCGATCGGGATGTCGTCGCCACCACCAATGACGGTCAGACCCCGTCGACCGACGGTGAGATCGAGGGTGTCGTAGAGATCTACCGTCACCATCTCGGCATCGATGAGATGCATCCCGTCGGGGCGCACACCGGTTATCCGCAACTCGAGCGTCAGCTTGGCCGGTGCCAGCAGTCGCACCGATTCTCCCGGGGCGCTCACGCCGTCACCGTAGCAAGCCGAATCCAGTCATCGAGGGACAGCTGCTCGGGCCGGGCCGTCGGGTCGATACCGGCGGCCTCCATGGTCTGGACGGTCATCACCCCGCTCAGGCTACGTCGCAGCATCTTTCGCCGCTGACCGAAGGCCGTTCGCACCAGCCGAGCCAGTTGATCGAACTCACCGGGAACCCGGGAGTCGGCCCGTCGCTCGATCACCACCAGCACCGACTCGACGTTGGGTCGGGGGAAGAACAGGCCGGCGGGCACGGATCCGGCCAATCGGGCCTCGGCCCAGTAGGCAAGCAGCACCGACGGGATCCCATAGGTTTTCGAACCCGGTCGGGACACCAGCCGCTCCCCCGCTTCCCGCTGGACCATCACCACCCACCGTTTGAGTGCCGGCTGGTCGGCCACCAGATCGAGAATCAGGGGGGTGGCGATGTTGTAGGGCAGGTTGGCCACCACCGAGTAGTCGATGCCGGGTTCGATGACCCGGGACCAGTCGAGGGTCATGGCGTCGTCGTTGATGATGGTCAGCTGCCCCGAGCGTTCGAAGGCGCCCACCGTCCGTCGGAGGGGGGCCAGTAGGTACCGGTCGATCTCGACGGCGATGACACCGGCCCCGGTTCGGCACAATCCCAGTGTCAGGGACCCGAGGCCCGGCCCGATCTCGATGACGTGATCACCGGGGCCGACCCGGGCCAGCCGCACGATCTTGTCCACCATGCCGGCGTCGCACAGGAAGTTCTGACCCAGAGCCCGGCTCGGACCCATGTCGAAGTCGTCGAGCAGCTGACGGGTCTCCGCTCTGGTCAGGGCCATGGAGTATCAGAGACGGTACAGGGCTCGGGCGTTGGCCGTGGTGACGGCGGCGAACTCCTCGGCGGTCCGGCCGAGCAGTTCGGCCACGAACTCACCGACAATGGCCACATTGGCCGGTTGATTGGCTTTGCCCCGATGGGGAATCGGAGCCAGATAGGGGGAATCGGTCTCGACCAGAATGCGGTCGGGGGGGCAGATGGCGGCGGCATCCCGCAGGTCCTGCCCGCTGGGGAAGGTGATGATGCCGCTGAATGACAGATAGGCCCCTCGTTCCACTGCGGCCCGGGCCTCGTCGGCTCCTCCGGTGAAACAATGGAACACCGTTCGGTCGGGAATACCCTCCCGATCGAGCACGGCGAAGGTGTCGTCCCAGGCGTCGCGGCTGTGAATGACCAGCGCCAGGTCATGGCGGTGGGCCAACTCGATCTGGGCTGCAAACATCTCGGCCTGGACGTCGCGGGGTGAGTGGTCGTAGTAGAAGTCCAGCCCGCACTCCCCCACCGCCACGACATCGCCGAGGGCCGGATCCTCGAGCAATGCCTCCAGGCCGTCGATGCCGAGTTTGGCATCGTGGGGATGGACCCCGGCTGTGGCCCACACGTTGGCGAAGTCGGCGGCAATGGCGATGGCCCGTCGCGAGTCTTCCACCGTGCAGCCCACGGTGAGCAACCGGTCGACTCCCCGCTGGGCGGCCGCCGCCACCGCCTCGGCCGGTTCCACGTTCAGGCTGGTCAGGTGGCAGTGGTTGTCGAACCACACGGGGGCTACTCGACTTCTACTCGGCTTTGAGACGGGGGAACAGCGGCGCGCTCTTGGTCACGGTCAAACCACCGGGATACAGACCCCAGGCCGCGGCTTCGGGCAGGCGCTGATCAGTGGGGGTACCATCGAGGCCGATAGCGGCCCAGATCGCCTCCGATGCCCGGGTCAGGGCCGGGCTGGCCATGATGGCGGCCCACCGCAGCACCTCCAGCGCGTCGCCCATGACCCGCTGGACCTCGGGCGAGCCCTCTTCCATCTTCCACGGCTCGTGCCGTTCCAGATAGGCGTTGGCCTCGCGGATCAACTGCCACGTGGCCTCCATGGCCAACGGGGCCTGAAGCCGATCCCAAGCCTCGGCGGCAGCGGCGTAGCTGTCGGCCGCCACCTTGCCCAGCGCGCTGTCGACATCGGGCGCGGGGCCGATACCACCACATTTCTTCTGGACCACGGTGGTGACCCGGCTCAGCAGGTTGCCCAGGGTGTTGGCCAGATCGGAGTTGTAACGTGCCACCATCTGCTCGTACGAAAACTCACTGTCGGGCCCGAACGAGACGTCGCGCAGGAAGTGGTAGCGGTACCCGTCGACACCGAAGTCCTCTACCAGGTCGGCCGGCGCGATCTGGGTGAGACCGGTCTTGGACAGCTTCTTCCCCCCGAGCAGCAGGAACCCACTGACGTGAACCTCCTTGGGGGGCTGGAGCCCGGCGGCGATCAGCATGGCCGGCCAGTACACACAGTGGAACCGCAGAATGTCCTTGCCGATGATGTGATGGACTTCGGGCCACCACCGGTTGAACTCGTCCTCGTCGGTTCCGAAGCCGACGGCGGTGGCATAGTTGATCAGGGCGTCGTACCAGACGTAGAACACATGGTCGTCATCCCACGGCACGGGCACACCCCAGTCGATGGAGGTGCGGGTCATCGACACGTCCTCCAGACCGAGCTTGACGATGCCCAGCGCCTCGTTGCGTTTGCCTTCGGGGAAGACATGGGGCCCGTTGAGCCAATCCAGCAACTCCGATTCCAATGCCGTGAGCTTGAAGAAGTAGTTCTCCTCCTCCAACCACTCCACCGGACGTTCATGGATGGGGCAGACCGAGCCGTCGATCAGGTCGTCGTCGTTGTAGTAGGCCTCGCAGGCCACGCAGTAGTGGCCGACATAGGAGCCTTTCTCGATGTAGCCGTTGTCCTTGGCCCGGGTCAGCAGCTCCTGGACCGAGCGGTGATGGCGCGGCTCGGTGGTGCGGATGAACTGATCATTGGAGATGTCGAGCAGCGTCCAGGCATCCCGAAACCGCTGGGATGTGCGGTCGGCCTGCTCCAGTGGGGTGATGCCGTTGGCCTCGGCCGCCCTCTGAATCTTGAGACCATGTTCGTCGGTGCCGGTCACGAACATCGTCTTCTCACCCAGCAGCCGGTGCCAGCGGGCGATGGCATCGGCCGTCACCGTCGGGTAGGCATGACCGATGTGGGGGGCGTCGTTGACGTAGTAGATCGGGGTAGTGATGTAGAACCGGCTCATCGCCGTTCAGACTACCTGCCTCAATGTCGGCCCCGCCCCGTCTTTTGCTCCGGCGTCGCGAAACGACTCCAGCTTCTCCAGCTGGCGTTCGAACTGGCGGGACCGGGGCCCGGACAGATCGTCGAAGGCCCGCTGGGCCGACAATAGACCCCGCCGCATCTTGTCCATCGGCTCCTCCCAACGCTCCCACTGCTCCCGTAGGCCGCCAAGCGCGCCCAGGATCTCGTGACTGCGTTGCTCGACCATGAAGTTGTCCATGGCCTGACGAATGACGGCCAGCACGGCGAACAGGGTTGTGGGTGAACACAGCACCACCTTGTGGCCGATGGCGAAATCGACCAGCTCCGGATCATGTTCGTGGAGGAATCCGTAGACGCTCTCATTGGGAACGAAGAGCAACAGATAGTCGACGGTGGTGGCCGGGTCGATGTAGGACCGCTCGGTCAGCTCCTTCACCCGCTGCCGGGCATCACGCTGGAAGGCCTTGGCCAACTGGGCGCTCCTGGTCTCATCGTCGGTCTCCAGCCATCGCAGGTAGTTGTCGATCGGGAACTTCACGTCCATGTGGACCACATGGCCGGCGGGTAGGGGAAACGTGTAGTCGGGCACGCCGCCCGAGGCCAGCTTGGTTTGCTTGACATAGCTCGTGCCCTCCAGGAATCCGGCGGCTCGAAGCACATCCTCGGCCATGCGCTCACCCCACTGGCCCCGGGCCTTGGGTGAGGCCAATGCCTGGCGGAGGGACTGGGTGGTCTCGGCCAGCGCCGAGGTGACGTGGAAGGCCTGCTCCAGTCCCGACGACAACTGGCCCGCCTGCTCGGCCCGCTCCTTTTGCAGGTTGGCCACGAGATCACCCACCCGCCTCAGCTCGGCCTCGACCCCACCGACCTTGGTCGCCACCACCTCGTGCTCCCGGTCGATGACCGACTTGCCGGCCGCCAGCTGGTCACCCAGCTTGGACGATGCCAGGTTGACCATGGTGTCGACGGCGTGCCGGAGGTTCTCGGCCTGGTGGCGGTGCAATTCGTCGAGTACCCGGCGGTCCACATTCGATGACCGGGCGGCGACCAGCCAACCGACAATAGCCCCTGCCACAAAGGCCAGAACGACGAGAGAAATCACGGCATAGACCATGATTCGGGACCTTAGCCCGCTGCTGTGACAGTGAGTTTCTAGTACGGTCTGGCTACGAGCTGCATTTGGGGGTTTGAATGAACACCGAGGAGTCGGCACCGGCGATGCTGAGGGTCGAAGGCCTGCGCAAGACGTTCGACGAGCTGGTGGCCGTCAACGATCTGTCCTTCGTCGTGGAACCGGGTGAGACCTTCGGTCTACTGGGCCCCAACGGCGCAGGCAAGACCACGGCCATCTCCATGATCTGCGGCTTGCTGGAACCCGATTCCGGTTCGATCACCGTCGACGGGGTGACGATCGAATCGGAATCAACCCGGGGTCGGGACCTCATCGGGCTTGTCCCCCAGCAGCTCGCCCTCTACACCGACATGAACGGCTGGGACAATCTGGCGTTCTTCGCTCGCCTCTATGGGCTGCGGGGCAAGGCGGCCAAGGCCAGAATCGAAGAGGTGCTCGAAGTTGTCGGTCTGGCCGATCGCTCCCAGGACAAGGTCGAGGAGTACTCCGGAGGCATGCAGCGCCGGCTGAACATCGCCGCCGGCATGCTCCACGAACCGAAGCTTCTGATCCTCGACGAGCCCACGGTCGGTATCGACCCTCAGAGCCGCAACGCCATTCTCGATGCCGTGGCCGAACTGGGCACCACCGGCATGAGTGTGCTCTACACCACCCACTACATGGAGGAGGCCGAACGCCTCTGCCGTCGAGTGGCCATCGTCGATCACGGCACGTTGCTGGCCCTCGGTACCCGACGGGAGCTGGTGTCACTCGTCGATCAGCACGACAAGGTCCGCATCTCGATCAGCGGGACGACCGACGGCGCGGTCGATGCCCTGGGCCGGCATCAAGGGGTCGTCGCCGCCTCGCTGGTCGACGACCACACCATCGAGTGCCTGGTCGACAACGCCTCCCATCTGCTGCCCGAACTCATTGCCGAACTCGGGAGCCACGGCCTGGGCGTTGCCGAGATTCAGGTGGTCGAACCGTCGCTCGATTCGGTGTTCCTCCACATCACCGGCACGGCACTCAGAGACTGAGGGAGGGAACCACGATGGGAGGAACACTCTGGGCCCTGGTGTGGAGGGATCTCTGGGCTCGACTCCGGGACCGGTCGGCCCTGGTGCTGGGCCTGGCCGCCCCGGCCGCCCTGATCGCTGTGTTCTCCCTTGCCGCCGAGGGTCCGGCACAATCCAACCTCGAAGTCGGGTTCACCGCCGACGGGGACAGCCCGGTGGCGTTGGCCATTCGGGACGGCGCCCTGTCGTCCTTGGAAGCCGACGACACACTGGCCGTCATCGACTATGGCGACCGCAACGGCCTGGTTGCCGCCATCGAGGACGGCGACATCGGCGCCGGCCTGGTGGTCACCGGTTCCGATCCAGCGACGGTGGAGATGATCCAGGACTCCGACGCCGTGGTCAGCGGCGCCATCCTGGGGGCGGTGGCCGAGTCGTCGGCTGCAACCGTCGACGGTATCGGCCGCGCCATCGGCGCCGAGATGATTCTCGGTGTCGAATCGTCATCGCCCGAGCAAGTGCAGCAGCGGTTCCTGGCCCTGGCTACCGACGGTGAGGCGGCCATCACCATCACCGACACCGGCGACGACGTGGGCGGTGTCGACCTGAAGACCCAGATGGCGGCCGGTATGGCCACGTTCTTCCTGTTCTTCACCGTGGGGTTCGGGGTCCTGGGCCTTTTGGAGGAGCGACGACAAGGAACCCTGACCAGGCTCCTGGCATCACCGGTGCCGGCGTGGCAGATTCTGCTGTCCAAACTCCTGGTCAGCTTCATCATCGGGGCGGCCTCCATGACCTCCCTCATCGCCTTCTCGGCAGTGCTGCTGGGGGCCCAGTGGGGCAACCTGCTGGGCGTCGCCGTACTGGTGGCCGCCGGGGTGACGGCCGCCGTGTCCACCATCACCCTCGTGGTGGGCCTGGCCGAGACACCCGAGCAGGCCGGGGCTATCCAGTCCATGCTGGCGTTGGTGTTGGGCATACTGGGCGGCTCGTTCTTCTCCCTCGCCCGGTCGGGAGACCTGGCCAGGACCGTGTCCCGCATCACCCCCCACTACTGGTTCGGTGAAGGCCTGGTGAGGCTCAGCGGGGGCCAACCGTGGACGGCGGCCCTTGCACCGGCGGGGGCGATGTTGATCTTCGCCCTGATTGTGGGACTGCCGGGGCTGCTGCTGGCGGGCAGGACGGTGCGGCCATGACATCGTCAAGCTCGCTCGACGCCATTGTCGCCATCGTGAAGGCCAACATGATCCGACTCCTCAACGAGCGGTCCAACCTGTTCTTCCTGGTCATCCTGCCGTTGATGATCGTGTTCGCCCTCGGACTGGCCATCGGTGGAGAGGGCGGTAACAACCTGGTAGGGGTGGTGGACCCATCCCCCACCGAGTCCAGTCAGGCTGTTCTCGACGTGGTGGAGGAACTCGACGGCGTGACCGTCCGGCGCTACAACTCGGCTCAGGAACTCCGGGACGAGGTTGCCCGCCGGGCCGTCGATGTCGGTTGGGTGGCCGAATCCGGCGACGACGGGGCGGTGACTCTGCGGTGGTACGCCGCCGCCGGTGAGGGTTTCGAGCTTCGCGAGGTGGTGGAGAACACGGCCCGCACACTGAACGTGGACCGCCAGGTAACCCTGTTGGTGGCCGACGACGCCGGTGTTGATGAAACCGCGGCAGCGACCGCTCTGACGCAGGCCGGCACCTTCATCGAACCGACGACGGTGGAGCGGACCACCGCCGGCGGTGAGCCGGAGAACGACCCGGCGAATATTCGAGCGGTGCTGGCCGCCGGCCAGCTCACGCTTTTCATCTTCCTCACGTCACTCATCGGGGCCAGCTACCTCTTGTCGACCCGCCTGCTGGGCGTGACCCGGCGGACCCGAGCCGGTCCGGTGCCGGTGCCGGCCATCATCGCCGGTGAAGGATTGAGTCGGTTCCTGGTCGCCCTGCTGCAGGCCGGCATCGTGTTCTTCGGCAGTTGGTTCCTGTTCGGCGTGGACTGGAAGGCACCGTGGGCGGTTCTGGCCCTGTCGGTGGGCATGGCCCTGGTCGGCTCGGGCGGAGCCATGCTGCTCGGCACCCTGGCCCGGACCGATCAGCAGGTCAGTGCCATCGGTCTGCTCCTGGGCCTGGTGCTTGGCGCTCTCGGCGGATCCATGCAGCCGCTGCAGTTCTTCCCCGATACTCTGCGCCAGATCGCCTTCGTCACCCCGCACGCCTGGATGAACGACGCCCTGTGGCGCATTCTGGTCGACGGTGAGAACTTCACCCAGATCTGGCCATCGGTGGCCGTGCTCGCCGGCATCGGGATGGTACTGCTGGTGATCGCCTCGGCGGCATTGGCCCGATCGCTACGCTGAACCTGGCGGATCTCAGCCGGCGTAACGGAGGTGGGCCGGGAGGCTGTCGTCGACCATGATGATCACGTCACCGGGCTCCAGTACGGACCCGTCGACCCCAAGGTCCACCGGCTGGGCCCCCTCGACCTCGGCACCGACGGCGGCACGGATCAACGGCTGCTCCGGAAGGTCGAACAGGAATTCGCCGTGCTCATCGGCCGTGGTTTCCCGCCGCTCGCCCCCACCTCCCACCGGGGTGTAGGCGAACCACACGGTCACACCATCGAAGCTGGCTTTTCCGGCGGCGCCGACCAGCCGACCGGTCAGGGCCCACTCCCCCACCGTGCTTTCGGCATCCATCCCGACATCATGGCACATCGACACCGAGGGCACCGCTCGCGGCTCCGCCGTAAGGTAACGGAGTGGACCGTAGTGGCTACCAGGTGGGCTCTCACGGAGACAGTGGGGTGGCTCCGTTCCTTTCGATGGCGCATGACACCATGTCACGAGTCTGCGTCGACGAGTTCTTGATTGGGGCGCAGGCCGCCACCGATCACCATCGCCGCCGCGAACAGGATCGCGTCCTTGATGAGGTACTGGCCCTGAATCGTGGGTACGAGGTTGACGTCAGTCCAGCATACGTCAGACTTCAAGACGAGAGCCAGGAGTGTGCCTGGCAATCGTATGACCAGGAGGCCGATGGCAACGCGAGCGAGAGGGTAGACGACGAGGCAGAGGCCGATGGCGGCTTCCCACAGTCCCAACAGGCGTGCGGTTGTGTCGGGGTCGCCGAAGTAGACGGTCTCGGCGATGATCGAAGTGGCCGATTTGTACTCGAACACCTTGAGCATGCCGAACCACATGAAGACGGCGCCGATGGCCCACCGCTCCAGGTAATGGCCGTGTCGTCGCATCCAGGCGGTGATCCGCTGATCGAGGTTCTCGAGTCGTCGTCGTCGACCGGTCATCCCACGTCCACCGCTCTCAACGCCGGGAGATCCGGACGCGGTTGTCGTGGTAGACGGCACCCCGGCCCATGTCGGAGTCCCGCTCGGCCACCGTGGCGTTGACCCCCATGGACCACCATCCCTTGGTGGTGGCAGCCACCCCCGGTCGGGCTCCGCCATCCACGGACACGACGGCGGTGAACGAACCTCGGTCGTTGCCGACGACCACGGGGTCGCCATCGGCCAGTCCGTCGCGGGCGGCATCGTCCGGATGGACCGACACCGTCGGGGCTGCGGTTCGATCGGCGGTCACGGCGGTCCCGGCGAACACCGAGTTGATGTGCCAGTCGCTGCCGTTGGCGATCAGGTCGTACCAGCCGCCGCCCGGTCCGTCCCCTGCCTTCCCCAGGACCGGACAACTACCGGCTTCGAACCCGGACCGATACTCGGGCAGTCGACCGTGGCCGTCGGTCTCGGCCCGGTCGGAGACGAACTCGAACCGACCCGACGGAGTGGGGAATTCGTCGGCGAACGGCCGGTACGGTTTCGGCGCCGACGGCACCCTTACCCAGCCCCGGCGAGTGAGTTCCTCCAGCCCGAGACCGGCGTCCCGATAGTCGGCGGTATCGAGCAGATCGGCCAGCAGTTCCTCGTCGCTGCGATACAGCTCGGGATGATCCAGCGCCATGGCCCGGGCCAGGCGACGGAACATCTCGGTGTGGGGCAGACACTCGCCGGGCGCCTCGACGGCCGGCCGGTTCAGGTTGAGGTAGAGATGGGCGAACGAGTTGTTGAGCTCCCACTGCTCGTGCTGCATGGTCGATGGCAGCACGATGTCGGCGTAGTCGACCGTCTCGGTGGGGAAGATTTCGGCCACCACGGTGAACAGGTCGGGTCGCGACAAGCCTCGACGCACCCCGTCGATGTCGGGGTTGGACACCATTGGGTTGGCCCCGTACACGAACAGTGCCCTCACCGGCGGGTCGTCGAGGTCGAGCAGGTTGGCAACCAGGTTGGTCATGGCGAGATGGCGGGGCCGACCGGCCGAGAAACCGTCGATGAGCTTGCCCGCCGCCTTGGCCACGTTGAGCCGGTACGGGGCATCGGTGGAGTACACGAGCCCTCCCCCCTGCCGATCGAAGGCGCCGAGCAGCGCCGGCAGGCACGAGATGACCCGGGTCGCCTGACCCCCGTGGGCATGGCGCTGCATGCCCTGACCCAACTTCAGTGCCAGCGGCCGATTGTCGTCCGCCGCCAGCAGCCCGGCCAACTCCTCGAGCTCCCGAGGCCGGAGCCCGCACACCTCGGCCGTATGGGCCGGGGTCCACGGCTCGACATGGGCCGCGAACTCGTCGTATCCCCGGCACCGCCCGCGGACGAACGGTGTGTCCACCGCATCCCGATGGATCAGCGCCCGGCACAGTCCGAGGGCCAGTGCCCCGTCGGTGCCGGGTCGAGGCGCGAGGTGCAGATCGGCCCGCCGAGCCGTTCTGGTCCGAACCGGATCGATCACCACCACCGGTGCACCGTCGGCCCGGGCCCGCTCCACGAACGGCCACCAATGCTGGTTGGCCACCAGGGTGTTGGAACCCCAGATCACCACCGCTCCGGCGTCGACCACGTCCTCGGGATCCATGCCGGCCCCGGTACCCATGGTGTAGCCCAGTCCGATGTGACCGCTGACCGAGCAGATGGTGATGTGGTGACCGCTGACCCCCAGGTGATTCCACAAACGGGCGCCGGCCGGGCCGGCTCCACCCTGGAGGAATCCCACATTGCCGGTCCCGGCGAAGGGCCAGATGGCGGCCGGGCCGTCGGTGTCGATGAGGTGAGTGAAGCGGTCGGCGATCTCGGCCAGGGCCTCATCCCAGCCGATGGGCTCGAACGCCGACAGTCGGCGTTGGCCGTCGACCACCGGATCACCGGTACCCGGGGTCGATCCTTTGGCTGCCACCCGGCGTAGGGGGCGGGTCAGCCTGGGCGGCTCGGCGGCGATGCGCAGCCACGGATTGACCTTCTTGCACAATCCGCCGGCCGTGAACGGATGCTCGGGGTTGCCCCGCAGCCGGGTGGGTAGCCCGTCGGTCACGGTGACAATCCAGGAACAACCGTCCGGACAGTCCAGCGGGCAGGAGCCGACGGTCTCAATGGTCGTCGAATCGGTTGAGGTCACGGCCGGCCTCGCAGCCGATCGATCTGGCGCCGTTCCCGTTTGGTCGGGCGGCCCATCCCCCGAGCTCGCGCTCCACCGGGCGGGGCCAGAACCGGATCGGACTTCTTCGGTCGGGGCGGCGACAGATCCTCGTAGCACTCAGCGGCCCGAGTCGCTCCGACCCGCTTCTCGATGACTTCGACCACCCGGTAGACGAGACGCCGATCGCCCTTGCGGGCCTGGACGACGTCACCGACCGACACCTGGGTCGCCGGTTTGGCCGGCTCGTCGTTGACCGTGACCTTGCCCGACGTACAGGCAGCCCCGGCCGCCGTCCGGGTCTTGAACGCTCGAACCGACCACAGCCACTTGTCGACACGAACCGTCACCCGTTCCAGGGTAGTGCCCGGGCCGTTCCCGGTTGCACGGCGGTCGGTGGGCCCGTCGACCGTGTGGCTCAGGCCAGGGCGTTGGCCAGATCGTAGACCCGGCGCTTGGATGCCCCGGTGTCGGCCACGACGGCGGCCACGGCATCCCGCTTCGATCGTCCGTCGGTCAACAGTTCCGAGAGCCGGCGCCGGAGTTCGTCGTCGTCGATGGGGGTGGCGACGTCAGCGGCCCCGGCCACCACCAGCACATACTCGCCCCGGGGTTCGACCTCGACGGAGCGGTTGGCGGCCTCGGCCAACGTCGTCAGCTCCGACTCTTCGTACAGCTTGGTCAGCTCCCGACCCACGACCACCGTTCGGTCGGGTCCACACACACCGGCCAGGTCCTGCAGCGTCCTGGTCAGCCGGTGGGGGGCCTCGTACAGCACCACGGTTCGGGTTTCCTCCGCCAACCGATTCAACCGGTCCCGCCGTTCTCGGCCCTTTCGTGGCAGGAACCCTTCGAACACATAGCGATCGGCGGCCAGCCCGCTCACGGCCAGCGCCGCCGAGACGGCGCATGGGCCCGGGACGACAGCCACACGATGACCGGCTCGACGCACCGCAGCCACCACGGCGGCTCCGGGATCGGACACCACCGGCATTCCGGCGTCACTCACCAGGGCCAGGGTCTGACCGGCGTCCAGGCGATCGATGATCTCGGGGATCCTGGCGCGCTCGGTGTGCTCGTTGGCCACCAACAACTCGGGCCGAGTCCACCCAGGATCCTCTCCGGCATCGGCCGCCAACCCGGCGGCGACATGGGTCAGCAGCCTTCCGGTGCGCCGGGAGTCCTCGCAAATCACGACATCGGCCGTAGCCAAGGCGCGAGCGGCCCGAGGTGACAGATCGGCGAGGTTGCCGATCGGCGTCCCCACCACGAGAAGCAGCCCGGCCGGCGACTCTCCGGTCATCCCCGAGCGTCGTCGTGGTCGCAGCCTCGGACCTCGACAACGTCGCCGACCTTGAGCTCCCAGTGGCCGAAGGCACCGGCCGGCGCCTCCAGCACGGACCGGGCCCGCCAAACCGGGAAGGTCACCCGGTTCCGATGAAGCCGCAGGGTGCGGATGATCTGGTTCTCTGCGTCCAGGAAGGCCACGTCGAGCTCGAAGGCCATGGAGAAGGAGTGAACCGATCGGGCCCCCTCGATGAGCAAGGCACCCTCCAGGGTGTTGCGGCCAAGGAGACCGCGGGTCTTGGCCACCCGACCCCGTGCGATCTCCAATGAGGCCAGGACCTCTCCGTCCCGGACCAACCAGCCCGACTCCGGCTCCTCGGTTCCCGGGATTCGAAATCGGTTAGCCACGGCCCCGACTCCCGACTCCCGACCCACCAATCATCGGCCCGTCGAGCGAGCGATCATACGTTGAAGCGAATCTCCAGCACGTCTCCATCTTCCACCACGTAGTCTTTGCCCTCTTGTCGCACTTTACCGACTTCCCGGGCCTTGGCCCAGGAGCCGATCTCGAGCAGCTCGTCCCAATGGATGGTCTCGGCCCGAATGAAACCCCGTTGTAGATCGGAGTGGATGAGGCCGGCGCACTCCGGTGCGGTCGAACCCACCCGGAACGTCCAGGCCCGAGTCTCCTTCTCCCCGGTGGTGAAGAAGGTCCGGAGGCCCAGTATGTGATAGGCGGCCTGGATGAATCGGACGAGCGCACCTTCTCCCAGGCCATAGGCGTCCAGCATCTCGGCCCGGTCCTCGGGGTCGAGCTGGGCCGCCTCGGCCTCGAGCTGAATGCAGGCCCCGAACACAGGAGCACGGTCACCGGCATTGGCGCCGGTATGGCATACCAACTCGTCCTGGACCGGCTTGATCACAGTGTCCACGTCGGCCAGCTGATCCTCGTCGATGTTGACCACGGCCAACACCGGCTTGTTGGTCAGCAGGAACCATGGTTTGAGCAGGGCGGAGTGGTCGTCGGACAGTCCGCTGCGGTAGAGCGGGGTGCCCGCTTCCAGATGGGACAGCGCTGCTTCCGCCGCCGCCACCTCGTCTCGCAAGGTCGGGTCGCCCTTGGCCGCCTTGCGCTTCTTCTCCAGCTGCTTCTCCACCGTCTCCAGATCGGCGTAGGTCAGCTCCAACTCGACGATGTTGAGATGTTCCACCGGATCCTGGGGTCCGGGCACGTCATCGTCCCGGAACGCCCGCAACACGAACACGATGGCATCGACCTCCCTGATGCCGGCCAGGAACTTGTTGCCGAGGCCCTCACCCTTGCTGGCACCGGCCACCAGCCCGCCGATGTCGTTGAACTGCACACTGGCGGGAACGACCTTCTTGGAGTTGCTCATGGCGGCCAGCGAATCGAGTCGATGATCGAACACCTTGGCCACCCCGACGTTGGGGTCGGTGGTGGCGAACGCGTAGGGGGCGGCCAGGGCGCTACCGCCGGTCAAGGCGTTGTACAACGACGACTTCCCGGCGTTGGGCAGGCCGACAAAACCGAATCGTTCCATATGGTCTCATGCTACGGCCGTCGGACCATCGTGAGGCCGCAGGCCGTCGTGCCTGCCGATGTCTGCCCCAGGCAAACTCGCGAAGGACCTACCCGGAGGGCAGGTCTGACAGTGAGGCCGCAGGCCGAACGAATCCGACGTTTGCCGCATTCCGAACAGCACTGGTGTTTGCCCCAGGCCGAACAGCACCGATGTTTGCCGCAGGCAAACTCGCGAAAGACCTGCCCGGCGGGCAGGTCTGACAGTGCGGCCGCAGGCCGAACAGGACCGACGTTTGCCGTAGGCAAACTCGCTAAGGACCCGCAATGCGGGTCCGGCAGTGAGGCCGCAGGCCGAACGAATCCGACGTTTGCCGCAGGCAAACTCGCTAAAGACCTGCCCGGCGGGCAGGTCTGACAGTTACCAGTGGGCCGTGCCCGGTCCGCCCTTGAACGGCCCGGTGATGTTGGCCGTGATCCATCCCCCGTAGAACATGCCCTCGTTGGGTTCCACCCGCTCGTCGTCGACCCAGCACTCGTCAAGGAGCTGGGCGTAGAAGGCCCAGTGGTTTGCGAGGGAAGCGAAAGCCGGTGTCGGCTGGCGATACGTCCAGGCCGCGGCCTTGGCCACGACCGACCCGTCGGGGGTGGACTCATCGGCCGACCGGGGAATCACGACGTCGGCGTAGTCGGCCGCCCCCTTCCACTCACAGAAGGTCTGCCGGCTGACGAGGCGGAGCAGCGAAAGGTCGACCCGATCGGGAGGCAGGTAATAGGCAGGGGGTTGGCTGGTCTCCAGCACCCGGTAGGCGCCGGGGGAATCAGCCACGGTGACACCGGCGTGGACGACCCGGATCCGCCAGTCGACCCACTCGAGCCGAGGTGGACGGGGGTAATCCCACACCGATTCGATGGGCTTGGCGTTCTCGGCTTTGTCCATCAGTCCAACGGTAGCCGTGTTTGACTCAAGCTTCGGACCACATCAGCCGATACGCGGGTACCAGCACCCCCAAACAGTGACCACCGACACTGCGACCCCCATTGCGGTGCTATCGATCCGGTGGTCGCCGGCACCGTCGGGTCCCTCGTTCAGACCCGCACCGTCGGACCCATCGCCATAGGAATCCGCACTGCCACCCTCGCTCTGCGCATCCGAACGGCCTCACCTCACAGTCCTATCCATGCTTCGGCGTCGACCCGGCGACGGCAGCCGGGAGGCGGCGGTACACGTAGGGAGACCAAACTCATGAAGCGCATCATCGGCGGGGCCCTCGTGGCCGGAGTGGCGGTGTTCGGGGGCGTGACGGCCACCGGCGACGACACCGCCCGAAATGACCAACAACAAATCATCGTCTCCGGCGGACTCGGGGCATTCGCCATCCAGACCGGCGATTGCCTGAACCTGCCTGATCGCTATACCGAGGTCCAATCGGTTGAGGGCGTGCCCTGTGACCAGCCCCACAACGCCCAGGCGTTCGGGGCGTTCGACCTCACCGGATTCGACCAGGACTTCCCCGGCTCCTCGGCCTTGGCCGAGCAAGCCGACGCCGGATGCTACAGCCGGTTCGAGGACTTCGTCGGCACTTCCTACCAGCAGTCCGAGCTCTACTACACGACCCTGGAACCAACCGAGGAGAGCTGGGAGCTGGCCGGCGATCGGGAGATCCTCTGTATCCTCGTCCCGTCCACGGGAACGTTGGCCTACGACGCTCGGGGAAGCGGCCGCTGACCAACCGGGGGGTGGCCGTGGGCGTCCAGCCCATGGAGACTGCGGGGATCATGGCACTACCATTGAGGATCATGAATCCGATCCCGGACCGAGGGCCGACCCTCGACCCACCCCCCTATCGGCGGGCTCTCGATCGGGCCATCTACCTGCTCGATCGTGACATGGCCCCCACCCGGAAGATCCGGGCCTTCGTCAAGGGTCGGGCCATCTTGTCCGAGCTGGCGGGCGAGCAGGGGGACGATGCAGTGGAAGCCCTGGTCCGGGCCGGCCGCCTGACGTCGCTGGACGGGATCGGGCCGTCGATCGAAGCGGTGGTGGCCGGGGCCTACGGTGCCGGTTCCACCGATTACCTCGACGACCTCGAAGCCCGTACTACGATCGATCTGGGCCCCGGGGCCGAGCTCCGGGCCGCCCTGAGGGGCGACTGCCATTCCCATTCCACCTGGTCCGACGGCGGGGCCGAACTGCGAGCCATGGCCGACGCGGCCCGCGCCCTGGGCCACGACTACCTGGTGGCCACCGACCACTCGGCCCGCCTGACGGTAGCCCACGGGCTCTCCCCTGAGCGACTGGCTCATCAGCTCGACGAAATCGCAGCGTTGAACGAGGAACTGGCCCCGTTTCGCATCCTGACCGGTATGGAGGTCGACATCCTCGACGACGGGACCCTCGACCTGCCCGACGAGTGGCTGGCCCGGCTCGATATCGTCATCGCCTCGGTCCACCACCGGATCCATCAGGACGCCGACGCCATGACCAAACGTCTGGTTCGGGCGGTGGCCCATCCCCACGTCGACATCCTCGGCCACTGCACCAACCGCAAGATCCTGGGCAACACCCGCCTGCCCAGCCGATTCGACCCCGACTACGTCTTCGCCGCCTGCGCCCGGTTCAACACCGCAGTCGAGATCAACTGTCGACCCGAGCGCCAGGATCCGCCCGAGGACCTGCTCGAACTGGCCCTGCAGTGGGACTGCCGTCTCAGCATCGATTCCGATGCCCACGCCCCCGGACAACTGGAGTGGATCAACTACGGCTGCGACAAGGCGGCCCGGGCCGGCATCGAGACCGATCGCATCATCAACACCCGCTCGGCCGACGACCTGCTGGAACTGGTGGCGGCCTGATCGGGCTGGCCGGTGTTCGAGAGCCCGGACCGGGCTCGGTAGGCTGTGGCGGTGCGTCTCTCGTGCCGAGGTGTGTTGTTCGACAATGACGGGGTGCTGGTCGACTCCCACCGCCAAGTGGCCGAGGCCTGGACCAGGATCGCCCGTCTCCACGAACTCGACGTGGAGCGTCTGCTGATCGACCTGGCGGGGGTCCGAGCCTATGACACCCTGTCCCGGTATCTGCCCCACGACGAGGCCGAGAAGGCGGTCATCGTGCTGGAACGCCTGGAGGTCGAGACGGCCACGGCCACCGAGGCCGTCGCCGGGGCCGCCAACCTGCTGGACCGGCTACCCGTCGACCGCTACGCCATCGTGACCTCGGCGTCCCGCCGGCTGGCCGAGGCCCGCTGGGCCGGGGCCGGTATCCGAGTACCTCCGGTGGTGGTGACGGCCGACGACGTGTCCCGGGGCAAGCCGCACCCCGAGCCCTTCCTCACCGGAGCGGCCGGTCTCGGCGTCAATGCCTCCGAGTGTGTGATCTTCGAGGATTCGCCGTCGGGGGGCCGAGCGGCGGTGGCAACCGGTGCGACCGTCATCGCCGTCGGCGATCAGCATTGGGACGTCGAACCGACGGCCCGGATTCCCGACCTGACCTCGGTCACCGTCGACGCCGTCGGTGCCGCCGACTCTCCTGGCCGACCAGGCGATCTGGTGCTGGAACTCCGCCACTAGCCCCTCATCGTCGGCTCCTGTCTCGGCACCGCTAGGGTGAAGGCATGTCAAAGCGCCGTCGTAAGAAGCGTCTGAAGGCCCGTCGGACCAAGGCCAACCACGGACGCAAGCCCACCGTGGGCCGCAACTAGCGCACGGATCGAGACCACCGGCGGACCACCCGACCACCATCGGGATGGGGCTCCGGGTCGCTCGAACGACCTCGCTATCCCACCACCAGGGCCCGCACCGCGTCGGCCAACGCCTCGAGCCGGGGTTGAGCTGCGGCCCGGGCGGAACCAGCCGGACCCGGCGGCTCCACTACCTCGATGTAGGCCTTCATCTTCGGTTCCGTTCCGCTGGGACGAATGATGACCCTCGACTCGTCGGCCAGGTCGATGACCACTCCGGGGGTGGGCGGCAGATGCCGCCCTTCAGCCAGATTCTCCATGGCAACCACCTCGATGCCGGCCAGCTGCGACGGCTTCACCGTCACCGCCCGCTGTTTGCACGCCTCGGCCTCGTCATCATCCATCTCGGCCAGGCTGACCGTGACCTGTGAGGTGGCCCACAGCCCGCAGCGTTCGATGATGGCGTCCAGCCGCCCGGTCAGGCCGGTGCCCTCGGCCTTGCATTCGGCCGCCAGCTCGGCCAGGACCAGGGCGGCGCTGACGCCGTCCTTGTCCCGGACCCGGTCACCGATGCAGTAGCCGAGGGCCTCCTCGTAACCCATGAGGTAGGTGGTGTCCGGCCGCTCCACGATCGGTCGAGCCACCCATTTGAAACCGGTGAGGGTGCGCACACTGGTGGCGCCGTTGGCCTTGGCGATGTGGTTGATGAAACGGGATGACACAATCGACGAGGCAACCAGTGGCCGGACCGCCTCGGACCGATGGCGGAACACATGGTCCAACAGCAGCGCACCGACCTCATCGCCCGAGAGTCGTCGCCATCGTGGGCTCTCGTTCCCGGCCCGGTCCTCACCACCGACGGGGACGGCCACGGCCAACCGGTCGGCGTCGGGGTCGTTGGCCACGATGACATCGAACGGTTCCCCCCGTCGCCTTGCCTCCTCGGCATCGCGGAACGCCAGATCCAGGGCTCCGGCTTCCTCCGGATTGGGGAAGGCGGCAGTGGGGAAGTCGGGATCGGGTTCGAACTGCTCGGCCACCACCGCCGGAGGAGCAAAGCCGGCAGCCTGGAAGCAGTCGAGCAGATGACGACCACCGACGCCGTGCATGGCGGTGTAGAGCACGGCAACCGTACGATGGTCGGTCAGCAGTGTTTCCACCGCGGCCCGGCGATGACGGCTGCGAACGGTGTCGCCGAGCGAGACCACCGAACCGGGGGTGTCGGCCTGCAGGCCCAACTGGTGGGCCACGGTGAGCGACCGGTTCTCGGTGACGGCCCGGTCATCTCCGGCCAGGCGACGACCGACGTCGAGATGGTCGGCGGCCACCTCGTCGATCCGAGCCGCGATCTCCCGATCGGCCGGGCCGACCAGTTGGATGCCGTCACCCAGATACAGCTTGTAGCCGTTGTCGGCCGCCGGGTTGTGGCTGGCTGTGATCATGATTCCGGCGTCGGCCCCACGGTCGATGACGGCGTGAGCCAGCACCGGCGTCGGAACCGGCCCGTCGATCAGCTCGGCTCGTCCGCCCATGGCCGCGATCTCGGCGGCTGCACAAGAGGCGAACCGACGCGAGCCGTGGCGGGCATCGTAGCCGAGAACGATTGCGGGCTGGGTCGTGCCCTGCTCGGCCATCCACCGCAGCAGCCCGACCGTGGTCTGGGCCACCACAACCCGGTTCATCAATCGGGGCCCTGGTCCCAGGGCAGCTCGAAGTCCGGCCGTCCCGAACGAGATCCGGCCGTCGAACAGCCGCTCCACCTCGGCCGGATCATCACGGCGCAGCTGTTCCAGTTGCCGGGCGGTGGCCGGATCGGGGTCGACGGCCAACCACGCCCCACTGTCGGCAAGACTGTCGGCCCCACTGCCGGTCCCGGTGCCGGATACTGCGGACACGCGACCGAAGTCTCGATCGTGGCTGTCAGACGATTGCGGTGATGACGGGTTCATGCGCTTGCCTTGGGGTGGACCACGGCTACGATTGGTGGCCTATGGTTCAGGAGCTGGTTTCATGCCTCAACTGCGGGCCCTGACCGTAGGCGACAATCCGGCGGGTTGGCAACAGGCTGGGTTCAGCCTGGTCGACGATTCGACCACCATCGGTTCGGTCACCATCACCTTCGATGAGCGGCGCGGACCCGGCATCGCAAGCTGGACCCTGAGCGGCCTGCCCGAGGATGGCGCCGACGCACTGCACCACCTGGGATTGCCGACCCACTCGGCCATTCACCCCGAGTCGGTGACCGGCCTGACCGGCGACGAATCGGTCGCTGCTCCACCCGCCGTGGCCCATGCCAACGCCGTGGATCGCATCGACCATCTGGTCATCCAGGCCGCCAACATGGCGGCGGCGACCTCGGGCCTGGCCGGGGCCGGTTTCGAGGCCCGCCACCACCGCCCCATACCGCACTCCGAGGAACCGGCTCAGCAGGTCTTCTACTGGGCCGGTGACGTCATCGTCGAGTTGGTGGGGCCGATGCCGGTCACCTGGGATCAGCGGGTCGGGGCATCGGCCGAAGCCGACCCGTCGACCAACGTCGACCCCTCGACCAAAGCCGGCGCAGGCCGAACCACCTACGACGCCTGGTTCTGGGGTCTTGCCCTGGCCAGTTCCGACCTCGATCAAACCGTTGCAACCCTGGGTTCGAGGACGTCGGATCCCCGTCCCGCCGTGCAACCCGGGCGCCACATCACCACCATCGACCACAAGTCGTTCGGTATCAGCGTGCCCCTGGCCGTGCTGTCACCCCATCCGTCGGATACCCCCGATGCTTGACCACGTCTTCACCGACGCCATCGGTGCCTTGCGGGATTCGCTGGAGTCGGCCCTGCTGGAGCGACAGGCGGTGGAGGAACGGTTCCAGGCCGACATCCTGCTCGGCGACATCACTTGGGAGACCAGCTATGGCCTGCCCGGTGAGGGTTCCCCGCCCCGGGTCCAGGTGGATCTCAGTCTCGAATGGCCGACGTGGGCCCAGACCGCCTACCGGACCTGGTACTTGGACGAGGAGTTCACCGAGGGGCCCGTCATCGACATCGAGATCGTATTCCGGGTGCAACGGTTGGCCGCGACGCCGGATCCGGCCGTGGTCATGGGCGGAATGCCGCCGTTCACGCCACAGATCGGTGACGAGGAGCTGGCCGGGCTGGGTCCGACACTGGAAACGGTCTACGACGCGGATCTCGAGGTGATCTCCCATGCCGTCGAGATCACCTACACCGGTTCCTACGAGCTGGACGAAAAGACCCTGGAGGACGGCTCCTCGTTGGACGAGCACTTCGCCCAGATCGGGGGGTGGATCACCGCCGCCCTGGTCCGCCTCGGCGACCTTCCCCTCACCTTCCAACCGGCCCGGGAGGGCGAAGAGCGGTAGCACTTCCCACGCTGGGGTAGCCTGTTCGCAGTGCACTCATCCGAGCGGTCGATTCAACTTCCCGGGGCGGAACCCATGCTGATCCTGCTGGGATCGACCGAGTCCAGCATCGTGAAACACCTGGACGAGGATCTGATCGCCAAGGCGGCCGACATCGACATCCGCTCCGACGTGGTGTGGATCGAGGTCGACGATTGCCGCTGGTATCTGCGGGAACTGGTGAATCGCATCACCAACCGGGCCGCGGTTCGCATTGCCTTCGCCGATCTGGACTCCCGAACACCGGAGCTGGTCCAGCAGGCACTGCTGTCGGTCCCCCTCGACGTTGTGGCAGACCAGCTGGAACAGGAGGAGCTGGCCAGCAATGATCTCGAATACGAGGTCCGATACCAGCCGATCGTGCGACTGGGCAGCCGGACCGTTGTCGGCTACGAGGCCCTCATCCGAGGCCGGCTGGGCGACGAACAGCTTTCGGCCGACGATCTGATCGGCCGGGCAACGAAGGGTGGCTGGTTGCCCGATCTCGACGCCCGATGCCGGGATCACGCGGTTCGTGGCGTCGGCCCCTGGCTGGGTGCCGGCCTGCTGTTTCTCAACATCATGGCCCCGGACGGAACCTTCGACCTGGCGGCGGCCCGCAGGACCATCCGGCAGGCCGAGGACATCGGCCTCGAGCCTGATCAGCTGGTGTTCGAAACTGCCGAGCGTAATCGTTACGCCGACATCGATCTGGCCGCAGCCCAACTCAACAAGCTCCGCAACATCGGGGTCAGGATCGCCATCGATGACGTGGGTGACGGCTACTCCAGCCTGCGGGTGGCCACCAGTTTCAAGCCCGATGTCCTCAAGCTGAGCGGCGATCTCGTCCACGCACTGCCCGAATCGGAGGCCACCGCCATCATCAGGGCCGTGGTCGATCTCGCTCATCAAACCGGAGCATGGGTGGTGGCCGAGGGGGTGGAGAGCGAGGCCCAGGCCTCGGCCCTGCTCAAGCTGGAGGTCGATTGGGGTCAGGGCCTGCTGTTCGGCGGGCCCCGTCTGCTGCCGGCCGGCTAGCGCCGGCGGTCCGCCGCCTCCGGCCCCTCGAGCTGGTCGAGGAACTCGGAGAGAGGACGTCGGGGTCGAGGACCGACATGGGATATCACCTCCGCTGCGGCCATCGACCCCAGCCGGCCGGAGTCGACCAGGCTCAAGCCCTTGCTCAGCCCGAACAGCACCCCGGCGGCATACTGATCGCCGGCTCCGGTGGTATCCACCACCGGGTCGACCTTCTCCGGAGCAACCCTGACCCGCTCGCCGTGGGAGATGAGCCACGAACCGCGGGCACCAAGTGTCACGCACGCCAGCGGGACCTCCGTTGCCACCCGGTCCACGGCCTCGCTCAGCCCGCACTCGTAGAGCCGGGTCAGCTCGGCCTCGTTGGCGAACAGGATGTCGACCGGTCCTGCCACCAGCTCCAGGAACTCTCGGTGGTGGCGCTCGATACAGAACGGATCGGACAAGGTGAGCGCCACCTGGCGGCCGGTATCGCCGGCCACGGCCATGGCCTTTCGGATGGCCTGTTTGGCCGATTCGACATCCCACAGGTACCCCTCACAGAACAGGATGCGCCCGGCCGCCACAGTGTTGGCGTCGACGTCGCCCGGTTCCAGCATCACCGAAACCCCGAGATAGGTGCTCAGCGTACGCTGGGCGTCGGGCGTGACCAGGATGAGGCAGCGAGCGGTGGGAGGACCGACGATGGCCGGCTTGATGTCGAACTCGACACCGAGCGAGCGCATGTCATCGATGAACACCCCGCCGAGATAGTCGTCGCTGACTTTGCCGATGTACGACGTCGATCCGCCGAACGAGGCGATTCCGGCCATGGTGTTGGCAGCGGAACCGCCCGACGACTCCACGAGGTTGGTATCGCCGGGATGATCGCTGTCGCCGGAATGGGAGGCCGCCATGAGCCGGTACAGCTCGTCGGCTCGATCGTGGTCGATGAGGTGCATCGCCCCTTTGTTCAGACCCTGCTCGTCGAGGAACGCATCGCTCGACACTCCGATGACGTCGACAATGGCGTTGCCGACGCCGACAACGTCGACGGTGCTGGTGTCGCCCCCGCCGGTTTCGAAGGTCTCGGTCCCGGCCTGCCCGGCCGGCTCGTCGTTCCGGGGATCGACGCTGGAATGACCATCACTGCCAACCGCTGACTGCGCTCCTACCACGGGAAAAACCGTACCTGCTGGCCGGCCGATTCACATTCCCCCGTCGCTCCGGTTCCGCCGTGGACGAAAACCAGTTGGGGTGGACCCGAAAGGTCCACCCCAACCGATAGCCGATGACGAACAGGCTCGCCGTCAGCTACATCCACTGGTGTTGCCACACCCAGGACAGGCGTGGCAACTACCAGCTCGTTGCATGGTGATGCCGCACTGCATGCAAATCGGTGCATCGGGATCGGCCACCGGGGCATTCGACGACTCAGTGGACGGTGGCTCCGATGAGGACTTGGTTGCCGACCAGCTGGCCAGCAGATCGTCGGCCGATTCCACCGACGGAGGATCGACCGGGAGTTCGCCCGGAGAGGAAACGGCCTCGTCCACACCGGGCAGGGTGGGCTGGCTACGCTCGCCGGTGGTGAAGATACCGAGCGAGGCTCGGTCCTCATAGCTGAGATAGAGCACGGCGAGCTTGCGGAACAGGTAATCCATGATGGAGGTGGCGATCCGGATGTCGGGATCATCGGTCATACCCGCCGGTTCGAACCGCATACCGGTGTAGGTCTCCACGTAGGCCCTCAGCGGCACCCCGTACTGGAGGCCGTGGCTGAGCGACAAGGCAAGGGCATCCATGATGCCGGCCATGGTCGAGCCCTGCTTGGACACCCGCAGGAACACCTCGCCGGGACGACCGTCGTCGTATTCACCCACGGTGACGAAGGCCTTGCAGTCGGCCACCCGGAACTCGAAGGTACGGGACCGGCGATCGCGGGCCAGCTTCTCCCGAACCGGCTTGTAGATGATCTTGGGCTCGGGCTCGACGACCGGGGCTGCGGTTGCGGTGGCCGACTGGTCATGATCATCGTTGGCGTCCGACTTCTTGGCCATGGACAGGGGCTGAGCCACCTTGCAGTTGTCGCGGTAGATGGCGATGGCCTTGACCCCCATCTTCCAGGCGTCGATGTGGAGTTGCTCCACGTCCTCGACCGAGACCTCCTCGGGCATGTTCACCGTCTTGGAGATGGCACCGGAGATGAACGGCTGCACGGCGGCCATCATCTTGACATGACCGAGGTAGTGGATGGGATTGTCTCCCATGGAGCAGGCGAACACGGCCACATGCTGATCCTGTAATCCGGGGGCGCCGAGGATGGTCTTGTTCTCGTCGATGTAGGCCACGATGGCGTCGATCTGCTCGGGGCTGTAGCCGAGGCGGCCCAGAGCCCGGGGAACGGACTGGTTGACGATCATCATCGTGCCGCCACCCACCAGCTTCTTCATCTTGCACAGACCGAGGTCGGGCTCGATACCGGTGGTGTCGCAGTCCATGAGCAGGCCGATGGTGCCGGTCGGAGCCAGCACGGTGGCTTGGGCGTTGCGAACCCCGACCGATGGGCTCAACTCACACACCTTCGCCCAGGCATCGCCTGCTTCGTCGAGAATGGCGACCGGGGCATTGTCGGCATCGATGTCGGACAAGGCGGCTCGATGCTGGTTCAGCACCCGCAGCATGTGCTCCTCGTTCTCCTCATAGCCGGCGTGGGGGCCCATCCGGGCCGCGGTACGAGCCGACGTGTAGTAGGCGTGGCCGGTCATCAGGGAGGTGATGGCGGCCGCCGTGGCCCGCCCTTCGTCCGAGTCGTAGGGCAGACCCAGGTTCATCAGCAGGGCGCCGATGTTGGCGTAGCCGAGGCCGAGCTGGCGGAATCGACGGGAGTTCTCACCAATGGCCTCGGTGGGATAGTCGGCCCGTCCGACCAGGATTTCCTGAGCGGTGAAGAAGTGCTCGACCGCCGTCTTGAACCCCTCGACGTCGAAGGTGTCATCCGGGTCGAGGAACTTGAGCAGGTTGAGGCTGGCCAGGTTGCAGGCCGAGTTGTCCAGGTGCATGTATTCGCTGCACGGATTGGATCCGTTGATCTTGCCGCTGTTGACCGAGGTATGCCACCGGTTGATGGTGGAGTCGAACTGCATGCCGGGATCGGCGCACTCCCACGACGCCTGGGCAAACTGGCGCATGATGTCGCGGGCCTTGACCGTGCGGATCACGTCGCCGGTGGTACGGGCCAACAGGTTCCAGTTCTCGTCGTTGACCACGGCCTGCATGAACTCGTCGGTGACCCGAACGGAGTTGTTGGCGTTCTGATACTGGATGGAGTGGCTGTCGGCACCGTCGAGGTCCATGTCGAAGCCGGCTTCCCGCAACACCCGGGCCTTGCGCTCCTCGGTGGCCTTGCACCAGATGAACTCTTCGACGTCAGGGTGGTCGACGTCGAGCATGACCATCTTGGCCGCCCGACGGGTCTTGCCTCCGGACTTGATGGTGCCGGCCGAGGCGTCGGCACCCCGCATGAAGCTGACCGGACCCGAGGCGGTGCCGCCACCCCGAAGCTGCTCGTGGGACGAACGGATTCGGGACAGGTTGATGCCGGCACCGGAACCGCCCTTGAAGATCACGCCTTCCTCGACGTACCAGTTCAAGATGGCGTCCATGGTGTCGTCGACCGCCAGGATGAAACAGGCCGATGCCTGCTGGGGGACGCCGCGAACTCCGATGTTGAACCACACCGGCGAGTTGAAGGCCCCCATCTGGTTGATGATGAGGTACTTCAGCTCGTCGTTGAAGATCTGGGCTTCGGTGGCGTCGAAATAGCCGTCCTCGATACCCCACTTGGCGATGGTGTCGACCACCCGGTCGACGACCTGCTTGAGCGATGCCTCGCGCTCATCGGTGCCAAGGGTGCCCCGGAAGTACTTCTGGGCCAGGATGTTGGTTGCGTTGACGGACCAGAAGTTGGGGACCTCGACATCGAGCTGCTCGAAAGCGATCTCACCGGTCTTCCAGTTGGATATCCGAGCGTCACGCTTCTCCCACGTGACGGTGTCATACGGATCGACCCCGGCGGTGGTGTAGTACCGACGGAGGCCGATTCGGGTTTGCTCGGATGCGAGGGCCATTTTCACTTCACTTTCTGACTACTGATGCTTCGTTTCGTCGACCGGCCCGGAGGCGGATCGACCGATGATGAATCATTGCGACACGAAAGACGGGTGATTGGCGACAATGGGTTGTCGACACTTCCGGTTGTTGATCAACCTGCCTGCGACCCGATTGGTCGTCCTCACTCGTCTTGGTCGACGTTGACTCGACGAAGCAATGACTTGGTTCAGTTGTACGGTGCGGCTGTGACACTCTGCCGAGTTTGTCGGCGTCGGCCGTGCGTTCACCTCGACCGGTTCGCGGCTGTGGGCCTCGTGCCGATGTCGGTCTCGCCCGGTCGCGGTCACGTCGAGCCGCTACCTGGTTTCGTTGCGTGTACTCAGCCCGAGGGCTGAACGATGTTGTAGTCAGCACAACAGAACCCGCCGTTCCGCCCGTCGGGCGTTGCTCCGTGCGCCTCTCCTCAGACCGTTGAACCGTGCCGACCCCCTTTTCCACCCAGGTCGACTGGTCCTGCGGCCCCTTTTCGTCTTCTCACACGGCACGCCCTGCGAGGGCTGTTCTGTACTCGTGGAAGATGGTTGCTGCTTGTGCTCCGACTGGCTCTTGCTCCTTCGGCTCTCCTGTTTTGTCTCGGCGGTATGTTGCGTGGTCTCAGCGTGGCCGTTGGTGCCGCAGCCGGAGCGAATCCGGCGGATCGGCGGGCGAGTTGCAGCAGGCGGTTCGACCAGGCAGCAGACTCGCAAACCCCCGCTCGACGGCCGGTGGTGGGTGTCATCCCCCACCGATCGGCGAGCTTGGCTATTAGCCAGCCACTAGATCTTGTGCTTGCCGCCAGCTCGACTTCGAGCGACGCACAAGATGTAGTTTGCCATTACATCACTGTAATTACGACGGTGTCAATGGGTGTTTTTTGATTTTGTGGTAAATTGCCCGGGCCGAATCGGCGCCGGCACCCCGAACCCGCCACCGTCGGGGTCCGCGCCACATCCCCGCCGATGAACCGTCATCGCAGAACACCCGAGATGGAGCCTCGGGCACGGCTGCCATCGGACACCGGGCTCCAGCCCGGACTCCGGTCCCGCCGGGGACCGGTGGCCCTGCACCGTTGTCGTCGATTGTCGCTCCTGCCCGGGCCCGCTTCATTCGACCTCGATCCCATCCCTCCGCTTGTCACCCCGCCGGAATCGGCGGGACATACGCCCGGTCGCAGGGCAGGGCACGGTGACGGAGATCGAAACGTCGGTATCAGGTCGAGGTTCGATCGTTGGCCGGCGAACGTTCGCCGATCCGGACATAGCTAGCAAACCCATGGAGTCCCGATGCCAAACCGGGCTCCTACCATACTGATGCCCTACACCGACCTCCGTCACGCTGCCCCACGACGGGCGTACCCCTACCGTAGCGACGGCCACCTGTGGATTGTAAGGGGAAGACAATGTGGATTTCGTTGTGGATTACCTGTCCGGACTGTGGGCAGGTGTGACGGAGCGGGGATGTCCTGGGGATAGCCCGGTGGCGGCCGCCACTACCGGTGCGGGGCCGGCCACCACGCAGCATCCGGCCATGTGCTCGGCATCATTTGTTCAATATGATGAGTTGGTGAAGCGCCTTTATCCCCCTAATGGCTTGATCGACACCGATGGCGACGACGATACCGTCGATCCGTTGGACGAGGTGGGTCGGGAACGCCGGCCCTCACACACCGACCGGCCGTGGGTCTTGACCAACATGATCAGTTCGGCCGACGGGGCCACGGCGGTGGACGGCGTGTCCGGCGCCTTGGGCGGAGCCGGCGACCGGGCCATGTTCCGAGCACTGCGGGGTGTCGCCGACATCGTGTTGGCCGGTGCGTCGACGGTTCGACAGGAGCGGTACCGGCCGGCTTCACGCCATAACGAGCTCGTCGAACGGCGGCGAGCCCGGGGCCAGGCCGACCGACCCCGCATCGCCGTGATCACGGCCTCGGCGAGATTGGACGAGACCCTCCCCCTGTTTCAGGACCCCGACGATCGACCCATTATCCTCACCGGCACTTCGGCCGATGCCGATCGCCTGACCCGCCTTCGCACGGTGGCCGAGGTCATCATCGCCGACGACGACTCGGTGGCCCCGGCCTGGGCCCTGGCCCGCCTCCATGCCCTTGGGGCCGGTGTGGTGCTGTGCGAGGGAGGACCGTCGCTCAACGGCCAGTTCGTGGCCGCCGGCCTCATCGATGAGTGGAACCTCACCATCGCACCCATGACCGTTGCCGGTGATTCCCCCCGGGCCGCCGTCGGACCCCTGCCCGAAGGTCCCCCGCCCGGCATGACCCTGGAGCGGGTCTGGGTCGACGACGAGGACTTCCTCTTCTGCCGGTGGACGCGTCGAACCAACCCGGGCCCCTAGCGCGGGGCCACAAGCCACACCGCAACCGAGGTCCGCTACGGAACCGGTGATTCGCTGGGATCGCGTTTGATCAGCCGGGCTTCGCGCTCGAAATCGTCGACGTCGGTGAAGTCTTTGTAGACCGAGGCGAATCGAAGATAGGCCACCTGGTCAACGGAACGGAGTTGGTCGAGCACCGCCAATCCGATCCACTCCGATGTGACCTCGAAACCCTGGCTTCGAGCCCGTTCACGGACCCCGTCGACGATGGCCTCGAAGTCATCGGCCGTCAACGGCCGACCTTTACACGCCGCCATCAAGCCGTCCACGATCTTCTGACCGTCGAACGGCTGCCGCTCCCCGGAACGTTTCACCACCACCAAGGGAGCCTGCTCGACCTTCTCGAACGTGGTGAACCGCTGCTCGCACGACACACACTCCCGCCGGCGACGGATGGAGGCGCCGTCATCAGCCGAGCGCGAATCGATGACCCGGGTATCGGTGGCCATACATACCGGACATCGCATGGCAACCAAGCTAGCGGGCGCTGCGCCAACCAAGCTGCGCACGCCTACATCAATCTAGGTGCAGGGGACGACGAACGACCATGGCGGGCCCGAACTCCGTTCTAGTCCAGTAGTTCCCGGGGGACCACGACCTGTTGACCCACCTGCACGGTGGATCCTCCGTTGAGATCAGCCAACGTGGCGACGGCGTCCCGACGATCATGGCCGGGGGCGTACCGTTCGGCGATCGACCACAGCGAATCTCCGGGGGCGGCGACCACGACGAGATCGTCGGACCCGGCGGTGGCCTTGTCGGCCGCTGACGACGACGAGGCGGCCGACACCGTGCCGGACCAGTCCAGGGCCGGCGGCTGACCCTGGGCCACCCGAACCGCAAGGAGAGCCCCGACGATGAGGGCGGCGGCCAAGGCCACTGCAGGCCCCGAACCGATGACCGGACCCAGCACCGGCGATGCCGACAGTCGTTCGACCAGACGATCGAACACGATGAACGGCCCGGCCGGGGCCGGGCGGGTCGACGGGGCCGTGAGGTCGGCCCTGGCAACGGATTCATCTCCGGCTCTGTTCGCCGGGGCCGACAGACCGGACGGGGCGGATCCGGTGTTGTCGACGACGAGGCGGAGATGAGGACGGGCCTCAGGCCGGGGGCCGGGATCACCGGGGAGGGAACGGGCGGTGCGAGACGGGGTCTCGGGTCGAAGAAAAGCAACCATGGCGACATTCTCCTCAAGAGGTGTGACAGTCTGGACCCGATCGGCAACGGCGCCTGTGCCGAATCAAGTTCGACGAACGGTTGTTCGTCAGACGCATGTTCGATATACTAACGAACAGTCGTTCGCTGACAACCTCTTGGCGGATGAAACTTCGAACAATTGTTCCGTACCGCACCGACCATCCACATTCACCAAGGACAGGGAGATCGCCATGGGCGAGCACAAGCTAACGAAACGTCAACGACAGATCCTGGAGTTCATCGAACGTCAGATGAGGGAGAACGGGTTTCCCCCGTCGGTCCGGGAGATCGGGGCCGAGGTGGGCCTACTGTCACCGTCGTCGGTCCACTCACAGTTGGCCACGCTGCAGAAGCGGGGCTACCTGGTGCGGGACCCGGCCAAGCCCCGGGCCATCAAGGTCCGGTGGGATTCGGTGACCGGAGCCACCGGTGTCGAGCGACGACCGGTACGTCACGTACCGCTGGTGGGAGATGTCGCCGCCGGCACCGACGTACTGGCCGAGGAACACATCGAGGAGACCCTGCCCGTACCCGCCGACCTGGTGGGCGACGGTGACCTGTTCATGCTGCGGGTTCGGGGCGATTCGATGATCGAGGCCGGCATTCTCGACGGTGACTACGTGATCGCCCGGGTGCAGAACCATGCCCGCCACGGCGACACCGTGGTGGCCGGTATCCCGGGCGGTGAGGCCACGGTGAAGGTCTACAACCGTCATCGCAACAAGATCATTCTGGTTCCCGCCAACTCCTCCATGGAGCCCATGGAGTACCCCGATCACGAGGTCGAGATCTACGGCAAGGTGGTCTCGGTCATGCGTCGGCTGTAGTGGCGCGGCGCCATCGGCCGTCAACCGGTTGGGTCCGCCACCGCCGGTTGACGGCCGACCTTCTTTGCGCCTGGCCGACAGATCGGCGGCACGTCATCCAGTGCGCGGCGCCCCGAGCGGGAGTGCCGGGAAGGTACCTGGTTTGTGTCCCGTGACGCGGCGAATCGGCTCAGTCGTTGAATTCTGAGCCGATTCAACCGTATGGGTCACGACGACCCATCTTTCCCCCTCAAGCAGGACGGGGCCTCCGCTGTCCCGCCGAATAGGAGCAGAGGTTCCTGCGACCATACATTTCGGGGACATTACCGGAGCGTTAGCCAAATGTTACCCTTGTCACGCCGAAAGCGCCAGACCCAATCTTGTTTTTCGTGCTATGCGGGGTGATGGTCACCGAAACCGAGGGCGGACCGATGGTCGGCATGAGCCAAAGCGGTCAAGCGCCGAGCCCGACTCTGGAGATCGAGTCCGGCCAGCTCGGCCACGCCGTTCTCCGTAACCACGCAGTCGGCCAGGTAGCGACTCACGGTAACCGGAGCGGGCGGCTCGATGGCGCCCACGATACGAGACACCGCACCGGAACGAGCGGTCGACGGCAGGACCACGATGTTGCGGCCACCCTCCGACAGCCAGGCCGCATTGGCGAAATCGGGCTGGCCACCCGGACCGGACACCACTCGCCCGGCCACCGTCTCGGCGTTCACCGCCCCGTCCAGAGCCACTTCGACCGCCGAATTGATGGCGGTGAATCGGTCCTGGGCGGCAAGGGTTGGTATCCCGTGGCTGTAGTTGGAGGCGACCACCACCACATCGTCCCGGCCATGAAGCCAGCGCACCGCCTCCCGGCTGCCGACCAGGGCCGAGGTGACATGCAGCCCGGTGTCGACGGTCTTGGCCGAACCATCCATCACGCCCCGCTCGATCAGATCGATGGCGGCATCGCCCAGCATGCCGCTGTGAAGGCCCAGATGGCGGTGCTCGGCCAGGGCGGCCAGGGCGGCGTCGGGCAAGGCCCCGATCCCGTACTCGATGGTGGCTCCGTCGCTCACCAGCCGGACCACCCCCCCGGCGATGGCCCCCGCCACCGGATCGGGGCCACCATTCGGCGCTGGCGTAGCGTCGGGTGAGGGCAGGCAAACCAGGTCGTGGGCCTCGACCTCCACCAGCAGGTCGAAGTCGTGGCGCTCACAGGCCACCGGACCTCGAACATAGGGCATCGATGGGTTGACCTCGGCGATGACGAGGGGCGCGGTGCGGACCAACTCGATCGCGGCCCCGCCCAGGGCCCCGAGGCTGAACCGCCCATCCGGTCCCGGTGGGCTGACCTGGACCAGCACCACGTCCACCTCCAACGGCCCCCCGGGGGCGAACAGTCGGAAGAACTGTGAGGATCGAGCCGGCACGAGACGAAGCCTGTCGGCCGGCAGCCCGGCCGTGGCCCGCGATGGCTGAACCGACACGTGACGGAAGGGCGTTCCCGAGAAGGTGGCCAAAGGCTCCAGGAGGTAGTCGGAGGCGGTTTCGATGTCGGACCAACGGTCCGGCTCCTCGGCCATGGCCTCGACCAGCGCCGTCGGAGTACCCATGAGGGCCGACACATAGACCCGTGACCCGTCGGCGATCATGGCCATGGCGTCGGTCATGGTCCCGGACCGTCCGTCTCGTCGGCGCACCGGAGCCGGCAGTTGGCCGTCACGATCCAGGGCCGATCGGGCGATGGCCACCGGTCAGCGGCCTTCGGCGTCCGGATCCGACGGTTCGGTGATCAAGCGATGCAACGCCCGGTGGACGGTTTCCAGCGACTGCCGCTCCAGCCGTTCGTCGGCGGCGTGGGCCAGGGTGGGATCGCCGGGACCGAAGTTGGTGGCCGGCACCCCGAGCTGGTCGAACCGAGCCACGTCCGTCCACCCCAGTTTGGCCCGAACTTCGAGATCGTTGTTCCTGATCAGTCGTTCCAGCAGGGGATGACCGAGCGAGGGGGCGCACGCCGGCGAATGGTCCACCACCATCAGACGGTCACCGTTGTCCCCGTTGCCCGAGCTGAGATCGGTGTCGGCGAACGGAGCCAGCATGTCCCGCATGTGCGCATGCGCCTCGTCACCGGTGCGGTCGGGGGCGTAGCGGTAGTGAATGGCCAGGGTCACCTCGTCGGGAATCACGTTGCCGGCCACCCCACCGTGTATCGTCACGGCCTGAACCGACTCCCGGAAGGTGCACCCGTCGATGACGGGGGTTCGGACCTGGTGGTTGGCCAGGGCCTCGAGTACCGGGGCCAGACGATGGATGGCGTTGCGACCCATCCACGGCCGGGCGGTATGGGCTCGAGCCCCGGTCAGGGTCAGCTCGAATCGCATGGCCCCCTGGCAGCCGGCCTCGATCACCGCCCCCGTCGGCTCGCCCACTATGGCGCAATCGCCGTGCAGCAGGTGGGGGGCTTCGGCGATGAGTTCGTTGAGCCCGTTGTGTTGCTGGGCCACCTCTTCTCGGGCGTAGAAGACGAAGCTGAGATCGAGAGCCGGGTCGGGCACCGTGCGGGCCAGATGAAGGAAAACGGCCAGCCCGCCCTTCATGTCGGTGGAGCCCAGGCCCCAAAGGGTGTCACCGTCGATGCGGGCGGTGGCGTTGTTGTTGGCCGCCACGGTGTCGGTGTGGCCGACCAGCAGCAGCCGGCGGCTGCGACCGAGCTCGGTGCGGGCCACCAGATTGTCGCCGATACGGGTGACGGTCAGATGATCGAGACCGGTCAGCTCGGCCTCCAGCCAATCGACGAACGGCCGTTCTTCAAACGAGATCGACGGCATATCGACAAGTTGGGCGGTGAGGGCCAACAGATCAGCCATGGGCCCACGGTAGCCGGTAGTCTGAACAGTGATGTCAACTGCAGATGCCGCTGTCGAATCCGCTTCCCCCGGTTCCGGCCGAGGGATCAAGGAACCCACCGGCCCGCGTGTCGAATCGGTCCGCACCGAGTCGGTTCGCGCCGAGCGCCTTTTCAGCAAGTCCATCGTGGTTTCCGGTATCCGGTGTTTGCTGGCCTACATCGTCTTGCCCTTCGTCACCCCGTTCATCGGACTGGCCCCGGGGGTGGGCGCCGGCTTCGGCCTGGTCATCGGGCTAGTCGCCATCGCCGCCAACCTGTTCAGCATCCGGCGGTTCTGGCGGGCCGATCATCGTTGGAAACTCCCCGTCACCGTGCTGCACGTGGCGGTGATCGGGCTCCTCGTCGTGCTGGTCGTCAACGACATCCGGGAGCTGCTGGGATGAGGCCGGGGGTCGCCTGATGCGGCCGTTCTTCCTGGTGGCAGGATTTCTCTGTGTCGGTCTGGGCTGGGTCGGCCTGGTCACACCGGGCATGCCCGGCACCGTGTTCTTCGTGGCCGCCACCTGGTGCTTTTCCCGGTCAAATCCCCGGCTCGAGCGGTGGGTGCTCGAGCTACCCGGCGTCGGGCAACTGGTCGACGACTACCGCAGCGGCCTCGGTATGCCCCGAAGAGCCAAGATCACGGCCATCACCTGCATTGTCGTGGCCTGCAGTTTCAGCGCCGGATACGCCATCGAACCGACCTGGGTCCGCATCGTCGTGGCCCTCACCGGACTGGTCGGCGTGTGGTACGTCGGCTGGCGGATTCCGACCCGGGAGCACATGCTGGCGGCCCGGGCCGGCGAAACCGATCCGACGCCGACCGTCAGTGGCCGGAGTGAAGGGCCTCGTTGATCCCGCCCCATCGTGAAGGGTCGGACTCCCGCGCCTCGATCTTGCCCGTGGTCGAGTTCTGCAGATAGAGCAGACCGGGTCGCCCCGACAGCTCCTTGGCCTTGACCTGCTCGCCCCCGGGCAGGGTGACGATGGTTCCCGCCGTCACGTAGACACCGGCGGCAACGGTGCAGCCTTCCCCCAGCGAGATCCCGATGCCGGCGTTGGCTCCGATGAGGCAGTGCTCCCCCACCGTGATCTTCTCCGTCCCGCCACCGGACAGGGTGCCCATGATGGAGGCACCGCCACCGACATCGCTGTTGGCGCCGACGATGACCCCCTGGCTGATCCGGCCCTCGATCATGGCCGGCCCCAAGGTTCCGGCGTTGAAGTTGATGAACCCCTCGTGCATGACGGTGGTGCCCTCGGCCAGGTGAGCCCCGAGTCGGACCCTGGTGGCGTCGGCGATTCGAATGCCCGATGGCACCGCGTAGTCACACATGTGGGGGAACTTGTCGACGCCCCGGACCATGACCACATGTCCCTGAGCCCCGGCACCGGCCCGCAGCGAATCCAATCGCTCCGGCACGACCGGCCCGGCGCTGGTCCAGGCCACATTGGCCAGCACGCCGAAGATGCCCTCGACGCTGATCGAGTTGGGGGTGACGTGGCGCCGGGACAGCAGATGGAGACGTAGGTAGGCATCGGCCGCGTCGGCCGGAGGTTGGTCAAGATCCTCGATGGTGGTGGTGACGACCTCGCCCCGGATCATGCCCAGCTGCTCGGCCAGGCAAGTCCGCTTGGGATCGACGCCGTCACCGGGGTACCAGACGTCGAGTCGGGTTCCGGTCTCGGCGTCAACGTAGCTGTGTCCGATGGCAGTCACGGTCATGGCACACAGCCTACGGGGCTCGGCCCACGGGTCACCATGCGAACTCAGGCCAGACCGAGACGGCGGGCCACGAGCTGGATACGACTGTCGGGCTGCACCACGGCGATGCGAACATGGCCCGAGCCGGCCTCGCCGTAGAACTCGCCCGGGCTGACCAGGGCTCCGGCCTCGGTGGCCAACCGCCGGGCGAAGGCCCAGGCGTCGCCGTCGGGTGCCGGGCACCACAGATAGAAGCCGCCCCCCGGGAGCGGGGTGACCGCCCCCAGCTTCTCCACCACCTGCTGCATCAGTTCCAGCCGCCGGCGATACAGGCTCCGCTGGGTCTCGACATGGTCTTCGTCACCGAAGGCGGCCACCGCCGCGGCCTGGACCGGGCCGGGCTGCATGAAGCCGGCGTGCTTGCGGACCTCACCCAGGTAGTGGATCAGCTCGGCGTCGCCGACATAGAAGCCGCAGCGGGCACCGGCTAGATTCGACCGCTTCGACAGCGAGTGCACGGCAACCACCCCGGCGAGACCGGAAGCGATGATGGATCGGGGCGGGCCGTCCCAGGTGAAGGCGATGTAGCACTCATCGGAGATCACGGGCACGCCCCGGGCTCGACCCCAGGCGGCGGCGGCGCCCAGATCGTCCAGTCCCCCGGCCGGGTTTCCCGGGGTGTTGACCCACAGGCAAAGGGCCCGGGCGGCATCGGCCTCATCGATGGCGTCGAGGTCGATGCGCCACCGATCGTCGACCGGTACCGGCACGGCACGGCACCCGGCCAGGGTGGCCCCCATGGCATAGCTGGGATAGCTGACGGCCGGGTAGAGCACGGTGTCCCGCTCGGGGGTTCGCAGCCTGAGCCAGTGGGGTAGCCCGGCCACGAACTCCTTGGAGCCGATCGTGGCCCGAATGTCGTCGGGGCCGACGACCCGATCGCCGCCGTCGAGGCCGACGGTGCGGTTGAGCCATCGGGCGGCGGCCGAGCGAAAGGCCTCGGTCCCGATGGACGGCGGATACGAGCGTTCCGTGCCGGATGAGGCCAGGGCATCCACCACTTCGGGGGGCGGGGGGTCGAACGGGGTGCCGATGGACAGATCGACCACACCGCCGTCGTGGCCATCGGCGATGGCCTTCAGTTCGTGAAGTCGGTCGTAGGGGTACGGGGGTGGTTCGAAGCCCATCGGCCGATGTTACCGGCGCCCATCCCGGGTCGAGCCGGGGCCGCCGGCAGCGTCAGGAGCGGGTAGTTTGCTCACCACCACCTCGGACAGCCGCTTGGCCGACGACGACTCGAGCCGGGCGGTCAGCCGCATTCCCTTCTCCTCCGACTCCTCGCTCAGCACCTGGCCCTCACGATGGGCGGCGGCCAGCAGGTCACCTCGGGCCCAGGGCACGAAGAGTTCGAACACCTCGGTGTCGGCCCGCAGCTCCTCGGCCAGGGCGTCGAGCAGGCGGTCCATGCCGTCCCCGGTGACGGCCGAAACCCCGACCGAACCCGGGTGCTGGGCCACCAGCCGTTCCATGTCGTCGGCCACGTCGGCCTTGTTGAACACGATGAGCTGGGGGATCTCGTCGGCCCCGATCTCGGCCAGCACGTCGCGCACGGCGTTGATGTGGGCGTCGGGGTCGGGTCCCGAGCCGTCCACCACATGAACCAGCAGATCGGCTCCGGCCGCCACCTCCAGGGTGGATTTGAACGCCTCGACCAGCTGGTGGGGAAGCTTCCGCACGAAGCCGACGGTGTCGGTCATCAGGATCGGCTCACCGCCGGGCAGGCTGAGCTTGCGGGTCGTGGGGTCGAGAGTGGCGAACAAGCGGTCCTCCACCCGGACCTCGGCCCCGGTCAGGCGTCGGAGCAGCGACGACTTGCCGGCGTTGGTGTACCCCACGATCGACACCGTGTGATAGGGCGAGCGATGGCGGGCCTTGCGCTGATTTCGCCGTCGGGCCGAGATGGAGGCCAGGTCCCGCTCCAGCTTGTGCATGCGCCGAACCAGGCGACGACGGTCGACCTCGATCTGGGTTTCGCCCGGACCTCGGGTCCCGATGCCGCCGGCCTGTTGGGAGAAGTCTTTCTTGTTGCGCAACCGGGGCAGCCGGTAGCGGAGCTGGGCCAGTTCGACCTGGGCCTTACCCTCGGCCGAGGTGGCGTGCTGGGCGAAGATATCGAGGATGACGGCGGTGCGGTCGAGCGCAGTGCGCTTCAGCATGCGCTCCAGGTTGACCTGTTGACCGGGGGTGAGCTCATCGTCGAAGACCACGGTGTCGGCGTCGATGGCCAGTGAGGAGTCCAGGATCTCCTGGACCTTGCCTTTGCCCACGAAGGTGGCGGGGTCTGGTCGGTCCCGGCGTTGCACGATGCGATCCAGCGCGTCGGCCCCGGCGGTGTCGACCAGAAGGGCCAGTTCGTCGAGCGAGGCCTCGGTTTCGGCATCGGTCCGACCGGCGGTCTTGACCCCGACCAGCACGATACGTTCCCGGAACGCCCGATCGAGGAAACCCTGCTCGACGGTGGACCCGTACTCTCCGAACGCGCCCCGGTGCTCGCTCTCCACTCCCCCGTCATTCCAGGTGAGGAGCCCACCATCGTCCAAGCGGTCCGGATCGCCTCCATCGTCCACGAAGCCGAGGTCGTAGTCGTCGAACGGGCCGAGGTCGTCTCCGGTGTCGACAGCGTCGCCGTCCCAGCCCCGATCGTGGACCCCGGCTCCGGCCGTACCGTTCGATGACGGTCCTGTTGCAGCGGATCGGTCCGATGATGACCGAGGTGTGGATGGACTGTCGTTACCCAAGGATGACGCT
Organism: uncultured Acidimicrobiales bacterium; assembly: GCA_963723995.1. Classification (GTDB taxonomy): domain Bacteria; phylum Actinomycetota; class Acidimicrobiia; order Acidimicrobiales; family SZUA-35; genus JAHELU01. The sequence goes on along the minus strand of CAVRSZ010000003.1, from coordinate 772,250 downwards.
CCCGATGTAGCCGGCGGGGCCAGTGAGAAAGATCTCGTCGCCGTCCAGTTCAACGGTAGCCGAACCCCCGGGCATGGTCACAGCGGTTTTCGCACCCACCATCCCGGCCTTGCTGGCGGCCCAGGCCGCGGCGCACGCCCCCGACCCGCATGCCTGGGTGACCCCGACCCCCCGCTCCCACACCTTCAGCCGGATGTCACCGTTGTCGGTGACGTGGACGACGTGGACGTTCATCCCACCGGAATGGCCGGCCTCGACCTGGGGACCGGTCACTGCCATGTCCACCGCCTCGAAGTCGTCGGCGGTGGCGACAAACCCGACCACGTGGGGGTTGCCGAGATCGACCCCGGCCTCGGCGATGACGGCTACACCGGCATCGGCCCAGCGGCCGTCGGCCCCGGGCGCAGGACGAGCCTGGCCCATGGATGTGCGAACCTGCCATGTCGAACCGGGAACCGGCTGTACTTCGAGGTGGCGGGAACCGGCGTCGGTTTCGATGACCAACACAACTGGACCGTGGATACCGGGCTCGGCCGGGTCATCGGGCACGGGTGAACCGAGTAGTCGCTGCACGACGGCCTGGCCCAGGCAACGAATCCCGTTGCCGCTGATCTCGGCCCGGCCGCCGTCGGCGTTCCACAAGGCCATCGTCCAGTGTGTGGTGGAACCATCCACCGGTTGGGCCACGATCAGGCCGTCGGCGCCGATACCGGTACGACGGTGACACCAGCGACGAGCCTGGTCCGACGACGGCTCCCATCCAGGGGCCAGGGCAACAAGGAAGTCATTGCCCAAACCGTGATGCTTGGTCAGCAGCAGGGACGAGGCGCCGATGCCGTCGGGCGCCGCCGGAGGTATGGTTTGCGGGTTTCGAGGGTGGGACTGAATGCCGGGGTCGACCAATGAGTTTCCTTGCTGTTGCCGTCGTTGATGTTCTTGCCGTCATCGGTGGAGCGGCCCGGTCCATCGCCCATTGGCGGCCGGCGGGCCGATTCGGCACCGATCTTCCCTCTCCAGGGTACGGCCTGGCGGTGACAGCCACTGTGGTTTTCGATGCCGGACCCGAGGTTCAGCCGCCCGAGGTCGGCGTGGTCGTTGTCTTCGCTCCGGTGGTCGTCGACACGGTCGACGAAGATGAGGAGGACGTCGTCGTGGTGGAGTCGTCATCGGTTGTGGTTGACGTCGTTTCCGACGACGGCGTGGTCGAGGACGATGAGGGCAAGGTGGACGTTGTGGAGGTGGGCCTGGATCCCGACGACGTCGAGGTTGTCGATGCCCCGCCGGTGGTGGTCGTGGACGCGGTCTGCGACAACGTGGTGGTGGGTCGGCTGGTCGTCGGGCTCGACGTACGTCGCACCGATGTCGTGGTGGTGGTCGATGGGGTGGGAATCGACGTGCCGCTGCTGCGTCGTCGGGAGGAGCGAACCGCACCGGAGGCGCTGGTTGTGGATCCCGAGCGGTCGTCATTCTCCATGGAGTTGACCGGCAAGTCCCCCTGGTCGGCGGCATCGACGCCCGATTGCGATCCGCCCACGCCATCGTCGAATCGGCTGCGGCTGCCGGACGAGCCGGAATCGGCCCGTCCGCTCGATCCGACGGGCTCGGCGTCGTCGGCCGAACCAGCCGATACCACACCACCGGCGGGATCGGCCGTCTGGTCGTCCGAGCCGTCGACCACGGCTCGAACCACGGCGACGATGATCACACCGGAGACGAGCAAGGCGACCGTCGACAGGATGGCGAGAACACCGACGGCGAAGCGTCGCTCGCCGGGGAGTGCCGAACCCACCGGCCTGGGCCGAATGGACGCTGTGGCGGTGGACTCCTCCCTCGACACCGAGGGCTCCGTCGTGGGCGTAGCCACCGAGGGCTCGGCCGGGGGCGCAGGCACCGAGGGCTCCGGCGTGGGCGTAGCCACCGAGGGCTCCGTCGTGGGCGCAGGCACCGAGGGCCCGGCCGGGGGCGTAGCCACCGAGGGCTCAGGCGAGTCTTCGTCGACGACCAGCGTGCTCTTCGACAGCGGGCCGATCGGAATCGGCCGAGGCGCGGGCAGGCTTCGCTCGTCCAGTTCGAATTCGGTGGTGTCAACCGCATCTCGGGGGGAGAACGGCGACGGCTTAGTGCCGGACATTGATGCACCCGCCTGTCGGTGAATCTGTTGGCAGTATAGTTCCGGACGCTGGGGGTTCCAGGGAAGTCGCGCTCCGCTTCGTGTGACTCTTGTCGGCCCGGTGGCCCTGGGGATCAGGCCCAGGACGCCGAGTCGTGGGGCAGCGTGCCCCGTGATGCCCGGATATAGCCGTACGGGGTTTCGTAGCGAAGGTTGGAGACCCGGGAGGTGTACACATCGGCGTAGCGCTCGAGCTGGCGGGCAAACAGGCTCTTGTCCTGGCCGGCCCGCATCAGTGCCCCCCAGTTCGGATTGCCCAGGTCCGCGGCCCGGCGGGCCAGGGGGGCGATCTCGTCGTCCAGTCTGAGTGCGGCCGCGCTCACCCGGTTGTAGGCGGCCTGGGTACCAGCGTCGGACTCGGGCCGGCGACCGGTCAGCCGCAGCTGGGCCTGACGCCGGTCCAGATCGATCTTCTGGGCCATGAGCGCTTCCAACTTGGCCTGGTCGGGGGCGAACTCCATGGCGGCCAGCACCTCCGACTCGAGCTCTCTCACGACCAGGGCCGTGCGCCACCGCAGCACGTCTTTGGTGACGTGAACGTCGCCGAACAGGTGGTCGCCGACGTAGAGCGGCTGGCCGCCGGAGATTCCCAGGCTCTCCTCCACCAGCCGGGCGTTGCCGCCGAAGTAGACCGATCCAGCCTCCAGCGTGCCGTAGTAGGGCTGCAGCAGTGAACGTTCCTCGTCGACCACCCGGTAAATGGGGTTGGTGCGGGAGAAGAACCGCGGTTTGTCGGCCGACACGATGACGATGTCGAACAGATCCCGCCACGTGGTGTCCCCGGGGCAGAAGTCATCGACGGTGTAGGCCATCATCGTCTTGGTATAGGCCCAATCGGAGTTGGTGATCAGCAGCAGGTTCTTTCCCGCCAGGCGCTGGTCCAGCAGGGTGGTGACCAGATCGGGGTCGGGTTCGACGAACCGGTCGGGGTCGGCCACGATGCCGGCCTTGAGGGTGCTGGTCAAGTGGGTCTCGGTCAGGGCGTCGTCGACCAGGCGGTACAGGTCGGCGTAGCTGGAGGCCCGCGGTAGCGGACGCTGGTCGTGCAGCTCGACCAGCTGAGTCCACAGTGCGGCCCGTGACAGCTCGAACATGGTGTTCATGAACATGAATCGGGGCTCGGACAGATCGAGCACGGTCTCGCGGTAGTGGTTGCGAACCTGGTCGAAGGGCAACATGGTGTTGCCGTGCTGGGCCCGGACCACGTAGCCGAACCGGGTGGCCTTGCACAGGTTGCCGAGCTGGAGGTCGAAGGTCAGCCCGATGGTGAAGGCATCGGGATCGAAGATCAGGTCGGCGACCGGTAGGCCCTGGCGGCCCAGGATGTCCCGGGCGTACTCGAAGGCTCGATGCTCCCACTCCTCCACCTTGTAGTGAATGAGGGTGTAGTCCATGTCGTAGCCCACGGCCTGGACCGCCCGCAGGTTCAGGGTCCGGTTGGCGAACACTCCCCGCTCCGGCGGCGCCAACTCGAAGTCGACCGTCACATCGGCGCCGTCTGCCTGGTCGGCGGTCGGCGCGGGCGCATCATTGGTGGGCATCGTGGCCCACTGTAGGCAGACCTCTCGGCGTTGCCTTCCAACCCGTCGCCCCGTCAGTGGCCGCCACCAGCGCCGATGTCGACCACCAGCGGCGCGTGGTCGGAGGGGCGGTCCGCGGTGCGGGCCGGGCGATCCACCCAGCACGCCTCGACCCGGGGCCACAGCGGTTCCGACACCAGGGCCAGGTCGAGCCGCAAGCCCCGATCGCCGACGCGGCCGGCAACCGGTTCGGGGCCGGGATCGGCCACGACTTGTTGCCGGTAGTTCCACCAGGTGAACTCGGGAGTGTCCGGGTGCAGTGTCCGGGCGGCATCCACGAAGCCGGCGTCCAGCAGGGCGGCGATGCCCGCCCGCTCCGGGGGCGAGGCGTGGGTCTTGCCTCGAAACCGGCGGGGGTCGTAGATGTCCTGATCGGCCGGCGCCACGTTGAAGTCTCCGCAGATCACGGTTGAGGAACCGGCCCACCGGCCGACCATGGCCTCGGACCGGAGCCGCTCCAGCCACACCAGCTTGTACAGGTAGTGGGGGTCGTCGAGCGCCCGGCCGTTGGGCACGTACACCGTGGCCACCCGGATCGGGTCCTCGTCCGGGCCACAGAGTGCGGCGATGAGCCGGGGTTCGTCATAGGGAGGCTGTTGGGGTCCGGTGAATCCCCGCTGCAGCGCCTGCAGACCGACACGGGAAGCGATGGCCACACCGTTCCAATGGTTGTTGCCGTGGTGCGCCACTTCGTATCCCCGGTCGGCGAAGACCGGGGATACGAACTCCCGGAACTGTTCCGCGTTGCACTTCGTTTCCTGCAGCACGAGGACGTCGGGCCGGTGACGGTCGATCCACTCGGCGACCTGATCGGCCCTGGACCGCAGAGAGTTGATGTTCCAGGTGGCGACGCGCACGGCAGACGACTCTAGCCGACGCGTGGTTCCACCCGGACCGAGGCGGTGTTCCGGTACCGGTCCCCCGGCCGTGGGTCAGACGCCGACGTCGCGGCGGGTGAACAGGCCGACGCCCAGGGCCATCGAGCCGAGGCCGATGACGGTGAGCACCATCAGAGCCAGCATGCCTTGGGGGTTGGCGGGAAGATGGGTGATGTGAGACAGGGGTGACACCCGCAACGACGACTCCGACAGCTGCAGCAGCCCACCGAAGTAGAAGACGACGGCGCTGACGCCGAACACCACCCAGACACCCATCGAGTACCGGGTGGCCAGGCCGTAGAGGAACACACCGAGCCCTGCGATGGCCCAGATGGCGGGCACCCGGGCCAGGCCCGCCTCCAGACCTCCGACCAGATCGGTGTACTCGCCCACCATCATGGCATCAGCCGTGTACAGGGCCAGGGTCGACACGATCATGAGGACCGGGGCGGCCAGGAAGGCGATGACCAGGTGGGAACCGAGCCAGCTGGGCCGGGGCACATGACCGGCGAGGATGGGCTCGGCCCGGCCCCCGTTCTCCTCACCCCTGGCCCGCAGCGCCATCTGAATGACGCCGGCGCAGGCCACGAGGGCGGTCATGGTCAGGATCATGGTGATGAAGCCGTCCCGGAGACCCTCCTCGTCCATGCCCATGGCCTCCAGCATGTCCCGCATGGTCTCGTTGTCCTCGACGAAGTCGTCCATGGCGCTGATGACCGAGCCGTAGACGAGGCCGAGGAACCCTACGCCCAGGCTCCACCACAGCAGACCGGAGCGTTGCAGGCGCCAGGCCAGACCCATCGGCGACACCAGCCCGGGCGAGGCCGAGGCCGGGCCCGGCCGCTGGGCGATCAGGCCGGCGCCGACATCCCGTTTCAGGACCAGACCGATGGCGATGGCGATGAAGGTGGCAATGGCGGCGAGCGCCACCACCAGGGCCCACGGGTTGGAGTCGCCGAAGGCGTTGACCTTCTGAGCCCAGCCGATGGGTGAGAGCCATGACAGCCAGTTGTCCCGGACATCGCCCACGGCGCGCACGGTGTAGGCCGCGGCCAGGGTGGCCAGTGACGCCGCGGTGGCGGCCCGGCTGTATTCGAACACCTGGGCCCAGATGAGGGCGATGGCGGCGAACGACAGTCCGCAGGCGGCAATGCTGAGTCCGTAGAGCAGGGCCTCACCCGGCTCGATGCCATCGGCGGAGAAGGCTCCGAACGCGACCAGGGCCAGCACGGCGTTGGCCGTGACGGCGGCGATGGTGACGGCGGCGATGGGGCTCCAGGCTCCCACCGCGGCCGAGCGGACCAGGTCGGCCCGCCCCGACTCCTCCTCGGCCCGGGTGTGGCGGGCGACGAGCAGGATGTTCATCAATCCGACGATGCCCAGGGAGAAGGCGCCGATCTCGAAGGCGTAACGACCGCCGAAGGTGTCGAGGGCGTCGGCCGGCCCGGACAGGGCGACCATGGCGGCGTTGGTCTCGACAATCTGACCTTGTTCGGCCAGGACCACCTCGGGGGCGACCCCCCGGGCGTCGGCCTCGGATTGGGTGATGTCGCGGATGGACCAGGGGGTGATGGCGATCAGGGCCGAGAGGCCGAGCAGCCATAGTGACATCTTCAACCGATCGAGCCGCAGGATCAGCTGCACCAGCGGCCAGGTCTTGGCGAATCCGTTCTTCACGGTCGATCACCCGAGGTGGCGGCGGTGGTGGATGTGGTGGCAGCGGGTCGGTCCCCGTCGTGTTCGGGGCCGTGATCGACCGCATAGTGACGCATGAACAGCTCCTCCAGGGTGGGAGGCTGGCTTTCGATGGCCTGGATCCCGAGGGGGGCGAGGGCGGCCATGACCTCGGCCAGCTGCCCGTTCTCCACTCCGAACGAGGCCCGGCTGGGACTGTGGGCCAGGAAATCGACAACCCCGGGAAGCTCGGCGATGTGGGTAATCGGTTCTCGAGTGGTGGCATCGACCGAGGTCCGGGTGAGGTGGCGGAGCTCGACCAGGGTGCCGGTCTCCACCGTGTGGCCGTCACGGATGATGGTGACCCGGTCGCACAGCGATTCGACCTCGGCCAGGATGTGGCTCGACAGCAGGATGGTTCTTCCCTCTGCCACCATTTCCCGCACCACCTTCTGGAACTCGGCCTCCATCAGAGGGTCGAGGCCCGAGGTCGGCTCGTCCAGCACGAACAGCTCGGCGTTGCCCGACAGGGCGGCGACCAGGGCCACCTTCTGACGGTTGCCCTTGGAGTAGGTGCGGCCCTTCTTGGTGGGGTCCAGATCGAACCGTTCGATCATGTCGGCCCGGCGAGCCGGATCGAGGCCGGAGCCGAGGCGCCCCAACAGATCGATGGTCTCGCCCCCGGACAGGCTGGGCCACAGGCTGACATCCCCGGCCACGTAGGCGACCCGCTTGTGCAACTCGACGGCGTCGGACCAGGGGTCGCGGCCCAACATCTCGGCCCTGCCGCCATCGTGGCGGAGCAAGCCGAGGAGGATGCGAATGGTCGTGGTCTTGCCCGAGCCGTTGGGGCCGAGGAACCCCATCACCTCGCCGGGCTGGACTTCCAGGTCCAGGCCGTCCAGGGCCTTGGTCGACCCGTATGACTTGTGCAGATTCTCACAGATGATTGAAGCAGCCACGCCCTCAATGGTAGTGGCCCCCTCGCCTCGCACAGGTCCGGTTCGGCCGCCTCGACACCACGTACCCCGCCTCTCGAACCCGGACGGCAGACTTGCCCCGACGTCAGTACGGGATGTCGAGCATCTGATCGACGGGGGCGAAATCGTCGGTGAGAATGCGGGCGTCTCCCACCCACCGGTCGAGCCCGGCGCCTTCCAGCACGATCGAGGTGCTGTCCCGCCGGGCCAGGTTGGCTTCGATGGTGGAGCGATCGATGTCGGCATCGGTGGCCACCACCACGAAGTTGCCGCCGGTGTTGGGATCGTCGATGTAGGCGGTGGGGGCCAGGACGGCGACGTTGGCGAAGACCTCTCGGGCGGTGACCACCTCGGCCCGGATGAAGTCCCGATTGCCGAAGTCGATGACATTCATGATGTAGGTGCCGTCGGGGGCCATGGTCGCCTTGAGGTCTTCGATGAACTCCACCGTCGTCAGATGCCAGGGCACGGTTGTCCCGGAAAAGGCGTCACCGATGACCACGTCGAACGGTGCTTGGTCGGTGTCGTCGAGTCGACGTTGTAGGGCGGTACGAGCGTCCTCGGTGACGATGGAGATGGTGGACGGGGCGTAGGCCTCGGGGTCGAGTCCGAGTTCGCTACGGCCGATGTCGACCAGGGCGTCGTCGATCTCGTACACCAGATTGTCGGAGCCGGGGCGGGTGGCGGCGAAGTAGCGGGGCATGGTGAACCCACCGCCGCCCACACCCAGGGTCACCAGTGGGCCGTCGGGAGCCTGGGCCTCCACCACGGCGACGAAGTCCTTGATGTAGCGAAAGTCGAGGTAGGTGGGATCGTCGAGGTCGACATAGCTGTGGGAGAGTTGGTCGAGCCTCAGGATGCGGCCGGAGGCGTTGTCGGGGTCTTCGACCACGGTGGCGCAGGAGTAGGCGGTCTCCCATTGGCATGGTCCGTCGACCACCACCAGCAGCAGCCCGATCAGCCCGGCTGCGGCCGCCCCCTGGATGGCCAGTTCCCGGCGACGGGCGCTGAGGAGCACACCGGTCGCCACCAGAAGCACCCCGAGACCGAGCACCACCGGCCGGGTGGGCAGGGTGGCCAGCAGGACGAATCCGGTGAGGAAGGTGCCGACCAGGGCTCCGGCGGTTCCGACGGCGGAGAACGAACCCACAACCTCTCCGGTCTGGGCCAGCGACCGGAGCCGAAGCTTGACGATGAGCGGGGTGACGGCCGACAGGGCGGCCGCCGGCAGGAAGAAGGCCACGGCGGTGATGGTGACGATGCCGACCGCTCCCCCACCACGCATCCCGGGGCCGATCACGGCGATGATGGTCGGGGCCAGCATGCCCGTGGCGCCGCCGACCAGGAAGGCCGGCCCGATCAAGTCGGCGGGGTTCCGGCGGTCGGCGGCCCGGCCACCCACCCAGGAGCCGACGGCGATGGCGGCAAGCACGGTCCCGATGATGCCGGTGAAGGTCTCGAGGCTGACCCCGACGTAGGGGGCCATGAGCCGACCGGCCAGGATTTCCAGGACGAGCACCGAGGCCGAGGAGAAGAACACGAGGGCGCGGGCCAGGGTGCGGGACACAGCTCACAGGCTAGGCCGGGGCGGGTTGGCTTCGGTTGTCGCCGACTTCACCGGCTGTTGCCCGGCTCAACTCGGGCGGACCCAACCCGACAATGATGAGTATGCGCAGTGTCAGAGAACCTCTGGTGACCGCCCTGATCGCCGGCTCCTTCCTTCTCGGTTCGTGCGGAACCGAATCCGGCAACGCGGTCTCCGCTGTGGACGATGCGGCAGTCCCCACCGACCAGACCGCCGGGGAGGCTGAAAAAACGGAAACGGAAGGAGCACAGGCCGACGCGCTGGCCATGGCAGCCGAGGTCGGCGACATCGACCTCTCCGAGGACGACGCCCGTCTCGTTGCGGTGGAGGCGGCCTGGCTGTGTCGGGCCCAACGCTTCAGTTTCGGTGACCCGAGCGAGATGACGGCCGCTCGGGACGAGTTGCTCGCCGCCAATGGGGTGACGGCCGAGCAATACGCCGCCTTCACCTCGGAACTGGCCGACCGGCTCGAGCTTCGGAAGGCCGTACTGGCCGAATTCACTGCGGAATGTCTCCAGAAGGACTAGGTCCTGGGCAAACAAACCCATAAATCGTGGCGAACATCATGTCGACCACAAGGACATGGCTACTACCGGACACTCCTTGCGACTGAACCATCCCCTCCGGGCCCTGCTCGCTCTTGCGATCGGGATTGGGCTGATGGCGGGTGTGGCCTCCCCGGCTGCGGCCGACGACGACAAGGCTCGGCCCGTGCTGATGGACCAGGACCTGGCTGCGGTCATGGCCGGAACCACGTCGTGGGTGAACCTCGTCTGGGTGGCTGACGGCGACATCGACGGTGTCAAGGTCACGGCTGAAGGCAAGGACGGCGTGATCGTCGACTACTCGCCCACGACCGGCGACCACGCGGGCCCGATGCAGCACTACGCTATGGCCGACCGCTCGATCGACACCACTGCACTGCAGATCACGGTGCCTGACGACATCAAGAAGAAGGACGTCAAGCTCAAAGTCGAGGTTTCCTGGAGCGACGGACAACGAAGCAACAGTCGCAAGATCTCGATCAAGATACCCATCGTGCACCACTCGGGCGCCGATTGGGAACAGGTCGACACCACGGCATCACTCGACTGGGCCACCGACGACGGTTGGGTCGACATCCGCTTCGCCGGGCTCGCCCCCCGGAGTGACGACATGCAGCTGTGGCTCTCCAGCGGCGCCGGACTCGACGTCTACCTGCCCCAGGACGGTTCCCAGTGGAGCGGTCCCGACCATGACGCCCTGCTGGAGAGGAACGAGACCGACAGCATCCGCTTCTTCATCGAGCCGGGCACGCCGGCCGGCACCTACCCGATGGAGTTTCGCATGACGTGGACCTCGGGTGAGGAGAACAGGGAACAGCCGGTCACGTTCGACCTGACCATCGACTGATCGCCGGCGGCTGATCACCGGACCCCGACCGATGTGCTGTACTTGACGCACGGGGTGGATGGCGCCCGAGCCCGGCATCCTCCCCGGCAAACCCGGTGCCTTCGCACCGCACGGCTCTGCACCAGGGGGACCACATGGGTGAAGGTGACGCAATCGACGCCGAGGCGCTGACCGAGGAGGCCCGGCGCATCCTGGTCGAGAACGACCGGGGCGGCTACACCGTGCCGTCGGCCCGGCTCTACCCGTTTCAGTGGAACTGGGATTCGATGTTCCTGGCCTTGGGATGGGCCGAGTTCGACCGAGAACGGGCGTGGCGGGAGATCGACACCCTGCTCGAGGCCCAGTGGCCGTCGGGCATGGTGCCCCACATCGTGTTCTGGACCGAGGAGTCGACCTACTTCCCCGGACCCGACGTCTGGCGCACCGACCGGGGCGGCACCTCGAGTTCGGGCATCTCCCAGCCGCCGGTGGCGGCCACCGTGATGCGCCGGCTGAGCGAGGCCGGCGGTGAGCTGTCGGAACGTCGATTCGATGCCATCGACCGGTGGCATCGGTGGTGGCATCGGGCTCGAGACCCCGAGGGGCGGGGGGTGATGGCGGTGGTCCATCCTTGGGAGTCGGGTCGGGACAACCTGCCCGATTGGGATCAACCCCTGTGCGCCGTCGACAGCTCCGGCGTCGGACGCTACAACCGCCGAGACCTCGATGTCGTCGACCACGCCATGCGGCCCCACAAGGCCGACTACGACCACTATCTGGCTCTGGTCCAGTTCGGTGTGGCCAACGAGTGGGACGACGAGCGAATCTCCCTGGGCAGCCCATTCCGGGTGGCCGACCCCGGGGTGACGGCCATCCTGTTGCGGGCCGAACGGGATCTCGCCTGGATGGGGCGCACCCTCGGTCGGGACGTGACCGGTATCGAGGAACGGATCGCCCGATTGGAGACCGGTTTCGAGCAGTTCTGGAATCCGGCCGCCGGCACCTACTGTTCGTTCGACCTGCTGACCGGGGTCAGGGCCGAGGCCGGGACGTCGGCGTCGTTCCTGGCCCCCTACGCCGGGGTGACGGATCACCTGGACGAGCTGGTGGACGAACTGACGGCGTGGTCGGAGCGGTGCCGGTTCCTGGTGCCGAGCTTCGATCCCCGCCATGACGCCTTCGAGCCGCTCCGGTACTGGCGGGGGCCGGTGTGGTCCATGATGAACTACCTGATCGCCACCGGTCTGCACGACGTCGGCCATTGCCACTGGGCCGAGCGCATTCGATCCGACACCAGGACCCTGATCGGCCGCAGCGGCATGCCCGAGAGCTTCGACCCCATCGAAGGTGGCCCGGTGGGCGGGCCCCGGTTCACGTGGACCGCCGCGATGTGGCTGACCTGGGCCGGCAGGGAATAGCGCCGGAGTCGAGCAGAAGTGCCGGCTCGTCGACCCCTCTCATCGCAGCTGTCAGAGGCTCCCGAGGATGTCGCTGCGCTTCTGTGCGTACTCCTGTTCGGAGATCGCTCCCGCCTGGCGGAGCCGTTCGAGCTGGGCGAGGCGGTCCTCGACCGAGGCGGTGGCCCCGGTGCCGGCGGTGGTGTCGTCGCGCATGGCACGGGCGATCGCCGCCGCGTCGCGATCGGAGTCGGCGGTTTCAGCCGCCTCGACCTGCTGGAAGATCACGGTCCGCACCTTGCTCGGGTCGGGGATGTTCTCGAACACCGAGTCGCCGGTCTCCCCGGCCGACTCGATGGTGACGATGCCGTTCCCGGTCAGACGGGCGATGAAACTCTGCTCGAAGTTCACGTTGTTGATCCGGTTCAGCGGGATCGACACACCCTGGCGCCGGAAGAAGCCGGACTGGTAGGCGACCCGCTGATCGGTGACGGCGAAGCGGCTGGTCCGCCACTGGACGAACTCGTAGACGACGTCGGCGAGCCACCCGATGAACACCAGAGCGGTCAGCCAGAGCAACACGGTTGCCAGTCCGCCGCTCGTCAACGTGGCAAGCACGAACAAGATGAGCACACCGATCCCGCTGAGGACCTGCTTCCAGAAGTACCACCAGTGAGGATTGGAGAACAGCACAAGCCGCTCACCGGGCATGAGGTCGAAGCCGGAGTCCGCCATAGCCGAAGTCTACTTCGCTCCGCCCCGGTCTCTCGACATCGCTGGGGCGGTTCGCCGGCCCGCTGAACCCACACCGAACGTGCGCAGATCATCGACCTCCCAGGGATTTCGCCGGCGGCGTGCTCTGAACCACAAGCGGCCGTGGAGCACGGCGCCGGCCGGAGCTTCGAGGAAAGCCCCGGATCTCCTGGTCTATCCTGGACGGGGTGAGCTCGAACTGGCTGGAACTGGGAACCCATCGCAACTGGCTCCTGAACCATGCCGGCGAGTTGCTGTCGTTCGGGCGACGGTCGCCGAAGTACGGTGTCGGTGCGCTCTGGCTCGATGAGCAGGGACAGCCCGTCGAGTCGCAACCGATTCATACCTGGATCACAGCCCGCATGACCTACGTCTATTCGCTCGGTTCTTTGCTCGGCGTTCCCGGTTGTGCGACCCTGGCGGCCAGGGCGATGTCGGGGCTCACCGGCCCGCTCCATGATGACCGCCACGGCGGCTGGTACTCGGCCATGACGGTGAACGGCCCGGAGCAGGGGAAGCTGTGCTACGACCACGTCTTTGTACTGCTGGCGGCATCGACTGCGGTGCAGGCCGAGCTCGACGGGGCCGATGGGCTGTACCAGGAGGCGGCCGACACCCTGCTCGACCGGTTCTGGGACGACTCGACCGGGTTGTGCGTGGACCGGTGGGACACCAACTTCGAGCACTGCGACCCGTACCGGGGCATCAACTCCAACATGCATGCGGTGGAGGCGATGCTGGCCGCCGCCGGGCTGAGCGATGAGCGGCAGTGGCTGGATCGGGCCCTGCACATTGCCGAGTTCGTGGCCGGCCAGGCCGGAGCCAACCGGTGGCGGATCCCGGAGCACTACGACGAGACGTGGGCGCCGATGCTCCAGTTCAATCTCAATCGGCCGGCCGATCAGTTCCGGCCCTTCGGGGCCACCCCCGGTCACGGGTTCGAATGGTCGCGGCTGATGCTCCATCTGGCCAACGGGCTGCTGGAGGCCGACGACCATGGTTTGGTCGACGCCGCCTGTGCCCTGTTCGACCGGGCCGCCGACGACGGCTGGGCGCCCGATGGTCGGCCCGGTTTCGTCTACACCACCGATTGGGAGGGCCACCCGGTCGTGTCCGATCGCCTCCACTGGGTGACGGCCGAGGCCATCGCAGCGGCCGCCTCGCTGTATCAGGAGACCGGCCGAGAGCGCTATTCCGAGCTGTACCGCCGCTGGTGGGACTATGCGGCGACGTTCCTGCTCGATCATGAGAACGGCTCGTGGCGCCATCAGCTGGATGAGGAGAATCAGCCGATCGAGACGGTATGGCCGGGCAAACCCGACGTCTACCACGCCTTCCAGGCCACCCTGGTGCCGCTGATGCCGCTGTATCCGGTGCTCGGAGCGGCCCTGGCCTCGGGGCTGGCCGATCCCGGCCGGGTCGCGTAGCCCCTCGAACTTTGAGCCCCGGACGACCCACGAACGGGTCGTGGCCGGCTCAAAGTTCCGGCCCGGGTCAAGCCGGTGACGTCTCGGCCCGTGCCCGAGCATGAACCGACCGCCGGCGAGATCACCGAGGCACTGTGGGCGGTCGGCCACGGCTACGTGAGCCTCGAGGACAGTGGGGCTGCTCGCGGTCGATGACGGCCGATGAGTTCGCTACTCCGCACCGTCATCAGCGGATGGTCGAGGCCAAGCGGCTGACTAGAGTGCAACCAGGATGACCGAGCTCCCGCCCAACCATCACGCCGACTATCCCCAGTTCACGGGGTTGTCCGGCTACGTCGCCGGGTTGACGATGGTGACCGGGCGCAGCCGTGATGCTCGCCTCGTGGCCGACATGGCCGATGTGAGCGCCGCCGATCGGGTGGTGGACATCGGCTGTGGGCCGGGCACCGCAGTCCGTACCGCCGCCAATCGGGGGGCCCGGGTGACCGGCCTGGACCCGTCCGAACCGATGCTGCGCCTGGCCAGGCTGCTCACATGGCTCCGGCGACCGGCCGGTGAGATCACCTGGGTACGGGCCGGAGCCGAGGATATGCCGCTTCCCGATGCGTCGTTCGACGTGTGCTGGTCGCTGGCCACCGTGCACCACTGGCCGGATTTGGAGGCGGGGCTGGACGAGGTGGAACGGGTCCTCCGGCCCGGTGGCACGTTCATCGCCCTGGAGAAACAGGCCGCTCCCGGCGCCACCGGGAATGCAAGCCACGGCTGGACTCCTCAGCAGGCCGACACCTTCGGCGGCATACTACGGTCCCGTGGTTTCACGCCGGTCGAGGTGGCCAACCACGACCTCGGGCGCCGGCAGGTGGTCACGGTGGCCGCCACGGCACCGCCCGGGTAGCGACGGCTGGACCCCGGCGGTCGGCCCATGGGGCTCGGCGTCACAGGCCGCCTCTACCGCCGCCATACGCAAGCGGGGCCTCCAATGCCCGCTCGATCCGACGGAGTGACTCGTCTCAGTCGTCGTGTTGCCGGGCGGTGTTGTGGCGAAGGGCAGCGTCGATCCAGAAGCGAAGCTCGTCGTCGGTGGTGTAGCCGTCGGGTCCGATGCGGAGCCAGCCCCTGGTCATGGGTTTGCCCCTCATCTCGGCCCAGCTCGCCCCGGGACGGGTGAGAAGGTGGTCGATCTCGGAGGGGTCGCAGCGGGCCATGAGGTCGCCGTGGTTGTTGGCGGTAACGGCGATGGCATCGTCCACGAGGAACGACAACCCGCCGAACATCTTCTGTTCCCTGGTTCGGCCGGCCACCCCGGCCTCGGCCAGCATGTGGCGAATCCGATCTGCCAATTCCGGGTTGTAGGCCATTGCTGCTCCCTTCGGTGTCGGTTCCCAGGTTGTCACGGTCGGGCTGCGGTTGCCCGGCGACGACAAACTTGGTGCGTCATATGGTGTGGGGCGTCACGGCGGAGGTGGCGCGGGGTTGGAGAGAACGAGACTATGCTCTCGTGTGATCGGAGGCGACGGCGGCGATTCGGGGGGACACTCCATGGCGCATCCCACCAGGCGGACATTGACGGCGGTGGTCGTTGCCGCGGCCGTAGGGTTCGGGGCGCCGGCCGCCGGTTGCAGCGATTCCGGCGACGAGATCACCGTCGACCCCACCACCACCAGCGGGTCAACGACGACGACGGCATCGACGACCACGACGACCGAGTCCACCACGACTGAGAGTACCCCCACAACCCTCGACGACGAAGCCGCAATCCGGGAACTGCACACTCGCTTCATGACCGAGATGTGGAACGAGAACGAGTCCTACGACGACGAGCGAGAGCGTTCTCGCCAACTCGCTGTCGATCCGATTCTCACTCGCGCATTGGAGACCTTCGATTCTTACGAGGCCACAGGCAAGAGACTCGAAAACCCCAACTACGTATCGAACATTGTGGAAATAGCGATCGAAGCTGATCGAGCGAGGGTAGTTGACTGCTCACTGGACCCCGGCGTTTTGTACGACGCCGACGGCAATGTCCTTGTGCCGGGTGATGATTTCTACAAGCTTCGCGAGAGCGAAATGAGGAAGATCGATGGCCAGTGGTTTGTCGTTGACCTATACGTCGGGGGTGATCAGCAGTGCGAACCAGACGCTTAGCAGTGCTACTCGCAACAGCAGCGGCTCTTCTGGCAATCTCAACATCTCCAGCATCGGCGGGCGGCAACGACTCATCGATACAGAACCCGAACGTCTCACCCTACTGGACGTACCGGTGCCGAGCTGACCATTACACAAGTAGGGGAATTCACAACCGGGCCGGGGGCGCCGTCGTGGTTGAGCAAGTGCAGCTGGAACGACGTGACCAAACGAGAGGTCGATGCCCGCTACCGGGAATACACCGGCATCAAAGCCCGAACCGATACCGAATATGCCGAGATCGGCATCGACCCCGACGAGGACTGGGTGTTCGTCGTGTGCCGCCAGGACGCCGATGTTCTCGCTGCCGCACCCATCGTCGGTATCACCGGCATCCTCGGGGCATGGGCGGTGGGCGAACGGCCGCCACAACAGGTCCTCGACTGGTTGATCGCCCGGACCCGGGCCTCGGTGGACATCCCGGTCCAGATCGGCGACTCCGCCCCGGCCGGCACCGCCGACGTGCCGTGGATCACCCAACTCGACACCTGGCTGTGGATCGACGACACGGTCTGGCAACCACGTTCGGCCACCTCCCCCAGCCTGTTCGGGACCACCGTCACCGTCACCGCCACCCCCGTGGAGGTCGAGTTCGAAGACGACGACGACCACAGCGTCGACTGCGGCGACAACACCGGGACACCGTTCGACCCGGACCGACCGGATCAGACCACCGACTGCTATCTCACCCCCGAGCATTCCAGCCGCACCGGCGACCGGACGTTGACCTCCCGCATCACCTGGGACGTGGCCTACACCTGTAACCAGTACTGCGGCAGCGGTCCGCTCCCCTCATTCGTGGTCGAGAACACCCGACCTGTCGTCACCAACGAATACCTCGTCATCGAATCGTGAACCGGAGCAAACCGGCTTCGTATGCGGACCCGGGCAGGCGGCAGCCGCACGCAAACCATAGAGAAAGGAGCCAACAGCGATGCACCGCACCAGATGGAGCCCGATCCGAGACCTGTTGATCGGCGGTGTCAAGGTCCTTGCCACCCTGCTCGCCGCGCCGCTGCTCCGCAACCGCTACAACCAGGCCGGCGCCACCGCCGAAGAGCGACAGAAGGCCCTGCCCGGCGACGACCTCGTCCCCAACCCGAAGCTCGGCTACACCCGTGCCATCACGATCGACGCACCGCCGGTCGACGTGTGGCCGTGGCTCGTCCAAATCGGGCAGGGCCGGGGAGGCCTCTACAGCTACGACACCCTCGAGAACATCGTGGGCTGCGGCATCCACAGTGTCGACGAGATCCTGCCCGAACACCAACATCCGGCGGCCGGCGACATCATCCGTTCCGGGGGCGACAACTATCCATGCTGGATCATCATGGACATCCAACCTCCCCACCACCTCATCCTCCAGGGAGCCGGCACCCCTGCGGAAGTCGACGTTCCCGATGTGGTCGATGACGTCCCGGCCCGGGGCTATGCCGCCTCCACCTGGCAATGGGTCCTCGAACCGGCGGCAAACGGTCGTCACACTCGGCTGATCGTCCGTCAACGCAGCACCTACAGCCCACGCCAGTCCGTCCTCTGGCACATCGTCGAACCGCTCAACTACGTCATGGAACAGGAGATGCTCAGGGGCATCAAACGACGGGCCGAGCATCGGATTCAGAGCGCAACGTCACACGCCCGCTCGTAGGGGCACGGGCAGGAGCGACCGGCCGCGCCGGCCTGTACGGCTAAGAGAGGTCGCCGGCCATCCACTCGGTGTACTCAAGGTGATTGGCGGAGCGATCCAAGCACCGTGGTCATGTGTTCCCGATACCGATCCAGGGCATCACGACCGCTGGCTGTCAGCCGGTACACGGTTCTCGGGATCTTGCCGACGAACGTCTTCTCGACCTCGATGTAGCCGGCGTCCTCCAGCTTGGCCGCATGCGACGAGAGGTTGCCTTTGGTGAGACCGGTCTGCTCCATGAGGAAGAGAAAGTCGGCCTCCTCGACGGCGTTGAGGACGACGAGGATCGCCAGCCGGTTGGGCTCGTGCACCAGCCGATCGGGATCGATCCGTCCGGGCTGATCAGCCATCGACCGTGGTCTCCCGCACGGGGTGGGTCCGCACGAATCGTGCCAGCGACCAGGAGCCGGTGACCGCCAACGGCACGGCCAGGCCCAGCAGGTGCCACACCATCGCCGAATACAACTCACCCGAACCCAGTGCCCACAGCGCGATCCCGCCGACGAGTGACAGGGCGGCTATCCACCGGTAGCGCCGCAACCCCGACTTCTCACCGGCGTACCAAAATCCGCCGGTCAGGCTGATCCCCGAGACCAGCGGCGCGGCGCGCCGCCACTCGGCGGAATCGCTCACGTCTCCTGCAAACCAGACCACCAGCACCATCAGGGCGACGGCTCCGGCAATGAACAGCAACATGCCTCGGGCATTGGTGGATTGCTCGTCGGCTTTCTCCCGGAAGTATCCGATCCGAGGGTAGGTGATCCGCTCCTTGACTCGCTCTACCAGCTTCCATCCGTACAGAACGATGAAGGCGGCCAGGATGCCGATGAGGCCCGGGTTCACCACCCAGCCCAAAGCCAAGATGGTGAGCACGGCCGCAGCAAAGAGATCCAGCAGCCCATCGGCGTACCCTGCGGTCCTGACCCGCCGATCGATATCCGGCAGCTCAACGTCTCTGCTCATGACAATCTCCGATCGATACAAACTAGTTTGCTCTACAAACCATGATACCCCGAAGCCATCCAAAGTCAATGGGCGTGACGGGACTTGCGGGAGCACGTCCGCCTGACACGACGAGCTCGGATCGAATCGTGTCCGCCGTGTGAGATTGGAGCACTCGGCCCGCGGCCGAGGTACCTAGACTGAGCGCTGTATGACCGACCACTATGACGACTTCGACGTCGAGGGTGATTCGGGCCCGGCTCTGGACGGTATCGAGTGTGCCGTCGTGGTCGACCCGGCCCTGGCGACGGACGACATGGTCGACACCCAGCCTGACCTGAGCCTGTTCGACCGTCTGTTCTTCGACGACGGCGTCGCCAGCCGATTCGAGGGGGCGGCGGAGCCGCTGGCGCTGCGGGTACACGACGGGGTTGGCTTCGTCCACCTGGTCGGCCCCGATGGTTGGCTGGCTGGACTCGAGGGCCGGTGGGTCGGCGTCACCCTGCAGGACGGTGAACTCATTTGGCGGACACTGGGCGAGAAACCGACGGCGGACGACGACGTGGTGGCAACGATTCGGGACGCCTTCGCCACCCTTGTGGCCGAGGACACCGACGACAGAGCCGACGACGAGACCGACGAGGACCACCAAACGACCTTCACCACCGGGGAGGTGTTGGGCGCCGCCGTCGCATCGGCACCACAGGTCTGGCGAACCGCCTCGCCGGTGCCGGTGGCCCAGGCTCTCGACGCCGCCGGGCTCGGTGTGCACGGTTTCTGGGTCGGTGACCGGTCGGTGGCTTGGCACGCCTTCGACCAACGTCAGCTTCGCAACCGGCTGGTCATGATCCACGACCTGGACGACACGCAGACCGAGACGGCGGTGGAGATCCTGCAGGCCCTGGCCGACGGGTCCCGGGACAGTGTGACACAGGCCGTTGAAGGGTTGGAGGAGCCGGCGGTGGCCCGGGCGGTGAGGGACGAGCTATGGGCCCGACTCGATGACGAGTACACCACCGGCCTCAACGCGCTTATCGAGGCGGCCGAAGCCGATCCGACGGCGCTCAACGTCGGGGCGGCCTGGGTCGCCGCCTCCAAGCTCATCGACAATGCCCACCCCGATCGGGCCTTGGCCGTGCTCGAACCCCCACTCAAAGCCCTGGCCCGACCGTCGACCCACGATGCCGACGGGCCGAACGGCGAGCCGATGCTCACCGAGGACCACGGGCCCATGGTGCAGGACCTGGCCGTGCTCAAAGCCGACGCCGACGACCTGGCCGAGGCCCACGCCCTGTTCCATGTGGTCGAAGCCCTGATCGGCGGCGGCGACGATGGCGACGACCCCTACTGGTTCCGGGGAGCGTTCTTCGAGGTCACCTGCGACACCGCCGAGCTGCTGTCCCGGTCTCATCCCCGTAATGGACCGTGCCCGTGCGGGTCGGGCCGCAAGTACAAGGCCTGCCATCGCGGCCGGGCCCTGCTGAGCCAAAGCGACCGGGCGGGCTGGATCCATCAGCGGGTGAAGGAGTTCGCCCACCGGGAGTTGTCCGACATGGCGGTCGACGCGGTGAAGACGACGCTGGGCCGGGATGTCTTCGCCCCCGGCCACCGGCTTCGTGAGCACGGTACGGAGCTGATCCGAACATGGATGAGGTCGCCCATCGTCAGCGACGCCGTGTTCTTCGGCCAAGGCGGTGTGGCCGCCTATGTGCAACAGCGACGGGCCGTGCTCAGCGACGCCGACCGCCGCATACTGGACGCCTGGCTCCAGGCTCCGCTTCGCCTGGTGGCGGTGACCGACACCGGCGACGAGTCGATAGCGGTGACCGACCGGCTCACCGCCGAGACCATCACCGTGGACCATCCGGGGGCCTCGACCCGGGTCGAGCGGGGCGCCACCATGCTCGGCCGTCCCCTACCGGCCGGGCCCACCCATCGCAGCTTCCACGGCTTCGTCGCCGTTGAAGGCGAGGACATCGAAGCCGTGAGCGAGGCGTTGGCCACGGGCGACGAGGCTGCGGCCCGGGCGGTGACCGGACGGCGCTTCCTGACGCGATTCGAGGAGCGACTCGACCGCCGGCCGGACTCGGCCGATCTCGTGCTGCCCGAGCACCACTGATACGACACAAGCAATAGAGGACCCGAGAAAAGGGGGCCGACCGATGACAGGTTTCAAAGGCAGGGGTGAGAACCGGGGCCGGGCCGGGCATGGGGGCGACAACGTCATTCCCTTCCCGAGCCGTCCCCAGAGCAAGCCGGCAGCCGAGCCGGAGTTCATGGAGGCGATCGATTCGATTCTGAGCCTGATCGCCGATCCGTCGAGCTACGAGTCACCCCTGGTGACCGATCTGTCGATGATCACCGTGGTCGCCCTGCTGCGATCGGCGGCGGGCGAACCCTATGCCCTTGGCCCGCCGGACTCACCGGCCGACATCGGCGACGAACCGTCCCCCGAGGAGGTGGCGGCGGCCGGCGCCACCATGGTGGCGACGCTTACCGATCTGGCGCTGGGGAGACCGATGCGGTGGCCCAACGCCCCCGACGCCCGCAGCGCCGTCGATGTCATGCATGCTCTATCGCTGACCGGGGGTCCGCTGGCCGATCCGGCCAGGAAGGCCATGGCCGAGCATGGGTTCCAGCCCAGTGGCCACATGGTCCATTTCGACACCGCCGAGGTGAGGACCACCTACCTCATCACCTTCCAGCACGGCGATGCCTTCGAGCTGCTGTTCGAACTGGGTTATCCGAATCTGGCCGACGATGAGCCGCGACCGGCCTACATGGTCAATCTCGCCATCTTGGACGGGCCGAGGGCCACTGCGGTCCACGGGGCCGAGGACATCGGCGATCTGCTCGAGACCTTGGCCACGTTGCAGCGATCGATCGATCCGACCGGACCCCGGATCCACCACGAAACGGTCGAGCCGGCCGATGCCCTGGCCACCCTCGACGCCGGGCTGATGACGTTCAACACCACCATGGGGGCGGCCGCCGATCCCGAAGGGGCCGAAGTCGGGAATCAACGCCTGTTCATGGGTGGGCTGCTGCGCCGGGCGCCCGACGACTCGAGGGGGCTCGGGCGGGTGCTGCGCCCGGGATCGGTGAAGGTCGACGACCAGCAGCGGGCGGTGCTGGTCGGTCAGCTGATCGACTGGATCGAGACCAGGCGCCCGGATCTGTCGTCGGCGGCGGCCCAGGCCGTGCCCCAGATGATCGACGTTGCCGCCGACCGGGCCGGCCACCCTCGGCGCTGGACGACCGAGGTGGCCAAGGCCTGCCTGGGCTGGGCCTCGTTAGGCCACGAGTTCGAGCTGAGCCCGACCACGTTGGCGGTCCTGCCCGAGCTGGTTGGCCTGGCCGTCGCCTGGTCCCGAAGCGATGCCGAACCCACCGAGCCCGTCCCCGGATTCCTCCCCCCGGCCATTGTCGAGGAGACCCTGCAGGCCCTGGACGAGATCGAGCCGATGTACCGGCGCAACACGCCGGCGGCCCGGTCAGGTGGGGATGCCCCGGCCGGGAGCACCTCGGACGAGCTGTTCGAACCGTTCGATGCCGCCGGCATACCGGAGAAGCTGCGGGCCCGGACCGGGGCCATCGTGGAGGAGGCGTCACTCCTGGCCCTGACTGTGTTCGACGACGAGTTCGTCACCCTGGTCCGTCGTTTCACCGGCGACTGCGCCCGAGCATCCGAGTGCCCATTCGCCCGGGGCCGGTTCGACCTCTGGGCCTCGGGGGTGGTCTATGCGGTGGCCCAGCTCAACAACATTCCGGGAGGGTGGGGTCCGCTGAGCATGGACGCCAAGGACCTGACCGACGTGTTGCCGGGAGCGCATTCCACCATTGTGGCCAAGGCCCGGGATCTGCGACGGCTGCTGGGGCTGGAGCGGCACGAGGTCGACCACGAGTTCCTCCATTCCCGATCGGACCTGTTGTTCTTCGGTCCCCCCGGTGTGTCGGCGCCGATGATGTCGCATCTTGGCATCGATCCCGGCGTGGACGAGTTCGAGAGCGGCGCCGGGTTCAAGCGGTCGGTTGCGGTCCGACCGACCGGGGTGTCGGTCGCTGGGCCGGCGGGCAGCCGACCGGGGGCCGAGGCCTGTTTCGTGTTGTATGTGTCGCTGGTGGGGTCGAAACCGGCGATCTGGCGTCGGCTTTGTGTGCCGGTGGACGCCAGCTTCGCCGATCTCCACCGGGTGCTGCAGCTGGCCTTCGGCTGGCTCGACTACCACCTCCACGACTTCGACATTGACGGCTACCGGATCGGGGCCCGAATGGAGGAGGAGTTCGGCCTGGACTGTGATGCCGACGAGGCGACCACCACTCTGGGCCAGCTGCTCAGGCCCGGCGACCAGGTGCGCTACACCTACGACTACGGCGACAGCTGGGAGCACGGAATCGTGGTCGAGGAGCTGCGGCTCGACGGGGCGTCCCGCGAGCATGGGCGGTGGGCAGTGCTCGACGGCGCCATGGCCGGACCGCCCGAGGACTGCGGCGGGGTGTGGGGATACCGGGAGCTGCTGGAGGCCCGCAGGGATCGACGCCATCCCCGCCATGCCGAGATCATGGAATGGCTGCCGGCCGGGTACGACCCCGAACGATTCGACCTCGACACGGTCAACCAGGCCGTGCGCAACCTTCGTAGGTAGACGGACGAGCTGGACGGCGATGTTCGGGCCGCCGAACCATGGCAGGAGGCCGCCGACCACTTTGCCCCGTCCCGGCCCGTCGTTTACGCTCCGATCCGGAGGTGCGTCCAATGGATTTTCAGGTGTCGGAGGAGATGTCGGTCCGACTGGCCATGATCGAGGAGTTCATGGCCAAGGAGGTCATCCCCCTGGAGGCGGAGATGCTCCACGGCGACGCCGAAACGCTGGATGCCGGGGTCGCTGCCGCCCAGGAGAAGGTCAAACAGATGGGTCTGTGGGCCCCCAACCATCCGGTCGAGTACGGCGGGTTGGGGCTGTCGATGGTCGATCATGGTCTGTTCGCCGAGGCGGTAGGTCGTAGCCCGCTGGGCATGTACGTGTTCGGCACCCAGGCCCCCGACGCCGGCAACATCGAGATCCTGCACAAGTACGGCACGCCGGAGCAGAAGGAACGGTGGCTGCGACCCCTGATCGAAGGCGAGATCCGCAGCTGTTTCTCCATGACCGAACCGGAGACGGCGGGGTCGAATCCGGTGCTGCTGGCGGCAACGGCCGAAGTCGACGGCGACGACTACGTCATCAACGGCCAGAAGTGGTTCACCTCGTCGGCCGACGGGGCGGCGTTCGCCATCGTGATGGCCGTCACCGATCCCGACGCCCCACCCCACCAGCGGGCCAGCATGATCATCGTCCCCACCGACACCCCGGGGTTCAACCTGGTCCGCAATGTCAGTGTCATGGGCCACGCCGGGTCGGGTCACGCCAGCCACGGCGAGGTCATCTACCAGTCGTGTCGAGTCCCGCGGACCAACCTGTTGGGGCCGGAGGGAGGCGGCTTCGTCATCGCCCAGGATCGGCTCGGCCCAGGCCGCATCCACCACTGCATGCGCTGGCTGGGCATCGCCGCCCGGGCCTTCGAGATGATGTGCGCCCGGGCCAACGAGCGGGTGATCGACGAGGACGGGAACACCCTTGCCGACCGCCAGGTCATCCAGCACTGGGTGGCCGAGCTCGACGCCGAGATCCGGGGCGCCAGGCTACAGGTGCTGCATGCGGCGTGGAGGATCGATCGGGAGGGGGCCAAGGCGGCCAGGGACGAGATCTCGGCCATCAAGTTCGTGGTGGCCAATACGATGCTCGAGGCGGTCGACCGGGCCATCCAGGTCCACGGCGCGCTGGGCGTCACCGACGACACGATCCTGGCCTACTGGTACCGCCACGAGCGGGGGGCCCGGATCTACGACGGGGCCGACGAGGTCCACAAGACCAGCCTGGGTCGCCGTTTGCTTCGCCGTCACCGGCCTGACGCCGGCTGACTGTCCTCTGCTTGCGGGAAGTACCGGCGGTACCTATCGAGATGCGCCACCCACCAACGAAGGTGCAGGCCTTTTCGCTCCGACGGATGACCAGGCGGTCGAGAGTCCGCCGGTTCGCAACCGGTCATCGGGTCGAACCACGACGTCGACCTTGATGGCAGGTGGCGAGTTCTCGATCCGGTACGCCTCGAGTTCGATGCCGAAGAACCCGGAATCGGCCTTGGTCACCGAGTTCAGCCAGTTGAGAGCCGACCGGTGCTTCGGTCCCAGCCGTTGGGTGATGAGCACGCCGTAGCCGGCGTCCTCGACTCCAGTGGGGTACTTGATGAGCTTGCCGAGGTCGTCGGAGTCGGGCCGCTCCAGCAGATTCTCCACCACGACCCGGCGACCACGGCTGGTGGCTTTGAAGACGAGATCGGCGGAGAACGACCCGAAGGCCACTCCGGCCCCTTCGAGCTCGAGGTCCATCTGGAGGGCATCGGCCAGTATGTCGGGGTGTTCGGCCAGCCAGGGTGTGAAGTCCTGCCCGTCGCAGGGCCAGACATCGGTGACGGAAACGGGTGTGAGGGTGTGAACGGCGGTCATGCGTCACCTATCGGCGGTGAGACCGCAGGCGTGATGCCATCAGGGCAGAACCCGAGGCCCACCGGTGGAACCTGGCCGAGCGGGGCGTTGCCGCCGGCCGGCTCGAGCCGGGCAGTCCCGATGTTTGCGCTTCGGAGATCGCTGGTTGCGGGCAGGACCGCCGATGTGGTCCCATTCGGACATGGATCCCACCGCCGTGTCAGATGTGCGCTCCCCTCTCCGGGAATTCTGGGCCAACACCGCTGCCGTCAACACGATGTTGCTGATCGTCGCCGTCGGGTTGTCGTTCTGGATGGTCCGCTCGGCGTTCACCGAGCAGTTTCGGTGCAACTATCTGATCGTCGACCAGGTGTCGGCACCCGAGTTCATGTGCACGGGGGCCGACCTGGGCCGGGTTTCCGGCGTGGCGTCGGCGGTGGACAGCGTCAGCGACTTCCTCGGTTTGGGCGATGACGACTCCAGTTCGACGGCCGGCGACCCGCTGGTCATTCCCGGCCTGGCCGGGCTCATCGACGGCCCGCTCGACGTCGTCCGCCGCATCAGCGTGATCGCCGGATTGCTGCTACTGGCCACCTTCAGCGCCGTCACCACCTGGATTGTTCGACATCTCCGGTTCGTGGTCCGCCTCCTCAGAGGTGATCGACAGGCCTGGCAGCTGCTGGCATCCATCACCCGCACCTTCCTCACGATCTTCGTTGTGTTCCTCGCCCCCATCAGCCTGCTGGTCTTGGCCTGAGTCACGTTCAGGCAGTCTTTATCGAGCCGGCGGCACCCATCGGTCGGCAGGAACCAGGAGAGGGGCCGGCGGCCCGGGAGCCCGCTCAGCCACGTGGACGCAAGCAGTGGCGACGGGGGCAGGATCGCTCGGGATATCGGTAGTGTTGGTTCTCTGACAACTAGCGGGCGCAGGAGATGTGAGGGGTGTCATCATGGGTTCCGGCAACGGACGGAACGATCGGGCGCAGCAACAACTGGATCTCGGTGACGTCGACAACGTCATTGCGTTCCCGGGCCGACAACGGGCCGAGCCGGCCGAGCGGCCGGCGTTCGCCGAGGCCGTCGACATCATCTTGACCGCCTTCGACGGTCTTGAGGCCCACCGCTCACCCCTGGCCGCCGATCTGGCGGCCACCAGCGTGGCGGCCATGTTGCGGTCGGCGGCCGGGGAGCCAAACGTCCTGGGTCCCCCCGACTCACCAGCCGACATCGGCCCCGAACCATCCGAGCAGGAGCTGTCGGCGTCATCCCGGCAAGTGGTGGCGACCCTGGTCGATCTGGCCCGGGAGGTGCCGATGCAATGGCCGGACCCTCCCGATGCCCAGACCGCCATCGATGCCATCCATGCGCTGTCGCTGACCGGGGGGCCACTGGCCGAGCCGGCCCGACAGGCCATCGCCGAGCATGGTTTCCAACCCAGCCCCCTCCTCGATCACGTCTATACGGCCGAAGTGACCTCGGCGTATCAGATCTTCTACGACCAGGACGACTCGTTCGATCTTTTGTTCGAACTCCGCTACCCGAAGCTGGCCGACAACGAACCCCGACCGGCCTATTTCACCAAGCTCACCACCTTCCACGACCACGCCGCCGACAATCCGATGGTCACCGCCGTCCAGGATGCCGAGGACATCACCATCATCCTTTCGAGGTTGACCGAGGTGTGCAACATGCCCGAACCGGGGGCACCCACCTCATTTCGACCGATCGACCTCGCCACCGCTCTGGCCATCCTGAATCGTGGACTCGAGAGGTTCAACACCACCATAGGAGCAGCCGCCAAACCCCACAGTGCGCAGGTGGGCCAGGATCGCCTGTTCATGGATGGGCTCATCGTTCGGTCGGGAATGGACGTGCATGGAACCTTGGCTCTGGCCGAGCCACCGACCCTCGCCACCGAGCGGGACGGCCAACCCGATCGATCACCGATCGAGCCGTTTGACACCACCGGTATCCCCGAGGCCCTGGCCGAGCGGGCCGGCGCCATCGCCGATGAGGCGTCGTCCCTGGCCCTCGACATCTTCGATGAGGAGTTCGTCACCCTGATTCGACGGTTCACCGCAGCCTGCGCCCGCCATCGGGACTGCCCGTTCGGTCGTGGCCGGCTCGAGCTGTGGGCTTCGGGTCTGGTCTACGCCGTAGCTCAGCTCAACGAGATCCCCGGCGGCTGGGGTCGGCTCGGTATGGACGCCACCGATCTGACCGACCTGCTTCCGGGAGGGCACTCCACCATCACGACCAAGGCCCGGGAACTCCGCCAACTCCTCGGGCTCGAACGTTCTGGCTTCAACGACCAGTACCGGCATTCGAGCGCAACGATCGATCTGTCGTCGCTGGCCGGTCTCGTCGCCGGCTCCGGTCTGTCGGGAGCGGCCCTCGGCGCGTTCGGACCGGGCGACTTCGACGCGACGTACGGCCACCACGGCGGTCCGGGGTCACAGACGGCGTTGCGGCCCACCGGTATCGAGCTGGCGGGCGACGTCCGCGATGACGCCTGCTTCGTGCTGCATGTGTCATTGATGGGTTCCAAGCCTGCGATCTGGCGACGTCTCCGGCTGCCGGTGGGTGCCACCTTTGCCCAACTGCACGAGGCGCTGCAGCTGGCGGTCGGCTGGTATGACTGCCATCTGCACAGTTTCGAGATCGACGGCTATCGAATCGGCCCTCGCTTCGACGACGGGTTCGGCTCCGGCCACGACGCCGACGAGGAGACGACCACCCTGGCCGAAGTGCTGACACCGGGCGGCCGGCTGCTGTACATCTACGACTTCGGTGACAACTGGGAGCACGGCATCATCGTGGAGGAACTCCAGCTCGACGGGGCGTCGCAGGACCACGGCCCGTGGGCCGTGCTGGGCGGGGCCATGGCCGGACCGCCCGAGGACTGCGGCGGGGTGTGGGGTTACCGGGAGCTGCTGGAGGCCCGGCGCAATCGCCGCCACCCCCGGCGATCCGAGTTGGCCGACTTCCTGCCACCCGGATTCGATCCGGCCTATTTCGACCTGTACACGATCAACCAAGCAGTGCGTAACCGCCGGTGGTAGGGCGGGCAGGGGCCCGGGCGATCAACCAACCGGCCTGGTCGGTGGCCGAGCAGGATCTCGGACAGCCGCCAGTCGGTAGCCCTTGGTCAGCACCGGACCGAAGCCTGGATAGCCTGCCTATCGGGAGGGCCGCGAGCCATGACCAACTGGCTGGACACTGCGACTCATCGGAACTGGCTGGCCGCCCACGCCGTCGACCTGCTGTCGTTCGCCCGGCGATCACCCAGGGAGGGAGCCGGGGCCCTGTGGTTGGATGGCCGGGGAGTACCGGTCGACGGAACTTCGATACACACCTGGATCACGGCTCGGATGACCTATGTGTATTCCCTCGGTTCGCTGCTGGGTGTTCCCGGCAGCGACACGCTGGCGGCCCGGGCCATGTCGGGGCTGACCGGGCCGCTGCATGATGACTGCCACGGCGGTTGGTTCACCGCTGTTGGTGACGATGGGCCGGCCGAGGGGAAGCGGTGCGACGATCACGCCCTCGTCGTGCTGGCGGCATCGGCTGCGGTCCAGGCCGAACTGGAGGGAGCGGTGGAGCTGTTCGACGAGGCCACCGAGGTGTTGCTCGACCGGTTCTGGTCGGTGGCGACCGGCCTGTGCCTCGACCGGTGGGACACGGCATTCGAGGACCTGGGCCCCTATCGGGGGATCACGGCCAACATCCGAGCAGTTGAGGCCATGCTGGCCGCCGCCGGTGTGAGCGACGAACGACAGTGGCTGGAACGGGCACTGGGGATCGCCGAATTCGTGGCCGGTCGGGCTGAGGACAATAACTGGCGCCTACCCGAGCATTTCGATCACGAGTGGCGCCCGATCCTCGGCTTCAACCGGGATGAACCAGCCGATCCGTTTCGGCCCTATGGCGCCACCGTGGGCCATGGGTTCCAGTGGGCCCGCTTGATGATCCACCTGGCCAACGGGCTGCGGGAGAGCGAGTACCGCTGGCTGGTGGACGCCGCCTGCGCCCTGTTCGACCGGGCTGCCGATGACGGCTGGGCCCGCAATGGCAAGCCGGGCTTCGTCCACACCACCGATTGGGATGGCCAACCGGTCGTCTCCGACCGCTTCCACTGGGTGGCGGCCGAGGCCATCGCCGCTGCGGCCGTGCTCCATCACCAGACTGGCCGAGAGCACTACGCCGCGCTGTACCGCCGGTGGTGGGACTATGCGGCCACCCATCTACTCGACCATCAGCACGGCTCGTGGTTCCACCAACTCGACGCCGACAACAAAACGATCGACACCGTCTGGCCGGGCAAGCCCGACATCTCCCGTGGGTTCCAGGCGGCGCTGGTTCCCCTCATGCCCCTGTATCCGACACTGGGCGCCGCCCTCGCCAGGCCCGATTCGAGGTTCTGAGCGGCTCCGCGCCTGCTTGATACCGGGAAGCGGCTCGGGCAATCGGTCAGGACGCAGGCGGAAGCAGCCTGCGCAGCCGTTGGGCTCCGGGGCGGGTTGCCATGTCGGGTTCGGACAGCCGTCGCCACGCCTCGTCGAGGCTGAAGAGATCTCGCCGGAGGCAGTTGAGGACAATCCGGTTCAGTTCGTCATCGGTCATGTCCGGGGCGACGTCGATAACCGTGCGCAACGCCGTTGTACACCGAATGCCGTCGATTGTGGTCAGGTCGGTGTCCGGGATGTCGTCGTAATGGACGATGACGTCAAGGTCACCTATCGTCAGTCGTTCGGTGGGGCAGCCGTTGGCATCGATCCCCAGCGGCTCCCCGACGGCGCCGGTGTTGAATGCGGTGGATCTGGCGGCCTTCGGCTGCGGGCCGGATGAACCGCCGAATGAACTGCAACGAGACATGATTGCCTCCTGGTCGTGAAGTAGCAGACCCTCAAGTCAGGGACTGGAATCCGTAGGGCTCGGATACGCCAACGACATGCGGTTTGCACCGGTCGGCGTCGAGCCCCTCCAACTGGAAGCCCTCGCTTCGAAACCAGGGAGGCGAGTCGATTGACCGACCTGACCCTGTGCGTATCAACATAGCGGCGCCGTGTGACACCTTGTCGGTGCCGACTACCCTCCTACTGCGGTGACCGACACGTTGGCACTGGTCGGACAGGTGGAAGAAGCGGTCGAGAAGGCCTCGGCGATCGAGGACCTGGCGGCTGGTTGACGTCAGCCGGGAGGTGCCGGGAGTATCAGCGCAGCTGTCCAAGATCGCCTGTACGCGATCACCGTTCCGAACGGTCTGACAGGTAGTCGTCAGAGTGGTCGTGGCTGGTGGTCGTCGGGGCATTCCCGGAGCGGATGGTGACCCAGGCGATGCCTGCCGCTACCAGGCAGAGCAACGTGCAGACCTGCATTGCGAGCTGGTAGCCGTCGGCAAACTCCGGACTGTCGAATGTCGTTCCGGAGAGTCCGGCGACAGCCGGGAGCGCGACGACCATGAGGAGACCGGCCAGCTGTCCAACGGTGTTGTTGACACCGGAGGCGATCCCCTGGTCGCGTTGATCGACCGCGCCGAGGGTGGCGGAGGCCAGTGGAGCGCCGAGGGTGGCCAACCCCACAGCGAGAACGATCATCCCGGGGAGGATGTCAGACAGGAACTCCGAGCCGGCCCCAACCAGGCTGAGCCACCAGACGCCGGCGGCGAGAATGAGATTGCCGGCCACGATCGGAACGCGAGCCCCGATCTTGTCGGCCAGCCGTCCCGATTGGGGGGAACCGACCAACATGATGAGGTAAAGCGGGACGAGCGCTGCACCGGCGCTGGCCGGTCGATAGCCGAGGGTGGTCTGGAGTTGTACGACGAGGAACAGGAAGGCCCCGGCGGAGACGATGAAGGACAACAGGGTGACGGCATTGCCTCCTGAGAACGTCCGATTGCGGAACAACCCGAGCGGAAGCATGGGATCGGTGGCGTGACGCTGCCACGTCACAAAGGCCCAAGCGCTGACCACGGCTCCCGCCAGCGCTGCGATCACCTCAGCCCGTAGCCATCCCGTCGGGCCACGGATCAGGGCGAAGCTGAGCGTGGAGATCGTGAGGAAAGCGAGGAGCGCGCCCTTCGTATCAATGTCGCGGCCAGGGTTCGAGGAAGTCTCGGGCACTGCGGTGTAGGTCACGAATGCTGCCGCCACCGGGAACAGGAGTGGGGCGACGAAGATCGCCCGCCACGACAGGAGGTCGACGAGGAGACCACCGAGAACAGGTCCGGCCGCCGTGGCGACCGCGGTCAGCCCCATGTACAGTCCGACCGCCTGGCTCCGTTCGTCCTCGCAGAACGAGCCATTCACCAACGCCAGCCCGCACGCCAGGAGAAGGGCTGCTCCCACACCTTGAATGGCGCGGGCCGCCACCAGCACCGGGATTGAAGGCGCTGTTGCCGCCACAACTGCCCCGCCGGCGAAGACTGCCAGACCTGTCAGAAAGGTGCGGCGATGGCCGCGAATGTCGCCGAACGAGCCGGCGGTGAGCATGAGTGACAGCATGGTGACGAAGTAGCCGTTCAGGACCCACTGCATCTCCGACACGCCGACCCCGAGGTCATCCGACACCGACGGCAGCGCCACATTGAGCATGTCGTCACTCATGTAGGCAAGGGCAGAGCCGAGAACTGCGGCCGCGATGACCGCCCTCCCCTTCCCGGAGCGCAGACGAACACCGGGGCCGTCCGAACGATGCTCGTGGGAGGCGGCGGGCATCAACTCACCTCGGGAGGTCGGCATGCTCGACCACCTCTCACCCGTTAGTGTCGAATCGTGTCGCGAGGTCCTTGACGCTGCATCTCGGCTTGGATGTCGTCTTCGGTGATCGGCTTCTGGGAATAGACGGTGAAGGCGTGCAGGACCAGGCCGATGCCCCAGCCGCCGATCGGCCAGATGGGCCAGAAGTAGCCTGCACCCGTGGCGGCCCAGATGACGATGAGCATCGTGTTCACGAGTAGATATACACCAAGGTGAAGGCGGAACTCTCGCCTGGCATTCAGTCGTTCGATGGCGGCTTGGCGCTGGTCGTCGAGGGGAATCATTGGCTGCTCACTTTCGTCGCTGCGGATGGGGAGGGACGGACGGTGTTGATGGCCGGGATGTCCCACGCTTCGTGAATCCGGCCGTCGACGACTCGCCATACCACGACGGCATCGACGTCGATGGTCGCGCCATCGAAGCCGACCGTGTTGGTCACGAACGCGACCAACAGTTCGTCACCACAGGGAGTCAGCGAGTGGTACACCTGGTGGAAACCGCTGTCGCCGAGTTGGCCGAGGCGCTCGAAGAGCTCGGCGATGCCATCGAACCCGTGGTAGTCGCCGTCCAGATCGGGCAGTTGGGCGTTGAAGAAGTGGAAGACGAAGTCGTCGGCAAACGGGTGATCGTGGCGATCGGCGAAGCCGGATCTGATGAGTTCGCCGACCTGGCCGAGCAACTCGAAGTTCGCGTCGACGCTCGTGGGTTCGGTTGACTGATCCATGCTGCGGCCTCCGTGTCCCTGAGAACCAGTTTCAGACTCGGCGGCCTGACACGCCAGGGTCCAACGTCCCGCGAAGAACATGGGCAGTCGCCTACCCCAGGTTCTCGACCCAGTCCTTGAAGCCCTCGGCGGCATACGGCCCTCGTGACTTGAACGATCCGGTGACGTCGGCTCCGCGGTTCTCCAACCGGGCGGCCATCTTGGGCAACATTCGGCCCACCGCCGTCTTGTAGGTGCAGAACACTGCGGCCGGCTTGCCGCCGAGCTCGTCGAGACTGTCAATGAAGTCCATGGTGGCCGTGGTGGCATGTTGAAACACGACGAATAGGCCTTGACACCAGCTACCGACGCAGAGCACGTCTGCGGCGCTCACCTCTGCAGGGTCCGCGTCTTGAACAGAGCGGACAGTGCACTCGTGCCCCGCCTCCCGAGCGACTTGTGCCATCTCCTCGGCAGCCGCCCTCGTTCGCCCGGTGCTGCTGTCGAAAACGATCGCTACCTTCATCGAGTCTCTCCTTGGTCGTGACCCTTGCCCCGGGGCGTCACTCTGTGCCAGGGGGTGCCATTCACCGGGGGCGTTGGGTCGTTCGGTTTAGAGCCCCTTGACCGGTGTCTCGTTCTGGATTCTCGACATGTACGCCTTCCAGTTCCGGGCCTCGCCGTGCTTCAGCCCTTATGTGATCGAGGGGCCCCGACGAGTTCCTTGTCGGTCCCGCACGCTGCCCGTCCATGGGCCTGCTCGTGCTTGCGCATCTGCGTGATGGGCATGGCGATGCCGTAGGTCACGAACTCGCTGCGAGGGATGATCCGGATGATGGCCGTCGCCTCGAGCACGTCAGGGTCGTGTTCCTTGCCCCGCCCCAGGCGCCGGAACACAGACGGTTCGATGTCGTCCACTTCGAGGATCTGCGCGTCGCCCCGAAAGGTGACCGTGGCCGGCGGAACCTTGATGAACGGAAGGAAGGGGACCCGCCTGGGTATCGTGACGGTCATCGACACGTTCGGGTTGGCGGTGATGTGGCGCACCTTCCACATCGACTTGTCGGTGGAGACATACAGCGATCGGCGATGGACCGCGTAGCACACGCCCGCCGTCCTCGGTTGACCCTTTTGGTTCACGAAGG
Source organism: uncultured Acidimicrobiales bacterium (assembly GCA_963723995.1). Lineage (GTDB taxonomy): Bacteria > Actinomycetota > Acidimicrobiia > Acidimicrobiales > SZUA-35 > JAHELU01. Next base: position 738,487 of record CAVRSZ010000003.1, on the reverse strand, counting down.
CCAGCACGCCGAAGAACGATCGGTCCAAGGCGTCCCAGACTTGCTCGGTTGTGGGCGACATGCGATTTCCCCTTCCAGCTATCGTCAGTTGGCGGATACTCAGACCTCCTTGATGAGGTCTCCGAAGGGCAACCGGACCCTCGCTCCGTAGAGGCCCTCCGGTCGTCGGGTGCCCGCGGCGATGACCATCGTGACTTCGGCCTGATCCGGGAGGCCGAGCAACCGGCGGATACGGACCTTGTCGAGGCCGCCGATCGGGCAGGTGTCGTAGCCGTGGGCGGTCAGCGAGAGCATGAGCGTCATGGCCGCAAGGGAGGACTGGGTATGGGCCCAGACCCTATGGTCGCCCTTGTTCACCGGGCTTCTCACCGTCGGTCCTCTGCGGCCCCTGAACCAGAACACGACCCGACGCATCAGGTTGTCCAGGCCGAGGGCGTCGGTCTGCCGGAGCCGAGGTGTGATCTTGTGGTAGTAGTCATCGACCGGTTCGGGAAAGTCGATCTTTCCGCCCTGGGTCATCAGGTCCCACACCTTGTCCAGGTTGGTCTTCCACTGGTCTCTTCTGGCCATGACCACGACGAGCTCCCCAGCCGTGGTTGCCGCAGGCTGCCCGAGACATGCCTCCGCCAGTCGCTCTCGTGTGGTGGAATCACGGACCCAGTACAGTTCGTAGGGCTCGAGGTTGGACGAACTCGGAGCCAGCGTCGCGTCGCGGAGGCAGTCCCTCATTACCTGCTCCGGAATGGGCTTGCCGTCGAAGACCCGGATGGACCGGCGAGCCATCAACGCCTGTTTGAAGCCTGGAAGGGCGGTGTCCCGGAATGTCTCGTCCGGCACGTCCTCATCTCCGGTGTAGCCGGTCACCGCATCGGTCATCTCCAGCAGTGGATTGGCGGATGTCGCCATGGGAGGACTCCTTCGTTCCGTCGTCGTCAACGCCCGATCAACGGCCGCGGTGAGCGACGTCAAGTGACCGGAGATCGACGAAACGACTGTCAATCTCCTCCCATCATCAAGGCAAAGCCACCGGCACGGCCAGGGCCCTAGGTCCTCGGGCGCAGGATCATCGTGGGTTGCGGATGGGCAAGTCGACGAACTTGCCGAGGGACCCGGCTGGACTTCTCAGCAGGCCAACACCTTCGCCGACATTCTGCGGTCCCGCGGTTTCACATCGGTCGATGTCACCAACCACGACCTCGAGCGCCGCCAGGTGGTCACGGTGGCCGCCACCGCACCGCAGTAATGGCAGGCGCCCACGTGGCCCGCCACAGCCGGCCCATCCGGTCGGTTCGCTGAGACAAGCAGCAATGCTGCTCAGCCAGTACCGAGGGGGTTGACGATCTCGACGCCTCGGATGCTGGAGCCGGCGGCCAAGTCCTCGGTCAGCAGGGTGCTGCAACCGGCCGAGGCCGCGGCTTCGACGATGAGTGCGTCCCAGTAGCCGAGCTGGTGCCGCTCGACTGTCGAAGCCGCAGCCAGTACAAGCTCGGCGTCGACCGGCACGACCGTGAGGTCGGCGAACGACCGGATGGCCACGGTGGCGTCGGCCACGGAAAGCGGTGTGGCCAGTTTGCGGGTTACCACAACGAAGAACTCGCCCAACACCTGGCTGCTGATCACCAGGCTGTTCGACTCGTCGGCGATGACGGCGCGAGCCTTGGATCGTTTGGCCTCGTCGGATCGGTCATAGAGGTAGACGAGGATGTTGGTGTCGAGAAAATATCGCGCCATGTTCTCGGTGCTTGACGTTGGTGATCAGTGACGATGGAGTTCGTCACGGCTCCATGTCCGCCCGGCATCGCCACTGGAACTCTGAGCGACGTCGGAGAGCGTGAGGATGCGGTTTCGGGCCGACGAGTCACTGCCCCCGGCGAACTGCTCGAGGAGTTCCCTGACGAGCTGGTTGACCGACGTGCCGTTGGCGGCCGCCCGTTCACGAGCCCGCCGAAGAACATCGTCGTCGATCGACAGCGTCAGATTCGCCATGCAATCAGTGTAACACAGGTCCGTGCTACACGGATAACCGGAAAGGCGAGGCACGGTACATCGGACGCCTTTGACGGTCGTGATGTCGGTCTCCGGAATGTCGTCGTAGTGGACGACGACATCGAGATCACCAATCGTCAGATGTTCCGTGGGGCAGTCGAGCCCCTTCAACTGGAAGCGATCGCTTCGACACCAGGGAGGCGATTCGATTGACCGACCTCAACCTGCACATGTCACCATAGCGGCGCCGTGTGACACCCCGTCCGCGCCGACTACCCTCGTGATCCGATGACCGACGCAGTGGCGCTGGACGAACCGTCGACAGAACCGGTGGGGGAACCAGCCGCGCAGGCGTCGGCGGTCGACGAGCTGGCGGCCTACCTGGTCGACGTCGGCCGGGTGGTGCCGGGGGCATCGCTGACAGAGGAAGGGCGGGCCCGGTCGTGGTGGTGGCCGATGCCGGCGGTGTCGGATCGGCCCCGGCTGTCCCGGCTGCTCGACGACGGTTCGGTCGAGGCCCAACAGCACCTGGCCGCCGATCTGGCCGAGGCCACCGACCGGCTCATGCGGGCCCGGCTGGTCGACGGCAACGTCGCCCTCCTACCGCCACGGCCCGGACGGCGTACGGTGACCGAGGCCTGGGTGCGGTCGCTGGTCACCGCCGATCCGTGGCTGTCGGCGTCGCTCCCGGCCGACCGGGTCCGGGCGCTGGTGGCCGAGGTCACCGAATGGGTGCACTCGGGGGCGGCCATCCCCGGCTCGGTCCGAGTGTGCCTGCGCGTCGTCGAGCCGGCACCCGACGAAGACGACGACGAGTGGATACTGGAGGTGCTGGTCCAGGACCCGCTCGACACCGCCATCGTGGTGTCCATCGCCGAGGTGTTCGCCGGATCCGCCGTCTTCGGGCCCGAGGCCCTGGAGGACGCCCTCACGTCACTGGGCCGGGCCGTGCATGTGGCCCCCGAACTGGCACCGTTGGGCGACCAAGCGATTCCGGCGCTGATGACGTTGGACCGGGCGGCGCTGGTCGACTTCGTCCGCCAACGCATCGGGCCCCTGGCCGACATCGGGGTGCCCCTGTGGTTGCCGCAGTGGTGGCAGCACGGCGGGAGGCTGGGCCTGAAGGCCAAGGCTGCGTCGCGTTCGGCGTCCGAGGCCTCCTTGACCGGCGCCGGATTGGGTTTGGAAGAGCTGGTTGAGTTCTCGTGGGCCGCCGCCCTGGGGGAGGAGGAACTGTCACCCGAGGACCTGGACGAGCTGGCCCGGGTGGCGGCGGCCAAACAGCATCTGGTCCGCTTCCGGGGCCAATGGGTCGAGATCGATCCCGATCAGGTCGAGGCCCTCCTGCAGCGGGTGGGCCGGGAGGAGGAGACCACCGTCGGCGAGTTCATCAGAGCCGGTCTGGGACTATCGGATCTCGACGCCGACGAGTTGGACGTGGTGGTGGTCGAGGCCACCGGCTGGTTGGGTGAGTTGCTCGACGAGGCGGTGAGCCATCGGGTGGAGCCGGTGGTGGACCCGCCCGGATTCGACGGCAAGCTGCGCCCGTACCAGCAGCGCGGGGTTGGTTGGCTGGCCTTCCTCGGACGCTTGGGCCTCGGCGCCTGCCTGGCCGACGACATGGGTCTGGGGAAGACGGCCCAGCTCATCGCCACCATGCTGGCCGATCGGGCGGCGGGGCCCACCCTGGTGGTGTGCCCGGTGTCGGTGTTGGGCAACTGGCAGCGCGAGGTCGAACGCTTCGCCCCCGACCTGAGGATCATGGTTCACCACGGATCCGATCGTTGGCGCCCCGAAGAAACCGAGACCGAGGACGGCGGCGGCGACTTCGCCCGGGCGGTTGCAACCTGCGACGTGGTCCTGACCACCTTCGGACTGTTGCCCCGCGACCGGGCCCTGTTGGAGACGGTGCAGTGGGGTCGGGTGGTGCTGGACGAAGCGCAACAGATCAAGAACCCGGGCACAAAGGTGGCGAGGGCGGCCCGAGCCCTGACCGCCGAGCGGAGGGTGGCCATGACGGGCACACCGGTGGAGAATCGGCTGAGCGAGCTGTGGTCGATCATGCAGTTCCTCAATCCCGGGTTGTTGGGTTCGGCCGCGGCGTTCCGGGAGCAGTTCGCCCGGCCCATCGAGGTCGAGGGCGACGAGCAGGCAACGGCCCGCCTGGCCCGGGTCACCACCCCGTTCGTGCTCCGTCGACTCAAGTCCGACCGATCGATCATCTCCGACCTTCCCGACAAGATCGAAACCGTCGATGGATGCCCCCTGACCCGGGAGCAGGTGTCGCTGTATCAGTCGGTGGTCGACGATCTGCTGGTCAGGGCGGACGAGACCGAGGGCATGGAGCGGCGGGGCCTGGTGCTGGCGGCCATGATGAAGCTGAAGCAGGTCTGCAACCACCCGGCTCACTTCCTGGGTGACGGCTCGGCCCTGGCCGGGCGTTCGGGCAAGCTTCGTCGCAGCGAGCAGCTGCTGGAGGAGATCGTGGCCGTGGGCGACAAGACGCTGGTGTTCACCCAGTTCGCGGCGTGGGGCAACCGGCTCCGCCCCTACCTGGAAACCCGCCTCGGAGTGGAGTGCTGGTGGCTGCACGGTGGGGTGAGCCGCAAGGCTCGTGACGAGATGGTGGCGGCGTTCACCGACAGCCACGGTCCGGCGGTGTTGTTGCTCTCGGTCAAGGCCGGGGGCACCGGGCTGAACCTCACGGCGGCCAACCACGTCATCCACTACGACCGCTGGTGGAACCCGGCGGTGGAGGACCAGGCCACCGACCGGGCCTACCGGATCGGCCAGGACCGAACCGTGCAGGTCCACAAGCTGGTGTCATCGGGTTCGATCGAGGAACGGATCGATGAGGTCATCGATCGGAAGCGACAGCTGGCCGACCAGGTGATCGGGACCGGCGAGAGCTGGCTGACCGAGTTGACCACCGAGGAACTGGCCGACGTGGTGGCCCTGGCTCCCGGAGTCGGCGACTGATGGCCCGCTCTCGATCACGGTACTGGAGCGACCACTGGCAACGGTTCCCCGAATCGGTGCCGCTCCCGGTGGAGGATGGACTGGCCACCAGCAAGAAGCGGGGGGCGATGGCCGAGCACTGGTGGTCCAAGCGGTTCACCGATGTGCTCGATTCCTACGGCCTCGGCGGCCGGATGCAGCGAGGTCGACGGTACGCCCGGCAGGGCCAGGTGATGACGCTGCAGGTCGACGCCGGGCTGATCACGGCCCAGGTCCAGGGCTCGCGGCGGACCCCGTACCTGGTGTCGGTTCGCCTGTCGGAGGTCAGCGATGCCCAGTGGGCCGCCATCGAGGCCGAGCTGGCATCGCGGGCCGGGCTGGTGGCGGCCCTGCTGGCGGGCCAGGTTCCCGAGGACCTGGTCGAGGTGTTCAGCGCCGCCGGCACACCACTGCTGCCGCTTCGCTGGGCCGACCTGCGGGCGTCGTGCACCTGCCCCGACAGCGCCAACCCATGCAAACACCTGGCCGCCGTGCTGTATGTGTTCGCCGACCAGCTCGACACCGATCCGTGGCTGTTGTTGCAGTGGCGGGGCCGGAGCCGGGCCGAAGTTGTCGACCTGCTCCGCACCGATCAGCCGTCGGACGAGACCGTCGCCCCATGGTGGCCGTTCGGACCCGGACCGTTGCCCGACGAGGCCCTGACCGCTCCCCTGCAGCCGAGCGGTCGGTCACTGCCGATCAACGGCGACGCGGCGGCGGTACTCGACCTGCTGCGGCCAACCGAACTCGAGATCCGCTCCACCCCGGTGGTCGACATCATCCGAGACGCCTACCGTGCCGTGATCACCACCGACGACTCCGAGTAGCCACGGTCCGGTTCGTCGCCGGGGCGATGGCCGCACCATCCATGGTCAGCGTGATGGCCCTGCTGATTCGGTCACGACCAGGCACCCATCAGATAGAACGGGCCCCAGTCCCGGTACGCCGGATAGGCCGCCCGAGTGGCCAGCTGGGCGTGGCGGAAGGCGTCGAGGCGGCCCGCCCCGGTCGACAATGCCTTGTAGAGCTCGGTGAAGAACAGCTCGGATGCGTGGACTTCGCTCTCCCAGAGTGTGCCGATCACGGTTTCGACGCCGCTGCGGAAGAGGGCAGCGGGTAAGCCGTGGAGGTTGTCGCCACGGTCGAAGCGTCCGAGTGCGGTCTCGCAGGCGCTGAGGGTCACCAACTCCAGACCACGTAGGTCCAGTCCGGCCAGCTCGTAGGCGTGCACCACTCCATTGCTGTCCTCATCGGGGGTCAGCAGGAGTGCCTGGAATGCCGGTGCGTCGACGTCGTGGTAGCCATGGGTCGACAGGTGCACGTAGCGTGACGATCGCAGGGCCCGGTGCAACGCGGCTTCGGTGGCTTCGTCATCGACAATCGGATCGCTGTCGAACACCGCGGCCACAGCCTCGATCTCGGTGATGGACTGGGCCAGCGGTGCCTGGCCATGGGGTTCGCCACCGAAGAAGCTGAGTCCGATCGCCGTCAGCTCCCGGTCCCGGTGGCGAATGGTGCCGGCGCCACCCCGGCGGGCGAGGAGATACAGGTTCGGCAGATAGGTCACGGCGAAATCGTCGGCCAGGATCGACCCCGGTGTGCCGATCAGATGCAGGGGGTGATAGTGGAGCGGTCCGTGAGGCACGATGCAGAGATGGTCGATGCCTCGCTGCGTCATGAGCCGGAGCTGGTCCGGCAGATGACCGAGGTAGGCCCGGTAGTCGCCGTCGAGGGAGTCGAGCACGTCGCCATCGGCGACACTCAGCCCCGGGTAGCGCTCCACCCCTTCGCGGATGGCATCCACCGTGAACGCAAGTGGGTTGGCCATGGCAGGGGGCTCGTCGCCTATGGCGATCTCGCTGTCGGGAAAGTCGTGGGCAACCAAACCGACATGAACTTCCTCTCGGTCGATGAGTAGGCCGTACACACCGACCCGTCCGTCGGAGGTCGCCCCGAGATAGAGGTCGAGCAGTGCGGTGCGCCTGTCGAGGGATGCCTGAATGTCGTCGCTGTCGAGCCGAAGCGACTCGGACGACGGCGCGCCTCGGGCCAGCCGCAACTGATGCAGCTCGTCGAACCGTTGCCGGAGGTTGGCCACACGGTCGGAGACGGAGGTTCCTTGTTGCCGCCGGCCGTATTCGTGATACGAGGCCAGCACGAGGCCGGGGGGCAGACCGGCTTCAACCGGTTCGATCTCCTCCTCGTAGTGGTCTTCGAGATCGGCGATCTGCTCCAGGATCGCACGCTCCTCGTCGCCCAGTTCCGAGGTGTGGAACGCAGTGGTCAGGGCGGCGGCGAACTGCTGGCCTTTGGCCATCTGCAGCAGAGCAACCAACACGTCGGGGTTGAATCCGGTGGCCGCCAGGTTGCGGATGCTGCGTTTGGCGATGCTCTGGACCAGCAGCAACGCTTTGCCACCGATACCCAGCTCGGCCTGGAGCGATGCCGGCGCGAGGGCCAGCGCCGCCACCACGGCCACATCGGGCGAGGGCTGGTGCGCCACATCTTCGATGCGTGCCAGCATCGATGTCGCCACCGAGGGCATGCCCAGGTCGAGGTACCCCTGCATCGACCTGGTATATCCGGCCACGGCTTCGGCCCACTCCTCGGCCATGTAGCCATTCGAGCCGACGCCGAACCACAGTCGTGCCTCGGCGGCTGCCAGGATCGCAGCGTGATAGCGGGCGAAGACCGGTGTCGTTCTCCGGATATGATCGAGGATGCTGAGGCCGAGGTATTCCTCATTGAACCGTTGGCCCTCGTTGACGCACACCAGGAGCGCCATCGAGGTGTGGGCGGCGTCCCAGTCCTCCTCGGCGGCCTGATCGACGACGGCTTGGGCAACCGTCTGGGATGTGTCGGTGTCGTCGGGAAAGGTCCAGCCGACGGAATCCCGCACGATTCGCAGGAAGAAGCGACCCTGGTCGTCCAGGAGTTCCTGCCGTTGGGTGTCGAACCCGTGGGCCTGGTGAAAGGCGTCGATCCGTCGTGAATACTCCACTGCCGCCGCCGGGTCGAACTCGGCCAAGACATGAACTGCCTGCCGGATCAGATCAGCGGTAAGCGTGGGCCCCTGCCGGTCAACCCAACTGTCGATCGAGGTGTCGATGATGTTGTCGAGCGGGCTCAGGTCCGGATCGGCACCCCGCTGGACCAGCACCCCGAGGATCCAGAGGACGGATGAGATGCTGTGCTCCGGGTCGATAAGTTCGAGGGCCTCCTCGAGCAGTTCGTCGATGTCGGTCGGCTCATCGGGTGGTTCGATCAGCTCCGGAGGCGGGTCGCCCTCCTCGGCGTATTCCTCGACCTGTTCGATCATCAGCAGTGCCTGGGCCCAGGCTTTCAGGGTCAAACCCCGGCGATGCCCGTGGCGGAACTCGACCGCCCGGCGGAAGTACGCCTCGGCCCGGGGCAGTGCCTCCTGTACCGGGGGCATGAGCCATTGCGCCGGGTCGATGCCCTGATAGTCGGGGTCGTGCAGCAGGCTGTGACGCCAGTTCCACACTGCCGGCAGGAAGTTCAAACCCCCGGGTTTTGTTGCGGTGTAGGCATCGAGGATCATCGTGCCCACACGATGGAGCGCCTCACCGGCCAGGTCGTCGGCGTCGGGGCCGAACAGCTCCGATGTCTCGACCAACGCCTCGCCGATTCCGACGGCCCGGTCCATGATCTGCATGTCCGGCACGGACTCCAGCAACCCATGGACGACTTCGATGAAGTCGAGTCCGACCGGCGGCAAGGCGCCGAGGAATGAACTGTCCACATCGGCGCTGCCGAGCAGGCCGCCGTAGACGAGATCGATGAGCAGGTAGGCGGCTCGAGATTCACCGGCCTGGGCCGCCTCGCGACACCTTCGTGCCAGCTCGACGAGATCGTCGCGTTCCAGCAGGCCGGCCTCGCCGAGCTGCCGGGCATGGCTGCGGGCCGCGTTGGCCGACAACGCACCCTGCTGTACGAGTGCGAACGTCTCCCCAAGCGTTCCCGGCAGCCCGCCGTTGTCGTGTGTGCTCATCGCCTCATCCGATCATGACGGTGCGGGTGGCCGGGTCGAGATCGGCCCGGAACGGGATGATGCCCAGCACTTTCCGCCGAACATTGGCCACGAGGTTGACTCGGGCCTCGGAGTTGCTTCCGGCCGGGGAACGGATCACGGCCAGCAGCCGATGGGTGCCATCGATCTCGATGGTGTTGCTCGATCGGAACTCCCAGGCAATGGTTGGCTCAAGCTCGCCGAAGGCGCGTAGCCAGACGTGTTTCGGCTCGGTCGTCGTGGTCTGTTCCACACTGGGTCCGATGCTGAGGGCGTCGAGGATCTTCAGCTCGGCGCCGAAGCTGACGGTGCGGGCGACGGTCTTCTTTTCCACCAGCCGGGTCGGCGACATCGACCAGGCGATGGGACCGGCCTCGGCCGGGACGCCGGGCCGCTCCATGTGGACCTCGAACCAGGCGCTCTCGATTCGTTCCCCGTCGCCACCGAGGAAGGAGCAGCCGAGATGGAGCAGGTGAAACTGGTGGTCGGGCTGGGCTTCGACGTATCGCCGTTGAGTGTCGTCGAGATCAACGGTCACCAGTGGCGTGACGGTCGGAACCCCGACGCTGAGCCGCCCGTCGAGCGACGGGGCGGTGCGACCCCGCCCCTTGACCGTGCGCTCCTCGGTCACCAGCGTCGTTGGCATGGAGTCCAGTTCATCGAGGTGCAGCTCGCCCATGGTGGACCTCCCGGGGGATCAGATCGAAAACGGCTGTTGGGTGTCGAAGGTGGGATTGGGGGTGCCGTAGACGACGTGGTTCGGCGACTGGGTCGGCGGCATCCGGGACAGGATCTGGGCGTGGAACTCGGCGTAGGTTCCGTCAAACCGCCCGTCGGCCCAGACCCGAAGCAGTGTGCCGGTGAACAGGCCGTTGAATGTGCCGTCGAGCGAGAGTTGGTTGTCCTGGCATCCGGAGATGAGCCGAACCGTCGCCGCGATCGGTCCCGGTTCTGTGAGCTCTGCCCCGAGGGCTCGATACCGGTCGCGGTTCTTGCGGTAGGTGCGCAGGGCGACGTCGTCGGGCATCACCCGGAATACCGGTGTTCCGGCGCCACTGGTGGTCACCGGCGAGTCGAGCGCTCCCGACCGGACCAGCGGGTCGTAGGCGGCCTTGACCGCCGTGCCGCTGTGGCAGCTGTCGGAGAGGACCAGCACGCGCACGCCCTCACGGAAGGACTCCCATCGGGTCCAGAGCTCGTCGTCGATCAACTGGCCGTCGAACAGACACCATGTCTCGTCCTTGAGATCCAGTTCGCGGTCGTTGCCGAGATCGGGCACCTGGCCGCCATGACCGGAGTAGCTGAGGAAGAAGATGTCACCGGGCTCACACGCTGCGGCTGCCGCCTGAATGCCGTCGAGCACGGCTTGGCGGGTCGCGTCGGCGGTGAGGAGCAGGGATGTGGTGAACCCGAGCTGGGACGCGATGTCCCGCAGATCCTCGGCGTCGGGCTCGCAGCCACTGAGTGGTCCGGACCAGCCGCCGTAGTGTGAGGGATCGACGCTGTTGACGCCGATGTGCAACGAGATGCCCTTGGTCATCGTCCATCCGCTTCGGGTGTGGTGTGTTGGTCGAGCCTAGGCGTCGCTCGTTGGGCTGACAAGAGACTCGACACCAGTGCGGCGTGGCTACCCGGTGGTCGGCATCAGCGGCGATACCCGAATTCGCGCCGGGCGCCCCGGTCGCCATCTGGTACTGCGTAGTCGTTCCACCGGGTGGGCTCGCCGCCTGCCCCCAAGCCGATGCGCCAACTGGGATGGTGAGCACGAAGGGTTTGCGGGGCTGGTTTCCCCCGACGAAACTTGCCGTGCCCCGACTCGGGCCAATGGTGGTCGACCGAGCCGAGCTGGTGAAACGGCTCGAATGGGCGGTCGACCACTTCCCTTCACCTATGTCTGCGCTCCGGCCGGTGCGGGCAAGACCTCGATGCTCGCCGCCTGGTCGACGGCGGCAACTCAGCGGACGAACGCCTGGCTTCAGCTACGGACCGACGACGACCAGAAGGACGTGCTGCTGGCAGCGGTGGCGGTGGCCGCCCTTTCCGCCACCGGTGACGACGTCAACGGCAGCGACTTCGCCCTGGCCCTGGACGGCTCGTTCGACCGCCGTCAGCGCCAACCCGCGCTCATCCGCAACCTTGCCCGCTGCGGCGCGCTCACCATCGTCATCGATGATGTCAATGTCCTCACCGCCGACGGTGCCCTATCGGCGCTGGACCGCTTGCTCGACGACCTCCCGGCCGGCCTGCGACTCGTGCTGGCGTCGCAGTCCGAGCCCGACCTGGCGCTGAGCACCCGCCGGCTGCGGGGACAGGCCGTGGGATTCGACTTCGACGACCTGGCCCTGACCGCTTCCGAGATCGAGCAGATTGCAGCGCTCCACGGTCGATGAGGTGGACGCGGCCGCAATCCGGGCCGGCACCGGTGGCTGGGCCGCCGCCACTGCGTCGACGTTGGGTTCGGCCGGTGCTGCCCCGCCGGCCGATTACTTGGCCGCTGACCGTGTGCTGGACGAACGCATCGTCGACGAGATGCTGGCCACCGAGGACGACCGGGACCGTCTGGCGCTGTTGCGTTGCGCCATCGTCGAGGAGATCACCGCCGAGGCGGCGCAGGTGCTGACCGGCCGGACGGACGGGCCCTAACTGCTCGATGGGCTTCGCTGCCGGATCCCGTTCGTCACCCGGGTCGACACCGGCCAGAGCCCGACCTACCGGCTTCACGACCTGCTGCGATCCCACCTCGAAAGCCGCCTGGCGGTCGAGCTGGCGGCCGAGGTCCCCGACCTGCATCGGCGGGCGGCGACGGTCACCACCGCCGGAGAGCGAATCCGCCATCTCATCGCCGGCGGGCAAACCGACGAGGCCGTGGCCGAAATCGCCCGGCTGGCCGAGCCGCGGTTTCACACCGGCCAACCCGTCCCCCACACCTGGTTGTCCGCACTACCTGACGACCTGGTGAACGGTGATCCGCTGATAGCTCTGGTCATGGGCCACAATGCCCTCAAGTCGGGGGATCCGGATGAGGGGGAACGTCTTCTTCGACGGGCGGCGGCCGGTCCGTTGGCCGAACATCATCTGATCTCGGCCCACCTCGGGCTGTTCGAGATCGGGATTGCCCGTCACGATCGGGCCATGCTCGACGCCATTAGAACGTGGCTGGAGGGCCGCCACCTCACCCCCAACCAGCACATGGTCGTGGTGGTGAGCGAGACGTGGGACGCCTTCTACACCGGACGGTGGGACGATCTCAGTTACCATTTCGACAAAGGGGCGGCCCTCGCCCTGGCTCCCGACGCCGGGCCCGAGAGTGCCGTGTTCGGCCTCAGCCTGGGCCCGGAGTTCCTCACCGCCAACCAGGGCCCGGACCATGTCGCCGCCGTCGCCGCCCGGCTCCATCGGCGCCTCGACCAGTACTCGCCGGCTCAGGCCACCCTGACCGGGACCCTGGGCTGGCGGGCGTTGATGCAACACGATCTCGAACGGTGCCGGCACTACCTCGATCGGGTGGCCGCCATCTGCGAGCGACACGGCGGTGTGGTGTGGACCGAGGCCACCGCTCTGTGCCTTCGTATGGCGCTGGGGCTGGCCGAGGGCGACTTCGAGGCGGTGGAACAGGCGGTCGATACTGCGATCTCGGTGGTGGACAGCAACCAGGTCTACCAGCTGCAGGGAGGGCCGTACGGCTACGGCCTGGCCCGGCTCCTCCACCGCACCGGGCGGGTCGACGAGATCGGTCGACGGTGCGAACCGCTACTGAGGGCCATGGGTCCCGAGGTCATCTGGCGGGAGGCCGACCGGGCCACGATCGACGCCATGGCCGCCGATGCCGCCGAGCTGGCCAGGCTGAAGCCCCGTCTCGAGGCTGCCATCGAGGTGCACGATCGCATGCGGCTGTTCATCTTGCACGGGTTCCCCCGACTCGAACTGGCCCGGCTGGTCCTGGGCGCAGGGGATGAGCACCAGGCCCGGACCCTGGCCCGTCCGACGCTCGAGTTCCTGGCCGACTTTGATGCGTTCGGTCTGCTGGCCGTGGACGGTGATGCCCACCGGGACGTGCTCCGGCTGTTCGCCGACGATCCCGTCCTCGGCCCCCGGCTGCGGCCCATTGTGCCGTCGGCAGCGGAACCGGCTCCGACCGTCGTCCAGCTACCGGACACGGGGGAAACGCTGTCAGCCCGTGAGGTCGAGGTGCTGCGGCTGGTGGCCCGGGGCCGGACCAACGCCGAGGTGGCCGACGCTCTCTTCATCAGCGAACGCACGGTGAAATCGCATATGACGTCGATCCTCCGCAAGACGGCGACGGCCAACCGGACCGAGGCGGCCCGTCTTGCCGCCACCCTCGGGCTGGTCTGAGTCCGACCTCCCGGTCCGACTCCGACCTCGGATTCGTACCCCGACCCGACCCCAATCCGACCTCGGTACGAGGTGGGAGCCGGTGGTCATCGCTCACGATGGAGCTGTAAAGACCCATCGAGAGAGGATCAACCCTATGGAACACGAAACCCTGGACTCCGAGAGCCCGAACCCCCGGGAACCGTTTGTGGCCCGCCACGATGAGGCGCTCACCTTCAACCTGCCCAAGAGCGTCATGAAGTTCCCCTGCCCCGGCGGTAGGCAGATGCCCGACATCATGGTCGAAGTGGCCGAGCCGGGTGACGGCCCACCGCTGCATCGTCACCCGTGGGCGTCGTGGGATCTGGTGGTGAGCGGTGCGGTCCGCTTCCGCCACGGCGACGAGACCACCGACCTGGGACCCGGTGATCTCATCTACACCCCTCCCAACCTCCCCCACACCTTCATGGTGATCGGCGACGAACCGGCCACCACCGTCGGCATCAACTCGCCCGGCGGCTTCCACCGCATGTACCGGGAGCTGGGCGAGCTTCTCGGTTCGAGCACCGATGGTCGGGCCGAGGCCGACATGAACGACCTGGCCGCCATCGCCGCCCGCAATGATGTGGAGCTGCTCGGTCCGCCGCTAGCCATACTGGAGGCTGAGCTTGCCGTCGGTTGATCATCGGTGTCGCAGCCAAGCGGCCGGAGTCTGACGAACCGGGCTCCTACACAGCCGCTGCTTCGAACGCCAACGCCGACTCGTCGACCAGTCGCCATTCACTGGCACAGGGTCGGCGGTTGTCAGCGAAGGCGACGGGGAAGTCGACACAATCGCAGATGTCGTGGATGATGGTTTTGCCGTTGACCAGACCATCGACGACATCGTGTCCCTCCACGATGCACTCGATCTCAACGCAGGAGGTGCTCAGGTCGACGGCCACGGAAGCATTCGGATACCGCTCGGCGGCGCACGCCATGAGGGCCTCGGCGATTGCTTCAACAGGCAGCGAGTCCGACAGTCGGATGACGCCGGTGACCGTGTAGTCCGTTGCCTTCATGAGTCCTCCCTGTGCTGCCGTTTGACCCACTTGGCCAGGTTCTTGAGGTAGCTCGAACTCGATGGAGTCAAGTGTACGCTTCGCTGATGACGACGGTCGAGGCACGGGCAGTAGATGCGGAAGTAGCCCTTGCCTCTCTCGACCCGCCAACCCTCTCGCTCCAACTTGCGAAGAAAAGCCTCGATGTCCTTATCCGTGTGCCTTGGTCTCCCCGCCATGGCCTCGAATCTAGCGAAGCCGTGTGACAGGTTCGGCCGGTGGCTCAGCTCAGAAGTCGGAGCAGCACAACTCCCCCACCACCCGGTACCTCGGCCAAGCCATCAGCGACAGACTCAGGAACTCGGCCAACACCTGGGATCGCTGGCCGGGTTGGTGGCGGCCCTGCTGGCGGGCCAGGTTCCCGAGGACCTGGTCGAGCTGTTCAGCGCGGCGGGCACACCACTGCTGCCGCTTCGCTGGGCCGACCTGCGGGCGTCGTGCACCTGCCCCGACAGCGCCAACCCGTGCAAACACCTGGCCGCAGTGCTCTACGTGTTCGCCGACCAGCTCGACACCGACCCATGGCTGTTGTTGCAGTGGCGGGGCCGTAGCCGAGCCGAAATCATCGATCTGCTCCGCACCGATCAGCCGTCGGACGAGACCGTCGCCCCATGGTGGCCGTTCGGACCCGGACCGTTGCCCGACGAGGCCCTGACCGCACCCCTACAACCGAGCGGCCGGTCACTGCCGATCGACGGCGACGCGGCGGCGGTACCCGACCTGCTGCGGCCAACCGACCTCGAGATCCGCTCCACCCCGGTGATCGACATCATCCGAGACGCATACCGGGCCGTGATCGCCACCGACGACTCCGAGTAGTCACGGTCCGCTATGTAGATCACACAGGGGCCGAACCGACGCTTCAACGCTGCCGCAGTCTAGGTGACAACCGCCAGGACATCGTTCCGGTGTAACCGTCGCGACATCGTTCCGTTCTCGCAGCGGGGTTTCCGCCACAACATCGTTCCGCTTCGCTCGTTGCTTTGTCGATCGAGCGAGGAGACAGGGCGTGTCGGAAGAAGAGGAGCTGCGCAAGGAGGCGGTGCGTCGACGCCTGGACGGTGAAAGCCCAACCGAGATCGCCGCTGCGCTAGGACGCACCACACGATGGGTACGCAAATGGGTGACCCGACACGGCGAGGACGGCCACGACGACCAGTGGGCCCAGGGCCGGTCCCGGGCTCCGCACACAAACCCGAACCGCACGACTGACCGGTTACGGGCCCAGGTTCTGGCTGCCCGGGAGCGGCTCGTGGCCAACCCTCGAGCCCAGTACGGGTCCTTGGCGATCCAGTGGGAGCTACGACGCCTGGGGGTGGATCCGATCCCACCACAACGCACGATCGAGCGGATCATCGCCAACGAGGGGCTGAGCCGGCCCCGGCGACGACAACCGGGCTATGTGTCCAAGGGTGTGCCCTACCCGGCCCCGGACCGCGTTGAGGTGGGCACCACCCACCAGGTCGACCTGATCGGACCCCGTCACCTCCACGGTGGTGTCGAGTTCCACGCTCTGAATCTCATCGACGTTGGTTCCCACACGGTGGGCAACGACATCCTGGACACCGTCCGCCCACCACTACTGGCACGCTCACTGGCCGGGATTTGGAGCCACCTCGGGGTGCCCACCGTTGCCCAGTTCGACAACCACTCCAACTTTCGGGGTGGGATCCCACCCCAGTACCAGCACTTCGGGCCCGTCGTTGCGACCTGTCTCGATCTTGGGGTGACCGCCCGGTTCATCCCTGTGCGTGAACCGTGGCGCAAC
Organism: uncultured Acidimicrobiales bacterium; assembly: GCA_963723995.1. Taxonomy (GTDB): domain Bacteria; phylum Actinomycetota; class Acidimicrobiia; order Acidimicrobiales; family SZUA-35; genus JAHELU01. The sequence continues at coordinate 722,274 of CAVRSZ010000003.1, read as the reverse complement.
GGTGTCATCGAGCATTTCAACGACGTGTGAGACAAAGCGTTCTTCCGCACCGAGACGTTCACCAGCCTCGGCCACCTCCGCCGGGAGAACACCGCGTTCGTTGAGTTCCACAATGCCCATCACCGCTACTCCGCCCACCGTGGCGCCACCCCGAACCAGATGCGCCACGGCCGGCTCTTCAATCCGCTGTCTGGCCACTACCGGCCACCAACCCGGCTACCCGCCCAGGGCCGGATCGAGGTTGTGCGCTACATCCGCTCCAACCGGCGTGTCGACCTGTTCGGTAAACACATCCACGTCACCGAGGACCAGACCCACCAATACGTCACCGCCATCATCAAAGTCCGAGCCAAGAAGGTCATCGTCGTCACCCTCGACGGCGAGATCATCCACCACGGCGACTACCCGATCTCCCGCATCCTGCGATAACAAACGGAACGATGTCCTGGCGGAAACCCCCCTCCACCACCGGAACGATCACCTGGCGGAACCCGACCTGCGCCAGAACCGGAACGATGTCCCGGCGGTTAAGAGGGGGGGTAGCCCGTCCACGAGGTCCGGCTGACGGTCCGGCCACTCCGGTCCATGCGATCAACGCAGCCACAAGCGAGGCACACCGGACGACGATGTCGTCAATCAGACGAAACAAGGAAAGCGACGTCCAAGCTCGCAACATCGGCGTCACATCACGATCATATGGTATAGCATATGGTCATGGCTCGACGCGAAGTCCTCGTCCAACTCGACGACGATCTGGTGGAACAACTCGACACCCTCGCCACCCGGCTCGGAACAAACAGATCCGAGCTCCTACGCCGTGGAGCGCAAGCAGTGCTCGACGCCGAGGAACTGGCCGAGGCAGACCGCCAACTCCGCTCGGCGTACCAGCGCCGGCCCGTCGACCCGGCACTACTCCAATCGGCCCGCCGACTGGCGGCCGAAACCACGCCTGCGTGGTAGCCCGCAACGACATCTACTGGGCCGACCTCGGCCCACCGGCAGGCCGGCGCCCGGTCTGTGTGCTCACACGTCAGGCCGCGATCTCCGTGCTCACCTCCGTCACCTGTGCACCCATTACCCGCACCATCCGCAGCATTCGTTCCGAGGTCGAACTCGGCCCCGAACACGGCCTGCCGGAGGCATGCGTCATCAACTGCGACAATCTCATCACCATCCCCGTCGAAGCCCTCGACGACGAACCGGTCGGCCACCTCGACGATGTCACAAGGGCCCGCCTGGACCAGGCCCTGCGCTACGCACTCGACATCGTGTTCTGATCACCTCGACCCCGGCCGTTGCGGTGTGGCAGGCCTCGTCAAGGTTGCTCAACAGAGATCCGTGATCGGTACAGCCCAGATGGTGTCGTCGACCGGGTCGGTGTCGGCTCCGGCGTGAAGCAGGTAGCCGGTGATCAGTCGGTCGCCCATCTTGTCTCGCAACCACCGCAGATGTTCGGCGTCGGCCGGGCCGATGCTCGGCGATGCCTTGACCTCGAGGGCGTACAACCCGTCAGCGGTTCGGATCGCACCGGACAGGTAGGTCCGCTGGAGCAGGTCCTCATAGGCCTTCCACGTTGCCCTGTTGATGTCCGCCGCTTCCCAGATCCGCTGATCGGGCACCGCCCGGCCTTCGAGAACGGCCAGGACACGAAGCGTCGACAGCAGACGCGAGGCATCACGGCCCTCGTCGCCCGCTCGCTGCGCAACCAAGGCTGCATAGCCCTCCAGCACGCAGCTCGGCCTGGGTCATCGGCAATAGAACCACTCGAATCGCCCTGCCAGCGAGAGGAAAGGCTGGGCCGTAGGTCGCAGGCTCCACGCCGTGCGCATTTTCAGCTATTCAGTAGGCGTTTTTGCAGCCAGTGAGTAGCCGTTTTTGCGTCTTCTGTCGGACACCAAACTTTCCGTCGTCCCGGTGGCCGACTGGCCAGGCCGTCGACAATGTCGTTGCCTGCGACGATGCACTCGATCTCGATCGGCTCATTTCACGAGTTCCCGACATTGCTCAGGATCGGCGATGCGGTGACGATCTGGGCGTCACACGCTTCGACTACGGTCTTCGATGTGATCTCATCACCTCGACACCAGCTGGCACGGCGTCTGGCATCGGCCGCGTCATCACAACCGTCTGCGTTGTCGGTCAGGCGGACCGCCCCCACCGGTGACCTCGACCTCGAGGTTCGAGGGGTCGGCCCGCTCGCCCTGCCCGTCACCGCAGCCCAGGCCAAGGAGCTGCGCCTGGTGGCCCGGCCCGCCCACTACGGACTGGGTACCGACACCCTGCTCGACCGGTCGGTGCGCGACACCTGGGAGGTGCCCCGGAGCCGGGTCAAGATCAACACGCGCCGCTGGAACAACACCCTCACCCCCATGCTCGACCGGCTTCGGGCCGATCTCGGATTACCCGAGGGCTGCCGGTTGAAGGCCGAACTGCACTCGATGCTGGTGTATGAGCCGGGCCAGTTCTTCGCCCCCCATCAGGACTCGGAGAAATCCGACGACATGATCGCCTCCCTGGTCGTGATGCTGCCGTCGAACGCCTCCGGTGGCGACCTCGTGGTCGGGTTGGGTGACCAGGCCGCCACCCACCGACCATCCCGCACCGCCCTGACCTTCGTTGCCTTCTACTCCGACACGGTGCACGAGATCCGCCCGGTCACCGCCGGCTACCGGGTCGTCCTGACCTACAATCTGTTGGCCCGGGGTTCGACCACGGCACCGGCGGCTGCGGTCGATCTTGATGATGCCTCCATCAACCAGTTGGCCGGCCTGCTCAACACCCATTTCTCCCGTCCGGCGGACGTCCCCTCGTGGCGACGCAACCGAAGCCCGGCACAGCCTCCGGACCGGCTCGTCTACCTACTCGATCACCAGTACACCGAGCGGGGAATGAGCTGGAATGCACTCAAGGGTGTCGACGCCCATCGAGCGGCGGCACTGCGGGCCGCAGCCGAGCACGCCGACTGCCAGGTGGCGCTGGCCCTGGCCGAGGTCCACGAGATCTGGCAGGCCGACGAGGACGACTGGCACTATCGGGGCGCTCGGGGCCGGTACGAACCGCCGAGCGGGGCGACCAGCGTCGACGGCTACGAGCTACTTGATCTAATCGAGGACACGGTCATGCTCACCAGCCCGGCGCAGGCGGCGGGCGATGGCGGCGACGCCATCGAGGCCGAGGTCGACGACAGCGAACGATGCGAGTCGACTCCGTCGCTCGAACTCGACGCCTACGACTCGCAGTACGAAGGCTACATGGGCAACTACGGCAACACCATGGATCGGTGGTACCTCCGGGGTGCGGTGGTGGTGTGGCCCACGAGCCGGGCCTACGTGATCCGGGCCCGTGCCAATCCGGTGGCGGGTTTGCTCGAGCTGGTCACCGAGGCGGCCGACACACCGGGCGACCCGTCGGCGGTCCGGGACAAGGCGGCGCAGCTGGCTCCGTTCTGGTCATCGATCATCACGCCCGATCTGCGCCCGGTGATGGCCGGTGGGGCCCTGCTGGCGGCCCGGCTGGTCGACGGCACCGACCTGGCCTCGATGTTGGTCAAGCCCTTCGACCCCACCGATCTGCGGGCGTCGGACGCCACCGCCCTGGTCGAGCTGGTCGATCACTACGGCATCGACTGGGCCGACTCCTGGCTCACCGGATGGGCGGCTGCGTCGGCGCCGGCAACCGGGGGCTACTCCTTCGCAGCCGGGCGCCGATTCGGCCACGGCAACGCAGTGCGCGATTGGGTCGGGTTGCTTGCCGCCCTGTGCACTGCGGTGGCGGCCACCGAAGGCCGGGTCGCCGCTTCCGTCAACCGCTCACTGGTGGAGGCCGCGGCGTCCTGGTTGACCGATTCGATCGATTGGGCGGTGACCATCGCACCGCCATCGCTTCGACAGCAGACGCTGGAAGAACTCGGCCCGGCGCTGCGGGCAGTGTTGGAGGCCACCGCAGTGGCTGACGCCACCGCCGTCCGCCGCTCGCTCACCAACCAGTTGTGCGGTGCCGGTTCCGGAGTCGAGGCCGACCCGGTAGCCCTGCCGGCCCTGGTGGCTGCGGTGCTGGGTGACGGCGACGCGCCGACCGAAACGAACGGACTGGCAATCGTCGGCCGGTACTGCATCGAGCAGCTGGAGGTCCGGCTGGCCCGACCGCCCCGAGCCGACGATGACTGGTCGATCGAGCGGCCCGACCAGGCATGCGACTGCGACGACTGCCAGGTCCTGCAAGCCTTCCTCCACGACGCCGAGCGACGACAGCATGTATGGCCACTGGCCAAACCCCGCCGTCAACACATCCACCAGCAGATCGATGGGGCCGAACTGCCCGTCACCCACCAGACCCGCCGGGAGGGCAGCCCGCACAAGCTGGTCCTGACCAAGGCCGACGATCTCGTCCAGCGTGACCAGCAGACCCGCCGCCGGATCGAAACCGAACTGGCCGAGCTCCGCCGACGAATCGCCTGAGGAATAGCCTCCGGGTTGATCTCGGGCGCCGGCCTCAAGTCCGAACCGTACCGATGACTCCCTGCTGGAACGCGACCATCACGTCGTCACCAATGTCGCGGAGCCGTATCAAGACGCCGTCGGTCCGAATGCCGTCTCGAACCGGAGAATCTCGGGTTGGCTGAGCTCGTGGCGGCGGGCGACAGCGGGCCATGTGGCGACCGCAGCGTCCACCTCTCGTCGAATTGCCGCCGCTTCCGGGGGCGACAGTCGGCAGCGTTCGGCCAGTTCGGTCAAACCGGCGGGTTCGTCATCTCGTTGCGTGGCGCCGGCGATGCCGGTCACCCGCAATGATCGGCGATCCGGGTTGGGGTTCACATCGAACACCGGCGCCAGACGCCAACCTCCCGGCTCATGGAGCAGACCAAGGTTCCGCAGGTGGTCGTCGGTGTTGTGGATGGCCACCGAGAACACGACCCGACGATACAGATCGGTAAGGTCGAGGCCGGCGGCGGCGCTGACGTCAGCCAGGTGATCGGCCACGTCGAGATAGTCGTACCATCCGCCGTCGGACCCCGACAACAGCGTCATGGCCGAGATGTAGGGAATTCGCCGCCCGTCGTCGGCGCGGTCGAAGCGATCGACGACGAGGACTCGTCGGTGGTCGCCGAGGTCGACAAGGCGGTGCGGGGGGACAGCCAGGCCTGCGGACTCGGCCAAATCGAGGGCGACGCATTCCCACCCCATGACATCCCACTCGTCATGTCGATGAGGGAACTTGGCGATCAGAAGGCGGCCGTGATCACGCACCGATGCCTTTGGTCGAGCGCCACCCAGCGAACCGGAGCCGGCGTCGAGCAACAACTTGACGGCGGTCCAGTCGTCCGAGCCATCGGCCAACGAATCGGAGGCGGCCACGAGCAGGGGCAGGTCCAACAACTTGGGCACGTCAATACCGGGGTCGAGGAAGATGCGTCGGCCCGGTTTCGTGAATCGCAGGGCGCCTTGACGGGTCAGGTCGCTGACGCCGATCAGGAAGTCGACATCGTTGAGTTCGCCGGTTCGGCCGGCCCCTTCCAGGGTTGAGGCCCGATGACGCTTCGTGATCAGGTTGCGTCCCCACCGATCGGGGGAGCAGTCCTGGAACGCACCGGGGAGGCCGTCGGTGTATTGGCTGCCCGTCACCAAGGCAGGATGGGATCGATGGCGAAGACGGCCGGTGTGGCGAGATGCGAGGACTCATAGGCGAAGACCGTCGAGACCGGACCTCCTCTCCGCTGGGTGAACCGTGCTCGACCAATCAGGGCAGAGTGCTCATAACCATCGGGATGGACCTCGAGTTCATCGACCACGGTGACGCACCCGTTTGGGGAGGGACTCCTGGGAGCGGAGGCGGCCGAGGTCACTGGCCCAGGGGTCGACGCCGTCGAGCAGCCGATCGAGGATGCCGAGGGCCCGGGCGACAGCCAGGAGGGTGTCGGACCCGACCGAGTGCCCGTTCTCCAGACGGCTGAGCGTCTTGGGGGAAATGTCGGCCCGGTCGGCCATACGTGCCGACGTTCGACTCGACCTGGGCCGAGCCTACGGGCCGAGAACCTCGGTTGCCGTCGAGGCTACGAGAACCTCGGTGGCGGGGACGGCGGTGATCGCTTCGCTCAGCGGGAACCGCTGGGATCCGGCGTGGACCACGAACAGCTGATCCAGCTGGAGCGTTTCAAGCGCGGAATGCATCGACTTGGTCGTGGACGGCGACAGCGTGCGCTTGGCCTCGACACCGACGACGTCCGTCCCCAGCATCAACCGCAAGTCGATCTCGGCGCCGGTATGGGTGGACCAGAAACTCGGGTCGACCACGTCGGGCCGGGTGGCCAGATGCTCAACGACCAAACTCTCCCAACTGGCGCCGACCTTGGGGTGTCGTTCCAGTTCCAGCACACTATCGATCCCGAGCAGACGATGCAGCAGACCGGTGTCTCGGATGAAAACCCGAGGCGACTTGACCTGTCGTTTGCCGACGTTCACATACCAGGGCTGAAGCTGACGCACGACGAGCGCATCGGTGAGAGCGTCAACATAGCGTTTGACGGTGGGCTGAGAGACGTCGATTGACCGGGCCAGCTCCGCACCGTTCCACGTTTGACCGTGGTAATGGGCGAGCATCGACCAGAAGCGGCGCATGGTGGTGGCCGGCATGCCGAACCCGAGGGCGGCCAGGTCACGTTGCAGGAACGTGGTGATGTAGTCGTCTCGCCAGCGATTGGAACGCTCATCGGAATCGGCCAAGTACGACTCGGGTAGGCCACCTCGAAACCACAACCTGTCCAGCGATTCGACACCGACATCACCCAACGTGAACCCTCCCAGTTCGACGAAGGTGATTCGACCGGCAAGGCTCTCGGACCCCAAGCCGACGAGGTCGGGGGATGCACTTCCCAACACGAGGAACCGACCGGGCCGTCGATCCTCGTCAACCAGCACCCGCAGGATGGGAAACAGATCGGGCCGGAGCTGGGCCTCGTCGAGCACGATGGTCTCGGCCGACGCCGACAGTGCGAGCGTCGGATCGCTGAGGCGAGCAAGATCTCTGGGATCTTCGAGATCGAAGAAGTGCTGCGGCTCGGGATCGACAACGTCGCGAGCCATGGTCGACTTCCCGGCCTGACGAGGACCGGTCAACAACACCACCGGAGCCTCGGCCAAGGCTTGCCGAAGACGACGCTCCTCGTTTGGCCGATCAAGCTTCATCGCTTGAGATTACCCTTGAAATCCTAAACTCAACAGTTAGTTATTCAATGATTGATGGGTCGGGCCGAGAACTGACTATGCCCGAGCCTTCACGGTTGGGCAGCCATCCCGGCTCAACAACGCAGCGTCAGCGGTGACCAGGGTTGCGCCGTGGCCCAACGCCGCGACACCAAGAGGGCGAACGGCGATGTCACGCCGGGACACCGATCATGGAGGCCACGTCCAAGTCGGCCCGGTATGGTCACACCATGGCCACCATCGACGAGGTGTTCGAGCAGTTTCTGGCCGAGCAGCGAGCCCGCCTGTCGGATCGCACCTATTACCGCTACCGGGAGGTGATCGAGCTGTTCGCCATGTCGATGAACAGCTACGGCCCGAATGGACTGGAGGATGACGAGTACGAGCGCTACGAGCAGGCGTCCAAGGCCGACGACGAGGCGACCTTCACCAAGCTGTTCGGGCCGGAGAAGATCGCCGAGAACCTGGGTGAGTTCCTTGGCTACTTCATGGTCAGCAAGGTGATGGCAGGCCAGGAGTTGCTCAAGGCCGCTGGAACCGTGACCAAGAAGTTGAGCACCTGGCTGGTCGACAATGACTACACCGATGAGACCTCGGCCGCGGTCATGGCCGACCAGGCGGCGGACGCCGCCGTTGACCTGCCGGCGGCCGAACGTTTGGCCGACGCTCTGTACGACGAGACCAAACGGGTTCCCGCCTTCGACCCCGATTCGCTCTCCGATGACGACTGGCTGGTCGACTTCCTGCAGATCGAACGGGTGGACCCCGGGTTCATCCGATTCGCCGGTGTGGACGAACCGCTTGAGGTGTCCCCCGCCACCAGCGCGCTGGCCCAACCGGGTTGGATGGTCTACGTGGAGATGGTTCGCCACGGCCGGCACTGGCGCCTGGTCGAAGTCGGCAATGTCTACCCTTGACCACGCCGAGCGGCCTCGCCTCCGGCCCGCTGACCGACTGCCGATTCTCTCATGTACACCGTCCACGCCACCGCCAAACTGCTCAAGCGGGTCAAGCAGAAGCCCGGCGACCGGGTTGAGCCCGACACCGCCCTCGGCAACTGGTATGCCAACACCGTGCCCTGGCGACCCCAGACCGCGGTATTCGTGGCCGAGTCGACGCTGCTCCCGGTGTTCCTGCCCTTGGCCCCGGCGGCCTCGCTACTCGACCGCTTCCCCGACCAGCTGGCCGTGGTACTGGATCGGCTTGGCGCCCCGACCACCTTCATCAAGGACGAACGAGGCACCATGACCGACCACTGCTGGTCGAAGACCGCGAGCCGGTCCGTGCTCGGGGTGATGAACGAGTTCGTCTTCCTGGCCGACCACTACCGCCGGTACCACGGCCAACCCCAGCCCGACCTGGTCGAGCTGTCGGTGCAGCTCAGCCGCACCCCGTGTAGCCCTCTCTACGGAACACACATCAGCCCCGACGGGGCGGTGGCCGCCCTCATCGACGGTCACCGCTGACTCACTCAAACCGGCGACCGATCATCGAGGCGCCGTCCTTGCTCCTGGTTGGCCCCCCAACCAGGAGCGACATGCTAAGGTGTCGCCGTCGCTGACCACCCCGACAAAAGGATCTCGCCGTGCCGCCACTCCCGTTGACCCGTGCTCGGGTTCGAGCTGTTCTTGCCATGCTGTGCGTCCTTTCCGTGGTCGGCATTGTCAGCCCGGTCTCGGCCCAGGAGCCGCCGGACACCGACCAGATCGGGACCAATCCCAACAGCAAACCGGCCCCCGAGCAGCGGGCACTGGCGGCCGAGCTCGTGGCCGCCCGACCGGTCAGCCCGTTCATCACGGTCTCCGGTTCCGTCAGCCTGTCGGTCGACGCCGTCGGCACCAACGATCCGGCCGGTGATCTGGTGACCATCGAGAAGCCCGCCGGTGCCACCGTGCGCAACGCCTACCTGCTGGCGGCGTCAACCGGGTTCACCAACTACGAACCCCAGGACGGTGACATCACCCTCGGTGGTATTGCCATCGACTGGGATCCGGCCCGCACCATGACCAACGGCATCAGCTCGGTCAACGTGTTCGCCGATGTCACCGGCAACGTGCGAAACGCCATCGACGACGCCGAACCCGGACCGGTTCGTTTCCGGGTGGCCGAGGGTTCCCGAACCTTCAGCATCGACGGTGCGATCCTGGCCGTCATCTTTGACGACCCGAACGTCGACGTGCCCGCCACGGTGGTGTTGGCCTATGGGGCCCAGCAGGTCACCGGTGACCGCATCCGCCTCGTCCGACCCACCACCGTGCCGACGGAGGATGTGGAGGTTCGGCTCGGCGTCGGCATCTCCTACGGCTTCCAGCCGAGCGCCCAGGACAACCAGGTGAACGTGAACGGTACCCGGATCTCCACCTCGGCCGGAGGCCAGGACGACGGCCAGGGGGCCAACGGGGCGCTCATCACCGTGGGCGGCACCGGCGACGACCCGGCCAATCCGACTGACCCCTTTGCCCGCGGCTCGGCGCCCGACTGCCCCCGCTGCGATGACGAATACTACGACCTGCAGCCCTTCCTGGCCGCCGGACCGATCTCGGAGCTGGAACTGACCACGGTCAACCCATCGGCCGATGACAACTTCTTCTTCGCCTCCCTGGAGGTTGTCGGGGCCACCGCCACCTGGACACCATCTCAGTCCCGGAACCCGCTGGTGGTGCTGCACGGCATCACCGGTTCCTACCTGGAGGACGGCAACGGCGACGAGGTATGGCCCGACGAGGGGGAAACCGCCGACAAGTTCAACGACGAGCACCTCGACGTGCTGGCCCTGGCCGACAACGGCGTCGACCCGGCCGATCCCGACGATGAGATCTCGGTCAGCACCGGTCGCGGCATTGACGGCTTGATAGCCGAGACCGAACTCTGCACCCCCATCTACTGCAAGCACCTGTCCGATGTGTACAAGCCGATGTTCCGCATCCTCGAAGAGGATTACGGCTACACCCGAGGCCAGGATCTGTTCCCCTTCGCCTTCGACTGGAGGCTGTCCTCGAAGGGCAACGGGGAACTGTTGAACGACTTCATCGACGAGGTTCTGGCCGACACGGGCGCCACCCAGGTCAACCTCGTGTCCCATTCCCAGGGCGGCCTGGTCACCCGCAACGCGCTCGAGAGCCCTCGTTCGGTCGGCAAGGTGGAGCGGGTGACAACCCTGGGTACCCCCAACCTTGGAGCGACCAAGCTCCACGGGGTCCTCGACCTCAGGCAGCCGTGCCAGGCTGATGCCCCGGTCGGCTGCTTCCTCAATCGGTCCAAGGCCCAGGAGCTGACCACCAACTGGCCGGGAGCTCTCGAGCTGCTGCCATCCCGAGCCTTCTTCGATGCCTACGAGTCCTCGATCCGTCGCGACATCGACGATGACGGCGACGGCCGGGTCGAGGGGTTCCTGTCGTTCGCTCAGGTTCGGGACACACTGGCCGATCGGAACCTGGACCTGATCGACGCCGCCACCGCCCTCCACCAGATCATCGACCCGTGGGATCCGGCCGATTCCGAGGTCGATCTGATGCGAATCGTCGGTATCAACGGGAACACCATCGTGCGCATTCGTCAATTCGAGAAAGAACAGTGCAGCGGAATCCTGTGGTGGCGCGACTGCGAACTGGTCGAGACGTTCGAGTTCGAGATGGGCGACGGCGACGGCACCGTGCCTCGCCGGTCGGCCTCACTGCTGGGGGGCGGGCTCGACATCTCCGGCGGGGCCAAGGTGTGCAACGTGTGGGGCCCCGACTCGGGCCACGGTGAGCTGCCCAACAACGAGCTGGTGCTGGCCATCACGCTCGACTATCTCGAGCGCGACGACTACCGCTGCGAACCCCGCCCCGAACTGGCCGAGGCGGCGGTCCAGAACCGGGCTGCCATCGCCGCCCAGGCCAACGCCTCCTCGCCCAATGCCGGTGAGGACGGGATCGATCTGTACACCACGGAGTTGCTGGTGCGAGGCCCGGTGACCGGCGCGGTGGAGCGCCTGGGAACCGGCGGCGAGGAGCTCATGGGCATCGTCGACAACGCCGGCACGCCGATCGAGGTCGACGGTATCGACGGCGGCACCTACACCACCTCACCCGGTTCGGTCAGCTACTCCGTCTCGGCCGTGGCCGACTACCTGGGCCGCTGGACCACCACCGAAGACGGCGAGATCGCCTTGGTGCTGCGGTCCTACGACGGCACCATCACCAGAACCGTGTCGAGCGTTCCCACCCCGATCCCGGCCGGTGCGGTACTGGGGCTTGCCTTCAACCATCCGGTCGGTACCGAAGTATCGGTGACCGTCGACGACGACGGCGACGGCACCGTCGATCGGAGCATCCCGATCGGTCAAATCGTCGCCGGTGAAGGCGCCGCCGACACCATCGCCCCGATCTCCAACGTGTCGGTCTCACCGGTCGGTGACGACGTCGGCATGGTCGAGGTCACCATCGAGGCCAGCGACCAGGGCGGCAGCGGCGTGGCCGCCATCCAGTACGCCCTCGACGCCACCGGCGAGTCGAACGTCTACAACGACACCTTCCGGGCCCCGGCTCTGGGCGAACTCTACGTGCGAGCCGTTGACAAGGCGGGCAACGTCGAGGCCCCGTATCAGGTGGTCGTGCTCGACGATCACCCCAGCCGTCCCGACCTGGTCGACGAGTTCGAAACCGTGCAGTTCAACGAGTCCGGTGTGCTCGGCTATGAGGGCGACATCGACAACTGGGGGGTTCGCATCGCCGAGGCCGGCCGCTACCGGTTCCAGCTGATGGGGCTGCAGGCCGACTACGACCTCCGCCTGCTCAGCACCGACGGCACCGAGATCGTCGCCGACCCCCGACGCGGCACCCGCTCGGAGACCATCGAGGCCGAGCTCGAACCAGGTGACTACCTGCTCGAGGTGACCGGGTTCGACGGAGCGTTCTTACCGGACAAGGACTACCGACTGCTCGGCGTGGCAGTCGGCCCACCGTCGTGACCGGAACGACGGCCAACCCCGCCACCACCGGGCGAGCGCCGTCACCCGGTCGGCGGGGAGCAGCGCTGGGTGCCGGGTTTGCCGTCCTGTTGGTCAGCCTGGTTCTCACCGTGATGGCCATCGAGTCGTTGGGACTGATCGGTTCGGAAACCTCCATCAACCCCCTCGTCGCCACCATCGCCGTTGTCGTCTGGGCATCGACCGGCTGGGTGGTCAGCCGGGTAACCGGTCACCGTCGCTGGATGGTGACCGGGGCGGTCGCCCTGGTCGGCGCCGCCGTCGCCGGCGGTCTGGCGGCGTGGATGGCGGGTGCCCTCCTGGCCGGTGCTGCGGTGGGCGAACTCGTGCTGCTCTCACCGGCACTGTGGCCGGCTCGCTGGTTCGACGGGGGTCCGGCCAGCGGGACCAGGTGATCCTCCGACAAGCGCCAAGCCTCCGCTGCGCCTACACGCAGATGCCGCCGTCGACACCCCGGTCGCACAGCAGGGTGCGCTCGATCGACTTGAGCCGGTACGAGCCGTCGACCTTGTTGGCGAACACGTGGAGGCGGAAGCCGAGCACCGAGTCATCCCCGATGCCGATCACGTCGTAGGTCACCTCCGACAAATCACCCGACGACGGGGCCACCGTCATCACGATGCGAGACGCCGGCTCGGTCGAGGCATGGAACTCGGCCACCTTGCGGCCCAAGCGCTTCATGGTCGCATCGACCCCGACGACGGACGGGTCGCGACCGGCGAGATACTCGGCGGTGGCATCATCGGTCCGACCGGCATAGGCCAGGTAGCGGGCGCTCGACCAACCACCCACACCCGACGGCATGGTCAGCTCGTACCACAGATGGCGGCCCACCATCGCCTCGGCCCCGGTGAGGGTGGCGGCCTCGGTCGGCGACAGCCGACCCGCGATCGGATTGCCAACCCCGGGGCTGGACCGCACATTCAGCCGATCACCGGCCGACACCCCGACCACATTGATGGTCGCTCCCTCACGAGCGAACCCCGGACCATTGCCGTCGGGCTCGGGCGGCCAGCGATGGGCGATGTCGATCACCAGCCTCGACCCCTCCCCCGGTCCATCCAGGGTGAACACCCGATACGGCAGGCGAGCCCGCACCCCGATCCCGAACGTCGTCCGGCCCTCGAAACTACCGGCCAGCGTCACATCCCGCAGGGTGGAGCGACCGGTGAACCTCAGCCCGTCCAGCTCGGACTGGGCGATGGGGGCGTTGCCGTTGTCGTCATAGCCGGGTGCCTCGACGATCAACTCCAGGCGAGCCCCACCGTCGACCGCCACCGCCTCCCCCGACCCGGGGGCGGAAACCTCGTCCCGATAGCCGACCCGGAAGCCGGGGGCATCGGCGTTCAGATCGACAACGACACGGTCCCAACAGTCGTGACTTCCAACGCGGACACCGGTCACCTCACCGATGTCCGGTCCGGCACCGGAGGACGACTTGTCGAGCGAGCCCCACGTGTTCCAACACTCCGGCGTGGCCGAGGCGGCGGACATGAGGGCGAGTGGTACGAGTACAGCCATCATCGCCACTGATGCGATGACGGCGACCGGCTTGATCGGCCGGGACGACGGCGGACGGGTGATTGACTGGTTCATGGCGAGCTCCTTCGCTCTGGGGACCGGCATCCACAGCCGATCACCTACGACACACACCATCCAGGACCGTCAATCGTGTACGCAGGCCACAGTTCGTAACCATTCGGCAGCAATTGGGGTTGCCGCGTCCGTCGCCTGCAGGAAACGCCATCAACGATCCATGTATCACTGGCCATTCCCCTCCGTCTGGTAGATCATTAAGCCAACACACTGAGGATCACCACAGGGGGACCCACCATGGCTGAGACACGCCGTCTCATCGTCGAGCTTCGACACTCCGAAGGACGCAAGGAGCAGGCCGACGCCGCGCTCGCCGCGCCCGAATACCGCACCTTTGACACCCGCTCGGCTCCGTCGGCCGCCGAGCTGACCTGGGACGAGTCGTTCCCACCGGTCGAGCTGCCGGCCACCGTCGAGACCACAACCGGCCCGGTCAACGCCCGCGACGTCCGACCCCGATTCGAGCTGAGCCCCGACTCCACCGCCGCCACCTATCTGGTCCGGGCCACCGTGGACGACGACAACCTCGAGACCGCCGTCGACAACGCCATGGCCAACTCGGCCGTCGTCGGGGTGTACGCCGATGTCCGCATCGAACCCCAGCTCATCTGCCCCGGCGACCCGGCCCTGGGCGACGACTCCGATGTCGAACGCCTGCTGTGTACCAACGCCATGCGAGAATGCGGCCTGGACGGTAGCGGGGTGATGGTGGCCATCGTCGACACCGGCATCAATTTGGCCCACCTCAACGCCAAGGGCAAGAACCCGGGCTTCGACGCCGCCCGCAGCTGGGTGCCCCAGCCCGGCCTGACCCCCGGCGCCCTGCCGGTGGGCCACGGCACCATGTGCGCCTTCGACGCCTGCATCGCCGCTCCCAACTGCACCCTGTTGGACATCGCCCTGCTCCAGTCCACCAAGCAGGGCGGCTCGGTCATGGAGGGCCTGCTCAGTGACGCCGTGCTGGCCTACCGCCACCTGCTCGACATCATGGAGGCCCCCAAGCGCCCGGGCGAGGGTCGCTCCATGGTGGTCAACAACTCGTGGGGTATGTTCCACCCCAGCTGGGACTTCCCGGTCGGCCACCCCGGTAACTACTCCGACAATCCCAACCACCCGTTCAACCGCATCGTCGGTGTGCTGGACCGGGCCGGTGCCGACATCCTGTTCGCCGCCGGCAACTGCGGGCCCGACTGCCCCGACGGTCGCTGCCAGGGGGTCACGGCCAATGCCATCTACGGCGCCAACAGCCATCCCCAGGTGCTGAGCGTGGCCGGGGTCGACACCGGCAAGAACCGGGTCGGCTACTCGTCGGTGGGGCCCGGCCGCCTGACCGACAAGAAGCCCGACATCGCCTCCTACACCCACTTCAAGGGCTCCGGTGTCTACGCCGCCGACGGGGGCACCTCGGCCGCCACCCCGGTGGCCGCCGGTGTCATCGCAGCCCTGCGGACAAAGATCCCCTTCGACGAAACCAAACCGGAAACCTCACCGGCCGCAGTGCGAAACATGGTGACCAAGACGGCCGAGGACCACGGCCTGCTGGGCTACGACTACGAGTACGGCTGGGGCATCATCAACGGCTGCGACCTGGCCAAGCGCGTGTGTGAACCCGACGGCGACGGCGGAGACGGCGACGGAGGCAAGGACGACTGCGGCTGCCGGTGCCTGTGCAAGTGCCTGAAGAAGTGCCTCGAGCGGTGCTGTGACGACTGCGGCGGCGGAGGTGGGGGCGGCGGTACCGATCGGCCCGATCTGGTGCCCCGCCCCGGCCCCAACGGCTTCTGCCGCAGGGAGGACGGCGTGCTGATCGTGACCGTGTGCAACCAGGGCTCGGCTCCGGCCGGACCGTCCACCACCACGGTGGACTTCCCCGGCCACGGCTCGGTCAGTGTGCCCACGCCCGCCATCCCGGCCGGCGGCTGCGTCGACATCAGGGCCGACATCCCACTCGGTTGCTTCGACCCCGATTGCGAGTTCCGCATCACCGTCGACTCGGCCGGTGTGGTCACCGAATCGGACGAGACCAACAACACCGCCACCGGTCGCTGCATCGGCTGAGTGCGGTTTGGGCCGCCAAGGCCCCACGTGAACCGAACATCACCAAGATCCCGGTGCGCTGACGAGACCGCACCGGTACCAGGCCGGGGCCGGGCGCTCTCCACAGACGCCCGGCCCCGGTCTATGATCACTTCACCACACTCGCGAGGAGACCACGATGACCAAGGTCATGGTCACCATCCAGTCCCCGGAGGGGCCACCCACCCTCGAGGCCGTCATCGAGCGGTACCGGCTCGTCCCCGCCGACATCGACTCGGACTTCGGTGTGGTCGAGATCGACCCCGACGACCATCTCTACGTCATCCTGGTCGAGCCCGACGCCGCCACACGGATCAAACCGGCCGACGGCTGGGACACGGCCGGCCCCTACTCCAACCCCCGCATCGCACCCTTCGGCCCACCCGAGGCCGAGGCCGAGCCGTCCTCCTCAACCGGGGAATCACCCGAGGAGGAGTAGGCGGGAGAACGCCGGTCTGTGTCACCTCGACGTCGCCCTACCGCAGGATCGCTGAACCACGGGACCATGACCAAATGACGACCCGGGGACCGGCCGGGCCGGTTTCCAATGGTGAAAAGGGGGCTGCGCAATGACCACCGACACCTTCGACATCATCGGCAACTTCGCCATTGCCGCCGGCACGTTCGCACTGGCCGGCGTGACGGCCTATTTCAGCCACAATTACCGGGCTCGACTTCGCCTGGACTTGGCATCGGCCAGGCTGGAGGCATTCGGCCGGTTGTTCGAGATAAGCGGACTGGCGGCGCCGACCCGGTTGGCCCAGGCCGGAGAACGGGGGGTTCTCATGGTGGAAGAACGGGATCAGCTCTATAGGGAACTCACCAGCTGGTATTACCAAGGGGGCAACGGCATGTTGCTCGAAGGCCCGACCCGGGATGCCTACCTCAAAGCCAAGCGCAACTTGACCTGTGATGTGGGCAAGATCGACCCGCCCTCAGCGTGGCAGGCGCTGTGCACCGACTTCGGGCACGATCACCGGAAGGATTCCAATCTGCTCCGTGGATTGCTCTCGATGCGGCAACTCTCCCTCCTGCGATCCCAACTAAAGGCCGAGCTGGCCATCTTCGGCAACCCCTTCACCGGATCCCTGGCCAACCACGAGGTCGAGTTCCTCAAGGCCTGCAGCATCGACCTCAACAAGAAGCCGTGGGCCCACGCCTCGGCCCGGCCCCGTCGAACCGAGAAGATCGAGCGGCTCAACTCGGAGGACAAGCCCCTCGCGCTACCGGAACCCTCCTTCCGGCCCTCGAGCACGGGCTGACATCCCTTTCGCCCTCGAGCACGGGCTGACATCTGCTCGGCATTCCCGGATCGTCACGGCTTGGCCACTGCGGGGTTAGCGTTGGCATGAGCACCGCTTCGGCCACCATCGTCGTCCAGCCCCTCGACCTGCGAACCACCAACCAACAGCTCGCCGCCGGCGTCGACGACATCCGGACCGCCCTACGCCGCCTCGACGGTCGGCTCCACGCCACCACCTTGAACCGGGCCGACCCCGAACTCGACACCGCCGGCTTCACCATCGACACCGCCCTGGCCCGGAACCGGCTGTGGTCGACGGCCGACCACCTCGAAGCCGCCGCCGAGTTCCTCACCACCTGCGCCACCGACGCCGAAGCGGCCGACCGCTGCCTGCCCCGCACCGACGGTCCCGTCCTCACCGGGCTCACCGTCTACTCCGGGCTCGACGCCGTCAACATCATATTCAAGGCCAAGCCGGTCATGGACCTGGCCGTGCTCACCGGCCGGTGGACCGGCAACTGGTATCGAGCCGGCCTGCTGGCCGGACCAACCGAGCAGGCCGTCCCCGGGGCCTACCAGGCGTGGCGGGCCGAGTACCTGACCGCCGGCTACCGGGGAATCAAGATCGCCGACCAGACCGCCGATCTGAAACAGGCGATCGGCGACGCCCCGACCGCCATCGGCCACCTCAACCACCGCTACCCGAGGATCGCCCAGCGACCTCCGGTGGCACGGGCCGTGTCCAGTCCGGCGTTACGAACAGGGGCAAAACTCGGGGGCTACACGCTCGGCGGTCTCAGCATCGGGCTCGACACCTGGACCGCCTACCGGAGCTTCGAGGCAGGCGACACCGAGACCGGTGTTGTCTACGGACTGAGAGCCCTTGGTGGCGCAGCCATGCTGACCCCGTTTCCTCCACTGGCCGTCGCCGGTGCCGTTGTCGTCGCCGGGACCCTGGTCTATGAATACCGGGACCACATCATTGATGGCACGAAGTACCTCCTGGACGCCCACGACCGGATGATAGCGGCCGGCCGGACCGCCGTGGGCAACGCCGCCTCGGCAGTGGCCGGCACCATCGACGACGCCGTCACCGGGCTCCTCCGGTTCGGCTGGTAGGGCGACGATCGTGGTCTTTCCCTTGTCGAGGTTCATGCAACTCTACGACTACTTCGTCAGGCTGTTCATCGCCTGCTGGTTTGTCCTCGCCCTCTACGCCTTCGTCGACGAGCGACGCAATCCTCCCGTTCAGTCCGGAGGCTGGCTCATACTGCTCGGTCTTGGCCTCTGGATGTTCTTTCTCGCCTATTTCGTGGCCCACGTCGGAGCCGAGATCGTGGTCGATGACACCGGCATGACCACTCGCCACCGAGGATGGCGGCTGTTCCCCACCAACCAACGACTCCGCATCCGGATCCCCCGCCACCTGCCCGTGCACGAGATCGGTCGCGTCGCGGCCATCAACGACTACCACGCCGACCTCGGAATCTGGTTCGGCTTCTATCAGGGCGAGAAGATCAAGATGATGTGCTCGTGCTGGAGTGTTCACACCGAGAAGGCCATCGCCGTGGTGCAGGAACGACCCGGCTTGCGGCGCCGGCTGTGGCTGCTCGATGTCGACGACCCCGACCCCATCGCCGAGGCCCTCATCGGCATTCGTGACACCCACAACCCCGGCTACCTGCTACGGGTGGCCGAGGAGGAGCGACGACAGGCCGAGAACGCGGCACGCCGGTCCCGCATCCCCAAACCGACCGGACTGGACAACTCCACCCTCATGCCCGCGCCCGACGGCGACAACACCCACCAAACCCCCAAGTCCTTCCCCGGCCACCGGGAGGTCATCTTCGACGAACTCACCCTCGAAGCGCTGGAGCCGTCACCGCCGTTCAGGTCGTTCAAGTCGGCGGCGTTCGAATTGACGGTGACCGCCATCGCCGCCCCGACGCCCTTCACCGAGTTCGCCGGCCCGGCCGTCCATCTCATCGAGGCCGGGAACGAGCCCGCCATCACCATGAAGAGGAGCGGCCGGGTCGTCATTGGCGACACCAAGCTGCGACGAGCCCCGCTCGGCCAACCGACCATGCTGAAACCGGGCGACGGGACCTTCCGCCTCTATCCGTCCCAGACCGCCACCATCCACCTTCGCCGCCGCCGTTGAGTTCGGCACCACGGCCGGTTCGTATATCTATTACCATCGACCGAACATTTGGTGGAGAATAGAGGGACACGTCTCCTTCGACCGGTCCAGCGAACGGTCGTCTGCGGCCCACAACCGGTCAGGAGGGAACATGACCTTTCGAACATTGGGCGAAGCCGTGCTGGCGGCCCACCGGGCCCAACAGGAATCAACCGACCAGCATCACGATAAACCGAGCGAGAGCCGCTCGACAGCCGAGTGCACATCGGACCAGGCGGCGCCGCCACTGTCGCCGCTCTGGGCCATCCGGTACTTCATTGCCCATCGCGCCCGCTGACAGATCGCCCGCCGCCGGTATGGATTGAGGCGTTCGACCCGCCGGCCGTCGACGGGGCCACTGCCATCCTGGGGATTCGCCCGGTCCCGGCCAACCGGTCGTCGACCGCCGGTTCTCAGCCGGTGGAGCTGTCGATGAGCTCGGAGCGGTCGACGAGCACCGTGTCGGGGTTGTAGGCGGCCCAGGCGAACCAGAAGGTGTCGAGCATGGGCACCGGTACCGGATCGGCGGAGCCGGTTCCGGATTCGGATCCGGAGCCGGAAACGAAGTCGGGGTCGGGGCCGGAGTCGGGATCGACCGCCACCGCCGTGACCGAGCCGACATCGAGCCCGGCGGCCACCTCGGCGCCGTCGAGCGGTGACCGGGTCCCGGGCCGGTGATCGAGCCGCACCGCCAGCCCGCCCACGTCGACCACCAGCGAGCCTTCGGCTTCGATGAGCGAGCGTTCGACGGCCACTGCCACGTCGTGATGGCGCAGGCCCACCACCCGGGTCCGGGACGGCAACCGGCCATCAACTTCGCCCGAGGAGTAGCCGGGTAGCGGTTCGTCCAGGCCCTCGTAGCCGGGGTAGGGACTGGTGCCGTAGGGCCGCACGGAGCCGGGCCGGTCCAGTACCAGGGCGTTGGGCCACCGTTCGACGGCATCGACCCACGACACGGTCACCACCGGCATGATCTCGAGTTCGACGCCGAGCAGATCGCCCACCACTGCCCGCCCGTCGAAGTGGGTCCACAGGCTCTCGGTCTGTCGATCGTACATGACCAGGGCCGACTGATACAGCGCACCTGACGTCCCGAAGTCGAGCAACCGATCGTCGACCCGACGGTCGTAGGCAACGGCCGAGTTGCACAGCGGGCAATAGGTGACGGCGACCGGGGTGTTGCCGATGCGATCGTTCACGATCTCGTGCCACACCATGATCTGTATGGGATAGAGGTGGGTGACGTCATCGACGGTCAGGGCCAGAACCGCCTCCTCCGGTGTCACCCAATCGACGATGTCGGCCGGGACCAGACTCGGGTCGTCGACCGGCTGAATTCCATCGGGGGGAGGGCCGCCGGCCACGATCAGGGTCCGATCTACCAGGGTCCGGGGAAAGCGGTCGAGGTCGAGATGGCGTGGTGGCAGGGCCGAGTTCGGCACCGGCCGGGGTCGAGCCAGCTGCCGCCACAACTCCCGCACATTGGCGTCGGGGTAATACTCGATGACGGTGGAGGACGTGGCCTCGGCCGGGGTGGTGGTGGCCGGAGTGGACGTGGCCTGGGAGGCCGTGGCGGGGGAGGCCGTGGCGGGGCTCGTCGAGGGCTCGTCGACCGTCGAACCGCAGGCGGCGACCAGCGCAAGGCCGATCAGAGCGGTGACGATCGGGGTCGCCGACCGGTTGCGCAAACCACTGGCCATGGTAACGAAACCGACCGGGCGGCTGCGATGTTCCGGATGACGGTGGTGGTGTTCCCGACTTCACCAACCGGGAGGTGTTGGTTCAGACCTCACAAACCGTGGACCGATCGCGGCCGCCGTTCCGGCCGAGAGGATCCTCGCCTCACTTCATGGCGGCCAGATGCTCGTCGACCTTGCGGCGCATCACGTGTTCGGGTTGGGCCCCGATGACGGTCTCCACCGTTTCGCCGTCGGCGATGAACACCATCATGGGGATGCTCATGGCCCGGTAGGTTTGGGCCGTGCGCTGGTTCTCGTCGACGTTGACCTTGATCACCTTCAGCTTGCCGGCATAGTCGGCGGCCAACTGCTCGAGGATGGGGGCGATCATGTGACACGGACCGCACCATGGCGCCCACATGTCGACCAGCACCAGTTCCTTGGTCTCGATGGCTTTGGCGAAATTGGCATCGGTGGCGTTGACCAACCATGGAAGGTTGACATGGCACTTGCCGCACACCGGCACACCGGCGGCCGCAGTGGGTAGGCGGTTCTTGGCTCCGCACGACGGGCAGACGACGACTTCGCTGGCCATGGCTTCATCATAAACCACGGCGAGCGGGCCGTCAGATTGGCCACGGTGGTGATCCGATAGCCTCGGTTCATGGACAATGATCGGGGCTCGGTGTCCATCTTCTTCATCATCATCACCCTGGCCGTGGTGGCCGCCACCGGACTCGTGGTGGACGGCGGCCGCAAGATGACGGCTTTGGCCGAAGCTCGGGATCTCGCCGACAATGCGGCTCGGGCCTGCGCCCAAAACCTGGACACCACCCTGGCCCGGACCGGAGTACAGGCTCTGGATGCCCCGGCCGCCGTCGCCGCCGGTCAGGGGTTCCTATCGGCGACCGGGCGGTCGGGAACCGTCGGCATCTCCCCCGCCGACGACCAGGAGTGCGTGGTCACGGTGTCCATTGATGTCGACAATGTCTTCCTGCCGGGATCATTCACCGTCAGCTCGACACAGACGGCCCGAGGCCTGAGCCTGCCCTGATCTCGGTTGCCGTTTGGTTCGCGCCGACGCCCCTTTGATCTTCGGTGAGTTCCTAGCATGAGTCGAGGAGGTTATGCGGCTGTTGTCGACTGGTGTCGGGATCAACACCTTGGCCAGCCGGCACCGACCGAGCCTGCGGACAGCGTGGGGATTGGCATAGCGCGCGAGAATGGCGGCCGCGGTCCTGCCGTAGGACACGGTGCCGAACACTTCGGGCCTGCCCGGCCCAGATGCCACTGCAATGCCGGATCATCACCACAGCAGGGGCATCGTCCGGGATCTTGGCCCACAACTTCTCCAGCTCGGTGCTGGTCCGCAACTCCAGCCATGCCGGAAGAATATGCTGATCTCATCTGCCAGTGATGCCTGGTGGGCGGCAGGGCATGCCACCTCGATTCCGAGGCGGTCCTCGTCCATCTCATCACTGCTCTCAAGTCGGGGTTCAGGCAAGACCCGGTCGTTGTCGCCGGCGCAGAGGCTCATTCCGAGGGGTTGTGAAGGAATCGGACATCACGAAGCGGATGTCCAAGACATCCGGCCGGCCGTCGAGTTTCGCCAACAAATCGTGTGCCCTACAGCCAACCTTCGATGTCACACCGTTTGTTTATTGTGGTGGTGTGACATTGACCGAACAACAGTTTCAGACACATGAGCCGGCCGATCCATTCCCCGCCGAGCCTGATGTCGAGGTGTTGTTCAACCAGTTGCTGTTGTCGCTGAGGCTCCTGGGCGACCGGGAACTGATCCGACGGGCCGGGGGGTTCGAGCAGCGCCTGGAACGGGAACGACTGACGGCCGCGGCCCGAGTCGCCGGCTCATCAGGTGACGTCTCGTCGGATCGCACACGCACCCGAGCACTGCTGGGCGGCCGGGAACGGTCCCGACGCTCCACCAACCGTGACGCCCGCCGAGCCGCCACCGTCGCCGCCAATCCCACACTGGAATCCAAGGTCACCGACGGGACGATCGCCGCCGACTCCCTCGACGCCCTGACCAAAGCCGCCAACCCCGACACCGGACACATCCCCGACGAGCTCATCGACCAGGTGGCCGGCCTGACTCCGGGCCAGACCGACCACGCCGTCGACCGCTACCTCGATGACACCGCCGACCGTGACCACGTCAACGACCGGTACCAGCAGCAAATGGCAGCCCGACGGTGCCGACGAGGGTTCCGACCGGCCGGCGAGGGCAAACCCGACCTGGCCACCGTGGTCCTGGAAGGCCCCGACGCCGTCATCGACCGCATCTGGAACCAGATCACCACCGCCGCCGACACCGCCTACCAAGCCAACGGTGGTCGAGACCGACCAGCAGGCGACCACCTCCCGTGGGAACACCGCCTCTTCGACGCCGCCGTCGAATTCTTCGACGGCACAGCAAGCGGCGGGTCGAAACCGGCCGTGGTGGTGTCAATACCACTCGACGACCTTGGAACGAAACCGGCCACCCAACACGGAACCGGACCCATCAGTGACGACCTGTTCACCCAATATGTGGCCGGCTCACCCATCTACGCCCTGTTCACCAACTCCAAGGGCAAACCGCTGTGGCTGGGCCGGACCCGGCGCCACGCCACCGTGGCCCAATACCTCGCCCTGACCGTGCGAGACCGCGGCTGTGTGCGCTGCGGAGCGTCACCCCAACGCTGCGAAGCACACCACCTCGTCCCGTGGAGCGCCCCGGCCAAAGGCCGGACCGACATCGACCAACTCGCCCTGCTCTGCGGCCCCTGCCACCGCGAACTCCATCGACGGAACCACACCCTTTACCGGCAGGCCGGCCCGAACGGCAAACCGGTCTGGCACACCCGACCAGCCACACCACAAGAAACACCACCACCCCGATCGGCCACCACCCAACGGGAATAGCTCACCAGCCGACCGATCAACCATCGGGCCGCCCACCGGAGCCCGGGGTCGGGGCAGGCCGACCGATCAACAATGGGTCGGCCCACCGGAGCCTGGGGCAGGAGGTGCTAGTCCACGTCGATCGGGCGGCCATCGGCCGCGGCCGAACGGTAGGCGGCGTCGCACAGGCGATGGGCCTCCAGGGCGACCGAGAAGTCGGGGTGGGCCGGTCGGCCGGCGGCGACGGCGTCGATGAAGGCCACCGACGGGTTGTCGGTCTGGCCGTCGAGCTCGGCGGCGGCTGAGGTCAGCGCCTCACCGGCCAGCGAACCGGTGCGGCCGCCGATGTCGTAGGACACCGGGCCGTGCCAGTCCCCTTTATGTGGAAGTAGCCTCGCCGGCAGAACACCTCGACCCGGCGCTGACTGGGTCGTTGCAGCAGATCATGCCAGATCGAGATCAGGCTCGCTGTGGCCCCCGACGGTCCGTTCAGCTGGACATGGGCCAGATCCTCGATCCCGTCATGGCCGTGGAAGTTGGCCGTCCGGCCCGAAACCGAGTGAACCGGTCCCATGAGCCAGCGGATCAGGTCGAGATCGTGGATGGAGTGTTCCAGCAGCGTGCCGGACCCGGCCTTGGCCGCCTCGACCCGCCACGTCGAATCGTACAGACCCTGGTTGGGGATGTACTGGTCGTCGCGGAACACGATGCTCATCACCGGTCCCACCTCGGCCCCCGAACGGGCCAGGGTGCCGGCAACCCAACGAAACGCCGGCGAGCCTCGCAGCACCAGCCCGACCTGGTTGACCACCCCCGACCGCTGCACGTGCTCGACCATGGTGGTGGCCTCGGCCAGGTTCACGGCCAGCGGCTTCTCGCAGAACACGGCCCGACCGGCGGCGGCCACAGCCTTCACCAACGGAGGGTGGGCTGCGGTCCAGGTGCAGACGAACACGGCATCGGCAGCATCGATGACCTCGTCGACCAGGGTGGCCACCCCACCGCCATAGGCGGCGGCAAACCCCTCGGCCCGGTCACGGTCGGGGTCGAAGCAATCGACGATACGAACCCGGTCACCGGCCCGGGCCAGGCTCCGGGCATGGTGATGGCCGATCAGCCCGGTGCCCAGAAATCCGACTCGAACCACCATCGATCCGAGACTACGGCGCCCACGACCGATTACGGCCTTTCATCCGGTCCCGGGACCCCACTGGTTTGCGACACGGTACGCCGCAGGCGGCGCCTCACGCTGAGGCTACGGCAGCAGATCATCGAGATACTGGGGCAGCATCACCCGCCAGCTCGGCCAGTCGTGATCCCACTCCGGGCCCCACTCGTCGACCCGGTTGGGAATACCCCGGGATCCGAGCACCTCGGCCACGGCCCACGAATTCGAGGGGTTCTCCCATCGCCCGGTGCCGTGGGCCAGGATCACGAACCGGGTTCGCAGTCTGGCCAGATCGGGGTGGAGTTCGGGGAGGTTGGGCACGAAGTGCAGGGGCGAACCGTGGTACCAGTCGCCGTCCACCTCACCTTCGAGGAACCGGCCCAGGTCGTAGGTACCGGACATGCACACGGCATAGGAGAACCGATCAGGGTGGCGGCAGATGGCGGCCAGTGCGTTGTAGGCCCCGACCGAGGCGCCGGTGGTGATCACATCCATCCAACCACCGCAGTCGTTGTAGATGGCGGGCATGACCTCGTTGATGAGGAAGCTGTCGTAGGCGGTCTGCATCCGGGTGGCATAGGGCGGCTGGTTGCTCTCATTGAGCCACACCTGGCCCGGCACCGAGTCGACCGAGTACAGCTTGACCCGACCGGCATCCAGCAGCGGGGCCACGGCGTCGACCAGACGGAACCGCTCGATCTCCTCGGCGTCACCCGATGCGGTGGGGAAACACAGCACCGGCAGTCCGACCTCACCCCACCGGGCAAACCGCACCTCCCGCTCCACCCGGTTCGAGTACCACGAGATGGAGTACTTGGTCATGGCCACCCCCGGTTCGGGCTCATGCCGCCGTCACCGATCATCGGGCCGCTACCGGTGAATCGTGCTCCCGCCACAGCTGGATGGCGGCGAAGAACCGCTCGGTGAACTCATCCACCTCGTGGGGCGGGAACAGGGCCTTCACCTTCTGCCACACCGCGTCCTTGGCCTCTCCCGAGCCGAAATACTCATGAGCCACCTCCTCCAACTCCCAGAAGTGCTCGAGGCAGAACTCGCTGAAA
This sequence comes from uncultured Acidimicrobiales bacterium, assembly GCA_963723995.1. Classification (GTDB taxonomy): domain Bacteria; phylum Actinomycetota; class Acidimicrobiia; order Acidimicrobiales; family SZUA-35; genus JAHELU01. The sequence continues at coordinate 696,200 of CAVRSZ010000003.1, read as the reverse complement.
CGCTCTGTTTCGAAATGCTCATCGGCCAGCCGGCGGTAGGCGTCCAGTTTTTCGTAATAATCGGCGTCGGTGTCGGCGATGTCGAAGAACGGCTGCCAGTTCAGGTTCTGCCGGAACGGCCGATCGGTGGCGGCGCAATACACGGACCATCGGACCTTGGCCAGCACCAGCCACGGGAAGTGGCGATGCAGGGAGGTGACCTGGGAGTCGGGGCAGGGATTGGCGAAGTCGATGGGATACCACAGCCCACCCTGGCCCAGTGACTCACAGGAATTGAAGTCCCATCCGAAGAAGGCGTTGATCGTCATGGTGATGGCACCGACCTCGGCCATGTCGGCATCCGACAGGTGGTTGAAGGTGTCGGTGTACCGCTGGTGCAGCGGGGCGTCGGGATCGTATTCGATGACCCGGATCTGAGGGCCCAGCCCCACACAGCGAACGAAGTTGTCGTGGGGCATCACCCCCTTCTGCAGATGCATCAGGAGCCGACCGCTGCTCTCGTACGCCTCCTTCAACGCCTCGGCGTGGTCGATCTTCGACACCCCTCGCCAGCCTCCACCGTCGTAGGGCTTCATAAACATGGGATAGCCGAGCTGGTCACCCACCTCGGTCAGGTCGAACATGTCGGCGTAACGCTGGAGGGTGTGCTCCAGATCGGCCGACTCCTCGTATTCCTTGGCCGGGACCATCCAGGTGTCGGGAACGCGCAGCCCGAGGCGCATCATGGCGCAGTACGTGGTCTGTTTTTCCATGGACTGCACCGCCCACGGGTTGTTGAACACATACACGCCGTCCAGCAGCACCGCCTTCTTGATCCACTCCCGGGTGGCGGCGTACCAATGGGTGAGGCGGTCGATGACCAGGTCATAGGACGTGGGGGCGTTCAGGGCGAACGGTTCGATCCGGACCCGCTCCACCTCGAACCGCTGCAACCGCCCACCCACGTGGAGCGTGGGGTTCCACCGGGCCATGATGTCCTCGTAGCACTTGGGCCAACAGATGTCGGCCCCCAGGGACAATCCGATTCGCCGTGTCTGCTCTGTCATGCCGCCTACCCCGTTTCCCGTCGTGTCCGCCCCTGTTTCCGCCTGGTCCCCTTGTCGCGCCGTCGGACCGGACCCGCTATTCGTAGATCAACCACTGTGGACCAGGCAACAACCAAGTCAACCCGTCGCGCAAGTGGTCGCGCCAGTTTTCCCAGTTGTGACCATCCAGCGCCTCGACCAGGCGGACCTCGGCCCCGGTCGACTGCAGCACCGGCAGGATCGACCGGTTGAAGTACACCAGCGACTCGTAGACCCCGACCGAAAGGAAGATCCGCCGGGCCGGACGTCCCGGGTTGGCCCGGAACCGGGCCATCCACTCCACCACCGGGTCGAACACCGGACCCATGTCGTTGACGCCGACATCGGAAAAGGCGAACGAACCCGACTGCAGTAGCAGTTTGTCGAACGCGCCGGGGTGGGTCCACGCCGCATGGAGAGCGGCCACGCCGCCGAAACTGGCTCCCAGCAGCACACGTCTCGACGGAGGACCCACTCGATATCGGGATTCCAGATCGGGTAGTAGCTCGTCGACCAGGTGGCGACCGTGATCGGGATTGGCCCCGTACTCGGCAAGCCGATCCGGGGACTGGATCAGGGCCGCGATCAACGGCGGGATCTCCAGCCGGTGGATCAGGTTGTCGAGCACGGTGACGAGCGAGGCGTAGTCTGCGTAGTCCCGTCCGTCGTGCACCACCACCAGGGGATAGACCCGATCCTCCCGGAACCGGGCCGGAAGATACACCGAGTAGGGCCGGGGGCCGCCGAAGACCTTGGACTCGAGTTCGAGATCGACCACGGTTCCCCGACGGGTGTTGCCGTGCTCGTCGGTCCACTCCGGCTTCGCATAGCGGAAGCCTCGAACCACCGAGTTGGCCCCGAACGGGTCCCGGGCGTGGTCGGGGTTCAGGGGATCTCGGATCAGCTCGGTGTGGTCACCGCGCTGCACCTCGAGCTTGTACTCGACCCTGGCCTCGGGCCGTATGTCGAGGACCAGGGTCCAGACATCGGTGCCCTCGACCCGGGCGAAGGGCCGGGCCGACGGCAACCCCGAGATCCAATGGTGGAGACGGACGTTGTCGGCGGGGCCGACGAAGACGAACAGGGCCCATCCGTCACCCACAAGCGGGTATCGGCGGTGGTGCAGCAACCGGGCGGTGGCCCGACGTCCGGCCCGGGCGGCGTCGGTGATGGCCGCCAGCTCCTCCTGGACGTCGGCCGGCGCAGAGTGGGGAGCCGGTCGCTCCACCGGCACATCGGGATTGATCAACCCCGAGCCCTCCCCCACCACGTCGCCGGTGGGTGACAGCACCCGCACCGTCGACGGCAGCTCGACGGCCCCACCGCCAACAGAGTTGGCATGGCCGGTGCGGTCGGCGCCGTCGTGATGGGCGTCATGGTCCCGGTCGACGGTCTCGTGCGGTTCCAGAATCACCCTGTCGCCGTAGTCGAGGGCCAGGCAGGCGGCGGGCGCGAACCGACGGGCCATCAGGGCCACCCGGCGACGGTTGTCGAGATCGAGGCGGTGCACGGCGTGGGGCATGGGCAACACACCGGGGACCAGGCCGAAACCGGCCCCCAGCACCTCGGCGTCTCCCGCCCCCCGAGCCGGTCGGTCGTGAAACAGCACGATCCGTTCGGCCAGGACCATGGCTCCCCCCGACCAGGCCACGATGGCTCGATCGCCGGTCTGCTCGATCACCCGGAACAGGCGCAGAGCCGACATCAGGGTGCCGACATGGCCACCGGCGATGAGCAGGGCGTGGCACGATTCGAGCAGCTCGGCCACCTCGGCCCGATGGCGATCCAGTACCGGATGGGGTTGCTCGTTGCCGCGGCGCCCGATCTCGACGTCGAGGGCGGCAACCCGGGCCTGATGGTGGGCGTCGAGATCCCGAACCGCGGCCAGCGCATGCTCGATCTCTGGACCGAGGACCTCGTCCTGGTCGAGCCGGCCCAGATCCTCAGGCTCGACCAGATTCAGAAGTGCTCGGCAGGCCTGGAGTTGGGGGGCCAGGCGGAGATGGTAGAGATCCCGGAGCTCCCGCCGCCGCCGCTCCCGCTCGGCCAGCAGCTCCCGCAGGCCCGGGTCGCCGGCCAGGACCTCGTCGGTGCGGGGGAACAGGGCGAGGTTGACGGTCCGACCCGACAGGTGACGGTCCAGCTCGTCGTCCTCCCGTTCCCGCTCCTCCCAACCGGCGGTCACCACCGCCAGCCCGCCGTCGATCCCCAGCTCATCGAGGACCTCGGCCACCCGGGGGTAGTGACGTTGCGGGCCGAGTAGGGCCACCGGTTCCGACCGCGACATCGGGGTCGCCGGTGAGTCGGTCATCACCCGGCCATCACCCTGACCTCGGACGCCAGCCGGTCGGCAATGGTCAGGGTCACGTCCAGATTGGGATGGCGAACCACCATCCAACCGTCGCCGGTCACCACCTGGCGCCAGTCTCGGCGGGGTTCCCCGGGGCGGACCAGATCGACGACCGGCATGTGCTCACCGTATTCCGCCAGCAGCCGGTCGAGACCTTCGATGGCGGTGATGTGGCTGCCGTCACCGACGGCTCGTTTGAACACCAGGGCGGCGTTGTAGCCCTTGGTGACATCCTGGCTGAGGGTGCCATGGCACACCGCCTCGGCCCAGCCGGCGAAGACATCGATGTCGGCGCTGTAGTTCATGCCGTGGGGTAGACGACCGCCCGGCGACCGGGCCCCGATCTCCCCGAACACGGCCTCACCCGACGGCGTGGCGAACCACTCCATGTGGGTGAATCCGGTGTCGAAGCCAAGCACCTCGAGAACCCGACGGCCCATCGCCACGCCGGCCGCCACCGGAGCCCGATCCAGATCTCGAAGACACACCGCGGTCTGGCTGATCCAGGGATTGAGCCTCGTCACCAACGGTTTGGGCCGATACCAGCACACGTTCTCGAACAGGACGCGACCGCCGGCGCAGATGGTGTCGTAGGTGAACTCCTCGCCCTCGACATACTCCTCCACCGACACCTCGTCGACGTGGGCCACCGAGTCCAGTACCTGCTCCAGATCCTCGTCACTGCCGGCGGTATAGGTGTCGGCCGACCCGGCACCGGCGATCGGTTTGACCACCACCGGGTAGCCGATGGTGGCCGCCGCCTCCCGAACCCCGTCCCTGGTGGTGGCCCGGTAATGGTGGGGGGTGCGGATCCCGGCCGAATCCAGCACCTGCTTCATGGAGTCCTTGTCCCGGAACACGTGGGCCTGGTCGACGGTGATGCCGCCCGGCCCGAGCCGGGCCCGCAACTTGGCGGCCAGAACAACCCCGGGTTCCCACAGGCATTCGACCCGATCGACGGCCACCCGGTGGAAGGCCAGCCAGTCGGCCACCCGGTCGACGGTATGGTCCTCGTTCCACAGGTCGTCGAGCTGGAGATAGCCGGTTAGGGCATCGGCCGCATCGGGGTGAAGTTCACCCACCGACTGGTCGCCGACCCCGATCACGGTGGCCCCGACCCCACTGAGGGCTCGGGTGAAGTACACGGTGTCGGCCGGGAAGGACGGTGAGATCATCAACACCGTCGGCCCGCTGCCGTCTCTCATGGTCGGCCTCCCTGCTCCCCCACCGGATGTGCATTGCCGAGATGGACCCGCAACCGGGACACGATGCGTTCCAGCGCCTCGGCCACCACCTCGGTCTCGGCGTGGCGCACGATCACGTAGCCCTCGCCCTCATAGCTCGACGACCTGGCCTGCCCGGGCCGGGGCAGGCGGGCCTCGACCACCAGCTCCCCCAGCTCCCGCTGCAACTCGTCGACACCGCCCAGCCCGGTGACCGGGCCGATCCCGTGACCTCGCAGGTAGGCGGCACCGGCAGCCCACCGTCGCTCCGGTGGATCGAACCGGCGGTGAACAGCCAGTTCGGCCCAGGCCCGGTAGAAGTCGTGGTCGTGTACATACGACAACAGGCTGGTCATCTGGGCCCCCGGCGGGCGAGCACCGACCTCGGACACGGCGATGGTGCCATCGGGCCGGCGAAACCACTCCAGGTGGCTCATACCGGTGACCATTCCCAGCGCGGCCAGAGCTCGAGGTCCGGCCTCGGTGATGGCAGTGAACTCGGGGCCGTCGATATGGCGGGGCATCAGCACCGTCCACTGGATCCATGGCGTTTGCATGACCTCCAGCGGTGTGGGCGAGTACCGGGAGATCGAATGAAAGACATGGGCGCCGTCGACGGTGACCGAGTCGAACGAGAACTCGTCGCCCACCACGAACTCCTCCAACAGCAAGGGCCGGGCCGGTGACGGCGGCGATCCGGTCAACCACCGTTCCAGCTGATCCCGCCCATCGACCCGAAAGGTGTCGATGGCTCCGGCCCCGGCCGGCGGCTTCACCACCAGGGGCAGGTGACGGTCGGCGAAGCCGAGGGCCTCGTCCATCGAGGTGGCCAGACAGTGGTGGGCGCAGGGTACGCCGGCCGACCGAAAGGTGTCCTTCATCCGGCTCTTGTCCCGAAACCGCCGGGCCTCGGCCAGGTCCATGCCGGTGATGCCCAGCCGTTCCCGCACCGCGGCCACCGGCTCCTGCAACGGCTCGAGGATGGCGGCCACGGCATCGACCCGACCGCCCAGATCCCCGGCCACCCGGCGAACCGCCGCTTCCAGCTGATCGGGGTCGAAGGCATCGACGACCTGTACGAATCCGGTGACGCCGGAGGCCACTTCGTCATCCAGCCCGGCGGCGAAGTCGGCCGCCGACTGGTGGGAGATCACCCCGATGGCGACCCCGGGTAGCCCGACGGCGGCAGCCACGAAACGCATGGTGCTCGCCAGCCCGTAGGGAGTGACGAGGACCAGCGCTGCCATCGGCCAAGCATAGGTGAACTGGCTCCGACCGGGCGAGAACGATTACCGTCGTTGGCGATGCATGTCATCTTCGTCGAACCCGGGTTTCCCGACAACCAGCGAGAGTTCGTACGAGCCCTCGTCGAAGTCGGTGCCACCGTGACCGGCATCGGGGAACGGGACTTCGGGGAGCTGGACGAGGATCTGCAACGGTGGATGCGGTACTACCATCGGGTGCCGTCGGTGGTGGACGAAGGGGCCCTGCTGCTCGCTGTTCGTCACATCCAGGCCGAACGCTGGGTCGATCGATTGGAGTCCACGATCGAGGCCCACATCCTGCCGGTGGCCCGGGTTCGCGAACAGTGCACGATTCCCGGCACCTCGACCCGCACCGCCTGGCTGTGCCGGGACAAGCCGTCGATGAAACAGGAGCTCGGCAAAGCCGGTCTGCCCACCGCCCGTTCGCTGGGTTCGGAGTCACCGGACGAGATCTGGGCCTTCGCCCGGCAGGTCGGCTTCCCCCTCATCATCAAACCCCGGGACGGGGCCGGCGCATCGGGCACCATCAAGGTCGACTACGACGCCGCGCTGGCCGAAGCCCTGGTCGGCAGTGGTGTGGGCCGGGGCACCTCGGTGGCGGTCGAGGAGTTCGTGGAGGGCCATGAGGGATTCTGGGACACTCTGACCGTCGACGGCCGGGTGGTGCACGAGTTCGTCTCCCACTACTACCCGGGTGTGCTGGAGGCCATGCGAAACCGTTGGATCTCACCCCAGATCGTGGCCACCAATCAGGTGGACGATCCCCGCTATGACGAGGTCAAGGAGATGGGTCGGGCTGCGCTGCGAGCCCTCGACATCGGCACCTCGGCCACCCACATGGAATGGTTCTTCGGACCGAAGGGCCTGATGTTCAGCGAGATCGGCTGCCGACCGCCCGGGGTGTCGATGTGGGATCTGTACTCGGCCGGCAACGATCTCGACATGTACCGGGAGTGGGCGCAACTGGTGGTGCACGGCCACACCGAGACCCGGGCATCCAGACGGTTTGCGACCGGCATGGTCGCCGTCCGCCCCAGCCAGGACGGCCGCATCACCCACTACGACGGGGTGGAGGAGCTGCAGGCCGAATGGGGCCGCCACATCATCGACGCCCACCTGCCGCAGCCGGGAACGCCGACCCAGCCGGTCGCCGCCGGTTACAAGGCCAACGCCTGGGTCCGGGCCCGCCACGAGGACTTCGACACCCTGCGCCACATTCTCGACGACATCGGTCGACGTCTCAAGGTCTGGGCCACCTGACCACCGGCGAACTTTGAGCCGCCGGCGACCCGTTTGTGGGTCGTGCCACGCTCAAAGTTCGGTTGTGGGGTGGGGTGGGTGGGGTGAGGTGGGGGTGCGTTATCGCATTACCAGCTCGTCCCACCCCGATCCCGACTGCAGAACCTGGACCACCCGCTCCCAACTGGCGTCCAGCCTCCGTTGCAGCCGCTCGGAGCCCCCGGCGTCGCGGTCCCGGGGGTTCGAACGGTGCACGGTCAAGGTGTCGGTGTCGTTGTAGAGGGCATGGGCCGTCAGGTCGGCGGAGAACCCGCCGTCGGCCTCCTCGCTGACCGCCACCTCCACCATCAGCTGGTCCCGCTGTTTGTCGCTGAAGGCGTTGGCCAACAGGTTGCCCAGGCCGTAGACCAGCCATTCGCCGTCAATCCGCTCGATGGGCTGGACCACGTGGGCGTGGTGTCCGATGATCAGATCGATGTCGTCGGAGGCCAGGAGTTCGGGGCCCAGTTCCTGTTGCTGGCGGTTGGGCTGATTCCAGTACTGCTCGCCCCAGTGCATCGACACCACCACATACTCGGCCCCGGCGGCCCGGGCCGCAGCGGCATCGGTCAGGATGCGGTCGCGATCGATCAGGTTGGACATCCACGGCGCATCCGTGGGGAGGCGGAAGCCATTAAAGCTGTAGGTGTAGGAGAGGTGGGCCACCTCGACCCCGTTGATGGAGAAGAAGATCTGCTCCGCCGCCTCCCTCGGTGACCGAGCCGAGCCCGTGAACCGCAGCCCGGCGGCGTCCATGACTCCCAGCGTCTCCTCCACCCCGGCCGAACCATGGTCCAGGGTGTGATTGGATGCGGTGGTGCAGGAGTCGTAGCCGATGTCGAAGGCATCGAAGGCGATCCGACCCGGCACCCGGAACACCGGGTAGGGATGGAGCCGGGTCCCGTCGGCCGACAGAGGGGTCTCCATATGGCAGACGGCCCAGTCGACCGACGAGATCGTCGGCTCGATGGAGGCCAACAGCGGCCGGTAGTCGTAGTCGCGGCCCGGCAGATGATCGGCGGCGTTGGCGGCGGCCACGTTGACCCTGGTGTGCAGCAGGAAGTCACCGGTGAAGGCCATGGTGAAGGACCGGAGCGGTCTGGTGGTCGTGGTCGCCAAGGTGGTGGTGGGCTGCGTCGACGGGGAGATGACGTCGGCGGGAACGGTGGTGGGCACCCCCGGATCGGCCGCCCCGCCATCGTCGCTGGGCAGCGTCGGTGCGGTCAGGATGGGAACCATGATCGTCGATGGAGCCGGGGCCCCGGCGGCAACGGTCTGCGGGCTTCCCCCGGCTGGTCGGGAACGGTGACCACGGCCCACGCCAAGGCCGCACCGATCAGCAGCCATACGGCCAACGTCAGGCGGAGTGCATTGCCCATCTACATATATCAACATAGATGGCGCTGCCGATGGTGGCATGATCGGCCCCACCGGTTCAACCGGCGTCGGGCGCCTCCGAGGGACGAGCCGGCCACCATCGCTCGATCTGTTCGACCAGGTCGCCGGCGGCGGCGTCGAACCACACAATCCTGGGGTCCCGACGGAACCACCGCTGCTGGCGCCGCGCGAAACGGCGGGTGCGGCGCTTGGCCTCGTCCAGCGCATCGTCGAGCGTGCAGTCGCCCCGAAGGTGAGCCAGCAGTTCCTTGTAGCCCAGAGCCTGGGCCGCAGTCCGGGACATGCCGGCCTCGGCCACCGCCGCCACCTCGGCCAACATTCCCTCGATCATCTGCCGGTCATAGCGTTCGTCGATCCGCCGGTCCAGGTCGTCCCGCCCGATGTCCAGGCCGGCCATCATGAACCGGGTCGGCGGGTAGCGGTCCACGCCGGGGCCGAAGCCGGAGAAGGGCCGGCCCGAACCGATGGTCACCTCCAGAGCCCGGATGATGCGGCGACGATTGGTGGGCAGCATCTTGGTCGAGGCCGGCGGATCGAGTTGGGCCAGGCGTCGCCACAGACCGTTGGTGTCGGGGTCGGCCTCCAGCCCGGCCCGAACCTCGGGGTAACGGGGTGGCACGTCGAAGTCATCGACCACGGCCCGGATGTAGAGACCGGTTCCGCCCACCACCACGACCGGGTGTCGCCGAGACTCGATGTCGGCGATGGCGGCGGCGGCCAGTTGCTGGAACTGAGCCACCGTGAACTCCTCGCCGGCATCGACCACATCCAGTCCATGGTGGGGAACCTCGGCCCGTTCCTCCGCCGTCGGCTTGGCCGTGCCGATATCCATGTCCCGGTATACGGCCATGGCGTCGGCCGACACGATCTCGGCCCCGTGGCGGCGAGCCAGCTCCAGGGCCAGCCCCGACTTGCCCGACGCCGTCGGCCCGACGATGACCACGGGTGCGATCACCGACCGGGCGTGTCGGCCAGGTCGCTGCGGCCCAACAGCAGGGACATGAGGATGTAGTGGTCGAGCAACACCAGATCGGGATCCCGCCCGTAGCCCTGGTAGAAGGCCATCACCGCCTCCGCCCCCAGGTGGCGATGCACGCTCTGATGGGCGATGGCCAGGTCGAGGTGGCGATCACCCAGGCCGGCGCCGGCAAGGTCGTCGGCCACCCTGGGCCCGTCCCCGTCGTCGACCACCAGATGCTCGAGCCGGGGATCACCGTGGACCGGCACCGGTGCGGTCTCGGCCCGATCCGTCGCCACCTTCGCCCCCTCGCCCACCAGCCTGATCAGCTCGTCGGCCGAGTATCGCTGGTAGGGATTGGGCAGCAACTCGGGCCGCAGCAGACCCTTGGCGGCCCGATGGGCCACCAGCGCCAGTAGCTGTTCGGATCGGAGAGAAGCGGCACCGGATTCGGGGCCGGCCCCGTCACCGTCACCGGCATGGAGCCGGGCCAGGGCGGCCCCCACTGCCTCGGCAACCTCCGCCGGGCGGCCCGGAAGTCGTTCCAGCAGCGCCGTCATCGAGGCCCGAGGCCATCGAGCCGGCAACGTTTCGTCATCGCACTACTCGTCCCGGGACGGCGTGGTCAGGGCGCCCGGCCCGGTGGCGCCGGGATTGTCGGCCATGCAGGTGACCATGGCCATCAAGGTAGCGGCCACCGGTTCGGGGTGGACCACCTGATGGAGGTGGTCACCGGTGAGGGTCAGGGTGAACCATCCCTCGGCCCGGGCCCGCTCCAGCTGCTGCTGATACAGCGGGCCGAAGGCCAGGTAGCCCCGGCGTAGATTCTCGGGCAGCTCGGGAACCGAGCACCCCTGGTCGAACCAGGTGCGGGGAACGGGGGGCGCCTCGTTGAACACCACGTCCCGGGCCGCCGGGTCGACCACGAATCCCGACACCAGCGAACCCCACCACCGGGGCCACGGTGGTAGATAGTCGTCAGGTCGGAGCAGGCCGTCGAGCAGATCGGCGAAGTGGGGCTCGCACATGCTGAAGGACTTGCCGTCGGGATACCGACCGTCGACCAGCACCATGGCCTCGATGTCCCAGCCGTCGGCCAGCAGCCGATCGACCAGCAGCGGGGTACGGGGACAGGCCGCCGAGTGGCTCACCACCACCGTGGGGGCGTCGCCCCCGGAATCGGAACCCGTCTGGCGCCGAGCCTGGCGATGGCGCCGATACTGGTGCCGGATCTGGTCGATCCATGGCGTGACATGGTCGATCTCCACCGTGGTGGTCATGGTGGTGGCGGGAACGAAGGTGGGTTGACCATGCCCGGACAGGACGGCACCGACCGGTTTCCAGCTTGCCGGCCCCAGCAGCGGGCTGGGGACCAAAAGCCAGTTTCGATCGATGCCCGAACCCGTCGGTGGCTCAATCGGCCCCGGATGCGGTGAGTAGTCCGAGCACATACACGTGTTACCTAGGACTGACCACCCTTGCAAACTGGGCTCCGGAAGGCAAGTTGACAGCCGGGAAACCTCTCGAAACCTACGGTCGGCCGCCGGATCGAAGCGGCCGTCCGGCCCTAGGACGCCCAGGTTCGAAGGGTGGACTTGAGCACCTCGAGCTGGCCGAAGATGTCGTTGACCACCGGCCCGTCGGTGACCTGGGGGGCTTTGAAGTAGAAGCTCAGCCAGTTCTGGACATCGGCGGCACCGGCCCGGGCCGCCAGATCCATGAACAGGACGAGATCGAGCACCAGGGGCGCGGCCAGGATGGAGTCTCGACACGAGAAGTCGATCTTGATCTCCATGGGGTAGCCCATCCATCCGAAGATATCGATGGCGTCCCACCCCTCCTTGTTGTCACCCCGGGGCGGGTAGTAGTTGATGCGCACCACGTGGTCGATGTTGCCGTAGAGCTCGGGGTAGGTCTCGGGTTCGAGAATGGTGTCGAGCACACCGAGCTTGGACGATTCCTTGGTCTTGAAGTTCTCGGGGTCGTCCAGTACCTCGCCGTCCCGGTTGCCGAGGATGTTGGTGGAGTACCAACCCCGCAAACCGAGCATGCGGGTCTTGAGACCGGGGGCGATGATGGTCTTCATCAGGGTCTGACCGGTCTTGAAATCCTTGCCGGCGATGGGCACGCCCCGCTCCCGGGCCAGCTCCCGCATACAGGCAAGGTCCACCGACAGGTTGGGGGCGCCATTGGCGAAGGGCACGTTGCATTGGAGGGCGGCATAGGCGTAGATCTGGCTGGGCGAGATGTTGGCGTCGTCGGCCTTGAGACCGGCCTCGAACGCCTTCACCGTGGCGTGGACCTCGCTTGGCTGCTGAAAGGCCTCGGTCGAACCACACCACACCATGACCAGCCGATCACAGTGGTTCTCGGCCCGGAACCGTTCGATGTCGTCGATCAGAGCCAGGGCTTGATCCCACTTGCCCATCGCTTGCTTGACCCGGTGACCATCCAGACGTTTGACCCAGCGCCGGTCGAACACGGCGTCCATGCCGACCACCCCTTCGAGTTCGCCCGAGATCGGGTTGAGGTCGGCCTCGGTCAGCACACCGGCGGTCCGGGCCGCCTCCAGGGCATTGGCCGAGATGGGATCCCAGCCCCCGAAGACCAGATCGTCGAGCGAGGCCAGGGGCACGGCGTCCTTGATCCGGCGGGCAGGCTGGGAGCCGTCAGGGCCGTCGAGGGGGGCCAGCTGACTGACCGACCCGATCACCGGCTTCAGTCCGGCCCGGGCCGCCAACACACCGGCGATGAAGGTGGAGGCCACCGCACCAAGACCGGGCAGCAGCACACCGAGCGTGCCGGTGGCCGGTGCGGGGCCGGCGATGGCTGCGGCCGCGGTCTCAGGGGCCGCAGCGGCAGATGAGGAAGTAGCTGTTGATTCCATACCCGTCAGAATAACGTTGTCTTAACAAACGACCTATATAGTTAAGTATCACTTAATTTTGATAGAGGATCGCTCCGTGCCGTCGGCGCTGCAGCTCAACACCCAGCAACTCGAGTACCTGGTGGCCATCGACGAAACCGACACCTGGGCCGAGGCCGCAGGTCGGCTCGGTGTGACACCGTCGGCCCTCAGCCAAGGACTGGCCGAGCTGGAACGGCGGGTCGGGCTTGCCCTGTTCGAACAACGAGGGCGGGGTCGGACGCTCACCGCCAACGGCCTCCAGGTCCTTGACTATGCGAAACGGATCACGGCCACGACGGCCGACCTCGGGCTGTGGGCCGAATCGGTTCGCCAGGGCGAACGAGGCCAAGTGCGCCTCGGCCTCATCGACGTGGCCGCCGTCCACCACTTCACCCAGCCGTTGCGTCGTTTCCAACGAAGCAGGCCCGATGTCGAGCTGTTGTTGACGGTGGCGCCGTCCGGGGCGTTGTTGGACGACCTCCTGGCCGGCCGGCTGGATGCCGCCATCATGGTCGAGCCGCCGCCGGACTCACGAGCCGGACCCGGCGCCGTGACCGAACGTGTCACCACCACCACCGTGTTGGCCGAGGATCTCGCCGTCTATGCTCCCCCCGACACGCCGAAGGCCGTCATCTCGGGGCCCCCATCGGGCTGGGGTCCCTGGGTCGGGTTTCCCGCCGCCTCCCACACCCGCCAACTGGTGGCCCGGGCCCTGCGACAACTGGGAGCCGAGTATCGGGTCAGGGCCGAGTCGAACCAGCCCGACGTGCTACGCCAGCTGGTCGTGTTGGGAATGGGCTGGACCGTGCTGCCGGTCATTCAGGCCGAGACCGAACCGGCACCCTTGCCCCGAGCCCGGGCCCAGCCGCTGCTGAGCCGGCGCCTGGTGATCGCCCGACGGGTCGGCTCACCGCCGGATCCGGCCACCGAATCGCTGCTCGACCTGATCAGGCGTTCGGTCCACATCGGTGACTGACGGACCGGCCACTCGAACTTTGAGCTCCGGCCGACCCCCAAACGGGTCGTCAGCCGCTCAAAGTTCGATGGACGGGGTCAGCCGGCGACGGCGGTGACGACCAGACGGGTTCGGTGGGCGGGCCGGGCCGTGATCTTTTCGAGCCGTCCCAGCAGGTACTGGTGGGCGGCGTCGGTCACCGTGACGGTGGCGTAGGTGCCGGGCTTGATGGGCTCGGACGGGAAGTGGACCAACTTGTTCTGGGCGGTGCGGCCGGTCAACACCGTCGGATCCTTCTTGGACGGGCCTTCGACCACCACCTCCTCGGTCCGGCCGATCCGGGCCCGGTACTTGGCCAGGGCGGATCGCTCGATCACGGTCCGCAGCCGGGCGTAGCGATCCCGGACCTCGGCCGGATCGCAGAAGCGATCGCCCATTCCGGCCGCCTCGGTGCCGGGCCGGGGCGAGAAAACAAAGGTGTAGGCGCCGTCGAACTCGGCCTCGGCGGCCACGGCCAGGGTCTGCTCGAAGTCGTCCTCGGTCTCGCCCGGGAAGCCGACGATGATGTCGGTGGAGACCGCCAGGTCGTCGATGGTGGCTCGGGCCTCGGCCAGCTTCTCCAGATAGCGACGGGCCGTGTAGCCCCGGTGCATGGCGGCCAGGATTCCGTCGGAGCCCGACTGGAGGGGGAAGTGGAGGTGGGGCACCACCGTGTCGACCTCGGCCATGGCCCCGAACACGTCAGGAGTCATGTCCTTGGGGTGGGGGCTGGTGAATCGGACCCGGCGAATCCCGTCCACCGAGCCGACTCGCCGCAGCAGATCACCGAACATGGGTCGGATGCGAACCTGCTCGCCGGCCTGGCGGGCGGCCAGAGCCAGATCCCGGCCATAGGAGTTGACGTTCTGGCCGAGCAGCGTGATCTCGGTGACGCCGTCGGCGGCCAGGGCGCGGGCTTCGGCCACGATGTCATCCATGGTTCGACTGATCTCGCGGCCCCGGACCGAGGGCACAATGCAGAAGGCACACGAGTTGTCGCAGCCGATCTGGATGGTGAGCCAGCCGGCGAAGTCGGTCTCCCGCCTGGCCGGCAGGGCCGAGGGAAAGGCGTCGGCCTCGCCGGCCATGGCCTCCTCCCAGATCTCCACCACCGGACCGTCGGCCCGGGCCGCCTCCAGCAGATCGATGGCCCGGTGCACGTTGTGGGTGCCGAAGACCACGTCGACATGGCCGGCCCGCTGCTGGATGAGTTCCCGGTCCTTTTGGGCCAGGCATCCCCCGACCATGATCTGCAGATCGGGGTTGTCGTCCTTGAGCTGTTTCAAGTTGCCCAGCGCCCCGTACAGCTTGTTGTCGGCGTTCTCACGGATGCAGCAGGTGTTGAGCACCACCACGTCGGCCTCGTCGGGCGAGTCGGTGGCGGCGTAGCCGTCGCGTTCGAGCAGACCGGCGATGCGCTCCGAGTCGTGCTCGTTCATTTGGCAGCCGAAGGTGCGCAGATGGTACTTCTTCATGTCGCCGTGATTCTCGGGTCCGTCGGGGTTCATCGATCATCCAGGGTACGGATCATCCAGGCTAGTGGTGCGGGGTTGCACCCGTGGTCCATGACAACGCCGCCACGGAATACTCGACGTTTGGCAACGTCCCACCGAGATTGCCGGTGAAGGCCTAGAATCCCGGCCATGAAGATCCGGCCCACCGCCAGTGCGATCCCTCGCCACCGGTTCCCCGTCGATCCGTGGCGACTGGTGGAGACAAGCTTCGACCACCACGACATCGGCACCACCGAGACCCTGTTCGCAAACGGCAACGGCTACATCGGCATGAGAGCGAACCCGAGCGAGGGCCGGGAGGCCTACACCCACGGCACCTACCTCAATGGATTCCACGAGACCTGGCCCATCCATCACGCCGAGAGTGCCGTCGCCTTCGCCAAGACCGGCCAGACGATCGTCAACGCACCAGACGCCAAGCTGCTGAAGCTCTACGTTGATGACGAGCCCCTGCTACTGCGGGAGGCGGATCTGGACTTCTACGAGCGGGCCATCAGCTTTCGCTCCGGTCGATCGTATCGGGAGCTGATCTGGCGCACCCCGGCCGGCAAGCGGGTCAAGGTTCGATCGGAGCGTATGATCAGCCTGGTTCACCGCCATATCGCCGTGCTCCGGTTCGAGGTGACCCTGCTCGACCACTCGGCCCCGGTTGTGGTGTCATCCCAGCTTCTGAACCGCCAGGACGGCGAAGACGAATACCACGTCAAGTCGGCCGCGCTGGGTGAGGGGATGGATCCGCGGCAGGCCCGCAAGTTCGACCGGCGGGTTCTGCTGCCCAAACTCCAACGCCACAATCCCGACCTCGGCCAGGGTGGGGAGGTGATCCTCGGCTACCAATGCGTCAACAGCAGAATGACCGTCGCCTGCGCCTATCGACACCAGATCGAGACGGCCAACGCGTGGGAAGTGGAAACCGAGGTCGACGAGGACCTGGCCAAGTCCGTGTTCACCATCCGGGCCGAACCGGAAGTGCCGATCACCATCACCAAGTTCATTACCTACCACACCTCCAGAGGTATTCCCGCCCCCGAGCTGGCCGATCGATGCAACCGGACCATCGACCGGGCATGTTCGACCGGGGTGGCGGCACTCTACGCCGAACAGGAGGCCTGGCTCGATGAGTACTGGGACCACAGCGACATCGTGATCGAGGGCGACGACGCCGCTCAACAGGCGGTTCGCTGGAACCTGTTCCAGCTGGCCCAGGCATCGGCCCGAACCCATGAGCAGGGGGTGGCGGCCAAGGGTGTGACCGGCGGAGGCTACGACGGCCACTACTTCTGGGACACCGAAGCCTATGTGATTCCCTTCCTGTCCTACACCAACCCGGAGGCGGCCCGAAAGCTGCTCCGGTTTCGATGGAAGATGTTGGACGACGCCCGTGTCCGAGCCCGAGAGTTGAGCCAGCGGGGGGCTCTGTATCCATGGCGCACCATCAACGGTGAGGAGGCTTCGGCCTACTACGCCGCCGGCACGGCCCAGTACCACATCAACGCCGCCATTGCCTACGCCATCGAACGCTACGAATCGGCTACCGACGACCAGGATTTCATGGCCCAGGAGGGAGCGGAGATATTGGTGGAGACGGCCCGGCTATGGGAGGACCTCGGGTTCTATTCCAACAACGGCGACCGAACGTTCCACATCCACGGCGTCACCGGCCCCGACGAGTACACCACGGTGGTCAATGACAACCTGTACACCAACGTCATGGCCCGGTTCAACCTGCGCTACGCCACCAACGTGATCCGCCGGTTGCGGCAGCAAAGCCCGGGGGCCTACCAGGCTCTGGTGCGCACCACCGCACTGGAGGAGATCGAGGTCGACCGGTGGGAACAGGCGGCCGACGCCATGTTCCTGGCCTACGACGAGGAGCTTGGCATCAACCCTCAGGACGCCGACTTCCTCGATCTCAAGCCGTGGGATTTCGCCCACACTCCGTCCGAGAAGTATCCCCTGCTGCTGCATTTCCACCCCCTGGTCATCTACCGGCACCAGGTCCTCAAGCAGGCCGACGTGGTGCTGGCCATGGTCCTGAGGGGCAATGCCTTCAACCGGGACAAGCGGCGCCGGAACTTCGACTACTACGATCCCCTCACCACGGGGGACTCCTCGCTGTCGGCCTGTATCCAGTCCATCGCCGCGGCCGACGCCGGCTACCCCGACCTGGCTGCCGACTACTTCAACCAGTCGTTGTACCTCGACCTGGCCGACACCCACGGCAATACCGCCGACGGTGTGCACGTGGCCAACGCCGGCGGGGTGTGGGCCGCCATCGTAGGCGGCTTCGCCGGAATGAACGATCACGACGGGTGCCTGGCCTTCGAGCCCCGACTTCCGTCGTTCTGGCACTCGGTCAGGTTCCGACTTCTGCGTCACGGTCAACGAGTGGAGGTGACGGTCCGCGGCAACGAGTGCGACGTCACCGTACTGAGCGACGGCCACGTGCCCGTTCGGCTCAACGACGAGGTGCGGACCATCGGCCAGGGCGAAACCGTGTGCATCAAGGCCTGAGCGAGCATCGTCGATCGACCTCGCAGGTCGAAACCGGCCCGACGTGACGGAACTGACAGGTTCCGCGGCCCCCAAGGTCACGCAACGGTGTCGAGATGTGAAACAATCGACGTATGGATGCCCCCGAGATTGTGCAGCACGAAGGACTCAAGAGCTGGGTGGCCGAGATGGCCGAGCTCTGCCAACCCGACGAGGTGGTGTGGTGTGACGGCAGCGACGAGGAGTACGACCGCCTCTGTCAGGAGCTGGTCGACGCCGGTACCTTCATCCCCCTGAACGAAGACCTCCGACCCAACAGTTACCTGGCCCGAACCGACCCCAGCGATGTGGCCCGGGTCGAAGGGCGCACCTACATCTGCAGCCGGACCGAACAGGACGCCGGCCCCACCAACAATTGGATGGACCCCGCCGAGATGAAGCAGCTGTTGAACGACAAGTTCGACGGCGCCATGAAGGGCCGGACCATGTACGTGATCCCGTTCTCCATGGGTCCGCTGGGCTCCGAGATCGCCCAGCTCGGTGTGGAGCTGACCGATTCACCCTACGTCGTGGTCAACATGAAGCTGATGACCCGCATGGGCAACCCGGTCTACGACGTGCTCGGCACCGATGCCTTCTTCGTGCCCTGCATGCACTCGATCGGCGCCCCGTTGGCCGAGGGCCAGGAGGACGTCGTCTGGCCGTGCAACCCCGATGAGAAGTACATCGTGCACTTCCCGGAGGAGCGGTCGATCTGGAGCTACGGTTCGGGCTATGGGGGCAACGCCCTGCTGGGCAAGAAGTGCCTGGCCCTGCGTATCGCCTCCAACATGGCCCGGGACGAGGGCTGGTTGGCCGAGCACATGTTGATCATGGGCGTGACCGATCCCGGCGGCGAGAAGACCTATGTGGCCGCCGCCTTCCCCTCGGCCTGCGGCAAGACCAATTTCGCCATGATCGTGCCCCCCCAGGCCTTCGCCGACGAGGGTTGGAAGGTCACCACGATCGGTGACGACATCGCCTGGATCAAGCCGGGCTCCGACGGCAAGCTGTACGCCATCAACCCCGAGGCCGGCTACTTCGGTGTCGCCCCCGGCACCTCGTATGAAACCAACCCGTCGGCCATGGACACCATCAAGGCCAATTGCATCTTCACCAACGTAGCCCTGACCGACGACGGTGACGTGTGGTGGGAGGGCATGGACGGTGATCCGCCGGCCCACGCCATCGACTGGCAGGGCAACGACTGGACACCCGAGTCCGATGCCAAGGCGGCCCACCCCAACGCCCGGTTCACCGCCCCCGCCCAACAGAACCCGGTGATCGATCCCCTGTGGGACGACCCCAAGGGGGTTCCCATCAACGCCTTCATCTTCGGTGGTCGCCGCTCGGGCACCATGCCGCTGGTGGTCCAGGCCTTCAACTGGGCCTACGGCACCTATCTGGCCGCCACCATGGGCTCGGAGACCACGGCCGCCGCCTTCGGTCAGCAGGGTGTGGTCCGGCGGGACCCGTTCGCCATGTTGCCCTTCGCCGGCTACCACATGGGCTCCTACATCAACCATTGGCTCGATTTCGGTCGTCGCATCCCCAACCCACCCCGCATCTTCGGGGTCAACTGGTTCCGCCGGGACGCCGACGGCAACTTCGTCTGGCCCGGCTTCGGCGAGAACATGCGCATCCTGCAGTGGATCGTGGAACGCTCCCACGGCAAGGCGGTGGCCATCGAAAGCCCATTGGGGTGGATGCCCCGCCATCAGGACATCAACTGGAAGGGCCTGGAGGACTTCGGCGAGGCCGACTTCCACAAGGCCATGTCGGTCGACCGGGCGGAGTGGAACAAGGAACTGCTCGATCACGAGGAGCTCTTCATCAAACTCCACGACCGGCTGCCGGCCGAGATGCGCTCGATCAGGAACCTGACCACCTCGGCCCTGTGGCGCTCGCCCGAGCGGTGGGAGATGAACACCGACCCGACCTGATGCCTGATCCGGCCGGCCCCGACCACAATCAGGTTGGGGTCGGCGGGTCGACCTCGGGGTCCGCAATTCCGGTCGCCGCGTCGGAATCGGCCACCACCACCGAGTGGGCCGGGTGAATCAGACCGGCCGGAATGGACATGTCCCCATCGAGCAGTCGGGCCAGCACCGCCGACTTCGACGAGCCCCGCACCAACCACAGGACCATGCGGGCCCGGTCCAACACGGGCCGGGTCAGGCTGATGCGCTGGGTGGACCGGGTCCGGCGCTTCGGGTCCAGGGCGGCCTGTTGCTGGGCCCCGGTCGACGGCGATCCGGAATAGAGACCGGTCACACCGACATAACGACGCAGCTCGTCGACCAGCGGATCGCCGGGGACCAGCGATGCGGTATGGCCATCGGCTCCCAGCCCGAGATGGACGAGATCGAGCACCGGAGGATCACCGGCCAGGGTCACCAGCTTCTGGGCGAACCGATCGAGCACGGGCCGGGCACGCTCGGCGTCGATGACGCGGGGAGGCTCGTGGGAAACCGGAGGTCGACCGCGCAGGGCCAGCAGCTCGTCGACCGGCAGCGGCAACCAGGACGCGCCCAGATGTCCGAGCACGCTTCGCTGGCTCATCAGGTTCCGGGCCGAACTGTCGAGAGGAACGATGCGCTCATCGACCTGGAGGAAGATGATCCGTTCCCACGGCACCTCATCGTGATGGGCCAGAATCTTGAACACCTCGGTCGGAGACGAGCCGCCGCTGAGAGCAACCAGACATCGCTCACGCTGATCCACAGCGGCAACCATGGCGGCGGCCACCACATCGGCCGCCCTGCCGGCCCACCGGTGGGGCGAGGTGACATCGAGCACGTGGCGGTCGGAGGTCATTGGTCATCACGGCCGATGGCCACCCACCAGGCAGCGGCCCCGACCAGGGCGGCGTCGTCGCCGAGCTCGGCAACCGTCACCTCGACCGGCCCGGCGGCCGGCGGACCGTGGCGCTCCAGTTCCCGTTTCAGCAGCGGGCCGACGAGATCGATGTTGCGCCCCACTCCCCCACCCACGATCACCACCTCGGGAGCAACCAGCCAGGCCAGGTTGACGATGCCGATTCCCACCGCCCGAATGGCCCGGTTCCACACCCCGACCGCACCGGGATGACCGGAGCGGACCAGGTCGGCCAAGTCGGCTCCCCGCTCCGTGATCCCGGCGGCCGAGGCCATCAGCTCGATGGCCGTTCCCGAGCCCAGTTCCTCCACCGTGGCCGGAATACCGTCCTCGGCGTCGGACCAGTCGATGATGGTGTGGCCGACCTCCCCGCCGGAGAGGCGACCCCGGACCAGTTTTCCGTCGACGACGATGCCGGCTCCCACCCCGGTGGAGATGGTCACGTAGACCACGTCACGATGCTCACGACCGGCCCCGAACCTGGCCTCCCCCACTGCGGCCAGGTCGGCATCGTTGGCCAGGCTGATGGGCAGACCGGTCTTGGCTGACAGCCACTCCTCGGACAGATTCTCGATCCACCGCTGAGGAATGTTGGGGGCGGCCACCAGGCTCTCGCGAAGATGATCGATGATGCCCGGTAGGCCGATCACCACCCCGATCACGCCGTGGTTCTCGGGCACTTCGGCCAGCTCGGCCTCGATCAGCCGGACGAGGAAGTCGATCGTAGGCTCGGTGCGAGGGGTTTGCCGTCGTTGACGGTGGAGAACCCGACCGCCGTCGGAGACCACGGCACTGCGGACATGGGTGCCACCGAGGTCGAGGGCGATCGTGACCGTCCTTCGGCCGTCGTGGTCAGCCATCGCCACCGTGATGGTCGAGCGAGAGGGGGAGTTCGGCTCCCCGCCGGTACACGTGGACCGGGGGCGGATCATCGAGAACCGGCTGGACGATCTGCCAGGCGGCGTCGACCTGATCGCCCCGGGCGAAGAGGCGCCGATCGCCCTCCAGGGCATCGCCCAGCAGGCGATGGTAGGGGCTGGGCCCGAACTCGAGACCCGAGTGGTCAAGGTCGAGGTTGACGGTCTCGCTCACCAGTTCCGAGCCCGGAGTCTTGGCCTGCATCTGCAGCTCGATGGTGTCGATCGGCTTCATTTCGAATCGCAGCCGGTTGGGGGCGGGCGCGCACAGCCGGTGGGTGAACAGCGGCCGGGGCGGGGCGACGAACTCGACCACGGCCTCGGTCCGAGTGGCGGCCAGGGCCTTGCCGGTACGGACACGCCACGGAACACCGGCCCACCGCCACGAGTCGATCTCGAAGTCGAAGCCGACATAGGTTTCGGTGTCCGAGTCCGGTTTGACCCCGTCCTCGTCCCGATAGCCCTCGTACTGGCCCCGCACCACGTTGGCCGGATCAAGGGGCCGGATCGAGCGCAGGACCTTCACCACCTCGTCCGACATGGCGTCGGCATCGTCGGACACCGGCGGCTCCATGGCCAGCAGGGCGATGATCTGCAACAGATGGTTCTGAGCCACGTCACGTAGGGCCCCCACCTCGTCGTAGAACTTACCCCGGTCTTCGACATCGAACGCCTCGGCCATGTCCACCGTGACGTGCTGGATGTAGTGGCGGTTCCACAGCGGCTCGAGTATGGAGTTGGCGAAGCGGAAGACGAGCAGGTTGAGAACCGGCTCCTTCCCCAGAAAATGGTCGATGCGGTAGATGCGCTCCTCCGGGTAGTGGGCCTTGACCGCCCGATCGAGTTCTCGGGACGACTCCAGATCCCTCCCGAACGGCTTCTCCAGAACCACCCGACCCCGATTGAGGCCTGTCCCGCCCAGGCCGTCGACCACGGTGGAGAAAAGGAATGGAGGTATGGCCAGGTAGCACACCGGACACTGGGCGTCGCCCACCTTGTCCGCCACCTGCTCGAAGGTCTCGGACTCCCGGTAGTCCCCGGACACATAGTCGAGGCGTCGGGCAAACCGGTCCCAGACCGCCTCATCGACTTCGACCTCCCCCGCATCCAGAGCGTCCCTGGCCTCGTGGCGAAGCCGATCGATGGACCAGTCGGAAGAGGCAACCCCGATGACGGGGCAGGCCAGCATGTCATCGGCCTCCAGCTTGTAGAGGGCGGCGAACAGCTTCTTGCGGGCCAGGTCGCCGGTGATCCCGAACAGCACCAGGGCATCGGCCTGCTCGGCCGGGACGTGGACGTGAGCCGGGGTATCGGTCACCGGATAGGGATGGTGCTCCCGACCGCGGCCGGCCCTGGGGTCGGCGCCCGCCTCTTCGCCGGTCACGTGCTCTTGCCCCCGGGCGTCGGTTCAACGTCGTCCCCGCCTCCCCCGCCGGCCTTCTCACTGTGACCGCCGAAGCCAGCCCGCATCGCCGACAACACCTGATTGGCGAAACGCTCGTTGTCCCGGGAGGAGAACCGGGTGAACAAGGCATCGACGATGGTGGGGGTCGGGGTTCCCGTCTCGATGGCGGCGATGGCCGTCCATCGACCCTCGCCCGAGTCCGAAACCCGGCCGTGGAATTGGTCGAGCCCGGGGTCCCGGTTCAGGGCCTCGGCGGTGAGGTCGAGCAACCAGGAGCCGATCACGCTGCCCCGGCGCCACACCTCGGCCACGTGGTCGACCTTGATCTCGTACTGATAGTGATTTGGATCACCGAGCGGAGCGGTTTCGGCGTCGATCTCGCGGTCATCCCGTCCGATCCCGGCCCTGGTCAAGAGATTGAACCCTTCGGCATAGGCCTGCATGATGGCGTACTCGATCCCGTTGTGCACCATCTTGACAAAATGTCCGGCCCCGGCCGGTCCGCAGTGCAGGTACCCGTACTCGGCCTGGACCAGTCCGCCGGTCCGGCCTTCGGTGCGAGGAGCGGCATCGACACCCGGCGCCAGGGCCCGGAAAACGGGCTCCAGGCGCTCGACCGGCTCGTCCTCACCTCCGATCATCAGGCAATAGCCACGGTCCAGACCGTGGACCCCACCCGAGGTGCCGACATCGATGTAGTGGAGCTTGTGCTCGGCCAGCCGCTCGGCTCTGGTGATGTCGAGCTGATAGTGGCTGTTGCCGCCGTCGATGATGGTGTCGCCCTCATCGAGGAGAGGAACCAGATCGTCGACGACGGTGTCGACGACCCCCGCCGGGAGCATGATCCAGATGAAGCGGGGTTGCTCCACGGTCGCTACCAACTCCTCCACGGTTTCGGCGCCGACGATGACGCCCTCGTCGACCAGGTCCCTCGTCACTTCGGCGCTACGGTTGTAGCCGACACCGGTCAGGCCGGACCGATGAAGGCGGCGCATCATGTTGGCACCCATTCGACCGAGGCCGATCATGCCGAACTGGCTCCCTATGGGCATTCGTGATTCTCCTGGTGTCATCGATGAGTCGATCGAGCGGGCCCCGGGCCGGAGTCGCAGACTTTCAGGCTACGAGGCCGGGTACGCTCAGGTGCGGCACTAGCTTGGGTTTCGATGAGCAGTCGTGAGTTGGTGGTGCTGGGGACGGCGAGCCAAGCCCCGACCCGACACCGGGCCCACAACGGATTTGCCCTGCGATGGGACGACCAGTTGATCCTGTTCGATCCCGGCGAGGGGGCTCAACGACAGTGCATTCTGGCCGGAGTGGCCATCGCCCGGCTGACGGCCATCTGCGTCACCCATTTCCACGGTGACCACTGCCTCGGCCTCCCCGGCGTCATTCAGCGCCGCGCCCTGGACGCCCGCGCCAGCCCCGAGGGTCTCGCCCCGCTGCCGGTCTGGTATCCGGCCGACGGGGCCGACTACTTCGATCGGCTACGCCGGTCCTCCATCTTCCACGACGTCTCCAATCTCGATCCCCAACCGGTGGAACGGTCGGGCCCGGTGGGCACGATTGGTGGGTTCGCACTGACGGCACACGAACTCGATCATCGGGTCACCACCTACGGCTACCGACTTCAGGAGCCTTCCCACATCCGGCTCGACCCCGAGCGCCTGGACCATTTCGGTCTCTCGGGTCCGAGCGTGGGACGATTGCTGGCCGACGGGAAGGTGGACACCGACCGCGGGGAGGAGGTCCACCTCGACCAGGTCTCGTACCGGCAGCGGGGCCAATCGATGGCCTTCATCATGGACACCGCGCCGTGCCCGGCGGTGGTGGAGCTGGCGCGAGATGTCGATCTCATGGTGTGCGAGGCCACCTACCAGTCGGACGAGACCGAGCTGGCTCGAGCCTACAAGCACCTCACCGCAGCCCAGGCGGCCCGACTGGCGGTCGAGGCCGGGGCCCGTCGCCTGGTGCTGGGCCACTTCTCGGCCCGGTACATCGACAACGACGGGTTCGTGGCCGAGGCCGGTGCCATCCATCCCGACGTGGTGGTGGCCCACGATCTGGCCACCATCGAGGTACCGCCCCGGGACGACTGACGCCGATCCGGTCAGACGGTCATGGCGTGGCGATCGAGGCGAAGCCGGACGAACGCCACTACCAGCAGGAGTCCCGAGGCCATGACTCCGAGAGCGGACAGGACGTGAAAGCCGGCCATGGTGAAAACGACGCCGGAGGCCAGCGCCCCGGCACCGGAGGCAACGCTCTTGATCAAGTCGGCCGCCCCCTGGGCCGCCACCTGGTCGGTTTCCGGCACCGATTCGGTCAGCAGGGCGCTGGAGCCGACCTCACCGAAGCTCCAGCCCAAACCCAGAAGATACAGCCCGGGGAACATCAGATACGAGGGTGCCTCGTGGGCGAAGGCCGTCATCAGCGTGGAGATGATGAGGATCACCGCAGCCACCACCACCGAGGGCACACGACCGAAACGGTCGGCGAACCAGCCGGCGAGCGGGGCGAAGGCGAACATGCCGGCGGTATGGGCCGACAGCACCCAGCCGATGAGACTGACCGGTTTGTCGTGGGCGTCCATGTGAAGGGGGGTCATGGTCATAACCGTGACCATGACCGCCTGGGACACCACCAAACCGACCAAGGCCAGCCGGGACAGCGGGTTGGCCATGGTGGCGGCCAGCCCGACCGAGAAACCGGTGCTGTCGCCGAACGTGGACTCGGCCACCGGGGCGGCACCGGTGTTGGAGACGGCGTCGGCGGTCACCGCACCGGCCACGGGCGCGAACGACGATTCGCGCTTGGATCCGCTTACCCGGCCGGCCACGGCCAGTGGATCGGGCCGCAGCCACACGAAGAGCATCACACCGGCCAGCACGAAGAACCCGGCCGAGAATCCGAAGGCACCCACCAACTCGTCGAGACCGAACCACTCCCCGACCGATGCCGCCACCCCGGAAAGGGCCGGTCCCCCGACCGCACCGATGGTGGAGGCGAAGACGACATAGCCGATGGCCTTGCCCCGGGTCAGCGGATCGGCAAGATCGGCGGCGGCGTAGCGGGACAGATTGGTGGAACCCTGCCCAACCCCGAACAGCACCAACCCGAGAAGATAGGCGACCAGGAACGACAGTTGGCCACCGAACACCGCAATCGAGGCCCCGATGGCGGCGGCCACATAGCCGAGTACGAGACCGGGGCGACGGCCAGAACGGCTCATGTAGGTGCTGAGGGCGGAGGAACTCAAGGCCGTGCCCACCGTGATGGCGGCGCTGGCCACACCGGCCCAGGTGGCCGAACCCAGGATCTGCTCGGTCAAGAGGCTGGCGACGACGAAGGCGATGGACATGGCGGCCCGACCGAACACGGCGCTGGCCGACAGCACCACGAGGGTGCGGCGCTGGAGCATGGCTCGATCAGTCGGGTCCAGCGGCAGCGCGGGTGCTCTCATAACCGCCCGAGCGTACTGTCAGAGCTGGTGGGGCGACAAAGTGGCGTGAGGATGACTCTCCCACACCCCGTTGGCCGTGACCTGCACGAATTGGGCTCGCTCCCAAAACCGAGGAATGGTGTCGGCGTTGCTGTAGCTCATGCCCGACCGAAGCCCGGCCACCAGGTTGGCCACCACTTTCGCTACCGATCCCCGGTAGGGCACCGTGCCGGCCACACCCTCCGGAGCACGCTGCTCGAAGTACTCCTCGTCGATCTCATGGCCCTCCCGACGGGCCCGGGATTCCAGGGCCTCGAACGAGGCCATGCCACGGACACGCTTGACCAGGCCCCGGGGAGACTGCTCCACCTCGCCCGGACTCTCCTTCGTTCCGGCGAACAGGCTGCCGATCATGACCGAGCTGGCGCCGGCACCGAGCGCCTTGGCGATGTCGGCCGAGGTGCGAATGCCACCGTCGGCGATGATGGGGATGAACTCGCCGTCGGCAGTACAGAGCGGCGTGACGGCACAATCGACGATGGCCGTCCACTGGGGCACGCCGACACCGGCGACGATACGTGTAGTGCAGACCCCGCCGGCACCGACCCCGACCTTGACCGCATCGGCCCCGGCCGCCACCAGATCCTCGGCCCCGGCCCTGGTGGCCACATTGCCGGCGATCACGTCGACCGAGGGAAACTCCCGTTTCAACTCCGACAGGGTCTCGATGGCATGATCGGCGTGTCCGTGGGCGATGTCGAGCACCAGCACGTCCACTCCGGCCTCGACCAGCCGGCGGCTGCGATCGATGGAGTCGTGATCGGTGCCCACGGCAGCTCCGACCAGCAGGTCACCCTCCGCCTTCACCTTGTGGACCATGTCGGCCTGCAGACCCACGGGCATGAACCGGTGGAGAATGCCGATACCGCCCAGTCGCGCCAACTCGATGGCCATGTCGGACTCGCAGACCGTGTCCATGTTGGCGGCGATGATGGGGGTGTCGATGGTGAGTCGCCTGGTCAGTCGAGTCGACACCGAGATGTCGCGTCGAGAACGAATAGCCGACCGTTGCGGTACGAGAAGCACGTCGTCGAAGGTCAGCCCAAGTGGGACGGCTCTACTGGACACCCGTCCATCGTACCGCACACCGGTGACTGCGTTCGCCGACACCGAGCCGGGAGTAGCGGCCCGGCCGCGGTGCCGGCCCGAGCCGGGCTATGAACCCCGACCGGGCCGCAGCCTGCTCAATCAAGCGAGATGGGTTCGTCGTCCCTGGACTTCGTCGACTTTGATTTCGACTTGCCTGACGTGGACGAGTCCGACTCATCATCGGTGGCATCGAGCAGATCATCGGACTCGACCAGCCCGACCTCTTTCAACACCCGATCCTGGATCTCCATCACCAGCTCGGGGTTGGCCACCAGGAAGCTCTTGACGTTCTCCCGGCCCTGGCCGATCTGTTCACCCTCGTAGGTGTACCAGGCACCCGACTTCTTCACGATGTCGTGCTCGACGGCGATATCGAGCAGCGAGCCCTCACGACTTATGCCCTTGCCGTACATGATGTCGAATTCGGCCTGACGGAACGGTGGAGCCACCTTGTTCTTGACGATCTTGACCCTGGTCCGGTTACCGACCACCTCGGCCCCGTCCTTCAGCGATTCAATGCGGCGGATATCGAGCCGGACCGAGCTGTAGAACTTGAGGGCCCGACCACCGGGGGTGGTTTCGGGCGAGTTGTGGACCATGACCCCATCAACGAAGTAGTTGTGTGTGCCTTCAACCTCGATGTCGTACTTGTGGGTGTGACGACCGTTTGGTGGACCCAGGGTGATCTTCATGATTGGCAACGGCACCATTCGCTTGGTCGGGACTGCGAACACCGGCTCGACGGCAAAGCGACCCCTGTACGACGGCAACAGCTTGTGCTCCATCGAGGGGTGGACGAACGGTGCGATCAGGGCATGCAGCTTGGCCGTCTCATGACGATCGAACGTGAGCACTGCCATCTTGCGGGCACCCCGCTCCCGCAAGACCGGTCGCAGACCCCAGGTATCACCGAGGTAGTCGACGAGACGTCGACGGGAACCCGGCGACATGGCCTGAACGCAGATCTCTGACCGACCGGACAATCCAACAGTTCGGGCCTGCCTGCCCTTCGACCGGACGGCGAATGTGCCGTCGTCCATGTACCAGAGGGCAAGAGAAAGCGGGGTGAGCGCCTTCAGATAATCTTCGCTGAGCATCTTGCCCTCAGGAAGGTAGACGGCTCGACGCAGTTCGGCCAGCTCGGGCAGTGGCTGGACGTCATGGAACACAGCACCCTTGACGTTGATCAAACGTGAGACCGAAAGGTTGGCGAACAACGATGCCTTCCAGTCGGCGTACTCGGTCTGAGCGGCTCCGTGACCGATACGGAAGCGGGCTGCATACCCGCTACGCGACGGAGAGAGCGAACCGTCACCCATCAGCGAGCCCAGGATGACCTCCCACTGGAAGTCCGAAAGCCGTTGCTCGACCGGTTGAAGGACCCGGTCACCGACTTCGAGTTCGGACGCCTCCCGGTAGCCACCGGGGGTGGCGATGAGATGGTTCGCCGTGCAGGCGAACTGGGCCCGGCCGTTCCCGGACGGCTTGGCCACCGTGAACCGCATAAAGTGATCGGTGACCCCATTGTCGAACCAGTTGACCACTCGCTTGGGAACCACTCGGTCGAGCTCAGGGTCGTAACTCAGAACCTCGACGTCAAGCTTCTGGTTGACGATCTTGCCGATCTTCTCGGTGGTACCGTCGGCCAACTGGACCCGGGTGCTGTAGGAGAAACACCCGAACATGACACCGATTTTCTCCCGAAGCTGGTTGATGAACACGCAAATGGTGCCGGTCTTGCTCAGATTCCCGGTGATTTTGCGCAGGGCTTGGGACATGAGCCGGGCCTGGAGACCGACATGGGTATCACCCATGTCGCCCTCGATCTCGGCTCGAGGAGTCAGGGCCGCCACCGAGTCGATCACGATCACGTCGATGGAGCCGGAACGGACCAGGATGTCGGCGATCTCCAGGGCCTGCTCGCCGGTGTCGGGCTGAGAGATGAGCAGTTCGTCGACGTCGACGCCGATGTTGGCGGCATAGACCGGATCCATGGCGTGCTCGGCGTCGATATAGGCGCAGATACCGCCGTTACGCTGGGCTTCGGCCACCACGTGCATGGCCAGGGTGGACTTACCCGACGACTCGGGACCGTAGATCTCGACCACACGACCCCGGGGCAGACCACCGACACCCAGAGCCAGATCGAGGGCGAGAGCCCCGGTGGGGATGGTGGCCACCGCCATTCCCGTCTTCTCGCCCATCTTCATCACAGCGCCTTTGCCAAACTGCTTCTCGATGTTACCGAGAGCCATTTCGAGCGCTTTGTTCTTCTCCACTGGATACTCCTGTTCTCAGGACTGTCTGCAGGTGTTCGGGGGATTCTTCCGGGGATCCCGGACCACTGCCGTCAACAGTAGGAACTGGTTGTGACAATGAAGGCTGCCGGGGTAAGAATGGTTTGCGAGCTACGCTCGGATCCTGAGCCTGAGCCCAAGCCCGGGTGGAAACTACGAGGCTGTAGTTCCACACCTGCACTCTAGTGGCGAACAGGTGTTCGTTCAACGGTTTCCGGAGATATTTTTGCCCGACATGACCACACCCCGAGCGTCATGACCCTGCGAACCGCCATGGCCGAGCTGGCAGCACTCGGCCTGATCGTCGTGTCGCTGCTGGCCGGCTGCAGCGATGACACCCCTCAGGTCTCGATCGAGGATCATCTGGAGCTGATCGCCGGTCGCCAGCTCACGCCGGCCGAGGTGGAACGCCAGCTCGAGGTGGCCACCACCATGTGCGGCATGGACACCACGCTCCTGGCCGAGATCTGGGCCGAGTTGTCGGAACGGCAGCTTGCCTTCCAGGACTTCGTGTTCGGTACCTATTGCCCCGAACTCAGTGTCGACTACGCCCTGGCCACCGGCCGGGCCCTCAACGCCGAGGCCGAGTCGGCACTGCTCGAACAGCAGAACTTGCCCCCCGAATCCACCTCGTCGACCCTACGCCTGCCGTCACTGTCGTCGACCACAACGGCGGCACCGACCACAATGACGGGCCCGGCGAATCCCGGAGGTTCGCGGTCGACCACGACCACGACCGCACCCGCTTCCACCATCACCGCGCCCCCGACCGCGCCGTGATCGACCCGGCCTCCGAACGTCGCCTGTCCGACCACCACACCGATGAGGAGCGAACCGGGCAAATCTGCGCAACCGGAGTGCTTTCCTAGTACAACGTATGACATGAGCAACACCCAGGATCCTTTCACCGCTCCGTTCGGCACGCTCTTCGGCGACAAGATGACCGTGGCGGAATGGAAGGACGGGACCTACACCTACTCCGGTGAGGCCGGACCGCTGGAGAACTTCTCGCTCCACCCGGCCACCCATGCCCTTCACTACGGCAGCACTTGCTTCGAGGGGCTGAAAGCCCACCGCCAGCACGACGGGTCGCTGGCCATCTTCCGGCTCGACGACCACGTGGCCCGGATGATTCAGAGCATCTCCAAGCTCCGCATGCCGCCTCCCGAGGCCGACCTGCTGCGGACCATGATCATCGATGCCGTGGAGGCCAACGCCGGGTTCACCCCCGATCCCCCCGGCTCGCTCTACATCCGTCCCACCTTCATCGGCACTCTGCGCAATATCGGGGCCGCCGCCTCACCCAGCACCGAGGGCCTGCTGTATGTCATCACCTCCCCCGTCGGCGACTACTTCGCCGGGGGCATCCGACCCCTGTCCATCTACGTCGAGACCACGATCCCGCGGACCACACCACAGTTCGGCATGATCAAGTCGGGGGCCAACTACGCCATGGCCCTGGGCCCGACGTTGGACGCCAAGCGGGATCATGTGGCCGATCAGGTGCTGTTCGCCACCGGAGGCGACATAACCGAAACCGGGGCCTCCAACTTCTTCCTGGTCGACGACGAACGGCTGATCACTCGCAACCTCGATGAGTCGTTCCTCCACGGCGTCACCCGGGCTTCGGTGCTCACCCTGGCCGCCGACATGGGTTACCGGGTGGAGGAACGCAGCGTGCCCGTCGAGGAACTGAAGGCGTGGGCCGAACACGGCGAGGCCTTCCTGTCGGGAACGGCGGCCGTCATCGCCCCGGTGGGCAAGATCATGGTCGATGGCGAGGACATTCAGCTCGGCGACGGGCAGCCGGGTACGAACACCTTGAGGCTGCGCCAAGCGCTGGTCGACATCCAGCTCGGCCGGACCGAGGACGTGCACGGCTGGCGTACCCCAGTTGCCGGCTGAAGCAGCCGACAAGCCGGTCATCGTCTGGTTCCGTCGGGACCTACGGCTGGAGGCCAACCCGGCCTGGGCCGCGGCCACCACCACCCATCGCCGCGTGGTCGCCGCCTATGTGCTGGAACCGGCGTTGCTGGCCGCCGCCGGTGACATGCGACGAAACCAATTCCTGGCCCACCTAGCCGCCCTCGACGCCCAGCTGCGAACCCTGGGCGGAAATCTGGTGGTTCGTCCCGGACCGGCAGCCGATGCCCTGGCCTCCCTGACGGCGGAAACCGGTGCCTCCGATCTCTACTACAACAACGATGTCACCCCGTTCTCCCGCCGTCGGGATGCCGCGGTATCCGATGCCGTCGACGTCACCCATCATCGGTTCTGGGGCAACCTGGTCCATGAGCCGGGACGAGTCCTGACCGCCAAGGGCACTCTGTCCCAGGTCTTCACCCCGTTTCACAAGTCCTGGGCCCGAGCCCACGTGGAGCCGTGGCCCGAACCGGGGCCGGGTGTACCGATGCGGGTGCACTCGGCGCCGATCCCGCCGCCCGACGGGCCGGTGGCTCAGGCCCCAGGTCCTGATGCCGCCTGGGCCCGTCTCACGGCCTGGCTCGACCAGGTGGACGGCTACCCCGAGACCCGGGATCTCCCCGCCGTCGACGGAACGTCGGAGCTGTCGGCCGACCTCAAGTTCGGCACCCTGTCGGCCCGCACCGTACTCGACGTCGTGGGTACCGACTCCCCGGGCCGTGCCGCCTTCGTCCGCCAGCTGGCGTGGCGGGATTGGTACGCCCACATCCTGGCCCAGCGGCAAGACCTTGCGATCTCGGCGGTCAACGAGGTCTACAACCACATCGGTTGGCGGGATGACGACGACGGTTTCCAGGCATGGTGTGACGGGCGCACCGGCTACCCCATCGTCGACGCCGGCATGCGCCAGCTGGTGGCCTCGGGCTGGATGCACAATCGGGTCCGTATGATCACCGCCAGCTTCCTGGTCAAGGATCTCCTGGTCGACTGGCGGCGAGGCGAGCGCTTCTTCCGCCATCATCTGGTCGACGCCGACCTGGCCCAGAACGCCGGTAACTGGCAGTGGGTGGCCGGCACCGGGCCCGACGCTGCGCCCTACTTCCGGATCTTCAACCCCACCTCCCAGAGCCGGAAGTTCGACCCCGACGGTGACTACATCCGCCGCTGGGTGCCCGAGCTGGCCGGGCTACCGAGTGGCGTCATCCACGAGCCGGTGGCCGCCGGACCGCTGGAGGCGGCGGCCGCCGGCGTGACCCTGGGCGATACCTATCCCTTCCCGATCGTCGACCACAAGGCGGCCCGGGAACGCACCCTGGCCGCCTACAAAGCGGTTCGCAGCTAGACCACCCGCCGAACTTTGAGCACCGGACGACCCGCTTCAGGGTCGTGGGCGGCTCAAAGTTCCAGGCAAAGGGGTCGTGGGCGGCTCAAAGTTCGGGGTGGAGAAGGGGGGTGCCGCGAGTTGGGCCGGCGGCCTAGCGCAGGCGTTTGCGGAGCAGATCGAGCAGGGAGATGGTGGCGAACTGGCGGATGCGTTCCCGATCGCCGGGGAGCTGCATGGTGACGGCCACATCGCGGGAGATCCCGGCGGCATCGAGACCGGCGATGGCGGCGCACACCGTGCCCACCGGTCGCCCCTCGGCCTCATCCGGCCCGGCAACTCCGGTGGTGGCGATGCCGATGTCGGCCCCCAGCCTGGCCCGAACCCCCTGGGCCATGGCCGTGGCCGCCGCCTCGGTCACCACCGGCCCGTCCGGCACCCCCAACAGGTCGCGCTTGATCTCGGGATGGTAGGCCACCACCCCACCCCGGAACACCTCGCTGGCTCCGGCCACGGCGCACAGCCGACCGGCCACATAGCCACCGGTCACCGACTCGGCCACGGCGATGGTGAGGCCTCGGCGGGCCAGGGCGGCCACCACGACGGTCTCCATGTTGTCGCCGTCGGTGGCGAACACGATGTCACCCATGAGGCTGCGGAGCAGGCGTTCCTCGGCATCGAGCACGGCCAGCGCAGCCGTCTCGTCATTGGCGCGGGCCGTGATCCGGACCTTCAGCCCTTCGACCCCGCTGGCCAGGAAGGCCAGCGTGGGGTTGCCGACCCCGTCCAGCTCCTCGATTCGAGGCCCCAGCATCTCGGCCAGGCCGGACTCCGACATCCCCCAGGTCCGCAGGACCCGGGAACGGATCACGGCCGGTCGACCGGAGCGGGTCACCAGATCGGGGATGATGGTTCCGGTCACCATCTCCTTCATCTCGTAGGGCACACCGGGAACGGCGTAGATCACCTTCGAGCCGGCCTCGGTCCCGATTGGACAGATCAACCCCGGGGCCGTGCCCGGTTGCTGAGCGATCACCGACGCACCGACCGGCACCATGGCCTGGCGCAGGTTGTTGTCGGGCATGGTCCGACCCCGGCTGGCGAACATGTGACGGATGCGATCGGCCACCGCCTCGTCCAGTTCCAGCTCGACCCCCATGACCTCGGCCATGACCTCCCGGGTCAGGTCGTCCTGTGTCGGGCCGAGACCACCGCAGCAGATCACGGCGTCGCTGCGATCGAGGGCCAGCTCCAGCACCGAACGGATGCGGGTGGGATTGTCCCCGACCTTGGTCTGGAAGTGGGAGTTGAGCCCGGCGGCGGCCAGTTGCTCGCCGATCCACGACGAATTGGTGTCGACGATCTGGCCCAACAACAACTCGGTGCCGACGGCGACCACCTCGACCGACGGGGTGTGGTCCCCCGGCTCGTCGGACCCGATGGCGGCCGGTTCGCCCATCACGGTCTCGTCGCTCACAGGGCCTCCACCTCGATGGCTTGAACGGCCGGCTTCATCACCTGTTCGAGCAGTTCCCGAGCCTCGTCGGCGGGAGCGATGAGGATGACGTACAGCTTGACTCCGTCCCGTTCGGTTTCCAGCCACTCCACCACCAGATCGAGGGTGTTGGCCGACCGGCGGCTCCAGTCGCCGGGCAGATCGGCCGCTCGAATCGATCCGATCGAGTCGCTGCCGACGAACGGTTCGGTGGCCGACAACGTTAGATCGTTGGCCTCGTTGACATAGACCGAGAGGGCGAATCCCATGGCCTGATCGCCGGCGATCTGCAGCAGCTGGGTGGGATCGAGGAACGATCGCTGGCGATACTGGTCGCCACCGAGGGATCCCACCAGCCACGATTCGGGGCGGACCGTCGTCACCGCCACCCCGGCCTGGGGCTGGGAGTAGGTCACCTCTGACAGCTCGACCTCGACCGGAGCCCGAGCCACGAACTCGATGGAGTCGTCCGCCAGGCAGTCGGTGGCGGGCCGGGTCGACGGATCATCGAGGAACTCGACCACGATGCCGGTGACGCATGCACTGCTGGTCACCCCGTGCGAGGCCGACGGGGACACCACCAGGAAGCTGTTGGCCAGATCCTCGGCCGCCTCCTCGGCCCAGGACACCGGAGTCACAGGATCGAACTCGCCGGCCAGCAACAGGGTCGGGATGTCGCTGACCACCGGTTCGTTGGCCACCGGGGCGGCTCGACCATTGGCGAAGGCTTGGCAGGTGGAGAAGGCGTTGCTACCGGCGTTGGAGGCCAGATCGAAGGTGTCGCGAAGCCCGAACGGATCGGGAGGGTCGACCACCTCATCGGGATTGGAATAGCTGATCTCCTCGTGACAGGTGATGGCGTAGAACATGCCGTCGCTGAAGAACTGCTCGGTGCTTCGCTGCTGGCTCAGGTACTGTTCCACCACTCCGGTCCGGCCGTTCTCCAGATCGGTGGCCAGCTCGGGCAGGTCGCCGAACCAGACCGGCGAGTACAGGGACTGGGTGATGACCCCGATCAGGGCGTCACCGGTGAGATAGATCTCGTCGTCGGTCCCCGTGACGAAGTCCTGCACCGTGACCTGGACCGGTTCCACCTGGAACCTGGACACCAGCTCCTCGAACCGCTGCGCCAGATCACCTTCGGCCGCGCATTCGGGCTCGGCGGCACAGGCCGCCACCACCTGCTGGTAGGAGTCGATGAACGTCTGGGGGTTCTCGGCCGCCGAATCGACCTCGGGCGGATACACCGAGTCGAGCACGACGCTGCGCACACCCTCGGGGTGCTGGCGCATGACCTCCAACCCCAACCGGGTTCCGTAGGAGATCCCGAGCAGGTTCCACTGGTCGTAGCCGAGGGCCCGACGAATGGCATCGACGTCATGGGCGTTGTTGAACGAGTTGTAGTCGCGGAGATCGATTCCCTCGCCCTCGAGCCGGTCCCGGCAAGCGGCCAGGGCATCCAGGTAGCGCGCCTTGGCCTCGTCATCCTCGATGATGGGGATGTCCTCCAGTTCCCGAACCACCTCGGTCACCTCGTCGCATGCCAGCTCGGGATCGGACAGGCCGGCCCCCCGCTGGTCGAACACGACGACGTCTCCCCGCTCCAGCAGCGGATCGTACAGCTCGGTGGCGCCGAACATCAGCGTTTCCAGGGCGTGGCCACCCGGTCCTCCCTCGAGATAGACCACGGGGTCGGCAGCGGGCTCGTCGGCCGTGGAGGCGAATACGGCGACCGACAGCACCACGGTTCCATCACCGGTCTGCCAATCCTCGGGTACGACCACGGTCCCGCAGTCCACCTCGTACCCGGTGGGCACCGGGTGTTGGCACTCGCCGGCCGTGAACTCGGGTTCGAAGTCGATGATCCGGGACGGGTCGGGGACCTCGACATCGGCGCTACCCCCGCTGGAGCGGGACCCACCGGCCTCGTCGCCGGCGGGATCGGCATCGGTACCGGTCGCGTCCCCTCCGTCGGCTTGATCGGAATCGGCACCGTTCCGGTCGGATCTCGAGGCCAACGAGCCGTCGTTGCCCGTGCAGGCGACCAGAACCAGGGACAGGGCGGCGATGACAGCGACAACCCGACGGACCGCACGCGACGTCATCGGATCGGCCGAACGATCCCCGCCGGTTCGCCCATCGTTCAGTTGGTGGCTCATTGGCGTGCTCCCGGTCGACTCTTCCACGTGTCGCCGCTGGTGCCCGATCACCGCTGCCCGCCTTCCCGCAGCACACCGTGACCGTCCAAGGCGTACTGGAGACCGCTGACCAGGGTGAAGGCAACGGCAAACCACAATAGAACATCGGCAACCCACAACTGACCATCAAGGGCCGGGCACATGGCGGCGGCCAGGGCAAGGCCCTGGAACAACGTCTTGTACTTGGCCGATCGGCGGGCCGGAACCGCCAAGCCACGTCGACCCCAGTAGCTGCGATAGACGGTGATGGCCAGCTCTCGCAAGGCGATGAGGGTGATGGGCAGCCAGTGGAAACGGCCGATGGCAACCATCGCATAACCCACCAGGAGCACCACCGCCTTGTCGGCCAGCGGATCGAGAAAGGCGCCGACCCGGGTCGGGTCCGACCGCCGGGCCAGGTGGCCGTCGAGGATGTCGGTGACTCCCAGGAACCATCCGAACCAGAAGCTGACCCACCACGGATTTCTATAGGCGACCATGGCCGCCAGCACCGGGGCGAGAACGGTGCGGATGATGGTGATGGCGTTTGCGGCCAGAGCCCAGCGGGACGTGCCGATGAAGCTCATCGACGGACTCGACGACCCAACCTCGGTCACGACCGCTCCCCGGGACGGGCCGGAACCCGATCGGCGCGGTCGGCCGCCGGCGGCTCCCCAACCAGGTCGGGGCCTTCGGCTTCGATGATGCGAACGGTGGGGAACGAGCCGACATCGAGGCTCTCGTCCACGGTGATGACCCCGTCGATCTCCGGCGCCTCACCGGCCGAACGGGCCTGGCCCGGCTCGTCGACCAGCACTGTCATGTTCCGGCCGATGAGGGCGGCCCGCTTCTCGGCGGTGATGCGATCCTGGAGCTCCCGCAACTCGGCCAACCGCTCCGAGATCAGGCCCGGAGCCACGGTGCCGTCGAGTGTGGCGCCGAAGGTCCCGGCCTCCTCGGAGTAGGCGAAGAACCCGCACCAGTCGAGGCGGGCCTCCTCGACGAAACGCAGCAGGGCATCGTGGTCCTCCTCGCGTTCGCCCGGGTAGCCGACGATGAAGTTGGAGCGGAAGGTGGCATCGGCGTCCCGGGCTCGGATGTCGGCGATCCGGCGCAGAAAGCGGCCGCCGTCGCCCCACCGACGCATCCGCCGCATCAGCGGCGGGGACACGTGCTGAAGGGAGAGATCGAAGTAGTCGACGCCGGAGGCGAGAATGGTGTCGATGAGGTCATCGGTCAGATCCGAAGGATAGAGGTACAACAGCCTCACCCATGC
Source organism: uncultured Acidimicrobiales bacterium (assembly GCA_963723995.1). Taxonomy (GTDB): domain Bacteria; phylum Actinomycetota; class Acidimicrobiia; order Acidimicrobiales; family SZUA-35; genus JAHELU01. The sequence continues at coordinate 658,437 of CAVRSZ010000003.1, read as the reverse complement.
CACCCGATCCGCCACCTCTCGTACCAGGGGGACGATCCGGCGCTCGCCCCGCCCCTGGTCCCGTCCGTAGGAGGCCAGATCCTGGGCCACCAGCACCACCTCGGACACCTCCAGGGCCTCGACCTCGGCAAGGATCGACTCCATCGACCTCGACCGTTGCGTGCCCCGGAAGCTGGGAATGGCACAGAAACCACAGTTGCGATCACAGCCCTCGGCGATCTTGACATAGGCCCAGGGCGACGAGGCTCGGGGCCGCGGCAGTTCCAGCAGATCGAACCGGGAACGGGGTTGGCCATCCCGGGTGGGGCCGAGGGTGACCGGCACACCGAAGGGGGCCACCCGATCGACTTCGGGCAACGAGGCGGCGAGTTCATCGCCGTACCGCTCGGCCAGGCAACCCGTGACCACCAGCTCGGCCCCTGGACGCCGAGCCTGCTCGGCTTCGAGAATGGCCTCGATCGACTCCTGACGAGCCTCCTCGATGAAGGCGCAGGTGTTGATGACCACGACGTCGGCATCCTCCACCCGTCGGGCCGGTTGCAGGCCGTCGGCCGCCATGACGCCGACCAGCTTGTCGGAGTCGACCTGGTTCTTGGGACAGCCCAGGGTCTGGATCCAGTAGGTGCTCACGGCCGCATCAGAGATTGAAGGCCAGGGGAAGACCGGGGAATTCCCACGGACACGAGACGAGTCGACCGGAGCCGGACAGAGTGATGTAGGCGGTGCCCAGGTCGGATCCGCCGAAGCAGATGTTGGTGGTGATGGGATCGTCGAGGGCCAGGAAGCGGTGGGATCCATCGGGGGTCACCACCGTGATGCCACCCCGACGAATGGTGGCCACGCAGATATTGCCGAGCGAGTCGACGGCGAGCGAATCGAACATGGGGCCGCCCTCGGGATCGGCCAGGATCTCTCCCCGGTGCTCGGGTCCGAAATAGCCGGCGATCTCGCCCGGGCCCGAGAGTGGCCATTGATAGAGCCTGCCCTGATTGGTCTCGGCCACGTAGAGCATGTCCTCGTCGGGGGACAGCCCGACCCCGTTGGGGGCATCGAGGGGGAACACCACCTCGCTGATACCGGAACCGTCGGAGTTGGCGTAGTACAGGCCACCGCGGTCCCGCTGCCGGGGCCGGGATTTGCCATGGTCGGTGAACCAGAACCCACCGGAGGAATCGAAGACCAGATCATTGGGACCCCGCAGCATGATGCCGTTGATCTCGTCGTAGAGGGTCTCGACCTCACCGGTCAAGAGATCGACACGCTGGATCCTGCCCCCGGTGTAGGTGTCGGGTTGGTCGCCGGGCACCATCAGGCCGTTGACCTCGCTCCAAACGAAACCACCGTTGTTGCAGACGTAGATCTTGCCGTCGGGGCCGACGGCGGCCCCATTCGGTCCCCCTTTGAGTTCGGCCACGACGTCGACGTCACCGTCGGGGGACACCCTGGTCAGGGTGCCCCGGGCGATCTCGACCAGCACGATCGACCCGTCGGAAAGCCAGATCGGACCCTCGGGGAACAGCAGATTCGAGGCTACGAGGGTCGTCTCCAGGGGCGATGCCGGAAATCGAATGGTCAAGAGGTGCTTCTCCGGTGACGGGGCAACCGTGGCCGCCATGGCCGCTACCAGGACCCGGAACACCTCCGGGCGTCGACCTGGCCTGCGACTCTACGGTAACAAGGCAAGGGCGTTTTGGGGGGCGTCGTCGGCCATGAGAGCCACCGAGGCCAACCACGCCCCGAGAAGGACCACCGCTTCCAAACGATGAACCCGCCTTCGAGTGACCAGGAAGGCCCAGGCGGTGAAGGCCACGACCACCATGGTGATCACCCCGACGGTGGCCAGCGCCTCATCGTCGATCAGACCGGGGCCGACGAGTGAGATGACGCCGCCGACGGCCAGGCTGTTGAAAATGTTGCTGCCGAGCAAATTGCCGAGAATCAGCTGGGTCTCGCCCTTGCGGGCGGCGGCCACCGCTGTCACCAGCTCGGGTAGTGACGTGCCCACCGCGACCAGGGTGAAACCCACGAAGCCTTCCGACACTCCGAACCTGTCGGCAATGGCCGAGGCCCCCCACACCAGCAACTGGGCCCCGCCCACGGTGCCGACCAGGCCCACGAAGGTGCGGGTGAACTGGCGGCCCAACGAGCCGTTGTCCATGTCATCGTCCAGGGAATGATCCTGGGCCACGTCGACCCGACCGGCCGAGATGATCCAGGTCAGCACGACGACCAGGGCCACCAACAGGATCATGCCCTCCCATCGAGCCAGTCCACCGGTGGTGAAGTAGGCGAAGAGCAGCACGGCCATCAGCGACAGCGGCGCCTCCCGGGCCAGCACCCCGGGGGTGACACCGAGGACCACGATCAGGGCGGCGGCGCCGAGAACCAGCGTGAGGTTGGCGACATTCGAGCCGACCACGTTTCCAACACCGAGGGCCAGGTCGCCGTTGAAGGCGGCCAGCCCGGACACCAGCAGCTCGGGTGCGCTGGTTCCGAACCCGACGATCACGGCACCGATGACCACCGGCGAGATACGGAGGTGGCTGGCCACGTTGGCCGCTCCCTCGACGAACTCGTCGGCGGCTCGGGTCAACAACCAGAGGCCGACAGCGACCTCGATCAAGGCCACCACCGGCGACGGATGGATCAGTGAGTCCACCTCTGGAGGCTACAGGTCGCCGCAGTCGCTACGGTTCACGCCGGTCGGCCCGCGGGTAGCCGGGCGGCGGAGCCAGAGCCGAGTCGAAGTCGCCATCGAACTCGTCGTCGTCGGCGTCGGCGTCGAACTCGTCGGACCAAGCATCGGCGGCCACCGGCGTTCGGCCATCATCGTCGAACTCGTCGTCGGGATCGAAGACCTCGCCTTCATCGTGTTCATGGTGGTCGATGTGGTCGATGTGGTCCTCGACGATGGCCTCGGCATCATGATCGGCCTCAGCCTCGAAGCGGTCCTCGAGGGCGGCTTCGGCATCGAAGTCGAACGGTTCGGGCTCCGGCTCGTAGAGTTCGGGATCGGGATCCTCGACCACCCGGAGGTGAGGCTTGCCCGGGGGCTCGGCTTCGATCGGCTCCTCCGGCACCGGCGTGTCGGCCCGGGCCACGGCCGAGGCGGCGCCGGCGTTGACCCTGGCCGTCGGCGTCTTGTCGATCCCCAGGTGGGGATCGGGCCCGAGATAGGGGTCGAGGCCGGGTCGGGGCGCCGATTCAGCTCGCGCTCGCCCGGTGGTGGGATCACCGGCCCGACTCTCGGGGATCCGGATCGGCTCGGGGTTGGGGATGTCGGCCAGGGTGAATCGCCGCCGCCGGGGCTCTTCGATCACGGGTTGATCACGAAACGAGGCCGACGGACCGTCGGCTTGTCGTGCCCGATCCGGACCATCGTCGGGCCACGGGCCCTCGTCGGTCGAGACGCCACGATCGGAGAGGTCGGCCGGCTCGGCACCCATACCACGATCGGGCTCGTCGGAAACGGCCGCGTTGGGGAGCCTTGCACCGTCGGCCGCCGTGTCGTCGAGACTGGTGTCATCGACCACGGCGTCCTTGACCACGGCGTCCTTGACCACGGCGTCCTTGACCACGGCGTCCTTGACCACACTGTCATCGACCACGGCGTCCTCGACCACGGCGTCCTCGACCGTGGCGGCGGAGCGGCCCCGGGATGGTCCATCGGCGACGCTCCCAGTCCGATCGCCGGTGGTGTCGACGCTGTCATCGAGCCGACCGGGCCGAGTCCGATCCTGTCGGGTGGGCAAGGCCGGCGAGCTGAACACAGGTGTGGCCGGGGGCTGGCTGTCGACCGCCGGGGGGGCAACTCCAACGGGCCACCGACCGGCGTCGAGGTCCTCGGGAGTCATCAGTACCTCGCGAGCCTTTGAGCCCACGGAAGGGCCGACCACCCCCCTCTCCTCGAGCAAGTCCATGAGCCTGCCGGCTCGGGCGAAACCGACCCGAAGCTTGCGTTGCAGCATGGACGTCGAGCCGAGCTGGGATCGCACCACCAGTTCCATGGCCTGCAACAGCAGATCGTCGTCTCCCTCGTCACCGGTCGAGCCACCGGGAATGAAGGCGGCGGCCTCACCGACGGCCTCCTCACCCACCACCCGACTGTCGTAGGTGACCTCGGGAGCCTGGTTGGTCCAATGGTCGACGATGGCCGCCACTTCCGCCTCGGTTACCCACGCCCCCTGGAACCGGACCGGGGTGCTGGTCGTGCCGTCGTTGAGCAGGCCGTCACCTCGGCCGACGAGGCGTTCGGCCCCGGGCTGATCGAGGATGACCCGACTGTCGGTCAGGCTGGAGACGGCGAAGGCCAGTCGGGCCGGTACGTTGGCCTTGATCAGGCCGGTGATGACATTGGTCGACGGACGCTGGGTGGCGATCACCAGGTGGATGCCGACGGCCCGGGCCTTCTGGGCGATCCGGCAGATCGATTCCTCGACATCGCGGGCCGCCACCATCATCAGGTCGGCCAACTCATCGAGCACGACCAGGATGTAGCTGAGCCGCTGGTACTCCATCGGTTCCCCGTCGGGCCCGGGAACGGGATCGAACCGACCCTCGTCGACCGACCGGTTGTAGCCGTCGAGATCACGAACCCCGACCTCACTCAGCAGATCGTAGCGTCGTTCCATTTCCCTGACCGCCCAGGCCAGAGCATTGGCCGCTTTCTTCGGGTCGGTGACCACCTCGGTCAGCAGATGGGGCAAACGTTCATACTGCGTCAGTTCGACCCGCTTGGGGTCGACCAGGATGAGACGGATCTGATCCGGCGTGGACCGCATGAGGATGGAGGTCAGCATCGAGTTGATGCAGCTCGACTTGCCGGAACCGGTCTGGCCCGCCACCAGCAAATGGGGCATGCCGGCCAGGTTGGCCACGATGGTTCGGCCGGTGATGTCCCGACCCAGGGTGACCTCGAGCGGATGAGTAGCGTTGGCCGCCTCTTCGGAAACCAGCAGATCGCCGACGGTGATGATCTGGCGCCGGACGTTGGGCACCTCGACCCCGATGGCCTGCTTGCCCGGGATGGGAGCCAGGATGCGGACATCGGGAGTAGCCATGGCGTAGGCGATGTCCTTGTGCAGCGAGGTCACCCTGGAAACCTTGACCCCTGGTCCGAGCTCCAACTCGAAGCGACTAACCGTGGGGCCGACGACCACGCCGATGAGCCTGGTCTCGACACCGTGTTCGGCCAAGGCGTGCTCGAGCTGCCGACCGGTCTTCTCCACCGAAGCCCGATCCACGTCCTGAGCCTCGGTCCGGTCCAGTATGTCGAGGGTCGGTAGCCGCCAAAACCCCTCGGGGGGTTGGGGTGCGGCCATGGCCAGACCCTCGACGACGGGCGGCGACGGCACCTCGATGACCGGACCGGGACCGGCGTCCTGCCACCGTCGGCCTCTGTCGGCCTGAACGGGGGCGGCCTCAGGGTCCAGACCCACCACCACGATGTCGTCGTCGGCGTCCACAGCGTCGTCGGAGCCACGTCGAGGCTTCGAACCGTCGTTCGCCGATTCTCGGCCGGGGTGATCGTGGCGCAGGTCGATGTAGATCTCGGCCTCATGCTCGTCGGTCGACTTGCTCGTTGTGTCCCCGCTACGGTCGATGGGGTCGTCTTCGAACATGGCGGCCAGGCCACGGGGCCGGTCCCGGCGAAGATCACCGACCGGGTCCGACTCCTCCCGCTTCAGCCAATCACGATCGGAGAACCGCTCCCGAATGCGGGCCATGATCAAGCCGAACCGCTCGGCCATGGTGTCGGCGGCCGGCCCCAACGAGATGGAGGTGAGCAACACGGCGGCAATCATGACCAGCGTGATGGTGACCACCACCTCGCCCCAGTAGCCGAGGTAACGCTCGAGGGTGCCGCCGATGGCCACACCGACCCAACCACCGGCCCGGCTCAGATCCTCCAGCGGGGACGTCCAATAGGGACGCCCACCGAGCATGTCGAGTAGGCAGAATCCGGCGGCCACCAGAGATCCCCACGCCAGCCACTGGCCGTAATCGGGTTTGCGGCGACGGCGCCGGGAATTGGTCCGCAGCATCTGAAACCCGGCGGCCAGCAGGAGTGGGGGCCCGAGGAAGCGAGCGAGGCCGAAGAAGGCTCCGGTGGCCTGAGCCAGCCACTGGCCGAGCACGCCGGTCGCGCCGGTGTAGAGGCCGAGACCCAGCAAAACACCAAAGGCTATGAGCAAAAGCCCTTGGAGATCCCTGCGGTCTTCTTGGGCGCGACGCTTTGCGCTTTTCCTGCGTGCCGGTTTGCGTCCGCCCGTAGCCCCTCGACCGGAACGTGATGAGTTCCGAGTTGATGTTGCCACAGTGGACGTAACAGTAGCCGCACCGGTGGGCAAAGGAGGGAACCTCCCAGTTTTACTCGTCGGTGTCCTCGCCCTCGTGGGCCCCAAGGACAACAGGGACAACCATGGGTCGCAGTCGAGTCCGCTTGTTGATGAAGCGACCCAGGGCTCGACGGGTCACCCGCTCGAAGTCCTGACGGGTTCGCTTGCCGTCCTTGATGGCATCCTCCACCGCCTGGCGCACGGCCAGAGTGGCCTCCTTGCGCAACATGTCGCCCTCGTCGCCGTGAACCCAGCCTCGACTCAGAACCTCGGGTTCCCGCAGAAGCTCGGCCCGGGCCCCCACGATGGACACGGCCACAATGGCCGACACAAAACCTTCCCTACCCAGGATCTGGCGCTCGGAGAGCACGCTGTAGTCGAGAGCGCCAACCGTTCCCGACATGTAGACATAGTCGGAGGGCACCCCCTCGGTCCGCTCCAGTCCCTTGTCGGTCAGCAAGACCGAGTCGCCGTCGGAACAGACCATCACCCGGTCGGCGCGATGGCCCATGTCCACGGCGAGGCGGGCGTGTTCGGCCATGTGGCGATACTCACCGTGGACCGGGATGAACCACTCCGGCTGCACGATGGAGTGCATGACCCGCAGTTCCTCGGCCTTGGCGTGTCCGGTGGCGTGGACCCGGGCTGCACCGGAATGCACCACCTCGGCCCCTCGCCGAATCAGGCCGTCGATGACCCGGGAGACGCTGGACTCGTTACCGGGAATGGGGTGGGACGACAGGATCACGCAGTCACCCTCCCGAATGGTGAGCCAGCGATTGTCGCCGGTGGCCATCCGGGCCAGAGCCGACAGGGGCTCACCCTGGGAACCGGTGGAGATCACGCACAGCTGCTCGTCGCGGATGCCGTCGACGTCCTCGATGTCACGGAGCTTGGAATCGGGGATGTGAAGCAGGCCCATCTGGCGGGCCAGAGCCACGTTGGAGTTCATGGATCGACCCAGGGTGGCCACGGTCCGGCCGGTGGCGATGGCGGCGTCGGCGATCTGCTGAACCCGGTGGATGTGACTGGCAAAGCAGGCGATGATGATCCGGCGCCCCTCACGGGCCCGGAACAAGTCCTGGATGGACTGACCGATCGAGGTCTCGGACTCGGAGAAGCCGGGCTCCTCGGCATTGGTGGAATCGGCCAGAAACAGGCGAACACCGTCGTCCTTGGCCAGATGACCGAGACCGGCCAGATCGGTCAACCGCTTGTCCACCGGCATCATGTCGAGCTTGAAATCGCCGCTGTGAAGCACCACTCCCTGCGGGGTGTGGAAGGCTGTGGCGAAACCGTGGGGAACCGAGTGGGTCACGGGAAAGAACTCGAGATCGAAGGGACCGACGTTTATGCGGTCGTTGTCGCTGACCTCGATGAAGGTGGCCCGATCGATCACACCCCGCTCGCTGATACGACTCTTGGCCATGCCGACCGTCAAGGGAGAGCCGATGATCTTGAGCGGCATCTCCTCCAACAGGAATCCGAGGGCACCGATATGGTCCTCATGGCCGTGGGTGGCGACCACGCCCTCGACCCGATCGGCGTTCTCCCGGAGAAAGGTGAAGTCGGGCAGGACCAGATCGACCCCGGCGGCGTCGGCATCGGGGAACATCAGACCGCAATCGATGAGCATGATGCGGTTCTCGACCTCGACGGCGGCGCAGTTGCGGCCGATCTCGCCCAGTCCGCCGAGAAAGCTGATCTTGACCGGCGACGCCATCAGGAGATCGACCGCCCCAGCCCCGCCAACACGGCTCGGGCACGGTCCTCGAGATCATCGGGAATGGGACCCATGGGCGGCCGACAGCGGCCGACGGACACAGCGAGAAGGTTCATCATCACCTTCGACGGTACCGGGTTGGGGGCGTCGTCGTAGGCCTCGTAGTCGTAGGACGGCATGAGGCGGGCATTGATGGCCCGGGCTTCGCCGACCCGACCGTCGGCATAGGCGGCAAACATCTCGGACATCTCCCGACCGACCCAGTGGGTGGCAACACCGATGACCCCGACCGCGCCGACCGAGATCAACGGCAGGGTCAGCTTGTCCTCGCCCGAATACACCTCGAGACCATCGCCGACCTCGGCCAGCAGGGCGGCGGTGGAAGCCACGTCACCGGCTGCATCCTTGACGGCGACGATGTTGTCGACCTCGGCCAGCCGAACAAGGGTCGCCATCTCGATCTTGCGGCCGGTTCGAACCGGGATGTCATACAGGATCACCGGACGGTCGGTCTCGGCCGCTGAAGCCAGGAAGTGTGTCTCGATTCCTGCCTGGGACGGCCGGTTGTAGTACGGAGTCACGGCCAGGATGCCGTCGGCCCCGGCCTCGGTTGCCGCCCTGGTGTTCTTGATGGCGATGGCCGTGTCGTTGCTCCCGGCACCGGCCACCACCACATGATTGGGCAGAGCCTCCCGTACAGCTTGGATCAGGTCGCGCTGTTCCTCATAGCTGATGGTTGCCGACTCCCCGGTGGTACCGGCCACCACCACACCGTCGTTTCCGTTCTCGACGAGATACCGGGCCAGCTTCTGGGCGGCATCGAGATCGAGCTTGTCGTTGCCGTCGAACGGGGTCACCATTGCGGTTAGGACGGTGCCGAAGCGGGCCATGGGATTCTTCTTTCACTAGTTTCGCTTGGTCGATTGGATGTTCACGAATAGACCGAATCTCGGCGACGTTGGGCCGAAGGCCAAACTCGAGCCGTCCTCGGCCGCCCGCCGGCAGGAGCGTGGTCCCGCCGCACCCGGGCCTTGGTTGGGTCTTCTCCCGTCTTCGAGGCTAGTGCTCGGAAGTCCGGTCACGTCCCAGGGTAACGAGCAAGTCCTCGTGAAGTTCGAACCAGACCGTGTGGTAGGAATCGATAGTGGGTTTGGTGAACCACTCGGTGTCGCCGGCCACAACCCGTTCCAGCGCATGGCTCAATCGAGGCCGATAGCCGGAGAACCGGGACAGGGCGGCGGTCAGCCGATCACAAACGGGCTCGACCCGGCCGTGGAGCAGGCGCAGATCGTCCACGACTTGACGGTCGTACTCGGGATCGGAGTGATCGTTCAGCACGACCGGTTCCGCCTGTTTCACCTGCCAACGGGTGCAGACGGCCAGCAGTGGTTGATTCAGCGCAAGAAATCGCTCGTAGCCGTCCTCCAACCTGTCCCCATTCCCGGAGGCGGCGAGCTCATCGGCCAGACGCTGCTCGAGTCCGGATCGCCCGACGGCGGTCATGGTCCAGCCCGAACGGGAGCCCGAACGGGCATCAACCCAGCCGTCGTTCTCCGCCGACCTCAGCACCTCTTCCACCACGCCGATCGACTTTCCGCTGGCCTCGGCCAGGACGTCGGCGTCGGCGAAGCCTTTCAGTCGGAGGCAGAGCAGAACGGCGGATACGTTCTGGGCTTGCTCCATGACCGTGGATCATAGTGAGCATCCACCGGCAGATGGAGGGATGTCCACTGATTTGTCCAGCGGTCAGCCCACGACTGCCGGCGAGTGGGGATCCTGTGCCGGGTCACCGCCGGTCCCGGTTCGCCGGGAGAACCGTCGTAGCAACGCGGCGTAGAAGGCGACACCGAGGGTGGCGAAGATGAACCACTGTACGGCGTAGGCGAGGTGCGGACCCTCATCCAACGAGGGGAGGGGAACCGGATCGGGAAAGCCGGCCGAGGCCTGGGTGGAATCGGGCAGACGCTGGAGGAAATACGCAGGCAGCGGCTCGCCCCAACGCTCGGCCACCGCCTCGGTGTCGAACCTGGGCAGGATCCGCCCCTCACCCGTGTCCTCGACGACAAACCACCCCTCGGCCGTCACCGATTCACGGAGCCAGCCGGTGAGAATCGTCGATTCCGACGGCACCGGCTCGAGGTCCACGTCGGCATTGACCGGCACGAATCCGCGGTTGACTGCCATTGCGGTGCCATCGGCCAACTCGACGATGGCCACGACATGCTCCCCCGCCACTCCACCCTGGGACCGGTTGGCCACCCTGGCCAGATCGGGTTCGACGAAACGAACCTCGGCCCGTACCGCCCGGTAGTCGAGGTCATCGCCGATCGGGGCGCCGGTCAGGTCGAGGGCCGGTGCCTCGCTACGGTCGGCGATCAAGGCGTTGGTGGCCCTGCGCTCGTCGAGACGGGACAGCTGCCAGAATCCGAGGACGATGAACAGCACGACAACGCCGGCGGCGAACAGATGGGAGAAGATCCAGAACGGTTTGCGGGAAAAGGACCAGTCGGCGGCCATCATCCTGAACCCTAGTGGACCGACAAGGCAAAATGATCGGTCGACTGCGAGCCGGTGACCACCGCCACAACCCTTGCGGAACCGGGCCGGATCGGACCCCGATGTTGAGCCTGCCATCGTGCCGGCGGTGCGGGTTTTGCCCCGGTTGATGCCAGACTGCGAAGGGTGCAGCTGAGACGGGGTCATCCACCACGAAAGGCGATCGTACGCATCGTCATCGGCCTGGTGCTGTTGTCCCAGGGGGCGGCCCTGTTCGGTGATCTCGCACTGGCCGAGATCGTGGACCGTCAGCCGGCATTGCTGATCGCCCTCAACCCTCGGAACCGCAACCTGACCCTGGCCACCAACCAGCTCGAGGCCTCCACCTACTACCTGGTCGGCTTCCTTCGACTGATCGCCTCCGATCCCCTCTACTACTTGCTGGGATACTGGTACGGGGATCGGGCCATCGCCTGGACCGAACGGCGCAGCCGGACCTACGGCCCTCTGATCCGCGAGGGCAAGGAAGTGTTCCGGCGGCTTGCCTACCCGTTGATCTTCCTCGCCCCCAACAACGTCATCTGCGCCCTGTCGGCGGCAACCGGCGTCAGCCTAGGGGCGTTCGTGGCCCTGAACCTGACCGGCACGGTGGCTCGTCTGATACTCATCCGTCAGCTGGGCTCGGTTTTCGAATCGCCGCTGGAAGGAGTCGTCGACTTCATCGCCGCCTACCGGGTGCCCATTCTGATCCTGTCGGCCATCGCCGTGGCCTGGACCGTCTACAACGAGTTCTTCGCCGAGAACAGCGAGATGCACACGCTGGTCGAACTGGGTCACGACGACGAGGGTGAGGGTGAGGGATCCGACGGTACCACCGAGCCCGAGGCACAGGCTGACGAGAATCGCGTCTCACCGCCGGGAGGCGACCCGGTGTCGCGGCCGGATGACGATTCGCCACCCCCCCGACCCGACAGGGAGTCCGACGACCGCACCTCGTGACCCCTACAGGTCGAGAATACGGTCGAGGCCGACGGTCAATCCGGGCACCTCGGCAATCTTTTGCACCGCCAGGATCACTCCGGGCATGAACGACGAGCGATCGTAGGAGTCGTGACGGAGGGTGAGCGTCTGCCCCGTCGTTCCCAACAGCACCTCGTGGTGGGCCACGATACCTCGAAGGCGGACCGAGTGGATGGGGATGTCGGCCGGACCGGTTGCCCCCCGGGCACCGGGAATGGTCTCGTGCTCGGTCGGGTCGGTAGCCCACTCATCGTTGGCGGCGGCCATCCGCTCGGCGGTGGAGATGGCGGTTCCGCTCGGCGCGTCGACCTTTGCGTTGTGGTGGAGTTCGACGATCTCGGCCGTATCGAAGTAGGGGGCGGCCAGCTCGGCAAACCGCATCATGAGAACGGCGCCGATGGCGAAGTTGGGGGCGATCAGACAGTTGGATCGTGTGAAGGCGGCACCTATCGCGGCGTGATCGACCTCGGTGAAACCCGAGGTGCCGACCACGGCGTGAATGCCATGGGCGGCACAGAACTCGAGGTTGCCACGAGCGGCGTCCAGGTGGGTGAAGTCGACGGTCACGTCCACCGTGGGCCGGCCGTCCAGATCGAGTAGGGACGCGGGATCGGACCCCACCGGGAAGTTACCGTCAGGCACCCCGGTCACCTCGCGGACGTGGATCCCTTCATAGGACGGATCGACGGCAGCCACAAGACTCAGGCCGTCGGCCCCGTGAATGGCGTGGGCCACAGCCGAACCCATTCGCCCTCCGGCTCCGAAGACCCCAACTCGAATCGTCATGTCCTGCTCCTCCCGGTCAACCGGCGCCGTCGGCGGTGACGTCCCTTCCCTCCTTGATCTTAGGAGGGTCACATGGTGTTCACCGCACGGAACCGAGTCGAGACGGCACCAACCCGACGCGACGATGCCGGAGCCAACCCTTGGCCTGCTCCGGCATCGTCGGTGTTACTCGTCGGTTGTCCGGTGAACGTCGGTCATCGGACCGAGTCCGACCGACTGCATCGGTTCGGACCGGTGGGCGTCAGCGCCGGCCCCTGCCGCGGCCCCTGCCGCGGCCCCGACCCTGACCCTGACCCCGACCTCGGCCCCGGTCGTCGTCGGGCACGGTAACCGCACCTTCGGGACCGAGATCGCCGAATCCTTCGGGCTCGAAATCGTCTTCGAACGACATGGACACGGCATCGGAATCGGCATCGGAATCGGAATCGTCGCTCCGACCGTTGCCACCCCGGCTGCGACCCCGGCCCGAGCCGTTGCGGTCCGAGCGGCCGCCCGAATCCTTGCTGTAGTTGCGGTCGTCACCGGCCATCTTCAGTGAGATCTTGCCGTTGGGGTCGATGTCCTCGACCACGACCTCGATCTCCTGGCCCAGCTCCAGCACATCCTCCACCCGGTCGATGCGCTTGCCCCCACCGATCTTAGAGATGTGGAGCAGGCCATCGCGGCCGGGAAGGATGTTGATGAAGGCGCCGAACTTGGTGATGTTGACCACCCGCCCGCTGTAGGTCTCACCCACATCGGCGGTCGGGGGATCGAGGATCAACCGGATCTGGCGCTCGGCCTCCTCCACCACCTCGCGGTCGGTGGCGGCGATGGACACGATGCCGACCTGACCGTCGTCGTCGACCGAGATGTCGGCCCCGGTCTCGGTCTGGATGGCGTTGATGACCTTGCCCTTGGGGCCGATGACCTCGCCGATCTTGTCGACCGGGATCTCGAAGCTGATGATCTTGGGGGCGCCCTCCCGCACATCGTCGCGGGGAGCGGGGATGGCCTCGGTCATGACCCGAAGGATCTCGAGCCGGGCCTCCTTGGCCTGATTCAGAGCCTGGGCCAGGACGTCAGCCGGGATGCCGTCGATCTTGGTGTCGAGCTGCAAGGCGGTCACGAAGTCCTCGGTACCGGCCACCTTGAAGTCCATATCACCGAAGGCGTCCTCGGCCCCAAGGATGTCGGTCAGGGTGGTGTACTTGCCCTCGGCGAAGACCAGCCCCATGGCGATACCGGCGACCGGCGCCTTGATCGGTACACCGGCGTCCATCAGCGACAGGCTGGATCCGCACACCGACGCCATCGACGTCGAACCGTTGGAGCTCAGCACCTCCGAGACCAGGCGCAGCGTATACGGCCACTCCTCCTCGGTGGGGATGACGGGAACAAGCGCCCGCTCGGCCAGCAGGCCGTGGCCGATCTCGCGGCGCTTGGGACCCCGCATGAAGCCGGTCTCACCGGTGGAGTAGGGCGGGAAGTTGTAGTGATGCATATAGCGCTTGCGCTCGGTTGGATCGATCCCGTCGATCAACTGATCCATGCGCTTCATGCCCAAGGTGGTGATGTTCAGAACCTGGGTCTCGCCCCGCTGGAACAGGCCGGAGCCGTGAACCCGAGGAACCACGCCGACCTCGGCCGAGAGGGAACGAAGATCGCCGGGACCGCGCCCGTCGATACGCATGCCGTCCTCGACGATGCGCCGCCGCACCACGGACTTGGACAGCGAGCGGAAGGCGGCCTTGAGCTGCTTGGTCACTGCGGCCACGGAGTCGTCGTCGCCATCGGGGACGAATTGGGGCACCAGCGAGGTCAACACCTCGTCCTTGAGATTGTCCTCGGCCTCGCCCCGCTCCGCCTTGTCGGCGATGCTCATGACTTCGACCATCTTGGACTCGGCAGCAGCGGACACGGCGGCATACTGCTCGTCGGTGTAATCGACCTGGGGTTCGAAGTCCATGAACGGCCTACGACCGCCGGAGGCCTCGACCAGCTCGTTCTGCAGAGCGATGGCCTCCTTGATGTAGGCCTTGGACTCCTCCAAACCCTGGGCAAGTGCGGCTTCGTCCACCTTGGGGGCGCCGTTCTGATAGTTGTTCCAGGCGCTGGTGGTGCCACCGGCCTCGACCATCATCACGGCGACATCGCCGTTATCGAGCTGACGACCGGCGACCACGATCTCGAATGACGACTCGTCGCCCTCGGAGAAGGTGGGATGAGGTAGCCACTCGCCCTCGGTGGTGTAGGCCAGGCGGACGGCGCCGATGGGACCGTCGAAGGGCACATCGGACACCATGAGGGCAGTCGAGGCGGCGTTGATGGCCACCACGTCGTGGGGGTGGGCCATGTCGGCCGACAGCACCGTGACCACCACGTGGACCTCGTTGCGGAAACCGCCGGGGAACGACGGCCGCAGCGGGCGATCGATCAATCGGGCGGTCAGGGTGGCGGTGTCGGGGGCACGACCTTCACGCCGGAAGAACGAACCCGGAATCTTGCCGGCGGCATACGACCGCTCCTCGACATCGACGGTAAGGGGGAAGAAATCGATGCCTTCCCGGACTCGATTGGCGGCGGTTGCGGTGACCAGCACGCTGGTGTCGCCCATGCGGGCCACCACCGAGCCGGAGGCCAGACCGGCCAGTTTGCCGGTCTCCAGATACAGGTCCGGACCGTCACCCGAGGTAACGGTTCCGGAAACGGAAACAGGTTCCGTCATAGGGATACTCCTCTGTCATTGTGTGGCCGGGCGGGCCGGATGGCCGCGCCCGGTGCAAACGACCTTCGTTTGCATTCGACAGGCCAGATCCCAGATTCCGACCACCCATGGGCTGCGACGGCGACATGGGGAGGTGGTGTGCCGCCGTGCTTCAGGCATGAGGAGCCGGAAACTGGTAGCTGACCGACGAACTTGTCTTGACGATCCCGCCGTGGGGCGGAACCGGATGCCGACTGTGTCGGCGTCGTTGTTCATGCTATCGGCAACTTGACCCGGATTCGTGAATGGGTGGGAATCCCCGGTTCGGGCACTGTCCCCGACCCAACCGGCGTCGGGCCCTGGGCCGGCCCGACAGACTACTCCGGCAACGGCCGACCGGCCGACAGTGCCAGGTAGTTGAAGCCCCGATACGGGTAGAGGCCGGCCCGGTCGAACTCATCCCGTCCGATGGGAGGACGGTGGTAGAGGGCATCGGCAACCGAGTACAGCTGATAGCCGGCGTCGGTCATGAAGTCGAAAAGGTCCACCCGGCCGTAGCCGAAGGGATCCAGCTTGGCGTGGGGACCGCATTCGAACAGCACCGCCGGTTGGTGGCTCCTCAGGATGCCCTCGCCTCCACGCAGCGCCAGCAGTTCGGCTCCCTCGGTGTCGATCTTGAGCAGGTCGACTTCGGTGTCGGGGCCGATGACCGAATCCAGCCGGACAAGATCCACCGGATAGGTGCGGGCCATGCCGGTATCGCCGGAACGGGCCAAGCCGCTGTACCCGGACTGGGTGGCATGGTGGAAGGTGGCCGATCCGTCGCTGTCATAGGCGGCGGCCTCGATGACCGTGACCCCGGGAAACCGTTTCCGCAGCCAGGCCGCCTTCTCCGGCGTCGGTTCCACGGCGATGTGGTTGCCGTCAGGTGCCCGTTCGATCAGGCGATGCAGCACCGATCCGATGTGGGCGCCGACATCGATGCAGTTCCAGTCAGGCTGGACGAGCCGGTCGAGCAGA
Organism: uncultured Acidimicrobiales bacterium; assembly: GCA_963723995.1. Classification (GTDB taxonomy): domain Bacteria; phylum Actinomycetota; class Acidimicrobiia; order Acidimicrobiales; family SZUA-35; genus JAHELU01. The sequence goes on along the minus strand of CAVRSZ010000003.1, from coordinate 642,368 downwards.
CGGCCGGTTCGTTCGTCCTCGAGGTAGAGATCCCACAATTCGGGATGTCGAACCCGCTGAGGGAAGGCTGCCCACCACGTCATTCTGCGCAGGGCATAGCCGATCCTGGTTCCGACCAGGCGCTGTTTGGCCAGACCTAGGTAGTCATCCATTGGAGCGGGCCGGAGATTGACCGAGCGAAGGGACGATCCGGGCCGCAGGCGGGTCGCCTAGCGGCGCAGGCCGAGTTCGGCGATGAGGGCGCGGTACCGCTCGACATCGATGGCGGCCAGATAGTCGAGCATCCGGCGCCGGCGACCGACCAGGGCCAGCAGGCCTCGCTGGGTGTGATAGTCCTTCTTGTGGACCTTGAGATGCTCGGTCAGGTGGTTGATGCGATCGGTGGCCAGGGCGATCTGAACCTCGGGAGAACCGGTGTCCCCCTCGAACCGCTGGTGTTTGGTGATGGTGTCGGTTTTGTTTGGCAGGTTGGCGGCAGTCTTGGCCATGATGATCGATTCTCCTCGAAGAACGTGTTCGTAGACGAGTTCGGGACCCGGGGCCCGGCCACACGGCTACCGGTCTTCCTTGGCAGGATGACGGTAGTAGCAGCAGCTCATCAGCGTACCGGGCCTCAGTCCGATTGCAGCAGCGACCGGGCGACGGCGATGTCGATCTGTAGCTGTGTGGCCAGGGCCTCGATCCCGTCGAAGCGTTGTTCACCCCGCAGCCTCGCCTCGAAACCCACTGCGGCGTGAACCCCGTAGAGATCACCATCGAAGTCGATGAGGTGGGCTTCGATGACGGAGTGTTCGGCGTCGTCGTGGAACGTGGGGCGTTTCCCGATGTTGATGGCGGCCGGCCAGGAACGGCCGGCCGAATGCTCGCCGTCGGGGCCGTCGGGGGGCAGATGAAACCAGCCGGCGTACACACCGTCGGCGGGAATGGCCCGATTGGATTCGACGGCAACGTTGGCGGTGGGAAAACCGATGGTGCGCCCTCGTCGGTCACCGGTCACGACGGTGCCCGTCACCTCATGAGGTCGACCCAGCAGGTGGCGGGCCGAGACGACATCGCCCTCGGCCAGTGCGGCTCGGATGGCCGTCGACGACACCGGACCGCCCTGGGCTCCTGCGGTTGGTGGGTTCGACATCAGCGACAGGGGACGAACCTCGAACCCGTACTCGCCACCGAGTTCGGTCAGGAGGTTGACATCACCCTTGCGGTCCTTGCCGAAATGGAAGTCGTGGCCGACAATGACGGCTCGGGCCCGCAGGCAGTCCACCAGCACGGCGGCCACGAAGTCCTCGGCCCGCTCCCCCGCCCGCTCGTGATCGAAACGGACCACCACCACCGAATCGACGCCGGCCCCCTCCAGCAACTCGAGCTTCTGATCGAGGTCGGTGAGCAGCCTGGGAGCCAGATCGGGCCGCAGAACGGCGGCCGGATGGGGATCGAAGGTGACGACTGCGGTGGCGGCACCCAGCTGTGCGGCGGCTTGGGCCGTCGAGTCGATCACCCACCGGTGCCCGAGATGGACACCGTCGAAAACACCGATGGTGACGGCGTGGGGACGATCGTCGAAAACCGAGGGACCCATCGATCGGCGAGCTTCGGGATCGTAGACGACGTGCACTGCACTCGAACCGTATCCTGTCACCGCCCGGCCAGCACCTTGACCGGAACCAGGTTGCCATTCGACGCCTCGTACACCGCAAGCAGCCGATCATCGGGACCGACAACGGCCAGGCGACCCTGACCGGCGGTGGGTCCCAGGCTCTGACCGTGCTGCACCCGACGGGCGACCTCGGCGTCGACCGAGAGCACCGGCGTGTCAGCCAGCAAATCGATGACCGGCCTCAGGGTGAAGTCGTCCAGGTCCTGGGCCTGATCGATGGTGATGGTGCCCACAGCCGTACGCCGCAGGTTACGGAGATGGGCTCCCCCACCGAGGGCCGAACCCAGATCTGCGGCCAGGGTGCGGACATAGGTTCCCGAACTGCACTCGACCTCGGCCCGATACACGAGCGGGTCATCGGTCGGTTCGGTGCTGAAGTGGTGCACGGTCACCGGCCTGGGCTCCCGCTCCACCTCCACCCCGGCCCGAGCCAGTTCGTGAAGCCGCTTACCACCAACCTTGACGGCCGAGACCATCGGCGGTATCTGGTTGATGTCGCCGGTCAAGGCATCGGCCGCAGCCTGGACCTGGGTGGGCGTCACCGTCATGTCGTGGCAAGCCGTAACCTCGCCTGAGGAGTCGAGGGTCGAGGTTTCGGTGCCGAGCACGATCTCGCACCTGTAGCGCTTGTCGGCGCCGGTTACGAACTGCAGCAGCTTGGTTCCGGCGCCCACCCCCAGCACGAGGACGCCGGTGGCATCGGGATCGAGGGTGCCGGCATGACCAACCTTGCGGGTCGACAGCCGACGCCGGACGGCGTCGACCACGTCGTGGCTGGTGCACCCGGCCGGCTTGTCGATGATCACCGTTCCCGACAAACCGGAGTCACGACGCCGAGACCGGCTCACGGCTTCGACGCCTCGTCATTGTCGTCCCCATCATTGTCATCCCCGCCGTCATCCCCGTCGACGTCCGAGCCATCACCTTCGACGGCTGCGCCGTCCCCGGGCGTCGGACCGCTATCCGGGGGGCCGAGGTTCCGGGATCCGGTGTCCTCGTCGTGACGGAGATCGGACAGGATCTCCTCGATCCGGGCCCCCGCCCTGACCCCGGGGTCGATGGCGAAGACCACCTCGGGGGTCTTCCGGATCCGGCTCTCACGCCCGATTTTGGCCTGGACCGGCTTGCGATGGTCGGCCAGGGCATCGAGCAGCACCTCGTCGGACTCCTCGTCCTCCGGTGGTCGCACATAGCCCAGGTCGCTGACGAACACCTGGGCCCGGTTGAGATCGTTGTCGACCTCGACGCCGATGATGGTCAGCATCTCGAATCGTTCATCCTCCACCCGCTCGAAGTAGTCGGCCACGATCTCCTGCAGCAGGGTGTTGAGCCGAGCGGTGCGGGGGAAGTGCCGGCTGGTCGGTGGCCGACTGGCCCGACCGGGGCCGCTGCGGCGTTGTCGATTGGATCGGGGTTTGCGGGCCATGTACTCGTCCTTCTCCCGTGATCGTCTGGGTACTCCGGGGCCTGCGGCCGCTACTTGTCGTCCCACCAGCTCCGGTTCACATCGAGAACCTCGATGTCCGGTCGCGACCAGATGTAGCGTTCCACACCGTCCATCACTCGGCTGGTACGACTCACGGTATCGGCCACCACGGCCACACCGATCCGGGCCCGCTGCCAGACGTCGAGATGGGCGACCTCCGATGCCGCCACTCCGTGCAGGCGATCGAGGTGGCGTACGATCGAGGTGACAGTCGACCTCTTGGCCTTCAGTGATCGAGCCGCTGGGATGTGGATCTCGACGGCGGCAACCAGAACATGCATGATGTGACCGGCGATCGCCACCGGTGGGGCGTGCTATTCCCGGGGAATCTCACGTTCGTCGTAGGTCTCGATGACGTCGCCTTCCTTGAGATCCTGGAAGTCGGACAGACCGACGCCGCATTCAAAACCGGCGGCGACCTCCTGGGCGTCCTCCTTGAACCGCTTGAGCGACTGGATGGCGCCCTTCCAGATGACGGTGCCCTCTCGGAGGAAGCGAACCTTGGAACCCCGCCGGATGACACCGTCGGTGACCATACAACCGGCCACGGAGCCAACTCGGGGTATACGGAAGATCTCGCGTACCTCGGCCTCGCCGGTGACGACTTCCTCGTATTCGGGCTCGAGCATGCCGAGCATGGCATTCTCGACGTCCTCCAGGAGCTTGTAGATGATCTCGTAGGTGCGGATCTCCACGTGCTCCTGATCAGCCAGCTCTCGGGCCTTGCGGTCGGGCCGGACATTGAATCCGAGGATGGTGGCGTTGGAGGCCGCCGCCAACTGCACGTCGTTCTCGGTGATACCGCCCACGCCTCGAAGCACGAAGGAGAGTTTGACATCCTCCCTCTCCCGCTTCTTGAGGCTGTCGCACACCGCTTCCAACGAACCGTTCACATCGGCCTTGACGACGAGGTTCAGGTTGGCGGCCTCACCGGCCTGGATCTGCTTGAAGACGTCCTCGAGCCGTGCTCCGCCGCCGGTGGAGATGGAGGCGTCGCGACCGAGGCTGGCCAGACGCTGCCAGTGCTCGCGGGTGTCGGCCACCTTGCTGGCGACCTTCTCGTTGGGGGCGATGGTGAACCCGTCACCGGCCTCGGCCACCTCGTTCAGGCCAAGAACCTGAACCGGTGTGGACGGCGCAGCGGAGTCGACCCGCTCGCCGCGGTCATTGACCAGGGCCCTGACCCGGCCCCAGGCGGCCCCGGTAACCAGCGGATCGCCCACATTCAGGGTGCCCTGCTCGACCAGCACCGTAGCCACCGGGCCACGGCCGATGTCGAGGTGGGATTCGAGAACGGATCCGGTGGCCCGACCGTCCGGGCTGGCTCGAAGATCCTCGACCTCGGCCACCAGCAGCAGGCTTTCGAGGAGATCCTCGATGCCGTCACCGGTCATGGCCGACACCGGAACCATGATGGTGTCGCCGCCCCAGTCCTCGGGAACCAGTCCCCGCTCCGAGAGCTGGGTCATGACCCGGTTGGCATCGGCACCCTCACGATCCATCTTGTTGATGGCCACGATGATGGGCACGTCGGCCGCGTTGGCGTGATCCAGTGCCTCCAGTGTCTGCGGCATGACCCCGTCGTCGGCGGCGACAACGAGGACCACGATGTCGGTGGCATCGGCGCCACGGGCCCGCATGGCGGTGAACGCCTCATGGCCCGGGGTATCGAGGAATGTCAGCGACCTGCCATCGTGCACCACCTGGTAGGCGCCGATGTGCTGGGTGATACCACCGGCCTCACCCTCGATCACATTGGCCGACCGGATCCTGTCCAACAGCAACGTCTTGCCGTGGTCGACGTGACCCATGACGGTGATGACGGGGGGCCGAACCGGCCAGTCCTCACGGTCTTCGTCGTCCTCCTCCTCGTCCTCTATTTCGAGCAGCTTCTGGAGTTCGACCTCCTGCTCCTCGCCGGGGTCGACCAGGCGGATCTCGGCACCGACGTCGGCCGCGAACAGCTCGATCATCTCATCGCTCAGCGATTGGGTGGCAGTGACCATCTCACCGTTGGTGAGCAGGAAACGGACAACATCGGCCGCAGTGCGGTTCAGCTTGGGACCGAGATCCTGGGCGGTCGAGGCCCGCTCCACCACTACGACGCCCTTGGGTACCGGTGCGTCCTCGGACGTATAGGTCGGCACGTCCATCGGCGTGAGTTCCTCGCGAGAACGACGACGACGACTCTTTCGCCGCTGGCGACCGCGATTGGGCGGGCCGCCACGACCGGGGCCACCACGACCTCGTCCGGGAGGAGGGCCACCACGACTGGGGGCCGCCGGGGCGTTGCGAAACCCGCCGGGACGGGGTCCACCACCCGACCGGGGAGGTGTGGAACGGGGCTTGCCCCCGCCGGGGGGAGGTGGAATGGGCTTGCCGGCCCGACTGCGAGGAGGACCGGGAGGAGGGGGAATCGGCTTGCCGCTTCGGCTCCGGGCCGGCTTGGGCCCAGCCGGCTCGGCCGGAGCGGTCGACGCCGTGGCCTTGGCCTCGTCGGCTCCGGAATCTCCCGATGCGGCCGCGGCCGGGGCCTCTGCCTCAGGAGTGGGTGATGGCGCTGCGGCCGGGGGAACCTGGGCCGGCTCCTGAGCCGCGGCAGCGGCAGCCTCAGCAGCAGCAGCAGCAGCAGCAGCAGGCTCTTGGGCCGGCTCGGTCTTGGCGACCTCCGGCTCCGAGATCGGTGGCGGTGTGGGAGCGGGTGCCGGCGTCGCCGGTTGGGCCGGTGTCATGTCGGCCGGCTTGATGGCCGGCGGCGGGGGCGGAATCGACCTGGACGGCTTCGCAGGGGCCTCGGCTGTCTTGCCACTGGAGGAGACCACCCGCTTGGGCTTGGTGGACACCGGCGCCGGGGCCGGTTCCTCATCGGGAACGGATGGTGCCTCGACCGCCGGGGACGGAGCGGCCGGCTCCGAGGCCGCCGCCTCCTTCGCCTTCTTGGGCGGCAACTTCTTGGTGGAGATGACGTCGCCCGTCTGTACCTCCCCGTCGTTGTCCTTGGCGTCGCCGGCATCCTCGGACGGGGGTGTGATCAGACCTTCCCGATCGGCTTTGCGGCGAACCCGATCGGCCTGGGCTTCCACGATGCTCGAGGAATGACTCTTCACCCCGATGCCGAGGGCACCGCAGAGGTCGATCACTTCCTTATTGCTCAGATTCAGTTCTCGAGCGAGCTCGTAGACGCGGACTTTTGACGGCACGTGTTGAATTCACCTCTGTAAAAGAAGACGCCACGGAAACTTCGGTGGCGGCATATCATCGTATCGCCGACTGAGCCGTACCCATCACGGATTTGGTGCGAACTGACGGTTCGGTGTCTCCAAGCTGACAGTTCGATGTCGGGCCCGCCATACAGGTCGGGATTCGGACGGCACACCGTCGCCCTCGGTGCCGGCGCCGCCGACCGTTCAACACGGTTGCTCGACTCCGACGATCGACCGGCGAAAGGCCCGGGCGAACGCCTTCGAGGCCAGGGCCCGCTGGACGCAGGCCGCGCATGTGTCGACACAGATCCAGGCACCGCGCCCCCGGCTGACCGGTGACGGACTCACGACGCCGTTCTCATCGCAACAGAATCGGATCAATTCATCTCGATCCCGTGTGATGCGACAACCGACGCACGTACGCCGAGGGCCGTCAGTAGCCACCGACGACGCCTCGGTCCCGCCCCTGCCGGCTACTCCTCCTCGTCAGCTTGGTTGTCGGCATCGCCGGTCTCGTTATCGGCAACCTCCGCCGCCTCCTCGGCAACGACATCGACGGCTCCATCGGAGTCAGCGTCAGCGGCCTCCGCCGTCTCATCGACGATGGCTTCATCGGAGTCAGCCTCAGCGGCGGCCTCATCGGAATCAGCCTCATCGGAGTCAGGCTCAGCAGCGGCCTCATCGGAGTCAGCATCAGCGGCGGCCTCATCGGAGTCAGCCTCAGCGGCGGCCTCATCGGAGTCAGCCTCAGCGGCGGCTTCAACCTCGGCGCCGGCTTCATCGGAGTCAGCCCCGGCGGCCGAAGGGTCATCCGCCGACTCGGCCTCGGCCTCGGCATCGGGATCGGGATCGGCAGCATCGGCGACGGCCTCGCCCTCCTGGGAGGCCGTCCACTCATCGGCCGAGATGACCGGTCCACCCTCGGCCGGTTGCCATACCTGCTCACCGGTCTTCTCATCGACGATCCACTCGCCCTCGGCCCATTCCTCGCCGGCGTAGGCCGCTTCCTCCTCGAGCTGGGTCTCGCTCTTGATATCGATTCGCCAGCCGGTCAGGCGATGGGCCAGGCGGGCATTCTGGCCCTCCTTGCCGATGGCGAGCGAGAGCTGGAAGTCGGGGACGATGACTTCAGCCGTGGCGGTGTCGAAATCGATGCGGACATCCTTGACCTTGGCCGGCGACAGAGCCTTGGCCACGAAGTCGTAGGGATCCTCGCTGAACGGGATGATGTCGACCTTTTCCCCGTTGAGTTCGTTGACCACCATGCGAACTCGGGATCCCCGGGCGCCGACGCAGGCACCGACGGGATCGACATTGGGATCGTTCGACCAGACGGCGATCTTGGTTCGGTGTCCGGGTTCGCGGGCGCAGGCTTTGATCTCCACGATGCCGTCGGCGATCTCCGGCACCTCGAGCTCGAACAGTCGCTTGATCAACCCGGGGTGGGTTCGGGAGACCACGATCTGAGGACCCTTGGCCGTGCGTCGAACCTCGACGATGTAGGCCTTGACCCGGTTGCCCCCTTCGCTGCGGCCCATCGACACCTGCTCGGCCTGTGGCAGTAGGGCCTCGACCCGGCCCAGATCGAGCAGGGTGTAGCGGGAATCGGTCTGTTGCACGATGCCGGTGACGATGTCACCCTCCCGACCGGCGTACTCCTCGTATTTCATCTCCCGTTCGACCTCACGAATGCCCTGGGTCAGGATCTGCTTCGTGGTCTGGGCGGCGATTCGTCCGAATGATTCGGGGGTCACGTCGAGTTCGGGGCCGTACGGCTCACCGTCTTCGTCGAGTTCCTGGGCGTAGACGCGGATGTCGAAGGTGGCAGGATCGATGGTGACCCAGGCATATTCGAAGGACTCGGGCATGCGCTTGTAGGCCGACTCCAGCGCGTTGGCCATGATGCCGAACAACTTGTCGATCGAGATCCCCCGATCTTCGGCCAACGCCTGAAGGGCTTCGGTCATTTCGTTACTCACTGCTCATCCATCCTGTGTTCATCGGTCCCGTCGTCACGGTCCTGTGTTGGTCGGTGCGTCCGGGTGACCCGTTCGGCAACGGCGTCATCGGCTGCCCCTTCATCAGCGGCCGGCGTCGTGGAGTTCGCCGTCGCCATCTTGTCCTTCCGGTTCTTGCCCTTCTTCTTCTTGTTCTTCTTCGGCTTCTTCGGCATCGAATCCCAATCGAATACCGTTCGGGCCTTGGCCACTTCGGCCAGCTCGATGTAGTGGGTCTCGGCCATGGGCCGGGCCACACCGTCGATCTCTACCGCCTCGACGGTCAATCGCTGATCGTCGACCGCAGTCAGGCGGCCGCGTATCCGTCGGGGCTCGACTGTCGGCACAAGTTTGACCGTCACATCCTCGCCGACAGCCCGAACGAAGTGGGCCTGGGTTCGCAGGGGGCGCTCCACACCGGGGCTCGACACCTCGAGCAGGTAGCGACCGGGAACCGGATCGTGCTGATCGAGCAGGGGGGAGATCAGACGGTTCACCTCGGCCAGCTGGCCGGTGGTGATACCACCCGATTGATCGACCACGACCCTCAGGGTCCCGCCCGTCCATTCGATGTCGACCAGTTCGACGCCGAGAGTGGCCACGACCGGATCGACGAGGTCATGGACCCGGTCAGCGACCGGCGAACCGGACGACGGCGGTGGGGCTGACGATGGATCCATGGTTCACCTCCTTGGGGGGCGGGTTCAGCCGTCGTACCGATCAGTATTCGGTAGTGTTCACGGCGTTCTCTGAAGCTGTGCGGTTGTGGCTGTTCGGCTGTAGCTTCTCGGTTGATGGCTATTCGGGTCCGGCCTCCGGGCACCGGCTCGCGACCGGCTTCGCACCGACCAGGCCGAGGTCCGGCTTCCGGCGACCGACAGGAACACGGCTACCCCCGCCCCGGCTCCATGTTCGAGGCATGAAGGCCGGAGACGGCTACCGGCCGGGCGATGGTGCCGTCAACCATGCGGTGCACGGAAAGTCGGGCCGATCGACCGGACACTGTCGACCAGAAGCTCACGACCGGATGATCGCAATCAGGTGGGCGACGAGGAGCAAGCCACGTTCCGGTAAGTCAAAAGCGTGGGCAGCTAGCCCACGCACCTCCGACAGTCTAGCGCAGGAATTCGGACTTCGGCAGCCGCACACTAGGCTTGGCCGTATGGAGTTCTGGCAATCCGTCAAGCGGTGGCTGGGTCGTGAAGCCACGGAGGCGAAGAACCTGGTCGACGACCTCGAGACGGCCTGGGCCTCCGACCTGGAACGCAAGGAGTCGGAGCTGGACGCTCAGCCCGACGAGCGCATGCGGAGCCTCGAGGACCGAATCGCCGAGAATTCCTCGGCTTTCGAGGATCTCAAGGCCAAGATCACGCAAACCGGACCGGTTACCGACGACGAGGGCAAACCTCTGACCTGAGCCCGAGCGGGCTTGACGCCGGATCCGATCGGCTGCCGGTGGCCGGAGCCGGACCGTGAGACGGCGAAGCCGACCTCAACGGTTCTTTCGTATGAGTTCGACCACCTGCTCGGAGGCGTTGGCGTCCTCACCCAGTTCCCGCAGATTGCGGCGACGGTCCTCGTCAGCCGCCTTGCGGGCGGCGTCGCGGGTTGATTTGGCCCGGTCCAAGGCGGCGTCGGTTCCATGCTCGGTGATGAACTCGGCCCACTCGACCAGGGTCGACACCATCTCGTCCTCGGGCACGACGGCCACGTTGGTGCCCTTGATGAACAGGTGGCCCCGCTTGTTGCCGGCGGCGATGCCGAGATCGGCGTCGCGGGCCTCACCCGGTCCGTTGACCACGCAGCCCATGACTGCAACCTGGAGCGGCAGCTCACGGTCGGCAAAGGCGTCCTGGGCTTCCTGGGCCACGGCGTAGACATCGATCTCGGCCCGGCCGCAGGATGGGCAGGCGATGAGATCAACGTTCTTTCGCTCTCGCAACCCGAACGACTCCAGCAGCACCCGACCCATACGGGCCTCGTCCACCGGATCCGAGGTCAATGAGTAGCGGATGGTGTCACCGATGCCCTCGGCCAACAAGGTGCCGATCCCGGCGGTGGCCTTGACGATGCCGGCCGGTGGTGGCCCGGCCTCCGTCACCCCCAGATGCAGCGGGTAGTCGGTGACCTCGCTGAGCTGGCGGTAGGCCTCGATCATGAGGGGGACATTCGACGCCTTGACCGAGATCTTGATCAGATCGAAATCGACCTCGTGGAAGTAGTCGATCTCCTGCAGGGCCGACTCGACCATGGCCTCGGGCGTGACCCTGCCCCCGTACTTGTCATAGAGAGCCGGGTCGAGGCTGCCGCCGTTGACCCCGATGCGAATGGGCACGCCTCGATCCTTGGCCTCCTGGGCCACCGCCTTGATGTGTTCCGGTTTGCGGATGTTGCCCGGGTTGAGTCTCAGGCAGTGCACCCCGGCCTCCAGCGCCTCCAAGGCCCGGCGGTACTGATGGTGGATGTCGGCCACGATCGGTACCGGGCTGCGGGGCACGATGCGGGCCAAACCCTCGGCCGCCTCCGGTTCGTTGCAGGTACAGCGGACGATGTCGGCCCCCGCCGCGGCGAGGGAGTAGATCTGCTGCAGGGTTCCGTCGACGTCGGCCGTCTTGGTAATCGTCATGGATTGCACGGTGATCGGTGCACCGCCGCCAACCGGGACGTTGCCGACCATGATCTGTCTGGTCTGTTTGCGGGGAAACGTTACCGCGCCTGCTTCCATGGCGTGTGGGCCTCCTGAGTGCGTCGTGGTTGCTGGATACGAACCTGGCCAATATCCGGGCCCGGCTGCCGTCATCGGCCGATGTCGTCAGCCGATGGGACGGACGATGTCCAGAATCACCGTCGAAACCATGATGAATCCGAGCAGTCCCACCACGGCGTAGGCCACGGGCAGCAGCTTGGCCACATCCACCTGATGACGGTAGCCCTTGCGGGAGCGGATCCGCTCGTAGGTGGCGATGGCGGCGTGGCCGCCGTCAAGGGGCAGCAGCGGCAACATGTTGAGGATGCCGATGAAGACGTTGAACACCCCTAGCAGCGTGAGCGGAACGGTGACATCGAAATCGGGCTGGCCGGCGAGACGTACTGCGCCCACCACCGAAACCGGCCGCTGGGCCTCCTCACTGTCGAGGCTGACGTCCTCGGACCCGCTGAACAGCAGGGTTGCCAACTGTCCCAGTGTCGACGGCGACAGGAACTGGGGAATGGAGGTCAATGCCGTCCAGGTCGTCTCCCCCAGAAGCTTGACGCCCTCGATCGGGCTCTGCCGGGTGCGCTCGAAATCGGGCCCGACCCCAAGGAAGCCGGATGTGCCGTCGCCGTCGACAGCGTCGACCTCGGCCAGGGTCACGGTCTCGGTAAGGGTCTCAGCACCGCGAACGACGGTGAGGGTGACCTCCTGGCCCGGACGGTCCTGGATGTACTCCACCGTCTCGTCCCACTGGGTGGTGTCGACCCCATCGATGGCGATGATGTCGTCGCCCGGCATCAGCCCGGCTTCCACCGCCGGAGTGGCCTGATCGGTTAGGGCCGAAACCCGACCCACCGACCACTTGGCCGGATCGTTCACCCCGATGAGCGAGGTCACGATCACGAAGAGGATCAGAGCCTGGATGAAGTGCATGATCGAGCCGGCGCTGATCACCAACAACCGGCGGGGATAGCTCTTGTTTCGGTAGGCCCGGGGTTCGTCCTCTGGATCGCACGGATCGAGGTTGTTCATGCCCACGATACGGACGAACGCCCCGACCGGAAACAGGCGGACGCCGTACTCGGTCTCGCCCCGCCGGAACGACCATAGTCGTGGACCCATGAACAGGAAGAACTGGGTGACCTTCATGCCCGTCCACTTGGCCGTCAGGTAGTGGCCCAGCTCGTGAAGGAAGATCATCACCACCAGGCCGAGCACGACCAGGAAATACCGAGGTCCGGCGCCGAACCACAGCAGCGCGAACAGGGCGGCGATACCGACCAGGCCCATGGGGTTGGTCTGGCCATCGAAGTCGTCGCCCCGTTCCTCGGGCTCGGCCAGCACCCAGGGCAGCTTCTCGGCCTGCGGCCGGGTGGCCTCGGGCGGTGCCGGCGGCGGGGCGGACTGAGAGTTCACGGCCTTGTGAGGCGAATCCATTCAGTGGGTTCTTTCATCGCACGGGGGAGACGAAACATGTTTTGGGCCGATGGGCCCACTGACCGGAGAGGCCGCTATGACAGCTGGCACACCGATCATCAGCATCGATCGTCAAGTACCCTTTCAGCATACTTGCGAGCCTCGGCATCGGCATGCAGCACCGCGTCCAGGCTGTCGGCCGGTTGCCCATCGTGGTGGGACATGGTGGTTTCGATCACCGTGGCGATATCGGCCCAGCCGATGCGTTTGTGAAGGAAGGCGTCGACCGCGACTTCATTGGCCCCGCTCAGCCAAGCCGGCCCGGTACCCCCTGTTCGAGCTGCGGCGTAGGCAAGGTCCAGGCACGGGAAGGCATCACGGTCCGGTGGCTCGAAGTCCAGTCGTTGTCGCCGACTCCAGTCGAGCCGGCCGAAAGGCTGGGAAAAGCGGTCGGGGTAGGCCAGGGCGTAGGCAATCGGAAGCCGCATATCGGGATTGGACAGCTGGGCAATAGTGGAACCATCGGTGAATGTGACCATGGAATGCACGATGGACTGGGGGTGCACGACAACGTCGATGTCGTCCAGTCCGATGCCGAATCCGGCGTCACCGGCCGGTCGACCGAACAGCTCGTTGGCCTCGATGACCTCGAGCCCCTTGTTCATCAAGGTCGAGGAATCGACCGTGATCTTCGGTCCCATGGACCACGTCGGGTGGTTGAGGGCCTGGTCCACCGTGACCGAGGCCAACTCCTCACGACTGCGACCCCGAAACGGGCCGCCCGACGCCGTGAGCTGAAGCCGACTCACTCCGCACCTGGTCGCCCCGATCAGGCATTGGTGGATGGCGGCGTGCTCGCTGTCGACGGGTATGAGCTCAGCCCCCGGGGTTCGCCTGGCCCGCTGGACCACCGGGCCGGCCGCGATCAGGGACTCCTTGTTGGCCAGGGCCAGGCGTTTGCCGGCCTCGAGGCAGGCCAGGGTGGCGGTCAGGCCGGCGAAACCGACCACCCCGTTGACGGTGACGTCGGCATCGGCGGCGGCATCGGCCAGCGCCCGATCCCCGGCCATCGCCGCCACCTCGCCGGCACCGGCCTCGGCCAATCGGTGCCGTAGCTCCTCGAGTCTCGATTCATCGGCCACCACGGCCACGCCGGGTCGAAGTTCGGCGGCCTGGGCGGCCAGGGTCGCGGCGTCGGACCCGGCGACCAGGGCGGTTACCCGGTACCGGTCGGGATCCCGGGCGACGACCTCGATGGTCTGGGTGCCGATCGAGCCCGTCGACCCGACGATGGTAACCGTCGTCACCGGTTCCTTTCTTTGGTCGAGCTGGGCCAGCGTCGGGGAAGATGCGCAGGCGGGACGCTCACCGGGGATCACTCGGGGAAGCTACAGCAGCCCGGTGGTCAGAGCCAGGTAGTAGGCCCCGGGCAGGGCGAAAAGCAGGGCGTCGATGCGGTCGAGCACCCCGCCGTGGCCGGGCAGTATGGTACCCATGTCCTTCACTCCGAGATCGCGCTTGACCATCGACTCGGCCAGGTCACCGATGGGGGCCAACAAACCGACGACCGCACCCAGGAGGAGGGCCTCGGTGAAGGCGGTGTCCCACATGGTCTCGAACGGTATGACCCCGAGGGCAAAGCCGGTGAAGACGGCGCCGACGAAACCGGTCATCGTCCCCTCCCAGGTCTTGGACGGGCTGGACCTGTGGAAAGGACGAGAGCCGTAGGCCCGGCCCCCGACGTAGGCGAGAATGTCGGAAACGACGGTGATGACAATGGTGGACAGCAGTAGCTGGACACCGACGTCGGATCGCAGAATCAGGGCGGCGAACGAACCAAGGCCACCAATCCAGAGCACGCCGAGCAGGGTCAGGCTGAGGTTGAGCACCGGACGTTCGGTGTCGGCCCCGACCAGATACCACAACACGCCGAACACCACGCCCAGCGCGACGATCACGGTGTAGGCGGCGTCGCCGCGGTAGTAGGCGGCAACCGGTGCAGCGACGGTGCCCAGTATGCCGAGGAGGGCGGCAGGCCGGAGGCCGGCCAGACGCATGGAGTTGAACAGCTCGACCACGGCCAGGAGGGCGGCGGCCACGACCACGACCATGGTGAAGGCAGGTCCCAACCACATTGCCACGAGGGCCACGCCGGCCAGAGCGACACCGACGGCGATGGCCTGGGGGACGTTGCGGCCGCCGGCCGGCGCCTCCTGGGCTGCGGTAGAAGCGGAGCCGTCGAAGTCGGGCCTGTAGGGCGAATCGTCGAATCCGTAGATCCCCGGGGCGGTGGCCGCCTCATCGTCGACGGGGTGGCGGTCGAACGCGCCGGCCCCGACTGATGGCGGGGGCTGACCGGCCGGCCCGGCCAATGACGAGGTCGATTCGGCGGAGGCGGGACCACGAGAGCCGGCGTCCGGCTCATCGATGCCCTCAAATCGGACGCGTCCAGGGTCGGTTGGTTGCCGTTCGAGCCCGACGCCGGGCTGTTCGGCTCGGGGCCGAACGCCGGGAACAGGGCTTTCGTCGCCGAAACGGCTCGACGGCCGATCGAGGGGCGCCGATGACGGGGGCGGGTGGGGCGCCCGCTCGAATTGGGGGGGCGGAGCGGATCGGGACGGTGCCGAATCGAGATCGAAATCGGACCGTCCCGGCCGACGGCCGGGTGTCGAGGCCGTGTCGCCGGGGATCGCCCGGTCAGCCACGGCACGACGTGGCCCGGCCGGCGATGGCGGGGGCTGTGAGGGTTCGGAGGATGCGCCCAGGTCCCATTCCCGGGACGGGGCCGACGCATCGAATCGGGAGTGAGGTCTGGTCGGTTCCGTTGGTGATTCGGGCGCTCGCAAGCGACTCAGGGAGTCGTGGGTGACGTCGGCGCCCGGGCCGGGGGCCTCCGAGACCGGCCGTCGGTTGCCGGGAGGAGCCGGATCGGCGTCGAATCCGCCCCAATCCTCCCTTGGCCGCCTCGGTGCCGCTGCGGTCTGCTCCGTTTCGACCGTCGGGGCGGGGGTCTGCGGAATCTCACGCCCCTCCTGGGGATCGAAGTCGTCGGGGCGCGATCGTCCGACGGTGCTCGACGGCGTACGAGAATCGGTGGGCAGGTCACCGCCCGGCTCATGATCGGCAAAGACGTCGGAAAGGTCGGGGCCGGTCCAGGTGTTCTCGTCACCCTGCCAGCTCGGTCCACGGCCGGATGTCCAGCCGCCGCGGTCGTCATCGGATCCGAACACGGCTGGAACCTGACCGGTGGCCGGTTCGGTCCAGTGCTGCAGGCCGGCGGCCTCGGCTTCGGCCGCCGCCTTGCGTTCGGCGGCGGTGGTGCCGTTCTTGCGGTCGAAGTCGTCGTCGTCACCGCGAACCACCGGCACCTTGCCGAAGATGTTGGGATCGGGGTCCGGTGGGGGTTCGAAGAGATCGAAGATACTCTGCGGACCGCTCTCGTCTCGCTCCTCGTCTCGTGAGTTGTCAGCCATGGTGACATCCTTCCGAGTACCCACCCTCCGCCGCCTCGAACACCGTTGGTTCGATCCGGGTCGGGGCTTGACCCGGCGGTGCGACGAGCCCGGCCTCAGGACTCCGTGATTCCGGGTGATGGTACTCTTTCTGCGTGTCGACTTCTACTGTCGTGGTTCTCGGTATTTGGCGTCGAGCGGCCGGGCCGGGCGAGGTCACACCTCGAGCAACTCCTCTTCCTTGTTCTCCAGGACTTGATCGACGACTGCTTCGTGGGCCTGGGTGAGCTTGTCCAGCTCCTTTTCCGCCCGCTCCAGCTCATCCTCACTGAGTTGGCCTTCCCTCTGGGCACCCTCGAGCTCCTTGCGGGTCTCGCGGCGAATATTGCGGAGGGAGATGCGACCCTCCTCGGCCATCTTTCTGACCACCCGGACCATCTCCTTGCGCCGTTCCTCTGTGAGCGGAGGAAAGTTGAGGCGTATCGATCGGCCGTCGTTGCTGGGGGCGATTCCGAGATCGGAGATCCGGATCGACTTTTCGATCGCTTCGAGATTCGCCGGGTCATGGGGTGTGACCAGGAGCTGACGGGCTTCCGGCACCGACACCGATGCCACCTCCACCAGTCGCATTTCAACCCCATAGGCTTCGACCGAAAGCCGCTCGATCAACTGGGGAGAGGCCCGTCCGCTGCGGACCGAGGCGAACTCGCTGCGGGCATGTGCAACCGCCTTCTCCATGCGGTCCTCGGCATCGGACAAGACCAGTTCGGTGAATTCACTCATCGCACAATCGTACCTATCGACTTGCCGCAAAGTAGTGCTCGCAGGTTGCCCTCAGCCAGCAGGTCGAAGACGACGATGGGGAGGCCGTTCTCCTTGGCATGGGTGATTGCGGTGGGGTCCATGACCCTCAGTTCCCGATTGAGCACGTCCAAGTAGCCTAGTTCATCGAGCTTGGTGGCGTCAGGGTTGGTCCTGGGATCATCGGTGTACACACCGTCGACACCGTTCTTGGCCGCCAGCAGGACGTCGGCGTCGATCTCGACCGCCCGAAGTGCGGCCGTGGTGTCGGTGGTGAAGAAGGGGTTGCCGGTACCGGCGGCAAAGATGACCACTCGGTGCTTCTCCAGATGGCGAATGGCTCGGCGCCGGATGTACTCCTCGGCCACCTGGGGCATGCGAATGGCCGACTGGAGACGGGTGGGCACGTTCTTCTGTTCCAACACATCCTGGAGGGCCAGAGCGTTCATGACCGTGGCCAGCATGCCCATGTAGTCGGCCTGAGCCCGATCGAGGCCGCCTTCGGCCCCGGTCATTCCTCGCCAGAAGTTGCCGCCACCGACCACGATGGCGACCTCGGTCCGAAGGTTCTTCCAGACGTCGATGATGTCATCGGCGATACGATCCATCACCTTGTTGTCGATGCCGAAACCCTTGTCGCCGGCAAAGGCCTCGCCGGAGAGCTTGAGCAGGATGCGATTCCAGCGAGGCTCCGAGCAGTTGTTCACGAGTCCGACCTCCTCCGGTCCGGGTGAGGGCACCGAAGCACGGGGGCCCGGCGGCCAACCCTACCAGATCGCTGCCCGGCGACAGGCTCGGTCTCCAGCGGCCGGTCCGCAGGCGAACGGTCTCGGTGCCGAATCAGCCGACCGTGGCCAGCACGAAGCGGGTGATGGTGCCGTCGCCGATCTTGGAACCGACGGTCTCCTTCTCGCCGAAGAGTCCCTGTTCCAACAGCACCTGCTCGCCGAACCAGGCGTTGAGGCGACCGTCGACGATCTTGTCCCACGCCGCTTCGGGCTTGCCCTCGTTCTTGGTTATCTCGAGCAGGGCGGCCCGCTCGCGCTCGACATCGTCGGCAGGCACCTCGTCCCGGGATAGGTACTTGGGCTTGGCGAAGGCGATATGCATGGCTATCTCGTGCAACAGCTCGGGAGTGATGCCCTCACCCTGAACCAGCACGCCGGCTTTCCCCCCTCCGTGCAGGTAGGCGTCAATGACCCCGTCCCCGTCCTGCTCGAAACGGACGATCGGTCCGAAGTCGATGTTCTCCTTCACCACGAGCTTCAGGTCCTCGATGACGGCGGCCTTCTCCTCCACCGCCTCCGGACCCTTGGCCAGCACGAGTTCGGCCAGCTCGTCGGCCAGCTTGATGAAGTCATCGGACTTGGCGGCGAAGTCGGTCTCGGACTTGAGCTGGACCAGGGCGGCCCCGGAGTCATCGTGGGCCACGGCCACCAGGCCTTCGCTGTTCTCCCGGTCGGTCCGGGAGGCGGCCTTGGCCAGGCCCTTCTCTCGAAGGATCTGGACTGCGGCGTCGAAGTCGCCGTCAGCCTCGGTCAAGGCTTTCTTGGCGTCCATCATGCCGGCGCCGGTGGACTTACGCAGTTCTTGAACGTCTTTGGCAGTGATGGCCATCGTGAATCCTCGTTCGATCGTGGTTGAAGCGTGCGGTTGTGGACTGCAGGGGACCGAGCGGACCGCAGCCAAGGTCCGGCGCTCGGTGAAACAGAGCCGGCCGTGGTGCCACCGGGTGGCTTGGGTCGCCTACGACTCGGTGGCTTGGGCGTTTGCCGCCGGATCGGCCGCGGGTTCGTCGGAGGCGAGCATCTCGCCGGTGGACGGGGCCGGTTCGTCGGCTGCGGCCTGGGCCGGCGCCGCCGCGTTCTCGGCCGCCTCGCCCGCCGACTCAGTCGGAGCCGTATCGGACTGATCGTCCGGCGTGGCCGCCGGTTCGGCGACGGGAGCGGCCGGAGGTGCACTTTCGGCCTGAGCCTTCTGCTCGGCCACAGCCGACGCAACCCGGGCTTCGCGGTCGGCGGCCGCCTTGGCCGCTGCCTCCCGGGCAACCTCCTGCTCGGCGGCGTAGGCCGCTTCTTGCTCGGGAGTACGGGATTGCGGGGTGTCGGGCACGCCGGTGCGACGAGCGGCGATGATCTTACCTTCGGCCACGGCCTCGGCGATGACCCGGGTCATCAACTCGGCCGAGCGAATGGCGTCGTCGTTGCCGGGGATCGGATAGTCGACCAGGTCGGGGTCGCAGTTGGTGTCGACCACGGCCACGAGTGGGATGTTCAGCTTCCTGGCCTCGGTGACGGCGATGTGCTCGATGATGGTGTCGACCACGAAAACCACGCTGGGCACCTTGCCCATGGTCTTGATACCGCCGATGTTGCGGTTGAGCTTCTCCAGCTCCCGGGTGTAGCGGAGCGCCTCCTTCTTCGGCATCTCCTCGAAGTCACCGGTTGCCTGCATGCGCTCGTACTCGAGAAGCTTGCCCACCCGCTTGGAGATGGTCTGATAGTTGGTGAGCATCCCACCCAACCAGCGCTGATCGACAAACGGCATACCAACCGATTGGGCATGACGCCGGATGGGTTCCTGCGCCTGCTTCTTGGTGCCCACGAACAACACGGTGCCGCCGTTGGCCACCTCGTCACGAACGAAGGCGTAGGCGGTCTCGATACGACGAAGTGTCTCCTCGAGATCGATGATGTAGACCCCGTTGCGGTCGCCATGGATGAACCGCTTCATCTTGGGGTTCCAGCGCCGGGTCTGATGTCCGAAGTGGACGCCGGCTTCCAGCATTTGCTTCATGGTGACGACAGCGGTCACAGGATTCCTCCGGTTTGGGTGACGCCCGGCACACTCCCGGTCGGCAGGCGGTGGGGCCACCGACACGGAAGACCGTGGATTCGGCCGGGCGGAAACATCGTTGACGGTTGATTCGCTTCGAGCCACAAGGACTCTGACCGGCCGCCAAGGGGCGATTCGGCCGATGAGTACTATAGCGCCCTTCGAGGGGGGATTCCGCCCTCCCCTATGCGGCGGGGAGCCGATGTCGGACGGCTCTGTGGTGCCACCAGTCGCACCCGATAGCGCCAGCCGAACAGTGGCAACGGGTCGATGTAGCGCCCGTGGTACCGAGCGGTGAGATGAAACCCGGTGGCGGCGGCGGCGAGGCGTTGCCCCGTGGTGACCATCTCGCCCTCGGACACGGCGATGGAGTGGAGATAGGCGTAGGTCGAACGCAGGTCGGGGCCGTGGCTGACCACCACGAACAACCGGCCACCGACCTGGCCGGCGAAAACGACCACACCGGCCGCCACCGCTCCCACCGGCTGCCCTTGCTTGGTCCCGTACTCCAAACCCCGATTACCGGGCCCGTAGCGGTGGGTCGGGGCCCGGAAGTAGTCGACGATGGGGGCATCCACCGGTGGCTGCCACGGCCCGTCGACGGCGACCGATGGTGTATCCGGTTGCAGGGCGACCGACGAGGCAGGGGCCACGGCACCAGCTGCGACCGGCGCAGGCGACATCGGCGGCGTGACCGCGATCATCAACGACAACAGGACGGCCGGCAGTAGCCGGGGCGAGACGACGAACATGGCAGGCACCAATCCTGCGCTCGATTGCGCAGCACGACAGTCTTGGTGCCGACGGCACGATGGACTTCGAGTCTAGTGCCGGCGGCGCACACTCGAACCCAGGAGAGCAGCCGAGTCGAAGGATCGTGCTCCGCCCGACCATTGCGCCGGAGGGCCGACCTCACCTGACGGTCAGACAGGCTCTCGTTGGGCCGACTCCATGCGGGATCGCAGACCCAGGACCGCCTTGGTGTGGATCTGACAGACCCGACTTTCGGTTACACCGAGAACCCTGCCGATTTCGGCCAACGTCATGTTCTCGTAGTAGTAGAGGGTGAGAACGACCTTCTCCCGCTCGGACATGGTATTGATGGCCTGGGCCAACAATCGGCGGATCTCGGCCCGCTCGTAGGTCATACCCGGTCCGTCCCGGCGGTCGGCCAGAGTATCGCCGAAGGTCAACGATTCGCCCCCGTTGACCGAGAGCATCTCGTCCAGCGCAACCAGCCCCAGGGAGCCGATCTGTTTGTAGATGCTGGTCAACTGCTTGGCCGACAGGTCGAGTTCGCCGGCGATCTCCTCATCGGTAGGCGGCCGGTGGTAACGGGCCTCCAGCTTGGCGATGGCCCGTTCCACCGCCTTGGCCTTGGATCGCACCGACCGGGGAACCCAGTCAATCGAGCGAAGCTCGTCGAGTATGGCCCCTTTGACGCGAGACACGGCGTAGGTCTCGAACTTGAAGCCGCGCCCGGGATCGAACTTGGTGATGGCGTCGATGAGTCCGAACATGCCGTAGCTGATCAGATCCGACTGATCCACGGTCTGGGGAAGGCCGGCGGCGATACGCCCGGCCACGTATTTGACCAGTGGCGCATAGTAGACGATCAATTCGTCTCGGTCTTCCTGGGATTCGGTCTCCTTGAACCGCGCCCAGACCGCCTCAAGCTCGTTGTCAGTTTCAATTGCCACGTTGCCCGCCAAGGTGTACGGATTCGAGTGCGAGGTCGGAGCACGACCGGGCTCAATGCCCTGTGCCCCTCGTTCCCACTCTCCGTCGGCGTTCCGCCACACAACGTGAGCAATTTGGGAGGATCGCTCAGTTTGAGCTGATTCGATCAGTCCGGCCGCATCATTGACATCGGCGTTGACCCTGCGGGCTGGGTCCGCCGACCCTGTGACCGGCCCGCCCGAGCCGGCCTCGGAGCCCGACACCGGCTGAGTGACCGTCCTCGACGACTCTGTGGATTCATCCGACCTCGACGAGCGGGATCCGTCGAGCAGCGGGTCGGCAGCGTCCGGGTTCGAGGTCAGATCGAGATCGACCTCGGAGCCATCTTCACCCGTTGGCCGGAAGCCGAGCAGGTGAAGGTAGCGGACTCGAGCGGCGGCGGTGGTCACGACCAAGGAGCGTAGCGGGTCGAACGCCGAGAGTGACCACAGTTGACGCTCCGTGATGGTTCGGGTCGCATGTCGACAGACCGACACGACCGAGAGGAGGCCATACGGCGGCCAGGTTTCTACGGTGTCGACGACATTTGGATCGGCGCCACCGTGCCCCCGTCGAAGATGGCATGACCACTGGCGACCAGCAGGTAGGTCGCGGCCAGCAATTCGGTCAGCGACGACTTCAACGACAGAACGAGATGATCGATGGGACACGGGCCACCGGCGATCTCGACCAGGATCCGGCGGCACAGATCCCCGTTGTCCCGGGGATCGTCGGCCGAAGTGCGATGGCCGTCGGCCTCACCGTCGAGGGGATCGGAACGGCCGAGGATCTCGGGTCGAAACGACGGTTCCGGACCACCGACCGCCGCAGGGCCGATGGCGTCGAGTAGGTCGGCGGCCGATCGAACCGGGATGGCACCATCGATGATCAGCCCATTTGTACCGTCGGCGGCGGGATTGGTTACCGATCCGGGGACTGCAAACACCGGTTTACCACGGTCGGCCGCCTCATCGGCCGTAATCAGCGAACCACCGCGCCGATGCGACTCGACGATGACCACACCCGACGACAGTGCGGCGATGAGCCTGTTTCGAGCAGGAAAACGCCAGCGTTCCGGACAGCGTCCCGGCCAATGCCTCACTGATCAGCAAGCCGTGGCCGGCCACCTCCTCCCATAGTGTGCGATTGGAACCGGGATACACAACATCGAGACCGGAGGCGACCACGCCGATGACCGGGCCGCCACCGTCGAGGGCACCCCGGTGGGCCGCCGCGTCCACTCCGAGGGCCAGGCCGCTGATGACCCCCACCTCGGCTCGGGCCAGGTCGAACCCGATTTGGTGGGCCACCGTTCGCCCTACCGTGGTACAACGCCGGGTTCCCACAACACCGACCGATGGGACGGAAAGAAGTTCCGGATCGCCCCGATGGAAGACCAGCGCCGGCGGCTCGGGATCGAGATGGAACGGCCATTGATCATCGTGTGGGGTGAGCACGCCGTGGCCACTGTTCAGCTCGGCTTCCAGCAGGGCGGGGCCGTCGATTGACCTGATGGTGTCGAACCAGTTCGCCACGACATCGGGATTGACGCCGGGTGGAGGGGGTCCGCACACGGGGGGAATACGGCCTTGCCGCAGATACTCGACGACCCGAGCCGGATCGGTGGACTCGGTCAACCATCGCAGTCGGGATGGGCCGATGCCATCGAGGGCAAGGAGGCTGAGGCGGGCCTCCACATCGGCGACGTCCGGACGTGGGGCGGTCATCGCAACCACCCCCGATCACACACGACAACTCGGAGCGAGAGACGACGGATGGTCATACCGCCATCCCCAGCATGTCGTGAGGCCGACTTCGCAGAGCGAGGGCGGCCTGGACCGTCTCGGCCGACATCACCGGCTGGAAGCTCTGCCCCTCGGCCATCTGAAGATCGGCGATGGTGCGCGCCACCGTCCGCACCCGGCGCAACCCCCGACCGGTGAGATCGCCGGCCTCGAGCCTGCGCCGGAGCACGACCGTGGCCTCATCGGACAGCGGGGCCAGCTCGTCGAGGCGGTAGGCCGGGATCTCGGCATTGCACCGCACCCCGCGTTCCACCGCCCGTTCCCGGGCGAAGGCCACCCGGGCCGCCACCGTCGCCGTCGACTCCGAATCATGGCCGCCCAGCAGCACCTGCGGTGCCGGCGGACGCACGTGCACCCGTAGATCGAACCGATCCAGCAGGGGGCCTGACAATCGGCGGGAGTATCGGGCCCGGGCGGCATCGCTACATCGACACAGACCGGCGGCCCCGCCCTCGCCGCAGGGGCAGGGGTTCATGGCCGCCACCAGCAGAAACCGGGCCGGCAGGGTGACCGCCCGGGCGGCGCGGGAGACCCGAATGACACCCTCCTCCAGTGGCTGACGCAGGGCATCCAGGATGGGGACTGAGAATTCCCCCAGCTCATCCAGAAACAGCACGCCGTTGTGGGCGCAGCTGATCTCGCCGGGACGCATGGCCGCCGATCCCCCACCGATCATGGCCACCGACGAGGCTCCCTGATGGGGTGCCCGAAAGGGCGGTCGGCGAACCAGCCCGCCGGGGGGAATGGCCAATCCGGCGGCCGAATGGACCCGGGTGGCCAGCAGCGCCTCATCAGGAGCAAGGTCGGGTAACAGCCCTACCAGACGGGAGGCCAACATGGTCTTGCCGGCACCGGGCGGGCCGATCATCAACATGTGGTGACCACCGGCGGCGGCAATCTCCAGTGCCCACCGGGCCATGGGCTGGCCGCGGACATCGGACAGATCGTCCATGGCCCGTGGCTCGGCGCACGGTTCGGACGGGGCGACGAGATCGGGCAGCGGGCCCTCGCCGGCCAGGGCCGGGACGACCTCGGCCAGACACTTCACGGCCCGAACCTCCCCCGGCCGAACGACGGCGGCCTGTTCGGCCCCTTCCATCGGAACCAGGACCTCGTCGGCAGCGATGGCATCAGCCAGCGACACCAGGCCGGGTACGGGCCGAATCGAACCGTCCAATCCCAGTTCCCCGACGGCCCCGTACCGGCGAAGGGCGGAGGCATCGAGCTGCTCGGAGGCGGCCAGAATGCCCAGTGCAATGGGAAGATCGAGCGCCGCCCCCTGCTTGCGCAGCCCGGTGGGGGCCAGATTGATGGTGATGCGCTGCATTGGCCAGCGATAGCCGCTGGACTGCAGGGCGGCCCGCACGCGGTCACGAGACTCCCGGCAGGATGCGTCAGGCAGGCCGACAAGAGTGTAGGTGGGCAGGCCGTTGCTGACATGGGCTTCGACGATGACAGGATGACCGTCGACGCCCTGGACCACAGCGGTGGCCACGGTGGCGAGCATGATGTGCTCCTTCCCCGATCGTACCGAACCAACACCGTGCCCAGCCCGCACCGGGTCGTCGGAGCCGACGACCGCGGCAAGGTGGAAACAGTCCAGGCCGGCCGAGGCCGGATCGGAAATCAGTTGCCGGGGGAAGTCATCCCGTGGCGGCCGCTCGACAGCGGTGCCGGGACTCTGATTACACCGTAGTCGGAGGTTGTGACAGTGGCGGCGTGGACCAGCGACCGTCCGGGCGGCGGGACCGCGTTCGATCGCTAGAGGACTTCGCGGTTGTAGCGAACGACGGCCTCGATTTCCTCGTCGGTGAGCTTGCCCCCGTATGCCGGCATTTGATTCCGGCCGTTGACAATGACATCGATGTGATCCTGAACGTCGGGATACCGTTCGATGACCACCCCGTCGGACAGCATCGGTCCGGTCCCGCCTTGACCGGCAGCGCCGTGGCATGCCACGCAGTTGCGGGCGTAGACATCCCGGCCGGTCACCAACTCAGTGTCCTCGGCCGAGACCTCTGGAATGTCGTCGCCGACGCATCCGGTGAACAGCACCGACACCACCGCAGCGACCAACACCGGCCACAAGGAACGCCGTCGTGCCCGACCCCCCAATCGATCGAACACGTCCTCGTCCTTCGACCGGTGTGTCGTGGGGCCCGGTTGTCCAGCCATACTGCTCCCATGGGATTCGATCCGCATCGAAAGCATAGGGCGTCGTCCTTCGACTACCTGTTCGTGGCCAGTGCCTTCGTGGTGGTCATCGGTCTCATCGTCTGGGCCGCCCTGGGTTGAGGCTCGGATCGACACATCGTCATGCCTTCACGCAAACGCTCTCAGGAAGCCAAACGAGCGGCTAGGGCGGCCGAGCGCCGCAAGCAGCGCTCGAACAGGAAGAAGTCGAAGCGGGGCAGGAAGCCGGGCCGAACGAGCAAGGTCGCCGGGTCGGCCGGCCGCCGACCCGACCCCTCCGACGTGCCCGGAGCCGAGGTCCGGTTCATACAGGCCGCCGATGCCGACAAGCCCTATCGGTGCCCGGGATGCAACGGGGTGATTCCACCCGGGTTGGGCCACATGGTGGTGGTCCCTCCCTACGACCCGGACCTGCGTCGCCATTGGCATCGAGGCTGCTGGACCAACCGCCACGGCCGGCACTGACCGCCCGTCGTCGGGCCGCCGGTGGCAGCCCGGGATGTCGACTCGATCTGTCGTCAAGGCTTCGAGTTCAGGAATCGAGAGGCCTAGAACCCGTTCTCGACCACACGAACGGTTCCCTTGGCGTCGACGTCGACGACATCGAAGCGCAATCCGTCGAAGCCCAATCCCGCAGGTTTGGCCTCGGCCAGCCATATCCCGGCCAGCGATCGCAACCTTTTGCGTTTGCGCCAGTCGACGGCGTCGAATCCGGTCCCGTACACCCCAGTGGTCCTGGCCTTGACCTCGGCAAACACCAGCACGGACCGACGGCCGGAACGATCGAGCACGATGAGGTCGATCTCACCGCGACGGCACCGCCAGTTCCGCTCGAGGATCTCGGCCCCCAACCGTTCATAGTGCTCGGCGGCCACATCCTCCCCGAAGCGGCCGAAGCGTTGATTGTGACTCAAAGCTCGCGTTCGGGGAGCTCTTCGACCGTGATGCCCCGGGTGCTGGAGATGGTGACCCGGCTGAGGAAGCGGGACTGCCGATAGGTATCCCAGACCCAGGCGTCAACCAGTTCGTATTCGAGCAGGCGATCCCCGGGGGCCGACAGCCTGCGAACCTCGTTGGCCAAGTAGGAACGACGATCGGTCTCGATCACATAGCGGAACATGCCGACGACGTCCCGATACTCTTTGAACAGCGCCAGTTCGGCTTCTGCTTCGTACCGTTCGAGGTCTTCGCTACTCATGGCCGACCCGTCTCCGCCGGTCCGAACCGATCCGGTGCGACACCGGAGTTTCTTATCCTAGTTGTCCCGCTTCTCTTTGACCTTGGCCGCCTTGCCGACTCGGTCACGCAGGTAGTAGAGCTTGGCACGTCGCACATCTCCTCGGCTGACCCGTTCGATCTTGTCGATGATGGGGGAATGCACAGGGAAGATGCGCTCGACGCCAACGCCGAAGCTGAGCTTGCGCACGGTGAAGGTCTCCCGGACACCGGAACCCTTGCGGGCGATGACCACACCCTGGAAGATCTGGACCCGCTCACGGTTCCCCTCGACGACCTTGACGTGCACCTTGACGGTGTCGCCCGGGCCGAACTCCGGCACATCATCTCGGAACTGGGCCTTTTCAACTACATCGGTCGTGTTCATCGTCGGTTTCCTGTTGCCTTCGCACCGTGCCGGTTGACCGGCAACAGCATGGATCTCGGTTTCGGGCCTTCAGGTCGGACTCCGCGAAGCGGGCCAACACAGCGCCTATCAAGCCTAGCCCTGGCGCCAGGAACTCCAACCGTCGGCACCTACCGTTCCGCCATCGAGCGGAACTCGGGGTGGCGGCGCTGGTGAGCTATGGGCGTACCGGTACTAACCGAACAGGTATTTGCCGCAATGGGGCCACTGGCCGGCACCGGCCTTGTTGTAGAGGATCTCAGCTCGCTTGGTCTGCTCGGCCACCGAGGCGTCGACCGGGTTGCCGGAGCCGCCGACCGAGGCCCACGTGCGCAGGCTGAACTGGTAGAGACCGTAGTAGCCCGCCGGATTGACGGCCTTGGGGTTGCCGCTCGACTCGCACTGGGCCAGCGCCGCCCAGTTGAGACCGGCGGCGGCACCACCGGCGGAGACCCCGGGATCGACGGGCGCCACCGGCGCCGGCTTGGTGCCGACACGGACCACCTCGGTCACCGGCTCCCTGGTCACGGTGGTGGAGATCGGCTCCTCGGAGGTGATCTCACCGTTGGTGTAGGTCACGGCGTAGGTCACCTCCTTCTCCCCATTCACACCCTCGGTTGCCGTCTTGCGGGTGCCGACGGTGAGCTCGCCATCCTTGCGCTCAACCGTGTCGTGGGCGATGGTCTCGGTCCGGGTGTCGTTCTCGATCCGGATCCGGGTCACGGTGACGGTCATGGCCTCGGTGACCACGGTGTCCGCCGCCGGGGCCAGGGTGTCGGAATCCGACAGCTCGATGTTCTCGGCGGAAAGGAGGTCCTGGATGGTCTTGGCCGTGGTGGTCACCGATCGGGACCGCCCACCGTCGTCAACAGTGATCGACTTCGGCGTGATGATCTCCACCGAAGCCCCATTGCGGGGCAGCGGCAGGGACAACGGCGAGGAGAGCGCGGCATTCGCCACCGGGGCATCGATGGCGGCCAGGGCATCACCCAGGGTGAGTTCGGTGGTGGTGTGGTCGTTCTCGACCCCGTCGATGGTCACGGTGAGCGGCCGGGCATAGCGAACCACCACCGGCGTACCTTCGGCCAATTCGGCGTCGAGCGATGGCTCGACCATGTCGTCGTTGCTTACCTCGACGGCCTGATCGGCCAGGAGCTCGGCCACGGTATCGGCCCGAGTCTCCACCGGTTCGGCCCGCCCGTCGACCGACAGCTCGACCTCGATCGAGCTGGTGAGGTAGTACAGCACCACTGCGGCCATGGCCAGCAGCACCACGCCCATGGCGATCATGTAGGGGAGGCGGCTGCCGTCTCCGGGACCGGACCTGATGACGATGGGCTCAGCGGCCGTCGCACTGCCAACCTCCGGTCCGAATTGGACGTCAGGGGAAGATTCGGTGCGGCGGGGCGTCGTACTGATCATGATTCTCCCTATCCGGGCCCGTCCTCCGGGACAGCGACCCAACGGTTCGCAGCACGTTGACTCCCAAACGGTAACAGTCCGGTAACACAATGCGGTGTATCACGGGTCACAGCCCGGTTGGGTGTCGACGTCGCCCTTCCGTCGAGCGGCTGGTCGGCCCGACCCCACCGCCTCCAGCCGCACCCTTGTCCCGGCGCCTCGGGCCTCGGCTCACTCGGCCGGCTCCGAGCGAAGCCGTGTGAGATCACGTACTGCGCCCCTGTCGGCCGAGGTGGCCAATGCGGCGTAGACCTGGAGGGCGGCGCTGACGTCCCGTTGCCGACTGGCCGGGGTATAGGCGTCGGCCCCCCGGGCCTCTTGGCGCTCCCGTCGGGCCGCGATCTCGGCGTCGTCGACGGCCAGATGGATGGAGCGGCTCACGATGTCGATCTCGATGATGTCGCCGTCGGAGACCAGGGCTATCAGGCCACCGGCCGCCGCCTCGGGGGAGACGTGGCCGATGGACAATCCGGAGGTACCACCCGAGAACCGACCGTCGGTCAGCAGGGCGCATTCCTTTCCCAGACCACGACTCTTGATATAGGTCGTCGGGTACAGCATCTCCTGCATGCCGGGCCCGCCCCGGGGACCCTCATAGCGCACCACCACCACGTCGCCGGCGTTGACCTGGTTCTCGTCGAGCACGCCGGCCATGGCATCCTCCTGGGATTCGAAGACCCGGGCCGTACCGGAGAAGCGGAAGATCGACTCGTCGACCCCGGCCGTTTTGACGATGCAGCCGTCGGTGGCGATGTTGCCATAGAGCACGGCCAGACCGCCTTCTTTGGTGTAGGCGTGGTCGACCGAGCGGATGCAGCCGCCTTCCCGGTCGGTGTCGAGCGACGGCCATCGGGTGGCCTGGCTGAATGCCTCCTGTGTGGGAATGCCGGCCGGTCCGGCGGTGTAGAGCCGCTTGGCCTCGGCCGTGCAGGTCTCACGCACGATGTCCCACTGGTCGAGCGCCTCGCCGAGGGTGGCCGAATGCACGGTGGGCAGTGACGTGTCGAGCAGACCGGCCCGATCCAACTCACCGAGGATGCCCATGATCCCACCGGCCCGGTGGACATCCTCCATGTGGTACTTGTCGGTCGACGGGGCGACCTTGCAGATGTTGGGTACCTGGCGGGACACACGATCGATGTCGGCCATGGTGAAATCGTGACCGGCCTCCTGGGCCGCGGCCAGGATGTGCAGCACCGTGTTGGTCGAGCCGCCCATGGCGATGTCGAGGGCCATGGCGTTGTTGAAGGCGGCGACCGAGCCGATGTTGCGGGGCAGCACCGACTCGTCGTCCTTCTCGTAGTAGCGGCGGGCCAGGTCGACGACCCGGCGCCCGGCCTCCAGGAACAGGTTCCGGCGATCGGCATGGGTGGCCAGGGTGGAACCGTTGCCGGGCAGGGACAGCCCGAGGGCCTCGGTCAGGCAGTTCATCGAGTTGGCGGTGAACATCCCCGAACACGACCCGCAGGTGGGGCAGGCCGAGCGCTCGATCTCGGCCACGTCCTCATCGGCCACGTTGGCGTCGCCCGCACTCATCATGGCCGAGATCAGGTCGACCTTTACCTCCTCGCCGGCCAGCTTGGTCTTGCCGGCCTCCATCGGCCCGCCCGACACGAACACCGTCGGGATGTTGAGCCTCATGGTGGCGTTGAGCATGCCGGGGGTGATCTTGTCACAGTTGGAGATGCAGACCAGAGCGTCGGCGCAGTGGGCGTTGACCATGTACTCCACCGAATCGGCGATCAGGTCCCGACTGGGCAGGCTGTACAGCATGCCGCCATGGCCCATGGCGATGCCATCATCGACGGCGATGGTGTTGAACTCCTTGGCCACTCCACCGGCGGCCTCGATCTCCCGAGCCACCAGTTGGCCCAGATCCTTGAGGTGCACATGGCCCGGTACGAACTGGGTGAACGAGTTGGCAATGGCGATGATCGGCTTGCCGAAGTCGTCGTCGGTCATGCCGGTGGCCCGCCAAAGGGCCCTGGCCCCCGCCATGTTCCGGCCGTGTGTCGTGGTGCGAGAACGGTACGTAGGCATGGTTCAAGACTAAGGGCCGGGGATCGGAATCCGGCCGGGGCGAATCGGCCACGGTCAGCCGGGTTCAACCGGTATGGTCGCCCAATGTCCGACGCCAACCCGTCCTTCGCGGCCGCCACAATCGAATCCATCGAAGCCCTGGAGCGGCGGGTTTGGAACGCTCTCGTCACCGGTGACGCCGACGCCGACCGGGCGCTGCTGGCACCGGACTTCGTGGGTCTCTACCCGACCGGCTTCGCCGATCGCGACGATCACGTCGACTCGCTGGCCTCCGGGCCGACGGTGGCCTCCTACGAGCTTGGCGAAACCCGGCTGCTGAGGGTGTCCGACGACGCCGTGCTGTTCTGCTACCGCAGCGATTTCCGGCGGGCCACGGCGACCGGTCCGGGACCGGTCGAAGCGATGTACGTGAGTTCGTTGTGGTGTCGACGGGCTGGCCGGTGGCTCAATGTCTTCAGTCAGGACAGTCCCCCCGGCGAGGCCCTTGTGTAGCCGAATCCCGGGCCGCCTCAGCCAGGGCGGTCCGGAGTCAGTCCAGGCCGAACTCGGCCAGCACCGTTCGATCGGCCTCGCTGAGCCCGCCTCGACGCTCGATCAGATCGGGACGCATATCCAGGGTCCTGCGCAAGGACTGGGCCAGCCGCCACCGAGCCACCCTGCGATGGTCACCGGAGCGCAGCACCTCGGGAACGGTCCAACCTCGATACTCGGCCGGGCGGGTGTAGTGCGGGTACTCCAAGAGCCCGTTGGCGAACGACTCATCACCAAGAGAGTCCTGATTCCCCAGCACGCCGGGCACAAGCCGGCCCACGACTTCGATGACGACCGCGGCCGCCACCTCGCCACCGGCCAGCACATAGTCTCCGATCGAGATCTCGTCGTCGATCAGATGTTTCCTGATGCGCTCGTCGATACCCTCGAATCGTCCACACAGCAGGCTGAAGCCGCTCAGTTCGGCCAACTGGTGAGCCACGGCTTGGGTCAGCGGACGACCGGACGGTCCGAGGTAGATGAGCGGCCTGATCAACGACCGCTGCTCGATCAGATCGAAGATGGGCTCGGGCTTGAGCACCATGCCCGCCCCTCCCCCGAAAGGACTGTCGTCCACCGTGCGATGCACATCGGAGGTCAGCTCCCGGGGATCGTGGGTCGTGATCTCGAGCACACCGGACTGCCGGGCCTTGCCGATCAGGCTGATCGAGGCGAAGGCCTCGACCACTTCGGGAAAGATGGAAATGACGTCGATCCTCACGTCACATCTCCAACCACTGCCGCTTGAATCAACCGGTGGTATCGGGTGCCCGCTCGACGGCGACCGATGCCCCGTTTGCCCTGTCATCGAGGGCCCTGTCATCGAGGGCCCTGTCATCGAGGGCCCTGTCATCGAGGGCGCGGTCATCCGAAGCCCCGTCATCGAGGGCGGCGTCGTCGAGCAGTCCGATTGGCACATCGACCGACACCGTCTTTTCGTTGTGGGCCACGTAAAAGGCCAGCGGTACCAGCCGGCCGTCGTCCAGCTCCAGCAGGTCGGACGCCGGATTGTCGATGACCGATGCGATCGGGCCGTGATCGGTACCGTGCTGATCGATCAGTCGCTTGCCCACCAGCTCGTGGACGAACACCTCGGACTCGGCGTCCAGTGGTTCGGCCTCCAGGATCACGCCCCGCAGCGTGTCGGCGGCCGTGCGATCGGCCACACCGTCGAAGCTGACCAGCCACTTGTTCCGGTGAGGCCGCGCTGCGGTCACGGTCAACCACTGCCGACCCGACCACAGCTTCGTACCCGGAGCCGTTCGCTCCGAGATCATGTTGGTGACGAACGAGACCACCACTTCTCCCCGCAGGCCGTGGGATTTGTCGACACGGCCAACTTCGAGCAGTTCGGGTTGGCTAGCGGGCGCCGAACCGGTCACTCGACAAACTCGACCTCGGTGGTCACGCCATCCTTGGCCGCGGCGGCACCGACAACGGTGCGGATGGCCGACGCCACCCGGCCCCGTCGACCGATGACCCGGCCCATGTCGTCCTGGTTGACGGTGACATCGAGGCGAACCCGAGTGCCGTCGGCCGTCGCCTGGATCGACACCTCGTCGGGCGACGACACCACGGATCGGCACAGATGCAGCAGGACGGCTTCTGCGGTGGGGGCTGGTGAATCGCTCACGCCTGGGCTCCTGCGGTGGCGGCGTCGGTTGCGATCGCGGCTGCAGCCTCGGCCTCGGCGGCCTTGACTTGCTGGGCCTCCAGTTCTTCCACGCTGGTCCCGGCCTCGAAGGCCTCCCAGGCACCCGAGACCTTCAACAGCTTGACCACTCGGTCCGACGGCTGAGCACCGTTTCGGAGCCAGCGAACGGCCTTGGCATTGTCGATCGTGATCTCGGAGGGTTCGGTCCGGGGGTTGTAGATTCCAACGATTTCGATGAACCGACCGTCGCGGGGGGAGCGGGCGTCGGCGGCCACCACTCGGTAGGTCGGTTGCTTCTTCTTGCCCATCCGCATCAGGCGCAGTCGAACGGCCACGTGCACATCTCTTCTCTGGTCTCGGGAATGATCCTGCTTGATTGCTGGTCGAGGTAGGTGCCAAGCGGGCCCGGTGCAATCCCAGGGCGCGGCACGGTGATCAAGCAACTACTGAGCGTATCCGGGCCGGTCATCGCCTCCACGCTCCCCTACGGGGCAAATTTGGGTCCATCACGACCGCCGGGCGCCGCCGACTGCAGGTCGAAGCGGTGATCAGGCTCGCCATACTGGGCCGATGGCCGAAGAATCGAAGCTGCTCAAGACCACGACCGTCTATCACATCGACGGGAAACGATTCATGGGCCGAACCCCGGACGGTCACCGGATCATGATCGACGGCGAACCCTACGCCAAGACCGGCATGAACCCCATGGACGTGTTGTTGAACGCCCTCGGCGCCTGCGCCGCCTTCGACGTGGTGGAAATGGTGCGCAAGCGGCGACTCGACCTGGAACGGTATCGGGTGGAACTGGAGGGTCACCGCCATGACGGCACACCCTCGTACTTCACCAACATCCACGCCACCCACTACATCTGCGCCCCCGGCTTGAAGCAGACCATGGCCGAACGTTTCGTCGACCTGGCCATGAACAAGTACTGCTCCGTGGCCTCGAGCATCAACGCCGAGATCGACTTCACCGTGGTATTGGAGCACCCTGCGGACGAGGACTGACCCAGGACAACCGACCCCGACCGATCGTCGCCGAACCCTCCCTGTTTCCGCAACCACCCGAGCCCGATAGTGACCTTGGCCCCTGTCTCCGTTTCGGCTGCGGTCCGATGATGGTCACAGGACCATCGCGCAGGGAGGAACACAATGACCCACTTGGAACTGGTCGAAATCGAACCTCAGCGGGCGGCGGCGATGCGAGGGGACGTGGCGCAGGCCGATATGCCGGAATTCTTCGGTCGTGCCTACCACGCCGTCATGGAGGCGGTGACGGCGGCCGGTGTCTCCGTCGTCGGCCCGCCGTTCGGGTTCTACCCGGCGATGCCGAAAGAAACGGTGGCCATCGAGGCCGGGTTCCCCATCTCGTCGGCGATCGACGAAACCGATGACGTGCACAACCTCGAACTCCCGGGCGGTACCGCCATCGTCACTATCCACGTCGGGCCCTTCGAGACCCTGGAGGGGACCTACAACCGGCTGATGGAGTGGGCCGAGGCCGGAGGACATCGGCTGACCGAGGCCATGTGGGAGGAGTACCTGACCGATCCCGCAGTTGAGCCCGACAGCTCGAAGTGGCAGACCAGGATCGTCTGGCCCGTGGTCGCCGATCGCTGACCCACATCCTCCTTCTGCAGGGGAGTCACGCCCACATATAGCGACGGTTCCGGCCCGGCAAACACCCACACCCCACCAAATGTGAGCCGATATATCCTTTCCTTTATAACTATCGAAAAGACTTGTCTATCGAACATACGTTTGCTATGGTGAAGGCAGGACGAACGGCGGGTTACCACCACAACCCCACAGCGACGATCTGACGCCGTTGGAGACCGCTCTCGATGCCATGGTGGCAACCAACCCCGCCTGCCTCCCTGTAGCCGAGCTGCTGGACCGAGCCTGTCGCCTGCAACGGTTGACGGCCCGGCTCGACGCCATACGAGCCACCGTGTTGGCG
This sequence comes from uncultured Acidimicrobiales bacterium, assembly GCA_963723995.1. Classification (GTDB taxonomy): domain Bacteria; phylum Actinomycetota; class Acidimicrobiia; order Acidimicrobiales; family SZUA-35; genus JAHELU01. Next base: position 607,842 of record CAVRSZ010000003.1, on the reverse strand, counting down.
GCCGCCGACACCGCCTCCGAAGCGCCAGGCGTGCTGAGAGACCTCGGGTTCCGAAACGCGTCGCAGGTTGTGGCCGCCGAAACCGGGGCGCCGGCCCGGGAAATCCACGCCACCGCTCGCACCGGGCAATGGCTCGACCAGTTCCCCAGCTTCGCTGCGGCAGCCGACGGGGTATTGACCCTCCGGCACCTACGGGAATTGAAGAGCTTGGACACACCCGACCGCCGAGACGCCCTGCTGGCGTCCCAGGACGAGCTGGTGGCCGCTGCCCGGGATCATGACTTTGTGGAGTTCACCAACCGGCTCACCGTGTGGTTGATCAACCACACCACGTCCGACGAGGTGACCGGGCAGGTCAAGAAGACCTCGTGCACCTGGAACACCAACACCGACGGCTCCATCGATGGCCGGTTCCACCTCGACCCCCTGTCAGCCGCTGCGGTCGGCACGGCGTTGGGTGATGAGATGCAGCGCCTGTTCCGCCAACAATCCGAAAGGCCCGGCAACGCAGCGACACCGAATCGGCGGCGGGGCCAAGCCCTCGTTGGCCTGATCGTTGGTGGGGCTGAAGCGCCGGGGTCGGCCACCACCACCCCGGTGGTGAATCTGGTGATCGGCCAGAAGATCCTGGAGAACTTCCTGGAGCGGTACCTGAACCCCGACACCGTATGGCCTTGCTTCCCAAGTCCAACCCGAGTTTGCCGGACGGCAAACTCGCCGCGTCGGACCAGGGCAGATCCTGCGACGTTTGTCGAAGGCAAACTCGGGTTTGCCGGACGAAGGACGGCAAAACGGCAACCTCGCTCGCCAACGGACAAATCCTTCGATGTTTGCCGCAGGCAAACTCGGGTTTGCCGGGCAACGCCCGGCAAAACTGTGATCCCCGATAACAAGTGGAAGCGTGATCTCGTACAGGCCGTGGCCTGACCCGGCACACTCGCGCCGCTCCACACCTGACCCTTGAAAACCGAATAGGCCCCGGGCCGGGGCCGGACCCCGGCACGGCATCAACCGTGGCCTGGACACCCTCGCCAACCACACCCCCCCCCCAAGGACAACCTCCCGGTCGTCACATCTAGAGGTCGAAGCCCTCGAGGTTCTTGGCCATCTTCTCCAGCTCCGACTCGTCGAGCCGGTCGAGGCCGGGCAGCATCAGTGGCGCCCTGTTCGACTTGGTGCCCTTCGGTGTGACCCGGCCGCCCTTCGGTGTGACCCGGCCGCCACCTTTCGCGGTGACCCGGCCCCCACCCTGCCGGGCGGACCCACCCTTCTTGCCCTTGCGACCCTTGCTCTTGCGGGCGCTGCGCCGTGACTTGGTTCCCATACCCCCGAAACGCTTCATCATCTTCTGCATCTCGTTGAACTGGGTGACCAGACCCGAGACCTGGGTCGGATTGGTGCCCGAGCCGTTGGCGATACGGGCCCGACGGGACGCATCGATGATGTCGGGCTTGGCTCGCTCCTCGGCGGTCATCGACTTGATGATGGCCTCGACCCGATTGACCTCCCGATCGTCGATGTCGACGTCTCGCATCTCCTTGGGCAACCCGGGCAGCATGCCCATCAGGTTGGTCAGCGGGCCCATCTTCTTGAGCTGCTGCATCTGCTCCAGGAAGTCGTCGAGGGTGAACTGGCCCTCCAGCAGACGGGCCGCCGCCTCCTCGGCTTCCTCCTGTTCGAAGGTCTGCTCCGCCTTTTCGATGAGCGTCATGACGTCGCCCATGCCCAGGATGCGGCTGGCCATGCGGTCGGGGTGGAACAGATCGAAGTCCTCGATCTTCTCGCCGGTGGCGGCGAAGGCAATGGGCTTGCCCACAACCTCCTTGACCGAGAGGGCGGCACCGCCGCGGGCGTCGCCGTCGAGCTTGGTCAGGATGACGCCGTCGAGGGCCAGCTTCTCATGGAACGCCTCGGCCACCGTCACCGCATCCTGGCCGGTCATGGCGTCGACCACCAGGAAGGTGTAGTGGGGTGACGTGGCCTGGGAGATGCGGCGCACCTCCTCCATCAGGGCCTCGTCGATGGCCAGACGACCGGCGGTGTCGATGATGACCACGTCCCGACCGTTGGACCGGGCCTCGGCCAGCGAGTTGGTGGCCACCGAGATCGGGTCGGAGGGGTCGCTGTAGACGGGAACATCGATCTGACGGCCCAGAGTGCGCAGCTGCTCCACGGCCGCCGGACGTTGCAGGTCGGCCCCGACCAGCAGCGGGTTGCGGCCTTGACTCTTGAACCAGCGGGCCAGTTTGGCCGAGCTGGTGGTCTTGCCCGAGCCCTGGAGACCGGCCATCATGACCACGGTCGGGGGCTTGGAGGCGTAGCCGATGTCGATGGTCTCGCCACCGAGGCTGGCCGTCAGCTCCTCGTTGACGATCTTCACCACCTGCTGGGCCGGATTGAGGGCCTTGTGGACCTCCTCGCCGACGGCCCGCTCCTTGATCCGGTTTCGCAGGTTCTTGACGACGGTCAGGTTGACGTCGGCCTCGAGCAGGGCGACCCGGATCTCCCGCAGTACCTCGTCGACATCCGACTCGGTGAGCACGCCCTTTCTGGACAGGCGGCTGAAGATGCCCTCGAATGTGTCGGTCAGTGCTTCAAACATGGCCTCATAATCCTATCTTCGGGCCCAATCCTATCTTCCGGCCGCACCGATCTTCCGACCACACTTGGTTCTCAACCGCGTCGTTTCGAACCGGATGCCCGGGCCGGGGACTCCCGGGACAGGCGTTGCAGGCAGCTCACCGCCTCATCGGCCCGATCCTCGGGTACCAGGATGTGGTCGTGGTGGAAGCCGGCGATCATGTTGGCCGGGATGCCGGCCCGGGCCAGCGCGGTTGACACCGCGGCGGTCAGCCCCACGGCCAGCAGAGAGCTATGGACGTCCAAGGTGAGCCAGACGGCGGTGAACCCGGATCGCCAGCCCCGAGCCGCCAGTTCATCCCCGGTACAGACCACCGTGACCGTCCTCTCACCGGGTTCGGCGATCACGGCGTCGACGGCGGACGGGACCTCGCCCTTGTCCACACAGTCCGACCACTCCTCGGCCGACAGATTCACCACATGACGCACTCCGTCACGGCGGCTCACCGTCAGCGTTGCCAGCATGATGCCGAGATCGGTTTCACCCTCCGACCGGAGCGGAGTGGAATGGTCGTGGTCTACCATCGGTTCACCATACGCACCGGGCAACGGAGGCGGAACCGGACCGAGAGAGGAGGCAGCGCGCATGGACTACAACGAAGCCCAGGACCTGGCCCTGTTGGTCATGCGGGTCTCGCTGGGGCTGATGCTGGCGGCCCACGGCTACGGCAAGTTCTTCACCGGCGGCCGAATCCCCGGAACGGCCAGGTGGTTCGACTCCATCGGCATGAGGCCGGGCCGGCTCCACGCCCTGATGGCAGCCTCTACCGAGGTCGGGGCCGGGCTGTTGTTGGCCCTCGGGCTGCTCCACACCCCGGCGGCCGCCGGCGTCGTCGGGGTCATGACCGTGGCCGGGTGGACGGTCCACCGGCACAACGGCTTCTTCATCCTCAACGAGGGTTGGGAGTACGTGTTCATCATCGCCGTCATGGCGGTGGGGCTAGCCATGCTCGGCCCGGGCCGGTGGTCAATTGACGCCGCCCTCGGCATCGACGACGACCTCGACGGCTGGCTCGGACTGCTGCTGGCCGCCGGTGGCGGCCTGTCCACCGCCGTGGCCATGCTGGCCGCCTTCTTCCGGCCGCCTCCCTCCCCCCAACCAGGATCCGGCCACTGACCCCGGCGCCGGAACCGTCGGTCAGTCCTCGTCGCCGGTGACGGCCATGGGCTGGAACACGGCAAAGCTGGACGTGGCGCTGGCCACCAGGCGCCCCTCGGCGTCGGTGGTGCGAGCTTCGAGATGGACGACGCGACGGCCCTGGGTCAGCACCGTCGCCTCGGCCACCAGCGGCCCCGGTCGGACCGGGCGATGGAACCGGGTGTGAACCTCGATGGTGGCACACAGATGACCCTCGGGCACGATGGTCATGACGGCAGCACCCATTGCAGTGTCCATCATGGCAAAGGCCACGGCGCCGTGGGCCATTCCGTGGGGGTTCAGATGGTTGTCCCCCACCTCCAATCCCACATCGGCCCGACCCGATGACGGTTCCCCCTGGTTGATGGTCAGGCCCAGGAACTCACCCAGAGGAAACCGAACCTGGTCGAACGAATCGGCGCTCACTGCAGTCGAGACGGGACGCTACTCGAAGAGAGCGTCGACGAAGGCGTCGGGGTCGAAGTCGACCAGATCGCCGACCCCCTCACCCAGTCCGACCAGCTTCACCGGAAGCCCGAGCTCGGATTCGATGGCGAAGACCACACCGCCCTTGGCCGATCCGTCCAGCTTGGTCAGGACCACTCCGGTGACCTCCACCGCCTCGGTGAAGACCTTGGCCTGGCTCAGGCCGTTCTGACCGGTGGTGGCATCAAGCACCAGCAACACCTCGGTGACCGTGCCCGGCTCCTTGGCCGCCACCCGACGGACTTTGGCCAACTCCTCCATCAGGTTGGCCTTATTGTGGAGCCGACCGGCGGTATCGGCCAGCACGACGTTCGCGACCCCGTGCCGCCGCCGCCTGCACACCGTCGAAAATGACCGAGGACGGATCACCGCCCTCGTTGCCCCTGACGATCTCGGTTCCGGCACGCTCAGCCCACATGGTCAGCTGCTCGGCCGCCGCCGCCCGGAACGTGTCGCCGGCCGCCATCAGCGGCTTGTGACCCTCGTCGACCAGGCGGCGACCGATCTTGCCGATGGTCGTCGTCTTGCCCACACCGTTCACGCCGACGAACAACCACACATTGGTGGCATCATCGTCCAGACGCAAGCTACGATCCTTGCCCTTCAGCTCCTCGTGCATACGCTGTTTCAGCAAACCCAACACGGCGACACCATCCTCGGCCCCGGCCTCCTTGGCCATGGTCCGCACGTCCTCGATGAGTGACATGGAGGTCTTGACCCCGACATCGGCCCGAATCAGGGCCTCCTCCAGCTCCTCCCACTCGTCCTCACCCACCTTGGACAGGCCGACGAGGCCTGCGAGATAGCCGGTGAAGGCGCTGCGGGCCTTGCCCAACCTTTCGAAGAACGACGGCTCGACCACCGGCTCCGGTTCGGCGATCTCCGGCGGCGCCTCTGGGACAACCTCGACCGGGGCAACCTCGACCGGACGCTCCAGGACTTCGACACCGCCGCCGGTGTCGGTTCGATCGACGACCTCTGGTTCGGTCGGGGCCTGAGGCAGGCGCCGACGGCTGGTGGTGTACCACACACCGACCAGGCCGACCACGACCACGGCGACCACGATGAGAATGACTAACAGGGTGGTATCCATCGTGTTCGATCCTACCGATCAAGCCACCGGCTTGCGGGCGGCGGACGCCGGCCGTTCACCGAAGCGGGCTACGAAGCGGACGCCACCGGCACCGGTCGCTGTCGGCTTGCGCCGGCCAGGGGTGCCGGGTGCTAGTTGCCGGTTTCCCGGAGACCGAGCACTGCGTCGACCTCGAGGTCCTGGCCGTCCCGCACCACCTTGAGCGTGACCTCGTCGCCGGCCTGGCGGGCCAGCACCAGTCCGGCCAGTTCTTCAATTGCCGTGACCGGCGCACCGTCGATGCTGAGCACCCGGTCGCCGACCTCCAGCCCGGCCACTTCGGCGGCCGAGCCGGGCTCGACCGATGCGATCTCCACCCCGGCGCTTCCATCGGACGGTTCATCCCCGGTCACACCGAGGAACCCCGACTCGATGGGGTCCCCGGCGACCAGAAGGTTCGAGATACGCACTGCGGTGTCGATGGGCACGGCGAACCCGACACCGGCGTTGGTTCCGCTCAAGCCGTCGGTCTGAATGGCGGTGTTGATACCGATGACTCGGCCTTCCTTGTCAGCCAGGGCGCCGCCCGAGTTGCCGGGGTTGATGGGTGCGTCGGTCTGGATCATGGCCACGACCGCCGTGCGTTCCCGATTGGGCACGGGGCGATTCACGGCCGACACGATCCCGGCGGTGACCGACTGCTGAAGCTGGAACGGGGACCCGATGGCCACTGCGAGCTGACCTACCTGGATCTCCTCCCCAACCGCCAACTCGGCGATCGGAAGGTTGGAGCCATCTCCCACCGACAGTACGGCGATGTCGGCATTGGGATCGGTACCGATGACGTCGGCCTGCAGGATCCGACCGTCGGCCAGCCGGACCCGCTGATTGTTCGAGCCCTCGATGACGTGGTTGTTGGTGATGATCAGACCGTCGTCGTAGACAACACCGGAGCCGAGCCCGAACTCGGTCTCGACCTGGACCACGGACGGGCCCAGAACTTGTGCGACGTACGCCGCCGGTTCGTCCACATCGACCGGGGCCGGGGTGTCCTGAGAGCCGCTGTCCTCGGCCCCGGCTGCCCCAGTCTCCAACATCACGGTTGAGGGGGTGGGGGCGGCGGCGTCATCGTCGTTGATGGTCAGCTGGGACGCGGCGAACCCGGAGGACGCAACCAGACCACCGGCCACGAATGCCACCAGGGCCCGCCAGCCCCAGCGACCGGACCGGCCCACTCCGGGCGTGGCGGCCGGCGTCCCGGGACCCACCGGCGGACCGGGCGGGCCGCTGGGTGCGAACCGACGTGTGCTTTCAGCCGACGAGTGACCCAATGGGCGCCCGTTGATCGGCCGAGATGAGGTCGTCGATTGCGTGCCCGATGATGTAGCCGGTCGGCTCGGCTGTCGGGACTCGAATCGGAACGACGGCCACGGGTCGGAGCCCGGCCCGGGCGGGGGTGAAACCGGCGGCAGGTACGCCGGTCCCATGGCCGGAGAAGACGGCCGGGGCCCGACCGGTGGAGCGAACGAGCTCAACGGACTTCCATCGGACTCGGTCCGGAGCCCGGCGGGAAGAGGCGTGGTGGGATCGGCGGCGGCGTTGGACGAGAATTGCTCAGTCACGAACGACTCCTTTTCTGCATATCAACAGTATCGACAGTGCCCCCTCGTCGCCAGCTTGTAGGTCAGCGAGATTTCCTGTGTTCGTGTGTGTGTCGGTGTGTGATTCGGTCTTCATAGCGATGTGCTTGCCCCGGTCCAGGTCGGCGCCGGTGTTCGATTGCGGATCGGGACTCGGCGGAGTCGTACCCACACCTGCACCGTCTGTAACCAGCGGAAGTCGCAGGCGGAACGTCGCTCCGAGGCCGGGCGCAGAGGTCACCTCCGCCAGGCCGCCGTGACGGCGGGCAATCTGCTGCACGATGCTCAGGCCGAGACCGACTCCGGGACTGGATTGGTCGGCCCGCCAGAACCGGGTGAAGACCTTCGACTGCTCCTCGGGTGACAGACCGGGCCCCCGGTCGACCACCGAGACCACAGCCTCGTGTCCTTCTCGACCAACCGACAGCGATACCGCCGTGCCCGACGGGGCGTAGCGGATTGCATTGGAGACGAGGTTGGCCACGGCCCGGGTGATAGCCGTTGGATCGCCGAGTATGACCACAGGCTCGGGCGATTCGAGCACGATCGATACCGACGCGGCCCGGGCCATGGTTCGGTACTCCTCGGCCACCATGCCGGCCACTGCGTTCAGGTCGACGCGACGAAGTTGTACCGCCGGGACACCGGTCCGGGCCTGATTGAGGAGATCGTCGACCAGCACGGCCATGCGCTCGGTGGAGCGGTGGGCGACCTCGGCCGAGGCTCGTAGTTCCGGCGCCGTGGCGTCGGGATCGGACAACGCCAACTCCAGATTGGTGCGGGCTACGGCCAAGGGATTTCGAAGCTCATGGGACGCGTCCTGGACAAAGCGGCGCTGATCCTCGAACGCGGCCTGGAGGCGGTCGAGCATGGAGTCGATGGTGTCGGCCAAGCCTTTGAACTCGTCGTTGGGGCCGTGGAGGCCGATGCGTCGGGACAGATCGGAGCCGCTGATGTCGCGCGCCACTGCCGCCATGCGATTGACGGGGCGCAGCGTAATATGGGCCAGCACCCAGCCGATGGCGAATGCCACCAGCACCAACACCATCAATCCGATGATGGTCGCCTTGCGAAGATTGTCAAGGGCCCGAAGGTAGGCGCTACGTTCCATGGCCAGCAACGCTTCCCGGCTGAGGTCATCGGCCATGAGCCGGGTGACGTCGAGCCTGGCACCGGTTTCGGTGTTCTCCAACACCACCCGCCGGCCGACGATGACCGATTCATCGAGCTGCTCGGACTGCCAGGCGTACATGCCACCGACCAGAAGGCTGCCCACTGCGTACACGGTGATGGCATAGGTCAGGGCCAGCCGGAACTTGACGGACTGGGTCCAGTGGGGCGGGCTCAACGGGGCCAGCGACGGCATCGGGTCCGCCCTACCCCGGAGCCACGAACCGGTAGCCGCTCCCAATCACCGTTTCGATGAAGTCCCGATCGGTCGCAGCCTTCAGCTTTCGTCGCAGCGTGCCGACCGTGACCCGGGCCGTATTGGTGAAGGGATCGAGCATCTCATCCCACACGTGCTCCAACAGCCGCTCCTGGGAGAGAACCTCTCCTTGGTGAGACATGAAGTAGCGCAAGAGTGAGAATTCCTTGGTCGTGAGATCAATGGACTCGTCGTTCCAGGAAACGAGCTGGCGGGCCGTGTCCAGGGCGAGCTCTCCGGCGAGCAACACGGCGTCACCGCCAGTCGTTTCCCTTCTCAACAACGTACGGACCCGAGCCGAAAGCTCCGGTAAAGCAAACGGTTTGACCAAATAGTCGTCGGCCCCGTAGTCCAGACCGGCCACCCGTTCGTCCACACTGTCCCGGGCCGTGACCATGAGAATCCGGGTGGCGGGATCGAACATGGGGTCGGTGCGGACGGTGCGGCACACCTCGAGACCGTCGATGTCGGGCAGGGTGAGATCGAGCAGAACCAGATCGTAGGGATTGATGATCATCCGATCCAGCGCATCCTGACCGGTATTGGCCACATCGACGGCATAGCCTTCTCGGCGCAGGGCGCCGGCCACAGCCGAGGCAAGTTCCGGTTCGTCATCCACCACCAACAATCGCACGGTCCCTACCGTACTGGCCACCGCTCGGGTTGGCGGTAGCCGGTGCCGTACACTCGACACAGGCCCGAACCGGCCGCCGGGAGTGGTCCCGATGGAACCGACGGCCCGCCCCTCCATCGTTTATTCCCGCTTTCGACATTCGACTGCAGAATTGGCTTCACCATGGACGCAATGGACGATTCCCCACCAACGCAGCCTGCACCCACGCCGGCAGCGGCGCCGTTCTCCGAGTCGGTGCAGCTCGGAGGCCCCCCGGGGCCGGCCGGGTCCGACCACCTCGAAACACCCTCGGCCCATAGCGCACCGACTGGTGGCGGGCTGAGCCCGGAGGTCGCCGGTCAGCATCTGGAACGGGTGCTGTTCGAAATCAAGAAGGTCATCGTCGGCCAGGATCAGATGATCGAGCGACTCCTGGTCGGTCTGCTGGCAAAGGGGCACATCCTGCTGGAGGGGTTGCCCGGACTGGCCAAGACCTTGGCCGTGTCCACCATGGCCCAGGCCATCGGCGGCAGTTTCGTGCGCCTACAGTTCACTCCCGACCTGCTGCCCTCCGATCTGATCGGTACCAGGATCTGGCGTTCCAGCGAGGAGAAGTTCGACATCGAGTGGGGGCCCGTATTCGCCAACCTCCTGTTGACCGACGAGATCAACCGGGCCCCCGCCAAGGTTCAGTCGGCCCTCCTCGAGGTCATGGCCGAACGTCAGGTCTCGATCGGCGGGACCACCCGACCGCTACCGTCTCCGTTCCTGGTCCTGGCCACCCAGAACCCGGTGGAGTCCGAGGGTGTCTACACCTTGCCCGAGGCCCAGCGGGACCGATTCCTGATGAAGGTGTTGGTCGACTACCCATCGCCCAACGAGGAACTGGAGATCGTTCGCCGGGTCGGCGTCTCGATTCCCGAGGCATCCCAGGTCATGAGCCTGAGCGAGTTGGAGGACATGCAGAAGTTGGCCGATCGGGTGTATGTCGACAACGCCGTGGCCCAATACGCCGTCGATCTGGTGATGGCCACTCGTGAGCCCGGACTTCGGGGTCTGCCCGAGTTGGAACCCATGATCGAGTTCGGGGTCAGCCCCCGGGCCACGCTGGGTCTGGTGGCTGCCGGTCGGTCCCTGGCCCTGATGCGCCGCCGAGACTATGTCACCCCGCAGGACGTCTTCGACGTGTCCCGTGATGTGTTGCGGCATCGGCTGATGATGTCCTACGAAGCGCTGGCCAAGGGCCTTTCAGCCGACGACGTGCTGAACCGCATCCTGACCGTGGTCCCGGCCGCCGCCGTGACCCCCGCCGATCAACATCTCGGCGACCGATAGTCGCGGCCGTCCCCGACGTCCACCCCCTCAGCCATGTCTCGATCCCGCCCCACCTCACCCCCGCCGCCCTCCGGCCCACCAACCGTTGGTGCCCCGTCCCCATCGCCGCTGACCGTGGTCGAGCCGTCCACCCGGGAGCTGCTGCGACGCCTGGAGCTGGAGGTGACCCGCCGGCTCGACGGGCTGCTCCATGGCGATCATCGGGGTCTGGTTCCGGGTCACGGCACGGAGCTGGGCGAGACCAGGGAGTACCAACCGGGCGACGACGTACGTCGCATCGACTGGAATGTCACCGCCCGGCTACCCGAGGTCTACATTCGTCAGACCATCGCCGAACGCGAGTTGCAGACCTGGCTCATCATCGACCGATCTGCCCGCATGGATTTCGGCACGGCGCAGCGGGAGAAGCGTGATCTCGGACTGGCCGCGGCGGCCGCCGTCGGCTTTCTCACCGGTCGCGACGGCAACAAGCTGGGGGCCGTCCTGGCCGGGCGGGGCGAACCGGTTGTCATTCCGGCCCGTGGGTCGAGGAAGCACATGCTCCGCATTCTGCACGACATCGCCGAGACCCCACGCCAGGACAACACCGGCGTGACCGACCTGGCCGATGCCGCCGGCCGGCTGGCATCGGTGGCCCGGCGGCGAGGATTGGTGGCTGTCATTTCGGACTTCCAGGTCGAGCCGGGCTGGGGAACCGCTCTCGGCATCCTGGCCCGGCGACATGACGTTCTGGCCGTGCAAGTCGTCGATCAGCGGGAGTTCGAGCTGCCCAATGTCGGCCTGATCACGGTCCGGGATCCGGCCACCGGCCGGATCCGGGAGCTGGCCACCCACAAGAAGTCGGTGCGGGAAGCCTTTGCTCGGGCCGCCACCGAGCGCCAGCAAACGGTCAGCGACGACCTCCGCCACGCCCACGTCGAGCATCTGGTGCTGTCGACCGACCGGGATTGGCTTGACGACCTGGTTCGCTTCGTGGCCCAACGGCAGCTCCGACTCCGGGGGGTTCGCTGATGATCGACCTGTCGTTCCTCAGCCCTCTGCGGCTCTGGCTGCTGGTGGGGGTGTTGGCGCTGGCCGTCGTCTATGTGGTGATTCAGCGTCAACGCAAGGCCTACGCCCTGCGGTTCAGCTCATCAGAGCTTTTCGACTCGGTGGCCCCGGAGCGACCCGGCTTCCGCCGTCACCTGCCGGCCGGCGTCTTCCTCCTTGCCCTGGCCACCCTTGTGGCCGCCTTCGCCCAACCGGCCCGACAGGTTCAGGTTCCCCGGGAGAGGGCAACGGTGGTGGTGGCCATCGACGTCTCCCTGTCGATGCAGGCCACCGACGTCGAACCCGATCGGCTTCAGGCGGCCCAGGTGGCGGCCAAACGATTCATCGAGGAGCTGCCACCCACCTTGAACGTGGGAGTGGTGGCCTTCGCCGGCACCGCATCGGTCCTGGTGCCACCGACCGATGACCGCGAAGCGGCCTACACGGCCGTCGACAACCTGAAGCTGGCCGAGTCCACTGCCATCGGTGAGGCCATCTTCACCTCCATCGATGCCCTGCTGAATGCGCCGTCAGACGGCACCAACGACCTCCCGCCGGCCCGCATCGTGCTGCTTTCGGACGGCCAGACAACCGTTGGCCGGCCCGATGCCGAGGCGGTGGTGGCGGCCCAGCAGGCCGAGATTCCGGTCTCAACCATCGCGTTCGGCACCACCCGGGGAACCATCGTCTACGACGACCCTCGCACCGAGTTCGAGGAGAGCGAACCCATCCCGGTTCCGGTTGAGGAAGACAACCTCCGAACCATCGCCGACAACACCGGTGGCGCCTTCTTCACCGCGCAGTCACTGGACGAACTGGAGGCGGTCTACGCCGACATCGGCTCGGCAATCGGCTACGAAAGCGTGGATCGTGAAATCACCGATTGGTTCGTCGGCGGTGGTCTGGGTGTGCTCGCCCTGTCTGCAGTCTTCAGCCTCCTGTGGTTCCAACGGCTTCCCTGATCCGGAGCGGTCGCCCGCACTCTGGGCCTTGGCCGGCCGAGCCCCGGCGGCTGAGCTCTCGCTTCAGCCGGCGGGAGCGTCGGCGTAGCGGAGGTAGGGCTTGAGCTCCTCCACGTTTTCCAGCTTGGTCTTGGCTTCGTCGGTGGACATCGTCGTAGGCACGATCACACGATCGCCGGGACGCCAATCGACAGGCGTGGCGATTGGATAGTTGTCCGTGGCCTGCAGGGCGTCGACCACGCGGATGATCTCGTCGAAGTTGCGTCCGACCGATTTGGGATAGGTCAGGATGGTGCGGACCTTGTGCTCGGGGTCGATGAAGAACACCGAGCGGACGGTCGACGTGTCGCCTTCGCCGGGGTGGATCATGTCGTAGAGTTCCGACACCCGCTTGTCGGGGTCGGCGATGATAGGGAAGGACAGGGCATTGCCGGTGACCTCACCGATGTCGGGGGCCCACGCATGGTGGTCCTCGACCGAGTCGACCGAGAGCGCGATCAGCTTGACATTGCGGCTGGAGAAGTCGGCGTTCAGACCGGAGGCCCGGCCCAGTTCGGTGGTGCAAACCGGGGTGAAGTCTGCGGGATGGCTGAAGAACACCACCCACGAGTCACCCTGCCATTCATGGAAGCTGATCTCGCCGTCGGTGGTATCGGCGCTGAAGTCGGGGGCTGTATCGCCAAGTCGAAGGCTCATGGCATCTCCTCAAATCGTGAGCGGGTTGCCGGTTCGATCCGTCTCGGAGCTCACAACCGGCATTCGTCATCATACCTAATTGTCCGGACAATAAAGTAGAAGCTCGATGGATCGTTGTGATCAGGCCGATTCGTCGAACCTATGACCGGCGGCCGATTCCCCATCGGTCCATCCGGTCAAATCGACGTCCGGCTCGTCCCCACTGAGATCGAGCACGACATCGGACTCGTCAACCGTCGACTCGTCCACCACCAATTCGTCCACGGTGAGGGGAGGCGGCAGGTCCGGGATGCGGCCGGCATGACGCTCGGTCACCCTCTCGGTCACGACCTTCGACGATCCGCCGGGCTTCATGCTGACACCATAGAGCACATCGGCCGCCTCCATGGTTCGCTTCTGGTGGCTGACGATGATGAGCTGGGCCTCCTTGCGAAACTCCTCCACCAGGGCCAGAAACCGGGACAGATTCATGTCGTCGAGGGCGGCCTCGACCTCGTCCATCACGTAGAACGGTGAGGGTCGACTGCGGAACACCGCAAACAGGAAGGCCAGAGCCACCAGGGCCCGCTCACCGCCCGACAGCAACGAGAGCTTCTTGACGTTCTTCCCCGACGGCTTGCCTTCGATCTCGATCCCGCAGTTCAGGATGTCGTCGCTGTTGGTCAGGACCAGGCTGCCTCTACCACCCGGGAACAGGGTGGTGAAGAGGTGGGAGAAGTTGGTGGCCACGTCGGCAAAGGCGGCGGTGAAGACGGCGACGATCTCCTCGTCGATGGATCGGATCAGCTTGTGGAGGTCCCGCCGAGCCGTCTTCACGTCGTTGAGCTGGGAGTCGAGGAAGTCACGCCGCTCCTTCAACTCCTCGAACTCTTCGAGGGCCAGGGGGTTGATGGGGCCCATGATCTTGAGTTCCCGCTCCAATTCCCGGACCCGGGCCTCGGGTGTGGCGTCGCCCTCGAACTCCGGACACTCGGTGGTCATGGCGATCTCCGGATCGGTGTCCAATTCCCGACGCAACGCCTCGGTAAGGGCTTCCAGCTTCACCCGGTGCTCGGTGTCGTCGAGCTCCAGGCGATTCTGCCGCTCACGCAGTTCGGCCAACTCCTTCTCGGCCGCAACCCGATCACCCCGGCGAGCGCTCAACTCGGCCGACACCCGACGGGCCGCCTCGGACTGAGCCCGCTGCTCGGCCTCCAGCACCTCGATCCATTGACCCAGCGTCCCCTGATGCTCCAGCAACCGGTGATCGAGTTCGGCCACGGCGGCGATGGCGGCCTCGATCCGAACCCGACGCTCCCGGGCCTGCTCCCGCTCGTTGACCAGCCGCTCCAGCCGGGCCTCGGTCTCGCGGCGGCGGTGGACGAGCTGATCCCGACGCTCCTCGATGGAGACGATTCGGACCTCGAGTTCGGTCCGCTTGGTTGCCACCGCCCGGGACCGCTCCTCCAGAGACGTGCGCGACCGGGCGAGGGCCTCGGCCCGATTGCGGTGTTCCGACTCCTCGTTCTCGGCCGCCGGCAGCTCGGCGGTCAACGCCTCCAGCTGGTCGGCATCGTCCCGGCGTCGGGCCACGACCTCGTGGCGCTGGTCGATGAGATCCCGGCGATCAGCCTCCAGCCGGGCGATCTCGGTACTTGCCTGATCCCGGGCCGACACGGCCCGATCGAACTCGGCCGTGGCCTGCCGGAGCGACTCGTCCAGTTTGTGCTGGTCGTGCCGGCGCTGTTCCAACTCGAGCGTGGCATGCTGTAGGCGATCGGCCACCGTGGCCGCGTGCTCCGCAGCCTCGGCCTCCTGAGCCCGGGCTTCCTCCAGCGCGGCCCCCGTGGCCCCGGTCCCGCCCTGGCGCAGTCGCCAGCCGCGGCGGCTGAACCGATCCCCCTCGGCGGTGACGAACACCTGATCGGGGTGGTCGAGAATCGTATGGAGCCACGGGCGCCAGCCACCGTCCAGCACAGCCACCCGACCCAAAAGGACATCGAGCAGGGCGTCGACATCGGGTCGCGACGCTCGTACATGGGGCCGCAACGCCCGACCGGCGGCGACCGACGCGACCGAGGTCGAGGCGGCGGCACCCAGGGCCAGCACACCGCCAGCCAGATCCTTGTCCTCCAGGGCCACCAGGGCCTGCCGGGCGTTCTGCGGGCTGTCGACCACGACCGCAAGCAAGGCGTCACCGACGGCGGCCTCGACCGCGGCCTCCCATCCGTCGTCGATCTCGACCAGATCGAGCAAGGTGCCCAGAACGCCCTCGGTGTCTCGAAGGGCATCGACGCCGGCCCGAGACCGGACATCGTCCAGTGCCTGCTCAAGGGCCTCCGCCCGGGCCTGCCACCGGCTGACGGCTCGATCGGCGTCGCGCCGCCGTTCCTGCAGCTGCTCCACCTGGTCGATGGCGGCCACGACGCGGCCGGCGACATCGGCCTGTTCCCGTTCGGACTCGGGCCGACGGCTGTCGTGATCGTCGATGGTGTGTTGGGCTCGGTCGCGAGCCTCAATGGCGGAGTTGTGGCGCTGGTCCACGGCCTGGATTCGGTCGGCGAGTCGCTTCAGCTCGTGGTCGTTGCGCCCGGCGGCCTCGGCCAGGGCGGTGATCCTGGTGCGCAATTCGGCTGCCCGATTGGGGCCCGGGGCCAGCGAGTCGCCCCATTCGGTGTCGAAGGTCAGCTGTTCGGTGTTGAGCCGTTCCTCCGACTCGGCCAGGGCTGCGAACTCGGGCTGCAGGTTCCCGATCTCTGCTTCGGCCACCGTGATCTCGGCCGCCATACGGGCCGCCTCGGCCTCGAGGTTGGCCACCACACCATCGTCGACCGCGGCCTGGAGTTCACCCTCGAGCCGGGTCCGCCGCTCCCCCACCACATTGCGCTGACCCCGGACCCGCTCGGCCATGCTCTTGGCCCGGCTCAGCACGTCGGCCACATCGGAGGCCCCGAGGGCCGACAGCTCGGACTCGCCCTCGACCACGGCGGCATCGAGGCGGGCCAGCCTGCTGGTGAGCCCGCCTGCTCGCTCGTCGAGTTCACGGCGCAGGCGGCGACCGGTTTCCAGCTGGCCCCGCAGGGCCGACAGTTGCCGGCCGGCAAGATGGATCTTCAACCCCGTCAGTTCCTCGACCAGCGTGCCGTGCCGGCGGGCGGCGTCGGCCTGGCGCTCCAACGGTCGGATCTGGCGCTTGACCTCCCGCAGCAAGTCCTGAAGTCGGGCCAGGTTCTCCCCGGTGGCGGTCAGGCGGCGTTCAGCCCGCTCCCGACGCTTGCGGTACTTGAGTACCCCAGCCGCCTCCTCGATGATGGCCCGTCGGTCTTCAGGGCGGGCGTTGAGCACGTCATCGATGCGCCCCTGGGACACAATGATGTGCTGCTGACGGCCGACACCGGAATCCGACAACAGTTCCTGAATGTCGAGCAGCCGGCACGAGGTGCCGTTGATGGCATAGTCCGACTCGCCGCTGCGATAGAGAGTGCGGGTCAGCATGACCTCGCTGTAGTCGATGGCAAGCTGTCCATCGCTGTTGTCGATCGTCAACGAGACCTCGGCCCGACCCAGCGGCCTCTTCGACGAAGTCCCGGCGAAAATGACGTCGTCCATCTTCTGGGACCGAACCGACGACGGAGCCTGGGCACCGAGGACCCAGGCCATGGCATCGACCACGTTCGACTTGCCACTCCCGTTGGGTCCGACGACCACGGTGATCCCCGGTTCCAGCACGAGATCGGCCGCTTCGGCAAACGACTTGAAGCCCTTGAGTGTCAACGACTTGAGAAACACGCTCCACCTTTCGCCCCGGAAAACGGGCCTCTGCGAGTTTACAGCCGTCGCCTCCCACCACCCGGGGATCCTCTCTTCATCGGCGGTGCGCCCCAGCCACCGTTTTCGAGGCCTTCGACGCACAAAGTAATCGCCGCAGCGGGCGGGGAGGAGGAGGGAGATCGGTCCGAGCCAGATGCCCCGTCCCGCCGGAAGATTGCCGTAGGCAAACTCGAGTTCGCCGGGCAACGCCCGGCAAAACCTACACCTGTGTGTTGCAGTAGAAGACCACCTGATTCTTGAAGCTGGTCTTCTTGATCGGCTCCCGGGACCGGGGGCTCAACTCACCGGCCCGGCCGTAGACAGCCAGGTGATCGGCGTACTCCCCCGGTTGGCCGTGCAGATCGAGGAACGGCCTCACCTCCAGCGACGTGCCCCGGTATTTGATGGCGTCGTGCAAGGTCCCCACCACCGAGCGGTAGAGGCGCCGGATCTCCTGGGTCGAGAGTTCGGAACTGACACGATCGTGACGGAGGCCGGCATCGAACAGGATCTCGTTGCTGTAGATATCGCCGATTCCGACGAACACCGACGGATCGGTCAGCAGGAGCTTCAGCGGCTGATCCTCGGCCATGACCAGGCGGCCGAAGTCCACCCACGACAACGGGCTCTCCAGCAGGTCGAGCCCGAGTGAGTCGGGATCCGGCAGCGTGGCCTCCAGATCGTCGTCGTGCACAATCTCGATTGAGCTCGTGCCCTTGCGATCGGCGATCCTCAGGTCGCCCCCCTGGGTGAAGGTGATGACGGCCACAATGTCACTGGCCACCTCTTCCCTGGTTGCCTTCTTGGCCAGTCGACCGTTCTCGCCGAGCGTGATGAGAATCGAATGCTCGTTGTCGAGCGTCACCACGATCGTGAGCCCGTGTCGGGTGACCTCCTCGACTTTGGCCCCGACAAGGTTCTTGTCGAAGTCCTTCTTGCTCTTGAGACCGGCGATCGGCTTCATCACAAGCGCCTCGGCCGATTTGATCTTCCGGCCGACGATCTCCCGTTCGAGATCCCGGCGAAGGGTCTCGATCTCGGGTAGTTCAAGACTGGTCACGGTGTTCCTCTCCGTTGCCCGATAGGGCCAGTACCGCAGCGTACGCCGAGCGGGCTGCCACCTGCTCGGCCCGTTTTTTCGATGTTCCCGCCCCCCGACCTCGAGGCACCCCGTCGATGATGGTGATTGCGGTGAATCGCTTGTCGTGGTCCGGACCCGAGCCGCTAATCTCGTACACCGGGCTCCCCAGTGCCAGACGGGCCGTCAGCTCTTGGAGCTGGGTCTTGTAGTCCTTGCGTCCCGGTTGCTCGGCGGCGTCGAGAATGGCGTCCCTCGTCAGCTCCAGAATGATGCGCTCGGCCACAAGCCAGCCACCATCGACGTAGATGGCACCCAGCAGGGCTTCGAGGGCATCGGCCAGAATCGATTCCTTCTCCCGCCCCCCGGACAGATCCTCCCCTTTCCCAGCAACAACAACTCCCCCAGCTCGAGATCCGTGGCCAGGTTGGCCAGAGTGATGGTGTTGACCACCGAGGCTCGAAGCTTGGCCAGTTGGCCCTCGGGCAGATCGGGATAGCGACCGAAGATGTGGTTGGTGACCACCAGGCCCAGAACCGAGTCCCCGAGAAACTCCAGACGCTCATTGGACGTCGTCGATGGGTTCTCGGCGCAGTAGCTCCGATGGGTCAGGGCACGCTCCAGCAAGCCCTGATCCTGGAACTGATGACCAAGACGGCGACAGAACCGGGCGAGATCGGGATCGTTCAGGAGCCGGCTCCGACCTTGCGGTCGACATAATCGACGGCATCTCGCACGCTCTTGAGATCCTGCAGATCCTCGTCCTCGATACGGAACCCGACGGTGCGCTCGCCCAACTCCTCCTCCAACGCTTCGACCAATTCGATGAGAGCCAACGAGTCGGCCTCCAGATCGTCGGCGAAGGAATCGCCTTCACGTATCTGATCGGGTTCGATTTCCAGGATGTCGGCCAGCCGGTCACGTATCAGCTCGAAGATCTCGGCCCGGCTCATCGGCGACTGCTCCATATGGGTTTCGGCTGGCATTTTCGTACGGTTGTCCTTGCTTTCGGGGAACCTGTTCGGGCCTGATGCGGTGTCAGGTTAGCAAAACCGCTAGGCGTCGGCGGCACCAACGGCGGCCCGGACATGATCGACGATGCCCACCGTACTCATCTCATCTGCTGTTCTGATGGCGTTGGCAATGGTGTTCGCTGTGGACGATCCATGAGAGATCATGGTCAGGCCCCGAGTGCCGAGCAGTACGGCCGCCCCCGTGGCCTTGGCATCGAAATGATGGAAAACGGGGGCCAGCGCATCCTCGACCACCTGGTTGACGCCGGTTTCGGACAACGCGGTCTCGACTGCAGCCCGAAAGATGTCGTAGAGGCCCTCCAATGATTTGAGGACGACATTGCCGGTGAAACCGTCACAGATGACGACGTCGGCCACACCTGTCATGAGGTCACGACCTTCAATATTGCCGATGTAGCGGGCCCCACACTCGGACGCCCAGTCATTGTGCTCCAGGAGCGTGACCGCGGTCTTCACCAGGGTGTTGCCCTTCCCCGCCTCCTCGCCGATGGTGAGGATGGCCACCTGTGGTTGGTCGATGTCGAACCGCTGGCGGGCGTAGGCGGTGCCCATCCGGGCGAACTGGACCAACCACTCGGGCTGGCAGTCGGCGTTGGCCCCACAATCGAGAACCGTGGTGGGGGCCCGACCGATGACCGGGTAGGGCACGGCGATGGCGGGCCGGGACACCCCTTTGATCCGGCCCATGCGGAGCAGCGAAGCGGCCATGGCCGCTCCGGTGTTCCCGGCGCTGAGAACAGCCGACGCCGTACCGTCCCGTACCGCCTCGGCGGCGCGAACGATTGACGAGTCCTTGAGCCGACGGACGCTACTGGCCGGCTCGGCGTCCATGGCCACCACCTCACGGGCGGCGATCACGGGCAACCCATTCACATCGCCCAGACGATCGGGATCCCCGACCAGCACGACAGGCACGGCGAAGCGTTCCGCCGCCATTCTGGCTCCTTCGACCACCACCCTGGGCGCGTCATCGCCGCCCATTGCATCGACGGCGACCGGGAGCCTTGTGGTTGTCACCGGCTAGTTGTCAGTCGGCGGCAACTTCGATGGCCTGACGGCCCTTGTACCATCCGCAGGCCTGGCACACCCGATGGGGCAGCTTGGTGGCGCCACACCGGTCACAGGTGCTTCGCGAGGGAGCGGACAGCTTCCACGCCGCGGCACGCCGGCTGCGGGTCTTCGATTTCGACTTCTTTTTCTTGGGGACAGCCACGGGAGCAACCTGATGATCAGAACATGGATGGGTGCGCGCCCGTTTCAGGGCGACTGCCTAGGCTACCGAGTTCCATTCTGCTCTCCACCCACCGTCGGCTTCCACCCGGAAACCACCGACCAGGCGAGGCCGAGCCGCCGACGGTTCGACCATCGGCACCCCGTCGACCCATTGCATCGGGCGGTCGGGCACACGTTCGAAGCCGATCACGTGACCCTCGACGGCATCGTCGCTGACCCGCATCCGCACGAACTGCTTGTAGTGCCGACTGCGCATGCCCACGAACAGCTCGTTCAGGTTGACCCCGAACAACTGGGCCAGCACCAGATACAGGGCATAGGCCAGGGCGCCGAACACCGATCCCAGCACCACGACGCCAATGACGAATACCGTGGTCGGCCATCGGTCGAGACCGAAAACCTGGTCGAGCCACGGCGGTGGTCCGATCGGCGGTTCCCGCAGCGACTCCTCACCCGCCAGCCGAGCGGCAAGGGCGGTTGACAGGGTGGCGGCGACAGCGTGCAGCGCGAGGTGGGCGATGGCCGCCACACCTGCAACCATCGCAGGTCGACGATGGGCCTTGGCCATGGCGAACAGGGCCACGGCCAGAGCGGCGGCCACGGCCCAGCCACCGACGCTATGCAATGCCCCCCACAGCACATCGAGTTGATCCTGCCAGAGGGCGCTGTCGGCGAACGGGGTGATCGAGCCGACATCGCTGATACCGGCCCGGGCCGACAGCGCGAACAACACGGCCAACAGCCCGAGCACCCCACCGAGCTCCGGGTTCAACAACGGCACCCTGTACAGGGCCTGCAAACCCAGCAGGAAGGACGTGCGTCGAGACGGCCAGACGTCCACCGAGGTGTATTCGACCGGGTCCTCACCCCCGAAACGCCACGACAGATCCAGCGTCTGCGGCGCCTCCAAGGTGGAGGCGAGATAGGCGCCACCGCCACCCGACACGACGGTGGTGGGCAGATCGGGACGGTCGGTTGGCTGGTGCAGGGCGTAGAAGTGTTTGTCCCCCGAAAGTAAGAGGCGTACTGCGGTGGACGCGTCGTCGCCCAGCGTCTCCCTCAGGAAGTAGGTGAGCTTGTCCCAGTTGTCGGTGGTCATGGCCGCACCGCCCGGCCCGTCCCGGCCGATACGGCCGACACCGGTCCGGGCCCGCAGTAACCACGACGGTTTGCCGGTGCACAG
This sequence comes from uncultured Acidimicrobiales bacterium, assembly GCA_963723995.1. GTDB lineage: Bacteria > Actinomycetota > Acidimicrobiia > Acidimicrobiales > SZUA-35 > JAHELU01. The sequence continues at coordinate 586,488 of CAVRSZ010000003.1, read as the reverse complement.
TATGATGCGGGCATCGGCCGGCATGGTGGCGGCGACGTGGCGGAAGTACCGCATCTGTGGCTCGTCGATGTCGGCGTTGAGGGCGATGTCGATTCCCCAGACCCACCACACGTCGGTGAGCTGGACCGCGAAGTAGCTCCGGGTCTGATGGATCGACCAACCCCGGGAGGTCGATGCGTCGTCGCCGGGGGCGAAGACCGTGAACCGCTCCAGGAACGACGAGAGACCGTCGTACCAGTCGTGGTTGCCGGGGATGGCGAACAGGGGCACCGGGGCCACATCGGGCTGGAAGGGAAAGGCGGTGCGATACGGCCCGATGGTGCGGTCCCGGTAGTTGTCCGGGCTTGCCGCCGGATAGACCTCGTCACCGCCCATGACCAGGAGGTCGGCCCGCGGCAGACGCCACACCGAGCCGTCCGACCCATCGAGTTCGGTCACCGGTCGGGCCATCTGCTCGGCGATGGTGAAGGTCGGGCTGAAACCGTCGCCTATGTCGGCCACGTAATCGACCCAGAGTTCACTCGGCCGGTCGGCCGAACGGTGCCAGGGCAACTGGTCGTTGCAGCCCACGAACCACTCGTCGGGCTGCATGTCGGTCAATCGATCGCCGGTGACGGGCCCTTGGCAATGGTGGACCACCGGAGTGCGCAGGGCGGCTTGACGCTCCCGACTGTCGGCGAAGGATCCGAACAGGCGACCGAAAAACTCGCCATAGGCACCGCGGGCGATCTCCCGCGGTCGCAACCACCGGACCATGGGCCGATCTTGGTAGCGAAGCGGTCGGATCCAGGCTCGTGCCGGGACCTCAGTCGTCATCGAACGTCAGGTCGTCCAGCGCCGCCCACCGGGGATCGCCGCCGGCGGCCGCTCGTTCCGCTTCCTGGGCTTCGACAAAGTCATCGATGCGCCGAGCCGGGTAGCGATCGGGGTCGGGCCCGGCACAGTCCTCCCGACACAGCGGGGCCAGAGGAAGGCTGAACAGCACCGCCTCCCTGACAAGGGGCAACAGATCGATCTGCTCCCCGCCGAAATCGAGCAGATCGGAATCGTCGGGGGCATCGACCTGGAAGATCTCGTGGATGTCGACCTCCATGGTCGAACCCGTCGACTCCAGGCATCGGCGACAGTCGCCCTCCCAGGCGAACCGGATGGAGCCGGTCACCGACACTCCACGCTCGATGGACTCGATCGTCACCTCCCCCACCACCGGTCGGGCCGTGGTGCGGGACGACACGACCTCCTGGTGGGCAAGCACCACATGAATCGGCTCGACCTGGCGCTGCCCAAGCCGGCGCCGGAGTTCGGCGACGTTGACCGGGAGCTTGGCCGGCCGGTCCTTGGTCGGGATCGGTTCGCCGGGTGTGTCTTCGATGGATTCCGCCGGGGTATCGGCCACGATCGTTCCTGCTGTATTCCTGGTGGTGGTGACTGCGGTGCTGGGTTCGGGTCCTTACAGTTCCTTCCTGACAGGATACCGATCGTGGTCGCCATCATCGGTCAGATCGATGGCTCGCCGGTCCGATCCATGGTGGTTTCGCCCGCTTCCGGCGGCCAGGATTTCCTCGGTCGAAGCCTTGGCCGTGGCCATCAGTCGCTCCCGACCCTTGCGAACCGTGGTGCTCGTCCGTTCCAGGACGAGTTCGAAGCTGGCCAGGCGCTGGTCGCAGTAGTCCTCCACCTGACGTTTCAAGGTGTTGGCCTCCTCCCTGGCCTCGTCCACGATCTGTCGAGCTCGATGCTCGGCCGCCTTCACGATCTGCTGGCGTTCCACCATCCGCCCGACCTGAGCCCGCCCCTCGTTGATGAGATCCTGGTGCTCCTGACGGGCCTTGGCCACGAACTCGTCCCGCTCCTTGAGTAGCCATCTGGCTGCCCGCAACTCCTCGGGTAGTCGAGACTGGGCTTGCTCCAGTAGGTGCAACAGCTCATCCCGGTTGACCTTGACCGTGTTGGACATGGGGAGGGGACGGGCCTCGGCCAGCATTTCGATGGCCTCCTCCAAGAGATCCTCCACCTCGGGCACGGCGTAGGGGTTGGGTAGGTCGTTACGTTCTCGACCGGGATAGCCCTCGTCGTCCTCGTAGTCGTACTCGTCCTCGGCGAGATCGTAGTCATCGTTCACTCTGGTCACCCGTCGAACTTTCCTGCTCTGAATTGTCTGGCAATGCGGTGGTGGACCACCTCGGGTACTACTGCACGTACGTCTCCGCCTCGCAACGCGATTTCGCGAATATATCGGGAGGAGATCAATGCGCTGGCCCCGATTCCCGGCAGGAAAAGGGTGGGAAGGCCGTCGCTGGTCTGGTGGTTCATGTTGGCTTGCAGCATCTCGGAGTCCAGGTCCGAACCACTGCGAATACCCTTGATCAAACAGTCAGCCCCCTCATCGGCGGCCGCCGCCGTGACAAGGCCGGTGAAGAGGGCTACCCGCACGTTGGCCAGGTCGGCCCCGGCGATGCAGGCTTCCACCAACTCGGCCCGCTGCGGACCGGTGAACATGCCGGTCTCCTTGGCCGGATTGTGGCCGACGGCAACCACGATCTCGTCGAACAATGGTGCCGCGCCGACAATAATGGCCATGTGGCCGTTGTGGATGGGGTCGAATGAACCTGGATACAGCGCCACTGCCATGGCTCCAAAACTAGCTGACCACAGCGACCCGATCGGGTCATTGACCTCAGATGGAACCGCGCTCGGTGGTTGCCGACAGCCGCCGGGCGATCACGATGTGGGACCGCCCGTAGACCCGGCGTCGCAGTTCCTCCCAGCGATCTTCCACACCTTCAACGATCAGGGGCACATCGAAGTCGGCGTGGGCCACCAGTAGCGCGGCATCGAGACGGTTCAACACATCGGCCCACGGATCGTCGGCGTACGGCGGGTCGCAGAAAGCGAGGTCAACCGGCCCGATACGGCCGAGTTCTCGTTCCACCGGGCCGACACGAACGGTGGCGGCCTCGGCGAAATCCAGCGTGTCCAGGTTGCGCTGCAGGACACGGGCTGCGGTCCGGTTCCGCTCGACGAAGACCACCGAGGCCGCTCCGCGACTCAGGCACTCGATGCCGAACGAGCCGCTCCCGGCGTACAGGTCGGCCACCGTCGCTCCCCGTACGCCACCGAGGGATTCGATCATGTTGAAGATGGACTCCTTGGCCCGGTCGGTGATGGGCCGGGTACCGGTGCCCGGTGGGGCCTGAATCCGTCGCCCCCGAGCGGTCCCGGAGATCACCCGCACCTGCTGCTCCTCGAAGACATTGCGCACCACGATAGCGGCGCCGCCAAATCCCACTTCCACACCACCAAACCAGGGACGTTTCGCCCCAGCGAAACTCCGGTCGGCGGGCTCCGCCCCGCCGAACCACGCAAGCGGCCCCGCTCAACCCCCACCTCCACACCACCAAACCAGGGACGTTTCGCCCCAGCGAAACTCCGGTCGGCGGGCTCCGCCCCGCCGAACTACGCTAAGCGCCATGATCCTCCCCGACTCCCAGATCATCTGTGTCGACTGCGGCGGTACCTGCTATCCGCTGGGATGGCACCCGGAGGACGGCGAGGTCGAGGAGGGGACGGTGATCCCCTATCGCTGCAGGGACTGTATGGATCGTTGGGATGTGGTCATCGGCGACGAGGAGTCGGTGTGACGGCGGACGATGCCGGTATCGGTGAGAACTGTTTGTTCTGTGCCATCGTCGGTGGCAAGGCCCCGGCCCGGGTGGTCCACGAGGACGAGACCACCCTGGCCTTCCTCGACATCAACCCGATTGTCGACGGCCACACCCTGATCGTCCCGAAGCTCCACTCCGCCAACCTGCTCGACACCCCCGATCAGCGACTGGCCGACGTCATGGCCTCGGCGGCCCATGTCGGCCGTCTGCTCACCGAACGGCTGGGTTGTGACGGCGTGAATGTACTCAACGCCTCGGGGGCGGCGGCGTGGCAGACGGTGTTCCACCTTCACCTCCACCTGCTGCCCCGCTACGCCGACGACGGTCTGCCGTTCCCGTTCACCCACCGGTTCCGCCTCGGCCCCGACGAGCGGGCCGAGCGGGAGGTGGCGCTGGATGCCATGCAGACCAGACTGACGACAGATTGAGCGCAGACACCGGCCCGAGGACTACACCGAGCGGGTCAGTCCCCCATCGACTCGCAGATTCTGACCGGTGATGTAGCTGGAGGCGTCGGAGACCAGGAAGGCCACCACCTCCGACAGTTCCCGCACCCGGGCATACCGCCCCATGGGAATGCGATCGGTCCGGTCGGGCTTCTCCAGCAGGCTATCGATGAAGCCGGGCAGCACATTGTTCATGCGGATGCCCTCGGCGGCATGGGCGTCACTGAACAACTTCGTGTAGCCGGCCAATCCGGCCCGGAACACGGCGGAGGTCGGGAAGTCGGCTTCGGGCTCGAAGACGGCGAAGGTCGAGATGTTGACAATCGAGCCCTTGCCCTGATCCTGCATGGTCGGCACCACCAGGCGGGCCAGGCGAACCACGTTGAGCAAGTAGATGTCCAGACCCCGGTGCCAGTCTTCGTCGCTGATGTCGTGGATTGGGCCTTTGGGACCGTGGCCGGTGCAGTTGACCACGCCGTCGATCCGACCAAATCGTCGGAGGGCGGCGGTCACGAAGGCGGCCAGATCATTCGGCTCCAGATTGGAGCCGGTGAACCCGAGGCCGCCCAACTCGTTGCCCAGGGATTCGCCCTTGCCCGACGAGGACATCACCGCCACGTCGAAGCCCCGTTCGGCCAGCGTCCGGGCGCTGTCGGCCCCGATACCGCTCCCGCCTCCCACGATCAAGGCAACCGGTTTGTCGGGCATGGGCAACTCCCCTTGGCTGTCGCCGACGGCAACCTGGTCCACCGGCTCGAACGGCGCACCTTACCAGCTGATCTGCGACGTGGTCAGCCCTCGCCTCGGGGAACGAGCGCCAACTGGCGGGATTGAGCGACCAGACGGCCTGACTGGTCCCATACCTCGCCGTCCTCCTCCATGAAGCCGCCGACGATGTGGCGGCTGGTGAACCGGCATCGGAGCCAGCCCGATTCGGGTCGACGGCGGATATGGGCGGTGAGTTCCACCGTGGGAGCCCAACTCATCGGCAATCGGGCGTTGAACGCCGTGGGCGGGAAAACGTCGACGGCCAGCAGCAGGCCGAAGGCATCAATGGGTTCACCGTCCCGCAAGCGAAGCCAACCCCGGACGAGGGGCCGGCCACTGGAGAGCGTGGCGTCCTGGGGATGAAGTCGCAGGTCGACCTTACCCATGATGGGCGGCGGGAACGGCTGAGCCGGCTCCACTCGAATGCAGTCGTCGGGTTCAGGCATGTCCGGTGGGTCGACTTCGTCGCGCTCCACGGCGGCGCCGCTGCCGGAGTCGTCCTCGCTGTGACCGTCGTGGAAGGAGCCGAGCATGCGCAGCAGCGGCCCATCCTCGCCGGACATGGTCACTCCGACCGTGGACAGCCTGCTCCCCCGGCGATAGACACTGGCATCGAACGCCACCGGACCCGATCGGCCCGGCGCCAGGTAGTGGGCGGTAACGGTCAAGGGCTGTCGGCCTCCGGCGGCCTCGGAGCCGGCCCGGGCGGCCAGGGCCAGCAGGTAGCCGCCATTGGCATTGCCACCGATATCCCAGCCCGGGTTGATCTCTCCCCGGTACCGGCCGTCGCCGTCGGGCCGCACGGCGATGGCTCGAGCGAACGAGCCGGCGCCGGGATCGGGCATGGCGGTCATCCTTTCAGGAGGAATTCTGCGTCGGCCTCGTCAAGGAACAGCTGCAGCTCGGCCGCCAGCTCGGGGTGGGATTCCAGCCCGGGGTCGGCGTCGACCACACCGATGGCGGCCCGCCGAGCCTGCTCCACCACCTTGCGGTCCCGGCGCAGTGAGGCCAGCTTGAGGTCGTTGCGGCCCTTCTGCCGCTCGCCCAGGATGGTACCCTCGCCTCGTAGATCGAGATCGATCTCGGCCAGCGCGAAGCCGTCGGTCGATTCCACCAGGGCCTGGAGGCGAGCCTCGGCGTCCTCGGTGGTGGCCTCCCCCACCAGCCAGCAGGTGGAGACATGGGCACCCCGCCCCACCCGGCCTCGCAGCTGGTGGAGCTGGGCGATGCCGAATCGGCCCGCATCCAGGATGACCATCACGGTGGCGTTGGCAATGTCGACCCCGACCTCGATCACCGTGGTGGCCACCAGCACATCAAGATGACCGGAGCGGAACAGGTCCATGGTCTGGTCCTTCTCGGTCGGGCTGAGTCGACCGTGGAGCAGCCCGAGCCGCAGCCCGTCCAGCTCGACCTGGCGCAGTCGCTCGAACGTGGTCTCGGCCGATGCCACCTCCAGCTTCTCCGACTCGTCGATCAGCGGGCAGACCACGTAGGCCTGCCGACCCTCGTCGATCCGGCCCCGAATCTCGGCCCACATTGCCTCCAGGTCGGCAGCCGCGTCGAGGGCCTCGGGAGCCTGGTCGAGATTCCCGGGGGCTGCCACCCATCGAGTGGTGATGGGGGTCCGTCCCGGGGGCAACTCGTCCAGCACCGACACGTCGAGATCGCCGTACACGGTCATCGCCGCAGTGCGGGGAATAGGAGTGGCGGTCATAACCAGCACGTCGGGGGTGGCCTCCTCATAACTGCGATCCCGCAGCGCTGCCCGCTGTTCCACCCCGAACCGGTGCTGTTCGTCGATCACCACCACCCCGAGCGACGAGAACATGACGTGTTCCTGGATGAGCGCATGGGTGCCGACGGCGATGTCGACCTCACCACCGATGAGCTGGCCCAGGATGCGTTTGCGTTCCGATGCCGTGACCCGGTTGCTGAGCAACTCGACCCGCAGGGGGCGCTCGGCCAGCAATGATGTTCGGTCCTCGACCGTGAGCCCGTCGAGAAGCCGGCGGATGCCGGCGAAGTGCTGCTCGGCCAACACCTCGGTCGGGGCCATGAGGGCGCCCTGGTGCCCGCCGTCGACGGCGGCCAGCATGGCCGCCACCGCCACCAGAGTCTTGCCCGCTCCCACGTCACCCTGGAGCAGGCGATGCATGGGTATGGGCTTGGCGAGGTCGGCCAGGATCTCGTCGATGGTGCGGCGCTGGGCTCCGGTCAGCTCGAAGGGTAGACGATCGGTGAATCCGCTCAGCAACGGACCATCGGTCACATGGGCCACCCCGGTCTCGGTTCGTTCGATGGCGCGCTTGCGCAGCACCAGTGCCAATTGAAGCCTGAACAGTTCATCGAACACCAGCCGCTTGCGGGCAACGATGACCTCGGCCATCGATTCCGGCTGGTGGATGCCGCAGAAGGCAGCGTCCCGGGTGACGAAGTCGTGCTCGTCGAGCAGGTACTCAGGCAGCGGGTCCACCAGGCCCCGAGCCCCCTGACCGGTGACGGTGCGGCGCAGAATCTCGGCCACCCACTCGGCGATGTCCCATGAATGCAGGCCGGATTTGTCAGACTGAGGGTAGACGGGGATGATGCGGCCGGTCTTGTCGCCGACGAGGTCAACGACCGGGTTGGTCATTTGCCGTTGCCCCCGAAAGAAGTCGACCTTGCCGAAGACCACGGCCTGGCGCCCCGGGGTCAGCTGGCGCTCCCGCCACTGCTGGTTGAAGAAGGTGAGCTTCAGCGAGCCCGATCCATCGGACACGGTGGAGGTCACCATGACCTTGCCGCCCCTGACCCGGCGGCTCGAGGTGTTGTCGACCGTGACCAGGACGCTGGCCTCGTCACCGGCGACCAGCTCGACAATACGGGCCTCCTTGGTCCGGTCGAGGTAGCGACGGGGGTAATGGGTCAGCAGATCGAGGCAACTGAAGACCTCGGCCTTGGCCAGCGCCTTGGACTTCTTGGGACCGACCCCGTTGAGGGCGCCGACCGGCAGCGCCGCCAACCGGGCCAGATCGACCCCGTCGGTAGCCGGGCGCGTCTCGACCGTCTCCCCTACATCGGTTGTTTGTGCGCCGGAACCCACCCGGCCCAATCTAGTCCCCGCCCCTCCCGCACCGCCCCCTCACCCTCTTCAACCCTGGCATCTCGGGGGGGTGGGGTCCGGGAACCGCTCAGTCGTAGGGGCTGGGGAGCACGTTCAGCTCCACACCCCGGCGATAGGAGTCGACGACATCGCCGGTCCATGCCTCGCCGGTGACCAGCTCGGCCGACCGGGCGATGAACTCATCGGATTCGGAGAAGTTGACCATCATCTCGCCACGGGTCTGGCCCTGGTTCAGCTGATCGATCCAATAGGCGTGGCCCTCGGGGTCGGGGTCCCGATCCATGACATTGCGGTAGACCAGGGTCACGAAGTCCCGGTTGTTCAGGCTGCTGTAGCGCTGCTGGAACTCGGTGGATTGGGCGAAGTAGTCGGAGATCTGCCACAGGTTGAGCGCCCCCGAAGCCAGCTCACGGTTCCAGAACCTGGCCCCCTCGGTGTCGGGGCGACGATCGAAGTAGGCGGCATACAGCCGGGCCACCTGGTAGCGGTACCACTTGGCGGCGTCGACGGGAACCGGCGGCTCGTAGCGGCCGCCACAACCGGGGAGCGGTTCGAACCGGAACCGGTGAGCGTTCTCGCCCATCCACCGATCGAAGATGTCGGCCGAGAACGGTCTGATGCTGTGCATCAGCACCACATCACCGGCCGAGACCCGGCTCAGCTCGTACCAGGTTCGGCCGTAGCCCTGCTGCCAGTCCCTGGTGTCGATATCCCACAGCCCCCAATGACTGCCGGCACCGGTGGTCCAGCCGGCATTGGGCAGCCCGGCCTGAACCGCGATCTCGTGGACCCTTGCGTTGACCGCCCCATAGGGAGGCCGGTAGCAGGTGTCGTCGACCCCGGTCACCGCGGCGATGGCGGCCGATGTCGAGACGAGCTGGTCCATCACGCCCGCCGATGACAGGGCAGTGAGCTGGGGGTGGCTGTAGGAGTGGTTGGCGATGGCATGCCCCTCGGTCACGATGCGTCGAGCCACCGCCGGGTTGGCGTTGACCCGGCCCCCGTTGACGAAGAATGTGGCCCGGGCGTCGTAACGGGCCAGGGTGTCGAGCACCCGGCCCGTGACGTAGCCGTCGGGACCGTCGTCGAAGGTGAAGTACACCACCGGCTTGTCGCCGCCGGAATCGGGGGCGGCGGCGACCGGCTCGGCGGCGACCAGTGTCCACCCGATGGCCACGCCAACCATGAGACACGCCGCCACCGCGACGGCCGTTTTCCTGACAACAGCTGCGATTCCGGCGAGGGCTGCCGCCCGCCGCCCAACACCCGCTCGACCACACACCCGTAGTTCTGGACCCGCCATGGGCCCGAGAGAACCACGACGCCAGGCGAGCGACCGGGCGGCCGGGAATCTCCACCTCCGCCAACAGGCTCAGCGACCTATCGGCCGCGACGATCCACCCGGCAGATACCACCGATGCTGCTGTGAGATAGTCCCCAGAGGCGATTTCGTACCCCGTTTTGCGCTTCGTTACCGTTTTGTATCGGCTGAAGACCTGACGGCAATCGTCGTATCGACAACTATGCTCGGTTCGACGGCCCATCGGAGACGGGCCGGGACAGTGAGCAACGGTGAGCGTTACCGACCCGGTCGGCCACGCAGCAGCCATGTAGCAGCGAAGGACGGAACCAGTGCAGGGTGTCGTGAAGTCGTATGATCCGATCACTCGAGATGGAGTGATCATCACCGACACGGCGGAAATGGCCGAGTATGAGCTCGCCGCCAATGCCCTCGAAGGAAGCGTCTTCCGCATGCTGCGGCCGGGTCAGCGGGTCGTGTTCGATCTCGACGGTTCGTCCAAGGCCATCTCCCTCCGTCTCGGTTCCGAAGTAGACATGGGCACGCCGGAGTGGTCCAACGCCGATCGCAGTTCTGACGACAGTACTGACGACACACAGGTATAGACCGATTCCAGGTTTACGGCGAGGCCTACTCCAGCACCCGACAATCCAGCCCTCGTCATTTACCTAGGACGAACGAAGAGGTTCCAAGGTAATGACAGTGATAACCGCTCCAACCACCAATTCCCGATTGCTCACCTGGGTCGGTGAGTGGGCCGAGGTCTTGCAGCCCGACTCCATCTACTGGTGTGACGGCTCGGCCGAGGAATACGACCGGCTGACGGCTGAGCTGGTCGAAGCCGGCACGTTCACCAAGCTCAACGACGAGTTGCGACCCAACAGCTACCTGGCGCAGTCCGACCCGGCCGACGTGGCCCGGGTCGAGGAGCGCACCTTCATCTGCTCGACCAATGAGGTCGATGCCGGACCCACCAACAACTGGCGGGACCCCGAGGAGATGAAGGCCACCATGACCGAGCTGTTCACCGGGGCCATGCGGGGGCGCACCATGTACGTGGTGCCGTTCTCCATGGGTCCACTGGGATCGCCCATCGCCCATATCGGGGTCCAGCTCACCGACTCGGCGTATGTGGCCGCCTCCATGCGAATCATGACCCGCATGGGGGCCGGGGCATTGAAAGTGCTGGGTGACGGTGACTGGGTGCAGTGTGTGCATTCGGTCGGCTACCCATTGACCGACGGCCGCCCGGACGTACCGTGGCCGTGCGACGGCGACAACAAGTACATCGTGCACTTCCCCGAGACCAAGCAGATCTGGAGCTACGGATCGGGCTATGGGGGCAACGCCCTATTGGGCAAGAAGTGCTTTGCCCTTCGTATCGCCTCCACCATGGCCCTCCGCGACGGCTGGCTGGCCGAGCACATGCTGATCATCGGGGTAACACCGCCCAACGGTGAGAAGAAGTACGTGGCCGCCGCCTTCCCCTCGGCCTGCGGCAAAACCAACATGGCCATGATGATCCCCACCATCCCCGGCTGGAAGGTGGAGACGATCGGCGACGACATCGCCTGGATGAAGTTCGGTGAGGACGGACGGCTCCACGCCATCAACCCCGAGGCCGGGTTCTTCGGCGTGGCCCCGGGCACATCGGACGCCACCAACCCCAACGCCATGGAGACGCTGTGGGGCAACTGCATCTTCACCAATGTGGCCGCTACCCCGGATGGTGATGTGTGGTGGGAGGGCATGACCGACGAGCTCCCGGCCCGGCTGACCGACTGGCGGGGCAACCCCTGGACACCGGAGTCGGACACCCCGGCCTCCCACCCCAACGCCCGGTTCACCGCTCCGGCCGGCCAGTGTCCGTCCATCGACGCCGAATGGGAGGATCCCAAGGGTGTCCCCATTTCCGCCATTCTGTTCGGCGGGCGGCGGGCCACCAATGTGCCCCTCATCACCGAGGCCGACGACTGGCAACACGGCGTGTTCCTCGGCTCGGTCATGAGCTCGGAGAAGACGGCGGCCGCCGCCGGCAAGGTGGGTGACGTGCGATTCGATCCGTTCGCCATGCTGCCGTTCTGCGGCTACAACATGGCCGACTACTTCCAGCACTGGCTCGACATCGGTTCGGCCACCGACGACAACAAGCTGCCCAAACTCTTCTGGGTCAACTGGTTCCGGCGTGATGAGAACGGCCGCTTCCTTTGGCCCGGGTTCGGCGAAAACTCCCGCATCCTCGAGTATGTGCTGAAGCGGGTGGCCGGTCAGGGTGAGGTGGTGCAGACACCGATCGGCAAGGTCCCGGCACAGGGAGCCATCAACACCGGTGGGCTCGACCTCGACGACGCCACGATGGCCAAGCTGTCCGAGGTCGATCCCGAATCGTGGCGCCACGAGGTTGCCCTGATCCGCGACCACTACGCCAAGTTCGGTGACCGGCTGCCGACCGAGCTGGTCAGCCAGCTCGACGCACTGGAGCATCGACTCAACGGGGCCTGACCCGACCACCCACTCACTCCCTTCCCCCCATTGCAGGGCGTTTCCGGGCAAAACCGGTCACTAGTGACCGGTTTTGCCCGATTTCGCCGGGGAGGAGGGGCGTGATCAGCCCGTGCCCGGTGCACACTGGCGCCATGAGACGCAGCGCCGAGAACGGTGTATACGACTGTGTGATCGTGGGCGGTGGCATCGTCGGGTTGGCCACGGCCTACCGGCTTACCCAAGCCCAACCCGGGGTTTCGGTCGCCGTGGTGGAAAAGGAGCCAGGCCCGGCTCGGCACCAGACGGGCCGGAACTCCGGTGTGCTCCACTCCGGCATCTACTATCAGCCCGGCAGCCTCAAGGCCGTCATGTGCCGGGCCGGTCGGGACTCGATGGTCGCCTTCGCCCAGGCTCACGACATCGCCCACGACATCTGCGGCAAGCTGATCGTGGCCACCGACGAACGCGAGCTGCCGGGCCTGCGCCGCCTGCATCAACGTGGCATCGAGAACGGCCTGGAGGTCGAGCTGATAGAGCCGGCCCAGGCCGCCGAGTACGAACCGTACGTGGACTGCGTGGCCGCCCTTCGCGTGCCCTCGACCGGAATCATCGACTACGTGGCCGTCACCGAGACCCTGGCCCGCATCCTCATTGAACGTGGTGTGGAGATCAGGCTGGGTACCGAGGTAGTCGGCCTGGCATCCGACTTACACGGCCAGAGGGTGATGACCACCGATGGCGAACTGACCACCCGGTTTCTGGTGACCTGCGCCGGCCAGTACAGCGACCGGCTGGCCAGGCTCGGCGGTCTCGACCCCGAGGTGCAGATCGTGCCGTTCCGGGGCGAGTACTACGAGCTGCGACCGGAGAAGCATCATCTGGTCCGGTCGTTGATCTACCCGGTACCCGATCCGGCCTTCCCCTTTCTCGGCGTGCACCTCACGACCATGATCGGCGGCGGCGTGCACGCAGGCCCCAACGCAGTGCTGGCTCTGGGTCGGGAGGGCTACCGGTGGCGAGACATCAACCCGGCCGAGCTGGCCGAGACGCTGCGCTACCCCGGGTTCTGGAAGCTGGCGGCCGAACATTGGCGGTCGGGGCTGGACGAGATGTTGCGCTCCTGGTCCCGGCAGCGATTCGCCCGGAGCCTGCAGCGCCTCGTCTCCGACATCGAGGCCGACGACCTGATTCCGGCCCCTGCCGGTATCCGGGCTCAGGCCCTGCGGCCCGACGGTGGCCTGGTCGACGACTTCCTGCTCATCGAGGACACCCGGTCGCTGCACGTGGCCAATGCTCCGTCCCCGGCGGCCACGGCATCATTGGAGATCGGACGCCACATCGCCGATCGAGCCATCGACGGGCTCCGACGGGTCGGCGCCGTCGACAACTGAGGGCAGCCCCGGACACCAGGTCAGTTGGTGGTGGAGATGGAATCCCGCCACCAGCGATGGTCTGGCAGGTCGGCGGCCAGAATGGCTTCGACGATCTCGATGTCGCGCTGCTCGACGACATGGTGGGACCACGGGTCACCGGGCACGCCGAGGACGGCACCGCCCCGGGATTCGATGACGATGGTCTCCTCCACCGCGGTTGCACCGGCTCCGCCGAACTCAACCAGCGCCTCTCGCAGCGAGTTGACACGGTAGGCCATGGGACTCTGGGCCACCACCAAACCGTCCCGGCCGTGGTGACGGAGCCGGCCGGCCCACTCGCTCGGGCGCCGAGCGCCGTCGACGTCGACGTCGACGGCCTTGATGGTATCGGGGGTAGGCCAGACACACAGGGCGGCGTCGCCCCCGTCCAGCACAGCCCGAACGACGGTGCCGCAGGCGGTGGGAGTGGCCAGCGGGCGGGCACAATCATGGACCAGGACCACCTCCACCTCATGGCCGAAGGTGGCCTCGAGGCAGGCCATGGCGGAGGCCATGGTGTCCAGACGGCTGGCTCCCCCGGCGGTAACGGCCGCCACCTCGGCTCCGTCCCACTCCACTCCCGGCGGCAGAGCCAGCACCGGTGGACCGACGACGGCGGTAACCAGTGCCAACGCCCTATCGACCAGACGGGCTCCACCGACCACGGCGAACTGCTTCCGGCCTCCGAACCTCCGGCCCGACCCGGCGGCGAGCACGATACCACCGATCCGTGGGTCGGCCGCCCACCCCGGGTCCGGGGCGGCAACGTCGAGTCTCACCGCCCTACCACTGCGATCCATGCCCGACGACCACCTGGCGACGGCCCTACTTCTCCCGGCCCTCGGTCGGGATCGCGTTGCGGCGGTCGATCGCCGTCAGGCGGACGTTGGGGTTGGGGTTGCGAATACTATCCGATCCGGGCGGGGGCGGAGTGGGCTCGGGATCGGGGACGCTGCGCAGCCAGCGGGGTCGGGACGAACCGCCGTCACCGGCGGTATGCAGCGCCGACGGCAGGAGCAGGGCGCTGCGGAAGAACTGATCGGCCTGCCGGCCCACCACCCGGACAAACGCGTAATTGGCCCCGCCGCCGACCACGGCGCCGATGCCGAACGGCAACAGCTTGCCCACGGCCAGAACGCTGCGCCGGGTGCCGTACTTCTTGAGCACCTGGGAGGCGAGGCTCGAGTTGAGGCGACGGAGCGCATCAAGGGTGGCGGCGTCGCCGCCGACCATGCCGGCGGCCCGTGCCGTAACGTGTTCGCCCGTGGCCAGGGAGGCGTCCATCTCCCGGACCAAGATGGTGAACTGGGTCGCCGCCTCCTCTCCGAAGGCCAGCACGGCCAGGACCCAGGCCCGCCGTTCCTCCACAGTGGACTCGGTGTGGCCGTGGATGGCGCCCACGGTCATGATCAGATCGGCGGCCCGCATGCCGAACCAGGCCAGATCGGCGATCAGTGCGCTGGCGGCCGCCGTGGTTCCCAATGCGGGTGCGGCGGCTACCGCCCCGGTGGCGGCGCCGACCGTGGTCAGCTCACGCCGGAACGACTTGAGCACCGACGAGACGCGCTCGTCGACCGTCTCACCCTCGACCCGAGCCGCCGCCTGAAGTGCACGATCCCAGCGGTCTTCCGCCGACTTGTCGACGGCCTTGAGCACTGCCTTTCCTATGGCGTCGAGGGCGGGACCGGGAAGACGATCGATGGCCTTTCGTTCCAGATACCGCCTGGTTCGAGACTTGTTTGGTGACACGTCGTTGCCTTTCGCTACCGAAAATCCTAACGGCGACGGGGACGGGTCAGCCGCCGGGAAGGAACACGGTGCGCAGAGCCAAGCCCACGATGAAAAGCCCACCGAAGCCGTACAGCAGGTAGCGCCAGCGTTCGATTTGCTGCCGGTAGCTGTAGATCAAGGCCACGGTGAGCAGGGTGATGAAACCGTAGAACTGGTGGATGCCGGGCGCCTCGATGCCGCTGGTGGACTGGTAGACCACGCCCAGGATCACCTGCACGAAGATGAGGAACTGGGCCGCTGCGGTGGCCACCCACAGTGCCCTGACCCGGGCCGCCGGCTGCCAGTGGGCGACAAGAGCCCACAGTCCAACCACGCTGTTGGTCGCCACGATGAGCCAGCCCAGGATCTCGTGCACGGTCCTCATGAACTGGCAGCCTAACCGGCACCCGAATGCCCGCCGCTCAACGGTCGCCATGACACCACTGGTACCGTGGTCATGGTGCGTCATCGTCGCTACTACATCGAGAGCCTGCGAACCTCCGGTCGCCTCGTCCCATCGGTGGGAGGTGATCTGGTGGTGGCGGCCAAGGATCAGACCGGCGACATCGACTGGGAACTCATCCACCGATCCAGCCGCCGGCACCCGCTGAAGCAGGAGCCCTACGATCTCGAGATGGAAGGGCCCGATGGGCGCTTCTGCGGCCCCGCCATCCTGGTTCGCTCCGACGGGCGATCCCATGTGTTCAGGGGCGTGGGCCAACTGGACGGCTTCGATCCCCGAGATCTGGCCTGACCCCATGGAGACCAGGCGCGCCGAAACCAGGGCCGGGGTCAAACCAAGTCCGCTGTTCCTGGCAGTCGTGGCCCTGACGGCGGTGGCGGCCTGGTTGGTGACGACCGATCTGGTCGACAAGGGTGTGGCGGCCTTCGTCTTCGTCATGGGAGCCTGGACGCTGTCGCTGATCTTTCACGAGTTCGCCCACGCCTTCGTGGCCTGGCGCAGCGGCGACTACTCGGTCGAACAGCGGGGCTATCTGACCCTCGACCCGCGCAACTACACCCACCCCGTTCTGTCGGTCGTGTTCCCGGTGATCATCGTCATGATCGGCGGGCTGCCCCTTCCCGGTGGCGCGGTGTACCTCAACCGGGCGGCGCTGAGCGAGGGGCAGGCCACTTTGGTGTCCTTGGCCGGGCCCCTCACCAATCTGGCCGCCGGCCTGGTGGCCTTCGTCACCTTGTCCTCCGGGTTGGTCGATCGGACGGCCCAGCCCGAGCTGGCCCAGGCCGTGGCCCTGTTCGCCGTGTTCCAGATCGTGGTGTTCATCCTCAACATGTTGCCCATTCCCGGGCTCGACGGGTACGGAGTGATCGAACCGGCCTTGCCGGCGTCATTCCGGCAGCTGATGAAGCCGGTTGCCAACTTCACCTTCATCATCCTGCTGATTCTGTTCCTCCGGGTGCCCGGATTCAGCGCCATGTTGTTCGATGGGGGCCGGATTGTGGCCGGATGGTTCGGGGTGGAGCAGGATTTGTGGGTCGACGGTTATGACCTGATTCGTTTCTGGCAAAGCATGTTCTGAGCGGGATGCTCCGACCGCTGAGCCCCCCGGAGCAAGCAGAGGCCCGGGTCAGGCCACCGCACCACCGGCCCGCAGCGCACGTACGGCATCGGCGTCGAACCCGAACCGGGCCAGGACCTCGTCGGTGTGCTGACCGGGGTGGGCGGCAGGGCCCTGAATCTCGGCCGTGGTGCGGCTGAATCGGGGCGAGGGGCCGGCCTGGGTCAGGCCGGCCACCTCCACGAAGGTTCCACGATGCCGGTTGTGGGGGTGCTCGGTGGCCTCCTCCATGGTCAGCACCGGGGCAAAACACACGTCGCTGTGCTCCATGATGTCGCACCACTCCTGACGGGTCTTCGTCTTGAACACCGCCGCCACCTTCTCCTTCATCTCCGGCCACCGCTCGACGTCCATCTGCGGTCCGAGTTCTTCCTCGGTGAGGCCCGACAGGCGAAGCAGCTCGGCGTAGAACTGGGGCTCGATGGAGCCGATCGACACGTAGGTGCCGTCAGCGCACTGGTAGACGTCGTAGAAGTGGGCCCCGGTGTCGAGCATGTTGGTGCCCCGCTCCGGACCCCAGAATCCGGTGGCCTTGAGCCCCCGGATGAAGTTGACGAGGGTGGCGGCCCCGTCGACCATGGCGGCATCGATCACCTGACCGAGGCCCGATCGCCGGACCTCGAGCAGTCCACAGACCATGCCGAAGGCCAGCATCATGCCGCCACCGCCGAAATCGCCAACCAGGTTGAGAGGCGGCACAGGGGCCTCACCCCGCCGTCCGATCGGCTCCAGCGCCCCGGCCAGGGCGATGTAGTTGATGTCGTGACCGGCGGCTCGGGCGTAGGGCCCGTCCTGACCCCAGCCGGTCATTCGACCGTAAATGAGCCGTGGATTGCGAGCCAGGCAGTCGTTGGGACCGAGGCCCAGCCGCTCGGTCACGCCCGGTCGGAAGCCTTCGATGAGGCCGTCGGCCTGTTCGATCATGGTCAACACCGTCTCCACCCCGGCGGGTGACTTGAGGTCGACCCCGATCGAACGTCGGCCCCGACCCAGCACGTCGGGCGGCGGGGGGGTGTCACCGATCGGCTTCGACCGGACGGCATCACCGGCCCGATCGATACGAATGACCTCGGCCCCCATGTCCGACAACATCATTCCGCAGAACGGCCCGGGTCCGATTCCGGCCAACTCGATGATGGTGATTCCCTGCAACGGTCCCATGGCCACACGGTAGCCACACCGGACCGCAGGGGACCCAACCACCAGCGCCGAGCCGGTAACCGATGGACGGGAGGACGGCCACACCGATCGGTGCCCCGGGGCCGGGCCCGGGCCGCGCTAGTCTCGTCGGGGATGCGGCAACCCCCGACACGGCTCGCTCCGGACCGGTCCCCGGTGACGAAGTCCGGCTCCGCTCTCTCAACGCCCGAGCTGTACTCGATCCTTGAATTGCGCACTGCAGTGTTCGTCGTCGAACAGGATTGCCCGTACCAGGAAGTCGACGGATTCGACCTGCTCTCCGATACCTGGCACCGATGGTGGACCGACCGGGAGATGGCGGCGGAAAACGACGACGCGACGGTCGGGCCCGACGTCGATATCGTGGCCTACCTGCGGGTGCTGTGCGAACCAGATCGGTATCGCATCGGCCGGGTGGTCACTCGTGCCGACCGTCGGGGTTGGGGGCTGTCGGCCGCTCTGGTTGCCGACAGCGTGCAGTGGCTGTACCTCAGGCGGGATGCGACCCGGAACTCCGTCGTGTTGTCGGCGCAGAGTCACCTGGTCGAGTTCTACCGGCATCACGGGTTCTCAGTCACCGGTTCGGAGTTCATGGAGGACGGCATTCCCCACGTCCCCATGGCCCGACCCCTAACCGCCGGATCCGACCCGTCGGCGAGGAGCCGCTGACAACATGGCCGGACGCTCGACCAAGAAATCCACCACTTCCCGCAGCCGGGATCGGTCTCCGAGTCGAACCCTCGCCGCCATCGTGATCCTGTTGACCGTCCTGGGACTGGGGGCGGCCCGGTTCGGACTCGGACCGAGTCGCGGTGACGGGGCCGGCCCGGTCGATGGTCCCGGCGGTGGCGCTGCAACCGACGGGGCCGAGTCGGCAACCCGATACCAACCGCTGGTCATGGCGCCTCCCCTACTGCGGGAGGCTCCGGACCTGGTCGGGCTGGATGGCTGGATAAACAGTGGCGCCTTGGGGCTCGACTCCTACGGTGACCAGGTCCGAGTCGTGCAGTTCTGGACCTTCGGGTGCCGCAACTGCAAGAACTCGCTGCCCCACCTCCAGACCATCTACAATCAGTGGCAGCCGCGAGGTCTCGAGATCATCGGGGTGCACTCCCCCGAATTCGACTACGAGCGTGACATCAACGCCGTAGCCACCGCCGCCGCCGAGCTGGGGGTCAACTGGCCGATCGCCCTCGACCCCGACAAACAGAGCTTCAGGCTGTGGCAAGGCGACCGCCGGTTCTGGCCTCGAACCTATGTTGTCGATCAGCGGGGCATGATCCGCTACGACCACATCGGTGAGGGTGACTACGACCAGCTGGAGGCGACAGTGGCCTACCTGATCGAGAACGGCCCGTGAGCGCCGACGCCCCGACCGCCCCGGTCTTGGCCCCAGTCGTGGACGGTCCCTGAATGGACTGGCTCTACCTGCTGGCCGAGGGATTCGACTCAGCCTTCCTGCCCTGCACCCTGATCCTGGTCATACCCGGGATCGGGGTGGCCATGGCCGCCCGGGAAACCGCCATCCCGGCGGTGGCGTCGTACTGGCTGAGTGTAGTGGCGTGGTCCTGGGCCCGGTTCGGCGAACACGCCGGCGGTTGGCACCTCGCCATCGCCGCCGTGGCCCTGGCCCTGGCCGCCATTGTGTTGTTGTTTCCCCCGGTCGTCCAGCTCGACTGGGTTGCCGTGGCCGGAGGGTTGCTGGCCGGCTACGCCACGGCCGAACTGTGGTTGCCCTGTGTCGGACCCGAGCTGGGCGACCTGCTGATGAAGCTGCCCACGGTCGGACTGTCGGGCGTCGTTTCCATGGCCATCTTCCTGCTCGGCGCCCTGAGTCCCCTTCTGGCACTGGCCGCCGCCCACCATCTCACCCCCGACTGGCTACTGGAAATGGTGGAACCGCCACTGTCCATTCTGGGCGGAATCGTCCTCGGTGCCCTGGCTGTGGCCACCGCCATCGGGTTCCATGACACGTTGGTCGGCTGGTTGTTCCAATGGAGCATCCGATAGCGGGCTCCGGCTCCCGGTCAGGGATCCAAACCCCGCAGACCGCGCCAACCACGGCGAGCCAGCCAGGTCTGAGCCCAAAGACTCCACAGGGAAGCAAAGAATCCGGCCAGCGAACCGAGCCGGATCCAGCTGGTGAGCGAGCCCTCGGCCGCGTCGAGGTGTTCCTGCACGGTTGAGAAGCTGCCCTGCATGGTGTTGATCTGGTCGCCCATCACCTGGGCGTTCCGGGCCGTCAGCTCGCTGGTGTCCGCCGAGTCCAACTCGACCTCGATGTTCATGGCTCCCTCGACCAAGGCGGCCAGGGACTCACCCAACTCGTCGATGTTGACCGGAAGCCTGCCGTAGACGGGATGATTCTCGACGGTGGTGAAGGCCTGGGACGCCGCCATTGTCAGATCGACCAGTCCATCGACTCGGGCCTCCAGTTCGGCTCGACTCCCGGCGGTGGCACCGGACGGCGTCACCAGGTCGTCGACCTCATCAACTCGTACTTCCAGGCGATCGACGGTGGCCTCGATCGGTGCCACCAGACGGTCGGCATTGTCGCCGGCACCGAACCCGACGGCAACCGAGGAAAAGGCCGCCACCAGGGAGAGAGCCGAGCCGATCAGACCCAACAGCACGGCCGTGATGCCGGCCAGACGCGGCCAGACGCGACCGCCACGTCTCGCCCCCTTCAGGCCGGGCGGGTGTGTCTCCCCGTCGTCGCCCTCCAGTACCGGGCCGGTGTCGGGACCGGTCCGCATCGGACCGTCGGGAACCACGATCGATTCGTCCTTGTCGGGGAGGGAGCCTTCGCCGGCACCGCCGAAAGGATCACGGTCCGGGAACTCGCCCTCACCGATTCGAGTTGAATCGTCGCTCATCGCTGCCTCCCTGCCGCCATTGTCGCCCGACGATCATGCTCGAAGGGTAGCCGCGGCGAAGGAGCCTACCGTTGATGTACCGGTCGATCTCAGAGCACCAGCTGAGTACAGCTAGCCGGCGTCCTCGACGACGCCGACCCCCCTGGTCGCTGCGAACTCGACGGTGATCGGCGACTGTATGCCCACCGACTGTTCGAAGTTCCGCAGCCGCTCCAGCAGCGACATCCGCAGGGTCGTGCCGGCACTCGCCAACATGACGTCGGTGACGGTGAAGACATCCTGCCGCAGCGTCATGCCCACCGCCAGCTGGCTGACCGAACGGTCCTCGATCACCGTGCCCCTACGTTTGGCGGTCCCGGCAGCACGCTTGATCAACACCGGGTCATGGTCCCCTGCCCGCTCCAGGTCGATCAAGGCCTCGTCGATCGTGCGGCCGAGCAGCAGGAGGTCGGCGGCGGCATTGGCGAAGACGAGAACGCGTACGTGGGGATCGAGTTCGTCGGGCGGGGTGGCAACACCGGCCGCGGCCCTGATGATGGCCGTCACACCCTCCAGTCGAGGGATGTGGTCGAGCAGCTGGGCCGTGACATCGGGATGTCGGGCCATCATGGCCTGTTCGGCGTTGCTGAGGGGCTGCTGCAGTTCGGCCTTCGCCAGCACGGCCGACGGCACCGCCGTGTAGCCCACGCCGCTCAGCATGGAGGCCAGTTTCATCTGCCAGTCCGATTCCAGGTCATAGGCGGCGGCTACGTTCTCCACCAAGTCGACAACGTAGCGGGTTCGCCTGGTGACCGCCGGACTGACGAGACCGACAACCTCGGTCAGGGCCTCGACCGCACCCGACAAGGTCTCCTCCAGCAACTGCCGTTCGGCCGAGATCAGCCGAAATTGTTCGAGCGCCTTGTCCAGAGCGGCCGTGAGGGCATCCTTGTCGACCGGTTTGACCAGGAATCGGAAGATGTTGCCGCCGTTCACCGCGGCCACGGTGGATTCGAGGTTGGCCTGACCGCTGAGGATCATCTGGATGGCGTCAGGCTGGACCTCATGGGCCTTGGCCAGGAACTCCTCGCCACTCATCACGGGCATCCGCATGTCGGAGACGACGACAGCGTAGAGATTGACGTTCAGCAGATCCAGGCCGTCATGTCCCCCGACGGCGGTGTCAAACTCGTAGTCCCGTCGCAAGGTCCGACGGAAGCCGTCGAGCACATTGGGCTCATCGTCGACGAAGAGGATCCGCCTGGTCATGGGCGTTGCGGGGCAACAAGCGCCAGATCCTGGCGCAGTGCCCGGTCCAGCTCCTGGATCAACTCGTCGGCGGCCGACTGATCGGGCGAGTCGTCGGCCGGGACGAGATCCTGGTCCAGGGCGTGACGGGCCAGACCCAGTGCCCACGACATCGACGACGAATGGGTCGACGGTTCCAGCGGCTGACCCAACAATGCCACAGCCTCGACAACATCGGGCGAAAAGCCCCAGAGCCCGAGCAGATAGCCGCCCACCGCATACCGATCGGCTCCGACCGTCAGACGCTCGGTCGTGACGTCGTTGCTGCCGAGCACACCTTTGAGATCGATGGGATCGACGCCGTGAACCATGGACAACACGAGGATCCCCACCTCATGCAGCATCCCGGCCAGAAAGACATCGGCCGACTCCGCCGATGAGCGGCCGTAGAGGGTCGAGTGCGACCGCCTTGCGAGCGCCGCCACTTGCTGAGACCTCCGCCTGACGATATCGACGTCGATCATGGCGGAGTGATTCGAGGTGTACACCGAGTAGCCGACCACGACCGCTCGAACCACATCGATGCCGAGATAGCCAACGGCCTGACTCACCGACTCGACCCGACGGGGCAGCCCGAAAAAGGCGGAATTGACGAGCCGCACCAGCTCGGCGGTCAGGGCAATGTCCTCGGAGATGATGGCGGCGAGATCCTCGTTGGTCGCCCGCTCGCTCTCCATGGCGGCAACAAGTCGTTGGTACACCTCACCCAGGACCGGCAGTTGATCGATGCTGCCGACCAGATCACGGATTCGCTCCGACGGCACCGCCTGCTGAGCGACGCGAATTTCCGAAATGGTCTTCTTGAGCACATCGACATCACACGGCTTGCTGAGGAACTGATGGGCGACCCGGGTCGAACGGAAGACCGCCTCCTCCTCGGCGAAGCCGGAGAGGATGATTCGGGCCGTTCCCGGGCTGTTGACTCGAACCGCTGTCAACAGTTCGGCCCCGTCCATCCCCGGCATGCGCATATCCGACACGACGACGTCGAAACGGTCGGCCGCCATCAGCGCCAATGCCTCCTCGCCACCGGGGGCGAACTGCATGTCCCACTCGCCCCTCATATCCCGTGTGGCTCGTCGCGTCGCCTGAAGGACATTGGGCTCGTCATCCACGAACAGAATTCTCAACAATACGTTGCCTCGCTTCCCTCGTCGCCTGTCTATCGGACCGTCCGGGCATCGTGTTAGCGCCGACGGCAACCTGGCACTCAACTCATGGCCGGCGCGACCGATGGCCAGGCAAGGAGGCCGATCGTGCACGACGCATCCCCCCAAACCGCAAACTCCGAGCTTCCGAGCCGGGCCCATGAGGCCGGGGCGATCTCCGACCGTCGAGAGCTCGGAGTCGATGCCGACGTCGAACGGGCGGTCAAGCGGCTGGCCCTCAACGCCCTGTTGTCCTCGATCGACCACTACATCTGGTGGAAGGACCCCGACGGCCGCTTTCTGGGATGCAACCTCGCTTTCGCCCGGAAGCACGGCTTCGGTTCGGCTCAGGAATTGGTGGGGCTGACGGACTACGACATTCCGCTCTTCGATGGCATGGCCGATGCCTTCCGGGCCGATGATGCGTCGGTGGCGGCCACCAGGGTTCCGATCACCAACCGCGAGACCTCGGCGGAACACCCGGAGGCCGACGACCACACGCGCTACAGCAAGGTGCCGCTGATCGATGAGCACGACCACGTGGTCGGAATCCTCGGCATCTCCACTGACATCACCGACCGGGTGGCCATGGAACGGCGGCTGGCGGCGGACAGGAACCTGCTGGACCAGATCCTGGCCAACATCCCGTACCAGATCGCATGGAAGGACAGCGAAGGTCGCTATCTGGGCGCAAATCGGTCATACCGGACAATGATCGGTCTGGGCGAAGAACAACCGATCGAAGGACTTCGGACCGACGAGCTTCCCGGCTCCCCTCCCGAGGGACGGGCCGAGGCCGAAGCGGCCGACCAGGAGGTCATATCGTCGGGGATCGACAGTCTTCATCACCCCCTGACCGTCACCGGTGACGACGGGCGAACGCGTCAGCTCGAGGTGAGTCGTGTTGGCTTGAAGTCGAGCAACGGTGACGTCACGGACCTACTCACGATCTACGCCGATCACACCGAGAAGTTCGAGCTCCAGAGGAAACTGGACGATGCGTCCAAGATGGAGGCGATCGGGCAACTGGCGGCCGGCGTGGCTCACGAGATCAACACCCCGATCCAGTACGTCGGGGACAACCTGAACTTCCTCGAGACCACCTCCCGGGAGGTGGGTCAGCTGCTGTCGTCCGCCGCCTCATTGGCCGCGAAGGTCCTGTCCGGCGTCGACAGCACGGCCGAAGCCGAGGCGATGCTGGCCGATTTCGACAAGGCCGACCTCGAGTTTCTGAACGAGGAGGTGCCGAGGGCGGTGGAACAGTCACTGGAGGGAGTGGCGCGAGTCCGCAAGATCGTTCAGGCCCTGAAAGAGTTCGCCCACCCCGGCAAGGAAGAGCCGGAGCCGACCGATCTCAACCGGGTGATCGAATCCACGATTTCGGTGGCCACCAATGAATGGAAATACGTGGCCGATGTCGATGTCGAACTCGATCCCGATCTTCCCCTGGCCGAGTGCCAGGCCGGTCAGCTGGGGCAGGTGGTTCTGATTCTCGTGGTCAATGCCGCTCACGCCATCGCTGAGCGGTACGGCGATGGCGGGCCGAAGGGCAGGATAACGATCCGGTCCGTGGCGCAGGCCGGCCGTGTCGATATCAGTGTGGACGACGACGGCGGCGGGATCCCCGACGACGTCCTGCCCAACATCTTCCAGCCCTTCTTCACCACCAAGGAGGTGGGCAGGGGCTCGGGTCAAGGTCTTTCCCTGGCCCACAACATCATCTGCCGGGATCATGGCGGCACCCTGACGGTGGACACGGCGCCGGGAAGAGGTACGACCTTCACCATCTCCATTCCCACCGTCTCCAATCCCCGCAACTCCGCGGTCGACGGTGACTGAGCGGCCGACCTCCTGGACCTCGCGGTCAATTCGGCGGCCGCCGTGGCCCTATCGTGTTGTCCATGATCGAGGTTGTCCATAACCGGGCCATGTCGTCCGGCGTACGCATCCACTGGGTCGAACCGGCCGATGGGCCGACCACCGGACCGGCCGTCGTCCTCATTCACGGCTTCCCCGAGAGCTGGTACTCATGGCGTCACCAGTTCGAACCACTGGCCGAGGCCGGCTACCGAGCGATCGCCATCGACGTGCGCGGCTACGGTCGCTCGGGGGCTCCGGTTGATGTCGAGGCCTACGCCATGACGGCCCTGGTCGGCGACGTCATCGCCGTCATCGACCAGGCGGTGGGCGAGGACGAAACGGCGGTGATTGTGGGCCACGATTGGGGAGCTCCCATCGCCTGGAACACTGCGCTGCTCCGACCCGAGCGCATCAGGGGTGTGGCCGGGCTGTCGGTGCCCTACAACCCGAGGGGCGACATCAAGCCGCTCGAGGCCCTTCGGGCCATGGCCGGACCGGATCAGGTCTTCTACATCGACTACTTCCAGGAACCGGGGGTGGCCGAGGCCGAGGCCGAGGCCGACCTCGCCCGGTGGCTTCAGGGCTTCTACTTCAGCGCCTCGGCCGAGGCCGACTGGTCGGTATCCAACATCGCCTTCATCGAACCCGGCGGGCGACTGCGTGATCACATGCAATACCCCGACGAGGGCCAGATGGCGTGGATGACCGAGGACGACTTCGCCTTCTATGTGGGGGAATTCGAGCGAACCGGTCTGACCGGCCCGTTCAACCGGTATCGCAACATCAACCGTGACTGGTATCAGTTGGCGGCATGGCGCCATGCCCCCATCATCGCGCCCTCGCTGTTCATCGGCGGCGACAGGGACGGCCCCACCCTGCTGGCGGCCAAGGCCATCGAGAACTTTCCCACCAACCTGCCCGGCCTGACCCGAAGCTTCATTGTCGACGAGTGCGGCCACTGGGTGCAGCAGGAACAACCGGAGACGACCAACGCCCTGTTGCTGGAATTCCTGGCCGAGCTGGACTGACCGGCGGCACCGGCCGTCGGCCTCAGCTCTCCTCCATCTTGCGAATCAGGGTCCTCGGCGCCACGTGGCGGTAGGCGGCGGTGAGAATGGCCGATATCTCGTCCCAGTCGGTGTGGTCGTCGATGCGGACACCGAGCCAGCCGCGATGACCGACATAGGGCGGGACGAAGAAACGATCCGGTTCCGAATCCACCATCTCGCCCTGGACACCGGGCTCGGCCGGGCACCACAGGTCAATGCCGTCCCGGTCGTGGTGATTCTCCCACAAATGGACCAGGACCTTCTTGTCCCGGACAAAGAACGTCGGCGTGTGGTGGCTGAGCCGCTCGGTCACCTCCGGCAGTCGGGAGCAGATGGAGCGAAGCTGATCCAGTGCGCTATGAGCAAGAGGCGATTCGATACCCATAGTCGACAGTCTGCCCCGCCACAGTCCACCAATAGCCCGATTACTTGTTGACACCTGCTTGTCCTCTTGTCATAGTACAATGATACAAGCGCCGCCGATGGTCGGCGACAAGAGCGAGGCCGCAATGACCCGGACCGAACATGCCGGTAATCCTGATCACGCCGACGTCATCGATCGAGAGCTGGAGGTGCTCATCGATCAGCTCATCCCTCCCGAGCCGTCGCGGCGGCGGATGAGGGCCGGCGGCTTCGCCGTCTTCGTCGCCGGAATCGGACTTGCGGTCGCCTGGGCAACCGGCTTCCTCGCCCCCAACCCGACCCACATGACGTCGTCATCCAGCTCGACCACCATGGTCGCGGTCGATGCCGAAACCCATCGGATCGCCATCGCCGGTCTCTGGTTCCGTAACACCAGCCTGGCCACCCTCGAGCTGGATGCCGTCAACCTCGACGCCCCGGGCCTGGAACTGCAGTCGGTCACCCAGGACGACGGCGAGGGCACCGTGGCCGACATCCGCGACTACCTCCTTCAGCCCGAGGCAGCACAATCCCTGCCGGTCACGCTGGCTCCCGGCCAGGATGTTCGAGTCGTGGCCTACGCCACCGTCACCGACTGCGTCGATCCGGACCGAGCCTGGGGACGGGTCACGGGACGGTGGCGATATCCCGACCGACCCTCATGGTGGGCGCGCTGGGAATCGGCCGATCAGCTCCTGTGGCAGCCCGCCGGCGACGAAACGTCGTGGCAGGAAGACCAGGGGGATCGGGGGAGTCTCCAGACCACGGCGGTAAACCTGGCGGGCGACATGATCGACATCACCGGGCCGCTGAGTGGGGCGTGTGGGCTGGTGGGGGTGGAACGATGACCAGGACCGGATTCATCGTCGTCGGACTCGCCGGATTTGTTCTCCTCGGGGCCGGGTTGTTGGTCTACGACAGCGACACCTCGCCATCCGGCTCCGGAGTGGTCCTCGCAGTGCTCGGCCTGCTGGTGGCGGTCTCCGTGGCTGTGTTGGTCCGGGATCTGTCTCGATCGTTCGGGGCCGTCGATCCGATGGCGGACGCCATCTCGACCAGGCTTGGGGCCGGACCCGAGCAACGAACCTTGATCACCCGCTGGCTTCGGCGTAGCCGACGCTATCGCAATATCGGTGGCGCCACCGGCGTGGCCGCCGGGCTGCTGATCGGCGGTCTCGGGGGCATGATCCTGCTGGGCCTGACCGGGGTGACGATCGGCTCGCTGGCGGCCGAGGCTCATCTGCTTGCTCCCGACCTCGAGGATCGTCCGAGAAGGCGAACCGCGGCCCTGGACCGCCGGCGGCTGGCCGACTACTGGGCTCCGGCCCGACAAGTCGTCATGGCCGTCGTCGCCCTGGTGGCAGCCGTTGTGGTCGCCGGCCACTACCTGGGTCGGCTGGAATCGGCTACCGGCGGAGACTGGGCGGTGGCGTCACTGCTTCTGCTGGTGGTGGCCGCCGGCCTGCAATGGCGGGTGGCCACCCGACGTCGACCGGCGTTGCCGTCGACCCTTCGGTTCTCCGATGACCTGGTGCGACGCCTGGCCATCACCAACGGAATCGCCATTCCGGCCACCGCCCTGGCCCTGGCCCTCGTCGGCCAGTCGCTTTGGAACGACTATCCGATGGTGTCGGCCATCTGCTGGCTGGTCGCCATCGCACAGTTCTGGAGCCATCGAGGACTGGGCCTCGACAACCTGTCCCGGCAACCGCACCTGGACGACCGATCCGATGACCGGGGCGCGATGGCATGATCCTCGACGTCGACCCCTCTGCCGCCCTGCCGGTCTACGAACAGATCCGCCAACAGATCACCAGGATGGCGGTTTCGGGTGTGCTGAAGCCGGGAACCCGCCTGCCGACCATCCGCCAGCTGGCCAATGACCTCGCTCTGGCCAAAGGCACCGTGGCCAAGGCCTATGCGCTGCTGGAATCGTCATCGGTGGTCGAGACCCGGGGTCACCGAGGCACCTTCATCGTCGACGCCGCCGACCAGGACATCGACGGTACCGAGCACGGACTGGCCGAAGCGGCCGCTTCCTTTGCCGTAGCCGCCCGCCAGCACGGGGTGGATCTCGACACGGCGCTGGACGAACTGCGGCACCAGTGGACGCTGCTGGCCTGATTCTCCGACAGACGCCGTTTGGCCTGATGGCCCAGGTTCCATCACCCGGTATCGGTCACCCGGTCATCAGCCACTACCCTGGCCGACTGTGCGAAGTGCGAGAGATTTCTTCAAGCCGCTGGCCGTCGGAGCCCCGGCTCCGGTACGGGAGATCCCGGTTCCACCGAGCCGGATGATCCATTTCTTTCCCCCGTCGATCGAGAAGATGCGGGCCAAGGTGCCAGACATCGCCCCCACCGTCGACATCCTGCTCGGCAATCTGGAGGACGGCGTGCCGGCCTCGGACAAGGAGGCGGCTCGGGCCGGCCTGGTCGAGGTGGGCAAGACGGTCGACATGGGGGCCACACAGCTCTGGACCAGGGTCAACTCCCTCGACTCACCATGGTGTCTCGACGATCTCACCACCCTGGTCACCGAGATCGGTGACCAGCTCGATGTCATCATGGTCCCCAAGGTCGAGGGGCCTGAGGACATCCACTATGTCGACCGGCTGCTGGCCCAGTTGGAGGCCAAGGCCGGGCTGACCAAGCCCCTACTGGTGCACGCCATACTGGAAACGGCCAGAGGGGTGGCCAATGTGGAGGCCATCTGCGGGGCATCACCCCGAATGCAGGGGCTGTCGCTGGGACCGGCCGATCTGGCCGCCAACCGACGCATGAAGACCACCAGGGTCGGCGGAGGCCACCCCGGGTACCTGGTCCGCCAGGATCCTCCCGCCGGCGACGACGGACAAACCGACATCGAGGCCGACCGCACCACCTTCCAGCAGGATCTGTGGCATTACACCATCGCCCGGATGGTCGACGCCTGCGTGACCCACGGCATCCTGCCGTTCTACGGACCGTTCGGGGACATCAAGGACACGGTGGCCTGCGAGGATCAGTTCCGCAACGCCTACCTGCTGGGCTGCGTCGGGGCATGGTCCCTGCATCCTGTGCAGATCGGGATCGCCAAGAAGGTCTTCAGCCCCGACCCGGCCGAGGTGGCCCACGCCCAGCGGGTGATCGAGGCCATGGGCGACGGCACCGGCGCACTCATGCTGGACGGCAAGATGGAGGACGACGCCTCGGTCAAGCAGTGCAGGGTCGTGGTCGAGCTGGCCAGATCGTTGGCCGGGCGCGACCCCGAATTGGCCGAGCGCTACGGTTTCTAGGAGGTTCGATGTCGGAGGATCTGCGACCACGCCGGAGCGTGCTGTACATGCCGGCGGCCAACGAGCGGGCGCTGGAGAAGGCCAAGACCATACCGGCCGACGCCCTCATCCTCGATCTCGAGGACGCGGTGGCCCCTGATGCCAAGGAAACGGCGCGGCACCAGGCGGTGGCCGCCGCCTCGTCCGGTCAGTACGGGCACCGGGAGATCACCATTCGCTGCAACGGTCTGGACACGCCGTGGGGGGCCGACGATGTCGCCGCTGCAGCCGGCTCGGGAGCGGCGGCGGTGGTCATCCCCAAGGTCGACTCGGTTCACTATCTGGACCGGGTGGCGGCCGCCCTCGACACCGCCGGGGCCCCCGGCGATTTGGCTATCTGGGCCATGGTCGAAACCCCGACCGCCATCTTCGACTGCCGGTCCCTGGCCGCCCACCCCAAGGTCGCGGTGCTGGTCATGGGCACCAACGACCTTGTCAAGGAGCTGCGAGCCGTTCCCGGTCCGGCCCGGGCCACCCTGCTCCCCTATCTTGGCACCGCCGTGCTAGCCGCTCGGGAGGCGGGCAAGGCCATTCTCGACGGGGTCTACAACAACGTCAAGGATCCCGACGGCTTTCGAGCCGAGGCCCGACAAGGCTTTGAGATGGGGTTCGACGGCAAGACCCTGATCCACCCGTCACAGGTCGATCCGACCAATGACATCTGGGCTCCCTCCACCGATGAGATCGCCCATGCCCGGTCCGTCATCGATGCCTTCGCCGCCGCAGAGGCCGAGGGCAAGGGGGTGGTGACGGTCGATGGGCGAATGGTCGAGAACCTGCACCGGGACAACGCCCTTCGCATCCTGGCCGTGGCCGACGCCATCGCCGAACTGGCCTGAGGAACCCTTCTGCCCACGGGACCTGATCGCTTCGTTGCGCGCTCTAGTCCCGGCACACA
Source organism: uncultured Acidimicrobiales bacterium (assembly GCA_963723995.1). Lineage (GTDB taxonomy): Bacteria > Actinomycetota > Acidimicrobiia > Acidimicrobiales > SZUA-35 > JAHELU01. The sequence continues at coordinate 555,942 of CAVRSZ010000003.1, read as the reverse complement.
CCGTCGGCCCGGGCGGCGGCCGCCACCGCCTGGGCCACCCGCAACGGCACGGCCTTGTCGAACACCGAAGGGACGATGAAGTCAGGGGCCAACTCGACCTCGGACACCGACTCGGCGATGGCATCGGCCGCAGCCAGCTTCATGTTCTCGGTGATGTCGCTGGCCCGTACATCGAGAGCGCCACGGAAGATCCCGGGAAAGGCCAGGACGTTGTTGATCTGGTTGGGATAGTCGCTGCGCCCGGTGGCCATGACCGCCACAAGTCCCTCCACCTGCTCGGGCAGAATCTCGGGGTCGGGGTTGGCCATGGCGAACACGACGGGATCGTCGGCCATGGCCTTCACATCCTCGGGACCGATCAGACCCGGGCCACTCAGACCGACGAACACGTCGGCCCCGGCCATGACCTCCGACAGCGATCCCGAACGCCGGTCGCGATTGGTGTGTTCGGCGAACCACTGCTTGGCCGGGTTCAGATCACCCCGCCCTTCGTACACCGCGCCCTGACGGTCGACACCGATGACGGAACCGACTCCAGCCCCCAGCAGGATCTTGCCCACCGCAACCCCGGCGGCGCCGACACCGGCCACCACCACCGAGACGTCACCCATCTTCTTACCCACGATCCTGAGCGCGTTCTCCAGCCCGGCCAGGGCCACCACCGCCGTGCCGTGCTGATCGTCGTGGAACACCGGGATGTCGAGGCGCTCCTTGAGGGCGTCCTCCACCTCGAACGCACCGGGGGCGGCGATGTCCTCCAGGTTGATGCCACCGAAGGTGGGGGCCAGCCGGACCACGGTCTCGATCAGCTCGTGGGGACCGTCGACGTCGAGACAGATTGGGAAGGCGTCGATCTGACCGAATTCCTTGAACAGCAACGCTTTGCCCTCCATGACCGGCATGGCCGCCCTGGGACCGATGTCGCCCAGGCCGAGCACCGCAGTGCCGTCGGACACGATGGCCACCGTGTTCTTTCGGATGGTGTGGGTGTCGGCCACACCGAGATCGTCCACGATGGCCCGGCAGATTCTGGCCACTCCAGGCGTGTAGGCCATGGAGAGATCGTCCTTGTCCCCGACCGGGCACAGGGGAAGCACCTCGATCTTGCCCCCCTCATGCATGCGGAAGGTGCGGTCGAAGCTGTCCAGCAGCTCGACGCCATCGACGCGCCCGACCACGTCGACGATCTGCTCCTGGTGCTGCACGCTGTAGCAGTTGACCACGATGTCACGTTCGAGAACCGGACCCTTGGCCACGAAGCCCTCGATGGCGAAGATGTTTCCCCCCTCCTCGCCGATGGCCACGGCCAGGCGGCCCAGCACACCGGGTTTGTTGTCGAGGCGGACACGAAGGTTGACGGAATACTGGGCTCCGGGGACTGCACTCATGGTCGCACGCTAGCAGGGTGCCGAAGAAGGCCGTCGCAGGCATCGGGATGCGACAGGCCGGCCCGAGCAAGGACGCCCTCCCGTCGTTCGGCGTCCTGATCGCCTCACAGCCGGTCGAGCAGTTCGGCCTTCTTCCGGTTGAACTCGGCGTCGGTGAGGATGCCCTTTTGCCGCAGCTCATCGAGCTTCTCGATCTGCTCGGGAATGGACAGGCTGGCCGGCTGGCTCCGGCCCACCCGATCGAACTTCCGGTTCTCGTTGCCCTCCATCTGGCGGTAGATCTCATTCTGGATGTTGAGGGGCTGTTTGATGTTGGAGAACTTCTGCTGACCGAGCTCACCGGCCGACTCGACCACCAGCTCCCCCGATCCGATGAGGCGCTCGAAGAAGGACTGGCGGAAGAAGACGGTGTTGACCCGCTCGAGAGGGATCTCGATTCCCTGGCGGCTGAAGACCCCGGATCGGGTGACGAGGCGGTCGGAGGTGATGACGAAGTTCGTGGTCTGCCAGACCAGGTAGCGGGCCACGAACCAGACCAGGACCGTGATGATCAGCCCGGCGGTGAGGATGCTGACCAGGGGTACATCGGCGAAGAACGCCAAGGCCAGAACGCCCAGAACCACGGCCCCGGCCAGGGCTGCGGCCTGGGGGGCGAAGAACCACCAATGGGGTCGCAGATCGAGCACGACCTTCTCCCCGACGTTCAGTTGCTTCTCCGAGAAAGCCACGGCAAGACTCTACTCGAATCCGCCTGGTGGTTCTGCCGCATGCGCCTCCGGGACAGCAGCGACGGTGTCAGTGCTGTGGAGTATCGTGGGAACGGTGGAGACGGAGCGTCTGCTCGACGGGCTGAACCAATCCCAACTGGAGGCGGTACAGGCCCCACCGGGCCGAGTTGTGGTGTTGGCCGGGGCCGGCTCGGGCAAGACCAGGGTGCTGACCCGTCGCATTGCGTGGCGGATCGCCCGGGGTCAGACCGACCCGAACCGGGTGCTGGCCCTCACGTTCACCCGCAAGGCGGCGGCCGAACTGCGGGACAGGCAACGTCGACTGGGCCTGCGGGACCCGGTCCCCGCCGGGACCTTTCACAGTTTCGCCCTGGCCCAGCTCAGGCAGCGGTGGACCGAGAAACGCACCATTCCGCCCAACATTCTCGATTCCAAGTTCCGTTTCATCGGCCAGCTCGGTCGCCGCCCGGCCGGGGTGGAGTTGCTGGATGTGGTGAGCGAAATCGACTGGGCCCGGGCTCGCATGATCGAACCCGACGACTACGGTCGGGCCGCAGCCGCCGCCGGACGGACCCCACCGGCCGATCCCGGCTACATCGCAGAGGTCATGGTGCGGTATCAGCAGGAGAAGCGGCGCAAGCGCCTGGTCGACTTCGATGATCTGCTCGCCCTGGCCATTCGCGACCTCCGGTCCGACCCCGACTACGCGGCCGCCATCCGGTGGCGTCACCGCCATTTCTCCGTCGACGAGTTCCAGGATCTCAATCCGCTGCAGTTCGCCCTGCTCACCGAGTGGCTCGGAGATCGTGACGACCTCTTCGTGGTCGGCGACCCCCGACAGGCCATCTACGGCTGGAACGGGTCCGACCCGGAACTGCTGCAGGACCAATGCCGGGAGCAGTCGTCCACCGTCATCGAGTTGAACGACAACTACCGCTCCACACCTCAGATCCTGGCCATCGCCGGCGCGGCCCTGACGGCGCCGATGACGGCCGGTGACGCAGCCGACGTCAGGGGCCGAACCGGCTCCGACCGCTCGACCGGGGGTGCCATCCGGCTCGGGTCGCTCCGGGCCCACCGGCCCGACGGGGTCCGCCCGTCCTTGATCGTCTATGACACCGATCGGGATGAAGCCATGGGCGTGGCCCGAACACTACGGTCGGCCAACGATCGAGGGGTGCGCTGGCAGGACCAGGCGGTCCTGGTGAGGACCAACGCCCAGCTGGTCATCATCGAGCAGGCGCTTGCCGAGTTGCGGGTGCCGTGCCGGGTCCGAACCGGACCGGGACCCCTCGGTACACCCGAGGTCAAGGCCGTGCTCAAGGACATCTCCCGTCAAGGTATGGATCTGGCTCACCATTTGGAGTCCCTCGACGCCACCTTGGACGACATGGCCGAGTCGGGCGCGGAGGCAACGCGGACCTCCTTCGACCTCGACCGCCAGAACAACCTGGCCGCTCTGAGCCGTCTCATCCACGAGTACATGACCGTCGATTCCCAACCCAGCGGCTCCGGCCTGCTGGCCTGGATCGAGACCCTCAAGGGAGGCGACGTCGACGGTGGCGATGATGCCGTCGATCTGGTCACCTTCCACGGTGCCAAGGGTCTGGAGTGGCCGGTGGTCCACGTGGCCGGACTGGAGAACGGCTTCGTCCCCATCGCCTACGCCACCACTTCGGCTCAGTTGGCTGAGGAGCAACGTCTGGTCTACGTGGCCTTCACCCGGGCCCAGGATCAGCTGTTCGTGTCGTGGTGCCGGGAACGCACCTTCGGCACCAGGCCGGTGGCCCGTACACCGTCGCCGTTGATCGAGGTGCTGCAGGCGGCCATGATCGGACTGGGTGGCACCGGACCGGTCGAAACGGATTGGCGAGGTCATATCCGCCGATCGCGCCGGGCCATCGAGAGTCGGTCGACCCTCGCCGGTGCCGGAGGCGGCGACGCCACCGACGACGCCGATGCCGACGACCTCTATCGGCGCCTCCGGTCATGGCGGGATCGCAAGGCGAGGGCCGGTGGTGTACCACCCCATGTCATCGTCTCCGATCACGTTCTTCGCACCGTTGCCCGCCGGCGCCCGACCACCACGGCCCAACTGGCCGCAATCACCGACCTTCGTCCCGCCAAACTGGCTCGCCTCGGTCCCGACCTTCTGGCCCAGATCGACTCCGTCAGGGCCGCCGTCGAATCCTGAGCCGACCGGCGGGAGGCGGATGCCGCCCGCCGGATTGCCGGACCTTTTGTATTTCGCCGGCTCCTTCGAGCATCGGTGGATGCGTACCCGGAATCTCGGAGGAGACCCCCCACCATGCCAACCATCCATGCATCCACGGCTGTCGTGAACGCACTCGAGCGCCGCCTCGATCGCCGGTCGGACCTGCGGCCCGCACCGGTACTGCCTCCCCTGTGGCGACCGATCATCATCGACCTGGACTGCAAGACCAGGATCCTGCTGGTGACCGACGGGTTGTCGTTCAACCCGGGCTCGGGCTTCGGCCTGAGCGAGGCGGCCGGCATCATCGCCTCGGCCACCACCACCAATCACGATGTCGAAGTGACGACGGCTCACTGGAACGCCGACCCGACGGCCGACGTGGAGAACTTCCGCTTCGCCGGCAACCATACGGTGAACGGGGTCAGCCGGACCATCCACCACTACGAGGAGATCTGGATCTTCGGTCTCGGTGGGGCCACGACCGCGACCGCCATGAATGGCTCTGATCTGGACGAACTCGAGACCTTCATGGACGACGGTGGCGGAGTGTTCTGCACAGGCGACCACGACGATCTGGGGGCGTTCCTGTCCGGCAACGTCAAGCGGGTCAAATCGATGCGACTATGGTTCGAGGCCGACGGCGTACCCGACGGCAGTGACGCCGACACCAGGATCGACACCAACGTGCCCAATGCCGCGGCCGGGGCCGACTTCGACCTGCAGTCCGACAACGTGCCTCAGCACATCTACCCGAAGTGGTACACCGACAATGGCGTCACCTTCGCCCATGAGCTGTTCGATCGCCATGATGTCGACGGCACCGTCACCCACCTACCCGATCATCCCCATGAGGGCAGGGTGGTCGAGCCGGCCACCATCGATCCCGATGAGTTTCCCGACGGTATCGGGCCGGAGATCGTTGCCTGGGGTGTGTCCGGCGGTCCCGGCACGTCGAGCAAGGACCCGGTGACCCCCTCGCTGTTCGGTGTGGTCGGGGCCTATGACGGCCACCAGGCCGATGTCGGTCGGGTCGTGGTCGAGTCGACCTGGCATCACTACGTCAACATCAACCTCAACGGCACCGGCGCCGGTCCACTGGCCGGCGGGGTTGCGGTCAACGGGCTGTACGACGCCGCCGACAATCCCACACCGGAGTACGAACAGATCCAGCAGTACTTCCAAAACATCGCCGGCTGGCTCGAGCCGAACCACATACGTATCTGCTCCATCGTGATCTGGCTGCCCTGTCTGCGATGGTCGTGGCCCCTGGTCCAGGAGATCGACTTCCGCCGCAAGCCCGACATCACCCGACTGGTGGCGGTCGGCCAATCGGTGGTGGGAAGCCTGGCCGGACGGCGGGGCGGCACGGCCGAGGATCTGGTAAGCCTCCTGACCGCCGAACTCGACCTCGACCCTCGGGTGCGAACCTACCTCGATCCCCGGTGGCTCCGGAGCCGACGAAGGGTCAAACGGCTGGACACCACACCCCTCATCGATCGGGACAAGATCGTGGCCGCCGTCATCGGCGGAGCCATGTGGAACCTGGCCGACAGTCTCCCCGACACCGAGATCGAGAGTGTGGCGCTGGTTCGTCGACTCCTCAACCTCGACGGCGACCGGCCCGATACGTCCAAGCTGCTGTCGATCCTGGTCCGTGGCGCCGAGCAGGCCCTGGAGATGATCGGTCACGAGCTGGGGGGACGGGGCAACGGCGTCACCGCCCTTCGCAAAGCCCTCGTCACCGATTGACCTACCGGTTCGAACTCTCGTCGAGAGGAGAGACATGGAAAGCACCGAACCTGCTTCAGCGGATCTCGTCGATGCGATGATCGGCTCCGGACGGACCGAGGCGTCGAGGAAGAACCTCGTGAAGGCAAACCTCGCCAATAGGAACCTGGCTCGGGCAAACCTGGCCGGCGCCGATCTCAGCGGCGCCAACCTCACCGGGGCGAGTCTCGCCGAGGCCAACCTCATCGGGGCTCGGCTCGAGGGAGCAACGCTTGTCGAGGCCAGCCTTCGAGGAGCGAACCTCAGGGAGGCAGCCGTGGCCCGGGCCGATCTCGCCGGCGCCGATCTCGCCGGGGTCGACTTCACGGCGGCTGATCTGGCCGAGGCCAACCTTCGAGGAGCGAATCTCGCCGGCACCGGCCCGTACCGAGCCGACCTCTTCGAGGTCGAAGTAGGCGGACTTGACCTGCCCACCACCGCACTACGGGGAGCGGATCTCAGGGCCGCGAATCTGGGCGGGGCAACGCTGATGGGGTTGAATCTCGAGTCGACCAACCTGGCGGGAGCCAATCTCTGCGGAGCGAATCTGAGAGGGGCGACCCTGCCGATAAACTTCGTCCCGGACGACGTCCACTACGACCGCGAAACGATCTGGCCGTGGAATCCGTCCGGGGTCTAGGTGCGGCGGGACGGCGCCCTGCCGCCGGCCGAGGGCGGCTACGCGTTCGGCCTACGGCCGAACGTTCCTGAAACTTGCCGCACTGTCGAACGATCGAGCAACCAAGGAACACCAGCTCGCCTCGACACTCACGTGTCGTAGTCGTAGCGGGCCAGGACCGGGGCGTGGTCGCTGGGCTTCTTGCCCTTGCGGGCGTTCCGGTCCACCAGATCGAGCCGGCACACGTCGGCCAGGGGCGAAGTCGACAGGATGTAGTCGATGCGCATGCCCTGACGTTTGTGGAACCGGCCGGCCTGGTAGTCGTAGTAGCTGAACAGGCCGCCCTGGTCGTAGCGGCGGCGGAAGGTGTCGATCAGACCCCACTCGACGACCTCGGCCAAGGCCTTGCGCTCATCGGAGGTGACATGGGTCAGGCCCTGGAACGCCTTGGGATCCCACACGTCCCGATCGTCGGGGGCGATGTTCCAGTCACCGGCCACGATGACCGGTTGGGCCGGATCGGCCGTCAACTCCAGATGGCGTCGCAGCCGGCCCAGCCAGTCCAGCTTGTAGTGGTACTGGTCGTGGCCGACCTCCCGGCCGTTGGGCACATAGACGCTGTTGACCCGCACCGGGCCGCATCGGGCCGATACCAGACGGGCGTCGTCATCGGGTTCGATGCCGGCGGCGAACCCTTCGACCATCTCCTCGATGCCGAGCCGGGACAGAATGGCCACGCCGTTCCACTGGCCTTCACCGTGGTGGGCCGTCTCGTAGCCCAGCTCGGCGAAGACGTCCACCGGCACCGCCTCGTCGGCCAGTTTGGTCTCCTGGAGACACACGATGTCGGGCTCGACCTCGGCCAGCCATTGCTCGACCCGGGGCATCCGGGCGTTCAGGGAGTTCACGTTCCAGGTGGCGACCAGCATCGGCCCAACCTTACCCGGACGCAGGTCGCGGCCGACGGCCGGACACCGGGTGGAGGAGACCCCGATGCCGGCCGTCGAACCGGTACCGATGCTGTCGGCGACGAGCAGGCCGAGCCGATGTCGTCGGCTGCTCGTCGCCGGGCTCAGCTGTGGGAGATGGCGTCGAGCACGTTCAGCCGGGCCGCCTTGCGGGCGGGGCCGATGGCAGCCACCACACCGGCGACGGCGGCAGCCCCCACCCAGATGGCCAGTTGGCCGCCGGGGAAGCCGAAGCTGCCCAGACCCTGGTCGGCCAGTGAGCTGACCACACCGAACCCGATGGCGGTGCCGATGGCCACCCCCATGATGGCCCCGAACACGGCGGTCATGACCGCCTCCCAGCGGATCATGGAGCGAACCTGGCGCCGGGAGAAACCGACCGCCCGCAGCAGTCCGATCTCCCGGGTCCGCTCCACGATGGACAGTGCCAGCGTGTTGGCGATGCCCAGCAGGGCGATGATCAAGGCCAGACCGAGCAGCCCCGAGAACAGGGCCACCAGCTGGTCGACCTCGGACTCGGCCGCCGCCACCGTCTCCGACTTGGACTCGATGTCGACGTTGGGGAATCCGGCCAGCGCCTGCTGGGCTGCGGCCCGCCCCTGTTCCAAATCCACGCCGTCGGCCAGTCGAGCCAAGGTGAGCGTGATCGGCCCGTTCCCGATGTTGCCAGTGAACGTCTCGGCCGAGATCAGGTAGTTCCCGATGACCGAGCCCTCGTAGGTGCCGACGACCTCGGTCTGCACCGAGTCAATGGCGTAGTCGACGTTGACCACGTCACCGATCTCCCAGCCCCGAGCTTCGGCCACACCTTCGGCCACGACGATACCGTCCCCGATGGTCTCGAGATCGACCGAGGCGTCGATGTTGTAGACCTGATCGATGGTGGCCGGATCCACACCGGCGATGTTGACGCTCTCACCGGCCACCGTCGCCGTTCCCATCAGGATTGGTGACACCGAATCGAGCTCATCGACCGAGCGCAGCTCGTCGACGGCCACCGGGCTGACTCCTTCGAGTGAGGCCGACGTGCTGACCATGAGCTCGGCCGCCACATCCTGCTCCAGGGTGTCGGTGACCGAGGCCTTGATCGACGAGGCGACTATGGACACCAGGGCGACCAGAGCCACCCCGATCATCAGGGCCGAGGCGGTGGAAGCGGTGCGACGAGGCTGGCGGATGGTGTTCTCCCGGGCCAACGTGCCCGAGATGCCGCGCAGGGGCAAGGCCAACACCCGGGCCACCGGAGCGGCGAACAACGGGGCCAGGGTGGAGGCGCCGAGAAACAACCCGACAGCTCCCGCTCCGACCAGGATCAGGGTGTTGCCGTCGGAGGCGGCCAGACCGGCGATCATGACGGCGGCACCAACGGCGGCCAGAGCACCCCCGACCACGGTCCTGATTCGCAACGACCGGCGGGTGGTGCGGGCGACGGGCTCACCCAGGGCCTCGATGGGGGCAACCGAGGCGGCCCGCCGAGCCGGAAGCAGGGCCGAGAAGACCGTGACCAGCAAGCCGACGGCCATGGCCACCACCACGGTCCGAGGCTCGATGGTAAGTGGCCCGTCGGGCATGCCGATGCCGACGGCTCCCATGGCCACCTTGACACCCTGGGCCAGGCCGACACCGGCCGCCACACCCACGGCCGAGGCCAGGACACCGATGATCAGAGCCTCCAAGACCACGACGGCCGTGACCTGGCTTCGACCGGCTCCGAGGGCCCGCAACAGGGCCAGTTCCCGGGTGCGCTGGGCCACGGTGATCCGGAATGTGTTCTGGATGACGAAGCCGCCGACGAAGAGGGCGATGCCGGCGAAGGCCAGCAGGGCGTTGGTCATGAAACCCAGCCCGGTGGTGATGTCGTCCAGTTCCTCCTGGGTCTGCTGCTCGCCGGTGACGACCTCGAGCGAGCCGGCACCGAGATCGGAAACGTCGAGCGAGGCGGTGAGTTCGTCCACCAGTTCCTCGGGGCTCGCCCCGTTGGCGGCGATCACATCGATCGACGTGAACCGGCCCTCGAGATCGAACACCCGCTGGGCCTCGCTCAATTCGAATGCGGTCAGGGTGGCGCCCGCCAGGTTGTCCTCGGTGCCGAAACTGGCGAGACCGACAATGGTGTACTCAGCGGAGCCGGTCACGGTCTGCACCGTCACCGTGTCACCCACCTCGAAACCCTGGCTCTCGGCCGTGGCCACGTCGATGACCACCTCGTCGACGGCACCCGGAGCCCGACCGTTGCCGTGCTCGATGCGCAGCAGGTTGAGGCTCGGCTCATCGGTCCAGGAGAACCCGAGCGTGGGCGGACCCTGACCGCCGATCGGGTTGCCCTCGGCATCGATCAACTGGGCGAACCCCCCGACCCCGCCGGCCGCGGTGTGCACGCCGTCGGTGGCCAACACATCGGCCAGCACCGACTCCTCGAACGAGTCGCCGTTGGGGCCACCGGCACCCTGGCCGTCGGGACGGACGGTTGCGTCGACCCCGGCGTACACGTCGGTGAAGAGGGTTTCGAAACGGGCATTGATGGTGTCGGTGAACACGAACGACCCGGCGACGAAGCCGACGCCGAGCACGACCGACAGCGCAGTGAGCAGGAAGCGAAGGGAGTTGGCCCGCAGGCCCTTGAGTGCGGTGATGATCATGGCCCTCATGACAGTCCTCCCAGCACCTTCATCCGGTCGAGGACCGAATCTGGGGTCGGATCGTGCAGTTCGTCGACCACCCGGCCGTCGGCCAGGAAGACGACGCGGTCGGCGTAGCCGGCGGCCACCGGATCGTGGGTGACCATCACGATGGTCTGCTCCATCTCGTTGACGGCCCTGCGCATGAAGGCCAGCAGCTCGGCACCCGAGGTCGAGTCGAGGTTGCCCGATGGTTCGTCGGCGAAGATGATCTCGGGCCGGGACACCAGGGCCCGGGCCGCCGCCACCCGCTGCTGCTGTCCACCGGACAGCTCGGAGGGGCGGTGGTCGAGGCGATCCCCGAGGCCGACCGTGGTCACGACCTGGTCGAACCAGCCGGTCTCGGGCCGGCGCCCGGCAATGGACAGGGGAAGGAGGATGTTCTCCTTGGCGCTCAGGGTGGGTACCAGGTTGAAGGCCTGGAAGATGAACCCCAACTTGTCCCGACGCAAGGTCGTGAGCTTGCGGTCGTTGAGGGCTCCCAGGTCGACGTCGCCGATGAGAACGGTGCCGTCGTCAAGGGTGTCGAGCCCGGCCATGGCGTGCAGCAGCGTGGACTTGCCCGAGCCCGAGGGGCCCATGATGGCGGTGAACCGACCCTGCTCGAAGCCGACGTCGACCCCGTTCAGAGCCCGGACCTCGGTTTCGCCCCGACCGTAGAGCTTGACCCCGCCGACCATGGCCGCAGCCGTCTCTCGGCTCGGTCCGGTCGGTCCGGTCCACCTGGTTTGTTCGGCCAGTGGGGCGGTGATGGTAGTCATGGCGTTCCTCCTCGGTCGGGGTGTGAACCCGATGGATCTCTGCGGATACGTTCATGATCCGTCCGATCCGCTCAACCGCCATCGGACCCGGGAAGGGTTGGCCGTTCGTCCCGAGGAACGAGCTTCAGACCCTCCGTCTCATCCCTGAGGACGAGATCGACGGTGTGCCGGCGGCGAAACCGAGGCGGTGGATCCCGGTTGGTCGCAGTCAGGAACCGGGAGTGACCAGGCCGGATTCATAGGCCGCCACCACCGCCTGGACCCGATCGCGCAGGTTGAGCTTGGTCAGGATATGGGAGACGTGGGTCTTGATCGTGGTCTCCGACACGTACAGCGCCTCGGCGATCTCGGCGTTGGACAGTCCTCGGGCCAGCTGGGCCAGGACCTCGACCTCTCGCTCGGTCAGAGTGTCGAGGCCGGTCACGTCCGGCGTTTCCGGTCGGCCTACGAATTCGCTGATCAGGCGCTTGGTCACCGACGGGGCGATCAAGGCGTCACCCGCTGCCACGACACGAATGGCGTCGACCAGCTGATCCCCACCTGCGTCTTTGAGCAGGAACCCGCTGGCCCCGGCACGCAGAGCGCCGTAGACGTAATCGTCGATGTCGAAGGTGGTGAGCACGATCACCCTCGTGTCGGGACTGTCAGCGGTGATGTGGGCGGTGGCCTCGAGGCCGTCCATCTTGGGCATGCGGACATCCATGAGCACCACATCGGGCCGATGGCGGCGGGCCAGGCGTATCGCCTCCTCGCCGTTGTCGGCCTCGCCCACCACCGCCAGATCGTCCTCGGTCTCCAGGATCAGTTTCAGGCCGGATCGGATCATGGCCTGGTCGTCGACCAACAACACCTCGATCACGGGCACCACGCTAGCGGGAGGCCTTGCCACCCAGATCGTGCGCCGCGAGGAGGTTCAGGGCTTCAGCTCAGCCGTCGGCGGACGGTGATCGCTCGTAGGGGATGGTGGCACGAACCCGGAAGCCACCGCCCGGCCGGGGCGCCGCATCGAACTCGCCGCCGTGCACGGCGATGCGTTCCCGCAGGCCGACCAAACCATGGCCACCGTTGGTGGAGGCATCCACCGCACCCGCTCCGGCTGTTGCGTCATCGGATCTCCAGCCTGCGTGACCACGACCGGAGTCATCGACAACGAGGGCCAGACCCTCGTCGTCGTAACGCACGGTAACCGTGGCTTTCACCCCCGGCCCGCCGTGGCGTAGGGCGTTGGTCAACGCCTCCTGCACCACCCGGTAGGCCGACAGCTCGGCTCCGTCGTCCAGCTGACGGCGACCACCATGGATCTCGACGGCGACCGGCATGCCGGCCGCCTCGACCCGGTCGACCAGATCATCCAGGTCCCGAAGCCGGGGCATGGGAGCCAGGCGGGCGGCGTCATCGTCGGTGTCGTCCTCGGTTTCCGGCGAACGCAGGAGACCAACCATGCGCCGCATCTCGGTCAGGGCCGACTTGCCGGTGGCGGTGATGGTGTCGAGGGCCTCGAGAACCCGGGGGTCGCCGTCACCGGCCACCCGTCGAGCGCCATCGGCCTGAAGGGTGATCACCGTCATCTGGTGAGCCACCACGTCGTGGAGTTCCCGGGCGATTCGGGCCCGTTCCTCGGCCACGGCCCGCCGGGCTCGTTCCTCCCGCTCCCGCTCGGCCCGGTGGGCTCTGGCCTCCAGCTCTTCGATTCGCCGTCGACGCTCGTGGATTTCCATGCCCAGCCACAGAGGGGCGGCGGTGACCACTAATTGGAACAGCACGGCCGCGGCGGGGACCGACTCGAGGGTGAGTGCCCCCAGGGCGGTCCATGTTGCGATGAGCACCGTGGCCGTGCCGCCGATGGCGAGGGCACGTCGGCGCGGCAGCTCGGTGCCGATGGTGTGGAATACGACCAGAACCGCAGCGCTGGCCACGGTGGTCGGATAGTCGAAGGCCCGGTCGATGCCCCAGGCCAGCAGCACAATGGCGGCGACCGTCACGGGGAAGATCCGTCTCAGGACCAGGCTCAGAGTCATGGCCACGATGAGCAACTGGTTGAGCAGATCGGGGGCCCGGGTGAAACTCTCCAGACCGACATCGTCGATACTGACCGAGCTGGCGAACCCGAGGATCAGCAGCACGACCGCCAAAACGGCATCGAAAAGGAACTGGCGGCTGCGAACGAACACCCGCCAGTCGTTCGCCTCGTCCAGGTCGGTGTGAACGCCGGCGTCGCCGGCCGTGTCGACGCTCGTCTCGACGGTTGCCGATGCCATGGTTTCACCGTAGATCACGGCTTCCGAACCTGCATCCGTCTCAGGGAGGAGATCACACTATGTCGGTGACCGGCATCTGGTGCTCCGAATCGCACCCGGGCAGACCGCCGGTTCACAACGGTCTCCGGCGTGCCCCGCCACCGTCATTCACGGATCGACGTCTCTCCGCCGGAGGGATTCGAACCGAGCCGGATGGAACCACCGGTCGGGGCCGGGGCCGGTTCGGCCTCTGAGGCCTGCAGCCCACGACGTTCCTCATCGACGAGGGCGGCAAGATCCAGCACGTCCTCAAGCGTCCCAAGGTGACCGACCACGCCGCGGAGATCATCTCCGACTGTAGGTCACGCCGTGGACGGTGTGCTCGAGGAGGTCCCAGCCGTTCTGCCATCGAATCCGCCCCGATCTGACACATCCCCGCGGCCAGAGCGGTCTGGGCGCGCTCAGTCGGGGACGACCACGATCTTGGCCCGGGTGTGGCCGGTGCCGATCTCGGCCAGCCCGACGGCCACGGCATCGAGCCCAATGACCCGCTGCACCTCGGGCACGACCTGGCCCGAGGCGAGCAGCTCACCGAGGAAGGTGAGGTCGTCGTGGTTGGGCGACGCCGTGAACTGGTGGAACGACGGGCCTGCCCGCCAGAACCGCAGGGCCGTGCCGATGATCTTGGGCACCGGCCCGAGCACACGGTTGTCCTTGGGGCCGCTGACCACCACGTAGCGGGCGTCGGGGCGCAGCACGCGTAGGCAATCGGCGGCGGCGCGGTTGCCGACGTTGTCCATCATGACGTCGAAGCGGGCGCGGTCCTCGACGAAGTCGTCGGTGGTGTAGTCGATGACTTCGGCCGCGCCGAGCCGCCGCACCATCTCAACGTTGCCGGTGCTGCACACCGCGGTGACCTCGGCCCCGAGCGCCACGGCGATCTGCACGGCGAAGGTACCGACCCCGCCGGCCGCCCCGTTGACGAGCACACGATCGCCGGGCTGCACGTCGGCATGCGTGCGCAGGGCCTGGACGGCGGTGAGCCCGGCCACCGGCGTGGCCCCGGCGGCCAGGAACGACACGTCATCGGGCTTGGCCACCACCCGCTCGGGCTCGACGGTGAGGTACGCGCCGCACCCGCCGCCCTCGCACTCACCGAACACGGTGTCGCCGACGGCGAACTCGGTGACGTCGCCGCCCACCGCCACCACGGTGCCGGCGACATCGGCGCCGGGCACGATGCGCTTAGGAGTGCGCCATCCCGATGTGGGGCGGATGAGGTAGGGCGTGCCGGTGAGGTAGTGCCAGTCGAGCGCGTTGAGCGATGACGCCTCGACCCGCACGAGCAGCTGGTCGGGGGCCGGTCGGGGGGTGGGGATCTCGTCGACGGTCACCTGCTCGGCGGTGCCGTACTTGCGGGCGACGGCGGCCCGCATGGTGGCGGGGATCGACGGCGAGCCCTCCGTGCTGGTGGTGATAGTCCTGACGGTCATTCGTGCTCCTTCACGTAAATGTACAGTGTACGTTATAGTACGTACACTGTACATCGTCAACCCGGGATCGGGAGCACACCGCATCCATGCCGCCCGCACGCACCCCTCATCCTCGATGGGCTGGTCCGCCTCGACCAGGCCCGCTAAGGGACGGTGCCGGCTCGCAAGGTCGGCGAGATCGGCGTCGAGCCGGGGACCGGCGTCTCCCGGGAGCCGCCGCAGCCCGTGGCGCCCGAAGTCGGCGGGCCCGCCCTCATCGGCATCGGGCCCACCGGCGTTCGCTCCGCAGACGCCTGCTTTTAAGATGATCGCATGATCTCCATCAAACATTTGATCGATACCGACGGTGGCACCGGCATCGCCGCATCCGAGCCCCGTCCCGGTGGTGTCGACGTGTTGTTCGACTGGCTTGTGCTCTCGCTGCAGATGTTGGGTGACCGAGCGTTGATCGGCCACGCTTCACGTTTCGAAAAGCGGCTGGAAGCCGAACGACTCACGGCAGCCGCCCGCCTCGGCGCCACATCCGGTTACCGGACCACGGACCGCAAGCAAGCCCGCAACCTGCTTGGCGGCAACGGACCAAACCAACCATCTGGTCGACCGCTGGCTGGAAGACACCGCCGAGCGTGACCTCGTGAACGACCGGTACCGGCGCCAAATGCAGGCCCGGCGATGCCGCCGCGGCTTCCGACCGGCCGCCGAGGGCAAACCGGATCTGGCCACCCTCACCCTGGAAGGACCCGACGCGGTCATTGATCGGGTCTGGAATCAGATCACCAACGCCGCCGATGCCGTCTACCAGGCGGCCGGAGGTAGGGACCACCTGGTGGGTGACCACACCCCGTGGGAGCACCGGCTGTTCGACGCCGCCATCTCCTTGTTCGACGACATCGCAGTGGGTGACAGCGCCGCCAAACGAGTCGCGTCGACACCGACCCGTGACTCGACACCGACGTCCGGTACTCGGCCGAAGGCCGGGTCGAAACCAGTAGCGGTGGTGTCGATCACACTGGACGACCTCGACGTCAGACCGGCCACCCAGCACGGAACGGGCCCGATCGCCGTTGACCTGTTCATGCACTACGTGGCCACATCTCCCATCTATGCGCTGTTCGCCGACTCGACCGGAGAGCCATTGTGGCTGGGCCGAACCCGTCGCCATGTTCACCGCGGCCCAGTTCTTGGCCCTCACGGTGCGCGATGGCGCTTGTGTACGGTGCGGGGCCCGGCCGACAACAATCCGCCGGGAATAGGCCCGAGATGACCACCGAACAGGTCCGGATGCGGCCGACCCAGTCACACCTTGCCGCCGTTCTCATCACGATGTGCAGACTTTCAATGGCCAACTAGTGGCAGGCTAGAGTTGTCCTGTGAACTCTCCAGCGAACGGCGACGCGTCCGACTCCGCCTCCTCCGGTTCCGGAACCACCGACGGCTCGACCGCCGGTCCCAATTCCTGGTTGGTCGAGGAGCTGTACCAGCAATATCTGGACAATCCGCGTTCGGTTCCCGAACAGTGGCAGACGATCTTTGCCGACGGGCCGCCCAGAGGCTCGGTCTCCACAACCGAGCCCGAGGGCCGCACAGTGTACATCGACGGTTCCCCGGTGCCGGCACCCGGTTCGACGTCTGGCACCGCCATCACCGCCCATGAATCGCAGCCGACCTCGGCTCCCGCACCCGGGCAGTGGGGCGAGCAATCACCCCGACCGGCACCGACCACACCTGCACCGACCGCACCAGAACCGACCGCACCAAAACCGACCGCACCGACACCGACCGCGCCGACATCCACGGCACCACCCACCGGCGGCGCGGCGGCCGCCGGCTCGGATACGACGACCGAGGCCCCGACCGGCGAGGCGAGAGTCGACGGTGCGGAATCCCGTCCCTCCGAGCCGCCGGCCCATGCCGGTGACGGAGCCGGCGCCGACAAAGCCGAAGGCGGGGAGGGATCGGACTCCGACGAACCGGAAGTGGAGCCGTTGCGGGGGGTGGCGGCCCGGATCGTCACCAACATGGAGGCGAGCCTGGGGGTTCCCACCGCCACCAGTTTCCGGGAGGTGCCGGCCAAGCTGCTCGAAGTCAATCGGACCGTGCTCAACAACCATCTGCGCCGGGTGCGGGGAGGAAAGGTCAGCTTCACCCACCTCATCGGCTACGCCGTGATTCGGGCCGTGGCCGGCACCGTCCCCAACATGAAGAACACGTTCGAGGTGGACGAAAACGGCAAGCCCATCCTCATCCGCAACCCTCACGTGAATCTGGGCATCGCCGTCGATCTGGAGAAGGAGGACGGGTCCCGGACTCTGATGGTGCCGGTCATCAAGAAGGCCGACACCATGAGCTTCGACGAATTCGTCGACGCCTACGAAGAACTGATCAAGCGGGTCAAGACCTCCAAGATCACCGTCGACGATCTGACGGGGGCAAACATCACGCTGACCAATCCGGGCACCATCGGCACCGTGCAGTCGGTTCCCCGGCTGATGCCGAGCCAGGGTGCCATTATCGGCGTAGGCCGCATCGGCTATCCGGCCGAATACGAGGCCGCCGACCCCAAGATGCTGGCCCAGCTCGGCATCTCCAAGATCATCGCGATCACCTCCACCTACGATCACCGCATCATTCAGGGCGCGGAGTCGGGGCTGTTCCTCAAGAAGGTCCACGAGCTGCTGCTGGGCGAGGACGGGTTCTACAGCAAGGCGTTCGCCGACGTCGGGGTGCCCTACGAGGCGGTCAAGTGGCGCATCGATCACGGCGCCACCGACGCCGAGGAGGGCTCGGACGGCGCCATTGCCAAGCAGATGTCAGTCAACACCCTGATCAACCAATACAGGGTCCGGGGCCACCTCATCGCCAACACCAATCCCCTGGCCGACAAGGCGGTCGCCACCCACACCGAGCTCGATCCCGCCACCTACGGACTGACCATTTGGGATCTCGACCGGGAGTTCCTGACCGGGGCCCAGGACGGCATCTACGCCTCCATCGGGGGCCAGCCAAAGCGCATGAAGCTGGGGGACATCCTCGGGGTGTTGCGTAACGCCTACTGCCGCACCATCGGTGTCGAGTACATGCACATCGCCAATCCGGAGGAGAAGCGCTGGATCCAGGAACAGGTGGAGGGCAACCAGATCACCTTCGATCGGGAGACCCAGCAACACATCCTGGAACGACTCAGTGCGGCCGAGGCTCTGGAGCGGTTTCTGGCCACCCGGTACGTCGGTCAGAAGCGATTCGGCATCGAAGGGACGGAAAGCGCCATCCCCATTCTCGACGCCATTCTGTCGGCGGCGGCCGACGATCACATGGAGCGCTCGGTGCTCGGTATGGCCCATCGGGGCCGGCTCAACGTGCTGGTCAACATCATGGGCAAGCGGTACCAGGACCTGTTCAGCGAGTTCGAGGGCGCCATCGACGAAACCGCAGTGCAGGGCTCGGGTGACGTCAAATACCACCTGGGGCAGGTGGGCAAACATACCAGCTCCAACAACAACCAGATCAACATCGAGCTGGCGGCCAACCCGTCGCACCTCGAAGCCGTGGACCCGGTGGTCGTGGGCATGGCTCGGGCCTACATGGACCAGAGCGATGCCGGCAACTACCCCATTCTGCCGATTCTCATCCACGGTGACGCCGCCTTCGCCGGTCAGGGGGTGGTGACCGAAACCCTCAACCTGTCCCAGGTGACCGGCTTCAAGGTCGGGGGCACGGTCCACCTGATCGTCAACAACCAACTGGGCTACACCACGGCCCCTCACCAATCCCGATCATCGGAGTACTCCACCGATGTGGCCAAGTCGGTGCAGGCTCCAATCTTCCATGTCAACGCCGACGATCCCGAAGCCTGTGTCCGGGTGGCCCAGCTGGCCTTCGCGTTCCGCCAGCAGTTCAAGAAGGACGTGGTCATCGACATGATCGGCTACCGCCGATTCGGCCACAACGAGGGCGACGATCCCAGCTACACCCAGCCCATGATGTACCGCAAGATCGCCGACCGACCCTCGGTGCGAACCATCTACACCCAGGCCCTTATCGATCGGGGTGACATCTCGGTGGCCGAGGCCGAGGAGGCCCTCGACTACTTCCAGCTGGTACTCCAGGACGCCCTGGACCAGACCCGGGGTTCGGCTCCGGCCGAGGAGATCCAGGCCCGGCCGTCCCCTCCCGCCGCCGGGGTGCTGCCCCACGTCGAGACCGGGGTGGCCAAGGAGACATTGATCGACATCTACAGGTCGATGTCGGAGACCCCCGAAGGTTTCACCGTGCATCCCAAGCTGGCCAAGCAGCTCGAGGCCAGGGACAAGATGTTGGCCGAGGGTGAGGTCGACTGGGCTCTAGGTGAAGCCTTCGCCTACGGCACCCTGGTCCACGAGGGCATCTCGGTTCGTCTCGCCGGCCAGGATTCCCGCCGGGGCACGTTCGCCCACCGCCACGCCACCCTCCACGACTACCGGACCGGTGAAGAGCACACGCCGCTGGCCCGGGCTGCCGCCCCCGGTTCCCACTTCTGGGTCTACGACTCCACGTTGTCGGAATACGCCGGGCTTGGTTTCGAGTACGGGTACTCGGTGGCAAATCCCCACGCCCTGGTGGTGTGGGAGGCCCAGTTCGGCGACTTCGTGAACGGGGCCCAGATCATCATCGACCAGTTCCTGGTGGCGGCCGAGGACAAGTGGAACCAGACGGTCAGCCTGGTCATGCTGCTACCCCACGGCTACGAGGGGCAGGGGCCCGAGCATTCCTCCGGTCGACTGGAACGCTTTCTGTTGCTGTGCGCCGAGGACAACATACAGGTGGCCAACGTGACCACGGCAGCCCAGTTCTTCCATTTGTTGCGACGCCAGAAGGTGCGGACCAATGCCCGACCCCTGGTGGTGTTCACGCCGAAGTCGCTGCTGCGGGCCAAGTCGACCCGCTCCCCCATCGAGGCGCTGACCCGGGGCTCGTTCGAGGAGGTGCTGGACGACAACCGGGTCATGGACCCCAAAGGGGTGTCGCGGGTGGTCTTCGCAACCGGCAAGGTGGCGGTGGAAGCCCTCGACCACCGGGACAAGAACGATTTGCATTCGGTGGCCATCGTCAGGGTCGAGCAGCTCTATCCATGGCCGTTCAAGCGGGTGGCCCAGACCCTGGAGCGCTACTTCAACGCCCAGGAGATCGTCTGGCTACAGGAAGAACCGGAGAACATGGGAGCCTGGAACTCGGTGAAGGGCCGGCTCTACGAGGCCCACGGGGAAACCCATCGCATCCGCCGGGTCAGCCGTCCCGAGTCGGGTAGCCCGGCGACAGGCTCGATGGTCATCCACCGTCAGGAGCAGGCGCAGCTCATCGATCGTGCGTTCGGCGGAATGCCGTCGTAGACAGCTGTCGCCAGCCACGACGGCGATCCGGTCGAGACACCCATCGACGAGCCGGCCTTTGGTGAGATGGGCTCGGCTAGGCCGTCAACGGCACTCCGAGCACATTCTCCAGTTCACGCAGAGCGGCTTCGGGGTCGGTCACCTTGATGGTGGTCATGCCCATGGCCTTGGCCGGCTTGAGGTTCACGCCCAGGTCGTCGAGAAAGACCGTCTCCGTCGGCTCGACCCCGGCGGCATCGAGCGCCACCCGATAGAAGCCGACCTCCGGCTTCCGAACACCGATGACCGACGATTGGATGATGTGGTCGAAACGGCTCATGGCCCTGACCGCCTGTCGCCATCTCGATTCGTTCCCCCCCGGCGTGTCGTGGCGCTCGGAACCGTCAGTGTGAACCGGCACGAAGTTGTTGGTGAGACACGCCGTGACCAGGCCGGCGGCCTTGATACGATCGATCGCCTCGATCATGGCGGGACGGACCTCACCGGCAACAAGATCGAGCACGGCTCGACCGTCGATGTCGTGACCGAGGTTGCGGGCCTCGACTTCGAACAACGCCACGAAGCCGTCGATGTCGACTTCACGTCGTTCGAACCGGGCCCAGGCGTTGTTGTCGGGGTTGGTTGCATTGACGCGACGGATGAAACCGGTGGGCAGCCCGTGGTCCTGTTCGTAGCGGGCGAAGGCATGGAACGGGCTGGTGGTGATGACACCACCGAAATCGAAGAAAACGGCGCAAATGGCTGACGCCCGAGTTGCCCGGCCCGAGTGATCGGGAGATGACGAGGCGTCTGATGACACAGCCATGGACCACGATGGTAATGGCCTGGCCCGGGCTGGAGGTTTTCTCCGTACCATCGTTCGGTTTTCGTCACCATCGTGATTGACTGTGCATGTCATGGCAAGCCGAAATCGACACGTTGTGGTCGATGGATCGAACATCGCGACCGAGGGTCGCTCACTGCCCAGCCTCGTCCAACTCGATGAAGCGGTGAGAGCCTACATCGCCGAAAACCCGGACCAGCAGGTCACGGTGATCGTCGACGCGACCTTCGCCCACCGAATCGACAAGTCCGAGTCAAGAATGTTCGAAGCAGCGGTGGACGCCGGTGAGGTCATCGTGCCCCCGGCCGGAGCCGTGGGTCGAGGCGACGCCTTCATCCTCCAGGTGGCGGAGAAGGCCGATGCCTTGGTGCTGTCCAACGATTCGTTTCAGGAGTTCCACGGCGATCACCCGTGGCTGTTCGAGGAAGGCCGCCTGATCGGGGCCAAGCCGGTCGAAGGCGTGGGTTGGATTTTCGTCGAGCGCGTGCCGGTTCGAGGGCCGACCAGTCGTCGGGCTTCCCGGGATGCCAAAGAGAGTCGGCACCGGCCCCCGAAGAAATCGAGCGAGAAGGCGGCCAAGAGCAGCGAGGAAAAGGGCGCAGCCAAGAAACGAACCACCAGGAGAAGCAAGGCCACCAAGACTGCGACCGAGGACTCGACGACCAGCAAGTCGACGGCCAACAAGGCGGCGACGGAGAAGGCAT
The DNA here is from genome assembly GCA_963723995.1 of uncultured Acidimicrobiales bacterium. GTDB lineage: Bacteria > Actinomycetota > Acidimicrobiia > Acidimicrobiales > SZUA-35 > JAHELU01. The sequence continues at coordinate 534,195 of CAVRSZ010000003.1, read as the reverse complement.
CGACCGAGAAGACCTCGGGTAGGAGGGACACCGCCAGGCAACAGTCGGACAGAAAGCAGTCGGACACGCAACAGTCGGACAGGCAACAGTCGGACAGGCAACAGTCGGACAGGCAACAGTCGGACAGGCAACAGTCGGACAGGCAACAGTCGGACAGGCAACAGTCGGACAGGCAACAGTCGGACAGGCAACAGTCGGACAGGAAGCAGTCGGGCAGGAAGCCGCCGGCAGAAGGTGCGCCGTCCAAAGGCTCGGGCAACGGCGATTCGTCCAAAGATGTGGAGGAGCTGAACACTCCACATGACTTCGTGCGTTTTGTGTCCAGGAACTCCATTGGCGACGAAATCGAGGGAGTGGTCGACAGTTACTCGTCGCACGGCTGCTATCTTCGCAGCGGTTCTGCGTTGTGCTATCTGCCGTGCAAGGCGATGGGTGTCCCCACCCCGAACCGGGCCAGGGACGTCGTCAGCCTAGGACAGCGGGTCATGGCCAGAATCGACTCCCTCGACTCCGATCGTCGTGGAGTAAACGTGTCATTGATCAAGGTGATCGATGACGATGAGCCGGCGGCTGACAGCGGACGCAGGAGGAAACGGAGCCGAAGCTCTAACAAGTCCTCGTCCGACGCCGACGGTTCAGCCCGAGACAGCAAATCCACAAGGAGCGAGACCACCGTGGCCTCACCATCGCGCAAGAGAACCGCCGCCAAGAAGGCGACAAAGAAGGCACCAGCCAAGAAGGGGCCCGCACGCAGCGCCAAGAAAGCGACGAAGAAGGCCACCAGGAAGGCACCGGCCAAGAAAGCACCGGCCAAGAAAGCACCGGCAGCGGCCAAGAAAGCACCGGCCAAGAAAGCACCGGCCAAGAAAGCACCGGCAGCGGCCAAGAAAGCACCGGCCAAGAAAGCACCGGCCAAGAAAGCACCGGCCAAGAAAGCACCGGCCAAGAAGACAACGGCCAAGAAAGCACCGGCCAAGAAAGCACCGGCCAAGAAGACAACGGCCAAGAAAGCACCGGCCAAGAAAGCACCGGCCAAGAAGACAACGGCCAAGGCCACCAAGAAAGCACCGGCCAAGAAAGCACCGGCCAAGGCCACTGCCTCTGGTCGGGCCAGCCGAGCCGCGACCCGGAAGGCACCGGCCAAGAAAGCTCCGGCACGCAGCGCCAAGAAAACGACGAAGAAGGCCACCAAGAAGTCGTCGAAGAAGAACTGACTGCGGTCGGGGCCGAGGTCCCGATCACCCGACGATGGGGTCGCGAGACGAGGATGTCTCGGCCCCATCGTCGCGTCGAGGGCTGCGTCGGCGGATAGCCTCTCACCAATGTCGGCGCAGTTCATCTACACCATGCACAAGGTGGGGCGTTTCCACCCGCCCGATCGCCAAGTGCTGGAGAACATCACCCTGGCTTTCTATCCGGGAGCCAAGATCGGGGTGCTGGGCTCAAACGGTGCCGGCAAGTCGTCGCTCCTGCGGATCATGGCCGGGATCGATGATGGCTATTCGGGTGAGGCCCGCCTCACACCGGGCTTCACCGCCGGCTACCTGCATCAGGAGCCAAAGTTGGATCCGGGCAAGGATGTCCGGGGCAACGTGATGGACGGAGCGGGTGAGACAGTGCAGCTTCTCGCCGACTATGAAACAGTACTGGCCGGTTGGGCCGATCCTGATGCCGACTATGAGAAGCTCGGTGCCCGTCAGGCCGAACTCGAGGACAAAATGGAGGCGGCCGGAGCGTGGGACCTTCAGCGCACCCTGGACATCGCCATGGAGGCGCTGCGGCTGCCTCCAGGCGACAGCGGAGTGGAGAATCTGTCCGGCGGTGAGCGGCGACGGGTAGCCCTGTGCCGCCTGCTGATCTCCAAGCCCGACCTACTTCTCCTGGACGAGCCCACCAACCATCTCGACGCCGAATCGGTGGCGTGGCTGGAACGCCACCTCAAGGACTACGCGGGCACCGTGGTGGCCGTTACCCATGATCGATACTTCCTCGACAATGTCGCCGGCTGGATACTGGAACTGGACCGAGGCCGGGGTATCCCGTTCGAGGGCAACTACTCGAGCTGGCTGGAGCAGAAGCAGGCCCGGTTGGCCCGGGAGAAGAGGGAGCAGGATGCTCGCCAGCGCACCCTGGCCCGGGAGCTGGAATGGGTGCGCATGGCCCCCAAAGCTCGGCAGGCCAAGGGCAAGGCCCGCCTCAGCGCCTACGAGAGCCTGCGGGCCGAGGCCGAGGCCTACAATCCGGCCGACGAGAAGGTTCAGATCCACATCCCACCGGGGCCCCGACTGGGCGATCAAGTCTTCGAAGTCGAGCATCTGTCCAAGGGATACGGCGACAAACTCCTGATCGAAGACCTCTCGTTCTCACTGCCGCCGGCCGGCATCGTCGGGGTGATCGGTGGAAACGGCGCCGGCAAGACCACTCTGTTCAAGATGTTGATCGCAGCCGCAACCGGTGAAGGTGAGCAGGCCGACTCGGGCAAGATCGAGGTCGGTTCCACGGTGGAGCTGGCCTACGTCGACCAGTCCCGGGATGTGTTGAACGACAACGACACCGTCTACGAGGCCATCACCGAGGGCAAGGATGTGCTCGATGTCGGCGGTCGGGAGGTCAACGGTCGGGCCTACGTAGCCTCGTTCAACTTCAGGGGCTCGGACCAGCAAAAGGGGGTGTCGGTGCTTTCAGGCGGTGAGCGGAATCGGGTTCACCTGGCCCGGGTGCTCAAACAGGGCGGCAATGTGCTCTTCCTGGACGAGCCGACCAATGATCTCGACGTCGACACCCTGAGGGCCCTCGAGGATGGGCTCGACCGATTCGCCGGCTGTGCCGTGGTCATCAGCCACGACCGCTGGTTCCTGGACCGTATCGCCACCCATATCCTCTCATTCGAGGGGAATTCTCAGGTTCGCTGGTTCGAGGGCAACTTCTCCGACTACGAGGAGTTCCGCCTTCGCGAATTCGGTGAGCAGGCCATACCAACCCGGGTCACCTACAAGCCACTGACCAGGACCTGACCCCGATCGGGCGAACCCGACGCACCCCTCCGTTCCGGCTCATCTCCGAGCGGGGGGCGCCGATGGAGCCTCATGGCTTTGCGCTCAGCTACCGGAACCGACACCAAGCCCGCGTCATCATCCCGACGGTCCGGGTCGGCCTCGGCCCGAGCCGCCGAGTCACCGCTCGTGTGGGAGAGCCGAGCCGTGCTCCGCCTTATCGAGGCCGGCAGCACGGCCGAATGCCCGCATTGTCAGGAGCGGGTCAAGTTCCGGGCCCGTCACCGTGACCAGCAGGTGATCTGCAACGTGTACGTCGACGGGGTGTGGGACAGGGTCGAACAGTACCACGAGGGGTGCTACACCGACGCCGGTAGTCCCCACGGCGAGGCCACGAAGAAGACGTGAACCCGGGAGCTGATCACCGGGCGTAGGGACGGCGGATCCAGCCGGACCCCTCGTGACAAGGAGGGCCGGGTCGAACCGCTAAGGTGGCCCCTGTGTCCTCCGTCGATCCGCCCGAGACCGCCTTCGATCCCGCACTCGACGATCATCGGTTGGCAACCGAAATCGCCACTCACACCGGCACGCTGCTGACCGAGGTTCGCCGGACCTTGCTGGAGCGGGGTGTCGATCACTGGTCGCTCAAGGACGCCGGCGATATGGCGGCTCATCGGTTCATCGTCGAGGCACTGGCCGCCACCCGGCCCGACGACGCGCTGCTGTCCGAGGAGGGCGCCGACCGAAGCGATCGACTGTCGGCTGAACGAGTCTGGATCGTCGATCCGCTTGACGGTACCCGGGAGTTCGCCGAACCACCGCGTATCGACTGGGCGGTGCACATCGCACTGGTGATCAACGGCGAGCCGGTGGCCGGTGCGGTTGCGCTGCCGGCCGAGAAACTCACCCTTGGTACGCGACCGCCGGCCACGCTGCCCGACCCCGTCGACGGCCCACCCCGCGTCATCGTCAGTAGGACCCGACGGCCTCCGGCGGCCCAGATGCTCGCCCGCACGCTAGGCGCCCACTACATCGAGATGGGTTCGGCCGGGGCCAAGGCCATGGCCGTGGTCCGTGGTCAGGCCGATATCTACGCCCATTCCGGTGGTCAATACGAGTGGGACTCCTGTGCACCGGTGGCTGTGGCCAAGGCGGCCGGTCTCCACTGCTCCCGCCTCGACGGATCGCCGATGATCTACAACAATCCCGATCCCTATCTGCCCGATCTTCTGATCTGTCGCCAAGAGTGGGCCGAGCCTTGTCTCGACATCCTGGCCGGCACGGCGTGACGACGAGACCCAGACGTGGATCTCCATTCGACCCGGTACGGCATCACGGACCGCAGCGCCGTCATCACCCTGCATCGTCCCGAACGAGGCAATGCCTGGACCGGACGAATGCACGCCGAATACAAACACTGTCTGGTTCGGGCCGAGCGCAACCCGGGCGTCAGAACCATCGTGGTCACCGGGGAGGGGTGGGCGTTCTGTGTCGGTGGCGACGCCGAGGCGCTGAGCGACCATGGACGGCGGGGTGGCTATGACGACGGACTGACCGGCGCCGGCGACAAGGCGGCACCATTGTCGGAGCTGGCCTCTGCCGTCAGTCCCGACTTCGACGGCGAGTTCGCCTATCACTTCGCATTGACCAAGCCGGTCATCGCCGCCATCAACGGTCCGGCGGCCGGTATCGGACTGGCGCTGGCCTGTTTCGCCGACCTTCGATTCGCCGTGCCCGGAGCGGCCCTGACCACGGCCCACGGTCGGCTGGCCCTTCCCCCCGAGTACGGGCTGTCGTGGCTACTGCCCCGCCAGATCGGTCTGAGCCCGGCCATGGAACTCCTGATGACGTCCCGCCGTTTCCTGACCGACGAGGCCCACGAACTGGGGCTGGTGAGCCAACTCGTTCCCGCCGACGAACTGCTCGAACACACGCTTGCCTTCGCCCATACGCTGGCGTCGGCGAACTCGGCCGGTGCCCTGGCCGCAACCCGCCACATGGTATACCTCGATCAGACCAGGGCCATCGCGTCCTCGGTGGATGAGTCCCGTCGACGGCTGGCCGCCATGATGGGCAGTTCCGACTATCGACAGGGCGTCGAGGCTCTGATCAACAAACGGGAGCCCGGATTCTGAACACAGCGGATTGAACGGCACGTACCGGGGGTATCACCACGATCACCGACCCGGCGGATCCAGACGGTTCCGCTGCTCGTAGAATCAACTTGAGCATGGACGTCACCGCAGCCAACCGCACCAACCCAACGGCCTCGCCGGCCACCCTGTCCACGACCCCGGATCGACCAGCGCCGTTGCGGTCTACGCCTCCATCACTCGTCGATGGCGTGCCCGACGATCTCCAAGTCGGTTCGTTTTCCGACAATCCTCCGTGGTCCATGGTCGGAGTCACGCCGAGCTGGCTCCGCACCGTCGACGTCCTTCGGTCCCACCAGAGACGACAGCTTCCCGAGCTGACCCGCCCACCCCGTATTCCCCCCCTACGACGAGCCGCCACCGTGGTGTCGGCGATGGGACGGGCCATCGGGCTGTGGAAGCTCAAAGAGGCGGGGACGCCACGATCACGTCTCGGGCTTTCCCACCGGATCCGCATGGCGGCCGAACATCTTGGACCGACCTACATCAAATTGGCCCAGATCATTTCGGCCGGTGAAGGGGTGTTCCCCCCGGAACTGGTGGCCGAGTGCAAGAAGTGCCGGGATCAAGTGCCAGCCGTGCCCTTCAGCCAGGTGGTTGAGACGGTCGAGCAGGAGCTCAAGGCTCCGCTGTCCGACGTCTTCGCTTCGTTCGAACCCACGCCCATTGCCGCCGCCTCGATCGCCCAGGTCCACCGAGCGACCCTGACCACCGGTCAGCCGGTGGTGGTGAAGGTCCAGCGCCCCGGTATCGACGTGGTGGTGCGACGAGATCTCAAGGTGCTGAGCTGGCTGGCTCCGTTCCTGGTCGGTCGTATCCCTGTGTCGGCCCTGGCCAACCCTCCCGCCCTGGTCGAACTGTTCGCCGAGACCATCATCGAGGAGCTCGACTTCCGGCTCGAGGCGGCCAACATGTTGGATGTGGCCCGGGTCTTCGCCGACCTGGAGCAGCGCAACTTCGTCATTCCCCGCCCCCATCCCGACTACGTGACCCGGCGAATACTGGTCATGGAAGAGCTGGAGGGCTTCAACTTCGACGACGTCGAGGGCATGAAGGCGGCCGGGGTCGACACCCATCAGGTGATCAAGACCGGCATGATCGGATTCCTGGAGGGCGTCTTCCTCTACGGCGTGTTCCACGGTGACCTCCACGGTGGGAACCTCTACATCATGAACGACGGCCGAACTGCGCTGTTGGACTTCGGTATCACCGGCCGGCTCAGTGAGCGAGAACGCATCGCCTTCCTCCGTATGATGATGTCGGCCACGTCCAACAACGTGGCCGGCCAGGTCGAAGCGTTGCGAGACCTCGGAGCCCTGCCGCCCGATACCGACATCGAGGCCGTCATCGTCGACCTCGGCCTGGACGGGCCACCCATCGATCCGACTCAGCTCACGCCGGAGGAATTGGTGACCGAGCTGCAGCGCATCATCAAGGCCCTGCTGGCCTACGGGGCCCGCATGCCCAAGTCACTCATGCTGTATGTGAAGAACCTGATCTTCATTGACGGGGCCACGGCCACACTGGCGCCGGAACTCGATCTGTTCGCCGCCATCACCGAGGTCGCCACCCATTTCGCCACCACCCACGGGGCCACCATCGCCTCTCAGCTGGGCATGGCCCAGCAGGGTTGGGATCTCGACCTCGACGGGGTGAAGGCCGGGTTCGGCGTCGACCCTTCGACCACGAGCCAACTCAGCTACGCCGAGCTGCGCCAGCGCCGGGAGCTGATCAGCAGGCGCCTGGCCGGCCGGCGCACAGACTAGGGCCGCTTCGAACGCCGGCCGGCAATGTCCGGGCTCGGTGACATCCTCACATAACCGTTGGCTCCGGGACCACGAGGCGATAGACAACCCCTGTGCGCTTGGTGATCGCCGAATGTACCGTCGACTACGACGGCCGACTGACCGCCCACCTACCCCGAGCCGTCCGCCTGATCATGATCAAGGCCGACGGATGTGTGGCGGTCCACTCCGACGGCGGAGCCTATAAGCCCATGAACTGGATGACGGCCCCCAACACCCTTATCGAGAGTGACGCTCAGTGGGTGGTGAGCAACGGCAAGGGGGAAGCCCTGATCATCACGATCCACCAGCTGATCAGCGACTCCAGCCATGAGCTTGGCGTCGACCCCGGACTCCGCAAGGACGGGGTCGAAGCCCACCTTCAGGAGTTGCTGGCCACCGATCCCGGGCACCTGAGGCCAGGCCTGCGGCTGATTCGCCGGGAGTACCCGACCGACATCGGGCCGGTCGATCTGCTGTGCCGGGACGGTGACGACCGGGTCACGGCCATCGAGGTCAAGCGCCGGGGGGAGATCGACGGCGTGGAGCAACTCACCCGCTACCTCGACTTCCTCAACCGCCAGCCCGACCTGGCCCCCGTCCAGGGCATGTTCGTCGCCCAGGAGATCAAGCCCCAGGCCAAGACCCTGGCCCGGGATCGGAACATCGTCTGTGTCGAAATCGACTACGACGAACTTCGGGGCATCGAGCGCCCCCAACAGAAGCTGTTCTGACCGGCAGGCACCCCCGCTCGACCCCGACGGCCACCCATGGTGGCGCACCTCCCTCCACACTGCGTTTTCGGGCGAAAGCGGTCGGAAGTGACCGGCTTCGCCCGATTTCGACCTGCTTGGGGTGGGGTCTGAGTCCTCAGCGTCGGCTGAAGAGCCCGTTGTCGACGACCGTGCGGCCATCGTCGGCCACCGTTCGAAACACTGCCCGGGTGGCGTCCTCGGCACCGTCATCGAGCCACATCTGCACCGTCAGGGCCTCACCGGGAAGAACCGGGGAGCTGAACCGCCCTTCCATCGACTCGAACCGGCCCGGGTCCGAGCCGCACAGCTCATGGAGTAGCGCCCGCCCCGTGAACCCGTAGGTGCAGAGTCCGTGCAGGATCGGGCGCTCGAACCCGCCCACGTCGGAGAACTGCTTGTCGGAGTGCAGCGGATTGCGGTCGCCGCACAGCCGATAGAGCAGGGCCTGATCGGGTCTGGTCCGATAGGTGACCTGGCGGTCGGGTGCTCGATCCGGCATCTCGACCCCGATGGCCGAGGGACCGCGGTCACCACCGAAACCGCCCTCGCCGACGATGAACGCCGACGCCGTGGTCTCGAACAACGGCCCGCTCTCCCCCAGCGGAGTGGCCACCGCCCTGGAAGCGATGACTGCTCCCTTGCCCTTGTCGTAGACACCGGTGATCTCGTCCACCAGATCGACCTCACCACTGGTGGGTAGCGGACCGTGCAGACGAATGCCCTGCTGGCCGTGAACCAGCATACGAGGATCCCAGCTGCCGGCCTGAGCCATCGCCGAACGACCGCCGGTGGCCTTGAACCCGGCCATGACCACGAAAGTCGGGAACACCCTCTGAGCGACACCGGCCGTGTTTTCGGTGGTGAACTCCAGCTCGAACCCGACAGGGTCGATGGTTCCGGCCCCGATCCCAAGGGCATACAGCAGACAGTCATCGGGCGTCCAGGAGAACCGCCTGGGTTCACCCTTGATTCCGGTGGCATCAGGATTGACGGGCACTTGGGGGGTCCTTTCTCACACTCGTCTCTCGATCGTCTCAGATGGCGGGCGACGCACGGATGGTCGACCTCGGTCAGTTCGAACCCGGCGATCAGTACGGGGCGGGACGGCCCGGGCCGGTCACCGGAGCACCGTTCATGTCACTGTTGGGCCGCGCCTCGCTCATGAGCTTCCTGACCAGGGGGCCGACCTCGGTCGGATCGTCGACCGGGACGACGCTTGGGCCTCGATGCCACTGATTGGCCACGGCCAGGACCCGACCACTGGCTTCGAACACTCGACCGGTGACCGGCGCCGATTCGGTACTGGCCAGCCACGCCACAAGGGGTGAGACCCACCGCGGGTGCATCTGGGTCCGCTCCTCCTCCGAGCCCCGGCCCATGCCCAGGTTCTCCGTCATTCTGGTCAGAGCGGCCGGGGCCACGGCATTGACCGTCACCCCGTACCGATGCAGCTCCTGGGCGGCGATGATGGTGAAGGCGGCGATGCCGGCCTTGGCCGCACCGTAGTTGGTCTGCCCCGGATTGCCGTAGATCCCGGACACGGAGCTGGTGTTGATGATGCGAGCATCATTGGGCTCGCCGGCCTTGGCCCGTTCCCGCCAGTAGGCGGCGGCGTGACGGGACGGGGCGAAGGTGCCTTTGAGATGGACCCGGATCACGGCATCCCACTCGTCCTCGGTCATGTTGGCCAACATCCGGTCACGGAGGATGCCGGCGTTGTTGATGACGGCATCGAGCCCACCGAAGGTCTCGATGGCCACGTCGACCAGTCGCTTCGACCCGTCCCAGCTGGACACATCGTCGCCGTTGACGATGGCCTCACCCCCGATGGAGCGAATCTCGTCGACCACCTGCTGTGCGGTCGACTGATCACCGCCACTACCATCGACCTCACCTCCGAGATCGTTGACCACCACCTTTGCCCCGTGCTCGGCCAACATCACGGCGTGCGCCCGCCCGATTCCCCGGCCGGCGCCGGTAACGATGACCACTCGCCCCTCACACAGCTTCGCCATGAACCTTCCCCCGTTCTGCCCTCATCGAGCAAACCTAGTCAGGCCACAGCGGCCACGGCAACCCCCGGCCCGACACCCGTTCGACACAGCGGTCGCCATCAGCCCGAGGGGTTCCGAGGTTCGAGTCCGTGATCGTGGCAGAATGGAGCACGGTGACTAGCGCAGGCAACACGAGCGACGAGTCGGATTCCGACTCCATACAAGCACTGCTGGACGAACTGCTGGGCCCGTCCGGCCACGACAACCCGGCTTCAACCACCGATAGTGGTATCCGGACCCCCACTACCAGCGGCGGTGAACCAGTCGACCGCGAACCAGGCGACCGTAGACCGAGCGGCGGAGCCACCCTCGAGGCCGATCCGGTCCAGAAGGCATCGGCCGAGAGCGCATCGGTTGCCGGTCGCCCGCCCGGCACGTCTTCGGGTGACGGCAGCCCGAATGGCTTGCATGACGGCGAGGCGGCCCACGGCCCCTCCATCGACGCCGACGGTTGGACCGTGAATGGTGTGAGCGGTGCCGTCCCCGGTCATGAGGCGACCCAGGTCATGGACCGCCCGTTCGACGCCACGCTGACCATGCCCGCCGGCAGGGTCTCCCCCGTCATCACCGGCCGGCCGGGAGCCGGCACCGGGGTCACCGCTCGCCGTGGGGTGGGAGGTGCCTCGATTCTGAAGGTTGCCGTACTGACCGTGCTCGGGCTGTACGCCGTCCTGGTGGCGGCCTGGTCCATCGATCTGTTCCGCCATCAGGGCGAGGTGATGAGGGGAATCGAGTTTGCCGACACATCCCTGCAGGGCATGAGCCGTTCCGCCGTGGGCGAGGTGGTCGAACAACAGAACGGGGTCCTGGCCGAGCGATCGTTGGAGATCTCGGTCGGTGACGTGACCGTTGGCACCGATCCCGTGACCGCCGGTGCGACCCTCGATGGCGATGCCATCACCAACGAGGCATTCGACCATGGCCGAATCGGCTTCTTCCCTTTCGACCGGTGACCTGGGTCGGGTCGTTTTTCGGCACCGAGGTTATTGAAGAGCAGTACACGATCGACGCCGATCGAACGGTCGCCGCCGCCGAGGAACTGGTGGCACCACGTCTCGATCAACCGAGGGAACCCGAACTCCTGCTCCAGGGTGAACAGATGGTGGTCACACCGGGTGAACCGGGAATCACCGTGAATTCCCGTGAGTTGGTCGGCCTGCTCCCCGACGCCCTGGATCGGGGGGAGCCGTACCGGGTGTCGATGCAGCCGGTCGTGGCCGAGCCCACCATCGACGAGACGGCGGTGCGAACCATCGCCGACGAGGTCAACTCGCTGACCGCCACGGCCCTTCGCATTCAGGTTCTGGACGACTCGGCCACGGTTGATCCCGCCACACTGAAGTCGTGGGTGGCCCTCGAAGTGCAGAGCGATCCGACCTGGTCGTTTGCCACCGAGCGGGTGCTCGACGATATCAAGCCATTGTTCCCCACGCTCGGCAGCGAGGACCAGCAGGCCCGCTTCGACGTGGTCGATGAGAAGCCGATCATCCTTCCCGCCGCCGAGACGGTCGTGTGCTGCGACGAGGAGTCGTTCGACCGGATCCGTCAGGCTCTCGAGGACGGGCCGGCCAACGTAGTCGGGGCCGACGACGGGGAGTCCGATGACACCGACGACGAGGGTGCCGGGCTGCCGGTGGCGGTGCTCGAACCGAAGATCGTCGGTGCCGACCAGGGTGTGGCGGAGCTGGAGTCCCTGGGCATCATCGAGCAGGTCAGTACCTTCACCACCAACCACGCCTGCTGCCAGAATCGGGTCACGAACATCCATCGCATCGCCGATCTGACCAGGGGGGCCATCATCAGACCGGGCGAGACGTTCTCCCTCAACGGCTTCGTCGGCCGCCGCACCCGGGAGAACGGGTTCGTGGCCGACGGCGCCATCAATCTCGGCGTGCTGGAACCCCAGGTCGGGGGCGGTATCAGCCAGTACGCAACCACCCTCTTCAACGCCGCCTTCTACGCCGGCATGGAGTTCGTGGAATACCAGTCCCACTCGTTGTACATCTCCCGCTACCCCCGAGGACGGGAGGCCACGATCTCCTGGCCCCGACCCGATCTCAAGATCAAGAACACGACCGACTACGGCATTCTCCTCTGGAACTCGTACACGTCGACCTCGATAACGGTCACCATGTACTCCACCAAGCATCTCGACGTGGTCGATCTGCCGCTACGCCGTTCCTCGAACCGCCAGTGCCGAATCGACATCACCCCCCGCCTCATCACCTTCCCCGACGGCACCACCGTGGAGGACTCGGTCTTCGCCGTCTACCGACCGGGCGAAGGTCTCGACTGCAGCGGCAACTCGACCCGTCCGGAACCGACCCAAGAGGACTCGAACCAGACCGCCGAGCCCCCGCCTGCGGACGATCCACCACCGGAGGACCCGCCGGCCGAGGACCCGCCGGCCGCGGACCCACCGGCCGGTGACGGCAACGGTGCGGGCGGGGGCGACGCCGACGGCTAGTGCCGACCGCGGAGCTAGGATACGCCGCAACGGACCGCTACCGTGGCAGGAAGCGTGGATCCGAAACCCCCTAGCGTGAAGACCGACCTACTCATAGTCGGAGCCGGACCGGCGGGTACGGCAGCGGCCATTACCGCTGCTCGAGCCGGTCTAGACGTGTTGGTCGTGGACAAGGCCCGGTTCCCTCGGGACAAGTGCTGTGGTGACGGGCTGACGGCCAACGCGCTGCGTCATCTGGAGTCGTTGGGTCTCGATCCTTCCCGGGTGCCGAGCTGGAAGACCGTGGACGACGTCGTTATCACCAGCCCGGCGGGACGACGGCGGGTGTTCCCACTGCCCCGTTCCTCCGGCCTCTATGCCGCCGTGGCCCGGCGAACCGAGCTCGACGCCGCCCTCGTGCAACTGGCCGAGAAGGCGGGAGCAACGGTCTGGCAATCGAGCCAGCTGATCGACCTGCAGCAGAACCAATCCGACGTCGAGGCCTCTGTGGCCGGTTCCGAGGAGGCTTCCGGCTATCGGCTGGTTCAGGCTCGGTTCGTGATCGGGGCCGACGGCATGTGGTCGACGACCCGTAAACTCGCAGGGGTTGGCCCCCGAGACTATCGGGGAGACTGGCACGCCTTCCGCCAATACTTCGTGAACGCCTCGGACCAGGCCGCCGAGCGGCTGATGGTGTGGTTCGAACCCGATCTCCTGCCGGGTTATGCCTGGTCGTTCCCTCTCGGCGACGGAGCGGTCAATGTCGGCTTCGGCATCATTCGGGGCACCGGCGGTCGCCGGGTACAGCGGATGAAGACGCTCTGGCCCGAGCTACTCAGTCGGCCCCATATCCGATCGGCGTTGGGAGAGTCGGCCACCCCGGAAGCCGACCACAAGGCCTGGCCCATCCCGGCCCGATTGGGTGAGCTGCCCCTCGCCCTGGGCCGAATTCTGTTCGTGGGTGATGCCGCCGGTGCCACCGATCCCATGAGCGGCGAGGGTATCGGTCAGGCCTTGGAGACCGGTCGCAATGCCGTCCAGGCCATCCTCAGCGAGGGAATCGACCATCCGACCTCCATCCGACAGCAGTACGAAACCGAGCTTCTGAAAGGAATGGGTCGAGATCATCGCCTGGCCCGAACCCTGTCGGACCTCCTGGCATCCCCCCGAACGGCCGAGATGGCCCTCGGCGTAACCGGTGCCTGCGACTGGACCCGTCGCAACTTCGCCCGCTGGCTTTTCGAGGACTATCCCCGGGCCGCCGCCCTCAATCCTCATCGTTGGCGACCGGGATCCATCGTCACCGGCGGTGCCTACGCCGGCTGAGCCACACGCTGGCGCATTCCTGCGCGGTGTCCTACGGTCAAGCCATGGCTGATACCCAGATCGTTCCCGGTCGTAGCGAACTGCGGCCGACGGACTACCTCGAGGAGACCCGGCAGCTCTACCACTCGCTCGGCTACGACACTTACCGGTGGACCGAGCGCACCGAGGGCCCGCCCTGGACACCTCTCACCAAACCGCTGTCGCAGTGCACGATCATGCTGGTCGGATCGGGCGGCATCTATCGCCGGGGTCAGATCGCTTTTCACACCAAGGACGACACCTCGGTTCGTCTCATCGCCACCGACACCCCGGCCGATGAGCTGAGAACCGCCCATTTCGCCTACGACCAGACCGACGCCCGCCAGGATCCCGACTGTGTCTATCCCCTGGCCCGGCTGCGTGAGTTGGCGGAGCGGGGTGTGATCGGGGGCTTGACCGAGGATCATGTGGGCTTCATGGGCGGTATCTACTCCACGAGGCGACTCCTGGCCGAGACCGCGCCGCTGATACTGGAGCAGTGTCACCACCACAAACCGGATCTCGTCGTGCTGGTCCCGGTCTGACCGGTGTGTCATCAGTCGGTCGGTCTGATCGCACGTGACCTCGAGGCCGCCGGGTATCCCACCATCGGCTTCACCTCGGCCCGCACCATCACCACTCGGGTCTGGCCACCCCGCTCTGTGTTCCTCGATGTTCCCCTTGGCCACACCACGGGCGCTCCGGGCGAAACCGTGACCCAACGCCAGATCCTCACCGACGGGCTGGAGGCCGGCCGTCGGCTGACCACTCCCGGCCAGATCATCGACCTTCCCTATCGCTGGATCGATGACCGATGGAAGGCCGATCCGCTGTCCTGGAGCCGCAGTGCTCAGGAGGCAGGATCGGGTCGCGACGACTCCGATTTCGGGGTACGCCCACTTACCCGCAGCGATACCCGGAACGAGCGTAAGTCCGAACCTCAGTACCAGCTGGAAGACGATCGGGCAGCGGCCGACGCAGTGGACTGGGACGAACAGTGCCGGGTCTGCCTGGGCCTGGCCGCCTGCCCCTAAGGTCCTTCTCGAATTTTCCGACTGCGGGGCCCACACAGCGGTGATCGGGCGGGTTCCCCCTCCTCAACACGCCTGGCCTACACTTGCCCGGCGTCAGCGACCCGCGGTCGCCGACATCACCCGGTCAACAACCATTAGAACAACCAGGGCACGACCGCCGTGTCGGCCCTGGGGAAAGGGAAGACGATGACTGATCTCGGATTCGACGGCAAGGTTGCCATCATCACCGGTGCCGGTGGTGGGCTGGGGCGGGAGCACGCCCTGGAATTCGCCCGCCGGGGGGCCAGGGTGGTGGTCAACGACCTCGGGGGCGCCGTCGACGGGACCGGCGGATCGGCGTCACCGGCCCAGCAGGTGGTGGCCGAGATCGAGGCACTGGGAGGCGAGGCCGTGGCCGACGGCAACAGCGTGGCCACTCCCGACGGGGGTGAGGCCATCGTGAAGACCGCCATCGACGCCTTCGGGCAGGTCGACATCGTGGTCAACAATGCCGGCATCCTGCGGGACAAAACCTTCCACAACATGACCGACGACCTGGTGACCCCCGTCATCGACGTGCACCTCAAAGGCGCGTTCAACGTGACCCGACCGGCCTGGGTCCATTTTCGGGAACAGGGCTACGGCCGGGTGATCAACACCTCGTCGAACTCCGGTCTACTCGGCAACTTCGGCCAGGCCAACTACGCAGCGGCAAAGATGGGCCTGGTCGGCCTCACCCGGGTGCTGGCAGCCGAGGGGGCCAAGTACAACATCAACGCCAACGCGATCGCCCCGGTTGCCAAGACCCGCATGACCGAGGACATCCTCGGCGGTCTGGCGGAGCAGCTCGACCCCAGGCTGGTCACGCCGGTCGTCATCTGGCTGGCTCATGAGTCGAACACCACCACCGGTTCGGTCTACTCCACCGCCGGTGGCACCGTAGCCCGCTTCTTCATCGGCCTGACCCAGGGTACGCACCGCGGGGCCGCTATCACAGCGGAAACCGTTCGCGACGATTGGGAAAAGATCAACGACGAGGCGGACTACCTGGTTCCAGCCAACCCGGCCGACGAATTCGGCAAACTGCTCAATCAGTGGCAGGAGGCCCAGGGCTGAGCCTTGGGTTTCCCCTAGACCGGGCCGGGATTGGGAGCGAGGACCGGAGCAGCGTGATGGGCCACCATGCGCCATCGGCCGCCTTCGTGCTCGAACACATTGATGGCCGAGGCCGCTCCGGTGTGCACGCCGGAGATCAGGTTCTCGGTGATGGTGACCCAGCCGATTGTCCCCCGCCGTATCACCCGCTGCTCGGTGGCGATGATCTGAGGGTTTCCGCCGGCGGCGAAGATGGCGGCCCAGGATGCCCGAACCGCGCCGGCTCCGACGATCGGAGCCCGGCCCGGGTGGGCGCAACTCACGTCCTCACTGTCACTCCACAGCCCACTCATCAGCTCGAGATCTCCGGTCTCCAATGCGTGATAGAACGCGCCATTGGCGGCGGCCAGGGCCGCGTCGTCGATGCCGTCGTTCACTGTGTCGTCGATCTCGTCGGCCACGTGCTCACTCTAGGTCAACCCGATCGTGCCCGGTGAGCCCGACGCAGGGGCCGGGATTCCGATTCGGCGCCGGTGGGGACTCACCGGCTTGATGACCGACACATCCAGTGTTCGGCGGGAGCTCCTCACGGCTCTCCGAGTCGCGTCGAGTTTGGCCTCCGGCCAAACGTGGCCGAGATTCGACTGGATCGTGAGCATCCAAGTCTCCAGGCGAAACTAGACTTGGCCCCTTGGTGTTCACGTCTCCCCCCGCGTCCACGAACCCTACGATCGGTGGCGACCCACGGCCGCGGTCGCCGATTCGCGTCCTGATCGATGATTTCGACGAGGTCGTGGATGAGCTGTTCCACCATCTCCGGGGCGACCCGACCGCCGACAGGCTGTTCTACCTGGCCAGCGAATGGGCCGACTACTCCAAAGCATGGCACGCCATCGGCCTGACCATGGCAGCGGTGAGCCCAAGCCATCGTAAGGACGCCCTACGACTGGCAGTGGCGCTGGGAATCGAGTCGGCCGTGGTCAACGGCGTTCTCAAGACCTTGTTCACCCGCCAGCGGCCGCCGCTGCTGGACCGCGCCGCCTACGCGGTGCGACGTCCGAAGACCAACAGCTTTCCCAGCGGCCACGCCAGCTCGGCCTGCTTGACCGCCGTTCTTCTGTCCGACGCCGTGCCGGTGCTGAAACCGCTGTGGTGGAGCCTGGCCGCAATCGTCTCGGCCAGCCGAATCCACAATCGCATGCACCATGCGTCGGATGTGGCCGCCGGAGCCGTCGTGGGCACGCTCATGGGGTTGGCGGCGCGACGGATAAGGCCCCTGCGGTAATTCGGTGTCGGTCTCACTGTGGCCACAAGCCGACCCGACTTCGAGGCCGAAGCAACGATCGTGGCCGAAAGACTATCGATCAGGCTTCGGCGGTATCGCTCAGCAGGGACCGAACGTCGAGCAGTAGATCGGTTACTTCGGAGGCCGAGACGAGCTGGCGCGCGGTCAAGCCGCCAAGGCCCTTGTCGATGAGAGCCAACGCCTCTTCGATGGAGGTGAGATCTGTCATTTCGAGTTCATCGAGATCAGCCACGGTACTCCTACCCGAGTGGTGCTGTAGTTGGGGGGATTGCTCGTGCAACACGTTTCCCGGCGGGGTGTGTCGATCTTCGAGCCCCGGTGGGATGAAGAGTGCGTGTCGACCTCGCCGTGATCCGGCCACTGTAGACCACTTCGTACAGTTTCTCATCTCGGTTGCAAAAATGGGCTAAAGCCCGCTCGGGAACCGCAGGAATTCGCCACCTTCCGTTGAATGACGGGCACTCTCGGCAACAATGGTCACATGAAACGACCTGCAGGGCACTTGCTGATCGGCGAGCAGATCGAGCCGGAATCGGGCGATCGCACCGGAAACCCGGTTCTCATCGACAGTGGCGACCTCACTACTCATGGCGTCATCGTGGGTATGACCGGCTCAGGCAAGACGGGACTGGGGGTGGTGTTGCTGGAGGAGGCCCTGATGGCCGGAATCCCGGTTCTGGCCATAGACCCCAAGGGTGATCTCGGCAATCTGGCCCTGACCTTTCCCGAGCTGCGGCCGGCGGACTTCGAGCCGTGGGTCGACGAGGGAGCAGCCCGGGTCGAGAACACCACCGTGGCGGAGCTGGCGGCGTCGACGGCCGAGGACTGGAAGTCGGGACTGGCGTCGTGGGGCATGGACGGCGACGACATCGCCCGGCTGCACACAGCGGCCCGACCCATCATCTACACCCCGGGATCAACCGCCGGCATCCCCCTCGATGTGCTGGGTCGACTCAGCGTGCCGGCCACCGACGACCCGGCGGCCCGCCAGGACGAGATCGACTCGACGGTCAGTGGCCTGCTGGGACTGGTCGGAGTGGACAGCGACCCCCTCTCGGGACGCGAGCACATTCTCATGGCCAACCTCATCGCCCGAGCCTGGGACAGCGGCCAGAGTCTCGACCTGCCCACCCTGCTGGCCCAGATGCTCGATCCCCCGATCCGCAAACTGGGCGTGCTCGAACTCGACTCGTTCTTCCCACCTACCGACCGTCAGGCGCTGGTCATGAGGCTGAACGGGCTGCTGGCCTCGCCCAGTTTCGCCGCCTGGGCCGAGGGCGCCCCCCTGGACATATCGACCATGTTGTGGGACGGTAGCGGCGACCCTCGGGCCGCAGTGGTCTCGCTCAGTCATCTGGAGGAGAGCGAGCGTCAGTTCGCCATCACCCTGGTGCTGTCCAAGCTGATCAGCTGGATGCGGACCCAGTCCGGCACCGGCGAACTACGGGTACTGGTCTACATCGACGAGGTCATGGGCCTGGCCCCGCCGGTCGGCAACCCGCCGCCCAAGAAACCCATCCTCACGCTGCTCAAGCAGGCTCGGGCCTTTGGTGTGGGCCTGGTCTTGTCCACCCAGAACCCGGTCGATCTCGACTACAAGGCCATCAGCAACGCCGGAACCTGGCTCATCGGACGACTGCAAACCGAGCAGGACAAGAACCGCCTGGTGGATGGGCTGAGGACGGCCGACGGCTCGACCGACATCGCCGAACTCAACGCCACCATCAGCGGCCTGGGCAAGCGACAGTTCCTGTTGCGGACCACCCGATCATCGGACATGCCGCTGCTGACGTCCCGATGGGCGTTGAGCTATCTGGCCGGGCCTCTGACCCGGCAGCAGATCTCCACCCTGATGGCCGGCCACCGCACAGACTCGGCCCCGGCCGAGGATCCGGCTCCGTCGACGGAGGCCGCGTCGTCGTCGGCAATGATGCCACCCGATTCGGCAGCCGGTCTCGGCGGAGACCTGGCCGACGACGAGACGACGGTGGCGCCCACGATGCCCGATACGGTTCATGTCCGTTATGCGGTGGCCGCCGCGCCGTGGTTGGGGAGCGTCGGCGGTGACGCTTCGGGAAGTCGACTTCGCGCCACCCTGGCCGCCCGGGTCAACATGGTTTTCGACGAGACAAAGGCCGATCTGCGCCATCAGGAGGAGTGGGAGGCCATCATCCCACTGACCGGGGACCGACTCGATCTCGACGCCGCCATCGCCGTCGACTTCGACGATCGGGACTTCACCCCCGATCCCCCGACCGGTGCGGTCTACATCCTCCCACCGTTCGAGCTGTCGGCATCCGATGTCCGTTCGGCCTCTGCCGATCTCCGGGACAAGCTCAAGTCCGACGAAACACTCGAGCTGTGGCGAAATGCCGAACTGGGCCTGTGGTCCAGGCCCGGCGAGGACAGGGAGGAATTCGAGCAGCGATGTCGGGCTGCCGCCGACGACCAGGCCGACGCAGCCGCAGCCGGCGTTCGAGACAAGCTGGAACAGAAGCGGGATAGGATCGAGGCGGCCCTGGCCAAGGCCGAGGACCGGGTGGCGGAGCTGGAGGTCCAGGCCGATGGCCGTCGCAACAGCCAGCTCGTCGACATCGGAGCGTCGGTTCTGGGAGGGTTGCTGGGGGGCCGGAGCCGAACCCGCAGTCTGGCCTCGGCCGCACGCCGCATGACATCCGGCAATCGCATGAAGTCGTCAGCCGAGGCCAGGCTGGAGACTGCGGCGAACCGGGTGGCGGAGAAGGTCGAAGATCTGGAGGAGCTGGAGTTGGAACTCCAGCAGGCCGTGATCGAGATCGACGACGAGTGGCGGATCAAGGCCGAAGCCATCGAGTCGGCTCACATCCCGCTGGAACGAACCGACATCACGGTCGAGGATCTCCTTGTTGTGTGGATCCCGACCAGCCGCTGACCGGCACCACACCAGCCACGGTCCCCCTCACACCCGACACGGTTCGGTGGGGGGTTCGGGTTTGCTCAGTCGACGGGGGCCAGGTCGGCGATGGCCTGCAAGGGGTCGATGCCGGCGAATTCCATGACGGTGATCGACACGGTGTCGACGCCGTTGGCCAGGTATTGACCGATGCGGTCCCGGCACTGCTCGGGCGAGCCGTGCACGACCAGGTCATCCACCACCTCGTCGGGGATGGCGGCCAGCGCCGCCTTGCGGTCCCCGGCCTTCCAGGCATCCCACATGGCCTGCATCAGGGGGGCGCGGCCGAGCCACCGATGGAAGGCGGCATAGACCGGCACGTTCATGTAGGCGGCGATGGCGAACCGGGCCTGTTGCCGCACCGTATCGGTGTCGTCGCTGGGACAGACGAAGAGGCGGGCCACGATCTCCCTGGACTCGCCGTCGGGGGCGGCGTTGTGGACGATGGGGGCCACGGTCAGCACATCTTCGGGTGACAACCAGTTGATGATGGCCCCGTCGCCTTCCCGGCCGGCCATGCGCAGCATGCCTTCCCGCAGTGCGGCCACCAGCACCGGCGGTGTCTGCTCCGGTATGAGCTCCAGGCGGAAGCCGTCGATGTCGAAGGTGTCGTAGCTGTGAGTGATCTTGTCGCCGGCCATGGCCGCCTTCATGAACCGGACCACATCCCGGGTCCGGTGGTAGGGACGGTCGAAATCGATGCCGTTCCACCGCTCGACGATGACATTGGACGACGAACCGATGCCGATGGCAACCCGGCCGGGAGCGGCATCGGCCATTGCGGCTGCGCTTTGGGCCAACAGCGCCGGGCCCCGGGTGTAGGCAGGCAGGATGGCGACCCCAAGCCGAAGCTCGGGGGCCCAGGCCGCAGCCAGCGCCAGCGGGGTCAGGCCGTCGGCACCGTTCACCTCCGACGACCAGACGTCGGTGTAGCCCAGGTCGACAAGGCGCCGAAACAGGTCCTTGTGCTGGTGGAGGCGAAGGTTTGACACCGGGATGGTCAGGCCATAACGAGACATAGGGACCGTATGGTAGGCCTCGCCACTGCATTGGGCCTGCTCAACGACCAAAACCGCCCTGATCCTGCGGTCCTGACCACACTCCGGCTTCACTGTCACACCCCGTCGTCATACTACGAACATGGCAACCGCACAACTGCAGCTCATCCAGAGCGAACCAGACTGGAAGCTCGATCAGCACACGATCGACGTCGGCCGGGCCGGTATCGCCCAGGCTCGGGCCGCGCTGGCCGGTTCCGGCAGGAATCGTGCCCCACGGACCGAAAACACCCACCGGTCCGAGCAACAGGACCAGCTCACCTTCCCCAGTATCGACCAGGCTGCGGCGTGAGTATCCCCGGCCGGACAGGCACGACATAGCAACAGCAAACCACGGCGCCCACCGCTCCTCCCCGCCATGGAGCCGGTGTGCAACGCCAAAGGGCCACGGCTTCTGCAAACGGAAGCCGTGGCCCTTTTGGATGGGGGGAGGAGCCCGTCTAGCCCTTGGCGCTCGCCCACGCCGCCAGGGTTGCATCCAGCTGGTCGGCCGGCAACACCACATAGCCGCTGTCACCAAAGGCCCGGGTCACCGACTCGGTGTAGGCGTCACCCAGGTAGTAGTCGATGTAGCCGGCCAATGCCGGGTTCTCGCTCACCTTGGCGTTGTTGACATAGACGTACAGGGACCGACTCACGGGATAGGACCCATCGGCAATGGTGTCCGACGTGGGCTCGATACAGTCACCGCCGGGCTCGGCGCTGATGGCGATCTCCTTGACCCGATCAATGTTCTCCTCGGCGAAGGCGAAACCTACCCAGCCCAGGCTGGTGTCGTTGCCGGCGATGCCCTCGATGATGACGTTGTCGTCGGCGTTGCCGGCGAAGTCCTGTCGAATCAGCTGCTCGTCGCCCTGCTCTTCGGCGATGTCCTCGAGCACGATCTCGATGAAGCTGTCGTAGGTACCCGACTCGGTACCGGGAGCCGAGATGTCCAGCCGGGCATCGGGATAGGGGGCGACGTCCGAGCCGAGCGAGGCGGCGAGGTCATTGGCGTCCGACCAGTTCTCGAAGCCTTCGCTCTGACCGCCCAGCAGGGCGTACAGATCGACAAAGGACAGACAGGCCACGGCTTCGTTGGCCGGGTTGGTCATCACGGCAATACCGTCGAAGGCGACCTTCAACTCGGTGAATTCGATGCCGTTGTCGGCACAGGTGGCCGCTTCCTCGTCCTTGATCTGGCGGGAGGCGTCGGAGACGTCGGTCTCGCCGTCACAGAACAGCTTGAACCCGTCACCGGTACCGGGACCGTCGACGGTGATGATGGCGTCGGGGCACACGTCCTCGTACAGTTCGGCGGCCCGTCGGCTGATGGGCTCAACAGTGGATGAACCGGAGATGTTGATGCTACCGGCCTGGCAGTCGCCGGCGGTAGCAGCGTCACCACCCTCGCCGTCACCGGCCGTGTCTTCGGCGGCATCCTCGCCGGCGTCCACCGCCTCGTCCTCGGACGAATCGGAGGTACAAGCCGCAGCGATCATCATCAGGGCAAGGAAGAAGGCAAACAGCTTTGCCACGTGCGTTCTACTCAAGGGAACCTCTCCTCCGTCGTTCCGGACACAATGCCCGTCTCTTCCAGCTCGAACGCTAGGGAATGAAGTTAACCGCACGGGCCCAGTTGGATGAAGGCCCGGTTAACAGCGGGCAAACTGTTGACTTGTCGTCGACCGATGTTCACCGGCCGATGCCGCCCGAACCGTTATCCGGCGCCGTGGCTCTACACTGAGGTCCTGCCACCGTGAACTGCGGCGGCCTCGAGGCCCGGTCTCCCACTGTCAACGATCCACGGGCGGGAGCCATGCCACCCCATTCCCGCCGGTTCAGACCGATCATCTCGATGCTGGTGCCGGCTGTTCTCATCCTTCCCGCCTGTAGGCCGCCGGGCAGCGACACCGCCGCCCGTCTTTCCGCTAATCAGGCGGCCTCGGCCGATCACAACAAGGCGACGCTGCTCGAGGCAACGGTCACGACCGTGATCGATGGCGACACCATCGAAGTGGAGATGGCGGGCCGACGCCACCGGGTCCGACTTCTCGGCGTGGACAGCCCGGAATCGGTTCATCCCGAGCTACCGGAACAGTGCTACGGCAAGGAGGCGACCGAGGGCTTGAGCCGGCAGCTACCCCCGGGCAGCGAGATCATCATCGAACGCGACGTCGAGCTCTACGATCGCTATCAGCGCCTCCTGCTCTACGTTTATCGGCGGCACGACGGCCTGTTCGTCAACCGCTGGTTGGTGGAACAAGGATTGGCCGAGGCGGTCTTCTATCCACCCAACCTTCATTTCCGACCGGAGATCCAACAGTCCCGGCAGCAGGCTCGGGCCGAAAGACGAGGTTTGTGGGGCCACTGTGAGGGCCCGGACCAGCCGCTTCGGTGAGCGGTATCGATGTTGGTCGGTGATGACGCTACCGTCACACTGTGAACAGACTGCTGCGCCGAATGGGTCGTTCGCCCGACGAGATGCTGCTGATCGTGGTCTGCGACGGCCTCGGCATGTCCAACGCGGCCAACCGTGGGGTGTCGGCCGCACTGGCCACTGGTATTGCCACCTCGGCTGACCTTCTGGTCCCGTGCCCCTGGGCCAGGGCGGCCGCCGCCGACTACCACGGTGAGGACATCGGTGTCTCACTCACCTTCCTGGCCCAGTACGACCAGTATCGATGGGGACCCATCACCAACGCCCCGTCGCTGCTGGACGGTGACGGCGGTTTCCCCCGCTCGACCGACGACCTCGGTGAACATGCCGATGTCGACGAGGTGCGGCGAGAGGCCCGGGCCCAGCTGGAACGGGCGGTGCTGTGGGGTTTCGACCCGACCCATCTTTCGTCCCATTTCGACGCGCTGTGCCTCCGACCCGAGCTGTTCGACGTCTATCTCGAGCTGGCCATCGAGTTCCGACTACCACTGTCGATCCCCCATGCCGGGATCGATCTCGGATTCCCGGCCCGGGATCTGGCGGCCCACGAAGGCATCATGGTGGCCGACCGGGTCGTCGCCGTTCCCTGGGGACGGGAGTCCCGACCGGCCGTCGACCACGCCATCGGCACTCTGGAGCCCGGAATCACCGAGATCAGGGTCCGGCCCGCCGTCGACTCCCCGGAGCTGCGGGCCATCTCCCCCTCATGGCCGGCTCATGTCAGCGATGGTCATCTCGTGACCGACGACTGGTCTTTTCGAGCCGCCCTGGCCCGATCGGGAGCCGAACTCGTCGGCTATCGGGAGCTTCGGGCGGCCCAACGGGCCGGCGACTGAGCGAGCTGGACCGTTCAGCATAAAACCGGCTTTCGATGAAGTTCAACCACGACGTCGAGGTGGAGGTGAAGTGCCGGTGACCTCAATCACACCTGGATCATCGACCCCGGGCGGCGTCTATGTCGAATGCCCCCGGTGACGAAGGATTGGCACGAGTTGTGCCCGCGATGTCCGATGCCAGTCGTCCGATGGCGTTGTCGCCGGCTTCGCCGTCGAGGCCGCCTCCGATCACCGGCCGGAAATCGGCGGTATCCAGATCGGTTGAGGGCGCCGCCAGCAGACGGGCGGCGTCGGCCGGGTGGATCTGGATGTCGTGCGACGAGGCGGTCGGCGACGGGGTGGATCCAACCAGGTAGTTGCCCACACTGACCACATTCACGTTGCTGCTGCGATTGTGGAGGGCGACGAGACCCTCACCGGCCCACCCCACGTTGTGGGCGAGCCGGACGTTCGATGATCGTCCCACCATGTACTCGTTTCGTCCACCTTTGATGGAGCCGGCGCCGTTTCCGTACGTGGTGTTGAAGAGGACATCGACATTGGCCGATTCCCAAACCTGAATGCCTCGGGCGCCGTTGCCGACTGCGAGGTTGTTGGCGATCAGCGTCCAGCCCTGGTAGCCGTGCTCGTTCATCTCGTCCACGATGATGCCGTTGCCGTCGGTGATGACCTGATGGTTCTGCCACTTGGACGGAACCTTGTTGGCGTTCTTGAAGACGCGGTTGCCCACGATGAGATTGTGGTACTTGCCTACATCGGGGCCGAATCCCAGGTTTCTCGACTGGAACGTCGAGATCCCGCTTCCGGCCACGTCGCTCCAGAATGCGTTGCGGACAACGGTGTTGCCCACCACCTGGTAGTTGGTGCAGCCGTTCAGTGAGATACCGCTCGCCCCCATATCGGCCACGTAGTTGTCGAAGAGCTTCACATGGTGCATGCCGGCGCAACTGATGCCCAGACCCCACGGGTTGTCGGCGCTGAATCCGGAGCCCTGGATGGTCAGGCCTGAAACCTGGACGTAGCTACCCTCCACATGCAGCGCCGTACCCCTACTGGCCACCAGCTTCGGTTTGTGTCCCGGTGCGGCTGCAATGCGTATCCAGGCGGCGGGCTGCCCGCTGCGACGCAGGTGGTAATGGACCTCACCAGGGTTCCACAGTTCATCGTAGGTCCCCGACATCAGCAGAATGGTCTGACCAGGTTCGGCCCGGTTCAGAGCCGTTTGGAATGACTTCAGTGCCGTCGCTGCGGTAGCCCCATCGTTGGCATCGTTGCCGCTCTCCGGGTCGACGTAGACCTCGGTTGCAGCCTGGTCGGATGGGGTGGCCGGCGGGCCGACGGTTGTGGGCTCCTCGTCTGCAGTGCCGGTCGAATCCGAGTCCTCGTCTTCGACGGCACCGGCTCGAGCCTCTGCGGGCGAGCCGTCGGTGTCACTGACCGAGGAGTCGTCGGTGGCCTCAGTCGAAGACGTGGTTGTGGCCGCGGTCGTGGTGGTGATTGTCGCCGCCACCGCCAGATCGTCGCGGTCCACCGAGCTGGCCACGGGGGCCCGAGGGGGGACAGCATCAACCGCGATGGTTGTTGAGGGCGCAACATTGGTCGATACCGACTGGTTGGAGCAGTCGTTGCAGCGCAACAGGTTGGCGGCCACGGATGCGGCGAAGAAGAACGCCAGGAGCCCGTACAGCATTGCCCACCGCGAAAACACCAGCGATCAGTGTACAAAATCATGAAGCATCAGCACGCATCTCGCAGCATCAACGGGCGGAGCTGAGAGGCCCCGCGTGCCCGAACCTCGATGTCAGGAGTGGGCAGGTACCCGCTGAGATAACGGGTTGAGGGGTCGGGAGCGGGCATTCTGATGCATTCCGGCCCCGTTGGGGGCTGCTCCGTCAACCCCGGCCCGACTACACACTCGCTAAGGGGCTGCTCCGTCAGCCCCGGCCCCCACACACAACACCACCCGAACCCACGAAAACCCCGCGCCCACGACGACGTTCGACCCACCAGGGACGAACTCGCTAAGGAGCTGCTCCGGCAGCGCCGGCAAGGGACCCCGACTCGAACAGTTCGACCGCTGCCAGGAACGCCCCGGTCGATCCCTCGGGCTTCAGATCTCCACGGATGTAGGCCTGGGCCATCGACTCCCGACCCGCCACGACGGCGTCGAGCTGCTCGGCGGTGAAGGGAATCGTAACCTCGACCTCGTCGTCGTCGGCCGAACCCACGACACGCCCGTGCTCGAACCGTAGAACCGCCCGCTTGGATTTGCCAACGGTCAACGCCACCACGGTCGAGCGGTCGGAGAGACCCGAGGCCTCGGCCCGCTGTGATGCCTCGACCACCGATGCGACCCAGTCACTCGACAGCGGTTCCGGGGCCGGCTTGTCGGCCGTCATCACGCTGCGTCCTCGCTCGGCTCCACCAGGGTCACGTCCAACCCAGCTAGCAGATCGGCTTCCGGAAGCTCGGTCTCGACCAGCGACCGAGCCAGGATGTAGTCCTCGTACGGGTAGGCCGCGGCCGCCGCGTCGTCGGGAAGGCCAAACCAGAACTTCTCATTGGGGTCGACCTGGGTTTCGTGAGCCAGTAGTGCGGCCCGACGGGCCCAGTAGTGGTTCCGAACATCAATCCTGGTGGTGATTCGATGATCAAGCGACGGCCGCTCGAACCATCGGTCGTCGAACGGTGATTCCATGTCGAGCTGTTCGAACATGTCGTGATGGGCCTTGAGCCGGGCGCGGCTCCACATCGAGTAGTAGAGCTTGAGCGGCTGCCATGCCTCACCGTGCTCGCGGTACCAGCCAGGTTCGCCGGCCCGGTCGAAGGCCACGACCGAAATGTCATGGACCCGAAGATGATCGGGGTGGAGATAACCCTGCTGATCGTCGGCGTAGGTGATGATGACATGAGGCCGGTGGCGGCGAATCAGCGCCACCAATCGGCCGGCCGCCTCATCGAGATCAGCTCGGGCGAAACACTCGGGGTGCAGATTCGAGTCGGTGTCGGGCATGCCCGAGTCCCGGTAACCGAGCCAATCGAGCTGATCGAAGCCGATGGCCTTGACTGCACGTTCCAGCTCGGAGGCTCGGACCTGGGTGAGGTTGGCCCTGATCTCGGGTCGGTCCATCGTCGGGTTCAGGATGTCCCCCTCTTCGCCCCCCGTGCAGCAGACCAGGTAGGTTCCGTGCCCCTCGGCCGAGTATTTGGCGATGGTCGGAGCGCCCTTCGAGGCCTCGTCGTCAGGATGGGCGTGAACGCTCAGGATTCGAGCCATACCGCCAAACTATCAACGCACACCGTCAACTGGTCGGGTACGACACATCGGGCCCAAATGATCGGAGGGCAATGGTCCGGACCCACAGGTCGGTCGCTGATTGTCGATTGGTCGATCGATGTGCTAGACCGTTGATGCACGGAGGGAGGTGCTTCGTGAGTCAATCGGCCATGTGGGCCACCATCTGGTTGGCCACCGCAGCGATCTTCGGTATCGGCGAGATGCTGATGGCCGGCTCGTTCTTCCTTCTTCCCTTTGCCCTCGGGGCTCTGGTCGCCGCGCTGGTGGCGGCCCTGGTCTCCGCTCCCTTCTGGAGCTGGCTGGCCTTTCTCATGGGATCGTTGGCCTCGTTCGTGGCCATGCGGCCCTTCGCCCGCCGACTCGACGCCACCACACCGGATGTCTCCGGTATTGGTTCCAATCGCCTGGTGGGGGCCGTCGGAGTCGTGCTCTCGCCCATTCCCGCCACCCCTGGCGATGCCGGCATGGTGCGGGTCGGCGCCGAGGAATGGCGGGCCGACACGCCGCCCGGGGTGGCACTCTCGGCCGGCACCAAAGTCCGAGTGATGGAAGTCCAGGGCACCCGGCTGCTGGTGGAACGAGTCCCGATGGAGGACTTGTGACCGCCAACCGGCCTTCCGCCCCCGCCCGACCCGACCACCGACCCCGAGGAGCCAACCATGCTCGACGCCGCTAGTCTCGCCCTCCTCTTGCTCATCGTCTTCATCCTGGTCTATGTGGTCCTTGGTGTGAGGATCGTCCATCCCTATCAGAAGGGTGTGGTCGAACAACTCGGCCGCTACAAGGAAACGGTCGACCCCGGGCTGCGCATCATCAAACCCCTCCTGGAACGCATGCTCCTGGTCGACATGCGGGAGGAGGTCATCGACGTGCCACCCCAGGAGGTCATCACCGAAGACAACGTTGCCGTGTCGGTCGACGCCGTCATCTACTACGAACCCACCGACCCCCAACGCCTGCAGTACAACGTCGCCAATTTCATGTTGGCCATAACCAAACTGGCCCAGACCAACCTGCGAAACGTGATCGGTGACATGTCGTTGGACGAGGCTCTCACGTCCCGGGAACGGGTCAACGCCGCACTCCGTCAGATCCTCGACGACGCCACCGACAAGTGGGGGGTTCGGGTGGTCCGGGTGGAAATCCAGCGCATCGACCCTCCTCCCGATGTGATGTCGGCCATGCACGAGCAGATGAAGGCCGAGCGGACTCGCCGTGCGGTGGTCACCCAGGCCCAGGGTCAACGGGAGGCTGCCGTCACCCAGGCCGAGGGCGAGAAGGCGGCCGCCATTCTGACCGCCGAAGGGGTCAAGCGGCGCGACATCCTGATCGCCGAGGGCGAAGCCCAGGCCATGCGAACCAAGGCCGATGCCGAGCAGTACCGCCAGCAGCAGGTGGCCCTGGGCGAGGCCGAGGCGATTCACAGCGTCTTCGGAGCCATCACCGATTCCGGCACCGATGACCGCGTCATCGCCATCAAATATCTGGAGGCGCTACAGGGCATCGCCAACGGTCGGGCAACGAAGATCTTCGTGCCGGCTGACATGAGCGCCACCCTCGGCACCCTGGGCGGCATCGCCGAACTGCTGCGCAACGGTGACTTCCCGCCGGCAGTGTCCGAGACCGGCGATCACCACCGGGGCCGGTTAGCCGGACCGGGCGATCGGGGCGGTTTGGACCGTGATGAGGCCACCGACCATTCCCCGGATTCAGTGGCACGACGGCGCCGGATACCCGATGCCGCCGACACCACCATGCCGCTGCCACCGACGGATATCGATCCCGAACTGGAGCGACTGTTCAGCGACGACGACACGCCACCACCATCACCGCCGATGAGCGGCTGACAAAGGGTGGGGACGAGGCCAATGGTCTCGAAGCCGGCGCTGTGACCTGGCTGGTCGATCGGCAACCGTCAGTCGGCCACCGTTGCCAGGGGCTCGAGTTCGGTCTCACCCTCATCGCCCTCGACCAGACGCCACCCCAGCAGCTCGGCCAGTGCCTCGGTGCCCTCCTCGGGCCCGCTGGCCAAGACCACATCATCGACCTTCAGCTCCACCTGACGTCGAGGGCGGTACAGATAGCGTCCCCCTCGCTCGATGGCCAGCACATTGAAGCCGGGTTCGATGGTCAGATCGAGTTCGCCCAGCGAACGGCCGGCGGCGGCGGCCCCGTCGGCAACCGGCATCCGAACCACCACCTCGTCGGTGTCTCCCAGGGCGACGGAGAGCACGGGGTGGAGTTCGCCCTGGCGCTCCACCAGCCACACCATCTGTTGAGCTTGATTGCCGAGATCCTCGGCGGCGGCGCCCAAATGCAGAAGTCCCCGAAGCGGTTTGGGGTCGACGTCGTCGTGGGCGGCCCGCAGCACCCACAATTCGAGCCGGATCTTCATCTCGTCCAGCCGGTCCTCGAGGTGCCGGACCTCGGCGGCCAGGCTCCGATCCCGGAACACCAGGGCGGAGTAGGCCAGACCAACCGCGACCTCGGAGAGATTCTTCATCTCGATGATGGTGTCAACGGCACGATCCAGGTCGGTCAGCACCGTGACCTCCTCCACCGGTGGCGGGTTCCAAGCCGGCGCCCCGGCCAGCTCGCGAAGCCGGACGATGCCGTCGGGTGAGCCCCGCAAGAACAGCACATCCCCGGGATTGAGGATGTCATCACCTCCAGGATCGACCACCCACTGACGACCCCGGCGAATGGCCATGACCCGCATGCCGGTGACCACCGGCAGCTCGAACGAGGACAGGGGCCGGTTGGCGAAGTGGGAGCCGTCGTGGACCTCGACTCGATGAGCGATCTCCTCGGCCTCCATCAGATCAAGCACGAGCTGGCGGGGAATGCCCAACCTTCGGATCACGATCTGAGCGATGTCGACGGCGTCATTGCTGATGCTTTCGACCGCGCTGATGACCTGGAGCACGGCCGACATGGCTTCGGCCTCCCGGGGATTCCGCACGGCGACGATGGCGAGGGCCCGCATGTCGTGAACCAACTCGGTGATCTCGGTCTCCAACTCGTCGACCTCGTCGGCCATGTCGGTGTCGTCGAAGAACAGGGCGGCGTAGGCCAGATCCACCATCAGCTCGCTGGTGTCCTTGGCCTCGGCCAGCATCTCCCGGAGGTTTCTGTTCTCCATCACAACTCCTCGTGACGGATTGATGGAAGGTCTCGTGGTGGACGGTGTCGCCTCGGTGGAAGGAGTCGGGGATCCCCGTCACCGGTACTCGGAGGCTCTGAACCCCCGGGTGCTCGTGCACTAGCCATCACAACCAGCCATTTTCGTCTCTCTCTCCTTCGGGCAGGTGTATATGTGATCATGCAACCCCCCACGCGAGCAAGGCCACGATCAGCGTGGCCGAACCGACCACATCCAAGCTGGCGCTCACGAGCGGGATACCGTGATTGTCAGGATCCAATCCGAACCGGACCACAACCAGCGTGCCGTAGTAGGCGACCAGGCAGACGAACGTCGTGGCCAGAAGACCTCCGGTCAAGGCCGAGCCGATCAGGGGAACGAATCCGGGCGAACTCTTCCCGACGATCGAGCCGATCCCACCCGCCATCAAAGCCAGGAAGGTGAAGACGAAGAACGCCAGTCCGTAGGTGATGCGGATGTCGAGCCGGGCCTGGCTATCGGGTAGTGGCGAGCGACGGATCAGACCGAGATGGAATTTCGTGGCCAGCCGATTGGCCAGGATGCCACCCAGTGCACCGCCGATGGAAAGGTAGCCGGGCAGCAGAACCACGAGCACCGAGAAGGTCAGAAACCGGTCGATGGATCGCTCCAGTACCACGCCGGCGATGAGACTCAAGGTTCCCGCCACCAGCAACACCGGCACCGATTCGAAGACGATCCGGCGGGACAACCGGAACCGGCCACCCACCGCCGGCCAGGCCACCGCCACGACCAACATCACAAGGACAATGGCCACCGTCCGGGTGGTCCAGCCTCGCCGGAGCAGGCCGGTGACCAGAACGAGGGCGGGAAGCGTCACGAAATCGCCCGACGCCGAGACCAGCGGCGCGGTCACATTGTCCAGGTCCCAGCCAAAACGGGTGGATGCCACGGCCAGCCCCAACGTGATGGCCAGTACCACCACTGAGGCCAGCGAACCACCCAACACCGAAACCACGACGAAGTCGGCCAGCCCGATCACGGTCACCCCACGATCGGACAACGTCACTGCGATCAGCTCGGCGATGACGGCAACGCCGACGGCGGCCATCACCGACGAGGCCAAGGCGCCGATCACGTTCTGTCCCAGTAGGGAATCCGGACGTCGACTCCATGTGAGCGTCCCCGCCTGTAACGCCGTGGACAAGCGGCTCCCCAGCGGGCCGAAAATGTTTCCCCGCAACCCGATGGCGGCTGGTATGAACAGCAGCAACCCCGGGTACCGCTCCAGGGTGTCGGTGAACGACGCCAACGTCAGCCCGGTGATCAGGCTGGTGGTGGCGGACAACGCCAGTGCCCCGAGACTCTGGCCGGCATCGGATACCGCCGGTCCGAGTAGACCACCCAACGGCCGCCAGGCGAGACGGGGAACGGAGAGTAACCGCCGGCCACGGACCAGGGTGCGGGCATCCCGGCCCGGAGGCGCCCCGGCCAGTGACCGGGCGCGGGCTGCGAGCGACTGCCGCCAACGATCGAAGATCCCGACATCGTCACTCACACGGCCACGATACTCACCGCCGCGACAGTAGCCCCGGATTGTCACCAGGCCGGGCGGTGCACCAGGCACACGCTCATCGCCGCCGGGGCCGGGGTCAATCGGGCTACGATCGTTCGTCGTGGATCGCCGATCGCTACCGGCCCTGGTTGCTGTTGCCATCCTGGCCCTTGTCGGGTTCGGGGTCTTGGCCGGATGTGCCGACGACGGTCGCGACCTCGCCCAGCCCCAGTCGTGGCAGACCACGACCACCCGGCCCCCTCCACCAACGTCGGCTCCCGAACAGGAGGCCAGCACATCGGGTGTCGAGCTGACCAGCCCGACGTTCGACCCGGGAGATGACATCCCGGCTTCGGCCACATGCGCCGGCGACAACGTTTTTCCCGAGCTGCAGTGGACATCGGTGCCGGCCGAGACCTCCGAGTTGGCGGTGACGCTGTCGGACCAGACCAACCCCGATGAACCCCTGCTGCT
Organism: uncultured Acidimicrobiales bacterium; assembly: GCA_963723995.1. GTDB lineage: Bacteria > Actinomycetota > Acidimicrobiia > Acidimicrobiales > SZUA-35 > JAHELU01. The sequence continues at coordinate 501,559 of CAVRSZ010000003.1, read as the reverse complement.
GTGGCTGATGGCCGGGATCGATCCGACACTGAGTCGATTGCAGGCGGGAACGCTGCCCACGGGAGCCTTCGAGACGCTGAACGACTACGGCAATCCTGGGTATGGGACCCCGTGTCTGGAGAACCTCGCCAGCGGCCGCCGAGACCTCCAGTTCCGGCTGTACATGCTCGACGGGGCTTCCGGTATCCAACCCGGCGATCCCGGCAACGAGTCGTGGGACACGCTGTGGTCGGCGGCCACGGAGTCGGCGTCGCTGCTGGCTCGAATCGATGCCCAGGGCTGAGCCCCGCCCCGAGGATGTTCCGGTCCAACCGGCGTCCACGGTGATGCTGATCGACGACCGGCCGGAGTTGCATGTACTCATGGTCCATCGGACGGCCCGGTTGGCCTTCGCCCCCGACTCGTGGGTGTTTCCCGGCGGTCGGGTCGACCCCGAGGACCATCGTGACGACTTCGACACGCTGTGTGTCGGTCTCACCGATCGGGAGGCCTCGACCATCCTCGGGGTCGATGCCGGTGGCCTGGCATGGTGGATCGCAGCGTGCCGGGAGACCCTGGAGGAATCGGGTCTGCTCCTGGCGGCGGTGGGAACGGCTCTGACCGAGGCCGAGGTGAACCGCCTTCGGGACGAGGTCCGCCGGGACGAGACGGTATTCGCCGATTTGCTTCTGGCCGGGGGCATCGTGCTCGATGTCGGGCGGATCGAGGAGGTGGCCCGCTTCATCACCCCGGTCGGGCCACGACGGCGATTCGACGCCCGTTTCTTCGTTACCCTGGCCCCGGACGACCAGGAACCCCATTTCGACAATGGCGAAATCGTCAACTGCGAATGGGTCCGGCCGGGCGAAGCCCTGGCCAAGTGGCGGGCCGGCACGATGGAGATGATGTCGCCCACCGTGCGCATGGTGGCCTGCCTGGAGCGCTACCGGTCGGCCGAGGATGTCATGGTCACCGCCCGCCGTCGGCTGCCGTATCAGCGGGTGAGGGTGGCCGATCCCTCGGGCCGGTACGACGTGCTGCTGCCGGGTGAACCCGGCTACGATCAAGCTGAATTGGAGGTCGAGTCGGGTTGGGTTCGATTGTGGAACCCCGACTAGGCGTTTCTCTGGTGGGGCCTACGATCCGTCGACCGACAGTCGCTCCGCCGACTCGTCACCGGCTGTCGGTTCTTGACGGGTAACCCGGACCTGAGTGATCTTCAGCCCGTCGCGACGGACGACCTCCAGCTTGTGGCCCTGGACCTCCACCCGTTCACCGACATCGGGTACCACGCCGGTTGCGGCCAGCACCAGACCGGCCAAGGTGGTCACATCCCGATGTTCGAACACGAAGCCGTAGTCCTCATCCAGCTCGGTCAGTGTGGTCTCCCCGTCCAGGGTGGCCGAGTCGTCGCTGTGGATGACGGCGGGAAGATCGTGGTCTCCGGCCGGATCGTCGATGACCTCGGAAATGATGTCGTCGAGGGTGACGATGCCGATCGTGCTCCCGAGTTCGTCGACCACCAGACTGGCGTGGATTCGCTCCTGCTTGAACCGATCGAGCAGTATGTCGGCGGTGGTCGAGGCCGACACGGTGGGCAGTCGACGCAGTAGCTTGCCCACCTCGATCGGTCCCTTGGCCTGGCTGGCCCGGACGAAGTCCTTGACATGAAGCAGGCCGACCACATGGTCGAGGTCGCCCTGGTACACCGGGTAGCGGCTGATGGGCGATGACACGACCCGCTGGGCGATCTCGTCCCGGCGGGCGGTGACGTCGACGGCCTCGATGTGGCTGCGGGAGGTCATGATCTCCTCGGCCGTGAGGTCCTCGAGTTCGAAAATATTGTGAATAATGTCACTCTGCAGCCTGCCGAGCTGGCCCTCCTCCGCCGACTCCTCGGTAACAATGGCCAGTTCCTGGCTGCTGTAGAGCGACATCGCGAGGTCGGGTTCGGGGATCCGCAGCAGCCGCATGAGACTCAGGGCCAACCAGTTGAGCACGGCCACCGCGGGGCGGAACATCAGGCTGAACACCCGCATGAGGGGATTAACGCTCAGGCTGACCTGTTCCGGTGTCTGCAGGGCCAGGGCCTTCGGGATCATCTCGCCGAAGACCACATGGAGGTAGGTGATGATGCTGAGGGCGATCATGAACCCGACGGTGTGGGCCGCCGTCTCCGACAGGCCCCATCGCTCGAACGGTTCGTACATCCAATGGGCAATGGCCGGTTCACCGTACATACCGAGCCCGATGCTGGCCAGGGTTATGCCCAGCTGGGCCACTGCGATGTAGCCGTCCTTGCCGGTCGGTCGATCGAAGACCTTGAGCAGCCACCGAGCAGACCGATTGCCGTTGGCGGCCAGGCTGTCGAGGCGGCTGCGTCGCGATCCCACCAGGGCGAACTCGGCGGCCACGAACACGCCGTTGATGATCACCAACAGCAGCACGACGGCAATGGGGAGGGCAACCGATGTCCAGAACCCGGCGGCGATCACGGGCTCGACTCCGATTGTTGGAAGCTGGCCCGATCGACCAGGGTGCCGTCGACCGAGTCGACTCGCAGCGTTGCGTCGGTTTCAGCGCCGATTCCGGCCTGATCGTGGTCCACACCTCGCCGGGGCAGGGGAACAACATCACCCACCCTGGGCTGACGGCCCAGATAATGCCAAACATAGCCGCCTACCGTGTCGACCTCGTCGGTGGGCACGGAAAGATCGAACCGATCATTGACCACCGACAGCAGCACGTCACCGCGAAGCGAGATCCGGGAGTCAGTGATGGTGATGGGATCGGGCTCGATGTCGAACTCGTCGTTGAACTCCCCGAAGATCTCCTCGATGGCGTCCTCCCTGGTGACGAAGCCGGACACGGTACCGAACTCGTTGACCACGATGGCGGTGTGGATACCCCCGTCGGAGAACGTGGCAAGCAGTTGGGGCACCTCGACGACTTCGCCTATGACCAGGCCCTGGTCGGTGATGTCACCGACCAGGGAATCGGGATGTTCGGCCGCTGCGGTGAAAAGGGTGCGAAGGCCGACGACCCCGACGATGTCCTCGCCGCCGTCGGTGACCGGGAATCGGGAATACGGCGTGGCCGACAGGGTGGCCAGAGCGTCAACCACCGGCGTACTGCGCTCGATGGTGACCAAACGGCGTCTCGGGGTCATGATCTCCCGGACAAGGCGCTCCTTGACCGACAGGGCTCCGGCCAGCATCTCGCGTTCCGACGAGTCGATGAGACCGCCCTCGGCGCTGGCTCGAAACAGGCCGGCAAGCTCCTGGGGCGAATGGACGTGGGAGTGGGAGTGATCGCCGTGCAGACCGAGCTTCCTCATGATGGCGAAGGCCGAGCCGTTGAAGACCGCGACCAGCGGTCGGAACAGCCATTGGCTGATCCGCATCGGCGTCATGGTGCCGATGGCCAGAGCCTCGGGATACCGCAGGGCGATGGTTTTCGGCAGCAGTTCTCCCAGAACGACCTGCAATGAGGTGATCATGACCAGCACCACGATCACCGCCACAGTGGGCCCGGCCGAGCCCAGCCACTCCTCGAACAGGGGCGTCAGCTGGGACTGGCCATAGGCACCGGCGACCAGGCTGCTGAGGGTGATGCCGATCTGGCAGGCGGCGACGTAGTTGTCGAGTCGCTTGGTGTCGTTCAGGATGGCGAGTAGCCCGGTGGCGCCGGCGCTGTTGGTCTCAGCCCGTTCCTGGACCCGGGATCGACGGGAACCGACGGTGGCGAACTCGGCGGCGACATAGAGGGCGTTGAAGCCGACCATGACCAATACGAGCAACAAAACGATGAGTGTGTTCATCAACTACCTATATGCGGCGGGACGGCGCCCGCCGTCTGAAGTTCGGCCTTCGGCCGAACGTTCCCGAAGCTTGACGCATTGTTGAATGATTCAATCACTAGGAAACCGAGAGACAGTGACCGTCACCAGCGCTGGGCGGCCTATCAGTGCACACCAGGGTATCCGGCGTCGTCGGACCGAGAAGGACACCGTATCCCGCCAACCGCCATCACCAACCCACATGAATCACCAGACGCGATCCGTCCGAGGTGATCAAACGACCATCGTCGAGGACGACGGCGGCCTGATTGCAGTCGCCGACGACCGGATCACCCGGTTGACCGGCCCGGCCATCATCGATCTCGATCCGCTGCATGATGCCGGTCAGGTAGCCGCAGACCCCCAGATCCCCGTCGGGCAGGCGAACCAGGGCAGCGGGCGCGATGGACGTCGCCAGCTCGGTCACGGACCGGTCCGGCCGGTCGCCCCGACCGATTCGCTCGGCGCTGCCGTCCTCGGGCTCGTTGTCGGCCACCCAGATGGCGGAACGAGCGGCGGCCGACAAGCTGCCCGACAGCGGTGACACAACGAAGGCGAAGGGGTTCCTCCAGCCGGACGACACAACGGTGGGTTCCTGATCCTGCGGTCCGTCGGGATCGAGGGCGAGCAGCTTGCCGTTGACCGTGCTCGGATCGTCGATGAGCCGGCTGTTGCGCAGGGTGCCGACGCCGATGATCACCCGACCGTCGGGTAGCAGGTCGAGATGGCCCCCGTTGGCCCCGGTCGAGGCGGGAAAGCCATTCCAGATGATGGTGGGAGGGGGAGCGTCGGATGGTGGGGCACCGTCGGCCTCGCCGTCGTTCGCCGCCGACAGATCGGCTTGGAGGAATCTACCGACAACCATCCGGGCCTGGTCCCGGGTGGTCCAGGCTGCGTACAGGTATCGCTGATCGGCGGCCAGACCCAGTAGACCCTGCTGGCCATCGGTCGACACCTCGATTCGCGCCACGGGGCGGGATCGGCCGTCGGCGGCGGCCGCCGTCGGCGACGGATCGACCAGATACAGCACGCCGGTCAGCCGGTCTCCGGCCACGATCATGCCATCGGCCAGGACCGTCATGGCGGCCACATTCTCGATCGGGATCACCTGTCGAGATCCCGGTTGTCGGCTCCGATCCTCCACCGTGGTCGGGTTGCCACACGATGCGGCGACGACGAACACCAGGACGGTGAGCATCACCATCCGGCCGGAGGCGGCGGTCACCTAGACGTGATGGCGGGCGAAACGAGCCCGAGCGGTCCAGTCGAACATACTGCTGAGGCTCTCCCCCTGGCCGATGCGCCGGATTGCCTCGCTCAACAGTCCGTCCACCGACACCAAATCGATCCGATCGGAGAGCGCCGTGGGTTGGGTTTCGATGGTGTCGGTGACGAACATCTTGGTGATCGTGCTGTTGTCCACCAGATCCATGGACTGGCTGTTGAACACACCGTGGGTGATGGCGGCATACACCGCCGTCGCCCCCATCTCCAGAAGCTCGTCGGCGGTTCCGCATAGGGTCTTGCATGAGATGGCGAAGTCGTCGACGATGATGGCAGTTCTGCCCTCGACCGAACCCAACACACCCAGGACCTCGGCTGAATCGTCGTGGGCCGCTCTGGTCTTGTCGGCGATGGCCACCGGTACCTGCAGGTAGTTGGCGTACTCGCGAGCCTCTTTGGCGAACCCCGTGTCGGCGGCCACCACGACCAGCTCGTTGGTGTCGCCGCCGACCAGCTCCATCTCTTCCATGATGCGATCGGCCAGGATCGGGAGTGCCATGAGGTTGTCGACCGGAACGGAGAAGAAGCCCTGAATCTGGGGGGCATGAAGATCGATGGTGACCACCCGATCCACTCCGGCCGCCTCCAGGGCGTCGGCACAGACCCGGGCCCGAATGGAGACTCGGGGTTCGTCCTTCTTGTCGCCCTTGGCGTAGCTGAAGTATGGGATGACGGCGGTGACGGAGCGGGCGCTGGCTCGCTTCAAGGCGTCGACGTAGAACAGCAGCTCCATGAAATTGTCATTGGTGGGAAAGACCGTGCTCTGGACAATGAAGGTGTCCCGCCCCCGGACATTGTCACAGACACGCACGAAGGTGTTGCCCTCGGAGAAGGTGATGGTCTCGTTCTTACCGACGGGAAGACCCAGATTGGCGCAGATCTTGCCTGTCAGCCTCTGACTTCCGCGCCCGGCGAAAATCGCGGTGTCGTCGTCCATTTTGAGTTCGCTGCCCGGTTGTTCCTCGACCGCCCGCTGGCCGTGGCACACGCAGAACCGATGTGCCGTCACGGCACACTATAGGCGTGGCCGGTGACAGGGAAAAAAAGATCGACACCGACAAGCCCGCCGACGGGCCGGTCCTCGACCATCTGGCCCTGGCCGGACGGTGGGCGTGGGCCAACATGATTCGCTACTGCTATCACCTCGGAGCCCGCTGGATGGGTGGGGCCGATATCGGCGACACCGCCCATGGTGAGGCCGCCACGGGGAACGCCACCGAGTTCTATTTCGCTCAGGCCGAGTTCGCCCACGGCACCAAACTCGAGTTCCTCCAGCCCATTCCCGGGTCGGGCTCGGACTTTCTCCGGCGTTTCCTGCTTCGCAACGGACCGGGTCCCCATCACTTCACGTTCAAGGTGCCGGAACTTCGCGACGCCATCGAGCAGGCCGAGGACGCCGGCTATCAGGTGGTCAACGCCCGGTTCGACAACCCCGACTGGCAGGAGGCCTTTCTTCATCCCAAGCAGAGCCACGGAATCGTCGTTCAACTGGCCGAGCCGGGACCGGGCGGTGGTTGGGATCCGGCCTCACCCCTGCCTCCGGGTCCCCAGGACCGGCTCCCGGCCATCCGACTGATCACCCATCTGGTGGCCGATCTCGAGGCCTCAACCGAACTCTTCTCCCAGCTCCTTTCCATGGACGTGACCGAGAAGGGCATGGCCAAGGACGGCCGATTCGTCGAGCTGGGTCAGGGGCCGTGGCGGCTCAGGCTGGTCGATCCCACCGACGAGAACCTCCGGCACTGGCTGGCCGATCGACCGGGGCGTGTTCACAGTGTCACCATCGCTGTCGATCACCCCGACCTCGTTCCCGACCTCCAGCGATCCGATGACGGCCTACGAATCGTGCCCCCGGAGGTGAACCAGGGCACCCGGCTGATCATCGAACCTTTGGACGGCTGATGGTTGTCGGGGAACCGACGACGGACGGCGGGTGAGTCGTCGAGTGATCCTCCATCGGACGGACGGGGTCAACGGAAATCCCGGCTGGCCGGTACCCGACCCACCTCCAACGGCTCCAGCTTCTCGGCCACGATGCTGACCGCTGCTTCCTGGCGTTCCAAACGGCCCCTGACCAGCAACGCCGGCGAACTACGGGCTGCTCGCCGGTAACGGGTCCAACATCCGACCGAAACCACCACATTGATGAGCCCGGTTTCGTCTTCCAGACCGAGGAAGGTGGTTCCCGACGCCGTAGCCGGACGCTGGCGATGGGTCACCACTCCCCCTACCGTGACCTTGGCGCCGTGATCCAGGGTGGCCAGATCCTGGGCCAAAACCGCACCTCGGGCGGTCAGGTCCCGGCGCAGGAACCCGGTCGGGTGCCGGGCTGTGACCCCGGTGGCCCACAGATCGGCCAGAGACTCCTCGTGCTCGCTCATCCCCGGCAGCCGAGGAGCGGAGGTTCCGGTGACGATGCCCTCCAGACGGCCCGGCCCACCCTGAGCCACAGCCCCGGCCTCCCACAATGCCCGGCGGCGAGCCGATCGGGGCGAGGACGGCGACGGTCCACCCGGCTCGAAGCAGTCGAACGCACCGGCGGTGGCCAGAGCCTCCAGAGCCTTGGTCCCCACCTCGGCCCGACGGGCCACCTCCTCGATCGACCGATAGGGCCGACCAGCGGCCCGGCGTTGGGCCACGATCCGTTCGGCCACCTCGGCCCCGACATGGCGGACCGAGTCGATACCCAGTCGAACCGCCCAACCGTGGTCGTCGCGCTGGGAAACGATGTCATCGGCGGCGGCCGCCATCTCGGCCGCCGACTGGACACCGCCCGGAACCACGATCGGGGGTGGATCGGTGCCGGGCAGCAGCGGTTCCAGGCCGGCTTCGACCCCCGAGGCGTTGACACAGGGACCATAAGTGGGAACCCCGTGTCGCCGGGCGTCCTGGGTGAGGGACTGGGGAGAGTAGAAGCCCATGGGTTGAGCCCGCAACAACCCGGCGCAGAAGGCGGCCGGATAATGCAGCTTCAGCCACGACGAGGCGTACACCAGGTAGGCGAAGCTGATGGAGTGGCTCTCGGGAAAGCCGTAGTTGGCGAAGGCGGCAAGTTTGTTCCAGATCTGCTCGATCACCTCGTCGCTCAGACCCCGCTCGACGGCACCGGCCACGAAGCGATGCCGAAGCTGCTCCATGCGTTCCCGGGACCGTTTGGCCCCCAGGGCCTGGCGCAGTTCATCGGCGTCACCGGCCGTGAACCCGGCCACGTCGATGGCCATCTGCATGAGCTGCTCCTGGAACAGGGGGATACCCAAGGTCTTCTCCAGGGCGTTCTCCAACAACGGATGGAGGTAGGTGACGGGTTCGACCCCGTTTCGGCGACGGATGTAGGGATGGACCGAGCCGCCCTGGATGGGGCCGGGTCGAATCAGGGCCACCTCGACCACCAGGTCGTAGAACTCCCGAGGCTTGAGCCGGGGCAGGGTGCCCATCTGGGCCCGGGACTCGACCTGGAACACCCCGACCGAATCGGCCCGGCACAGCATGCGGTAGACGGCATCCTCCTGTTCCAGGGCGGCCAGATCGACCTCGACCCCGTGGTGCTCGGCCACCAGGTCGATGGTGTAGTGCAGGGCCGACAACATACCCAGGCCCAGCAGATCGAACTTGACCAGACCGGCGGCGGCACAATCGTCCTTGTCCCACTGCAACACGGTGCGCCCCTCCATGCGCCCCCACTCCACCGGGCACACCTCGATGACCGGTCGATCGCACATGACCATACCCCCGGAGTGGATGCCGAGATGTCGGGGCAGGGTGGCGAACTCGCCGGCCAACTCGGCCACGTCCGAAGGGATCTCCTCGCCGGAACCGCTTGACCCCCATCGGTCAACCGATTTCGCTAGCCGGTCTTGTTGGCCGGGGGCGTAGCCGAGGGCCTTGGCCGCATCCCGGATGGCCGACCGGGACCGGTAGGAGATCACGTTCGCCACCTGGGCGGCGTGGCGACGGCCGTGACGATCGTAGACGTACTGGATGGCCTCCTCGCGCCGATCGGACTCGATGTCGAGATCGATGTCGGGTGGACCGTCGCGCTCCGGCGACAGAAACCGTTCGAACAAAAGACCGAGGCCGACCGCATCGGCCTTGGTCACCCCCAGCACGTAACATACGGCCGAGTTGGCGGCCGAGCCCCGGCCCTGGCACAGGATGTCATGGTGGCGACAGAACTCGACGATGTCCCACACCACCAGGAAGTAGCCGGGAAACCCCAGTTGCTCGATGAGGTCGAGCTCCTTGTCGAGTTGGGCCCAGGCCTTGATCACAAACGGGTCGGTGGAGGTCCGAGGGCCGTAGCGGCGGTTACCCCCCTCCTCCACCAGCCGGCGCAGATACTGCATCTCGGTCAGGTTGTCGGGGCAGGGAAACGGTGGCAGCCGGGGGGCAACCAGGGCCAGGTCGAAGGCACAGGCCAGCCCCAGTTCGGCCGCCCGCTCCACCACTCCCGGGTAGCGGGCGAAGCGACGGGCCTGCTCGTCACCGGAGCGAAGGTGGGCGGTGGCCCCCGGAGGTAGCCAGCCCTCCAGCTCGTCGAGCGAACGCCGGGCCCGCACCGCGGCCAGGGCGGTGGCCAGCCGACGTCGGGCCGGGGTGGCGTAGTGCACGTTGTTGGTGGCCACCACGTCGAGCCCGGCCTGGATGCCCAACCCGGCCAGAGCGTCGTTGCGGGCGCTGTCCAACGGGGCCCCGTGATCCCACAGTTCGACGGCCACATTGGCTCGACCGAACCGGTCGATCAGACCGTGCAGGGCCCGTGTGGCGGCGGCCGGACCCTGCTGCTCCAGAGCCCGGGCCACCGCCCCCTTGCGACAGCCGGTGAGTATCAGCCAGTGGTCGAGCTCGTGGTCGCTCACCCACCGATCCAGGTCGTCCATGGCCATGCGGGGTGCCCCCTTGGACCCCGCCAGCTGGGACTCGCTGATGACCCGGGCCAGGGCGGCATAGCCGATGGGGTCCCGGGCAAGGACCAGCAGGTGGGTGCCGTCGGGGTCGGCCTGCCCCGGTGAGGTGTCAAGCTTGTCCACGGTCAATTCCGCTCCGAACACGGTGGGCAGATCAACGGCCCGGGCCGCCTCGGCGAACCGCACGATGCCGTAGAGACCGTTGTGGTCGGTGAGAGTCAGAGCCTTCAGGTCGAGACGGGCCGCCTCCTCGGCCAGCTCCTCGGGCTGGGACGCCCCGTCGAGGAAACTGAAGGTGGAGTGACAGTGCAGTTCGGCATAGGGAACCGACGACGGGCGGCGTTCGATCTCGGGGGCCCGGTAGGCCGGCCGGTGATAGGACCATGCCGGGCTGTCACCACCGTTGGCTCCCGGGCCGTAGACCGCCGCCTCCGGGGCCTGTTTCAGCTCCCGGCCGCCTCCACGTCCGTCGTTCGGCCGATTGCGGTCCGCCCCCTTACCGGTTGAGAGCGTTTCCTCGATCAGGCGCCAGGGCACCGGCGGATTCTGAAATCCCATCCATCACACGCTACCCCAACCTCGACAGAAAATCGAACAGATGTTCTTTTGCCTCGATTGTCGGTACCGGGCCGCAACACCCGGGACCCGGCCCCGCTCACAACCCGAGAGCCACCCGGAGGGCCTCGACCTGGGCCGGGGCTAGACCCCGATGGGCCAGTAACTCCGGAGCAGCCTCGGCCAGGTAGCGACCGAAGCGGGATCGACGCTCACCGTCGGCCAGGAAGCGGCCGAGTGGGCAGAGTTGGATACGGATGGTGAACAGCACCCAGCCACTGTGCTGGAGCCGCCGCAGCGTCTGCCGTTCGCTGCGCAGAACAGTTCGTCCCGCCACCGATCGCCGACGACCACCGGGTCGCCCCCGGGTGGGCGTCGGGGCTGGAACAGCGCACCATCGGGATGCACAAACCAGTTCCGGCGCCACACAATCCCTTCACCCAGGCGAGCGAGCAGGGAGTCGACCCGGTCGCCCAGGCTCTGGCCGTAGCCGGCCACCGGACCGTGCACCGCGAGCAGCGGCCGCTCGAGCTTGTCGGCCAGACGCCAGCGGCTGGGAAAGCACAAAGAGGCGGCGGCCAGCACCCACCGCCCGTCGGTGGGCCGAAGCAGGCACAGATCCTCCTGGACCAGACGCCCGGACCGGTCAAGGGGATGGCGAGGGACACCGTCGGAATCGGGCAGGAGCAGCACACCGACCTGGTCCAGGGCGTCCACCAACAGACCGTGCACCTCAACCGACGCCTGACCGGCGTCGGGGGCGGCGGCGAACACCTCATCATGACGCTCGGCCAGCAGTCGATGCTTCAACGCCAGTTCATCATCCCGCCGATCATCGACGATCAGCCAGGGTCGGTCCCCGAGGCTACGGGTTCCCATTCGCAGCCAGGCCCCATCGGGGTCGAGGTCGATCTCGTCGAACCACGAGTCCCGGTCGACACCTCTGCCAGCACCATCGCCATCATGGGACATGCCACCACCCGTTCTCCCAGGACCCGACCTGCGGTCATCGGGTGACCGATCGCACCAGGGAACGGTCCGGTGAGCTACGGACCGTCTGGCTTCGTACGGCTTGAGCGTACTCGCGGACCAGTCGTCGATGCAGGGCCAGAGGCCCGCGGTCGGTCAGATCCAGGGGAGGAAGGCGGGTACCGCCTCGGCCCGATTCGTCACGGTGGCAATACAGGCGACGATACTCATCGTCTCGAGTCTTGAGCAGCGTACGAGTGTCCCAGACCCGAGTAATGGTGGGCTGAATCGGACCGTAGAAGTCGATGGCCGGAAGCTCGCCCAGCGGCTCGATGGGGATGCGGAGCACGAACGACAGCGAGCGGATGCCGATCACGTCCTGGATCTGCAACCCATAGCCCACATCGAGGTCCCAGACGAGGTGGGCGAAGGCGGCGGCCAGGGCCCGTACCGGCCATCGCCGGTCGGCCGTGCGATACTCCCGCTTGACACTGAGTGTGGAGAACTCGACACCGGAGATGTCGGATGTCAGACCGTGACGCCCGATGGCCTCGTCCCATTCGACACCCCAGAACCGCTTCAAATCGGTAACAAACTTGGTCTCTCGTATGGGGCCGACGATGGCCCGAACCGACCCGACGGGGATCCCCTCGGGCTCGCGGGTCAACAGGATCCACACCGTACGGTCCCGATAGCCCGAATACTCGCGTTCCCAAACCGCTCGGCTGTAACCGAGCGAATCATGAAAGACATCGCGCTCCACCCCCTCGGCGACGGCCGAGAGTTCGGGGTCGAAATCGGGAATCGCATGGCGGACGCGCCAGCGGTACGGCGGTGCACTCGTAGGTTGAACAGGCATGCGGCGGCACGCAAGACTCCGGGTCTTGCGGGAATGAGGGAACGCTGGCCAAGTCAAGTACAGATCCGGTGGTGAGCGCAAGCCTTGACATCTGTGACATGCGGCCGATCTGATATGCATGACTTTCGATGTCACCGTTCGCCGTCGGGCAAGTCTGGCGGTCGCGGTACTGGTCGCCGCGCTACCGAATCTCGAACTGGCGATCACCGGATCAATGGTTGTCCTGGTCGCCGCCTGGCTCTACTCGAGCGTGGTTCTGACCCGGCAATGGCACGGCCTACCCAGGCCCCTGCGGCTCGCTCACTATGGGGTGAGCCTCCTGGCAATCGGCTCCATCGTCCGAATGGTCGAGTCCGCACTCGCCGGCGGGCACCTCTCGATTCCGAGCTATGCCGACACCATCGTCATTCCTGGCTTTGTCGTCTCGATCGTCGGTTTGATCGGTGCTGCGCAGGCCCGAGCGGCCACCGCCCGTCTTGGGGACATGCTCGATGCCGTGGCCACCTCGACCATTCCGATCGGTTACACGCTGCTGGTCGGCCGGACCTACATCTTCGGAAACGACCCCTGGCTCGAACGGGGAACGAACTTGCTCTTCGTCGGTTTCGACACCGCCTTCCTCGTAGTGATGCTGATCCTGATCTACGGTCCAGGACAGAGGCTCGAAGGCGCCATCTGGGTTGCCGCCGCAGGACTCGTTGCCGCCATCTTCGACCTGCTGGTGTTCGTCGGTCTGGCCCTCGACGCCCCATGGCAGGATCAACCGCTGCGCCTCGTGGCGGCGGCATTCCTGCTCTACGCCATCGGGGCGTCGTATCCTACCTTCGCCATGTTCGCATCACCGGGTACACGGCCACAGCAGTATCGGTGGCAGCTCTACGCAGTGGTCGGCTTTGGTCTGATCGTTCTGGTTGCCCTCGATCCGTCGATCTTCACCTTGGGTGCTCTCGGCGTTTTTCTCGTCTGTGCCGTCGGGCGCCTGGGCCTCACCGGCCTGACCGCCCGCCGCCTGACCAACATCATCGACACCCAGTCGCAGTTGGGCAGGGACCTGGCCAGTGCCGACACGGTTCGCAGTGCGGTCGACGCCGGCCTCCGGGCCTGTCGCAATCTGGCACGGCGAAGGCGGATATCCATCAACTGGGACACACTGATAGACAATCCCGACCTGACCCCAACCGACCTGAGCGGACTACAGACGCCGAAGCTGTCGATCAAGGTCGCCCAGGGAGGTGCCATCGAGATCCACACCGATCGTCAGGTTGCCCCCTACGTTCAGGTCGCCTTCGAGCAGGTTGCCAACGTGCTGGATTTCGCCATCGCCTCGATCCATTCTCGAAACCAGAGGGCCGAGGCCGCCGCACGGGAGGCCGTAGCCGAAGCCACCGCAGCGGCACAGGCGGCATGGCAGGCCCTCTCGGTCAACTCTCAGGAGGTGGGACTTCACGTCATTGGGGGCCAGATCACCAGAGCAACGCCGAACGCCGCCGACCTGCTGGGCTTCGAGCCGGTCGGCCGTGCCGCCTCGACCATTCCCGTGCTCACCCATCCCCTGGTCGATCGGGGAGCGTTCGAGGACCCCGTCCGTCCCGGGATCTGGGTCAAGGTGACCCATCACGCCGAGGTCGACGGCTCGTCGATCTACACGGTGCGGAATGTGACCGACGAGGTGATCGATGCCCGGACCGACGCCATCACCGGGCTGCGGAACCATGCCGACTTCGAAGCCATGGTGAAGCTCGAGCACTGCATCGTGGCGGTGTTCCATCTTCACGACATCCCGACCCTCAACGAGGCCAGAGGCAAGGCCACCGGCGACAAACTGCTCAGGGAGCTGACCGGTCGGCTTCGAGCCAACCTGCGATCCGAGCACGACCGCATCTGGCGTGGACAGGGTCCGACGCTGATCGTCGCCGCCTGCGGAACGGACGAGTCGGAATGGATCGAGGATCGTCGTCGGCTGCTGACCAATCCCGTTGATCTCGGCGATCACATGATCTCCCCCTCCATCACCGTCGGTGCAGTGGAGATTCACGATCCCCTACCCGGAGCCTCGGCCCTGATTCGGGCCAACACCGCCCTTCATCATGCACTGGATCTCGCCCCCAATACCACGGCGTGGTTCACCGAGGAGCTGTACGACTCGGTACAGCGACGGTGGGCCATCGAGGCCAGCTTCAGCAAGGCCCTCAAGGATCCGGGATCGGGAGGCTTCTCGGTTCACTATCAGCCACTGGTCGAGGCCACCACCGCCATGCCCGTGGCCGCCGAGGCGTTGGCCCGATGGATGCACCCGGAACTGGGACCGATCTCGCCCGGCGAATTCATTCCCATCGCCGAGAAGAAGGGCCTGGTCGACGCCATCGACAACTACGTCCTCGAAACGGTGCTGCGGGACATGGAGCAGCTCCACGCCTTCCATCCCGACTTCAAGGTTCACGTCAACATGTCGCCGGTCGGGCCCATCGCCGACAAGCTGCAGGCGGTTCGCCGCAGCCTCTCGCTGCGCAGCGGTGCCCACGTCAGGGCGCTGGTCTTGGAGATGACCGAGTCCGGCCTGACCAACCAGGAGCTGGGTCCACTGGCCGAGGCCTGCAACGAGCTGCGGGAGCTCGGCGTTCGCATCTCGCTCGACGATTTCGGAACCGGGCAGTCCAACTTCGATCGGATCGCCAAGTTGCCGTTCGACGAGATCAAGCTGGCCAAGACGTTCGCCGAGAGCGAGGACATCGTCCTGATGCGGTCGATGGTGCAGACCATCCACGAACTGGGCATGGAGAGCGTGGCCGAGAACATCGAGACCACTGACCAGCAGGATCGGGCTGTCGCCGCAGGGGTCGACTACCTCCAGGGTTACCTGTTCTCGAAGCCGGAGCCGCTGGCCCGGCTCGTGGAGTGGATGCGCTGCCAGCTGGGGCGCCCCCCACTGCCGATCGACGGTGTCATCGGTCCGTCGTGTTCCGAAGGTGAACACTCCGACTGCCACGGCTGGTGGCCGGACACCGACACCTCGCCGACCCACACCTGTGCCTGCCCGTGCCACGCCCGGAACCGGTCCTGGCCGGCGTGGGAACACCACCGCGTCGAGCTGTAGCACACCGCCCGGCCTCAACGGTTCCGCTGGGGGGGCGACTCGCCGGCCCCAGTCGGTACCCTTGTCGGCGTGGTTGAGCGCAGCCCTGTGGAGTACAGTCCCGTCGACAGCGGTGTGATCGCAGGCGGAGTGATCGAGCGTAGCGAGGTCGAGCTCGAGGCCGACCTGGCCGACGTCCTGAGTCGTCTCGGTCCGACGGTGGTGGCCCTTTCGGGCGGTGTGGATTCCTCGTTGCTGGCGGTGGCCGCCCATCGCAGCCACGGCGACAACATGGTGGCGGTCACTGCGGTATCGGCGTCGCTGGCGTCGGGCGAGCTCCACCATTGCCGGGACCTGGCTCGCCGGTTCGGGTTCCGGTGGCAGCCGGTCGACACCGACGAACTCGATGACGAGCGGTACCGGGTCAACGATCACGATCGCTGCTACTGGTGCAAGTCGGCGCTCATGGACCAGCTGGAGCCCGTGGCTCGGGATCGATCGGCCACGGTTACGTTGGGAGTCAACCTCGACGACCTGGGCGATCATCGACCGGGTCAGAAGGCGGCGGCCGAGCGAGGAGCGGTGTTCCCGCTGGTCGAGGCCGGGTTCACCAAATCCGACATCCGCATCCTGGCCCGGCACTGGCGGCTGCCGGTGTGGGACCGCCCGGCCATGCCCTGTTTGTCCAGTCGGCTTCCCTACGGCACCGCCGTCACGGTGCCGCTGCTGTCCCGCATCGACCGAGCGGAGTCGGCGCTGCGCCGGCTGGGGTTCGACGACGTTCGGGTCCGTCACTACGACGACACGGCCCGCATCGAGTTGCCGGTCGATCGCCTGGTCGATGCCAGCGAGCAGGCGGCGGCCATCGTCGAGGCAATGCGGGGCTGCGGGTATCGGTACGTCACCCTCGATCTGGCCGGGTTGCGCAGCGGCAACCTCAACCACGCCGTCCGGACTCCATAGCCGTACGCCGAGCCCTGATTCCCGGAAACAACCCACGAGCCCCCTTCCCACCATGGACACCGAAGCCCGCCTCGACCTCGACCGCAGTCACCGCATCGATTTGCCCGAAGCCGTGTACTGCCGGTCGAAGACCGTCAGCCAGTGCGTCGACATCGTGGCCGCCATGTTGGCCGCCGGTGACGACACGGTGGTGGCCACCCGGGCCACGACCGACCAGCGCCGAGCCCTACTGGCACTCGATCCGCTGACGGTCAGCCAACCCGATGATCTGGCCCACTCAACGCTGACCTGGAGGCATCGCTCCCCCACCGGACGCTCTGCGGCCGTGGTGGCGGCCGGCACCTCGGACCTGGCCGTGGCCATCGAGTGCCGCCTGACCCTCGAGGCTCTGGGCCACCGGGTGACGGCGCTCACCGACGTCGGTGTCGCCGGCCTGCACCGGCTGCTCTCGGTGCTGCCGGACCTGGGGTCGGTCGACGTGATCGTGGCCGTTGCCGGCATGGAGGGGGCACTGCCCACCGTCCTGGCCGGGCTGGTGGCTCAACCCCTGGTGGCGGTGCCGACCTCGGTCGGCTACGGCACGGCCTACGAGGGTCAGACAGCGCTTCTGTCGATGATGACGAGCTGCGCCCCCGGAATCAGCGTGGTCGGCATCGACAATGGGTACGGGGCGGCATGCGCCGCCCACCGCATTCTGAGAGCGGTGGGAAGCAAGCGGTGACCAGGCACCATCTGTGGCTCGACCCGTCGTTCGGCGCGTCGGGCGACATGCTGTTGGGCACCCTGGTGGGGCTGGGAGCGCCACTGCCCGAAGTCGTTCGACAACTCGACTCGTTGGACATCGCCGGCTGGTCGCTGCAGGAGTCCACGGTGACCCGATGCTCGCTGACCGCAACCAGGGTCGAGGTAGCCGACGGCGGCGGAGGCGGTGACCACCACAGGCATCACCGCCTCCCCGATGACCACCACGAACGTCACCGGCACCGGGCCTGGTCGTCCATCGATCGCCTCCTGGCCGACGCCCAACTCGTCTCTGCGGTGTCGACCGGGGCTCGGGCCACCTTCCGACGACTGGCCGAAGTCGAAGCGGCTATCCACGGCGTCGACATCGACCAGGTCCATTTCCACGAGGTCGGAGCGGTCGACGCCATCGTCGACATCGTCGGCTCGTGGATCGCCCTGGACCTACTCGACGTGACCTCGGTGTCGGCCGGCCCGATCGGGATGGGCTCGGGCACGGTGACCGCGGCCCACGGCGAACTCCCGGTGCCGGCGCCGGCTACGGCCGCGTTGCTGCTCGGTGCCCCCGTCCGGTCCTTACCGGTGCACGGTGATCCGGATTTGTCGCGGTGAACCAGGGGGCAATCGGGGCGAGACGGTCACCCCGACGGGTGCTGCCCTGCTGTCCACCATGGTCGATGGCTGGGGCCCGATGCCATCGGGAGTGTTGCGGGCCACGGCCCGCGGGGCCGGCGGCCGAAATCCGGCCGACCATCCCAACGTGCTCTCCGGTTATCTCATCGAGGTGCTCTACGATGGGACATCCGGCGTCGGGACGAGCGACGACGATGACCGGGGCTGGACCGCCAAGACCGTCACATCGACCGTGATCCAGACCAATGTCGACGACGTGTCGGGGGAGATCGTCGCCTACACCATCGAACGATGTCTGCAGGTCGGCGCCGACGACGCCTGGGCTCGACCGATCATCATGAAGAAGGGGCGCCCGGGAGTCGAACTCCATGTGCTGTGCCGGCCGGAGCTGGCCGAGTCGCTGCGACGGATGGTGCTGGCCGAAACCGGTTCCCTGGGAAGTCGTACCCTCAACGTGACCAAGCATGAGCTGCCCCGCCGGTTCGAGACGGTGTTCGTGGGCGACCATGCCATCTCCGTGAAAGTTGGGCCCTATGGGGCCAAGCCTGAATTCGACGACGTCGCCGCCGCCGCCCGTGCGCTGGAGCTGCCGGTGCGGGAGGTGGCCCGACTGGCACTGGACCTGTTCCACGAAGCGGAAACCGGCCACGACTAGCATTTACCGGACACACAGGCCACACTCGATAGCAATGACAGTGGTAACACGGGAAGCGGTCGAGGTCGACGCCGAGCTTCGTCGAAGAGTCGGATTCGCCTGGCGTGAGATACGACGAGGAGCCAGCGCCATCAAGGTGCGGGACCTGTTCTACGGGTCCGACGACGGTCCCTTGGACCTCGCCCTGGCCGACGCCCTCATTCTCATCGCCCAGCAGGGACCGATGCGGATGGGTGAGCTGGCCGAGGCAATGCACATCACTCCGGCGTCCACCACCCGAGCCGTCAATTGCCTGGCCGACAAGGAGCTGGTGGAGCGGGTGAAGGACGACGACGACCAGCGCTCCATCCAGGTGCAGGTGACAACCGACGGACGGGCCCGCTATGAGGAAATCAGCGGCAAGATCCAGCGGGGCATGAACCTGATGCTGTCGGAGTTCTCCATAGATGAGCAGGTCCAGCTGGCCGACTACCTCGAGCGTTTCGTGGCCGCGGTCGACAAGCTGGCGGCCAGCGCCGACGACGACTGACGTCTCGGCCGCCCGACAACCCGACACAACCATCACCCACCCGGGAAATGAACGCGATAGCGTCTGGCCTATGAAGGCCGCCGTGCTCAACACCATCCCGGGCCGATTGGACATCGAGGACATCGACATCGACTCCCCCGGGCCCCGGGAAGTCCTCATCGAGACCAGGGCCGCCGGACTGTGCCACAGCGATCTGCACTTCATGGAGGGCACCTACAGCCACGAGTGCCCTGCGGTGCTGGGCCACGAATCGGCCGGCGTAGTGACGGAGGTGGGGAGGGAAGTTCGCTATGTGGCCCCAGGCGATCATGTCATCACCTGCCTGTCGGCGTTCTGCGGTCACTGCCACTACTGCATCGGCGGTCGATTGTCGTTGTGCGAGAACAAGGCCGTGGAGCTGATGCGTCGGCCCGACGAGCCCTCCCGGTTGTCCCGCAGCGGGGGCGAGCCGGTCCACACCTTTCTCCACCTCTCGTCGTTCGCCGAGCAGATGCTGGTCCATGAGCAGGCGGTGGTCAAGATCCCGAGCGAGATGCCCCTGGACAAGGCGGCGCTCATCGGCTGTGGCGTCACCACCGGCCTGGGAGCGGTGTTCCGCACCGCCGGGGTCGAGCCCGGGTCCACCGTGGCCGTCATCGGCTGCGGCGGTATCGGCCTGTCGGCGGTCCAAGGAGCCCGGATCGCCGGCGCCAACCGGATTATCGCCGTTGACCGCGTCCCACTCAAACTCGATCTGGCCCTGGCCATGGGGGCCACCAGCGTGGTCAACGCCGCCGACGACGATCCGGTGGCAGCGGTCATGGACCTGACCGCCGGGCAGGGTGTGCACTACAGCTTCGAGGCCGTGGGTCGAAAGGACACCGCCGAGCAGAGCTTCGCCATGCTGCGCCGGGGCGGTCAGGCCACCGTCATCGGGCTGATCCCACCGGGTGTGAAGATCGAGGTCGACGGCGGCGAACTGTTCTACGAGAAGATCCTCACCGGCTCCAACATGGGCTCCAACCGGTTCCGGACCGACATGCCTCGCTTCGTCGAGATGTACCTCGACGGTCGCCTGCGGTTGGACGAGATGGTCTCGAGGTCCATCCCGCTGGAGAACATCAACCAGGGGTTCCAGGACATGAAGTCCGGCTCCGTGGCCCGTAGCGTGATCGTGTTCTGACCAGTCATCTGCGATCGATCGGCCGGTTCACCGTTCCCGGCCGGCATCACGGCCGGCGGCCCACCACCCGGGCCCGGTATTCGATGGCCGGTTTTGCCGGCTGCCCACCGAGGGCCCGGCAGGCCACCGTGGGCACGACGCGGGCGACCTCGATGTCGACCTCGAACACATCAACCAGGCCGTTCCCACCAACGGCGACCTCGGCCCTGACCGACCCCGAACCCGGCTGATCGGGGGCGCCGGGATCGACCGGCAACGCCGGCTCGGTGGCTGTCACGGTTCGAGGCAGCGAGTCGAGATCCCAGCCGACGTGGGCGAACACGGCCCGCTCCGCCGCCTGGGATGCTCCCCTCTCGGTCCCCCACCAACCCCGGCAGTACTGGGCCAGGAGCAACGGATCGCCGGAGCGGTCGAGAATGGAGGCCAGCATCTCGGGCACCAGGTAGGCCCACATCCGGCCATCGGGCAGAGTCATGGCCGTGGGTGCGAACCGGTGACCGCCGGTGTGGCTGACCCGATGGAGACGGGGCTTCGGCCTCAGATCGTCGATCGCGGCCGCCAGTCTGGCCCCGTCGGAGCCGCAACAGATGTCGTGGCTGCCCTGGGTGCAGATCAGGACCACGGGCTCGGTCAGTGGCCGGTCCAGTTCGGCTTCGGCCTCGTGCTGGTCGCCGTCGGTCTCGGAGGTCAGGCAGTAGGCCAGGTCCAGCAGCTCATTGGGGCTGTGGACCGTGAAGCGCCGCTCCCTGGTATGAACGGCGGGGGTATCCCGGCGGTCGAAGACATGAACGGTGGTCGGCGTGTCGGGCTCGGGACCGCAGGCCAACAACCGGGTGGGGATGGCGGCGTGCTTGAACAGCGGGTCGATCTCCCGCAGGGTCGGATGGTCGAACACCGGCTTCGGCCACGGCAGCGAGGTCTCGACCAGTACCACCCGATCGGCCCGAATGGCAGTACCGACCGGGTCCATGGAGATGGCCCGGGTGTGGTCGGCACAACGGGGCGCCTCATCGGCCCCGGGCAGCAGATGATCGAGGGATGTCACGCTTTCACCGTACTGACCACCCACCAGGTCCCGGACACCGCCGTGACATCGGTCGCGGCCGCAGCGGCGAGACCGGTAGCCCCGGCCACGGCCCGACACCGATCAGTGCGGCTTCCTGTTGGGCTACTGTCCGCTGCGGAGGGCGGTGATTGGTTCGAGGCTGGACGCTTTCCATGCCGGGTAGGTGCCGGCGATCAGTCCGATGGCGGCGCCCAGCAGGGGTGCGGCCAGTGGAAGCAGCGGATTGAGGACCGGAGTCCACTCCCGGGTGGCGGACACGGCCACGGTGGTCAACACGCCGAAGCTGGCACCCATGACACCGGCGATCAGGCCGAGGGCGGCGGACTCGGCCAGGAACTGGACGGCAATGTGGCGCCGGGTGGCCCCCAGGGCCCGTCGCAGCCCGATCTCGGTGGTGCGCTCCAGCACCGATACCAGGGTGACGTTGGCGATACCGATTGCCCCCACGATGAGCGAGAGACCGCCCAGGACCAGGAACAGCACATTCACATCATCCTGCACGGCGGAGCGGGTGCGGGTCGGTGACGGGGGCACGGCGGCCTGCAGCTCGTCGGGGTCATTGGGATACAGCGCGGTGGGGGCCTGGATGCCGATCAGCTCGGCCGCGCCGACCTCGGTTTCGATCAGCACCTCGGCCGGCGCGACCAGAGCGAACCGATCCCGAGCAACCCCATTGGGTACGATGATGGCGTTCAACAGCTCGGGTTTCCGCTCGACATCGGCCAGGATGCCGATCACGACCAGCGGCTCCTCACCGACGAACACCGACGGTGCATTGGCCGCCTGGGTCACGTTCAATCGACGAGCCGCCCCCGGCCCCAGCACCGCGACCGGCTGGGCTTCGGTGTCGTGCCATGCGTCGAAAACCCTGCCGGTCAACACCGAGGCTCGCGCCGCGTCGAACAGCCCGGCCGAGGTGGCCACCACCGGGATCTGGAACTCTGTCTGGCCCAACGGATCATTGACCGGCACCGAACGAGCCAGCCTCCCGCCCAGATCGACCTCGCTGATCGTACCGGCCGTCACCACCCCGTTCAGGCGGACCAGCCGGTCGTCGGCATCGAACGGGATGTAGCTGACCTGCTGCTGATCGGGCAGGCCGAAACCCCGCCGATCGGGTTCGACCGTCACCTCGGTGGCCTCCAACTCGTCGAACCGGGACACGATCTGGTTGCCGGCGGTTCCGGCCAGACCCAGCGTCGCCACCAGGGCGGCCACCCCGAGAACGGTGCCCAGGGCGGTCAGCAGGGTCCGGGCCGGTCTGGCGGTGAGCGACAGAGTGACCTCATTGGTCAGATCCCGGACCGTCAGCTTCGACGGTTCCAATCCCCGACCTGTGGTTCCGGACCCGTCCTCGATCGGCGCCGGCTCCAAAGGGCCCCAATCGACTGACGTCATTGGGTCACCACCCCGTCCCTGATGGTGAGCCGGCGCTGGGCCCTCGCCGCCACCTCCGGGTCGTGGGTGATCACGGCCAGCGTGATACCGGACGCATGCAGAGCGCCGAGCATATCCATCACCGAGTCGCTGGTGGCCGAATCCAGATTGCCGGTCGGCTCATCGGCCAAAACCAGGCTGGGCTCGCCGACCACGGCGCGGGCCACCGCCACCCGCTGGCGCTCACCACCCGACAAGGTGGTCGGGTAGGCATCCAGTCGATGCCCCAAGCCGACCTGCTCCAGAGCCGCCATCGCTCGCTGGGTGCGATCGTGGCGCGATCGGCTGGAGTACAGCTCGGCCAGCGCCACATTCTCCACAGTGGTCCGGTGGGCAAGCATATGGAATGACTGGAACACGAACCCGATCTTGGAACCCCGAAGACCGGCACGCTGAGGCTCGGACAGCTCCGAGGTGTCGATCCCGTCAAGGAAATAGCGTCCCGAGGTCGGGGCATCGAGCAACCCCAGCAGGTGAAGGAGCGTCGACTTGCCCGACCCCGAAGGACCGACGATGGCCACGTACTCGCCGTCGAGGATCGACAGCGACGTCGGCTTCAGGGCCTCGACCGGCGGGACCGAGT
Source organism: uncultured Acidimicrobiales bacterium (assembly GCA_963723995.1). GTDB lineage: Bacteria > Actinomycetota > Acidimicrobiia > Acidimicrobiales > SZUA-35 > JAHELU01. The sequence continues at coordinate 478,329 of CAVRSZ010000003.1, read as the reverse complement.
CGAAGACCCGACCCACACCGTCCAGCTGCACAACGGGAATAGCCACCGAACTCAGGCCTCGCCCTCGCCGCCGTTCCCGGTATCGACACTCCCATCCTGGTTGTCTTCGTCGTCGGTCTCGCCGTCGCCGGACTGCGACGGCAACAACAGATCGCGTCCAACCACCACCCGATCCCCGGCCTCGAGCACGGCGCCCACCGGCTCGATCTCGACGTAGCCGTCGGCGGCCAGGCCGGTGGTCACCGTTACCAGCTCGGTTTCACCCCTGGTCCGCTCCACCTCGACCCGGGCGCGACCATCACCGCCGGCGCTCACGGCGGCCAGGGGCACGGCCAGCACCTCACCGCCGGTCGACGAGATGGGAATCGTCACCCGTAGCGACTGGCGGAACGCCTCCTCGGGCAGATCTCCGGCCGGAGTCAACCGCATGGCGTAGCGGTCAGACGACAGCTCACCGCCTCCGGGATTGTCGGCCAGGAAGGTGATCGTGGCCGGTACCGAGATCCCCAGCTCATCGTCCTCCACCACTGCGTCCATGCCCTCGGCCAGTAGTTTGCGATCGGCATCGGAGACGGCCGACTCCAGCACCGTGGATGCCCCGGTCACTGTCATGACCGTGCCCTGGGCCGACGAACCCAGCTCCACGTTCAGGGTCTTGACCTCCCGGGGAAGGGTGGGAACAAAGGTCAGCTCCTCGATGGGGAACGACACCCCGGTCGTGGCCAGCAACTCGTTCAGATCCTCCCTGGCGTCGGCCAGATCCGCCCGAAGATCCTGGACACTCAACCCGCCATCGGCGCCGTTCCCGCCACCGCCGGAGGTGTAGGAGGCGAAGGTCTCGTCCCGGGACGCCTTGGCGATCCTCAGATTGACCTCGGCGTCGTCGATGGCCCGCTGCCGGGCCACCCGTGCCGCCTCGAGCGCGCGGGCGGCGGCATCCTTGGCGTCGACGGCCTCGGCCACCGCAACATCAGCCGCCGCCACCGCCTCCCGCAGAGCAGCCAGCTCCTGTTCGGTCGGAGGATAGCCGGTATCGGGATGCGTGCCGGCCTCGGCCTCCGACAACCGACGCCAGGCGTCAGCCTGCGCAGCTTCGGCCGATGTCACCGCCGATCGGGCATCGGCCAACGCCGCCTCGGCCTCGGCCACGATCGGATCGTTCCTGGCATCGGTCAGCGCCCGTTCGGCCTGCGTGACCTGAAGATCGGCCTGTAGCCGCACCGACTCGGGCACCCCTCCCCCACCGGACCCCACTACCGACGCGAGCGACCGTTCCAGCTGCCGCACCTGATCCCGAGCGGCGTCGATCGCCGCCTCCTCGTCCCGAGTCCGGCCGTTGGCTTTGTAGCCCAACGATGTGTACAGCGCCTCGACCGCTGATCCCGTTTCCGACGAATACACCTCATCGACGACACCGACGTCGTAGCCCAGTCGAACCAGGGCCTCCTCCAACTGCCGGACATCAGGTCCCTCCATCGACGGACCCATGGTTCGGTAGGCCGGCAGCCGGCCCTGCAGCACGATCACCGGTCGACCCGTGATCTCCACCGCCACCTCACCTTCTGCCAGCTCGTCACCCTCGGCCTTGGGCAACCGGGTGACCACCGCGTCACCAAGCGCGGCCGCCGACACCTCGATCGGAGTCTCCTCACTGGACTGCACCGTGCCCCGAACCACCACCCGGGACGACAACTCCCGCAGCTCCACCGGCACCGTGATCAGCGATGGTTCCGGTGGCGCCGTCTCCGCTGCGATCTCGGCCGGAGACTTGATCCGCTGACCCAATACCCAACCCAACAGCGCGGCGGCAACGGCTACAGCCGCCACCACGGCCAAGACCGCACGCCGGTTCATCCACCGCCTCCTCTAGAGCCGCCGCGGCTCACTTCTCGCGGCCCATGACCCGAACCGAAGCCTACCCTGCCAAGCTAGCCGGTGGTCGTCTCCTGCTCCTGACGAGCCTTGAACTCCTCGAGTTTCTCCCTGTTCTCCTCCACAAACCGGGTCTCGATGTCGAACTGCACCTGCCGGAACAAATCCTCCTGCTGTCGGTATCCGCCTCCGCATTCGTTCACAGCCACCGCCAGCTCGATCTCCTCGGCTTGAATGTCGGCCAGCTTGGCCCTGGCCTCATCCGACAGTTCCGGCGTGAACAGCTCGTCCAGTTCCTCCGGTGACAGTGCCTCGGCCTCCTCCTCGGAGATGTCTACCTCCTCCATCGCCCCGTAGATCTCCTGCTGCAGCGGCTCCACCCGGCTCCAGATCTTGTCGTTCGCATCCTCCAAGGACGTGAAGTTCAGACCCTTCTCGGCCATACACTCGGCGATTTCGGCGTTTGCCTCGACGACGCGGGGATCGGACTCGACCCGTTCCCACATGTCATCCAGCTCGTCGCCGAATTCGAGGTAGAAGTCCTGACCGCCGAAGATGTCCTCCTGGGCGATGTTCATGCAACCCGTTGGTTCGTTGGTGGCCTCCCACGCTCGGAACGCCTCGTCAATCTCCTCCTCCGACATGGATTCGTCGATCTCGGGTCCGGACTCGCTGCCGTAGAGGGCCTCGTAGTATGCCTCGGTCTCGGCTTCGGTCAAGGTGCTCAGATACTCGGCATTGGGGTCCTCGTACTCCTCGCCCGGTCCGCCGTACATCTCCTCGTCCATGCCCACAAGATCGGGCCCGACCACCTCCTGGGGGAACATCTGGGTGGAGATCCCAAACCCGTATTTCGCCACCCACTCGTCGGAGCCGTATTCGAGTCCCTCTTGATCGGTTGGTGCTCCCATGAACATCATCGACTCGTCGTCGGGAGTCCACTCGAAGCCCTCGGCCGCCATGCATTCGACCACCTGCTCGTTGATCAGCCGCTGCTGGTCACGAATCTGAGCTTCCATCTCCTCCGGATCACCGCCGAACTGGATGCCGCCGACATACTCGGCCAGCGGCGATTCGTAGTCTTCACCGCTGCTGCCGGTATCGGTCCCCGAGCCGCCGCAGCCGACGCACGCCATCGCCGCGATCACGAGTACTGCCATCGGACGTCGCCACATGGCTTGCTCTCTTTCCTTCCCGACAATCATCACTGTAGTGGCTGTGGCGGTCGCGGGTAGGGTCAGCGTGACGGTTGGGCCGGGATCGGCAACGCGGACAAAAGCCCGATGCCGAGGGCGGCGGTGCGGGCGATGCGATCGATGTCGATCTCCCGTCCCGCCTGGCTGAACAGCTCCAAACCGAAGAACGCGGCGGTGGCGAGCTCGGCCACCAATTCGACGGGAACCAGCCGGGTCAACGGGCTGTCGGCCAGGATTGTCTCCAGCTCGGCAGTGGCGAAGGCAATGGATCGGTCGATTGCCCCCACCACAGGCTCGGCCAGCTCCGGTGTGGTCCGGGAACCGACCATCAACTCGACCACGGCAATACCCTCCTTGCTCACGGCCTCGGCCCGGATGGTGTCGGCCAGTCGATGGGGCCACTGGCTTGCGGCGTCATCACCACCCAGGGCGTGCTTGACCCGGTTCATACGCCGGTCCGCCAGCTCCTCGGCTGCCGCCGCCAACAGGCCGTTCATGGAACCGAAATGGTAGAAGATCAGGCCGTTTGTCCCCCCGGCGACGGCGGCCACGGCCCGTGCGCTGGTGCGGGCGAAGCCCTCATCGGCCAGCACCTCGATGGCCGCCTCGATCAACGTGGCCTTCGCCTCCTCGGGGCTGGATCTCGACCGTCTCGGTCCCGCTTTGGCCATGGCTCGACCTTATCGTCCGCGTCGCCGCCGTAGCCGGACACCAGGGCCACGATCACCTCAGCTCAGTCGTAGGTGGCTTCGACGAACCACTGGCCGTACTCCACCATCAGCAGGTGGGCCGAACCATCGTCGGTCACCACCTGAAGCCGAGCTCGGCGCCTTCGGGTCAGGGGATCCCACCAACGTTGTTCGGCCGGCCACGGCCCGGCCCAGGCGGTGACAGCCCGCACCGGGCCCGAATCGATGCGCAACCGACTTGGCGCCGCCGTCAGCTCACCCCGACCGCTCACCCCCACCAACCGGGCCCGATCGTCGGTCACCTCCACCGGAACCGGGTCGGGATGGACCTTGATGGGTGATGGAGGGGGGATACGTCCCGGCCACGGTTGGGTGACCCAGTCGGGGCGAGCGGCGAGACGGGGCTCGGTGAGGTCGACGGCGGCGGCCGGAACAAGGCGCAACTGTTCCGAGGCCGTCAGCCCGCCCCTGTACTCGGGCACACACACCGCATCGGCCCCCAGCATGGCCTGAAGCCGGGCCACCACCCGGGTCACCTCATCGGCCCGGTGACCGACCCCACCCCACAGTCCGAGCTGGCGACCGGTTGCCGCCACCACCTCGTCGGGCACGATGGTGAGGCGGGCGATACCGGAGCGGGGTCGGGAGTGTTCGGCCTGGTTCAACCAGCCGTCGAGCTGCCACCGGGCCCGATCGGCCACAGCCGCCGCCGACAGCGAACCCTGATGGCGCCACAGCCTCAGATGACGTTCGCCGGTTTCGGTCTCGGCCTCGATGGCCACCCGGGTGCACGACAGGCCCCGTACACCAAGTGCGGTCAAAAGCTCGTCAGCCAGGGTCTTGATGACGAAGGCACACTGCTCGATGCGCTCAGCCGGTGGCTCGAAGGTCCAGGTCACGGCCAAATCGGCGGCCGGCTGCCGTAGGTCGGGAGGATGATCGTCCTCGCCCCGGGCCAGACGATGGGCCAGCCGGCCATGGCACCCGAACCGACCGATCACATCGGCCGCCGACAGGGCGGCCAGTCGGCCCAGGGTGTCGATACCGAGCCGACCCAACACCTCGGTCAAGTCCGGCATGTCGAGGTTGGCAATGGACAGTGGAGCCAGGAACCGGGCGCTCTCCCCCGGCTCGATGATCACCGGCTCCCGGCGGCCATCGCCCCATGGGCGATCACTGGACCCGGCGCCCTTGTCGTCACCATCATCGTCGTACCGGGGAGCGCGAGATCGGGCGGCCAGCCGGGCGGTGAACACCCCATCGGCCACCGCCACCCGGCTGGTGGCTCGGCTCCCCCCGACCCGGGGCATGACTGGAGCCACACACTCGGCCACGGCATCGGCCATGGCCCGATCCCCACCGAAAAACCGGCTGGGGCCTCGGGCCGGAAAGCCGACCAGGCCGGGGCCGGTGATCTCGACCCGGGGGGTGATGGCGTCGAGGGCGGCCACCACCGGTTCGAACAACCGGGCCTCACGGGCCTCGTCCCGGTCCAGAAGCGCCAGCTCCGGGCAGCGACCCTGGGCCTCACGCCGACGCTGACCCATGGCCACCCCGTCGGCCCGGGCCGCGGCCGAAGTGGCCACCACCCGGTTCGCCACCAGTACTGCCGCCGGTTCGGTCGGCGGTACCCCCCATGCCACCACCGGCCAATCCGGGCACCAGACGGCGACCATGCGGGTACCCGCCATCTATCGGGTCTCCACAGCCAGCTCGGACCACCGACTCGAGCCGGGAACCCGGCGACCGGAGGCCTCGACCACCATGCGCCGCCCCTGCAGGTGACCGTGGCCGAGACCCAGGCCCTGCCATCGTTGTTCGACCACGGTGAGAGTGATGTCCATGGGCTGGGGCCAGCTCCGTCCCCCATCGAGATGCAACAGCACCGCCTGCTGTTCCCGGGCCCTGGCCTGGAGGCGGCGAGCGGCCCGGGCCGGCACCGGATGGCAGGGGGCGACAACAAGGACGTCGATGGCCTCGATCAGGGCCGCCACCACTTCCGCCCACTGACCGGGGGCCGGTGTCTCGACCGTCACGACCCGATCCAGGGGAACCCCTAGTTCGGCCGCCGCTACCAGTCCCAGCTCCTCCAGTCCGACGGTGGCCAGCCACCGATCGGGCTCCATCAATCCGGCGGCCAGCATCATGGCCGGCGACCACGACCCACGACCCTCGAACCCGATCGACCAGCCGGCCTGCACTCCACCGGTCGGGAACAGCCCGGCCATATCACCCGGCACCGGCCGTAACAGGCGGGCCTGCTCTCCAGCCAACCCAAGCGGGGCTACCCTGGTCAGGGTTCGCAACCGGGTCAGATCCTCCATACCCCGAGTCTATCGAACGTATGTACTGAATGGAAAGTCACTCAAAATATCAATGGATGCCGCCCGGGAACCTCGTATCTTCCGACACCATCTGATTCTTCAGAGTCCGAGCTCCAGCTGGCCTTCGCCATGCTCGGTCTCGAACCCGGGCCCGATCCTGACGATACGAGCCCCGATGGCGTCCATGGCCCCAGCCAGTCGCTCGTAGTGCCCATCGTCGGCATAGGCCCCGACCACGGCTCCCCCCGAGCCGGCAAACGTTGCGGGGGCATCCAGAGCGTCGGCCACCTCGATCAGCTCCAGCTGAGATTCGGGCACCGTGCCCAACTGGCGCCGAAGCCGCATGTTCTCCCCCATGAGCGAGGCGAACCTATCGGGGTCCTTCCATCGCAACGCCGCCTGGCCTTCCAACGCCAATCCGGCGAGATGATGAAGCACATCCCGAACCGTGGAATCGCCGGCCTCGAACCGCTGGCGCAGACCCCGATGAAACTGATCACTGGGCCCGGCCGCCGAGGTCCGATAGGCCAGGAACAGCGGGGGTAGATGATCCGGTTCCACCCGCTGGTAGTCGCCGTGGGCCACACCGAACCGGGCGTCGGTCATCATCTCGCCGAAGTCCATGGCCACCAGGCCGCCGTAGGTCTGCACCACCCGGTCCTGGAGACCGGCCGTGAGCCCCAACTGCTCGGTCTCCACCGCGAGGGCAATCGACGGCAGGACCTCGTCGGGAATCTCGATATCGCTGTAGTGGGCCAGGCAGCGCATGGCCGCCACCACCAGCGCCGACGAGCCGGCCAGACCAACCTGGCGGGGAATGGTGGTGCCATAGGTCAGCCGAAACGTCTCATCGGGGAATCCGGGTTTGGCCAGCCCTTTGTCGACCTGGGTCGCCACCACGTTGGCGAAGGTACGAACCGCGGCCGTGAGCAGTTGCGGGCCGGTGCCGTAGCCCTCCCGGTCGACCCTGGAAATGAGCTCCGAGACCGAGCCCCACACCGGCTCGTCGGCAGCAGCGGCCACGATCTCGAGTCGAGGCGCAGGCTCGAGATTGACGGTGGCGGCGAACCGCGGCACGGCCAAGGCCAGGGTGCGCCCCCCGTAGCCGTCGGATGGATTACCGAGAATACCGACCCGGGCCGGGACGGTGTGGGAGATCAACCCTCGGCACCGAACATTTCCGGCGTGGGCACCTCGACCCCCGGTCTGTAGTAGATGTAGAGGTCCTCCAGGATCTCCTTCAGACCGCTCGAGTCCCGGCCCGACAGCTTGACCGTCACCATCTGGGAGTAGATGTGCACCTCCTCCGCCTTGCCGGTGGCGAACAGCGCTCTGGCGATCTCGTCAGGGGGACGGTTCGTGTAGATCTCGTCGTCCACGTGGTAGCTCTCGTGGCCCATGCCGGTGAACGAGCGATTGGTCTCGAACCGGACATAGCCCGGTCGACTGCTCGGCTTTTCGATGACGGTGACTGGTTCTCCCACGAGCTCCAGACTATCGCTCTCGTGCACGGGCCGGTGTCAGCACGATCAAGCCCAGCCCGACGGTGACCAGGGCCAGCACCGTGTGGACGGCCACGAAACCGACCGAGTAGCCGGCACCGGCGATGGCCACCCCTCGATAGGTCCAGACGACCACACCAAGAGCGGCCATCACCCCGGCCACCACCCGTTCCCGATGCCCTCCACCATCGCTCGACCACCGGTGGCGACGCGGGCCGAAGGCCAGGCCGAGGACAACGAGGGCCAGCAGACAGAACGTTATCGAGCCGACCAGCGACCAGCGGTTGGCCTCGACCAATCCGCCCGGCTCGGCCAGGAGATTGCGGATACGGCCGCCCCATACGAATAGATTCCAGGCGGCAAGGACACGACCGGACGGCACCGCCCACCGTCTCGCTGCCGGCGCCGACGACGCCTCATTCAGCCCGAGAGCCTCCGCCAGCTTGTTCACGTCTGCTCCTTCTCCGGACCCTTCTCGTGGGGCCGATTCAAGCCGGTTCAACCCCGCGCCTTGTCCAGCAGCCGCTGCAAGGGGTCGAGATCGAACGGGGCTCCGATACCGACGATGACATGAGTGGCCCCGGCCTCGACCAGACCGTCGAACTGGTCGGTCTCGTCGGCCGAGACGCACACCGTACGCTCGATCTCGGCGGGGTCGCGGCCCTCGCTGTCGCACCACTCGTTCAGCACCCGATTCTTGTGGGCGAAGTGGTCGGGGGGCCCGAAGGTGTTCCATGCGTCGGCGTGCTGAGCGGTGTAGCGCAGGGTCTTCTTCTCCCCGCTGCCGCCGATGAGGATCGGCAGTTCGCCGATGGGAGCGGGGTTGAGCTTGCCCAGACGGGCCTTGATCCGCGGCAGGGCCTGAGCCAGGTCGGCCAGGCGATGGCCGGCGGTGCCGAACTCGTAGCCGTACTCGTCGTAGTCCCGCTCGAACCAGCCGGCGCCGAGGCCGAGGTAGAGCCGACCTCCGCTCAGGTGATCGACAGTCCGGGCCATGTCGGCCACCAGCTCCGGGTTGCGGTAACTGTTGCAGCCCACCATCAGACCAAGCTTGGCCGAGGTGGTATCACAGGCCATGGCCGCCAGCAGGCTCCACCCCTCGAAGTGCTCGCCGTCGGCCGGGCCATAGAGGGGGAAGAAATGATCCCACGTCCAGATGGAGTCGGCCGCCATCTCATCGGCGGCCTTCCATGCCGAGCGCAGCTGTTCGATCGAGCAATGCTGGGGATGGAGCTGCACACCGACGCGTATGGGGTGTCCTGAGGTCATGGTTCGAGCGTACCGGTGACCGCGAGTGGGTTGGGCACCATTCGGGACCCACGGATATGTTGAAGCCATGGCTGGTTCCAACCCGGACTCCCCCGACCTCGAACGATTCCGCTCCGAGGCGATCGACTTCCTCGAGGCGCACGCCAAACCCAAGGACGATGCCCAAGCCTTCGTCTGGGGCAAGGGGCCGGACGACCCGTCGCTGTTCGAGGAGATCGACAGGGAGAGGGAACTGCAGGAGCTGGCCGAAGCCAAGAAGTGGCGGGCCACCAAGTTCGACGCCGGCTTCGGCTGGATAACCGGTCCCACCGAGTGGGGCGGCCGGGGATTGAGCCGTCGCCACGAGCGACTGTTCGCCGAGCTGGAGCTGCGCTACGAGGTGCCGGCCCAGAGCTTTTCGGCATCGGGCTGGGCATGGTGGCTCCCACCATCGCCGACCATGCCAACCCCGAAGTGGCGGCCGACATCCTGCCCAGGATGTACCGGGGGGACATCGTGGGCTGCCAGCTGTTCTCCGAGCCCGGGGCCGGGTCCGACCTGGCCAGCCTGCAGATGAAGGCCGAACGGGACGGCGAGGAGTGGATTGTCACCGGCCAGAAGGTGTGGACCTCGGGAGCCCACTATTCCGACATCGGCGAGGTGATCTGCCGGACCGACCCGGACCTGCCCAAACACAAGGGCCTCACCGGCTTCGTCGTCGACATGAAGGCCCCCGGAGTCGAGATCCGACCGCTGCGACAGATGACGGGCGGGGCCAACTTCAACGAGGTTTTCTTCAACGAGGTCCGCGTCCCCGATGCCTGGCGTCTGGGCCAGGTCAACGACGGCTGGAGGGTGGCCCTGACCACCTTGATGAACGAGCGGGCCTCCATCGGCGGTGGACCGGGCTACGGCGGCGGTTTCACCCGACTGAAGGAGATGGTCCGCCACTTCGGCCTGGCCGATGACGCCATCGTCCGCCAACAGTTGATGGATCTCTACATCCGGGGCTCGGTGCTGCGCTACAACAATCAGCGGGCGGTGGCGGCCATGAAACGGGGTGAATTGCCGGGACCGGAGATGTCGGGGGCCAAACTCCTGTTGACCGAGAACATGCGACGAACGTCGGCCTTCGTATCCCACGTTCTCGGGCCGAAGCTGATCGCCGACACCGGGGAGTGGGGTACCTACTCCTGGTCGGGTTACGTCCTGGGCATGCCGGGCATGGCCATCGCCGGCGGCTCGGATCAGGTCCTGCGCAACATCCTCGGTGAACGAGTCCTAGGCCTGCCCAAGGAGGCGGGAATCGACACCACCAGCCCATTCAAGAACCTCAAGGTCGGCACCCAGAACCGGGACTGAGTCCCTATTCCTTCTCCAGCAGCTCACCCATCCGGGCGGTGGCGGCGACGATACCGGAACCTCCGATGGGGGCGCCCATCGACAACAGCCCGGCCTCGGTTGTGGCCAACGCCCCCAGGATCATGGGGGGATCTGCAAAGCCCATATGGCCGATTCGGAACGACCGGCCGGCGTAGGCACCGATTCCGGTGCCCAGGACCAGCCCGGCGTTGTCACGACAGATGGTCCTCAGCCGTTCCGCATCGATGGAGTTGCTGAGAATGGTGGTCACAGCCGCCGACCGGTACGACGGATTGATGATGTTGAACTCGATGCCGTCGGGGCCGGACCAGGCTTCGACCGCGGCCCACACAACCGAAGCCAGCATCTCGTGACGGGCCCAAACCGCCTCCACACCACCCTCCTCGTCGATCATGCGCAGCGCCTCCCGCATGGCGTACAGATGTGACACCGGTGGGGTGCCGGCATAGAGCTGATAGTGCTGACTCGGGTTGAGCCGCGGACCCCAATCGGTGTAGCCGTCCTTTAGGCCGGCGGTCTCGTAGGCGGCCAGGGCCCTGTCGTTGGCCCACACGAACCCCAGCCCCGGCGGTACCATCAGCCCCTTCTGCGACGCCCCGACGGTGAGATCGACACCCCAGGCGTCCATCTCGTAGGGCTCGCAACCCAGAGAGGCGATGCAGTCGACCATGAACAGCGCCGGATGCCGGGCGGCGTCGATGGCGGCTCGCATGGCGGGCACGTCATTGCGAACACTGGAGGCGGTGTCGGTCTGCACCGCCAGCACCGCCCTGATCTCGTGATTGCGGTCGGCCGACAGCCGGGCTTCCAGGGCCTCGACGTCGACCGGGCCCCGGCCTGGTCCGGGCAACACCTCGACATCCACCCCCGAGACCGCCGCCAACTGACCCCAGACCACGGCGAAGATCCCGGACTCCAACACCAGCACCTTGTCCCCTCGACTCAACGTGTTGGCGATGGCCATGAGCCAGGCCCCGTGACCGTTGGAGATGATGGCGAAGACCCGGCCATCGGTCCGGGCGATGGTCGGAAGCTTGGCGAAGATCTCGTCGGACACATCGACCAACTCGCCGCTGTAGATGTCGGACATGGGGTGGGCCATGGCGGCCAGGACCCGCTCAGGGATCACCGACGGTCCCGGGATCACCAAGTTCTCCCGTCCATGGTTGAGAGGCCCTCGGGGGGTCGAACCGACACTTGGCGGCAGGTCGACCGGCTTCCGATCGGTTTCTGTCGCTGATCGAGTCTCGCTCATGGCACGCAGACTACCGCCCGGCAATCGGACACGAAGAACGCGCCGACGAACGAGATCAGAACAGAACGGTCTGGCCGGCCGGTGGCAGACGCCGGCAGGCGGTCCAGACCAGGGAGTCCATGAACACCCACGACCGGCGATGGATCGACGTCGGGCCGTAGCCCTGCAGGGCCGTCTTGTGAACGGGGCACGGATAGCCCTTGTTGTGCTCGAAGTTGAACCCGGGGAACTGGTCGGCTTGGGCCCGCATGATTCGGTCCCGGGTGACCTTGGCCAGGATCGAGGCGGCGGCGACGGACAGACAGGTGGCGTCGCCTCGAATCAGGCGGCGGGTGACCGGGTGACCGACGAAATCCCACTTGCCGTCGAGGATCACGGCATCGGGCGTGAGGCCCAAACCGTCGATGGCCCGGCGCGCCGCCAGCTTCTGGGCCGCCGACATGCCCAGCCGGTCGCACTCGTCGGCACTGACGTGACCCACCGACGACGCCTCGCACCAGTCGACGATGCGATCGAAGAGGGCCTCGCGCTCGGCCTCGGTCAGTTGTTTTGAGTCCCTCAGCTTGTAGATCCGGCGGTCCTTGGGCACGACAACGGCTCCAATGGTCAGGGGTCCGGCCCAGGAGCCCCGACCAACCTCGTCCACGCCGACAACCACCCGGTGGCCGCTCTCCCACAGCTCGTGTTCCACCCGCAGACCGGGGGACTTTGCCTTCAACGCCTTTCGCAGCTTGGGTACGGTGGCGGTCATCGCCATCGAACCTAGCAGACCCGGCCGCCCTGTCGTGGAGCCCCTCGACCCCGGTGGCCGGCCGCTTCCCACCACCGAGATTAAGGATTTGGTATAGGGGCTCAAAGTCGGGTTTGAAAGCGTCATGTTACGGGAGCGTGTCGTATAGACTGCCCCGGTGCGCTACCAGAGGCTGGGGATCACGGGGATTGTTGCGGTATTTGCCGCCGGCATTGCCATTGTCGTGACCAACGAGGGCTGCAACGAGTGCGCCGCCCAATCCATTTCCGCAACCGGCGAGGCGGCTCCGGCCCCGTCCGACCTGCCGTTGGACGAGGACGGACTCCGGCAGGCCCTGGTGGTCAAGGACGATCTCGATCAGCTGTCGGCCCCGGCCATGACCCTGGCCGACGACGCCGACGGCGAGGAGACGACCACCACCGAGCCGGCGAAGGACGAGACCGACGACACCTCGGCCGGGGAGACAACCACGACCTCCGAGGGCGGAGCCACCACATCGGCTGATGGTGAGACCACCACCACATCGGCCGATGGTGAGACCACCACCACCGCTCGGGCCGACAAGGACACCACCACAACGGCCGAGCCGGCCAACAACGAGACAACCACGGCACCGGCCGACACCGCCCAAGGGGCGTCCGACTCGGACGACGCCGGATCGTCCGGGGCCGGGGAAACCACCACGGCACAGGCCACCACCACGACGGCTCCGCCGAACCCCGGTCCTCCGGTGTCGGTCTCCAGCAATGCACCGGCCAACGGTCCCAAGGTCTATGTGAACCCCGGCGGCGGCAACGACGGCAACGACGGCTCCTCGCCCGACAAGGCCAAGCGTTCCCTTCAGGACGTGCTGCGCCATGTGAAGCCGGGTCAGCAAGTGCTGCTGATGAACGGTGAATACCGTGACCTGGCCAGCGCCGGTGAGGTCCACTACTGGATGAAGAGCAGCGGTCAGCCCAACAACTGGATCAAGATTGGGGCCGCCCCCGGCCATCGTCCCGTGATCAAGGCCACAAGGGGCACCGCACTTCTCATCGACGGTGACTATGTCGAGATCTCCGGGCTCACCGTCCAGGGCAGCGGCTTCAACACCTCGAATTCCTGGGGCGTCGGAATCGCCATCGCCGACAGCCACCATGTCAACGTGATCGGCAATCGGGTCTCCGGTATGCCGCAGAGTGGCATCAGTGTCACCCGGACCTCGAACTTCCGGGTCCTCAACAACGTGGTTTACGAGAACTCATTCTGGCACGACTCGAACGGCAGCGGCATCAACATCGTCCACCAGAAGAACCACGGATTCGGTCCCACGGCGGGCCCGTACCACGATCTGATCATGGGCAACCGGACTTACCGCAACGAGAACAAGGTTAACTCGAAGTGGCAGAGCCGTCCGGTGATCACCGACGGCAACGGCATCATCGTCGATATGAACAACGACACGGGGTACTCCGGCCGAACCCTGATCGCCAACAACCTGTCGTTCGACAACGGTGGTCGGGGCATCAACGTCTGGGCCTCCAGCAACGTCGACGTGATGTTCAACACGACCTATCACAATGTCCGCACCACCAACGTCATCGGCGGCGGAGCCGAGATCGGTTTCGGTCGGGGCAAGAACATCCGGGTCACCAACAACGTGGTGTGGGCCCGATCGGGCAAACCGGGTATCGATTTCAGTGAGACCGACGGCAGTAGCTACACCCGGAACAACGTGTCGGTCACCGACGTCGCTCCCAGGAGTCAGAACGACACGGTCATCAACTACAACCCCGGTCTGCGCAATCCATCGACCAGTGAGCACGGAGCCGACTTCCGTCCCAACTCCGGCAGTATGCTCGAAGGCCGAGTCGGCTCGGCCGACGGCATGGTTCCCACCGACCTGCTGGGCACCGGGCGCTCCGGACCCACCGAACCGGGCGCCTTCATCGTGGAAGCCTCACAGGGACGGTAGGCGAACCGCCCAGACACTCGCCACGCCGACCGGCCGGTTCGTTGAAGGATCGGCCGGCGAGCACATGGTCCCGGAGCACCGGCGCGGATCGCCGCTCATGACCTTTTCCTCTTGTGGTGCAGGGCCGTACCGGGCATTCTCAATTCGAGAATCGAGGAGGTCGCCGTGAATATCCATACCGCCGGGAGGCCGTGTGCCGCAGTACGACGTGACGACCTCGTGCCTGTTTGCCCGCACTGTGAGACCGAGCTTCCGGAGATCCATTTTCGAAAGCAGGACGGCTCGTTCGGGGTTGGCCGAGGCTTCGTCTTCTTCTGCCCTCACTGCCGGAAGGTGATGGGGTTCGGCACCCAGTGGTATCCGTTCCCCGGATGACGGGCCCGGGTCTGCGTTGACAGGGTAGTCGAGCACCGAACCCGAGGCTCATCCAACCGGTTCTATCATGTTCGCAGCAGCAAGCCGACAGGAGATCGTCGTGCATCAGCCGGAGACGAGAGCCAATACCGAACCGACCGGAAGCGTAAGCATCGAGGTGGCGGTCCTGGACGACCGGGGCGTGATCGTTGCCGTCAACGGCCCGTGGACCGATTTCTGCGAAGAGAACGACGGGAATCCGGCCCGCACCGGTGTCGGGGTGGACTACCTGGACGTCTGCCACCGGGCCGGCGACGAGCCCGGCGCCCGGGAGGTCGCCGACGCCATTCGAGCCGCCCTGAACGGAGACGGGCCGAACGCCGACCGGGTTCATATCTCATGCCACGCACCCCACGAGAAACGCTGGTTCGACGTGCTCATCTCGTCCCGCACCGACGAGGCGGGAAACGTCATCGGCGCCACCGTCATGCTGGCCCGGGTTCCCGAGAACCGGACCGATCCGATCGAGGCCGACCCCACACTCGCGTTCGAGATTCTCGAAGCCTGCCCCGATGCGTTGCTGGTCGCCGGCGAGGACGGCTTGATCCAGTCGGTCAATCAGCCGGCCGAACGACTCTTCGGTTGCAGCCGGTCGCAGTTGCTGGGGCGGACGATCAACACCGTGCTGTCCGGCCGGCTCCTCGAGACGACATCCACCAGCCTTCAGCTGCGAGCCGTCCGCCCCGACGGTTCGGAAATCCCGGTCGAAGTCGGCCTCAGCCTGAGCGACGTCAAGGGCGAACCCCGCCTGATCGCCGCGGTTCGTGACATCAGCGAGCGGCTCCGGGCCGAGCGACGGTCACAACTGATCCACCAGTCCATCGATGCCGCCTCCGATGCCATCCTGGTTTTCGACGAGGACAGTTTCCGGTTCCTGCATGCCAACATCGGTGCGGTCGACATGTTCGGCTACCGCCGGTCCGAGCTGGTCGGCAGCATGTCGCCCACCGACCTGATCACCGAGCTCCCTTTCGCCGAGCTCGCCTCCGCCATCGGATCTCTGAGGGAGAAGCCCCACGATCACGTACGGTTGTCGACCAGCGCCCGGGCAAAGGACGGGTCGCAGTTCACCGTGGAGATCCAACTCAACTGGCCGGCGCCTGCCAGTCCGAACGCCCCCCGACCGGTTGTGGCGGTCATCCGCGACCTCCGTGGAACCACGATTCGCTAGCGTCAGGCCTACCCGTCGATGACACCCTCGGGGTGGGCCGGGGCCTAGTGCGATCGTTGTTCCCAACCAGCGCCCACGACCGACTATTCCGAGGCTCGACTACTGGAAGCTGTCTCCCGGGGCAGGAGCGTCGGCCAAGCCCTGAGTCGAACCGGCCAGCAACACCTCTCCCCTGGCCTCGCCCGTCGACCAGCCCGGATCGAGGCCACGACAGGTCACGGTGACCGGGGCGGCCGAGGCCACCTCCCACAACAGGGCGGGACGAGCCCCGTGCCAGCGCACGGCGAATGACACCAGCCCACCCAGGGTCGGCGCCTTGTGCACGTCCAATCCACCCCCCCTCCAGGCGGACGGGAACCGGGGCAGCAAATCGACAACCGGGGCGCCCCCGGCTCCACCTCCAGGCTGTTCGTGGAACAACAGGCTTCGAGCCGCCAACCAGAATCCGGCCGCAGCGTCAAGGTCGTCGTGGACGATACGGCTGAGGTCACTTACACCCCATCGCCCGACACCACCCGCTGCTTCCATCAATCGAGTCACGGTTCCGAGATCCGTGGCTCCCAGCGCAACCGCGGGATCGTCGGTCGCCGCCCACTGCGATATCGATGCTCGAATCTCGGCTGCCGCCTCGTCCTGGCCCAAGGCCTGGACCAACAGGGCAAGTCCCGCTCGGGCGTGGTCGATCTTGGGCGCCTGCTTCCGCTCCAACAGTTTCACCAACTGCACGGTGGGTTCGACCAGCCGTTCGAGCAGATCGGTTTGACCGGGAGCGGCCCTACTCCGGTCAGGACGCTCATCGTGGGAACAGGCCGCCACGGTTGCAGCCGCCACCCCGATGCCGGCCACCAGATCGGGGCCGGTAGCGGGATCGGCGGCCACCGGGAACGAGTCGGCGATCAGCTCCAGGGTGACCCTGGTCTCGCTCCATCGACCACTGCGGGCCAGTGCGGCCAGGACCCGACCGGCGGCCCCGGTTGTGCGAGCGGGACGGTCGTCGGACTCCGAAACCGAACGGTCTCGGTGGCCCAGCGCCACCCGCAGCCGCCGACCCAGGGAGTCGCCGGGCTGCTCCAACTGACGCCGCAACTGCTGGAGGCGGGCCGTCGGCGTCAGAAGCAGTCGAGCCCGGGCGGCGGCGGCCGCTCCGGTCAGGCCGTCGTCGGGGAATTCGAATCGGCCCCCACCATCGATGACCGCATCCCAACCCCGGCGAACGGACTCGGGGGACGGCATGGAGGCCGGATCGAGGTCGGGGTGATCGCCGGACGCACCCTGGTCGAACGCGGCAGGGCCGAACACCAACCGCAGCGAGGTCCTATGGGGCAGAGGGTAGAGGGCCACGGAATTCGCCTCGAGGCCGTCGACCGGTCCCGACCACGACAGAGCCTCGCCCTGCTCCAGGCCCTGAAGCAGGTCGCGTTGGTCGGACACTGCCAGCTGCGATGGCGGCCGGGGGAGTCGGATCACCGTGTCGCACACGACCAATGTCCGGTCGTCGAGCCGGTCGATGGTGATCGAGGGCCCGGGAACACCGGCCGCTTGAGCAGTCCGGTCGCTTGGTTCGCCGACGCCGGGATCCACCACCGGGTAGGGCCTGATGGCGACGGCCAGGGCAACCGGCACCGGGGAGTCGTTGCCGAACTCGACCACGGTGACCTGCCGAGGTTGGCTCCTGGCTGTCGCCGGATCGACCGAGGGTGTGCCGGGCACGGCATACACCACCTGGGTTGCGTCGCCGGACGGGATGCGAACCGCGGTCTCCACCACCGGCGCGCCCGACGGTCGACGCTGACGGACCGACGGCTCCCGGGAGGGGAAGTACCATCGATCGTCGGCTCCGATCCACCAGTCGAGGCACCAGCCGGCGCCGGCAGGGCTGATGGCGCCGCCGGCATCGACCAGCACCGGGGCGTCGGCATCGAGCGGGCCGACCAGGACGGCTCCCCGATCGGCTGGGCGCTCGATTCGTCTCGGTCCCAGCCGGCGCAAAGGGTTTCAGACCTCGAACGGGCTCTGTTCGTGCCCGAGCCGACCCCGCAACAGCGCGTCCTCGGCGAAATCGGGATCGGAGCCTTCGTGGCAGACGGCGTAGACCTGGGAGGCGATGGGCATGAACAACTCGAACCGCTGGGCCAGGTCGTGAACCACCTTGGCCGCCTTGACTCCCTCGGCCACCTGATCCATCCCGGCCAGGATCTCGTCGATGGTGAGCCCCTCCCCCAGCTTGCGGCCGACCTGCGAGTTTCGGCTCTGAGGGCTGACACATGTGGCCACCAGGTCACCCATCCCGGCCAAACCGGCCAGGGTCAGGGCCTCACCTCCCATGCGGGACCCCAGTTCGATCAGTTCGGCCAGACCCCGGGTGATGATGGCGGCCCGGGCGTTGTCACCCAGGCCGCGCCCCTCGACCACACCGGCGGCGATGGCGTACACGTTCTTCAGGGCGCCTCCGACCTCACAACCGATGACGTCGTGGTGAAGGAAGACACGGAAGGTTCTGGTCATGAAAACCCGCTGAAGCCGGGCGGCGATGTTCTGCTCCGAGATGGAGATCACCGCCGCCGTGGGGCTGCCGGCCATGATCTCCTTGGCCAGGTTGGGGCCGGTCAGCACCCCGATGGGCCGGTCGGGCAGCACCTGCTCCACGATCTGGGTCATCCGGTATCCGGTTTCGGGTTCGAAACCCTTGGCCAGGCTGACCACGGGCACCCAGGGCCGGATGGTCTCGGCAATCTTGGCGCAGGTCTCCCGGAACGCCCCGGTCGGCACCCCCATGACCAGAAGGTCGGTTTCGGCCGCCGCCGCCTGCAGGTCGGTGGTGGCTCGCAGTTTGGGGTGAAGCTCGAACGACGGCAGGTAGCGGGGGTTGCGGTGCTCTGTGTTGATGGCATCGACCACCGCCTCGTCCCGAGCCCAAAGCAGCGTGGTGCCATTGTGGGCCGCCAGGTGGGCCACGGTGGTGCCCCACGAGCCGCCTCCGACCACCAGCACCCGAAGATCCGACTTGGGCTTGACCGCCGTGTGGGTTGAATTCACCGTAGATACCTCATCGATCACCTCGTTGACCACGTCATTCCGCTCACCGGATCGTCATCGCCGACCGTCCAATTCGGTCGCCGAATTCGATCTCCCAAACCTACCGCACCGGCGGGCCAGTAGCCTCAAACGGTGGCGGTTGCCCCCGATGCCCACCTCGATGACCTCCCAGGCGTTGCCTCCGACCCCAGCGGGGCCGGGCGCAACGATGACGCCGACATACCCCGACCCGCCGATACCGCAGTGGTGGTCCCGGTCAAGTCGTTCGCGCTGGCCAAGGGCCGCCTCGCCGACACGCTGTCGGGGCCGGAACGGGCCGCACTGGCCCGGTCGATGGCAGCGACGGTGGTCGGCGCCGCGTCGAACCTGCCCGTCTTCGTGGCCACAGACGACGACGAGGTGGCGGCCTGGGCCACCGAACAGCACCTCCTCCTGCTCAACGTGTCCGTGACCGGGCTCAACGCCGTGGCTGCCGAAGTGGTGGGGATCCTGGCCGACAAGGGCTACCGATACGCCATGATCTGCCACGCCGATCTTCCGCTGGCCCGAAACCTCGATGCCGTGGCCGGATTCCCCGGGGTCACCATCGTCCCCGACCGCCACCGCGACGGCACCAATGTCATCGTCGTTCCCACCGCTTCAGGGTTCCGGTTCCGCTACGGTCCGGGATCGGCCCACCAGCATCGTCACGAGGCGGCACGACTCGGCCTTGCCATGCGATGGCTACGCCTTCCTCACCTGGCTTGGGACATCGACGTACCCGACGATCTCGACATCCCGCACGGATTGGGCGAATTGGTCGAGACCTCACCGACGGACTCCGTTTTCAACCCCCAACATCATTCCCGAACGGCCAGGAGGCCGGCAAAGTGACCGAAGCCCAGAACCCGCTCACCCCGTCCACCGTTCGCCTCGATGAGTTCACGATGAACCTGCCGACCCCGGAACGGGCCCTGGCCATCGGGGCCCATCCCGACGATGTGGACTTCGGTTGCGGAGCCACGCTGGCCAAGTGGGCCGCCCACGGATGCGAGGTTCATGTCCTGGTGTGCACCGACGGCTCGAAAGGAACCTGGGACGAGTCTGCCGACATCGACGAACTGATTCGGATCCGCCAGGACGAGCAACGGGCGGCCGCTCGGGCCCTGGGCGCAACCGGTGAGATCGGGTTCCTGAGCCGGCACGACGGCGAACTGGACTCCGGCCTCGAAACCCGACGCCAGGTCGCCGACTTCATCCGCCGTACCCGTCCAACTGTGGTGTTGGGCCATGATCCGTGGAAGCGATACCGCCTTCACCCCGATCATCGCCATGCCGGCTGGCTCACGACGGACGGCATCGTGGCCGCCCGTGACCCCAAGTTCTTCCCCGAGCTCCGAACACCCCACTACCGGCCCGACCTGTTGCTGCTGTTCGAGGCCGACGAGCCCGATCACGCCGAGGATGTCGTGGGCTATGTCGACGCCAAACACCGGGCCCTCACGTCCCATGTCAGCCAGTTCGAATCGACCATGAAGTCGGGCGATGATCCCCAGCTGATCCGATTCCGTGAACGGATCGAGGAAAAGGTCAACGCCGCAGGTCAGGCAGCTGGAATGACACAAGCCGAGGTCTTCAAACTCATCGACGACCTATGACACCCAACCCCGGTACCCGGACCTGCGGTAACCGTGGCTTGGAGGGGTGCTCGTGCAGACGGTGCAGAGGTGGTCCATACTGGTGCCATGGCCTTAGGCGGAGACATGCGGCTCGACATCGAAACCCTGCTGAACCCGGAGGAGCAGCTGCAGTTTCGGCGCTTGTGCATCGAAACTCCCCGTTCCGAGTTCGGGCCACTGTCCGAGACCATCGCCATCCATCTCGAGCAGGTCAAGGATCGAGCCGTTCCCGCAACCGATGTGGAGACGGCCGAGCTGGTGGCGGCGGCACTGCTTGCGCTGTTGGCCGTCCCCGACGATTTCGGGGCCGAAGAGCGTGCCCTCATCCGAGGTGCGACCGAATACTTCCTGCTGGATGACGATGCCGCCGGCGACATCGAGAACGTCCTCGGCTTCGATGACGATGCCAGGATTCTGAACACGGTGCTCGACCAGATCGGCCGTTCCGACCTCAAGGTCGAGCTGCCGGCCTGAAGCGGGCAGCACCGGGCCACGGCAACACAAGTCGCACGACGGCGGGCCCGAAACCTCGGTACGCTAGCCTGCGACTCCATGGCCGGTACCCGATCATCGCTTGATTCGGCCGGGATCGCCGTGGTTCGATCTGCCGGTGACATCGTCGAACTGCTGCTTGTTCATCCCGGCGGTCCGTTCTGGGCCAAGAAGGACGAACACGCCTGGTCCATCCCCAAGGGCGAGTTCGATTCCGACATCGAGGATCCTCGGTCGGCGGCCATGCGGGAGTTCACCGAGGAACTCGGGCACCCGCCGCCGGCAGGACCGATGGTGGCCCTGTCTCCGTTCCGGGCCGGCTCCAAGAGGATCTGGGCGTGGCTGGTCCGGGGGAACCTCGACCCGTCGACGATCGTCAGCAATCACTTCGAGATGGAGTGGCCGCCACGATCGGGGCGGACTCAGTCCTTTCCGGAGGTCGACAAGGCGGCATGGTTCCCCCTGGACCAGGCTCGGCATCAACTTCACAAGAACCAGGCACCACTTGTCGATCTGGTGACGGACGTGCTACCGGAGCTGGGCGGAAGCTGAGCGTCGGTTCGCCCGCCCCCTGGGCCTGTCCTGGGGTTTCTCGATGTTTCCCGAAATCCTACGGCGCACGACGGTTACCCCCGCGCAGCTGCATGTAAAGGGAATTCGGCTATCGGGTTTAGCCTGCGTTGCTCGTTGTGTACGATCGAAGATGTGGTACTAGAGCTCGGCCCGTGCTCAGCCGACGAAGCGGCCTCGTGGACAAGGTTCGCTCGCCGCGTCATTCTCGAGCTGCGTTCCGACGAGGAAATCGGCGATTCCATGTCACCCGATCTGGTTCGTCTGTGGTGTCACTACATCGACGAGTGGGACGCCGAGGCGTCGGAGGCATCGGCCGGTAGCAGGCCGTTTCGGTGGTCGGACGAGTTGGAGCCCGAAGTTGGCGAGTTCCTGCTTCACGGGCTCGACCGGTGCCTGCATTCCAAGGTGTTATCGTCAGCGGTGACTCCGGCCGAGTCAGCGGCTCACCGAAGCTTCACCATGACCGTGGTCCGAGCCTTCCTCGACGGTCTGGCCTGCGAAGGAGAGAGCTGCGAGCACTACGTGGACCAGGTGCTCACCTCCTTTGGCGGCTACATCGACGCCTGAACGTCGATACCGCTACGGCACCACGCCACGCAGCGCACGGCCGGCCAAGATCTGGGACTGGACACGGCCGGACCGAACCGCGATCCGGCCGTCCACCAGCACCCATTGGATCCCCAACGATGGCAGCGCCGGCTCGGCCACGGTGGCCTGATCGACGATGGTGGCTGGGTCGAAAACCACAATGTCGGCATCGGCGCCCCGCTGCAGACGACCCTTCCGTTTCATGTCGGGCATCATCGACTCCACCCGAAGCGCCGGCTGAATGGTGATCTTGGCCAGGCCGGTGCGTAGATCGAGCAAACCGATATCCCGGACGTAGCGCCCCAAGGTACGAGCGAACGTTCCCGCCCCCCGCGGGTGGTTGTTGAGACCGCGGGTCAAGATGGCGTCGCTGGCCACCATCACCCATGGCTGCGACAGAGCCAGACGGACCTCCTCCTCGGGGATGGAACCGAGGGCTGCCACCAGCTTGTTGTCCAGCACCGCCCGCCGGAACGTCTGTTCCGTCAAACGCTCCTCGGTGCCCGCCACCTGCAGATCCTCGTAGTCGATGCGATAGCGCTCCTGCCATCCGTCGGAGAAACGCTCGCTGGCCAGATACGTGCCCCAGAAGTCGTAGGGATAGACACAGGCCGTGACATCGATGCCGTACTCCCTGGCGTCCTCGATCATGGCGATGGCCTCCTCCATCACGAATGTCCCCCCGGTGCTGGAAAGATGCTGGATGTGAATGGACGCCCCGGTTCGCTCGGCGATGCTCATGACCTCGGCCAACGACTCGAGGCTGGTGCCCGGCGGATCGGGATCGCTGTAACGCAGGTGAAAGAAGCTGACATGACCGTATTCGGCTGCCACCGCCACCAACCGGGCGATCTCCTCGTTGGAGGTTCCCGGCGAGTACTCGGGCGAGAAGCAGACGCCGGCGAATCCGTCCTCCAAGCCTTCCCGTAGCAGCCGCTCGAGGCTTCGCATCTGGGCCGTGTCGAGGCGCTGGCCCACGCCGACACCCATTTCGAAACCGCGGATGAAGTGATGGTGGAAGGCACCGCCGAAGTGCACGGGGGATCGTCCTGTGTAGCGGTCGAAGAAGATCGGGGCGAAATTGCTGACACCGTGCATGGCCAGGTTGGTGGTCACGCCATCGGCCAGCTTCAGCCGGGCGCCGAACTCGTTTGGCTCATAGCTCAGCAGATCGATGAAGCCGGGGGCGACCACCTTGCCGGTGGCATCGATGACCTGGCGACCATCGAGTGGTGCTGCGCTGAAGGCGGTGACCATTGCACCATCGATGCCGACATTGATCAACCCGTCGAATCCGGACGCCGGATCGACAACCCGACCACCTTGGATGACCACGTCGAATCGGTGGTCGGGACCAGGGACCGAGGGGGCACCGTCCAGCGCCGGTGGACTGTCGGGACCGGCCGGAGCGGGGGCGATGCCGTCAGTCTCGTCCACGTTGACCCGAGCCCCCGACGCCGCCTGCCGGCCGACGGTGTCGCCCCGACCGCCGGAACCGACGCCACCATCACCGGCCGAACCGGAGCATCCGGCGAGGCGGGACACGACGATTCCGGCCGCGCCGATCCCGGCGGCGGACAGCAGTCTCCGGCGGGTGAAAGGAGCAGGCACGATCTCCTCATCCCCTCGGGGTGGTACGGAAGTGCGGCGGGTTGGATCCAAGACGTGACGCGGCGGGTGCGGCGGATTGGCGTGGGCTCATCGTAGCGGCGGCCGGCCCGGCACCAGGGGCAGCCGCCGTCGTCACGGGCAGCGAGCCCGAGGAGCCGGCCCGGCACCGGAGCCGGCGCCAGGGCATCGGCGAATCTCGAGCAACGAGCGACTACAGTTCGCCCGAATGGGTCTTGTCGCTTCTTGTTCGGCGCCCGGCCGAACATCGCCCCACCCGACGCACTAGTGCGTGATCCGACCACCGAGGAACGCTAGGGTTTGTCCGTGTCCCCAGATCTACCTTCGCTCTACCGACTGGGCATCGTAGGGGCCGGGCAGATCGCCCGAATGACCCACCAGGCTGCCGTGAAGCTCGGCATCACTCCTCGCCTGTTCGCCGAGCGAATCGATGATTCGGCCGCCCTGGCCGCCCCCGGGGCCGTCTTCAACCATCCCGACGCGCTGGCCGCCTTCGCCGCCGATTGCGAGGTCCTGACCTTCGAGCACGAGCGGATCGACATCGGCCTGCTCCAGGCCATCGAGGACAACGGAGGGCTGTTGCGACCGGGGACCAAGACCATCAGGGCCGCCTTCGACAAGATGCACCAACGCAGGGTGTTGAAGAACCGCAACTACAACGTGCCGGCCTTCGCCGAGATTCGGGGGCCCGACGATCTGCTGGACTTCGTCGCCGACCACGGCTATCCGGTGGTGCTCAAAACGGTGCGAGCCGCTCCTCCCGGACAGCGCGGGGTATTCATCGTCGACAACCGATCCGAGGCCATGCGGGTGCTGGCCGAGTTCGGCGAACTCGACCTGATGGCCGAACAGTATCAAGCCATCATGAAGGAGCTCGTGGTCCTGGTCGTGCGTCGTCCCGGAGGCCTGTCGCGGTGCTATCCGCTGACCGAGATGATCAACCACGACGGTGTCTGCACCGAGATTCACACCCCGGCCGACATCGGCCATCGCCTGGCCACCGAGGCTCGACAACTGGCCGTCGACCTGGCCGACGACCTTGACGCCGTCGGTGTGCTGGCCGTCGAGTTGTTCCTCACCATCGACGGTCTGGTGGTGAACGAACTGGCAGCCCGTCCCCACAATGCCGGGCACTTCACCATCGAGGGGTGCCCCACGTCGCAGTTCGAGAACCACGTCCGGGCCGTGCTCGATCTACCCCTCGGGCCCACCTGGGCCATTCATCCGGCAGCCGTCACCGTCAACGTTCTCGGTGATCTCGACGGCGTGGATCCAGCCCAGCATCTGCCCGAGGCCCTGGCCGTCGAGGGAGCCCAGATCCACCTCTACGGCAAGTATCCCAAGCCACGACGCAAACTCGGCCACGTCACCGCATTTGCCGACGACGTCAAACAGGCGGCCCAGGTGGCCCGCCGGGCCGAAGCCGCTCTTCACGGTCGCCGGCCGTTCTGAGCGAGGACAACGACATCTCGGCATCGCCGAACCGGCCGACCCGGCTGGGACGCTTCCCAGCGTCTCCGGCGCCTTCCGGAGTAGGATCTTCAGTCATGCTGGAAAACGTGACCGTGGTCGATCATCCTCTCGTGGCCCACAAGATCACGATGCTGCGCGACGCATCCACCGACTCGGCGTCCTTCCGCAGCTTGTGCCAAGAAGTCACACTGCTCACGGCTTATGAGGCCCTTCGGCATTTGCCCACCGAACTGGTGCCGGTCCGGACCCCGGTGGCCGAAACCCAGTCGCCCATGCTGTCGGGCCTGGCCCCGGCCGTGGTCGGGATCCTGCGGGCCGGGCTGGTCATGGTCGAAGCCATCCTGACCCTGCTCCCCCATGGCCGGGTCGGCCACCTCGGCCTGTACCGGGATCCCGAGACCCACAAGGCGATCCAGTACTACAAGAAGCTCCCGGATCAGATCGACCAGCGCGAGGTGCTGCTGGTCGATCCGATGCTGGCCACCGGAGGGTCGGCGGTGCAGGCTCTCGATCTCCTCAAGGCCGAAGGAGCCACCGATGTGAGGATGCTGGCAATCATCGGGTGCCCCGAGGGCATCGCCGCCCTCCATAGCCGTCATCCCGAAGTCCACATCACGCTGGCCGCACTCGATGACAGACTGAACGAGCAGGCCTACATCGTGCCCGGCCTGGGAGATGCCGGCGACAGAATCTACGGGACGAAATGACCGACACCGGCTCGCCAGCGGATATCGATTGGGACCGGCTGCGGGCGGCGGCCCGGGAGGCGGCAGCAGTAGCCTACGCCCCGTACTCGCACTTTCAGGTCGGGGCCGCCGCCCTGGTCGACGACGGTCGCATCATCACCGGCTGCAACGTCGAGAACGCCTCCTACGGTCTGACCCTGTGCGCAGAATGCGGCCTGGTGTCGACATTG
Source organism: uncultured Acidimicrobiales bacterium (assembly GCA_963723995.1). Classification (GTDB taxonomy): domain Bacteria; phylum Actinomycetota; class Acidimicrobiia; order Acidimicrobiales; family SZUA-35; genus JAHELU01. Next base: position 452,205 of record CAVRSZ010000003.1, on the reverse strand, counting down.
CACGCCACCGGAGGAGGCAGATTGCGGGCCGTCGTCGTGGTGTCGGGCTCGGGTCAACCATGCACGCCGTGCGGGCGGTGCCGACAGCTACTGTTGGAGCACGGCAGACCCGACTGCCTGATCGACGGCGACGGCACGGTACGGACGGTGGCCGACCTCCTACCCGGCGGCTTCGACCCCGACCGTCTGGCTCAGGGCTGACCGGATCCGGGACGGATCGGCTCAGGTGCTTCAGCCCGACAGTCGGGCCACCAACTCCGGCAGCTGAAGCAGTGACGGCAGCTGGTGCCAGTCGGCGTCGGCCGGCGGATCCGCCACCACCTCGTGGCCCCAGGTCACCTGGTAGGGGACGTGGACACCATGCCCGCCGATCTCGACCACCGGGAGAACGTCGGAACGCACGGAGTTGCCCACCATCACGAATTGTCGGGCCGGTGTCTCACCGCAGCGGTGCAGCACGCCGCGGTAGTTGTCGGGGGACTTCTCCGACAAGATCTCGATGTGGTCAAAGCGATCGGCCAGGCCGGATTCGGCGATTTTCGATTCCTGGTGGAACAGATCACCCTTGGTGATTATTACTGTTCGATAGTTGCCATTGAGCTGATCGATCACGGTTTCGACACCGTCCAGAAGCTCCACCGGATGTGCCATCATCTCCTTGCCCCACTGGATGATCTGCTCGATGGCGGCTACCGGAATGGCGTTCTCGCTGACCTCGATGGCGGTCTCGATCATCGACAACACGAAGCCCTTCACTCCGTAGCCGAAGATCTCGAGATTGGCTCGCTCCCGGTTCAACAAGCGCTCGGCAGTCACGTCGGGTGGACTCCACGGCCTGACCATGGCCTGGAACCGGTCCTCGGTCAGAGCAAAGTGGGATTCCGAATGCCACAAGGTGTCGTCGGCGTCGAAACCGATCAGTGTGATCGACATGGGTCCAGCATCATAACAGGACAAGGCAACAGGTTGGACCCCTCTGTGCCGTGCCCATCGGCCGGGAACAGTACGCTTCAGTATGGCTACACAACCGGAGACCGAGAGCCCCCTGGCCACCGAACTGGTCGATCTGATTCGGGCCGCTCCCAAGGTTCTGCTTCACGACCACCTCGACGGCGGTATGCGGCCGGCAACCGTTATCGAACTGGCCCGCGAACAAGGTTATGCCAGGCTGCCCACCGAAGATCCCGACGAGCTGGCGAAGTGGTTCACCCGGGGTGCGGACCGGCGGGATCTCGAACTCTACCTCGAGACCTTCGCCCACACCGTCGGTGTGACCCAGACCAAGGAAGGTCTGATGCGGGCGGCGGCCGAGGCGGCAGAGGACCTGGCTCACGACGGCGTTGTCTACGCCGAGGTCCGCTTCGCCCCCGAGCAGCATCTCCAGATGGGTCTGACACTGGACGAGGTGGTGGAAGCCGTGCTGGAGGGATTCCGGATCGGGGCCAAGGACCGACCCATCGTCATCGGGACCCTGTGCACGGCCATGCGCACCGCGGCCCGGTCGCTCGAGATCGCCGAGCTGGCCATCCGCCACCGCGATGACGGCGTGGTCGGGTTCGACATTGCCGGTGCCGAGGCCGGTTTCCCGCCGAGTCGCCATCTCGACGCCTTCCAACTGTGCATGCGGGAGAACTTCCACATCACCATTCACGCCGGCGAGGCCTTCGGCCTGCCCTCCATCGCCGAGGCGTTGAACTACTGCGGGGCCGAACGATTGGGCCACGGGGTCCGCATCGTCGACGACATCACCATCGACGATGAAGGCCGGGCCCAACTCGGCCGGTTGGCGGCCTGGGTTCGTGACCGCCGGATCCCGCTGGAGATGTGCCCGACTTCGAATGTCAACACCGGGGCCGCGTCTTCCATCGAGGAGCACCCAATCGGCCTGCTCCGTCGGCTTCGCTACCGGGTCACCGTCAACACCGACAACCGGCTGATGAGCGACGTCTCCCTCTCCGACGAGTTCATCAAGTTGTCTCAGGCCTTTGGCTACGGCCTCGACGACATGGAGTGGCTGACCATCAACGCCATGAAGAGCGCCTTCTGGCCTTTCGAGCAGCGACTCCGGATCATCAACGAGCAAATCAAGCCTGGATACGCGTCATTGCGGGCCACGGAACTGTAGACCGGCCACTCCTTCGGGAACAGCGGTACCGGTCGGGCCCCGGCCGGCCGAGCCGACCGGCCCGCCGGCGGCCTACGACGGGTCGAGAATGGCGGAGATCCGGCTCATCACCGGACCGTCGAGGGCATCCAACACCTCGAGTGCCTTCATGTTCTCCGTCACCTGTTCGGGCCGGCTGGCTCCGGTGATCACGGTGGACACGTTGGGGTTGGCGGCGCACCAGGCCAGAGCGAGCTGGGCCATCGTGCAGCCAAGATCATCAGCCACCTTCATCAGCTCGGCGACCACGGCGTTCTTGGCGGTATCGGTGAGCTCCTCACTCAGCCATTCATAGCCCTTCAGCGCTCCCCGGCTGTCCTCGGGCACGCCGTCGACATACTTGCCGGTGAGCAGACCGCTGGCCAGCGGTGACCAGGTGGTCAACCCGAGGCCGATGTCGTCGTAGAGCCGCCTGTACTCGTCCTCCACCTTGTCCCGGTTGAACATGTTGTACTGGGGCTGCTCCATGACCGGCTTGTGGAGATGACGACGTTCGGCCACATCGTAGGCGGCCCGGATCTCGTCGGCCGACCACTCCGAGGTACCCCAGTACAGGGCCTTGCCGCTGGACACGATGTCGCTCATGGCCCACACCGTCTCCTCGATCGGAGTATCGGGATCGGGGCGATGGCAGAAGATCAGATCGAGATGATCGAGCTTCAACCGCTCGAGAGACGGATCGATGGCCTCCAGCAGGTATTTGCGGTTCAGGGTGTGGTGGGTGTTGATGCTCTCCTCGCCGTGGATGCCCCAGAAGAACTTGGAGGAGATCACATAGCTGTGCCGGGCCCAGCCCTGACGCTGAATGACCTCGCCCATGATCTCCTCCGACCTTCCGCCGGCATAAACCTCGGCGTTGTCGAAGAAGTTCACCCCGTGATTTCGGGCTTCGACCATGCAGGCCTCGGCCAGATCAACATCGAGCTGGCTTCCGAAGGACACCCAGGAGCCAAACGAGAGCACACTGACCTTCAGGCCGGAGCGTCCGAGGCGGCGGTAGGTCATCGTTGTCATGGGGCTCCCTGCAATCGTGAGTCGATGGTTCGGGGCGAAGCCTACCGGATGTCGACGCAGGCGCGGGAACAACTACGGGTTCAATGTGCCCTTCGGCCACGGCCGATCGGGGGACGCCGCCGGTTTCGGGTCGGTCGTCAGTTGAGACTGGGATCGGCCGGGTAGTGGGCGTACCACGCCAGTTCACCGCCCTGACGGCGTAGCACGCGGGACCACAGTGTTTCCGGATCGTCGGTGAAGAGATCGTCGATGGTGGCATCGACCACCCACCAGCCGTTGTTGGCGATTTCCCCCTCCAGCTGGCCGGGATACCACCCGGCGTAGCCGGCGAAAATGCGGATGGCCGAGATCCCCTGGGCTCGAACGAGGGCCGGCTGCTCGTCGAGGTCGACCGGATGGGCGCCGAGTACCAGCTCACCACGTACCTGTGACGGGCGGCCGAGCGCGATCAAGGCATCGCCGTCGACCGGGCCACCGGTGAAAATCACGCCGGGATCGGCGAACAGATCCTCCCAGTCGGGGAACGTATCGGCCAGCGGTGTGCCCGACGGCTGATTGATCACCACTCCGAGCGCGCCCTCGGAGCCGTGCTCGAGCACGAGGGTCAAAGTTGAGGTGAAGTCGGGTTCGAACGGGCTGACTTCGTTGAAGTCAGGCCGAGCAATGAGGATCCGACCCGCCAGCGACATACCGAGGTGCGGTACTTTCGCTTCTTCCATCAATCTGTCCTTGCTTGGAATGAACACGCCACACCGCTACCCATCGGCGGGCGGTGCCATTCCTTAACACGTCGTTTCGCCTTCCAGATTCTTCGCCGTTCCGCGCTTAGGTAGTTCACCCTAGCTCCTTCGGAAGGGGTTGTCAGCAATCAACCAGCAGCGGAAATCGGCCCTTGAAACAAGCCACAATTGTGTCGCTTTTTGTTGCTGCACCATGATGCATGAGCCCGGTCGCGATCTACCCGAACCCCCGCTGGGGGGGAACCCCAGCAACGACAAGGGTCATCGCCGTTAGCCAGGGGTGCGCTGCCGACCGGTCCGTTCTAGGCTGAGATCATGGGAATCCTTCCGAAGGCCAACGAGGCGTGCTGGTGCGGCAGCGGAAAAAAATTCAAGAGATGCCACAAGAACGCCGCATCCCCGGTGAAGCCGGGCAACGTTTCGCCTCTTCGCCCGGTTCCGGACTCCATCGATCAGCCGGCCTGGGCCGGCGGGAACCCGGCAACGCGCTCGGGATGAGCCTCGGGTGAAGTCGCCCGACGTCATCGAGCGGATGCGTCGGACCGGTCGGGAAGCGGCCGACGTGCTGGCTCACCTCGGCGGCCTCTGCCAACCGGGCGTGACCACCGACGAGATCGATGCCGCCTGTCATCAGTCCGCCATCGAACGAAACGCCTATCCCAGCCCGCTCGAGTATCCGGGAATGGTTGCGCCCTTTCCCAAGTCGGTGTGCAGCTCCGTCAATGAGGTCATCTGTCACGGCATTCCCGATGACCGCCCTCTGCGAGACGGTGACATCGTCAATCTCGATGTCACCCTGTTTCGTGAGGGGGTCCACGGTGACACCAACGCCACCTTCTTCGTGGGCCAGGTCGACGACCTCTCCAAGCGGCTGGTCCAAGTGACCAGGGAATGCCTGGAAAAGGGCATCGAGGCGGCCAAACCGGGACGCCCCATCAACAGCATTGGCCGGGCCATCCAAACCCACGCCGAATCCCACGGATTCGGCGTGGTCAGGGACTTCGTCGGTCACGGCATCGGTGAACAGTTCCATACCGATCTACAGATCTGCCATTACTACCACCCCCGGCTGACCGACATCATGGAACCGGGAATGACCTTCACCATCGAGCCCATGATCACCGCAGGTTCGTGGAAGGTCCGGCTGTGGGATGACGGATGGACGGCGGTCACGGCCGACGGCAGCAGGACCGCCCAATTCGAGCACACCATCCTCATCACCGATGACGGGTCCGAGATCTTGACCACCCCGAGCGACAAGACCAGCCATCCGTATTGGACGCTGGCGGCAGCCACCGTCTAGACATCGAAGCCGGGCCGCCCTCCGGCGACCACGTCCCCTGTACCGGCGCGAGCAACAATATTCTCACGCGTGGCGCCTGCGTGACCACCCTCTGCGGCTATGCTGTCGCAGGCACGGCGGGATTTGTAACACCGACAGCAGAACCGCCGACAGGACTGGGGACCTCCACACCAGTCAGGAAGGGAACCGCCGTGCGCCGAGGCTTGGCATCGTTGATCATGGGGTTGTCGTTGACCATCGGGTCGATGGCCTGGGCCGGTTTCGCCTTCTCCTCCACCTTGCTCAACCCCGACATCTCGGCCACGCTGGCCCGGCGCTTGTTGTCCAATGAGCAACTGCGAGATGTGTTGGTCTCCCGAGCCGCCGACGCACTCGAATCCCAGGTACCGGAGTCTGCACCCGTCCCCCGGCAGACCGTCGAGGAGGTAGCCGGGCGCCTACTGGCCGACGAAGCTGCAGCGACAGCCATCGAGGAGGCCCTGATCGAGGCCCACCAGCGGGCGCTCAGTGGCGACGATTCAGCCGTCGTGGCCAACACCGTGGACCTCAATGCCGCCGGTCGGGACGCCCTGGTCGAGGCCAGACCAGAGTTGGAGTCCATGCTCCCGGCCAACCCGGCGTTGCCGGTCATCGTGCCCGGCAGCGGACTGACATGGCTGGGCGGCATCAAGGCCGGTCTCGACCGCTACGTGTTGATCGGGACGGCCGTCGCCGCCGTCGGTGTGATACTGGCCTTCGCCGTCACCACCGATCGGGCCGGTGTGCTGGGGCGCACGGCCATGTGGGCTTTCGGCACGGCCGCCTTCTGGTTGTTCGTGGGCTTCGGCGTGCCGGTTCTTGTCGGCTATGCCCTCCCGTCCTCGTTTGCGGTGTTGGGGGCGATGGCCTCCATCGTCTCGGTGGGGATGAAAGGCCCGGCCGCGGCACTCGCCGCATTCGGCGTCGGGCTCCTGGCCCTCAGCTATGTGTTCCCCGCCCTCGACCTGCGCCGGGGTGCGGCCATGCTGTCACCCCGGGAGACGGCACCACGCAACGAGGCCGGGATCGCAACGACCGTACCAACCTCACCACCCCTCGTCGCACCGGGCGCCGACCTGATACCGGGTCGGCCGCTCGGAAGCGGGGAGGCATCGGCCCGGCCGGTACCGATCGGGCCATCGTCGATGGAACACGACCTTCATGCTACCGTGGAGGTCCCTGTCGTCGGCCTGGTCGACGAGGAGCAGCCGTCCCCGTTCGGGCCGATGTGGATCGAGGGCTATGGCTATCTCGACGACGCCCGGGTCGCCCCCTTCTTCCGGGCTCAACCGGACAAGGTTCACGAAGACGAGTTCGCCGGGGTGTGGCCGACGGCGTGGCAATTGAGCGACTGAGGGCGGAACAATCCCTCGGCTCGAGAGGCAGGGGCCTGTAGGGCGCTTGGTCCGCGGACCGTCATGGCCCGAAGCTCAGAGGCTCATCAACTGGGTCTGCACCCACTGCTCGATCTCGGCAAGCACTTCATACTTCTCGGGCTCGTTCATGCACTCGTGACGGAGGCCCGGCCAGCTCCGGTATGTGACCAGCGAGTTGTCCCGGAATGGAAGCGAAACCTCCTGGGGCACCAGTTCGTCATCCTCGCCATGGAACACATACGTGGGTACCCGGATGCGATCGAGGCTGGCCGAGGTGTCGTCCATGGCCTGGAACACCTGACGGCCGAGCCCGGCGGTTGCTCCCAGGACGGTCAGCGGATCGCCATAGTACGACTCCTGCACCGCGGGATCCCGAGACAGAAGACCTTCCTGTTCCCGCGCCTTGATGAACAGGTTCGGCACGAGCCGGCCCAGGACGGGGGCGACTGCCCTCTGCCAACTTGGAAGTTCGGCTCCCAGCGCCGGGGAACTGAGCACAGCAAGGTCGGGCTGGGGCCGTTTGGACACCAGGTAGGCAGCCACCATGAGACCGCCCAGTGAGTGTCCGAGCAGCACCACCGGGTGGCCCAGGGCTCGACGCAGCGCCAGCAGTTCCTCGATGTCGGCGAGGAACTGCTCGAACCGGTCAACGTGGCCTCGGCGCCCACCGCTCTGCCCGAAGCCACGATTGTCGAAGGCCAGAACATCGAAACCTTGTTCGGCGAAGAACTCACCGACGTGTCGATATCGTCCGGAGTGCTCTCCCATGCCGTGCACGATCAGCATGGCCGCCTTGGCTTCCGCCGGCTGCCACCGTCGTCGAAGCTGCTCGAGACCGTCATCGGTCTTGCCGAACTCGACCACCATCGTTGTGTCAGTCACCGCGTCAGGGTACTTGGGCGGCCTCACTCACCGCTCAGTCGAGTACCGACGAAGCCCGAGCCGCCGCTGCTCGGAGACCGACCTCTCTCATGGTCATTGTGGTGAATGCCGGCATTACCGGTGAATGCTGGCCCGGACGACGGAAATGGCCGAGACTGGGGACATGGAACGCCTGCTCTCCCCCTTGGCCGTGGCCGCCGGCGGCGCGGTGGGGTCTGTGCTTCGCTGGGCGGTACTGGAGATCGTGGGTGCCGAGCAGATCCGGTGGGGGACGTTCCTGGTCAACATCACCGGCTCGTTCCTCGTCGGTCTGCTGACCGCCTATCGCCGAGAGCTCAGCGATCGTCAGATACTGCTGTTGGGCACCGGCTTCGCCGGGGGGCTGACGACGTTCTCCCGGTTCGCAGTGGCCGTGGCTCAGCAGCTCGAAGCGGGCACACCGGGATCGGCGGCGTTGAATGGCCTGGGTACAGCCATCGCTGCGCTCCTGGCCGCCGGGATCGGCTATCGGGTGGGACGAATCGGGCGATGATGGACGGCTTCTCCATCAGCGCCGCCGCCCTGCTCATTGCCTTTGTGGCGGCGGCCGCCGTCGGTGCCGTTGCCCGATATGGCGTCGGCTTGATCCTCAACCGGGTCTTTCCGTGGGGAACCCTGGTCGTCAACCTGGTCGCCTCGCTGGTAATGGGGCTGGCCACCGGCGCCGACTGGGGTCGGGCCACCACACTCGTGGTCGGAACCGGAATGCTGGGGGCGTTGTCGACGTGGTCGACGGTGGCCAACGAGGCCGCAGTCATGGCTCGCAGCAATGAGGGCCGTATGGCTCTGGCCTATCTGGCCCTCACCGTGCTGAGCGGCGTCGTCATGGCCTGGATCGGCCTCCGGATCGGCGCCATGCTGTAGCCGAACGTGGCGGCGACGAACGCCGGCCGGTCCGACCCACTCGGTGTCTACCCGCCCCGGACCTCGTCACAATCGACGCTGATCGCCGAGATGGTGTCTCCGGTCTCCGGGTCGACGGCCTCGACATAGCCCTGCTCTGCGTCCTCATCGTCCAGGCACTGTTGACGGGCCAGCTGCTCCATCTGCGGTGTCGGCTCCAGGCTGTGGGTGACATCGGTGAGGTCGAGGTCGGCGGCCGTGGTCGGCGGGTTGGCCGGGTCGATGGGCACCGCATCCTCCTCGGTGCACCCTGCGGCCACACCCAGCACGAGGACCGAAGACAGCAAGAGACGGGACAGTTCAAGCGTCCAGGACGTCGGCAGCGTCGAGAACGATTGTGACGGCCGAGGTCGGGGACGGCGGACTTGCAAAGCCATGATGGGGTTCACGGTATCGGGCCCGGCGCACTCACTGATCGAGTTTGACAACACCGACCAGCGGCCGACAGGACAAGGGTGAGTACCGTGCGACGGGTTCGATTCCGCTACCCCGAGGACACCGATCCGATGTGGACGCCACGTCGCCCCGAGTTTGCCTGTGCCGCCAACAGCGTGTCGCTACTGATGCCGTCGATCGAGCCCTATTTCGTTCGTGTGACCCGTCGTGCTCTGCCCCATCTCGACCCGCCGCTGAGGGACGAGACCGAGCGGTTCATCGGACAGGAGGCCCAGCACTTCGGCCAGCACCAGGTGTTCAATCGCCTCCTCCTGGCCCGCTACCCGGGCCTGAAGCCGATCGACCGAACCGCCCAGCGCCTGTTCCGGCTCCTGGAACGCCGTTCGCTGCGGTTCAACCTCGGCTTTGTTGCCGCAGCGGAGACCATCGCCTATTCGGCTGCTCGGTGGGCGGCCCGCTATCGCCGGGAATTGTTCGACGGCGCCGACGACGTCCCGGCCACACTCTTCCTGTGGCACCTGGCCGAGGAAGTGGAACACAAAGCGGCGGCTCACGACGTGCTCCGCAGCTATCGGGAGCGAATGAGCGGGGCCGGCAACCGGGGTTATTCCGGAGGGCGGTTCACGGCCGGGTTCGTGGCCACGATGATGCTCGCCGTGGTCATTGTCGCCGCCTTTGTGGTGGCCGGCACAGCGGTGACCCTCGCCTACGAGCGTCGGCTGTGGCACCCCGTGGCCTGGTTCCGACTGACACGGTGGGCCGTGACCTTCGCCTTCGAAGTGCTGACCAATCTGACCCTCAGTGTGCTTCCCGGATTCCACCCGGAGCAGCTGGTCGACCCGCTGTGGTACCAAGTCTGGTTGGCCGAGTTCGATCCCGAGACCGAGACCGTTCCGGTTCTCTCCGAGGTCGAGCCGGCGGCGGCCGAGAGGCCGTGACTTCGCATCACCGGTCGTCACCACCGGCAGCAAGCGACCTGGGTCGACACGACCGAAGTTCTGGGTAGTCCCACCCAGCCGATTCAGCCGGAGCGGCGGACGGCCGATCGTGACCATGTGGCCGGAATGACAAGCAGGGCAGCGACGCAGTGAGAGAAGGGGAAGCGACGGATCCACTGACCGGTCTCCCGTCCCGGGAATCGATGATGCAGGCGGTGGCTCAGGCCGAATTCGACCGGGAACGGTTTGCGGTGGCCGTGCTCGACGTGCGGCAGTTCGCCGACTTCAACCGGCGCCACGGCATGGTCGTCGGCGATGAGCTGCTGTGCGTGATCGGTCGGGCCCTACTGCTCCACACCGCCACCGGTACCGAGGCCTGTCGCCTCGGCGGTGACCGGTTCGCCATCATCGCCATGGAACCGGACTGTTCCACTCGATGGGTGGCGCCCATCGTAACCGCCGTCCGGGCTGCGGTCGAACAGTGGGTCGAGGGCCGTCAACATCAGGAGAGGACCGAGCGACCGGAGATGGTCGTCGGCGTGGCCGAAGGGTGGACTTCCGAGGTTTGGACCAACGCCGAGACCGCTCTCGAGACGGCGAAGGACAATGGCTTCCCGGTGGTCGACTACCGGACCGTCGACCCGGCGACCCGTCGTCGGCTCCGGTCGGACTCGGGCCGCGATCCTGCAGCAAGGGCCCTGATCGAGAATGCCCCGATCCTGACACAACGACGAATCGACCCCGTCGGCAGGCCCGAGCCGGCATGGCTCTGGCTCCGGGTTTCGGCCGAACTCGCCACGGGGGACGGCGCCGGGGAACGGCAAGCGCCGGCAGTGGCAGACCGAGAATCGCAGCTGGTCGAACAGTGGGTCATGGAACAGGCTTGCCGCCGGCTGGCCACAGCTGACCGTCAGATGCGGATTTCCGTGCCGGTGTCGGCAGAAGCGGCTCGAGCTCGCTCGTTGGCCCAACACCTCTTCCCCCTCATCGAACAACACCGCGTGCCCCCCAGCCGTCTTGTCTTCGAGATCACCTACGACACCATTGCGACCGACGACCGAGGCTCCCTCAGAGGGCACGGAGATCCGGTGGGCCGATTCGTCCACGAGATCGCCGGTCTGGGATCGAGCGTGGCCGTCACCGGATTCACCGGGGGATGGACGGCATGGACCCGCCTTCGTGGGCTCGAGGTCCGGTATCTCCAACCGGCCGTCGACCTCATGCAAGCCGCTGATCGAGGCGACACGATCGCCCTGCGGTCGTTGTCGGCCATGACAGCCAATGCCGACGATGCCGGTTTGGAACTCATAGCCCCGTGGATCGAAGGCCAATCGGCCGGGACACTGCCCCTGGCCGAGCTTGGCTTCGCCTACCAGGAGTGCGAGACAACCCGATCAATTTCCAGCCGACCGGCCCAGCCGACGACGTTTGGCAAAGCCAAACTCGCTAAGGAGCTACTCCGCAGCTCCGGCAGCACCCCGTACGGGATTTGAACCCGTGCTACTGGCATGAGAAGCCAGCGTCCTAGGCCGCTAGACGAACGGGGCTAGCGCAAGCGGATCCTAGCGGGCAGTTGGGCGGACCCAACCCTCCCAAGACACGTTCCGCTCGAGAATCTTCCTGCTCGGGGAGGAGGACTCGAACCCCCAATGACTGGACCAGAACCAGTTGTGTTGCCAATTACACCATCCCCGATTGATGGCACCTGCCTAGGCTATCGGTGGCAACCCGTATTCGACCACCGTTTTTCAGCATCCGGCGACGCTGATTCAACCACCGGCGTGACCAAAGCCGCTATTGGTTGAACAGGTTGTCGAGCCGACGGAACCCGATGATTCGACCGGCCGCCACACCCAGCGTCTCTCGAACCAGTCGGTCCAGCGAGCTGGTCCCATCGGTGGAATACGCAGAGGCGTCCAGACCAACCTCCTCGGCAATGAGCTGGGACCGCCGGGAGTGGTAGGGATCGGTGACGACGAGCACCTTGTCGATGCCCTCGGCGCGAAGGAATCGGGATGCGGCGGCCAGGCTCTCGTAGGTGGACGAACCCTGGTTCTCGATTCGTAGATCCTCGTCAGGCACACCGGCGGTCTGGCGCAGGTAGTCGTAGCCGGTCTTGCCCTCGGTGGTGACGTCCTCGGCCTGCCCACCCCCGGTGACCACGATCAACTCGACTCGACCGGCACCGTATAGTCCGGCTGCGGCGTCGAGGCGCCCTCGCAGGGCATCCGACGGTTCGCCGTTGTATTGAGCAGCCCCCAGGACCACGGCGGCAGGGGCCGACTCGTTGCTCTGACGCACAGACGCCACCCACACGTCGATGAAAGTGGCGGCCACATAGCCGATGGCCACCAGCCAACCGATCCACAAGAGCTTCCGGATCGACACTGACCGGCGGTCACGACCGGATCGGCGAGTCTCAGTCGAGTCGCTCACGGGCCTGACTCAATCGGGCCAGAACAACGGCCCGATCCATCTCGGCCATGGGCTCGAACAGGGGTATGCCGGAGCGGCGGCCGGTGACGGCGAGCCGGACCGGCAGTTGCGATTTCACCCCCAGTTCGTCGCCGGCACCCAGCACCACCTGCCCTAGAGCGTCGGCGTCCCACTCTGCGGTGGCCAGACGTTCGATCACGAGATCGAGCACTTTGGACACACCATCCTTGGTCATGACCTTTCGCCAGTCCTTGTCGTCGGGCTCGGGCGGCTCGCCCACCACCCAGTCGATCAAATCGGGAATCTCGTCGAAGCGCTTCACCCGCTCCTGCACGAACGGCGCCAACCTTCGATACAACTCGGGGTCGCCACCGCCGGTGCTTGCACCGCCGACATAGGGCAGCGACAGCTCGAAAAGCGATCGGGGTCGAGCATGCGGATGTACTCACCGTTGAAGTGGTCGAGCTTCCTGATGTCGAAGAACGCCGGCGCCTTGTTGATGTCAACCAGATCGAACTGCTCGATGATCTCCTCGATGGGGCGGATCTCGATGTCGTCCTTGGGGCCCCAGCCCAGGGTGATGAGGTAGTTGCGCATGGCCTCGGGCAGATAACCCCGTTTCGCATAATCGCCCACCGACACGTCATCGCGCCGCTTGGACAGCTTCTTGCGCTGCTCGTTGACGATCAGGGGCAGGTGGGCGTACAAGGGATGGTCGGAGGCCCCCAGGGCCTCTCGAAGCAGCAACACCCGCGGTGTGGTGTTGACCAGATCCTCACCTCGAACCACATGGGTGATGGCCATGTCGAGATCGTCATAGGCGTTGGCCACATGGAACATCGGCACACCGTTGGAGCGCACGATCACGAAATCCTCGAGCACCGAGTTGTCGAACTCGACCCGACCCCGGATGAGGTCGTCCCAACCGGTCACGCCCTGATCGGGCGTACGGAATCGCACCACCACTCCCCCATCGGGCTCGGTCGGCGGTTCAACACCACGGTCACGACAGTGCCCGTCATAGCCGGCGTTCTCGCCGACGCGGGCCTTGACTGCATCGCGGCTGCAGTCACAGTAGTAGGCCTGACCGTTGTCGAGGAATCGTCGGACGGCCCTGCGATAGGAATCAAATCGTTCGGACTGGCGATACTCCTCGTCCCAATCGACACCGAGCCAGCGCAGGCTGTCGTAGATGGACTCGATGAGTTCGGGTCGTGACCTGTCGGCGTCGGTGTCCTCGATGCGGAGTATGAACGTGCCGCCCGTGCGCCGGGCATAGAGCCAGTTGAACAGGGCCGAGCGAGCGCTGCCGACATGGAGGAAGCCGGTGGGCGCCGGCGAAAACCGGACCCGAACGGTCACGGGCGCGATCCCCCCTCGGGTGAATCGACGAAGGCCTGGCGCCAGTTCGACTTGTAGAGCTCGGCGATCTCGGCATGGCTCTTGCGCAGCACTTCCTCCTCAACCTGATCGACCAGGTGGCGGCGTTCGAAGTAGTGATGGTGGCTGGCCACCTCGGCAAAGGCCTGGCTGCGGAGCTCGACCAGTTCCCGATCGGGTTTCGGGTCCATGAAGCCGTAGATGGTGAAGGCAGCCGTCAGGTCATGGATGACTGGTGCCCGGCCCATCAGGCCCGACCGACGCATGGCCAGGGCAACACAGCCGGCCACCACGTCGTCCCGATCGAGATCACCGGGATGAATGCGATCCTCGAGATGGCGCACCAGCCGGTACGCGTAGCCCTGATCGGGACCGGTGGACCCGAGCGCCGGGCCCTTGGGCTGGGGCCCATCCAGTTCGCCGGGGCGACCACCGGTCCAGGCATCGGCGCGCCGGGGCGGGGAGCTGTAGGCCCGCAGTTTCTGGGTCGGGTCGATAGGGACGAAATCAGGAGCTGCCACGAGATCCAGCGTAGTCCCCCAGGACTACCGGGCGGCGAGAATCCGCCTCCGGCATGGGCCGGGATCAACGGCGGGAACCGCCATGGCCTGACGTGGTAGTTCCCGACTACCATCCCTCGACATGCTCCCCGACAATGCTGCGGACCTGAGCTTTGCCCAACGGCTCGGCCGGCTGGCCGCCGAACAACCCGACGCCCCGGCCGTGACCATCAACGGCATCACAACCGGTTTCGCCCCGTTCCACCAAGCCGCCGGCCGATTCGCGAGCCGCATGATCGAGCTGGGGGTCGAGGTCGGGGACTTCGTGACCATCGCCGAGCCCAATTCGACCGAGTTCCTCATCTCCACCGCCGCCTGCTGGCTGGTGGGAGCGGTGCCCCAGCCGGTGTCGTCCCGCCTCCCCGGTCTGGAGTTGGAGCGGATCGTGGCGCTGGCCGATTCGAAGCTGGTGATAGGAGCCCAGCTGCAGGGCCACCATTGCCTGCCGTCGGGGGCGGCCACCGATTCGGTGTCGCAGTCTTTCAGCCCGTTCACCCAAACCGACCGGGTGTCGCCGTACTGGAAGGCCCCGACGTCGGGCGGTTCCACCGGGCGACCCAAGCTCATCGTGTCCGGCGACCCTTCGATCCACAGCAGAACCCTGCAGGGTCTGGCCGACACCATAGGCGCCAGGCATCGGTGGACCATGGTCATGCCCGGCCCGCTGTATCACAACGGCCCGTTCATCTGGAGCTGCCTGACACTGCTGGCCGGAGGCCACGTCGCACTGCTTCCACGCTTCGACGCCGAGTCCACCCTGAGAGCTGTGGACGACCATCGAGCCGAGGCCGTCTACCTCGTCCCGACCATGATGCAGCGAATCTGGAAGCTGGATGACGACATCAAGTTCGCCTACGACCTGTCGTCACTCCAGGTGGCCTTCCATCTTGCCGAGCCCTGCCCTCCGTGGCTGAAGGACGCCTGGCTGGACTGGATCGGCCCCGATGCGCTGTTCGAACTCTACGGCGGCACCGAGGCCCAGATGTTCACTGTGATCTCCGGGCATGAATGGAGGGAGCATAGAGGTTCGGTTGGCAAGCCCATCTCCGGTGAGGTCAAGATCTGTGACGCCGAGGGCAACGATCTTCCCGCCGGTGAGGAGGGTGAGGTGTGGATGCGGTGGACCAATCGTGACACTCCCACCTACCACTACGTTGGGGCCACGCCCGAGGCCCGCGACGGTTGGGAGACGCTGGGCGATATGGGCTGGATGGACCACGACGGCTACCTGTACCTCGCCGATCGGCGGAAGGACATGATCCTTGTGGGCGGGGCCAACGTTTACCCGGCCGAGGTTGAGGCCGCCATCGGAGCCCACCCGGAGGTGTTGTCATCGGCGGTGATCGGCCTTCCCGATGAGGACAAGGGCCATCAGGTCCACGCCATCGTGCAACGGGCCGACGGCAGCGAGCTGGATGAGGGCGGGCTGCTGGCCTTCCTGGGCGAACGGCTGGTCAGCTACAAGATCCCGCGTTCCATCGAGTGGTCGAGCGACTCATTGCGCGACGATGCCGGAAAGGTCCGCCGGGGCGCGCTCCGCGACGAACGGGCCAACAGCTGACCGGGACCGGGCTCCGGGTTCCTTGACCTCAGAACGGACCGCTTGATGTGGCGCAAGACACACGACCAGTGCTTGCCCCCGGAAGGTATGCGCACTATACTTTGCATTAGAACAAGTGAACTTGGTGGAAACCGGTGCAGCAGCACCCCGCCAACCCTCAAGCAGACAACCCGTAGGAGACCGTAATGATCGGATCAACCATCGTCGATGCCCAGCGTCAGAGCCTCGAACTCGTGACCAACATCCAGGACCGCATGGTCAAGGCCAACCGCGAGCTGGCCCACTCGTTCAGCTCGATGTACGACTCACTGCCCCTTCCCGATGTCAAGCTGCCCTACATGGTCGACTCCAAGCTGATCGACCAGGCCTTCGACATCACCGTCGAGTGGCTGCAGGCCAGCCGGACCTTCACCCACGACATGGTGACCGCCTGGATGCCGGAAGAGGCCCCCAAGGCCAAGACAACGGCCAAGACAACCGCCAAGAAGTGACATCCGGCCCGGTAAACGGGCCTTGTCGGTCCGGCCACCGCAACACCTGGCCGGTGCCCGGACCTTGAATTTCTGACAACCGATGGCGCCCGGATCGAGTATGGTCCGGGCGCCATGGGGTCATCCACCACTTCACAACCAGCACCCAACCTGGAGTACGATCTCCACATGGCGTCGGAACGAGACGATCCCTGGCAGTCCAACCTGAAACAGTTGGGCAAATACATCAGGTCCCAGCGCAAGTTGGCCGAGATGTCCCAGCGCGAGCTGGCATCGTTGGTGAACCTCTCCGACACCTACATGAGCCAGCTCGAGCGGGGCCTGCACGAACCGTCGATTCGTGTGCTTCGCTCCATCTCAGACGGTCTCAATATCGGTATGGACACCCTGCTCCGATTCATGGGGGCCGATCCGAAGGAGGGCTCAGAGGAGCACCACGAGCGATCGGTTAGGGCCGAACTCGGCATCATGGCCGACCCCGACCTGTCCGAATCCCAGAAGCGGGCACTTCTCGAGGTGTTGCGCAGCTTCCGCGGCGACGATCAGACCGAGGACTGATCCAGCCCCGCCGAAAGTAATCAGGCCTGATCGCCACCCTCGGCTTGGGCCTCACCCTCGGCCTGGGCCTCACCCTCGGCCTGGGCCTCGTCCTCGACCTCTCCCTTGGTCTTCTTCAGGACTCGCTCGGCCCCGCCGGCCACGTTGGAGACCGATGCGGTGATGGCGTCGCGCAACAGCACGCCGATGTCCTTCATGTCGGCCCTGACCGCCGGGTCCTTGGCCGCGTTACCGAAGCTGTTGAGGGCGTCCTGCAGCTTGTCGCCCATCTCCTCGAGGGCGGCCCGGGTATCCCCGGGCTGGGCCTCGGCGTCTCCCTCGTCTGCTTCCTGTTCGAGGTGCAGCTTCAGCTTCAGGCCAAGGCCCTCGACCTTGTCCCGGATCTCCTGCCATGCATCTTGAGCCATGTCATCCTCCCACTTTGGTGCGATATCCCAATGCTACATTCGATCGAACGCCACTCCGGCCTCCTTGGCCACGGTCTCGGCCTCAGATGACGACAATCCCAATACCGACAGCATGACCTGGGCCACGACCGAGCGGGATTCGAGCGTTATTCGCCCGTCATCGGCGGCCAGGGCGGCGTTGGCGGCGATGCCGAGTAGGGAGTCGACGACCACAGGCACTCCGCCGACATCGCCGGGCACGCTGAACCGCCCGGACGCCAGTCCGTCCCTCACGACCTGCTCGACATCGGATCGCAGCCGGTGCGACAACTCGGGGATTCGACGCACCAGGTGCCCGAAAGCGGCGGCAAAGCGACGATCGCGGACCGCACGCTCCACCAGACCCACTGCGGCCAACGCAACCCGGCCGGCCGGGTCGACTTCGGCGCTTCGGATCCCCTCAAAATCGAGCTGCAGGCTGGAGGCAAGCTCATCGATGACCGCCTCAACCAGAGTCTCCCGATTCGAGAAGTGGTGGTAGACGGTCCCTGCCACCACTCCGGCCTCGTCGGCGATGGCCCCGATCGTCGCCCCGTCCAGGCCGTCACGAGCCAGCACCGAGGTGGCGGCGGCCAGCAGCTTGGCCCTCGTCCTTTCCCGTTTCCTGGTGTACTGCTCGGCCATGACGGGTTGCTCCGGTCGACTGGTCATCTGCGGATGGCATGGTCACTCTAGCACAGATCAAATTTGGCAATAGTGTTCAATTTTGATTGAGTGTGTACAATCATCGTTCAGGACCTTTCGCGCCCCGGAGAACCCGCCCATGAGCACAACCAAGGACGCCGACCACGAACCCCGCACGAATGGGAAGGGGGCTCGAAGTGATGCCGAACTGCTTCAAGCGGCCTTCGATGCCATCCGGCTCTACGACCCAGTCTTCGGCCCGCCCCCGAGCAACGACGGCGACACCATCGGTCTTGGCGTCGAGCACCATGAGGAGCCGCTGACGATCCAGCAGATCATCGGCGCAGTCCTGACCAACCCCACGGCCGTCGTGCGACGAAGCGCCGGGCTGGCGGCGGAAACGGCCAGGATCGTCGTCGGTGCCAGCGACATCGAGGTCAGCAAGGATCGTCGGTTCCGACACGACCAGTATTCGTCCAACCCGGTGCTGCGGCGTGTGGCCCAGCAGTATCTGGCATGGCGGGCCTCGATCCACGACTATGTGGACGATCTCGATCTGAGCAAGACCGCCAATGCGCAGGGTCATTTCCTGGCCAACCTGGTGACCGAGGCCGCGGCCCCCACCAATACTCTGCTTGGAAACCCGGAGGCCATCGAGTTCGCCATCGAGACCAGGGGCCGGAGCCTGCAACAGGGCTTTGTCAACTGGTTGCGGGACCAGGCCAACAACGGCGGTATGCCGTCCATGGTGGACACCGAACCCTTTGTGCTGGGGGAGACGATCGCCGCCACGCCGGGCGAGGTGGTGTTCCGGAACGAGGTGCTGGAGCTGATCCGGTACACGCCGACCACGGCCAAGGTCCGCAAGCGACCACTCTTTGTCATTCCGCCCCAGATCAACAAGTACTACATCCTCGATCTGAGCCCCGGGCGCAGCCTGGTCGAGGCAACCGTGGCCTCCGGCCAACAGGTGTTCATGGTGTCGTGGCGCAACGTGACCGCCGACCACCGCCACTGGGATCTCGATCAGTATGTTCTGGCCCTCATCGAGGCCATGGACGCCACCATGGCCCTGACCAAGCAGGACAAGATCAATCTGATGGCCGTCTGCGCCGGGGGCATCACGGCCGCCGCCGTCCTCGGCTACTTTCAGGCCGTCGGGGACGAGCGGATCAACAGCGCAAGTTTCCTGGTGACCGCCTTGGACTGGGGGGTCCCCACCCTCTTGTTGTCCATGGTCGGTGGTGCCAATGCCGGACCCGTCGTCGAACGGTCTCGGATGGCCGGCATCCTCGCCGGACGGGACTTGAGCCGACTGTTCGCCTGGCTCCGACCCAACGATCTGGTGTGGAACTACTGGGTCAACAACTATCTGATGGGAAAGAAGCCACCGGCCTTCGACGTGCTGGCCTGGAATGTCGATTTCACCAACCTTCCGGCCGGGCTGCACGGTGACTTCATGGCCATCACCTCGCGCAACACACTGCTCGAACCCGGCGGGGTCGAAGTGCTGGGCGAGACGATCGACCTGAATAAGGTCACCGTCGACAGCTTTGTGATTGCGGGGAAGACCGATCACATCACCCCGTGGGAGAGCTGCTTCAGCACGGTCAACATGCTGGGCGGGTCCAGCACGTTCGTGCTGTGCACCTCGGGCCACGTACAGGCCATGGTCTGCCCACCCGGCAATCCCAAGGCGACATATCTGACCGGTCCAATCATCGAGGGCGCCAAAGGCGGTATCACTCCCGATTCGTGGTTGGAATCGGCCACCGCACATAATGGTTCCTGGTGGCCGGACTGGTTCACGTGGTTGAAGAAACGCTCTGATGGCCTCATCAATGCCCCGAAACGCCTCGACAGCGACGAGCACCCCAGCTTCGGACCGGCACCAGGAACCTACGTCCGGTAGCGGGCAAACGGGCCGATCGGGAAGCACCGACGACCCCGGCGGCGACCGCCTCGGTCGACGCACGGTCGAGGTCGGAGGCCACCGCCTCGCCGTCACCGAGCGGGGCTACAGCGAGCCCGATGGCCCTCCTCCGCTGCTGCTGATCAACGGCATCGGGGCTACGGGAGAACTCTTCGATTCGTTCGTCGACGCCTTCGAGCACCTCGACGGTCGGGCCGTCATCTGCTTCGACGCCCCCGGAGTCGGCCTTTCGTCGACCCCCCTCTATCCCCCAACCATCCGCCAGCTCGCCAACACCATGTCCCAGCTCATCGATGCTCTCGGCTACAGCCGGGTCGATGTGCTGGGTCTTTCCTGGGGCGGGGCCCTGGCCCAGGAACTGGCATATCGTCACCCCGGCCAAGTGCGACGCCTGATTCTGTGCGCCACCATGCATGGCTGGACCTCGACACCAGGCCGGATCGCAGCCATGTCGGTCCTGATGTCGCCCATTCGCTACTACTCCAGCGACTACCTGTATCACGTTGCCCCCACCCTGTACGGAGGGGCCATTCGCTCCAATCGCGAACTGATTCGCGAGCACGCCAGGGTCCGATCCAGCCGGCCCCCGACCCTTCTCGGCTATGGGTGGCAGATGGCCGCTCTACGCCGATGGACGAGCTTTCCCTGGTTGCCGACCTTGACCCAGCCCACCCTGATCCTGGCCGGAGACGACGATCCCATCATCCCCCTGGGCAACGCCGAGACGCTGGCAGCCCGGATTCCCAACGCCGAACTCCAGGTGGTGGAAGGCGGCGGGCACCTGTTCCTCCACACCCGGCCGGCGGACATGGCCCACCGGATAGTGGACTTCCTCAACCGGCCCCGGAAACAGACCGGGACCCGAGCAGTGCGTACACCATCGAGTCGGAGAGGGCCTGCCACGAAGCCTCGATGATGTTCTCGCTGACCCCGATGGTGGTCCAGTGACGCTCACCGTCGCCGCCATCGATCAGCACTCGGGTGATGGCTCCCGTGCCTTCGGCCGAATCAAGGATGCGGACCTTGTAGTCGGTCAACCGGACCTGGGACAGGACGGCGAATCGCGAGTCGTGCTGCTGAGCCACGGCCTGGCGGAACGCGGCATCGAGGGCGTTGACCGGACCGTTACCCTCTCCGGTGGCGACGATACGCTGTCCTCCGACCAGGATCTTGATGGTGGCCTCGGTCTCCACCCCGTCGTAGTGGCCGAGCGGATTCTGATCGGCGGCCATGGGAAGTCCAGGGCGGTGTTCCACCGTCACCCGGAACGACTCGAGTTCGAAGAACGGGTTGGCCCAGCCGGTGGCTCGGCGCATCAGCAGCTCCAGCGAGGCATCGGCCGCCTCGAAGTGATAGCCGGAGTGCTCGAGACGTTTCAGCTCGTCCAGCACGGCCCCGAGCTGGGAACCGTCGAGACTCAGGCCCAGTTCCTTGGCCTTCAACTCCACCGTGGATCGGCCGGACAGATCCGAAACCAGGAAGCGGGTCCCATTGCCGACCTCGGCCGGATCGACGTGCTCGTAGGCGTCGGGCCGCCGGGCGATGGCCGACGTATGGAGACCGGCCTTGTGGGCGAAGGCGCTCTGGCCGACATAGGGCTGGTGGGGCATGGGCGGCAGGTTGACCAGCTCGGCCACATGCCCACTGACCGAGGTCAGCTTCCGTAGTCTCCCTTCGGGCAGGGTGCGAATACCCATCTTCAAAGTCAAATTGGGAATGAACGTGGTGAGATCGCAGTTGCCGGTTCGTTCCCCATAGCCGTTGATGGTGCCCTGGACGTGGGTCGAACCTGCCCGTACCCCGGCCACGGCATTGGCCACAGCACAGCCGGTGTCGTTCTGGGTGTGCATTCCGACGGTCAGGGCGAACTGGGAAACGATGGCTGCGGTGGCCGCTTCCACCTCATGAGGCAGGGAGCCACCATTGGTGTCACACAGAACCAGCACCTCGGCACCCGACACTGCGGCCGCCTCCACTGCTCGGAGCGTGAACTCGGGGTTTCGCCGATAGCCGTCGAAGAAGTGTTCGAAGTCGACGAAGACGCGCTTGCCTTGGTCGACCAAATAGCGGACCGATTCGGAAATCATGGCCACGCCCTCGTCCAGAGTGGTTCGCAACGCCTCGGTGACGTGGTAGTCCCAGGCCTTGGCCACGATGCACACCACCGGCGTCCGGGCCCCGATCAGATTGGCCAGGGTTTGATCCGAGTCGACTCGGCCCTTGGGGCGACGGGTGGAACCGAAGGCGACCAGGGTCGACGTCGTCAGCTCCAGTTCCCCTTCGGCGGCTCGGCGGAAGAACTCGTCGTCTCGGGGGTTGGCTCCCGGCCACCCCCCTTCGATGTAGTGCACGCCGAGGTCATCGAGCAGACGGGCGATCTTCAACTTGTCGTCGGCGGTGAGGGCGATACCCTCGAACTGGGAACCGTCACGCAGCGTCGTGTCGAAGATGTCGACCGCCGGCGGCCACTCCGGAGCGCGATGACCGGCCCGGCTGATCGTGGTGGCCGTCTCGGCCCCGGTGCGAGTCGGTGATGGGTTCGTGTCCATGATGCGTCCGATCGAATTCGTTGTTGGGACCGGTCAGAGCTTGGCCATTACCGCATCGGCGATCTCGGTGGTGGAGCCGGTGAGGTGGGCGCAGGCGTCGCAGGCCCGCTCGATGCGATCGGCGGCCTCGGCCTCGCCCAGGAAACGGAGCATCATGGCTCCGGAAAGGATTGCGGCGATGGGATTGGCCTTGTCCCGGCCGGCGATGTCGGGGGCTGAGCCGTGCACAGGCTCGAACATCGAGGGGCCGGTCCGGTCGGGGTTGAGATTGGCCGACGCAGCCAGCCCGATTCCCCCCGATACGGCACCACCGAGATCGGTGAGGATGTCACCGAACAGGTTGTCGGTGACGATCACGTCGTACCGCTGCGGTTCCTGGACGAAGTAGATACAGGCGGCGTCGACATGGTTGTAGGCCGTGTTCACCACCGGATAGTCGCCGGCAACCTGGTCGAAGGTTCGCTGCCACAAGTCGCCGGAGAAGGTCAGGACATTGGTCTTGTGCACCAGGGTCACATGGTCCCGTCGACTCCGAGCGAGTTCGAAGGCATAGCGAATGCAGCGCTCGACCCCCATTCGAGTGTTGACCGAGCCCTGGGTGGCGACCTCGTGTGCAGTGCCCTTCCGCAGGAAGCCCCCCTCGCCGGCATAGGAGCCTTCGGTGTTCTCCCTGATCACGACAAAATCGTGTACCGCCAGGTCGTGGCCTACCTCTCCCCCACCGGAACCGGTCTTGAACGGCCGCTGGTTGATGTAGAGGTCGAGAGCGAAACGCATCTTGAGCAGCAGTCCTCGTTCGATGACGCCGGGCGGCACATCGGGGGTCCCAACCGCCCCGAGATAGATGGCGTCGAATCCCCGCCATTCGTCGAGAACGGCGTCGGGAAGCACCGTACCGTCCCGTAGATACCGACTGCCGCCGAGGTCGTAGTCGGTGGTCTCCAGCGACACACCGGCTGCATCGATCACCCGCAACCCCTGGGCGATGACCTCGGGACCGATTCCGTCGCCCCCGACCACGGCAATGCGGTGGCCGGACCCGGTACCGGAATCCGATACGGTCACTGGTTCGGTGTTGGATGCTCGATCGCTCACGGAGGGCTCGTTTCGTGGTGCTCGGTGGTCTGTCGGCTTCTCAAGATAACGAGTGTACGGCCGATGGTATGCATTATCAGGGGCGCAGGATCAGGAGGCACGGGTCCCCATGAGTGAGAACAAGCCGATCCATGACATGTCCACGCGGACTGCTCCCAGGGAATGGCTGGAGGCGGAGAACGAATCCCCCCAGGACGGCACGTTCTCGACCGTCCGCGTCTCCCGCCGCTTCCGCCTGCTGCCGTCCGGACCTCGAGCCGATTCCTTCACGATCGCCTTCGGTTCGCTACTCGGCGCCATTCTTGCCGGTGGCATGTGGTACCTGGGTGCGGCGACCGACATGTTCGAATGGCCGTGGATCAGCGTCGCCGTCGGTGTCATGCTTGCCACCGTGCTGCGGATCAGCGCCGGCCGTCTTCCCGGAAGCCTGAGGGCCGGCATTGCTCTTTCGGTCTATGTGGTGGTGGCGCTGATCGTCGCCTTCGTCTGGGCCAGAATCGAGGTATCCGACATCTATGGTGACATGGCCACAGCCGCCGACTACGAGCACAATCTAAGGGCCCGATTCACCGATCCCATTCGGCTTCTTGCCTACTGTGCCGGTGCGGCCGCCGCCTGGTTCCTCAGCCTCTTGGGAGGACCTTGACGTCAATTCCTCGAGGTCGGGGGTGACGCGTCGATCCGGCGGGGCTGCACTACGATCCGGTTCATGAGAGCCCTCTCGGTCATCATTGTGGCCGTCGGCCTTATGGCGATGGCCTGTGGATCGGATGACGACGACGGGACGGCAACAGACGACGTCACGGCAACACCAGCCAGTCAGAGCGGGACCGATGTCGGTCCCAGACCGGTCGCGGTGACGGAACGGGCCGAGCCGGACGGTGATCCGACATCGGCCGGCGAGGCCGTCAACCGCTTCGGCTCAGACCTCTTTCTGCAGCTGCGCTCCTTGACACCGGATGACAACGTCTCGCTGTCTCCGACCGGCTTGGTCGCGGCCCTCGCCATGGTCGAACCCGGCGCAACCGGCACCGCTCGGGACCAGCTGCGACAGGCCCTGGCCATCGACGATCCTGATTCCTTCAACCGCTCGATGAACGCGTTGGAACAGAGCCTGGAGTCACGCCCCCCAACCGACCTGGGGGACGTCGAGGGCGACTCCGGCGAAATCGACGTCAGGATGGCCAACGCCGCCTACCTCCAGGACGGCTACCGGTTCGAGCCGGCGTACCTCGACACGATCGGCACCTACTACGGCCCGGTATTGAGCACCGTCGACTTCGCCCCCGATCCCGACGCGGTGGCTCGACGCATCAATCAGTGGGTGGCCGAGCAGACCAACGATCGCATCACCGAACTGATCCCGGACGGCGTGCTCGATCCGGCAACCGTGCTGGCCCTGATCAACACCCTGTATCTGAAAGCGTCGTGGCTCGAACCGTTCGATGCCGATCGGACTGCGGACTCCACACCATTCACGCGACTGGACGGGACGATGGTCGAGGTGGCCATGATGGAGGGCGCCGGCAACACCTCGGCCCGGGGTGATGGTTGGGTCGGAGCGACAAAGAGGCTGAACGGTGAGCTTTCGCTCCAGGTGATCCTGCCCGACGACGGTCGATTCGACGACATCGCCGGCTCGCTGGACCAGGTTTTCGCCGAGTACGAGAGCGTGCAAACCGACGGCGGTCCCCTGGCCGTTCCCCGGTTCGAGACCAGAAGCAAGGTTGGACCGGCCGATGCATTGAAGGCCATGGGTGTCACCGACATCTTCGAACCGGGCAACCTCCGAGGCATGGCCGACGACCCTCGACTGTTCGTCGACAAGGTCCTCCACGAGGTCTACCTTGCTGTCGACGAGGACGGCATCGAGGCTGCGGCCGCCACCGCCGTGCTGGTCGCCTTGACCGCAGCTCCGGCGGAGCCGGTCATGGTTCGTCTCGATCGACCCTTCCTCTACCGCATCGTCGACGAACGGACCGGAGCCACCCTCTTCATCGGTCAGATCATGGATCCCGCGGCCTGACCGGCCATGAGCCTGGCCCAAACCCGCTTGTCGGCCCGGACCCAGCGACGTTTGCCCCAGGCAAACTCGAGTTCAGATGCTCCGCATCTGATACCCAGCGACGTTTGCCCCAGGCAAACTCGAGTTCAGATGCTCCGCATCTGATACCCAGCGACGTTTGCCCCAGGCAAACTCGAGTTCAGATGCTCCGCATCTGATACGGATAGCACCACAACAAACATGAACCCGCTTGTCGGCCCGGACCCAGCGACGTTTGCCCCAGGCAAACTCGAGTTCAGATGCTCCGCATCTGATACGGCTACCATGAACCGGGTGGCAGAATCTCACCAACTCTCTCGCGAAGCATTCGAGCGGCTGAAGTCCGAGTATGACGACCTCACGACCCGGGGTCGAATCGAAATCGCCCACAAGATCGAGGCGGCTCGTGAACTCGGTGACCTCTCGGAGAACGGCGACTACCACGCGGCCAAGGAGGAGCAGGGCAAGATGGAGGGCCGAATCGCCCGCCTGGCCACGCTCATCGAGAACGCCGAGATCGTCGAGTTGTCGGTTTCCGGTGATGAACTCTCGGTCCAGCCCGGCTGCGTGGTCTCCATTCGCTACGAGGGCGACGACGAGGTCGAGAAGTACCTGCTGGGATCGATCGAGGAGCGACGGGAAGGTCTCACCGTGATGTCCCCCGGCTCACCGTTGGGTCAGGTGCTCGTGGGCGCGGCCAAGGGTGACACCGTCACCTTCGAAGCCCCGGGCGGCGACCTCCACGTCACGGTGGTCGACATCGAGATCTGAGCTTCCGCCGACCGACCGGGTTCGCTTCGTTCGCCCCACTCGCCGTCACCCGTAATCACAATCCCGGCCCTCCGACCACGATCACTCGGAGGGTGCCGGCCAATGAAGACCCAGGAGATCGACATGACCGACAGCCGACCGAGAACTCTGATCGACAAGGTGTGGGACAGCCATGTCGTACACGCCGGCAGCGACGGCCAGCCCGATCTGCTCTACATCGACCTTCATCTGGTCCACGAGGTCACCTCGCCCCAGGCCTTCGACGGCCTCCGGCTGAACGGACGCAAAGTGCGCCGGCCCGATCTGACCGTAGCCACCGAGGATCACAATGTCCCCACTGAGCACATCGATCAACCGATCGCCGATCCCATCAGCCGCAAGCAGGTGGAGACCCTGAGGGCCAATGCCGCCGAGTTCGGCATCGTCAACCACGAGATGGGCTCGCCCGGCCAGGGCATCGTGCACGTCATCGGCCCCGAGCAAGGCTGGACCCAGCCGGGCATGACCGTGGTGTGTGGCGACTCCCACACTGCGACCCACGGTGCGTTCGGGGCCATCGCCTTCGGCATCGGCACCAGCGAGGTCGAGCATGTACTGGCCACCCAGACCCTGCCCCAGGCCCGACCTCGCACCATGGCCATCACCGTTGACGGAATCCTTCCGACCGGCACCACCCCAAAGGACGTCATCCTCGCCATCATCGGTCGGATCGGCACCGGGGGCGGCATCGGCCATATCATCGAGTATCGGGGCGACGTCTTCCGCTCGATGTCGATGGAAGGCCGCATGACCGTGTGCAACATGTCCATCGAGGCCGGGGCCCGGGCCGGCATGGTGGCCCCCGACCAGACCACATTCGAATATCTGAAAGGACGGGAGCACGCGCCGCACGGTTCAGCGTGGGACGAGGCCGTCGACGCCTGGCGTCGGCTGCTGTCCGACCCCGGGGCGAGCTACGACACCGAGGTGGCGATCGACGGCTCCACCATCGCACCTCACGTGTCGTGGGGCACCAACCCGGGCCAGGTCATCGCCATCGACACCCCGATCCCCGATCCCGACAGCTTCGAGACCGCATCGGAGCGGGACGCCGCGGCAAGGGCCCTGCAGTACATGGACTTGACACCGGGACGGACGATGCGGGAGGTCGCGGTCGACACGGTCTTCATCGGCTCCTGCACCAACAGCCGTATCGAGGACCTGCGGGCGGCGGCCGAGGTGGCCAAGGGCCGGCGGGTCAAGGACGGGGTCCGTACCCTGGTCGTGCCCGGCTCGTTCCCGGTCAAGCGCCAGGCCGAGGCCGAGGGTCTCGACACCATCTTCACCAACGCCGGCTTCGACTGGCGGGAGCCGGGCTGCTCCATGTGCCTGGCCATGAACCCGGACAAGCTGAGCCCGGGAGAGCGCTCGGCCTCCACCAGCAACCGCAACTTCGAGGGTCGGCAGGGTCGGGGTGGCCGCACCCATCTGGTGTCGCCGGCGGTGGCTGCGGCCACCGCCATCACCGGCCGGTTCGCCACGCCCGCCGACCTCGACTGAACCACGACCGAACCAGGAGCACCTAATGAAGCCAGTACGAATCGTGACAGGTCGAGCCGTTCCCCTCGACCGTTCCGACGTCGACACCGACCAGATCATCCCGTCCGACTGGCTCAAACAGGTCGAGCGGACCGGGTTCGAGAAGGGATTGTTCTCCGAGTGGCGCGATGATCCCGGATTCGTGCTCAATGACGCACGCTTCGCCGGCGCCAGGATCCTCCTCGCCGGCCCGAACTTCGGTGTCGGTTCCTCCCGCGAGCATGCGGTGTGGGCCATCCAGCAGAGCGGTTTCGAGGCGGTGATCGCCCCGCGATTCGGCGACATCTTCCGCAACAACTCGACCAAGAACGGGCTTGTCCCGGTGGTGGTCCCGACCGAGTTGGGGCGGCGGCTGCTGGACGAGGTCGAGGCCAACCCCGATCTGGAGTTCACCATCGATGTCGAGCGCAGGCTGCTGGAGGTCCCGGCCGCGGGCATCAGCGAGGCCTTTCCCCTCGACGACGCCACCCGGGAACGATTCCTCCAGGGACTCGATGACATCGGACTGAGCCTGCGTCATGCCAAGGCCATCGCCGAGTTCGAGTCCAACCGGCCGTCCTGGATGCCGAGTACCGTTCTCTGATCTCGATCCATAGGATCGACACCAGGAGCGCTTGACCGGTCGTTACAGAGCGGTGACAACCGGCCCGACATGAGCCGGGCGGGGAACCAGCCTTCCGATCGGGACGTCACAGGGATACCTGACGATCTCGACCATCCTGCGAGGCCCCAC
Source organism: uncultured Acidimicrobiales bacterium (assembly GCA_963723995.1). GTDB lineage: Bacteria > Actinomycetota > Acidimicrobiia > Acidimicrobiales > SZUA-35 > JAHELU01. The sequence continues at coordinate 423,673 of CAVRSZ010000003.1, read as the reverse complement.
CATGAACGCTTTCGACTTCGATCCCACCCGTCGACCGGACGCCCCGGCCCTGCCCCGTACCGAACGGCGCCGCCTCCGTCTGCCGGTGTTCCTGGCCCTGGTCACGGCCTTCATCATGCTGGTTGCGGCCTGCAGTTCGACCACCGGCGATGGCGACCAATCCGAGGCCGGCGGCAACGGCGGGTCGTCATCCGGTGTCGGCTCCGACGGCACCGACTCCGACGACCTCGATTCCGGTGACATCGTCCTGACCTCCGGGCTCGAGACGGTCGCCGACTGCGACGACCTGCTGCAGCGGCTGAGGGAGGAGGGATCGAAGCGGGTCGGTCCCTATGGTTTCGGCGAGGGCTGGTTCGGCATGCCGGTTGACGACATGGCCGTGGAGATGGCGGAAGGTGACACGGAGGACGCCGGGGACGCCACCGCCGACATGGAGCGAAGCGCGGCCCCGGCCGCAGAGGCGGGGGCCAACGGAGCAGACGGCGACTTCTCCGGCACCAACAATCAGGAACAGCGGGTGGACGAGGCCGATCTGGTCAAGACCGACGGCCGCCGCCTGGTCACCGTGGCCGAGAACCAGATCCAGGTCATCGACGTCACCGCCGATCCCCCTCGCCTGGAGCGGACCATCAAACTGCCCGATGAGTTCTGGGGTGGTGAACTGTTCCTCTACCGCGACACCGCCCTCCTCATGACCTCGGGCTGGACCGAGCAGCCGTTCATGTCATCGGCCCGTACCGCCGACCTGTCGTGGTTCCCGGGCTCCCCCACCGGTCGGCTCATGGAGGTCGATCTCAACCGGGGTGAGATCGTGAGGACCTTCGAGTTCGAGGGCAGCTATCTGTCGGCCCGGGAGATCGACAGCACCATTCGCATCGCCCTCACCGCTTCGGCCTCCCGATTCGAGTTCCTGTTCCCATCAAATCCGGGGGCCGAGGAGCAGGCCGAGCAGTTCAACCGGGAGCTGATCGAGAACTCCACCATCGAGCAGTGGATCCCGACCTATCGGGTCATCGAGGGATCGGGATCAGGCGGACTGGTCGATGATGTGATCGAGGAGGGCCTCATCGTGGAATGCGACCGGGTTCATCTGCCCGAGGAGTTCGCCGGCTTCGGCTCGCTGGTGGTGCTGACCGCTGATTTGAGCGACGGGCTGCGCCTGAAGGACTCCCTGTCGGTCTTCACCGACGCCACCACGGTCTACGCCTCCACCGACCGCATGGCGGTGGCCACGCCCCGGTGGCCCACCATCGATCCCGCATCCGGCATGCCCCAGCCCGAGGACTCCTATCGCACCGCGCTCCACACCTTCGACATAACCGACCCCGACCGCACCGACTATGTGGCCTCCGGGAGCGTGGACGGCCATCTGCTCAACCAGTACAGCCTGTCCGAATACGACGGCTATCTCCGGGTGGCCACCACCGATGGCAGCCCGTGGGCCTTCGCCGAAGGGATGCCCGAGAGCGAGAGCTTCGTCACCGTACTGGACGAGCAGGACGGTCGGCTGGTCGAGGTGGGCAAGGTCGGCGGCCTGGGCCGGGGGGAGCAGATCTTCGCCGTCCGCTTCCTCGGCGACCGGGGCTATGTCGTCACGTTCCGCCAGATCGATCCGCTCTACACCCTCGACCTGTCCGATCCCACCAACCCCACGGTCGAGGGCGAGCTGAAGATCCCGGGCTTCTCCAACTACCTGCACCCGCTGGACGACGGTCTGCTGATGGGGGTGGGCATGGATGGTGACGAGTCCGGTGTCGTTCAAGGAGCCGTGGTGTCGCTGTTCGATGTGTCCGATCCGGCCAACCCGATCCAGCTCGACAAACTCCCCCTGGTGGAGGCGCCGGCCGACCGGTCCGAGTTCAGCAGCTACACCCCGGTCAACAACGACGCCCGTGCCTTCACCTACTGGGATGAGACCGCCGTCGTGCCCGTGAGCTGGTGGAAGTACACCTTCGAGGCCGAACAGCAGGAGCGCAACGGCTCCGAGGCGGTGATGGTCCAGATCAACGATCGGGAGCTGGTCGAGGTCGGCCGGGTCGCCCACCCTTACCTCCAGGAGTGTGAGGGATTGGACGGGCCGATTCGGCGCTACGTCGAACTGGACGATCAGGGCAACATCGTCGAGGGGTCCGATCGGACACCGGGCTCGAGCGCCGAGCCCACCGACAACACCACGGCTACCACCGCACGCCCGGATGATGCCGAGGCCGGGTTCGTCGAGGATGAAGAGTCGGACGATGAGCCGGCTGTCGAAGCTCCGATTCGACCGAAGGAAGACTACTGCTGGATTTACTCCCCCGAGATCATGCGGACGGTGGTGGTCGGCGACATCCTCTACACCGTCTCCTTCAACGGCGTCGGAGTCCACAATTTCGAGAGTGGTTCAACAATCAGCTGGATACCGTTTGACAGATTGTGAACGCCCGACGTCCGGAGGCCGTCGTAACGGAGTTCCGCCCGGAGGCGGAACCTCCCTCGCCGGGCCGGTTCGAAGGGAAAGAACAGTGCAGCAGTGAACGCCCCCGCAGAGCCTGATCACTCTCAAGCGAATCCCGTCGACTGTTTGATCATCGGTGCCGGGCTGGCCGGTCTTACCGCCGCCCGGCGTCTGGCTGTGGTCGGCCGATCGGTTCTGGTGGTGGACAAGGGACGAAGCGTCGGGGGTCGCCTGGCCACCCGACGAATCGGCCGGGCCGTGCTGGACCACGGGGCCCAGTTCTTCACCGTGAGAACCCCGATCTTCCAGTCCGAGGTCGACGGCTGGTTGGAGGCCGGCATCGTCACCCCATGGTGCCACGGCTTCGACCATGACGACGGCCATCCCCGATATCGAGCCCTCGAAGGTATGAACGCCATCGCCAAGTACGTGGCCGAGCACGTCGATCTCGATTCGATCGACAATCCCCGACGACCCAGAATCATGACCCGGGTCGAGGCCAACGCCATCATCGGCGGACCGGATCACTGGACGGTGGTCTATGAGGCTGGAGCTCGCGAGCCCGACGACGCCGGTGCGATCATCAGCACCGCCCCCATCCCCCAATCGCTGGCGTTGCTGCGGGCCGGAGCGACGCCGTCAACCATGGCCGACACCCTGCAGTCCGTCCGATACCACCGGGTCATCGCCGTGATGGCCACACTCGATCGATCACCCGGGCTTCCATCACCGGGGGCGATCCAGCAACCGACTGATCCGACCTTCACCTTCATCGCCGACAACGAAGCCAAGGGCATCAGCCCCGAGCCGGCCGTCACCTTCCATCTCAGCCCAAGTCTCTCCGCCCGACTGTGGGATGAGGAGGACGCGGCAGTGCTGGCCCACCTTCATGAGGAGTTACGGCGATACCTGAGTGATGCCGTCGTCACCACCATCCAGGTCAAGCGCTGGCGCTATTCGGGACCGGTGACACCGTACCCCGAGCGTTACGCGGTGGCCGCCACGTACCCGGGGGCCTTGCTCTTCGCCGGTGATGGTTTCGGTGACTCCAAAGTCGAGGGGGCGTTCCTCTCCGGGCTGGCAGCGGCCGAACGGCTGCTCAACCCGCCGGCGACCGAAGCCGTCGCCTGAGGCGTCGGTCGCCGTTCCCTCACAACGAGCTGCGACACCAACAGTTCTTGTCGTCGCAGCACCCTGGTTCGCGGTATCTCTTGTTCTTTGCAGGTTCACCGCGTACCTTCGAGATCTATTTAGATAAATATAGGTTGAGATGTCGCGAATTCAACGGTGAAATTGCCCGCTTTACGGCTGATCATATTTCCGATATCTTCGCAGTTGTCAAAGGCTTGGCGCAGCCGTTCGACGCGGTATTTCGACAAACGAAGAGTACATGACCACAATTGAACAGAACCCACGGTTCGCCGGACTGCTCCGGCTCCGTGACCGCCGCACCTGTTCGCTCGAGGTCCGAACCGTCTTCGCCACCGGCGATGACGGTTCCCCCTTGCTCGATGGTGTCTCACTGGAACTTGAACCACAGAACAAGATCTGCATCGTCGGGTCGGCCGATGAGGGGCAGGCCGCCCTGCTGTCCCTCCTGGTCGGACAACGTCGACCGGACAGCGGATCGATCTTCCTCAACGGTCTCGACATCGAGGTGATGTCCAGGGACTCGATCGCCAAGACGGTCGGATTGGTGCCCAAGAACCCATGGATCAAGGCAGGGACCATCACCGAGAACATCTCGTTTGGGATGCGGGACGTCCCCAACCACCAAATCGAGTGGGCGGCCCGAGTTGCCAACGTAACCGCCTTCGCCCGCTACCTTCCCAACGGCCTGGACACCGTTATCGGCGATGGCACGCAGGGCGGGTCCCTCGTCCTGTCTGCAGGGCAGTGCCGGCGGATAGCCTTGGCCCGCGTACTTCTCCGCAACCCGTCGATTCTCGTCCTGGAGGAGCCGACCAGCGGCATGACAACCGGTGAGGAGATCCTGTTCCTCGACTCCCTGCACCGAGCGGCCACCGGAAGAACCCTCATCGTGGCCTCCCACCGGGTGACGGTGGCCCGCAAGGTGGATCGGGTCCTGGTACTTCAGGACGGCAAGCTCGTGCCCTACAACGAGTCCGGCACCAAAGGCACCATCTACGACCACGCCAAGCTATGGGATGTTCGGGTTCCCACGGTTGAGGTCCCGGCCATCACCCGGTCCCAGATCCTCCGTCCTACATCTCGAACACCGCGTCCGGTCAGCGAACCGTGGGGTGTCGCCCCGGGCACCCTTCTGGCCCCGGGCTACGTGGCCTCCGGCCTGCTGGGGCGGTCGACCCACAACGACGTGTGGGCGGCATGGAGCAACAACCGGGAGGCCCCGGTGAGGATCAAGATCCCGTCCCAGCGCCCGGTCACCTACCATGCCTATGAACAGCTGGCCCGGGAATCCCGCATCCTTTCCCACCTCAGCCATCCGGGAATGACCAAGGTCTACCATTCAGACCTCGAAGCCGAGATGCCCTATGCCGTTTTCGAGTTCTTCGACAGCCCGTCGCTGGCATCCGTCGTTCGTAGACAACGCACAGGGTTGGATGCTTTGGACGTGCTCTACATCGGATTCGAGCTGGCCGGAACCCTCAACTACCTGCACCAGCGGGGCTACGCCCATCTCAGCATCCGGCCGCGCCATGTCCGGACCCGGGCCGACACCATCGTCATCTCGGACTTCGGTGACATCCGGCCAATCGGTACCGCCATTCCTGCCGGTCTGGGGTCAGGCAACGGGCGCCGGGGCGAACACCACATGGTGGCCCCCGAACAGCGGCCCGGCGTGACCGTCGACGCCAAAATGGACATCTACTCCTTGGGGGCGCTCATGCATGTGGCCGCCGCCGGACGCATCGTCACCAGAGCCACCACCGATGGTCCGCGTCTGGTACCCTTCTCCACCCTGTTGGAGACGGCTCCGGTGTCGCTGACCGGCATCGTCGACCGGATGCTGGCCGATGATCCGGTGGACCGCCCTGACGCCGAGGAGATTCTGAAACGGTTCCGCCGGGTTCTGCCCGAGTCGCTCTACCGGCCCCGCATCGCCGATCTCGATGCTCGACCCCATCTTCAACTGGTCGTGTCCAACAACTGAGCCGTGAGAGGAACGACGGCCGTAACCCGGCCGTGGGGTTCGGTGACCCTACCTCAGCCCTGGGCTGTGAACCACTTCAACATGTCGTCGGCCAACCGATCGGGCGCCTCCAGCGGTCCGAAGTGCGACAGTTCGTCGTAGCGGATCAACTGGAGGTGTTGGTTGGCCGCAGCCACCGTCTCGACCGCGTCGGTAACGACATCGGGTCCACCGCCGATGGCCATGATCCAGGGAATGGTCAGCTTCAGCGCTTCGGCATCGGCACCGGTTCGGTGCTGCTCGAACACCCGGGCCTCATACTCCGGGGTGCAGGCCAGGCTGACCCGCCCGTCGTCGTCGACGAAGCCGAAATCCACGTAGGCTCGCAGACACCGCTCGTCGAGAATGTCGAGGGGAGGGCGGTGGCGGTAGCGATCAAACGCCTCACGGCGGCTCGAGAAGCCGGAACGACGGGCTCGGGCCCGCTCCGACATCTCCGACGGTGCCGGTTCCTCGTTGGCCGCCGGGGGCCCGAAGAGAATTGGCTCGAAGGTCCAGGCCGCACAGATCGTCCCCGGTCGGGACCGTTCGGTCAGCACCAGGGATCCACCGCCCAATGAATGTCCCACGGCCCGGATCGGGCCGCCGTCGCCGTAGTGATCGACGACGACGCCGATGTCGGCCGCCATTCCCGTCCACCTCATATGACCGTGTTCGGGAGGGGTGCTCAGACCGTGAGCTCGAAAGTCGAGGGCCACGCACCGATACTCGGAGGTCAGTATGCGGGCCACCGGCTCCCACATGGCGCCGCAGAATCCGGTGGCATGGCACATCACCAGAAGGGGCCCGTCACCGCCGAAGTCATAGCTCTGGAGTTCGACCCCGTCGGTAGAGGCGATACGGTCGGCGATGATCGTCTGGTCCCTGGCCACCGGTCGAGCTTGCCCGAATACGGCCCCGTTCACACAATCAGTTCACACAATCAGTTCACACAATCAGTCCACACAATCAGTCCACACAATCAGTCCACACGGCCCCGTTCACACAGCCGGTTCACACCTCGGGGCGTCGCCCATGACCGCCGGGCTACGAGGACAGGCCGACAGCGCCCGTCGGGGGCTCGATGTCATCGGCCGGATCGAAGCCCAAAACCCGACCGTAGAACCACAGCTCAGCCTCCAAAGAGCGCACGATGTTGGCGGCTTGACGGAAGCCGTGCTGCTCACCTTCGAACTCGACATAGGCGTGCGGAATGTTCTTTGCCGCCAGCGCGGCCACGATGGCCTCGGACTGGCTGGGAGGCACGATCTTGTCCTCCAGACCTTGCATGACCAGCATCGGGGCCGACAAGCCGTCCACGTTGTTGATGGGCGAGCGCTCCCGGTAGACGTCGGCGGCCTCGGGATACGGCCCCACCATAGTATCCACATAGTGCAGCTCGAACTTGTGCGTCTCGCGGGCCAGCGCGGTGAGATCAGCCACGCCATACAGGCTGGTGCCGGCGGCAAAGCGGTCCGACGTGATCAGGGCGTTCAGCACGGTCAAGCCGCCGGCGGAACCGCCACGGATGACCATGCGGTCACCGTCGACCCTGCCCAGCCGGGCCAGGTGGTCGGCGGCGGCGATGCAATCCTCGACGTCGACCACGCCCCATCGACCGCTGAGACGGCGACGGTAGGTTCGACCGAATCCGCTGGAGCCGCCGTAGTTGACATCGGCTACTGCGAATCCCCTGCTGGTCCAGTACTGGATCTTGAGGTTGAGGGCCGGGGTGGCGTGCGACGTGGGACCGCCATGGCCCATCACCACCAGAGGTGGCGGCCCATCGGGCTCCCCTACCACCGACAGCGGACCGGAGGGCGGATAGAAGAAACAGTGGGTGTCGTGGTCGCCGGAATCGAACCACACCGGCTCGGGGACTGAGAACCACCCGGCGAGACCGACGCCGTCGCCGGCCTTTGCCGGCCCGGACGCCTCGATCGGGTCGGGAGGGCGATGGATCCGCCACCGTCCCGAGTCGACCTCGACCGAGGCCACCGCGGTCAGCGACGTGGCCGAGGCAACCAGGGTGGCGGCGGTCCCGTCGGGACCGGGGGCGATGGCCACGACCGAGAGAGGACCGGCGATCTGATCCGGAAGCTCGGGGTCGGGGGCGTCGGTGTGGGGAACGGGGTGGATCGTGCCGTCGCCGTCGACCACGGCCAGGGAATCGGTGGCGTCGCTGGTCACGATCACGCCCAGTCTGCCGTCACTCAGCTCGGTCCAGTGCTGGGTGCCGAACAGCCACGGCGGGTAGCCGATTTCGGCGTACTGCAGGGACGTCAACCGGCCGGCGCCGGCAGGCGTCCACCACGCCAGATTCCAAAATCCCGACTCATCGGTCGAATAGACAAGCCGGCCATCGGAGGTCCAGTCGGCACCCTGGATCGCCGCTCCCGAGGCCACGACCTGGGCGTTGCCGACCCGGAGGGACGATGGGGGACGTGACGTCGCACCGGTGCCGTTGCCACCGAAGAGCGGGGCGGCACAGAGGGTTGTTTGATCCCACGGCATGTTGGGATGATCCCACTGGATCCAACTCAACCACCGACCGTCGGGCGAGATGCGGGGCGAGGACACGAAATCCGGTCCGGAAACCAAGACGGTCACGTCTCCGCCGTCCATCGGCACGGTGACCAGTTCGTTTCGGGGCTGGATGGGACCGTCATCGTCTCCGTTTCCGTGGATATGGTCCTCGCGCACGCAAACGACGGCCGTTCCGTCGGGGTGTTCCACACCGTCGGCATACCGCCACCCCCGCTCGGTCGGTGGCTCGGTTGTCAGTGGTTGCGGTGTCGATTCCCCGGGCCGAAGGGGATCGAACCGGTAGAGGCGCTGATCAGGCCAGTGGGCGAAGTACACGTAGCGAGCGCCGAGCCAGAACGACCCTCCACCGTACTCGTGAACCTGGGTTCGCACCGACCACGGAGCATCGAGCTGATCGGCCGGCTCCCGACCTGGGCGCTGGAGCACCAGAACCCCGCGACCGGCCTCACTGGGTCGGGACTCGAGCCACCAGATCTCCACGCCGTCGTCGGTGGTTCGGGTGGCCAGATCACCGAATCGGGTCCCTCCGGCGGCAACCAGTTCGGCGGTGACGGGCGACGGCCAGGTTCCGAAGGCCAGTCCCGTCATGGTGTGGCCAGGAACTCGTCGAGGCGGCTCAGACCCGCCCCCAGATCGTCATCGCCGAGGGCGAACGAGAACCGGACATAACCCGGGCTGCCGAAGGCCTCGCCCGGCACGAAGGCCACCTTCGCCCGCTCCAGGGCCAGATCGGCCAGTTGCAGGGTGGACTCGATCCTGGTGCCGGCAACGGTCTGGCCCAGCAGGCCCACGAACGAGGGGAAGGCATAGAACGCTCCTTCGGGAAGCAGGCACTCCACCCCTCTCATCTCCGACAACATGGCGTGCATGATCTTGCGACGCCGGTCGAACGCCTCCCGCATGGTGTGCACGGCCGACAGGTCGCCGGACACCGCGGCCAGCGCCGCCATCTGGGCCACGTTGCAAACGTTGGACGTCTGATGCGACTGCAGGCTTGTCAAGGCCTTGGCAACATCGGGCGGGGCGATGACCCATCCCACCCGCCATCCGGTCATGGCATAGGTCTTGGCCACCCCGTTCAGCACCAGGCATCGATCGGCGATCTCGGGTACCACAGCGGGAATGGAGTGGAACTCATTGTCATCGTAGACCAGGTGCTCGTAGATCTCGTCGGTAAGAATCCAGACGTCGTTGTCGGCCGCCCACCGACCGATGGCCTCGATCTGGCCCCGGCTGTACACGGCGCCCGACGGATTGGACGGACTGACGAAGATCAAGGCCTTGGTCTTGTCGGTCCGTGCCGCCTCCAGCTGGTCGACCGAGGCCTTGAAGCCGGCACCGAGGTCGGTGGTGACCTCGACCGGCACGCCGCCGGCCAGGCGAACCGGCTCGGGATAGGTGGTCCAGTACGGGGTGGGAATCAGCACCTCGTCCCCTTCGTCGACCACTGCGGCGATGGCGTTGAACACCGCGTGCTTGCCCCCATTGGTGACCACGACCTGACCAGGGTCGACCCGGTAGCCCGAGTCCCGTTCGGTCTTGGCGGCGATGGCATCCTTGAGTTCGGGTAGACCACCGGCCGGGCTGTACCGATGGTTCCTGGTGTCGTGGCAGGCTGCCACTGCGGCCTCGACGATGTACTCAGGGGTGGGAAAGTCGGGCTCGCCCGCTCCGAAGCCGACGACGGGCTCGCCGGCAGCCTTGAGCGCCTTGGCCTTGTTGGTCACCGCCAGGGTGGCCGACGGTGCGATTGCTCCGACGCGCTGGGAAATGCGGTTGGCGGCCATGGGATACTCCATTCCTCGATCTGGACATGGCCCGGCCGATGCCGCCGAACCGTTGCTGCCGACCGTCGCCGGGGAGGCGGTGGTTACGACGGTCAACGGTGACGTGGCCAGGTTGACGGTCACAGGGTATTCGGTTCTCCCCACCCGTGGGCGGCAAAGATCAGATCAGTCGTCGCCGTCGGCCGGCTTGAGATTGAGCGCGGCCGAGTTCATGCAAAACCGGTCACCGGTGGGCTGGGGACCGTCCGGGAACACGTGACCGAGATGGGCCCCGCAGGTGGCACACAGCGCCTCGGTCCGGACCATGCCGTAGCTCCGGTCGACTTTGATCTCCACCTTGTCGTCGCTGATCGGCTTCCAGAAGCTGGGCCAGCCACTGCCGGAGTCGTACTTGGTGTCGGAGGTGAAAAGCGGCTCGTCGCAGACGATGCAGGAGTAGGTACCGGGCTGCTTGCTGTCGTGATAGACACCGGTGAAGGCACGCTCGGTGCCGGCGTTCTGGGTGACCTCGAACTGTTCGGGGGTCAGGCGGGCTCGTAGTTCGTCTTCACTGAAGGTCTTCTTGGCCATAGGTGGTATCAACTGTAGACCCGCATGATGGAGAGGGCACTTCGGCCCGTGCCGGCACCCGCCACCACATCGGAACCACCACTACCTTCTCGACCGGGTGGAGGAATTCGGGTTCCAGTACCTGCCATCCCAACCTGGTCAGAAACGGGACCAGACCGGGCCGGACGGCCGAACAGACGGCGGTGATCTCGGGCCCGAGACCGTGGGCCACGGCGAACTCGATCACCCGGCGCCCGATGTCATGGCGACCCCGGGCCCCGGGGTCGACGCACAGCATCGATCCCAGCGCCGTGGTGGGTGCATGAGGGCCCACCAACGGGCGGAAATCGTAGAGGGGCGAATCGAGGATGCCGACGCCGTCGGTGGGATGGGTGAGTCGGCATCCACCCACCACCCGGCTGGAACCCTCGGTATCGAATTGGACCGCCACCACGTTTCGAGTCGACCGGTAGCAGTCATAGATGTCGAACAGCTCGGCCCCACGGTCGCCCCGGAGGATGTCCTCCCCGAAGAAAATGCGGGCCCGCAGTCGGTAGAGCTGCAGGCGTTCAGCATCGGTCTCGGCCCAGCGGACCGTGATCACCGAGTCCCCGTCGTGCCTACTCGTCATCGTCCGCTCCATTCCCGGCCACCGTCAACCAGCGTGCGGCCTAGCCGATGACAGTCGTCGAGGAAGAGTCCGTAGGCATCGAGCGCCCTGGACCCGGCCCGGGCCATCACTGCGGCCGTGTCGGGGTGTCGAGTCAGAAACTCGGTGAGCTGTCGCCGGTTGAACCTGGTATGACCCTCGTCGAGTTCCACGTGGTGGGTAAGGAACGTCAGACCATCCAGGATCTGCGGTCGAAAGAGCCGCCGGATCTGACCGAGCAATGCCGTTCCCAGCGTGATCGAGAGCATCTCGATCTCGTACTCGATGGCGATCTGGGCGAACGGGCTATCACCGGCGATGACGGACTCGTGCAGTTCGACATAGGCCCGACTGCCCTCGGTCGGTGGAGCGGCCAGCAGGGAGTCGACCTCGATGAGCGACGGCCGACGTCCGACACCGGAGCCCGTCAATACATCATCGACGGCTCCGGCCTTCCGGTTCCAGGCGTCGACGAGGGAACGGGCGTCAGCCTCCATCAGCACCTCATGGCCCGCCTCGTGGTCGGCATGGTGCACAAGCGCCAATCCGATGGTGTGGTATCCCCGATCCAGGCAGGCCCGGCCGGCCCGTTCGATCCAGTCCGGGACCGGCGCCGTCACCTGCGTGCCAAGGGCGCAGAAGCTGATCAGCAGCGCTTCGAACTCGAGAGGTTCCAGCGTGCCGTAGACCACCGATCTGACCACCCGGCTGCCGTGAAAGGCCTGACGGGCAGCTTCCAGCAGTGGATCGTACAGCTCGGTCACGGGGTCGGTGATCACGGCAGCAGGGCCAACGGGGCTCGGGCGCGTCGAAAACGGTTGCTGTGGCATGTCGAATCCCTCCGTATGTCGGATCGTCGGGCGACGACCGAAGTCCATCAATGGCCCAACTGATGATTCCCACCGGGACGGGTCAGCCAACCACAGCCGACCGGGGCCACCAACTTGTCATGATCAAAGACGGCACCGAGGCCGATTCGGATACAGCGATCACCCGACAATCGTGTGCGATCTCGATCGCTCGATCGAGGGTGGAGTACGCGACCCGGTCTGGCCGGCGTCGCCCGGTCTCAGTCGGCGCCGCCCCCCTCGACCCGGCGGGCGTCCTCCACCAGATTGATGTCGTACAGCACCTGGTCCAGCAGATCTCCGGCCTCGATGGGCGCGAACCGTTGAGGGTTGTCCCTAGTGATACAGGTGGGCACCGGGGCCAGGATGGTCCACGGCGTGGGATGGCAGAACTGGACCACGGAGTGGCGATCACCGGGCTGATCGGGGTCGGCCACCACCCGGTGGATTCCCTGGGGTATGACCCCGTTGGTGATGTGCTCCAACATGATCCCGGTGTTGATGATCACCCCGTCGTCGGGGGGAACGGCATCGACCCAACCGTCGTCGGTCTTCACTTGAAGCCCCCGGCTGGTGGCTCGGGGCAGAGCGGTGATGAGGTTGATGTCGCCGTGTTCGGCGGCCCAGACATGGGACTGATCGGGCGCCAGGCTCATGGCCGGGTAGTGGATGGCCCGGGTCAGGGTGGTCCCGTTGGTGATCATCTGATCGAAGAAGGTCTCGTGGCATCCGATACCGAGAGCGATGATGCGAAGGAACCGGCGCTGCAGCTCCAACACCCGGTCGTAGAACTCGAGCAAGACCTTGGTGATACCGGGCACCTGCTCCTCGGGGAGATGGGGACCCAGATAGCGATGGGGAAACCGCGTCCGCAATGGGTGACCCGACGGGACCCGGGCCCCCCAGTTCAGCATCTCCTTCCAGTCCGGCGTGTCGCTGATGGCCGCCGTCTCCACCAACAACCCGGTGTAGCCGGCCTGGCCGTGGGAACCGGGCACGGTGGCCTTCGCCTTCTCCTCGACCGGGAGGGAGAAGAACCGCTCCAGCATGCCGTAGGCGTCATCGAGCAGGGTCTCGCTCAGGTCATGGCTGGTGTAGACGAACCCGGTGGCCAGGCTTCGCCGAACCGCATCGATCACGGCCCGGCGTTGCCCCTCGGTGCCGGATTCGAACGCCAGCAGGTCGACGTCGAGGATCTGAGTCATGACGCCATGGTAGTCGCCGCTCCGCTAGCCGATCCCGCCCTGGATCATGGGCACGAGGACGATGAAGACCACAGCCACGGTCAGGACCACGCCGGCTGCGGTCAGGGCCAGCCGGCGCCGCCGATTTCGACGACGCATCTCCAATTCCCGGCTACTCCGAGGGCCGGCGGCGATGGTGGCGGTCGGGATGCTGTACCGGACTGTGGGTTCCAGCACCCGACCCGATCGATAGCCGGCCCGGGGCTCAACCTCCAGTCGGCTCGGCGGCTGAGGGCGTCGGGGCCGGTGACCGGCCGGGCGGTTCCGATGTGACGGAGGTGGATAGTCGTTGGTCGCCATGTCGTTCCCGCCCGGATCGCCTACTTGCCTCTGCCATCGTGGACGATGGGGCAACGGGCGGCGATGGGCTGATTCGGCGCGGCATGGGTCGAACGGACCAGCGGGACTCCGATCCTCGATCGACGGTACGGGCATGGCCGGGACAACAGTGTGCAGTGGTCATCGTCTCGCCTCGGAGGTATAACCGGTTGATGGTCATCGATGGCCCGCCCCCCGGCCCGCAGCCCGCTTCGGCCCACTGGAGCGATGAGCACCGTCGGACTCGGCTGACCCAGCGGCTGCTGCCGACCCACGACGATCGGCCGGCCACGGTGGCCGACATGGCCCGTCGTCTCGTCGGTTTGCACGCCAGCGACCCGGTCACCGTCTACCTGACACTGGCCGCCCGCCTTCCGCACCTGTCGGTCGATGAGATCTTCCGCCAGTTGCACGACGGGTCGACCATCCGCCACCATGCCATGCGTCGAACCCTGTGGGTGTTCGACCGCGAAACCGCAGCCCTGGCTCACGCTTCGTCGACCAGGAAGTTTGGGGCGGCCGAACATCGTCGCTTCATCAAGTTCCTGGATGGTTTGAACGATGAGCCCGATCTGGAACGACCGGAGGGCGTCGACTGGCCCGACAAACCCGAGGAGTGGATCGAGCGGGCAAAGTCGGCCGTACTCGAGGAGCTGGCCGACGGCCCGCTCCCGACGCGGGAACTGGGACAGCGGCTCCCCCGGTTCCGGGTCTTGCTCGACTTGTCCCCGGGCAAGAACTACAGCGCCACCGTGTCGGCCCTCAACCGGGTTTTGATGCTGATGGGGTTCGACGCCACCATCACCCGGATGGAGCCGGCCGGCGGGAGCTGGATCAACTCCCATTACACCTGGATGCGCACCGACCAGATCTCGGACACGGTGATCGACCGGCCCGATCTCGATGCCCGAACCGCTCAGCGCCATATGGTCCTGCGATACCTGGAAGGCTACGGGCCGGCCACCGAGGAGGACGTCCGGTGGTGGACGGGGTGGACGGCAACCGCCACCCGCCGTGCCCTGGAGGCGGCGACCGAAGTCACGCTCGACGGTGGAGCGGGATATGTCCACCCCGCCCATGTCGATCCTCCGGTCGACGGACCCGGATCGTCGGTGGCCCTGCTGCCCGCCCTCGATCCGGCGACCATGGGCTGGAAGCAGCGGGACTGGTACCTGGACCCCGCCCTGGCCTCCAAGCTGTTCGACACCAACGGCAACGGCGGTCCGACGATATGGATCGACGGTCGGATTGTCGGCGGTTGGGTGCAACGCCCCGACGGTGAGATCGCCTGGCGCCTCCTGGACAACGACCACGATCTGGGCGACCGGGTACCGGCCATCGAACAGGAGGTCGCTCGACTACGGGACTTTCTGGGCGACAGCCGGTTCAAGGTCCGCTTCCCGACGCCGCTGGTCAAGGAACTCCTGAGCTGAGAATCCTGAGCCGAGGACCGGGTCCGGACCGAGCCTCGGCATCTCGGGCGCCTCAGTCGGATTCGTGGATGGTCACCGACTCGATGACGACGTCGGTGTTGGGTCGGTCACCGGGACCGGTCGGCACCTTCTCCATGGCGTCGACCACATCGAGGCCGGCCACCACCTTGCCGAACAGCGAGTACTGGGGCGGCAGTCCAGATCCGCTGGGACCGCTGATGATGAAGAACTGGCTGCCGTTGGTGTCGGGCCCGGCGTTGGCCATTGCCAGCGAGCCGATCTCGTAGCGACCGGGCTTGGGCAGTTCGTCGGCGAACCGGTAGCCGGGCCCGCCACGGCCCGAACCTTCGGGGCAACCGCCCTGGCACACGAAGCCCTGGATGATCCGGTGGAAATTGAGGCCGTCGTAGTAGTGGTAGCGGGCCAGGTTCACGAAGTTGTTGACCGTCTTGGGAGCAGCGATCGGATCGAGGGCGATCGTGAGAGTGCCCATGCTGGTCACCATCTCCGCCGTGTAGGTCTTCGACGGATCGATGCACATGGGGAACTCCCCGTCGAAGCTGGTCTGGCGGGGGCTGGAACCGTCGGGGGCTGGGCAATCGGGCACGGTGGGACTCCTCGGTCGTGGGATGGTCGATGTGGGACCGGGGTCAACGGGTTGGCCCGGTTCAACCGGGTCAACCTATCGAGTCGGCATCGGCCTCACTACAAACCGGTTACGAGCTCGAAGATCGGGAAGCCACCGTCACCCACTACGACGGATCACCCTCCCCCTCGGGTTCAGGAACCGGTGTACTCGGCGATGTAGCGCAGGTTCCGATACTTCTGGGCTGCGTCCAGTCCGTAGCCGACGACGAAGGCAGGAGGGATCTCGAAACCGACATAGTCGACATCGAGATCATTGGTGTGGTCGCCCTGCCGGAGCAACAGCGTGCAGGTTTGAACGCTGGCAGGCCGCCGGGCGTTCATGTATTCGATCAGGTAGCGCAGGGTCAGACCGGAATCGACGATGTCTTCGACGATGATGACGTGACGATCGGTGACCTCGTGGTCCAGATCCTTGATGATGCGGACCACACCGGTGCTCTTGGTCTGGTCGCCATAGGAAGAGACGGCCAGAAAATCGAGCTGGACCGGTCCGTCGATGGCTCGGATCAGATCGGCTACGAAGATCACGCTGCCCTTGAGCACTCCGACCACCATGGGCACGTCGCCCCGGAAATCGTGGGCGATCCGGCGGCCCATGGCGGCCACCCGGTCCACGATCTGCTCCTCGGTGATCAGGATCTCACCGATGTCGCCGGGAACCGGGAAGGGGGATATCGCCGCCCGGCTCATCGGCCGGAGAAGGTGGCCTTGCCCGGCCCGTTCTCCAGGAAACTGGTGATGCCGGTCACCGCATCGTCGGTCTGGAACGAACCCACGAACTCCCGCTTCTCCACCGCCATGGCGTCGGGCATGTCCATGTTGTAGCCGTCCTGCATGGCCCGCTTGATGTTGGTCAGTGCTGCGGGACCGGAGGCAAATCGAGCGACCATGGCCACCGCCCGGTCCAGCACCTCGTCGTCGGGGTGGACGGCCGAGACCAGGCCGATCCGTAACGCCTCGTCGGCGGCTACGTTGCGGCCGGAGTAGCAGATCTCCTTGGCCCTGGTGAGGCCGATCAACCGGGGCATGCGCTGGGTACCCCCACCGCCCGGGGTGATGCCCAGCAGGATCTCCGGTTGTCCGAACAACGACGACTGGCCGCAGATCCGGAAGTCGGTCGTCATCGACAGCTCACAACCGCCGCCCAGGGCCACACCATTGACGGCCGAGATCGTGATGTAGGGCAGGCTTTCGATCCGGTTCAAGGCGTCGTTGAGCACGTCGGTCATGTCCGAGGGATCCCGATAGCCCTCCCCGGTCGGGAAGGCGGCGATATCGGCCCCGGCGGCGAAGATCCTGGGCCCGCCCCAGACCACGACGGCTCGCACGTCGGCCCTCGCTTCCAACTCATCGGCGGCGTCGATGATCTCCTGGCAGAGTTGCTTGTTGAGCGCGTTGACCTTGGGCCGATCCAGCCGCAGGATCGCCACCCCCTCGACCGACGACTCCTCGATCCGTATGAACTCACCCATCTCGGGCTCCCTTCAGCGATGCCGGCACACACCGGAACCGTTGCGGCCCGGCGGTTCGACATCCTAGTTTCAACCGGGGTCGAAGGTGCAGTTGGCCGTCAGCTCCAAGACCACCGGGTGCCTCAGCTGAAGAACCGGATGGTCAGCGGATACCGGTAGTCCTCGCCGTTGTTGGCCTTGACGGTGGCCTGGACTACCACCACCAGGACCGCCAGAAGAACAACGACTATCACCGGCAGCACGACCAGCAGCGCGAGGCCGAGGGTCAGCACGATCACGACTGCGGCGACGATACCGCCCACGACACTGTAGATCAGCATCGATAGTTGGAAGTTCAGTGATTCGGCGGCGTGCCGCCGGACGAACGGCGAGTCGCTCTTGGCCATCATCACCACCAGTGGGGCGATGAAGCCGAAGGCGAACCAGGCCGTGACCAGGCTTCCGATGTGGGACGCCATGGCCCACGTGCGGTCGTCCTGCGACACCACGCCCGGCTGTAGGGAGCCGGGCCCGTACGGTTGGGGCGGTAGCCAGTCGGGTTCGCTCATGGCTTCAATCTATGACACCCGGTGGATGAAGTGAAGACCGAGTTCGGGGCCGGCCACGACGGGCGTCGCGGGGGAACCGGGTCGGAGGAAGCCACTCAGAAGAAGCTGCCGCAGAACGGCATCGGGCAGGAGGCGAACAAGCGGTCGGCGATGGCCACCACGTCGGCTCGATCGGTCCCATCGACCCAGTCGATTCGACCCGAGCCGTCGAGGGCCCACCATGATGTGCCGCCCAGGTAGGCGGCCGAGATGGTGGCGATGTCGACCGTGAACTGGGGACGTTCGGTGGTTGCCGCGGCACCGGTGCGGTCGATTCCCCAGGTTCGGTTGTTGGCCTCGATCAGTGGGTCGCTGACGGCGAAGACCACGCTACCCTCCACGGCGTTGTAGGTTCGGGCCGTCAGGCAACGGTCGACATCGATCAGGCGAAGCCACTGCTCGTCGCTGACCGATTCGATGGTGTAGGCCCGCCGATCGGCGACGGCAACGCGGATCAGGTCGTCGACCGGTCTCTCCCACGCCGTCCATGTCCGGATCAGATCGACGCCGAACAGGTAGTCCCACAGCGCCAGCTCGACCGCCGGGGCGAGGCCGACGATCTCGTGGACCTTGCCCCGGCCGCCGTCCGCCGGATCGTCGGCCCAGGCCACGTCGTAGTGCACATAACCGTCGGGGCTGTCGGAGTCGGGGGAATGGTGGACGGCCACGAACGAACCGTCGGTCAGCTCCACCGCCGGCCGGAAGTAGCGCTGCCAGAACGACTCGGGTCTGACCAGCATTCCCGGTCGAACAACCGAGGTTTGCTGCAGACAACGCCGGTACACCGGAATCACCGTTTCCAGGATCTCGCCGGGGGTAAGGAGGGTGACCATGCCAGGAGCGGTGTTGGCCACCGGTTGGGCTCGGCCGGCGTCGACAGCCATGGCCGCAAACTCACCGGCCACGCCGAAGCCATAACGCTGGTAGATGACGGCTTCGCTGGCCCGAAGACTCATCAAGGGCAAGGATCGCTCGACCGAATCGGCCACCAGGGCCTCCATCAGACGGGTGGCCACCCCCCGACGGCGGTAGGTGGGCAGAATGCCTACTCGGGACACTGCCCCGGTACCCAACGTGGCCCCACCGGGAACCACGGTCTCTACCAGGAACTGACCGACATGGCCGACCGGACGACCCTTGCGGCGTGCTCTCGTACCGTCACCGCCGTCGTCCTCGTCCACATCGAAGGCGGCCAGCGACGACATCGACTCCCAGCTCGGCCGGGCCTTGGCCCACGACTCGTCGTCGCCCGGCGATTGAAGCAGGGCGATGGCCACCGTGTCGGCCACGGACCGAAGTTCGTCGGTGTCGGGGATTCGGACAGCGATCGGCACCCGGCCAGAGTACTGGACCGGATGCCGATGAATGACGAAATTGATCGTGGACGGACCGGGTGTCGGCGACCGGGCTTAGCCCTGACCACCCGAGGTGTCGCGAACCGAGGTCTTGCCCTGGGAGATCCACGGCATCATGGCCCGCAGCTCCTTGCCCACCTTTTCGATCGGGTGGTCGTGACCGGCCTGCTCCAGCCGGTGGAAGTTGTCGCGACCGGAGCGGGACTCGGCCACCCACTCGTCGGCGAACCGACCGCTCTGAATCTCACCAAGGATGGTCTTCATCTCGGCCTTGACCGAGTCGTTGATGATGCGGGGGCCGCGGGTCAGGTCGCCGTATTCCGCAGTGTCGCTGACCGAGTAGCGCATGCCGGCGATCCCCTCCTCGTACATGAGGTCGACGATCAACTTCAGTTCGTGCAGGCACTCGAAGTAGGCAACCTCGGGCTGGTAGCCGGCCTCGATCAGGGTTTCGAACCCGGCCTGTACCAGGGCGGTGGTGCCGCCGCACAGCACAGCCTGCTCGCCGAACAGGTCCGTCTCGGTCTCCTCGGTGAAGGTTGTCTCGATCACGCCGGCCCGGGCACCACCGATGGCGTCGGCGTAAGCCAGCGCGAGTCCGGTGGCGTTGCCGGTGGCATCCTGTTCCACCGCGATCAGGGCCGGTACCCCACCGCCCTCCACATAGGTGCGGCGAACCAGGTGGCCCGGACCCTTGGGAGCCACCATGCACACGTCGACCCCGGCCGGGGGCTTGATCAAATCGAACCGGATGTTGAAACCGTGGGCGAAGAACAGGGCATCACCGTCGTTGAGGTTGGGCTCGACGTGATCGGTGTAGATGGCCGCCATCTCGGTATCGGGCATCAGCATCATGACCACGTCGGCTTCGGCCACAGCCTCGGCGATCGGCTTCACCGTCAGCCCCGCCTCCCGGGCCTTGGCCGCCGAGGACGACCCTTCCCGCAAGCCGACCCGGACGTCGATGCCAGACTCCTTGAGGTTGAGGGCGTGGGCGTGGCCCTGCGACCCGTAGCCCAGAACCGCCACCTTTCGATTGGCGATCAGCGATCGATCGGCGTCGGCTTCGTAGTAGATGTTCGCCATTGACTAAGACCTTCCTTGTGTGTAAGGGGAGTTCGGCCGTTCGGCCGAACTCGGGTTGAAAGGGCGAGGCCCTGTCAAACGACGGCCCGCAGTCGGGGCACGTCCCTGCCGATCTTCGGAAGGGCGATACGTCCCGAGCGCTGCAGCTCGACGATGGAGTAGGCCTCGATCAACGATTCGAAGTCGTCCAGCTTCGACGGCCTGCCGTCGAGGCTAACCGTGAGGTGATCGGGTGACACGGCCAGGATCTTGCCCTCGAAGATGTCAACGATCTCGATGATCTGGCCCCGGGTTTCCTGGGGAGCCTTGATGGTGGCCATCATCAACTCCCGCTCCACCGACTCGCTCGGCGACAACTCGGCGATCTCGACCACATTGACCAGCTTGAACAGCTGCTTGACGATCTGATCAAGGGGCACCGATTCGACGTCGACCACGATGGTCAGACGGCTGAAGCGGTCTTCGTGGGTGGGGGCCACGGCCAGGGAGATGATGTTGTAGCCGCGGCGGGCGAACAGGTCGGCCACCCGGGCCAGCACGCCGGCCTTGTTCTCGACCAGCACCACGATGGTGCGGTGCGGGGTGTTGTCGGTCATCGGTCGTCTCCTGAGCTCGGTTGGGGTAGGGGCCGTCGGCTTCTCATGCATCGCCCCGGCGTGAGGCATCGGCTTCTCATTCGGTGTCTCCCCGCTGCGACGGGTCGACGAGGATGTCGTCGTTGGAGCCCCCGGCCGGAACCATGGGGTACACCTTCTCGTCGCTGTGGCAACGGAACTCCACCACGACCGGACGGTCATTGATCTCGTTGGCCTTGGCGATCGTGACGTCGACCTCGCTGGGATCCTCCACCCGGAAGGCGACACAGCCCATGGATTCGGCCCACTTCACGTAATCGGGCATCTCGTGGCTGAGGTAGACCTCGGAGTAGCGCTCCTGATAGAACAGCTCCTGCCACTGACGCACCATGCCCAGGTAGGCGTTGTTCAGCAGGGCGACCTTGATGGGGATGCGTTCCACCGAGGCGGTGATCAGTTCCTGGCCCGTCATCTGGAAGCAACCGTCGCCGTCGACCGCCCACACCATGCGGTCGGGGAAGGCGGTCTTGGCTCCGATGGCGGCCGGAATGGAGAAGCCCATGGTGCCCAGCCCACCGGAGTTGACCCAGGTGTAGGGATGATCGAACCGCCAGTACTGGCTGGTCCACATCTGGTGCTGGCCCACCCCGGAGGTGACGATGGTGTCGGCCGGGCAGGCGTCGCGTAGCGCTTCGACCACCTGCTGGGGTTTGAGCAGTTCATCCGGCGCCGACGGCTGGTAGGTGAGCGGGTACTTCTCCTGCCATCCCGACAGCTGCCGGCGCCACGGGGTGTGGTCGGCGAAGGCCTTCGAACCGCCCTTGGCCTCCAACTTGGCCACCATGGCCTCCATGGCCACCCGGCAGTCCCCGACCACCGACACGTCGGGTCGGCGGACCTTGCCATGTTCGGCCGGGTCGATGTCGACGTGGATGATCTTGGCGTCGGGGGCGAAGGCACCGACCTTGCCGGTGACCCGGTCGTCGAACCGGCTGCCCATGGCGACAAGCAGATCGGAGCGCTGCATGGCGGTGACCGCGGTGTAGTTGCCGTGCATACCGGGCATTCCCAGACACAGCTCGTGGCTGTCGGGGAAGGCACCTCGGGCCATGAGGGTGGTGACCACCGGGATGTTGCCCATCTCGGCCAGGCGGCGCAACACCTCGGCCCCTCGGGACTTCAGCACGCCCCCGCCGACATAGAGCACGGGCCGCTCGGCCTTCATCATCTCTTCGACGGCGGCGTCGACCGAGGTTGGGCTGGGGGCGGCGGCGGGCGCATAGCCGGGCAGGTCGATGTCGGGGGGATAGGTGAAATCGAAGTAGGCATTGGGGTTGTTGGCATCGACGATGTCTTTGGGCACGTCGATCAGCACCGGACCGGGACGGCCGGTGGTGGCGATGTGAAACGCCTCGTGGACGGCTCGGGGGATGTCCTCGGCCCGAGTCACCAGCATGTTGTGCTTGGTGATGGAGCGGGTGATACCGGTGGTGTCACACTCTTGAAAGGCGTCGGTACCGATTGCGGGCAGGGCGACCTGACCGGTGATGCAGACCATGGGAACCGAATCCAGGTACGCGTCGGCCAGGGGGGTCACGATATTGGTGGCGGCCGGACCGCTGGTGACCATGCACACGCCGGGTTTGCCGGTGACATGGGCGTATCCCTCGGCGGCGTGACCGGCACCCTGCTCGTGGCGAACCAAGACGTGACGAATCTTGGAGTCGATGATGGGGTCGTAGACGGGCAGGATGGCGCCGCCGGGGTAGCCGAACACCACCTCCACCCCCTCCATCTCCAGGCTCAGGATGAGGGCCTGGCCACCATTCAGTCGTATCGGTTGACTCGTCGATTGCTCGGACATGGTTTCGGTGCTTTCGGGGGGTTGCCGTAGGACGGGTGAAGAGGGACGGGTGAAAAACCAAAGAGCCTCCCTGTGGGAGGCTCAGCGCACGCAACAGTCTCGCAGCCGCGTGCGCTAGGTAAGTACTACGATCGGGCCGGCGAACGTGGTGCTGGACATCGCTTTCATTCAATCAGGGTGAAGTCTGACACACAACCACCCCGGGTTGAGGATTGAGGGGGCAACACCTGCCACCCTCACTCACCAACCGCACAGGCCTCTCAGATAGTTGGCCTGGCCGACGTGCTGAAGGCTGTCATCGGCGATGCTGACCAGGCGCACTCCCAATGTCACCGGTGGATCCCAACGTCGGTCGACGATGCGGTCCAGATCCTCGGCCGACAAGTCGTGCAGCAACGGTCTCGTGCGGGCTTCCACCGCGCTCAGATAGTCGAGTAACACGTCGGGACCCTCGGGTCGCACTGCGGCGACATCCTCCGGCCGGTGGCCGTAGCCGATGTTGGTCGGATCGGGCTCGAGCCCGAAACGCCGAGCCCGCCCGTCGTCCACCCAGACTTGACCGGTGTCGAGAACCTCGGCGATGTGATGATCCTGGACCCGGGCAAGATGCCAGATCAGCCAGCCGATGGGGTTGACCCCCGGTTCCGGAGCGTGACGGAGTTGATCGGGGGTCAAACCCTGCACCGCCCGTTCGGCCAGAGGACCGATGCGACCGTACAGCTCGAGGTACACCGCGGAGACATCCATCAATCCAGTCCATCACAGAATCCATCACCCCTGGCGAGCCGGGACCGGATCGGAGCGTCAGAGCTTCTCGGGGTCCACTCTACCGCCGCCGAAAGGGTGGGCTTCGATGGCGCCCCACGGGTCACCGGGCTCGACGACCCAGTAGTCGACGCCGGCCTGCCGCCACAGGTCGACCTTGGCCCCTCGATCGATATCGGCCGTGGACTCCGACAACACCTCCACCGCCAGGATCACGTCGGTGGCTGCGAGGGGCCGCGTGTCGTCGACTCGATCGGGCGCCAACATGGCCACTTTCTCCACCACCACGATGTCGGGCACGATCCAGGAGTCACCGGCGCCGACCCGGAGGCCGCTCAGGGGCACACAGCCGTCGGGCACAATACGGTCGAGAGCCTTGGTCAGCTGATAGATGGTCACGGAGTGGATGGGAACCGGACGATTCATGACGATGGCGCCCCTGATGTATTCAGCGCGGAATCCAGGGGGGGCGGCCGCCTCCAAGGCGTCGAGCCGGGCGGTCACCGCATCGACATCGATCTCGGCGCCGTCGGTGGGACCGAGAAACGGATCAACCAGAGCCATGGATCAACTCTAGTGGCCGGCGATGACATGGGTTGTGACGAGCGACCCGCCGCCTGGGCCCCGATCAACGGCGGCGACTACGCTCGGGGCGGTGAGCCACATCTTCGCCCGCTACGCCAGCGACGTGCCGCCGGTGGCGGTAGGGGGCGAGGGCTGCTACATGGTCGACGCCGAGGGCAAGCGCTACCTGGATGCCTCGGCCGGACCGGCGGTGTCGTGTCTGGGCCATGGCGATCCCGAGGTGCTGGCCGCCCTCCACCGCCAGCTCGACCAGCTGGCCTTCGCCTACTCCGGTTTCTTCACCACCGAACCGGCCGAGCGGTTGGCCGAGCTGACCACGAGCCACGCCCCGGGCGACCTCGACCGCATGTTCTACGTGTCCAGCGGTTCGGAGGCCATCGAGGCGGCCATCAAACTGGCCCGCCAGTACTTCATCGAACGGGGCCGGCCGGAGCGCAACCGGCTCATCGCCCGCCGTCAGAGCTATCACGGCAACACCCTGGGGGCCCTGGCCGCCGGCGGCAACGTGCTGCGGCGGCAACCCTACGGGCCCCTGCTGGTCGAGGTTTCCCACATCTCACCGTGTTACGAGTACCGGCACCGGGTCACCGGTGAATCCAGCCACGACTTCGGCCAGCGGGTGGCCCAGGAGCTCGAGGACGAGATCCTTCGCCTGGGGCCGGAAACGGTGATGGCGTTCCTTGCCGAGCCGGTGGTGGGCGCCACCCTGGGAGCGGTTCCCGCCGTCGACGGCTACTTCACCCGCATTCGTGAGATCTGCGACCGCTACGAGGTGCTCCTGATCCTCGACGAGGTCATGTGCGGCATGGGCCGCACAGGGTATCTGTTCGCCTGCGAGCATGACCGCATCGCCCCCGACATCATCTGCCTGGCCAAAGGACTGGGCGGCGGCTACCAGCCGTTGGGGGCCATGCTGTGCACCGACCACATCTACCGCACCATCACCGACGGCTCGGGGGTGTTCGTGCACGGCCACACCTACCAGGCCCACCCCATGGGGGCGGCCGCCGGCCTGGCCGTGGTCACCGCCCTGCTCGAACGGGGACTGATCGATCGGGTGGCGGCCATGGCCGACGGCCTCGAGACCAGGCTCCGGGACCGGCTGGGCGATCACCCTCATGTGGGCGACATCCGGGGCCGGGGCTTCTTCTGGGGAGTGGAGTTCGTGGCCGAGCGGGCCACCAGGGAGCCGTTCGACCCGGCCCTGACGGTCAGCGACCGGTTGCGGGCGACGGCCCTCGACAACGGACTGGTGTGCTACCCGACCCGGGGGGCGGCCGACGGGGTACGGGGCGACCACGTCATCCTGGCCCCGCCCTTCATCATCACCGACTCGGAGTTGGACGAGGCTGTGGATCTGCTGGCCCGATCGATCGACCAGGTTCTGAACACCGCCACGGTCCGGCAATGAGCACCACCCCGCCCCGATCGGCGGCGGAACGCCCGTCGGCCCGCCGGCTGCTGTCGCCGCCCTTTCTGGCCGCCTCGGTCGCCATCTACACCACGGTGGCCCTGGTCGCGTTCGAAGGAACGGCGGTGGCCGCCGCCCTTCCCCAGCTGGCCGGTGATCTCGGTCGGGTCGATCTGCTGCCCTGGACCATCACCGCCTTCCTCTTCGCATCGGGACTGGCCACCGTGCTGGCCGGACCCCTGGTCGACGCACTGGGGACCCGGGTCATCTTCCGGTGGTCGGCCGCGCTGTTCGCCGGGGCCGGGTTCGCCGCCGGGCTGGCCCAGACCATGACGGTGCTGATCGCAATCCGCATGATCCAGGGCGCCGGCTCGGGTATGTTGATCGCGGCCACGCTGGCCGCCGTCAACCTGGTCTACCCCGACGCCCTGGTCGGGCGGGCCTTCGCCGCCAACTCCACCATCTGGGGGGTGATGGGGGCGGCGGCGCCGGCCATCGCCGCCTTCCTGCTGACCGCGCTGTCGTGGCGATGGATCTTCTTCCTCAACCTGCCCCTCGGCCTGATCTCGCTGGTGGCCGGTTGGCGGGCCATGCCGGCACGCCAGGAAGGGGCGGAGTCAACGTCCGTCGACTGGCTCGGAGCCGGCCTCATTGCCGCCTTCACCCTGACCTCACTGCTGGCGGTCGATGAGATCGGGATCCGTTCGGTGCTGTGGGCCGGAGTGGCGGTCGTGGCCGTGGTCGTGTACCGGTTCCACGCCCGGCGGCGGGACAAACCGGTGGTGCGGCTGGAACACGTCATCGGTCGCCCCTACCTGGGTTTGGCTTCGGTCATCGGTCTGCTGCTGATCGGGGCCTTCGCCACCAACATCTACATCACCCTGTACGTGTCGGCGGGGCGGGGCGCCGGTCCCGGGTTGACGGCCTGGTCGGTGTTGTTCTTCACCCTGGGCTGGTCGACGGGCGCCAACGTGGCCAGCCGGCTGATGGATCATCTGTCGGAGACGACGGTGATGCTGCTGGGTGTGACCTCGACCGTGACCGGACTCGCCGTCTCGGCGGTCGCCGTCGGCCTGACCTGGCCCTTGCCCGGGCTCTTCGCCGGGCTCAGCCTGGCCGGACTCGGCATCGGCCTGTCGACCAACGCCGCCCTGTCACTGCTGAGGGTGGCCACACCCAGTAACCAGATCGGTCGGGCCACCGCCGCCCATCAGTTCATGCGCAACCAGGGATTCACCCTTGGTTCGGCCCTGGGCGGGTCTGTGCTGTTGTTGGTGGTGTCCAACTCGTTGGGCTCGGTCGAACCGGTACAGGAACTGCTGGCCGGGGGCGGGGAGGGCGCGGAGGGCGCCGGCACCGACGTCAGCGCCTCGGTGTCGGAGGCGGTTCAGTCGGGGTACGGCACCACAGCGATCGTCTCGCTCGTCATCGCCACAATGGCATTCGTACCCATGCGTCACCTTCGCCGGATCTACGCCGACGCCCGCCGGGCCCGCTGGGCCGTGGCCGAGCAGACCTGACTCCACCCCCCTCCCCCCAACTCGCCGGTGGGAACGGTCACGCCGGGCTTGGCCAAGCCGACCGAGCTGACTATGGTCAGGCGGAGCGGACCAGAAGCAAGAACCGAGACACCCACGAAGGGAACGAAAACCATGCCACAGGAAGTGCGCGGCGTCATTGCCAAGGCCAAGGGTGAACCGGTCTCGGTAGAAACCATTGTCATTCCCGACCCCGGCCCGGGCGAGGCCGTCGTCGCCATCCAGGCCTGCGGCGTGTGCCACACCGACCTCCACTACCGGGAGGGCGGCATCAACGACGAGTTCCCCTTCCTCTTGGGCCATGAGGCGGCCGGGGTGGTCGAATCGGTTGGTGACGGGGTCACCGATGTCAACCCCGGTGACTACGTGATCCTGAACTGGCGGGCCGTGTGCGGTCAGTGCAGGGCCTGCCTCAAGGGCAAACCCCAGTACTGTTTCGCCACCCACAACGCCGCACAGAAGATGACGCTCAGCGACGGCACCGAGTTGTCGCCGGCACTGGGTATCGGGGCGTTCTGCGAGAAGACGCTGGTGGCCGCCGGCCAGTGCACCAAGGTCAACCCCGAGGCCAAGCCGGAAGTGGCCGGTCTGCTGGGCTGCGGGGTCATGGCCGGCATAGGCGCCGCCATCAACACCGGCGGCGTCGGCCGGGGTGACTCGGTGGCCGTATTCGGTTGCGGCGGCGTGGGCGATGGCGCCATCGAGGGCGCCCGACTGGCCGGAGCGAGCACCATCATCGCCGTCGACATCGACGACACCAAGCTGGAGTGGGCCAGGCAATTCGGGGCCACCCACACCATCAACTCCGCGAACGAGGACCCGGTCGAGAGGATCCGGGAGCTGACCGGTGGAAACGGGGTCGACGTGGCCATCGAGGCCATCGGCCTTCCCAAGACCTACGAGCAGGCGTTCTACGCCAGGGACCTGGCCGGCACGGTTGTGCTGGTCGGGGTGCCCAATCCGGAGATGAAGGTGGAGCTGCCCTACATCGACATCTTCGGTCGGGGCGGTGCGCTCAAGTCGAGCTGGTACGGCGACTGCCTGCCCAGCCGGGATTTCCCGATGTTGATCGACCTCTACCTGCAGGGCCGTCTCAACCTCGACGGGTTCGTGTCGGAGACCATCTCCATCGACGAGGTCGAGGAGGCGTTCCACAAGATGGAGCGAGGCGAGGTGCTGCGATCGGTGGTGGTTCTCTAGTGGCCCGCATCGACCACATCACCACCAGCGGCATCTTCAGCCTCGACGGTGAGGACTTCGACGTCGAGAACAACGTGTGGATCGTGGGCGACGACCGGGAGGTGGTCGTGCTCGACGCCGCCCACGACCACCGACCGATCCTGGAGGCCCTCGGTGGGCGCAGGCTCAAGGCGATCGTCTCCACCCACGGCCACAACGACCACATCAACGCCGCCGCCGAACTGGCCGACGAGACCGGGGCTCCGATCTACCTCCATCCCGATGACACCATGTTGTGGGAGGTCGTCTACCCCGACCGGCGAGTCGACAACTCACTGGCCGACGGACAGGTGATCGAGATCGCCGGCTCCGAGCTGACCGTGATCCACACCCCCGGTCACTCCCCCGGCGGGTGTTGTCTCCACCTACGGGAGAACCAGGTGGTCTTCTCCGGCGACACACTGTTCCACGGCGGACCCGGCGCAACGGGACGCTCGTTCTCCAGCTACGACCAGATCCTGGACTCCATCGAGCACAGGCTGTTCACCCTGCCCGCCGAGACCGTGGTCCACACCGGCCACGGTGAGTCGACCTCGATCGGCCGGGAGGCGGAGAGCCTACCCCAATGGCGGGCCAAGCAGCGCTAGGCGCCGGTCTGCATCCGGGGCCGCCGGCGACACCGTAACCTCGACTGATGCCTGCCGGTACCGCCCTATTGCTCACGATCCACCTGGCCGCCACCGCGGCGATGGCCGGGCTGATCTGGTTCGTGCAGGTCAACCACTATCCCCTGTTCAACCGGATCAGCCCCGACAGTTTCGTGGTGTACGAACGGGAACACCAGCGACTGACCTCATGGGTGGTAGGGCCCTTCATGGCCGTCGAGGGTGTGACCGCCCTGCTCATCGCCGGCACCGAACTCGACACCGTGGGCGCCACCTTGGCCATCGAGGGTCTGGTGCTGCTGGCCGTCATCCACGCCAGCACCGTGTTCCTCCAGGTGCCGGCCCACACCAGGCTCAGCGACGGCCACGATCGGGCCGTCATCCGGCGGCTGGTTTTGACCAACTGGATCCGCACCATCGGCTGGTCGGCCCGAACCGTGGTGGCGGGGGCCATGATCGTGGCGGCATCGACATGAGGAGAAGCCCATGACCAGGGCTGCGTCGACTCCACGATTGCGCGCCGATGACGCAGAGGCCATCGCCCGGCCGGTCATGGTGCAGCGATGGGCCGACGTCACCTTCCTTCACTGGCGTTATGAACCCGAGGTCGTGTAAGCGCTGCTGCCCGACGCCGTCACGGTCGAGACCTTCGACGGATCGGCCTGGGTGACACCCGCCGGGACCGGTCCTGACCAAACAATCAGGCTAAAGAACCTCTCGCTGCAACCGATTATCACCCCAGGTGAGTCCAGCCGGTCCGAGAGGAACATTGTGCACGACGATGATCGCAGTGAGGGGCTCAGAATCGGCTTCGTCACGGCCTTCCCGCCCGGCAGGAACAGCCTGAACGAGTTCGGGTGGCACTGCGTGACCAACCTTGCCGCAAAACCCGAAGTGGCGGACATTGTACTGCTCGCCGACCAGACCGACGAGGGCCCGCCGAGTCCCGTAGCCGGAGTCGAGGCCAGGACGGCCTGGCGTTTCAACAGTGCTCTGAATCCTCTCAGAATCGCCTGGCACGTGGGCCGATCCCGGCCCGACGTCGTCATGTTCAACCTTCAGTTCGCCACCTTCGGAGATACCAAGATCGCCGGCGGGTTGGGTCTTCTGACCCCCCTGGTTCTACGGCTCATGAAGGTGCCGACGGTCGTGATACTTCACAATCTCGTCGAGAACGTCGACATGCGGGATGCGGGGTTCGCCCGATCGTCGGTGATGGCCCGGCTGCTCAAGGCGGCCGGCACCGCCCTGACCAAGGCCATACTCCGAGCCGACTATGTGGCGCTGACCATCCCCCGCTATGTCGAGCTGCTGCGGACGAAATACGGCAGCGACAACGTGCTGCTCGCTCCTCACGGTGCCTTCGACGAGATCGACGAACCGATCTACCAACTACCCCCCGGCACCAGGAGGGTACTCGCGTTCGGTAAGTGGGGAACCTACAAGACGGTCGAGATCCTCATCGAGGCGTACCGCGAACTGCTGGCGCGGGGCTATGACGACGTCGGGATCGTCATCGCCGGAACCGACAGCCCGAACTCGCCCGGCTACCTGGCCGGGGTTCAGGCCGATTGTGCCGATCTGGCCGACGTGACGTTCACCGGTTACATCGCCGAGGATGATGTGCCTCGTCTCTTCACCGAAGCCGCCGTCACGGTCTTCCCCTACACATCGACGACCGGTAGCTCCGGTGTCCTCCACCAGGCCGGGAGCTTCGGCCGTTGTGCCGTGCTTCCCGCCATCGGCGACTTCATCGAAATCATCGAGGAGGAGGGATTCGTGGGTGAGTACTTCGAGCCCGGCGATGCCCACAGCCTGGCCGATGCCCTGGCCAAGCTGCTCGACGACGACCAGCTTCGCCTGGAACAGGGCCGTCGCAACTTCGCCGCCGCCTCCGGAATCCCCATGGCCGAGGTCATGGACTGGCATCTGTTCCACATGGAGCGGATTCTCGCCCAGCGGGCTCGGAAGTGAACAAGATCGACACCGTCCACGCTCCGGCGCCGACGGCCGAGGCACTTGGCTTGACGTCGGGCTCCGGGGAACTGGAGCGCTACCGAAAGTGGGCCACGACACCGCTGGGTGTCGATCCGGTGATCTCGGTCGTGATTCCGGCCTTCAACGAGGAGGAACGCATCCTCCCGACCATTGGTGCCATCGCTTCACACCTGTGCAGTCGGGGGGAACCGTGGGAACTGATCATCAGCGACGATGGAAGCTCGGACCGTACCCGTGAGATCGTCGGCGAGCTCGGTCTCGCCAACACCAGAGTGATCCAGGCGGGCGTGAACACCGGCAAGGGCGGTGCCGTCCGCCGCGGAGTGCAGGCGGCACGCGGCCAGTACATCCTCTTCGCCGACGCCGACCAGGCGACACCGATCGAACAGTTCGGCCTCCTTCTTGATCCTGTCCTCTCCGGCGAGGCCGACATCGCCGTCGGGTCACGGGCCGCCACCGGTGCCGACGTGATCGGCAAATCGCGTGGCCGGCGACTTCTGTCGGAAGGCCTCCGGCACATCGTACGCATCGGCTTCGGCCTCTCCCATCACGACACCCAATGCGGTTTCAAGCTCTTCAGCCGGGATGCCGCCGACCGCCTCTTCTCGGTTCAGCGGATCAACGGCTTCTCGTTCGATCTCGAGCTGCTTTTCATTGCCAGCCGCTCCGGGCTTCGGGTCACCGAGGTTGCGGTCAGATGGTTCGACTCGCCCGGGTCAACGGTTCAGGGTGGGCGCGACACCGTGCGATTCCTGCGAGATCTGGGCCGAATCCGTTTGAACGAGGCACTCGGCCGCTACGGCGGAGCATGCCGGCCGACGACGGGGCAGACAGAAGGAGACTGACCGTGCACCTCGACATCGAGACCTCGGAAACCGGCGATGGAGCGTCGATGGCCCTCGCCGGACGATTCGACGCTCACGAGGCCGACTCGGTTCTGAGCGGTCTCAATCGGCTGCTCGACAACGGTGCCAGGATTGTCGGGCTCGATCTGCAACAGGTCGAGTTCATCGACTCCACCGGTCTCGCCGTCCTGACCAAAGTCATGAAGCGGGCCCGGGAACTGGGGGGTGACCTGGTTCTGGTCGCCCCGTCCACACCGGTCCGCGTCATCCTGGAACTCACGGCGCTCGACCGGGCATTCGTCATTCGAGATTCCGGACCCGGCGTCCCCCTCGACCGCTGACAGAGCGATGGCCGTGGACCAATCGACCACCGTGCTGCAGGTCCTTCCGGCCGTGTTCAACGACATCCGGGAGGAGCTGGCCCACATCTGCGGGGCCTGGCTGGCCGCCGGGGCCGAGTGTGTTCTCGTCGATCGTGCCGGTCTCCACTTCCTGCTGGCCGGCAATCCGAGTTGGAGTTCGTCGCGTGTCGAGGCCGAACTCGAAGTCTTCGATCCGGTGGCGACACTGGTCGTCGTCGGCCTCGAGCCGGGCTGGGCCCAGTCCCGCCTGTCGGCCGACGCTCGCATGTTGGATCGACTCGCCACCACCAGATCCCAGTTGTCCAACACGACCGCGGCGTTGGTGGAAGCCAACGATCAGGCCTTGGCCTTCCACCGATTGGCCACGAGCTCGACGACATCACTTGGTCTCGTCGACATCCTCCACGATCTTGCCGACGAGGCCCACCGGCTGACCGGTGCGCCGGCAATCGCCATTCTGGCTCCCGACTCCCCCATCGTGCTGGCGGGCGACCACGATCTGGGCAAGACCCTCGTCGACCTGGTCGATGCCGACCACATGTCCCGAGCCGGCGTGATCCGTCGAGACTCGAGTGGCCTGACCCACGACGTGCTGGTCACCCCGATAGGCCATGACGAACCGGGCCTGTTGATCGTGGCCGGGCCGGCCGACGGCCGCATTCACAGCCCGACCCGCAAGCTGGCGGTGGCCATCGCCGGTCATCTCGGCGGGCTGATCAAGCGTGCCCGGTCCCACCGGCAGGAACTGGCCGACGCCAGACTGCGTCACGAGGTGGAAGCGGCGTCGTTCCTTGCCGCCCAGGTTCTACCCCGTCGTAGCCCGGCCGTTCCCGGACTCGACCTGTACGCTCGAAACCAACCGGCTCGGTTGGCCAGCGGTGACTACTACACCTGGACCATGACCCGACACGGACTGGTGTTCGCAGTGGGCGATGTCTCGGGCAAAGGCCTCCCAGCGGCCCTGGTCATGACGATGTTGTCCACGGCCACCACCGCCGCCGCTCACCGTGACAACAGCGGGAATCCGGCGGTGATCCTGGCAGAAATCAGTGCCGACGTGTACGACTATCTCTCCGATTCGGGCGTGTTCGTCACCACCGTCATCGGTATGTGGGAGCCGGAGTCCGGCGTCGTGTCCATCGTCAACGCCGGTCATTCGCCCGTTCTGCTCAATCAGCGGGGCCGCGTCGAGCCGGTTCCACCCCACGTGCCCCCTCTCGGTGTGCTACCCGACGTCAGCGCCAACGCCACATCGTTCGAACTTGAACCAAATGATCTTCTCCTGATCGGATCGGATGGATTGGTGGAACAGGCTGACGGCGACGGTCTTCAGTTCGGACAGGATCGTCTGGCCGGGGCTGTGGCCGCCAACCGAGGGCGAACGGCGGCCGAGCTGGTCGAAACGCTGTTCGTGCTGGTGGAATCCCACTGCGGCCCACAACCCCAGGATGATGATCGCACCCTGCTGGTGGTACGTCGGACGGGGGCGACACAATGAAGCTCCGTGATCCGGTGGAACTTGTCCTGCCCGCCACCACGTTGTCGACGCGGATCATCGGTCCCTGGTTGAAGGCCGTCCTCGAAGCCGGCCATGGGCCGCAGCTGGCGACCGATCTGGGATCAAGAGCCGAGCTCGCTCTGGTCGAGCTGTGCAACAACGTCGTGGTGCACGGATACGGGGAGGAGGATGGCCGCATCGGCCTGGTCGCCCGAGTCGACGACGAAGGCCTCACGGTCACCGTCGTGGACTCCTGCCCCGAGTTCGATCCCGCCACGGTGGCCGAACCCGAGCAGGTCCAGGTCCACGGCTACGGACTCATGATCATACGGAAACTGACCGATGGGTTCGATGTCGGTCGCGACGACGGCGGGAACCGATGGCAGTTGCGGTTTACCACCTCACAACCGACCCAGGTCGGGACGGAAAGCGAGAAGAGGAGTGCACATGGAGATCCGTAGCACGAGTTCCACCATCACGGTTGGACGAGTGATCGTCGACGGTCGCCTCGACGCCACCACCGCACCGGATCTGCGGCGTGCCATCACCGACCATGTGGACCAAGGCATCGTCGATCTCGTCGTCGATCTGGCCGCCGTCACCTTCATCGACTCGGCCGGTCTGGCCGTCCTGGTCAGCGGGATGAAGCGATCAAGGCAGGACGGCGGCGACCTCAGACTGGTTCGACCGGCGGCGGCCGACGCATTCCGGGTGTTCGAATTGACCCGATTCGATCGGGTCTTTCGTTTCACCGAAGCCGACTAGACCACCGGCGCCGACAGTGTCCAGAACCACAGTTCTCGTCGTCGACGATGATGATGTCACCCGCCTCGTGCTCCGCCATCAACTGGGCAGACTCGGACACGAGGTGATCGAGGCCGGCGGGCCGGCCGAGGCACTCGCCATCTTGTCCAGCACGCAGGTGGATCTGATCATCAGCGACCACGATATGCCGGGGATGAGCGGCCTCGAGCTCCGAGACCGGCTCGGCCCCGACCTCGGCGTGCCATTCGTCCTGTTGACGGGGTTCGCCGATGCCGACGAACTCGGCGGCGCGACCGGCGCGTTGAGTACGACAGCGGCCTTCCTGACCAAGCCGGTCTCGAGTCCCGCTCTCGGCCACCTGCTCCACCGACTCCTCTCGGGAGAGGCGCCGGATGCCGAACACTCCTGATCCTCGGACATCGCGCAGGGTCGCGCCCCGGCAACCAGTGTTGAATGCTGTTCTCGTTGTCGAAGACAGCATCGAATCCCAACTCGTGGTGGCAGCCCAATTGGAACACCTCGGCTACGAGTTCGAGATCGTGGACAATGGCGAGGCGGCGCTCGATGCCCTGGAACGATCCCGGTTCTCGATTGCGCTGGTCGACTGGCATCTGCCCGGAATGGATGGTCTCGAGGTGATTCGTCGGCTTCGGGAAAGGGAACGACGACTCAGCCGACCCAGAACCTCGGTTGTGTCGCTGACGGCACGAAGCATGCCCGGTGACATCGAGGCCTGCCTGTCGGCCGGCGCCGACCAACATCTGGCCAAACCTGCGAGCCTCACCGAGCTCGACAGCGTCCTGCGTCGATTCCGGAACGAATCCACCGACGATGAATCGACCACCCCGGATACCGCCGGGCCCGATCCATCCATCGGCCAGGTCATCGACACAGCGACCCTCGATCGGCTGCTGGCCGACATCGGGGATGCGGACGTCTTCCGTACGGTGGTTCGCACCTACGTCGACCAGCTGCCACAGCGGCTCACCACCTTGGCCACGGCCCGGCAGCAAGGCGCCGAAGCCGTTCTGAGCGCGGCCCATTCGCTGAAGGGAACCAGCGCCACCCTCGGCGCGTCGAGACTGACCGAGACGGCGGCAACATTCGAGTCCGATGCCAGGCTGGGTCGCTGCGGTTCGCCCGACGCGCTGCAGGAGCTCGAACAGTTGGGGCGACTCACCGCCCAGGCCATGGAGCAGTTCATCGATGCCATCGGAGCCGAACGATGAAGGGTGTGTTGTTCAATGTCGTTCAAGAGGTGGTTGAGGAGGCCTACGGCGACGACACATGGGATGACCTGTTGGACGACGCCGGACTCCTAGGCGCCTATACCGCCCTTGGCGACTATCCCGACCACGAGTTGGTCGCCCTGGTCGCCGCCGCCTCACTCAGAAGCGGACTCGGCCCGGACGCCGTGCTGCGAACCGTCGGTCGTCTCGCCCTACCGCGGCTGCTGGATCGTCTGCCCCCGAGGGTGCCGCTGGCCGACGAACCGTTGGCGTTTGTCCGCAGTGTCAACGACATCATCCATCCCGAGGTTCTCAAGCTGTATCCGGCCTCCCGGCCCCCGGTCTTCGACTGTGAGGACAGCGGCGACGGGCTGCTGGTCCGCTACCGGTCGACCCGAAGCCTCCCGGATCTCGCTCACGGCCTGTTGGAGGCCGTGGACGACCACTTCGAGCAATCGGTTCTCGTCGAGCGCATCGCCGACGACGACGAATCCAACGCCGTGTTCCTCGTCCGGATCGGCAAATCGTGAACCGTACCGGCGAGCCGGGCGGCGAAGCCGATCGCCTACGTCGCCTGGAGCGTCGGCTCGAACGGGAGCGTATCGCCCGCCGGACGGCGGAGCAGATCGCCGAATCGCGTACCCGGGACCTCTATGAGACGAACCGCGATCTCGATCGACAGATCATGGAACGCACGGCCGAACTGGACCGGGCACTTCTGGTCGCGACTCGAGCCAGCGAGACGAAGTCGGTATTTCTGGCCGAGATGAGCCATCAACTGAAGACGCCGTTGAACGGACTGATGGGCATGCTCGAGCTGCTCGACCTCGACACCGTGGACGCCGAGAACGCGCCGCGGCTGTCGGTGGCCATGCAGTCGGCGGCCCGGCTCGAACGCCTTGTCTCCCGCCTGATCCTCTACTCCGACCTCGACGGTGCCGATCTCACAACGACCAGCCATCATCGATCGGTCATGGACATCGTTGCCGACCTCCACGACCGGTGGGTGGGCGACTGTCTGCAGGCGGGCCAGCTTCTCAGTATCGAAGAGATAGCGCAGGCCGACATCGTCGCCGCACATCCTCCGCTCGACCTGGCGCTCGACGAGGTGATGAGCAACAGTGTTGCCCACGCCGGGCCCGGAGCGGTGCGGATCCGAACCCGGCTCGTCGAGCGGAACGGTCCTGCAGCCGGCCATGACGTCGAGCTCGAGGTCCTCGATCCGGGCCCCGGGCTCCCGGCCGAGACAGCCGTCGACGCCGACGGTTTCGGTCCGAGCGATCCGACCCGGACCGCCGACCGACCGACCGGG
The DNA here is from genome assembly GCA_963723995.1 of uncultured Acidimicrobiales bacterium. Taxonomy (GTDB): domain Bacteria; phylum Actinomycetota; class Acidimicrobiia; order Acidimicrobiales; family SZUA-35; genus JAHELU01. Next base: position 386,968 of record CAVRSZ010000003.1, on the reverse strand, counting down.
CTGGGTCTGGCCCTGATCGATGCCGCGGTGCGAGCACTGGGCGGCCGATGGCGACCGGTGTCCGACGGCACCGGCGGTGGCGTGGCCATACGTCTGGCAGCCGCCGTACCGGCCGGCTCAACCTGATCGGTCGACGTCCTCCGGGAGTTCCACCGTGGCCCGCCATCGGATCACGGCGCCACAGACCAGGACGATGAGCACGGTGGCGATCAAATGAAGCGCACTTCGGCCGTCCCCGCTCGGATTGGGCGTGATCAGATCATCGACCCCTATGAGTTCGAGCAGTTCGTCCTGGGTCAGGTCGGGGTTGACGTCGTTGGCGACACTGTCCACACCGTCGGCCAGGCCGCTGCGCACGGCCACGAGCTCCGAACAACCGAGTTCCTGGAGGTCCTCGATGATGGCGACCTCGTTCGGGATGGACAGGTGCCGGTACTCGTTCTCGGGAATGAGCAGGACGCCTTCGACCAGCATCGGATTGTCGTCCAGCTTGTCCAGCACCAACACGTGAGCTCCGGCCTTCGCCTCGACGACGCCGAGATCGTGGTAGACGGGTCGCAGGTTGACCGGCACCAGCTCGTTCGGGATCAGATCCTCCAGCTCGGCCGCCGTGTACTCGGGAACCATCGGTGGCCACTCGGTCCGGCTCGTAGATGATCGACGACTCGTAGAGCCGCAACGCGTCAGCGGGCGAGCGCAACTCCAGGTCCTTGTCGAGCTCGATGGTCTCGCTCTCCACGTGAAACCGATTCGCCGTGGCGGCCCCCCGCAGGAGCACACGGTAGCGGTTCGATTCCGGGACACTGATCGGAATTTTCAGCTCTGTTGATCTCGGTACACCGACGAATGAGCCGGTCAGTGTGCCGAATAGGCCTGGGGTGATCATCTCATTCCGGTTCCATTTGGTGTCGGAGAAGAAGAGGTAGAGCCTGAACATGGGCGACAAGTAGTAGGCGCTGGAAACGACATCGGGGTTGAACGCGAATGTCCTGGAGCTTGGAGCGAAGAAGTGATCCAAGTTGTCTCGGGCCCAGAGGCTGACGGCTGCGCTGTCGAGATCGGTGGCCACCAGGTTCACGCCGGGCCTGTCGGCCATGGCGCCGTCAAAGCCGGCCAGATATTGAAAGTCGTAGCAGCGGCTCAGGTTCAGCCGGGCGAAGACGGCGTCCAGGTAGTCCTTCCAACTGGTATCGAACAGCAGGATCTCCCTTCGAGCCGGCGCCGGGTCCGACAGCCGGTACAGCACGAAGCTCTTGTTCTCGAATACGGTCTCCACATAGTCGGGCTGTGACTTCGATCTGTTCACGCAGATACGTCTCGAGCTCGGGTAGGTACTCGGCCCCTACACCCCGATTGTCGTCGATCTGCTTGTTGAGCACGATGTAGTCGAGACCGATGTCCCGGGCGATGTTCAACCACCAGTCCTGCTGGTAGTAGAGCGACCGGAGCAGCAGGAAGAACTGGAACTTGTTCTCCGAGTCACCGGTGAGTCCGTAGTAGAAGCTGGGTTCGTCCAGAGTAGTAGATGTAGAACTTGTCGATGAACTTGTGCGGTACACCGTCGGGACCGATGACCAGCTTGGCCGTTTCGGTCGGGGGCAGGACCACGGTCTTGCCTGGCGGAAGATCCTGGAGGGCGTTCTTGAGTTCCTTGAGCTCGACCACCGGATAGGCGGAGAAGAAGCCGTCGAAGTCACCCGAGCCGTAGACCGACCGGTAGGGCGCATTGGACAGGAACGGCACGAAGAAGACCGAGCCGAGGACCACGGCCGAGCGACATACACTGGGACGTACCCGTTGGCCGGTGGTGGCGGTCCCGCCACGAGCCTCCGACACGAAGCGTGAAGGCGATCGGCGGCCCATGCCAGCGGTAGCGCCATGAGAAGGGGTCCCAGCATGAACAGGATCAATTGGAAACGGTGGGGGAAGCGAAGAACCTGGACGATGGTGCTGCTGGCCGTCAGCACAAGGTCGCCGACCGGTGATTCGGTGGCGTACAACCCCCTGGTGACCGCCGACAGCGATCGATGGAAGGTGGGAAGCCAGGTCGGTTCGCCGTAGCCGACCGTGGCCCAAATGGCGAACGCGGTGTTGGAATAGACGACACCGAGAAGTTGGCGGTGAGGTCGGCTCGGGAACAGGGATCCACGGACACCGGGCACGGCGATCGGGATGAAGATCAGAGCCATGTACACGATGTTCGAGTACGCGGGGAACCTTGGCCAGATAGTCGCCGAACTGGATCTTGTCCATGATCCCGGCCAGATCCCACGACAGCACGTGGACCAGCGACACCGACGCATCCCGGATGAAGTAGTAGTCGCCGGGCACGGTCTCCGAGAGGTTGGGAATCCCACGGAGAGCGATGAACTTGACGAACAATCCATACGGGACGATGGCCACGGAGACCAGTAGCATCATGGCCACCGCACAACGGCCGGTTGTGGTGTTCAGGAATCGTGGCAGTCGGCTCGACCACCATTCACGAGCGATGGCCCCGACACGGGGCGATTCCTGCGGTCGACGGACCACCCGGACAAGTCGGCCGGGCCCGCCACGGCGAATCCACCGTGCCAGTTCACCGAGCAGGAGGGTCGCCGTCGTCAGTGACAGGAACAGAGCGAAGAGAATCAGGTAGTGGACGGCCGGGTTGAGCAGTGTGACCAGGCAGGACAGCACCATACGACGAGCCCATCTGTCGTGTCGGAAGAGCAGCGCGTCGAGCATGACGAAAGCACTGACCGACATCAGCATCAGACCCAGCACCAGGGTGTAGAAGTGGGTGACCTTGGCGTAGACCATGATCATGTAGATCAAGCCGGTGGGAAAGACCGTGCCGAGATAGACGGCGTGGGTCGACAGGGAGCGGAATACTCGGGCCATGAACCACGAGGTGGTCAGATAGGCACTCCAGACGATGGACGGAATCACCAACAGGACGGCAAAAGGCAGAACCTGGTAGTGGCGCAGCCACGTGCTGAGGAACGAGTACCGCACCCGGAACTCATAGCCGTTCGTCAGCTGGGAGTACTCGCCCCTGGCCTGATCCAGGAGTTGGCTGGTCGGGTTGAAGAACGGCACCAGTTCGTCCCCGACCAGAATTCGCTTGCCACCGAGGATGTCGGGGATGGCGAGAATCACGTCGCGAAAGACCCACCACGAACCGAGGAAGTAGAAGACCCCTACCCCCAGCGCAATCCGGTGGTGGGCCGCCAGCCGGCCCTTCCACCATCGTGCACCGTTCTGCGTTTCCTGCGCCGGGCGGTCGGCCGACGATCCCCCCGATCCGGCCCGCGTAGGCCATCAGACCTCGGACAGGACTGACGACGTTGCTGCCGGCCATCCGGTTCGATCGGGGCGTCTCAGCCAGCTTCGAACATCGTCGAAGTAGTCCGAGGCCTCGGATCGAAGACCGGCGGCCCGGTGGGCCAGCCGACCACCTTCGCCGACGGCGTTGTCCATGGTGTCCAGGATCATGTCGGCCAACGCGGTTGGATCGAACGGCCGGTTGATGTCGACCGCCCGATCGCTCAGACCCAACTGTTCCACCAGCTCTCGAACCTTGACGTCATACATCAGGGCAACACTTGCCCGCCCCAGCGTGGCGGCGATGACCAGGGCATGCAGGCGCTCTGCGACCAGTACGTCGCAGTCGGCGATGATCCGGCCCACCTCCGCATGATCGCTCGGATGGTGGATGACCGAGACGATGTCGGGAAGGCGGCGCCAGGAACTCCTCCAGAACCTGGAGATCGTGGTGCCTTTTGAATCTGCTCTGCATGGGCAACGCATGGAGTTCGATCGACGTTTTGGTGGCGACCAGGCGAAGAGCCTGCTCCAGGAGATCGAGGAAGAGCTCCCAGTTTTCGCCGTTCTCGATGTCATAGTTCAGGTTCAGGGCGATTCGCACCCGTCGAGCGCCATCCGTCAACCCCGCCGATCGCCCAGGGGCGAACACCTCGGGCTCGTTGACCCAGACGGCGTCGGGCACACGCCGCAACTTGTCCGGACGGCAGCCGAGCATCTGGCAGGTATGGAATGATCGTTGGTCCCTGACCGATACCAGGCTGGCGAGAGAGAGAATCCATCCCGCCAGCCGGCGCCCGGTCTTCGTGGTGATCGGCCCGACACCGATGTTGCTCATGAGGACGGGGCGACGGGCCACAAGGCGGCAGAAGCCGACGATGGCCAGAACCATGCACAAGGTGGCATAGCGCCATCGACCGGTTGACGGGTAGAGCTCCTTCACGATCGATCCGCCGCCGAAGATGACCACATCGCTCGCCCACAAACGGCGAACCAGCTTGACCTTGCCGTCGGCCGTGTCGAAAACGTCGACATGGAACCGATCGGTAAGGCCGGCCACGGTTTCGTCCGGTGCATAGGAATTGACGGAGTAGCGGTGTTCGGGACCGAGCTGAGAGAGGAAGGTCTCGAGCAGGAGTTCATCGCCCAGGTTGAATTGACCGTGTGTGCCCAAAAAGACGATCCGTTTCGGGCTTCCTCATCCATGACGGCTCCTCGCTTGGTGGCACACGGGTTCCGTTCTCCTGTCGACCCGACTCGACCGAACTTGATCTGCTCCGGTCAAGTTCGAGTCCGTCATGTTCCGACAGACCTATGAGGTCCTCGGCTCGGAGGAGGCGGCGCATGGACCAGGCCGAATCCGTCGATAGCGATGCTGGTCCCGACAGGACCAGTGGTCGGGCGCTACTGAGCGGCGGCGCGCTCCTGGCGCTGGCCATGCTGGGGGCCAACGGCGGGAACTATGTCCTGAATCTGCTTCTGGGCCGATGGCTGAGTCCGGCGGAATTCGCCGACGCCAACCTGATGGTGACCCTGATGCTCTTGGTCACGGCGGTGGCGGCCCCACTGCAGCTGGTGGCGGCCCGCTATGTGGGGATGCACGACGCGGCCGGAACCCTCGACCAGGGGGCGGCCGTGGTCTCATGGCTCTACCGGCGGGCGGCCGTCGGCGGCCTGATCCTGGCGATCGTCATCGGCGGACCGGCATCCCTTTGGCGCACTGTCTTCAATACCGCCAGCCCCTGGCCTTTCGTGCTGCTCGCCGTCGGAATGCCGGCCTATCTAACCCAGGCCGTCCGAAGGGGCACCCTCCAAGGACATCTCCGATTCGGGCCCCTGGCAGTGAGCTTCCTGGCCGAGATGTTCGGGCGGCTCGGGGTGGCCGCCGGTCTGGTCGCCGCCGGCTACGGGGTCTCCGGCGCCACAGCCGGGCTCTCGGCCTCGTTCATCGTCACCTGGGTGGTGGTTCGGATGCTGCAGCCTCCGGCGCCGGGCGGCCCATTGGGCAGGAAGGCGGTGCGCGATCTCCGTCGCTACATGGCTCCAACCGCGGTTTTCCTGGTCGGCCAGATCCTGATCAACAACGGCGACGTGTTGGTGGTGAAGATGGCATTTCCCGGAGAAGCCGCAGGCGTGTACAGCGCAGTGGCCCTAATGGGACGAGCCGTGTTTTTCCTGTCGTGGTCGGCGGTGGCGACGCTGTTCCCGGCGGTCGCTCACCGGGAAGCCAGCGGATCCGACACCGACACCCTCCTGGTCGGTGGCCTGGCCGTCGTCGGCACAGCCTGCGGCGGCATGGTCGCCGCCGCCGCCCTCTTCGGCGACGTGTTCTTCCGTTCGATACTCGGCCCGGAGTACGCAGCGGCCGCGCCGATGTTGGTCAGCTATGCGACGGCAACGTCGCTCTTCGCCATCGCCAACCTGGTGGTCACCCACCAACTCTCGATGGGGAGAACGGTCCAGAGCCGGCTGCTGGTCATAGGCGCAGTTGGCCAGACGGTATCGGTCATCGTGGTGCGAGCATCCATGACGGCAGTGATCAACGCCCAGGTACTGGCGATGTCGGCCCTCGCCGCCGTGCTGCTCGCCTCCGTCCTGTTCGAGATCCGAGCCCGGCCCGCCATCCTCCGGTCGTAGACGGTGTCTCAGTCCCCCGGCGGGAGCATGCTGCGATAGGTGCGGGCTACCACCAGGTTCTGGCGCAGCTCACGATGGAGTCGTTCGGTGAAATCCTTGACGTGGGCCTCGTCGCTCACGGCCGAGGCGGCCACGCTCAAGCCCGACACCATGGCCACCAGGGCGGAGACGGCAAGATGTTCGATGGTCAGCGTGGTGCGCCGGCCCATGATGCCGGCATCGAGCACGATGGTGTAGTCGGCGTCCGGACCACCCCAGGTCTGCAACACCTCGAGCGGTACCAGCAGCAGGCCGAAGCCCACGTAGGTAGCGGCGATGAGGGCGACCAGAAGGAGGATCGGGGCGCCGAGCGAGAACACCACAACCAGCCTTAGGTTGGCCCTGGCCCCGAGATCCAGATCCAGCTCACCCCCGTGGGGCTCGCACCCCTCCAGCGGAGTGCCGGCTAGATAGGCGCCCACCTGGCCGGGGTCGGCGGCCGTGCCGTCGAGGGCGGCACGACGGGCGTCGGACACGATGTCGCCGGCCGATATGGCGACAAATGCGGCGCCGATTGCGGCCAGGAGGACACAGGCGGCGGCAATCGCCCGCCAATCGGCCAGCACCGCCACCTGCCAGATCTCGGCGTTGATGAACATGAATACGGTCAGCACCAGGACCACCGGCAGCGTCCGCGCCAGCATGCGGCTCAGCGACAGGAACCGGGTGGCCATCAGCTCGACCGCCCAGCGGCTGAGTGGCAGCAACCCGAACCCGACGACCACATACACCGCGAGGAGCAGGACCAAGTTGGCGGCCATCACACCGGCCATGGCCAGCCACCCGTTGCCACCCAACCCCGACAGCATGGTGGGGACGGCGACGAAGAAGGCCAGCTGGTGCCAGGTGACACCGCCCCTGGTGTCGAACGGGCTGACTCCCCGCCAGCGCCGGAATCCGTACACGGCCGAGGCGGCCAGCGACAGGGCCACGGCGAATACCGCAGCCTGGGTCCAGCCGCTGAATCGATCCCCGAAGGACAGAAAGACCTGGAGCACGAAGGCAATGATCAAAAGGGGCCGGGCCCTGGTCCAGATACGATCCCGGGCTGTGTAGTCGGCCACCAGGTGGGGCACGCCTCGCCGCAGCAGCCATTGTTCGACCATCGACCGCTCCAGCGGCGACAGTTGCCTCGGCTCCCCGATAGAACCCACGGCCCATAGGCTAGCCCCGGCCCGGCACACCGTCCCCGCGAACACCGCAAGGCCCGACGTCCAACAAATCCGAGCGCACGGCTCGACGGTGGGCGCGATAGTGGATCCATGGACGAGCCCGCACCGGCCATCGAGACCGACAACTTGCAGCGCACCTTCACCGTGGGCCGGCGGAGCCGACGAAGGACGATCGAGGCGGTCACCGGTATCACCTTCGCCGTCCGGCCCGGTGAGCGATTGGCCTTCATCGGCCCGAATGGTGCCGGCAAGTCGACCTCGATCAAGATGCTGACCGGAATCCTCCACCCCACAGGGGGTTCGGCCCGGGTCCTCGGGCTAGTGCCGTGGAACGACCGCCTGGCCCTGACCCGCCGTATGGGGGCCCTTTTCGGACAGCGTTCACAGCTGTGGAACGAGCTGCCGCCCCGGGACGGCTACCGCATGTTGGGCGCCATTCACGGCCTGGACACGGCGACACTCGAGGCCACCGTCGCCGATCTGGGGGAACGATTCGCCGCCGCCGATCTGTTCGACCAACCGGTGCGGACGCTGTCGCTGGGCCAGCGCATGAGGTGTGAACTGGTGGCCTGCCTGCTCCACCGGCCTGCCATCGTCTTCCTCGATGAGCCGACCATCGGTCTCGACCTGGTGGGCAAGCAACAGTTCCGGGACATGCTGATCGACCTCAATGAGACCCTGGGCGTCACCGTCTTCCTAACCAGCCATGATGTGGCCGACATCGAACACGTGGCCGACCGAGCCATTGTGGTCAACCACGGCGAGATCATTCACGACGACACGGTGGCAGCCATGCGTCGCAGCCTGTTGCGGACCAAACGTGTCGAGGTCACGTTCGACCATGCCATCGATACCACCGAACTCGCCCGCCGTCTGGCCCGCGAGCTCGGCACCGGCGTGACCATGACCGGGCCCGGGATCGGGCGGGAGGCGAAGACATCGACCACGAGCACGGCCACGGTCGAGGTCGACACCGGACGGCACCGCATCCGAACCGTGCTCGACCACATCCTGGTCGACGGCCGGGTGGTGGATCTGACCGTCGTCGACCCACCTCTGGAGCAGGTGATCGGCGAGATCTATCGACGTCCCACCGCCGGGGACCGGCCGTGATCGCCGTGTCACCCCCGGTGGCACCGCCGGAGGGCCGGGCGGCGGTGCGTCCGGCCGCTCTGGTCGCCGCCTTTGCCACCCAGCTCCGGGTCTACCGCCGGGCCCCGGCGGCGTTGCTGGTTCACAGCGTCTTCTATCTCATGGTCACTGCGGTGCTGTCGGGACTGTGGCGGGTGGCGGTGGCGGCCACCGGGGGGACCATGGCCGGCTATGATCCCACAGCCATCGTCTGGTACATCGCCACCACCGAGGCCGCCATTCTCGGAGTCCGCCAGCGGCTGATCGAGGATGAGGGCGACGAGATCGTGTCGGGCCGAATCGAACTCGATCTACTGCGCCCGGCCGCCGTGTTTCCGTTGAAGTACGCGGCCCAGCTGGGCGAGACCGCGCCCAAGCTGGCCTGCAGCGTCGTGCTCGGCGTGACCTGGGCCCGGCTCTTCGGCGGGGCCGCAGCTGGCGGTGGGACGCTGGCCATGGCCGGCCTGGCCCTCGTCCTGGCGGTGTTGGTCAACATCGCCGCCCAGCTGGCGACCGCCACCCTCAGCTTCTGGCTGCGGGATGTGAAGAGCACCTGGTTCCTGTACCAGAAGCTGATCTTCGTCCTGGGCGGCATGCTGCTGCCGCTCGAGGTGTTGCCCTCGGCGGTCGAGGCGGTGGCCAAGGCCCTGCCCTTCATGGCCATGGCCTACGTGCCCGGTCGACTTGCCGCCGGCCACACCGAGTGGTCGCTGATCGGTCTGCAGGTGCTGTGGCTGATTGTCATGGGCACGGTCGCCGCCATCGTTTATCGGGCCGGGCTGGCCCGAATGGTGAGGCACTGATGACGGCCCCCGCAATGGCCTCCGCCGTTCGAGGTCTGGCTTCGACCTTCGCCGGATCGGTCCGGGAAGTCCTGGCCAACCGGCGGGGTTTCGCCCTCCAGGTGTCGGTAATGGTGGTCAACGATCTGGTGTGGCTGATCTTCTGGCTGCTGTTCTTCGACCGCTTCGGCTCCATTCGGGGCTGGACGATGGACGACATGGTCGTGCTGCTGGCAGTGCTGACCACATCGGCCGGCATCGTGCTCGGGCTGTTCGGCAACGCCCGCCGGCTCGGCGTGCTGGTTTCCGACGGGACCCTGGATGCCGCCCTGGCCCTCCCGGTACCGGCACTGGCCTACCTGCTGGTGCGCCATATCAACGTGGTGTTCGTGGGCGACATCGTCTACGGGCTGGCCCTGTTCCTGGTGCTGGGACGGCCCACACCGACCCGGGTCGCCGTCTTCGTCGTGGTGTGTGTGCTCTCGGCCCTGCTGTTCGGTTCGTTTCTGGTACTGGCCGGATCCTCGGCCTTCGCCGTCGGCCGTAGCGAGATCGGCGATCTCGGCTTTCACGCCATCACCCTGTTCGCCTCCTACCCGGTCGACGTGTTCGCCGGACCGACCAAGCTGTTCCTCTATACCGTGATCCCTGCCGGGTTCGTCTCCACCGTGCCGTCACGGCTGGTCAACGGCTTCGACCCGGTGTGGGCCCTGGCCCTGGCCGGGGTGTCGATGCTGGTGGCCACCTTGGCCGGCCTCGCCTTCACCCGTGGTCTCCGTCGCTACACCAGTGGGGCCGTCTGGACGGCCCGCTGATTCACTACCATCGTCGGTGAAGCCAACCTCTCGAGGTGGCGCCTACCGGAAGGATCGTGCAGAAGTGAAGTTGTTCGAGCTGGAATCCGAGATCACCATGAGCCGGGAGCAAGCGGCCGACCTGCTGCGGGAACTGGCCGACTCACTGGCCCGTCACAACGAGATCTCGTTCAAACGCGAGGGCTTGCAGTATCGGCTCAAGGTGGCCGATTACGTCGAGGTCGAAGTCGAGATCGAGGTCGCCTCCGGCGAGGAGGACGGGGAGAACAGCATCGAGATCGAGCTGAGCTGGTGATGGCGCCGGCCGACGGATGCCATCGATCGAACCGTGTCCGGCGAGGCGAAGCCTGCCGGTGAGCCGGTTCGTGGTGCTGCTTCGGGGTATCAACGTGGGTGGACGCAACAAGGTGCCCATGGCCGAGCTTCGAGACGCCCTGGGCCGCCCCGAACACGGATTCGACGCCATCTCGACCTACATCCAGTCCGGCAATGTCGTGCTCGACGCCCCGGGGCACAACGAGGCGGAGGTGGTGACCACGGTGCACGACGTCGTGGCCGACCGCTTTCGCCTGGACGTTGCCGTGGTGGCCCGAGCGGCGCAGGCCTGGCCCGACATCCTGGGCGCCAACCCGTTTCCCGAAGCCGAGGCCGACCCCAAGCGCCTCCATGTCTTCCTGTGCGACGAGGAACCCGATGGTACCAGGCTGGCCGAGTTCGACCCGTCGGGCTACGAACCCGACCGGTTCCGGGCTCACGGCCGTCAACTGTACGTGTGCTACGACCGGGGAGCTGGTATGTCCAAGCTGACCGGAGCACTACTGGAACGAAGGCTCGGGGTGAGGGCCACCGCCCGCAACTGGGCCACCATGATCACACTGTCGGAGATGCTCAGCCGGAAAGCCTGACCACTCAACCGACCAACCTGACCGACCCTACACGAGACCCCTGGGACCGACGGAGGCGAACCGTGTCCGAGCTACGACTGCAGAATCTGGATCGCATTGACAACGGGCACTTCGACGTGGCCATCATCGGCGGTGGTATCAACGGAGCGGTGGCGGCCGCCGCCCTCAGCGGCCGCGGGGTCAAGGTCATGGTCATCGACCGAGGCGATTGGGCGGCCCAGACCAGCCAGGAGTCGTCGAACCTGGTGTGGGGCGGTTTCAAGTACATGGAGAGCTACGAACTCATCCTGGTCCGAAAACTGTGCATGAGCCGTAACCGGCTCATGAGGGCCTATCCGGCCAACATCCAGGAGATCGGCTTCCTGGCCGCCATGGGCAGCACCGCCCCGTTCCCCCAGTGGCTGGCCGGGGTTGGTTCCGCGGCCTACTGGGCGTTCGGCAACTTCAAGACCGCACCTCCCCGGCTCCTGAGCAGGGAGAAGATCGAGGAGCTGGAGCCGATCATCGATACCGGAGACGTCAGGGGAGGACTGGAATACGCCGACGCCCACCTCAAGGACAATGACGCACGGTTCGTCTTCGGCTTCGTCCGCTCCGCCATCGACCTCGGAGCGGCCGCCGCAAATTATGTGGAGCTGGCGTCGGCCGAGCGCGTGGACGACCGGTGGTATCTCGATCTCCAGGACGTCGACGGTGGCGGGACGCTGGCCTGCACCGCCAAGGTCGTGGTCAACTGCGCCGGCCCCTTCATCGACCCCCTCAATGACGAACTCAAGGTCCGCACCAACCATCGCATCGTGCATTCCAAGGGCATCCACCTCATCGTCGACCAGCTCACCCCCAACAACCGGGTGCTGGCCTTTTTCGATGACACCGAGCGGCTGTTCTACGTGATCCCCATGGGTCGCCGATCGGTCATCGGCACCACCGACACCAGGGTGGACGAGCCGACCAAGGAGGTCACTGACGAGGACCGCTCGTTCCTGCTGAGTCAGATCAACGCCCGACTCAAGCTGGACAAGCCCCTGACAGAGGCCGACATCATCGCCGAACGATGCGGCACCCGCCCGCTGGTGGTCAAGGCCGGCGCAGGGGATCAGACCGAGGCCGACTGGACCTCGCTGTCCCGCAAACACGAAATCGAGCTCGACGACGACCGGGCCGTGATCTCGGTCTACGGAGGCAAGCTGACCGACTGTCTCAATGTCGGTGAGGAGATCGCCGACGCGGTCAAGGAACTGGGCGTGACCGTCGGCCCCGACAACAAGACCTGGTACGGCGAGCCGCCGCCGGTTTCCCGCGACGCGTTCTATCGCCAGGCCAAAGGCATGGACCTGGACAGCCTCCGGATCAAGGAGAACACCGAACCGCTGTCGGACCGGTTGTGGCGCCGCTACGGTCGCCGGGCGTTCGACATGCTGGACGAGATCCGCCAGAACCCGGCCATGGGCGAGGACATCATGACCTCGGCCGACTATCTGCGGGTCGAGCTCCATCACACGGCACAGAACGAGATGGTGGTCCGCCTGGAGGACTTCTTACGCCGCCGGAGCAAGATCTCCCAGGTGGTTCCAGCCAACCTGATCGACGGCACACCGGGGCTCCAGGAGGTGGCCCAGGTTCTGTTCGGCGACGATGCCGGTAACCGGCTCGACCAGTACTACACCGGCGGCGTCGGGGTGGAAACCGACCGCTGACCTCGAAGCCTGCGATCTCGGGGCGGCGCCGGCCGAGCCCTCAACGGGAATTGGAGCTGAAGACACGGGTCTCCGTACCGTCGCTCCACGACGAGATGGTGAACTCGAGGCCGACCAGATCGGCCTCGAGCACGGCGCGGTGACCGCCGTTCTCCCAACTGATGGACAGTCGGCCGTCGCCGGAGTCGGTGACGTCGACGGCGGCATCCCGTCCGAAGGCGGGGAAACGGTTCCTGAACCTCAACAGTGTCAGCTGATCGTGAACCAGAGGGGTGTTCAGGCGATCCACGATCTGGTCCATCGACAGGTTCGTCCTGTTGATCTCCTTGTGGCCACCAAGACGGGCCGCCTCGTGATCGTTCGTACCGCCGAACAGGTCGAGGTACCACACCTGGGGAATACCGGGCATGAAGATCTGAAGGGCCCGCGCCAGCAACAGCTTTCCGACATCCTCGCCGAGCACGCTGAAGAAGGTGGCGTTGACCTGGTAGTAGGAGATCTTGGTTCCATCCGGCCCGTAGAGGTTCTTCACCATGCCCCCTCGATCAAGAATCGTGGCGATCATGGTGTCGATGGACTCGTCGTCAAGAAGGCCCTTCAAGTCCAGCACGGGTATACCGTCGTGGCAGCCCAGCATGTTGATGGTGACGAACTCACCGTCCAGGATCTCGCCAATCCAGCGAGCGAGGTGGCGGGCGCTCCCCGACTCGAGCGCATCGATGACCAGACCGGGGAAGAAGAAGTCGTAGAAGGCAAAGCCCTTGTCGGCCAGCTTCCTGTGCGTTCCGTCGGAGTAGCTCGAGTGGATCTCGGGCAGGAGAACCAGACCGTGACGATCGGCTATCCGGCGGAGGCGGTCGATGTAGTCCCAGGTGCCGGGTTCATTGAAGAAGTTACGCTTGCCCACCTCCTTGTGCAGATAGGCAAAGGCATCGAGCCGAACGATCCTGGCCCCGTACGACCTCAACCGGGCCAGGGTCTGATCGTAGTACTCCCACACCATCTCCGATTCGGCGTTGAGGTCCATCTGACCCAGGTAGCTCGTGCACTCACGGTTGACGTAGCTCAGGATCGAGTCCCGCTTTGCGTCACCGACACCGAGTTCGACGTCGTCGACCGAACGGCCCTCGGCCAGGGCTGCGGCCATGACCGACGCCACCGTTTCCGCCTCCGACCGGCCGAGGCCGACGTGTTCGGCCAGGTCGGCGGCCTCGGGTGCCGTCACCGACACGGCCTGGTAAAAAGTGTTCCAGTAGTAGCGACTGCTTCGGTCGGGAAACGGAACCTTGAGAATGGGGAGCTCCGGCTTTCGCATGAAGAGCCGTGACAGATACTGCTCATCGGGAATGAGGTAGCCCTCGGGACTGGGCGAGCCGTACCCCTCCCAGAAGGCATTCCAGTCGATGAAGAATTCGACGTAGGGCGACTCCACTCCACGCTCCAGGATGTCCCTGAACTGGGGCGACTGCACGGAGATGTGGTTCAACACGAAGTCGAGCTTCAGCTCGATCCCCAGTTCCCGAAGGGCTCGAAGATCGTCGGCACCGGCAAGGTCGGGATTGATGCCGTAGTCGATGATGGAGAAGCCGCGGTCCAGGTCGGAGTTGAACACCGAGGGCAGGACGTAGAACAGCGAGAAGACATCCTCGAGGTCCTCGGACCCCAGGAGGGCAACGATCTCACTCAGCGCCCCACCACAGCTGTCGGGGTAGGCGTTGAACATCACGCCGTCGGGCAGAACATCACTCATGGTCACTCGCTGTCTGTCGAGACTCCGTCGACTTCGATCAGGCGCTCGGTGAATCGCCCCCGGGCACTCTCATTGCAGCCGACGCTGGAAGTCGTCCTGGGACAGAACGTCGCCACCCTTCGAGATGATCAGATCGGCATGCCCGGCCCAGCTGACCAGCTTCTCGTGCTCGATCTCCAGCACCAAACTGATCAACGGACTGTCGGTGTTGGTGTCCCGAGCCCGCGACAACCGGTGGGCCAGCGTCTCCGCCGGGGTGCTGAACAGAAAGACCGAAAAATCGACGCCGTTGACCAGCGGGTTTCCACCATGAGTCCACTCGAGGATGAGCACCTGGATGCCCTCGAAGTCCACAGCCTCGTAGCGAGTGGTGTCCGATGTACGTCCCATGCGTTTCAGAACCAGGACGTCGCCACCCGATCTGAACGAGTCCAGGACGGTGTTGACCATCGAGAAGTCGGTTTCGTCCTCCGTGCCGAGGTATGACGCCAGGGCCCTACGTCCGGCTTGGAAGTAGCTCGCGGCCCATGCCCGCTCGTCGCCGCCGAAGCCGTCAAGGGTCAAGTCCGTCATCTCCGACCGCTTCTCGAGCAGGGTATCCATCCACTGATTCGAAAAACCCTCGGTCCGTGCCAGCTGGGTCAGCGCCGCATTCCGGAAGACCGAAAGGCGCTCGAGATCGTTCAGTTCGGGTATGCGATGCGGGTAGTTGTCCCCCGACATGATGTAGGAGCCATAGCCCTCGGCGTTGCAGTAGTGGGCCAGCACCGAGGCGATCTCGGATTTGCCCACGCCGGAACCGCCGAAAACCGACACCACCAGCCGTCCGCCGTCGAGGCCGGCCAGTCGCCGCAGCAGATGGGGAAAGATGGTGGTCGCCTTGTCGATATGGGACTGCTCGATCTTGACCTTGTCGCCCGGCATGTCACCGGTCCTGGTTGCGGCAATGTCGACGGCGGGAGGCTTCCACGCTGCCTCATCCCCGGCGCCTGCTGGTTGGTGACCGGTCCCCTCGTCTCGACTGCCGCTCACCCTCGTCCTCCTGCCGTTCCCAACTGTGGCATGCTCCGGGCCCGTGACCACGCCGAGCCGTTCCGGCATGGGTCAACCCCGGTCTCCCCGGCCGGCTGTGATCACCATACTATCTGTCAATCTCGAACAGCCGGGTGCCCGACGGGTCGTACACATAGGATCGGAGCACGCCCTCACCATCTTCCACTGCGTAGTCGTGGACCACCAGCCGGTCGGGGCCGATTGCCGGCTGGCCCGTGGGCTGGCCGACCTCGATGCCGATGGTCTCACCGGCGACGGTGGCCAGCCGGTAGCCGGTCTCATCGTTGGACCACAGCAAGCCGACCGGGCCTACCGCCAATCGAGGCAACCACGAAAAGGCGGGGCCGTCGATCTCGCTCCAGGTGCCACCGTCGTCGTTGGTCAGTAGCCAGCGGGCCTCCCCACGGCGGGGCAGCCGGGCGTCATCCACCACGACCACGGCCACATGGCCGCCGAATGTGGCATAGGCTTCCATGGCCTGGCCGTCCACCGCAGCGCCGTCGGCCTGCAACGGCAACTCGCTCCAGGTCGATCCGTCGTCGCTGACCACCAGCCGACCCCGGTCGGTGCTCCAGAAACGTTCGCCCGATGATGCCACCTTGGACACCGTGGCGATCAGACGACCACCGGGTTGTCCCTCGGCCCAGAACTCGGTGACCGGTGGCTGGGCGACCTGACTGATCGAACCATCGACTCGCTCGATCCACAATTGCTGGGGCAGCTGGTCCAAGCGGGCCCGATCGTTCTCGTCGAGGTAGGGAGCGAGCTGTTCGGTGAACACCGCCGTGCCGTTTGCCGTGCCATCACCGCCGCCGTTGTCGGAGGCATTGTCGGACCGGCATCGCAGCGTAACCCGCCAACCGTCGGACCGTCCCGTGATCCCCCAGGACTCGAGTTCGACTCCCTGATCGGTGCCGGCCGTCTGCTCTTCCAGCAACCGGGCGAAACACGGCTCCCGCTCCGCCGCCAGGGTCAGCAGATCGGGGTGCACCGGTTGAACGCCGTCAACCTGTTGGTCCGGCAACCAGTCCTGAAACGGCGAGTACTGGAACTGGCGGGAGAACAGGACTCGATCGGCGCCGGCCGCCACCGGGGAACCGAAGGCCCGGGCGTAATGGAACGGCACCGGCTCCGGGCCGTCGGATTCGGCACCGGATCCCGCTTCGACCTTGACGTCACAGTCGAACCCGTCGGGACATCGCCACTGGGTTGCGGCCACCAGCGGGGTCCCCTCGACGTGAGCCCACTCCCGCCCGTCGGCCGACGTCCAGTGTTCCCGGAACCCCAGGGCCACGAACTGTACGCCATCCCACACGACCTCATTGCCCTCCCACCGGGGCGGCCCGGTGAGTTCCTCGATCGCCCCGCAACCGGTGACGGCCAACACCATCACCAGTGCGGCCACGGGAGCGGCCGAGCGGGAGGCCAATCGCATCACGATGTAGAGGGTAATAAGCGACTCGGGCCACCGGTACCGCCGGTGAGCGCCCGCCGGTATCGTAGCGACATGGCTTCGAAGGCAGCCCTGGTCCTCGCCCACGAACCCGACGGTCCGGCCTGCCTGGTCGAGGACCGCCTGCTCGAACGGGGTTTCACGGTCCACACCCATGTGATCTGCCCTGACGCCGAGCAGCCCAACCAAGCCGAACCGTTCCCGGCACTCGATGGCTACGACCTGCTGGTGGTCATGGGATCGGTTCGATCCCTGACCCGCAAGGACGAGATCTCGTCGTGGATCCATGCTGAGCTCGACCTGCTCAAGACGGCCCACACCGACGGTACCCCCATCCTCGGCATCTGTTTCGGTGGTCAACTGCTGGCCGATGCCCTGGGAGGCGAGGTGGAGACCGCCCCCAACGGCGAGTTCGGGTGGCGTCGGATCGAACTCGAGCCCGGGGTGGACATCCCGGTCAGCCCGGGCCCGTGGATGCAGTGGCATCACGACCGCTTCACTCCCCCCGCCGGGGCCGAGATCCTGGCCCGATCATCGGAGGGAGTGCAGCTGTTCCGCCTGGGCACGACGGTCGGCACCCAGTTCCATCCCGAGGTTGACGTCGAGCACGTGGCCGAGTGGCTGGACGGCGCTCCGACCGACTACCTGACCGAGGTCGGTGTCGACGGCGAAGCCCTGCTGGCCGAGACCGCGGAGCGGGAGGACGACAACCGACGCCAGTGCTACGCCCTGGTCGACTGGTACCTGGACGACGTGGTGGCCGAGTCCGGCCACTGAGCACGGCGATGACGGAACTGGGCTTCACCGGCGAGGAGTACCACCTGTTGTGGTCGTTGCTGGCCCTCGTCGTGATGGCAGTGGGGCTCGTCGGGGTGCTGGTTCCGGTGCTGCCCGGGTTGATGCTGATCTGGTCGGTGGCCCTGATCTATGGGCTGATCGTGGGATTCGGCACCGCCGGCCTGTCGGCCATGGTGGTACTGAGCCTCATCGTGGTGCTCAGCGTGGTCAAGAGTGTGGTCCTGCCCCGGCGGGCCGCGGCCGGCGCCGGGGCCTCGGGCTGGTCCCAGTTCGGAGCGGTGGCCGGTGGGGTCGTCGGCTTCTTCCTGATCCCCGTGATCGGCGTGATACTCGGCGCCCTGGCCGGCATGGTGGCCACCGAGTACTCGCTCAAGGGAAACTGGGACGACGCATGGACCGCCACCAAGGCCACGGCCAAGGGCTTCGGCATCAGCGCCCTCATCGATCTGGTCCTGGGCATGGTCATGATCACCGCCTGGGCTCTCTGGGCCGCCTCGGTGATCTGGTAGCACAACCCGCTGCGACCTTCTGCCGCAAGATCGGGGCTTCGTGGTTGGCTCCAAGAGGTTTGAGATCCCGTGGAGATGAAGAGATCGCACCGGCGAGGCGGCCTATACAGCGACGAACGGCGACTTCTGACTCAGTCGGATACAGCGACGAACGGCGACTTCTGACTCAGTCGGATACAGCGACGAACGGCGCTTCTGACTCAGTCGGATACGCGACGAACGGCGCTTCTGACTCAGTCGGGTGTGCGCCCTGAACGCAGCCCGGATCGTCGGTCTATCACCGGCGTTCCCGCGGAAACCTCCTCGGCCGCCGGCCCGGCCGACGACCGATATC
Source organism: uncultured Acidimicrobiales bacterium (assembly GCA_963723995.1). Lineage (GTDB taxonomy): Bacteria > Actinomycetota > Acidimicrobiia > Acidimicrobiales > SZUA-35 > JAHELU01. Next base: position 368,587 of record CAVRSZ010000003.1, on the reverse strand, counting down.
AGCGATGACTACCTGGTCACCCTCATCAGCTGGTACTCGACAACAGCCCCTCTGCCGGCGAGGGCTACCGCAGGGTAAGGGCACGGCCGCGCCGCGAACACCAGGCGCAGGTGGGCGCCAAGCGAGTGCTGCGGCTCATGAGGCTCGACGGTCTGTTGGCACGCCAGTGTGTGACTGGCCGACGACCTCGCCGACCACACGAAGGCACCATCATCCCCGATGGCCGGACCAGCGATGGTGTTGAGGTTTCGTGGTGGCTCGTGTGTCGGTTCCGGGGGTTTCGTACAGGTTTGGCGGCTGGTCATCGGCGAGTCGTGCCTACCCATGACGGAGGTTCGGGCCCGGCAAACATCTACACTCCACTAAGCCTGAATTAATTGATTGATCCTTGACTAATTGCCCGAAAGGCTTGTGTATCGAACGTACGTTTGCTATAGTGAAGACATGACGGACGGCGGGTTGCCACCAGAACCACACAGGGCCAACCTGACGCTGTTGCACACCGGCATCGATGGGGTGTTGGCAACCAACCTCGACAGCCTCTCTGTGGCCGAGCTGTTGGATCAGGCCTGCCAGCTGCAGATCTTGTCGGCCCGGATCGACGCCGCCCGGCCACCGTGTTGGCTGCCGCCGATTCGGCGTCCGAAGCGCCCGGCGTGCTGAGAGAGCTCGGGTTTCGAACCGCCTCGCAGGTTGTGGCGGCCGAGACCGGGGCGCCGGCCCGGGAGATCCACGCCACCGCTCGCACCGGGCAATGGCTCGACCAGTTCCCGGTCTTCGCCCAGGCTGCGGCCTGCGGGGTGTTGACCCTGCGGCACCTACGGGAGCTGAAATCACTGGACAAACTCCAGCGGCGAGACGCCCTCGTCGCCTCACAGGACGAGTTGGTGGCTGCTGCTCGGGATCATGACTTTGTGGAGTTCACCAACCGGGTCACCGTCTGGCTGATCAACCACACCACGTCCGACGAGGTGACCGAACAGGTCAAGAAGACCTCGTGCACCTGGAACAACAACACCGACGGGTCGATTGATGGCAGGTTCCACCTCGACCCGCTGTCGGCCGCTGCGGTCGGCACCGCACTCGGCGATGAGATGCGGCGCCTGTTCCGCCAGCAATCCGAAGGGCCCGGCAACGCAGAGACACCGAATCGGCGGCGGGGTCAAGCCCTCGTCGGCCTGATCGTGGGCGGGGCTGAAGCACCGGGGTCGGCCACCACCACCCCGTTGGTCAACCTGGTGATCGGCCAGAAGGTCTTGGAGAACTTCCTGGAGCGGTACCTGGACCCCGACACCGTATGGCCTTGCTTCGCAAGTCCAACCCGAGTTTGCCGGGCACAAGCCCGGCAGAACATCGACATGTCAGTCAAAGCCCGGGGGTTCCCGGACTGGATGAAACGAGCATTACTGATCACCGCCAGAGCCAGATGCCGAACCCGGGGCTGTGATTCCGTATGGCCTTGCTTCGCAAGTCCAACCCGAGTTTGCCGTCCGGCAAACTCGCCCACTCGGCGCTGGATCCGGCGATGTTTGCCGAAGGCAAACTCGGGTTTGCCGGACGAAGTACGGCAAAACGCCAACCTCGCTCGCCAACGGGCAGATCCTCTGCGATCCCGACAACAAGTGGAAGCGCGACCACGTACAGGCCGCGGCCTGTCCCAGGCAAGACTCGCGCCGCTCCACACCTGAACCTTGAAAATCGAATAGACCCGGCCGGGGCCTGGACGCCCTCGCCAACCACACCCTCCATGCCATCAATGGACCCGAAGTCCGAACCAGCCGACCACCAAACCCTTGGCGTCAGTTATCTAGGTGAGTCCTTGCACCGGATTCGGCGGGTCGAAACGCTGCCGGAAGGTGAACGCCTCGGGGCCCGGACCCTCCTCGGCCAGCCGGTACAGGCGCTGAATGGCCTCCTCCACGCTGGGGTTGGCGCCGGCCGGAACCCACCACAGGACGGTGACCGGCAGCTCCTCCACCGGCTCGAACCATTCCCGGCGACGGCGCAGGAAGTCGATGTGCTCGGTCTTGTAGACATAGTGCCGCAGCGAGTCCACGTCCTCCCACACCGACAGATTGAGCAGCAGGTCGGGATCATCGAAGGCCCGGATCGAGGTTGCCGAACCCTCCTCGGTCTGGAGCCGCCAGACGAACCCCGGGGACTCGTCGGCCAGCTCGTTGATGCGATCGAGGTTGGCCATGAACTCGGCCATGACGGCGCCGTCGGTCGGGCCTTTGGCTCGGGCCACGTTGAACTGGGCCAGATGCCAGTGGTCGGGGGTTGCGCTCATTGTTCCGCCTCTACTCTCAGATCGACCAACGCCCGTGGGCCGGGCCATCGGTGTGACGGGTCACCCACCTATACTGCCGACCATGGCAGGCCAAGAAGACGGTTCGGCACGCGACAAACGGATCGAGCCCGATCTGTATCGGTTCGACACCCTGAGCCTCCACGCCGGCCAGCGGCCCGATCCCACCACCGGGGCCCGGGCCGTGCCCATCTACTTCACCACCTCCTACAGCTTTGCCGACACCGACGAGGCGGCCGCTCTGTTCAACCTGGAGGTGCCCGGCCACCTCTACAGCCGGATCTCCAATCCCACGGTGGCGGTGCTGGAGGAGCGTCTGGCGGCCCTGGACGGTGGGGTGGCGGCGGTGTGCACGGCCAGTGGGCAAGCCGCTCTTCATCTGGCCGTGGCGTCCCTGCTGAGCGCCGGCGACCACATCGTGGCCTCGAGGAACATCTACGGTGGCTCCCACAACATGCTGAACCTGACCCTGCCGCGGTTCGGCATCACCACCACCTTCGTCGACCCCCGGGACCCCGACGCCTTCTCCGCCGCTATCGGCGACAACACGAAGCTGCTCTTCGCCGAGACCCTGGGCAACCCCGGGATCGAGGTGCTCGACATCGCCGCTGTGGCCGAGGTGGCTCACGGCCGCGGACTGCCGTTGATGGTCGACTCGACCTTCTCCACCCCCTATCTGATCCGCCCCATCGAGCACGGCGCCGACATCGTCATGCACTCGGTGACCAAGTTCATCGGTGGCCACGGCGTGGCCCTGGGTGGGGTGCTGATCGATGGCGGCCGCTTCGACTGGCTGGCCGCCGGCAAGCACCCGACCCTGACCGAGCCCTATGCCGGCTATCACGGCCTGTGCTTCGCCGAGGAGTACGGGCCGACGGCGCTGGCCATGCGAGCCCGGACCGAGGGGCTGCGGGACTTCGGCGCCGCCATGAGCCCGGCCAACGCCTTCCAGATCCTTCAGGGGGTGGAGACCCTGCCGCTGCGTATGGCCCGCCATGTGGCCAATACGGAGGCCGTGGTGTCGATGCTGGAGAACCATGAGGCCGTGAGTTGGGTCCGCCATCCGGCATCGACCACCCATCCCGATCATGAGCTGGCCAATCGGCTCTACCCTCGAGGCGCCGGGGCCATCTTGAGCTTCGGCATCAAGGGTGGTCGGGAGGCCGGGCGACGGTTCATCGAGTCGGTCGACCTGTCATCGCATCTGGCCAATGTCGGCGACGCCAAGACCCTGGTCATCCATCCCGGCAGCACCACCCACCAGCAGATGAGCACCGAGGATCTGGAAGCGGCCGGCATCGGAGAGGACCTCATTCGCATCTCGGTCGGTCTGGAGGATCCGGCCGACATTCTCGCCGACCTGAACCAAGCCCTGCGCCGATCACAGCCCCGGCCGGCTGCGTCGCAACAGACGAAGGCGCGGGCGTAACGATGCGGGTCGAGGTCGATGGACTGAACGCCTTCGCCGCCACCGGCGGCACCGATCCGGCAACGGCCGCCGCCGGTGGTGCGACACCGGTCGTCCTGGTCCACGGTGCCGGGATGGACTCCAGCGTGTGGCAGCTGCAAACCCGATTCCTGGCCTACCACGGCTTGGCCGTGGCCGCCGTCGATCTGCCGGGGCACGGCCATAGCGAGGGTGAGCCCCCGGAGTCGATCGAGGCCATGGCCCACTGGCTGGGTCGTTTCGTCCAGGCCGCCGGGCTGGCCCCGGCCGTCCTGGTCGGCCATTCCATGGGCACCTTCATCAGCCTGGAGCTGGCCGTTCACCGACCCGAGATGGTGGCCGGCCTGGTGCTGATGGGAACGGCGGCGGCCATGCCGGTACATCCCGAGCTTCTGGCCGCGGCCCGCGACGACCTGCCCCGGGCGGCGGCCCTGATGGCGGGCTGGAGCCACGGCGGCCCCGGCCATCTCCACCCCAACCCGTCACCGGGATTGTGGATGTCGGGCGGGTCCCGGGCTCTGGTGGAGCGCAGCAAACCCGGGGTGCTGGCCACCGATCTGGCCGCCTGTGCCCACTACGAAGGGGCGTCGAAGGCGGCCGAGGCGGTGTCGTGCCCGGTCACCGTGGTCATGGGCCGGAGCGACAAGATGACGCCTGCCCGGGCCGCCACCCCCCTCCTCGACGCCCTGACATCGAGAGGCGAGCCGACGGGTTCGGCCACCGAGGTAATCACGCTGGCCTCCAGCGGTCACATGCAGATGACCGAGGACGCAGCCGCCATCCGCCGCATCATCCTCGATGCGGCAACGGCTATCCACCACTCGTCGCAGTCAACGACCTGACACTCTGACACTGCCGGGATCTGTCCAGGTCCGGGTCGGGTCTGGAACCCGGACGTTCAGCGATGGCCCGACCAACCCCCGGACCGTCGATCATCGAACGGGTTGGGCGGCGGGCCGGAGCCGATGCCGCCGGTGTAATCCCACTGGCCGCGCTGCGCAGAACGGTTGATCTGCCGCCGGCCGAACTCACTGACCCGCACGATGAGGGCGATGACCACACCGAACACGAAGCCGCCGACATGGGCCACCCAGGCCACGCCACTGTCGGACCCGGTGAAGAACTGCATGACAAACCAGATACCAAGGAACCACTTGGCACTGATGTGCTGCACGAAGTACAGGATGAGGGTGCGGATGGGGGCGTTCGGGAACCAGATGAGGTAGGCACCCATGATGGCGGCGATGGCCCCCGAGGCCCCGACCACGGGAATGGTGCTGGAGGGCTGGGCCAGGAAGTGGGCCATCATGGCCACCACTCCCCCCACCAGATAGAACAGCAGGTAGCGGGTATGACCCAGCCGGTCCTCGATGTTGTTGCCGAAGATCCACAACGACCACATATTGCCCAACAGGTGCAGCAGACCACCGTGAAGGAAGATCGAGGTCAACGCCCCGAGGTAGACGATCTTGTCGGGGAAGAACTCGGGGCTGGCTTCGCCGTCCAGGCAGGCATTGGCATCACCGTCGATGAAGGTGGCCCGGACCTCGGCGGTGCTCAACGACTCGCCGGTGCTCAACTCGCAAGGAATGGCGGCGTATTCCAGGTTGAACTCGAGGGACTGGGCCTCGTCGGTCAACCCCTGCTGGGGGCCGAAGTAGACGGCGATGCAGGCCATGATGATGATCACCGTGACGAACGGCGTCCTGGTGGTGGGATTTTCGTCCTTGAGGGGAATCATCGTCGTGCCAACCGTCGCCGCCGGTGGCGTCCATGGTACATTTGCCCAACCTCGAACTAGGTCGTCAGGCCCATGTTCACGGTCTTGACCTTGACCGGGCAAAACGCCGAGGCGCTAGGCTTGGCTGTCGATGGATGGCGCGCCCTCTAGTCCGCTGGCCAATTGGCCACGGCCGCTGTGCTTCGTGCTGTCCGGGGGCGGTTCGTTCGGTGCCGTGCAGGTCGGCATGATCCGGGCCCTGCATGAGGCCGGCATCGGCCCCGACCTGATCGTCGGCACCTCGGTCGGTGCCCTCAACGGCGTCCAGGTGGCCAACGACCCGGCGACCGCGGCCGACACCCTGACCGAGGTCTGGGCCGAAATCAGCCTCAAACAGGTCCTTGGTACCAGGAGCCGACTCGGGACGGCCTGGAATGTGCTCCGCAATCTGAAAGGCCAGGACGGTCCCAACATCTATAGGACCGAAGCACTGAACCGGCTCATCGAGGCACACCTTCCGGCCGAGAACATCGAGGATCTGACCATCCCCACCGCCATCGTGGCCACCGATGTGCTCGTGGGCAAACCCAAGGTGCTCCGTCAGGGTCGGCTGGCCACCGCGTTGCAGGCCAGCGCCGCCATGCCCGGGGTCTTTCCTCCGGTCAAGATCGACGGCTGCTTCTACGTCGACGGCGGCGTGGCCGCCAACGTACCAATCAGACCGGCCATCGCCGCCGGGGCCCGGAGCCTGGTGGTGCTCGACGCCGGGCCGGGCCAGATGCGGGGTTTCATCCCCCGCACTCCGCTCGAGGCCGCAGTGCAGGCGTCGCAGATCATGCTGCGGAACCAGGTTGCCAACGCCACCGAGGAGCTGGTGAAACGCCACCCCATCATCCGTCTCCCTCAGCCCACTCCGCCGGCCCTCAGCTCCTTCGACTTCTCCCACACGCTCGAGCTGATCGATGCCGGCTTCGTCGCCACCAAGGGGTTCCTGGCCGATCTACCCGACCTGGCTGACACCAGCCGCCGTATCTGACCCGGGCCCGCCGGCATCCGGCTCAACCCCACGGTCCCAGTCGAAGCCGGCGCGGGTGGTGAGGCTGATCCGGGCCGGAGCCCGCTTGACCTTGGGCACGGCATGCTCCCAGTGATGCTGGGTGGCGCCTCCCATCACCAGTAGATCGCCGGAATGCATCAACCACCGAACCGAGGCTCGGGCCGGACCGGGCCGGGCCTCGGTGCCGCCATCGTCGGCCTTCATCGGCCGCATCACGAACCGGCGAGGACCACCGAGGCTGATGATGGCCACCAGAGGGTCCACGGCCTGTCGACCGATGCGATCGGCGTGCCACGCCACGCCGTCGTCGGGCCCACGGTAGTAGTTGCAGAACAGACCGTGAAAGCGACGCCGGTAACGTTCGCAGAGCACGGCCACCGCCTCGTCGACCACGGGCGGGACCGCGGCGTCGTCCAGGTCGAGCCGGGCCGTGAGCCGCGGCTCGTCGTGCCAGTTACCGTACATGAGCCGGCGTCCCTGATCCCACGGCAGCTCGGCCACCATTCGTTCGAACAGCGTGTCGCCTCCGGTCAGGAATCCGTGCCCGTAGTCGACCCAGCAGCACGGATCGAGCTGATGTCGAACGAATTGGGGGCGCGCTGAGACCTGGGGTTGACCGAAACCGAATAGCGACAGGGCACGAGCCGTCATCGGGCCCAGCTTATCCGACCCAACGATCGAAATCGAACTGGCGTTCTAGACCGGGTCGACCTCGTAGCCGCCGGGCCCGGACTGGCGCACCGTGTAGAGCCCGGCCGCCGCCTCGGCCTCGGTCAACTCGGCGGCGCCGCCGGGGGCCGAAACAGAGCTGTTGTCCTCGGCGGTCACGGTCACCGTGAAGTCGGCGGCCGAAGCGGTCCCGGGTGTCGGCTCATCGTTCACCATCACGCTGCGTACCGTCAGCATCGCCCGCCCGTTGGTGGTGATCGTCAGATCGTCCATCGCGAAGTCGGCCCCCGATCGCTCGCCCACGTTGTCGTACACGGACAACACGACCTCCTCGACCGGGGCCACGAAGGTGAACGAAGTCTCCCGCCAGACCAGACTCTGCGCATTGGGCAGATCATCGGTCCCGGACCCGGCGATCCGCTCGGACCCGTCGAAGATGTTGAAGCTCAGGTTGGGCGGCCGACCACTACCTTTGCGGTTGGCGTTGGCCAGCCAACCGCTGACACAGTACATCTGCCCCGGTGTCAACCCCCCGACGATTGCCTGATAGATCTCCTGTTCCGGTCGGCCCGTCGACCACCATCATCCGGCCGTTGGTGTCGTCGGGGTGTGGTCCTCGGAGGTGGGGAACCACCTGCTCCCGTGATCCTCGGTCAGGTCGCTGCATCGACCCCAACTCGTTCGGTGAACGCCTGCCCGACCCCTTCGTGCTCTTGACCCCGGCGCAAGAGAAGGATGATAGTTCGGGTATTGGCAGCGTCGGCCGCCGGCGCTGGATGGAGACGTCATGCAACTCATCTCGACACGACTCGGCCGCCTCAACGTCGACGTCGACGGTTCCGGACCACCGGCCGTGCTCTGGCACAGCCTCTTCGTCGACTCGACGAGCTGGGACCGTCTACGCCGGCAACTAGCCACCCATCGGACCCTGATCCTGGTGGACGGGCCCGGCCACGGCCGAAGCCAGCCGCCCCAGGGTCCGTTCGACGTGACCGACTGCGCCGCCGCGGCCGATGAGATCCTCGAAGCCCTGGCGATGCCGCGGCCGGTCGACTGGCTCGGGAACGCCTGGGGCGGTCATGTGGGGGTCCACTTCGCAGCCGCCTACCCGCAGGCCTGCCGTAGCCTGCTCACCATCGCCTCGCCCATTCGCAGCCTGACGCCACGAGAGCGCCGGTTGATTCTCCTTGTCCACCACCTCCACCGCGTGACCGGACCACGATTGCTGGCCGCGCCACTGACCGATGAGCTGTTGGGCAGGGGGCTCCGTCGGTCCGATCCGGAAGCCGCCGCCGCGGTCCGGGCTGCGTTCACCGGAGCCGATCGTTCCGGCATGAGCGAGGCCATCCGATCGATCAGCCTCAATCGTGCAGACGCCACCGACCACCTCACGGCGATCAAGGCCCCGACGCTCATGGTTGCGGGAGCGGACCACACGATGTGCAGCCCCGCCGACACCGCCTCCTGGGCGGCCCAGGTACCACAGGGGCGCTCCCGAACAGTCGACGGGTCCGGTCCCCTGGCACCCCTCTTCGACAGCCGAACCGCAACCCTCATCACCGATTTCTGGTCGGAGAGTTCACCTCCCTAGCGGTGGGCCGCGTGCGGGTGATCAGGGTCGGGTGTAGTCGGCGGCCTCGACGAGAGCGGCGAAGCCGTCCATGTCGGATGAGGTCGGCTGATGGTCCCACACATGGACACCGGTGAGCAGGTCGGCGTAGGTTTCCTCCTGGCCCTCCTGGAGAGCGACCGCAATCGGTGCCCCGTCGGGCAACTCCCGCTTGTACGCTTCGAGGATTCGTCGATGGGTTTCCCGATCGAGATCCAGTGAGAACACCACGCCGTGGGCCTCGTCGATCAGGGAACAGGTCTCCCCTTCGAGCATCGGGCATTTCCCGCCCCGGGAGTCGGGGCCGGTCGGCTCGTCGAGGAACAGCACGTCGGGTCGGATCCGGGTCGAGGCCCAGAATGGCGATGGAACCGAACTTGGGCCTGAGCTGACCGGTCAGCATCTTGATGGTCGTGGATTTGCCTGCCCCGTTGGGGCCGAGGAATCCCAGGATCTCCCCCGGCGCGACCGAGAACGACACGCCGTCGACGGCGCGCCGATCTCCGTGGGAGAAGGCCAGCTCGTTCGCCTGGATAGCAACTTCCGTCATCCCACCGCTCCTTGTTGGCTCGAGAACTCCGACCTCGGTGTTCATAATGCCGGAGATCTCCGAACAGGTGTGAGAAAGGCGCATGACCACGCAGTCGACGGCGGTTCAGACCGCATGGCGACGCCCCTGAGCCATCAGTGTGGCCAGATAGGCGATCGACGTCGCGGCGGCGGCCACATAGGTGAGCGCCGCTGCGTTCAACACCCGCCTTGTACCGGCCTCCTGCTCCCCGGCCAGTAACCCGAGCTCCTGGAGATTCCGCAGAGCCCGCCGACTGGCGTTGAACTCGACCGGCAATGTGGCCAGCTGGAACAGCAGCATGCCGGCCAGTAGAAACGCTCCGAGCCGGAGGAGGAACCCGGACCCGGATATGAAGCCGAAGAACACGATCATCGGGCCGAGCCGGGAGCCGAGAGCGGCGATCGGCACCAGAAAACGCCGCAGGGCCATGCGAACGTCGCGGTGGGCATCCTGCATGGCATGACCGGCTTCGTGGGCCGACACGGCCATGGCCGCCACCGAGGTCTGGTGGAAGTTCTCGGTGGACAACCGCAGGATGTCCCGTTCAGGGTCGTAGTGATCGGTGAGCTTGCCCTTCACCGACTCGATGCGAACATCGTTCACGCCGTTCTTGGCCAAGATGGCGGCTGCGGTCTGAGCCCCGGTGATGCCGTGGCTGTTGGGAACCTGACTCCACTTGCTGTAGGTGGACTGCAGCCACCGCTTGACCAGCCAGGAGGCCAGGAAGGCCGCCCCGGCGATGAGATATACCGTTGTCGTATCCAACGCCGCGACTTCCCATCTGTCGGTCGAAGATCACACAGTGTACTTCCAACGTCGAACGTACTTCTAGCCTCGAAGCGTGGCTCGAATCGGTGTGTTCCCCGGATCGTTCAACCCGCCGACGGTGGCCCATCTGGCCATGGCCCGAACCGCCGTCGAGCAACTCGGGCTGGATCGGCTCGATCTCACCGTGAGCCGGGCCGCACTGGGCAAGGAGCACGTCGATCATCCCCGCTTCGATGACCGCATCGCCGTCTTGCGGGAATCGGTGATCGGCCAGGCCGGGCTGGCGGTGGCCGTCACCAACAGGCGACTCGTGGCCGAGATCGCCGACGACTATGACGTTGTCGTCCTGGGCGCCGACAAATGGCATCAGATCCTCGAACCGGACTGGTATGAGGGCGGGAAAATCGGGCGGGATGCTGCGCTGGCGTCCCTACCCACGGTCGTCGTGTTCCATCGTTTGGGCGAGCCCGATCCGAACGAGGGGCGGCCCGTCGGGGTCGATGTCGACCTGATCCTCATCGAGCACGACGACGACGCTCATCACGAGGTGTCATCCACCCGAGCCAGAGAGGGCGACCTTCACCTCATGACCGAGGCGGCTCGACGCTTCGCCCACCGGACCGGTGCTTGGATCGACGTCGAGGCCTACGACCGATGGGCCTCCGGCCGCAGCTGATCATCGCCCACTCCCCCATCTCGAACTTTGAGCCGCCTACGACCCCCCCATCTCGAACTTTGAGCCACCTACGACCCGTTTGGGGGTCGTCCTAGGCTCAAAGTTCCGGGTGCATCCAATGATGACTGGAATACACTTTTCCTGAGTATGGTTGTATCAAGTTGAATGTAATCATGATTACACGTAACTTATGTCAGCTTTACCTCGTGAGGAAGAGACTCGATGCCGGCAACCGATGCCACGAACGCAAACCGCTATCCCTATTCCGGTGACTCCGCCCACAGTGGCGATCAACACCCCCCGAGCCGCCTGACCTTCCCCGTTCTCCCCATCCCCGACGGGGTCATCTTCCCCGAGATGGTGGTGACGATCACCCTCCAGTCGCCCGAGGCCAAGCGTTTCCTCGACGATCGCCACCAGGATGCCACCATCCTGCTGGTACCCAAGACCGATGGGAACTTCGCCCGGGTCGGCATCACCGCCACCGTGGAGGACCGGGGCACCCTGCCCGACGGCACCCCGGTGGTCACCTTGCGCGCCCACCGCCGGGCCGTGATCGGGGCCGGAGTGGCCGGTGACGGCGATGGACTGTGGGTGGAAGCCGACGTGGTCGACGATCCCGTGCTGTCGGCCGGGGCCCACACCGAACCCGAAAAGGAATTGGCGGCCCTGGCCGCCGAGTATCGAGCAACGGCCAAGGCCTTGCTCGATCGGGTCGGTGGTCGGCGGGCCCAGGGCGCCATCCCGAAAGCCGACAAGCCGGGACCGCTGGCCGACTCCATCGCCTACTGGCCCGACCTGTCTCACGAGCAGAAGATAACCCTGCTGGAGACGATCGACGTGGCCCGGCGTCTGCGCCTGGCCACCGAGTGGGCCAAGACGGCGCTGGCCGAGCTCGACGTGCGGGAGTCGATCGAACGGGATGTCTCGGAGGGACTGGAGAACACCCAGCGGGAGGCTATCCTCCGGCGCCAGATGGCGGCCATCCAGAACGAGCTGGGAGAAGGTGGCGACGACGCCGTCGCCCAGTACCGGGCCAAGCAGGCCGAGTTGGATGAGGCCGAGGCGTTGACCGAGGCCACGGCCAACGCCATCGGCCGGGAAATCGACCGGCTGGAGCGCATCGGCAACGAATCGATGGAGTCGAACTGGATCCGCACCTGGCTCGACACCGTGTTCGAGATCCCGTGGGCCGTCCGGGCCGATGAATCCATTGACCTGACCGAGGCCCGCTCCACACTCGATGCCGACCACACCGCCCTCGACGACGTCAAGGAGCGGCTGATCGAGTATTTGGCCGTTCGCAAGCTGCGATCCGCTCGCCAAGCCGAGAAGGCGGAACCGACGCCCACAACCGAGCGGGGGCGACGCCGGGGCGGGGCCATTCTGGCCCTGGTCGGTCCTCCCGGTGTGGGCAAGACCTCGCTGGGTCAGAGTGTGGCTGATGCCCTCGGCCGCAGCTTCGTCCGCCTTGCCCTCGGCGGCATACGGGACGAGGCCGAAATCCGGGGCCACCGTCGAACCTACGTCGGTTCCCGGCCCGGTCGCCTGGTGAACGCCCTCATCGAGGCCAAAGCCATGAACCCCGTCATCCTGTTGGACGAGATCGACAAGGTGGCCGCCGGCTGGCAGGGTGACCCCTCGGCCGCCCTGCTCGAGGTGCTGGACCCGGCCCAGAATCATTCGTTCCGGGATCACTACCTCGAGTTCGAGCTCGATCTGTCGGACGTGGTGTTCATCGCCACCGCCAACACCCTGGAAACCATCCCCGGTCCCCTGCTCGACCGGCTGGAGATCATCACCCTCGAGGGCTACACCGAGGCCGAGAAGGTCACCATCGCCCGCGATCACCTGCTGCCCCGTCTTCTCGAGGCCAATGGCCTCGAGCCGGACGAACTGGAGGTCGACGACAACGCCCTGACCACGGTGGCCGGCGACTACACCCGGGAGGCCGGGGTACGGCGTCTGGAGCGACAGCTGGACAAGATCACCCGAAAGGTGGCGGTCAGGATCAGCGACGGGGCCGAGACCCCGGTCCGGGTCGGCGTCGACGATCTCAGCGATCTGCTGGGCAAGCCCATTCACCGGGAGGAGACGGCGGACCGCATCGATAGGCCCGGTATCGCCACCGGTCTGGCCGTGACCGGGGCCGGCGGCGACGTGCTGTTCGTCGAGACCGCCCTGGTCAAGGGCGAGGGTGAACCCATCCTCACCGGCCAGTTGGGAGACGTCATGAAGGAATCGGCCTCCATCGTGCGGTCCCTGGTGGCCATGCAGCTGGAGCATCAAGGGCTGTCGTTCCCCAAGGATCGGCGCATCCACGTCCACTTCCCGGCCGGCGCCGTTCCCAAGGACGGCCCGTCGGCCGGCATCACCATGACAACGGCCCTGGTCAGCCTGGTGACCGGGCGCCGGGTGCGCTCCGATGTGGCCATGACCGGTGAGATCACCCTCCAGGGCAAGGTCCTGCCGATCGGTGGGGTCAAGCAGAAGGTGCTGGCCGCCCACCGGGCCGGAATCAGGACGGTGCTGTTACCCCAGGGCAACGCCCAGGATGTGGACGATGTGCCCGACGACGTGCGGGAGCTGGTCGACATCAGGCTCGTGGCCACCATCGACGAGGTTCTGGACCTCGCCCTCGAGCCGGTCCCGACTTCGGCCCCCGAACCGGCCGCCGCCTGATCCCGGGATGTTCACCCCGGCCTCCGGCGCGGCATCGGCACTCGTGTCGTGCGGCGCCGGCACCGATCGTGGCACAGTTATGCGGTGTCCAATCGGGAGATCAGCACGAGCTCGGACGAGTCGGGCGCCGACCACGAACCGCCGGCCCGTAGCGTCGCACACGAAAGGGCTGCTCGACTGCGCCGGCTGATGCGGCATCGGGGCATCGGCTTCCTCCTGACGGCAGATCCGATCAATATCGCCTACGCCACCGGCACCCGCAACATGACCATCTTCTCGATGATGGGCGCCAGTCGATTCCTGCTGTTCTCGGCCGAAGGCCCCGTCGTCCTCTGGGAGTTCCCCGGGGCTGAACATCAGGCCGGCGACCGGGTCGACGAGGTGCGGACCGCGCCGGGGGTCACCGCCGTCAGCGGACCGGGGTACGTGGATGCGATCCGGGCATTTGCAGCGGAGATCGCAGAGTGCTGTGCAGGGGAGAACGAGCTGGCCGTCGAGCGATGCGATCATCCGATCACCGATGCCCTGCGGGCTGAAGGGATGTCACTGCAGTCCGCCACCGAGGCCTTCGTCGAGGCCCGGATGCTCAAGACACCGAGCGAGATCGACCTCATGGGCGAGGCCATGCGCAGGGTCGAGGACGGCGTGGTGTCGATGAGGAGCCAGCTCCTACCGGGGAGGACCGAGAACGAGGTGTGGGCCGAACTCCACCGCCATCTGATCGCCACGGACGGCGAATACATTTCCACCCGTCTGGCCCAGAGCGGCCCCCGCACCTTTCCGTACTTCAACGAGGCCGGCAACCGGGCCATCGAGAACGGTGACCTCTTCTGTCTCGACACCGATGCCATCGGCGTCGGTGGCTACGGTGTCGACTTCTCCCGCACGTTCCGTTGCGGCGATGGTCGGCCATCGGCGGGACAGGCCCGGGTCCACTCCCTGGCGCTGGAACAACTCCAGGTCAACGCCGACCTGCTCGGACCGGGGCGCTCGTTCGAGGACTTCGCTCGTTCGGCGTGGACGGTGCCCGAGCGCCATGCTCCGTACGGCTATTACTGCATCGCCCACGGACTGGGTATGTCGGGCGAATACCCCTACGTGCCGGCAGCCCGCCGTGGTGAGACCTACGATCTCGTGGGACAGTTCCAGCCGGGCATGGTGATCTGCATCGAGAGCTACATCGGCGACCCGGACCTTCGCATCGGCGCCAAGCTGGAGGACCAGTTCCTTATCACCGAGTCCGGAGTGCTTCGGATGAGTACGCTGCCCCACGCCCTCAACTGAGCGGATCCCTCGAGCGCCGAGACCGCCCGAACACCCTCCCCCGGCGACGTCGGTTCGACCGAGGCGCAGCGGAGCTTCGTTGGGCCGGGTCCCCGGTCCGGATGTCACCCTGCCGAGCTCGGCTTTCAGGGTCGTCGGCCCAGCACTGTGCCGGTTGGGTGTGGACGGGGTGAGGGTGGACCGGGGACTCGACAACCCACGACGGATCTCGACACCGTTCCGACCGCCTCACTACAGTGGGCGGCCATGACTGCTGTTGAAGGTTCGATTCTGGGCCACGCCGTGCTGCGCCGGGAGGACCCCTCGCTGCTGCGGGGTGAAGACAAGTTCTACGACGACATCGATGTGACCGGGGTGGGCTACATCCACTTCGTACGATCCCCCTTCGCCCATGCCACCATCGAATCGGTCGACACGGCCGAGGCCGAATCCATGCCCGGCGTGGTCGGAGTGTGGACGGCCGACACCCTCGAGATGCCCACCTTCCGGGCGCACGGCGGGTTCCCCAAGTCGGTCAACCGGCCCCCGCTGGCCACTGGCAAGGTCCGCTACGTCGGTGACATCGTGGCCGTGGTGGTGGCCGAGAGCCGGGAGGAGGCGGCCGACGCCGCCGAGATCGTACTTGTCGAGTACGAACCGTTGCCCGTGGTGACGGACGCCGAAAGGGCCCTCGAGCACGGCGCGCCGATCCTCTTCGAGGAGTTCGGGTCGAACATGATCTTCGAGACCGCGGTCGGCGGCGACGAGGACCCACTCACCGAGGCCGAGCACGTGACCGAGGGCCGCATTGTCAGCCAGCGATTGGCCGGCGTCCCGATGGAACCCAACGGCTGCGTGGTCATCCCCGACGGCGACCACCTCACGGTCTGGATCCCCAGCCAGAACCCGATCGCGGTCAAGGAGACCATCGTCAAGATGTGCGGCCTCGACGCCGGCAAGCTCCGGGTGGTGGCCCCCGCCGTAGGCGGCGGCTTCGGGCCCAAGGCCGGGCCCTACACCGAGTTCTTCCTCACCACCAGACTGGCCCAGGTCACGGGCCGCCCGGTCAAATGGACCGAGGAGCGATCGGAAAACATGGTGTCCATGGCGCATGGCCGGGACATGGTGATGTATGCCAAACTCGGGCTCACCAACGACGGCACCATCACCGGGCTCGATGTCGAGGTCGTGGCCAACGCCGGGGCCTACCCCGCCGTCGGCGGCATCCTCACCTTGTTCACCAAGACCATGATCCAGGGTGTGTACCAGATCCCCAAGCTCCGGTACCACGCCCGGTCCGCCATCACCAACACCACCCACACCGCCGCCTACCGGGGTGCCGGCCGACCGGAGGCCACCCAGCTGCTGGAGCGCATCATCGACATGGCCGCCGATGAACTGGGCATCGACCCGGCCGAGATACGGCGCAAGAACTTTCTCCAGCCCGACGACTTCCCTCTCACCACCCACGGCGGGGCCAACTACGACTCCGGGGAGTACGAGGCCGCTCTCGACGCCGTGCTCGAGGCCGCCGACTACCAGGGTCTGCTGGCTCAACAGGCCGAGCGCCGAGCCTCCGGCGATCCCAGGCAGCTCGGCATCGGGCTTTCGGCCTATGTCGAGGTGACGGCCCCGGCCGGACTCCACGTGGAGTACGGGGCGGTGGAGATCAACGACGACGGCACGGTGACGGCCCGGGTCGGTACCAGCGCCCACGGCCAGGGCCACATCACCGCATTCTCCATGATCATCTCCGACATGCTCGGCGTGCCCATGGACGCCATCACCATCCTCCAGTCCGATTCCGATCAGGTCCCTCGGGGCGCCGGCACCATGGGTTCACGGTCGTTGCAGACCGCCGGGTCAGCCGTCCACGTGGCCAGCGAGACCGTGCTCGACAAGGCCAAGACCCTGGCCGCCCACCTGCTGGAGGCCAACGCCGGCGACATCGTGGTCGGCGACAACGGGCTCGAGGTGGCCGGCGTCCCATCCTCCGGGGTGTCGTGGGCCGAGCTGGCTCAAGCCGCCAAGGACGATTCCAAGAGACCCGACGGTATGGAGGCCGGGCTGGCCCACGAACTGGACTTCGACGGCATCGACTCCACCTTTCCCTTCGGGGCCCATGTCTCGGTGGTCGAGGTCGACACCGAAACCGGTCATGTGACCATGTTGCGCCACGTGGCGGTGGACGACTGCGGCCGCATCCTCAACCCCCTGCTGGTCACCGGCCAGCAACATGGGGGCATCGCCCAAGGGGCGGCCCAGGCCCTGTTCGAGGTGGTGTCCTATGACGGCGACGGCAACCCGATCACCAGCAACCTGATGGACTACGGCATCCCGTCGGCAGCGGAACTCGCCTCCTTCGAGACCTCCAATACCGAAACCCCCAGTCCTCGCAATCCGCTTGGGGCGAAGGGCATCGGCGAGTCGGGAACCATCGGCTCCACCCCGGCCATCCACAACGCCGTGATCGATGCCGTGTCCCATCTCGGAGTGCGCCACATCGACATGCCGCTGACGGCCCAGACCGTGTGGGCCGCCATCCAGGACGCCAGGGGCTAGAAAACTGCCTCGACACACCATGAGCCGGGGCTGCAGCTGAGCCCCGGCCCGGTGGTCGGCATCGACGTCTGGTCAACGCCAGCTGTCAGCGCTCGATGAGGATCTCACCGACGCCGAGGTGGACGTCGAGTTCGAGCACGGCATCGGGCTCGGAGACCGAATACTCGGGCCGGAAACCCTGCCGAGTGTTGTCGAAGATCTCGATCTCCCCTGCGGCCCCGATGTCGGCCGTCACATCGACCGGAAGATCCTCAGGAAGCTCAATGACGATCTGACCGGCGGTCAGGTCGACCTCGACCGGAATCGGCGCATCCTGATCGGCGAAATCCTCGAGGTCGAGATCGCTGAAATCGATCTCCAGCTCGCCGGTGCCCTCCCTGATGCGGTTCGGGATCTCGGCCGGTGAATTGGCGTCGACCCGGTACTGGCCACTCCCATCGGTGCTGATGGAGACGTCGCCTCCTTCCAGCGCAACGAAGGCGGCGATCACACCGCCAATGGCCAGGATGGGAACCAGCAGAAGTACCCCGATCAGCACGAAGGGCCAGATCCGACGACGCCGAGCCGGCACCGGTTGGGGCGGAGGATAGGCCGTGGCCTGGTAGTAGGCCTGGTTGGGCGGTTCGTAGCCACCGGAGCCGGCTGTAGCGCCGGAAGCCGGCGACTCGAAGCCGGTTTGGGCGGTTGTCGGGTCGGATGGCCACTGCGCAGTGGAATCCGTCGGGCCCTGGCCGGTCGTGTCGGTGCCCTGGGTGGGCCATTGGGTGGCGTCGGTTCGGGACGGCGTCGGGCTCGACGACACGCCGACGGCGGTGCCGGACTGTGCCGGCGGAACCGGTTGGGGGCCGGGACCGGCGACGGGCATCGCCGCCGGAGCAGGCCGCTGATTGAAGATCCAGATCCCGCCGGCGACCAGCCCCAGAGCGATCAGCACCCGGGCACCGGCGCCACCTCCGGCGAACACGGCAATCAACAGGCCGAGGGCGATCAGCCCCAGCGCCAGCTGACGATTATCCATACGGCCGCCCCGGTAGCCGCCGGGAGGCGGTGGCGGGGGCCACACCTCGGCCCGAGGAATGACCAGCCAGGCGACAAAGTACAGCAGGAAGCCGATACCGGTCAGCACGGCGAAGGCCACGATGGCCAAGCGGACCAGGGACACGTCGATGCCGTAGTAGTGGGCGATGCCCGAGGCCACACCACCGAGCCTCGAATACGGATCACGGGTCAGGCGACGGACAGGGGGCGGCGCCTGATAGATGGGCCCGGGTTGGGGTGGCGGCGGTTCGAATCCCAGGCCTTCCGACGCGGTGTCGGATCCGGGCGATGCGGCCTGGGGCTCGGGCTCCGTCTCGGACTCGGCCGCCGACTGGGGCGGCTCCACCTGGGACTCGGGCTCCGTCTCGGACTCGGCTGCCGACTCGGGCGGCTCCGTCTCGGATCCGGTCTCCAGTGCGGTGTCGTCGCCGCTCTGGGCTATCACGTTGTCGACAAACGGCGACTCTTCGGCCTTGTCGCCAACGGGAGTCTGTTCCTCGGGCTCCGATCCGGGTTCGCCGACGTGGGCGGTGTCTGGATCTTGTGGTTCGTTGCTCATGTCATCATCATCCGTGATCGTCGACCCATCCGGAATCGGGACTTACCCTGAACCCACCCTGAGGGCCCCGACCATGGCCGGCGCAGCCTCAGGGTTCGATCCGGGTTTCTCCTGATGCGAATCCTCGCCCTTCCTGCGATCATGGATAGCAGGATGTCCCCAACGATCGCACGGTTCCGGTCGAGATCGGACCGGTGAAAGAGTGTCAGGCGACCCAGTGTCATCGACGATCAACGAGACCGACGGCCGGACCGGCAGCGACGCGGCCCCCGTCAAGCGGCGGCGCTGGCAGGTGCCCCCGCTCGACCACGACGACCGCCTGATCGGTGGCGTGTCGGCCGCCCTGGCCGCCGAGTTGGGCGTGGCTCCGCTGGCCGTTCGGGCTTCATTCGTGGCCCTGACCATGGCCGGCGGCTGGGGCCTGGTTTTCTACGGGCTCGTCTGGGCCGTCCTGGCCACGGCGCCGTCCACCCCGTTCTACCAACCGGTCCCCAAGGCCCTGACCCCGACCCACCGTTATCTCGGTCTGGTCATGGTCGTTCTGGGGTTGTTCCTCGCCCTGCGGACGTTCGGGTTCGGATTCGTCGACGAGATCGTCTTTCCCATCGGCTTCGTGCTCACCGGTTTCCTCATCGCCTGGAGTCGCCAGCGGGAAGAGGGCGGTGTTCCCGCCACCCTGCGGATCACGGCCGGGGTGGTGGTCGCCGCCGGCGGCATGATTGCGGTGGCAGCCATGAACGTCGATTCGTGGGAGGCCATCCGGGTCTTGATTGTGGCCCTGGCCATCATTCTCGGTCTGGGTCTGGTGGTGGGCCCGTCGCTGCTGCGGATCGGAACCGAACTGGATGAGGAGCGGCAGCAGCGGGTGCGGGCCGATGAGCGGGCCCGGATGGCGGCCCACCTTCACGATTCGGTGCTGCAGACGCTGATGCTCATCCAGCGCCACGCCGACGATCCCAAGCGCACAGCCCAGATCGCCCGCCAGCAGGAGCGGGATCTTCGGGGCTGGCTCTACGACGAACACAAGGCCGAGCAGCCGGGCACGACCAGGCTGGGGCCGGCCATCCAGGCCATGGCATCCCGCATCGAGCGGGACCACGACATCCGGGTCGAGGTCATCACAGTGGGCGACACCGTGGACCTCGATCCGTTGGCCATCGAGCCGCTGGTGCTGGCCATAGGCGAGGCTTTGACCAATGCGTCCAAACATGCCGGGATTGATCGGGTCGATGTGTTCGCCGAGCGCCATTCAGGCGGTATCGACGTGTTCGTTCGCGATTCCGGCGATGGTTTCGATCCCTCGGATGTGGCCGAGGATCGACTGGGGATACAGCGATCGATCGTCGATCGGCTGCGCCGCAGCGGAGGTCGAGCCCGCATCGAATCCGAGCCCGGGGCCGGCACCGAGGTCGAGCTGTTCCTGCCCTTGGACCGGAACCACGCAACCACGACCTCGCCCGGCGACAACGGGCAACACCAGGGAGAGCCGTCATGAGCCAGCCGAACAACAACCGGTCCGACAGGAGTGCCTCGTCGTACGGGACCATCCGGGTGGTCCTGGTCGACGATCATGCCCTGGTGCGGGCCGGGGTGCGGGGTGAGCTGGAGGATGCGGTCCAGATAGTGGGTGAGGCCGAGGATGTGGCCGACGCGATCGATGTCATCGTTCGAGCCAAGCCCGATGTCGTGGTGTGCGACGTCCACCTGCCCTCGGGCACCGCCACCGATGTGATCGCCGGCGTGGTCGACCGGGGAGTCACCTCCAAGTTCCTCGCCCTCTCCGTGTCGGACGCCGCCACCGATGTCATCTCGGTCATCCGCAGTGGAGCCCGTGGGTATGTGACCAAGGCGATCAAGGGTGACGAGTTGATCGACGCCGTCCGCCGGGTCCACACTGGCGACGCGGTGTTCTCCCCCCGTCTGGCCGGATTCGTGCTCGACGCCTTCTCGGCCAACCTGGAGGCGCCCTCGAACCCGGAATTGGACGAGCTGACGGCTCGGGAGCAGGAGGTCATGCGTCTGCTGGCCCGTGGCTACGCCTACAAGGAGATCGCCCGCCGGCTGTCGATCTCGATCAAGACGGTGGAAAGCCACGCCTCGGCCGTGCTGCGCAAGCTTCAGTTGTCGAGCCGCAACGAATTGGCGGCCTGGGCCGCCAACCGCAAGCTGGTCTGACCCATCCGGCCTGAGCCGACCATGCGATTTTGGGGACTGGGGGACTAGGGGCGGACGGGGAAGGTCTGAATCGACACCCCGTCACCCGGCACTACACCTCGGATCTCGAACAGGACCGAGCCGATGGCCCGGGCGGCATCGGCGATTCCGGCCTTGTCGGCCCCGCACCGTCGCACCCAGTTCGGGCTGCCGGCCTCGAATCCGAGAGTCCACATGCGCTCCCGGCCCGGTCCGGAAAGCTGCTGCTCGGGGCCGAGGACCTCATCACCTTGGGCCTCGACCGTCACCGATTCGGGCTCGGCCAACCACTGCAGGTAGTAGCCGGACCCGAGGTGCTCGAGTACCCCGACCACCGGAGCGGAGGCGCCGACCTGTTCCGACAGCAGAGCATTGAGGTGAACATCGAGCTGGGCCGGTTGTGGCAGCTGGAATCGCACCGACCTCCTGGCTACTGCGGCTGACGGCACCATGGTTCGGCGTTGGGGGTCGTACACGACCAGGCCCCTGTCGGCGGCCGCATCGATCAGAAGGGGGCGGACATCGTCGGCTCTGGCCTCGTCCACCCGGATGACCGCCACCGGACCCCGGGCCTGCTTGATCAGCGGTGAGTCGATCCATGGGCTGTCACTCCCGGCCGATCCCGACCTGGCGTCGGTCACCACCCGGTCGGGGTGGATGGCGGTCAGGCGGGAGATGAGTTCGCGAATGGAATCAGTGGGCTCGGCGGCCGAACTCGTCGCGCCGGCCCGATGACGCTTGTGCTCCGAGGCGGCATGGGCATCGGACAGCGGAGGGGATCCATGCCACACCACGAACTCGTAGGGCACGGCTAGGCGCCCCGCGACCAGTCGAGGACCTCGGAGAGTGCGATGATCCCCTTTTCAGCTGCGGGGTACCTCGATCCAGGCGACATCCTTGTCGACCCGCGGTTCGCCTGGCAGCCCGAGTACCTGTTCTCCCAGAATGTTCCGCATGATTTCACTCGTGCCACCTTCGATCGAATTGGCCCGCACTCGGAGAAAGGCATGTCCCAGACCACTTTCGGCCCCGGTCACCGACAAATCCTCTGGACGCCGGAAAGTGTAATCGTAACCTATCGCACCCGCAGCCCCCATCAGGTTGATGGCCGTCTCGTAGAGGTGCTGGTTGAGCTCGGCCGATGCCAGCTTCCCCACCGATCCTTCGGGCCCAGGATTCCCGGCGTTTCGGTTGGCCCTGGCCCGGAGGTTCGTCAACCGCAAGGCCTCGGCCCTGATCCAGTGGCGCATGACGTCGTCTCGCCGAACGGCGGTCCGGCCCTCCGGGGGCAGCGACTGCCACACCTGAACCAGGTCGGCGATGGGCCCGGAACCTCGCTTCGGCACGCCTCCCCCACCGATGGCGGTTCGTTCGTTCATGAGGGTGGTCAGCGACACCCGCCAACCCTCACCATCGTCCCCGATGCGGTTGGCGTCGGGAATACGGACATCGGTCAGATAGACCTCGTTGAACTCGGCCTCACCCGTGATCTGACGCAGGGGCCGTACCTCGACTCCGGGTGCCTTCATGTCGACGGCGAAGTAGGTCATTCCCTTGTGCTTGGGTAGATCGGGGTTGGACCGGGTGACCAGCATTCCCCAGTCGGCCAGGTGGGCGATGGTGTTCCAGACCTTCTGCCCGTTGACGACCCACTCGTCACCGTCCCTCACCGCCCGGCAGGCGAGGCCGGCGAAATCCGATCCGGCGCCGGGTTCGCTGAACAGCTGACACCAGCGCTCCTCGCCGGCGAACATGGGGCGAAGAAAGCGGCGCTTCTGTTCATCGGTGCCGTGGGTGGCGATGGTGGGTCCCGCCAGCTGAAGGAAGAAGCCGGCCGATTCCGGCCCGGGGGCCCCGGCGTCCCGAAGAGCGTCGTCGACCACGGCCTGGAGCTTGGGAGACACTCCGAGTCCACCGAAGCCCTCGTCGAAATGCACCCAGGCCAGACCGGCGTCGTATTGGCGACCACGGAACTCCCGCCGGGTGCAGGTCCCGGGCGGGTGTGCCGCCAGGAGCTCAGCCACCCGTTTCAACACCAGCTCGCTCTGTTCGCCCCCACCGGTCCCGCCGGCCGGGGCGGCACGCTTCGTCCTATCGGTCATGGCTGTCATAGTGCCGGGATGGGGTGGAATCAGTCCAACCAAGCTCGAATCAGGCTCCGCAGCCGATCAATACCGACACCGCTGCGGGCACTGACCCACACCGGATCCCGTACCTCGAGCAGACAACCGGCGGCCAGATCCTTCCTGCGCCGATCCCGCTTGGATGACTTCACCTTGTCGTGTTTGGTGGCCACGACGGTGTGGGGCAGCGCTTGGGAGCGGAGCCACTCCAGCATCTGGACATCGAGCTTGGTCGGACCGACCTCGCCGTCGACCAGAACGATGATCATTCTCAGGCATTCCCGCTCCAGTAGGTACTGCTCGATCATGCCCTGCCACTCGGCCCGCATCTGCTTGGAGGTGGCGGCATAGCCGTAGCCGGGAAGGTCCATGATGGTGGCGGCCAACACACCGTCGCCGGTGGTGACGGGGCCATGGTGATCGGCCAGGGCGAAGAGGTTCAGCAGCCGGGTGCGGCCCGGTGTGTTGGACACATGAGCCAGCTTCCGACGATTGCCGAGAGCGTTGACCAGCGACGACTTTCCCACATTGGAGCGGCCCACGATGGCAACCTCGGCCCGAGCCGGAGGTAGCCGGTCGACGTGATCGCCGGAGAGCATGAACTGGAGCACCAGCGGGGCGGATGACATCGATACTCGCCGACTCAGGTCAGCAACGACCCGGGACTGAGCGGAGGTCCGGGACGACCTGAGTTCGGCCCCGTTCCGCCGGCCCGGCGGCCCGGATCCCGCCACGACACCAGATCGCGGGTGATGTCATCCACCCGCTGGCAACCGGTGAGGGCCATGGTTCGGGCCATCCCGTCGACCAGGAAACGCAGCACCTGATCAACCCCGGCCTGACCACCGGCGCCCAGGCCGTAAAGGTAGGCCCGGCCGATCATGACTGCGTCGGCTCCCAGGGCCAGGGCCTTGACGATGTCACCACCCCGACGGATGCCTCCGTCGGCGATCAGCTCGATCTGACCGCCCACGGCCTGGGCCACGGGCTCGATCAGCTCGACGATGGCCGGAGCGTCGTCGAGCTGACGGCCACCGTGATTGGACAAGGCAATGGCCTCGATTCCATGATCGACGGCCAACCGGGCGTCTTCCACCGTCTGGATGCCCTTGAGGACCAGAGGGCCGTCCCACACCGTTCGCAACCAGTCGACGTCGGACCAGGACAGGGCGGCATCGAACTGGCTGTTGGTGTACTCGCTCAGGGTGACAGCCGAGGTGCCGTCCACACCCTGCCGGCCTGCGACGTTGGAGAAGGTGATGGGCTCATTGGTCAACAACCCGTAGGTCCAGGCCGGATGGATCACTCCCTCCACCACAGTGTCCAAACCGAGTTTCGGTGGCAGGGTCAGGCCCCGTCGCACATCACGTTCCCGGCGTCCCAGGACTGCGGTGTCGACGGTGAGCATGATGGCCTCGTAGCCGGCGGCCGCCGCCCGTTCCACCATCTCCCGGACCAGACCCCGGTCCCGCCAGGTGTACACCTGAAACCACTTTGGACCGGTGCCGGCGCCGGCCACCTCCTCGATGGAACGGGTGCCCATGGTGGACAGGGTGTAGGGCAGACCGATCCCGGCTGCGGCCCGGGCCACCGCCAACTCGCCCTCGGGATGGGCGATCCGGGTGAACCCGGTCGGGGCCAGGATGAGTGGAGCCGGGATGGACCGGCCGAGCAGACGTGACGCCGTCTCCACATTCGACACGTCCCGCAGAACCCGGGGCTTGAACTCCAGACCGGCGAAACCCTCGACGTTTCGGTTCATGGTCCGCTCGTCCTCGGCGCCCCCGTCGATGTAGTGGAACACACCGGCCGGCAGGCGCCGTTTGGCCAGCCGTCGCAGATCATCAACCGAGGCCGCCCTGGACAACCGGCGGCGGGTGGCATCGAACTCGATGGGTCGAAACCGAGCCACCGATCGGAACGATTCGAGCAATCCCATGGCCCAAGCGTAGGGCCCAAGGCGACGCGGCCGGCACTTCGGGTCTCTGCGAGATCGAACCCGGCCGGGCGCCCGATCATCACCGAGGAGACGCGACTGGATCAGGCCGCCGTGCCGCCTCCGTCTCTGGCCACCGGGTTCGCGTCGGGCGGAGCGGGAGGAGTGGGAGGAGTGGGAGGAGCGTCGGTCGGGTGGTGACCGTTACGATGCCCGCCCCGCTCACCGTTCTTGGCCTCGCTCTGGTCCCGATCCGAGTTCATGATGCGCTTCAACTCGCCGGTGCTGCGCGTGACCATGTCGGGAATACTCCACTCCCGTCGATCCCGGCTGATTCCCAGACGCTGACCGAGCAGGAAGTTGACGGCACCGCCGATGAGCAGCACCTGGGCCGCCAACCACACCCAGGTCAAGGCCAGCAGGAAGGCACCGACGGCGGCCCGGACCTCGTCCGGGCCCTCGGCCTGGGTGAACAGATCCACATACTGCTGGAAACCGGCGGTCAGGATCCACCACAACACGGCGGCCACCACCGCACCGGGAAGATCGTAGAGCCAGCGGTGGCGGGTGGCCGGCCCGTAGTGATAGAGAACGGAGGCCCACAGGATGAGCACGGTAACGAGGCTGAAGTTCCGCAACCCGTCGATTATTGCGCCACCCCCCACACTGGGCCACAGGACCTGGTCGAGAACGATCAGGGGAACAGGAACCAGTACGGTGCCGACACCGAGGATCACGGCCACGACCCGAGTGATGTACCACGGTCGACGATTGTCGGCCGGAATGTCGTAGATGTCCTCCATGGCCCGGATCAGGCCGGCGAAGCCCCGACTGATGGACCAGATGGTCAGGGCAACCGAGAACGTCAACAGTCCCGGGTTCGACTGCTCGAACAGGCTGGCCACCGTGTCGGTGATCTCGCCGCTCTCGTCGGTCAACACCCGATCCATGAACTCGAGCACCTCGGATTCGATCTGACTCTGCAGCTCGATCCCATTGCCGTTGGTCCACCGTCGGGTCAGGAAGCTGAAGATCCGGTCGACCGGACCCAGGGCGGCGAGCAGGGCCAGCACGGTGGCCGGTAGGGAAACCAGGAACCAGAAGGTGACGCTTGCGGCCAGGTCGCCGACGCGACCGTGATACCAACGCAAGCCCACGTCCCAGACGAATCGCCACGCCGAGACAACCCAGCTCAGGGGCCCTTTTCTCACGTTTCCAGCGTACGCCAATTTCATCGCCGGGACTTGAATCCGGCTCAGGCGTACATTACGATTTCCGGCTCCCGACCGCAGGAACGACCGCGTTGGACAGCGCCATCAACGGTAGTGTCGAAATCATGAGTTCGGAGCCCGCGTCGCCGTTCACGAACCGCAAGGCCGGTGAGGCGTTCCTGGTCGACCCCCCCGGTGGCCGTCAAGGGCCCGGGCTCCTGGTCCTGCACTCGTGGTGGGGCCTCAATCCGTGGCTGCGGAACTTCTGCCGCCGGCTGGCGGCCGAGGGCTACACGGTGCTGGCCCCGGACATGTTCGACGGTGTGCAGCCGATCACCGAGGCCGAAGGCGAGGCGGTTCTGGCCGGCGTCGACCCCGACGAGCTGTCGGGGTTGGTGATGTCCTCGGCCCACACGCTGCGGGCGGTCTCGGCCGATGCGTCGAAGCCCATCGGGGTCGTCGGGTTCTCCATGGGAGCGTCGCTCGGTTTGTGGTTGTCGGCACGGCTCACCCGGGAGATCGCAGCCGTGGTGGCCTTCTACGGCACCCAGTCGATCGATTTCGAGCACGCCACCGCCGTGTATCAGGGGCACTTCGCCGAAGACGATCACATCGTCTCCGAGGAGGACCGGGTGGTGACCGAGTCGTTCATCCGCCTCGGCGGTCAGGCCACCGACTTCCACCTCTACCCCGACACCGGGCATTGGTTCTTCGAGGCTGGCGAGAACTACGATTCCGAGGCCGCCGAGCTGGCGTGGGACCGTATGACCACCTTCCTCGAGGACAACCTGGTCGGTGCCGACTGCTAGTCCGGAATCGAGCGACGAACAAATTGGTCCGGCGACGGGACCGGACGTCGCCTGTTCAGGTCGAAAGGCCCGGTACCACGGTGATGGAAAGGGCGAACAACAGCGCGCACCAGGCCACGGTGGCGGCGACCGCATTGTTGTGGGTCAGCCCGCCGCGCTCGGGAAGCCAGGACAGGAAGAGACCGGCCACAAAGCCGGCGGCGATACCCCCGAAATGGCCCCAGAACGAGATGCCGCCGACGAGAAGAGGCAGGGCCAGGTTCAACACCAGGATGCCGGCCAGGGACGTGCGGAAGATATTGATGCCCCGCACCCACAACACGGCCGACAACGCCCCGGCCAGACCGAGCACGGCGCCAGAGGCGCCGAGGGTGGGTTGTCCGAAGTCGAACAACAGCACGGCGACGGAACCGCCGAGCAGGCCGGCCAGATACATGAGGGCGAACCGCAACGAGCCCACTCCTCGTTCCAGTGTGGGGCCGAAGATCCAGAGGGCGTACATGTTGAACCCGATGTGGAGCAGGCCGCCGTGGAGGAACCCTGAGGTTATGACCCGCCACAGCTGGCCGTCGGCCACCTCGGGCCCGAACAGCAGGCCCCATACCGTGAGCCGATCGGAGCTGAGCATCTGGCCCAGGAAGGTCACAACGTTGGCCACGATCAGAGCCGTGGTCAGCGGCGGTCGCTGCTGGGTGAGATCACGGGGGGTGTAGACCCGCTGGCCCTGAGAAGCCACACACTCCGGACAATGGTGGCCGATGGAGGCCTGGGTCATGCATTGGGAACAGATGGGGCGCCCACACCGCTGGCAGCCGACGGCGGCCCGGGTATCGGGATGGCGATAACACGTTGTGGTGTCTTCGAGCACAACTTCACCCTATCGACGGGAAGATAACGCCGGGTTAACGACGAAGCCGGTCGCCCCCTGCCGGCGACGGGTGGACGGGCCGGCGACGGCATACTCGGGAGGTGAACGGATCCCCGATCTCGGCCCCGGTCGACTCCCGTGGCCGTTGGCGGCGGTTGATGCGGTCCCCTCACGATGGCGACATCGCCCGGCTGGCCGTGCCCGCCCTCGGAACCCTGGTGGCCGAGCCCCTCTATGTGCTGGCCGACACCGCCATCGTCGGACGGATCGGCACCGACCAGCTGGCCGGTCTCGCCCTGGCCTCCACCGTGCTGTTGACAGCTCACGCCTTGCTCATCTTCCTGGCCTACGGCACCACCTCGACCGTGGCCCGCCTCATGGGGGCGGGCCGGGAATCCGAAGCCGCCCGACAATCGGTGCAGGGTTTGTGGCTTGCCGTCCTGCTGGGGACGGCGGCGGCGGTGACCATCGCCGTGACCCGGGAACCGATCCTCGATCTGCTGGGTGGGCAGGGCCAGGCCCGCCGGGAGGCACTGATCTATCTCGACATCAGCCTGATCGGCCTTCCGTTCATGATGCTGGTGCTGGCCGGTTCCGGCGCCTTCAACGGCCGGCAGGACACTCGCACCCCGCTGCTCATCGCCGTCGCCGGGGCAGTGCTCAATCTCGTTCTCGAGCTGATCCTGATTCCCGGCCTCGGCTACGGCATCGGAGCTTCGGCTCTGTCCACGGTGGTGGCCCAGATTCTGACCGGGACCGTTTTCGTGGCCGCCGTGGTGCGGTGGGGCCGGTCACGGTCGGCGGCACTCGGACTGCACTGGCCCTCCATTCGCCGCCTTGTCACGGCCGGTCAACCACTCATCATCCGGGCCGTGGCGCTGCGAGGTTCGTTCACCCTGTCGGCGGCGGTGGCGGCCCGGATCGGTGTGGCCGAGCTGGCGGCCTATCAGATCGGTATCCAGATCTGGGCCACGCTTGCTCTGGCCCTCGATGCGGTGGCCATCGCCGGCCAGGCACTCACCGGCAAGTGGTTGGGAGCCGGCGACGCCGACCGTGCCCGGGGGGCGGCCCGACGCATGATCGAGATCGACATCGCAGTGGGCGCCGCCGCCGGGCTGGCCGTGCTCCTGTTCCGGGATGTACTGGCCCGGGCCTTCAGCCCGGATCCGGCCGTGATCGCAGCCACGGCGGCGGTCCTGATCTGGGTGGCATCGACCCAGCCCCTCAACGGCTATGTGTTCGCCCTCGATGGCATTCTCATCGGGGCCGGCGACCTCCGCTATCTGGGTCGCACCATGGCCGTCACCGCCGCGGTTTTCACACTTCTGGCCCTGGTTCTGCTGTGGACCGAGCAGGGGCTCAACCGGCTGTGGGCGGCACTGGTTCTGTTCATGATGCTTCGGGCCGTCGCCCTGGGGGCTCGATGGCGCACCGATCGCTGGATCGTGCTCGGCGCCTGACCCCGATGAATCAACCGGCGCCGCCACGGCCGGTTTCCGCACCATCGTCGCTGTTACCGCCGCTGTCGCCGTCACCGGAGCCGTTGTCGTTGTCGTTGTTGTTGTCGTCGTCGTCGACGTCAGCATCGGGGTCGGTCGGGTCGGAGTCGTCTTGGTCGGCCGATGCTCCATCGCCGGTGCCCTCGATATCGGATGGGACCGGCCGTTCCGATTCGGTGAGAATGCCGTGCAGTCGCAGTCCTGGGCCGGCCATCTCGTCGGGAGGTCGCGACAGGAAAAGGTGAACCCGGTGACGACTCCCGGTTTCTGGATCGGTGGTCTCGATGACGACCGAGGGCAGCGAACCGAAGTGGGATCGGGCCGAGGCTTCGGCCTGGGTCGTCAAGTAACCGTTGGGCACCAGGATCCTGGCTTCGTCCCAGTACTCGACACGGTAGAACTCGAGCAACCGGGTCTTGACCGGCGCTCCGTTTTCCATGACGGCCCGACCTGCGGTCCAGATCGAGGGCGACTCCACATCGCCCCGCAGCCGCATCGGCCGCTCGAGCGTCCCCACATAGAACGGTCGACCGACACCGAGATCAGGACCGAACTCGACGTCGCCGGCGGTGAACCGGCCGGCCAGCCGGGCCGCGGTGGAAACCAGCGTCGTGGTGGAGATGTCCCGATCAGGGGCCAGATAGGGAGCGGCCACCCAACCCTCGAGACCGTTGGCGGTGGTGATCGGCATCCAATTGAGCCTCCCGACCAGCTCGGGAGGCTCGTTGCGACGACGGACCCCGGTCGATCCGAGAGGGATGACACCAATCCGTTCCCCCGCCGGCTCGGCCCGCACCACCAGGCCACCGTCCACATCGGTCGGCGCCAGACCGACCACCGTGTAGTCGGTGGGGTCCGGCGTGCCCCGGAACAGGACCGGCTGGGCGGCGAACGACTGCTTCGGCTCGAACGTGTCAGCGGACGACCGGGCCACGACCCAGCCCCGATCCGAACCGAGGAGGGGCAGTTGGACCTCGAACGGTGCCGGTTGTTCCCCGGTTTCGGTGGCAACCGAACTGCCGGTCAGACGGGCCCCGGTGCCGGCCGACACCACATCGATGGCAACGGCGTCCGCGCCCGATCCCCGGCCGATCAACGAGAGCGTCGGGCCGACGACGATGGCCGAACGGTCGGTGCCGGTGCCGGTCCTGCCATCCTCGATCACGAACTCCACCTGATCCGAGATGGCTTCGACCACAACGAAGCCTGACCCCTGCGGTTCCAACAGCAACGTGGTTCCTGTCGGGATCGGCTCCCCGCCGGCATCGGCGTGGACGGCAACCTGTTCTCCTCCGCCGACCGGGACCGCCCAATCGAAACCGAGCAGATCGAGGAACCCCTGTGCCGCCTCCAGCCTGGTCCGGCCGACGGGGGCGTAGACGGTACCGGAGGCGCCGGTTTGCTCCGTGGCGACCTCATCGCCACCGGTCTGAGGGAGTCCAGGTGATGCAGCGTCGTCACCGACTGCGCCGGAATCGCCACCGGCCGAGATCTCCGACGACTCAGCCCGGTCGGTCTCGCCACCGGCACCGTCGCCCGGGTCGGTCTCGGCCCCCGGGTCGGCCATGTCGGCATCGTCGTCGACGCCGATGGCCGACGCCGCGCTCTCGACCGGAGCGACGGTGTCGACGTTCTGACTGCCGACCCGATTGAGGAACACCGCCCCAATGCCGAACAGCGCGACCGTGGCGGCGGCAACCGACAGCGGGCGCACCCGCTCCCGGTGTCGCCATGAGCTGCTGTCGGCCTCGGCGGCGTTCACCAGTCGCCGGTAGGCGTCAGGTGACGGACTGATACCGTCGGCATGCCGGCGGAAGGCGGCGGACAAGCGGGCCTCCAGACGGCTGAAGCCGGCACCACCGGCTTCTTCGCTGATGCCGTCGTTCATGCCTCACCTCCCGGTGGTGATGTCGGTTCGGAGCGGGGCAGTCCCTCGACCGATGGCGGTTCCCCGTAGTCGTCACCCAACGATTTCTGCAGCTTGTTGAGGGCCCGGTGGGCGTGGGACTTGACCGAACCTCGGGCCATGCCCAGCGTGTCGGCGATCTCGGCCTCGGAAAGATCGAGGTAGTAGCGGAGGATGACGACCGAGGCCTGCTTGTGGGGAAGGCGGCGGACGGCTTCGAGGATGCGATCCCGATCGCTGCGGTGCATTCCTCCCTCTTCGGCCGCCGCCACCGGTGCCGGCCTGTCGGGCACGTGGAGCCGCTGGACACGCCTTCTCCGCAGCGCCGATCGGGCACCGTTGAGTACAGCCTGGCGAAGGTAGGCGGCCTCCCGCCCCGGCTTGACGACATAGTTGCCGCGAAGCAGACGCACGAAGGCGTCCTGGACCACCTCTTCCGCGCTGTGGCGGTCGTCGACATAGATCGCTGCCAGCTTGACCATCGTCTCGTAGTGCTCGTCATACAGGGCCGACAATCGGGTGGAAGCGGCGGGGGCTGAAGAACCTCCTTGGCCTCCTTCCATGGTTGTCACCCTCACACTCACCTAGACGCTTGGCCTCGGCTTTCGGTTTACCAGATCATCGGTTCGTTGTGAATACCGTCCCGGGGTGGGCGCGCCCTGCCGCCCAACGGCACCGGTCCGAAGCGGCACCGCCGCTCCTACTCGGGATCGAACTCGAAACGGCCTTCGTCGTTCACGGAGAAACCGAGATCCCCCGCCACCAGCTCGAGCAGTGCCATGGTCTGCTCCCGCTGGTCACCGTCCAGCCGATCCTCGATCCGCTCGGCCGCCTCGTTGAGCTTGTCGGCCGCCTTGGGAAGGTTGTCGGATCGGGCACTCTTGACCGCCTCGTCAACTGTCTTCATGATCTCCTTGAGCTCACGGGCGGTATCCCTCGCCTCTTCGCCGGCTTCGACGGCGTCCGAAAGCCCCTGCTCCAGCTCGTCGAGTGGATTGTCGAAGTCGAAGAACGACCCGAACCCACCGCCATCAGGATCGGTCTGCTCCTCGGCTTGCGCCGTCGAAGGGGGCAGGGTGGTGGTCGGCTCCGTGGTGGTCGTGGTCGGCTCCGTGGTGGTCTCCCCCACCGAGGGCACGGTGACGTCGGCGCCGTCGACCAGATCGTGGGCCGACTCGAACGAGTCACCGACACGGCCCAGCGCATTGGAGAACAGCTGGACGACCAGCAGACCGATCAGGGCCAGCCCGGCGACGGCGGCGACGACGGCCACAATGGGAAGCGACGACGGGGGCTGCGACGGGCCCGGCCCGTCGGGGTCGGGCCGGGACGGGGGTTCGGGCTTGAACGGCGGATGCCGGTTGAACGAGGTGTCGACGCCGTCCGTGCCCGGTCGAACCGGGGGCGCCGACGGCACGACATGGGTGCCGGTGGAAGGCATGGCCAGCGTCGGGGCCGAGCCGTTTCCGCCATCGGTGGTAGCGGCGCCGGATCGGGCCACCGCAGCAAAGGCACTGGCCGCGACCGGCGATCGTGGGCCAGCCAGCAGGCCGGTGGCCATGGTTTGGGCATCGGGTCGCCGCCATAGGTCGGTCGCCGTGGCCCGATCCAACAGCTCATCGAGGCCCGCACCGGCCGGTCGACCCAGCAGTTCACGCAACACGACCCCGAGGGAGTAGATGTCGCCGGCCGGGGTGGCCGGATGACCGGCCAGGACCTCAGGGGCGGCGTAGTTGGCGGTGGCCAGCACCATGCCCGGTTCGGTGAGACGGCTCCCGGGATCGGCGTTGAGGGCGATGCCGAAGTCGGTGAGCTTGACCCCCCGGGGCGACATGAGGATGTTGGCGGGTTTGACGTCCCGGTGCACGATGCCCCTGGCGTGCACTGCGGCCAACGCCTGGGCCACCTCGGCTCCGACGGTTCTGACCTGCTGCGGTGAGAGTTGGCGGCCCACGTCTGCCAGTGACGGCGCCTCCACCAGCTCCATCACCAGGTACAGGCCCTGAGAGTCGGCGCCGACGTCATGCACGGTAACCAGATTGGGATGGGAGACCGATGCCGCCAGTCGGGCCTCTCGGATCAGGCGTTCCCGCCGAGGGTCGGTGTCGGCCATGGGATGGGGACGCTTCAGCGCCACCTCTCGCTCGAGGCGGACGTCGAAGGCGCGCCAGACCGTGGCCATACCGCCGGATCCCATCACTTCGAGCAGGCGATACCGCCCGTCGACCAGATCGGTCATCGGCCCGTCAGCGGCGAGCGATATCGGGCCATACCGCCACCGCATTCATTTGCAGCACCCGAGTTCACCGGTTCAACTGTAGCCGGTGGTGGCCGGTGCTAGCCTCCGGCCCGATGCATGAGCAGGCGGTTGACGACCTTGCCGTCGGCCTGGCCCCTGGTGGCCTTCATGATCTGGCCGGTGAAGAAGCCCTGCATCTTCTTGCGGTCCTTGTCGTCTCCGGCGGTGAAGCGCTGCCACTCGTCGGGATGATCGGCGATCAGCCGGTCGACCAGAGTCTCGAGTTCGCCGGTGTCCATGGCTTCGAAGCCTCGGGCCTGGGCGATCGACTCCGGGTCGTTGCCGGTCTCGACCATCTCGGCCAGCACCTGCTTGGCCTGGGTCGGGGTCAGGGCACTCGAGGTCTCCATCTTGACCAGGGTGGCGAAGTGGTCGGCGTCCAGGTTCTCGGCCCCGTCGACGGCGAGGTTGTGGGCCACGTGGTTGAGGACCTTGTCGGCGTCGGCTCCGGCCTCGATGGCGGCGTAGGCCAACCGGTCGAGGTTGCGGCCGACGGCGATGGCGGCGGCCTTGGCCTCGGCCCCCTTGGCCATCAGGGCGTCCCGCCGCTCCTTGGGCAGCGCCGGTAGGGCGGCCTTGATCTCGGCGATCCATTCCGGGCTGGGGTCGATGGGGACGAGATCAGGGTCGGCGAAGTACCGGTAGTCCTCGGCCCCCTCCTTCGATCGCCCGGGCCGGGTCCGACCGGCCTCTTCGTCCCAGTGCCGGGTCTCCTGCCGGGGGGCCTCACCGTGCTGATAGAGCTGCACATGGCGCTGGGCCTCGTAGGTAATGGCACGACCCAGGGAACGAAGCGAGTTGACGTTCTTGATCTCGCACCGGGTCCGCAGCTCATCAGAGCCGACCGGGCGAACCGACACATTGGCGTCGACCCGCAATGAGCCCTCCTCCATCTTGCCGTCGGAGGCCTCGATGGCGACCAGAATGGCCCGCAGCTCCTCCACGAATTCCTTGGCCTGCTCCGGGCCCCTGATATCGGGCCGTCCCACGATCTCGATGAGGGGAACCCCGGCCCGGTTGTAGTCGACCAGGGAATAGCCGGCTCCGTGGATACGGCCGTCGTCGCCGGCGTGCACGGTCTTGCCCGCATCCTCCTCCATATGGGCTCGCTCGATACCGATGACCGCCCCCGACGGCAGCTCGAGATGGCCATCCACGTTGAGGGGCAGATCGTACTGGCTGATCTGGTAGTCCTTGGGCATGTCGGGATAGAAGTAGTTCTTACGGGCCCAGATACAGCGCTGGATGGTGCAGTTGAGAGCCAGGCCCAGGCGGATCGCCAGCTCCACCGCCTTTTCGTTGACCACAGGCAGAGTGCCGGGAAGGCCGAGGCAGACCGGGTGGATATTGGTGTTGGGCTCGCCCCCGAACTGGTTGCGGGCGGGCGAGAACATCTTGGTCCGGGTGGCCAGTTCGGCGTGGACCTCGAGCCCGATGACCATCTCCCACCCTTCGGGCAGCAGGTTGGGCTCGGCCGGCGCCGTCATGTCTCGGTCGGTGGTGGAAACAGTTTCAGACACGCCCTCAAGGCTAGTGCCGCTTCCGGCGCTCCGGGCCCGCCACCGACCACCGCACCGAAGCTCGGCGGTCGCCGTGCCGAGACCGCCCTGTGGCCTAGGCCGAGCCGGGGACCGTGACCGAGCGCCAACAGGCCTCGGCGAGTTCGTCGACCTCGGGGTCGGTCAGTACCCGCTCGGCAGCCACAACCCGTAGCAGGGGTCCGAAGGCAAGGTCGTAGAGCACGGGAGCCGGCAAGGGCCGCAAGAGGCTCTGCATGTCGGCCATGGCCGCTTGGTCGGTCAGGGTCTGCTCCCCGTCCGCAGCGGCCTCGAGTGCGGGGGCGGCGTAGGGCGAGGCGTCGACCTGGAGAAGGAAGCGGGCCCGGTCCGGTTCGGCTCGCAACCATCCATGGACGGCCAGCCAGATCGTTCGAAACCGTCTGGCCGGCTCGGCGTCGGGCCCGAGACCGGTCAGCGCCTCGGCCGCAGCCCGACCCAGCTCCTGCTTCAGTTCGCGGTAGGCGGCGACCACGAGGTCGTCCTTGGAGCCGTAGTGGACATAGGCGGTGCCGGTGGCCACGCCGGCTTCCTTGGCCACGGCCGCCATGGACGCACCGTGGAACCCGTGGCGGGCCACCAGGCGACACAGGGCGTGGCGAACGGCGGCCGCCCGGTCGGTCCCGGCCCCGACCCAACGACCGGTGTCGCCGGCTGCAGCGGTGGGGCCAGCGGCTCGGGCCATCACGGGTCGCCGGCTGCCTCGGCTGCGTCGACGTCGAGGACCACACCGGTCTCGCGCTCGGACACCCGCCACAGGATGTCAATGGCATCATCGTCCCGCTTCAGCACCGGCCGGGCCACAGCCGGACCGTTGGTGCCGAACAGCGGACCGTACAGTTGGCCGCTCCGGGCCTCGGGATCGGTGGCGGCCCGAAGCTGTGGCCGTGCCCCGACCTCGGGTGCCATTCCCACCCATCGGGTGAGGGTGTGGAAGAACGGGCCGAGGCGGCCGCCACCGCCCTCCTCGACCGTGGTTGCCTGGAGATCGGTGTTGGACAGGCCGGGATGGGCAACCAGGCTCATGGCCGGCACCCCGGCTGAACGGAACCGGTCGTGGAGACCGAGCCCGAAGTGGTAGTTGGCCAGTTTGGCCTGACCGTAGGCACCCCAGGCGTCGTAGTTGCCCCGGAGGTGCGGATTGTCGGGATCGACCGGGTGGCCCTGGAATCGGGCCGTGCTGGTGACGGTGACCACCCGGGCCCGGTCGGCTCGAAGCAGTGTGGGCAGCAGGCCGGCGGTGAAGGTCCAGTGGCCGAGGTGATTGACCCCGAACTGCATCTCATAACCGTCGTCGGTCTGCCGTTCCGGCATGGCCATGAGTCCGGCGTTGTTGATGAGCAGATCGATCGTCGGGTGGACGGCGGTGATGGATGCCGCCGCCGCCTTCACCGACGCCTGGTTGCCGAGATCGAGTTCGACGATCTCCAGCGACGCCTCGGGGTTGTCGGCCTTGACCCGGTCATGGGCGGCACGGGCCTTGGCCTGGTTGCGAGCAGCCATGACCACATGGGCCCCCCTGGCCGCCAGGGCCTCGGTGGTGGCGAGGCCGAGGCCACCGTTGGCGCCGGTCACCACGCCCACCCGGCCCGAGAGATCGGGAATGTCGTCCTGGGTCCACATGAGCTACGTTTCCTTGGTTAGTCTCGGCAGTCGGCCCGGCATACGGGTCCTGACTGAACGTTCATTCATTCTGATAGGTCACGCTACCGCAGCCGGTGGCGATTCACCACGAAGCAAGGCGTGCCCCGGGCCATAGCGACACCCCGGCGCACGGCAGGAGGTCATATGAGCATTCTGGGCACCGAGGTCAAGCGGGTCGAGGACCCGGAACTCCTGACGACGGGAGGCCGCTTCATCGAGAATCTGGCCCCGCCCGGCGCCCTGTTCGCCACCTTCGTCCGCTCACCAATGGCCCACGCCGAGATTCGCTCCATCGACACGTCGGCCACGGCGGGCGAGCCCGGCGTTGTGGCCGTGTTCACCGCCGACGACCTCGAGCTGGCTCCGACACCACCGTCGCTCGGCATGCTCAACCAGGACATGACCCGGACGTGGCTGGCAACGGACAGGGTTCGGTTCGTGGGCGATCCGGTTGCCGTCGTCATCACCACCACCCGGGAGACCGGAGTCGACGCCGCCGAACTGGTCGA
The DNA here is from genome assembly GCA_963723995.1 of uncultured Acidimicrobiales bacterium. Taxonomy (GTDB): domain Bacteria; phylum Actinomycetota; class Acidimicrobiia; order Acidimicrobiales; family SZUA-35; genus JAHELU01. The sequence goes on along the minus strand of CAVRSZ010000003.1, from coordinate 331,105 downwards.
TGTGGAGTACGAGCCACTCCCGGTGGTGGTGGCGCCTGCCGAGGCCGCCACCGAACAGACGCTGCTGTTCCCGCAGGCCGGCACCAACATCGCCTTCGCCATCCCGTCGGCCATCACCGACGAGGACGACGAGGCCGAGTTCTTCGCCGGCTGCGACGTCACGGTCTCGCTGGAGTTCCGCAACCAGCGGCTGGCCCCCTGCCCCCTGGAGGGCCGGGCCGCCCTGGCCCGATGGGACACCACCATCGACGGCCGGGACCACCTGACCCAGTGGTCGACCACCCAGAACGCCCACGCCACCCGGGACACCCTGGTCAACGCCTTCGGTCTCGAGCCGGATCAGGTCCGGGTCATTTGCCCCGATGTCGGCGGAGGGTTCGGGGCCAAGAACGGGGGCTATCCCGAGCACCTGATCACGGCGCTGGCGGCCCGGCGCCTGGGACAACCGGTTCGCTGGCACGAGACCCGCTCGGAGTCGATGCTGGGTCTGGTCCACGGCCGGGCCTGCGACTTCACCGCCACCATCGGCGGCAGCCGTGACGGCCGGGTGCTGGCCTACCGGGTTCACGTGCTCCAGGACGGCGGCGCCTACCCCACCATGGGCTCGCTGCTGCCGTTCATCAGCCGCACCGTCGCCTCCGGCCCCTACGACATCGCCAGGGTCGATTTCTCGGCCACCTCGGTAGTGACCAACACCGTCCCGGTGGGGGCCTATCGCGGCGCCGGTCGACCGGAGGCGGCGGCCGCGGTCGACCGTATGGTCGACCGGTTCGCGGCCGAGATCGGTATGGATCCGCTGGACGTTCGCCGGAGGAACCTGATCCCGCCCGAGGCGTTCCCCCACACCACACCGACCGGGGCCGACATGGACACCGGCGAGTACAACAAGGCCATCGACGCCGTGCTCGGCGTGGTGGATTACGACCGGCTTCGGCTCGAGCAGGAAGCCCGCCGCCTCGATCCGTCCCGACCGCTGCTGGGCCTGGGCTGGAGCGTCTATGTCGAGATCGCCAACCCGCTGAAGAGCAGCGAGTTCGGCTCGATCGAGGTTCGACCCGACGGTTCGGCCCTGGTACTCACCGGCTCGTCGGCCCACGGCCAGGGTCACCACACCGCATTCGCCCAAGTTGCCGCCGAGTTGACCGGTCTACCGTTCGATCGCATCGAGGTTCACCACGGCGACACCGACGAGGTGGCCCGAGGCGGCGGCACCGGCGGGTCGAAGTCGCTCCAGATCGGGGGCAGTGCCGTGTACCGGGCCAGCGAGGCCCTCATCGAGAGGGCCACACAGGTGGCTGCCACCCTGCTCGAGGCCAACCCGGCCGACGTCGTACTCGACGTCGACTCGGGTGTGTTCCATGTGACCGGCACACCGGCGGTGTCGGCCTCATGGGCCGAGGTGGCGGCCAGAGCAACCGAGGACGACAACCGGCCGTTCCTGGCCACCGCCGACTTCGACCCTCCGGGTCCGACGTTCCCGTTCGGAGCCCACCTGTCGGTGGTGGAAGTCGACCGCGAGACCGGCGAGGTCACCGTGGTCCGCCACATCTCCTGCGACGACTGCGGCATCATGGCCAACCCCATGCTGGTGGAAGGCCAGGTCCATGGCGGGGTGGCCTCCGGCATCGCCCAGGCCCTGATGGAGGAGTTCGCCTATGACGGCGACGGCAACCCGCTGACCGGCAACTTCATGAGCTACGGCCTGGTGTCGGCAGCCGAGCTGCCCAGCTTCGAGCGGGTGGCCATGGAAACCCCGACACCGCGCAATCCACTGGGAGCCAAGGGCATCGGTGAATCGGGCACCATCGGCGCCACTCCGGCGGTGCAGCACGCCGTGATCGACGCCCTGGCCCACCTCGGTGTTCGCCACATCGACATTCCCGTCACCTCCGAGCGGGTCTGGCAGACCATGAGAGCGGCAACCTGACGACGGACTCGACCCGACTCGATCCATACGCAACCTTGCCATTGCGCGTTGGCGGTGCCATCACCCCCGGCACGTCACGCCTCGGCCAGGATCTCGTCGATCGCCCGACGCCCGATTGCGACCATGGCTTGGTTTGTGTCCAGGTAGTAGGGCCAGGCCATCACGGCTTGACACAAGGCCCAACCCCTGGCCCGCAGCCAGGTGATCTCGTTGGCGTCGACGAGTGATCGAAACCGGGCCCGGGAATCGCAATCGAACAACGACCAGGCCTGGAGAAAGTCGCATGCAGGATCGCCGACGCCGACTCCACCGAAGTCGATCACGGCGTCGAGTCGACCGTCCCGGACCAAGAGATTTCCGGCCAAGAGATCGGCATGGACCCACACCGGCGGTGCCGTCCACTGGGGCAGGCTGACCGTTTCTGCCCAGACACTCCGCAGCTGCTCGGCCTGGGTCGTGGACAGCTGATCGCCCTCGACCAGGAGATTGATGGAGCGGCGGACATTCTCATCCTGTGCCGCAACCGGCGCGCCCCGAAACGAAATCGGCCCGTCGACCGGCCTGATGTGGTGTAGCTCGTTCACGAACCGGGACAGGTCGTCGGCCAGCAACACCCGATCGACCGACTGGCCGGCAGCGGTGGCAGCCAGCAGGTCCTGTCCTTCGATCCAGATGGATATCAACCATGGGAAGGGGAATGCCGTGGTTGGTTGGCCCACGGCCACCGGAGTCGGCACCCGAACCGGAACCGCCCCGGAAATTACGGGAAGACACCGCCACTCCCGCTCGACCGCGCCGACGGCCGAGGGGCGCCGGGGCAAACGCGCCACCAACTCCTCACCGACCCGGAAGAGGGTGTTGTCGGTCCCCGAGGACGGCACCGGGCGAATCGGTAGATGCGACCAGTCCGGGAACTGGTCGCCGATCATACCGATCATCACGTCGACGCCGACGGTTACCTCGTCTCGGTGCACGGCCTCCGCCAGCTTTGAAATGGCATGGAATCCACTACTACCACCCGATGTTCGACGCCGAGCCGAATTCGCCCTTGACTGTTCCCCGGCGGGACAGTCGATACTGAACCCATGAACGATCCGACCGGGCTGTCCGATCGCGGCGAGCCGGATGACGGCGTGGCCGCCGATCCCGATCCGTTGATGTCGATCGGAACATTCTCCCGGGCGTCTTTGATATCGATCAAGGCCCTGCGGGCCTATCACGAGCAGGGCCTGCTGGTCCCGGACTCCATCGATCCCGCCACCGGGTATCGCTACTACCGCCGGAGACCGGGCTACTCCTGCCCCCGGACCAGCTGCGCACCGAGATTCTCTGGCCCATCACTGCCGACGCCGCGTCTCGCCGCGACGAGAACCGCAACAGCCCACCGAAGCCCACGAGAAAGGTAGACCCGTCATGACAACCTCCATCGCAGCAGTCACTTTCGACTGCAACAACGCTTTGGATCAGGCCCACTTCTGGTCCCAGGTGCTGGACCGGCCGGTAGGCGAGGGCCAACCGGCACCGAGCGAGTTTTTCGCCACGGTGCCCTCCCCTGGACCGGACTCGGGAGTACCGACGCTGATGTTCATCAAGGTGCCGGAGGACAAGACGGCCAAGAACCGGGTGCATCTCGACCTGGTGACCGAGGATCGGGAGGCCGAGGTAGAACGGCTGACTGGTTTGGGGGCCACCATCATCCACGAGAAGGACGAATGGGGTCTGCGGTGGGTCACCCTGGCCGACCCCGAGGGCAACGAATTCTGCGTCGCCCAACACGGCTAGCACCCCGCACCCTCACGAACTTTGAGCTCGCCACGACCCAGAAAAGGGTCGTCGGCGGCTCAAAGTTCCGTTAACTCGGTTCGGACGGGCGCCATCCGGTCGGGGGTGGGGAGCTCCACCGCCAGTCGACCGCCGGGGCCGGGCTCGATACGAATGGTGCCCCCGTGCGCCTCGACCAGGCCCTTGGCGATGGCCAGACCGAGCCCGGTGCCACCGGTGGTTCTGGTCCGGCTGGGATCGGGTCGGGCGAAACGGTCGAAGGCATGGGGGACGAAGTCGGGCGGAAACCCGGGACCCTCGTCGGCGACGGTCAACCGCACCGGATCACCGGGTTGGACCACAAGATGGACGGCCGAGCCACTGGGGGTGTGGCGGATGGCATTGTCCAGCAGATTGCGGATCACCCGTCCCAGGGCGGCGCCGTTGCCCAGCACGGGAACGGCCCGCTCGGAGGCGAGCTGCACAGTGACCCGGCGGCTGTCGGCGGTGGGGGCCAAGGCCTCGGCCGCCTCGTCGGCCAACTCGGCCAGATCCACCGGTTCGAGCCGGATGTCGAGCAGACCGGCGTCGAGCTGGGACAGCAGGAACAGGTCGTCGACCAGACCGGAGAGGGCGGTCAGGTCGTGGCCCATCGACCGGAGGTAGCGCTTCGGATCGTCGGCCACACCGTCGTTGAGGGCCTCGACCGCGGCCTGCAGGGCCCCGATGGGAGTGCGCAGGTCGTGGCTGATGCTGGAGAGCAGGATGCGGCGCTCGGCATCCATGCCGGCCCGTTCCCGGTCCATGGCCCGACGATGTTCGTTCACCTGCTCCAGCTGGGCGCCGAGCCGATCGACCAGGGCCGCCACTCGACCGAACTCATCGTCCCGGTTGAGGTCGACCCGGGCGCCATGATCGCCGGCCTCCAGCCGGTTGAGCGTGGCTTCGATCCGGGCTGCGTCGTGGCGGATTGGCTGGGTCGACACCACCACGAATCCCACCACGAAGGGCACGATCAGGGCCAGCACGGCCACGACCGGAACCAGGGCGTCGGGAGTGAGCACCATCAGCTGGACCAGGGCCAGCGCCGCCACCAGTCCCATGACCAGCGAGCCGAGCACGATGGCCATGATCTGCAGTCGCAGTGAACGGAAACGGCGGGCCACGGTCCGCAGCAGGAACCCGGACCCGGCGGCCAGAGCCACCAGGGCCACCACAACGACTATCGCCGTCAACGGATCGGTCATGTCGAATCGCAGACTCACGACCGGCCGACCCGGGTGATGAGGCTGTGGACGATGAACCTGCTCATGGCTCGAATCGGTAGCCGATGCCCCGGGCGGTGGTGATCCAGCGGGGACTCCCGGGGTCGGACTCGATCTTCTGCCGGAGCCGACCGACGTGAACGGTGACCGTGGCCGGGTCCTGAAATTCGGGCGACGACTCCCACACCATGTCCAGCAATTGGCGACGGCTGAACACCTGGCGGGGCGAGGCGGCCAGAGCGGCCAGCAGATCGAACTCCTTCACCGTGAGCTCCACCGACCGGCCATCGACCAGGACCTCCCGGGTTCCGGTGTCGATGGTGAGCCCATCGAACGAGTAGACCGCCAGATCGTCCGAGCCGTTGCCGGAGGGAACCGAGCGGCGCAGCACGTTGCGAACCCGAACCGCCAGCTCGCGAGGTGAGAACGGCTTGACCACATAGTCGTCGGCCCCCAGCTCGAGACCGACGATACGGTCGGTCTCGTCGGCCCGGGCCGTCAACATGATCACCGGTATGTCCCAACGGGAACGGATGAAGCGAAGGATGTCGAAACCGTCGACACCGGGCAACATGGCGTCGAGCACCACCAGATCGGGACGGTTGGTTTCCAGCCAGGCCATGGCCTCGTTGCCGTCCGACCGCTCCAGCACCCGGTAGCGGTCGCGACGGAGGTAGCCGGCCACGACCTCCAGGACCATGGGCTCGTCGTCGACGACGAGGATGGTGGGGGGCGTGGCCGGCTGCGTCATCACACCCGAGGTTACTTGACCGGCAGGAGTGGGCACGAGAAGTAGTCACCGGTCTCGTGGGCGGTGAGGGCCTCGCTAGCCAGGTAGTCATCGATCTGATCGCTGCTGGTCAACTCGACGGGCTCGAACCCATTGGTCCAGGTCAACTCGACCACGGCCCACCGGCCCCCGTTGTAGCCCGGTCCGGGGGCGGCCTCGGCCACCGGGCGCTGGCCCTCCACCCCGTTGATCACCTGATACAGGTCGTCGAAGGACTGACGGTTGTTGGCCTTGGGGGCGGGCAGCGGACCATTGAGGTTGGTGCCGTAGAGCTCACCGTCGGCCCACAACACTCCTTCGAAGATGGCGGGACGGCTGGCCTGGTCACCGTTGCCCTGGGCCAGAGCGGGGGAAACACCCAGGAGGGACACGGCGGTCATGGCGGCACCGGCAACGACCAGTCGGGTTCGAGACAACATGAGGAGATCTCCTTCGAGACGGGGATGGGCGTCGGCCCGATCGACCGACTGATCTCGAAGGTACGCAAGCCGCCTGTCGGCACCGGAACAGCCGGCTAACAATCGGCAAAACTCGGCCCGGAAGGGCCGAACGAATCAACGAGCCGAGCGCTCCAGGGTGGCGGCGGCCCGGAACATGTTGGCTTCACCCAGCATGGGGGCCAGGATCTGGACCCCCACCGGCAGCCCGTGGGCTCCGGTGCCGAAGGGGACCGACATGGCCGGCTGACCGGTCAGGTTGGAGGGAATGGTGCACACGTCGTTGTAATACATGGTGATGGGGTCGGCCTTGGCCCCGAACTCGAAGGCGACGCAGGGCGACGTCGGTGAGATGAGCACATCGAAGTCCTGGTAGACCCGGTTGAACTCCCGGATCATGATGGTCCTGATGTGCTGGGCCTTGCCGTAGAAGGCCTCGTAGTAGCCGGCCGACAGGGCGTAGGTGCCCAACATGATGCGGCGCTTGACCTCGTCGCCGAATCCGGCGGTGCGGGACGCCCGCATCATGGCCGCCGTGTTGACACCGTCGCGACGTAGGCCGTAGCGTACCCCGTCGTATCGGGCCAGGTTTGACGAGGCCTCGGCCGGGGCGATCATGTAGTAGGCCGAAAGCCCGGCCACCGCCGACGGTACCGACACCTCGTCCACCTTGGCTCCGGCGGCGGCAAGGGCGTCGGCGGCGCTGGCCGCGGCCTGGACCACCTCCGGTTCGAAGGCGTCGAGGTTTCGACCCGACAACTCTTGGAGGATGCCGACCCGTAGCCCCTCCACCCCGTCGCCGAGCACCGGAGCCATGGGTTCCAGCTCCTGGGGAATGGATGTCGAGTCGTGGTCATCGGGGCCGGCGATCACATCGAACACGGCGGCGGCGTCGGCCACGGTGTGGGCCAACGGCCCGATCTGGTCAAGCGACGAGGCAAAAGCCACCAGTCCGTAGCGGCTCACCGCACCGTAGGTCGGCTTGACCCCGACCAGGCCGCACAGGGCGGCCGGCTGGCGAATCGAACCACCGGTGTCGGAGCCGAGGGAGATCGGGGCGAAGCCGGCGGCCACGGCGGCGGCCGAACCGCCCGACGAACCACCGGGTACCCGGCCCGGATCGAGGGGGTTGCGGGTGGGACCGAAGGCCGAATTCTCCGTGGAGGAGCCCATGGCGAATTCGTCCAGGTTGGTCTTGCCCACCACCACGGCACCGGCCCGGTCGAGCTTGTCGATCACGGTGGCGTTGTACGGGGGCACCCAGTCCTGGAGGATCTTCGACGAACACGTGGTGGGGATGCCGCGGGTGCACATGTTGTCCTTGATGGCGATGGGTACGCCGGCCAGTGGGCCGACGTCGTGTCCGGCGGCCACGGCGGCGTCGATGGCGGCCGCCCGTTCCCGTGCCTGCTCGGCGGTGACCAGATTGAAGGCGTGAATCCGCTCATCTTCGGCCTCGACACGGGACAGGTGCTCGTCCAGCACCTCGACGGCGCTGCGCTCGCCGGCGCGAACGGCGGCGGCCACGGCGCCGGCCGTGGGGAAGCTGGATCCGGCCGAATTCGATTCGGTCGTCACGGAGCCTCCCCCAGCGCCGGTGGCACCTTGTACTGGTGGGCCTCGACCTCGGGGCCGGCGGCCAGCGCCTCCTCGCGGAGCTGCTCGGCCCGGGATGCGCCCTCCAGCTCCTCGATCGGCACGTCGGGCCGAAACACGTTGAACAGGCCGAACGGATGGGCGGTCGGGGGCACGTCGGCGATGTCGAAGCGATCGAGCTGCTCAGCCAGATCGAGTACGGCGTCGAGCTGGCCGGTGAACCGCTCCAATTCCTCGTCGGTCAGATCCAGCATGGCCAGATGGGCCACCTTGGCCACGTCCTCGGTGGTGAGATGGTCTCGGGGTTTGGATTGCGACTCGGGCACCCTGTCAGGCTAGATCCTCGGGATGTGAACCCATGATCTTTTTTGTCAAGTCTGACCAGCACCGCTACTCACCGGTTTGTCCGTCGACCACCTCTCTGAGCAGGTCGGCGTGGCCGTTGTGGCGGGCGTACTCCTCGATCATATGGACCAGGATCCACCGCACGCTGGCGGGCTCACCCTCCTCGGTCTGGCGAATGGCCTGGCCGTCGACCCCACGTCGCTCGATGGCGTGGTCCAGCAACCGCCGCGACCGGGCCACGCTCTCCTCCCACAGATCGAAGAGCTTCTTGGGCGTGTCGTCGGCCGCCGAATGCCAATCCCAGTCCCGGTCGGCGTCCCAATCCACGCCGTCCCACGGCGGGGACGGGTCGTTCTTGTGGAGCACGAAAGAGAACCAGTAGTCCTCGACGAAAGCCATGTGTTTGAGCAAGCCGCCCAACGTCATCGTCGAGGCGCCGACGGTGCGGCGCAAACCCTCGGATTCGATCCCACCGCACTTCCACGCCAGCGTAGCCCGGTGATGTTCGAGGAAGCCCAGCAGGGTTTCCACCTCGCCGGCATTCGGAGGCGGATAAGGTCTGCCGTGCTCGTCGACGTGGGTCATGAATCGTGACGATAGCACTGCGATCTCAACCGATCTGTGCGCTCCGACCCTCCGTTTTGGAGGACTGAGCCGCACAGAATACGGGGTTTGGGTTCGGCCGGGAGCACTGTGGTAGAACTTCAGAAGCGAGGATCCATCAGCTGACCAAGGGGACAACATGACCACACCGACCGAGACGGTCAAGGACTGGCTGGCCCGGTTCGACGCCGCGCTTCAGGCTGCCAACTTCTCCGGAGTCGTCGACCTGTTCGCCGATGAGTGTTTCTGGCGTGACCTTGTCACCTTCACTTGGAACATCAAGACGGTGGAGGGCAGGGACGAGATCCGGGACATGCTCGAGGCGTGCGCCGCCAACACGGCTCCATCGAATTGGCGGCTGACCGGTGAGGCCAACGAGGCCGATGGGGTGGTCGACGGCTGGATAACCTTCGAGACGGCAACGGCCCGGGGCGAGGGCCACATCCGGCTCATCGACGGCAGATGTTTCACCCTGCTCACGGCCATGACCGAGCTCAAGGGCCACGAGGAACACAAGGGCGTGAACCGGCCGACGGGTGTCGAACACGGGGCGTACGGGGGACGGGAGACGTGGCTCGAGCGCCGCCAGCGTGAGCAGGCCGAACTGGGCTACACCACGCAGCCCTATGTGCTCATCATCGGTGGCGGTCAGGGCGGCATCGCTCTGGGAGCCCGTCTCCGCCAGCTCGACGTGCCCACGATCATCATCGAGAGGAACGAGCGGCCCGGAGACTCGTGGCGCAAGCGCTACAAGTCGCTGTGCCTGCACGACCCGGTCTGGTACGACCACCTTCCCTACATCAAGTTCCCCGAGAACTGGCCGGTGTTCTCGCCCAAGGACAAGATCGCCGACTGGCTCGAGTACTACACCAAGGTCATGGAACTCAACTACTGGGGCTCCACCATGTGCACCGGAGCCGGCTTCGACGAGGAATCCAAGACCTGGACGGTGGGCGTCAAGCGTCGCCACCCGGACGGTTCCATCGAGGAGGTCACGCTGAAACCAACTCAGCTGGTCCTGGCCACCGGTATGTCGGGCAAGCCCTATGTCCCCGACATACCCGGCGCCGACAAGTTCCGGGGCGACATCCACCATTCCTCGGCCCACCGTGACTCGAGCGAATACCAGTACAAGAACTGCATCGTGCTGGGTTCCAACAACTCGGCCCACGACATTGCCGCCGCACTGTGGGAGGCGGGCGCCAACTCGGTGACCATGATCCAGCGATCCTCCACCCACATCGCCCGATCCGAGAGCCTGATGCGCCTGGCCCTCGGCGACCTCTACTCCGAGGAGGCGGTGGCCAACGGCATCGACACCCACACCGCCGACCTGATCTTCGCCTCCATCCCCTACCGCATCATGCACCGGTTCCAGATACCGGTGTACGAGCAGATGGCCGAGGAGGACGCCGAGTTCTACCAGGCCCTGGAAGACGCCGGATTCCTGCTGGACTGGGGCGACGACGGTTCCGGGCTGTTCATGAAGTACCTGCGCCGAGGCTCCGGGTACTACATCGACGTTGGAGCCTGCCAGCTGGTCATCGACGGCAGGATCAAGCTCCGCAGCGGAGTCAACATCGCCGAGATCAAGCCCGACAGCGTGCTCTTGACCGATGGCGAGGAGCTGCCGGCCGACCTGATCGTCCTGGCCACCGGCTACGGGTCGATGAACGGGTGGGCCGCCGATCTGATCTCCCAGGACGTCGCCGACAAGGTGGGCAAGGTATGGGGCCTCGGCTCCGACACCACCAAGGACCCGGGCCCGTGGGAAGGTGAGCAGCGCAACATGTGGAAGCCGACCCAGCAGGAGAACCTGTGGTTCCACGGAGGCAACCTCCACCAGTCCCGCCACTACTCGCTCTATCTCGCCCTGCAGCTCAAGGCCCGTTTGGAGGGAATCGACACCCCGGTCTACGGGCTGCAGGAGGTCCATCATCTGGGCTGAGCTACCCTCGATCTTGTGGCCACCTATGCCTTCTTGAGCGACGAGTGGATCGAAGCCGCCCGCCTGCTCCGTCAACACTACGAGGATCGCCTACCGAAGCCGGTGTTGGCGACCCGAATCAACGTCAACGTCACCGGTGTCCCCCATCTCGACGACGGGTTGATGGCCGGGCACATCGACACCAGTGAGGGTCAGACCGTCATCGAGCACGGTCATCTCGATGACGTCGATCTGACGATCACCGTCGACTACGACACAGCCAAGGCCGCCTTCGTCACCCGGAATCAGCAGAAAGTGATGGAGTCGTTCCTGACCGGCAAGATCCTGGTCGAGGGTGACGCCTCCAAGCTGCTGGCCCTTCAGTCCACACCACCGAATCTGGGACCCGAGGTCGAACCCCTGCTGGTTGAGATGTACGAGAAGCTCAACGCCTTGACCGAGTAGTCACCGGATCCGGACCGTGCCGACCTTACGGGGCTCACCGGGTTTGCCCGCCGGATCAGTTGGTCTGCACGATGATGCGAATAGTGGAGCCCTTGCGGCGGGACTCACCGGCCGGGGGGTCGGTGACCAGGACCGGTCGGTTGGGGGCACCCTCGGTATCGGTGACAACAAAGCCCGCCTGCTCCAGGATGTCGGCCGCTTCGGATGCCGGTTTCCCGGTGACGTCGGGGACCGTGACGAAGGGCAGACCCAGCGATACCACCACACTCACGGTGGAGCCCCGGGCCACCTGGGCTCCGGCCTCGGGATCGGATCTGATGATCTCGCCCTCGGGCACGGTTTCGGAGTGGGACTCGGTCACGGCCAGCTCGAGTTGCTCCTCGGCCGCCTCGCCCCGGGCCGCGTCGACCGTCAAGCCCACCAGCGACGGAACGGTTCGGGCCGCCGGTCCCGAGCTGATCACCAGATCCACGATGGTACCGGTGACGAACTCGGCGCCCGGCCTGGCCGTCGCACCGTTGATGGTCGCCTCCAACACCTGGCCGGCGGCTGCGTCCTCATCGCTGCGTTCCCGGACCTCGCCCACGGCCAGGAGGGCCGAGACGATAGCGTCGGATGCGGCCTGACGGTCGAGACCGACCAGCCTCGGTACCACTCGCAGCTCCGGGCCCTGTGATACCACGATGTCGATCCGGTCGCCCGCCAGCAGTGGCGTACCGGGCCGGGGGCTTTGGGCCAGCACCTCACCCGGTTCGGTTTCGTCCTGATAGCGTTCGGTGATCTCCACCGACCATCGCGCCTGCTCCTCGGCCGCGGCGACGATTTGCTCCGCCGTCATGGAGCGGTAGTCGGGCACGTCGAATCGAGGCCAGGCCAACTCGATGATCGTGGTCTCGGGCTGGGCGTTGCCCACGACCATGCCGCCATAGAGTGCACCGCCGGCCAGTGCGGCGAAGACGACGGCGGCCACGAACCACTTCCACGATCGTGGGCGTGGGCCGGCATCGGCCTTCGGCAGCGGCATCTCGGTCGGCTCTCCCGCCGGGCCGGCGCCGTTGCCGGTGCCGAGGTCGGCCCCACCATCGGCCATTGCCGTGATGTCGATCAAGGGCAGTGGCTCGGGATCGGGCAGGTCCTGAACGGCCCGCAACAAGCCATCGAGCAGTTGGGTCGCCGTCGACCGCCGTGCCGGATCCGCCCGACCGGCAGCGGCCAGGGGACCGGCCAGTGGCCCGAGAGCACCGGTGACAGGGACATCCTCGCTCTGGCGGGCCACCATGGTGCCCAGGGCGCTCTCTCGCACCAGCGGAACCTGACCGGTCAGGGCTTCCAGCAGACACAGGGTGAGGGAGTAGGCGTCGGCCGCGCCGTCGACCGAACCCTCTTTGGCCTGCTCCGGAGCGGCGTAGCGGGCGGTACCGATGAGCACACCTTCAGGTTCGGTCCAGGCCGCCTCGGCCACGGCCCGGGCGATGCCGAAGTCGGCGATCCGCACCCGACCGTCCTGACCGAACAGAAGATTGGCGGGCTTGATATCGCGATGCACCAGTCCCTGCTCGTGGGCGAACGCCAGACCTTGGGCCGCCTGGAGGCCGATGAAGGCGACCTGGGAGGCGGTGAGGGGCATGGGTTGACGGAGCATGTCGAGCAGACTCCCGCCGGTCAGCAGTTCGGTGACGATGTAGGGAGTGCCGGTCGCCCGTCCACCGTCTTCATCGGTGCCGTCGCTCCAGTCATGGACGGTGACGATGTTGGGATGGCTGAGCTTGGCGGCCAGGTGGGCCTCGGACCGGAACAACTTCAGGAAGCGGGGATCGTTTGCGAACCCCGACCTCAGGCGCTTCACCGCCACCAAACGGTTGAGGCGATGGTCGTAGGCCTGAAACACCTCGGCCGACGCCCCTACTCCGATACGGGCCACGAGCTGATAGCGATCACCCAGTATCGGACCTTCGAAACTCGGGCCTTCGACCTGGCCGAGGCGCGGTGCCGACATAGCAGTGAGGGTAGTAGATGCTTCTCGCCCGTTGGCACACTTACCCTCGATGATTTCCTCTCAGCGACAACGGTTGATCAGCTTTGGCATCGTGGCCGTGGCCTTCGGCGCCCTGGCGCTGGCCGTGGCCTACCAGGAGGACGATCGTTTGGGCGATGCCCGGACCGTAGGCCTGAACGACGATGCTCCGGTGGCCGCCGACACCGATTCCACGCTGGCCCCGCCGGCAGGAGCGGCCGGAGGTGCCGGACCGATCGCGGCCGACGACATCATCGAGGACTTCCTGCCCCGGGGGGGCGAGGCCAGCGCCTGTCGCGAGCCGGTCGGTGTCGACCTGGCCCCCGGCTACGGGGCCACACTGACCATCAATGGTCGGGAGATCGCTCCCGAAGAAATGAACGTCAACCTGGACACCAACGGCGAGATTACCAATGTGATCACTTCGTCCCGCAGTCTCGGGCAGTTCACCTTCCAGCCCGATGACAACTGTCCCAACGGCACGTACCTACGCCCTCTGGCCAATGTGCTCGAAGTGTGTGTCTACCGTTTCGACGATCCGTCGCAGCGTTGCATTATCACCACGGAGTACGTGTTCGACGCCTTGTAACCTCCGGAAGACCGTTCACCTCTACGTTGCCCGTTCCCTTGCAGATTGCCGGGGAGGCACGTTGGTCGATCAGATGGAGATCGGGACGGCGTAGGCCACGATATTGTCCTCGTAGCTTCGAGCCGAGTAGTCGAAGGCCCCGCCGCAGGTGATGAGAGCCAGTCGGGGTGCCCCTTCGTCGGTGAAGATCTGATCGAAGGGGAGTTCTTCTTTGTCATATTGTTGGAGGTCGGTGACCTCGAACTGGCGACGGCTTCCATCTTCGAAGTCGATGGTGAAACGATCGCCCGGTTCCAAGCGGTCCAGATTGCGAAACGCACCATCGATCCCGCTGGAAGCGATGTGCCCGGCGAGCACAGCCGAACCCTGCTCGCCCGGGGCCGGACCGTATTGATACCAGCCCACTTCAAGCGGAGGGGGAACCTCCATTTCTCCCGAGGGTTCGACACCGACATCGATGACGGCTGCACCATTCACTCCGATCTTCTCGATCTGTATCGAGACGGGGTGGAGAGAAGGAGGTGGTGGTTCCGGGATCCCGGCCGCCTGGCCGAGATCGACGATCCGGTCGCTCAGCTTGGAGGGAAGGGGGGCTTGCTGAGCGACCGGATCGACGGGAGCCGCAGACTCAGGAGAGACCTGATCAGGATTGCCTTGCGACTCGGGCGCCGGTGCGACCGGTGCGGCTTGAGTGGGAAGAGAAGATGAAGAGCTACACGCAGTGATCAGGAGGGTTATGGTCCCGAGTACCACGAGCGCTATTCTGGTGAGCCGCACCGATCGCATCGACATGATTTTCCTACTGAGATTGGGGGTCAGGAATTGATTCCGGACCGAGTTGGGGTCAGGCCCGCACTCGACGGGTGGCTACGGCACCACCGGCACCGAGAGCCAGACCACCGAGCACCATCAGGGTCAGTCCGACGGGCAGGCCACTGGCGGCCTGGACCGGGGAGTCACCGGTGGGCACGGCCGACGGGGCGGAACCCAGGCCGGTGATTGACTCGGTGATGACATCAACAGTGCCGTCGTCCAGCGAGCCGACGGCGTACACGATCAGCGCATCGCCATCAGTGATGGGAAGGTCGGCGGGGCCAATGACAACAGGCTCGTCGGCACCGGTGGGGACTACCTCGGCACTGATGGTGCCGACCGGCAGATCAGCCTTGGCCTCGTTGGGATTGCTCAGGTTGCTGAACGCAACGTCACCATTGGCCTTGACGTCGACCGCAGGGGCGGCGGCGGTGTGGCGCACGATGAGACGACCGTTGCCGGCCTCGATGGTGGAGGTGTCATTCTCGAACACAGCCAGGGTCGGGGTGCCGTCGGCATCGAGGTGGGCGATCACGCTGTAGTTGCCGGAAGCGGGCAGGGCCACGTCGCCGGCGTCGATGGCGACATCGTCGGTACCGGCCACCTTGACCTTGAGCCCCGTCAGGGTCTCACCGGCCAGAGCCGAGAGGTCCTGGGTGTCTTTGAAGCTGAAGCCTTCGAAGACATTCTCACCACCGGCCTCAACATCGACATCGACCCCGGGGATCCCGTGGATCAGATGAATTCGGGCACCATCTTGAGCACTAGCGGGCATCGCAAAGGCTGCGATCGCCGCCAGCACCGTTAGCATTGCAAATCCGAGTTTCTTCATGATTCTACTCTCCAAAGCTTTCTGTTGTGATAAGGATTTCCCGCTGCTACGACGAACCCCGGTGATGCAGATGCAAGCAGTTCAAAAAACTTTTGCATTAGGCCTTTTAGGTCGGGCCTTTGCTCGAGGCGTACGATTTTTCCGTCGACAGACGTGAGCTCACGACTATTCCCACCACGCTGCATCCGTAAACCTGATTTCCACGTAAGTCTCGAACATGACGCTCGCGACCGCGACGCTGGAAGCACCCAGCCCGACTGTGACTGGTCCCGACCTCGGGGCGGCAATGGTTGATCCGCAGCTCTTCTCCACCGTTGACGATGTCGAAGTTCGGTTCCACCGGGGCGACGAGACAGCGCTGGCCGACATCTACGACCAGCACAGCTCGCTCATCTACAGCTACTGCCGGCGCCAACTCGGTACCGAGGCGGCTCGCGACATCACCCAGGAGGTGTTCGTTGCGGCATGGCGCGCTCGCCATCGCTTCGATCCCGAGAAGGGCTCGATTCGGGCCTGGCTCATGGGCATCACCAAGAACAAGATCATCGATCTGTTCCGAAAACGTGGCCGCCGGCCCCTGATCGCCGACGGAGCCGAGATCGAGCAATCGTCGGATGAGACCGACAGCGTGCATGTGGAGCAGATCGCCGACCGCATGATCCTGGCTGCCGCCCTCGACGAACTACCGGACCGGGCTCGGTCCGTCATCGAGCTTTCCTTCTACCAACAATTGACCCATCCTGAAATCGCCGAACGCACCGGTTTGCCGTTGGGCACGGTGAAAAGCGATATTCGCCGAAGCCTCATCAAACTGCGCCGCCAACTGGAGGACGGCAATGACTGACGCCGAGCTATACGAGATGGACGACCTCGAGCGTCAACTCGGTGCCCTGGCCCGTTCCATCACCGACGAGGACCGGCAGCTGTCGGCCCCACCCCCGGACCTGTTCGCCGCCATCGGCAGTCATCTGGCCGATGATGCCGACCTGGCCGATGACAAGGTTGCCGCCGACTCACCGGCGGCTCCCCCAGCCGTGCATCGAACCCGGGATCGGGATGCCGACTCCACGGACACGACCTACGATTCGGGTGCCCGCAGGCGATCCCGGACATCGTCGGTGATCGACCTCAAGGCTGAACGAACCCGCCGCAAGGGACTGACCCTCTGGGGTGCACTGTCGGCCGCGGCCGCTCTGGCCGTGATTGCGGTGTCGGGGCTGTACCTGGCCGGACTGGCCGACACCGATCCGGGGTCGGGAACAACCCTGGCGTCGGCCACCATCGCCAACGACGGACTGCCCGTGGCCTTCGACAGCACGGCTGAGGCCAACCTGGTGGACGTCAACGGGGATCTCCAGCTCGACGTGGCCTTCGAGGGCGACAACGGTGCCCTGCCGGCCGACGTCGACGGTTTCTACGAGGTATGGCTCATCGATGAGAACGTCGACGGCATGATCTCACTGGGCGTACTGACCGCCGATGGCCGACTCGACGTACCGGACAACGTCGATCCCTCCGCCTTCCCGGTGGTCGATATCTCGGTCGAACCCTTTGACGGGGACCCCACACACTCCGGGCGGTCGGTTCTACGGGGCGTGCTCAGCTTCTGAACCGATGCCGGCCGTCGAATACGGTGGTGCGAATCGTTCAGGGCGTCAGTCGCCCTCGGGCAGCTGACCGGTCTCGAGCAGTCGGACAAAGCCCGACTCGTCGATGATCGGGATGTTCAGCTCCTCGGCCTTGGACAGCTTTGACGCTCCCGGCTCGGCCCCGACCACGACCGCCGTGGTCTTCTTCGACACCGAACCCGGGCTTTTGCCTCCCCGCTCCTTGATGGCGTCGGAGGCCCCGTCCCGGCTGAAGCCGTCGAGCGTCCCGGTGACCACGATGGACAGACCGTCCAGAGTCCGGGCCACATCGGAGGCCTCGGGCCCTTCGAGATTGACGCCGGCGTCCCGCAGCTTGGCCACCAGCGACTTGGCATCGTTGCCGGCGAAGTACTCGGCCACACTGGCGGCGATGGTGGGCCCGAGGCCGTCGATCTCGGCCATCTGCTCGGTGTCGGCGGCCATGATGGCGTCCATGTGGCCGAAGTGCCGGGCAAGCAACTCGGCTCCGCTCGGGCCGAGATGGCGAATGCCGAGGCCAACCAGAAGACTGGCCAGTGGTCGCTGTTTGGATGCCTCCAGGGCCGCCCTCAGGTTGTCGATGGACGTCCGACCGAAGCCTTCCAACTCCGCCACCTCGTCCCACGGGATGAAGTAGAGATCACCGGCGTCGGCGACAAAGCCCTTTTCGATGAACAGGGCCACCCGACTCTCCCCCATGCCCTCTATGTCAAGACCACCCCGGGAGGCAAAGTGGGAGATGCGGGCCAGGCGTTGGGCCGGGCACGCCGGGTTGACGCAGAACGTATGGGCCTCACCGTCGGGGCGCACCAACTCCCGACCGCAGGAAGGGCATTCGGTGGGGAACACCCATGGCTCCAGACCCTCGGGCCGCCGTGACAGCACCGGCCCCAGCACCTCGGGAATGACATCGCCGGCCTTACGAACGGTCACGACATCCCCAGGGCGGACATCCTTGAGGCGAACCTGGTCGTCGTTGTGGAGTGTGGCCATCTGCACAGTGGAGCCACCGACGAACACCGGTTCCAGTACGGCAAACGGTGTGGCTTTGCCGGTGCGACCGATCGACACCTCGATGGCCTTCAGAGTCGTGGTCCTCTCCTCGGGTGGGAACTTGTAGGCGATGGCCCATCGGGGGGCTTTGGCCGTCGAGCCCAGGGCGCGCTGCCGGGCCAGTCCGTCCACCTTCACCACTCCACCGTCGATCTCGTAGTCGAGGTCGTGGCGATGCTCCAGCCAGTGCTCGGTGAATCCGATGACGTCATCGATGGTGGCCACCCGCCGCCGTTCGGGGTTCACCGGCAGGCCCAGATCGTTCAGCCAGTCCAGGGCATCACCGTGACCGGCCAGCTCCGGGCCGCCCTCGACGTGACCGAGCTGGTAGGCCCACATGGACAGACCACGACCGGCCGTGATCGATGGGTCCTTCTGACGCAGGCTGCCGGCCGCCGTATTCCGAGGGTTGGCGTATCGGGGTAGCCCCGCCGCCTCCTGGGCCTCATTCAATGTCTTGAACCTCGACACCGGCATATAGATCTCGCCTCGGACCTCGACCACCGCCGGTGCGTGGTTGAGGGTGGTGGGGATGTCGGCGATTTGGGCCACATTGGCCGTGATATCCTCCCCCACCCGACCGTTGCCCCTGGTGGCGGCTTGGACCAGTCGGCCGTCCTCGTAGACAATTGAGCAGGCCACACCATCGATCTTGAGTTCGCACACATAGCCGACCGGTGCGGCCGCCGAATCGAGATCGAGGCCGCGTGCCACCCGGGCCGCCCACGCCTCGAGTTCCTCGCGGTCGAAGGCGTTGTCGAGGCTCATCATCGGAACCCGATGGGTAACCGGGGCGAAGGCCACCGACGGGGCGGCGCCCACGATGCGGGTGGGCGAGTCCTCGGTCACCAGGTCGGGGTGCTCGGCCTCCAGCCGCTGCAACTCACGCACCAGCAGGTCGTACTCGGCATCGGGGATCTCGGGGGCGTCCTGCCGGTAGTACCGGTCATTGTGGTACCGGATCTGGTCCCGCAGCTCGTCGATTCGTGCCACGGCATCGACCGCTGCGGTCTCCGAGTCGGGCCCTGTCCTGCTGTTGTCGCCGCCGCTCCGGGGGCCAACCGAGTCTGCCATTCGTTTGATCCTAGTTTCGCCTGGTGGCGTGGGTGTTCACGATCAAGTCAAGTTTCGAACCCGGGGATCGACGAGGCGGCACCGGCCGACCTGCGTCGAACCGCCGTGACCGCCGACGGCAATACACTCACCTCTGTCGTGACTTCCTCCCCTACCTCCAACCGATCACGTTCGACATCACGCCGACCGAACGGTCAGCAGCTGCAACTCTGGGCCCTGCGAGCGGCCTGGGTGATGGTGGCCTTTGTGTGCGGGCCGGTGGCAACGGAGGTCATCGGCGCCGCCGCTGATTCCATCGTCGCAGTTCTCCTCGAGGCTGCCTTGTGGATCGGCTGGTTCGTCGGCCTGGTGGCCACCCTTGTTCCCCATCCCATCTCGCTTACCGTGCTTCGCATCCTGGCCCCCACCGTGGCCGGTGTCGGGCTGCTCATCGGTCTCACCGATCGGTGGACGGCATCGCTGGGTGTGGCCATCGCCTACGGCCTTTTCGCTTCGGCTGTCACCTTGCTGCCGGCCGTTGGGGACCAGATGGTCAACGGCTCGGCCTACGGTTCGGAACGACGAATGGCGCTCCGGGCCCCGGCCGCGGCCCTGGTCGGACCGGTTCCGGTGGCCTGGCTGGCGGCCTTCGCCGGTCTGGCGACCTGGGCCTGGTTGGCGGTCGCCGGCCAATGGTTGCTCTCCATCGCCGCCGCCGTCATCGGTGTGCCCCTGATCCTGGCCGCCGGCCGGGTCCTGCATCAACTGTCCCGACGGTGGATCGTATTCGTTCCCGCCGGATTCGTGCTTCACGATCTGTTCCATCTGACCGAGCCGGTGCTGCTGGCTCGGTCCACCATCTCGTCGCTTGGACCGGCCCCGGTCGACGGCGTCCCTGATCGGCTCGACTTCTCCGGCGGCGCGCTGGGATTGGCACTAGAGGTCGAGACCAAGGATACGATCACGTTTTCCCGCCGCCGAGGCCGGGACGCCGAGCTGGTCGACTCCCGAAATATCGTGTTCTCCCCCACACTTCCCGGAGCTCTACTTTCCGAAGCACGGGGTCGTGGTATTAAGATTGGAGAACCCGGCCATGTCGCTGGATAGCCACCGCCGTAACATCGGGAAGCACCTGGACCACAGATGTTGGAAGTTCTCGTCGACAATGAGACCGTCGTCATCGACGGTGAAGAGTTCGGGCTACGGGACTCATCGGCCGTGCTCCAGTGGTCGTTGCACCGCTCGCTCGATCGCCGACTGGCCCTGGTCAGCACCTCGTCGGCCGGCACCGACGCCTCCATTATCGCCTTCGACCTCCGGATCGACCTTCTGGCTGACAACGTCTCGCTGGAGTTGACCCGAGGCATGATCATCGAGATCACCAGCTACCAGGCCCTGTCGGGTGATCAAGTCGGGTTACGAGCCCAGATCGCCGAGCATCTACGTACCAGGGTGCTCAATCACGCCTTCGGCGCCGCCACCTGAGGTCTTTTCGCCCCTCCCCCGGGGAACCATGCAGCGCCTTCCCTCCATAGGAGACGACCATTCCGACTCGTACACTGCACGAATGAGCGTTCTCCACCATCTGATCAGGGACAAGGGCTTTGCCATCATCGACGGCGCCACCGGAACCGAGCTGTTCCGGCGAGGTCTCGAGTCAGGCAACCCGCCCGAGGAGTGGAATGTCGATCGTCCCACAGAGATCCGCGACGCCTATCAGGCCTATGTCGACGCCGGATCCGACATCTTCCTCACCAACACCTTCGGCGGCACCAGGTTCCGTCTGGCACTCCACAAGCTGGAGGAACGGGTGATCGAGCTCAACCAGGCTGCGGCCCGAATCGGCCGCGAGGTGGCCGATGCTGCGGCCGAGAACGGCCGAACCGTTCTGGTCGCCGGCTCGATGGGGCCCACGGGTGAACTGATGGAGCCCATGGGTTCGATGTCGGTCGAAGCCTGCGCCTCGGCCTTCGCCGAACAGGCCGAAGGACTGACCGCCGGTGGGGCCGACCTGCTGTGGATCGAAACCATGAGTTCCCTGGAGGAGGCCGAGGCTGCGGTCGTCGGAGCCCGCCGGGCCAGTAACCTTCCCATCTGCGTGACCTTCAGCTTCGACACCGCCGGTCGAACCATGATGGGGGTCACCGGTAGCGACGCCGCCGAACTGGCCGCCCGGTTGGGCGTCGACGCCGTCGGCGCCAACTGCGGCAACAATCTGGCCGACACCGAGAACGCCATCAAACAGATGCGGAACGCCCAACCCGACATCCTCATCATCAGCAAGGGCAACGCCGGCATCCCCGAGTGGCGAGGTACCGAGCTGCACTACAACGGCACCCCAGAGGTCATGGCCGCCTACGCCCACCGAGCCCGGGAGGCCGGAGCCCAGCTCATCGGGGCCTGCTGTGGCAGCACCCCGGAGCACATCGCTCTCATGCGGAGCGTGCTCGACGGGGACGAACCGGTTCCCGAGGTGGAGGAGATTGCCGCCACCACCACCTTGGTGGCGAAATCCGACCGATCAGGACGTTCGGGCCGGCGACGCCGCTCCCGGGGCTGACGCCGAGCCCACCACCCACAGCGTTGGAACTTTGAGCTCGCGACGACCCCCGCCTTTCGAACTTTGAGCTCGGGACGACCCACAAACGGGTCGTCAGGCGCTCAAAGTTCTGAGGGGGGGCCAGGCGCCGGGTCCGCAGAGCGGTCGGGAGAGAAGAACTCTCCCTGCGGACTCGATCTCCAACGGGTTAACTTCCCACGATGCCGCCGTCCTTGCGGGTGACCACGAAAGTACAGTCCCGGGGCACGGTCGCCCCGTCGGGCACGGCGTTCATGACCGGGAAGTTGGTCAGGGTCGGATCCCCGTTGCCCGGATGCTGGGTGTTGCAGAACAGCGTGCGGCGATCCGGGGTAACGGTCAGCCCCGTGATCTCATCGCCGGTCACGCCGGTGAGCAGGCGGCGGAGCTCACCAAGCTCGGAGTCGGCCACCAGCAGCTGATTGTTGAGCCCGTCCTTCTGCCCACCGTCGGTCTCGATGAAGATACGGCCGTCGGGATCGGCCCACAGGCCGTCGGGATCGGAGAACGTGTCCTCGGTGCCGTGGGTGTCCTGGGCGATGATGAAGATGTCCCACTCGAAGGTCGTGCCGACATGCTGATCGGCGTCGGTCCAGCGGATGATATGGCCATCGGGGTTGGGGGCCAGCGGGTTGGCGGCGTCGGCCATCATGCGCCCCGAGTTGTTGGTCAGAGTGCAGTAGACCCGACCATCGGGAGCCACGGTGGTCCACTCCGGGCGGTCCATGGGAGTGGCGCCCAGCGCGTCGGCGGCCAAACGGGCGTAGGTCAGGACCTCGGCCTGATCGGCGAAGATGGCGGCCAGCGTGGGGTCGTCGATGGTCAGATCCAGCCAGTCGCCGGTACCGTCTTCGTTGAACCGGGCGGCGTACAGCCTGCCGTGATCCAGGGGGCTCATGCCCCGGGCCCGCATCGACTTCCAGTTGCCGTCGGAGACGAACTTGTAGATGTAGTCGAAGGCCTGGTCGTCGCCCATGTAGGCAACGATTCGGCCACCCCGTCCGGCTGTGAAGGCGGCGCCCTCGTGCTTGAACCGGCCCATGGCGGTGCGCTTGACCGGGGTGGCGTCGGGATTCATGGGGTCGATCTCGACACACCACCCGAAGCGATTGTCCTCACCATCGAAGTCGGGGCTCGACAGGTCGAAGCGGGGATCGAACAGCTCCCAGCCATAGTCGAACCCGCTGGTGGTGAAGCCGTAGCGATTCTGGGCCTCGGTCGGCGTCCAGGCTCCCGTGGCTCCGAAGTAGCCGTTGAAGTTCTCCTCGCAGGTCACGTAGGTGCCCCACGGCGTGTGGCCGCTGGAGCAGTTGTTCACCGTGCCGAACGAGGGACGAGAGGGGTCACCCAGAATGGAATGGCCGGCAACCGGGCCGGAGAACTCGACCGGGGTGTTGACGGTGATTCGGCGGTTGTAACCACCCCGGACCACCTGCCAGATTCCGCCGATGTTGGCGATCTCCACCACCGACACCCCGTGGGCGGCCTGGGACAGCCGGACCTCCTCCAGCGACTCGGGCAGGAGCTTGCCGAACACGTGGGGGTTGATGCCGAACTCATGGTTGAGGCAGAGGATGCCCCGGTCGCCGTTGCGGCTGGTGGGGAACAACCACATGCCGTCGTGGCCGATGCCGATCTGCTTCTCCTGGTCGGCCGCCGACTTGGAGCCGTTCACATGCTCCGGATAGGGGGCGATGATGGGCTCGCCCCACGGGATGAGCACTTGGTACTGGTAATCGCTGGAGATGGCGGGCAGTGGGCCACCGCCATCGGCCACAGCCACCGGGTCGAAGCCGATGAGCTCTCGACCGCTGGCGGCGATACCTTGGGCTGAGCCTGGGTTGCCTCCATTACCGCCGGCCCGAGCGGCGGCGACACCGGGGGCGAAGAAGGTGGTCGCGGCGGCGGCGAGACCACCGGCCATGACGCTGCGGCGGGATACTCGGGCTCGCAGCACGTCCTCGAACGGACGGTTCCCCGAGTGATTGCTGACGAAATCGTCGACGGTCATTGTTCCTCCTGTTTCGGTGGTCTGAACACCGGTTCAGGTCGAACCTACGACACCGAGTTGTCGGCGGTCTGAGGAGCAAGCGACCAGTGGTTGATGTTCAGGGATCGAGGCGCCGAACACGAGGTTAACACCTTTGTCATTGCCCCGTCATATTTCTGTCACCATAGACAAGGTGAGACTCTGATGGCGCGTTCGGCTTCGGCCCGAGAGGCCCGAGCCCGCCAAGGGTCTGCGGCATCGTCTACAACGCGGCCGGGATTGCCGCCGCCGGCTGATCGTTCATGGCTGCGGCTCGGACGGCGGCGCCGGTGCCGGATGGGACCAGACCGGCGGTGACCGCGTCGAACTTGGCCTCGATCTCGGCTGAGCTGAGAGGGTCGTGCATCGAGCCCCTCTGACCGTGCACGGTGCGCTCCAGAACCGATCCGTCGTCCAGGGTGATCCGCACCCGTCCCCCATCTTCCAGGCGTAGGTTGCGTCGAAGTCGGGATGGGCGGTCACCGAGACCACCTTGGCCTGGAGTTCGACCAGGCCGGGGTGGGCGATCCGGTCCGCACCATAGGTGGCGGGATCGGTGGGATCGGTGGCCAGTGCAGCGGCGATGTTCCACTGGGCCGAATACTGGGCCGCCATGACCGAGGTCGTGCCGTCCATGCTGTTCTGCTCCGCCGCCTTGGTCGGGCCCTCGGCCTCGATGGTGGCGATGTGATCGGTGGTCAGCCCCCGAGCCGCCAGTTCGTTGCCCAGTTCGCACGCTGCCTGGATCATGGGATGGATGTCGCTGCAGGCGGCATAGGGCTTGACCGTGATCTCGTTTATCATCCACCGATGGCCGAGCCCATCGGTCAGCAACTCGACCCGGGGTTGGTCGGTGAACACTCGACAGAATCCGTACCGTCCGGCCAGCCCGTCGTCGGCCCCTTCGAATCCCCCCTGAGCCAATCGGGCGGCCAGCAGCCCGCCCTCGGCCGCCCGCCCGGCATGCAGCCGCTTGGCCATACCACCGGAGGCGGCGAACTCCATGGTGCCCGAGGCCAGGGTGGTGGCGATGCCGAAGGCGTGGTTGAGCAGGCCGCCGTCGAATCCGAGCAGGCGACCGGCGGCGGCGGCCGCCCCGAACACCCCCGACATCGACGTCGGGTGGAAGCCGCCGAGCATATGGGATGCCGGGCCCACGGCGATCCCGGCCCGACCCATGGCCTCGTAGCCGATGACGACGGCCTCCAGTACGTCGGAGGTGGTGGCGCCGACTTCCTGGGCCACGGCCAGCGCGGCCGGGATCACCACCGCACCGGGATGGCTGATCGCCTCCTCGTGCACGTCGTCCAGCTCGAAGCCGTGGGCCGACGCCCCGTTGGCCAGAGCGGCCATGGCCGCCGTCGTCCGATGATCGGTGCCGACGATGGAGCACGAGCCGGAGCGGGGATCGCCGGTGGCCACGGCGTGGTCGATCACCGCCTGCGACCAGGGCAGTCGGGCGCCATAGATGATGGCACCCAGGGTGTCGACCAGACAGTCGACGGCCCGCTCGGTCAACTCGGGCGGGACGCTGCCGTGCAGCCCGGCCAGGAAGTCGGCCAGCTCCCGGGACCGGGTCCTCGACGAGCCGGCCAACGACTCAGACGACATCGGCCAGGGCCTGTAGAGCCAGAGCCTGGAGGTGGGGCACGGCATTCTCGTGATGGACATCGGCGGTCCCGCGCTCATCGACGATGAGCGGCCCCGGCGTATAGCCTCGGCTGGCCATGTTGCGTTGCACCGACTCCATGATCACGAAGTCCTCGGCCACCGTGGTGTTCCAGTCGAGATCGATGACTCGACGCTCCGCCGTGTTCGGCTCGGGGTGTTGGAACCACCACTCCCGGACCAACAGTGTTCGGTCGACAGCCAGCGGCAGCCACCGGAAGGTGTTGAGAATACGCCCCGGATAACACTGGATGGAGGAAACCGGCCAGATGAAGAACGACCCGTACTCGGTGTCCTCCCCGATGGCGTAGCTGAGCCGGTCGATGGGGGCGGCGACGGCGGTGTGCCAGATGGTCTGCCCTTTGGGCGTGATCATGAAGCTGGACGGATCGATGACGCCGCTGGTGAACGACCGATGCACGTTGGGACAGTGATAGCACTCGTTGTAGTTCTCGATGGCCAGCTTCCAATTGGCGGCGAACTCGTGGCTCAGCCGGGCGGTCAACACCCGATCACCGGCGTCGGGTGCCAGCCGAAGCAGTTCGTTCTCCACACCGGGTGCGGCTTCGGCCAGCGCCACGGCATCGCCGTCGAGATTCACGAACACGAAACCGGCCATCGTCTCCACCCGGACCCGGGGCACGCAGATCCCACCCAGGACCGATGCCTCGATCCGACGGGCCCGCAGCAGCCGTCCACCGAGATCGTAGATCCAGGCGTGGTAGGGGCAGACGATGGCACTCAGATGGGTGGCTTCGGCCGACACCAGCGCGTGCCCTCGATGCTGACACACGTTGTAGAAGGCGCAGAGTTCGCCGCCGTCGTTGGCCACCACGACGCGTTCCCCACCGACGACCGCAGTGATGACATCGCCGGGCTCCGCCAGTTGGGAGACGTGACCGACCAACTGCCAGGTCCGGGCGAAGATCCGGTCCATCTCGACTTCGAACAACGCCGGGTCGGTGTAGAAGCGACCCTCGATGGCTCGCAGGCTCGTGTCGGTCATGACGTCGCCGTGTTCATTGTCGGGTCCTGTTCATCGCGTCACCTCGCTTGATCTTCCGTCGTTGCCTCGGTTCGGTGGCTCGGCCAGTGCTCAAGGGAGATCGCCCAGCGCCGCCACCAGTCGGTCCATGTGTTCCTTGACGTTCACGTCGCACCGCAGAAACCGCTTGTCGAGCCCCCGGAACGACACACTGCCGTCCTTGACGATGACCCCTCGTTCCAGCAGCCCGCTGAACACCGAGGTCGAATCGAGATCGGGATCCAGGATCTCGACCAGGAAGAAGTTGGATCGGCTGTCGGGCACCATACGGAACCGATCGAGCTCGGCGAATCGATCCTGCACGTAGGCCCGGCCGGCCACGATGGTGTGAACGGTTCGCTCCACGTGCTCATGGTCGTCGAGGGCGGCCATGCCGCCGGCAATCTGGAGCTGACCCATGTTCCAGGTTGCCTTGACCGCCAACAAGGCGTCGATCACGGGCTTGGGGGCGACACCGAATCCGATCCTCAGCCCGGCCAGGCCGAAGGCCTTGGAGAAGGTACGGAGCACGGCCACGTGCTGGTAGTCCCGGGCCAGGTGGATGTAGCCGGGGGTGTCGGAGTAGTGGACGTAGGCCTCATCCAACACCACCAGGGCCTGGGGCGCGGCCTCGATGATTCGCCTGACCTCGTCCTCGGCCAGCCAGGTGCCGGACGGACTGTGAGGGTTGGTGACGAAAACGATCCGGGTGTCGTCGGTGACGTGCTCGATGTAGCCCTCGACGTCGAGAGCCATGGTGGTTCGATCGGTTGCCGACTGAGCCAGCACCGGAACCCGACCCTCGGCCTCGGCGAACAGGTGGTAGATGGGAAAGCACGGTCCCGGCATCAGGATCCGCCCGCCCGGCTCGGCGAACGCCCGGATGATGAGGGAGATGATCTCGGTCTCCCCTGCCCCGCACACCACCTGCTCGGGCCGGTAGTGGTAGACCTCGGCGATCTTGCGCCGCAACGGTTCGGCCGTCCACGACGGGTACAGGTGCAGCGATCCCAGTGTCTCGGTGACGGCCTCGACCGCCTTCGGCGAGGCCCCGAACGGATTCTCGGCCGACCCCAGCTTGGCGATTTCAGCCGGATCGATGCCGTAGCGCCGGGCCACATGGTCGACGGGCAGGCCGGGTACGTAGTACTCCGGGTCGACCAGTCCTTGATGGGCGAGCTGCATGATGCTGTCTCCAAATGCTTTGTTCGAGGGCCGTGGTTCGTTGTTTGTGAGTCGAAACGGGTGAGCACTCCGCTCAGTCGGTGTAGATGCCGGCCGAGCGGCGGTTGGCGTGGAAGTCGTCGATGGCGACGGCGACATCGATCGTCGATTCGGCCACCACGAAGGCCAGCAGTGTCTCCAGCAGGGCGGTGGCGGCCACATTCGACGAAAAGGGCAGGGGGGAGTCGTTGGGGACGACGAAGGCGTGGGTGGCCAGCGGGATCAGGGGAGAGCCGTGGCTGTCGGTGATGGCGACCACCGGGACGGAACGGCGAGTGGCGAGCTTGACCGCCTCCACGATCTCGACTCGATAGGGACTGAAGGTCATGGCGATCAGGACATCGCGGTCATCCATCCTGGCCACACTGTCGATGGCCAGGCCGACCACGGGAATGGCGGCCACGTGGTCAACCGCCATCGAGGCGACATAGGCGAAATTCTCGGCCAACGTCTTGGCCGTCCCCACCCCGAGCACGTTGGCTCGTCGGGCGCCGTCGACGAGGTCGGCGGCCGCCTTCAACTCGTCGGCGTCGGCCGAGGCGAACAGTGCATCGAGGTTGGCCATGGCGGCGCCGGCCATGTCGGCCAGCAGCGACCCGTGGCTGGCTCCCTGGCTGATGGCCTGAAGGAACCGGGCCCGGTCGGGGAACGACAGCGTTCCCTCGGCCGCATACTGCCGGAAGGGGGCCCGGAAGTCCTCATAGTTGTCGAAGCCGACGGCCCGGGCCATGCGGACCAGGGTGTTGGGCTTCACCCCGGCGGCGTCGGCCAGGCTCCGCATCGAGGTCACGGCGATCGCTCCCGGGTTGTCGAGCACGTAGCTGGCGGCCCGCTCGAGCTGGGGTGGGAGCTCGTCCAGAGCCGAGGCCAGGGCGGTGAGGATCGGCGTCGGCTCCAATGGTGGCGTCGTGGTCACGGTGCCACCTCCCGGGACTTCTCCACTGAACCCTCCAGCAGCGCGGCCTCGAAGCCGACGGTCGACAACCGCTCGGCCCCGGTGTCGGTGATCAGATACATGTCCTCCAGCTTCACCCCGGGCCCACCGTGGTCGGAACCGACGAAGCTCTCCACGGTCAGCACCATGCCCGGCACCATGACCCCGTCGTAGCCCAAGGTGTCCCAGTCCTGGCGGTAGGCGATGCGGGGATACTCGTCGGTCATCCCGATGCCATGGGCCAGGCAGGCGTAGCGCCGGGCCACGAACTCCTCGGGTTGGCGAAAGGCCTTGTCGCTCAGCTCCCTGAACCACAGGCCGGGGCCCAGGAGGGCGGCGTTGTGGTGGATCTCCTCGTGGGCCCGACCATACCGGTCCCGCTGGACCGGGCTCGGCCTGTCACCGATCAGCCAGGTCCGCGACATGTCGGCCGAGTAGCCGAAGGGACCGACCATGTCGGTGTCCACGGCCACCAGGTCACCGGCCTCGATCACCCTTGCCGAGGCCTGCTGGTACCACGGGTTGGTTCGGGGCCCGCTGGACAGCATCCGTCCCTCGATCCAGTCGCCGTCGTTGGCGATGTTGACCTGATGGAGCAGGGCGAAGACCTGGTTCTCGGTCATCCCGGGACGGGCCGCCTCCCGCATGGTGGCCAGGGCAAGCTCGGCCACGGCGACAGCGTGACGTAGACAGACGATCTCCTCGGCCGACTTGACCGAACGGGCCGCCTCCACCAACGGTTCGGCGTCGATGACATCGAAGCCGGCGGCGGCCAAGGCCAGGGTGACCTCCGGATTGACATGTTCCACCGCAACCCGGGCCCCGACCCCGACGGCCTCGATCACATCGGCCACAAACCGCTGGGTCTTGGGTGCCAGGTCGAGACCGCCGTCGAAGCTGTTGAGGGCGTGGGTCTGACCGGTGTGATCGAGTCCCGGATGGTCGTGACCGTAGGCACCGAACAGGCTCATCGCCCCGTCGGCGGTCACGAACAGGGTGTAGGTCTGAAGGTGGGACTGGAACAGGGCGTATTCACGCCAGTCGGCCACGTAACGGAGGCTGACCGGGTTGACCAGCACGGCCAGATCGACCCGACGATCGATCAGCTGTTCCGTCAGGCGTGCCAGTCGGTAGGCGCGAAGGGCGGCCATGTCGACGGCCGGGCGAGCAAGCACGGGCACCGAATGGTCCGGCGCGAGGGGATTGACGAACATGGTGATGCAACTGTACCACTTCTAGGTATACATGGTACAGTCGTGCGCATCATGGGTTCGACACAGGATTCGACGCGAGGCTCCACCTCACCGGCCGGGCCAACCGGAGCCGCCACCCCTCCCGATCGGGCACGGGTGGTGATCATCGGCGGCGGTATCACCGGCGCCAGCCTCCTCTACCACCTGGCCCAGGAGGGCTGGACCGACACGGTGCTGGTGGAGAAGGCCGAGTTGACCTCCGGCTCGACCTGGCATGCCGCCGGTCAGGTCACCCACTCGGTGTCCGGCTACACCCTGGCCACCTTCCGGAAGTACGCCTGTGAGCTGTACGCGTCGCTCGAGGTCGAAACCGGTGTGGCCACCAGCTGGCACCGCAGCGGCAGCCTGCGGGTGGCCTACGAACCGGCCGAAGTCGACTGGCTGCGGGGCCAACTCGGGCTGGCCGAGTACGTCGGCAACGAGATGTACTGGGTTGACAAGGGGTTCATCGCCGAGCAGCACCCGTTCTACGACGTCAACGAGATCGTGGGTGCCGTCTACACACCGAACGACGGCCACGTCGATCCCAGCGGTGCCACCAACGCCCTGATCGCCGGAGCCCGGACCGCAGGGGCCGGGATCAGCCGCCGCAACCGAGTCCTGGCCATCGACCGTCGGCCCGACGGCGGCTTCGACGTGGTCACCGAGAAGGGCACGATCGAGGCCGAGCACGTGGTCAACGCCGCCGGTTGTTACGCCCACCAGGTGGCACGGATGGTCGGGCTGTCGGTTCCCATGGCCAACGCCCTCCACACCTACCTGTTGACCACCCCGGTTGCCGAGTTCGCCCGCCTCGACCATGAGCTGCCGGTTGTGCGCGACGACTATCTCTCGGGCTACGTCCGCCAGGAGCAGGAATCGGGCCTGATCGGCATCTACGAGCAGACCAACGCCGAGGCGGCCTGGCCCGAGGGTCCGGACTGGTCGCTCGAGAACCCACTCTTCCCGGCCGACTACGACCGCATCGGCTTCTGGCTGGCCCGGGCCTTCGAGCGCTTCCCCATCCTCGAACCCCATGGCATCAAGAAGGTGATCCGGGGCGCCATCGCCCACACCCCAGATGGGGAACCGCTGCTCGGTCCCTCCGGGGTGGCCAACTTCTGGCAGCTGGTCGGCGTCCAGGTCGGCATCGCCGACGGACCCGGTCTGGGACGGGAGCTGGCCCGCTGGATGGTGCACGGCGAGACCGCTGTCAGCCTCCGGGCCTACGATGCCCGCCGGTTCGGGTTCGTGCCCCATGACGACGCCGTGCGCTACGGGCGGATCAAGGGAACCGAGGACTACGAGTACCGCCACCAGACCCCGATCCCCGGCCTGGAGCACCCGGCCGAGAGGCCCTACCGCCCATCGCCGGTGATCGATCGGTTCGCCCGACGGGGCGGCGTATTCACCCAGGTCTACGGGTGGGAACGACCCAAGTGGTTCCCCGGTGCGGCCGGGCTGCCCCGGACCGACGTCGTGGCGTTCGCCCACACCGACTGGTTCGAGCCGGTGCGGGAGGAGTGCCGGGCGGTGCGGGAGCGGGTCGGCATCCTCGACTCAACGGCCTTCGCCAAGTTCGAACTGGTCGGACCGGATGCGGTCGAGGTACTGGACCGATTGACCACCAACACCGTCCCGACCACGGGGCGGATCGGGCTGACCTACCTGCTGACCCCGACCGGTCGGATCGAGGGGGAGATGACGGTGACCCGGCTGCCGGCCGACGAGCGGGGGGACCGCCTCTACCTGGTATCGGCCGCCGTCGGTGAGCAGAAGGACCGGGAGTACCTCCAGACTCACTGGCCGGCCGGGGCCGATGGCCGACGGCTCGATGCCGAGTTGAGGGTGGTGTCGGGGGACCTCGGCGTACTCACACTCGCCGGCCCGTCGAGCCGTGATCTGCTGGCCCGTTGCACCGACGCCGGGCTGTCCAATGAGGCCTTCGCCTGGCTTCGGGCCCGGGAGATCACCGTGGCCGGAGTCCAGGTCCTCGCGCTGCGGGTCGGCTTCGTCGGCGAGTTGGGGTGGGAACTCCACGCCCCGATCGACGAACTGGGCGTGATCTATGACGCCCTGTGGGAGGCCGGCACCGACCTTGGGGTGGCCAATGTCGGCAACCACGCCCTCGACTCCCTGCGGATGGAGAAGGGCTACCGCATCAGTCGGGATCTGACCCACGATGTCGGCCCCGACGAGGCCGGACTCGGCCTCTTCGTCAAGACCGAGCACCCGACCAAGGCCGACTTCGTGGGCCGCAACGCCCTGCTGGCCCGCCGGGCCGCGGCGGACTCGGGGGAGCGCCCCTATCGGTGGCGACTCACCTACCTCGCCGTCGACACCGACCGGGCCGAGGTACACGGTGGCGACGCCGTCTACCGTCGGCGGCAGCGGGCGCCCGGGCGGCCCGATCGGTCTGATCACCACCGGGGCCTTCGGCTACACCGTCGGCCACGGACTGGCCTTCGCCTACCTGGCTCCCGAGCACGCCGAACCCGGCACCGAGCTGTCGGTACGGGTGCTGGGAGACTTCCGCCCGGCCCGAGTGCTGGGAGAGCCGGCCTACGATCCGTCAAGCAAGCGGCTCCGCCTATAATCCGTGTGTAGCCCTGTCCAGCCAGCAGCAGGAGACACTTCGGTGACGACCGACCTTCAGACCATCCACCGTCGCTACCGGGCCTATGCCGGATTCGTCACCACGCCCCGGTACTTCGACGACAGTCCCCAACAATTCCTCCAGGTCGCACCCACGGGTACCGGAGATCCTGCAGCGGGTGATGCACGTTCCCGGCTACGAGTGGGGGTTGGACGAACGGGCTCGCAACTTCTCGTTGATGACCGAGGCGGCCGACTGCCTGGCTCAGTCCCACTGTCAGGTCATCGGTCAGGTCGGCTCCAACTGGGTGCACTGCCGGGGCACCACCGGACCGGACGAGATCGAGGACTTCTGCCGAGAGGTGTCGGAGCGGATCGGGGTACGGTTTCTGATGGCCGGCCACTGCCTGGTCGAGGCGCTACGGGTCCATAGGAGCCAGGACCATCACCGTGGCCAACGGCTACTACCGGCCCGACTGGTCGGCCGGCATCAACGCCTACCTCGAGGCGGCCGGATTCGAGATCCTGTGGGCCGGTGACCTGATCGACCAGGGCCTGGTGACCGACCACGACGAGAAGCTGCGAATCGAGGCCGAGACCCTGTGGGACTACCCGAACCACCTGATGGTGGCCGCCGCCGTCGGCGCCCATGAGGCCGCTCCCGGCGCCGACGTCATCGTCCAAACCGGAGCGGGTTTCCGCATGCTCCAGGTGGTGGACACGGTCGAGGGCCGAACCGGCACGCCGCTGATCGCCTCCGACTTCGCCCTGTACTGGGCCATGCTTCGGGAACTCGGCCTGCCGGCCGCTCCCGGTCATGGCCACCTGCTGGCCACACTGGGCGAAAGTGGTTGAACCGATGGCCCGCCTGACGTCGGTCGATCTGCCGACCCCGATTGTCGCCCTGTGGGCCGTGCCCCGGTCGACGTCGACGGCGTTCGAGTGGATGATGCGCCAGCGGGGCGACCTGGCCTGCTTCCACGAGCCGTTCGGCGAGGTGTGGTATCAGGGCGAGAGCCCGCTGTGGCCCCGCTTCGATGCCGCTACATCGATCCGCACCCCCGCGCCTGACCTTCGAGTCACGCTGGGCCGAGCTGGTGACCGCAGCCCGCCAGGGGCCGGTCTTCATCAAGGACTTCCCTCATTACGTGGAATCGTTCTGGGACGATGCCTTCCTGGCCCACTTCACCCACTCGTTCCTCATCCGGGATCCCCTCAAGGCGTTGTTGTCCATGGAGTCGAAGTGGCCCGACTTCCACATCAAGGAGACAGGATTCGCCGAGCAGCGTCAGCTTTTCGACTGGCTGTGGGCCCAGACCGGGACCCCTCCCCCGGTGATCGACTCCGACGATCTGCTGGAACGCCCGGCCGACATGGTCGAGGCGTGGTGCTCCGCCGTCGGCCTTCCCTTCGTGGCCGAGGCCCTGAGCTGGGAGCCCGGACCGCGGGACGAGGTGAGCTGGTGGGACGGCGGGGTGTTCCACAGCACCCTTCGCAACTCGGACGGACTCAGACCTCAACCCGGCCGCGAGCGTGTCGCTGGACGAGGCCCCACCCCGGGTTCGTCATGTTTATGAGATCGTGCGACCGCACTACGAGTCGCTGCATGCCCATCGGATCCAGGTGTGAATCGCCGAGGCTGAACGGTGAAGATCTGCCCGGGCGATCCGATCGCCGTCTACCGGATCGGCGAGTGACCGGGTTTGCGGCCGGTGCTCCGACCCAGAGGTCCACCGCAGGTCCGTATCAGGGAGTCAGCTTGACACCGGAGACTAATATTATTAGTCTATAAACTAATTGTATTAGTAAAGCGGACCAGGAGTACGACGATGACAACGCAGCAGCTCGACCTATCGAGCGGCACGATCGCCTTCGACGACAGTGGCGGAGCGGGGCCGCTCGTGGTGATGCTTCCCGGCGCCGGCGACGTTCGCCGCGAGTACCGGTTCCTGACACCCGATCTCGTTGCCGGTGGCGCCCGTGTGGTCACCATGGATCTGCGGGGCCACGGCGAGTCGTCGGTCGACTGGCCGTCCTATGGAGTGGCGGATACGGCCGGCGACCTGATCGCACTCCTCGATCATCTGGACTCGGGTCCGGCCACCATCGTGGCCACCTCGTTCGCACCGGCTGCCGCCCTTTGGGCCGCTGCCGAGCGACCCGATCTGTTCGACCGTCTGGTGCTCATCAGCGCCCACCTCGAGACGGCGAAGATCTGGCAACGCCTTCCCCTCGACATGCTGCTACGAACACCGGTTGCCGGAAGGCTTTGGGCGAGCCAGTTCATCAAGTGGCATCCGGCGGCTCCGCCTGCCGATCTCGAGGAATACGCCGCCGAGTTGGCGGCGATGCTGGCCGATCGGCAACGGCGCCGGGCGGTACGGGAAACACTGACCGCTCACCGCCACGGCCTCGAAAAGCGCATCGACCGAGTCGACGTGCCGACGCTGGTGGTCATGGGTGGCTCCGATTCCCACTTCGGTGATCCCGCTGCCGAGGGCACGTCAATCGCCAACGAAACCGGGGGCACGTTGCAGATGGTCGCCGATGCCGGCCATTATCCACACGTCGAATTCCCTGGCCAGGTTGCCACGGCGATCGCCGACTTCCTTGCCACCACCCGGTCGTGACCGGACGCAAGGGACTCACCCCGGACGCCATCGTCGACGTGGCCGGTCGCGTCGTCGATGCGGAGGGAACGTCGGCGCTCACACTGAGTCGGATCGCTCGAGAGCTCGACGTCAAGCCGCCATCGCTCTACAACCACATCGACGGCCTCGACACGCTGCGCCGCGGGGTGGCCATGAGGGCCATCGGCGACCTCGGCAGCAGACTCGGTGCGGCCGCCATGGGCAGGGCCGGGATCGATGCTCTGCGTGCCATCGCCGCAGAGTTTCGGGCCTACGCTGTGGCCCATCCCGGCCTGTACGACCTGACGGTCCGGGCCGAACCGGACGACGAAGAATACGCCGCCGCGTCCTTGCGTTCGCTGGAGCCGGTTCTCGCCGTCCTGCGGGGATACGATCTCGGCGAGGACGATGCCATCCATGCCGCCCGGATGCTCCGGGCTGCGCTCCACGGATTCGTGTCGCTCGAGAGTGTCGGCGGCTTCGGGCTCGACGTGGACGTCGACGAATCGTTCACATGGCTCGTGGATCACCTGGCCAGGGCACTCGAGTACTCCTCGGTCCGGGGTTGACCCGACAGATCGGCTGCGGTGACATCCATTCCGAGGCGATGCCGAAGCCGGGAGCCGGCGGCCATTCGATGCCGCCTCATTGGCGTCGGCGGGAGGAGCCGACGGCGGCCTCATTGGCGTCGGCGGGAGGAGCCGACGGCGGCTTTCGACAGCCGATCGACCACCGCCTCCACCATCGATCCCCGGCTCGGGGCAACGACGAGCAGCCGGGACACACCGTGGCGATCGGCCTCCCGGAGGGCGGAGTAGATTCCTCGGGCATAGCCGGCGGCGTCGGCCGGCAGCCGCCAGGACGGCCGGTGATGCACGGCAAATGGAGCGATGACACCGGTGTCGGCCCCGACATCCGAAGCCAGACCGTCCAGGACGGCGTCCAGCTCGGCCGCCGGGACCAGGCGAACCTCGGCCCGGGGCGCGTAATGGGCCGCCAGCATTCCCGATGCCCGCCGCTCCCCTCCCCGACCGTCGATCACGTCCTCACCGAGCACGGCCGCCAGCTCGACGACCGAGATGCCGCCGGGACGGAGCAGCTGAGGTCGAGGACCGGCTAGATCGACGATGGTCGATTCGACACCGACCGGGCACGCTCCGCCGTCGATCACTCCCACCAGGTCCA
This sequence comes from uncultured Acidimicrobiales bacterium, assembly GCA_963723995.1. Taxonomy (GTDB): domain Bacteria; phylum Actinomycetota; class Acidimicrobiia; order Acidimicrobiales; family SZUA-35; genus JAHELU01. Next base: position 294,908 of record CAVRSZ010000003.1, on the reverse strand, counting down.
ACAGCTCCGCCGGCAGGTGGCTCAGATCGTCGACGACGTGGTCGGCCGTGGTCGGACTGACCGCTCCGAACCGATTGGCCGAGGGAGCGGCCACCGCCCCCGATCCGATGGCGGCGAACTCGGCCAGCAATTCGAGGGCCACCGGATGATCGGGCACCCGCAGCCCGACCGTGCCACGGCCGCCGACGGTTTCGTCGGCCACCGGAGGACCGGCGTCGGTCAGCTCGACGCGGCGGTTCACGATGATGGTCAGCGGCCCGGGCCAGAACGCCCGGGCCAGACGGTGGGCACCGTCGGGGACATCAACGGCGAAACGGTCCAGACCCTCGGCCGATGCGGTGTGGACGATCAGGGGATGGTCGGCCGGTCGTCCCTTGACCCGAAAGATGTGGGCAGCCGCCTCGGCGCTGGTGGCATCGGCCCCCAGCCCATAGACCGTCTCGGTGGGGAAGGCCACCAACCGGCCCTCGGCCAGGGCCACGGCGGCGTCGCGAACCGATTCGAACCGTCTCATCGGTTGAACAGCCTCACCCGTCGATCAGCCCTCACCGGGCTCAGGCTCCGGCCGTCCCGCCGCCGACCACCATGTCGTCCCGGTAGAGGACCACCGACTGGCCGGCCGCCACCCGCTGCTGAGGCTCGCCCCACACGACCCGAATCGATGAGGAACCACCGCCAAGTGACTCCACCGTGCCCGTGCGAGGGGCTCCGTGGGCCGAGCACTGCACCGTGAGCGATCCGAACTCCGGCTCGGCCGACCACCCCACGGCCTCGACCCGCTGCTCATCCACCAGCAAACGGTGGCGCTCCCCCACCGTCACCGTGGCCGAACCATGATCGATGTCGACCACGTACCGACGGTTGGCGTCACCGCCCAGATTGAGACCGCGGCGCTGCCCCAATGTCACCATCTCCACCGAGTCGACCGTGCCGATCTCGACCCCGGTCTCGTCGACCAGGCGGGCCGGACGGAGCGGAATGCGGTCACCCAGAAACCGCTCCCGACCCCCAACCGAATGGATGAAGCAGACGTCCTGGCTGTCGGGCTTGTCGGCGGTCCGCAACCCGAGGTCGGTGGCCAGCACTCGGACGTCCTCCTTGGTCATCGCACCGACCGGAAACACCAGCCGAGCCAGCTGATCCTGGTCAAGCATGTGGAGCACATAGGACTGATCCTTGGCCCTATCGGCACCGCGGGCCACCCGGCGCAGGCCCGGACGACCCGGATCGTCGACAATCCGGGCGTGATGACCGGTGGCCACCATGTCGAACCCGAGGGCGTCGGCCCGCCGGAAGAACCGGTCGAACTTGATGTGACGGTTGCACTCCACACACGGGTTGGGGGTGCGTCCGGCCTGATGGTCTGCCACATAAGGGTCGACCACGAACCGGTCGAACTCATCGCCGAAGTTGAAGACGTGATGGTCGATACCCAACTGCTGGGCCACCCGGCGGGCATCGTCGACATCGGACACCGAACAGCAGCCGGAGTCGGAGTCGCCGCCCCAGAGCTTGAGGGTCACCCCCACCACGCGGTGGCCCTGGGCGACGAGCAGGGCGGCGGCGACCGACGAGTCGACGCCGCCGGACATGGCCACCACCACATCGTGGCGCTCGTTCACGTTACGCTTGGCATCCGAGCCGTTGTCGTTCATGATCGGTCACCATCCCATTCCCGCTGCCGCAACCGGCTCACGGCCGGCCCCACGGTGGCAATGGCGACCTCCACATCGTCGTCGGTCGTGTCATAGCCCAGCGACAGCCGCAGCGACCCGAACGCCAGGTCCCGGTCGAAGCCCATGGCCTTCAGCACATGGCTTGGTTCCATGGCCCCGCTGGAGCACGACGACGCGGCCGAGGCCATGATGTCATGCTTCTCCAGCAGGAAGAGCAGGGCCTCGCTGGCGATCCCCTCGAAGCAGAGATGGCAGATGTTGGCCGTCTTGTGGCGTCGATCACCCGGGGCCAGGACGCCGGTCTCCACCACCCCGTCGACCGAGGAACAGATGGTGTCGGCCAGCCTATCCCGCCGGGCCGCCACCTCGGGCACGATGGAGGCCCGCTGGGCCGCAGTCTCGGTGGCGGCCACGGCCATGCCGGCGATACCGGCCACGTTATGGGTGCCACCACGACGACCGCGCTCTTGACCGCCGCCCTTGAGCAGCGGAACCAAACCCCGGGCCCGATCCCGGACCACCAGTGCGCCGGTTCCCTTGGGTCCGCCGAACTTGTGGGCGCTTATGGAGACGAGGTCGTAGTCCGCGGTCACCGAGGCCACATCCAGCCAGCACAGGGCCTGGACGGCGTCGGTGTGGAGCAGGGTGTCGGGGGCGAGTTCGCGGACCAGCGCCGACACCTGGGCCAGAGGCTGGATGACACCGGTTTCGTTGTTGGCGACCATGATCGACACCACGGCGAGTTCGGTGCCGTGGCTCCCGAGCACATCGGCAAGCTGGTCGAGATCGACGCGCCCGTCGGCACCGACGCCGACCGTGATTCCACCGTGGTGCACCACCGGGTCGAGCACGGCGTGGTGTTCGATGGCCGAACACACCGGCCGCTTCCCGGTGGCTTCGACCGCTCCGGTTATGGCCAGATTGTCGGCCTCGGTGCCACCGCTGGTGAACACGATCTGGCCCGGTTCGGCGCCCAGAACAGCCGCCATCGATTCCCGGGACTCGTCCACCACCTGGTTGGCGGCCCGGGCCAGGCGGTGCGCTCCCGAGGGATTGCCGTACGTGGCGGCCAGCACCGTGGTCATGGTCTCCAGCACCGAAGGCCGCAGCGGGGTGGTGGCGGCGTTGTCGAGATAGTGGGCACCGAGTGTGTCGGTCATGGCGAACCATCGCCTTCACCGTCGTCGATGACCGCTTCGACCGGGCGGTGGAACACGGCGCCGGTGACAGCGATGATCACGTGGTCGTCGCCGTCGAGCCTGGCCTCCCCGTCGACGATTAGGCTGTAGCGGCCGACGTTCTCGCCGTCGACCACCACCGGATCGTGCCCGGGGGGCAGAGCCGGCCACAACACGGTGACCGAGGGCCGCCGGCGGCAGTTGTGGTAGCTGGTACGACCGACCCTGGACCGAAGCTGTACCTGACCCTCGGCCGCCGCGATCTGGAAGGGCAGATGGGCGGCGTGGGGTCGGCTGTCCATGACCGACGACAGCAGGAAACCACCGCCTCGGGAGGCGATGTGGCCGGGAAGATCTGCAGGCTCCACACGAATGCTCATCACCTGCCATCCTACAAGGGTGGATTCATCCGCCCCCTGGGATCAGGCCTCGGGCCAAACGCCCCGAGTGGCCGAGAAGTCGGCCGTGGCCCGATCGCTGGCCCTGGATCACGGGGAGGCCTACGGGGAGGCATTCGCCGACGTCTACGACCAGTGGTATCACCAGGTGACCGACTCCGATGTCACGGCCGAGTTCGTGGCCCGCCGGTCCCCGTCGGGGCTCGTCATCGAACTCGGGGTCGGTACCGGTCGGCTGGCCCGACCACTGGTGGAGCGAGGCCTGACCGTGGTCGGGATCGACACCTCGGGCCCGATGTTGGACCGCTGCCCCTCGTCGGTGCTGCGTGTCCGGGCCGACATGACGCTGCTGCCCCTAGTCTCCACCGGTGGTACCGGGGCCCTCCAAGCCACCGCCCTGTGCGGGTTCAACACGGTGTTCAACCTGCCCACGGCCGAAGCCCAGATCAGCCTGTTCCGACAGCTCGCCCCGCTGGCCGACACCGTCATCGTCGAAACCCTCAATGCCGAGCTGCTGGCCGACGCGCCCGCCCGTTCCACCGGTGTGGGACGCATCCTGCCCGATGGGGTGGTGGTGTCGTCGACCGTCGGCCACCGGGCCGACCAGCGCCTGATCGGACGCCATCTCGAGATTCTCGACGATGGGGTTCGTGCCCGGCCGTGGATGCTGCGGTGGGCCACGGTGGATCAGCTCGATGCCATGGCCGCTCTCGCCGACTATGTCTGTTGCGAACGGTGGGGTTCGTGGACCGAGGAGGCGTTCGAAGCTTGGAGCCGGGCTTCGATATCGGTCTACCGACGCGCCGAGCCCGGTAACACCGGCCCGCTCCCGATCCCGACTCTGTTCTAGGCTACGACCATGGCAGCCGTCCACGTCAGTATCGTCATCGATCGAACTCCGGACCAGGTCTGGAACTACGTCAAGGACATCTCGTCCCATGTGGAGTGGATGGCCGATGCCGAGGCCATACGCTTCCTCACCGAGACGACCTCGGGTGAGGGAACCCGCTTCGAGTGCGACACCAAGGTCGGGCCGTTCCGCCTGACCGACGTGATGACGGTGACATCGTGGGAGGACAACCGGCGCATGGGGGTTCACCATGTGGGGGCGGTGACCGGCAAAGGAGCGTTCACCCTCCAACCTCTTGGCTCCGGTACCACCGAGTTCTCGTGGACCGAGACGTTGACGTTCCCGCTGTGGATGGGGGGTGCGGTGGGAGCGGCTGCAGCCCGCCCGGTGCTGGCCGCCGTCTGGCGTCGTAACCTTCGGCGGCTGAAGGCCGAGGTCGAGGCCCGCCAGCCAATCCCCGTTCAGTCCGGGAACGATTGATGACCGGCAACATGCCGAGGCCGACACGAGAACGAGAATGATCGGGGGCCCGGAATGAAGACGTTCGTCAATGAGCGGTAGTACGTCCGGATCAACTCAAGCTGGTCGAGCCGCCGATTCCCGAACCGGGACCTGAACCGGTCCTGATCGACGTGTCGACACCCCGGTCCGGTCGTGTGACTCGATTTATCATGTCCATCACCCCTTCGACCGCGGGTGGGGACAATACTTGTCGCTGTTGGTATATCCCGTTCAAACCGGGGAGGTTTGCGGGCTCTCCACCCAACACAACAAACTGCCAGGAGGCGACACGACATGTTTGCAGAATTCAGGGAATTCCTACAGAAGTACAACGTACTTCCAATAGCCATAGGGCTGGTACTGGCTCTGGCCTTTGCACCGCTGGTGACGTCAGTGGTCAACCTGGTGCTGTCGATCATCGGCCGGGTGTTGGGTATGGACCCCGATCCCGACACCGGGGCCTACACGTTCTCGAACTGGGATCCGGGCGGCTTCCCCTTCGGTGACGTGATCAACGCCTTGATCACGTTCATCCTCATGGCCTGGGTGGTGTTCATGATCATCAAGGCGCTGAAGCGGACCGGAGCCGATACCGACGCCGCACCGACGCCGGAGGCGACCCTGCTGACCGAGATCCGGGATCTCCTCCAGCAGCAGAACCGAGCCTGAACCCAACTGCGCCGTCCCACACGAGCGGTTCAGCCAACGAGGACTACGGCAGCGGGGTGAGGCCACGCCTCCCCCGCTTGTCGCGTCCCGCCGGTTCGCCGAAAGCGGACTTCGATCGGATCGAGACGAAACCCGCCGGTACGCGACGTGGTCGGCATCGAGATGGCGATAGCGGACGACGAGAGGAAGGCCGTCTTCAGCATCCCTGCTACAGCGAGACTGCGGTGCCTTCGTCGTAGCCCACCAATTCCTCCCCCACGTGGCGGACCTCCGTCACCCCGTCGACCCTTTGGGTGAGGATTCGCTCCAAGCCCTCCTTGAGGGTTTGGCTCGAGGCCGGGCAGGTGATACATGCCCCGACCAGCTCGACCGAAACCACGCCGGTATCCTCATCGACGTCGCGCAGGAAGATGTCGCCGCTGTCGGCCTGTATGGCGGGCCGAATCACCTTGATGACCTGCTCGACAGCGGTGTACAGACGAGCGTCGTCGGCCGACGGACCGGTGGTCGCGTCGTCGGTCAGCTCATCGGCGTCGGTTTTCGCTATCGGTGACGTGTCGGGCACGGTGACTCCTTCGATCGACTGATCGATCGGTGTGGGCGATCGCGTGATGTCCGTACTATCAGGGTACCGGCTGGGGCCCGACCCGATTACGCTGGATCTCGGTGTCCTTCCCGCAGTCAACATCCACCGTCGCCCGATTGTTTGTTCCCCTGGCACACCAGGGCGGCTGGGATGAGGTGCTCCTGGTGGTGGCCCCGCTCGCCATCATCGGGCTCCTGCTCTATGTGGCCAATCGTCGAGTCAACGCCCAGTTGCAGGCCCAGGACGGCGACACCGACACAGCCGAACCCTCCACCGAAAGTGAAGACTGGCCGGCGTGACGGTTGTGGAGCGGACCCGACAGGTGTCCGCGGCAGAAGTGGAGGCGCTGCGACAGCCTCGCCACGATCTGGTTCATGAGTCGGAACCGGTCGTCGACGACGATGGCCGCTGGACATGGTCGATGACCAGCGGCCCCTTCGATCACTACACCCGCTCACTGGAGGTGTCGACGGAGGGTGGTGATCGGTTCCGCACCGTGGAGCGCACCGAATTCAGCTTCGCCGTGCCGCTGTGGTGGCCCTATCTCCTGCCCCTGCTGAAGCGGGCCATCGCCGACACCGACCGTCGACCCCGCCGTCGCTGGTGGTGGCCCCGGGAGGTGGTGGCGGCCGAGACCGCCCGTCTGGTCGGCACCATCGGCACCATCGGGACCATGGCCGGGTACATGGGAGTGCTGATCGGCCAGACCATCACCTTTGCCGCCGAGGATTTCGGGGTCGGCGACGACGTCCAGGCCAACACCCTGGCCGCGGCCCGGATCGGGGTGCTGCTGTCCTTCGTCTTCCTCCGCCGGGCCGACCGGACCGGACGCCGGCCCCTGATCCTCCGATTCGCCGCTGCCGCCATCGCTCTGACCGTGGCCACTGCTGCGGCGCCGAACCTCTACCTTTTCGGAGCAACTCAGACCCTGGCCCGGGGCCTGACCACCGGGCTGCTGACCCTGGTCACACTGGCCTGCACCGAGGAGGTGCCGGCATCGTCCCGGGCCCTCAGCATCAGCTTTGCCACCCTGACCACCGGATTCGGAGCCGCCGTCGTGGTCTGGGTCCTTCCCCTGGCCGATCTGGTGGACGGCGGCTGGCGGCTCATCTACTTGCTGCCGGTACTGTTCGTGCCTCTGCTGTGGTGGCTGTCAAAGACCATGCCCGAGACCCGCCGGTTCGTGGCCGCCGACGCCACCGAGGCACCGGCGATGGTCAACTGGCGACGCTTCGCCCTGGTGGGGCTGGCCGCCTTCGTCAGCTCACTCTTCCTGTCGCCGGCGTCCCAACTCCGAAACGAGTTCCTACGGGATGATCTGGGTTACTCGGCCGCCGGCGTGAGTGCCTTCCAACTGCTGATCTCGTTGCCAGCGACCGCCGCCGTGCCCATCGGCGGGATCCTGGCCGATCGGCTGGGCCGACGATGGGTGGGGTCGGTGGCCCTGGCCGTGGCCGCCTCGGCTCTCGCCGTGTCCTACCAGCTGTCGGGGCCCGGGCTGTGGCTGGCGGCCATGGTGGGCGTGTCGTTGTCGGCGGCCGCCGTGCCCGCGCTGAGGGGCTACCAGACCGAGCTGTTTCCGACCCGGGCCCGAGGCAAGGTCGGGGGCATGCTCGACGTGCTGGCGGTGTCGGGAAGCGCTCTCGGCCTGATCGTGGTGGGCGTACTGTCGGTGCGCTGGGATGATCTGGGATCGGCCATCGGAGTCATGGTGTTCGGGCCATTGCTCGTGGCCGTGCTCATCGTGCTGTTCTTCCCCGAGACGGCCGACCGGGAACTGGAGGAGTTCAATCCCGGCGATCCCCGTCTCGACACGGCGACGAACACCGCCACCCCGACACGCGGTTGAACCTGTCGCCCCGGGCCTGCTGGGCGGGCGGCGTCGCTGTGTACTGTGAAGCCATGAGCGGCATCGCAGTCTTCGACATGAACGAGACCACCCTGGACCTCGGTCCGGTGCGGGACGTGATCGATCGTACCCTCGGTCATCCCGGGGCCGCCGGCATGTGGTTCGGCCGGCTCCTCCAGCTGTCGATGGCAGTGTCGGCAACCGGCCGCTATGAGAGCTTCACCGACCTCGCTCGAGCGGCACTGGACTCGGTGTCGGACTCGGTGACGGGCCGGTCCGCCGTCGCCGATCCGGCGTGGGATGAAGTCCGCCAGGCTATCCTCACCCTGCCGCCCCACCGCGATGTCGCCCCTGGTCTGGATGCGCTCCGGGCCGGCGGGTGGCGTCTGTTCGCCCTCACCAACAGCGCCCAGGCTGCGGTCGATGCCCAGCTGACCAACGCCGGTATCGCCGACCGGTTCGAGGCGATCGTGTCGGTCGAGGCGGTGCAGGTGTTCAAGCCGACGCCCCGGCCCTACCGGCACATCGCCAGTGTGGCCCACGCCCATCCGAGCGACCTGTGGATGGTGGCGAGCCATGACTGGGATCTGGCCGGGGCCAAGGCGGTCGGCATGCGGACCGCCTTCGTGGAGCGCCCCGGCACCCGCTTCAACTCGATTTTTCCACCGGCCGATCTGGTCGTCGGCGACTTCGTCGAGCTGGCCGAGCGGCTGGTGGAGTTCTGACAATCCCGGCCCCGACTACACACCGCCGCTTCGCTCGGCCTGGAACCGAAGAGAGCGCGGTCCGCGGCAGGCCTCCCAAATGCGGTCAGCGGCGGAGGCGGGAGCGGAGGGTGAAGCCGGCGTCCACGCCGCGTAGGGCGCCGTCGGCGACGGTGAAGTTGCGGGCCAGCTTCTTGCGCAACCCCGAGTGGGACGGGCGGCCGAGCAAGGAATCGACCGAATCGTGGCCACCAGTGCCGGCCATTCGTCGCCCAGCGATTCGGCATCATCGAGCGAGTCGATGCTGGCGACCTCGTGATTCCTGGACGCCTGGCTGGCGCTCCGGCCCACCTCAGTTCCGGGCCAGGGATCTGAGGCCCCGCCACGCCTTGACCGCGCCGGACTTGGCGTGGTCGGCGAGAGCCGACGAACCGTAGGGACCCGGCTTGAGTCCGAGCTTGCGGAGATCGTGATTGGCGGCGTGGACCCGTGCGCCCCGCTCCAACCACGGCGTGTGGAACACCAGGGAAAACGAGATCGACAGGTCATCGCCGAGGGTGTCGACGGTGTGAGCCAGGCTGGGCGAGATGTAGATGCCGTCGCCCGGCTCGAGCAGGAACACCTGGGTCTCCGACGGAAGGGCGGGGAGACGCCCGTAGCCGCCGCCGGTCATCGATTCCAGGGTGCGTTCTTCGAGTTCGGGATCGACGAACCCGACGGTGACCCGCTTGGTCCCCCTGATCTGGAGAAGGAAGTTGTGTTCGAAGTCGAGGTGGGCCGGTGTGGTGGCCCCCGGAGGGGCGACAAAGATGTACCCCTCCCGGCCGGTCATGCCGCCCTGGAACTCCCCGATCATGTCGGCGATCGGCTCGAGGCACTCGTCGATCAGCGCCTTCATCTCCGGGTCGGACTCCAGGTAGCTCAAGGCCACCCAGCGCCGGAGTTCGATGATACGTTCGACGAGCTCGCCCGGCCGTCGGTCGAGGACGGGAACATCGTCGTTGGGGAACAACGTCGGTAAATCGCTGTTGTTCATCTCCACATTGGCCGCCGGGATCCGGTCGGCCAGGGCGACGATCGCCTCCTGGGTCAGCCGCTTGTCGCCGGCGAGGGAATGGGTCAGGGCGAAGGGCCGGCGACCCTCGTGGGCTTCCCATGTGGCGCCCTCCACATTCACGTGCTTGATGATGAGCTCCTCTCGCCGGGTCCGCGAGCGGGCTCGCTCGGGTCCGCCTGCCTCAGCATGTCCATCGTAGGCGGCGGCGACCAAGCGTTCACGCTCTTGGGCTGTGATGTCGGTCCGGTCCCTGGCAACGGCGAGCAGGGTTCGCATGTCGACCGTCGGGTCTCCCCAGTGGCTGTCATCCCAATCGATGATGGCGGCGATGCGGTCACCGTCGGCCACCATGGCACCGAGCCAAAGGTCCCCGTGCACCAGCACCGTCCCGTCGTCTCTTTGGGTACGTCGCTGCAGGTCACCCAGCACGGCACCGGCACGGCCGAGCCAGCGTTCGAGGTCGTCGACCGACAGGTTGTTGGCGTCGACGTCGGCGCCCGGCACCCACTGTATGCGGACGCGGCCCGGGGCGGGCTGATCGAGTATGCGGGGCGCAGCGGTGAATCCGACATCGGCGAGCACGCCGAGGCTCTCCACCGTGGCGGTGCGGGCCGAGGGGTCCCGGTAGAACTTTTCCAGCCCGTCGGGTCCGGTACCGAGAACGACCACACCCTGGGCGTTCAGCTCGACACCGATGCGACCCGTCGGCGTGACCGGTCCGATCGGACGGTGGTGGTCGGTGGCCACGATCATCCAGGCCGGGAGGACGGCGGCGGCTCGTCCCCTGGCCGCAAGGGCGCCGAGACCGGTGATGGCAAGGCGGCGGAGGGCGCCGCTGTTGGTCGAGGCACCGGCCAGGACGGCTCGACTCACGGCCAGGACGTCGGTCTGAAAAACGGTGGGCGACGAGCCCGAACCACGGAGGAGCCCGAAGATCCGGGCGTGGGGGGCGCCGAGATCGGCCAGCCAAGTCGTGATCTCGCGCAGCGTTCCGATCGTCGGGCCGCCGGGGGAACCGGCGCGGGCGTCCAGCCACCGCAGCGGGCTGCGCCGGTTGTCGGTGACCACGACCAGCTGTCCCCCGGGTCTGACCCGATCCCACGCCGCGGCGAGCATCTCAGGTCGGGTTGGCTGCTCTGCGATCACCAGATCCCACCGGGCCGGGGAATCATCCCCGACGGCCACGTCAACCGTCGTTCCCATCCGCTCGAGACGTTGGCGGGCCGGTTCGGGTTCACCGCTCAGAATCAAGACCCGGTCGCCCGGGGTGATGTCGAGGACTTCGCACCAGGCGGCTCGGTTGGGGGGTGTCGGGCTCACCGGGCCTCCTTGGGCCGCAGCACCGGTTCCCCTTCAGTCTTGTTTGTGCCCATCGATCACGCCTCCTGGCGCCTGTCGCGAGTCCGTGGCGCCGGGTCTACAGACCGGCCAACAGGATACGGCGAGCCTCGCTCAATTCGGCGATCCTGGCCGCCGCCCCATCGTCGACCGCTCCGTGATCGGGATGAGCGGCACGCAAGAGCGACCGGAATCTGCGCTGGACGATTCGTTTGCTCGGGGCCTGCTCACCGTCGATCTCCAGCACCTCGAGGGCCCAACCCACGGGATCGTTCCAGGCCCGGAGGTCACCGATGCCGGCACCAACGGCGACGCCGCCCATGACCACGGAGATGAAGGACGAATCGACCGGGCGGGACCAGACGAGGGCGCTGCGGAAGGCATCGAACACCGGCGTGCGCGCCGGCTCGGGCAGGGTGCCGGCGGCATAGACCGCGCCGAGGGCGAGCTGCACCGGCCGGGCGTTGTCGTCGTCGAAGTGGAAGGCCAGGGAACGACCGTCCGAAACCAGTTGCTGGCGGCTCACCGTCAACCCCACCCGGTCGGTTTGAAAGCGATGGCGGACCGTGGGCTGCACCACCCGTCGACCACTGGCCAGGGCATCCATGACCCTGACAAGGTCCTCCCGGAGTTCCGGCTCGATGGCGGGGGCGGTGTGAGCCAGTATTCCGGCCAGCAACACGCCGCCGGCCCCCGGGGGAGGGTCACACGGCAGGTTCCGGCTACCCAGCGCAATCCGCCTCGTGGGGGCGATCGGCCGGGAGTGGCAGATCTCGAGTTCGGCGATGCTGATCGTGGCCGGGCGGGAGCCGTAGCCGCCGTTCGGACTATCGGTCACCGACTCCACGGTAGCGTCTACGAACCTCGACGGATAATGGATGCCACGGGTCCCCCACTAGTATCGGTCACGATGACAACCAAAAGCCCCTCCGGGCCCACAAAATCGGGCAGCGTCGGACCTGTTTTCGACATCGATCGGCTTCGCGTGAAACCGGGCCGGCCGGTTCGTCTGGCAGACCACGACACCCGGGCCACACCGGGGTGGGATCCCGAGGACAAGGACGGGGGCAAGGGCCGCCTCAAGGAACAGAACAAGATCACCGAGGAACTCCAGGAACTGCTGTGGGCCAACGGCCAGGAACGCATCCTGGTGGTGCTCCAGGCAATGGACGCCGGCGGCAAGGACGGAACCGTTCGCCATGTGTTCGAGGGGGTGAATCCCACCGGCGTCAAGGTTGTCTCGTTCAAGAAGCCGTCGGAAAGGGAACTGGCCCACGACTACCTGTGGCGGATCCACAAACATGTTCCCGGCAACGGTGAGCTGGTGATCTTCAATCGCAGCCACTACGAGGATGTGCTGGTGGTCCGCGTCGAGAACCTCGTGCCACCGGCGCAATGGCGCAAGCGCTACGACCACATCATCAACTTCGAGCAGATGCTGGCCGACGAAGGCACCACCATCATCAAACTGTTCCTCCACATCTCCAAGGAGGAACAGCGGCTGCGGCTTCAGGACCGCCTGGACGAGCCGGACAAGAACTGGAAATTCGATCCCGGCGACCTGGTTTCTCGATCGAAGTGGGACCGATATCAGGAGGCGTTCGAGGAATTGCTGTCACGGACCAGCACCGAGAACGCCCCGTGGTACATCATCCCCGCCGACCGCAAGTGGTATCGCAATATCGCGGCCTCGGAGATTCTGATCCAAACCCTTCAGGGTCTGAACATGACCTATCCGGCGCCGGCCGCCGGTATCGAAGGCATCGAGATCCCGGAGTAGACAGCCGGGAAGACGACCTACAAGCCCCGGGACTTCCGAAGTCTTCGGGCCCGTTCTTCGAGATCCTCCAGCTTGCCACGGCGATGGATGGCCTCGATCAGCCGCACCGTACCGGACCGGCCCCGCATCACCAGCGACTGGGTGGTGACCACGTCGTGACCGAAGTTCACTCCCCTCAGCAGGGCTCCCGAGGTGATACCGGTGGCGGCGAAGAAGCAGTTGTTGGTGGAGATCAGGTCGTCGAGACCGATGATCTTCTCCAGGTCGTATCCCTGTTCTTCGGCCAGCTCCCTCTCGGCGTCGTCGCGGGGCCAGAGCCGGCCCTGCATATCACCGCCCATGGCCTTGAGGGCGGCAGCGGTTATGACCCCTTCCGGGGTACCCCCGACACCCAACAGGATGTCAACCCCGGACTCGGGACGGGCCGTGGCGATGGCACCGGCCACGTCGCCGTCCTGAATGAGGCTGATGCGGGAGCCCACAGCCCGGATCTCCTCGATGATGCCGGCATGGCGAGGCCGGTTGAGGATGATGCAGTTGAGATCGGTCACATGCTTGCCCATGGCCTTGGAGAGCGCTCTGAGGTTCTTCTCCACCGGCAAGCGGATATCGACGATGCCGGCGCCCTCGGGCCCGACTGCGATCTTCTCCATGTAGACAACCGGGCCCGGGTTGAACATGGTGCCTCGTTCGGCGGCGGCGATGACGGCGATGGCCCCGGCCTGGCCGGTGGCGGTCAGCGTGGTCCCGTCGACCGGATCGACGGCGATATCGGCGTGGGGAGGCTGACCGTTGCCGATGCGCTCCCCGTTGTAGAGCATGGGAGCCTCGTCCTTCTCCCCCTCGCCGATGATGACCGTGCCGTCCATCTGGACCCCGTCCATCGTGGCCCGCATGGCATCGACCGCAGCCTGGTCGGCTCCATGTTTGTCACCCCGGCCCATCCAGCGGGCCGCGGCCATGGCCGCGGCCTCGGTGGTACGGACCAATTCCAGGGCCAGATCACGTTCCGGGGACACCCATTCCGAAGACATGGCCATACCGTACCCGGTCGGAACCGGCTGCGACGAGTGGGGCGGCCGTCAGTGAGCGGCGGTGTCGACTCCCTGGCCGGCGGCGGCCAGGCGAACCTCGGCCCATTGCCGTTCCATCCGGACTTCGGGATCGTTGGGGTCGGCCTGTTCGGCCGCCTGCGCCGCCGCCAGATCGGATCGGGCGGCGGTGACGTCGATCTCGGTGGCCGGGATGGCGTAGTCCGACAACACCGTCACCTTGGAACCGGCGACCGAGACGAACCCACCTCGTACCGCGAACCGAGCCACCGACCCCGATGCCTCGGTGACCCTCACCTCGCACGGAACCAACGAGCCGATGAACGGCTCATGGCCGGTGAGGAAGGCGATCTCACCCCCGCCCCGGGTGCGGGCCACCACCTGGTCGCCCTCACCGGAGTAGAGCACGTCCTCAGGGGATACGAACTCGACTTGCATCGTCATTTGGATAACGTCCTAACCCATACCGTTCGTCTAGAGCCGGCGAGGTTCGCCGCCAGGCGAACACTCGGTAAGCAGCGCCTCCGGCGCTGCGGCATCGTCATTTGGATAACGTCCTAACCCATACCGTTCGTCTTGAGCCGGCGAGGTTCGCCGTCAGGCGAACACTCGGTAAGCAGCGCCTCCGGCGCTGCGGCATCGTCATTTGGATAACGTCCTAACCCATACCGTTCGTCTAGAGCCGGCGAGGTTCGCCGCCAGGCGAACACTCGGTAAGCAGCGCCTCCGGCGCCTGCGGCATCGTCATTTGGATAACGTCCTAACCCATACCGTTCGTCTAGAGCCGGCGAGTTTCGCCGCCAGGCGAACACTCGGTAAACAGCGCCTCCGGCGCTGCGGCATCAGCCGGCGTCCTTGCGCAGGCGCTCTGCCTTTTCCCTGACCTGATCGGCGCCACCGACGTTCAGGAATGCCTGCTCCGGCATGTCGTCCAGCTCGCCGGTAACCAGCTGCTCGAACGAGTCGATGGTGTCCTCCACCGTGGTGAAGATGCCGGGCAGACCGGTGAAGACCTCGGCCACGAACATGGGCTGGGCCAGGAACCGTTGGACCTTGCGGGCCCGGTCGACGGTGATGCGGTCCTCCTCCGACAACTCGTCCAGACCAAGAATGGCGATGATGTCCTGCAGCTCCTTGTAGCGCTGGAGGATCTCCTGCACCCGGCGGGCCACCTGGTAATGGCGCTCGCCGACAACCTCGGGGGCGAGAATGGTCGAGGTCGACGCCAACGGATCAACCGCCGGGTAGATACCAAGGGCGGCGATGTCACGACTCAGCTCGGTGGTGGCATCCAGGTGGGCGAAGGTTGTGAACGGCGCCGGGTCGGTGTAGTCGTCGGCCGGCACATACACGGCCTGCATCGAGGTGATGGACCTGCCGCCGGTCGAGGTGATGCGCTCCTGGAGCACCCCCATCTCGTCGGCCAGGGTGGGCTGATAGCCCACGGCCGAGGGCATCCGGCCGAGCAGGGTCGACACCTCGGACCCTGCCTGCACGAACCGGAAGATGTTGTCGACGAACAGCAGCACGTCCTGGCCCTGTACATCGCGGAAGTACTCGGCCATGGTCAGCGCCGACAAGGCGACACGGAGGCGAACACCGGGCGGCTCGTCCATCTGGCCGAACACCAGAGCCGCCTTGGACAGCACCGACGGAGCGTCGGGATCACCGCCCATCTTGGCCTCCCCCATCTCGATGAAGAGGTCGGTCCCCTCACGAGTGCGCTCACCCACTCCGGCGAACACCGACACGCCACCATGGTTGGAGGCGACACGGGTGATCATCTCCTGAATGAGCACGGTCTTGCCAACACCGGCACCGCCGAACAGGCCGATCTTGCCGCCCTGGAGATAGGGGGTCAGGAGGTCGATCACCTTGATACCGGTCTCCAGCACCTGCTTGGTCGGCTCCAACGAGTCGAACGACGGGGCCGGACGATGGATCTCCCACCGCTCATCGATATGGAGTTGGTCGGCCGGGACGTCGAGAGGCTCGCCGATGACGTTCCACACGTGGCCCAGGGTGACGTCGCCGACCGGCACGGTGATGCCGCGACCCAGGTTGCGCACGGCCTGACCGCGGCGCAGACCGTCGGTGGGCTTCAGCGCCACGGCCCGGACCCGGCCCCGGCCCAGATGCTGAGCCACCTCGGCCGTCACCGTGATGGTCTCTCGATCGACCTCGACGTCGAACTCGATGGCCTGGTTGATCTCGGGCAAATGCCCGGAGGGGAACTCGACGTCGACCACGGGACCGGCGATGGCGACGATCCGGCCTTCTTTGAGCTGTGGTTCAGTGGCAGTCATGATTCGTGATATTCCTTGTCGCTGAGAGGCTGAGAGGTAGGGATGTGTACGGTTCCGAATGTCGGCCCGGAGGCCCGGATGGAGGCGACGTCGTCACCCCATCATGAGGCTGACGAAAGGGTGGCCAGCAACATCTCTTCCAAGTTCGGTTCTTCTGCGGATCCGGAGTCGGCATCGGCACCGAGCGCCTCGGCGCCGCCGACGATCTCCATGATCTCCGTGGTGATGGCTTCCTGTCGAGCCCGATTCATGGCACGGGACAGCTTCACGATCAGTTCCTCGGCATTGTCGGTGGCCGCTTTCATTGCCCGTTGCCGGTTGGCATGCTCGGACGCCGCAGCATCCAGCAAAGCGGTCAGCAGACGGGCCTCGACGTAGCGGGGCAGGAGGTCCTGCAGCACGCCCTCTGCCGACGGCTCGAATGTGAACCCGGCCAGGGCAGCGGCGTCGCCGCTGCCGGAGACGACGCTGATCGGTTCGAGCGGCAGGAATCGGCGGACCACGGCCCGCTGGGTGCCGAGGCTGATGAACTCGGTGTAGATCAGCTCGACCTGATCGACTTCACCGGTGTCGAACAACTCCCGGACGCGGTGTGCGATGGCCACGGCGTCGTCGAAGGTGGGGTTGTCGGTGAATCCGCCGTAGTCGGAGTCGATGCGGTAGTTGCGAAAGGCGAAGTAGTCGTGGACCTTTCGGCCCACGGCCAGGATTCGGTAGTCGCCGCCTTCGGCCCGCAGGGCCTGGATCTCCCGTTCGGCCGTTCGCAGTACCTGGGCATTGTAAGGGCCGGCCAGGCCACGATCACCGGCACAGATCACGAAGGCCACCGTTTCCACATTTTCGGCCTGACGCAACAGCGGGTGATCGACCTCGGCTCCGCCGGCGGCCAGATTCTCGATGACGCTGGTCAGCTGCTCGGAGTAGGGCCGGGCGGCTTTGGCCCGCTGCTGGGCTCGGGCCACGCGGGTGGCGGCGATGAGCTCCATGGCCCTGGTGATCTTCTTGGTGTTCTTGACGCTGCCAATGCGGCGCCTCAGAACCCTCTCTGCTCCACCTGGCATCTAGTACACCTCAAACCTTCCTGCCGGCGACGTTTCGGCCACCGGCCGAAACTCGAGTTGAGCGGCCCCGCCGCTCATACCTGCTCCACCTGGCATCTAGTACACCTCAAACCTTCCTGCCGGCGACGTTTCGGCCACCGGCCGAAACTCGAGTTGAGCGGCCCCGCCGCTCATACCTGCTCCACCTGGCATCTAGTACACCTCAAACCTTCCTGCCGGCGACGTTTCGGCCACCGGCCGAAACTCGAGTTGAGCGGCCCCGCCGCTCATACCTAGTCTCCATTGGCCCGGGACACATCCTCCTCGGGGAGGGTGTAGGGGGTGTCGACGACCGTGGTGGTCGCCTCACCCTGTTCGGTCGCATCGGGCTCGTGGCCCGGTTCGTGCCGGTGGGCTCCGATGAAGTCATCGGTAAAGGCTCCGATGGCGGCCTCCATGGCCTCCTCGTCGGGAATGGAGCCCCCGGTACGGATCGCCTGCAACACATCGGGGTGACGGGCGTGGAACCAATCGACCAGCTCCTGCTCGTAGCGCTGGACGTCGGAAAGGTCGACGCCATCGAGGTAGCCCCTGGTTCCGGCATAGAGGGTCACCACCTGCTCCTCCACCGGGATGGGGGTGTTGATGCCCTGCTTGAGCAACTCGGTCAAACGGTAACCGCGGTCGAGCTGAGCCTGGGACACGGCATCCAGATCGGATCCGAACGCAGCAAAGGCGGCCAGATCTCGGAACTGCTGGAGGTCGGACTTGAGGGTGCCGACGGCCGCCTTCATGGCCTTGATCTGGGCCGCCGAACCGACCCGTGACACCGAGATACCCACGTCGACCGCCGGACGGATACCGGACTTGAACATGTCGTCCTGGAGGAAGATCTGACCATCGGTGATGGAGATGACATTCGTCGGGATGTAGGCCGACACGTCGCCGGCCTTGGTCTCGATCACCGGTAGCGCGGTGAGCGAACCGGCACCCAGCTCGTCGCTGAGCTTAGCCGCTCGCTCCAACAGCCGGCTGTGGAGGTAGAAGACGTCACCGGGATAGGCTTCACGCCCGGGCGGGCGACGCAGCAGCAACGAGACCTGGCGATAGGCCTCGGCCTGCTTGGACAGATCGTCGTAGATGATGAGGGCATGATCACCGGTCTCCATCCAGTGCTGACCGATGGCACAACCCGCATAGGGGGCCAGGAACTTGAACGGGGCCGGGTCGGACGCCGGGGCCACCACGGCCACGGTGTAGTCCATGGCTCCGTGTTCCGCCAGCACGGCCACGGTCTGGGCCACCGTGGAGGCCTTCTGTCCGATGGCCACATAGATGCACTTCACACCCAGGCCCTTCTGGGCCAGGATCGTGTCGATGGCGACCGTGGTCTTGCCCGTCTTGCGGTCGCCGATGATGAGCTCACGCTGACCACGACCAATGGGGATCAGTGAGTCGACGGCCTTGATGCCTGTCTGCAGCGGCTCGTGCACCGGCTGGCGACCGATGATGCCTGGAGCCTGGATCTCCATGCGGCGGGGCTGGACGTTGCTCAGCGGACCCTTGCCGTCGATCGGCTCTCCCAGCATGTTGATGACCCGGCCGATGACACCGTCGCCGACCGGAACCTGCAGGATGTCGCCCGTGGCTTCGACCGGCTGTCCCTCCTGGATGCTGTCCACATCGCCCAGAACCACGGCACCGATCGTGTCCTCGTCGAGGTTCAGGGCCAGCCCAATGGTCCCATCCTCGAACCGGAGCATCTCGTTGACGGCGGCGTTGGGCAGGCCGCTGACTCGAGCGATACCATCCCCGACTTCGGCCACCCGGCCGACGGTCACGCTGCGGACGTCGGACTCGAGTGAGTCGAGGTTTCGTTTCAGGGTGCTGGTGATCTCGCTGGGATCAAAGGACAGTGCCATCAGGTTCTCTCTTCTCAGGCTGTCTTCTCAGGCCGGATTGCAGTCGGTCAGACGGATGGTGCGACGGGGTACGGGTATGTTGGCGCCCGGTCACGGGCGCCGGCGGTCACAGGGCATCTCGCAGCTTGTTCAGGCGGGTTCGGACCGTGCCGTCGATAACGGTGTCGCCGATGGTGGTGACGGCACCACCGACGACCTCGGGATCGACGATGTTCTCAAGCTCTACAACCGATCCGGTCGACGTGCTCAGGGCGTGGGCCAACCGGGACTTCTGGTCGTCGGTCAGGGGTACGGCGGTGCGGACGGTAGCCACACTCTTCCCGCCGGCCGACGCGGCAGCAGCACGGAACTCGTCGACGATGGAGGCAAACTCCCCACCTCGACCGGCGCTGACCACCATGCCCACCAGAGCCCGTACGGTGTCGGTGGCCTTGCCACTCAACAGATCATCGACGATCTGCAGCCGGCTGGCCACCGGCAGCAGGTTGTTGCC
This sequence comes from uncultured Acidimicrobiales bacterium, assembly GCA_963723995.1. Classification (GTDB taxonomy): domain Bacteria; phylum Actinomycetota; class Acidimicrobiia; order Acidimicrobiales; family SZUA-35; genus JAHELU01. The sequence continues at coordinate 275,509 of CAVRSZ010000003.1, read as the reverse complement.
CAGTGTCGTGCGCAACTCGTCATTGGCCTCGAAGGCCCGAGCGATGTCGCCCAACTGGTCGCGGGTGGTCTCGACATTGCCCTCGGCTCGGGCCACGGCCAACAGGGCCTGAGCGTAGCCGGAAGCGAGGTTGGCACTGTGATCGACACTCATGACATTCCGCTCACTTGGTTGATGTACGACTCGATCAGGTCATGCTGGGCCGAATCGTCGAGGCCGGAGCGAACGATGTCCTCGGTGGCCCGGCGGGCGGCTTGGGCCACCTCGGCTCCCAGGTCGGCCTGGGCCTGGCGACGACGGCTGGCCACATCGGCCTTGCCCCGCTCCCGGATGGCATCGGCTTCTGCCTCGGCCCGAGCGATGAGGTCCGCCTTCAGCTTGGCCGCGGTGTCGATGGCCTCGGCCCGAATGCGAGCCTCCTCCTCGGCCACGTCGGGCAGATCCGAGGTGCTGGCGGTCAGGGCCGTCTCGGCCGCCTGACGCTCCGACTCGGCGGCCTGCAGCTCGGCTTCGATTTTCTCGGTCCGGGCCTGCATGGCCTGGATGATCACCGGTCCCAGCTTCCACCACAGCAGTCCGATCAGGACGAAGAAGGCGATACTGCCCCACCAGACCTCTCGGATGTCTCCGGCGAAGTGATAGCCGTTCGGCGCTTCGGCTGCCAACAGGTTGAGAAAGCTCATAGGTGGGTCCTCAGTTGGGATTGTCCAGATAGCGGTCGACGAGGGGCCGCACGGCAGCAAGGTCGACCTGACGACCGGTCATCTTGGAAGCGGCGCCGACGGCGAGATCGGCCACCTGGGGACGCAGGGCGGCCACGGCCTCCTCACGTTCGGCGGCGATCTCGGATTCGACCAGGTCCTTCATGGCCTGCACCTCACGATCGGCCCGGGAGACGAGCCGCTGCCGTTCGGCCTCGGCCTCGGCCCGTGCCTGCTCGAGCATGGTGACGGTCTCGGCCCGTACCCCGGCCAGCTGATCCGACACCTCGGCGGTGGCCGAGACCGCCTTGGCCCGGGCCGACTCGGCCGCATCCTTGTTGGCCTGGATGGTGGCGGCGCGATCGTTGCGGGCTCGCTGAATCGGAGGCAACAGCACGTAGGCCACCAGCAAGTACATCACCCCGAAGGCGATGGCCCCCCAGAACAGCTCATTCATGGTGGGCAGAATCGGGTTGCTGGCCGCCTCCTCGGCGCCTCCCTCTTCTGCGGCAAGTAGAAGTGCGTGGAGCATGCGTCGGCCCTTACGCGAACTTGAGCAGAATGAAGACCACGAACCCGATCAGGGCCAGAGCCTCGGTAAAGGCGATTCCCAGGAACATGGTGGTCCGGACAGTGCCGGCCGACTCGGGCTGACGGGCCATGGCCTGCACCGCCTGACCGACCAGGTAACCGATGCCGATGCCCGGACCGATAGCGGCCAAGCCGTAGGCCATGCCGGCACCGGCGGCGCCGGCGATGCCCTTCTCGTCAGCGGCCGTGAGTGGCTCCTGAGCCAGCTCGAGAGCCTGAGTGGCGATGGTTGCGAGGACGCTCATTAGAGGTTTCTCTCCTGTGTCGTATCCGCCTTACGGCGGTCTGGTTCACCCACCGAGGTGGGGGGTTGTTTGCTTTGCTTGAGACTGGTACGGACGGGTGTGTCGCAGGGGAACGGGTCAGGTCGGCCGGATGGTGCCGGAGGCCGACTCGGGATCAGTGAGCGGGATGAAGCGAGCTGTCGATGTAGACCCCGGTCAGCAGGGCAAACACGAAGGCCTGTAGGAACGAGACGAAGATTTCGAAGGCGGTCAATGCCACCAGCATGCCGAAGGTGAGCGGCAGCAGCACGATGATCAGCCCGGCGGTGAAGACGGCGATACAAAGCACCCCGAAGGTGACCAGCAGGATGTGACCGGCCAGCATGTTGGCGAAAAGCCGGACGGCGAGGCTGAACGGCCGGATGAAGAATACCGTGATCAACTCGATGAGCCCGACGAACCAGCGCAGGGCGACGGGGACGCCTGGTGGCCACACGATGTCCTTGAAGTAGGTGAGACCGTGGTGCTTGACGCCGACGGCGATGAACACCACCCACACGATCAACGCCAGCATCATGGGGTTGGCCATGCGGGCGTTGGCCGGCATCTGGAAGGTGGGGATGACCTCGAACAAGTTCCCGAGGAACACGAAGAGGAAGAGGCTGAGCAGTAGGGGCAGGTAGCGCAGTCCGTCCCGGCCGATTGTGGGAAGGATGATCTGCTCCTCCACGAACTCGACCGTGCTCTCGGCCACGTTCTGCATACCGCGGGGCACCAGTTCCTTCTTGGAGAAGAGGAACACGGCGGCGGGAATGGCCATCGCCAGCAACGAGATCATCCCGATCTTGTTGAGTGCCCAGAAGGAGTCGCCACCGAAGTAGCTGGGCCATTCCACCAGGTTTTCGATTGGGGGATACTCGAGTCCGATCACGGTGAGGCGAGCTCCTTCACTGAAGTGACATTTGGCAAACCGATTGTCTCGTGCCAAGCGGTTTCCGACATGGTCGTTGCCGATCTGTTTTCGTTCCGTAGTAAAGCGCAGCCCGGGGGCAACCGCTCATCTTTGCGTTGTATCTTTTTGATTCCTTCTCCAGATTCCGCGGAGCGCTTCTAGGAGTGCTCCGCTACATCCGGACCGACTCGCCTCCTCCGGTAGCCGGCGGCCGGCTGGCCTCTGCCACCGTCGGGGCGGGACGGCTTCAAGCCGGGATGGGCAAACGACGCCGATACATAGCGAAGCTCCCACGCCAACAGCCCAAGATGTGTTGCGATTATCGTAATGCCCAGCGGGATCATACGGACCCACGACGCTTCTCGCACCATCCAGACGGCCAAGAAGATCAGGGCCAATCGCATGACGTAGCCGCCGAGCGCCACCGAGGGTATCAAGCCGAGCGCGATTCGGGCGGCCCACCGCAGCAAATAGGCCGACAACAGGAAGTTGGCCATGACCAGGGCCATGGCATAGGCCACCGAGGCCGCTGTCGGCCAATCGGCCACCAGCCACACCACCCCGACCACCAACGGCAGCGCCGACAGTCCACGGCGAACCATGTCCCGGGCCACCTCGGCCGCCGGTGCCTCGTCGGATGCCAATCCGAGCGGGTGTGTGCTCATGGTACCTTGCCCGCCCGGCGGGCCGCCGCCTCGGCCTCGAGCCGCTCCATGTCCCGCTTGTACCGGTAGTACACATTGGCCACGGCACCGACGAAACCGACCACGGTGAGGACAATGGTGAACCATGGCACCGTGCCCAATCGGCGATCCAGCCACACACCGGCCAGCGCGAACAACACACCGATGAGGACCACCTCGTAGCCACCGCTGCTTTGGCGGTAGTCGCTAGTCCATCGACCCTCGTTCGTGTCCACCACGCTGTGCACCAGTCTCGCCCGGCTGTCCGTCAAGGCAAACGATACGGAACAAGCCCAATCTTGCCAACTACGTGACAGGTAAAGTATCGGGCGCATCCAGGTGCCCGGGACCGTGCGATGGGGCCAAGCCCACCTTGGGCACGAGTGGCCGAAGGTCGATCCGAGCCCGTTCAGTCCGCCCGCCTCGAAGAAAGGCGCTGTCGAACCCGGCCTTGCGCCAGTATCAGCTGGCGGTCTTGTCCAGGCGTCGGGATTCCCGGCCATCGGGGTCGATCCCCCGACGTCCGACCAGGGGCATGGTTGAGTCGGCATGGCCATATGGTTCGTCGCCCCACGTCGCATTCGGGCCGTCGGTCGGCCGGGGATACGAACCGGTTGCCGGATTCGGGTCGAGCGGTGGAGGGGCCGCAACCGACGACGACGCCGAGGAGTCCACCGTCTCGCCTCGGCGGATCCCGGGATGGAACATGGTGTAGAGCAGGAGCCCGAGGGCACCGACCCCGAACGGCACCACGCCGTCGCCCTGACCCTCGTTGTAGGTGGGATACAGCACGAAGGCCGAGAGCAGAGCGGTCCAGGCCCACAGGATGCCCACGCTGCGACGGTGGCCGTGACCGAGACGGACCAGGCGGTGATGAAGGTGACCCTTGTCGGCGGTGGCCAGACCCTGGCGCCGGCTGGCTCGACGAATGATGGCAAAGGCGGTGTCCAGGACCGGCACCCCGAGAATGAGCAGGGGAATGGCCAGGGGGGCGTAGAAGAAGAAGGTCTGGCCACTGAACGGATCGGGGGTGCGGCCACCGACGGCCATGGTCGAGGCCGCCATCAGAGTCCCCAGCAGCAGGCTGCCGGAGTCGCCCATGAAGATCTGGGCCGGATAGACGTTCCACGGCAGGAATCCCACACACATGCCGAGCACGAGGGCGGCCACCAGGGGGCCGACGTTGCCGGGGAACAGCAGCTCGACACCGCCGAGGCGATCGGCATAGAGCAGGAAGGCACTGGCCCCGATGCCGACGATGCCGGCAGCCAAGCCGTCGAGGCCATCGATGAAGTTCACGGCATTGCCCATGCCCAGCACCCAGATGACCGAGATCAGCAGCGCCAAGTCGTAGGGCATGACGAAAACGTCGAAGAACGGGATGCGGAACCAGATGATGCTGATCCCGCCTACCGTCATCACGAAGGCGGCCAGGCTCATTCCCGCCGTCTTGGCCGGAGCAGAGATGTCCTTGACGTCGTCGATCAGACCCACGGCGCAGGCCACGGTGGCGCCGGCCAGTATGGCGACTGGCTCGGTCGAGCCCTCGAACACCACCTCGAACCAGCCCGAATACCAGGCCAAGGCGAAGCCGGCCACGAACCCCAGATACATGGCCACTCCGCCGAGAATGGGGGTGGCCCGCTCGTGCAGTCGTCGAGAGTCCGGCTCGATCAACAACCCTGTCGCATGAGCGACGAGGCGAAACAGTGGGACCAGTGCCAGGGTCACTCCGGCGGTTACCGCAGCGACCACCAGGTAGGACGAGAGGACTGGTCGCATTGTTCGATCTCCAACGCTACACGGTCACCCGACCACAGCGGCAGATGCGTTGGACCCAATCCGGAACCCCCGAACCCGGTCGAATTCGGCCGAGACCAGTCGACTATGACCGATTTCGCCCGAATTCGCGTCCCAGGTGACAGCGGGAAGGCGCGCCCGAATTCGCGTCCCAGGTGACAGCGGGAAGGCGCAGCTCAGGCCAGATCGGGATAGGGGGTGAAGCCCGAGCACAGTTCTCGGACCTCCTGGCGAAGGGCGGCCACAGCCGATTCGTCGTTGCGCGACCGCAGGGTGGCGGCCAGCAATCGCCCGATCTCGGCCATCTCCGGCTCCTTCATTCCCTGCGTGGTCACGGCCGGGGTGCCGATGCGGATACCGGAGGTGACGAACGGCGACCGGGGATCATCGGGGATCGAGTTCCGGTTGAGGGTGATACCGGCCTCGTCCAGCACGGTCTGGGCCTCCTTGCCGGTCAGATCCTCGTCGAAGGGGCGAAGGTCGACCAGCAGCAGGTGGTTGTCGGTTCCCCCCGACACCAGGCGGAATCCCTCGTCGGCCAGCTTCGCGGCCAGGGCGGCGGCGTTGGCCACGATCTGGGCCGCATACTGCCGGAACTCGTCGGTATCGGCCTCGGCGAAGGCCACCGCCTTGGCGGCGATGGCGTGCTCCTGGGGACCGCCCTGCTGGCCGGGGAACACCGCTTTGTCGATGGCCTTGGCCAGCTCGGCGGTGGTGAGAATACAGCCGCCCCGGGGGCCGCGCATGGTCTTGTGGGTGGTGAAGGTGACGACGTCACTCACCGGCACGGGATTGGGATGGACCCCCCCGGCGATCAGGCCGGCGATGTGGGCGGCATCGAACATCAGCACGGCACCAACCTCATCGGCGATCTTGCGAAACCCCTCGGGCTCGATGATGCGGGGATAGGCGGTGGCTCCGGCCACGATCAGCTTGGGCTGATGCTCGTGGGCCAGTTCGGCCACCTCCTCCATGGAGATGCGCTCGTCGCTGTCGGAGACCCGGTAGCCCACGAAGTTGTACATCAGGCCCGAGGCGTTGACCGGCGAGCCGTGGGTCAGATGGCCACCGTGGTCGAGGCTCAGCCCCAAGACGGTGTCGCCGGGATCGAGCAGGGCATGGTACACGGCCATGTTGGCGTTGGCCCCGGAATGGGGCTGGACGTTGGCGTGATCGGCCCCGAACAAGGCGCAGACCCGCAGCCGGGCAAGATCCTCGACCTGATCCACCACCTGGTTGCCGCCGTAGTACCGCTTGCCCGGATAACCCTCGGAGTACTTGTTGGTGAACACCGACCCGGTGGCGGCCATGACGGCCGGAGAGGCGAAGTTCTCCGACGCGATCAGCTGCAGGGCAGTGTTTTGCCGCTCGATTTCAGCCTTCGTGAGGCGATCGATGTCATCATCGTGAAGGATGGGCCATGGCATTATGACTGCTGCTCCTGAAGTAGGTTGTTGAGTTTTTCCACTCGGCGACTGTGGCGCCCACCGGCGAATTCGGTGGCCAGGAAGGTGTCGAGCGAGTCGAGCGCGACCTGAGGTCCGATGAATCGGGCCCCCAGGCACAGGACGTTGGCATCGTTGTGTTCCCGGCTGAGGCGAGCCGAGGTGACGTCGTGCACGGTCGCCGCCCGAATCCCGGGAACCTTGTTGGCGGCGATGCAGATTCCGATTCCGCTACCGCACACCGCCAACCCGAACCGGACTCGACCGGAGGCCACAGCCTCCCCCACCGCCCGGCCGAAGTCGGGGTAGTCGACCGAGACCGTATCGTGGGTCCCGACGTCGGTTACTTCGTGACCGGCCGCCCGGAGATGTTCGGCCAGCATCTCTTTGAGCTGGAATCCGGCGTGATCGGAACCGACCGCGAGTCGCATCAGGTCAGCGTAGGGTGGTGGACCGGCCGCCGCGCAACATTCGTGGATTGGATCAGAACCGTTTCGGGACCCGGGCCACCACGGCCCGTGGTCGCCCGGCCAGATCGTGGGCCACGGTCACCGTGGCGAAATAGCGAGCCGCCAGTTCGGCCATGGACCCGGTGTGGTCGGGGGCCATCTCCGCCACCAGAGCCCCATCGTCGCGAAGCCAGAGCGGTGAGGACTCGATGAGGTGCGACACCGGCCCGGTGGGAGGATCGGCGAAAAGGGCGATCTCCGGCTCCCACGCCACCTGGGGGTCGACAGCATCACCCCGGTCGACGTACGGGGGGTTTGACACGATCACGTCGATTCGGCCCCGAAGCTCCACCGGCAAAGCATGGAACCATGAACCTTCGACCGCCCGGACCCGGGCCCCGGATCGACCCAGACCGGCCACATTTGCCCGGGCCACGTTCAAGGCGTCGGCCGAGATATCGGTGAGCCACACCTCGGTTCCCGGATGCTCAGCGGCCACGGCCAGCCCGATGGCACCCGAGCCGGTGCCAAGATCGACGACGACAACCGGGTGGGCGCCGGGTTCGCCCCGGCCGAGTCGATGGGCTTCTTCCAGCGCCAGACCGGCCACGACCTCGGTCTCCGGCCGGGGAATCAGCACCCTCCGGTCGATGAACAGATCGAGGGTACGAAACCCCCAGCGGCCGACCACATACTGCAACGGCTCCCCGGCCTCGCGACGCTCAACCATGGCGTCGAAGGCGGCCAGCTGTCGTTTGGTTGCGTCCCTACCGAGAACGTCCAGCCAATCGGCACCGTCGGTACCGGTCGCCTGCTGGCCGATCCGCCGGGCACTTGTCTCCGGGTCGGGCACCTCGGCCCGCCGAAGCACCTCAGCCGCCTCGTCGACCAGTTTCCGCCACACCACCATGCCGGGAACCCGATCAGGCCTCGTCCTGGAGCTGGCGGGCCCGCTCGTCCTGGACAAGAGCGTCACTGATGTCGTCCAGTTCACCGGCCAACACGCGGTCGAGCTTGTGCAGCGTCAGCCCTATGCGATGGTCGCTGACCCGGTTCTCCTTGAAGTTGTAGGTCCGGATCTTTTCCGACCGGCCCCCTCCCCCGGTCTGATCCCGGCGGGTGGCCGACGCCTCGGCCTGGCGCTTCTCCTCCTCCATCCGCAGCAAGCGGGACCGCAGTACCTTCAGGGCCCGCTCCCGATTCTGCAGCTGGCTCTTCTCGTCCTGCATCGATACCACCATGCCGGTGGGCAGGTGGGTGACCCGGACGGCCGAGTCGGTGGTGTTGACGTGCTGACCGCCGGCTCCCGACGACCGGTAGGTGTCGAATCGGAGGTCGCTTGTGTCGATGCTGATGTCAACCTCCTCGGCCTCGGGCAGCACGGTGACCGTGGCCGACGACGTATGGACTCGACCCTGGGATTCGGTGACCGGAACCCGCTGCACCCGGTGGGGACCGGCCTCGAATTTCATCCTGGTCCAGGCGTCGTCGCCCTTGATCATGAAGGTGACCTCATCGAACCCGCCCAGTTGGGACGTGCTGTGGTTCAGCAGCTCGAAGCCCCAGCCCTGATTGGCGGCAAACGCCTTGTACATCTCGTAGAGGTCCCGGGCGAACAGGTTGGCCTCCTCGCCCCCCTCGGCCCCCCTGATCTCGACAATGACGTTGCGGCCGTCGTTGGGGTCCTTGGGCAGCAGGAGCAGGCGGAGCCTTGACTCCAGCTCGTCGATGTCGGCCTCGGCCGCGCCCAGCATCTCCCGGATCTCCTCCCGCTCCCCGCCGTCGGCCTCGGCCAGCATCTGCTTGGCCACCTCGACATCATCGTGGCGTTCCCGGAGCTGGCCGGCCAAGGCCACGATGTCGCCCAACGCGGCATAGCGTTTGGAGAGCTCGACGAACCGCTTGTTGTCGGCCACCAACTCGGGATCGGCGATCCTGGCCTCCAGCTCCCGGTATTCATCTTCCAGGGCGGTCAGTCGTTCGAGCATGCTTATGAGGGTAATGGCTTGCCCGAAGGTGCCGTGTCCCATGGAGCGTCGATCGAACGGATCTCACAGTCGGGGACGAGGCGAGCCCAGCGATTGCGGATCATGGCCGCATCGCGGTGGGGTACCACCACCATCAGCCGGGAGCCGGGGTCGAGTCGTCCCCGGTAATCGACCGCTTCCGGCAGCAGGTCGAGATCAATGCCGGACGAGCACACCACGGTGACCCGGTCGAGCACGCTGTAGGCGGCCGACGGCTCGCGGTCGAAGACCCCGGGGTGGGGGCGAAGCGGCGCCGCAGCCTCCAACTCGGCCAGCTCGATCAACTCGGGGTCGTCGAGCACGGTGGAACGAAGCCAGCGGGGCCGAGCCAACCGACTCAGAGGGTGGGCCGGGTCGGTCCGCTTCGTCTTCACCAGCGAGACGACCCGCTCGAGCTTGAGCCGATCGTCGGTCGCCCGATCCACGTCGCGTCGGCGGCTCACATAGTCGTAGAGCTCGCGATCGGCCTCGCCGACCCCGATCCTGATCCGGAACCGGTCGGCGGGGTCGAGGTTGTCCAGCGAGGTGTCCAGTCCGACCAGAGCCAACGGATCCTCGATTCGGGCCACCTCCAGCCCGAGGACCTCGGCAACCAGCCGGCCGTGATCGTCCACCACCCGAGCCCCGGCATCGACGATCACCGTCGCCGCCCGCCACATGTCGTCGTCCAAGTCGGGCACGGTGAGAGCCGGCCGGGGTCTGGCCACGACCGCCTCGGCACCCTCGATCGAGCGTACCTCGACGTCGAAATCGATCAGGGCTGCCCGTCGGGCCAGATCGGGGGCGACGTCGGGCTCGGCCAGGATGGTCAGAGAATCGGCACGACGGCGCAGAGCCCAGTGAATGGCCGGGCCGAGATCACGAGGCCCGTCGGCCAGTCCGAAAGCCCGCCCGGCGACCACGGCCGCGGAACTCGGCTCGGCGGTTCCCGCCGGCGGCGACACCGTGGGGGAATCCTGCGGCTCGGGTTCGACGCCGGTCAGCGATCGCACCAGGGCCCGCAGTTTGGCCGCTCGTAGCCGAGCCAGGCGTTCGGGGTCGAGATTGCTGCTCAGGGTTCGTGATCGTGGTCGACTGGGCTGAGGATCGACCGGCAGGGGATCGAACCGCCGCCGGCTACGAACTTCCTAGCTCTCGTCCTTGCGGCGACGCCCGTAACGACGCTCGAAGCGCTCGACACGACCGGCGGTGTCGACGATTTTCATCGTGCCGGTGAAGAAGGGGTGACTGGCCGACGAAATATCGACCTTGGCCAGCGGATAGGTGTTGCCGTCCTCCCACTCGATGGTCTCGGAGGTCTCGATCGTGGACCGGGTGAGGAACGAGAAGTCGGCGGAGGCGTCCTGAAAGACGACCGGACGGTAGTTGGGATGGATATCAGGCTTCATGATCGTGTCGAATCTCTGTTCTCTGTTGACTCGTGTATTTTGCCGGTGATCGGGAGCTAAACCGACCCGGCCTTACCGATTTCGGCCAGGAATTCGTCGTTCGTCTTGAACGTGGCCAGCCGCTCGATCAGCATCTCGATGCCGGCGGCGTTACGGGAATCGCCCTCGCCACCCATGCCGGCGATGACCCGCCGTAGCTTCCACGAGGCCTCGACCTGCTTCTTGGGACGCAGCAGTTCCTCATTGCGGGTCGACGAGCCGTCGATGTCGATGGCGGGGAAGATGCGCTTCTCGGCCAGGCGACGGTCGAGGCGGAGCTCCATGTTGCCGGTGCCCTTGCATTCCTCGAAGATGACCTCGTCCATCTTGGATCCGGTCTCGACCAGGGCGGTGGCCAAGATGGTGAGCGAGCCGCCCTCCTCGAAGTTGCGGGCCGCTCCCAGGAACCGCTTGGGCGGATACAGGGCGGCGGCATCGATACCGCCGGACAGCGCCTTGCCGCTCTGGGGACCGGCCATGTTGTAGGCCCGGGCCAGACGGGTGATGCCGTCGATGATCAGGCAGACATCCCGCCCGTCCTCGGCCATCCGCTTGGCCCGCTCCAGTGTCAGTTCGGCGATGGCGGTGTGTTCCTCCGGAGGACGGTCGAACGTGGACGACACGACCTCACCGTTGCCGAGGCTCCGCTTCATGTCGGTCACCTCTTCGGGCCGTTCGTCCACCAGCAACACCAGCAGTTCGACCTCGGGGTTGTTGGTCTCGATGGCACGGGCGATGTTCTTCATGATGGCGGTCTTGCCCGCCTTGGGGGGCGACACGATGAGGCCTCGCTGGCCCTTGCCGATCGGGGCGAACAGGTCGACGATGCGGACCGTCATGTTCAACGGCTCGTCCTTCATCTCCAGCACCAGCCGCTCGTCGGGAAACAGCGGCGTCAGTTCCTCGAAGTCGGGCCGGGGCGTCACGTCGCCGGGCGACTTCCCGTTGATGGAATCGATCTCGTGTAGAGCGGGATTCTTCTCGTTCCGGTTGGCCGGCCGAGACCGCCCGACCACGTGGTCACCCTTGCGAAGCTTGTACTGTCGCACCTGCTTCACCGACACGTAGGCATCGTCTTTGCTGGGCAGGAAGCCATTGACCCGAAGGAAGGCATAGCCTTCGTCCCGGAGATCGAGGTAGCCCTCGACGGAAATCGACTCGTCACTCACGGCATCGTCTCCTGCGTCGTCGCGGCCGCGGCCTCGATTGCGGCGCCGTTGGCGACGATTACCCGGTTCGGTTTCGTCATCATTGTCCTTGCCGTTCTGCTTGGAATCCTGCTTGTTCTGTTGATTCCCGCCCTGCCTGGCGTCGGATCGGTTGTCCTTTGCGGTCGACCGACCGCTGGTCGACCGACCGCCGCCATCGGATCCACCGTTGCGGTTTCTCCCCCGCTGGTTGCGGTCGTTTCCGGCCCTGGGTCGTCCCGGTGAGTCGCCGTCGGACTCCTCCAGTACCTGGATCTCCCAGTCGGCCAGCGGTTCACCGTCGGGGCCGACCGGATGCTTGGACGACGAGCGTCGCGATGAGCCCTGACCCCGTCCGCCTTGTCGCCGGTCCCCTTCGCTCTTGGTCGTGACCTCGGCTTTCCGCTCGGGTCGGTCCTCCCCCGTGCCATTGGCGGCCCCGCCGGTCGGAGCATCGGCCCGGCCGGTCGAGTCGTCGGCCTTGTCACCCGCGGTGTTTGGGCGACTCTCGGCGTTGTCGTCCGAGGTGCCGGCGGTCGCGGCATTGTCGTCGACCGGGGCCTCGGTGTCGACCGTATCGTCGGGTGCCGCCTGGTCGACCCGGGCGGTGGCACCCGAGAGATCGAGGATCATGTCGATCAACTCCGATTTGCGCATCCGTGTCGTCGCCGTGCCCCCCAGGGCGGCCACGATGGTCTGCAGCTCGGACTTGTCCTTCTTCTCGAGGCCTTCGCGCTCAACAATCAGTTGGTCGCTCACGTGTGCTTCTCCTCGTTGTCTTCTTTGACGTGCAGTGTCGACTTGCATGTGGTGCCCGGAGCGGATCCAGGCGTTCGGATGACGGACAACCAGCGTGAACCGACACTCTCCGGGTGGCAGGCGGCTGGAACTGAGTTAGATCAACACTGCAGGTTGGTAGGTCTTGATTGCAGGCACACGGCACGAGTTGGCGAGGGTGTTCAACGCTCAAGTGAGCCGAGAGGCTCAGGACTGGCGAGAACAGTGCTCCGCCACCGAGGCCTACATTGTCAGGGTAGCAGCGCCAACACCGATTGCGCCGTTGGCCGGGTGCAACCGGTCGGACTCAACCTCGGCCCGAGCCGACGGCGCGAAGCCGCTCGGCCAGCCGGTTCGAGTCGTCGTCCATGACCTCATAGCGTTCGGTGCGGTTGAACAGCTCGGCCAAATGGGGGGGTAACCGGGGGCGATGACCGATGGCCTGTTCCACGGCGTCGGGGAACTTGGCCGGGTGGGCGGTGGACAGCACTACCACAGGGGTTCCGTTGTCGACCCCCTTCTCGATCATGGACCGGGCAGCGTGGACGGCCACTGCGGTGTGGGGGTCGATCACCTGATCGAACTCGTCCCGGCTGGCCCTGATCTCGGCCAGGATCCCGGCGTCATCCAGGCGGGCCCCGTCGAACTCGGCGGCGATGGTCTTGGACCACCGTTCGGGCACTTCGACCCGGCCGTCCGAGCGCAGCCGGGTGATCAAGTCGGCCACGGCCTCGCCGTCCCGTTCGGCGGCCTCCCACAGCAGGCGCTCGAAGTTGGACGAGACCTGTATGTCCATGCTGGGGCTGAGGGAGGGGACGACCCCTTCGATCACCAGCTTGCCGGTCTCGAAGAAGCGCGTGAGCACGTCGTTGCGGTTGCTGGCCACCATCAGCCGATCGACGGCCAGCCCCATGTGCTTGGCGTACCAACCGGCCAGCACGTTGCCGAAGTTGCCGGTGGGCACGACGAACGACACCGGTCCACCGTCGGGCCGTACGGTGCGGGCGGCGGTGACGTAGTACACGATCTGGGCCATGACACGAGCCCAGTTGATGGAGTTGACCGCGGCCAAACCCACATCGCGTCGAAGCGACTCGTCGGCGAAGGCGGCCTTCACCAGATCCTGGCAGTCGTCGAAGGTGCCCCGGACCGCCACGTTGTGGATGTTGGCGGCGTCCACCGTGGTCATCTGCCGCCGCTGAACCTCCGACACCCGATCCAGGGGATGAAGGATGACGACCTCGACGTTGGACTTGCCGGCAAGGGCCTCGATGGCGGCCGAACCGGTATCACCCGAGGTGGCGCCGACCACGGTGACCCCCCGACCCCGGCGCTCGAGCTCGGCGTCCAGCATGCGGCCCACGAGTTGGAGGGCCACATCCTTGAAGGCCAGGGTGGGGCCCTGCGTCAGGTCCAGAAGGTGGAGATTCCGATCGAGAGGGATGACGGGACAGACGTCGGGGTGACGGAATCCCCGATAGGCGTCGGTGACCATGGCCGCCACTTCGTCACGATCGAAGGTGCCGGCGACGTAGGGGGCGACGATGGCGGTGGCGGCCTCGGCATAGCTCATCTCGGCCGACACCGTCGACAGCTCGGGGATCTCCGCCGGGCAGTAGAGTCCGCCGTCGGTGGCCAACCCCGCCAGCAGGACATCACCGAAATCGAGTTCGGGCGCTCGGCCCCGGGTGGAGCAGTAGGTGATCATGAGCAGGCGGTCGGGACCGGTCCAGCCGTCGCCGCCGTCATTCCTCGATCACCCGAAGCAGGGATCGGATATCGGATACGACGTCGAGCCGCCGCAGCTCGTCCACGGTGGCCTGCACGTCACGCTCCCGTGCGGCGTGGGTGATGAAGGCGATCCGCGCCTCGTCACCCAGGCCCTGCTGTTCCATGGACCGGATCGATACCTGGTTGCGACCGAAGACACCGGCCACGGTGGCCAAGACACCGGGTGCATCCGAGGTTTCGATGTTGATGTAGTAGGCGCTCTCCAGCTCGTCGACGCTTCGAATCCGAGCCCGGGGTCCGGCGGGCACGGGGCTGTAGGTCGAGCGTCGGAGGTTGGATGCGGCGTCGATCAGATCGCCCAGCACGGCGCTGGCGGTGGGGGCCCCGCCGGCGCCCCGACCGTAGAACATGAGCTCACCGGCGGCCGCGCCCTCCACGAACACGGCATTGAAGCTGCCCCGCACCGAAGCCAGCGGGTGGTGATCGGCAACCATGGCCGGATAGACGCAGACCCCGATCTCCAGGTGTTCCCCGGAGTCGCCGCCGTTGAACTGTTCGGCGATGGCCAGCAGCTTGATGGTGTAGCCGAAGCGGCGGGCGAAGGCGATGTCGTCCTGGGTGATGGCGGCGATGCCCTCGTGATAGACATCACCGGCGACCACTTGGACGCCGAAGGCCAGCGAGGCCATGATGGCGGCCTTGGCCCCGGCATCGTACCCCTCGACGTCGGCCGTCGGATCCCGCTCGGCATAGCCCCGCTGCTGGGCTTCGACCAGGGCGTCGGCATAGGATGCGCCGTCCTCGGCCATGCGGGTGAGGATGTAGTTGGTGGTGCCGTTGACGATGCCCATGATCCGGTGTACGTCCTCGCCCAGCAGCGATTCCCGCAGTGGGCGGACGATGGGAATGGCCCCGGCGGCCGCCGCCTCGAACAGCAGGTCGACTCCAGCGGCATCGGCCGCCCGGTAGAGCTCGGCCCCGACGTTGGCCAGCAGCTCCTTGTTGGCCGTCACCACCGGCTTGCCCGACTTCAAGGCATCGACGATCAGGCTTCGAGCCGGCTCGATCCCTCCGATCACCTCGACAATGATGTCGACCGAGTCGTCGGCCACCACTGCGGCGGCATCGGTGGTCATGAGCGACGAGTCCACGGGCAGATCCCGCTGGCGACTGGGGTTGCGAACGGCGATGGCGGCGATCTCGAAGTGAATCCCGGTGGTGGCGGCGATGGCCTTGTTGCGCTCGTCGATGAGATTGACCAGGGCGCTGCCGACGTGACCACAACCCAGGACACCGACTCGAACGACCTGCGATGGACTGCCGGTTTCAACCATGACAGGTACTGTATTGGCCCCTGAGGGACGAATCGACGGTTTTCCGGTTGCGGGCGACGACCCGCCGTTACCGCGGTGTCAGTCGAGCAGTGGCGCACACAGTAGGGCCGGATCGCCGTGATAGGCCAACACGGCGGGGCTGCCGGAACAGAACGACGGCAACGGGCCGAGGCCCGAGTTTCCACCGGTACCGGCTACCAGGTCCGAGCCGTTGGTCTCGGGACCGGTCGCGCCCATCAGCAGGTCCCACAATCCGGGCTGGCCACCGGCGGCCCGGTCCAGGCGCCAGTCGTCACCGTCGGCTCCGGCCAGCTCGGCCAGCCGGGCGTAGGCGACGTCACGGGAGCCGATGGTGTCGACGAGCCCTTTGGACTTGGCCTGTACCTCTCCGTAGATCAGGGCACCGAGATCGTTCTCGACCTCCGCCTCGGTCAATCCCCGGCGGTCGGCCACGTGACTCACGAAGTCGTCATAGGCGTTGTCAAGACTCTCCTCCAGGACCTTGCGCTCCTCATCGGTCATGTCCCGGTAGGGAGAGCCAAGATCCTTACCCCGACCGGCGGTGAGGTAGTCGAAGTCGATGCCGCCCTCGGTGGTCACCCCGCCGCCGAGGATGCCGCCCTCGGTGGCCACGATCTCGTTGTAGCGGACGAAGGGACCGGAGATCACACCGATGCTGCCGATCAACGTGCCATGGTCGGCCACGATCTCGTCGGCCCCGGCCATGGCATACACGCCGCCGGAGGCACTGATCCCGGCCACATAGGCCACAACCGGCTTGCCCGTACGCTCCCGGTACTCGGCCACGCCGTCGGCGATGGCCTTGGATCCGAAGATGGTGCCACCCGGGCTGTCCAGTTCGAGCAGGATCCCGTCGACCTTGTCGTCCTCGGCCAACTCCGCCAGCTGCTCCTTGATCGAGTAGCCATAGGTGATGCCCGTGGCCGAGGCGAAGAAACCGCCACCGCCCCGCTCCTCGCCGAGGATGCCACCGATCACCGGTACCGCCACCAGGTTGGTCTCGCCCGATCGCTCGCCGGCTAGGAAGTCCCGAGGAAGGGCAAGATCGCCCGAGTCGGCGCCACCGGCGGCCGAGCCGATTGCGGCCAGTCCGGAGATGAGCAGGATCAAGGCCAGGATGGGGAGGCCCAGAAGCACCACGAGAGCGGTGAGCGACATGATGGCGGCCCGACCGATAGCCGAGCCGGTGCTTTCGATGGGTTTCAGGCCCGGAGCCGGCCAGGGCCCGCTGTACCATCCCTGACCCGGAGCCACCGGAGCAGGCTGAGGTGACGGTGACGGTGGCGGTGGCGACCCGCCCAACAAGGGTGGGGGTGGCGGCCCGCCGACTCCACCGGACGGCGGCTCACCACTGCCACCGGGTGGTGGGGACAAGGGCGGGGGCGGCGCTGTCGACGACCCCGATCCTACCGGTGAACCCGACGGAGGGGGATACGAATCCGAAGCCGTGCCCGACGGGGGCGCCGCAGGCGAGACCGAAGGGTGGTCCGACGCCGAGTCTGAGGACGAACCCGGTTGCGAGCTCGATCGATCCTGTTCTTGATTGTCCATTCCGTTGCTCCTTCGAGCTCGCCTGATTCTCACTCTACTGCCGGGTCGAAGACTGCCGGACGGCGGAACCGGTGGCGGAAACCGGCGGGCTCGGCATCGTTCATGACGCAACAGGAGCAGCGTCGGACAGACCGCTCGTCCCGATAACCACGGCCCGATCGGCGAGGAGGCGGCCATGACCTGAGGCCGCTTCAGCTCCGGCACGGTGCGGGATCCGATCTTGGATAGGCGGGCCACCGTCCCCGACCGCTACGACACCATCAAATGGCTCGCCACCGCGTGCGGCTCCCAACGGCCGCTCAGATGCGGATCCGCTGGGTCCTCGCCCACCGCCTTTGGAACCGGTCGAGCCGACCCGGCGGATAGACCATTCGAGTCGGCGCAGTCGCCGGTCGGGGTTGTGGTTTGTCAGTTGTCCTTGACCGTGAGCTGCACCGGGGTCGGCATCTGCTCGACTGGCAGGTGGCACACGATCACGTGACCGTTTCCGACATCGATCGCCGGCGGCTTCTCCACGTCGCACAGACCGGGCATGTGATACTGACACCGGGTGTGGAAGACACAACCGGGGGGAGGATTGGCCGGGGTGGGGATGTCACCGGTGAGCGGGATGCGGTTGGTGGCCACGCCGTCCACGCTGGGCACGGCCGACAGCAGAGCCTCGGTATAGGGATGGACGGGACCGGCGAAGATGTCGTCGGTACCACCCTTCTCCATGATCCGGCCCACATACATGACGGCGATCCGGTCGGCCAGGTAGCGGACGACACCGATGTCGTGGGTGATGAACAGGTAGCTGATCTTCTCGTCCCGCTGGAGGTTGGCCAGCAGGTTCAAGATGGCGGCCTGGACCGACACGTCGAGAGCCGAGGTCGGCTCGTCGCACACCACCAGTCGGGGATCACCGGCGAAGGCCCGGGCTATGGCCACCCGCTGCTTGAGACCACCCGACAACTGGCGGGGACGGACATCCAGGTGATGCGACGACAGGCGCATGGCCTCGGCGATATCCTCGACCTTCCTGTCCGCCTCGTCGCCGGAGAGGCCGGTGAGGCTGGTCACCGTACGTTTGAGAATTCGGCGAACCGTCCACGACCGGTTCAGGGCCGAGTCCGGGTTCTGGAACACCATCTGCAGAGCCCGGATGGCATCCCGGCGGCGTTCTGTGGCCTGTCCCTTCATGGGCTGGCCGTCGAGGATCATCTCGCTTCCATCATCGGCCGGATAGACGCCGAGCATGGCCTTGGCCAGTGTCGACTTGCCGGAACCCGACTCACCGACAAGACCGAGGGTCTCGCCCTCGGCGAAGCCGAGGTCGATCGACACCAGGGCCGGGATGTCCTTGCCCCGCTGACGGAAGGTCTTGGACACGGCGTTGAGCTGGAGGACCTTCTCGGTGTCGTCGATGTCATAGGGCTCGACGGCCTCGCTGGGGGCGCTGATCTCGGTGACCTGGTCGCTGTGATGGCAACGGGTCCAGCGCCCGTCGCTGAGGGCGACGACCGGTGGCACCTCGGTGCGGCACAGGTCGGAGGCCAGCGGGCAACGGTCGACGTAGACGCAGGTCGGCAGCTCAGTGCCGATTGGGGGCATGTTGCCGGGAATGGTGGACAGCGCCCGGTCGGTCTTGCGCAGACCGAGGCGGGGGATGGCGTTCATGAGGCCGATGGTGTAGGGGTGGCGGGGCTGGTCGAAAAGCTCGTCGGCCGGGGCCTCCTCCACCATGCGTCCGGCGTACATGACGCCCACTCGATCACACATGGTCCGGATGACGCCCAGGTTGTGGGCGATCAGCAGCACGGCGGCGTCGGTCTCCTGGCGGAGGTCGCGAACCAGATCGAGCACCTCGGCCTCCACCGTGGCATCGAGGCCGGTGGTGGGCTCGTCGAGCACCAGTAGTTTGGGATCGCCGGCCAGACCCATGGCGATGACCACCCGCTGCAGCATGCCCCCGGACAACTGATGGGGATAACGCTCGAGCACCGACTCCGGATCGGCGATCTTCACCCGCTTCAGCGCTTCCAGGGCACTCATGGCCGCCTGTTCTTTGTTCTGACCCAAGATGCGGTAGCACTCGGCCACCTGCTTGCCGATCTTGAGGGCCGGGTTCATCGCCTGAACCGGGTCCTGGTAGACCATGGACGCCTCGGTGGACCGGAACTCTCGCAGCTCGGCCTGGGACATCTTGGTCACGTCCCGGCCATTGGCCAGCACTCTGCCCCCGGTGATCTCACCGTTGCTGGGCAGATAACGAAGGGCGGCGTAGGCCGAGGTGGACTTTCCGCATCCGGACTCGCCCACGAGCCCATAGGCCTCACCGGGCCGAACCTGGAAAGTGACACCTCGAAGTACCTCCCGGGGATTGCCCCGGACGTGGTACACCAGGCTCAGATTCTCGACGGACAGAGCGGCCGTCTCCGGATCGCCCCTGTCGATGGGGATCTCGTTTTCCATGACTGCGGTCATTGCGGTATCAACCCTTGCGTTCGGTAGCAGCGAATTGGACTGGAATCGGGCCGGACATGAGGTGCAGGACCTAGCCCTTGTAGACCTTGTCCAGGGAATCGGCGATCAGGTTCACCCCGATGACCAACAACGCGATGGCCAGAGCGGGGAAGATGGAGGGCCACCACTGACCCGACACGATCAGCCCGTACGTCTGGGAGATGTCGGTACCCCAGTCGGCCACGGTGACGTCGTCGGCGCCGAGGCCGAGGAAGGCCAGGGTGGCCACGGTGAAGATGGCGTAACCGACCCGGACCGTGAATTCCACCACCAGGACGTTGGTGATGTTGGGGAGGATCTCCCGCAACATGATGAACGGGCCCGACTCACCCCGAAGTTTGGCTGCGGCAACATAATCGAGCTGGGATTCCGACTGGACCGCGGCCCGCACCGTTCTCGTCACCACCGGCGTGAACAGGCCGGCGATGGTCAAGATAATGGCGATCCGGGAGGCCCCGAACACCACGAGCACCATGATGGCCAACAGTATGACCGGCAGCGACAGCACGGCCTCGATGACCCGGCTGAGGATCTCGTCGACCCAACCCCGGTAGTAGCCCATGACCAGGCCGAGGATGGCGCCGAGAGCCACGGCCAGAAACGCAGCGGCCGGGGCGTTGATCAGCACATTGTCGGCTCCGTACACCACTCGGGAATACACATCCCGGCCGGTACCGTCGGTGCCGAACCAGGCATTGGCGCTCGGGCCCTGGCGGGCGATCACCGTACCGTCGACCCGTACCGGATCGAGTTCCGGGTACCGGGCGATGACATCGGGAATGAGACTGCACAACAGCCACAGAATCACGATGGACATCCCGATCAGGAATGACGGGCTGCGCATCAGCTCCCGGCGCTGCTCGGCCTTGACCGATTTGCGATCGAGGGCAGGGGCGGCCGACGTCGCCACCATGGGCGGCTCGCTCGAGGGCGGCTGCTGCAGGTCCTCGTTTGGAGGTGGTTGTTGGGTGTCGTCGATACTCGTCATTGGTGCCCCCTGTGGTTACGAAGAAAGCCGGGCCCGGGGATTCATCCAGGCGATGATCAGGTCGGCGGACAAGGTGGCCAGCATGAAGATGATCGCGACCGACACCACACCCGCCTGCAGCAATGGGAAGTCGGGTGCGGTTGCCGCCTGGAAAATGAGACGGCCCAGACCGGGATAGTTGAACACCAGCTCCAGGCCGACCAGGCCACCGAACATGTACCCCATCTGGGTCCCGGTCACGGCCACGGTGGGCTGCAGGGCGTTCTTCATGATGTGACGCCGGATGACCTCACGCACACTCAAACCCTTCATGAAGGCGGTCCGGGTGTAGTCGGAGTCGAAGGCGGTGATGGCCCCGGCCCTCGTGATGCGGGCGATGTAGCCGAAATACACGAACAGGATGGCCAGCGCGGGAAGGAGGATATACCGGATTTCGGTGAAGAAGCCGGCGTCGGCCGGGGGATTGGAGATGGATGGCAGCCAACCGAGCTGCACCCCGATGAGAAACTGGAGAAACACGCCGGATACGAAGTCCGGAATCGACGCGCTGGCCAAACCGAAGGAGACAATGCTCCGGTCGATCACGGTGTCCCGTTTGTAGGCGGCCCAGATACCACCCAGGATCGAGATGGGCAGTGTGAGCAACAGCGCCAGGGCCACCAGCTTGGCCGAGTTCCACAGGGCCGGTCTGATCAGGTCGAGCACCTGCACCCCCGGCTGGGAGAACGATTCACCGAAGTTGAAGGTGACAGCCCCCCACAGCAGTCGACCGAACTGGGTGATGAGCGGATCATCCAGACCCAGATTCTCCTCCAAGGCCGCCACTCGCTCCTCCGACGCGAACGGACCGGCCAGCTGCTTGGCCGGATCGGAGGGAAACACCCTGGTCAGTGCAAAGACGATGAACAGGATGAGCAGGAGCGTGACAATGGCGAGCAGAAGCCGCCTGGCAATGAAACGAGCCATATGTTTCCTTCCCTGTGTCCCCCACAGTCCCCCGTGCGAGAAAGCCGGATCGGTATTTCGGCCGGCCCTTCGAGACTGTCACAGCCTCGAAGGGCCGGGCAAGTTCTAGCTGCACCAACAGGCGGAGCCCCCCGGTGGCCACCGGGTGCCGAACCCGGCACCCGGTAACGATCAGCCGCTCTTGGATGCGCCGCTGACGATGGTGTGACCCAGTGCCGTCGCCTGTATCCCGGACACGCTGTTGTCGTGCCCGGACAGGTAGTTGTAGAAGTACGGATAGATGGCGGGGGTCTCCTCGTGCATGAGCTTCATGATCTCGCCCACTGCCGCCTTCTGACCCTCCACGTCGATCGAGGTCCGGTACTCCGACAGCAGCCGATCGAAATCGGCGTTCTCCCACACGCACGAATTCCAGACGCCGCCGCTGGCCAGCGCCGAGCTGAAGTACACGTCGGGCGTGGGCCGGTGACCGTAGTCGACAATGCCCAACTCGGCCGAGCCCCAGCACGGCACGGTCGAGTCGTCGTTGTCCTCGGGGCACCAGGCCGCACCGTAGAAGGTGGAGTTGGACTGGGTGCTCACCCGGAGATCGAAGCCGGCCTCGGCTGCGTTCTGCTGGATGATGCCGGCCAGATCGGGGATCTCCTGAAGATCGCCGGTCTCGATGCTGCTGGCCACCCCGGTGACCCCGGCCTCGGCCAGCAGGGACTTGGCCATCTCGATGTCTCGAGTCCGCTGGGGCACGGCGTCGGGGTCGAAGAAGGGCAGCGACGACAGCACCGGGTGGTCGTTGGCCACTTCACCTCGGCCGGCGAAGAGGGTGTCCACCATCTGCTGGCGATCGATGGAGAACGCCAAAGCCCGGCGGATCAGCTTGTCGGTGTACTGGCCCTCCTGGGTGTTGAACCACACCTGCCGGTGGTTGGCCGACGGTGGGGTGAGCACGGTGAAGTTGGCGTCGCCGAGCAGGCCCTCGCCGCCTATGACCGAGAACTGCTGGATGGCGTCGACCTCACGTGAGGTCATGGCGGTCACGGCCGTCCCGATATCGCCGAAGCCGCGGAGCTCGATGGTGTCGAGCAGTGTGGAACCACCCCACCAATCGGGGTTGCGCTCGAACTTGACCACAAATGTGGTGGGATCGAAGCTCACGAACTTCCAGGCCCCGGTGCCGTCGGGACGGGCGTCGAGGGTGGTGCCATCGCTATAGTCGGCCGGGGTGATCAAGGCCTGGGAGTTGAAGATCGACACCAGCACCGGGAAGTTGCCGTTGGGTTCCAAGAGGGAGATGACGGCCTTGGTGGGGTCGGAGGCGTCGGTCGAGCCGGCGTCGATCACGCCCCCCAACGCGGCGTTGCCCTGGGCCGCCAGGCGATCCATGGTGGCGGCCACATCGGCCGAGGTGAAGTCGCTGCCGTTCTGCCACTTGACGCCCTCGCGGAGGGTGAAGGTCCAGACCGAGCCGTCCTCGTTGGGCTCCCAGCTGGTGGCCAGCCCGGTGTCGCCGATGTTGCCGTCGGGGCCGACGCCGACCAGCGGCTCGAAGCTCTGGGCCAGCACGTTGTAGGTGCCGAGGTCGAGCATGTTGACCGGGTCGAGGCCGGTGTTGGCGTCACCCTGTTGGATGGCGACGATCAGGTTGCCACCCTGGGTGGCTTCGCCACTGCCGCCGCCCTCGGCCGTCGTGCCGGTCTCGCCGTCACTCGACGTTTCGTCTCCATCATCGCCGCAAGCGGCGATGATGGAGGCCATGGCCGGGGCCGACAGGCCGATGATGGCGCCCCGCTTGAGGAAGTCACGGCGGCGAATCTTCCCCTGGGCGTAGGACTCGATCAGGTCGAGTTGGACAGGCCCGACGTCTCGTCGGAAGAAGTCCAGTCGTTTGAAGTTCATTGGTAACAAGCTCCCCTTCCGGACCCTTGTGGCCGGATTGCATTGGTTCGTGAGCAGCGATTCAGACGACCTTGCGTGATCCGGCGCGCCTTGGCTTTGCCACTCGGGTGTTCGATGGGTGGATACCATAGCGCATATCGGTATCGATACATAGAGGCACTGCCATCGGCTCGGTCGAGGGCGCCAACCTGCACCGTTCTCACCCAAACGGGAACCACGACCAGCACCCACCGGACCTTCGTCGGCGGTCAAATGACACCGAATCGACAATGAGCGGGTACACAACTGTCACCCACGACACGGTTCTCGTCCTCGAGCCTTGATCTGTGACCATCCGGTGACATTGCGGTGTAGATGGGTCGGTCGAGCCGGCGTGCCGACCGGCCAACGCTAGACCATGTCGGTGACCAGCAGATCGTCATAGGTCTCGCGCCGGACCACGAGGCGGGCGTCGCCGTTGCGGCAGAACACCACGGCCGGCCGAAGGACCTTGTTGTAGTTCGAGCCCATGGAGTGGCCGTAGGCTCCGGTGACCGGGGTGGCCAGGACGTCACCCACGGCCAGATCGCCGGGCACGGCGGCCTCCCGGACAAGCAGATCACCGGACTCGCAGTGTTTGCCCACGATGCGGACCCGATTCTCTCGCTTGGCCGTGACCGCTCGCGGTAGGAACGCCTCGTAGCCCGAGCCGTAGAGCACAGGGCGTGGATTGTCGCTCATCCCCCCGTCGACGGCCACATAGGTACGGATGCCGGGTAGGTATTTCACGGTGCCCACCGTGTACAGGGTGATAGCGGCGGCAGCGGCGATGGCCCGTCCGGGTTCGATGCCGAGACCGGCGGTGATGCCGGCTTCGGCCGCCGCTTTCTGGATGATGGCGGCCCACTGGCTGATGGTGGGGGCCTCCTCCCCCTCGACGTAGGGAACTCCCAGGCCACCGCCGATGACGAGCTCGGGGAGACCGAGCGGATTGGCGAAACGACCCAGGGCCTCGACCGCAGCGGCGAACGAGTCGACCCTGAACACCTGTGAACCGATGTGCGCGTGCAGACCGACCAGTTCGACGGCCGGTGATGCGACCGCCCGGTCCACGGCCTCGAGGGCGGCTCCGGTGGCCACGGTGAAGCCGAACTTGGAATCGTCCTGGCCGGTGGCCACATACTCGTGGGTGTGGGCCTTGACACCGGGGGTGATGCGGAGAAGAACCCGGGGCACCCGGCCGTCGGCGGCGTGCAGGGCCTCGAGCCGGTCCAGCTCGTCATTGGAGTCGATGACGATCCGGCCCACGCCGGCGTTGCGGGCGAGCGTGAGTTCCTCCAGAGACTTGTTGTTGCCGTGAACGACCAGACGTTCGGCCGGTACGCCGGCGGCCAGGCAGACATGCAACTCCCCGCCGGTGGCCACATCGAGCCCCATACCCTCCTCGTAGGCGACCCGGGCCATGGCCTTGCACAGGAACGCCTTGGTGGCATAGATGGCATTGGCCCCGAAGGCATCGACCGCCTCCCGGCAGCGGGCCCGGAGGTGATCCTCGTCGTACACGAACAGCGGGGTGCCGAACTCCCGGGCCAGCTCGAGGGTATCGCATCCACCGATGAACAGTCGACCGTCGTCGGTGGCCGAGGCGTTCTCGGGCAACAGGTGCCATGGCAACGGATTCGATGTGGGCCCGATCATGTCGCTCAGTGTGCCGGGGCCGGCGACTTGCGGGGCACGACGTGCATGACGGCTACGACCACGGCGCCGACGATCAGCCCGAGGATGGCCGAGGCCACGGTATTGACCAGCCAGCCGGCGACACCACCGGCCGATCCCAGTGACTCCGAGACCGAGTCCTCCAGGTGGTGGACCTGGTCGTAGAGCCAGTGCCAACCCAGCTCCTCCTGTCCCACCAGCAGGATATGGCCGCCGACCCAGAGCATGGCCACGACTCCCACGGTCGACAGGATCTCCATGAACGTGGGCATGCCCTTGACCAGGCCCCGACCCACGGTACGGGCAGCGTCCGATCCATTCTGGGCCAGCCGCAAACCGATGTCGTCCATCTTCACGATCAGGGCAACCACGCCGTAGACCATGATGGTGATGCCGATCGCCACCAGCAGCAGGATGATGGCCCGGGAGACCAGCGGTTCGTCGGCCACCTCGTTCAGAGCAATGACCATGATCTCGGCCGACAGGATGAAATCGGTGCGGATGGCGCCGCCCACCATCTTCTCCTCCTGCTCAGAACCGTGGACCGGAGCCGGAGCAGGGTGGGTGTCGGCCGTGCTCACCTTGCCGGAACTCGCCGTGTGGTCGCCGTGACCGCCCTCATGGCCTCCCAGCTTCTCCCAGATCTTCTCCACCCCCTCGTAGCACAGATAGGTGCCTCCCAACATGAGCAGCGGAGTGAGCAGCCACGGCAGGAACTCACTCAGGATCAGGGCGGCGGGAAGAATGAACAGCACCTTGTTGCGCAGCGACCCGACGGCGATGCGCTTGATCATGGGCAGCTCGCGCTCGGCTGCGAAGTTGTGCACGTACCGAGGTGTCACCGCCGTGTCATCGACCACGACCCCGGCTGCTTTGGCGCTGGCCCGACCTGCGGCGGCACCGACATCGTCGACCGAAGCCGCCGCCACCTTGGCCAGCGTTGCGATGTCATCCAGTAGGGCCACCAAGCCACCGCTCATCGCCGTACCTCCCGTGCTCGCTTCGGAAGCACCACGTGCCTTCCCATCACATACTCTCCGGGGCGCCGACCCCGAGCAGGTCGAGGCCGATGGCCAAACCGATCCGGGCCCCCTCGGCCAACCACAGCCGGGCCTGTTGGAGTTCGGGCTCGACGTCGGACCGCAGGACCGGGCAGTCCCGATAGAAGCCGTGGAAGGCGGCTGCCAGCTCCCGGACCCAGGTGGTGATCTTGTGGGGAGCCCGGTCGTTGCAGGCCAGTTCCAGCACCTCGGGCAGCAGCGACAGCTGCCGTAGCAATTCGAGCTCCCGCTCGTCTTCCAGCCGGGACAGATCGACCTGATCCAGCGCCAGGCGCTCCACCCCCCGGTTGACCGCTTCGGTGGCAAGAGAATGGATGCGGGCGTTGGCATACTGCACGTAGTAGACCGGGTTCTCGGCCGCCTCGGCCGAGAGCACGTCGATGTCGAGGGTCTGGGCCGAATCGATCGACTGCAACAGGTAGGCGAAACGGGCCACGTCGGGACCGACCTCGTCCACCAGGTCACGAATCTCCACGATGTTGCCGGCCCGCTTGGACATCTTCACTTCCTGGCCGTGGCGCACCAGTTTGACGAACTGGCCGATGATGACCTCGTAGGAGTCCTCGGGTTTGCCCAGAGCCCGCAGGGCGGCCCGCATCCGGGGAGCGTACCCGTGGTGGTCGGAGCCGAGAATGTCGATCAACAGCTCGCCCCGGTTGTACTTGTCGAGGTGGTAGGCGATGTCGGGCGTGAAGTAGGTGTAGTCGCCGTCGGACTTCACCAGTACCCGGTCGTCGTTGTCGCCGAACTCGGTGGTCTTGAGCCAGGTGGCGCCGTCCCGTTCATAGACCAGGCCCGACTGTTTGAGCCGATCCAGTACGTCGGCCTCGACCCCCGATTCGACCAGGGCCCTCTCGCTCGACCAGGTGTCGAAGGTGACGTTCATCGACTCCATCACCTGGCGGGCGTCGGCCAGGGAGCGCTCGATACCCCAGGCGACGGGGTCGGCGCCTTCGGGCATCTCGGCCGCCCATTCCTCTATGTAGGCGCCGGCATAGCCACCGTCGGGCGGCTCCTCCCCGTCGCGCCGGGCCTCCAGGGACTGACCGAACAGCACGGTCTGGCGGCCTCGATCGTTGACGTAGAACTCCTTGTGAGGCCGGTACCCGCAGCGGGCCATGACCCGGGCCAGCGAATCACCATAGGCCCCCCACCGGCCACCGCCGGCATGGATGGGCCCTGTGGGATTGGCCGACACGAACTCGATGTTGACGGTCTTGCCCTGTCCGAGATCCAGTCGGGCGAAGTCGCCCTCCCCTTTCTCGACAACCTCGACCAGTACGTCGTGGAGCCAGGTCGGGGCCAGCCGGAAGTTCACGAACCCCGGCCCGGCGATTTCCATGGTCTCCACATGCGGCGGCCGGTTGGTTTCGAGGTGGTCGACCAGCTCCTGGGCCAGCTCCCGGGGGTTGCGACCTGCGACCTTGGACGACACCAGGGCGGCGTTGGTGGACCAGTCACCATGCTCGCGTCGGGCCGGACGCTCGACCACCATGGTGTCGGGAACCGGGTCAACGCCCAGCGCCGACAATGCCTCGGCCACCGCCTCGGTCAGCCGGTCCTTGATCATCCTCGAATTTCCTTGGTAAGTGAATCGTTCAAGATTGCCTCGGGTTGCAGGGACAGTCGGTCGAAGGCCGAACGTCAGGAGGCGGCCGCCACGCCGCCGCACCTCGATGGTAACGGCCCGGCCCCCACCATCGGCTGGCATTTGTGTGCCGTGGCCCGGCACGTCCTACCGGATCCGCACCGGGACCAGCGCGATCTGGGCGGCGGTGGTGGGCTGGAATCCGATGCTTTGAGCCAGCAGGCAGGCTCCGGCTTCGAGGTCGCAGGTGTACAGGCCCCAGTGGCTCCGCCACCGCTCCGCCGTCCGGCGGTCGACCACGGCATCGGGATTGTCGCTGAAATCCTCGGCGGTCAGCGCAAACCCGTTGTGGCTGGACGCCAGCACCACCAGGTTTCGGTCGTCGAGCCAGCGGGTGGTCCGAGGTTCCCAGTAGGCACCGGGAACCCCGTCGACCCGGAATCGGCGGTAGGGCTCGGCGTCCGCCGACTCGTCCCGGCCGCCGCCCTCCTCGTCCGACGCTCCCGGTGGTTCGACCACGGCCGGACCCACCACCACGATCGGGTCGCCGTCGATGGCATTGTCTCCGGTGGTGCCGGCGCCGGCCACCACGGTGCCGCTACCGGAAATGGTTGCCGCCGAACTGGCATTGCACGGAAGATCGGGCCGGGCCTCGGCGCCGTCGGCGGGGTTGGCCGGTCCATCGTCCGTCACCTGCACCACCACCCCGCATCCGGTACCGGCCTGACGCAGGACCAGGCGGTCGGCCCAGGTCGGTCCCACGGCCCACGGGTCGAAGTTGGTAAGGCGGTACGTGGACTCGATTTCGGGAACCCAGATGACCAAGGCCACCTCCCGCAACGGGTCGCCGGCCCGCATCAACACCTTGTCGGCGGTGATGCCGACCACCTCGGCCCGACCCGTGGTTCGGAGCGGGCCGGACTCGACACCTTCGAAAACGAAACTCGAGGTGATCCGGCCGTAAGGGAACTCGGCCATAACCAGCTTGGTGGCGACGGTCGAGCCATCACTCACCGGCTCGGTCCAGGCGAAGGTCCGCCCGGCCGGTCCGACGACAAAGCTGCTGACCTCTCGGGCCAGTTCCATCCGGGAGGTGGGGGCGGTGTCGCCGGCCCCTTCCCCACCTCCGAGGGCCACCCGGTCCAGAACCAGTGTCCCGGTCGGTGGGAGCGGAGAGGCCGGCAAGGGGTTGGCAGCCGCCGGCAGGTCCGACTCTGCCAGCAACGCCATCACCCCCTCGTTCACGATGGTCGGCACCGACGTTTCCGACACCATGACATCGGGCGACGACCACACCTCGGTAGCCGGATCGGTGGTCAGGTCGTAGACCGTGTCGTCGACGACCAGTGCGATCGGCAGTGGCGACGAATCGGGAAACAACCGATCGAATTCCGGAAGTTCGCGGTCGACCGGCGCCGGCGTGGTGCTGGTGCCGGCCGAGGTCGGCGTCGACGAATCGGGTCGAGACGGAAGCTGGGAGGTCGGGTCGTCCAGCGACGGGGCCGCCGGATCACCGGCGCGCTCGTCCTCGGGGTCCGGTTGGGGACCGGCACCATCGACCGGTGTGGCCGGTTCCGATCCGGCAATGCCCTCGATGCCGCCGCTGCAGGCGGCCAGGGCGGCCCCCACCAGCACAACCAGCGACAGGAGCCCGCCTACCCGCCGGCCGGTCATTGCGGCGATCCCGTCTCCGCTCAAAGGAATCACTGAACAGACACTAGTAGTTGCCGGGCCGTCGACTCCCATCGCCCCGGTCGACAGTCGGGTCACGACCTGGCACCCTGGAGCCATGCCGGTGTTCGTCAACCACTCGCTGGTCGTACCCGACAGCGAACTCGAGTGGCGGTTCACCAGCTCCGGCGGTCCCGGCGGTCAGCACGCCAACAAGGCGGCCACCCGGGTCGAAGTGGTTTGGAACATCGCCGGGTCGGCCGTGGTCGGCGACCGTCAGCGGGAGCGTCTGATCAGGCGTTTGGGCACTACGGCCCGGGCATCGGCCGGCGATCACCGATCGCAACACCGGAATCGGACCGAGGCCCTTGACCGTCTCGGGGCCCAGCTGCGGGCCGCTCTGGCCCCGCCGCCGAAGAAACGGCGGCCGACCAAGCCGACCAGGGGCGCTCAGCGACGCCGGCTCGAACAGAAGCGCCGGCGCAAGCAGGTCAAGAAACTCCGTCGATCACCGGCCGTCGACGACTGACCGTCGACCACCGATGGCCGAGCCGGCCCTGGATCAGGCTCCCGGCTTGAAGATCATGAGGATGATCACCACCACGGCCACAATGCTGGTGAGGGTTCCTGCCATGACCACCTTGGACTCGGCCGAGCTGTCGCCGCCGGCCAGGGCCCGCTCGGCCGGTACCAGCACTGCGTGAATCAGCCCGACCCAGGCGATCCACAACACGATGGAGGCCAGCACCCAACCATCGGAGAGCGAGTAGAAATCACTGGACATCCCGACCAGCCCGAACCCGAAGACCCCGGCCAGTATCAGTGCGGTGCCGTACACCCGCTGGCTGTTACGGGCCATGAAACCGTACATGGCGTTCCTCGGCCCCGACTCGAGGGATTTCATCTGGCTGTTCATGACCGGATGGGCGAGAGCCGGAGCCATGGCCCCCACCACCGACAGGATGTGCAGAACCAGCATGATGTTGTACGAGGTATCACCGACCGCAGCGAGAATCATGCCCGGCAGAGTACCATCGAACTGGGCCTTCGACCATCAACCATCAACCCATTGGCAGCACACGAACACCCCGGGGGGATCAGCGGTGAAGCAGTTGAGCGGCATGGACACTGCCTTCCTCCGGTGGGAGAACCGGGAGTCCCCGATGGTGGTCGGCAGCCTGGTGATCTACGACCGGGGTGACACCGGTCAGGGTGCGGTCCGGTTCAAGGAGATCCTGGAACACATTCGGACCCGCCTGCCGCTGGCCAAGTGTTTCCGCCAGCGTCTGGTGGCCGTCCCATTCGACCTCGACCGTCCGTACTGGCTGGAGGACGAGGGTTTCGATCTGGAATACCACGTCCGCCATCTGGCCCTGCCCAAGCCGGGCGACTGGCGGCAGTTGTGCATACAGACCGCACGACTGTTGGCCCGACCCCTCGATATGACCCGGCCTCTGTGGGAGATGACCGTGGTGGAAGGGCTGGACCATGTGGAGGGCTTTCCCGAAGGCTCCTACGCCATCGTGACCAAGATCCATCACGCCGCAATCGACGGTGTGAGCGGGGCCGAGATCTTCGCCGCCCTTCACGATCTGGAGGGTTTCGATCGTGACGTCCCGGCCGACACCTGGCGCCCGGAGCGGGCCCCCGGTGAACTCGAGCTGCTGGCCCGGGCCGGATTGCACTCGGCCTTGCAGCCACTGGAAGGGATCAAGGCGATGGCCGGCTCACTGCCGGCGATCGGTGAGGTGGTGCGGTCGTTGCAGCGCCACGACCTTACGCTGCCGA
This sequence comes from uncultured Acidimicrobiales bacterium, assembly GCA_963723995.1. Classification (GTDB taxonomy): domain Bacteria; phylum Actinomycetota; class Acidimicrobiia; order Acidimicrobiales; family SZUA-35; genus JAHELU01. The sequence goes on along the minus strand of CAVRSZ010000003.1, from coordinate 244,454 downwards.
CGACGCTGCTGACACCCACCCGGTTCAACGACGCGGTGACCCCCCACCGGGTGGTGGGCGGTCGTCGGTTCGCGCTCGACGATCTCAAGGCCGTCCGTCGGGCCGTTGACGGTTCCACCATCAACGACGTGGTGCTATCACTGGTGGGCGGTGCCCTGCGCCACTACCTGGATCATCACGGTGAACTTCCCGACACACCGCTCATCGCCATGGCCCCGATCTCCAAGCGCCGATCCGATCAACAAAAGGACGAGGGGAATCTGGTCTCGTCCATGCTGGTGACCACCGGCAGCAATGTGGCCGATCCCCTGGCACGGGTGGCCACGGTGGCCACCGCAACAAAGGAAGGAAAGGCCCTTGACGGAGCAATCGGGGCAAGAGCTCTCACCGACTTCGTGACCTATGGGCCGCTGCGCCTCACCAACCTGGCGGCCCGGACCGTGGTCCGGTCCGGGCTGGTCCACCGAACCGGGGTGGCCATGCACACGGTGGTCACCAACGTCCCCGGCCCCCAGGTGCCGCTCACCATGGGACGATCCCGGGTCCTGGCTCTCTTCGGGCTCGGGCCCATCACCGATGGACTGGGACTGTTCCATCCCGTCCTGAGCTACAACGGCCAGGTCAGCGTGTCGTTCACAGCGGACCGAACGCTGCTCCCCGACCCCGACTTCTACGCCCGGTGTCTCGGCACCAGTTTCCGGGATCTGACCAGGGCTGCGGCCGGGACGCAGCGATAGAGTCGAGACCGTACTGGCGTCGGAGCCAACGCCGTCAGCCAGTCGAGTACGGCGAGACGGTGCTCGCCGACGGCCGAGGACGGCTTGAGTTCGGCCTCCGGCCACACGTCGCCGAGACTTGACTTGATCGTGAACATCCAATCCGCCAAGCGAACCCAGGTTCAGGAGTACCCATGGAATTCTTCACCGACGTGCCGAACCGGGTGGCGTTCGCTGGGAGCCAGACCGCACCGGGCGGGCTGGCCTATCAGGTCTACGACCCGGCCCGCACCATCGCCGGCAAGCGTATGGAGGATCATCTGCGCATTGCTGTGTGCTACTGGCACAGTTTCAACTGGCCCGGTTCGGATATCTTCGGTGTCGGCACCTTCGACCGCCCGTGGCTGAATCCGGACATGGACCCCATGGAGGCGGCGAAGCTCAAACAGGACGCCGCCTTCGAGTTCTTCACCAAACTCGGCACCCCGTTCTTCTGTTTTCACGATGTCGACATGGCCCCCGAAGGCCGCACCCTTCGGGAATCCAAGTCCAATCTGGACGAGATGGTCGACCGGGCGGCGGGGAAGATGGCCGAAAGCGGTGTGAGAGTGTTGTGGGGCACGGCCAATCTCTTCACTCATCCTCGCTATGCCGCCGGGGCGGCGACGAACCCCGACCCCGAGGTGTTCGCCCACGCCGCAGCCCAGGTTCGCCACGCCCTGGAGGCCACCCACCGGCTGGGTGGGGCCAACTATGTGTTGTGGGGAGGGCGGGAGGGCTACGAGACCATGCTCAACACCAAGCTCAAGCAGGAGGCCGACCAGCTGGCCCGATTCCTGGAACTGGTGGCCAACCACAAGCGCAACATCGGCTTCAACGGCACGCTGCTCATCGAACCCAAGCCCCAGGAGCCGACCAAGCACCAGTACGACTATGACTGCGCCGCCGTACACGGGTTCCTGGAACGCTACGACCTGCTGGGCGACTACTTCGTCAACATCGAGGTCAACCACGCCACCCTGGCCGGTCACTCGTTCCACCACGAGGTGGCCTATGCGGTGGAGAACGGCATTTTCGGCAGCGTGGACGCCAACCGGGGCGACTACCAGAACGGCTGGGACACCGACCAGTTCCCCAACTCGGTCGACGAACTGTCGCTGGCCATGTACGAGATCCTGCGTTCGGGCGGGTTCACCACCGGCGGCTTCAACTTCGACACCAAGCTTCGGCGCCAGAGCATGGACCGCACCGACCTTTTCCACGGCCACATCGGCGGTATCGACACCCTGGCCCAATCACTTCTGGTGGCCGAGGCCATGTTGTACGACGGCACGCTGGAGACGGCCCGGGAGCAGCGCTATGCCGGCTGGAAGGGGGATCTGGGTGAACAGATCATGGACCCCAACACCACGCTGGACGCCATCGCCGAAGCGGCCACCAAGGCCGACCTCGATCCCAAGCCGGTGTCGGGCCAACAGGAGGCCCTGGAGAACCGGGTCAACCAGATCATCTGGCGAACCACCTGACCGAGATCGCCCGAATTCGCGGCATGAGCGCCCGGGTGTGGCCCTTGCGTTTTCGGGCAATATCGGTCACACCTGACCGAGATCGCCCGAATTCGCGGCATGAGCGCCCGGCTGTGGCCCTTGCGTTTTCGGGCAATATCGGTCACACCTGACCGAGATCGCCCGAATTCGCGGCATGAGCGCCCGGGTGTGGAGGGGGATTCGAGGTGTCGAGGAACCAAGAATCGATGAACCAAGAAAGATCAGAGCGGGGGTTTGTCGAACAGGCGACCGGTGGGGGTGGCCAGGAAATCCCACACCGGGATCTCCTCCTGCTTGATGAAGCCCCGGTTGGGCAGGGTGCCGGACCGAACCATCTCGATCACAGCCGAGACCGAGGCGGCCGTGGTCCAGGCGATGGCGGTCGACCGTCGCCCGGCCACGTCGATGGGCCGGAACTTGCGCACGTATTCGAGCCGCTTGAGCCGGCCGTCAATCCAGCCCTCGGACGACACATGGATGTACACCGCGTCCTCATCCACGGGCGGTTTGGCGTGGGTCAGGATCTCGCCCGCCAGCTCCCGTCGCTCGCGCATCAGGAGTTCGTGGAAGAAGAAGTTCATGAGATCCACGTGGCCCGGGTAGCGCATGGTCTTGTAGTCCAGGTTCTCGACCCGGCCAAGATAGGTCTCGCACATGGTGCCCAGGCCGCCGGAGGTGGTGAACGCCTCCAGCCGGGTGCCGCCGACATAGATGTTCTCCTTCCACTCCATGGGTGACACCCATTTGTGCACACCTTCCTCGATGACTTCACAGTCGTTGAGGTACTCGTTGACCACTCCCTCGGGCGACCAGTTGAAGGCATAGGCCAGCAAACCGGTGGGGTGCTCGGGTAGGGCCCCAACCCTCATCCGGATCGAGCGGCACCGCTCGAACGATTCGGCTTGGGCCGCAGCCACGATGCCGACGAATCCGGGGGCCAGACCGCACTGGGGGGCCATCACCCCGCTCGACGTCTCGGCCAGGTTTCGGATGTGCTGAGTGGTGGGCACGTCCTCGGTCAGATCGAAATAGTGGATGCCGAGTTCGTGGGCCACGTCGGCCACCTGGCGGTTGAGCGAATAGGGCAGGCAGGAAAGGACGGCGGCGGTGTCGGACAGGGCCCGACCCAGGGCGCTCCGATCGGCCACATCGGTGATGGCCACTTCGAACAGTTCCTGGCCGTCGGACGGCGTCGGTGGATGGATGTCGTGGCCGATCACGTCGAAGCCGGCCTCGGCCAGCAACCGGGCCGCCAACAGCCCGACCTTGCCCAAACCCAATACGGCAACGGTGTCCATGGTTTCCACGTTCGCCACCTCCGGCAGCTTTCACTTCGAACGAGATACAACCCTTGTCCGGTTTCAGAACTCGAAGCGGATTCCCTGAGCCAACGGCAGTTCCCGGGAGTAGTTGACGGTCACCGTCTGCCGTCGCATATAGCCTCGCCAGGCATCGGAGCCCGACTCACGACCGCCGCCGGTGTCCTTCTCGCCGCCGAAGGCGCCGCCGATCTCGGCCCCCGAAGGCCCGATGTTGACATTGGCGATGCCGCAGTCGGAACCGACGGTGGACAGGAAGGTCTCGGTCTCCCGCACATCGGTGGAGAAGATGCACGACGACAGCCCCTGGGGCACGTCGTTCTGGATGGCGATGGCCTCGTCCAGCTCTTCGTAGGGAAGAGCATAGAGAATGGGGGCGAAGGTCTCCCGGCGAGCCAGGTCGGTCATGGCCTCCAGCTCCACGATGGCGGGGGCCACGTAGTAGCCGTCGGGAGCCTCCTCGGCCAGGACCCGCCCGCCCCCGAACACGGTGGCGCCGCCATCGGCCGCCTCGGCCAGAGCGGCCTGCATGGCATCGAAGGCTTGACGGTCGACGAGGGGACCGACCACCACACCGTCGGCCAGCGGGTCGCCCACCGGTAGGCCCTCGTAGACCTTCTTGAGCCGGTCCACCAGCTCATGTCGAATCGACTCGTGCACGATGAGGCGACGCAGCGACGTGCACCGCTGGCCGGCGGTTCCCACCGCCGAGAACACGATGGCCCGCAGCGCCATGTCCAGATCGGCCGACGGGGCCACGATCATGGCGTTGTTGCCACCCAGCTCGAGGATGCAGCGACCGAAACGCTCGGCCATGGCCGTCGCCACCTTGTGGCCCATGGCCGTCGAACCGGTGGCCGACACGATGGCCACGTTCCGGCTGGCGGTGAGGGCCTGCCCCAGCTCGGGTCCACCGACGAGAACCTGGGACAGACCGTCGGGAGCGTTGCCACCGCCGGCCCGGAAGCGGTCGACGGCCCGATCGACGATTCGTTGGGTCGCAAGCGCCGTCAGCGGCGTCTTCTCCGACGGCTTCCAGATGACGGGATCGCCGCAGACAAGGGCCAGGGCGGCGTTCCATGACCAGGGGGCGACCGGGAAATTGAAGGCGGTGATGATGCCGCATACCCCCATGGGATGCCAGGTTTCCCGCATGTGATGACCGGGACGTTCCGAGGCGATGGTGAGACCATAGAGCTGGCGGGACAGACCCACGGCGAAGTCGCAGATGTCGATCATCTCCTGGACCTCGCCCAGTCCCTCCTGGAGGATCTTGCCGCACTCCAGCGACACCAGCCGGCCCAACTCGTCCTTCGACGCTCGAAGTTCGTCGCCGATGAGCCGCACCAGCTCGCCTCGCTGGGGGGCGGGAACCGAGCGCCACTGCCGGAAGGCGTCGGCCGCAGCGGCGATGATGCGAGCGGCATCGTCGGCGTTGTGGGCCGCCAAGTGAGCAAGAGGAGAACCGTCGATGGGCGTGGTCACCACCAGACCGAAACCGTCGCCGGTGCCGGCAACGGCGACGGTGATGTCGGGGCCGAGCCCACAGTCCGACAGCACCTGGAGGTGGCGGGCGGCGGTGATGGCCGAGTCGACGGCGGCCCCGGCGGGCGCGGAGGATACTGAAGCACTCATGTACTGGATAGTACACCAGACCGATCTGTGTGTACCATTTGCTCCATGACGAATCCGGCACTCTCATCGGTGGAGGATCGAATCGCCGCCGTTGCCGGCGAGCTGACTCCGACCGATCGCCGGATCGCCCAACTCATCATCGCTGATCCGACCACACCGGCGTTCGGGACCCTGGCCGACGTGGCCCTCCGGGCCGGCACCAGCGGCCCCTCGGTGGTGCGCTTCGCCACCAAGCTGGGCTTCGACGGCTACACCGATCTGCAGAGCCGGATACGAGCGTCGCTGACCGAGCGGCTGATCCCAGCCCATCGCCCGATCGATCGCATCCGCACCGACCCTGACGGCATCCCGACCGGTCAACCGATGTTCCTCACCGAGGCTGAGCGGGACACCCTGTCGACCATGGCCCAGTTGGTGGCTACAGCCCGGCAGGTGTTGGTGGTGTGCGCCGAAACCTCGGCCGCCCCCGGCCTGATCCTGGCCACCAACCTCGGTCTGCTCCGTCCCGGGGTCAGACGACTGTCGATCTCGGCCGCCGGTCAGGCGTCCGTGGTCGATCTGGGCCCCGACGATGTCGCCGTGGCCATCGACTTCCCCCGCTACGAGCGTTCGGTGGTGGTGGCAACCAGGAATCTGGCGGCCAACGGATGCCCGGTACTGGCCTTGACCGACGGACCCCTCTCTCCCCTGGCCGCCGTGGCCGAGCGATGGCTCGGGCTCGATATCCGGCCCGTGGGCCCATTCGACAGCGTGGTCACCGTGGTGGCGGCGGTCGAAGCACTGGTGGCCGACGTGGCCGACCGCCTGCGACGCTCCGCCGGTCCTCGCCTGGATCGAATCGAGGCGGCCTGGCTCGAGGCCGACGTATTCTTGGAACATCCGTGATCGAAGGGGCTTCATGACCGAGACCGCAACCGGTGCAACGGATAGGGCCGGCGCAGGCGAATCCGACGGTGGTGTGTCCATCGATCGACTTCCCGCCGACCTCGACCGGATCGAACAGGCGTTGCTCGGTGCACTGGCCGCACTCGAGCCGGGAACAAGCCGGGCTCGACTCTCGCCGGCCACCGCCACCGAGCTGTTCGAGGCCCAGGTCGGCTCCCGTCTCGTCGACCACACCGCCCGCTGGCTCAGGGCCGAGCATCGAGCCGGTTATTACACCATCGCCTCGGCCGGCCACGAGTCGAATGCGGCCGTGGCCATGGCTCTGCGACCAACCGATCCCGCCCTGCTCCACTACCGGTCCGGTGGGTTCTACTTCGCCCGGGCCGGACAGGTGCCGGATCAGGATCCTACCGGTGATGTCTTGCGGGGCATGCTGGCCCTGACCACCGACCAGATGTCGGGCGGTCGGCACAAGGTGTTCGGCAACAAGAACCTGTCGATCATTCCCCAGACCTCGACCATCTCGTCCCATCCGCCCCGTGCCGTCGGCTTGGCCCTCAGCATCGGCTGGGCTCAGCGCACCTCTCGTTCTGTGCGTTCTGAGCCTCGGAATCGAGGGCTGGAACGCACAGAAGGGCCTGGCGGTGGACGATGGCCCGAGGATTCGGTTGTGGTGTGCAGCTTCGGCGATGCCTCGTTGAACCACTCCACGGCCCAGGGCGCGCTCAATTGGGCCCTCAATGCCGCGTACCGGGGCGACAGGGTGCCGGTGCTGTTCGTGTGCGAGGACAACGGACTCGGCATCAGCGTTCCCAGCCCCGACGGCTGGGTGGACGCGACCACCAGGGGTCGACCGGGCCTACAACGGGCAGACGCCGACGGAGCCAACCCGGCCGACGTACTGGAGGCGGCCACCGACCTGGCCGAAGCGGTACGAGCCCGAGGTGTACCCGGCCTGCTCCATCTCCGAACGGTTCGCTTTCTAGGCCACGCCGGCACCGACGTCGAAACGGCCTATCGCCGCCCCGAGGAACTCCGCCACGATCTGGCCCGTGACCCCATCGTGGGGACGGCGGCCGAGATTGTCGCCTCCGGGGTCTGCACCGGTCGGGATCTGGTCGACTGGTATCTCGATGAGCGCCGAGCGGTGCGGGACCGGGCCCTCGACCTGTGGGACGATCTGGACGAAGCCGAGTTGACCTCGGCCGACGAGATCGTGACCCCCCTGCTGGCACCGCTACGCAAGGCGGCCGGGCCCTCCCCCACTGCGGTGCGCATCATCGACGCCGGGGCCGTGCAGGCAGCGGGCGACAAACGGGACAAGCCCCTCACCCTGGCCCAGACGATAAACCACACCCTGGACTCCGTGCTGCGACTCCACACCAACACGATGATCTTCGGTGAGGACGTGGGCCGCAAGGGCGGCGTCTACGGTGTCACCCGCGGACTGCAGGCTCGCCACGGCGCCGACCGGGTTTTCGACACCATCCTCGACGAACAGTCGATCCTCGGTCTGGCCCTCGGATCGTCACTCAACGGCTACCTGCCCATGCCCGAAATCCAGTACCTGGCCTATCTCCACAACGCCGCCGACCAACTTCGGGGCGAAGCCTCCAGCCTCGGGTTCTTCTCCAACGGGCAGTATCGCAACCCGATGGTGGTCCGCATCGCCTCCTACGCCTACCAGAGAGGGTTCGGCGGCCACTTCCACAATGACAACTCGGTGGCCGCCTTGCGGGACATTCCCGGCATCGTCATCGCCTCTCCCGCCCACCCCGCCGATGCCGGACCCATGCTGGCCCACTGTGTGGCCGCCGGCCTGGACCACGGCACGGTCAGTGTCTTCCTGGAACCAATCGCCCTCTACCACACCACCCACCTGCACTTCGACGGCGATGAGGCCTGGACCTGCGCTCCGGTGTCAACTCCGGCGCCGGTCGGTACGGCCCGGACCCACGGCGACGGCGCCGACGGGACCATCCTGACCTGGGGCAACGGCCTGTACCTGAGCCTTCAGGCCGCCCATCAGCTCCAGGCTCACCACAACCGCCACTGGCGGGTGGTCGATCTCCGGTGGCTGGCCCCCCTGCCGGTCGATGACATCATGCGGGAGTCCGAAGCGACCGGTCGGGTTCTGGTGGTGGACGAGACCCGCCATTCCGGCGGGGTGGGCGAGGGGGTGGTCACGGCCCTGGCTGAGCACGGCTATCGAGGGGCGCTGGGGCGGATCGCCGCTCGGGACTCGTTCGTACCCCTCGGGGCCGCCGCCGACCTGGTCCTGGTGGGGAAGGACCAGATCGTCGCCGCCGCCCTCGATCTCAGCGGTAGCTGATCCGGCATGCCCCCGACGTCTTGGCCCGGCGCAGGTAGCGGAAGCCGGTGGCCACGCCGACGCCGTAGAGCGCGGCGATGAGCAGCCCGACCCAGTTCCGATGGGTGCTGACCACGGCGCCCAGCGCCGATCCTCCCAGGGCCGCCGTCAGCAGGGCCAAGGTCCACGGCAAATGGCAGGGACACAGGATGAACGACCAGATCAGCCAGCGACGGCCGATGCGTTCCAACCGAACGCCATCGGCCGGAGGTTCGCCCGCTGATACCGTCGGCGCCGGTGCCGAGTCGACTTCAATCATCAACCGGTGTTCTCGACAGGATCGGTATCGGACTTGAGCAATTCCGACCACGATGCCGGTCAACCGGGAAACGATGCCACACTGCAATGAAGTGGCCGACTCAGGGTGGCAATCGGAACAGAAATCGGTGTCAACGTGGCAGGTCGTGCTGGCCTGGGCCAGCGCCCTGTTGTGGTTTCCCACATCCGCCTATCTGACCCTGGCCGACTCGGTTCCCGGCTCGCTTCACGACGGCCTCGACAGCTGGCTCGGCCATGTGACCATGGGCCTGGCGGTGACGGCCACCTCGCTGGTTCTGCTGCGAGTGGTCAACCACGGTCGGCGGCCACCGTGGGCGGCGGTTGGTCTTGTTGTCGCCGCCAGCGCCCTGTTCCTGTTGACCACCGAGTTCCTCCAGTCGCGAACGGAGACCCGGACGCCATCGTGGGCCGATGTGGCCGCCGATCTGATCGGGGTCGCCGTCTCTACCATGGTGGTGGCCGGCCCATTCGAGCCACAGTGGATAAAGTCCTTGCGCCGGGGCCCGGTCATCCCGGTGATCGGGGTGGTGACGGCGACGGCCATCGTCATCACCGTGGCCGGCCAGCCCCGGTTCCGCGATGGTATGGCGCTCGACGCCTCGGGCTGCATCGAACGGCTGGAGCGTATCGATGAACCTCCGGCCGCCGCCGACCCGGCACCGGGTGTTGCCAACGATGCCGGACCGCCTCTGTTGGCCCTCGATCTCACCACGATCGACGGCACGACCGTGGATGGACAAGGAGGCGACGCCGCTCCGGTGCTGCTCGACGTCATCGCCGGGTCCGATGCCCGAACGGTGGAACCGACCGCCGACGGCTTGGCGTTCGACGGCGGGACAGCAGCCGTTCGGTCCCGGGAGCCGGTGACCGAGCTGATCGACGCCGTCGACGAGACCGAGGCGTTCACCATCACCATGGTCTTCACTCCGGAGACCCTGGATCAGGAAGGACCGGCCCGGCTCCTGGCCATTTCGGAGGGTACGCAGCCCGCCGACATGAATCTCCAAATCGGCATCCACTACCGCTGGCTCAGCCTGCGAATACGGTCGGCGTGCGATACCTGGAACTGGATGGCGTTGTCATCCCTGCCCGAAGGCGAGGTCCGGCTGGCCGTCACCTACGACAACGGCACGGTCGACGCCTACATCAACGGTCTCCATACCGGCCATGCCGAACTGGAGGGGGGCGACATCGGCTCCTGGGAGCCGGCCCGCCCGCTGGTCGTCGGTAACGAGGTCACCCTGAACCGAGGTTTCCTGGGAACCATCGGCTGTGCGGCGATCCGGGATGTGGCCATCGGTGAGAACCAAGCCATCGAAGCATCAACCACCAAGACCTGCTGACCCCATAGGAACCCGCCGACCGATCAGCTGGAGCGATTCATGCCTCGGGGGCGCTCTTCGGACTGCTCGGCGCCTCGCTCTCCACACCCCTGGTTCGAACAACGCCGCCACCGACGACGAGCAGCTCCACCTTCAGCCTTGCGCCCTCGGCAGGATTCGAACCTGCGCACACGGCTCCGGAGGCCGATGCTCTATCCCCTGAGCTACGAGGGCTGGCTGTCGGTCGAACACCGACCGGTACACACATTCCTGTGCAGTCGGTGGTATCGACCGGGGGCAGTCTACCGTAGCCGCTGGATGAACGGGTGCGCCGCCCCCAATCCTGGATTCGGCCGGCTTTGTCAGATGCCCTTGCCGAACTTGTGGGCCGCCTTGAGCGCGGATTCGGCCGGAAGGCCCACGGCCACCGCCGCCGCCAGCGGAAGACGCTTCTCGAGGGGGTTGAGCCTGGCCACACGAGCCATGGTACGCACTGCTCGCCCCCGACGGCCCATGGCCGCCTGAGCCACAGCCTGCTGGCCACGGATTCGGGCCAGACCTTCGGGTTGACGCTCGAACTCGGGATACTTGTCGATCAGGTACTCCAACGCCCCGTCGATCATCTTCCACCGTTCGAAGAAAAGGAGGCGCCATGCCACCACACCCGGACCAGGGGCTGAGGGGCAACGGCGATGGGGCATACCCGGGCCGTGCGAAGGAACAGGTCGTAGTCCTCGGCGTAGCCGCCCGGGATGTCCTCGTCGACCAGGCCGATCTCGCCCAGCAAGGTGTCCTTGTGGACCAGCCAGCTGGAGGGGTGGACCTCGGTCATGCGGTCCTTGAGGAAGCCGTCGAAGGTCAGCAGGGCCTCGTTGGGCATACGTGCGGTATCGGTGCCCTCGTAGTGGATGAGGATGCCGGTGCAGGCGGCCCGGGCCTCGGGCTTGGCTGCCAGGGCCTCGAACTGGGCCTGGAGTTTGCCCGGCAGCCACTCGTCGTCATCGTCACACAACGCGATCCAGGTGTTGGACGCTTTGTCAATGCCGCTGTTGCGGGCGCCGGCCAGACCAGGGCTGCGGCCGTTGCCGGTCACGACCACTCGAAGCTTGCCGTCGGCGGGACCAAATTCCCGCTCGAGGGAATGGTCGGGTTCGGACCGGTCGAACACCACCACGATCTCGACGTGGTGATCGTGACGTTGGGCGATCACCGAATCGATGGCGCGGCGGAGCAACCGGGGGCGATCACGGGTTGCGATGACAACCGAGACGGTGCGGTCTTCGAGATGGGGAGGGTAGTCCACGATCGGTCTCCGTTAATGCTGTGGGGATTGTTGATGTACCAAACAGGCGCTGCTCCGAGACTGAGCTAGAGAGCCGACGCCGGGGAGTTCGGAACGATCGGGGTCGAGGTGACAAGCAACTCGTCTACCACGCTACCGAACCGATGAACCCCGTCGGCCGCCCTCGTGCCGACGTTCACAGTGAAATCTGCGGGACGGGCCAACGCCCGGTCGATGGCGGTGAACAACTCATGCTTGGCCTCCACCACCACTGCGATCTCATGATGTTGGAGGTGCCGGGCGAACCGCATCTGATGACCGTCGACGTGCTCACCGAACTCGGGATCTCGGGCCATCACGATCGGCAGCCGACCGGCCATCCGTGCGTCCATGACAGTCGACGGGCCGGCGTGGCTGACCACAGCCGATGCCCGGGCGAACAGCTCACACAGATCGCCATGGGGTATGAGCCGGCGGCAGCCACCGATCCGGGACGGTGCCGATGTGCCACGCTGGATCACCACCGTCACATCAGGGTGACGCTCCCGCCATTCGTCCATCCACGAGATGAGCCGATTGAACGGATGATGATCAGTGCCCACCGACACCACAACGTCGGCCATCGTGATCTCGCGTGAGGTGCCGGTCGTGGTCGACCGACCTCGTGCGTTGACGATCTCTCTCAAGTCTGGACTCCTTCAGTACAGGGGCCCGGTGAGCACGCTCCCGGGGTAGAGGTCCTGCTGCTCCGGCCATTGCACGCAGAATCGTGTTGTCAACGGCTGCACCAGCTTTCCGGTCAGGGTTCGCGAGTCGATCCTGTCGTAAACCTCCAGAAAGACCGCCGGGATCCCCATCAAGCGAGCCATGGCGAAGAAGGGAACGGCGACGCCTGCCCCATTGGAGATGACCACGTCGGGTCCGAAGTCCTCCAGCACCCTGCGGGCCAGAGGGGTGTTGCGGACCAGGTTGACAATACTCCTGGTGGTGGGGAAGTAGGCCGGGATCAGCGTCTCGCCCTCCAGCTTCGAACGGGCATCGGGAAGATCGAAGGTCACCCAACGCCGTTCGTGATGAATCCACCACGAACGGAGCTGCAGAAGTTGGGCCAGGTGCCCGCCCGACGACGAGACGAACAGCACGCGACGCCGCTCGGTCGGGTGGTCGACCGGCGGCACGTCGGGAGCAAGGACCGGTGACACGGTGGTGACCATGGACGACATATCGACACTGAACCGTTCGAACCTGAGCGGCCGGGGATGCGGGAATTCACCCAAGCGACATGGGCTCGACGAAGCGGGTACTAGGATTGTTGCTCGACTGCCAACGCAGAGGGCACCGTAGTCGCACCGCCGCCGTATCGAGTTGCCTATAACTGCGACTTGTCCGATGACGAGGATCCAATGACCACGCAACTCTCCCACGTCTCGAATCTCGAGTCCGAAGCCATCTTCATCATCCGGGAGGTGGCTGCCGAGTTCGAGCGACCGGCCCTTCTCTTCTCCGGAGGCAAGGACTCGATCGTCGTGCTTCATCTGGCCATCAAGGCCTTCGCCCCGGCCCCGGTGCCGTTCCCCATCATGCACGTCGACACCGGGCACAACTTCTCCGAGGTCATCGAGTTCCGGGACCGGATAGTGGACCGCTACGGGCTTCGCTTGGTGGTGGCCTCGGTCCAGGATGCCATCGACGCCGGCAAGGCGGTGGAGGAGACCGGTCCCCGGGCCTCCCGCAACCGGCTCCAAACCGGAGTGCTGCTCGATGCCATCGGACAACACCGGTTTGATGCCCTGTTCGGCGGTGCCCGCCGCGATGAGGAGAAGGCCCGAGCCAAGGAGCGGGTCTACAGCTTCCGGGACGAATTCGGACAGTGGGATCCCAAGGGCCAACGGCCCGAACTGTGGAGCCTGTACAACGGCCGGTACAAGCCGGGTGAGCACATGCGGGTCTTCCCCATCTCCAACTGGACCGAACTCGACGTGTGGAACTACATCCGCGACGCCGAAATCGAGGTGCCGCACGTCTACCTGGCCCATGAGCGGGAAGTGTTCATGCGGGACGGTATGTGGCTGGCTGTCACCGACTTCCTCCAGCCCATGGAGAACGAGACGGTGGAGCGACGCACGGTCCGGTTCCGCACCATCGGCGATGCCACCTGCACCGGGGCGGTCGAATCTGCGGCCGACAGCCTGGGCAAGGTGATCGACGAGGTGGCGGCCACCAGGATCACCGAGCGGGGGGCGACCCGGGCCGACGACCGAACCAGCGAGGCGGCGATGGAAGACCGGAAGAAAGAGGGGTACTTCTAGTTATGGAGTACGTCGTCCGGAGGCCGACGACCGGAGTTTCGGCCGACGCCGAAACATCCCCGGCTGCAAGCGCCTCACAAAAGAACAGAAGACACTGGACCACGGAGTACGTCGTCCGGAGGCCGACGACCGGAGTTTCGGCCGACGCCGAAACATCCCCGGCTGCAAGCGCCTCACATAAGAACAGAAGACACTGGACCACGGAGTACGTCGTCCGGAGGCCGACGACCGGAGTTTCGGCCGACGCCGAAACATCCCCGGCTGCAAGCGCCTCACATAAGAACAGAAGACACTGGACCACGGAGTACGTCGTCCGGAGGCCGACGACCGGAGTTTCGGCCGACGCCGAAACATCCCCGGCTGCAAGCGCCTCACATAAGAACAGAAGACACTGGACCACGGAGTACGTCGTCCGGAGGCCGACGACCGGAGTTTCGGCCGACGCCGAAACATCCCCGGCTGCAAGCGCCTCACAAAAGAACAGAAGGGACTAGACCGTGGATCTCCTGCGTTTTGCCACCGCCGGCTCGGTCGATGACGGCAAGAGCACCCTGATCGGGCGCCTGCTGTACGACTCGAAGTCGATCTTCGAGGATCAATTGGCCTCCATCGAGGCCACCAGCCACGACCGTGGCGACGAGCACACCGACCTGGCCCTGTTGACCGATGGGCTCCGGGCCGAGCGGGAACAGGGCATCACCATCGACGTGGCCCACCGCTACTTCGCCACGCCCCGGCGCAAGTTCATCATCGCCGACACCCCGGGGCACATCCAGTACACCCGGAATATGGTGACCGGGGCCTCCACCGCCGACCTGGCCATCGTCCTGGTCGACGCCCGCAAGGGACTGACCGAGCAGTCCCGCCGTCATTCCTTCATCGCCAGTCTGCTCCGCATCCCCCACCTGGTGCTGGCCGTCAACAAGATGGACCTGGTCGACTACGACCAGGAGGTGTTCGAGAAGATCCGCCGGGAGTACATCGAGTTCGCAACCCGGCTCGACGTGCCCGACCTGACCTTCATCCCCATCTCGGCCCTCTACGGCGACAATGTGGTCGATCGTTCGGCCAACACCGACTGGTACAAGGGCGGCACGCTGCTCCACCATCTGGAGGAGGTCTACATCGCCTCCGATCGCAACATGGTGGATGTCCGATTCCCGGTGCAGTACGTGATCCGACCCAAGAGCACCGAACACCACGACTTCCGTGGCTATGCCGGAACCGTGGCCGGTGGAGTGATGAAACCGGGCGACGAGGTGGCCGTGCTGCCGTCCGGCTTCACCACCAGGATCAAAGCCATTCACGGGACCAACGGCGAAGTGGCCGAGGCCCACTCCCCCATGTCGGTGGTGATCCAGCTCGAGGACGAGCTCGATGTCAGCCGGGGTGACATGATCTGCCGTATCAACAACCAGCCCCAGGTCACCCAGGACCTGGAGGCCATGGTGTGCTGGATGTCGGAGGCGTCGCAACTCCGGGAAGGCTCCAAGCTGGCCATCAAGCACACGACGAAGTGGGCCCGGGCCCTGGTCAAGGACCTGCGCTACCGGCTTGACATCAACACCCTGCATCGGGACGAGGCAGCCACCGAACTGACCCTGAACGAGATCGGCCGGGTTCGGCTCCGGGTCACCCAGCCGCTGTTCGCCGACGACTACCAGTCGAACCGGACCACCGGCAGCTTCATCCTGGTCGACGAGACCAGCAACGTCACGGTCGGCGCCGGCATGATCAGGGCCACGGAATGAGCTCGGGCCCGGGCTTGCTCGCCCCCGGCACCGAGTAGCGTTCGGACCATGGGGCTTTTCAAGCCGGACGCCGAGCCCGGGCCGCGGTCATGAAGACGGCCAATACCGTCTGGCACGAGAGTGCCGTGGCCCGCGACGCCCGTTGGTCGACCACCGGGCGGGGAGCCACGGTCTGGCTCACCGGCCTGTCGGGATCGGGCAAGTCGACCATCGCCGTCGAGCTGGAGCGGCAGCTGATCGATTCCGGCCGGCCCGCCTACCTGCTCGACGGCGACAACATCCGCCACGGCCTCAACGGCGACCTCGGATTCTCCGCCGCCGATCGGGATGAGAACGTGCGCCGGGTGGCCCATGTGGCCCGCCTGTTCGCCGATGCCGGCCTGGTGGCCATCGTGCCGGTAATCAGCCCCTACCGCCGGGCCCGAGAGTTTGCCCGACGGCTTCATGACGAGGCCCGGTTGCCGTTCGTCGAGGTGTTTGTCGACACCCCCCTGGAGTTGTGTGAGCAGCGGGACCCCAAAGGCTTGTACGCCAAGGCCCGGGCCGGCGAGATCACGGGAATGACGGGGATCGACGATCCCTACGAACCCCCGGACACCGCCGAGCGCCGCTACACCCCGGACGACGGTGACCCGGCCGCCATCGTTGCCGACCTCATCACCGCCCTACCTTGACCGCTGCCACACCCTGCGCCGCCCCCAACCCCACCCAACTCGCGCGAAAGCGGGCAAGAACGGTCAGAAGTGACCGGTTTGACCCGCTTTCGCTGGTGGGTTGGAACGGGCGAAGGGGATCGTGGTCACAGCGAGTAGGCGAAGGCGTTGATGTCGCGCACCGTCGACAGGTAGACATCGGGCAGGGCCTCCCGGAAGATGCAGTCCCCGGCGTGGCAGGTGCCGTTGACGGTGCGACCGACGGCGCTGACGCCGGCCTCCAGCAATCTGCGGTAGTAGGCCAGACCTTCGTCCCGCAGCGGATCGAGTTCGTTCACCGAGATGACGTGGGGGGGCAGGCCCGCCAGATCGTCGACGGTGGCGTGATAGGGCCAGGCCAACGGGTCGGTGGCGGCCGAGCCGTCGGGGCTGTAGCTGCGGACCATGATCGCCATCAGGTCGTTACCCAGGAAGTAGCCACTGTTCTCGTGAAGCGACGTCAACTGGGGTGGGACGGCACCATAAAGGCCGGATATGTAGGGGCACTGGGCGTAGACGCCGTCGACGAGCCCGAGGTAGCCGTCCCGCTTGGCCTTGAGTGTGGACGCCAGCGACAGGTTGCCGCCGCCGGACTCCCCCGACACCACAAGGGTGGAGATTCCGAGCTCGCCCTTGTTCTCGCCAACCCACCGAAGGGCCGCCGAACAGTCGTTGAGCCCGGCCGGGAACGGGTTGGGTCCGAGAAGGCCGGCGGCGTTGCGGAACTCCACGCCGACCACGACCAACCCGGTGGCGGCCAGCTCGTCCCGCCATCGCCGATACTGGGGTTCCGTGGCCGACAGAATGGCCATGCCTCCGCCGTGGATGTGGAGAATGCCGGGCATGGGCTCACCGTCACCACCGGCCGAGCCTCTGGGCCGATGGATGAACAGCGTGACATCGTTGCCATCGACCCCGGTAATGGTCACTTCCTCATGCTCCACCCCCTCGACCGGGGCAATGGATTGGTACAGGGCGCCGAACAGGTCCCGAAACATGGGTTCGGCGACATCGCAGAACCCGAGAATGGCTTCGATGGCGTCGTCGGGCGACACCGGGACGGGGTCGGGTCGGCGGTGGAGTTCCAGTGGCTCCATGGCTGCGACCATGCGGGGGTCGGCCCGCGGATCATCGCCGATGGCCATATCGGGTGAGCCCAGACGACCGGGAAGGTGAGCTGATGGATTGGACATGATTCCCCCTTGTGCGAATCCGAGTCGGGCACCACTGTGTGTTCGGATCCGGCCCGCCGTCAAACCGCTAGCCAACTGCGGTGGGGCATTGCTCTTCAGTGACCCCGGGCAAGGCGCTCGAGGCCATGTCCCCGGGTGGCAGACTGCGCGACTCCGAGATCTTCAACTCGGGTACGGTCTGATCGCCGGACAGGGTGGGGTTGGGCGGCGCCTCCCCCGGGGTGCGGAACAGCTCGAGGGTGGCCTGGGCCTCCCCTTCTCTCAGCTCAAGAACCTGGGCTCCGCCCGAGGTAACCATGTCACTGACGGGAAGGTTGTGGGTGGTGACATCACCACCCCGGGCGAAGGTCCGGGCCAGCGTGGCCACATCGCCCAGTCCCGCCCCGTCCTCGATCACCATGTTCTCGGCCGACGCTGCCACCAGCCGATCGATGGAGAACACCCCGATGGGCGAGATGCGGTCGGCCGCAACCCGGGCCACCTGGGTCAGGAAGTACCGTTGGCGGGCTGTCCGGCCCAGATCGCCGGTGCCGTCGTCCTGCCACTGCCCGTCAACCATGTTCTCCACCTTGCGGGAACGGGCGAAGGCCAGGGCCTGGGGGCCGTTGAGCACGTGACAGCCGGAATCGACCACGTTGAGACCGGTGGCGGCGTCCCGCATCGGCGTTGCGAACCACAGGGGTACACCCCCCAGAGCCTCCACTATCTCCTGGAAGCCGATGAAGTTGACCTCGGCGTAGTGGTGGATGTTGATCTGCAACGCCGACTCGACGGTGGCCACCAACCGCTCCCGACCGCCGGGTCCGTTGAACGCCCCGTTGATGCGACCGTTCTCACCCTTGCCCACGATCGGCACCCACAGATCACGGGGCACCGACAGCAGCTCGACCCCACTGGTGGACGTGTCGACCCGGGCCACCATGATGGTGTCGGTTCGGGCCCCGGGGATGACGTCGGGACCCAGAAAGGCCCCGGAGTTGGGATCGGAGGCCTCCAACCCCTCCCGACTGTCGAGGCCGACCAGCAGCCAGTTCGTCGGGCCGGAGGCCGGCGGATCCACCCCGGCGATGTCCACAAAGTCGAACTGCCGATACCGGCGAATGCCCCAGATGGCACCGAGAACCATCAGAAGGACCAGTCCAAGGGCGGCGAACATCATGACGGTTGCGACCCGACTGCGACGACGGCGACGACGCTGAACCGGCTTCGGCGGTGGGGTATCGGGATGGGCCGGCGGTCCGGTCTGCCCGTCGTATCGAGGTGGTGACGCGTAGCCACCGGCGGCGGTCCCCGAGGGATAGTGATCGACCATATGTGCTCCTGGCCCACACGCTAACACCGTCGTCACGGCAAATGAGGTAGCCCGAGCCGGCCTGTCCAGCGCGAGATCAGAACCCGGCGACGCGGGCTGGATGAACAGGCCCGAGATGGCCGACGGCCTTGGCTAGCCTGTGGTGATGGGTTTCCCCTCGGCCGATGAGATCTCATGCCCCGGGTGCGGGGAAACCGACGAGCTGTCGGGCCGGCCGACCGACGACATCATCACCATCACCTGCGGCGTCTGCCGCACCGTGTGGCAGCGCGACCCCAGGCGTCGATGCCCGCGTTGTGGTTCCCACGACCTCTACGCCGCCCCGGTGGCGGTGATCGAGAAGTCGCGCGGCACCCAGCTGTCAATCGTGTCGACCACGGCCGACTACCTGTGCTGGACCTGTGACCGGGACCTCATCGACGAGCAGCGACAAAGCGGAACCGCCCTCATGCCCGATCAGCTTCCCACCAGGGACGAACACGGGTAGCCACGTGCTGGCGCTGGCCCTCGGGTTGCTGTCATCGCTGGGAATCGGGGTCGGCGACTTCCTGGCATCCCAGGCCGGACGTCGAACCAGAGCCGTCCCCCTGGTCACGCTGGCCGCAGTGGCCGGCACGCTCACCGCTCTGGCCCTGACCCAAATCGTGACCAGCCGTGTACTTCTGGCCGATGTGGCCCTGGGGGCGCTGACCGGGGTGCTGATCGCCGCCGCCCTGACCCTGCTCTACACCGGTATGACGGCATCGTCAGTGGGCATCGTGTCGCCGTCGCTGTCAGTGGTGACCGCCGCCATCCCCATTGTGGTGGCCGCCATCCGGGGTGAACCGCCGTCGAGACTGACCTCGTTCGGTGTGGCGCTGGCTCTGGCCGCCATCGTACCCATGACCATCTCCCCCCATCTCGGCCATCGGGCCCTCGTCGGGTTGGCCTACGGGATAGGCGGCGGCGTGTGCTTCGGTTCGGCCTACTCGGTTCTCACTGCCACCTCGGTCGAAAGTGGCATGTGGCCGGTCGTGTCCCAACGCACCGTCATCGTTGCCGCCCTGGCCCTGGTGTCGACCGCCCGAGGCGTCGATGTGCTCCCCCGACTGGAAGCCCGGACCCTGTCCTTCGTCTCCGGCTTGCTGGGAACCGCCGGCATCGCCGCCTTCACCGCCGGGGTCCAGCGGGGCAACGTGGCCCTGGTGGTGGTGGCCGGATCGCTCTACCCGGCCGTGACCACGAGCCTGGCCGTGGCGTTTTCCTCCGAGCGCATGCGGTGGTGGCAGGTCCTCGGCGTCACCCTGGGTCTGACCGGGGTGGCCCTGGCCGCTTTCGGCTCCGTCGGGGATTGAGTCCGTCATGGCTGCATCACGTCGCCGGAGGGTTCGGATGACAACCGGACCCCAGGTGGCGAGTGCCGGCGCCCCCCACCTAGGCTCGAACGGTGGCCGACGGTGAACTGGGTGCGAACAGTGGACTCACGGCCGATGATCTGACCATCGACGACCATGGGGTGGCCCGATGCCCGTGGGGTGCCTCCGACGACGAGTACCGGAGCTATCACGACATCGAGTGGGGACGACCGGTGATCGACGACCGGGCCGTGCTGGAACGGCTCTGCCTGGAGGGGTTCCAGTCGGGGCTGTCGTGGCTGACCATTCTCCGCAAGCGAGACGGCTTCCGCCGGGCCTTCGCCCGATTCGATCCCGAGCAGGTGGCCGGGTTCGGGACCGACGACGTGACCCGACTGTTGCACGACGGTTCGATCATCCGGCACCGGGGCAAGATCGAGGCCACCATCGGCAATGCCCGCAGCGTCCTGTCGATGTGGGAGGGCGGTGAGTCGCTGGCCGGGCTGGTGTGGTCGTTCCAGTCCGACGCGGACCCTCCGAGACGACTGGCCGACGTCCCGGCCGTCACCGACAACTCGAAGGCACTGGCCAAGGAGCTGAAGCGACGGGGTTTTCGATTCGTGGGCCCGACCACGGCCTACGCCGCCATGCAGGCCATGGGCGTGGTCAATGATCACCTCATCGGTTGTGTGGCCCGGGAGCCCTGTCAGCGGTTGCGATCGGATGTCGAGCTACCGACGCCGGATACGAGTCGAGGTTAGAAACCCCGCTCGACGAGTCGGTCAATCTAGACTGTTGGCGCAGGAGGGCGGATCATCGGCGGAGAGTGGCAGAATGCGAGGCGCACAGCGGGTGATGAGGCGGGCACAGAGGTGAACCACGGCGAAGGTGACATCGATTCACCGCCCATCGAGCTCGGCTACGAGACCGTCGTCTCCGTTGACGCGGACGACGACGATGACCGCGTGATCCTCGGGCTCCTCGACGAGAGCCGGGATGAGATGGCGGATTCCGACGACATTGTCGACGCCGTCTTCGTCGATGTCGACGAACCGTCGGCCGGCGAGTCGAGCACGGAACCGCCCGACATCTCCGATCTCTTCGATGGCGTCGACGACGACAGGCCCGAGTCGGAGTCTTCCGATGAGGCCGAAGCCCCCGCTGCCATCGTGGTTCCCGGCACCCCCGCTCGTGATACCGACCCCGTCGCCGACGTTGGCGCCCTCGGGACCGAGCGGGCGGCCATCGCAGCCACGACAGCCGATGCAAGCCCTGGATCGCCGAGCCTCGAGGTGGAGATGCGACAGGTGGCCGGTCTCACCGCCGGCTCGACCATGGCGCTCACACCGGGCAAGACCTACGAGTTCAGCGAATCGACCAAGGGCGTGTCGTTCGGCATCAAGGTGCTGGAGGACGGCCGGGTCATCGTGCTGCCGGGATCGGCTCAAGCCATCGTCAACGAGGTCGAGGTCACCGAGCCGGTCTTTCTGGGCAACGGCATCCTCCAGGTCGGCAGCGCCTGTTTCTCTGTGCGCCCGGCTCGCCCGCCCGTGTCCGACACATCCCGGTCGGACCAGCTCCACGACACCGAGACCGTCCCGGGGGCCATCACCGTGCCTCCCCTGGACAGGTCGTCGGGCCTGCCGGCCACCGGACGTGTCGGCGATTCAACCACCCCGGCCGGCGCCTTTCTCGCCACGGTGCGCCGCACCCGGGACGCCGTGGCCGAGCGGCATCGGCTCACCCACCCCGATCCGGAGGAGATCAAGAGCCGTCTCCTTCGCCTGGAGCCGGGGCTGTGGGAACGAGACACCGATCACCGATTGTTCGCCCGTTTCAGCGTGGCCTACGCCACCATCCCCTGGCAGCCCCGGTTCGACACCCCGGAGCTCATCCCCGAGCAGCTCCACCAGGCCATCGTGGACATGAGCCTGCTGCCCTGGGTGCCGGTGACGGCGACGCTACAGCGGGGACCGCTGGGCATTGTCGGATCCCGGGCGGCCGTGCTGGCCTGCGCCCGCCATGCCGTGCTGTCGCTGGCCGCCCTCAGCGCACCGGGCGACATCGGGTTCTGGGTGGTGACCGGACGTCGTCACCTCGAGGACTGGCAGTGGACGACGTCGTTGCCGATCTCGATGTCACCCGAGGGCGACGGCTCGTTCATGGTGGCGGTGGTGGACGGCATGAACCGTTTCGAGAAGGCCGGGCTCGATCGAGACAAGGTCGACTCGGGTCGCATCGGTTTGATCGCCCTGGCCACCGATGAGGCCGAGCTGCCGGAACGGTGCGGAACCGTGATCCGGCTTCAACCCGACGGATCGGCCGCCGTCACCAATCATCTGGGCGAGACCGTCCCCGGCACCCCGATCGGCGTGACCAGGGACTTCGCTCTCGACGCCGCCACCCGCATCGCCGACATACTGGCCGACCTTGGGGCCGACTCGTAGCCACCGACATCGCCGCCGGCAGCCCTACTTCTTGGCCGTGATGCCGACCCTGGCCTCGCCGTTGGCCCACTCCGGCCACCGGGTGCGACTCTTTTCGGCCAGCCGGTGCATGAGGGCGATGGCGCCGGGATCGTCGTCGCCCGGTCGGGTCTCGATCACGCCGTCGTTGATCATGGCGTCGATGACGGCCCGACCCAGGTCGGTGCGAACGATGGTGAGGGTCCAGTCGGTCTCGTTGCCGATTCCGCCGGTGGAGATGTCGGCGTGCTCGGCGGCGAAGTCGGGGCAGTGATTGCAGCCCTCCCTGGTCCAGGCGTGGCATTCCTTGAGGTTGATCTCGTGGTAGTCGCCGTTGTCCATCCACACCTGGAACACGCCCTTGATGTTCATCTTGACGATGTTCTCCTTGCGGAGTCCGTACTTGAGCCAGAACAGCTCGTCGAAGAGGGAATCGTCGAAGCTCTTGGAGCACAGCAGTCCGATGTTCAACTTGATGGGTTTGGACACCTTGCCCACCTTGCGGTGCCACATGACCGGCCCGATCGAGGTCTGGCAGCTCATGCCGACAAGGGCCAGGCTCTCGCAACCCTTCTCGATGGCCTCGTCGAAGGCCATGGTGTTGGCCGAGTACGTGTAGCGGCTTCCGGCCCCGGCCAGCACCTCGGTGGCGTTGGTTGCCACCCCGGGTCGGGCTTTCCAGCCCGCCTTTCCCCCTTCCAGGGTGGAGATGAGTGCGCCGTCGATGATGTGGTTGTCCAGACACCAGATCAAGATGGCCGACACCAGTCCCCCGTCCTGGCCGGCCTCGTAGACGGAATCGTCGGTGGCCCGGACCAGCAGGATGTCTTTGTAGATGCCCGACATCTCGTCGGGGTTGCGGGTGCGGCCGAACAGGTGCTCGTCGGCCTCGGTCTCCCACGACCGGAACCGGGGGCATGCCCGGGTGCACGAGGTGCAACCCTTCTCTCCGTGCACACAGTTGTCGAGCCCCAGCTCCTCCTCCAGGTGGAACGGCTTGTAGGCTCCGGGCTCGTGCTCGTAGCCGATGACGTCGTGGGGGCAGGCGATGACACAGCCGGCGCACCCGGTGCAGAGCCCGGAGGTGATGACCTCGTCGTACAGCTCCTTCCATTGGAAGGTCCAGCGCTTGGTCGGTTTCGTGCTCGAGGCTTCAGCGGCGGCGCTGGTGTCGGTCATCGGGGCCCAGGGTAGTTCAGAGGTCGGCTTCCTCGACAAAGCAGTCGGCCACGATGTCGGCGATCTCTTCCGGGAGGGTGACCGGCGGTGTGACCGGGGTGCTCTCGTCATTGTCGACTTCGGGCGGCGTCAGGACCTCGTCGAGTTCGACGAAGTCGTCGAAGGACAACTCGAACTCCACACGTTCGTAGACGCAGCCACAGACCTCACTGATCAGGCGAGGGTCGTCCAGGGGTCGGGAACACGCCGTGAGGAAAGCGTCTCGGTTGGCCGAGGTGTAGTTGGTCGGAATCTGCTCGTCGCTACAGCCGACGAGCAGCACCGTGATCGCCATCACGGTTCCGGCTACGGCCCGACCTACGGTTCTCACCCCTCCGACTGTAGCTCTGAACGAGCCGCCGGCGGCACGGGTGATCCGTCGCCGAGGTAGCGGCGGATGGCGGGGGCGACCAGGTCGACCAGCTCATCGACCGATGACTCGGCCAGCGGGGCGACGGCCAGGATCTGTCGACCGAAGGCGACGCCGAGCAGATGGGCCCCGATCAGGGCCAGCCGGCGCTCGGCATCGGATCCCGGAGCCAGGACCGGGGCGGCGGCCAGTAGCGTCGAGGTGATGAACTCCCGCAGCATCGTTGCCGCCTGATCGTTGGTGGCGGCGGCCCGGACCAACGAAAGCGGAGGGCCACCGTCGACCAGGAGGTTGGCGAGGTAGAAACGGGTCATGGCCCGGGCCCGTTCGTCGAGATCGAGTTCGACCAGTTGCTCGATCACCGCCTCGGGATCGATCGGCAAGTGGTGAGCGGCGGCGAACAACCGCTGCTTGGTCTTGAAGTAGTGCATGATGAGGGCCGGGTCGACGCCGGCCCGCTCGGCGATGGCCCGAATGGTGGCCCGCTCGAAACCGGACTCGGCGAAACACTGCCGGGCCGCGGCCAGGATGGATTCCCTTGTCTCCTGCGGGTCGCCGGGTCGGCGGCCCACCGGCCGGGATTCCCGGCTCACGATGCAGTCACGGGCCGGGGCACATCGCCCCGATCGAGGTCGATCAGTACCTCCTCCAGAGTGGCCGGTACCGATTGCACCGCCATTGTGTCCCCGGTCCTCGCATGGCCGTCGACGACGACGCCGCCACTCACCAGTTCCGCCGCCACCGCATCGGACGGGGCCATGACACGGATCCGGGTGCCGGCCAGACGGAGGTCGAACCGGCTCCGGTCGAGCACGGCAAAGGCGTCGGCCCATCGAGGAGAGACAACCTCGGTCACCGTGCGGTCGCCGATGATGTCGCGGGCCGTGCCGGTGGCCACAACCCGACCCTGGGCCATGATGATCAACCGGTCGGCCTGGGTGGCCTCGTCCATGTAGTGGGTGGAGACCAGCACGCCCACTCCCCCGTCGGCCCGCTCGTGGACCAGATCCCACAACCTGCTACGGGCCAGCGGGGACACTCCCGACGTCGGCTCGTCCAGCACCAGCAGCTCGGGGTCATGTTGGGTGGCGGCGGCGAACGCCACCGAGCGCTGATCGCCGATGGCGTACTCACCGAGCAGGCGACGGTCCCGGCCCGGCTCAGCGCGGCCGGGGCTGGAATCGGCGCCGGCCCCGTAGACCCGGGCCCGGAACCGGAGGTTCTCGGCCTCGGTGAGGTCGCCGTACAGGCCAAGGCTCTGGGGCACGTAGCCGATGCGGCGCCGCTTGCCTCTGGTATGGGAGCCGCCGAATATCGACACCCTCCCCGCACTCGGCTCGAGCAAGCCGAGCAGGATACGCATCAACGTGGTCTTGCCGGCACCATTGGCCCCCAGCAGACCGACGATTTCGCCCGGGTCAACCCTGAGTGACACGTTGTCAACGGCGACGAAGCTGCCGAACCGTTTGCGTCAAGACGCATGGCGCACGCAGTCCGTCGTTTCTGGATGCTGCTGCGATGGCGGACCGCCCGTTTCAACGGCTCGGCCGGGCCGAGATGGTCCACGACCCGCAGCCCCTCGGGATGCAGCATCGGCATGCGGGCCAGCATCTTGGAATCGAGCCGATCGGTTTTGGTGTGCTTGTTGTAGTAGTCCCGCAAGTCAGCGGACTGTTCCGGCGGAACGACCGACACCGCTGCCCCTTTCGCTTGAAGCCACGCCGCCAGCGGAACCCAGGCGTTGCGGGTTGGTTCCATCACCACCACAACCGTGACATCGTCGGGGATCTTGGCCCACAACGTCTCCAGCTCGGCGGTGGTGGTCCGGAACTTCCAGCCCTGCCACAAGAACGTGCCGGTCTCATCAGCCAGCGATGCCTGATGGGCGGCACGGCACGCCACATCGATTCCGAGGCGGACCTCGTTCATCTCGTTACTCCTCTCACTCCAGGGGTTCACACAAGACCCGGTCGTTGTCGCCGGCACGGAGGCTCGTTCCGAAAAGGGGTGTGAAGAAATCGGACATCACGAAACAGAGGTCCAACACATCTGGCTGGCCGTCGAGTTCCCAATAGGTGTTCACGAGCGTTGTGGTGTTCGCCTGGACGACGATCAGCGGTCAGGAGTCGGACGAATCCGCTCCGGTCACAGTTCCGAGTCGAACCAAACAAACCGGGCACAACGCACCCTAGAAACAAGCCCACCAGCCAGTGGTGGACCCTACAGCCGACCTTGGATGTCACACCTCTTGTTTATGATTGTGGTGTGACGTTGATCGAACAGCAGTATCAGACAGTAGTACCAGGCGTACCGCCGACCGCAGAGTGCAACGTCAACGCGCTGTTCGACCGGCTCGTTCTGTCGTTGCGACTGCTGGGTGACCGGGAGTTGATCCCCCAGGCCGCGGTGTTCGAACAACGCCTGGAAGCCGAGCGGTTGACGGCCACGGCCCGAGTGGCCGGATCGTCGGGCGATGTCGCCGCCGACCGAAAACGGGCCCGTGGCCTGTTGCGCGCTCGGGGCCGGTCGCAGCGATCGACGAATCGTGACGCCCGACGGGCTGCTGCGGTGGCCGCCAACCCGACCCTCGAACCCAGGATGGCCGACGGGACCATCACACCCGACTCGCTCGACGCCCTGACCAGAGCCGCCGACCCGGACACCGGCGCCATACCGGAGCAGCTGATCGATGATGTGGCCGGGTTGTCGCCAGGCCAGACCGACCACGCCGTCGACCGTCACCTGGAGGACACCGCCGACCGCGACGAGGTCAACGAGCGGTACCGGCGCCAGCTGCAGGCCCGAACATGTCGGCGCGGCTTCCGTCCGGCCGGCGAGGGCAAACCGGACATGGCCACCCTCACCGTGGCGGGCCCGGATGCGGTCATCGACCGGGTCTGGAACCAGATCCGGGCCGCCGCCGACGCCGCCTACCACACCAACGGCGGCAGAGACCGCCGCGTCGGTGAACACGTCCCGTGGGAGCATCGCTTGTTCGATGCCGCCATCGCTCTCCTCGACGACACGGGTGGCGGATCGAGGCCGGGAGCCGGTTCCAAACCGGCCGTGGTGCTCTCGATCAGGCTCGACGATCTCGGCCGGCGACCGGCCACCCAACACGGCACCGGTCCGATCAGTGACCAGATGTTCACCGACTACGCGGCCGGCTCGCCCATCTACGCCCTGTTCACCGATGCGACCGGGAGGCCGTTGTGGTTGGGGCGGACCCGACGGCACGCCACCGTGGCCCAATTCCTGACGCTGGCCGTGCGGGACCGGGGCTGCGTACTGTGCGGAGCCGAGGTACAACGCTGCGAGGCCCACCACCTCGTGCCGTGGAACGCCCCGGCCAAAGGCCGCACCGACATCGACAACCTGGCGCTGCTGTGTGGGCCATGTCACCGGGAACTGCACCAGCGAAACCTCACCCTGTGTCGACCAAGCAGGACGAGCGGCAAACCGGGTTGGCGTACCAGACCGGCCGGGCCCAGCGAAACACCGCCACCCCGACCCCGCACCATCCAACGGGAATAGGCCGACGGCCACCCACCACCGAGACCGGCCAATGACGAGAACGAACCAACCAGGATCACTGCGTCGAGCATGTTTTCGGTGAGCGGCTCACCTACCGCTCGAGTCCGGCCAACTCCACAGCCCGAGCAAACACCGCGTCCAGCATGTTTTCGGTGAGCGGCTCACCTACCGCTCGAGTCCGGCCAACTCCACAGCCCGAGCGAACACCGCGTCGAGCATGTTTTCGGTGAACCGCTCACCTACCGCTCGAGTCCGGCCAACTCCACAGCCCGAGCGAACACCGCGTCGAGCATGTTTTCGGTGAGCTTGCCGGTGAAGGTGTTCTGCTGGCTGACGTGGTAGCTGCAGATGACCATGCGGCCGTCGGAAAGCTCGACCTCGACGCCATGGCCGAACTTGGGCCGTGGTTTCGGTACCACCGGGCCCAAGTAGCGACACAGGGCCTGGTAGCCGAATCCGCCCAGGACCACGAAGACCGAGGGGTCGACCAGGTCGAGTTCCCGGTCCAGAAACCGGGCGCACCGGTCACGTTCCTCAACCGTGGGTTTGTTGGCCGGCGGGGCGCACTTGACCGGCGAGGTCACCAACGCCCCGCTGAGCACCAGACCATCATCCCGTGACACGCTGTCGGGCTGGTTGGCCAGCCCGGCTCGAAAGAGGGCTCGGTACAGCCAGTCGCCGGAGCGATCGCCGGTGAACATCCGTCCGGTGCGGTTTGCCCCATGGGCCCCCGGGGCCAACCCGATGACCACGATCCGGGCCGCGGGGTCGCCGAACGGCGGTACTCCCCTACCCCAGTAGTCGTCCCCGTTGAAGGCGGCTCGCTTCTCCCTGGCCACCTTCTCCCGCCATGCCACCAAGCGGGGGCAGCGCCGACACCCCGAGATCTCGTCGGCCACGGCGCGGAGGCTGTCGTGGGCTGGTCGGTGAGGCATGATGGGCACGGTAGCTGGATAGGGTGAGCCATGATGGCTACGACCCCCAAACCGACCCTGGTTCTGCTGGTGCGCCACGGCCGCACTCCGACCACGGGCAAGGTTCTTCCCGGTCGAGCCCCGGGCCTTCATCTGGGCGACGAGGGACTGGCCCAGGCCCAAACCGCAGCCCGACGTATCTCAGCGCTGTCCGAGACCAACAAGAACGGCCGAGTCACTGCGGTGTATGCCTCCCCCATGGAACGGACCAGGGAGACGGCCGCCCCCATCGCCAAGGCGGTCGGGTTGCGGGTGCGGACCGACAAGGGCCTGCTGGAAGCCGACTTCGGCGCCTGGACCGGCAAGAAACTGAGTGATCTGAACAAGAAGAAGGAGTGGGCCCAAGTTCAGAAGTACCCGAGCGGGTTTCGTTTCCCCGACGGCGAGTCGTTTTCGGAGATGCAGCAGCGCATCACCTCTGCCATCGCCGGGTTGGTGGGTCGACATCCGGGCGAGACCATCGTGGCCGTGTCCCACGCCGATCCCATCAAGGCCGCGGTGGCCGATGCCATGGGCACCCACCTCGACCTGTTCCAGCGCATCGTGGTCGGACCGTGCTCCATCTCGGCCATCCTCTACACCCAATCGGGCCCGGTGGTGCTGGCGGTCAACTCGATGGGCGACGATCTGACCACCCTGGTTCCCAGCTAGTTCGGAGGCCGCTACCCGACCATGTCCCCATCCTTCGACTTCCGACACGCCACCCGATTCACCACCGGCACCATCGGTGATCCGGGCCGGCGGGTGTTCTTCCTCCAGGTCGGGGACCAGGTCGACACGGTCACGGTCAAGCTGGAAAAGCAACAGGTTCGGGCCCTGGCCCAGTTTCTGCGCACGGTTCTCGCCGATCTACCGTCGCCGTCGGCCCAGCCGGAGCCCGTGCCCTTGATCCCGGCCGACCCGGACTGGGTGGTGGGCCAGATCGCGGTCGGCGTGGACGAGGCCGACGGCAAGGTGGTGTTGGTTCTGGAGGAGCTGATGGCCGACGAGGACGAGGGCGACGACTCGGTGGAGACGGCCTTGGCCGACGACCTGGACTGGGATGAACCGACGGGAGCCAGAATCCGGGCCCATGTCGACGTCGACCTGGCGGCCGGCTTCGTGGCCGCCTCCGATGAACTGATGGCCGGGGGTCGACCCCCGTGCTCGCTGTGTGGCCAACCCATGGACCCCGACGGTCACGCCTGCCCTCGGCTCAACTAGTGAATGCGGGAAGCTGATGGCCGCCTTCAGCCTGTCCACCGAGGAACTGCTCGACCTGTTCCAGACCGGCGCTATCGACGTCGAAGGCCGCATGCCCTACAGTTCCAACGCCACCCTGCTGGTCACGGTTCGAGACGAGCTGGGCGACCACGTCGAAGGTCGATCCCACCGGGCCATCTACAAGCCGGGTCGAGGTGAACGCCCGCTGTGGGACTTTCCGTCCGGTCTGTACAAACGCGAGGTGGCCATGTACCGGTTGGCCGACTTCCTGGGTTGGCAGGTGGTCCCACCGACCACTCTCGCCGACGGCCCCTTCGGCGAGGGCTCGGTGCAGGCATTCGTCGACGCCGACTTCGAACAGCACTACTTCACCCTTCACGAGGAGGGCATCGGTGAACTCGAGCTGAAGAAGCTGTGCGCACTCGACATCGTGGCCAACAACACCGATCGCAAGTCGGGTCATTGCCTGCTGGCCGAGTGCGAGTATCCGGGGAGTCCGGGCACCATCTTCGGCATCGATCACGGACTGTCGTTCCACGCCCAGTTCAAGCTGCGAACGGTGATGTGGGACTACATCGGGGAGCCCCTGCCCACCGAGATCTCCCAGCCCCTGGCCCGCCTGGTCGACGAGGGACTGCCGGCCGATATCGCCTGCCTGTTGGACAGCTTCGAGATCGATGCGGTGCTGGCCCGCACGCAGGCCCTGCTGGAGGCCGGGGTCTACCCCGACGACGACACCGGCGGCCGACGCTGGCCGTGGCCTCTGGTCTGAGCCCGGCGCCTAATTCGCCGGACCCACGTTGTCGGCCGAACTACGGTGGATCCATGGCCGTATCGTCGACCAGGGCCGACGCCCATCGCACCACTGCCGACATCACGGCGGACGAATGGTTCCTCACCGGTTTCGCCGACCAGGTCGGCCTGTCCGTCGATGACCTGCGCCGGACCGGCACCACGGTGGCACCCCGTCCCGATCGGGTCGGAACCGGCCTGGTCGCCGTGTACCACACGGTGGCCGACGCCTTCGACCACACCGTGGTGTGGACCGATCCGGCCAACGTCGAACCTCTCGATCTCGGCCGGTTCGAGCATCCAACCACCACCGCCATCGAGGACCTGCACCCCCTGCTCGTGGCCGACGGCGGCGAATTCCTGGCCAAAGCCACCATGAGGGTTCCCATCGACCGGTCCCGGTTCACCGAATTCGAGCAACGGCATCCGGGGGCGGAGACGCTCCGCTGGGCCGACCTCGACGCCTCCGACCCCGACGATCTCGATCTGATCCGCCGTTTCACCTCCGGAATCGATCCGGCCGAGGTGGAGCAGGCGGCACTGGATGATCTCGACGACTTCTACGCCGACGAGATCATCAGCGTGCTCACGGATCGCGACACGGGCGACATCGTGGCCTACGGCGCAGCCGCAGTATGGGACTGGGACACGACCGTGGTCGACGTCGGCGTGCTCGTGGCACCCAGCCACCGGACGATGGGTTTGGGCCGAGCCGTTGTGGCCCGGGTCTGTGCCACCATCGTCAACTCAGGTCGTCTCCCGCTGTATCGCCACGAACGGGCCAACACCGGCTCCGGCGCACTGGCCGACCGCCTCGGTTTCCGATCCGTGGTCGATCTGGCCGTGTACCGGTTCGAACCGACCGGTCAGTGATCGCCGTAGCCGTGTCGGTTGTAGCGCTCCTTGGCCGCTCTGATCTCGTGCCATGCCGCGTCCCGACCGTCCCAGTTGCGGACATCGGTCGTCTTGTGGGGCTCGAGATCCTTGTAGATCTCGAAGAAGTGGCCGATCTCGGCCACCAGATGGGCTGACGCATCGTCGAGATCCTCGACCCGCTCCCAGCGAGGATCGGTCGCCGGGACGGCCAGGATCTTGGCGTCGGGACCGGCTTCGTCAACCATCCAGAACACCCCGATGGGTCGGGCCCGGACATGGCACTTCGGCACCGTGGGCTCGTTGGTCAACACCAGGATGTCGAGGGGGTCGCCGTCCTCGGCCAGGGTGTGGGGCACGAACCCGTAGTCGGCAGGATACGAGGTGGCGGTGAACAGATGACGATCCAACCAGAGTTCGCCGGTCTCATGGTCGATCTCGTACTTGTTCCGGGACCCCTTTGGGATCTCGACGATGGCCTCGACCCAGCCGACCGACTCGGGATCGACCCCGACCCGACCCGTGTCGTCGTCCGCCACCATCGACGTTCCGATGCCGTGGTTGTCGCTGGAACCTGTGGTCATGGGGGCACGCTATCACCGCGGGGGCGCTATTCGATCGTCCGAGTCCTCGACTAAGTTGTCGTCATGGCATCCGGACACGACCACGGGAGCGACGCACCGGCGGTGTCGGCCGGTGGCCCGGGCCCGGCCAACGGTCACGGGACTCGACAGGCCCGTCGTTCCGGCCAGTCGGAGCCCCGCGACGGCTTCGAATCCGTTCGTGCGTCCTACCCCCCCATCCTCTCGACGGCCCAGGTGGCCGAGCTGCTCGACCTGAATCCTCGAACCGTGCTCAACATGGCCGGCGACGGTCGCCTCCCGGCCAGTCGGCTGCCGGGCTCCCGCAAATTCCACTTCCTGCTCGAGGAGATCATCGACACGCTCAAGGCCAATCGCGTCACCGTCGAGTGACCGTCGCCGGCTACCCGGTCAGCCACCGTTGCCCCCACGACGAGACCCCCGCATGGCCGTAATTCGACAAGCTATGATTGGACGGGTGTTGTGGGAGAGGCGGGCCACGCCGGCCCGCGGCGCTGCGTGAGGAGCTGGCATTGAGCGATCAAGACGAACTTCCACAGTGGTCCGCGGCGGCCGGTCAGTCGGCGGCCAACTATGTGCAACCACCCAAGCGCAACAGGGGCCGGGGCATTCTGTTCGGTGTCGTCGGTGTGGCCGCCCTGTTCGCCATGGCCCTACTGGGCTATTCCCTGGCTCAAAGCCGGAGCGACAACACCGAGGCCAGCACGGACCCGGCCGCCCCCACGGTCGAGGACGACGAGACCGCCGCCGATGACGATGAGAGCACCGGAGCCGACGACGAGGGAGGGCGTGACGGCGGGCAAACCGGTACCGGCACTTCTGCCGAGGGTGAGGACGACACCATCACCGTCGATGTCAACGAATCGGGCGAATCGGAGTCCGAGGGCGACGAGCCGCAGGCCGAGGGCGCCGCGCCGGGACAGTCGGAACGGACCGCCGTTCTCAAGGCCGGCACGCTCTACCTACGAGGCAAGGTGCCGAGTCAGGAGATCGTGGACGCCATCGTGGCCAAGGCGGCGGCCGTGATCGGCGAGGAGAATGTGGTGGTCGAG
Organism: uncultured Acidimicrobiales bacterium; assembly: GCA_963723995.1. GTDB lineage: Bacteria > Actinomycetota > Acidimicrobiia > Acidimicrobiales > SZUA-35 > JAHELU01. Next base: position 211,424 of record CAVRSZ010000003.1, on the reverse strand, counting down.
TACGAGATCGACCCCACGACCCCCTTCGACCCCGCTGAGAGCACGCCGCTGTACGTGGAGGACGTCGTACTGTTCCCGTTCAACAGCTCGGAGATCGACACCCGGTTCTATCCTCTGCTCGACCTGGGGATCCTTTTGATGAGCCAGAATCCGCAGGCCACCGTCACCGTGGTGACCCGAACCGATGCCAGGGGAAGCGAGGCGGTCAATCTCGAGATGGCCACCGACCGTGCCGAAGCCGTCATCGACTACTGGGTGGGCAAGGGTGTCGACCGCAACCAGGTCATTGCCGATCCTCGAGGCGAGGAGGGGGCCACCGAGGGCGCCGACGAGGAACAAGCCGCTCGGGAACGACGGGCCGAGTTCATCATCACCGGACTGCTTCAGTAGCAACCTTTCGGATCCAACCGGCGTCGTGCACCACGGCAACGCCGGAGTTCGTCTTGCACCACCGCACGGCCCCGGTTCAGTGTCACAGCCCCCAACTACGTTGGGGGCTGTATGGCTTCCCACCACCTCTCGCCGCCGTCGCTGAACCCCCAACAACACACCGCCGCCACCCATCGGGGCACGCCGCTTCTGGTCGTGGCCGGGGCCGGTACGGGCAAAACCAAAACCCTGGTGTCGCGGGTCGTCCACCTGATCGACTCCGGGGCCGATCCGGGCCGCATCCTCCTGCTCACCTTCACCCGCCGAGCTGCTGCCGAGATGATCGGTCGGGTGGCGTCGGCAGTGGGCGCCATGGGCCACTCCGAGGCGGCGGCCCGCCGATTGTGGGGAGGCACCTTCCACGCCACCGCCAACCGCCTGCTCCGCCGTTACGGGTCGGCGGCCGGGCTACCGGAAGGTTTCACCGTTCTGGATCACGGCGACAGTATCGATCTGTTCGCACTGGTTCGAACCGATGAGGGGTTCGGTGAGCGGGGGCGGCGGTTCCCCAAGGCCGAGACCATCGCCGCCATCTACTCTCGCATGGTCAACAGCCAGGCCTCGCTGGCCGACGTCCTGGCCACCGACTACCCGTGGTGCCACGAACACATCGACGATCTTCGCACCCTGTTCGCCGCCTACACGGCCAAGAAGCGGCGCAACCACGTGCTCGACTATGACGACCTCCTGCTTTACTGGCGGGGTTTGACCGGCAGTCCCATCGGTGAGGCCCTTCGCTGCCTCTTCGATCACATCCTGATCGACGAATACCAGGACACCAACGCCATCCAGGCCGAGATCGTGGCCGGCATGTGCGGTCACACCACCGAGCTGTGCGCGGTCGGCGACGACGCCCAGGCCATCTACGGGTTCCGGGCCGCCACCGTGGCCAACATGTGGGCCTTCCCCCACACCTTCCCCGGCGCCACCGTGGTCACGCTGGAGCAGAACTACCGGTCCACGAGCCCAATCCTCACCGTGGCCAACGCCCTGCTCGACCAGCAGGGCAGGATCGACGAGGCCAGCTACGACAAGCACCTTTGGTCCGACAAGCCGGCGGGAATCCCGCCCCGGCTCATCACCTGCTACGAGGAGTCCGAGCAGTCGACCCAGGTGGCCGACCTGATCCTGGAGGCTCGCGAGCGCGGCCTCGACCTCCGGGACCAGGCCGTGCTGTTCCGGGCCGGCCATCACGCCGACTCGCTGGAGCTCGAACTGGTTCGGCGCGACATCCCCTACGTCAAGTACGGGGGCCTCAAGTATCTCGAGGCGGCCCACGTCAAAGACGTCCTGTCGCTGCTTCGAATCCTCGAGAACCCCGACGACGAGATGGCATGGCGCAGGGTGTTGCTGACCATGGACGGAGTGGGTCCGGCCACGGCCCGGCGGCTGATGGGCGACCTGAGGGTCGACAAGCCCAACTCCAATGCCCTCCTTCGCTTCATCGACGGCATCGGTCGGGTGCCCACCTCGGCCCTGGAGCAGGCCGCCGAACTTCGCCACGCCCTGTCCGAATGCGCCCCCGAAGGTGTCGATCTCGCCACCCAGCTCGATCGGTTGAAGGCGTTCTGCGGCACCGTCTTTCCCCACCGCTACGAGAACAGCGAGGCCCGGCTGGCCGACATCGACCAGCTGATCGCCACCGCCCGGTCCTACCCGACCCGAAGCCGGTTCCTCACCGAGCTCACCCTCGACCCACCGGAGCGCACCGGAGACCTGGCCGGTCCACCCCATCTGGACGACGACTGGCTGACTCTGAGCACCATCCATTCGGCCAAGGGCTGCGAGTGGCGTGCGTTGTATGTCATCCACGCCGCCGACGGCAACATCCCGTCGGAGATGGCCCTGAGCGATGAGGACGGCCTGGCCGAGGAGCTGAGGCTCCTGTACGTTGCCACCACCCGGGCCAAGGAGGAGCTGACCGTCACCTTCCCCCTCCGCTATCACGTCCACCGCTTCACCCACAGCGACCGACACCACTTCGCCCAACTGTCGCGTTTCCTGCAACCGATCCAGGACCATTTCGAGCTGCTGAGTCCCGGCACCGTGCCCGCCGAGGACGACAGCACCGTCGATCTGACCACGGTTGGAGTGGCCGAGGAGGTCGACACCCTGCTGCAGGCATTGTGGCAATGAGGGGCCCTTCCGTCGCTCGACACCGGCGGGACTCGCTTCGGGCGGAGAGACGATTGCCCCCGGCGGTAGAATCGGCGGGTGGCCGTGCGCACCATCGTCGTCGATGACACCTTGAACATGGCCGACACGGTACGGGGGGCCAAGAACCCGGTGATGTTGGGGCCGACCGAAACGTGGTGGACCACCCGGACCCCCGACGGTGTCGGTACCTTGACCATGACACGTCGCTCGATCGATCGCATCGAGGCCGAGGCGTGGGGGCCCGGAGCCGACTGGCTGCTGGATCAAGTGCCTCGACTACTGGGCTGCGACGACGACCTGAACGGGTTCGAACCCGATGGTCGGCTCGGCGAGTTGTGGCGGCGCAAGCCGTTCCGGTTGGCCCGAACCGATCGGCTGTGGGATGCCCTGATCGGTGCCATTCTCGGCCAGAAGGTGCAGACGGCCAATGCGGTGAAGGCTCGGCGGCTGCTGGCCCGGACCTACGGTGACCCCGCCCCCGGACCCCGCAAGGGTTGGGTACTACCCGGCCCCGAGCGGGTGGCCGAGCTGGGCTACTTCCACTTCCACCGTTTCGGGGTGGAACGCAAGCGGGCCGAGACATTGATCCGTACGGCCCGGGAAATGCCCCGATTCCACTCGCTGGACCGGCTGGCACCGGAGGAGGCGAGGCACCGGCTCCAACGACTTCGGGGCATCGGTCCGTGGACCGCGGCCATGGTCACAGCCGTCACCTACGGCGACCCCGACGCCGTGCCGGTCGGCGATTATCACATTCCCCACGACGTGGCCTGGCTGTTGGCCGACGAGCCCCGAGCCACCGACGAGCGCATGCTGGAACTGCTGGAGCCCTACGCCGGACACCGGTGGCGGGTCATTCGCCTGGCAAAGTTCAACGGCAAGGCGCCGAGGTACGGCCCCCGACTGTCGCTCACCGGTGACGGTCTACATCTGGGTCGCTGAACGGCCGTGCCCGAGTTACCCGAAGTCGAGACCATTCGTCGCCAGCTCCAGCCCATGCTGGTTGGCCTCACCGTCGTGGAAGCCGACTCCCATCCATCGGCCAAGTTCACGCCGGCCCGATCGGCCACCGACCACACCATCATCTCGGTCGACCGCAGGGCCAAGTTCCTGATCCTGCGGTTGCGACCGTCGGCCGAGCTGGTCATCCATCTGGGCATGACCGGACAGCTCACGGTGGCCACTGAGCCCGCCGACCTCGATCATCCCCACCTCCGGGCGTGGTGGCGGCTGGACGACGGCTCGACCGTGACCTTCGTCGATATCCGACGTTTCGGCCGGATTCGGTTCACTGCCCCCGGCGACTACCGTTCCATCCCCACGCTGGCCCACGCCGGGCCCGAACCATTCGACGCCACACTCACCGACACCGAGTTCTGGCAACGGTTGGGGCGGAGTCGCCGGGCGGTCAAGACCAACCTACTGAGCCAGCGCCCGGTGGCCGGCCTTGGCAATATCTACGCCGACGAGGCCCTGTGGCAGGCCGGGATCAACCCCAAGGTCCGCCGCATAGGCCGGGAACGGGCCGGTCGCCTGCTGGCGGCGGTCCGCCTGGTGCTGGCCGAGGGGGTGGCCAACGGGGGCACGACGCTCAGCGACTACCGGGATGCCACAGGTTCCGAGGGCCGCAACCAGCACCGACTCAACGTGTACGGCCGCGCCGGCCACCAGTGTCGCCGCTGCGGGGTCACCCTGGTCTCGGCGGTCATCGACGCCCGCACCACCACCTGGTGCCCTACCTGTCAACGCCGCTAACGTCCCGTTGCCCCGAGGTTTGCCTGTCCTCGTCCGCCCTCGCCCCGAGGTCAGGAAGGGGGGCGGGTAGGCTCAGTGCGTGACCTCGTCGGATCACTCCGTGCAGTTTCGACTCATCGGCCCGGGTCGAGCCGGAGCATCGCTGCTGGCGGCGCTGGAATCGACGTCGTGGCACTGTCGGGAGGTGCTGGGCCGGGGCGACGAGGTGTTCAAGGCCGGTATCGGTGTCGATGCCGTCATCCTGGCCGTTCCCGATGACGCCATCGCCTCGGTGGCCACCGCCATCGAACCGAGCGAGGCCGTCCTCATCCACCTGTCGGGGGCCGAGACCCTCGACGTGCTGGCCCCCCACGACCTCCGGGCCTCGGTCCACCCCCTGGTGTCGCTGCCCGACGCCGCAGTCGGGGCCAAGCGCCTCCGGGACAATTGCACGTTCGCCGTGGCCGGCCATCGGATGGCCACCGAGCTGGTGGGGGCCCTGGGCGGCCACCCCATCGCCGTGCCCGAGGAGCACCGGGCCGCGTATCACGCCGCCGCCGCCATCGCAGCCAACCATCTGGTGGTGTTGTGCGCCCAGATCGAACGTATCGCCGTGGGCGTCGGCATCCCTGCCGACCGGTACTGGGATCTCATGGCCACCACTCTGGACAACGTCCGGTCTTCGGGGGCCATGGCGTCGCTCACCGGTCCGGCGGCCCGGGGCGACCACCGCACCATCGTCAGCCATCTGGCCGCACTGGCCCCCGAGGAACATGAGCTGTATCTCGCCCTGTGCCGTGCCGCGGCAGAGCTCGGCGGTCAACCGCCCTACCGGCACGACCGCGAGCGTGGCGGGTAACCCCGGCGCCAGTAGCGTCGGAACCCATGACGGTCCCCGTGGTACGCACCATCGACGAGATCGGTTCCCGTCTCGACACCGATCGCCGAGCCGGACTACAAGTCGGCTTCGTCCCCACGATGGGATACCTTCACGACGGCCACGGGTCGCTCATGCGGGCCGCCAGGGCCGGCAATGATGTCGTGGTGGCGTCCATCTTCGTCAACCCGCTGCAGTTCGCCCCTGATGAGGACCTCGACAGCTACCCCCGGGATCTCGACCGGGACACTGCGCTGGCCGAGGCAAGTGGAGTCGATGTGCTGTTCGTCCCAACGGTGGAGGAGATGTACCCGGACGGCCCGGTGCTGACCTCGGTGTCGGTGGCCGAGCTGTCGAGCCGATGGGAGGGCGTATCCCGTCCCGGCCACTTCACCGGCGTGGCCACCGTGGTGGCCAAACTTTTCAACATCATCGGGCCGTGCCGGGCCTACTTCGGCCGCAAGGACTTCCAGCAGCTGGCCGTCATCACCCGCATGGCCCGGGATCTGTCGATCCCGGTGGAGGTCGTAGGCTGCCCCATCATCCGGGAGCCCGATGGTCTGGCCATGTCGAGCCGTAACATCTACCTCTCGCCCGACGAACGGACCGCCGCCACTGTGCTCCGCCGGGCCCTCGATGCCGGCACCGCCGCCATCCAAGCCGGGGAGCGGAACCCGACGGCGGTAGCCGGGACCATGGCTGCCGTGGTCGATGCCGAACCCCTGGCCCGCCTCGACTATGTGGCCGCCGTGGATCCCCGGACTCTGGAGACCCCTGACATGCTGGGTCCGACGACCCAGCTGCTCATCACCACCTATGTGGGATCGACTCGCTTGATCGACAACTGCACCGTTACCATCGCCAGTCAGGACTGACCAGACAGTGAGGTCCCCGGGAGCCGAGTCGGTCGGGCCCCGACAACAGCTGCACAAAGGATGATCGGCAATGGCGAATGCCCAAACCGTGCCCACCATCAAAGCCTCGAAGCGTCGTGACGGCAGTGAGCCCCTGGTGATGGTCACCGCCTATGATGCGCCGTCGGCTCGGGTGGCCACCGAGGCGGATGTCGACATGATCCTGGTCGGCGATTCGCTGGCCATGGTGGTGCTGGGCTACGACAACACCCTGGAGGTCACCGTTGACGACATCGCCTACCATGTGGCCGCTGTCCGCCGGGCGAAGCCGAGCGCCCTGATCATCGGCGACATGCCGTGGCTGAGCTTCCACCTGACCCCGACAGAGGCCGTCCGCAACGCGGCCACCCTGGTCCGGGCCGGGGCCCAGTGCGTGAAGATGGAGGGCGGCATCAAACGCATCCCCATGATGACGGCCATTCTCGATGCCGAAATCCCCGTTCTGGCTCACATCGGTCTCACTCCCCAGTCGACGAATGTGATGGGCGGCTTCAAGATTCAGGCTCGGGAGGCCGAGGCCGTGCATCGTCTGGTGGAGGAGGCGGTGGCCCTCGAGGAGGCCGGCTGTTTCGCGCTGGTCATCGAGGGGGTGCCCGACATCGCCGGGCGAATGGTGACCGAGGCGGTGTCCATCCCCACCATCGGCATAGGGGCCGGCCCCGACACCGACGGCCAGGTGCTGGTGTACCACGACATCATCGGGCTGGAGAATCGGTTCAAGCCCCGGTTCGTGCGCCGCTACGGAACCGCCTTCGACGATCAGGTGGCCGCCCTCTCGGCCTATGCCGCCGATGTCCGGGACTCGACGTTCCCCTCGCCCGAGGAGACCTACCAGGCCAAGGACGAGCTGACCGAGGCTTTGGGTCTCTACGGCAGCACCAACCATGCCGAGAACGATCGAGCATGAACCAGGAACCCCACTAGGGTTCGAACATGCCCCATGTCGTGCTCCGAGCCCCGGAGATCTTCGAGCAGGCCTTCACCCGCATCCGCCAGGAACTGGACGTCCCCACCGGCTTTCCGTCGGCGGTGCTGGAGCAGGCGGAGCACGCCACCGTCGACATCGACGACCGCCACGATGCCCGCCACATCCCGTTCGTGGCCATCGATCCCCCCGGCGCCACCGATTTGGACCAGACCTTCGCCGCCGAACCCGTGGGTTCCGGCTACCGGGTGCGGTACGCCATCGCCGATGTCGGGGCCTTCATCACCCCCGGCAGCGCCCTCGATGACGAGGCTCGCACTCGTGGTCTGACCCTCTATTCTCCCGACTCCCGAGCTCCGCTTCATCCTCCCGTCATCAGCGAAGAGCGGGCCAGCCTGTTGCCGGACGCCGACAAGCCGGCATTGTTGTGGACCATCGACCTCGACGAGGCCGGGGCTGTGGTCGACACCGATCTGCGGCGTGCCGTGGTCAGAACCCGGGAGGCCATTTCCTACGCACAGGCCCAGCACAGGATCGACGCACTGCCCGGCGGTCCGTCGGGTCCAACCACCGACCACCTCGACGGCGTCGACCGGAGCCTGTCGCTGTTGGCCACCATCGGTGTGCTCCGCCAGCACCAGGAAGCAAACCGGGGCGGGGTCAGCCTCAACCTGCCGGCCCAGGAGATTGTTCGCCGGGACGGTCACTACGAGCTGGAGTTCGACACCAGCCTCCCGGTGGAAGGCTGGAATGCGCAGATCTCGCTGCTCACCGGGATGGTGGCCGGCCAGGCCATGTTCGACGCCAACCTGGGCGTGCTTCGAACCCTGCCCGCGGCATCCGAACACGATGTCGAGCAGTTGCGGCGCATGGCCGAGGCACTTCGCCTGCACTGGCCCGACGACCAGGACTACGCCACCTTCGTGCGGGAACTGGCTCCGACCTCACCGACCGTCAACGCCTTCCTGCTCCAGTGCACACGACTGTTCTCGGGCGCCGGTTATGTCGGCTTCCACGGTCGAACCCCGAGCCATTCCACCCACGGCGCCATCGCCTCGGTCTACGCCCATGTCACCGCCCCACTGCGTCGTCTGATCGATCGGTTCGGCAACGAGATCGTGCTGGCGCTGCATCAGGGGCGGGAAGCCCCGTCCTGGGCGGTGGAGGCCCTCGACCAGTTGCCGTCGCTCATGGGCCGGGCCCGGCAGCGGGAGTCCTCGCTGGAGCGAGCCCAGCTCGACATGGCCGAAGCCCTGACGTTGGAGCACCATGTGGGTGAGACATTCAACGCCGTCGTCGTCGATCTTCACCGGGAACAGGCCCGAGTTCAGATCGCCGAGCCGGCCGTGGTGGCCGATATCAAGGCCGATGAGCATCGTCTCGGTGAGGTGATCAAGCTCAGGCTGTCGTCGGTCGATGTCGAGCACCGACGGGTCGACTTCGAGCCATCACCGGGCTGAGCATCCCGCCGTTCACCCCGCCGGCGCGGAGCCGGTCCGGGTCGAGGATCCCAACGCCGACAAGAACCGGATCAACGACGAGGGGCGTCGGCCACCACCAGGCTGAACTGACGGGCCTCCAGATCGGTGAAGCTGAGGGTGACATCGAAGATGGCCTGGGTCTGGGGGTCCCGGAGAGCACACACCAGGCTGGCATCGTCGTTGATAACCACTGAAGCGGGACCACAGTCGATGTCCTCGTAGCTCAGCGGGACATCGATGGTGGTGTTGAGGGCGTCGATGGCGGCCTGCTCGAAGCTCGGGAGGGCGTCAACGGTGATGACATTGGTGGTGGCAAGCTCGACCTGACCGGTGGGCTGAATGGTGGCCGTCAGTCGTACCGTCTTCTGCTCCTCGGTGCTGGCGGTGCAGGTGAAGGATTCACCGGGGACGGCACCGGTCATGTCGGGACAGACCGGCAGCAGGGGGCCGAGTCGGGCCGCTTCGGCCACCGGACCGGCAATCAACTCCTCGGTGGCCCGCTGGGCGGTCAGGGTCTGGGCTTCGGCCGGAGCCGGTTCGGGTCCGGCGTCGGAGTCGGACGACCGGCAACCCGTCAGCATGCCACCAGCGAGAATCAGGGCGCCGATGACCGTGACCGGGACCCGCTGCGATGAAGCCGCAGCTCGATACAACGTTGTCAGCTGTCCTACCCATGCCATGCCGGCATCAGTGTATTGCCGGATCGCCGTCGGGGACGACCGCGTCATGGGATGTCGCCACTGCCGCCGTTCGAAAAGGCACTGCCGTGTCCGAATCCCGCTGGTCAGAGTCCTTGATCAGCGATAAAACCAAAGAGTGACCCACAAGACCGATGCGACGGACAGCCTGGCCGACGATCGTTCCACCCCTCCCGTCGGCCGACCCATCGTCAGTGACCACGATGCCTGCTTCCGGGCCGTGCAGCGCCGTGATACCCGATTCGACGGACGATTCTTCACCGGGGTCACGTCGACCGGGATCTTCTGCCGGCCATCCTGTCCGGCCCGCACCCCCAAACGGTCCAATGTCACCTTCTTCGCCCACGCCGCCGGTGCCCTGGAGGCGGGCTTTCGACCGTGCCGGCGATGCCGACCGGAGCTGACCCCGGGCGATCCCGAATGGAACCGCCGACGGGATCTGGTTGGCCGGGCCGTTGCCCTCATCGAGCGAGGACTGCTCGATCATCATGATGTCGCCCATCTGGCCGATCGGCTGGCGGTCAGCGAGCGTCATCTGCGCCGGGAGTTGAGGGCCGAACTCGGGGTGGGGCCGACCCAGCTGGCCCAGGCCCGGCGTCTGCGCCTGGCCCGCACCCTGCTCGACCAAACCCCATTGTCGGTGACCGACATCGCCTTTGCCGCCGGATTTTCCAGCATCCGACAGTTCAACTCCGTTTTCCGTCGGGCCTTCCAGACCCCACCGTCCCGGCTTCGGGATCGTCCCGGGACCCGGAGTCCGGGAGCCCAGTCGATCTCGCTATCGTTGCCGTCGCGAGGCGACACCGGTTGGCAGACTCTGCTGGTGTTTCTGGCCTCGGGAGCACTGCCCCCGCTGGAGCAGGTGGAGCAGAACCGGTTCAACCGCTCGGTGCCGGGTGGCCGGCTCGGGCTCGACGGCGACGAGTCGATGCTGCGGCTGACCGCCGATCTGGACCACCTGGCCGAGTTGGCTCGGTGGATTCCGGTGGTTCGGACCGTGTGCGATCTCGACAGCGATCGGGACGCCATCACCGACCAGCTGCGGGCCGATCCCGGCTTCGCCCGGCTGATGACCGAGTGTGGAGCCACGCTGGTCCCCCGGCTGCCCGGCGTTTTCGACCGATTCGAGTTGGTGGTGCGGGCGGTGGTCGGACAGCAGGTGTCGACGGCAGGAGCCCGAACCCTGCTGGGCCGGCTGCTGCATCGGGTGGCCGAGCATCATCGGTGGTCGACGATCGAACGCTTCCCCACCGCCGACGAATTGGCCGCCACCCCGTTGTACGATGTCGGGCTCACCTCGTTCCGCCAGGCCACACTGCATGAGGTGGCCCGGCGGGTGGCCGACGGTCGACTGGATCTCTCCCCGGGTGGCGACAGCCAACGAGCGTCGACCGAACTGCGGTCGATCAAAGGCATCGGGCCGTGGACCTGCGGCTATGTGTCGATGGTCGGCTTCTCCGATCCCGATGCCTGGCCGGTCGGCGACCTGATCCTGGCCCGAGCGGCCGGCCTGTCGGGTAGCGCGCTGAACCGGCAGTTCGAACGGTGGCGGCCGTGGCGGGGCTATGCCGCCCTCACCATCTGGTCCGAGGTCCTGCGAGCACGTCACACTCCCACCCACCACGATCTCGACACAGAAAGCAACCGATCATGAGCCAGCTGATCTCACGCTCCTACCCCACACCGGTCGGACCCCTGACCATCATTGCCGACGGCACCACCGTGGTGGCCGCCGGCTTCTGCTCCCTCGACGAGTTGACCGGACGGCTGTCCGGCCTCGGCCCGGTCCCGACGGTCGCCGACGTCGGTTCTGTGCCGACCGTCGCCGACGTCGGTTCTGTGCCGACCGTCGCCGACATCGGTCCTGTGGACCGCGCCGTGTCCGACTACTTCAACGGCGATGTCGACGCTCTCGACCGGGTCGACGTCAGTCAGACCGGAACCGGGCTTCAACAGCAGGTATGGGAACAGCTCCGCCTGATTCCGGCCGGCACCAGCTGGAGCTATCGTCAACTGGCCGAGGCCGTCGGACGGCCGGAGGCGGCCCGAGCAGTGGGCTCGGCGTGTGGGCGGAACCTGATTGCGCCGTTCGTGCCCTGTCATCGAGCCCGTCGCTCCGACGGATCGCCCGGAGGCTACGCCTATGGCCTCGAGGTCAAGCGCTGGCTGCTCGATCACGAGGCCCTCTGACACAGCAGCCCGGCACGGCCGGTCATGGCCCGGGTAGGTACGGTTCCGAGCCCTGGGCAAGGTGCTGATCCGACTAGAGATGAAGCGGGGGGATAGTCTTCACTGGGATCCAACATCCCGACGCCGCGGCAACCGGAGCCGGTGACCAAACGCAATGACCCGGAATCAACAACCCGGAATCCCCATGAACGCACCGAACGACAAACCGACCCCGTCAGGAGACCGATCGTGAGAGATGCAGTAATCGTCGATGCCGTGCGCACACCGGCCGGTAAGCGCAACGGCATGCTCAAGGACTGGCACGCAGCCGATCTGGCGGCCCACGTGCTCAAAGCACTGGAGGAACGCAACAACCTCGACCCGAAACTGGTCGACGACGTCATCATGGGCTGCGTCATGCAGGTCGGTGAGCAGTCGTTGAACATCGGCCGCAATGCGGTGCTCGCCGCCGGATGGCCCGAGTCGGTGCCGGCCACCACCGTGGATCGTCAGTGCGGATCGAGCCAGCAGGCCCTGCACTTCGCCGCCCAGGGCGTGATGGCCGGAGCCTACGATGTGGTCATCGCCGCCGGCGTCGAGGTCATGACCCGCACCCCGATGGGCGCTTCGGTGGTCAAGGGCGAGATGGGCTTCCCATTTCCCCAGTCCATGCAGGACCGCTACGCCGACACCGGGCTGCCGCCCCAGGGTGTCGGGGCCGAGATGATCGCCGATGAGTACGGCATCACCAGGGAGGAGCTGGACGCATTCGGGGCCGAGAGCCAGCGCCGGGCGGCCCAGGCCACGATCGAGGGGCGATTCGAGCGGGAGATCATCCCGGTCCCGGTCACCGTCGACGGTGAAACGGTGATGATGACCAAGGACGAGGGCATCCGGGAGGGAACCACGGCCGAAGCCCTGGCCACGCTCAAGCCGGCGTTCAAAGAGGACGGCAAGATCACGGCCGGAAACTCGTCCCAGATCTCCGATGGTGCCTCGGCGGTGCTCATCATGAGCGAGGACAGGGCCAGGGAACTGGGGCTCCAACCCCGGGCCCGCTTCCACAGCTTTGCCGTGGTCGGCACCGACCCCGTGACCATGCTCAAGGGCCCGATTCCGGCCACGGCCAAGATCATGGAGCGATCCGGGCTGACGTTGGACGACATCGACCTGTTCGAGGTCAACGAAGCATTCGCCCCGGTGGTGCTGGCCTGGCAGCGGGAGCACAAGACCGATCTGGACAAGACCAATGTCAACGGTGGGGCCATCGCCCTTGGCCATCCGCTGGGCTGCTCCGGCACGAAACTGATGACCACCCTGGTCAACGAGCTGGAACGATCCGGCGGTCGCTATGGTTTGCAGACCATGTGTGAAGGCGGTGGCCTGGCCAATGCCACCATCATCGAAAGGATTGACAGCTGATGCCACGAGTCAACCTCGAAAGCAGTTCATCGATCATCACCGGCGGTGCCTCCGGCATCGGCGAGGGCTGCGCCCGCCAACTGGCGGCCGCCGGCTCCCGGGTGGTGATCGCCGATCTGAACGAAGAGCGGGGCAAGTCGCTGGCCTCCGAACTCGGCGGGCTGTTCGTCAAGTGCGACGTGTCGTCGGTGGAGGACGCACAGACCGCGGTGGGAGCGGCGTCGGAGATGGGTCCGCTCCGGGCGCTGGTCAACTCGGCCGGGATCGGCTGGGCGGCCCGAACCATCGACCGCAACAACGACCCGATGGAACTCGACAAGTTCGAGTTCGTCATCAGGGTCAACCTGATCGGCTCGTTCAACATGTTGAGCCAGGCGGCGGCGGCCATGGCCCAGACCGACCCCCTGGACGCCGACGGGAGCCGGGGTGCCATCGTCAACATGGCTTCGGCCGCTGCCTTCGACGGCCAGATCGGCCAGGCCGCCTACTCGGCGTCCAAAGGCGGCGTGGTCGGTATGACCCTTCCCATCGCCCGAGACCTCTCCGCCGTGGGAATCAGGGTCAACACCATCGCCCCCGGGCTGATCGACACGCCCATCTATGGTGAGGGCGAACAATCCGAGGAGTTCAAGGCCCATCTCGGTCAGAGCGTGCTCTTTCCCAAGCGACTTGGCTCGTCGGAGGAGTTGGCGTTCATGGTTGTGGAGTGCCTAACCAACCCCTACATGAATGGGGAAACCATTCGGGTTGACGGTGGCATCAGGATGCCGCCCAAGTAGGCACTAAGGCATCGCACCGCCGGCCTACCGGGCCATGGCGCGACGCCGACCAGCTGACGCAGGTTTCTCTCCCCTGCCGTACTGACAGCCTAATGCAGGAGCCGGTTTCCCTCGGGCCGGCTCCAGCAGTCCGCAACGAGACAGGCTGGTCGGCCGGCAACAGGTTCGTACCGTGGCCGTTCCCGGATCTCAGGCTTTGACCTTCACTTCGACATCGAGCACCTCGGCCAGCAGATCCGATCGTTCCCGGGCCGAGAAACACTCCAGTGACAGGTCGAGATCGCCGTCCAGGGCGACCGGACGAATGAGCACCCCGGTCGACCCGTCACCCAAGTCCGCGTCAACCACGACATCGCCGACCGCCCCGGTGTGGGCCCGGTCGAGCCCAATGGCAACGCGAAGCAGACCGGCCAGAATCCGTACCGTTCGCTTGTCCTCATCGGACAGCTGGGCGAACTCCGGATGCTTGTCCGACGGGTGGGACTTGCGGTGATAGCGAGCAACAAGAGCCAGCAGCTCGAGTTCGTGGTCGGTGAATCCCGTCATCTGTTCCGCATTCCGGACCACATAGTAGGTGTGCTTGTGATGGGCGGCATGGGAGATGAACAGTCCGACATTGTGGACCAGCGCCGCCATCTCCAGCAGTTCCCGCTCGGCCGTGCCCAGTCCGTGGAGCTCCCCGGTCTCGTCGAACAACCGCACTGCCAGGCGGGCACAGGTCTCGGCGTGGTCGGCGTCGGGATCGAGCTGGCGGGCCAGCCGCAGGGCGTTGGTCCGTCGCAGGTCGGCCAGACGGCCGCCGCCACCGATTCGGGCCGTGAGCCGGTCGAACAACACCCCCTCCCGCAGGGCGTAGCCCGAGACGGTGATCGAGGCGACGCCGAAGACCTCGACGATACCGGCCAGCAGGACGGCACCTCCGAGGATGATGTCGACTCGTTTGGGGTCGAGCCCCTCCATGGCCAGCCGCTCGTCGGCGGAGGCCGACACCAGCTTCTCGATCAACACTTCCAGCTCGTCGGCGGTGAACGTCAAACCATTGTCCTGACGGGGCTCCTCACCCCGGGCGGCGGCGGCCATTCGGGCCACGGCGGTGATGGTGCCGGAACTGCCGATGGCCAGTTCATGACCCAGTGGTTTCAGGTCGTGGGCCACCGGCGCCAGCATGGACCGAACATACTTGCGACATCTCCTGGCCCCCCTGGCCTGCTTCTTGATCAGGGCCTCGCCTTCGAGGGAGGCCATGATGTCCGGGGGAAAGAACCGCTCGGTGAGCCGAATGGCCCCGAGCTTCATGCTTCGGGCCGCCTTGATGGATTCGCCCTCCCCTACCAGGAGTTCGGTACTGCCACCCCCGATGTCGGCCAGGAGGATCCGTCGATCGTAGATGGGCAAAGCCTGCAGGACGCCGAGATGGATCAGCCTTGCCTCCTCGAATCCGCTGATGATCTCCACCGTCAACCCGGTCTCGGCCTTCACCCGATCAAGGAAGACCTGCCGGTTGGTGGCCTCCCGTACCGCGCTGGTGGCCACCGCCACCACCTCGGCGTCATGGCTGGCGGCCACGGCCATCATGCGGGTCAGGGCATCGACGCCCCGGTCCATGGCGTCGTCGGCCAGCAACTTCATCTCACCGCTTCCCTGACCCAGCCGAACCGTCTCCTTCTCACTGGTCAGAACCTCGAATCCGCCCTGATCATCACCCCGTGCCACCACAAGGTGAAACGAGTTGGTGCCCATGTCGATGGCGGCCAGGATGACGGATTGGGAATCAGTGGCGGAGCTCACCTCTTCTTTCTACCCGGTGGACCGAGCCCCGGCCACGGTCGAAACAGTGCAGGATAGGATCGTCAATCGTGAACGGACCCGACGGCGGGATCGAGCCGTGGCTGGTGGAGTTGCGGGCCAAGGCCCCGAGTCGACTCGATCTCGACGCCGACGTCATCCTTGTGGCGACCCTGTGGGATCTGGGCACCACGGGAGTGACCGAAATCGACGGCCGGTTGGTGGCAGGCTTTGCCGATCGTGGTCAGGCGCAGACCGCTGTCGGGCAGCTTCGCTCCCCGGTACTCGATGTCACAGCCCGTCCCGTGACCGGGGCCGACGCCGAACAGCCGGCCACTCCCCCATCCCCATCCACCACCGTACGGTTCGCAGTGGGTGAGGCCGTGCGGTCTATCTCGGTGGTGGCCGGACCGACGTTCGGCCACGGCCACCATCCAACCACTCGGCTGGCGCTCCACATTCTCGGCACTGCCCTGAATCGAGCATCCGACGGCCGCCACCTCTCCGATCTCCGAGTCCTCGATGTCGGGACCGGATCGGGTGTGCTGGCGGTGGCCGCGGCCAAGGCCGGTGCCGGCTGCGTTGTCGCCGTCGATGTCGATGCCGCCTGTGAGTCGGTGGTGGCGACCAACGCGTCGAACAACGGAGTGCAGGTCGAGGTGATGACCGGCACCATCGAGGCCGCCGTGGACTCCCCGGTCGAGACACGCCTCGATCAAGGTTTCGACGTCGTCGTGGCCAACCTGCTGCTGGTCGAACACATCGCCGTGGCCGACACCCTGCGTCGGCTCCTGGCCACCGACGGCCACCTGGTGTTGTCGGGCTATCTTGTCGACCAGGCCGACCGTCTGCTGCGGCTCCATCCCGATCTGGACGCCGAGTGGTCATCGACCAGTGGTGACTGGATGGCACACCTCCTGACCGGTCGCCGCTAGGGCGGGCCACCCCGAACCCCGACAGCCGAACCTTGAGCTCCGGCCGACCCATCGACGGATCGTCGACCGCACAAGGTTCGCGGAGGGGTTTGGGCCTAGTCGGGGTCAGGTGTCGGCCTGGTCGGCCGAGGGTTGATCGGGCTCGCAGGCCTCCCGATCACCATCGGTGTCGAGTTCGTACACATCCTCACCGAAGATCACCACCGGCTCGGACAGGAAGGCGGGACCGTCACCGTCACCCTCGCAGTCGACATCGGGAGCGACCGGAACACAGCCCCCGTAGTTCGAGTGACAGATGCGCACGGTGGTCGTCGCCGTGGTCTCTTCGGTCCCAGTCGCACCGGAACCCGACTGACCCACGGTATCGGTGGCGCCGCTGTCGGTTTGCGCCCCACCGTCGCCGGTGTCGACGATTACCGGCGAATTGGGCTCGATGTCGGAGCCGTCGGTGTTCGATCCGGCCGGCGGCGTCGAGGCCACTGTCGCCTCGCCACCGGCGAGCGGATCGGCGTCGGCCGGGTCCTGACGGGTGGGAATGGCGATGTCGGCGTCGACCATGGAGCCGGAGGCGTCGTCGTCACGGGCCAGAAGGCTGGAAACAGCGATGACGAGAAGGGCGACCAGGCTGACGGTGGCCAAGATGCTGATGCGATGACGATGCCAGATGTCGGACCATAGCGACGACTCGGAATCGGTCAGCACCACCGAGCGGATGTCCAGCCCGTCGGCATGGCGACGACGCAACGACTCCGAGGTCTGCAACCGGGCTCCGGCGATCTGAGGAACCGGTACCGGCCTGGCTTCGTCGCCACTGCGGCGCGCCGCCACGGACCGGGCCGAGGAGTCGAGTGATGATTCGGGGCGGGTACGACGATCGGGCGCTCCCGAGGAAGCCAGTGCGGCATCACCAGCGGTTGCTGGGAGCCCGTCGAGGTACCCGCCCCGAGAACGGTAGGCGCCGTCCCGGTCGCCGGCTCGATGACGGTCGAGATCGGGATCGGCGTCGTAGGTAGTGGCCAGGTCACCGAGCCGGACTCGGCCCGACGCGTCGGCGGAACGGCGGGAACCGCCACCGAGGATGGGCAAACCCCGCCCCCGGAACCTGGCTTTGCCCGATACGGAGTCGGACTCCAAGGTGTCGGGGAAGATCTGGGTATCGGCCGCGGCCCGCCGCATACGGTCGACGTCGTCAACCGGCCGTCGCACCAGTGTCGGAGAGGGTGCATGGTCGGCGTGGTCGGGATCGTCGCAACGGTCGTGACCGTTGGAACGCTCATGATCGTCGCTGTAGGTCCAACCGTTGCGCCAATCATCGCCCGGCGAGCCGGTGGCGGTGACACCTGGGCCATCGGTCAAATCGATCAGGTCGGATTCGGTGTCCTCCGATACGGCCTGTCCCGGCACCTCCGGGGATGCCTGGGCGGATTGATCGTCGAAATGGGTGGTCGCCGCAATGTCGCCGGCCGGCACAACCCGGGTGATCTCCATGTCGGTCCGAGGCCGTTCGGCTCCCGACCCGGTGCCATGGCGCACCGGCGTGGGCGCCAACCCCACTTCGCCGGACTGAACAGCCGTTCGCAGCACCTCGCGTTCGCCGTCGTCCAGCTGCAAAGTCTCCGGCGCCGGCATCGCCGACGTCGCCAGGGTCCGACCCGTACCGTCGCTCTCCGACTCGGGCTCGGGCCGGGTCCGCTGGCTGCGCTCGTAACGAGCCGCCTGCTCAACTTGATGGCGACGAGTGTTCTGAGCCTGGAACTGCAGCCAGCGGCGGAAGATATTGCTGGCCAGACGGCGACTCACGGTGAAGGTCAGCTCACCGTGGTTGGGCCACACCACGGCGAGATCAACCCGCTCGTCGCCGGAGTGGGCGACAGGGCGGGACATGGTGATGTCCTTCCACCGGGCGGCGATGGCGAACGTGATCGAGGCCCGACAGAAGATCAGCCCACCATCGGTGGCCACGAGCTGGAAGTGATCGGCGCCTATGGGCCGGCCTCGACGCTCCGCCTCCTGCTCGAGAACCTCGTCGATACCGTAGAGCCGGGCCCGACCACAGTCGAAGTACGCACCCGGCTTCAGGGGATCCAAGAACGAGCGCAGCTCCGGTGATGGCTGGCGCTTCTCGTAGGGAACACCTGATTGCGGACTCACTAACGAAAAGATAGCGCGTCAATTGACAAACATGCGCCAGGCTATTTTCCATCTTAGATGCGACAAGAATGTCCTTGCATAAGCGCTAATACTGGCATTACGACCACGTGCATATACGTCGATACTTCTTGTCGCGTGTCGATAGTTCGCGTCTGTTGGTGCACCTTCGGTCGTCACACTCACGTCGATCAGTGAGCAATTGCCTCCATGGGTGCCACCTCGCCTCGAATCACCGGCAACTTGCCTGCTACACTCGTCGCGGCCCAGAAGCGCAACCGTGATGTGCGGCCACCGGTGCCGCCGAGCCATGCTCTCCGAACCCACCTCAGACGGCCGAAACCCCAGCGGCCACAACCGATCCGGCACCGAAGCGGCCCATCGCGTCGGCGACCGGAACAAGGCCCACCGTTCCTCGGGGGCGATGCGCCGAGTCCTCTCGGTGATCCTGGCTTTCACGGCCGGTGTGTTGCTTGCGGTGACGCCGGCATCGCCGGCCGCCGCCGAGAGCTATCCCAGCGACTGCCCGGAGATGACCGACTCGATCACCCGGCTGTACCAGGCGTATTTCCTTCGTCAACCCGATCCGGTCGGCTTTCACTACTGGACAAGTGTCTACAAGAACGGCGAAGCCAGCCTGGAGCAGATCTCGGACTACTTCTTCCGCTCATCGGAGTTTCAATCCCGCTACGGCGACACCAGCAACGACGATTTCGTCGAACTCGTCTATCGCAACGTTCTGCGTCGGGCTCCCGACCGCACCGGACGCCGCCACTGGATCCAGTCGCTGGAGCGGGGATACTCCCGGGGGTCGTTGATGGTGGCGTTCAGCGAATCGGAGGAGTTCGTGCGCCGCACCAATACCCGGATACCGATGGCCGGCTATTTGCGTTGGTATCCCGAGGGAACCCATTGGTATTGCGGCACCGGACCAATCCAACTGCTCAGTGTGATCCCCCTGGCCGGAGAGCCGCTTTTCGCCGACTACCTGGTCCGTAACAACAATCAAGCAGCCGGGGCCCGGGCCGAGGCGTTCGGTTTGTACACGGTGGAGAATGGCGTGCGAAACGTGACCATGGCCGAGGGGACCATCGACCCCGGCGCCACCGACTACCGCTGGGACGGCGCCTTCGCCGGTGACGGCTTCTATGGAACCGACATCAGCATGAACGTCGGACCCAACACGTCATGGATCGTGGTCTTCTATTCCCGCAGCATCGGGCGGGATCGCCTGGGATGGCGCCTCGTCGGTTGACGCTGAGCGTCGACGGTCGTCACGAACCAAGCGATCCGAAGAAGACCACCGGACCACTGGGACCGATGGGATCGGCCGGGCGTTGTCGGGTGACAACTATGGTGTCGAACCGGTCGTCCACCGTGGCACTGGAGAACCGGAAACCACCGCTTGCCTGTGCCCACTGAAACGAGCCGAGGGGTATGGCCAGCGGCATATCGTTGCCGTCCGTCGACTCCCCCTCGACCCCGGGGTCGACCGACTGAACCGTGGGGTCGGCGCCGGTGACCTGCCCGCCGCTTCGGCCCCACTGATCACCGTTGACGAGCCACGCCGCCAGATACAGATCGCCGACGGTTGGCTGCAAGGCTTGGATCTGCAGCTCGAATTCGGCTCCCCCTGCCGTTGGAGTCACCAGGACCAGTGCCTTTGCCTCGGGATCGACATCGGTGGCCATGAGCTCGTAGACCAAGGTCGTGTCCGACGCCGACGACCCCGCCTCGCCCTGCTCCACGGCAGCCTCGATTCCTGCCGTGGGTTGATCGGTGACGGTCGAATCGTCGCCCTCGAGCGGTTCGGACTCGGCGTCGGTCTGCGCCCCTCCGGTGCCGGTGGCGGCCTCGTCACCGGTTCCCGTCGTCGACCGCCATCCGGCCCAGATCAAGGCGAAGAGCCCGACCGCCACCAGTATCAGGACGACAACGGGCACCCTTGGGCCCTCGGCGACGTCGGTTTCCGCCTCATCGTCGATCGGCAGTTCATGGCGGCGCCGGGTGTAGAACAGCTCCTCGGCTTCGGCCATGTCGTAGTGCACCGTGGTACGGCCCAGGGAACCGATCCGGGGCCGGCCGGCCTCGTCCCGACTCACCGGCCGCGGCCCACGACCCGAAGATCGCAGCTCCTCGACCTCGGCCAATTGGGAGACACGGCTCCGGACCGCCGGCGCGGGCTGTATCCATGCCGGCGCCGAGGCCAGTTGATGCTGGATTCGCTTGACGGCTCGGCGTTGGCGTTCGTCCAGCTCGGACCCGTCGGCCATACCCGACAGATACCAGGTGAGGGCCGAGGTCAGATCGTCGTCGACCGTGTGCTGGGCCTGGGGGCGGATCATATGGTCCAGCAACTCGACCAAGCGCCGGGATCCGGCGTAGGCCCTCGACCTCACCGTGCCCACAGGGATGGCCAATTCCGACGCGATCTCGGAATGGATCAGGCCCTGATAATGAATGAGTCGCAGAACGTTGCGGTCCGACAGGGTTAGCTGTTCCAGGGCGAGGCGGACCTCCCACGCCTCCCACACCTCGTCCATCCCAGCCACCGACTCGCCTCGATGACTGGGTGCGGGATAGATGCCGGATGCCCGCTCCTCACCTCGAACCTCGGGCGACAGGGCCCGGTCCTGACCACAGCGTCGAGCCAGCGTGAACAACCACGGCCCCTTCGGCCCCACCGACTCGAACGACGACGCGGCTCGCCAGGCGGTGGCGAAGGTCTCATACAGGGTTTCATTGATGGCGGCCTGCTCCGACAGCAGCGTGGCGGCCACCGCCACCACGGGGCCGGCGTAGTGCTCGTAGATGCGTTCGATCTCGTTCACATCTCGCATGGTCCGGGCCGATGCGGCCCGGTCGGTCTCGACCGGGCCGGTGGAGACCACCTCATCCCGGTCGGGTAGGCGGCCCAGGGTGACCATCTCATCGTCGACGCTCACCGCCGGTTCGCCGCTCGGCTCAGATCCGACGCCGCCTGGCCGGGCCCGGCCCGGATGGACTATCTGGTTGCGACGGTGGTTCCGCTGCTCATCGGGGATGACGACCAGGGGAGGCAGATCGTCACAGTCGGCCCAGAACCCGTCGGCCGAGGATCCGGTCCCGGAGATGTCGATGTCGGCTCGGCCACCATCGGTGTCGGCATCGGTCACGGCACTGGCATCAGCGATTCGGGCACGGTCGATTCGGCTGGTCGGGAGCTCGTTGCCCACCGAACCTTCATCGGGGTTCCGGACGAGAAGGGGCTCGTCGTCATCCATCTCGGTTTCGACCGGCTCGTCCTTCGAGAAGGGAGGGACCACGGCGTCGGAGGAATCGGTCATGCCGACGGCCAACAACTCGAATGCCTCGGTGTCGGTGAGGAACCCGGGACCCGACGGCGCCATGGTCTTGTCGGTGGCGTCCGGACGATGACGTTGTCGGTCCGGTCGATCGGACGACATCACCGGGTTCACCGGGTCGGTCGGGGTCCCGGCCTGGTCGAACCAGGGGGTCAGGTCGGACACGGACGACTTCGGGTCTTCCATCTGACAGTTGTCTTTCTAGTGCGGCGGATAGGGCCCGTGGGCCCACGGATGCGGGCCGATCGACGAGTGCTCGTCGACCGATCGCAATCAAGCAACAACGCCACCACCCGTTCCGTACCTCGAGGGCCGGAACGCGTTCGATAGCGTCACATGCTTGGTGGTGCGGCGGCTGAACTGCCGAAGCAGCTCAACACCGGGCACAAGACTAGCGGACGATGCCGCCTCTGTCGCATGGATCAACATGGTTACCCAGATGGCCGGCTCCGTGACCCGTCGGGCCACGTCGACGCGATGGCGGTCGATCAGGCCGGCGAGGGACCGATCGCCGGCGGCGTCGGCCCCGAGCCCCAGGTCACGAAATCACCCTCGGCCACCAGCACCGGCCGGGCCGGCTGGTCCACCAGGTGAACCCAGATGCCCTGTCGAGGCGGACCCGATATCGGCGCGATCCTCCCGGCAATGGCGAAAGCCGTCGAGTCGGGGCTCCAACGATTCACGCTTTGGGTGTATTGGGCGAAGAACGGAAGGTAATTCAACGCCTCTTTGTCCGAGATCGCCACCACCGGCGTGGTCCGATCGCCGGCCGGCTGCTCTCCGTTCACCGACCAGAACCGCCAACGGGCGCTCCGGCCACCGGCCGACTCCGGGCGAAGCCAAGCCAGCTTGGTGCCGTCAGGGCTCCACTCCCAGGCCAGGGCCGCATCATCGGTCACGGTCTCCCGGCTGCCCGTCTCCAGGTCGTAGACCACCAGGGCCCGCGGCACGGGAACCTGAACCGGGTCCACGCCCACTCCGGTGTCGAGTCCCGCTTCCGGTCCGATCGGCCTCGATCCGAACCGTTCGCCCCGGTCGTCCACAGTCGGCAATCCGGCCTGATCGATCTCCGGTCCGAACTGGTCGACGGCCTGATAGGCCACCCGGCGACGGTCGGGACTGACCACGAAACGAACCGGCGTGGCCGCCTGGGTGACACGAACCCGCTCCCGCTCCCGACCGTTCTCGTCCAGTACCAGTGCGGTGAGCCAGCCGTCGAGCACGATCAGCACCGTGGTTTCGTCGATCCAGGCCGGGGCGGAGAAACCGGTCCCATCGATCAGCAACTGGAAGACGGGCTGGTCGTCGCCGGCAGAAGCACCGTTCTGCGCCACCGAGGCGAACTGGTCGTAAATACGCACGGACCGGTTGTCGACGTTGGCCGCCACTCGATCGCCGGTCGGCGACCAGCTCACGAAAAACGGGGCACCGCCGTCCACCGGCTCGATCGGTCGACCGGGGATCAGCGCACCGGCTTCGATGTTGGTCCCGGTCGGTGAGTTCCGGAGATACATGATCGTGTCTCCGTCATCGGTCCACTGGTAGTAGAACACCGGCGGACCCTGGGCCTCGCTGTCGAGGGGGACGCCATCGGCAACGCCTTCTTCGTCGAACGACTGGACCCGGGCGAGTTGCCGGAGGGCGGAAACCGAACTCCACACCAGCTTGTCACCGGCCCGGGACCAGGTGGGCTGGGCGGCGATGAGCTGGGAATCACCATCGAGGGCCTGGTAGGAGTTTCCATCGGGGCGGGCCACGGCAACCACACTGCCGTCACCAATGGCCAACTGACCCCCCAGCTCGCCGATGATCCGAGCCGCCTCCTCGTCGCCCAGCAGTCCGGGAATGTCCTCAACCTGCCCTCGGTCATTGTTCTCCGGCCCACCACCGTCTTCGTCCCCACCACCGGCATCGACACCACCCTCGGCGCCCGACTCGTCATCGGAGGACTCGTCATCGGTCGAGGTGCCGTCCTCGGGGTCAGGGCTGGGAGTGTCTTCGGACTGGGTGGGCGGCGACTCGGCTCCCCCTGAAGCGCCGTTCTCGGCGTCCTGTCCGAACAGGCTCCCGCAGCCGGCGAGCACGACGACGGTAATGACGGCGAGGGCAACCATGAGCTGGGAACGATGTCGATTCGTGACGGTGACACTCGGAGCCAAGCAGCGGTGCCCTATCCGGACCTCATCGGTTCGGATGCAGCGACCGCCGGAGTCGGCGCACGTCGGATTCTCAGCAGCGATGATCTCAGCGTAGTGGCGCCAGCCGACGTGGCCCAGTCCCCGGTCGGCGGGCAGCCTAGGCAAGCCCGTCGTCGGCCATCTCGACGGTCGAAGCCGGCATCGGCTATCACAGTGGGTGATGTCAACCCCTGCTTCCGACAGCGCTCCCTCCTCCGGATCGGCTCCGGCCGGCATCGACGTCGAGTCGGTCACCGCATGGTTGACCACCACGATCGACGGTGTGCGGCCGCCATTCCGATTCGCCGTCATCGAGGGCGGCCATTCCAATCTGACCTTCGATGTGATCGACGACGTCGGGCGGCGGCTGGTTCTGCGCCGGCCTCCGCTGGGCGCGGTCCTGGCCACGGCCCATGACATGGAACGGGAACATCGGGTCATCTCCGCCGTCGGCAGAACGTCGGTCCCGGTGCCGACCGCCCGCGGTCTGTGCCGCGACGAGTCGGTGAACGGTGCCCCGTTCTATGTGATGGACTACGTACCGGGCGTCGTGCTCCACGACGAGGAAACGGTGGAGTCATCGCTTCCCGACCGGGAGCAGCGACAGCGGGTCAGCGACTCGGTGGTGGAGGTCCTGGCCGAGCTCCACACCGCCGTCCCCGGCGACATCGGCCTGGGCGACCTGGGACGAACCGAGGGCTACGTCGATCGCCAGCTCAAGCGGTGGCGGACCCAGTGGGAGATGACGAAGACCCGGGAGCTCCCGGCTATGGACCAGGCGTACCAGCGACTGGTCGACACCAAGCCGGAGCAGCGCTACACCGGCATCGTGCACGGCGACTACCGACTGGGCAACATGCTGATAGACCAAGGCTCGAGCCGAGTGGCCGCCGTCCTGGACTGGGAACTGTGCACCCTGGGCGACGTGTTGGCCGATCTCGGCTACCTGCTCAACAACTGGCTGGAGCCGGGTGAGGACAACTACCGGGGTGCCACCGCCTTTCCCACCCAGGCCGGTGGGTTCTGGACCCGATCCCGGCTTCTCGACGCCTACTGCGACCGCACCAGCTTCGATCGGGACCATGTGACCCACTATCAGCAGTACTACCAGGCCTTTCAACATTGGCGGCTGGCCGCCATCGTGGAAGGCGTGCTGTCCCGCTACCTCAAGGGGGTCATGGGCGACAATACCGCCGATACCGACTCCTACCGTGAACAGGTGAGCAATATGGCCACCACCTCACTGGAGCTGCTCGGCGACCTCTGACCGGTCCGGCCGTTTGCGGCAGATTCACCGCCGTCGGGGCTACTGTTGTCCAAGTGGGACACCGGGAGAGCGAGTGATGGCAGACAAATCGACAGCGGATCCGACAGGGTCGGTCACGGCATCGGACGATGATCTCAGAACCACGCCCCTGCACGGCCTCCATCTGGAACTGGGCGCCCGAATGGTTCCCTTCGCCGGCTGGGATATGCCCATCCAGTTCGGCGGCGACCATGGTGGCGTCATCGCCGAGCACACCTGGTGCCGGTCCGAGGCCTCTCTGTTCGACGTCTCGCACATGGCCGTCATCGAGCTGCGGGGGGACCATCCGGCCCGCAGCCTGGAGACCGTGACCCCGGCCGGCGTCGCCACCTTGCACGAGGGCCGGCAACGCTACGGCCTGTTGCTCAACGACGACGGCGGTGTCGTCGACGACTTCATGGTCACCAACTGGGGATCACACCTGTCGATGGTGGCCAATGCCTCCCGGCGCCAGGTCGATCTGGCCTACCTCACGGAACGGCTGAGCGACGTCGACGTGATCGAGCGGCCCGACGTCTCACTGCTGGCCCTGCAGGGCCCGGCGGCGGCCGAGGTCGTGGCCGAGCTGGCCGATGATCCCACCATCGCCGCGTCCATGGTCTTCCTCGACAACCGGCCGATGACCATCCGCCACATCCCGGTCATGGCCGCCCGATCGGGCTACACCGGAGAGGACGGCTTCGAGTTCGCCGTCGATCACGACGATGCCGAACGGCTGGCCCGCCTCCTGCTCGACCACGAGGCGGTTCACCCGGCCGGTCTGGGGGCCAGAGACACCCTTCGGCTGGAGGCCGGCCTCTGTCTCTACGGCAACGATCTGGACGCGACCACCAGCCCGGTCGAGGCCGATCTCGTCTGGTCCATGCCCAAGCGCCGAAGGGAAGCGGGCGACTTCCCCGGCGGGGCCCGAATCAAGGCCGAACTGGCCGACGGTCCGTCCCGGATCCGCGTGGGGATCAAGCCTCAGGGCCGTCGACCGGTGCGGGACGGTTCGCCGCTCTCGATCGACGCTTCCCCGGTGGGTGTGGTCACCAGTGGTGGATTCGGCCCCAGCGTCGACGGTCCGGTGGCGATGGGCTATGTCGAGCCGAACTCGTCGTCGATCGGCACCCGTTTGGATGCCGACGTCAGGGGCAAGAACGTGCCCTGCACCGTGATCGACCTGCCCTTCGTCGCTCCCCGCTATCACCGAGGTTGAGAAACATGTCCGATTCCTTTGCTCGACGTCACATCGGAACCGGCCCGTCCGAGCAGGCCTCCATGCTCGAGCTGCTGGGCTACTCGTCGGCCCATGAGTTGCTGGAGGCGGCCGTCCCCCGGTCGATCCAGATCGACGAGCCGCTCGACGTCGACGGGCCCATGACCGAGCACGAGGCCCTGGCCGCGCTGCGGGCCATCGCAGAGCAGAACACGGTGTGTACCTCGCTTCTCGGAACCGGCTGGAACGACTGCATCACCCCTCCGGTGATCCGTCGCAACATGATCGAGAGCCCGGCGTGGTACACCTCGTACACGCCATACCAGCCCGAGATCAGTCAGGGCCGTCTGGAGATGCTATTGACGTTCCAGACCATGGTGGCCGATCTGACCGGTTGCGAGATGGCCAACGCGTCCCTTCTCGACGAGGCCACGGCGGCGGCCGAGGCCATGACCATGCTTCGACGCGTCGCCAAGTCGGCCAACAACGCCTTCTTCGTCGACGAGGGCTGCCATCCCCAGACCAGGGCGGTGCTGGAGACACGGGCCGAGCCCCTGGGCATCGAACTCATCATCGGGTCGGCCGACCGCCTACTGGACGGATCGTTGCCGGGACGGCTCTTCGGAGCCCTGCTGGCCCAGCCGGCGTCCACCGGCGAGCTGATCGACATCGCCCCCCACGTCGCCGCGGTGCACGACGGCGGGGCCAAAGTGGCCGTCACCACCGACCTGCTGGCCTGTTGCCTCATCACACCCCCCGGCGAGCTGGGCGCAGACGTCGTCATCGGCTCGGCCCAGCGATTCGGGGTGCCGATGGGTTTCGGCGGACCCCACGCCGGATTCATGGCCACCGCCGAAAAGCACGTTCGTACCCTGCCCGGCCGGTTGGTCGGGGTGTCGGTCGACTCGGCCGGTCGGCCCGCCTACCGGTTGACCCTGCAGACTCGGGAGCAGCACATCAGGCGGGAGAAGGCCACCTCCAACATCTGCACCGCCCAGGCCCTGCTGGCCAACGTCGCCGCCGCCTACGCCGCCTGGCATGGCCCCGAGGGCCTGACCGCCATCGCCGAGCGTGTCCATCAACGGGCGGCGGCGTTCGCCCAGGCCATGGCCGGTCACGGGTTCGATGTCACCGGGGCGTTCTTCGACACGGTGATGGTGAAGGCCGAAGGTCGGGCCGAGGCGCTGGTGGCGGCAGCCCGGGACCATGGCATCAATCTTCGCCTCGTCGATGGCGACCACCTGACCGCAAGCTTCGACGAGACCACGACCCGGCAGCTGGTGGCCCGGCTGGTCTCGATCCTGACCGGCGGGTCGGGCGACGTTTCGGACCTGCTCGACGGCGGTGAGCCCGCCTCTCATCTTCCCGGCGAACTGCGACGAAACAGCGAGTTCCTGACCCACCCCAACTTCCACCTCTACCGCAGCGAGCACGAGATGCTGCGATGGCTACGCCGTCTGGCCGACCGGGACCTGGCCCTCGATCGCACCATGATCCCCCTCGGCTCATGCACCATGAAGCTCAACGCCGCGGCCGAGATGGAGCCCATCACCTGGCCCGAGTTCGCCAACATCCACCCCTACGCTCCGGCCGATCAAACCACCGGGTACCGACTGCTGATCGACGAGCTGGAGCAGGCCCTGGCCGAGGTCACCGGCTATGACAAGGTGTCGCTACAGCCGAACGCCGGCAGCCAGGGTGAGTTGGCCGGTCTGCTCGCCATCCGCCAGTGGCACCGCAGCCGGGGCGAGGACGGCCGCGACATCTGCCTCATCCCGTCGTCGGCCCATGGCACCAACGCGGCGTCGGCCATATTGGCCGGCATGCGGGTGGTGGTCGTGGCCTGCGACGACGAGGGCAATGTCGATGTGGACGATCTGAAGGCCAAGATCTCCGAACACGGCGACACCGTGGCCGCTCTCATGATCACGTATCCCTCGACCCACGGGGTGTACGAGACCGCAGTGGGCGACATCTGCCGCATGATCCATGACGCCGGGGGCCAGGTCTATACCGACGGGGCCAACCTGAACGCCCTGCTCGGCATCGCCAAGCCCGGCCGGTTCGGGTCCGACGTCAGTCATCTGAACCTGCACAAGACGTTCTGCATCCCCCATGGCGGCGGTGGGCCCGGAGTGGGGCCGGTGGCGGTGCGGGAACATCTGGCTCCGTTCCTGCCCGGCCACCCCGTCATCCCCGTGGGCGAGGCCGGCAAACACGGCGCGGTGGCCGCCGCCCCATGGGGTTCGGCCGGCATCCTGCCCATCTCGTGGATGTACATGAAGATGATGGGCCCGGAGGGACTGCGGGAGGCCACCGAGGCCGCGGTACTGGCGGCCAACTACATCGCCTTCCGCCTACGAGACCACTATCCGGTGCTCTACACGGGAGCCAACGGGCTGGTGGCCCATGAATGCATCATCGACCTGCGCACCATCAGCCACGACACCGGGGTCAGCAACGACGATGTGGCCAAGCGTCTTGCCGACTTCGGGTTCCACGCCCCGACCATGTCGTTCCCGGTGGCGGGCACGCTGATGATCGAGCCCACCGAGTCCGAGAGTCTGGCCGAACTCGATCGGTTCTGCGACGCCATGATCGCCATCCGGGCTGAGATCGACGAGGTCGCCATCGGCACCGTGCCCGTCGAGGACAGTGTGCTGCGTCACGCCCCCCACACCCTTGACGAGTTGTTGGTCGACGACTGGACCCGGCCCTACTCCCGCCGTCAGGCTGCGTTTCCCCTGCCCGGTATGACGATAGACAAGTACTTCTGTCCGGTGGGCCGAATCGACAATGTGTACGGTGATCGCAACATCGCCTGCGCCTGCCCGCCGCTCGACGCCTACGAGCCGCCGATCGACCACGCACCCGAGCCGGTCTGAGACCGAGGACTCGCCCCCTCCCGACCTACCGGCCGCCAAGCCCAACGGCCGACGGACCCCCGCCCCGCCATCGGTGGCGGGGGTTCTGTCGTGTCAGCCGGTTGTGGAGCGGAAGGCCCGGGACAGCAACGGGGTCGACGCCTGAAGTTCGGCCGGCTCGTCGTCATCGTCGAAGTTGAAGTGCCAGGGGAACCGATCTTCCTCCGGCTGCTCTTCGGCCACCTCTCGGCGCCGGCTTGGTCGGGTATCGGGAACACTGTCGGCCGAGCGCCGACCGGACCGCCTGCGTTCCAGCGACCGGGCGATGAACCGCTCGGTGGATTCCCGCTCGGCTTCGTCGTCGGTCAGTGAGCGGGCCACCGCCTTCTCGGCTCGGGCCGCCGGGCGTTGCGACGGTGACGAACCCACACCGGGTTCCACGTCGTCGAGGTCGAGTGACTCCTGACGAACCCGCTCCAGGATGGACTGCCGGCGCGGCATGTGGCCCGACCGGTGGCCGTCCTCGGGCTCGTCGCCATCGGCTCGGGCCGGGTCGTCTTCATGGACCGGTCGGACCCGAGGCGGCGTGGCGGTGACCGTGGGTTCGATGCCGCCGTCTCGTCCCAGAGCCTTCGCCGTGCTGCGGAGATCGTTCATAGCCCAGCCAAGGGGTGGCGTGGTGGAGTCGGCGTGACCGGCACACAACGGCACACCGTCACGACTGATCCTGGGATCGACCAGGGATACCGAGGCCGCTACTGCATCGATCTGCAGTGTCGCCGCAGATTCCTGACCACATCCCGGTCGGCCGCACAGAAATGCCACAGTGAAAACCTAGCAGCTTTCCGGCCATCAGCCAGTGTCATCCCCCAGTCACGAGCCATCGGCCGCGACCACGGCCCGCTACGGTGAAGCCATGACCGCTGGTAACACCCTTGGCGCCGACAGCCCCGACAGCACCGGAACCACGACAACCGACACCACCGACAGCACCGGAACCACGACAAACGACACCGAGGCTACGGCTGCCGGCACCGTGGGCAGTGTGCGCCCCGCCATCCGGGCCTTGGCCGCCTATCGGCCTGGAAAGTCGGCGGCCCAGGCCGAACAGGAACACGGCATCACCGAGGCCATCAAGCTGGCCTCCAACGAGAACCCGTTCGCCCCCATCCCGGCGGTCGTCGACGCGGCCCGCCGAGCGGCGGCCGACGCCAACCTCTACGCCGACCATCGGGCCACCGCCCTGCGGTCCGCCCTGGCCGAGTGGATCGGGGTCGATGTCGACCATGTCACCGTCGGCTGCGGTTCGGTCGGCATCCTCCAGCAACTGTGCCTCACCTTCGTCGACCCCGGGGACCCGGTTGTCTTCCCCTGGCTGTCGTTCGAGGCCTATCCCGTCTACACCCAGATGATGAGCGGTGCGGCGGTGAAAGCACCCTTGATCGACCACCACTTCGACATGGAAGCGGTGGGGCGCGCCGTCGACGAACGGACCAAGCTGGTGTTGTTGGCCACACCCAACAACCCGACCGGGACGGCCATCTCCACCGCCCAGATCCGAGAACTCCTGGCCAACATCCCCGACTCCGTGATCGTGCTGGTCGACGAGGCCTATCGGGAGTTCAACGATCCGGCGCTGGGCGACCCGGTCCACGAGCTGCTGCCCCGGTACCGGAACCTGGTGGTGACCCGGACCTTTTCAAAGGCCTACGGCCTGGCCGGATTGCGGGTGGGATACGCCATCGCTGATCCGTCCATCATCACCGAGTTGGACAAGATCCTGCTCGCCTTCGCCGTGAACGGTGCCGGCCAGGCGGCCGCCCTGGCCGCCCTCGAGTCGTTGGATGTGATCCAGCCCAAGATCGACGCCATCGTGGCCGAACGGGGCCGGGTTGCGGCGGCGCTGACCGGTGCCGGCCACCATCTGCCCGCATCCCTCGGCAACTTCGTCTACCTCCCGCTGGGAGCCGACACCGACACCGTCTACGACCATCTGGAACGCAACGGTGTCGTGACACGCCCCTTCACCGGCGACGGGATTCGGGTCACCATCGGTACCGAGGCCCAGAATGATCGATTCCTCACCGCCCTGGACGACGCCGTTTCCGCCCTTTGAAGCCTGACGGGCGAACCGATGGGGTGAACATGCCCCCGGCCCACCGATCCCTGTGGCCGATCGAGTTCGAAATCCGACTCATGGCAATGGTCACGCCGGTCTATTTACCACCGTCGTGACCGCTGATACTCGTAGAGTCCATGCACTCCCACCCCGAGCGGCTTCGCGCCGCCTTCCTCGTCGTCGCCACGGTGCTGGTGATGGCGGCCTGTGGTGACAACGCGCAATCGGCGCCGTCCCCCAACCATGATCGAGGCGGTGCCGACACCGGACTCGAGCAGGTCGGCTCCACCGAGGCCGACCCCGGAAGGGGCGAGATCTCCGGTTCGGGATTCGTGCTTCCCGCCAGCGACCAGCCGATCGAGCCCGAGCCGCAGATCTCCGTAGGTCAGCCCGAGCTTGGCCGACCCGACGAGGTGCTTCCCGAAGTCCGACGCCAACTCGATGGACTCGATGGTGCGGGCGACCGTGGCCGGGGTGAGGTACTGGAGGCCGTGGAACCCCTCGATCAGGCTCCGGCCGCCGGCCAGGCCGTCGGCATCCGCGACGGTCGGACCCGAAACGAGGCGGGCGAACTCAACCGTCTGGACGAGGCGGCCGCCATGGCCTGCGGTGATGTCGAGCGGGCACTGACCGCGCTGGACGACGGCGACGAACGGGCGGCGGCCGACCTTGTGGCCTCGGCCGCCGATCGAGCGGCCCGGTCCACCGTGGACGACATCGATGCCTGGTCCACGACACTGGCCGCCACTGTCGACACCGACACCGGAATCGACACGGACACCGATACCGGCGGGAGCCTCGCCGTCCTGGTGGGCTTCCTGTCCGCCTGCACACAAGGAGGCTATGAGCTGTGAGCACCGCCACTGCGTCTCCCACCCCATCGTCCACCTCATCGCTCGGGCGCCCGTCTCCAGCCCGATCGATGTTGCCGGCGTCAGGCCCACGTGCGGCTCTGCGGCGACCAGCCCGCCGAGCGGCCCTGCTGATCGCCACCTCCGTCCTGGCTGCAACCACCTTGGTTGTGGCCACGCCTGGGGTCGGTGAGGCTCAGGCCCAGCCGGTCGATGTCGACCTGGCCGGCCTCGACCTGGTTCCGCTACCAGGCTGGGGGGTCTCAGGCCTCGAACCGGCCTCCACCCAGACACCGTCGCTGGACGTACTGGTCTGGGACTTCGCCCAGGTCGGCAACCGGATGTTCATCGGCGGGGCCTTCCTCAACGTGCAGGAAAGCAACTACTCCGAGCCGATCTCACAGCACTACATCGCCGCGTTCGATCTGACGAGTGGCGATTGGATCAGCACCTGGAGACCCCAGCTCGACAACGCCGTCTACTCGCTCGAGAACCTGGATGGCACGCTCGTCGTCGGCGGTGAATTCGAGCAGGTCAACGGCGTCGCTCGCACCGGTCTGGTCGCACTCGATCCCGTCACCGGTGAGATCGACCCCGGCTTCGACGCCTCCGTGGAACGACCGTGGTCGGATCTGCGGGCCATGGTACGGGACATGAAGGTCGTGGGCGACGAGCTCTATGTCGTCGGCAACTTCTCCCATGCCGTGGGCGCCTTCGATATCAGGACCAGGGTTTACAAGGCCGCTCGTTTCTCCGGAGCTCTCGGCGTGGTCGATACCGAGTGGAAGCCGGAGATCACCGGTTCGGGGGTATGGGGTATCGACGTCGACCCGAGCCGGGGTGAGGTCCATGTCGCCGGCTACTTCTCGGCCGTCAACGGAGAGGCCGACACCGGCTACTTCCACACGGTGAACGCCACCGACGGGGCCACGGTCCCGGGCAAGATCGAGCTTCCGCGAAACTTTCCGAGATCCCAGCCCGAGTTCTTCGATGTCGCCGTCGGCGATGACACGGTGTGGGCCATCGGCGAACAGCACATCGTGCAGACCCTGCGGGCCGACGACCAGCAGATGATCGCCTACAACACCACCGGCTACGACAACGACGGTTTCGAGTATCGGAACGGATTCGCCGGTGGCGCGTACCAGGTCGGTGTGCACATTGGTGACTGGGTGTTCGCCGGCTGCCACTGCACCTACTCGGAACGATACGGGATTCCCTCCCACTATTCGTCGATCAGCGGACAGCGGACGGCTCACCGGTTGATCATGGCCTACGACGCTCGCACCGGCCGGCTCAACGAGGACTTCAAGCCCGACATCCACAGTCCTCGGGACGGCACCTGGGCCATCACCGCCGACACCAACGGTTGTCTGTGGATCGGCGGCGATTTCCATGTCGGCGGCGTCGACAGCGGCAGCCCCCGATGGCTCGGAGGCTTCGGGCGCTTCTGCCCCAACGGCTTCGATCCCGACGGCAACCCACCCCCACCCGAACCCGACGGCGACACCCTGGTCGCTGCCGGATCGTCATGGCGCTACCACGACTCGGGCGCCGACCTGGGCACCACCTGGCGCCAAGTCGGCTTCGACGACGGCGGCTGGGAGACCGGAAGTGCCGAGTTCGGCTTCGGCGACGGCGACGAAGCCACCACATTCCTCTCCGGCCGGACCACCTATTACGCCAGGACGAGCTTCGAGTTCGCCGGGACCAGGCCGAGTTCGCTGACACTGCAGCTCAAGGCCGACGACGGGGCGGTCGTCTACCTCAACGGCACCGAACTGGTTCGAGACAACATGCCGGCCGGGTTCATCGAGTACGAAACCACGGCCGAAATCTGGAAGGGCGGCGATGACGAGAACTCGTTCGTCGACTATGTGGTACCGGCCGACGCATTGGTCGACGGCAGCAACGTGCTGGCCGTCGAGGTCCACAACGTGTGGTCCGGCAACAATGACCTCAGCCTCGATGTCGCCCTCCAGGCATCGACGGAGGAACCGCCGGCCGGCCCCCTGGTGGGCCGAGGATCGTCCTGGAACTACATCGACGACGCCGCCAGCACTCCGGCGGGTTGGCGAAACGGCATCGACAACCAGAAGCAGGGTCCGGCACCCCTGGGCTTCGGTGAGAACGATCTGGCCACCGAGCTGCCCCGAGGCAACGAGACCTACTACTTCACCCGAACCTTCACCGTTGACGATGCTGCAGCCGTCGACACCCTGACTCTCGGGCTTCGAGCCGACGATGGTGCCGTCGTCTATCTCAATGGCATCGAGGTCCGGAGGGTCAACATGCCGGACGGCGCCGTCGAGTGGTCGACCCGGCCGATCAGCTGGGTTTCCGGCCCGAACGAGGACATACAGGACCACCAGATCGCCACCGACGCCCTGATCGACGGCACCAACGTGGTGGCGGTTGAGGTTCACAACTACTGGCCCGGCAACAACGACCTCAGCTTCGATCTGAGGCTCGAGTGACCTCGGCAACCAGAGTCGAGCCGATGGGGTGACCGTCGGACAAGGTCTCCGCAAGGAGAATTGGGGGCGGTAGCCGCCAATACAACCAGTGGGTGCATGAGCCGGTGGTGGGCGGAGACGCTCACCACCGGCTTCCCCGGGCTGTCACCGCGCTAGTCAGCACCAAGGTCGATGATCTGACGGACCTAAAGACCGGTCGGGTTGGGGCCGACTGGGATGGGACAGCCGGCAGTCTGTCGACTGGTGCCCGAAAGAGGACCAATGGTGAGCGACACAACCGCACCCCTGGACCAGTACTTGAAACCGATCAAGGATCACGCCACGCTGATCGGCGCCGTGACCGCCCTTGTCACCCTGCTGGGAGTACTGGTCTCGACCGTGGTGCCCACCAGCTATGAGGCCACGGCCTCGGTGCTGGTCACCCCCATCTCGACCGATCCGAGCGAGACCTTCGAGTCCGACGTCGTGGTCGACATGCCCACCGAGGAACGAATCGCCACATCCAAGACCGTGATCGCCCTGGTGTCCCAACGGCTGGCCGGGCAATCCGTCGACATCGGACACGACGCCTTGGGCCTCAATGTGACGGTCTCGAGCCCCAGCGAGTCGAGGATCCTCGATGTGTCGTACCAGGCCGCCACTCCGAGCCTGGCCCAGACCGTGGCCGACACCTTCGCCCAGACCTATCTCGACTATCGATCTCAGCTGGCCGAGGAGAACAAGTCGGCGACCGAGGAGATCATCGGGGAGCGGATCACCCTGCTCAAGGATCAGCTGACCGGCATCGAAGCCGAACTCGCCCAATCCGAGCAGGGTTCCCAGTCCTTCGTCTCCCTTTCGGTGGAGCGGGAGTCGATCAGGAGTGAGCTGAACGCCCAGCAGGACACGATGGCCCAACTCTCGACCCTTTCCACCGATGTCGGCCGCATCATCAGCCCGGCCGAGCTGCCCGACAGCGCCCGGGGCCTCGGACCGTTCGTCATCATCCTGGGCGCTCTGGTCAGCGGTGTGGTGATGGGCTGCCTGGCGGCCTACGTGATTGCCGCCATCAAGGCTGCCGGTGCTCCCCGCAACCGACGGGCGACCGACCAACCGGGCCACGTCGACACATTGACGCCGAGCACCGTGGAGACTCCAAGCACCGTGGACACTCCAAGCACCGTGGACAGTCCAAGCGCCGGGGACACTCCGAGCACCGGGGACACTCCGAGCACCCTGGAGACCTATGCGTCCCGGGTCCAGCAGTCTCCGGAACGGGGGCCGGCACCCGACCCGACACCTTCGGCCCCATCCGAGCCCGAGCCCGCACCGACGGCCACATCCGAGCCCGACCTCGCACCGCTGACCCCGATCCTCACACCGCTGTCGCCCGAGCCCGCACCGACGGCCACGACCGAGCCCGACCTCGCACCGCTGACCCCGATCCTCACACCGCTGTCGCCCGAGCCCGTACCGACGGCCACGACCGAGCCCGAGCCCACACCACCAACCCCCGACCTCACTCCGACGGCCACGTCCGAGCCCGACCTCACACCGACGGGCGTGCCAAAGCCCGACCGGCCACATCGATGGGAGATCGAGCAACCCGTACCGCCCCGCCCGATGAGCGTCGGGGCCCCGGTCCACCACTCGACTGCCGCCGAGACCACCAACGGACTCGGCACTGCTCCACCCACGGACGAGCTCGAACAGGGACCGGCTCACCACGAGCCTCCGGCCTCCCGACCGCCCAGGGGCGGTCCATCGGCGGTGGCCGAACAGCAGGCCATGGACGCCTTTTTCGGTCCCGAGCCGACAGCAATGGACGAGTCGTGGGCCCGCGACGAGCCGGTCGAGGACGACTCGGTAGTGAAACCCGAACACCTCGAGCCTCATCTGGACTCGGCCTGGGACGAGGGTTTCCTCGACCAGTCGATCCACGAACGGCCCATCTACCCCGAGTCGTTCGTATCCGAGGACGACGCCGAGGAGACCATCGACCCGGCCTTCAACGATCTCACTCTCGATGCTGTCGAGCCCCCCGGTAAATCCCTCGACGCAGTGGCCGCCGAAACCAGAGCGGCGCTGGCCGCCTTGCTGGAGGAGGCACCGCCCGATGTGGGGCCCATCCGTGGATCCGACTCCGATGATGCGACACCGGCAACGGTGGGCGAGGTGCTGTCGCAGGACGACATCGACGATCCGGCAGCGGGGTGGCAGATCGACGCCGTAGTCGAAGATCGGGATGAACAGCGGGACGAGACGGCCGACGACTCGGGATTCGCAATCGCTCCCCCCGCCCCTGACGACCCTGAGATGCCGGACGCCGATGCATTGGATACAACTCCGCCACACGAGCCGTCGGAACCTCCGGCCCTGGTCAGCGAGGCCGACTTCGAACCCCTACTGCAACGACTCCGCCAGTCCGGAGAAGGCCGTGCGGTGAGTGTGGTCTGTCTTGGCGAGGCCGGTCGAGACGCGTCGCTGGCCATCGGTTTCGGACTGACCGATGAACTCCAGTCGCAAGGGATCAGGGTGCTGGTCGTCGACATGCTGCTGGAGGAACCGGCGATCGACCGGCTGCTGGGTCTCTCACCCCGACCCGGTCTGCTGGACATCCTGGCCGAGCAGGCCACGCTGGACGAGGCTGCCCGGAAGATCACCGGCCTGGGAACGATGCGGGCTCTGACCGTGGGTCACCAGGACGACTTGGCCGACCGCCGACGGACCAATGAACTGATCAACGGTTGGAGCATGCAGCAGCTGCTCAACGATACCGGCACCGAGTATGACGCCACAGTGATCATCGGTGGCACGCTGGACGACGCTCGCCGACTGAACCTGGTGTTGCAGCAGACCGACGGCATCGTGATCGGGACCGAGAAGATCGTCGGCGAGCCGGCAGGACCGGGCTTGGACGCCCACTTGGCCGGGCTTCCGACCGAGGTGCTGGCTCTCATCTCGGTCAACGCCGCGTTTGCCGCCGACGGTGTGGCCACCAGCGGCGCCCCGAGCATGTGACGTGGTCACCACCCTCGGCGATCCACTTGCTCAGGAGCAGCCGACGCGGGCCCCCACCCCAACGGTCTCCGGCGACGGTCGTCTGGCCGCCGTCGTTCTAGCCGGCTACCCGCTGGCCTGGGCCGTCGGACTGGGCCCAGCGGTCTTCGTGGTGGCCGCGTGTTTCATGGCCCTGTGGCTGATGCACCACCGCCCACTGCTCATACCTCCGAGGACGATCCTCTTCGCCCTGTTCCTCGTCCTGGTCCTGACGTCCGTCGTTCAGGTCAACTCACCGGGACGGATCGGGACCTGGGCGCTGCGAACCAGTTGGTATGCCTCGGCCTTGATCATGTGGGTGTTTCTGGCCCGCCAGACCAGCGTGAAGGCCCGGCGGCTGATCATCCACTCGCTCATCGCCGCCTGGGTCATGACCGTGGCCGGTGGCTTGGCCGCCATGGTCGCCCCCGACCTGTCCTGGTCCACTCCACTGTCGTTTGTCCTCCCCGGCGTCATCGCCGATGACGAGTTCGTCAGGGATCTTCTCGAGCCCCGGCTGGCCGAGGTCCAGACCTTCTACCCCGACATCCGGCTCAACCGGCCGGCCGCCCCCTATGCCTACACCAACGCCTGGGGTTCGAGCCTGGCCCTGCTCACCCCGTTCCTGTTGGCCACCCTCCAGGAGCCACGGCTACGTCTCCCTCGATGGTCGGTGGTGATGGCCCTGCTCATCGGCTCCGTCCCGTTCTACTACGCCCTGAACCGGGGAGCATGGCTCACTCTCGGCCTTGGCATCGTCTACGGCATCGTCCGCTACGCCATCGTCAACCGGAGGCTGATGCCGATCGTCGTACTGGCCGCCGTCGGCATCCTGTCGCTGGTGGTGGCCACCGGAACCGGAGTGCTCGACACGGCCATCGACCAGTTGGAGACCCGGAGCGGGGACAGCAATGAGACCAGGGCCGGCATCTACCTCGAGACGATCGAGTACTCGGCCCGATCGCCACTCATCGGCTTCGGGACCCCCCGCCCCAACCCATCCGACCCATCGGGCCCTCCCCTCGGCACCCACGGTCAGCTCTGGGCGGTGATGCTGGCTCACGGCTATGTGGCGGCCGCCCTCTATGTCGGCTTCTTCCTACTGGCCTTCCTCCGGGCCCGAGGCCGGGATCCGGTACGGCACTGGGCCAAGGTGGCGTTGGCAATCGGGCTGCTCCAGATCCCGATCTACGGCCATCTACCGACCCAGCTGTTCGTGATGATCACGGCCGCCGCCGTGGCCGCCTGGCCTGCCGACGCCCTCTCCGGTGAGCTCCAAGCCGAATCGGGTCGACGATGACCGCAGCCGGGATCACGAGCCAGGCATCGTCCCCGCCAAGTGGCAGAGGGACCGACACCGAGATCGGCACAGGGGTCGACGACGGGGCCGGTTCCGGCGTCACGGCCGAACACGACCGGAGCGGGCGCGCCGGCGTTCGATCCGCAGCGCGGGGCTCGGCCCTCAATCTGGTGGGAGCGGTCACGGCGTCCGCGGTCAGCTTCTTCACCGTGGGTCTGATCACCAACAGCTACGGTCGGGCCGGGGCCGGCCTGTTCTTCTCCGCCACCGCAATCTTCACCCTTGCCGCCAACGGGGCCCGTCTCGGCGGCGAGTCGGGGCTGACCTTCTTCGTGTCCCGTCTGCGGGCCGACGACGGCCACGGCGCCCTCACCTCGCTCATGGTGACGGCCCTGGGGGCGACGGCGGCGGCCGGGACCATGCTGGCGGTGGCCGGCGTGGTCGTCGCCCCTCGCCTGGCTTCGGCCTTGACCACGGAGCCGGCCAACGTCGAGACCATGACGGTCATGATCCGCATCCTGGCCGTGGCTGTGCCCGCATTCGCCGTCGGTCAGGCGCTGTTCGGCGCAACCAGGGGCTTCGGCACCATGAGACCGTCTGTGTTGTCGGGCCAGATCGTACGGCCACTGGCACAGTTGGCCTTCGTCGTCGGCGTCCTTCTCATCACCACCGAGATCTGGCCGCTGGCCGCAGCGTGGGCTGCGGCCAGTGTGATCGCCACCATTCCGGCCGCCGTATGGCTACGACGACGGTTGGGGCGAATCACCACACCTCGCAGCCCGTTCCGGGCGCTCGACTACTGGCGGTTCACCGCCCCTCGGGCGCTCACCGATCTGGTGTCGTCGGCGCTGGAGCGGCTCGATGTCCTGCTCGTGGCCTACTTCCTGTCCGAGACCGAAGCCGGGTTGTACGGAGCCTCCAACCGTCTCATCGTGGCCGGCCAGCTCATGATGTACGCCACGTCCCAGTCGATGGCACCTCATCTCAGCGCAAGCTTCCTCCAGGGCCGGTACGCCGACGCCAAGTCCCTGCTCAACACCGTGACCGCCTGGAACGTGACCTTGCTGTGGCCGATGTTCCTCGGCCTGGCCTTCGGGGCCGACACCGTGCTCCGGGCCTTCGGTGACGGGTTCGTCGACGGTGCCCCGGTGGTCCGGGTTCTGGCCCTGTCGTTGCTGATCATCATCGGGCTCGGGGTGGGCGACACCCTGCTGCTCATGACCGGCGATTCCGTGGCGTCCCTGCTCAATCATGCCGTCGCCCTTGCGATGATGGTGCTGACCTCCGCCCTGCTGCTTCCCAGAGTCGGGCTGATCGGCGCGGCCTGGGCCTGGGCCCTGTCCCGCATCCTGATCCGGGGCCTGGCCGTAATCCGGGTCTGGCAGACCAGCCGGGTCCACGTGTTCGGCCGACCGGTGGTCATAGCCGGAGTGATCGCGCTCGCCGCCTACGTGCCGACCGGGTTGGCCGCCCACCGCCTCATCGACAGTGGGGTGACGGCCATCGCCGCTCACGCCCTGGGCGGTTTGGCGGTTCAGTTCGCGCTGGCCGCCCGATTCCGGAACGATCTCGAGTTCGACCAGCTGCTGATGGTACTGGCCCGTCACCCATCCCGAGGGCCGGGACCGGTCTCCACCGCACCGGGAGGAAGTCAATGACCATGATCCACCACCGGGCCGCCGACCACCGATCCGACCACCGGGCCCAACCTGCCGATCGCCGCAACACTGCGGACGGCGATTCGCTGGCCTGGCTGTCGGCCATTCTGTGGCCCGACGGCTCGGCCCGCTTGCTCGTGGAGCAGAGAACCGCTGGGCCCGACGCCGCCACCGGGGCAACCATGCGATGGTGGGCGTCGCCCACGGCCCGCGATCCGCAGATCCTCATTCCGGCCGATTCCCCCCCGGCCGCTCGGCGGGCGGTGCGACGCTACCACGACGGATTCGATCGTCGCCGCTGGGCCCGAAGCATGGCGGCCGAGGCGGCCATGGCATCGTCGGGCCTGGCCGATCGACTGCTGGCCGACAGTGTCGTCGTGATCGACGGGCCGGCCGACGCCCTGGACCGGGGAGTGCCGGGCGGGCTCCGGGCCGTGCTGGACCGGGATGATCTGTTCTTCGCCATCAGCCTGGCCCGCCCCAAGTCGAACCGGAAGCCGGTGATCCAGATTCTCGACGATCGTGGTCTGATGATCGGCTGGGCCAAGATCGGGTGGAATCAGTGGACGCAGGGGCTGATCGACAATGAGGCCGGGTGGCTGTCGCGCCCCGCCTGGCCTCCGGTCATCAAACCGGTCGTTCTCCATGACACCGTGATCACCGGTCATCGTGTGGTCATCACCAGTTCACTTGCCGCCGGCCGTCGACCTCCCCTGCGCCCCATCAAGCCGGGCCATCAGCCCGATCCCCGGGTGGTGTCGTCGATTGCCCGAATCGGCTCCGAACGCCGAGCCCGGGTGATCGACTCTCGGTGGTGGACCTCGCTCCAGGACGTGATGACGGTGGCCGAGGGGGGCGAACGACGCATGATCACCCAGGTGATGGATCGGGTGGAGGAGCTGACGTTTTCGATGGGAGCATGGCACGGCGATTTCACCCCGTGGAACACCATGACCGTGAGGGGTATGGCCCAGATCATCGACTGGGAGTTCGCCGCCGACGAGGTTCCGTTGGGGTTCGACCTGTGCCACTTCCACACCCAGGTGGCGACCGAGATGTTCGGACTGTCACCGGCCG
The DNA here is from genome assembly GCA_963723995.1 of uncultured Acidimicrobiales bacterium. Taxonomy (GTDB): domain Bacteria; phylum Actinomycetota; class Acidimicrobiia; order Acidimicrobiales; family SZUA-35; genus JAHELU01. The sequence goes on along the minus strand of CAVRSZ010000003.1, from coordinate 169,582 downwards.
CCGCCCTCGACTACAGCGCCCGCCTGTCACCCCAGGGCCTGGCCGCCCTGGGCGTCGACCCTCACAACCAGATCGCCACCTGGAACCTGTATCGGGTCGAGCTGATCCGCCGAACCTTGGCCCTGCGCCGAGCCGGTCTGGACACCGACGACGTCCACCAGGGTCGGGTCGCGCTGGCCCGCACGATCGATCGACCGCCCGACGGCAACGATCGTTCCGGGTCCACCGCGAGGACCCCCTCGACCGGTCACGCCGACAGGAAGGAACGCCGATGTTGACCGAACTCACCCGAGTGACACAGCACGAGGCCTTCGATCGGGCCGGCCTGAAACAGCTCAAGGACGGTGCCAAGTGGTGCCGGGAACGGGCGGCGCTGGCGACCTGGGATCGCCGTGTGCTCCCCGATCTGATTCTGGCCGGGGTCCAGCGCAGTGGAACCACGGCCCTGACCGAGGCGTTGTATCGGCTTACCAACGTGGAGCGACCACGACTGGGCAAGGGCTCCCACTATTTCTCGTACAACTACCATCGAGGTTGGGAGTGGTTCCAGTCCCAGTTCCCCACCGAAGCCTGGGCCGCTGCGGTCGAACGTCGAACCGGGCAACCGTCCTTCAGCTTCGATGCCTGCCCCTACTATCTGTTCCACCCCTTCGCCGTGGAGCGCATGGCTCAGGCCCTGCCCGAGGCCAAGGTACTGGTCATGCTGAGAGATCCGGTCCGGCGGGCGGAATCGCACTTCCACCACTCGGTCAGCCACGGCCACGAACGGCTGTCGTTCACCGAGGCGGTGGCGGCCGAATCGGCGCGGCTGGCCGGTGAGGACGACCGCATGCAGCAGGACTGGACCTATTGGAGCCACAGCCACGAGCATCACTCCTATGTGTCGAAGGGAATGTACGCCGACCAGCTGGCGAGGCTGTTCGACCACTACCCCCGGCACCAGGTGATGGTGGTCCAGTCCGAGGCTTTCTACCGACACCCGGACAAGGTGTTGGCTCGGGTCACCGACTGGGTCGGACTGCCCCCGGTCGGACTGGAGCGAGCCGACAACCGCAACGGCCACCGCTATCGGCCCATGGACCGTGCCATGCGCCAACACCTGATCGACATCTACCGGGAACCCAACGATCGGCTGTATCGATTGCTGGGTGAACGTTACGACTGGCTGTCCTGAGCCGGGACGCCGGCCGAGGGGGCACCAACCACTCGATCCCCGGCCACGGTGACCCCCTCGGCTCGTAGCAGCGCGGCCTGGCGTTGGGCGCCGTGGGGGATAAGGCGGCCGGTGGCGGTCACGACCCGCCACCACGGCAGACCGTCGACCCGCTTCAGCACGCCCCCGACGGCCCGGGCCGCCCCCGGATAGCCGGCCTCGGCCGCCACCTCGCCGTAGCTCACCACATCCCCGGGTTTGGTGGCCTGGATCACGGCGACGACGGCGGACTCGAATGGTGTCGGAGTGCCCGGGTCGAGTTCGGATGACATCGGCCCGGCCTCATCGTCCGACACGTCGATGGCGGCCATGATCCGTCTCGATCACAACCCGTGGCGATCGGGGTTGTTCTCGGCCCACCACGCGTCGAGTCGGGCCCGGATCTCCTCGTCGGGCAGCACACCGTGGGCCCGCTTGACGGCAAGAAGGTGCTCCAGGGCCTTGCCCACCATGGGACTGCCCGGGATTCCCAGTTGTTCCATCACCTCTCGACCGTCGAGCTGGGGCCGTTCGGCCGCCTGCCGATCCTGTCGGGCCAGGTCCACGATGCGCTGCTCGAGATCGTCCATGAGATGCTGGAGCCGCTGAACCTTGGCCCGGTTCCTGGTGGTGCAGTCACATCGGATGAGTTCGTTGAGGTCGCCCAACAAGTGTCCGGCATCCCGGGCGTAGCGGCGAACGGCGGAATCGGACCAGCCGTCGCCGTAGCCCTTGAACCGGCCCGACATGCGAACCAGCTGGACCACATCGGACACCAGCTGCTTGTCATAGCCCAGGTCGCGGAGTCGGGTGCGGGTCATCTTGGCCCCCACCGCCTCGTGGTGGCGGAAGGTGACACCCTCTCGAGGGTGGATCTTCCGGGTAGCCGGCTTGCCCACATCGTGAAACAGAGCGGCCAGACGAAGCCGCAAACGAGGACTGGTCTTGGCCGTCACGGCGATGGTGTGGGCCAACACATCCTTGTGGCGGTGAATCGGATCCTGCTCCAACCGGAGCGCCGGCAGTTCGGGGACGAGCAGCTCGGTGACGCCCAGATCGTGGGCTTGCCACAGACCGTCGGTGGGGTCGGGGGCGAGCAGGATCGACTCCAGCAACTCCCTGCGATAGTCAGGGTCGAATTCAACCGAGCTCGGATCGATGGTGGTCAGGTCGATGGCGGTCATAATGTGACATCCAGGGTAGAGGCTGGTTGTGGCCCCAACCGACCGATATCCCGAATCGCACGATGGCGCGACCTCGGGCCGGGCCGAAGCGTCGTAGACCCGTGGTTGCTCGATCATTCAACATTGCGGCAAGTTTCAACAACGTTCGGCCGCCGGCCGAGCTTCAGGCGGCGGGCGCCGCCCCGCAGCACGTACACTCACGGAAAGGACTTCGCCCATGAGCCTTGATGTTGCCACCACCACCGCCCCGGCCGCCTGCGCCGCCGACCATCGCCGTCATCCTCGGAGCCGGCCGTGAATCGTTTCGGCCAGGGAGTGATCATCGGCGGGTTCGTCGTGGTTCTGTTGACCATGGCCGCCGCACTGGATTGGATCTCACTGCCCGGGCCCTCCCTGCCGGGGCTGGGCAAGGTCAGCGTCGACGTCCAGCTTCCGGAGGAGGCCAGGATCGTCGACGTCGAAGCCATCAACCTCGACTGCCGGGCCCGGATTCACGCCGAGATACCGGTCGAGGGAATTCGTCAGCGGGAGGCCCTGGGGGTGATCTACCGGACCGACCGCATCTCGTTGATGGCAGTGGGCGACATCGACACCTGTGTCGACGGTTCGGCGGCCACAGTGGACCACAGGCCCGACGGCTCGACCGAGGTGGTCATACCCGGTGAGTCGATCCAGTTCGTGCGACCCCGGGTCGACACGGTGAGGACGGCCGACAGCGTGCAGGTCGATCGTGACCTGGTGGGCAAGATCTCCGACGCCTTCCCCTGGGTCGACGACAATCTCGGGCTCACCCCCCTGGCCTACGCCTACGCCCAGAACGTGATCGGCAGCAGTCAGTGCATGCGGGCCGCCTACCAGGTGACCGAGGAGATCCTCATCGAGGCCTACCGGGAACAGATCATCGAGCAGGGGGCCGACGCTGATTCCTTGATCGTCCGTGTCGACGGCGAACCGGCCTTCATCGATCCTCCACCCATCGAGAACGGGGACGTCGAGCTGCGGGTGTCGGGTGACCGGGTTACGTGTGAGGCCACCGGCGATCTCGGTGGTGTGTCCCGGGAGTCGGACCTCTAGAAACCCGCACCGCCGGGAATCGAACCGGGGCGGCGTGAAGGTGTGCGTGAAGGTAGATGTGAAGGCACAGGGCCCGAGTCGATAGATTTGGGGCCATGGCCGAGACCGACAAGAGCGACGCACCGGGCCCGGAATCAGGTGACGCCGACAATCGACCGACCGAGAACCCGCCGGCGATCGCCAAAGCCTGGGACCTGGTGGCCAGGGCCAAGGAGCATCTGGAGAACCTGACCCCGGATCAGGTCAAGAGCGAGCTCGAGGCCGTAGGCAGCAGCGGCGCCGGGACCCCGTCGACGATAGTCATCGACATCCGGGACTATCGTGAGCTCTATCTCAAGGGCAAGATCCCGGGGGCGGTGCACGCCCCTCGGGGCATGCTGGAATTCTGGGTCGACCCGGCCTCGGAGTATCACCGCTCCGTGTTCGACCCGTCCCGGCGCTACATCCTGTACTGCGCCGGGGGAGGCCGTTCGGCCCTGGCGGCCAAGGCCATGAAGGACATGGGCTATCCCGACGTGGCCCATCTGGAGCCCGGCTTCGGGGGCTGGGAAGAAGCCGGCTTCGAGATCGAGGACGTCAAGGCCGACTCCAAGTGGATCCCACGCCCGGAGTGAGACCGACAGAGCAGGCCGGCCCCGCTGCTACGGGGCACCGATGATGAACACCACCGAGCCGTCGTTGTCGTAGTCTTCGCCGGGAATCAGGAGCCCGTCGGAGTCGGACTCGTCGGCCATCGGCACGCCATCGCATCCCAACGCTTCAACGGCGTAGCGCCCGGCGGCCAGCCTCATTGTCTGGGCCTGACCGTTGCCGAGCACCGTGCCCGGTATCAGCTCGTTGACCCCGACCTGACGACTCATGGCCAGCGGGTTGAGTGAGAGGGAGCAGACATCGGCTCCCGAGTTGTTGACCCAGACCACGTCGTAGACATCGGCCGGCGTCGAGGTGACCTCGAACGCCTCGGCGAACACCAATTCACGATCGATGAAGAACCCGACCTCGTACACCCCGGCCGTCAACCCGTCCTCGTCCTCGGCGCACAACCAGAAATTCACACCCTCGGAGACGTAGTTCCACAGCTGGTTGTAGATGCCGAACTCGGCGATGGTCTCGCCGTCCTTCGACCACACACTGTCCCAGGCCGCCCCGTCGGGGATACCGCTCCAGTCGACGAAGAGGCACAGCTCGCGGATGCCCTCGGTGGCGGTCACGATCCTGTCGACCGGTCTATCATCGGTCACCCCCGTGCTGAACCGGGGATGACCGATCCTGATGGCACTCCGGTCCACATCCACGGTGGAGCGGGGGATCGAGGCGGCCTCGGTGAGCAGGTCCCGGGCCAGGTTGATGGGCCGGATGCCGTTGAGGAAGCCACCGACCGGCACACAGACGTCGTCGGTGTCGACCCGGCCGTCATCGTTGGTGTCGTCCAACGGCCGGCAGTCGACGGCCGGGCCCGATTCACTGGCCCGGGCCCGGGTGGGGATGCCGATCACCTGGCCCGTCGTGTTCACGGCCAGACCGCCGCTGTTGCCGGCGGAGATGGCGGCGTCGGTCTTGATCAGGGCTCGTCGACCGACCCCGACCTGGGAGGTGAAACCGCTGACGGTGCCGGCGGTGGAGGTGATGGTGTCACCCCCGATGACCGGGTACCCGTAGATACGGATGTCGTCGCCGAGCTCCACGGCGTCGCTGTCGCCCTGCGTCACCACCTCGAACTTCGAAGTGACGACTTCACCGCTGTCGTCATCGAGCCGGCCGGTGATGCGAAGCACAGCCAGATCGACCACATCGTCCACGGCGACAACGTCGGCCGCATAGAGCAGCTCGGGCGGGTTGCTGATGTCGTCGGTCACCGCCACACCGATGGTGGCGAAGCGGCATTCCTCGGTGGGGACCACCACATGGGCGTTGGTCAGAATGGTTCCCGCCGGGTCCACGAAGAAGCCGGAGCCGGCGCACACCGGCTCGCCGTTGCCATCCAGTCCGATGAGCTGCACGGTGGCCTTGGCCAGTTGGGCCGGGGACTGGGCCGGCAAAGGGCCGGCGATGGCCAGATCCGGGGTGGTGGTCGTGGTCGCGGACTCGGCGGCGGCGGCTTCGGTGGCCACATCGGTGCCCCCGTTGCGACCCAGCATGTAGCCGATCAGGCCGAGGATGGCACAACACACCAACATGCCGGCCACCACCAATCCTCTGGCCTCGGTGTCGACACTGACCTGGATGCCACCGAGGCTCAGCTCGCGGGAATCGGAGGTGCTCGGTTCGGTACCGAAACGGGAGGAGCGACGGCGGCCGCCATCGCCGGGAGCCGGCACCATGATCTGCTCGGAAACCTCGTGGACCTCGACCCGTTGCGGTTCGGTCGGAGGGGAGCCGATCTCGGTCGGCAACTGGGTGGGCGAGCGGCGCTCCGAAGACTGGACCGGGGGTGGACTGGGCACCTTGGCCGGCGGCGGTTCCGGGTGCCGGGTCGATGGCCGGACGGCTCCCTTGGGGGCGACGGCCGGTTCCCGGCCCGGTGAGTCCTGACGGTTGCGGTGACGTCCGACGAGGCGTCCGAGACGGTCGGGGGGAGTGCCCAGGTTGAAGACCGGTAACCGGCGGGTTTCGCGAGCCGGGTCCGGTTCGCCGCCCCGCATATCCTCCCACTCGTCCAACCAGGCACCGACATCGGCCACGGCGGGAGCAGTGGGGTCGGCTACGTCGTCGAGGCCGTCGGTCGAGTCGGCACCGCCGGACCCGAACGCCGACGCGTCGCCGGCACCACGTTTGTCGTCGAACTGATCGGACATCAATCACCACGCGGACGTCGGTGGGATCGTCGGACACCGGAGCTACCGCAGACCTCAGGCTAGCGGTCGCCATCGACCATTGATGACTTACTGAGTAGGGATACCCGCCACCAAAAGCGGGCCGGGCAGGGCCTCCACCACCGCTTCCACCGCGGTGTCGCCACCGGGGTCGTGGGAGCCGGTGCCGGCTGCCGGCGATCGTAGCTGCTCGCCGTCGGCCCACAACGGTTCGGTGGTGGTGATCGACAGCCGTCGACAGCGACGTACGGTCACCGCGTCGTGCTCGATGTGCCGACCGTTGAACACCCGGGGCAGCACCCGGGCGAAGGTCGAGGTGGCGACGTCGGCCACGAGGACAACGTCGAGCAGGCCGTCGCGGAACGAGGCATCGGGGCACACGGCCATGCCTCCACCGAAATACGGGGTGTTACCCACGGCGACCAGAAGCGAGTCGAGTTCGGTCGGGGGTTCGTCATCGAAGCCCAACCGGTAGTGCCCGGTCTGCAGGTCGAACATCTCGGCCACTGTGGCCACCGTGTAGCGCTGGCCGCCGCTCGGGAACCGCATGGCGTTGGCTCTGGCATTGACCCGACCGGAGAAACCACAGGTCACAACGGTGGCCGCCATCTGGGTCGGGGTGGCGGGCCGGCTCGGGTAGTCGATGGCGATCACGTCGACCGGGGTCACGGTCTCCGACAGGGCGGCGGCCACCGCCTGAGCCCGCTTCGTGGGCAGACCGAGACCCCGACAGAAATCGTTGCCGGTGCCAAGTGGCACGATGCCCACCACCATTCGGTCGGCCTCCCGCTCACCGTCTCGTTGCTCCACCAGCGCCGGCAGGGCAAGGTGGACAAGACCGTCGCCCCCGGCCAGGATGAGTCGCTGGACCCGATTGGCCCGCAGCTCGCCGACCAGGCCGTGAACCTGGTCGGGGCCGTCGAGGCGGTGAAGGTCGACAGTACATCCTGCATCGGCCAGTTCGGCCACCACCGATCGAGCCCGACCCGACCCCCGATTACCACCGGCGGCGGGGTTGACCACTACCGAGACCCGCTTGGCCTCATGCCTGGCTCCCACCCGGCAGATGCTAGCCCGCCGAACGCACGGGCACCTCGAAACGAGGCCTGGTGCACTCGGAGCTATCGTCTGCGTCGTTCCAGGAAGGCGGTCATGCGCTGGTATTTGTCGTCGCTCTCGAACAACAGGGCCTGGGCCGCCACATCGAACCCCGTGGTGGCCGGCCGGTGTTGTCGAAGCGCCAGCTTGGTGAGCTCCAGCGCCCGCCACGAGCGCCGGCCGACCGCCTCTGCCAGATCGACCGCAGCGTCGACCAGATGCTCGGATTGGTGGATCTCGTCGACCAGACCGGCGGCCAGGGCGTCGTCGGCGTCGAGCACGGCTCCGGTGTAGAGCATGCGCCGGGCCACGCCGATACCGACCACCTGGGGCAGACGCCAGTTCCCACCGGCTCCGGCCAGAATCCCGAGGTTGAGTTCCGGTTGGGCGAAGCGGGCGGCCGGACTGCAGATGCGCAGGTCGCAGGCCAGGGCCAGCTCGCAGCCTCCCCCGTAGGCCGGGCCGTCGACCGCGGCGATGGTAGGCCAACGGTGGGCCTCCAGGCGCTCGAACAACCCGGCGTTGATGGACCGAAGAGCGTCGTCGGCATCGCGATCGCGGAGTTCGCCGATGTCGGCCCCCGCCACGAACATGCCGGGTGTGGTCGAATGCAGGATCATGACGGCGGGATCGTCCCGGGCCGCCTCCCTCAGCACATCGTCGATCTCATCGACCAGGGCTTCATCCAGGGCGTTTCGCTTCTCCGGCCGGTCCAGCCCGACGAGCAGCACGCCGGGCCGGCGATCGAGTGCTAGGAGTCCCATCGATGGAAGCCCTCTCCCGTCTTCTTGCCCAGCTTCCCCGCCGCCACCATGTCCCGCAACAGCTGTGGCGGTTCGAACCGCTCACCGAGGGTGGAGGCCAGATGCTCGGCGATGCCGAGCCGAACGTCGAGGCCGACCAGGTCGGTCAGGGCCAGGGGCCCGATGGGGTGCTTGTAACCGAGGGTCATGGCCCGGTCGATGTCGTCGGCCGACGCCACCCCCGATTCCAGCATGCGGATGGCCTCCAACCCGAGCGCCAGCCCCAGGCGGGACGTGGCGAATCCGGGCGAGTCCTTGACCACGATCGGTGTTTTCGACAGCCGCTCGGCCCAGGCCACGGCGGCGGCCACCGCCTCGTCGCCGGTGTGTGCTCCGGTGACGATCTCGATCAGTTCGGACCGAGGTACCGGATTGAAGAAGTGCAGGCCGCAGAACCGCTCGGGCCCGTCCACCACCTGCGCCATCTCGGTAATGGACAGCGAGCTGGTGTTGGAACCGAGAAGGCAGCCCGGGTACTGCCGGGACAGCTCGGCCAGCAGCGGCATCTTCAGGTTCATGATCTCGGGGACGGCCTCGACCACCAGGTCGACGGGCCCGGACGGCCGTTCGGTACCGACCGAGATACGGTGACCCACCTCGGCTACCGCGGCCTCGGGGTCGTCGGATTTGCGGTGGGCCCGACGAAGTCCCTCGATGATGCGGGCCAGGGCCGCCTCGGCTGCCTCCGGGCTCGACTCGGCTACGGTCACCGCCACTCCCGACTGGGCCAGGACCTGGGCGATGCCGGCGCCCATGGTGCCACCGCCGACGACCACGGCCGCAGGCCGGACCTCCTGGGCCCTGGACAGATTCGCCCCCTCACTCGCGCCGGTAGCCACTACAGCTTTACATACTCGAAATCGACCGGCTTCTGGTGGATACCCGACGACGGGGGTGCCAGCCAGCCTGCCATCTTTCCCGGCTCGGTCACACCGGCCATCAGCGACTTCACGTGAGCCCGATCCTCGTCGGTGGGAAGCCAGCGGCCGGCCGAGGCCTGCCATTCGTCGTCGCTCAGCAGGCGACCCTCGGGCGAGACATCGTGACCCCTGAACGTACCGACGTTGCGGTGGAAGCCGACATAGGGGAGTTTCAGGGTGACATCGACCCCGGCCTCGGCCAGGGTGCGGTTCCACCGGTCGACACCCTTCTGGCAGTCCTCCCGGTAGTCGTCACGTAGCGTCTCGTTCAGGGCCGCCAACTGGGTCACCTCGAGGTCGGTGATCTTGCGGGTGCCGAAGCCGTCGTCGTCCACATGGGGCACGGTGCGATGGATGGACTTGAGCTGGTGATCGTCGTCTCGCCGCTCCTCCTGGAACCGGCCCTTGAGCCCGGCGGCGAAGTAGTTGGCGGCATTGGTCGAGGTCTCGGCCCCGAACAGATCGAGCGACACCGAGTAGTGGAAGTTGATGTACTTCTGGATCAGATCGAGGTTGACGCCGCCATGGGGGTGCACGTCATCGGTGTCCTGCTCCTTCATCAATTCGACGGTGCGCTCCACCACCCGGCCCACGCCCGTCGACCCCACGAACATGTGGTGGGCCTCTTCCTTCAACATGAAGTCGCAGGTGCGGCTCAGCGGGTCGAACGCCGACTCCCGGAGCGAGGCCAGCTGATACTTGCCGTCACGGTCGGTGAAGTAGGTGAACATGTAGAACGACAACCAGTCCGGGGTCTCCTCGTTGAACGCACCGAGGATGCGGGGGTTGTCGGGATCGCCGGAGTGACGCTCCAGCATCTCGTCCGCCTCGTCGCGGCCGTCCCGGCCGAAGTAGCGGTGAAGCAGGTAGACCATGGCCCACAGATGACGACCCTCCTCCACATTCACCTGAAACAGGTTTCGCATGTCGTACAGCGACGGCGCGGTGAGTGATAGATGGCGCTGCTGTTCCACCGATGCCGGCTCGGTGTCGCCCTGGACCACGATGAGGCGGCGCAGGTCCGACCGGTACTCACCCGGCACCTCCTGCCAGACGTCCTCACCCTTGTGTTCGCCGAAGGCGACTTTGCGGTCGGACTCGGGTTCGGCCAGGAACACGCCCCAGCGGTACTCGGGCATCTCCACATGATCGAAGTGGGCCCAGCCCTCACGGCCCACGTCGATGGCGGTTCGTAGATAGACCGGGTTGTGCTTGAAGGCGGATGGTCCCAAATCCTCCCACCACTTGATGAACTTGGGTTGCCAGCTCTCGAGCGCCCGTTGCAGGCGCCGGTCACCGGCCAGATCCACGTTGTTGGGTATGCGGGCGTCAATGTCGACATTCCCTGATTTGACGGTCATCGCAGTCTCCTTGTCGTCTGGTCGCGCTGTGGCGGGCGAACGCCGGCCACACTCACACTCTCCGGGGGTCGTAGTCGGGCCGCGAGCCGGTGCCGAAGCGCTGCAACGCTCCCTCCGGTCCGGCGGCATTCGGTCGTTGGAAGATCCAGTTCTGCCATGCCGTGAGCCGGGCGAAGATCTTGGTCTCCATGGTCTCGGGGCCGACGAAGCGGTAGTTGGCCTCCATGCCGGTCAGGGCGTCGGGAGAAAACGAGTTGCGCTCCTCCAGAGTGAGGCGGATCTCATCGTCCCAGTCGATGTCGTCGGGAGTGAAGGTGACCAGCTCGGCCTTCACCGCATCGGCGGCGGCCAGATCAACTCCAATGCCGGCCCGGGCCGCGTCCAGGGCGGCGGGCCGACCCCAGAACCGTGTTTCCAACCGGCTCAGTCCGTTGGACATGGGGTACCAGCCGTCGTTGGCGGCGGTGAGCCGGATGACGGCCGGCTCCGGGGGTACGTCCATCTCCTCCCAGGTTCCCTCCAGCATGAAACCACGGTCGGCCACCAGTACCAGTTCGGCCACCGTGCCGACGAAACAGCTGCCGGGCTCCACCAGGGTCATGAGCGATCGGGACGACACATCGAGACGCTTGAGCACCCGGGCCCAGAACAGGCGGATCTCCCGGGTCAGCCAATAATCGGGGTGGTCGGCCAGTACGGCCTCCGCCGCCGCCACCCGATCGGGGTCACCCTCGCTTCGGAACACCCAGGTGCCGATCTCGGTCTCGTTGAACCTCAGGTAGAGGATGGCGTCATCCAGCTCCCGGGCGGCGGCCAGAACCCAGGCCGAGGCCCCGGCGGTCAGCAGAGCGGCCGGGTCGGCGGGCTGGTCGGTGTCGGGGCCGGTCAGGGTGAAGGTGGCTGTGCCCCGACCCCGGTCGATGGTCACGACCAGGTTCGGGTAAGTGATGGCGTGGCCGTCGCCGCCGAGATCAATGGATCGATCGAGCGGGCTCAGCTCCACTCCGGGCCCGGTCTCGGGGCGATCCGACGAGGCGGCTCGAATCCGGACCCGATCGTCGATGTGGTCGTCGAAGGAACTGGCCGGGACCACGGCATCGACCAGGCCCCACTTCACGGCCGTCGAACCCCTTATGCCCTCGGTTCGGGTGGCGAAGCTGTCGGCCAGATCCCGGCGGACATGACGCTTCTCCACCACCCGGGTCAGACCGCCGGTTCCGGGCAGCACGGCCAGTAGCGGGATCTCGGGTAGCGACACGGCCGACGAACGGTCGTCGATGAGCACGATCTCGTCGCAGGCCAGGGCCAGCTCGTAGCCGCCACCGGCAGCGGTGCCGTTGACGGCGGCGATGTATGTCTGACCCGAGTTGGCGGTGGCATCCTCGATACCGTTGCGGGTCTCGTTCGTGAACTTGCAGAAGTTGACCTTGTGTTCGTGGGTCGAGCCGGCCAGCATCTGGATGTTGGCCCCGGAGCAGAACACCTTCTCCACTCCCCCGGTGACCACCACCACCTTGACCTCGGGGTGTTCGAACCGCAACCGCTGTACGGCGTCGTAAAGCTCGATGTCGACACCGAGATCGTAGGAGTTGGTCTTCAGCTCGTAGTCATCCCGCAACCCGCCGTCGGGGTCGACCGTCATTGTCAGGGTCGCCCGGGGCGGTTCGATGGTCAGCGCCCAATGGCGGTACCGGTCGGGATGGGTAGTGAAGTCGATGGTCGGCGTGGGCAAGTCGCGTTCCCCTTTGGCGGCTGTCAACGCGCCGGTCGAGCACGTGAGTACAACGCACATTCTACAACCAGCATACGTATCGTCAAACAGCTGTGGAATAACGGGCCGGCACCGCCATGAGGCGCATGGCCCGCCGTCGTGCACCCCAGATTGCTACTGTTGGCTCACCATGTCGAACTCGAACCGGCAGCGACCCTCTGATCCTCAGCCCCGGACCCTGCACGATGTCTGGATCCTCGATGCGGTGCGTACCCCCATGGGCCGCATCGGCGGGGCTCTGGCCGGGGTTCGACCCGATGACCTGGCCGCCGGCGTCATCGAGTCGCTGCTGGCCCGTCATCCCGACCTCGAACCGGCAATGGTCGATGATGTCCACTTCGGCAACGGGAACGGGGCCGGGGAAGAGAACCGCAACGTGGCCCGCATGGCCGGCCTGCTGGCCGGTCTGCCCACCTCGGTTCCCGGTGCCACCACCAACCGGCTCTGCGGGTCGGGGCTGGACGCCGTACTCAACGCCGGCCGGGAGCTAGCCGTTGGCGATGCCTCTCTGTGCATCGCCGGTGGGGTCGAGTCGATGTCACGAGCGCCATGGGTGGTGGCCAAACCGGAGCGGGCCTACGAACGAACGCACCAACAGATGCACTCCACCACCCTGGGATGGCGCATGGTCAACCCCCGCCACGACCAGCGGTGGACGGTGGCTCTGGGCGAGGGGGCCGAGATCCTGGCCGACGAGTTCGGTATCGCTCGCCAGGCGCAGGACGAGTTCGCCCTGGCCAGTCATCGCAAGGCGGACGACGCCTGGAATGCCGGTCGGTTCGACGCCGAGGTGGTTCCGCCCTACCGGGCCTCGCCCAAACAGCCCGAGCTGGGGCGGGACGAATGCATCCGCCCCGACACCACCATGGAGGCCCTGGCCGCCCTGCGACCGGTGTTCCGATCCGAGGGCACCGTCACCGCCGGCAACGCCTCCCCCATGAACGACGGTGCCGCCGCCCTGTTGTTGGGCCACACCTCGATGGTCGAACGATTAGGCGTCGAGCCCTTGGCCCGGATCGTGTCCCGGGCCGTCTCGGGCATCGATCCCCACTGGTTCGGGTACGGCCCGGTGGAGGCATGTCGCCTGGCTTTGGAGCGGGCCGGCATCGCTTGGAATGACCTGGCCGTGGTCGAGCTGAACGAGGCGTTCGCCGCCCAGGCCCTAGCCTGCCTGGGGGCCTGGCCCGACCTCGATCCCGACATCGTCAATCCCAATGGCGGCGCCATCGCCCTCGGTCATCCCATCGGTTGCTCGGGGGCCCGGATCACCACCACCCTGGTCCACGAACTCAAGCGCCGAGGCGGGGGCTACGGCCTGGCCACCATGTGTATCGGTGTCGGCCAGGGCATCGCCCTGGTCGTCCACGCCGAGTAGCCCGGCAGCGGACCTTCGTGCCGCCGGGGCCCGTCATTTCCCCTTGCACCGACGTCGCAGCGGGCGTCACGGGTCGGCTGGACTACGATTGCGGTATCGGGCATGTAGGTGAATCGGTTGAACAACTGGCCAAGGACCGTGACGGGTGGGCGGCCATGGGCTCGGTGTTGGGGGCCAACATCGACGGCTCGGCCACGGCCGAGTCGGCCCGAGGACTGCTCATGACCGTCTTCGGTGAGTTGGTGTTGCCGGCCGGCGGCGCAGTGTGGACCCAGAGCCTGTTGGCGATCCTTGACCAGCTGGGGGTCAAGGACAAAGCAGCCCGCCAGGCCATTGCCAGGATGCGACTGCGGGGTTGGCTGGAACGCAAGCGAGTCGGTCGCCGTACCCGCTGGCGGCTCACCCCGGCCGCGGTGAACCTGCTGGAATCAGGGGCCGAGCGGATCTACGGCTTCGGCCGTGACGAACCGGAATGGGACGGGCGCTGGGTCATGGTCCTGGCCAGCGTGCCCGAACGGGACCGCCATCTGCGGTACCGCATGGGTGTGGGACTGAACTGGGCCGGCTTCGGCACCCTCGGCAACGGGGTGTGGATCTCACCCTGGGCCGACCGGGAGGCCGATGCCCGCAAGCTGCTGGAGGAGCTCGGCGTCGTCGACCCCGTCATCTTCCGGGCCGAGCTCGGCTCCCTGGGGTCGGGCCCGGCACTGGTGGCCACCGCCTGGGACCTGCCCGAACTGCGAGACCAGTACCAGGAGTTCCTGAGCGACTTCGAGTTGTTGAACGGAACCGAGGTCGGCGGCGAGCTGGCGGCGGCCCAGCTCACGGCTCTGGTTCATCGCTGGCGCCGCTTCCCCTTCCTCGATCCCGACCTTCCCGCCGACCTGCTCCCCGACGATTGGCCCGGAGCCGAGGCGGCTGAACGGTTCCACACCCTGCGCGACCGGCTGCGACCCGAGGCCGTTGCATGGTGGGAGACCTCCGAGTCCGACATCGGCCGTCAGTAGCCGGGCGCGGCACCCGAAACGGCGGCCGACGGGAACCCGATCGGCCGTCGCCTCGTGGAGAGCCGGTTTGTGCGACCTCAGTCGAAGAGGATCACACCGCGAACGTTCTCGCCGTCCCGCATGGCCTGATAGCCCTCGTTGATCTGATCCAGGGTGTAGGTACGGGTGATCAGGTCGTCGAGGTTGAGTTGACCGGCGAGATAGAGCTCGAACAGCCGGGGGATGTCCTTGCGGATGTTGGCCGAGCCGAACAGCGAACCAATCAGCTGCTTTTCCATCATGGTCAGCATGATGGCCGGCACATCGACACTGCCCTCACTGGTGGAGTGAAGGTTGGTGACGACGATCTTGGCCCGCTTGCCGCCGAGATTGAATCCCTGTCCAAGGCTGGCGGAGTCACCGGTGCCCATGGTCATGATGACCTTGTCGTAGCCTCGGTCCCAGGTGACCTCGCCCAGCTTCTCCGCGGCCTCCTCCATGGAGCTGAAGGTATGGGTGGCCCCGAACGCCATGGCCTTCTCCCGCTTGAAGGCGACGGGATCGATGGCCGCCACCACCCGGGCGCCGGCCATCTTGGCCCCTTGAACGGCATTCGATCCGATGCCGCCACAACCGACCACGGCCACATAGTCGCCCGGCTCGACACCGGCGGAATACACGGCGGATCCCCATCCGGTGACCACCCCGCAGCCCAGCAGACACCCCTTGTCCAAGGGCCAGTCCTTGTCGATCTTGATACAGCTTGCCTCATTGACCACCGTGTGTTCGGCGAAAGTCCCGATCAGGCACATCAGGCCGAGGTCCTTGCCGTCGAGGGTGTGATGCCGGTAGGTGGCATCGAGGGCCTGGGTTCCCTCGGTGAAGGTGGCCAGCAGGTCGCACAGATTCGAGTGCCCGGCGGCGCATGACGGGCAACGCCCGCAGGCGGGGATGAACCCGAAGACCACATGGTCACCCGGTTCGAGCCAGTCGACGCCCTCGCCCACTTCCTGGACGACGCCGGCGCCCTCGTGACCGCCGATCATGGGCGGCCCCGGAACCAGGCCGGCGATATGGCCGTCCATGGCGTGCTCGTCGGAGTGGCACATACCCGACGCCACCATCTTGACCAGCACCTCATTCCGTTTCGGTGGATCGAGTTCGATCTCTTCGACACTCCATGGCTGGTTGTAGTCGCGCAGCACCGCTGCTCGTGTACGCATTGTTTCGCTTTCCCCTTCTGTTGGCAGAGCACCGTGATCGGCGCCCCTGGACCGCACCGCCGAGACCGACGTTGCGCCATACGTCTTGGCATGAGAGTACAGCGCCCCGTCACAGGGTCGTCAAAACAACCGACAGCCAACCGCGGGCCGACAGCATCGACCCCGGTCTTCGGCCGACAAATGAGAACACCTTGACGATCCACCCTCGGGATGTCGAGTGAGTCGAGAGTGGACCAGCGTCGGCCACCGTCACCGGTTCCGACGGCATGGGCACAGCGGTTCGGGCTACGCTGGTCGGAGACGTGCTCCGAATAGGGCTTTCAGTTAGGGGAATCGGAATGCAACGCACACCATGGTGGCGCTGGGCGGCGCTTTTTCTTGCCTTCGTCTTCCTTCTCGCTGCATGTGGCGGTGACGGGGACGACGAGGCCGAGGATGCAACCGAGGCCGCGGAGGAATCGGCCGACGATGGCGCGCAGGAGGCCGAGGAGGCAACCGAGGACACGGCGGCCGGCGACGCCGCCGACGAGGAGGGCCAAACCGACGATGAAGCCGCAGCCGGTTCCTCGGAGCCCATCAAGATCGGGGCTCTGACGTCACTGACCGGGAACTTCACCCCGTGGGGTATCCAGGCCCGCGACGGGATGCAGCTGGCCGTGGACGAGATCAACGCCGACGGTGGTGTGGACGGGCGCATGCTCGAATTGGTGGTGGTCGACGACCAGTCCAACGCCGAAGAAGCGGTTGCCGGTCTCGAGCGCCTGATCGAGGACGGTGTGATCGCCGTCGGCGGCGCCATCTCGTCCGATGTCGGTCTCAACACCTCCCAGTTCGCCGAGCAGGCCCAGGTTCCGCTGTTTCTGGTCAAGGCCGGTTCCGACGCCATCCTCACCACCGACAGCCGGTACACGTTCCGAACCTGCCTACCCGCCGCCCCCATGATCGCCGGACCAATCGCCCAGTACGCCCAGTCCGAAGGGGTAACGAGGATCGGCGCCATCATCGCCGACTACGGCTGGGGCCGGGCGGTCGAATCGGCCATGATCAACTCGTTCGACGCCATCGATGGTCTGGAGTACCAGATCGAGGTGGCCCCGGTCGGGGAGCAGGATTTCACCACCTACCTGCGAAACCTCCAGGAGTTCGGCCCCGAACTGATCGTGGCCACCGGCCACCCGCCGGGCTCCGGTCCAATCACAGTCCAGGCCGCCGACCTCGGGTTCGACGTGCCGGTCACCGGTGCGTACACGCCGTTCGCCTTGGTGGCGGGCGGAGCAGGGGAGGCCGCACTTTCACGGTACGCCGACTTCAAGTGCGCCGATTCCGACTCCGACAGCTTTCAGGAACTGGCCGTTCGGTTCCTGGAAGCCACCGACAACACGTTCCTCGAGGATGACGCCGTGGCCGGCTACGGCATCGTCACCATGGTGGCGGCGGCCGTGGCCGAGGTGGGCGACGACCCGGTGGCCATCGCCGAGTGGTTGCACACCCAGAAGTTCGACCTCCCTGGCTATGCGTTCCCCATGGCCTGGACCGAATGGGGCGAGCTGGCCGAGGCTGCACCGATCTTCTACGTGATCGGCGAAGGCCCGGCTCCCGAGGGCGTGAACGAGGCCGGCGACTGGTACCCCGAGGTACTGCTCAAGCCCGAACCGCTAACGCCCTACGTGCCGTCCTAGTTGTCACCGACCGATCGGTGACGGCTCGATGACGGCGTCATGACTGGACGGCCATGACCGTACTCCGCGTCGACGGCCTGGGAAAACGCTTCGGCGGGCTCTCGGCCGTCGACAACGTGACGTTCTCGGTCGACGAGGGCGAGATCGTGGCCCTCGTCGGCCCCAACGGAGCGGGTAAGAGCACGCTGCTCAAGATGATCGGTGGCATGCATGCGCCCTCTCGGGGAACGGTCACCGTCGGCGGCACCCCGGTGGGTGGCCTCAAGCCCCACCGCAGTCGCCGACACGGCGTGGCCATGGTGCTGCAGACCCCACGACCGTTCGAGACCATGACGGTGGAGGAGAACGTCATGTTGGGCGCGCTGTTCGGTGGTGAATCGATGGCCGAGGCGGAAGCCCGCCGCCGGGCTGCGGCCATGCTGGAGTTCGTCGGCCTGGGCGATCGAGCCGGCGACGAGGTCGGGGCCCTCAACCTCCACGAGCAGCGTTTCTGCGAAATCGCCCGCCAGCTGGCGGGGCGGCCCACCCTGATACTGCTGGACGAGGTCATGGCCGGGCTGAACGACACCGAACTCGAGCACTCGGTCGACCTGGTCCGGCGGGCCCGGGCCGACTTCGGTCTCACCGTGCTGTGGGTCGAACACGTCATGAAGGCGGTGATGAACCTGGCCGAACGAGTACTGGTGTTGAACTTCGGTCAGTTGATCGCCGACGGCGAACCGACCGAGGTCATGCGCCAGCCCGATGTGGTGGCGGCCTACCTCGGCGACCGGAGGATCACGGCGTGACCGGCCTAGCCGGCGGCGGCAGCGCTCAGCGATTGCTGCAGGTTGCGGGACTGTCCGCCGGCTACAGCGGCGAGAACGTCGTCCATGATGTGTCGCTTCATGTCGACGAAGGCGAGGCCATCACCGTGATCGGCTCCAACGGGGCCGGCAAATCCACCCTGTTCCGCGCCATCGTGTCGCTGATTGCCCAATCGTCGGGCACCGTCACCTTCGCCGGCAACGACGTCACCACCACCGCCACTCACCGGATCACCCGCATGGGTCTGGCCTACGTGCCGGCCGAACGCCATCTGTTCGGTGACATGTCGGTGGCCGAGAACCTGCTGCTGGGCAGCTATCCCCGGCGGCCCGATCCAGAACGTCTGGCCATGGTGTATGACGTTTTCCCCCGTCTGGCGGAACGAAGGAATCAACACGCCCGAACCATGAGCGGGGGCGAGCAACAGATGCTGGCCGTGGGTCGGGCTCTGATGTCGAAACCGAAGCTGCTGATGCTGGACGAGCCGACCACCGGCCTCTCCCCCCTGCTGGCCACCGAGGCCTACCGGGCCCTGGCCGACCTCAAGGCCGGCGGGCTGACCATCGTCGTGGCCGAGCAGCAAGTGCCGCTGGCCCTCGAACTGGCCCAACGGGGCTATGTCCTGGAGAACGGACGGTTCACCCTGGACGGCACCACCGACGAACTGGCCGACGATCCCGACGTGCAGCGGGCCTACCTGGGGGTGGTATGACCTCGGCGCTCATGGACGGTGTCGTGCTCGGTCTCCAATACGGGTTGCTGGGGGTGGGTCTGACCTTGATCTACGGCCTGGCCGGCGTGATCAACCTGGCCCACGGTCAGGTTGCCGTGATGGGGGCCATCATTGTCTCCCTGGCCATGGAGGCCGATGTTCCCGCCGTGCCGGCCATCCTCATCGGGCTGGCCGCCGCCGCCGTCTTCATGCTGCTCATCGACGCCACCGTGATGCGGGCCGTCTACCGCCAGGAGGGGGAATCCAGAATCCTGCTCGGCCTGCTGATCATGCTGGGGGTGGGCTTTGTCATCGACGGCGTCCTGGAGTGGCGCTACCCTATCCAGCAACTCGGGCTGCGAATCGGTGGTGAGCCGATCCCCATCCTCGGAGTGCCCATGTCGACCGGGTCGCTGCTGGCCACCGCTGTCACCGTGGTCGTCGGTCTCGTGCTGGTGGTCTTCTTCCGCTCGACGGCGCTGGGCCGGGGAGTGCGATCGGTCATTCAGGATGAGCAGGGAGCCATGCTGGTCGGCATCGACCCGGCCCGAGTCCGGACTTTCGTTTTCGGTCTGAGCGGTCTGCTGGCCGCCCTGGTGGCGGTGACCCGGGCCATGACCGGGCCGGTGGGGGTCAGCTCCACCATCAGTTTCACCATTCTCGCCCTCATCGTCGCCGTTGTCGGCGGCCTGGGCAGCGTGTCGGGGGCGTTCGCCGCCGGGGTGTTGCTCGGTGTGGTCGACCGGCTGAGCTCGTTCTACATCGGCACCTATGTCACCACCATCATCCTGCTGGTGTGCGCCGCCGTCACCATCGTGGCGAAGCCGGCCGGGCTGTTCGGGCGGAGCCACTGATGGCAACCTCGACCAGCACGTCGAAACCGGCCGATTCGGCGGGACCCATTGCCAACGTCAACGGTCCCGTCGAAACCTTCGGGCCCATAGTCGTGGCCGTGGCCCTGCTGGCCCTACTTCCCATCTGGTTCTCCGACTCGGGCTCGATGATGGGGGTCATCACCGAGGGGGTCGTGTTCGGCTCCTACGTGATCGCCTTCAACATCATCTTCGGCAGTACCGGCCAGCTGTTCCTGTGCGTCGGGGCGCTGGCCGGTCTCGGCGGTTTCGGCTCGGCCATCCTGGCCGACCGGGTCGGCCTGCCCATGATCGTGGCCATGGTGGTGGCGGCCGCCATGGCCGGCCTGGTCGGCGGGGTGCTCAGCTGGGTGTCGGTCAAGCGGGGGCTCGACACCATCTTCATCGGCATCGTCACCCTGGCCTTCTCGTTGTCGTTCGAGAACTTCGTGCTCGGCCGACGGGATCTGACCGGGGGTGAGACCGGGACCTTCGTCGACGCCGGTGCCGACACACTGCTTCGCGACCGGGTTCCCTCCTACTACGTCTTCCTGGCCCTGTTGGCCGTGTTCCTCGTGCTGTTCCGGGTCTTGCAGCGGTCACGGATCGGTTGGGCCTTCCGGGCCCTGCGCGACGATCAACTGGCGGCCGAACTATCGGGCGTCGATGTGGCCTGGCACCGAATCTTCGCCGGGGTGGTGGGCTCGGCCATGCTCGGGTTCACCGGTGCGCTGGTGGCCCACAGCGGCCGGGGTTTCATCGGTCCCAGCACCTTCGCCTTCGGCGAGGTCGATGTCCGGGTGCTGGTCATGCTGGCCCTGGGCGGCATCGGCAGCCTGCTCGGTCCGGTGCTGGGCTCGGCTCTGATCACGATGATCGACGAACTGCTCATCGACTACACCCAGCTTCGGCTCGTCCTCTACGGCGTGATTCTGATCGCCCTGTTCCTCCGATTCCGCCACGGGCTCATTCCGGCGTTGACCGGCTTCGCCGGGCGCCTGTTCCGCCGGCCGGACTAGCAATCTACCCACACCCACAAGGAGACCACCGATGTCCGCTATCGATCCCCCGTTTCGAGCCGATCACGTGGGGAGCCTGCTGCGCCCGCCCGGTGTCCATGACGCCCGAGGCCGTCGGGCCGCCGGTGAGATCAGCGCCGAGCAGCTTCGGGAGATCGAGGACGAGGCCATCGCCGATGCGGTGATCAAACTCGAGGCCACCGGCATGCGCTCCACCACCGACGGCGAGTTCCGCCGGGCCTGGTTCCACCTCGACTTCCTGCAGGAACTGGAGGGCGTGGCGGTGACCGGCAACATCGCCGCCAGCTCCGATTCGGCCGACACGGTACACATGACACCACCCAGACTGTCGGTGGTGGGACCGCTGCGTCACAGCCACAACATCCAGGTCGACGATTACCGCTACCTGGCCTCGGTGGCAACCCAAACCCCCAAGGTCTGCATCCCCTCGCCGACCATGGTGCATTTCCGGGGCGGTCGGGCCGGTATCGATGTCGATGCCTATCCCGATCTCGAGGTGTTCTTCACCGATCTGGCCCAGTGCTACCGGGACGAGATCAACGCCCTCTACGGGGCCGGCTGTCGCTACCTTCAGCTCGACGACACCAACCTTGCCTACCTGTGCGATCCGGAGATGCGCCAGGGTGCCGTCGACCGGGGCGACGACCCCGACGATCTGCCCCGGGCCTACGCCGAGCTGATCAACCACGCCATCGACGGCCGCCCCGACGACCTCACCGTTGCCGTGCACCTGTGCCGGGGCAACTACCGCAGCACCTGGTTCGCTCAAGGCGGGTACGAGCCGGTGGCCGAGGTGCTGTTCAACGAACTCGACGTCGACGCCTACTTCCTGGAGTACGACGACGAACGCTCCGGCGACTTCCAGCCCCTACGCCACGTGCCGGATGACAAGGCGGTGGTTTTGGGTCTGATCACCAGCAAGCGTCCCGAGCTCGAGCCCTACGGCGAATTGGCGGCACGAGTCGACGAGGCAGCCCGCTACGTCGACCTCGAACAGCTCTGCCTGAGCCCCCAGTGCGGGTTCGCCAGCACCATCGAGGGCAACGAGATGACCGAGGATCAGCAGTGGGCCAAGCTGAGCCATGTCGTCCACGTGGCCGAGCGGATCTGGTCATAGTCGGTAGCGGGCCCGGCGCCAGGGCCTGTCTCCATCCCCGACCGTCGATCCACCCGGACCGACGACCGTCAGTCGACGCGTTCAGACTCGTGGCGAATCTTGTCGTCGACCGGTCAATCGGGTCCTCCGCCATCGATGGTCGTGTCTGATCCGTCCTCGGCCAAGTACTTCGTGGTCCGGCTCCTCGATGCGGGAGTAGGTGGCGTAGAGAAGAGGCGGCCACCACTGCGGTCCGCAGAGTTCATGGACCAGTCCATTGGCGGTCGCGTGACGCTCGGCCAGCAGCCGGTGGTTTCCGGCCGTCGCCATGGCCGCCACCGTCTCTGCCGACAGACCGGGATCGTCCTCCAGCATCCGCCGACCGATGGCAAGCCTGGCGGCCACGTCATCGTCTCCGTAGGACACACAGGCCAGCGAGACAAAACGATCAGCCGGCACCTCAGGATCACCATCGGCGGGATCGGGGCGGGCGAACTCGTCCACCAACCGCAGGTGATCTCGCAGCCGTGCCCAGCTGCCGAACCCGTAGAGGCGGGCGATCATGAGCTGGGCGTCCGATCGCTTGAACCGGCTCGGGTCGTCCTGACCGAGCAAACCACGGCGGGGATGAAACTCCTCGACCATGTCGAGGGCTCCCCTATCACCGGAACGGACAAGCTCCTGTATAAGCTTCGCCTGCTTCTCGAGATGGTCCAGTGAAGCGTTTTCAGGAAGTGGAACGGGTGGCACCATAGCCCCTTTCGTCGTGCCCGATATCCGCACGGGTGGCCCGAAAGAGGTGGGTCCGAACAAGATGGACCACTGCCCAGGTGGGCTTTGCCTGTCTGCGGACGGAAGCGCCCCGGCTCGCTGAGCACAGCGTACGCCGGCGTCGGCGATGACCGTACCCGGGTAGGCGTCAGGGGCGGGGGGCGTTGTCGACGTTGGCCTCGTGGTCGATGCGCCAAAGGGTTTGACTGGTCTGGGCTGCCACCGTCGTCAACGCCGCCAGGTTGAGTGCGACCACCACGGGCACCCCCCAGCTGAAGATGGCGGTGCCGGCAAGGGACACGAAGGTGTTGAGGGCGATGTAGCCGATGCGAATCTCGGTCGGTCCGATGCCGTAGTAGGCGATCTGGAATCGGTTGGTGGCGGCGAACGACAGGAATGACACTGCCATGGTGGCGCAGGTGACCAGCAGCAGGATCAGGAAGGCGAACTCCAGCCACTTGGCCGAGACCAGGAACGAGTAGGCAACGACGATCGAACCGGCGAACACCAGATCGAGCAGATGGTCCATGAAGAAACCCCACTTGACCAGTCCCTGCTTGCGGTACTTGCCCAGCGAACCGTCGAGCGAGTCGGTCAGCCACTGGAGAAAGACGAGCACCGAGATGCCGTGAATCCACGCCAGGTTGCCGGAGGCCAGCCAACCGAAGGCCACGATCCCGGCCGACCAGACAAGGGTCAACATGGTGAGGTGATGGCTCATGATCGGAGCCGGCACCCGGGGTACCGCCCAGTCGATGAACCGCCGCTCCCGAGGTCCGAGTATCGATTGGCCTTTCTTCTTGTCCCCGGCGAACGTGGTCGATTCGGCAGCCATGGCCCCTCCTGTCGGACTGGCACTACCGTAGTTGACCGGCCGGGCTTGCCGGCGCCTACGCTATGCCCGCATGCGCTCGCCGCCGGGATCGACGACCGGATCGGTCAGCAGTCGGGCCGGGCGGCGTTGGCCGATGATCTCGATCTCGAAGCCGTCGGTGCCGGGCCGGGCCAGGTCCCGATCGACGTAGCCCAGAGCCAGGCTCCGGCCGGTGCAATGAGAGTAGTCGCCCGAGGTGACCCAACCGACAACCCGGTCCAGGTGCCAGATCGGTTCGTCTCCGATGACATCGGCCGGGTCATCGGGGTCGGGATCGACCTCGAAGTAGGTCAGCCGCTTGCCGGTACCCACGGTCTGCCCTGCGGCCTCGGCCGCCTCCCCTGCGTCGGCCGCAGCCCGGGCCGCCTCGTAGGCGTCCCGGCCGATGAACTCGTGATCGAGCTTGACATAGTGCTCGATGCCGGCCTCGATCGGGGTGAAGATGGGCCGGTACTCCCGGAACCAGGTGCCGAACATCTTCTCCATACGCAGGCTGAGCAGGGCCCGCAGTCCGAACAGCTTCAGACCGTACTGGTGACCCGCTTCAAGCAAGGCGTCGAACACGTGGCGGGAGTACTCGGGGGCGCACCAGATCTCGTAGCCGAGTTCGCCGGTGTAGCTGAGGCGGCCCACCCGGCACGGGGCCATGGCCACATCCATACTTCGGAAGTCCATGAACCGGAAGTCGTCGCCGGCCACTGAATCGCGGGTCAGCTTGGCCAGCACATCCCGACTATGGGGGCCGGCCAGACCGAGACCATTGAGGCCCAGACCCAGCACCTCGAACGACACCGACGGGGGCGCGTGGTCCCCCCGTGTGGGCAAGTGGGATTCGAACCAGCGGGAGTGATGGACCTGGGCCGGCAGCGAGCCGAAGATCAGGCACTCGGTGTCGTTCACGGCGGCCACCGTGAACTCGCCCACGATCCGGCCCTCTGG
Source organism: uncultured Acidimicrobiales bacterium (assembly GCA_963723995.1). Lineage (GTDB taxonomy): Bacteria > Actinomycetota > Acidimicrobiia > Acidimicrobiales > SZUA-35 > JAHELU01. The sequence goes on along the minus strand of CAVRSZ010000003.1, from coordinate 145,013 downwards.
ATTGAGTACGGCGGTCAGGGTGATGCGGCCCGGCTTGGGTAGTCGGTTGGTGATCAAACCCTGAAGCCAGGCTCCGGCCCCCGGTCCCGACACCCTGTACTTGGCGAAGTTGGAGATGTCGGTCAGCCCGACGGAGTCCCGCACCGCCCGGGCCTCCTCCCCCACCCGGTCGAAGGCGTTGGACCGGCGGAACGTGACCTCCTCGATCGGCTCCAGTCCCGGGGTCTGGAACCACAGCGGGTTCTCCAGACCGAACGCCGCCCCCCAGACCGCATTGGCCTCACAAAAGCGGTCGTACAGCGGGGTGGTGAGAAGGGGCCGGCCCGCCGGCAGCTCCTCGTTGGGGAAGGTGATGCGGAATCGGCGCCGGTAGTTCTCGTGGACCTTGGCGTTGGTGTAGGCCAGGGTGGCGTAGTCGCCGAAGCGGGCCACGTCCATGGCCCAGATGTCCAAACCGGGATCACCGTCGACCATCCAGTTGGCCAGGGCCAGACCCACCCCGCCTCCCTGCGACAGCCCCGCCATCACGGCACAGGCCGACCAGTAGTGGCGCAGACCCCGGACCGGGCCGACCAGCGGGTTGCCGTCGGGGGAGAAGGTGAAGGGGCCGTTGATGACCGACTTGATGCCGGCGTCGGCCATGGCCGGGTAGTGCTGGAAGGCCACGGTGAGCTCGGGCGAGATGCGGTCCAGGTCGTTGTCCAGCAGTTGCATCTCGAAGTCCCACGGGGTCCGGACCGGCGACCAGTGGCGGGAGTCCTGCTCGTAGGTGCCGAGCAGCATGCCGTCGCCCTCCTGACGGACGTAGATCTCGCCCTTGAAGTCCATGACCACCGGCAGCTCGCGACCGGTTCGGGCCTCCAGCTCCATGACTTCGGCCATGGGCTCGGTCACCAGGTAGTGGTGCTGCATTGCCAGGACCGGCAGTTCCAGCCCGGTCATTCTCCCCACCTCGCGGGCCCACAGCCCGCCGGCATTGACCACGTGCTCGGCATGGATGACGTGGTCGTGGGTGTCGCGGGTTGCTCCCGGGCGGGGAGCAACCTCGGCCGTCACCGTCCAGGTACCGTCGGGGCGCTGGTCCAACGCCTTGACCCAGGTATGGCGGTAGACCTCGGCCCCGGCGTTGCGGGCACAGGTGGCGTAGGCGTTGGTGATCCCGGTCGGATCGACGTTGCCCTCCTCCGGATCCCACATGGCCCCCACGAAGTACTTCGGATCCATGAGCGGAAACAGCTCGTGGGCCTCGTCGACCGAGATCATCTCCAGGTTCATGCCCATGTAGCGGCCCCGAGCCACCGACATCTTCAGCCAGTCCAGCCGGTCGGCGTCGGAGGCCAGGGTGATGCCGCCGGTGAGATGGATGCCGCAGTCCACGCCGGATTCCCTCTCGATCTGCTCGTAGAGGTTGACCGTGTATTGCTGAAGGGCGGCCACGTTGGGGTCGCCGTTGAGGGTGTGCATGCCACCGGCGGCGTGCCAGGTCGAGCCGGCCGTCAGCTCCTTGCGCTCCAGCAGGACGACATCGGTCCAGCCCTTTCTGGTCAGGTGGTACAGCACGGAGGCTCCGACCACTCCCCCGCCGATCACCACCACTTGGGCCGAATCCTTCATGACCTACCCTTCGTTCGTTGCCCCTGGCCGCCGGCCGGCAGCTCGACGTCACTCGGCGGCAGGGTAACGGTTGTTCCCTCCTCCGGGCAAGCCATGCCCCGTGTTGGCGCTTGCTGACCGATGACGGCGATCATGGCCACCAGGGCGGACGGTCCCGCAGTCGCGGCTGGACGAAACGGGGTTGGCAGTGCCGCCTTGTTGTGCGGCAGGGCGGTCTGGTCGTTGTGCGGCTTCCCGGTGGCACGGCCCACACAGCAGGGCCAGTTGGTCGATGTCGGTGGTGCCCTTGGCCGGTGCGTTCCACCGCCGTCGAGTTCGCCGAAGGCGAACTTGGTTAGTGAGGCCGGAGGCCGAACGGCGGTGAGCCTGGCATCGCTGGATCGACGCTCCGCACAACACACAGCCCCGATCTCGAACCGCCAAGGCAAGATATTGGGCCATAGTGGCCTGACGCCGGGTCCGTCCCAGCCACAGCGGTTGGCCGCTAGAACCGGTGAACAGGGTGTAGACCGGCGATCCCGCAGCCACATTCACCGGCTGGGCCGTCCCTGCCCCCATCAGACTGGTAGGCGGCATCGGCGGCGGACTGGATCTGGGCCCATGCCCGATCGATGACCGCATCAGGGCCCTCCAACACGAGCGTGGCCATATCGGGCTTGCCTTCAGCGGCGGGTCGGAACCCCCGCCGACAGGTCCGGGCCTGTTGTTGGCGCCGGTACCGGTCGTTCACCTGGTCTCGGTCGGCGGTGTTCTCGAGGTGACGGTCGACGGCATAGTCGGTCTGATCCGGCGTCATGCCCGACACGTCATCAATCAACTCATCAGGGATGGCCCCGGTGTCGGGATCGGCCGCTTTGGCGAGAGCATCCAGCGAATCAGGGGCGATCGACCCGTCAGCCACCTTGTCGTCCAGGGTGGGGTTGGCAGCCACCGCGGCGGCCCGGCGGGCGTCACGATTCCTTGATCGCCGTGACCGCCCCGGGCCACCGAGCAGGCTTCGAGCCCGTTTGCGATCTTCGGCCGGGTCACCGGTTGAGCCGGCGGCCCGGGCGGTAGCGGTCAATCGTTCGGCCTGGAGGCGTTGTTCGAATTTCAAAGCCCGGCCGATCAGTTCCCGATTCCCCAACAGCCGCAGTGACAGCACCAAACGGTCAGAGAGCATATCAACGTCTGAACCGGCTGAGTCGGCCTGTGGTACGCATGGTCCGGTACTACCGGACGGCTGTTCGATCAACGTCACACCACCACTATAAACACGGAGTGTGACATCCAAGGTCAAGCGGTCGAGTCCAGTCCACCGTTTGTCGGGAGTGAATCGCTCCGGGTCTGGTGGAGGGTCCAACTCTTGAGAGGACGGAGCAATGCCAAGACATGGGAAGTACGCGGACGAGTTGCGTGAACGGGCGGTGCGGATGGTCCTGGACCACCAGCACGAGTACGGCTCGCAGTGGGAAGCGATCTGCTCGGTCGCCGACAAGCTTGGGCCTACAGCCGAGACGGTGTGCTTGGGCGAGGGCCGCGCCCTCGGTAAGGTCGTGGTGGAGGTCGACGTCGACTCGATGGCGGTACTGCTGCGCTTCAGCAAGCCGCCCGGAGCTTTCGATCAGCGATGGCGCACACAGCGCTCGACTTCCTGCGTGATGCGGTGGCTGTGCCTGTCCAATGGGCAGCTCGGAACGCGACTACCGGGGGTGTCCGGCAGGCATCGGCGGACGACGAAGGCTGGATCGGACTCCACACACCCACTGGTTTCGTCTGGCCTTCCAGGAGATCGACGACCACCAGCCGCCCACCTGGCCCGGCGGCGATCGCCCGCAGCAGGGTCACATCGACATCGACGTTCTGAATCTGACGACGCGGAAGCGGCGGTGATCCGACTCGGCGCGCTCAAGGCCGACGCGCAACCCAGCCCCGACAAATTCCGGGTCCTGATCAACCCTGCGGGCCACCCGTTCTGTCTCGTCCTCGCGAACGCACCCTGACCACCGCCAAAAAATGCCCGGAATGGCGCGCTCGCGCGAATCCAGGCAGTATTCCGATGTGAAGCTTTCTCGCGTCAGACTCGTTTGTCCCCCCGCCGCACCGTCGCCTCACCAGGACGCGTCGACCCGGAGGGCGGCGGCGCGTTGCCGGCCGTCTTCGACACGGTCGGTCGCACCCCATAGGTGCCTGTCGTGAGCGCGGGCCAGGAGGTCGATCACGACGTGCCGACAGCTGGGTCGCCGAACGAAGTCGTGTCGGACGCCGTGTCGCCGGACGATGTCGCGTCGGACAGTGCGACGGCGCTCGACGATTCGGAGCCGGACGACGCGGTCGCTCCGACGACGGCTGTCGAACCCTCGCCCGCACCTGACATCGTGCGCGGTGCCGACCTCGAACACGTCGCCGCGGTCGAGCCGGCAGAGCCTGAGGAAGCGACCGCCGGCGGATCGGTGGTGGCGACCACCACGCTGGTCGGCACCGAGCTGATCAGCGGCTTGCGCGGTGCGGGACGGCATCTGTTGCGACCGTCGGCCTCCGAGGGTCATCTCCGTACCGAGCTTACGATCGCGGCCCGTCGGATCGACTCGCTTGTCCGGGACGAAGATGCCTACCAGCAGGGGTGGGCGGTCGCGGCGATGGGATTGATCCACGATGCCGGCTTCGCACTGAAACAGCGCCGGATCTCCGACGGTTGGCAGCTCCTGCGTGCGGCGCAGACCGAGATGCTCGAGGGTCTCGACCGGCGGAGCCTGCTGGTCGAGCGAGCCAACATCAGCGGCCGCGAGTTCGCCGACGACGACTCGACCGACATCGAGGAACTCCGCAGCGAGGTCTGGGCGATGCGCCAGACGAAGAATCGGTACCTCGCCGAGCTCGATCGGCGATTGGTCGAGGGCGGTCGAGGGTTGCTGTATCGCGGCTTCACGCTGTTCGGGGCACTCGTCCTGGGCGCCATCGGCGTGCTGATGACGACGCCGTCGTCGAATCCCGACGACGCGCTCGGCGGGATCGGCAACTACATGACCATCGTGGGATTGGCAATCACAGGGGCCGCGGTGTCATACGTGCTGTTCACGCGGAACTCTTCGAGGTCGGCGTCGATCTCCGAGGTGATGAACCCGCTGCAGCTCGTGCTGCTGAGGCTCGCGTTCGGTGGGGTGGTCGGGTTGCTGCTCGTGGTGCTCCTGCAGGCCGGGGTGCAGGACCTGGTGAATGTGAATGCTCAGTCCGCGTACTTCTGGGCAGTGCTCGGTGGATTCTCCGAGCGTTGGGTCGATCGGTTGATCGACCAGGTGGAGCGCTCGTCCCGGGAGGCAGCCGAGGCTGCGTGTGCGGAAGGGGTCTGACCGACGGCGACGGTCCGGTCGCAAGTCCGTTGCCGACATCGACCGCTACGACCAGCAGATGAAGGCATCACGCAAACGGTTGAGGGCTGCGGTCGCCACGTCGGGCACCACGCTGACGGACATCCGAGGTGTCGGCGTCGTGGTCGCTGCGATGATCATCGCCGCTCGTAGAACCGGACCCTGGCCCCGCTGGCTGCGGGCCGGGCAACCCTCACGGCCCCAGAGACAGGAGCAGGGACCGGGCCGTTCATCCCCAACTCCTTTTCTCCCGCAGCACCGCCAACTCGACGGCCTGTTCCAGGATCGTGGCCTGGAGACCGGCGAGATCCGAAGGTCCAGAACAATCTGTCGGCAACGGTCTCTGCGCTCGCCTCGTCACTCGACACCGCGGTGCGGATGCGTTCGACCCCGGGGCGTCGACGAGCAGCTCGCACGGCAATCAGTTGCGATCGCGAACCGGCACCGTGTCGATCTCGCGACGGCATTACTGATCGCCGAGCAGACGATCTGAACCCCGTCCCGAGCATTACCGTGCAAGACTGGGCGCGTGAACAACAACATGCGGGCAGGTTTGCTCGGTCGACCCCATCCGTTGGAGCGCAAGACCCGGCGAAAGCTGGGACGGGAGCGACGAGCCGACGTTGCGCTCGACGCCCACGCTGCAGTTCCCCAGGCATCCGATCGCGGAGACACGATCGGGATCCTGACGGCACAAGACGCGCTGCGGCTCCCCGAATTGGTGCCGATCCGTCACGGCCGGATGAGCGCAAGCCCATTCACGTTCTACCGCGGCGGAGCCGCAATCATGGCGGCGGATCTGGCGGCGACGCCGACGACGGACATCATCGTCCAGCTCTGTGGCGATGCGCACCTGTCGAATTTCGGCCTCTTCAACGGTCCGGATCGTCGCCTCGTGTTCGATCTGAACGACTTCGACGAGACGCACCCCGGGCCGTTCGAGTGGGATGTCAAACGCCTCGCAGCCAGCGTCGCGATAGCGGGTCGCAACAATGGGCTGGCGCAGGAGAAGATCGACCGTGCCGTCCGTGCGTCGGTCAAGGCCTACCGCACGACGATCTCCGAACTCTCGAACCTTGGTCCGCTCGCGGTGCACTATCGCCGGCTCGAGATCGAACGAGTGATCGAGATGATCGGCAGTCACAAGCGACGGGTCCAGGTCGAGAAGCTCTCCACGAAGGCCTCGGGTAAGAACCACCTCCGGGCCCTCGACAAGCTCACCGCCGTGATCGACGGTCACCGGGTGATCGTGGCCGACCCCCCACTCATCACCCGCATCGACGATGAGATCGCTGAGCAGATCTCCATGGTGATCGAGTTCTTCGATCGATATCTCGAGACGTTGCCCGAGCACCGGCGACGGCTGCTCGAGCGCTACGCGCTGGTCGACGTCGCCCGCAAGGCGGTTGGTGTTGGCAGCGTCGGGACCCGGTGCTTCATCGTGCTGCTCGAGAGTGGCGACGGCGAACCGCTGTTCATCCAGTTCAAGGAGGCAACGGCGTCGGTGCTCGAAGCCCATGTAGGCGCGAGCCAGTTCGAACCGGGTCAGCGGGTCGTTGTCGGTCAGCGGTTGATGCAGACGACGGGCGACATCCTCCTCGGATGGTCGCACTACGAACATCCGGACTCAGAAGACAGGAAGTACTTCTATTTCCGTCAGTTGTGGGACGGGAAAGGGTCGATCGCGATCGACCTGATGGGCGGGACCGAACTCCGGCGGTACGCCCGATTCTGTGGTTCGGCACTGGCACTCGCACACGCACGCGCCGGTGATGCGTCGATGATCGCCGGCTACCTCGGTACGACCGACGCATTCGATCGCGCGATCGCCGAATTCTCACTCGCCTATGCCCGCTTGAACGACCTCGACCATGCTGCGCACGCTGATGCAATTGCGAGCGGGCAGATCCTCGCCGAACGCGACATCTGACCCGCCCAGACGAGCGGTCACTGATTGCGGGTGAGCAACGCGATCAGCTTCAACAGCGTGATATACAGCCAGATCAGCGTGACCATCAGGCTGAACGCCATGCACCACTCGAGTTCTTTCGGCGCACCCGCCTCGACGCCCATTTCGAAGGCACCGAAGTCGAGCCCGCAAGCGAGTACAGGACGACGAGTATCGCGACGCGACGCCACGGTGATCATGATGGCCGGGAAGAACGCGCCGAAATTGGCGAACCAGAACCCTCCCGGGATCGTGACTGTGGTGTCGGCGTAGCCCCGTCCACGTTCGAGTGGCACCGTTCGGGTGGCAGATGCCCATTCCCAAGAACCGCCCACCGACACGAACACCAGGAGGACAAGCGTCTTGATGCTGACCCCGGCGACGGACATGCCGCGCGTGCCGACCTCCGCGGACCTGAGGTGGGTCTCGAAGAACGACTCGCTGAGTGCTGGACTTCAGGACCCGACGCTCTGCGGCGCCGGCATCGTTTGGGACATGGTGGATTCCTGTCGAGGAACGAGTCACCAGCGGTCGAGTTTCGTCGACCGCTGGCGGCGAGAGGCGGTTGAGTGTCAGCAATGTCGGCCGCCGCAGTGGCGGTGTCCGACAGGTTCGTCGACGATGCGGCAACGAGGCCCGCCAGGGTCGCCTCCGAGCTCTGGACCAAGGATTGAGCCAGATCGAGGCTGCGACCAGCGTCATCGCCAGCTCGGCGAGGTCGTCGGCAAGGGTGCGAATCGGGTCGACCGGGTCGCTCACCAGCACGGCTGATGCCTCGGTGACGGCGAGCCCGTCGCGATAGGTCACCGAGAGCCGTTGGACGACGACGAGCGCAACTACCGTGGCCGCAATGGCCGTGGCCACCACGACCCGACCAACGGCGGTCATGGTCTTGGCCCACCGTTCGGGGTCCTCGATGTCGACATGACCGGTGCTGGGCACGCCGCTGAACGTACTCGCCGGTCACCGCAGCGGAATCGGCGAATGCGAGAAAGGAGCGCGAGACTGTTGCCCATGAGCTCGACGACCGCGTTCGTGTTGGGGGGAGGAGGACCACTGGGGGCCCACGAGGTGGGGATGCTGCAGGGCCTCCTCGAGGCGAACATCGTGCCGGATCTCGTCGTCGGCACCTCGATCGGCGCAATCAACGGCGCCATCATCGCATCGGAACCCAGCCTCGCCACCGTGGGTCGCATGGCCGAACTGTGGACGTCGCTCGGGCGCGAAACCGTCTTCCAAGGCTCGGTCGGTGCGCGTCTGGCGACCCTCTTCAACGAACGGACCCACATCTTCGACAACAGTGCATTGCGCCGATTGGTGGCCGAGGCGCTGCCGGTCGATCGGATAGAGGATCTCGCTGTGCCGTTCGAGTGCGTCGCGGCGTCGATCGAGCGTGCGAACGTTCACTACTTCACACAGGGATCGATCGTCGATGCCGTGGTGGCCTCATCGGCGGTGCCGGGCCTGTTGCCCCCGGTCGAGATCGACGGCGAGCACTTTCTCGACGGCGGGCTCGTCGCCTCGATCCCGCTCGACCGCGCAATCGACCGCGGGGCGACGGTCATCTACGTTCTCCAGGTTGGCCGAATCGAACAGCCGCTCGAAGTGCCGACACAGCCGTGGGAGGTGGCGCTCGTGGCGTTCGAGATCTCGCGGCGGCACCGCTTCAGTGAGGCCCTGGCCAGTGTTCCCGATGGTGTCGCGGTCCACGTGCTCCCAACCGGCGACCCGAAGCGATTCAACGACCTCCGACAGTACCGCGGCGGGAGAGGCGACAGCGTCGCCCAGCGGATCGAGCAGTCATACGCGGCGACGGCAGCGTATCTCGCCGAGCATCGGCTCGGACGGACCGAATGTTGAGGTTGCCGCCACGCTGGGTGCGGCGGGTCGCCCTGTGGCCGCTCCCGCTGCTGCTGTGTTGGGTGTACCTCGCGAGCGTGCCGCTGCTCGTGATCGGTGCCTTCGTGATGTCGTACCGCTTGCCGGGCAAGTTCCGAGCGGTTCGCAGCCTCGGGTTGTTCAGCGTCTATGTCTTCGTCGAGGTGGCTGTTCTGGTTTGGGGGTTCGGGCTCTGGCTCGTCAGCGGATTCGGCCGACACATTGGCAGCGATCGGTCGCTTGCGAGGCACTATCGGATGCTGCGCTGGGCGCTGCGCGTGCTGGTCGGGGCCGGAACCCGTCTGTTCGCGGTGGAGATCCACACACGCGGCGCGGTCCGTCGCAGCCAGGCCGCCGGTTCCGACGACGACCTCGAGTATTCGACCGGCCGGGCCGACGCTGCCGACCGGCCACCGCTGATCGTGATGAGTCGCCATGCCGGACCGGCCGACTCGATCCTCCTGCTCCACGAGCTGGCGGTCGTCGCCGGACGCCGGCCCCGGATCGTGTTGAAGGAGGCGCTCCAACTCGACCCGGCCTTCGATCTGCTCCTCAACCGGCTGCCGAACCGGTTTGTGGGTCACCGGTCGGGCGCGCGACCGGCGACCGAACTGGTGGGTGAGCTCGCAGCCGGCATGGGCCGTGATGATGTCTTCGTCATCTTCCCCGAAGGTGGCAACTTCACCGAGCGACGACGCGCCCGAGCAATCGAACACCTGGAGCGCACCGGCCATGACGACACCGCCAAGCGGGCTCGTGGCCTGCGCCACGTCCTGCCGCCGCGCGCCGGCGGCACGCTCGCCGCGCTCGCCGCGTGCCCCGAGGCGGCCGCAGTGTTCGTCGCCCACACCGGCCTCGACGAAATCGAGGGTGTGCGCGAACTGTGGCGGGCCATCCCCGACAACAAGGTCCTGGATCTCGTCTGGGTCGCCGTTCCGCCGGCCGACCTTCCAGTCGACTCCGAGGGCCGCACCGAGATGCTCTGGCGCGCCTGGGAACAGATCGACGCCTGGCTCGAGTCGGCCAAGGCGGAGGCGGGCGACGCACCAACCGGAACGTGATCCCAACGCTCGCCAGGACGGATACCGATCGGTCAACCTCCGATCGAACCCTCCGAGAATGTCCTACCCTCCGAGAACAACGTGTCGAGGGCCTGTCGGCGGGTCATGTGCTCACCGTGCACCGAGCGATAGCTGTAGACCACCAGCCAGACGATCAGAGCAATCACGATGACCGGTGCCACGAGGTAGACGAACCGTGGCCCGGTGAAGGTCGAGACTTGCGCCCAGCGACATCACGGCGGCGAGACACAATGCGTTCGTCTGCACCTGCTCCACGCCGAAGATCGCGCCCCCCTGTTCCATCGGTACCCGCCGATTGATGAACGTCTGGCTGGCTGCCCCGGCCGCGGTAGAACCGAAGTTTATCGGGATCGCGATCACCCCGGCGGCCAGTGTCTTGGTGCTCACCGTGATCCCGAAGAACTCGAGCAGCTAGATGCGGTCGAGGTCGATCAGCGCGCTGATCCGCTGGGCGACGTAGATGGTCGTGGCGCCTGCCATGAACGTCGGGATCGCCGCTTGGACCCGGCCCTCGGTCGATGCACCGAGTGCGCTCGTGCTGTCGTCGAGGATCAACACCCGTGGTCGCGGCGTGAGTGCCCTCGCGATCGCCAATCGCTGCCGCTGACCACCCGAGAAGTTGTAGCCGCGGCGAGCGACTTGTGCCTTCCACTGGTCCGGGAGCTTGGAGACGAACCGAACGCATCGGCCGCCTGGCGGTGTCGAACATCGCGTCGTCTTCCACGTCGGGGGCGCCGAACTTCAGGTTCGGGCGAAGCTCGTCCTGGAACAGCACGGCCTCCTGCAGGGCGATGCCAACGACCTTGCGCAAGTCGTGCAACGGTACGTCGCGGACGTCGATGCCATCGATCGTGATCTTGCCTTCGATCACGTCATAGAAGCGCGGGATCAGATTCACGAGTGCCGGACTTGAAGGCGCCCGTGGTGCCGAGGAAACCGACCTGTTGACCGGACTCGATGGTGAGGTTGATGTGCAGGCCAGCGGCGTGATGATCAGACCCATGTACTGCGTGAACGTACTGACTTCACCGACCAACAAACCGGCGTCATTCAGCACGTTGTAGCCACCGACCCACATCGCGACGACGATCGCAAGCTGACCGAGCCCGATGAGCAACGGCGCCAGGAACGCGACCCGCCATGCTGCCTGCTACTCCGGAACTCATCGACCGACAACCAGGCACGGCAGTATTCCTGTCGAGACTCGGTTCCTGTCGAGACTCGGGGACAGCCTTCGTGGAGGGACAGCCTCCACGTCGCCGATTTGGTCGGTTGCAGGCTATGGAGTCGGGCCACACCACAACGTCGGGACGAACCATGGCACCAATCGAACCTCCGGACCGGGGCCGTCAGTGGACCGGGCGTCGGTGTCGGCGTTGGGCGAGGAGGGCGCCGGCGATGACGGCCAGGGCAAGGGTCACGAGGACGAACGGTTGGAGCCGTTGCCGACGGCTGGGGATGTCGGCTGATGCCCGATGGATCAGGGCTCCATCGGCATCGAACACCTCGTAGTAGGCCAGGCCGTTGCCGTTCTGAACCAGCACCCGATCCTCACCGACGGTCATGGCCGGATGGGGCAGGTCCTTCGGTTGGGTGAACAATGGCACCGCCTGCCCGTCGTTCACCAGCAGGCCTTGGGCCCCGAGGTCGCTGCCGGCGAGGATGGCGGCTCCTGCTCCGCCCACCGAGGTCAACCAATCCTCGCCGCCGACCTCGACCGGCTCACTCCAGGTGAAACCGTCGTCGTGGCTGACGACGATGAGCGACCGGCCCGAGTCGGCATCACCGGCGTCGACGAACTGGATGGCCACATGTCCGCTCGGCCCGGCTGCGACCGACTGCACCGACACGGCGGGCACTGGAAGAGGGACAGCCTGCCAGGCCGACCCGTTGACACTGGTGATCAGCTCGTTCCCGTTGGTCAACATCCAGAAACGATCGCCGCTGGAGGCGATCTGGAGCCAGTCGTCGATGCCCTCAACCGGCTGCGGTGCGCCGGCCGGCGAGACAAGCCACAGCTCCCGGTGGTTCTGGGGATTCACCGCTCGTTCGGCCTGGGCCGGGGTCATGTGGTCGCCGAGATTCAGGCTGAACGATCCTCGAAGGGACGGATCGGATCCCCGGCATTGCAGGCTGATCCTCCAGTTGCCGGTCTCGCCGACGATGCCGCCGCTCACCGTTCCGGCGTCGGGGTTGTCCCTGAGCTCTCGGAAACACCCGTCGTTTTCGGCGGCCAGGTCCAGCAGCTCGGGATCGAGCCGGTCAGCCGACTCTTCGGCGGCCAGGTTCAACAGCTCGGGATCGAGCCGATCGCCAGACTCGGCAAATCCGTCGAGATCGACACCGAAAACGCCATAGGTTACCCAGGCCGAGACCAGGAGTCGGTCCCCGGCCCGGGCCTGGGGCCTGGTTGCGGTGCCGGCGTTGAGGAACGGGAGCGGCTCGGCCGGCAGCTCGATGTCACAGGAGAACCCCGGGGCACACTCGGCCCAGGTTTGGAACACCCGATCGCTCGGCCCGTCCTGGCGTTGCCACGAAATCCCGTCGGATGAGGTCCAATGCCACTCCTGGTCGGAGAAGGAGGTCAGGGCCACGAACCGGTCGTCGACCCAGGCGACACGATCGGAGAAGGCCCACTCACGGTCCTCATCACCGAGGTGGGCGTAGCTGGTGTCGACCGAGTCCGATTCGTCGGGCGTCGGGTCGGCAGGAGCGATCGACTGTCGGCTGTCACCGACACGGATCAGCGAGTACCCGGCGAGCACCACCAGCACGGCGGCCACCGCCAGCAGCGCCAGCCGGGACCGTTGCCGTGATCGGTTCACGGCGAGAGCGGCAGCGCCATTCCACGACGGCTCCGCCGGTACCTCGTTCGTGCTGTCGGCCGGGTGGTCGAGCGACATGACGCCGACACCATCGTCCCGACCGACAGCCTCGAATTCCTCGACAAGCCGTTCCCAGAATCCGGGACCGTGCTCGGGGGGATCGAGTCGGGCCATGATGGAGGTCGCGACCGGATCCCGGGGTTGCTCCTGAGCAGTCATCGGCTCGACCTCCTTGTTCTGTCCTGCCGTTGGACGGTTGCCGCAGCATCGCTCGGGACCGATGATGCGTCGACGGCTCGTTTCAGAGCGGCTCGGGCTCGGGACAGGCGGGAGGCGACCGTGCCCATCGGCACGTCCAACACCTCCGCCGTCTCCGCCACCGACAGCCCTTCCAGGTCGACCAGAGCCAGGATGGCTCGATGATCGGGACTGAGCTGTTGCAGGGCGGCGGCGACATCCACTCTGGCTTCGACCGCGGCAGCCACCCGGTCATCGGATCCAGCTCCGAGCGCGTTGTTGAGCCACCGGTCCCGATCGTCGGCATCATCCCCGGTCCGTGTGGCTGAGGAACCGTCGGTTCGGCTTCGGTGCCGGGCCATCCGACGCTGGTGGTCGACGCAGGTACGGTACACGATGGCGCCGAGCCAGGTGGCGAAGGACGACTCGCCCCGGAATCCGCCATAGGCCCTGAACGCTTTGAGGTAGGCATCCTGGAGGGCGTCGTCCATGATGTCGGCCGAACCGAGCATCGAGTAGGCCAGTGCCCGCATACGACGGTCACAGCCCTGCAGCCGTGAGGCGAACTCCCCCACCGAACCAGGGTTGTTGCTAACGGGGTTCCTCACTGCGCCATTCCGAGAAGGTCATGACAACGTAGACGACGGCAGCCGCCGGATTTGTCCCCTGTTTGTCGATTCGTTGCAGAAGTCTATCCCGCCAGCCGGGCCGTGAGCATGGCACCGATCAACGGTTCGAACTCAGGGCGGCGGTGGGCCAGCCCGACGCAGGCGTCGGCGAACTTGATGTGATGGTCGTCGAGCACGGAGGCCACCGAACGGCCCAGTTCATGAACGGGCAGATCGCTCCGGTTCTCGGGCGTCGACGCGTCCATCGGCGAACCGCCCCGCAGATCAAAGCCGACGATGACCGCCACCGAGAACCCGGTGACCGCCGCCTCCAGCCGACGTCGGTCGAGGGCGCGATCGAACGCATCATCGAAGTGGGCCGCATGGGAACCCGGGCCGGCCGGAATAGGGCGGGCTGCGGAATCGTGAGCCATGCTCTCACCCTAGAACTTGAACTAATGTTGAAGTCAAGGCCCGAGTGTCGGGGCTTGGACCGGTCCGAGATCGACCAACTACGCTGGCGGCCATGACATCCAGTGCGGACAGCTATCCCAAGGACACGTACACCAAGGTGTTTCTCCCGGAATCGGAGATGCCGACCCAGTGGTACAACATCATCCCCGATCTGCCCACTCCTCCCCCTCCTCCCCTGCACCCCGGCACCCACCAGCCCATCGGCCCCGACGACCTCGCCCCCCTGTTCCCCATGGCCATCATCGAACAGGAGGTGTCGCCCGAGAGTTACATCGACATCCCCGGTGAGGTGCTCGACGTCTATCGACTGTGGCGACCCAGCCCGCTTTTCCGAGCCCGACGGCTGGAGAAGGTGCTCGACACCCCGGCCAAGATTTTCTACAAGTACGAGGGCGTGAGTCCGGCCGGCTCCCACAAGCCCAACACCTCCGTGCCCCAGGCCTACTACAACCACAAAGAGGGCATCACCAAGCTGACCACCGAGACCGGGGCCGGCCAGTGGGGTTCGGCCCTGGCGTTCGCCACCTCCCAATACGGCATCGAGTGTGAGGTGTGGCAGGTCGCCGCCTCCTACCGGCAGAAGCCCTATCGCAAGACCATGATGGAGATCTGGGGGGCCACGGTACATCCCAGCCCGTCGGAGGTCACGGAGTACGGCCGAGCCCTCCTGGCCACCGACCCCGACCACCCCGGTTCGCTCGGCATCGCCATCTCCGAAGCGGTGATGATGGCGGTGCAGGACCCCAAGACCCGCTACTCGCTCGGCAGTGTGCTCAACCACGTGCTGCTGCACCAGACGGTCATCGGCGAGGAGGCGCTGAAGCAGTTGGCCATGGTGGGCGAGACGCCGGATGTACTGGTGGGCTGCACCGGCGGTGGCTCCAACTTCGCCGGCCTGTCCTTCCCCTTCCTTCGGGAGAAGCTTGCCGGACGAATGAACCCCACCATCCGCTGTGTGGAGCCGGCGGCCTGCCCCACGCTGACCAAGGGTGAGTATCGCTACGACTTCGGTGACACGGCCCAGCTGACCCCACTGGTCAAGATGCACACCCTGGGTCACAACTTCATCCCCGATCCCATTCACGCCGGTGGTCTGCGCTATCACGGCATGGCCCCGCTGGTCTCCCACATCTATGAGGCGGGACTGGTGGAAGCCATCGCCGCCCCCCAGACCGAGTGCTTCGCCGCCGCCGTGCAGTTCGCCCGCGCCGAGGGGATCGTGCCTGCTCCGGAGCCGATGCATGCCATCGCCGCCGCCGTACGGGAGGCCTTGGCATGTAAGGAATCGGGTGAGGAGAAGGTGATTCTGACCGCCCTGTGCGGCCACGGCCATCTCGACCTCGCCGCCTACGAGGCCTACTTCAGCGGTGAGATGGTCGACCATGATCTGTCGGCCGAGGCCATCGCCGAGGCCATGAAAAGCGTCCCCGTACTGGGCTGATGCCGGGATTCGGCTCCCAATGGCCGAGGTGACCCAACCGGCACCCGCCTTCGCCCCCGGGAATCTCGAGGTACCGGCCACAGGCCGGAACACCTAGACTGGCGCCGGTATGTCGGACCCACCATCGACGCCGCCGCCTGTCGACAGCGCGCCGCCTCCGGCGTCAGGTGCCATGGGACCTATCGATCTGGGGTGGCCGCCGCCGACCCCCAGGCCCCAACCGCCACCGCCGACCCCATCGAGCCGGCCCATGTGGGATCCGGCCCGTTTCGCCATCCAGGCCATCGGATTGACCAAGCGGTTCGGTCAACACGTTGCCGTCGACGCCATCACCCTCGAAGTGCCGCGGGGCTCGTTCTTCGGCCTGCTGGGCCCCAATGGCGCCGGCAAGAGCACGACCCTTGCCATGACCACCGGCCTACTCCGACCCGATGGCGGCAACATCGTGGTCAACGGGCTACCGGTATGGCCCGACCCCACGGCGGTCAAGGCCGGCATCGGTGTCGTTCCCGAGAACCTGTTGCTGTTCGAACGGTTATCGGCCACCGAGTTCCTGACCTATGTCGGCCGGTTCCGCCATCTCGACCCCGACCAGATCGAGACCCGAACCGAGGATCTGCTGAGGGCCCTCGATCTGGAGTCGGCCGGGAACAAGCTGATCGCCGACTACAGCCAGGGCATGCGCAAGAAGATCAGCCTGGCCGCCGCCCTGCTCCACGGCCCCAACCTGCTTATCCTGGACGAACCGTTCGAGTCGGTCGACCCGGTGTCGCAACGATCGATCCGGTACATACTCGATCAGGTCATCGCTGCCGGTGGGACGGTGGTCTTCTCCAGCCATGTCATGGCCACCGTGGAGGAGCTGTGTGACTGGGTCGCCATCATGCATCTCGGCCGAGTGGTGCGCGCCGGCCCCATGGCCGAGGTCACGGTCGGCGAGCGGCTGGACGATGTGTTCGCCCAGGTCGTCGGTTCCGATGTGGCCCGGCCGCCCACCCTGGACTGGCTGTCGAGAGTCAGCGACGACGAGCGACCGGCCGGCCGATGAAGGTCGACTGGGCCGTGGCCCGTTCCGTGGCCGGGCTGAAGTTTCGACTGATCCGCCACAGCCCCCAAGCCCTGATCGGCATGATCCTGGGATCGGCCCTGGGCGGTCTGCTCGGATTCGGCGCAATCTCCGGCGTGCTCGCCCTCCGGGGCTACGAGGGCCGGGGTGCCGCACTGGCGGTGGCCGGGGCTGCGGCGTTGATCATCTGGCTGATCGGTCCCATCGTGCTCGGTGGAGGGGAGCTCATTCTCGATCTGAAGGTACTGGCCTTGTACCCGTTCGATCTCCGGACCTTGCTCGGGGGTCTGCTGCTGGCCGCCTTCGTCGGTGTGCCCTTCGCCGTCACCTGCGCGGTGGCCCTCAGCACCGTGACCCACGGTCAGGACCCCGTGACCGCCGCCGTGCTGGCGTGGACCGCCCTACAATTCGCCGTGACCGCAGTGGTGGCCGGCCGGGTGTCGGTGGGCTTGGTCGGGCTGCTGACCACCTCCCGCTTCCGTTCCATCGCCGGGGCCATCACCGTGCTGTTCGCCATCAGCTTCGGTGTGATCGCGCAGGCCGCACCGTTCGCCGCCCGTTTTTTCACCATCGATCGGCTCGAGTCGGCTCGCAGCGTGGTTCGCTGGCTCCCCATCGGCTGGACCCCGGAAGCGGCCGCCCAGGCGTCGCTCGGCAATCCCGTAACCGCGATAGGATTCGCCCTATTGGGGCTGACCGTTCCCGCCGGCCTGCTCGCCGTATGGCGCTGGATCGTGATCCGCCTCCTCGCCGGCAGGGGGGCACAGAGCAAGCCCCGGCCGGCGAAGCCCCTGGTCGGACCGATGGCCGACAGGTTCCTGTCACCGACCACGGCGGCGGCATGGGCCAAGTCGGTTCGAGCCATTCGCCGTGATCCTCGGGAGTGGACCGAGATCGCCGCCTTCCTGCCTCTGGTGCTGGCCTTCACTCTCCCCAACCTCATCGAGCTCCGGGACGGCGATCCCCGCCTGGTCCTGGCCTCGTTCGTGGCCGCCGCCTCGGGCGCCACCATGGTTTCGACCAACCTGTTCGGAGCCGACGGCCCCCGGTTCACGGCCGACGCCATTCCCGGAACCGACATGGGGTCGGTGCTGGTGGGCAAGCTGCTGGCCCGGTTGCCGCTCGTGGGGGTCGTGGTGATTGTCGGGACAACGGCACTGGCCTGGTTTCTGGACGGCTGGCGGTACCTACCGGTGTCGCTGGTGTTGCAGGTGCAATCCCTGCTGATCGGGGCCACAGCCGGACTCTTCGTCACCATCCGGGCCCCGGTCCCCCTGCCCGACAAGGTGGGCGGCCTGAACACCAACAGCGCCGGCTGCATCACGCCCCTGTTCCAGGTCGGGGCGTTGGTCGTGGCCGACGCCATGAGCCTGGTGGCCGCCGCTCCCGTCCTGCTCCTCGCCCTGTTCCTCAGCCCGTGGCTTGCCACCGTGGCGGCCATGATCACACTGCCGTTGTGCTGGTTGGGGCTTAGGGCCCGGTTGCGCTACGAAGCCGATCGAACCCAACGGCGCATACCCGAACTGGTGACCGCCCTGACCGCTCGGCTATGAACCGGCCCCCAATCCTCCGACTCCATTCAGGCGTCGAAATCGGGCAAAATCGACCGAAATCGACCGCTATCCCCCGATTTCGCGGAGGGAGTGGGGACGGAGCGAGGACCGACGGGCCGGCAGCCTCTACTTGACCGGCTTCCTGCCGGCAGCTTCTACTTGGCCGGCAGCTTCTACTTGACCGGCAGCTTCTACTTGACCGGCAGCCTCTACTTGTCGGCCCCCAGGGCGAAGCCGGACATGAACGGCTTCTGCAGGGCGATGAACACCAGGATCGGCGGTATCGACACCAGCAACGCCCCCAACATCAGCGGCCCGAAGGTCAGGCCGGTTCCGATGCCCTGCAACCCCTGGAGCCCAACCTGTACCACCTGACGCTCCTGATCGGAGATGATCAGCACCGGCCACAGGTACATGTTCCACACGTAGACGAACTGGATGACGGCCAGGGCGCCGATGGCGTTCCACGAAAGTGGAATGAGGATGCGGAACAGGAACTGCAGGGGTGAGGCCCCGTCGATCTGGGACGCCTCGGCCAGGTCTCGGGGCAGGTTGGCGAAGTGCTGACGGAACAGGAAGGCTCCGGTGGCAGAGGCGGCGAACGGCACCACCAGGCCGGCCATGGTGTCCTTCCACCCCAGGTCGGACACGAACCGGAAGAGGGCCAGGATCATGACCTCGGTCGGCATCATCAAGGTGATGAGCACGAAGAAGAAGACGATCCATTTGAACCGGAACTTGAAGTAGACGAAGGCCAGTCCGGCCAGGAGCGACAGCACGGTCTTGGCCACCGTGATGAGCACCGCCTGGACCACGGAGTTCCACATGAAGCGAGGAAGGTTGCGGTCGTTCCAGACCTGATCGAAGTGATCGGCCAGACCACTGCCGGGAGTGAGCTGGAACCGGAACACCTCGGCGTTGGTCTGGGTGGCAATGAGGGCGGCATAGATCATGGGAAACAGAATGACGGCCATCGACAGCCACAGCAGCAGATGGGTGGGCCAGTCGCGGTTCCGAATGAAACCCGGTTTGCCGACGTTGAGTGACAGGCCGTCGTGTTCACGCGCCGCCATAGCTGATCCTGCCTTCCGATTGCTTGAACTGCCATGCGGTCAGGGCGATCACGGCCAGGAACAACACCACTGATTGGGCTGCTCCCCGTCCCAGATCGCCATTGTCAACACCAACCCGGATGATCTCGTAGATGGCCACCGAAGTGGCTCCGGCCGGCGCCCCCCTGGTCAGGAAGTCGATGGTGCCGTACACGTCGAAGAACGAATAGGTGAGATTGGTGATGAGAAGGAAGAAGCTGATGGGCCCCAGGGCAGGCAACACGATGAGTCGGAACCGGTTCCAGGCATTGGCTCCGTCGAGGGCGGCGGCCTCGATCTGGTCCCTGGGCACGGTCTGAAGTCCGGCCAGGAAGAACAAGAGATTGTAGCCCAACAGCTTCCAGACCGAAGCCAGGATGATGGTGAAGCGGGCCAGGGAGGCATCCTGGGTGTAATCGGGGAAGTCGAAGCCCCAGCGCTCGGCCAGGGCGGCCAGGATGCCACCGGTGGCGTTGAAGATCATGAAGAACAAGATGCCGGCGATGGGCGGTGAGATGGCGTAGGGCCAGATCAACAGGGTTCGGTAGACGGTGATGCCCCGGACCCGACGGAAGGTGAGGTAGGCCAGGGCCAGACCGAAGACCATGCTCAGCGCCACCGTGCCCACCGAGACGATCAACGTGTTGACGTAGATCTGGCGAAAACCACCGTTGTCACCCTCGAACACGAAGTAGAGGGCAAAAAGCAATACCACCACTCCCAGCGGC
This sequence comes from uncultured Acidimicrobiales bacterium, assembly GCA_963723995.1. Lineage (GTDB taxonomy): Bacteria > Actinomycetota > Acidimicrobiia > Acidimicrobiales > SZUA-35 > JAHELU01. Next base: position 125,121 of record CAVRSZ010000003.1, on the reverse strand, counting down.
TGCAGGGCCCGGGCGATGTCGGCGGCCACCGTTCCCGGGGCCGCCCGATTGTTCCACAAGGCAAGTCCCCAGATGGCGCCGATGGCGGCCAGGGGGAAGGCAACCACCAGATAGGGGTTGGGGACCAGCAGCTCGGAGAAGTTGGCCAGGCACCGTTCGCCCACCCGAGGGGCGCCCAGGCGCGTCAGCTTGGTGGAGAGTCGAAAGGTCTGGATGGCCGGCCAGTAGAGGAAGAAGATCAGGATGACCAGGGTTGGTGACAACAGCACCCACGGCCACCACCAGCCCAGCCGGTAGGCCCCGGTACGGATCTCGCTCTCGCCGAAGCCACCGTTGCCGTCACCGGACCGGGTGAAGGTGGCCCGGGCCCCGGCGGCAAACATCCAGGCCACGGCGCCGGCCAAGGCCAGTCCCAGAACACCCTCGGTCGATTCGGCGTCGTCGGCAAACATGCAGAACCCCAGGCCGGCCATGATGGTGGCCGAACCGGCCACCCCGGCAGCCGCGCCGAGGGCGGCCTGGCGCACGGTTCCATACCCGTAGGCCAGGCCGCCGACGACGGCTCCAAAAATCAGGCCAAGAACGATGCCCATTCCCAGCCCGTCGACTACTCGCCGTACAGCTCGTTGTAGTCGTCGAGCAACTGTTGGGCTTCGTCCTGGGCCGAGGCCATGCGCTCTTCGACATCAACGTTGTTGACCAGGATGTCCTCGATCGCCGCGGTGATGACATCACGAATGGCCACGAAGTTGCCGACCAGGGCGCCGGTGGCGGCAGGGGTGTCGGCTGCAGCGTCGAGCTGAGAGGAGGCAACGAGCGAGTTCGGGCTCTCCTCGTACCAGCCCTCCTCCTCCAGCAGACTGACCGCACTGTTGGTGATGGGGATGTAGCCGGTCACCTTGTGCCACTCGGCGGCGTTCTCCGGGTTGGAGAAGAAGTTGAGGAAGGCCAGAGCGCCGTCCTGCTCCGCCTCCGACAGCCCGTTGGCCAGCCACAGCGTGGCCCCACCGATCAGGTTGCCCTCGTAGTCGACGTCCTGGTTGTAGGGCATCGGCGAGGCGGTGACCTCAAACCCGTTCTCGGTGCCGCCCTCGGTGAGAACGGTGGTGTCCGATGACGAGTAGATGAGCATGGCCACATCCTGGGCCAGGAAGGCGGCCGAGGTGCCGTCCCAGTCACGCTGGAGGCCGGTGTAAATGTAGTCACCGGACTGGTTCAGGTCGCTCCACCACTGGATGTAGTCGACGGCCTCGGGCGAGTTGAGGAGGATCTCGGTGGCCCGACCGGAACGGCCGTTGTCGTTGTTGACCAGGTCGGCCCCCATCTGCCCCAGCGACTGTTCGTAGAACCAGCCGTGGTTGGGCCAGGTGATGCAGCCCTGGGACGGGGCGTCGGGCAGGGCCATGATGGCCTCGCACGCCGCCTCGATCTCGGCCCAGGTGGTCGGTGGCTCGCTGACGCCGGCCTCGCCCAGGATGCTCATGTTGGAGAACATCACGGTGGACGAGGTGTTCCACGGCATCGAGTAGAGGGCGCCATCGATGGTGTAGTACTTGGTGGCGGCCGAGACCACGTCGTCCAGCACCACCGGCTCACCCAGGATTTCGTCCCGGCCGGCCGTGGCCTCGGTCACCGAGGCGAAGATGGGATTGCCGTCGGAGTCGACCGCATCCAGGGCCTCCTGGGTGGCGGCCTCGAAGAAATGGATGATCTCCGGCGGGTTGCCCTCATCGATGGCCAACTGGGCCTGCTCGAACACGGTGTTGTAGGAATCGAACGGGGTCACCTCGACGTTGTACTCGGGGTGGGCCGCATTGAACTCGGCGGCCCGATCCTGAGTGAATCCGACCCGGGCCTCGTCAGAAAAGCCGATCCACATCTGGATGGTTTCCACCTCTGCCGCCGCCGCTTCCTCGCCGTCTTCGGATGCGTCGGCTGCGTCGTCCTCGGCGCCGTCGTCGGCCGCCGTCTCCTCCGTGGTGGTGTCGTCGCCGCTGTCGTCACCGGCGTCGTCGGAGTCGTCATCGCCCCCGCACGCCGCGATCAGCAGCATCAGCGCAAAGAGCAAGGCCAGTAGTCGCCTCATTCCTCTCCCCTTTCCTCGACCACCTCGAAAGGTGGGTGGTTGGTTATGTGGTCGGCCGAAACCGACGGTCAAAGCTTAGCCCACGGTGTTGACACAGATTCAACCAAAGTGTTACGACCCGGTTCCTATCGGCCCATACCGCCGTGGACGTCGTAGGTGATGGAGAGCTGATCGGAAGCCGGGTGGGACTGGCAGGTGAGGATGTAGCCGGCCGCCAACTCCTCCTCGGTCAGGGCGTAGTTCTTGGCCATGGTGACCTCACCCTCGATGACCTTGGCTTTGCAGGTGGCACACATTCCGCCCTTGCAGGCGAAGGGCACCTCGGATCGAACCGATCGGGCATAGTCGAGCAGAGGCGGGCCGTCGGGGTCGGCCTTGACCATCGAGGTCCGTCCGTCCATGGTCACATAGACCGTGGCGAACCCCGTGTCGTCACTCGGTGCATCCACCATCGGCTCGACCCGTTGGTCGTAGAACAACTCGTAGTGCACGTCCGATTCATCGACCCCGAGCTCGGCCAGGGTGGTCTGGGCCGCCTCCACCATGTCGAGCGGTCCGCACAGGTACCAGCCGTCGACGGCACGAGGATCGATCAGGGTTGAGGTCAAGGTGCGGAGCTTCTCGGCGTCGATCCGGCCCTGGAACAGCGGCACTTGATGAGGCTCCCGGCTCAGGACGTGGACCACCTGGAATCGCTGGGGGAACCGGTTCTTCAGATCCTCCAACTCCTCCAGGAACATGATCGATTGAGAGGTGCGATTCCCGTAGACCAGGGTGAACTCGGTCCCATGCTGCCGTTCCAGGGCGGTCCAGATCATCGACAACACCGGAGTGATACCGGAGCCGGCGGCGATGGCCACATAGTGACCGGGAACATCGGCGTCGTGGATGAAGTCCCCGATGGGGGCCATGACCTCCAGCACATCACCCGGCTTGAGCTCCGAGGTGGCGAAGGACGAGAACACCCCCTCGGGGATGCGCTTGATTCCGACCCGGACCGTGCCCGGCGTGCTGCACAACGAGTAGCTGCGACGTACGTCCTCGCCGCCGATCTCCTTGCGAACCACGATGTGTTGACCGGGTCGGTGCACGAACCGGCCCCGCAGCTCGTCCGGCACCTCGAAGGTCACGGCCACCGAGTCATCGGTCTGGGCTTCGACCGCGGCCACGGTCAGGGGATGAAACTCGATTGCCGTGGTCTCGGTTTCTCCGGCCGTCGGCGTGCTTGTCGTCACCGCAAGAGCTCCTTCATGGTTCGTGATTCACAGTTCCTTGACGTGATCGAACGGTTCGGCGCAGTCGCCGCACCGGTACAGGGCCTTGCACGCCGTGGAGCCGAATTGGCTGACCACCTCGGTGTTGGTCGAACCGCAGCGGGGACAGGTCACGGCCCGGCGCCGGATCTCCACGGTGGTGGTGCCGGGCTCGGTGGCCACCACCGGTCGAGGCGGCGAGATGCCGGATGCGGCCAGCTTGGCCTTGCCCTCCTCGGTGATCCAGTCGGTGGACCACGCCGGCGAGAACACCCGGTCGATGTGAACTCGGGACCGGTCGTAGCCGGCGCCGACCACGGCCTCCACGATCTGGTTCTCGATGTACTCCACGGCCGGGCAGCCGGAGTAGGTGGGTGTGACCTGCACGGTGACCGTGGGCTGGTCGCCGCCGGCGTCATCGATCACGTCGACGGCCCGGAGGATGCCGAGATCGGCGATCGTCAGGGGCGGCATTTCCGGATCGGGTACGGCGGCCACAACCTCCCACAGTTCGTCGCCGCTCACCGGGGCGGTGTCGGTCGAGCCCATCACTGTCACCTCCTGTCGGCTACCAGCTCGCACCGGGATGGGAGCGATAGAGGTGCTGCATCTCGGCCAACAGATGGCCCAGCTCCTCGGTGTGGAGCCCGGTCCGGCCCCCCAAACGCTGGTAGGGATCGTCGGGTCTGGTCACGTTGGCCTCGGCCAGCACCTCGGCCACGGTGGCGTCCCAGGTCGGCTTCAGTCCGGCCGGGTCGACGGCCACCCCGGTCTCGACCAGCTCGGCCTCCACCTCGTCGGCGGTGAACAGATCGCCGGTGAAGGGCCACATGGCGTCGACCGCGGCCTGGGTCCGCTCGTGGCTCTCGGCCGTGCCGTCGCCCAGCCGGATCAGCCACGATGACGAGTGGTCGAGATGGTACCTGGCCTCCTTGAGTGCCTTCTGGGCGATGCCGGCCAGCCGCTCGTCGCCGGAGTGCGACAGTTCCTGGTACAGCGGCACCTGGTAGGCGTCGAAGAAGAACTGGCGGGCCATGGTGTGGGCGAAGTCGCCATTGGGCTGCTCGAGCAGGACGGCGTTGAGGTACTCCCGCTCGTCGCGCAGCATGGCCACATCGTCCTCGGTTCGGCCCCCGCCCTGGAGCTCGGCTGCGTACTGATACAGGTTGCGGGCCTGGCCGACATGATCAAGGGCCAGGTTGGCCACGGCGATGTCCTCTTCCAGTTCCGGCATCCAGGCGATCAACTCACCCAGCCGCTGACCCAACACCATGTTGTCATCGGCCAGTCGCAACACATAGGTCTCGAGCGTGGACCGAGTCATGTCTCACCTGTTTTCAAGTCCATACGACAACCTCCCAGCAATGAACGTTCCGCCAAAGGCGGAACTCCGTAAGGAGCTGCTCAAGCAACCCTGGGGTTGCCCAGCTCCGGCTCACATCTGACCCACTTCTTCGGGGATCTCGTAGAAGGTGGGATGACGGTAGGGCTTGGGGGTGTCGAACCAGGCCTCCTTGTCATCGGGGTCGGTGGCGTAGATGGCGGCCGACGGCACCACCCAGATGCTGACCCCCTCACCCCGCCGGGTGTACACGTCACGGGCGTTGCGGGCTGCGGTCTCGGCGTCGGGGGCGTGCAGGCTGCCCGAGTGCACATGGTTCAGACCCCGACTGGCCCGCACGAACACCTCCCACAGCGGAAACCCGCCGGCAGTCCCTTCAACCCCCTCGACCTCTTCCCCTTCTTGAAGCGGGACGTCGTATGACATCGGATCTCCTATCGTTCGGCGAGTTTCGACAACGACGAAACTCGAGAGAGAGCGAAGCGAACGGCAACATCGTATGACATCGAGAACTCCTATCGTTCGGCGAGTTTCGACAACGACGAAACTCGAGAGAGAGCGAAGCGAACGGCAACATCGTATGACATCGAAAACTCCCCTCTAGGCCGCCGAGTTCTCGCCGGGCGAGAACTCGCTATGCGAGGCACGCGAACGTCGTTGAGCGTGTTGCACGGCGGCGGCACGAACCCAGGCGCCGTCCTCCCAGGCCTTGACCTTGTGGGCGATGCGCTGGCGGTTACACGGACCGTTGCCCTTGACCACCTGCCAGAACTCGTCCCAGTCGATCTCGCCGAAGTCGTAGTGACCCCGCTCGGAGTTCCACTCCAGGTCGGTATCGGGGATGCTCAGACCCAGGAACTCGGCCTGGGGCACCGTCATGTCCACAAACTTCTGACGCAACTCGTCGTTGGTCTCCAGCTTGATCTTCCACGCCATGGACTGGGCGGTGTGGACCGATTCGGCATCGGGCGGGCCGAACATGGCCAGCGACGGCCACCACCACCGGTTGAGGGCGTCCTGGGCCATCGCCTTCTGTTCCGGGGTGCCGTTGGCCAACCTCAGCATGATCTCGTAGCCCTGGCGCTGGTGGAATGACTCCTCCTTGCAGATGCGGATCATGGCCCGGGCGTAGGGCCCGTACGAGGTGCGGGTCAACATGACCTGATTGGTGATGGCGGCCCCATCGACCAGCCAGCCGATGGCCCCCATGTCGGCCCATGACAGCGACGGATAGTTGAAGATCGACGAATACTTCTGGCGGCCGGTGTGGAGCAGTTCGTTCAGTTCGTCTCGGGACACGCCCAGGGTTTCGGCCGCCGAGTACAGATAGAGGCCGTGACCGGCCTCGTCCTGGACCTTGGCCATGAGGATGGCCTTGCGCTTGAGGGTGGGAGCCCGGCTGATCCAATTACCCTCAGGCTGCTGACCGATCACCTCCGAGTGGGCGTGTTGGGCGATCTGGCGGATCATGTTCTTGCGATAGTCCTCGGGCATCCAGTCCCGGGGCTCGATCTTCTGGTCGGCCGACAGCAGCCCGTCGAATCGGGCCTGACCTGCGGCCTCGGTCTCCGCATCGAGCGTTGGGGCGGGGGTGGTCTGGGTCATGGTTGCGGGAACTCCTTGGCGACGGTCTGTCGGCGACTATTCGGTCTACAAAGCCTGGACCCGTTGGGCCTTGCCCTGCGATCGGGGGACGGATTCGGGTGGGACCACATCGACGGCAGCGGTGATCCCGATGTTGCTCTTGATGTGGTGGGCCAGCTCGGCGGCCAGGGTGTGGGTGGTGGACGGCTCGGCGTCGGGGGCGTGTTCGACCTTGACCGTCAGCGTCTTCAGATGGCCCTCGGTGCCGACTTGGAGCACGTAGTGGGGAGTAAGGCCCGCCACCTTGAAGATCTCGGCCTCGACCTGGGACGGGAAGACGTTGACCCCCCGAATGATCAGCATGTCATCGCTGCGGCCGGTGACCTTGGCCATTCGGCGCATGGTTCGGGCGGTGCCGGGCAGGAGTCGGGTCAGGTCTCGGGTCCGGTAGCGGATGACGGGAAAGGCCTCCTTGGTCAGCGAGGTGAAAACCAACTCGCCCTCTTCGCCGTCGGGCAATACTTGACCGGTTTCGGGATCGATGATCTCGGGAAAGAAGTGATCCTCCCAGATGGTGGGACCGTCCTTGGTTTCCACGCACTCCTGAGCCACCCCGGGGCCGATCACCTCGGACAGGCCGTAGATGTCGACGGCGTCGATGGCGAGTCGGGCTTCGATCTCGGAACGCATGGCGTCGGTCCATGGCTCGGCCCCGAAGACCCCGATCTCCAGCGAGCACTGCCGGGGATCGAGGCCCTGGCGCTCCATTTCGTCGATCAGGTTGAGGCAGTACGAGGGGGTGACGAGGATGACCCGGGGTTTGAAGTCATTGATGAGCTGAACCTGCTTCTCGGTCTGCCCCCCCGACATGGGGACCACGGTGCAGCCCAGCTTCTCGGCCCCGTAATGGGCACCAAGCCCTCCGGTGAAAAGCCCGTAGCCGTAGGCCACGTGGGCGATATCGCCGGGCCGGGCCCCAGCCGCGTACAGTGACCGGGCCATGACGGTGGCCCAGGTGTCGATGTCATTGCGGGTGTAGCCGACCACGGTGGGCTGGCCGGTGGTACCTGACGAGGCGTGAAGCCGGACCAGCTGTTCCCTGGGCACGGCGAACATGCCGAATGGGTAGTTGCGGCGCAGATCGTCCTTGACCAGGAATGGGAACTTCGAAAGGTCCTGCAGTGTGCTCACGTCGTCGGGGTGGACACCGGCCTGGTCGAAGGCCTGGGTGTAGTGGGAGACGTTGGCATAGGCATGCCGCAGCGTGGTCTTGAGCCGATCGAGCTGCAGCGACCGGAGCTCTTCGAGCGGTGCCCTTTCGATCGGTTCGTAACAGTCGGCGCCATCGCCTCGCAGTTGCGTCATCGGTGCCCTCTCGGTCGACGTCTCACGACTATATGATACACCATCTCATGATTCAAGCCCGCTATGTGTATCATATCGTTGGGCAGGTCACCCTCCCCTCTGCGATCCCGGCGCGAGGGTAGAATGCGGGCGCTTCAACCGCCCGCCGCACCGTTCGAAGCACCGCCGCCGTGGTCTTTTCGTCCATCTCCTTCCTCTTCCTGTTCCTGCCCGTAGCCGTCACCGGCTATGTGGTGGCGGACCGGCTCGGGGCCGCTCTGCGGCTGCGCTGGTTGCGCAACACGGTGTTGCTCGGCTTCTCGGTGCTGTTCTACACGTGGGGCTCGGGACCCCTGGTGGGGTTGCTGGCGGTGTCCATCGTGGTCGACTACGTCGCCGCCGTGGTGGTGGATCGAGGTCGACGGCTCGAGCGTGCAATCCTGGTTCGTCTTGGCCTGGCCATGAGCATCCTCATCAACGTCGGACTGTTGGCCTACTTCAAATACGCTAACTTCGCCGTGGCCGAGGCAACTCGGGCCGTGACCGCCATCGGCCTCGAACCACCCACCTGGATGCACGATTGGGTGGCAGTGACCCTGCCCATCGGTATCTCGTTCTACACGTTCCAGTCGATGAGCTACACCATTGACGTGGCTCAGGGTCGGGTCAAGCCTTTGCGAAATCTGCTGGACTTCGCCCTCTACGTCACCCTGTTTCCCCAACTGATCGCCGGCCCCATCGTGCGCTTCCACGAGATAAACGAACAGCTGAGCGGCCGGCGTACCACCATCGATCAGGCGGCGTCCGGGGCCACCCGCTTCGCCCATGGACTGATCAAGAAGGTAGTGGTGGCCGACACGGTGGCCGTGGTGGCCGACGCCGCCTTCGCCGCCGATGCCGGATCCCTGTCCATGGTCGCGGCCTGGCTGGGCGTATTGGCGTATACGGTGCAGATCTACTTCGACTTCTCCGGCTATTCCGACATGGCCATCGGGCTGGGCATGGTGTTCGGGTTCCGCTTTCCGGAGAACTTCCGCCGCCCCTACTCGTCCCTGTCGGTCACCGACTTCTGGCGCCGATGGCACATCACCCTGTCCAACTGGTTCCGCGACTACGTCTACATCCCGCTCGGCGGAAACCGGGTTGGATCGGCACGAACCTACGCCAACCTCGTTGCCGTGTTCGTCATCACCGGCATCTGGCACGGGGCCAGCTGGGCCTTCGTGGTGTGGGGTCTGTATCACGGCATGCTGCTGCTGGCCGAGCGAGTCACCGGGCAGCGACCGCTGGACGGGACCGACCGTTCCGGCCTGGAGCGAGCCGCACGCCGCCTCGGCGTGCTCGTCGCCGTAATGGTGGGATGGGTGCTGTTTCGCAGCGCCGACCTCGGCCACGCCGTCGAGTACCTGGCAGCCATGACAGGTGCCGGCAGCGGGCAGGTGGGCGTTCACCCGGGGATGACCCCGTCGCTGACCGACGCCGTCCCGCTGACGCTGCGCCAGATGGTGGCCCTGGCCGTGGGAGTGGGCTCGATGCTGTTGCCGCCATCGGTGGTGATCGGACCGTGGCTGTCGGAGTCGACCACCGTACCCCGACCGATCTCGCTGGTCGCCACCGGCGCCACGGCCACCGCCTTCGCCTACTCCCTGCTGGTCGTGGTCAGTGGTCAGTTCAGTCCGTTCCTCTACTTCCAGTTCTGATGGGTGGCGATGGTGACGCGATGCCAATGATCGTTGCCCGCCGGTTGCTGCTGATCCTCATGGCGGCGGCCACCTCCGCCCCGGTGGCGTTGTTCGTACTGGGACTGCGAGGGGCGCCGATCGAGAACCGATCGGCAACTCCCCCACCGACGCCGGAGGCCGGGCGACTGTTCGACCCCGAGTTCTACGACCACATCGAGGACTACGCCGTTGATGTCATGCCACTACGTGCAGAGCTGGTGGAGACCGACGCCGCTACCGACATCGGCCTGTGGCGGGAGTCGCCCAACCCCGATGTCGGCCTGGGGGCCGACGGATGGTTGTTCCTGGTCGACTCCTGGCGGGACGGCTGTGCACCTGAGGCCAAGGCCTCCCTCGTCACCGAGGAGCTCGTCGCCGTGGTCCGGATACTGGAGGCATCGGGCCGGGCTACGGTGCTGACGGTTGCACCCAACAAGGCCACCGCCTATCCCGACCATCTCGGCCCGCTGGCAGAGCAGGCGGCATGCCTGGAAGCGGTGCGGGCCGGAGCCCAAGCCGAGCTGGCTCGGGCCGGAAGCGACTATATCGATCTGTTCGCCGTCGTGGCCGAGGAACGTGATCGCGACCGGACCGGCTCGCTCTACTACGCCGACGACACGCACTGGAAACCGACTTTGACCATGACTGCGGCGTCCCGGCTGGTCGATCATTTCGACCCCGGACTCTGGGATCCAACCGTGGTCGACGCCTCCAGCGAGACCCGGATCGGCGACCTGACCAGCCTGATCGGACGGCCTGATCCCACCACCCATGAAAGGTTGGCCGTCGACCGAGCCGGCCCCGACCCGAGACGACTCGACGGCAATGATCGGCTGGGACCCAACGATTGGCGCTCCGGCACCATCGACTCCGTACTCCCGGGGCACACACTGGTGGTCCACGACTCGTTTCTGGCCCCGGCCGAGCCGTGGCTGGCCGCCTACCTCGAGCGGTCCCGGTTCGTCGACTGGACACGGGCGGATGAACTGGCGACCGAGGACGAGACCTGGCTCGTTGATCAGTTGGCCGAGGCCGATCGGGTGATCCTTCAGCTGGTGGAACGCAACCTGCTCGGCCGCTACGCCATGGTCGAGCAGTATCCCCTGGCGGTGACACCCGAGGCGCTGGTGGTTGCGCTCCGCGACGATCTGGCCCGGTACCGGCGACCGATCGGTCTGGCGTTTTCGTCCGGCGGCAGTCTCGGCGGTGGGGGACCCAATGGTGAACGCGATGGTGAACGAAATGGTGTCCGCGTCATCGAACCGATGGCCGATGGTGCCACCTACGTGGTCATCGACGGTGTGGCCCATGCGGTCACCGAACCGATGGCGGTCTCGCCCCGCGCCGAGATCTACGACATCCCGGGATCCGGCTAGCTTCTCCGGGCGAGTGAGTGACCGGATGTAGGAGTCTCGCCATTTCACAACGTCCCGGTTCAGACTCGGAGCGAAAGGCCAACGTGTGCCAATCAGGGTGATCAGCGGGTGAGATGGGCCCGATACAACTCACGGGGCCAGTAACGAGTCGGCTCGATGCCGTCGGCCTCGATCAGATCCTGCTCGATCGTATTGTAGTCGTAGCAGTTCAGCTCGTAGCGATTGCCCCACGGGTCGGCGAGATCGAAGGCCCAGCAGAGGTCGAAATCGACCACGTCGTTCGGGACCAATGGTTCACCGGCCGGGCTCTTGATCTCACCGGGTAGGGATCGGGTGAAGGCGATGAAGGTGGCGGCATCGACACTGAACGCGATTCCGGTCTCCTGAGGCACCATCGGATGGCCCTCACTCGTCTCGAACAGTGCCAGCATCGTCCGCCCACCATCGGCCGAGATCTGCAACGGCCCTCCCTCGACATCGGATGCCCAGAAGTCGAAATCGTCAACCGGCTCGAATCCGAGATGTTCCTGGTACCACCGAGCGGCCTCGGCCCGATTCGGAACACGAATGTGCACGTGGTCCAACCTGCCCATTCGAAATCGGGATTCGCTCACCGGCCCAGACTACCACCGGCCCGAGTCCGGCTCGATCGCTCGTCGCCGACCGATCGGGAGCTCAACACATCGGCCACGAGGTCGGGGAGGTCACCGGCGGTCAGGCCCGTCGGATGCCCCAGCCGGGCGGCCCGGCCGTGGAGTTCGACACCGAGGCCGGCGGCGTCGAACGGGGCCAGGCCCAGGGCCAGGCCGGCGGCGATGATGCCGGTGAGCACATCACCGGTTCCGGCGGTGGCCAGCCGTTGGTCGCCGGCCACTGAAACGCAGGCCCGGCCGTCGGGATGGGCGATCACCGTGGTCGGCCCTTTGAGCACGACCACGGCCCGTAGCGACTCGGCGGCCGACCGGGTGGCAGCCAGTCGATCCTCCCCCGGTTTGTGCCCCGTCAGCCGCTCGAACTCACCGTCGTGGGGGGTGAGAACGTGAAGCGGGTCGTCGGCCAGCCCACCGGATCGGCGTCGATCCAGCAGCTCCGGCCGCAGGGCACCGGCATCGAACACCGCCGACACCGACAGCGCGTCCACCACCCGGCCCAACAACTCGGTGGTGGCCTCGTCGGTGTCGGCACCGGGTCCGATGGCCACTGCCCGACACCGCCCGATGCGATCCCGCACCTCGTCGGTGTCGGCGCCCAGGTCGACGGCCACGGCCTCGGTGGGACCGGCGTTCACCGCGCCGCCGACCATGGCCATCACGGCATAGCCGGCCCCGGCCCGCAGGGCGGCGGTGGCGGTCATGGTCGGCGCCCCGGTCATGCCGGCGCTGCCGCCGACCACGGCCACGGCCTGATTCCACTTGTGAGCATCCACGGCTCGGCGGGGCCAGCGTTCCAGATCGGCCGCTTCAAGGCACCACAGTCGGGCCCGGGAGACGTCGAGCCCGATATCGCCCACCTCGACGAGCCCGGCCAAGGTACGACCGGGCTCGAACAGCAGCCCCGGCTTGAGTGCGGCGAAGGTCACGGTGGCGACGGCCGCCAGGGGCCGACCCTGGGCCGCCCCGGTCAGACCGGACACACCGGACGGGATGTCAACGGCCAGCACCGGGGTGTCTCCGACCGCCATCGGTAGATCATGGTGATCGAACGAACCCCGCAACCCGGTGCCGAAACAGGCGTCCAGAACCAGATCGAACCCATCGGCAGTGGTCGGCCGGGCCGATGCGACGGTCGGTTCATCCAGGATGTTCACCACGGTGCAGGCCACACCCCACCGCTCCAGGAACAGGGCTGCGCTGCGACCGTCGGCCCCGTTGTTGCCCTTTCCCGCCAGCACCAGGACCCGTCGCCCGTACACACCACGGCGGCCATCACCGCCGGGCGGCAGACGCGACAGCAGCACTCGGGCGGCCCGGGCCGTGGCCCAGCCGGCCCGGTCGATCAGCTCCTCCACCGGTTCGGGGGCCTCGGCATCGATGGCCGTCATCTCGGCCGGGAAGACGACCGGGATCACCGGCCCACCCCGAACTGCCACCAGGCGGTGCCCGGCTCCAACCCGATATGACCGAGTGGCGGCTCGTCGAGCTTCAACAGCCGATCCAACAGTCGGCTTGTCAGCTCCGGCTCCAGATGCACGGCCCCGACCAGCGCCACCCCGTTCACCACGGCCTCGGTCCTGGCCCAGCCCAGAACCTGCTGGGCCTCATCGTCCTTGCCCCGCCAGCTCGGCCCGTCCAGGCCGCCGAGCACGGTGTCGGCCAGGTGCTGGGCCCCGGGGCCGTCGAGTTCGTCGATCCAGACCGCCAACCACCGGCTCATCCTGTCTCCGATGCCGGCCACCAAACCCAACACCACCGCCGGCGGAAAATCGGGGTGATGCTCCCCCGGCTCCCGACGCAACGCCTGCAGCCACCATGCCTCGAGTACGTCGACCACGATCTTCTGCTGCCGGTCGGTCCATGGGCCCAGGGCCAGCCGGTCCACGACCACCGCGGCTTCGTCAACCGTCAAGGCGTGACTCACCATCAGGTCGACCAGACGGGGCACACACCGAGCCGCCTCCCGGAGCGACTCGGCCTTGTCGAGCCGTGCCAGCACAGCGTCGAACGGCAGCTCCGGGATCAGCCCGTAGTCGATCTCACCGTCGTGTCCGCCGGCGGCCGCCATGTTCGACCACAGCCGGTCCACGGCCTTGACCAGCTCGGGGCTGGACCCGTATCCCTCCCCCCGCTCCTCCGGCCGCCGGTTCATTTGTTCACCGCCTCCGGCTCGTGCGACGGCGCGGGCCCGGGGGCCAGGCCGACCACGAAGGCCTGGGCCAGCTGCTGGGAGTGGCTGAGGGTCACGAGCCAACGATCGATACCCCGCTCGGCGGCAAGGGCGGCGGCGCGGCCCCGAACCCGCACCTCGGGTTGGCCCGACTCGAGGCGGACCACCTCGATGTCGGCGAAGTCGGCGCCGCCGAGACCGACGCCCAAGGTCTTCAGCACCGCCTCCTTGGCGGCGAAGCGGACGGCATAGCGCTCGGACGGGTCGCGACTGGCCGAGCAGTAGGCCTGTTCGGCTTCGGTGAACACCCGCTGCACGAACCGGGGGCGGCGGCCGATGATGGCCCGCATGCGTTCGACGTCGACCAGATCGGTGCCGATGCCCACAACCGAACCGGCAACCGGACCGGCAACGGAGCCCGAATCTAGCTGGTCCACAGAGCGGCAACCTCGGAGATGGGGGCGGTCAAGAGCTCGACCGTCGGGGCCTCGGCCAGCAGATCTTCCCGGAAACTGGGCTGACGCTCGGTCACGAAGTCGACCAGCTGGCGGTAGCGGTTGCGATACCCCTGGAGCACCGATCGGGCCACTGACGCTCCCAGGTCGTCCTGGAGCCGGACGTGACACAGGGTCAGGCCGGTGGTCTGGACGTCCTTGACCTCGGGCACGATCAGCACCACTCGACCGTCGGTCCCGACGGTGACGAACGGTTCACGCTCCACGGCCACCCGACGCTTGGTGCCGCGCAGAGTGGGATCCCGCTCGACCCGGGAGGCGAGACCGGCGGCGATACCGGCCTTGTCGATGACGTGGAGCTGGGCGTCGCCGGCATCGACGTTGCCATCGATCCGATACCGGGTGTGGCCCACCACCTCGGCCACCGCCGGGGTGATGGCGGCCAGGGTCCGCAACGTCTTGTAGCTGAGCCGGTCCCGGGGGCAGCCGGTGGCCAACACGTCCTGGATGAGCTTGCCCTGGAGCAGGCTCTCGTCGGCCCGGCTGATGCCCACGGTCACCGTCTTGGCCTGGTGCTTGATGGCATCCACCGGTCGGGTCAGCTCCTCGATGCCGGCGGTGAGGGCCAGGGCCAGGTCCTCCACCACCACGCCGGGAGTGCCGACCTTGCCGAACTCCATCTGGTACGACTCGATGGGGACCGCCCCGGTGGCGAAGCGGAGCAGGGCCGACACCCGCACCGCAGTGGAGGCCTCGAGATGGCCGTTGTAATGGCCGGCCCGCAGGCCGTCCAAGAACTGGGAGGCATAGGGCGCAATGTCCCGACCGAACCGCTCGAACCAGTCGTCTCCGGCGTCACCGACGTAGCCCTCGATGGCACCCCTGGCCTCCCGCAGCGGCCGGGCCGAGGCATCGATGGCCAGCGCCGCCTCGTACCCGAACAGGTGGCCGACGACGGTGGACAGCACGAAGGCCAGTTTGGAGTGAACGGCCGGCACCGAAATGACGTCGAGGGCGGCCGAGAACCGGTTCTCGCCCTCGGTGGCAATGACGATGGGAGCCGCCTTGTGGGCCCGGAAGATGGCCACCTCCTTGGCCACGTCATCGGCGTTGGAACCGGTCAGCCCGGCGGCGCAGACCAGGATCATCGGTTCCGACGACAGATCGATGTGCTTCTTGTCCTCGGTCACGTCACAGGCGATCGACTTGTAGCACAGCTCCGACAGCTTGATTCGCAACTCCCGGGCCGCAGTGACGTTGGAACCGTTGCCGACCAGGGCCCAGTAACGGCGGCTGGGAGCATGACGAGCGGCCGCCGCCCCTATCTCGGGCCGCTTGTCCAGGGTCGCTTGCATGGCCTGGGGCAGATCTCGCAACCCGGCCAGGGTCTGCTGCCGCTCGACCGGATCGACGGCGACGCCCGGCACGAGCTGCGCCAGCCCGTCGGCCAGGAGGAACCCGGCGGCGATCTGGGAGTAGAAGGCCTTGGTCGAGGCCACGCTCATCTCGACGTCGCGCCCGTCGGAGGTGTAGAGCACGCCGTCCGACTTGTCGACCAGGTCACTGCCTCGACGATTGACGATGGCGATGACCGCCGCCCCCCGGGACCGGCATAGGTCGACGGTGCGATTGGTGTCGGTGGTGGTGCCCGATTGGCTGACGGCCACGACGAGGGTGTCGCTCATGTCGTCGGTCAGCTCGAAGCCCGAGAGTTCGGTGGCGGTAACGGCGTCGACGATGACCCCGGTGCTGTCAAGGGCGTGATCGATGGCGATGGCGATGGCCTGGCCGGCCACCGCCGCCGTGCCCTGGCCGATGACCCGAACCCGGTTCATGGAGCCCGACCCCAGCCGTTTGGCCAGCAGTTCCGAGATGGTCTCGGTCCCCAGTCGGACCTGAAGCCGCCCACCCTCCTCCTTCAGGCGGCCCCGCAGGGTCTTGCGAAACGAGGTTGGGGATTCGGTGATCTCCTTGAGGAGGAAATGGGGAGCGTCACCCCGGTCGATGTCACGAGTGGTGACCGACGGCCGCTTCCACTCATCGGGGCCGACCGGCAGTTCGGTGCCGTCGTAGGACCAGCGATGCACGCCGGACCTGTCCCCGGCCGCCATCCCCGACAGGCGGATCAGCTGGCCCTGGCTGGCGGTGGGGTTGTCGGGATCGGCCGGGGTCTCGCCATCCATACGTAGATAGACATCGGAGTCCTCGACCACGCCATAGGGCTCGGAGGCAATGACGAAGGCATCCTCTGCCAGTCCGACATAGACCCCCTGGCCGCTGCCCCGCAGAGCGAGGTGGAGATCATGGGGAGCATCGGCGGTGCTGATACCGATGGCAACAGATCCCTCGAAGGTGGCCACCGTGGACCGCACCGCCTCATCCAACTCGGCACCCTGGGCCAACGATCGGCCAACCAGAGTGGGGATGACCTTGGCGTCGGTGGTGATCTCCGGTGAGATACGCAACGACGAGCCGGCGATCAGATCGGCGAAGTTGTCAACGTCGCCGTTGAGTACGGCCGTGCAATAGTGATCGGTGTCGGCATAGGACGATTCGACCTCGTCGCTGTTGACCGGATGGGCGTTGGGCTCGGAGATGATGCCGACGGATGCCCAACGGGTGTGGGCCAGCACCGTGGCCTGGGCCGTCTCGGCCCCGAGGGCGAGGTGCAGGAGTTCGTCGGCGGCGATGGCGGCCCGCATCGAGGCGGTGTTGTCGCCGAGTTCGCCGATCTCGGCCGCCGCCTTGTACACGAAACCCATGACCCCGTCGTTGATTCGAACCGACCGGTCGATGAACAGCGGGTTGATGAGCCGGGGGGCCAGAAGTTCGCGCACCGAGGACGAACTCGGATCGAGCCCGTGATCCCACACGGAGATGTGGATCCCGGCGCTGTCCCGACCCCGCACCTCGAGCCGATCAATATTGCTCAAGGCCTGCTGGATGGAGAACATGGCGGCCAGCCGTGCGCCCGACACCTCGGGGCCGGCCAGCTCCACAACCTCCCGGGCGGCACGCAGACGATCTCGTTCGACCGCCCACAGCGCATCCTTGAGACCGACCATGGCGGCATTGACCGCCTCCAGGTCGGCAACGGAGTCATCGTGGTCGTCCAGGTACCGTTCAATGGCCGCAACCGAGTCGGCGATCCGCGCCAGCTGGCCCTCGATGCCGGGCACCAATCGGGGCCGGCCCACCATGGCCGCCAATCCGGCTTCGCCCCGCAGCTCCGAATCGACGGCCCGCAGAGTCTCGGCCACCAGGTTCAGACCGGCCGCCAGCTCCGGAACACCCGGTTCCGGAACGGTGTCGGCCGCCTCCCCCAGACGACTCAACAAACGATCGGCATCGGGCTGGACCCGTGCGGTACGCCGACGAACGATGGCAACGATTCCACACATACCGGGCACAGTGTACTGCGGCACCGCCCCTGCACTTTGGCACGCAGGCGACCCCATTTTCGACCCTTGGGGGACGGGCGACCCTGCTGGAGGGTCGCTGACCCACCGAAGTGCAAGGTGGAACGTTCAGCTGACGGTTCTTCTCGCCGCCTCGATCAGACGATCGCAGGCCGATCGGGCCACGTCGGGATCGACGTGCTCCACCATGACGCGCAGCAGCGGTTCGGTTCCCGAGGCCCGAACCACGACCCGACCATCGGACCCGAACTCCCGCTCCACCGCTTCCACCGCCGGGGCAAGAGCGGCGGCGGCATCGGGATCCCGCCGGGGCAGGCGCACGTTCTCCAGCAGCTGGGGCACGGTGGTCATGACCCCGCCCGCCAGTTCGGCCAGTGACCGGCCGGAGCGAGCCACCACATCGAGCAACTGGGCTCCAGCCAGCACGCCGTCGCCGGTGGTGGCCAGATCACGACAGATGACGTGGCCCGATTGCTCGCCCCCCAGCGAGTAGCCGCCGTCATCGAGAGCGGCCAGCACATAGCGGTCGCCGACGGCGGTCGACACCACTTCGATGCCGGCGTGGGCCATGGCCCGGTGGAAACCCAGATTGGTCATCACCGTCACCACCACGGTGTTGCGACGGAGTCGACCTCGGGCCGCCCAGTCGAGGGCCAGGATGGCCAGCATTCGGTCACCGTCGACCACGGTGCCGGTGCCGTCGATGGCGATCACCCGATCGGCGTCTCCGTCGAAGGCCAGCCCGGCATCGGCGCCGATCTCGGTCACGGTTCGGGCCAGGGTCTCGGGATGGGTCGAGCCCACCCCGTCATTGATGTTGACACCGTTCGGTTCGGCCCCGACCACGGTCACGTCGGCGCCGAGCAGGCGGAACACCTCGGGTCCAAGCCGGTAGGCGGCGCCGTTGGCACAATCCAGCACCACGCTCAACCCGGCCAGCGCCGCATTGGAGCCACCGCTTACGGTGGACCGCACATGATCCAGCCAATCCTCGGGCTCGTGGGAGGTCGTCGTCACACCGACCCGATCGGGACCGGGCCGATCGTTCATGGCCGAGGGCGAAGCCGACATCAGCTCCAGATAACGGGCCTCGATCTTGGCTTCCACCTCATCACGAAGCTTGAGGCCGCCGGCCGCGAACAGCTTGATGCCGTTGTCGGCAAAGGGATTGTGGGACGCCGAGATCATTGCTCCTGGAGCGCCCCGATCAGCGGCGGCCCAGGCCACGACCGGCGTGGGTACCACACCGAGGATCTCCACATCATGACCGGTGGCGCAGATACCGGCGGTCAAGCCGGCCTGGAGCATGGCACACGACTGGCGGGTGTCGGTGCCGACCACGAAGCGGTCACCATCGAGTAACTCGGCCGCAGCCCTTCCCAGGGCCATGGCCACCTCGGGGGTCAGCTCGTGATTGGCCCGGCCCCGTATACCGTCGGTGCCGAAGGTTGGTATTGACACCGATCCGGTCGAAGACTAGCGCTTGGAGTACTGAGGAGCCTTACGGGCCTTCTTGAGTCCGTACTTCTTGGACTCCTTCTTCCGAGGATCACGGGTCAGCAGACCGGCGGCCTTGAGGTTGGGACGATCCTCGGGATTCACCGCCACCAGGGCTCGGGTTATGCCGAGTCGGAAGGCGCCGGCCTGACCCGACTTACCCCCACCGTGAAGGGTGACATCGATGTCGTAGCTCTCCTCGGCACTGGCCAGCCGAAGCGGCTCGGTGATGAGGGTGCGGTGCACGGCCGACGGGAAGTAGTCCTCGAACGATCGCCCGTTGGCGGTGATGACACCGGTTCCGGGAGCGACCCGGACTCGAGCGACGGCTTGCTTGCGGCGGCCAGTGGCTTGGATGGTTGACACGGCTCTACTCAGCTTTCCTGCGGCGCTTGGGCACGGGCACCGGAGATGTCGAGGGGCTTGGGCTTCTGGGCTGCATGGGGATGCTGGGCCCCGGCGTAGATCTTGAGCTTCCGGGCCTGTTGGCGACCCAGCCGATTCTTGGGCAGCATGCCCACGATGCTGGAGCGCACGGCGTCGGCCGGTCGACGAGCCAGGAGCTGACCGTAGGTTTCGCTCTTGATGCCACCGGGATAACCGGAGTGGCGGTACACCTGCTTGGTTGAGGCCTTGTTGGAGGTGAGCACCACCTTGTCGGCGTTTACCACGATGACGTGGTCACCCATATCCATGTGGGGGGCGAAGGTGGGCTTGTGCTTGCCTCGCAGGACACGGGCGACCTCTGTGGCCATACGACCGAGGGTCAGTCCCTCGGCGTCGACCACGAACCAGTCACGCTCGATCTCTGATGCTTTCGGTGCGTATGTCTTCACGACCAAGTCCCGTGGTGAATAGGTAGTTCGAACAGGCGTCGGCTGCCGCTCCGGAGAAAGAATGAGCGTGCAGGCAAGTCCATGGCGGACCGAGGCCGACCCACTAGTTTATGACTGCGTCGACCTCTCCTCCAACCTCGGACCCGATCATCGTGACCACCGGTCCGGATCAGTCCCGCCGGCGATGGAACTCGATGACGAAGCGGACCGGTCCGAGCATCTCCAGATGATGGGGCCGGTCCGGGGGGATCACCATCGAACCGGGTGCGCTGATCACAGTGCCGCCCTCCTCGTCCTCGAACCGGAACAGGACCGCACCCGACGACACCACCAGGCGACCCCAGACCCCCGATGCCACGCGGTGGGCGGCCAACAACCCGGCCGGGACCGAGGACTCGGTGAACACCGAGGTCGTCCTCACCAGTTCGAGATCGGGAGGCAGCTCGCTGGCTGCCCCACCTCCGGCGTCGTGGTCGGTAGGGCCGGATCCCCCGCCATCGGCCGGGGCGCTAGGTTCGCTTGGCGGCATCGATTCTCACGATCAAGTCAAGTCTCGGCGACATTTGGCCAAGGGCCAAACTCAAGCCGTCCTGCGGCGTACTAGTCATAGTCGACCTGCCAGAGGGTGAGGCCGTGGGGTGGAGCCGGGTTCTCGGCCCGGGACCGGTCCCTTGCGGCCAGTACGTCCGGCAGCTCGCCGGCCCGACGCTTCCCCGAACCGATCGCCACCAGGAACCCGACGATGCTCCGCACCATCTGGTGGCAGAAGGCACTGCCCTCGATGTCGAACCGCAACACCCCCTCCCCCAGATGGGAGCTCATGTCCAACCACCGGGCACCGGTCACCCGACGGACCATGGACACCTCCGCCGGCTCCGGTCTCGCCTCCGGCTCGGACACAGATCCTGCGCTGCCCCTTGCTCCGGTCAGGGTGCGAGGTCGGCGACAGAACGAGCTGAAGTCGTGCTCCCCCACCAGATGGGGGCAGGCGGCCTGCATGGCCTCGACGGCGAGAGTTGGGCCTACCCACCATGCGGTGCGGGCCAGGAAGGGATCGGGCACATCCCGGTTCACCACCAGGTATCGGTAACGGCGACCGGTGGCCGAGAATCTTGCACTAAATTCGGCCGGTACCTCGGCAACGTTGCGAACCACCACTTCGGGGCCGAGACGGCTGTTGACCGAACGCTGGATTCGCGCCAGTCCACCCCTGCCCTCGAGATCGGCCCAGCCCTCGGCGTCGACCGTGAACGACAACACCTGACCCCAGGCGTGGACACCGGCATCGGTTCGGCCCGACATCACGATGTCGGGCTCCCGACCCATGAGAGGTTCCAGCACCCGGACCAGCTCGCCGACCACGGTCCGCACTCCTCGGTTGGGGGCAAGGCCGTGAAAGTCGGTGCCGTCGTAGGCCACCAGTAGGCGGATGTTGTGAGTCGTGAGCTCCGGTGGGTTCCGGTCGGATGGATTCATGCTCGAGGTTCACGGTCGAGGCTGGGGGTCAAAACGTGTTCTGGCACCGGCAGCTCCGAGAGTTCGGAGTTCCAGGTGCCAGCACTCGGGAAGATGTGGGTTTTGACGCCGAAGGCGAAGTGGGGACCAACGTTTCGACATGGTCGAAACTCGAGTTTGACGCCGAAGGCGAAGTGGGGACCGACGTTTCGACATGGTCGAAACTCGAGTTTGACGCCGAAGGCGAAGTGGGGACCAACGTTTCGACATGGTCGAAACTCGAGTTTGACGCCGAAGGCGAAGTGGGGACCGACGTTTCGACATGGTCGAAACTCGAGTTTGACGCCGAAGGCGTCAAAACTCAGACCAGTTCGATGCGGGCCATGGGGGCGTTGTCACCCTTGCGGGGGCCCAACTTCAGTACCCGGGTGTAACCACCGGGGCGAGTGGCGTAGCGGGGGCCGACCTCGTCGAACAGCTTGGTGGTCATCTCGACATCGCCGAGGTAGGCCAGCACCTGACGGAAATTGTGCAGGCCGCCCTTCTTCGCCTTGGTGATCAGGCGCTCGGCAACCGGGCGCATGGCCTTCGCCTTGGCCTCGGTGGTCTCGATACCCTCGGCTGCCACCAACGAGGCGACCAGGTTGGCCATCATGAGCTTCTGGTGTTGGGCGCTACCGCCGAACCGGCGGGCCTTGCGGGGACGTCCCGGCATTGTTCCTACTCCTCAATCCATGTACGGCCGACCTCGGCCAACCGTCATCAAGTGCGATGTTTCGGCGAAGCCGAAACTCGGGTCGGCCGGCCTCGGCCGGCCGTACTACGTCAGCGGGCGCCCCGAAGGGCCAGTCCTCGCTCGTCCAGTTTTGCCATTACTTCATCCAGCGACTTCTGGCCGAAGTTGGTGATGGCCAGCAGGTCGTCCTCGTTCTTGGTCAGCAGCTCGCCGATGGTGTTGACCTGGGCCCGCTTCAGGCAGTTGCGAGGCCGCTCGGACAAATCCAGATCCTCGATGGGAAGATCGAGATCGGGCGAACCGGAGGACGCAGCCGGAGCCTCACCCAGGGTCAGGCCCTCAGGCTCCTCGCTCATCTCCTCCACCAGCTGGAACAACGACCGGACGGTGGCGCCGGCCGACGCCAGAGCATCGCGGGGGTTGATGGCGCCGTCGGTCTCGATGTCGATGACCAAACGGTCGTAGTCGGTGGACATCTCGACCCGGGTCGGCTCAACCGAGATGGCAACCCGGCGCACCGGGCTGAACACGGCGTCGATGGGGATGACGCCGATGGTCGTGCTCTCGGTCTGGCGGTTCCCGGCCAGCCAGGCCCGACCGCGCTCCACGGTGAGATCCATGGCCAAACGACCCTGCTCGTTGAGGGTGGCGAGCAGTGCGTCACGGTTGAGAATCTCGACCTCGGGCGGACAGGAGATGTCGCCGGCGGTGACCGATCCCGGTCCTTGGGCGTCGAGCCGCAGGACCACCGGATCCTCGCTTTCGCTGGTGAGCACGATGTCCTTGATGTTGAGGATGATGTCGGTGACGTCCTCCTGGACCCCCTTGAGGGTGTCGAACTCGTGGAGGGCGTCGTCGAAACGAACCTGGGTCACGGCAGCACCGGGAACCGATGACAGCAGGGCGCGCCGTAGAGAGGTTCCGATGGTGTGACCGAAGCCGGGCTCCAACGGGCCGATGGCAAAGGTTCCTCGATTGGATTCACCATCATCGAGCTGTTCGACGGTCGGTCGCTGAATAACCAGCATGTAAGGCTTCCTTGTGCGTCAGGCGGTGTTGTTGGGATGAAGTTGAGCGGAGATGGGTGGAACTGAACAGGTGGTGAAAGTCTCTGAACCTCGCAAGTTTCGATCTGCGATCGAAACTTGGGTTTGCGGACCGCAGGTCCGCAATATCTATTTGGAGTAGAGCTCGACGATGAGCTGCTCCCGCAGCGGTACGTCGATCTGCTCCCGCAGTGGTTCGCTGTAGACCTTGATGGAGAAGTCGCCGTCACGATCGAGCCAGGGCGGGGGGGTGCGGTCGAGCACATCTTTGTTCCACTGCACGATGGGGTTGGACTGCGTCTTCTCCTTGACCGAGATGACGTCACCCTTGCGGACCCGGTAAGAGGGAACGTTGACCCGCTTGCCGTTCACCAGTACGTGGCCGTGGGAGACGAATTGACGAGCCTGGGGTCGAGTGGAGGCCCAGCCCGCCCGGTAGATGACGTTGTCCAGCCGAAGCTCGAGGAAGCGAAGCATGTTCTCGCCGGTCAC
The DNA here is from genome assembly GCA_963723995.1 of uncultured Acidimicrobiales bacterium. Taxonomy (GTDB): domain Bacteria; phylum Actinomycetota; class Acidimicrobiia; order Acidimicrobiales; family SZUA-35; genus JAHELU01. The sequence continues at coordinate 101,656 of CAVRSZ010000003.1, read as the reverse complement.
GCCTTCGCGGCGGGAGGCCTCCTGGTAGATTCGGCGAAATTGCCGCTCGGACAGTCCGTAGGTGAATCGAGCCTTCTGCTTCTCCTGGAGCTGGACGAGATACTCGCTCTGGTTGCCCCGACGGCGCGAACGACCGTGCACGCCGGGAGGGTACGGCCGTTTCTCCAGGGCGATCGATTCGCCCCGAGTACCGAAGATGTTGGTGCCCAATCGGCGGGAGACACGGGCCCGAGGTCCGGTGTAACGTGACATAGCTAGATTCCTTGACCGATAGAAGTGACGTTTTTGCACACGTTCGACCGGGGGTCGAACATCAGGTGTCGAGTTCCAACCCGGCGCACTCAGACCCTCCGACGCTTGGGGGGACGGCAGCCGTTGTGGGGAACCGGGGTCACGTCCTTGATACCGGTGACCTCGATTCCGGCGTTCTGGATGGAGCGGATGGCGGTCTCTCGACCCGAGCCCGGGCCCTTGACCTGTACATCGACCTTGCGCACGCCGTGTTCCATGGCCCGGCGGGCTGCGACCTCCGCCGCCATCTGGGCCGCATAGGGTGTGGACTTGCGGGAGCCACTGAAGCCGACGTTGCCCGCCGACGACCAGGCAAGGATCTTGCCGTCCTGATCGGAGATGGCGATGATCGTGTTGTTGAAGCTGGACTTGATGTGAGCAATGCCGTGGGTGACGTTCTTGCGATCACGCCTGCGGGGCCGACGGCCGCCTGCACTCGGTTTGGCCATTACATGAACCCCTTACTTGGTTGCTTTCTTCTTGCCGGCCACCGTCTTCTTGGGGCCCTTGCGGGTACGAGCATTGGTTTGGGTCCGCTGGCCTCGAACCGGCAGCCCCTTGCGGTGACGGATGCCCTGGTGGCACCCGATCTCCATCTTGCGCTTGATGTCCTGGGAGATTTCCCGTCGGAGGTCACCCTCGGTCTTCAGGTTCGAGTCGATCCAGGCCCGAATACGCATCACTTCGTCGTCGGTGAGATCCTTGACCCGGGTGTTGGGGTCGACCCCGGTCGCCTCGGTGATGGTCTTGGCCGTAGCCCGCCCCACACCGAACACATACGTGAGGGCGATCTCGGCTCGCTTGTCTCGGGGGATGTCAACGCCGGCTATGCGGGCCATATCAACCTTGCCTCTGCTTGTGTCGAGGGTTGTCACAGATGACCCGAATCGTGCGGTTACGTCGGATCACCTTGCACTTTTCACACATTGGTTTGACGCTGGGGCGAACCTTCATCGGGATAATCCTGTGACCTAGTCGTGTGTTGGGTGAAGAAAATGGGGTTGAAGTGAGAATTTGATGCGGTTGTCGTGAGCAGCCAACGGAGGTGGCTGCGAGCCGAGCCGGCCCTTGATCGTCGATCCGACCGGTGCCGGCGGGAAGACCGACACAGCGCTGACGTGGACCCGACGGATGCCGGGTTGGCCAGGCGTTGTGGTGGAGCCCCCTACTTGTAGCGGTAGGTGATGCGTCCTCGGGTGAGATCGTACGGGGTCAGCTCAACCTGGACTTTGTCACCGGGGAGGATACGGATGTAGTGGCGTCGCATCTTTCCCGAGATGTGGCCCAGAACAGTATGGCCATTCTCGAGTTCAACCCGAAACATGGCGTTGGGCAGGGACTCGGTGATGGTGCCTTCGAGCACGATCGTATCTTCTTTATGCTTCGGCAGGAGTCGTACCTTTCGTTCCTTGCCGGACGGCCCAGGGACCGGCCGGCGTCATTTTCACCGTGAGTGTTGTTCTCGGTGTTGTCGTCGTTGAATTCACATCGACGTTGCCGGCCACAGGGCCGACCGATGTCTCCACCGGGGTTTGGACCGGCAGATTGAATTCGCCTACCATCTTTCACCAGCAGCGCCCTGTGCCAGAGCGACCCGAGTGGTTGGATGAGCAGGCAGGTCCGGAGTGCAGCATCCCGGGGCAAAAAGGCCATGGGAGTACTGCGGCAGACCAACGATCTATGCTAGTGGGCGGGAGAACGGCCAACAACACGCGTACTGCTTGAAACCGGTCTGTTGCCCGCCTCGGGCCCCGATGGCGGTGACTCGGGAGACAATCGAGCCGCGGTCGTACTCCCCACCGGTGCCCTTCGCCGGGGTGACCGGCATCTCGTTGGGCCTTGTGTTTCGAGCGCTGTGGTTCGAGCGCTGCCCACGAGTGGGAGTCGACGAGTCCTGTCGTCTTCCAAAACCATGCCGTTTGTTTACGAAATCTTTGCAACCGGTTTCGGTTGAGTGTCGTCTAAACTCAACCGGAGTTGCGGCGGAGCGGCAGAGCGGGAAGGCGACCACCAAGTCGATGAGATCAAGACGCACACCCTGGCGGCGTGCCTCGATTGTGACAGTGGCACTTCTCTGCATCACCTTTGGTGTGGTGGTCGTTGCCGGTCGAGAGCAGTCCGGCGACGTAACGGTACAGGCCGAACTCGACGACTCGACCCCGGTCGAAGCGATGGCATCGAACCGGAACCGAGGCCCTGACAGCAGGGGCCGGGACAGGCACGCCGGCAAGGAGCGACGGGGCCGGAAAACCTTGCGCGTCAGTGGGTTGTCGGAGTCGACCACAACGTCACCTTCCTCCATTGTCGCCGCAGCCGAGACGGCCAACACGGACACGACAACCTCCGAGTCGACCGAAACCTCCGAGTCGACCGACACAACCGCGGAATCAACATCGGGGTCCCCCCCTGACCCGACTGGCTCCCCGACGACCGGGCCTGGCGCCCGAACCAGCACCGTCGGCTCCGAGGCACCCACCAATGCCGGCGCCAAGGACGCTGTCTCCGCCACCGCTCCCAAGCCCACCACCGCTCGGGCCGAAGCCACAACCACCAGTCCCGCCAGCAACAGGGCACAAGCCACCCAAGCGCCGAGCACGGTCGAGAAGAAAACGAACCCGACGTCGGGGGCGACCACCGCCGGCAAGTCCGAAGGTTCCGGACAGACAACCACGACGGCCACTCCCACGACAAGGGCGGCACCGACCACCGCCACCACGGCAACGGTGCCGACGACGCCCGCCACCAACCGAACCCGGACCGCCGGTGGGCCACAACCGGGGGCCAATTTCTCCGACTGGAACGTCCCCCTGTCCCAGCAGACGCGGGCTCTGGATCTTCTGGCCGATGCGGGCATGACCTGGCTCAGAGTCGACGTCGGTTGGCGCTCGTATGAACAGGAATGCGACGACTGCTACAGCAGCTGGTACATCAATCGCATCGACACCCTTTTAGCCAAAGCCGATGCCCGGGGCCTCGACGTGATGTTCACGGTGAGTGGAACCCCGGATTGGGCGAACTCGGGAGACAAGCTGGCTCCGCCGGACAACCCGGCCAAGTTCGAGGAGTTCATGACCTGGTTGGCTCGCCAGTACCGCGGTCGGGTGATCGGCTACGAGATCGGGAACGAGCCCGACATCGACATGTTCTTCCACGGCGACGTCCATGACTATGTGGAACTCCTCCAGGCCGCCTATCGCGGCGTGAAGGCGGGAGATCCCAATGGAACCGTGGTGTTCGCCGGCACGACCCATCAGAACGCCAAGTACATCAGCGATGCCTACGCCGCAGGCGCCGGTGGTTACTTCGACGTCATGGCCACCCACCCCTACCAGGGTGGCAGCGACAAGCCACCGGATCATCCGACCGACGGCAACTACTGGTGGATCACCGAGCAGCCCACGGTCACCGATGTTCTGCGTCGTCATGGCGACGGCCACAAGGAGGTCTGGTGGACCGAGTTCGCCTGGTCGGTCGGCCCCAACCACAGTGGCCTTCCCTCTTATCGCCGTGGCGTCACCGAACAGCAGCAGGGACAGTATCTGGTGGAGACATTGGAACTTGCCGCTCAGCGGTATCCGAACGTCACCCGGGTGGCCTGGTACAACACCCTGGAGCGAGTTGATGCCGGCGCCAGTGACTGGACCCGTGGCTACGCCCTGATCCGACGGGACATGACCCCACGTCCCGCCCTGGAGGCCTTGCGCCGCTACACCGGCGGCTAGACCCGCCCCGCAGACTCGACCTGCCCCACACACTCCAACCCGCCGCGGCAACGGCGAACGGACATCACCCATTGGAGGGCGTACCCATGGTCGGTACCCTTCTTCACTAGGGGAAAGTTCGAGTGAACGTGCGGCGAGCGAAGGGCGTGACCCATTTGGCGGAAGTGAGCGGTCCCGCGAACAAGGGGGACGGAAACGTCCCGGCATCCCGTCAGGAAGGGTCGAGACAACCGTGCCGGTGACAAGTCCTCTACTGCTTCTGCTGATTGGCGTCGTCGCCGCCATCGCGCTGCAGTTCGTCGCTCGCATCATCGCCGACCGACCACAGTCCGGGATACTGCTCCTGGCCGCATTGGCACCGTTCGACGGACTGCTCATCATCATTCCCCATCCACCACTGCTCGCCGGATGGAAGGAAGGACTGGTCCTTCTCACCGTGGGATTGGCATGGTGGCAGCGACGGCGACACGCCATTGCAATGTCCGCCGACTTCCCATCGGCTCGATTCGACGATCAGCGGCAGCTTCCCACCTGGGTTCCGCCCATGATCGCTCTCCTGGCGTTGGCCCTTGCGTCGGCCCTGTTGCACCTCGGCCCCCCCGCCATCATCGGGATCAAGATCGGCTTCTTCTATCTACTCGTGCCTCTCGCCCTATGGTGGGCACCACTCAATGCCGTCGAACGTGATCGGCTGATCACCATCTTGATGGTGGTCGCCGGTATCGTCGCCGTCGTCGGCATCGGTCAGCAACTTGCCGGGCCGGAGGCCTTGGTGGCCATCGGCTACGAGTACAACACCCACGTCCGGTTCGCCTCGGGCATCCTGCGATCGATCTCCACCTTCAACCAACCGTTCGCCTTCGCCTTCTACCTGATGATGGTCATGCTGGTGGGTCTCCCGATGGCGCTGGAACGCCCGCGGCGACTTCGCAACATGCTTTTTCTTCTTGCCATGCCGCTACTCATTGTGGCCATGGTGACCGCCGTCGTGCGGGCGGCCATCGTCGGCCTCATCGTGGGCGGCCTCTGGTTGTTCGTCCATCGCTATCGCGGCCTGATCCATGCCCTGATCCCGGCCGTCATCGTCGCCCTCCTGCTACCGGCCAGCTTCACCGGAGCCATCCTCTCGCCCAGCAGCATGATCCAGCGGGCGGACGGATGGACCCAATCGGTGTTCGAGCAGGGCATCGAACCCTTCGGCCAGGGCATCGGTAGCGTCGGGGCCGCATTGGAGCGGGTGCAGGATTCGAGACGCAGCAGCGAAATCGAGTTCCCCACCCAGGTGGATGCCCAGCGCTACCAGCCCGACAACTACTACGTGAAAACCCTGGTCGAGCTTGGGCCGATCGGTGCCTGGCTGCTGATCGCCGCCCTGGTGTCCGCCTTCGCTTACACCCGGCGGGCGTCCTTGCTCCCCGGAGCCCGTGATGACGGACTGGCAGCGGGAATTGCGGCATCGATAGTCGGAGCGTGCGCCGCCGCCTTCGTCAGCTCCTACTGGGAGATCTTCCCGGCCGACCTGTTTTTCTGGATGCTGTTAGGAGTAGTGCCATCTCTGTTTCAGGAGTCTTCTTCAACGCCGTCGCCCTCACCCCCGGTGGCAGTGGAGTCCAAACCTACTGCCGAAGTCTGATTGCCGGGATTGGCGAGCGGGCCACTTTTCCGGTTGTGGCTCGGGTGCAGCGCAATGCCGTGGGCGAGTTGCCGACATCGGTGGTTCCATCGACCATTCCGATTTGCGCCGGCCCACGTCGGGCTCTCCGGGCCATGCAGCCGGTTCCCGGCGGCCCGGCCACCGTGGTCGGCGAGTCGCCCCTGGTGCACGGTCTCGATGTCGACCTGCCCTTGAGAACCAAGGGCCCCACGGTGGCGACCGTACATGATCTCTCGGTCTTCGATACGCCATGGGCGTTCTCCGCCTTCCGGGCCCGAGGGGAACAAGCCCTTCTTTCGCTCCATCTCCGGCGGGCCGATGCCCTGATTGCGGTGAGTCAGTTCACCGCCGAGCGCCTGTACGAACGGTTCGGTCGCCAGGCCACCGTTGTCCACGAGGCTCCGAGTCCCCGGTTTCGTCCGGCGTCGGCCGACGAGATCGACGCCGTTCGAGACCGATTTGCGCTGCCGGAACGCTTCGTGCTGCACGTCGGCACCGCCGAGCCCCGCAAGAACGTGCCCGGATTGATCGAGGCCTGTCACCGGGTGGGTGTGCCGCTGGTACTGGCCGGCAAAGTTCAGATCGAGCTGCCGAATGACGTCATGACACTGGGCTATGTCGACGACGAGCTGCTGGCTCCGCTCTACGGCGCAGCCACGGTGGTCGCCTATCCCTCGACCTATGAGGGCTTCGGCCTACCCCCGGTGGAGGCCCTGGCCTGCGGGGCCGCCGTGGTGACCACCTCGATCGGCGCCCTACCCGAGGTGCTCGGCGCCTTCGGTTACCCTCTCGCCCCGACTGCCGACCCGGAGGCACTGGTGGAGCTGTTGGGCTCGGCCGTCAACGACGAAACCTTCCGGGCTTCCATGCGGACCACGGGAGCGCGGGCGGTGGGCCGGTTGTCGTGGGCCAGGGCTGCGGCCGAGACCATCGACGTCTACCGGCGACTGGGACTGGCCGTCGATCCCCGACCGGCGGAACCACCCAGGCAGACACCGACGGGTCGAGGCTGGCCGTCATGAGCCGTGGAGCAGGGAGGGCAACCCGAAACCTCGATGTCGAGGTGTTGACCGAGCTGTCGGCGGTCGAGGCCATCGGACCGGAGTGGAACCGGCTGGCCGAGGAGCGGTCGACCCAACCGTTCGGCCTTCCCGGCCTGGCCCTCGCCTGGTGGCGAGAGCTGGGCAAGGGCAGATTGTCGGTCGTGACGGTACGCGATGGCCAGGGTGCCCTGGTGGGAGTAGGCCCCCTGTTCAGTCGGTCCCGGGGTCGACTGACGACGGTGTCGTTCCTCGGTCGTGGCCTCGGCGCCATCGGCCAGTTCCTGATTACCCCGGCCAAGGCCGACATCGCCGGTGTCATGTGGTCCGCCCTCGATCCGAACTCGGTGCTCGATCTGGTGGACTATCGCCATCGGGGCGACGGATTCGAGTCCCTGCGCCATCACGAGCAGTGGCTGATCCACGCCGGGCTCAGCGACGAATGCCCGGTTGTCGACCTGACCGGCGTCACGTCGGTCGAGGAGTTCCTGGCCGCCCCCCAGCGTTCAGGGCTCCGCAAGAAGTTGGCCAAGGCCCATCGCAGCCTGCCGGAGGAAGGCCTCTCGATGGCCGTGCACACCGAACCGAGCGACGTCGAGAACGAATGGAACGCACTGCGCCCTCTGTACGATCGGGCCGAAGTGGCCAACCCCCGGCTCCATCTCGGCCGTCCCCCTTTGCAGGCGTTCTTCGACTCGGCCCTCCGGGATTTGGCGGTCGAAGGTCAAGTGGCAATCACCACCCTGAGCATCGGAGGAGAGCGGGCCGCCTTCGACGTGTATGTGCTGAGCGGATCGACCGCCTTCGCCATTCTGGGACGATTCGATCCCAACCTGCGGGACCATTCCCCCGGCCAGCTGCTGACCGAGCGGGGTGTGCAATGGGCCATCGACGCCGGCTACACCACGATCGACCTCCAGCTCGGCGGCGACCTGTACAAGCAACGGTGGTCAACCGCCAGCTACGACACCCTTGACGTGGTGGCGGCGACCACCGCCCATAGGCTCGCCAGGGGCCGGGCGACACTCGGGGCGGTGGAGGCTGCCTACGGCGTGAAGCAACAACTGAACAAAGCTGTGAAGCGATGGCGAGAGTGAGCGAGCACGCCGCCACGAGTAACCGGGCGACCCACGATGACCCCCGACAACCGATGACCCCGACGACGCGATGACCCCGACAATGCGATGACCCCGACAATGCGATGACCCCCGACGAGGCGATGACCCCCGACGAGGCGATGGCCGACGACGCCCTTGCCGGGTCACGCCCCGGCGAAGACGAAGCGGCGGCGCTGTCGTCGGGCACCCGGCTGAAGTCCAACGCCGCCGCCCTTGTCGCCAGCCGGTTCGGCATTGCACTGGCCGGTTGGGGCGGCACGGTGCTCATTGCCCGCCAACTGTCGACCGAGGAGTTCGGTCAGTTCACCCTGGTCTTCAGCATCCTCGGTATGTTGTCGATCGTCACCGACCTCGGAGTGGGCCGCGTTGCCGTGTCGGCCCTGCTCGACCGGGACCGCGACAGACCCACCTTCGCCGGCTCCTATATCATCCTGCGGTCCGTGCTCGGCCTCCTCGGCTATGCAATCGCCATCGCCGTGGTCGTCATCGCCGACTATCCCGACGTCGTTGTACGGGCCACGCTCATCGCCGGGCTCGTCGTGATTCTGGCCACACCGTCTCATGCCTACGACGTGGCCTTCCAGGTGAAGGACCGGTTGATCCCGCTGGCGGTGGCCGCCATGGCCGGCCGTCTGGCTCAGCTGGCCCTCACCATCGCCATCGTGTTGCGGGGCGGCTCGCTACTGTGGTTCGTGATACCGGCCGTGCTCAACGACCTTCTGGTGCTGGTGTGGAAGGTTCCGGCCGCCCACCGGATGATGGACTTCCGCTACCGGCTGGATCTCGGCGTATGGAGGGAATTACTGAAGGAAGCGGTGCCGTTGGCCACCGGGGCGGCCTTCGTCACCCTCTACTATCGGGTCGACTCGGTGATGCTGTCGAAGCTCGACACCTTCGAGTCGGTCGGACTCTACGGTGTGGCCTACAAATTCGTCGACCTGGTCCATTTCCTGCCCACTGCGGTCTCCATTGCCCTGCTCGCTCCCCTGGCGGCCTCGTGGCCCGCAGCCCCGCGGCGTTTCCACGCCATGACCAGCCAGGCCCTCCGGGTGCTGGCGGTGGCGGCCGGAGCAGCCCTGGTCGGCTTCTGGCTCTTCGCCGCCGAGTCGGCCGAACTGCTCTACGGTGCGGCCTACCGGGCCTCGGGCCTGGCCACCGCCGTTGTGGTTACGGCCGAGACCCTGGCCTTTGCCGCCTCGGTCGCCATCACCGCCCTCATCGCCGTCGGGCGCTACCGGTGGTACCCGCTCATAACCATGAGCGGCCTGGCCGCCAATTTCGCCCTCAACAGCGTACTGATCCCGGCCTGGTCGTTCGAGGGAGCAGCCGTGGCCACCCTGGCCACCGAAGCCATGGTGCTGATGCTGATGTGGACCCAGTTCGTCCGCATTCCCGGTTGGTCCGACGGGCGCCGGCTGGAGCGGCTGGGCCGTCTCCCGGTGGCAATCGGCGCCGGCCTCGCCACCGGGTATGTGCTCGACCTCGCCACCCACTGGGTCGTGGCCGCCCTGGCTGCGGTCGCCGTCTACTCGGCGCTGGTCGTCGCCCTCGGAGTGATCGATCGGACGGTGCTGGTTCGGCGGACGGCATGAAAGCCGGCGGTCAGGGTGGCGTCGTCGCCAGGGGCCGGAGCCGCCGTGCTTCACTCGGCCGACCGCCGAACGGGAGGTCACCATCCCTCGCACGGCGACGGCACCAGTTCCCCCGGTTCGGTACCGGCAAGTTCTGCGACCTGTTCTCCTGCCGGCTTGGGCCTTCCGTCCACGGTAAGCAGCCCGAAGTTGTCCTCGGGGTCGTCGGGATCGCCGCCGGGGTGATCCCGGAGGTTGTACAGGAACACCGCACCGATCCAGTCCAGCCGGACCGAGCATTGCACGCCCTCGGCGATGATTTCACCCTGCTCCTCCTCGGTCACGGCCTTGTCGGCGGTCCCAGTGGGGGCGCCGAACTCGGTGAGCCATAGGGGCACCGGCCGCCCCTCGGCCTGGCGTACGATGTCGCGGAGGTCGGGCAGTCGGCCGAAAAGGTTCCAGCCTTTCGACCGGTTGGCGGGCCGGGTTGGATAGCTGTAAGGGTGGACGCCGACGGCGTCCACGAGTCCCGGGCCCAGTTCATCGTACATGCGACGCAGGAACGTCTCGGCCGACAGCTCGTCGTCGCTGTCATCGGCCGGGGCCAGTCCACCGGATACCACGATGGCCTCGGGATCGACCGATCGGATGGCGGCCGCCCCGGCCCGGAACAGCCGAGCGTAGGATTCGGGGTCGGCCGCCGGCTCCCAGAAGTCCTCCAGGTTGGGTTCATTCCAGATCTCCCAACTCGTGATACCCAGGGGCCGGTAGCGCTCGACGGCGCTATGGGCGAAGTCGGCGAAACGGTTGGGATCGGTTGGGGGATGCTTGTCCGACGCGTTCTCGGGACGGGCCCACTCGGGGGTGTAGGCCAGCAGCCCGTGCACCCGAATACCCCGCCGATCGGCCAGTTCGACGATTCGGTCCGTGCGGTCCCAGTCGAACTCGCCTCGACTCCGCTCGATGCGAGACCAGTCGAAGTCCAGGCGGAGGTGGTTGAGGCCGAGATCGGCCATCATGTCCAGATCCCGTTCCAGCTCGGCGACCTCGAGGTCGAGGATTCGAGCCCCCGGTGACAGGCCGAGCCTGAGTCCCGGCGTCGCCGGGGGAGATGGACGAGCAGCATCGACAGCCGACCGGCCCGACGGCAGACCCCGTCGAACGGGCGTGCCGGAGCCAGTGGAGGAGGCTTGGGTTCGGGGTAGGTCACCGCCACGGTCAGCAGAGCCACGGCCACCAACCACACCGATGCCCGGGCACTCAGTCGGTTACCGGCCCGACGTGGTCGATCTGGTGATTCGGCCAACTGGATGGGGGACGAAGCAGATGGTAGGCCAGTCGTCGTGTGGTCGAGTGTACGCCCATGGTCAGCCGAGGCAGACGCATGGGATCTTCGACTCCTGTGATCCGTCCGTTGAGGAAGGTGCAGGCGGCCCGATAGCCGGCGTCGACCACGGCTTGCCGCACGCGGTCGTCGTGGTGACCCGAGGGGTAGGCGAACACGTCGACGGACTGACCCGTCACCTCCCGGAGCCAAGCCCGCGATGTCACCAGCTCGTGACGCAGGTCATCGTCATCGAGCGTGATGAGCGACCGATGGTCGACGGTGTGGGAACCGATCTCCAATCCGGCCCGCGCCAGTTCGGCCAGCCGCTCGCCGGCAAGCGTGGCCCGAGCTCCGGGCCACCACGGCGGAGGTGAGCCGGGGCTGCCGGTGGTGGCGAAGACGGTTGCCGTCACCCCCAACTCGGCCAGGATCGGCTGGGCCACTTCGGCCACGCCGACAAGGGCGTCATCGAAGGTGAGAGCAGCCAGCTTCCGACCTCCGGCCCCCTGGAGATCGGCGGTCAATCGGCCGAAACTCACGAGGGAGAAGCCGAGACGTTGAAGCAGCAGGATGTGGGATCGCAACTGGTCGACGGTAACGGTCAGATCGTGACCTCCCGGGTCGCGGCGGGTGCTCGACCACGTCGTGGTAGCCGAGAACGACCGAGCCGGGGGCTGCCGTTCGGCGACGTGTCAGCTGCCAAACTGCGCCGCCGACCGTCGAGGCCACGCCCCGTACCCGGTTGCCCTTCATCGGTTGTCCTGCCAACGCTCCCGCGCCTGGACCAAGGTGACGGCCAGAGCCTCCACACCGATGCCGAGGTCATACACCTGCTCGAATCGCCGGCGGCCGGCGAGGCCCATCATCCTCCGTTTGTCGGGGTTGTCCACCAGCTCGCTGAGGGCTCGACCCAGTGCGTCGGGATCATCGGGACCGATCAGGATTCCGGTGTCACCATCGACCACCATCTCACCCACGGCGGCCGTGTCCACCGCCACCACGGGAAGGCCTGTGGCCATGGCTTCCAGCACCGCATTCGGGGCCTGATCAATGATGGAGGGAAAGGCGAAGATGTCGCACGATTCGAGCAGCTCCCACAGCCGTCGGTCCCCCTGGCGGAGGTCGGACACCACCGTGATGCCGTCAGCGGGCTCCACCGGCTCCTGGGTCACGAGCAACAGCTCGGCCCGGCCCCGCAGGTATCTGTCGAAGGCCTCCAGCAGGGCGGTGCCACCCTTGGCTGCGAACTGCCGGCCGACGAAGCCGACTCGAGGTCGGCAGATCCGGTGATGCCGCGGCGGTGCTTTGTCCGGACCGCGAATACCGAAGGGGATGACCCGGATCTTGGACGGCGGCAGGCCATAGTCGTCGATCAGGGAGCCGGCAGCCCATTGCGAGTTGGCCACCACGGTGGTTGCGGCATCGAAGACCCGGCGTTCGAACGGCTTCGAGCACGCCACGGTCGCCGGCGTGAATCGGGTCGGCGACCGGTAAGGAAGTCGATAGGCATTGCGGGCGTTGGTGGTGTCGAGCGACACCACTGCAGGCACGGCTCGCAGTACGTCGGAGCTCAGTAGCGCCGCGTTGTGGGTGTAGACGTGGAGCACATCGTAGGGCTCATGGTGGTCCTTCAACGCTCGCCGGACCCAGGCCGCAGCAGCGAGTTGGGCCCGCAGCGGTTGAAGGTCGAGATCAAGACGATCGAGACCGGGGAGGGGAGTGCCGACGAGTCGGCGAACCGGTCCCCGGGGCGGTACATCGATGAAGGATGCGGCGACGATGTCATGGTCGGCGAAACCGTGGCGCAGGTGGTGGTGGACGGTGGCGTGACCACCGATGTTCTCGTTGACGAAGAGCACGCGAAGCCGTGCCCGTCCACCGCTTTCGGCGCTTTCGCTCACACCGAATCGCTCATGCGTCGACGACGTCACGGAGCACACCGGCAAACTGCTCGTAGGCTTTCTGCAGGCCGAAACGCTGTTGCACGATCTCCCGGCCTTGCCGCCCCCTCATCTCACGGTCGGCGGGGCTTCTCAGCAGTTTCTCCACCGCGACAGCCATGGCCTGGAGATTCCTCGGTTCGGCTCGCAGGGCAACCTCGCCGGCAATCTCGACCGCACCCCCATGGTCGGTGACGACCACCGGCAGCCCGATGCTCATCGCCTCCAGCACGGCCAGCGGACCTGCCTCCGGCTCGATGCTGGCCGACACCGCGATCGACCAGCGACGCATCACCTCGAGCGGATCATCGACATGACCGAGAAGCCGGACCCGTCCGGCCAGCGAGGGATCTTCGGCCAGAACCCGTAGCTGCCGCTCGTAGGTAGCGTCCTTGGCGAAGGCGCCGCCCATCAACTCGATCTCGAACGGGAACTCAACCAGTCGCATCGCCTCGAGGAACTCCTTTTGTCCCTTCCACGAGGTCAGCATGGCGTTGACCCCGACGATGGGGGGTTCGGCTTGAGGACAGGCTGGGGGCACCGGGGTGGATACACCGTTGTAGACCACGGAGGTCGGCATTCCCAGGTGTTGGGGAAAGGCGGCCGACGCGTTCGAAACTCCGACTGCGAGATCCACCACCGACCTCGACAGCCTGGCGACACGACGAAGGCCCGGTCGTGTGATCACGTCATGAACCAGCCACACCACCTTCGCTTGTCGGAGCCCGAGCCGGGCCGCCGGCAGCGACATCACCGAGTTGACGACCACCACGTCGAAATCCGGGGCCAGCCGTCGCAATTGAAGGGCTGCCCTGGCCGTGTCGAGCACCAGCCGCGAGCCGGCAACAGCCTTCGCTCCATCGCCGAGTTTCGTGCCGGCCAAGGGGAAGTGGTTCACCCCCCGGCCTTCACCGCCTCGGCGAACGGCCCCGGAGGGCAGGCAATCGTCCATTGACCGGTGCCGGAATCCAAGCCACGTCGGGCACGCCGCAGTAGAACCCGTTCAGCCCCCGACTGCACATCCGAGGCCGAGACACCGAGAACCCGAAGCGGCGGCCCGTCAACCATGCACCGACCCGAGCCGGCGCCGCCGATCACGGTGGGACGTCGACACCAGCTCGTCGACGAGACTCCTGATCTCATCCTGGAAACGATCCTCGCCGAAGGTCTTTGCGTGGGCTCTGATCACCTGCGGGTCGAAATCGGAGCCGCAGAATCGGGTGAGGGCTTCGGCGAAGGCGTCAACCATCTCGGCGTCATCGTCGGTCGGGTCCACCAGCACGCCGGTCCGGCCGGGAATCACGGTGTCCTGCAGACCACCCTGATTCGAGCCGATAACCGGCGCACCACAGGCCTGAGCCTCGACGGGCACGATGCCGAAGTCCTCCACGCCGGGGAACAGCAGCGCCTGGCACCGTTGGTAGAGGGAGGCCAGCTCGGCATCGCTGACCGCTCCCAGGAACGTGACCGTCGGTCCGGCCACGGATTCACAGGTTGAGCGGGCCCGTCCTTCGCCGGCCACGACCAGCCGCACGCCGGCCTTGGCTGCGGCCCGTATGGCCAGGTCGGGGCGTTTGTAGGGAACGAGTCGACCGGCCAGGAGAAAGAAGGGCTCCCGCGTCGCGTGTTTGTCCAACCGGTACCGGTGCACGGCGACCGGGGGGTGAATCACCTCGGCGTCGCGGCCCCACCATCGCTTGATGCGATCGGCCACGGTCGACGAGTTGGCGATCAGGACATCCGGTCGCTGGGCGGCCAAACGGTCCTTGCGCCGCTGACCGGCGGCAAAAGCACTCAGCAAGGCGGCCTGGACGGCGCCGGAGGCATCCATGGCCCGCGTCTGGGAATCCCACAGCCAGCGGGCGGGGGTGTGCACGTAGCTGACGACGGGAACACCGGCCGGCACGCGAACCCGATTGGCGAAGGCGTGGTGGCTGATGACGACGGCGTCGCACTCGGGCAGCCGGGCTTGTCGCATGGCCGTGGGCAACAGTGGAAGGAGGTGGCTGTAGCGACCGTCGCCGGGATAGAGCCGACTCAACAGCCGGGAGTCATGCCGGCGAAGCGAATCCAGCGCCAGCGACGGTATGGCCGGGTCGATGAGGGGAGCGAACAGATCGGCGTCGGGCCAAATGCCGGCCAGGGCATCGACCACCTTCTCCGAACCGCCCAGCTCGGTGAAGCGCTCGTGGACCAGGCACACCCGGGTTGGCTGGTCGGCCAGCACCCGCAGCTCTCGCGTTGTGGGCTCCGCCGGTGTGTTTGCGCGAGGCTTTGCACCATACGGTTGCCGGAAGGATGGTCCTGTCGCAAGTCGTCGCGCCGCCTGTGAATGTCGCACTTCTCGTTCCTTGTCTGCGCCTACCGCCTGATCGGCAGTCGGGCACGAGCGATATCGAGGCTGCTGACGCTCATGGCCGCCTCCTTGTCAGAGAAGAGAAGGATGGCAGCCAGGTGAGCACCGACGGCCTCAACGCCGGTGACCATCGATCGCACGGGAGCGCGTCCCGTCTTGGCCGGATCGAAAGCGATCACCACGGCATCACCGAAACGCCGGGCCGCCAACATGGCGTTGAAGACCGAGGCACTGGCGGTGACACTGAGAACGGCGTAGTCGTAGGTGCTCGCCGCAATCAATCGCTTGAAGCTGGCATCCCGCTCGGCGCCGACCAGATCCGATTGGAACGCCCTGGCGTTCAGCACATCGACCGATTCCGGTTTGGCCGCCGGTCTGACCGCTCCCTCCAGCGTCTGCCGGCCGGTGAGCACGTCGGCCAACTCGGGTCGCATTGGCCGCCCGAAGCTGTCCTGAATTTCGGGCTCGAAGAGTTCCAGATCCACCAGCAGCACCCGCCGCCTCAGCCCGCTTGCCGTCTCGGCCACCATGCTGGCGGGCAGGGTCGTGTTGCTGTCACCCATCTGGATGACCGTGATGACCTTTTCATCGGCCAGGTGGGAGGCGAAGAAGGGAAGTAGATTGCCGTCCGATCGGCTGCCCTGGCGGATGTCGACGGTCGGGACGGCAATGGTCCGCTCCAGCTCGGGGGCAGTGTCGATCGGGCTCAACCGGCCTCTCAGCTTGCGAACCACGACAATGGATTCGCCCGTGAGCAGACCGGCGATGATGGCGGCAAGGACGCCTTCCTGCAGAGGATTGGGGGCGACCGGGGCGTCGGGAACCGAGGCCACGCCGACGACGTCGGTGGTCACACCCAGTCGTTCACCCTCGACGATCAGCTGATCCACGATGGCCTGGGCCAGATTGGCAGCATCGTCCGGGCGTGATCCGGTGGCGGTGACCTCGAGGAAACCGGGGGTGTCACGCAGCCCGACGGCGATCCGTCCCGAGAGCTCATCGAATGAACCATCGATCTGAGCCTCGGCTGCCGCCTTCGACACCACCGATCGAGCGGTTGCCAGCTCGGCCAGGGACTGGGTGCGGAAAAGGGTGGTCGGACCGTCATCGATGATGGTGGCCGGCAGTTTCACCCGCATCACCGCCGTCGACTCGTACACGCTGGGCACGGTTGAGCGGTACAGGAACACGCCGACGCCCGCCAGGATGGTGGCGGCAAGCACCAGCGGCCACCGACGGGCGATCTCCCGAACGTGGCGCCCAAAATCGGACGAACTCGAAGGTAGAGCCGATTCTGCCAACGTCGTTACCCGCCGCTGCGCCTGATGATCGACCCAAGGGTCCTGACAATGATCTTCAGGTCCTCACCGAGCGACCACGTCTCCACGTACATGTTGTCGAAGGCGGCGCGTTCTGCGATAGACGTGTCGCCCCGCAGCCCGTTCACCTGAGCCAGACCGGTGAGACCGCTGTGCACACGGTGCCGGGAGCTGTAGTCCGAATAGGTCGTACTGAAGGTGCCGACGAAGTGAGGCCGTTCGGGTCGGGGCCCGACGAAGCTCATCTCGCCTCGCAGGATGTTCCAGAGCTGGGGAAGCTCGTCCAACGACAGCTCACGAAGCACCCGGCCGAGCAGTGTGGGCTGACGAGTTGCCTCAGCCGCCCACGCCGTGTCGCTCTCACCGGTTTCGACGACCGGCAACGATCGAAACTTCAGGATTTCGAACGGTACACCATCCAGCCCAACTCGTTGCTGGCGGAAGAGAACCGGGCGGCCGATGAAGATGGCGACCAGGGCGGCCAGAGTCAGCAGCAGGGGACTCAATACGAGCAGGATCAGTCCGGCCAACACACGATCGAAGACGACCTTGACGGTCCACATCGCCGAGCGATGGGCGCTCCGACGGAGTCGGATGACCGGAATCGACCGTACTCGCTCGATCTCCCGGCCCGCCCCACTGTTGAGCTGATAGAGGCTGGGGACGAAATAGATCTCGAAATAGTCGCGGTGGCGCGATCGGACCAATTCCACCATCTCCGATTCCGGGATTGCGACCGGAGTCAGAACGACGACGGACGCCTGCAGGTCCGAGATTGTCTGGTCGAGGCTCGAGGTGAACACTGGAAGTGGAAGCCTACTCGTTGCGGGCGGGAACGGATCGTGGAATCCGATGGGCTTCAGACCATATTCGGGGTATTCGGACAGACGGCTCGCCAGATCGGAACCGACCTCACCCGCCCCCACGATCAAGGTTCGGTGATTGACCCAACCCCGACGCCGTGCCGTCCGGACGATCTCGTTGGCACCGGCCCGGAAGGCGATGACACCCAGGATCGAACCGACGATCGACCACCACCAGATACGGCCGAGATCATCGCCCAGGGCGGAGATCGTGCCGGTTCCCTTGTCGCTCAGGGCATACACGACGGTGCCGGAAATCAGCAGCCGCCCGGACAGCGCCGACATGTCGTTCAGGATCGACGGCTGGAGGCGGGAGCGATACAGCCCGGCCGATTCGGTGAGCGCAACAAAAGCGAGCGCAGTGGCAACGGCGGCCGCCCAGGTGGCCCCGAACGAACCGACGATGATAACGATGAGGAGGACGTCGCCGGCCATGACCCACGGACGGGTCCCGCGCCGGGCTGCGACCCGCACCACACGCTGCCAAGCGGTTGGCTGCGGGTTGACGAATTCGATCGACGGCTTCGCGTCGGCTTCCGGAATGACCCCGGATGGTTCATCTACAGAGTCGTGGACAATTACCATTCGGCCGTCGACACTGATTTGTTGCTCATGACCAAAGCCTCATTTTGGAACACTTGTCGCATCTGACGCGAAACAGCGGCGGTTGCTGTGCTTTCGTAACCGAGCAGCCGGCCCGACGCCTCTGACCGTTGCGGCACCTCCATCCTACGAGACCAGTGGCGTCTCATGGACATCGTAATAGCCCCGGGATATGAGGCATCTCACCTACAAGCGCGGCATTTGCACGAGACCGTGGTCCGAATCCGGTGGAGGTTCCCTGAGTGACCGACGTCACCTGCGGGCGGCAACAACCGGCTCGTTCGGCTCGACGAGCGTCGTTGGTCGATCGAGCCGAACGGGAGCGGAGGTCTCAGCGGAGGCTGGACCAGACGTCGTGACGGGCATCGTCGAGCCGCTGTCGCGACTCGATGCGGTCCACGAAGTTGGCTCCGCCACGACGGAGATCGTCGTAGTCCCGCCACGAGTCGAGGAGCTTACTGAAGGCTGAATGTTGAGAGATGGTCATGATGACTCCAAGGTTGTCCGGTCCTGTATCGGACCTACTGCGAGTGCTGTGGTGTGGTACAACCCCTTCGTACCCAGTATGTCTCAGTACATGCCGTGAATGGCACCGTTTTCCTCCAATCAAAGGATCTGATACAGTGTGTTCCACTGTGCTTGATGAGATTGACAGAGATTTGCTGATCCTGTTGCAGAACGACGCCCGGCTGACCCAGCGCCAGCTGGGTCGGTCCGTCGGTCTCAGCCCCAATGCCGCCGGAGCCCGGGTTCAGCGCCTGGTCCGGGACGGGGTGATATCGGGGTTCCACGCCCACATCGACCACGCTGCGTTGGGTCGACCCCTGGAAGCCTCGATCGACGTATGGCAGAACGACGCCCTGGATCGACCGGCGTTCGAGCAACTGGTGCGCGATGACGATCGCGTCGTCGAGTGCTTCTACCTCACCGGTCCACTGGATTTCAGGATCCGAGCCCGGGTGGCCTCGCCCCAGGACCTCAACGATCTGTTGACCCGGATGAAGAACGAAGGTCGAGTTCGTCAGACCGACAGCCGGCTCATCCTCCAGTATCTGCCGACCACCGGGAAGCCCTAGTTTCGCGTGGCGAACACGATGTGCACAGCCAAGTCACATCTGCGATCCAAGGAGCGACACCAGAGGCGCCGCTTGCGGCGCGCCGAGGCCTGCCCAGCAACCACGAAAAGTGGAATCGGGCGTTCACCGGCCCAAGGTGTAGAACTCGTCGTTGGGTCGCATCGACGACAGGTTGGCCAGCCGATTGGACATGGCGAAAAAGGCGGCGATGGCGCCGATGTCCCAGATCTCGTCGTCGCTGAATCCGGCAGTCCGCATGACACTGAGATCGTCGTCGCTGATGGAGGCCGAGTCGGTGGCCACCTTGAGCCCGAACTCGACGATGTGGCGTTCCCGCTCACTCAGGTCGGCCTTCCACGGATTGACGGCCAACTGATCGGCAATCAACGCGTTCTTGGCCCGGATTCGCAGGATGGCACCGTGGGCCACCACGCAGTAGAGGCATTGGTTGACCGCACTGGTCGCCACCACCACCATCTCCCGTTCCGCCTTCGACAACCCCTCGGTCCTGTTCATCAGGGCGTCGTGGCCGGCGAAGAAGGCCCGGAACTCGTCGGGGCGATGGGCCAAGGCCAGGAACACATTGGGCACGAAGCCCGACTTCTCCTGAACTGTCTCGATGGCCAAACGGATGTCGTCGGGTAGTTCGTCGAGGTCGGGCACGGGGAAGCGGGAGATCATGGCCAACAGTGTGACACAGCCCGGCGACGGTCATCGATCCGGAGTCGACCCGATCCAGAATCCGGCTGGTGCCGACGGCGAGCCGGTCGTAGCATTGTCCTACGGCGAGCGAGGGCGCGAAACCGAAAGCGAGAACAGCCGATGAGCGAGAGCCAATATCCTCCGTTTCCCGGCGTCGAGCCGTTCGACACCCCTCGTTCGGTCGACGAGGAACGTCGACACCGATTGAGCACCTGCGCCGCCGGATACCGGATTTTTGGCGCCATGCGCTGGGGCCAGCTCGGTGACGGGCACATCAGCGCCCGGGATCCGGAACTCACCGATCACTTCTGGATGCTGGACTGGGGTGTGGCCTTTACCCGGGCCACGATCGAGGACCTGGTGCTGGTAGGCCCCGGGGGCAGGGTTCGGGACCACGACGGGGAGCTGACCGGGGCGATCAACACCGCCGGCTACAACATCCACGCTCCCCTACTGGAGGCCCGACCCGACGTCATCAGCGCAGCCCACACTCACACTCCCTATGGGACACCGTGGTCGGCCAACGTCGAGCCGTTCCGGGCCATCAGCCAGGAGTCCTGCGCCTTCGTGTTCGATCAGGCCCTGTTCGACGACGAGGAGGTGGAAGTGCTGTCCTTCGACGGAGGCAAGCGCATCGCCGCCACCGTCGGTGGGGCCAAACTCTGCATCCTGCGCAACCACGGTCTGCTGACGGTGGGGGGTTCGGTGGAGGAGGCGGTCGGCTGGTTCGCCATGGCTGAGCGGGTCGCCGAGGTCCACGTCAAGGCCCCCGGGGCCAAGGCCATCTCCGATGAGGCGGCGGCGGTCGCCGCCTCCACCCTGGGAACCCGTCACGCCGGATGGCGGCTGTTCCAGTGGCTGGCGGCAGGATTGGCGTAGCAGCTACCCCAGCCTCCCTGTCGTTTTCGGGCCAAATCGGTCGATAGTGACCGTTCGTGGCCGAAAACGACCGTTGGAGTGGGCGTCAGTACGACGGTCCTACTCCACCGTGATCGCTCGATGCTTGGTCTGTATCATGTCGCTCAAGCCGACCGCTGTGAACGGCAGAGCCGGGCCGGCGATGGCAACGGGAACGAAGGTGGCGGTGGTGCCCAGTCCTGCGATGGCAACCACGCTTACGACACCGGCGGCCACGGCCCGATAGCGCCAATCCAGCCCGGACGGCCGGGACACCGAAACAACCGCGCCGGCGGCAAAACCGGCCAACAGCGATGCGGCCGGGTTGCCGAATATCAACAGTGGGAGTCCGACGCAGGCGGCCAAGGCCATAGCCGCGGCCACGCCGAGGGGCCAGTCCTGCCGTCTCGAAATCGAGGCACCGAGCACGAACGCCAGCGGGGCAAGCAGCAGTGAGAGGCCAATGAAACCCCCCGCCAGGGTCGCCACATCTTCGCTGTCACCGCTCGGCGTCTCCCCGCTGCCGGCCACGGCGGCACCGAAGGCCAGGAGCCAGAAACAGATCGTGACGATCACTGTGGCCAGCGAGATCGCCAGCCATCGTCGCTTCGAAGTAGGTTCCGGGCGTGAAGTCAGCCCTTCACCGCCCCCGCCGTAATCCCACGTACGAAGAACCGCTGCAGCGAGAAGAATACGGCCATGGGCAGGACCATCGACAAGAAGGCTCCAGCAGTGAGTAGATGCCACGACTGGCCGAAGGATCCGTTCAGGGCGTTCAAGGCGATGGTCAGGACTCGGTTCTCCTCGGTCGGACCAAGGAAAACCAAGGCAACAAGAAAATCGTTGAATACCCAGAGGAATTGGAAGATGGCAAACGAAGCCAGCGCCGGTACCGAAAGAGGCACGATCAAGCGGGTGAAGATGGCGTAGTGATCCGCGCCGTCTATACGCGCCGACTCGATCAGTGAGCTGGGCAATGAACCGATGTAGTTACGTAGCAGATAGATGGCCAGCGGTAGACCGAACCCGGTGTGAGCGAGCCAGACGCCCAAGAACGTGTTGTTGAGGCTCAGTGGGATTTCCAGGGTAACCTCCCAACCGCCCACGAAGCTGAACGTGTAAGGACCGATACCGCTGTAGAGCTGCAGCAACGGAATCAGGGCCACGTGAAGTGGCACGACCAGGAGCGCGACCACGAACACAAACATGGTATAGCGGCCCTTGAACTCCATCCAGCTGAAGGCGTAGGCTGCAAACGCAGCGATCGTGATCGGTATGATCGTCGCCGGTACCGACACGATGAGTGTGTTGACGAACGCCGTGTCGAATCCGTTCGACTGCAGGACATCTGTGTAGTTCTGAGTGGTCCATTGACCGGCATCGAACAACGAACCCAGCACGGTCCACCAGCCGCTGGACTCGATTGCGTTGGGCGTCCGGAAGGAGGTGACCAGCAGACCAATCGCCGGCACCATCCACAACAAGACGATGGCGACGACGATAAACCGCACCACATTGATGCTGGCCGGCTCAGAAACCTTCCCATGCGAGGCTTTGACCTTCGTGGTTGCAGCCGTGTCGGCCTGCTCAAGCGAGGTAGTGGTCATCGGAGCGCCTCCTCTTCGCGGAACCGTCGGATGTTGAGATACATGATTGGAATCACGGCCAAGAACATGAACACGGCAATGGCCCCGCCCCGACCGAAGTGGCGGAAGGTGAACATGTTTCGGATCATGCGCTCGGCGATGACTTCAGTACCGTCTTGACCGCCGGTCATCACCCACACAATGTCGAACACCTTGAGTACGCCGATGACCATGGTGGTGAAGACCACCACGATCGAGGACATGATGCTGGGTACGATGACCCGCCAGAAGACCTGTATCTCGTTGGCACCATCGATACGGGCCGCTTCGACTATCTCGTCGGGCACCCCTTTGATGGCCGACGACAAGATCACCATGGCGAAACCCGTCTGGAGCCAGATCATGACGATCATCAGGAACAGGTTGTTCCACGGTGTACTTCCCAGCCAATCGACCGGGTTGCCACCGAGGGTGGTCCACAAGGAGTTCAAGATGCCGATCTGCTCGCCGAAGCCTTCGGGCCGGAATGCGTAGACGAACCGCCATACGATCCCGGCCCCGATGAAGGAGATCGCCATCGGCAGGAAGATGAGTGATTTGGCCAACGACTCCAGACGAGTCAACTTGTCGGCCAGCACCGCAAATCCCAGACCGATGGCCACGGCAAAAGTCGGGACGACGAAGATCCAGGCCAGCGTGTTGCGCAAAGAGCGCAACATGGCATCGTCGGTGAAGACGTAGCGGTAGTTCTCGAAGCCGACGTAGTTGTCGCTGAACTCATCCATGAACGACACCTGGACGACCCGAATCGCCGGGTAGAGCAGGTAGATGGCCAGGATGACCAGCGCCGGACCCACCCATGCGTAGGGCTCGATGCTGAAACGGAGCCGGTCGGGCAGCAGTTTCAGCAAGCGGTCCACCACCGTGAACATGGCGAAGACGCCGACGACACCGATCAGGATGGCGACCACGGCCGCCACCCATTTCGGAGCATCTTCCAACAAGTTGAACGACCATTGCAGGAAGAGGAACGTCAACAGCGGAAGGGCAATGGCGGCGAGGACTGACCCGCCCACCACGATCAGTCTTTCGCCAATGCTGAACCTGTCAGGGCTGTAGCCCCCGCCGTTGCCGTGCACCTCCGGTGCTTCGAGCTCCGCACCGGTACTCTGGGCGGTGTCCACGTTGGTCTGGTCTGACATCTCGACCTCTCGTTGCCGCTTCCCGAGGTTACGAGAAGGCGGCGTCGATGCTGGACATTACGTCTTGTAGGTTGTCGGGACCGTTGTTGGTGTAGTTGTTCATGCCGTTCCAGAATTCACCGGAACCGACTGCGGGTGGCATCAGATCGGAGGCGTCGAACCGGGCAACTCCACTATTGAGGGCCGCAACCAACGGATCAACCGTCTGGGCTATCAGCTCATTGGTGTAGCATTCGGGCCCGACATCGAGGTTGGCGGAAATGATGTTGATGCCTTCGACAATCGAACCGAAGTTGCACTGAACCTCGGCCGATGTGTATGACTCGATGAACTCCCTGACCTCGGGTCGGTTGTTGAAGACTGCGCCCATTCCACCCGCCATCAGCGCGCCGTCCTGGCCGTCGATGGTGGGGAAGGGGAAGAAGTCGTAGTCCTCGAAGGGCACCAGCTCCCGGCCGTCTGGAGCGTCGAAGAAGTTGGTGATGAAGCTGGCCTGACGATGCAGGTAGCAGGGCGGATCATCCTGGAACAGCGGGTCCGGAGCATCACGGAAGTCGATACCGGAGACGTTGCCGGGGCCCCCCAACACGTAGCCTTCAGTGAACAGGATCTGGCCGAAGCGCTCGGCGGCCGCCGTGATCTCCGGTGAGCTGAACGGCAGCTCACCGGACACCCACTGGTCGTAGGCTTCGGTGCCCTGGTCGCGTAGAACGATGTCTTCCATCCAGTCGGTGGCCGGCCAACCAGTGGCGGCGTCGGAGCCGGTACCGATGCACCATGGCGCCTTGCCGTCGGCAACGATCTGATCGGACAGAGCGATCAGATCCTCCCAGGTTTCCGGAACCTCGTAACCGGCAGCCTCAAAGGCCGGAGGGTTGTACCAGACCATGCTCTTGTAGTTAATGGCGTCCGGAATCCCGTAGTGCTGGCCCTCGTACTCACCCAGGCCCATCAGGTACTCACCAAATCGGGCGTTGAGCTCGGCGATGTCGAAACCCAGCTCTTCCAAGGAAACCAGGTTGCCCTGCTGGGCTTGTTCAATGACCGCACCCGGCTGAGGGAAGAAGGCGACGTCGGGCGGCGTGCCACCCTCGATCTGGATGATGACCTCCTGCTCGAACGCATCGGAGCCGGTGTAGACGGCGTTCCAGTCGTAACCCTCGGAGGCGATGTCGAAGATTCCTTGGAGGGCGACGGCCTCTTGGCCGGTGTTGGCGGCCGAAGCATTGATGGTGCCGGTGTTCTCCCCACCTGCTGCGGCTTCGCTGCCGCCGGAATCCGATTCAGCGGTGTCACCGTCGTCGCCGGTCGCCTCTTCGCTGTCAGCGTCGCCGGCCGAAGTTTCGTCGTCGTCGCCGGAGCTGACGCTACAGCCTGCGACCACAAATAGCGCAGCCACAAAAAGAAGGGCGGCAAGCCAAGTTCGATTCATCGTTCAGTCTCTCCCTGTAGTCCGATTGCCGTTGAGGCGCACAACACTAGCTGTGACTGTAGCCGTTGAGCCGGATCGGTGCCAGCTGCGGAAGAACTTTCAGCACGCGGCGATCCACGGCGCAACGATCGAGATCATGGACCCAAACGATGAGGTCCTCGATTCCCACCGGGCCGGACCGGAGCGCCCGGTCCGGTGACCAGCGGCTCGACGAGCCGGACCGATCAGGCCTGGGTCGAGTCGATGGCGGCGAACACCCGCTCGGTCACCTCGTCCTCGGTTCCGACCCCGTCGACGGTCACCAACAGGCCTCGCTCGTCGAACCAGTCGATGGTCGGAACGGTCTCCTCCTCGTAGAGGGCCAACCGCTTCCTGATTCCCTCCTCCGTGTCGTCGTCGCGGGCCCGGGCTTTCATCCGGGTCAGGACCTCGTCGAGATGAACATCGAGGTTGACCACGGCGGTCAACGAGTTGTCACCGAGCATGTCGAGCAGGGCCTGGGCCTGGCCCGGGGTGCGGGGAAAGCCGTCGAGCACGAATCCACTGGTTCGCACATCGTGGTGGGCCAGGCGATCACGTACGATGCCGACCGTCAGTTCGTCGCTGACCAGGCCGCCCGATTCCATGATGGGTCCGACCTTCTTCCCCAGCTCGGTTCCCTCGGCCACGGCGGCTCGGAACATGTCACCGGTGCTGAGGTGGATCACACCGTAGTGTTCGACGATGCGATCGCATTGGGTCCCCTTGCCGGCTCCCTGCCGTCCGAAGATGACCAGTCGCATCGGCTCGCTCGTGTCCGGCTCGCTCATGTTGGTGTCCTCGCTCCCGTGTCTAACGGCTTGATCCGGCCCGTGGACAAGGCCGATCGATGAAGGACTCAGTGTAAGGCGACGTGGCGAGAGCTACTTCAGGAAGCCCTCATAGTTCTGGGCCATCAGCTGGGAATTGATCTGCTTCATCAGTTCCAGCGATACACCGACGCCGATCAGGATGGACACGCCGGAGAAGCCGAGCAGTCCGAGGGTGCTGTTGTTGCCCACCAGCTCGTAGAGCATGGCCGAGGGGATGAGGGCGATGGTGGCGAGGAAGACCGAGCCTGGCAGGGTGATTCGATTCAGCACCTTGGACAGGTAACGCTCGGTCTGGGGACCGGGGCGAATACCCGTGATGAAGCCACCCGATTTGCGCAGCTCATCGGCCCGACGCACGGGGTCGAAGGCGATCGAGTTGTAGAAGTAGGCGAAACCGATGATCAACAGACCGAAGATGGCGATGTAGGCCGGATCGGTCGGGGTGAACAGCCGGTCCTGGATGAAGCGCCGCACCGAGTCACCCCAGGAGTCCTGGGTGGCGTTGGTGGGCAGCACGTTCGCGATCAGCGACGGCAGATACAGCAACGAGCTGGCGAAGATCACGGGGATGACGCCGGCCTGATTGACCTTGAGCGGGATGTAGGTCTTGTTTCCCCCGTACTGGCGGCGCCCCACCACCCGCTTGGGGAAGTTGATGGGAATGCGGCGCTGGCCCTGCTCGATGAAAACGATGCCCAGGCACAGCATGGCCAGCACGATCATGGTGATGATGAACCAGATGACACCTCGAACCTGCCAGATGTTGATGGCCAGGGCGGGCAGCCCCGCCACCACCGAGGCGAAGATGAGCACCGACATGCCGTTGCCGATGCCGTTCTGGGTGATGAGTTCGCCCATCCACATCAAGATGGCGACCCCGACGGTCACACAGAGGATGGCCATCGCCATGTAGCCGAGACTGCCGTTGGGGAACAGCCCCGGATCGAAGCCGTAGATCTGCTCCGGGCTGTTGTGGATGAGGAACACGAACCCCGAGCTCTGGATGAGGGCCAGGGCGACGGTGAGGTATCTCGTCCATTGGGTGATCTTGCGTTGGCCGACCGCTCCCTGGGACTGCCACTCCTCCAGCTTGGGCACGGCCACCGTCAGGATCTGGATGACGATCGAGGCCGTGATGTAGGGCAGGATGCCGAGCCCGAACAGGTTCAGCACACCGCCGTTACCGGTGAAGAGGGCAAGGTAGCCGAAGATGCCGCCACTGTCGCCGTCCTCGAGGCCTGCACGCAGAGCCTGAAGACCGTCAAGGCTGACACCGGGGGCCGGAACCTGGACCCCTAGCCGATAGAGGAGGATGATGAAGATGGTGAACAGGATCTTGTTCCGCAGCTCGGTTGTGCGAAAGACATTGAGCAGGGTTGACACGGTGTGCCTTTCCTCGGAGTACCGGTCCTTGCGCCGTCGATCGGTCTATCAGTCGATCGGTGTGCCGGGCGATCGGCCGGTCAGCGGTTGGTGTGGGCGTTGCCCTGGGCCGCCGGCCGCACGCTGAACGGCAGCGGCAACCTCTCCACCGTACCTCCTGCGGAGTTGATGGCGGATTCGGCACTGGCGGAAAAGGCGTGGGCCTTGACCGTGACCTTGCCCGACAGCTCGCCTCGACCCAGTACTTTGACCAGGGCACCCTTGCCGACGAGACCTTTCTCGTACAGTGATTCGGGGGTCACCTCGGTGAGGCCACTCTCGGCGATGGTGTCGAGGTTGATGGCCTGATACTCCACGCGGAAGGGGTTGTTGAAGCCCCGAAGCTTGGGCATGCGCTGCTGTAACGGGAGCTGGCCGCCTTCGAAGCCGACGGGTACGGTGCTACGGGCCTTCTGGCCCTTGTGGCCCCGACCGGCGGTCTTGCCGCCCTTGCCGGCGATTCCGCGCCCGACGCGCTTGCGGCGCCTGCGCGACCCGTCGGCCGGTTGCAGATCGTGAATCTTCATGACTATGAAGCCTCCTGGGACAGATCTTCGGACACCTCGACCAGGTGGGGAACCCGGGCGATCATGCCCCGGACATCAGGTCGGTCCGGCAGCACGTTCGACTTGCCGATCCGGCCCAGGCCGAGAGCCCGGAGGGTGCCCCGCTGCTTCGGCTTGGAGCCGATGGCGGATCGGATCTGTGTGATTCGCAGTTCAGACATTGTCGTTCTCTCTCACCTTCGGGTCGGGCCCTGGCCGCACTAGGCCTCGACCGGCTCGGCCGGCTTCGACTTCAGCACGCGCTCCCGCTCGCGGTAGGCCTCGAGCATGCCCCTGGGAGTGAACTCCGTGGCATCGAGGCCACGGAGTCGTGCCACCTCATCGGGCCGCCTGAGGTTACGAAGGGCGTCGATGGTGGCCCGGGCCACATTGATCTGGTTGGCCGACCCCAGCGACTTGCACAGCACGTCACGTATGCCGGCCTCCTCGAGGATGGCGCGGGCGGCGCCACCGGCGATCACACCCGTGCCGGGCGCCGCCGGCTTGAGCAGCACTCGACCGGCACCCTGTTCACCGATGATCTCATGGGTGATGGTGCCACCGGCCATCGGGACCGAGAACATGAGCTTGCGGGCCTCATCGGTTCCCTTCTGGATGGCCAGGGGAACCTCCTTGGCCTTGCCGTAGCCCAGCCCGACTCTGCCGTTGCCGTCGCCCAACACCACCAGCGCGGTGAAGGCGAAGCGACGACCACCACGGACGACCTTGGCCACTCGATTGATGGTGATAACCCGGGACTCCCGACCATCACCACGGTCACTGCTTCGTTCGTTTGCCATGATCTTCCTCTCAAGAACTCCGTGGGTCATGGCCCATACAGATGTCATTGGGACCAAGGACGTTTCGACCAAAGGTCGAAACTCCGGTTGATGAGCTCCGTCTCATCAAACTAGAACTCCAGTCCACCGGCGCGGGCGGCGTCGGCCAGGGCGGCCACTCGACCGTGATAGCGATTGCCGCCCCGATCGAAGACCACAGCCTCTATGCCGGCCGCCTTGGCGCGCTCGGCGAGAACCTTGCCAACGGTGCCGGCGGCGGCCACCGTGCCGCTCCCACCGGCCGACTTGACATCGGCCTCGTAGGTCGAGGCGGCGGCCAGGGTCGCTCCTTTGGTGTCGTCGATCAGCTGAGCGCTGATGTTGTTGTTGGACCGGTACACAGCCAAGCGAGGACGCTCGGCGGTACCGGTCACCTTCTTGCGAACCCGACGCTGACGGCGGGATCGAAGAGCATGTCGAGTGGCGGTCTTCGACGCCATCACTTACCTGCCTTCCCGGCTGTGAATTGGGGCCGTCCAGGCATCACTTACCTGCCTTCCCGGCTGTGAATTGGGGCCGTCCAGGCATCACTTACCTGCCTTCCCGGCCTTGCGGATAACCCGCTCGCCGACGTAGCGGACACCCTTGCCCTTGTAGGGCTCGGGCTTTCGGTAGCCACGGATCTCGGCCGCAACCTGGCCGACGACCTGCTTGTCGATCCCGATGACACCGATCTTGGTCGGCTCCGGCACATCGAACTCGACGCCATCGGGAGCCTGCACCTCCACCGGATGGCTGAACCCGAGAGCCAGCTCCAGCTTGTCCTTCCCCTTGGCCTGGGCCCGGTAGCCCACGCCGATGATCTCCAGGTCCTTGCGGAAGCCTTCGCTGACCCCGATGACCATGTTGTTGATCAGCGAGCGCGTGAGCCCGTGCAGGGCCCGCAGGTCCCGATTGTCATCGGCCCGGGTCACGGAGATCCGACCGTCCTCGATCTCGACGGCGATGCCGTCGGGAACCGTGTGTTGGAGGGTTCCCTTTGGGCCCTTGACCGACACCTCGAGGCCCGATGTCGACACGTCGACACCGGACGGAATGGTGACGGGGGAATATCCGATTCGTGACATAGTTACATTCCTGGATTGGTTTGGACACCGACGTTTGGCCAACGGCCAAACTCGTGGCGAGCGGCGCAGCTGCTCACACCGCTACCAGACGTAGCAGACCACTTCTCCGCCGATCTTGGCCTTGCGAGCAGCCCGATCGGAGAGAAGTCCCTTGCTGGTGGACAGTACGGCAACACCCAAGCCTCCCAGAACCCGAGGGATCTGATCGGTCTTTGTGTACACCCGCAGGCCCGGCTTGGAGACTCGCTTCAAGCCGTTGATGACCCGCTGGCGTTCCGGTGAGTACTTCATGCTGATGGTCAGGGTGGAGCCCGGACCGTTGGGGTTGAGCTCCGAGGTGAAACCGGAGATGTACCCCTCGGCCTGGAGCACCTCGGCCAGGGCAACCTTCAGCTTCGACGACGGCATGCTGACTTCATCGTGCATGGCGATGTTGGCGTTGCGAATGCGGGTCAGCATGTCGGCGATGGGATCGGTCATTGACATTGTTCGTTCACCTACCCCTCACCAACTGGCCTTGGTCACACCCGGGATTTCCCCGGCGTGAGCCATCTCTCGGAAACAGACGCGACACAGGTTGAACTTGCGGTACACGGCGCGGGGCCGGCCGCACACCTGACAGCGGGTGTAGGCCCGTACTTTGAACTTGGGGGTCTGCTTCTGCTTGTTCTTCAGTGCTTTCTTAGCCATTACTGGGCCTGTCCTTCGCGCCGGAACGGAAAGCTGAATGCGTCAAGGAGGGCCTTGCCTTCAGCGTCGGTCTTTGCTGTGGTCACGATCGTGATGTCCATGCCACGAGTGGCATCAACGGTGTCGTAGTCGATCTCGGGGAAGACGATCTGTTCGGTGAGACCGAACGTGTAGTTGCCGTTCCCGTCGAACGACCGGGGATTGAGGCCCCGGAAGTCGCGAATGCGGGGAATGGCCAGCGTCATCAGCCGGTCGAAGAACTCCCACATCTGATCACCCCGCAGGGTGACTTTGCAGCCGATGGCATTGCCCTGACGGAGCTTGAAGCTGGCCAGCGACTTCTTGGCCCGGGTGGCGACCGGCTTCTGACCGGCTATGACGGTGAGATCGGCGATGGCCGACTCCAGGTTCTTGGAGTTGGCCAGGGCCTCACCGACGCCCATGTTGATCACGATCTTCTGCAGCCGGGGAACCTCCATGACATTGCCCAGACCGAGATCGGACTTGAGCTGGTCACGGATCTGATCGTTGTAGACGGCCTTGAGCCGGGGCAGTGTGCGGGTTGCGGTGTCGGTCGTGGCGGTACTCATACGGTGCCCTCCGGAATCTTCTCGCCGGTGCGCTTGCACACCCGGTACTTGGTGCCGGCCTCGACGATGTAGCCGACTCGGGTCGGCTTGCCGTCGGAGGGACTCAACACGGCCACATTCGACACGTCGATGGGCATGTCTTTGTCGATGATGCCCCCGGGTTCTTCGGCCGAACGGGGCTTCGTGTGACGACGAGCGGTGTTGACACCCTCGACGATGACCTTGCCGGTGGCGGGGAAGGCGGCCACAACGGTGCCCTCGGCGCCGCGGTCCTTGCCGCTCAGCACTCGAACTCTGTCACCTTTTCGGATCTTCATCACAGAACCTCCGGGGCCAACGAGACGATGCGCATGAAGCGCTTGTCCCGAAGCTCACGACCGACCGGGCCGAAGATACGGGTGCCGCGGGGTTCACGGTTCTCGTTGATCAGCACGGCGGCGTTCTCGTCGAATCGGATGTAGGAACCGTCGGGGCGGCGGCGCTCCTTGGCGGTACGCACCACCACACACTTCACCACATCGCCCTTCTTGACCGCGGCGCCGGGCATGGCGTCCTTGACCGTGGCCACGAAGATGTCGCCGATACCGGCGTAGCGCCGACGGGATCCGCCGAGCACCTTGATACACAGCACCTCGCGGGCGCCGGAGTTGTCGGCCACCCGCAGCCGTGATTCCTGCTGGATCATCGGGCACGCTCCACGACTTCGAGCAGCCGCCAACGCTTCTTGGCCGACAGCGGACGGGTTTCGATGATGCGAACCCGGTCACCCTCGTTGAGGTCGTTCTCCTCGTCATGGGCGAAATACTTCTTGGTGTTCTGCACCGTCTTGCCGTACTGGGGGTGACGGGAGCGGCGAACAACCTCGACCACGGCGGTCTTGTCCATCTTGGTCGACACCACAACACCCTCACGGACCTTGCGGTTGGACGACCGGTCGACATCGTCGGTCTCGACCACAGCGGTTTCGCTGCTTGCACTCTCACGTATTGAACTGTCACTCATGATGCGTCTCCGGCCTGGGTCTTGGCGGCTAGTGCTTCGGCGGCACGGATTTCCCGGCTGCGCATTTCTGTCTTGGCCCGTGCCACGTCACGCTTGACCTGCTTGAGACGGGCCGTGTTGTCGAGCTGTCCGGTGGCCAGCTGGAATCGCAGGTTGAACAGCTCCTTCTTGGAGGTGTGCAACATGGACACCAACTCGGCGTCGGAAATGTCGGTAATTGCTGCGTCAGCCATCGAATCCACGCTCCCGGGTGATCACGCGGGCCTTCACCGGCAGCTTCTGGATGGCACGGTTCATGGCCGCCTTGGCGGTTTCCTCATTGGGGAAGGACAATTCGAAAATCACGCGACCCGGCTTGACCACGGCAACCCAGTGCTCGGGGTTGCCCTTGCCCGAGCCCATGCGGGTCTCGGCCGGCTTGGCCGTCACCGGCTTGTCGGGGAAGACGTTGATCCAGACCTTGCCGCCGCGACGGACGTGGCGGGTCATGGCGATACGGGCCGCCTCGATCTGGCGGGCCGTGATCCAGCCCGGCTCCAGAACCTGGATGCCGTAGTCGCCGTAGGCCAGCGAGGTGGCACCTTTGGCGTTGCCGGTCATCCGGCCCCGATGGTGCTTGCGGTGCTTGACTTTTTTGGGCATCAGCATCGTTATTCACCGTCCTCGGGGCGGAAGTCGAGGTTGTCGGCTCCGGACTTCTTGCTCAATGACTCCTCGATGGCCTCTTCCTCGGCCAGCAGGCGCTCGAACTCGGGATCGGCCTCCTTGACCAGGGGCGCAGGCTCCTGGCTCGGGGCGTTCTCGGCCTCGGCGGTCGGTGCCGCCGCCTCGGGGGCCGGGGCAGTCCGGGTCCGGCGGGACGATGACACCACGGGGCGGGGTGACTCGACCGTGCCGGCGGCCTCGCCAACGGCCATGGCCGCTTCCCGACTGGCCTTGTCGGTGCTGGACTTGTAGGGCAGGATGTCGCCCTTGTAGAGCCACACCTTTACCCCGATCCGCCCGTAGGTGGTATGGGCCTCACGTAGCCCGTAGTCGATGTCGGCCCGTAGCGTGTGCAGCGGAACCCGTCCCTCGCGGTACCACTCGGTTCGACCCATTTCGGCCCCTCCGAGACGGCCCGAGGACTGGATGCGGACACCCTTGGCTCCGGCCTTCATGGCGTTCTGCATGGCCCGCTTCATGGCCCGCCGGAAGGCCATGCGGCCCATCAGCTGGTCGGCCACACCCTGGGCGATGAGCGCGGCATCGAGCTCGGGTTGCTTGATCTCCACGATATTCAGCTTGACCCGGGGGTTTCCGGTCAGCTCGGTCAGGCCGGCCCTGAGACGGTCGGCCTCGGAACCCTTGCGGCCGATGACGATGCCGGGCCGTGCTGTGTGCACGTCGACCTGCAGTTTGTCCCTGGTCCGCTCGACCTCGATCCGGCTGATGGCGGCGTTCGGCAGCTGACCCATCAGGTACTTGCGGATCTTGTTGTCCTCGAGCAGGTAGTCCCGGTACTCGCCGCGATCGGCGATCCAGCGCGACTTCCAGTCGGTGGTGATTCCCAGGCGATAGCCGTAGGGGTGAATCTTCTGTCCCATTACTCTTCTTCCCCTTGGTCGCCGGCAGTGTCGTCGGAATCGTCGGCGCTGTCCTCGGAATCGCTGACCTCGGAATCGGTTGTGTCGGAGCTGATTTCATCCGAGGCCGCCTCAGCGGTATCGGTGTCGTCGGTGTCGGTATCGGCGTCGACGATTTCGGCGTCAATGACATCGTCATCGGACGCAGCCTCGTCGGTTGGGGCTTCATCGGCCTCCTTGGCCACGGCCGCCGCCTTCGATTTGGCCACTCGGCGGGCACGATCGCCACCGGGGGACTTGGACGTGGCCGACGACTTGGAGGACTGGCTCTTGCGCTCCTGGCGCTCGGCCATGGCCTCCATCTCCTCGTCGGTCAGACGGCTCACCTCGATGGTGACGTGGCAGGTCTGCTTGTGGATTCGGCCGGCCCGACCACGGGCCCGAGGACGGAACCGACGAAGCGAGGGACCCTGATCGGCGAAGCAGGCCGACACGTAGAGCTGTTCGGAGGGGATGTCCTCGTTGTGCTCGGCGTTGGCAACAGCCGAATTCAGGCACTTGAGCACCTCCTGGGCGGCCAGCCGCTCGGAGAAGCTGAGAATCTCGATGGCCTCGGCCACCTGCTTGCCCCGGATGAGGTCGAGCACCACACGGACCTTGGAGGCCGACATCCGCAGGTAGCGAATGATGGCCTTGGCCCCGGGTCGGGATGCGGTTGCGGTGGGCACGCTGCTTGCAGCCGTCATCAGCGACGACCTCCCCGCTCCTGGCCGGCATGGAACTTGAAGGTTCGACTGGGTGAGAACTCACCAAGTTTGTGACCGACCATCGACTCGGTGATGTACACCGGCACGTGCTTGCGACCGTCATGGACGGCGATGGTGTGGCCCACCATGTCGGGGATGATGGTGGAGCGACGGGACCATGTCTTGATGACCCGCTTTTCGTTCTTCTCGTTGAGTTCGTCGACCTTCTTGAGCAGGTGATCGTCGACGAACGCACCCTTCTTGAGACTACGAGCCATGACTACCTCCGGCCGCCACGCTTGCGGCGACGACGAACAATAAGATCATCGGACTTCTTACCCTTCTTACGGGTTCGTACTTCGGGCTTGCCCCATGGTGACACCGGATGGCGTCCACCCGATGACTTGCCCTCGCCACCACCATGGGGGTGGTCGACCGGGTTCATGGCCACACCACGGGTCTGCGGGCGCTTTCCCAGCCAGCGGGACCGACCGGCCTTGCCGACCTTGACCAGCTCGGCCTCGGCGTTGCCGACCTCGCCGACCGTGGCCCGGCAGTCGATGGAGACCCGACGCATTTCGGTGCTGGGTAGCCGCAAGGTGGCGGTGGTGCCTTCTTTGGCCACCAACTGGATGGCGGTTCCGGCCGAGCGACCCAGCTTGGCCCCGGCTCCGGGCTGGAGCTCGACGGCGTGAATGACGGTACCGACCGGGATGTAGCGAATGGGCAGTGCGTTGCCAGGCTTGATATCGGCGTGGAGGCCGGACTCGACTTTGTCACCGACACTGAGATCTCGGGGAGCCAGGATGTAGGCCTTGGCTCCGTCGTGATAGTGGAGTAGGGCGATGCGGGCGTTGCGATTCGGGTCGTACTCGATGGAGGCCACGGTGGCCGGTACGCCGTCCTTGGTCCGGGTGAAATCGATCACTCGGTAGCGGCGTTTGTGACCGCCACCCCGGTGACGGGACGTCTTGCGACCGTGGTTGTTCCGACCCCCGGTGCCGTGCTGCTTTGCCAGCAGCGACTTCTGCGGCGAGTCGGTGGTGAGGTCGGAGAAGTCGGCGCTCGTCTGGAACCGACGACCGGGACTGGTTGGTTTGCGCTTGCGAATGGCCATTGCTGCCTCAGTTTCCGTAGAGGTCGATCTCACCCTCGGCCAGGGTGACAACGGCCCGCTTGGTCGTTGGCTTGCTGCTGACGGTGTTGGTCCGGCGATTGCGGACCCGCTTGCCCTTGCGGTTCATGGTGTTGACCTTGGCCACCTTGACCCCCTCGAAGAGCTGCTCGATGGCGTCGCTTATCTCGGGCTTGGAGGCGCTGCGGGCGACCACGAAGGTATAGGCGTTGTGGTCCTCGGCGCCGACGTAGGACTTCTCCGAGACCACAGGCCGGATGATGACGTCGTGGGGATCCCTCATGATTTCGTCCCTTCACTCTCGCTGCCGGCGGCAACTTTGGTGGCCGACACCGAACTCGGCAGTGTCGCCGGGCCCCCTGGAAGGGTTGCCGGGCCCCCTGGAAGGGTTGCCTTGGAGAACACCACGTAGTCGCTGACCAGCACGTCGTAGGTGTTGAGTTGATCGGCGGCCAGCAGGTGAACCTCGGGTAGGTTGCGGAAGCTGCGTACGGCGTTGAAGTCCTCCCGGCCGACCACGACCAAGGCCTTGCCTTCGACACCGAGGGCCTCCAGGGCCGCCTTGGCCTGCTTCGTGCTGGGCTTGTCGAAATCCCAATTGTCGACCACGACCACCTTGTCGTCGGCGGCTCGATCCGACAGAGCACAGCGAAGCGCCTGCCTGATCATCTTCTTGTTGGTGCGCTCGGAGTAGTCGCGAGGCTTGGGGCCGTGGGCGATGCCGCCACCGACCCAGATGGGGGAACGGCTGGAGCCGGCCCGGGCCCGGCCCGTACCCTTCTGCTTCCAAGGCTTGGCCCCGCCGCCGCGAACCTCACGACGGGTCTTCGTGCTGTGGGTGCCTGCTCGGCCGGCCGCCAGCTGGGCGTTCACCACCTGATGCATCAGTGGGACGTTGGGCTCCTGGCCGAACACGGTGACGTCGAGGTCGACCGAACCGGCGGCCGACCCGGACAGGGTCTTCACGGAAACGGTGGGCATCAGGCGCTCGCCTTCTTCATGGCGCCCTTCACAGCGCTTCGGACGATGACGGTTCCGCCCTTGGGCCCGGGAACCGAACCCTGGACGAGCATGATGTTGTTGTCACTGTCGGCCTGGACGACCTTGAGACTCTGCACGGTGACCCGGTCGCTACCCATCCGACCGGCCATCTTGGTTCCCTTGAACACTCGGGCCGGGGTGGCGCACTGGCCGATCGAGCCGGGCATACGGTGCACCAGATGGGCACCGTGGGATGCGCGCTGGCCGCTGAAGTTGTGACGCTTCATGACGCCGGAGAAGCCCTTGCCCTTGCTGGTGCCGATGGCATCGACCTTGTCACCGGGCTCGAAGATGTCGGGGCCGAACTCGTGACCGACCGTGAACTCCGAGACATCATCCAGACGCAGCTCAACCAGTTCATCGCCGGGAGCCACGCCGGCTTTGGCGAAGTGGCCGGCCTCGGGGGAATTCAGTTTGGAGGCATTCCGGTCACCGAAGGTGACCTGAATGGCCGAGTATCCGTCGGCGGCGGGAGTCTTGATCTGCACGACACGACAGGGAGTCATCTCCAGCACGGTGACGGGAACGACGTTGTTGTTCTCGTCCCACACCTGTGTCATGCCGACTTTCCTGCCGACAATGGCCTTTTGGGTCATCTCGTTCTCTTTCCCGTCAGAGGGCTGCTTCGTCGGGCTGCTTTCACACCATCCGTTTCCCACGCTCGGTACAGCACCGGGACGGAGGCAAACCGCTTGTAGAAGCCGTTCACGCGAACACTCCGCCTGTGGCCGTGGCTACTCGGCGGAGCAGGTTGTAGTTGTGCCGCGTGGTTCCCCGGCCGGCAAGCCGAGGCCTTCACGGACGTCGGTAGATGGTCGAACCCTGTGGTGCGTCCACCGGTGCTACCGGCGGAACCATGGGCCCGAACTCGGACTAATCGACTCTAGCGGCCCCGGGAGACCGTTCCACCAACTGTCGAGCGACATCTCACGGTTGAAGCCGAACACGATCGAGATAGGCCCGACCCCGCGGCGACAACTCGTAGCCGACACGAAGACTTCGGGTCAGTCCAAGGTTCTTCAGCTTGCGCACATCGAGCTTGAACGGCTCGGTCTCCCGACCCACCATCTCGGCCAGATCGGGGGCTCGAAGACCCGGATGGCGGGCGATCAGTTCAAGGGTCTCCCGGGTCCAAGGCCCGGGCTTCGAGGCGGCGTCGTAGCGGTCGAGCCGGGCACCGATGGCGGCCACATCGTCCTCGGTCAGCGAATGCGCTTCGGCCAGCAGCTCCCGGGGATCAGGCTCATCAAGCAGCCGGAACCGCACACGGTACAGGCGCCGATCGGGGTCACCGACGGTTGACTGCAGGTAGTCGGTCAGCTCGATCCTCGATTCGTACCCGGCGGCGGCTACCTCGACATCGGTGATCTCTGAGGCATCGATGGCGTCCACGGCCGTGACCTCAATGCGGCCCCCTCCGGTTCGATACGGGCGGCCGGCCACCACCGTCGGCCGTTTCCAGTAGCGGAACGCCACCGTGATCGAACCATTGGCGATACCGGCCCAGAAGGGCTTGGTGAAACGCACCTGACCGAATCTAGCCTGTTCGTGAACATCCGATCGGCAAACGAATCTAGACCCGGAACAGGTGAAACCACTTCGGCTGATCGAAGGCGTATCCGTGAGTGGTCGGCCGACCGTGGCGATGGAAGGCCTGGTCCACCTCGTGCCTGATGGCGTCGTATCGAGCGGCCCGGTCGGGGTCGACGCCGACCATGCGGGAACCGAACGAAGCAGCATCGGCGTAGACGTGCTGATCCAGGAATCGTCCGCTGTCGACAAGGGTCAGGGCGAACTCGTCGGCCCGGGTCAGTACCGTCTGGGCATGGGCCCGAACCTCGGCTTCGTCGTCGATCAAGCGACCGACCTCGTACCCGGGACCCTCGGCCACCGGCTCGCAGACGTAAACAAGCCCACCCGGCCGGGTCACCCGGGCCGCTTCCTGCAACGCCTCGGCCATGGCGTCGGTCGGTATGTGGTGGAGGGAGGACACGAAGGTGACGGCATCGACGCTGTCGCTCTCGAGCGGCAGGTCCTGGCCGACCCCGTCGAGGTAGCGTTCGGCGTGATCGGGGTCGGCGGCGATGGCCTCGGCCCGAAGCCCGACACCGCACTCGATACCAATGGGGTCGGCTCCCCGCCGACGGAGCCAGCGGACGAAGCCCCCGGATCCGCAGCCGACGTCGACCACCACCATGCCCGGACGGGCCGACACTTCCAGCATGATGCCGGCATGTTCGTTGGTGGCGAGACGTTCCGGCGCAGCCCGTTCCATACGCGAACGTTACCGGGGACGGCCGTCGGTGCCGATTTCGAGGGGCCGGTGGACGCGAACGAGCGGACCTACCGAAGCAGGCCCGCTCGATGCAAGATCGGAGGCCGTGAAGGCCGTGACCTCTACAGTTCCTGGATCTTGAGTTCGATGTCGACGCCGGCCGGCAGCTCGAGGCGCTGCAGCGAATCGACGGTCTTGGGGTTGGGTTCCAGGATGTCGATCAGGCGCTTGTGGATGCGCATCTCGAAGTGCTCCCGGCTGTCCTTGTCCTTGTGAGGCGACCGGATCACACAGAACCGGTGCTTTTCGGTGGGCAGCGGGATCGGGCCCCGGAACTCGGCATTGGTCCGAGCCACGGTTTCCACGATTTTCTTGGTCGACTGATCAATGATCTCGTGATCGTAGGCCTTGAGTCGGATGCGGATCTTCTGCTTCGCCATTGTCTTCTCTCAGTCCGGTCTTCTACTTGAGGATCTTGGTCAACACGGGTGCCGAGTGACCCTACTTCAGAATCTTCGTCACTCGCCCTGCGCCCACGGTACGACCACCCTCACGAATGGCAAACCGCAAACCCTCATCCATGGCAATCGGATTGATCAACTCAACCGTCATCTCCGTATTATCACCCGGCATACACATCTCGGTACCCTCCGGCAACTGAATCGTCCCCGTGATATCCGTCGTCCGGAAATAGAACTGCGGACGATAATTCGCGAAGAACGGCTTATGACGGCCACCCTCCTCCTTCGTCAACACATACACCTGAGCCTCAAAATCAGTATGCGGCGTAATCGAACCCGGCTTCGCCAAAACCTGACCCCGCTGCACATCCTCCTTATCGATACCCCGCAACAACGCACCAATATTGTCACCGGCCTGACCCTGATCCAACAACTTGCGGAACATCTCCACACCAGTACACGTCGTCTTCTGCGTCGGACGAATACCCACAATCTCAATGTCATCACCAGTATTGATGACACCCTGCTCAACCTTGCCGGTCACCACCGTCCCCCGACCCGTAATCGAAAACACATCCTCGATCGGCATCAAGAACGGCTTATCCAACTCACGCACCGGCTCCGGAATATAGGAGTCGACCGCATTCATCAACTCCATCACCTTCTCCGACGCCTCAGCATCACCATCCAAAGCCTTCAACGCCGACACCTGAATCACCGGCACATCATCACCCGGAAACTCATACTCGGTCAACAACTCACGAGTCTCAAGCTCCACCAGCTCGAGAAGCTCCTCATCATCGACCATGTCCGCCTTATTGAGCGCAACCACAATAGCCGGCACACCAACCTGACGAGCCAACAACACATGCTCCCGAGTCTGCGGCATCGGACCATCAGCAGCCGACACCACCAAAATCGCACCATCAACCTGGGCCGCACCGGTAATCATGTTCTTGATGTAATCAGCGTGACCCGGCATATCCACATGAGCGTAATGCCGATTCTCCGTCTCATACTCCACATGAGCCACATTGATCGTGATACCACGCTCACGCTCCTCAGGAGCCTTATCAATCATGTCGAACGCCGTCGCCGTGTTACCAGCCACCCGATCACCGAGAACCTTGGTGATGGCAGCAGTCAGTGTGGTTTTACCGTGATCGATATGACCCATCGTGCCCACGTTGACGTGAGGCTTGGTCCTCTCAAACTTGGCCTTTGCCATGACGGCACAATTCCTTTCGTGTCCGGAACGAGTTGTTCTCGGTTACCTCTGGTTGATTCGTGTGGACGTGGCGGACGGTTGCCACCGTGCTATTCGCCCCGGATTCGCTGGACGATCTCCTCCTGGACGCTGCCAGGGGTTTGCTGGTAGTTGAGGAACTGCATGGTGTAGGTTGCCCGTCCCTGGGTCTTGGATCGGAGATCGTTCGAGTAGGCGAACATCTCAGACAGCGGAACCTCGGCCGTCACCACCTGGTTCAGACCTCGGGACTCCATCTGACCCACCTTGCCCCGGCGGGAGTTGAGGTCACCGATGACGTCACCCATGTAGTCCTCGGGGGTCACCACCTCGACGGCCATGACGGGCTCGAGCAGGACCGGCCTGGCCTTCCGGGCCGCCTGCTTGAACGCCATGGTACCGGCGATCTTGAACGCCATCTCCGAAGAGTCGACGTCGTGGAACTTGCCGTCGATCAGGGTCACCCGGACGTCGACGGTGGGGAAGCCGGCCAACACGCCCGTGGTCATCGCTTCCTCGATACCGGCACTGACCGACGGGATGTACTCCTTGGGAATGCGGCCACCGGTGATCTTGTCGACGAACTCGTAGCCACTGCCCGGATCGTTCGGCTCCATGTTGATGGTGACCTCGGCGAACTGGCCGGAACCACCGGTCTGCTTCTTGTGGGTATAGGTGTCCTTCTCCACCGTGCCGGTGATGGTCTCCCGGTATGCGACCTGCGGCTTACCCACCGTGGCGTCGACCTTGAACTCGCGGATCATGCGGTCGACCAGTACTTCGAGGTGGAGCTCACCCATGCCGGCAATGATGGTCTGACCGGTCTCCTCATCGGTCCGCACGGTGAATGTCGGGTCCTCGGAGGCCAGAGTGGTGAGGGCCTTGGCCAGCTTGTCCTGGTCGGCCTTGGTCTTGGGCTCCACGGCTACATGGATCACCGGATCGGGGAAGTCGAGCGACTCCAGCACAATCGGGTTGGTCATGTCGGTCAGGGTGTCACCGGTGCGAACATCCTTGATGCCGATGGCGGCCATGATGTCGCCGGTCATGGCGAAGTCCCGGTCTTCCTGCTTGTTGGCGTGCATCTCCAGCAGGCGACCCATTCGTTCCTTGTTGCCGGTGCGGGTGTTCAACACCTGGCTGCCCTTTCCCAACTTGCCGGAATAGACCCGGAAGTAGGTGAGCCTGCCGACCTGGGGAGCGGTCATGATCTTGAACGCCAGGGCGGCGAACGGCTCGTCATCGGAGGGCTTGCGGTTAGCCTCGGCCCCGCCCTTGAGGTCGTGACCCTCGACCGGGGGAAGGTCCACCGGGGAGGGCAGGAACTGGATGACGGCATCCAGAAGAGGCTGTACGCCCTTGTTCTTGAAGGCGCTGCCGCACAGGATCGGGACCAGATCGTTGGCGATGGTGGCCCGCCGAAGGGCGGCGCGGAGATCCTCCTCGGAGAGGTCGTCGTTCTCCAGGTAGGACTCCATGGCCTCTTCGTCGACCCCGGCCACGGTTTCGAGCAGCATGGCCCGATACTCGTCGGCCTGATCCTGCATGTCGGCCGGAATGTCGACCACGTCGAAGGTGGCGCCCAGATCCTTCTCGTCGGTCGCCTTGGGCCAGACCTTGGCCTTCATGGCGATCAGGTCGACCACGCCGACGAAATCGGCCTCGATCCCGATGGGAAGCTGGGTGATGGCGATATCGGCCGTCAGCCGGTCCTTGATGGTGTCGACACAGAAGAAGAAATCGGCACCGGTGCGGTCCAGCTTGTTGACGAAACACATGCGGGGCACGCCGTAGCGATCAGCCTGGCGCCACACGGTCTCGGACTGGGGCTCCACGCCGGCGACGCCGTCGAACACGGCGACCGCGCCGTCGAGTACCCGCAGGGAGCGCTCGACCTCGACGGTGAAGTCGACGTGACCCGGCGTATCGATGATGTTGATGCGGTGATCCTTCCAAAAGCAGGTGGTGGCGGCCGAGGTGATGGTGATACCGCGCTCCTGCTCCTGCTCCATCCAGTCCATGGTGGCGCCACCTTCGTGGACCTCACCGATCTTGTAGTT
Source organism: uncultured Acidimicrobiales bacterium (assembly GCA_963723995.1). Lineage (GTDB taxonomy): Bacteria > Actinomycetota > Acidimicrobiia > Acidimicrobiales > SZUA-35 > JAHELU01. The sequence goes on along the minus strand of CAVRSZ010000003.1, from coordinate 59,422 downwards.
CTTGCCGGTGTAGAACAGGATGCGTTCGGTTGTTGTGGTCTTGCCGGCATCGATGTGGGCCATGATGCCGATATTTCGATACCGGTCGAGTGGGGATGGTCGATCAGCCATTACGGGGGGTCCTCATTGCGAGCTTCTTGTGTGATTCAGGGGGAGTTGAGATCTTGGGTTTTGCGGAGCGTCTTAGCCTCTTCGCTTGCAGCCTCGATGACCATGGTGCTGCGAGTTTCGGCTCCGCCGAAACTCGTTAAGTGAGTGGCAAAGCCGCTCACGACTGCTACCAGCGGTAGTGGGCGAAGGCCTTGTTGGACTCGGCCATCTTGTGCAGGTCTTCACGGCGCTTGACCGAGGCTCCGATGCCGTTCGAGGCATCGAGAATCTCGTTGGCCAGCCGTTCGGCCATGGTCCGCTCCCGACGGTCGCGTGCGTAGTTGACCAGCCAGCGGACAGCCAGGGTGGTGGCCCGGCGGGGACGGACTTCGACCGGCACCTGGTAGGTGGCTCCACCGACCCGGCGACTGCGAACCTCGAGCTGGGGCCGAACATTGTCCACCGCCCGCTTGAAGGCGGCGACCGGGTCACCGCCGGTCTTGTCGGCCACGATGTCGAACGCGCCGTAGACGATGCGCTCGGCGGTGGTCTTCTTGCCCGAGAGCAAGACCTTGTTGATGAGCTGGGTCACCAGCACCGATCGGTAGACGGGATCGGGGGCGAGTTCACGACGGGGGGCGGGTCCCTTGCGAGGCATTGTTCGGTTCCTTCTCGCTAATCCTTCTTGGCGCCGTAGCGGCTGCGGGCTTGCTTGCGGTCACGGACACCGGCGGTGTCGAGGGTGCCGCGGACGATCTTGTAGCGAACACCAGGGAGGTCCTTGACACGACCACCGCGGACCAACACCATCGAGTGCTCCTGGAGGTTGTGACCCTCCCCGGGGATGTAGGCCGTGACTTCGACACCACTGGTCAGCCGGACACGGGCCACCTTGCGCAGGGCCGAGTTCGGCTTCTTCGGGGTGGCGGTGTAGACGCGGGTACACACGCCGCGCCGCTGGGGCGAACCCTTCAGACCCGGGGTCGCACCCTTCTTGAACTTGTCTTGACGACCCTTGCGGACCAGTTGTTGAATTGTGGGCACCTGATACCTCGTTGGCTTTGGCCGAGTGCTTGTTCAGCAGGTTGTGGCGATTCGAACCGACACGGTCCGGATCGGCGGAAATCGAAACGGTAGATCGAACAGTGAGAACTGGTGAGCGGTGTACTTTCTCGACGGCCCCGAACGGCTCGCAGCCTCACTGGGAGGCCGAGGAGCGATGGTTGCGAAGCTCTGAGGCACGTGCGCGTGGCACCTAGAGTGCAATACAGCGCCAGCTAGCTAGGCTACGGCCGGTTTCAGGGGTTCACAACACCGCCCACGATCTGGAACACAACCCGCCTCCCGGCCGGGCGCCAGTGTCTGACGGCCTCAGAACCGGGGGGCCCGTTTTTCCCGGATGGCGGCCACACCCTCGACCGGGTCGGGACCGGCAAAGCCCAGCATCTCCAGCGCGACGGAGGCGTCGAAGGCCGGGCCGGCCATCCGTAGCCAGTTGTTGAGGGTCAACTTGGTCCATTGGATGGCCTGGGCCGAGCCGGCGTTCAGGCGGGCCGCCACCTCCATGGCGGTCTCGATGACGGCGTCGTCGTCGACCGCCATCGACACCAGGCCGATCCGCTCCGCCTCCTCGCCGGTCAGCGGTTCACAGGTCATCAGGTAGTACTTGGCCTTGGCCATGCCGCACAGCAGCGGCCAGATGATGGCGGCGTGATCACCGGCGGCCACCCCCAACTTGGTGTGACCATCGATGATGCGGGTCGACCGGCCACAGATCGAGATGTCAGCCATGAGCGCTGTGGCCAGACCGGCCCCCACCGCCACCTTCTCAATGGCGGAAACGATGGGCTTGGAGCAGTTGATCATGTTGTAGACCAGGTCGCGGGCCTCCCGAAACACCTCGGCCCGATAACGCGGGTCGGCCATGATGTCGTCGATCATGGCCATGTCGCCACCGGCCGAGAACGCACCTCCGGCGCCGTGAACCACCACGACCTTGGTGTCGGGGTCCCGGCTCACCACCGGCCAGACATCGGCCAGGTTGGCATGCTTGGTGGCGTCGACGGCGTTGAGCTTCCCCGGAGTGTCGATCACCATCCGGAGCAGACCCTCGTCGGGACGGTCGATACTCAGTCCGGTGAACTCCTGGTACCGCTCCAACGAATCGCTCATAGCTCCTTGACGCTACCGTCTCCCCATCTGCTCCTGCCAACTCCCTCCCGAACCTTCTGCAGGGGGGCGTCGTGTCAAATGGATGATTGATGGACCCGGGAACGGGTCGAGGCCATGACCGGCGCGGTCGTGCGTGGGCACCGGTGGCATACGTCGCTGGCTTCTCGCTCGCTTTCTGGGCCACGGTCACGGCGGATCGCATCCTGGGTTGGACCCGGCCGGGGCGGCGGTCCGCCCCGCCGCGTCCCGGCCGGTCCGCCGGGCATGCCGGCGACCTGGTGGTGCAGTGGTGGCCCAGTGTCGACCGTCGGGCCGGCGAATCACCAGTGAACGGTCGGGCCTCATCGAAATGGACCATCGACCCTCATGCACCAGGTGGTGATGACGGCTACACAGCGGCACCATGTTACACAGATCCGTCAATCCGCCCTGTTCCCATTCGTGGATGTGGTGGAGCTGGCACCACGAGATCGGCGCCGAACAGCCATCCCAACCACAACTCGAATAGATCGCCTTGACCGCAGCCCACTGGGCATGAGTGGCCGTCCGGTACCGGCGCCCCACACTGATCGGCACACTGGTACCGTCGAGCATCACTCTGCGGATGGTGGCATCACAGGCCAACCGGGCGATCGTCTCCGGCGGCACCGGCCGCCCCTCGGCGGTTTCCCGCACCGAATTGTCGTGACCACCAGAGGTCATGGTCTCGGCATCAACGATGACCGTGATCGCCGGTCGGCCCGGGCCGGACCCGCCACCCGTTGCCACATGCACCAAGGCATCGGCGGCGAGACGTTCATCCTTGACCACCGGCTCGCTGGCGTGGTTGGCCAGCACAGTCATAGCCGCCTCCAGGGCGTTGGTCACCGATTCGTACCGCTCCGGGTCAACACGAGCGGACAGTCGCCCCATGCCCGCTTTGTCGTCGAACCACCATTTGCACGACGAATCCGCCCGCTTGGCCACCGCATCATCCAAACCATGGTCACCCTTGATGCGTTCCACCTCTGCCTGGACCAGGCGGTGGAAGGTGTCGGCCGGTAGCTCCTGGGCATCGGTCACGAGCCGGTCGGTGTCCAACAGGGCGGTCTGGTCATCATCGAGGTCGTTGAGGGCCCGGGCCATGGTGTCGAGCTGGTCACCACCAACCCGACCCCCGGCCACCGCATCGGCAAACCCGGGCAGGGCGGCGACGGTTGCGGCCCGGGCGGCGTCACGCCGTGCCGTCGATGACCGCACCCCACCCCTCCTGGCACCAAGCAGCTCCCGGCCACCAGGCCCCGAACCATCCCGTTCCAACAGCCGATCGGCGGCCAAACCGAGCCGGGTCACGAACCCGTCGACACTTCGCTGGGCCGACCGAGCCACACCGACCAGCCGCTCAAGCTCGCCGGCCGAACACTCACCGGTCGGCACCCCGGCCAGCAGCGGCGTCAGGCCGGCCAACACACCAACCGCACGATCAACGTCAACCGCCCCGCCAACACCAACCGCAGGCACTGCGCCCACACCGCCGGACACGCTGTGCGCATCTTCACGTTCCGGGGCGAACATGACAGCCACCGGCAAACCGCCTCTCAGAGCGAACTACTCCCGGGACGCAGAGGCGGGGAAGAAACGGAGCGTCCGAACCGTTACCAGCCACCCTACCAGACCGCAGTGACAGCATCAAACATATGTTTGTAATCCGCGAGAATACCCTCCGACTCGACAGCACCCGTTACCTCGACGCCGGTCAACCAAGCTCCTGGACCTCAGTTCGCACCCGCTCGTGAACAGCCATCGCACTCCAGCAGGTTCGCCAGTGCCCGCTCGGGGTCGCCGGCTCACCATCGTGAGAGATGTGGTCGGACAGACCCGGTCTACTCGGGCTGCCGGAAACGGCGTGAATCCGGCCCCGCCGGCGCATTGGCCGCCCCTTCGGTCTTCACCCCGACCATCAGACCCCGAGGCCGTCAAGCCAGCCCAGGGCACCGGCGGCGCCGACGGAGTTGAAGATCATGTGGGCGAGAATCGGGGCTCCCAGCCTGCGGGTCATCACCGCGGTCACCGCCAGGACCAAGCCCACGGAGAAGATGGAGGCGAACAACACCAAGGTCCCCCGCCAGTCACTGCCGATCCAATGGGGAACGGTGAAGATGATGCTGGAACCGATGACGGCCGCCGCCGACCCGAGGCGCTTCTCGATGGCCCGGAGAGACAGGCCCCGAAACAACAGCTCTTCGGAGAACGGCGCGCCCACGACGACAAGGAACAGGATCAGATACAGCCAGGGTGTGCCTTCGGCGTCGGTAAGGAACTGGGTGTTGTCAGCCGAAGCCTCGTCGGTCAGGTCGACCAGCTCACTGGCCACCAGGCCGGCCACCCCGGCGGCGGCCAGTCCGATCATGGCGGCACCCAGACCGATACCGAGATCGATCCACTTGAAGTCGAATCCCCAGTCCGACTTCGGCCCGAGTCCCTTCCATTTCGAGACGATGAACGGCCATATGCCCTGACCAAACTGCTGGAACAGCAGCGAGATGCCGAGGAAGGCGATTGGGAGTGCGGCGGTATCACCCGACTCGATCGAGTCCAGTATCTCCCCACCGGCAACGATCAGCCCGACGATGCTCCCGGCGATCACGGTGGACACGATGAAGACTGCGCCCAGCAGCAGATCCCCCATTCCCCACCAAGGACGCTGCCGGCCATGGTCGCCGTAGGGTTGGCCCGGCAAAGGACCACCGTAGGATGCGGGCGGCATCATCGGGGCCGGCTGTGGGACCGGCGGGGGCGGGGGCGGAGCTCCGTAACCCGGTTCGGCGCCGTACTGTGGTGGGGGCTGGTAGCCGGGGGGCGCCACCGGCGGCCCACCGGGCGGTGGATAGTTCGGGTGACTCGGCGCCTGGTCGTCCGTCGGCGCATAGTTGGGTCGGCTCGGCGGCGGTTCGGCCATCGGCGGTGGTGGCTGGGTTTGGTCGGCGGGAGATGATGGATCGGTCATGGTTCAGGCCTGTTCACGATGGCTCAACGACTGGTGTCGGCCAACAGCGCGGCCAGATGTTCTAGCGAAGCATAGGAATGACCTTCCACGAAACGGTCAACGTGGGGAAGTGCCGCCGCCATTCCCGCCGCCAAAGGCGCATAGCCCGGCGTGGCCTTCAACGGATTGACCCAGATGAGCTCCTCGGTGACTCGGTGGAGCCGCTCCATCTCGCTCCCAAGCAGGCTGGGGTCCCCCCGATCCCATCCGTCGGACAAGATGACCACGATCCCGCCCCGAGCCATACCGCGGATCCCCCATTCATTGTTGAAGTCCTGGATACCCTCGCCCAAACGGGTGCCACCGGCCCAGTCCCGGACCTTGGGCATGGCGGTCCGGATGGCTTGGTCGGGATCGCGACTGGACAGCTGGCGGGTCAGGCGGGTCAGGCGGGTGCCGAGAGCGAAGACCTCCACCCGGCTCCGGGCCACCACCGCGGCATGGGCGAAGCGAATGAGGGCTCGAGCGTAAGTTTCCATCGATCCCGACACATCGAGGACCATGACCAGTCGCCGGGGACGGGTGGCCTGCTCGAGGAAGGCCCGACGCATCGGCTCCCCATGGTGACGGAGAGCCCAGCGCACGGTGCGGGCCATGTCGGGACGGTTGGTGCGCCCCTTGGTCGGGATCAGGCGACGACTCCGCCGATGATGGGTGGTGAATCGCAGTCGGCTCATGAGCCGGGTCAACTCGGCCAACTCCTCCGGGGTGCAGTCGGCAAAGTCCTTCTCGGTCAGGATTTCGGCGCGACTGAACCGAACCGGCTGGATATCCCCGTCCGGGTCCGTCTCGTCGTCGCTGTCGGGGACATTTTCGTCGTCGGTATCGAGAGCCAGGACGACGGGCTGGGGTGCTCCCTCGATCGACACCGATTCGGCCGCCCGCTGCTCCCAGTAGGAGGCAAAGATGCGATCGTAGAGCCCGATGTCCTCGGGCCGGTGAACCAAGGTGGCCCGGCCGGCCCAGTACACCGAAGATCGGGATTCGGCTCCGACCAGTCCGAGTGCCTCGACGTAGCGAATGGTGTCGGACGGGGGAACCCGCAGACCTGCGACTCTCAGGGCTCGACAGAAGCCCACGGCCAGCCGTTCGCCGTGGTCGACGAACTCGGCCACCGCCGGTTCGATCAAGCGGCCCCTCCGCGGAGTAGGGCGTTGCGGACCAGATCGGGAATACCCTGCTGATTCACCCGTTCCAGGTCCTCCCGATATTTGAGCACCGTGCCCAGCGTGGCCGCCACCGATAGCTCATCGATACGATCACGCCCGAGCGCAGCCAGCGACAGGGCCCAGTCGATGCTCTCGGCCACCCCGGGGGGCTTGTACAGGCCGAATCCCCGCATGGCCTCGGTGGCGGCCGCCACCTGGCGGGCCAGTGGCTCGGACACTCCGGGGGCTCGGAGTTTGACGATCTCGACCTCGCGGTCGAAGGTTGGATGTTCAACCCAGTGATACAGGCACCGGCGCTTCAGTGCATCGTGAACGTCACGGGTGCGGTTGGAGGTGAGCACCACCAGGGGAGGCACCTTGGCCGTGAACGTACCAAGCTCGGGAATGGTGATGGTGTAGTCGGACAGTGCTTCCAGCAGGAATGCCTCGAATTCGTCGTCGGCTCTGTCGATCTCGTCGATGAGCAGCACGGCCGGTTGACCGTCGGGGCGATCGATGGCTTCCAGCAGGGGACGGCGGATCAGGAACCGGGGCTGATAGAGCTCGGCCTCAAGCTTGGATGCAGCGGTGGAGTCGGCGATGCCGGTGGCCTCGGCCGTGCGGAGATGCAGCAACTGGCGGGCATAGTCCCACTCGTACACGGCCTGGTTGGCGTCGATCCCCTCGTAGCACTGGAGCCGGATGAGTTCGGCGTCCAACCACCGGGACAGGACCTTGGCCACCTCGGTCTTGCCCACGCCGGCCTCGCCTTCCAGAAACAGGGGGCGACGAAGCGAGATCGCAAGATAGACCGAGGTGGCGAGTCCATCGTCGGCCAGATAGTCGTGAGCGGCCAGTCCGGCCTTGACCTCCTCGACCGACGCCACCGCCGCAGTCACCATCACGTCATTCACGGGCTCACTCACCTGGTCGGTCACACCGTTCAGGGTAATGGCTGCAGGCATCGAACTTCGAACCCACAAGTCCTCCGCACCGCGGTGTCCGCGGCTCGTCGTCCCAGAAAGGGGTCGACAACAAGACAGAAGTCGATTGGTGAGGAGTCGAGCGAGGCACCACCACAACCGACCTCCAGGTCCCCACCCCTCCTGTCGTTTTCGGGCAGAGTCGGTCAAGAGTGACCGTTCTTACCCGACAACGACCACAGCCAGGGCCGTTCGGCCGAAGGGCGAACTCCGTACGGAGCTGCTCCACGGCTCCAGCGTCGATCGTGGGCTCACGCTGTTCCTCTCCCTGAACGTGAGCCCACGATCGATCATCGCGATGCTAGCAGCGGGGAAACGTACCCACCCCGCGCCCACTGCCAATATGACGAAACCATGACGGCCTGTCGCTGGGGTTCGGCGTGGGTTGGATCTCGCGCCGGAGGCGAAACTCGGTTGGTGAGGCGCTTCGCGCCGAACGGCGTCGATGTTTGCGCCGGAGGCGAAACTCGGTTGGTGAGGCGCGTCGCGCCGAACGGCGTCGATGTTTGCGCCGGAGGCGAAACTCGGTTGGTGAGGCGCTTCGCGCCGAACGGCGTCGATGTTTGCGCCGGAGGCGAAACTCGGTTAGTGAGGCGCTTCGCGCCGAACGGCGTTAGGCTCCCTTGGCCTCGGCCAACGCTCGTTTGACCAGGACCTGGGCCAGATGGTTGCGGTACTCGGCATCGCCGTTGAGATCCTCCGGTGGCGACATGCCCTCCGGAGCCAGGGCTGCCGCATCGTCGATGGAGGCACCCCCGTTGAGGGCGTCCTCCACAGCGGAGGACCGTACCGGCGTCGGGCCCATGTTGACCAGAGCCACGTTGTTCGATCCGTTGCACACCGCAGCAACACCGACGATGGCCCAGTCCTGGGCCCGTCGGTTGAACTTCTGGTACGACCACCCGGCGTCGGGCACCTTGGGCACCCGGACCTCGGTCATCAGCTCGTCGGGAGCCAGTGCCGTCTCCAGGAACCCGGTGAACAGGTCGCTTGCCGCGATCTCCCGCTCACCGTTCGGCCCCCTGGCCACAACCGATCCCCCGAGGGCAAGCAGGGCGGCCGGCAGATCGGAGGCGGGATCGCCGTGAGCGATGGAGCCTCCGAGCGTGCCCCGATGCCGTACAGCCGGATCGCCGACCTCGCCCGCCACGTGGGAGAGGATGGGCACCTGGGACTTCAGCAGATCACTGGTCTCCAGCATGCGATGGCTGGTCAGGGCACCGATGGCCACGTGATCACCGGCGTCGTTGATGTAGCTCAGGTCGCCGAGGCGCCCGATGTCGACGATCACCGCCGGCGTGGCCAGTCGGAACTTCATCAGCGGGATGAGGCTGTGCCCGCCGGCCAGCAGTTTGGCCTCGTCGCCATGCTCGGCCAGGGCGGCCAGTGCGGCGTCGGCCGATTCGGCTTCCACATACTCGAATGATGCGGGGATCATGACTGGCCTCCCTTGGCCTCCTGGATGGTCTTCCATACACGGGCCGGGGTTGCCGGCATTTCGATGTCCTTGATGCCGTAGGGACTCAAGGCGTCGCAGATGGCGTTGATGGCGGCGGCGGCCGAACCGATGGTTCCGGCCTCGCCCACACCCTTGACCCCCAGCGGATTGCTGGTGGACGGGGTGTAGGTGGCACCGAGCTTCATGCTCGGTACCTCGGCCGCCGAAGGCACGAGGTAGTCGAGCAGTGACGGGTTGCGGCAGTTGCCGTCGTCGTCATAGCTGGCGCCCTCCCATAGGGCCTGAGCCACTCCCTGGACGATGCCGCCGTGGACCTGACCCTCGACGATGAGCGGGTTGACCTGGTTGCCACAGTCGTCGACTGCGGTGTAGTCCAGCAGCTTCACCTCACCGGTGTCCTCGTCGACCTCGACCACGCAGACGTGGGTGCCGAACGGGAAGGCGAAGTTGGGTGGATCGAACGAAACCTGCTCCTGCAGGTTCGGTTCCATGCCGTCGGGCAGGTTGTGGGCCGTGAAGGCACCGAAGGCCACACCCTGGATGGGCATGGTCATGTCCGGCGATCCCTTGACCGTGAACGACCCGTTGGCGAACTCGAGGTCATCGGGATTGGCCTCGAGCTGGTGAGCGGCGATCAGCTTGGCCTTGTCGATGACCTTGTCGCAGGCCATGGCGACGGCCACACCACCGACGGCCAGCGAACGTGACCCGTAGGTGTCGAGCCCCAGTGGACTGATGGCGGTGTCGGAATGCAGCACGGTGACGTCGTCGGGATCGATACCCAACTTGTCGGCCACGATCTGTGACCATGCCGTCTCGTGGCCCTGGCCGTGCGGAGTCGAGCCCGTCACCACCTCGACCTTGCCCGTGGGCAGGAACCGGACCACAGCGTGCTCCCAGCCACCGGCACCGTAGTTGAGACCGGCAAGGGCCCGGCTGGGGGCCAGACCGCAGATCTCGACGTAGGTGCACATGCCGATGCCGAGATGCTTCGACTCGCCCGCATCACGGCGGCGCTGCTGCTCGGCCCGCAGTTCGTCGTAGCCGGCCATCTCCAGAGCCGCATCCAGGTTGGGGGCGTAGTGGCCGGAATCGAACACCAGCGTCGATGCCGTCTCGAGATTCTCGAACGGGCCGCCACCGGCCAGATAGTTGCGACGTCGGATCTCGTCGGGACCGACACCGACCTCGGCTGCCAACAGGTCCATGGCCCGCTCGATGGCATAGGAGGCCTCGGGCCGCCCGGCACCCCGGTAGGCGTCGGTCGGGGTGAGGTTCGTGAAGTAGCCGTCACAGGTGAAGCCGAAGGCCGGCACGTCGTACACGCCGGTGTAGAGGAAGCTGCCGAGCAGCGGTACACCGGGGGTGATGAGCATCATGTAGGCGCCCATGTCGGCATCGAGATGGACTCGAACCCCCTGGAGCTTGCCGTCGGCGTCGGCCGCAACCTCGATGGTCTGCAGCTGCCCCCGACCCTGATGGGTGGAGAAGGCGGCCTCGGACCGGGTTTCGGTCCACCGCACGGCCCGACCCAGCTTGTTGGCCAGGGTCACGGCCAGCAGCTCGTCGGGGTTGATGTTGAGCTTGGCCCCGAACCCACCGCCGACGGCGGGGGCGATGACCCGGAGCTTGCTCTCGGGCAGGCCGGTAGTGGCGGCCACCATGACCTTGAGGATGTGGGGCACCTGGGTGGCCGAGTACAGGGTGATGTCCCCTCCGGCCGGTGACGGCACGGCCAGCACCCCGCGGGGTTCCATGGCCGCCGGGATCAGGCGCTGTTGGACGAAATCGGCCTTGATGGTGTGGGTGGCCGAGGCGAAGGCGGCATCCAGTGCCTCCGGATCCGGCACCAGGGCCCAGGTGTAGGCCTTGTTGGATTCGAGATCGGAATGGGCGGTGACGTCTCCGTCGTGGGCGGCGGCGATGGAGGCCACCGCCGGCAGCGGCTCGTAGTCGACCACGACCTGCTCGGCGGCATCCGCCGCCCCGTAGCGGGAGTCGGCCAGCACCACGGCGACGATCTCGCCGACGTGATGGACCTCGTCGACGGCCGTCGGATAGTGGGGTGGGTTGACCATGTCCTCGGTCACCGGCCAGGCGCACGGTAGCGGGGCGGCCCAGAGGCCCATGCCCTGCAGCTCGGCCCCGGTGTAGACGGCGTGTACTCCGGGCATCTCGGCTGCGGCCGAGGTGTCGACGCCGGCGATCCGGGCATGGGCCATGGTGGAGCGAACCATGCCCATCCACAGTTCGCCGGGCACATGGATGTCGTCAACGTACTTGCCCTCGCCGGTCAGCAGCTTCGGGTCTTCCTTGCGTAGCTTGCGGGCACCGATGTGGGTGGTGGTCGGCGCCGATTCGGTCGCAGTCATTGTGAGCCTCCTTCGGCTGCGGCCAGTACCGCCTTGACGATGTTGTGGTAGCCAGTACAGCGGCAAAGGTTGCCCTCCAACCCCTCCCGCACCTCGTGCTCCGATGGGTTCGGGTTCTCGGCCAGCAACGAGGTGGCAGCCATGACCATGCCCGGCGTGCAATAGCCGCATTGCAGACCGTGGCACTCCATGAATGCCTTCTGCATGGGATGGAGCTCACCGTTGGTGGCCAGGCCCTCGATGGTGGTCACCTCGGCCCCTCGGGCCTGCACCGCCAGCATGGTGCATGCCTTGGCCGATTCACCGTCTATGTGGATCGTGCACGCTCCGCACGATGACGTATCGCAGCCCACATTGGTTCCGGTCAGTCCGAGATGGTCTCGGAGATAGTGAACCAGGAGCGTGCGAGGTTCAACGTCAGCCGACATCGGCTGTCCGTTTACGGTCATTTCGACCTGCATATGATCCCCTTCGATTTTCTGTGCATGGAAAGTGCGCCTACTGTCCCCAACGCCTAGCGCGACGAACCGGTCGGGGACAGTTCAGAGCTTTGCACAAATCGAGGGCGTGTGCACTTCCTGGCCGCCGCTTCCTCTGGCCTCACACCCCGGCGGACCGCCGGTTGCTAGCCGTTGTCCTCGGCACCGCCGTCCGACTCGAGATCGGGATCGCTCTGCAGGCCGGTTCCGGCATCGGAATCGACCTCGTCGGCCGAACGAGCGCCGGAGGTGACAGCCCACAGCGCCTCGATGGTTTCGGAATCCAGTTCACCGGAGCTCCGGGCCACGATCCGGTTGTCGGCATTGACATACACGGCGTACGGGAACCCGGACGGACCGAAGTTGACGTAGGCGTCGCTGGTGTCACTGTCACGGAGAACCGGGGGCTGGAAGCCCTCGAGGTCGAACCACCGCACCGGCGGATAGTTCCCCCGCTCCGGTCGGATGTCGGTGGATACGGCGTAGACGTCCAGGTCGGCCGGCTGCTTGCCCTCATCGATCAGCTGGGTGATACGAGGCACCTCGGCCTGGCAGTGCTGGCACCAGTGGGCCAGGAAGTAGATGGCTTTGGCCCGGCCGTCGTCGGTGATGGAGACCTCGGACCCGTCGAAGCTGGTACCGGTGAGTGTCGGCGGCTCGGCACCGATGGCCGGATCGGTGGACGGGTCAACCGAGACGCCCGGGTCCGGCATGGACTCCAGCGGGGTGCCCTCGACCTGGACTGCAGCGGTCTGAGGGCTGTCGAGGTCGACACCGTCCCGGTTGGTGACCACGAAGGCGACGGCGGCCAAACCGATGACGAGGATGGCCAGGATGCCGAGCAGAAACGCCTTGCTCGAGCCGTCGGCGGGAGCGGACGGTGCGGTGGCGGCCCGTTTACCGGCCTTCTTGGTCCGCTTGTCGGACTTCTTGTCGGACTTGACTGTCTGTGCCATGTGACGAGTACCTGTGATGACGAGCTATGAGTAGGGAGACGTGCGGTGAGGGGACCGATCAGGACGTGAGCGGCTCCAGCTCCTCGTTCTCCTCCCCCAATGTACCGGTCCCGCTATCGGTCCGGGCCGGGCTTGGGTTGCGGGGGAAGAAGTGGATGCCCACCAGAGCCACGACGGCGGCGAAGCCGCAACCTGCCATGGTGGGGATGGTCATGAAGCCGAAGTGCTCGACCCATTTGGCCGAACACGGGGTGGCAGCGTCACACACACCACCGATCTCGGTGCCGATGGCCTGCTCAACGCGATGGAAGATCGCCACCGGCAGACCAACGGCGGCCAGCACACCGGCCGCGGCTACCAGGGCTGCCTTCCGGGTGAACAGGGCGGCCAACAGCAACAGCGAGGCCGGGTACATGAATCCCCGTTGAATCCAGCAGTTCAGGCATGGCTCGTAGCCGATGACCTCGGACAGGATGAGCGATCCGACCATGGCCGTGGTGGCCACTGCTGCCGCCACCTCGACCGCAATGGGCCGCAATGCGGCGATGACCCCGAGACGATCACCGGTCAGAGCGGAGAGCACGATGGCCACGGCGATGGCGGCGGCCAGCAGCGCCAGTAGGGCGAAAAAGGTGGTGACCGCTTCCGTGGTCGAGGGGGACAACATCGATACCCAGTCTAATTGCCCGAACCCAGTCGCATACCTCACCAACCGGTACTGCCAGCACTATGACATCAACGTCGGTCGGGCGAGAACATGGGGCCGACGGTCCATATGTGAAGCGGCCACAACCACCATGTCGACCCAGTCGCCCGACACGAGGTGGCCCGGCATCAGCCGGCTACGGCTTGTTCCCTGGACGGCAACGTGTCCGGTGGTCGCCCAATCCTGTCCACGCCGGTCCTCGCCGGGTGCGGAAGTCCCGAAAGGGCCCGGGAAAAGCCGATCGGGAACCGCAGCCACTCCGCCACGGTCCCCGATCGGGATTCACTTTTCGATGAAGGGCGAAGGAGCCTGATCTACCCGATCTCCTCGGGAGCGGGAACCGTTGGTAGCTGGGTTACCGCCGCCGCCTGCTCAGCGCCGATGGAAGCCAACCACTGGGCCGGATCCTGCTCCTCGCCTTCGGATGAGAAGAACGACATGGGCTGATAGTCGGGAGCGCTGGTCTGGATGTCACGATGACGGTCCAGACCGGTGCCGGCCGGGATCAGCTTGCCGATGATGATGTTCTCCTTGAGCCCGATCATGCCGTCCGACTTGCCCTCGATGGCGGCTTCGGTGAGCACTCGGGTGGTCTCCTGGAACGATGCCGCCGACAGCCACGAGTCGGTGGCCAGCGATGCCTTGGTGATACCCATGATCTCGGGCCGGCCCTCGGCCGGACGCTGTCCCTCGGTGACCAGACGCTTGTTGACGTCGGCGAACTGCCACTGATCGCAGCGCTCCCCGGGCAGGAAATCGGAATCACCGGGCTCGGAAATGGCAACCCGCCTCGTCATCTGTCGCACGATCAGCTCGATGTGCTTGTCGTGGATGGACACGCCCTGGTCGCGGTAGACCTTCTGGACCTCCTCCACCAGGTACTGCTGGGTTTCCCGGATGCCCCGGATCTCCAGCAGTTCCTTCGGGTCACGAGGACCGTCGACAATGGCGTCGCCGGCGTTGATCTCCTGACCGTCGACCACTTCGAGCCGGGCGGCGAGAGGAACGGTGTAGTCGTCCTCGGTGCCGTCGTCGCCGATGATGGTGACAACCTTGCCCTTGCCCTCGTCCTCGGCGACCCGAACGGTGCCGGAGATACGAGCCAGCGTGGCTTTGCCCTTGGGGCTGCGAGCCTCGAACAGCTCGACCACACGGGGCAGACCGCCGGCGATATCGGCACCACCGGCCACACCACCGGTATGGAAGGTACGCATGGTCAGCTGGGTGCCGGGCTCACCGATGGACTGTGCGGCGATGACACCGACGGCCTCGCCGACCTCGATCACGGCGCTGGTGGCAAGCGACATCCCGTAGCTGGCGGCGGTGATACCGACCGGGGAGTCATCGGTAAGCGGCGACAGCACCCTGACGCGGGTGACCTCGGGGTCGTCCCGCAGGACCGCCATCTCCTCCTCCCGCACCATTGTGCCCCGCTCCAGGACCGTGCCGTCACTGAGGGTGACGTCATCGGCCAGGACCCGACTGTAGAGTCGGGTCTCGAGATAGGTGCGGACCATGCGGGCATCGGGATCCGACGGATCCGACGGTTCACCGGTATGACGGTTGTAGTAGCCGTCGGGCTTGACATCCTCCAGAAACAGGCCACGCACCGGGCGACCGGGTTCGAACGGATCGCGATCGTTGATGATGACCTCCTGGGCCACGTCGACCAGACGACGCGTCAGGTAGCCGGAGTCGGCGGTCCGCAAAGCGGTGTCGACCAGACCCTTGCGGGCACCGGGGGTGGCGATGAAGTACTCCAACATCGACAGGCCCTCGCGGAAGTTCGACTTGATGGGCCGGGGGATCATGTCACCACGGGGGTTGGCCACGAGACCGCGCATACCGGCGATCTGACGGACCTGCATCATGTTGCCCCGGGCTCCCGACCCCACCATCATGTCGATGGGGTTGAACTGCTGTGACCGGAGATTGGTCTCCATGGCCTCTCGCACCTCGTCGGTGGCCGACGTCCAGATCTCCACTTCCTTCTGGCGCCGCTCACCGTCGGTGATGATGCCCTTGCGGAACTGGCCTTCGATCTTTTCGGCCTCGGATTCGTAACGGTCGAGAATCGCCTTCTTGGACGGCGGGGTCTGGACATCGGCGACCGAGACCGTCAGGCCCGACTTGGCCGCATAGTGGAACGCCAGGCCCTTGACGCGGTCCAGGCTGGCGCTGACTTCGGCCTTCGGGTAGTTGGAGGCGAGATGATCGACGATCTCGCCGATGTCCCGCTTCTTCACCGCCTTGTTGATGAAGGGGAAACCCTCCGGCAGGGCCTCGTTGAAGAGCACCCGACCGGCCGTGGTCGGCTCATACCGGGCCGCCTCGCCATTGGCGGGCGAGATCAGCAGGTCGGGGTCACGGAAGGTGATGGGGCCGTGAAGGTCGATGGCGCCGGCCTCATAGGCCCGCTCGACATCGGCCACGTTGCGGTAGGTACCCCCGCCCTTTTCATCTTCGACCATTTCGGTCAGGTAGAAACAGCCGATGACCATGTCCTGGGTCGGGGTGACCAGCGGGCGACCGTGGGCCGGCGACAGCACGTTGTTGGCACTCAGCATCAGCACCCGTGCCTCGGCCTGAGCCTCGGCCGACAGGGGCAGGTGCACCGCCATCTGGTCACCGTCGAAGTCGGCGTTGAACGCCGTGCAGACCAGGGGGTGGATCTGAATGGCCTTACCCTCCACCAGCACCGGCTCGAAGGCCTGGATACCAAGACGGTGAAGGGTGGGAGCACGGTTCAACATGACCGGGTGCTCCTGGATGACGTCCTCCAACACCTCCCACACCTGGGGGCGCCGACGCTCGACCATACGTTTGGCCGACTTGATGTTCTGAGCGAGCTGCTCATCGACCAGCTTCTTCATCACGAAGGGCTTGAACAGCTCGAGGGCCATGACCTTGGGCAGGCCGCACTGGTGGAACTTCAGGGTCGGACCGACCACGATGACCGAGCGGCCCGAGTAGTCGACCCGCTTGCCCAGCAGGTTCTGACGGAACCGACCCTGCTTGCCCTTGAGCATGTCGGACAGCGACTTGAGGGGACGGGAACCGGGCCCGGTCACGGGCCGGCCGCGACGACCGTTGTCGAACAGCGCGTCGACCGCCTCCTGCAGCATGCGCTTCTCGTTGTTGACGATGATCTCGGGGGCACCGAGATCGAGCAGACGCTTGAGCCGGTTGTTGCGGTTGATGACCCGGCGATACAGGTCATTCAGATCGGAGGTGGCGAACCGGCCACCGTCGAGCTGGACCATGGGCCGCAGCTCGGGCGGGATTACCGGCACCACATCGAGAATCATGGCCCGGGGATCGTTCTGACGGTTGCTGTTCTCGTCCCGCTTGTTGAAGGCGGCCACGATCTTCAGCCGCTTGATGGCCTTCTGCCTGCGCTGAGCCGACAGGGGCTTCATATCACCGGGAGCGTCGATGGCGAGACGGAGTTTCTCCTCCTCCTCGTCGAAGTCGATGCGCTCGATGAGCTGGGCGATGGCGTCGGCCCCCATGCCGCCTTCGAAGTAGTCGCCGAAGCGGTCGGCCATCTCACGCCACAACAACTCGTCCTCGACGATCTTCCGGGCGAAGAGGTCCTTGAACTCCTCCCACGCCCGATCGAGCACGTCGAGTTCCATCTCGTACTGCTCACGGGTCATGGCCAGCTCTTTGTCGAAGGCACGCTGCCGGGCCCGGATCTCGGTGTCCTTGGCCCCGTCGTCTTCCATCTGCTTCAGCTCGGCCTCGAGGTCCTCGTGCTGCTCGGCCAGCCGGAGTTCCATCTCCTTGTTGATGGCGTCCTTTTCCTCCAGCACCTCGGCTTCGAGGTTGGCCAGATCGGCATCACGCTTCTCCTCGTCCACCCAGGTGACCAGGTTGGCGGCGAAGTAGATGACCTTCTCCAGCTGCTTGGCCTTCAGCTCCTCACGGGGCTCGGTGCCCATGAGCAGGTAGGCCAGCCACGACCGGGTGCCCCGCAGGTACCAGATGTGCACGCAGGGGGCGGCCAGCTCGATATGACCCATTCGCTCCCGGCGGACCTTGGAACGGGTGACCTCGACCCCGCACCGCTCACAGATGATGCCCTTGAATCGGACGCGCTTGTACTTGCCACACGCGCACTCCCAGTCCTTGGTCGGGCCGAAGATCTTCTCGCAGAACAGCCCGTCCTTCTCCGGCTTGAGCGTGCGGTAGTTGATGGTCTCCGGCTTCTTGACCTCGCCGTTGGACCAGGTGCGGATGGAGCCCGCGGTGGCCAGGCCGATCTTCAGCTGATCAAAATCGTTAACGTCCAGCATGTGTAAACCTCTCTAGATCTCTCTCAGCAATCAGCGACGAGCGCCGGCGGCCCGGGCGGCGTCGTCTTCGTCGGATCCTCGTTCGGGGCGGCTCAGGTCGATACCGAGTTCCTCGGCGGTGCGGAACAGCTCGTCGTCGAGCTCCCGCATCTCGATCTCCTTGCCGTCCTCGGCCAGCACCTCGACGTTGAGGCAGAGGGCCTGCATCTCCTTGATGAGCACCTTGAAGCTCTCGGGGATGCCGGGTTCGGGGATGTTCTCACCCTTGACGATGGCCTCGTAGACCTTGACCCGGCCCAGGACGTCGTCGGACTTGATGGTCAGCAGCTCCTGGAGGCAGTAGGCGGCGCCGTAGGCCTCCAGAGCCCACACCTCCATCTCACCGAAGCGCTGGCCCCCGAACTGGGCCTTACCGCCGAGCGGCTGCTGGGTGATCATGGAGTACGGACCGGTGGAGCGGGCGTGGATCTTGTCGTCCACCAGGTGTGACAGCTTCAGGATGTACATCACTCCGACCATCACCGGATTGTCGAAGGCCTGACCGGTGCGGCCGTCGTACAGCGCAGCCTTGCCGTCGCCGCCGATCAGGCGCCCACCATCGGCGGTCTCGGCATTGAGGTTCTCGAAGATGGACTTGATGGTCGGCTTGGTGCCCGCCATCTCCACCTCATCCCATTTGGCACCGTCGAACACCGGGGTCGAGACCAGGGTGGAGGGGGTGGTGAAGGGACGGGTCTTGTTCTCGGTACCCCGAACCGGGGCCTCACCGATCTGCTCGCCGCCGATGCTCCAGCCCCAGCGAGCGGCATAGCCGAGATGGGACTCCAGCACCTGACCCACGTTCATACGGGATGGCACGCCGAGCGGGTTGAGAATGATGTCGACGGGGGTTCCGTCGGCCATGTAGGGCATGTCCTCGACCGGGAGGATCCTGGAGATCACGCCCTTGTTGCCGTGGCGCCCGGCCAGCTTGTCGCCCACCGAGATCTTGCGCTTCTGAGCCACATAGACCCGAACCAGCTGGTTGACCCCGGGGGGCAGTTCATGGCTGTCGTCCCGGTTGAACACCTTGACGTCGATGACCTTGCCGGTCTCGCCGTGGGGAACCTTGAGCGACGTGTCACGAACCTCGCGGGCCTTCTCGCCGAAGATGGCCCGTAGCAGCCGTTCCTCAGGCGTCAGCTCGGTCTCACCCTTGGGTGTGACCTTGCCCACCAGCACGTCACCGGGACCGACATCGGCCCCGACTCGCACGATGCCCCGCTCGTCGAGATCGGCCAGGATGTCGTCGGCCAGGTTGGGGATGTCCCGGGTGATCTCCTCCGGGCCCAGCTTGGTGTCCCGAGCATCGATCTCGTGCTCCTTGATGTGGATCGAGGTCAGCACATCGTCCCGGGCCAGGCGGTCGGAGAGGATGATGGCGTCCTCGAAGTTGTAGCCCTCCCAGGGCATGAAGGCCACCACCAGGTTCTTGCCCAGGGCCAGCTCACCATTGTCGGTGGAGGGCCCGTCGGCCAGCAGTTCGCCGACGGAGAACTTGTCGCCGGCGGCCACCCGGGGCTTCTGGTTGATGCAGGTGTCCTGATTGGATCGGGCGAATTTCAGCAGGCGATACACCTTGCGGCCCTGAGACTTGTAGTCGACCACCAAGGTGCGACCGTCGACCTCGACCACCACACCGTCGTCCTCGGCCACCAGGGTGTCGGCGGCGTCGGAGGCGGCCCGTCGCTCGATGCCGGTGCCGATGTAGGGGGCCTCGGCCGTGATCAGGGGTACGGCCTGACGCTGCATGTTGGCCCCCATCAGGGCCCGGTTGGCATCGTCGTGCTCAAGGAAGGGGATGAGGCCGGTGCCGATGGACACGATCTGCTTGGGCGACACGTCCATCATCTGGACCTCGTCCGCCGGGACCTGGGAGATCTCGGTGGTGGCACCGAAGAAGACATCCCGCTCCAGCTGGAGTTTCAGGTCTCGAAGCGAGGCGGCCTGGGGTGAACGTCGAGCCAGTACCCGGTCCTCCAAGAAGGTGCCGTCGGCGTTGAGCTTGGCGTTGGCCTGGGCGACGACGTACTCCTCCTCCTCATCGGCGGTGAGGTAGACCACCTCGTCGGTGACTCGACCATCCATGACCTTTCGGTACGGCGTCTCCAGGAAGCCGAACTCGTTGACTCGGGCGTAGCTGGAGAGGTAGCCGATGAGACCGATGTTCGGACCCTCCGGGGTCTCGATGGGGCACATCCGGCCGTAATGGGAGAAGTGCACGTCTCGGACCTCGAACCCGGCCCGCTCCCGGCTCAGACCACCGGGACCGAGCGCGGAGAGGCGCCGACGGTGGGTGAGGCCGGACAGGGGGTTGACCTGATCCATGAACTGAGACAGCTGGGAGGTTCCGAAGAACTCCTTGATGGCGGCCACCACGGGCCGGATGTTGATCAACGTCTGGGGGGTGATGGCTTCCACATCCTGGGTGGTCATGCGCTCCCGCACAACCCGCTCCATGCGGGACAGACCGATGCGGACCTGGTTCTGGATGAGCTCGCCGACCGAGCGGACCCGGCGGTTGGCGAAGTGGTCCTGGTCGTCGAGTCGGTACCCGGGCTCGGCGATCATCAGGTGCAGCAGGTAGGTGGCCGAAGCCAATACTTCGCATCGGCTCAGCACGGGCTGGTCGGACTCGGGCCGATCCAGATCGAGCATGGGGAACATCTTCTCCAGCTTGTCGATCTCGGGGCCGAGCTTGCGGTTCAGCTTGTAGCGACCGACCCGGGACAGGTCGTAGCGTCGGTTCTCGAAGAAGGCGTTCCGCAGATAGGTGCGAGCCGCTTCCAGAGTGGGAGGCTCACCGGGACGGGCCCGCTTGTAGATCTCAATGAGGGCCTCGTCCTGGGTGGGGGCGATTTCCCGATCCTTCTCCCACTGCCCTTCGAGGAACTCGAAATGGCGGACGAAAGCCTCGAGGAAGCCGGGGGCGTTCTCCTCGTCATAGCCGAGGGCGCGAAGCATGGTGAACAGTGACAGGCGACGCTTGCGGGCCACCCGAACACCGGCCGTGGGATCCTTGCCCGGCTTCTGCTCGACGTCGAACTCGATCCATTCTCCCCGGTAGGGGTGGATGGTGCCGGTGACCATCTGGTGCTTGGCCAGGTTACGAAGCCGGAAGCGTTCACCGGGCTGGAAGATGACGCCGGGGGAACGGACCAATTGGGAGACGACCACACGCTCGGTGCCGTTGATGATGAAGGTGCCCTTGTCGGTCATCATCGGGAAGTCGCCGAGGAAGACGGTCTGTTCCTTGATTTCGCCGGTCTGGGCATTGATGAACCGGGCCCGCACGAAGATGGGGGCCGAGTAGGTCATGTCCTTCTCTTTGCATTCCTCGACCGAGAACTTGGGATAGGGCTTCAGGTCCTCGTCGAAGGGATCGAACTCCAACTCGAGTTGCAGGGTCTCGGTGAAGTCCTTGATCGGGCTGATGTCGGCGAAGGCATCGGCCAGACCTTTTTCAAGGAACCAGCGGAACGAGTCCCGCTGGACGGCGATCAGATCGGGAAGCTCGAGTGCTTCGGAGAGATTGCCGAAGGAGAAACGATCGCGAGCGACAGTACGTGCAGGCAAGGGGCACCACCAACATGTTGAGCACGGAGCTGATCGGCAGGAGTACGAACAGCATGGGCAGGTGCTTGCACGCGCCGAAACAAGAACCGAAAAACGGCGGTGAGTAAGGACGAGCGAGCAAGCACGGCTTTACAAGCATAACCGCGCGATCACAACCAACAACCGGATTTGCCCGGAATGCGGCAAATACTATGGGTTTTTGGTCGCGAGGTCAAGGTTCTTGTCGAATCAAGTCGACGGCCAACACCGTTCGCTCCTGATCGCCCGGCCACTGTAGCCGGTCAGGACCAACCGACGACCAATGGGACCGACCGGTGCCCCTCCCGCCGGGGTGACGGCGGTCGAGGCCGATCGCTTTCACCCAGGTTCGCCCGGAGGCGTGGGCTGGAGGGAGATCAGGGTGAAGGACGGTGTGAACAGGCCACGGATTCCCATGACCACGGTGGTGATGACCGACAGCGAGACCGCTCCCAGCACGAGATACATCACCATCAGCTGAACCAGCACCGCATCGACGGGGTCCACCCCACCGAGGAGAAGCCCGGTCATGGCACCCGGCAGTGCAATCAACCCCACCACATTCGTCCTCTCGATCTGGGGCACCATCGCTGTGCGGGCAATGGGTGCGCCGGCGTTGCGGACGATCTGAGCGATCGACATGCCGCACGCCATCAGCGCCTCGATCTGACCTCGCTGATCGGTGGCCGCCGCCGTGACCTGCTTGGCCCCGAGAACCAGGCTGGGCAAGGTGTTGCCGATGGTGATCCCGGCGATGACGATGAGATTGATGGGGCGGTAGTCGATGATGCCGAGCCCGAACACGATCAGCAGGCAGATCGACACCGTGGCGGCCACGGCCGCCGCCGCCACCCGCGATGCTCCGGGCAGGTCGGGGGCGCGGCGCCGAGCCACCACTGCGGTGATGGCAACCATGGCGCCGACCCAGAGCCAGGCCAGCACCAGCGCGGAGTCGGCCGACACGATGGTGCCCAGGATCAGCCCGACCGCCAGCAGCTGGATGGCGGCCCGCAGTGAGGCGACCAACAGTTGGCGTGTCAATCCCAGCCCCATCACCGCGCCGGCGGCCACGGCCATGACCACCAACACCAGCGAGGCCAGAACCTGAACGAGCGACACCGATTCGATCACACCGATAACGCTAGGGACATACAGCAGCGCGCACACGTCCCGAACTTTGAGCGCCCGCCGACCCCTTCCTTCACCTACTTTGAGCCGGGGCCGACCCACAAACGGGTCGTTGGCGGCTCAAAGTTCGAGCGGGTTCGAAACAGCACGTGGGCCCCGGTGGGGGCCCACGTGTTCAACTCTGTCGTCCGGGCGCCGGTGCCGGCCGACCCGGATCGATGATCGTCGAGAACTGCTACTTCAACTCGACGGAGCCACCGGCATCTTCGATCTTGGCCTTGGCCGCATCGGCGTCGTCCTTCTTGGCTCCTTCCAGCACCGCCTTGGGGGCACTCTCCACCAGCTCCTTGGCCTCCTTGAGACCGAGACCGGTGAGCTCACGCACGGCCTTGATGACCTGGATCTTCTTTTCGCCGGCTCCGGTGAGCACAACGTCGAAGTCGGTCTTTTCCTCGACCTCCTCGACGGCGGCGACCGGGCCGGCGGCCACGGCTACAGGAGCTGCGGCGGTCACACCGAACTTCTCTTCGAAGTCCTTGAGCAGCTCGGACAGTTCGAGCACGCTCATGGACGCAATGGCGTCGAGGATTTCTTCCTTGTTCATTCTTCTTCTCCGGCTTCTTCGGTATCGGGGGCCGCAGCGTCATCGCTGGACTCGGCGGCATCGGTTGGTTCTTC
Source organism: uncultured Acidimicrobiales bacterium (assembly GCA_963723995.1). Classification (GTDB taxonomy): domain Bacteria; phylum Actinomycetota; class Acidimicrobiia; order Acidimicrobiales; family SZUA-35; genus JAHELU01. The sequence goes on along the minus strand of CAVRSZ010000003.1, from coordinate 36,295 downwards.
AGGGGTGGATTCGGACGCAGTATCGGGGGTGGTTTCGGCATCATCGTCAGCGGTGGGTTCGCTGACCTCGCCGGCGCCGCCCTTGTCAATCAGTGCTTGGAGCCCGTAGGCGAAATCGCGGGGCAGGGCCTGCAGGAGACCGGCGAACTGCTGCATGGGCGCAGCCATGGCGCCGGCCAGCTTCGCCAGTAGCACCTCGCGTGGCTCGATGTCGGCCAGTGCTCGGATGCCGTCGGCATCGATTGGCTGTCCGTCGAACAAGCCGCCCTTGATCACCAGGTCGGGATGAGCTTTGGCGAAGTCACGCAGCACCTTGGCCACGGTGACCACGTCGCCACGCTCGTCGTCGCCGACCGGTTCGGCGAAAGCCAGTGCCGTCGGGCCGGTCAGATGCTCTGCGAGATCCATGCCGGCCTCATCGGCCGCTCGGCGAACCAGGGTGTTCTTGTACACCTTGTATCGACCACCGGCCGGGCGCAGCGCGCCCCGCAGCTGTTGCAACTGGGCCACGGTGAGGCCCCGGTACTCGGTTACGACCACCGACGTCGCCGTCTCCAGTCGCTCCTTGACCTCGGCCACCACGGCGACCTTTTCCCGCCGTGGCTCCCGTGTTGATTCTGGGTTGTCCATCACACCTCCTCTCTGTCACTCGGTAACTCGTTGGTATCGAATCGGTGATTGGTCCGATGGCTGTCGACGCCCCGATCGCCGATCAGCCGGCCAATCACCACCGGGTGGAGGTGTTTGGAGAAGCAGGATCGCCTATTCCAGGGATTACGCCGACGGAGCAACCGGCAAACGAGTTCACCGGCTGTCCCAACCGCAACCTGAGGTCTCGGGCGAGAGGGTTTCGATTGTCATCATCCCGCACCGTGCGGTGCGGGAATCACCAGCCGACCAGGTTACCCACCATCGGACCCGATACCACGCCCCGAATCGGCAAGCGACGGCTCGGCCCGCTCGGACCGGACATGGTCGGACCGGGCATGGTCCGACCGGGCCGGGGGGGACTCGATCACCAGCATGGCTCCGACCTCGGTTCCGGCGTGGTTGGTTATGCGGTGCGGCCCGGGCTCGTGAACACCCAACCGGTGAAGGATCCACTCGACGGCGACCTCGGCCGCCCGGGTGGCCCCGTCGTGCACCTTCACCGCGACGGCAGGCCCGGCCCGGTCGCCGTCGGGTCCGACCACCACGGCTCCATACACTCCTTCGGCCCCGACCTTGACCGCCACCGGAACCGCGGCCTCGCTCATGATGGTGCTCATGATCCTGGTGCAGGCCCGGTCGGTGCCGGCAACGAAGTAGGGCTGATCCACCATGGCCCGAAGCAGGATGCGCCCGGCCCGGTGTCGGGACAGTGTGAGCCAGCCTCGAGCCAGTGCCCGTAGCGGCATCGACCACACCGGGATACCGCAGCCGTCGATGGCCGGGGCTTGATCCGACACGTCGACGGCGCACAGCTGGGCCACCGCCGGCGTGACGTGATCGGCCTGGAGCGGGTGGGCGGGAGCGTGATAGCCGGCGGGGTCGATGCCGAGATGACGGCACACGGTCAGGAACCCGGTGTGTTTGCCCGAGCAATTGTTGTGAAGCGCAGTGGACTTGGCCCCCAACGCCCACAGCTCGGCCTTGGCCCAGTCCGGGCTCGGGTTCTGGGAACCGCATTCGAGGTCGGCCACCGTGCAGCCGATGCGGTACAGCCAGGCGTCCACCCGGTCGACCTGGGCCTTCTCGCCATTATGTGACGCGCAGGCCAGGGCGAGCTCGACGTCATCCAGTTCGAAGGCCTTGGCCGCTCCGGTGGTGATCAAGGGCATGGCCTGCAGCGGCTTGGCCGCCGAACGGGCCATGATCAGCCGATCGGGGTCACCCCATGCCTCGACCACCTCGGGGCCATCGTCGGCCCACGCCATGACCACGGCATCAACCAGATGGCTGCTCTCGACCCGGCCACCCCGCAACACCTCGACGGCGAGGGGGCTCGCATCAGGCTGGGTCAAGCGGGGACCACGATCTCTTCCAACCGGGACGGGTCGATCTTGACACCCGGTCCCATGGTCGACGACAGGGTGACCTTCTTTATGTAGCGGCCCTTGGCCGACGCCGGCTTCGCCCGGTTGAGTTCGTCGACCAGTGCGGCCATGTTCTTCTTGAGGCCATCGACGTCGAAACTGGCCTTGCCCACGGACACGTGCACATTGCCATGACGATCGGTGCGGTATTCGACGGTGCCGCCCTTGAACTGCTCAACCGCCGTGGCCGGATCGGGGGTGACGGTGCCGGTCTTGGGGTTGGGCATGAGACCCCGCGGCCCGAGCACCCGGCCCAGCTTGCCGACCTGAGGCATGAGTTCAGGCGTGGCGATGGCCAGGTCGAAGTCGAGCATGCCGCCCTCGACCTCGGCCACCAGTTCCTCACCACCGACCAGATCGGCCCCGGCCGCCGTGGCTGCCGAGGCGGCTTCGCCCGTGGCGAAAACGGCAACCCGGATGTCCTTCCCGGTGCCGGCAGGCAGGGCAACGGTACCCCGCACGATCTGATCGGCCTTGCGGGGATCGACCCCGAGAACAAAAGCGACGTCGATCGACTCGTCGAACTTGGCATTGGCCAACGACTTGATCAGGTCGATGGCCTCGGTCGGACCATGGAGATGATCACGATCGAACCGTTTCGTGGCGTCGCGGTAACGCTTACCTTTCGCCATCTCTGGCTCCCTTCGTGTAAACCGAGGGGTGGACCATTCCACACTCTCGGGCCACCAGGCGAGGTGATCCTGAATGGACTTGTTGACACTTCAACCTACCCGCAACCGCAAGTTCCCGGCCCCATCAATGACGAGACAGGTGCCACGACCGCGAGTTTCGGCGGTGCCGAAACTCGGTACGTGCCGCGGGCCGAAGGCCGCAAACGACGCTCAGCGGCGGACGGCGACGCCCATCTGTCGGGCGGTACCGGCGACCTGCTTCTTGGCCGCCTCGATGTCGTAGGCATTGAGGTCGGGCATCTTGGTCTCGGCGATCTCGGTGAGCTGGGCCTCGGTGATGGTGCCGGCCCGATCCCGCAGCGGATCGCTGGCCCCCTTGTTGATCTTGGCCGCCTTCTTGATGAGCTCAGCCGTGGGCGGAGTCTTGAGGACGAAGCTGAAGGTGCGATCCTCGAAGATGGTGATCTCGACCGGTACGATCTGGCCCCGCTGGGCCTCGGTACGGGCGTTGTACTCCTTGCAGAAGTCCATGATCTGCAGGCCGTAGGGACCGAGAGCGGTACCCACCGGCGGCGCGGGCGACGCCTGGCCCGCCGGAATCTGAATTTTTACCAACGCTAGTACTTGCTTCTTGGCCATCGGGTTCTCTGGGTTGTGTGGACGGTTGTGACGTGGGGTGCCGTCGCCGGGCGTGGTCGTCGCCGGGCGCAGGCAAAGAGCGGCTGAACAACAGCAACATGGAAGTGTGCCGGGATCTTCGGGCCGGCATCAACCTCGGCGGACGGTTTCTTCGGTGTTCACATCCACGAGACGTTTCGGCGACCTTTGGCCGGAAGCCAAACTCGGAGTGTTGCCGAGCATCGTCTCGCCGTACTAGATCTTCGCCACCTCGGCGAACTGCAGCTCGACCGGGGTCTCCCGACCGAAGATGTTCACCAGCACCTTGAGCCGAAGCTGATCCTCGTTGATCTCGACGATCTCGCCCTGGAAGTCGGCGAACGGCCCCTCCTTGACACGGACAGTCTCACCCATCGAGTACTCCAGACGGGGCCGACCCTTTCGGCTCGGTTCATCACCGTCCTCCTTGGTGGCCAGGAAGTTCTCGACATCCTTGCGGGGCAGGGGTGACGGCTTGTTGCCGGCTCCGATGAAGCCGGTGACGCCCGGGGTGTTACGGACCACGAACCATGAGTCGTCGTCGAGGTGCATCCGGCACAGCAGATAGCCGGGAAACACCTTCTTCTGGACGATGACCTTCTTGCCGTTCTTGAACTCGACCACGTCCTCGAGGGGAATCACCACCTCGAAGATGCGCTCCTCCATGTTCATGGACTGGGTTCGGGCCAGCAGGTTGTTGCGCACCTTGTTCTCATAACCTGACTGGGTGTGGATCACGTACCACTTGCCCGGACGGTCGTAGGGCGAGTCATTGCGACGACGGGGGCGGACCTCGGCCTCGGGCTCGCCACCGGAATCCTCGGTGTCGGTCGTGGCATCGCCGGTCGTGGCCTCGTCGGTGGTGGCACCTTGAGCGGCCGGAACGTCGGGAGTGGTGGTCTCGTCGACGGACTCGGTGTCGGTGGTATCGGCGACCTCTGCGGTGTCAGTGGCGTCTGCGGTATCGACGACATGTGCGGTGTCCGTGGCATCGGCGATGTCGGTGGCCTCAGCAACGTCGGTCGCAGCGGCGGTTTCCGTGACATCGGCGGTTTTCGTGACATCGGCGGCGTCGGTGACGGCTGCCGTCTCGGTGGTGTCGGCCGGGGCTGTCGTCGTGTCGGTGATATCACTCATGATCAATTCGATCCTTCGGTGCCGGCCTGGAGCAGGGCGATGAATCCTTCGGCGAACAGGTAGTCGAGCACGGCAACCAGCGCAGTGACGAGGGCAAAGGTGATGACGACGACGATGGTGTAGTTGATCAGCTCACTGCGCGTCGGCCAGATCACCCGATTCATCTCGGCGCGAACCTCGGAGACGTACTCGCGAGGCGTGACGCGCTCGGTCTTGGCCGGGCGGTTCTCACGACGAGTGGCAATGGGATTGCCCTCGCTGTCCATTTGACCCTGGCGCTGCAGGTAGCGGCGTTGTTCGCGATTCATCGCCATGATGGTTCGATCCTTGACACGGGTTTTCGGTTGCTCGTCCCACCAACGGGGGCGGGTCCGGAGGCAACTGGTACGCAGGGCAGGAGGGACTTGAACCCCCAACCTACGGTTTTGGAGACCGTTGCTCTGCCAGTTGAGCTACTGCCCTAGGTTGCACGGGGACATACTGAGGCTAGCAGCCGCGAGGCCGGGAAACGCCTCGCTTTGTCGGAACGTCGGTAGCGGAGGTCAGCTGGCCAGGCGATGGCGGGAGGCCAGACGGGTGGCCAACACGATGGCGCCGGCCGCACCGGCGGTCGCCGCAGCGGCGATTCCGCCGATGTAGGCGGCCTTGCGATTACCACCGGCCATGCGGTGCAGGCGGTGCACGGTGCCCGGGGGCCGTAACGCCTCGATGATGTCCTCGACCAACCGCTCATCGGCCGGGAGCAACTGGCCCCGCAGCGTTGCCAGAGCCCGCAACAGCTTCTTGTACTGGGCCAGTTCGGCCTGGCACCGCAGGCAGGTTTCGAAGTGCTGGGCGGCGACCCAGTTCAGGCATTCCTGCCCGTCGGCCACCTCGGCCAATTCGAGGCTGAAGGTCTCGCAGGTCATGGCGCTGGCCTCCCTGGCCACAAGCCGTGGTGATCACACCGCATGGGCCCGCTCCTCCCCCAGCGGATACAACCGCTCCCGGAGCCGTTTGCGGGCACGATGGAGGCGGACCTTGGCTGCCGACTCGGAGATGTCGAGCTGCTCGGCGATCGACTCGTGCGACAGGTCGTAGATGTCACGCAGGACAACCACGGCCCGAAGTTTGGGGGGAAGCTGCATCAGTGCCTCGACCAGATGGTTCCGCAGGTCCCCGATGTCGGCCTGGTGGACGGGATCGAGACGGGGTGTCTCATCGGCGATCTCGATCTCGTCGTCGAGGCTGTCATGGCGGTGCTTGCCCCGCCGTCCCAGGTAGGTGCTGGCACAGTTGGCGGTGATTCGGTGCAGCCAGGTCGAAAGCTGGGCATCACCTCGAAACTTTTTGAGGCCCTTGTGGGCCCGGAGATACGTTTCCTGCACCACGTCCCGAGCGTCCTCCTCGTCACCCACGAGCCGGTAGGCCAGCGTGTAGGTATCGGCGTAGGTCTCACGCACGAGTTCCTCGAAAGCACGATGGTCGCCTTCCTTCGCCTCGGCGATGAGTTCGTCAGTTCTTTTGGAATCCATCTGTTTGACCCCACAACCGCCGTTCGGGTTACCTGTTCGGATTACATGTTCGGATAACAGAGTTGCCGAGGCCGGCTCTCCCTGCCCTCCTCCCATCCTAGGAGGCCCCGACACAAATCCGTAATACGTGCGCCGTATCAGGCGTCCATCGCCTTGCTCATCAGGACGGTGTGTCGGGCTCAGGAGGGTCGCGTGCCGGCTTGTTGTTGTTGGCCCGCTTGTTAGAGTGTCGGCGGTATGACACTGCCGCCGCCATCATCACCAACCGGCATCTCACCGTCGACCTCCACACTTCAACCCGACCTTGCCGGTCGTCGAGTTCTGGTGACCGGAGCCACCGGTTTCATCGGTGGCCACGTGGTCGAGATGCTGGATCGGGCCGGAGCCGAGATCCACGCCACCGCTCGCAACGACAACCCGTCCACGTCGCTGGCCACGCCCGTCACCTGGCACCGGGTCGACCTCACCGATGGGGCGGCCACCGACGATCTGGTGGGCGAGATCGCACCGGAACACCTCATCCACCTCGCCAGTCTGGTCAAGGGGGCTCGAGACCCCGATCTGCTGCTGCCGATGTTCGCCGCCAACTGTGCCACCACCGTGAACCTGCTGGAGGCGGCCCGACGCCACCGAGTGCGTCGGGTCCAGCTCGCCGGGTCATTGGAAGAGCCGGACCGACCGGGCCAGCTCGCCACCTCCCCCTATGCCCTGAGCAAGGCGGCGGCCCACATGTACGGCGACTACTACCAGGCCGCCACCGACGTGGAGGTCATCAATCTCCAGATCTTCATGGTGTACGGGCCGGCCCAGATCGACGAGCGCAAGGTGGTGCCGTACGTGATCCGCTGCCTGCAGGCCGGCCGGGTTCCAGAGCTGTCGTCGGGTGGCCGGGAGGTGGACTGGGTGTACGTCGGCGATGTGGCCGAGGGCATCGTGCGGTGCTGTCTCATCGACCGGGTACCGACTCAGCCGGTACCCCTGGGAACCGGCATGCTGACCACGATCCGGCAGGTCGTGGAGGCCCTGGTTGCCATCTCCGAAAAGGACGTGGAACCGCAGTTCGGATCGATGGCCGACCGCAGTAACGAGGTGGTTCGATCGGCCGATGTGGCCCGCGTCCAGGACCAGCTGGGCTGGGCCCCGAGCACCACCGTGGCCGACGGGCTGAAGATGACCTACGACTGGTACCTCGAGCACTGATCGGCGCTCGATCCGGACCACGATGCAGGCGGTACGACATGAGAGCGCCGATGACGATGAGGACACCGAGATGACGGCACAGGCGATGCGACGGTTTATGGAGGAGGCCTTCCCGCTGTGCCGGTCCATCACCGGCGACGGAGTCAGGGCCACCCTGGATCTGATCGGCCGGGAGCTGGCAGGGGTGGCCGAGCTGGAACGCCACGAGGTTCCCACCGGCACCCCGGTGTTGGACTGGACCGTGCCCAACGAGTGGAATCTTCGTCGAGCCACCCTGGACGGCCCCGATGGCCGGGTTCTCGACAGCGATGACTGCAACCTGCACGTGTTGTCGTACAGCACACCGGTAAATCTCGAGCTGACGCTGGACGAGCTGCGACCGCACCTGTTCACCCTGCCCGACCAGCCCGACGTCGTTCCCTATCGCACCTCGTACTACCGCGAGACGTGGGGGCTTTGCCTGAGCCACAACACGGCCGAGTCGCTGGCCGACGGTAGCTACCGGGTCACGATCGACACCACACTTGCCGCCGGTCATCTCAGCTACGGCGAGGCGGTACTGCCCGCTACCGACCCGGCGTCGACCCCCTCCCGACGGGGTTTGGGGCCCGACGGCGATGCCGGTGAGATTCTGCTCACCACCCACATCTGCCACCCGTCGATGGCCAACGACAATCTGTCGGGAATCGCGGCCGTGACCGAGGCCGCCCGTCGCCTGTCGAACCGGACCGAACCCCGACGTCACCGCATTCGACTGCTGTTCATTCCCGGGACCATCGGATCCATCACCTGGCTGGAACGCAACCGTGACCGGGTCGGGGCGATCCGGGCCGGTCTGGTGGTGGCCGGCGCCGGCGACCGGGCCCCGGCGACCTACAAGCGATCCCGTCGGGCCACCACCGGCATCGACCTGTTGATGAGCCGCCTGATCAGCGAACGGGAGGGCTCGGTAATCGACTATTATCCGTACGGCTACGACGAACGCCAATTCTGCTCCCCCGGCTTCGATCTCCCCGTGGGCCGGCTGAGCCGGTCCATCCACGGCACCTATCCCGAGTACCACTCGTCGGCCGACAACCTCGACTTCGTCGACGACGCCACGCTCGAGGACACCGTGTCGTTGATCGTGGACGCCGTCACCCGATTCGCGTCCGAACCCCGGTACCGCAACCTAGCCCCCCATGGGGAACCCCAACTCGGTCGCCGCGGCCTGTACGGCGCAGTGGGCGGGGCCATCTCCTCGAAGTCCGACGAGATGGCCGTGCTGTGGATGCTGTCCTACTCCGACGGGGAACACGCGGTGGCCGACATCGCCGCCATGTCGGGGATTGAGATCGAGACTCTCCAGTCGGCGGCCGACGCCCTGGTCGGGGCTGATCTGCTGGCCCCGGTGTAGCCGGCGATGGCCCGCCAGTGGTAGGCGGAGCCCGAACAACCGTCGCCTGCTCGATCGTCAGGGCTGGAAATCGGGCCAGTCGCGGTCCTTGTCGGACATGATCCGGGGGTCGGCATCCGGCCAGTCGATGGCGAAGGCCGGGTCGTCCCAGCGAACACCATCGCCGTGGCCGGGCTGATAGAAGGTGTCGATGTTGTAACTGACCACGGTGTTGTCAACCAGGGTCTGGAAACCGTGGGCCATGCCGGCGGGGACATAGAGCTGTCGTCCGTTGGCGGCAGTGAGTTCGAAGCCGAGCCACTTGGTGTAGGTGTCGGAGTCAGGCCGCAGGTCGATGATCACGTCATGGACGGCACCGGCCTCACACCGGATCAGCTTGATCTCACCGTAGGGCTCGCGCTGGAAGTGCATACCCCTCACGGTGCCGGCGACGGCATTGTACGAGACGGATGCCTGAACGAACTCGGCGGCCAGACCGGCGTCGGCGAACTCGTTGGCACACCACGTCCGGGCGAAGAAACCTCGCTCATCCCGATGCGGCTCGAGATCGATGACAAACAGGCCGGGAAACTCGGTCTCCGCGATGATCACGCCCACCGAGACTAGTGCAAAAACACGAACCCCCGCTCCCTGTGGTCGGGAGTGGGGGTTCGATCCGATGCCGTCAACCCGAGTGCCGGGTGACCCTACTTGAGGATCTTGGTCAACACGGGTGCCGAGTGACCCTACTTCAGAATCTTCGTCACTCGCCCTGCGCCCACGGTACGACCACCCTCACGAATGGCAAACCGCAAACCCTCATCCATGGCAATCGGATTGATCAACTCAACCGTCATCTCCGTATTATCACCCGGCATACACATCTCGGTACCCTCCGGCAACTGAATCGTCCCCGTGATATCCGTCGTCCGGAAATAGAACTGCGGACGATAATTCGCGAAGAACGGCTTATGACGGCCACCCTCCTCCTTCGTCAACACATACACCTGAGCCTCAAAATCAGTATGCGGCGTAATCGAACCCGGCTTCGCCAAAACCTGACCCCGCTGCACATCCTCCTTATCGATACCCCGCAACAACGCACCAATATTGTCACCGGCCTGACCCTGATCCAACAACTTGCGAAACATCTCCACACCAGTACACGTCGTCTTCTGCGTCGGACGAATACCCACAATCTCAATGTCATCACCAGTATTGATGACACCCTGCTCAACCTTGCCGGTCACCACCGTCCCCCGACCCGTAATCGAAAACACATCCTCGATCGGCATCAAGAACGGCTTATCCAACTCACGCACCGGCTCCGGAATATAGGAGTCGACCGCATTCATCAACTCCATCACCTTCTCCGACGCCTCAGCATCACCATCCAAAGCCTTCAACGCCGACACCTGAATCACCGGCACATCATCACCCGGAAACTCATACTCGGTCAACAACTCACGAGTCTCAAGCTCCACCAGCTCGAGAAGCTCCTCATCATCGACCATGTCCGCCTTGTTGAGCGCAACCACAATAGCCGGCACACCAACCTGACGAGCCAACAACACATGCTCCCGAGTCTGCGGCATCGGACCATCAGCAGCCGACACCACCAAAATCGCACCATCAACCTGGGCCGCACCGGTAATCATGTTCTTGATGTAATCAGCGTGACCCGGCATATCCACATGAGCGTAATGCCGATTCTCCGTCTCATACTCCACATGAGCCACATTGATCGTGATACCACGCTCACGCTCCTCAGGAGCCTTATCAATCATGTCGAACGCCGTGGCCGTGTTACCAGCCACCCGATCACCGAGAACCTTGGTGATGGCAGCAGTCAGTGTGGTTTTACCGTGATCGATATGACCCATCGTGCCCACGTTGACGTGAGGCTTGGTCCTCTCGAACTTTTGCTTTGCCATGATGAAGCGTTCCTTGTTGTTGTGTGTGGTCTCGGTCCCTTGTTCCGAGAGTGAGGGTTCTGGGTTCTGAGTGGGTAACGGCGGCGTCGACACCCGGTCGGGGTTCGGAAACCGGTGGGGCTCTTCGATAGCCTCTTCCGAGGTAACAGGCTATCGCTGTCGGGCACCCCGGGAACCATGATTCCCGAAACGTCGGGCCTCCGGCACCTGAGGGGGGTCTGTGCCTGAACCGACTCTATCAATTCCTTCGTCGGCGATGTTTGCCGACGGCAAACTCGAGTTGAGCCGCACCGCGGCTCATACCGGTAGCGACGGTGGGACTCGGTGAAATCATCGCCAGACTCTCCCCCAGCGATGTTTGCCGACGGCAAACTCGAGTTGAGCCGCACCGCGGCTCATACCGGTAGCGACGGTGGGACTCGGAGAAATCATCGCCAGACTCTCCCCCAGCGATGTTTGCCGACGGCAAACTCGAGTTGAGCCGCACCGCGGCTCATACCGGTAGCGACGGTGGGACTCGAACCCACGACCTCTCGATTATGAGTCGAGCACTCTTACCAACTGAGCTACGTCGCCTCGACAACGTCGATTGAACCATCTGAAGACTAGCGCCCAAGGCCGGCATTGACGAGGGGTTTCCCTCAGCGCCCTCAGTCGAAGTGGCGCCACTCCCTCTCATCGAGCCGGGCGGCCAGGGCTGCCACCTGGGTCCGCCGGGTCATGCCTAGTTTGACGAACAGCGTGGAGATGTAGTTCTTCACCGTTTTTTCCGCCAGGAACATTTCATCGGCGATCTGTCGGTTGGACAGACCCTCGCCGATCAGCTCGAGAATCCGATGCTCCTGGTCGGTGAGGTTCATCACCAGACCCTCTTCGGTCTGACGTAGCCGCCGCATCCGAAGGCGAACCTCGGCCGAGTCCAGCAACTGAGCTCCGGCCGCAACCTTGCGAATGGCGGTGACCAACTCATCGGTGCCGACCCGTTTGAGCACATAGCCGGCAGCGCCCGCTCTGGCCGCGTCGATGGCGCCTCGGTCGTCAGGGAACGAGGTCAGCATGAGGCAGGCCACTTCGGGGTAGGTCGATCGGATGTCCCGGCACACCTCGACGCCGTCGCCATCTTCGAGCCGGACATCGAGCACGGCCACATCGGGGGAGCAGGCCTCGACCGCAGCCAGCGCCTCGGAGGCCCGGCCGGCTTCGCCAACCACCTCGAGATCGGGGTGGTCGTCGAGCAGATCGGCCAGACCGCGCCGGACGATCTCATGGTCATCTAACAGGAACACCCGGATCGTCGGGCTGTCCTGACCGTTCTGTTCGGGCTTGTCGGCCGCCACAGCCCCATCATAATTCGGTTTTGGGGGTAGTTCAGCTTCGGACCCGCCCGCTCCGGGATCGTTGTAGCCAGGACCTTCGCCCCTATCTGTACCGGTGGGCCAGGATTCAGCATGTAGTTGGGGACTTCGACCCGTGATCTCTGAGATCACCCGCACTGGCAGCAAGAGAAAGCGAGACGGGGCTATGTTCGATCGACTACTGGTTCCAATGGACGGTACGAGTACTGCGGCGTTGGCGCTGGATGCCGCCGACCGATTGGCCCGGCGCTGGGGATCAAAGGTCCAGGTCATCACCTTGCTCCACGAGGTCGACGAAGCCGTACATCTCGACGAACGAGTCCGGGCGCAGGTGGCGCGTCTCAACCACGGCCAGGACATCGAGGTACGTCCCCTGTCGTACTCGGTGGCCGAGGACATCGCCGCCACCTTCGACGAGATCCAGAACACGCTGGTGGTGATGAACACCGACGCCCGCGGTCGGATGGCGGCGCTGACCGGGAACATCTCCGAGGAGGTCATGCGTCATATCCGTCGACCCATGGTGCTGCTCGGTCCCGACGTCGAGCTCTCGGCCGACTGGCCCAACGGCCCCATGTTGACCTGCACGGACGGGTCGGATTTCGCCGAGTCGATCAGCGCGCTCGCCATCCAGTGGTGCAACAGCCTCGATCTGGAGCCCATGCTGGTCACGGTGGTCGATCTGTCCAAAGTGCCGGCCGGTATGTCCTTGGCCGGCGAATCGAACTCGGTGGCCCGACTGGCCGGCTCGATGGGCCGTACCAGTGACCGTCCCATCAACTACGACGTGCTCCACGGCGACGACCCGGCCAAGGCCATCGTCGACTACGCCAACCATCACACGACCGCCATGATCGCCATGGCCACCCACGGACGCTCCGGCCTCCAGCGGGCCGTCCTCGGTAGCGTGACCATGGCCGTGGTCCGTGGCGCCCGTTGCCCGGTTCTGGTCAACCGACCGCCGGTCGACACCCATCGTTGATGAAGGGGGGCGCAACCAGCTCGGTCCCCGACGGCCGGGCCGCGAACCAGCACCGACGCAACCTCTCGGAGACCTTCCACGGGTTCCTGAGGGGAACGACCTCGAACGTATCCGAGACGCACCACTGAGGAGGACTCCATGAGCACCAAGAAGGCAAAGAAACCGGACAAGAACACCGGCAAGAAGAAGGTGACTCCGGTCTCGCCGGAACCGGTCGCAGCGGCCACAACGGAGGTCGAGTCCACCAGAACCCCAACCATGCTCGACCCGTTCGATCGGTTCTGGATCGACGATTTCATGCCCTGGCTGTCCGATCTCAGCCAGCGGTGGCCGACCCGGGTGTTCGGCGAGCTGGCCGAGATGCGGGGATCGATCAAGGTGGAGGAGTTCGTGGACGGCAATGACGCCGTCATCCGGGCCGAACTGCCCGGTATGGAACCGGACGACATCGATGTGTCGGTCAACGACGATCGACTCACCATCAAGGGTGAACGCCGTTCACGAACCGAAACCACCGAGGATGACACGTTCCGATCCGAGTTCCGATACGGATCCTTCACCCGGGTGATGCCGCTGCCCGACGGTGCAACGGCCGACAACATCAAGGCGTCGTACGTCGACGGTGTTCTCGAGCTTCGAATTCCCGTGGCCGACGACGCAGAGCATCCATCAAAGAAGATCCCGGTGTCGAGAGGCTGAGCCATGAGGCCGGCGCGCATAGTTGCCCTGGTAGTGGGCAGTCTTGTGGCCCTGGCCGGCCTCTTGGTACTGCTGTCTGGCGGTGCGCTGGGCCTGGCCTACCTGGCTCAGCGAGACAGCGGCTACCTCAGCGCCGACCTGGCCGACCTGGAATCGCCGACCGCGGCGGTGACGCTGGAACGACTCGACATCGACGTCGATCCCGGCACACCTCGCTGGGTCATCGACGCCCTCGACACCGACATCCGAATCCGGGCCTCAAATCTCGACGGAAGCCCGGTGTTTGTCGGGGTCGCGCCCGAGGCCGACCTCGACCGCTATCTCCAAGCTGTGGCCCACGATGAAGTCGTCGAGATCGACAACCGATCAGTGGAGCTGCAACGCCGGGCGGGACGGGCCGAGCCCGCCCGGCCCACCGATCAGGATTTCTGGTCCATGTCGACCACCGGCGCGGGAACCCAGGAGCTCGTGTGGGAGGCATCGGCAGGGCAGTGGGCGTTGGCGGTGATGAACGCCGACGGCTCCCCCGGTCTCGCCACCGAGATCGACGCCGGCTTCCGTACCGACGCCTTCCTTCCCGCCACCCTGACGCTACTGGCCATCGGGGCCGTCCTGTTGGCCGTGGCCACCGTGCTGGTACTGCTCGGAGGACTCGGCCTGCGCGGCACCGAGCCTCCGGCACCGGTCCCGGTCGACGCCGCCGGCACCACACTGACTCTTCCTCGGACTCTTCCTCGGCCCACCTACCCCCTGCGTCTGGAAGCGTCGCTGGACCCGAACCTCTCACGCTGGCTGTGGCTGGTGAAGTGGTTCCTCGCCATCCCCCATCTCATCGTCCTGTTCCTGCTGTGGACCGTCTTTGTCATGCTGACCATCCTTGCCGGTATCTCCATTCTGTTCACCGGTCGTTATCCCCGGTCGATCTTCGACTTCAATGTCGGGGTGCTGCGCTGGGGATGGCGGGTGTCCTACTACGGCTTCAGCGGCGGCCTGGGAACCGATCGCTACCCGCCGTTCACTCTGGCCAGGGTGGCCGACTACCCGGCCGCCCTGGATGTGACCTACCCGGAGCGGTTGTCCCGGGGGCTGGTGTTGGTGAAGTGGTGGCTGCTGGCCATCCCCCACTACGTTGTGGTGGCGATCATCGCCGGAGCGGGTATCCGCTGGTCCACCGAGGACGGGGTGACCACCGAAATCGGTTGGAGCGGAGCCGGGTTGGTCGGTCTACTCACCCTGGTGGCGGCCATCATCCTGTTGGCCACCGGTGCCTATCCCGAAGGTCTGTTCCGGCTCATCATCGGCATGAACCGATGGGTGTACCGAGTGGTGGCCTACGCCGCGCTGATGACCGATCGTTATCCGCCGTTCCGCCTCGACCAGGGTGGTTCGGAGCAGGCGCCGAGGCCGATGCCGCCCCCCGGTCCCCTGCCGGTCCACGACGACGAACCCATCGATCTCACCAACCACCGCCCACCTGATACCGAACAAGTGGCCCCCGGCCACGGATGGAGCCCGTATGCCTGATGGCAGAGTACTGAGAATCGATCATGCTCGAGCCCGGATCTACATCATTCGGCGGGGCCGGACCTACTCGGCTCCCCTCAACGAGGTCGATCCCAAAGCTCGTGTCCCCAGCGCTCTGGTGAAGTTCGATTTCGTACGGAGCGAGGGCAGGGAGACGGCGACCAACGTGCGGCTACGAGGCGGCACACGAACCAACAGTCGGCAGCGACGATTCGGCGATCTGGTCGGGGCCAAGCGTCCCGGGGCAAAGATCGACACCGCCGCTCATCGCGACTACGGCATCGATTCCACCACCCCTCCCCTGCCCGTGGTGCGGGCATGGCTCGAGGCGATGCGGGCCTATGACTTCGACGGGGCCACGTCGCTGTACCTGCCCGGTGCCCGCTATCGGTGGGCGGCCGATGCCGGAGCCGAGGCAACAGCCGGTGACGGTCGTCGCTTCATCCGGACCGAACTGGAGCGCTGCCCGATCCAGGGTCCGAATTGCCAGGTGGTCGACCTTTCCGGCCTGGACAACACCGGCCCGGCCACAGTCCGGCTCGAGGTCCGGTTGAACTCCACCGACCATGTCGCCCACTTCGCCGTCGAACGGGGCATGATCACCGAGCAGTGGGTCAACACAAAGCCCGACGGACCCGATGTCGGCGACTCGGGCGAGAGCACCGATGAGGGTCCCGACACCGTGGTGGTCACCAGGGGCCGGGTTCCGAACCGGGCCCGGGACTACGCCCGGGACAAGCTGGCCCATGTGGCCGAACGGGTGGGGCATCCCGTACGCTTCGCCCGGGTCAAGATGACCCGGGCCGAGAGCCCGGGGTTCGACCGGCCGGCCATGGTCGAGGCCACCCTGGAGTTCGATTATCTTCAGGTCCGGGCCCATGCCAGCGCCAACACCTTCGCCGAGGCCGTCGACCAGGTGGCCCAACGCCTTTCGGTTCGTATCGAACACCAGCGGGAACGAAGGGACCGTCGCACGACGGCACAGGCCGCCGTTCCCGGCTCATGGCGCCACGGGAATCTGGCCCGACCGTCCACCCCTTACTTCGAGCGACCCCACGCCGAGCGGGAGATCGTACGCCACAAATCGTTTGCCGCCGGCGAGATGACAGTGGATGAGGCGGCCTGGGACATGACCGCACTCGACTACGACTTCTTCCTCTTCGTCGACCTCGACACCGGCCAGGATTCCCTGCTGGAGGTGAACGACGAACCTCTCGACACCGAGTCCGGTGCGCCCCTGCGGCTACGGCAGGTTGACCCGGCCCCCGATCAGCTCGGACCCATGGTCAACGAGGTCGAAATGGTGGACGCCCCGGTACCGACCATGTCCCTGGACGAGGCGGTCGCCATGCTGAACCCCGGTGGACAACCCCGGCTGTTCTTCCGGAACGCCGACACCGGACGAGGCAACGTCATCTATCGACGCTACGACGGCCACTACGGCCTGATCACGCCACCCGACGAGTAAGCAAACAACACTCCCCGAGAGGAGTCGGTGATGTCTCCGAAAAAACAGCTGCACAGGCACGAGCCGGCAAACGGCGAGACCCGGGATCGACAACCGGAGGTGAGCCCGGCCAAACCGGGCGCCCAAGTCGGCTATGTGATCGCCATCATCGTCAACGGAGGGCTGCTCTACGTGGTGCGTCACCTCGTCGAGTGGGACATCGTCCCCTTCCTCACCGACGAGTTCGATCAGGTCGTTCCCATCATCAGCCTCAGCCTGATTGCCTCGGTTGTCGTCAACGGGCTTCGGCTGGCCGGGGTACCGAATTGGCTGTCGTTGGTCGGCGATCTGATCTCCACCACCATCAGCCTGGTCGCCACCCTTCGAATCTACACGGTGTTCCCCTTCGACTTCGATGACGGCGGAGTGCCGTGGGATCTCGCCGCACGAGGTTTGCTCATCATCGCCCTCTTCGGCACCGCGATCGCCCTGATCGTGGTGCTGGTGAAGCTGATGAGGGAGCTGTTGAACCGCCCACCGATCACCGGAGTCGAGTCATGAGAGTGCTGATCGTTCCCGCCAGCAGACACGGGGCCACGGCCGAGATCGGGCGGGCCATCGCCCGATCCATCCGGGACGAGGGCATCGACGTGGACGTCAGCCAACCCGAGCAGATCTTCGATCTCAAGCCCTATGTCGGCTACGTCGTCGGAAGTGCGCTCTACCTCGGCACATGGCTGGACTCCGCCCTCGAGTTCGTCGACGAGCACGCCGCCACCCTTCGCCGACAACCGACCTGGCTGTTCTCGTCCGGTCCCCTTGGCGCCGCCAGGCCGGAGGAGCCGATTCATCCCGAGCTGATCGAGCATCTGATGACGACAACCGGGGCTCGTGACCACCGGCTGTTCGACGGTCGGCTCGACATCGAACGGCTGAGTCGGACCGAACGGTTCGTGGCCCGTTGGGTGGGGGCCGAGGACGGCGACTACCGGGACTGGGACGGGATCGATCAGTGGTCCCGCGGTATCGCCAAGGTCATCGTCGCCCTCGACTAGCCGCAACCCGGCCCTGCCGCCCAGCCGACATGGGGACCGCGGGTCGCTGATGGCATACTTGGAATGAGTGCCACTCGACCCAGACCTCCTTTCGCTGGAGCCGCTGGCCATCATCGACTCCATGCCTGACGGCATAGTGGTGACCGACCTGGAGGGAACGATCCTGTTGGTCAACCGGCAGGTCGAGTCGATGTTCGCCCGGACCCGTGATGAGCTGATCGGTCGCGCCGTCGAGGTATTGGTACCCGACACCATGCGCATGGACCACCGCCAACAGCGGGAACGGTTCCGTCAACACCCGAAGCCGCGGACCATGGCCACCGATCTCGAGCTCTTCGGGCAGCGTGCCGACGGCACGGTGTTCCCGGTCGACGTGGCCCTGAGCCCCATTCATCCCGACGGCCGAACGCTGGTGATCGCAGCCGTCCGGGACATTAGCGAACGGGTCGAGGCCGAGTCCCACGCCCACGCCGTACTCCACACCATCGACGCCGCCCAGGACGCCGTCATGATGTTCCGTCCCGACAATTGGCGGTTCACCTACGTCAACCGCGGGGCCCGGCAGCAGCTGGGCTACAGCCAGGACGAGCTGTTGACAATGACAGCCCACGACATCGCCCCCGAGTTCACGTCCGAGACCTTCGCCACAATGATCGAGCCGCTGTTGGCGGGGGCAGTCGACTCCCACCAGTACTCGACCATCCATCGCCACCGCAGCGGCTATCGCTTCCCGGTCGAGGTCACGCTCGAGTATCCGCCGGCGGTGAAACAGGCCGAAACCCGTTTTGTGGTGGCCTTCGTCCGGGACATGACGGTGCACGACCGTCTCCGGGCCGACCGGGATCACACGAATCGCTGGCTCGAGGCCCTGGGCGCCATCAGGGCCGGCCTGCTGGCGGACACGCCGCTGGTCACCACCCTGACCACGGTGTGTGACCACGCCCTGGATCTGGTCGACGGCGAACGAGCCATGATCGCGGTACCCGATTCGAGAACCAAGACCATGCGCCCGCTGGCCGCCGCCGGGGCACCGTCGACGCCGGAACCCATCGATCCGCTGTACCGTCCGGTGCTGACCGGGCGGGGTCCGGTGGAAGAAGACTCCACCCTGATCGTGCCCATCAGCAAGAACGACGAGGTCGAGGCGACCCTGACGGTGGAGGGTGTGGCCACCGCCGACGCCCACATGCGAGCGGTGTTGGCCAGTCTGGCCTCGGAGGCGGGAACAGCCTTCGATCTGGACAAGGCCCGCCGGACCCAGGTGCAGCTCCGCCTGGCCGAGGATCGCGACCGGTTGGCCCGGGACCTCCACGATTTGGTTATCCAACGGGTGTTCGCCGCCGGTCTTCGCCTGCAGTCGATCCATGGACTCATTGACAACCCGGAGCTGGCCGACCGAGTAGCCGACGCCATCACCCAACTGGACGAGACCATCGCCGAGTTGCGGGCTGCCATTTTCCGGCTCAGCAATCCGGAGCCGATCTCGTTGCGGCGCCGTATTGAGGCCCAAGTGACCCGAGCCGCCGATCACCTGGGCTTCATCCCCACCCTCGTCGTCAACGGCGACTTGGACACGGTTCCGGTTCGTGTGGCTGAGCAGGTCGAACCGGCGCTGGCCGAAGCCCTGGCCAATGTGACCCGCCACGCCAACGCCACGCGGGTCGACGTCGAAATGACGATCGACGACAAGGCGGTTGCCCTCCGGGTCACCGACGACGGGGTCGGTTTTGATCCCGGTTCGGTGATCGGTGGCAACGGGCTCCAGAACCTGCACGACCGGGCCCGCAAGCTTGGTGGGGCGACCACCGTGTTGTCCCACAGCGGCCGGGGCACCATCGTGACCTGGACGGCGTCGCTCGAACCGGTCTGGGGCTAGAGGTCTCCTGCCGGCCCTACAGGTCGAGCCAGTCGGCGATGATCCGGGCCAGATCGAGATCGTGGTTGATCAGGCAGCAGTGGCCGTAGCCCTCGAGGAGCATCACCGTGGCGTTGGGGATTCGGTCTCCCATGTAGCGGGCCCATCGACCCGACGGCACCAGACGGTCATCGGTTCCGGCCACCAACAACACCGGCATGATGAGTCGACCGAGTTGGGAACGGATGTCGTAGTCCCGCAGCAGCTCGAAACGGCGAACATAGCCATCCCGCTCCACACCCCGCATTCGGGTGCGGAACTCGGCCAAATCCTCGTCGAGAGCATGGGCGCTGTGGATGCGGTGTTCGGTGAAACGGCGAAGGAAGGGCATGGCCACCCACGGGATGAGTCGGGTGATGCGGGGAGCCAATGCCAACTGAACCCGATTGTCGAGATAGGGAAAGGAGTTCACGATGACGAGGGCCCGAACCAGCTCGGGGTTTCGAAGTCCAAGGCTCAGCGACAGCGCGCCGCCGAACGACTCGCCGCACAGGATCACGGGACCGGGACTGGTCTCCCGAATCAGCTGGGCAAGGTCGGACACCAGGTCGTCCAAGGAGGCCATGCGCTTGTTGGGCAGGGGGAAGGCAACCACGTTGAACCGTTCTGCCAGCAGGGGTATCTGGCGGTAGAACAGCTCGGCCGTCCCGTCGATGCCGGGCACGAGGAACACGGTGGCGATCTCCGGCTCGACGAGATCCCGCAGGTGGTGCTCGTCGGGTTCGACGTTCGACTCCGGAACCCCGCCGGCCCGGGGTTCGACCGGCCGGACGGGGATCCCGGCATAGGCTTGTCCTCCCACCAGTGTTTGGTGTTTCGGTACCACCGAGAGCGCGCCGATCTGGGTTCCGACTCCGGTCGTCACCCCGATTCCCACGTGTGATCCCACCCCCACCACGGTGCCGGGGCCCAGCACGACGGGGGCCAGCCGGACCATTCCCCGCTCGACCGTATGACCCGACAGATGCACACCGGACCCGATCACGACCTCGTCGCCGATGTCGAGCAGGCATTCGTCTCCAACCTGAAGACTGTTGACCCAGACATGGCGGCCGACTCGAGCCCCGTTTCGACGCATGTACCACACCCACACCGGAGTCGAGCGAAAGAAGGTGCCGGCCAGCACCCGCACCAGATGGCCCATGATGGCGTAGCGGGCCCAGTTGCGCAGTGGTCGCGGCAGCTCGGCGATGACCAGATCCGCCCGATCCGGTGGTCGCCAGCCCAGCAGCGTGCAGGCCCAGGCCGACAACGTCATGTAGATCACGGCGAACAGGGCATAGGCCGGGATGAAGGCGGCGGCCAACAGCAGGAACCGGACCGGTTCGGGACGAATTGCGAGTTCCAGATGCCAGCGATAGAACAACAGCGCCGGCAAGGCCGACACGGCGAAAACAGCACTGACCGCGACGAAACACGTGACCATGGTCCAGGCAAAGAGAAGAGCGAGACGAAGCCTCACAGGCCGACTACCAGAACCGGGTGTCGCGACTGGGTCAGCAAGCGCTGCAGGCGGGGGGACAGGGCCGATACCGTGGCAAAGCAGGCTCCGAGAACCTGCTGGTCGAGCGGTTCGCCGGGCCGGAGCCGATGTACCGGGCAACCAAGTGTCGAACCCACGGACTCGGCGGCGAAGGTCACCCGATCGGCCTCTGATGGGCCGTCGAGCACTGCAAGCACCGGGCCCGCCAGCTCCGGGGTCACCGGTGTCCTGGGCCCCACAACCACCACCGTACCCGGCGGGCCCTCGATCTCCGGGACCAGGGATGCGATGAGCAGCGAATGGGGGCGAAGCTCGTCGGTCCACGCCGACACCGGATACGAGACCTTCACCGTGCGGGATTCGACTCGCAGTTCGGGCAAATGGGCCCGAAGTGCGATCAGCCTGCTCTCCAACTGGGAGTCCAGGTGCCCGAGTGGCATCGAGGCGCCGGCAGGTTCGATGTAGATGAGCTTGATGGGCAGTGACCAACGGTCGGCCAGAGCGGCCGTCCACGGAAGCAGGTTCGGAGTCGTACTGACCACTCCGGCCACCAGCACCAGCTCACCTATGGCCTGGTCAGGGGTGAGGTAGAGGCCGGCCACCCTAGCCCCTCTCCACCTCGTCGTCGAAAACAGGAACCAGGGTGGTGGCCCGTCGCAGGAAGAACTGAATGCTCTCGTAGCTGAGACCCGGTTGCGGTCGAGGCCGGGCGACGACCCGACAGGCATCGTCCACCGTCTTCTCGACCTGGCGGTCGGTGCTGACGGGACGGGCGGCCGACCACGGCTCGAACTGCGCCGCCAGTTGGTGGGCCACCTGGATGGTGGCCTCGGACGGATCGTGGCCGTGGCGTCGACGGGCCAGTAGGCGCTCGTCGGCCCGGGCCTGGGGAAGCCGACACTCGAGCTCCGTGGTCGTGACCGAAAGCCTCCGGCCAAGCTCCCGGGCCTGCTGCCTCCAGCGCTCGTGAGACCACGTGGCATCCAGTACCACGCTTTCGCCTCGTTCCAGAAGCCGCCCCGCCTGGGACAGCATCTCCTCGTAGACACGATCCCGTCCCCGGTCGCTGTAATCGACGGTGCCGCCGGCGGTCTGGCGGATCTCGTCGGTACGCAGCCAGGTGAGTCCCAAGCGCCGGGCCAGCCCTTCGGACACGGTGCTCTTGCCCGTGCCGACTCCCCCACCGACCAGGATCATGCGAACCTGACCCACATCCAGATGCTGATCGGCGAGATCGTGATACTCGAGGAGTTGGCGGCGGGCGGCCGGATCACCCTGTCCGAGTCGAATGGCGGCGATCTTGGCCCGGACATGGGCGCGGTAGGCCACATAGAAGTGAGCCAGGGTGGCGGGATGGCGCTCGTGCTCGTACTCGGCGTAGAACTGCATCAGCCGGGCGGCGGCGCCGGCGCCGGCCACCCGGTGGAGATCCATGGCCAGGAAGGCGATGTCGTTGAGCACATCACTGACCCGGAAATCCTCCCGGAAGGCGAGCGCGTCGATGAGGCGGGGGCCGTCGTCCAGGCAGAAGACATGCTCGGCCCGCAGATCGCCGTGTCCGGCTCGAACCCAACCGTGGTCAATCCGTTCGGCCAACAATGTCCGCCGGCCGGCCAGGTACCGGCCGGCACGAGTGCGGATGCGCTCGTACTGAGCGACGTCGAGGACGGAATCCACCAGGGGAGCCAGGGTCTCGAAGTTGTCCTCCCACAACGATTCGATGGTGCCGGCCGATGCGACTTCGGCCTGTGGGCCATGGAGCGGAGGGGCATCGGCGTGAATACGAGCCACCAGCTTGGCCGTGAGGCGGAGGCAGTCGTCGATGCCCGCACCCTCGTCGTTGAGCAGCAGGCGGGTGAGCTGACGGTCGTCGGGCAGCCGACGCATGACCACCATGCAATCCACCAGCCGGTCGTTTTCGGTGACGTCGGCCGTCCCCAGATACACGTCGGGAGAGAAGCGCCGGTTGAGTTCGAACTCGGCCCGGGCTGCGGCGATTCGATCGTCGGCATCGGCAAAAGAAATGAAGCTCGTGACCACCGGCTTCAGGAGCTTGTAGACCCGATCAGAAGTGAAGAGGAGTTGGGATATATGGGTTTCCCGAGCCTCGACGATCCCGATGCCAGCATCCTCGACCATGGCTCAAGCATGACGCGCCCGCCGGGCGGTGGGAAGGGACCTTGGACCGGTTAATACGATGTTAGCGGCGACCGAAGCGGAGATAGCTGAGACCGCCACTGGGAGTGGACAGCAGCGTTGCCGCAATCCAGCCTACCTTCGGTAGCAGCCTGGTCGAGTCGGACCGGATGATGTCCCGGATGACGAACGCATCGAACAGCACCCCGGCGACGACAGCGACGATCGACGCCTTCTGCTGCCAGGGCGACAGCCGGCGGTAACGTTCCATCAGTTTGGTCACAATGGCCTCCTGCGTCACACGTGGCGTTTTCCGCCCAGCATAGGTCATTGGCCGACCAGCGGTTGGCTCCATCCCCCGCTTCCTGGTTGCTTGGCAGCCCGTGTTTGGGCAAGGATGGCACGGTGAACGTGAACCAGGGTGTGATCCATACCACCATTGAGCGCTGGCATCAGCTTGTCTCGGGAACAACCGAGCAACTGGCGGCCGGGTTGGAGGACCTGCTGGACGACCATGTGGTGTTTCTGTCACCGGTGGTGTTCACTCCCCAGCAGGGCAAGGCGATCACCGCCGCCTACCTGGTGGCGGCCTCACAGGCCCTGGCCGAGGGCTTCGTCTACACCAAGCAGATTCTGGACGGCAACCACGCAGTGCTCGAGTTCGAATGCACGGTGGCCGGAAAACACGTGAACGGGGTTGACATCATCACCTGCGGAGACGACGGCCGAATCACTGAATTCCGGGTGATGGTTCGACCGCTCCAGGCGGTCAACGCCGTGCACGCCGAAATGATGCGCCAGCTTGAGGCGTTGTCGGGGCAAGGCTGAGTGCTCAGCTCGTGAGACGAGCCTCCAGGGTGATGTCGGTGTCGAACAGCTTGGAGACGGGGCAACCGGCCTTGGCCGCATTGGCCGCCTCCTGGAACGCCTCGTGCGAAGCGCCCGGGATGGTGGCGGTGAGATCGAGCTGGACCGAGGCAACGGACAGCGACTGGGGATCCAGGTTCACCGTGGCCTCGGTTTCGATGCGGGTGGCGGTGAGATCATGCTCGCCGAGGATGTTGGACAACGCCATGGAGAAGCACGCAGCGTGGGCGGCGGCCAGCAGCTCCTCGGGATTCGTGCCGGACACACCCTCGAATCGTTTGGCAAAGCTGTAGTCGACGTTGGACAGGGTGCCCGACTGGGTTGACACCACACCGGTGCCATCCCTCAAGGCGCCCTGCCACACTGCGGATCCGGACTTCGAAATCATGTGCTCTCCTTGTCATGAGACTTGGTCATGCGTACTTGGTCATGCGTACTTGGTCATGTGTACTTGGGGGACGTAGTTCACCAAATGACGTGTTGTACCCATACCACCGGCGGGCAAACCGGCCCATCATCGACGAGGTGAACAACCAACAAGTCAAGGCTCGACGGTCATCGGGCCGGTAGGGCGCCGGCGGTTGGGCTGTCGACCGAAGGATTGAGATCGGCCCGGTCGGCCGCCGACCGACCATCGGCGTGACCCTGCAGATCGTAGCTGCCACCGATCCGGTGGGTCGAGACGTCGGGGAACAGCTCGGCCAGGGTGTCGTCGACCAGCGAGTTCCGCCGGGCCAATACC
Source organism: uncultured Acidimicrobiales bacterium (assembly GCA_963723995.1). Classification (GTDB taxonomy): domain Bacteria; phylum Actinomycetota; class Acidimicrobiia; order Acidimicrobiales; family SZUA-35; genus JAHELU01. Next base: position 11,566 of record CAVRSZ010000003.1, on the reverse strand, counting down.
GGCAACAACGAGCGCTCGGTGTCGGCTTCGGCGTCGGATCGGACCTGATCGTTGATCGCGGTCAGCCGTTCGTCGATGCGCAGCGCGTAGGAGCGCAGGAACGATGAACGGTAGCGCCGGCTTCGGGTCCGGGCCCCGGGAGGAGCCGAGCGGGCGATGCGACCCAGCGCCTGCTGGGCCTGGATGAGCAGCGAGGTGTAGAGGGTCTCGGCCGCAGCCAGGTCGGAGACGAAGCCGACCAGCGTGGAGAAGGCGTAATGGCGCTGGAAGACGGCCCGGCACCGATAGCTCTCGGCCACGACCTGCAGCAGCAGGCTCTTGGCCGTCACGTAGGGTTCGTCGATGGCCACCCGCACCGCCCCCGGTTGCTCCCCGGTTTCGGATTGGTCCCACACCGCGGCGGCGTCCAGAGCGTGACGGGCCATCAACTCGTGGGCCTTTGCCGTGAACGCCTCCGCCTCGGCATCGAAGTTGGTGGATTCGGCCTGGGCCAGCAACTGTCGGATCTTCGCCAGAATCGAGGCGCCGCCGACCGCTTCGAACGACGTGATGTCCGGCGCTACATCACCGACATCGGATCCGGGTGGCGGAATGATGGTGGTCAGCGGACCACCGAGTGCGCAGGCCCGCAGGGCGTCGATGGCGGCGGCCAGCAGCTCCGACCACGACGCCCGCGGGTTCCGGGCCCAGGCAGCGCCCGGCAACCAGCCGTCGACCGCCACGTCGGGAAGTTCCAGATCGTCGATGTGAGAGCGCCACCTGGGGTGCAGGGAGTCGGGTTGGCGACGCCGATGGTCGGCGGCAACGGCGGCCGAGATCACGACCACACCGTCGGCCGAACCGGCCCGACCGACCTGGCGGATGACCTCACCCGGTAGCCAGCCATTGGCCCAAAGCCGACTCAACACAACGGTGAAGCGGGCCTCGAGTGCAGCACTGACCGTGGGCCGGTGACTTTGAGCAAGAGTGTCGAACACATCGGCCGAGCCGACCCCGGCTGGACGGGGCGCCGACCACGACCGGTACAGCAGATGGTCGATCATCTGCTCTATCTCTTGCCGGCTGCTTCGTCCCATGCCACCGACGGTACCGGCGGCCACTGACACTGTGCTCGACTCGGGGTCTTGGCACGGTGCGGCCGGCTCATCCTCCGGGAACGGCCAACGGCTACCACGCGCTGACCTACGGGTGGCTCGTTGGCGAGATCGTCCGCCGAGTCACCGGTGAGAGTCTCGGCCTGTTTGTGCAGACCCGGATCAGCGAACCACTGGGCCTCGACGGGTGTAGACTCGGTTCCTACCTTCCGGCCATCACCGGCGTGTGGGAGTTCCAGGTCGGGAAGGCACGCACCAGCGACCGGGAACCCGCAGTGGTGATGGCCCGCCGGCGAACGGCGGTCGACCACGGTAGGGCACCCCGGTGCCAGTCAACGAACGCCTTGGACTCGGCCACCACGCGAAGACCGGGCTCCCCTCCGGGATCGGTGGCGCACAGCTCGGCATCGCGGTTCTCTATCAGCATCCAGAAATGGCGGTTGCCGGGGGCCTCCTCGGGGAATTCGAACTGCACCACCACCCTCTCGTCGGGCAGGGCGGACCGATCGAGCTGAACCTGGCACCACGCCCAGAGGGCGAATCCCGGATCGTTGTGCTCCGGCAGTACCTCGACCCAGGTCTCGGCCCACCGGCCCAAACCGTCGATCACCCCGACCAGATCGGCGCCGGCCTCGGTCAGGCCGTAGGTCGAGCCCTGGCCTGCCGGCTTCGGCGTCGAGGCGATGACTCCGGCCTGTTCCAGTTGCCGCAGTCGCTTGCTCAACATCGACCGGGACATTGCCGGAACCCCCTGGGAAATGGACGAGAACGTCGTCGCTCCGAACAACAGATTTCGGACTATCAGCAGGTTCCAGCGCTCGGCCAGAATCTCGGTGGCACGAGCGATCGGGCAGTACTGCCGGTATGAGGCCATGACTCCAGTCTGACGGAGAAGGCACCGACCGGTCGAGTTCTTTTTCGTACTGGACGAGGGTCAACCCGAGGCTCACGATGACGACATGAACGACAACAACAACGCTCAGATGACGGGTCAGGTGGTGCCCGAGGCAGCCGAGACCTATGAATCGTTCTTCGTACCCGCACTGTTCGGCCAGTTCCCGGAGCGGGTTCTTGACGCCGTCGGTCTCGAGCCCGGAGACGACGTACTGGACGTCGGTTGCGGGACCGGAGTGCTGGCTCGAGCTGCCGCCAGACGTCTCCCCACGTCGGGTTCGGTCACCGGTGTCGATATCAACGACGGCATGTTGGCAGTGGCGAGGCGAAGCCCGGAGCGGGTTCGATGGCGCAACGCCCGAGCCGAGCACCTTCCGTTCCCCGATGCCTCGTTCGACCGGGTCGTCTCCCACTTCGCCGCCATGTTCTTCACCGATCGGAACCGCGCCGTGGCCGAGATGGCCAGAGTGCAGCGACCCGGTGGGCGGGTCGCCGTGGTCACCTGGGCCCGGGTCGAGGAGAGCCCGGGTTATGAGGCGATGATAGGCCTGCTGAACCGCCTGATCGGTCCCGATGCCGCCGACGCGCTGCGAGCACCCTTCGTTCTCGGCTCGCTCGAGCAGCTCGAGAACACCTTGACCCCGCATCTGGCAGAGGTGACCGTCGATCGCCACGACGGCGAGGCCCGATTCGAATCGCTCGAGGGCTGGGTCCACACCGATATTCGGGGCTGGACCTTGGCCGACATGATCGACGACTATCAATACGAGAAACTGCTTGTTGCAGCCGAGACGGAGCTGAAGGAATTCGTCGGTGCCGACGGGCGGGTTCGTTTTCCCGCCCCTGCCCTCGTCGCCACCGGCTCGGCGCGGTCGGAATCGCCCGGACCGACGTCAGGTGAGGTGAGAGTCGACTGATCGAGCCATTCCTCGTTCAACCGCGTCGATCAGATAGGGACGAAGCCGGCGGGCGGGAATGATGGTGTCCACCGATCCCACCCGCTGAGCCCGCTGGATGTTGTGCTGCCCGTCGAATTCGGCGGCCACGGCGCCCAGGTGCTCGGCGTGGGCCTGCTCCCGCCGGGCCATGAGTTCACTCCGAAAACGGGCCCGCTCGGCGCCAGTGGCCTCGGCCACCAGGGCCTCCAGCTTCCGAACCTCCGGGTCGGCCTCGGTTCGGGCCCGGACCTCACGGGCGAACACGATCGCTGCGGCCGGGGCCCCACCGATGACCGAGGCGTAGGAGCCTTCGAGGGCCGCCACCTCGAGGTTCTCGTTGAGAGCACCGGAGAACACCACGAAGGCACCGCCGTGATAGCGCGACACCACACAGAAGACCATCGGCCCGTCGAAGTTCACGACCGCCCGCCCGATCTCGGCCCCGAATTCCAGCTGGTAGGTACGCATCGATTCCGGTGAACCGTCGAAGCCGGAGAGGTTGGCCAGCACGACGACCGGCCGATTGCCGCTGGCGGCATTGATGGCCCGGGCCACCTTGCGCGAGCCCATGGGAAACAGCGTGCCCGAGGTCCAATGGTCGGGTCCGTCGGCCGGCACCAGTCCCGCTCGGGGAAGGTTCTTGGATTCGAAGCCGATCATCGAGACCGGGTGGCCACCGAGGAAAACATCCCAGACAACGGCGATCTCGGCGTCTCGCATGCCGTACCAGCGCTCGAGCGTCATGAGGTCCTGGTCGACAACGGCGGCCATGACCCGTCGGATCTCGAAGGGCTGTTTGCGCCCCGGATTCGTCTCCTCATCGAACACCTCACCGACCGTGTCGAACTGACCGCCATGGGGTGCTCCGCTCACGTCCCGATCGGCGGGGTCCTCGGTGGCCGCCACCCGGGCGAAGCGCTCACCGGGGGCGGTGTAGGTGTACTCATAGTGTTGCATCAGCAGTCGACAGGCCCCGTAGAGATCACGGGCGAAGTACTGGGCCTGACCGTTCGGGCCCATGATTCGCTCGTAGCCACCGATTCCGATGTTGTCCTCGGCCGAGACGCTTCCCGAGAAATCGAGTGCGTCCTTGCCGGTGAGGAGCATGGCGCTCTCGGGCATCATCACAAGGATGCCGCTGGTGTGCATCAACATCGTGGCCTCGGCGTTCCAGTAGGACTGGGCCCCGACGTTGATACCGGCCACGATGACGTTGATCTCACCACCCCGCTGGGTGAACTCGATGATTCGTCGCAGCACGCGGGCCGTCCAGTCCAGGTTCTCGGTGCCACTGTCCATCGCGATCAAGGCACCGGCCGAGACCGCAAACCATTCGACGGGTACATCCAGTTCGTCGGCCAGGTCGAGCGCGGCCATGATGCGGCGGCATTCGGGCTCGGCCAGGCTGCCCATGCCTTGACTGGGGTCCCCGGCGATGATCACACGGGTCATGCCCTCCGGGTAACGCTCCGTGTGGTTCGAAATGGTTCCGACCACGACGTTGGCCGCGTTCGTTCCGGGTTCTCTATCAACCGGCGCGAGGTGACGGCCGTCGAGATCGTGTTCGACGAACTCGCCGGGAGGCAGGCCGTGACCGGCACCGGCTTCGGGGGTCATCATTCGCACCAGTTCGTAGGGGTAGGTGAGTTGACGTTGCCGAAGTCGCGACACCTTCTGCTCGTAGTCACCGAGGGGACGGACTGGTTGGGCCGATCGCCGGCGAACATCGATCCGGGCCTCTCCTCCCCCGGCATCGGACACTTCGAAGACCCGCTCTCGCAGGACGCCGTCCCGGCCCCGAACCCGGGCCAGGACTTCGACCATGTGAACCCCGAGCCCGTCGGCCTCGGGCGCCAGCCGTTCAACGAGACGGGTCATCTCATCCCCGGTCAGGTCGAGGATCGGCCACATGTAGAGGATGACGCGATTCGACTGGAGCCGCTTGTGGCTCGGTCGGTGGGCTTGGAAGCGGCGGATGCGACCGAACACCTCCTGAATTACCCGCTCGGCCTCGGGCAGCCGCACCGAGTGCCCGGCATCGTCGACAACCGGTGTCAGGTCGCGCACCTCGGCAAGGGCGAACAGCCGCTCATCCCGCTGGTTGACCCGAGCCCTGCCGTGGAAGATGTAGACGTCTTCGGTGCTGGGCAGTTGCTCCAGTTCGAACTCATCGAGTCGCCACAGCTCGAGCCGTTTGGCCATCATCGGATGCAGGTTGCGGTAGAGGGCCTCCTCCCGGTACCCGCCGTGACCGTCGGGCCGATAGGTGAAGTGGCCGACTCCCGACATGCCTACCCCGGTTCCGGGCTGCGAGATGGCCACCACGATCCGGCGCACGGCGAGGTCGCCCAGGGCGGCGCCCAGTGTTGCCGCCACCTCGGCGCTGGTCCGACTGGTGTCGGCCGGCGGCTCGGTACGCCAGACATAGATGTCGAGCACCACCTGCTTGGCCGGATCGACCGCCTCGACGACAGGGCGAAGGGTCCGTACCGCATCGGCCAATTCGTGTTCGTGGACGTGGGTTCCGAACAGGGCGATGCGGGTGTCGTCGTGGTCGTACTCGGCCATCGAGTACCACAGGCCGTTGACGGCGGCGACCCGGAAGTCCTGCAGGTCGCGAATCCGGTAGTAGCGCCTGGTCATCACTTCGACAATGGATCGCCGTAGCACGGGCGATGCCTCGGCGAAGCGATCGGACAACAACGTCTTCAGCGGCTGGGACCGCTCGACGAGTGCGGTGATGAGGCGGGCGCGCTCCTCCTCCACGGGATCGGCCGCCAGGGCGGCCAGGTGATTCTCGACCTCGGCGAAGGCTCGATCTCGGATCTCCTGAAGGAACGGCTGGTCGAACACCCGGTAGTTGAGTTCGTGAGCCAGATCGTGCACGGCGGGATAGCGGTGGCGCGACTCGTTGATCACTCGATCGAGCAACCGGCGCAACCCGGCGTGACCCTGTGGGCTGACGGACTCGAGACGGTTCTCCAGCACTCGAACCACCGGACCAAGCTGTTGCTGCATTCGATGCTGGGCGACGACGATCCTGAACAGAGCCGAATACAACTCCCGACCGGGTTCGAGACTGGTCACCCCGAAATGGCTGAGAGCCTGCAGGAGCTGATCGACAAAGGCATCGGGGAGTTCGCTGCCCTGCGATTCGGGGCGACGGAGGTAGTCGAAGAGAAACTCCTCGTTGGTCCGGCGGGTCATGTCCTCGAAGTCATCACCGAGATCGGGCTCGCCGCGAGACAGCGCCACCACGTCGGCGAAGATCCCCAGGATCTCCTCCTCCCGCTCCTGTACCTCGGCCGGGTCGAGCGAGTCCGGACACAGCGGGACTGGATCGGTGGCGATCTGTTGCAGCTCGTGGGGGGAGAAATCGAAGCCGAGCAACATCTGACGAATCGACGCCAGGTAGTGCCGGCACTGATCGTGGACAAGCTGGCCGGACTGGGCCAGACGATCGAAGAGGACCCGATCACCGGTTTCCACCTCGTCGGTCGTGGTCGGGCTGATCATGAGTAGCGGCTCGCCCGCGCCCACCTGGGCGTTGGTGCGTACCAACACCTCCTCCACCACACCGTCGAACTCGGCTTCGATGGCGGTCTCCATCTTCATCGCTTCGAGCACGACCAGACGGTCACCGGCCGTGACCTCGTCGCCGGGCTCGACATCGAGCGACACGACCACGGCGGGTGCCGGGCAGCGCACGATGCCTCCCTCGTCGTGGGTGATGCGATGGGAATAGCCGTCGACCTCCACCATGTGGGTCACGCCGTGGACGTTGGACAGGACGCGATAGGCGCCATCGGGAAACTCGAGCCGGGAGCCGGCAAGCCCGAGATCGACGCGGCGCACCTCGATCGAGGACCCATCGGCCACCACGCGATAGGTTTCCGGGCCGAGGCGGAAGACGTCGATGGCGTAGGCCTCACCCCAGTAGCGCAGATTCACGGTGCGGCCAACGGTCACGTCGACCTCGGGTCGCCCCCGCAGTGCCGAGCCGCGGAACTGGCGGATCTCCACCGCCAGCTGCTCCCGGTGAGCGTCGATGGCGGCGGCAACGACGGCCACGTCGGCATGGAGCACAGGGGGCCGGCGACCCTCGCTCCACATCTGATCGACCCAGCCGACGTTGGCAGTGGCCTCGATCACCTCCGGTTGGGTGAGTAGGGACTGCAGGAACGCCTTGTTGCTCGTCCCGTTGCGGATGACGATCTTCGTCTGGCTCAGGGCGCGGCGAAGTCGAGCCAGAGCCTCGGCCCGATCGTGACCGACGGCGATGACCTTGGCGATCATCGAGTCGAACTCGGCCGCCACCTCGTCGCCCTCCTCGACACCGGTGTCCACTCGCAGACCGGGACCGGTGGGCAGGCGAAGCAGCTCGATACGACCGGGGGCCGGTGTGAAGCCGGCGTCAGGATCCTCGGCATTGACCCTGGCCTCGATGGCAAAGCCGGTGGTGACCGGAGGGTCGCCTTCGAGCAGTCCACCGGCGGCGACGTGGAGCTGGAGCTTCACCAGATCGAGACCGGTCGTCAGTTCGGTGACGGGGTGCTCGACCTGGAGCCGGGCGTTCACCTCCATGAACCAGAACTTCGACTCGGCCGGATCGAAGAGGAACTCGACGGTGCCGGCATTCTCGTAGCCCGCTGCAGCACCAAGCCGGGCGGCTGCGTCCCGTACCGCCTTGTCCTGCTCCGGGGTCAACGCCGGTGACGGCGCCTCCTCCAGCAGCTTCTGGTTCTTGCGTTGCACGCTGCAGTCCCGGACCCCGACCGGCCAGACGGTGCCGGCCGAGTCACCGATGATCTGGACTTCGATGTGCTTGGCCTGCGGGACCAGTGTTTCCAGGAAAACGGTGTCGTTGCCGAAGGCGTTGAGCGCCTCGGCCCGAGCCGAGGCGAACGAGCTCTCCAGTTCGTCGAGGGAGGACACCCGCCTGATACCCCGGCCACCGCCACCGGCCGTGGCCTTGATGAGAAACGGATAGCCCAGACGTCCGGCGTGGGCTCGTGCCTCCTCGACGGTGGCAACCGGGCCGCCGCTCCACGGCGCAACGGGAACATCGGATTCCTCGGCCATCAGTTTGGAGGTGATCTTGTCACCCAGCCGCCGCATCACCGCGGCCGACGGGCCGATGAAGTTGACGCCCAGCTCGTCGCACAGATCGACGAAGGCCGCGTGCTCGGCCACGAAACCCCAGCCGACCCAGACGGCATCGGCGTTGGTGGAGATCAGTGCCTCCTGGAGCCGGGCGTAGTCGAGGTAGCTGATCTGGCGGTGGCCGTTGCCGTCGACGAAGGTCGCCGGCCCCAGGTTGTGGGTCTCGTCGGCCCGGCGGACGAACATCGCCCGACGATCAGGCTCGGTGTAGAGGGCAATGGTCTTCAGATCCGTGCCGTGGGCGTGGTTGTATTCCTCAACCGCATTGATGAGCCTTATTGCCGGCTCGCCCCGATTGACGATTGCGATGCGCCCGAGTTTCCGTTGCTGGCTCATTACCCCTGTTGTCCCCTTGTTCATTCCGCGTCGCCTCAGGGAGGCCGACTGTGGTTGGCGTCGGATGAGCCGGGAGGTCCGCTGATCCGACCCCGACCGACGTTGGTTGCGAATTCGACCATCCACGAACTGTGTCGGCCGACACCGCTCCCCCAGTGTCGAGAACCGACCGACTCCTGGTCGACCGGTTCTCAGCCGCGTACATCCCGTCCCATTACAAAATCAGGCCTGGCTAAACCGGTCTCATCGGACCATCCCCCCGAGTACACCATCCCCCGAGCACGAGTTTCATCCGTCCCACTCTTTACGATATGCAACGACGATGCAAGACGGACGACGAATCGGGATCCGCATCGATCAACCACTGGCCCGGCTTTGGGCGGTGCCGTAGGCTGGTGGTGCGGGTATGACGACAGGGGACCTCGCCATGACCACGCTCGAATCCAACCAGTTCCTGGGGGCCTGTCCCCACGACTGCCCCGACACCTGCTCCATGGTGGTCACCGTGGAGGAGGGCAAGGTGACCAAGGTCCGGGGCAATCCCGACCATCCCTTCACCCGGGGCGGATTGTGTGTCAAGGTCACCGACTATCCAAACCACCTCTACTCCCCCGACCGCCTGCTCCACCCCCTGCGCCGGGTCGGTGACAAAGGCCAGGGCCGGTTCGAGGAGATCAGCTGGGACGACGCCCTCGCCGAGATCGGAACCCGGTTCCGGGCCATCATCGACGAGCACGGGCCGGAGGCCATCCTGCCCTACAGCTATCTGGGCAACATGGGCATCCTCAACGGTCTGACCGTCGGCGATCGCTTCTTCAACGGGCTGGGCACAAGTGTGTCGGAGCGCACGTTCTGCGACGGTGGCGGCATCACCGCCTACATCATGACCGTGGGCCCCACGGCCGCAGTCGACCCCGAATCCCTGGTCCATTCCCGCTACATCATCATCTGGGCCTGCAACGTGCTGTCCAACAACCTGCACCTGTGGCCCTTCATCGAGGAGGCCCAACGCCGGGGGGCCAAGGTGGTGTGCATCGACCCGGTCCGTCATCGCACCGCGGAGAAGTCGGACTGGTACATCCCCATCCGGCCCGGCACCGACGCCGCCCTGGCCCTGGCCATGATGCACGTCATCATCACCGAAGGCCTGGTCGACGAGGACTATGTGGCCAACCACACCGTGGGCTATGAGGACCTGGTCGACCATGTCGCCTCCTGCACCCCGGAGTGGGCCGAGGCCGAGACCGGGATCCCGGCCGACGACATCCGCACCCTGGCTCGGGAGTACGCGGCGGCATCACCGTCGCTGATCCGGGTTGGTGTTGCTCTGGAGCGCTCGACCAGCGGAGGCAACGCGGCCCGGGCCGTGTTCTCGCTGCCGTCCCTGGTCGGGGCGTGGCGCGAGGTGGGCGGCGGCGTGCTGCAGATGCCGATCTGGGCCTTCCCCGTCAACTGGGACGAGCTCCACGGCCCCCACCCCAACGCCGAGACGGTTCCCATCGTCAACCAATGGCGCCTCGGTCAGGCACTGGACGGCGAACTGGACGGCGTCGATATCAGGAGCCTGTTCGTCTACAACTCCAATCCGGCGGTAGCGGCCGGCGACCAGGACCGGCTGCGCCGAGGGTTGGCCCGCGACGACCTGTTCCTGGTGGTCTCCGAGCACTTCATGACCGACACCGCCCGCTATGCCGACATCGTGCTGCCGGCGGCCATGGCCACCGAACATGTCGACCTGATGTTCTCGTGGGGCCACCTCTATCTCACACACAGCCCAAAGATGGTCGAGCCGCCCGGATCCTGTCTACCCAACACCGAGCTGTTCCGTCGACTGGCCACGACCATGGGTCTCGACGACCCGTGGTTCGCCCTGTCCGACGAACAGCAGCTGGAGCGGGCCCTGGACTGGACCGCGCCCCAGATGGAGGGCATCACCCTGGACCGGCTGCAGACCGAGGGCTACGCCCGGCTCAATCTTCCCCCGACCGACGACTACGCCCCCCACGCCCGGGGTGCCTTCCCCACACCCTCGGGCAAGGTCGAGCTGTCGGCGTCCATGGCCGCCGGAGGCAACTTCGTGGCTCCCCTGTTCCGCCAGGGCATCCCCGGCAATCAGGACGGAAGCCCGGTGGCCGCCCTGCCCACCTACTACTCACCGAAGGAAACGGGCGCGTCCCAGCGGTACCCGCTGGCGCTGATCTCGCCCAAGGCCCACGCATTTATGAACTCCCAGTACGCCAATATGGACAAACAGGTGGGTCAGCAGGGTCCGCAGGCGTGCCGGCTCAACCCGGTGGACGCCGAAGCCCGGGGCATCACCGACCGGTCACAGGTCCGGGTCTTCAACGATCGCTCCGAGATCCTGGCCTTGGCCCGGGTCACCGATTCGGTCATGCCCGGGGTGGTATCGATGCCCATGGGCCACTGGTCGTCCCCGGAGTACGGGGAGGCCACGGTGAACGCCCTCAACTCGGACCGCTACGCCGATATCGGCCGGGCCCCCACCTTCTCCGACACTGCGGTCGACGTCGAGGCAGTACCATCCGAGTAGACCCCATCATCTGCATAGAGTTCGGCCGACTCGGTGGATGCCATGGCGATGGATGTCGTCGTGCTCGGCCTCGCCGCCGGCTCCCAACCTGTACACCATGTGGAGAACACCTGGATCCCGCTGCCGGACGGCGCCCGCCCGGCGGCGCGAATCTGGATGCCCGAGGATGCCTCCAGCAACCCGGTTCCCGCCATTGTCGAGTACATTCCGTACCGCAAGCGGGACGGGCTTCGCCTCCGGGACGAGACCATGCACCCCTACTTCGCCGCCCACGGTTACGCCTCGATTCGTGTCGATCTTCGAGGCAGCGGCGACTCCGACGGCGTGCTGACCGACGAATACCTCCCCCAGGAACTCGACGACGGTGTCGAGGTCATCCGATGGCTGGCCGGCCAGCACGGGTGTTGGACGAGCCGCTCGAGATACTGGGCGCGACGCAGGTGGAGCCGACGGTCCGGTCGATCGGCGGTGCCATGATCGAGCCGGCCTCATGCCAGGGACAACGCAGGAGGACAGGGCTCGTGACGAAACGTCGGTGGTTGGCCGCTTGTGGGCGCGACGTTGAGATCGATTGATGCGGTGCCCGGCAC
>CAVRSZ010000002.1:0-478301 GCA_963723995.1 uncultured Acidimicrobiales bacterium | reverse complement strand
CACAACTGCCGCCGGTTTCCCTACGTTGACGGCCTCCTCGAAGGCGTCAACTGCGAGGTTGCGGGTTCGAGCCCGGTTGCTTGAAATCTGATTCCTCTCTTCATGCCGTCGGCGTGCTTCGGCGAGAGTCTCCAGCCGGGCGTCCTCTTTGACTCGCCACTCTTCCAGCGCTACTTGGTATTCGTGTTCCGCCTCTGCATCCTTCTTCCGAGCCCAACCTGGTGCCACAGTCCTAAGTAATCCGCCGCTTGAGCCAAACGCTTCAGGGTCCGGTGGTGGGGTTGTGCTAGCGAGCTCGCCTGGCTGAAACGGAGACTCTGACCATGCGACGCGCGAGTGAGCCCAACGACAGGCTGGGAATCTCCTGTCCCAGCAGCCCCTCTAGCTTGGCAACTCGATCCTCGAGCCCTCTGCTACAGCTCTCGGCCAGTGCTTTGCCAGCGTCCTGAAGCCTCCGGTTGTAGTCTGAAACGCGTTCGTCTGGTCCTCGTCTTAGGTCGAGTGCTTGCGAGAGGCGCCTATTGATGTCGTCCAAGTCTGGGAGGGGCTTCTGACGATGAGCTGCAGCAAGTTCTTGGCGCTCACGCACGACGTCGCCAACCAAGTCTTTCCACGGCGGCATACACATACGACATCAGACTGTGGACATGCCGCGGAAACTTGAGGGCGTGCTTGGGTCCTGGACTCCGGGTTGTCATTAGGCCTCGGTAAGGGCATACGGCCTCCGGCGCTGCGCAGCGACGACGATGCCTAGAGCGGGGTTCGACGTGTGGGAGTGGCAGATCGGTCAACCGTCGCAGTAGAGTCCTGACCTGATGCGTTCTGCGCCAGCGTCTTCGATGATGACACCTACCTCGTCAACGATCGCCTTGACTGGTTCTTCAGCGATGTTGTCAACCAACAGGGGAAGATCTAGTTGGCAGAACCGGGCCTGTCGGCGATCAGGGAATCCCGTCGTCCACGATTTCAAAACTGACATGGGGTCGGCTTCGTTGACCTGTGGTGTGTTGGGGCGCAACCACCATTATGACAGTTGGGGAGGTCATGCCGGGCCGGTCTACCACGGTCGCCAACGACCGCCGGTCCGCCAACCTTTCGGGCGCCGGGTGCCACCTCGTTCGATGTTGATCGCATCGCATCTGATGGCCCGCTGAGGCCTCACGACGGGCCTCATGTCATCAAGATCGAACGTCGCCGTGGAGCTTCTCCGGTCTCGATTACCGCTCACACCCACCGAGCGAGCACCAGAACCGAATTTCAGGACCCTACTGGCCCAGCCTCTGGATGAACAGTGCTAAGGCCTGATGGCGGCACTGATTCTCACCTGGGGATCAGTCGCCACGAGACGTGTGCGGTTCCGTCGCCGCTGTCGGTCAGCACGTAGACAACCGGCTGGCCTGCTAGTTCGGCCTGTGCCATCGCGAACGCAGTAGGACCCAATCGCCACGCCTCAAATTCCAACGGGGTCTGCTTCAGGTTGGCGTCGCACATCGCGTGTAATCGTTGGAGGTGGTGCCATTCATCGTTTCCGCCGTCGTGGAGGAAGAGGTCAAGTCCGACAAGGTCGTCGTGGCCAACTTCGATGGCGTGTAAAGACGCCTTATCCTCCAACGCATGCGCCTCCCGGTGCACCTGGGACCGCTGGATCAGCAGATTCACAAGATCACCTACAGTGCCGACGTCCTTCTGTGCGGCGTCGTAAAGTCGAGCATTACTCGGCAAGCCTTTTGCTTTGGCGAGTTCGCCGTTGGGCCGCATCGTGACGACGCTGACCTCTGAGGAAGTTGTTGTCATCTCGTCTAGAAAGAGAGGCGGAACGGTTGCGTTATCGAGCCGCTCTGGCGTGAGCAATATGAGGCTTCCGCCTTTTGCCTCCGCTTTCCTCTTGGCTGGTTCGGAGAATCCAGACCAGCTCACCAAGAGGAGTTTGTTCGTCGGCATCCGGGCGTGCTTGGCCAACATCGCCTCGACGAATGGCGTTCCCTGCCTTCGCTGGTGATCACGAACCTCGACCGAGATAACTACGTCGTCGTCGCCAACGCGGTCCTCCACGACGATGTCGACCTCCCGCATCGTCTGAGAGTCCGTATCGAACATCTCCTTGGATTCGGTCACAGTCGCCGTCGGTCCAGCCACATGCTCCTTCACGTAGTAGACGATCGCCTGTTTGATAGTGCTCCGCCTCGGCATCGTTACACTATGGCGCAAGCTTGCGACAAATGGTCTGCGCTTGCGAATATGCCATGATCACTTAAACGCCTCTACGAGCTCGGTCGACATCTCGGCCACGCTACCGGCGCCGTCGGCGTCGTTGTGGACCTGGTCAGACGCCACGGCCTCCGGCCAGCCAAGGCCCGGGCTGTAGCCTGGACCAACGCTGATCTTATCCGTGGCGTTCTCCGGGTGACCGCTCAGATCGGACCCTCTGCGGAGAGCGTTTCTCACGTGGGGCCGACAAGAGTCGAACTTCGTGACGTTACCCTTATCAGGCTTGCGCAGGGGGTTCTGAGGGGTTCGTTGGGTGGTCGGAAACCCGCTTTGATAGTGCGATCTCGTTCGGGGCCGTTCGGGCGGTTGTGCCACAGATGGCTCACAGAATGGCACACGACGGCGTCGTCTATCGAACAACTGGCATGTCGACGGTCATCTGGCGGGCGGTGTTCGGGGCCGAGCCCTCAACGTGCTGCCGTGCGGCAAACACGAGCCGCTCCAGAAACCCCGACCTACACATCCACAAGCGCCATCGGGCTTGTGTCTTTGGTCGGCCGGGACAAGTGGTGGGTCGGTGCACCGATCACGACGACCTCCAATTGGAGGTCGCACAGCGGGCCGGGGCCATCAAGTTCGTGATCGCGACCGTGCCGGCCAGTACACCCGATCTTTCGACCACGTCTTCGCCGCCATCGCCGCCAAGGTGATCACCACCCGCCCGGCGAACCACAAGCCAACGCGTTCGCTGTCGATGGGTCCGGACCGTCCGCCACGAACTCCTCGACCGGACCTTGATCTGGAACCAACGCCAAGTCCACCTGCTCTTCACCGAGTTCATCGTGCGCTACAACGAACACCGGCCTCACCGAAGCCTCGAACAACGACCGCCCGCCCACGACGCTGACGCCTCCGTGATCGACGTCGGCCGACCGATCAAACGCACCACCACCTGCACATGACTCATCGACGAGTACCGACCAGCAGCCTGACCCGCCAGACACGCCGAACGGTCTAGGGGCAGCCGGCTTCAACGCGCACCCACCACCGCCCCCCTCCCCACAACGATCCCCGACCAACCCGACAAACAGCGCCGACGACTTCTCGGCACCCTCACCCCTAGCTCGTTGTCCCCTCATGATGTGACCTTCGCCTCTTACCCCGACCCGGGAGGAAGGCGACGCTGAGAGTAGGCAGATTGAAGAAGGTGGGTCATGACTGCGACAGTTGAACGACCGCAGACGCCGGAGACTCGCTTACACGTCCGACACAGGCCAAGCTGGTGGATCGTCGCGCTGGTGGCCGCGCTCGGCCTCATCGCCGGAGCGGCCATCGGCTACTGGTGGAGTGACTACGATGACGGCGCAACCGAGGCGGTGCTGCGAGACGGTGCGGAGTCGATCGAGATCGAGGAGGCGACGCCGAACACCGTCGACCAAAACGCTGAGGGCTTGTCTGAGCGCGAGCAACAAGCGCTCGCCATCCTCGACGAATGGACCGCTGCGCTGAACACCGGCGACATGGACCTGGTGAACAGCTTCTATGCTGATGATCCTGAACTCGGGTGGATAGTGGTGAATGGCGCCGAAGTGCCAGTAGACCGAAATGAGTACTTCCAATACATCCCGGACACGCTGGCACGAGACTACGAGTTCGTGTCGGCAGGCTATCCCCACATCGAATCCGGGATGGCGGTCTTTGTAGTTCAGGTTCTCAAGCTGACGCCCGACGACGGCAACAATCCCAAGTTGATGGTCATTGGCCGTCACATGTCGGCGACGAAGATCGTCCAGGAGTGGCTCCTTTGGGAGAGCCCGCCGCTCTGATTGTCGCAGAACTTCCGGCTCGAACGGCCTACCGGTCGCATGGACCGTGCGACTCCGAGGGGCAGCGACAACACGGGTAGCGAGGTCGTTCGCGCGGGGTGAGCGGGCCTGGAGGGCGGGCGCCGAGCGTTCGCCACCGGGTGGCCGCCGTACGGTGTCAGCCCACCACACCCCGGGGCCAGACCGGCCATCACCGCCCGCAACGACGCTCCGTCAACCCGCCGTCCAGGCCGAGGGCGGCGGCTCCCCGCCGACCGATCGGCCCGGCGCCTCGCCCGCACCGGTGTAGTAGGCGTCGAGGCCGTCAGCCAGGCCGGAGAGCTGATAGGCCTCGGCCCCGGGCCGCAACTTCGCGATACTCAACACAGCCATCGCTCGCTGACGCTACGGGACCCGGTGCCCGACGAAGGGCTCTGAAGGGTACCCACCATTGGTGATATCATGTGGAGAATTCCCGCCCGGTTCCGGTTTCAGGGCTGTGGAGCATTGCCAACCGGCTCCGGCTTCAACCTTGTGGCGGCCCGCTCGACGCAATTGCGTATCGACTCTCGACGAACTGGCTGTTTTTCCAGGTCCTTCGGGCCCCTCAAAGTCGTCTGTCCGAAGCGTCAGCTCCCGGGTACTGACGTAGTCCGTCCCAAAGCTCCACCGTGGCCGCCACCGTGAACAGGTCCGTCGCAGTGCCAGCCCTGACATGGCCTGGCACCGGCTGAGCCCCACGACGGCTGCCGCCGCCCTCATTCCCTCACGGCGCAGATCATCATTCCCCTCGCTACGCCCGCCCATCCGCCCAGGCGCTCGTCCCACGTACCACGTGGCGTCCAACGCCGGCGCCGACCGTCCAAAGGCGCTGGCAAGAACCACGGTCCGCTCGACTTGTGGGACGCTCGGCGGGACCCCCCAACTGCCAGCGGGACGCTCGGCGGGACCCCCCAACTGCCAGCGGGACGCTCAGTGGGACGGGTCGTGGGCCTGGTCCCTTCGGTCCCGCCGGGTGTCGCCAGGTGCCCGCATGAGCGCGAAGGCACCTGAGGAACTTGGTACCAGAGTCCGCGAAATGGTCAACCTGTACGACCATGAAGTTCAGCATCACTAGATGCCCTTGCGACACCACGGTCGTCTGCTCAGTTTTGTCGAGTCCCAAGCCGGCCCTCACTCTGACGACAATCAAGCCGGGCCGCCAATGGTTGACAACCAACCTCGCACTCGATAAGAAGGACTCATTCGGAACTGGAGTTGACTCCCATCTACGGGCTCCTGTTCTCGCTCGAGCGGACGAGCTCCTGTCAAAGCCCAACCACCCGGCGACCAGCTCAGCCTGAGCGATGTCACAGTCGTGGGTGATTGATGACGTATCCCTACATGGGTGTGATGGACCTTTTGGAAGCCAAGGCAGTGGTGGCCTACACAATGGACGAGGCGGCCGAGATGCTGTCGATCGGTCGCGTCGTCTACGAGCTGGGCCCCTCTGTCCTCGACTTTGCCCAACGGTTGGTCGCCCATCCCGGAAAGGAGACTCCCCGATGACCACCACACCACCCGGCGCACTGCTCGACATCGACTCGGCCGCCAAACGCCTCGCCGTCCCCGACGATTCATGCGCCGCCTCGTCGCCGAACGCCGCATCCCCTACTTCAAAGTCGGCAAGTACGTTCGCTTCGACCCGGCCGACCTCGACACCTGGCTCGACGAACGCCGAGTCGACGTACCGAAGCTGTGATCCCCCAGAAGGTCCAGGTCTTCGGCATCCATCGCTCCGACCGGAACGGTCAGCGCCGATACTGGACCCGTTGGCGGATCGACGGCCGGGATCGCACCCGGTCGTTCAAGACCAAGGCCGAGGCCGAGCGCCTTGCGGTCTCGCCTGATCGTTGCCCAAGCCGAGGGCCTGCGGTTCGATCTGGCCACCGGCTACCCGATCGAGTGGCACCGGTCCGAGGCGACCTGGTGGACCTGGTCGTCGGAGTGGCTGGCGCTCAAGTGGCCACAGTGGGCTGGCAACACCCGACGATCCGGCGTCGAAGCCCTGGTCGCCGTTACTGCTTCGATGGTGATGCCTCGAGCTCCTCGATCCACCTGATGGCCTCAAGCAATGGCTGCTCGACGTCGGCTATCGCCCGGACCTCCCCGACTCGGCTCGGACTGGCCGAGAGCTGGCCTGGCTCGAACGCTGGTCGATCCCGTCTGGCCGAGCTGACGCCTCGATCATGGAGAAGTCGATCGCTCGTCGCCACGACCCGAGCAGGACGGCCAGCCGATGGCCGCGACGACAACCCGCCGTCGACGCAACTCTCATCAAGTCGGTTCTCGACGCTGCGGTCCGCCGTGGTGCATCTCGACGTGAACCCGATGACCAAGATGGAGTGGCGGATGCCGAAGCGCTCCGTCGAGATCGACATCTCCGTCGTGCCATCAGTGGCCGACATCATGGACGTCTACAACCACATCGCCGGGCTCGAGTCCCCCGGCCGCCGCTACGCCGCCTTCTTCGCCACCATCGGCCTGTCCGGCATGCGCCCGTCCGAGGTGGCCGGCCTCTACGTCTCCGAC
Organism: uncultured Acidimicrobiales bacterium; assembly: GCA_963723995.1. Classification (GTDB taxonomy): domain Bacteria; phylum Actinomycetota; class Acidimicrobiia; order Acidimicrobiales; family SZUA-35; genus JAHELU01. The sequence goes on along the minus strand of CAVRSZ010000002.1, from coordinate 471,717 downwards.
CTCACTCTGCCCGACGACGGCTGGGGCCTCGCCCGCCTCCGAGGCGCCCTGACGACACCCGGCACCCGCTACAGCGGGAGTGATGGCGTCACCGAATCCAAGGGCCTCAAGCACCGAGCGCCTCCGACATCCGAGAAGTCCCGCTTCCGCCATCACTCGTCGGAATCCTTCGGCGCCACGTTCACGACTGTGAACCCGACAGCTGGTCTTCACCAACAACGCTGGAGCCCACATCACCCCTCACAACTACGGCAAGGCCTGGAGCCGAGCCCGTGCGCACCTGTGGCCAGTCCCTCACCCACTGGCCGGTGCCAGGGTCTACGATCTCCGCCACTCAGCGGCGACCACGATGCTGTCCGCTGGAGTGAACCCAGCCGAAGTCGCCCGCCGCCTCGGACACTCCGTCGACATGCTCATGAAGGTCTACGCAGGCGTCTTCCACGACGAGAGAGACCGTGCCAATGATCTGATTGAAAGCACGCTTCGTGGACGCTGATTGGCCTACCGCCCCAGCGGTAGCTGTCGTAGACTCTCGTCAATCTCCGGAATCCACGACGCTGCCTCGTACGTCTGATAGAGCGCCATGCGGGATCTCCGCAAGCTGGCCTTCAGCGCACCAGGAGTCGCGAGGCCGAGAACCGCTGCAGCTGTGAGAACCTCCGCTCTGCGATCGCTAAATGGCAATTCGACGGTAGCGACGAGAAACCCCCCTGCAAGGGGCACCGATGCGTTGCGGAGCATGACCCCAAGCGCCTGAAGGCGTCTAATCTCGTGACCGACGGAGGGCTGATGTATTCGCACTGCTGACACCAGCAAGAGGGCGTCGATTCGTAGGAAAAGGCGCCGACGTTGTTCTGGGTTTCGGCTTATGAAGCTACTCCTCAGTTCTTCGCGCCAATCAAGCTGGTTGCGGTTGACGATTGCGAACATCTGGTTTCCTGCCGGCATGAGCAGCAGGCCGATGAAGTAGCTGACAACAATGGCCACGATTATCTGGACGAGCGCGTCCCATCCGGTCAGGACGTTCAGATCCAGCCAACCCAGCCTCGATCCTACGTAGCCGGCAACAGCGAGGCAGCCTGCACCCGGGACGATGTTGGCAAAGACATCGAAGACACTCCAACGAAGTGTTGGCAATCTACCCTCCTCCCCCGAGTGGTCAACGAGCGCTCCGAGCTTGTTTGGCGCTGGTTCACGATCAGGCTACTGGTGTTACTGGAGTGTTACGCCCCTGAATCTGCACCACCCCATGGTGGCCGCCAACAAGTTCTCGACAGGCTGAACCCGCCATTTCTAGCGGGTTTACGGCGGAGAGAGGGGGATTCGAACCCCCGGTACCCTTGCGGGTACAACGGTTTTCAAGACCGACGCAATCGTCCACTCTGCCATCTCTCCGCCGACCAGTCTAGCGCAGCGCCGGCGGTGAGTATTCGCTGACTCCGGGCGGGAGCGGGCCCCGTTGGGCTATCGAACTGGTGCCGGACTCCCTCGGTGTGGCGCGAACTGAGCCGGCGCGGTGAGGGGGCCAACCAACACACCCCGCTCACACCCGAACAGCCAGTGGCCGGGGAACGAACTCAGTACCCCGAACCGGGAGCGCAGTAGGCGGCGTCCTCGGTCCGCTGGAACTGCCGGGCCGGCTTGGGGCACAACTCGGCGAAGATCTGGGATGCCGCCACCTTGTGGGGACCCGTGTACTGGGGCCGCATCTTGAGTGCCGGGCCGTCGTAGGGGGCGGCGCTGTTGGGTCCGCCATCGGTCAGGTAGCCGAAGCCACAGCCACTGGCCGTGCTCGACTGGTAGTTCACGCAGTTCTTGATGAACATCTCGTTCACCTGCTTGTGCCAGCCGCCCCACCAGTCGCCGTGAAGGCTGGAACCGCCCTGGGCCTTGGCCGTGCCGAACGACGTGGGGTCGACATCGGACGACAGGAACCAGTTGCCGGTGTTCTCACCGACATCGACCTTGTAGTTCACGAAGTACTCGAGATTGGGCAGGGTGTGACTGAACTCGCCGGTGCAGTTGCTGTAGTACCAACCGCCGGAGGACGGGATACGGAAGTTGTCGGGGTTGGACGGGTCCTTGCCGTTCCAGCACTGGGGGAACTTCACGTTCATCTCCAGCACGGTGTGGGGATTCTCATCCACCCCGTACTGGTTCTTGAACCTCGAGCCGTCGCAGCTGGGCATGGCGTTGCTGGCCGGGCTGGACTCGCCGGAGAAGTTGTCGGAGCAAACGAACGAGAACTTGCCGACGGCCCCTCCCCGGCCGTTGTCGATCTGGTTGATGTCCTGATCGACGATCATGGCCGCACCCTCGGGATAGACCTCGCTCTTGCCCCGGGCCAACCCTTCGCCCTTGTAGTAGACGACGATGCGCTCGGGCACCCGCACGTTGCCGTTGCCGTCGAACATGGCCGGCACCCAGTAGCCGGTGCGATTCAGTTCCTGGCCGTTGCAGGTACCGGAGCCCGAGTTGAGCAAGGTGCTGTAGGTGCTGAAGGCGTTCACGTCGGTGTTGCCGAAGTGCATGTGGAGGTGGGAGGCTCCGGGCCGACCGGGATAGACCAGCGGATCGTCGTAGCTGAAATGGGAGAACTCACAGGCGGTGCGGAACTGACCACCGTTGGGCACCGGGAACGACTGTTCCGGGTTGAACCCCGCGCTCTGTAGATACTCGCTGCGGGGCCCGTAGAGCTTCTCGGGCACGATCTGGTCCATCGGGGTGTTCCGATAGGCGCTGTTGTCGTGGTTGGTGTTGCGGACCGACGCCGAGCGGATCATGGTCAGGTTCGACTGGTAGTCGGCCGAGGTGCCGGCCGCTGGCGACCCGGTGGCGGCACCGCCGGTGCCGTTGGTTCGACCCTGGGTCGAGGCCGTTCCGGTCGCCGCCGGTGCCGACGACGTCTCGTCGGCGGTCGAGGTTCCGGCCGAGGCGGATGTGGACGACTCGGCGTCGGCAGCCGGCGTCGAGTCGGTGGCCATCATGGTGACATCGCCGTCCAACGGTTGATCGGGGTTGGGCACGACGGTGCCATCGACCCGAAGCTGCCGCCCTGCCTCGTCGAGCAGAGGGTTGATCTCGAGCGGGGCGGCGTCCTGATCGCTGTTGAGATCACCGTTGCCGTCGATGGACGGACCATCGGGACGCATCGCCACCACCGACGCCCAGATGGCGGCGGCGGCGACCATCACGAGCCCGAGCTTGAACGCCAATCGGCTTGTCCGGGAATCTCGAGGCGGAACCGGCACGAACTCGACGTCGGCGCCATCATCACCGCTGCCACCACCGGAGTTCGACAGGTGGGCGTCGGCCGACTCGCCTTCCAGTTCGATGAGGAAGGCATCAAATTCCGCGGTATCGGGGCGAGGGATCCAGTCGAAGCCGGGCTGCTGTCCGGCCATGTTGCCGATCGGCGGCTCGTCGACCACCCGGGACAATGTGGTGATCGGAACATCGACGGTACGGATGGCGGGAGCGGCCCCGGATACGGGAGCGCCCGGCCCGGAAACCGGCTTCTGGAGGCTCTTACCTCCTGCGGGTCGATGCGTCATGAAACCGAAATACTATCGGTGGGTGCAGCGGCTAGGTGCAACATTTGGCGAATTCTTTACCAGCGGCGGAAAACCAGCGAAGACAGAGGCGGAAAAGGGGTAAACGCCTCTGTCTTCGTCAGCAAATTGCTCTGGGTTGGTTGATCGAACCGGCGGGGGACACCGATCCGTAGAGTTCATATCGGCGTAACAACCTGACATTTGAGTGGGTAGATCAGCTCATTCGTCCCACCGGCTGGGTCGGCCGCCTCAATGCCCTGTGGCAGACAATCCTGAGACGCTACACTGGCCGGACCCTGGAGAGGTGACAGAGTACGGCCGATTGTGCCTCCCTGCTAAGGAGGTGTCTGCGCAAGTGGACCGTGGGTTCAAATCCCACCCTCTCCGCGCCGGTCCGCCGACGGCGGACCACATCTATGGACCTTGGCACCTGGCGGTTGGCGCGACCGGTCACGCGCCGGGCGATGACCGCCGGGACGGAGGACCTCGACGTCCAGATGGTGGTACTCCTCGTCGCTACCGCTGTTCCAACTCGGTGAAGCAATGGTGGTCGAACAGGGCGGAGCGTTGCCCCACCCACCCGTCACCTTGCAGGTGCGTCCCCGGGTCCGAGGCGCTGGCCACCGCGCTGAGCCGGCCCGGCACGAACCGGTCGGCGCTAGTTCGGATCCAGGCACCAGACGGCGATGAAGCCGTTCAGCACCTCGGTCCACTCCTGGTCACACTCGCCGATCTCGGTCACCGAGGCGTCGCTGCCGGCTACGGCCAGCCGGGCCACCAAGGGTCGACCGAACACCACCAGCTCCCCCTCGACCAACCCTCCTTGGCCGCAAACCGTGTTTTCGAATTCCTCGCCGGCAACGCCGATGCATCGGTCCCCAACATCGGCCAGCAAGAGCAACTCCCGGATCGTGCCATCTTCGCCCTCCATCTCCACCGGCTCCACGAAGTCGGCGTCGGGTCCCGAGTCGTCGTCGAAATTCTGGCGGGCGGTGAACGACAACACCAGCAGGACAACGGTCAGGAACAGTCCGAACAGCACGAGACCGGCAACGATCATTGCCAGCAGGCGACGCATCGACGATCCCCCGCCGGCGGAGCCGGAACCGGACGGCATATCCATGGCTCAACCCTAGGGCAAGACTTCTAGACCGAAATGGTCAGCCGATAGCCGTCGGGGTCCACGCCGTCATCGCCCCCGAGCACATCGGCCGCACCGGCAGCCAGTCGACGGGCGGTCCAGGCTGCGGCGCAGGCGTCGAGCACGTCGTCGAGAGCGGCGCCGGCCAGGGTCGGGAATTCGGAATCATCGAACTCCGCTATCGCCAATTCCGAATCGGTGGCCCAGCCCAGCAGCGAGCCGACCCACTGCTCAACCAGGGCGAGCCGCTGCAATTGACCCAACACCGACTTCTTGACCGCCGGCAGTCGACCGGCCATGGCCAGGAACGAAGACTCGGGATGGACCTCGCTGAAACGCGGTTGGTCATCGGCACCGACCGCCGACCGCACCTCACGAATCTTGGGCAGCAGGTTGTACATCTGTTTCGACATTCCCTTGCCGGCCGCAGCCCGGTTGACGGCCAGGGCATCGGCCCAGTCGACGGTGCCGAGCACAGCGTGGGCCGGTGACGGGAAGAGGCTGGAGCGACGAACTCCGAGACGGCGACGGGCCTCCCGCTCCGCCGTCCGTCGACCGTCGACAGCCAGCCCTATCGGCATGTCGACGCCCACGAACTCGGCTCCAAACTCATCACATCTGGAGCGAACCAGGCCGAAGTTCGAACACACGTCCACCTCGAGTCGAGCCTCGCCCGATACCGGATTGTCGACCAGCACCATCACCCAGCCGGCCCGACATCCATCGACACCACCAACGCGCATGGTGACCGACCCTACCGACCGACGTCATCGATCTACACCCCGACCATTGCCTCGGGCGAACCCGATCGGTCTTAACCCGACCAGTCCGGCGGGCGGACGTTTCGCCGAGGGCGATACCCGGTGAGCACCTGCTCGGCAGGTGGGGCTGCGGAAGAGAGCGGACCGGCCGCGGCCATCGAAGCCACCGAATCGTCTCGTCAACGGAACCTCGGTGCTGACGAATCGATTCCGGATGGTTGGCGTTCCCTCCGAGGGGGCACGGCCGATCCGCCTGGCTAATGGTAATAGCCGGGGCGCAACCGAAACGTAACCGGAGGCGCAGGCTGACCGTTGGACCAGGTGCCAATCGGGCTTGCAGACCGAGTTCTGTTTCGCCAACCTGGTACCCAGGAGGGATCGCCAACACCGTGCCCGAGAAGAACAATGGATTGCTGAGAGGTGTCACGGTCCGTGTTCTCGGCATCACCACGATTCTGGTGCACGGCGAGAATGTGAACCTCACGCCGGTCGAACGTAACCTGCTGGCCCTCCTCGTCGCCGCCGGACCGGATGGGGCCAACACCGATCAGTTGGCCGACGGCCTCTGGCCGGATCAGCTCCCGCAAAGCTGGCGGGCCTCGCTGCGCAACACCATCTCCCGCCTGAACATCAAGGTTCGGGAGCGACTCGGCGCCAGGACCGGCAACGATCAGGGCGGCCGGACCGGCGATCCGGTGGCCCTCGTCTCGGACCGCACCACGGTTCGCCGCCTCCAGTTGGAGCCGGGACAGGTGGATGCCTGGCGCCTCCTGGCCTGGGCCGACGGCGACCGGAGGTATCACCATCCCGACCTGTTGCTGGGCACTCCGTTCTCCGGTTGCGAGATCCCCAACCTCGTCCAGGGCGTCACCGATCAGATCGAGGCCGCCCGCTACGACATCATCACGAGCTGGGACACCGACAAGGTCCGCCTTCCGGCCCAGACCCTTGCCGTGATCCGGCAGCTCTGCGCCGACGATCCGCTTGACGAACGGTTGGCTGTGGTGGCCGGCCGTCTGCACCTGCTGGTCGACGATCGACCTGGAGCGAGAGCGGTCATCGCCGGGGTGGAACGCGAGCTGGCCCTCACCCGGAGACCGCTGCCGGCGCCGCTGGCCACCCTCAAACGACAAGTGCGGGGCCAGGATCCCGCCCGGGTTTCCTCCGGTCGCAACCAAGTCGGTGGCCACGGGTCGACCGGACTCCGAACGTCGAGACCGCTCCGATCCTCGGCCCTTACCAGGCTGGCGGTCAACGAGATCGTGGGCCGGGACCAGCTCGTCGACCACCTGGTGGACCTGGTCAAGCCAGGCAACCCCGTCTCCACGGGCAGAATCGGCGGCCTGTCGTTGTACGGGCCGGGTGGGGTGGGCAAGACCCGGTTGGCGGTGGAGACGGCGCTGCGGCTGCAAACCGACGGCTACAACACCGTCTACGTTGTGGCCGATGACCACCGTTCCGGACCCCTCCAACCGTTCCTTCAGTCGCTGCGCTTCCTGCAACCGATCGTCGAGCCCTATCTCAGCCGCCTGAACGAACCGGAGGTGGCGACCCGGTGCTGGGCCGTGGCACTCCAGGCCATCGAATCGGCCATCGCTCCCGGGCCGACCTGCCTGGTGGCCGATGACGTGCACTTGTTCGACGAACATTCCCGCTCGATGCTGCTGTCACTGTGCCGGGCCGAGCTGTCGTCGCCCGTGGCGATCATCGCCGCCGGTCGAGAAGGCGAGCCCGGTGCTCTCTGGTCGAGCTGGCTCGATGACCTCGGGCGGACCGGTGTCGCCGCCATCGAAGTCGATCCGCTGGACCAGTCGGCCATCGGCGACCTGATCGATTCCCGACCCGGACTGCGCCCGGAGCGAGGCCGCCAGTCGGCGATCGGACAGGTACACAACAATCGGTTGGCCCAGCTCGTGCTCGAGCTGTCATCCGGGGTGCCCCAGGTCGCGCTGTGGCTACTCGACCAGCATGAGAGATACTGGGCCGGCGACGCTCCGTCGAGTCCGGTATTCGATCTGAAGGATCGTCCGGGACGGGCTGCCCTGTCCGGGACGGGCTATGCCGTCATGGTCGACGCCCTCGACCCGGGATTGATCGAGATCGGCGCCGTGGCCTCGGTGTTGGGGATGCGGTTGACGGCCGACGAGCTGACCGCCCTGATCGATCTCGACTTCGAGACGTGCGTCGATCGCCTGGACGATCTGGTCGACCACAAACTGTTGACCACCATCAACCCGGGCGAGTACGGGTTCTTCCACATCCTGGTGGCCGAGGCCTTCAACCGCCGCATCAGCGCGTCGCGCCGAAGACGGCTTCACAGCCAGGCTTTCGGCCTGGCAGGCGACGTCCACCGGCGAGCACGGCACGCCGCCAACTCTGTGCCGGTCACGCCCGTGGCCGAGGCCACAGACGCGCTGGTTCGCTCGGCCAGGGCCCACTTCGCCACCGGCAACTATATGTCGTCGTGGGCCACCTGGCAGCGGGCGATGGAACTCGATCCCGACGCCCTCGAACTGGACGATTCCATCATGGCTCTGGAGTCGGCGGACCGGGCCGGCTTCGAGACCGGAGCCGAGCGGGAGCGAATCGTGGCCCGAGCGCTCGGAGCCGGCTTGCCCGACGTTGCCGTTGGAGCAGCCGTCAGCGGCCTGCCCGCCACCGAACTGCTCCAGGGTGACCCCGGGCGGGTACGGGCCATCCGCATGATCGACCCGGCACTGCTCGACCATGAACACGCACTTCGCTGGAAATGGCATCTGTCCCGCCAACTGGTGTGGCTTGGGGAGATGGACGAGGCCCGCTGTCTGGCCCACGAGGTCTACGGCACCGCCAGGACCGCCGACGAACGAGCCAACGGCTGGCTGGCCGTCACCCTGGCCACGACCTGGACCCACAGTCCGCAGGCACTGGACGAGCTGACCTGGGTTGATGACGTGGTCGACCCGGAACTCAAAGCCAAGGTCACCCGCACCGCCAACATGGCTCGCGTGGTGGTCGGTCAGAGTCGGTCCCATCATCGGCTGTTCGACGACCAACTCGAGACGGCCCGACGGAACCGGTCGCCGCTGGACGAGTGGTGGGCACTGGTCCAGCGCGCCACCGTGCTCACGGACGTGGGCCGCCAGGACGAGGCGATGGAGCTGTCGGTACAGGCCTTGGACCTCGGACTGCGAGCCGGGGTCCGGGCCGCCTCCGGCGTCTACGAAACCCAGCGGGTGGGCTGGGCCCTCCAGACCGGGGAACTGGGCGATCTGCTCGATCACACCGAGGCCCTGGCGGCGGCCGACACCCCGAACCCCATCTTGTCGGCGGTGGTCGCCGCCTGCCGGTTTGCCGCCGCCGACCGCCATCCCGGCCTGCATCGTGAGGCATTCAACCTGGCCTCCGAGCTGTCCAAGATCCTTGGCGACAGTCCGTTCTCGCCCGCGGTGGCCGGGCTCTTGGCCGAGGTGGCGGGAGCATCGGCCGATCCGGAACTGATCGCCTGGGCCGAAGCGAGCCTGGTACCCCTGCGGGGCCAACACGTGGTGGTGGCCACCGCCATCGCCAATCTCGGACCGTGCCACGGTCTGCTGGCCCGCCTGACCGACGATCGGGACCGGCGCCGCCATTATCTCGAGTTGGCTCGGGACGAGGCCGACGACCAGCGTCTGCCCTTGTGGCAGGTGGCGGGACGGCTGAACCTCGCCCGACACCTGGGACCCGGTCCCCACGGCGATCGACTGATCGACGAGGTCACCGCCCTGGCCACGACACCATGGCTTCAGCGCATCGCGGCCCGCAGGCTCGACTCCGACACCGGACAACGCCCCTGACGGCGGGCGCTAGCATTGGTGGTGATCAACCATGACCGATGCAACCTCGACCCCATCCACCGGCCCGGCCTCCGGCGAATCCTCGTTGCTGACCCGGATCAGGGGCGACTTGACCACCGCCATGAAAGCCCGGGACACGACCACCACCAGAACCCTTCGGGCCGTGCTCGCCGCAGTCAAGGAGGCCGAGGTCTCGGGCGATCATGCCACCGTCCTCGACAACGCCGGGGTGGAGAACGTCATCGCCGCCCAGGCCAAGCGTCGAGTGGAAGCAGCCGAGGCCTTCGATCAAGGCAACCGCCCGGAGAAGGCCCAGGCGGAGCGCGACGAGCAGGCCATCCTCGAGCAGTACCTGCCCAAGCCTCTCACCGAGGACGAATTGGTGGCCCTGATCGAGCAGACCCTGGCCGACGGAGGGTTCTCGACCAAGGCCGACATGGGCAAGGCCATGAAGGCGGTCAACACCAAGGTGGCCGGCCGGGCCGACGGCAGGCACGTGGCCGACCTGGTCAAGGCCCGACTGGTCTGACCATGCCGGAGGGTGCGGCGCCGATCAACCGGCGGGGCGTTTCAGGTAGAAGCCGACGCCGGTGAAGCTCATGACCAGGTTGCCGGCGGGATCGACGACCTCGGTGGTGGAGTTGACCGCTCCCCGATCCGGTTTCGATTTCGACTCGGTCACCGAGTTCACGGTGTAGCGCACCTCGTAGATCACATCGGGACGGACCGGGGCCAGCCACCGCAGCCGGTCGATTCCCGGGGACCCCAGTGACGACTCCCGGGGGATGAGATTGTCCACCATCAGCCGCATCGCCGCCGATGCCGTATGCCAGCCCGAGGCGATGATGCCGCCGTACTGCGACCGGGCCGCCGCGGCCGGATCGATGTGGAACGGCTGAGGGTCGAACCGGGTGGCGAACTCGATGATCTCGTCCTGGCTGAGGCTGAAGGTCCCCAGGTCATAGGTGTGGCCGGTCTTGAAGTCCTCGAGGTAGTCCACGGGTGAGCTCATGGCCACAAGGCTGCCACACGATCATCGGCGGTGCCGGCCTGAACGGCACGGGCCTCAATGTGCATCGCTGTAGTGCTGGGCCAGGCTGTCGCGGCCGAAATCGCCGGGCAGATCCCGCCACACGGCGTGCACGTGATTGGCATCCCGCTGGGTGTTGTCGTACTCCACCAACAGCTCGGATCCCTGGATGCGGTAGTAGTGGGGCCGACCCGGTTCGGTGGATCCGGCCCACAGGAACGACAGTGCCGACAGCCCATCGTCGTCGAGCTTGGCCTTCTCGGCATCGGCCAGCTCCGGGGGGATGCGATCGAGATAGCAGTCGAGCAGGGCCCGCAGGATCTCGTGGTGGTCGGAGCGGAGCCGGTCGACCGGCACGCCCTTGGGGGTGAAGCTGAACGCCAGGGTGTCGAGGTGGTCGGCGGTCAGTCCGAGGGTGGCCGAGGCCGTCTCCTGCATCTGCCCCAGGCGGGTGTCGAGTTCCCGCTCGAACCGGCCCCGCCAGATGAGGGGCAGGGGGAGCATGTGATCACCCTCGGCCAGTGCGGTCCGATTGCCGGTGATCAGATCGGTCGGAGGCACGGTCGACACCACGGCCGCCGCCTGTTGGTCGGCATCCAGGGCCCGCACCAGCTCCCGCCCGAGGTCCTCCACCCCGGCCAGCGGTCGGTGGAGGTGGGGCCCCAGCAGCGGAGCGGCCGCCGGGTCGGCGCCGAAGAAGCAGGGGGTGGTGGACACCACTTCGCCGTTGACGATGGTGTAGCTGAGCGAGATGTGATGGCCCCCGAACCGCCAGCCCCACGGCCTGGTACCGGGGCCCGACCCGGCGCCGACCCCGCCCGGGTTGCCGAAGACGGCCACCCAGTACAGCAGTGGGTCCCGGCCCCGCTCCCGGTCGAAGGCGACCGACCACCCCTCGACTCGATCGAGCACATTCTCCAGACCCATGATGGTGGCGGCGGTGACGTACCCGGCCTCGGACAGCCCGGTGGCCAGCAGGGCCATGGTCAGCTGATGTTGGGCCGACGACATGGCGGCCAGGGGCAGGCCACCGTGGTCGGTGGGGGTGTAGAACCAGAGTTGACGCTCGTCGTCCGATGGGAACGGCCAGCAGGCGGCCGACCGCTGGCCGGCATCGAGACTCTCCAGAAGCCGCACGGCGGCCCCGGCCATGCGTTCGGCCACCACCCGGCCCCCGGCACCGGTCGATCGCGACGCCATCTCTAGTGCCCCGGGCCGTACAGGCCGAAGATCAGATCGGGGTCGCCGGGCTTCCAGTTGTTGTCGATCTGGGAGCGCCGGCCGATGTCCCGGGTCCGTTTCAGCAGACTGCGGCCCAGGGCCAGCCGATCGGGTTCCCACCGGGCCAGGGCCTCCGGAACGGAGCGGGCATGGCGCAGGGCGGCGGACAGCGCCCAACCATCGTCGGCCGCCTTGGCCGAACCGGCGGCAGCGTGAGGCCGAGCGGCGAACGCAGCATCGCCCAGGAGGCAGACCCGGCCGAAGGCCATTCGGTCGACCTCGATGTCGTACACCACCTGGAGGAACGGTTCGGCCGTGGCCGCCACCACCCGATTGACGACGTCCGGCAGCCGAGCCGCCGCCGTGGCCCGCATCTCGGCAACATGGTGGCCGGCCACCGTGCCCGGGGGCAGTGACAGGTCACGGTGGGCACCGGAGCGGTCGGTGAGAAGGTCGTCCAGATCGTCGCCCTCCAGGTAGTTGCGGTACCAAACGAAGTTGATCAGCCGGTCGCCGTCGGCCACCGAGCCGTCCAAGCCGGGTATCGGATAGACGAGAATGTGGCTGTTTGCGTACACGTAGTAGGTGATGGCGTCGATGAGGCGGTCGGCCACCTCGGGCGGCAGCTCGGATTCCGGCACCATTCCCCGCCAGGCCACATAGCCCGAGTACTCGGCCACGGCCGCCGGCAACAGGGCGGTTCGGGCCGTGGAACCCACCCCGTCGGCACAGACCAGCAGCTCACACGACACGGTGTCGCCGTCGCCGAATCGCACCGTGACCGGGCCACGGCCGGACGGACCGGCGACGTCGTCGTCACCCGGCCCACCGCCCGACCGCCCGGTTTCCGGCTCCTGGTCGAAGCCGATCATTTCCTTGCCCAGCAGGTAGGGCGAGCCGCCGTCGACCCAGTGGGTCAGCAGCCGCCGATACACGGTGTTCCACGACGAGAACAGATAGCGATGCTCGCTGTCATGGGCCACCGAGCCGTCCCGGCGGAGATGGCGGATGTGGTCGGTGACGATGCTGATCTCGGCCAGCGGAAGTTCGGCCCGTTCCACCAGGTAGCGATAGGTGGCCTGGAGGAAGCCGATGCCGGCGCCCCGTTGCTCCAGCTCGGCCGGCGACCGTTCATAGACGGTGACGTCGTGGCCGTCGTCCCGGAGCAGGCAGGCCGCGGTCAACCCTCCGATCGAGCCGCCGACCACGGCCGCCGTCACCGGTTTCGCCACCACTCTAGGGTTGGCCGAAGGTGGCGATCTTGTCGACCTTGCACTCGAACAGCACCCGGCGCTCCTCGAACGAGGGATCCCGGAGACCGTAGGTGTCCCCGCCGTCGGTGACGTACTTCTGCCAGATCCGGTTGAGCTGCTCGGTGACGCGGCCGCCTTCCTCCGGGTCGTCCTCGCTGATCTCCCGCTCCACCGTGACCTTGATGCTCATCCAGTGGTACATGTTCTCCGGGTTCATCAACAGCATCGTGATCTGCGGATTGTCGCGAATCCAATCGGTCTTCCTGCGGTGGCTGGCCACGTTGACCAGCACCTTGTCGCCCTGGTAGTCGAACCACATCGGCGTCAGGTTGGGCCGCCCGTCACCACCGATGACCGCCATGACGCAGGCGATGGGCCTGTCCATCAGCTGCTTGTAGGTTTCGTCCAGGTCGCTGATCGAATCGATCTGCTCCTTGGTACCGACACTGAACTGCTTGGGCTGGAGCCCCTCGGCCACATCGAGAAACTTGGCCACCTGTACTGCCATGTGCGTACCCCTTCTAGGTCGTTGATCAGCCGCGGGTGGCGGCTAGAAGCGAGCGATAGTCGGTCGGGTCGATCCGGGCGTCGATCAGGCGTGGTCGAGTCCAGTCCCGAGTCAGCGCCTGAGCGAGTTCCCGGGGCGACTCGACAACGGTTCCCCTTAGACCACTCGCGATCGCGATGGTAGCGAAATCGGTGAGGCGGTACCGAATTGCCGCCTCGCCGCCGTGGTGGTCCTGCTGCTTGATGGCGATAAGGCTGAGGGCGGCGTCGTTGAACACCACCACGGTGATCGGCAGCTCGAGCCGGGCCATCGTTTCCAGTTCGGCCATGGTCATGGCCAGGCCACCGTCCCCGGTGAAGGCAAGTACGGGCTTGCCCGGTCGGGCCAGGGCGGCGCCGATGGCGGCCGGTAGGGCGAACCCCATGGTGGCCAGACCGTTGGAGATGAGCAGCCGGAACCGGTCCGTCACCGGCCAGTTGGGCATGACGGCCAGGAAGTGGGCCCCGGCGTCCACGGTCACGGTCAGTTGCTCGGCCACTTCGTCGGGGATGGACCTCGTTGCCGTATCGACCAGCTCAAGGGGTCCGAACCGGGCGCCGCCTGTTTCACCATCGATACCCAGACCGGTGCCGGTCTCGGGTCGTAGTCGGGCCCGGGCCTCGGTGCGGAGCCGGGCGGCGGCACCCTCGGGCCAGTTCGGGGACCAATCGCGCTCGGCGGCGGCCAACCGGTCCACCACGTCGACCGTCACGGCGGCCGGCGGTCCGATGAGGTCGACGGTGACCGGGACGAACTCGTCGATGGCGGCGGTGGCCGAGATGCGGACCACGGGCACGCTCGATTGCCATGGGGTGGGAATGGGTTCGACGGTGTCGAGGCCGACGGTCAGGAGAAGGTCGGCCGAGTCCAGGGTGGGCTGTTCCAGCGTGCCGTTGGTGTAGATCCCGGCATGGAGCGACCCCTCGGTCGGCACCAGCCCGACGGCCTGATAGGTGGTGAGCACGGGGCAACCCAACCGCTCCAGCGCCTCGACCACCGGGGGGCCGGCGGCGGCCGCCTCCATACCGACGATAACCAGGGGCCGGCGGGAGTCGAGCAGCAGCGTCACGGCCTCGTCGACCGGTGCCGGCGACGACGGCAACGCCGACCGGGACACCGTGTCGTTTGGCCCCTGCGTGGGCTCGATCGGTGGCGGCTCGGCCAGGCCCCCGGCGTCGTAATCGAGGTGAACGGCACCGTAGGGCCAGGCGGTGGCTCGATCCACGGCAGCGGCCAGGAGGTCGACCGGCATGGCATTGGTGATGGTGGTCGAGTGCTTGGTCACCGGCTGGAACATGGCCCGCTGGTCGATCAGCTGGTGCGACACCCGATCCCGCTGCCGGGCGGGCACGGTGTCGGTAATGGCCACCAGCGGGTATCGGTCGAGGGTGGCCTGGGCCACACCGTTGACGGCCGACGCCGCTCCCGGGCCCCTGGTCACGACCACCCCGGCCACCGACGAGGTCACCAATCCGTAGGTCGAGGCCATGATGGCGGCCGCCGACTCGCCGTGGGCCAGCACGAACCGCATACCGGCGTCGGCGGCGGCGCCGACCACGTCGAGGTTGGGGCCACCGCCGGGAACCCCGAACAGGGTGTCGCTTCGGTCGGCCAGGATGCGAGCCAGGCGCAGGGCGAGTCCGTCCACGGATGGTGAATGTAGTCGTCCATCCCGGGCACCCGACAAACACGATGCGGCAAAACCTTCATCGGATTCCGCCAACGGATCCCGATGGAAGAGCGACGGGGACTCACGTCAGCCACCTTGCCGATGCCCGGGTGCAGCCCAATCCTTTCGAGACCAGCGGCAGTGTGGGCCATCGTGGAAACGCCAGGGAACAACCGGCGCGGCACCGTCGGGGCGATGGCAGCGCGCCGCTGAGCTCCGCACGTCGGGGGCTCACGACGACGGATGCCACTCGTGAGTGCTCCCAGGTACTCTGGCACCAGGGGAAACGACCATGGCGGATCCGCGGGCATACGACAACGAGAATTCGGTCCTTGGCGGGAGAACCGTCGACGTCGCCGGCTTCGACCAGATGAGCATCATCGGGACCGGCGGCTCGGCCACGGTGTATCGGGCCCGCGACATCCGGCACCAACGATGGGTCGCCCTGAAAGTTCTGGACGGCCAAGCCCCTGATGAACGTCAACGCCGAGCCTTCGATCGTGAGATCCGGGCCATGGGCCGCATCGGGACCCATCCCTACATCGTGACCGTGCTGGCCAGCGGCTTCACCCCGACCAACCATCCCTTTCTGGTACTGCCTCTGTTCGAGCGGGGAACCTTCGCCGAGCTGATCGACGAACACGGCCCCTTCACCTGGGCCGAGTCCATCGACATCGGCATCAAAATCTGCTCGGCGGTGGAGACCGTGCACCGGGCCGGGGTGGTGCACCGCGACATCAAGCCCGGCAACGTGTTCGTCGGGGTGTCGCCGGCCCAACCCCTGCTCGGCGATTTCGGGATCTCGTCGCTGGTGGGGTCGGAGCGGACGAAGACCTCGACCATGGCGGTCACCTTCGGCTACACCGCGCCGGAGGTCCTGGACGACGAACGCCCGACGGCCGCCAGCGACATCTACTCGCTTGGCATGACCGTCTATCGACTCGTGCAGGGTCTCCCTGCGTACCACGCCGAGACCCCGGCCGCGGTGATGCGCAAGGTCATGGACGACGCCCAGCAACCCCGACTCTCGGCCGGAGTACCGCCGGGACTGGCCGAGGTGGTTCTGGCCACACTGGCCACCGATCCTGCCGAGAGACCGGACTCGGCGCTGACCGTGGCCCGCCGCCTGCAGCAGGTCCAAGTCGAGTCCGGCGTGGCCACCACCGAGGTGCTGGTGGCCGACGAGCCACCGACGACGGCCGGGCCCCGACCTTCGGTTCAGGACACCGGCCGGGAGCGCAGCCGGCCGGCAACACCAACCGCCGCTGCGGCCCCGGCTCCCCGGTCGACGGCTCATCGTGTTGGCATGGTTCTCGCCGCCGCCCTCAACGAATCCGATGACGAGGCCAAACCGCCACAGCCCGGTTCACGCCTCGTCGACCCACCACAACCCCGAGCCCCCGGCACGCCCGGCTCCCCGGCGAGTCCCGTCACGCCGATCGTTGTGCGCCCGATCGCCATCGAGCCTGTCGATGCCGGCCCGGTTGATGCCGGCCCGGTTGATGCCGGCGCCGGCACCGACCGCCCCTCGCTCGACCTGCCCACCACGTACGAGCCACGAGTGCCGCGTCAGGTCCGCCAGCGGGAGCAGCCCGAGCCGGCGACCTCGAGACGAACGGCGTGGACAATCGTCGCCGTCGTCGCCCTCGTGGTGATCCTCGTCGCCCTCTACGCCGTCATCGGCCTCCGGCAGGACTGGTGGCCGTTCTGAGCCATGGCATGACGGCGACCACGGGAGTGACGACGAACTAGGCCCGCTCGGCGCCGACACCCATTCGGGAACGGCGGTAGGACTCGTAGAGTTCGACGATGGCGGGATCGAGGCGGGCTCCACCCTCGGGCCGGTGTTCGTCGGCCAGGACCGTGGCCTGGTAGTGCTGGAACACGGCGTCGGGACCGAGCTCATCGCCCCCGTCGGCCATGGCCGCCTGGAGCCGGAGCCGATGGAGGGCGACGGAATGGGGGCTGGCCAGCAAACCCTTGGCCGCAGCCCAGCCCGCCAATCGGGGATCATCGAGCTGATCGAGGGCCAGCGTGGCCACACAACGAGCCGCCTCGTCGACCAGCATGGTTGCCTCCTGCCAGTGCCCCTCGCTCGTCGGCCAGCGGTTGGTGACATTGGTGTACGGAATGCCCTCCACCAGTTCCAGCGCTCCCACCAACACCTCGACCGCCCGGTCGACGGGAAGATCCACCGCAGCCTCGACTCCGCGGCGGAACAGCTCGAGATCACTGGCCACCAGCTCCGACAGCTGGTAGCGGTCGTCGGCCCCGGCCCGGGGTGCCGCCTCGTCGCCCACAACTTCCGCCAACGTCCGCCGGGCGTCGGCGTGAACGTTGGAGATCCAGGTTCGTCGGGCCGTCGTTGCCGGCCACAAGGTGTTCATGGCCTCGTCGACGCCGACCCCTCGGCGGTGGTGGGTGAGATAGGCCAGGAACTCCGGCGTGGCCGATCGATCGAAGACGACCATGGCACCGTCGCCGGTCTCCACCCGCAGCGGCCCCAGGAGCCGAACCACAACCGGCGGGTGGTCGACGATCGTCGCTGCGTGGTCGAGGGTGGAGAAGAGTGCGGGTTCGGAACGGACCCCATCCTCACCCGGCGGCCGGGGCGACCCAGCCGACGCAACCGGTTCACCCGGCTTCGGAGCCTGTCGCTCGGCGTCGAGCACCAGGGCGGTGAGGTCAGGCTGGTCCACGGTGCGGGGGTCGGTGGCATCGGCCAGGGCGGCGGCCAGCTCCGCCCGCTGGGCTCGGGTCAACACCCGCCTCGACAACCGGACGTCGTAGGCGGGAATGGACAACTCCTTCTCGTTCAGCTCCACGGTCAAGGCGTCGGGACCGCTGGTCGTCACCACGGCACTGACCCCGCCGACCGCCGTCCGGCCCACCGCCGCCAGTAGTCGTTCGGAGGCCGGCGACAGATCACTGAGCGGATCGAACACCACCAGCGGGGTCCAGTCCCCGACAGAGGACACCCGGCCCTGAGGCCCATTCAACTCGGAGTCGACGGCCAGGTCGGCGGTGGCCCGGGCATGGGCTTCAACCCGCCCGATCACCGCCTCGATGGTGGGCACGACAGTGACCCGCTCCAGCTCACCCAATTCCTCACCAAAGCCGACACACACCAGCTCGATGGTGTCGGCCAGGGGACTGGTGGCCAGCTCGAAGGCCATCGTGCCCATGGTGTCGATGACGTCGGCCAGCCCGCCATTGAGGTTCATGACACCCACATACTCGAGATCGACCAGCAACTGGGCGTCATCGGTGTGACCCATGGTGACCAGAGCAGGGAACGGACCCTGGGCCCGGGTCCCGTCGCCATGGGTGACGGGACGATCGGTGGCCCACACCATGCCGTCGCGCTCGGATCGGAACGGTGCAGGAGCGGCATCGTGACGGGAGTCGAGCAGCAACCGAACCGACGAAGCGTCGATCAACGCCCCCACCAGTTCAGGCACTGCCAGATCAGCCTGCTCCAGCTCGGCGGCGACATGGCGCAACGCCCCGTCCAGATCATTCAGGGCGTTCTCGTCGGCCGTGGTGGCCAGCAGCTGATCAGCCGTGGCCGGCGGGGAGAAGTCGGGGCTTCGACCGGCCGGCCGCGAGCCCATGCGCTGGGATTGCCGGCGCCGGATGATACGGGCCACAGCCGCCGTCAACAGTCCGAGTCCGGTGATGGCCACCACTGCCAGCGGCAGCGTCTCGTCGTCGGGGCGGTGCTGTTCACCGTTGTTCCCCGAGTCGCCGCTGCCTTCGCCATTGCCGCCGGCTTCTTCGGGAGCAGAGTAGGTTTGGGGTACACCGACCGCCGAGGACCCCAGGGCCGCATCGGGTTCGGCGACCGGCAACTCGGTCACCGACGGTCCGGCGGTCGGCGACGAGGGCGCAGCGGTGGTCGGGTACGGCACCGTGCCCGACGACGATCCTGCCGCCGTCCCCGCTTTCGGTCGCATCGCCGGCGGTGGATCGGCCTCGAGAGCCGAGTCCGTGGCGCCGGCCGAGGTTGGCGTCATCCGGGGGTCGGCGGGCATCGGTGGGGTCAGGAACTGCTGGCCGGGATGGATGAGATCAGGGTCGCCCGGAGGCAGCAGCCGATCCCGATTGAGCTCGATCATGTCCGACCAGTACGGCGTGATCTCCTCGTCGGTCGGATTCCGACCCCAGCCTGTGGCCAGCGTGTCCTCGGCCAGCGCCCAGAAGTGATCGCCGGACTCCACTATGACGTGACCCGCAACCGGCGCCGAGAGGCTCGGGCCGTCGTCGACGAGATCGCCGGTGCCGGAGCCCGGCACCAACAACACCGTGCCCGGGGTCACCGTCTCGGTGGCGGCGGTGACCGGGCTACCGTCGCTCATCAAGCGGCCTAGGTTCTGGTCCCGGATGGTGCGCCAGGCGAAGCCGTCACCGGTCGTTGCCTCGGCGATCGACCATAGGGTGTCACCCGGCCGCACCGTGTAACGGGCCGTCGGGCCCGATGCACGGTGTAGTCCCGGCACTCGGTCGACGGCGGCCGACCGAGCGAACCCACCGGCCGTGGCCGTGCCCGCCGCGGCCCAGTCGGATGAGACCTCGGAGTCAACGGCACCCTCGGCATCGACGAGGCCGGCGGCAACGCCCGGCCCGCGGTGATCACCCGACCTCGACCGGAGTTCGGTGAACGATGCGGGGCCGACGGTGGTGGCATCGGCGGTGTGAACCGATGTCGGGTGCAGTCCGGCCAGGGCCGTGGCCGAAGCCGGGGCGGTGAAGGTGGTGAACAGCAACATCGACGCTGCCACCAGATTGCGGGCCGACCGCTGCACGGCCGGTACCACCAGCCTCGATCGGGCCGCGGCCCGGCCCAGAACAGCCGCCACCAACTCGACCATCAAGGCCCACGCCACCTGGAGCCAGGCCAACCAGACCACAGCGGAAAGCCCGAGCCGGAGGGCGGCCGCCGCCCTGGCGTTGTCCGAACTGAGGGGATCGGTGAGATCGGCGATCAGGTCGCCAATCGGCATGCCGATGACCGACACCAGCAGCCACGGCAACCCGACGAGCACGGCGGTGATGCTCGCCGTGGCCAGCACGCCCTTGCCCACGTCGATGGCGACGTCGGATCGCCGTGCGATCGGTCGAGTCGGGGCGGGGCCGCTCATGGTGAACTCCTGAACTCGTCGATGATCTCCCGGCCCTGGGCCCGGAACTCCATGGAGCCCGGCAACCCGATCCGCGTGATGTCGCCGAGATCGGCGATGCAGGTGACGGTCACGGTCACGATGGCACCGTTCTCCATCAGGCCCGACGGGACGTCGACGGCCACATCGATCTCGGGTCCACCGGCTCGGCAGGTGGTGCCCGATTGTTCCAGGTTGGCCCGGGCGATCGACCCGGCGGCGGACCGTGCCGGCCCGATCGAGCGGTGCAGGGTGGCGGCCCGGGCCGCTTCCTGAGCCGCCGATGTCACCTCGCCCTCGGCCTGTACGAGCCGCCCCCCGGCCATGACCAGGGCCACGAACGCGAACAGCACCACGGGAACGCAGACGGCCAGCTCGGTGGACACCATTCCCGCATCGAGCCGAACCCGATGGTGGAACCCGCTCATCGTTCGTCCTCGGCCACGAATCGCTCGACCCGGCCCCGGGCCGTGGCCTCGACCCGCCATGAACCGGGCAGAACCCGGAACCGACTGCGACCGGTGACGGTGACGGTGACCAGATCCCCACCCCGGTCGACGGCCACGGAACCGTCGACCAGCTGCCCGGTGGCGGCCAGCACCGAGACGGCCGCCTCCCTGGCCTCGCCCACGGTCGCATTCTCGACCTGGCCCACATCCAGACCGGTCTCGGCCGCCAGGTCGGCCGTCTGCTTGGCGTGCCAGTGGAGGGCCACCTGGAACGGGAACAAGGTCAGCATGATGATGATGGGGAACAGGATGGCCAACTCGGTGGTGGCCATCCCGACGTCACCCTCGGAGTCATCAGCCACCACTGTCGATGTTCACATCGATCTGCTCGGCGGCGTCACCCATGGCGCCGTTCAGCAAGGCATAGGCGGCAACGGCGATGAGACACAGAACCGCGGTCAGGATCATCATTTCCGTGGTCAGGGCACCCCGCTCGTCATGAGTCCTGTCGTAGACACGGTGCCGAAGCCCAAGCAGGTGGTAGAACGGGGTGTAGCGGAGCGAACCGGAAGGCGGAACCGCCTGCTGTTCCTCCGACGGCATCGGGTCTGATGAATGGTTCATGGGTGCCTTCCACGGTTCTCGTGCTGCCGGGCCTGGTCTCCATGGTCCGGGCAGCGGCGGGTGTGCTGGATGGTTGAGGTGAGAGAAAACAAGGGGTGAGAGGGTCCGGTGCGGGGGCTTCCACCATCTTCAACACCGGCGGGATCGTGGCGTGACGTGCACCGTCGAAACAGTCCGGCCGTCATGGTTCGATCTCGGTGTTGATCTCGGGATCGACCACATCACTACCCGAGGTGATGGCGTTGATGGCGCCGTATCCCACGAAGGCGGTCAACCCGACGGTCATGATGGCCACCGGCACGATCATGCGCTCGGTGCGGGCCTCGGCCAGGGTTTCCAGATCGGTGGACAGGGTGTGGCGCATGGCGTCGGCCTTGGCCACCAGGGAGTCCTTGACCCGTGCTCCGTGTCCCCCGGCCAGAGCCAGGGACGCAGCCAGATCTCGCAGTTCGTCAACCCCGAGCTCCATGCCGAGTTCGTCGAACAGCTCGGAGGCTGATCGGTTGGTGGCTGCCGCCCGGTCGAGGGCCCGTCGGAGCTCGGCAAAGGCCCAACCGCCTCCGGCGTCGGCCGCCGACTGCAGGGCCGTCTGGGTGCCGGCTCCGCCGGCCAGCAACACCGACACCAGCTCGAGATAGGCCCCCAACCCATGGCGGAACGAGCGACGTCGCTCCTCCACCTGCTCGGCCAGTGGCACATCGGGGTAGACGAAGCCACCGACGGCCAGGACAACTGACGCCACCGCCGTGGCCAGCATCGGCGGCGAGGACCCCGAGGTGGTCAGGATCAGCCACGCCGCCGGAGGCAGGCACAGACCCACGATCATGGCCGCCAACTTCTCGAAGGCATGCTGTTCGATGGACTTGTCCAGGACCCGAAGCCGCGACTGCAACAGGGCCGGATCGCCCAGACCGAACGATTCCATCAACCCCACGGCCCAACGACCGGCCCGGGTACCCATGTCGACCCCGTCCGATCGCAGGTCCGAGCCGGCTCCGCCGACCAAGGCAGGGACGGGTGACCCTGCACCGGGCGGTGAGGCGCCGGGGGACGGGGCGTGGCGTGAAGAGCCGGTGGCGCCGAGACCACGTCCGGTGGAGGACAGGGTTCGAGACAAGTGGTGCAGCGAGGTCGGACGCCGACCGAAGGCCCGGATGATGAGCAGCAAACCCAGGCCACTGCCCGCCCCCAGCAGCGCCGCTCCGTATCCGGTCATGACCGTTCCATGTTCGGCACGACGGCCGGATCGTGACGGCGGGACTGGAACCGGTCGGGCATGTCGAATCGGGCGAATCGACGCAACGTCCACCCCCCGATCACGAAGATGGCGGCCACCACGCACAGCCACAGCTGGCCGGCCACGGTGTTGTAGGCCCCGAGCAGATCCCGGGCGAAGACCCAGAGGAAGGCGACGGTCAGGGCGGTGGTGACCGCCACGATTCGAGCCGACGTGCGGATGCGGGCCCGGCCCACCTCCACCCGTTCCCGCATTCGGCTGTCGGCCCGGGTGGCCGAGGCCAGCCGACCAAGCAACGGCCCCAGCTCCCGGGCCTCGCCCCGGGCGGCGCTGGTGAGGGCGGCGACGACCAGATCCGCCGATGGGTGGTCGAGGTCGCGTCCCAGGGTGCCCAGAGCATCGATCAGGGAGCCGCGTTCCAGGTTGATCGAGAACAGCTGCAGCTCGGGGGCGATGGCCGGCGGGGCCACCGTCACGCTGGCCTGAAGGGCCTGCTCCAGCCCGGCGGCGCCGGCCATGTTGTCCCGGACGAGCTCGCTCCAGGCGGCGATGGCGTTGGTTCGGGTGACGTACCGACGCTGGTCCTGCCGGGCTCCGAAGCTGCGCGGTATGGCCAGTGTGGCCACGGCGGCAC
Source organism: uncultured Acidimicrobiales bacterium (assembly GCA_963723995.1). Classification (GTDB taxonomy): domain Bacteria; phylum Actinomycetota; class Acidimicrobiia; order Acidimicrobiales; family SZUA-35; genus JAHELU01. Next base: position 448,623 of record CAVRSZ010000002.1, on the reverse strand, counting down.
CGAAGGCGGCCACCGGCCACCCGGTCACGGTGAGGACACCGACCCCGACCAGCAGCGCCACCAGCGACACGGCCAAAATCGTTTCCTGCGACACCCTCCGGCCGAAGACCTGGCTGCAAGACGGCAACACCGGCCGACCTCGAACGCCGTTGACGATCAGCAACAGGCCCAGCCCCGCCACCGCTCCCAAGGTGGCGGCCATCAGTGCATTCACCGGTCCGCCTCCCAGCGGCCGGCGGCGGGATCGAGCCAGCGCCGATCGAAGCCGACGGCCTCCAACCGGCCCAAGGTGTGGTCTTCGAATCGCCACGACGGCCGGGCCTGCTGGTGGTGGTCGGGGGCGAAAACTTCGTTGGACGACACCAGGTCGCCATCGGACCCGGTGATCTCCCTGACGCTGGTGATGACCCTGCGACCGTCGCCCCGGCGGCGAGCGATGTGGACGATGACGTCGACGGCGTTGGCCACCATCAGATTGGCGGTGCGGGCGTCGAACCGCTCCGGGGTCATGGCCATGTAGGTCTGGAGTCGGGGGAAGACGCCGGCCGTGGAGTCGGCATGTATGGTCGACATCGAGCCGTCATTGCCCTGGCTCATGGCCAACAGCATGGGAACGACTTCAGCCCCTCTGATCTCGCCCACGATGACCCGGTCGGGACCCATGCGCAGACCGGCGCGAACCAGGTCATGCATGGAAACCGCTCCCGTTCCCTCCACGTTGGCCTCCCGGGCCTCCATCTCCACATGGTTGGGATGCAGGGACCCGAATCGGCTCACCCCGATCTCCAGCGAGTCCTCGATGGTGACCAGCCGCTCGTGGCTCGGAATCTCGTTGATCAGGCACCGGAGCAGCGTGGTTTTTCCCGCTCCGGTGCCACCGGCGACCAGGATGTTGAACTGGGCCTTGACCATGGCCCGCAACAACTGGTGCAGGGCCTCACTGATGGTGCCCAGATCCACCAGCTCCTTGAGTCGACTGATGGCGAAATCGTGGCGGCGGATGGAAATGGACGGCCGCTGGGACACCCAGGCCACGGCATTCAGCCGGTCGCCCGACGGCAGCTGCAGATCGAGCACCGGGGAAGCCGGATCCCAGTGGTGTTCATGCCGTGATCGTCGGGCCTGGGCCCGGATCATCTCGATCAGCTCGGCATCGTTCTCGGCCACCGGGGCCTCCACCGTGGAGCGCCCGTCCCGCCAGGTGAGATGGACGTTGTCATGGCCGTTGACATAGATGTCGGTCACCGCCGGATTGTCGATGTGGATCTGGAGTCGGCCCAGCCCGAACATGCGGTTGATCACCGCCGTACCCAGGTGCTGGATCTCGTCGGCGGCCAGAGGCGGTCGACCCCGGCCCAACCGCCGCTCGCTCTCGTCGGAGATGGCCTGGTGCACGAGGTTGCGGGCGAACATGCGGCGGTCGTCGTCGGACCACCCCTCGGCCGACCGTTCGGTGAGCTGCTCACCAACGGTTCGGGCCAGGCGGCGGACCAGCTCGCCGTCGACGGAGGTCACGGTGACGCCGACTCCTCGGACGGGACCGGCGGTCCGATCGATGCCGGCTCATCCTCCTGCTTCCCGTCGGGGGCCGGTGTGGGCGGGGCCGGAGGATGCTTGGCCGCCAGCCAGCCCGAGAGGGAGCCGGCGAACCGGGCCACCTCCCGCAGCAACGGGCTGCGTCGCAGCTTGTGAGGATTGACCCCATCGCTGATGCGGGTGGCAGTGCGCTCGTCGAAGGGAATCACGGCCACCACCGGGAAGTGGAACGCCTCGGCCACATCCTCCGGGCTGTAGGGCCGGTCGCCGATCAGCACCCAGCCGACCTGCACCGACTTGGCCAGGGTGGCCATGCGGTAGGCCGCCGGCTGCAGCTGATCGGCGACCGGCCGCGCCACGACCAGCACGGCATCGGCCGCAGCCAGGAACCGGTGGCTGGGCGTCGTGGGGCTGATGCGGCCGACGTCGGCCAGCACATCGATGGGACTGGCCGACAACCAGTCTCCCAGATCGGCGCCCACCGAACGCAGCGCCACCGACGCCTGCTCCGGCGATGACGGTGCCACCACCACCGGGAGCCCACCGGGAAGCGACTGGGCGTGGTCCCAGATGCCGTCACGGCTGAGGGTGTTGCCGGTGGCGGCGGCCAGGGACAAAAGACCCGGTCGGGTCGGCATCTGGTAGCGGAGGGCCAGAGCCCCACCGTCGGGGTCGGCCTCGACCAGCAGCTTGCGTCGGCCCTCGGCCGTGGGCCACGCCGCAGCCGTCAGCAGGGTGGTCAGGGTCACCCCCGGGGAGCCCTTGACCGATCCGAGGCAGAGCAGGGTCACCGTCCGGCCTCGGGAACCTCGATCAGACGGACCCGGTCGTGGGCGGCGGCCCGGGCCAGCTTGACCGCGTCGTCTTGATCGACCAGCAGTGAGACGTACACGGTGCGGTCGTTGCCGGCGGCCGTCCCCGTCACCTCCGACACCTCGGCCCCGGCCACCAGCACCGCCCCATCGGTCGACAACAGCGAGGCGTCGTCGTCGGACGGGGTCAGCACCACGTCGACCCGACTGCCGGGACGAAGCGAGGTCGACGGCAACGAGCCCCGCTCGACGGCCAACCCGACGAGGGCCTGGCCGTCACCGATGGCGGCCACATCGGCCGCCATCGCCGTGGTCAACAGCGTGCCGGTGGCCAGATCGACCTGGGCGATGCGACCGACCATGGTGGCGGCGCTACCGGAGGGGATCAGGTTGACCTGGTCGTCCGTGGCGATCTCCACCGCCTGTAGGTCGGCGGCGGTGATGATGTCGCCCCGGTCGATGTCGTTGCGCACGGCCAGCACCGCCCGGGACGGATCGGACAGGGTCTGCCAGGCCACCGCAGCCAGCGCGCACCCGGCCACCAGCAGCACGCCGAGCGCAAGCTCGGGTATCCGGGTCCGCCGCCCGGTCACCGATGCCTCGGCCAGATCGAACACCTGACCGTCGGAACCCCGCAGGGGTCCAGGACGATTCTGGGTCGCCGTCATCCGCCGCGCCGCCTTTCCCTCTACCCGTTTCCGCCTTGTCCACGGCCCGCCGCCACCCCGAGCCCCGACCAAGTGCCGGGAGCGACCCACCGCTGCGGCAAGCCTAGCGTCGTCCCCATACATGATGCGACGTTTGGCGAATGTGCGCCACCGTCCCGCTCCATGGTCGGTGGAATCGCCCGGACGATGGGGGAGTGGCGCAGTGGCACCGGTGGTGCGATCGTCGTCATGCTCGATCCCGGGCAGCTCTCGTTCCATCACTGTCTGACCGCCCATGCTTCCGGACCGAATAGGACCTCCCGATGTCGCATCGGCCTGGCGACCGGGTGTTCGCCCCCCCCACGCTTGAGTTCGCCTACTCACCCGCCTGATCTCGACTCCCGGGAGCCAGGGCGATGTGGACGGGGACAACCGTCGAGCGTCGGATGTGATAACCCCTCCCAGGGGGGAAGCGCAGGGCCGAACCCCGGGGGAACCGCACATCGAAGATGTCCTCCTCCTTGTCGCCGTCGGGCTGCAGGATCAGTCCATGGCCGGCGCTGCGCATGGCCCGGATCCACGTCTCGTAGGCGTGGGCGGTTCGGAACGACGGTGCAGTCATGAGGATCATGGCCCCGGCGTCACGCCCGTGGAGAACGATGGAGGACAAGGCCGGCGACACGGTGCCGTCATCGAAGAAGGTGTCGGCATCGTCAATGGCCAACACCACGGGCCGGTGGCCACCGTCATCGGTACCGGAGTGGATCCGTTCGGCCAGCTCCTCGGCCCACCGGGCGAGCTGTTGGCCTCCGGGGCCGCTACCGATGGCAACGGTCGATGGGTGATCGGCCAGAGGGCCGGATTTCCTGCCCGCAACCAGCCGGATGTCGTCGGAGATCGAGTCGAGCTGGGCCAGCACGGTTTGCAGCGCCGTCGACTTGCCGCTGCCGGCCCCGCCGACGATGAGCAGCGTCGGGTGGTCGGCCAGATCGAGATGGAGGGGGCGGAGCTGCTGGTCCAACCCGATCGGTACCGCAGCCGGGGTGTGGGCCTCACCGACCGAGGCGATGGGGACCACGTCGGGGAGGGTACGGACCGAGGCGGCCGTGGGCGTCACTCCCTGGGTTCGCAGCCGTCGAGCCAAGGTTTCGATGGCCCGGGCCTGTGCGGTTCCCGTGGTGAGGTCGGCATCGAGTCGAGCCGGTGTGACGGGATCGGATGCCGCGGGCACCGCCGGTTCGGGGTCGTCCTCGGCCACGGTGGTCGAACCGGGGGCAGCCACCGCAACCTGGATCTCCACCGTGGATCCGGACGCGCCGACCACCAGGGTGCGGCCGGCGGGCATGCGCTCCGGCGGTGGCGGATGGCGGACGTCGAGGGCCCGATACTCGTCGGCCGAGGCAAGGCGTTGGATCAGCCGGGTGCCGATGGCACCCAGACAGCTCGGAGGGATCGCCGATCGCTGGTCGGCGGTGATCACAAACGAGATGCCGACACCATTGGCCTCACTCAAGGTGCGGGCGAACTCATCGGCCCGGTGACCGAAGTCGAACCGGTCCACGGTGGTCCAGAACGAGGCAAAACCGTCGATCATCACCAGCCATTGCGGTGGTGGGTCGTCCAGCTCCGACACCGACCCGGCGGTGGCCGCCACCAGCCGGGACCGCCGATCGTCGATCTCGGTGCGGATCATGGCCAGCAGGCGTTGCAGCCGCTCGTGGTCGCCAACCGCCACCACGTCGGCCACCCCCGGCAGTACATCGATCATGGCCAGGCCGCCGCCGGCGTCGACGGCGTAGATGAAGGGCGGCGAGGGTCTCGGCTTGCCGGCCGCTTCCGTCTCGTTCCGGGAAGCGAGGGAATCCCGGGCCAGCTGAAAGGCGATGGTCCGCAACAGGGTGGTCTTGCCCGTACCCGACGATCCGTAGACCGCAAGATTGCCGGACATCTCGAGCCGGTAGGGGTGCCGGCGCTGCTGTTCAGGCCGGTCGGCCAGGCCCACGATGACGGCCGGAGGAGCGGAATGGCCTGCCGATGCACGGAGGCTGCCATCGGCCGTTTGCAGCCGGTCGGAAGGTTCGAGGTCGAGTCCATCGACGGTGACGATCGGGGGCAAGGGCGGTAACCAAGGTCGATGCAGCGGCCGGTGGGTGAGCCCCGGTGCTGCCTCGGCCCAGGCGTTGCGCACCGTGGTCACGATCCGGTCCAGATCCGATTCCGGCTCCGTTCGCCGGTCCCCGGTCGAGTCGGGCCCGGCCGTCCCGGGCTCGGATGGCGGCTCGATCGGTGACTCCAACGCCATGGTGACCGGCGATTCGTTGACCATGCCGTAGGGGATTCCGGCAATGGCGGCTTGAGCCTCGTGGCCACCTGTGCTGCCGGCGACATAGGCGGCCTGGAACGCCGTGATGTTGTCGGCGCCGCCGATCTTGAGCAGGGCCCGACCCGGTAGTTCCGTGGGTATGTCGGCCGCGTCCGAGGTGCCGATGACGTCATTGCTGTCGCCGACGGTGGCGACCCGCAGGGCGATCCGGATATTGGTATTGGCCTCGATCTGGGGGGTGATGACCCCGCCCGGCTTCTGGGTGGCCAGGATCATGTGGACCCCCATGCTGCGCCCCCGCTGGGCCACGTCGACCAGACCGTCGACGAAGTCCGGCACCTCGGTCCTGAGGGCGGCGAACTCGTCGATCACGATCAGCAGCGAGGCCGGCACCAGATCCCGATCGACGGTGTGGCGATGGCGGCGGGCCATCTCGGCCAGATCCGAGACCTCGGCTCGGGCCAGCACTTTCTCCCGGCGGCGCAGCTCGGCCCGCATCGAGATCAGGGCTCGGCGGGCCAGCCGGCCGTCGAGGTCGGTCACGAAACCCACGGTGTGGGGCAGGTGCCGACACTGGCGGAAGGCGGCCCCGCCCTTGTAGTCGATGAGGATGAAGTTCACCTCGGTCGGGGCATGGGTCAAAGCCAGTGAGGCCAGCATGGTGCGCAGAAACTCGCTCTTGCCCGCTCCTGTGGTTCCCGCCACCAGACCATGGGGGCCGTCGACCTTCAAGTCGAGGATCAGCGGACCGTCGCGGCTCTGGCCGATCACGGCCGCCAGGCCGGGACGATCTGCTGTCCACCGGGCCGCCACCAGGCCGGGATCGGATGTGAGACGGGGGTCGTCCAGCAGCTCGGTCAGGGTGATCGAATCGGGTACATCTCCATCGGCGGCGCCGGCGGTGACATCGACCAGCGGAGCAAGACACCGGGCCATGGTCGAGACCGTGTCGGGTTCGAGGGTCCAGGCCCGCACCCCCCGGTGAACGAGTCCGGTGGCCATGATCTCCACATCCATTCGACGGCACCGGTCGTCGGTCGGCGGGGCGACGACATCGAGGGGGGCGGGCGGGGGCTCCGTGGCCGACTGGTAGGGGGTCGATCCGATCAGGTCGATGTGGACGCCGACCGTGCCGGGCAGGTCGCCCACGGACTCGGCCAGGTACAGCACGGAGAAGCCGTGATCCGGGATCTGCTCCAGGAATCGACCCACGGCGGCCGGGGACAATCCGACCGGGGGCTGAAGCACCACGACGGTGTGGGGAAGCCGTCGGCCGCCGCCCAGGCGTTCGGCCGATTGGTCGAGCCGCTCGGCCAGGCGGCGCTGCAGGATGTCGAACACGGCACGGGCCTGATCGTCGTCACCGGCCACCAACCGGACCGGGCCCTTGTCGACGGCGACGGAGCCGGGACCGTTGATCATCACATGGGGTAGCCGGCCCGTCCAGCTCCAGTGCCGGCCGTGCTCGGGGGCGATGACAGCCAGCTCCAGGTCTCGGTGGGATCGCAATCCGACAAGCTGTGCCACCAGGGACGACGCCACGGCCACTGCGTCGGCGGCCGGGCCGGTGATACCGACCACCGGGGTGCCGCCCAGGTCGACGGTCAGCGGGGTGTCGATGTCGAGGCGATGGTCGGTTGCCACGTCGGCGGCGGCCGCCACCAGCTCCGGAGCGCCGGTGGTGGGCCGATGCACCACCAGCTCACTGGGAAGGTCGGTCATGCCGACGGCGACGGTGAGGAAGTCGTCGTGACCGGGTTGGCGCCACCACAACTCCCGGGCCCCGGCCTTGACCCAGCGCAGGATCTGATCCGGCGCCGGGCTCCGTCGCCGCTGCCAGGCCGCCAGCTGATCGTGGGCGTCGGCGATGACCAGGCGGTGTCGGGCCAGCGCCGACCGGTACTCGGCCGCTTCGCGTTGATACTGCCGCCGGCCCGAACGCCGGTCGTCAAGGAAGGTCCACGCCACCATCAACGGGCTCATGGCTATGAACAGGGCGAAGAACGGGCTGAACACGAAGGCCATCACCGCCCCCATCATCAGAGGGACGACGGCGGTGGCCAGCGGGAACCGGCGATCGGGCGGCCGGGTGGGTGCGTCGGGCAGGCGATGTTCGAGCTGGGGCCGGCCGGGCAGGGGTCGGGGCGCCCGACCCACCAGCAGCCGTCCCGCTCGATAGTGCCGCGATCGACCGGTGGGGTCGAACACCGGTTCCGGTAGGTCGACCAGGCGCCACGTGACACGGCCGACGTCGACCACGTCACCGGGGAGGACATTGGTCGGGTAGCCGGGGGTGAGGGGCCTGCCGTTGACAACGGTCGGGTTTGTGGCTCCCAGATCCTCGACCAGCAGGCCCGACGCTCCCACCTGCAACCGGCAGTGGTGGCGCGAGACCGACGGGGTATCGAACCCGGGGTGGGTGTCCCGGCCGATGATCACATCGGAGCCGACGACCACTCTGCCGCCCCGCTCCGGACCGGTCAAGAACTCCACCACCACACCGTCGTCTCCGGTATCGCCCCGATTCGGTTCATGAATCGACACCAGTCGATCACCGGTCAGCAGCCCCACCCCGTTCGACAACCGGTCGAGCAGCGACGACCGGGCCAGAAGCCTGCCGGTGCGTTCCACCGTCAGCAGCGGAACCGAGCCGAAGCGCCTCGTCAGCAGCCGGTACAGATCCTCGCCGGTGGCCGGTCGGTCCTCGGTTGACGGCAGGAGGACGGCCACCTCGTGATCGCCTGACCCGAGATCCACGGTCAGCGACAGATCGAGATGGCCGGGGTTGTCGATCTCAGCCGCCATGGCCGTCACCTCGGTGCAGGATGTCCTCCGGCCGGTCGCCCAGGACTCGACGCAACGATTGCAGCGCCCGGTAGGTCATGGCCCGCACCGCCTGATCGGTCATGGCCATGCGGGACGCGCAGTCGGCCACCGAGCACTCGTCGAAGAACCGCAGCTTCAAGACCTGCTGATGGGCCGGGCTGAGTTCGGCCAGAGCCATGAGCAGGGCGGCCTCGTCGTCCCGTTCCACCAGCTGCTCCTCCACCCCTCGCTCCAGCCGGTCGTTTCCGGTCGGACCCAGCCTGCGCCGGGAACGGGAGCGATGGTGGGTGGCCACGGTGTTGCGGGCGATGGTGACCAGCCATGCCGCCGCCGGTCGGCCCTGGGGCTTGAACCGTCCAGCGCCCCGAAAGGCCTTGACGTATACATCGGCCACGACGTCATCGACGTCGTGGACGTCGACTCGGGAGGCCACGTAGCGACGGATGAAATCGTTGGTCTCGCAGTAGAAACGGTGGAAGGCCGCGAGGTCACCGGCCGCGGTTCGGGCCAGGAGTTCCCCGTGTGGTTCTGCATGCGTTTCGGTAGGAGAATCCCTGCCATCCACCGCCTGTGCCGCCTCTGCGCCCTCCGCGCCGATTCGTCCGCCCTGTCGTCTGCCTACCCTCCGGCGGAGTCCCGATCACGACCCCACAATGCCCGACACTGTAGCCGGTGGCCGAGTGGCCGCAAGCAGAAGCCGGGCCAGCTCGTCGATCTGCCGGCGGGCCGAACGGGGTCCGGCCAGGGAGACCGGCCAGCCGGGTCGGTCACCACAGGACCCTGCCGGGGCGGCGGACCGGGGCGCACATCGCTGCAGATCCAGGGCTGCAGGTACCGGTGGTCGCCGTGCTCGGGCAGTGACGGCCACTCGAAGCGGTCGAGGACGGCCAGTGGCAACCGGCCTGCCTCCCCCGGCCCACCATGATCCCGGAGCACGGCCACCCTGGACTCGCGGAACAGGGGCACTCGATGAAGACGGTGGTCGTACCGGGTCGATCCCATCAGCAGGGCAACGTCGACGACCTCATCGACAATGGCCCGGCCCGGATCATCGATGGGTATGGCCACTGCTTTCAACGTCACGGTCGAGGCCATCGACCGGGCGGCGGCCACCAGAGGAGTGTGGACACCGAAGGTGCTTCCGACCCGGACCATCGGCCGGAGCGAGACGGCGTCATCGAAAACCGGCAGTCACCGGAACCACCCTGATTCCCGACCGATAGCCGACAGGCCGAAAAAGCGGATGTCCGGTAGAACAGGCATGCTTCCCTCCATATGTTCCCTCCACCATTGTCCCCGCCACCAATGGATGACACGAGCGCAGTCGAGGACATCACGTCGGGGCCCGCCGATCGACTGTCGGCATCCGAAGGCCCGATGAACGGATGGCGCTGATCCGGATCCAGGTTCGCCGCTCGTGGCGAAATGGCAAACTGACGATTAGCCTCAGGGAAGATTCCATATCAAAGGCGGAACCATGAGAAGACTGACCTTCCTGATGGCATTGCTCGCCGGCCTGCTGACGGTGGCGGCCCCGGCAGCGGCCCGATCGAGTGCGTACCCCGACGTGATCCCCCTGCCCGACGGCTTCTTCCCCGAGGGCATCGCGGTGGGCACCGGACACGACGTCTACGCCGGATCGCTGGCCAATGGCGCGATCTGGAAGGGCGATCTACGGTCGGGAGAGGGCGACATCCTGGTTCCCGGCACCGAGGGCGGCATTTCCGTCGGCCTGGCCTTCGACGATCGCTCCGGGGCACTGTTCGTGGCCGGTGGACCCACGGGTACCGCCACGGTGTACGACGGTGACACCGGGGCCACGGTGGCCCAGCTGGATTTGGGGCCCGGGTTCATCAACGACGTCATCGTCACCCGGACCGCGGCCTACTTCACCAACTCGTTCGTCCCGGAGATCTACGAGGTTCCGCTCGACTCTCGCGGTGGCGTCGACGGCCCGGCCCGCACCATCGCATTGAGCGGCGACTTCACCTTCGTGCCCGGTGGCTTCAACGCCAACGGCATCGAGGCCACTTCCGACGGGGGAACACTGATACTGGCCGGCTCGTCGGCGGCCGAACTCTACACCGTGGATCCGGCCACCGGTGTGGCCACCCTGATCAACCTCGGTGTTCCCGTCGTCGGCGACGGTCTGGTGCTGCTTGGTCGCACGTTGTATGTCAACGAGGGTGGATCGAACCGGATCGCCGTCATCGATCTGTCGGCCGATCTGTCCTCGGGCACGGTAGTCGAGTACCTGACCAGCTCCGCCTACAACGTGCCCACCACCTCGGCTCGATTCGGCTCGTCGCTGTATGCCGTGAACGCCAAATTCGGCGCCCCGGCCACACCGACAACCCCGTATGAGATCGTGCGGGTCGACCGCAACTGAGGTCGGCCGAGGGTCGGACCAGGATGGAATCTAACCCAGCATGGTGAGCGCCGTGTTTCGGCCGGGGGCGCCCCAGACCCCGGCCCCGGGGAAGGTGGCGGCACCGGTGAGGTAGAGGCCGTCGATCGGGGTTTCGTACCGGGTCAGTTCCCGCTCTGCGCCCCCGAGCAGGGAGGCCAGCGGACCGCCGGCGAAGGAGTCGGCGTGTCCGGCCGGCATGTTGAAATCGGACTCGTAGCCGATCGGGGTCACGACCCGCCAGTCGATGATCGAGTCGAGGAAGCCCGGTTCGAACAGGCCGGCCGCCACCTCCAGCCATCGTTCCGGCTCGCTCGACCCGGCCCAGCCGCCGTGTAGCCGATAGGGGGTGAACAGCACCTCGAGGCTGAACACGTGCTGGCCGGGCGGGGCCAGCGACGCGTCGAGCACCGTGGGCACGTTGATGAACAGCATCGGGCGATCGGCCACCCGGCCCCGCCCCATCAGCCGGTGGGCGGTGTCGATCTCGTCCAAGGACGGCGCCACCAGGGTCGACGGCGACAGGTGGTCGACAAAGCCGACAGTCTCGGCCAGTCGCCCGTCGGCCGAATGCCGCCACCGGGGTGGCTCGCCGAGTCGGGCGTCGACCTTGGACTCGTAGCCCTCGACGTGGGGTCGAGAAGCCCACCGCCGCACGAACTCCCGGGCCTGGACCGGAGGATTCTTGACGTAGCGCACGATGGCGGCCGCCGGGTTGCAGGCCACCACCACATTTGCCGCCGTGATCGTGGTCGGTGCATCGGCACCGCCACCGCCGCCGGGCTCGCCTGTCCGCCGGGGACCGTCCCGGCCTTCACCGCCGGTTCGTCGGGTGTCGGCCACGGTCACCGCACGCACCCCGTTGCCCTCGCACAGGATGTCGACCACGCGGCTGTTGGTCATGATCGCACCGCCGGCGGCGGCCACACTGGAGGCCAACGCAGAGGCCAGTTGCCCACTGCCGCCCTGGGGACGGCCCACCGGCGCCACGTGCTTGAAGGCCAGGGCAAGGGCTCCCAGCCCGGTGCCCGGGGTGGTGGAGGTCAGGCCCCAGACGGCCGGGCCGGTGGCCATGGCCGGTCCCATGATGCCGGGATGGTCGAAGTAGTGGCGGAGTACCGCACCGACCGAACGGCGGGACCAGGCCAGCAATCGGGCCGAGACTCGGAGATTCCTGGAGGCTCGCCTGATCACCGACAACGGTTCGGGAGGGCGGGCCGCCACATCGAGCACCATGCGGGCCAGCGGCACGGCGTCGGCCGCGAACCGGCGGTAGTTGTCGACCTGGTCGGAGTAGTGCACGGCCACCGCCTCCAGGGTGCGCTCGACCGACCGGAAGAGGGGAACGGGCCCGGGGGCATCCCACCCCAACCCCACCTGGCCGGGATCGAGTTCGAGGTAGCGAAGGCCATGGGCCTCGAGCTCCAGGTCCTCGATGATGGGGGTGGTGCGGATCAGGGAATGGTCGCAATTGCAGATATTGACTGTTGCCCCGACCACGTCCTGCGAACCGGCACAGCCGCCCGCGGTGGCCCGGGCCTCGATCACACACACCCTCAGTCCGGCTCGGGCCAGGTAGCCGGCGCACACCAACCCGTTGTGGCCGGCACCGACGACCACGGCATCGAAATCGGCGTCGGGTTGCATTTGAACCGGCACTACTGACAACCTCCCACACGCCCATGCTTGGCCGAATTCGGGCGATACCGGTCAATAGTGACCGGTTTTGCCCACGATCGCGCCGATGGTTTGGGGGTGGCCGGGGCGATACCGTTGAGCCATGGCTACCGGAACCTCCTCCGACGCAGGCGTGCCGGGATCGGCCGGGCCGGCCGGGCGCCGGCTCGGAGAACTCCGGGCCTCGGATTTCGACGACCACGTGGGACCAGGGTCGATCCTGATACTTCCGGTCGGCGCAGTGGAGCAGCACGGGCCCCACCTGCCGTTCAACACCGATCTGGTCATCGCCGATGCCTGCGCCCGCAGTGTGGTGGCCGCCGCCGGTGACGAACTCGACCTGTGGTTGCTGGAGCCGCTGGCCTACTCCAAGTCCAACGAGCACGCCGGGACACCGGGAACGGTATGGCTGGGGCCACAGACGATGCTGGCCGTGCTCGACGACATCGGCCGTTCACTGGCGGGAACATCGGCCCGCAAACTGGCCTTCCTCAACGGCCACGGCGGCAACTCGTCGCTGCTCAACGTGGCGTGCCGGGAACTGCGACTCAACCACGGGCTGGAGACGTTCCTACTACACCCCAGCCTGCCCCCCGACCAGGGCGGCACCGCTGACGGGGTGGACGAAGGGGACCTGGCTCGGGGCGAGATGGGTATGGGAATCCACGCCGGGTTCGCCGAGACCTCCATCATGCTCCATCTCCGACCCGACCTGGTGGCCATGGACCGGGCCGAGGCCAGTGTGCCGGCCCACCTGACCGCCAACGATCATGTGCGATTCGGAGGCGCCGTCACCTTCGGCTGGCTGGCTTCCGACTTCGGACCGTCCGGAGTCATCGGTGATCCGACGCAGGCCGACGCCGAGACGGGAGCCCGGTTGTTCAAGAACTCGGTGGAACACCTGATCGAGGCCCTGGCCGAGATCGCTCGATTCCGGTTTACCCAACCCTGACACAGGAGGCAGCCAGCGTGGGCATCTCGATTGTCGGAGGCACACCACGAGCATTGTGGCTCGATCGCCTCGATCCGCCGATCGAGCCTCGACCGTCGTGGTCCGATCTCACCTCCGGTAGCGACATCGAGGCCGATCGGGACTGGGATGTGGTCATTGTCGGCGGCGGGTTCAGCGGACTGTGGACCGCCTACTACCTGAGCCGAATCGACCCGTCACGGTCGGTTCTCATGCTGGAGCGGGAGTACTGCGGGTTCGGGGCATCGGGCCGCAACGGCGGCTGGTGTGTGGGGGAGCTGGCCGGAAGCTTCGAGCGCTATGCCGCCCGGTCCTCGTCAGCCGAGGCCCTCCGGCTCAACCAGGCCGTGTTCGACGCCGTTGACGAGGTTGGACGGATCGCCGAGGCCGAGGGCATCGACTGCCACTACGCCAAGGGCGGGGTGATCAGAGTGGCCCGCAATCGGCCCCAGGCCATTCGACAACAAGCGGAGGTCGCCCACCTTCATTCCGTCGGCTTCACCTCCGACGTGATCCGGCTGCTCAACGCCGAGGAGGCCCGCCACCATCTCAACGCCACCGATGTGCACACCGGCATCTTCTTCGCCCCGGCCGCCGCTCTCGATCCGGCCCGTCTGGTCCGGGGTCTGGCCGAGGTGGCGGAGCAGTCCGGGGTGACCATTGCCGAGCAGACCGCAGTGTCGGCCATCGAGCCGGGCCGGGTGATGCTGGCCGACGGGACCGGGATCCGGGCTCGATCGATCATCAGGGCCACCGAGGGTTACACCCGGGATCTGCACGGGGCTCGCCGCGACATGGTGCCGATCTACTCGCTCATGGTGGCCACCGAACCGCTGGACGAGGCCGTGTTCGACCAGATCGGCCTGGCCGGTCGGCCGACTTTCTGCGACGACCGATACATGGTGATCTACGGCCAGCGAACAGCCGACAACCGCCTTGCCTTCGGTGGTCGAGGTGTGCCCTACTTCTTCGGTTCGGCCATCAAGCCCGGGGCCGAGACACTGAAGTCGGCCCACCAGCTCATCGCCGACACCCTGCTCGAACTCTTCCCCGTGCTCGACGGCATCAGGGTGACCCACCGCTGGGGCGGCGTGCTGGGCATGCCCCGCAACTGGCTGCCGGGTCTTCACTACCGACCCGACGGACAGGGCGGCCACACCGGCACCATGGGCGGCTACGTGGGCGAAGGGGTGGCGGCTTCCAACCTGGCCGGGCGGACCATGGCCGAACTGATCTGTGGGGTCGAAACCGAACGCACCAACCTGCCGTGGGTCGGTGTGACCTGGCCCAAGTGGGAACCCGAGCCACTGCGGTGGCTGGGGGTCCGGGGCAGCCGGAGCATACTGCTCACCGCCGACAACCGGGAGTTCGCCACCAACCGTGAGGCCAAGCTGGCGACCAGGGTGGCCCATTCGTTGCGGGACGGCTCGTTGCTGGCTCGTTGAGCTCCGGTCAGCGCGGCGTCACAGCGAGCGCACAACGGCCTCACCGCAGCGACGGCCCGAATACATGGCGCCCTGCAGCGACGAGGTGTCGCGGTGATCGCCACAGACGAAGATTCCATCGCCCAGATCGACCCGCCGCTTGGGCGAGAACGGCGGGTACTGCCGGGGTTGGCCGTGGGCGATGGTGTCGGTGCGAAGATGGCGCCAGCGGTCGACGCTGGAACCGAACAGGGAACGGAGCTGACGCCGAACCTCCGGTTCGACATCGGGCCGATACATCCCGGGGCAGGCAGCGGCGACGAGGGTGGAGTCGGCCGGGGCGTAGCCGGGGGCTACCCGGCTCATGGGGGCGATGTTGAGGGCCGGGCCTCCCATGGTGCCATCGAGCACGATGGCCGGCCTCGACAGCGGGCCGGCCACGATGGGCTGGTCGGTCCCGTACCATACGCAGGTGGCGGGATTCGATTCGACCGGTGGCAGATCGAGAAGCTGCGACGCGACCGGACCTTCGGTGGCGACCACGATACGTTCGGCCTCGATGATTCGACCGTCGCCGAGCCGAACCCGGCCGGCAGACACGGCGGCCGCCGGTGTCCTGACACGGATCGTGCCCGGTTGAAGCCGGGACGCCAGCTGGGCCGGTAGCCGGCCCATACCTCGCGCCGGAACGGCGACATCGCCGGTGATGAGGCTGCGAAGGATGACGTCGAACATCCGGCGACTCGTTCGCAATGACGGATCGAGCTGAATACCACCGACGAGGGGTTGGAAGAACCGGGAGATGATGGTCTCGCTGAAGCCTTCGTCCCGAAGGGCGGCAATGGTCGTGATATCCCGGCCTCGCAGGAGCCGGCGGGGATCGGCGCGCAACAAGCGCAACCGCTGGGCCAGGATCCGGGCCTTGTCGACAGGTGAGCCGATGGGGGCGGTCAGCGACGACCACAGCGTGGACGGTTGCCGAAACGGATCGCCCACGGTGGCGAACGAGGAGCCGTCCCACACGACGGCTCCGGGGTCGAAGCGGCGCAGGTCGAGAGCGTGGAGGTCGACCTGGGTGTGGAGTTCGGGATAGGCGGTGAGCAGAACCTGGAAGCCCCGGTCGAGCAGATAGCCGTCGACCTCATCGGTGCGAACCCGGCCGCCGACCCCGTCGGAGGCCTCGACCACCACCACGGAGCGGCCCGCCTCCTGGATAACCCGGGACGCAGCGAGACCGGCCAGACCGGCGCCGATGACGACGACCTCGGTCGACGCCGGGAGATCGGCCGAACCGCGGGACGGCGTTGTTGATGGCTCAGATGAGGGTGCGGAGGTCATGGCGTGTCCCGAGGAGGCAACAGACGGTTTGACAACGGGTACCGGCATTGTCCGGTCCGGAGCCGATGATACCCAGCGAGCTTCGGGCGCCCCCGGTCAGACCGCCAGGTTCGGCAGATGATGGCACCAGCCGTCGAGATGGGACTGGCGGGCCTCGGTGGGTAGACCGGAATGGGTCAGCTCGACGATGGTGTCCTCTCCATCGACTCTGAGGTCGATGGTGACCAGTGACGAACCCGGGGGGACGGTGTCGCTACCCTCCCAGCCCCAGGTGAAGGAGATGTGATGGGGAGGGTCGATCTCGACATACCGGCCCGCCGCCTTGTCGCTACCGTTCACGTCGAGCCAGAATACACCGCCGGTGCGGGCATCGATCTTGGCGTCCTGACCCATCCACCGCAGCAGCTTGTCCCGCTCGGAGAGGAACTCGAAGACGAGTTCAGGCGGGGCGGCGATGCGAACGCTGACGTTGACGACCTCGTCGTCGAGCGTCCCATCGATCAAGGTTGCTCGGATCCTGCCGGTCATCGGCCATCTTCCTCGGTGTCGTTGTTCATGTCCTTGCCCGTGTTCTCTTCCGTGTGGCTCTTCCCTACGTGCTCGACTCGCCGTCGGTGCTCCCGCTCGACCTCGTCCTTGAGGCGATCCAGGCGGTCGGTCCAGAACTCCTCCAACCACGATCGCAGACCGTTCAAACCCTCGGGCCGACAGCGGTAGTAGCGGTGACGACCGGAGGCTCGCATCTCCACCAACTCGGCCTCCTCCAGCACCCGGAGGTGTTGCGAGATGGCCGGCCGGGAAACCGGGAAGCGCTCGGCGATCTGCCCCACCGTGAACTCGTCGTTCCGGATGAGTTCGAGGATGCGGCGTCGGTTGGGGTCACTGACGGCGCCGGCCACGAGGTCGAGTCCCGGTGAGTTCCCGTCACCGGCCGGTCGCTGCACCGTGATGGTTGACATGTTGCCATGCTAGCGACAAATGGTAAGCTTTCACTTACCAATTAGAGGTAAGCCATGGCTTACTGATTATCGAACGGCTCAGCCGGCAGGCAGACCCGCTCGACGACGACACCCCCTGAGCGACGATGGTCTGCTCGGCCGACAAAGGAACCCGACAAAGGGCCCCGACAAAGGACATGCCATGCACCCCATGAAGGCCCTGGCCGCCACCGACCGACTGATGACGTCGGTGATCGCCCAACTCGCCCCCGAGCATCGGGAGAACCCGACGCCATGCACGGAATGGAACGTACACGAAGTGTGCGATCACGTCGTCCGCGGCTGCCATCTGGTGGCCCACGGATTGCGGGGCGAGCCCATGCCCGACGCCGCAGACTACATGGCCGAGGGACCGGGCAAGGCATGGGCCGACGCCTACGACACACTGGCGGCAGCCGCCACGCCGGAGATTCTCGCCGCGACCCACGACATGCCCTTCGGCCGGGTGACCGGCG
Organism: uncultured Acidimicrobiales bacterium; assembly: GCA_963723995.1. Classification (GTDB taxonomy): domain Bacteria; phylum Actinomycetota; class Acidimicrobiia; order Acidimicrobiales; family SZUA-35; genus JAHELU01. The sequence continues at coordinate 431,210 of CAVRSZ010000002.1, read as the reverse complement.
AGCAGGCGATGTCCGTCATGGCGTCCGACGCCGCCACCCACGCCTGGGACATCGCCACGGGAGCCGGTGTCGACTTCGCCATTCCCGAGGATCTGGCCGAATTCGCTCTGGCCACCTGGCAGGTCGTCATCCCGCCCGAGGCCCCACGCGGGGTTGGGTTCGGCTCCATCGTGCCCGTGGCCGACGACGGGCCGGCGCTCGATCGACTGCTCGGCTTCACCGGGCGGCAACCGTAGGGGGAACGATGGCGACGGACACCTCACCTCCCTCACCGGCATCGACCGCCGGCTTCGACCATACGGTGGTCGACGCCGAGCAGTGGCGCCGTGCCCGCATCGAGCTGATGGCCCGCGAGAAGGCCCTGACCCGCCACCTGGACGAGCTGGCGTCGGCCCGGCGAGCTCTGCCGTGGTTGGAGATCACCGCCGACTATCGGTTCACCACGCTCGACGGCGACGAGGTCGGGTTGGCCGACCTGTTCGACGGTCGAGGACAACTGTTGGTCTATCACTTCATGATGGGGCCGGACTGGGAGGAAGGATGTCCGTCGTGTTCGTTCTGGGCCGACAACTACAACGGTACCCAGACCCATCTGGCCCATCGGGACACCACCCTTGTGGCCGTGTCGCGAGCCCCGATCGACGCCATTGCCGCCTATCGACGGCGAATGGGCTGGGACTTCAACTGGGTATCGTCGCTGGGCAGCCGCTTCAACTACGACATGGGAGTGAGCTTCGAGCCCGACGCCATCGCCGCCGGTCGACCCGACTACAACTTCGGTACCGTCGCGTTCGGGAGTGAGGAAGCACCCGGGCTGAGCGCCTATCGCCGATTGCCGCCGGGTTCGGGCGAGGACGGTGGGGGCGCCTCGGCGTCGAGGACCGACCGGGTGTTCCTGACCTACCAGACGTTCTCGCGCGGCCTGGATCTGCTGAATGCGGCCTACCAGCTACTCGACATGACGGCCAAAGGTCGGGATGAAGACACCCTGGAATGGCCCATGCAGTGGCTGCACCGCCACGACGCCTACCCCGCCTGACACCGACCCGGCGACGTCGAGGGGCGACAACGCCACCGGAGGTTTGGAGTGGGCTAGGTTGTGACCATGGCTATCGCAGGTTGGTACGACGATCCGGCTGGCAACCCTGAGTTGGAGCGGTACTGGGACGGCAATCAATGGACCACCCAGGTACGGCCCAAGCCCGGTCAGACCCAGGCGCCGCCACCGCCACCGCCGCCGCCACCACCACCTCCCCCATCCCCGCAGCCGGTTGCCGATGCCCCCGTTCCTCCGCCTCCGGCTCCACCCCGACCGGAACCGTTCGCCGGCGATGTCTCGTCGGATCTGAGTGACAGCGGCTACCACGAGGTTGCGGAGGCGAGCGATCCGACCCCACCCCCAGCGGCAGCCGACGAAACCCCACCGCCCCCGAGTGCCGTGCCACCCCCTCCGCCGGCCACGGTCGAGGCGACGCCACCCGACGCGACGCCACCCGACGCGACGCCACCGCCGCCAGCCACGGTCGATGCGACGCCACCGCCGCCCGGGCCCGCCCAGCCCCCAGCCACCGGCTCGGCGCCCCCGCCGCCCGGAGGTCCGAGTGCCGCCCCGGTCGGCATCGGCGGCATCACCACCGACCTGCTGACCGACCCCCAGTACACCGAGGTCGGTTCGAGTCAACGGGTGGCGCTACAGAACAAGCGGCTGCTGAAGGTCGTGTTGGGTGAGTCGATCCTGGCCCGCCAGGGCTCGATGGTGGCGTTCCAAGGCCAGATGGACTTCCACTACGAGGGGTCGGGCATGTCGAAGTTCCTCAAGAAGGCGATGACCGGTGAAGGATTGTCCCTGATGCGGGTCAGTGGTCAGGGCGAACTGTTCCTGGCCGACAGTGCCTACCAGATTCACGTCATCCATCTCAGTGGCGGTGGACTGACGGTCAACGGCAGGAATGTCTTGGCCTTCGAGCCCAGCCTGAGCTGGGATGTCGAGCGGGTCCAGGGAGCGGGAATGATCGCCGGCGGGCTGTTCAACACCCGGCTGGAGGGTCACGGCTGGGTCGCCATCACCACAGACGGCGATCCGGTGGTTCTACAGGTCGATCAACCGACGTATGCCGACGCCCAGGCCGCCGTGGCCTGGAGTTCCTCGCTGACGACGTCGATCAACCGGACCTTCAAGGCCCAGAGTCTCGTGGGCCGGGGTTCCGGCGAGGTCGCCCAACTGGCGTTCAAGGGCCAAGGCATCGTGATCGTGCAGCCGTCCGAGGGTCACGTGGCCCTGTCCCAGTAGAAGAGCCCGGTACTGAGACTCCAACGGCGTCCCGCGGTGGCACCGGGCGGGGCCTGCGGGACGGCTTGAAATAGAGCTTGGTTCAGGTGATGAGCGCAGCCATCAGCGCCGCCCCGTTGGTGGCGAGCAGAGCCGCTCCCCAGCGATACAGACCACCGATCTGGTGGCGAACATCGCCCCGAAGCTCGGCCAGCTCGCCCCGGAGACCGGACTCGAGCGCCACCATCCTGGCATCGAGTCGGGAACTCAATCCCGCCATCTCACTTCGCAATTCAGCACTCAGAACCGTCATCTCGTCCTGCAGGTCGGACCGCAACTCGGCCATCTCCCCACGCAGCTCGGACCGCAACTCGGCCATCTCCCCCTGCAAGCCCGACCGCAACTCGGCCATCTCCCCACGCAGCATGATGGTGTTGGCCTGCGAGTCGGAGCGGGTGACCAGCTCCGACATCGGGTGTCGGGGCAGTAGTTCCATGAGTGGGCCGGCCTGCTCGGCGCCGATTAGGCGTTCCAACGCGGCGTACAGGTTACGCCGCTGTTCCTCGGTGACTGACATGAGTATTCCAGATCCCTTGTGACGCGTCGAGGGCGACATGGTTGTCGGGAGATGACTCCGAGGGCGGGCCGACGGATGTCGACCCGATTCGACAGCACCCTACCGACGACCACTGACAGCCAGGGTGACGACCGATGCAGAACCGTCCCGGCACCGCCCGGGCCGTACACTGACCGGCCTATGGGTGCGACCAGCATTGCCGACACCGGAGACCGACGGACCTGCCTGCCGAACTCGGCTCCGGCCAGTGCGTCCGCCATCGCCGCCGCCGTTCGATCCGGCGAGTACGTGGCAGCCGATGCGGTCGAGGCGGCCGGCCGACGCCACCAGGAAACCAATCAGGCCATCAACGCCGTGGTCGAGTGGTTCGATCGTCCCTACACCGGATCGGACGAGGCATTGCGCACCGGGCCCCTGGCCGGGGTTCCCATCCTGGCCAAGGACTACGGTTCAGCGGTGGAGGGCCAACTTGTCGAGATGGGCAGTCGATTGGCCGCCGGCAACCGAGCCGAACACACCGCCGAGTTCATGCGTCGTCTCCTTCAGGCCGGAGCCCAGATCGTGGGCCGGAGCGCCGTGCCCGAGTTCATCCAGCACGGCACCACCGAGTCCCGGGTCCACGGGGTCACCCGCAATCCCCACGACTTGTCGCTGTCGGCCGGCGGATCATCCGGAGGGGCTGCCGCTGCGGTGGCCGCCGGCGTGGTACCGGTGGCCCATGCCGGCGACTGTGCCGGCTCGATACGTATCCCTGCCGCCGCCTGCGGGTTGTTCGGCCTGAAACCGGGCGCCGGTCGAATCCCGTGGAAGCGGGCCACGGCGGCTTCGGACTGGGGCGGTATCGCCGCCGAGTTCGCCGTGACCCGTACCGTGGACGACACCGCCCTGCTCCTCGATGTGCTGGCCGACGGGGATTACCTTCCGGTGCGACAGCGATATTCGGTAGCCGTTTCCACCGCTCACTGGGCCGGCGCAACCCCCGACCCCGAGGTGGTGGCCGCCACCGAAGCGGCGGCGACCCGGCTGGAGCAGCTGGGCCACGACGTTGCGGTGGTGGATCCACCGGTCGACTACAACCTGCTGATGGAAACCTGGTTCCCCGTCTTCTGCCGGCCGATCGCCCTCGATGTCGAGTGGTTGTGCCGCCGCCTGGGTCGGGAGGCAAACGAGGAAACGGTGGAGCCGGCCACTCGAGCCGTGCTGCGACGGGTCGGTGAGCTGACCGACGCCGACCTGGCTCGCAGCGTCGAGCTCCGGAAGCGCATCACCCGGCGCCTGCATCACGACCTGTCTGGTCATGACATGATTCTCACGCCTACGTTGGGGCGGTCCACCATCCCCCTTCACAAGGTCGGAGGTGAGGTGGCGGACGTTGACGAGTACGTGCGACTCAACGACGAGATCTTCTGCTACAGCTACCTTTTCAATGTGGCCGGGTGGGCGTCGATGAGCATTCCCGTTGCCATCTCGAGCGCCGGCACGCCGCTCGGCGTGCTGCTCTCCGCCGGACCCGGGACCGAGCATCGTCTGATCGATCTGGCTCGACAGCTGACTTCATGATGGGCAACACCGGCCTCGTACACTGAAGAACTGCAACGTGAGGAGGATCGGGTGAAGAAGTCGATAGCGGCTCTGGCCACAACACTGGCGACGGCCGGAACGGCCTATCTGGCGGCCCAGCGTGTCATCAACCGGTGGGCTGACAACCCCAATCCGCTGGCCGGGGAGCCTCTGGAATTTCCGTCCTCTCCGGCCGCCACCGTCACCACGGACGATGGTGCCCGGCTCGCCGTCCGTCGGGCCGGGTCGGGACCGACGGTGGTGCTGGTTCACGGCCTGACCGGAAACCGCAACGACTGGGCGCCGGTGGCCCGCCGCCTGCTCCACGAGGGGTTCAGGGTGGTTGCCGTCGAGCAACGCGGTCACGGTGACTCGACCCGGGGAACCGATGGCTACGGGGTGCCCCGACTGGCCGCCGATCTGGCTCAGGTGTTGAGCGCCCTCGATCTGCGCGACGTCACGCTGGTCGGCCATTCCATGGGAGCAATGGCGGCGATGACCCTGGTGGTGGAACATCCCCAGGTGGCGGCCGAGCGTGTCCGCAAGCTGGTCACGGTGGCGACCACCCCGACCGTGCGCCATCCGAGAATCAAGTTTGGGCTACGTCTGCTGTCGGCCGAGGCTCTGGACCGCTTCACCCGGTTCGACGACCGGTTGCGACTGGGGGCCGGCCTCGCTGCGTTCGGTGAACACCCCAATCTCGAATTGATCGACTACGTCATCGCCTCGACCGGCCAGTGTCCCAACGATGTGCGACGGGAGGCCACGGCCGGCCTCATCGGATTCGACATCACCGAGCGACTGGCCTCGATCGAGCTCGACACGCTGGTAATGGCCGGCACCCACGACCGGCTGGCCCCGCTTCACTACAACACGCTGATCGCCGAGAACATCCCCCGTTCCCGCCTGGAAATCATCGACGGTGGCGGCCACATGATGATCCTGGACTACGCCGATCGCATCGCCTTCCTCCTGGCCGAATTCACCCGCCTCGCCACCCGAAACCGCTCCGAACCGGTCTAGCGCGGCGTCTGCTGGTCGTCGAGGTGCTCGTATTCGTGGTCCGGCCAACACGGCCGGACCACGAACCACACCTCGACTCCCTCTACCCAAGCACAGGGGGACCCGTCCCCGCTACCAGCCTGAACCCCCCCTGCCCTCCCCAGGGTTTGATCCAGTTGCTTTGGACGTGCAATGCCCCTGTTCCGGCCGTGTTGGCCGGGACAGGGGAACCTGTGCACGTCCTCAAAAGATCAGAAGCCGATGCCTTCGTCGATGAAGTCGTTGGTGACCAGATCCTCGGCGGTCAGGCCCTCGGGCACCGGAATGGACGGCACCTGCTCGGCCGTGGCGGCTATGACCTCGTCGACCCGGTCCAGATCGAAGTTGCCGACGGTGTCGTCGGACCCGTTGCCGACGATCTCGAGCCCACCCATCTGGACCACGGTGTCGGCCACGCCGTCCTCGGTCAGCACCCAGAAGCTGTCGAGGGCGGTCACAGCCTCGATCAGGGCAGCATTGGTGGCCGAGGGATCCTCCTGGAAGTCGATGATCGACTGCTGGACCAGCGGCACGAAGGCGTCAAGGCAGGACCGGGCGGCGTCGTCGAGCTTGCTGTCGAGGATGGTCAGTGGCCCCTGGTACAGCTCATAGCCCGAGTCGTGGATGAGCAGGAAGTCGACCGGCTTGCCCCACTCGGCGAAATCGTTTTCGTACTTGTAGGGCTCCTGAGTGGCGAAGCCCTGCTGGATGAGGGCGCCCCCCTCGGCGATGAACCGGGTGGGCGAACCGTCATAGGTTCCATCAAGCTGGCCTTCATCGACCAGGCCCGACCCGACCAGATACTCGACGTAGGACGCGCCGGCGAAGTGGGCGATGACCGCTCCGGTGTCCTTCACGTCATCCCAGCCCGAGATGTCGTAGGTCTCGGGATCCCACATGATGATCTGAGGGTTGATGTCCAGTGGCGCGACCACGGCCGTCGTCGGGAACTCCTCGTAGTTGGCGATGGCCTCGTCGGTGTTGACATAGCCGAGGAAGATGTCGTCGTCGGTGGCCATGAGCGCTACCGTCGGCTGGTCGCCGATGTAGGGACCACCGGCCCGGATTTCCAGGGTCACCGAGGGATCGGCGGCCAGTGGTCCGCTGAACCGCCCGGATTCAGTGTCGATCTCACCCTCCCCACCGGTCAAGTTGTAGATGGCGCCATGCTCGGGCTCGGGGAACCAGTCGGTCTGGATGACCAGCGGGTTGGGGCAGTCGGCCAGGCCGCCGGCCGCTGTCTCGCCGTCGCCACCGGTGGCCTCCCCGTCCGAGTCATCACCGTCGTCACCACAGGCGGCGGCCACCAGGACGAGGGCGAACAGTCCGGCCAGCAGGCGGAGCCAGCTCCGCCTCCAACCGGGCCGGGATGTCGTCGATTCGGATGTCATATGATTCATCTCCCTTGGTACCAGGAACTCGTCAGCCGGTTGCGGGCCCAGCCGAAGAACTGAAAGAACACGATGCCGAGCAGGGCCGACAGGATCACGGCGGCGATGAGCTCGCCCGGGCGCAGCCGGCTGGAATAGAGCAGGATCCGGTTGCCCAGGTCTTTGGGACCCCGACCGAAGAAGAAGCCGCCGACGATTGCCCCGATCACCGACAGCCCGGCCGAGATCTGAAAACCGGTGAACATGGCCGGTAGCGAGGCCGGCAACTGGAGCTTGACCAAACGAGTCCATTTGCCGGCCCCGTGCAGGGTGAACAGCTCGTGCTGGGATTTCTCGGCCGATTTCAGCCCGAACAGGGTGTTGGTGATGATGGGGAACAGGGCGATGATCACGCACACCAGGATCCGGGCCGAGAAACCGAAGCCGAACAGCAAACCGATCAGGGGGACCAGGGCCAAGATGGGAACCGTCTGAAGGAGGATGGCGTAGGGGTAGAACGAGGTCTCCACCCATTTGGCCTGGCTCATCAGCACGGCAAAGGTGACCCCGAGCAGGATGGCGATGACGAGGCCGATCAGCGACACCAGGAACGTGAGCCACAGGGCCGACAGCAGCTGACCGGGCTGGGATCCGTCGGCCCCGCCGAAGAACGAGCTGACCACATCGTGGGGATAGGGAAGGGCCGTCTTGCGGCCGTTCTCGTCCAGGACGAACCGGGCATACAGGTACCAGACGATGATGAAGCCGACGAACACCGCCAGCGGCGGACCGAAGCGGACCAACAGCGACCGTCCGGCCACCGGCGACTCCCGAGGTACCGACAGGGTCGATCCGGTGCCGGCGCCGGCCAGACCCCGACCGGCGGCTCGGGTATCGGGCGGGTCCGGAGGCAGATCGGTGGCCGTCATGTGTGAGCTCCCCGCAGTGCGTGGTTGATCTCGCCGCTCAGTTCGGCGAAGGTCGGGTCGAATCGCAGCTCGGGATCGCGGGGGTAGTCGAAGGGCACGTCGTAGCTGGCCACAATGGTGCCGGGTCGGCCCGACATCACATGGACCGTCGTGCTCATGAACACCGCCTCCATGATGGAGTGGGTGATGAACAACCCGGCGAACCCCTCGCGTCTGAACAGAGCCAACGTCTCCTCGTTGAGACGCTCCCGGGTGATCTCGTCGAGGGCCCCGAACGGCTCGTCGAACAGGAACACCGGCGGTTCCATCACCAGCGATCGGGCCAGTGAGACCCGCATCCGCATGCCACCCGACAGCTGGCGGGGGTAGTGCTGCTCGAATCCCGACAGGCCGACCAGTTCGATGACCTCGGTCACGGCCCGCTCCATATCGGCCTTGGGCATCCCGTGAAGTTCAGCGAACAGCTCGACGTTGTGGCGAACCGTGCGCCACGGAAGCAGGGTTGCGTCCTGGAACACATAGCCGATGTTGGATCGATCGACCACGCACCGGCCCGAGGTCGATTCGTCCAAGCCGGAGGCCAGTCGCAGCAGGGTCGACTTGCCGCAACCCGAAGGGCCCACGACGGTGACGAACTGGCTCCTGTCCACGGTGAAGCTGACATCCCGCAGTGCCTCGGTGCCGTCGGGGAAGATCTTGCCAACCTGGTCGAACTGCAGCACGGGCGAGCCGGGGCGGCCCGATGGCACGGCAGCGCCGGTGGTGGCGTCAGCGGTCATGATCGGACCACTCCCCTACTCCGCACATAGCGGCAAGACTAGTTGCCACGACACCAGTTGCCAGCGTTCGGGATCGGAGAACGGCGGAGAATTTACGACATGGAAACATGGGTTGTCGAACGACAACAAACCCTGGCTTCTGGAACGCATGTTCGACTAGAATGAAGTAATGGTCAACCGCGGGTCTCTCCGAGATCGAGTCCCCACCATCCTTCATGCCGATCTCGATGCCTTCTACGCCTCGGTGGAGCAGCGGGACGACCCCAGCCTTGCCCGGCGACCGGTGGCCGTGGGCGGGGGCATGGTGTTGGCCGTGAGCTACGAAGCCCGACGATTCGGGGTCACGGCGCCGCTCAACGAACGGGAGGCTCGACGCCGCTGCCCCCACCTGGTGGTGGTGAAACCCCGCATGGAGGCCTACACCGAGGCCAGCCGGGCCGTCTTCGAGGTCTTTCGTGATGTCTCGCCCATGGTCGAAGCCATGTCCATCGATGAGGCATTCATCGACGTGACCGGGCTGTGGCGCCTGGTCGGTCCGGCCGAGCAGGTGGCCGCCGATCTGCGGCGCCGGGTACGGGACGAAGTGGGGCTGCCGCTGAGCGTCGGGGTGGCGTCCACCAAGTTCCTGGCCAAGGTGGCCAGCGCAGTGAGCAAACCCGATGGCCTGTTGGTGGTGGAGCCGGGCCGGGAACTCGACTTCCTCCATCCCCTGCCGGTGGAGGCGTTGTGGGGCGTCGGCCCCAAGACTTCGGAACGACTTCACCGTCGGGGGCTGCGAACGGTGGCCGACGTGGCCGTGCTTCCCGTCGATCAATTGGTGAACCTGGTGGGCAAGGGCGCCGGTCGGCACCTGCACGCCCTGGCCAACAACCGCGACCCGCGTGCAGTGGAGGTGGGTCGCCGCAACCGGTCCATCGGCTCACAACGCTCGTTCCCCGATGGCAGGCGCACCAGGATCGAGGTGGAGGCCATGCTGCTGGAGATCACCGATCGGGTGGCAGCCCGCCTACGGGCCTCCCATCAGGTGGCCCGGACCGTCACGCTGCGGCTGCGTTACGGCGACTTCCACTCGGCCACCCGTTCGACGACGCTGCATCAGGCCACCTCCTCCACCGCCGAGTTCCAGCGTGCCGGTGCCGGGCTGCTGAGCGCGACTTGGCCCGTTATCACCGACCGTGGCCTGACCAAGGTGGGATTGGCGCTGTCCAACCTGAGCCCGGACGACGCCGTCCAGCTTGCGCTCCCCCTCGACGGTCACGACCGGTCCCGGCTGGACGCCGCCGTCGACCAGGCCCGGGACCGGTTCGGCTACCGGGCGCTGGCCCGGGCACGATTGGTCGGGGACGGGGCCGACCCGCATCCCTGGCACCAGACGCCGGGCGGACGCAGCCATCTCTGACGCCGTGAGAGTGCAGGGAGGGAGACCGGGGCAGGGAGGGAGGAGGGCGTGGCGGAGGTGGTGGCGAATGGTAAGGAACGAATGGTAAGGAATAGGCAAATGTGCTTGTCGGTGGTTTGAACCCACCGGTAGGGTCGGCTGATTGTGGTCATCACGTGTCGAAACCGTTACGACGGAACGGGCATTGGATGGCCACCACAACAGGGCAGCCGGCGGGAGACGCGCACATGAGAGTCAGAGGCCTTGGATACTGGATCGGTGCCGGATTGGGCGCCCTGGGCCTGATCGGGATCTTCCTGTGGGTGTCGATGGTCTCGGCCCGACCCGGCAATCAGGTGGTGGTGCCGGATCAGGCGGCCGACGCCGCAGCCGAGAACGTGTCGGGACCGAGTCACAGCCGGTCCAAGGCCGAGCAGCAGCGGGCCACTCCCGAACCCGTCGGTCTCGACACCGCCCTCAGCCGGCTTCGGTCCCGCCCCGTCACCGGGTCCGACACGTCCCGGGAACAGGCCGACGAACGGGCCAAGGAACAGGCCGCTGATGCCTCGGCCCTGGCCGAGACCGACAACGAGCACGAATCGTCATCGCGAGTCCTCCGGGTGGAGACCGACGGTGCAGAATCGGACGTGAAGCGTTCCGACGACACGCCGGTCGCCGCCGGCGACGCCGGCGACAAGGATCCCGGTGCCACCACGTCGACCGGCGAAACGTCCGCCGGCACCACGGCCGACCCGGACCAGGTCCACGCCGGGGGCAAGTCGGACAAACGGGGCTCGGTGAACGACCCCGACGACTCGACCCCGGGTCGCTCGGGCGGAACGTCGAAGCCGAAAGCCGACAACGACCGCACTACCACCTCGACGAACGCCAAGCCCAGGCAGCGCTCGACGACGACCGCGGCGGCCAAGCCCACCACTCAGAGCACGGTTCGGGAAACCACCACCACCAAGGCCCCGACCACCGCCAGCCGTCCTGCGACCACAGCCAAGCCGACCACCACCACCCGTCCCTCGACCACGGCCAAGCCAACCACCACCAAGGCCCCGACCACCACGGCCAGTTCGGGTGGCGGCGGCAACCAGGCGGTGGAGCAGCGGGTCATCGAGCTGACCAACGATGCCCGTCGCCAGGCCGGTTGCCCGGCCCTGGCCCACAACGACAAACTGCGACTGGCCGCCTACCTTCACAGCAAGGACATGAGCGACAACGACTATTTCAGCCACACCGGGCTGGACGGGTCGTCACCGGGCGATCGAGTCTCCCGCCAAGGCTACGGGTTCCGGGGCTGGGCCGAGAACATCGCCTGGGGTTATCGCACGCCGGAGGCCGTGGTCGAAGGTTGGATGAACAGTTCCGGGCATCGGGCCAACATCCTCAACTGCAGCCTGACCGAAATCGGCGTCGGCTTCCACAACTACTACTGGACCCAGAACTTCGGCATCCCCCGCTGACCGAGCGCTCGCCCGTCCCGTCGGCGGCACCGGTTAGGAGAGTGTCGAGCAGGCACCTAACCTGAGGCCGTGGACCCGGCCGATCCTTCCCCTCCCGATCGCTTGTCAGGCGACCCTGAGCGTCTCCCGGTCGAGGAGGTCATAGGCGACATCCGGCGCCTGTTGTCCGACGACCGGTACGGGGTCCTGGTGGCACCGCCCGGCTCGGGCAAGACCACCATCGTGCCACTGCGACTGCTGCAGGAACCATGGCTCGACGGCCGGCGCATCGTGGTGCTCGAGCCTCGCCGGCTGGCCACCCGGGCCGCAGCCCTGCGTATGGCCCGGTTGTTGGATGAGGCGGTGGGCGGGACCGTGGGCTACACCACCCGGGACGAGCGCCGGGTTTCGGCCGACACCAGAATCGAGGTAGTGACCGAAGGGATCCTGACCCGCCGCCTCCAGAATGATCCCGAGCTGCCGGGCACCGGCCTGATCCTGTTCGACGAGTTCCACGAACGCAACCTACAGACCGACCTCGGACTGGCGCTGGCCGTCGACGTGCAGCAGTCCATCCGGCCCGATCTGCGCATCCTGCTGATGTCGGCCACCATCGACGCCGACCACATCGCCACCGCTCTGTCCCGCCACCTCGACCGCCTTCACCAACCAGTCGAGATCGTCACGTCGGATGCCCGGGAGTATCCGATCGAGATCCGTCACACGTCGGGCGGTTCCCGGAGAGGCAAGGCGGGCCGGCCAACTCGTCCGGGCCGATGGAACGACCCGGTCCCCGCTGTGGTTCAACTCATCCATCGTGCCCTGGACGACGAGGTCGGCGACGTGCTGGTCTTCCTTCCCGGTATGGGGGAGATCGCCCGCACCGCCGACCGGTTGGAACACGACGGGGTGGCAGCCGAGATTCACCGGCTGCACGGCAGCCTGTCGCTCGACGAACAGGCGGCGGCCCTGGCCCCGTCCATGCGACGCAAGGTGGTGCTGTCCACCGACATCGCCGAGACCTCCCTGACGGTGGAGGGGGTTCGTCTCGTGGTCGACTCCGGCCTGGCCCGATCCCCTCGCCTCGACATCCGCACCGGTATGACCCGGCTGCAGACGGTCTCGATCTCCCAGGCCTCGGCCGACCAGCGAGCGGGACGGGCCGGGCGGACCGAACCCGGCGTGGCCTACCGGGCGTGGTCGAAGATGGAGCAGGCCACCCGGCCGGCCCAGCGCCCGGCCGAGATCACCCAGGTCGACCTGTCGGGCCTGATGCTGGAGTTGCGGACCTGGGGCGTTCGACAACCCGACGCCCTCTTCTTCCTCGATCCACCGTCGGAGAAGCACTGGACCGAAGCAGAGGGCCTGCTCGTCCAACTGGGAGCCATCGACGCCGAGCGGGGCGACCTTACCGAACTCGGCCGGCGCATGACCGCGGTGCCCACCCACCCCCGCCTGGCCCGTATGATCCTGGAGTCGGAGACGGCCGCCGAGCAACGGCTGGCCTGCATCCTGGCCGCCCTGATCGACGAGCGGGACCCGCTGAGTGCCTACCGGCCCAACCCTCCAACCGACTTGGGTCTCCGGGTCCGCCTGGTCACGGGAGACGAACTGGGAACGACCGAGATCAAACCGTCGTTGGTCGACCAGCGGGTGCTCCGACGGGTCCGTCGAAACGCCGACGACATCGGTCGTCGGATCGGGCTGGAACGGGTGACCGGCTCCACAGGCGGGATGGTCGACTCCCAGCGGGCCGGCCGGGTGTTGGCTCTGGCCTACCCCGATCGACTGGCGACGGCCCGGGGCAGCCGGGGTCGGTTCCAGCTCCGGACCAGGACCACGGCCTGGATGGCGAACTCCGACTCGCTGGCCGGGCAACGGTTCCTGATCGCCGCCGATCTCGACGGCAAGCGGAAGGACTCCCGGATCCGACTGGCCGCCGCCCTGGACGAGGTCGACGTGTTCGACCGGTTCGCCGACGCCATCGAGACCCAAATCGAGTTGGAGTGGGACAATGACCGGGTGATGGAGCATCGGCGGTCCCGTATCGGCGGTGTGATCCTGGCAGAGGGACGTCGCCGGGCCCGGCCCGGCCCGGACACCGCGGGGCTGGTGGCCGACCGGCTGCGTCGCAACCCGGAGCTGTTGGACTGGAGCGCCCGGGGTGATGGCTCGGGCAAAGGCAAACCGGCGGCGGAAGCCGGACTGCGCCATCGGGTCCAACTGCTCCACCAACGTCGAGGCGAACCATGGCCCGACTGGAGCGACGAAGCTCTGGTGTCCCAGCTCGACGACTGGCCCTCGTCATGGCTGGCCTCGACCCTACTGGCGGTCACCAGCATCGACGAGCTCAACCGCTTCGGCCCCAACCGGATTCTGGAACAGACCCTGGATCCCCGATTGCGGCCCCAGGTCGATCAGCTGTGCCCCACCCATGTCGAGCTCCCCGGTGGTCGGCGGGTGCCGGTCGATTACCAGCGGGATCGGCCCACCATCTCGTCCCGGGTTCAGGACTTCTTCGGTCTCGATCGAACCCCGGAAGTGGCGGGGGAGCCGGTGGTGGTCGAATTGCTGTCCCCGGCCCGGCGACCGGTCCAGGTGACCACCGACCTGGCCGGGTTCTGGAGCGGCTCTTGGGCCGAGGTCCGCAAGGACATGGCCGGCCGCTACCCCAAACACGACTGGCCCGAAAACCCCGGTCTCTAAGCTCGAGGACCGGACGGCCGACCGGGAACGGATGAGACGTTTGATCCCGGCCCTGGTCATGGCCATGGCCGTCACCCTGATCGGCACCGTGGCCCCGAGCACCCCGGCTCACGCCGCTCCGGCTCCGGTTCCGGTGGAGACGGTCAACCCGTCCGAGCTTGTCGATCTCGTCTACCGCGACCTGTTGGGCCGCCGCTCCGATCCCGCCGGTCGGGAGTACTGGGCCTCGGCCGTGGCATCCGGCACCCCGATCAGCTCGGTCATCGAGTCGTTTCTGGGCTCGGCCGAGGTGGGCGGGGCCTACGATCCCACCATTCGGCTCTATCGGGCCGTGTTCCTCCGACCCCCGGACTACGACGGTCTGGCGTACTGGGTCCGAACCGCCCGCAACGGCACCAGCATGAGGACCATCGCCAACGCCTTCGCCCAGTCGGCCGAGTTCAGCCAACGGTATGGCTCGCTGAGCGACGCCGAGTTCGTCGATCTGATCTACCGCAATGTCCTGGGCCGGCGAGCCGACGACAGCGGCCGGCAGTACTGGCAGTCACTCATGGCCCGGGGTGTGACCCGGGGTGAGGTGGTACTCGCCTTTTCCGAGGCGGCGGAGAACCAGTCCAAGACCAGCGTGTCCACTCGCAAGTCGCTGCTGACCACCACCCTGTTGCGCCGGGTGCCAACCCGGGAGGAGATCGCCGGCTGGGAGCAACGCCCGGCCTCGGTCTCCACCACCACCCTCATCAACGAGGTGCTGGGCTCGGCCGACTACAAGGCCAGGCTGGGTCGGCTGTTCCCGGCCCGCCACCCACTGACCGGCCAAGCCACCGCTGGGGTGGCCCAGCGGCCGGCTCTGGCGGTCAAGATCGACAATGTCGACGCCGCCCGACCCCACATCGGGTTGTCCATGGCCGACATCGTCTACGAGGAGATGGTGGAAGGCAACCTGACCCGCCTCATCGCCCTCTACCACAGCCAGTCGCCGGCCACCGTTGGACCGGTGCGTTCCATCCGGATCTCCGACTTCGACGTGCTGGCCCCATTCAACCGCCCACTGCTGGCCGCCTCGGGAGCCAACCGCGGCGTGCTCCAGGCGCTGAAGTCGGCACCGGTGGTCAACGTCAACGCCCTGGTCGTGCCCGACTACTGGCGGGACGGCAAGCGGGTGGCGCCCCATAACATGCTGACCAGCCCCGGAGCCCTTTGGAAGTACGCCCCGACCGGAACGGGACCACCCCCGGTGATGCTGCGCACCGGCTTGCCGGCCTCGTCCGGTGGACCTATCGCCGGGGCCAGGATCGAGTTCGGCCGGGCTTCCATCGGCTGGCGGTGGGATGCCGGGGCCCGGGTCTGGCGCCGCAGCCAGAACGGGTCAAACCATGTCGACTCGTCGGGCAATCGGGTGGGGGCCGAGAACCTCATCATCATGGTCACCCCCTACACCCCCAACGCCATCGACACCCAGTCGCCGGAGGCCCACACCGTGGGTGAGGGCCGGGCCATCGTGTTCACCGACGGCACCGCCATCGACGCCCGCTGGAGCCGATCAAAAGCCACCGACCCCATCCGGTACAAGACAAAGACGGGCACACCCATCACCCTGCGTCCGGGCCAGACCTGGATCGAGCTGGCCCCGCCTCTGACCACCACCCTGCTGTTCGACTAGCCCACGATCGAGCGCCCGGCCCCAACGGCATGGGGGCGGGCCGCCACCACCATGGCAAGACCGGCCCCGATCATGAGGACGGCCGCGATCCAGCCCAACAAGGTGGTTCCGCCGTTGTCCAGGGCGAGCCCGCCCAACAGAGGACCGGCCACCCGGCCGGCCGACATGAGTGCCTGGGCATCACCGGCCCGCTCCTCGGGGTAGTTCGATCGTTGGGCCAGCAGGGTGAAGGCCTCGGGGATCCCCATCCAGAACAGGAACCCCCACAGCACCATGAGGACCAGCTGGAACCAGCCGACCTCGATCAAGCACAGCGCCAGCGCAGCCAGACCGGTGGCCGCCACCCAGACACCGGCCGGGCCTCGACGAGCGGTCCACTTCGACCCGATCACACCGGCCGCGGCGTTGGCTCCGTAGGCCCAGGCAATGGTCTGAACCGACAGACCGCGGTCCACGCCGATGACGGTGGTGAACATCCACACCGCCGAACCTCCCATGGTGAACAGGGCGAGCCCGGCCATGATCGCCAGAGCGGCCGGAACCGGCGGGTGGCGCTCGGCGACGCCGGCATCGGGGGTGGCCGGTTCCTCCAGCCGCCAACCCACCACCAGGGGGACGACGGCAACCGCCGACAACAGCAGGTAGGTTCCGGTGATACCGCCGGCCGCCAGCACCGGGGCGATGACCGGTCCGGCCACGATGCCCAACAAAGGACCGACCATGGCCACGTCGCTGGTGCCCCGCTGGTCGCCGAACACCAGGGCCCAGGCGATCCAGCTTGCCACCCCCATGGCCGAACCGGCCACGAAGCGGGCCAGCAACAGCAACGGCAACGGAGGCAGAAGGGCCGACGCCAGGTTGGCCGCAACCAGCACCAGGCCGGCGGCGACGAATACCCGCCGCCGTCCGGCCAACACTCGACCGGACCCGAAGGCGGCCAGGCCGAATCCGGCCAGTTGGCAGGTGCTGAGCAGGGCCGACACACCAAGCCCGACCTCATAGTGCCCGGCCACGGCATCGACCAGCAGCGGCGAGGCCGACAACACGAAGGTGGCGGCCCCCACCGAAAACAGCACAGCCGGTTGTACCTGGGGCCGCAGCAGGGTGACGAGACGAACGGGGACTTGCACCGAGGTGAGAGCCTACTGGGTTGGCTACCGTAGGAGGGCGTGGAGGACTTCGTGGTTGCCCACAATCCCGACGACGAGTCGTCGCTCCCGTTCCTGATCCGGCTTCCGTTGCCGTCAGGCCCGGTGGTACTGAAGGTGCGGGACACCTGGCCCCGAACCTCCAAGATCTACTGCCACCCGTCGGACGACTGGCCGGCCGATCCATCAATCGTCGAGCGGGTCCCGGTGCGGTCGTGTGTGCGGCGGGGTGCCGCCATCGACCTGGTGCTGGACCGGGGGCGGGAGAACCGGTCCCAGTTCGTGTTCACCCGGGCTCGGGGCCGCCAGATGGTGTTCTGGCAGTCGGCGCGAACACGCAAGCAGGCCCGACCCAACGTGTCGCTGCCGACGGCCAGGGCCTCCGGAGTGGAGGAGTTGGCGATCATCGTCGACAGCCATGAGCGGTATGCCTGGAAGTTCTCCCGCCAGCAGGCCACCACCACCCGTAGGGCCCTCTCCGCCGGAGACTACGCCGTCGAGCACGACGGTCGGATCCTGGCCGCCGTCGAACGCAAGAGCCTGGCCGACCTGGTGTCCACCATCACCGGCGGCAAGCTGTGGTACCTGCTGGCCGACCTGGCGTCGGTCGAGCGGGCGGCGGTCGTGGTGGAGGATCGCTACTCCCAGGTGTTCAAGCTGGACCGGGTCCGCCCCGCCGTCATTGCCGACGCGGTGGCCGAAGCCGCCATCCGTTACCCGGGCGTACCCATCATGTTCTGCGAAACAAGAGCCCTGGCCCAGGAGTGGACCTACCGGTTCCTCGGCGTAGCCCTTGCCCAGCACCGGCGAACCGCCGGTGCCGACGAGCTGGCGGGCCAACTACCCCGCCCGGCCCACGATTTGCCCGCTCCCGAACCAACCACGGCCGAGGTAAGAGCCTGGGCCCGGGCCAACGAGCTGGACGTACCCGACCGGGGGCGACTCCGACCCGAGATCTGGGCCGCCTACCGGCGGGCCCATCCAGCCGACGAGAAGGGATGACTTGCCTGCCTCGTACACCCGGGTTGGGGTCGCCATTCGATCTGTCTGCACACACGTGAGAGGGAACCATTCGGTGCCGCGATTCCTGGCCGTCCTCGCCCTTGGCCTCAGTGCCGCCCTGCAAGCCGGCGTACCTGCAGGATCGATCGAGGACTTCATCGACAATGTGATGCCGGCGTCGGGCGTGCCGGGCCTGGCCTACGCCGTCGTGGCCGGCGAACCACCTCGGTTGGCGCTCACGGGGTTGTCAGGATGGGAGGCGACACCGACGTCACCGCGGACACGCCGTTCCTTACCGGGTCGATCTCCAAGAGCTTCACGGCGTTGGCCGTCATGCAACTGGTCGAGGCGGGCGAAGTCGACCTGGACACCGAACTCGCGCAGTATCTCGACGGTGTCTCGGGCCGGCCGGCCGGAGCCATCACGATCCGGCAGCTGCTCAGCCACACCAGTGGTTTCTCCACACTGCAGGGGAACGCCTCGCATACGGACGCCAGCGGTGACAAGGACCAGCTTGCGCGCCAGGTTGACGGGCTGGTGGACGTGGATCCCGCCTACCAGCCCGGCGAACGGTGGGAGTACTCGAACGCCAACTACCAGATTCTTGGCCGCCTGATCGAAGTTGTCAGCGGGCAGGACTACCAGGCCTATGTCACCGACAACATCCTGGAGCCGGTGGGCATGGACAACAGCTTCGTCGCCGACGGCGAGATCCATGACTCAATGGCCACCGGGCACAGGCCGTGGTTCGGCACGAAACGACCGCTGCCCGAGAACTCAACCAGTCGAGCAACCGCTCCACTAGGTGGGATCGTGGCGAGCGCCGACGATCTGGCGCTCTATTTGCAGATGATGATGAATCGTGAGGATGACGTGCTGAGCGCCGAAGGCAAGACGCTGATGATGCGCCCGGCCAGTGCGATGTCGCCCTCCTACGGCTTCGGCTGGTACCTGGACGGAACGAAGGGGACCGTCGAACACTCCGGGTTGAGCCCGGGCTTCGAAACGCTTGCGACAATGATCCCGTCGGAACGGAAGGGCGTTGTCGTGCTGGTCAATGCGAACAGCGGAATCGGTTTCGGGGAAACGACCCATCTCCTCAATGGCATCACCGCCCGGGCGGTAGGACTCGACTATGACGACGAGGGCTCGCAGTGGCCCCGGAAGACCCTGTTCATCGGCTTGGTACTCCTGCCGATCAGCTATCTGCTCAGCATGATCTGGGCGTGGTTTCACCGCCATGAGATACGCGCCAAGTCGGGCCTATCGGGTCGGTTCAGCTTGTGGTTCCCGTTACTTACCACGCTTGCCGCAGCGTGGGTCATCCTCTGGCTGGTACCGAACCTCCTCGGCGCACCGCTCGCCACGATCAGCCTGTTCCAGCCCGACTTGGGTTTGACATTGATCGCAGGCGCCGTTTTCGGTGTGCTGTGGGCTGTGTGCAGACTCGGGGTGGCCTATACCGGTCCACCGGGCACGACCTGAAGGCCAGGTGCCCTCCGTTCTCCAACGGGGACAGCCCAACCGGAACTCCCGAGGGCCGTCTCCCGTCGGACCGTTGGTCCGTCTCCGGTCAACGGCGCACGGCACGTCCGGGGTCTCGGCTCCCGAACCCGACCTCCCGCACTTCAGTCGGTCCGAGCGAGAATCTCGTTGTAGAGCCCGACGTACTGCTTGGCCGGCTTGGCCCAGGACCAGTCGGCGGTCATGCTTCGGCGCTGCACGGCGGCCCGGCGGCGTGGGTTGGACCAGCCTCGGGCCGCCCGATGCACCGCGTCGATCAGGGCCAGAGCCGTGGGCTGGGCGGCGACGAACCCGGTGCCGGTCTTGGGGTTGCGGTCGGTGTCGATCACGGTGTCCCGCAGCCCACCAACGTTGGTCACCACCGGAATGGTACCGCAGGTCATGGCCTGCATCTGGGTCAGGCCGCACGGCTCGAAACGGCTGGGCACAAGGAAGAGGTCACTACCGCCGACAATGAGGTGGGCCTGGGCCTCGTCGTAGCCGGGGAACACGGTGAAGTGGTCGGGGTACCGGTGGGCCACGTCCCGGGCATGGGCGGTGATGGCGGCCGAACCCGAGCCCATCAGGACGAACCGGGCTCGGATCGACTCCAGGTAGGGAACCAGTTCCAGGGCCAGGTCGATGCCCTTTTGCTGTACGAACCGGGCCACCATGCCGATGACCGGCCCCCGGTCGGCCGACAGCCCGGCCCGGCCCAACAGCTCCCGGCGGCACGCATCCTTGCCGGACAGGTCGTCGTGACTGAAGTTGGCCGGCAGCATGGGATCGTCGGCCGGATGCCACAGACCGAGGTCGATGCCGTTTCGGATTCCGCCGAGGTCGTCGGCCCGGGCCGTCAGCCGATGATGGAGTCCGCAACCGCCGGCCTCGCTCAGCACCTCGGTGGCGTAGGACTTGGACACCATGACCACCCGGTCGGCCAGGCTGATGCTGCCGGCCAGGGGATTGAACCCACTCCATTCGGAGAAGGCCGGGCCATGGATGCCGAACCGGTGAATCCAGAACGGATCGGTCTGGCCCTGGTAGGCCAGATTGTGGATGGTCAGCATGGAGGCCATGTTCTCCGGCAGCAGGGCGATGGCCGGACCGCTGTGCCAGTCGTTGCAGTGGACGACGTCGGGCTCCAACTCCCGGGCCAGGGCGGCCACGGCGGCACTGAAGGTCAGGAACCGATGATCGTTGTCGAACCACGGGTCACCGGTGGCGGGATCGACGTAGGGGTTCGGCCGCTCCGATCCGTCATAGCGGAGCAGGATCAGCTCGCCGGCCTCGGTCGTCCACCCGGTGCGAACCGTCACCGCAGGTGCCCACGACGGCATCCCGGTCAGAGCTCGCTCGATGGGGTCGTTGAGTTCGATGAGTCCGTAGTCGGGCATGACGACGTCGACCTCGACCCCGGTCGACCGCAGGCAGCCGACCAGGCCGCTCGAGGCTTCGCTCAGGCCACCAACCTTGACCAGCGGGGCATACTCGGCGGTGGCGAACAGAACTCGTGTCGGCTGACTACTGGTTCGAAGATCAATGTCCTCGAGATCGTTTTGCAGGTCACCGACGAGTTCCGTGAGAGTCATGAGCTTCAATCGGAAGCGCCCTCCGGAAGTTAACCGCCGGCGAAGGGGAACCGGAGGAAATTTTCCGCCGTTTCCGGGGTCAGTCGACGAACTGGGGTTTGCTCCACTTCAGGAGCTCGCCCCGGCCCTCCAGTAGCAGCGTGCCGGGGAAGACCCGGAGCCTCCATGGATCGAGTCGGAGGGCGGCGAAGGAGTCGGCGGTGGGGCTGGTCCAGGCGGGAATGATCGAGGGGTCGTAGCCGACGGGCTCGGAGCCTTGAGCGAACAGGTTCCACACCCGGGTTCGGGTTTCGTCGTCAAAGGCCCATGTGGCCGAACACTCGGCCTGGCAGGTGTCCTGGCTCGGGTGCCAGTACGACACTGACACGTTGGGGTTGTGCTCCAGATGGGCTCGCTTGACCGGAGTCGGACCGGTGGCGATCCAACCGACCAGCTCGGTGCCGTCCCACTCCCAGATCGGGTGGAGTATGCGGCTTCGAGGTCGACCCCGTCGGTCGGTGGTGGCCACCGAGCACCACACAATACGATGGGCCATGGCCATGAACTCGGGGGCGACGGCAGTGAGGGGCGGTGGGACTGTGGTCATGACGATCGAACCTCCGTGGTTGATCGGGGCGAGTCAGGTTCGGTAGCTGGCGTTGATGTCGATGTAGCCGTGGGTGAGATCGCAGGTCCACACCGTGGCCTCACCCTGCCCCACCCCGACATCGGCTCGTAGCTCGACCCGATCCCCCTGCAGGTGCGCGGTAGCCGCCGCCTCGTCGTAGTCGGGATGCAGGGTCCCATCGACCGCGGCCTGAATCGAGCCGATCCAGATGGCCAACCGGTCCCGGTCGGCGGCCTGGCCGGCCTTGCCCACCGCCATCACGATCCGGCCCCAGTTGGCGTCGGCCGCGGCCAGCGCCGTCTTGACCAGGGGCGATTCGGCGATGGACCGGGCGATGATGGCGGCTGCGTCGTCATCGGCGGCGCCGGTGACGGTCACGGAGACGAACTTCGACGCCCCCTCCCCGTCGGCCACGATCTGATGGGCCAGATCGAGGCAGACCTGATCCAGGGCGGCCCGGAACGCAGTCAGGGTCTCACCGGCAGCGGCGTCGTCGCCGGTGTCGTGGCCGGCCACCGCAACCGCCGGTTCGGCTGCTCCGGTGGCCAGCAGCAGCACGGTGTCGCTGGTCGAGGTGTCGGAGTCGACGGTGATGCGGTTGAAGGAGGCATCCACCGCCGAGGCCAGGCAGCGCTGTGCGGTGGCGGCGTCAACGGTCACGTCGGTGAAGACGAAGGCCAACATGGTGGCCATGTCGGGGGCGATCATGCCCGAGCCCTTGGCCACACCCACCACCGAGGCCCCGGTGTCGCCGACAGGGGAGGCCGCCCCTTTGGCGAAGGTGTCGGTGGTACGAATGGCGCCGGCGACCCGTTCCCAGCCCCGGGCGTCGCTGGGCGCCAACCCGCCCAGGAGCGGGACCAGCGCCGCCGTGAGCTGATCGTCGTTCATGGGTTCACCGATGACGCCGGTGGAGGCCAGGTAGACGTCGTCGACATCGACCCCCAGTCCTTGGGCCACGGTCTCGGCGGTGAGCCGGGCCGAGACGTCGCCGGCCCGGCCGGTGAAGGCGTTGGCGTTACCGGCGTTACAGACGACGGCCCGGGCCGTGCCTCGGCCCAGGATACGACGGCACCAGTCCACGGGGGCCGACGGGCACAGGGATCGGGTGAACACACCGGCCGCCGTGCTGCCGGGAGCCAGGTCCACCAGCATCAGGTCGGGGCGACCGTGATATCGCAGGCCGGCGGCATAGGTGGCCAGCCGCACTCCGGCTACGGCCGGCAGCTCGGGAAAATGGTCGGGGGCAAAGGGGGAGACGGTCGGGGCCACGGAGGCTCAGTTGCCGTCGCCCGAATCCCCGACACCGACGCCGACGGTGGCCGGTGAGCGAACCGTTACCGACAATCCAGCCTCGTTGCGTACGTCGACCAGGTCGCTGGAGATCTGGGGCGGGATCAGATTGATGGCATCGGAACCGTTGTCGGGTGACACGAACTGCATGATGAGCTCACCATCATCGGTACCACCGGCTCCCCTGCCGTCGCCGGCTGTCTCCTCGCCGGCCTTCTGGCTGATCAGGAGCCGTGTGGCGCCAGGAGCCCGAGCTGCAGTGGCCAACAGCTCCTGAGCCACCCGCACCACCAGCAGGCGACGGGCCGCCGACCGGATGGGGGGAGCCTGCCAGTCAATGGTGATGAGGGCGCCCACGTCCTCCCGAAGGGCGGCGGCTTCGATCTCGACCGCCCTGCGGGTCGGGTCGTCGGTGTCGGCGAACGGGTTCGCTTCGCTGGACGGATCGATGGCCACGCTGGTGCGCCACAGCCGCTCACTGCGGGCGACCTCGAGATCCCACAGCATGGCAAAGTGGTCGGCCGACCCGGCGCCGGCGTCGACGGTGTCGGATTCGACGGCGCCCACCACCACACCGGGTCGGGCGTTCAGGGTGACGATGCGTTCCTCGGCCGCCGACAGCTGCTGGCGCAGGTCGTCCCGCTCCCCGCTCAAGGCGTCGATCTGCAGGGCCTGGGCGTCGGCCAACTCGGTTCGTTTCCGCAGGGTGTCGGAGGCGTCGACCAACCTCGATTTGGTGGTGACCAGCTCGCTGTCCAGACCCTTGGCCTTGGCCTCCAGGCTTTGGATGTCGTCCTTGGCCCGGTCGATCTGGTCGTTCATGGTGGCGATCTCGGACTTGGCCGCCGACAGCTGGACGTTGACCTCCTCCAGCTCGGCCTCGAGTCCACCCGCCTTCTGCAGGGCCGTCAACCACAACACCAGGAAGGCGAGAGCCAGAACCGCGGCGATGATGAAGGCGATCGTCATGGGCCAAACCTACCTGGAGCCGGGAGCGAACACTGTCGAATGATTCAGGCGTCCGATGCAAACAGCGTAATGCAAAACCAACAGCAGATCGTGGGATGTGAGCAGGACCACGCCGATGAGTCTGGACCGAGGTCGTCCCGACACCCTTGATCATTCGCCGGATGGTTGCGTCGGGGAATGGACCGAGGCATTGTTGCCGGTGATGACCATGCCAACCTCGAATCCCCGCAACCCGTCGTCGGAGTCGACCGGGCTCAAATCCTTGTCGGCGTTCGGGCCCGATTTCCCCTATTCGTTCGACCACTGGGTGGCCGACGCCGACGGGGTCGGGATCATCCCGGCCGACAACCACGGGACCGAGGTGGCGGTGGTGGGGGCCGGCATTTCCGGACTGGTGACCGCCTACGAATTGATGCGCCTCGGCTTGCGACCCGTCATCTACGAGGCCGGGCGGCTCGGCGGACGGCTGCGATCCGAGGCGTTCGGAGCCGCTCCCGACGTGGTGGCCGAATTGGGCGGCATGCGATTTCCCATCACCGGCAGGGCCCTGTTCCACTACGTCGATCTCTGTCAGCTCGAGACTCGCCCGTTCCCCAACCCGCTGACCGAGGCCGCCGGCTCCACCGTGATCGACCTCGAGGGGACCTCCCACTACGCCCGAACCATTGATGACCTGCCGCCGTTGTTCCAGGAGGTGTCCGACGCCTGGCACGCCTCACTGGAGAACGAAGCCCGGTTGAGCGAGCTGCAGCAGGCCATGACCGACCGGGACCCGGCTCGGGTCCACCAGCTGTGGGACCCACTGGTCGAAACCTGGGACGACCGGACCTTCTACGACTTCATCGCCACGGCCGAGCCATTCTGCAACCTCGGCTACCGCCATCGGGAGGTGTTCGGCCAGGTCGGTTTCGGCACCGGCGGGTGGGACTCCGATTTCCCCAACACCATGCTGGAGATCCTGCGGGTCGCCGTGTCCGGTTTCGACGACAACCAGCGGTTCATCGTGGCCGGGGCCGAGCAACTGCCCCGTCGACTGTGGGAGCATCGGCCCCGCAGGCTGGCCCATTGGGCCACCGGCACCTCCCTGGCTCGACTGCACAAGGGTGCACCCCGGCCAGGGGTGGCCCGGCTGGCCCGCAACGAGAACGGCACCATCGCCGTGACCGACCGATGGGGAGCGACCAAGGACTACGAGGCGGTGGTGGTCACCACCCAGAGCTGGCTGCTCACCACCGGCATCGACGTCGACGAGAGCCTGTTCTCCCACAAGGTCTGGATGGCCCTCGACCGGACCAGCTACATGCAGTCGTCCAAGACCTTCGTCATGGTCGACCGCCCGTTCTGGAACGACATCAACCCGGTCACCGGCCGCCACCTCATGTCGATGACCCTGACCGATCGCAACACCCGTGGCACTTACCTGCTCGACAATGGACCGGACAAGCCGGCGGTGATCCTGCTGACCTACGCCTGGAACGCCGATGCCATGAAGGTGTTGCCGCTGTCGGCGCACGAGCGGGCCCGCCTGGCCATCGACACCCTGCGGAAGATCTATCCCGACGTCGATCTTCGCAGCCACATCATCGGTGAGCCCATCACCGTGTCGTGGGAATCCGACCCGTTGTTCCTGGGAGCATTCAAAGGGGCCTTGCCCGGGCACTACCGCTACAGCCGGCGTATGCACAGTCACTTCGTGCAGGCCGACTTCCCGGCCGAGCATCGAGGCGTCTATCTGGCCGGGGACGACGTCGGCTGGACCCCGGGCTGGGCCGAGGGGGCGGTCCATACCGCCCTCAATGCGGTCTGGGGTGTCATGACCCAGTTCGGAGGGGCCACCTACAGCGGCCTTCCCGGTCCCGGCGATGTCTACGCCGAGGTCGGTCCGGTCGAGCTGCCCGGCAACTGACTACGATCGGCTCGTGACGTTTCCCGATCCGGAACAGGGGCTGGAGCCCCGGGACCGGGTGGAGGCCGACCGCCGCGAAGTCCTGGGCTGGCAGATGTACGACTGGGGCTGGTCGGCGTTCAGCACCACCGTGGTCACCGCCCTGCTCGGCCCCTACCTGTTGGAACTGGCAGAGGACAACGGCGGCGTCGACATCCTGGGCTGGAACGTCGACGCCGGCTCATTCTTTCCTTTCGCCGTCAGTGTGTCAGCCGTGCTCCAGGTCATCGCCCTGCCCCTGATCGGCACCATCGCCGATCACACTCCCCACAAGAAAAAGCTGATGCTGGCCCTTGCCTACGCCGCCAGCGCCGCCACCGCCGCCCTTTTCGTCGTCACCGCCGACAACGTGGCCTGGGGCGGGTTCCTGTTCGTGGTCGCCGCCGTGGGGTTCGCCGCCGCCGGGGTGGTCTACAACTCCTACCTTCCCGAGATCGCACCCCCCAACCTCCGGGACCGGGTCAGCTCCGGTGGCTTCGCTCTGGGCTACCTGGGCGGTGGCCTGTACCTGGCCGCCAACTTCGTTCTCATCGCCCTCATGGACGACACCGAACTGGCCGTTCGCATCAGCCTGGGCGGCGCCGGGGTGTGGGCTGCGGTGTTCATCTTCGCCTTCACCCAGCGGTGGCTGCGGGATCGTTCACCGGCCCGGACCAAACCGGCCGATCGGGGCTGGTTGGGGTTCTCGATGGCCACCACCCTGGCCACGGCCCGGGATCTGTGGACCTCGTATCCGGTGGCGTTTCGCTATCTGCTGGCCTACCTGGTGTTCAACGACGGCATCCAGACCATCATCACCGTGGCCACCACCTTCGCCGCCGACGAGCTCGACGCCGAGGCCGAGACCCTGCTGCTGCTGGTATTGATGATCCAGTTCGTGGCCATCCCCGGGGCCATCGGCTTCGGTCGGTGGGCCGAGGCGGCGGGGGCCAAGCGCACCCTGATCATCAACCTCTGCGTGTGGGCTCTGCTGGTCATCTACGCCTACGCCCAGCTCGACTCGATCGCCAAACTGTGGATCATGGGTGTGGTCCTGGCCGCAGTGCTCGGCGGTTCCCAGGCCATCGCCCGGTCGCTGTTCTCCCAGATGATCCCGACCAGCAAGGAGGCCGAGTTCTTCGGTTTCTACGAGATCGCGGCCCGGGGCACCTCTTGGATCGGCCCGCTGGCCTTCGGTGTGGTCAACCAGATCACCGGCTCCCAGCGCCAGGCCATCGTCTCGCTCATCGCCTTCTTCGTGATCGGTATCGCCGTCCTGGTCACGGTCGATGTGCGGCGGGGCATGCTGGACGCCGGCCAGGATCCGGAGTTGGTGGTGCTATGACCGGTTCGGCCGGATCCAGTCGGTGCCCTGGTCTACAACGACTCGCTCCGGCGAAGGGAGTCGATTTTCGACGCCGATGAGCGGTCGACCGCAATCAGGGCCGAGGATCCGTCATCGAAGACCAGCTTGTGGACCGCGAGCTGGTCGATGCCGGCAATGGAATTGTCGCCCGGATGGTCCTCAACCGACTGGACCGGCCAGACTTCGGTGCGTAGCAGCGCCGGCCCGACATTGACGATCAGCACATCGTGAACGGCGCGACCATGGGCGAAACCCCGAGGCCACTTCTCCTGGTCGGTTTGGCGCATCTTCAGGCGGAAGACCCCCGGCTGGGCCATGAAGTGCCGGCGTGAAAAGACGACAGCGCCGAGGGCCCCCACGATGAGCCAGATCGGCACACCGAGCACGGCGAGCAGTGCCCACACCATGACCCTACCTACCCCACCCACTCGACGGCACCAAGGCTCCGAGGCGCTGGATCCTTTTCCCCGATTCGCCCCAGTCGGGCGTGAACGCTGCCTTGCTGTCGTGTTGGAATCCCATGTCGGCCCCTCAATGAAGGTCGCGTGTCGCCGCGATGGTAGATGGTCTGTGCGACGCGGGCAATGCCCGGCGGTCCGAGGCAACAGCCACGACGTCCGGAGCGAAGGCCCCGGGGAACCGACAGTCGATCGGAGCTGCTCACCTGGAGCCTTCCTGTTCCGGCAACCTCGTTGCCACCGTGCCACGAGCACCTCGGCCCCTGCCGCCCATCAGGATGTCGGGGTCGTGCCACGGGACATCCTGTCGTTCAGATCGGCCTTGACCGCAAGATCGACATTGGGGTGGAAACGATCTTCGCCCAGTTGATCCACGATCCCGTCGGCTCGGAGCACATCGATAACGGTCGGCGCGACCCTGGACAGGCGAAACGAGATTCCCGCTTGTTCGGCCAGGGTCACCATGCGACCCAGATCGGCCGAACCCTGGGAGTCGATGAAGTTCACCCCGGCGAAGTCGATCACGACGGCATGGATCGGCTCGTCCGAGTCGAGGACGGCCTGCCTGATACGATCCTCGATCGTGTCGGTGGTGACGAAGAAGAAGTTGCCGTCGATCCGGACGATCAGCATGCCGGGATAGGTCTCGCCATCCGGGTATCGCTCGAGGGACCGGAAGGCGGAGGTGCCGGGCTGGCGTCCGAGCATCGGCATCTCGGGGCGAGCACTCACGTAGATGAGCCAGGCCATCGACAACACGATGCCGACGACAACGCCGGCCAGGACGCCGACGCTCAGCACCTCCAGGATAGCGACAACGGCAATCCAGAAGTCGACACGTTTGACCCGCCACAGCCGTTTCATCTCGACCACATCCATCATCCCGAACACCACGGCATCGACGATCAACGCCGAAAGGACGGGTTTCGGGAGGTCGGAGAACAACGGTGCGAGGGCGAACAAGGTCAACAACACGACCACTCCCGTCACCAGCGACGCCACCGGCGTCCTCGCACCGGAGGCGTCGTTGAGGGAGCTGGCGGAAAGGCTGGTCGACACCGGCATGCCCTGGATCAGTCCGGCCCCCAGATTGGACATGCCTTGGGCAACACTCTCCTGATCGACATCGATGCGGTAGCTGTGCCGGGCGGCAAACGTCCTGGCGTCACCCGCAGTCTGGGAGAACCCGATGAGTACCAGGGCCACCGCAGCGACCGCCACCTCGGATGCGTTCGAGACAAGGATGTCGGGTGAGGGGATGACGGGGGCGGGCAGTCCGCGCGGTACGTCACCGACGGTGTCGATTCCCCTTGCGGCCAGGTCGAACAGACGTGATGCCACGAGGCCGGCGACGACAAGCACGAGTGCGCCCGGGACCTTGGGGGCCGCGAAGCGCAGAACAAGGATCGTGAACAGCGCAATCAGTGCAACCACGAACGATGGCCGATGGAGTTCACCGATGGTGTCGATCCACGATGCCAGCTTGCGCCAGCTGTTGTCGCCGCTCGACTCCGTACCCGACATCTTCGATAGCTCGCCTATCACCACCTCGAGGGCGGCTCCGAAGAGGAAGCCGGTGATCACCGGCTTGGACAGGAAGTGCGAGATCCACCCCATACGGAACACCGCCATCACCAGGAAAACGGCTCCCGCCACCATCGTGATCCCCGCAACCAGTGCCCCGATGTCGTCGCCGGCGACGCCGGTCGCCACCACGGCGCTGGCCGCCACCGCCGCAAGCGCCGAGCTGGGCCCGGTGGATATCTGCCGGGATGTCCCGAACAGGGCATACAGGATGGCACCGGCGGCGGCGGCATAGAGCCCTGCCTCGAGGGGCACCTGAGCGATGCCTGCGTAACCGAGCGCCTTGGGGATCACCAGAGCGGAGACCGTGACTCCGGCTATCACGTCATACCTCAGGTTGCCCCGTTCATAGTCCGGTAGCCATCCCAGGATGGGCAGGTACTTCGAGACGCCGTTCACTGCCGACACGATAGTGGGCAACCCGCCTGCCGTACCAGCGTCGAGGTTTCCTGGCGGACCACAGCGGAGAATCGCCGACGCGTGATCGTGCCGGCCAACGCTCGGCGATGGTTGACGCCGGGGTCGGTCAGTTCCGGAACCGACAGCCAACCTTCGACATGCCGATCTCGCGATGCGTATCATCACAAGATGTGCGATAGGGTCGGAGCTTCGAGACCCCTGGTTTGGAGGACGTATGAAGGTCAGGATTCCACTCGCCCTGCTGCTGCTTCTGGCCGCCGCCATCGGCTACCTGCTCGGCACCGAGCGCGGCCGCGCTCAGCGTGACGTCATCCTGGTGAAGCTCCGTCGTACGTCCGGCGAGGACGAAGAACCGAGTCAGGAGACGAAGGCCGTGGGCGCCGAGGCGACAGAGACAGTCGGGGCGGAGGCCATCCAGACAGTGGGCGCGGAGGCGCCGGAGCCGACCGCCTGATCAACCAGTTGGAGTTTCGGCGAGGACGCCGTCACTGACGTCGCTCACCCGCTTCGGTCCGGAATCGGGCTTGCGGAGAGTTCGCCGCCACCATCGGCGACCGCAGCTCCTGGATGGGTTTCACTTGACCGGCGTACCAGGTTTGCTATAATCCAGTCGGATCGATCGAGCCGGGGGTGGCGTGGGCGCGCACAACCCCGGGCCGGTCGTGTTGCCCGTCGGGGGCCGTGTCCAGCGGTCCTGAATTGGCGGAACCGTCGATCGATCGTCGATCGACCAGGGAAAGGACCACTGTGCCACTGTTTGATCTGTTCTGGAGCATTCTTCTTGTCTTCTTGTGGGTCGCCTGGATCTGGGTAGTCATCAGCGTGGTCGCTGACATCTTCCAGAGTGACTCCGGCGGCGTCAGCAAGGCGCTATGGGTGCTGTTCGTGATCCTCGTCCCCTGGCTCGGCGTGCTCATGTATATCATCGCCAACGGCGACGCCATGACCCAAAGAAACATGGACGCGGCTCGACGCAACGAGGAGGCGGCGCAGGCCTACATCCGTCAGGCCGCCGGTCCGACGTCGGCCGCCGACGAGCTGGAGAAGCTCTCCGGCCTGAGGGAGCGGGGTGTGATCTCCGACGCCGAGTTCACCGCTCAGAAAGCGAAGTTGCTGGCCTAGGGTCCGGCCCTCAGAACACACTGATTGGCGTCCGTCTTCTCAGCTTCGGCACCATGTCCCGGTCGGCCCGGCCGCTGATCGCCGCTTTGTGAAATGATGGTGCGATGAGCTCCAGTCAGGCCACAACGCCGACCAGGCACCGCATCGCTGCCGACTTCCTGATTCCCGGTCGGGGCAACCCGGTTGAGCAGGCCATGGTCTGTGTCGACGACAGCCGTATCACCTTCGCCGGAGCCCGAGCCGACGCCCCCACGGCCGACGGTGACGAGCCGGTGGCCGAGGTGGCAACAGTCATGCCCGGACTATGGGATTGTCACGCCCACTACCTCGGTTTCGGACCGGGGACCTTGTCGCTGGAGGCGGTGGCCACCAACAGCCCGATCACCACCTCGGCCCGGGCCACCGCCGACCTGGCTGCCACCCTGTACGGCGGCGTGACCAGCGTTCGGGATGTGGGCGGGCTCGGTCTGCTACTGGCCCCGGCCGTCGACGAGGGTCGCATCCCCGGCCCCAACATCCACGGCGCCGGTCGCATCCTGTCCACCACCGGTGGCCACGGCGATGCGCATTCCCTCACCTACGACTTCGTCCACATCGCACTGTGCAATCACAACTTCAGCATCCTGTGCGACGGCGTGCCCGAAGTCCTGCGGGCAGTGCGGCTCAACTTGCGGGCCAACGCCAAACTGATCAAGATCTGCGCCTCCGGCGGGGTGATGTCCGAGATCGACCACCCGATCCACCAACAGTTCTCGGACGAGGAGCTGGCCGCCATCGTGGCCGAGGCCGGGAGGGCCGAACGGATCGTGGCCGCCCACTGTCACGGCAAACCCGGCATCATGGCCGCCCTCCGAGCCGGCTGTCACACCATCGAGCACGGCTCCTACCTCGACGAGGAGGCGGCCGACCTCATGGTCGAGACCGGGGCCATGCTGGTGCCCACCCGGTTCGTGGGCGAGAAACTGCTGGCCAACGAGAACGCCATCCCGGCCTACGCCTACGAGAAGATGAAGATGGTGTTCGACCATCACACCCAGGCCATGAAGATCGCCATCGCCAAAGGGGTCAAGATCGCCGCCGGCTGCGACATCTTCTTCAGCGGCATGTTCTACGGTCGGAACGGCGAGGAGATCCGCAACCTGATCGAGGCCGGTATGACCGAACTCCAAGCCATCGAGGCCGCCACCGCCAACGGCCCCGACACCCTCGGCCTCCAGGCCCCACTGTCGGGACAGCTCAAGGCTGGCTACGACGCCGACATCATCGCCTTCGACACCAATCCGCTGGATGATCGCTCGGTGTGGGGTGACCCCGACCGGCTGACGCACGTGTGGAAGGCCGGCCGGCCCATCGTCACCACCACCCAGCCCCGGGCCGGGTGACCGGCGACCGCGCCATGGCCGTCCTGGATGGATGATCATCGCCGGACCGGCGCGCTCAGCAGCCGATGCCGAGCCAGACCGGAATGTCGCGGGAGGTGCCGGCCACGACGGCCCGGCCGCCGATGTTGAACTCGGCCGACGCCCCGCCATCGAACTTGATCAGGTCCTCATAGCCGTTGCCCTCGGCCCATCGCACGAGGTAGCCGACGTTTCGGCTGCTGGTACCGCCGAAAACCAGGCGCTTGGAGTCCTGGTCGACGGCCACGAAGGTATGGCGAAGAGTCTGATAGGTGTAGGGGTCTCGGCTGTAGTCCTGCCAGAAGTCGACGTCGGTCTGGCCGTCGATTCGCAGTGGGATGCCGGCGGCGGCCCAGATCCACTCGTTGGGCCCGACGATCTGATCGGGAGCCAATTCCCGCAGGTAGGGTGACAGCTCCTGAGCAGCGTGCCACTGCTCCAGCACCAGACCCTTCTTCTGGAACATGACGCTGTTGAGCCTGATGTCGTCGGGACTGAGGGTGTCACCGGGCCAGACCTCGACCACCGACGTCGGCGACGAATCGACCCGCAGGCCGAAGACGCCACGATCGGTTCTGTCGGCCGAACCCTTGACGTGCATCCCGTCGACCACTCCGAGCCCGATGACCGACGGGTTGTAGGAGTCCTTCTGGGAGCCGACAAGCCAGTTGCCGTTGATGGAGGCCACCGAGCACCGCTCGGCCCCGGTTCGGAACACCCCGAGCCGGGTGAGGTCGACTTCGACCGCCCGCATGCCACTGGTAGCGATCTCCCGATAGCCGTTGGCGCCGAGCGTGGCTTGACCCAGCGGCACCAGACCGGCCTCGTCGCAGTGGTTGGAAGCCGAGGTCTCATCGGGGAATACGCTGTGGCAGGTGCCGGTCTTGCCCAGGTACTCCCGCAGCTCGGTGAAGTTGATCATCATCTGGGACCGGCTGATGTTGCCCCGGTTGAGCTGGTCGAGCCAGTACGCCTGACCGCTGTCGAGCCTTGTCCGGCACAGCACATTCTTGTAGACCAGGCGCACGAACTGATCGTTGGACAACTGCCCGTACCGGGTCCGGAACTCGCTGCCGGCGGCGAAGTTGTAGGCGATGTCGCTGAGCGAGGCGCCGGAGGCCCGAACCTCGGCCCAATAGGCCAGGCCGGCGGCGTCGGGCTGGCGCAGGAACACAGCCTGATACAGGCGCCACAGCTGGGCGTGGGTCGGCGACTGTTCTACCAGGGTCGTGAACTCCGAATCGGGCGCATCGATGTTGCACTCGACGGCGGCATCGGCCGGCGGGGTCAGGGCCGGCCCTACGACCACGACAGCGACAAGGGCCAGCACGGCCAGGGCGATTCGACCGGCAACTCGAACAAGACGGAGGGGAGCCGAACGCATAGAGGTCGCTACGGCACCATTGCGGAAAACCTTGAGCCGGCTCCTCCCTCCGCCCACCGACCAAAGCTCGGGGTAGTCAGGGTCGAATCAGGGACAGACCTGATTTCCGCCGGCTGCTCGAGGGCTCATGATGAAGACATGGAACAGACACAAGCGACTTCCCAGCAGACCTACAACCCGACTCTACCCGCTCCCCGTCCCCGAAGCCTGGAGCGGCGCGACGCCAAGCTGGCCGGTGTGGCCGGAGGACTGGGCGCCTACTTCGACATCGACCCCACCATCATCCGGGTGTTGCTGATTGCGGCCACCCTCGTGTCAGGCCCGGTCGTGCCTCTCTTCTATGTGGCAGCCTGGATCATCATGCCCCAAGCCGGTGACGTCCGGCCCGCCCCCCCAGCCCCGGCACCACCTCCTGCGACGGCCCAGCCGACCACAACGACTCCGGCTCCGGGCTCGTGGGCCACGGCCCCGGCTCCTGCCGCGGCTACGACCCCGGCGACCTATGCCGCCGGCGACAGCACCGGCGACGACATGAAAGTGGCGGCCCAGCAGAACTAGTTTCGCTTGGTGGCTTGGATCTTCACGATTGAGTCAAGTCTCGGCGACGTCTGGCCGGAGGCCAAACTCAAGCCACCTTCGGCCGGAGTCCTGTCGGCCCGGCTCGACGCCGTTCGGGCCACCGTGTTGGCTGCCACCGATTCGGCGTCCGAACCACCGGGTGTGCTGCGCAAGCTCGGTTCCGAACCGCCTCCCAAGTGGTGGCGGTCGGTTCCACCTCGATCCGCTGTCAGCAGTGGCGGTCGGCACCGCGCTGGGTGATGAGATGCAGCGGCTGTTCCGCCAACAATCCGAAGGTGACGGCAAGGCCAACACCATCAACGGCGCCGGGGTCAAGCCCTGGGTGGACGTGCGGTGACGTCAACCACCCCCAAGTCCCGAGAGTGCCGGCGCCGATGAGCGCTACTCACCGGGGTTGGCGGTGGTGGGCCCCGACGTGCAGTTCGCCGGGAGATCGTTGCCGCTGATCTTGAAGTCGTCGCAATTGAGAAAGACGTCATTGCGGGCGCCCATGCCGAAACCGACGACGGCGGAGACCCCCACTGCGGCCAGGACGGCGATGCGATTCGCACGGGGTAGCTCGAGAAAGTCCGGGCGGATGGCAACCACCAACACCCAGGCGATTACGGGCACCGTCACCAGCGTCACGATCAACGAGGCGGTGTAGATGGCATCGTGGATGGCGTCTTGACCAGCGGGATCGGCGACGATGGCGGCGACGACCCACACGGTCGGGGTGAGGAGTACGAGGCGCCCGAGCCAGCCCCGAGGAGGAAGGCTCGACACAAGTGATCCGACGAGAACGATGGTGGCTATCACCCAGACCGAGAGCAGTGTGTCAAAGAAGACAGCGTCGAACGCGCCGAAGTTGAAGGCGATCATGAATGCGCCGGTGGCGGCAGCAACAGCCAGGAGCATGGTGGCTCGCTCGGTGTTCTCGACCATGTTGGATCCTCCTCGAAATGCAGCGCGTCGGCGGCCGCGGCACGCCACCTCGTTTCGTCCTGCCCCGCCGGCGTGCCGGGGGCTGCGGACCAGCTGCTCCGAGGTTACTCGGACTACCCGGCGACGACGCCCAGGTCACCGGTCCGGGGGCGGGAGGAGTTTGCCCGGGTTCATTCGATTGTCGGGGTCGAGCTGATTCTTGATGCGTCCCATGAGATCCCACTCGACCGACGGTTTCTGAGGAGCGATCCGGTTACGCAGCTCCTGCCCGATGCCGTGCTCGGCGCTGAGTGTGCCGCCCAGCTCGAAGGTGACCCGGTCGATCCGGGCCGTCAGCTGCGGCTTGATCGCTCGGAATCGCTCGATTGCCGACTCGTCGGAAGGCAGGATGTAAAGGTGGACATTGCCGTCACCAACATGGCCGAAACCGTAGACGATGGCGTCGGGCACCATGTCGGCGGTAATGGCATGCACCGCATCGAGAAATCGGGTCATGGAGCTGATGGGCACCGCGGTGTCCATCTTGAGCCCATGGCCATGGAGGGGGTAGATGGCCGAGGCCGAGAGGTGGTCTCGTATGAACCACAGCTGTTCCTCCTGGCTCGACGTGGTGGCCAACACGGCATCGGTGATCAAACCCTGCGCCGAGGCCCGAGCCAGCAGGTCGGCCAGCGCATCGGTGACCGGACGTTTGGAGGCCAACTTGATGAGGGCGTAGTGCTCGGCCGAGCCGGACCCTCTTCCGAAAGGGTGGGACACGTCAAGGAGCGAACAGACCCGAGCAACTGCCGATTCCGGCATCAGCTCGAAGGCGGTCAGAGCATCGGGGTTTGATGATCGGGCCAGGGCGAACAGCGGCATGAGTTGATCCAGCTCGGGCAGCGCAGCCATCGCCGTACGGCTGTGGTCGGCAGGCGGCGCAAGACGGACCACGGCTCGGGTCACCACACCGAGCGTGCCCTCCGACCCGATGAACAGGTGCTTGAGGTCATAACCGCTCGAGTCCTTGCGCAGCGCCCTCATTCCATTCCAGATCCGCCCGTCGGCCAGCACCACCTCCAGACCCAGGATCTGGTCCCGCATCGAGCCATAGCGCACCACGTTCATGCCCCCGGCGTTGGTGGCAATGGCGCCGCCGACGGTAGCGGTGCCTCGAGCTCCCCAATCGGGCCCGAACAAGCGGCCGACCGCAGCCGCCGCCTCCTGCATGGCCTGAATAGTGGTTCCTGCTTCCACCGTCATGGTCCAACCGTCGACGTCCAACTCGACGATTCGGTTGAGACGCGCGGTCGACAACACGATGCAGGGTCGGTTGTCGGCGCCGTCGGGAGGATTGGTGGCGGCAAGCGGGGTGGCGGCGCCCGACAGTCCGGTGTTGCCGCCCTGGGGAACGACCACCACGTCGTTGGCGTCGGCCCACGCCATCACCGCCGACACCTCCTCGGTGGAGCCCGGCCGGACCACGGCCACGGCCCGGCCCCGGTAGACGCCGCGCCAGTCGGTCAGCGCGGGCTCGGCGTCCGGGCCGACCAGCACGCTGACATCCCCCACGAGGTTTCGCAGACGGTCGGGTATGGCGGCGTCAGCCATCGGCCAGGGCGGCATCCACGGCGGCCAGCGCATGGAGCCGGGTGGTGGGATAGAGGGGCATGGCGAGATCGTCGGGCCCCACCAGCAATTCGATCTCGGTGCAGCCGGCGATCACGCCCTGGGCCCCACCGGCGACGAGTCGGCCGATGATCTCGAGGTAGGCCTGCTTCGATCGGGCACGGATCTCGCCTCGAACCAGCTCGCCGTAGATCACGTCGTGGACGATGGTGCGATCGGCGGCGTCGGGCACCATGACCTCCAGTCCGTGGGACGCCAGCCGGCCCCGGTAGAAGTCCTGTTCCATGGTGTAGCGGGTTCCGAGTAGTCCCACCGTCGACACCCCATCGGCCATTACGGCCCGGGCGGTGGCGTCGGCCAGATGGAGCAGGGGCACGGCAATGGCCGCTTCGATGGCGTCGGCCACCCGGTGCATGGTGTTGGTGCACAGGACGATCAGCTCGGCGCCGGCCTGTTCCAGCCGGTGGGCGTCGTCGGCCAGGAGCCGACCGGCTTCGTTCCACCGGTTGCCGGCCTGCAGCCGCTCGATGTCGGCGAAGTTGTAGCTGCGGATCACAAGATCGGCCGAGCTCGTGCCTCCGAGCCGGCGCCGAACTTCGGTGTTGATGATGCGTTCGTACTCGATGGAGCTCTCCCAGCTCATGCCCCCGAGCAGGCCAATGGTCTTCATTCTCTCCACGCTATGGGACTACGGGTCGGCCATCACCGCTAGGGATGACTTCGATCGGAAACTCGACCTACCTACCAGTAGGTAGGGGCGCTATCATGGGTAGCTGACACCCGCAATCACCTACACCGCGTCGTCGCGCCAAGGAGTCCGGCCATGACTGCGACCAGCACCACGGAACAGACCTCGGGTCACGCAAAGGACAAGGCTGGGAAGGCAAAGCCCACCGGGCTGAAGCCCGTGCTCGACATCATCCCCGAGAGCTGTTATCAGCGGTCGACGGCCCGGGGGCTGTTCCTCATCGCCCGGGACTTCGCCGTCTACGGCTTGGCCCTCTGGGGTCTGGCCTCCACCAACAATCCGCTGTTCCTCATCCCGCTGTGGCTGCTGGCCGGGCTGGCCGTGTCGGGCCTGTTCGTACTGGGCCACGACGCCGCTCACCAAGCCCTGTTCGACTCCAGGCGGCTGAACGATATTGCCGGCCGCATCACCATGCTGCCGTCGTGGCATGTCACCGAACAGTGGATCTTTGGTCACAACCGGGTTCACCACGGCTACACCCTGCGCCAGGGCATGGATTTCGTGTGGCATCCCATCACGGCTGAGCAGTGGGACGAGATGGGCGCCCTGGCTCGGCTCCGCCACCGGTTCGAATGGGGTCCGCTCGGCTCCGGCGCCTACTATCTGCGCGAGGTGTGGTGGAACAAGATGGTGAGGTTCAAACCGCCAAAACGATGGGCCAAGGCCATGAACCGGGATCGGGCTCTTGTGGCCACCTTCCTGGTGCTCACCATGGTCGCCACCGTCGTGGCCGGTGGCGGAGTGATCGGGTGGGGCGGCGGCCTTTGGCTGTGGACCAAGATGTTCGTGGTTCCGTTCCTGCTGTTCTGCCAGGGCATCGGCTGGGTGGTCTACGTGCACCACATCGATCCCGAGATCCGGTGGTGGACCCGCCGGGAGTGGAACCGTTTCCGGGGCCAGGTCGAGGGCACCACGGTGCTGTGGGGCCCGCCGGGATGGGAACTGTTCTTTCACTGGATCATGGTCCACCTCCCCCACCATGTGGACATGCGGATCCCGTGCTACAAGCTGCCCGAGGCGGCCGCCGCCATCAAGGCCGCCTACCCCGATGACGTGGACGAGCGCAAGATCTCCGTCCGCAACTATCTGCGGGCCACCCGGGAGTGCAAGATCCACGACTTCGAAGCCGGCGTCTGGAGCCGCTACCCGGCGGCCTGAGCATCAACATCCGGTATCCCGGACCGGCCGACCCATTCCCCGCCATACCCCGGCTGTCCTCGGATCCGGGTTTACTGACCGGTGATGGTGAACTCGACGGTGCGGCCGGTTTCGGCCTCGGTTGCCGTCAACTCCCACACCGTGCCCACCTGGTCCGGGGTGCAACTCCAGCGCACGGGCAGGTTGCCCGACTCGTCGGCCGTGCCCGGTCGGATGTTCTCGGACTGGGGCGAGGTGAAGGCGATCTCGGCCCCGGAGGTGGCGCCGCTCAGGGTGGCGAATTGCCGCACCTCGCCGTCGCAACTGAAGGGGTTCTCGGCGATGTCCACCACCAGCGGGCCGAGGGAGATTGTCGTCTCTGTGGCGGTCGTGCCCTCGGCTCCCCCTGCGCCAACCCCGGCCGCCGCCTCCTCGGCGGTGGCGCCGGTGAACCTCACCGTTGCCGTCTTGCTCGACGTGACGCCGGTGGCGGTCAGCTCCCACGTGGTGCCGACCTGGTCCGGGGTGCAGTTCCAGCGAAGGTCCAGGTTGCCGAGCTCGTCGGCCTGACCGGGGCTGAGCGACGACGACTGGGGCGAGGTGAAGGTGATCTCCTCGTTGGGTTCGGCTCCCTCGATCCGACCGAGTTGCTGGGTGGTGCCGTCACACACGAAGAGTGGGGAGCTCAGCTGCATGTCGAGCGCATTCGGGGGCAGGGTCGACACCGTGGTGGTGGTGGACGAGGTGGTGGTCGCCAGGGTGGTTTCGGTGGTGCTGGAGGCGGCGGCGGCCTCCAGCTCGTCACCACCATCACTCAAGACCGAGAATGCGGCGAAGCCGAGACCGAGCAGGGTGACGGCCACGGCGGCCAGGACGAACCACAGGATGCCGCCCGGACCGCGACGTCGGGCGGTGAAGTCCTCGCGCCGATAGTTGTCGTCATAGTCGTCGTAGTCGTCGTAGGGTTCACGCCCGTACGGATCCTGACCGAAGGCCCCCTGGTCCTCGTGAAGGATCCGCCGCCCCCCCTGACCCTGATAGGGATCCTGGTCCTGATAACCGCCGAACTGACCGGGCCCTTGACGAGGGTCGGGACGGTGCTGAGGGTCGGCGGGGCCCCAGCTTTGGCCCGGTGGCTCGCCGTAGGGATCGTCGAAGTAGCCGCTCTGGGGCGTGGGGCCCCGAGCTCCCGGGTTCACACCGGGCGAACGGTGGGGTCCCGGCCCCTGAGGGGGAGGTCCGCCGTAGCCGGCCCAGGTTTCGTCTTCGCTCACCAGGTACAGCCTAGTTTCGCTTGGCGGACATGGTGTTCGCGAATGAGTCAAATTTCGGTGCTGGGCCTGAGCGGTTCCCGGGAGTGAAACGTGAGGCGCCCGTCGACTCCGGCGCCGGTGGGGTGGTTAACATTGGGCAAAGTTCCACTAAGCTTCGGCAAACCTGTGGGCGGTGGGCATATCTGCCCGAGTAGTTTCGAGGGCATGGCACTGCTCGAGCCTTGTCGCCACGAAGGTGTCCGCTTCATTGCCGGTTACTGCAGTGTCGACTCCGAGCCCATAACAGCCAACCAACCACTGGATCGCCGCCAACGACGCCGATTTCGAGGTTCCCACCTTTGCCTGGTCGACGTGTCGCCCTCTGGTGAAATAGGGGACGGGAACGGTCGAGGGGGCGGTGGCGGGAACCGTTGGCTCCAGCGATGGCCTCAACTGGTCGACCGTGTGACTAGCCCGCACTCTTGACCATTCATCCGCTGGCCAACACCGGCCGGCGGGTTCACCGCACAACTGCTCCTTGCACGGTGAATCCGCCGGCTACTTTCGCCTCACGGTAGGCGGGCTCGAACCTCCGACAGCAACTCGATGGCCCTGATCGCCTCGGGTTGATCGACGGCCATGATGCGGGCCACCACGTCGTTGACGCCGGCGTCGGCCAACCCCATCACGGCCTCGGTCACCTGGTCCACCCCACCGAAGATCAAGACGTCCTCACCCAAACCCCGGTAGCCGGAAGCCACCACGTCACGGGCTCGGCGAACCGCACGGTCGTGGTCGTCGGCCAGGAACACGTCGCGGCGCAGACAAATCCGAGGTTCGGTCCCGAAACGACGGCACAGGGTGCGGTACCGTACTCCCGCCTCCCTCAGCTCGGGTTCGGTCAACCCCGGGCCGGCGTACCAGGCGTCGCCGTGGCGGGCCGCCCGTTCCAGCGGACGGTCGCCGGTCCCCGACCCGATCCACCACTCCACCGATTGGTGGGGGGCGATGGCGGCATCGGCCAGGGCGAACCGCTCACTGGACACGGTCTCGCCGGACAACAGTCCTTTCATGATCCTGATGGCCTCGTCGGTGTCGTCGCCCCGCTGGTCCAGGCGACGACCCATGGCCGCGAACTGACCGGCCCCGAATCCGATGCCGGTCTGGAGGATGAACCGCGCCTCGGTCATCGAGGCCAGGGTGCCCACCTGTTCGGCCGCCAGCACCGGATGCCAGAGTGGTAGCAGCATCAGCAGACCGATCGGTCGGTCGTTGGGCCAGTGGGCCATGATGCGACCGATGAGGGGAACGTTCTGGCCGTAGAGGCGATCCGGTCCGGCAGCGTGATGGTCACCGAGGCTGAGATGGTCGAGTCCGACGGCGGCTCGAGACCGATCCAGGATGTTGGCCATTGCCTCCCGATACTCGACGGCCCGGTAGCCGCTGGTGATGCTGATGCCGACTCGCATCTTTCGTACACTACTGATCTTGCGACCCTACCGGCGGCGTCCCTCCCCGGCCGGCCCCGACTTCGGCGTCGAACCGGTGGACGGTGAACCGACCAACCGGACCGACGACCGCGACCCGGCGGACGGAAGGTTCTTCTACGGCTGGATCATGGTGGCCGTCACCGCCGCCGTGTTGCTCATCACATCCGGCACCAGGGCTGCGCCCGGCGCACTGCTGGTGGCCATGGAGCGCAACACCGAGTGGTCGACGGCTCAGCTCTCGCTCGCCGCCGCCGTCGGCCTGGCCGCCTACGGACTGGGCGGTCCACTCGCCGGCTCCGTGGCCCGCCGGTTCGGGATGCGCAACCTGGCCATCGGGGCGGTGACGGCGAGTGCGCTGTCGCTGTTGATCTCGAGTCGGGTCGGAAGCCTGTGGGCACTGACCCTGTGGTTCGGCTTCTTCGCCGGCGTTGCCACCGGACTGCTGGCCGGATTCCTGGGGGCGGCCGTGGCCAACCGCTGGTTCGTGGATCGTCGGGGCCTGGTCGTCGGCATCTTCGGCGCAGCCCAAAGCGCCGGGTTGCTGGTGTTCGTGCCATTCTTCGCCGCCACCGCCGCCGCCTTCGGCTGGCGGCGGGCGCTGGTGCTCGGGGCCATCGCCGCCGGGCTGCTGATCCCCGTGGTGGTGCTGGCCTTCCGGGAGGGTCCGGACTCGGTGGGCCAGGCACCGCTCGGCGGCCGGCGCGAAGTCTCGACGCCGCCCGATGCCGACATCCTGCGTCAGGCCGTACGCCGACCCGAGTTCTGGCTCCTGGCCGCCACCTTCTTGGTCTGCGGCGGCACCAGCAACGGCCTGGTCGGCCAGCACTTCATCGCCCACGCCACCGACCACGGGTTCGACGAGGTCACCGCGGCCAACTGGCTGGCCGTCATGGGGGTGTTCAACTTCGTGGGCACGGTCGTGTCCGGTGTGCTCACCGACCGTTTCGATCCCCGCCGCCTGCTCATGATGTACTACGGGTTCCGGGGGCTGTCGCTGCTGATGTTGCCATTCGTGCACGACAACCTGTCGATCGGCGCCTTCGCCGTGTTGTTCGGGCTCGACTACATCGCCACCGTGCCGCCCACCATCATGCTGGGAGCCCGCATCTTCGGTCGGCACAACGCCGGCGTGATCTACGCCTGGGTGTTCGGAGCCCACCAGATGGGGGCGGCGGTTGCGGCCTGGTCGGCGGGGCTGGTCCGGGACTCCACCGGAAGCTACAGCTGGGCCTTCACCACCGCCGGTGCCATCGCCATTGCCGCCGGTTTCGCCGCGCTGCTCATCGAGGAGAAGGCACCGAAAACCCCGGCCACCGCTGCGGCCTGAGCCGCGGGCAAGACACGACGCCGCACACGGGCCGGCCCGTTCGGGCGTTCAGCCGGGCCGGGCCGACGACAGCTCGATCATGCGATTGACGACGGCCCGACGTTGCTCGTCGCTGTACTGGTTGTAGCGGTCGAGCACGAAGTGTCGACCCGAACCGGGGTTGAAGGTGGTCTTGCCCGACTCGTCGACCGCCACCGTGCCCGCCTCCGAGACGTAGAACCAGTCGGCCTCCGGTTCCACTGCAAACATGACCGAGGTAAGGTCCCAGGACTTCATGTTGTAGTAAGGGGGAGCGTCCTGGTGCCAGTCGAGGTCGCGGAACTCATAGGCCTCCCGCACTGGATGGCGATCGGTCCAGCCGTAGTCGGAGGTGATGGAGGAGTACGGGTAGTGGATGGAGTTGCCGAGTTCGAACGGTGACATCACCAACCGGCCCGGCCACGTCCCGAACAGGTAGCGGGCGGAGTCGATGTCGCGCTCGATGTTGAATTCGACGATGCCGAAGTCGGTGGAACCGGCCATGACCGACAGCAGCGACACCGTGTCTGCCACCAGCTCAATGCCGGGACGGGGCGAGTGCTCGTCAGCTTCGCTCTTGAGCAGCTGGGCCGTATTACCCGAGAAGCCGGTCTGGATGATGATCACCTCTCGACCCTCGGCCTCGGCCCGGGCCAGCACCTGACGCTGCACCGTGTAGCCGTCGGGCAGCGCGCCGTCGCCCAGCGCGTGGGGCCACGACGTGGCGGTCGAAACGAACAGGCCGGCGTCGTCGAAGCCGGTCGGGTCGGCTCGGTAGATGCCGATGGGAATGTCGGGATGGCCGTAGAAGGTGTTGACGGCGTCGGTGTAGCGAGCCCCGGCCTCGGAATTGCGGGACACGGTGACCGCTGCCAGCTCGATGCGACCCTGGTCCTGGTAGGCGTGGAGCATGGCCAGGGCCAGCACGTCGTCGACATCGGGACCCATATCGGTGTCGTAGATCACCAGGGGCCGGGTGTCGACCGGCGCCGGTTCGGTGGTGGTCGTGGTGACCGGCTCGACGTCCTCGTCGCCGCCGGCCAACCCGGAGGCCATGGGCTCGAGCGGACCGTCCTCGACCAGAATGGTGCCGCCGTTGGTGGACGACGTGGTGGCCGCCAGCAGCGTGGGCTCCTGGGCCTGACCGCAGGCCGACGCCAACAGCACGATCCCTACAGCGACCACGATCAGGCCGGGGAAAGAGAACGCTCGCCGCGA
Organism: uncultured Acidimicrobiales bacterium; assembly: GCA_963723995.1. GTDB lineage: Bacteria > Actinomycetota > Acidimicrobiia > Acidimicrobiales > SZUA-35 > JAHELU01. The sequence continues at coordinate 387,416 of CAVRSZ010000002.1, read as the reverse complement.
CGACGAGCGGGGGCAACCAGTCACTTCGACATCGTAGCCACGTCCCCCATCCCGGCCTCGTTGCAGTGAACTTCTTCACCCGTTCCTTACCCGGGATGGGTCTCGTTGCCGGCCGGCGCCACCGATGACGGTGTCAGGACCGGTGCCGAACTCGAAACTGGGCCGGAGTCTCGTTGGTGAGACGGGCAAATCGGCGGGTGAAGTCGGCCTGATCGTAGAATCCACACTCCGCCGCCACCTGGGCCAGCGGGCGGTCGGTGTCGGCCAGCCATCGAGTGGCCTGGTCGACCCGGGCCCGCAGCACGTACTGGGTGGGCGACAGGCCGAACACCTTGCGCACGCGCCGGTCGAGTTGGTGTTCCGAACATCCGGCGGCCCGGGCCAGATCGGCCAGCCGGATCGACTGGGCCAGGTGGTCCTGGACATGGCGGACCACGGCCGTCACCGACTCCAGATCCTCACCGCCGCCCTCCGGGGTCTTGAGATCCCGGCTGATACTGACCAGCCCCTTCACCCGGTCCCGATCATCGAAAACTGGTAGCTTGGTGGTGAGATACCAGCCCAGGGTGCCGTCTTCCCGCCTGATGAGTTCCAGCTCATCTCGCAACGGCTCGGCCGTGTCGAACACCTCACGATCCTGCTGCTCGTACCGTTCGGCCAGCTCGGGGGAGAACAACTCACGGGCCAGACGCCCGATCACCTCCCGCTTGGATGATCGTCCGGTCCGACGGACGAAGGCCCCGTTGACGGCCAGGTAGCGACCATCCACTCCCTTCATGCAGAACATGACATTGACCAGCAGTTCGAGCAGTTCCAGCAATTCGCTCTGGCAGGCGAACGGCGGCGGCAGCCTGTCGTCGGCCGGATCGACGTCCAGGCCCGTCGGCCGGCGCTCACCGTGCTGGTTGGAGGATCCCGGCGCCATAGATGGCCAAATCGTACAAGACCTGTCCCCCGCCGCCGAACGACAATGAGTATCGTGACCCCGAGCTTGGGCCGACGCCCGTAAGGAGCCCGACGATGACCCACATCGAAGAAACGACCGAGTTCACCTCGACCGCCGATTCGCCAACGGCGTCGGAAACCTCGGTCACCGCAATGGCGCCGGCCGGGTCGCCGGCGGGCGATGCCCTGACCGAGCAGGCGGTGGCCCTGGTGGCCCGGTGGCTGGTGGCGGCCCGGGACCGCGAGACCCGGTTCGATCGGCGTCAGGACGAGCAGCTCGACGGCGTGGTGTCCGATCCCGACGGAGTCCGGTTCGCCATGCGGTTCGTGGACCGGGTCATCCGTCCCGAGGACAACCGGGTGGCGGCCGAGCAGCTGGTGTCGCTGGTCGAGGACGGCCCCATGCCCCCGTTCCTGTCACCGGTGGACAGGGTGCTGCTGCGGGCCGGGGCCCGGTTGGCTCCGGTGGTGCCGGACGTGGTCATGCCCCTGGCCATCCGCCGCATGCGACAGATCGTGGGCCACCTCGTGGTCGACGCCGACCCCAAGCCCATGGCCCGCCACCTGGAACGTCGGTCCGACGAGGGGTTCCGGCTCAACGTCAACCAGCTTGGCGAGGCGGTTCTCGGCGACGCCGAGGCCGACCGCCGGCTGGCCAAGGCCACCGCCCTTCTCGACGACCCCCATGTCGACTATGTGTCGGTCAAGACCTCGGCCATCGTGTCCCAGCTCAACTACTGGGCGTGGAACGACAGCCTGGCCCGGGTCATCGAGCGTCTGCGGCCCCTGTTCGTCAAGGCCGCATCCAAGGGGACCTTCATCAACCTCGACATGGAGGAGTACCACGACCTCGAGCTGACCATCGCCGCCTTCACCCACATCCTGGACGAACCGGAACTCCATGGCGGCGATGCCGGCATCGTGCTCCAGGCCTACCTGCCCGACTCGTTCCCCGCGCTGCAGCGGCTGGTGGCGTGGGCCGGAGCCCGACGCCGGCGGGAGATCGATGGTGAGCCGGGCGGTGAGATCAAGATCCGCCTGGTCAAGGGGGCCAACCTGGCCATGGAACATGTGGAGGCGGCCATGCACGGCTGGCCTCAGGCCCCCTATCACACCAAGGCCGACGTCGATGCCAACTACAAGCGGTGCCTCGACTGGGTTCTGACCCCGGAGCACACCCAAGGCGTGCGCATCGGGCTGGCCAGCCACAACCTGTTCGATGTGGCCTGGGGTCATTTGCTGGCCACGCAGCGGGGGGTGGCTGATCGGCTGGAGCTCGAGATGCTGCAGGGCATGGCCGTGCCGCAGGCCCGGGCCGTCAACGACGACACCGCCGGCGAGCTGCTGTTGTACACCCCGGTGGTGTCGGAGGCCGAGTTCGACGTGGCCATCAGCTACCTGTTCCGGCGGCTGGAGGAGAACGCGGCCGACGAGAACTTCATCCGCCACCTGTTCTCTCTCGAACCCAACAGTGCGGCATTCCAGACCGAGGCCAACAAGTTCCGGGCCGCGGTGGCCGATCGCCACCGGGTGCCTGTCGGTCCCAACCGCACCCAGAATCGGGCCCGGGAACACGACCCCGGCGCCACCGGGGGCGACGCCACATCTGACCGCGCCTTCGACAATGAGCCCGACACCGACCCGTCACTGCCGGCCAACCAGCAGTGGGCCCGCAAGGTCGTGGCCGCCCCGTTCACACCCGTCCGGGCACCTCTGACCACCGACACCGCGGAGGTCGATCGGGCCGTGGCCGCCGTGGCCGAAGGACAGCGGACGTGGGCCCAGCGATCGGGAGCCGAGCGGCAGGCCGTCCTGCGAGCGGTGGGCGACGAGCTGGCCCGACGCCGGGGCGACCTGCTCAACGCCATGATCTACGAGGGGACCAAGACCATCGACCAGGCCGACCCCGAGGTGTCGGAGGCCATCGACTTCGCCCGGTGGTACGCCGATCAGGCTCCGGAGCTGGGGCGCTTCGAGCAGGACGAGACCGAACCGCTGAGGTTCGAGCCGTTGGGGGTGGTGGCGGTGGTCCCGCCCTGGAACTTCCCGGTGGCCATTCCCGCCGGTGGGGTGCTGGCCGCCCTTGCCGCCGGCAACGGGGTGGTGTTCAAGCCCGCACCCCAGACCCCACGCTGTGCCGAGATCGTGGCCGAGTGCTGCTGGGCCGCCGGGGTGCCCACCGAGGTGCTGCAGTTCCTGCGCACCCCCGACAACGAGGTCGGGCGCCGTCTCATCACCCACGACCAGGTGGCAGCCGTCATCCTCACCGGCGGGTACACCACGGCCGAGCTGTTTCGGTCGTGGAAGCCGGAGCTGCCGATCCTGGCAGAAACGTCGGGCAAGAACGCCATCGTGGTCACCCCCCACGCCGACCTCGATCTGGCGGCCAAGGACCTGGCCTACTCCGCCTTCGGCCACAGCGGCCAGAAGTGTTCGGCCGCCAGCCTTGGCATCCTGGTCGGTGACGTCTACGATTCGCCCCGGTTCCGGCGCCAGCTGGTGGATGCGGTCCGGAGCCTCACCGTCGGCCCGAGCTGGGACCTGGCCACCAACATGGGCCCCACCATCATCGAGCCCGAGGGCAAGTTGCTCCGGGGACTCACCGAGTTGGAGGCGGGTGAGGAGTGGTTGATCGAGCCCCACCGCATCGACGACCGAACCTGGACCCCGGGCATTCGGCTGGGGGTGGAGCCCGGGTCGTGGTTCCACCAGACCGAGTGTTTCGGTCCGGTGCTGGGGCTGATGCGGGCCGACGACCTCGACCAGGCCATCGAGTTGCAGAACGGCACGCTGTACGGGTTGACCGGTGGTATTCACAGCCTTGACCCCCACGAGGTCGGCCACTGGATCGAGCGGATCGAGGTCGGCAACGCCTATGTGAACCGGAGCATCACCGGCGCCATCGTCCGGCGCCAGCCGTTCGGAGGCTGGAAGCGCTCCTCGATCGGTCCCGGGGCCAAGGCCGGCGGGCCGAACTATGTGGCCCAACTCGGTCACTGGGTTCGGGCCGGAGGCGAGAAGCAAGTCGCCGCCCACGATGAGGCGTGGCTCCATGCCGCCGCCGACAGCGACCGGTACTGGTGGGACCATGAGTTCTCGGTGGAGCACGACCCCACCGGCCTGTTCTGCGAGTCCAATGTCTTCCGCTACCGCCCACTCCCCCGGGTCGCGGTTCGGGTCGAAGGCGACGGCCATGACGTCGAGCTACGCCGGGTCCGGGCCGCAGCCGGTCTGTGCGGCGTGCCCCTGGTGGTGTCGGACGGCTCAAAGGAGTCGGCGGCCGAGTTCGCCGGCCGCCTGGCCGGTCTGGAGGTGACCAGGCTGCGGTTTCTGGGCCCGGTGGATCCCGCCGTCCGGGCTGCCGCCAATCGGGCCGGAGTCCACGTCGCCGACGACCTGGTCACCGCCAACGGCCGCATCGAGCTGCTCCACTATCTGCGGGAGCAGGCCGTGACCCGGACCCTGCACCGCTATGGCAACCTGATCGGCTGACCGGCAAGCCTCCACCCCCCGCCCCCCACTGTCGAACTTTGAGCCCCGGACGACCCCCCACTGTCCGAACTTTGAGCCCGGGACGACCCCCAAACGGGTCGTCGGCGGCTCAAAGTTCGGGGTTCTTGGGTGGGCTCAGTTGCCGAGTGCTGCGTCTACTACGTCTTCCATGCGGCCGTTGACCCTGTTCCCCCGGGCCAGCTCGTTGCCGGCGGCGTCAAAGAGAATCCAGGTCGGCACGCCGGTCACGTCATAGTGGCCCGACAGGGCGTAGCGGGTGTCGACCAGGGTCAGCGGGGTGTGGACCCGGTAGGTGTCCACGAAGTTCCGGGCGCTCTCGACCCGGGACGTCATGGCCAGGCTGGCTACCAGGAGGCGGGTTGTGTGCTGTTGAGCGAACTGCTCAACTTGTGGCGCTTCGGCCATGCAGATGGTTCAACCCGGGGCCCACAGCCAGGCCAGCACCGGAGTACCACCGGGGGCGACCTGGGACCTGAAGGTGACGGTCTGGCCGTCCGACAGTCGAACCACGTTGGAGGTGGGAAAGCTGTTCTGACCGCCCGGGGTGGTGGAGGCTGAGGTGGCGGTGGTCCGCTGGGTGGTGGGAGCGGACGGTGTGGCCGTCGGTTTGGTGCTCGGAGCGACCGTCGTGGTCGTGGCCCGGGTGGTGGGGGCGGCCGTCGTGGTGGTCCGTTGGGTGGTGGGCGCGCCGGTGGTGGTGGCCCCGGCGGCAGTGGTCATGGTGCCGCGGCCGAGGGTGGACTTAGTGGTGGTTCGGACCGCGGTCGACGTCGACGGGCCGGAACCGGGAGTGTTGTCGGCCTGATCGGCCGGCTCTATGGCCAGCGCCGGGTCGTCCCCGTCGACGTTGACCCGCAGCGCCGGTCGGGGTTGGGGCTCGACCTCGGCCGGCGGCGTGGTCAGCTCGTCCTGCTCGGCCAGACCGGTCTGGTCGCCGGCGGTGGTGGAGAGGTCGGCGTTGGCGAAGATGTCCTGGTCGCTTGACTGATCGAGAAACCCACAACCGGTAAAGAGCGCGGCGGCCACCACGGCCAGGATCATGGCCCGGACCGACATCGTGGTCATGGTGGCGGACCGGAGGGACGGCACGAGCCGGCCCACCCTCCACCTGTTCCCTTCACGCCGCACGGCGGCGATGCTATCGCTGTGGAAGCTTGTGCACAGCAAAATCACCCAAACTTGGCTGAACACTAACCTTTTTCCACAGTAATCCACAGCCGATGATCCACAGGGCAGTTCTACCCATCGCCGATAGCGTCGTTCCGGTGACCATCAACCGGCTGGCCGTCTACGGGACCCTGGCGCCCGGAGAGTCGAACCACCACATGGTGGAATCGCTGTCGGGGCGGTGGCGGGCGGCCACCGTTCGGGGCCACCGGTTCGACGCCGTGTGGCGGGGCATGGGCGGTTATCCCGGGTTCGTCGCCGACCCGACGGCGGACGAGCTGGACATCCTGGTCTTCGAGTCCGATGAGCTGGTGTCGCACTGGCCGGCGCTGGATGAGTTCGAGGGGCCCGGGTACCGGCGGCGCGGGGTTGAGGTTCGGCTGGACTCGGGCGAGACGGTGACGGCTCAGCTGTATCAGACGGTGCTCCATGAAGGCATCGCCTTCGCCACCTACGGCACCCTGGCCCCGGGCGAGGTCAACCACTGGGTGACACGGCAGATCCCGGGAACGTGGCTACCGGCCGTCGTGCGGGGCTATCGCTACCAACTGACCTGGGGTCCGGCCGAGGGCCATCCCGGGCTGACCCTCGACGCCGAGGGCCATCGGGTACCGGTGGAGGTGCTGGTGTCGACGGAGCTGGAGCGGTACTGGTCCGAACTCGAACGGTTCGAGGGCCCGGGTTCTGTGCGTCGAGGTGTGGAGCTGTTCAGCCGGGACGGCGGTGGGGACGACGACGTCGGTCCGGTCCCGCTGGGCACCGCCACCGTCTTCGAGTCGCTCGATGACTCGTAGACTCCGGCCGGGTGAACCCGGCTTGGCTCGCCGACCCGGCCCGCGGTCGACCGTCGTCGGCCTCGGCCCGCGCTAAGGTCCCGGTGTGGGCACAGCCATCGCACGTCGACTCGCCACCGCGCTGACCGTCACCTTGCTGTTGACCGGTGCCGGCTGCGGCGACGACGAGCCGGCGATGATTCGATCGGAAACGGTGCAGCCGGCGGAGACCGACGGCGACGGGTCGGACGGCTCGAAGAACACCGACACTGCCGGCGAGGACCCAGCCTCGGACATCTCAGGCGACGACGAAGGCCGGGGCACCGCGGCAGCGCTGGGCGAGCCGTTTGTTCCTCGGCCCGGACCGACGACCGACGAGGGCATGCCGTCGACCGTCATCGCCGTCACCGACGACACCTATGAACTGGTCGAGCTCGATGCCGTCGACGGACGGGTTGTCCGAACCCTGGGTTCCACCGGCGACGTCGACGACGAGTCCGGCAACTTCATCGACGGCGCATGGTGGCACCCGGCCACCGGCGTCATCATCGTCTCCGACGGGCCGGAACCGGCGGCCGGAAACCTCAACCTGGTCGAGCCCGGTGAGGACTACGAGCGTCGAGGCGGCCCCGACGGATGGGGCATGGGCTGGGACGTGGCCATCAGCCCCGACGGTCGCTTCGCCCTGGTCACGGGGTACGGGTCTGACGTGTCCGTGCTGGCCGAAGGTACCAACGGTCGCAGCGTGGTGATCCAACTCAGCGACAGTCCCGAGGACCTTCGCTATCACCCGGCGTGGCTGCGGGATCGCATCGGGGTGGCCATGGTCCGGGAGGTCGACGGTGTCCGCAACCTCATCGACGTGATCGAGCTGGGCAACGACGGCCAGGTGGTCTCCACCGTCACCTACCAGATGGATCGGCCCATCGCCGATCTCGAGGTTCGCAGCGACGGCGGGCTGGTTGTGCTGTACGACGACGGGCGGAATCCGTTCGGCGGCGGCACTCGAGCCGTTGTCGTCGACCCCGACTCGGGCGAGATCAAGGCCGAGTTCGACCTGGAGGAAGGTTCGCACAGCCTGGCCTACGACGCCACCGGCAGGCTCCTGCTGTACGTCGACGGTGAGGGCACGGTGCGGTGGCAGGGTGTCGGCGATTCCGGTGTGCTGGCCGAAGGCTACATCCACGCCGACTGGTAGCGAACCGGGGGGAACAGGTGGTGGCCGTCTCAGGGGTTCGGGAGCCGCGACCGAGGCCGGATGGCCGAACGGTACAGATCGCCCACCAGGGCTCGGAGAAACCGGACAAGCCCTCGCAGCGATCGGATGGGGTGGGCGACGACCAGGAACGGGTTGCCCATGCCCCGCAGCGGATGCCACAGCTGGGCCAGCATCCCATCCGGGATGTGCTCGCTGACCCCGTACCGGGTCGGTCGCCGATCGGACGGCATGAAGTAGGTGCCGAACAGCAGGTCCCAGGCCGGGAGGAACACCGAGTAGTTGGAGTTGATGGCCCCCGGTTCGTTGGCATGGTGCCAGTGATGGAACTCGGGGGTGATGATGAGCCGGTGGAGCCACCGCAGGCGCCATCGCACGTTGGCATGAAGGAAGATGCCGGTGATGATCTGGACCGCGGCCAGCACGCCGGTGAACTCGGCCGAGAACCCGGCCACAACCAGGAAGACGAAGGCCGGGGCGATGAGCGTGCCGTCGAGGGGATGGTTGCGGAACCCGCTGACCCAGTCGAGGTGCTCGGTCGAGTGGTGGATGGCGTGGAAGCGCCACAGGAACGGCACCTCGTGGTACCAGCGGTGGGTCCAGTAGATGGCGACGTCGAACAGGGCGATGCCGACCAGCGGGAGGAGGGGCGCCGGGATCATGGTTACCAGCGGTCGGGCCAGCAGGCCGGGCAGCCAGGCGAGGCTGACCACACCGACCACCACCGCCGCCGCCAAGCCGAGCCCGCTCAGCAGGGGGGAGGCCAGGGCGTAGCCGACGTCGGTTCCCAGGTGCGGCCGGCGGACCCGCTGGCGGTGGCGGGGGAACAGCTTCTCGAACGGCACGACCAGAATGAAGAGCAGCACGACGATACCGATCGGTCCCTGGTCGAAGGCCAGCGACGCCCCGATCACGGCCAGGGCGGCGGCTGCGGTGATCACCCGGCGCCATCCGGGTCGGCCCGCGGATGCGGGCGCCGGCGGCTCCGGCGGCGACGGCGAGACCGACGGCGGTGGCCACGACGAATCCGGTGGCGGCCATGACGAGACCGACGGCGGTGGCCACGACGAATCCGGTGGTGGCCATGACGAATCCGGTGGTGGCCACGGCCACGAGGAGCCGGAAGGTGAAACCGAGGACGCTGGAGTCGGGGTGCTCATACGCCGTTGTCGGTGGCGGGCCGTCCAGCGGTTCACGTCGACCGTGTGACAGCACCGATCAGAGCAACCTCGCGGCGGCGACCGGCTCACTGCGTAGAGTGCTTCCCAACCGTGAACCGATCACCCGGTCCGGCTCGACAGAAGAATGATGACCCAATCCCCCGATCCCGGCGACAGTGAGGACCGAGCCCTCGTGGCCCGTATCGCCCGTGGCGATCGCAGCGCCCTCGAGCAGCTGTACCGGCGCCATGCCGCCTGGTTGACGGCACGGCTCGAGAGCCGCTGCGGCGATCCGGATGTGGCCGACCTCGCCCTCCAGGACACCTTCGTCGCCGTGTGGCGGTCGGCCGGTACCTACCGGGGCGACGGCCAGGTGGCGGCCTGGCTGTGGGGCATCGCCGTGCGTCGCCTCATCGATCACCTTCGGAAACGTCGACCGACACCGGTACCGGCGTCGACCATCCAGCGCTATGACCGGGCCATGATGTTCGAGGACGTACTGGTCGACAACGGAACCCATGGTGAACTGGGCCCCGCCCTCCGCACCATCGATCCCGAGCTGCGCACGGTGCTGATCGCCACCGCCATCGACGGGCTGTCGACCAGGGAGGCGGCCAACATGCTGGGGATCCCCCAGGGAACGGTCAAGACCCGCCTGATGCGGGCCCGCCGGCATTTGCAGGAGCTGTTGACATGACTGCCGATTCCACACCATCGCCGTGGTCCGTCGATCCGGCTCGCATCGAGGCCAACTGGCGGGCCATCACCATCGAGTTGGACGCCCCGGCCCCGAGCCGGATGGAACGACTGCTGCGGGCGGCCGGGCTGCCGTCGCGTCTCACCAGGCTGGTGGTGGCCACCCCGGCTCTGCGGCGATCCTGGTATCTGGCCACCGCCGTCGCCATCCTGATCGGACTGGCCCTGACCGATGCCGCCCGGCCCCGGGAGGGATTGTTCGCCCTGCTGCTGCTGGCCCCCCTGGTGCCCGTACTCGGGGTGGCGCTGGCCTACGGACCGGAGGCCGACCCGGCCCACGAGATCGCCCTGGCCACCCCGATACGGGGGCTGCGCCTCGTGGCCACCAGGGCGGCGGCGGTGCTGGCGTTCTCCACCACCTGGCTGCTGGTGGCCTCCGTCCTGGCACCGGGGTGGCAACCCATGGCCTTCGCCTGGCTGCTACCGGCCCTGGGACTGACCACCGCCACCGTCGCCCTGATGACGGTGCTGGCGCCGCGCCGGGCGGCGGCGGTGTCGGCTGTGGTATGGGTGCTGGGGGTGGTCTGGGTTCGGGCCGCCGCCACCGATCCACTGGCCGCCTTCGGAGCGGTGGGCCAGGTGTTGATGCTGATGGTGACCGTCGGGGCGCTGGTGGTGGCCGTGGCCCGGCGTGACCGCTTCGATCTGATCGCTTCGAGGTGGGGACCATGACACCGAGCCAGGTCATGGTGTTCGGCCTGCGCCGCCGCTTCGGATCCATCGACGCCCTGGCCGGGGTCGACCTGCTCCTGCAGGGCGGGTTGATCACCTTGTTGGGGCCGAACGGGTCGGGCAAGACCACCCTGCTGCGATGTCTGGCCACCGTCGACGTCGGCACCGACGACGCCATCCTGATCGACGGGCTCGACCCCCGGCACGAGTCGGACCGGATCGAGATTCGGCGCCGCTTGGGGTATCAGCCCCAACGGCCGAGCCTGATCCCGACGTCCCGAGTGTTCGACGTCATCGACTATGTGGCCGTGCTCAAGGGCCACGACGACGAGCGGGCCCGGCGCCATCTGGTATACGGGGCGCTGGAGAGTGTCGGTTTGGCCGACCGGGCCAAGGATCGGGTCGGCGATCTGTCCGGTGGCATGGTGCGGCGGCTCGAGCTGGCCCAGGCCATCCTCGGTCGGCCCGGTCTGCTCCTGCTCGATGAACCGGCCGCCGGTCTGGATCCCGATGAGCGGTTCCGGCTTCGCGAGATCGTGGCCGGGCGGCGCCATGACAGTACGGTCGTGGTGTCGACCCATCTGACCGACGAGGCCGCCGTCGGCGACACGGTCCTGGTGTTGATCGAGGGCCGGCTGCGTTTCGTCGGCCGGCCCGACGCCCTGGCCGCCACCGCCACCGGCCGGGCATGGATCCAGGATCAGGCACCTGTCGGGGTCCGGGCGACATGGCGGCTGGCCGATGGACGCCATCGCTGTCTCGGGTCTCCGCCGCCGGGGGTCGAGCTGGTCGACCCGACCCTGGAGGACGGCTACCTGCTGCTGACCTCGCCCGTTGTCAATGTCGGTTGAGGCCCGGGGAAACAGGTGGAGGTCGAAGCCGGTGGGGTCTAGACTTGCCTCTGGCCCCTATGGCCGAGCGTCACCCTGCAGAGGGCGACGAATGCGCTTGTAGCTCAATTGGATAGAGCATCTGACTACGGATCAGAAGGTTGGGGTTTCGAGTACCTCCAAGCGCGCAGAGGTTTGATGGGTCGAAACCCCGCTCCCGCAGCGGGGTTTTTACATGTCCTGAAAGTCTCCGCCAGTGATCGCAAAGCGATGCTCTGGTGGGTGGTCAGCGCAATCCGAGAGGTGGGGTTAGGGAGACCACTCATCGTAGGTCAATCCGACAACCACCGGCTCATTGTCTTCGTAGTCGATCGAGACATGCCACATGGTCCAATCGAGTCCATCGAATTCGGGGTTGTCGCCGGGATCGAGAACGCTGACGAAATGGAAACCCTGGAGCTCCGGCCAGATGGCGAACTCCGGCGGCCGACCGTTGCCGCCACTCAAGGCCTCGTCGAGGGCGAAGGTTCGGTCGGGATCATCCCAAGTGGACACAAAGCTCTGTCCGATCGCCTCGGCGAACGTGCGATCCGGAATCTCGGCGACCTGGCTCGGATCGTTCATGTCGAGGGCGTTGGATGGCCATTTGTAGGTGGTCGGATCGGTGAGAATGCCCTCGAGTTGCGCCGGAGTGAACCGAATCGGCGCAGCATGATGGGACACATACAGTCCACGTTTGGACACGAACTCGTTGAGAGGTCCCTCGGCGTCAAGCACCGCCGACAAACGATCGAGCAGATCCAATACCCGCCCATCGGAAGCGAACTCGGCGTCGTCGATGATCTCGGCCAGAAATCGGCTGTTGACCCAACCGGCACCGGCCGGCGTCACGATCTCGAACCATGTCGACTCACCAACGTCACGCTGCGGTCCGGTGAGCCGGATCACGGTCCCCGGGGCCAACATGCCGATGATCTCGTTGTCGACGCCGGCCGCCAGCCGAACGTTGAGTACATCGTCTTCGGCCACCAGTACCACTCGCCGTACGTCCGGGCCGAGCCCGCTCACATCAGGCAGATCAGCCTGTTCCCACCGCTCTACCGAGTCAAGCACCGTTGGGCTCATCGGGAGCGCAGCAAGGTAGTCGAGCCGACTGACCGGGCCGTCAAGGATCAGCCCCTCGCTGGAGAAGACCGTTACCGGGGTTCCCTCGAGTAGGAACTCGACCTCGTCAACGGTGGAGAACGCCGTCAAGGTATACACGACCTGAGCAAGCCGAGCGGTCATGGAGAACGTTCCACCTCCGGCCTCGAACTCCTTCGACAGGTCGATCCGGGCGAGACCGTCCTCGATGGTCAAGCCGAGCAGGCGGGTGTCGGTGGGAACGCTCGAGGAAAGGCCCTCTTCCACCTGGGCCGGGGTGGGACCGCTGATCAATGCCCGAATGGCGCCGGTGGCCACCTCCGGGGTCGCCGGGATTGCAGTTGCCACCGCGGTGGCATAGCCGTTGCCCTCCACGAAGTAGACGTCGACGAACTGGGTGGCACCCTCGGGGGTGGTGGTTCCCGATGTCGTTATCGTCGCGTCCGACGACGACGTCGCAGTCGTGTCATCGGCTGCACTGGTCGTGTCATCGGCTGTGCTGGTCGTGTCGGCGGTGTCATCGTCGGAACCGCACCCGCTTAGAACTACTACCAGGACGGTCAAGACAATCAATAGACGTTTCATGGCGCGTCGCCTTTCTCCGGCTCGACGTTTTCTCGTCGGTCCACTTCTACTGATAACGCTGACCCATTTTCGAGGCCGGCTGTAGGGGCGAAGGGCACTTCGTCCCTTCGACCACGAGGGGATGGCGGGGCCGGCGTGGTCTCGGGCCGAATCAGCGATGATTGAGGATGTAGGCAGCGAGTCGTGGATCGCCGGCTTCCTCGGCGAGGTCGGCGGCGGTCTTGCCGGCGAACCCGGGGGCTCCCGAGCCGGTGAACGTCCGAGCGGCGCCGGCCCGCACGAGCACACGGGCGACCTCTTCATGCTTGGCGATCACGGCCAGCATCAACGCACTGAGGTGAAACTTCGACGTGTGGTCGAGATCGGCGCCCTTGGCGATGAGCCATTCCACGACATCTTTGTGACCGTTGTGCGCAGCCCGCATTAACGCGGTCATGCCGTAGCCGTCGGTGGCGTCGATGTCGTGTCCGTCACGAAGCATTCGGCGCAGGACCTGCAGTTCGCCATGGCTGGCTGCGTGCTCCCAGTCCACCCGGGTGGTCAGCGGTCGGAGCTGTGCCGCGATCGCCGCCTGTCCGGCCCGCTCGGCCAGCTCAAGCGGCGTCTCGACCTCGTCGATATTGGTGATCTCGTTCGGGTCGGCGCCGTGGCGAAGTAAAAGGTCGACCAGCGGCAGATCTCCGAGCGCGGTCGCGATGTGCAACGGCGTGTCGTCATTGATGCCGTGCCGGTTCGGGTCCGCGCCGTGTTCAAGCAGCAGCTCTACCAGCTCGTGTACGTCGTCTCGGGCAGGAGCACCCGGTACCGAGGTGGCACAGGTCAGGGCTGCGACGACGGGCGGGAAGCCGTCACCGTCTTCGACCGTCGGGTCGGCGCCGGCATCGAGCAGCCTACGAACGAACGCCAGCGGGCTGTGGTAGATGGCGTAGACGAGCGGCGGTCCGATCGTCACGTCCGGCGAGGTGTTCGGGAAGTCGCCCAGCGGCGCGAGCTCGCGGCGAAGCGCCTCGAGGTCGCCCTCGATGAATGCGGTGTGCAGTCGCCGGAAGCTCTCGGCGCCGAGCGTCATGGCTCGACCATACCCAGCCGCCCGACCTCCGGCGGCAGACTTTCGCGCCCATGAGCCCGGTGCAATGGCCGGCCCGCGATCGCCGGATCTGACCCTGCGGTATTGCGCAGTGCTCGGGTGTTGTGGTGTGCGGGATGGTGCCCGCTTCAGCCGGTCGGGTGGTGGCGTTGTCGGTGGCAGGGAGCGCACCTCAGTTCGAGTTCGTCAATGACGGTCCGCCGAGTGTGTTGAAAAGGTGGGTTGTGGTCGTGGTGCAACAGAGCGCGGCGGCCACAATCGACACAGGCCCGATCTCGTTCCTTGACCAACCTCTTCTGCCGTGTGGTGGGGTGCCGTTGCCGGGCCGACGCGTTGACCGGCCGACTCTCGGCGTCGTGGATCAAGGCCCGAAGGAAACTCTCGGGGATCAGGTCGGCGATCAGGGTGTCGGTGATCGGGGTCCCGTCATCACAGGTTGCCCCGTCACCCCGTACATGGAGCACGATCTCGGTGTCGATCCTGCCCGCCCCGTCGCTCAACAGGACAGCGAGGGCGTCGGCGTGTTGTTGGGCCAGGTTTGGCCAGGTCCCGTCGGCGTTCTTGGCTGGTTTCGTCCTCCACACGATTGTGGCCAGCACAGCGATGAGGGTGGCGGCCAGGTGTGGTGGCACTCGGATGGTGAAGGTGATCATCCCGTCGGGGCCGGTTCGCCACCGCAGCGAGCGCTGGCGGTGGTGGTAGGCGTCGATCTCGGCTCCTGTGTGGTGGCGGTTGCGCCACGCCGCCAACACACAGCCCAGATCCGACGCCGGGACCGAGCGGGCCAGCGCCGCCAGTTCCGCCTCGTTGTGCGCGGTGGCGACCCGGGTCAGGGTCCGCACCTTGGCATAGGACAATCGCCCGGCGGCGAACTCGGCGGCGATGACCGGCAGGTCGTGCAGCAGGCGACCGATACGGATCCATTCCCGGGCGGTGCAAGCTTCGACGTCGGCCACGGCGGCCAGCCAGACCCCGGCCGAGGTGGCCCCATCGGCCAGCCATTCTCCGGACTCGGCGAAGGCGGCGGCGGTGACGACCAGTTGGTACTGGTCGTGGTGCAAGGCCCGGGCCAGTTCGACCAGGCGGGAGCCGAGGTGGCCTACGGGACGCGTCTCCGGACGCGTCCCAGTGGGGTTCAACGAGGAGGCAGTGACGGTCATGACGGTGTCCCTTTCACCAACAAGATGGGACGGGGGTGGGTGGCAGCGTCACTGCTGCGAAGAACGCTTCCGACACTTGTTGCTACCATCGACGCCCGGAGAATCGGAAGCGATGCGTCGATGGTAGCAACCGGCTGTGACACCGAACAGGGCCCGACGAGCCGCCCCCGGTGAGTCGTGAACCGACGCGTCCCCGGACGCGCCCCGCACCCACCCCACCAGCACCAGCCCGGGCGATTTCCCCACTGCGCCAGAACCTGCGAGTAGGTCCGGGGTGTTCCGCCCAAAGAACGGCGGCTGAGGGGTCGCAGTCTATGACGACGGGAGTGACAACAAGCTGCTGCATGAGCGCGTCGCTGACGGCGGCACGCTGTGGTTGGGAACGAGTACGCGTCGGCGACCGCGCCCCCGTCAATACCACCTCGCCTACAAGTTGGTGGACTGTGAGCCCACTAAGTCCGCGCGCTCCGCCTTCTCCGGACGATGGGAGTGTCTGGTTCGCGCACAGGACTGGGGCGAGTCAGTGCACTTCGGATACAGCTCAACGTCCGGTGGCGGGCCACCGTCGATCCGTGACAGACTGCCGAGATGAAAGACAGCCTGACCGTCGGTCTCGGGGGATCGGAGGAGCACCTCGTCACCGAGGACATGTCGCCGCCGCATCTGCCCAGGAAGGTTCTGTCGACACCGGACATGATCCGCCTCATCGAACAAACCTGCCTGATGGGAGCGCAGCCCCACCTCGACGATGACGAGACAACGGTCGGTATTCACGTGTGCATCAGTCATTCCGCGTCCGTCGCCGCCGGTGAGACGGTCCAAATCCGATGGGAACTGACCGAGCGGGATCGTCGGCGGCTGGTGTTCAACACGACCGTCCATGCTGGGGAGACCGTCGTTTCGGAGGGAACCCACCAACGCTTCGTCGTCACATCCTGACGCCACACACGGTCGTCGCGCCGGCTGCGGTCGGACGGATCAGCAAACAACGAGCACGTCGGACTCGTCGAACACGTCGAGATCAGCGTAGAGCTGCTCAACCCGATCCCTCCGGGCGTCCAGCACCGCTCGTTGGTTGATGTAGCCCTTGTCGGTTGTCTCGCCGACGTCGATCGACGGCGGGTCGGCCAGGATCAACACACGGCGGATTTGGGTTGACGACGAGTTGCCGTGGGCGTCGTTGTGGCGCTGGAGACGATCGACGAGCGTACGCCGCATGTCCGGCGTGTCCTGCTGGGCCGGGGCCAGCCAGACGAGAAGGCCGAGGAAGTCACGGTCGTGGCCGGTCACGACGCAGTCCATCAGGAGCGGCGACGTCGCCGCCAGGATGGAGGGGCGGAGCATGCCGACGCTGACCCAGGTTCCGGTCGTCAACTTGAAGTCCTCGGCCACTCGCCCGTCGAAGACGATCCCGGCGTTGGGATCATCGTGATCGGCGAAGACCACAGCATCGCCGGTGATGAAGAAGCCCTCTTCATCGAAGGCCTGCGAGGTCCGCTCTACGTCATCGAGGTAGCCGGGGGTGACGTTGGCGCCGGCGACACGAATCTCGGTCTTGTCGCCCGACGGAACGAGCTTGAAGGTGACACCGGGCAGCGGCGTGCCGATGTTCCCGGCACCGGTCAACGGAAAATGGGCGGTCGAGGCAGCCGGTGCCGTCTCGGTGAGACCCCAGCTCGAGGTCATCGGCACGGCTCGCCCGGTGGTGGCCCGGCTGACCGCCTCCAATCGCCGCCAGATGTCCTGGGGCAGTGCCGCCGCAGCATAGAAGAGCAATTGCAGCCGATCGAAGAACGCCGCCGCCGCTTCGGTGTCCGACTCGAGGTGGTCGACCAGGCGGGCGTATCCGGCCGGGACGTTGAACGAGATGGTGGGGCGCACGTCGACGAGATTGGCCACGGTCGTGTCGAACAGGCCGGGGGCGGGCTTGCCGGCATCGAGATACAGCGTCCCCCCGTTGGCCAGCACCATGTTGAAGTTGTGGCTCGACCCGAAGGTGTGGCTCCACGGCAGCCAATCGCAGACGACGGGCGGCGTCTCGGCGAGGAAGGGCCAGACGAGGGACATGGCGGCCTGATTGGAGCAGAGCATTCGGTGAGTGGTGATCACCCCCTTGGGCATGCCGGTCGACCCGGAGGTGTAGAGGATCTTGGCCACATCGTCGGGGCCGAGGCGGTTCGCAATCTCGTCGACCTCATCGGTCGCCGCTGTCGACGCCAGATCGGAGAACGACGTGCCGATTCGGCCGTCGCCGGTCACCACCTGGCCGTCATCGAGGGTGCGCAGCACCCGGTCGAAGCCTGCGCTGGTCTCGGCGAACACCGCACCGGGCCGGGTCTGGTCGATGATGTGACGAACCTTGGCCGGATCGTCGGCGATCAGTGAGTAGGCGACGGAGATCGGCACGATCGGCACGCCGACGAGATGGCAGGCGAGCATGAGCTGACCGTGCCGGATCGACGCGCCCGACAGCACGGCGAGCGGCCGACCCGGACCGAGCCCCCGGTCGAGCAGCGCCTGGCCGAGTCGACGGGCGACGTGATAGGTCTCGCCGTAGGTAGCGGTCGACCACGGCTCGCCCGGGTCGCCGCCAGGCCGTTCGGCCAGAAAGACCCGGTCCGGTGTTTCGGCGGCGCAGGTGAGGAGCCAGGATCCGACCGTCGGCTCCACGTCCCGGAGCGGGACACGTGATCGGACCAGCACCGAGCCATCGGCACGGCTTACCTGCTCGACGTCGGGGGAGGCGAAAATCGGCGAGTGCGGAGACATGGGATCCCTCATTCCGGATTCACTGCGATCTTGATCCGGTTATATCAGCCGCCAACGGCGGGAACGAAGCCGGGCACGGCAGTGGGTGCGGCAGTTGGGAAGGGTTCGCCTTATCGATCGTGGCTGGCAGGCGATGGTTTCGTATGAGCCGAACCGTTGCGATCTGCCTTGCCGGGTTGATGGTCGTAGCTGCCTGTTCCGGAGAGGACGGCGTCACGAATTCCAGCACTCTACAAGTTGTGGCCGCGAGAGGTGGCGGCGCGGCGGAACGGCAGGGCTCCGAGCTTCTTCTGGTCGGATCGGGTCAGGAGTTCGAGACGTTGGCGGTGCTGAACGTCGACACAGACGAACTCGAGCCGGTGCATGCGCCGGACAGCGTTGGCGACACGAGGCCGCTCCGGGCCATCGTGGGCGCAACCGCAGATCATGTGCTCGTCACGACGGCCGACGCTGACTATCTATGGAATCGAGGCACGGCCGACACGACGCTGGTCGGACACGGAGGCCGAATCCTGGGAGCGGCCCCTGCACGGCGACCAGTCGCCGTCCTGGTTGGGACGAACGAGACGCTGAAGCTCGTCGACCTCACGTCCGGGACCGTTCATGATCTGCCTGGCCGGACGGATCCCGGTGTTGTTCCCCGCCTTTTCACCGACGCGGCCGGCCAGGTGGCCGTCGTTGCCGGTCCGGGCGGGGGCGCCACCGCAATCGACCTGTCAGACGGCACGATCGAACACCACGATCCCGAAGTCCTGTTCTATCATGTAGGGCTTTCGATGGACGGCTCCACCATCATCGGCGGTCGCAGGACCGATCACGGTTTCGCAATCGAAGCGATACCGCTGTTCGACCCGACCCCGTCGATGGTCTGGTACACGCCGAAGCGCCCCGAGACGCAAGTTGCGGTTGCCTGGGTCGGCGGTCGAGTGCTGGCCGTTGACTATTCGGGGCGGGTGATGACCATCACCGAGGGCGTCATCAGCGAGCTGGGCCGGCTGCAAGACCCCGAGGTCGCCGAGGCTCCGGCCATCATCTCCAGCGTGATTCACACCGACCCCATCGCACAGTCGTCGCCGGGTGCGCTCATCGAGCAGCAAGGTTCGGGAGCAAGTCGCTGGTTCCGGGTGAACGTCGCCACCGGGACAATCGAGGAACTGCCGGACATGGAGGGCCACAGCTTCGTGCCTTCGACATTGGCCGGGCATCTCCTGGTCGGCATGGGGGATGTTGGGGATGGCTTCTCGTCGCTGCGCCTCATCCGGCTCGCCGACGGGTCGACGGTCGAACTGACCGATGATTCGGCCCTAACTCCGCTCAACGTACTCAGCGTTTCCGACTCCGTGGTCGGCCTCCTCAGGCTCGACGGCGACCTGGCTGAGACCGAGTTGATTGACACGTCCGGAAAGCGCCGAGGAGTCGTCAGCGGCCGGCTCGGCTTTGTCGCCGACTCCGGCGTGTCCCACGTCGCAGTGTTCTTCCCCAACACCGATATCGGCGGTGAAGGACCGCTGACAAGAATCATCACCCTCGACGGCTCTGCCAACGACGTCTCCTTCCCCGGCCTGTATCCACTGGCGTGGTTGCCATCCGGCTGAGCCCGGCGGACACCGAACCAACCTCGTCCAGCGGCGGAGCCGGCCCGCGTTGCCCCAACGGGTTCGACACCGGCAGCGGATGATCATGAGTCGTTGAGGACCAGGTTCCGGTTCGACGGGCCTTCGTCATCCGGACTCGTCCATGGTGACCACGACGCTTCCCCGAAGGGTGCCGCGCTCGGCGTGCCGGTACGCGTCGGCCAACTGTTCCAGCGGGAAAGACCGGTCGATCACCGATCGCAACGACCCTTCCTCGACAAGTCTGATGACCTGATCGAGGAACTCACGACGCCGGGCAATCGGCATGAGACCGGTTGCCGAGACGATTGCTTTCCTACTACCGAATCGTGACGTCCAGAGCGTCTGGAGGAGAATCATCGGCCCAGGAAATGTGCGGAGGTAGACGCCGCCGCTGGTCAACGAGCCCCGGCATCGACGGAACGAGCTCGTGCTCTCGGTGTCGAATATCACGTCAAACGAGTGGCCGCCGGCGGTGAAGTCCTCTCGGGTGTCGTCGACCAGCTTGTCGGCCCCCAGGGACTCGACGAGCGTCAACTCACCGGTGCTGCACACTGCGGTCACCTGGGCTCCGAGGTGCTTGGCCACTTGGATGGCTGCCGTACCCATGGCACCGGATGCGCCGCCGATCAGGACACGCTGTCCGGCCTGGACATCGGCCTTGTCGTGAAGGAAGTTCCACGCCGCCAGCGCGCCGCAGACCGACGCCGCCTCTTCGAAGCTCGTGTTCGCCGGCTTGATCGCCAGCAAGCCGTCCTCGGCCATGGACATGAACTCGGCGAAACAACCGCAATCGCTGCCCGTCACACCGAACACGTCGTCGCCCACTTCGAAACGCGTCACGGCGCGGCCCACAGCCGCCACCTCACCGGCGAATTCCGAGCCCTGTATGTGTTGCCGTGGTCGCCGTAGGCCGGTGAAGACTCGGGCCACGAGTGGCCGCCCGGTACGGGCAATGGTGTCGGACACGGTGACCGCGGCGGTACGTACTCGGATCAGAACCTCGTTGTCTCCCGGTCTCGGTGTCGCCACCTCTTTGAGTTGAAGGAGATCAAGAGGCCCGTACTCGTACTGCACAACCGCCTTCACCGACGACCTCCTTGACCGCTCTGACCCCATTGGACGCCAAGTCTCCCGTGGACGGCCAGGGCCGGAGGTCCCGAACGGCGGGCGCTGGTTGGCCACGGCAGGGCCTCCGGCGGCCCTCCGATCACAAGCCGGCTGGGCGTGGCTAGCAGCTCGACTGGGCACCGGCCGAGAGACTGGTGACCGAGCTCGATCCGTCGGTGGATGGGCCGCTGAGCTCCCCTTCGAATCCCAGCTCCGATGGGCCGACTCCGAAGACCCAGGTGCCCGTGCACTCACTCGGCTCGGTTGACAACCTCAACTGGTCGCCGAATGCGGAGCGGAGATCATCAACGGTGGAGCCGATGGTGATGCCCTGTGGCGTCGCCAGTGCACTCGAGTCAGGTCCCGAAAGCGTCCAACCGGCGAAGTACAACACCCCGTCGTCTCGGTAGTATCCCCCATCGCTGAAGATGACCGTTAATGGGCCGAAACCGACGAATCGCACCGTGGTGCCACCGAATCCATGGGCCATGGCATCGTAGGTGGAGTCCTCGGTCGGTTGGCGCCCGAGGACGTCGGCAAGGAGTGCCAGCGCGGCATCGGCGGGCTCTCCGAACGGTACGGCACCGAGCCCGTCGCTGCGGAGCACCGGGTTGGCCGCGGGCGAGGGCGACTCGGTTGGAGGGGCCTGTGTCGAGGTCGTATCCGATGTCGCCGCCGGTCCGGCAGGTGCGTCGCCAGGGGAAACCTCGCCATCGCCACAGGCCACGGCCACCGCACCGAGGAGCACCAACAGGGCGAGCGCCAGTGTCACACCCGAGGCCATCCAGGAAGGCGAGCTGTTACTCTGACCTGATTTGCCTCGCATCTCTCACTCCATCTGTCTCGGTGGTTGAGCCTTTTGGTCACCCGGCCACGATCCCGGCGTTGATGTACAGCACGGGTTGGCCGTCGCGAATCTCCAGCGCCATCCACCAACCGGCAGGCGGGGTCAGGTAGCTGCCTCCCGGCCCTCGATACCCGACCGGTCGCGAATGCGTGCCATCCGGCCACGGCACCGCTCCGAAGGGGGAGTCGGGATTGGCCTCTTGGTCTCCCGGATCAGCCCAGTCGAGCGCGTCGCCTCCACCGCGGTCGGCGAGCGCTTGACGGAGATCGCTGAGTAGCTCACCGAAGGAGGTGCCGTCCCCCACGATCGGGCCCTGGGGAAAGATGGGGGTGATGACGACCGTTGTTGTCTCTTCGAACGGGAACCGTCGCCGCAGCGACGGTTGATCGGGGTCGACCACTACCTCGTCACCAACCCAGAAGTCGGGGCAGATGGCCGGAGCGTCGTCGCAACTGAGCCACCTGCGAACCTCGAGGTCGTAGCCGTCGGCGGTTTCGGCTTCGACGGCGGCGGCATAGAAGCCGTCGGCAGGCCAGCCGTCGCCGGGCCATGGGTCGGCCGGCGACGGTGGCGCAACATCCCCGGCGTCACAGCAGCCGGGGTAGAGAGCGGGCCATGCCGTGGCCGATCGGGCCCATCGGATGGGGCCCGGGTACTGGGCGGCCTCGGTGACGGCACCGTCGTTCACGAACAGCCAATACGGGAGCGCCGGACTCAGACCGGGGGCGTTGACCGCAGGGGTCTCGATCGGAGACCCGACCCAGTCGGAGTAGCCGACACCCTCGCCGTCACCCCGATAGACCTGCGCCGCCCGGGACACGGGCACCTGGCGAATCCTGGTTGCATCGTTGCTGGCCGCCGGTTCCCGTCGACCCGGCCACAAGCAGGCCAGATCGAAGCCGAGCCGGTCGGGCGCAGCATCGGTCACCCATCCGAACCAGACCCCGTCGGGTAGAAGATCGGTCCCCGGCGCACAACCCGAACCCAACGCAGGTGTCGTCCCCAGGGCCCGCTGGGGGACACGACCGAGGGCGGCAACGGTGAAGCCGGACTCGGTGGTGCTCGCCGACGAGGCGGTCGTCGACGAACCGGCGGTCGTGTCGGTGGTGTCGCTCGGACCGGTCGAGTCGGTGGTGCTTGCCTCGCTGCTCGTCGGCCCGCTTGTCGTGGCGGTCGCGTCATCATCATCGCCGGCACAGGCACCGAGGACCAGCATCAGCGTGAGGACTACCAGCAGCCACCGGTTCCAGGAGATGGCCCCTCTCACGACCCGACGGGCCATACCCGCCAAGCCGCAGCGGGAACGACGACAAGCCAGACCAACATCCGATGAGCGGGCGACGCTTCGAGACTCCACGCTGATATTGAACACCGGTTCCCGTCAGCGCCTCAGAGGCTTAGGTCATCTCCACCGGACATACCGGGGCTGGAAGCCCTCCAGCGAGCCCGGAAGTACTCGCTTTGCGGCCGAGGACCTTTCAGCCGACGACGTTGCGCAGCGGCAGTCAGGCCACCCACATCCCGGGCCGGGAGCGTCAGGCGTCGACCAATGTCAGTCGGTTACGGCCGGTCATTTTTGCGTTGTACAGTGCAGCGTCGGCCTTGCGGATCAGGTCGTCGAGGTCGGCCACGTCGGCGCTGGGGAAGGAAATCCCACCGAGGCTGATCGTGACCCGCACCTCTGAACCCGCTTCGAAGACCACGCTCGATTCGACGATTCGCCGCATGCGTTCGCCCACGGTTCGCAGATCGACTTCACCAGCACCGGGCAGCACGGCGAGGAACTCCTCGCCGCCATAGCGCATCAGCGTGTCGCCTTCGCGCAGCACGCCCTTGACATTTTCGGCGATCAACCTCAGCACGTCGTCGCCGACCTGATGGCCGTAGTTGTCGTTGACCGACTTGAAGTGGTCGATGTCGAACAGCGCGACGCCGAGCGGCTCGCCGGAGCGGACCGATCGGCTGAATTCCTGGCTCAGCCGTTCCAGCCCGAACCGCCGGTTGTACAACCCGGTGAGCGGGTCGATGGCGGCGACCCGTTGTAGTCGTTCGTGGCTGAGCGCGTTGTTCAGGGCGACGGCGAAGTTGGGGAGCAGCCGCTGGATCAGGAGCTCCTGGTGATCGTCGATCGGCGCCGTCGAGGCAAGTACGACAACCCCGATCGGTACGAGGCGGACGTGCAGAGGGAAGGCCACGACCGTGCGGGGACGGAACTGGACGATCCCACCGTCGAGTTGAATGTCGCTCGGCAGGTCCACCTTCACCGTGTCGAGTGTTCGATACGACCGCTGCACCAGCTCGCTGCCGGCCAGCGCCTCCGGCTCTGCGATACCGGAGGAGGCAACGGTGAGCAGCTCGCCGTCGCGCAGGATGCAGAGTGCCGATGCCGAGTGGTCGCCCGCACCGTGCAGGACGTTGAGCGCGGCGTCGACGAGCGGTGTCAGCTCGATGTGTGATGCCAGCGTGGTGGCGAAGTTGCCGGCCACCCACGACGCTCGTTGTGATTCGGCCAGGGCCTCCACCAAACGGTTGAACGAGTCCGCCGCATCACCCAGTTCGTCGTCGGAGTCGACGGTGATCATGCACTTGTCGGGCGTGCAGGCCTCTTCGTCGTCGGCCCTCGTCGTCTCTCGCAGTATGGACTCGACCTTGGACATCCGCGAGCACATGAACCGCAGACGAGAGCCGACCACCGCTCGAGACAGAAAGTGGTTGGTGGCTCCGACAACAAGACCGGCACCGATCGTGGCGAAGAAGAACTCAACAGACAGTACATAGGTGGATGGGACGCCGAAGGCCATCACGAAGAATGGGAACACGATGCCCATGAGCAGGCCGAGGCCCGTCATCCAAATGGCGAGGTCGGTGAAGACCTTCTTCGTCAGACGGGGTAGGGGTTTGTGGTAATCCGAGCTGTCGGCCGACACGGCGACCGCCGGGGCAGCCGTTTCCATGCGGGTGGTGAGCTTCGCCATGGCTCTTCATCGGTCGCATCTCGACCCGACATAAGCGACAACCACAGAGTGGCCGCCACACTGAACGGCAATCTGGATCAGCGACTGTCGTTCCTCGACGAACCTCGACCATGAAGGTGGCCGGCTCGTCTACCGTTGAGCGCAATGGACCGCATCGCCCGCGTCATCGTCGAACATTCACGGCCGATCCTGGGGGTCACCGCCCTCATCAGCCTGATGGCCGCCCTCATGCTGTTCCGAATGGACTTCAACGCCGACATCGCCGCCGTCGTGCTGGAAGGAAACGAGCAGGGCGAGACCTTCAAGGCCCTCCAGGCCGAGTACGCCACCACCGAGCCCGTCAATGTGGTGGCCACCGCCACCTCGGGCACGTTCAACGAGCCGGAGACAGCGGCCGCCCTCGTCGAGTTGCGCGATCTTCTTGCCGGTACCGAGGGCGTGGCCCAGGTGGCGTCGCTCGTGCCCGAGGCCAACCCGCTCACCGGTGAGCCCATCACTCCCGACGTGGTGCGCACCCTGCCCGCCGGCGCCGTTGAGGCGCTGCTGGCCCAGAATCCGCTGGCCGACCTGCTCCTCGACGATGGCGCCACCAACACCCTCGTGCTCGTGACCCCGGCCGACGACGGCCTGTCGGTGGCCCGGGCCCTCGATGACCTCACCGCTCCCGAAGGGATCGAGCTCACCCTGTCGGGCAACCCGATGGTGTTTGCCACCGTGCTCGACGTGCTGTCGTTCGTGCTGTTGTTCATACCGCCCCTGGTGGTCGTGTTGTTGATCGGCACCTTCTATGCCACCATCGGCGACCGGCGGCTCAGTGCGCTCGCCATCTTCCCGGCCGTGCTCGGATCGCTGTGGACGTTCGGACTCATCTTCGGTTTGGGACGTCAGGTCGACATCGTGACCGTCATCGTGCCGATCTTCGTCATCGTCATGGGTTCGGCCGACGGACTTCACTTCGTGACCCACTTCCAGGAGGAAGCCGAGACAAACCCCGACCCGGTGGCCCGGGTCAGCTCGGCGCTGTCCCACGTAGGTGTGCCGATGATCCTCACCACCATCTCCACCGCCGCCGGTTTCCTCTCCCTGCTGGCCACCGATGTGCAGCCGATCCAACAGCTCGGGCTGTTCGCAGCCATCGGCATCAGCTTCGCCGGGTTCATCTCGTTCTTCTCCCTGCCCGCCCTCGTCAGCCGTCTCACCATCGAGCCCCACCACCACAACGCCGTGCTCGGCCCTCGTGTCACCGCCGGACTCAAGCGCCTGGTCCGGACTCGCCAACCGGCCCTCGTCCTCGGCGTCGGGTTGCTCGTGTTCTCGGCGATCTTCGTCCCCCGGCTCGAGGTCGACAGCGACCAGCTGTTCTTCTTCAAAGACGACGACCCGGTACGGCTGGCGTTCGCCAAGACCGAGGATCTCTTCGGCGGCGCCACCCCCCTGGCCGGCGAGTTCGCCTACGACCCCGCCACCGGTATGGACGGTTTGGCCGAGGTCCGGGATGCGTCGGAGGTCCTGGAGGCCCAGGCCGGTGTGCGGGAAGTATTCTCCGTCGCCGACCTGGCCACCAGCTCCCCCGAACTGACCGAGGGCGTGCTGGCGGAACAGGTGACCCTGCCCCTCGGGGACCTCGTGAGCGACGACGGCCTTCGGTTCGTACTCTTCCCCGGCGAGTTCGACTCGGACGATCTTCAGGGCTGGCTTGACGTGGTGGAACAAGATGAGCGAATCAACGTGCTGACCGGCATGCCGGTGGTGTGGGACGAGATCGCCCGGCTCGTCCTGCGGGCTCAACTGGTGTCGCTGGCAGTGGCGTTCGCACTGGTGGCCGTCATGTTGTTCGCCGCCTACCGCCGGGTGAGGGAGACCCTGGTTTCGCTCGTACCGATCGCCTTGACGGTGCTCGTGCTGCTCGGCTTCATCGCCGCCTCCGGCATACAGCTCAATCTGCTCACCGCCGTCATCTCCAGCATCGTCATCGGCGTCGGTATCGACTACGCCATCCACTACGTGGCCGCCATCGATCACGCTCGCCGGGATGGGGACGGCTACGTGCTGCGGGCCATCGACCGGGCCGGGCGCCCAATCGTGGCCAACGCCCTTGGGATCGCCATCGCCCTGTCCGCCCTCTGGCTGTCTCCGCTCAGGATCCACGCCCAGGTGTCCATGATCATGTGGGTGGCCATGACCGTGGCTGCCAGCAGCGCGCTGCTGATCATCCCGGCCCTGTTGCCCCGCCAAGGTGTTCGAACCGACCGGTAGCTGGAAAGGGCCACGCAACCAGCTGATGACGGCTGCAACCGGTCGAGCAGTCAATCTCTGAGGACCATGGTAAGCCGGACGGGGCGAAGGCCTCTGGTTGGGAACTCTAGGTACAGCCAGACTTGATATTGGACAGCAGACAAACTTGATCTTGAAAAGGAGGCCCCCATGCAGACGTTGGATTCAAGGACAGAATCGGGACGTCGGATCCGGTGGCCGATCGCCGTGGCAGCGGTTGTCATTGTCGCCGTGGTCGGTGTGGGAGTGTGGTCACTGGCTGGTGGCGAGGACCAGGATCCACAGTCGATTGCCACCGAGCTTGCCGATACGTGGGTTCGGGCGTTCGATGAGAACGACCCCGACCTTGCAATGTCGATCTTCACCAACGACGGCATCTACATCAATGAGGACGGCCAGACCT
This sequence comes from uncultured Acidimicrobiales bacterium, assembly GCA_963723995.1. Lineage (GTDB taxonomy): Bacteria > Actinomycetota > Acidimicrobiia > Acidimicrobiales > SZUA-35 > JAHELU01. The sequence continues at coordinate 360,418 of CAVRSZ010000002.1, read as the reverse complement.
TCGTCGGGGAGGACATCAGAGGTGACGTCGCATTCCACGCCGGAATGATGACGAACGTCGAGCGGGTCGACGGAGAGGAGAAGGTCAGCGATGATGGCTACGCCTTTGCAGCCGAGTTCGACGTTTCCGGATTCGGGCGGCTCCGGACTGTGTTCGAGATCGAGCTCGACGGCGATCTCGCGTCCCGCCTAGAGATCCTGGAACACGGGAGTGCCGAGTAGCCGGCACGTCGGATCAACCCTTCGCCGGAGCGCCCGGTATTCCCCGAAAACCACAAACCACCGGAGCCGGGCCTAGGTTCAGAAGCCCTCGTTCTGTGCGTTCTGGGCCCCGGAAACAGGGGGTCCGGACGCACAGAAAGGCTCTTCGAGACGGACGGCTCCCCTGTGGTGTACTACCGTCACCGGTTGAGGCCGGTGGCCGGTCCGAGACGCGACCGGCTCTGCACCTTTGATCAGGGGGTAACGACCATGTCGAGAGCAACGCCGTCCTTGTCGACCGGGCCGGGCCGGCCATGACCCCGGCCGAGCTGCTGGCCGCCCTCCAGCCGGCACCCCCCGATAGCGCGCTGGTCGGCAGCAGCTGGGACGTCATCGTCGTGGGTGGCGGGCACAACGGGCTCACCGCCGCCGCCTATCTGGCCCGGGCCGGGCGGAAGGTCCTGATCCTCGAGCGACGTGATCGGCTCGGTGGCGCCGCCACGCTGGAGGAGATGTGGCCGGGCTACATCATCTCACCCTGCGCCTATCTGGCCGGGCTGTTCCACCAGCGGGTCATCGACGATCTCGGGCTCCGGTCCCACGGTCTGGAAATCGTGATGGGCGATCCCACGTATTTCGCACCGTTCGAGGATGGCCACTCGTTCACCGCCTGGATGGACAGTGACCGGACCGTCGAGTCGATCAGGGCCTTCGCCCCTCAGGACGTCGAGGGCCACCTGGCCCGGGAGGCGCTGTTCGACCGCATCCGGGACGCCCTCCGTCCGGTCGACGACGGTGACCTCTGGCTCGACCACGCCCCCACCCGCCACGAGATCGAGCAGCGGCTGGAAGGCGACACCGAGATGCTGTCCACCATCTTCGTCGACAGCCAGATCGAGCACCTGCGCCGCTACTACCGTGACGAACGTATGGTCACCGCCTACGCCGGTCAGGGCATCATCGGCACCAACGCCTCACCGTTCGATCCCGGCACCGCCTCGATCGACTTCCATCACGCCTCGGGCCGTCAGGAGGGTCAAGCCGGCGAGTGGGGCTTCGTCATGGGTGGTATGGGCGCGGTGTCCCACGCCCTGTACCGGGCCGCGCTGCAGGCCGGTGCCGTGGTGGCGGTGCATCACCCGGTGGCCCGCATCATTCCGACCGAGGGGGTCGAGCTGGCCGACGGCGGCGTGGTCCACGCCCCGGTGATCCTTGCCAACGCCGACCCGGCGGTGACCCGCAGGCTGCTGGGCCCGGACGCCCCGCCGGACTTCGTCATCGCCGAAAGCGCCGTTCCCCGGGAGAGCGCCACGGTCAAGGCGACCTTCGCCCTCACCGCCCTTCCCGACTTCGGCCCGGCCCACGCCACGATGGCCCAGGTGGAGATCGCCCGCTCGGCCGAGGCGTTGCACGAGTCGTACCTGGCCGCCCGCCGGGGCGAGGTGTCGGACGAGCTGTGGTGCGAGCTCTACTTCCAGACCCCCTACGACCCGTCGATCGCACCTCCCGGGCGCCACGTGCTGTCGGCATTCTGCCAGTACGTGCCCTACACCTGGGCCGACGGGCGGAGCTGGGACGACCACCGCAGCGACGTCGGTGACCGGGTGATCGCCTCCATCGAGCGTTTCGCCCCCGGGTTCGGCGCCCTGATCGAACACCTCCATATCGACGGACCACCCGACCTCGAGGAACGCATCGGGCTGACCGGTGGACACATCTTCCACGGGTCGTGCCTGCCGCCGCACATGTGGGACCAACGCCTCCCCTACCGGACCGGCGCCCCCGGGGTGTACCTGTGCGGCGCCGGCACCCACCCCGGAGGTTCGGTTATCGGGGCCAACGGCCGCGACGCGGCATTGGTCGCCCTGGCCGACGCGGCATCCGAGCCGTCGTAGCCCGTCGTCCAGCAGCGAAACGGGACCTCGGTCGCGTCCGGACGAGCGGCCCTCCACGCGGCCACGGTGCTTAGGCGGCTCCGGTTCGGGGGCCGAACCCGTGGATGCGACTCGGCACTCAGCGGTCTGCGGTGAGACTGCTGACGCACAGGCCTTGGTTCTTGAAGCCGAAGTGCTGCCAACCTCCGTTCTTGCACTGCTCCTTGGTGGTCGGCGCCGGCATCCAGATCACGAAGGTGGCGTTGCCCGAGTCATCGGGCTGGGCGACAAGACCGATGGTGGACGGAACAAGGTCGATGATCGCCCTGTCCAGTGGCCCACCACCGAGCTGAGAGAAGTCGGCCAACCAGGCGCCGGCATCGTCGGCGGTCACCGCACGGAACGCAACCGGGTTGCCCTCCACCCAGGCGACCGTGGCAACGAAGACCTCCGACTCCGGTACGGCTGTGCCTGCCACCGTGTCGGCCGCTGCGTCGATCGTGGTGACTGCGATGTCTCTGACGACATGGCTCTCGGTCCGGCTTCCGTCGGCCAGGGCAAGGGTGACCTCGTCCGACGGCATCACGGACGTGCCCAGTGCGGCCAGATCGAAGAAGGGCGTGGCGCTGCCTTCACCATTCTGCTCGGCGATCGAGGTCGCGACATAGGAGCCGTTGATGAAGAGGTCGACCTCGGCGCCGATCGGCCACGACTGGCCGCTGACGACCTGAGGACCGCTCTGAAAGTCGCTATCGGCGTAAAGCCTGTCGGCGCCATCGAGGGCCACCAGGACCGGCGCGTACTCTCCGGAACCCGCCTGCCACGAGGTCGCATTGCCATCAGCGTCGAATTGGGCGGCTGCGACTTCAGTCCAATAGAGGATGTCCGCCACGTCGCCCTCCGACGGCTCATCGCCCGGCGTCGAGAAATCTGCCCACCACATGCCTGCCCCGTCAACCGTTTCGACGCGGACGGCCGAAGCCTCGGGGACGAGGATCACGACCTCGGTTCCGGGCTCGGCCCCCCCTTCGACCACGTCGCTGGTGATGTCGATGTTCGACATGACCAGCGACGTCACGATGTGGGTCTCGGTCCGGCCGTCTCCGGTCCGTACGAACGTCACCTCACTTCCGGGATACACAGAGCCATCGTCATCGCGGATGCTGAAGTAGGGTGAGGCGTCGCCCTCGCCTGTTGGTTCGGCGATCGAGGTCGCGACATAGCTGCCGTTGACGTACAACTCGATCTGGTCGCCGGTCGACCAGGTTCGACCGGTGATGACGGCGTCACTCCCATCGGCGGGGCAGCACACCTGGACCACAATGGGAGCAACGTCGATGCCGACAGCACCCTGAGCCGCCACCGGCGCCGTCACAGTCCCGGCCACGACGGCGAGTACCGCCAATCCCATCAGCGAACGCATGGCCCGACCTCCTCGCTCGATTCATGAGAATCAATCCACCACGATCTGACAGAAACGCTAGGAAACCCTGTTAGCCGGCGGTAGAGCCTTTGGTCCCTCGGGCAACCGGCCCCCGGCCCGGCGTGAGTTCAGGCGTCGGCATCCCAGCTCACCCGGGCCGGCTCGCCCGCCGGTGACACCGCATCTAGCATCGGTCCATGGAGCCATCGCACCGTCGTATTCGACTCCACCCCCACGACAACGTCGAGGTGGCCGTCTCCGACGAGGATCCGCTACGAGGTCACAAGTTCGCCGTGTCGCCCATCGAAAAGGGTGAACCGATCCTCAAGCTGGGGGAACAGATCGGTCGGGCCTCGACCGATATCGCCGCCGGTGATCACGTCCACAGCCACAACGTGGAGCCGGCCCGCCGACCGGTGACCGCCGACGATGCCGGCGCCAATCTGGCACGCCGGACCGACATCGGCTCCAATGTCGAGCGGACATTCAACGGCTACCACCGTCCCGATGGCCGGGTCGGAACCCGCAATCATCTGCTCGTGTTGACCTCGGTCAACTGTTCGGCGTCCGTGGCCCGGGTCATCGCCCGGACGGCCCGCGACCGGGGCGTGGCAGAACGGGCCGACGTCGACGGCATCACCGCCCTCACCCATCACGGCGGATGCGGCATCGGGGTCGCCAGTGAAGGGCTCGAGAACCTGCGACGGACCCTTGCCGGCTATGCCACCAACGCCAATGTGGGTGGTGTCCTTCTCGTGGGGTTGGGGTGTGAAGCGAACCAAATCGACGTGCTGCTCGAGCGTCATGGCCTGGCCACCGGGGATCGACTGCGAACGTTGGTGATTCAGGACGAGGGCGGATCGTCGGCCACCATCGACCGTGGCGTCGAACTGCTCGGCCGGCTGGCCGAACACGCCGCAACCGATCGACGAAATCCGGCCCCGATCGCCAAACTGGCCCTCGCTCTCCAGTGCGGAGGCAGCGACGGCTACTCGGCCATCACCGCCAATCCGGCGTTGGGCCGGGCCGCCGACCTGCTGGTGGCCCACGGGGCAACCGTGATCCTGGGCGAGACACCGGAGATGCACGGGGCCGAGCACCTCCTGGTACGGCGAGCGGCCACTCGTGAGGTGGCACAGTCGCTGTTGGATCGACTCGAATGGTGGCGGGCTTACAGCGAACCGGAGGACAACCCCACCCCGGGCAACAAGAAGGGCGGCTTGACCACGATCGCCGAGAAGTCGCTCGGTGCGGTGGCCAAGGCCGGCACGTCCCCGCTGGTCGATGTGTTGCGCTACGCCGAGCCGCTTCGCGCCGATCGGCCCGGGGTCGTGATCATGGACTCACCGGGATACGACCCGTGCTCGGTCACCGGAGAGATCGCCTCGGGCGCCAACCTCGTCTGCTTCACCACCGGCCGGGGAAGCGTGTCCGGATTCGTGCCGGCCCCGTCGGTCAAGGTGTCGACCAACACCCCCCTGTTCGAGAAGATGGGGGGCGACATCGACCTGGATGCCGGCACCATCGCCACGGGGCGGGAGACGGTCGACGAGGTCGGCGAGCGCCTTTTCGATCTGTTGGTGGCCACCGCCGCCGGCCGGACCACGGCCGCCGAGCGCCTCGGCTTCGGTGAAGAGGAGTTCGTGCCATGGCAGATGGGCGTGGTGACGTAGCCCCTCCACCGGGCTGCGGTCGGGTTGGGTCAACCCGGGCCGAAGATGCGGGTCGGAGTGACGAGCACCGCCGTCCGCTGCTCGGTGGCCATGACCCGATCGTATTCCGACCAGTCGTCATGGGTGCCGCCTGCGGCCACGAAGACATCTCTCAGGAGGCCGGCCACCGCCGCGGTGTCGAGGGCGGGGTGGGGATTGAGAGGCCCGATCAGCTCCGCATCGCCTTCGACGGCGACCCATTGCCAGCCTCGCCTGGCCAGGACGGCGACCGCCGGTCTGGCCGCAAGATGCCGACGTTTGGCCGATGAGCCCCGAACCACGAAGCCCACCACCTGCACACCCCTCACCGGATGACCGAGGACCCCGGCATTGACCACCGAGAGCAACGGCCGCCCGTCGGCTCTCCGAGTCGCCACCGTCACGAGCCCGTTCTCCTGAGCCAGCGCTTCCGACACATCATCGAGCGTTCGTTGACTCATGCCCCGAGTCTAGATCAGGCCCTCGGCTCCGCCGATCCCGTCCACCTCCGGCCCCGGATCAGGTGCGGCGGCCCGAGCACCGGGACACCACCACCGGCACCGGCTGCTCGGTCCTGGTGCCGCCCAACAGGTCACGGGTCCGAGTGGCGCCAACCACAGTCAGCTTCGGGGTGAGCCGGAACGCCAACGCCAAACCGGTCAGAGCCACGACGGCACCGAGCGCAGCATCGACCACATAGTGATTGCCGGTGAGCACCACGGCTGCCGCCATCGCAAGCGGCGAAAGGATCCCGAGTCCCCGGACGAACCAGCTGGTGCCGGCCCGAAACAGGGCCAGGCCGACGAGCAGATTCCAGCCGACGTGCAGGCTGGGCAGCGCAGCAAACTTGTTGACCAGCGATGGCGGTTGCAGCACCCGGTACGAGGTGGACAGTTCGGTCACCGTGTCGACGAATCCCGTCGGCAGGAGGCGGGGTGGGGCCACCGGGTAGACGGCAAAGATCACCAGCCCGATCGCCCCCGACAGGAACAGGGCGTTGCGCAGCACGAGGAACTCGAGGCGCCGGGTGCGATACAACCAAACCAGTGTGGCGGCGATCACGGGCCAGTGGCCCCAGATGTAGATCCAGTTGACCGCGGTGACCGCCCACCGGTACGGCAGGATCAGCTGCTGGAGCCCGGCCTCGATATCGAGCCGGATCGTCCGCTCGAACGCAAGGAGATCGAAGCCGTGGGCGACGGCCAGTGACTGGGCGGCCTCGGTCTGACCCCGCACCCCGAAATACAGCAGCGCGGCGCCAACGATGAGCGTCAACTGACGGCCGAAGTCGAACAGCGGTCGCTCTGTGAACGATAAGTCCGGATTGGCTCGGTCCAGCACCAAAGCCTCCTTCGTGTGACTGGCCGGCCGGCATGGACACCGAGCCACAAGCCCAGGAGGTGTCGTGCCGACGATCGCACGCGCCATATGTAGCAACCCGGATTCGGCCACGTTTCATCCCGATTTCGGACGGCGGCCACGCAATGGGACTTCAGTCCCTGGATCGGCGACGCCGCAATCTTGGCGGCCGGAATCATCCATAAGTTTTGACTTATCATAAGTTAAGACTTATGATTTGGTTGTGGACATTGGTATCCAGTTGGCGGCCCTGGCCGACCCGACCAGACGGTCGATCTACGACCTGGTCAGGCGGCGACCCCGTTCGGTCCGCGAGTTGACCGAAGAGCTTCCGATCTCCCAGCCCGCCGTATCCCAGCACCTCAAGATCCTCGGCTCCGCTTCGCTGGTGGCGGCCACTCGGCAGGGCACTCGGAACATCTACTCCGCTGATCCCAACGGTGTCGCCATCCTGCGGGCCTGGGTTGAGGAGCTGTGGGACGACGTCCTGGACGCCTTCACCGACGCGGCCACGAGAGAGTCAGAAAGGGAATCCCTCACATGAACGAAACCGACGATCACACACAGGCCGACATGGCCCGTCCGCCCACCGACACAGGTGGCATGAGGCTGGCAACCACTGCGATCGAACCGGTCCGCAAGCAACGAACCGTGCCCCTCACCCGACCGGCGGCATTCGAACTGTTCACGGTTCGCATGGGAACCTGGTGGCCACTGGCCAGCCACTCGTTGAGCGAAAACCAGAACTCCACCGTTCGATTCGAGGAACATGTCGGAGGCCGAGTGGTCGAGGTGACGACGGACGGCGACGAGTATCCCTGGGCCGATGTGATCGCCTGGGACCCCCCTCACCGGTTCGTCCTCGCCTGGCATCCCTCGAGCCAACCGGTTGCTGCCACGATCCTCGAGGTCCGTTTCGGGCCGACTCCGGGCGGAGGCACCACTATCGACTTGATACACAGGGGCTGGGAGGAGCTGGGAGACGAGTCAGGCCCGACAGTCCGAGACGACTACTCGAGCGGATGGGACCATGTCCTCGCCCCATTCACATCCGCGGCGTCCGCCGCCGGCCGACTCTGACCATGATCCACGGCAACGCCGGGCCGCTGCCAAAACCTGGGGTTCAGCGAGTCGACAGACTCGCCGGCCACGGCTGAGAGCGTGGTTGTGGCGTGCGCCGGTTCGGGAGGTGCGGGCCAGGCGGGAAAGGTGCCGGCCCGCACCTCCGGGTGCTGTCGGTCAGGCGGTGCGTGGTCGATCGAGAGGTTGGTTCCGGGCGGTGACGAGCGCGGTGATGATCACGACTGCGGTCAGTAGGTAGACCGGGGGCAGCCAGAACCAGGCGACGCTCGGAGCGAATGCGCCGATCGCCATCAAGATGGTTGACACCACGGGTCTGTAGGTCAAAAGACGCAGGGCCAGCCCGGCGGCCAGAACAGCGGCGAGGGTGAAAGCACCCAGCAGCCACAGTAGCGCGGCGGTCTCGAGGCCGGTCCGGAGCAGCGCCAGGAATGGGAACGGGGCGACCATTCCGAGACCGGACACGATGATGAGGGCCAGGGTTGAGCGGGGGACGGGTGCTTGGGTTGTCATGGGGTCTCCAGTCTCGGGTCGCAGCTGCGACCGTAGGATTCCCCGCCGCCAGGACAGATCGGCGGGGATGCCCGACAGCACCCGTTCGATCACTTCGAGGTTGTGGCGTAGTTCGCTGTGGCCCGATGACATCGAGTCGTTGCGGTGCTCCCAGAGGTCGGACAGGATTTCGTCTCGTCGCTGTTGCCCCTCAGCGGGCGGAAGTCGGCTGGTGTAGATCTTCACCCATCGCCGACCGAGACGTGCAGCTGCTCCCTCGCCGTTCATGCCGGCGCGATCCTTGGCTTCACACCGGCGGTCGATGCGGACTCGGACTCGGCGCGGGCCAGCGCGGCCAGACCCCCGCCGTTGATCTGGTAGAGGCGACGTCGAGGGCGCCCTTCGGCCAGGGCGATCTCGGGATCTTCCCACTGGTCGTCGAGAAGCCCGGCTGCGGTGAGACGGCCGAGGGCTTTGTAGAGCGTTCCATGGGCGGTCAAGCGCCCGCTGTCGCCCTGCAGCGCTTTGGCCAGCCGGAAACCGTGAATCCAGCCGTCGCCGTTGGTTCTGGCCTGGGCGGCAGCGAGCAGGATCTCGACCTCCAGGGGTAGAAGTGTTCCCTTCTTTCGGCGCATGACCTATTTATAGGAAGATATGATCGCTTTGTCAACCTGTTCGATTGATCGGGCGATCCTGGCGGCAGCCCGGGCCCAGGCAACACAACCGACTCTCCGGGCGCAGGCAGGCCGTAGGCTGACAGCAGCAACCTCGGGTCGGCAGGCCGCAGCGGCGAGTCGGCCGGGAGGCGATAGTGATGGCTGACGATCTCGGTTCTCCGGGTCATAGAACCGGCGAGACACCAGGCGTCGCCGCGCTTCGGCTGGCGGCGCTCGGCTGGTCGGTGGTTCCCGTCCACAACGCCACCGGTGACCTTTGCAGCTGCGGGCGTAGTCCCTGCCCGTCACCGGGCAAGCATCCTCGTGTCCCATGGGAGCGGTGGATGATACGAACAGCCAGGCCGACCGAGATCGAGGCGTGGTGGGACCGGTGGCCCGACACCAACGTCGGTGTGGTGACCGGCTGGGTCTCGGCCCTAGTCGTCGTCGACGTCGATCCCCGCCACGGTGGCGATGCCACGCTGGCCGAGCTCGAGGCCGAACACCAGCCGCTGCCCCCAATCGTCGCCAGTGTCACCGGCGGCGGAGGGCGCCACCTCTACTTCGCTCATCCCACCCACCTCGTGCCGTCCCGCCCGCTGGCCACCGGCATCGATCTCAAGGCCGAGGGCGGCCTGGTGGTCGCTCCTCCCAGCCGGCACACCTCGGGCAGCACCTATCAATGGCAGGCCGGCCACGGGCCCGACCAGCTGGTACCGGCCGCCCTACCCCAGTGGCTCGACCACCTGGCGGTCACCCTCGACAAGTCCCGCAGCGCCGGATCGGAGGCCACAATCGCCCGCACCCCCGACGAGCGGGCCCTGTTCGCCGCCCTGTGGTCGGACACGGGGATCGAGCTCCAACCCGTGGAGTTCATGGCCCGCTGTCCCTTCCACGACGATCACCACCCATCGCTCCACATCGACCCCGACGGGTGCCGTTGGTACTGTTTCGGATGCCGCCGCGGCGGAGGGATCCAGGCGCTACGCCATCTCGTCGAACCCGAGGACGACGGCCCCTTGCCGGTACGGGCGCCCACGACTGCGGGCCCGGCGTCCGAGGCGCCGACGCTGGCATCCGAGATCGAGGTCGACGTCGTGGGCGAGAGCGCGCACCAGGACACGCTGCTCGCACTGACCGGTGGTCGGCGAACCTGGTCGGGTGTCCATCATCGGGTTCAGGCCCGGCTCGAACCGGAGGACGACAATCCGTTCGACCCCCGGGCCGTCGCCGTCACCATCGAGGACAACCTGGTCGGTCATCTGCCCCGCACTGCCGCCCGGCTCTACCGGCCCATCATCGAGGAATCGATCCGGCGCTCGGGGCTGGCCACCTGCCGGGCAGAGATACGGGGCGGCTGGGAGCGAGCCCACGGCGACGTTGGACGCTTCGGTGTCGTCCTCAGCCTGCCGAGACCGGCCCCAGACCGATGACCGATCGCAGCGCCGAGCAAATTGGCAGAGATGACCACCGACCTGAGGGCCGACAGAAGACCGGCCCCCGCCGGATCGGCCTGGTGGTCAACCCGATCGCCGGAATGGGAGGCCGGGTCGGCCTGAAGGGCACCGACGACGTGGTCGAGCGGGCCGTCGCCCTCGGCGCCGAGCCCACCGCGCACGTCAAGGCCGACGAGATGCTATCCGAGCTTCGCACCCTGGTGACCACCGCCGGCCACCCGATGCAACTCGAGTGGCTGACCTGTGCCGGGGCGATGGGAGCCGACGCCTTGTACGGGGCCGGGTTCGACAATGTGTCCATCCTGTACGAACCCGGTGAGGAAACCAGCGCCGAGGACACCAGATCGGCGGTGCGGTGCTTCGTCGACGCCGGTGCCGAGCTGATCGTGTTCTGTGGCGGCGACGGCACGGCACGCGATGTGTGCGCCGTCACCGGTGACATGGTCCCGGTTCTCGGCGTCCCGGCCGGCGTCAAGATGTACTCCGGTGTTTTCGGCATCACCCCGGCTCGCACCGCCCGGATCCTCTTCGACCATCTGGCCGGCAACCTGGAAGTGGCCGAGGTCGAGATTCTCGACATCGATGAGGAGCGCTACCGGCGAGACGAATGGGCTGTGCGCCTTTACGCAATGGCCCACACGCCATTCGAGCCCAGCCTCACCCAGACGGCCAAGGCCCTGATCACGACAAGCGGCGAGCTCGAGGCGGGCGAGGACATCGCCGACGAGGTGATCGAGCGGCTCGACGCCAGGCCACAGGTGCTGGTGCTGCTGGGAGCGGGAAGCACCGTCGGGGCGGTCGCCCGTCGGCTCGGCGTGGACAAGACACTGCTCGGTATCGACGCTGTCATCGATGGGCAGCGGATCGGTGCCGATCTGAACGAACAGCAGCTCCTGCGCCTGCTCGACCAACACCCGCGGTGTGTGCTGGTCCTGAGTCCGCTGGGAGCCCAGGGGTTCGTACTGGGCCGAGGGAATCACCAGCTGAGCCCGGAGGTGGTGGGCAGGATCGGCCCCGACAACGTGATCGTGATCGCCACCCCGGCCAAGTTGCGTCGAACCCCTGTGCTGCGCTTCGACACCGGCGACCGGGCGCTGGATGCCGCGTTCGCCCCCAGCGGCTATCTTCAGGTTGTGACCGGCTATCACCTGAGCAGGCTCGTCAAGGTCGCACCTTGACGACACCACCCCGAACGTGAGCTACGTCCCCCACACCGACGACGACCGCCGGGCCATGCTGGCGGCGATCGGCGCCTCCAAACTGGAGGATCTGTTCGACGAACTGCCGAAGGCGCTGCGCTTCCCCACCCTTGATCTCCCCGAGCCGGTGAGTGAGCTCGAGATCGAACGTGAACTCACCGAGCTGGCCGACCAGAACTCGAACGCCGGCAGAAGCCCCTGCTTCCTCGGTGCCGGGCTGTACCGCCACTACATCCCGGCCACGGTCGACGCCGTGCTGTGCCGCAGCGAGTTCTACACCTCCTATACGCCGTACCAGCCCGAACTCAGCCAGGGCATGCTCCAGGCCACGTTCGAGTATCAGAGCATGATCTGCGCCCTGACCGGCATGGACGTCAGCACCGCCAGCCACTACGACGGGGCCACGGCGCTGGCCGAGGCGGTGCTGCTGGCCCTCGCCGTCGGTGGTGGTGACCGCCGCACCGTCATCGCCCCCGCCACCGTCCATCCCCAGTACCGGCAGGTACTGCGCACCTATCTTCAGGGCTCCGACGCGTCCCTGGTCGGCGACGGAGTTCTGAGCTTCGAGGAGGATCACCTAGAGACGATGCTCGGCGACGACGTGGCCGCCTGCGTCATCCAGAGCCCGAACTTCTTCGGTCGGTTCGAGCCCGTGGCCGAACTGGCCGGGCGGGTGCACGACGCCGGGGCCATGCTGATCGTGATCGCCGACCCGATCGCCCTCGGTCTGTTCCGTTCACCGGGCGAGGAGGGAGCCGATGTGGTGGTGGCCGAAGGCCAACCATTGGGTATTCCACTCTCCTTCGGTGGTCCCCACCTCGGCATCCTGGCCACCAGGCGCCAGTTCGTACGACGAACGGCCGGTCGCCTGGTGGGCGAAACCGTCGACAGCCACGGCCAACCGGGCTACGTGCTGACACTCAGCACCCGGGAGCAGCACATCCGGCGGGAACGGGCCACCAGCAACATCTGCACCAACGCCGCCCTGATGGCGCTGGCGGCAGCCGTCTACCTGGCCACGGTGGGTCGTTCCGGCCTCGGCAAGATCGCCGAGTTGTGCTACCACAAGAGCCACTATGCGGCGGCCGAGATCGGCAGGCTCCCCGGGTTCGTGGTCAACCCCGACGACGGACACAGCCCCGCACGGCCCTATTTCAAGGAGTTCGTGGCCCGGTTGCCGGTGCCGGTGGCCGTGGCCAATCGCCGGCTGCTGGCCGACTTCGACATCATCGGAGGCTACGACCTCGGCCGGGACTACCCCGGCCTCGACCACGACATGCTGATCGCCGTCACCGAGATGAACACTCGGGACGACATCGATCGGCTGGTGACCGGTCTGCGAACGGTGGCCGGGGTCCCGACGGCGAAGGGCCGGCCGTGAACACTCTGACCGGAACCGAGCCGACCCTCTACGACAAGAGCGTTGCCGGGCGCACTGCGGTGGATCTACCGGCCCTCGATGTCCCGGCGACACCCCTTCCCGACGAGCTGCGCCGCTGTGACAACGGTCTACCCGAGCTGTCCCAGCTCGATGTCATGCGCCACTACCTGCGGCTTTCACAGCGCAACTTCGGTGTGGACAGCGGGTTCTATCCCCTCGGCTCCTGCACCATGAAGTACAACCCGAAGACGTCCGAGGCGATGGCCCGCCTGGATGGTTTCGCCCACAGCCATCCACTCCAGGATCCGGACACCGTGCAGGCCAACCTGGGTCTGATGTACCGGCTGCAGGAGTGGCTGAAGGAGATCGGCGGCTTTGCCGCGGTGTCACTCCAGCCGGCGGCCGGAGCCCATGGCGAACTCACTGGGCTGCTCATGATGCGGGCCTACCACCGGGCCCGGGACGACGAGGGGCGCATCCAGATCCTGATCCCGGATTCGGCCCATGGCACGAACCCGGCGTCCACGTCGATGGCGGGCTACACGGTGCTGCAGATCCCATCCGACGACCGGGGAAACATCGACCTCGAGGCGGTGCGGGCGGCCTGTGATGAGTCGGTGGCCGGCATCATGCTCACCAACCCCAACACCCTCGGGCTGTTCGAGGAACAGATCGACGAGGTGACCCGGCTGGTGCACGGCTGCGGAGGCCTGGTGTACGGAGACGGCGCCAACATGAACGCCCTCACCGGGGTCATCCGACCGGCCGACCTCGGCATCGACATCATGCACTACAACCTCCACAAGACGTTCTCGACACCGCACGGTGGTGGCGGTCCGGGGTCCGGACCGGTCGCCGCCGTCCCCACCCTGGCCGACCACCTACCGGGGCCGATCGTCGCCGTGGACCCGGCGTCCGACGCCGGGCCGTCACCCCGGTATCACCTCGCCGAACCATCCCACTCGATTGGCCGGGTGTGCACGTTTCACGGCAACTTCGCCATGATCGTCCGGGCCTACGCCTACATCCGCATGCACGGGGCCGAAGGATTGCGCAACAACGCACTACATGCCGTGCTGAACGCCAACTACCTTCGGGTGAGGCTGGGCGACACCTACCCCGTTCCCTTCGACCGGGTCACCATGCACGAGTTCGTGTGCCAGGGCCGGGTCGAGGGCAGCGGTGTGCGAGCCCTCGACATCGCCAAGCGACTGATCGACTACGGCTTCCACCCGCCGACCAACTACTTCCCGCTGATCGTGCCCGAGGCCCTGATGATCGAGCCGACGGAGACCGAGAGCCGTGAGACCCTCGACGCGTTCATCGATGCGCTGGAACGTATTGCGGTCGAAGCGGTCGAAGATCCCGCCCTGCTGGAGTCGGCTCCCCACAGCACTCCGGTCGGACGGCTCGACGAGGTCCGGGCCGCCCGCCGGCTGGTGTTGTGTCAGCGCCCCGTGACCGAGCCTGCCACCGAGGACGGCTGACCACCCTCCTACGAGTCGCCGGACTTCACCGACTGATTGGCCGACGCTCGGCGCGACACCGGAACCATCCGGTGAGCGACCTCGACTCGATAGTGTTCGACGGCCAGGACACCAAGCAGGAGAACATCGACCGCGATCAGCAACCACACCCCCGCCAGCGAGGCCGACGCAGCGATCAGGACGGCCAGTGCAGCCACGGCCACCAGACGTTCCAAGGCCAGAACCGAGAACGCCCGGAGGATGGAAAGGGCGACGCCGATGAGGTATCCCGAGATGCCGATGAACAGCATCCATCGAAAGGCGCTGGGCAGGGGGTCGGCGGGATGCAGCATGATCTCCTCGAGGGCGGCGGCCGCCACGAGGATGGATCCGACGACGACGAAGTGGTTGTAGGTGTAGACATCCCGGGCGAAACGAGACCGGTCGTTGGCATCCGACAGCCCCTCGTGGCGATGTTCCAAAGCGGGCAGGGGCCGGTCGAAGTAGGACCACCACAGAAGCCCGGCCAGTAGTCCCGAGGCGGTGAGGGCGGCCACCAGGTTGCCTTCAAGCCCACCGCCCTCGGACAAGGTCTCCACCACCGGCGCACCAATGGCCACGATCACCTCGCCCAGGGCGACGATGACGATCAGGCCGTGACGTTCGGCGAAGTGCCCGGGCCGCACCAGCCAGTTCCCGCCGCCCGCATCGATGGTGTTCACGATGAGTACCGCAACGGCGGCGATCCACAATCCGAGCTGCCAGACATCATCGGTGAAGCCGCCGGCCAGCACCAGGACAATCCCGGCAAGGGTGAAGAGGAGATAGCGGTTGTTCGACGATCGCACCGCTTCGTCGGCGGCGAGGAGGGCGGCGCCGGTCAAGAGGGGCATGGTCAAGATGGCCGACACGGTGACGGCGAAGACGATCGAGCCGTCGCCGAAGGGGGCCTCCAGCGACGCCGCCATGGGCAGGCTGATGGCGGTGGCCACCATGAACACGGCCCGCACGAACCGGCTGTTGCCGGCCACCGCATTGGCGCTCCAGGTGAAGTTGGACCAGGCAATCCATATCAGAGCGAAGAGCAGGACGAACTCGCCAAACCCTTCGAGAGTCGGATGGTGCACCAGGTGAAAGACGAGTCTGGAGAAGGCGAAAACGAAGCTCAGGTCGAAGAAAAGCTCCGCCGGATCGGCGGTGAAGTCATCCTCGCGATCCGGTATTGGGATGTTTCGCATCGGGTGTGGATACTACCACGAACGGTCGATTCGACGAGCCGGGAGGGGCCCCATCAGACGTCAGCATGGGGTCCGATCCCAACCTGCACCGATGTGAAATGCCGGTCTCCGGATTGTCGGCGTCACCATCCAGCAGACCGAACACGGGAGCCGGGGCCAACCTCCCGCGGGGCTGGACTGAGTCGGCACACTCAACGGGCTCGCTACGAACCGAGGCGGCTTCGGCCCGCCTTTCAACGCGACTCCGCCGAGCAACAGGTCCCGACGTGACCAGATCAGCGGGCGGTGATGCCGCCGTCGATCACGAGTTCGGACCCCGTGACCCAGGTGGACTCATCCGACGCCAGGTACAGCACACCCCACGCGATATCCATCGGCTCGCCCGGGCGGCCGAGCGGATGTGCTTCGCCGAGGGCGTCGAAGAAGGCGTCGCGATCGCCGGTGTTGTCCCCGAGAAGCTGCACCATCGGTGTCCATGTGTAACTCGGGTGGACCGAGTTGATCCGAATGTTGTAGCCGGCCTGGGCGACGTGCAGTGCCGCCGATTTGGTGAACAGCCGGACCGCACCCTTCGACGTGTTGTAGGCGGCGAGATTCTCTATACCCACGAGCCCGGCAATGGAGGAGATGTTGACGATCGAACCGCCCTTCGGGTCCTGGTTCTTCATTACCCCGATGGCGGCGCGCGTTCCGAGGAACACCGCTTCACTGTTCACGGCGTTGACGAAGCGCCATGCTTCGAGCGTGGTGTCCTCCACGTTGGCGTCGTGTACGACACCGGCATTGTTGACGAGGATGTCGAGACGGCCATAGCGGTTGACGATGTCGGTCATGAGGTTGTCCCATTGCGACTCGTCGGTGACGTCCTGGTGGATGTACTCTGCCGTCCCGCCATCCGATCGGATCGATGCTGCGAGCGCATTGCCATCGTCGTCGAGTACGTCGGTGAGGATGACGGAGGCGCCCTCGGATGCCATTGTTCGGGCTTGAGCTTCGCCGAGCCCCCTCGCCCCTCCGGTGATCAGCGCGATCTTGCCTTCCACTCGTCCCACGGCGTTTCCTTCTTTCTTTCGGTCTCTTCCACTGTGCACTGGCGAGAATGAGCCTAGAGATGGATCCTTGGGGCGGACAGTGGCACATGCGTCATCGCGACAGTGCATTCGCGTCACTTCACCTGTGAAGCAGCGGATGTAGTGTTTGTTCGAAGCCGGGTCCGGAGAGAGGGTGATGAGATGAGAATCCTGGTCGTCGAGGATGATTCGGCGACGGCGTCGTTCATGGTGATGGCCTTTGCCTCGGCCGGTCACGCCGTGGTCACGGCATCAACGGTTGGTGAGGCGATGGATCACGTCGCGGCCGATCCACCGGACGTGGTGCTCACGGATCTCACGTTCGGACGCGGGGGTGACGCCGATACCGACGGATTCTCGCTGCTGCGGTGGCTGCGGAGTAGATCGGAAACCACCCACATCGGCGTTCTGGCCGTGAGCGGGGCCGGCTCTCCTGAGGTGCTGCGGGCGGTGGAGGATCGAGGGTTCGACGGGTTCGTGTCCAAGCCCGTCGACGTGGCGTCACTGATTGAGCGCGTCCACCGCCTGGGCGACGTCGCCGCCAACCGACGGATAGGACAGAGCCAAGTCGACTCCAGCGAGCGCGACTGACATACCAAGCTGCTTCCTGACTGTCCGGTCGGGGTGCGGCGATGTGGGCAAGTCGAGCCAGAAGCAGCTCCCGGTGCCGACCGTGCTGGTGACGTCGATCGAACCGCCCATCTCATGCATCAGCCGAGCGCATAACGCGAGACCGAGCCCGATGCCCTCACGCCCCTCATCGGTGCCGCCGTCGAGGCGGTGGAAGGGCTGGAATATGTCCTCGAGTGAGTCCGGGGGGATTCCCGGCCCGGAATCGGTGACGCTGATGCGACCGAATCCATTGGGGGAAACCGACACGGCAACTTCGACCCGGCCGTTGGCCCCGGTGTATTTGACCGCGTTGTCGAGCAGATTGATCAGTACCTGACGCAAACATCGACTGTCGGCGACCACGTAGTGCGCCAACTCGGATGTCGTGCGATCGACCAGTTCGATGTGGCGCGATGACGCCAGCGGCCGCACGAGTTCCATCGCCTCGCCGATGACGGTACGGGTTTCCACCGGCTCTGCTGCAACCGGCAGCTGGCCCGACTCGATGCGTGAGAGATCGAGGAGTCCGTCTATGAGGTCGCGCAGGTGGCGACCGGCCTTCACGATCTGGTCGACGCTCTCGGTCCGCCGGGGCTTGTCGAGGTCGATGAGCTGCATGACTTGGGCGAAGCCGAGGATTACGTTGAGTGGTGTTCGCAGCTCGTGGCTCACCAGAGCGAGGAAGTCGCTCTTCGCCTGGTTGGCGGCCTCTGCCACTTCCCGAGCGCGGAGATCGACGAGCTGTTTTCGAGCCGCCGTGATGTCGCGAACCTCGACATACAGGTAGGGCTGTCGATCGGATTCGCCTGAGATCAACGACGCACGCAGAGACAGCCACATCGGCGGTGAGCAGTTCGGAGTCTGCAAGGGTACATCAACAGTTCGGAGCACGGGGGCGGCGCTTGCGGCGTCGGCCACTTCCGTCCACGACTCGGTAACCAGGCTGCGGTGGGAGGGTTCGACGAGATCGAGGAGGTTCGTTCCAACCAGCCCTGAGGGACTGTGACCAACGAGATCGGAGAGCGCTGGGTTCACCTTCAGAAACGTACCGTCGAGGCTGACCAACGCAATTCCCGCCGCAGTGCCTTCGAAGGCGCTTCGGAATCGGGCCTCGCTCTCGGCCAGTGCTCCAAACAACCGATGGTGCTCGATGGCCACTGCGGCCAGATAGGTGAACCGATCGACCAGTCGGATCGCGGCCTGATCCGGTTCCCAGACGGTTGGCTTGTAGACGGCGAAGGTGCCAAGTACCCCGCCGCCCTCGGCGGCGACGATCGGGGTCGACCAGCACGAGCGCAGGCCATGCTCGGTGGCGATGTCACGAAAGTCGGTCCAGTTGTCATCGATGGTGACGTCACTCGCCACCACCGGCCGACCAACGTGTGCTGCGGTGCCGCATGAGCCCTGACCCGGGCCGATCGGAACGCCGTCGATCGATTCACGGTACGTGATCGGGAGCCGGGCCCCCGCAATGTGGTGGAGCCTGCGATCGGAGTCCAGCAAAAGGACGGAGCAGACCGCTCCGGGAAGCTGATGCTCGATGGCAGCCACAACGGCTTCGAGCGACTCCTCCAGCGGGGCGTGCCGGACCACACCTTCGAGGATGCCGGCCTGGGCCGCGACCTGGTCGACAGTCGCCTCTTGGGCGACGGCAACTGCGGACGAGCCGTCGATGGTCGGGAGCGAGAGCACCACGTGCGTTGGCCGTCCGTTGCGTCCCGGATCCTTCAGCTCGAGGCCCCCGCCCAGTTCCGCCGCGTATTCGGCGATAGCCGCCAATCCGAGACCGAGATGGTCGGAATCCGAGGCGGCGTTGAACGGTTGGCCGATCGCCGCCTGTTGTTCACCACAGAACCCGTCTCCGTCATCGGTGACGCCCACGTCGACGTGACCAGCCCGCGAGACGGCGGTTTCAACCCGTATCCAGGTCGCCCCGGAACGTCGCGAGTTCTCCAGCATCTCGGTGATGGCCTCGATGAGTTGGCGCTCGTCGGCGAAGACGAGGGTCTCGTGCTCCGGAGGGATGATCTCCACATCGATGTCGACACCGACATCGAAGGAGGCGTTCCGCAACAGTCGCCGCAGCTCGACCCCGGTAATCACCCGTGACGACGATCGGAACGCATGTCCGGCTCGCCAGGCCTCGACACCGGCGGCTCTGGCCCACTCGCCTATCTGGTCGAACGCCGCTGCAGGGTCAAGCCGTCCATGACCCCCCGCTTCGGCGGCCAGAGCGATCACATTCAGCGCTTGGGCCACGTCGTGGCTGACGCGCTGGGATGCGGTGGCGACCTTGTGGCGGCGACGGGCGGCCGTGCAGGCGGCCTGAAGGGCCAGGTCGAGACCCGGTATGTGGTCGCCCGTTGCGTGGGGCTGCGGGACGGCCAGCACGACATCGGCTCCGGCCGCCTGCGCCAGAACGGATTCGATCGGCGAAGACTCGTCGACCAGTGCGACGATGGGGATCGTCGGGGCATAGGAGCGAAGCGATTGGACGGCGTCTGCACCCGCAACGATGCGGCATTCCTGCGACCATCGTGGTGGTTGTGGCTTCATTGCTCGACCCCTGATCCACTACACTACAGACCGGGTGTCAGTGGCAAGAAAGCGAGCGAGCACGGTGGACGAGCTCCTGTCGAACCGGACGGTTCGCGTCATGATCGTGGATGATCACCGTGTGCTGGCGGAGCTGCTGGCGGCGGCGCTGTCGGAGCGCGACGAGATCGACGTGGTCGGCACTGCGGCCACTGCGGCCGACGCTCTTCCGATGGTGTCAGCACTACACCCCGACGTGGTGATCCTCGACTACGACCTGCCGGACGCCGACGGCGTGTCGATGATCGCATCGATCCGGGCCGCATCGTCGCGGTGCAAGGTTCTCATGTTGACGTCGTATACCGACCCCGTGATCCTCAACGAGGCCATCGCCGCTGGTTGTGCGGGTTTCGTCACCAAGCGCAACAGCACCGACCGGATCTTGTCGGCGGTCCTCGCCGCCGCGTCAAGTGAGACGCCGGTCTCCCCGGACATGGTACGGTTCCTGGTCGACCGTGACCGGGCCGGCCGCGGATCCCGCCTCACGGCGCGTGAACTCGAGATCCTGCGCATCGCAGCCGAGGGCCTGACCAACAGGCAGATCGCCGAGCAACTGTCCCTCAGCGTCAACACGGTTCGAAACCATATGCAGCATGTGCTCAACAAGCTCGGCGCCCACTCCAAACTCGAGGCGGCGGCGGTCGCGGTGCGACTCGGTCTCGTGCGTCGCTGAGCACGGCTGCCTACCCATCAGATGATGCACTCGCGCTAGTCGGAATGATGCGTCGGTTTCTTCCAACCATGGGCGTCCACCGGCGATGATGGGCCCGACCCGTGGCGTCCACGGGCGTCGAGCAAGGAGGCACGATGGAGATCAAGCCAGCGACCGGCACAGGCCGCGCCCCTGAACACGTCAATCCGGATGGGGAGGTCTCGTCATGAAGCTCGCCCTGTACCTACCGAACTTCCGCGACGAGGTGACCGTCAAGGAGCTTGAAGATCTGACCAGCCTGGCCGAAGAGCTCGACTTCGACTCCGTGTGGACACTTGACCGGATCGTCGTTCCGGAGGCGTCCGATCGTGAGGAGCTTCAGTACTCGTTCGGCATGATGGACGGCTTCCCGAAGTCGCTACCGGTGTCGTCCCGTGGCCAGTGGTTGCAGGGCTGGCCCCTCATTCCTTGGTTGGCGGCGAAGACGTCCAACGTACGGATCGGTATGAGCATCACCGATACGCCCTACCGGGCGCCTGGCGTGCTCGCCGCCGAGCTCGCCACGGTGGATCACCTCTCGAACGGGAGACTCAACGTGGGTGTCGGATCCGGCTGGATGCCCGAGGAGTTCGCAGCCGCCAGCGCCTCCCACATCTTTCCCAAGAGGCACAAGCACGTTCGGGAGACGGTCGAGATCATGCAGGGCATCTGGACGAACGATGTGTTCGAATACCACGGTGAATTCGCCGACTTCGAGAAGTGTGGCTTCGGAGCCAAGCCTGTACAGAAGCCGCATCCGCCGATCTATTTCAGCGGGCTCAAGGATCCGAAGCGTGCCGCCAATCGCATCGCGAAGTATGACCTGTCGGGCTGGATCGGGATCCAGGACACTCCGGAAGAACTCACCGAGTGGCGCGGCGCCATCCAGCGCGAGCTCGATGAGCTCGAAGGCGCCCAATCCATCGACGATCTCGAGATCTGCAGTATGTGCTGGTTCGTGATCACGGACGAAGAAACCGATCAGACGCCACAGGGCAAGGCCAGCAATCTCCTGGCCGGAACCGCGACACAGATCACCGACAACCTCAAGCGCCTCAAAGAGGCCGGGCTGACGATGCCACTGATCTGGCCGCCGTTCGCCGACGTGCCGGTATCGAAGACACTCGACGATCTCAAACGCCTGAAGGAGGAGATCATGCCCCGGGTCGACGCGATGTGACTCTGATCGTCCCACTCCCCACCGTTGCCCTGGCGCCGGCACCACCGCCGCCAGTGGATCCGATTCTGAGCCATCCGACCTGCCGCTTCCAGGATCGGGGGGAACGATGAACCTCGCCACCTGGGTCGAGCGCCACGGTCGGTGTCGTCCCGATGATCCGGCGTTGGCCGACGGCGAGCGCGTCCACGCAGGTTGGGGCGCCTTCGCCACCGGGGTGGCCGGTGCGGCCGCAGGGCTTCGCCAGGAGTTCGGCCTGTCGACCGGTGACCGGGTCGCCATCGTGATGCACAACCGGCCCGAGTATCTGGAGGCGTTGTTCGCCATCTGGCATGCCGGTCTCGTGGCCGTCCCGGTCAACGCCCGTCTCCACCGCGACGAAGTCGCCTACATCCTCGACGACAGTGGGTCGGCTGTTGCGGTGACCGACGCCGACCACGCCGACGACGTCGAATCGCTGGTCGACACCGTCGCTTCGATGGAGGCGCTGGTCGTGGTGGCGCCCGGCGAGCGGTGGGACCGTCTCACGGCGTCGTCGCCGGCGCCGCTGGTCAGCCGACGGTCGGAGGACCCGGCCTGGCTGTTCTACACGAGTGGCACCACAGGGCAGCCCAAGGGAGCAACGCTGACGCACCGCAATCTGTTGATGCAGTCGCTCAGCTACTTTGCCGACATCGACCAGGTGATGCCACACGACTGTATTCTCCATGCCGCACCGCTGTCTCACGGCTCGGGGATGTACGGGCTACCCCACGTGGCGCGGGGCGCGGTGAGTCTCGTACCATCTTCCGGCGGCGTCGACGGCGACGAGATCGCCGCCCTTGTGGGGCACTGGCCGGGGATGTCGTTTTTCGCTGCGCCCACGATGGTGAAGCGGTTGGCCGGCGACCCTGCCATCGCCGCCGGCGATCTCACCAACCTGAAGACGATCATCTACGGCGGCGCGCCGATGTATCTGGCCGACCTGGAAGACGCGCTCTCCATCTTCGGCCCCCGATTGGTCCAGATATACGGGCAGGGCGAAACGCCGATGACGATCACCGCCCTATCCAAGGCCGACCACGCCGACCGGAACCATCCCCGGTGGCGGGACCGCCTGCAGAGCGTCGGCTTCCCTCGCACGGACGTCGAGGTCCGCGTCGTCGACGGCGACGACCGCGAGCTTCCCGGCGGCGAGGTCGGCGAGGTGGTCGTCCGAGGTGACGTGGTCATGGCCGGTTACTGGAACCGACCCGAGGCAACTGCCGAGGCGCTGCGCAACGGCTGGCTGCACACCGGCGACGTGGGCAGCTTCGACGCCGATGGGTACCTCACGCTGCGGGACAGGTCAAAGGACCTGATCATCAGTGGGGGGATGAACATCTACCCTCGTGAGGTCGAGGAGGCGTTGCTCCGCCATCCCGACGTCGGCGCCACCGCCGTCGTCGGTCGGCCCGACGCAGTGTGGGGTGAGGCGGTGGTGGCCTTCGTCGTCACCGCCGACGGCGCCGCTCCACCGCCGGTCGAGGAACTGGACAGGACCTGCCTGGACCACATTGCCCGGTACAAGCGACCCAAGGACTATCGATTCGTCGCAGCGCTGCCAACCAACAACTACGGCAAGATTCTCAAGCGAGAGCTGCAGGACCGGCTTCGAGCCGAAGTGGACGAGCGAGAATCGTCTTGAGCACGCTTCAGATGCGGTGCAACTGAACCCGAGTTTGCCTCCGGAGGCTGTCCCTTGCCGGCGCGACGAGGCCACCAGGTTCGAGCTGTTTGGACATGGCCGGCGGCTGATTGCTAGATTCGGCGCTTGACCCGTCGCAGCGGGTTTGACCGGTACCGGCAGTCAACCATCAACCGGCGCCGGAACCACCACATAGAGCTTGGGGACACACACGATTACAGCAAGATCCGCTGTCGACGTTGGGGGACGGGACAGAACCGGCACGGTCGGTCTGGTAGCCAACCCCGTTTCGGCCCGTGACATCCGACGGGTCATCTCCAACGCGTCGAGCCTGCAAGTTGCCGACCGGGCCAACATCGTCCTTCGAGCCGCCGCCGCGCTCGGTGCCACCGGGGTCGAGAAGATCTACGCCATGCCCGACAAGAAGGGTATTCAGGCCCTGGTTCAACGAGGCCTGGAGCGCGAAAGGAACATGGGCCACCCGCTACCCCAGGTCGAGTTCCTGGACATGTCGATCACCTCCACGGTGGACGACACACATCGGGCGGTCGATCTGCTGGCGGACCTCGGGGTCGACGCCATCATCGTGCTCGGCGGCGACGGCACCCACCGAGCCGTGGTTTCCCGATGCGCCACCATTCCCATCGTCGGCATCTCGACCGGCACCAACAACGCCTATCCGGAAATGCGGGAGTCAACGGTGTCCGGTCTGGCCGCCGGACTGTACTCCAGCGGGGCTGTTCCCGGCTCGGTCGCCATCACCGACAACAAACTGCTGGAGGTCTCTGTCAATGGAGGGGAGCGTACCGACCTGGCTCTCGTTGACGTGGTGGCCTCCACCGACCGATACGTCGGCGCCCGAGCCCTCTGGCGCACCGAGTCGATCGCCGAGATCTTCGTGACCTTCGCCGATCCCGAGGCGGTCGGCATGTCTGCCGTGGCCGGGGTGCTCGAGCCGATCAGCCGCGCCGAGCACTACGGGCTCCATGTCAAGCTGGGACCAGGTGGCCCCCGGGTGAAGGCGGCCATCGGGCCCGGAATGCTCAGCTCGCTCGATGTCGAAAGCTGGACCCGACTGCTTCCCGAGCAGCCGGTGAAGGTAACCCCCGAAGCCGGGACATTGGCCCTCGACGGAGAACGGGAGCTGGAGCTCAAGCCGGGAGACGAGGTCGCCCTCACGCTCCGGCCGGCCGGATTCGTCAGCATCGACGTCGGCCGCACCGTGCGCTGGGCCGCAGAGGAGGGCGTCTTCATCGATTCGTGATCGGAAACCGTGACCGAACCCCATCCGACATCAACCCACCATCACGCCAAATTACCGTCAACCCAACCACCCCACACTCCAGACCAATGACCCGAAAGGAGGCCACGTGGCCGACAATCCATTCCCCCTCGATACCGAGGGTCTTCTTCAGGCCTACCGAACCATGAGGACGATCCGAGAGTTCGAGGATCGCCTGCATGCAAACTTCGCCACCGGCGAGATCCCAGGATTCGTCCACCTCTACGCCGGTGAGGAGGCGGCGGCCGCCGGCATCATGACGCACCTGCGACCCGAGGACCGCATCGCCTCGACTCACCGTGGGCACGGCCATTGCATCGCCAAGGGCGTTGATCCCAAGGCCATGATGAAGGAGATCTACGGCAAGGTCGGCGGCTCGTGCGCCGGAAAAGGCGGTTCGATGCACATCGCCGAACTCGACGCCGGCATGATGGGGGCCAACGGCATCCTCGGAGCCGGCGCTCCCCTGGCCTGTGGTGCGGGGTTGGCGGCAAAGCATCGCGGCCAAGGCGATGTAGCTCTCAGCTTCGTGGGCGATGGAGCCTCCAATCAGGGCACGTTCCTCGAGAGCCTGAACCTGGCCGCGGTGTGGAATCTGCCCACCATCTTCGTGGTCGAGAACAACGGCTACGCCGAGTCGACGTCCCGCAACTACGCCGTGGCCGTCGATTCCTACGTCGACCGGGCCGCCGGTTTCGGTCTTCCCGGCATCACGGTCGACGGCACCGACTTCTTCGCCGTCTATGAGGCCGCCGGCGAGATCATCGACCGAGCCCGCCATGGTGGTGGCCCGTCGCTCCTCGAATGCGAGATGGTCCGCTTCTACGGCCACTTCGAGGGCGACGCCCAGACCTATCGGGCCGACGGCGAGGTTGCCGACCTGCGAGCAAACCGAGACTGCATCAAAACCTTTCGATCCAAAGTCGAGGGGGCCGGGGTCATCTCGGCCGACCAGTTCGATCAGATCGACGGCGAGGTCGTCGCCCTGATCGACGAAGCGGTGGCCGAAGCCAAAGCGGCACCCGAGCCCGATCTGTCCGAACTGTTGACCGACGTGTACGTCAGCTACTGATCGAAGGAGACGAGAAACCATGACTACCACAGTTGCCACCCGAAGCCTCACCTGCCGCGAGGCCATCAACGAAGCCATCGATCAGGAGATGGACCGGGATCCGACCGTCATCATGATGGGCGAAGACATCGTCGGCGGCACCGGCAGCCCGGGTGAGGTCGACGCCTGGGGAGGAGTGCTCGGTGTGACCAAGGGTCTGTACGACAAGCACCGAGATCGCCTGATGGACACCCCGCTGTCGGAATCGGCCTATGTCGGCGCCGCCATCGGGGCCGCGGCCTGCGGCATGCGCCCTATCGCCGAGTTGATGTTCATCGACTTCATGGGTGTCTGCCTCGACCAGATCTACAACCAAGCGGCCAAGTTCCGCTACATGTTCGGCGGCAAGGCCGAGACCCCCGTGGTGATCCGGACCATGGTGGGAGCCGGTCTGCGGGCCGCGGCCCAGCACTCCCAGATGTTGACCCCGGTCTTCACCCACTTCCCCGGGCTGAAGGTGGTGTGTCCCTCCAACGCCTATGACCTCAAGGGGCTGCTGATCGAGTCGATCCGGGACAACGACCCGGTCATCTTCTGCGAGCACAAGAATCTGTACGACGTGGCCGCCGAAGTCCCCGAAGCCCCGTATTCGATCCCGCTGGGTGAAGCCAATGTGACCCACGAAGGTAGCGATGCCACCATCGTCACCTATGGGGCCATGGTCAACACCGCCATGGAGGCGGCCCGCGTTCTGGCCGGCGACGGGATCGGGGCCGAGGTGATCGATCTGCGTACCCTGTCGCCGCTGGATCTCGACACCGTCATCGAGAGCGTGGAGAAGACCGGGCGCCTGGTCTGCGTCGACGAGGCGAATCCCCGGTGCAGCATCGCCGCCGACATTTCCGCCCAGGTGGTCCAGGAGGCGTTCGGATCGCTCACGTCCGGGATTCGCATGGTCACCGCCCCCCACACGCCGGTGCCGTTCGCCCCGGTGCTGGAGGACGCCTACATCCCGTCGGCCGCCGCCATCGTGGACGCGGTACGGGCCACCGACAGCTGATGGCCGAGGAGGATTCCGGCATCGTCCCCATCGTCATGCCCAAGTGGGGCTTGAGCATGACGGAGGGGGAGATCGTCGAATGGATGACGTCCGAAGGCGAGGAGGTGGCCGCCGGTGACGAGATCATCGACGTCGAGACCGACAAGATCGCCGGCATGGCCGAGGCCCCGGCGGCCGGCACGATTCGCCGTATCGTCGGCGAGGTCGGTCGCTCCTATCCGGTGGGGGCGCTGTTGGCGGTGATGGCCGATGCCTCGATCGACGACAGCGCCATCGACACCTTTGTGGCCGAATTCGTCGCCCCCGAGGCCGATGAGGTCGGCGAAGAAGCGGCCGCGGTGTACTCCCTGGCCACCGTCGGCGAGGTGACCGTGCGCTACAGCAGGATCGGTGAAGGGCCGACGGTGGTGCTGCTTCACGGCTTCGGAGGCGATCTCGACAACTGGTTGTTCAACCTGGACTCGCTGGCCGAGTCGAATGAGGTGATAGCCCTCGATCTACCCGGGCACGGCCAATCGAGTCTGACCATCGCCGATCCATCGATCGACGGGCTGGCCTCGTTCGTGTGGAGTTTCCTCGACGTCATCGGCGTCGAGTCGGCGGCCCTGATCGGTCACTCGATGGGAGCCGCCGTCGCCGCCCGCATGGCCGGCCGGCAACCGGACCGGGTATCGGGTCTTGTCCTGATTGCTCCCGCCGGACTGGGAGCGGAGATCAACCAGACCTATATCGACGGCTTCGTGACCGCCCGATCCAAGCGGCAGATGAAGGCGGTGGCTCCACTGCTGTTCGCCGACGACGCCCATGTCGGGCCCAAGTTGATCGAGGGCATGCTGCGCTACAAACGCATGGACGGGGTGATCCCGTTGTTGTCGGGGCTCCGTGACGCCTGGTTCACCGGCGGCCAACAGCACGTCGACGTGGTCGCCGACCTCTCGGTCAGGCCGACGGCCGTGATCTGGGGCGAACAGGATCGGATCATCCCCGCCGACCATGCCTCGGCCGCCGACGGCATCACCTCGGTCACGGTAGTGAGCGATGCCGGCCATATGGTCCAGATGGAACAGCCCCGGGAGGTGAACGAGATCATCGCCGGTCACCTGGCGTCGCTGTAGGAGCCGCTCTCCCGCATCTGACCTTCCGGGTGAGGGACCAGCCGGGCGGGACATGCGCTGGATACGGCGACGTACGAGTGTCCGCACTTGGCGGTTTCGGTTGAGGGCCGGTTCGGGACCTGTGGAGCTGGATTCGGTGTTCTTGAACTGCACTTCGACGGCACTGATCTGCTGGCCGCAGCCCACACCCTGGCTGATCCCGACTCGAACGGAGTGATTGTCTACGTCGTGAACTTCTCCATCAGCGAGGCGTTCCCCGGCGTTCTCGAACCGTCGGATGTCGGACCGAGCGTCGTGACGTTCAGGCGCACTGATTTCGCCTTCGCTGCCAGCGTGTGTGGGGACCTACGGCCCTAGGCACGACCAAACCGGCCGGTCAGGATTGCCACCAGGGAGTCGAAAATGGGGGTGACCTATCATGACGGGCCTACAGAAATCTGGTGGTGTTGCCGGCCTCGTTGCCGCCGGGACCGTCGTGGTCGGCCTCGGCATGTTCGCCACGCTGCTGACCGACTACACGATTGGAGACCCGACGCCGGCCGAGTCCGTAGCCTTTCTTGCCGACAATGAGACCGCGATCTTCGTGTGGAATGCGATCACCCTTCTCGTTTTCAGTATCGCACTGGTCCCGTTCGCTCTCGCACTCGACGAGCGGTTGAAGCCCGGGTCGCCGACCTTGGCCAGGACAGCAACCGTGTTCGCCTTCATCTGGGCCGGGCTGCTGCTGGCCAGCGGGATGGTCCTGAACGTTGCCTCGGGAACCATTG
Source organism: uncultured Acidimicrobiales bacterium (assembly GCA_963723995.1). Taxonomy (GTDB): domain Bacteria; phylum Actinomycetota; class Acidimicrobiia; order Acidimicrobiales; family SZUA-35; genus JAHELU01. The sequence goes on along the minus strand of CAVRSZ010000002.1, from coordinate 331,816 downwards.
TCGATCTCTACAGCTCCGACCCTGGCCAAGCGGAACTGCTTTGGCTGAGTGTGGACACAGTGGCCAATGGCCTGGGCGGTGGGATGGAGATCGTGGGCAGCGTGTGGGTGCTACTCGCCGGCTTGGCCATCGTGCAGAGTGGCCAGATACCCAGGGCACTGGGCTATCTCGGCATCGTGATGGCCGTGACCGGTCTGGCGACAATCATTCCCGCGCTCGAAGTGGTCGGGGCCGTCTTCGGACTTGGGCTGATCGTCTGGTTCGCATGGCTCGGGATGCTCATGATCCGAGATTCTTCGGTCGCGGCCCCATCGGCTCTCACCGACAGCTCTTCTTCGAGCCACTAGCGACCAACGTCTGGCTTGTCGGCAAAGGTAATCGTCACTGCGGCCCGAGCGCAGGTCATGCAATGAGTACGAAATGGACACCGGCCATGGCCCCTAGCTCCAGACCGTACGACGAGGTCAAGCAGATCAACAAGACAACCGCCATCCGATTCATTCATGCCTTCAACACCAACGACTGGGACTTGGTGCGCGAGGTCGTGGCCGAAAGGTTCGTGTTCCACCACCCTTTGGGTGGCACCGTTGAAGCCGGCCCCGATGGCATGGTCTCGACCTGGGCCGGGTTCAAGGTGTTGTCACCCGACTCCTGGCATCCGATTCCGATCATGATGGCCGACGGTGAGTACGTCGCCGTCCTCCTGCCTACCTACGGCACGTTCACCGGACGGGGTGAGCACTCACGCCCACCAACCGGTGGACGGCTCGACTACGGCATGGTCAACATGGTCCCGCTTCGAGGACGGGCAGCTGGCTGAGATGAGGTTCGGAATGGACTCGCTGGCCGAGTTTCAACAAATGGGCGTCGCACCGATTCCAACGCCCCCGGAGCTGTCCGCATCGGCCACGGCCAACCTGGCCGCCTTCGAGGCGGAGGTCAGTGCCGACGGAACCAACTTCGACAACATCGCCCCCTTCGATGACGTCGTCGTCGCCGTCAGCCCACGCCAGGCCGATCAGGCCACGACATCTCGTCGTCTCGAGGTCTACCGTTTCGACGCCGGCGCCGCTCACCGGATCTACGACCACCAGATGGTCACGGACCCGCCCTAGGAGGGCAGCCCCTCAGCCGACGGTGAGGCCAGTCGAGCCGTCGTCCAACGATGGATCAACGACGTGCTGAGCGGCGACGACGGCAGTCAGATCGCTGCTCTCGTGACGCCCCACCTCGTTGTTCACCCCACCGCCATGCCCGGCGAGGTCGCTTCCACGGCCCAGCCGGGGCTGCAGCCTGGCTGGAGCAAGAGTGGCGCTGCTTCGCCGACCTCACCCTGTTCGACACCCACAGCGTCGCCCAACGCAACCTCGGCGCCGGCGGCCACCAGCACTGATATTCCCCTGCGGCAACCTTCTTTGTCGATGGAACCCCATCGTGACCCTGCTCGACCCGCCACGGGAGCATCGATGACCGATACGAACACGCACCCGGTGTCAGCTCCCGAACCCTTCGGCTGCTCGGTGCGGCCTTCTTGTTGCAGGCCATCGCCTCGGCCGTGAGCGGCATGTTGCTTGCCCCGGTGGATCTCCTGGCCAACTCCGCGCCGGACGACATCATTGCGATGATGGCCGGGTCCTTAGAGGCCCTCCGGTCATCGGTTGCCGGCAGCGATATCCAATGAGGGCCGAAGGGCCCTGCCGCATCCAGGGCCAATCAACGAGAGTGAAAGGAGAAGACAAAGAGGGCTCAACTCGTTTGGGCGTTCCCGGACGGAGGTTCCGACGATGCGAAAAGCACTTGTATTTGCCGTACTCACGGCATTCCTACTCGCCCTGATGGCAGGCCCGGCCGCGGCACAAAGCGCTGATGACGAGGGTGTTCTGATACGGCTCGGCGGTGACGCCGCCGTACCGGCCGACGAGACCCTCGGGGTGGTGGTCGTCGTTGGCGGCGACCTCGATTTCGAAGGCACGGCCACCACCGTTGTGGTGGTCGACGGCCGCGCCGATCTGATCGGCGCCACGATTGAAACACTTGTGGTGGTCGACGGCACCGCCAATCTCGGCGCCGACACCCTGGTGACCGGCGACATCCGCCTGGTGGAAAGCGACATCATCCGTGATCCGAGCGCCACCGTCGAGGGCTCGATCGAGACCGGAACCGGGGACTTCACCCGCGGCTTCTGGATTCTCGGAGTCCTGTTCATGATCGGCTGGGCCGTGATGACGATTCTGGCCGCCCTGGCCCTGGCCGCGGTGGCACCGGGCTTTGCCCGGCGGACGGGGCGAACCATCACCACCGATCTGGGGCGAACCATCCTCGCCGGGTTGTTCCTGTGGATCGTGGCACCGACGGTGGGAATCGTGTTGTTCTCGTCCATCATCGGCATTGCCACCGCCTTGACGATCTGGTTCGTCGTGCTGCCGGCGATCGGCCTGATCGGCTTCGTGGTGTCCGGTGTCCGACTTGGTGAGTACATCACCGGAGGCCAGGAGGGAATCGGCCATCCCTACCTCGCCGCGCTGACCGGTTCGGTGATCCTTCTCGCTGTCGGCGCCATCCCCTTCGTGGGCTCGATAGTGGTCGCAGTGGCCGGGTTCCTCGGATCCGGCGCCGTGGCTCTGTCGGCGTTGCAGGCGGTGCGAACCGAACCCCAGGTTCCGGGGCCACCGGCACCGGTACCACCTGCTCCCCTCGTCGACAGCTGATTCCACCACTTCGGCACGACTTCAGCCGACCGGCCCCGGCGCACACCCGGGGCCGGTCGGCTACTCCGGGATGGTCGATGCTCGATCGGGATGGCCGATGGCGGCGGCGATCAGTCTGCCGACGGTCCTTGGAGCAGCTACTGGGCGTGGCGTCGCGCACGGTCACCTTGGCGACCGCACCCAGGTCGTAGGTGGCGAATCCCGGGAAGTCGGGGTGGCGTGCGATGGACTCCAGCTCGTCGGGGCGACAGAGAATGAGAAGCAATCCCTCATCGATTTCGCCCAGTTGCCAGTTTCGTTCCGGATCGTCACGGTGGCGAGAGCGGAGGCGGAGCTGTTCGATGAGCTGCCAGTCGAGCTGAAAAAGATCGGTGAAGCGCCGGCCGCAGAAGCCGAAACCCTCTTCCAATAACTCCTTGCGGTTGATCATGACAAGGGGATGGCCGAGAATCTCGCAAGGTGGCCACTCGTCGTCGATCCCCGCGGCTGAGGCCGGCCGTCGACCTGTCGCCGACCTGCGCTTGCGTTTCCAGAAGGCCATGGCGGCGTACCCCTCCCGAGTTCGGCGGCTCCACGCAGACTACCGCCTTCCCGGGTGCGTCTCGGCCCTGGGGCATCCCCCAGGGCCGGATGCGACGTCAGCTTGCCGGAATCGTCAGCAGCAGTAGCTGCCCGGACTCCCGCTTGTAGGTGATGCCGTCGATGACCTCTTCGGCGACATTCACACCGTGGCCCTGGACGGTGACCAGCCACCGGCCCTGCCCGAACCATTGCGAGGCGTCGACGATGCCGCTCGACTCGCCGTCCGGGTCGGTCACGGTGGCCACCACACGCCAGGCGTCCTTGGACATGTCGTACTGCCAGATCCTGGCGTTGTCGTTGTCCTCCTGCACCATGAGGCTCTTCTTCGACGTGTCCACATTGTCCGGGGAGACAAACGGCACGAAGGCACCCTGGGTTTCATCGTCACCCTGAGCCAGCACCGAGAAGCTGACGACCTCGGTCGGGTTGTCGGCGTCGAACACCATCTTGAACACACTGCCGTTGTCGGCAAAGCCCACCGTGCCACCCGGGCCCCGGACCAACCGGCCGGTGGCGGGGTCGGGAACCACCCTGTTTCGGCCGGTGTCGGCGATGTAGACGACGTTCGGGTCGTTCTTGTCGTAGGCCAGATCCTCGAGGCGGATGAACTGGAACACGTTGTTGTCGTTCGACCAGTCCTCCAGCGCCTGCTGGGGCGTGACGTCGGTCAGGGTTCCGTCGGCGATGTCATCGGGCACGGGGATGAACCGACCCTGCCAGTCGTCGCCGGGTCGGATGTCCAGGTAGTCGTTGGCGTCGTTGAAGGGGTTGGCCGGGTCGACCCGGCCCCGGTCGGTGGCCGTCACCTGGAAGGCCCACAGCGAACCCTGGTCGGCGAACACTGCGTCCTGATCCTGGGCCAGATACAGATAGAGCTGGGCCGAAGGGCCGTTGAAGGTGTCGTCGGTGGTTACCAGCACGATGTCGTCGTAGCCGGGAAGGGCGATGGTGTTCTCGTGGTTGAGGCGGCCCATTCCGGTGATGTGGTCGTAGTCGCCGGTCTCGGTGTTGAGGGCGACGGCCAGGCCGGCCTGACGCCGAGGGGTAACGGCGGGATCGGGCGAGAAGGGCTGTCCGGGATCGATCTCGACGACGTCGTCGGTCTCCTCACCGGTGAAGAACACATAGTCGTCGAAGCCCTCCGCCGGTCCTGCCATCGATGCCGAGCAGAAGCGGATGTAGCCGACATCGGATGAGATGGCGACATCACCGGCCAGAATCGAGCCCCGATCGGGACCCTTCGTATCCAACGTCCACTTCGTCACCGAGGCGTCGACGAAGTCGGCGAATCCGAAGAACGGCACCGTCGTCTGTTCGTGGGCGACATACACGTCAATGGTGTTGCGATACGGTCCGGGCCGGATGCCCACCCCGTCGGGTAGGCCCTCGAACAGGGTACCGTCGACGGTTTCTCCACTGGAGACGATCGCCCGCACGTCGGCGCCGCGAGGCAGCGATCCGTCGAGTTCGAGCAACGGGTCCTCCGGTGTCAGGTACCCTCCGTCGGCACCGGCGGTTCCCGGCACCATGGTCAGGACCACCATCAACGCCGCAACCAGCGGCAGGCTTCGCTTCGGCCATCGAGCCATCTCTACTTCGCCTTCCCAGCGCCCACGCCGTGCCGCTTGCGTCGATTCCGACGCTCGCATGCGCCCTGAGGCGCACGCCCCGAAACCTACCTGTCGGGGCGCGGTGAGGGCAAGTCCCCGGTCGATTGCCCGACGGGTCGCCGGTTGGGGGACCGGTGAGGGGCTTTGGACCCTGCCGGCCCGAAGGCCGGTGGATCAGAGTGATAACAGGCGACGTCGACGGCGGGCCCAGGCCGAAAGCAGGTACCGATCATGGCCGAGAGTCGAACATCGGGGCGACGACGACTCTACGCCGCCGCCCTGTTCCTGGGCGGTGGGGTCCTCCTGGTCCGGGCCGTCACCTTGTTCGTCCAGGACGCCCCGTCCCGATGGGTCCCGTGGGTCGGGGCCTCGCTCTATGTGGAGTCGGCGGCCATCGTCATCGCCCTGGTGACCCTTGTTCAGTGGTTCATCACCCCCGACGATCGGCACACCTCGACTGTATTCACGGCCACCGCCGCCCTGGTGGTGGTGCACGCCTTCCGGGTGGCGGTGTTCGCCCTGGGCCGGACCGGCCCCTGGGTCGATTTCGATGTACGGCCCGAGTTCCGGGCCGACCACGCTGACACCTGGACCTGGGTTGAGGTCTACTTCGCCTCCGGGGCCGCTCTGCTGTCGCTGATCATCACCGTCCTGGTCTGGCGTCAACGACGCCGGGCCGTCTGACCGGCCGGCTCGGGCACATACCTCGTCGACGCCAGGAACAGGCTGCCGACGCAGATGAGGAGCAGGGCGATTCGCAGATAGCGTCTCACCTCGAAGCCGGTGAGAGCCAGCACGCCGACGCCGGTGACGGCGAAGTCGGCGTCGGTAATCGATTCGCCATCCCCCAGTGAGAGGACGGCTCGGAGATCGGTGCCACCGTCGGGAGAGGCCGAGACCCTCCTCGAGCCGGACAGGGCCGCCCCATCGATGGTGACCTCGTAGATCCCGGGCGGCAGGCCGTCGAACCGGTAGCGCCCGTCATCATCGGTGATGGTCACGAACGTCAGATCGTCGTCGGTACCGAGCACACCGTCGGGCCCGGCCCAGACGAGTTCCACTGCAACACCGCCGAGACCCGATTCCTGGGGATCCTGGACGCCGTCGCCGTCGGTGTCGAACCAGAGGGTCTGCCCGATGGAACCGCTTCCTCGAAAGCCGAAGTCGGCGGTGTCGATGGCATCGCCCGAGCCGAGGGCGAAGCTCTGCGCACCCGACGTGGTCGAGGACAGGCCGGTGGTGGCCACGGCGGTGACGATCACGTTGCCGGGAGCAACCGACGAGAACGCGTAGGCCCCGCCCGGTCCCGTCACCGTTGTGGCAAGAACGGCGCCATCGCTGTTGCGCAGTTCAACCGTGATCCCGGCGATCCCGGGCTCGCCCGGATCCTGGATGCCATCACCATCGATATCGAAGAAGACGGTGTCGCCGATGGACGCCGATGCAAGCAGACCGGCGTCGACGCTGGTCACAGCGTCGCCCGACGAGACCACGATCAGTGGGGTGCGGCCATCGGAGGCGGCGTCGGAATCCACGGTGTCGTCATCGCCCTGATCCACCGGCGAGAACGTGTACCCGGTTGGGGCCACGAACTCGAGCCGGTAGCCGCCGGGAACCACGGCGAAGCTGTAGGCGCCGGCGCCGCTCGTCGTCGTGGTGGCAAGCGTGGACCCACCGACGTCGAGCAGGTTGACCGTCACCCCGGCCACACCGGGCTCACCGGGATCCTTGACGCCGTCGCCGTCGGCATCATCCCACACGAGATCACCAAGAAGGGCACCGGCGAAAACCCCGGCGTCGAGGCTGACATCGGTCGATCCACTGGTGATCGAGAAGACGGCGGTACGACCGGTGAGGGGATCGGGATCACTGTCGACCGTGTCGTTTCCACCCCGGTTCCCCGGCGAAAGGGTACGTCCGGCCGGAGCGACGAACTCCACCCGATAGCTTCCGGGCGTGACACCGGTAAACGAATACGACCCGTCGCCGGCCGTGGTCGTGGCGGCCACCGCCGACCCTCCGACGTCGAGCAGGTTGACCGTCACCCCGGCCACACCGGGCTCACCGGAGTCCTGGATTCCGTCGGCGTCCAGATCGGACCAGACGACATCGCCAATCGCCGCCGCAGCATAGAGCCCGGCGTCGATGGTCGGCTCGCTGCCACCGGACACCACCGCGAACAGCGGGCTCCGGCCGGTCGTGCCATCGGCATCGGAATCCGCGGTGTCATCACCACCCTGATCGACCGGCGAGAACGAATACCCCGACGGAGCCACAAACTCCACCCGATACCGACCGGGCGTGACACCGGTAAACGAATACGACCCGTCACCGATCGTCGTCGTCGTCGCCACGGTGCTTCCGCCGGAATCCAGGAGGTTCACTGTCACCCCGGCCAGCCCCGGCTCACCGGACTCCTGCACACCATCGGCGTCCAGATCGTCCCACACGGCGTCACCAATCGACGCGTCCCGATACACACCGGCGTCGATGGTGATGTCGCTGTCCCCGGAAACCAACGTGAACAGCGGGCTCCGGCCGGTCGTGCCATCGGCATCGGAATCCGCGGTGTCATCACCACCCTGGTCAACCGGCGAGAAGGAATAGCCCGACGGAGCCACAAACTCCACCCGATACTGACCGGGCGTGACCCCGGTGAACGAATACGACCCATCGCCGCCCGTGACGGTCAGCGCAGCCGAGCCGCCACCGGCATCCAGCAGGTTCACCGTCACCCCGGCCACACCGGGCTCACCGGAGTCCTGGATTCCGTCGGCATCCAGGTCGTCCCAGACGAGATCACCGACCACCGCCCCCTCGTAGACGCCACCGTCGAGGTCGGCCACCACCTCGCCCGACGTGACCACAACCAGCGGAGTGCGGCCGGTGATCGCATCGGCGTCGGAATCAAGAGTGTCGTCACCGCCCTGGTCGACCGGCGACAGTGCGAACCCGGCGGGGGCCACGAACTCCACCCGGTAGCTGCCGGGGATGACGGAGAAGCTGTAGCTGCCATCACCGGCCGTCGTTGTCGTGGCCACGGTGCTTCCGCCGGAGTCGAGCAGGTTCGCCGTCACCCCGGCCAGCCCCGGTTCACCCCCATCCTGGACGCCGTCGGCATCGGCGTCGACCCACACGACATCGCCAATCGACGCATTCTCATACAGGCCGGCATCAATGGTGATGTCGCTGCCACCGGACGCCACCGTGAACAATGAACTGCGACCGGTCGTCACATCGGCATCGGAATCAACCGTGTCATCGCCACCCTGATCCACCGGCGAGAACGAATACCCCGACGGAGCCACAAACTCCACCCGATACTCACCAGGGGTCACCCCCGTGAACGAATACGACCCGTCACCAGCCGTCGCCGTGGTGGCCACCGTCGATCCACCACTGTCCAACAGGTTCACCGTCACCCCGACCAGCCCCGACTCGCCCGAGTCCTGGATGCCGTCGGCATCGGCGTCAACCCACACGACGTCACCGACCGACGCGTCCTCGTACAGGCCGGCATCCATATCGACCTCGCTCTGGCCCGACACCAACGTGAACAACTCGCTACGACCGGTCGTCACATCAGCATCGGAATCAACCGTGTCATCGCCACCCTGATCGACCGGCGAAAACGAATACCCCGACGGAGCCACAAACTCCACCCGATACTCACCAGGGGTCACCCCCGTGAACGAATACGACCCATCGCCGGCCGTCGCCGTGGTGGCCACCGTCGATCCACCACTGTCCAACAGGTTCACCGTCACCCCGGCCAGCCCCGACTCGCCCCCATCCTGGATGCCGTCGGCATCGGTATCAACCCACACAACGTCACCGACCGACGCGTCCTCATACAGGCCGGCATCCACATCAAGATCGTCCTCCCCGGAGCTGAGGGCAAACAGCGGGCTGCGACCGGTCGTCACATCGGCATCGGAATCCGCAGTGTCATCGCCACCCTGATCCACCGGCGAAAACGAATACCCCGACGGAGCCACAAACTCCACCCGATACCCACCGGGCACCAGACCGGTGAACGAATACGAACCATCACCGGCCGTCGTTGTCGTGGCCACGGTGCTTCCGCCCGAATCCAACAGATTCACCGTCACCCCGGCCAGCCCCGGCTCGCCGGAGTCCTGGATGCCATCGGCATCCAGATCAATCCACACAACATCGCCGACCGAGGCGTCCTCATACAGGCCGGCATCCACATCAAGATCGTCCTCCCCGGAGCTGAGGGCAAACAGCGGGCTGCGACCGGTCGTCACATCGGCATCGGAATCCGCGGTGTCATCGACACCCTGATCCAGCGGCGAAAACGAATACCCCGACGGAGCAACGAACTCCACCCGATACCCACCGGGCACCAGACCGGTGAACGAATACGAACCATCGCCGGCTGTCGCCGTAGAGGCCACCGTGCCGCCCCCGGCATCCAGCAGATTCACCGTCACCCCGGCCAGCCCCGGCTCGCCCCCATCCTGCACGCCATCGGCATCGGCGTCGACCCACACGAAATCGCCGACCGACGCTGCCGTGAACAGGCCGGCATCCACGTCGACGTCGCTCTGGGCGGACACGAGCGTGAACAGCGGGCTGCGACCCGTCGTGACATCGGCATCGGAATCCGCGGTGTCATCGGCCCCCTGATCCACCGGCGAAAACGAATACCCCGACAGAGCCACAAACTCCACCCGATAGTCACCGGGCACCAGCCCGGTGAACGAATACGACCCATCGCCGGCCGTGGCCGTGGAGGCCACCGTGCCACCCCCGGCATCCAACAGATTCACCGTCACCCCGGCCAGCCCCGGCTCGCCCCCATCCTGGACGCCATCCGCATCCAGATCATCCCACACGACATCACCGACCGATGCGAGGCCAAACAGGCCGGCGTCGACGGTGGATTCGACCTCCCCGGTGGTCAGCGTGAACAGCGGACTGCGACCCGTGGTGACATCGGCATCGGAATCGACGGTGTCATCGGCCCCCTGATCCACCGGCGAAAACGAATACCCCGACGGAGCAACGAACTCCACCCGATAGTCACCGGGCACCAGACCAGTGAATGAATACGACCCATCGCCGGCGGTGAGTACCGACGACACCGTCGAGCCACCACTGTTCAGCAGGTTCACCACCGCACCGGAAAGGCCGGGCTCGCCAGAGTCCTGGACTCCGTCGGCGTCCAGATCATTCCAGACGAAGTCCCCGACCGTAGCGCTCACATACATGCCGGCGTCAACATCGAGATCGTTCTCACCGGAGCTGAGGCTGAAGAGGCCGGTCCGGCCGCTCCCCAGCCCGGCGTCGGAGTCGATCGTGTCATCCCCACCCTGATCCACCGGCGAGAATGTGTAACCCGACGGAGCCGCAAACTCCACCCGATAGTCCCCAGGGGTGACAGCAGTGAACGAATACGAACCGTCGCCGGCCGTCGTCGTGGTGGCCACCGTACCGCCGCCCGAATTCAGCAGGTTCACCGTCACCGAACCCAAGCCGGGCTCGCCGGAGTCCTGGATCCCGTCGGCATCCAGATCGTCCCATACGAAATCGCCGACCGAGGCGTCCTGATAGAGGCCGGCGTCCACATCAAGATCGTTCTCGCCGGAACTCAGCGAAAACAACCCGCTACGACCGGTCGTCACATCAGCATCGGAATCGACCGCGTCATCGCCACCCTGATCCACCGGCGAAAACGAATACCCCGACGGAGCAACAAACTCCACCCGATAGTCACCGGGCACCAGACCCGTGAACGAATACGAACCATCACCAGCCGTCGCCGTGGTGGCCACCGTACTGCCGCCGGAGTCAAGCAGGTTCACCGTCACCGAAGCCAAGCCGGGCTCACCGGAGTCCTGCACGCCATCGGCATCCAGATCGACCCACACAATATCGCCGACCGAGGCGTCCTGATAGAGGCCGGCATCCACATCAGGATCGTTCTCGCCGGAACTCAACGCTAACAACCCGCTGCGACCGGTCGTCACATCGGCATCGGAATCAACCGCGTCATCGCCACCCTGATCCACCGGCGAGAATGTGTAACCCGACGGGGCGACAAACTCCACCCGATACCCACCGGGCACCAGACCCGTGAACGAATACGACCCGTCACCAGCCGTCGAGGTCGACCCCACCGTGCCACCACCGGCATCCAACAGATTCACCGTCACCCCGACCAGCCCAGCTTCACCACCATCCTGGATGCCATCGGCATCGGCATCAACCCACACGAAGTCACCCATCGACGCGTCCTCGAACACGCCGGCGTCCACATCAAGATCATCCTCACCGGACGCCAGAGTGAACAGCGAACTGCGACCCGTCGTCACGTCGGCATCGGAATCAACCGCGTCATCGGCCCCCTGATCCACCGGCGAGAACGAATACCCCGACGGAGCCACAAACTCCACCCGATACCCACCGGGCACCAGACCCGTGAACGAATACGACCCATCGCCGGCCGTCGCCGTAGTGGCCACCGTGCCACCACCGGCATCCAACAGATTCACCGTCACCCCGACCAGACCCGGCTCGCCCCCATCCTGGACACCATCGGCATCGGCATCAACCCACACGAAGTCACCGACCGACGCCGCGGTAAACAGGCCGGCATCCACCTCAAGATCGTCCTCACCGGAGCTGAGCACGAACAACGAACTGCGACCAGTCGTCACATCGGCATCGGAATCAACCGCGTCATCCCCACCCTGATCCACCGGCGGAAAACGAATACCCCGACGGAGCAACGAACTCCACCCGATAGACACCGGGCACCAGACCCGTGAACGAATACGAACCATCGCCGGCCGTCGCCGTAGTGGCCACCGTGCCACCACCGGCATCCAACAGATTCACCGTCACGCCGGCCAGACCAGGTTCACCGACGTCTTGGATCCCGTCGGCATCCAGATCGTCCCACACGAAATCCCCTTCGGAGGCGTCCTCAAACAGGCCGGCATCCACATCGACCTCACTCTGGCCGGACACCAGCGTGAACAGCGGACTGCGACCCGTGGTGACATCGGCATCGGAATCAACCGCGTCATCGACCCCCTGATCCAGCGGCGAGAACGAATACCCCGACGGAGCAACAAACTCCACCCGATAGTCACCGGGCACCAGACCCGTGAACGAATACGAACCATCGCCGGCCGTCGCCGTGGAGGCCACCGTGCCACCACCGGCATCCAACAGATTCACCGTCACCCCGGCCAGACCCGGCTCGCCCCCATTCTGGACACCATCGGCATCGGTATCAACCCACACGAAGTCACCAACCGAGGCGTCCTCATACAGGCCGGCATCAACATCGACCTCGCTCTGGCCGGACACCAAGGTGAACAGCGGGCTGCGACCGGTCGTCACATCGGCATCGGAATCCGCGGTGTCATCGACCCCCTGATCCACCAGCGAAAACGAGAACCCCGACGGAGCCACAAACTCCACCCGATACTCACCAGGGGTCACCCCCGTGAACGAATACGACCCATCACCGGCCGTCGCCGTGGAGGCCACCGTGCCACCACCGGCATCCAACAGGTTCACCGTCACCCCGGCCAGCCCCGGCTCGCCGGAGTCCTGGATGCCATCGGCATCGGTATCAACCCACACGAAGTCACCGACCGAGGCGCCCTCATACAGGCCGGCATCCACATCAAGATCGTCCTCCCCGGAGCTGAGGGTGAACAGCGGGCTGCGACCGGTCGTCACATCGGCATCGGAATCCGCGGTGTCATCGGCCCCCTGATCCACCGGCGAAAACGAATACCCCGACGGAGCCACAAACTCCACCCGATACCCACCGGGCACCAGACCGGTGAACGAATACGAACCATCGCCGGCCGTCGCCGTAGAGGCCACAGTGCCACCCCCGGCATCCAACAGATTCACCGTCACCCCGACCAGACCGGACTCGCCCCCATCCTGCACGCCGTCGGCATCGGCATCAACCCACACGAGATCACCGACCGAGGCGTCCTCATACAGACCTGCGTCAAGGGTCAGGTCGGTGGACCCGGGCGGGAGACTGACCAGGGCCGTTCGGCCGGTCGTGACATCAGCATCGGAATCAGCGGTGTCATCGGCCCCCTGATCCACCGGAGAGAACGAATACCCCGACGGAGCCACGAACTCCACCCGATAGTCGCCCGGCACCAGACCCGTGAACGAATACGAACCATCGCCGGCCGTCGCCGTGGAGGCCACCGTGCCGCCCCCGGCATCCAGCAGATTCACCGTCACCCCGGCCAGACCGGACTCGCCCCCATCCTGGATGCCATCGGCATCGGCGTCCACCCAGACTCGATCACCGATCGACACCGGCTGGTACAGGCCGGCATCCAGTGTGACATCGACGTCGGTCGCTCCGAGGGTGAACAGACCGGTACGACCGGTCCCCACCGCAGCGTCGGAGTCCAACGTGTCGTCACCGCCCTGATCCACCGGCGAGAACGAATACCCGGCCGGGGCCACGAACTCGACCCGATAGTCACCGGGGGCGATTCCTGTGAACAGATAGGAGCCGTCGCCGGCGGTCGTGGTGGAGACAATGGTCGAGCCCCCGCTGTCCAGCAGGTTGACCGTCACCGAACCCAGGCCGGACTCGCCCCCATCCTGGATGCCGTCGACATCGGCGTCGACCCACACCCGATTCCCGACCATGGCCGGCAAGGTGTAGCCGAAGTCGTTGCCGCTGTCGGTCAGCCCGAAGCCGGCCAGGCTTGCAACCTCGAGGTTGTCGGTGCTCAGGTTCGATCCGGCCGGAAGGTCACCGGTGTCGATGTCGAGGACGAAGTCGCCGCTCGAGGCGACATCGAACGAGTAGCTGCCGTCGCCGGCGGTGTCGGTGGAGGTGAGGAGGATGTCGCCCCCGTCGAGAAGACCATCGGAGTTGACGTCCCGATACAGGCGCACCGTGACCGATCCCTGGCCGGCGTCGCCGGCGTCGAGCACACCATCACCGTTGGTGTCGAAGAACACGGTGCCGCTCATCGTGTTGAGGTCGGCGGTGAGACAGCCCAAGGACTCGAAGTCCCCTCCCGGGGACAGGTCGGCGAGATGGGTGAGGCTGCCACCGTCGATATCGATCTCCCACAGGTCGCCGTCCGGTGCCCCGTTGCCGTCGGTTCCCATGAGGGTGCCGGCGTTGTCGAAGGCAAGACCCTCCATGTCGATGACACCGAGTGCGGCCAGGTCAAGGGCCTGGGTCACCGCCCCGGTGGTGCGGTCGACGTTGATGAGCCGGTCGTTGCCTCCGGAGTTGTTGTTCACTCCGTACATCGTGTTGTCATAGGATGAGATCGACAGGTCGTCGATGTCGTACAGCCCGGTCACGGCGAACGACTGGATGGTGACCGACGTACCCGGGATGTACAGCCCGGTGGTCTTGTCGATCCGGAAGAGCACATCCTGGTTGCTGCCGGTATTGCGATCGACGGCCCAGAGCTCTCCGGTGAACGGGTCGAAGCTGAGGCTGTCCACATCGTCGAAGCCGCCTCCGACCCCGGTGCCGATGGTGGTGAAGGCGCCCGTTGACTGGTCGATCGACCCGAACTGGGCGTTGTCGATGGCGTAGAGGGTGTTCCCACCAGGCTCCATGGCGATGGCCTCGATGTTGCCGGTCCCGCCCGTGTCGCCGATGGATGTGGGGACACCGGTCGACGGCACGACCGATATCAGGTGGTCGGCACCACCATTGGGCCCGGCGTCGGCCACCGAGAAGCATAGATCGTGCACTCCTGCACTGGCCGCCGAGGACATGGAAAGCGCTGCTGTCACCACAAGCATCGCCATGGTGACGCGCACTGCGCCCCACCAAGTGCCCCGGCCGGAACTGTGCGGTCGGGAAACGGGCATATCCTCCCTGTCGACCGTCTATGGCCGCCGATTGAGGACTACCGGCGGTCGACGGCGGCAGTCGCCCACCGCTCGTTGGCCGGCACCGACACCGGCACCGACACCGACACCGACACCGAGAGTGTTGCCGGCCAGCCATCATCGACGGCCCGGGCGTTGCCGGTGACGTGGCCCCCAGTCGACCCCGGCAAGGAGGTGAGCCACGACGCCCCGGCCAGACCGGTCAGGGCGACCACGGCACCGAGGGCAGCGTCGACCACGTAGTGATTGCCGGTCAGAACCACGGCGGCGGCCATGGCCATAGGCGACACCATCCCGAACACGCGAGCCCAACGGTTGGCCCCGGTTCGGTACACGACCACGCCGATCAGCAGGTTCCAACCGACGTGCAGGCTGGGCAGTGCGGCGAACTTGTTGACCAGCGACGGCGGTTGCAGCACCCGGTACGACGTCGACAGCTCGGTCACGGTGTCGACGAACCCACTGGGCAACAGGCGGGGCGGCGCCACCGGATGAAGGGTGAAGATCACCAGTCCGATCGCGCCGGAGATGAACAGGGCGTTGCGGAGCAGCAGGTAGTCGACACGACGGGTCCGGTACAGCCAGACCAGGGTGGCGGCGATCACCGGCCAGTGGCCCCAGATATAGATCCAGTTGAACACGGTCACCACCCACTGGTGAGGCAGGATGAGGGCCTGTAGCCCGGCCTCGATGTCGAGCCCCAGCGACCGTTCGAAGGCCAGCAGGTCGAGCCCGTTGGCCACCGCCAATGCCTCCGCGCCTTCGGTGCGACCTCGAACCCCGAAGTACAGCAGGGCGGCGGCCACGATGAGCGCCAACTGCCGACCGAAGTCGACGGCCACTCGCCCCCGAGCCGAGGCGTCTACCGGAAACGATGAAAGCCGATCATCAACTTGCTGCCACATGGCACTGCCTCCCTCGGTCGGACGTGTCAACGTCGGTGTGAAATACAAGCCGCCCCGGTTCTCAGCATCCTCCCGAAGGAGGGTCTCGGCCATCAGTGACAACCCAGATTCGACCCTGAGACGACCCTGATCGGTACCATCCTCCCGATGACGTCCTCGTTGACCGGCCGATGCATGTGCGGCGGGGTGGCCTTCACCCTGCATCCGCCGCTACGGCCGGTGTTCAACTGCCACTGTGACCGCTGCCGCCGGTTCTCGGGCCATCACGTGGCCGCCACCGCCGTTGGCCCGGACGGCCTCGTGTTCGCCACCGACGAGACGCTGGCCTGGCACGAACCGGCGATCGGGGTGTTCTACGGCTTCTGCCGGCGGTGCGGATCGTCGCTGTTCTTCCGCACCGACAAGACCGCGGAGCGGATCAGCGTCATGGCCGGCACCCTCGATCAACCAACCGGGCTGACGACAACCGAGGCATGGTGGGTGGACGAGGCCGGCGACTACCACACCCGGCCCGGAGGATTGATCGAACACGGGGGCGACGGCTAGCCGGCACCCACATCAACAAATCGGCCGGCCGGCCCGTCGGAGAAGCAGGCGTGGTTCGCCTTGCCAATGTGATGTTCACGAATGAGTCAAGTCTGGGTGTTGGGCACCTACACGTAACGAGCGTTCCGGTCCGGCAACACCCACATGACACCGAGCGTGAATCGGCAGATTTGTCTTTAAATATTGGCCAGAAAAGCTTGTGTATCCGAACTGGTGTTTGCTATAGTGAAGGCATGACCGACGGCGGGCTGCCACCAGAACCACACAGCGACCATCTGACGCCGTTGGAGACCGCTCTCGATGCCATGGTGGCAACCAACCTCGACTGCATCCCTGTGGCCGAGCTGCTGGATAGAGCCTGCCGACTGCAACGGTTGTCGGCCCGGCTCGACGCCGTACGAGCCACCGTGTTGGCTGCCGCCGACACCGCCTCTGAGGCACCGGGCGTGCTGCGCGAGCTCGGGTTCCGCAACGCCTCACAAGTGGTGGCCGCCGAAACCGGGGCCCCGGCCCGGGAGATCCACGCCACCGCTCGTACCGGGCGATGGCTGGACCAGTTCCCGGTCTTCGCCCAGGCTGCGGCCTGCGGGGTGTTGACCCTGCGGCACCTGCGGGAGTTGAAATCACTGGACACACCCGAGCGTCACGACGCCCTGGTTGTGTCCCAGGAAGAGTTGGTGGCCGCGGCTCGGGATCACGACTTTGTGGAGTTCACCAACCGGGTCACCGTCTGGTTGATCAACCACACCACATCCGACGAGGTGACCGAACAGGTCAAGAAGACCTCCTGCACCTGGAACACCAACACCGACGGCTCCATCGACGGCCGGTTCCACCTCGACCCGCTCTCAGCAGCCGCGGTCGGCACCGCGTTGGGTGATGAGATGCAGCGCCTGTTCCGCCAACAATCCGAAGGGCCCGGCAACGCCGAGACACCGAATCGGCGCCGGGGTCAAGCCCTCGTTGGCCTGATCGTCGGTGGCGCCGAGGCTCCCGGGTCGGCCACCACCACCCCACTGGTCAACCTGGTGATCGGCCAGAAGATCATAGAGAACTTCCTGGAGCGGTACTTCGATCCCGATACCCGGCCCGTAGCGATCGACCGGGATGATCCCGACTACCGGTGTGAACGCATCGACGGGACACCAATCCACCCTGATCTTGCCTTTGTGGCCACCGCGGTGGCCGAGTTCGAACGGATCGTGCTCGACGAACGATCCCGGGTGATCGACATGTCGGTCAAAGCCCGGGGATTCCCCGATTGGATGAAAAGAGCCTTACTCATCACCGCGAGAGGCAGATGCAGAACCCGGGGCTGTGATTCCGTATGGCCTTGCTTCGCAAGTCCAACCCGATCCTTCGATGTTTGCCGCAGGCAAACTCGGGTTTGCCGGGCAACGCCCGGCAAAACTGTGATCCGGACAACAAGTGGAAGCGCGACCATGTACAGGCCGTGGCCTGAACGAGCAGGCTCGCGCCTCTCAACACGTGAACCTTGAAAACTGAATAGACCCGAGCCCGGCCCGGCCGCCACCGCGGCGTGACGCCCGCAACAACGCCGAGGGGCGAAAGGATCCGGTCCGTTGTGACGTTCGTCCCTGGCGGCATGGCGGCGAGAGCCCTCATCATGACCGTATGTGGACTCGACGGCGGCACCGGACGCCGACCAGCGAGCGGATTCGTGTGGAGGATCTGCCCGAGCGGCACCTGGAGTCGTATTTCGTGTGCCTGGAGGACTGGTCACCGGAAATGGCCGAGGCCGGCGATCACAAGGCCCGCTGGTTCCGGCAGGCCCGATTTCGAGGTCTGCGGGTGAAGCTGGCTCTGGACGAGAGCGATCGACCTCTCGGCATGATCCAGTATGTGCCGATCGAGCTGTCGCCGGCCCAGGGCCGTGATCTCTACATGATCCTGTGCATCTGGGTGCACGGCTACGACCAGGGCGTGGGCGACGCCCAGGGGCGGGGAATCGGCACGGCACTCTTGGCCGCGGCCGAAACCGACGCTCGCCGGCTCGGGGCCAAGGGCATTGCGGCGTGGGGGCTGCACATGCCCATCTGGATGAAGGCCTCCTGGTTCAAGAAGCACGGGTATCAGGGGGTCGATCGCAGCGGCCCGCGAGAGCTGGTGTGGAAGCCGTTCGTGGCCGATGCCGAGGCGCCTCGATGGATCAAGGAACAGCCGGTGCAGATCGGCCGTTCCGACAAGGTCGAGGTGACGGCCTACCTGAGCGGGTGGTGCCCGGCCTACAACCTGGTGTACGAACGGGCGAGGCGAGCGGCCGAAGAGTTCGGATCCGAGGTTCACTTCACCACGATCGACACGAACGACCGGGCCACCCTGCTCGACTGCGGACACTCCGATGCGGTTTTCGTGGACGGTCGACCGCTGCAGCGAGGGGGCCCGCCGTCCTACCGGACGATCCGGCGCAGGATCGCCCGACAGGTCCGCCGCCAACAACGCAAGGCTCCCTCGTCGGATCGCAACCAGCCGTAGAGCAGGCCGGAAGCCGCTACGGTGTATGGCGACCGACGACATGTGAGGGCACTGTGGCCAAGGACATCATCGACGAGACCCCCGAAATCTGGGGCAAGGAGTTCTCCACCGACAGCGGCACGGTGGAGCGGGACTACGACACCTTCGCCGATACCGGCACCTACGACGAGACGTTCGACGAGTGGGGTTATGTGGGTCCGCAAACAGCGGCCGCCATTGCCAGCAACTATGTGCCCACCGACAGCCGGCTCCTCGACGCCGCCTGCGGGTCGGGCCTCACGGGGACGGCACTGAAGAACCTCGGCTACGACAACATCGAGGGCATCGACATCTCATCGCATCTGCTGGAGCTGGCCGGGGAGACCGGGGCCTACCGCAAGGTCCAACAGGTCGACATGCAGCGGTTCCCGCTCCCGTTCGACGACGCGGAGTTCGACGCCGTCAACTTCATCGGCGCCCTCACCTATTTCGAGACCAACGAGATCCTGAGGGAGCTGTGCCGCATCGTGCGCAGCGGCGGTCACATCGTTTTCTCCAGCGCGACGACATCATGCGGGACGGCAACTACGACCGCAAACTCGACGAGCTGGAAGCCGACGGTACCTGGGCCCGGGTCTTCGGGACCGAACCGATGCCCTACCTTCCCAACCATCCCGAGTACGGCGAGGACATCAAGGTCCAGTACTTCGTCTACCGGGTGTTCTAGAACCGCCGGATCACCCGATGAGCCAGCGGGGCCGGCGCCGTTGGACTCTGGACCACACCTGGCGCCAGTCGTCGTCGGCCACCGCCATGGCGCTGTAGACCTCGGCCAGACGACCGGCGGCGTAGGCGGCCTGGGGCGACAACCCGGGGCCGTACCGGTTGAGCCATGCTTCGGCCACCACCGCGTCGTTGAGTTCGCCCATCGTGTCCTGGAGGCGGGCCAATGACCTGGCGAACCGGCGGGACTTGGTGCCGAACGCCGGCCTGATGGCATCGGCGGCATAGCGGGCTCGTTTGGCCAGAATTCGCACCCGGTGACGGTGTTCGACATCGGGTCGTTTGCCCAGCTTGCCCACCGCCTTCTCCAGTCGGCGCCAACGCTTGATGACCAGCATCGGCAACTGCCAACGGGCCGGTTGATCGGCCTCCGACGTGGTCGGTGGATCGGCGGCCGCCGCCACCAACTCGTCCAGCAACTGGGCGGTGCCCACCCGGTTCAGATAGCGATCCAGCGCGTCGATGGCCTCGTCCCGCTGGGCCAGCACCAGTTCCAGTACCTCCGCGCCGGCCTCGGGATCGACCTCGGGATGCTCGTAGATGGTGCCCCGGAGCAGCCCATGCAGCACATCGGCATCCCGCACGCCGCCGAGATCGGCGGCCAACTCCCGCAACCGCGGGGTGATCTTGGCCACCCAGTCCTCATCCAGCAGCGGTTTGAACGTCCGCAAGTCGGAGCGCAACCGTCGGGTGGCGACCCGGGCCTGGTGGATGCCTTCGGGGTCCCGGCCCAGGCGGGCGCGGGGCAGCTCCAGTATCAACTGCCGCACCGATCGGGCGATTGCCCGATGAATCACCTGTCGCGACGTCGGCCTCTTGGGCAGCGGTGGAATCATGACATCCGGCTCCAACTCGGGCCGACCGAGGGCCACGGCCAGTTTGATGTCACCGGCGTCGGGGCGGGCTCCGGCCGACGTCAGGGCCTGAACCACCGGATCGAGGGCCGACGGGTCGGCCTCCGGCGCCAGTTCCACTTCCACTTGGCGGAAGGTCACGGTGTCGCCGTCACCCGACTCGGCCGAGACCAGGTCATCGGCGATCTCCAGCAACGGTTCGCCATCGGCCGCATGCACCGGATGCGTCGTGCGATGGGTGGTCACCGTGGCCACCACCGTCAGCGGCTCACCTCGGGAGAACGACGCCACCAGGCGACGAGCCCGGGGGGGCGGAGTGCCGGCTCGACCCCCGAGCTGAACCTCCTGGCGTTCCAGGCCATCCTTCGAACCGACACCGGCCTGCGTGCCGACCGCCGGCAGCTTGACCGTCCAACCTTCACCCTTGCGGTGCCGTAGCGTGCAGCCCCACCGCAGCAACCGCAGGTCGGCGGTGTCGTGGTACACGTCGACGTTCGTGTGCGCGACCGGGGCCGTCATCTCGGCTCGCAGTTCGGTCAGTGTGAACTCGAGGTCGGGCAGCTCGTAGTCGCTGTCGACATCAAGTTTGGCTTCCAGCTCGCGCATCATCCATCACCCCCAAGGATGTGGGTCCGCCCGCGTCGCAGAACGGCCCTGCCCGAGCATGGCATAGTGGTGGGCCAGCCAGCCAATCAGCTCCCACCTCCGTGTCGCTCGACCGGTGAGAGGGCGTCGATCCGCCTCGGCCCTACTCCGGGGTGACGTAGGCCGCAGTGAGGCCACCGTCGATCAGCAGATTGCCCCCGGTCATGTACGACGACATGTCGGAGGCCAGAAAAGGGCGGCCCGGGCCATCTCGGCCGCCTCGCCGAACCGACCCATGGGGACATGAACCAGCCGCCGCTGCCGCTTCTCCTCGGTGTCGAGGAAGCTCATCAGCAACTCGGTTCGCAGCGGTCCGGGTGACAGGGCATTGACCCGGATGTTCTCCCTGGCGTGGATGACGGCCAGCTCACGGGTCAACGACAGCACCGCACCTTTGGACGCGGTGTAGGCGATCTGGGAGGTGGCCGCCCCCAACGAGGCCACGAACGAGGCGGTGTTGATGATCGACCCGCCCCCGCTGCGGCGCAATGCCGGGATGCCGTAGCGACACCCGTAGAGCACCCCCTTGACGTTGATGTCGAGGGTGGCGTCGATGGTGGCGTCGTCGGTGCCGACGGCATCGCCGTCGTCGGCCAGCATGACCCCAGCGTTGTTGAAGACCACGTCGAGGCGACCGAACTCGGTCTCGGCCAGCGAGATCAGGTGCTCCACCTCGACCGGTCGGGCAACGTCCACGGTGACGGCCAGCGCCCGGCCACCGGTGGCGGTGATGGCATCGACCGTCTCCCGGTTGGCGTCCTCGGCCCGATCGGCGGCCACCACCGCCGCTCCGTGCCGGGCGAACAACTCGGCGGTGGCCCGACCGATACCGCCTCCGGCTCCGGTGATGACGGCCACCCTGCCGTCCAACAACGTGCCGTCCCACATCTTGCCCTGCGACACGCTGCCCGTGCTCATGGTCGTTCTCGTTTCCCTGTTTCGCTGCTCGATGACGATCAGATTCGCTCGAAGTAGCGTCGCCGCTCCCAGTCGGTGACCGACTGATTGAAGGCCGCCACCTCCACCTCGAAGAAGTGGGCGTAGTGCTCCACGACATCGGGGCCGAAGGCGGCCTTCGCCACTTCACCGGAGCGAAGACCGGCCACCGCCTGTTGGAGCGTATGAGGCACCCGCGGCAGGTCGGCCGCCTGGTACACGTCGCCCTCGAACATCGGGGGTGGCTCGATCCGGTTCTCGATGCCGTGCAGACCGCCGGCCAGCGCGGCGGCATAGGCCAGGTAGGGATTGCAGTCGGCCCCGGGGATCCGGCACTCGATGCGCAGGCCGGCGCCTGAGCCAACCACCCGGAACCCGGCGGTCCGGTTGTCCTGTGACCAGGCGATCCTGGTCGGGGCCCACGATCCGTCGGCATAACGTTTGTAGGAGTTCACGGTGGGGGCGTAGAACGGCATGAACTCCATGACCGTGGCCATCCACCCGCCGAGAAACCAGCGGAAAACGTCCGTCGGCTCACCGTCGCCGTAGCCGTCGGCCCCTAGTGGGGCGAAGGCGTTGGCTCCGTCATCGGTGTCGCCGCCGTCGGTCCACAGGCTGAAGTGGATATGACAGCTGCTGCCGGCCTCCTCGGTGTCGGGCTTGGCCATGAACGTGACGGCCAGACCCATGGAGTCGGCCAGCTCCTTCATGGCGTGCTTCATGATGGCGTGACGGTCGGCCATGACCAGCGCATCGGCGTAGCGGATGTTCAGCTCGTGCTGGCCCTTCCCCCACTCACCCTTGGAGTTCTCCACCGGGATACCCGAGTTGCGCAGGGCCCGGCGGGCCGCCCCCACATAGGGCTCGACCCGCCCCCCCTGGAGCAGGTGGTAGTCCTCGATGTAGTGACCGGCCGGCTGCAGGGCGGCATAGTCCTGGTCGAAGGCCTGCCGGTAGGAGTGGTTGTAGAGGAAGAACTCCAGCTCCGAGGCGGCCTTGGCCGTCAATCCGTGACGGGCCAGCCGGTCGAGCTGGGCCCGCAGCATGGACCGGGGGGCGGGGGCCACCGGCGTGTCGACCGCCCCGCCGGTGCCGTCGTCGACCAGGTCGCACAGCACCAGGGCGCTGCGCTCGGTCCAACCGGCCGGAGCCAGGGTTGACAAGTCGGGCACCAGATGGAAGTCGCCGTAGCCCAACTCCCAGTTGGCGAAGCGGTAGCCGGGCACCGGTTCCATCTCCATGTCGGTGGTGAGGAGATAGTCGCAGCCGTGGGTGCCGTGGTCGAGGGCGTCCTCGAGGAAGAAGTCGGCGTCGAACCGTTTGCCCATGAGCCGCCCGTAGTGATCGGTGAAGGCCACGATCACCGTGTCGATGTGGCCCCTCTCGACCTGGTGACGAAGGTCGTCTGGTGTCATGGCGTTCCAACCTAGTACCGCCGTTCGGTCACAGCCATACACAGAAGGCCGGAGCCGCCGGGGCCGGGGACCCTTCCGGTGTGTCGACTACGGTGGTCGCCATGCCCTGGCCTTGACTCGGCGCTGAACGATCAAGCCCCGACCGGCTCGGTCTGGGACTCGGCTCGTTTCCCCGGTCGCTGCATCGCACCATCGTGGTCCTGCTGGCTGTCCGCCTGGTCGACGAGTCGACCGGGTTTCTGGCGCCGGCCTCGGTCGAGGACTTCCGCGCCGATCTGAACGTGGGCTACGCCGGTGCCGCCGCCATGTTCGTGGCCTACGGCATCGGCGGGGTGATCGGTAACCTGGCCGTGGCCGCCGGCGACGGCCGCAGCCGCAAGCCGGTGCCCGTGGGCGGTGCCGCCATCATGGTGGTGGCCCTGCTGATCATCGCCGCCGCCGGCGACGGATGGATGATGCTGTTCGGGGCCGGCCTGGTCGCGCTCGGCGCCACCGGCCTGGTCCATGGCGGGGAGATCGCCATCGCCAACGCCCTGATCACGGCCGGCCACGATCGACGGCTGGAGTCGGTGCTGGCCAAGGCCAATCTGGGAGCGGTGGCCGGGGACCTGGCCGCCCCGCTGGCCCTGGCCGGGCTTCGGGCCGCCGGTGTCGGGTGGCGACCGGTGTTCACCGGTGCCGCCGTGCTGGTCGCCGCCTACACCGTGGGCCTGGCCGCTCTGCCGTTCCCCGATCCGGTGGGCGCAACCTCCGGCGGTCCCGGCGGCGCCGGCGGTGCCCACAACCAGCCGGCCGGGGCAACGCTGCCCATTCGCCGTCAACGCCTGGTCTGGTACCTGGCCCTGGGCGCCTTCGTGGCCATGCCCCTCGACGAGTCGTACCTGTCGACCGTGCTGGCCTACGCCGAGGCCGGCATCGGCTGGTCGGGAGCCCAGGCGGCGGCGCTGGGGGCGGCCTTCGTGGTCGGCGGAGTCCTGGCCTTCACGGTGCTACCCCGGGCGGTGGCAGGCACCACCCCGCCCCGGCTGATGACGGTCACCGGCATGGGCCTGACGCTGGCCATGATGATGGCGGCGGGGGCAACGGCGTGGACCCTCCCCCTGGCCGGGGTGGTGCACTCCACCCTGCTCAGCACGCTGTGGCTGGGGGAACAGGCCGCGGTGCTGCGGGCCAACCCGGGCCGGGAGGGCGCCACCAAGCTGGTGGTGGAACTGCTGGAGGGAACGGCTCTGGGTCTGGTCTTCGCCATCGGCCTCGTGGCCGATCGGTTCGGCCTGAACACGGCCATGTGGGTCTACGCCGCGGTGCCGCTGTTGCTGCCCGTCATCGGTTGGCGGCTCCACCGTGACCGCAGGGCCGGCCTGGTGCGGGACTCAGATGATCCCGACCCGACCTATCCTTGAAGGGTATGAGCGATGAGGACCAGGAACCGGTCGTCGACTGGCGGAGCCGGGTTTCGACCGTTGGTCTGGTCATCGGTTCGGCCATGATCGGGCTGGATCGGGTGCTGTTCCCGGAGAAGCGAAAGGCCGACAGTGAGCAGGTCACCAATGAACCGCTCGACCGCTGGCCCCGGCTGGACTTCCGGGGCGACGGACTCGACCCCCTGGGCCCCGATGACGACGGCTACTGGCCGGCCTGAGCCGGGCGGGTAGGCCAAGCCCTACAACGACAACAGCCGCAGTCGGCGACGTCAGCGGAGTCGAACGATCGCAGCTACAAGGATCGGGTGGCGAGGTCGACGGCCCGCCTGATCGGGTAGGCCTTCGCCATGAAGCGGGCTCACGTCAACCGTCTACTCGATCTGGTGGCTGGGCCCACTCCGCTGCCGGCACGGCCCTGGGCCATCACACCAATTCCCGCTCTCGGCGGTCAGAGGCCGATCTCGGCCGCCGTCGGCCGGTAGCGGAACAGGAGCCCGGCTGCGGTCAGAGCCACCAGACCGGCCAGCATGAGGGCGGCACGCACCGAGGCGACATCGGCCACGAAGCCGTCGACCGTGGCGGCCAGGGGCCGACACCCCAGAAAGGCCACCGACCAGAAGGCCATGACCCGACCCCGCACCTCGTCGGGGATGCCCTTCTGCAGCTCGACGTTGGTGCCGGTGACACCGAGCAGGAAACCCGAACCGGAGATCACAGCCCCGACCAGGGCCAGGTGCACGACGGGAGCAGCGGCCATGATGGCGAGACCGGCGGCCACCAGCACAAGACCGACGGGAATCACGTTGGGCCGTCCCAGCAGGCGGCGCACGGCCCCCGACGCCGTAGCGGTCACGGCCGCCCCGACCCCGAAGGCGCCGACCAGGAGGCCGACGACGGTCTCGCCATAGCCGAAGTCGTCGGCCAGGCCGGGCATGAGGGTGCTGAACGGGTCACTGGTCCAACCCACGGCCAAGGTGCCCAGCAGTAGCACGACCACGGTTCGATGGTTCCGGATCCAACCGACGGTGTCGATCACACCGCCGTCGGCCCCGTTTTCCGGGTCGGGCTGGACCGAACTTCGGGGTGTGATGAGGACCAGGGCCACCAGCAGGGGCAGGAAGGTGAAGGCATTGATACCGAAGGCCACTGCGGCGCCGAACTGGGCAACGACCAGCCCGGCGGCAACCGGGCCGATGGCCCGGGCGATGTTGAAGGTCAAGGCGTTCAGGGCGATGGCCTCGTCCAGTTGCCGTTCCCGCACCAGGGCCGGAACCACGGCCTGGAGCGATGGCAGGATGATGGCGGCCCCGAGACCGATGACGGCGGTTGCGGCATAGACCGGTAGTGGCCCGCCCAGCCCGTCCACGCCGAGGACGGCCACGGCGATGGCCAACCCGCTGGCCCCGAGCAGGGCCACGGCCTGGCCGGTGAAGAGCATCCAGCGCCGGTTGACCCGGTCGGTGATCACCCCGGCGTAGGGGGTGAGCAACATGGTGGCTGCGAACTGGAGAATGCTGACCGCCCCGACCGCGGCATTGGAACCGGTCAGCTGGAACACCACGATGCCGGCGGCCACATTCTGAAACCAGTTGCCGGTGTTGCTGATCGAGTTGGCGAAGAAGAACGGGGCGAAGACCCGATCGGTCAGCAAACCCCGAAAGGTGGACGGTTCGCCGTCGACACCGACCTCGCTCCGGCCGGCCACGTCTTCGGGGGCGGTCCGACCGATTGGGGATTCGGAGGGACGTTCGAGTTGATCCACGATCACCCGGTCCGAGGTTCCCCGCCCGGCGTCGCTCCAAACCCACGCCGTTCACCGCCATCACGAGGTGGGCCCGCCGGGATCCGGCCGGCGGCGTCCGGTTCAGGTGTCGCCCGTGGCCGGCGAGATGAGTCGACGGAGCTCGGCCCCAGTCTCCGACTCGAAGCCACCGGAGCCCGACCAGGTCACCATGCCCTCTGCGTCCACCAGGAACAGGTGGATGGTCTCGGTCGACGGTATGTCGAGTGCGGCGCAGAACTCGGCCACCGATTCATAGATGGTGATGGTGCGCCCCCTGGTGGCGGAGTTCGGGATACCGGCCCGCATGCCGTTGTCCAGCATGAGTCGGAACAGCCGGCCCCGTTCGCCCACCACCGGCAGCTCGTAGTAGCGGAAGCCGGGCACGGCGGCCTCCAGTTCATCCAGGGTCGGCGCCCACGAATCGACCAGCTTCTGCTGCCACTGCTCGAAGGCGGCGATCAGCAACCTGGGATCACCGTCCAACGTGTCGGGAACCACGACTGACTGACGATTGAGGTTCTTCGATCGATAGGTGGGGAAACGCACGGTCTCTACCCCTTTCCCGCCGGTTCGGATCCGGGTGACGCAGACCGCCGCGGGGTGTTGGCCCCGCACACCAGGACCCCGACCTTCCTGCCGGCGAGGTTATAGCGGCCGGAGCGAAGAGCGGCCACCGCCACTGCGGCCGCCGGCTCGACCAGGAGGCGGAAGTTGTCCCACAGCCATTCCCGGGCATCGAGGGTCTCGGCGTCGGTCACGGTCAACGATACGGTCGGGACGGCGCCCAGGATCCGCCACGCCAGTGCACCGATGGTGGAGGCTCCGAGGGCATCGGCGGCAACCCCCGATACTTCCACCGCCACCCGCTCGCCGGCCGCCACCGACGCGCTGTAGGCATTGGTGGTCTCGGTCTCACACACCACCAGTTCGGTCCGGCCGGCGAACCACGCCGCCGTTCCCGCGCTGAGGCCGCCGCCACCACAACTCACGAACACCGCGTCGAGCTCGCCCACATCCTGCTCCAGTTCCATGGCGCAGGTCCCGGCCCCCATCACCACCCACGGATCCTCATAGGCGTGGATCCGGTAGCCTCCACGGCGGTCGATGAACTCCTCGCTGGCGGTCAGCGACTCGGCGTAGACGTCGCCGACCTGGTGCACGGTGGCACCGTAGGAGCGCAGCCGCTCCACCTTGGGTCGGGCCGAGATGGTGGGAACGAAGATGTTGGCCGGCACGCCCAGTTCCCGGGCCGCCCACGCCACCGCCGCACCGTGGTTGCCACCGGAGGCGGCGACCACGCCCTGCTCACCCACCAGGCCGGCATCGAGAGCTCGCATCAGGGCGTGGGTGGCACCTCGGGCCTTGAACGTGCCACTGTGCTGGAGCAGCTCCAGTTTGTAGGCCACGCCGTCATCCACCAGCACCGGCGTGCGGCGCAAGCGAGGCCCGATCAGCTCGGCCGCGGCCGCCACCTCGTCGGGGCGGACCGGAAGCGGGGTCTCGGTGGGCTGACTCATCATTGAGCAGACTAGCGAGGCCTCGGGTGTCGTGGTCGCGTTGAACCAGGCGGCGGTCCCGGTTACCGAAGATGCCGGGGCAGGGCCAGCGGTTCCTCGACCCCGTTGTCGAGAAACCACTGGCCGCCGGCCCCGTCCGCTACCCCTCGTCGACGTTGTCGACCAGGAACGAGATACGAACCAACGCACCCCACTCATCCAGGTTGTCGCCCCGCAGGCCGACCGAGACGACGTCAAGGGCCTTGACGTTGCGCAGGTTCTTCCCCGCTTCGGCCAACGCATTCTTGATCGCGGCGTCGGAACTTTCGCTGGAACGACCCACGACTTCGATGATCTTGGTGACGGCCATTTTTCTCCATCCTCCTTGAGGGGTGATGTCGCCGGACGACGACACCTACAACCTAGTCGTCACTCCCCTGCCTCTGGTAGGGACTTCAGTACCTTCGGCACGGCGAACGTATGAGGTTCAATCCGGCGGCAGGTGGCGGGCAAGAAATGCGGTGGTGACGTCCCACGCCGGTTTGGCCGCCTCCGGGTTGGAGAACATGGGGTTGAGGTGGTTGTCGAAGGCGTGGCCGACCCCGGGCTGGATCTCGACCTTGGCACCGGCCACATCGGCGAACCGGTCGGCCACGGCCTGGGCGTCGCTCATGGGCAGATACGGGTCATCGCCACCGAAGTGGAACAGGATGGGGCAGCTGATCCGATCGGCCTTGTCCAGATTGCCGGCCACCCCGCTGCCGTAATAGCTGATGGCGCAGGTCGGGTCGAGGAAGGCGGCACCCAGGTAGGCCAGCGTGCCGCCGAAGCAGAAGCCGAGGAACCCGGCCTGCCCGGTGCATTCCGGCAGCGCCCGCAGGGCACCGAGGGCGCCGGCCAGATCACCGGGCACGGTGGCGAAGTCGAAGCCACCCATCTTGGCGAATGCCAGCTCCATGCCGGCCTCACCCTGCTCGGGCTCCACCGTGAATCCCTGTTCCTGGCGCCAGAACATGTCGGGGGCCAGCGCCACGTACCCCATGTCGGCCACCCGCTCACACACCGACTTGACGTATTCGTTGACCCCGAAGATCTCCTGGAGTACCACAAGCCCCGGTCCCGACCCCGAATCGGGCACCACCACGTGGGCCTGGAAGCTACCGTCGGGCACGGTGATGATCTCGCTGCGGTTTGTGGGCATGGCGCGTGTCCTCTCTCGTGCTGTCCGGTGCCGTCGGCACGGTCCTGCTTGCCTCGACGCACGTCGACCGTACAACACCGGGGGCGAGGCCGCCCCTTGAAGCCCGGATCGGGGATGGTTACAGTTGACCCGGCAATGGAAACAGGCATCACCGATCCGGCCCATATCGAGGCTACAAATCCTGATCTGCTGACCCTGCTGGAGACGATGTCGATCGCGGAGATCGACAAGCTGCCGTTCGGCGTCATCGGGTTCGACGGTCACGAGCGGGTCACGGTCTACAACAGCTTCGAGTCGACCCACGCCGGGCTCACCCCGGAACGAGTACTGGGTCAGGAGCTGTTCACCGAGGTGGCGCCGTGTGTGAACAACTACCTGGTGGCCGAAAGGTACCGGACCGATACAGAACTGGATGAGCAGCTGGACTATGTCTTCACGCTTCGTATGCGGCCCACCCCGGTGCGGCTCCGGCTGCTGGCCGACCCCGACGCCCGTCACCGCTACATGATCGTGTTCAACCGCACGACCTCGAGCTCCGATTCGTGACTGCGATGACCGATGACTGACGACCAGCAGGATCTGCTCCAGTTCGTCTATCAGCTCCCGGTCGGTGTGATGTCGGCCGACGAGGACGGCAACGTGTCGATGATGAATCCGGCGGCAGTGGCCATGTTGATGCCGGAACTCCAACCGGGTGAGGACGTCAACTCGATCGTGCCGGTACTCGATCGACTGGTGCCGGAGCTGACCGAGGAGCTTCGAGCCGACCCGAACCGAACCGGTCACATCACCAGCGGTGATCGAGCTCTGGTCGACTGCTCCAACGGAACGAGTCGACTGGAGGTCAGTGTGCACCGGATCCGGGTCGGCTCCCTGATGATCGTGCTGCGGGACGTGACCGAGGAAAAGCGGCTCCACGACGAGCAGAGGTCCAGGGCTCTGCGATTGCAGCGGGCGCTGCTGGGACGGATTGATCTCACCAACCTCGAGCTGAGCACCAGCTACATACCGGCCGAGCGAGGTGAGCTGTCGGGAGGCGACTGGTACGACGTGATCCGGCTCGACGACGACCGCTACGCCCTGGTGGTGGGCGATGTGGTCGGCCACGATATCGAGGCCTCGGCCACCATGGGTCAACTTCGGGCCGTGATCCGGGCCTACGCCCTGATCGACGAACAACCGGACGTCGTACTGCGCCAGACCGACACCATCGCCCAGACCATCGAGGCCGCCAACTACACGACCCTGAGCTATGTCGTGTTCAATCGCCGGACCGGATTGGTCCACTACACGAGCGCCGGGCATCCGCCGCCCCTGGTGATCTGTGCCGACGGGTCGACCCGCCTGCTGACCGGGGGGCGACGGCCCGCCCTCGCCACATTCGATGACGGCCGGCCCCACCGCGCCACCACCACGCTGGAGCACGGCGACGTGATCGTGCTCTACACCGACGGCTTGATCGAGCGGCGATCGGAAACCTTGGACCAGGGTTTCGAGCGATTGCGAGCCGTGGCGTCGGAGCTGGTCGGTGATTCCGACGGCCTGGTGCCGATCGAGACCCTGATCGGTTTGCTGGTGTCCACGTTGACCGCCGACTCCGATCATCGGGATGACGTCTGTGTGCTCGCCGTGCGTCATCGGCCGTTGGCCGACTGATGACCGACGGCCCCCTCTCCCGACGTTTCAACCCGAGCAGCACACCGGTGCCCTCGGCGCTGCTCGAGGCTGCCTGGTCGCTGGTGCCCGACAAGGGCCGAGGCGTGCTCGGGGTTGCCGGCCTACCCGGGTCGGGCAAGTCGACGTTGGCCGAGCAGCTGGTGGCGGCGGTGGCCGTGGCCCGAGGGGCCGACGTCGTGGCCTACCTACCCATGGACGGCTTTCACCTGTCCGATGCTCAGTTGACCCGGCTCGGCATCCTCGACCGCAAGGGCGCTCCCGACACATTCGACGGCTGGGGGTATGCCGCCCTGTTGCAGCGAGTTCGCTGCGAGTTCGACCACCCCGTCTATGTCCCCGGATTCGAGCGGGATCTCGAGCAGCCGATCGCCGCCGCCCTGGTGGTGCCGCCCACCGCCCGGCTGGTCATCACCGAGGGCAACTACCTGCTGCTGCCCGACGAGCCGTGGCCCACGGTTCGGGCCGCCCTGGACGAGGTGTGGTTTGTCCACACCGACGAACGCATGCGGATCGAATGGTTGGTGGAGCGCCATGTGCGATTCGGCAAGGACCGGGAGCATGCTGCCGAATGGGTCGATCGGGTGGACGGGGCCAACGCCCGGCTGGTGGCGGCCACCGCCGATCGAGCCGACCGGATCGTGCTCAATGGTCCCGACGGGTGGGTCCTCCGGCTCTAGCTCGGCGGACCGACCGGCCGGTGGCACGGACGGGAAGTACACTGGTCGGTATGGGATACGTGGTGTCCGGTGACGATGAGTGGGGCGACGATCTCGTCATCGAAGTTCCGTTGCCGATCGAACCCGATGAGCCTGTGGTGGATCCGGCGCTTCGCTATGCCGCACCGGACCTGGCCATCGGACACGACGTAGGGCAGGCCGCCGTCCGCGGCTCCGCAGCGGCACAGCACAAAGCCCGCTTGATCGCCCTGTCCGTGATCATCATCTTGATCGTGCTGCCAATGATGCTGCTTCTGATTGCCCAGCTGCTCTGATCATGACGCAACGCCTCCTGACCGTCCTGTTCGCCGCGGCCGTCGTCGTTGCGGCCTGCAGCTTGGGCGATTCCGGCCACGAATCCTCCACCCCCGGATCATTGCTGGAGACAGGCGCCTCGACCACGACCTCCGTCGCAGCCGGCGACCAGTCCCGGTCGTTGCCGGGCACCGAGGACACCGAGGACACCGAGGAGCCGGACCATCCGGATCTGACCGTCGTCGTGGATTCGGATACCGAGTCGGTGTCGGCACCTTCATCGGTCGCGACATCCATCTCGCAGCCGGAGTCGGCGCCGGCCACTTCCCGGACCTCGACATCCGTCACCGATGCCGACAGCGG
Source organism: uncultured Acidimicrobiales bacterium (assembly GCA_963723995.1). Lineage (GTDB taxonomy): Bacteria > Actinomycetota > Acidimicrobiia > Acidimicrobiales > SZUA-35 > JAHELU01. The sequence continues at coordinate 299,554 of CAVRSZ010000002.1, read as the reverse complement.
CGTCGAGACCGGGGCGACCACGATCGGCAACACCGGGGACGAGTCGCTCCGTACCGGTTCCCCGGCCCGATTCGCCACGCTCGGGCCCGGTGCACAATTGCCCACCGGCGACCAGTGCGCGGCCTGGGTCCGAGCCGATGGCGCGTCGAGCGAGCACCGCCCCGACAACACATCGGCCAACGCCTCGACACCGGCGCCCTCGGTGACCGACGGCCTTGCCATCGACGGCGCAGACCCTACCCGGAACCAGCGACTGGCGTCCCGGATCGACGGCGACTTCACCGGCACCACCGAGCAGATCCTGCAGTGGGGGGCGTGCAAGTGGGGCTTCGACGAGGACGTCACCCGGGCTCGGGCCGTGGCCGAGAGTTCGTGGCGCATGTCGACCACCGGCGACCGCAGCGACGACGCCCAGCTGTGCGACCGAATCGGCCTAACGGCCCCGTGCCCCCAGAGCTACGGCCTGCTCCAGGTCAAGGGCACGGTGCACGAGGGCACCTACCCGGCCTCGGCCCAGGCCACGGCCTTCGGCGTCGACTATGCCATGGCCTGGCTTCGGGCCTGCTTCGAGGGCGGCTTCGGCTGGATCGACGGCTCCGGCGACGGCCGGGGCTACACCGCCGGCGACGAATGGGGCTGCGTCGGCGCCTGGTTCTCGGGCCGATGGTGGGATCAGTCGGCCACCGAATACGTGGGCAAGGTCCGTCGACACCTCGAGCAGCGAACCTGGGAGTCCTATCGCTGACAACACCCTGGCTGGTGCGCGACCCCCCAACCCGGGCTATCAGCCCGCCAAAGCCGCCCCCGACGGGTCGCCGGCCCACAAACGTGCGGGAGGCGGGGGGTCAGCCGAAGTAGCGGTAGAGGCGATCGCCGGCCCGGGCTGCCAGCTCGTTGGGCACATCGGGGTCGGTCAGCAGCTCGGTGATGTCGCCCAGGGTCCGGCCCACATCGGCTCCGATGGGATCGGTGTGATGCTCGGGCCTCCAGTGCAGGGTTGACAGCCGCCGACTGGTCGATGCGAACTGCTCCTTGAAGTCGACCAGCCCTGCCTGATCGAGGTCGCTGCGGCCCATGTCCAGCAGCTGCAGGCCCCGGCGGTCGCCTTCCCGGCAGGCCTCGATGATGAGCGCACCGTTGGGCCGGTAGTGGCGGGGGTAGGAGGCCGAGAACTTGTAGTACCACACCCCGTTGAAGGCCAGGTAGACCATGGCCGCCACCGGGTCGCCGTCCTCCTCGGCCAGGATGACGGCCATGTCGTCTCCGAACCGGCCGTGCAGCTCCTCGAAGAACGACAGGGGCTGGGCCAGCATGCGATACTTCGACTTGCGCAGGTCCACGTGCATGCGGTGGAAGACGGCGATGTCGTCCATCGAGGTCGAGACCCGAAAGGTCAAACCCTGCTTGGCCGCCCTGCGGATGGCCGTCCGGACCTTGCTCTTCAACCCGTCCCACACCGCGTCGGCGCCGGCCGAGAGATCGATGCCGTGCCAGACCAGCTCACAACGGTGCTCGAACGAGTCGTCGGCCATGGCGTGGCGGTGGACGAACGGGCGGACCGTGACCGGGGCGTCGAACGAGCGAAGCCGGTCCACGAACTCCTGCCAGCCCTGCTCGGTGGTGAGCAGCGGATCACAGAAGTCGCTGAACGGCGTGGAAACCACCCGCCGACCCCGGATGTCATCGAGCACCGAGTAGTACGCCACACCACCGGGTTCACTCGGCGGCACGAAACGCTCGATCTTCAGGTCGAACGCCTGCTCCACCGCCTCCCGCCACGCCGCGGCGTGGAACAGTGTCTCCGGCGGCCGCTCACCGGTCGGGCCATGGTTGCCCGACCCGGGACCGGTTGCGGCATCGCAGTCGATGTTCATCATGTTGTACTCCCTCTCCTTCGGGTCGGGACGGTCGGCTGGGCTCAGGTCAGGGACAGGGCGGGCACCGGGGCCGCCGTGACGTCCCGGGACGCCGCCTCGACCAGGTCGTCGAGGGTCACCTGATCGGCTTCGGCGCAAACGGCCAGACCTTCAATCGACGCCCACCGGGCCAGCTCGATTTGGTGGTCGTCGATCTGCTCGCCGTGACCGGCCCGACGTGGCACCAACACCGGGGAGCGGCCACATTCCAGGGCCAGGGCCAGCGTTCCGGTACCGGCGTGGCCGATCACCACGTCGGCCTCGACCATGGCCCGCCGCAGCCGCGATTCCGGGACCATGGAATGGGCCTCGATGTCGAGGTCATCAACGGTGGCGGCCCCGGTCTGCCACAGCACCTCGGCCCCGGCCGGGATCACGGTCACGAGTCGTTCGATCAGGCGGCGGAAATCCCAGTCGGTGGTTCCCACGGTGACCACCACCCGACGGATCTCGGCCGGAGTCACCCGATGCTGCACCCGGTACCGGTCGTAGACCCCGCCGAGCCGGATGAACCCCGGTGCCGGCGTGCCGTATTGCCTCCAGCAACGGATTCCCGGCACCCGGGCCAGCAGCCGGCCGGTCACGGAAATGGTCTCGATCCGGGTCGAACACTCGATGTAGTGAGCGTCGATACCCATGGCGGCGGCCACCGGTAGATAGCCCAGAGCGACGGCCGAACCGGTGCTGATCACCCGGTCGACCTCGAATCGCCGGTACAGGCCACGAGCGTTCCACGCCGCCCGCAGGACCCCGAGGCGATCCCGCTCCCCCACCTCGGGTACCCATTCCACCCGACGGTCGGCCAGCAGGTCCTCGGTCTGGGGGCAACGGGGCGCGACCCAGATCCGGTTGTCGGCCGGCAATCGCTCGTCGAGCTGCACCAGTTCGGAGATGTGGCCCCCAAGAGTTGCCACCATCACGGTTGTCATGTCGCCCCTTCCCCGCCGACCACGGCCCCGGCGGTGCGGACCAGACATCGCAGGTCCGCACCCGGTGACAGCTCGTCGACATAACGCAGATCGAGTTCCAACATTTCCGGCATTGACAGATCGGCCCGTCCGCTGGTCTGCCACAGCCCGGTGATACCGGGGGGCACGGTGAGGCGTCGCCTCGTCGGGCCCGGGAACAGCTCCATCTCCCACAGCAACGACGGGCGGGGGCCGACCAGCGACATCTCCCCTCGCACCACGTTGATCAGCTGGGGTAGTTCGTCGAGCGACAACCGCCGGAGCCATCGGCCGATGGGGGTGATGCGGGGGTCGTCTTCGTCCTTGAAGCCTTCGGCCTCGCCCGCCATCTCCCGCTGGTTCTGGCGGCGATGGGCCGAATCGTCGTTGTCGACGTACATGGTCCGGAACTTGTAGACCACGAACGGCAAGCCGCCGAGGCCGATGCGGAGCTGGCGAAACAGAATCGGGCCCGGGCTCGACCTTCGAACCAGGACGGCGGCCGGAGCCCACAATGGTGCGGTGATGACCACGGTCACCGTGCCGAGCACGAGGTCCATGGCCCGCTTCCACAACGGAATCGCAGGTCGGGCATCGAGCCGGATCGGCCCCGAGAGACCCTGATGGTCGTGCGCCGCCATTCGGGCGGTGGCCAGGTGAGTGAACCCCGAGTCTCGATCCCGTTCCAGCCGGTGGGCCAGGCGAGCGGCCCGGACCAGCTCGCCCCGGGTGAAGGTCAGGCCCCGCGACTCATCGCCAGCGACGTCGTGCCGGGCGCTGAACCGGAGGCGACGGAGCCTCATCGATCCTGCGACCAGGGCCACGGCCCGCATCAGTAGCCGAAACGCCATATCATCATCGGCCACCACGGGTCCCAACCAGCCACGGGCCCGCCCGCCGGTTCGGCCATGGCCAAGAGCCATTGTCAGCACCGTCCGGGCCACCACCGCGCCGCCGTCCACCACCTCGATCCGTACCGCACTGGCCGAAACACTCGAACCGGACGTCGGGGCCTCGCTCAGGTGGAGGCGGGCCGAGCAGGGAAAGGGGACGGCGGGACCGGGCCGACTCCCTCGATCGTGGTCGGCCCCCAGCAGGCCCCGCCACACCGTGGCCGACACCGGCAAGGGCCGGGCCAGCCGGGTGCCGGTGGAGGCCAAGGCAACCAGCACGAAGAACAGGTCGGCCCCGGCCCGCATGGTCAGATGGGGGTCGATCACGCTGAGCACGATCATCATCGCCACCCCGGCCCGGGCCGCCGTCCTCACCGTCACCGACCACTCGCCCCCGTCGTCGCCGTCGCCGTCGGGACCATCGGCTGGGTTCGAGCCGCGTCCGGTCATGGCCACGACCGAGACGAGGAACCCGACGGCGGCTACCAGCAGCGGGACACCGCCGACCCACAGCATCCACAGGTAGCCACTTTCCAGATACACCGATGCCCGCCACAGGTCGGGCGGCACCAGCTCTGCATCGGGACTGACCCCCAGCAGCCAACCCCGGTCCAGCAATGAAGGCAGGTAGAGATCGCTGACGTTGCTCCACCGCACCAGCCAGCTGGTGGGCAAGCCGGTGCGGGAGTTCACGTCGTCCAGCCGTTCCAGCACCACCGGCCACAACACCACGGTGACCAACGCCAGGACCGGCAGCGACAACATCACCAGCCGTCTCAAGGGGAGCCGTCCGGTTGCACTTTGGGCCTTGGCCGCTGTGAGCATCACCACGACCAGGGCCACGACCGTGCCCGCCTGGCCGCTGGCCAGCGCCCCCAGCCCCAGCACCCCGGTGACGGCCAGCCACCGGTGGCGACCGGTGACCAGGGCTCGGGAAAAGGCCACGGCCACGGCGAGGGTCAGGAAGGCGCCGGTGGCGATGGAGGAGCCGATGGTCGTGGTGGCGCGGCCACCGTCGGCCACGTCCTCGACGCTGGATACGAAGTAGCGCCCGATCAGCTCGGCCGTCGGCCCCAGCTGCAAGGCCTGGGCCACGGCCAGCGCCGACAGGCCGACGGCCACCGCCATCAAGGCCGCCATGATGGCTCGAACCTGATCGACCCGGGTCACGCAGGTACGCACCAACACGTAGAGGGCCCCGAACTTGAGCAGGGGAAAGGCGGCCTGTAGCTCCTCACCCGTCACCGGCTCCGATCGGGCCACCAGCCAGAGGATCGGCATGATCGAGCCGGCCACCACCGTGGCCGCCAGCCACCATTCGTGGCGCTGAATGCGCAGCTCCCACCGCCGACCATCAACGGCGGCCAGCACCGCGGCGGTCACGGCGAGCCCGGTCAAGATGAGCTGCAGACCCTCGCTCGGTCGCACCACCGGCAGGTACCGCCCCCTCGGCAGTCCGGCCAGCAGGGGCATGCACAGCAGATACACCACGATCAGCCGGGCCAGGCCAAGCCGGTGCCAGGTTCGTACCATCAGGATCGACCCCCGATCACCGACGACTTGCGATCGATGGTCTCCGCCGATACCACCGGCCGATCACCGTCGGATGTCGGGAGTGGGTCGGCGTCGCCCCCATCGGGCCCGCCGACGGACACCAGGCGGCGATGGGCCAGAGCGAAGGCGGCGGCGTCGGCCAGTGACACCACCAGCCCCAGGGCCAGCAGCACCATCGGGCCGTCGACCAGCACCACGGCCGCCGGGATACCGGCGAGCGACAGGGCGGCCCGTATGCGGTTGGCCGGTCGCAGCCCCGAACCGGCACCGAGAGCCATCATGGTCTGGCGGGCCACCTCGAACACAGCCTCGGAGGCGGCACCGATGCCGAGACCGGCCAGGGCGTAGCCGATCATGGCGATGGCCTCGGCGTCGTCGAACTCACCGTTGGCGATGACGGCGGCCAGGGGCCGGCTGAACACGATCATGACGATCCCGGCCGGCAGGGCCAGGGCGGCGGCCACGGCGACCGCCCGGCGGTAGGAGGCGGCGGCCAACGCCCGGCGAGCTACGCCGGTTCGAACCTCCGGCGTGGTCTCGACCGTCTCCCCGACGGGCCGGTTGTTGTGGCCACCGTCCATGGATCGGGTCAGGCGAGGCAGGTTGGCCGACGCCACCGGCCTCCCGATCAGGGCCACCGGTATGTAGTAGGCCAGGGTCGCCATCTCGAAGGCCTGAACCCCACCGGCACCGGCGTACCCGGCCGCCACCACCAGGGCGAAGTGGCGGAGGGCCAGGGTGCCGGACCAGCCGAACGATTCCCGGGCCGGGGCCAACAGAGCGGTGATGTCGGGGTCCCGCCAACGGGCGCTCCATCCCGGCGGACCTTGAGCTCGAATGGCCCCCACCAGCTGCAAGCCGGTGTGGGCCAGGACCGACAGCCCCGAGCCGACGGCCAGGGTGACCACCAGTCCGGTGGGAGCGACCCCCACTTCGATCCCCGAACCGTACCGATACCAGACCACGGCCACCGTGGCCATGAGACCCAGGTTCTCGACCAGCGGTGCCACCGACGGCAGGAGGAAGCGACGATGGGCGTGCTGGATCGAGACCATCACGCCGATGGCGGCGTACAGGACCAGTTGGGGCAGGATCAGGATCAGCAACAGGCCGGCCACCCGGACCGCCGGTTGCTGCACGGCGGCATCGAATCCCGAGGTCAGCAGCCGGGCCAGCATGCGGTGACCGAGCACGGCCACCAGTGCCAGGGCGGCGAACACCACCGTGACCAGGCCGAGGGCACGAGCGGTGAAGTCCCGGACCCGCTGCCGGTCGGTCGAGTCCAGCAACCGAACCAGGGGCGGCACCAGCACCGAGGAGATGGCCGAGCCGGCGAAGACGTCATAGAGCATGAGGGGGATGACGTTGACGGCCACGAACAGATCGCCGAGGGCGGTCGACCCCAGCACCGAGGCGATGACCACCACCCGGATCAGGCCGCTGGCCCGGCTCACGGCCGAGGCCAAGGCGATCACGGCGGAATCGGAGAGCAGCCCCCCGAACTCACCGTCGCCTCCGACCGCGGCCGCCAGCCGGTTCGGTACCCGCAACCACCCCATCATGACCCGCCCCACATGGAGTGCTAGTCCAACCAGAGCTGACGGCGTCGGGCGCGGTAGCCGGCGTAGGCCGCCACCGGCAGGGCCAGCAACATGCCGACGGCCAGACCTTGGAGCCCGGCGATGTGACGGGTTCGCCGTATCACGGTGGGTTCGCTCAGCTCCCGGAAGGCCGAACCCACCACCGGCGCCAGCTCCCGGCGGGACAGTTCGGCGTCGACCGCAGCCAGATCGGCCTCCAGCCGTTCGATGGTGCGCCGGGCCGACGAACCGGATTCGATCCGGGCGTCCACCTCGGCCTGCTCCACCCTCACGCCGGTCAGTTCCGCCTCGGCCTCGGTCAGCTCGGCGCCAACCGTCTCCAGCTCTTCGGTCACCGCCACTCGCGACACGGCATTCCCGGCCAGCGCGTCGTCCTCGAGGGCACGGAGCCGGTCGAGGCGAGTGCCGAGCAGCGAGATCTGTCGCTCCAGTTGCTGCTCCCGGGCCGCCAGGGCGGCGAGTTCGGCCTGCTGTTCGGCCCCGTCCGCCGCCGCGTCGTCGAGTTCGGCCGCAATCTCGGCCCTGCGCTCGGTCAGCTCCTGACTGAAGTCCGTGGTGTTCTCACCGGTGACGGTGCGTAGGTGTTGTTCGAGCACCGCCCGGTTCAGCTCCAGGGCCCGGGCCGCATCGTCGTCGCTCACCTCGAGCCGCAGCACCTCGGACAGGTCCACGGTCTCGACGTCGATCTTGGCCCGCAATTGCTCGACCTCCAGGTCGTACTCCTCGGCCACCGGACCAAGCACGGCGTCGCTGGTGAAGGTCACGATCTGGGTCAACAGGCGACGGTCCTCCCGGAGGAACCCGTCGGGAACGGAGCCGTCGAGGGAGTAGACGAACTCGGAGCGGCTGACATAGCTCTCTCCCCGCAGGGCGCCGAGCCCGTAGCCGATGGCCGGCAACACCACGAGCACGGCCAGTACCTTGCGCACGACCTCGGCCACATCCTGGCCCCGCCATGTCGGCTCGGCCGCCGCCACTCCGGCAACGGGCGCCACCGTCTCGCTCACTGCGTCGCGGTCAACCTCCATCTCACCCTCGGACGACCCGACGAGGTCCTTCTCGTTCTCGAGATCCTCGTCATCGAAGTTGTCCATCTGGACGAGTTCCTCCACCTGGTCAGGATCCTCGTCCTCGAGATCCTCCACCTGGTCGAGATCGTCGGCATCGACGTCACCCTCGGAGAACGCGACGGGATCCTCGGCCTCGTCGAAGTCCTCCCCATCATCGAGATCCTCGGCGATGGCATCCTCGTCGCCGGCGCCCTCGGCGGGCTCGACCGCGTCGTCCTGCTCCTCCAACTCATCGGGCGCAAGTCCGAGGACAACCCTGTCCTCCCCCTTGGTGTCGTCGTTGTCGACCACCTCCGGAGCGTCGTCGAGCTTGTTCTCGACGCCGTCATCATCGGCACCGCCGTTCAGATCCGAATTGGAAACGAGGGTCACAGCAACTCCAGAACAAGATGGGCAACGGCTTCGGCCCGTTGCAGTTCGAGTGTCGGATGCATGGGAAGCGACAGCTGATGATCGGCCGCCGTCTCGGCCACCGGCAGCCGGTGGCGATCGAAGCGGGAGAAGCCCGGCTGTTTGTGGCACGGGTGGGCGTAGTGGATGCCCGTCTCCACCCCACGCTCGCTCAGCCCGGCGATCAGCCGGTCCCGGTCGGGCACCCGGATCACTTCGAGGTGATGCACCGGTTCGCCGGCTTGGAGGGTGGCCAGGGTTTTTACTACGCTTCCGGCGAACGCGTCCCGGTAGACCCGGTGGACGGCGCGGCGGTGCCGGTTCCACTCGTCGAGGTGGCGAAGCTTGATGCTGAGCATGGCCGCCTGCAGACCATCGAGCCTGCTGTTGCGACCCACCGCGGTGTGGAGCAGGTGGCTTCCTCGCCCGTGGTTGGCCAGGGAGCGGATCTGCTCCGCCAGCACGGGATCGTCGGTGACCACCGCTCCCGCGTCGCCCAGCGCCCCCAGGTTCTTGCCCGGATAGAAGCTGAAACTGCCGGCAACCCCGAAGGCACCGGCCTTGGTGCCGTTGAAGGTGGCGCCGTGAGCCTGGGCCGCATCCTCGATGACGTGGATGTTGGCCGACTCGGCCGCGGCCACGATCCGGTCCATCTCCGCCACCTGGCCGTAGAGGTGAACCACCATAACCGCCTTGGTCCGGGCCGAGATGGCCGACCACAGATACTCGGGGGTGATCAGCAGGGTGTCGGGGTCGACATCGACGAACACCGGGGTGGCCCCGACCCTGACCACGGCCTCGGCCGTGGCCACGAAGGTATTGGCCGGCACGATGACCTCGTCACCGGGCCCGATGTCGAGGGCGGTGAGGATGAGTTCGAGCGAGTCGGTGCCGTTGGCCACTCCGACGCAGTGGGCGGTACCGCAGTAGTCGGCCCACTGCTTCTCGAATGCGTCGACCGCCTCGCCTCCGATGAAGGCCGACGCGGTGAGGGCATTGTTCCATGCCCGGGTCAGCTCGTCTCGAATCGGCGCGTGCATGGCGGCCAGGTCGAGGAAGGCAACGGTCTCGGTAGGGCTGATGATGGTCATGGGTGGATCACTCCTTGATGGCGGCCGGAGCAGGGGCCCCGACAGGGTGTTGGACGAGAACGGTCAGTGGCATGGCGCCAGGGCGGACGGGCTCAGGCCGCGGTGGCCGAGATCATCTCGACCACCCGGTGATCGATGTGAACCGGTGCGCCGTTTTCCCGGATGGACTGGTCGGAGGCTTCGAGCACTGCCACCACGGCCAGGCCGGCCAGGCCGTCGGCCACCGGACGCCGCCCCGTCCGGCAGCTCTCGATGAAGTCCTGGGCCTGGAGACGCAGCGGCTCGGGGAACTCGATGTGAGGGGCAACGATGTCGCCGTGACGGTAGGTCAGGGTGCAACCCCGGCCCCTGAGTCCCCCGCCGGCCACGTTGCGGCCCCGATCGTAGATCTTGATCCGCTCGTCGGCGACCACGTCGTTGTAGACGGCCATCTTGTTGGCCCCCACCACGGTGGTGCGGCGGACCTTGACCGGGTCGAGCCAGCTGGCCCGAACCGTGGCCTCGACCCGACGGCGCAGGTACTGCATGCGTAGCGAGGCCACATCCTCGGAGTAGCGGTCGGTGTGGCGACTGCCCCAGGCCGACACCACGTCGGGCACGTCGTGGAGGATGAGATTGGTGATCGAGATGTCGTGGGCGGCCAGATCCCACAGCACGTTGACGTCGTCCCGGTACAGACCCAGATTGAGCCGGGCCGAATCCAGGTAGTGGATGGGTCCCAGCACACCCCGCCGGGCGATGTCGGCCAGGGTACGGACTGCGGCATTGTGGGCGAAGGTGTGCCCGGCGGCCAGCGTCAGCCCGGCCCGATCGGCCATCTCGACCAGCCGACGACCGTCCAGGCTGTTGGTGGTCATGGGCTTCTCCACCAGCACGTGCTTGCCGGCTGCCAGTGCCTCGGCGGCGATGTCGAAATGGCTCTCCGGAGGGGTGGCGATGACCACGGCGTCGATCTCGTCCAAAGCCTTGATCAGGCTGGGTCGGCCTACGACGCCGGGGAACTCGGCCTCCATGGCCTCCCGTATCTCCCGCCGGTCGTCGATGGCCACCACCCGGGTGGCCGACGGCAGCCCGCACAGGACGCGAACGTGCTTCGATCCCCAGTACCCGCAACCAACTACTCCAACACGCACAGAACCCCGCCTCACGACGCCGACGCGGTCTCCACAACCGCTTTTCCAACACACGATTTATGTCTTCCCAAGTGTGGAGGGCGGTTTTCAGGTCCTGAATAGGTGGTGGTTACCGCCGATGTGATCCGATCGGACCAATTCGGGACGCGAACGATGTTGACCGTCGGCTGTCTGACGCCGAGCCGTCAACCAACCGTCACGGACATGGTGGGCGAGGTGGTACAGGCACCACCATTGCCGTGGACAGGAGTTGAAGACCGAGACAGGTGAAGGCGCCATCGAGCCGGACTCGATGATCGTTCACGATGAGATCACACCCAGCACTGGAGGATCTCATGCGTTCACTGTGGACCACTACCGTCGTCGCAGTCACCCTGGCTCTGTCGGCGTCGGCTTGCGGCCTGGTCGAGGAGACGATCGGTCCCAACAACACCTTTGGCACTGCGACGAGTTCGACGACGACTCCCGGTGAGACGGCCACAACCGCCATCCCGCCCGGAACCTCGAGCACGGTCGGCGGTACCGCTCCCCCCGTACGTACCACCTCGACGATCCCGATGCCGGACCCGGCCGTCGACGCTCGACTCGCCGCCTACGGTCCGTGGCAGGCCCGCCCGCTGGCACCGTTCCAGGACGCCCGCACATTGACCGCCGACAGCTGGATCGAAGCGAACCGAATCCAGGTGAGTTGCCGACCATCGGCCGAGCCCCGCACCTTCCGGGCCGGCCCGTTCGACACCTTCGCCGCCTTCCCCTTCACCGGCGATCTGCTGCCCGGCCTCGTCGTCGACGGATCGCTCATCGAGGACGGCGATCTTCAGGTCCTGCCGCTGGCCCGGTCACCGATCCCGCTGCGGGTCGATCTGGCCTCAGCGGCGCCGACGGTGATGGTCGATGACCCGACCCCGTCGAGCCTGCAGCAGGCGGTCGGCCAACTCATGCGGGACGCCGACGCCCGCTTGACCGGTCTACCCGTGGTCCCGGCCGACATCAGCCTGGTCCAGTCGACGGCCAGTTCCTATGAGGAGGCCATCCTCGACATGGGTGTCTCGCTCCGCTACGACTCACCCGGCCTGCGGGCCAGCTTCGGTTCGTCGTTCGAACAACGTAAAGGTCAGGAACGGCATACGGTGGTGGCTCGGCTGACCCAACCCATGTTCAGCATCAACGCCGATCGATCAGCCAAGACCACCCCCGGTTCGTACTTCGCCCCGAGCACCGACATGGAGGATCTGACGAGGATCGAGGGCCAAGGCCGGGCCGGTTCCGGCAGCCCGCCGGTTCTGATCGACTCGGTGACCTATGGCCGAATCGTCTACCTGACCGCAACCACCACCAACGCCAGCCACGCCACGGATCTCGAGGCCGCCATAGCCTGGTCCTACGGTGGGCTCAGCGGTGACGCCAACGTCGATTCCCACTACGAGCAGATCCTCAGGGAATCCGAGATCCAGATCGAGGTGCTTGGCGGCAACGACGACAGTGCACTTGAAGCGGCACGGGCCGCCCTGCGGTCGGGCAGCATCGGCGAGTTCATGAAGGCAGTGGACACCACCACGGCCAAGCCACTGGAGTTGGTGCTACGCACCTTGGACGGTACCAAACTGTCGGTGACCGACGAGGCCCGGGTTTTCGACATCAACTGCAGCCGCTCCCAGCGGGACCGCAACGTCGGCATGCAGCTGGATCTCGTGTCCTCGTCGGCGGTGCTGACCGTCAACGGCCAGGAGGTCAGGACCTACAAGGGATCGAACTTCATCGATCTGAGCGGTCTGCTGCGCAAGGACACCAACACCCGCATCGAGCTCCACTACTGGCCACCTACCTGCATCGGTGGTTCGATGACGGTGTCGTTCCTGATCGACGGCACGGCAAGTGACGAGTGGCGGGCGGCGGGCGCCTGGAACGCCTGGGTCTGTGACTCGAAGTCGATCTGGAACTTCGACTACGAGAGCGGCCGGATCAGCTTCGTAAGCGGGACCGTTTCCAGAACCGGAGCCTGATGCGACGGGGCCCCCATGCTCGGATCAACCGGCACGAGACGAGAGCCGTCTCGTATAGTTGGCCGATGCACGTCGCCCATCGTGCCCGGCAAGCCGATTCCGCGAGCGGGGAGGTGGCCGCGGCCCAGGTCCGTTCCTTCATCACCCTGGATCGGACGTCGGTCTTCGTGGCCGTCGTGGCCGTCGCCGGGCTCCACCTCACCATCGCCAGACTCGATGCCGTCTGGCTCATCTATCCTGCTCTCCTGACCCATGCCGCCCTGCTCACCGTGGCCCGGGGACTCGTCGACCGATCGCTGACGGCGGCTCTGGCGGTGACGGCCGGATCGAACTGGCTGCTGGCCGTGGCCATTACCGTGATGCTGCCGTGGCTGCTGGCCGTGCTGGTGCTGACCGTGATCATGCCGCTGGTCCTCGCCGTGCCCAACCTCGGGCGCCGGGAACTCACCTGGTTCCTGGCCTCCGCTGCGCTCACCCTGGCCGTCATCGGCGCCATCGGTATCGGGCTCGACGACGACGGCATCATCGACGACGTCAGCGACGATCTGGAGCTGATCGTCGTCATGGCCGGGCTGGCCGGTCAAGCCATTCCGATCGGGCTGCTGGTGCAGACCACCAATGAGACCTATCGGCGATCGGCCGAGGAGGCCATCCGACTACAGTCCGAGATCGCCGAGTCACGGCGCCGGCTGGTCCATGCCGCCGACACCGAGCGCAGCCGGATCGAACGGAACCTCCACGACGGCGCCCAGCAACGACTGGTGGCGCTCGGGCTGTCGCTGCGTCGCTTGGCCGGCCGGCGACGGCGAGGGGTGACGATCGATCTCGAGGACCTCGACGTCGCCGTCGAGGAAGTGGAGGCGGCCATGACCGAACTGCGGGACCTGGCCCGTGGGATTCACCCTCCCCTGCTCGAACTGCGCGGCCTCCCCGAGGCGCTGAACGCCGTCGCTCGACCCCGGGCCGAGGCGGTGACACTTCGAATCGGCGCCATCGGGCGTTTCGAAGGTGATGTCGAATCCGCCGTGTACTTCTGCTGCACCGAGGCCATGCAGAATGCATCCAAACACGCAGGATCGGCGGCGGTCACGATCGAACTCGATCACGACGACGACACCGGCCTTCGCCTGACCGTGAGCGACGACGGCCCGGGTTTCGATCCCGAGACGGTGGCCGGAACCCGCGGATTGATCAACATGGCAGATCGAGTCGGCAGTGTCGGGGGACTGTTCGAACTGGCATCCGAACCGGGCGACGGCACCGTGGTGACCGCGGTGTTCCCCGACGCCCATCCCCGGACTGACCGGGAGGAGTGAACGTGACCCGCATCGTGCTGGCCGACGACAGCCTGCTGATTCGCCAGGGGGTTCGGACCCTGCTCAACGACATCGACGGCGTCGAGGTGGCCGCCGAGTGCAATGACATCGACGAGCTGATGGACGCCGTGGTCGACCACGAGCCCGACGTGGTGATCACCGACATCCGCATGCCGCCGACCCATTCCGACGAGGGCATCCGGGCCGCGCTGCGCATCCGGGCCGAGCACCCCGAAACCGGTGTGGTCGTGCTGAGCCAGTACTCTGAGCCCGAGTACGTGTTGATGCTGTTCGAGAACGGATCGGACGGACTCGGCTACCTGCTGAAGCAACGAATCGGTGACGTGGAGCAACTGGAGCGTGCCATTCATGCCGTGGACGAGGGAGGATCCTCAGTCGATCCCGAGATCATCGACCTCCTGGTGGGCGGGGGTTCCGCCGGCAGCGGGCCACTCAGCCGACTGACACCACGGGAGACCGAGGTGCTGGCCGCCATCGCCGAAGGCTTGAACAATGCCGCCATCGCCGAGCGCCTGGTCATCTCCGAAAAGGCCGTGGCCAAACACATCAACAACATCTTCTCCAAGCTCGATCTCGATCACTCGGGTGACGCCCACCGCCGGGTCAAGGCCGTGCTCATGTGGTTGTCGAGTTGACGACTGCTGGGGAGACGCCGCCGGCACAGTCGGTGCTAACCGGCCCGAGGGCGTGACCGAACCGGTTACAGGGTGAAGCGCATGTCTTCGACCAGCGCGCCGGGCAGGGTGAGGCTGGACGATGAACGGGCCACGTAGGTTGACGGGTTCAGGATGGTGTCGGCCCGATCGCCGAGGTCGACCAGGTTGCGGCCCAGGATGTTGTACACCGTGTCGTCGAACCGCATCACGTTGACGGGTGCCACCACCTCACCGCCCTCGACCCAGAACGTGGCAAACCGGGTCATGCCCGTGGTCCGGCAGCCGGCCCGATCCGAGTAGTTCAGGTACCACAGATTGCCGATGTACAGCCCGGTGCCCAGCTGCTCCAGGACCCGGTCGGTGGGCAAGGTGCCCGGGGCCAGCGCCAGCGACTCGGGCGATTCGTAGGCCGACGCCCCGTTGGTCATCACCCCGTACTCCCGGGCGCTGCGGGGCGACACCAGATGATCGGTCAGCCGGCCGTCCTCGATCAGCACCACCTGATCAGGACGAAGGAAACCCTGCTCCTGGAAGTTGGGGCCTGTACCGCCGGCGGTGTCCTCGGTCATCCGAACCGAGGGGTGCAGGGCCTCGTCGCCGGTGGCCAGCTTCAGCAGAGGTGTCTGGCGGGTGCGGTGGGCCTTCAACCCGAACGAGTACCAGGCCAGCAGCGACATCAGCTCCTCCATGGCACTGGGCGTCAGGTAGGTGCGGTAGCCGCCGGGAGGCAGATCCACGGGGTTTCGGCCCAGCACGGCCAGCTGCTGTGACGCCGTCTCGACCTTGGCCCGGAAGGCGTTGCCATCCCACCGCTGCCCGGCATAGGTGTTCTTCACCGCCTTGTCGGCGTGGAGGTAGAAGCTCCAGTCGAAGTTGAAGGTGGAGGTCTGGTACCAGTTGCGCTGACCGAGCGAGCTGGCGAACCCGTGGTGGAGCGAACCGTCGGCATAGATTCCGACCAGGTCCTTGCCGTCGGATACGGTCTGGATCTCGTCGATCACCTCGTCGGAGCGCGCCCCGTCGGTCACCGTGATCTCCTCGGTCGAGGCCCCGTCGGTGGACACCGCCAGGTAGGGGTCCTCGGGCACCACCGAGCGCTGCTCCCGCAGCGAACGGATCAGGCGGGCCAGCCGGTCCTGATCCATGGCCGTGTCCTGCGACAGCTGGATGGAACCAGTGGCGTGCCGCCGGCCCTCGATCAGGTCGACCGACAACGAACGCTGCTGAACCGACCCGGCCTGGCGCACCAGGTTGCGGTTGAACCGCACGAAGTTGGAGTCCTCGGCCGCCAGATAGAGGGTGAGCACTTCCTCACCCCGGAGCCGGCCATTGGCCCACGATGACAGCTCGTTGAAGTAGGTCTGCACACCGGCCCCGGCCCGGCTCGAGGTGTCGGATCCTCGAAGCGATGGGGTGGCCGGCCCCGAACCCGACGACGCGACGGTCCTCATTCCACACCCCCGAACACGTCGATACCGGAGAATCGGCAGGCCGGGGCCCCATGTCCGGTTCCGATCATCTGGTTGGGTTCGCCCTTGCCACAGTTCGGGGTGCCCATCACGGCGAAGCTGTCGCGATCGGCCACCCCGGACAGGCTGCGCCAAAAGGTGGCCGAGATTCCCCGGTAGCTGGGGTTTCGGATGACATGACCGAGTTCGCCGTTCTCGATCACCCTCCCGTATTCACAACCGAACTGGAACTTGTTGCGGCTGTCGTCGATGGACCACGAGTTGTTGGTCTCCAGGTAGACACCATGCTCGACCCCGGCGATCAGCTGCTCGACCGTCAGATCACCCGGCTCCACGTTGATGTTGGCCATGCGATCGATCGGGGGTCGGTTCCAGCTGCACGCCCTGGCGTTGGCCACCCCTTTGACACCGGCCCGGGCCTGGGACAGCGCCCCGCCCAGAGGCCGTTCCAGTATGCCGTTGCGGATGAGGTACTGCCTGGTGGCCGGGGTGCCCTCGTCGTCGAAGCGGTAGCTGGCCAACTGGCCGTCGACGTCGGGGTCGAAGGTGACGTTGAGCAGATCCGAGCCGTAGCGATAGCTGCCGAACATGTCCAGGGTGACGAAGCTGGTACCGGCGTAGTTGCGTTCGTCGCCCAGGATACGGTCGAGCTCCAGCGGGTGACCGATGGACTCATGGATCTGCAGGATCATCTGGTCCGGGGCCAGCACGGCGTCCATGGTCCCCGATGGGCAGTTGGGGGCGGTCAGCAGTTGGATGGCCTCGTGACCGATCTCGGTCGAGCGCCGGTCGAAGTCGAACCGGGCCAGCACCTCACGCCCGCCCTGACCCACAAACGAATTGCGGCCGTAGCTCCTGGTCTGGGTGTTGGTGCCCTCATTGGCGGTGGCGGCCATGGAGGGGTAGGTGTTGCGGGTCAGCTGCTCGATCCGGCCCCCGTTGCTGGTGAGGATGAGGGAATCGGTGTCGATGCGGGCCAGCGCGGCCAACCGGTCGACGATGCGCTCGTCGACGGCGAGGTTGGCATCGGCCCGAACCAGCAGGTCGATGCGCTCGGCCAGGGTGGTATCGTCCCACGGCTCGGCCACCGGTGAGTGATACCGCCCGGTCACAGCCTGGTCGAAGGGCGGGTCGGTCGCCACCGCCCGGCCCGCGGTGGCCCGGGCCCAACGGGTGGCTCGCTCCGCCGCCCGGGCCAGGCCCGATTCGGTGAGATCCGAGGTGGCGGCATAGCCGAAGCCCCCGTCGGCCCACACGGTGATCATGGCTCCGGCGTCGACCGAACTGTCGGTCGGCTGAACCACACCCTGGCGCACGGTGAGCCGTTCCGGATCGCGCTTCGCTGAACCGAACCGTGGCGTAGTCGACACCTGCGGGTAGAGCGGCCCGAAGGCGTTGCTCCAGGCTGAGGAAGCCGGGCGTCGGGGATGCGGGGGAGGCATCGGAGACAGCAGTCATATAGTGAACTCTATGGCCGACCGATGACATCTGAACCGAGCGAACCGGCCATGTTGGCCGGGGTGCAACCTGTGGTTTTTCTTTTCCAACGACGCCGACTGGGTACGGGGCGCCAACCCCGGTGTCGCATCCTAGTGCGGCCAGTGGGATCGGAGGGTGGTTCGACGGTCGAGAAGAAAGTCGACGATCCACCGGCCGACGACGTCGCCGTCGGTATCGATCTCCATCACCGTCCTGGCCGCGGCGTCAGCGGTTTCGGCACCCATTCGTTCCCGGCGGGCGTCGATGATGGCCGCCGTGTAGCGGCGGTTGAACTCGGGGTGGTCCTGGACGCAGAAGATCGTGTCGCCAACCAGGTAGGCCGGGTACTCGGCGGTGGTTCCGGTGGCAATGGGTTTGGCGTCGGGCGGCAGGGTTCGGGCCACGTCGCGGTGCATGGCGTTGAGCCACACCGTGCCTCCTGCGAACCATGGGGTGGGGTCCACCGCCATTTCCTGGGGGCCGGCCCTCCACTCCCCCGCCGGGCCGGCCTGGCCCCCCAAGGCGTGGGCCACGATCTGATGCCCGAAGCAGACACCGGCCAGGCGAGCCTGCTGGTCGTGAAGCTCGGCCACGAAGTCCCGCAGCGCCTTGATCCACGGCTCGTCGGAGTAGGCGTCGTAGCGGGCGCCGGTGATGATCCAGGCGTCACACTCCTCGGTGCGCTCCGGTAATTCGCCGTTGACCACGTCGTAGATCTTGATGTCGAGCTCAGGCTCGGCCCGCCGTAGCAGGGCGGTGTACATGGCGTCGTAGTCCAGGCCGTCGGCGGCGGCGATCAGGTCGTCACCCTTGACGTGGTCGCACACCAGAATCCCGATCAGGGGTCGGTCGGGTTGGTCATTCGGCTGTCGGGTGGCCTTGGTCTCGCTCGACACCTTGGTCATGGTGTCAGCGTAGGGTCATCGGCTTGGACGCGGCTCGTAGGACGCGGCGCATCGTGCCTGGTGCTGCTACATGCCCCAGTATCCGCGAATTCCTGGAACGTGATGCTGGATCAGACCTTCGCTGTTGAGAACAACCACGTGGGTGGTTTGCAGGAAACCGATCTCCACTTCGACGGTGGCTTCCCAGATGACAACATCGCCTGCGTCTTGGAACTGATCCACCGAAACCACGTGGTAGTCACCATATGAGGCAAGGCGGCGGACCAGGAACTCCCTGATCTCCTGCCGTCCGGACATCACCCGATTGAACAGCACGAGCTTGGCGTCCGCAGCGTACAGCTCCGCCAACGCGTCAGCGTCGCCTTCCGACATGAGCTCGCCGAACCGATCGACCAGACTTCGACCCTTCTCTGCCATGTTCCATCCTTTCACTGCGGCGCGTTGAGGACTGAGACCTCGTCCAGTTCCCTCTCGCCGTTCTGCCTCGCGATGAACATTGAACGTACGTTGCGGCGGCCCTCCCTGTCCACGGCCGCCGGCGTATCACGCCGGGCGCGTCAGCTCGAACAGGTCCTCGGCGTGGCTGTACCAGTTCCCGGCGTGGCGGCCGATGGCGCGGAGCTTGACCTGGTCGACGCGGGTGCCGTCCAGCAACTCCGGGTCGATGTGGAACGCCACCACCTCGCCGACGATGAGCCAGCTCCCTCCTTCCTGCCGGCCGACATGGAGCTGATGGGTGACCCGGCACTCCATTTGGGCCTTGGCCTCACCCACCCGGGGAGCGTCGATCATGGTCGACTCCACCACCGTCAAACCGGCGTGGCTGAACTCGTCCTCGATCGGCGGGAAGGGTGGCCGATGTGGCGTTCATGGCCTCGGCCACCTCGGCGGTCACCACATTCACCGTGAATTCGCCACTGGCCCGGACGTTGTCGGCGGTGTCCTTGCGAACCCCGGACCCGGCGCCGGGCGAGAACACCACGGTGGGCGGATCACCGGAAACGGCATTGAAGAACGAGTACGGGGCCAGGTTGTTGACCCCGTCGGCCGACCGGGACCCGATCCAGCCGATGGGCCGGGGCACCACCAGTCCGGTCAGCAGCTTGTAGCCCTCCACCCCCTGAAGTTCGGAGGAGGCGAAGGTCACGGTGTCTCGAATGGCCATGAACGAAGGGTAGATGTCCCGGCCTTCGGCCGATACCTCGGGATTTCCTTTTGCCGGAGAATTCGCCGCTGCACCTCGTGTTGGATCCCGAGCAAATCTCGCAACTCGTACACTTCTGAGCATGCGGCTGCCCAACCTGCCACCCAAGCGGGAGCGGCTCACCACCGTCAACCGACTACGACGGCGGGCCCGAGCCTCCGAACCGAACCTCATCATCGGTCACTATGGTGACGGTCGTCCCACGCCCGATGCCCACACCTTCCGGGTGGTGTGCTGGAACATCGAGGACGGCCTCGACGTCAGCGGCGGGATCCGGGGATTGTCCGAGCACGAGAACCTGAGCAAGGCGGCCGCCATCTGCCTCCAGGAGATGGACCCGGCCGGTGTGCAACGCATCGCCGGGGAGCTCGGCTTCAACTACGTCTACTCCCAGTCGTCCAAGGACCACCGGACCGGCCGGGGTTTCGGCAATGCCATCCTGTCCCCGTTTCCACTCACGGACTGTTCGGTCCTGCGACTGCCCTATGTGGCCAAGGCCTACGGTCGGCCCCGGGCCGCGGTTCACGCCGAGGTGAAGTGGCCGGGCGGGGACGTGTCGGTGTGGTCGGTCCATGCCGAGATCCCCTCGTTGTCGCTTGCCCGGCGCATCAGTCAGTACACGGCGGTGGCGGCCCGGGCCATCGCCCACAATCCCGATCACCTGGTGGTGGCCGGCGACTTCAACACCACGACCCTCACCTCGGTCGACGCCATCGACGAGCTGTATGAACTGTTCGAACTGGAACGGGTGTCGGCGTCGGCCGGGCCCAGCCTGCGCCGGGCCGGCAAGCTGTTCCACCTCGACCACATCTTCACCCGAGGCATGGAATCGCTGGATGCCGGCGTGGAACGTGAGGTCAAAGCCAGCGACCACTGGCCCCTGTGGGTCGAGCTACGACCGAGCAGATCGAAGCTCTTCGAACCGATCGATTCGGCGGAGTTCGGGGAACAACCGTGACCACAAGAGCGACCACGGTCAGAGTGCCCACACCGCCCACGACCACGGCCGGTGCCAACCCGAACCAGGCCGCGGTAAGGCCCGACTCCAACCCTCCCAGCTCGTTGGAGCCGCCGATGAAGATGTTCTCCACCGCCAGCACCCGGCCCCGCATGTCCTCCGGGGTGGCCAGGGGAACGATGGTGGCCCGGATGAACACGCTCACCGCATCGGCCGCGCTCAGGACGAACAAGGCCATCAACGCCACCACATAGGACGTGGTGAGGCCCAACACCACGGTGGCCAGTCCGAACACGGCGATCACCGACAGTAGGACCCGGCCGACGTGGCGAGCCACCGGACGGACCGAGAGGATGGCCGCCGTCACCAGCGCCCCGATGCCGATGGTGGAGTACATGAACCCGACGGCGGCCTCGTCGACCCCCAGACGCTTCTCGCCGATGGCCGGCAACAGGGCCACCGCCCCGCCGAACAGCACGGCAAACAGATCAAGGCTGATGGCGCCGAACACGACCGGGGACCGGCGCATGAACCGGAGGCCGTCGATGGCATCCTTCATGGCCTGGGCCGGGCCCGGTGGGCTTTCCAGCCGCCGCACCCCCGACGCCGGCACCAGACGAAGCAGGGCGATCGACACCACGAACCCCGCCGTCGACAGCAGGAAGGGCCAGGACCGACCGGTGGTGAAGAGAAGCCCGACCAGTAGGGGACCAAGGATGCCGGCCGTCTGAAACGACACCGATCGCAGCGCTACCACCCGCTCCACCGTGCCCCGGGGAGCGAGATCGATGGGGAGGGCCCGACTGGCCGGGGCTACGAACGACCGGGCCAGGCCGAATACCACCACCAGGGCCAGAACCGGGCCGATGGAGGTGGCATCGGTCCGGGCGTAGAGGAACAGGCTGATGCTGGCCACCGCCTCGGTCAACAGACCGACGCGGTACACGACCCGTCGGTCGAAGCGGTCGGCCACGGCACCACTGAACGGAGCCATGACGAACAACGGCACGAACTCGGCCAGACCCAGCAGGCCGAGGTCGAGTTCCCGCCCGGTGATGTCGAAAACCAGCAGCCCGAGGGCCACCAATTGCGCTCGGTTGGCCATCGACGTGGCGAAGAGGGCGGCAATGAGGATGCGAACGCCCGCCGGCAGGTCTCTCCACGACGACGGGACGACGCCGGCCAGAGGTCAGTCCCCGGGCCCGGGTCGGTCGTCGTCACACTTGGGATTGTTGCCCCGGCACTTGTTCTTCTTCGCCGTGGTGGTGGTGACGGTGGTGGCGGTGGTGGTGGTGGTGGTGGTGACGGCCGACGTCGTGCTGGAGGTCGTGACAGTCGTGGTCGCGGTGGACGTGGGGGTGGAAGCCGTGGTGGGGGGAGCAGTGGTCGTGGTGCTGGTGGTGGGCGACGTCGAGCCGACGGTGGAACCGGTGGTCGAGCTCGATCGCCGCAGGGTGGCCAGTGTCTTGGTCGCCTCGTCATCGGTTTCGACATTTTCGGCAACGGGGGCACCGAATCGGGACGAGGACCGACCCGGGCCGTCCTCGTCATCGGCACGCCCCGGTCCCAGCACCACGGTTTCGGCGGTTTCGGTCAGACCGGCCAGCGGATCCTGCTGGTCGGCGCCCCTCTGATCAAGGAGAACCAGACCGATGAGGGTGGCGGCCGCAATCATTGCCACCGCCACCAACGAGTGCCGCTGTTGATTTCCCAGTCGAAATTCCATTGGCCCACCCAACGCTGCCCGGGCGCCCGACCCAAACTACCAGGGCAACCCGGTGCCGATGCCATTTGACCCTAGAATCCGACATGTGTCGGCAGCCGCCACCCAGGAGAACAACTCGAGGTCCAATGGACCGACCAGTCCCGATCCGATGAAGCCATTGCCGGCCAAGCCGTGGTGGCACCGTCGTTTGGAACCCGAAGATCGCCGACGGGTGATGACCGACCTGGCCATCCGCAGGGTCGAGCACTGGGCCTACCGGTTCACCCTGATGCTGACGCTGTCGGTGGTGGTGGCCACCATGGGACTCAGCCTGAACTCCGCCGCCGTGGTCATCGGGGCCATGCTGCTGGCTCCCCTCATGCAACCGGTCCTGGCCACCGGGGCCTCGCTGTCGATGGCCCTGCCCGGCAAGAGCATCCGGTCGATCATCCGAGTGATCCTGGCCAGCCTGTGGTGCGTGGCCGTGGCATGGCTCATCTCCAAGGTCCTGCCCCGTCAGCCCTTCACCGACGAAGTCCTGTCCCGGACCCGGCCCGACATCCGCGACCTGATCGTGGCCCTGGCCGCCGGAACCGCCGGGGCCTACGCCACCGTGCGGAACGACGTCTCCGCCTCGCTACCCGGGGTGGCGGTGGCCGTGGCCCTGGTACCGCCGCTGGCAGCGCTCGGTATCACCATCGAGGCCGGCGACACGGCCCGGGCCCAAGGGGCGGCCCTGCTCTACACCACCAACCTGGCCGCCATCGTCTTCGCCAGCATTGTGATCTTCGTGGTCACCGGCTTCGTTCCGCCCCGAAGGCTGGCCAACAAACTGTCGGGGTTGGTGCTGGCGGCCGTCACCCTGGCCGCCGCCGTGGCCGTTGTGGCCTACCCCCTCTATCAGGCATCGCAGGCCAGCATCCAGGCCACGGAGGACCTCGACTACGCCGAGGAGCGGGTCGATGCCTGGCTCGGTGACCGGAACCTCGAACGCTCGGTGCAGATAACCGGCAACACCATCGTGGTCGACGTGAGAGGGTTCGACGCCCCGCCCGACCAGTCCTCCCTGGAGACCGACCTGGCCACCCGATTCCCCGATTCCGATGTGTTGGTGGAATGGATTCGTGTCGAACGGGCCACCACCACCACCATTGCGCCGCCCACACCCGACGAGCGGCTTCTTTCCGAGGTTCGGGCCGAGGTGGTGGCCTGGCTCGAGGAGTCGGGCATCGACTATCGACTCGACACGGTGTCGATCGCCGACTCGACCGTGCGCATCGACGTCACCGGGTCGGGTGATCCGCCATCCCTGACCGATCTCGGCGACCGCCTGGCCGCCATCAACCCGTCGCTCACCCCTCGGATGAACTGGACCCAGCGGGAGATCATCCGCCCCGGTGACGGAGTGGTCACACCCCTCGAACTCACCACCCAATCCATGCGCAACGAGGCGGAGTTGTGGGGGGCGACCCGGGGCTGGATCGTGCGCGACCTCGTCTACGACGGCGAGCGGTTGATGGTCGAGATCGCCGGGCCCCGGGAGCCGACCACGGCCGACGTGAAACGGCTGGAGAGTGCGCTGGACGAGTTGGACGCTCCCTATGAGCTCGACCTGTACTTCGTGCAGCGCTCCTTCGTCACGACGACGACGGCTCCCGCCACCACAGTCACCACCGGATAACGAGTCCCGGACCCACCCTCACCTCGGAACGATCAGCACATGGTTGTGCGAACATCCCAGTTCCGCTGTATCCGGGTGTCCAGCTCACGATGGGCACGAGCGGCCTCGTCGGCCCGCCGGCGAAGGTCCTCGACCGACACGGCGGGGAGCTGGCGAAGCTCGGACCGCAGCTGTCGTATCGGACGGCCCATTCTGGCTCAGACGGTGGCCCTCCCGCTTGCCTTTTGGCCGACTAGTGTCGGGTCGGTGACCATCGAACCGTTGGCCGATGTCGATCTCTCGGCGTGGCAGGAGCCCGACCCGGGTCTCGAGCCCCGGGCCTTCCTGGAGGCCTGGCTTCGCTACCAGCGACATGAGTTCCAGCGCAAGCTCCGTGACCTGGAGCCTGAGCAACTGGCCCACCGGTCGATCCCGCCGGTCGAGCTGTCGGTGCTCGGCCTGGTCCGCCATATGACCCAGATGGAGCACGTCTGGCTTTCGTGTGGATTGGGAGGCGGCGAGATGGTGCTCCGCTATGGCGAGGACGACTACGCCGGAGGTTCGGCCGTCACCGTCGACGAGGACCTGCACGGGTATTTCGAGGAGGTGGAGCGGGCCGAGGCCGTCGTCGCCGGAATGTCGTCGTTGGAGGCCCGGGGTCGGGGTCACGGCCGATCGCTTCAAGCCACGCTGGTCAAGATGATCGACGAGTATGCGTTGCACGCCGGCCAGGCCCACATGCTCCGCTTCGCCGCCCTGGGCGAGATGATCCGCTGACCGGTGCGGCCTGAGATCGTGTTCCCGTCGACGCTTCCCGACAGGTTCCTCGGTGCGGCGGAGAGAGCGATGGACGTCGTGTTCGAGTATCCGAGTCGGACCCTGGCGGTGACCCTGTCGGGGAGTGTGGCGCTCGGAAGGGGTGATCCCCACAGCGACCTCGACCTATGGGTGGTGATCGAGGGAGAGCACCGTCAACGAGTCCAGCGCCGGCTCGACGGTGTCCCATGCGAGCTGTTTTTCAATCCGGAGTCCACCATTCGCAGCTACTTCGAACGGGAAGTAGCCGAGGGACGTCCCTCCTCGATGCGCCTCACCCTGGACGGCCACGTCCTGTTCGACCCTGACGGCGTTGCCGAGCGGCTGCGGGAGAAAGCCCGCCAACTGCTGGATGCTGGGCCCAGGGTGCCATCGGAGACGATCACGTATCGCACCTACTCGGCCGTCGATGGGCTCGACAATGGGCGCGATGTCCACGACCGGGACCCTCTGATGTCATCGATCATGACCGCGGGGGCGGTCAGGGAAGCCCTGGGACTGGCCTACCTGCTCAACGACCGATGGGAACCGCGTTTGAAAGACCTGCGTGGTGGGCTGGACGATGTGTGCCCGTCGGTGGTGGAACCGCTAGCTCGTTACGAGCAGGAGCCAACCCCTGATTCGGCCGCCGAGCTACTCCAGGCGGTACTCGGGGTCTCGACCTTCTTCGAATGGGAGTCGACACCGGAACACGCGTGATCGCCTTCGCCCTATCCCACCGGCGGCCGACCACCACGCCTTCGCCGCATGGCTCGAGCGGCCGCAACTCCCAGTACCGGACCGGCGGCAAGGACCATCACCGTGGTGATGCCGACAACTCTGCTCTGCCGGAACACCTCGGCGATGGTGGCCTCGTACCCGGGCTCGACCCCGGAGTAGATGACCACGTTGACGGCAACGATCACGCCGACCACACCCCCGGCGATCCCGCCGAGGAGAACATCGAGCAGCCAAGCCCGCCCTGTCCGATTCACGGACACAGTGTTGCAGCTCCGCCGACGGCCGGGCGGCGCCAAATGCTCGAGCCACCAAAAGGCTCGGTTGTCTGCCCGACTCGACGCCGCAAGAGCAGCGGTATTGGCTGCTGCGGACTCAGCCTCGGAGGCACCCTGCGTTCGAAACCGGCGCGCCGGCCCGGGAAATCTACGCCACGGCCCATACCGGGAGGTGGCTGAACCAGTGTTCGGGGTGTTCGCTGCTGGTGACGAGGGTGTTGACCTCCAAGGAACACGCCACGAAGACGTCTAGCACCTGGCACCCCCACGACCGACGGGTCCGTCGACCGACGATTCCACCTGTCAGTGGCGGCCGCGAGGGCGGATCTCGCCCGAGCCCCGGGCGATGACGTCGGAGGCGATGACCTGTCGCACCGCCGGGCCCAGATCGCCGTCGAGTCGCTTGAACAGCTGCAGGGCCGCCCGCCGACCGAGGTCGCGGGGATCCTGGGGTACCACCGAGACACCGGGGGTCAACGCGTCGGCCAGGTCGATGTCGTCGAAGCCGACGTGGGCCACCGAGTCGCGCAGCCCTCGACGATGCAAGGCTCGGACCGCCCCCATCGTCACGAAGTTCTGGGCGGTGAAGATTGCGGTCGGTCGGGGTGTCGCCGCCAGGTACCGGTCGATGATCCCGGTCCACTCCTGGTGGGAGTGGGATCCCGTGACCTCCCGTCCGGCTCCGACCGTCAGCCCCGCCTCGGCGACGGCACTTCTGAACCCGTCCAGGCGGAGGCCGGCGGAGAAGATGGTCGGATCGTCGCCGAAGTAGGCGATATCGGTGTGCCCGTGGGCCAGCAGATGTCGGGTGGCGGCGTTGGCGCCGGCCCGGTGGTCGCTTCGAACGACGTCGATATGGAGGTCACCCATGTCGGGTTCGGCATCGACGAAGACGACGGGGGTTCCCCTGATCATCTCCGACCTCAGGGTGTCGGCCGCGGCCCCCCAGGAGACCACGATCAGCCCGGCCACCCGCCGCTCCAGGAACGCCTCGACGAGTTGCCGCTCTCGCTCGAACACACCCTCGGTGCTGCCGGCCAGCACGAGGCACTGCCGGCTCATCGCCACCTCTTCGATGCCCCGAAGGAGGTTGCTGAAGAAGACGTTGGCCACGTCGACCAGCACGAAGCCGATCGTTGCCGGCGCCGGGGTCGAACGGCGCAGGAGGCGAGCCCGCTGGTCGGGGCGGTAGCCGAGTTCGGCCACGGCGGCCTCGACCTTCGTGACCAGGTGCGGAGACACGCCGCCTTCACCGTTGACCACCCGGGAAACGGTCTTGAAGCTGACACCGGCTTCGGCGGCAACATCTCTCATCGTTGGACGCCGGTTGCCCGACACGAGGTCCCCCCCTGATCCGGATGGTTGCGGCCGCCGACTGCTACTTCGTGCGACTGCCGGCTGAGGTCTTGACCGGTGGTCCGTATCGTGTCAGACGTTGACAACGTTGTCAAGATTACGATTTGGTTGTTTGACAACGTTGTCAAGCTGCAATACAGTGCAAACGTCCAACGTCCTGAACGGTTCGGGCTAGTGTCTCATCGATCACAGCCGCCCTTCAGGTCGCTGCAACCACAACCTTTGCACCAGGGGGAGACCCACATGTCACTACGTTCTCATGGCTGGCGCCTGCTGGCCCTTCTACTTGCGCTCGCCATGGTGGCGGCCGCCTGTGGATCCGATGATGAAAGCGGCACCGACGCCGGAACCGAGGACACCACCGAGGAGACCACGGAGGACACCACCGCCACCGAGGAGACCACGGAGGACACCGCCGCCGACGAGGAGGCTATGGATGAGGGCGATGGCGGCGAGGTGTCCGTCTCCCTGATCACCAAGGACTCCACCAACCCGTTCTTCGTCGCCATGCAGGAAGGCGCCCAGCAGAAGGCCGACGAACTCGGTGTCAACATCAGCATCGGCTCCGGCCAGGCCGAGGGTGACGACGCCGGCCAGATCGAACTGATCGAAGCCGCCATCGCCCAGGGCCAGGATGGCATCCTGATCACGCCGATGTCGGTCAACGTCAACGACGCCATTCAGAAGGCCCGCGACGCCGGCCTCTACGTGATCGCCCTCGACACCCCGACCGACCCGCCGGACGTCGTCGACATCACGTTTGCCACCGACAACTGCAAGGCCGGTGACGCCATCGGTCAGTGGGCCGCCGGCAAGCTCAACGGTGAGAAGGCCATCATCGCCCGCCTCATCATCTTCGACGACCGCACCGTGTCGGTCGACTACTGCCGTGACAACGGCTTCCTCCGGGGCATGGGCATCGATATCGGCGATCTGACCGTCATCGGTGACGAGCCCGAGACCGGCAACTACACGACCGGTGCCGGTGGCGAGTACGAGATCGCCTGTCTCGAAGCGACCGGTGCCAACGAGGAAGGGGGCCGGACCGGCATGGAGACCTGCCTGTCGCAGAACCCCGACATCAACGTCGTCTACACCATCAACGAGCCCACCGCCTTCGGTGCCGCTGCCGCCCTCGAGGCTCAGGGCAAGGTCATCGGTGAGGACGTGATCATCGTGTCGGTCGACGGTGGTCTCGCCGGCGTCCAGGCCGTCCAGGGCGGCAGCATCCAGGCCACCTCGCAGCAGTACCCGCTGCGTATGGCCAGCCTCGGCGTCGAGGCCATCTTCGAGATCGCCACCGGTGGCGCTCCGCCCGAGAACACCTCTGACGACGGCACGTTCTTCGACACCGGCGTCACCCTCTGCACCGACGACCCGATGGACACCGTCACGGTCGCCGATCAAGAGGGCTCCCAGTTCTGCATCGACAACGCCTGGGGTTGATCCACTTCCGTCCCAAGCGATCGACAATCGTCGAGTAGACAGCGAGGAATAGGCACGAGAAAGGGTGGTGGCCGGCTCGGTCACCACCCTTTCGCCTACTCGACGATCCAGTGGTTTGCCTCCCGGCAATCCGTAACGTACGTTCGTCACACCAGCAAAAAGTACAGCGGGAAGCCGGAGTGCGAGCTCCGAACCAAGATGAACTCGACGCCCAAGGGCCAGGCGCGCGAAGCGTCCACCTGCCAGGGCCGCAAAACTCGAAGGGGAATACTAAGTGAGCTCAACCGTCACACCGGAGGTGGGGGCCGTGGACCTGAGTGGCGAGTTCGACCAACCGTCGGGTCTCGTCGCCAAGATCCAGGGCATCCTGCACCGCTATCCGTATCTCAGCCCGTTGACCGTGCTCATCCTGGCCATGATCGTCTTCACGATCCTGAACGAACGGTTCATCCTGGCCACCAACCTCTCGCTGATGACGCAGCAGGCGGTGATCGTCGGCACCCTGGCCATCGCCCAGACCCTGATCATCCTCACGGCCGGCATCGACCTCAGCATCGGCGCCATCATGGTCTTCGGGCAGATGATGATGGCCAACCTTGCTGCTCAGGAGGCGTCGAACGTCACGAGCTTCGGGCTTCCATCGGCACTGGCCATTCTCATCGGTGTCGCCATCGCCACGCTGGCCGGGGCCTTCAACGGCTTCCTGATCGTGCGTCTCAAGCTGCCGCCGTTCATCGTCACGTTGGGAACCTTGAGCGTGTTCACCGCTCTGACCCTGATCCTCTTCAAAGCCCGTACCATCCAGGGTGGCGAGTTGCCCGACTTCATGCGGCTCATGGGCACCACGCCGTTCAGCATCGGCAGCTTTCAGGTGATGACCGGGGTGCTGGCCATGCTTGGCCTCTACGGCCTGTTCTCCTACATCCTCCGCTACACGTCGTGGGGCACCCACATCTACGCCGTCGGCGACGATCCCGACGCCGCCGAACTCTCCGGTATCAACGCCGATCGTGTGCTGTTCAGCGTCTACGCCGTGTCGGGACTCATCATGGGTATTGCGGCGTGGATCACCATCGGTCGGGTCGGCTCGGCCAGCCCGAACGTCGCCCCCGACATCAACCTCGACACCATCACCGCCGTGGTGATCGGTGGCACCTCGCTGTTCGGCGGTCGGGGCACGATGATCGGCACGCTGCTGGGAGCCATGATCGTCGTCGTCGTCCAGAACGGTCTGGCGCTCGCCGGCTACGACCAGGCCCCCCGGGTGCTGGCCGTCGGCCTGCTCGTCATCGCCGCCGTCTCCCTCGACCAGTGGATCCGAAAGGTGAAAGCGTGAGTACCGCAACTGCAGTGGACGTCAATCCGATCGTGAAAGGTCGGAACCTGATCAAGACCTTCGGTCACGTCGTCGGCCTCAACCACGCCGATCTCGATCTGTTTCCGGGCGAGGTGCTGGCGGTCATCGGCGACAACGGCGCCGGCAAGTCGACCCTCATCAAATGCTTCTCCGGTGCTCACACCCCCGACTCGGGCACGATGGAGGTCGACGGTCAGCCGGTCCAGTTCCGCAGCACCAACGACGCCCGTGGGGCCGGTATCGAGACCGTGTTCCAGACCCTCGCCGTGTCGCCGGCGCTCGACATCGCCACCAACCTGTTCCTGGGCCGCGAGGTTCGCAAACCGGGTCCGCTCGGCACATTCCTCCGGATGATGGACAAGAAGCGGATGCGGGCGGAGGCGGCACAGCAGCTGTCGGACCTCGGCATCTCCACGATGCAGGACATCACCCAGGCGGTGGAGACGCTGTCGGGCGGTCAGCGGCAGGCCGTCGCCGTGGCCCGGGCTGCGGCGTTCGGATCCAAGGTAATCATCCTCGACGAGCCGACGGCGGCGCTCGGTGTGCGGGAGTCGGCCCGCGTCCTTCAGTTGGTCAACGACCTCCGCGAGCGGGGGATGCCGGTGATCCTCATCTCTCACAACATGCCGCAGGTCTTCGAGATCGCCGACCGGATCCATGTGCAACGCCTGGGCCGTCGGGTCGCGGTTGTCACCCCGCAGTCCCACACCAGGAACGATGCGGTGGCCATCATGACCGGTGCGATGCAGGTTCCGGAGGACGAACAGACGCTCGGGCCGGTCCGCTAGCACGTCACACCGTTTCCGGGGTTCCTCGGCCCTCCTTTCCGTCGTCGGGGATCCCCAGTACATCGCGGCCGTCGCATCCACCGATGGGATATCGGTCGACGTGAACGGTTCCGTTGGGGTCGATCGATGTCCTCGACCGCGATCAAGCTGTTCGACTTCGACAACACTCTGGTAACCGCGCTACCCGAGATCGTGCTGCCGTGGCGGCCGGTGGAGGTGCCGAACCCGGAGCTGCTTCAACCGAGAGATGGCAGCCGCCATCTCGGTCGACGCCGACGTCGTTGGGGCAATTGAATACCGGGCGCGAGTGGTACGCCCGGCGGATTTGGTCGAAACTGGACGACGTAGTCGACGGGGACAAGGCAGAACATGTTCGATCGATTGAAGAAACGCACGCACCGCCCTCCGACCGACCCCCTGTACGCCGACCTGGAGCAGGCGCTGGCCCCGGATCGGGTCCACTCCGACGGGGCCGAGCGATCGCTGCTCAGCCACGACGCCTCGGTCATCGACGGTGGCGGCGCCGGGCCGGTCTGCTACCCGGTCTCCACCGACGAAGTGGTGGCCATCATGAGGATCGCCGAGAAGCACCGCCGGGCCGTGGTGCCCCGAGGCGCCGGCACCGGACTGGCCGGCGGCTCCATCCCCATGGGTGCCCCCATCGTGGTCGGCCTGACCAAGATGACCAACATCCTCGACATCGACCTCGACAACCGGGTGGCCTGGGTCGAGCCCGGGGTCATCAACCTCGACCTGACCAAGCGGCTCCGGCCCCTGGGGTTCCACTTCGCCCCCGACCCGTCGTCCCAGCAGGTCTCCACCATCGGGGGCAACGTGGCCAACAACTCCGGTGGGCCCCACTGCCTGGCCTACGGGGTCACCAACGCCCACATCCAGGCCATGGAGGTGGTGCTGGCCTCGGGCGAGGTGGCCATGTTGGGCGGCATCGACGCCGAACCGGCCGGGCTCGACCTGCGGGGAGTGTTCGTGGGCAGCGAGGGCACATTGGGCATCGCCACCAAGATCGCCGTCACCCTGACCAAGAACCCCCCGGCGGTCCGCACCCTGCTGCTGTCGTTCGCCGACGTGCACGATGCGGCCCAGACGGTCAGCGACGTGGTGGCGGCCGGGATCGTGCCCGCCGCCATGGAGGTCATGGACCGCAAGATCACGGTGGCGGTGGAGAACTTCGTCGGAGCGGGCTACCCCACCGACGCCGCCGCCGTGCTGCTGGCCGAGGTCGACGGCCTGCCGGCCGGTATCGACGCCGACGCCGAGCGCATCGCCGAGATCGGACGGGCCAACAATGCCACCGGCATCAAGGTGGCCCAGAGCGAGCACGAGCGCATGCTGCTGTGGAAGGGGCGCAAGACGGCGTTCGGAGCGATCGCCCAGATCGCCCCCGACTACTACCTGCACGACACCGTGGTTCCCCGGTCCAAGCTGGCCGAGGTGCTGGACGAGGTATACCGGATCGCCGACCGCCACGACCTGACGGTGATGAACGTGTTCCACGCCGGCGACGGCAACCTCCACCCCTTGTTGCTGTTCGACGCCAGGGAACCCGGTGTACTCGACCGGGTCCACGCCGCCGGGGCCGAGATCATCACGGCGTCGCTGGCCGCCGGCGGAGTCCTTTCCGGAGAGCACGGCATCGGCATCGAGAAGCAGAAGTTCATGGACCGGCTGTATACCGACGTCGACCTCGATCACCAGAACCGGTTGCGGCAGGGCTTCGACCCCGACTGTCGCGCCAACCCGGGCAAGGTGTTGCCGACCGGTCACAGTTGTGCCGACATCCAACAGCTGAAGAAGATCCCAGCCGGGATATGGGGGTAGCCATGACGCAGGCAACACTGACCGTCACCGATCCTGTCATGCTGGAGTTCGCCGAGCTGGTGGGTACCGACGACCCGGTGGCCGTGGCCGGGGCCCGAACCCGATGGGACCTCGGCGGACCCCTGGCCGAGGGCTGCCGCGTCATCGAGGCCCCGTCCGGCGTGGTCGACTACATCCCGGAGGAGATGGTCGTCACCGTCCGGGCCGGCACCCCGGTGGCCGAGCTGGCCGCCGTCCTGGCCGAGCGGGGCCAGCGCTGCGCCCTTCCCGACCGGGGAGGCACGGTGGGTGGCGCCATCGCCGTGGGCCAGAACGACCTCAACGTCCTGGGCAAAGGCCGGCTGCGGAACTCGGTGCTCCAGGTTCGCTACGTGTCGGCCGAGGGCCGGGTGGTGACCGGTGGTGGACCCACGGTGAAGAACGTGACGGGCTTCGATCTGCCCCGTCTGATGACGGGTGCCCTCGGTACCCTCGGCCTCCTGGGCGAGGTCATCCTCCGCACCAACCCGATTCCCGCCCACAGCCGGTGGCTCGGCGGCGACGGCGCCGACCCGTTCGCCGTGTTCGACTCGGTCCTGCAGCCATCGGTCGTGTTGTGGAACGGCGACAAGACCTGGGTGCTGCTGGAAGGCCACCCGGCCGACGTGGACAGCGAGACCGAGGCCATGGCCAAGCTGGCCGACTTCACCGAGGTCGCCGGTCCACCCGAGCTGCCCCCCTATCGGTGGTCGTTGCCGCCGGCCGACCTACGACAGTTGACCGGGACCTACGTGGCCTCGATCGGGGTGGGCACGGTGTTCGCCGATGGTCCTCAGCCGACTCCGAAACCGGATCCGGTGGGTCAAGCGGTGGCCCAGCGGATCAAGCATCAGTTCGACCCGACCGGCCGGCTCAACCCCGGCCGAAATCCCGGAGCCTGACGTGGACCTCAAACTGAACGAAGACGAGCTCAACATCTGCGTCCAGTGCGGGTTGTGCCTGCCGTTCTGCCCCACCTACCGGGTCACCGGCGAGGAGTCGAAGTCGCCCCGGGGTCGCATCCAGCTGATGCGGGAGGTCCAGCTCCACGACGCCCCGCTGAACGACGAGGTGGTCGATTCCTTCGCCACCTGCGTCCAGTGCCGGGCCTGCGAACCGGCGTGCCCCTCCAGCGTGCCCTACGGCCACCTCATGGAACGGGTACGGGAGACCCTGACCGACGAGGGCAAGGGGGCGCCGGCCTGGCTCAAGCTCGGGTTCAAGCCGCTGACCAATCCCACCCTGCTGCGAGCCGGTTCCTCGGCCCTGGCCCTGGCCCAGCGGGCCAAGCTCGTTCCCAAGCAGCTCGGTCTGGGTGAGCTGCCCCTCACCCGGGAACCGCTGCGGACCACGGGCACCGACGTGTTCTTCTTCACCGGCTGTGTCATGGACGCCTGGCAGCGCGACGTGCACCAGGCCGGCCAGCGGGTGCTGGAGGCCGCCGGCTTCGGCGTCACCCCGACCGGCGACATGGCCCCGTGCTGTGGTGCCCTGCATGCCCACGCCGGACTGGGCAACGACTACCGATCCATGGCCCGCGACGTGATCACCGCACTCACCGACGATCACGACGGCGGGTCGCCGGATCGGCCCATCGTGACCGACTCGGCCGGGTGCGGGGCGGCCATGAAGGACTACGGACACCTGCTGGGCGCCCACTGGGCCGAGGAATTCTCGACCCGGGTGTTCGACATCCACGAGTTCCTGGCCCCCCACGTCGACACGTTGCCCGAGGTCGAACCGCTCGATCTGAAGGTCGCCATCCAGGATCCGTGCCATCTGCGGCACGTGCAGCGGGTGCACGAAGCGACCCGGGATCTGCTACGGCCGTTCGTGCGGGAACTGGTGGAACTCGATGACGACGGCATGTGCTGTGGGGCCGGCGGTGCCTATTCGGTACTCGAGGCCGAGCTGTCGGGGAAGATCCGTGACCGCAAGGTCGAGGCGATCGAGCGGGCCGCGCCCGATGTGGTGGCCTCGGCCAATCCCGGCTGTTCGATGCACCTCGGCGCCGTCGGCGTACCCACCATCCATCCCATGCAGCTGGTGGCCCGAGCGCTTGGCTACACCAGCCAGGACGGTCGGACACCGCCCGAGTAGTCATAGGCCTTGGTCACCTGGGTGATGAGTCGGGCCAGGTCGTCCTGATAGGCGATCTGGATCGGCCCGCGATACAGGCGTTCGACGTCGCCGGGGTCCAGGCGGTGGACCACGATCTCGGGGCGGCGCCCGGCGACGGTGGCCGTGAACCGTGTGGGCTCGGAACCCACCCGGCGGAGTCGGCCCACCCCGGGCCTCGGGAGGTGGACGACAACGGCGTCGAGGTCGACCAGATCACGGAGATCGTCGGGGGCGGTCTCGAGAACGTCGGACCCGTGGATCAGCTCTGTTCCGACACCGATCACCAGATGGAGACCGAGTCGCCGACCCCGCCAGGCCAACTCGATGAGCTCAGCCACCGGGTCGAGACCTGCGGACTCCCCCAGCCGATCGAGCTGATCGACGGCCACCACCAGTCGAGGCAGCACATAGGTACGTTCCTTCAAGTCCTGGATCGACTCGACCCCGACACTTGCCAACACCGCCTCCCGCCGATCCAGCTCGGCCGACAGGGCGGCCAGGGCCGACTTGAGCGAAACCGGTCGCGTGTCGTCGACCGCGCCCACACAGTGAGGCAGCGATCGGCACTCCCGGAACACCAGGCCATTCAGGGAATCGAACAGGAAGAAGTTGAAGTGATGGGGGCTGTAGCCGGCCGACAGCGTCGCCAACCACGCCGGGAGGAAACACTCGTACTGACCGGCCACGATGGCGTGGGGTGCGACATCAAGGGCCAACTCCACCGGACCCGATTCCTCATGGCCGATCACGGTCGACAACCGGCAGTTGTCCAACATGTCCCACTGCTCGGCCACGATGGCCGGGTCGTTGCCCCGGAGAACCGTGCTCAGGGTGCCGATCGACCGGTCGACGCGGTAGGTACAGCCACCCGGAACCGGAGAAAGGCTCGAGGTCAGCAGATCGGACTCCACCACCGGTGCCAGGGTGCGGGCCAGCTGATCGAGCTGCTCGGGAGTGGTGGTTTCGTAGCCGACGCCGATGATCATGGGATCCGACATGGACGCCGATTCACCGTCGACGTCGATGCTCAATGGCTCGGAGCCGATCTGGAGCGATCGTTGGTCCTGGGGCCGGTCGTCACCGGCCACGATCAGCGCCGACATCGGGGAGTCGAACTCCTCGAGGCGCTCGACGATGGCCTCCGACAGTTCGGCGTCCACCAGGAGCAGGGGGAAGCGGGTCGGGTCGGTCGACATCTCGTCGATCAACCGCTGATATCCGTCTTCACCGGTGGCCAGCTGGGCGGTGGTGTCCTCGGCCAGGCCACCACAGTGAGGAAGCCATTTCAGCCAATCCCAGAACTCGACCCGAGCCGGATCGATCATGGCCCAGATTCGCAGCTCGGACGGCCGGTAACGACCCACCAGCTGGGCCATCAGGGATTGGGCCAGGGCAGTGGCCTGAGCACCGGTGATCACCACCGATGAGGTCTCGGCGAAACGAACCGTGGCCGGAACCCCCTCGATCAGCTCGTGGTCGTGGGCCAACCTGGTGAGTTCTTCTCGGAGTTCGGGGTCTCCGACGCCGGGCACCAACATGTGGGTCCTGGTCGGGCGAGTGGCCAGTCCGACTCGAGCCACCACCCCATCGGCCACCGACGCACCCCAGCAGTTGGTGACATCCGAGGTGATCGACTCGATGATGTCCGAGACCGACGGGGCCTCGGCCAGGCGACCGACCATCTCGGCCCGCCTGGCTTCGACCAGACGGTCCTTGACGGCCTGCAACTCCCGATCGAACCGGACCTTCGCCGTTTCGAAACCGTCGCGGCCACCGCGCAACCGTCGGCGGGGCCGGTCCGGGGGTTCGGGGAATTCGATGTAGCCACCGACATAGGGGACGACGGGCCGGTGCAGGACGTTCAACTCGACCCGATTGCTCAATCCGATGACGGCGTGGCGAGGCTCCTCGATCTCGGGTTCGGCCTCATGATCGCCGCGTACGATCTCGAACCAGGACTGGCCGACCAAGGCCCGTTGTCGGGGCTGGAGCGGGGTGGGCGCAGTGATCATATGATCGCCGATCATCACCCCATTCGTGGAGCCGGCATCGGCCAACATGACGGTGTCGCCGTCGACGTTCAACACGGCATGATGGCGGGACATGGCCGCGTCGGTGATGGTCACGTCGTTGTCGGCGGCCCGTCCGATCCGGGTCTCCCCGGCCCGGAGCACGAATCGCTCGCCGGCCCGGGCCCCGGTCAGGAAACGCAGGACGTAGGTGTAGCTCACCGGCCGGCGGGCATCGACGAACTCGACCCGATCGCCGGAGCGGATGTCGGCGTAACCGACGATCGAGCCCGGAGCAAGGATCTCCCCGGTGCGCTCCACGCGCAGCCCCTGCGATCCTCCCCCGCCGAGGGCAACAACCAGCTGGCGTATCGATCCCCTCGGATCGAGGAGCACGGTTCGATCTCCCACCTCGGCCACCGACAGGTGCAGTCGACTGAGATAGTCGGTTGGTGAGGTCGAGATCCCACTCGGGGACCCGAGTGCTGGGTTGGCCAGTTCCGAGGTCATGGGCTTGCTGTCGGTCCGCCTTCCATCCCGCTGGGTGGGGACCTGGGCAAGGATACCCACACCGGCTGCAAGCGAAGTGCCAATCAGGCTAGCCGTCGCCGCCGACGTTTGTGACCGCCGACGTTAGCAGGGTTGCTGATCCCGAACGACCACGATCGAGCCCTCGACGTCGAAGGTCAGCGAGACGGGGACCGATACCAGGTCGGCGAGTTCGACGACGCCGGACGGACCGTACTGGTCCAGTTCGGATTCGGCACCGTCGCAATACTCGGTTACCCAATCGGGATTGAGAGCGAAGATCATGACCTCGCGGTCCACCGGGTAGGTCCGGATCAGCGGATTCTTGTTCAACCACTGCACGTCGGTCGACCCGGCGTAGGTCGGTTCCTCGGTGAAGTCGGGTCCGCTGGAGCCGTCCCAGGACTGGTAGCGGTCGAAGTTGACGATCGTTCCGGCCTGGGTTTCCTCGATGATCGTGATCTCGCCGATGTCGTACCGCAACCCGGGCTCGGCATCGGAGATCACGGACAAGGCAGCGGACGTCGTGGTGGACGGCTCGGACGTCGTGGTGGACGGCGCTTGGCCACAGGACAAGGTGGAGGCGACCAAGGCAAGACCCAGTAGGCGGCGGATGGTCATGGTGGCAAAACTATCCAGTGGGTGCCGGCCCACCGGGGATGGCCGTCAGCCGACCAGAGCCGGTTTCGACTCGGTCCTCACCTCATCGGCCCGGACCCCGAGGATGCGGCAAACGGCCAGCGACAGCGGGGCCTGGTTCATGGTGTAGAAATGGAAGGTGCGAACCCCGTGTTCGGCCAGGCGGCGGCACTGTTCGGCGGCCACAGTGGCGGCGATGAGGGAGCGGATCTCCGGGCTGTCGTCGAGTCCTCCGAACAGGTCGTGCATCCAGGCCGGCACCGATGTGCCGCACCGACCGCTGAACGAGCAGATCTTGTCGAAATGGGTGATGGGCATGATGCCGGGCACGATGGGCACACCGATACCGGCGGCCCGGGCCCGATCCAGGAAGCGGAGGAACACCTCGGGATCGAAGAAGTACTGGGTGATGGCCCGGGTGGCCCCGGCGTCGACCTTGCGCTTGAGGTTGTCCAGATCACTGCCGGCCGATGTCGCCTTGGGATGGACCTCGGGGTAGGCGGCCACCGAGATCTCGAGATCAGGGTCCTGGACATGGTTGCGGATGCCGGCCACCAGGGAGGCGGCGTCGGGGAACCCGGGGTAGGGATCGTCCACGTCCTCCGGGGCATCACCCCGCAGGGCGACGATGTGGTTGACGCCAAGTTCCCGGTAACGATCCACGACACCCAGCACCTCGTCCCGGGAAGCGCCTACGCAGGTCAGATGCCCGGCGATGGGCACGTCGACCGATCGTTTGGCATCGGCGATGGCGGTCAGGGTTCGCTCCTGGGTGGTGCCACCGGCACCATAGGTGATGCTCATGAAGCTCGGGCTCAGCGGCGCCAGCCGGTCGATGCAGTCCCGCAGCTTGGCCAAACCGGTGTCGCTGGTCGGCGGTGGTGGGAAGAACTCGAAGGACACCTCGATGTCGGGTCGGATCGGGGTGGCGGGCCAGCCGCGCCGGGCCAGCCGCTCGGCCGACTGCTGGTGCAAGGTCTCGTGGTCGATGTCAACGTCGTGGCTCACTGCGTACTCCAGTCGATGGGTTTGGTCACGTGCCAGATGAGGGTGATGAGAGCGTCGTCGGCGTCACGGGCCAAGCGGTGGACGACGGAGCCGTCCAGCCCGGCCCTCCGGCACCAGCGGACAACGGTTTCCTCATCGAATCCCAGGTAGCGGTGCTGGTAGCGGTCACGAAACCACTGCTCGCCATGGGGTGCGAAGTCGACCACGATCAACGAACCACCGGGAACCAGCGTCCGGGCCGCCTGGGCGATGGCCCCGGCCGGATCGTCGAGAAAGTGGAGCACGTGGTGCATGACGGCCACATCCACCGATTCCTGGTCGAGACCCAGGTCGTAGGCGCTGGCGTGGAGCACCGAACAATGACGGTGGCCCAGTTGGTCGAGCCGGCTGCGGGCCAGGTTGAGCATCTCACGGCTGAGATCGATGCCGGTCCCCCGATCGATGCGGTCGGCGGCCAGTTCCAGGATGCGTCCGGTACCGGTGCCGATGTCGAGCAGGTGACCGACCGCGCCGTCACCCATGAGTTCCAGCACCGCCTTCTCCACCTCGCTGTCGGCCACCAGCTGTTCCCGCACCGCATCCCATCGGCCGGCGATCTCTTCGAAGTAGGCGGCGGCCTGCTCCGCCCGTTCGGCTCGAACCCGGCCGATTCGATCACGATCGTGTTCCAGGGTCGGGTCGCTGTGCTGGAGGCGGGCCAGGACATCGACCACGAGCTGGTAGCCGACGGCGTCGGAGGTGGGTCGGTAGAAGGCAAACGAGCCCTCGGCCTGGCGCTCGATGAGGCCGGCGTCGCCCAGGACACGGAGGTGGCGGCTGACCCGGGGCTGGGTCTGACCGAGCACATGGCACAGCTCGCTCACCGTGAGTTCGATCTCCCACAGGGCGGCCACAACGCGAAGCCGGGTGGGTTCGGCCACCGCACGGAGGGCGGCGACGGCGTGGTCGAAGGGAAACGAGGTCATAGAGGTATTGAGGGATAAGGATATCTTTATGTCATCACCTGTCAAGAGGAGATTGCGGTTATGCTCAATCCTTGTGACGAACTCCGACTGGAGAACCATGTTCTCCGACAGAGCCAAGACCGAGGGCGTTACCCTGGGGACAGTGCCGTGGCGCTCGTATCAGACCGTGCTGTTCGACTGTGATTCGACTCTCACCGAAGTCGAGGGCATCGACGAACTGGCCGTCGAGCCACACCACCAGGACGCCATCTCCGAGCTGACCAATCAAGCCATGACCGGTGACTGCCGGCTCGAGGACGTCTACGGGCAGCGACTGGAGATGCTGAACCCGACACGATCCGAGATCCGGTCGGTCAAGAACCGGTACAAGGCCGGCGCCGTTCCTCACGCCAAATCCACGGTGGCGGCGCTGCACGATGCCGAGGTCGAGGCCTGGATCATCAGTGGCGGGCTGGCCGACCCGGTTCTGGAGTTCGCCACCTGGTTGGGCATCGAGACCGACCGGGTTCGGGCGGTCGAGACCGAGTTCGACCCTTTCGACGGCAACTGGTGGGAGCCGGCGAAGGCCGAGGCCCGCTATGCCAGCTACACCAGCGACGAGCTGACCTGCACCGACGGCAAGGCCGACGTCATCCGGGCCAACGTAACCACCAAGGGACGGCGCCTGTTGGTCGGCGACGGGATCAGCGACCTGGCCGCCGCCGAGGCCGTCGACTTGTTCGTGGCCTACGCCGGCGTGGTCGAACGGGCAACCGTGGTGAACAAGGCCCCGGTCGTCATCACTTCCCGCACCATCTCCCCCGTTCTCGCCCTGGCTCTGGGACCGGAACGGGTCAAGGAGATGATCGGCGGCCCCCACGACAACGTGGCTCGGGCCTGCTGGGATGCCATCGACGGCGGCGCCCTGCGGTTCAACGATGAAGCCCTGGCCGCCCGATTCGCCGGCGCGTTCTGAAACCCCACCAACCTCGAGGATTGCTCCGTGGCTCCGTACCGTGTTCTCATCTCCGACAAGCTGGGCGCCGACGGTGTCGCCCTGTTCGAATCGGCCGACGATGTCGAGGTCGATCTCCGCCCCGGGTTGTCGGAGGCTGAGCTGTGCGACTGCATCGGCGACTACGACGCCCTGGTCATCCGGTCCGGCACCGAGGTGACAAGCCGGGTGATCGAGGCCGCCGGCCGACTCCGGGTCATCGGCCGGGCCGGCGTCGGCATCGACAACGTCGACGTCGATGCCGCCACCCGGCGGGGCATCATCGTCATGAACACGCCCGAGGCCAACACCACCGCCACCGCCGAGCACGCCCTGGCCCTCCTGCTGGCCTCGGCCCGCAACGTGGTGGCGGCCCACAACAATGTGGCCGACGGCAAATGGGAGCGCTCGAACTTCACCGGCATCGAGCTGCGGGGCAAGGTGCTGGGTGTGATCGGTTTCGGCCGGGTCGGGCGGGCGGTTGCCGCTCGGGCCCTGGCCTTCGACATGACGGTCATGGCCTACGACCCGTTCGTGAGCGAGCGGGTGGCCCGGGCGGCCAAGGTGGAGTTGGCCGACCTCGACGAGGTGCTGGCCGCTGCCGACTTCCTCACCCTTCACACGTCGCTGTCGGACGAGACCCGCAATCTGATCAATGCCGAGCGGCTCGCCCTCATGAAACCCACTGCCACCCTCGTCAACGCGGCCCGAGGAGGGCTGGTCGACGCCGCCGCCACCGCCGCCGCCCTGGACGAAGGCAGGCTCCGCGCCGTGGCCATCGACGTGTTCGCCGAGGAACCGCCACCGGCCGACCACCCGTTGGTCGGTCATCCCAAGGTCATTCACACCCCTCACCTCGGCGCCTCCACCACCGAGGCCCAGCGGGGGGTGGCCATCGAGATCGCCGAGCAGGTCTTGAACGCCCTTCGGGATGTTCGCATCACCAACAGCGTGAACCTGGCCTTCGCCCCCGGCCTGGACTTCGCCCGGGCCAACACCTTCATCACCCTGGCCTCCAAGATGGGACGGCTCCAGGCGGCCATGGCCGAGGGCCACATCGAGAGTGTGGAGTTGGAGCTGTACGCCGAGGACGCCGAGGATCTGATGCGCCCGGTGGCCGCCGGCCTGCTCAAGGGCCTGCTGGATACGGCCATGCCCGACACCGTCAACTTCATCAACGCCCCCCTTGTGGCCCGGGACCACGGGTTGAAGATCTCCCGCTCGGTCGGGCTCGGTAACCCCGACTACGTCAACCAGATCACCTGTCGGGTCCAGTGGGACGACGGGGAACGCACCGTGTCGGGCGCGGTCTTCGCCGAGGACAAGGGTCGGATCGTGCAGATCTCCGGGTACCGGTTCGAGGCCGACCCCACCGGCACCGTGCTGTTGATGCTGAATGACGACGTACCGGGTGTTGTCGGAGCCGTAGGCAAGGTCCTGGGTGACTATCGCATAAATATCGCCGAGTGGCGCCTGGGCCGCGACATCGGCCGCCACGAGGCCCTGTCGTTCATCAACCTCGACTCCGAGCCCGACGACGAGGTGCTGGAAGCGCTCCGCACCCTGGATGCCGTCACCAAGGCCACCATTATCCGGCTGTAGATCATTGGCTCCAACAGGTTGGAGATCCCGGGGGGTGAGCACCCGGAGACGGACCAAGAGTTCGTCGCTGACCCGAGCCAGGTGAGTCGATCGGCGTTACGGCGAGCAAAGACGGCCAGGACAACACTTCACCAAGCGAGAACTGATAAACTAATCCTCAAATAGTTACCGAAACAGCTTGTCTATCGAACATGCGTTTGCTGTAGTGAAGGCATGACCGACGGCGGGTTGCCACCGGAACCACATAGCGACGATCTGACGCTGATGGAGATCGCTGTCGATGCCATGGTGGCAACCGACCCCGCCTGCCTTCCTGTGGCCGAGCTGCTGGACCGGGCCTGTCGCCTGCAAAGGTTGTCGGCCCGGCTCGACGCCGTTCGGGCAGCCACCTTGGCTGCCGCCGACACCGCGTCTGAGGCGCCGGGTGTGCTGCGCAAGCTCGGCTTTCGCAACGCCTCACAAGTGGTGGCGGCCGAAACCGGGGCACCGGCACGGGAGATTCACGCCACCGCCCGCACCGGGCACTGGCTCGACCAGTTCCCGATCTTCGCTGCGGCCGCTGCCGCCGGGGTGTTGACCCTGCGGCATCTGCGAGAGCTGAAGTCACTGGACACACCTCAGCGTCGAGACGCCCTGCTGGCGTCTCAAGACGAGCTGGTGGCCGCGGCTCGGGATCATGATTTTGTGGAGTTCACCAACCGGCTCACCGTGTGGTTGATCAACCACACCACGTCCGACGAGGTGCAAGAACAGGTCAAGAAGACCTCCTGCACCTGGAACACCAACACCGACGGCTCCATCAACGGCCGGTTCCACCTCGACCCGCTCTCAGCAGCCGCAGTGGGCACTGCACCCGGTGATGAGATGCAGCGACTGTTCCGCCACCAATCCGAAGGCGACAACAAAGCCGACACCCCCAACTGCCGCCGGGGACAAGCCCTCGTCGGCCTGGTTGTCGGTGGGGCCGAAGCGCCGGGGTCGGCTACA
This sequence comes from uncultured Acidimicrobiales bacterium, assembly GCA_963723995.1. Taxonomy (GTDB): domain Bacteria; phylum Actinomycetota; class Acidimicrobiia; order Acidimicrobiales; family SZUA-35; genus JAHELU01. The sequence goes on along the minus strand of CAVRSZ010000002.1, from coordinate 256,136 downwards.
ACCACCCCGTTGGTGAACCTGGTGATCGGCCAGAAGATCCTGGAGAACTTCCTCGAGCGGTATCTGGACCCCGACACTGTATGGCCTTGCTTCGCAAGTCCAACCCGAGTTTGCCTGACGGCAAACTCGCCCACTCGACGCTGGATCCGGCGATGTTTGCCGCAGGCAAACTCGGGTTTGCCGGGCAACGCCCGGCCAAACATCGACATGTCGGTCAAAGCCAGAGGGTTCCCCGACTGGATGAAACGAGCATTACTGATCGAAGCCAGAGGCAGATGCAGAACCCGGGGCTGTGATTCGCCGTACCACTGGCTGCAAGTTGATCATGTCCACCCCCATTCGAAGGGTGGGCCGACCTCGCTCGCCAACGGTCAGATCCTCTGCGACCCCGACAACAAATGGAAGCGCGACCACGTACAGGCCGTGGCCTGAACCGGCAGACTCGCGCCGCTCCACACCTGAACCTTGACAATCGAATAGACCCTGGGCGGGGCCGGACCCCCTTGCCAACCACACCCGCCAAGGACAACCTCCCCGGTCGTCGCATCTAGCCCCAGCGGCCGCGGGGAGATCGATCAGGACTCGCTCAGTCGTCGGACCAGCCGCTGACCGACTTGACCTCCAGAAACTCCTCCAGGCCCCAGACGCCGCCTTCACGGCCGTTACCCGACTGGCCATAGCCGCCGAAGGGGGCGCCTGCACCCCGGGGGGCGGCGTTCATCTCCACCATGCCCGACCGCAGGCGCCGGGCCACGCGCCGGGCCCGTGAACCATCCGCAGTCTGCACATAGTTGGTCAGCCCGTAGGGGGTGTCATTGGCAATGGCCACCGCCTCTTCCTCGGTGTCGAAGGGCATGATCGACAACACCGGGCCGAAGATCTCCTCGCCGGCGATGGTCATGTCCGGGGTCACATCGGCGAACACCGTGGGCCGCACGAAGTAGCCGTTGTCGTGTCCCTCCGGCCTGCCGACACCGCCGGCCACCAGCCGGGCCCCCTCGTCGATGCCGGTCTGGATCAAACCCTGGATCTTGTCGAACTGGCGCCGGTTGACCACCGGTCCGATGTGACCGCCGTGGTCGGAGGCGATATCGACCGCAGTCTGCTCGGCCACCGCCGCCGCCGTGGCCACCGCCTGGTCGTAGATCGAGCGCTGCACCAGCATCCGGGTCGGGGCGTTGCACGACTGGCCGCTATTGTTGAAACATCGCTTCACCCCCCAGGTCACGGCCTTCTCGTCGGCGTCGTCGAAGATGATGTTGGCTCCCTTGCCCCCCAGTTCGAGGGCCACCCGCTTGACCGAGTCGGCGGCGTTCTTGGTGATGGCGACCCCGGCCCGGGTCGAGCCGGTGAAGGACACCATGTCGACATCGGGGTGACCCGACAGTCGGGTGCCGACCCCGGCCCCGTCCCCGTTGACCAGGTTGAACACCCCGGCCGGGAACCCGGCCTCGTCGATCATCTCGGCGAACAGCATCGACGACAGAGGTGCCTCCTCCGACGGTTTCAACACTACGGTGCAACCGGCACCCAGGGCCGGCGCCACCTTGAGGGTCACCTGGTTCATCGGCCAATTCCACGGGGTGATCAGGGCGCAGACCCCGACCGGCTCGTAGAGGATGCGGTTGTCGGGGGCGTGGTCGCCCAATGGCCGGTCGAACCGGAAGTTCTCCACCGCCCGGATGGTGCTCTTGATATGGCCGAGCCCGGCGCCGACCTGGGCGGTGCGGGCCAGGTCGATCGGCGCCCCCATCTCCAGCGAGATGGCCTCGGCCATCTCGTCGGCCCGGGCCTTGTACCGTTCCAACAGCGCCTTCAGCAAATCGACCCGGTCGGCCACCGGAGTCTCGGCCCACGGCACGAAGGCGGCCCGGGCCGCCGCCACTGCGGCATCGGTGTCGGCCGCCGAACCGAACGAGATCACGGCACACGGCTGCTCGGTCGACGGGTTGACGACCTCGACATCGTGGGGTTGGGCCGGCGCCACCCAGGTGCCGTCGATGTAGAACTTGCGGCGGTCGAGAAGTTGAACCGTTGACATGTCCGATTGCCGTCCTTTGGCCTCGATACCCGACGAATCCGGGTCGCTACCCCGAAGTGTACGACCGTCGGCACCGCGCCGATCGGGGTGACGGCAGCGGCTCACCGACGGATCGAGCGGTTCGTATTGCGCCCGGCCGATCTGTAGGGCATTGTTGTCGAACAAATTGCCGTAACGGGGAACCGACGGTGGGAGACGGGGGTCAAGTGTGTCCGAGTCTGATGACTCCGCTGTCGAGTCAGTCGGTCGTGCCACCGAGGCCGTGAGTAGCGCGGTCGCCGACGATGAGGTCATCGTCATCGATTCGGTGGGCAAGGAGTTCGGCAACTTCGTCGCCGTCGAATCGGCCGATTTTCACATCGCACGGGGCGAGTTCTTCTCCCTACTGGGGCCGTCCGGCTGCGGGAAGACGACGTTGCTGAAGATGATCGCAGGCTTCGAGCAGCCGACCCAGGGTCGGATACTCCTCGAAGGCGAGGACATGACCGGGGTTCCGCCCTACAAGCGGAATGTCAACACTGTGTTTCAGCAGTACGCGCTGTTCCCCCACATGTCGGTGCTCGACAATGTCGCCTTCGGCCTCCGATCCAAGAAGGTGGCCGACGGCGAGGCGACCAGGCGGGCCAGGGAGATGCTCGACATCGTGCATCTCGGTGAGTTCGCCCGGCGCCGACCGAACCAGCTGTCGGGTGGGCAGCAGCAGCGGGTGGCCCTGGCCCGGGCTCTGGTCAACATGCCGAGCGCCCTGCTGCTCGACGAGCCGTTGGCCGCTCTCGATCTCAAGCTGCGGGAGGCGATGCAGCTCGAACTCAAACGAATTCAGCGTGAGGTGGGGATCACCTTCGTCTTCGTGACCCACGACCAGCACGAGGCGCTGACCATGAGCGACCGGATCGCGGTGATGAGCCGGGGCCGGGTCGAACAGATCGGCACCCCGGCCGAGATCTATGGCAAACCGGCCTCGGTGTTCGTGGCCGGCTTCATCGGCTCGGCCAACCTGCTGCCGGGCACGGTGGCTCCGTCCTCGGGACCGTCCGACACACCCAGGGTCGTGCTCGCCACCGGCGACACCATCGAGGTGGCCGGCACGAACGGGGCCGGTGTCGACGACCAGGTCACGGTCATGATCCGCCCGGAGCGGCTCTCCATCGGCCGCGAGCGTCTTCCCGGCCGGAGCCTGTCGGCCCGGGTCAGCGATGTGATCTACGAAGGATCGTCCTTCCGGCTCATCGCCGACCTGGACAACGACACCGAGGTCGTGGCCATCGCCGATGGCGACGACGACCTGCCCACCCTCGATCCGGGATCACCGGTTGCCCTCACCTGGGCTCCCGGCGCCGCCTATGTGCTGAAGGGATCGTCGGCCATCGTCGGGGCCACCACCACCGACGTCGACGAGGTACAGGCCACCATGGCCGGACGGGAGGTCGACGCCGACAGCGACACCGACACCGACGTCGACGGTCCCGGTACGTTCAGCCGCCGGGTCCTGCTGGCGGGAGCCGGCCTGGCCGGGGCCGCCGCCGTGGTGGCCGGGGTGCTCAGGATCACCGGGAGTGGGGGTGGGACCAATGCTCCGGCGGCGGCGGCCGGAACCGCAGGCGCCGGCACCCTCGGCACCGGCGAGACCGAACTGCGCATCCTCAACTGGCAGGCCTACGTCGACCCTTCCGAGGACGGTGCCACCGGCACCGTCGACCGGTTCACAGCCGCCACCGCCATCAACACCAGCTACAGCGAGGACCTCAACGACAACAACGAGTTCTATGCCAAGGAGGTCGAGCCCTACCTCGGCACCGGCAACGTCACCAATTGGGACATCATGTGCCCCACCAACTGGATGGCGGCCCGGATGAAGACGCTGGGCTGGCTCGAACCGCTGCCAGTCGACCGCATCCCCAACCGGGTCAACCTCGAGCCGCGGTTCCTCAACCAGAACTGGGATTTCGGCGCCGTCTACAGCCTGCCCTGGCAGGCCGGCATGACCGGTCTGGCCTACAACCCGGCACTCACCGGCCGCGAGCTTCGCAGCATCAACGACCTGTTCGACCCCGAGTTCAAGGGCAAGGTGGCCATGCTGACCGAGATGCGTGACTCCCTGGGCCTGACGATGCTGGCCATGGGCAAGGACCCCACGGCCCTCGACGAGGACGGGGCCATGGAGGCGCTGGAGCGGATCGAGAAGGCCAACGCCGAGGGCCAGTTCCGAGCGTTCACCGGCAACGAGTACCTGCGCAGCCTGGAGAGCGGCGACTTCGTGGCCTGCGTGGCCTGGTCGGGGGACATCGTGCAACTGCAGTACGACCGGCCCGACATCCAGTTCGTCCTCCCCGAGGAGGGGGCCATGAGCTGGTACGACACCATGATCATCCCCAAGGGGGCGGCCAACGGGTTCGCCGCCGCCGACTGGATGAACTTCGTCTACGACCCGGTCCAGGCGGCCCAGATCACCTACTGGGTGCAGTACATCTCCCCGGTCAGGGGTGTGAGGGACGAACTGATCAAGATGGGCGACGACGCGGCAGCGCTGGCCGAGAGTCCGATCCTGTTCCCATCCGAGGAGGATCAGGCCCGGCTCAGCGTGTTCGCCCCGCTTCCCGACGAGGTCGACGCCCGGCTGACCGAGCGTTTCCTGCGAATCATCGGGGGCTGAGGTGGCGGCCGATCAGACCACCTCGACCGATCGCAGCCTGCGGGACGGCAAGCGGATCCCGTACGCCCTCATCGTGCCCGGCACCGCCTTCCTGTTCCTGTTCTTCATCGTGCCGCTGATCACCTTGTTCAAGATCTCCCTGTCGAACAAGCCCGACCGGCTCCGGCCCGAGTACGACTTCACCTGGGAATGGGGGAACTACGAGCAGGCCTTCACCCGCTTCGGCGGGCATCTGGTCCGGGCCTTCGTCTATGCCGGCATCGCCACCGTGCTTTGCATCGTCATCGCCTACCCCATCGCCTACTTCATCGCCTTCAAGGCCGGCCGGTTCAAGACGGTGCTGCTCGGCCTGGTGATGATTCCGTTCTTCACCAGCTTCCTGCTCCGCACCATCGCCTGGCAGTCGCTGCTGGCCGACAGCGGTCCGGTGATCGGCACCCTCGATGCGCTGAGTCTGACCGGGATGCTCGATGCCCTCGGGATCATGGACAACGGGCGACTGCTGCAGACCCAGACCGCGGTGATCGGGGGCCTCACCTACAACTTCCTGCCCTTCATGCTGCTGCCGATCTATGTGAGCCTGGAGAAGATCGACCCCCGGCTCATGGACGCCGCCGCCGATCTGTACTCCACGTTCCGCCGGGCCTTCGGCAAGGTGATCCTTCCCCTGTCGCTTCCCGGGGTGTTCGCCGGCACCCTGCTCACCTTCATCCCGGCCACCGGCGACTTCATCAACGCCGAGTTCCTGGGCAACCCCGAGTCGAGGCGGGTCATCGGCAACGCGGTGCGAACCCAGTTCCTCAATCAGAACGACTACCCGGCGGCGGCCGCCATCAGCTTCGTGCTGATGATGATCATCATGGCCGTGGTGTTCATGTACGCCCGGTTCCTGGGAACCGAGGACCTGGTATGAAGGAGAATCTTCGATGACACGGCGACCACCCGGCACCTGGCTGCTGTACGCCGTCACCGTGCTCGGATTCGGCTACCTCTTCGTCCCCCTCGTCACCATCGCCGTGTTCACCTTCAACCGCCCCACCGGCAAGTTCAACACGTCGTGGCAGGGTTTCACCTGGGACAACTGGCGCAACGCACTGGAGCCGAGCGACTACCTGTCGGCCCTGGGTGAGAGCGTCAAGGTGGCACTGCTGGCCTGCAGCCTGGCCACCATCCTCGGCGGACTCCTGGCGCTGGCCATCAGCCGGTACCGGATGAAGGGCGGCCCGGCCCTCAACCTGATACTGGTGCTCCCGCTGACCACACCCGAGATCGTGATGGGCGCCTCGCTGTTCACCTTGTTCTTCAACCAGAACGTCGGTCGAGGGTTCTGGACCATTGTCCTGGCCCACACCATGTTCTGCCTGTCGTTTGTGGCCCTCACGATCAAGGCCCGTACCCGGGGCCTGGACTGGTCCCTGGAGGACGCCGCCGCCGATCTCGGCTCGCCCCCGCTGCGCACCTTCCGCAAGATCACCCTGCCGATGATCGTCCCCGGCATCGCCGCCGCCTTCATGCTCTCGCTGGCGTTGTCGATCGACGATTACATCATCACCTCGTTCGTGGCCGGCGACGTGTCGACCTTCCCCCGGGAGGTGTTCGACTCGTCCCGGGTGACCATCCCACCCCAGGTCCACGTGATCGCCACCGCAACCATGCTGATCGCCATCACCATCATCGTGTTGTCGACCATCGCCGGCTACCGCCGGGAGCGCCGCCTGGGCTGAGCCACATCAACCGGCTGTCGGCGGGAGACGAACGGTCATCACCGTTCCGACCGGGCCGCTGCCGGCCACCTCGATGGAACCGCCGTGGGCCTCAACCAGGTCCCGGCTGATGGTGAGACCCAGCCCGGATCCGGTCGAATGTGCCGACTTGTGGAATCGGTCGAACACCACATCGACCTGGTCGGCAGGGATGCCGACGCCGTCGTCCTCGACCTCGATCACCACAACCCTGCCGTCGTCACCCGGTTCGGTGGTCACCCTGATCTGGATCAGACCGTCGGAGCCGACGGCTCGCAGGGCGTTGGTCACCAGGTTGGAGACCACCTCGGCGATCCGGTGGGCGTCGAGGTCGGCCTCGACCGGCTCGGACCATCCGTCCTCACCATCGACCGACGGAGCGACGAGACGATCGTCGACCAGCACACGAAGCCCGATCCCCCTGGCGTCGGCGTCGAACCGGAAACGGTCGACGACCGAGACCACCAGCTCACCGACATCGACCGGTTCCCGGTACAGGCCGAGCACCCCGGCCTCGGTGGCACTCAGGGTTCGAAGGTCCTCGAGCAGGCGCTCCATGTTGGCCACGTCGACCAGGAGGCGCCGAATCTCGGCTTCGTTGACCTGGCGTACCCCGTCGGCCATGGCCTCCAACTCACCCCTGATGATCGTCAGCGGGGTGCGAAGCTCATGACCGACGTCGGCCAGCAGCGAGCGCCGCAGGTCATCCGCTGTCTCCAGCCGCCGGGCCATGTCGTTGAACGACGCGTTGATGGGTGCAAACGCCGGTGAAGCGTCGACCGAGACCCGGGTGGCGTAGTCGCCGTCGGCCAATCGAGTGGTTGCCGCTACCAGCTCGGTGGTGGCGCGGTAGCCACGGAAGAGGAACCGGGCCAGAAGGACGCCGGCGGTCAGGACCGCAGCGCCGATGATGGCGGCCATCACCGCGCCGGTCCACCCGGCAAACCATGCCGTCAGGAGAGCGGCCATGGCCGTCGGCAGGACGAACAGCAACAGGAACACGCCGATCATGAACCGGCGAACCCAACGGAAACCCGGCCACATCCCGGGTTTCCCCGAACGGGTGCGCCAGGCTTCCGGCCCAGGGCTAGCCATGATCGGCGAACTTGTAGCCGACACCGTGCACGGTGAGGATGTACTGGGGTCGGCGGGGGGCCGAGCCGAACTTGCGGCGGATGTTCTTGACGTGGGCGTCAATGGCCCGCTCGTAGGACTCGAAGCTGACTCCGTGCAGGGCGTCGAGCAGTTGGCCCCGGGTGAAGACCCGACCCGGCTGGGCGACCAGCGTGGCGACCAGCTGGAACTCGGTGGGTGTGAGTTCGACTCGGACACCGTCGACCGTCACCCGCATCTTGGGCACGTCGACCACGACGTCGCCGACCTGGTGGACATCGCTGGTGCCGACCGACTCCACCCGACGGAGCAGGGCCCGGACCCGGGCCACCAGTTCCTTGGGCCCGAACGGTTTGACCACATAGTCATCGGCTCCGAGTTCGAGACCGACGACACGGTCGGTCTCCTCCGAGCGGGCGCTGAGGATGATGATGGGCACGTCGGATCCCGTCCGTACCTGGCGGATCACGTCGAGCCCATCCATGCCCGGCAGGCCGAGATCGACGATGATGAGGTCGGGCCGGTGGCTGCGGAATGCGTCGAGGGCGGACGGGCCGTCGTGGGCCTCGATGGCCCGCATTCCCGCCTGGTCCAGATAGTCGCAGACCAGGCGGGAGATACGGCGTTCATCGTCGACGACGAGCACTGTGGTCACCCGCCTATTCTTCCGGGTCGGGGAAGAGTCTGTCGATCTCCCGTTTAGCCGCCCGCACCGCCTCCTCCCAGTCCTTGTCCCCACCGTCGTCGAGATCGTGGCCGATCCGGCTCCCGGTCGTCGATCCCGACGCCGTGCGATCCCGATGATCGGTCCACCGGCCCCGATCGGCCCATGGTGGACCGTGGTGGCCACCATGGTCACTCCAGCGCCGGCCCCACGGTCCGCCGCCGGCGAACCGGAACAGCATGCCGAACAGGAAAAGCATGAACAGCACCTTCATGACCAGCAGGGGAACGAACAACAGGGCGCCGACCGCCGATCCCACTCCCCCGGCCAGCATGTAGCCGAAGGCCACTGCCATCAGAAGCGGTATGAACAGGGGGAAACCGCCTCGACCGAAACCAATCATGTCTGTCACTCCTTGCTCCCGGCTGGACTCTGTGATCGAACCGGGCTCGTGTGTTTCTTCGTTGAGTTGATCCTCACCGGCAGATGTGGAGGAGTTGTGAACGACCTTGGGATCCCTCGGGCGGTCCAGTTGTGGTGGACCCGTCACTCGCCCCACCAGGTCTCTCGGCATACTGGTGGCGCTATGGAACTGATTACGGTACTTGTCGGTGTCGGGCTGATCGTGCTCGCCCTTCTCGATCTGATCAACACCCTCGTCAGCACGTCGACGTCGATCAACCGCTACTGGCCCTCCTTCTTCCTCGGGTTCCGGCTGTTCGCCATCGTGCGCATGCTGGTCGGACCCCTCGACGAGGACTCGATGATGCGCCATCGGCTGCTGGCGCTGTTCGCACCACTGATGTTCCTGTTGTTGCTGGCCCTTTGGGTCGCCTTGCAGGTCGCCGGGTTCGGGCTGATCTGGTGGTCGTTCGACGGGCTCGAGGGGGTCGACTCCTTCGGCGACAACCTCTACTACTCGGGCGTGGTGTTCTTCACCGTCGGATTCGGCGAGGTGCTCCCGGTCGGGGCCGTGCCCCGGGCCGGAGCCATCATCGAAGCCTTCTTCGGGGTGCTCACCACCGCCCTGGTCATCGGCTACCTCCCGTCGCTCTACAGTGCCTACTCGGAACGGGAACGGCAGCTGATGACCCTCGACGACGGCTCCGACGACCGGATCACCCCCACCAGCCTCGTACTGGCCTGGGCCCCCGAGGCCGGCACGGACCATCTAAACGCTCGATTCGCCGAATGGGAGCAGTGGGTCGCCTCCATTCTGGAAACCCACTCGACCCTCCCGCTGCTGCGGCTGTTCCGGTCCCATGACCCTCGCCAGAACTGGGTGACCGCCCTCGGCCTGGTCTCCGACGCCGCCATTCACGCCCAGATCATCGTCGGCAGCTCGGGGCAGACCGAGTCGTTCTGGTTCCTGCGACGCTCGATCGCCCTGTTCGAGGAACTGACCGCCGGCGCCGACCTGTCGGCCTACCAACACTTCGTCGCCGACCCGGTCGCTCCGAGCGGGAACGAACAGCTCTTTGTCGACCTCTACCACCGGCTCGAGGGCCACGGCTTCGAGCTACTCCCCTACGACGAGGCCCGGCACCGAGCCGTCACTCTCCGCAACCGGTGGGCACCCCAGATGGAGTACCTGATCGACTCGCTGCTGTGCCCCCGCGGCTTCTGGGCCCCGGCCATCCACCTGGGCCTACCCGAGTAGCGAACGCCGCCGACTATGCTCGCGCCGGTCGACGGTCCCGGGGAGCAAGGCTCCGAACTCGCCGACGCGCCGCTGCCGCGTTCACCGGTCCGCGGGCCCGCTGTTCTCTCGTTTACCGGATTCCTCGGCCTGCTTCTTTTCCTATTCCAGTTGGATCGTGGCCGGTCGGGATGGTGGGGTCTCGTCCGGTGTGGCCGGCCGGGTGTGCCAGGTGGTTTTGCCACCCGGTCCGGTTTGTCGGTACAGGGTCAGCCGATTCTGGTGGAGTTCCCGGTGGCACGGCCCGCACACCAAGGCGAGATTATCGATGTCGGTGCTGCCGTTGGCCGGCGAGTTCCACGGGATCAGGTGATGGGTCTGACACCGCTGGATCGACGCCCCGCACAGCACGCAACCTCGATCCCGAACCACCAGCACCAGGAACTGAGCCACGGTGGCGTGACGCCGGCTCCGTCCCAGCCACAGCGGCCGGCCCGCCGAATCGGTCAACAGGGCATAGATCGGCGACCCGGCAGCCACATACTCCACCAGGAGTTCGTCGCTGATGGGTCCGGCGCCATGCTGGGTGGCCGGTTTGTGGCCGAGATCGTCGAGCCGGATTGACACCACCACCGGCGGCTTCGCACCTGTCCCTGATCCTGCACCGGTTGTCGGTTTCGACGCGCCGCCGGTCGTGTTGAAATAGGCGATGGCGGCGTCGAACAAGCGGTGCTCCCACGACACGTGCTCACCGGCCGGACGATCCCGACCACCATCAGCCTGATAGGCCGCATCGGCAGCGGCCTGGACGTGGGCCCAGGCCCGGTCGATCACGGCGTCCGGGCCCTCCAAAACGAGGGTGGCCATGTCAGGCTTGCCGTCGGCTGCGGGCCGGAACCCCCGCCGGCAGGTCCGGGCCTTCATCTGACGCCGATAGCGGTCATTGGTTTCGTCACGATCGGCGGTGTCCTCGAGGTAGCGGTCGACGGCGTGGTCGGTCTGGTCCGGCGACAGCCCCGAGACATCATCGATCAACTCATCAGATATGCGCCCGGTGTCGGGATCGGCCGCCTTGGCCAGCGCATCCAGCGAGTCCGGGGCGATCGACCCGTCGGCCACCCTGGGTTCGAGACTCGGGTTGGCGGCCATCGCCGCCGCCCGCCGGGCGTCACGATTGCGGGAACGCCGGGACCGCCCCTGACCGCCGAGCAGGCCACGAGCCCGCTTGCGGTCGGCGGCCGGATCACCGGATGAACCCGCAACCCGGGCCACAGCCGTCAACCGCTCGGCCTGAAGGCGTTGTTCGAATCCCGAGGCCTTCCGGATCAGTTCCCGGTCAGCCAACAGCCGCAATGACAACACCAACCGATCGAACAACGCATCGACGTCCGTGCCGGCGGAGTCGGCCAGTGCGACCCCTGGCCCGAGCACATCGGACTCTTGTTCGATCAATGCCATACAACCATCTTAAATAAGAAGTGTGACAGTGGAGTCGGCCGCAGGGTCCACCGGCCTGGTCCGGGCGGGCGAAGCCGCACGGATCCCGACCGGCGGCACGGCGGGAACCACCCGTGACAGAGGAGACCGAGATGGACCGGCGGACACTGACCGGGCATGGTCCGGCTGTGTTAGGCTGAGCGCAGCCGGTCCTGCGAAGAGGTGCAATGAGCGAAACTACCGCGGCCCACCCCAGCTCCGTATCACCTGCAACCGACGGGCACCCGTCGGGTGATGATCGTTTCGAACTCATCGACAAACACCTCAGACGGGTCCACTACGCCCAGGACCAGCTGATCGAAACCCTGCACGTGGCCCAGGACGTGTTCGGCTATCTGTCCGAGGACCTGTTGTTGTATGTGGCCCATGCCCTGCGCCTGCCGCCGAGCATGGTCTACGGGGTGGCCACCTTCTACCAGCTGTTCACCTTCGAGCCGCCGGGCGAGCACTCGTGCACGGTGTGCACTGGAACCGCCTGCTTCGTCAAGGGGGCCGACGACATCGTGGCCGGGGTGGCCGAAGCCCACCATGTACCGGCCGGGCAGACCTCCGACGACGGCCGGCTGACCCTCAAGACCGCCCGCTGTCTCGGCTCGTGCGGGCTGGCCCCGGTGGTGGTCCTCGACGGCGCAGTGCTCGGCCACCAGGACGTCACTTCGACCCTCGAACAGGTGGTCGCCGCCCTGGAAGGTGAGAGCTGATGGCCACACCAATCGATCTGCACGAAGTCGCCGAACGGGAGCGGGAGGCCCGGTTCCGCACACCGTGGCGGGCCAAGGTGTGCAACTCCACGGCCTGCGCATCGGCCGGTTCCGGCGCCGTGCTGGGGGCCATGCGCAACCTCGTCGACGAGGAGATGGCCCTCGACGTCACCATCGTCCCCACCGGCTGCATGGGCCTTTGCAGCGCCGGCCCCATGGTCCGGATGCTGCGGCGCGGCGGGGGCGAAAACGCCTACGGGCGGGTCGATTCCGAGGTTGCCGTCCAGGTGTTGCGCAGCCACGTCGAACACGACCAACCGGTGGCCGACCACGAACTCGACGCCACGATGCCGTTCTTCGCCCGTCAGGAACGGATCGTGCTGGCCAACGGTGGGATCATCGACCCCGACCGGGTCGAGTCCTATGTGGCCCACGGCGGCTACTCGGCGTTGGAGAAGGCGCTCACCACCATGACCCCGGCCGAGGTGCTGGAGCAGGTCCGGCTCTCCCGGATCCGGGGTCGGGGTGGAGCCGGCTACCCGGCGGCCAACAAGTGGTCGCTGCTGGCCGCCGCCGACGGTGACACGAAGTACGTCGTGGCCAACGGGGACGAGGGTGATCCCGGCGCCTACATGGACCGCACCATCATGGAGGACGATCCCCACCGGCTGCTCGAGGGTCTCTCCCTGGCCGCCTACGCCACCGGGGCCAACCACGCCTACATCTATGTTCGGGCCGAGTATCCCCGGGCGGTGGAACGTCTCGACCGGGCCATCCGGGTGGCCCGCCGGAACCGGCTGCTGGGTCGCAGAGTCCTCGACACCGAGTTCGATTTGACCATCGAGGTCCGCATCGGCGCCGGCGCCTTCGTGTGCGGTGAGGAGACGGCCCTGATGGCCTCCATCGAGGGCCGTCGGGGTACCCCCCGGCTTCGTCCCCCTTACCCGACCGAGCACGGGTTGTGGGGCCACCCGACCATGATCAACAACGTGGAGACACTGGCCAATATTCCGGCCGTCGTGAGCCGGGGCGGCGAGTGGTTCGCTTCGATCGGCACCCCGGATTCCACCGGGACCAAGGTGTTCGCCCTGGCCGGCGACATCGTCAACACCGGTCTGATCGAGGTCCCGATGGGAACCACACTACGCGACATCGTGGAGGAGATCGGGGGCGGCATCGCCGAGGGGCGGCCGTTCAAGGCGGCCCAGACCGGCGGCCCCTCGGGTGGCTGCATCCCGGCCGAGTACCTCGACACCCCGGTCGACTACGACAGCCTGCGAGAGCTCGGCTCGATCATGGGTTCCGGTGGGCTGATCGTGATGGACGACCGGCAACGCATGCCCGATGTGGCCAAGTTCTTCATGGAGTTCTCGATGGATGAGAGCTGCGGCAAGTGCACCCCGTGTCGGGCCGGCACCGTGCAGATGCACCACCTGTTGGACAAGATCACGTCCGGCACCGGCAGCTACCGGGATGTCCGTGATCTGGAAAACCTGTGCGCCGTGGTCCGGGACACGAGCCTGTGCGGACTGGGCCAGTCGGCCCCCAACCCGGTGCTCAGCACCCTCCATTACTTCAAGTCCGAGTACGACGAGCTGATCGGGGTCGATGATGCGTGAACGGCGACGGACGCTGACCGTGAGCTTCGACGGGGTCGAGGTCGAGGCCTATACCGGCGAGTCGGTGCTCCAGTGCGCCCGCCGCCACCAGGTCGGCATCCCGTCGCTGTGCTTCCTCGAAGGACTATCGGTCTACGGCGGCTGCCGGGTCTGTGTGATCGAGGTGGCCGAGGATCTCCGGCTACGGCCCGCCTGTGCCACCACCGTTGCCGCCGACATGGAGATCACCACCGACTCGCCCCGGTTGAAGGCCTACCGTAAGGCCATCGTCGAACTGCTGTTTGCCGAGGGCAACCATGTGTGCGCCGTCTGTGTCTCGAACGGCAACTGCGAATTGCAGGACGTGGCCGTACAGGTCGGCATGGACCATGTGCGCTACGAGCAGCGTTCACCGATGCGGGCGATCGATGCCAGCCACCCCAAGTATCTGTTCGACCCCAACCGCTGCATCCTGTGTACCCGCTGTGTCCGGGTCTGCGACGAGATAGAGGGCGCCCACGTGTGGGATGTCGGCAGCCGGGGCCAGCAGGCGGTGCTGACCACCGACCTCAACCAGCCGTGGGGCGCGTCGACCTCGTGCACCTGGTGCGGCAAGTGCGTGGCTGTGTGCCCCACCGGTTCCCTCAGCTACCAGGGCACGGCGGTCGGCGAGATGCAACACGATCCGAAGATGATCGTGCGCCTGGCCACCGCCCGCCGCGGCGAATGGATCGATCCCGAGGAGTACTCATGACGGCGTCGAAGGACCCGAGGCGGCCCGGCCCCGAATCGCCACGGTGTGGCTGGGAGGGTGCTCGGGCTGTCACATGTCGTTTCTCGACACCGACGAGTGGCTGTTCGAGCTGGCGGCCCGGGCCGACGTGGTGTACAGCCCGATCGCCGATGTCAAGACCTTTCCCGACGACGTCGACGTCTGCCTGGTCGAGGGGGCGGTGGCCAATGCCGACAACCTGGAGCTGGCCCATGAGCTGCGGGCCAAGTCGAAGGTGGTCGTCTCGTTCGGCGACTGCGCCGTCTCCGGCAACGTGACCGCCATGCGCAATCCGCTGGGCGACCCCCGCGCCATCCTCGAACACGTCTACCTCCAGGCACCGGACCGCGACGGGGTCGTACCCAGCGAGGCCGGCATCGTGCCGGAGCTGCTGCCCCGGGTCCAGCCCCTGCACCAGGTGATCGATGTCGACGTTTTCCTGCCCGGCTGCCCACCGCCGGCGGACCGGATCGTGGCCGCAGTCGAGGCCCTGCTGGCGGGCGAGCGACCAGCTCGATCGGGCGAGTCGATCCGTTGGGGATGACAGGAGCGCGATGATGACGACCATCAAGATCGATCCGGTGACCCGCATCGAGGGTCACGCCAAGATCACTCTCGGCCTGGGCGATGACGGCACACTGGAATCGGCCCGGTTCCACGTCACCGAGTTTCGCGGCTTCGAAGCGTTCTGCCGGGGCCGGCCGGTGTGGGAGATGCCCAGCCTGACCGCCCGGACATGCGGGATCTGCCCCGTCAGTCATCTGCTGGCGTCGGCGAAAGCCGGCGACGCCGTGATGGGGGTGCGCATCCCATCGACGGCGGTCATGCTTCGCCGGGTGGTCAACCTGGGTCAGATCATCCAGAGCCACGCCCTGAGCTTTTTCCACCTCAGCTCGCCCGACCTACTGCTGGGCTGGGACGCCGATCCGGCGGCCCGCAACATCTTCGGGCTGATGGCCGAGGAACCGGAGTTGGCCCGGCGGGGCATTCGGCTGCGAAGCTTCGGGCAGTCGGTGATCGAGGAGATCGCCGGGCGCAAGGTTCATGCCCCCGGGATCGTGCCAGGTGGCATCGCCCATCCGATGACGGCCGAGACCCGGGCCATGCTCCGGGCCGGGTTGGAGGAGGCGCACGCCACTGCGGCCGACACGCTGTCGATGTTCGTGGAGATGCTCGTTCGGTTCGAACGTGAGATCGGGGCGTTCGGCAACTTCCCAAGCCTGCACCTGGGGCTGGCCAACAACGCCGGCACCTGGGAGCACTATGACGGTCACCTCCGGTTCGTCGACGGCGCCGGGGAGGTGGTGGCCGACCACATCGAACCCTGGAAGTACCGGGACTGGATCGGCGAGTCGGCCCGGGTCGACTCCTACCTCAAATCCCCCTACTTCAAGCCCCTGGTCGACAACGACGACCACATCATGGCCGGTGTGTACCGGGTCGGCCCCCTGGCCCGACTCAACGTCTGCACCACCATGGGAGCCCCGTTGGCCGATGAGGCACTGGCCGTCTACCGGGAGCGGGCGGGCGGGACGGCCAATTCATCGTTCTTCTACCACTGGGCCCGACTGATCGAGATCCTGGCCGCCACCGAGCTGATGGCTGAGTTCCTGGCCGACGATGCCATCGAGCACGACATGGTGCGATCCACCGCCGGCATCAACCACCGTCACGCCGTGGGGGTGTCGGAGGCGCCCCGGGGAACCCTGTTCCACGAGTACAGGGTGGACGGCCACGGCCTGCTGACCGACGTCAACCTGATCATCGCCACCGGTCAGAACAACCTGGGGATGAACGAGACGATCCGCCAGATCGCCGCCGAGTGGATCGACGGCCCCGACATCCCCGAGCCGGTTCTCAACCGGATCGAGGCCGGGATCCGAGCCTACGACCCGTGCCTGAGCTGCTCGACCCACGCCCTGGGACGGATGCCGCTGGACGTCGAGCTGGTCGACGGCGCAGGGACTGTGGTGGCCCGACGCCGGCGCGGCTGAGGGTGGGTGACGAGGGCATCGACCTGCTTGTCATCGGCTACGGCAATGAGTTGAGGGGTGATGACGCTGCCGGCCGGGTTGTGGCCGACCGAATCGACGAATTGGGCCTACCGGGAGTGATGGTGCGATCGGTGACCCAGCTCGTGCCCGAGCTGACCGTCGACCTGACCGCCGCCGACCGGGTGGTGTTCGTCGATGCCGACGTTGCCGTGTTGTCGCTCGTTCTTCGTCGCATCGACTTCGGCAGTGGCGTCGACGAGCCGGACCGCTCCGGTCGATCCGGTGCCATGAGTCACCACACCAGCCCCGAATCACTGGTCGGGTTGGCCCTCGCTATCGGCGCTCCGGTTCCGTCGCTGGTTGAACAACTCTCGATCCCGGCAACCGGGTTCGATCTCGGCGCGCCGATGTCGGCCAAAACAACGGGTGCCGTGGAGGAAGCCGTCGAGCTCATCGTGGCACGAGCGTCAGGGCCAAAAACAGAGAACCACGGGGCGATTCCGGACACCCGGATTGGGTTTCGGGATGAGTTGCCACGTTCGCCGGAATCCGGTGTCGTGGGTCTTCGTCCCCGAGTTTCGCCCCGTGGATCTCTTGAGAACACAAGTGTTACATCTGGGTGCGATTCGGTCAAGGGACAAAAGTCCCAGTGGCCGGCGCCGTGAACCATGGCCACGGCGGGCCATCCGTGGCCGCGTCCGGCGTGGCCGCCATTCGTTGCTTTTCGTCACCTCGCGGCCGATGATCCGACGATTGAACCAATCCGGACTCCGATGGCGTACATGAGTACGAACCTCGATGTCGAGACGTGGGAGATCTGCAATGAGAACGATGTTGCTCGGAACCGTGTTGGCTTTGGCCCTGGTCGCCGCCGGCTGTGGCGATGACGAAAACGATGCCTCGGGTGGGGATTCAGCCGATCTGCGCCTTTCGTCGTCCGACCTGGGTGACATCCTGGTCGACGCCGACGGGAACACGCTCTATCTCTTCCTCCCCGATGAGCAGGGAGACAGCGTGTGCTACGACGAGTGTGAGACCAACTGGCCGGTCGTGGGCGAACTGACCTCGGTCGGCGATGGGCTCGACGCCGACCTGCTGGGCACAACCGAACGAACCAACGGTGACACTCAGGCCACCTACAACGACTGGCCTCTCTACTCTTTCGCCGGAGATGCTTCTGCCGGCGACGTCAACGGGCAGGGCGTCAACGACGTCTGGTATGTGCTGGACGCCGCAGGCGACGCTGTCGGCGCCGGATGAGCTCGCAGTCCCAACCACCTGGCAGGCCGGGATTGGGCCGTGGCCACTGATGCCGAGGCACTGGCCCGTGCGCTCTACCAGTCGCACGGGCCGGCGCTCGAGGGGTGGGCGTACTCCCGATTCGCCGATCGGCAGATGGCCGAGGAGGTCGTTCAGGAAACCGTGCTCGCCGCCTGGCGGAAGTACGATCAGTACGACCCGGTGCGGGGTAGCGAGCGGGCCTGGATGTTCGGCATCGCCCGCAATGTCGCAGCCACACGGCATCGCCGCAACGAACGTCATCTTCGGGCCGTGTCAACCGAGCCGGTGATCGATACCGGGATCGACGATGCCGAGCTGGCCCGCATCACCGAGCGTTCCCTCGTCGCCGACGCCATCAGGGCGTTGTCGCCCGACCATCGGGACGTGGTGTCGGCCGCCTACTGGGAAGGGCTGTCGACGAAGGAAATCGCCGCCCGGTTCGGCATCCCCGACGGCACGGTCAAGTCACGGCTGCACTATGCGTTGCGTCTTCTGCGCACCCACCTCCAGGAACGGGCGGTGTTGACATGACCCATGACCACGACCACTACGGGCAATGGGCGGCCGCCTACACCCTCGGCGCCCTGGACGCCGATGACCGCCGCGCCTTCGAGACCCACATGGCGACCTGCTCCCTGTGCGCCGCCGAGCTGGCGGCATTGGCTCCCCTGCCGGCACTGATCGCCAAGACCGATCCTGACGACGTCGGACGGCACCCGGTACCGGACCAGGCCGCCGCCATTGCAGCCGCGACACGGTACGAGGTGCGATCGATGCAGCGGCGTGCCCGGTGGTGGCAGGCCGTTGCCGCCGGTGTCGCCGCCGCCTCGATCGCCGTGATCGCCACGTTGGTCGTCGACGGAAACGACGCGGTGAATCGAACGCCGCCCCAGGCGACCGCGGTGGTCAGTTCGACCGCAGGTGCCACCAATGTGGCCATCAGTCCCCGGGGCTGGGGCACCGAGATCACCCTCGACATCACCGGGCTGCCGAACCGCGACGGCTATCAGCTGTGGACAATCGACGCCGGCGGCACATGGGTCCACGCCGCAACCTGGTCGCCCACGCCGACGGGCAACGTCCGCCTCACCGGGGCGAGCCGAACCCCTACCGACCAGATCGACCGAATCGTCATCACCTCGAGTTCGCGACAGGACCGTCTGGTGGAGACGGCGCCCTGACGCACTGCTCGGATCACGTCCCGCGGTCGCTGAGTACACGATCTCCCAATTCGCCGAGGAGGAAGCGCTCGATGTCGGTCTCGGTCGGCCCTGAAAGACCGTCGCCGACCACATCACGATCAGCGACGGCCTCGCCGCGGAGCCGGGAGTAACGCCGTCGCAGATCATGGAAAACTGGATGAACCATGGGCCGCCCTCTCAGATTCTCGAGATGACGACGGGCGATGGCGGCATGGCCCATTCGGTGACGGGCGATGGCCACGGCCAGCAGCAACTCGGCCCGACCGACGGTCTCGGTTGTGCGCCACATCTGCTGCGCCGCATCAGGGGCTCGATCGATCGCCGCCGCCGGATTATCGACCAGAGCCTCGACCATGATGGCGTCCGGACCCACCGCACGGCGTAAACGGCTGATGGCGGTGTGGACATTGGCCACCGGATCGGCAGGCTGATCCCCACTCCAGAGCGCCTCGATCAAGGTATCGACCGACACCACCGTCGAGTGGGGCCGGGCCAGGGCCAGCTTGGCCAGGACCGAGCGACCCACCACCCCCCGTATCCTGACCGGTTCACCATTCCGCCGGGCACGTATCGAGCCCAGCAGCTCGACGCGGACGCCGACACTTCCCATTGTTCCAATCTTCCACGAAACGGCGGACCTTACCGATGAATTATCTGGTCCAGGTTGTCGGCGCAAGCCCCGGCAAGGTCGGGGCAAGCACCGAGCAAGGGCAAACGGCGACAATGCCGAAAGCCGTGGCATCACCACGCCGCGAGACAGAAACGTCCTATGAGGGAGCTTGCTGACATGAAACGCCTGCTGTTTGCGCTGTTCGCCGTCGTCGCATTGCGGCGGTGTCGATGACCACCCCACAACCAGGCGACTACATCTATCCCGAGGGGACGGCACAGGGCCATCCCGAAGGTGTTCACGCTTTGGATGTTCGTGTTCAACTTCCCCGAGAACTGCACCGACCCATGCGGTGCCGATGACACCACCAACCCCAATGTCGAGTTCGGCGTCTACAACATCGCTGGGCACGCCTCAGGCGGGGGGAGCCTGACGCCGGCCGGTCGGGCCGGCATCGGTGACCCGGCCCGCGCACCGCACCCCGTCACGCCTCATCCGCTGTCGAACCCTGAGGGCGCTGAGGTGCATCTTGCGGTTACGGCCCACGGCGGCCTGGACCCGGCGACCCTGCCCGGTGAGTTCAGAAGTCCCACAGGGTCCCCGACGTGCGGCTGCTGGTGGATCGCAGTCTTCGACTGAGCTTGTCCCCACCTCGAGGCCGCAGGGCCGGTGTCGAGGCGCCCGATCGCTACCATCGAGTCTGTGGCCGAGGACGCCCGTCACGAATCGGTGATCCCCATCCCGGCATTGGTGGTGCTGGTCGGCGCCTCGAGGTCGGGCAAGACCACATGGGCCGAGGCCAACTTCAAACCGGGTCAGGTTCTCTCCACCGACACTTTCCGGGCCTACTACGGTGCCGGACCCGACGATAGGACTGCCGGCACGGAGGCTTTCGCCCTGCTCGATCACCTGATCGCTGTCCGGCTGGGCAAGGGGCTGACCACGGTGGTCGACACCACGGGGCTGGATGCCGAGCGCCGGGCCTCCTACCGGGCGGCGGCGGTGGAGGCCGGCCTGCCCTGTGTCGCCGTCGGCTTCGACACCGATCCCGAACTGTGCCGGGACCGAAACCGGACCAGCGCCACCCCCGTCCCGAAGACCGTTCTCGACCGACAGCTGCGGCAGTGGTGGGCCACCCGGGGCGTCCTCGGCGAGGAGGGCTTCGATTTGGTTGTCGTCGACCCCGGCCCCGCCCGACGGATTCCCCGGATCATGGTTGCCGGGAGGGGCACGTCGTCGTCACCGGCAGAGCCGGCCGAGGCCCGATCGGGTCGTCGCCTGGTGTTCGATCTCTCCATCGGAGGCTATGAGTTCGGGGACGCCGACACCGGCTCGACGCTGGTGGAGATCGCCGGGGCGGCGGAGCAGGCCGGGTTCCGGGCACTGTGGGTCATGGATCACTTCCGGCAGGTGCCACAGATCGGTCGGGCCTGGGAGCCGATGCTGGAGGCCTACACCACACTGGCTTTTCTGGCCGGCCACACCGAACGGCTCCGACTGGGGACGCTGGTCACCGGCATCGAGCATCGCAACATCGGCCTGCTGGCCAAGATCATCGCCACCCTCGACGTGCTCTCGGGCGGTCGGGCCGAATGCGGCCTGGGCGCCGGCTGGTTCTCGGCCGAGCAGGCGGCCTACGGCTATCCGGTGAACTCCAACCGGGTGCGTCTCGACACCTTGGAGGACGCCCTGCAGGCGCTGCCGGTCCTGTGGGGTCCCGGCGGGAAATCCTTCGAGGGCAAGGTGGTCACGATTCCCGAGGCCATGGCCTATCCCCGCCCGGTCCAGGATCCGGTTCCCATACTGGTCGGTGGCGGCGGTGAGCGGCGCACGCTTCACCTGGCCGCCCGTTACGGCCACGCCTGCAATGTGATGGGTCGAGATCCGGCCGTGGTGGCCCACAAGATCGACGTGGTCCGGCAACACTGCATCGACGTCGGGCGGGATCCCGACGACCTGGTCGTCACCACCTTGAACCCGTTGATCCACGCCCCCTCGGGCCGGGACCTCGACCACCTGATCGAGAGTCTTCGGCCACCCACTCGGGCGGCCGGGGCCTTTGCCGCCGCCAACCAGGCGGCGACCACCGAGGAACACGTGGCTCGATTCCGGCAACTGTCGGCTCTCGGTGTCGACCGGGTCTGCGTCTCGCTCGTCGGCAACACCGGACGGGAACGGGTCGAGGCATTCGCCTCCGTGATCGACGCCTTCGCCTGACGAGCACCAGGGCCCGTTGCACGCCCCTCGACCAGCCGGGTCTGTACCGCCGAATGACGAGGCGGGCAGCGCAGGATCACGGACGGCCGAGCACGCGCGCTAGCCGAGAATCCCCCGAAGGGCCGTGAGGAGGGCGAAGCTGGTGTCGTTGCCGACCAGGCCGGCCTGCATCCGGTTCATCATGTAGGCCATGGTGACCCGGTTGTCGAGATCGTTGATCACGATCGAACCGCCCCAGCCGCCCCAGAAGCAGACCCGACCCCAGCCCAGGCCCATCGGGTCATCGGGCCCGGGGACGGCATACCCGAGCCCGTACCGGATCGGCAATCCCAGCACCAGGTCGATGCCGTCGAACTGGACCTCGAAGATGCGATCCAGAGTGTCGGCTGAAAGCAGGTCGACCGCGACCCCCTCCGCGTTGTAGGCGACCCCGCCGTTGCTGACCGCGGCCTGGATGGTGACGACCGAGCGGGCGTTGCCGTGACCGTTGGCAGCACCAATGGTGGCGGCCCGCCAGCGGTCGGTGTGGGCGATATCGGCCTCCACCGGAGGACCGGTGAAGGTCTTGATGACCACGCTTTCAGGGTCCATGTCCTCCGGGATCGGCAACGGAGGCGGCGGGATCACATTGGAGATCCGATGATGGTTCTCCGGCGGGGAGCCGATGGTGAAATCTGCGTTCACCGGCCCGGCGATCTCCTCGGCGAAGAACTGCTTCAGTCCCCGGCCGTCGATACGGCGGATCACCTCACCGACCAGATGACCCTGGTTGAGGGCGTGATAGCCGGAGGCGGTGCCGGGCTCCCACCACGGTTCCTGGGCCGCCAGCATGGCCGTGGCTTTCTCGTCGTCGAGGATGTCGTCGATGGTGACCGGCTGGTCCCAGGCCGACACGCCCGAGGTGTGACCCATCAGGTGACGGACCCGGATGTCCTCCTTGCCTCCGGCTGCGAATTCGGGCCAGTAGCCGGCCACGGTTTCGTCGGGATCCAGCAGGCCTCGGTCGACCAGCAACAGGGCCGACAGCGTGGTCATCGTCTTGGTCGTCGACCAGACGTTGGTGATGGTGTCGGCTCGCCATGGTGTGCTTTTGGCCTCGTCGGCCCAGCCGCCCCAGACGTCACAGACGAGTTCGCCGTCAACCGCCACCGCCAGAGAGGAGCCGAGGTCGTAGCCGTTTTCGAGCTGGGCGTCGAAGATGTCGATCAGTGGCTGGAAGCGGTCGTCGGTGTGGCCTGAGATCTCGGCCATCGGAGTCCCCCTGTTCATGATCCCGGTTGGTGCATCGACCCGGAGTCCTCACCCTACTACCACGGGTCTCGTTGTATCGAGCCGGCATCGGCCGACACGGTGGTGGCACCGGCAGCGGTCGCACCCGGCGCCATGGAACCTCGGCAACCGGCACTCCGGCGCTCACTCAACCCACGATCTGTTAGGTCTCCGTAACCAGGGGACCCGGTCAGATCGTCCCAGTGGACTTTCTCAAGCGGCTCGTTTGCGGCGTCGATACAGACGGGAGGATTAGCACTCCTCACAGTAAGGACCAGATGTCATCCTTTACCCGCGGCGCCAACACGCCCGCCGGCGCGTCCTCATGGTCTCGCATCATTCGGCTCGTCGCCTCCCTCGCCGTCCTGGTCGGCATCGTGCAGCTGATCCCGGCCGAAGTCAACGCCGGGACGATCCCCGAGACATCCACACTCACCGTGATCGAGCCCGGTGCCTACATCATCGACATGGGGGTCACGCCGCAAACCGTCAACAACGGGTTGAAGCCCTACGGGCTCATTTACGAGCTGATGATCAGCGAACGAATTCCTGTCACCTGGATCATCAACGACGGCAAGGCCAAAGACGGCGCCGACTTCACCTATAACGCCAAGACGTACTCGGGCGGGGCATTCCTCATCGATGCCGACTATGCCGCCGAAGCCGCGCCCATCATCGCTCAGTGGGTTACCGACAATCCGGGCCTCACCGTCGACGGGCCGACGACCTCGCCGTTCCAGGCTCCCGTGTTCGACGTCCTCACCAACTGGCCGAACGCAATCCTCGATTCCCAGAACGGCAAGATCGCCCAGGAGTACTACGTCAACGCCGGAATCCCGCGGCTGATCACGGCCGGCGACGGCAGCACCAAGACGGCCTATGAATTCAAGGCGCCGTCGCAACTCGACCAGTGCGACGATCTCTACGTCATGCCCCACGCCGATCCGGAGTGGGCCACGCACTCCAACCTGGTGCCCTGGAACGACCAGGGCGGCTTCATCTGGGCCGCCTGCCACGCTGTGTCGGTGCTGGAGAACGTCACCGATCCCGGCGATCCCGATCCCGACCCGGAGATGAACTTCCTCTCCACCAACGGCCTCATCGATTTCGGCGACCACGACGACGGCACCCCGCCCTACAGTTACGCCACCGCCCTCGGAGGCGATCCGATCATGCAATTCCTGGGGGACATCGACGATGCCACCCTGAACGGATCGGAACAGATCTACCTCCCGGCCACCGGCTCGGCGTGGAGGCCGTCAACCACCATGCTGGCATGGGATCCCGATCAGGCCGACCTGATCAGCCAGGGTGGCACGTCACCGGGTGAAGCCGGCGTCCTACTCTACGGTCGCGGTTTCGGTGATCCGAACAACGGCTACGTGATGTATGAGGCCGGCCACAGCCACAACAAGGGAAGTGCCGACGACGTGGCGGCGCAAAGGGCGTTTCTCAACCTCAACCTGACGGCCGGCATCGAGCGCGGCATCGACGTCGACGTCGACGCCCCCGAGGTCATCGTCGGCGGATCGACCGTGCCGGTCTCGGCCTCGATCTCGGGCGGTCACCCGGCCTACGACTACGACTGGGTGTCGACCTGCGGGGGTACGTTCGACCAGGTATCGGGCACGTTGCCCGGTCCCGACACGGTGACGACATCGTTCACGGCACCGCTCGATGCCCAGGACTGCACGGTACGGGTCATCGTCGACGACACCTGCGGTCGCTTCTCCTTCGCCGCCGATGGATTCCGCGTGGTCGAGCAGGCCGATCTGTCCATCACGAAGACCGACGGCGCAGCCGGCGCCGAGGATGGCGGCCGGCTGACCTACTCGCTGACCGTGGGCAACGCCGGCCCCACCGACGCCACCAACACGACCGTCACCGACACGCTCCCGGCCGAGGTGACGTTCCTGACAGCGGCGCCCAGCCAGGGCAGCTGCCGCTTTGACGGGGTCGACGTCATCTGCGACCTCGGCACGGTGGTCGTCGGCGGTTCGGCGTCGATCGACATCGTCGTGCGGATCGACGACGGCTTCCTGGGAACGGTGACCAACACCGCGACTGTGTCGGCCGATCAGGACGACCCGGTGACCGGCAACAACGCCGACACCGACGACACGGTCGTCAGCATCAACGGACTGCAGCTGCAAAAGACCGCCACTCCGGACTTCATCACCCAGGGGGAACTCGCCGGCGGCGGCGGATCGGTCGACGTCACCTACGATCTTGTCGTCACCAACACCGGCCCGAATCCACTGACCGATGTCGCCGTGAGTGACGACACCTGCGGACCGGTCGTACCGATCGAGATCATGGCGGGGGTCAACATCGGGGACACCGCCAACATCGGTACCTTGGACCCCGGAGAGGCCTGGGAGTACCGTTGCATTGCGCCGGTGAGCAACGATACGGACAACATCGCCTCCGCCTCGGCCACCGATCCGGTCATCGGAACCATCGGGGCCGAGGACACGGCCCATGTCGAGGTCATCGCTCCCGACTTCACCATCACCAAGAGCCCCGACGGTGGGGAACACTCCGCCGGGGGTCAGGTCGTGTTCGACATCGTCGTCAGCAACACCGGTGACGTCGATCTGACCGACATCGTGGTCACCGATCCGGGGGCACCGGGCTGCGACCGCTACCTGGGCCCGATGGCCGCCGGGGACTCGATCTCCTACTCCTGTGCCCTCGACCCGACACCTCCGGCCGGCACATCCGACACCAACACCATCAGCGCCGACGCAACAACGCCGAGCGGTGGCGCCCTGACCCGCAGCGACACCGCCCCCTACACCGTCATCGACCGTGACCTCGCCATCACCAAGGAGCCCATCGATTGCACCACGGGCACTCCCCTCGTCGAACCCGCCTTCTACGCCGGGGACACCGTCTGCTACCGCATCGTCGTCGACAATACGGGGACCGTCACCCACGAGTCGGTGACGGTGAGCGACGTCCTCCCCGACGGGATCTCGTGGAGCTCCACTACCGTGACATCCCCATCGGACCTCGTCACCGAGGACTGGAGCGGAGATCCGGCCTCGGCGGGATGGCTCTACGGCTGGGTCGAGGTTGACAACGATGATCGAACCGGTGGTGACATTCGCCATGAGGATTCCGGTGCCGGCGACCTCGCGGTGCGGATCAACAAGTTGGATGAAGGCTTGTTCCGCCGCTACGACTTCTCCGCCGCCGATTCGGTGACCGTGGACTTCCAGTGGCAGGACGACGACGGCGACAACATCGGCGGCGTCTCCCTGGCCACCTACGACGAGGTTTTCGGGACCTGGACCCGACTCTTCACCTTCCCCACCCCGCCGACCGTGTTCGGGCCGGCAACGGCAACCCTCACCGCCGCCTCCTTCCCGGCGCTGTTCGGCTCGGACGTCGCCTTCGGATTCGTCGGCGACAGCGGCGAGCGGGTCTACGTCGACGACGTGGAGGTCTCCTGGCTGTCGGGAGCGACGACCCTCGGCGCCTTCTCCGACGCCCTCGACTGGTCGATCACCACCGACTACTCGCAGGGCTGGCTCGAGATCGGCGACGACGACAAGGACGACGGCGGCGACGTTCGAGTTACGAACGGAAGCCGCGACACCGACTGTCTGGATTCCGAGGACTGCGTGCTGCAGATCAAGGACAAGGATCGCGGCATCTACTTCCCCGTCGACCTCTCCTCGGGCGACTACTGTGTCTTCAGCTTCGATTGGGCGACCCTCGACTCCAGGGCCGGGAGCCCCGGCAGCTTCGACGTGGTCGGATGGGACGACAACCTCTCCACCTACGTGACCCTCGGGACCACCTTCACCCTCGACGATCCCGACACCAATCCGACCCCGATCTGGCACGATGACGTCTCGGTCGCCTTCGACACCGTCACCTATCCGAGCATCTTCGATGCAGCCGGCAGGATCGGGCTTCTCTCCGGTCCCGGCAACACCGACGGCGATGACGAGATCCTCTTCGACGACCTCTCCATCAACTGCCTGGACACCTTCGCCGGCGGGGCGGCACCCAACCTCGTGACCACCGGGGACAGTGTCGACCTCGCATCCGGCCAGCAGATGACGGTCACCGTCGAGACCACGGTGGATCCGGCGACCAGCCCCTTCCCCCGTGAGCTGAGCAACGTGGCGGGTACCACCAGCGCCCAGCAGACAACACCCTCCGAAGCGCTGGCAACCGTGGAGCGAGTCGTCGCCGGTATCGACCTCACCAAGCTCGCCGACCCCGTGTTCATCAGCCCCGGTGATTCGGTCAACTACTCCTTCGAGGTCGCCAACAGCGGCAACGAGGTCTTGGAGAACGTCACGGTCACCGACAGCGACATCCCCGGTTGTACCCCTGGCTACGTCGGCGGCGACAACGGCGATGGACTGCTCGACTTGGATGAGGTCTGGATCTACACCTGCACGGCAATACCGCCGGGGACCGATCCGACCTTCACCAACACGGCGACGGCACAAGGTGACCCGGTGACCCCGGGGACCGGCGCCACCCTTGCCGTCACCGACACCGGCAGTGCCCTCGTCGAGATCGTCAACTCCTCCGTCGCCATTTCGAAGACCGCCGATCGTCTCATCATCCGACCCGAAGAGCCGGTCGAGTACACCTACGACATCTCGGTCAGCTTGGCCGGCACCACCGAGCCGCTGACCGGCGTGTATGTCGAGGACGATCACTGCTCACCAGTCGTCGGTCCCACCGGTGGTGACGACGGTGACGGCATCCTCGAAGACGGGGAATCATGGACGTACGCATGCACGACGACGTTGAGCGTGACGACCACCAACATCGCCACCGTCCACGGCACCGACAGAGCCAGCGTCGACGTGACCGGCAGCGACAACCTCACCGTCACCGTCATCGAGCCGGCCATCTCGCTGGACAAGTCGGTGTCGCCGACGACCATCAACCCCGGCGACACGGTCACCTACACCATCGCCGCCACCAACGACGGCAACGATCCGTTCAGCGCCGTTGCCGTGAACGACGACACGTGTTCGCCCCTGGTCGGCCCGTCAGGGGACGGCGGCAACGGCTTGCTCGACCCGGGCGAAACCTGGACCTACACCTGCACCGCCACTCCGAGTGACGACGTCACCAACATCGCCACGGTCACCGGCGTGGATTCGCTGGGCAAGACGTGGACCGCCGGCGACGACGCGGTCGTGAACGTTCTCGAGCCCAGCCTGGCCGTGGCCAAGCTGCCCGATCTGTCGCTGATTCTCGCCGGCCAGGACGTCACCTACACCTTCCTCGTCTTCAACGACGGCGACTACGAGTTCACCACCGTCGACGTCACCGACCCGCTCTGCCCCGACATCATCGGACCGGGTGGCGACAACGGCGACGGCGTGCTCAGCCCGGACGAGGGTTGGCTCTACACCTGTACGACACCGTTGGCCGTCACCACCCTGAACACGGTGACGGTCGATGCCGACGGACCGGGCGGCGCAGTGTCCGTCACCGACTCGGCAACCGTCAGAACCAGGGATCCACAGCTCTCGCTGGTCAAGTCGGCCGACGCCTCGATCGTCACTCCCGGAACGTCGGTCACCTACACCTTCGAAGCCACCAACACCAGCGTCTGCGCGCCCGGCGACACGACATGCGAACAGGACCACGAACTCACCGACGTCACCGTCGGCGACGACCATTGCGCCTCGGCCCCCGCCTACGTGAGCGGCGACACCGGCACCACGGGCATCATGGAGATCGGGGAGACGTGGCTCTTCCAGTGCTCGGAGGCGGTCGATTCGCCGACCACGAACACCGCCGTCGCCACGGCCGACGACGTGCTCGGTGTCGAGGTCACGTCCGACACCGGCCAGGCCTTCGTCGACGTCTACGCCGATCCCGAACTCACCATGGTCAAGTCGGGCCCGGCATCGGCCCGGGTGGGGCAGACCGTCACCTATTCCTTTGAGGTCAGCAACGTCACCGACTGCGCACCGCACCCGGACCCGGCATGGTGCGCCATATCCAGCTGGGTGGACACACTCACGGTGAGCGACGACGTGGCCGGACCGGCGACAGCCACCACCGTCGGTGGCTTCAATGTCGGGGATACCGACGGCGACGGCCTCCTCGACGTCGGTGAGACCTTTGTCTTCTCCGCCACCTACACGGTCACCGGGACCGACCTCTCGGACCGGGATCCGCTGGTGAACCTGGGTACGGCAACCGGCACCGACCGGGACGGCGACACCGCGAGCGCGGCGGACAACCACAGCCTCGATGTCCAAGCGCAGCAGTCCGACCTGTCGGTGGACAAAGACGTGTCCGACACGACGCCCGATGTCGGCGACACGGTCACCTTCACCATCGAGGTCGCCAACGACGGCCCGGACGACGCAACCGGTGTCACCGTCGAGGATCAGGTGCCGGCCGGCTTCTCCGGTCTCACCAACATCTCGGGCGGCGGGGTCCTCGTCGGATCGACGATCACCTGGTCGGGGCTCGGCATCGCCGCCTCCGACTCGATCACCCTGACCTTCGACGCCGTGGTCGATGCCCCGACCGGCACCCCCGGTGAGCACGACAACCGCGTGCAGCTCACCGCAGCCGACCAGTTCGATCCCGACTCCGACCCGGCGACCGGATTCGGGGTCGACGATCTCGACGACAGTGGTGCCGACGACGACGAGGCGACCTCCTCCGTGGTGCCCCGGGTCGCCGACGTTCGCATCGCCAAGCTCGTGAACACGGCGACCCCGAACGTCGGCGACACCCTGACCTACACCGTGCAGGTCACCAACGACGGTCCCGACACCGCCACCAACCTGACCGTGCAAGACGTCGTTCCCTCCGGGCTGACCTATCTCGACGGGTCGATCGACGGCGGCGACGGCCGCACCGACAGCGCAGCGCCGACCCTGGAATGGACGGTCTCCACCCTTGCGTCCGGCTCCTCGCTCGACCTCACCTACCAGGCCGTGGTGCTGGCACCGTCCGGCCTCCCGGCCGAATACGACAACGGCGCCCAGGTCACCGCCGTCGACCAATGGGATCCCGATTCGGATCCCGCCGTCGGGATCGGCGTCGACGACGGCACCGACGGTCTCGCCGACGACGACGAAGCGGTCACGCCGATCGTGCCCCTGGTCGCCGACCTGGAGTTGACGAAGTCGGTGTCGTCGGCCACCCCCAACGTCGGCGACACCGTTACCTTCACCATCGTCGTCACCAATGCCGGTCCCGACCCGGCAACGGCGATCGTCGTCACCGATGTGGTCCCGTCCGGCTACTCCGGAACCACCAACATCTCCGATGGCGGCGTGCTGGCCGGATCCACCATCACCTGGTCCTCGCTCAGCCTGGCCGCCGCCGGCGACATCGAGCTGACGTTCGACGCCGCCGTCGATCCGCCGACCGGCGCCCCGGACGAATACGTCAACACCGCCCAGGTGACCGACGTCGACCAGTTCGATCCCGACAGCGCGCCGGGTAACGACGACGGCGACCAGTCCGAGGACGACGAGGACAACGCATCCGTGGTGCCCCGGCAGGTCGACCTTTCCCTCACCAAGACGATCTCGGACCCCACTCCCAATGTCGGCGACACTGTCACCTTCACCCTCACCATCGCCAACGCCGGGCCCGACGCCGCAACCGAGGTGGACCTCGAGGACGTCGTCCCGACCGGCTACTCGAACGTCGCCGACATCTCCGACGGGGGCCTGGCGGTGGGTTCAACAGTGGCCTGGACCGATCTCTCGGTACCCGCCGCCGGGTCGGTCACGGTGACCTTCGACGCCACGGTCGAGGCCCCACCGGCCGTCTACGACAACGTTGCCCAGGTCACCGCCGTCAGCCAATTCGACCCCGATTCGGCCCCGAACAACGACGACGGCGACCAGTCCGAGGACGATGAGGCGGTCGCGTCGGCCACACCGCAGGTGGTCGACCTCACCCTGACCAAGACCGTCTCGGACACTGCGCCGAACGTTGGCGACATGGTGACCTACACGATCACGATTGCCAACGCCGGACCGAGCAGTGCCACCGGCGTCGGGATCGCCGACGTCACCCCGAGCGGTGTCACCGACATCACCGACATCAGCGACGGGGGCGGCCTCGCCGGTTCCACCATCACCTGGAGCGGCCTGTCCGTGCCTGCCTCGGGAAGCATCGACCTGACCTTCGACGCCACGGTGCTCGCTCCGACCGGCACTCCGGACGAGTACCTGAACATTGCCGAGGTCACGGCGGTCGACCAGTCCGATCCGGATTCGGTGCCGAACAACGACGACGGCGACCAGTCCGAGGACGACGAGGACAGCGTGTTGTTCACACCTCAGCAGGCCGACCTGCGGCTGGCCAAGACGGTGTCCGATGCGACACCGAACGTCGGCGACACCGTGACCTTCACCATCGCCGTGACCAACAACGGTCCCGACACCGCCACCGGGGTTGCGGTCAGGGACGCCATCCCGGCGGGCTACACCGGTATCTCGAACATCTCCGACGGTGGTGTACTCGGTGCCTCGACGATCGACTGGAGTGGCCTCGCCATCGTGTCCGGGGCCACTCTCGATCTGACCTTCGACGCCGTCGTTGCCGCCCCCACCGGAGCACCCGGTGAGTACACGAACGTGGCCGAGATCGCAGCGGTCGACCAGTTCGACCCCGATTCAGCCCCGAACAACGACGACGGCGACCAGTCGGAGGACGATGAGGACGAGGTCGATGTCGTGCCTCAGCAGGTCGATCTTCGTCTGACCAAGACGGTTACCTCCGGCTTCCCCAATGTCGGTGACACCGTGGTGTTCACCATCACGGTGGCCAACGCCGGACCCGATGAGGCGACGGGTGTCACCGTGGCCGACGCCGTCCCCGCCGGCTACGCCGTCGACGGCGCCTCGATCAGCGATGATGGTGTGCTCGCAGCCGGGGTGGTGACCTGGAGCGGGAAGACGATCGCCGCCGGGGCGGCTGCGGTGTTGACCTTCGAGGCGAGCGTCGTCGCCGTGCTCGATGGCGGTGGCGGGCTGGACGCCGCCGCGTACCGCAACAGTGCCCAGGTTGCGGCCGTCGACCAGTGGGATCCCGACTCGACACCCGGCAACCTGGGCGCCGACCCGGCCGAGGACGATGAGGACGACGCCACAACTGCGCCCCGGATCAGTGACCTCGAGCTCTCCAAGGGCATCTCGAACCCGACACCGCACGTCGACGACACCGTGACCTTCAGCCTGACCATCTCCAATCTCGGTCCGGACGAGGCGACCAACGTCGCCATCGCCGATGTCGTCCCGCCCGGCTACGGCGCCATCGCCAACATCACCGGTGACGGGACGATGGTCGGCTCGACGATCACCTGGACCGGCCTCACGATCGCCCCCGGAGGCTCGATCACGGTGACCTATCGGGCGACGGTGGTTGCGGTGGTGGATGGCCTGACCGGTGATCTGGACCCGACGGCCTACACCAACACCGCCCAGGTCACCGCCGCCGACCAATGGGACCCCGACTCCACCCCCGACAACTCCATCGACACCGAAGACGACCAGGCATCACTCACCATCGTCCCCGACCAAGCCGACGTCTCGGTCACCAAGACCACCACCACCCGCCCCAACGTCGGCGACACCATCACCGTCACCATCACCGCCACCAACCACGGACCCGACACCGCCACCCAAATCGCCGTCACCGACACCCTCCCCACCGACCTGGACTTCGTCACCGGCTCCATGACCGGCGGCACCAGCCGCAACCAGACCGCAGACCCCGTCCTGGTCTGGACCATCGACTCACTGGCCAACGGCGCCTCGGTCGACCTGACCTACCAGGCCACCGTCCAAGCCCCCACCGGCGCGCCGGGTGACTACACCAACACCGTCGAAGTAACCGCCGCCGACCAATGGGACCCCGACTCCAGCCCCGACAACGACGACGGCGACCAATCCGAAGACGACGAAGCCGCCTTCACCATCGACCCCCTCATCGCCGACCTCTCCATCATCAAACTCGGACCCGTCACCACCCCCAACGTCGGTGACACCATCACCTACCAGATCGTCGTGTCGAACAACGGACCCGACACCGCCACCGGCATCGATGTGTTGGATGTCCTGCCCGGCGGGCTCGGCTATGTTGCCACCTCTGCCACCGGCGGCGATTCGATCGCGGTCTCGTTGCCCGCCATCACCTGGACGATCGACACACTGGCATCGGGCGACGGGGCATTGCTCACCTACCAGGCCGAGGTTCAGGCCCCCACCGGCACCCCGGGCGAGTTCACCAACGCCGCTCAGGTCGTGGCCGCCGATCAGTACGATCCCGACTCGGCGCCCGGCAACTCGGTCCTGGCCGAGGACGACATGGACGACGTGACGATCGTTCCCCAACAGGCCGATCTGGAGCTGACCAAGGCGGCGTCGCCCGACGGGGCCAACGTCGGTGACGAGATCACCTACACGCTCACGCTCACCAACCGGGGCCCCGACACGGCAACCGGGGTCGCCGTGGCCGACACCGTGCCGCTCGGCAACGCCTACGTCGCCACATCGATCGATTTCGACGCCGGCACCACTGGTGCCGTCATCGTCGCCGACGACACCGGCTATCCGAGCACGCTGGCGTGGACGATCGACGGGCTCCCCTCCGGTGCCGCCGTGACCCTGACCTACCGGACCACCATCAACGCCCCCACCGGCGCGCCGGGTGAGTACACCAACCTGGTCGAGATCACCGCCGCCGACCAGTTCGACCCCGATTCCGGTCCGGCCAACGTCGGTCCAACGCCGGCCGAGGATGATGAGGCGAGCGTCAGCTACGCCGTGAACACGGCCGACCTCCAGGTCACCAAGTCGCTCGACGACATCCGACCCAATGTCGGCGAAACCGTCGGGTTCACGGTCCGGCTGTTCAACAGCGGCCCCGGTAGCGCCACGAATGTCACGGTCGTCGATGCGCTGCCCACCGGCTATGCCAACGTCACCGCGGTGAGCTCCGGTGGGACCTGGGAGTCGGGTACGGCGACCGTGACCTGGGATGTGGCGTCGATCGCCCCGGGCGAAACGATCGAACTCACCTACGAAGCAGACGTGGTGGCCGAGCCCGACGGTGGCGGCGGTCTCGATCCTGCAGCGTATGTGAACAGCGTCGAGATCACGGCAACCGACACCTTCGATCCCGACTCGACGCCGGGGAACGGTGCCCCCGGTGAGGACGACGTGGCGACGGCGGCGGCCGATCCCCAGGTCGCCGACGTGGCCCTCACCAAGCTGGCCGACGCCGCTACCACCAATATCGGTGACATCGTCACCTTCACCGTCAGGGTGACCAACGACGGGCCCGACCCGGCCACCAACGTCACGGTCGACGATCTGCTCCCGGCCGGCTACTCCTATGAGTTCGGATCGATCTCCGGGGGTTCGAGCCGCGGCGTCATCGACTCGACGCTGAGTTGGACCATTGCCCTCCTCAACCCCGGCGCCACGCTCGATCTCACCTATCGGGCGACGGTGGTTGCGGTGGTGGATGGCCTGACCGGTGATCTGGACCCGACGGCCTACACCAACACCGCCCAGGTCACCGCCGCCGACCAATGGGACCCCGACTCCACCCCCGACAACTCCATCGACACCGACGACGACCAGGCATCACTCACCATCGTCCCCGACCAAGCCGACGTCTCGGTCACCAAGACCACCACCACCCGCCCCAACGTCGGCGACACCATCACCGTCACCATCACCGCCACCAACCACGGACCCGACACCGCCACCCAAATCGCCGTCACCGACACCCTCCCCACCGACCTGGACTTCGTCACCGGCTCCATGACCGGCGGCACCAGCCGCAACCAGACCGCAGACCCCGTCCTGGTCTGGACCATCGACTCACTGGCCAACGGCGCCTCGGTCGACCTGACCTACCAGGCCACCGTCCAAGCCCCCACCGGCGCGCCGGGTGACTACACCAACACCGTCGAAGTAACCGCCGCCGACCAATGGGACCCCGACTCCAGCCCCGACAACGACGACGGCGACCAATCCGAAGACGACGAAGCCGCCTTCACCATCGACCCCCTCATCGCCGACCTCTCCATCATCAAACTCGGACCCGTCACCACCCCCAACGTCGGCGACACCATCACCTACCAGATCCGCCTCTCCAACGACGGACCCGACACCGCCACCGCCATCGCGGTGCGCGATGTCCTGCCGGCGGGACTGACCTACGAACCGGCATCCATCGGGGGCGATCCCGGAGCCACCGGCGCCGTCATCTCCCCCAACGACGGAGCAGCGCCGATACTGAGCTGGACGATCGATGCCTTGCCGGCGGCGTCGTCGCTGCTCCTGACCTACGGCGTGACCGTGCAGTCGCCCACCGGTGCTCCCGGCGAGTACCGCAACGTGGCCGAGATCACGACCGCAGCCGAACACGATCCGGACTCGATCCCGGGCAACGGTCTGCTCGGTGAGGACGACCAAGATGCCTACACCCTTGTCGCCCAGCAGTCCGATCTGAGCGTGGCCAAGGCGGTGTCGGTGACACGGCCCGATGTCGGCCAGACCGTCACCTACGAGATCACCCTTGCCAATGCCGGACCCGACGACGCGACCAACGTCGTGGTGCGCGATGTCGTGCCCGCCGGTCTGGACTACGTTCCCGGATCACTCTCCTCCGATGCCGGCGCCACCGGTGCCGCCATCACCGGCGACGAGACCTCGGCCCCTATCCTGCGCTGGAGTGTGGACATGGTTCCCGACGGCGGCAGCGTCGTTCTGACCTATGACGCAACCGTGCTGGCCCCGACCGGCATTCCCGGCGACTATCTGAACGCAGCCGAAATCACCGCGGCCGACCAGTACGACCCCGATTCCGACACATCGTCCAGCTTCGACAGCGACGATGTCGATGACGCCATCGCCGACGACGACGAGTCCGCCGTGGCGTTGTCTCCGCTGCAGGCCGACGTGTCGATCGTCAAGACGGCCCCGGGGAGCAGGCTCGACATCGGCGACACGACCGAACTCACGATCACCGTGTCCAACGCCGGACCGGACCCGGCGGTGGGTCTCGTCGTGACCGATGTGCTGCCGTCGGGTCTGGCCTATCTGGCCGGAACGATCGGAGGTGACGCCGGGGGGTCCCCGGCCGCCATCACGCCCGATGACACGGCGGACCCGACCCTCCTCTGGACCATCGACTCCCTGCCGGCGGGGGACGCGGCGACACTCACCTATGAGGTTCGACTCGTCGGCGTGGCCAGCGCCGGGACGCTGGACCCCACGGCCTACGTCAACACCGCCGAGATCACCGGCGCCGCGACCTGGGATCCCGACAGCGATCCGACATCCGGTTTCCCGGTGGACGACCTTGACGACGGCCTGCCCGACGACGACGAGTCCAGCTATGCCTTCGACCCCTACTCGGCCGATGTGGCCCTGACCAAGGCCGTGTCCGACCCCACCCCCAACGTGGGTGACGTCGTCACCTTCACCGTGACCGTCACCAACACCGGACCCGACACCGCCACCGGACTCGCCGTCGAAGACACCGTCCCCGACGGCTACACCACCATCGCCGCCATCTCCAACGCCGGCACCACCGACGGCACCACCATCACCTGGACCGGACTCACCATCGGCAACGGCACCACCCTCGACCTCACCTACCAGGTCTCCGTCACCGCACCCCCGGCCGAGTACACCAACACCGCCCAGGTCACCGCGGTCGACCAGTTCGACACCGATAGCACTCCCGACAACGACGACGGGGACCAATCCGAGGACGACGAAACAACCGCCGCCGTCACGCCACGACAGGCCGACGTGGCCCTGACCAAAACCGTGTCCGACCCCACCCCCAACGTGGGTGACGTCGTCACCTTCACCGTGACCGTCACCAACACCGGACCCGACACCGCCACCGGACTCGCCGTCGAAGACACCGTCCCCGACGGCTACACCACCATCGCCGCCATCTCCAACGCCGGCACCACCGACGGCACCACCATCACCTGGACCGGACTCACCATCGCCAACGGCGCCACCCTCGACCTCACCTACCAGGTCACCGTGGTGACCGCGGTCGATCCGGTCACCGGCCTCCTCGACGGCCCGAGCTACGAGAATACGGCACAGATCACCGCCACCGACCAACACGACCCCGACTCGGCCCCCGACAACGACGACGACGACCAATCCGAGGACGACGAAACCCTGATGGCGGTCACACCGGCGGTGCTCGGAGTGGCCAAGAGCGTCACCACGGTGAGCAACAACGGCAACGGAACGTTCACCGTGAGCTATCTGGTCACAGTGAGGAACCTGGGCCTGGCCACCATCGCCGATCTCTCGGTGATCGACGACGTGGCCGTCCAGTTCGCGGTGCTGTCGCCCACCGGCTTCTCGGCAACCGACGGGTCGCTGCTCGCCAACCCGACATGGGATGGTGGCGGCAGTTCCAATGTGCTTGTCACCGGCCAGGCCTTGACCCCTGGAGCGTCGGGGACGGTGTCGATCCGGTTCACCGTGACGCCGGGCGATGACCTCGGCCCTCACGACAACACCGCCATGATCACGGGAATCGCCCCCACCGGCGGAACCGTGAGCGACGAATCGACGGTGGGAGCCGACCCCGATCCCGACGACGACGCCGATCCGGCCGAGAATACGCCGACCCCGGTCAGCTTTGCCGAGTCGCCAATGGTGGGCGTGGCCAAGGCGGTGGCCGGTGAACCGATCAACCGGAACGACGGCTCCTTCGCGTTGACCTATGAGGTCCTGATCGAGAACTCGGGCGACGTCGATCTCAACGGTCTATCGGCTGTCGACGATCTGACCGCGGTCTTCCCTCCGCCCTCGACGTTCTCCGTGACCGGAGTGTCGTCAACGGCCTTCACCGTCAACAACGACTACGACGGGGTGACCGACATCGACCTGCTGGCCGGGACGGACAATCTCGCCGTCGGCGACTCGGGAACACTCACCATCGAACTGGTGCTGT
This sequence comes from uncultured Acidimicrobiales bacterium, assembly GCA_963723995.1. GTDB lineage: Bacteria > Actinomycetota > Acidimicrobiia > Acidimicrobiales > SZUA-35 > JAHELU01. The sequence goes on along the minus strand of CAVRSZ010000002.1, from coordinate 218,167 downwards.
GGCCGGACGGGGCAACCGGACCGTTCGAGAACACCGTCGTCGCCACCGCCACGAGCCCTGCCGGCATACAGGTGGTGGATCTCTCCAACGACGGAACCGACCCGGATCCCGATGGTGATGACGACCCGACCGACAACGAGGTACCCACCCCGGTGGCCGTCCCGCTCCCGGGCACCGTCACCGGCCGGGTGTGGATGGACACCGACGGCGACGGTCTACCCGATATCGATGAAGCCGATGTCGTCGGAGCCACCGTCATCCTGACCTGCTCCGGGCCCGACGGGGTCATCGGCACCGGCGACGATCTGGTGATGGAAACGACGATCGACTCCGACAGCCCGGCAACCTACACGTTCACAAACGTGCCGCCGGGATCCTGTGAGGTCCGTCTCGACCCCGACAGTCTCCCGGCGACGCGACGGCAGACGGTCGATCCCGATGGGGTCGTCGACGCCAGAACCATGGTCGACGTCCCCTCGGGGGGTATGGCCGAGGCCAACTTCGGGTTCGTCGAGCCCATCGATCTGGCCATCACCAAGACGGCGCCGGCCTCCGTCCACGACGGGGAGTCGATCACCTGGACCCTCACCGTCACCAACGTCGGTACGACCGTTGCCGTGGCTCCGATCACCATCACCGACATCATGCCGGCATCCATCATGCTGACGTCGTCCACCGGAGACGTTCCCTGCTCGAGTATGAACGACACCGTTGTCTGCACCAGGACCACGGACCTGGCCCCCGGTGACGGTTTCCAGATCAGTCTGGTCACTACTGCGGGCGACCGAGGGACGGTCGTCAACACCGTCATCGTCGACGGGGCACCGAAACAGACCGATCAGAACCCGGCCGACAACACCGACGAAGCAAGGGTCAAGGTCGGCTCGCTGCCTCACACCGGTTTCGAGCTTGGGGGGCTGTTCCTCATCGGTCTCGTACCACTGCTGCTGGGACTCCTACTCATCGAACTGGCCGAGCGGGGCAAGTGGGCGACACCGCTGGACGATCCGCCCAGGTAGCGACGCCGGATGCCGCCGCCGGTTCCGGGTTCAGCTCGGATCTCGACCGGTGTAGGCGATGAACTTGTCGGTCTCGGGGGCGGCCTCGTGGACCTCGACGGCCTCGCCGAACAACCCGGGGCCGCGGATGGCATCGCCCACTGCGGTGAGGATGCCGATGCCGTGGCGCACCAGCTCCTCGGGTAGGGCGGCCTCGACACCCAACGCCTTGGCCACGTCCCAGGCATGGGTGAGGGGATCGACGAACAGGACGCCGAGGGCGTCGTCCACCGTCATCTGGCCGAACGGGGTGTCGATCACCCTGAACAGTACCCCGTAGTGGTCCAGGGCCTCCAGCAGGTCATCCATGGCCACGGTCCAGCTCAGGACCGGATCGTCCCCGACCACCTCGGCCTCGGGCTGCTCCAACGGTCCGGGCTCACTGCGGATCTCGGCTGCCAGCCGTTTCACCCCCCAGATCACATGACCCAGCGTCTCCCGAGCCGTCCACTCCCGGTTGGGCGATGGGGCGTCCCAGTCGGCGTGACCGGCTCGACGCACCACGCCGTCCATGGCGTAGAGGGCCTTGGTGTAGCTACGGAGGTTCTCGCTCATGGCCACACAGTAGTCACCGACACCGGCGAAACGCTGCGGTCGAACCCGAGACCGGGAGTATCAACGCCTGCGTGCTCACCCGAGCCAACGCTGCGGGCGGCCCGACAGGCCTGACGCTGCTCGATGAGGAGAAACGCTGTCTGCAGGTCCTCGCCGACTCCGCCCACGGGTCCGCAGAGGTGCGAGTCGAGCTCCACAGTCGCCGACATCGCATGGCGATCAAGGCGATCCCGCTCCGCAAAGCGATCCCCGGCGGGTTCGACCGCGACGACTTCAGCATCGATGACAAGGCCCGCACCGCAACCTGTCCAGCCGGCCACACCGTCCCCATCGCGGCCGACGGCGGCGCGACCTTCGGGTTTCGCTGCCGCCGTTGTCCCGTCCGCGAACGCTGCACCACCCCCAAGGACGGTCGCGTGCTCCGCATCGGTGAACACGACGCCGAGCTCGTCGAAGCCCGCCGGGCATGGCGAGACGGTGACTTCGCCGAGGACCATCGGCAATGGCGTCCCATGGTCGCTCGTCGCCCACGGTCACCGCCGCGTTCGCTACCGAGGCACCCAACGCAACCAACTCGGGCTCGCACACCGAGCCGCCGCCATCACCCGGACCGACCGGCGGCCCGATGCCAAGATGCGCCTTTTTCAAAGCGTCCTAGTGCTGCCGCGCGGAAGTGAGCCGCGCATGGGTTCATGCGACGAGTGGGTCGGCGGCGTAGGTCCATTTGAATGGTTTGGCGGTCTGGTCGTAGTCGGCGATGAAGGCGAGGAGCTTGTCGATCAGGTCTTGGCGGGAGGTGAAGTTCCCGTTGCGGATGACCTTGCGCTGCAAGATCGAAAAGAACAGTTCGATCTGGTTGACCCACGACGCGTGCGGTGGGGTGTGGTGCACTACCCAGCGGGGGTGAGCAGCGAACCATGCTTTGGTCTGTTTGGACACATGCGACGAGCCGTTGTCCAAGATGACATGGATGACCAATGCCGGGTCGACACTGCGGTCGATGTCATCGAGAAACGAACAGAAGTTGGTCGAGTCGTTCTTGCCCGGGATCGGGGCGGCCAGCACCTCACCGCTGTGAACATCGAGCGCAGCGTGCAGCGACGCAGTGCCGTGACGGATGTATTCGAACTCGCGTCGACGCCACCTACCGGCCCGTACCGGCTGGTCGGGATGCTTGGTCTGTTTGGCCTGGATAGAGGTCTTTTCATCAACCGACAGCACCAGCGCCCGTTCCGGTGGGTTCAGATACAGCCCACAGATGTCACGAACCCGGTCCCAAAACTCAGGGTCGTCACGACGGTTCAGCCAGCCCCGCACCTTCGACAAATCGATGTCCATGGCCCTCAGGATCCTCCACACCTGTGACACCGACACCTCGATACCCCGGGCACCGAGTTCGTGAGCGACCTCGAAATACGACCACGTCGCCACCGGATCAGACGGGTCACGTTCTGATGTTGCCACCGCTGCCATGGCCATCCGCTCGTCGTGGCCGAGCCGGCGAGGCCGCCCCGAGCGTGGCTGATCCTCCAGCCCGGCAAGCCCTTCAGCCAGGAACCGGCGCCGCCACACACCGACTTGATGCTGGTTCATGTCGACCCGGTCGGCGATCTGTCGCAGCGGTACGCCTTCAGCGCACAGCAAGATGATCCGTGCTCGGCGTGCCTGGCGGACCGTTGCGGTCTGGGCGTTCGCCCGACGTTCCAACTCGACTCGCTCATCACTGGTCAACTCGATCGGGTCAACACGAAACATCAAACACCTCCACAGGCCCAGCCCACCACATCAAATCACACGCGAGTAACTTCCGCCGGGGATGCACTAGTGCCCCATCAGGCAACGTCCGCACGGCTTCGTCGGCTGACAGATCCATTGCCAAATAATTGCCGGAACGCCTTGAAGATCAAACATACGTTTGCTATAGTGAAGGCATGACCGACGGCGGGTTGCCACCAGAAGCTCACAGCGACGATCTGACGCTGTTGGAGACCGCTCTCGATGCGATGGTGGCAACCGACCTCGCCTGCCTCCCTGTGGCCAAGCTGCTGGACCGAGCCTGCCGACTGCAGAAACTGTCGGCCCGCCTCGACGCCGCCCGGGCCACCGTGTTGGCGGCCGCCGATTCGGCGTCTGAGGCGCCGGGTGTGCTGCGCGACCTTGGGTTTCGCAACGCCTCCCAGGTGGTGGCGGCCGAAACCGGGGCACCGGCCCGGGAAATCCACACCACTGCTCGCACCGGGCAATGGCTCGACCAGTTCCCGGTCTTCGCTCAAGCGGCGGCCGGGGGGGTGTTGACCTTGCGGCACCTGCGCGAATTGAAGAGCTTGGACACAGCCGACCGGCGGGACGCCCTCGTGGCGTCCCAGGACGCGCTGGTGGCTGCTGCTCGGGATCATGATTTTGTGGAGTTCACCAACCGGCTCACAGTGTGGTTGATCAACCACACCACGTCCGACGAGGTGCAAGAACAGGTCAAGAAGACCTCCTGCACCTGGAACACCAACACCGACGGGTCGATTGATGGCAGGTTCCACCTCGATCCGCTGTCAGCAGCCGCGGTCGGCACGGCGTTCGGTGATGAGATGCAGCGCCTGTTCCGCCAACAATCCGAAGGGCCCGCCAAGGCCGACACCCCCAACCGGCGGCGGGGTCAAGCCCTCGTCGGCCTGATCATTGGTGGGGCTGAAGCTCCGGGGTCGGCGACCACCACCCCGCTGGTGAATCTGGTGATCGGACAGAAGATCCTGGAGAACTTCTTGGAGCGGTACCTGGACCCCGACACGCCGGTGGTCCCCGTGGATCGTGATGATCCGGAGTACCGGTGTGAACGGATTGATGGGACACCGATCCATCCTGATCTTGCGTTTGTGGCCACCGCGGTGGCCGAGTTCGAACGGATCGTGCTCGACGAACGATCCCGAGTGATCGACATGTCGGTCAAGGCCCGGGGTTTCCCGGACTGGATGAAACGAGCCTTACTGATCGAAGCCAGAGCAAGATGCAGAACCCGGGGCTGCGATGCGCCCTACCACTGGTTACAGGTTGATCATGTTGAACCCCATTCGAAGGGCGGGTCAACCTCGCTCGCCAACGGACAGATCCTCTGCGACCCGGACAACAAATGGAAGCGCGACCTCGTGGCCTGAACCGGCAGACTCGCGCCGCTCCACACCTGAACCTTGAAAACCGAATAGACCCGGGGCCGGGGCCGGGGCCCGGACCGAACAACCAATCATCTAGTATTGAGCAATGCGAGTTGGTGCCTTCCTGTTCGGTGGAGTGGAGATGGACGACGCCGGGTCCGGGCCGCCGGCACCGACCGATCGTCGGTTCAGCAATGAGCAGATGTGGCGGGCCTCGGAGCAGATGCTGGAGATGGGCGTACTGTGCGACCGGCTCGGCTATGACAGCTACTGGCTGACCGAGCATCACTTCCAGTACGAGGGCTACGAGGTCCTGCCCAACGGTCTGATGTTCGGCGCCGTGCTGGCCGAGCGGACCGAGAGGATCCGTATCGGCACGATGTTCAACATCGTGGGCCAATGGCATCCGCTGCGGCTGGCCGAGGACTTCGCCACCCTGCACAACATCTCGGGTGGCCGGGCCATCCTCGGTGTGGGCCGGGGCACGGTGCCCCGGGAAGCCCAATCGCTGGGCACTGACATCGGCAGCTACGACAACCCCGACCAGAAGGCGGCCGACGAACTCAACCGCAAGCAGTTCGATGAGGCCATGGACGTCATCCAGCTCGCCCTCAACAACGAGACCTTCAGCTACTCCGGCGACGTCTACCGGTTCCCACCGCCCGGCATTCCCGACCGGGGAGGCTTCGTGGAAACCCTGACCCTGGTCCCCCGCCCCCTCCACCCGTACGAGACGTGGCAGGCCATCACCTCGCCCCCCACCTTGGAGTACGTGCCCCGCAAGGGCTGGGGTGGCGTGTTCTGGCTCAAGCATCACCGCTTCACCAAACAGTTCTGGGACCGCTACGCCGAGTACTATGCCGAGGCCCACGGCCGGGAAGTGGCCGCCGGGGAGAAGCGCATGCTGGTGGTCAACCCCTACCTCGCCGACACCCGGGAGCAGGCCATCGCCGAGGTCCGCGACGGTCACGACGAGTTCTGGAAATTCCTCGGCCCCTACGGCTGGAGCCGGGGCTATATGGGCGACGACGGCAAGCCGTCGCCGCCGGGTCTGATTCCCACGCTGGAGCAGTCGCTGGACAACCGGACCTGGCTGGTGGGCACGGCCGACGACGTCGGTGAGCAAATCCTGGCCTACTCCGAGGAGTTGGGCGGGTTGGAGAACCTGATCATCTTTCCCAACATGCCGGGCGACTCCTATGCCCGCACCGGCGAACAGCTCACCCGCTTCGCCGAAGAGGTTCTGCCCAAACTCCGGTAGAGCGTCGCTAGCCCTCCAAAGTGCGGAGGGGGAAAGTGCGGAGGGGGCGGAGGTGAGCCGGTAGGGTTCCCGGTGTGATTCTCTCCGATCGAACCATCAAGCAGGAAGTCGCCGACGGGCGGATCATCATCGAGCCCTACGACGAGGCCGCCATCCAGCCGTCGTCGGTCGATCTGCGGCTCGACCACCGGTTCATCGTGTTCCGCAATCACACCATGGGCCACATCGACGTCAAGGCCAACCTGGAGTCGCTGACCGACATGGTCGAGGCCTCCGACGACGATCCGTTCATCCTACATCCCGGCGAGTTCGTCCTGGGTTCGACGGCGGAGCGGGTGGCCATCCCCGCCGACCTCGTCGGTCGCATCGAGGGCAAGTCCAGCCTGGGTCGCCTCGGGCTGCTCATCCACACCACGGCCGGGTTCGTCGACGCCGGGTGGGACGGCCAACTCACCCTCGAATTCTCCAACGTGTCAAGCCTGCCCATCACCCTCTATCCCGGGATGAAGATCGGGCAGATCAGCTTCATCCGCATGACCACGGAGGCCGACAACCCCTACGGCACCGGTTCGCTCGGCTCCAAGTATCAGGGCCAGAAAGGCCCTCGGCCGTCGCGCTACTGGGAGAATTTCGGCTGAGACGACAACCGTTGCCGCTGCAGATGGCTGGAACGTCAACAAACATTCATGCGCGACTAACGACAGCGTCACACCGTCCTACTACCATAGAGTTCAGGCGAAGTCGGCCATGGTGGAACAATTTCCCATTTCCTGAGCCCCTGCGAGGGATCGCATCGTGCTCCCCGGCGGGGGAAGTTCGACACCTCGGTCCACGAATCAAGGTAGGGAGTGATGGGCGGCATGTCTTCGGGAGCACAACTTCTTGGACCCTCGCTAACCGAGTCGCGGGGTTTCCGCTACATGTTCATGGCGTGGGTCGCCATCTCCACCACCCTGCTCATCGCCACTCTGACGGTCTGGGTCGAGTCGGCGGCCGGCGAACCGTTCGAGGTGGTCGGCGTGGTCGATGCGGCCACACTGCCGGCTGCCCCGTCTCCGACGGAGCAGTATCCGTCGGTGGTGTACGGCGGCATGGTGTGGTCGCTGACCGAGGCCCGGCTGGTCCCCCGCACCGAGGACGCCTTCAGCCGGCCGCTTGTCGTGACCGAGCTGCTGGCCACCAACATCACCGAAGGAAGCGAACTCCGGGTCCGCAAGGGCGACCTCGCCATCGTGATGGACGATGGTTCCATCCACCCGGCCCAACGCCTCGAGCGCACGGCGTCATCCATCCGGTTCGCGGTGAGACCGGGCAGGACCACGGCCGTGACCGCAGTATTCGAGCTCCAGACCAATCGTGATCCCAACCCGGCCACCCTCCAGCTCCAAATCGCCGAGCCCGGGCGCATCCCGGCCCTGCTGCCCCTGGTGGGCCGGCCTGACGAGCCGTTGTATCCCCTCGATGCCGACATCGACGGCGAGCCGGCCACCATCACCGATCCCGGCGATCCGTCCCGCCGGATGATCATCGACCCGAAGTCGGCCTCGGTCGACATCGACGCCGGCCCCTATCGGGCCGCTATCGGCGAACGGCTCAGTGTGATCGAAGTCTCGGTCCAGCGAGCGGCCACCGACGACGACGCCGCCTACCTGGACGCCGAGTTCTGGCGTCTCGATGTCGGGGCCGAGCGGCTGGTCCCGATCCGCGTGGTCAAGGTCGGTCAACCGGCGGCCAACACCGATGAGGTCAGGTTACTTTTCGTGTTCGTGGCCGGTCCGACGGAAATGACTCTTACTGCGGCCGCCAACACCGATAGCCCGGTGGCCTACTCCATCACGGCCCCCTTCTACGGCGACCAATAGCCTCTCGGCATCGACCATGAGCTAACTAAGTAAGCTTGTTGACTCTCTAACAATTAGGGCACAATAGGCCAAACGTCAAGAGACCGTTGCCCAATCGGCAACGCCGGGCGGCTCTCAATCTTGTCGGTGATGGCCTCGCCCAGCCGGATCCGCATTGGCGCATACGGACATCAACGCGAAACTGAGGAGCACAATGCCGCCGAGAACTCCGATCAGCAGAGAGCTGGTCCTTGACACCGCCCTGCGCCTGGTCAACGAGCAGGGCGTTGACCGCCTGACAATGCGGGCCCTGGCCGCCGAACTCGACATCGAGGCCCCATCGCTGTACAAGCACGTGGCCAACAAGAACGAGATTCTCGACGGGATGTGCGAGTTGATCTACGGCCAGGTCACGGTGGAGCCCACCGGGCCCGAGTGGGACCAGCGGTTGAAGACCTACGCCCGAGCCTTCCGGTCCGCCCTGCTGGCCAACCGCAATCTTGTCGGGACACTGGCCACCCGACCGGTGAACACCGAGGCATCGATGATGCTGGTCGAAGTGAGCCTGCAAGAGTTCACCAATGCCGGGCTCGATCCCGAGACCGGCCGCCGGCTCCTCAATATCGCGGTCAGTACGATTATCGGCCATGTCCTGGCCGAGGTCGGCAGCCCGACTCCGGGAGCGGCCGAATTCGATCAACTGGAGAAGTTCCGCGCCACTCTCGACCCGGACGTGTTTCCCCTGTCAAGGGCAACCGTGGCCGAGACACCGGTTGATCGGGACGCCGAGTTCGAGCTGGCCCTCGATGTGCTGGTGGCCGGAGTCTCCAGGCTTTTCCACGACCGGATAACGGCTCCGGCCTCGAACTCGGCCTTCAGCTCGTCGTCGGTGTCCGCCGTCAGCTGACACCACCCCGGTTGCGAGGCGGATTCCGGTACCGGGCCCTAGCCCCGATCGGCCGTCGACTGCTCGGCCTTCTCGGCCTTTTCGATTGCCTCCAGCAGGTGCATCGAGATGTCGGCCACTCGGACCTGATCCTCCTCGTAGCCGTGGCCCTTCACCCCGTCGTCCATCATGACGTAGCAGAACGGGCAGGCGGTGGCGATACGGGATGCGCCGGTGTCGATCAGCTCCTCGGACCGCTCGTCGTTGACCTTGGTGCCGATGTCCTCCTCCATCCACATCCGGGCCCCACCGGCTCCGCAGCACATCCCCTTGGTGCCGTTGCGGCCGGCCTCGACGATCTGGATGCCCTTGAGCGACCCGATGACGTTGCGAGGGGCCATGTAGACGTCGTTGTGGCGACCCAGGTAGCACGAGTCGTGGTAGACGATGCGCTCCTCCAGGGTGGCCTCGCCAACATCGAGCATGCCCTGGTCGATCAGCCATTCCAGGAACTGGCTGTGGTGCACCACTTCATAGGTGCCGCCCAGCTGGGGATACTCGTTCTGCAGGGTGTTGAAGCAGTGGGGGCACTGGGTGACGATCTTGCGCACCCCGATCCCATTGAGGGTGTCCACGTTCTGTTTGGCCAGCATCTGGAAGATGTATTCGTTGCCCGAGCGCCGGGCCGGGTCTCCAGTGCACAGCTCGGCCGGGCCGAGAATGGCGAAGTCGATGCCGGCCCGCTGCATGAGCTTGGCCATGGCCTGGCTGACCTTCTGATTCTTGTCGTCGAACGACCCGGCGCAGCCGACCCAGTACAGGTACTCGTGGGCGAAGGCTTCGCCGGCCTCGGCCCGGGCCCGGGCCTCGTCGGGCTCGATGACCGGCACGTCGAGATTCTTGACCCAATCGGTGCGCTGGGTCTGGCTCATGGACCACGGGTTGGACGAGTTCTCCATGGCCCGGAAGGCGCTGCCCAGTTCGCTGGGGAAGTTGGACTCCATCAGGGTCAGGTACCGGCGCATGTCGAGGATCTTGTCCAGAATCTCGATATTGACCGGGCAGATCTCGTCACAGGCCTTGCACGAGGTGCAGGACCAGATCTCCTCGGTGGTGATGCGCTCGAACACCCAGTCGGCCTCGACCGTGATCTCGGGGTCGACCCCGATGGGGGGCGAGACGGCGGGTTCACCGGTGCGGGCCATGACCTCGCCGGTCTTGAGCACGATCTCCCGGGGATCCAGCGGCTTGCCGGTGGCATGGGCCGGACACACCGAGGTGCAGCGGCCGCACATGGTGCAGGCGTCGGTGTCGAGCAGCTGCTTCCAGGTGAACGACTCGACGCTGGAGGCGCCGAACGTCTCCAGCTCGGTGGATTCGAGGTCGGGCAGCGGCTTCATGGCCCCCTTGGGCCGGTCGCGATCCGACAGGTACATGTTCAGCGGTGAGGTGAACATATGGCGCAGCATGGTGCCGGGGATGATGGCCAGGAAGGCGCAGAAGCTGACCACATGGGCGATCCACCATGCCTGGTGCCAGCCCGAGAGGTTGCCGGTGCCGTCCGCCAGTTGGGCCAGCGGGTAGCCGACGATGGACCACTGCTCGAAGTCGGGCGAGCCGAGCAGGGCGATCCGGTAGGCCTCGGCCCCGAAACCGGTGACGCCGATGGCGGTCAGCACCCCCAGGATGACGGCGTGCTCGGGACGGGACTTGATGGCGATGCGGTAGGGACGCCAGCGCCGGGGGCCGTAGCGGCGGACGATGGCGATGACCATGCCGGCCAGGAAACCAAGACCGGCCAGATCGCCGACCAGCGAATAGGCCTGATACACGCCGCCGTGGAGGAACTTGAGGTCTTCCGGGAGCTGGTGGTTGATCTCGAGCACGGTGGTGACGCCGAGCAGGATGATGAAGTTGAAGTAGATGAGCGAATGCATGATGCCGGCGCCCGGTTCCCGCATCAGAGTTTGCATGTAGACACCGGCGCGGAAGTCCGCCAGTCGCTTCTTCAAATTCTTGGGTGTCGTGGCCCGACGGTCGGGGGCGCCCCGTTCCCAGTTCTTCACCCGGTACGAAAGCTGGAGCGAACCCCAGATGAGGAGAACCGGGACCACGGTGTAGAAGGCGAGTCTGAACGACCCCGGGATGTTGACGAAGACCTCGCGCTGGATCTCGGACTCGTCGTGAAACTGGAAGACCGCGGCGGCGATGCCGGACAGCACCGTGACCATGGCCACCAGCAGGCCGACGCCGAGCCACAACTGGCTGGCTTTCAGGCCCGAACCGGAGCCGCTACTGGCGCTGTCGGGGGTCTCGGCGTCGTGAGCGTCGGTATCCGCGTCCAAAACAGTTGCCATAGGGGCCAAACGTAGTGGAATTCAGGCCGCCTCGGCATGTCCGGGACCCGATGTTTTGAAAAAGTCCGCTATCGATGGAACGGCTGAGGCCGGGCCACCTACAAACCCAGGCGGCGGGCCAGAAGCTCGTCGAGATGCCCGTAGTCGGCGGGACGCAGCACGTTGACAGCAGGGAGCCCGGTCAACTTGGCGATCAGGTCGATACCGGCACTGGTGCTGGCAGCCACGCCACTGACCACGTCGGGACGGAGATCGTAGGCGCTCATGACCCCACTGACCGCATACGGGTCGGAGGCGGCGAGCAGGGTGAACCCGACCACGTCGGCCAGCTCCTCCAGCACCACAGTGCCGTTGTAGGGCTCCAGGGGCGAGGCACCGACCTCGGCCACCACCACGTCGGGAGCCTCGGCGGCGATCATGTCCAGCACGACCCCCAGGGCCCGGCGATACTCCGACTCCCCGCAGATCGTGGACGGCAGACCGCCGTCGACGAAGTCACATATCGCATCGGCTCCGGCGTCGCTCCAGCTCAACACGTCGCGATAGCGGCCGGCTCCGGTGAGTTTGGTGCCCACGACCTTCAGGCCACGATCCTTCAACAGCCTCACGATGACCCGACCGGCCAGCGTCTTACCCGACGACATCGACGTCCCGATGATCAGCACCATCGGAATGTCGAACCGGGCTCCCGACGGCGCCGGCACGAAGTCGGTCATGGCCACCGTACGCCCGTCGACGACGACGTGGCCCAGGTAGCAGGCGGGGACCGGCGGGGGCATGAGGGCCGAACGGGAGGTGATCAACCCGATCAGCCCGGCCGAGGTCATCATATTGATGGCCCCGTCGTCACCTACCGCACGCCACGAACCCACCGACTCCAACGTCGCCGACCGCTCACCCAGGGCGCCGACGATGCGGGCGCCGCTGAAGGCCTCGGCCATCCTGCCGTCGGCCAGCTCCACATTCTGGCTCCGGGTCGTCTGCAGCTCGATGACCACATAGTCGCCGGTCCGCCATGTGGATCTGCTCCGAGGCTCGATGTCCAGCCCGCAGCGGGCCAGCGAACTGATACGGGTCAGGGAGCTGAGGAACAGCTTCTCGGTCATCGACGTCCTCCAATGACCGAGTCCCTAGTCCCCCGGTCCGGCCACCATCATGCCGGACTGGCCAGGATGAGCGCCAATAGACCGGTTCGTTTCAGCGTGGCCTCGATGTCGATGTATTCGTGATCGGCATGGGCCCCGTCGCCCACCGCCCCCAGGCCGTCCAGTGTGGCGGTGTGAAGACTGGTGTGATTGCCGTCGGACCCACCGCCGGCGGTGCCTTCACCCAGCTCCAGTCCCAGCGCAGTCCCACACTCTCGGGCCAGCTTCCACAGTGTGCGGTTCCGGTCGTTGGGCTCCAGAGGCATACGGCCGATACGGCCCTCGACCTCGATCTCCACACCGGGGGTCCCGGGTTTGAGTCCGTGAATGGCCTCCTCGAGCGTGGGAACGTCATCGAGATGGAGAACCCTGACATCGGCGGTGGCCGACGACTGGGGGGCGACGACATTGGGACGAACCCCGCCGTCGATCATGCCCACATTGACCGTGATCCCCCGCTCAGGATCGTTCAGCGCGAACAGCTGCTGGATCAGGTACGACAGCTCGAGGATGGCGCTGGCGCCAGCGCCGGGATCGAGCCCGGCATGGGCAGCGCGACCCTTCACCGTCACCGTGAACCGCCCGACGCCCTTACGACCTGTCTTCAGTAGACCGGAGGGGCCGAGCGACGGTTCCAGCACCAGGGCCCGATCGACGTCGCGTGCCAGCTCGAACAGATGCTGTTTCGATTCGCGGCTTCCGATCTCCTCGTCGGAGTTGACGAAGACGAGGGGTGGCATGGCCGGATCCACGCCGAGCTCCCGTAGGGCCCGCAGGGCGAAGATCATCTGGGCCAGGCCCGCTTTCATGTCGTAGACACCGGGTCCGGTCATGCGCCCCTCTTTGACCGTGATCGGCATCCTGTCCAGGGTGCCGAGGGGCCAGACCGTGTCGCAGTGCCCGACCATGAGCTGGCCGCCGGTGTCGGCGCCGAGGTCGGCCGGCCGGGCCACGAGATGGCCGCCGCTGTTGCGGCCCGGGAACCGCTCGACCCGGAGGTCCACCGATTCGAGCTCGTCGGTGAGCAGGCGCAGGATGTCGGCCTGGGATTCGGGCACCGACGACGGCGACTCACGCTCCACCAATCGATGGAGCAGGTCGATGTGGTCGTCCCGGACCCGTTGCAGATAGTCGGTCACGGCCGGGGTCAGGTCATCCACCATGGCTGTCCTCACCGCTCGAATCCGACCGGGAACGGGAAGGACAGGCTGGACCGAACCTCACTCCAGCGGCCGGGCGCCAGATAGGCCAGCAGCGGGCTGCGCTCCACCACTTCCTGGTCGTCACCGTCGGAAATCCGGAGGGCGTCCTCGTCGGCGTAGGCCGCCGTGATCTCACCCACGATCAGGCTGTTGTCCTCGAATCCGTCGATGATGCGATCGGTCCGACACTCGAGATAGAGGTAGCCGCCGGTCACGAACACGTCGCGTCCGTTCCCCGACGGGAAGGTCGGCACGGAATCGATCACCGGTTTCGATTCGTCGTCCCACCGGGGGGAGGCGGTCAGGCTGGAGAGGACCACCTGATCGGGACGAAGGTACGTCACGGTGAACGTTCTCTCCCGCTGGGCATTCCGGTAGGTCCCGTGGCGGGGGGTGCACATGAAGCCGATATACGGACCCCATCCCATCGGCATCACCATGTGCTTGGGGGCCAGGTCGGCGGTGCCGTCGGGTTCGGTGGTGCCGACGAGGACCAGGGGGGCCACGGTGAACACCCGCTCCCACAGGCCGATGTCGGGATCCAGGGAGATGTAGTCGGCAAGCGAGTCGCTGGTCATGCCGTGTCCTCCTCTATCAAGCCCATGGTAGCCGACGCCGGGAGCCACCATCCCAGTCGTGCACCGACGGTCGGTCCGCCGCCGGACGAGTCCACCGTCAGCGTGGGGACGACTCGGCAAGTACCTCCCGGACCTCGGCCGCCCCGGATTCCAGGATGCGACCGATGGTGGCCATTCGATGCTCATCGGCCTGACCGGTCCACTCGTCCATGAAGATCTTCTTCATCTCGACGGCGATGGCACAGCCCCGGGATCCGTAGCGGGCGTTGATCCAACGGGCCATGTTGCCGCCCTTGAACCGCACGTTGGATCGTACGTCGACCGGTCGGTCGTCGAGCGGGATGCGGGTCAGACCCCGGGCGAAGGCATCGAGCACCGGCTCCCACTCCGCCCCGTCGACCGACTCGGTGCCGAGGTTGATCTCGGGGTTGGCGTCCGGGTCGTCGGCCGGACCCTCGGGCCCCGATCGGCGATGGTTGTAGGAGTGGATGTCGAGCACCACGAACCGGCCGTGGACCTCCACCAGCTCGTCGAAGACCCGGGCGAGCTCGTGGTAGAAGGCGTCGTACAGGTCGAGGGAGCGGGTCACCAAGCCGTCGGACAGCTCGACGTGCCACATGTCGAGACCCCAGGCGTCCTCGGGGCTGCGGTAGACGGCCTTGTCCCGAGGTCGGTTGAGATCGACCTCGAATCGGGACTGGTGAACCACGATCGAGTTGGCGGCAACGCCGACCCACCGATCGGTGAACGGATCCTCCTCCCGGAGCCGGTCGTGCCCGGGGAGCCGGATGACGGTCGCCACCTCCTCCCGCAACCGATATCCGGCATGGATGGCGGTGGCCAGGACCGGGTCATGGCCCCGCGCGATGGTCCACGGCGGGTTGGGCGTCGAATCACCGTCGGTTGGAAGATCGACGCCCTTTTCGCGTTCTGTTGACGACGACATACCACAAGTGTCGCACGACGATCCGACGGCGTCCTATCGCACGGGTGTGTTCTCTGGCCGGGTCAGGGCGAGCGGGCTAGGGTTGGCCCATGCATCTGGTTACTGCCGTCATCAAGCCTCACAAGCTGGATCAGGTCAAAGAAGCGCTGGCCAAGGTCGGGATCACGGGCATGACGGTCACCGAGGTGAAGGGGTTCGGCCGTCAGGGCGGCCACACCGAGACGTATCGGGGGGCCGAGTACCGGGTCGACTTCGTGCCGAAGGTGAAGCTGGAGATCGTGGTCGACGGCGATATCACCCAACGGGCCGTCGATGCCATCACCACCGGAGCCCAGACCGGCAAGATCGGCGACGGCAAGATCTGGGTCACGCCGGTGCAGTCGCTGGTGCGGATTCGCACCGGAGAACTCGACGCTGACGCTGTTTGACGGGCAAAGCCCGCCAACCCGAGTTTGCCTCAGGCAAACATCGCACCGCTGACGCTGTTTGACGGGCAAAGCCCGCCAACCCGAGTTTGCCTCAGGCAAACATCGCACCGCTGACGCTGTTTGACGGGCAAAGCCCGCCAACCCGAGTTTGCCTCAGGCAAACATCGCACCGCTGACGCTGTTTGACGGGCAAAGCCCGCCAACCTCCGGGCAGGGGGACGATCCGGCGACTAGTCGGCCTGGTTTTGGGACCCGTCGACGGTGGGCCTGGGCGGCTGCTGCCGCAACCACTGCATGAGGGTGCCGACGATTGGGATGGCGGCGGCGATATGCATCAAGTTGAGCCAGATGGCGGTGGAGGTGGCCTCGGCGGCGAAGAACGGCACCAGACCGTAGATGACCAGTCCGAACACACAGATGGCGGCGAAGGCCGAGGCCGAGCGGTTCAGCCGGGCGGCCAACACGGCCAGGATCATGCCGGCTACGCCGCCCAGCACCGTGAACAGCACGATGGCCGGCATCGCCACCTCCTGGAGGTCGCCGCCAGGGCCCTGAACTTCCAGGGGATCGTTGGCCACGTTGGCCGCCAGGTAGACGGCCAGCACCAGCAACACGGCCACCCCGGTTCCCACGATGGTTGAGCGCAGCAAGGTCACACTTCGCATGTCTAGAGTTAACCACATCCAGCCCTGATCATCCCGCTACCGGATGTTCCAGCAGGCGGTACGGGCGACAACCGCCAGGCCCGGCCCGGATCAGGGCTGCCGGTCGGTGGCCAACTCGGCCAGAAGCGCAAGCTGTTGCTCATTGGGAGGCGGGGCGACCTTGCTCCGGAAATGCTCGGGCCCGGCCTGCCAGAAGGCGAATCCCTCGGCGAAGTCGCCGGCCCCGGTGGCGAAGTCGGAGGCGGCCTCCCCGGGCCACCACGGCTCGGTGCCGATCCCTCGGGCTTCCTGCCAGCGGCGGCGATCGGGGCCGTCGTTCATGGTGACGTCGACGGCGTGGCCGATCTCATGGGCCACGATGTGAACCAGCAACTCGGGCTCCTGGTCGTTCCGGACATAGATCTCGATGTGCTGGTCGTCCACCAGCGTCAGCCCGTAGAGGCCGGGGCGCTCACCGTAGAACGAGATCCGCCACCCGGGCAGCGCGTCCTCCCAGGGAAAACCAATCTGGTCCAGGGCCCATCGACCCAGTTCCTCCTCCTCGGTCAGCGCCGGGACCGGGCGGTTGCCGGCCGGATCGACGTCGGCGACGGCGTCGTAGGCCTCGGCGATCGGGGCCCCGACCAGGGCGACCGGTTCGGAGGGCGCCGACGCAAGCTCCGAGGACCGGTCGAGGGAGTCGAACCGACCGTCCAAACCGTTGAGAAGATGGGCGAAAAGAGCACCCAGGCCCACCACCAGCAGGAGTGCACCGGCAAAGCCGGCGCGACCGTAGGAGTCACCACCGGCAGGTTCGGGGATCGGTTCACCGCCATCACAAACGATGGTTGACGAAGCAGGGTGCACAACCTCAAAGATACGAGGACGACCTCGACCGTGACAGGGCAGAGTCACGGGCCGGCGATGGTCTGGACGACCTATCGGCCACCGACCCTGCGCTAGAGTGAGCCCATGGGGAACGAACTGCAGATCACGTTCGATGCGGCGGACCCACCGGCCATGGCCGAGTTCTGGCAGGTGGCAATGGGCTATGTGCCGGAACCTCCACCCCACGGCTTCGACTCCTGGGACGCCTTCGCCGAGGCCAACAACATACCCCTCGAGGCCAGGGACAGCTACGGTTCAGCCGTCGACCCCGACGGCCGGGGGCCGCGGCTGCTGTTCCTCAAGGTGCCCGAACCCAAGAAGTCGAAGAACCGGGTCCATCTCGACGTCGCCGTCGCCGATCGGGAGGCCCATGTGGCCCTGCTGGTCCGCAGCGGGGCGACCCAGGTCGCAACCAGGTCGGAGTTCGGGTCGACGTGGACGGTCATGGCCGATCCCGAAGGCAACGAGTTCTGCGTGACCTCGCTTGCCCCCGAGCCCAGTCACGCCGGTGACGAGGACTGATCGGCTTCAGGGCTCCTCACCACGCCATGAAGATCGTCTCGCTGCTTCCTTCGGCCACCGAGATCCTGTTCGCCCTCGGCCTGGGTGACCGGGTGGTGGGGGTCACCTTCGAGTGCAACCACCCGCCGGAGGCAAGATCGAAGCGCATCTTGTCGACCTCGGCCCTGCCCGAGAATCTGTCGCCGGCCGACATCGACGCCGTGGTCAAGGAACGTATGGCCGCCGGTGAGGATCTGTATCACCTCGATTCGGACGCCTTCGCCCGGATCGAACCGGACCTGGTCATCACCCAGGATCTCTGCGCGGTGTGCGCCGTCGACGTCGACAATGTGGACGAGGCGCTCGACTATCTCGGATGTCGTGCCGAGGTGCTGACCCTCGACCCCATGACGCTGGTCGAGGTCATCGACTCCCTGCTCGACGTGGGCCGGGCCACCGGCACCGAGCAACGGGCGACCGAACTGGTGGCCGGGCTACGACGCCGCCTCGATGCGGTCCGTGACGCAGTGGCCGAGGCCTCCCCCCGACCCCGGACCATGGTCATCGAATGGACCGATCCCGCCTTCACCGCCGGCCACTGGGTACCCGACCTGGTCACGGCCGCCGGCGGTACGCCGGTGCTCAGTCACCCCGGGGCCAAGTCGACCGGCGTGGCCTGGGACACCGTCACCGGCACTGACACCGATGTGGTCGTGGTGGCCCCGTGCGGGTTCGGCCTGGACGGTGCGGCCGACCAGGCCATGGGGCTGCTCGACGCCGCCCGGGTGCCGGACAGGGCCGAGGTGTGGGCCGTCGACGCCGACGCCTTCGTGGTGCGACCCGGTCCCCGGCTGGTGGACGGCGTCGAGATCTTCGCCTCCATTCTCCACCCCGAACTCACCGGTTCCCCCGACCCCACCCGAGCCCGCCGCCTGGCCTGAGCCGCCACTACCATCGAACTCATGGCCTCGATCTTCACCCGCATCATCAACGGCGAGATCCCGGGACGCATCATCTGGTCCGACGAGCACTGCGTGTCCATGGTCGACATCCGGCCCCTCCACCCGGGCCACAGTCTGGTCATTCCCCGGGCCGAGATCGACCACTGGGTCGACCTGGAAGCCCGGCTGGCGTCCCATCTCATGACGGTGGCCCATCATGTGGCCAACGCCCAGAAGGCCGTGGTCGCCTCGCCCCGGGTGGGGCTGATGATCGCCGGGTTCGAGGTCCCCCATACCCACGTGCATGTGGTGCCGATGTCGTCCATGGCCCACCTCGACTTCGCCAATGCCCGCCAAGGTGACCCGGCCGAGCTCGACGCCATGGCCGACCGACTCCGGGAGGCCCTGCGGGACCAGGGCCATACCGACACCGTGGTCTGAGCCATGGTCGGCGGCACACCGGATCACGGAACCCATCAGGCGGCCGGTCACCGACCCGGCGACGTACCCGATCATGTCGACGTCCTGGTGGTGGGGGCCGGGGTCTCGGGAATAGGGGCCGGCTACCATCTGCAGACCGAGTGCCCCGACCGCTCTTACGCCATCGTCGAGGCCCGCAGCCGGTTGGGGGGAACCTGGGACCTGTTCCGGTACCCCGGGGTGCGCTCCGACAGCGACATGCACACCCTGGGCTACCGGTTCAAACCGTGGCGGGCGGCCAGGTCGATCGCGGCCGGACCGTCCATCCTGGCCTACCTCCAGGAGACGGCGGCCGAGTTCGGCATCGATCGCCACATCCACTACAACCGGCGGGTGGCGTCGGCACGGTGGTCGAGCGACGAGGCCCGTTGGACAGTGACCCTGGAGCACACCGACGGACCCGCCGAGAGCGACGGCGACGCCGACGTCGAGGGCGGCGGCGAGCCGGGCCGACCCGGTCGCCGGGCCACCTCCACCGTCACCTGCAAGTTCCTGTTCATGTGCGCCGGCTACTACAGCTACCGGGGCGGCCACCGGCCGGAGTTCCCCGGTGAGGGCCGGTTCACCGGAACGATCGTCCACCCCCAGGAATGGCCCGAGGATATGGACTACGGCGGCAAGCGGGTGGCCATCATCGGGTCGGGGGCGACGGCCATGACCCTGGTCCCGGCCATGGCCGGCGCCGGCACCAACCATGCGGCGGCCGAGCACGTCACCATGATCCAGCGCTCGCCGACCTATGTGCTGTCGCTGCCGGGCGAGGACCCGGTGGCCAAGCGGCTGCGCCGGTTCCTTCCCGAGCGGCTGGCGTACCGGCTCATCCGGCGCAAGAACATCAAACTCGTCGACACCCTGTACAAGCAGAGTCGAAGCCACCCCGACCAGGTTCGGCGCCTGCTGCTGGCCGGGGTGCGCCGGGGCCTCGGGTCCGACTACGACATCGACACCCACTTCACCCCCCGCTACAACCCGTGGGACCAGCGCCTTTGCCTGATTCCCGACGGTGACCTGTTCCGGTCCATCAAGTCGGGGCGGGCGTCGGTGGTCACCGGTGAGATCGAGACCTTCACCGCGGCCGGTGTCCGGGTCACCACCGCCGGTGGAGAAACTCGGGAGGTCGAGGCCGACATCGTCGTCACCGCCACCGGACTGGAACTGGTGACGCTGGGCGAAGCCGATTTCGAGGTCGACGGTGAGCCGGTCGACTTCTCCCGGACCTGGACCTACAAGGGCGTGTGCTACTCCGACGTTCCCAACCTGGCCTCGACCTTCGGCTACGTCAACGCCTCATGGACCCTGCGGGCCGACCTGGTGTCGGGGTTCGTGTGCCGGATGTTGAACCATCTGCGGGACACTGGCACCGACATCGTGGTCCCCCGGCTGCGACCCTCCGATCAGGCCATGACCCCTCGCCCCTGGATCGCAGATTTCCCCGCCGGCTACATGCGCCGGGGGCTACCGCTGATGCCCCGCCAGGGTGATCGGGAGCCGTGGGTCAACACCCAGGACTACTACCGGGATCGGGTGCTGCTGGGTAAGGAGCCGGTCGACGACGGGGTGCTCCGGTACTCTCAGGCCGCCCCGGTCACGGTGTGAGGGTCTCCCCCCACCGGGTTGCCCGGTCGGCCTCGCCGTCCACCAGATGGTTGGCCTTGTCGACCAGAAAGCTCTCCGGTTCGGCCACCAGGTGATAGCCATGCCGCTTCAGGCGCCGGCTGATTCCCTTTCCCGCCCGGCCGGTGAGCAACGATGGACCCTCGAGTCGGGTGTCGAAGGCGGCCGCCGACCGGCCGGATCCATCGGGCAGGGCGTCGAACCAGTCGCCCAGACCGGGGCCTTCGGCGTCCGGATCGAGATCGAGTTCGTCGTCCTCGTCGGCCCTGTCCTTCGCCGACTTCCTCGATTTCTCGCTGCTCATCCCGTGGATATGGGTTGGTCCGCCCACCACCACCAGATCGGCGCCGGTGATCAGCTCGGACGTGGCCTCGGCCACCGGCACAACCGCAACCTCGTCGAACGACGACCGCAGACCCTGAGCGATGTGGTCGGCGACGACGTGGGTATTGCCGAACATGGATTCGTAGACGATGACGGCGCGCACAGCCGTTCCTCCTGTCAGCTTGACGTTGCTCCTCGATCGTCATCGAGGTCGGAGGCAGGAGCCAGAGGCCAAGGTCCCATTGCCCATCCGGGTCGGCCGAGAACCGAACGCGACCTGGGTTGAGGGCGACGACGTGGGTGGCCGCCGGCGCTGCCGGCCTCAGAGCCGGTCGACCACGCCGGCGGCGCCGTCCACTCGCAGCGAGTCGCCGTCGACCAGTTGGCGGGTGGCGCCGGCCACGTTGGTGACCGAGGGCAGTCCGAGCTCCCGTATCAGGATCGAGCCGTGGGACAGGTCGCCACCGATCTCCACCACTACGGCGTCGGCCTGATCCAGGGTGGTCATCCAGCCGGCGTCGATCGATCGGGCCACCACCACCAGCGCCTCCCCGTTGGCCCGCTCCAGCGGTCGGTCGGCGGGTTCGGCCAGCACCCGGGCGGTGCCGCTCACGACACCGGGAGCCAGGGCCAGACCGGTCAGCCGCCCACGACCGCCGTCAGCGGCCCCACCGTCGGTGGCGGCCGGTACCGGGTCGTGGAGGCCGATGACGTGGGGCACCTCGAGCACGGCCAACTCGGCCCGCTCCTTGTGCCGCCGGTCCCAGAACTCGGCATCGGGCGCCCAACCGTGGTCCAGGCTGCGGACCTCGTCCGCGGTCAGCAACCAGAGGTCGTCGACCGAGCGCAGCCGTCCCTGGGCGACAGCGTCACCGGCCAGGGCCAGTCCGGCTTGGCGGATGGCGGCGAAGCTGCGCATGGCCTCATGGCGATACCGTTCCCGGGCCGCCATGGGCTTGGCCGCCGCCAACCACAGGGGCAGGGTGAGCCACCCCTTGACGGTGCGGATCCGACGATCGGCAGGCGGATCGGATATCGGGCCGTCGCCGATGTCCGAGGCTGCGGCCACCGGCCCGTCGCCGGTCTCGAGCAGGATCGACGGATCGTCCCGGTATCGGGGACGGGCGATGTCGCTCTCGTAGACACCCCGGTGTCCGAAGTCGGCCAGGAAACCGTCGAGTCCGGCCCCATCGGCCGACCGGGTCGAACGTAGCCGGCGCAGGTGTTCGGCCATCTGGGTGGTGATGGTGCGATGACGGGCGGCGTGCTCGTACAGGGTTCCCACCCGACGCAGCACACCCAGCGGTGGACCGATGGCCGAGGACAGCGGGAACATCCCGGTCACCAGGGCCACATAGGACCGGTGCAGATCGTCGGCGAACCGGGTGAAGGTCGCAGCCGGGGGGGTGCCGATGGCGGCCACCCGGCGTTCGTTGGCCTCGGCCCTCACCACGGCCCCAACCTGGGCCAGGCCGAGCCGTATCAGGGAGGGTGACGATCGAACCAGGCGGGACGGGCTCAGCGCCCGGCTGTGGCCCGAGCCCCCTCCGATCGAGCCCGCCACCAGGGCCGTGGGCAGCCCGAGGTGCCGCATCATGTCCTCCAGCAGCGAAAGATTGATCATGGGCCGGCCGGCCTTGACGTGAAGGAAGTGGCGATCGGCGGGCAGACCGGGAACCCGGCGCCGGTACCAGGCGAACAGGTCGGGACCGGCCTCGGCGATGATGCTGGTCATGAGGTGGGAGGGCAGGGTCGGCAGGATTTCGGCGTGGTTGGCCGCGGTCAGCGTCTCGTTGTGCAGCGGCGCCGCGGTGATGGGCCTGATCTGGAGCAGCCAGCACACGGTGCCGTCGTCGGCCCATTCGATGTCCCACGGCCGGTCACCGAAGGTCCGGCGCACGTCGCGCAGCAGCCGTTGGAGCCGGCGGGGCCATCCCGCCTCGGCCCGTTCCAACCGGGGCAGTTCACGCCGATCGCCAACCACCTGCCCCGACACCAGACCGTCGGCGGTGCCGGTGGTGGCGTTGACCAGATCGTCGTAGCGGCCCGGCTCGGAGAAGGCCACCCCGGCGTGACGGGCGGCGACCATGGCCATGATCAACACGTCGCGGCGGAACTCCCCGGGTCGACGCCGGGCCGAATCCCGCACCCTGTCGACGGCGTCCGACACCGACTCGACATCGGGCGCCACATCGAGCACGGTTTCGAACCAGCCGGCCAGGCTGGCCTCGGACCCGTCCTCGGCCTCGAACGCCGAGCGCACGGCCAGCCGGCGTACCCGGTGTTCGGCCGACCACCGGGCGATGTCGGTGGGCACCGGCTCGCCGTCGGGGATGACGAAGCGGGCGGGAACCGGCAGCCCGGCCCGACCGGCCCGAATCAGCAACGCCGCCTTCGGCGCCGGAGCGGGCCCGCCAAATACCGTCGCCTCGACTCCGGGCCACGAGCCGACTCCGGACGGTGAGCCGGCGCCGGTCGCGGCCTCAGCCCGATTCGGCCACCAGCCCGGTCGCCAGGTCGGCCACCACACGGGCATACTCCTCGGGTTGTTCCAACATGGGAAAGTGATCCCAACCGGGCTGGACCAGCCGCTGGGCCTCGGGCGCCTTGGTGGCGATGGCGTCGGCCTGCCCAGAACGCAGCACCCGGTCGTGCTCGCCCCACAGCAGTACCACCGGTAGCCCGGTCACCGGTTCCAGTGCCGTGAACCAGTCGACGGTGATGATCTCGAACATGAGGCCGAAGGCGTCGCAGGTCCGGTAGCCGTCGAAGAAGGTGTCGAGCTCCGCAGCCGGGGCCCCATTGGGGAAGAACAACCGACGCCACAACGGGCGCGGTGGCCGGGCGGCGATGAGCCGGCGGACCACCTCACGAACCGGAGGGGTGGACATGATGCGGGGGAACAGCCGGCGGTCGAGGTCGGCGCCGACCGGGGCGTGGAGGATGAGCCCGGCCATGGTTTCCGGACGGCGCGACGCCAGATCGAGGGCGATGGAGCCCCCGATACCGTGGCCCAGCACCACCGACGGTCGACCCCTTGCGGTGACCTGATCGATCAACTCGGCCAGGCGGTCGGCATAGGCCGGCACCGAGTCGAGCTCCGGGTCGAGCGGCACCCCGTTGAACCCGGGGAGGTCGACGGCATGGAAGTCGATGGTGTCGGGCATGAGCCCGGCCATGGATGAGAACCGGGTGCTGCCACCACCATTGCCGTGAACGGCGACCACGGCGGTCATGGCGTGCCCGTTCCCGAAACGCGATCGGCCACGACCCGAGCGATTCCGTCCACGTCAGGGTGATCGCCGGCATGGCGACCCCGGTGCTCCCAGATCACCACCCCGTCGACGACCGCCATCACCAGAGGCAGGGTCCAGGGGTCGCCAATCTTGCGACCGATCCGATGCCCGCCCAGGGTGGCCCGAATCCCGGCCTGCCACGAGCGAAGGCCGAACATCTCCCGCCAGCCGCCGCGTTCCACACCGACGGCTCGATACAGCTCGGCGTCGGGGTCGGCAATGGCCACGGCGTCGGGATCGAGCCGGTCGAAAACGGGGGGATTGATCGACGGTTCCCTGGTACACGTAGACCACCGGGGGGTAGTGAGGGTTGCGTTGACGTACGGCGGCGAACTCGCCGACCAGTTGACGGTAGAACAGTCAACCGTAGTGGCGAAGGAAGACCAGCACCGTGGGTTGGTCCCCGGCAGCCAACAGCGATCCCAGTGTCGAATGGGAGTCGAGGCCTCGACCGGCAATGCCCCGGTCGAGAACCGAGGATGGCAGGGGACGGGGCACGGTGACGCTCATAGCAGCAACTACGGTCCCCGAACCGGTACGGATGCGAACCGGGCCGACGGGCGGACGCACCCGTCCCGTCGGTGTCGTCATTCGCCGGAACGACCGGGCCGACCATGGGCCGAACGGCCCATTTGGGAATGGATTCCCGGGCGAAGTGTGCGCAATGGCCTATCCAGATCCACCTCTCGATGTCGATCAAGTTTCTGCAAGCCCCTAGTCGGGGACGGAATACAAACACAATGGAGACATCGAACATGGTGCATTACCACACCCTGGTGGCCTGGCTGCAGGCCCACGCCAAGACCGAACGAGGCGCCTCGCTGGTCGAGTACGCCCTCTTGGTGGCCCTCATCGCCGTCGTCTGTATCGGCGCTGTCACCTTCCTCGGTGGACAGGCCGCCAACAGCTTCAGCGAGGTGGGCAGCGAGGTCAACTAGCCTCCAGCTCAGAGTCGCCGAATCCCGGCGTTGCCGGGCGGCGGGCGTCCGCTGATATTCCCTCCTCAGCGGACGTTTCCGAAATCAATGTGGGAGCAGCCTGGCGCGGGCTGCTCCCACATTGAAGTTTTGGGGGGAAGTTCTGGGAGGGGGAGGTTTGGGACGGGGAAGCCGAAATCATTCTTGCCGCCGCCGGTCCCTGTAGTAGCGTCATCATCATGCGCCACCTCAGCACCGACCAACTGCACGCCGGTCTGGACCGCATCCTGCAGTCGCCCACCGATGCCGGCCTGATCGAGATGCTGGTGCTCCGGCCCAATGAGGACGAGCGACTCACCGTCGAGGCGGTCAAGCTGGCGGAGGGGACCGGAGCCGACGGCGACAACTACCTGGCCCGGGGTAACCCCTACACCGAGGACGGCTCGGCCCACCCCGAGGCCCAGATCACCATCATGAACTCACGGGTGCTCGATCTCATCACCGGTGGCGACCGGGCCCACTGGAAGTGGGCTGGTGACCAGATCCTGGTCGACATGGACCTGTCGGCCGGCAACCTGCCGCCCGGTGCCCGACTCCGTCTCGGTTCGGCCGTGCTCGAGGTGTCGGCCAAACCCCACACCGGCTGCGCCAAGTTCGCCCAACGCTTCGGTCTCGACGCCGCCAAGTGGATCAACTCCGACCCCGACCTTCGGCTCAGGGGCATCAACGCCATGGTGGTCACCACCGGCAGTTGTGCTGTCGGTGATGTGATCATGAAGACCTGATCCCGGGCGATCGGCCCCCAGCCGAACTTTGAGCGGCCAACGACCCCCTCCAGCCGAACTTTGAGCGGCCAACGACCCGGTTGGGGGTCGTTGCGTGCTCAAAGTTCGGAGGTCGGCGGTCGGGGCGCCAGGGCGGCCTCCATGGCTTCGACCCATCGCTGACCCTCGGCCCGGGTGAAGGTTTCGCCCCGGATCATGACCCGGGCGAAGAACGGACCGCTGAGGATGTCGACGGCCAGGTCGACGTCGATGGCGGGGTCGATCTCGCCTCGCTGCTGCGCCCGGATCACCACATTGCGAATCGGTTCTCGACGATAGTCGGCCATGCGACGAAGCAGCCGGCCCAACTGCTCGTCGTGCAGCGAGCCGTTGAGCAGGCCGACGAACATGCATCGGTGTGAGCTGGTGGCCATGGATCCGACGGCCATCAGGTGGCCCACCATGGCCATGAGATCTTCCCGAAGGGAGCCGGTGTCGGGCTCGGGCTCGGGCTCGATGACGGTGTTGATGGCGTCGAACAACAGATCATCGCCGCTGGGCCAGTGACGGTAGATGGTGGTCTTGGCCACGCCGGAGCGCCGGGACACCTCGTCGACCGTGAACCCGTTGACGCCGTGTTCCATCACGACGTCAATCGTGGCCGTGATCGTCTTGGTCCGTGCTTCCTGACTTTTTGGTCGAGCCATAGGGATTGCCGCCGTACGTGCTATGACGGACGTCATAGTGCTGAGCGGTACTTTTTCAGCCTAGCGGTCCGATGGTGAATAACGCTACGATAGAGTAGCGATACCGGGATCGAGCGCTGTTGTCGGTCCCACCTGTCCGCCCTTTGGAGAAGATCAGCATGCTCGCCTCAATCGGACGGTGGTCGTTTCGCCACCCGTGGTACGCCCTCGCCATCTGGATCGTTGCCCTGGTCGGGGTCGGCGGTGCCGCCGGCGCCATCGGCTCGGCCTTCAGCGCCACCTTCGAGATCCCCGACTCCGAAACCGCCGACGGGTTCGAAGCCCTCGACGAGTACTTCGGCGGCGCCGGCTCCGGCATCCCCGGGTCGATCGTGTTCAGCGCCGAACAAGGGGTGACGGACCCCGAGGTCCAGGCGGCCATGAGCGAGATGTTCGCCGAGGTGGCCGTGATCGACAAGGTGTCGCTGACCAGCCCCTACGACCCCCAGGCCCAACAGATCGCCCCCGACGGTTCGATCGCCTACGCCTCGCTCACCCTGGATGCCGATGTCGACCAGACCGAATCGGCGGTGATCGGTGAGGAGATCAACGCCCTGATCCCCGACGACATCGACGGACTCCAGGTCGAAGTCGGCGGTCAGGCTCTGGCCGAGTTCGAACCGCCGGAGTCGGAGTTGATCGGCCTGTCGTTCGCCGTCGTCATCCTCATCGTCTCGTTCGGGTCGGTGCTGGCCATGGGTCTGCCTGTCGGCACCGCCGTGTTCGGGGTCGGCATCGGGGTCGGCCTCATCACCCTGCTGACAAACGTGATGGAGATGCCCGACTTCTCCATCCAGCTCGGAGCCATGATCGGTCTCGGCGTCGGCATCGACTACGCCCTGTTCATCGTCAACCGGCACCGGGAGGGGCTGCACGCCCTGATGGATCCGCTCGAGGCGGCGAGCCGGGCCCTCGACACCGCCGGCCGGGCCGTCATCTTCGCCGGCATCACCGTGGTCATCTCGCTGCTGGGTATGACCCTGATGGGGTTGAGTTTCATCACCGGTCTCGGCGTCGGCGCCTCCATCACCGTCTTGATCACAATGCTGGCCTCCATCACCCTGCTGCCGGCCTTCCTCGGCTTTGCCGGTGACCGCATCGAGACCACCCGGGTCGGCCATCTGGCGGCGGCGGGCGTGCTGTCGTTGCTGTTGCTGTCGGTCGGGCTCGGCTTCGGCGGGGACACCTTCCGTCTCGGGATGTTGATCGCCATCGCCGTGCTGTTCGTGGCCGCCTTCTTCGCGCCTCCGCTCAACCGGCTGCTGCCACCCCGCACCCCCAAGCCCATGAGGGAGACCATCCCCTACCGATGGAGCCGGATGATCCAGTCCTATCCCTGGGTGTTCGCCGTCGGTGGTGTGGCCGTGCTGTTGACCCTGGCCTACCCGCTGCTCGATCTGCGACTCGGGTTCAGCGACGAGGGCAATTTCCCGGAGGAGACCACCACCCGCAAGGCCTACGACATGATCGCCGAGGGCTTCGGGCCCGGCTTCAACGGCCCGTTCCTGGCGGTGGTCGAGATCGACTCCCCGGCCGACTTCCCAACCGTGCAGGCTCTGACCGAGGCCATCTCGACCACCGAGGGGGTGGCCGTGGCCGCCGGGCCCTTGCCCAACAACCCCGACGACCCCCAGGCCGCCATCATCAACATCGTGCCCACCACCTCACCCCAGGACGAAGCCACGGAGGCTCTGGTCAAACAGCTCCGGGACGATGTGATACCCGGTGTGGTCGGTGACAGCGACACCATCGAGGTCAACGTGACCGGCGGGGTGCCGGCCAACATCGACTTCACCAAGTATCTGTCGCAGCGCATCGTCATCTTCTTCGGCGCCGTGCTCGGCCTGAGCTTCCTGCTGCTGATGATGGTGTTCCGCTCGGTGCTGGTGCCGCTCAAGGCGGTGATCATGAATGTCATCTCCATCGGCGCCGCCTACGGCGTCGTGGTGGCCATCTTCCAGAAGGGCTGGTTCGGCGGCATCATCGGGGTGGAGCCGGCACCCATCGAGCCCTTCGTGCCCATGATGCTGTTCGCCATCGTCTTCGGCCTGTCCATGGACTACGAGGTGTTCCTGCTGTCCCGCATCAAGGAGGAGTACGACCGCACCGGCGACTCCGCCAACTCGGTGGCCGACGGCCTGGCGGCAACGGCCCGGGTCATCTCCGCCGCGGCGGCCATCATGGTGGTCGTGTTCGGGGCCTTCCTGCTGGAGGAGAACCGCATCATCAAGATGTTCGGTGTCGGCCTGGCCGTGGCCGTCATGCTCGATGCCACCCTGGTCCGCATGCTGCTGGTGCCGGCCACCATGGAACTGCTGGGCGACCGCAACTGGTGGCTGCCCCGCTGGCTCGACCGGATCCTGCCCCGGCTCAACGTCGAAGGCCCGGCTGACGAAACCCACACCGGCGTCGTCGAACCCCAGCCCGGTTTGGGACTCGAAGCCGGCCCCGCCGGCAACGGCGACAAGCCCGAGACTCCGAGCGAGGAACCCGTCGGCTCACGCTGAGGAACCGGCAACGCCCTGGTCGGGCCACGTCCGGTCCGACGGTGAAGACCGGCGAGTCGCCGGCCGATTTCGGCCATGGTGGTTCGAAGCTCGACCGGAAGGAGGATCTCGACCACGGGTGCAAGGGTGAGCAGCTCGCGCACCGCAGCGTCGTAGGAGTCGAAACGGAACGAGCCCTCGGTCCAGTCCGGTCGATCGGCCGCCGGATCGGGGTCGGGGTGCGGCCTCCATCCCTCGGGCTTGCCCGCGACCAACGCCAACTGGAGGGCTGCGTGGCCTGGAAGGACGAGGCCGCCGATCCTCCGGCCCCGATTGTCCAGGTCGGTTCGACCAGGCTCAGCTACCGGTTGAGCTGCATCCAGGATCTGCACGCCATGCTGGTGGAGCACGGTGACCACACCAACCCCGGTCTCCTGACCGAGCCAGGTGGGTCCCGAACGCCCTACGCTGTTGAGGCGGTTGCCGCCCGTTCCAGATCGGCCAGAAAGCCGGCGAAGCCCTTGCTGAGCTGACGGTCCATCATCCGGCCGACGGGCCCCTGGGGGTCATAGCTGTACTCGACCGACACCTGGGCCCCGGCACGGTTCGGCTCGATCACGAACGTCGCGGTCGCCGCTCGAAGAGGAAGCCTCCGAGCTTCGTCGATGCTGACGACCATGCGCCGACCCGGCTCCCACTCCCGGACCGTTTCCTCCAGTGTTCCTATCGGGGCAAGATCGCAATGCCGCCTGGCTCCGACCCCTTCGATGGTCGCACTCGTGGCATAGCTCGTCTTCACGCCACCATTCCATGCTGCGATGTTCGGGAAGTCGGCGAGTACGGCCCAGACCGCATCGGGCGAGGCATTCACATGTCGGGTCACGGAAATCGTTCGGGTCATGTACCAGCCAACCCGCCGAACCCACACTCCATTCCCTACCCTGGACCGGCGCCGAAGCACCGGAGCGACTCCGGTCGATCGTCGCGTTTCCGTCAGCTGCCTGCGGTTCTGTAGTCTTGGAAGGCCCGACGGCCCGAAACCGGAGCATCTGCATGACCACAACCGACATCACACCCGACACGATCGCCGCTGCAGCCGAGCGGCTGCGGTTGGCGGGCGAGTCCGGCATCGCCTGCGACCCGATCCGGCATCTCATAGGCTCGGAGGACGACGTGGACGCCGCCTACGAGATCCAGCAGGCCAACACCGACGAGGCCACCGCCGCCGGGCGACGGGTGTCGGGTCGCAAGATCGGGTTGACCGCACCGGCGGTTCAGGCCCAGATGGGGGTTGATCAGCCCGACTTCGGCACCCTGTTCGCCGACATGGCCTTCGCCGACGGGGTGGAGATCGACAGTCGCCGCCTGCTCCAGCCCCGGGTGGAGGCTGAGATCGCGCTGGTGCTCAACCGCGACCTGGATCTGGTCACCCACACCGTGCACGACATCATCGCCGCCACCGATTTCGCCCTGGCCTCGATCGAGATCGTCGACAGCCGCATCGCCGGCTGGGACATCAAGATCGTGGACACCGTCGCCGACAACGCATCATCCGGGCTGTACATGCTGAGCTCCCGGCCGGTGCCCCTGTCCACCTTCGATGCCCGGGACGTTCCCATGACCCTGACCGTGGACGGCCAACCGGTGTCGACCGGTCACGGCTCGGCCTGCCTCGGCAATCCGCTGAACGCCGCGGTGTGGCTGGCCGATGTGCTGTCCCAGCTCGGCACACCCCTGCTGGCCGGCGACTGTGTGCTCACCGGAGCCCTCGGCCCCATGGCACCGATCGCCCCGGGCCAGGTGGCGGTGGCCGACCTGGGACCGTTGGGCACCGTGACCGCCCCGTTCTCCGAGCGGTCGGCCGATTGATCAGCTGTGTCTCCGGGGTGTTCGGAGTGAGCCGACAGTGAGTGGCGGACAGAGCCGCGAGGTGGTGACGCTGGCCGCCGAGTGGGGCGAGCAAACCTCGGCCCGATCGGTGCTGGTCACCGTCTTCGGTGACTCCATCGCCCCCCTGGGAGGCGAGATCTGGCTGGCCGATGTGTTCGGGCTGGTCGAGCCGTTCGGGTTCACCCAGCGTCTGGTCCGTACCTCGATGTTCCGGCTGGTCAACGAGGGCTGGCTCGACAATGAACGCATCGGTCGACGGAGTCGATACCGGCTGACCCCGTTCGCCGCTTTGGAGTTCGCCGACGCCGACCGTCGCATCTATCGCCGACGCTCGCCGGCATGGGACGAGCAGTGGTCGCTGGTGCTGACCGACACCGAGCTGACCACCGGTGACGACCGGGAACGGCTGGTCAACCACCTGCGGTGGCACGGTTTCGTCGAGATCGCGCCCGGGGTGTGGGCGCTGCCCGAACCCAAACCCGACGCCGCCAACGAGCTGCTTGACCGTCTGGGTTTGGCGTCACGCCCGCCGGTGGCCCAGGCCAACTTCGCCCGCCTCGCCGAGCTGGTCGACGAGGGTTTGTTCCGGGCCTCGTTCGACCTGGGGGACACCGAGGCGCTGTATCGGGAATTCGTGGACCGGTTCGCGCCCCTGGCCGACGCCGACCTGGCGGCCCTGGCTCCTCTCGATGCGTTCGCGGTGCGGACCATGGTGGTCCATGATCTGCGCCGGGCCCGCCTCGTCGATCCCGAGCTGCCGACGGTCCTGCTGCCCGAGGGCTGGGTCGGTGACCGGGCCTTCGATCTGGCCGGCAAGCTGTACCGGGCCGTGACCGACCGGGCCTGGGAGGCGGTGGAGACCACGACCGATCTCCGCCTGGCCGATGCCGATGGCCGCGTGGCCGCCCGCTTCGCCGGGGGCTGACCAAGCCAGGTGTCGACGAGGTCCCGCTCGGCGCGCTTGTGCTCCACGGATCCAAACGTGGAGGTACCGGGCAGCGGACTCGACCGCCCTTCTCACATCAGATGACCACCAGCTTGACGGAGTCGATGTCGATCTCCTCGATGCGGGCGGGCTTGACGGCCGTGGGGCCTTCGGCCACAAACAATCGCTTCTCACCCCGCTGCAGGCTCAGGTCGAAGTGTCGGTGGATCGACTCCTCGGCTGTCCGGGAAACCGGCCAACGGATGACGATAGCGAGTTGGTAGTACCGATTCGGCTCGAGTCGAACCCACTGTGGCTTCCGGTAGGCCTGGGAGAGTACCTTCCTTCCCGTCAAGTAGCGAACATGGCCGGCCTCAACGCCGTCCACAAAGGCATGGACGGTCGACGTTGCCGCCGCCCGAGACGACAACGTCCAGAGAGGCCAGCGGCCGGCCACAATGACGCCGGTGGCATCACGCCGCCTGCCGAGCAGACGCCGTAGCTGACGCCGGGTGTCCCTTCGAAGCCTGTTGTCCACGAGGCGGTCACTTCCTCCAACGATCCCTCGCCATCTTTCCCACCCACGATTTCACCGTCAACTCCCCGGGCGACGGAAGACGACCTGCTCGAGATCGGGGGAGTCGATGACCGCCGGACCGATCGACCCATCGCTGATCGTACGTTCGCCAGGATCGAGAGCGTAAGACCGCGGTCGACCGCGGTGATCGTGTGGCAGCGACACATGCTCTCGATCACCGAACGGATTACGATGGCGGCGCCGGCGGTCGCAGCCCGGTGCTGCTGTGGTAGCTGAACTGCTGGAACCTCTTCGGCTTCACGTTGTGACGTCATGCTGCCGGCCGGAGCAAGTCCCGGCCGACGTGAGGTGACCATGGGAAGGATCAGGATCGGGGTCTCAGGATGGCACTACGACGACTGGCGCGACGACTTCTACCCCGATGACCTGCCGAGGAAGGACGAGCTCTCCTACCTCGCAGGTCGGTTCGAGACCGTCGAAGTCAACGGCACGTTCTACCGATTGCTCACTCCGCCGACCTTTCGGTCATGGTACGGCGCAATGCCGGCCGACTTCACCTTCGCCGTCAAGGGAAGCCGCTTCATCACCCATAACAAGAAGCTCCTTGACGCAACGGGGCCACTGGCCAACTTCTTCGCCTCCGGCGTCCTGGAACTCGACGACAAGCTCGGACCGATCCTGTGGCAGCTGCCCCCGGGCTGCGGTTCGACGCCGAACGGCTCGACGAGTTCCTCGGCCTCCTTCCTCACGACACCGATGCCGCAGTGGCTCTGGCCCGGCACCACGACGATCGGGTCGATCACGTCTCGTTCGGTCCGGGCGGGAGTCGTCGGATTCGCCACGTCATCGAGGTTCGCCACGAAAGCTGGCTGTGCGAGGAGATGGTCTCGATCGTCCGCTGGCACGGCACTGCGATCGCCTTCTCCCATTCGACCCGGTGGCCCTACACCGAGGAGATCACGGCCGACTTCGTCTACCTGCGGCTGCACGGACCGGGCGAGCTGTACGCCAGCCCCTATGGCAACGAGCGACTCCGGCACTGGGCCGCACGGATCGAGCGGTGGCACGAAGCCGATCGGCCCGACTACGCCCACCGACCAGGGCACGGTGCGCCACCATCGAGGAACGGGCGGGACGTCTACGTCTACTTCGACAACGACAGTGGCGGGCATGCACCGAGAGACGCACTCACCCTTTCCAGGCTCATCGATCCTTGATCTTCTGATCCCGACCCACCCGGGGGCTCGGCCGAGACAGCCGGGGCGACATCGGCAACCATTGCACACAGCCGACATCGCCGCATCCGATTCCGGCGACCGGGTGTGAAGTAGACCGCACCGCCGACACAAATCCGGCGTGGCCTCGGGCCCGGATTTGGGGACCAAGGCCCCTGGGCGGCGATCGATCGTCGGGTGATCATGGACGACGTACACGTTCGTCATCAACAGGACGGGACATCACCACAGCAGGAATGGAGGTCAGCCATGGCCGAGAAACCGCCACTGACGCCTGAACAGCGGGCGGCTAGGAGAGCCAAATATCTGACGGGGCTCATGTGGCACGCCGGCGCCTTTGTCATCATCAACGCCTTCTTCTGGCTACTCGACGCCTGGGGTGAAGGCGGTATCAACTGGGCCTACATCATCACCGCAGCCTGGGGCTTCGCCCTCGCCTTCCATGCCCTGGCCTACTGGGTCGACGGCCGGCAGGTCGAGGAACGCAAGACCCGGCAGTATCTGCGGGAGGAACAGAAGACCGGCTGACAGCCCGATTGACCGGCGGGACAGGCCGCCCGTAGGGTTGGGCGGGTGACCGCACCTGCTGCCGACATCCCGACCGAACCGCCCGAATCCGACCCGGACTGTGACATCGAGTTCTTCTGGGATCCGGTGTGCCCCTTCGCCTGGATCACCTCCCGCTGGATCGAGAAGGTGGCGGCCCAACGCCATTACAAGGTGGACTGGCGGTTCATCTCACTCCGGCTCATCAACAAGGACAAGGACTACGCCACCGAGTTCCCGCCCGAGTACGAGCAGGGTCACACCGCCGGGCTGCGCATGCTCCGGGTGGCGGCTGCCGTGCGCCACGAGCTGGGGCGTGACGCGCTGGGGCCGCTGGTCACCGCTTACGGCCGCAGCTACTGGGACAAGCCCAAGGGTTCGGGCATGGGCTCCCATCTCAGCACCCGGGACCACGCCGAGGAGGTGCTGACCGCCGCCGGGCTCGATACCGGCTTCGCCGATCATCTCGACAACACGGCCTGGGACACCATGCTGGACGCCGAGTCCGAGCTGGCGTTGTCCCGGACCGGCCACGACGTCGGCACCCCGATCATCACCTTCTGGCTACCGGAGGACGCCGACCATGCCACCACCATGTCGTTCTTCGGCCCGGTGATCTCCCGGGTTCCCGACGACGCCGATGCCGTGCGGCTGTGGGAGGCGGTGACCACCCTGGCCGCCTTTCCCGGCTTCGCCGAGATGAAGCGCAGCATACGGGAGGTGCCCCAGCTCAACATCCTGGGTGGTGTCAGCGACACCCCGATCTACGAGGACTGGCAGGGTGGCCACCGCCGAGGCCATCTCGCCTCCGACCAGCCCCCCGCCCGGCAGTAGCCCCAGCCTCCCCTCCTCCCTTCCCCGCCCGAACTTTGAGCCCCTGACGACCCTCCCCAACCGAACTTTGAGCCGCTGACGACCCCTCAACGGGTCGTCGCAGGCTCAAAGTTCCGGGGGACGGGGTTCGTGGCCGGGGGCGAGATGGGGTGGAAAGCCGAACCGCTCGAAGGCCTCGGTGTCGAGAAACGAGTGGACCGCCTCGATACGGTCGCCCCGCAACTCGAGTACCTGGAGAGCCCAGGGCGTGTGGCCTCCCGATGGATCGACTCGGTACTGGGCGAAGGCCGGGCATCCGTTGGCCTGGCCGGGCACGAGCCGGGACCCCTCACAACCGGCACCTGCCCCGACGTACCAGGTGATCAGGTCGTCAACGCCCTGGAGCCACATGGCGAACGGCGGCATGGTCTGGATGACATCGTGATGCAGCAGGACGGCCAGGGCGTCCATGTCGTAGCGCTCGAACGCATCCACGTAGCGGGCCAGAAGGTCCCGCTGCCCGGCCGACAGGGGTTCCGTCGCCGCCGCCGACGGCGCCTGAGCCAATCCGGCCCGGGCCCGCTGCAGGGCACTGTTGATCGAGGCGGTGGAGGTTTCCAGCAACTCGGCGGCCTCGGTGGCCGGCCAGCGGAGCACGTCGCACAACACCAGGGCCGCCCGTTGCCTGGCCGGCAGCCGTTGCAGGGCGCTGATGAAGGCGAGGCGAATAGTGTCGCGGGCGGCGGCGACCGCCGCCGGATCACCGTCGAGATCGACAACGGCTGCATCGGGGATCGGGGTGATCCAGACATGATCGGGCCGCACATCGGTCAGGTTCTCGGGGTCGGGGGTGCGGGCCGGACCGAGGTCGATCGGGCGGGCCCGCCGTTGGGGGCTGCGCCCCATGTCGGTGCAGACGTTGGTGGCGATGCGATAGAGCCAGGTCCGCACACTGGACCGGCCCTCGAATCGGCCGGCCGCCTGCCACGCCCGGAGCATGGTCTCCTGGACCGCATCCTCGGCCTCCGATCCCGAGCCCAGCATCCGGTAGCAGAAGCCGGTGAGTTCCCGGCGATGGGCCTCGAACTCGTCGAGCGTGGTGGCGGTATGAGAGCCCGTTGCCGGTCTGCCCGCCGTCGGGTTTGCAGCCATCGAACTCATGATAGGTCTCCGGGGTCTGGCCGTCCGGCCGGTGAATCGGGACAGGGGCAGTCGGCCAGCACATCGCCGACGCCGGCAAGATCGATCAGGGCGCAGAGCTCGAAGTCCGGACCCACCAGGTGAACGCGGCACCCCAATCTTCGAGCCACGAGCGCCAGCCGGCACAACTCGTCGACCATCTCGAGGTCGGCACCGCTGTCGGTGTCGGCCGAGCCTATCGGACAGGACCGGGTCAATGGGCCGGCTCGGCGCCCCGAGCCGCTGCCTTCAGCGCAGCGAGATCGATCTTCTTCATCGTCTGCAGCGCGACGTAGGCCCGGCGGTTGGCCTCGGCGTCGCCTCCGAGCAGCGCCCTATGGAGACCGTCGGGCACGACCTGCCAGCTGATCCCCCAGGCGTCGGTGACCCAGCCGCACTGGACCTCGGTGCCGCCGGCCTCCACCAGACGGTCATAGAGTGCATCGGCCTGGACTTGGGTGTCGAGCACGACGGCGATGGAGGCCGCCGGCGAGTGCTCCGGTCCCGGTCCGGCCTGAAGCGCCGTATAGGGGGCACCGGCCAGGGTGAAGTGCAACATCAGCGGTGGGGCGTCGGGGGCCGGTCGCTCCACCGTCTCCAGACTGCTGTTCGGAAGCAGTGATGTGTAGAAGTCCACCGCCTCCTCGGCACGTTCGGCGAACCAAAGGCAGGTTCGAACGCTTGCGGACATGGTCTATTCCTTTCCCCTGGCAGATTCAGGTTCGGCATCGGCGAAGCCCGGACGGTAGACGCACAGCAGTACGCCGGTCGGGCTGGTTTCGACGCTGACCAGCTCCAGCGGCCGATACTCGCCGTCGTTGGGGAACACCGATTTGCCCCCACCGAGCAGCAGCGGTTCGATCAGCAGCCGGTACTCGTCGACCAGACCTTCGGCCACCAGGGTGCGAGCCAACTGCGACGACCCCATCAGCCCGATGTCGCCCCCATCACGCCGCTTGAGTCCGGTGATGGTGGCGATGGCGGCGTCGCCGGGAATGAGCACCGAGTTGTGCCACGTGAGATCGGCCTCGGTCAGGGTGTCGGACACCACATACTTGGTGACGGTGTTCAGGTGGGTGGCGAACGGATCGCTGCCGTCGTCCCGCTCCGGCCAGGCTGCGGCCATGGTCTGCCAGGTACGGCGTCCGAACAGCAGGGCCTCGGTGGATCGACCGAAGGTGTCGATGAACCGGCCCATGGTTTCCGGATCGAAGTAGGGCATCGACCAGCCACCGTGGGCGAAACCGCCATCGGTGTCCTCCTCCGGGCCACCGGGAGCCTGGACGACACCGTCGAGGCTCATGAAGTCACTGAGCACAATCCGCATCAGGCTGCCCCTTTGGCGCCGCTGTCGGTCGCCTCTTCGACGTTGACCATCCACGATACGCCGAACCGGTCGATGCAGACACCGAACAGCGGAGCCCAGAACGTCGCATCCAGGGGCATGGCGATGGTGCCACCGTCGGCCAGGGCCTCGAAGATGCGCCGCCCCTCGGCCTGGTCGTGAAGGGTGATGTTGAGCGACACCCCCTTCACCCCCGACCCGTCACCGGAGGGATCGTCGGACGCCATCAGCCGATCACCGTCACCGAAGAACAGCGAGGCGTGCATGATGAGATCGTCGGGGATGCCGGGCGGCAGGCCCGCCCCCTCGGGGATCTCGCCGAAGGTCATGACGTCGAGCCGGCCGCCGAAGATCTCGTGGTAGCGGGCCATGGCCTGACGGGTCGTGCCGCTGAACGTCAGGTAGGGGTGCAGGGACATGGTGACCTCCGTGGTCGTTGGGACGTGTGACGTGGTCCTTGTAGGGCAGACGGATCGATCGGGGAGAACTCATCGGAGTCCGGGCAGGGAATCTCATCAATCCCGCCGATCTCCGCGAACTTTGAGCGGCTAACGACCCGGAAACGGGTCGTCGCAGGCTCAAAGTTGGCAGGGACCAAGGCCTCTAGCCGGAACAAGATGGTTCGTCCGCCTCGATGAGGATGGTGGGAACCATCTACTGTGAGAGACGGACCGGCGAGTCCGACCCGATCAACGACGATCAAGGAAGCTTCACGGCCATGACCACACTCACCGCGACCGACGCACCCATGCTCGCCAACTACGTGCTGGGCGGCTGGCACACACCGAGCGACGGCGACCCCCGCATCCTGCGCAACGCCGCCACCGGGTCGCCGGTGGCGGCCCTCGGGTCCCACGACCTGGATTTCGGCGCCATCCGAAGCTACGGGCGCTCGACCGGCGGGCCGGAGCTGCGGTCGCTGACCTTCCATCAGCGGGCCACCATCCTGCGCAACCTGGGCAAGTACCTGGCCGAGCGAAAGGAGGAGCTGTACGCCATCTCCACCGCCACCGGGGCCACCCGCAGCGACTCGTGGATCGACATCGAGGGCGGTATCGGCGTGCTCATGGTGTATGCCTCCAAGGCCCGCAGGGAGCTGCCCGACGCCACCGTCTACATCGACGGGCCGACCGAGCCCCAGTCCAGGGACGGCTCGTTCCTGGCCACCCACATCGGCACCTCCCGCCACGGCATCGCCCTGCAGATCAACGCCTTCAACTTCCCGTGCTGGGGCATGCTGGAGAAGTTCGCCCCCGCCTTCCTGGCCGGGGTGCCGTCGGTGGTCAAGCCGGCCTCGCCCACCGCCTACCTGACCGAGGCCCTGGTCCGCCAGATGGTCGAATCCGAGCTGCTTCCGGCCGGCTCCATCCAGCTGGTGTGCGGTGGACTGGGCGATCTCTTCGACCGCCTGGACGGGCAGGACTCGGTGGCCTTCACCGGTTCGGCCGCCACCGCAGCCATGCTGCGCAAGCACCCGAACGTGATCGAGAACGCGGTTCGGTTCACGGCCGAGGCCGACTCGCTGAATTGCGCCATCCTGGGGGCCGAGGCCGAACCGGGCTCGCCGGTGTTCGACGCGTATATCGCCGAAGTGGTGGGCGAGATGACCACCAAGGCCGGGCAGAAGTGCACGGCCATCCGCCGCATCCTGGTGCCCGATGGCCGAAAAGACGCAGTGACCGACGCCTTGGTGGCCGCCCTGGGCCGGGTCAAGGCCGGCGATCCCGGCGACTCCGAGACGAAGTTGGGAGCACTGGCCGGGCTGGATCAGCGGGCCGAGGTCCGGGCCGCGGTGGAGCGGCTGTCGGCGGCCGCCACCCCGGTGTTCGACAGCCTCGACCTGGGCGGCGTCGACACCGAGAACGGGGCGTTCATGTCGCCCACCCTGTTGACGGCCACCGACTCCCGGGCCGAGGCGGTGCATCAGGTCGAGGCCTTCGGGCCGGTGTCGACCATCGTGGGCTACGGCTCGATGGACGAGGCGGTGGAGCTGGCGGCACTGGGTCGGGGCAGTCTGGTGGCCTCGGTCTTCACCCCCGACGCCGGGGAGGGGGCGTGTCTGGCCGTCGGTATCGCCGCCTACCACGGGCGGGTGCTGGTGGTCGATGACGCCACCATCAAGACCCACACGCCCCATGGTTCACCCCTGCCCGGGTTGGTCCACGGCGGGCCGGGTCGAGCCGGCGGGGGCGAGGAGCTGGGCGGCATGCGGGCGGTCAAGCACCACCTGCAGATCACCGCCGTCCAGGGTTCACCGGCTGCGCTCACCGCCGTCACCGGCGAGTACCAGACCGGAGCGCCCCGCTCCACCGACAAGGGCCACCCCTTCCGGCTCTACTTCGAGGATCTGGAGGTGGGCGACTCGGTGGTCACCGAGCCCCGAACCATCACCATCGACGACATCGAGCGGTTCGCCGACCTGACCGGTGACACCTTCTACGCCCACATGGACGAGGAGGCGGCCAAGGCCTCGCCCATCTTCGAGGGTCGGGTGGCCCACGGCTACTTCGTGGTGTCGGCGGCGGCGGGGCTGTTCGTCGACCCCGACCCGGGGCCGGTCCTGGCCAACTATGGACTCGACCATCTGCGATTCGCGAAGCCCACCTATCCCGGTGACACCCTGACGGTCACACTCACCTGCAAGCGCAAGAGCCTGCGACCGGGGGCCGGTTACGGCGAGGTGGCATGGGACACCCAGGTGGTCAACCAGAACGGTGAAGTGGCCGCCGCCTACGATGTGCTGACCATGGTCGCCACCCGACCCGAGAAGGGCGATGAATAGGGCTGAGCCGCTCGAACCACCTCCGTCGGCCGGCCTCAGGGTCGACTCAGGGTTATTCCTGATTCTCTTCTTGCCATTGCTCACATAGTCTTCTCAGTACGGCGTCATTCCAGTACAAGCCTTTCTGAGTACAGCTTGCTCTGAGTACAGCGCCCCGGACGACGGCATCCTCGCCCAGGCTCGTCGGCCGGACCAGGTCTCTGCCCGTAGGAGCGTGCCATCATGATCTTCCCTCTTCTCTCGGTTTCGCTGATCGGTCTCGTTGTCGCCCTCCGTATGGCGCCGGGGTGGATACCCCAGTCACGGGCGCTCCGTCACGGACTGATCGGAGGGTGGGCCGGCTATGTGGTCGGCGCCATCATCGGCTTCTTGGTCAGCTTCGTGTTACCCACCGACATCTGGATCGGTCTCATCGGCCATGGCGCCGCCTTCGTGGGGGCCCGGGCCTCGGTAGTGGGGGACGAGGTACCCGTCATCGAGCGCCGTCTTCGAAACCGCGCCCCCGGCAACTGATCCTCCACAATCGAACTCCGAGGCGACCGGTTTTGGAGTATCTCCCGGCTGCTAGCGGACGCTCAGGCTGGAGTCCCAGACGATGATTTCGGTGAATGCCTCCGCCGGCGCGCCCTCGCTGGTTTCCGACGACGCCGGGGCCGAGGCGGTGAAGCTCAACGGAGCGAGTTCGCCGGAGGCGAACTTGGTTAGTGCGGCCGGAGGCCGAACGGCGGCTTCGAGTTCGCCGGAGGCGAACTTGGTTAGTGCGGCCGGAGGCCGAACGGCGGTGATGCGGGCGGCATCGCCGGTGAGCAGGCGCGTGGCGGAATCCGAACCGGTGCCTGCATCGGCACCGGCGAGTTCACCCTGGCCTCTGGCCACGAAGACATGGACATAGTGGTTGTCGGGCAACGTGACGGATCCGCCGGGTTGGAGCCGGGCCACCCGCATGGTGGCGTCGGCCTGGTTGATGGTGATTGCCGCATTCTCGGACCCGGAGGCGACAACCACCAATTCACCCGACTCGAGAGCCTCGTTCACGTCGGTTTGCTGATAGCCCGGTTCCACGCCGACGGTGTCGGGCACAACCCACATCTGCACGAAGTGGACCGGCTCGGTGGCCGAGGCGTTCATCTCCGAATGCCAGATACCGGTTCCGGCGCTCATGCGCTGGGCCAGGCCGGGATAGATCACTCCGTGGTTGCCGGCCGAGTCCCGGTGCTCGAGCTCGCCCTGCAAAACCCAGGTCACGATCTCCATGTCATTGTGGGGGTGTCGACCGAACCCACCACCGGGGGCCACCACATCGTCGTTGGAGACAATCAATAGACCGTGGTTCACGTTGCGGGGATCACGGTGGGGGCCGAAGCTGAAGCTGTGGCGGCTGTCGAGCCAGTCGATCCTGGTGTGGAAACGATCGTCGGCTCGGCGAATGTCGACGGTCTGGGTGCTGGTCATCGCAATCCTCGAAGTGGGGGGACATTATTTGCAACTGCAAACAGTGTAGGCAGGTCACAACCTGTTTGCAACTGCAAACATCTGGGCCTAGGGTGAGCCACCGTGGGCGCGACGAAACGACGAACGGCCAATATCCGACCCCGACCCGACGGCCTCGCCGCCTGGAGGCGGTTTCTCCAGGCTCATCGCCTGGTCACCAACGAACTCGATCGAGAGCTCAAGGAACGGCACGACCTCCCGCTGGACTGGTACGACGTGCTGGTCCAGCTCCACGAGGCCGGCGGCCATCTCACCATGGGCCGGCTGGCCCGCTCGGTCCTCATCTCGCCGTCGAACTGCAGCCGTCTCGTTGACCGCATGTCCAAACAGGGCTTGGTGGAACGACGGGCCGACCCCGACGACGGCAGGACCATTCAGGCCGTGATCACCGCAGACGGCAGGCGACTGCTCCGGCGAGCCTCAAGCACCCACCTGGCCGGGATCGAACGCCATTTCACCAGCTTGCTCGACGACCCCGAAGCCATGACCTCGTTCTTCGGTCGGGTGATCGATCGGTTGGTCGCCACCGAGCCCGAAAACGAGAAATGAGGTGGGGGTGCTGAGCGGCGGACAGCACCCCCACCTCTGATCGGGGCGACGCCCCAGGCGGTTCGGGGCGTCTGCGTTGATTGTGCTCAGAAAGCACGCGAAAAGCGAGGCTTTGTGGAGAATTGTCCAGTGCAAATCGCCGTTTTTGGAGAATTCTGGGCAACTTACCCTGTGCTTACGGCGAGGGGGCGACGCTGGTTCGACCTATTCACCCCATTCCGGGCCTTGCCGCCTACCGGGCTTCGATCTCGAATTCGATCCGACGATTCTGGCTGCGCCCGCCCTCGGTGGTGTTCTCGGCCCGGGGCTCGGTGGCACCGGCACCCCGGATCTTGAGCGACATCGCTTCGACACCACGGTCGACGAGGGCCGTACGCACGGCATCGGCCCGGGCCAACGACAACTCGAGATTGATCACGTCGTTGCCGGTGCTGTCGGTATGCCCGACGATGGTCATCGACCATGTCGGCCGGGCCTGGAAGATCCGGGCCAGCAGGTCGAGGACCGCAGCGTCGGACTGCGCCAGATCGGACGACCCGACATCGAAGAAGATTGCGTCCGATACCACGATCCGACCGCTTGGCAGTGGAGACCCCTCCTCGATGGAGAGCTGGTCGTCCACCGTGCTCTCCCCGAGGTCGATGCCGGCCAGCGAATCCCTGACCTGCTGGGCCGCCGCCTCGTCGGCCACGGCGCCGGTGAGGATGATGGAACCACCCTCTATCTCGATCAGGGCGCCACCGCCGTCGGGGTCGATGTTCAGCGGTTCCCCGCTGCCGGGCAACGGACGACCGAACACGCCCTCGGGATCATCGAGGTCGGTTGCGTCCGACAGTTGCCCTCGGATCGCCGGTCCGTTGTCACGATCGGGATCGTGCATCTCGGTGTAGTAGGCGGCGGGCTCGGCCAGGACAGCCTGAATGTCGTTCGGCTCGTTCTCCAGGCATCCGGTGCTCCCGTCCTCGAGTGCGCCGAAGTCGACGACGATGCCGCCCTTCTCCTGGGCGGTACCGGCGTGGATGTGGCCGTCGAAGGGGGTGGCCAGTCCCGAAACCTGGACCTCATAGCAGACTTCGCCGGTATAGGGGAGGAACTCGAGACT
The DNA here is from genome assembly GCA_963723995.1 of uncultured Acidimicrobiales bacterium. Classification (GTDB taxonomy): domain Bacteria; phylum Actinomycetota; class Acidimicrobiia; order Acidimicrobiales; family SZUA-35; genus JAHELU01. Next base: position 174,771 of record CAVRSZ010000002.1, on the reverse strand, counting down.
CATCACACCTTCGGCATTGGATCCCCCGAAGGCGTCGACCATGGGAACCTGCATGGTCACGAGGGTGTCGGCGGAGATTGCGGGAGCCGCCGGCTGTTCGGTCTCGATCGATTCGTCGCCGACCGCGCCGAGTGTCTCGGCCTCCATGGATCCGTCGGAGGCAGCGTTTTCCTCGCCTGCGGCGTCGGCGGACTCGCTCTCGGTCCCGGTGGCCTGGCCGGCGTCGTCCAGGGTGGCGGCCGTGTCGCCGTCGTCGCGATTGAGCAGCCAGAAGACCACCGCGGCCAGCACCGCTACCGTCAACACACCGAGCAGGACGGGCCACCACCGACGCGACGATGATGCCGGCGCCGCAGCCCGGGGGCGCGTGTGGCGAGCCACACCGTGGCTCTGGGTCAGGGGGCGATGGCGGGCCGGCTGGGGACGCTGATCGGCCCTCCGCCGACGACTCACCGGCGGAGGTACACCGTCGAGGCCCGCCGCCGGGGGCCGGGACCGGTCGTCGACCTCCACGAACTCTCGGCTGCCATCGAAGTCGCCAAAGCGTCCCAGCCCGTCCTGGCCGTGTCGGCCGGGTTCCCCTGACCCACCGGGGTGGCGACCCTGGCGATCCTCGGGTGCATATCTGGGCGCCGACGGTCGAGTCGGCGGTGATTGGCGAGCCGGGCGACTGACCGGCGGCGGGTACCGACTCGACCGATGATCGGACGCCGTCATCGGCGGTTCCGGGGCGGGAACCTGGGTGGTGTCCGCTGCCATGATGGCCATTCGCTCGCTCTCGACCGCCCGGAGCCAGGGATCCCAGCCGTCGGCGGCGAGGTTGTCACGCTCCCGCTGCAACAACGCCAGCATGGTATGTCGATCGACGGTGGGCCCGCACAGGTCCTTGAGCAGCCCGCACACGGTCCACGCCGCGGCAGCCAGCACGCTCTCGGCCACCGGGGTCGAAACCCGGGCCCGATCAGCCAACTTGGTCGCCACCGCATCCATTCCCGACCGTCCGTGGTTGCGCTGGAGCAGCAGACGGGCGTAGTCGGGACCCTGGGTGGCCAGCGCGGAATCGGGCGTCCACATCGTGCCGGTGTCGAGTTCGGTCGTCTCCATGGTCCGAAGCCGATTGAGCAGATCGACGATGCCGGTCGAGTCCTCGGCCCGGCTGCGCAGAGCATCAATCACCACCGGCAGGCCGTAGTCGATGGCCGACAGCGTGGCCGAGAACCCGGGTTGGTCCTGCTGGTTCGACAGCGCCTCCACTGCGGCCCCGTCGGTGAGGATCCTTTTCCGCGTTCTCGTATAGCTCTGCCATGTCTCGCTCCAGGCCTGGTTCTCGCCGTCCCATGCGGTCCCGAAGACCACATCCGCCGATGTCGGCCGATGAGTTCTCCTCGCCATTCGGCACGGATGCACCGCCTTGCACGCCTCCACACCGGACGACACCTGGTGGTTGCCCTTTCCCGGAACCACAACCCTTCTCGTTGCCTAGCTGTTCGGTTCACTCGCGGCCCGAAACAAGGTCACCGCCGACTCGGGTTGAGACGTAGACAGGGACCGGGCACCGACCGGAGGCAAGTGTGCGTCTGGTGTTCCTGCTGATCCTAGCGGGAGATTGTCGCCGGTTGTAGTCGAACCGGCGATTCGGCCCGAGGGGCGGTGCAGGGACGGCGAAGCCACCGGATTCCCACCCCGACAACACCCCGGACGATTTCATGGGCAATAGTTCCTCGCGATGGCCGGCGGCATCCGCATCAAAGGTTCACCGTGCTGCTCGATTCCTGTTGACAGATCCTGAAACGCGACTAACCTGTTCGTTGTCGCAACAGGACATCGCGACACATCTCCCGCCGACAGGAGGACCGCATCTACAAACCAGTGGATGATCCGCCGCAAGGATGATCTGCCGCACAGAACGCAGTACGTGGGCCTTTGACGTTGTGACAGCTAACTGAGCAACGATCGACCGTCGAGCCCAGCTGCAATTCTCCCCCATTCTCTCAACCGTGGCGCCCACGAGGCGCAACAGAAGAATGATGCGAGAGCATATTGGAGCTGGGTTGTACACCCGGGCCGAATGGTCCGGGTGTGCGGGGTTTTGGGCCGTAGTTCACCGATGCCCGCACCCATCTCCGGTCCGGCCGCTCGTGTGTCGCCGGCCCCCCATCCGGTCCTGATGGAGAGCCACAGATCGGCTATTGTCGCTGATGTCGTGAACGCGGCGTCCACCTTGCGACAAGGAGAGTCCAATGACTGCACGTCCTCCCAGCCCGTACGAGTTTCTGCCCGAGGCCGGCTCGTTCGCCGTCACCAGCAACGATTCGACCGATGGCGAGATGCTGTCGATGCCCCAGGTCAGCGGCATCTTCGGCGCCGGAGGCGAGGATGTGTCACCCCATCTGGCCTGGTCGGGCTTCCCGGAGGAGACGAAGAGCTTCGTGGTCACCTGCTTCGACCCCGACGCTCCCACCGGCAGCGGATTCTGGCACTGGGTCGTCTACAACATTCCGGCATCGGTCACCGAGCTGGTCACCGATGCCGGTTCCCAGGACGGGTCCAAACTACCCGCCGGCGCCGGCCAACTCCGCAACGACGCCGGCCTTCCCGGCTATCTGGGATCGGCCCCGCCGGAGGGTCACGGCCCGCACCGCTACATCTTCGCCGTGCACGCCTTGAGCGTGGAGTCGCTGCCCATCAACGACGACGTGACCCCGGCCATCTGCGGTTTCAACATGTTCGGCAACACCCTGGCCCGGGCCACCATGACCCCGATCTATCAGCGCTGACTCAGGTGGCGAGCAGCAGCCCGGCACCGGCCACCATTCCGATCAAGACCAGGATCTCGAATGGGCGGGCCGGTAGCCGCCGAACCATCCACCGGCCCAGGAGCACACCGGGCGGGATGAGCAGGGCGGTCGGCGCCAGCCCCAGCAACAGGTCGAGGTCGAACAGCCCTGCCACGGCATAGCCCGGCACCTTCAGCCAATTGATGGCCCAGAAGATGGCGGCCGACGTGCCGGCGAATCGGATGGGGGCCAGGTTGTGGGCCAGTAGGTGGATGGCGATCGGGGGACCGCCGGAATGGGCCACGGTCGACGTGATGCCGGCGGCCAACCCGGCGGCGGTACCGCCGGCGTTGGACGCCACGGCCCGGGACACTCCCAGCCCCGGCTCCCGGCCCGACAGTACGGCGGCCCGGTAGGCGGCGAACAACAGCACGACCACCACGATCCCGACTTCCAGGGCTTCGGGCGACAACGACGTCAGCACCATCGAGGCCAGGCCCACCCCCACCACCGCCCCCGGAAGCAGCGTGGTGACGATCGACCGTTCGACGTTGCCCCGCAGGGCCCACAGGGCGGCCACATCGCCCACCATCAACAGAGGTAGCAGCACGCCGAGGGCAACCGTGGCGGGCACGGCCAGCGCCACCAGCACGGTGATGACCGGCCCCAACCCGGGAAGCCCACCCTTGGCCAGGCCGATCAGGAAGGAAGCGACCGCCACCGCGGTCACGACGGTGACGGTGATCTCGGCTTCCACCGGCTCATGGTATGACCTCCCGGCACCGCGACCTCTGAACACCGTGACCTCGGAGCACCGTGACCTCGGAGCACCGTGACCTCTGAGCACCGCGACCTCTGAGCACCGTGACCTCTGAGCACCGTGGCCATGCCGCCGGTCGGCGCGTACCCTGACCGGGGTGATGACCAATGCGATCACCCAGTCCGAGGTCGAGGAGTTCCGCAACCGCACGCCGGGTTGTGCCGGTCGGATCCACCTCGACAACGCCGGGGCGTCACTCATGACCGAGACCGTGCTGGCAACCCAGATCGAGTATCTGGAGTTGGAGGCCGACATCGGAGGGTACGAGGCGGCCGATGCCCGGGCTGACGACATCGAGGCCGTCTACGGCTCGTGTGCCGGTGTTGTCGGGGCCGAGCGCCACCAGATCGCCCTGGTCGAGAACGCCACCGTGGCCTGGCTCCAGGCCTTCCATTCGGTCCGGCTGACACGGGAGCTGGGTGAAGGGCACACCATCATCACCTCCGAAGCCGACTACGGGGCCAACTTCGTCGCCTATCTCCACGCCCGCCACCACTTCGGCACAGAGACGGTGGTGGCCCCCGGCGATGACTCCGGGGCGGTCGACGTGGACGCCCTGGCCGGCCTGATCGATGATCGCACGGCGCTGATCGCCATCACCCACGCTCCGACCAACGGGGGCCTGGTGAACCCGGCGGCCGAAATCGGAGCCGTGGCCGCCGAGGCCGGCGTTCCCTACCTACTCGATGCCTGCCAAACGGTCGGGCAACTGGCCATCGATGTGGAGGAAATCGGATGTGACTTCCTGTCGGCCACCGGTCGGAAGTATCTGCGGGGACCGAGAGGCACCGGTTTCCTTTTCGTCTCCGACGCCATGTTGGATCGTATGCGGCCGGCCATGCTCGATCATCACGGCGCATCGTGGACGGCCCTCGACTCCTATCGAATCCGCCCCGACGCCGCGTCGGTACGAGAACTGGGAGTTCAACTACGCCGCCGTGCTGGGACTGGGGCGGGCGGCCGACGAGGCGTTGGCCATCGGCCTCGATCGCATCGAGCATCGAGTGGTCGACCTGGCCCGATCGTTGCGGGACCGGCTGACGGCGTCCGGGTTCCCGGTCTACGACCTCGGTCGACGGCGGTGCGGGCTGGTGACCACGGCCATCGACGGTCACCCCGCCGACGAGGTCAAGGCCGAGCTGGGCCGGAGGGGGATCACCATCTCGGTGTCGGCACCCGAGTCGACCCTTGTGGACTCCACCCGCCGGAAGCTGCCACCCCTGCTCCGGCTGTCGGTGCACTACTACAACACCGACGCCGAGTTGGACCGTGCGGTGGACGCGCTCAGCGACATCGCCGCCGCCCGGTGACCGAACCCGATCAGCGGCCGGGACCGGCGTCGTAGGCCCGGCGAGGAGCGGAGCCCGGGGCTCGACCCCTCATCTTGCGCCGCAGGGAATAGGTGCGAACCATGGCCAGCACACTTTCGATGGCGTCGGCCGACGGATGCTCGGCCAGCAGTTCGGCTCCCAGGGAATCGGACAGATCGGTGATGGCCACCTCGTCCCCTGAGGCCAGCACCTCGCCCGCCAGCCCGGCCAGGATCGTCAGTACCTCGGCTTCGGAGACACCGGCTTCGGCGCTGCCGGCACCGGCCAGCAGACGATGCACATCGGCGGCCACCGTGCGGTTTCGATCGGGGCGAGCAGCCATGGGACTCCTTGTCGGGCCGTGGGGCGGAGCCGAGCCTGCCGTCGTCGCCGTGATCGACTCACGGCTGCGGCCACGACGGGCTCATTCGAGGGTGAAGTAGACCACGGCCTGTTCGGTGGCCGTACCGTCCTCCAGCACAGCGTAGGCCTCGATCTCGTACAAGCCTGCCGGGCTGCCGGTCAGATCGAGGGTGTAGTCCCATCGAAACTGCTGCGACTGGGAGTCGGCGGCCACCACCGACACCGGCACCTCGGTACGAGCGTCGGTCGTCGCCCCCTCGTTCGGGGTCCAGAAGTACCCCGTGGCGTCGTGACAGACGGCAAGCATGATCACGCTGACGCCGATCCCTTCCGGGCCGGCTCGGGCCGTGCCTGCGACTTCGACCATGCCGTCGTCGGCCCGGGGGTTGTCGGCCGGCGACTCGATGGTCACGACGCCGTCGGCCGCCGCCGGTGACCCGACGGCAGTGAGCGGGGTCTCGGTCTCGCCACCGGATCCGTCACCGCCGGATCCGTCACCGCCGGTGACGGCCAGGACCGTGGCCGATTCCTGACCGGAGCCGTCGGCGTTCTGGCCGAGATCGAGAGAGTCGACCAGCCCGGTCAGCCACAGGGTCGTGGCCACCAGGGCGAGGACGAGAACCACCACTAGGGCGGCGATGAGCTGACCGACCGGGCCCCGGGGAATGTCGATGGGGGCGTCTTCCATGGCCGACGAGAAGGCCTCGTACCACTCGTCGATGTCGGCGAAGCGTTCCTCGGGATCGGCGGCGAGACCGGTGAGCAGGAAGTCCTCCAGATCGGAGGCGAACGGGCTGTCGTAGACGGCCCAGTCGAGCACGGCGGTGGCGCTGAAGATGTCGGAACGGTGATCGACGACGGTCACGTCGTTCAGCTGCTCGGGAGATGCGAAACCCTTCGTCCCACCGCCCGACGTGAGACCGGAGGCCCACTCGAGCCCCTTGGCGAAGCCGAGGTCGGCCAGCAGAAACCGTTCGCCGGGTTCCAGCAATGCCGAGGTCGACCATCCCACCAGTTCCTCCCGGTGCTGGATGAGAATGTTGCCGGGAGCGATATCACGATGGACGATGCCGGCCCGGTGGAGCGAGCTGATGGCCTCGTGAAGGTGGCGCGCCAACGACCAGACATCGGACCACTCGACGGTGCGCCCCTGGGCTCGAACCTCTTCCAGGCGTCGACGAAGATCACCCCGGTCGGCCAGCTCCAGCACCATGTAGGGCTGGCCGTCCTCGGTCTCGCCAACCTCGAAGATGCGGGCCACTGCCGGGCTGGTGATCGACGCCAGCAACTCGACCTCGTCGATGAAGCGCTGGCGGGCGTCGGGCATGAGGCTCAGGTTCTCGGCCAGGACCTTGATGGCCACCTCGTAGCCGGTCCCGTCCTCGACGGCCCGGTAGACGGTGGCTGATGCCCCCACTCCGACCGGAGCGACGATTCGGTAGTTACCGACTCTTCTGGTGGCCCTCATGGCGGGGTACGCAACGCTACCGTTTCAGACCTTCGGCCAGCTGGGCACTCAGCAGGGCCCGCCCCCGGGACAGGCGGGATCGTACGGTGTTGACGGCCAAGCCCTGTCGATGGGCGATCTCGTCGTAGGTGAGACGCTGGACATCCCGGAGATACACGGTCTCTCGGAAGATGGCGGGCAGATCGAGGATCGCCTGCTCGATGATCTGCCGGTCGGCGGCCCGGGAGCTGAAACGTCCTGCGTCCGGTTCCGACTCGAGTTCGGAGTCGATGGACACCGTGGAACGGGTTCGCCGCAGCTCGTTCACGGCCACGTTCCGGGCCAGCGAATAGAGCCAGGTCGTGAACTTGGAGTCACCCCGGTAGCGGTGGATCGACCGGGACACGGCAATCAGGACTTCCTGGTACACGTCGTCGACCCTGCCGTCGTCCGAACTGCCGGCCCGATTGAAGTAGCGCCGGATGGCGGGGGCGGCCAGGCCGTGTTCGGTGATGAGCGACAGCAGCAGTCGCAGGGCGTAGGGCGAACCGCCGGCGGCGCTCAGCGCCACCTCGTCCAGGAGGTGGCTGCGGACCTCGTCGTCGCTGTGTGCATACATGGTGGCCAGACGCGCATCGGAGACTGGCGAGCCAGTCTGCAGGAACTCGATGAGTTCATTCACCTCTGCGGCATCTATGGGAATGGTCTCGTTCCTCGGCTAACCATCGACAGCTGACCACACCACGATATTGGAATGTCGATGCCGTCGCCAGGGGGCCGGCCGATTCTTTACCCACCTCGAAGCCGGGCGGAAGACCCGTCGGACCGGGAGCAATTCCGCCACCGACGTCCAGGTGAGGGCGAGGGAATCGGTCCCGGTCCGAGATCTAAAAAGAGAGAAGACATCTGGCGACCCAAGTTCAGCGGTTTTGCGTTAGGCCGCCTAACCGGCTGCGGGTCCGCCGCGTGGTCCACAGCCGGGTCAACGGGTAGAGGAACATACGGGTCGCCAGATGTCTAGATTGTTCGGAACAAGACCCGTCGCCGATCCGCCGCGGTTCGGCTTCGGTGCCTTGTTCCTTACATCATGTAAGTCGTAGACCGGCGGGGAAAAGTTCCCAAAATCCCCCGAAAATCTTCGCGACTCTCTAAACACCTGTAGTTGGGCGGCCCTACTGTGTTAGCCGTCAGCCCTTGCGATACTCGCGCACGGCCAGAAAGCCGAAGAAGGCGATGATCCCGACACACCACAGCAGGGAACGAACCAGCGGCCCGGCAATCTCGCCCCCCTGCATCATGGCCCGAACGGCGTCGACCACCTGGGTCACCGGCTGGTGGGCGGCGAAGGCCTGCAACCAGCCCGGCATGTTCTCCACCGGGGCGAAGGTGGAGGAGGCGAAGGTCAAGGGAAAGGCGGGAAGGAACGTGGCGGCCTGGACCGCCTCCACGCTCTTGAGCCGCAGGCCCATCCAGGCGAAGAACCAGGTCACGGCGTACCCGAACAGCAGGACGAGCAGGAAGGCGGCCAGCCCCCACCCGGGGCCGTTGTTGAACCGGAACCCGATGACCAGGCCCATGACGATGATCACGGAGTTGGTGATCACGCCCCGCATGGCGTCGGCCAGGGTTCGGCCGCTGAGCACGGCCAGGCGGGACATGGGCAGTGAGCGGAAACGGTCGATGACGCCGCGGGTCATGTCCTCGGCCAGGCCGATGGCGGTGTTACCGCCGCCGAACACCACGGTCTGCACCATGATCCCGGGAATGAGGTAGTTGGCGTAGCTGAGGCCGGGGACGTTGAGTGAGCCCCCGAACACGAAGTTGAACAGGGCCACGAACATGACGGGCGAGATCAGGGCGAACACGATGACCTGTGGCCGCCGGATCAGGTAGAGCACGTTGCGGCGGGTCATGGTGAGGGTGTCGGCCAGGAACCGGCCGAGGTTGGAGCGGGGTATGGGACCGCTTGATACCGGGGGTGGGACCGTTGCCGTCGAGGCGCCGGTCGTCGATCGGCCGGTGGTGGTCATGGCGACTCGCCTTCGGGTTCCTCGGCTCGATGGCCGGTCAGGGACAGAAACACGTCGTCGAGTGAGGGCCGGGACACCCCAAGGTCGGCCAGGGGCACGCCGTCGTCGTCGAAGAGCTGGCCGGCCTTGATCAGGGCACCGATGCGGTTGACCACCGCCACCGACACCACCTGGCGCCGCTCGTCCATGTGGACATCGGTGTCGGACACCTGGCGGAGCACCCGGGCCACCCGTTCCATGTCTCCCGGGTCGGTGGGGCTGGCCACCAGCCGGTCACCGCCCAGCCGTTCCTTGAGTTCGTTGGGCGTGCCCTCGGCGATGAGCTTGCCGTGGTCGATGACGGCCAGGCGGTTGGCCAGCTCGTCGGCCTCATCCAGATACTGGGTGGTGAGCAGCACCGTGGTGCCCCCGGACACCAACTGATGGATGAGTTCCCACAACTCGGCCCGGGTCCGGGGGTCGAGGCCGGTGGTGGGTTCGTCCAGCATGAGGATGCGAGGGCGGCCCACCAGGCTGGCCCCCAGGTCGATTCTGCGGCGCATACCGCCGGAGTAGGTGCGGACCTGGCGGTCGGCGGCGTCGGTCAGTGACAGGCGCTCCAGGATGTCGTCGGCCCGACGCCTGGCCTCGGTCTTACCCAGCTGGTAGAGCCGGCCCACGATCTCCAGGTTCTCCCGGCCGGTCAACAGGTCATCGACCGCGGCGTTCTGGCCGGCCAGGCCGATGAGGGCCCGCACCGCCATGGGATCTTTGTGGGGATCGAGCCCGCCGACCCGGCAATGGCCCGAGGTCGGGGCCAGCAGGGTGGCCAGGATGCGGACCAGGGTGGTCTTGCCCGCCCCGTTGGGGCCGAGCAGGCCGAACACCTCGCCCTCGGTGACCGAGATGGACACGCCGTCGAGTGCATGCACGTCGCCGAAGTGCTTGACCACGTCGACAGCCTCGATGACCGGCTGTGCCCGACGGTCGGGATGGGGGTTGGCTACCCGATGGGCCGGGGGCCTGATCTGTTTTCACTTGTACTGACGATAGCGGCGCTCAGCGCTTGCCCAGCGCCGGCACGCCCGGGTAGACGGTGCCGACCCCGGGCGGGTCCGGCCGCTGAAGTCCGAACCCGCCCGATGTACTTGCACCGCGCCTTGCCAACTACCGGTTGATGTCGAGGAAGGTCCCGTCGTCGAAGTTGAGCCTGATGGTATAGCCCGAGTCAGCCGACTTCTTGGTGAAGTCGAAGCGCAAGATGGCTTCACCGCTGAGCAGGGTTCCGCCGTTCCACCCGTCAATCGATGCATCGAGCACAGCGGGCGACGACGACACCGAGCCCTGCCAGACTGTCGGCTCGTCCAGGCGGACCTTGGTCAAGTTGCCGTTGGACGACGGCCATTCGACCGAGATGTCCTCGATCGTCCTTGCCTCACCGGTGAAGTTGGTGAGCCGGACCGTTAGCCGCTTGCCGTTGGTCTGCAGGCGGTCCAAAGTGATGCCGGGTTCGATGGTCAGTGTGGCGGTGTCGCTCGCCGTCTCCGGCCCGAACGAATCCTCACCGGTGGCGGTCGTGCTGTTCGGCACCTCGAACGGGTTCGTCACGTTGCCGCACGACTTGATGAAGGCGTTGTTGTTGAAGCGGGCGATCGAGAAGTAGGCGATCTGCCAGTTCACGTCAACACCCTCGACCGGACCGCCCGACTGGCCCCAACCACCGGTGAAGGGGTCGGAACACGACAGGTGGAGTTCGAAGGCCGGATCATCACCGGGCGGATCAAAGACGATGTCGTTGCGGGTCAGGCTGGAAACGATGGTGACGTCGGCGCTGATGTCGACACCGTCGAGGAACACCTCACCGGTGGCCGTCGATCCTTCCAGAACGCTGCCGTTGACGAAGACGAATCGGAAGTCATCGCCGCCAAGGTTGTTCGAGCTGCCGTCTACGAACGGTGCCGCCACATAGTCGACGGCGATCGTGACCGACGTCCCGGTCGGAATCTGGACCGTACAATCGACGTCCTGCCCGACGGTGGCCGAGCAATCACCGGTACCGGACGTCACCGTAGCTCCGGTCACGGCGATCGAGTCGTCGACCATATCGGTCACCGACACATCGACCGCATCGGACGGACCACTGTTGTTCACCACCAGGGTGAACGACTGGACCGTACCCTGCGGCACGCTTGTCGGGTCGAACTTCTTGACGATCGACAGGTTGATGTCGACCTTGACGTCAATGGTGTCAGTGGCCTCCTCCGACAGTTCGAAGGTGTTGCCCGAATCGTCGGTGTAGGTGTTGGACACTGTTGCAGTGTTGGACACGGTGGGCCCATCGTTGAGGCCACCGGTACCATCGGCCTCCTCCACATCGGACGCCACCTCGAAGTTAACCGTGATGGTCACCGACTCGCCGGAACCGAGGTTGGCAATCAGCCACTCGACAGTCTGGGCGTCGCCGTCGCTGTCGTTGTCTGCACCGGCCGTACCGGAGACACCGGTCACCGTCAGTCGGTCATCGACGGTGTCGCTGATCGACACACCGGTCAGATCGACGTTGCCGTCGTTGGTCACCTCCAGGGTGAACGAGCTTCCGGCTCCACCGGCGATCACCGAGTCGTCGGCGAACGTCTTGGTGATCGACACCGACGGGACGGCCCCGAAGTAGTTGCTCGGGTCCTCGTCGCTGCGGGTGGCCACGTCACCGTCGGCGTCGGTGTAGCTTGCCGTCACCGACCCGATGTTGGCGTACTGGCCGGCGACCGACGTTGCGGAGGCCGTGCAGGTTGTCGACTCACCCGCCCCGAGTGTGTCGGTGGCACACGTAACGTCGACACCCTGATCGTCGCTGACCGAGATGTTGCTCATGGTCACGTCGCCGTCATTGGTGACGACGTACGACCACGTAACATCCGATCCGACCAGGGTCTTTGGCCCGGGACCCGTGTCGGCGTCGAAGCCATTGGTCGACTTCTCGATGCTGATCGACGGGTTGGAGTACTCGACCGACGCCGAAGCTTCACCCGACACCTCCGTGCCGTCGTCGTCGGCCCCTTCCACGACCACGGTGTTGGTGTGATCGGCGGTGATGGGTCGAGTGATGTCGCATTCGAACGTGGAACCCGAACCAATGGTCTGAGGCAGCTCACATTCATCGCTGACATCGCCGAATTCCGAGTCGACGATCGAGTTGAGCGTGACTGGATCGCTCGCGACCGAAGTGTTCTCCACCGCAATGGCGAACGTGACATCCTCGCCGGGGGCGAAGACCTCGTCCTGGCTCGGGCTCTTGGTCACCGCGATCGACGGAGCGATGTTATTGATGGTCACCGTCTCGGTGTCGGAAGCGGTGTCGCTGTTGCCGTCGTCGTCGGAGCCGACCACGGTGGCGGTGTTCTCGTGGTCACCGTCGGCAGGGTTGCCGGCCACGAACGCATTGAAGCTACAGGAGTAGGTCTCCTGAGAGGCCAAGACCGTACCGACCGCATCGTCACATGCCCCAACTGCCGCCAACTCGGTCTCGAAGTCCGAATCCGTCAGCGAGTCGATGGTGACGTCCTCCAACGAGTTGTTGGTCACCGCCAGGGTGAAGGTCACGTCACCTCCGGGCTCATCGACCGAGGTCGGATCGGCCGTCTTGGTTATCGACACGTCGGGCAGCACATCGGTGAAGGTCACGGTGGCGTCGTCGTCGGCCTCGTCGCTGTTGCCGTCGTTGTCCGACGCGGAGGCCGCCACCGTGTTCACGTGGTCAGGACCGCCGAAGTCGCCGGAGACGGTCTCGGTGAAGCTGCAGCTATAGGTGTCACCGCCGGCGATGGTGGCACCGGTGGCACAGTCACCGACGCCTGTCAGTGGGCCATAGACGTCGTCGACAAGACTGTCGAGTGTGACAGCCTCCAGACCGTCGTTGGTGACCGCAACGGTGAAGGTCACGTCACCACCAGTCTCGGGAACCGAGGTCGGACTGGCCGTCTTGACCACGGAGATGTCGGGCAGCACGTCGTCGTAGCTGACGGTGGCGCTGTCGTCGTCGGTGGCCGGACTGTCGTCGTTGTCGACGGCGGTACCGGTCACCGTGTTCTCGTGGGCCGGGCCACCGGCGTCGCCGGACAGTGTGTCAGAGAAGGTGCAGGTGTAGGTCGCACCGGGTGCCAGTTCGGTACCCACAGCGTCCGCGCACTCCGCCGCCAGATCGTAGTCGGTGTCGACCAACTCGGTGATGGTCACCGACTCATGGCTGGTGTTCTTCAGGGTGATCGTGAACTCGACTACACCACCGGTTTCGGGAACCGAGGTCGGATCGGCCGTCTTGGTCACCTCGATCGTCGGCGGAACGTCGCTGAAGGTGACGGTCTCGTCGTCCGATTCGGTGTCGGTATTGCCGTCACCGTCGGAGACGACAACGGTGGCTGTGTTCTGGTGGGCCGGGCCACTGGCGTCGCCGGAGATGAACTCGGTGAACGTGCAGGTGTAGCTGGCCCCTGACGCAAGCACCGTGGTAACGGCGTCGGCGCACTGGGCGGCCAGATCGAAATCGCTGTCAGTCAGCGAGTCGATCGTGGCGTCCTCCAACGAGTTGTTGGTCACCACGATGGTGAAGGTCACGTCAGCCCCGGTCTCGGGAACCTCGGTCGGGTTGGCCGTCTTGGTGATCGACACCTCGGGTAGCACATCGTCGAAGACCACGGTCTCGTCATCGGTATCGGTGGTGCTGTTTCCGTCGTCGTCGGAGGCGCTCGCGGTCACGGTGTTCTCGTGGTCGGGACCGCTGGCATCGCCGCTGAGGAAGACCGTGATGGCACAGGTGTAGCTGTCACCGGCCTCACCGGCCGGAGCCAGCGACTGGGGTGTTGCGCAGGTCCCCTTCGTGGCGAGGTCACCGAAATCACTGTCGATCAGGCTGTCGAGCGTCGCGGCCTCCGGGGAGTTGTTGCTGACCACAAACGTGAAGGTCACGTCACCGCCGGTCTCGGGCACCGAAGTCGGATCGGCCGTCTTGGTGACGGTGATGTCGGGCCGGACATCCTCGAACGGCACCTCTTCCTGATCGTCATCGCTGACGGGGTTGCCGTCGTCGTCGGTCCCGGTTGCGGTGGCCACATTGACGTGGCTGCCGGGAAAGTCGCCCGACACGAACCGGGTGAAGGTACAGGTCACGGTCTCGCCCGGCGCCAACGTGGCCGGCAGTGCGGGATCACATCCGGCGCTCACGTCACCGTAGACGGAGTCCGACACCGAATTGACGGTGACATCGTCGACCGCGGAGGTGTTCTCGACCACGACGGTGAAGGTCACGTCGGCCCCTGTCTCGGGAGAAGTGGTCGGGCTGGCCGTCTTGGTCACCTCGATCGACGAGGGCACGTCGGCGATGGTGACGGTGGCATCGTCGTCGTCGGAAACGGTCTCGCCATCGTCATCGGTACCGGTGGCCGTGACCACGTTGGTCTCGGTGAACCCGGCGTTGCCGGCGACGAGGGTGGTGAACGAACAGCTGTAGGACTCACCTACCCCGAGAATCTGGGGCACGGCACAGTCGCCCCGTCCGTTCAGGTCACCATAGACAGTGTCGGCGAGGGACTCGATAGTGACCAGGTCCACCGGCGAGGTGTTGTTGATCACGAAGTTGAACGTGACCTGGCCACCGGGTTCGTCGACGGACGGCGGGGACGCCGTCTTGATGATCTCGATCGAGGCGTCGACGTCGTCGAACGTGACGGTCTCGTCGTCGCCGTCGCTCACCGGGTTGCCGTCATCGTCTACACCCGAGGCCGTGGCCACGTTGGTGTGGGTGCTGCCGGTATCGCCGGACAGGAACTCGGTGAAGGAGCAGTTGATGGTCTCACCTGGGGCGAGGTCGGCCGGTAGGGCGGGAGTACACGACGCACTCACGTCGCCATAGCGGTCGTCGATGACCGAGTTGACCGTGACCGTGTCGACCGCCGAGGTGTTCTCGACGACGATCGTGTACATCACGTCTCCACCGGTCTCGGGAACGGAGGTCGGGTCGGCCGTCTTGGTCACCAGGATCGACGAGGGCACGTCGTCGATGGTGACGGTGGCGTCGTCGGTGTCGGACACCGGTTGGCCGTCGTCGTCGGTGCCGGAGGCGGTCACGACGTTGGTCTCCACATCGTCGGCGTTGCCGGCGACAAAGGCAGTGAACGAACAGCTCGCCGTACCCCCGGGGCCGATCTCCAGCGGGGTGATACAGGTCGAGCCGGCCACGGCGGTGAGGTCACCGTAGATCGAGTCGATCAGGGAGTCGATGGTGACGGTGTCCACCGTCGAAAGGTTGGTGACGTCGAAGCTGAAGGTGACATCCCCACCGGGCTCGTCGACCGACGTCGGGTTGGCGGTCTTGACGATCTCGATGGCAGCGGCCACGTCCGTGACGGTGACCACGGCGTCGTCGGTGGCCGACACCGGATTGCCGTCGTCGTCGGCGCCGGAAGCGGTGAGCACGTTGGTGATCATGTCGTCGGCATTGCCCGACACATTCACCGCGATCGAGCAGCTATAGCTGTCACCGGCGGCGATGGTCTGTGGTACGGAGCAGTCACCCTGACCGTTCAGATCGCCGTAGATCGAATCGGTCAGGGTGTCGATGGTGACCGAGTCCACTGCGGAGTCATTGCTGACGGTGAAGGCGTAGGTCACATCGCCACCGGTCTCGGGAACCGAAGTCGGGTTGGCCGTCTTGGTGGCAATGATTGCCGACGGCACGTCGTTGATGTCGACGGTGGCGTCATCAGTGCCCCCGACCGGGTTGCCGTCGTCGTCGACGCCGGTGACGTTCAGCGTGTTGATCAAGGAAGTTCCAGACGCCCCGGTGACCGCAGCGGTCAAGGAGCAGCTGTAGCTATCACCGGCGGCGATGGTCTGTGGCGTCGAGCAGTCGCCCTGGCCGTTCAGGTCGCCGTAGATGGAGTCCTCCAACAGGTTGATGGTGACCGAATCGGCGGCCGAGGTGTTCGCCACGGTGAAGGTGAAGGTCACGTCACCTCCGGGCTCGGGGACCGAGGTCGGGCTGGCCGTCTTGATCACCTCGATCGAGGACGGCACATCGGCGATGGTCACGGTGGCATTGTCGGACGCCTCGGAGGAGCCGGCGCCATTAGAGACCACGGCGGTCACGGTGTCGGTTTCCGAGTAGCCGCCCATGCCAATCACATCGGCGGTGAAGGTACAGGTGAGGGTCTGGCCACTATCGATGCTCTGACCGACCAGGGCTGCGCCGTCGCCGTCGAGACAGGAGGTTGCCAGATCGCCGTGGATGTCATCGACCAGGGAATCGATGGTGCCGGCGTCGCCGGTGTTGGTGATCTCTACCGTGAAGGTCACCGAACCGCCCGGCTCGTCCAGGCTGGTCGGGTTGGCGGTCTTGGTCAGGTCAATGGCCGGAGGTTGAAGGGAACTGAGGACGTTGGTGGGTTCCGTGTCGGTGTTGTTGGTCGGATCCGTGTCAGTTGAGATGGTGGTGATCGTGACGGTGTTGACAAGGTCTTCGTCGGTTGGACTGTCGGTTGGGGCATCGCCGTTGACCGTCACCGAGACGGTGAATTGCACGGTCGCACCGGGTGCCAGGGCGCCGACATCCCACTGCACGGCGCCGTCAGGGATGGCATCACCGGTATCGGTGTTGAGAAAGCCACCATCGGATGCGGAGACGAAGCTGACGTTCGGATCGAGTTCGTCGTAGACCACGACCGAATTCGCCACCGACGGGCCGGTGTTAGTGGCCGTGATCGTGTAGGTCAAAGCTCCGCCCTGTGCAATCGGGTCGACATCGTCGGCTTTCGTGATGGAGAGATCGACGTCGGCGGTGAAAAAATCACTGGGCTTGAGAAGCGGAACCGTCTGGTTTCCCGTGCTGATCGAGTCTCCGTTGTCGAGGGTGATTGCGCCGCTGTTGGCGACGGAGTAGCCGGCGTCGGAGCCGGTCGCTGCGTCGATGAGCCGGGATTGCACGTTTCCGCCGATACCCGGCGGGATCGTGTCATCGAGGACCAGCCACATCTCGACCACAACGGTGTCACCATCGTCGAGACCGCTGACAGTGACGGCTCCCACGATCTCGTCGTTGACCACCGCTGACGAGTAGCCGGTGACGGTGGCGTCCGTACCGCCGTCGACGTGCGATCCGTCGCTGGTATCAACGAAGGCGCCGATCACCTCGTACATGATGTCATCGGGCCGGGCGTCGTAGCCGAAGTCGCCGCTATTGGTGGTGAGCGTGTTCCAGCCGAGCAGGAACGAGATCTCGCCGTTCTCCGGTGTCACGTCACCGCCCACGTCGATCTGGACGAAGAAGGGAACGATCTGTCCCAATGCCATGTCCTGAGGGGCGAGGCTCTCAACCTTGACGTCGCTTGCGCCGTCATTGAAATCAGCAAAGGGGATCAACGCACTGCCGTCGCCACGACCCGACGGGGCTGTCAACGCAGCCGGATAGGGTATGGGCGGCAGGTAGAGGCTCGGATCGGCCGCCGCAAAATTCAGGGTGTAGGCACCCCCGGCAGCCGCCGCCGGTGTGGCGTAGAGGACCGTGGCGCTCAGCATCGAGGCCAGCATCGCCAACGAGGAAATGACCGACCTTATGCGTCGGTTGCGCGCTTTGTTCGTCACACTCATTTGTGTTGTCACTTTCGTGTCGCCCACGAAAAGACACTGGCACTCGACGTTTGAACGATCGCTTGTGCTTGTCGCCCGGTTGTCGTCGCCTCTGTCCCTCCGAAGTCCTCCTGTGGTGGTGGATTCGCCCTTTGCCGCGGCTAACAACGCTAGCTGAAGCATCGACATGAATCAAGGTAAATCTATTTCGGCGATGTTGCGGAAGTACCAGAAGCAGTTAACAGCGACTTTGGCGAGGCTTGACCGGTGCAATCCCGGACACCCGGGTCGGGCCTCGATCATCTCCGGGGGCTCTACACTGCTATCCGATGACCACGCTTTCTGTGGTGCGGGACGACATCACGACCCTGGCCGTCGGGGCCATCGTGAACGCCGCCAACTCCGGCCTCATGGGCGGCGGCGGGGTCGACGGCGCCATTCACCGGGCCGGTGGGCCGGCCATACTCGCCGATTGCCAGGCCATCGTGGCCGAGCGTGGACCGTGCGCCCCGGGCGATGCCGTGGTCACCGGTGCCGGCGAACTGCCGGCCGGCATCGTCATCCACACCGTCGGACCGATCTGGACCGACGACGGTGATCCGAGGCCCTCGATGCCACGCTGGCCTCGTGCTATCGCACCAGTCTCGACCTGGCCCATCAGCAACGGGTCCGGGAAGTGGCGTTTCCCAACATCAGCACCGGGGTCTACGGCTTCCCCAAGGACCGCGCCGCCCGGGTGGCCGTCAACGCCACCCTCGACTGGATCGAGCAGCACCCCGACTCCGGCATCGAGGAGATCCTCTTCGTCTGCTTCGACGACGAGAATCACGCCCTCTACGAGGCCCTGCTGGCCTGACCATCACCTTGGGCGAGGCCGTTCCGGTCGCCCACGCTCACGGCTTCTCGACGACATGTGCGTTCCCTCCGGTGCGCCGACGGTCACCACCGATTCACTGTCACAGCCGTCGGTCATACTGAATCGAACACTCGTTCACTACGCCGCAACAGGGAGAAACCATGGCCAACGGAAGGGAAACCTGCACCCAACGATCGCACACCCACCGGTGCTGCACCCCGGCGCCCGCAACCGCCGTCATATCCGCAACGTCCGATGGTGACCGGTACGGATGGAACCTGCTGTTCCGGCAGTTTCGAGATGAACTCGACACGCTCCGCCACCAGGAGGGCTCGCCGGGCGGCCCCACCGAATTGGCCCTCACCGTGATCGCCGAGGCGGTGGCGATCGGCGAGGCCCTGACCATCGGGGCCACACAGCTGCCGTCCGATCACGCATCCGACGGCAACCTCGACCACACGACCATCGACAGTGACGAGCACGGGGTGTTCGACGGCGTGGACTGCCGCTACCTCGACCATCGGGCCCGAGCCCTGCGAGCCGCACTGCATTGCGTGGACGACTATGTGTGGTGGGGCGGGCTACGAGCCCAGGCCGCCGCCGATCGACTCCCCTGAGTTCCTCCACCGTACTCACTCAACACGAGGGGGAACCGGGGAGGAGACGCCGCCGGCGCCGGAGGGGGAGCCGGCGCCGGCGGTGCGTTCCTGAAGGGCCGGACACGTCGTTGGGTCCAACCCACCGCAGAGTGGCTGAAAAGTATCCTGTGGGTGCAGTCGATAGATCGTTGACTGCACCCACAGGAGCGGCGGCAACAGCCACAGTGCGGCTGTGAAGCGAAGCAGATGTTGGCGGTAACACCTGTTCGCAGAGACATTTCTACTAACACTGTTACCCGTTTACAACCAATTGGGTGAATCATCCAGTTTTCTATTAAGTGATAGGTGCTTGTCGAAACTTGTCTATTTACCCCTTTCGCCCTCGGCGGCCCCACCGCAGCCGTGACCGGGGCTGCTTCGGGCCGCAACCCGTGCCAGGATGGGGGCGTGATCGACTTCCGTTCAGACACCGTGACCCGCCCCGGCCCGGCCATGCGTCGAGCCATCGCCGACGCCGAGGTCGGCGACGATGTGTGGGGTGATGACCCGACGGTCCACCGGCTGGAGGAGGCGGCGGCCGAGCTGCTGGGCAAGGAGGCCGCAGTGTTCGTACCTTCGGGCACCCAGAGCAACCTCTGCGCCCTGATGGCCCACTGCCGTCGGGGCGACGAATACATCGTGGGCGAGCACGCCCACACCTACCGCTACGAGGCCGGCGGTGGCGCCGTCCTGGGCAGCATCCAACCCCAACCGGTCCGAGTACTCGACTCGGGCGAACTCGACCTCGATCACGTTCGGGCCGTCATCAAACCCGACGACGACCACTTCGCCGACAGCCGATTGCTGGCACTCGAGAACACCCACAACGGCAAACCCTCGAGCCTCGACTACCAGAAGCGGGCGGCGGCCCTGGCCGCCGAGCACGGCCTGGCCCTTCACCTGGACGGGGCCCGGTTGTGGAATGCCGCAGTGGCCCTCGGTGTGGCCCCGGCCGACGTGGCCGAACCGTTCGACACCGTCTCGGTGTGTCTATCCAAAGGGCTCGGCGCCCCGGTGGGGTCGGTCCTGGTGGGACGGGGCGATCTCATCCGTGACGCTCGCAGGTGGCGCAAGATGCTGGGCGGCGGCATGCGTCAGGCCGGCATCATCGCCGCCGCCGGCCTCTATGCCCTGACCCACAACATCGACCGTCTGGCCGACGACCACGCCCGAGCCGCCCGCCTGGCCGAGGGACTCAGCGCCATCGACGGGGTCACCGTCGGCGGCCAGTTCACCAACATGGTGTTCGTCGACCTCGGGCCCAGGACCGCAGCCATGGTCGACGCCGCCGCCGCCAATGGCATCCTCATCAGCGGTCACGCCTCCCCCATCCGCATGGTCACCCACCTCGACATCAACGACGACGACATCGAGACAACCCTGAACCTGTTGTCGAAACACCAGTGAGCCGACCAAAGCCGCCATCACCGGCCGCCGAGCACACAGCGCAACCCGAGCACACCGCCACGGCGAACCTCGAGCGACTGGGCCGGGCCGACATCGAATCGGTGCTCGACCCGGACTACGAGCCGTCCATTCCGTTCCATCAGGCCATCCATCGGGCCGCGGTGGCCGCCGTCCTCCGCCACGGTCATGCCGGGGCCGAGTTGCTGTTCATCCAGCGAGCGGCCCGGCACGGCGACCCGTGGTCGGGTCAGATCGCCTTTCCCGGCGGCCGCACCGATCCCGACGACCCGGCGCCGGTCGACACCGCACGCCGGGAGACCCGGGAGGAGCTGGGCCTGGAGCTCACCGACCATCACAAGATGGGCACCCTGTTGGAGCTCGATGGCGGTCGGGCCACCAACCGGCTGGTCCTGGTCTCGGCCCACGGCTTCTGGCTCGAGGGTGAACGGCCGGCGCTGACGCCCAACTACGAGGTGGCGGAAGCGCTGTGGGTTCCCCTGGTCGAGCTGGCGAATCCGGCCCGCCACATCGACTACTACTATCCGCCGGCCGGAACCTCGTTCCCCGGGATCGAGTTGGACAACGAAGGGCAGGTGTTGTGGGGACTGACCCTGCGATTCGTGACCGAGCTGTTCGCCCGGCTCGGACACCCGTTCCTCACCTGATCGCCTTCATCGGTCGATCGGCGACGGGCCCCACCTTGGCGGCAGTGGCAACCTCCCGCCCGGTTACGATTGCGTCGACTGGCCGGTGCGGCGGCGACCCCCGGTCGACTGTTTCGGCCGGTTCTTACGATTCTTGGGCCTCGGCTTTCCCGACCGCTTCGACTTCGGGCGCTGCTTGTCGGCCTTGGGCTTCGTCCCGCCTGGCCGCTTCCCGGCCGGGGATTGGCTGGCCGATCGGGTCTGGCCGCCCTGCCCAGCCGATCGGGTCTCACCGTTCTGCCCGGCCGACCGGGTCTCACCGTTCTGCCCAGCCGATCGGGTCTCACCGTTCTGCCTGACCGACCGGGTCTCACCGTCCTGCCTGACCGACCGGGTCTCACCCTCCTGCCTGACCGACCGGGTCTCACCGTCCTGTCTGACCGACCGGGTCTTTGCCTGCTGTTTCGCAGCCGGCCTGCCGGAGTGTTTCGTCCGGGGCGACCCCTCGGCTCGAGACGATCCGGATTCGGACGGTGCGCCCTTCGATCCCGACCGACCGGACCTGGATCGAGCGGACCTCGAGCGGGTGGGTCGGGAGCGGGTGGACTCCGACCGGGACGACGGTTTGGCTTGTTGCCGCTCCGACGCGGCCACCGGTTCCAGATTGTGAACCCGTTCCGGAGTGGGCTCGATCTCGGCGTCGATACCGAGGGTGCGTTGCATCTTGACCGATTCGGCCACCTGATCGGGGGCCAGGAGCGACACCACCACTCCCCCGGCGCCGGCCCGACCGGTACGGCCCGATCGGTGCACATAGTCCTTGTGCTCGGCCGGCGGATCGTAGTGAATCACGACGGCCACCCCGTCGACGTGGATGCCCCGGGCCGCCACATCGGTGGCCACCAGGGCCTGGGTCCGGCCCTCGGCGAAGCTGCGCAGCGCTTGATCCCGCTGGCTCTGACTGCGGCCACCGTGAATACGACTGGTCTTCACCCCGGCCTGGCGGAGCTGGCGTGCCACCCGGTCGGCGCCATGGCGGGTTCGCACGAAGACAATCGACGATCCGAGATCGGTGATCACGTCGGCGGCCAGCCACACCCGGTCCCGCTTGTCCACCTTCATGTAGCGGTGGTTGAGGGTGGAAAGGTCGGGCTCCGGCTCGGCGACCACATACTCGGTCGGGTTTCGCTGATAGCGGTCGATCAGAACCTTGACGTCGTTGTCGAGGGTGGCCGAGAACAACATGGTCTGGCGGTCGGCGTTGGTCTGGTCGAGTAGACGGCGGACATCGGGCAGGAAGCCCATGTCGGCCATGCGGTCGGCCTCGTCGACCACGGCCACCTCGACGTCACCGAGGTCCACCGCCCCCTGATCGATCAGGTCGAGCAGTCGACCGGGGCAGGCCACCAGCACGTCGATGCCTCGCCGCAGTGCGATGATCTGGCGCTGTATGCCGTTTCCGCCGTAGACGGCCAGTACGCGGCGATCAACGGCGGCGGCCAGCGGGGCCAGTTCGACGGTGATCTGCTCGGCCAATTCCCGAGTGGGCGACAGGATCAGACCCCTGGGCCGACGCGTCGACCCTCGGTCGACACGAGCCAGCATGGGCAAACCGAAGGCCAGCGTCTTACCCGAACCGGTGGGGGCCCGGCCAAGGATGTCACCGCCGGCCAGGGCATCGGACAACACGAGCTGCTGGATCTCGAACGGCTCGGTGATCCGCTGCTTGGCGAGGGTGGCCACCAGCGGCTCGGGCACACCGAGCCCAGCAAAGGTGTGCGGGCTGGACATTGCTACTCCGTTCCTGCCCCTGGGGGTGGATGGAGCAGCCTTTAATCATAGCGGCGAATGGCCCAACTGGGGCACCTGCACCGGTTCCTCCGACATCAGCCAGCGGCCGAGCCCGAAGCTCCCGGCGGCGAAGAGCAGGCAGCCTGCAGTCAATCCGGCCACCAAGGCATCGGGGTAGTCACCCCATTGATCGGGTTGACCCAGTCGGAAATACCGGGCCGTGCCGTAGACGGCTCCGGCCAGCGGCCAGGCCGACGCCACGGCAATGGCGGCCCAGCGAGGCGCCAGACCCCGACGTAGCACGGCCAACCCGATGGCAAGCATGGCGGCGGCTAGCAGACCGCCCCACCCGAACACGAACCAGCTGAGAATGCTCGACACGGCGGCCAACGCGGCCAGCGCCATCGCTCCGTAGCCGACCAGGCCGAATCCTCCGTGCCGACGGTGCAGGCCGATGACCAACCCGGCCGTGCAACCCAGGCCTCCCATGAGGGCCAGGGTGCCGATCAGGAACGCCACCTGGGGCATACCCTCCCAGCCCCCGAGGCGCCGGCCGAGCAGCTCGGCCGAGATCCATGCGGTCCAGGTGATCACGAGAGACGCCGCAGCCACCATGGCCAGCACACCGGCCCCGACGGTGAACCGGGTGGGAACGGCCAGCCCGTCGGCACCCGAGGTGCCGAAGGCCGTCACCACCTGCCCGGGATGGCCGAACCGAGTCAGCACCTTGTGCTGGGCCGCCTCGGCGTCCATGCCGTCGGCCTCCAAGCCTTCGACCGCCGAATACAGGTGATCGGTGAGTTCGGCCAGGATGTCATCGTCGTCGGGCCGCCAGGCCATACCCCTGGCCAGCGAGGCCACATGGGCATCGATCAGTTCATAGCCGGCCATGGTGCCCCTCCGATCACCAAACGAACGGCGGTGGTGAACTCCTCCCAGCCGTTGCGTTTCTCCTCCAGTGCCTTGCCGCCGGCGGGGGTCAAGCGATAGGTCTTGCGCCGCCGGCCGTTTGCCGTGTTCCAGTCGGCGTCGAGCAGACCGGCTCGCTCCAACCGGTGCAACGCCGGGTAGACGGTTCCCTCCGGCAGGTCGAAACTGCCGTTGCTGCGTTCCCGAAGGCGGGAGATGACGGCATAGCCGTGGGCCGGTCCCTCGGCCACGACCGAGAGCAAGAGCAGATCCAGATGCCCTTTGAGTTCCTGATCCTTCATACCCAGGAACGCTATACTATGTTTAGCTAGGCGTCAAGAGGCGCCGGCGGCTGACAGCCCTTGACCCGTTCACCCCTTCACCCCTTCACCCCTTGACCCCTTCGCTCTTTGACCCCTTCACCCCTTCACCCCTTGACGCTTGGCGAAATCGGGCCAAACCGGTCAATAGTGACCGCTTTTGCCCGATTTCGACCGAATTGGGGTTGGCCAGGTTGGGTTGGGGCTGGGGTATGGGTCGACCGGGTGGGGTTGGGTGTCGGCGAGTTCAGGCCTTCAGCCGGCGAAGCGGAGGCACGGTGGTCGGGGGTTGTCTGCGGGCCGGCAGGGTCTCGAGCAGCTCGGCGGTGGCCGCCGTCACCTTGGACACCGCAGTTTCGAACGCCTCGGTGGTGGCATCGGACGGGTGGCGGATGCCGCTGATCTTGCGCACGTACTGGCGGGCGCCGGCCTCGATCTCCTCGGCGGTGGCCGGCGGTTCGAGTCCACGAAGAATGGTGATGTTGCGACACATACTCCCAGTTTGCACCGTCGCTGCGTCGGTGTCAGCCCTGCCGACACCCCGGCGACCTCGGTGTCAGCCCTGCCGACACCCCGGCGACCTCGGTGTCAGCCCTTCCGACTCACCGCCGGCTCGGTGTCAGCCCTTCCGACTCACCGCCGGCTCGGTGTCAGCCCTCTCGGCTCCGCACCGGCTCGGCCGGCAGCCCGGTCGACGCCCCGCCCGGCAGCGGACGGTTGAGCAGGGTCAGGGCCAGCATGGCGACGGGAATGATCATCAGCCACAGGTTGGCGGTGCGGTAACTGCCGGTCCACTCCTGAACCACGGCCAGGGTCACCGGCCCCAGAGCCGAGCCACCGACGTTGGTCACGGTGAGCAGCCCCTGGATCGAACCGATGTGGTCCACCCCGAAGTAGCCGGGCAGCATGGTGGACAATGTCGATCGCACCATGCCGCCGATCGAGCCCAACAGCACGGCATAGAGGACGACCATGGCGCCCTGGTCCAGGGCGGCGGCGACCACATGGACGACCACCAGCAACAGCATGGAGAAGGCCGGTACATAGCGCACCCCGACCTGGTCCAGCACCAGACCGGTGGCGATGGCGGCCACCGACGAGCCGATGATCTGGGGCAGGAACATGGCCGCAGCCTGACCCGACGACAGGCCGGCCTCGCCCAGCAGGTCGATCTGGTGGAAGTTGAGCCCGGTGATCAGCATGCCACTGGCGATCCCGATGGCGGCCAGGATCCAGAACTGCAGGGTCGCGGCCGCCTCCCGACGGGTGTAGGAACGGGTGTCGACAAAACCGGGGCGCGGCCGCCGGAACAGCCGGGTGAGCAGACCGGCAGCGTCGCGGCCGGTGGATGGGTCGATGGCCGGATCGGGTGACGGGTCCTCGGGTCGGGGACCGTCCGGGACCTGCCCGATGTCGGACGGTCGGTCGATCAGACCGAACCGGGCGATGGGGACGACGGTCACCGCCACCGCGGCGGCCGCGACCAACCAGGCCATGCGCCACGACGTGAAGCCGATGACGGCGTTCAGAGCCACCGGAAGTAGAGCCATGAGGGCCCCGGCCACGGTGGTCAGCAGGCCCATGGCCATGCCCCGGCGGCGGCTGAACCAGAGGGCCACCGTCACCGTGGAGATCATCGACAGCGAACCCTGACCGAACATGCGGATACCGGCGAACCCGACCATCAACCAGAGAAGCCCGTTCACCCCGGACATGACGACCAGGGACCCGGTGAAGGCCAGACCGACCAGCGTCTGGGCCAGTCGCACCCCCCGCTCGTCGACGAAGCGACCCACGAACGGCATGGCTGCCGCCCCGGTCAAGGTGCCGACCAGGTAGGCGGTGCTGACGGCGGAGCGGCTGATGGACAGCGCATCGACCATGGGGTCGATGAAGACCGACACCCCGATGGTCTGACCGGGGCCGGTCATGGCCGAGGTGACGATGGCCAGGGCCAGCATCCGCCACCCGGCGAAGGAGGCGTTGGGTTCGGCGGTGGCGGCGTGACCGGTGGAGATGGCGGCTGGTTGCACCAATCCAGACTAGAACCGGTTCCCTAGACTGGCGATGTGACAGTCTTCGATCCGGTTGCCGCCGTCGATGAGCTGGGCCGTGGGCTGGAGGCCGAAGCCGACCCGGAACGGGCCGAGAACATGGCCCGGTACATGAAGAATCATTTCGCTTTCTTCGGGGTCCAGTCACCGGTTGTCCGGACCCTGACCAAGCCGGTGCTGACACAGGCCAAGACGGCCACCGCCGACGAGGTGGTCGGGTTCGCTTCGGAATGCTGGCGTCGGGACCAGCGGGAGTTCCACTACGCCGGAGCGCTCATGACCCGGAAGTGGGCCGGCAAACTGGGGCCCGAGCACCTGCCCGACGTGGAGACCCTCATCACCACCAAGTCGTGGTGGGACACCGTGGACACATTGGCGGCCCACACCGTGGGCCCCATGGTCCGGGCCCACCCCGAGCTGGCCGCCACCATGGACCGGTGGATCGAGAGCGAGAACCTGTGGCTGGCCCGAACCGCCATCCTCCATCAGCTCGGGTACAAGGAGGCCACCGACGGCCGGCGGCTTTTCCGCTACTGCTCGATGCGGGCCAAGGACCGCGAGTTCTTCATTCGCAAAGCCATCGGCTGGGCCCTTCGACAGTACGCCCGGGTCGAGCCCGACGCCGTCCGCCGCTTCGTGGCCGACAACGAGGAAAGGCTGTCAGGTCTGTCCAAGCGGGAGGCGCTCAAACACCTGGAGCGGTGAAGGAGCGGTGAGTGGGACGGTGAACGGAACGGTGACGGGAGCGGCCCCGCGAGCCGGCAGCGACGGCAGCTACCCGTGACTAGAGATCGAATTCGTAGAGCCAGCCGTCGGGCAGCATGGTGAGGCGGTTGCGAGGTCCGGAAACAGCCACCAGATCCGGTGGTTCGGCCCCGGTCTCGTCGTCGGCGCCCGGAGGGGCCAACAGCGCAGCCTGGTGACGGCCGGCATCCTCGTAGGCAACGTCACCGGCCCAGGCCAGGGTGAGCGGCTTGCGTCGCAGCGGCCGAGTGCGGAACTCCCGGGACGGGTTGGCCCGGGCCCAATCGAGAGCCTGGGCCACCTTGTCGTGACGACCGAGTTGCCACAGGGTGACCCAGGTCGGAGGAGCCAGCTCGATCTCGCCGGCCCGGTGCTTGTCCAACGCTCGCCGTGGACTCAGCCATTCGTCATCATGGATCTCACCGTGGTCGATGGCCACGTCGCCGCCGGGGGCGTCGACGGCGAAGAACCAGGTGGAGAACCGGCGCACCGGCCCCTTGCGGGCCATGACCGGCAAGGGTGGCGGCACCCAGTACGACCAGTCGATCAACGACTCGTTGTCCACGCTCAGGCCGGTCTCCTCTTGAACCTCCCGGGCCGCCGCCCGCCGGGCCGCGGCCAGATGATGATCATCGTGGTCGTGCTCGTCGTCGTCATCGACCCGACCACCGGGGAACACCCACATCCCGCCGAAGGCAATGGTGGAGTTCCGGCGCACCATCAGCACCTCGAGGCCGTCGTCACCGTCTCTCAGCAGCAGAACCGTGGCCGCCGGGATGAGTTCGGTGGCGTCGTCGCTCATCGTCTCAACCTAGTGACCGATGGGAACCGGTACCAAGCCACACTGATCCCGCACCGACCCGCTATGAATCCTGCGACGAAACACATGGCCGTTCTGGGCTGGCTGGCGCTGGGGTTCGCCCTGTCGGTGGCCAACCTGGTGGTCGATCCGACCGGCGAGGCCGACGCCTCCCCCATCGCCTCCGGAGGTCGCCTCCGGTCGACGGCGGTCATGGCCGATGCCGACGATCGTGTCGCCTTCGTCGACGCCTGGAGGCGATGGGAGACCGGTGAGCATGCGGTATCCGGCGTCCTCAGCCGCCGCACCGGTGACGACCGGACCGAGGTCAGGTACCGGGAGGCCCGTCTCGGCGGTCGTTGGATCCAGCAGATCGGTCCGTCGGTGGTGCTGGCCGACGATCAGGGACGTCGGGTTTGCCACCAGGACCGGACCGGACGATTCCTGTGCACCACCATGGCCGCATCGGACCCGCCCCGCGGCAACAGTGCATCGACCGGCACGACATCAACCGGCACCACATCGACCGGCGCCGGGTTCGGGGTCGACGACGGTGCGAGCGACACCACCGCGGCCGACGACACGACGGCGGCCGACGTCACCGGGGCCGACTACACCGTGGCCGCTCTGGATCACATCACCGTGATGCGGACTGTGGTCGGCGCCGAACCGGCTCGGCCCGGCTCGTGCTGGGAGGCCAGGGTGAACGCGAACCCCGAGACCGGCGAGATGATCACGGACCGCCGGTGGGGTGTGCGCTCGTGGTTCTGTTTCGACACCGAAACCGGGGCACTCATGCTGCGGCACACGATCACGGGCGACTCGACCGAGACGGCGGTGGCCCGGATCGTCTCCGGCGAGGTCACCGAACTCGATCTGGCACCTTCCCCTACGCTCGCCGCCGTTGGGGCCGAGACGAGGGGCTGAACAGGAGGCGCCGGCGTCAGCTCTTGGCGAAAGAGCTGTGGCGATGCGTGTGGAGGAGGACGCCTCCTGCCCAGTTCCCCAGTGTTCCGGTGAGGGTGATGTCCACCGGTGCTTGTTGCATCGTCGGATATCCTGAAATCCTTGAGCGAATTTATCGGCGAAGACACCCTCGTGCTGTTGATGCTCGCGGTCGGCGGGGCACTTGTCCTCGGAACCGGCGCCGCTCTGATCAGACCGAAGAAAGACGTGGGCGAGGACGAGCTGGCCCAACCCCCGCTCGTGCGTTCGCTCATTCAGATCGCCATAGGGCTGTTCGTGGTGATCTGGGCCCTGGCCACGCTGGTGGGCTGAGCAACCGGAGCGGGACGTGAATGGGCAGGTCAGCCCAGTTGACGTTGTTCAAGATTCCGACCGATCCCGTCGACGACCTCGGTGAAGGAAAGGATCTGCGGGAATGGGTTCACCGATCACAACCGACAGTGCGACGTCGCTCGACACACTCCTCGTTCACCATCGAGACCGGCGGCGACGGCTCGCCACCATCGAGCGCAGCACCACGGCGGACCACGACGGCACGGCGGAGCGCAACACCACGGCCGAGCACGATCCGAGCACCGGTCACGACGCCGGATCGATTCCGGGCGACGACCACTCGACGCTGTCCCGCATCATCGAGGTCCGCAACGGGCATCGAACCGTGGGCCGGGCCCGGGGCCGCCTCCTGCAGACGTCACTGATCTTCCAGGCATTACTGGTCCTGGCCACGATCCTCGGCATCGTGGCCATTCTGCAATATCGGGCAGCGGCGGCCGACGGTTCACCCGACGCCCAGCCACCATCGGTTCTGGTCCAGGTCAGCGAGTAGCCCGGTCGCCCTGTAGCCCCGAACTTTGAGCCGCCGACGACCCTCTAGCGGGTCGCCCAAGGCTCAAAGTTCGTTTTGGGGGAGTCGTCGGGGGCAAGAACCCCGGGGGAGGATGTTCGACTAGAAGTCGGCTTGGGGTTCGGAGTCCGGCGGTGGGCCGCCGGAGGGAATAGAGCGGGCCATGTTGTCGAACCTGGTGTACTGGCCCCGGAACGCCATACGGACCCGACCCACCGGACCGTTGCGGTGCTTGGCCACGATGACCTCGGCGATTCCCTTGTCCGGGGACTGGTCGTCGTAGACCTCATCTCTATACAAGAACATCACGACGTCGGCATCCTGCTCGAGTGAGCCCGACTCTCTCAAATCCGACAGCATGGGCCGCTTGTCCACCCGCTGCTCGAGCTGACGGTTGAGCTGGGCCAGCGCCACCACCGGCGCCTCCAGCTCCCGGGCCAGGATCTTCAGGCCCCGGCTGATCTCCGACACCTCGACCTGGCGGCTCTCGGCGTTGGACCGGCCGGTCATGAGCTGGATGTAGTCGACGATGACCATGCCCAGATCACCGACCCGGCTCTTGAGCCGCCGGGCTTTGGCCCGGATCTCCATGACCGATGTGTGGGGGTTGTCGTCGATGTAGATGGGGGCCTCGGCCAGGCGCCCGACGGCGTGGCTGATCCGGGTCCATTCGGCCTCGCCGATCTTGCCGGTGCGGATTCGGCTGGAGTCGACCAGCGCCTCGGAGCAAAGGATGCGCTGGGACAGTTCGAGCTGGCTCATCTCCAGGTTGAAGATGAGTACCGGCTTCTGATCCTTCATGGCGGCGTTGGCCGCCATACCGAGCGAGAAGGCGGTGTTGTGGGTCGGGATCATCTCCCGGCCGGCCAGGTACAGGTGGCTGGGGCTGTCGACCGTGATGCATTGGGTCGGCACCGACGGGACCGGCCGCACATCCGTGATCATCCGCCACCGGGTCAAGCTGTCGGGTCGGTCGACGACCAGTTGCGCCTTGGCCTTGCGGGACACGCGGAATACCGGATCAGGGGCCGAGAAGTTGAACCGCCACACGTCGGTGCCGACGTTGGATCGACGACGGACCACAGGGGACGCCTTGTACCCGAGGGACAGCGCCAGTTCTCGGGCCTGCCCCACCAGGGCCTCGTTCGACAGGGCCAACTGACAGGTCGCCTGGCCCTTCACCACATCGCCCTCGAGCACGGAGCCGTCGGTGTCCATCAGACCTTGCAGCAAAGCCAGCCGTTGCTTGGGCGACGAACGCAGATAGGCAGCTGGTATGTGCTTGGGGATCGGATCGGCGGCCCGGCCGGCTCTCCTGGCCGGGTCGAGAAACCATCCGTCGGCCTCGAACGCCGCCACAATCTCCGGATCCATCGTGGTGATCCGGGGTTTGCCGGTGTGCCCGTGGCCGAGCCGGCAGCCCAGCAGGTACGGGTCGATGGGCAACTCGGCGGCGTCGGGGCACTCGAGCGGCGCCGCCACCGGTATGCGGTGGTTGGGGCGCCGGTCCTTGCCAACCCGCAACGTGTCGGCGATCTCCCTGGTGGTTCGGGTGGTTGGCCAGGCCCGGTGGTCCCAGGTGAACCACTGGTGGTCGGCGTCGGCCACGATCACCGATCCATCATCGAGCTCGACCTCGAAGCAGTCGTGACCGCGAAACACCGGGCTCTTGTACGTCACCGTGGTGGGCTGTCCGTCCTCGTCGAACACCCGATCACCGACCTGAACGGCACCCATCGTGGTCCATCCGCTCGGCGTGGCCAGCGGGGTGTCGAGGGCCAGCGCCTTCCCCATGGCCGGCCGAGCACCTATCACGTACATGGAGTTGGGCTGGAGCCCCGACAGCAACTCGTCGAGGTCGACATAGCCGGTGCTGATACCGGTGATCGACTCGCCCCGCTCGTAGAGCATCTCCAACCGGTCGAGGTTGGCCGACAGCAGGTCCTTGATCTCGGACGTGGTGTTGGTGACGCGACGCTGGGCCACCTCGAACATGCGAGCCTCGGCATCGTCGATGGCCTTGACCACGTCGTCGGGCACACCGTAGGCGGTCTCGGCGATCTCGTTGCTGACCGTGATCAGCCGCCGCAACATGGCGTGCTCCTCCACGATCTTGGCGTAATGTCCGGCGTTGCTGATGGCCGGGGTGTTGGCCTGAAGGTCAAGCAGGAGGGCCGGACCGCCGATCTCGTCCAGCAGTCCGGCCCGCTGCAACTCCTCGGCCACGGTGACGGCGTCGACCGGTTGACCCGCTCCGTAGAGACCCATGACGGCGTCGTAGACGTGGCCATGGGCCGGCTTGTAGAAGTGATCGGGATCGAGGTTCTCGACCACCTCGGCGATGGCCTCCCGGGACAGCAGCATGGCTCCCAGCACCGATTCCTCGGCCCGGAGATTATGCGGGGGGACCCGACCCGGGGTGTTCCGTTCCGGCAACCGCTCAGCCACCGGTCACCGCCCCGTCACCGTGCTCAGCTGTGTCGTGCTGCCAGATCATGCTCTCCCTGTCCCATCTCGCGCCGGGCAGCGGTGGCCGACGACCAGTCGTCGACGGACGCACCGGTGGCCCATCCCGATCGACCATCCTGGCCCAGGTCAGCTGTGGGTCGCTAGACCCAAAACTTGTGGATATTCGGGGGATATCTGCGGAAAAGGGCACCGGCGTTGGCCAACGGTCGGCGGTGTATCCACAGAAGAACCCCGACTTATCCACAGGTCTTGGCGTTGCTGGTGGGCGGTGTCGATGAAACATGACGAATGGACAACAGAGGGCAACCGGGACGAGGTGGAGAACGACTGCGTGGATCGAGGGCAAGTTTCGCCCTGAATCGCAGCCTACTTACGCTCTGTGACAGTGAACGCGCCGATCGTGAACCTGTACCCGTTCTGGTCCCAATGTCCCCCACCGGTCGAAATCGCCCCGGCTGCCGCTACCTGCATCAACACCATCTGGGGATGA
Organism: uncultured Acidimicrobiales bacterium; assembly: GCA_963723995.1. Classification (GTDB taxonomy): domain Bacteria; phylum Actinomycetota; class Acidimicrobiia; order Acidimicrobiales; family SZUA-35; genus JAHELU01. The sequence continues at coordinate 142,498 of CAVRSZ010000002.1, read as the reverse complement.
TGACGACGGCTCGACTCGCAATCCACAGGACCTGTGGACAACCTGACCGTTGGGTAAAATCACCAACCGGGCGCCACCGACAGACGATGACACCCGGTTGGTTGTCGACTCTTGAAAATCGGCAAGTGGGGGCTGGGTCGCCCCGTTCGCTACTCCTGCTCGACCACGCTGACGGTGACGGGGAACTCCACCTCGGCGTGGGGCTTGACCGTGACCAGATGGCTACCGATGGACCGTATCGGGTCCTCGACATCCACCATCTTGCGGTCGATGTCGACACCGGCCTGAACCTGGATGGCGGCCGCAATATCCGCCGCGGTGACCGATCCGAACAGCTTGCCCTCGGCGCCGGCCCGAGCCGGTATCTCGATAGCCCGCGACACCAGGATCTTGGCGATCTCCTCGGCCGCCTCCCGTTCCTTGGCGTTCTTCAGCCGCCACGAGCGCTTCATGGCCTCGGCCTGGGACTCGACCCCGGAGCTGGCCTGCTGGGCCAGACCTTTTGGAATCAACGAGTTCCGGGCATAGCCGTCGGCCACCTCGACGAGATCGCCTCGGTTGCCGAGCCCGGCCACAGATTCGTGCAATACGACTCGCATCGCCTAGGCCTCCACCGTCTCTTCCACCGTCTCGGTGGTTTCCTCTACCGTTTCCTCGTTCTGATCGTCGGCGTCGGAACGGGCGCTGTCGCCCCGATCGCCCCGATCGCCCCGGTCGCCCCGATCGCCCCGGTCGCCCCGGTCGCCCCGATCGCCTCGGTCGTCGCGATCGCCACGACGGCCCCGACCCTCACCGTCGTCGCGGCGACCGCCACGACGCTGGGTTGTGACCCGACTGGTGTAGGGCATGAGGCCCATCTCCCGGGCGTTCTTGATGGCCCGGGCCACCTCACGCTGTTGCTGGGAGTCGTTGCCGGTGACCCGACGACCGCGGATCTTGGCCCGGTCGGACAAGAACCGCTTCAGCAGCTCGACGTCTTTGTAGTCGATGTAGGTGATGCTCTCCGAGCTGAGCACGCTCACCTTCTTCTTGGCCCTTCGACCGGTCTCCTTGGGCTTGATTCGTTTACGGGAATTGCCTTTTGCCATGACTAGAACGGCTCCTCATCCGGGTTGTAGGGGGGCGGCTCGTCGTTGCGGCCACCGGACGGGCGGCCACCACCGCCGCCACCGCCGCCTCCGCCGCCTCCACTATCGAAACGTTGATTCTTCAGTACCTCGGCCGTGGCCCAGCGCAGTGACACGGCCACGTCATCGGCCACGATCTCCACCTTGGACCGCTTGTCGCCGTCCTGGGTTTCCCAGCTTCGCTGGTCGAGCCTGCCGGTGACGGTGACCCGGGTTCCCTTGGCCACCGATTCGGCCACGTTCTCGGCCAGGGTGGACCAGCAGGTGATGTCGAAGAAGGACACAGCCTCCTCCCACTCGTTGGTCTGTCGGTTCTGCCACCGGCGGTTGACGGCCACACCGAAGTTGGCCACGGCCTGGCCCGACGGGGTGAACCGAAGTTCGGGCTCCCGGGTGGCATTGCCGGTGACGGTGACATTGTTGTCGATTGCCATGAGTATCTCCTCAGGCGGTCACGCCGGCCAGGCCTCGGCGAGATGCCTCGTCGAGGGGCAGGCGGATGAATTTGTGGCGGATCACTTCGTCCGCGAGCCGCAGTACGCGGTCGACCTCGTTCAAGGCGTTGGGAGCGACGAACTCCATGACGACGTAGAAACCTTCGTTCATCTTGTCGATCTCGTAGGCGAAGGATCGAACGCCCCACTTGTCGAGCTTCTCGAGCGAGCCGCCGGCCTCTTTGGCCATGGCTTCCAGTCGATTGACGAAGGTCTGCACGGCCGATTCCTCGGTTTCGGACCGGAAGATGACCATCAATTCGTATGCCCTCATGCGGGCTGCTACCTCCCTACGGACCCGGCGCTGCCGGGGCCCCCGAGATCTTCGGGGGCAGGGTTCGCGGTGGGCATCGGGGCCACACCACCAGTCTGCTGCGTTGGTCCAAGCAAGGGCCGGGATCGTCCCCGGCTCCGTCAGGTCAACGCGGCGCAGCTCAAGGGTAGCGGCCGGCCGATCGGGACCCACCCGACAACGGCCGGCCGGCCGATCGGGCAGACCGCGCCGAGACGAAACCGTGCGGTTCGGACCCCACTTTTCGAGGCCTCGAGCGCACAACTGAGTGCACAGAATGGCGACGGTGCAGTGGATGGCCCCATAGCCGGCAGCTCAGATGTAGGACCGGGTGGCGTTCTGGATGTTGAATCCGGGCAGCAACCGGCTGTAGGCCCCGTAGAGGGGGATCAGCAGCAAGGCCAGCGGCAGGGTGTTGAGGTAGAGGTCGACGCTGTCGACGTACTCGCGGCTCTGAACCGCCTGGTCCATCGTGAGCTGGGCTCGAGCCGTGTCCGGGGTGGCGTGAGGACCGCGCAACCGGAAGTGGGCGGCACAGACCGGTCCCAGTAACACGGCGAACCAGAGTCGCCGGTCGGTCAGGAACAGCCGGAACAGATCCGGCTCACAGCCGATCTCCTGGCGAGCTATGGAATAGGCGAAGCACGGCGTGGTTCGGGTGGGTTGATGGAACCTCCGCCCGTTGTGCCGCAGGGCTCGGGCGTGGGCTCGCATCCAGGCCGGCTCGGGGAGTCGGCGCTTGCCCGACACCAGGAGGGCCCACCAGCGGGCCTGCAGCTCGGCACTCAGGGTGATGGCCCCGATCTGGCCCCGGGCGAACCCGATGAACGCCACGTTGGGGTGATCGGGCGGGATGGTCAGCTTGTAGAGGTCCCGGGCCGATTGCGGCGCCGGCCAGCTGCCGACCGTGGGGGCCCAGGCGTCGGCCCCGGTCGGCCGGTCGGCTGCGACCGGTGGGAGTAGCGAGGGTCCGGGACGATAGCCGGTGCAGTAGATCACCGCGTCCACCGGGTGCTCGGAGCCGTCGGCGAACGCCGCGCTCTGGGCCTCCAGTCGTTCGACCCTCCCGAGCGCAGTGGCTCGTCCTGCAGCCATGGCATCGTAGATGCTGTCGGACTTGGTCCAGTTGAGGGACCCGATCCGCCACAGCGACCGTTTCCGAGGGTGGTTGAGGACGAGGATCCGCAACACGTGGGCCAGCTTCGGCGGCCGGACCCTGCTGGGTCGCAGGAGGGGGAAGAATGCGATGGGCCCGGCCCCGGCCACCAGCATGGCCCACCGGTGGAACATCGGGCCGTCATGGACCAGCCGGGTTTCGCAGTGGTCGGGCGGGAGGTTTCCGACATCTCGAGGGATCACCCAGGTCGGCCCCCGCTGGGAAACGTAGACGTGTTCGGCGCCGTGGTCGACGAGATCCTTCACCACATCGGAAGCCGTCTCGCCGGCGCCGACGACCAGGATGCGCCGGCCGGAGAACCGCCCGGCCAGCTCGGGGAGGTACTCCTCGGCGTGAAGCTGGGGACCTTCGAAGCGATCCTGCCCGTCGATGTCGGGGGTGAAGGCCTCCTTGTTCAGCCCGGTGCAGATCGTGACCGCGTCGAACTCCTCGTCGTCGCTCAACCCATCGATGGTGTCGCGGATGCGGAGCCGCCACCGGTCGTCGGGCAGTCGGGTCATGGCCTCGACCTCGACGTTGCAGCGGAGCGAGTCGGTGAACACACCGTGTCGGGACTCGTAGGCGGTCAGCAGATCGTAGAACTGCTGACGGTTGAGATGATGGGGGAACCGCTCATGGCGGCGGTGAAAGACCTGGGTCGGTGAGTCGGACAGGGTGGTGTTGAGCGCACCGGTCGAGGTCATGGTCGAACCCCAGGCCATGCCGCCCCGGCTCTTGCTGGTCGCCCACACCCCGCCCGGACCATCGGTCCGCTCGTAGACGACGACGTCGTGGCCCTCGTCCCGCAACTCCTTGGCCGCCACCAGGCCGGCCATGCCGGCCCCGATCACCGCCACCCGCTTCGGGTGGGCGGGCAGGATGGCATCGTCGGCCGCCCGGTGGGCGAAAGCCTGGTTGACGCTCCGGCCGGCCAGACCGCGCAGTAACCATCCTCCGTAGAACACCAACAGGGCGCCCACGAACCAGAATGTGGGCGAGCCGAAGCCGGACAGGTCGGCGGCCACCCGGGCCAGCCACCACAACGGCGTCAACAGGGCGATGAGTGCCAGCCACAGGTAGATCTGGACCCCGACCGACGGCAGCAGCGCGTTCCACAACGAATGCCCGAGCGCCCGCCGGCCGAACAGCCGCCGGTATTTGGGACGGAACCCGTGGCCGACCACCACGGCGACGAAGAGCAGGGCCGCCGACCATCCGACAACCGGTAGGAACCAGTTCGGGTAGCTCAGAAAGGCTGGCATCGGGAGACCTCCACCGGACGGGAGCTACGGCCCTTTGCCGCTGACGTGGACAGACTCCCGGCACTCTCCAGACAGACGCGTGCACCTGCCCGGAGATACAGGCCAACCGAGACCGGCCGATCGAAACCGGTCGATCGAGACCGGTCAATCGAGACCGGTCAATCGGGACAGGGCGGCCGCAAGACCGGCCGATCGAGACCGATCAATCGAGGCGGTGCGGCCGTAAGACCGGCCGGTCCAGAGCGCGGCGCCGAGGTGGCCCGCCACCGGGTCGGTCGCATGGCGGCCGGCCGGTAGCGGGTGCCTGGTCAGACGACGTCGCGCCGCATGATGGCCGCCAGCCCGAGAGCCGCCGGCACCATTGCCCAGGCGGCAAGGGCGGCAACGGCGGCCGGAATCGAAACCTCGGTTCCGACGCCGGCGAGCACCTTGGCCAGGGTGTCGGGTATCCACGATGCCGCCTCGTTGAACGTCTGCACGATCAGTGGCGGAGCGATCATCAACACAAGAACGGCGACCGTGACCGCACCCCCCACGTTGCGGACCAGGGCCCCGAGCCCGGCACCCAGGGTTGCCCCTGCGGCTCCGGCGAAACCGGATGCGGCGATCACCTGAGCCAGGTTCCCACCCGAAACCAGGAAGCCGTACTCGGTGGTCGGCAGGGCCAGGGCCACCGCGATGACGGTCAGGGTCACACCGACGACGCTCAGCACCGCCCCACCAATGGCCACCGCCGCCAGCTGGGCCAACGCGGCCCGATGCCGCCGGGGCGTGACCAGGTAGGTGGGGACCACCGTGTGGTGCCCGTATTCGCGGGCCACGGCGATGGCGCCGAAGAACCCGGCGCCCATGAAGGCATTGGCGGCGAAGGCGACCAACGACTGCTGGTCGGCTTCGGTGGAGATGAACGCCTTGCTGCCGTCCATGTCGGTACCGGCGATGACGACCAGGGCGTTGATGGCGGCGACGAGCACGAGGGCCCCGAGAAAGGCCCACGGCATCTTGGTGGTGGTGAGCTTGCGGAGTTCGGATCGGATCAGTCGGATCATGGTCATTGCGACATGACCTCCTCGGTCGTGGCGTTGTCGTCGGATGGATGTCCGGTCGGGTTACCGAGGGCGGAGTGTTCGCCCTCCGACTGCCCGTCGGACGATGGTTGACCGGTCCAGCCGAGGAAGAGTTCCTCGAGCGAGCCGGCCTGAGGTGCGAGTTCGTGAACCGCCAGTCCGGCGGCAAAGGCCCGATCGCCGATCTCGTCGATGGCCATGCCCTGGACCACGAGCCCGTCGGCACCCCGGCGAGACACCGTGGCTCCCGCCCGTTCCAGCTCGGCATGGAGGGAGGCCGGCTCAGCGCAGCGGACAAGGCAGGCCCGCTGTTGGAGCTCGTCCAACGACCCCTGGGTGACGAGGCGGCCCTGGTTGATGACGATCACATCGTCGGCCAGGTGCTCGACCTCGGACAGCAGGTGGCTGGAGACGAAGACGGTGCCGCCACCGGCGGCATGGTGGCGAAGCAGATCACGGAGTTCTCGGATTCCCTGGGGGTCGAGCCCGTTTCCCGGTTCGTCGAGAATGAGAACCGGAGGGTCGCCGAGCAGGGCGGCGGCCAGGCCGAGCCGTTGCCGCATGCCCAACGAGTAGGCACCGACCCGGCGGTGGGCGGCCTTGGTCAGCCCGACCTGTTCCAGCAGCTCGTCGGCCCGAGACCGGGGAAGGCCGGCGGCATCGGCCAGGATCCTGAGGTGGTTCCGCCCGCTGCGACCGGGATGGAAGGCGTCGGACTCGATGATGGCCCCCACGGTTCGGATCGGGTCGGGGAGCTCCCGGTAGCGGCGCCCACCGATGCTGGCCCGACCGTGGCTGGCGGCGGCCAGATCGAGCATGATCTTCATGGTGGTCGACTTGCCCGATCCGTTCGGGCCGAGGAACCCGGTTACCCGACCGGGAGGCACGACGAAACTGAGATCGTCGACGACCGTCTCGCCGCCGTAGCGTTTCGTCACGTGTTCGACCACCAGGTCGTAGCCGGCCGACGACGATGGGGCGATCGCGGATTGTTTGGATGTCGCTGCCGCCGTGGCTGGCGGTGGATTCGGTGTGATGTCGTTCATGGGTACTGCCTCACGTATGGGTGACATGGTGTTCTCGAATGGAGCCGGCGGTGGGGTAGGGGGGCGAGCCGGCGCCGACTCGTTCCACCGGACCGCTGGTAGTCGTCTCGGACCCGTTGCCGGAGACCGATCGGCCTTGCACACGTCGCACCACCCGCACGATGCCGGTCAGCACCGCCAGACCGGCCACGACCAGGACCGACAGGCTCAGGTCGGGAATGAAGTCGATGGCCGTGGCCCAACCGAACCCCCCGACCACGACGGGGTAGGCGACGAGAACAAGGGGGGCCACTCCCAGTTCCCATACCAGGGGGGCGGCCCGTGAAAGGCCGTGGCGAGCCGGCTTCCGTTCCCTGATGACGTTGACCAGGACCCAGGCCTGGGCCACGACGGCCATCCCCACCACAGTGGCCACGACGATGAAGAACCGGGCGGTGTGCACCCCGGTTGGGGGCCCGGTATCGCGGAGAATGTTGACCACGCCCTGGGGTATCCGGCTCCAGGTGGCGTTGGCTCCGGCGATCTCGAACTGGTTGCCCTCGTTCATGAGCACCACGACCGCCTGATCACTGTCGGGCAACAGCACCATCCAGGCCGAGAAGTGGGGCAACGATCCCTGATGCCAGCGGGCATCGTCGGCCACACCGAACCGTCCGACGAACCAGCCGGCCCCGTAACGGGCGGTGAATGTCTCTCCCTGGAGGGGAAAGCTGCGTTCGTTGGTGGCCCCGGTCAGCATGGTCTCGACACCATCGGGACCGAGGATCCGCCCGCCGGCCGCCGATCCGTCCTCGAGATAGATCGAGAGGTAGCGGGCCATGTCGCCGGCCGTCGAGTAGACGTAGCCGGTGGGGGCCAGACCCTGCAGGTGGGCGGCCTCGGTTCGCAGTGGGAACCCGAAGAACGATCGGTGGGTGGCGGTGAGGCCATTGGCGTCGGCCGTCGACCGGTCGGTGTAGGTGGCGGCCATCCCGGCCGGATCGAATACGTTGGCCTGGACGTAGTCGGACCACGACGAGCCCGTGACTTCCTCGACCACCCGGCCGAGCACGACCGAGTTCAAGTTGGCGTACTCGAACGACTCACCGACGCGGCGGTTCGGCTCCAGCTCGGCCATGTCGGCAACCACCTCGTCGATGGTCTGGTCCCTACCCTCGGCCACGACCCGAACACTGTCCTGACGGCTGATCCCGCTGGTCTGGTTCAGCAGGTGGCGGATCGTGATCCGGGCCGAGGCCTCGGGGTCGGCTAGGCGGAACTCGGGGAGGTAGGTCTGCACCGGAGTGTCGAGCTCGACGGCGCCGGTCTCGACCAACTGCATGATGGCCAGCGCAGTGATCGACTTTGTGTTGGAGCCGATCCAGAACGGTGTGTCGGCCGTGATCGGGTTGCCCCGGCCATCGTCGCCGAACCCGGCCGAATGCACGACCGTGTCACCCTCGACCACGGCCAGGGCCAGGCCGGGGATCCGGGCGTCGGACCGTTGGTCCTCGACCCAGGCGTCGATGGCCTCGAATCGGTCGCCGTCGGTCGACGGGGTCCGGTCGCCGACCAGACTCCACGCGAACCACAGGGCACCGACTCCGGCGATCGCCAGTATCAGGGGTAGGAGTGGGTGGCGGTGGGGCCAGGCGGTGAGCCGTTGCCGGAACCGGCCCGCTCCACGACGAATCCTCGAGCCGAATGGTGTCATGGGAAACGCCCTCCAAGGCGATCGGGCAGGCATATTGGCTACCTGCCTCCGATCTTCATTATCGATCCCCCACCACGGCCCGAGCAGGGTAGGAAGTCACTTCCGCGGCGGCGATGTCCCCCGGTCGAGCCGGACCTCAAACCCGCCCTAGTCGGGAACGAGAAAGCGGTATGACCGGGCGGTCACGTCGAGCCAGAGCCGGCGGTCGACCCGCAGTCCTCCGGCGACGGCGGCCCGGCGCCGGCGTTCGATCTCCGACCGGGAAACCATGATCCGGCGATGCCGGCCCTCGATCGAGCCTCCGCATCGAGCCACCATCACGGCCGGTCGGCCGGTGGTGCGGCGGGCCATGCCGGCCTGACCGGGACCAACCGGGCCGGGATCGGACCGATCGAACTCGAGCACGTCGGGCTGGAGTGGAGGTGGCGGGTCGGAGCCCTCGACCAGACAGACACCGTCGGGCCGAACCATGGACCAGCCGATGCAGCGGCCATCGCCGTCGACACCGACCGCCATCAGGCCGACGGAACCGTTGACCGCCAGGAGCGCACCGACCGCGCCCGGATGCCACGAGATACCCTCCATCCGCAGCACGTCGGGGCCACCGGCGGAGGCCGCGGCCAGTGCCAAGCGGTGGGAACGGACCAGGACCCCCATGTCCTCTGCCTCCGTCACCACAGCGACGCCGCCGCCCACGTGCACGGTAGGAGCCGGTGCCACGGCCTCGATCCGGTCGAGCAGCAGCAGTGAGCACCGCAGTGCGTCGAGGCCGACGCCGAAGCAGACCTCGGCCTGGGCGGTAGCCTCGGCCGCCGTTCGGGCGTTGCCTGGTTCCACTCCGGCGGCCCGAAGTGACCATTCGGCCGCCTCACGAACCTCCCGCACGGCGATTCGGACCGCCGTTGCCGGGCCTGGCACCGAGCCGGCGTACCGCTCGACCGGCGGTCCGGAGCCGCCGATCATGGCCGGTCGGGCCCGGCCTTGTCGCCGGAAAAGACCTCGGCGAACAGTCGAAGCCAGTTGCCGCCCAGGATCTTGGCCACGGCGTCACCGTTCAGGCCGGCCCGATCCAGGCCCTCGGCCAGCGAGGGGAAGTCCTCGGGTGTCTGGAACCAATCGGGCCACTGGGGCCAGGTCGGGGCGGGGGCCGAGGTGTCCGGCGGTTGCCATCGACCGTTGCGCAGGTAGGCCAGGTGGTCGTCGCCCCATCCCCGGACCGAATCGGAACCGAGGGCGACATGGTCGATGCCGATCTGGTCGACCAGATCGGCCACCATGCCGCAGAAGTCGTCCCGGGTGGCAAAGGACTCCACGATGTTGGGGTAGAGGCAACAGCCCACCACCCCGCCCCGACCGGCCACCGCCTTCATCACATCGTCCGGTTTGTTCCGGGGCGAGGGGAAGAACCACAGGGGGTTGGAATGGGTGATGGCCACCGGAGCGGCCGAGGCGTCGACGGCGTCCCGGCAGGTCCGATAGCCGACATGGGAAAGGTCGACCACCATGCCCACCCGGTTCATCTCGGCCACGATCCGATGACCGAACCGGGTCAACCCGGAATCGACGGCGTCGTAGCAGGCCCCGCCCACCAGGTTCTGGATGTTGTAGGTGAGCTGGGCCACCCGCACCCCCAGCCGGTGGAACACCTCGACCATGGTGTAGTCGTCGCCGAACGGGGAGGTGTTCTGGAACCCGAGCAACAGCCCGACCCGGCCGTCCCGGTGGCAGGCGGTCACGTCGTCCACGGTCAAGGCCAGGGTGGCCACATCGGCATTGGCCCGCAACAGCTCATAGAGCCGACCGATGATGCCCATCGTCTCCAACGGCCCCTCCCACACCGCACAGGTGGCGTTGACGGCATCGACCCCGCCCCGCAGGTTCTCCTCGAACACCGCACGACTCCAGTTCGAGATCTGCAATCCGTCGACGACGAGGGGGCGGTTCGGGTTCATGATGCGTCCTCGGTGGAATCCTCGGGGTGATCGGGCTTGACGGCGAACATCCAGTCGTCGTCGAGGCCGGCCGCCACCTCGTCGGCCCGGGGTGCACCGGAGAACAGGGTGACCCGCAGCCAGTCGGTGGACTGGGGGCTGAAGTTCTCCATACCGTAGACGGCCAGCTGCAGCCGCTGGAGATCGAGAGGCAGGAAGCGGCGGTCACAGGCATTGACCCGGGGTTCGCCGTAGCGGAGCCCGACCACGGTCGACAGCCGGTCCAGGGCCGCCGTGTGCTGGGGGTGCTCGATGGCGAACTTCCACACCGGCGTGTCGGCGGGAACGGCCCGTAGACCACCGGCCAGGGCCGCCATCATCGGGGCCACCCCGACCATGACCTCGGTTTGCTCACCTCGGTCAACACCTCGGCGGCCCCGGCGCGGTTCCTGGCTGTCGGCCGACAGGTACCAGAACCAGTGCGTGGCGTCGTCGGAGTCCAGGTCGAATCGGGCGAGCCAGTCGTAGCGATCGGTCATGACGGCGAGCAGCCGGCCGCAATCGCCTGGCAGTGGCGACGACACCACCTCGTCCACCACCAGCAGTTCCTCCAGGGCGGTGTCGAGCGAGTCGTCCAACTCGACCACGATCGACTCGACCACGGCTCCGACCTCGGTACGCAGTGCCTCGGCCCGGGCCAGCAGGTCGGCGGTTGCGTTCCCCCGACTCGTTGCCGGCGCTTCGACCGACCAGCCGGCCCGAACGGCACGGAGACCGGCGGCGATCTCGGGGCCGCTGGGGTAGGGAGCGGTCGACAGACCGGCGCGCTGCTCGAAGTGGGTGATGGCCCGGCCGAGCAGGGCCTCGATCCTGCCGGCCCCCTCGGCGGTGGCGGCCACATCGGCTTCCACGGCGTTGGCCCGGGCCAGTTCCCGGATGGTGACCCAGCGGTCGAACACCGCCGGGTGGCGGAACGCGTAGGGCACCAGGCCAAGTCCGGTGGCGTTGCCCAGTCCGAAGAACCGCCGCCACTCGGCGTCGAGGGCCACGGCCTGATCCGAACGCCGTCGGGCACAGTGCTCGACCAGATCGAGACTGAACTCCCGGACCAACCACGCCGTCAACATCTGGGCCCGATACGGCACTCGAAGCGGAGGCCGGCCGTGGCCATCGGCCCGGTCGCCGTCGAAGTCGAGCAAACCGAACTTGCCGTTCCCGTAGAACGCCGTACTGCGCAGAAGGTAGGCGTCATCACCAACCCGGCCGGGATCGGGCTGCCGGCCTGCAGCCAGCCTCTCGACCACGGCCTCGAAGTATCGGGCGCTGCGGTTGGCCCGACCCCAGATCACGGTTTCGCCATCGGCCCGACCATCCTCCTGAGCCGTCACGTTGGCCCGCAGGTGGGACACGCGCTCGGCGTCGAGCACTCCCCGGCACAGGGCGGCCGTGACGTCCCAGTCCCGGGCGATGACCCGGTCGGTCCGCTGACTCTCGTCCAGAACCTGGGAGAAGACCACCAGCCGCAGGTCATCGCCGACCCCGGCCCGATCCCGACGGTCCGATCGCCCACCATCGAGATCCACCCGGTACACGGCTTCGCCTCGACCGTCGGCGTCGATGTCGAACCGTTCCCGTTGCACCTGCCACCGGCCGCGGGCCGCCGCCCGTATCAGGGAGCGGGCAAAGCTGTGGCGGTTGGCCCGGGCTGCGCCCATGACGGCGGGCGAGACGGCGACATCGGGCAGACGGAGTTGCCGCTCCAAGGCCCGAACGCCCTCACCGTCTACCGGGTCCCGGTCTGGAGTTGTGAGCGGCTGGTGTGTCATCGGGTGTCCGGTGATCGGCGGGATGGGTCACTCACGGTGCGGGAGTCGACCCTTCCTGACCTCCTTCAGCATGGCGGGAAAATCCTGTCGCTTGTTGGTCCGGGATAGTCGGTGGTCGACCGGTAGCCATCGAAAAGAGCCGACCAGTCCACCGTTTTGCGATCGAAGGCGTCCTGCCAGTGGTGGAGACGCGATGGGTCGGCCATCAGTTCGGTCATGTGATAGCACGGGCCGTAGCCGAGCTTCTCCAAGGCCAGCTTCGCCGACAACGTACCGGTTCGACCGTTGCCGGCACCGATCACTTCGATTGCCATCCTCCGCCCCCCTCCCAGCGTTTGGGCCCGCGCCGGGCGGGATCCGCCTATGCAACGACACTAGCACCCCAGCCCACGACGGCGCCGAGGCGTCTAGTGTGCGGTGGCAGCTCCGTCGATCGAGTCGTTTTTCGAGGCGTCTCCCGAGTACAGCACCCGCTGGGGGAACGGGATCTCGATGAGGTTGCTGCGGAAGGCGGCAGCGACGGCCTGGGCCACTTCATTGCGGGTCCTCCACAGCTCGGCGATGGAGGGCTCGTGCCAGAACCGCACCGCCATGTCGATGCTGGACTCGCCGAAGGTATGGACCAGGGCCTCGGGGGCCGGGTGCTCGAGCACGCCGTCCACCTTGGCCGCTGCGGCCGCCGCCACCGAGGTGGCAAGCGCCAGGTCGGTGCCGTAGGCAACCCCGACATCCACCGTGGTGCGGCGTCGCCCGAAGGTGGTGTGGTTGATGATCGGATCCTTGATGACCGAGGCCGACGGCAGGCGCACGGTTTCACCGTCGGGGGTGCGGATGGTGACGCTTCGGGCATCGACCGCAGTGACGGTCCCCTCGTGGCCCAGGGACTCGATCTCGTCCCCGGTGGTGAACGGCCGTCGGACCTGCAGGATGATGCCGGCCACGAAGTTCTCGAGAATGTCCTGGAGGGCGAAGGCCAGAGCGATACCGGCGATACCGAGGGCGCCGAGCAGCGGGCCGATGGCCAACCCCAGCCAATCCAGGGCGTAGATGAGGCCGAAGGTGGCGACGAGGTAGGCACCGATGCGACCGATCAGGTTGCCGATGAAGTCGTCGGTCCGGGTCCGGGCGATGCCCCGTTCGATGCCGAAGCGGACCAGCCGGGCCACGATCAGCGACCCGACGAAGATCCCGGCGGCGATGACATAGTCCCACGGTCCCAGATTGTTGGTCTGGATGACGTCGGCCAACTCGATCACGGGATCCGGGGATGGATCCTGGGCGGGAAGGATGTGAGCGGGAACCATCGGGATGGGAGGGATCGGAGTGAACAACATCGTCGAACGCAGGAGCACAATCAGGGCCTCGGGGCGGGAGGGGGACACGTCCGCTGTGCCCGGCCCGAGACTAGCGCAAACGTGGCTTGCGACTGGACTGGCCGATGACGATGGCGGCCAGTGCACCCAGAACCACACCGGTACCCAGCATCTGCACGGCGGTGAGCGGCTCCCCCAACAGAGCCCAGGCCAGCACCGAGGCCGCAACCGGAATGAACAGGGTGAAGGTGGAGCCGATCCACAGTGGAATGCGCACCAGCGACCAGTTCATCAGGCTGTGCCCCACCACCCCGGCCACGAAGGTCATGATCAGCAACAGCACGAGATCGCGGCCGGTGGGAGGTGACAGGTCCTGACCGAGGCCTACGGCCAGGGGCAGATTGAGGGCGCCGGCCCAGAACGCCGAGCCGGCGGTGAACTCGGTAGGGGTGACCACGCCCCGGGATTGGCGGGAGGCGATGAAATAGGCGCTCCATGAGAAGAGGGCGCCGAACGCCAGCAGATCGCCGCGCAGGCTGGACACCGCCGAGTCGGCGGCGGCCAGAACCACGACACCCACACCGGCCAGGGCGACCAGTGACCACAAGGCATCGCGACCTCGGATGCGCTCACCGAAGAATCGGGCCGCCACCACCCCGACCACGATGGGTTGCAGGGCCCCGATCAGGGTGGCGTTCATGACCGACGTCGTCTTGATGGCGGTGAAGAAAAAGGCCACGTCGAGGGCCAGGGCGCCCCCACCGAACAGGGTCTTGACCAACACCCGGGGTGTCAGGGGTGCCTTCCGCACCGCCATCCACAACGCCACGGCGGCGAAGTAGAGCAGGAACCGGTAGACGGCAATGGAGATCCCGCCCATGGAGATGGCCTTGGCCAGCACGCTCACCGAGCCCCAGGCCGTCACGGCGAGAGCCGCCCCCATCAAACCCCGGGTCGAGGCGACGTCACCTCCGGGGTGGTGGTCGCCGCCCTTGGCGTCCGACCCGTCTCCGGCCTGGCCCGTCTCCTCGGTCAACATCGGCGCCCATCGTCCCACAGGCCCGGGTGACCGGCGAACCGAGTCGGGGATATTCGCCGACCGCCTTGCCGGAAATCGTCTACCATCACGGATCAACGACCGGCTTTCGAGAGGAGTTCCTGCCATGACTGTTGTGTCCGTGCTCCGTTCCCCGGTCGCGCCGCCCCGAAGGGCCTGATCCCTCCGATCCTGCTGCCGTAGCTCCGAACCGCTCCCCCGGCGGTTCCGGCAGGCGACCGTTGCCGTTCCCGTTCAACGAGTCGACCCAGGTGACACACCATGCACGTCCTTTCCTCCCCTCGGCCTCAGCCCCAATGGCTGGTGCCCGAACCATGGACCGAGACCGAACTCGGTCCCCTTCGATCGGGCAAGGAAGCCCAGATCGATGTAGTACGGCGAACCGGAGCCGACGGCCGTTGCTGCCTGCTGGCCCGCAAACGCTATGTTCCTCGCAAGGTCGCCGAGAAGGGCGCCCTGCAGCGGGCCGGCTTCGAGCGAGCCTCCACCTTCCGCCATGATGTCGAGTACCGGGAAGGCCGACAGTTCCGCAAATCCCGGGATCGTCGGGCGGTGGCCCGCATGACGACCCATGGCAAGCAGCTGCTGCAGGCCCGCTGGACCGACCACGAGTACACCGTGACCGGAGTGCTGTGGCGGGCCGGCGTCAACGTGCCCTATCCGGTGTCATTCGCCGACGATGTCTACGTGCTCGAGTTCGTCGGTGACGAGGATCGAGCCGCCCCCCAGCTGGCCCAGGCCCGGCTCCGGGGCGACGAACTGGCCGAAGCCGGCGACCAGATCGTGAACGGGCTGCGGGCCATGACTGCCGCCGGGTACGCCCACGGAGATCTCAGCGCCTACAACCTCTTGTGGTGGCAGGGTCACGTCTGGTTCATCGATCTGCCCCAGGCCGTCGATCTGGCCGCCAACCCCCAGGGCCTGAACTACCTCCACCGCGACGCCGTCAACATCGCCCGGTGGTTGACGCAGCGGGGCCACGAGACCGACGGCGAAGCCCTGTTCGCCGAACTGGTCACCGCCACCTTCGGATGGTGATTGCGCCGCTGTGGTGGCCCGATGACGAGCCCATGCGTCTCCGTCTCTACACTTCCCCCATGCCTTTCGTCGACGCCAACGGGATCTCCATCTGCTACGAGGAGTCGGGCGAGGGTGAGCCTCTGCTGCTGATCATGGGCCTGGCCGGTCAGCTCATCGACTGGTCCGACGGGTTCGTGCAAACACTGGTCGATCGGGGATTCCAGGTCATCCGCCATGACAATCGGGATGCCGGACTCAGCACCGAATTCGACTGGGAGCCGCCGAGCCGGGCCGCCGTGATCGCCTCGCTGCTGACTCGGCGGCGGTTGGACGCCGGCTACACCTTGGCCGACATGGCGGCCGACGCCGTCGGGCTGTTCGACGCCCTGGGCATCGCCAGGGCGCACCTGGTCGGTGCGTCCATGGGCGGCATGATCGCCCAGACCATGGCCATCCAGTATCCCGATCGGGTGGCGTCGCTGACATCGATCATGTCCCACACCGGCGACCGCCGCAACGGCGGCATCGACAGGAAGGTCCTGGCCAAGCTGGTCCGCCGACCCCGCCCCAGTCGGGCCGAGGCAGCCGAGGTCGGCACCGAGATGTACTCGCTGTGGGCCGGCTCGGCATGGGATCGCGACGAACACCTGGCCCGGGCCCGGGACGGCGTGGCCCGCAGCTGGCGGCCGGATGGCGTGGAACGGCAGACCGCAGCCATCGCCGCAAGCCCCGATCGCACTCGAGCCCTGGGCACCGTGACGGCACCCACCCTGGTCATCCACGGCCTGGAGGACAAGCTGGTCCTACCCTCGGGCGGCGTGGCCACAGCCGAAGCCGTACCCGGATCGCGACTATTGATGTTCCCCGACATGGGCCACGACGTGCCACGCAGCCGGTGGAACGAGTTGGCCGACGCCATCGCCGCCAATGCCGGCAGGGCCGGTGACCACCCGATGGCCGACCGGGATACTGTCACCACCCGTCAGTAGGGTACGGTTGTGGCTGTGGCTGCAGTGCTCGACATCGAAACCGAGCAGGGGGTCCGAACTCTGTCGCATCAGGTCCGCCCCGGAGGAACGGTCGGCCGCCCCAGAGGTAGATGACCGTGCCCAGCACCGGGGCCACCCACGCCGCCCCCGGCCGGTCGATGTGGTAGCCGGAGCCTCGGTCATGATCGTGATGCCGACTGGTTTCGGCGTTCTTTGGCGTCGTTCCGGTCCTATCCAACCTGTGACTGACTGCACCTCCAGTTTGACGTCATAAGTGATTGACTGGGAACCATGTCTGCGTTCGCCGATGCGGTCGCTCGCCCCCTGGCCATCATCGCCCTGCTGGTCGTACCCGCTGCCTGCGGAAGTGACAGCCCGAGCTCCGAGGCGGCTGCGGCCGGCGGTCCCGATGTCGTGGCGACCACCACCATCGAGGCCGAACCACTGTCCGGAGTGCGCTTCGAGGTCCACAAGGACCCCGGTTGAGGCTGCTGTTCCAGCTGGGTCGTGTACCTGGAGCAACACGGAGCCGATATCGACGCCACCAATGATCCCCAGCGGGCGACCTTCCGGCACGATCGGGGTATTCCCGACCAGGCGGCCTCCTGCCACACTGCCGTCGTGGGCGGCTACACCATCGAGGGGCACATACCGGTGGGAGCCATCACCGCTCTACTGGCCGAGCAGCCCGATGCCGTGGGATTGGCCCTGCCCGGCATGCCCGCCGACTCTCCGGGCATGGGCGGCGACGTCACCACATGGGAAGCCCAACCGGTCATGTTGGTGACCGACGACGGTGAGCTGGTTCCCTTCGACTACTGACCGATGCCGGTGACACCCACCCGGCGTCAATCGACGACATCAATTCTCGACATCACTCATCGGCTTGGCATCAGACAATGACGCAAGGCGGACGGCGATCGCCCACAAGTGGTACGGCGCTCGTCACCGGGGCGGCAGGCTTCATCGGATCCGGCCTCGTGACGCGTCTCCTCCACGACGAGTGGACCGTTGTCGGCATCGACTCGTTCGATGAGTTCTATGATCCCGCGCTGAAGCGAGGCAATCTCGCACCGTTCGAAGCCGATCCCCGCTTCTCGCTTCTCGAGCTCGACATCCGGGAGACCGGCGAGCTGGGGCGGCAACTGGACCGTGATCTGACGCGTGACATCGATGTGGTGGTCCATGCCGCTGCGCTGACCGGGGTTCGCCAATCGTGGTCGCGTCCGATGGACTACTACGACGTCAACGTCGGCGGCACGGCCGCCGTCCTCGAGCTGATGCGGATGCGTTCGATCCCCCATCTCGTGTTCGTCTCGTCAAGCAGTGTGTACGGCACCAACCCCGACGTTCCCTGGCGGGAGGACGCGTTGCCTCAACCCGTCAGCGTCTACGCCCACTCCAAACTGGCGGCGGAAAGGCTGGTGGCCCGGGCCGGCGTCGGAACCGGATTCTCGGTGGTGGCGACCCGCCTGTTCACGGTGTACGGCCCGGGCCAGCGTCCGGATCTGGCCATTGCCAACTTCGCGGCCAGGATGATCAAACGTCAGCCCATTCCGGTGTTCGGTGATGGGTCGGCGCTCCGGGACTTCACCTACATCGACGACATCGTGGACGGTCTTCGGGCCGCCATTGACTACACCGGCCGGCCGTTCGAGATCTTCAACCTGGCTCGGAGTCGACCGCTGGAGTTGCGCCATGTCATCACGGCCCTGGAGCAGCTGCTCGATGTCGAGGCCAGGGTCGACTACCGGGACACCAGCCGAGGTGATGTGCCCCGGACCTGGGGCTCGATCGAGAAGAGCAGCCGCCAACTCCGCTATCGGCCGGCCACCGATCTGGAGGCCGGACTCGAGGCGTCCCTGCCGTGGTTCCATCGGCTGGCCGACCTCGGCATTTGCCGGTGACGGTCCACCACCTGAGGTGAGTTCCGGACGGGCCGGGCGCTCAGTCGCCGGCCCCACCCCCGCCGTTGCCCCGACCGTTGCCGTTGCCGGGATCGACGGTGTTCTCGGGCTGGGTCTCCGCCGTCGTGGTCGACGCGGTGGTGGGCGGAGTGGTCGTCGGTGGGGCAGTGGTGGTCGTGTTGTTGGGATCGATCGTGGTCGAGCTCGTGGCGTTGGGATCGATCGTTGTGGTGGTGCCGGTGTCCTGAGTGGACGGACCGGCCGGATCGACGGTGGTCGTGGTGCCGTCGCCGATCACGTTGCCGTTGAGATCGATGGGCAGGCACGGCGCGGTGGTCGGGGTGACGCCTCCCCCGCCGTTGCCGCCCTCGCCTCCATTGTCCTGGAAGACCTTGGGGCCCTGGAACGCCATGGGTGCCCGGCCGGAGAACGATCCGAAGCCGCGACCGCCCAACGACACGTTGATGATCGGGCCGAGCGCATCCTCGCCCTCACCACCGCCACCGTCGTCGGCCGGAGGCTCACCACCGCCACCACCATCGGCTGGAGGCTGCTCGCCCCCACCACCATCGCCGGAGGAGGTGGACTGGGCCTGCTGGGCCGCTGCCACCAGGGCCGGGTCGGGCTCGGCGCACGGGGCGAGCGTGGTCAACAGATCCTGGCCGAGGATGCGCTGATCGGGCCCCGGTCGCTCGCTGGGAATCTCGCACGGGCCGTCGTCGGCGGTGGCGGCCAGCATGTAGTCATGCCACATCTCAGCCGGGATCGAACCACCGGTGATGTTGTCATAGTCGCCGCCGAACAGTTCGCTCATATTGGGCAGCGGCTCCAGCCCCTGCTCGGCCCGGGAGGCGTTGAGCGTTGCAACCTCGCCGTTGCTCATGAACCGCGGCTCCTCGCCATCCACCCCGGGATAACCCATCCACACCGAAGTGGTCAGGTCGCAGGAGAACCCGGTGAACCAGGCGTCTCGGTAGTTCTGGGTGGTGCCGGTCTTGCCGGCAGCCGGGCGGACCTCGCCGGCCTCGTTGACCAGCGCCGCCGCCTTGCCGGTTCCGTTGGCCACGACGTCCAGCAGGGCGCCGTTGACCTGACGGGCAATGCGACCCTCGATGGCCTGGTCGCCCTGTCGAGTGGCATCGACCGCCGATGCCCGACCGTCGCAATCACCGGCCTCAATCGGGTACCAGCACAACACGTTGCCCTCGGAGTCCTCGATGCGGTCGATGAGCGCCGGCTTCATGTGCACACCTTCCCGCTCGAAGGTGGAGAACGCGGAGGCCATGTCCAGTGGCGGCACCTCCTCGGCGCCGAGCACCAGGGACGGAACGGCCTCGATGGGGGCTTCGATCCCCAGTCGCTGGGCCATGTCGACCACGGTGTCGGGCTGGACGAGCAGCATCATCTGGGCGTACACCGTGTTGGACGACCATCGGGTGGCGTCGTACACCGTCCGATGGTTGGGAACCTTGGACGTGCCGCCGCCACTGACCTTCCACTGGTCGCCGCCGGCCAGATCGAACACCGTGGTGAAAGGGGCCTCGAAGTAGGACTCGGGCGAGAAGCCCTGCTCGATGAACTCGGCCAGCACAATGGGCTTCATGAGCGAACCGGGCTGGAAGCCGGTGCCACCCTCGGCCGTGGCCAGGTTGACCTGGGAGGTCTGCCAATCGGCGCCACCCATCATGGCCACCACCCGGCCGTCACCGTCGATCGACACCAGTGATCCCAGCGGCATGTCCGGGTTGTTGGGATCGAGCCGGCCGGTGATGGTGTTGTAGGCCAAGCGTTGCAGATCGTGATCGAGGGTGGTGTAGACCCGCATGCTCTCGGCGTAGTACTCGCCGTTGGGGAAGATGTCGTTCAGTTCGTTGCGGACCGACGAAATGAAGAAATCGGTCCCGTACTCGCTGCCCAGAGAATCACCAAGGCCGGATGAGACGGTGTTACCCCTGACCAGCGAGGTCCACGGCTCGTTCTCCGCCGCCTGCCGTTGTTCGGCGGTGATGAACCCGGCCTCCTCCATCAGGGTCAGGGAGACGCTGCGCCGGCGCTGGGCCTCGTCCGGATACTCCGAGGCATCGCCCCGGCTCGGGTTGCGGATCAGCCCGGCCAGGTAGGCTGACTCGGCGATGCTCAGCTCCGACAGCTCCTTGTCGAAGTAGGCCCGGGCGGCGGCGGCGATGCCGTAGGCCCGGCGCCCGAAGTAGATCCGGTTGAGGTACCGCTCGAGGATGCGCTCCTTGGCCGCCTCCTTGGAACCCAGCTCGTCGGCCAGCTCCTGTTCGAACTTGATGGCACGAACGATCTCCCGAGCCTTTCGGGCGACCTCGTCGGCGTCGTCCTGGGAGGTCAGCTTGATGTACTGCTGGGTGATGGTGGAGCCGCCCTGCACACTTCCCGAACCGGTGAACCGCTGCTTGGCCGTCTGGTAGACGGCCCGGGTCAGGCCGACCGGATCCACCCCCTCGTGCTCGAAGAAGCTCTTGTCCTCGGTGGCCACCACGGCCTGGACCACGACCTCGGGGATCTCGGCGTATTCCACCTTGAGCCGATCGTCACCCTCGAGGGCCAGGCGGTTGGCGGCGTTGTCGGCGTCGCACTCGAACTGAACCTCGGAGGTACAGATGAAGGTGGTTTCGGTCAAGTCGTCGAAATCGTCACTGGTCAGCTCGACCTGGCTGGCGAACGACCACACGACAGCGGCGCCGGCCGCCGCCATCACGGTCAGCAGGTAGAGGAAGCGACGAAATCGCCAGAACGGGTTTCGACGTCGATCTCGAAGGGGAACCGGGCCGGAGAGCGGTCCGGGTACATGTACAGCCATAGTCAACTCAAATGGGGCAACTGTTGATATCCGAGTCCCGAGAATGCCCTGGAACTCGGCAACCGATGTCGTTGGGTCGGAGGTTCCTAGCCCGAGACTTCGAACGATTCACGCAGATGGTTCCACCAGCACTGGCGACACACCTCGATGACATACCACGTTGATGGTCTACCACGGTTTCGAAGCTTCCGGGCCTCGCCCAGGCCGGCGACAACACGCCCCGACTTGGGAAGACCGGTTCCGAAGGCAAACGTTACCGCCGTCAAATCATCGCCATCACAAAGTGGGCAAGGTTCGGGCAGAAGGGTACCCCAATTGTGGGCAACTCTCCTCAGTTCCGGTTGAGCGTCACAGACATGCTCGATGGGGCGATCGCCCTTTCGGACCGATTCCACCACCCGTTTGCGGGCCAGTCGGTAGCTGACCACCGCCGAGGTGGGGGCCTGACCGGAACCGGAGTCTTCTCGGCCGGTTGCCGGCCTGGAGTTGCTCACAGCATCAAGGGTAGCGAACGCCAGCGGATCGAGTCACCCCGCTTTGTAACGCACAGTGGAGTGAAGGCCCCGATTCGAGGGTAGGACGGAACCATGACGTCTGACGTGGCCCCTTCTCCCAGCACTGAATCCGCAGCCCCGATCGGTGAACCATCGACCCCACAAGAGGCGTTCGAGCGGGCCAAGGCCGCCTTCGACGACGGCCGGACCCGTGATCAAAGCTGGCGCCGCCGACAGCTCGAGGCGCTGGATCGCATGCTCGACAACAACGCCCCTGCCATCGAACAAGCCCTGAGCCGAGACCTGGGCAAACCACCGTTCGAAGGCTGGCTGACCGACATCGGCTCGGCTCGGACCGAGATCGACCATGCCCTGAACAACCTCGAGAAGTGGATGAAACCGGAGCGGGTCCGCATGCCCCTCATGGCCCAGCCGGGCAAGGCTTCGGTGGTCCACGAGCCGCTGGGCACGGTGCTCGTGATCGCCCCTTGGAACTATCCGGTGCAGCTGGTGGTGAGCCCCCTCGTCGGTGTGTTGGCCGCCGGCAACACGGCGGTGGTCAAGCCGTCGGAGCTGGCTCCGGCCTCGTCGGCATTGCTGGCCGATCTGCTGCCCCGGCACCTGGACGGGGTCGAGGTGGTGGAGGGTGCGGTCGACACCAGCTCCGAATTGTTGGCGCTGCCCTTCGACCACATCTTCTTCACCGGGTCGACCTCGGTAGGGCGGGTGGTGATGAAGGCGGCGGCCGAGAACCTGGTACCGGTCACACTCGAGCTGGGAGGCAAGAGCCCGGCCATCGTCACCACATCGGCCGACATGGAAGTGGCGGCCACCAGGATCGCCTGGGGCAAACTGCTGAACGCCGGCCAGACCTGCATCGCCCCCGACTATGTGCTGGTCCACCGCTCCCGGCGCGATGAGTTCGTCGACCGGTATGCCCGAGCGGTAGAAGGCTTCCTCGGGAAGGACCCGCAGCGCAGTCCCGACTATGCCCGGATCGTCAGTCGTCGCCACCACGATCGGCTGACCGGTCTGATCGCCGGTGACCATGGGGGCACGGTGGTGCTGGGCGGTGATGCCGACGCCGACGAGCTGTTCATTGCCCCCACCGTTGTCGTCGAACCCGACGTCGACTCGGCGCTCATGACCGATGAGATCTTCGGTCCCATCCTGCCCGTGCTCGACATCGATGATGTGGATCAGGCCACCACCTTTGTCCGGTCCCGACCCAAACCCCTCGCCCTCTACATGTTCGCCCAAAACAACGACGCCATCGAGCGGGTGATCAGCCGTACCAGTTCGGGCTCGGTCTGTGTCAATCACACCGTTGTCCAGATCGCGGTGCCCGAGCTGCCGTTCGGGGGCGTGGGGCCATCGGGCATGGGCCGCTATCACGGCCGTGCCGGATTCGACACCTTCAGCAACGCCAAGTCGGTACTGCACAAGCCGATGCGCCCCGAGGTCCGGCTCCCCTACCCGCCCTACACTGCGCTCAAGCAGCGGATACTGCGGAAGCTTCTGTAGGTGACCCCTCCGGTACATAGGCGATCTCCCCGTGACAGGTTGAAGAACCGGCCGACGGGGATGAACCGAAGCCTCGTTTCATGACGTAGTAGTGTTCGAGCCCGGCAAGTCCCGCCGTGGCCCCAGTTCGACGACAACAAGGAGTGACCGATCGTGTCCGATTCTCCCGCCGACGGCTCCCGGTCCGGCAGCCGCCCAAGCCGCCCGTTACTCCTCGCCGGTCTGGGGGTCGTCGGCCTGGTCCTGGTCGGTGTCGCTCTCTGGGCGTTGTTTCGCAGCGATGCTCCGGCCGCCGTCGATCTCGACACGGCGACAGCGGAGTTAGCCGGTGACG
Organism: uncultured Acidimicrobiales bacterium; assembly: GCA_963723995.1. Taxonomy (GTDB): domain Bacteria; phylum Actinomycetota; class Acidimicrobiia; order Acidimicrobiales; family SZUA-35; genus JAHELU01. The sequence goes on along the minus strand of CAVRSZ010000002.1, from coordinate 119,139 downwards.
CCGACACCGGCGCCGATGGTGACGGCGCTGTTGATGACGCAGCCGGTGCCGAGACCGCCGGCGACGACGACTCGCTCGATGATGGCTCGGTTGACGATGGCTCGGTTGACGATGGCTCGGCTGACGATGGCTCGGTTGACGATGGCTCGGTTGACGATGGCTCGGCCGGTGCCAACGGGGCCGTCTCCGACGTGTCCGGCACCTGGACCATCGACACCACCATCGGCGAGTTCAGCTTCGAAAACTCGACCGGGACCTATGTTGGCTTCAGGGTTGATGAGGAGCTGACCACCGTTGGCGTGACCGAAGCGGTGGGTCGCACTCCGAATGTGTCGGGAGCGGTGACCATCGACGGGCAAACCGTTACCGCCACCGAGATCGAGGCGGACATGACCGCCATCACCACCGACATCAGCCAACGTGACGGAGCCGCCCGGCGGGCTCTCGACACCTCCAACTTCCCGACGGCCACCTTCGTGTTGACCGAACCGATCGATCTCGGAGCCGATCCGGCGTCGGGGGATCCGGTTTCGGCCACCGCCGTCGGCGATCTCACCATCCGTGACATGACCAAATCGGTCGAGGTCGCGATCGACGCCCAGCTGGTGGGCGACACGATCGCCATCGTCGGCACCACCGATGTCGTCTTCGCCGACTATGGTGTCAACGCCCCGTCGGCCCCGGTTGTGGTGCGTCTCGACGACTTCGGGGTCATCGAGTTCCAGCTCTTCCTGACCAAGGAGTAGTCCCCGGCTACGAAGTACGTCGGCTCGTCACGGGCTCACGACCACGGGATCGCATCCTCCCACACGAGTCGAGCCCCTTCGTGGCCGGTTCGGAGCATCCACACCGTCGCCACCGCTCCGACAACCGCACCGATCCAGGTCAGGGCGGTGGCCACATGTCGGCCCACCCCCCGCTGCTCGACGAACTGGCTGATCAAGCGGTGATCGGCCACCACCGAGCCCACCATGGTCAAGAAGAAGGCGGCCACCAGCATCAAGGTCTGCTCACCCAATTCCTGATGGCGATCGGCGACGTCCCCGATGCGGGATTCGAGCGCGTCGTACAGCTCCTCCCCCGATTGGGTGGCCATGAAGGTGCCGACGAACCCGATCGCGATCAAGGCGGTCGCGGCCAGTCCGAAACGGCGGCGCCACGCCGGGCGCAGGGCGATGGCCAAGGCGGCCAGGGCCCCCGCCGGTACGGCCACCAACGGAAGATGCACGAAGAGGGGATGGCTGGGCAGGCCGAACACGATGTCCACGACGGCGAACCGGCCTATCCGACGAGACGTACGTTCATTGCCACCGAACCATAGCCGATCGGTGAAGCTCGGCCGTTACCACGCCCGGCCGCCCGGTGACATTCAGCCGCCCGGTTGCGCCTACAGGGCGAAGTCACTGCCCAGGGTCCGCCAAATGAGGGGTACGCCGGGGCGATAGGCCAGGTGATGGCGACTGGGAGCGTCGAGTACGGTCAGATGGGACGGACCCCCGGGGCTCAGCCGGCCGACGTCGGGGCGGCGCAGGGCGGCGGCCCCACCCAAGGTGGCGGCGACGACGGCCTCATCGATGGTCATGTGCATGTCCCGAACCGCCAGGGCGATGCAGAACGACATGGAGCTGGTGTAGCTGGTACCGGGGTTGCAGTTGGAGGCCAGGGCCACGGTCACCCCGGCATCGATGGCCCGGCGGGCGTTGGGATAGGGCTGGCGAGTGGAGAAGTCGGTGGCCGGAAGATAGGTGGCAACGGTGTCGCCGGAGGCCAGGGCATCGATGTCGTCATCGGTCAAATAGGTGCAGTGATCGACTGAGGCGCACCCCAACTCGACGCCGAGCTGCACCCCCGCCCCAGGTCCGAGCTGATTGGCGTGAAGCCGAAGACCGAGCCCGGCGGCCCGGCCGGCATCCAGTACGGCCCGGGACTGCTCGGGGTCGAAGGCGCCGGTCTCGCAGAAGGCGTCGATCCAACCCACATGAGGTTTGGCCGCCTCCAGCATTGGACCGCACACCAGCTCGACATACTCGTCGGAGCGGCCCTCGTACTCGTGCGGCACCAGGTGGGCGCCGAGAAAGGTGGCATCGCTCACCAATTCGTGGGCCAGGGCGGCGTGAACCGGTTCGCTTTCAAGCGACAGGCCGTATCCGGTCTTGGTCTCGACCGTGGTGGTGCCGGCCCGGTGGATCTCGTGAAGCCGGGCTTTGACCAGTTGGCGCAGCCGGTCGACCGGGGTGCTGCGGGTCAGCTCCGTGGTGTAGCGGATACCGCCTCCGTCGTAGGGTTCGCCGGCCATGCGGCGGGTGAACTCCTCCGAGCGGTCACCGGCGAAGATGAGGTGGGTGTGCGAGTCGACGAACCCGGGCAACACGCAGCGGCCTTCGGTGTCGATGCGGTGATCGGCCGCCTGCCCGGCCGGGCCGATGGCCACGATGACAGAGGTTCGGCTGTGGTCGAGTGCATCGGGTTCGCCGGTCACCACCACCGAGGCGTTGGTCAGGATGCCGAGCGGACCGTGACCACCGAGTTCGGGGTTGTTGGTGACCAGCTCAGCGATGTTGTCGATGACGGTGGTCATTGTGGTTGTCGCGGTGGTGGCGAGTCGGTTCCGGTCCCGACATGGCCAGACCCTACTTCCTCCGACGATGGCGGTGCACGTGTGATGCCAACGTCTATGCGACAAACCGGCTTGGGCTCGGCCCACCGCCACCGCCGACAGCGGGTCCAAATGGAACCGTCCGTCGATCGACCCATCGGTGTCCGTGTTCCACGATTCGCTACCACAGGATTAGGCGATAAACCCTGCGAACCCGCTACCGATACAGCTCCTCGTGAGCCTGCCACAAGGCAGCGACAGCGTCCACGGAGCGGTGGTGGCCATCGGTGACCACCCTTCGACCCGCCACCACCAGATCGGTGATGTCGGCGGCTGTGGCCGAGAACAGCGCGGCCGGGCCGGGCGGTGTGCCGACGGTACGGACCGAGTCGAGTCGGATGGTGGCGAAGTCGGCCGTCTCACCCACTTTGAGGCGACCACCCTCGTTCCAGCCGAGCGATCGGTACCCGTTGACCGTGGCCATGGTCAACAGCTCCTCCGACTGATGGCAACCACGACCCAGGGTGGCCAGCCGCTGATTCATCTCCAAAGCCCGGGCCTCCTCCAACAGATCGATCACGGCATGGGAGTCGGACCCCAAACACAGCGGCACCCCGGCCTGGGACAGGGCCAGGCTGGGGCCGATTCCGTCGGCCAGCTCCCGTTCGGTGGTTGGGCAGAAACAGCAGCCGGCGCCGGCTCCTGCCAGCAGCAGAACATCGGACTCGGTCACATGGGTGCCGTGAATGATGGTTGTGTGGGGTCCGAGAAGACCGTGACCGGCCAGATGACGGGTGGGGCTCACCCCGTGGGCGGCGTAGCACGCCTTGTTCTCGGCCGGCTGCTCCGACACATGAACGTGCAACGGTTCGTCACGGTCGATGAACGGCGCGGCCCGGGCCACGTCGACCGCCCGGACCGAATGCAGGGCCACACCTCGCCGGACCAAACCGGAATCACCACCGGGCCAGGACCGGCGTCGCTCCGCCCACGCTTCGACCGACCCATCACTGAACCGCAATTGCTCGGGCCGGAGCGGCGTGTGCCCCTCGGCCTCCAGCCCGCCGTGGAGGTACAGCGTGTCGAGCAGCGTGATGCGAATGCCCACCTCGGTGGCGGCCGACACCAAGGCATCACCCATGGCGTTGGCCCCTCCACGATGCGAGTCCCGGTAGTGACTGCCGTCCGGCTGATGGTGGACGTAGTGAAATTCGCCGACCACCCCTATGCCGGCCTCGGCCATTTCGGCGAATACCCCGAGGGCCACGTTGTGGAAGCTGTCAGGGTTCAGCCGTTGGGCCACGGCGTACATGGTGTCCCGCCAGGTCCAGAAATCGCCCGAACCGCCATGGGTCCGGGCTCGCAGGAGACGGTGAAAGGCGTGGCTGTGACCATTGGCCAGCGCCGGGATGGTCAGACCACCGAGCCGGATTGCCCCCGGGGGTGCCCGATGGCCGGTCTCGATTGCGATGATCCGTCCGTCGAGGACGTCGATCACGACCTCGGCGGTGGCCGAATCACCCCCCAACCAGGCCCACTCACACCACCACGACTCGGCAACAGAATCGTTCAAGACCCGACCCGGTTGACGAACTCGGTGATCTCCTTGACGAAGTCGTCCCGGTGGTGGCGCTCGAACTCGTCCCAGGTGGCCAGGGTCCGCGGATCGGCCCGATCGACGATCAAGGTGCCGTCCAGATGGTCGCATTCATGCTGCCAGGTTCCCGCCGTCAGTCCCCGCACCACCCCCTCGTGCCGGTCCCCGTGGCGGTCATGGTAGGTCACCTTCACGTTGACATGCCGTTTTACGAACCCTCGCAGCGGCACCGACAGACAGCCCTCGTTGATGCGGACCATCTCGTCGTCGATCGGTTCGATCACCGGGTTGACGGCCACGGTCAACGGTAGCGGCGGCTTGTACGGGTAGCGGGGATTGTCCTTGACCTCCATCACCACAACCCGGTGCAGCACCCCGATCTGGTTGGCGGCCAATCCGGCACCGTTGGCGTGGCGCATGGTGTCGATCAAATCGTCGATCAAGCCCTGCACCTCGACCGAGCCGATCTCGTCGATCGGCACCGGCTCCGCTTGCCGCCGCAGCAGCGGATGACCGATGGTCAGGATGGGGCGCACCGACATGGTCAGTTGTCCCTGGTCGACTCATCGTCGGCCGAAGCCGGCCCGCTCGTCGCCGAACCCATCATCGGAATGTGCACCCCCCGCTCCCGGGCCACTTCGGCCGCCCGGTCGTAGCCGGCGTCGACATGGCGAAACACCCCCATGGCCGGATCGTTGGTCAGCACCCGCTCCAGTTTGAGGGCGGCCAGCTCGGTGCCGTCGGCCACCGACACCTGGCCGGCGTGGATGGACCGGCCGATACCCACACCCCCGCCGTGATGGATACTGACCCAGGTTGCCCCCGATGCGGTGTTCACCAGTCCGTTGAGCAGGGGCCAGTCGGCGATGGCATCACTCCCGTCGGCCATGTCCTCGGTTTCCCGGTAGGGGGAGGCCACCGAGCCGGAGTCGAGATGGTCACGGCCAATGACGATGGGGGCCTGCAGCTCCCCGGATCGCACCATCTCGTTGAACCGCAGGCCCAAGCGATGGCGCTCCCCGTAGCCCAGCCAGCAGATGCGGGCCGGCAGCCCCTGGAACGCCACCCGTTCCCCGGCCAGGCGGATCCAGCGGGCCAGCGCGTCGTCGTCGGGAAACTCGTCGAGCACGGCCCGGTCGGTGGCGGCGATGTCGGCCGGATCCCCCGACAGAGCCACCCAGCGGAACGGCCCCTTGCCCTCACAGAACAGGGGCCGGATGTAGGCCGGCAGGAAGCCGGGGTAGGCAAAGGCCCGGTCGTAGCCACCGAGTTCGGCCTCGGCCCGCAGGCTGTTGCCATAGTCGAACACCTCGACGCCGGCGTCGAGGAAGCCGACCATTGCCTCGACATGGACCGCCATCGAGGCCCGGGCCCGGCGCACGAACTCGTCGGGGTTGTTCCGCCGGAGTTCGGCGGCGGCCTCGGCGGTGAGATCGGTCGGCATATAGGTCAGTGGATCATGGGCCGAGGTCTGGTCGGTGACGATGTCGGCGTCGATCGAGTCGGCCAGCAACCGGGGCACGATGTCGGCGGCGTTGCCGACCAGGCCGACCGACAAGGCTCGCCCCGCTGCCTTGGCCTCGGTCACCCGGGCCACGGCGGCGGTGTAATCGGGGGCGATCTCGTCCAGGTAGCGGTGATCGACCCGCCGCTGCAGCATGTGGGGGTCGACATCGATGATGAGCACCACACCGTCGTTCATGGTCACGGCCAGCGGTTGGGCCCCGCCCATGCCACCGGCCCCGGCGGTGATGGTCAGGGTCCCGGCCAACGACCCGCCGAAGCGACGGCGGGCAATCTCGGCGAAACACTCGTAGGTGCCCTGGAGGATGCCCTGGGTGCCGATGTAGATCCAGGACCCGGCCGTCATCTGGCCGTACATGGTCAGGCCCAGATGCTCGAGGCGGCGGAACTCGTCCCAGTTGGCCCAGTCGGGAACCAGATTGGAGTTGGCGATCAGCACCCGGGGCGCCCACTCATGGGTCCGCACCACACCAACCGGCTTGCCCGACTGGACCAGCATGGTCTCGTCGTCGGCCAGGGTGGTGAGGGTCCGGGCCATGGCTCCGAAGGCCGGCCAGGATCGTGCCGCCCGGCCGGTGCCGCCATAGACCACGAGCTGGTCGGGGTGCTCGGCCACCTCGGGGTCGAGGTTGTTGTGCAGCATGCGGAAGGCGGCCTCCTGCTGCCACCCCCGGCAGGTCAGGTCCGTCCCCCGGGGCGCTGCGATGGGTCCCGGCGGTGTTCCTATCTCCATGCGTCCTCCTCTGCCCAGATAGTGGCACGGCCCGCCCCGGTCCGCCAGGGACGTGGGCGGGGAAGTGCTCGACGGAGGCCCGGCCGGTCTAGGGACCGAACACGATGCGGCTGTCGGTGGCAGCGAAGTGCAAGGCGATCTGGGTGTCGGGGTGAGCGAGATCCTCGGCCGGGATGGGGATGCAGACCGTGCCCGACAGCGTTCCGCCCACGAAGACTTCGTCGAAGTCGTCGAACTCGTCGGGCACCACACCGCAGCCGAAGGACTCGGTCTCGATGGTGAAGCGGTCGTAGGCGGCGGCGGTTGCTCCCCCCAGGATCTCCCAGGTGAAGTTGCCCCCCGCCGACAGCGGTTCCTTGCCGGCCTCGAGCAGGGTCATCGTCACCGGGAACCCGGCGAACACCACACCCTCCGGGGGTTCGGTGTTGAAGTCGTTGGCGGCCAGGATGTCGGTCTCGATGTCAGTGGCCTCACCAAGGGTGGTCTCCCACACCGATCCGTCGGCATCGCCGAAGGTGTCCCAGGTGAGGGCGGCGGTCTGGTCGTAGGGCAACGGATCCTGTCTCGTTCCCGGACCGCTTCCGGCCGCCTGCCCGTCGGTGGAGTCGTCGACTGCTTCCGCACCCCCGTCGACGGTGGATCCGGTGGCCTCCTCCATGGCCTCCTCGAACTCGGCGGCGAAATCGGAGTCCTCCAGCTCGTTGGCCGCATCCTCGACCGCAGTGCCGACGACGGCCAACAGAGCCACACATCCCCCCAGGAACACGACGGCCAGGACCCCGAGGGCGATGAGTACCTTCGCCGTGGTCGACATGCCGGATTGGGGGGCCGGAGGTCCCTGGGGTTGTGGACCGCTGAGGTAGGCGGGCGCCGGGGCCGGAGCGCCCGAGGGCGGCGGGGCGAAGGTCTGTCCCGGTGGAGGGGGACCCGAGGGCTCCGGCGGAGGGGGCGGCGGTGGATCGTTGACGGCCCGGGTTTCGTTGGTCCATTGGGCCCCGTCCCAATACCGCTCCCGGCCGGGGTCGCTGGGATCTGGATACCAGTTGGCTGGTGGGAGTTCACCGGACATTCCGTCGATGGTATCCGTCCGACAACCGCGTCGGATCGACCCCGGACGGCGATGGTGGCCTTCTTGCCGTCCCTGTCGAACGCTCGAGATCCATCGCTGTTGTCGACGGGGCGACCCCGGATGCGATACGTTCAATTGGCATCTCATCTTCGGACGCGGTGGATGTCAACAAGAGGACCGAACCACGGTGCGGCGACAAGGCCGTCGGTCCGGTTCGAGGCGCGGCGTCCAGGAGGGAACGGTCGAGGGGACCATGAAGTGGCATGTGCTGACGAGCACCTATTTCGATTTCGACGAGATTGCGGCCCAGGCGGCGAGGGATCGGCATCCCCGTCACCTGGTACCGGAGGTGGCCAAGGCACTGAACGCCGAGATCCACCAGCCCGACGCCGGTGCCCACCGCGTCACCGACCGGCTCGGGGCCCTTGTCTACGGTCGCCCGGAACACTGGGCCCTGGCCCGTAAGGTGCGGTCCGGGCTGGCACCGGGCCACGGGGTCTACGCAGGGGGCGACGACGTCGGTTTCGTGCTCCTGCTGCTCTGCGCGGTCGGCCGGCGCCGGTCGGTTCGATTCGCCGTGGCCTGCACCAACCCGAAGCGGTTTCGAACCCGCTTGATCGGCTGGTTTCTGGTGCTCGTGGGGATGCGATGGGTCATGCCGGTCCCGAGCCGGCGAATGGCCGACGCCGCCAGGGGCGACTTCGGTCGGTTGCTGCCGTCCATCGTGGCCATGGGAACCCAGATCGACACCGACTTCTTCCGACCACCCGATGAGCGGCCGAGTAACCGCCGACCGCTGATCGTCAGCTGCGGGGCGGAACAGCGGGACTATGCCCTACTGGCCCGGGCAACCGCCGACCTCGATGTCGAGGTGAAAGTGTGCTTCGCGTCGCCCAATCTGTCGGACACTACCCGCTTCACCATGCCGTCGCCCGTGCCCGACAACATGGAGATCCGCGGTTTTGACTTCGCCGAACTCCGGGACCTCTACCAGCGGGCCGACGTGGTCGCCGTTCCCCTACTCGACAACGAGTACGCCGCCGGGCTGACCACGGTCTTCGAGGCCACGGTCTGCCAGGCGCCGGTGGTGGTGGCCCGATCCTACGGTGTGGTGGAGGACATGGTTCAGGCCGACCTGGTCGGCTGGTACGACAGTGGCGACGACGAAGGGTTGCGGGCCGCCATCGAGAAGGTTCTGGCCGACCCGGAGTCGGGTCGGCAGCGAGCGGTCCGAGCCGGCAGGTTCCTCCGATCCAACTATTCGTCGACCGCCTACCTCCAACGCCTGCTCGACTCGATTATCGACGCCACCGGGGCCTAGGTCCCTGTTCCGCCATCCGGGGCGGCTTTACGCTTGAACCATGTCGGACAGATTCGTACAGTCCGTCGGGTTGATCGTGGCCACGGTCGGAGCCCTGGACGCCTTCATCAGCCGGGAGTGGGACCTGCTGGTGGTGTTCCTGCTCATCGTCGCCGTGGACCTGCTGCTCTGGCTCAGGTTGCGAGCAGCCCGTACCCCCGTCTCGCTTCGTCCCGACCTCGCCCGCTGGGTCGACCATCAGGCCCAGCAAACCGGGGAGCCGTTCGACGACATCCTGGACCGAGCGGTGGCCCGCCAGCGCCACGAACTCTTTGCACCGGGAGGCAACGACGGTGTACTGGAGCCGTATGGGCCGGGGCCATGAACGACGGGCCATCCGCACCAGCGCCAACCGATCGTCCGGGGGATGATCCGGGGGAGTTCCACAACTCCCCCGGGTCCTTGGTCGTGGCCCTTGCCACCCACGATCCGGTCCCGGGCGATGGCGGCGGACTGGGAGGCAAGGGCCGGTCGTTGGCTCGACTGGTCCGCCGCGGCTTCCCGGTCCCGGCTACCGGCGTGGTGACCACCAGCGCCTACCGCTCCGTGGCTCGTGCCGCCGCCATTACCGAACTGATCGAGCGAATCGCCGGTGGGCGGCGGGTGGCGGATGAGGAGGTCGACGAGGTGTTCGCCGCCGTGCCGATCGATCCCGCCATCGAGGCGGCGATCATCCACCTGGCGGCCGAGGTCGGCGGCGAGCATCCAGTGGCCGTCCGCTCCTCGGCCACGGTCGAGGATCTCCATGGTTCGTCGTTTGCCGGTCAGTATCGCACGGTGCTGAACGTCAACTCGTCGGATCCGGTCGAAGTCATGACGGCGGTCCGCTTGGTGTGGGCCTCACTGTGGCACCCGGCTCCTGCCGCCTATCGCCGGGCCTTCGGCGTGAGCGAGACCGACGCCGCCATGGCCGTGGTCATCATGAGAATGATCCCGGCCGACACCGCCGGGGTGGTCTTCACCGCCGACCCCGCCGGATCATCGGGAGCCCGGATCGAGGCGGTCGAGGGCCTGGGCGAGTCGCTGGTGTCGGGTCAACGCACCCCTCACGCCTGGGTGGTCGCCACCGGAGCCACTCCGTCGCTGGGACGTCGATCGGAGGGGGACCGATCGGCAACGGAGCCGACCCCGGCGGCGGAGCTGCCGGTCGTGGCGGCCACGGCACTCGATCAGGCGCTGGCCGTCGAGCGGGAGTTCGGCGTTCCCCAGGACGTCGAATGGGCCGCCATCGGCAACCGGGTCTTCGTGCTCCAGGCCCGACCGATCACCGTGCTCGACGAGCACGACGGTTTCGACACGCCGGTCGATCAACACGAGCTGACCACTGCCGGCATCGTGGAGATGGTTCCCGGCGTGCTGCCCCCGCTCCGGTGGGAGATCAACTGTTTCCTGTTGGAGGAGGCGTTCCGGTCGGTGCTGGACTCGCTTGGTATCATCCGCGGCACCACCGCCGAGGATCGACCGTTCGTCCGCCGGGTGCGGGGCCGGGCGGCCATTGATTTCGACCAGCTGCGGGAGGCGGCAGCCGGCATCCCCGGCGCCGTGGTCGAACTCGAGACCCAGTACTTCGGTCAACCCGACTCCGACACCTCCGGCGGCGGGACCGCCGAGTCGAAACGGCCTTCGTTCCGGGCCCGTCTGGTCGCCCAACTCGAGGGTTTGGCCCGCGACGTTCGAACAGTGCAGACCCGACGGAACGTCATCGAGCAGGCCGACGTACTGATTCTGTCCCTTGCGACGCTACGAGACCGTCTCCCGGCACTGGAGGGTAAGACGGATGAGGATGTGCTGGCCTACCTTCAGCGCCTGATCGACCTGGCGGCCCGGGGTCTGGCCGCCGAGCTGGGGGTCGCCGCCGCCGGGGCCGCCGCCTACCGTCGCTTGGAGTTACAGCTCGGAAAACGTCTGGGCGAGGACGAGGGCCGCCGCTGGACCCAGAGGGTGACGGCCAGGGCCGGGGTGTCCCTGCAACGACGGCGTTCCTCCTCGGCCGCAGTCTTCAGCGGACCGACGTGGCACGAGATCGGCGCCCGGCCGCCGGATGAGTCGGACTCCGTCCCCACTCCGCCGACGACACGCAACCGCCCGGGCCCGGTGGACGAGCGGGAGGATCTCCGGCGGCTTCTCCGGGCACTCCCGGGTTGGACCCGTGCCCGGGTGCTGACCGGCGGCGTCATCGACGTGCGAATGCGCCTCATCGACCTGCTCGTCGACGATGTCGTCGAGCAGCTCCGCCGGCGAGAACGGGCCAAGGCGGCCTTCCTGGAACTGGGGGGCGAGGTTCGAAGGGTCCACCACGAGATCGGTCGCCGCCTGGTGGAGCGTGCCCTGCTCGATCAGCCCGAGTCGGTGGAGTTGCTGACCAGCGCCGAGCTGGTGGCGTCGCTCATCGAGGGCGAACGGTTTGCCGCCGACCTGCTGGGCCGCCGCCGCAACTGGTTGAGCCGCTACGAGGTCGAAGGAAGCCTTCCCCACCGCTTCCGGGGAACACCGGAGCGCACCCCGGTGCCACTACCGGAGGGGGACGTGCTGCACGGATGGGCGGCCGGGCCGGGCCGGCGGCGGGGGACGGCCAGGGTGATCACGGCGCCGACCGAGTCGCTGCACCGGGGTGAGGTGTTGGTGGCCGAGGCCACCGACGCGTCATGGTCACCGCTGTTCATCCGAGCCGGAGCGATCGTGGTGGAGCGGGGCGGACCGCTGTCCCACGCCGCCATCCTGGCCCGAGAGCTGGGCCTGCCGGCCGTGCTCAACGTGGAGGGTGCGACCCGACTGCTGGGCGGCAAGGTGATATCGGTCGACGGCGATCAGGGTGTCGTCGTCATCGAAGGCGAATCCGAGCCCGAAGACGGAGGAGGTGGACCCGGTGGACCGTCCCGACCGTGAGGCCATCATGCCCTGGCCGGCCCCGTCCATGACCACAAGACCGGAGCCGGAGGACGACACCGATTGCCTTATGGTCTTCGTGCCGGCGATCATGAGCGTGGGCCTGCTCTTCTCCCTCATCACCATTCTCCGGGACCTTTTCCGTTGGGTGGGCGGCCGGGCCCGCGACCGGCGAACCGCCATCGAAGCAGCGGCGGTGACCAATGTGGTGCTGGGCCACCACGATCCGGAACCGACCGAACTGGGCATGCTGTCCCGCCGAACCTATCTCGTGGTGTCGATCGTGCTGGCCGGGGCCGCCGCCTACATCGCCATCGGCTCGACCGCCAACTTCCTGCGGGATGGCGGCTACGTACGAGATATCGCCTGGCTGCTTGCCGTCTCCCTCGTCCTGTCCGGCCTGTTCGGCTATCTGGCCGGGGTGACCACCGTCGTGTTCCGATCGTGGCCGGCGCCCCCGCCATGGGTGTGGGGGCCGCTGAGAGCCGCGCCCCTGTCGGTGACGCCGGGGCGGGTCGACCTGGGCCCGAGCTGGGCCCTGACCGCCTCGACCGTGGCCGCCGCGGTCGCCACCGGGTTCATCACTCTTGTCGTGGGATCGGGGCGCAGCATCGCCCTCGACATCGATCGTCCGATTCTCCGATGGTTCGTCGAAGCCGAGTGGATGGGCCGCCTCGGCGTGATCGATCCGTTCGGCGGGACCATCATCTCCGTCGTGTTTGTGGCAATGATCGGCTTCTCGGCCTTCCGCTGCCGGGTCATGGCCGTCACCTTTCCCCTGGCCTTCGTGGTGGCCTGGAGTTCGGGGGGGATCCTGCGGATGATCATCGAGCGACCACGCCCCCTCGATCCGCTCAGCGATCGGTCGTTCCCCAGCGGTCACCTGATCCAGGCCGTCTTCATCGCCGGTTTGGTACCCCTGGCCCTCCACGTGCTGTTCGACGACCGCCGCCTGGCCACCCTGAGCCGGGGAGTGCTGACCATCGGCGTCATCGTCACCGCCATGTTCCGACTGCACCGACAGGATCACTATCCCCTGGACGCCCTGGCCAGCGTGACCCTGGGCCTGACCGTTGTACTCGGGGTGCACTGGATCATGGACCACACCAGCTGGCACCGGGGCTGCCCGTCGTGTCGCTGGTCCCGCCGTCCCCACGACATCGAATGGAGCCGAGGATGTTCACACTGACGCCGGAAACGGCCCGACGGGTCGGGTTGGCAGGGGCCCTCTCGGCCCTGGGCGCCGCAGCCGCCCTGGCCCTCGGAACGGTTACGGTCGGCATGCCGGCCGATCCCGAGGGATACGGCCTTGGTTCGGCCATTGTCACCCCGGTACAGATCGGACTGGCGGCGCTGATGGCGTTGGCCGGGCTGTTGGCGTTGCGGTGGCGGGCCACTGCGGCTGTTCTCATGGCCATCGCCGCCACCGGCCTCGGCCTGTTCGCCTCGGTCGAATACCGGCCGCTCCTGGCCACAACGCTGACCGGACTGCTGCTGGTTCCCGCCTTTTTGACCTGGCTGGGGTGGCAGCCACGTAAGACGGCCGGCCGGATCATCGGCCTGGCGGCGACGACGGCCACCCTGATCGCCGGTACGGGCCTGGGGGCCGTCGAGATCTACGACCACTACTTCGGCCCAACCCACCCGGACTCGACGGCGCCCGATCTCGACTCCTACGCCGGCTGGCTGTGGCTGGGCGGTGTCGGCTCCGACACCGCCACGATCGTGGCCGGTGGGCTCGACGCCGACGAGCAGGTCGTGCTCCGCTACCGACCGGTGGAGGCCGACGGCACCGGAGGCGGGGGGGATGAAACACTGGTGGCCCGGGCCGACGACATGGGTCTGGCCCGGTTCACGCTTGCGGATCTGGCACCGGAACGTGACTACGGCTACCGGGTGCTGGCCGCCGGCGACGAGCCCGAGCAGGCAGCCGGTGAGGGTGCGGACGAAGGGGCGGGCTCGGACTTCGACGCCGTCTTCACCACCATGGACGCCGGCCCCCAGGACCTGACCGTGGCCGTCGCCTCCTGCGCCCGTTCCGCATCCAACGGTGCGGTGTACGACGCCATCGTGGCCGCCGAGCCCGATCTGTACCTCGCCATCGGTGACCTCCACTACGGAAACCTCGAGTCCACCGAACCCTTCGACCACGTGAGCGCCTGGGGCCGCTCGCTGCGCCAGCCGGGCCAGGCCGCCCTGTTCAGCTCGATCCCCACCGCCTATGTGTGGGACGACCACGACTTCGGCCCCAACGATTCCGACGGCACGTCCCCGTCCCGGGAGGCGGTGTCGGTGGCCTACCGGGCCGCCGTGCCCGACTATGGTGTCGATCCCTCCCCCGAGGCGCCGATCGCCCAGGCCTTCACCGTGGGCCGGGTCCGGTTCGTGCTCACCGACACTCGATCCAAACGGGTCGGTGACACGATGCTGGGTGACGATCAACTCCGGTGGCTGATCGACGAGCTGACGACTTCGGCCGCAAGCCACGCCCTGGTCGTGTGGGCCAATCCCACACCGTGGATCGGCGCCACCAGACCGGGCGCCGATGACTGGTCGGCCTATCCCGACGAGCGTCAGGCCGTGGCCGACGCCCTGGCCCGGGCCGGCGTGGAGAACCTGGTCATGGTCAGCGGTGACGCCCACATGGTGGCCATCGACGACGGCACGAACAGCGACTACGCCTCGATCGACGGACCATCCGGCCGGTGCAGGATTCCCGCTCCTGCACGCCGCCGCCCTCGACCGGCCGGGGTCGGTGAAGGGCGGGCCCTACAGTCATGGCGCCTTTCCCGGGTTCGGCCAGTTCGGACTGGTCGAGATCTCCGACGACGGCGGCCCCACCATCGATGTGCGGTTGAGCGGCCACACCTGGCAGCATGAGGAACTGGTGCATCTCGAACTCACCATCGACGTCCCACCCGGAGTTTCCCCGTGACGGTTGTGGCCGCCCCGATCATCGTGGCCCATCGGGCCGGTAATCGCCCCGACACCGCAACACTGGCGGCGACCAGAGCCGACGTCGTGGAACTCGATGTCCACGTTTTCCGGGGCCGGGTCGAGGTTCGACACGAGAAGGTTCTGCGGCCGACGGCGAGGCTGTGGGAGAAGTGGTACCTGCTGCCGGTCGGGGTCAAGGTGCCCGACATCGAGGAGATTCTGGCCGCGGTGGCTCCGGACACCCCCCTGATGCTCGATCTCAAGTGCTTCACCCGGGCTGCTGCCCGCCGGATCCGGGCCTCGGTGCCCGACACCCATCCGTTGATCGTGTCATCCCGGGCATGGTGGGTGCTACCGATCTTCGCCGACCGGCCGCGGACCTCCCTGCTCCGCAGCTGCGGCAACCGGCTGCAGCTGTGGCTGGTCGACCGGTTACCGGGACTGGGGCCGTCGGTCGGTGTGACCGTGCACGAACGACGCCTCGACCAAGCCGAGATCACCCGGCTCCGGGCCGGGACCGGGTTGCTGTACACCTGGGGGGTGACGAGCCGGAACCGGGGCGACGAGCTTGTCCAGGCCGGTGTGGCCGGGTTGATCGTCGACGACCTGGAACCGTGGCGCGACGTCGATGGTCGGCCGCTGCACAGCTGCGATTGACCGGCGTAGGTCGACCGATCTCGGGTGGAACGAGCCTCCCCGTCCCCGCTGATCGGCTCAAGACGGTTTGAGATCGGCCGATTTGGGTAGTGTTCCCGTTAGTTACCCGGCGGTAAAAAGCGCTAACGTGAGTAGCTACATCCTCGAAGCCGCAAACAACAGCGTTGCGGCCTTCCACGAAAGGCAGGATGTCCCCTGAGTCCTCTCCACCTCCCCGACACCCTGGTCCTGCCCGGACTGCGGTCGACGATTCGTCATGCCGTGCCCAACGTCATCGAGGGAAAGCTCATCCCGGTGGCACTGTTCCTTGGCCTGCTCCACATCCAGGGCACGACCTGGGCCCTGATCGGCGCCCTTGCCTTCTCGCTCGGCTCGCTTGGTCGGCGTGTCCTACGACGGGAATCCCCATCGGGCCTGCTGATCCTCACCACGGTCGGGTTCGTGGCCCGCACCGTCGCCGCCCTCGCCACCGGTAGCCTGCTGATCTACTTCCTGCAGCCCACCGCGGCCACGGCTCTCGTGGCCCTCACCTTCATCGGTTCGGTAATGATCGGCAAGCCTCTGGCCGAGCGAGTGCTCATGGATGTCGTCCCGGTGGACGATTCGGCTCGGTCACACCCTCGCCTGCGACAGTTCCTGTCCCACGTTTCCCTCTGGTGGGGTTTCACCAGCGCAGTGAACTTCAGTGTCACGCTTTGGGTCCTGCTCGACCATTCGCCGACCACGTTCGTGCTGGTGAAGTCGGTGCTGGGACCGATCACGACCACCATCACTCTGCTGGTGGCCGGTCTGTGGTTCCGGGCCCACATGGCTCGCTCCGGTGTGCAGGTGGTCTTCACCGACGGCCGCGCCGCGACCGTCTGACGACTCGTCCGCTCCGTCCCGCCCGTCGGTGCTGTGACCGGCCACGCCGGGTTCACCACCGCCATGACGAAACCGCTCGACACTGAGCCCGGTGAGAGCCACCAGCCCACCGATGATGATGTCGAGCACCCAGTGATTGGCGGTGGCCACCACGGCGAACGCCATGGCCATTGGCATGATGATGGCGGCAACAAGGGTGATCGTGTGCTTCGAGCGTTTGGCCCAGATGACACCGACCAGAAGATTCCAGCCGAAATGAAGGCTGGGTACGGCGGCGTACTTGTTGACCAGCCCCGGCGGTTGCAGCACCCGGTACGACTCCGACCGCATGGTGACGGTGTCCATGTATTCGGCCGCGAACAGCCGGGGCGGGGCAACGGCGAACGACACGAAAATCAGCAGACCGATACCCCCCGAGATGAACAGCGCGTTGCGTAGCTCGTAGAAGTCGGGGCGATGGCGGACCGCCAACCACGTCAAGGTGGCGATGATCACCGGCCAGTGACCCCAGATGTAGATCCAGTTGGCCAGCGTCACCACCCAATCGTGATCGGCGATGAGTCCCTGGAGTTCGAGTTCGATGTCGATGCCGATCAGCTTCTCGAGCCGGAGCACGCGGGCCGCATTGTTGTGGGCCTCGATGAAGCCGCCCTCGGTCACCCCCCGCACACTGAAGTAGGCGAGAATGGCCAAGGTGATCAGCACGACCTGACGGCCGATGAAGGTGACAATATTTCGCACAGTTACTTCATATGACATTTCCGTTACCTTGTCCAAGGGTCCTTGGACCTTATCCAGCACTCGTTCGCTCAGCTCAGCCATTGGCTCCGCCGCCCGCCGTCCCTCGTGTCGACAGTAGCCGCCCCGTCGAGAGGACGATGCCGAATACGGCCCCGACCATGGCCGCGACCAGCAACACCCGGAGCACGACCGTCCACGGGATGACGCCGTCGTCAACGGCGAACGGGAAGACCTGGAACAGGCGCACCGTGGCCACAAGTCCGGCGAGGGTGGCGAGCACATCGACCAGGCTCACGAACCAGGACGGCGAGAACCGGAGGCGCACGATGTTGCCCACAAGCGAGATCAACAGTGCCAGAACGATGAACGGTGTAGCCCGGTCGATCTCGTCGGTCAGAAACGACACGGTGGACGGATTCAAGTAGCGAACGACGGCGATCAGCACCACGGCGTTGGCAAGAGCCACGGTGGGGGCCAGCCAGCCGAAGGAGAACCAGTTCGCGGTGGCCGATCGAACATCGGCCATCAGGTCATCGCGGATCTGTCCGTGACCAGGGTGTCCGGGCTGGGCCATATCCCCAGCCCATCATGGCGGCGTCGATTCCGAAAGGGTCGGAAGTCCCCCACAAGGGCCCTTCGGCCCTGCCCCCCACAACCGCCGGGCGCGACGATGAAAGGTGGCGCATGGAGGATTGATCATGACAGAGACGAGCAACGAGACCATCCGGGTGGGGAGCGGCTCCGATGAAACCGCGGCCTCGACCATGGAGTCGGTACTGACCACGATTCGGGCCACCCGCGACGCCATGACAGTGGAAAAGGTGTTCGGCAACCCCTACCAGGTCGAGGGCGTCACCGTCATCCCCGTGGCCCGGGTGCGGGGCGGAGCCGGCGGCGGTGCCGGCGAGGGCAGCGGCCCCGACACCGAGACCACGGCGAAGGACGGATCCGACACCACCGTCGAACCCGGCGCCAACCGTGAAGGCAGCGGGCTCGGGGCCGGCTTCGGGATAATGGCCGTCCCGGTCGGCGTGTACGAGATCCGGGACCGGGAAACCGTCTGGAAGCCGGCGGTTGACGTCAACCGCCTGATCAGGGGGTTTCAGGTCCTGGCCGCCATCATCGCCGTTTGCCTCACCCTCATTCGCCTTCGACAATCGTGAGTAGCATGGGAGCCGTGCAGCCCTTCGAGGCCGACGGCGACCAGGCCCGGGGCAGGCGGGAACCGGTCGGGCTGACGTCGTCGGAAGTCCAACGCCGTCGACTGGCCGGGCAGACCAACACGATCGAGCTGAAGACCAGCCGATCGGTGGCCGACATCATCCGGGCCAACGTGTTGACCCGGTTCAACGCCATCATCGTGGCACTGCTCGCGGTGGTCCTGGTGTACGGCGACCCCATCGACGCCATGTTCGGCCTCGTGATGGTCTTCAACAGCCTGATAGGAATCGTGCAGGAGGTCCGGGCCAAGCGAAGCCTCGACGCCCTGCGGGTGCTGGTCGTGCCCGAGATCACGGTGTACCGGGACGGACAGCGGCGAACCGTGGCTCCGGCCGACCTCGTCCTGGGCGATGTGCTCCGTCTCGAATCAGGCGACCAGATACCGGTGGATGGTCCGGTGATCGACTCCCGGGGCCTCGAGGTCGACGAATCGGCCCTCACCGGCGAATCGGTGCCGGTGGACAAACCGACCGGCTCCGAAGTGCTGAGCGGCAGCTATGTGGTGGCCGGTTCGGCCGTGGTCGAGGCCGGGAAGGTCGGGCCCGACAGTTGGGTCAACCAGCTGACCAGGGAGGCCAAGGGATTCGCGCTCACCCACTCCGAGCTGCGGACCGGCATCCACCGCCTGCTCGGCGTGGTGGCGTGGCTGCTGCCACCGTTGTCGGCGCTGCTCCTGTGGAGTCAGTTGCGCAGCGAATCCAACCTGGCCGACGGCATGATCTCGGCCACCGCCGGGGTGGTGTCGCTGGTTCCCCAGGGCCTGGTGTTGCTCATCAGCATGGCCATGGCCGTCGCCGTCATCCGGCTGTCCCGCAATCAGGTCGTCACCCAGGAGCTGGCGGCGGTGGAAGGGCTGGCCCGGGTCGACACTCTGTGTGTGGACAAAACGGGAACGCTGACCACCGGTCGCCTGACCGTGGACACCGTCGAGGTGGTCGACGACGCCTGGTCCGATGCCGAGGTGTGCGAGGGACTGTCGGCCTTGGTCGAACTCGAGTCGGCCCGCTCCGCCACCACCGAGGCCATCACCGCCGCGGTGGGTCACGGGCCGGGCTGGACGGTGTCGGAGGTCGTCGCCTTCTCCTCGGTCCGCAAATGGAGCGCGGCCCGGTTCGACGACCACGGGGCGTGGATTCTGGGCGCCCCCGAGATCCTGCTCGACGCCACCCGGCGCCGAGTCCCGTCCCGTGGGGCCGCCGATCGGATCCGGCACCGGGTCGACGAGTTGACAGCCGGAGCCCAGCGGGTGTTGCTGGTGGCGTGGGCCGAGGGCGACCTGAGCGACAACCTGGGCCGGGAATCGCTGCCGGACGACATCACCCCGGTCGGGCTCATCGCCCTCAAGGAGGAGGTGCGGCCCGATGCCGCCGCCACCATGGAGTACTTCCGCCGCCAGAACGTGGAGATCCGGGTCATCTCCGGCGACAATCCGAGGACGGTGACCGCAGTGGCGGCCGAGATCGGCATTCCCGGCGCCGACCGGTACGTCGACATGAGGACCGTGACCTCCATGGCCGACATCCCCCCCGACACCGTGGTCTTCGGCCGGGTTCTGCCGGAACAGAAACGTGATCTGGTCCTGTTCCTCCAGGAGCAGGGCCACACCGTGGCCATGACCGGCGACGGCGTCAACGACATCCCGTCACTCAAGGTGTCCGACATCGGAATTGCCATGAACACCGCCACCCCGGCCACCAAAGCCACAGCCCAGCTGGTCCTGCTCGACGGTCGCTTCGACCGACTCCCGGTGGTGGTGGCCGAGGGTCGACGGGTCATCGCCAACATGGAGCGGGTCTCGTCGCTGTTCATCACCAAGACGGTCTACGCCTCGTTGCTGATCGTGACCGTCAGCCTGGCCGTCATCCCCTTCCCCTTCCTGCCCCGGCACCTGAGCCTGATCGCCGCCGCCACCATCGGCATCCCGGCCTTTGTGCTCAGCTTCCGGGCGTCGGACGAGCCGTGCCGCCCGGGCTACCTGCGACGGGTCCTACGATTCTCCATCCCGGCCGGCATCGTGGCCGCCACCGCCACCCTGGCCGCCTATTGGGGGGTGCGGTCGCCGCTGAGCGACGCCGACCTCGACCAGGCCCGCACGGCGGCCACCATCACCCTGACCCTGACCGGCCTGTGGATCGTGTACCGGCTGATCCGACCGGTTGATGCCGTGAGCGGTGGGTTGTTGATGGTCCTGGCCGCCGGGTTCGGGGCCCTGCTGGTGCCCTCGCCGCTGTCGGAGTTCTACGCCCTGCCCCTGCCCCCGGTCCGGGTACTGGCGGTGATCGTCGGTGTGTTGATGCTGATCATCGCCGCCCTCGAGGTGTTGCTGGCGGTCATGGACCGGTATTCGCTGGTCGACCGCTGGCTGGGCGAGTCAGCACCACAGAACCACACACCGCCACGATCACGGCCAGCAGCCCATACAGCGAGTAGCTGACGGCCGAATCCGTCGCCTCAGGCGTCGGCGTACATGGAGTCGAGCACATCCATGTTCTGCTGCTCGACCACCCGGCGCTTGATCTTCATCGACGGGGTGAGCTCACCGGTCTCCACTGCAAACTCGGCGGGCAGGATGGCCACTTTCTTGATGCTCTCATACGAGGCCAGTTCCGAGTTGGCCTTGTCCACCGCGGCCTCGATCAGCTTGATCATCTCCGGATGTTCGGCGATGACGGCCGGATCGTTCTCCACCCCCTGCTCCTCGGCCCAGTGACCCACCGCATCGGGATCGAGGGTGACCAGGGCCACACAGTACTTGCGGCGATCGCCGTGGACCAGGGCATTGGAGATGTAGGGCGAGGCCGACTTGATCAGACCTTCGATCTTGGTCGGAGCCACATACTTACCGCCCGAGGTCTTGATCAGCTCCTTCTTGCGGTCGGTGATGCGAAGGTAGTTCTCGTCGTCCAACTCACCGATGTCGCCGGTGAAGAGCCAGCCGTCCTGAAGGGTCTGGGCCGTCTCATCGGGCAGGCCGTGGTAGCCCCGCATGATGCCCCGGCTCCTCAACAGGATCTCGCCGTCCTCGGCGATCTTCACCTCGGTACCGGGCAGCGGTGGGCCGACGGTACCGAACTTCGGCTTGTCCGGGGGGTTGACGAAGGTCGAGGCCGCCGACTCGGTCAGCCCGTAGCCCTCGAGCACCGTGAGGCCGGCGGCGTCGAAGAACTCGATCAGATCCTGGGACAGCGGAGCCGAACCGGAGATGAAGTAGCGGATCCGGCCACCGAAACGATCCCGCAGTTTGGCGAATACCAAACGGTCGGCGATCTTGTGCTCCAAGGCCAGGGCCCGGCCCATCTTCCCCTCGGCCTTGCGCTGGGAAGCGGTGGCGCCCACCCGGACCGCCCAGTTGAAGATGGCGGCCTTGGCCCCGCCCTCGGCGCTCACCGACGAGACGGCCACATTGTGGACCTTCTCGAAGATGCGAGGGGCGGCGGCCATGAGCGTGGGACGGATCTCGGCCAGGTTCTCCACGATCTTGTCCACCCGGCCGTCAATGGCGGTCTCCACTCCGGCGTCGATCATCAGAATCTCGAGCACCTTGCCCATCGAATGGGACAGCGGCAGCCACAGGAAGTGCAGGTCGTCGGAACGTAGGATGTCGAGGCGGGACGAGCCCTCGGCCGCGTACAGCCAGTTGTCCTGGGTCAGCTCCACGCCCTTCGGCCGACCGGTGGTGCCCGAGGTATAGATGAGTGTGGCCAGGTTGTCGGGCCCGATGGAGTCGACGATGGCGTCGATCTCGTCGACGGAGTCGGCGCCCTGCTCGGCCAGGTCGTCAAGGGTGGGCACGCCCTCGATCGAGCCTTCGATCAGTACCAGCTTGGTGTCGTCGTGGAGCTGGTCCCGAACTTCGGCGATCTTTTTGTACTGGTCCTCGTTTTCGACGATCACCACCCGGCTGTCGGAGTCGGTGATGATGAAGGCGCACTCGTCGGCGGTGTTGGAGGGATACACGGTCGTGGTGGCAGCGCCGGCGGCCAGGATGGCCAGGTCGGCCACCACCCACTCGTAGCGGGTGGAGCACAGCAGGGCCACTCGATCCTCGTTCTCCACGCCCAGCGCTCGAAGGCCGCCCGCCACCTTTCGGATCCGGTCGTGCAGCTCACGCCAGGTGACGGTGTGCCAGCCACCGCCGTGGGGGTAGCGGAAGGCTGCGCCGTTGGGGGTTTCCTCGGCCCGGAACTGAAGAAGTTCGGGAATGGACCTGACCGTACGCTCCTGAAGGATGTGGCTCATAGTTGCTACTGTATTGCAGCCAGACCGGAATTTCCGGCCGAACCCGACGTTCCGGCGAAGAAGTCCGGCGTGCTCGTTCCAGCAACCCGATTTGGTGATCGGCGCCGGCGACCTGCGACGATGTGACCTGTGGACACCGCTGAACGTGAACCCCGTTTGCCCAGCCGGGTCGTGCCGGACCGGCTCAGGCGGAGCCTCGTCGCCGTCCTTGCCATGGTTGGGCTCGTGGTCGTGTTCAAGATCGCCACGACGGTGCTACGCCTCATCGTCTGGCGTACCCGCTGGAAACCGGGCATCGACTTGTTCCGCCGCTACAACAAGCTCATCGAGAACCCGAGGACACTGAACGTTGCCGGCCGGCCGGGGGAGCCGATGACGGCGGTCCATCACAAGGGACGTAGGTCCGGCAGGGAGTACGTGACTCCGGTGTGGGGCGAACGGGTCGGGGAGTCGTTCTACATCCAGCTGCCCTACGGCACAGATGTCGACTGGTGCCATAACGTTCTGGCCAACAACGGCTGCACCCTCGAAAACGATGGAGTGCACTACGACGCCGTCGCGCCGGCAATCGTTCCGGCGGCCGAAGCGGTACCACTCCTACCGCCGGGATTACGGCGTATGCAACGCCTGGCCAAGATCGAGTCGTACCTCAAACTGGACACGAGCCCCCGCTGAAAATCCATGGTGATTACCGAGTGGGGTCACGCTGCATCGACTGCCCGAATGAACTCGGTGATGGCGGCGGTGCCGGCCTCCGGCTGCTCGACGAGGACCATGTGTCCCGCACCGGGAATCGTCACCAGGCGAGCGTCCG
The DNA here is from genome assembly GCA_963723995.1 of uncultured Acidimicrobiales bacterium. Classification (GTDB taxonomy): domain Bacteria; phylum Actinomycetota; class Acidimicrobiia; order Acidimicrobiales; family SZUA-35; genus JAHELU01. Next base: position 95,901 of record CAVRSZ010000002.1, on the reverse strand, counting down.
GGATGAGACGCTCGGCCTGCCGAGGATCGTCGAGACCGCTGTGCTCGTCCTCACCGGCGATGATCAGGGTGGGCGCGCCGACCCGGGCCAGCAGCTCCGGCGGGGTGCCGGGATGGCCGAACACCTGACGGATCATCGGTCCCGCCTCGGGTACCAGGAGCGCCGTGAACCGCTGTCGCCACAGCTCCCGGTCTTCTTCCCGCGCCGGATCGGACATGAACGTCGGCCCGAACATGTTCCCCATGACCTGCTCGGCCACGGGCCGCCGCAAGGCCGTGCCGACCGGTCCCAACAGTCGACCGGCACGCACCATTGCGATCATCAGGTTGACCTGCCGCAGATCGGCCCGGGACAGACGTTGGGTCGTGAACCCGAGCAGGACCAGCGAGCGGACGCGATCGGGGTGGCGAGCCGCCAGACGCACGCCGACAAATCCGCCGATCGATGAACCGACCCAGTGACATGTGTCGACGCCCATCTGGTCGAGTAGCGCCACCGCATCGTTGTAGAGCCCCTCGGTTCCCAGCAGGTCCGGTGACGGCTGGGGGGTTCCGAAACCGCTGTCGCCCTGACCACGGTGGTCGTAGGTGATGCACCGGTAGTCGCGGCTCAGCGCGGCGATGGGAGCGTCGAACAACGCACGGTTGGTGAACGGGTTCGGCGAGAAGACGACCGTCTGTGTACCGCCGCCGACCTCGTCGACCCGCAACCCGGTGCCATTCACCGAGGCGGTCCACTCCCGGCGCTCTCGTTCTGAAGTCGGTTCTGCCACCATGGCTTCCTCCGGATTGATTGTTTCACCGTTGGTCACGGCCTTCCAGGGCCCAAGGTCACTGGGGCCGGTGCACGGTGGCCACGGCCTCGGCCACCAGCTCCACGGCCCGCTCGGCGATGGCATCGGTGGTGCGCTGGCTGAGAAAGGCGAACCGGATCACGAACCGGTCGTGGATGGTGGTGGAGGAGACGTGGACCTCGCCCGAGTTGTTCAGGTACCGGAAGATGTCTTCGGTGACGGCGTCACCGACCGAGGGATCGGGGGCCGACGACCGGAAGGCCACAATCGAGAGTTCGGTTTCGACCGCCAGCTCGATGCCGTCCATGGCCCGCAGTCGGTCGGCGGTCCGACCGGCCAGATCGAGCATGCGGTCGAGTTCGTCCCGGAACCGGTTCACGCCGTGGAGGTTGAGAGCCAGCCACAGCGGCAGGCCACGGTTGGGTCGGGTCAGCTCGGGGCCCATGGCGAAGTAGAGGGGCAGAACCTGGTCGGTACCGGGCAGCCGGCGCTCGGTCACGTCCTGCATGTAGGCGCCCCGGCCTTCGTGGGCGGCGACCAGGCACGCCGTATCCCGCACCACGAGCCCGCCGATGCCGAAGGGCAGGAACAGCGACTTGTGGGCGTCCACGGTGATGGAGTCGGCCCGCTCGATGCCGGTGAACCGGGCTCGGCCCCGTTCGGTGAGAGCGAAGAAGCCGCCGTAGGCGGCATCGATGTGGTACCAGGCCCCGTGCTCGTGGGCCAGCTCGGCGCATCGGGCCAGCGGATCGACGGTGCCGGTGTCGGTGGTGCCGGCGGTGGCCACGATCATCATCGGGGCCAGGCCGGCGGCCCGGTCGTCGGTCAGCATTCCGGCCAGACGGTCGATGTCGAGCCGGAGTTGGGGGTCGGTGGGCACCTGGCGGATGCGGTCGGGCCGGATACCGGCGATGTGGGCTGCCTTGGCCACCGAATGATGGGAGCGGTCCGAGGTGTAGATGACGCCATGGTCGAATCGGCCGTCGTGGCTGCCGTCGATCCGAGCACCGGCCGGGTCGTCGAGCACACCGTCGGGGCTCCGGTCCGCCAACCGGGACCGGGCCGTGACCACCGCAGTCAGGTTGGCCATCGAGCCACCGGACAGCAGTAGACCACCGGCCGTCGGCGGCAGGTCGAACAGCGAGGCGATCCAGCCGATGACCGACTGCTCCATGGCCACCGACCCGGGGGCGGCGTGGGAGCCGCTGGTGTAGCGGTTGGTGACGGCCCCGAGCAGGCTGCCCCACGCCGCGGTGGTCAGAGCGCCGCTGGGGATGTAGGACAGGAACCGGCCCGAGGCGGTGTCGAACCCCGAGTCGAGCATGGGCTCGATGGCCTCCATCACCGCCGCCAGGTCCCGGCCGAGTTGTGATGGAGCCTGGAGCAACCCGAGCAGGTCGTCGGTGTCTCCCGGACCGAGGGCCACCGGGATCGGGCTGGGGTCGGCGGTCCGCCGCCGGACGAACTCGAGCACGGCCCGAGCCAGGGCCTGCTGCTGCTCGGCGTCGGGTTCGAGGGGAAGGCCGACGGAATCGGGGCCACCGCAGGGTGTCGTATCCACGCCAGTCGATGGTACGACCCGCGCCAAGCCTTCACCCTCCCCAGCCTTCACCCCGCCCGGCCTTCACCCCGCCCGGCCTTCACCACCCTCCCCGGTGGTGCCGGGCCACTGAGCTCAGAAGACGATGATGCCCCGCACATTGCGGCCGGCGTGGAGGTCGTCGTAGCCCCGATTGATGTCCTGGAGGCCGTATCGGGCCGTGATGAGCTCATCCAACAGGAGCCGGCCCGAGCGGTACAGCTCGAGCATGAGGGGAATGTCGGTCAGCGGGTTGGACTCTCCGAACACCGAGCCCTGAAGGCGCTTCTGGTACAAGGTGAGCTCCCGGGCGTTGACCGCCACCTCGGTATCGGCCCGGCCCAGAGCGGTGACCACCACGGTGCCGGCCTTGCGTACGGCGTCGAACGCGTCCCGCACATGGTCCTGCTCCAACACCCCGGTGCAGATGATGGCCGAATCGGCGCCCTGGCCGTTGGTGACGGAGCGGGCGAAGTCGATGGCCTCGTCCATGGTGGCACAGGTGTGGGTGGCTCCCACCTGCGACGCCACCTCCCGCTTCAGGGCCACCGGGTCGACGGCCACGATGTGGCCGGCCCCGGCGTGGCGGGCACCTTGTACAGCGTTGACCCCGATGCCGCCGCTGCCCATGACGATGACGGTGTGACCCGGTTCGACCCCGGCCGAGTTCACGGCCGAGCCCCAGCCGGTGCCCACCCCGCAGCCGGTCAGGCATGCCGCCTCCAGGTCGAGGTCGCGATCGACCTTGACCGCGGCGGCCGAATCGACCAGCGTGTGACGGCTGAAGGTGGCCAGCCCGCACATCTGGGCCACCGGTTCGCCGTCGAGAGACAATCGGTAGGAACCGTCGGCCCGGGTGCCATCGCGCAGGAACCGGCCCATGTCACACAGATTCTGCTGTCCGGTGGAACACCAGCGGCACCGGCCGCACACCGGCAGGAACGACAACACCACGTGGTCACCCGGTGACCAGCCGCCGGTGTTGGGGCCCACCTCGACCACCACTCCCGCCCCCTCGTGGCCCCCGGCGAAGGGAAAGCGAGCCACCGGCGTGTCGCCGCAGGCGTAGTGGTCGTCGGAATGGCACAGCCCGGCCGCCACCATCTCCACCACCAGCTCACCCCGGCGGGGGGCCTCCAACTCCAGCTCGACGAGCTCCCACCGACCGGGCGCCTCGGTCAGTACCGCTCCCATCGTCTTCATGGCACCCAGTCTTGCTTACCGGTCCCGGCTCGGCCATCTCGCCCGCCGGCCGGATTCATCCGGTGCCGGCAAGCGTGGCGTCGCCGAGCGCGGAGTTCAGAGATCCCCGCACACCATTCCCAGCGTCGGCGCTCGTCCCAGATCCGGAATCGACCTCTGGATTGGTACCCGATCACTGCCCGGGGATCGTCGACGAAGGGTGTAGCGCTGAACGAACGAGGCCAACGCTTCGGGACGAGCCCCGGGCACATCGGCTGCGGCCTCGATGGCCAGACCGGCCAGACGACTGCATGCGGCGGCGATCTCCGGATCGTGGACTCCGGTCATGGCCGCTCGAACGGGGGATACATGGGGCACGACGTCGGATATCCGCTGCGCCGACGAGGCCTTGCCGACACCGGCAACCATGGTGACCACGGCGTCGATGTGACCGAGATCGACAGCGTCGATACACCGGATCTCCATCCACCGCCTGGGCCTGACGTCGGGAAATAGGGTGGTCAAGTGGTACGTGAAGTCATCACCGGTCGGCGGCCGTCCAACCAGTCGTGAATCGGCGATCCATTCGGCGAAGGACATTCGAGGAGGCGCCCGGCGCCATGCTGTTGCCTCCGGGCCTTCCTCCTCGCCGATCCCCGTACCGCGGATGACGAGCACGGGCGCGCCGAGGGCGAAGTCGGTGTAGCCATCCACACCCCGTTCGGGGCGTACCGGCCCGGTACGGGCTGGATCGAGTGCGAGCCAGCACCCCTGACGCAGGGAGGACCACCGCCGGCCGAGGCTGTCGAGCCCCGGGGAGTTGGCGAACATGGCGGTCAGGATCGGACTCACCCACCACAGGGTGTTCCACAGGTGGAGCGGGTTGTCGACACAGTTGTTGACGTTGACCTGGAGCGAGGCCGTATTGTTCATCATCCATCGACCAGCCGGGGAATACGAGTCGAGCTGCGCCTCCATGTACTGATAGCGAGGATGGTCGACGACCCGGCGCGGGTCTCGCTGCAGGTCGATGGCATCGACCGACGTGCGTATTCCGGCCTGCCTCAGTGCGTCGGCCACCACGGCCAGATCGCGACGCAGCGCATCACACGCCTGATCCACGGCGGGGCACGGCGAGGTCGAAACTTCCACCGCACCCCCGGGCTCGAACGAGATACGTCCCAGAGCCGGCAAGAACACCGGGTTGAGCGTCTGCCGGAGCTGGTCGAGGCTCGGGCGGGCTCCGCCGTCGACTCGGGTGAACAGTTCGAATTCCAGGCCGATACGAAAGTCCGTCCCGGCCCGAAAGAGCTCGGTCACAGCGTCGTGGCAGGATGCCGTGGTTGCCGGTTCACCAGCTCCGTTCAATCCGAACCCACTTTCTCGAGTCCCATGGTTGCTCGATCATTCAACATTGCGGCAGTCTCAGGAACGTTCGGCCGCAGGCCGAACTTCAGGCGGCGGGCGCCGTCCCGCCGCACTTATATAGATTGATTACTAACTTTCTTGATAATCTTCTTTGACTCTAAACTATTTTCAGGCTAACGTAAATCCATCCATCGACATGTAGGTCCATCGGCAGATGGCACAAGGAAGAGGGGAACAACCATGCCAGGTCCGCTCGAGGGAATCCGCATCATCGACCTTTCCAGCATGCTCTCAGGGCCGTACGCCACGGATATCCTCGGTGATCTGGGGGCCGACGTCATCAAGGTCGAGGTGCCCGGTGTCGGTGACCATACACGGGCCTTGCAGAACCGCTCCAATGGGATGAGCTCGATGTTCCTCAACATCAATCGCTCGAAGCGGTCGATCACCATCAACCTCAAGGACGCGCAGGGAAAGCAGGTCCTGTTCGACCTCTACCGCAGCGCCGACGTGGTGGTGCAGAACTTCCGGCCGGGTGTCGTTGACCGTCTCGGCATCGGCTACGAAGCGGCGCGAGCGGTGAAGGAGGACATCATCTTCCTGTCGATCAGCGGCTTCGGCCAATCCGGCCCCTACGCCGGGCGCCGGGTATACGACCCCATCATCCAGGCCTTATCCGGTCTCACCACCCTCCAGGCCGGAAGCGACGACGCCCGACCAAGGCTGCTGCGCACCATCCTGCCTGACAAGCTCAGTGCGATAACCGCATCAAAGACCATTCTTGCCGCTCTGATCGCCCGAGATCGTCAGGGTGTCGGTCAACACATCGAGCTGTCGATGATCGATTCCATTCTCTCGTTCCTGTGGGCGTCTGACATGGGGGCCTACACCTTCGCCGACCGGGAGATCGAGCCGGCCGACGCGGCCAGCTTCATCGATCTCATCTACGAGGCCTCCGACGGCTACCTCACCGTCTCGACCATGAGCGACAAAGAGTGGGGCGCCTTCTGCCGAGCCACCGATCAGGAACACCTCATCACCGATCCCCGATTCGACAGCCCGGCCGCCCGCGACCAGAACGTCAACGAGCGCCTGCAGATCATCCAAGACACGATTGCCACCCGCACCGTGGCGGAGTGGCTGGCGACCTTCGAGCAGTGGGAGGTGCCGTGCGCCCCGGCTCTGACCCGAGCCCAGGTCCTCGAGGATCCCCAGATCGTGCACAACCGCATCGTCGAGGTCTACCATCACCCGGTTGCGGGCCCGCTGCGCCAGACCCGCCACCCCGCCAGCTTCAGCGCCACCCCACCGGCTGCTCCTCGGGGTGCCCCGATTCTAGGCCAGCACACCGACGAGATCCTGCACGAGTTGGGGTACGACGACGATCGCCGAAACGTGCTTCGACGCACGGGTGCCATCGGTGGTGAGGACCGCGAGAACGCGGAAGCGCTCGCATCGTGAGCGGTCAACGAGTCGCCGTCATCACCGGTGCCGATCGGGGAATCGGCAAGTGCATCGCAGAGCAGTTGCACCGGCGTGGTGACGTCGTCGTCGCTGCTTGCCTGTTCGACGGGGCCGGACTGGCCGATGGCCTGCATGTCGTTCCCAACATCGACGTCACCGACAGTGACTCGGTCGACCGCCTGTTCAACTACATCAACGACCGGGCGATGGTGATCGGCTGGCTCGTCAACAACGCCGGCGTCCTGGGCCTCGACGAACTCGGATCAATCGACTACGACGACGTGCGCCGCCAGTTCGAGATCAACACCATCGGTCCCCTGCGGGTCACCGAGACGCTACTCCCCCTGCTGGCCGATGACGCCAAGGTCAGCATCACCACCAGCAGAGTCGGCTCCCTCGGCGACAACACCAGCGGTGGCATGTACGCCTATCGGTTGTCGAAGGCGGCAGCCAACATGGTGGGACTCAACCTTCATCACGACTTGTCCAAACGAGGCATAGCGGTCTTGATGAACCACCCGGGAATGGTCGCAACCGATTTGACCAAGGACTTTCCCGGAGACCACGCCTACATCCAACCCGAGCAGGCGGCCGAGGGGATCATTCGCAACATGGACGCCCTCACGCTCGAAACGTCGGGGTATTTCCAGCACTCCAACGGCGAATACCTGCCGTGGTGATCCCAGAACCATCCAACCAGACACAACAAGCAATGATCCATCAAGAAGGGGTACGAAAATGACAATCAGGCTGCACGGCTACATCGGAGCGTGGGGACTCCCGTGCATCAGCCCGTATGTGACCAAGGTTGCGAATTACATGGTCATGACGGGAACGGAGTACGAGTTCGTCAATCAGAATCTGACAACGCTCGATCAGGATGCGCCGGCCGGCAAGTTGCCGTTCATCCTCGACGACGACGGCACCAAGGTCCACGATTCGCAGCGGATCATCGAGTACCTCAAGCGCACCCGCAATCACACGATCGACAATCACCTCAGTGCTCAGGAGCACGCCGTCGGCCTGGCGTTCACCCGACTCACCGACGAGAACCTGTATTGGTCCGGTGTCATCCAACCCCGTTGGCGGGAGGACGAGGGGTTCAAGACCTACATTCCCTACATCTTCGGTATGGGCGACAAGTCCTACGACGAGGTGTGGAACTCGCTCGACCCCGGGGTCCAGGACTTCGCCAATGACTTCCGGGAGAGGATCTTGGCCGGTTTCAACGGCCAGGGCATGGGACGGCGCACCGACGAGGAAGTGTTCGAATTCTTCAAGGACGACATCAACGCCATGTCGGACTTCCTGGCCGACAAGCCTTACCTCCTCGGCGACCAGCCCAGTTCCTACGATGCCGGGTTCTACTCAGAGGTCCGTCACTGCATGGATCAACCCCAACAGTGGGCCGGCACAGGCTACGTGGCCTCCAAGCCGAACCTGGCCGCCTACGCCGAACGTATGCGTGACAAATACGGCGTCTAGGCCGCCACGATCGACTTCGACCCGGGGACCAGCCCGTCATGATCGACTTCTTCTACTACCCGTCACCCAACGTCCGCAAGGTGCTCATTGCTCTCGAAGAGCTGGGGCTGCCCTACACCGTACGTTGGGTCGACATCACAAAGGGGGATCAGCACCAACCGGAGTTCCGGGCCGTAAACCCGAACGGCAAGGTGCCGGCCATCGTCGATCATGACGGGCCCGGCGGTCGGCCCATGGCCCTTTTCGAGTCCGGTGCCGTTCTCGAGTACCTGGCCGACAAGACCGGGCGCCTGCTGCCCGGCGACGCCGCCCTGGCCTGGGAGGCAAGAGCCTGGGTCTACTGGCAGGCGGCCAATCAGGGCCCGATGGCCGGCCAGGCGACCCACTTCCTTCGTTACGCTGCCGATCGCGGGGTGGACGACAGCTACGCCCGTGACCGGTATCTCCGGGAGGCAGCCCGAACCTACGAGGTCCTGAACACGAGGTTGGATGATCGCGACTACCTCGTCGGCGAGTACTCCATCGCCGACATCATGTGTTTCCCCTGGACCCGGGTGGCCGACGGCCACGGCGTGTCCTTGGACGACTACCCCGCAGTGAAGACGTGGTCGGAGCGAATCAAGGCCCGACCGGCGGCAAAGGTCAGGATCGAGGACCGGCGCGACGAGGCAGCCAGGCAATCGGCCTACACCGACGAGCAGTGGGAGCAGCTCTTCGGCGCCCCGGCCCCGAACCGAACCTCGGGCCCGGCGTCCTGAGCCCCGAGGAGCGACATGACGACCGACACCATCACGATCAGCGCCGACGACAGGCCATCGGCCGGATCCTTGACCATGACCATCGACGGCCGCCCGGTCGACACAGTGTCCCGCATCGGGGTGATCAACCCGTCGACCGCCGAGGTCTTCACCACCGTCCCCGACTGCTCGACAGAGCAGTTCGAGCAGGCGGTTCGTGGTGCCGAGGCCGCTTTCGCCCAATGGAAACGAACCCCCCTGGCGGATCGGCGGAAGCTGCTGCTCGAGGCCTGTGAGGCAATCGAGGCCAACCTCGACGAGCTGGCCCGCCTCCTGACCCTGGAGAACGGCAAACCGCTGGCCAACGCCAGGAGCGAGATCGGCGCCGCACTCGGACATTGGCGGGCCTACGCCGAGATCGAGTTCGGCGACGAAGTGCTCCGCTCCGACGACGAACGCCACATCGTGCTGCGGCGGGTTCCTCTCGGCGTGGTCGGAGCGATCACCGCCTGGAACTATCCGGTGCTGCTGGCGGCGTTCAAGCTCGGACCGGCCCTGCTGGCCGGCAACACCGTCGTACTCAAACCATCGCCCTTCACCCCCGCCGCCACCCTGCTCTTCGGCCGCATCGTCAACGAGGTGTTCCCGCCCGGTGTCGTCCAGGTGCTTTCCGGCGGTGACGAGCTGGGCCGATGGATCACCGCCCACCCTGGAATCGCCAAGGTGTCGTTCACCGGTTCGGTGCCGACCGGCCGAGCCATCATGGCCGCCTCGGCCCCGACGCTCAAGCGGCTGACCCTGGAGCTCGGCGGCAACGACGCCGGCATCGTGCTTCCCGGTACCGACATCGAGAAGCGGGCCGATGATCTCTACTGGGCCGGCTTCTCCAACTGCGGCCAGGTGTGCGCCGGGCTCAAGCGGCTCTACGTCCACGAGTCCCAGATCGACGAGGTGGCGACCGCCCTGGCCACGGTGGCGGCCACGATCAAGGTGGGCGACGGATTCGACGAGGGCGTGCAGACCGGACCGATCCAGAACAAACCGCAATTCGACTACGTCCGTCGGCTGGTCGACGAGGCCGTCGACGCCGGAGCCGAGATCGTGTACCAGGGCGACGTGCCCGATGCCGACGGTTACTTCTTCCCCATCACGATCATCCGCGGCACGGCCGAAGGGTCCGCCCTGGTCGACGAGGAGCCGTTCGGCCCGGTCCTGCCCCTCATCACCTACACCGACATCGATGACGCCATCACCAGGGCCAACGCCACCGACTACGGCCTGGGGGCGAGCGTCTGGGGTGAGGACCCCGGCCAGACCCGGCAGGTGGCCGAGCAACTGGAGGCGGGAACGGTGTGGATCAACGTCCACCCGTCGTTACTGCCCGCGGTTCCCTTCGGCGGCCGCAAACAATCCGGCATCGGAGTCGAGGCGTCCCGTCTCGGCATCGAGGCCTACACCGACATCTCCGTGCTCCACATCAAGCAGTAGCGCACGCCAGACCGAACCGATTCGCACTCACCGCCCAACCAACCACACCGGCACCGCAACCAGGAGGACATTGCCATGTTGCTCAATCGAGACGACTGGTACGACATTTCCCGGGATCTCGACTGGGATCTCAGCTACGTCGACCACGAAGAAGCGTTCCCAAATCGATGGACCGGCGTGGGCGACATTCCCGCCGAATCATGGCAGAACTGGGAGGAACCGTTCCGGGTCTCCTACCGGGACTACGTTGCCGTGCAAAGGGAGAAGGACACCGGAGTCAGGGCGGTGAGCGACGCGCTCAGCCGTTCCAACATCTTCGAGAACCTCGACCCGGCCCACGTGGCCACATCCCAGCTCCACATGGGCACCACCGGCATGGTGGAGCAGATGGCGGTCACCATGCAGAGCCGCTTCTGCCGGTTCGCTCCCACTCCCAAGTGGCGCAACGTGTCGGTGTTCGGCATGCTCGACGAGATACGCCACAGTCAGCTCGACCTGCGCTTCTCCCACAGCCTGCTGGAGCACGATCAGCGCTTCGACTGGGCCCAGCATGCGTTCAAGACCAACGAGTGGGGCGTGCTGGCGGTCAAGAACTTCTTCGACGACGTCATGCTGAGTTCCGACTGCATCGAGGCCGCCCTGGCCACCAGCCTCACGGTGGAGCACGGCTTCACCAACGTGCAGTTCGTGGCCCTGGCCGCCGATGCCATGGAAGCCGGCGACATCAACTTCTCCAATCTGTTGTCGTCGATCCAGACGGATGAGGCCCGCCATGCTCAGCAGGGATTCCCCACACTCGAAGTCATGATGGAGCACGATCCGACACGGGCGCAACAAACACTGGACGTCGCGTTCTGGCGGGCGACCCGCCTGTTCCAAACCCTCACCGGCACGGCCATGGACTACTACACGCCGCTCGACCAACGCAAGATGTCGTTCAAGGAGTTCATGCTCGAGTGGATCGTCAACCACCACGAACGAATACTCGAGGACTACGGATTGGAGAAGCCGTGGTACTGGGAGGAGTTCCTGGCGTCGCTCGATCAGGGTCACCATGCCATGCACATCGGCACCTGGTTCTGGCGGCCGACGCTGTTCTGGAAGCCAAACGCCGGGGTGTCGAAGGCCGAGCGCGAGTGGCTGGTCGAGAAGTACCCGACCTGGGAGGACGACTGGGGCGTCCTCTGGGACGAGATCATCAACAACGTCAACAACGGTCATCCCGAACAGACCGGGCCGCTGACCCTGCCGGCGCTGTGCAACCTGACCCAGCTACCACTGGGGGCGGCCGGCAATCGACACACCCTGACCGAGCACAAGTCGGTTTACAACGGCCGGGTCTACCAGTTCGACTCGGCGGTGTCGAAGTGGTGTTTCGACCTCGAACCAGAGCGCTACGCCGGCCACATGAACGTCGTCGACCGATTCATCGCCGGGATGATCCAGCCCATGAGCCTCGAGGGTGGCCTGGCTTGGATGAGCATCACCCCCGAGGTGATGGGCGACGACGCCTACGACTACGCATGGGCCGCCGACTATGCGAACGACAGCGGTACCGACGAGGACGCAACGGCCGACGAGGCGGTCGCCGTCTGACCCGGTCGGACGGCGGCCAGACGAGACACGAAAGGAATCATCATGGCTCTCTTTCCCATCTACGGACGGTTCGTGGGTGACTTCGTTCCCCACCTCTGCCCAGTCGACACCGACGACGACATGAACGCCATTGCCGAACAGGTTGCCGTCCACAGCGTCGGGCGCCGGCTGCCGGTCCAGGACAAGCCGATGGATGTCTATGTCGACGGCAAGCTGATCGAACCCTCGACCAAGTTGGGGGAACTGGGGTTGGCCCCGCTGGCCTGGGTCGACGTGAAATACCGTGATGACTAGCGGGACCGACACCGTCGACCCGACCGATGTCGAGATGGTCGACATCGCCGCCGCCGACGACTTCTGGGACGGCGAGATGGACGCCTTCGATGTCGGCGACCGGGAAGTCCTGGTGATCAAGATCGATGGCAGGTTCCACGCCTTCGACGGCATCTGCCCCCACCAGAGCTTCTCCCTGGTCGACGGTGCGCTCGATGGCGAGGTCTTGACCTGTCGTGCTCACGAGTGGCAGTTCAACGCGGTGAGCGGGCTCGGCATCAACCCATCGAGTGAATGCCTGCTGCGTCACGCCTGCGAAGTTCGTGACGGCGTGGTCTATGTCAGTACCGAGCCCATTGGCCGCAGTGCCGACCTCATCGGGTCGGCAGTGGAGATCAACAAACCGAACGAGAAGGGGTGACACGATGCCAATCGTGGAAGTCGACGATCTGTCCGAAACCACCGAGGAGCGAAAGCTGGTCGGTCCGATCATCCGTTCCGGCCCACTGGCCGAAGCCATGATCGACGCCATCGAGGAGGACAACCCGTCCTCGGACGTTTTCCGTCCTCGACCGCGACGACTACGTGCGAATTCACACGCTGCAGGAGTGCCGTCTGACCCAGGAGAGTCTGGTGCGGCACCTCGGCCAGAACATCGACCTGGCCCACCTCGAAATCCAAATGCCGTCATTCAAGGGCCGCCTGGAAACTCGTACCGACCACATCCGCTGGTACCTCCAGGGCTGAGCCCGTGATCTGAGAGTAGGAAGGGAAGAATGATGACCGGAGAGAACAAGACCGGCGGGTCGGACTCGCGACGCCGGCGGCGTCGGGCCAAGACATGGAGTGAGTTCGGCGACCTCGGCCGCAAGCCGACCGTCTATGAGATCGTCACCCACGGAATGAATCACACCATGCGGGAGACACCGCTCGAGCTTGGTCCCGACGTCAACGGCAATGAATGGTTGCGCACCTATCGGGACGGCATGGCGTTCCGAAACGTCGATTGGGAAGGCTTCCGTGATCCGGACCAGGTGACCTATGAAACCTATTGCGGTACCCAGGATGATGCCGAGACCCATATTGACGCCTTGCTCAGCCGATTCGACGGCGACACCGACTCCGACACCGAGGCCTCGGACGCGTTGGTGGCCTACCAGCGTCGGGTCATGACCCCCGGCCGCTACCCGGCCCATGGCCTGCAGATGCTGTCGGCCTATGTCCAGCAGCTGGCCCCCAGCGCCTACGTGGCGAATTGTGCCTCGTTCCAGACCGCCGATCTGCTGCGCCGAATCCAGCGCATAGCCCTTCGAACAAAGATGCTGGAGCTGGCCCACCCCGATGCCGGGTTCGGTCGCGGGGAGCACCAGACTTGGCAGGACGACGACGACTGGCAACCGTTCCGGAAGGCCATCGAGCAGGCCCTCGTGGTCTATCGGTGGGACGAGGCTCTCGTGGTCACCCAGGTGATGCTCAAGCCGGTTGTCGATCTGCTGCTGCTCGACCGATACGCCCGGGAGGTACAGCATCTCGGTGGTGAGCTCGACAGCCTGCTGTTCGCCAACCTCGCTCTCGACGGGGCCCGAACCCGACGGTGGACGTCGGCCTTGATCCAGCACATCATCGGCTCGGACGAGGCCAATATCGTGCCTCTGCGCGCCACGGTTGATGCCTGGTCGGTTCAGGTCGAGGAACTCGTCTCGGCCGGTGCCAGGCTCGTGGCTTCCGGCGCGGGGGATCCGGCCGAGGAGATCGCCGACGGGGTTCGAATCGCCCACCGGGACTACCTGGCCGAGATGGGCCTGGCCTTGCTCGAGGCCTGAGCGGAGCGGGTCGAGCAGTGACGTCCGAAGCGTCCCTTACCGTGGCCCTTGCCGGTGCGGACCTCGAGTTCGCCACCGCCGGCTACCCGACACTCCTGGCCGCCGCACTCGCATCGGGGGTGGAACTTCCCTACGAGTGCGCCTCCGGGGGCTGTGGGACGTGCAAGGTCCGACTCGTCGACGGGACGGTCGAATCACTGTGGCCGAAGGCCACCGGACTCGGCGACCGGGACCGCCGCAAGGGCGACCGAATCCTGACCTGTCAATCGGTGGCCACGTCGGACTGCGTGGTGAAGGCGCCGATCGTCGACCGGGCGGCACCGTCCCGACTGGTCCGGACCAAGGCCACCGTGTGCCGAATCGACGAACTCAACCGGCACACTCGACGTATCGTGTTCGGTCCCCGGGAGCCGATGCCCTATCTGGCCGGGCAGTTCATCATCGTCGAGCTTCCCGACGGAGTCCGCCGGGCCTACTCGATGTCTCGACGATACGGCGATGACGCCGCCGCCGGGGGTGAACTCGAGGTGATCGTCCGGGCCAAACCCGGCGGGGCGGCCACCGAGTGGCTGTTCGGCCGGCTCTGTGAGCAGGAGGAGATCATCATCGAGGGCCCGTACGGAATGGCTCATCTCCAGAGCCCGCCCGACCGTCCCATCGTGGCGATTGCCGGCGGTTCGGGACTCGGGCCAATGCTTGCCGTCGCCCAGCAGGCGATGGCGGATTCGGCGGAACGCCCGGTGTACCTCTACGCCGGTAGCCGTGTACACGGCGATCGGATCTGTCTCGACGAACTGGCGGCCCTTGGCGACGCCGGCGTGGCCGTGCATCATGCGGTGGAGCACGACCCCCCGGCGGGCTGTCGGCCCGGCCTGGTCGGTGACCTCGTCGACGCCGACTGGGACGACCTGAGCAACGTCGACGTGTACATGTGCGGGCCGGCCGGCATGGTCGACGCCTGCCTGGCCCAGCTCGTTCGCTCGGGAAAGGCCGTGGCCGACAGGGTCTTCTTCGATCGATTTCAGTGAGTGTCGTGTCGGACGTGCCCCCGGACGAACGGGTGGGCGACTATCACCGGACCCGGCGGTTTCAAACCAGCAGGAGAGTGACGTGACCGTGAACAAGCCACCTGTAGAGGGCCACAACGCCATCACCGACCCCGCCGGGTTGTTCGAGGGCGAGGAGTTCGAGCGGAATCACATCGGCGGGTCGTGGCGCTTTCCCCGGGCCCCCTACGAGCTGGAGATCTTCAGCCCGTCCACCAGCGAGGTGCTGGCCACGGTTCCCTTCTCATCCCGATTCGACGTGGCCGACGCTGTCGCCGCCGCGTCCCGGGCGGGATCGACCTGGGCGGATCCCGCCACGCGCGCCGCCGCCCTTGGCCGATTCCGCTCGCTCGTGTCGGACACCGGCTTCGAGCTGGCCGAGCGCCAGGCCGCTGAACTCGGGCTCGAGCAGCGTGATTCCTCGACGCTGGTGGCAGGGGCGTTGGCCATCGTCGAACGGCTGGGCGCCGATGGCGGCTCCGAACGGGAGGGGGTTACCGGCTACGTTCTTGGCTGGGGTAGCCCGATCATCGAGGTCGCCGTCTCGGTCCTCCCCGATCTCTTCGCCGGCCGGACCGTGGTTGTGAAGCCATCGATCCGGGCACCGTTGACCGTTGCGTCGATGATCTCGCTCCTGATCGAGGCCGATCTACCGGACGGTGTGGTGAATCTCGTCCACGGACAGGGCACGGACGTGGGATCGGCCATGGTGACCGAGGACGGCATCGACACCATCGTTGTTCGGGGTTCACCGTCCACCGTGCGGTCAGTAGCGGCAGGCTGCCGCCGACGGCAGCGAAGGGTGAAGGGCACTGCGGGAGTCGAACAGCATCTCGTGGTCGGTGGTGACATCGGTGATGAGGAGCTGGCCGCGATGGAAGAGGCTGTGATCGCCGGTATCCGAGCCAACTCGGCCGGCGGGCCCCTCGCCATCCACCACGTGCACGCCCACCGGGCCGTGACCGTGACCCTTGGCGAGCGGCTGAACCGGCGACTCGACTCGGTCACGCCCGCCCCGCTCATCAACGACGCCGCCCGGCGCACGACCATGGCCATCACGCACTCGTGGATGACGGCTGGCGATGCGGACCTGATCGCCGGTTCACTGACCGTTCCCGACGACCGCACCCATCGCATGGGGTGGTTCCTTCCTCCCGCCATCGTGTCGCGTCAGGCGGCGTCCCCACCGGGACGGGGCGGGCAGGCGCCGCTCGGTCCCATCGTGACCTGGTCGGTGTTCGACGACCATCCGACGCTGGCACCGACCGATGCCGGCTCGGCGGCCGATGGTAAAGCCGGCCCCGGGTCCGTACCGGCGGTCCGCGCCATGGTCGGCGCCGACCTCGAAGCCCGGGTCGCCGCAGGCGAGCTCACCGCAGGATGGTACGACAGGGAGGCGTTGTGATGCGGCTGCTTTTCGTCGCCGACCCCTTCGACGGGCTCGACCCCGGGCATGATTCGACGGTGGCGATGATCGAGGCCGCCCAGTCCCACCGCCATGAGGTGTGGGGTTGCACGGCTTCCGACCTGGGTATCGGAGCCGAAGGGGCCGAGGCTTCGGTGCGGCAGCTCCGGGTCGAACCGGCGAAGCTCGACGAGTCCGGGCGATGGGTCGTGAACGACCACTGGCTGGACATGGACGCCCCGGCGCGACGCCCCCTGTCAGACTTCGCCGTCGTGTCCATGCGAACCGACCCGCCGGTCGATACCGCCTATCTTCGTGCCACCTACCTGCTCGACCACGTCGACCCGACCCGGACGGTGGTGGTGAACCGGCCGGCCGGCTTGCGCAACGCCAACGAGAAGCTCTACGCCTTTCACCACCGCGACCTGATGCCCGAGAGCCTGATCTCGGGCGATCGGGCTCGGATCACCGAGTTCGTGAACCGCATCGGCGTGACCGTCGGCAAACCAACCGACGGTATGGCCGGTCGGGGCATACTGCTGCTACGACCTGACGACGCCAATCTGGCCTCCATCATCGATCTCATGACCGACCGCGGTCGAACCCAGATCGTGGTCCAGGCCTTCATTCCCGAGGTGGAGAACGGCGACCGTCGAGTGATCGTGATCGACGGTGTGGCTGTGGGCTCGGTGGCCCGTCTGGCCACCGGGACCGACTTCCGGTGCAATATGGCCACCGGCGCCCGAACTCGAGCCGACGCCATCGACGATGACGTCGAACGCATCGTCGAGTCCCTGAGCCCGACGCTGCTTCGTGACGGTCTCTGGTTCGTGGGTCTTGACGTGATCGGACGCTACCTGAGCGAGATCAACGTCACCAGCCCGACCGGAATCCGCGAGATTCATGCCCTTACCGGTATCGACGTTGCCGATCACTACATCACCTTCCTGGAGGACCTCCACCCCCGGGAGACGAGGGTGTTCGATGGCTGAGCCGGTTGCCACCAATCGTTGTTCCATCGCCGGCAGGATCGGCGCCACCATGACCTGTCCGGCCACGGCGGGGTCCAGCCGATGACCGTCAAGGCCGAGCTGCCGTATCTGACCCCCGGAACGCCGGCGTCGCTGCACGCAACGGGCTCGCTCTATACGGAACGAGACGCCGACGGCACCGATCACGGCGTGGTCGGGGTTGTCATCGAACCGGCTCCGGTCGACGTGCTGGATGGCCGCGCCGAGTTCCCCGGCCCCCGGCTCGACGAGTCCGGAATCGACCTGGTGCCCTCGAGTCCACCCGCCGTGGACTTCCTGGATGACGACGACATCCGGCGCCGCTACCTTCCCGCCTGCCGCGACCTGGTCGCCTCCGTCACCGCTTCCGAGCGTGTCATCACCTTCGACTACAACGTGCGAGCCTCGGGGCCGGATGAGCGGGGAAGTAGGATCCGTCGGGGTCAGCGTGTCCAGGGTCCGGCTCGGGTGGTACACGGCGACTACACGTTGGACGGCAGCCGGCGGCGGCTCCTCGATCTCGCCGCCGAGCACGACCTCGAAGCGGCTCTCTCCGGCGAGCAGCGATGGCGCATCGTGAACGTGTGGCGCAATCGCTCGAGCCGGCCGGTGGTCAACCAACCGCTGGCGCTCTGCGAGGGGAGGTCGATCAAGAGAGACGACCTCGCCGTCTTCGAGATTCGTTACCCGAATCGTATCGGTGAGAACTACTTCGCCATGCCGTCCCCGGACCACCGGTGGTGGTGGTATCCGGAGCTGACCAGGCAGGAAGCTATCTTGATCAAGCAGTGGGATTCTCATGGGGCGATGGCCCGAACGGCGGGCCTGGAGGACGACGGCGATTCATCAGGGCCCTGCACCTTCAGTCTTCATACTGCGTTCACGCCTCACGACGAACGGCGGGATAGTGTGAAGCACGCGGCTCTTGGAGGCAGACAGAGTATCGAGGTGCGGTGTTTGGTGCTCGGGTGACGCCGGGGAATGACTGCCACGACCACCGAATACCACCAGTACGGAGAACGACAGGAACCCAATGACACCGGCGAAAGACACCGAATCGAAGGAGATGGATGCTGTCGACCGGATCCAGAGAGCCTGGACCGACATCCATCCCGACTTCGACGTTTCGTCGATCGGCATCGTATCCCGCATCTGGCGTATCGGCCGGCACTTGTCCGAGCACCGAAATGCCATCCTCGACACGTTCGACGCCGACACCATCATCGTCGACGTTCTGGCGGAACTTCGGCGATCCGGTGAACCGTACGAACTCACCGTCGGTGATCTTCGCAAGGTGTCGAGACTGACCTCGGGTGGGGTCTCCCAGCGGCTGAGCCGGCTGGAAGGGCTCGGTCTCATCATTCGAACGACCGATGAGACCGATCGTCGGGTTGTCAACGTGAGACTCACCGACACCGGCATCAGGCTGATCGACGACATCGTGGCCGAGATCACCAAGCGGGAGGCCGATCTCCTCGCCGGCATGCCCGACGACGAGCGACGTCAGCTCGAGGAACTACTCAAGAAGATGCTGGGACTGTTCGAGTAGGCCTGGGCTCGCAATCGGACGAGC
The DNA here is from genome assembly GCA_963723995.1 of uncultured Acidimicrobiales bacterium. Classification (GTDB taxonomy): domain Bacteria; phylum Actinomycetota; class Acidimicrobiia; order Acidimicrobiales; family SZUA-35; genus JAHELU01. Next base: position 77,079 of record CAVRSZ010000002.1, on the reverse strand, counting down.
GGGCACGAGATCCCGGACCGATGACGACCGTCTAGCATCAGTCAGATGCATCCACGTCGAGCCATCCAGCGCCAGCCGCGGTTCCGGCGTTCGATCGTCGGCTGGAGGCAAGCGTGGCTGCTGGCGGCGGTTCTGGCGGTACCGGCGGCATGCTCGGGCGGCTCCGTCACCTCGGGCACCGACGCGGCATCGTCGGACGCCGACTCGCCGGCGCTGCAATCGGGCACCGTGGCGGCGAAGCCGGCGACCAACGGGCCGGACACCGCCGACGATCGACCACCGGAGACCGACACCGACACCGATGATGGACTCCAGGTGGTACCGGTACGGTTGCCGCCCATCCCGGCGGTGGCCCTACCCGACCTCTCGGAGTTGACCGAGACCGGCGATGCGGTGGCGGCCCAGCTCGGCGACCTGGTCGATCCCGGAGGTGGAGTGGAGCTGGTGTCGGTCAGTTGCGCCGAGGGTGGTCTCCAGTACAGCGGCAGCCTCTCCGGTGACGACCTGTTCGCCATCGAGGAGGACGGTTCGGGCCGGTACCGGGAACAGACCGAGAAGGGGCTGGTCACCCTCACCGTCGACGACGATGGAGCGGGCCGGTTCTACGACAGCTCCGGAGGTGGGTTGCTGACCATCGAGGTGGAGGCGGACGGCTCGGGCCAGTACTACCGGGAGGCGAGCGGTGGTCTGGTCACCATCAAGGTCGACAGCAAGGGGGCGGGCGAATACTACGACGACCGTGACCGGCAGCTGCTGACCGTTCGGCTGAACGGCGACGGCTCGGGCGAGTACTACTGGAAGACCGACGAGACGCTGACCACGGTTCGGGCCGTCGGCGACGGGACCGGCGAGTTCTTCCAGGAGACCCCGGAGGTCGGCACGGTGACACTCGAGGTGAGTGATGAGGACGGCTGGGAATTGAACGTGGTGGAGCCATCACGGCGCACCCGCATCACGGTGGAGCCGGACGGTTCGGGTGACTACATCGTGTCCGGTCTGGACCCGCTGGAGTTCTCGTTCGAGGCCGACGGCCGGGCCCCGGAGGCCGGCTATCGGATCGAACTGCCGGAGACACCGGAGTTCTCGGCCGCTCGCCGGTTCCCGCCACTCGGCCGCCTGGGATCGCTCACTCCGCCGTGCGCCACCGTGATCCGATTCGATTCGGCGTTGTTGTTCGACTTCAACCAATGGCAGCTGAGGGACGACACGGCCGAACTGATCGACCAGGTGGTGGCGGCGGTGGAGGACGTGGGCTCGGCCATCGAGATCGTCGGCCACACCGATGCCGTCGGTGATGACGACACCAACGTCGAGCTCTCCATCCGCCGGGCTCAGGCCGTGGCCGATGCTCTACGGGCGGCGGGAATGACGGTGGAGGCCGAGGTGGTGGGCATGGGCGAATCCCAGCCGGTGGCCGCCAACGAGAACGCCGACGGCTCCGACAACCCGAGCGGACGGGCTCAGAACCGCAGGGTGGAGATCATCATCCCCGAGTCGGGCGCCGGCGAGCCCGACCGCTGATCGGCAGCCACCAGGTCATGGTTCGCTGCAGGTGACGATCGACGTCTCAAAATCGCGGTAGGGGGGCTCTCGATGCCCGGGCCCGTAGTCTCGTCTCGAAGAAGTCCCCGTACCCGAAACGCCTGTCCGTTCGGTCGGGCTGCCAGTCCTTCGACGGGTGGTACTCAGGCTCGGAGAACGACAACACCGCTTCCATCAGCGTGGTGAGATCGCCGACCCGATAGATGGTGCCGGTGACATTTCCTCGTAGTGTCTCAAGCCAGCGATCGGGGATTTCGTCCATTCCGAACATGGCGCCGGCCAGTCCCCCGGCCACGGCGGCGACGGTGTCGACGTCGCCCCCGACATCGCAGGCACGCCGCATGCACTCCTCGAACGTGTCGGCGCGCGTCACTGCCGCCAGCGCATCGGCCAGGCAGCCCCATACCGAGCCGTTGCCGAAGCGGGAGGGTAGGGAGCCGTCGATGGCCTGGATCATGAGCTCACGGTGGCCCTCCTTGATCTGCCAGATGACCCGGTCCAGGTCGTACAACACGTCGCGTCCACGGACCACGTTCCATACCAGCATGTGATAGAGAGCCCGACCCTCCGCAGCCGCCGGATCACCGTGAGTCACCGTTGAAAGGCGACGTGCCACCTCGGCGGTCCCGGGCCGATTGGCAAATGCCCATCGACCGGCGGCAAAGGCAGCACGCATGAGACTGCCGTTCCCGGCGGCGCCGTCAGGATTCTCGGCGAAGAACCGCTTTGGTGACTCCGGCCATCCCAGCGGGATCGGCCAACACCGCCCGGGTGGAACTGCCGATGTCCTTCGGGCCCGACTTCATCCAGTCGACGAATCTCGAGAAGATGTCGTGCTCATCGATCGCACGCCGCTCGACGAACGACTGCGCTTCCAGCACTGCCATCTGCGTGTCGTCGGTGAACTCACCCGGTTCCCACATGCCGCCTCCGGCCATTTCGTTGAAACCGCTGCCGGGCGAGAATCGACTCGAGTAGGCGCCGGGTGGACCGAACTCGAACGGGGCGCCCAATGCGTCGCCCACGGCCGACCCGATGACAACGGCGATGGCCCGATCCAGCCACTCCGAATCCAGATCTTCACCGCCGAGCCACAGGCCCGCATCCGTCACCGGGGGCTCAACATCGGGCACATCTCGCCGCCACTTGGCCTCCAAGGACCTACGGCCCGCCTCCAGCTCTTCAGGGGTCATCACGGCACCTCCTCGAGCACGGCGTAGATGACCCCGTCGACTTCCTCGTAGGAGACGACGTCGAACCGAACCCCGGGCCGGAAGAGGACTTCATTCTCGTACGGGAACCTCGATGCGTCGCCGAGTACTCGACCCGATGCGGAACGAATGGACAGCTGAATCTCCCCACTGAAGGGCTCTGTCATGGATGTACTCAGGAACCCGTCGTCCACGAACCTGCCCGATCGAAGCTGCTCGACCACGCTTGGCTCGAAACCCATGCCCCGTCGGACCTCGCCTTTGAACACGGGAAGCTCATCAAGCGCGTCCTCGATCGCCTCGACTCTGTCGAAAATGTCATCGGTCATCGGAGCCTTGCCTCGAAGGGCCGAGTTGATCTCGGAATACCCGCTACCGGTGTAGTCGAGTATTGCCTGCCTCTGTGCCGCATCGAGCAGATCCAACGAAGGATACGGCTCGTCGGGAACCTGCGTCAGCGTCTCGCAATTGTGGACGAGGGTGTTGGTGCCGGGTTTGTCGGCGACGGTGAAGTTGTCGTTGACGGCGATGTCGAGTTCCCACACGATCGAGCGGGCCTGAGCAGCCACGGTGACCGTGTCGACCCGGGTCACCCCATCGGGCCCGAGGAGCACATCACCCGGTGACAGGTCATCGGCTTGGACCCACCGGCCCTCGCTGTCGACCCAGAACCGGTGATCATCGGTCGCAGTGATGCTCGATCCGCCGGCCAGTGTGATCGTGGCCAACGACCCGGTCTCGACCGCCGACCACTGGGCCAACACCACCTGCCGGGACCACACCCCGGTTTCGGTGTCATAGGACACCACCCGCTCACCGGGCTCGATCAACTCGATCGGGCGGTACACGCCATCACGCAACAACACCAGCGTCCCCGCCGGGAAACTGTTGCACCCACAACCCACCCCTGATGTGGCACACCTCGACCCATCATCGTCACGATCGCTCGGGTTGTCACGATCACGGTCGCGGTCCCAGCCGTTCCGCTCGATCAGGTCATCCAGTTTGCGGCGGGCACTGGCCGGCAGGATGTCACCCAGCTTGTCCATCAACTTCGCCAGCTTCGGACCCCACCGGGCCAGCAGCGCCCCACCACCGGTGAACACCGCCGACAACACCACCACGATGATCTCACACGTGATCTTGCCACCCCACTGCGCCTTGTTCTCGTGATACAGATCCTCATCGATGAACTCCGACGCCATCTCACCCAGGAACGACTCCAACCCCTCGGTCTCGATCAGGGTCTTGATCCCCATCACCATGTCCACTTGTTCCTGAATGAACCCCTGCGGATCCGACACCGCATGGGCGGCCTGGGTCACCCCCTCCCACGCCCCCGACAACGCCTCCAAACCAACCCGACCACACCCGATCCCCACATCGAGCAGGAACCGCAACTCCGCCGGCAACAACTCATAGAGCTCACCAGCCGCCCACCGCACACAACCCCAACCGTCAACCACCAACTCCCCGCCGGCAACCACAACCTCCTTACCCTGCTCCCACGCCTCGGCTATCTCACCACCAACGTCATCCCAGTCATTCACCCCGACAATGGCACCGGCACCACTGACCACCACCTCAACCGGCGTGGTGAACACACTCCACCACCTCCGCCCCGTATCAGCCACCGACGACACCACCGACGAGCACTCATTCTCACCCCCCCTCGACGACTCCGGCAACACCCCATCGTCACACTCACCGGCCGCGAACATCATCAACGTGCAGTCACCGAACTCCGCCCCCGGCGGCACCGGCGGCGCACCCGGATCGGGCGGAGCCACACGCTCACCCCACACCCCAACCGCCTGCTTCTCCCCCACCGTCAGACCCACCGGCCCATACCAGCCCCCCAAAACCCGCTGGGACGTGGAGCCCGACACCGACGACGACACCCGGATCTCATACTCGATGGCAACCGCCATCGTCACGTCCCGCACCGCCGACGTGTGCACCCACTCCTTCACACACCGATCCGGATTATTGGCCAAAAAGTCGGCCTCGGACCACACCACCCCCGGACCATCACACCGCACCTCCGGACCACCATCGGTAAACCGCCACACCGTCGCCACCGGCACCGCCCGACCCGTCACCGTCACCCCATCCACCGTCACCGACACCGGACCCACCGTCACCCACGGATCCCGACCAACCCGATCCAACGCCAACCAGGTCTCCAAACCCGCAACCTGCACCCCATCCCACGCCGGCGTGATCGCAGGCTGCGGAACCCACGACCGAGCCGCCAACTCCCCCAACACCGCACTCCGAGCCAACCCCTCCGACACCAACACATCGGTCGACGCCACCCGCACCGGCGACGACACCACCCCCAACACCTCACCCGACACCGACACACACACATCGAGCTCCCACTCGCGGTTCACACCCGGGTCACCCAACACCAGACCAATGTCGTCATCCAACTGTTCAGCCACCGAATCCGCGCCATCCGACGACCACGACACCACAGACGCCGGCACCCCACCCGACCCACACGACGCCGCCGACACCGGCAACACCACCGGCACCACCGCCAACAACCCCGCCACCAACGACCCCACCAACCCCAACACCAACAACCGCACCGGATGCCACCGACTCATCCCGACAATTCCCTTCTACCGCAGTCCGATTCCGCCGCCGCCACGTTCACCGGTCACGACCCGGTGGGGATCGGCGCTCCACGCATCACCTCTGGGGCCCCAACCACATCACTCACACAAGCTCGCATCTCACATGAACTCCCCTTGTCGGCATTGGCACGGGCCCGGCCTGTCGAATCGCCGTCACACCGGCCAGTTCGGCGGCTGGGACGATTCAGCCTCCTGGAAGAGCTGACGGACACAGTCATCCGGATCGTCTTCCAGGCGGTCGTCCAACCACACCCAACGCCCCCGCTGCAGTGCAAGATTGGCCCGAACCCCCCATTCGTCATCGGCCGCCAACAGCCGGGCCAGCGGCTCGGTCAAACCCCGATGCCGAGCCACGAACGACCGCACCACCCCATCGACATCCCGAGCCAGGACGTCCAGGACCGACGCCTCCAACCCGGCCCGACGAGCAAGACACCGACGCACCACCACATCAGCATCCACCGCCAACTGCTCGGCGGGCTCCAGCAGCGGAGCGACCGGGTTGAGAATCAGCGAGCGCCGCACCGAAACCTCCGGATCAGCCCGCAATCGATCAATCAGCTCCACGGTCAACTCCGGGCGCCGAGCCAACCAGAACCGAACCCGCCCGTCCCCGTCGGCGGCCAACTCCTCGAGCACCTCCGCCGCCAGCTCCGACGCCTGCTGCAACAACTCGACCCGTTTCCGGGCCAGCGCCGGCACCTCGACCATCACCCATCACCCCCCTGCCGGCGTCGGCCAACCCGGATCGCATCGTCATCAATGGCGACCACCGCATTACGAATCCAACACTCCAGATACAAACCCAGATCCAGCCCCGGCACCGACCACAACGGGCCGGTCAAGGCCATGGCCAGCTCCGGCGCCCAACCGGTCTCCCGCAACGCCGCAGCCAACACATCGGCCTCACCCGACGACGGCTCGGGAACCGCCCGCCGCGCCTCACCGATGAGCACCCGGACCACATCAACCCACAACATGTTCCCGGGACCACCCACCCGTGACCCCACCTCGTCGAACACAATCGGCCCGGCCGCCATCGCCACCAAGTCATCCCGGCCAAGCTCCCGGCCAACCGAACCAACCTGGCCGACATAGCGCCCGACCAGGGGCGACAACTCGGCCTCGTCGAACGGCAGCGGGTCATCCCAATGGCGCCGCAGCAACTCGAATCGCCGCCACAACTCGTCACGCCCGGGAAACGACCGGAACGCATAGCGAGCCGGACAGTCCATTGTGAGCAGCAACAGCAACTCGGTCGACTCCAGCGCCTCCTCTACCCGGTCACCGCACAACACCTCATCCCAACCCCCCATCAACCGCAGCGGCTCGCGCCGGAACCCGAACCCCCGCCACGATTCCGACTCGATACCACTCATGCCACTCACCACGCAGGAATCGAAACCGTACCCTCAGGGACACCCCACCGATCCAGAAGACCGGGAAGACCACGAACGAAATCAGATTCAGAGGCCGACGACCGAATGAGTTCATCAAGCTCCTGATGAAAGAGGCTGGAGCCGGCGTCACCACCGTACCCCGATGTCGGGTGCCCCCAGTCCGACCCCCTGGGAATACCGAGCCTGTCGGCGATGTCATCGGGAACGATTCCCCGAACGTCACCCGTGTCGGTGGTGAAGGCCTTGATGTCGTCCATTCCGATATCCCAGTTTTTCTTGATATGCGGGGTCGTGCTGCACATACACCATTCGTGGAGACCGCCACTACCTCGGATTCGATCGTTGATCGTCTGGTAGATGGAACCGTCTCCCTTGTCCTGGATGAGGTAGTTGAGTTCCTCGACGCTCAGATCGTCCCACCATTTGACGAAATCGCCGGCACTCGGTATCTGCCCATCGGGCAGCAGCTGGGCGAAGGACCTGCCCCCGTAGCCGGGTGGTTCGTCCGGCGCGTCGAAACACTTTCTCGGGGCATTGTGGACCAGGACGTCGATGCCGGGGGTGGTGGTGACGATGAAGTTGTCGTTGACGGCGACGTCGAGTTCCCACACCGTGGAGCGGGCCGGGGCGGCGATGTCCACACCGTCGACCCGGGTGACCCCGTCGGGGCCCAACAGGTAGTCCCCGGGCGAGAGCTGGTCGGCCTCGACCCAACGACCCTGGGAGTCGACCCAGAACCGGTGATCATCGGTCGAGGTCACCAACGACCCACCGGCCAGCATGACCGTTGCCAACGAACCCGAGTCGACCGCCGACCACCGGGCCAACACCACCTGCCGGGACCACACCCCCGACTCGATGTCATAGGACACCACCCGCTCACCGGGCTCGATCAACTCGATCGGCCGATACACCCCATCACGCAACAACACCAACGTCCCAGCCGGGAAACTGTTGCACCCACAACCCACCCCACCGGTGGCACACGACGACCCATCACGGTCGCGGTCGCGGTCCCAGCCTTCGCGTTCGATCAGGTCATCCAGCTTGCGGCGCACACTGGGCGGCAGGATGTCACCCAGCTTGTCCATCAACTTCGCCAGCTTCGGACCCCACCGGGCCAGCAGCGCTCCACCACCGGTGAACACCGCCGACAACACCACCACGATGATCTCACACGTGATCTTCCCACCCCACTGCGCCTTGTTCTCGTGATACAGATCCTCATCGATGAACTCCGACGCCATCTCACCCAGGAACGACTCCAACCCCTCGGTCTCGATCAGGGTCTTGATCCCCATCACCATGTCCACTTGTTCCTGAATGAACCCCTGCGGATCCGACACCGCATGCGCAGCCTGGGTCACCCCCTCCCACGCCCCCGACAACGCCTCCAAACCAACCCGGCCACAGCCGATCCCCACATCGAGCAGGAACCGCAGCTCCGCCGGCAACAACTCATAGAGCTCACCAGCCGCCCACCGCACACAACCCCACCCGTCGACCACCAACTCACCGCCGGCGACCACCACCTCCTTGCCCTGCTCCCACGCCTCGGAGATCTCACCACCAACGTCATCCCAGTCATTCACCCCGACAATGGCACCGGCACCACTGACCACCACCTCAACCGGCGTAGTGAACACACTCCACCACTTCCGCCCCGTATCGGCCACCGACGACACCACCGACGAGCACTCGTTCTCACCCCCCCTCGACGACTCCGGCAGCTCCCCATCGTCACACTCACCCGCAGCGAACATCATCAACGTGCAGTCACCGAAATCCGCCCTCGGCGGCTCGGGCGGCGCACCCGGATCGGGCGGAGCCACACGCTCACCCCACACCCCAACCGCCTGCTTCTCCCCCACCGTCAACCCGACCGGGCCATACCAGCCCCCCAACACCCGCTGGGACGTGGAGCCCGACACCGACGACGACACCCGGATCTCATACTCGATGGCAACCGCCATCGTCACGTCCCGCACCGCCGACGTGTGCACCCAGTCCTTCACACACCGATCAGGATTATTGGCCAAAAAGTCGGCCTCGGTCCACACCACCCCCGGACCATCACAGCGCACCTCCGGGCCACCATCGGTAAACCGCCACACCGTGGCCACCGGCACCGCCCGACCCGTCACCGTCACCCCATCCACCGTCTCCGACACCGGACCCACCGTCACCCACGGATCCCGGCCAACCCGATCCAACGCTAACCAGGTCTCCAAACCCGCAACCTGCACCCCATCCCACGCCGGCGTGATCGCAGGCTGCGGAACCCACGACCGAGCCGCCAACTCCCCCAACACCGCGCTACGAGCCAACCCCTCCGACACCAACACATCGGTCGACGCCACCCGCACCGGCGACGACACCACCCCCAACACATCCCCCGTCACCGACACACACACCTCGAGCTCCCACACCTGGTTCACACCCGGATCACCCAACACCAGACCAATGTCGTCATCCAACTGTTCAGCCACCGAATCCGCACCATCCGACGACCACGACACCACAGACGCCGGCACCCCACCCGACCCACACCCAGCAGCCGACACCGGCAACACCACCGGCACCACCGCCAACAACCCCGCCACCAACGACCCCACCAACCCCAACACCACCAACCGGCCACCGCGCATATCCATCACCCCAGAACTCCCTCGTACAAGCCCTCGAACAATCCCTCGGTCGACCGATCCGGCACCACCACCTGCACCGTTCGGACATCCCTGCCCCCGACACCGGCCAAGCGAGTCACGCCGTGCCCTCATCCCAGCAGTCCGACGGCACCTCCAGCCCGCCGGAACCGATCAACTCATCGACCCAACCCCCCGAACCGTCCGGTGTGGAGCGAACCAGAAACCCGGTCTGGTACACGGTCCCGGGAACGAACGGCGTGTCGATCTTGGTCTCGCCCGTGCCGACCCGCTCATACACCCGTCCTTCGGGCAGGTAGGCACACAGCTCGACCACATAGACATGCGCCTGCTCGTACCACCACGACCGTGCGAGGTCGAGCCCCAACACCTCGAACCGGAACTCCTCCGGTGAGGTGGTGAACGTGTTCCGCTCCGCACCGTAGGACGCGGCGAACTGGGCCAGTAGCTCGTCCTCGCCGAAGTACGCTTCGAAGTCGTCGTCGATCACCTTCTCCGGATCGCGCATGAACTCGAGGTTCAATCCGAAGAAGCGCGCCATGAAGTCGGCCACCCGGTCGACCTGATCCGGAGGGGCACAGCCGAGATCACCCTCCTCACCGGGGACACCGTCCTCCACCGTGTCCAGCCCGACCAGCGCCCAGCCATCGGCCTCGGGGGCAACGATCGCCTCACGGGTCTCGTACCGCATCCCGAGGCCGGATCCCTCCTCGGCGGCTTGGACGAGGCCGTCGTTCACGATGGTCACACAGTCCCGCACCAGCGCCGAACCGTCGGATCGACCGGTCACCTCCACCACATTGGTCACCATCGTCTGGTTGTCGGTGAAGCTGTCGGCGTAGATCGTCTCGAACTCCAGGCGTTCGTCCAGCACCTGCTGGACCTCGGCCGACACCGCGGCGTCGAACTCCGCCCTGGCCTCGGCGTCACCCAACCTCGCCGCCTCCTCCAACGCCAGGACCCGGCGATACTCGTTCAACACCGCAGCCTCGACGACGGGATCCAACGGGATGCCGGTGAGCGCATCGACGTCGGCGGCGTCACTCGAGTCGCCGTTGCCTGTCGACTCCCGGTCGCCGGCTTCGGTGGTATCGGCGGCCTCGGCCGTTGCGCTCTGCAACTGGCCATCGTCGGATGTCCCGCTGCTCGACGAGCCCGCACAGCCGGTCACCGTCAAGACCACGGCGGCAAGAACGGCCGGCATGACCGGGCGCCGACCTCGCATCATCGTGTCGGATCTTTCACGGTCCATCGTTCATCTCCGCGGTCGCGGTGGCTCGGACGGTCTGGGTGCCGACACCGATCACCTCGAGCAGGATCATGTCGACCGTCCCCTGGACCGACACCTCGACCTCGGTATCGCTGATCAGTCGGGCCGATGCCCCGCCCCATCCCTCACCGGCGGCAAAGGCGGCGGCGGTGGCCGGAGCGGTGGAGGCCAGGATCGGGTCACCGGCATACAGCGAGGGAACGTCGATGTCGTTGGCACCGGCTCGGGCGGCGGCGGCGGCCACGTTGTTGGCCTCACGACGGGCGGCGAACACCATCCCGGCGTCGTAGGCAAAGCCGGCCAGCCCGATCATGGTCGGCAACAGGATGATGATGAACGGGGTGATCGACCCTCGTTCGCAACACATCGGTGCCCACCGGTGACGCCGCCGCATCACGACACGATCCGGTAGGTGTCGATGGGCTCGCGGGCGGTCTTGGTGATCCGCACCGTGGCCGGCGGGGTCAGGAACAGCCCCAGGTCGGACAACCGCACCGTGCAGGCCACGAAGGTGGACACGTGGCCGCCGGCAACGAAGTCGGTGTCGCCGCCGAGCCGGGCCTCGAAGGACTCGCATTCGATGCCCCGGTCCTCCAGCGAGGTGGCGGCCACCGGGCGAACCAGTCCGGCGGCCGACCCGCCGTTGGCCGCGATCGACGCCTGACGGGCCGCTTCCCGGGCCGCCGATTGGACATCGGCGGTGACCACGGCCAGGCGACCGCCGACCACCACCAGCTCCATGACCATGACCAGGATGGGGAACAGCAGCAGGAAGGCGACCATGCTGCTGCCGTCTTCGGCCCGACCCGGACCCCGGCTCGGTCGTCCGCGCTTCGGCCCTGACACGGCCGCCCGTTCACGGATCGGCGGTATCACGGCCGCTCGTCCTCGCCGTAGAAACGCTCCTTGGGTCCCTTGACCTCGATCTCGAACTCGCTGACCAGATCCTCCAGCATGAGCGAGGTCACCTTGCCCCGGACCCGGGCCGTCACCTCGGTGTCGGCGGCGTTGATCGACACGTCATAGTCGAGCACTTCGACATGGTTTGCCAGGCGGATGGTGGTGAGCAGTGCCGCTTCACCATCGGCCTCGGTGCCATCCTCCAGCTGGGCCGCCGCCAGTCCGTCCTGAGCGGCGGCGGCGATGGCCGAACGCCCGTGGTAGACCAGGCTGAAGTGGAGGATGGAGTAGAACATGATCATCGTCAGGCTGAACATGACGAAGATGGTGGGGATCTCCCCCGACTCGTCTCGGAGACGGTTCCGTAGGTACCCGACGACCGGGTGGGAGACGGAGACGCCTCCCACCCGTTGTCGTCGAACGGGTACATGGATCAGGGTCCGGTTTCGGTGATCCTGCCGGTGTTCTCTCCGATCCAGCCCGAAATGGCGGTACCGGCGGCCACGGCGGCAATGGCCAGGAATGCGGCGATGAGGACCCACGAGCCGACTTCGCCATCCTCGTTGCGAACCCGCTCGAGTGCCCGATGCCGCAGCACCTGGAAGCGAACCGCAGCCCGCAAGCTTGCGTTGTTCATGTGTGTCTCCTCCGATGTGGGAATTGCTGTGGGAATTGCTGTGGGAATTGCTGTGGGAATTGCTGCCGGCACCTTGGGATCGGTCGGACGACATGGTCAGGTCCCGATCAGACCGGCCAGTGCCGGATATCCGACGAAGACCATCCAGGAAAAGGCCAGGACGGCCACCGGGATGTTCATTCGTTCGCTCTTCTTTTCCGCCGTGGTCAGAACCAGCTGGCGTTCCTTGTCGCGGCTCGATTCGGCCCGGGCCTTCAGGGTTTCGGTGACCCGGGCTCCCGAGGTGCCGGCCAGGCCCAACGCACCGGCCAGTTCGATCAGTTCTTCGACACCGAGTTGACGACCCAGCCGATCGAAGCCGGTCCAGACGTCCTCGCCCATCAGGATCGATTCGTCGAACGCCTCCCGCAGCATGCGAAACGTCCAGTCGCCACCGACCTGAAGGGCGTCGCTCATGGCCGAATTGACACCGCCACCTCCGGAGATGCACACCGCGACCAGGGAAATGAAGGCGGTCAACGCCTCGCGGAACTCGTCACGGCGCCGGGCCGCCTTGGTCGAGATCTCCACGTCGGGAAGCAGAAAGCCGATGGCAAAGCCGGCCACGACGAGGATGGTCAGGGCGACGACACCGGACGCCCACCCCAGAAACCAACCGACCACACCGACGATGGCGCCGAACCCGATGGCGGCGTTGAGCTTGTCGATGGCAAAGGTTTCGACGTCGGTCTCGGTGACGGCGAGATCGGACTTGAGCGAGTGTTCGAGCTTGTCCCGCTGCACGGTCCGAACCAGCCACAGACCGATGCGACCCCAGACCGAGCGGAAGGCCATGCCGGTGGTGGAGATCGAGCCGGCGTCGGGGGTGGCAAGGTAATCCTTCAGCGACGGACGGGGCGGGAACAGGCCGCGAATCACCAACAGGAAGCCCAACAGCCCGACCACCGTCCACACGGCAACCGACATCATTGCAGCACCCTCCCCTCCAGATCCGACCAACGCTCGACATTGGCGAACACCCGGCGGGGGTCGACCGGCTTGGCCAACCGATAGATCCAGAAGTTGCCGCCGACGAACACCCCGAGGACCACGAACAGCACGATCTGGCCCACCACGCTGTCGTAGGGACTCAGCAGTTCTCGGCGGGTGAACACAAGGAAGGCCATCATCCCGGCCGTGACCCAGCCCGCCATTCGAGCCTGGGAGTACATGCGGGTGCGGCCGGCCTCGACCTGACGCCACATGGCGGCGGTGTCCCTGGCCGCCTTCGCCGTCACCCCGAGGACATTCTGCAGGCTTCCGGCGTGACGGGTGGTGGCGAGAATAAGCGAGGCCACGACCATATCGGCCAGCGGATGCTTGACATCGGCGGCGAACCGTCGCAGCGACTCGGACACGGATTGATGCTGAAGCCGCACCACCAGGTCACGTACCTCGGTGCGGATCGGTGCCGGCGCAACTCGAGCCGACGTCTGCAGCGCCTGCTGCAGACCGGCCGAGGCGGCCATGGTGTCCCGCAGGCTCTCGGTCCAGGTGGCGATGGCTTCGATACGGGCAACGGCGGCCCGGCGACGACGTTTGGCCAGAACGAAGGTGGGCAGGAGGAAGGCGCCAACCGCGGCGTACACGGCGGCGGCGATCCAACCGGTGACGAGCAGTGCCAGTACGAACCCGCCGAGGGCGAGGGCAAGCCGGATCAGAGGGTTCTCGATGGTGTGCTGCGGCTCCCCGGTCACATCGGTCGGTGCCGGATCAGCCGAGCCGAGTTCGGGGAGAGCGCCCCGCCAACCGGCAACCGTGACCACGGCCCCGAGGGCGGCCAGCGCCAACATGACGGCCAGGCCGAACGGGCCTACCACGGCTGCCCCTGGAATCCGGCTATCCGCAGTCGATCCAGGAGATACTGACCGGGGCGCACACCGGGCCGGGCCAGCGACTCCGGGACCTCTTCGAACAGCGTGTTGTAGCGAATCCAGTCCCCCACGCTCTTTTCGACCTCGACAATGCCGGCCACCACGCGCCGCCGGTCGGGCAGCACCTTGAGATGGACCACCAGATCGACGGCGTTGCGGTAGAAGGTGTCGATCACAGCCACGGGGATATTGGCCAGCCCCTCGGCGCAGTAGCCGCGAACCCGGTCGGCCACGCCCTGGGCCGAGTTGGCATGGACGGTGCACATGGAACCGTCATTGCCCTGGCTCATGGCCTTGAGCATGTAGAGCGCCTCGGCCCCCCGAACCTCACCCACCACGACCCGATCGGGCGACATGCGCAGGCATTCCCGGGTGAGATCCATCATGGTCAACTCACCCACACCTTCCATGTTGGCTTGGCGGGTCTCCATCTCGACCACGTTCGGATGGTCCTCTTCGAATGCCGCGATGCCGAGTTCGGCGGTGTCCTCGATGGTGATGATGCGTTCGTGGGCCGGCACCTCGTGGAGCAGCGCCCGCAGCAAGGTGGTCTTGCCGGTACCGGTACCGCCGGCCACGATGATGTTGCACCGGGCTCGGACCGCAGCCGACAGGAAGTCGACCATGACGTCGTCGAGGGTTCCCAGCTGTTGCAGATCACGGAGCCCGACCCGACGGTGATAGGGGCAGCGCACGGTGATGGTCGGCCGCTGGGTCACTTCCATGATGGCGTGGAGGCGGAACCCGCCGGGCAGGCGCAGATCGAGCCGGGGGTTGGCCACATCGAACCGGCGCTCCGTCCGACCGAGACGGGAAGCCCAGCGATTGACCAGTTCGATCAGGGCTTCGTCGCTCTCGGCGATGGGGGGCATGGACTCCGGTTCGGGCGCGCCGGTGCGGGTGACGAACACCCGATCGCAGCCGTTCACGAACACGTTCTCGACGGTCGAATCGAACAGGTAGTCCTCGAAGCCGCCGAGGCCGAACAGCTCGGCCTTGACCCGCCGGAAGACGGCCTCCTCCTGCTCGATGGTGAGGGGAGCCTGGCCCGACGCCGCTCGAGACTGGGCGTAGCCGTCGAGGTGGCGCCAGATCATGGGTTCGGCCCGAGCGACCTCCTCATCCACGTCCACGATGACATCGCCCCGCGAACGGCGGGCATCGGAGATATCGGAGGCGGCCTTCTCCCGGATGTCGGCCACGAGGCGAAGATCGACCGGCGACCGACGGTGCTCGGCCGGCGTGGGCTGGGCATCGGAGCCGTCGACGACCCGGGACACGTCGAGACCGTTCACAGCTCCCGACGTCATCTCGCCAGTTCCTGATGGTCGCCCCGCTCGCTGCGAGCCAAGGGCGGTGCGACGCCGTGATCCATCGGTCGCACCGGTGCCGGCGGCCGGCCGTCGCCGCTCGACTCCACAGGCGGAGGAAGAGCCCGAAGTTCCTCGGTCGATGGGTTGGCCGGCAACCGTTTGGCGGGAACCGGCACCGACTCGGCTTCGGTCGGATAGCTGCGAAGTAGCACGGCTGCCATTTCGTGCAGCGTCAACCACAGCATCGACTTTCGGAACTTCCGCACGGTGTGGCGACCACCCCTGAGCACCGACGCCGTCTTCGGGTCGTCGGGCACCACGGCCAGGAGCGGCACACCGGCCAGCTCGGCCACGTCCTGGGGGTTGTAGGGCGAGTGCCCCACGATGACAAGAGCGCTACGGCAGCCGACGGTGGCGAGGGCCCGTTTGGTGTACAGCATGCGCTGCACTTCGGCGGCCGTGGGTCGAAGGACGATCAACACCCGGTCGGCGGCGATGGCCAGGGGCGAAGCCGGGGAATCGCCAAGCGTACGACCCAGGTCCATCACCGTGGGAACCCCCTGCTGTGCGACCGCATCGGCGATAGCGGTTGCACTGCGATTCAGGGCCCACCGGGCGATCAGAGGATCCCCGGGTCCGGCCAGGACCCGCACTCCACTGAAGTCGATGGTGTGGGCTGCCAGCAGTGTCCCGTCGGCGGAGGAACGGCCCAGTGCCGAGGCGTAGGAGGCGAGATTCGGTTCAGCCGGAAATCCGAAGCGCAGTCCCAGCACCCCACCGTCGGGATCGGACTCGATGAGAACCGGGTTGTGCCCCGACTGCTGACCGAGGGCGAAGGCCAGTCCAAGGGCGATCGATGTGGTACCCGGGCTCGCGCCGCCCGATGTGAGTCCGATGACCGGCACTACCGCCCGCCCCCGTCGTCGCCAGTCGATGTATCGGTGCCGGAGGCGTCGCCGGGGGAGGTGCTGATATCGTCGGGATCGGCCGGGTCGGCCGGTTGCACGGGCTCGACCGGGAGCAGTGTGGAGTCCTCGGCGGCATCGAGGATGACCAGGCGGAGCCGATCCTCTTCGGCCAGCTGCGACACGGTCACGGCCAACGACTCCTTCAGGCGAACAGACACGAGGAGATGGTCGGAGCGGGTGATGCGCACCGTCTCCACAACCTCGGCTTCGCCAACCTGGCGCGAGTCGCCCACCACCTCTCCCAGACCGGCATCCGACACCTCGATGAGACCGATGAGGTCGCCGGGCCGAAGCCCGACCCGGGGGTAGTTACCGGCATCAAGGGCAGCGCCGAGAATGACCTCCGCCTCCTCGTCGGCTCCAGTGGCGGCGAAGTCGACGGTCTGCACGATCGTCCCGTTGCTGATCGGTCGAGCCGCCACCTGGCCGACCACCTCATCCCTGGTCGACGGATCGATGAAACCGATCCGGGGATCGAGGGCAACCTCGGCGGTGACCAGATCCTCGCTGGAGATCGTTTCGCCCTCGGCGATGTCACGGCCGGCGAGGAGCACGGTGGTGCGGTCGGCAAGACTGCGGGCCACCGACAGGCCCATGACTCCGGCCACGAGCATGGTGAGCAATCCGGCGATGATCCAGACCGTGTGCCGGGGCCGACCGGGTGCGGTTGGTACACCAACCGGGGGTCCGGCAAGGACGGGTCGATCGGACGGAGCCGGTGGTGGTGGAGCCGCCGAAGAACCGTTACCGCGCCAGGTCGTTCCCGATACCGCCATCAACCACCCCTGTGCCCGCAACGACCTGCGCCGTGTCGCAGCATGTCGACCGCCCTTGTTGCCGAATCCGCCTACCTACCCTGCACTCCCGCAGACTCTAGAAGCATCGACAGGCAAAATCCACCAAAAATATCGGGCGGACCCCTGAAGTGCCGAAGTGTTCACGGTGGGCAAGGCGTGGGCCACGGTGCTACGGTTGCGTCTTCTCAAGACCATGCTCTCGAGCGGCGGAGGTGGGTTCATTGGCCTCGAGCGTGCCCCAATCACGGCTGGATCCGACGGTGATGTCGCGCAGGCCGGCAACCGTGGCCGCCACCGCCGCCATCGTGTCGTCCATGTTGATGGGAGCTGCGCTTGGCGGCTGGATGATGTCGGTCGCCTATGTCGGTTTCACCACCATGCCGGCAGCCGGGGCCAACGACGATCGTGTGGTGCCCTCGGTGGTGGTCCCGACCGCCGCCCTCTTGACCGCGATCCTCACCCTCGCTGTCGTGCTCACCGTCTTCGTTCGCCAGATTCGACCACGCGGCGTGTGTGGACGGGCCCTGCTACCGGCGGCCCTTCATCGCCGGCTGCGTCGAATCCACGAGCTGAGCGCGTTCGGGGTCGGCGATCTTCGAGCCTGGTCGGCCCACAACCCGTCGGTTGCCCTCACCGACATTCCCCCACCGGCCTCCGCGGCGTGGATTGCCGGCCTGACCGGTGGCCCTTTCGGTTCGCCGCCGACCGGTCACCGGGTTGGATCGAAAAACGGCGGTCCCTCGTCGGCGGCCACGCCGGCCGGTTGGGGACACCCACCGGCCCCGATCCCCCGCCTCGTTCCCGATGGGGGAATCGTGGGAGATCCGGACACCATGTCACGGGCCCCGACCCGGCCCGGGGTTCGGATGAACCGATACATCGTCGACCGGGGCGACACGCTGTGGACACTGGCCGAACGTCTGCTCGGTGACGGGGCGCGCTGGACGGAACTGCGGGATCTCAACATCGGGCGGGAGGTAGCATCCGGGGTCGTGTTCGAACCGGGGGCCAGCCTCCGAAACGGCTGGGAGCTGGCGGTTCCGATGGCCGAGGACAGCTGAGGATCAGGCCCCGGGGTCGAGACCGAGCTCCTCGCCCGACAGGATCTTGTCGGCCGGCGGGGGTGTGATCGCGATGTCGGCTCCGAAGTCGTAGCTTTCGATGGTCATCTCCACCGATTCGATCCCGTCGACGTCGTTGAACATCGCCGGATCCGACATCGAGTACCTCATCCTCACGATGTGTCCGTCATCGTCGATCCACAGCTCGACGGGGACGCTGTCCACCGCCACATCGCCCATGTCGAACTGCTCGTCGAAGGCGGCCTTCTCCTCGCCCGACAGTGACTCGTAGTACTGCTGGTAGCGCACGTCGGCCCGGTAGTGGGCGGTGTCGATCCCGCGAACCGTCTCGTTGCCGACCTCGACGATGTCGGCCCCGGCCGCGGTGAACGGTCCCAGCGCCTCGTTGCTCGAGCCGAAGGCGGCGCCCCCGAACTCCGAGGTGACGTCGTCGGCCCCGTCGACGTCGGTTTCCACCCATTCGTCGCCCTGGCCGCCGGCGAACATCGTGAGGAACGCCCACTGGACCCAGGCCGTGTCGCCGATGGTGACGGAGCGCAAGGGTTCGTCGAAGACGGCCGACATCATGGCCAGCTCCTGCTCGCTCGCCCCTCCTTCGGCTTCGGCCATGGCCCGCATGAACTCTCCGAAGTCGACACTGACCTCCGAGGCCTTGGTTTCGGGGTCCATGGCCCCGGTGAAGGTCATGGAGAACGACGCCGGCAGGTCGGAGCCCGGTGCTCCCGTGATCTCCAACGTGCCGTCGAACCGGCTGGGCTCGGGGGTGGTGTCGACACCTCGGGCCGTCAACAACTCACCGATGGTGGTGAACTCGGTGGTCTCGCGTGCGCCGTCGACCGCCGACGAGCTCAGCTCGGTCCCGGAGTTCCCGGTCTGCTCATCGGCGCCGTCGCCGGCCGTTCGGGTTTCGGTGTCGGCGGAGGAACCGCAGGCCGAAATGACGAGGACCAACGCCGCCAGCAGCGACAACAGGGCGGGCATCCGCGGGGCGGTACGAGGGTCGGCGGTCGGCGGCATGATTCCTCCAAATTCGGGCGGCGCCCGCCGACACCACCTCCTTCACCGTGTTCGCACGGTAGGGCGTGTCGACAGGGGTGAGGTCCCGAGCCTAGTCAGCCCGGCCCCCCATGTAGCATCGCTGGTATGAATTCAGGTGTCGATCCCGGTTGGCCAGCGCCCGTCGACGACACGATCACCGACCATGACGAGATCCGGCGTTCGGGCTTCGGTGGACCATGGTGGTGGGTGGTGATCAGCGGGTTGGTGCTGCTGGCCGTGCTGATCGCTGTTCTCGGCGGTGGCGTGTTCGACGGCAACGACACCGACACCGACACCGACACCGCGGACCCGGTCGCCGAAGACGAGACGGGGGAGCCGGGTGATGACCCCGGCGACGAGTCCGATCGGGCCGAGGGGTTGCCTGGGCTTCCCCTGCCCGACGACGAGCCGTTCCCCATCGAGCCCCCGGCGGGCCGTGATCCCGGCGAGTTCCGGCCCGACAGCGTCGACGTGGGAGCGGGAGCGGTTTGGGTGTCGGACATCGGCTGCGGGGTGGTAGTGCGCATCAATCCCGAGACCGAACGGGTGGAGGGGTCCATCGACATCGGGGGCTCGGCCTCCGGCGTCGCCGTCTCCGACGGGCTGGTATGGGTCGGCAATCGAGCGGTTGGTCGGGTGGTTGGTATCGAGCCCGACAACGTCCGGGTCGGCGCATCGGTCGAGTTGCCGGGTTATGCCCTGGGTCTGGCCGCCGGTGACGGCTCGGTGTGGGCCGTCGACCCCCTGGGTGGGGCCGTGCACCGCATCGACGGCTCGACCGGCACGTTGGTCGACTCCATCGAGGTCGGAGAGAATCCCCACTATGTGGTGGCCAACGGTGGTGTGGCCTGGGTGGTCAACAACAGCGACGGCACCGTGTCCCGCATCGACACCACCGACAACGAGGTCACGGCCACGGTGCCGGTGGGCGAGGGACCCCTGCACGTGGTGGAGGGGGCGGGATCGATCTGGGTTACCAACTCGCTCGACGGCACGGTGAGCCGTTTGCGGATGGCGACCGGCGAGGTCGAGGCCACCGTGCCGGTCGGGCCGTTCCCCCATGCCCTGGCCTTCGCCTCAGACGAGGTGTGGGTTGGAACCGAGAGCGGTCAGCTGTGGCGCATCGATCCCGGCGGCGACAGGGCCGAGCAGGTACCGGAGGCCGAGTTCGACTCCATCGACATGGCGGTGGACGGCACCGACATCTGGGTGGCCGATAGCGACAACGGCTCCGTGGTCCGGGTCGACACCACGACGGCCGAGGTGACGGCCCGCATCGATCTGGCCGATTTCGGCAGCTGCCAGGATTTCCGGCTCAACGCCGTCCGGCCGCCGTTCGCCCAGCAGGTCCGGGCGCCGGCGGGCCGGGGCGCCTCGACTCAGGCTCCGAAGCTCATGCCGATCTCGTCCTCACTCAGGATCTTGTCCGCCGGGGGCGGGACGATTCCGAGGTCGGCTCCGAAATCGTAGACCTCGATGGTGATGGTGGCCGAGGCCAATCCATCGCTGTCGGCCATCAGGGCGGGATCGGAGATGTCGTAGAACAGCTTGGCCACCCGGCCGTCGTCGGTGATCCACAGCTCGATGGGCACGACGGCCTGCATCTCGCCCGGGGCGAAGTCATCGAACTCGGCGTCGAACGCAGTCCGCTCGTCGGCGGCCAGGGCCTCATACCACGCCTTGAACTCGACCTCGGCCCGGTAGTGGGTGGTCTCCATGCCCCTTATCGTTTCGGTGCCGACGGTGACGATGGTGGCGTTGGCGTCCTGGAGGGGGGCCAGCACCTCCTCGGGCGAGCCGAAGGTTTGCATGCCGAAGCTGGAGGTCAGGTCGTCGACTCCGTCATTGGTGGTCGCCAGCCACATGTCGCCGTCACCGCCGGTGAACATGGTGAGGAGCGACCACTGGACGTAGCTGGTGTCGCCGATGGTGATGGTGCGCATGGGGTCGGCCAGCATGCCGGCGAACATGGCCATCTCGGCCGCATCCTCTCCCCCGGCCTGGGTCATGGCGTCGATCAGGCCGCTGAAGTCCATGGTCACATCCGAAGCCTTGTTGGCCGGATCCTGGGCGCCGGTGAAGCCGAGGGAGAAGGTCCCCGGCATGTCGGACCCGGGCTCGCCGGTCAGCTCGATGGTGCCCTCGAACCGATGGGACACCGGCTCTTCCACGCTGGCCAGCGTGAGCGCGCCGACGGTATTGACATCGGTCACCGCTGCGCTGTCGGTGTCGCCGCTATCGGTGTCGCCGCTGTAGGTGTCGCCGCCGACCTGATCGGTGGACTCTTCGGAGTCTCGAGAAGCCGTCTCCCCGGACCCGGCGGCTTCGGCGTCGGCCATCTCGTCACCGGTCGCATCACCGGCGTCGCCCTGGGTGGCGTCGATGGTTGCGGACGAGCCGCAGGCGGTCAGGATCAGGGCCAGGGTGGCCAATAGCGACAGCAACAGGCGGGAGCCGGCGGCGGGTCGGACACGATCGAACATGGTGTTCCTCCAAAAGGTGCAGACCTAGGAACTAACGGCAGACCCCGGCAGTTCTTGAGCGGGCCGGGACGGGGTGAACCGGGATGCCGCCCGGTCGTGCCGTCGAAACCGGCCGGGAATCGCAGCTGTTCGACGCAAACCTCAACTGCATGGTTGTAGGGGCCGATGTTGACCTGAGGCCGCGTCGCCATGATCGGCGTGGTCGACCACCGATCAAGGGCTGCCAAGTCGTCATGACCGAAATCGAGACATGGTCGAAGCTGGTTGACATCCTGCCCATTCCTGCTGCCCTGGTCGACGGCGACGGTCGGGTCATCCACAGCAACCGCTGGATCGACGCCGACCTCGGCGATCCTCTGGTCACCTCGGCCGACGACGAGGTGGCGCCCGGACTGCGCTTCGGGGTCGACGATCGCAGCCGATGGCGAGTCCGCCCCCTGACCGCCCCCGGTTCCCGCCGGTCGGCCGACGGGCCGGACGACGACACGGTCTGTCGTGCCGGCGAGAGGTGTGTGATGCTGGCCACCGCCGAGCGGGAGGATTCGGGCGATCACCTGCTGCAGCGATTCTTCGCCACCGGCGACACACTGTTCGTGGTCTACGACCAGTGGGGCCGCATCATCGAATCCAACCCGGCGTGGGAGAACCTCCTCGGCTATAGCCATGACGAGGTGTTCGGCCTCGACTCGTGGTCGCTGCTGCCCCCCGACGATGGCTTCACCCAGGCCCGTTTGGAGGCCGAGCTGCGGGACCATGGTCGATGCGACTCCATCCTTCCCATGCGGGCCGCCGACGGCAGCTACCGCGACGTGCAGTGGGCGCTGCACTTCGACGCCACCGTCGGTCGCTGTTTCGGACTGGGACGGGATGTGACCGAGGAGAAGCGGCTCAAGGCCGAACTGCATCGTCGGGCCAACACCGATCCGCTCACCGGTCTGGCCAACCGGACCCAGCTGCTCGAGGTACTCAACGGCTGGCTGGCCCATGACGCCTCGCCGGCCGTGCTGTTCTGCGATCTTGACCGCTTCAAGGTGGTGAACGACTCACTCGGTCATCAGGCCGGCGACGACCTGCTGGCCGAGCTCGGCCAACGGCTGGAGGCCATGGCCCAGGCTCCCGACGCCTTCGTGGCCCGACTGGGGGGTGACGAGTTCGTGGCCGTACTGGGACAGGCCGATCTGAGCCGAGCGGTGCGGGCGGCCGAAGAGATGCTGAGGATCATGCAGGAACCGTTCGTGGTGGCCGGCCGGCCGGTGCACGTCACCATGAGCATCGGCATCGCCGTGGCCGGCGAGCACCCCGGCCGGCCATCGAATCGACCGTGGGACGGAAGTGACGGCTTCGGACCCGGGCGATGGGGCGCCAGCCCCAGGCTCGATGCCAACACGTTGCTGGGCCAGGCCGACACGGCGGCCTACAAGGCGAAGCAGCTGGGCCGCAACCGGCTCAAGATCTTCGACGCCGAGCTCCGGGCCACCGTGAACCGTCGGTTCAATGTGGAGGAGGGCCTGCGCCGAGCCCTGGACGACGATCGCATCGAGGTCCACTACCAGCCCATCGTGCAACTTCCCGGTACCGGCATCATCGGCATGGAGGCCCTGGTCCGTTGGCGCGACGACGACGGTCGTCTGATCGGCCCGGGCGACTTCCTGGACGTGGCCGACGAGGCCGCCCTGCTCGGTGCGATCGGGCGGCGGGTGATGGAACGGGCCATGGCCACTGCCGCCGACTTCGCTCGACGAGGTCGCTCACTTTGGGTGTCTGTCAATGTGTCGGCGTCGGAATTGAGCGATGGCGATTTCGGCGATCGATTGTTGGACATCGTCGCCGATGCCGACCTCGATCCCGGTCTGGTGGTGCTGGAGATCACCGAGTCGGCCGTGCTTCACACCGACGCCGCCCTACCCACCTTGTCACGATTGCGCCAGGCCGGTCTGAGGGTCGGCCTGGACGACTTCGGCACGGGATTCTCGTCCCTGGCCCATCTGCGGGAACTCCCGATCGACGTGGTCAAGATCGACCGGACTTTTGTCCGGGATCTCATCCACGGCAACGTCACCCGGGCTTTGACCGCCTCGCTGGTAACCCTGTGCCGGGCTCTCGGCCTGCTGGTGATTCTGGAGGGGGTCGAAACCACCGAACAGGCCTCGGCGGTGGAACAGGTGGGCGGATCCCTGGCCCAGGGTTTCCTCTTCTATCGGCCCATGCCCCGCAGCGACCTGGAGTCGATTCTCGGCCTCGGTGACCGCCCGCCCCGTCGCCAGTCCTCACCCGGCCACTCCGCCCGCTCCAGGAGCCCGGTCCGCAGTCACCAGACCATCAAACCGTAGCCCCGTTTCTCAGGCGTCGGCGCCGTTCACCCCATGGGCCCGGAGGGTGGCCACCAGTTCGTCGCGGCGTAGGCCGGATCGACCGGGAAGGTCATGGTTGCGAGCCAGGGTCTGCAGTTCGGTCACCGTCAACTGCTGCAGGTTGTCATCCGGCTCGTGCAGCGCCGCGATCTCGCCCACCCGGTCGGCCGGGCCATGGTTGTGCCACAGCCACCAATGGGCACCGATGCGACGGGTGAAATCGTCCGGTTCCTCCCGATACAGCTGTCGGGCCAGCCGCACCGAACGCCGCTCCAGCTCGAGCCGCCGGCGGTCGAGAAAGACCCGCGCCGCGGCCACGGTCTCGTCATGGCCGAAGGCACTTGGCGTCTCGGCCAGTTGTTCACCGAGCACAGCCAGATCGTGAGCATCACCCAGTCCGTCGGACAGTCGTTCAAAGGCCCGTTGCAGGGCCCGACCGCCGGGTATGTCGGCCTCCCGCACCAGGTGAAGGTGATAGCCGGTGTACTTGGCCCGCTTGCGAAGTTCGTGAAAGGCCTCGGCCGCGGGCTCATGGAGCACGGCCTCCAGAGCGACCCGGCCCCGCCCATAGGTCTTGGCCCATCCTCCCTCGATGGCGTCCCACCCGTCGCCGTCCACCGTCCAGGCGTCTATGCCGTCGGCCATCGACTCCAATCTGGCGATGACCTCGCCGATCGGAGCCACATCGCCTTCGACCGCGGCCGTCGCCGCGTCCCGGCGTCGGGCCAGCTCGGCTCGAACCGTGCCGAGACCTCCGGGAGGAAGACCAAGGGGCTCGGCTGCCACCGCGTCGTCGAAGGTTTCGAGCAGGGCGTGGGAGTCGCGATAGACCGACAGCATGCGGGCCGCATCCCGGTAGCCGGTGTTGATCGGCCGGTAGTCGTCTCCGGCGGCGGGACGAACCAGCCGGATCAAGCCTCGGACCTTCTTGCACCGCTTCCGGCAGTCGTGAACCGATTCGACAATACCTCGCCGCTCCGGCTCCCGGAGATTGGTCAGGGCCTCGGACGTCTGTTCCCGGGCCAGGCGTCGAATGGCGTCGTCCACACGTTCATTGAGTTGGATCCGAAAAGCCATAGATGGGGTCGCTGTCCGCAGTCGGGCCGGCAAGAAACTGCAGGTAACCACATGATAGTTGTGTCGGGTGCCGCAGGCTCGATGGCTTCACGCATCGAGGCCCCCACTAGATTTGGCATCACGATGACACCGAGGAGGCTGCTCCCCCTTGCCGTGCCCAGTGCACGACGTGGCCTGTCGGTGGTCCTGGTGGTCGTGATGGCTCTGACCGCGTCGGCCGGAGCGGCGTCGGCCACCGTCGACGACCCCGACGTCGACACGGCCGCAGACTACGAATATCGAGTCGACCCCGAGGCCGGCACGGTGAGCGTCACCATTGATCTGGCGGTGACCGCCGACAAGCCGAACCGCTACACCGCCGATGGCTACTACCAGTACTTCTTCGAGGGTTACGCCCTGCCGATCCCCGACGTGGCCCGGGATATCACGGTCGCCGACCAGGCCGGCAACCCGCTGAGCTTCGGCACCGACGACGGGACCGGGGGTTTCCTGTTGCTGGAGATCAGGTTTCGACGCAACCTGTTCTACCGGCAGACGGCGAACATCGTCGTGCGCTACTCCCTTCCCCCCGGCCAACCTCGCAGCGAGACATTCGTCCGGGTCAATCCGGCCTATGCCGGTTTCGAGGCCTGGGTTCACCCCTACCTGGAGCAGGCGTCGGTCAGCATCGTGACCCCGAACGGGTTCACCGACACCAGCGTCGCCAGCATCGACTCGCAATTCACCGTGCGGGGCGAGGACGACGAGCTGCGGTTCGAGGCCCTCGACATCGACCCCGAGCAGTTCTGGTCCCTGGTGTCACTGACCCGCGACAGCGAGCTGACGGCCACCGCACTGGAGGTCGACGGTCACGCCATCGAGATCCGGGCCTGGCCCGGTGACGAGGAGTGGGTCGACCACGTGACCACCAACCTGCACGAAGGCTTGCCCATCCTGATCAACACGGTGGGACTGGACTGGCCGGTGGAGGAGGAACTGGTGGTGCTCGAGTCGTTCTCCCCCTACCTGGAGGGTTACGGCGGCTGGTACGACTGGCGGCGGCGGCAGATCACCATTGGCGACGAGCTGGACGATCACGTGGTGATGCATGAGCTGGCCCACGTCTGGCTCAACGAGCGACTCTTCGACGAGCGCTGGATCACCGAGGGCCTGGCCGACGTGCTGGCGGCCGAAGTGGTGCAGGCCATGGAACAGGACCGGCCCGAACCGCCGGTGACCGCGCTCGATGACCCCAACCGCCTGCCCCTGGCCCTCTGGGAGTACGGCTCCGGTGACGCCGAGCAGGAACGCTGGGGCTACGCCGCGTCATGGACGGTGAGCCGGCGCCTGGCCGATCTGGTAGGGGTCGACACCTTGACCGAGGTCATGCAGGCCGCCGACAACGACGAGATCTCCTATGCCGGCGACGGCGAGGTCGAACCGACCGGCTTCACCGACGGCTGGCGCCGCTACCTGGACCTGATCGAGAACCGGGGTCGGGTCGCCGACGATGCGGTGGTCGAACTGTTCACCGAGTGGGTGGTGCCACCGGGTGACCGGCCGATCCTGGAACAGCGGGACGCGTCCCGGGCGGCCTACGCCGAGCTCGAAACGACCGGAGCCCCGTGGTCACCCCCGCTGGCGGTCCGGGAGGCCATGACCGCCTGGCGGTTCGGCCCGGCCGATGATCTCATGGCCGAGGCAGCCGAGGTGCTCGAGATCAGGGACACGATGGTCGAGCGGCTGGAACCGGTGGGGGCGCAACTGCCCGACGAGCTGGAGCAGGCCTACCAGGCAGCCGACAACCTGGATGAGGTGACCCGGCTGGTCGACCGGGTCGACGCCGCCTCGCTCCAACTGCGTGACGCCCATGACGGTATCCAGGGAGCCGACGGGATGTTCCACCGGATCGGGGCCCTGGGCCGGGACCTGGATGGCAGGATGGCGGCCGCGGTCGATGCCTTCGAGAACAACGACCTGGCCGAGGTCGAGGCCGCCACCGGCGACCTCGATGCCACCGTCGACGACCTGGGTCGCGACGGCCTGGTGCGGTCGGGAGTTGCGGCCGCCGCCCTCGTAGCTGTCGGTGGTGGCGGTGTGGTGGTTGCCCGCCGCCGACGCCGCGACCGGGATGTGGGTCCGGCGGTCTAACCGGCCCCGGGTCCGGCCTGGGTCTCTTCGATTTTCAAGGTTCAGGAGTGGAGAGGCGCGAGCCTGCCGGTTCAGGCCACGGCCTGTACATGGTCGCGCTTCCACTTGTTGTCCGGATCACACAGGATCTGCCCGTTGGCAAGCGAGGTTGGCCCACCTTTTGAATGCGGTTCGACATGATCAACTTGTAACCAGTGGTACGGCGAGTCACAGCCCCGGGTTCTGCATCTGCCTCTGGCTTCGATCAGTAGCGCTCGTTTCATCCAGTCCGGGAACCCCCGGGCCTTGACCGACATGTCGATCACCCGGGATCGTTCGTCGAGCACGATCCGTTCGAACTCGGCCACCGCGGTGGCCACAAACGCAAGATCCGGGTGGATCGGTGTCCCGTCGATGCGTTCACACCGGTAGTCCGGATCATCACGATCCACGGGGACCGCCGGGGTGTCGGGATCCAGGTACCGCTCCAGGAAGTTCTCCAGGATCTTCTGGCCGATGACGAGGTTGACCAGTGGGGTGGTGGTGGCCGACCCGGGGGCTTCGGCCCCACCAATGATCAGGCCGACGAGGGCTTGACCCCGCCGGCGGTTGAGGGTGTCTGCGTTGCCGGGCCCTTCGGATTGTTGGCGGAACAGGCGCTGCATCTCATCACCCAACGCGGTGCCGACCGCGGCCGCTGAGAGTGGGTCGAGGTGGAACCGGCCATCGATGGACCCGTCGGTGTTGGCGTTCCATGTGCAGGAGGTCTTCTTGACCTGCTCTTGCACCTCGTCAGTATCGGTGTGGTTGATCAACCACACGGTGAGCCGGTTGGTGAACTCCACAAAGTCGTGTTCCCGAGCGGCAGCCACCAACTCGTCCTGGGATGCAACCAGGGCATCTCGCCGATCGGCTGTGTCCAAGCTCTTCAACTCCCGCAGGTGCCGCAGGGTCAACACCCCGCCGGCAGCGGCCTGGGCGAAGATCGGGAACCCTTCCAGCCATTGCCCGGCGCGGGCGGTGGCGTGGATCTCCCGGGCCGGTGCCCCGGTTTCGGCCGCCACTACTTGTGAGGCGTTGCGAAACCCAAGTTCGCGGAGCACGCCCGGTGCCTCGGAGGCAGTGTCGGCCGCGGCCAACACTGCGGCTCGGGCGGCGTCGATTCGGGCCGACAGTTTCTGTAGTCGGCAGGCCCGGTCCAGCAGCTCGGCCACAGAGAGGCTGTCGAGGTTGGTTGCCAACACGGCATGGACGCCGGTGTGCAACAGCGTCAGATCGTCGCTGTGTGGTTCTGGTGGCAACCCGCCGCTGATCATGCCTTCACTATAGCAAACGCATGTTCGATATACAAGCAATTAGATCACTATTTGTGAATCAATCTACGAGTCTCACGTTCGGTGGAGTGTGGGTGTCTACCGGGCCCGAACCTCCGTCATGGTAGGCGTGACTCGCCAATTGGCCAGCCGTCAAACCGGAACCCGAACCCCCGAACCCGACACGCAAACCATCACAAGCCACCAACGCCAAACAGCCAACCAATCAACCCGGACCAGCCCGATCCCTCACCGCCTACGACTACCGCCCCGTTGGAGCCAATCGACTAGCCGACCTCGGCCTCGGCGGCGGTCCGCAGGTTGGCCAGACCCTGCTCGAAATCCGGGCCGATCATCCGATCCATGTTGAAGATCGGGCTGAGCAGCTTGGTCAGGAGAGTGTGGCGGCCGGTCATGGTCCACAGCACCGTGGTCGATGAGTCGTCGGCGCCCGGCTCGAGGTCGAAGCGGGTCACACTCTGCGACTTGAACGGTTTGAGGAATTGAAGGTCGAGGGCGACGCGCCGAGGCCGGTCCGCCTCGGTGATCGTCATCTCGCCTTGACCCGCTTTCCTGTTGCCGGACCAGGTGTAGCCGGCGCCGACGCCGGACTCGGGGCCGCGGTAGTCTCGCTCGAGGTTGGGATCGAGCCCTTCCCACGGCGACCATCGCTGCCATTTCCGCAGGTCGACGATCAGGTCGAAGATGGTGTCGGGTCCGGTCTTCACCGTCACCGAGCGCTGGACCTCGTAGGAATCGGCCATGGCACGACAGTAGTACAGTACGACCATGTCCGATCCCTACTTCACCAAGGATCTGTTCGCCTTCTTCCGGGAACTGGCCGATAACAACAACAAGGAATGGTTCGAGGCCAACAGGGAGCGGTACGAGCGGTCGGTTCGGGAACCGGCGCTGGAGTTCATCACCGACTTCGCCGGCCGGTTGGAGGAGATCTCGCCCCACTTCGCCGCCGAGCCCCGCAAATCGGGGGGTTCGCTGTTCCGTATCCACCGCGACGTGCGGTTCAGCAAGGACAAGACACCGTACAAGACCAACACCGGCATCCAGTTCCGCCACGAGATGGGCAGAGATGCGCACGCACCGGGGTTCTACCTCCACCTGGCCCCCCGGGATTGTTTCATCGGCGTCGGACTGTGGCGACCGCCGACGCCGGTGGCCGCCCGGATCCGGGCCGCCATCGACGCCGAACCCGATCGCTGGCGCTCGGCCACGCACTCGGACTCGTTCACCCAGTGGTTCTCGCTGGGCGGTGAGTCGCTGAAGCGACCGCCGAAGGGGTTTGATGCCGATCACCCCCTCATCGACGACCTCAAGCGCAAGGACTTCATCGCCAGCGGCCCCGTGACCCAGACCCAGATCACCTCGGGCGAACTGCCCGAACTGTTCACCCAGCGGTGTCAGGCGGCGGCCCCCTTCATGGCGTTCCTGTGCGACGCCGTGGGCGTGAAGTTCTGACCCACCCACCGAGCGTGGCGGGCCGGCGAGCCGCCGAGGCCGGCTTTGGTGGGTTGGCGAGCCGGGCAGGGGGACCTCACCCCACCAGAGCGCGACGGGGAACTCGGTGCTCAGCGTTCGGTCGAGTCATAGACCCACTGGGCGTAGTCGGGATCGGCTTCGACGATCTCGGTGGCCAGGATCTGCACGGTGTCGTAAGGATGGGCGGCGTTGGTGCGCTCGATGACGGCGGCGATGTGCTCGGCCCGGGTGTGGACGATGAGATGGGCCTCCAGCTCGTCCTCCACGGCGTCGCCCCACCGGTACACCGAACGAACAGTGGGGATGATGTTACCGCAGGCGGCCAACCGTTCTTCGACCAGCGAGCGGGCGTGGTCCGCCAACCAATCGGGGTCGGGGCCGGTGATGGAGATGCTGACCAGGGACATGGGGAGGTTCCGGGCGGTCGTCAGGCGTGGCGGGGCTCCAGCACCACAACGGCGGTCGGGGTCGATCGCATCTCAGCATAGTCGTCGAGGTTCTTGTCGATCCGGCGCCACCGGTCCCACAGCCGGTCCCGCTCCTCGCCCTCGGCCGCCCGGGCCGTGACCGGGCGGGGGCCGGCCAGTTTGGCCACCTCGATCGTGGCCTCGGGGTCGGCCTGCAGGTTGAGCCACCATGCCGGTTCCCCCTCACCCCAACCGTTCATGGCCATGGTGACGTAGTTGTCGCCGTCTTCGAAATAGCCGACCATCACGCTGCGTACCCGGCCGGAGCGTCGGCCGGTGGTGGTGAGCCGAAGCGTGCCCCAACCGCCGGGTTTGGGCCGCCACAGTCCGAATCGACCGCCGGTCAAGGCGAAAACCCGCCGGTGGACGAACCAGGCGGTGCGGATGAACCATCGTGGTGGAAGTCGTGGTTTGTCACTCATCGCCTACTCCCTACTACTTCTTGATCGAATGTCGGGGTGCCCGCCGGATCGGCGGCGTGTGGGGCCGGTGGTGACGGCGGCGAGCCTACAGGCCCGGCGTGACCTTTGCCTCTGCCGCTGCGGCCCCCGACCGTTGAGACTGACGCCATGTTCGTTCCCTCCTCGGTGCTCGGTCGGTGGTCGGCCCTGGCCGGCGTGGTCTTCCTGGCCTTCATCGGCCTGTTCGCGTTGTTGGTTGCA
The DNA here is from genome assembly GCA_963723995.1 of uncultured Acidimicrobiales bacterium. Classification (GTDB taxonomy): domain Bacteria; phylum Actinomycetota; class Acidimicrobiia; order Acidimicrobiales; family SZUA-35; genus JAHELU01. The sequence goes on along the minus strand of CAVRSZ010000002.1, from coordinate 45,738 downwards.
GCCGGCCAGCGAGGTGGTGAGAAATTCTTCGACAACTTGTGGCTGACCGTTCCCATGCTCATCGCCTACTTCTCCGCCGTCGGGGCCTTCGTACTGGGCGCAGTGGCCATCGCAACCGCCGGCGAGCGCAGCCTGATCGTGATCGTGGCCACCATCGTCGGGCTACTGTTCACCGTGTTCGGGATACTCGAGATCGCCTTCCCTCACTGACGACACACCTCATCACAGGGACGGTCACGCCGGCTGATCACACCGGTGGGCATCACACCTGGCGGGGTACGTTGCCGGTGAACTGGAGAACCGGTCGCATGATTTTGTGGCCGATGTCGGCGGTGGGCCCGAACATGCACGGGCAGCCACCGTCGATCACCGCCAGCCCATGGTTGCGGGCCAGCTGGGCCGCTTCGGGATTGGCGCTGCCATGACCGGGTCCCCGGTGGAACCAAACGTGGCTGATGCCGAGATCGATGCACTGTTGCACGGTCGGCGGGGCGTGTTCGGGTGCAGTGCCGATCACCACGGCGTCGACACCGTCGGGAATGGCCACCAGATCGGGATAGGAGACGTCACCCTCGACCCAGTCAACATTGGGATTGACGGCGAACACGTCGTAACCCCGCTCCTTGAGCCGGTTGTAGACGCAGTTGGCCGCGTGCTCGCCCGGGTTGCGGGAGACCCCGGTGACGGCGATGCGCTGGTTGGCCAGGAACTTCGACGCCGCCTGGGCAATGATGACCATTTCCATTCTCCTGTGGTTTGTTCCACTCCATTGTCGGCAACCGCGGCTGAGGCAACCATGGCCGAAGGTCCCGCTCATCGCCGTTCGACCGGTGGGATTGCCGATGCGACACCGAACCTTTCGGATAGCCGGTTCAGATCATTCGGGACGGGAGCCGGCTGCCTCCTCCACCTCCGCCGGTGTGGTGGGGGCGACGTGAACCCGAAGACACTCCTCCACCCCGAAGATGCGGTGGGCTCGGTCGTCCGACTCACCGAACGAAACGTCCAGACTGTCGATCGACTCCACGCTCGGCCGATCGACCTCGTACGTCTCGCCCTCATGGGTGATCGTCGCCCGCCCGGCGGCGAGCACGTTCTGGACCCAGTCGGTTCCGGAGCCGTAGGGCAGGGCGATGGCGAAACCGTCGTCCGTCTTCACCGGCACCACCGGGGTCTCGTACGTGGCGCCCGACCGGCGGCCGACATGGTGGACGATGGAGGCGTAGGCGCCGGGCGTACCGGCGGTCTCCATGGCTCTCGGGTTCCAGAAGTTCTTGTTCATCTGCTTCACCGCTCGTTGCACGCCGGGCGACTTGGTCCGCATTCCGACCAGGAAGGCGATGCCGACGGCGGCAGCGGCCGCGGCCGCGACGGCCAAGGCGGCAAGGAGCAGACGGGTCAGCGGCGTTCCACAGGGGCTGAGTTTCCGTTCGGTGCGTGTCATCGTGCGATCCTCCTTCCACCCGCGATGCTCACCGTAGAGCGGTGCGCCGGCGGGGAACAGGGCCGAACGTCACCCGATGCGGGCCCGAACCCCACCACAGGTCACTCCATGATTCGCAGGGCGTCGGGAACGTCCATGGTGGCGATCCGGCGGGCCAGCAGCACCGGGGCCAGGGCGACGACGGCAATGCCGACGATGGCGGCCACGAGAATCGTGGCCGGAGCAACATACAGGTCGATGCCGACGTCGGGCAGGGTCGTGGTGGCCAGGGAGCGGAGCATCCACTGGATGAAGATGACGCCACCGACCAGGCCGACGACGGTGGCGGCAATACCGGTCACCACGCTCTCCCGCACGACGGTGCCGACGATCGAGCGGATCGGCAGACCGAACGCCCGCATCGTGGCGTGCTCCCGCTGTCGCTCCTCGACCGTGATCCTGGTGGTGTTGAAGGCGATCAGCAGGGCCAGGATCAGCACGGCCGCTGCGGCCACCACCAGAATGCTGACGATCTGGGCCAGGGCCTCGTCGATGGCCTCACTGATCCGGGCCACCGGCTGGCTGGACGTCACACCGGGAAGGTCGAACATCGATCGTTGGGCGTCGGCCCGGGTGGCGCCGTCCGCCGGGTAGACGTGGACCAGATTTGCCGCCCCCTGGAGGCCGAAGACCGGGGCCAGCGAGACATCGCCGATGGCGAAGATCCGGATCGGGTTGGCGTGAATGCCGGCAACCTCGACCTCGGTCTGGGCCAGGGCGAAGCCTGCCTCGGTCCGGACCGGGTGGCGCACTGTCACCCGATCACCGACACCGACACCGAGGTCGGTCGCCGCCTTGCGGGCCAGCAGCAGCCCACCGCCCTCACCGGTCGGGGTGGCCCCGTCGATCACGGTCGGAGTCCAGCGGGCCGTGTCCAGATCGACCAGTTCGACCAGCAGGTCGAGATCCTCGTTGCCGTCGCCGCCCAGTGCCGTCACCGGCAGGCGGAGCGCGGCGTCGATCCGTCCCACTGTGGCGACGTCGCCGATTCCGGCCACGACGGGCGAATCCGACGGGTAAAACGTGTCGAGCTGCACGATGATCCGATCGACACCACCCCTGGTGAACTCGTCGCCGCCCTGGCTGATGGCTCGATCGAAGCTGTCAAGCATGCCCAGTACGGCGACCAGGGCGGTGATGGCGGCCCCGACCCCGACCGCGGTCAGCACGGTTCGTCGCGGGGTGCGGAGGACGTTGCGCAGCGGCATCCGGGTCAAGGTCGATCCGGGAAGCGGGATCCGACCGGTCCAGTCGGTCATCCGGCCGGCCTTCGCCGTCAGGTGTCCGGTCCGGATAGCCTCGATCGGCTCGACCCTCACCGCACGCCACACCGGGATGGCGGCGGCGACGATCGGGACAGCGAGGCCCAGGACCGCGGCCTGGGCATAGATACCGGGCTGGAAACCGGTGCGATAGACGGGCAGTGGGAGGAACGACTCGAGCACGCCGGCGAAGGCGTCACCGACGATGTAACCCACGGCGACACCGGCAATCGTCCCGATCACGGCGACCTGGACTCCTACCAGGATGGGGCGGATCGCCAGGTTATGGCGGGGAACCCCGAGGGCCATACCGATGCCGATCTCTCGCCGCTGGGCCTCCACGATCCGGCTGACCAGATTGAAGGCGGCCAATGCGGCCGCGGCCAGGACGAGGGCGGACAGGGCGTTCCAGAACCGCTGGTCGTTCTCGATGTCGTCGTAGAGGACCCGCACCGCAGCGGCGTCGTCGCCGGTCGAGACGGTGGCGCCGAGGCCGGAGCGGTTCACGGCCTCGGACAGCTGGGCCTCGACCGCGTCCCGATCGGCGCCGTCGACCAGCGTCATCACCAGGTCGTTCACCTGGCCTGGTCGGCCGGCCAACTCCTGGGTCGAAGCCAAGGGAAGATACAGGATGGCCAGCTCCCCCTCGGAGAAGATCGTGCCTTCGGGTCCCTCATAGAAGAAGTCCTCGGGGATGACGCCGAGACCCGAGTAGTCCACCTCCCGGCCACCGGCGACGACGACCGCGCCCGAGGTGGGCAGGCCGCGAGAGTCGGCGAACTTCGCCTCCAGTACTGCGACCGGAGCCGTCCCGTCGCTCGAGGCGGAGCCGTCGGTCGGTGCGGAGCCGTCGCTCGGGGAGGAGCCGTCCCGGATCCAGACCGAGTCCACCGGTGGCCCGTCGCCGAACGACATGCCGACCAGCCGGGCCGGGACGAGGACCGATTCCGTTCCGGCGCTGCCGGTGTCGACCTGGCTGTCCACCACCAGCCGTTCGGCCACGGCGTCGATCGACGGCCCATCCTCGATACTCGAAACGAGGTCGAGCAGGGTGCCCTGCTCGACGAAGGTCCCGGGGCTCAGCTCGACCTGGAGATCGTGCATGGCCAGGGCGGCGAAGCTGGCGTCGTTCGACTGGCGGCGCCAGGTGGCGGTGCTGCCCAGGCCGGCGTACACGCCGATGCCGATGGACAGAACCACGCCGATGGCCAGAATGGCGATCCAGCGGGACCGGAAGTCCCGCCACGACCAGCGGAGCCAAAACCGAGCCCCCTGCCCTCCGGCCGGCGCGCTCACCATTGCAGATCGGAGGTTCGAGCCTGGCCCCCGGCCGGTGGCCCGTCGGAGACGATGTGGCCGCTGGAGAGCTCGATCACCCGATCGGCGATCCGGGAGATCTCGCGGTTGTGGGTCACGACGAGCACCGTCATGCCGGCCCGGGCCTGCTCCTCCAGCACCTGCAGGATCTGGACCCCGGTCCGGAAGTCGAGCTCCCCCGTGGGTTCGTCGGCCAGCAGGATCGGGTTGCCGGTGGCCAGGGCACGGGCGATGGCGACCCGCTGTTGCTCACCGCCGGACAGCTGGTGGGGAAAGTGATTCTGGCGGGGCGCCAGGCCGACCTGGTCCAGTGCCTGCCTCGTCCGGTCGTCGGCGTCGGACCGCCGGCTGACATCGGCCCCGAAGCGCACGTTCTCGAAGGCGGTGAGGGCGGGAAACAGGTTGAACGTCTGAAAGATGAAGCTGACCGTGGTCCGGCGCATCTCGGCCCGCTCGGCAGCCGATGCCCGACCGAGATCGATGCCGGCCACCTTGACGCTGCCCGACGTCGGGGTGTCGAGGGCGCCGATCATGTTGAGCAGAGTCGTCTTGCCGCAGCCCGATGGACCGAGGATGACCACGAACGCCGCCTCGTCCACGTGGAGGTTGATGTTCTCCAGCGCGGTGACCTCGACCTCGCCCACCTGGTAGCGCTTGGTCAGCTCGTCGAGGTCGATCCGCGTCCCGGCATGGCCGATCCTGGCGTCGACCGCCTCCGACCCTGTTTCGTCGAACGCGATTCGATCAGCCATGCAACCAGTCTCCGATCGACGAGACGACGAACACAGAGTCGAAGGTCCTTTTCGGGGCCGTGCGTTGTTCGGCGAGGCCCGCAATGAAAAATCCATCACCGTCGGAGACGTCGAGGAAGTGGTTTACAGCATCTCGTGGCCAGGAGTAGGTTCGCACTATGACCTCCTTCGAGCCGGTGTACTGGAAACCCCCGAAAGCACCCGATCTCGTCGGTGTGTACGAGGAGAACGACCGGCTGCGCTCGGCACAACGCTGGGAGACCGGCGGCCTCGGCCCGGAGGACGTGGCCGTCGACCATCACGGCAACGTGTTCACCGGGCTGGCCGACGGGACCATCCTGCGGTTCGGCCGCAGCGGCGGCACCCCGGAGAACATCGCCAATGCCGGGGGCCGGCCCCTGGGGGTGGAGATCCTGGGCGACGGCGAACTCGTGGTGTGCAATGCCGACCTCGGCCTGCAGCGGGTGACGGTCGACGGTGAGGTGTCGGTGCTGGCCGACCGGTTCGAGGACCAGCCGTTCAAGTTCACCAACAACGCCGCAGTGGCGTCCGACGGCACCATCTATTTCACCGACACCTCCACCCGATGGGGCATCCACACCTACGTCAACGACCTGTTGGAGGGTCAGGAGACGGGACGGCTGTTCGCCCGCCGACCCGACGGATCGCTGGACCTCATTCTCGACCGGCTGCAGTTCGCCAACGGGGTGGCCCTCGACCCCGACGAGACCTCGCTGTTCGTGGCCGAGACCAGTCGCTACCGCATCCGGCGCCACTGGCTTCGTGGCCCCAAGGCGGGAACGACCGAGATGTTCGTCGACAACCTTCCGGGTTTCCCCGACAACCTGAGCCTGGCCGAGGGAATCCTGTGGACGGCGGCCCCGTCACCCCGCCAGGCCATGGTGGATCTCCTGCAACCCCGGCCATGGCTGCGTAAGGTGTCGTACCGGCTGCCCGACTCGCTCAAACCAAAGCCGCTGCGTCACGCCATCGTGCTCGGCTTCGACCTCGACGGCAACGTGGCCCACAACCTGCAGGACTCCTCCGGCGCAGTGGCCATCACCACCTCGGCCCGCTACCACAATGGCCGGCTTTTCATCGGCACCCTGAGCGAACCCACTCTCGCCGTTCACGAGCTCTGAGGACCGGCCGGGGACGTCGGCCGCTCACGGCCGGCGTGACACCAGCTCGATCATCCGGTCGACCACAAGCTGCCGCTGGGACTCCGACAGTTCCCAGAATCGACCCAGCGTCCGATGTTTCCCGAGCGCGCTCGGCTCGAATGTCGTCAACCCCTGACCGTCGATCCGGACGGTGCCCGGGCCCGACACCATGAAGTAGGTGTCCGGGTTCTCCACGGCGGCCATCACCGACGTGAGATCCCAGGTTCTCATGTCGTAGTAGTCGCCGTTGTCCCGATGCCACGGGATGTCACGGTTCAAATAGGACACCGGGATCACGTGGGGGTTTGGTTCGGTGAAGTCCTGGAGAATGCTCTCCAGCGGGTAGAAGATCCCCCCTCCCAGGTTGGCCTCGCTCTGGTACAGCTCGACCGGCCACTGATCGAACACCTGCCGGGCGGCGGCCACATCCTGGGCAATGTTGAACTCGGTACTGGACGAGCCGTTGTTGCCGCCCATGACCGACAGCAGCCTCACCTTGGCTTCGATCAGTTCTATCCCGGACAGGGGGGAGATCTCGTCGGGACCGCTGCGCAGGAGTGCGGCGGTGTTGGTCGAGTAGCCGATCTGGACCAGCACCACACTGCCGTCGGGGGCGTCGGCCAGTGCCCGGCGCATCACCTTGTACCCCTCCGGTATCGGGGTGAGGTGGACGTCGTGGGGGAAGTCGCCGCTGTTGACCACGTCGGCCACGTAATAGTAGTTGTTCTGGTCCTGATTGGTGGTTCCCCGGTAGACGCCGATGGGGATGTCCGGTCGCCGGTAGAAGGTGTTGACCAGATCGGCGTAGCGGGCACCGGTGTCGGAGTTGCGGGAAATGGTGACGGCGGCGATCTCGGCCTTGGCTTCGCCGACATAGCCGTGGACCATGGCCAGAGCCAGGGCGTCGTCGATGTCGGGACCCATATCGGTGTCGACGATCACTCGGACCCGGTCCGGACCGGGCGGCTCGGCGCCGTCGGCCAGGATCACCCCGGCCGCCGCCCGGTACTCCAGATAGCCGTTGCAGTGCAACCATTCGCGTTGCTTGAAGCCACCGGCACAGCCGGTGCCGGGGGTGTAGGTCCCGGTGGAGAAGGTGGTCGGGGCCTCGCTCTGGTAGAGGGTCCCGTCGATCACCAGGTGATCGACCAGCACATTGCGGTCCAGGGGAACGACGGCGTCGTTGGTGAAGTGAACCCGAATGGTGTCGATCACGGTTTCGTCCGACACCGTGACCGAGTAGGTCTGCAACGAGGTCGACAGTCCCGTCCATGAACCCACGATGGCGCCGTTGATCCGCAGGTCGACGTTCTCGGCGCCGGTGGTTCCCCGAGCCCGGAAGCCGACCACGCTGGGATTACCGGCCGGAGGCTCCGGGTCGAGATCGGGGGCGAGGACGACACCCTGCGCCGCCCGGTACTCGAGATAGCCGTTGCAGTGCAACCACTCGCGCTGCTTGAAGCCACCGGCGCAGCCGTCGCCGGGGGTGTAGGTCCCGGTGGAGAAGGTGGTCGAGGCTTCGCTCTGAAAGCGAACCCCGTCGATTTCGACATAGTCGATGTTGACGTTCTTGTCGGCCTCGGGCCAGCCGCCGTCGTTGGTGAACTGGACCCTGAGTGACGACACCACGGTTTCGGTCTCCACCGTCACGGTGCGAAGTGTGAACTCGGTGCCGATGGCGTTCCACGAGGCGAGCTCGAGGCCGTTGATGCTGAGGGAGATGTTCTCCGTGCCGATGGAGCCCCGGGCTCTCACCGTGACGACGCTGGCCTCGGCCTGGGGCGCCTGGGCGCCGGCCGCGGACGGATGGAGGAGCAACACGAAAGCGAGGATGAGAAGCCTCATCGCCACGGCACGGACTAATCTGGCGGGCACGATCCCATCCTTGGCTCTGGTGGTCGCGGGAGATGGTAGCAGCCGTGATCCCGGCACTCGGAGCCGGGCGACGACAACGGACCTACGGCCCTGGTGGGGCGGCCCAACCGGGCGGCACGATGACAGCCACGAGGAGAACGGCGCCGCTCATTCACGGCACCGTCAGCGAGGAGCCGATCAATGAAGGCGATGGTCCACGACAGCTACGGTCCCCCCGAGGTTCTTCGGCTCGACGATGTTGCGCCGCCGATTCCCGGTGACCGCGAGGTGTTGGTCCGTGTTCATGCCGCCGGGGTCAACTGGGCCGACTACTCCATCGTGACCGGTGTCCCCTACATGATCCGCCTCGGCTTCGGGCTCCGGCACCCGAGAGGAGCCCGCGTCCCGGGAACCGACATCTCGGGCCACATCGAGGCCGTCGGGTCGAAGGTCACCCATTTCCGGCCGGGCGAGGACGTGTTCGGCTGGTGCAAGGGCGCCTTCGCCGAGTACGTTGCGGTGCCCGAGGCCCAGCTCGTGGCCAAACCGGCGGCCATCAGCCATGAGCAGGCGGCGGCGGTACCCATGGCCGGCATGGTGGCGCTGCAGGCGGTGCGGGATGTGGGCGACGTGCAAACGGGACAGCGGGTGCTGATCGTCGGGGCCTCGGGCGGGATCGGAACGATGGCGGTCCAGATCGCCAAGGAGATGGGAGCCGAGGTCACCGGCGTCTGCAGCACCGGCAATGTCGAGCTGGTGCAGTCCATCGGCGCCGACCACGTCATCGACTACACCACCCACGACTTCACCGAAACGGGCGAGCCGTACGATCTCATCCTCGACATCGCCGACACCCATTCGCTGTCGGAACGCCGGCGGGTGCTCACACCGAAGGGCGTGCTGATACCGAACTCGGGCGAAGGGGGCCGCCTCGCCGGCAGCCTGCGCCGGATCATCGCCGCCCGCCTGCTCTCGCCGTTCGTGTCCCAGAAACTGCATCCGTTCCTGTCAATGTTCAAGCGGGGGGACCTGATCGCCTTGCGGGAACTCATCGAGTCCGGACAGCTCGTCCCCGTCGTGGGCCGGACCTTCCCCCTGGCCGAGACGGCGGAGGCGCTGGATCTCGTCGGCCGCCGACATTCGCGGGGTAAGACGGTTATCACCGTCTGAGTCCACCCACAGGGACGTTGGGCCCTGGGCGCGGCCCGGCGTCCGATTGATACTGACGCTGATGGATCCGTATCGCTATCTACCGTTCCTGGCCCGCAAGGTCATGCAGGCATGGACCGAGCGGGAACGGCCGCCCGAGCACGTGTCGTGGACGCCGCTCACCAAGCCTCTTTCCAGTTGTCGGGTGGCGCTGATCAGCACCGCCGGCATCGCCCCACTCGGCGACGAGCCGTTCGACGAACAGGCCGAGCGGGACGACCCGTGGCGGGGTGACGACGGCTGGCGGGCCGTGCCGGCCACCGCCACCGCCACCGACGTCGGCATCCATCACCTCCACATCGACCGGACCCCGGTGGAGGAGGACCTCGAGGTCGTGCTGCCAGCCCGGCGGCTGGCCGAGCTGGCCGCCGGCGGGGTGATCGGCGAGGCCAACCACCGCCACTTCTCCATCATGGGCTACATCCTGGACGCCACCGGGCTGGTGACCGTGACCGGGCCCGAACTGGGAGCGGAGCTGGTGGCCGATGACGTCGACCTGGTGCTGCTGGTTCCGGTTTGACCGTTCTGCAACCGGTCCGTGGGACTGGTGGCCAACGTGATCGAGGACCTCGGCGTGCCGACCGTCTGTCTGTCACTGATTCCACCATTGACCGTCAACACCGGAGCACCCCGGGTGGTGGGCTTGGCACATCCCATGGGTCTTCCGGTCGGCCTGCCGGGTCACGTCGATCAGCAACGGGCCGTTGTGCAGGCGGCGCTGGAGGCGGGGGCGGCCATGACCGAGCCCCGAAGCTACACCGAGCTGCCGTTCCAATGGCCGGAGCGGCGCTCCCAGGCCATCCGGGAGTCCGACCCGCCGCCCCCGATCGTGCAGCTGCTCACCTCCAAACCCTGGCTGCTACCCCGACTGGTGTCGGGAAACCTGCCCGACCCACCGTCGTGACCGTCGAGAACGGGAGCTCGACCTGGCCGACGGCCGGCGGGGCGGCTGACCCGGTTGACCGAGCAGTCCCATCGCGAATCCTGCTCGTCACGACACAAACAGGTGGACCACCAGGAAGAGGCCGACGACAACACCGGTCACCATGGGGATGGCGTAGGCCGTACGATCTCGTCCCGACAACGCCCACGACAGGGAGTTGACGGAGGTGTAGAGCAGGGCCCCGGTGGCGATGCCGGTCAGCGCCGGCGCCCAGTCCGCATCGGCCACGATGCCGAGAGCGGCTACGACCAGGGCCGCAGCCGTGGCGTATTCGGCCAGCCAGTGCGGCCACAGCAGCGTCTGGTCGGAATCCCGGGCGGCGAAGATCCCGCCGCTGAGGTCGACCCTGTCGCCGGCCACGATGTCACGGGTCCAGACTCCGGCGATGGCTGCACCCATCACGATCATGGCCCCGGCAGCGATGATGTCCATGGTCATGCGACGGTGTCCATTGCCAGTCGATGGTCTCTACAGTCGTGCGGGCCTGAGTATGCGGCCTGGGTCCCGGTCGTCACGACAACGGGTGACCAACCGCCAGCAGGTACTTGGCCTCGTGCCCCGGGGGTAGAGCCAGGATCCCGGCCACGGCGTCGTCGTCGAAGGCACCCACGGGTACGGCGACGAGGTCGAGTGCCACGGCCTGCAACAACAGGTTCTGGGCGGCATGGCCCGCCTCCATGTCGACGTACCGGTCACTTCTGTCGCCATAGGTCGAGGCAGTTCGCTCCGGCACGGCGACCACGACCACGACGAGCGGGGCCCGGCCCACCGGCTCCTGACCCAGGGCGGCGGCCATGAGATCGGAGCGCAGATCGCGATCCGAGGTGGACTCGGCTCGGTGGCCGTCGGGAAGGTAGTGCACCACGCCGCCGGGGGTCACGGCCAGCAACTCGAGGGGGTAGAGGGCACCGGCCGACGGTGCGGTCCGGCCGCCCCACTCGGCGGTCACGCCCTGTGCGGCCCAGAACAGCTGGCCGATCTCGGCCATGGTCAGGTGCTCGGCGGCGAAGTCGCGGACCGACCGTCGCCGCCGCAGCGACGCTTCGAGCGAGATCGAACTGTCGGTCGGCGCCGGCAGCTCGACGACCGGTCGGGGCTCGGTCCAGGTGGTCATGGCGGTCTCCTCTCGTTCCGGTGGCCGGCAGCCGCCGACGGCGACCGTGGCCAGGCCGGCCACGGCTGCTGCCAAGGTCTGCAGCACGGCCCGGCGACCGGTCACCTCGGGGGCGGCTGGTGACGATCGGGCAATCGACGGCCGCCGGTGTCGGACCGGTGGCCTCTGCGGCTCGGCCATGGACCGACCGTACACGAGGCGTTGAGGGCGCCGGCAGGGCCAAAAGACAGGTTCGGGCCGGGTTCTGCCGGCCGTGGGGGTGGTCCGGGGACGTTCGACCCTGTGCGAAACGATTTGCAGGGCGTAGCGTCATCGGCAGGAGGTCGTCGGGTCGAGTCTCCCTGATTCCCTGTGAGTTCCCGACGAAACGCCATGGCCGAGACCACCCGATCCGACCAACACATCGGCACCATCGCCTCGAAGTACGTGATCTCGGTGGACACCACTGCCACGCTCCGCACCGTGGTCGACCACTTCATCAACGGAGGCGTCAGCCTGGTCGTGGTCGACGACTCGGGCAGCGTGGCCGGGGTGGTGAGCGAGCATGACGTGCTTCGGGCCATCCACGACGGGGCCGACATCGACGAGGTATGGGCCGCCGACATCATGTCGACCGACATCACCGCTGCCGATCCCGACCAGACGATCGCCGAGGCGGCCCGACTGATGCTCGACAACCGACTTCGTCACCTGCTCGTCCCCGGGGAGGAAGGCGGCGTCGTCTCGATTCGCGACGTCCTGGACGCCTTCGTGTCCTGAACGGCCGTCGGGATGCACAATCAGACCGGCTCGGCCGAGACCGCAGAGCCCCCGGCCCGCCCAAGCGAGCCACCGTGCGTCGGGAACCGGGGAGCCACCACCGACGTCCAACCGGTGTGGGTGTCATGTGGACCCGTCATCCGGCCGTGCTGGCCGGACTGGTCTCGTTGAGGAGGCCACCCGGCCACCGAGCACCCGACCGACCGGCCACTGTGGGGCCTCTACGGCCTGATTCTGATTCTGCGCACGTCAGGTGACACTCGGTATCAGAATTTTCTGCGAATTTCGGCTGGGGAGGGAACCGAACGGTCGAGTTCGGCGTTTAGCGGGCATGTTGGACAACCCAACCGCCCTCACCCGAGGAAGGTTCCCCGTCATGGGAGACGCGCAGGAGACAGTCGGCTCCGACGATCGGATCGATCGGGTCGCCCCGACGGAGGGCCGCCGGGAGTCGGTCGTGATCGCCGACTTCGACACGTTCTACCGTGAACACAGACAGCGCATCGGTGCGGCGCTGGCCTTCACGCTCGGCGACCACCAACTCGGTTACGAAGCTGCCGACGAGGCGATGGCCCGAACCTACCAGCGATGGTCCGAAGTACAGAACTACGTCAATCCAAGCGGCTGGGTGTATCGCACAGGGCTCAACTGGGCCCGGTCCTGGCTGCGCAGCCGCACACGCTCCCGGTCCAAGGATCGCATGCTGGCCCGGCCCGAAAGCGATGACGGACAACAGTCCGACACCGACATGGCCGCCGCCCTGGCCACGCTCAGCGACGAGCACCGCTCGGTGATCGTGCTTCGCTATTTCTGTGACTGGTCGGTGGTCGAGACCGCCGCCGCCCTCGGCGTCGCCCCCGGCACGGTGAAGAGCCGGCTCGCTCGGGCCCTCGATGCGCTACGAACCGAAATCGAATCCCCGGAAACCGGTCGCGAAAGGATCGGACAATGATGCAGCTCGACGATCGACTCACCGATCACTACCGCCGCGAGGGCGCAATCCTCGCCGAGCGGGACCCCTCGCCCGGTGATCTCGGATCCGTGAAAATGCGTGCTCGGCGCCGGACCCGCAACCGGCGGGTTGCCACCTCCCTCGCCGGGCTCGTGCTCGTTGCGGGTGCCACTGCGACCGCACTGCGGTTGCTCGATCAGGACTCGTCGCTCACGATCGAGACACTCGGCATCGACGAGCAGTCGGAGGCGCTCGGACTACCCCCGAGCACCGGACCGGTTCTCACCTGGACCGATCTCGGGACCGCCGCCTTCGAGGCCCAAAGTGCCACCTGGACCGGTGAGTGGTTCGTCGCCTTCGGCAATCGAATTCCCAACACCGGCGTCGGTGATCCCTCGATCGGGGGCATCTACCGATCCGCCGACGGCGAGATGTGGGACCTCGTCACCGAGCCGGTCGACAACGAGCAGTTCGTCAACGTCCAACTGTGGTCCGACGGGACGGGCACGGTGCTGGCCTGGTCCAATTCCCACAGCAACGAGGCCGTGACCCGCGTCCTCCGGTCCGACGATCACGGGTGGACCTTCACCGACCTCGGCACCTTCCCGATCTTCGCTCCACCCGATGGGCCGGTGACCGATATGGCCGAGGCGGTCGGCATGGGGATCGTCGACGACGCGGTCTACGCCGCCGTGGCCCACTCCGCCCAACTCGACGTCGCCGCCCTCCTCGAGGCCGCAGGCGAAGCCGACCTGGCGGAAGGGTACCGGACCGGGGAGTTCGGCTTCGGATACGGCTTCAGCCCCGACGGCCTCTCGATCTGCCTCGACGACAACTGCGACGGCACCGAGTTGTTCCCCATCGAGGACATGGATCTGACTCCCGACGTGCGCGCCCGACTGAGGTCGGAGATGGACGGTGGTCCGATCGAGCTCGTGCGCCTGACGCCGGGGGAGCCGCCCACGTCGTTGGGCCAGTGGGACGGTCGCTCCCTCGGCGGCCTCATGGTCGCCCCGGAGGGCGCCCCCGGGCCGCTCCGCCTGGCGGTCGCCGTGGCCGTGCCCGGCCGTCTCGACACCGATGGGCCGGCCCACACTCGACTGATCACCTCGACCGACGGGACGAGCTGGATCGTGACCGACCTCTCGATCGATGCCGTCGCCGTGTGGTTCGACGTCGACGGAGCCCTTATCGCCTCGTACCAGAACGGCGGTGCCCAACTCTCCAGGTCGATCGACGGCGGGATGAGCTGGTCGCCGGTGGCCACAGCGGCCGGTCATGGTTTCGTCGACGGTCCGGGCGGCGAGGTCGTGGTCGGAAACACCGGCGCCGTGGTCACCGAGTGGCCCGGCTATGTGGTCGCCAGGGGCGACTACCGGCTGGAGGTGACCGACGGCGTCGCGGTGCTGTACGACACGACCACCGAGGAGGTCCTCGGCCGGGTCGACACATCCGCCGACGTCGACGTGAGCGACTGGCTCATCGAGCGGGAGCCGCAGACCGAGGACGAGGCATGGACGCTCACCGTCCTGCATCCCGGAACCGGAGAGGAGCTGATGGTGATCACCGAGGCAGACCTCGATGCACTGGGTGCGCTCCGCGATGGCGACGTCGAGGAGCTTCCGATGCTCGGCTGGTCGGCCGACGGCGAAACGTGGGGATGGCAGACCTACGGTCAGGCCTTCGGCGCCGACATCGAGGCGGACCAACGTCGGGGCAACGAGCCGATCCGGTTCGTCGTCGGTTCCGACCGGGTGCTGGCAGTGGTGCCGCCGCTCGGCTTGGGCGAGACCCCGGCGTCCGAGGCGAGGAGCGCACTGCTGTCCCGTGTCTATGCGGCCGATGTCACCGGCTGACTCCACGACGACGTGACGCATCCGCCCACGTGGCAGATTGGACAGGTGGACAACGACCGGCAGTGACGGCGCTCGGTCCACCGCTCGCGACCCGGGCGGACGGCCGGCATCTTCGCCTACGGCAACGACTCGGGCGGCGTGGCGATGTATCTCGATCCGCCCAGGACGTCGGGGACATCGATGCGGCCGAGGCCTCGGGGCACGTTCATCGCCGGGACGGTCCCTACGTCACGTACCGCCAGCACGCCGGCCGCGAGCTGGCGGGCGGCAGCCGCGGCCACGCTGTCGACCGGGACAGCCGCCCCGTCGGTGAACTCGAGCGTGAGGTGGGTGTGGGCATCGACCAGCCCCTCGAAATAGTCCCAGGACCGTCCCGACCGGGACGGAAGGGCGGAAGGTCCCTGGTCGCCGAGGCCCGGCGTTCTGTAGGTTGAGACCATGTTCAGGGCCGGGCCAAGTCGGTAGGCCAAAGGGAGGTACTCGATGACGGACAAGACCAGCGACCTGGCCGGACCGGGAATCGGCGACTACGCCGAACTGGAGAAGATCCTTCCCGATGACTACGAGTCGTTGCTCACGCCGCGGCAGACGATGGATGCCCTGTTCGCGGCCAAGGCCTACATCGAGGAGCACCTGTGCAAGGCGCTCAACCTGATGATGGTGCAGGTGCCGCTCATCGTGGATTCCCAGAGCGGGGTCAACGACATGCTCGACCGCGACGGCTCCCGCAGCCCGGTCGGCTTCCACATCTCCAACGACTACGACCAGAACCCGATCGACGCCCAGGTGGTCCAGGCCGCCACCAAGTGGAAACGGACCGCCCTGGCCCAGTTCGCGATGGGCGTGGGTGAGGGCATCTGCACCGATATGAAGGCGGTGCGCAAGGACTACTTCCTCGACCACGATCATTCCGCCTACGTCGACCAGTGGGACTGGGAGCGGGTGATCTCCCCCGACCAGCGGAACCTCGAGTTCCTCACCGACATCGTCACCAGGATCTGGGGGGTGCTGGTCGGTGCCGAGCAGCACGTGCAGGAGCTCTATCCCCAGTTGAACACGCCGAAGTACCCCAACCTGCCCACCGAACTCACCTTCCTCCACGCCGAAGAGATCCTCGAGATGTATCCCGATCTGCCCCGCAAGCAGCGGGAGACCCGGGTGCTGCAGGACTATCCGGCCATCTTCATCTGCGGGATCGGATGGCCGCTGGACGACGGCTACCCCCACGAGATGCGGGCCGCCGACTATGACGACTGGGTCACCGAGACGACGTCGGCCGCCGGCAAGCCCAGCCACGGCCTCAACGGCGACATCCTTGTGTGGAATCCGGTGACCAGGCGGCGCCACGAGCTGACGTCGATGGGGATTCGGGTCACCAAGGAGACCCTGGTCACCCAGCTGGAGATGGCGGGCCAGCTCGACTTCCTGGAGTTGCCCTATCACCGGGCGATCATGAACGACGAGATTCCGCTGTCGATCGGCGGTGGCATCGGCCAGTCCCGGACCTACATGATGCTGCTCAAGAAGGCCCACCTGGGCGAGGTTTCGGTCACCGTGTGGCCGAAGATCCTGAAGGACATGTGCGCCAGGAAGAACATCTTCGTCCTGGAGTAGCGTGCAGGTACGGCCCAACCGGCACCGTCATGACCATCGGCGCCGGGCTATTCCTCGGACGGAGTGGCCGTGATACTGATCTGCACGTCGTCGTCCGTGCCCAGTGGAGCGCTGACGAGCACGACGTAGTAGCTCGACCCGAGCGTGCCCTGCCAGCTCTTGCCCCCCGCTTCGGCAGTGACGCTGTCCCACTCCGGTGCCTCGGTGGCGACGAAGTCGTCATAGACGGCCACGGCCGAGTCGAACTGATCGTTTGGTACGGACGCGAGGACCGCCCTGGCCGGATCGATGGTCGTATCGCTGATGATCGTCGCACCGGCCGGGAGCGGGACATCCAGGCCGTCGATGGTCATCGATCCCCCGCCGGATTCGACGCCACCCTGTGAGGTCGCCTCCCCATCGGTATTCCCGGCATCGGCGGAGTCGGCGGAGTCGGTGTCGTCGCCTCCACACGCAACCAACATCAGGAGCAAGGCCAGGAGCAGGGGAATCGTGCGTCGCGCCATTCGCCGACACTAGACGTCCGTCCGGAAGCGGGCAAGGTGTGATGTGTCGCACTCCTCGCCTCGCAACCGAGATCGGCACCGCCCCGCCGTTTCAGTCCGCCGGCTGTTCTGCGAAGGCCCGCTTTGTCGCCCTGTACCAGCCCATACCCGCTATCGGGCGCCGCCACCGGCTCTTCATCTCCTTCAAAGCCGCCTCGTGGCTGGAGTCGCCGGCGGCGACGGCCTCCTTGAGATGACGATCCTGAGCCTTGATCACGTCGTCCGCCGTCTCGCCTCGCAGCTCATGGTCACACGGACCGCCCAACTGCCGGCACGTCATCGTCTTCATCAGTGAGCTCCTTTCAGGGCGGCATCGATCAATGCCACCGCCGGCACGTCCTGGTCGGATCGGTTCTCAGCCATGCTGGTTCTCCCTTTCGCCTGGCCCGCCGGTCATGCCTGCTCGATACGGACCATGTTGCCCGAAGGGTCACGGACTGCGCAGTCCCGCACACCCCAGAACTGATCCGTCGGTTCCTCGAGCACTTCGGCGCCCGATGCGACAACCCGGTCGAACGTGGCCTCGAGGTCGTCGGTCCGGAAGATGGCCGCCTGCATGGACCCCTGGGTCACCAACGCCAGCAGGGCGTCGCCCTCACTCTCGGACCGGCCGCCGTGTGGTTGCGACAAGACGACATCGAGGTTCTGGCCCTCGGGTGCCAAGGTAACCCAGCGGAACCCGTCATTTTCGACGTCCTGGCGGACCTCGAGGCCCAGTGCATCGCGGTAGAAACCGAGGGCAGCTTCTGGGTCATGGACGGTGATGAACATCTTGGAAACGGTGACAGCCACGGTTTCTCCTCCTCTGTAGCCGGGTCTTTCACGGTAGGCCCAGCAGCCCAGTGGTACTTCTTCGATCCTGCTCGATTACCCTACGGCACCGTGGTCGGGCTGGACGGCAACTCAGACCTTGGTGGGGGTCGGCCGGGGCGGGGCCCGGTGGGGCCGAGTCCTCAACTTGGCCACACACGGAGGCACGACCTCGAACTGGCGATGATCCCGGCTTCGATAGTGGGATGGCGTCTCGCCGACGATCTCGGAGAAGCGAGAACTGAACGAGCCCAGGGACACACAGCCAACGGCGAAACAGGCGTCCGTCACCGAGACCCCCTGCCGGAGCAACGCCTTGGCCCGCTCCACCCGCCGCGTCATCAGATAGGAGTACGGCGTCTCCCCATAGGTCGCTCGAAAGGTGCGTGAGAAGTGAGCGGTCGACATGCACGCCTCCCGAGCCATCGCCGGCACATCCAGGCGCTGGGCGTAGTTTCGATCGATGAAGTCGCGCGCCCGACGCATCTGCACCAGGTCAGCGATCCTCTCCGGCGACATGCCCCGATGATAGGCGCCACCGATGATAGGCGCCCACCGATGATCGGCGCGCCGCAACGAACTCCGACGCGCAGCGGGCGACGGTCCGGAGTGACCTTCGGCCTTTGCGCCGGCTCCGATGTCATAGGACAATAGTCGGCATGGCCACGGATGAAATCGGCATGATCCTCGACGTCACGCCCGGTGACTACGAAGGATTCGAACGCAAGCTGCTGGAAGGCACCGGTCACCGTGTGGAGGTCTGCCACGGGCCCGAAGAGCACGGTGGCAAGTGCCCCATGCTCGAGGGCGAGACCTGCACCATGATCGACGAGGCCCACGGGGTGGTGTTCAAACTCGATCTCGACCGGGAGACCCACCGGAGAATCCTCGAAACCTACAAGCAGGTCCTGCCCGATGGAGCACCTCTCGCCGTCGCCGTGGAACCGGGCCAGGAGGAGGGTTACGCCCATCTGCTGGAGGGCGTGCATGTGTGGATCCACCAGCCCACGTCATCGGACCTGGATGGCTTCGCCGCCCTGGTCGAGGCCGCCGACTACACCCGGGAGTAGGGGTCAGGCCCCGACGAATCGGTCACAGCCGGCCATAACCGGCGGGGGACCTGCTGGCGGGCTTCGCTAGCTGCTGCGGCGACGTTTCATGACGCCGAATACCACGACAAGTGCGGCAACAAGCACGGCGATCATCATCTTGGGTTGAGGTTTCTGCATGAGCGGGGCTGCTTCCTGGGCTAGGTGGTGTCAGGTTGTGGGCTAGTCGGAACTCGACGCGGTGGTCGAGGATTCTACCGTCGTCGACCCGGTTGTCGGCGCAACGGTGGTTTCGGTCGTGGTGGTGGTCGGGTTTGGTGCGGTGGTCGTGGTCGACGCCGCCCGACCGACCCGAATGACCACCGTCGAACCGGTTTCGACCGCTTGTCCGGCCTGAGGATCCTGAGCGACCACCTGACCGGCCTGCGAGGGGTCCTCAACGTCGACCTCCTCGACAGAGGGTAGGAGACCGAGTTCGCTCAAGACCTGCTCGGCCCCGCTCGGTGACCGGCCGACGAGGTTGGGCACGTCCACCGTTGAGGTCTCAACGTCGGTCGTTTGGGTGGTTGAGGTCTCTTGATCGGCGGAGGGCGCCGTGGTGGTTGCCCCGTTGTCCCCCTCCGACCCACCCGAGCCGATCCCGGAGGCGAGCAACACCAGAGCAGCGAACACCGCGACCACGACGACGGCAGCACCGCCGACCAGCAACCCGGACGGGGTCGGGCCTGATCTCGGGCCGACGGTCGACCGGGACGGCTCGGGTTCGGGAACAGGTGGTCGCTGATCGGGCCGTCGATCGGGCCTCAGCGACTCGGGCATCATCTCGGTAGCCGGGACGGCTCGGGAGGCGACGTCGGCTTCGGACACCGGTGCCGGCGACGACCCGGGGCTGGACGCCATCACGGTCGTCGCTTCGTCGTTCCCCTCATCGTGGTCGTCCTTCTCGGCCGTGGCGGTGGGGAGCGAGCCGGCGGACTCGCCGGCGTGGATCTTGCGGAGCTCGGGCACCAAGGCGGTTGCCGACTGGTACCGGTGGTCAGGGTTCTTGGCCAGGAGGCGGTCGACCAGCTCATCGAGCTCGACCGGGAGCGATGGTTGTCGTGAACGGAGCCGGGGAGGCGGGCTCGAGACATGGTGTGTGGCCACCGCATGGGTGCTGTCTCCGGAGAACGGCGGCGCGCCGGTCACCATCTCGAAGAGTACGACGCCGAGGGAATAGAGGTCGCTTCGCTGGTCGACGGTGGCCCCCTGGGCCTGTTCCGGCGACAGGTAGGCTGCGGTGCCCATGATCATCCCGACCTGGGTCAGATCGGCCCCGGCGTTGGCTGCCCTGGCGATACCGAAGTCGGCGATCTTGATCTGCCCGGTGGGTGTGATGATGATGTTCGATGGCTTGATGTCGCGGTGAACCACGCCTTCGCGGTGTGCCACCTCGAGCGCTGCGGCGATCTCGCCGGCGATACGGGCCGCCTCCGATGGCGGCAGCGGCCCGTCGGAGGCGATGACCTGATCGAGCGGCCGCCCCTCGATGTACTCCATGGCGATGAAGAACGAATCCTCGTATGGACCCCAGTCGTAGACCGTCACGATGTTGGGGTGGCGGAACCTGGCGGCCGCCTGGGCCTCGCGACGGAACCGGTCGACGAACGCATCGTCGACCGCCAGCGTCCTGGTCAGAATCTTGAGGGCGACGGGACGACCGAGGACCACGTCATCGGCGAGGTACACCGTGGCCATACCACCGGATGCCACTTCTCCTCGGAGCCGGTAGCGGTCGGTCGCACTGCGAGAAGGGAAATCGTGGTCAGTCATCGTCATGGTGAACCGAGCGCATACAAGCGAATCTATCCGGGGTTGCATCGAACGGATGACGACAAGGCCATTGTCCGTCGATCGAACCCGCACCGCCGCTCCCGGGGACCCATGGTGAGGGGGGCCGGACGGGGATCCCCTGATAGCGGCCTCACCCCGGATTGGGGTACGTTGGCGGTGATGGCGGCGTCTTCCCATGGTCACCGATGGGTTCTGGTTGTGGTGACGGTTTCGCTCATGGTGGCGAGCGCCTGCTCGGGCACCGGTGCTCGACAGGAGGGCGCCGGCATCGCGTCCGCGGTGGCGGAGGTTGCCGGCGACTCGACCGCATCGACCGCCTCGACGACTGCTTCGGTGGCATCAACGCTCGAGGCCGAGACCACTTCGAGGGCTGCCGCTGCGACGACCACGACGTCCACCACTGCGCCACCCCGTCCGCTGGTCATTCACGGGACCGGCGACCTCAACGTCGACCCGGGCTACATCCCGGTGCTGGCGGCGCAAGGGTACGGCCATGCCCTGTCCGGGCTCAACGGCCTGTTCACCACCGACGATCTGACCGTGGTCAACCTCGAATGCACCCCGAGCGACATCGGGACTCGCCAGGACCGTCCGTTCAATTTCCGTTGCGACCCGGCGGCCCTGCCGGTGCTGGCGGCCGACGGGATCGACGTGGCCAACCTGGGCAACAACCACTCGATGGACTACGGCCCCGATGCCGTGGTCGACTCCGTGGCCAACATCCGGTCCTCGGGCATGGCCGCAGTGGGGGCCGGGGCCAACCGGGCCGAGGCGTTTCAACCGGCGGTGTTCGAACGACAGGGCCGGACCATCGCCGTGCTCGGCTTCGGGGGCGTCTACCTGGCCCGGGACTGGCTGGCCACCGATGACCGGCCGGGGATGAGCGACGGGCTCGACCTGCCGGCCATGGTCGCCGCCGTCGAGTCGGCCGCCGCGTCGGCCGATGTGGTGGTCGTGACCATTCACTGGTGCTGCGAACTGGAGACCGCGCCCAATGCCCGCAACCAGGCCTACGCTGCGGCCCTGACCGAGGCGGGGGCGACGGTCATCTTCGGTCACCACCATCATCGACTCCAGCCCATGGAGATGATGGACGGCACCGCCGTGGCCTGGGGACTGGGCAACTTCGTGTGGCCCCGCCTGTCACAGGCCGGGTCCGACACCGCCATCGCCCGTGTGGTCATCGCCGCCGACGGTGAGGTGACCGGCTGCCTGCTCCCCGTCACCATCGTCAGCTCCGGCCACCCGGTGCTCGACGATCCGTCCGCCACCACCTGCCCGGACGAAGGGCGACGCGAACTTGACGACGGATGAGCTCGGCTCCAGCCTCACTCGAGCAGGGGCGACGAGATGCGGACGATACGCACCTCCATCCCGTGCCGTGTGTGGCGTCTGGCCCGGCAGCGATGGGGTCGGTACGCTCGTGACATGACGTCGAGTGTCGCCCGCACCACCGCATACCGGACGTGTCCCCTGTGCGAAGCGACCTGCGGTCTCGAGATCACCCTGGAGGACGAGCACATCGTCCGTATCCGCGGTGACCGGGACGATGTCTTCAGTCACGGATTCATCTGTCCCAAGGGTTCGACGCTCAAGCATCTCGATGCCGACCCCGATCGCCTCCGGTCGCCGATGATCCGGCGCAACGGCCGTCACGAACCGGCGAGCTGGGCGGAGGCGTTTGCACTGATCGACGCCCGACTACGCCCGGTGATCGACGAGCACGGACCCGACTCCGTGGCCGTCTACCTCGGCAACCCGAACGTGCACACCATGTCGGGTGCGGTGTACAGCAGCGTGCTGCTCAAGGCGCTGCGGTCGAGGAACATCTACTCGGCCAGCACCGTCGATCAGATGCCGAAACACGTGTCGGCCGGCCTGATGTTCGGCCATCCCGATCTGCTACCCGTGCCCGATCTCGACCGGACGTCGTACCTGCTCATCCTCGGAGCGAACCCCTACGAGTCGAACGGCAGCATTGCCACCGCTCCCGACTGGCCGGGGCGCATGGAGGCCATCAGCCGACGTGGCGGCAAGGTTGTGGTGATCGACCCACGGCGCACCAGGACGGCCGAGGCCGCCGACGAGCACCTGTTCATCCGGCCCGGCACCGACGCCCTCCTGCTGTTCGCCATGGTGCAGGTGCTGTTCGAGGACGGTCTGGTCTCTCCGGGGCGGCTCGAGGGTCTGATCGCCGGTGTCGACGAGGTCCGTGCCGCCGCCCGACCGTTCACCCCGGAACGGGTGGCGGCGGCCTGTGGGATCGAGGCGGCCACGATCCGCCGGTTGGCTTACGAGATGGCCGAGGCCGAGACGGCGGTGGCCTACGGGCGCATCGGCACCCACACCGCCGAATTCGGGACGCTGGCGGCGTGGCTGGTCGACGTGGTCAATGCGCTCACCGGCAACCTGGACGAGCCCGGCGGAGCCATGTTCTCCCGCGCCGCCCACCAGGGTCCTCGGTCGCGGCGGGGCTGGACCACAGGCCGTTGGACGAGCCGGGTGAGGGAGATGCCCGAGGTGCGGGGCGAGCTCCCGGCGGCGACGCTTCCCGATGAGATCGAGACCGCCGGAGACGGCCGGGTTCGGGCCATGATCACGGTGGCCGGCAATCCGGTGCTGTCGACACCGGACGGTGACCGGCTCGATGCCGCGTTGGGGACGCTGGACTTCATGGTGAGCGTTGATCTCTATCTCAACGAGACCACACGGCACGCCGATGTCATCCTGCCCGGCTCGTCGCCATTGCGCAGACCACACTACGACTTCTTCTTCACCCAGGTCGCCATCCGCAACGTGGCCAACTACTCACCGGCGGTGCTGCCGGCTGAAGGTCCGGAGGAGTGGGAGGTGCTGTTGCGGTTGGCCGCCATCGTGTCCGGTATGGGGCCCGACGTCGATGTCGACCAGTTCGACGACATGGTGTTCGGACGGCTGGTCGAACGCACCGCGGGACATCCCGAGTCGCCGGTGCACGGGCGCGATCCGGCGGAGCTGATGGCCGCAACCGGCGGCGGACGGGGCCCCGAGCGGGTGCTCGACTTCATGATTCGCACCGGGCCCTACGGCGACGGGTTTGGCGCCGATCCCGACGGGTTGAGCCTGGAGACACTGAAGGCGGCACCCCACGGCATCGACCTTGGTCCACTTGTGCCCCGGCTTCCCGACGCGCTGGCGACACCGTCGGGCACGGTGGAGCTGGCGCCGGAGGCGATCCTGCACGATGTGCCCCGGCTGGCGGCGGCCGCCGACCGGATCCCGAACGGCGACATGGTGCTGATCGGCCGGCGGGATCTGCGCTCCAACAACTCGTGGATGCACAAC
The DNA here is from genome assembly GCA_963723995.1 of uncultured Acidimicrobiales bacterium. GTDB lineage: Bacteria > Actinomycetota > Acidimicrobiia > Acidimicrobiales > SZUA-35 > JAHELU01. The sequence continues at coordinate 21,899 of CAVRSZ010000002.1, read as the reverse complement.
ATCGAGGTGCTGGTGAAAGGCAAGGAGCGCTGCACCTTGCAGATCCATCCCGGCGACGCCGACCGACTCGGGATCGACGCCGACGGCCGGGCCCAGGTCACCTCCGCCACTGCGACGGTGACCATTCCGGTCAGCGTGACCGATTCGGTCATGCCGGGAGTGGTGAGCCTGCCCCACGGTTGGGGCCACGATATGAACGGCACCCAACTGTCGGTCGCCGCCGAGCGGCCCGGTGTGAACACCAACCGGCTCACCCCGGGGACGGTCGATCCGCTCTCGGGCAACGCCATCCTCAACGGCATTCCGGTGGAGGTGGCGCCGGCGTAGAACGCCACCGTCCGCTGTGTCCACACCGTGTTGCGCCACGGGAGTCCCGCTCGAAATCGGTTCGTTCCATCGGCCGGCTGGTGGGCCTCATCGGACGGCTTTCGGCGAGCCGCCGATGCCGAGCGGGGCGCGACGTCGGTGCACGCTGAGGTAGGTGATCCCCGCCGGTCCGGCCGTGATCGATCGTCGCGTCCCTTGGGGGATCAGGACGAGGTGGTCGGACGCCAGATCGACAAGAGTCTCACCGAGTCCCAGCTGCCCGGTGCCCGACCGTACGACAACGAGCACATCGACATCGTCGTTCACGTGCTCGCCGATACACCCACCGGGCTCGAGCCGGACGAGATTGGCATCGAGATCGCCGCCATGGGGCAGGCTCCACACCGCACCGCTGCCTCCAACGGTCACCTCGCCCAGGTCGGCGATCACCGCCCGGTCAGGCCGGTCTGCGGGTTGCGGCCCGTCCTCGAACAGATGAGCCCAGCACGCCGGGTCACCGCCGATCTCACTCATCGGGCGGTGAATGAGCGCTCGATGTCGAGCACCATCGGGAACAAGAGGTTGTTCTCTTTGTGGACATGCAGATGTGTATCGGCTTCGAGCTCGGCCAGACCGGCATAGAGGGCCTGGTAGCTGGCGCAGCCGTCATCGGGAACGGCGTAGTCGTTGGTTGCGACCCGCACTCGAGCCAGCAGTTCGCCGGCGATGTCGTGCTCGGACAGCATCACGCTGATCGGGTTGGCCAGCGAGCCGCAATGGAAGCTCGGCCTGGCCGTGGCCGCTGCGAGTTCGCGAACCATGGGAAACAGCACCTGCTCCTCCCTCATCAGGTGGGGTTCGAGATCGGCTCGCAGCGTGGCGAACAGAACCTCAACCTCGGCCAGCTCGGGATGGCGGTCACCGTGGACCGCCGTCACCTTGGCAACCAAGGCGCTCAACCGGGGGAGGGCGTCACGCAGGTAGACGTGGTGGGTGGTCTCGATGTGGTCGACCAGCTCGGCAGGCCCCATGGCCGACCAGTCCTCGTCACCGGCTTCGGCCTCCACCGAAGCGAGTGAGTCCAGGACCTCGTTCATCTCGAGGCCGGCGTCTTCGACGGCGTCGACCAAGCGGCGTTGCCCGCCACAGCAGTAGTCGAGGCCAAGCCGGTCCAGTTGCCCCGCTATCGCAGGACGGGCCGTGACGAGGTCGGCGAGGGTGGCGTCGGTATCGAAAGCAGTCATCGTTGGTCTCCAGTCGGGTCAGGTCATGTCAGGACGGCGATTGCGGTGACGACGATCACGGAGATGCCGCCTCTGTCACCACCGACGCCTCGGCCACCGAGATGGCGTCGAGTTCCCGAAGCAGCCCATCCCGGGCTTGCAACCAAGGCACATGAAGCGCGCAGGTGCCCAACTCGTTGCACGGCCGATCTGCCAAGACGCAGCGCCCGGAATCGGTCGGGCCCTCGATCGCCTCGATCACCGCCAACACCGACACCGACCCCAGATCCACCGCCAGCGAGTACCCGCCTGCCGGACCCGGATCGGACGTCACCCAACCCCGGCGCACGAGCGGGTTCATCACCTGGGACAAGAAGCCCGGCGTCGAACGCACTGCCTCGGACAATAAGGGACCCTTGACCCGCCCCGACGAACCGGCCAGCACCCGCATCGCCCGCACCGCAAGATCGCTCTTGCGTGTGACTTCTAGTCGCATAGTATAAGACTACTTAAAAAACACGGGAGTGCAAGCGCCTTCATGCCACGATGTCGTCACTCGATCACTCCCGGCCGGCGGCGCGCCACGAACGCCCGTCCGCCCGTTCGCTCCACCACCCTCGAGGCTCTCCACCACCCTCGAGGCTCGAGGCCACGACGATTCACGCAGGCGGCGAGACTCCCGTGGTCTCGGGCACGAAAAGCATTCGAACCGAGGACTGATTCAGACGGCTTCGTTGTCGATGGCCTGATGAACAGCAATGTTCGGCCGCTCTCGCAGGCCGAGCTTCTTACGCAGGGAAACCAACTCATCGAGATCGTCACCCTCGATGGACAGCGTGCGCAACAGTTCGCCGCTCCCCTCGATCTCGATGTCGGTGACCTCCGCCCGCAGGCTCCCGATTCGAAAACGGCGGCGCTTCTTCGTCACGAACACCGCCTTGACTCCGAGGTCAGGGTTCAGCTGCTCCACCGCCCGGGACAGATCGTAGGGTTTACCCTTCTGGGGACGATCGAGCCGGAGCTCGTCGAAGAGCGTGTCGAAGGGTGACGGCACCGAGTCCGACGATCGGTGACGGCCCGACACCCACTGCTCGAACCCTTTGTCCTCGGCCACGAGCTGCTTGATCTTCAGTGTGTTGTCCCGAACCTTGGCGTTCCACGACGGATCGTCCACCAGGAGGTAACAGTCCTGTACGCGATCGCGGGTCTCATCGGACGCGAGCTTGCTCATGAGCTTCCGGGCCTTGCGGTGCTCGCCCCACACCCGGTACTCGTAGTGCGCATCGTCGGTGTTGTCGCAGAGTTGGCTTTTCTTGGTCATTGATCTCGTCCATCGGCGGAAGAACAGCCGTCCAGCGTAGACCCGCCCACCAAGGAAAACGTCGATACCGGTCTTTCTGCGACATCCCCACCGCCAGCGCCGATCATCAACCGCTGGGTTCATCAACTGCTCGGTTCAGGGCCTGCGGAGCTTCCAGACCAGCTCGCTGGGCCAGCGCTTGGCCCACTCGGCAGCGACGAAAAACTGCACACCGTTGGCCGAATCAGGAGCCCGAGGCTCCCGGAGGTCGTCGATGCCGAAACCGATCCGGTGGAACAACTCCACCCAGTCCGACACCGGTAGACAGAAGTTGACACCCCCCGGGTCGATCTCGACCTCCCTCCAGTCGAGGGTATGCATGTCGAAATAGGGGCGAACGAGCCGGTCCCCGACGTTGGCCCCGTTCGGTGGGGCACACGCCATGGCCAGTGGGTGGTTGGCCAGGAACACCAGCCGACCTCCGGGGCGCAGGAGTCGGTGGGCTTCCCGCAACCACGCCTCGGGATCACACCAGATGGCCGCCCCGTACTCATTGATGGCGAAGTCGAATGACCCGGCGGGGAGCGGGACGGTCTCGGCGTTGCCGTGGATGAGGGTGAGTTCGATCCCGTGCTCGGCCATGAGGCGTCGGGCCGTTGCCAGCTGGGCGGCGGAGTTGTCGATGCCGGTCACCGTGGCACCCCGGCGGGCCATCCAGGCCGATACGTAGGCCGTTCCGCACCCCAGCTCGATGGCGTCGAGTCCGGTCATGTCGACGGGCAACATCTCCAGTTCGGTTTCGGGCACACCCCAGATACCCCACGACGGATCGTCGCCGGCCCACGCCCGTTCCCCCATCGCAACCCACTCATGAGCCCTGTCGTCCCAGTGGCCTCGGTTGGCCACGACATGCTCGGGGAGATGCTCGAACTCCGCGTCACTCATCGGTGGCCAACCGCTCGACGCGGTCGGCGTCGAGAAGCTGGTAGCCGTGGTGCTCGACCTCGAAGTTGCCGAGGCCCCCGGTCATCGAGCGCAGGTCGATGGCGTAGCGGGTGATCTCCGACGACGGGACGTGGGCGTGGATGGTGGTGCTGCCACCGTCGGTGTCGGTGCCGAGCACCCGGGCCCGGCGGGCGTTGAGGTCGCCGAGCACCTGACCCTGCCGGTCGCTCGGCACCATCACATGGATCTCGCTGATCGGCTCCAGCACGTTGACCCCGACCTCGTCGATGGCCTGCCGCAGCGCCACGGCACCGGCCATCTTGAACGCCAGCTCCGACGAGTCGACCGAGTGGTGCTTGCCGTCGACACAGACCGCCCGGATGTCGACCAGGGGGTAGCCGTACCGTCCACCCCGGGCCATCGATTCCTCGATGCCGGCCTCGACCGCCGGTATCAACCCGGCCGGGATGGCCCCGCCCCGGACCTCGCTCTCGAACTCGAAGCCGGTCCCGATGGGAAGCGGCTCGAACCGGATTCGGGCAACACCATACTGGCCGTGGCCCCCGGTCTGCTTCTTGTGCCGGCCCTCGACCTCGATCGGACCGGCCAGCGTCTCCCGGTACGGGACCACGACATCGCCGACGGTGACCTCGATGCCCTGCCGGGCCAGGCGGGACAGGGCGACCTGGAGATGCATCTCCCCGCTGCCGCTGAGCACGGTCTGGCCGGTCCGGGTGTCGTTGTGCAGTTGCAGGGTCGGGTCCTCGGTGGTGAGGCGGCGGATGTGATCGATGAGCTTGCCTTCGTCGGACCGCTTGGTTGCCGTGATGGCCACCCCGTAGGTCGGGCCCGGTGGCTGGAGCGGGGTCACGGCCACCGGCATCCCGTCGGGGGCCAGGGTGTCGCCGGTCGAGGTTTGTCCCAGTTTTGGGATGGCGACGATGTCGCCGGCCACCGCCTCGTCGACCCAGGAGTGGTCAGGGCCGGCCAGCGTGGCAAGCTGGTAAATCCGCTCGCTGGACCGACTCCTGGTGTTGACCAGGGTGTCGCCGGTGCGGATTCGGCCCGACAGCACCTTGATCAGCGACAGTTGACCCAGGAAGTCGTCGGAGATGGTCTTGAACACGAAAGCCAGGGGCTCGCCGTCGGGGTCGGGGGCGATGCCCAGGGTCGAGTCACCGGCGGTGACGGCGGTGGGGCCGGCGTCGCCGGGGGCGGGCCCTACTCGGCAGATGAAGTCGAGAAGGTAGTCGGCCCCGATGGGCGCGGTGGCCGCACCGCACAACACCGGGAAGACCATGCCGGCATCGACGGCCTCGTGCAGGAGGTGGTCGAGCTCGGCGGGGGACGGCTCGGCGCCCTCGAGGTATCGCTCCAGCATGCTGTCGTCGAGCTCGATCACCTCCTCGATCAGGTGCTCGTGCTCGGAACGCTCGCGGTCCTCGAGCTCGTCGGGCACCGGGCCGGCCTCGGCCCGGCCGCTGTCGTAGACGAATGCCCTTTCGGTAACGAGGTCGGTGATGCCATGGAAGTTCGACTGCTCGCCGACCGGCAGCTCGACCGGATCGGTGTGGGAACCGAACACCTCCCGGACCTCCTGGAGGGTGCGGTCGAACGACGAGCGGGCCCGGTCGAGCTTGTTGATGAATAGGAGCCGGGGCAGACCCAGCTCATCGGCCCGGCGCCACAACAGCCGATCCTGGGCCTGCACCCCGGCCACCCCGTCGATCACGAACACGGCCAGATCGGCGACCTGAAGCCCCATGAGGGCGTCGCCCAGAAAGTCGGCGTAGCCCGGGGTGTCGATGAGGTTGATCCGGTGGCCGTCCCAGTCGAAGGAGGTGACCGACAGCGACAGCGTCTGCTTGCGGGCTCGGGACTCGGGGTCGTGGTCGAGCTGGGTGTTGCCCTGCTCGACCCGCCCGAGGCGGGTCACGGCGCCGGCCCGGTAGAGCAGTGCCTCGGCCAGGCTGGTCTTTCCCGAGCTCTGGTGACCGACGAGTACGACATTGCGAAACTGGTTGGGGGAGGTCATCACCCCTTGCTCTAGTCCAAGTCGGCCGTTCGATCAAGAGGGACGGTTGATCCTTTCATCCCGTCGTCGCATCACCGTCACCCGGCTTGGGCGGCCTGGATGTGAGATCCACGACAACCTCCGTCGCCCGCACTCACGACGTCGCCCTGCTTGTGACGTCACGACCACCCGTTTCGTCGAGGATCGCTCGGGCTTGCGGACCGGTCCGAGACGGGTGACTCAGCGGAGCGTGCTGGCCGTCATCGCCTCGACCTGCATCCGGTTCAGGCGGGCAATCCGGTCTGCGGTCGAGGGGTGGGTGCGGAGCAGTCCGGCGAAATCGACCTGGTGCCCGGTCAAGGGGTTGACGATGTAGGCGGTGGCGTGAGCGGCGTCGACCTGCATCGGAGTGGTACGGGCCTCCATGTCGAGTTTGGCCAGCGCCCGGGCCAGCGGCGCACCGTCACCGACGAGCATTGCACCTGAGTGGTCGGCCTCGTACTCCCGTGACCGGCCGATGGCCATCTGCAGCATCGCTGCGGCCACAGCGGGGCGAGAATCGCCATGGCCAGCACCCCGATCAGCGCCAGCGGCCCGCCGGTGCGGCGCCGTCCACCGCCCATCATCGAGCCCCACATCGCCATGCGAGCCACCACGGTCAGCCCCATGGCCAGGGCCGCGGCCACCGAGCCGATCAAGATGTCGCGGTTGACGACATGGGACAGCTCGTGGGCCAGCACCCCCTCCAGTTCCTCCTCGTCGAGGAGTGGAAGGATCCCGGCGGTGACACAGACGGCGGCATGCTCCGGGTCACGGCCGGTGGCGAAGGCGTTCGGCTGGTCGGCGGGCGAGACGTAGAGTCGAGGCATCGGCATGCCGGCCGAGGTCGTCAGGCGGCGGACGATGGCGTAGAACTGGGGCGCATCGGCCTCGCTGACCGGTTGCGCCCCGGCGGCCCGGATGGCCAGCCGGTCGCTGAACCAGTAGGAACCACCCACCATGGCCAGGCCGAGGACCAGGCCGATCACGGCCCCCGTCGTCGACCCGATCCAGGCCCCCGCACCGATCAGTGCTGCACCCAGGACGGTCAACAGCAGTGCCCGAAGATGTAGTACCAGTTGGCGATGGTGACCAGGATGTGGTTGTCGACGATCAGTCCTTGGAGGCTGCCCTCAAATCGACGATCTGCATCGTCGCGGAGCCGGCCGTGATGGTTCGCCCCCCGGGTTGGGGCCCGGTGCCCGGCGTCGCTGATGTGGCGGCATTGACGCATCGGCGTCATAGGAACACCGTGGCAGGTCAGCTCCGCCTCGAGCTACCGGTGCTGGTGTCGGGCCGCCACTGCGGCCACCGACTCGGCCACCATGGCCATGGCTTCGTCGATCTGGTGGCCGCTGATGGTGAGCGGGGGCAGGAACCGGACACAGTTCGAGAACAGCCCGGCCCGAATGGTGATGACGCCGCGCTGGAGGGTCTCGGCGCAGATGGCGGCGGTGGCCTCCATGTCGGGGGTCTTGGCCACGGGGTCGGACACGACCTCCATGACCAGCATCGGACCCAGGCCCCGCACCTCACCCACGAGGCCCGGGTTGGCGGCGGCGATCCGGTCGAGATGGGTTCGCAGTCGCTCCCCCACCTCTCCGGCCCTGGTGAGGAAGGCGGGATCGGTGATCTGTTTGACCGCCTCGATGGCGGCCACGCAGGCCACGGGGTTGCCGGAGTAGGTGCCGCCCAACCCGCCGGGGTGTGGGGCGTCCATCACCTCGGCCCGGCCGATCACGGCCGAGATCGGCATGCCGCCGGCCAGTGATTTGGCCGAGGTGATGATGTCGGGTCGAACACCCGAGTGCTCGATGGCCCACAGTCTGCCGGTCCGGCCCATGCCGGCCTGGATCTCGTCGGCGATGAGCAGGATGTCGTTGGCCGTGGCGATCTCCCGCAGCCGTTGCAGCCACCGGTCGGGGGCGGGGACGAACCCGGCTTCGCCCTGTACCGCCTCGACCACGATGGCGGCCACATGGGACGGATCGACCTGGGCCACGAAGCTGTGGTCGAGCTGGGCGATGTGCCAGTCGACATAGTCCTCGGCCGTCATCTGGGCCGGGCGGCGGTAGGTGTTGGGGAAGGGGAACCGGTAGACCTCGGGGGCGAAGGGCCCGAACCCCTTCTTGAACAGGTTGAACTTGGAGGTCATCGACATGGTCAGGTTGGTGCGGCCGTGGTAGCCGCCCTCGAAGACCACGACCCCCTGGCGTTTGCTGTAGGCCCGGGCGATGTTGACGGCGGTCTCGACGGCCTCGGCCCCCGAGTTCATGAGCACGGTCTTTGCCGGCCCGTCACCGGGAAAGACGGCGTTCAGCCGCTCGGCCAGCTCCACCGGTGCTTCGGTGGTGGCCACGATGGCGCACGGATTGATGAGCCGGCCCGCCTGCTGCGAGATGGCGGTGACCATGGCCTCGGGCGAGTGACCGACGGCCAGCATGCCGATGCCGCCGGCCAGGTCGATGTAGGAGTTGCCGTCGACGTCGACGACGACCGAACCGCTCCCCGAGGCCAGCGCGATCGGCGTGAGCTTGGACGCTCCGGGCGGGGTGGCGGCCTCCCGGCGGGCCACGATGGCGCGGCTGCGGGGCCCGGGGATCTCGGTGACCAGGTTGATCGACGGGGTGGCCGAAGGGGCGGTATCGGTGTGATTGACAGCGGTCATGGACATGCCTTGCGGGACGGGCTTTTCGGCCACCTGATGAAACGCCATCATCGTACTTCGCCCGGTTGACCGGGAACAGGCCCTGGGTGCACCGGGAGGTCCGGGCCAGGGTACCTCGATCGACAGCGGTGACGTCAGCTACCGCTCGGGAGCCGAGGACCCGGATCGGCCCGTGCGGCGCGGTCCGGGAGCTAACCTCGATGGTCATGAATGCCACCATGGCAAGGATCTGGCGTGGCTGGACCACGGTCGAGAATGCCGACGCCTATCAGAGGGTCGTAGATGGCGAGGTGCTTCCGGCCATTTTCGAGCGTCACATCCCGGGATTGGTCGGGGCACACCTGATGAGGGCCGAGCTGGTCGTGAACGAGGAGGTTGAGTTCACCACGATCATGTGGTTCGAGAGCCTCGACAGCGTGAAGAGCTTTATGGGGAGGACTATCGGCGGTCCCACGTTCCCGAAAATGCGCAGGCCGTCTTGAAGCGGTTTGATGCCGAAGCGAAGCACTTCAACATCCTCGATTACTTCTCTTGTGAGGTCCTGGCCAAGGGGGCACCGACTGCCGGCACGTGGGACGCATCGACCTATGTACTCGCCGAATCGCCGCCTGGTCGCCGCGATCCGAGGCTGGTCGGGGGGCCGAGCTCAGGATTCGAGCAGCCGGATGGCGTCGGGGGCGATGTCGAGCGCAACCCGATCGCCCGCGGACGGAATCCAGGCCGAACCGTCGTTGGGAACCACGGCCTGCACCCGGCCGCACTCGGCGTCGATGTTGGCGTGTGACACCGATCCGACGAACACCACGTCGACCACGGTGCCCTCCAGCCGGCCGCCCGTCCCGTTGTCGGGTCCGGCGGCGGCCGCTGTGGCGGCGGCGACGTCGACCAACCGCACCCGCTCCGGTCGCACGAACAGGGTGCATTGGCCGTCGAACGAACCCGTCTCGGCCGCCAACCGTTTCCCGGCGACCTCCACCTCACCCGTCCCGACAACCGTTCCATCGAGCAGGTTGGCGAGACCGAGGAAGTCGGCCACATAGGTCGACGACGGCGACTGGTACACCTCACGGGGCGTGCCGATCTGTTCGATCTCACCCTCCCGCATCACGGCCAGGCGGTCGCTTATGGTAAGCGCCTCCTCCTGATCGTGGGTGACGTACACGAAGGTGATGCCGACCTCCCGGTGCAGCGCCTTCAACTCGAACTGCAGGGCACGCCGGAGCTTGGCGTCGAGGGCACCGAGCGGTTCGTCGAGGAGCAGCACCCGGGGGCGGAGAATGAGGGCCCGGGCCAGCGCCACCCGCTGCTGTTGACCACCGGACAGCTGATGCGGTTTCCGGGACGTGTACTCGGAGAGCTGCACCAACTCCAGCGCCTCCCCGATGCGCTGCGACCGCTCGGCCTTGGCCACGTCGTTGAAACGGAGGCCGAAGCCGACATTGTCGGCCACCGTCATGTGGGGAAACAGGGCGTAGCTCTGGAACACGGTGTTGACCGGACGCTTCTCCGGTGGCATGCCGGCGATGTCAACCCCGTCGATCAGCACCGACCCGCCGTCACCGTGTTCGAAGCCGCCGATGAGGCGCAACGTCGTCGTCTTGCCGCAGCCGGACGGGCCGAGGAGGCAGAAGAACTCGCCGGCCTCCACGACCAGGTCGATGGCCTTGAGCACGAGCTGGTCGCCGAAGGACTTGGACAGCGAGATCAGTTCGATCCGGCCGCCGCCGATGCCGATCCCATTGACCGCAGCCGAACTCGAGGATTGCGCCATCGCCAAGTTGTAGCGCGTCGGCGGAGGCAAATCACGGCGAACGGTATTTCGTGGCCCCGTGTTCAAGGCGAGCCGATCCCGGCGTGGCACCGCCCGCCCTGGAGGGCGTACAGTTCAGGGATGTTGTTGCGGACTCCGTTTCATGACCGGGTGGCGGCGGCGAACCAGACCTCGTTGTGGAGTCATTGGGCCGGTCATCTGGTTGTCGATCGCTACCAGATGTCGGAGAAGTGGGAGTACACCGCGATCCGCAATGCGGTCGGTGTGTTCGATTCCTCGCCGCTCTACAAATACCGGATCACCGGTCCCGACGCCGAGCACTACCTGGCCACCACGCTCGCCCGCGACATCCGGACCTGTCGCCCCGGTCAGGCCCACTACACCATCTGGTGCGACGATCGGGGGTTCGTCAACGAGGACGGCGTCGTCTACCGAACGGCCGACGACGACTTCCTCCTCACCGCGGCCCAACCGAACCTGGCCCACCTGTCGAATCTGATCAACGGGCTTCGGGTCGACCTCATCGATGTCAGCGCCGAGTTCGGCATCCTGGCGGTCCAGGGTCCTCGCAGCCGGACGGTGCTTGCCGAGTTGACCTCCGACGTCGACCGCCTCGGCTGTTTCGACCACACCACCACCCGGTTTGGCGACCTCGACGTGGACGTGACCCTTGCCCGTACCGGCTTCACCGGCGACCTCGGCTACGAGATCATGGTTCCGACCACCAATCCGGAGGCCGCCAACCGGGTCTGGGATCTGCTGTTCGAGGCCGGTCGGGGCCACGGCATGGTGCCCTTCGGTCAGACGGCGCTGCTCATGACCCGGATCGAGGCCGGCCTGCTGCTGATCGACGTCGATTTCGAGCCGTCCCGCCTGGCCGAGAACGACGAACACCGCTCGACCCCCGACGAGCTCGGCCTGGGCTGGATGCTGCGAGACCTCGACGGCGGTGATGGTGGCGGCGAGGCCCGGAACTTCATCGGGCGCAACGCCATCCGGCAGGAGAGGCGCAACGGCACCAGCCGGTGGGTGATGCGGGGGCTCCTCGTTGACCCGATCGACCACGAGGACAAGTACCGCCGGGCCGACCTGATCCCGCCCCGGGACCATGTGCCGGTCCACGAGGACATGATGGTGTACAACGACGACGGCGAGCGGGTCGGCTACGCCACCAGCTTCCTGTACTCGCCGATACTGCAGCGCCACATCGCCCTGGCCCGGGTCCGGCCCGATCACGCCAAAACCGGGACGGGTGTGAACCTCGAGTTCACGATCAACCACCGTTACGTGCAGGTTCGGGCCGACGTGGCCCGCAACCCGCTCTACAACCCGCCTCGCAAAACCGCCACCACCGGGGCGCAGGGAAAGACCGCCCCGACAGGAGAAGACCAGTGAGCGACGTGGACCATGATTCGCAGGCGACATCGACGGCGGCGTCAGCCGGATCAGGCGCCGACCACCGCTACGACGCCATCGTCATCGGCGGCGGACACAACGGCCTGGTCAACGGCGCCTACCTGGCCAAAGCCGGTCTGCGCACGCTCATTCTCGAACGGCGCCATCTCGTCGGCGGCGCGGCCATCACCGAGGAGCTGCGACCAGGCTTCAAGTTCACCACCTTCTCCTACGCCCTCAGTCTGCTCCGACCGCAGATCGTACACGAGCTCGACCTGGTCAACCACGGGTTCCTGCCGCTGCTGATGCCGGCCACCTTCTGCCCGATGGACAACGGCGATTCGCTGGTGATGGGTACCGACACCGGCGAGAACCTCAACGAGATCGCCCGCCACTCGCACCGCGACGTCGATGCCTACCTGCAGTACTCGCACGACATCGAGATGGTGGTGCGGGCCATCAAGCCGCTGATCGACTCGGTGCCCCCCAACCTCTACGACACGTCGCCCGACGGCCTGGCCGAGCTGGCCGGGCTGGCCGGGCATCTGCGCACCATCGACGGGCCGGTGCTCCACAACCTGGTTCGGCTGCTCACCGGCAGCGCCGCCGACTTCCTCGACGACTACTTCGAGTCCGACATCCTGAAGGGCTGGCTGTCGTCGTCGGGGATCATCGGCACCAAGGTCGGACCGATGTCGCAGGGGTCGGGGCTGGTGCTGCTGTTTCACAACATGGGTGAGCACGACGGGCACTACGGCTCGTGGGCGTTCCACAAGGGCGGCAACGGCGGCTTCACCCAGGTACTAGCCCGTGCCGCCCGGTCGTTCGGAGCTGAGATCAGACTCCAGGCCGAGGTGGAGCGGGTGATCACCGATAACGGTCGGGCCACCGGCGTGGCGCTCAAAGACGGCACCGAACTGGTGGCCAACGCGGTGATCTCCGCGGCCGACCCCCGGCGCACGTTCACCGAGTTCGTCGACCCCGCCGAGCTGCCGGGCGAACTGCTCGACGGATTGCGCCGTTACCGCTACCAGGGCACATCGTCGAAGGTGAACTTCGCGTTGAGCGGATTGCCGGAGTATCCGTCGCTGCCCGGCCGCGGCGACATGTTCCGCGGCTTCACCAACATCGCCCCCACCATGGCCTACACCGAGCGGGCCTTCGACGAGGCCAAGTACGGGTGGTACTCGACCCGCCCCTACATCGACGGCTGCATCCAGTCGACCGTCGACCCTGACATGGCCCCGCCCGGCCAACACGTGATGTCGTGCTTCATCCAGTACACGCCGTATCACCTGCAGGGGAGCGACTGGAACACCGAGCGCCAGAACATGGCCGACAACGTGCAGTCCGTGCTCGAAACGTACTTCCCCGGTTTCGGCGACCTGGTGCTGCAGCGAGAGGTGGTGACCCCGCTCGACATCGAGCAGGTGGCGGGGCTGCCGGAGGGCAACATCTTCCACGGCGAGTTCCTGGCCCCGCAGATGTACTTCTTCCGACCGGCCCCGGGCTGGAACCAGTACCGCACCCCGATCCGCGGCTACTACCAATGCGGGTCGGGCACCCACCCCGGCGGTTGCGTCAGCGGCGGTCCCGGCCGCCTGGCCGCCGGCCAGATCCTGAAGGACCTCCGCGCATGAGCGCCGACCCCGATTCGCACGACGCCGAGGCCGGTTCGGCGGACCTCCTCTACGACGAGACCCTGGTCAGCTTCCTCGAGGAGTTGTGGGGTGACGGCTTCCTGTCGCCCGGCGGACCCGAGGAGGTGGCCCGAACGGTGGAGGGCATCGACCTCACCGGCGCCACCGTGGTCGACATCGGCTGCGGCTCGGGCGGGGCCACCATGGCCCTGGTCCTTGACCACGGGGCGGGGCGGGTCATCGGGATCGACGTCGAGCACCTGGTGTGCAAGCGGGCTGCGGCCCGGGTCGAGCGGGCCGGCATGGCGGACCGGATCGAGATCCGCCTCATCGAACCGGGTCCGCTACCCTTCGACGACGGCAGCGTCGACATCGTGTTCTCCAAGGACTCGATCGTCCACATCGCCGACAAGGAGACGCTGGCCGCCGACGTGTTCCGGGTGCTGCGGCCCGGCGGCTGGTTCGTGGCGTCGGACTGGCTGATCAGCCACGACGGCGAGCCGTCACCGGAGATGGCCGCCTACATCGCGGCCGAGGGTCTCGACTTCGGCATGGCCTCCCCGGTCCGGTACCGCAAGGCCTTGGAGGCGGCGGGCTTCGTCGACGTCGAGCTGCGCGATCGCAATCCCTGGTACCTGGAGGTGGCCCGCGACGAACTCGAACGGCTCCAGGGCCGCGACCGGCAACGGTTCGAGCAGGCTGTCGGCGCCGACGAACTCGGCCACCAGATAGAGCTGTGGGCGGCCATGGTCCCGGTGCTCGAGTCAGGTGAACACTGCCCCCATCACATCCGGGGCCACCGACCGGCCGACCCCTAACCCCGACAGCCGATCGAGGGCGCCCCCGAACGCTACCTGCGGCCAATGGCCGCCCGCAGCTGCTGGTGGATCCAGAACACGCCCCGTTCCTCGACGGTGGCCAGCACACCGTCGGCGTCGAGCCCGGCGGTGTGGGACCGTTGTACGGCGTGGCAGATGTCGACGTCCTGCCGGTGGACGAGGGTGTGGGCGTCGAGGATCGAGTCGATCTCGTCTTGGCTGCGGCCTGGGGCGACGTAGAGGCGGCGCTCCACCACGGTGGTCACCGCGTCGACCGGCTCCATCCACATGGCGAGCACGGCGTCGGGGAAGACGTTGACCATGACGTTGGGCCAGACGGTGAGGTACGAGCCGACGTCGTAGGGCCGATCGGTGTCGGCCGTGAAGAGACGCTCCCACCCCGGTTCACCCGGGAGCAGGGTGGCCCGGATGACCTCATCGGGATCGGATCCGGGCTTCTTCTTCCGATCCCAGGCGTAGAGCACGGGACCGTCGCTCACCATCGGGTAGTCCTCGGTGGCGGTGGTGTCGATCTCCGGGTGGACGAACGGGGTGTGGTAGTTCTCCGAGTAGTTCTCGAGCAGCACCTTCCAGTTGAAGCGGCGCTCGTCGGTCTCGCTGCGGACCAACTCCATCGTCTCCCACTCGGAGGCGTCGACCGCAGCGGCGAGCGGGCCCAGGTCGAATCCGGCCTCGGGATCGCCGAGGTTGACGAAGACCAGGCGGCGCCACGTCGTCAGGCCCACCGCCTTGAGGGGCAAGTCGGTGGTGTCGAACCCGTCCGGTTCGCCGACCCCGCTGGCCCGGGCCAGCGTGCCGTCGAGCCGGTAGATCCACGAGTGGTAGGGGCAGCGGATGAACGAACCGGCTCCTTGGTCGTGGCACAGGGGTGAGGCTCGGTGCCGGCAGACGTTGAGGAACGCCCGGTGCCGGCCCTCGTCGTCGGTCACGAACAGGACCGGCACGCCCCCGACGGAGCGGGCCATCCACGACCCGGGAGCGGGAAGCTCCTCGACCACGCCGGCCCCGATCCAGCTCCGACCGAACACGGCGGACCGCTCGTCGGCGAAGAAGGCCGGGTCGGCATACCAGGACGCCGGCAGGGTCCGGGCCTGGCGGATCCCGGCCGGATCGGGGATCGTGCGCAGCACGACCGGGACCGCCGCCGGTGAACCGGTGACAGGAGATGATGTCACCACCGGGGTCTCGCTCATGCCAAGGCTCCCGCCTCGAACAGGTCGGAGTCGAGGTCGGCCGTCTGCACGAGCATCCGGGCCAGCCGGGACGTGTTCTCGATGATGCGGTCGGCGTCGGCCACTGTGTGGGCCACCGACAGCGTCCACGACTCCGTCTTGGCCCACGGGGCGAGGAAGACACCGTTATTGTGCTGGATCAGGTAGTTCAGGTGGCTGACCGCAGTGTCGATGGCCAGGAACTCCCGATAGTTGGTGGCGGGTCGGTCGTGGACGACGATCGAGCCCTTGAACCCGACGGCCACGCCGTAATGGGACAGACCTCGATCGGCCAACGCCTCGGCGCAGCCCTCGTAGGTGTAGCGCGACAGCTCACCGGCCTGCCGGTATGCCTCCGGGGTCAGCACCTGGGTCAGCACCGCCCGGGCCGCCGCCATGGTGAGCGGGTTGCCGTTGAAGGTGCCCACCTGATCGTAGCGTCCGTCGGTGATGGCAGACATGACCTCGGTGGTACCGCCGATGGCACCGCAGGGCACGCCGCCGCCGAGCGCCTTGGCCAGGCAGACGATGTCGGGGGTGACCCCGAACAGTTCGGTGGCCCCGCCGGCCGCCACCACCAGCCCGGTCTTCACCTCGTCGAAGGTGAGCAGGGCGCCGTGGCGCCGTGTCAACTCCTGCAGGCCCTCCAGGTAGCCGGGGGCCGGGGGGATGATCCCGGCGTTCATCATCATCGGTTCGATGATCATGCCCGCCACCTGGCCCGGGTGACGTTCGAAGATCCGCTCGACGGCCGCCAGGTCGTTGAACGGGGCGATCCGGACCAGGTCGGCGATGGCCTGGGGCACGCCGGGGTTGGGGGTGAGGTTGGGTCGGTCGACCGGGCCGAGATCGGCGAGCGACCGCCAGATCGAGACCGCCACCACGTCGTGGTGGCCGTGGTAGCTGCCTTCGATCTTGATGATCAGGTCTCGCCCGGTGATGGCCCGCATCAGGTGGATGGCGTCCATGGTGGCCTCGGTGCCGGAGTTGGCGAACCGCCACAGCGGCAGTCCGAACCGCTGGGCCAGGTTCTCGGCCACGTGGATCGAGTCCTCGGTCGGTTGGGCGAAATGGGTGCCGAGCGGGGCCCGGTGGGCAATGGCGCCCGCTACCTCGGGGTTGCCGTGGCCCACGACGTTGACGCCGTACCCCGCATGCACGTCGATGTACTCGTTGCCGTCGACGTCCCACACATGGCTGCCCGAGCCATGGCTGATCCAGATCGGGTGGGGTCGCCCGTTGGCCCAGCTCGACGTCACCCCTCCCGGCATCACCGCCTCTGCCTGCTCGGTGAGTTCGAGGGATCTCGGGGTTCGGGCCGTGAACTGCTGCTCTTCGGCCAGAATCCGGTCGTCGATGGTTACCGGCGGTGTCATCGGAACTGCCTTTCCGTGTTCAGGGGCCTCTAGTCTTTACGACCGATTATGTCATCAGGTAGTCTGATTGAACAGTCAGATTTTCAGAACATGGTCAGAGAGCGATCAGGGGGGCGCATGAGCAGCAACACGCCGACGCTGGCGGGCACCGACTACACCGACCCCGACGTTCACGCCCTGGAGGTCGATCGGATATTCCGCGACGGTTGGGCCTGCATCGGCCACGCGTCGGGATTCGGCCCCCGCTCCCGCCGCGTCCTGGAGCTGGCTGGCGAGCGCATCATCGTCACCGGCGATGAGCAGGGCCGAATACACGCGCTGGCCAACGTGTGCCGGCATCGGGGGTCGGAGCTGTGCGATCCATCCGACCTGACCGCGCTCGGCGGCGATTCCGGGCCGCGGTCGATCCGCTGCCCGTACCACGCCTGGACCTATTCACTCGACGGGTCGCTGGTGGCCACACCACGTGTCGACGAGGGCGACATCGACCGCGCCACCAACGGTCTCCACCGCTACCCGGTCGAGGTGGTCAACGGCCTGGTGTTCGTCTCGCTCGGAAGGCCGACGATGCCGGTCGGCGAATGGCTCCACCGCCACTCCCCCGCTGCGGCGGACTGGTTGCTCGGTGGCGAGTTCGACGTCGCCGGACTGCATCTGGAGCGCCGGACCGCCACCAGGGTCGCCGCCAACTGGAAGATCATCGTCGAGAACTACCTCGAATGCCTCCATTGCCCGGTGGTGCACCCCGAGCTGGTCGACGTGATCCCGATCTACCGCACGGGCCGGGCCACGGATCCCGACCGGGGCGACGGTGCGGTGGCCCTCATCCCCGGCGCCAACAGCTTCAGCGCCGATGGTCGGTCCGACCTCCCGCTGCTTCCCGGGTTCGACGGCGACAACGAGCACCTGTACTTCGGCCATCACGTGTTCCCCAACGTGTTCGTCGACATCACCTCCACCTCGTGCATCGTCACCGTGCTGCTCCCGGACGGCGCCGGCCACACCGTGGCAGTCGGTGACTACCTGTTCGCGGCCGATGCACCCGACCGTCCCGACTTCGATCCCGACACGGTGATCGAGTTCAGCGAGCTGGTCGGGCGGCAGGACTATGAGGTCTGCGAACGGGTGCAGCGCGGCGTGGGATCGGCCGCATTCGGGCGCGGGACACTGACCGCCAAGGACAGCGAGGTGGCCGCGTTCAACGACCACTACCGCCGGGCGCTCGAACCGGTCGACGGGCGTCCGGATTGAGACTACATTTCTGAAACTTCACCGTCGCCGCTGGGGCGCGGTTCAAGCAAGGGAGACGATCGTGGCGACGACTCGCCGTCAATTCATCAGCCAATCGGGGCGCCTCGGTCTGCTGCTCGGATTGGGCGGGCTGCCCATCCTGAGCGTGTGCGGCGACGACGAGACCGGTGCCGCCGATCTGGAGCCGATCGCCGATGGACTCGAGCCCGAGGCCGGCCCGCTACGGCTGTTCAACTACGCCGACTACGTCAACCCCGACGTGGTGGCCAAGTTCGAGGAGATGTACGGGGTGTCGGTCGAGATCACGACCTTCGACGTCGACTCCGAGGCCATCACCAAGCTGGCCAACGGTTCGGTCGAGGTCGATGTCCACCACTCGGCGGCGCCCAACAGCCTCGACCGCCTGATCGCCGGCGGGATCATCCAGCCGCTCAACCAATCGTACCTACCCAACCGAGCCAACGTCCTGTCGTCGTACGACGACCCGTGGTACGACCCCGGTTCGGTGTACACGGTGCCGTACACCGTATTCGCCTCGGGGATCGGCTACCGGGCCGACCGGATCGATCCGGCCATCGTCTCCGAGAAGGGGTGGGACATCCTGTGGGATCCCACCTACAAGGGCGTCACGTCGATCCTCGACGACTACCGGGAGGGCATCGC
Organism: uncultured Acidimicrobiales bacterium; assembly: GCA_963723995.1. GTDB lineage: Bacteria > Actinomycetota > Acidimicrobiia > Acidimicrobiales > SZUA-35 > JAHELU01. The sequence continues at coordinate 3,258 of CAVRSZ010000002.1, read as the reverse complement.
CATGGCGCTGCTCCGGGCCGGCGTCACCGATGTCAACACGACCGACGAGGCATTGATCAAGCAGGCGGGCGCCGACCTGCTGGAGCTGGTCGACCTGATGAACATCAAGGTCAACATCGAGGGCTACAAGGACATCCCCGAGGGCATCACGGATCTGGCCCACACCTGGAGCGGCGACGTGATAACCGGCGCTTACTCCTACCTTCCCGAGGGCACCGACCCGTCGGTGATCGGCTGGTGGTATCCGGCCGACAACGCCGGTGTGGTCAACAACGACTGCATGACCGTCACCGCCAATGCCGCCAACCCGGTGCTGGCTCACCACTACATCAACTTCCTGCTCGACTCGGCCATCGCTGAGGAGAACTTCACGTGGAACGGCTATCTGCCGCCTATCCGGGGACTCGACGCCGACTACCTGATCGCAGCCGAGTACGTTCCCGAGAATCTGGCCGCTGCGGTGCTGACCGACGAGGTCATCTCGAAGGGTCTGCGGTTCGAGCCGCTCGACATCGAGACCGATCAGCTCTGGGAGCAGACCTGGTCGACGTTCACCGCCGGCTGAGTCGGTTGGGTCGGTTGGGTCGATTGGATCGTTGATCGGTGGCGAGCAGGCAGGGACCGACGTCACGGCCGTCGCTGTGGACGGGGCTGGCTCTACCCGGTACGTTGTGGCTGATCGCGCTGTTCGTCGTGCCGGCCTACGCCATCGCGGCCGTGGCGTTCGGCGACATCGACCCGATCCTGCGGACCACGGCCCCCGCCTGGAACCCGTTGACCTGGAACGGTTCGACGCTCATCGAGACGCTCGATCGGGTATTCGGCGGTGACCTGGGCAAGGTGTTCGTCCGCACCGGACTCTACGCCGCGGCCGCGCTGGCCGGGTGCTGTCTGATCGGCTACCCCGTCGCCTACTTCACCGCCCGGCGGGCCGGTCGGTCGCGGGGTCTGGTGCTCGGCCTGCTCGTGCTGCCGTTCTGGATCAGCTACCTCATGCGCATGCTGGCCTGGGTGAACCTGCTGCAGCCCGACGGCTATGTGAACGCCATCCTCTCGGCGCTGCGCCTCGGCGCCCGTGACCACAACTGGCTCGACGGCGACTGGCCGACGGTGGTCATGGGGCTCATCTACGGATACGTGCCGTTCTTCATCCTTCCGCTCTATGCCGCACTCGAACGGCTCGACGAGCGGTTGATCGAGGCGGCCCGGGATCTCGGGGCGTCGTCGTTCTCGACGTTCGTGCGGGTCACGCTCCCCCTGTCGGTGCCGGGGTTGATGGCGGCCTCGGTTATCGTGCTGTTGCCGATGTGCGGCGACTACTACACCAACACCTACCTCACCGGCGGGTCGCCCCGGACCGAGATGGTGGGCAACCAGATCGAGTTCTTCCTGCGGGGTTCGAGCCAGCCGCAGATCGGGGCGTCGCTGGTGATCATCCTGATGGCCTTCCTGCTGGTGGCGATGGGCTACTACCTGGTCGTGATCGCCCGGACGCAGCGGGAGGCCTGGTTGTGATCGTACGTCTGCGTGGGCGCGGCTACCGGCCCGGCCGCCGCTTCGGGCCTCTGGCGGTGATCACGTGGCTCTACGTTCTGTGGTCGCTGGTGCCGGTGCTGATCGCCGTCCGGATCTCCTTCAACTCGGGCAAGAGCCGCTCGTCGTTCCAGTCGCCGTCGATGCGCTGGTACTGGGAGGATCCGGCGTCGGTGTGGCGCGACGATGCATTGCAGACAGCACTGTCGAACACACTGCAGTTGGCGGCGCTGACAATGGTGTTGGCGGTGCCAATCGGGGTGGCGATGGCCATCGGGTTGCAGCGGTGGCGGGGTCGGGCGTCGCGGGCGGCCAACAATCTGATGCTTTTGCCGTTGGTGACGCCGGAGATCGTGATCGGCGTTGCCCTGTTCCTGGTGTTCACGCAGGTCTACTCGACGGTTCCTCGTGGCTTCACGACCCAGCTCCTCGGACATGTGACGTTCACGCTGTCCTATGTGGTGGTGATCGTCCGGGGTCGGCTGCTGTCGATCGGCGGCCAGTTCGAGGAGGCTGCCCGGGATCTGGGGGCGACGAGGATGCAGGCGCTGCGGATGGTGTTGCTGCCCCAGCTCGGACCGGCGATCTTCGCCAGCCTGATGGTGGTGTTCGCCACGTCGGTCGACGACTTCGTGATCTCGTCGTTCCTGTCGACCGGGGCGTCGAGCGAGACGGTGCCCATCAAGATCTACGCTTCGGCCCGGGCCGCCGCCACCCCGGCGGTCAACGCGGTGGCGACGGTGACGCTGGTCGTGACCCTCGCCATCGTGGCCCTCGGCGGCGTGGCCATGTGGGCCTACCGTCGGAGCCAGGGGGCGACGTCGGGGTCGACGGCCGTCGCGAGGGGCTCGGCGGATGATGCCACGGGGATGCCGTCGGGGTTGCGCCGAAGCGATAGGTTGAGCGTCGATGGCTTCACCACCACCAGCAGATGATCGCAAGTCGGCCATCCTCGCCGCGGCGTTGAGGGTGATCATCGACGTCGGCCTGACCGACATGACCATCGCCCTCGTCGCCGAGCAGGCCGGTGTTTCGACGGCGCTGGTCCACTATCACTTCTCGTCGAAGGACGATCTGATCCTGGCCGCCGTCGTCACCGCCTCCGAGGCCGACAAGACCCGACAGCAGCAGGTTGTCGGCGGTCGGGGTACGGCCACGGCCCGGCTCGACGAGCTGCTGTGCGGTTCGCTGCCAACCGACGCAGACGACGCCGATTGGCTGCTGTGGATCGAGGCCTGGTCGAAGACCCGGCGCGACCCGGGCATCCGGGAGGTGATGGTCGATCTCGACGAACACGAGCTCGACATGATCACAACGCTGCTGTCGCAGGGCGAGACGGCCGGGGAGTTCCGCTGCGCCGATCCGGCCGAGGCGGCGGCCCGACTCGCCGCCCTGCGAGACGGGCTCGCCATCCGGATGACGCTGTTCGAGATCGGCGGCTCGGCGCAACCGATGCTGTCGGCGCTGCGAGCGAGTCTGCGCGACAACCTCGGCCTGACCGAGGCCCGCTACCTGGAGTTCGTCCCCGACCTGGCCCCGATCAGAACGGCCTGATCGGATCGGCCCCGGTCGTCAATGCAGCGGCCATCGCCGACATCTCCCGGTTCGCCCGCGGCGGCTGAGCCCGGGAGGCACGGACGGTGCCCGCCGCGATCGGCGCGGTTGCCGACGGGCGCGCCCGCTGCTTGCCGCCGTCGGCTGCTGTCCGTTGTCGTGGCGCGTGAC
>CAVRSZ010000001.1:0-2036092 GCA_963723995.1 uncultured Acidimicrobiales bacterium | reverse complement strand
CACTCCGCTGGCCGATGCGAGGAAGAGAAGAACGACCGGCGGAGCGTTCGGCCACACTCTTGTTGGACGCTCGGTAACTTGCGACAGAGTCACTACATCGTGGCAAGCAGATACGGCCTGATCCGCATCGGGTCCCTCATCTCCTCGCCATCTCACGTCCTGAATTCTCCGCCATTCTGCGCTACAGGAAGTTGAGGTCCGGGATCCGGTGGCCATTCGGTCGGCGTGTCTTCGCCTCAAGCTTGCGGCGCCGGTCTTCGGCGTCACCATACTGTTTAGTCGATGTGAGACGGGCTGGGCCGTGTCAACTGCCCAAGTGGCGCTATCCGATCGTTTGAAATGCGGTTCTCGAGAATCGCTTACGACAACCACCAGGGAAAGTGGGGCGAGCAGAGTGAACTAAACCGATTTCTTCAAAGGTACGACGTAGAGAAAGCCAATGATCGTTCATCGAAGACAGAGAGACAAAGTTTCGCAGGAATTTCCTGCGTCAAGGCAACTCAGTTTCTGGAGCGAACGCTCGGACAGAAACTTCAAGACTCGCTGAATCGTTCGAGCATCAAGATGCCCTGGCCGACTTGGCGACGATGTGAAGTGAGGAAGGATTCTGTGCGACCAATGCGATGGCAAAGGAGCGGCCCCGTCATTTTAGCAGCGTCAGCAACATGACGACCGGCGTCTTGGCCTCGATGCTGTGCGGGGTCTTGGCGGCCATCTGAATCCAGGTCCCCAGCTTCCCCTCGACGGACTCCTCACCCACTGTCACCAAGGCTTCGCCCCGGACAATCTGAATGATGGCAGGAAGTGGGGCGATATGCTCAGCCAGGCCTCCTCCGGAGGCGAAAGCAAACAGCACGACTTTTGCATTCGCGTCATCGAGAATGACCTTGCTTTGCCTGCCCGACATCGGTGGTTGGATTTCGTCGGCAAGCTGGCGAATGTATGAGGTTGGACCGGTCATCGTTGGTAGCTTTCTGAATCGATCCATCCGAATGAGACGTTGCTCATTGGTAAGCCGACCCGAATGTGGATACGATTGAAGACGGAAGCGACGATTGTACCTATTGTTGCTTCGCAGCGGTGGACCGGCGAGGCCGACTCCGCTTGGCCCACGCAATATTGATTTGCACACATGAGCGACAAGAATCAACCGGGCAACAAGCCGCCCCAGACGGGTGACGAGAAGAAACCTGAAGAACAAGCGAGACGCCCAGCGTGTCCGGTCTGTGGCGGACACCTGATCGAAATCCGGTCGAAACTACAGTGCTCGCGCCGTCACACGATTTGCGAAACATGCTGTGAGGGTGGGGCGGATAGCCATCCGAATCAGCAACCGATCACAAGCCGCACACCCAAAAGGAAGTCCGAAATGACCACTGACAATCGCATCATTCACTTGAGTCGCCGGGCATTGCTGCAGAGCGGCACGTTGGTGTTGACGGCTCCCACGTTAGGCATGAGCCGATTGTTCGCAGACGACGAGGCCTCGCGTTTGCGTGTGGGGCTCGTCACCGATCTGCATTTTGCCGACAAACCTCCTGCCGGAACTCGCTACTACCGTGAGACACCGGGAAAGCTGGAAGAGGCAGCCCGGCAGTTTGAGCAAGACCGTCCGACATTTCTCGTCGAACTGGGCGACCTGATCGATGCCGCCGACTCCGTTGATTTGGAGCAAAGCTATTTGCGAACCATCAACCGGGAGTTTTCCGCAATCTGCAACGATCGCCACTACGTCCTGGGCAATCACTGTGTCGACACGCTGACCAAGGAAGAATTCCTTGCGGGCGTCCAGCAGGAGAAGTCGTACTATTCGTTTGACCGGGGCGGCATCCATTTCATCGTGCTCGATGCCTGCTTCCGCAGCGATGGTGAGCCCTACGGACGCAAGAACTCCCAATGGACCGACGCAAATATCCCCGCCGCCGAATTGGAATGGCTCGGCGTCGACCTGATGGCAACCGACCGTCCCGTGATCGTGTTTGCCCATCAACGATTAGACGTGACCAAAAGCCATAGCGTGAAAAATCATGCTGACGTACGCAAAGTACTCGAAGCATCTGGCAAAGTACTGGCAGTATTCCAGGGGCATAGCCACCAAAACGACCTCAACGAGATCGCCGGCATTCACTACTGCACACTCGTTGCCATGGTGGAGGGTTCAGGCAACGAGAACAATGGATATTCGTTCATGGACATCGAGCCGGGAGGAACGATTCGGTTGACCGGATTTCGCAAGCAACAAAGCCACCAATGGGACCGTCTTCGCACCAACTAACGCCTCTCCAAAATGGCTGCTGACCCACAGGTTTCCATCATTCTCGTTACACGATCTATTCACCAAATCGAAACGAGAGTTGATTGGGACTCTCCACGCTCGAATTGAACAGTATCCAAAGGAAGACCGATGTACCGCCTCTTGCTGTTGTCCCTTGTTTTGGTTTCCAGACTGCCAATTCATTACGCGGCCGCCGCGGAAGCAACGCGTCCAAACATCCTGGTGTTGTACGCAGATGATCTCGGTTTCGGTGATTTGAGTTGTCAGAATCCAGATTCAAAGATCCCGACCCCCAATCTGGATCGACTTGCGGCGCAGGGCATTCGCTTTACCGACGGACATTCTTCCTCAGGCATTTGCTCGCCCAGTCGCTATGCGCTGCTGACCGGCCGACATCACTGGCGAGACTTTCACGGGATTGTCAATGCGTTCGGCAAGTCGGTATTCAAGCCCGGGCAATTGACGATGCCGCAGATGCTGCGAAGCAAGGGCTATCAGACCGCATGCATTGGCAAATGGCACCTCGGTTGGGACTGGGACGCCATTCGACTTTCCGAAACAAAGAAGAGTTATCTTCCCGGCGACTTCGACTGGTCGCGACCAATCCCCGATGGCCCCCTGGCACATGGTTTCGATCATTACTTCGGTGACACAGTCATCAACTTCCCTCCCTATGCTTGGATCGAAGATGACAAGCTAGTCGCTGCTCCCGATACCGTGATGGACACGAATGCTTGGAAGGCAATCAAGGAAGGCAATTGGGAATGCCGTCCCGGGCCAATGGTCACCGGCTGGGATCCGTACCAGGTCTTGCCAACGCTGGCACGAAAGGGAGTCGAATACATCGAGGCACAGAAACACCAACGCGATCCGTTTCTGTTGTATTTCGCATTTCCTTGCCCACATGCACCGATCATCCCCAATGATGAATTTGACGGCACAAGCCAGGCTGGGCCGTTTGGCGATTTCGTGGTCGAGACGGATCATGTGGTCGGTCAACTGCTGGCCGCACTCGACACAGCCGGACTTGCGGACAACACACTCGTTGTCTTCACCGCGGACAATGGTCCTGAGCATTATGCTTATGCCCGCGATGAAAGGTTCGGACATTGGTCCGCTGCACCGTTCCGAGGACTGAAGCGAGACATCTATGAGGGGGGACATCACGTTCCGTTCATCATGCGATGGCCTGGTGTCATCGCACCCGGCGCCGAAAGCAAAGCACTTGTTTCACAGGTTGACCTGATGGCAACGTTTGCATCCATCGTCGATTATCAACTTCCAGACGATGCCGCACATGACTCCCACGACATGCTGCCTTTCCTTCGCGGTCAGGTTGATTCGATTCGCAATCAACACATTCACAATACGAAAGAAGACAGCTATGCGATTCGCTTTGGAGATTGGCTGCTGATTGACGACGCAACCGGTTACATCAGTAAAATTGACCCCTCTTGGCTTGAGCGACACGACTATCCGGCCGACGATGATGAGCCTGTAGAACTCTACAACCTGGCCCTTGATCCTGGTCAGCGACAAAACATAGCGGCGGACCACCAGGACATGGTTGAAAAGCTGCAGCAGATGATTCGCACGATTCGAAATCAAGGCTACTCCGCACCCCGACTTGCGCGAACAATAACATGAGACGCTTCCTGCCGTTTTTCTGCCTCCTGGTGCTTTGGGCTACCGGGATCGTGCGTGCCGCAGAAGGATCCGACCGGGTCAATGTTTTGTTCATTGCCGTCGATGACCTGAACGATTGGATCGGCTTGCTCGGCGGCCATCCACAGGCACTCACGCCGAATATCGATCGATTAGGGCGTCGCGGGATCACGTTTTCCAATGCGCATTGTGCATCCCCATCCTGCAATCCGTCACGATCGGCCGTGTTCAGCGGCATGATGCCCTGGAACACGGGCGTTTGGTCAAACGAAGACAAGAAGCTTTTTTCGCTGCATCCTGACGCACTGGTGATACCGTGCGCGTTTCGGCCGCGCCGGCTACCTCACGATGGGAACCGGCAAGCTGATGCATTCCAGCGGCGCGGACAATCGAGTCATGTTCGACGAGCACATGAATGTGGAACAACGCTGGAGCCCCTTCTCTGGCGAGGCAGTCGCCTACACCGACGACGAATTGCCATCCAAGGGTACCGTCAACCCCAGGCACCTGGTCAACACGCTCGGACTTCCACGAGTCGCGCTCCCGCTCAACGGCATGCCGTCGGATCGAAATCCGAATGAGGCGCAAGGCGAGTCGTTTGACTGGGGGCCGATCGACGTTTCCGATTCGGCGATGGGCGATACGCAAAGTCGCGAGTTGGGCGATCGAAAAGCTGACCGCATCCCGCGACAAACCATTCTTCCTGGGCGTTGGCTTCTATCGACCACACATCCCACTTTGGGCGCCAAAGCAGTACTTCGATCGCCTTGCGGGACAGGAGATTCAGCTGCCACCGTATTCCCAAAGTGATCTGGATGATCTCAGCGAGACGGGAAGACGTTGGGCGTTGGAGGCAGTGACCGCAGGCCTGCACTCAACCGTTGTCAGCCACAACCAATGGCAGGAAGCGATCAAAGCCTACCTGGCATGCACGACGTTTGTAGACGCTCAAGTCGGCAGGCTACTCGACGCCCTCGACCAAAGTCCCTACGCAGACAACACCGTCGTCGTGCTGTGGAGCGACCATGGCTGGCATCTCGGCGAAAAGGACCACTGGGGCAAGTGGACCGGATGGGAACGGTCGACGCGCGTGCCATTGATCATCGTTCCGCCGAAACGCTCAATCGACTCCTTCAAGAACCTCGGTCAACTTTGCAACGAGCCGGTCGGCCTGATTGATCTCTATCCCACGCTGTGTGAGCTCTGTGAAGTCGAGACACCTGCGTCATTGGATGGCCAGAGCCTTGTCCCACTGCTGCGTGATCCAGGTCTGAAAACCGGTCGTGTGGTGGTGACCGCGTTCGATCCAGGCAACGTGAGCTTACGTTCGGATCGCTGGAGGTACATCCGCTACCACGATGGCTCCGAGGAACTCTACGATCACCAGAACGATCCAAACGAGTGGACCAATCTGGCCGGCAACGCACAGCACCTCGAACAACTGCAGAGCTTTCGCAGCAGGATTCCAGCCAAGGCGATCGGTCCGTGAGGCGAGACGCAATTGACTCGACTCATGGCTGGAAGCCAAACACTCGCTTCCAGTCGGCTTTCATGTCGACCACGACCCAGCCACGATCGGGTGCCTCGAGCAGGGCCTGGACCAGCTTTCCGCTGCTCTTCGGATTCGCGTCGTAGGCGTACTCGCGATCCGCATCGGTATGATGGATGATCATGCCGAAGCTCGGATAAGGATTCCCGACAGTGGTGTATTCGATCATCTCCCTGTCACCATCGCTGTTGCCAAAGGCAGCAATTGGGCGTCGGCCAATGAATTGGTGAATGGCCACGGGCTTTCCTTCGCGATCGTCGACAAAAAGATGATCGAGCGTCTTGACGAGTACGGGCCCGCTGTCACGCAACTCGTAGACAGTGCGGCCGGTCGATCCGATGACCTGTTCAGGCGGGATTCCATAGAAATCCTCCGTGATCACTCGCATGAAATCAGCGCCACCACCCGAAACGATGAAGGTCTTGAAGCCATTCGCACGAAGATACTCCAGCACCTCCAGCATCGGCTGGTAGGCGAGCTGACGATAGGGTTGTTTGAATCGCGGATGCTGGGCACTGGCGAACCAGCTCTGAACGCTCGCATTGAATTGATCAGCAGTCATGCCTGCGTGAGTGAGCGCGAGAAGTTTCAAGAGGCCATCGTGATGCGCCCTTCCAGGAGCCTAGCCAAATCTCCGCGGATCGCAGCCTGGACCATCGGATCCTTTTCCAACTCGGGCTTCTCGGCAACCAACTGCTTCACAGCGTCCAGTGCGTACGCAAGTTGAACAGGCACTGGATTCTCGGGCCACAGCGTGCCATCGTTATCGAAGACCGCAATCCGTTCCGCAGGCGGGACAAAATCAGGCGAGCCTGGGCGGGTGACTTTCTCGACAAACGCGACGAGTGCTTGCCTGGCCGAAGTGTCATTCCACGAAGACATCGTGGCCGGACCGACCAAGGGAGCTTCTTGAGCGAGCGTTTCAGCGTCTCTGTCTGACAACAGAACGCCGAAAACGGCCAACATACAAATCATCAACCCGCACGAAGGGTAACGAAAGAAATTCATGTGTGAGAGTCTCCAGTAGTCATGGGAAAACGGCCCCCGCGACGACTCTGCACTCAGAGTCGTCATAGTGCTCGCTCATTTCCGACGTGACGTGGTTGGGCATGAGTGACGGAAACCAAAGTCCACGTCTTGCTCGCCAATCAGGTCGTTCTTGGCAAAATGATGATTGGTGAAACGATTAGGCGAAAGGCCCTTGGCCAGGCATTCTCGACGCAATGCGTTCTGCCCCACATCATTCTGCCAAGCCGCATCATGTAGTTCCGAATCGGCAATGATCTACATCGATTGGGACAAAGCCAGGCCTGGATTCTTACACAATCCTGTCCTGACTGTGGGACTTCGATTCAACTCCGGAGCTCGATGATCACAGCCCATCGCCAAGATTGACCCATCCCCAAAACCTCGTCAGAATCCGGTATCCTTAGATTGCTGTGTACTTTCCCCTCGAACTCGTTCAGGTTGAAACATGTCCGTCGCACATACCGAAATTCAATCGCTGACCGCTGCTAACTTTCAGGCACCTGCGAAGTTCACCGACTTCTGTCGCAACGGCGGGCGCCCTCTCGGTGGAATCATCAATGGGAAAACCGTTCCCGGAACGATGAATGCGACGTTTCAGACGGTCGACCCCGGATCGATGGAAGTGCTGGCTACCGTTTGCGAGATGGGTGCGGCGGAGGTCGATGCCGCGGTTCAATCTGCGCAGCAAGCGTTCCTCGGCAATGGTGTTTCCGGATGGCGTGACTTCCCGCTCGAAGAACGAATCGAACTGGTCATGAAACTGGTCGAGTTGTGCGAGAGAGATCGCAAGGTGCTGCTTGCCTGCGAAATCTTTGACGGTGGCAAGGTCTCGGAATTGGCCGAGGGCGACTTCGATCAGATCCGTGCCTGTGCCGAGTACTTCTGCGGCGTCGCGCAGCGCATCCCGATGGGCGATAGCCGGTCGATGGAAGTTAGTCCGGGCGTGCAAGGCTATGCCTATCGAGAGCCTTGGGGCGTCGTCGCAGGCATCATTCCCTGGAACTATCCGATTGTTTTGACCTCCTGGTTTATGTTTCCCGCGTTGCTGTCGGGCAACTGCGTGCTGATCAAGCCCGCCGAAGACACGCCGCTATCAGCCCTCTACATCGGAAAGCTGGCGGAAGAAGCAGGCTTTCCTCCGGGTGTGGTCAACGTGCTTCCGGGGCGAGGTGAGTTGACGGGACAGTTCATTGCGGAGCATCCCGGCGTGCGATTCATTTCCTTCACTGGCTCACCGGGTGTTGGTCAGCACATTCTGCGAACTTGCGACCGCCACGGCACCCGCATGAAACGTGAAATGGGCGGAAATGGTTCCGCGATCGTGCTCGACGATGCCGATCCGCAAGTCGTTGCACGAATGATCGGTCGCTATACCAATCAGCACTTCGGCCAAACCTGCTGCACCATTCATCGAGTTTACGTCGACAAGAAGATCGCCGAAGACTTCATTGATGCTCAACGCGAGTTCTTTGCGGGACTGAAGATCGGCTACCAGGCCGAAGAAGGAACGCAGCTTGGCGCCGTCATCAATTCCACTCAGGAATCACGGATCTTGGCGGCTCAACGCGAAACCGTGGCTCGCGGTGGACAACCGGTTTTGTCGGGTGGCGTGGCAGAGGTCGAGGGACGCTGTGGGCATTACATCAAGCCGGCGATTTATCGAACCACGCCGGGGATCGATTGCAATCCAGCGGAAGTTTTTCATGCCTTCGCCACCATCTGTCCCGTCTCGAGCAGTGAAGAGGCACTCAAGCTCGCTAACCGATCGCCCTACGGATTGGGCGCGAGCGTTTGGACCAAGGACATCGAGCGCGGCGTGGCGCTAGCCAAACAATTCCGCGACGGGACCTGTCAGGTGAACTGCCATAACTCCATCGCCTACGGTTTGCCTTACGGCGGACAAGGCATTTCGGGCGGTCCTGGAGCCGGCGTGAATTGCGAAGAAACATTCACCGACTACACGCAGGTCAAAGCGATCTACGTGGCGGATTATCCGGGCTAGTCGATTCACCACAAGGGCAGCTGATTCGGTTTCGACCAGCGGATTCTGGCGAGTAATACGTCGCCTCGATAACCATTTCGAGGCATCCATTCGCCCACCGTCACCCACGACTCGTCCGGGCTGGCGTTCGTCACGTCAAAGTTGCCCATCAAGGCGACTTTGTCCGGTTCATTGACTCCGTCGCCCACCAGCGGCAGCACGACCTGTTCGGTCGACTTGATCAAGCACATCCTCTCGATGTCAACCTGTGACACCCATAGTGGTGAACGCCAACGGACGACCTTGTCGTTGGACTCATCTCTTCGTGTGTAAACCAGAAACAGTCCCTCGCTGTGCGTGAGCCAGTGTTGCTGCGTCGTCGACATCTCTAGCGGTGTGCCGTCCTCCCACGCCCAAACCCGCTTCTCTTCCCAGTTCAAACCGTCCGGACTGCGGCTCACATAGCCCCGGTCGTCTTCGGCTCGAATTGTGATCCAGTACTTCTCCTTCGAATTGCGTCACGCTGGGTTCAAGCAGTCCACGCCCTTTGTTGTTTTCCAGCGGAGGCCCCACTTCACGAACATGCAGGTTCCGGCCATCGAACGTCGCATGGACCCCGGCGACCATCCGATTGGATTCTTCAGGACCGAACGTGAAAGACATTTGGATATCTCCCTGCGGAGTGACCACGCGCTGACCACAGTTGTTCGAATAGATATGGCTGCCGCGCGGATCATCCCAAGCGAGAATTCTGCGCTGAGACCACGTTCCATCTTGGGCGCGAGTGACATAAACAGGATACCGCGAAAGCTGCTCATTCCTTGCAAAGTATTCGCCTTTGTAAAACACGACATGCCCGAGCGCCAGCACCGACTGCGATTGCGGATGATACTGAGGCGTGACGTCACATACACCAGCCATCAACCCATCATCTCGTCCTGGAACCAGGTCGCGTCCCAAGGCTGCGATCGGCTGTGGATCACTCCATGTCTTGCCCTCATCTTTGGAAAGTGACCAGTGCACGGGCCCAAAATAGTCCGATCCGCCAATGACCTGCAGCGTCATCAGGGCAACCGGCTTTCCCTCCTCTCCCGGCATCATGCAGACGCGCGGATGGAACCACGTTTCACCCTTTCCATCACGATTGCGCCACAGGGTTTCCTTGGAGATCGCCGCGATCAGCGAGGGTGTTGGAGATTGCGCGTAAATCGACGACGCAATCGTGAGAACACCAATCCAACAACAGGTAATCAAGCGAAACATTGAACATCCTGAAAGGCGTTGAGTGAATCAACCGCAGGGCACGAGAATCCCTTCGCAGCGTCACCGGTCTTGTCCGAGCGGGTGTCAGCGAGTGGCAGGTTCTCGATTGACCGGCACCGGGGCATCACTTGCCCGCTCGAGTCGCACGACGAGCCACTGGACGCTTCCGTTTCCTAGCACGGTCAGTGTTTTCTCAAACTCGCGATAGCCGTCACACTCGATCCGGAATGTATGGTCACCCGAAGGAAGGTTGAGCGAGGGTGTTACGTCAACGTGTCGAAACATGACATTGCTTATAAATTTTCCGTCCAGGAACAAATCAGCGGTTTCAAAGGTCATTTCCGCGAGACCCATCCCTCCCGATCCCAGACCCGCGCTGCCGCTGCTCGTTCGACCCTTGGCTTGTGCATCGGGAAAAAACTGATTCACAAAATACAACTTGACGGTCGCGACGTTCCTTTCTTGAAAGCCATTGTCTGCAGCGAGACTATATGACGACGCAGTGAACGCCATCATCAGCAATAACACGGATGCAATCGAAAAACGCATCTTAATCCTCCTAACCTTGGGTGTCTTATAGAATCTATCCGAAAAAAGCGGCCGAACCCTTTGGAGGAGGGTCTGACCCATCACATGCGACTGACATTGAACTTCCTGGCCCTCACTTCGCTGCCGTCAGGACATGAAACACGATATTGATTCCCAGGGGGAAAGCGCGACGCTCTGAGAACTCGCGAGCATACCACTCATCGTCGCCGACCCGTTCCCATCCATCCGCCAAGTCAGTATTGCGGCAAATCAGGACCAGCATGCGTCCTCGGTCATTCGTGATGCCGTAGTAGCCGACCTGCTTCGCGTCTGGGCGTTCCCATGTGATTCCGTTTGCACGCCCCTGCAGCGCGTAGTGGATGCCACAGACCTGCGGCTTCTCTTGCAAGTCATAGACGCAATGGAAAATGGGGTGCTGCAAGGAAATCTCTTCAGGCTTACGGCCGGGAAGAACCTGCTTCATTTGTTGCACGGTGTTCTCCCACTCCTCCTGCCCCCATAGATCGTCAATCAGAAGAAACCCTCCGCCTTCCAGGAATTCGCGGAGAGCGGTCACCTGTTGCTCGATCAACTCCCAATTCCCGTTCGCGGACAGGTACGCGAACGGAAATTCGCGAAGATGGGGATCCGTCGTCTCAAGCACAACGCCGTCCGGTGAAACGTCGAGAGAGGTCAACTCTCCCAGCCGTTTCGAAAAGTTGATATCTGCGTCGGGATAGTCCGTCGCCCAGCGTCCAACAGGCTGATCGTATTTCAAGCGAACGAAGGTGAATGTCTCCGACTTGAAGCGATAGTCCTTCAGCCATCCCGGCGGCCCATCCTGGACAAGCGACGGCCTGAGTGCCGGACGATCCTGGGCGGGCAAGAATTGCGCCGGGCAACACAAACACATAAACAAGACCACGAACGAGGTTGGCATCCGAATGTGAAAGAGCCGTGACATCTGACTTTCTCCGTGATTGCAAAACCAAGACAGAAAACGGTGAACACGACCAGAAGTTTGCGTGATGTCGGCTCAGTCAACTTTCGTCCGATCGAATGGTCACTTGCGGTCGACATGTGGGCCTGACGCATGCAAGCGGATCCCAAGAGCGAGCGAACACGTCAGTCCGATAATCGCGATGCCAAGCAGCGTAAAAAGGCTGAACCAACGCATCCCACCGAATCCAATGAATCCCCATCCCGCCATGATACCCACAATCGTGAAGAAAGCTTGCGCAGCCTCCAGCAAAAGTTTACGTACGCGCCGGTCGTGGTCACTGTGTCGTGGTCGCTCTATCGCAGATTGTTCGTGCGGCGGAGCATAGGGATTCACGGGGGCGTCCATCGTTGTTGGCTCCAGAGGAACAGCAAGATCTTCGAATTGTACCGGATCAGACCGCCGAACTGCAATTTGCACCGAGTCAACGCAAAGTGCAGACAAACGAAACCGCCGTTCGAACCTCAGGACAGGTGACCGGCATCGGCTCAATTCCTGCTGTTTCGCGTCATCAACGATTTCGGCTCTGCCGCTCGAGACGTTATCGCGATCACAAGAATCGCAATGATTGAAATCAGTAACAGGCGGGAAACTTGCTTCATTGAATCTCTCCGTGAGTGGAATCACTCGGCCTGAAAAAATATCGAATGGCTGCGTGCATCCCTTGCTCGAACGCGATCGAGACCACCGCGCCGGCAGCGATGTTCATGATCATCGCAAGCAGCGGATGGAATGAAGTTATCGCGGTCCCAAGCTTTGGTGTGAGCCCAAAGACTAAATCGACAATGATGTAAGGTGTAAAACCCAAGTGCAAACCAGGCAATGAATCTTGATGTGGGAGCGACCGCACCATCGACGGAAACAGGCGGGGCATAGACATTGCGGTCGCTATTCATGGTCGACACTTACTCGGTCCAGGAACTCGCGACAACTGGCGGCATGAGTATCCATTTCGTTTTCAAAACGCCTCCAATCACCGCTTGTGTAGTACGATGATTCGAAGTTCACGGCTGGGCTCGGTGGTCGACCTGCAAACTGTAAATCTCAACTTCGCCGTAGGAGTCGGCAGCATCTCCTCGACTCGGGTTGGACTGAGTGTAGCAACCGGCTTTGAAGTAACAGCCCTTTCTCGATAACTTCCAATCCATTTTCAGTTCTCCGTCATGCCACACCATGACGTGCCCATCGCCGGCCTGGATCCGCAAGTCAAACGGCGTTCCCAGCTTGTATTCGCGATCCAGCATGACGTCGCCCACGGCATTCCGCTCAATGAAGAGCTTGGTTCCTTCAAGACGGATCATCAGCACATCATCGTCTGCGTCGTGAATCTGAGCACAGACGACATGTTTCTTCACCGGTGGCGTGGCCGTAATGGCTTGCCGAATCGTCATCGAGTGGATGATTGGATCGTCGGTACCCCACGCGGCGCGAATCGTTCCGCGATTTGTCATTTCGCGCAGTTCACACCTGGGAAACCTGGATCCCTTTGTCGTGCTCCCGCCACATGGGGCACGAAAAACGACGCCGCCGGACTCTTCATTGACAGAGAAGTAGCGAGGATCCACAAACGATTCGAGTTCGGGTTGCTTGATTTCATCCGGTTGCCCCGCGCGGTCCGTGTCCACCGGCAGCGTCAGCATCCAAGCAGACAGATCCAGCGTCTTTGCGGGCGGGTCCGCGCCGAAAGAGTGAAACCGGCACAAAAGAGCAAAGTAACACTGTGGCAAGTCGAGTCATCATTTGTTCTCATTGAGAGCAAGTCTTTGGTCGTCCATCGTTCGTTCGATAACGCAAATCAGCTAGATTCTGCGATTGTCGCGGAGCCAAACGATCTGTCCTAGATGATGCTTGCCGTGCCACGCATAGTAGGCCAACGCAGTATTGAGCGAGATCGTGTCACCGGACTCCGGATGATGGAATGTCCTGTCATACTCCGCGTCACTCATGCTGAATAGCAATTGGCACCATCGTGAGTGAAGCCCGTCAATCAGCTGCAACGACGGAACGGCATCGCCGTGCCGGGATTCCGCCAATGCGGACCAAAGACCTTCATCGTACGCTTTGATCGTCGGGACGTCTTCGGTCAGCGTCCACTTGAACCGCACGTAGCTATTCACGTGGCTATCGGCGATGTGATGGACGATTTGTCGAATTGTCCAGTTCCGGTACTTCGTATCGAGCTGAACATCCGACAACCCGGCGATGGCGTCTCGAAGTTGTGACGGCAATGCGGAGATCGCATCGATGCAACGACGTCGAGCGTCGTGCCCCATGTTCAAATCTGACACGAACGGACCAATCGGGAATTGTGGTGCATCAGAAGCCAAACTGCAGTTCCTATCGTTGAGTCAAAGCATGTTCGCCACAACTGTGTGGTCACGTTTGTTTGGCAGAATGATGTGGGGCAAAATCATAAGAAAATGACCTTTTGCCGAGTGAATTCGACCCATTACCATTTGATTGTCATCATTCTGCCCCTCATCATTCTACCCCTCATCATTCTGCCCCTCATCATTCTGCCAAGACCGCGACGGCTGCTCTTTTTTTGGTAATGACCTCCATCGGTCTTAAAAATGCTCTAGCCGGTGGTCGTCCAGCGAACCTTCGGGCCCCGATGAGGCGACGCCATCTTGACCCGAAACGGGTCACACACGCTGGTGGAGGGATCGACGCCCTGATGGCTTCTCGCTGACAGCTTCTCACTATCGACCGCATTCCGTCGGTTTGGATCGCAGCCTGATCACGGTTTGCCTGCGCCGTGAGCGTAAGCATTGTACTGGCGTCCAGCGAGATTCACGCGAATATGACCGGCAGGCGATATCGGAAGCGTAACTTGCCCCGGAAAATCCTTGTCGTCCGCTTTACGTTGCGAAAGTTTCAGCAAGCCAGACTTCTCGTCCAGCTGCCAGCTAGCCTCGACGCGTTTGCAGGTTGACGCGTCATCCAGCAAAGTGGCTACCACATCCGACGGCAGGAGTTCACCATCGTTTGCAATGACCACGACAGTAGGCGAAAACACCCACGACACGTCGTCGTGAATATCGTTCAGCCGCGTTGCCGAAAGCCTCTGTACGGTGACTGGGCTGTCACCTCCAGTGTGGACCGTGGGCTGCCCACAACCCGACACCATCCCTGAAACAATCCATGAAGCCATGTAAAGCACGAGTAGACGTGGATCGATTCTCAAATTACGTGATGCGGCTTTCACAGGCATGTTACCTCGTTCGAAAAAATCGTCACCAGTCGTCTCATTCAATCCGCAGCAGATCAAGCCAATTGCCATCGCAGCACTGAGCGGTTGTTGCTTCGCACGAGTCTTCACGCGTATTGATCCGCTAGACGGGCAACCGCTCACCGAAGACGATCCGATGGCCGTCTGGAGTCACGATCGCGAACTCTCGCATCCCCCACGGCTTGTCCGCGATCTGATGCCAAATCTCAACTCCTTTGTTCACAAATTCGTCGTAAAGGCCCACAGCATCGCGAACATGAAGGTAGGCGAACCAAGAGTGGTCCGGTGCCTCTGACATTGGCTTGATACCTGGGCAATCACCCAGCCGTAGTTTGCAGGCACCGCGACTCAAGAATGACCAACCGTCGACGGTCATGTCTTCAGTGAAGCCAAGTTTCTCAACGTAGTACAGTGTGGAAACTTGAAGGTCGCTGACTGCCAGTACGAATGTAGCGGAGAGGACTTCAGGCACGGGTAGCACTCATTTTCGATATGGCTCACGTCAGCAGTCGACGCATCAGATTGGCAGCGAATTGACTAATCACTTGAGTCCATGTTCGCGGTTACTCCGTCTTCAACGCTTCGATCTGTTGAGTCGACGTCGTCGCCGCGTCGCCGGATTTCACTGTTCACTTCCGGCTCCAGCCACAGCAGAATCCCGCGCATTGTACTCGTGTGCCGCCACATCATCAATTGAATGTTTGCGAATACGACTTCATGCAGGTCCCGTTTGACGAGAGGTTCAGAACGACGGGGGATCAGCAGGCGGCGAGAGTTAAAAAGCGATCTCGATGAAGAATCTACTCAGAGGCACGCTGGTCTTCGGTTTGGCTACCACCGACGGTCAAGGCCTCGATGACCTTGCCAAAGGACTTTTCGTTGTCTTCGAACTCAGCGGTCGGTGATGTCAACAGGAACACAACCACGTCCTTTTCACGTGGTATGGCGACCCAGTGCTGTGTGGTTTTCACAAGCCCCTTTCCATCAACTGCACCGCCTGTTCCCTTGCCATCAAAGATCAGCCACATTGCCTTCTTTCCGGCTACCGATCGAACGTCCTTTTCACGAATGGTTGCTCCGAGATTCTTTTCTAGTGACTTCGCCGACTCATCCACCAAGAACCGTGGCGCGAAAGCCTGACCGGGTTCCTGGACGAAAACGACAATCGACGATCCTCCCGTCCCAGCGTATGCGACCCGGGCCACTCCTGGCACGGTGTAGTCCTGCAGCCGTGCGTTCTTCCAAGGCCCCGGAACCGTCAGCGAAAAATCGTACTTATCGTCGACATATTTGTTGGCCTGCTCCTGTGCTAGAGAGCTTCGGCCGAATTGAATTGACAGGAACACGCAGAGAGCCAGTACGGTCGTGGATGTGTGCTGTAGCATGCTTACCTCGTTCTTATGTGAAGGGACGAACCTGGTCCGAACAATGGGCAACCAAGGTCGAACGCAGCCTTGACGGCTCGCGTGGCTGGAATTTGTTCGTCACAGTATACCGAAGCATGCCGGCGAAGGCAGGTGGAACCATCGGACTTGTTTCGACAGTCAACTCCTTCAGTGCGAACGCGGTTGGCCACATGGTACCTTCGTCCAGATTCGCCTCGTGCATGAAGCCGAAAGTCGCGTACCTCGTCTGGAACTTCTGCTCGCTCTGGAAGAAACAGACGACCTTGCCGTCCATACGGCTTCGCCGCTTGATTCACCGACTTGTTCTGTCGCGATTGCGTTTGATCGTGATTTCAATCCGTCTGAATCGATCCTTCTCGATGATGGTTCGTTCTTCGCAAGCAATATCATCCAGATTGTGAGCCGAGAAAAGAGGGATACCGCTTCCCAGTTTGATTGGCATCTCGGAAATACTCAAATGTGTGATCAAGCCTTTGGCCAAGAAGGAAGACGCAAGCCGTCCGCCACCAACCAGCCAGAGGTGTTTCATACCCATGGACGCGGCCTCGCTCATGACGGCATCGATATCTTCAGCCACATGCAGATTCGCACCTGCTAGGCGTTCCAAGCTACTGTGTGTGCAAACCCATGACGGTTTGTCTTCGTAGGGCCATGATCCGTAATTGTAGACGAAGTCGTATGTTTTTCGCCCCATGACGAGGCCGTCGATTCCGCGAAAAAACTCCGCCAATTCGCTTTCATTCGAGCCGATGTTCAATTCGTCGAGCCACGAGACATCTCCATCCTCTCGTGCAATGAATCCATCCAGACTTGCAGCGGCGGAATAGGTAATTCTCATGGCGGTTGGCGCGATGATGATCGGGCATCACAGGTTTGTTGGCGAAGCAGGGACTCCGTTAATCAGGAATCTGGATTTGCATGATAGAGCGATAAGGTGCGATGACGAAATCGTGACCCCTGATTGGCTCCCCAGCCCTGTCAATCGAACTTTGCGCGGCGTTTCGCCGCGTCAATTCTGTTCCGTACACTTTGCGTAGTCACCTCAAACGCGAACGCCTCTGGTTTGATCGGCTGATTCAACGATTCCCAGTGGATGGAGACCTTGTAGTCGACGTCATAGGGCCGGGGAGCATGTTGGGCCGCTTCGGACGGCTCCTCCGTCATTCGCCGCGACCCGATGACATGAACTGGTACCGGAATGCTCCTCGAGGTGTCCCAGGTCACTTCTTCGCGACTGGCCGTTATCCAACCGGCCGGGTCCTCGCAGTACCAAGATCGGCGATATTCCAACGGCAGCAGCGTCTCTAAATCCACTTCCCAGCGGTTCGAGAAACTCCTTTCGAGAATTTTCTCCAACTGCGTGATGGTCGCCCGACTTGCCGACTCACTCAATGCGAATCGGTGCGCCGGCGAGTATCGATCAGTGATTGACCTTCCGAGGTCGGCTAGCAACTCAGTCCAAGGAAACGACGTGTGCCCAATGAGACGTAAGTCGTGTCGTGGAAGCGGAATTCTTCGGAGATCACCTCTTTGATCTTTCTTAACACGTCCATCGACTGTTAGCCAATAATCACTCTCATCACCGAATAGGATCGCCGATACAGAGTCCGCCCGTGTATCGCCGGTTCTTCGTTCTTGATGCTGTAACCAATAATGTTGATCGCTCGAGAAATCTCGGCCAATGAGCCAGATCGTCCTGATCTCGAAAGTGGTCTCGTCCGGCTTCACAGCCGACTCCCAGGCATCCACGCAGGCCTCATACGAGTCGATGGCGAGTGATTGTGACCAACACGCATTCAACAGGCCAGCAGCCTCAACCGAATCGTTGGGAACCTGGCCCCACGTTGCAACCGGATGAAAGAGCAGAGCTGCGACTGTCGCTTGGAAAACTCGAAAAGTCAAAGTCCGCATACTACTCCCCTTAACTTAATGGGCGCGACCGTTGCCGATGAATGGTGACGTCGAATGGTTCACAATGGTCTCAGGCAAAAGCGTGGGGGCGTTTACTTGTTGTCACGGATCGGCGAGTTAAATGCAAATTGCTCCCCCGCCGCCAAGATTCGCCAACTCACTTCAAAAGCGTCTGATTCGCGTTCGGAATCAGCCTTTGCGAACATCAATGCTTCTGTAGTACTGGATACGTCGAGTCGAATCACGCGATTGCTCAGCTTTGTGGTTTCTACGTTCACACTTTTCCCACCAACAAAAGCTTCGACAAAAACGGCCGGCTTATTGTCTGATCGCGGTTCTGCGAATCGAAGGAAGGCAAATGCCTTTTGCCTGCCTTCGTCGCTATGTGTAAACCGAATCGAAGCGGGACTCATGATAAGCTTCCCCGGTCGCTGTACCAAAAGATCGATAACTGTCGACCTCCCAGAGTTAGCATCCCGAAGTTTGAGTCGACCAAACACGCCCTTGACCGGAACGAGATCGGGAGCGACTGTCACGATCAGTTTGGAATGGTCCTGAGAAATTTGCATGTCTTCGAAGACAGCATTTCCATCGAAGTCAATTTCGAAGTCAGGCGATTCAACGGTCGATATGAGAGGCACCTCAAAGGAGATTGCCTCCCCCACCGAATCAAGAGCTATCGACTGAAAGCTGTTCTTGAAGTTCAAAAGGCCGTTGAGTTCGTAATGCAGACTGATTCCGATTTGCGCGGGCCCTTGGTCGGTGATCGCGTCGAATGTCATCGTAGTGTCGAACCTTGAAGATCGACCAAAGTCGGGTGTGGTGATTTCGACTTCCAGGGACGCCGTGCCCAAGGGCGGGATTCTGTTCGGTTTCAAGGTTGCCTTGAAATTGCCGTAAGCATCACATTTGCCAACCTCAATCATCTCGTCGAGAGGGTTCACCAACGTGACGTGAATCGAACAGGACCTGCCGGCGGGCAGCGATGGGCACTGAATGCTTGCGAGCAGGACGTGCAGTCGGCTGACAAGCGACACCGGTTCCGCAATCTCACAGCGATACATGGGTTGAGCCGGTACAGCTGGAGATCCTGCGCCAGTACGAATTGCTGCAGAGCGTTCGCGGCTGGACGATTCCTGTGCCCAGGCGGATCGATCGTGAGCATGTCCAAGTGCCAGCATAGTGAAGACACAGGCAATCGCAGCGGTCAGATCGTCATACCAACTGTGTTGTGTTCGCATGTATACAGGTCTCAACTCGATGGTATCGATTTGGGCGGCGACTCGCGATTTCCACACAGGCAAGCTCTCCAATTATCTCGCAATCTCGAAGCGAAATCAAGTGCCGCATCCAGCCAACGCCATCCAATGTTGTTCCACGAGGACGACATTGATCGTTGTCCCGTCATTTGAGTGCATTCGGACCATGATCGGCGTCTGATGAAATTGAGCTCGCCAGCTACTCTTCTCTTGCCTGCTTGTGCTCCATCACTCGCTGGTTACAGGCGGCGATCGCCTCTTTGCGGCGCAGCATACCCAGCAAGCGACCTGAATCTTCTGCATCAACCACCGGCAACTCGTCGAGGTTGAACGCAGTGAACGATTTCATTGCTGTGTTCAAGTCGGCGTCGCTGTAAAGAATCTCTGCCGCAAACACGGCACCAGCCAACGGCACGCGGAAAATTGCCCCCACACCTGCTCCCATTCCCGCAGCAAGCATGATGCAACGATCACCACCAAGATCATCCAGGGTGAAAACGGAGTCGTCGCCGGAATGAAGATCGCATGCTCGCCGAACGGTGGGGGTGGCGTGTATCCAGCCAATTCGCCAAGCGTGTAGCGAGAGACAAGCTGACTGATCAATTCGAAAGCAATGGCGACGCCCCCGGCCGCCGCGCCTACTAGCGTCGCTAGAGCATTTTTAAGACCGATGTAGGTCATTACCAAAAAAGAGCAGCAGTCGCGGTTTTGGCAGAATGATGAGGGGCAGGATGATGACAATCAAATGGCAATGGGTCGAATTCACTCGGCAAAAGGTCGTTTTCTTATGATTTTGCCCCACATCATTCTGCCAAACAAACGTGACCGGAAAGTGAGTGGCGGAGAACCTATCCAACAACTCGTTCTCGACACGCCACGTCAAAGATGAAATTGCCCTAGAACACGATCCATTTGTCTGACGAATGGAACTCGAATGATTCAAAGAAGCGTCGAAAAA
The DNA here is from genome assembly GCA_963723995.1 of uncultured Acidimicrobiales bacterium. GTDB lineage: Bacteria > Actinomycetota > Acidimicrobiia > Acidimicrobiales > SZUA-35 > JAHELU01. The sequence continues at coordinate 2,016,036 of CAVRSZ010000001.1, read as the reverse complement.
TTCTCAAGGTTCCGGCTGACAGTTCACGGTTGATCCCCCGTACAAGCGACCCTTCAATGCGGGACTCTTGGATCATGGATTGCTCGACCGATCAGCACAAGATCAAGAACATGAAAGCAAGACCTACGTTGGGTCTGGAAAGGGATTGCGACTACAAACCCCTTTGTCCCTCGGCAGTTTCTGCTCAGGTTAACCGCACAGCGGTGACAGCAGATAGCCCGCGTCAGCCGTGGCTTTTGGTTGCGAATTCTTGCATCAAACCTGCAACGAATTGCAGGATTTGGTCCGGGCCGATGCTAATGCAACCCGTATCGACTCATTTTGTAGTGCAGCGTTCGGACGCTGATCGCCAGAGAGCCCGCGCGGTGTTTTCTCGATGAAAGTCGGAGGCGGCCAGTGCCGCTTGAATCGCTTTCCGCTCAGCTTCCTCGGTGACATCGGCCAGGGGCCGGACCTCTCCCGGAATTCACCTGCTTTGATCGGCAGCAGATCGATCCGGAAGCTGGTCGGGACCGATCCAATCGTCGCTCGTCGTGACCACCAATCGCTCAATCACGTTTCGCAGCTGGCGAACGTTTCCGGGCCAGCTTGCCGCGCACAGGATCCGCATCGCCTCGTCGGAGACCTGCTTGCCGACTCGATTGTGACGCTGGACAAAAATGATGAAGAAAGTGCTCGATCAACAGCGGAATGTCGTCTCGCCGCTGACGAAGCGGAGGCACATGAATGGGAATGATATTGAGCCGATAGTACAAGTCTTCCCGGAACGTCCCATCGGTAAGCAGTTGCGTCACCTCCTTGTTGGTCGCCGAGACGATCCGGGCGTCGGAGGACAGAAGCTCTTCACCGCCGACTCGATTGAACTGGCCCGATTCCAGAACGCGAAGCAAGTCGACCTGGCTCTTGGCGGGGATCTCGGTGATTTCGTCCAGAAACAGCGTTCCTCCGCGGGCCCGCTCAAAGCAGCCCGGCTTCTGCCGAACCGCGCCGGTAAACGATCCCTTCTCATGGCCAAACAGCTCGCTTTCGAGCAGCGATTCGGGCAGGGCTCCCACGTTCACCGCCACAAACGCACCACCGCTGCGATTGCTGAGTTCGTGCAGCGCTCGGGCGATCAATTCCTTTCCCGTTCCGCTTTCCCCCTGGATCCAAACGGTGGCATCGGTATCGGCCACCTGTCGGATTTGACGGAACACATCGCGCATTGCCGAGCAGGTTCCGATGATGCCCGAGATCTCTCCGGCGTCCGCGAGGCGGTCTCGCAACTCCCGGTTTTCCGCCTGCAGTCGATGATGGTCGATCGCCTTCTGAACCTGCTGTCGAATCAGGTTCAAATCAACCGGTTTGGTAATGAAGTCGAATGCTCCGCGACGCATCGCGTCGACGGCCGTTTCGACGGTACCGTGCGCGCGTAACCACGATCACCGTGGTGTTCGGCTTGCGTTCCAGCAGAAGCGTCACCAGATCAAGACCACTGCGATCACCTGGCAAGCGCACGTCCGCGATCACGATCGCGAAGTCACCTTCGCCGAACTTCTGCAGCGCCTCGTCGATATCCCCTGCCGTTTCCACCTGATCGACTAATTTTGCCAATCCCTTGGCCAGCCCCGAACGGATGTTGGGCTCGTCGTCGACAATCAGTAGTCGGAATCCAATGCTCATAAGACTTTCCGGCAGGCGTCCGACGCGGTCACTCAACAGGTAACTTGAACTCAAAGGTGGTGCGGCCCGCGACACGTTGATACTCCAAATTCCCATTGTGCTGGCTGATGATCTTGTCGCAGAGGGCAAGTCCCATGCCAGTTCCATCGCGTTTGGTCGTAAAGTAGGGATCAAAAACACGATCCCGGAGCGACTCGGGAATTCCCGGCCCTGTATCCTCGATGGAAACGTTGACCACGGGGGGATGGGACTGGAGATTGGCCGAAACCGACACGTTCAGTTCTCCCCCATCGGGCATCGCCTCGATCGCATTGACCAGCAGGTTCACCAGGACCTGCTCCAGTCGGACCCGGTCGGCACGGATCATCGGCAGCGGTTCCTCCGGCAAGACAAGGTGCGTCTTGACGTGTTGCTGCTTGGCCCTGGGGGCAACGAGCCGAAGCTGCCTTTGGACCAGTCGCGAAAGATCGACCTCGGATCGATTCAGTTGTCCCAGCGAAGCGAAGTCGCGAAATCCCTCCAGCACACCTCCGACGCGCGTGACCTCGGCCTGAATCACCCCCAGCATCTCTTGCACCGTCGGGGTCGGATCGGACTGCTCCAGTTCCTCTTCGAGCAGTTGGACGTGCAGCGACAACGCGGCCAACGGGTTCTTGATTTCGTGATGAAGCCCTGCGGCCAAGGACCCAAGTCCCATGTACCGTTCCATCCGCCGCATCCGCTGTTCAATCAACACCGGTTCGGTCACGTCGCGGACTTGAACGACGTTGCCGATGACTTCGTCTTGCAGATTGAACAGGGGCTGACAGAATGCCCGGAACGTCGCCGTGACGCCTCCGCGCTGCGACGTAAAGTCTCGGGTCAGGTGGGCCAACGATTTCGCATTGGCCTCCTGTCGAAACGACTCCAGATCCATTTCGCCCGACAGACTCGCCGAGCGAACGACCGAAGATCTCTCCCGACAAGACCAAAGAGTTCGACGCCGCTGCGATTGATGCTCGTGACCTCGCCGTCGCTGTCGGTCGTGATCACCGCCTGGTCAATGCTACTGAGAATGTCTGCGGCCAATGCCTTGACGTCTCGAAGCGATTCCTGCGACGAACCATAGGCGCGCCACAAGAGCACGACGGCAAACGCCGTGACAACCAGGTTCAAGACCACCAGGATCGTCAAACGGAACTGCCAGCGGAGTTCCCCGTCAACTCCTCGGCCAGTGCCAGTCGCTCGGCAGGAGGTTTCGTGATCAATCTCCTTGACGATTCCTTGCTCGTGCAGGAAGTCAAACATCGTCCAAACGGTCACCGCGAGCGCCGCCACGCTGAGCATCACGAGACCGATGATCACCGCTCGGGGCGGCCGGTTGGTTTCGTGATGGGGAACGGGGAACATTGCGATTCACTCGGTTCGTCGTGAACAGCCGGTAAGGATCACGATTGCGAGCTCGACGTGCCGTCGGCCAGACCCGTTATCCCACACGCTCCCCGCTGGCACGACAAGGCGTCGCGCGGTTTCGATAGGCGCGCTTCCGGGCAGCAAGCTTGTCCGGGGCAGCAGGCCCGGAGCGACCGTCGGCCCGAGGTGCCAGTGCGGCTCCCCCCTTGCGATTCACTGAGATCCCAGATAGATCTAGGCGGCTGGACCGGGTCGGCAAGGAGCCGTGCGAAGTTCCCGATTTCTTGGCCGTTTGCCAGGGAGCCATTCGCCGCTGTCACGGCATAATGTGGAGTCGTCTGGTGCCCCGCGAGGCCCCTCAAGCCATGACAACTCCCGCTTTGAATTCCGTCTCCACCGCCGTGCGCCACGGCGTGCTGATGTTGGTCGGTTTCGTCGCCCCTCGCCAACTCGCTTGGTCGCCGATGCGGGGCCACCTTCTTTCGCGGCCTCAACCTGAACGGGCCTGCGGTGAGCATCGATGGTCATGCCTGGGAAGGAATGGACAGCGACCACTATCGCTGTAAGGACAAGGCTTTCGAATCGCAACACATCACGTTGCTGCCTTCGACCGATGCCGAGCGGGCCAAAATGATTCGCTCGAGTCGCTGGGGAGGAAACCGAGTTGAAGTCACGGACGTGCCGGCCGGTCGATACAGCGTCTTTCTTTACGTCTGGGAGGACAACCGTTCTGAAACCTACGACGTCGCCGTCAACGGGACGACGGTGCTGCAAGGGCCATCGAAGCGGGCGCGCGGGCCAGTGGCAGCGTCTCGGTCCCTGGCATATCGATGCGGTCGACGAAACGATTGTGATCACCAGCAAGGGTGGAGCGGCGAATTTCTCCGGGCATCGAACTCTGGCAGGGAGAACATGACGGATCCGCGTCCCCGGAGATCAGTGAGGAACAGCTCGCCTTCTTCGAGAACCGCATCCGCCCACTGCTGGTGGATCACTGTTATGAATGTCACAGCGAAGAGGCCGAGACCGCCGAAGGCAACTTGTTGGTCGATTCAGCACCGACGCTGCGCCGCGGCGGATCGCGCGGGCCGGGGGTGTGCCGGGTGATCTGAACCAGAGCTTGTTGATCGAGGCGGTTCGATACACCAACGATCAACTGCAGATGCCTCCGGACGAAAAGCTCTCGGACGAGGAAGTCGCGGCGCTTGAAGAAGTGGGTCCGCTCCGGAGCACCCGATCCGCGTCGCAGTCCGACTCGGGTCGCATCACAGACCATCGACTTCGAGAAAGCTCGCCAGTTCTGGTCGTTTCGTCCCGCTCGCCGATCCCGAAATCCCAAGCGTTCGGCACCGGGACTGGCCCTAGACCGACATCGATCGTTTCGTGCTCTCGCAGCTGGAAGATCGCCAATTGCAGCCGCTCGGACCGGCGGACAAGCGAACATTGATCCGGCGGGCATCGTTTGACTTGACGGGGTTGCCGCCGACTCCGGAACAGGTGGATGAATTCTTGCGTGACACGTCGAGCCGATGCGACGGCGAAGCTGATCGAGCGATTGCTGGCATCGCCGCAGTACGGCGAGCGATGGGGGCGTCACTGGATGGACCTGGTCCGTTACGCCGACACCGCCGGCGAGAACTCCGATTACCCGATTCCGCAAGCCTATCGGTATCGCAATTACATCATCGATTCGTTCAACGCCGACAAGCCTTACGACCAATTCGTGCGTGAACAAATCGCCGGCGATCTGATGCCAGCGGAAAGACGACCAACAACACAACGAGCAAACCATCGCGACCGGCTACATCGCCATCTCCAGGCGATTCGGATCGGTGATCAAGAACTACCCGCAGCATCTGACGATCGAAGACACGATTGACAACATGGGACGCGTCGTGCTGGGCCTGACCCTTTCCTGTTCGCGCTGTCACGATCACAAATTCGATCCAGTCCTGCAAACCGACTACTACGGTCTGTACGGGATCTTTGAAAGCACACGTTACGCCTTTCCCGGGATCGAACTCGACAAGAAGCCGCGCGACTTCGTGCCGTTGCTGACGAGGATGGAAAGCCGGGCGACGAACTGGCCTATGCCGTGACCGATGACATGGCCGTCGATGCCCACGTGCAACTGCGCGGTGAGCCATCCCAACCGGGCGAGCTGGTGCCGCGCAAGTTCCTGGATGTGCTCGGTGGCCAGCGATTGAGCGACGAACAGTCGAAGCAAAGCGGACGATTGCAGCTGGCACAGTGGCTGACCGATCCCGGCAACCCGCTGACTGCCCGGGTCATGGTCAATCGGATCTGGCAGCATCATTTCGGTGCCCCGCTGGTTCCGACCCCAAGCGATTTCGGGATGCGAGGCCAACCGCCGACCCATCCCGCAACTGCTCGACTGGCTGGCGACGCGATTCATCGAGAGCGGCTGGTCGATCAAGCAGATGCATCGATTGATGATGAACTCGCAGGTTTATCAGCTATCCAGCGTCGAAACCTCGCTTGCCGGATGCCGAACCATCGCCGCAGGTCGCCGAAGCGTATCGGGTCGATCCCAACAACGAGCTGCTGTGGCGTTACCGGCGACGTCGACTGGATGCGGAATCGCTGCGCGATACGCTGTTGGCGATCAGCGGCCAACTTGATCTGTCGCCGATGAACGAGCCTCATCCGTTTCCACCGGTGGAGAAAGTGGGAGTTCACTCAGCATCATCCGTTTCGTGATTGCTACGAGAGCAACCGCCGCAGCGTGTACTTGATGACAGCCCGGCTCAACGCCCGACCTTACTTCACCTCGTTCGACGGAGCCGACCGGAACGCGTCGACCGCCATGCGCGACAGTTCGGTGACGACCGTCCAGTCGCTCTACCTGCTCAACAACGAGTTTGTCCATGGTCAGGCTGCGGCATTTGCCGACCGACTGATGGACGAGTGTTCGAACGACGAGGCAAGGTTGCAGCGAGCATTCGAAGTGGCCATCGCCCGTCCCGCCAACCGTCGGAGGAGATGGCTGCGGCCAACGATTTTCTCGCGCAAATGCGGCATCGACTCGAACACCACCACCGGATCGGAAGACTGAACTCGCCCGCGAGGCGTTGGCTGGGTTTTGCCGCGCATTGTTCCGCACCAACGCATTCCTTTACATCGACTAGACGGTAAAGAGTTTCCATGGTTCCGTTCTCATCCCATCGCTTGCTCATCCAGGCGACGGTTCGACGCTCGGCTCGACGAGTTCCTTCACGGCGCACCATGATTCGCTCGATGGTGGGCGGATCGATGCTGCTGCCCGGCATTCTTGTCGGAACTGTTGGCCGAGGAGGCGAGGCACAGGCTCTGCGGCGACTCGGATCCACTGTCCCCCAAGCCCGCTCATTTTCCTGCCAAGGCGAAACGAGTCATCTTTCTGTTTGCCACCGGCGGCGTTTCGCACATCGATACCTTCGATCCCAAGTCGTCGGCCGAACGGTCGCGATGGAAGCGGCAAGGACAAGCTGATGGGCTGCAAGTTTCCATACAGCCCCAACAAGGCGTGCGGTACGGAGGTCAGCGACCTGTTTCCGAATGCTTCGCGATTCGATGGAAGACATCTGTGTGATTCGTTCGATGAAGTCGGCGCACTTCGATCACACCGAAGCGGCCGTCGGCATGCACACCGGATCGCCGACCTTTGCCAGACCGAGCATGGGATCGTGGGTCAGCTATGGGCTGGGAACCGTTCAATCAGAACCTGCCATCGTTCATCGTGATTGCGCCGCATCTGCCCTACGGCGGCACGCAAGTGTACGCCAGCGATTTCTTGCCGGCCTATCATCAGGGAACGCGAGTGATTCCAGGCGAGCATCCGATCGCCGATCTGAATGCCACGGACGAAATCAAAGCGAGATCCAGAAGCTGGAGATCGGTTTGACCGACGCGTTGAACCGTGGGCATCTCCAAGCTACGACCAGCATGACACGCAACTTGCCGCGCGAATCAAGTCGCTGGAAACCGCCTTCCAAATGCAAACCGCCGGTCCCGAAGCATTCGATCTCGATTCGGAGGATGACGCGAACACTTGCATGCTTACGCGGTCAAACGAGGTGAGAACACCGGCTTCGGCTGGCAGTGCCTGGTCGCGCAGACGATTGGCCGAACGTGGCGTTCGATTCATCGAATTGGTCGATAGTGGTTCGCGTCCCAATTGGGATTCGCATGGCGACATGAACGAACATGTTCCCCTTGCCAAAGCAGCCGACCAACCGATCGCGGCCCTGATCGCCGACCTGAAGCAACGGGGCATGCTGGACGAAACGTTGATCGTGTGGGCCACCGAATTTGGTCGCACGCCCACCAAAGAAGGAAAGAACGGTCGAGGCCATCACGGCGATTGTTTTTCCGTCTGGCTGGCCGGCGGCGGCATCAAGGGGGGAATCGTTCACGGCGCAACCGATGACATCGGCCGTTCGATCGTGCGCGACAAAGTCGACGTGCATGATTTACACGCCACGATCCTGCATCTGCTTGGGATCGATCACACCAGGTTGACCTATCGCCACGCCGGTCGCGACTTTCGGCTTAACCGACGTGCACGGCACCATCGTACGAGACATCCTGGCATAGCGGCTTGAGCGGATCGTCGTTCACCTCGGCCTGGAAAAGCTGGAAGCATCGATGCCAAGCGAACGCAACTTGCTTCTCAGCGTGACTCGGGAGATCCCGAGGATGGCCGCCGCCTTCAACTGATTCCCTTCCGTGTGCCGAAGCACCTGCGAAAAGAGCTGGCTTTCCACATTGTTGATCACTTCAGCGTAAAGGTCGTCAGAACCAGCCTTGAGTCGGTCCGCGACATCGCTCTGTGACAGGTAATCCCCATCCCGGCTTTTCACCCGCCCCAGCGAGGGATGCTCATCGAGGACCGGCAGGAATTCCGGCAGCAACACATTTCCGCGTGCTGCCAGCAACGAGTGCTTGATCACACTTTCAAGTTCGCGCACATTTCCCGGCCAGTGGTAGCGTTCCAGAAGCTCCAGCGTCTTCGGTGGCAATCGTCCAGACTTCCTTGCCGAATTCCTTGCTGTACTTGCGAAGAAAGTACTGGGCGAGAATCTTCAAATCGTCACCTCGCTCGCGCAGCGGCGGGAGCTGGATGGTGACGACACTCAGCCGAAAATAGAGATCCGAGCGAAACAGGCCTTCCGAAACGAGACGTTTCAGATCGTGATTGGTTGCTGCGATGATCCGCACGTCAACGCGTATCGGTGTTTCTCCGCCCACTCGCTCGAAAACCTGGTCTTGAAGCACTCGCAACAGCTTTGCCTGAGTCATTGGCGACATGTCGCCGACCTCATCCAGAAACAGTGTGCCCTGGTCAGCTTGCTCAAGCTTGCCGATCCGTTGGCGTTGCGCGTCGGTGAATGCACCTTTTTCATGTCCGAAGATTTCACTCTCCAGTAACGAATCGGGGATCGCTGCGCAATTGATCACTTGAAATGGTCCCGAGGACCTTGAGCTATGATGATAGATCGCCTGGGCCACCACCTCCTTTCCCGTCCCACTTTCGCCCAAGAGCAGCACCGTGACGTTCTGCGGCGACACGACCGATCGACTGGTAGACCTCTTTCATCGCCCGGCAACGCCCGACGATGGCATGCCCATTGGTTTCGGGATCAACGTCACGATCATGGGTAATTTCCGGCTGCACGCGAATCAATCGACTCAGGTTGAAAGCTCTTTCCAGCAATTCCGACATCTCTTCAAGCTCGACGGGCTTGAACACGTACTCGTACGCGCCGAACTTTGTCGCTTCAATGGCTGATTCAACCGTGCCGTGACCTGTGATGAAAATAACGGGAACGCGAGAATCGATCGCGCGGAGACGTTGAAAGCACTCCAGCCCGGAAGCACCAGGAAGGCTCAGATCGAGCACGACCACGTCGGGTTTCTGTTCAACAAACACCTGCTCGCCAAGGTCCGCATTCTTCGCCGTCAACACCTCGACCGTATCGCGAGCAAAGGCCCGCTGGAAGGATTTCAGGATGGACGGTTCGTCGTCAATGACTAACAACTTTTGCATATTGCCTGATGACCGGTGGACAAAACAGTTGGATGCGGATCGCCGGCGACCACTGGAAGAGTGAAACGAAATACCGCGCCGCCGGTCGCAGCGTTGGATGCTTCCAGCGTTCCTTGATGAGCTTCCGCGATTCGGCGACAAATCCCCAATCCCAGTCCAATTCCGTTCGACTTGGTAGTCACAAAAGGATCAAAGATCCGATCTTTCACTTCAACGCAAATCCCCGGGCCGGTATCCGTCACACTCAAGACGACGCACGCCTCTCCAGCCGTCACCAAAACCTTCAGGTCTCCTCCCGATTTCATCACATCCATCGCGTTGAGACACAGATTGAGAAGCAGTTGATGAATCTGCGCGGAATCCCCAATGATCTTGACAGGTTCATTCGGCATGTCCACCGTGAGACGGACATGCTGGGACTCGCATTGACCCTGAATCAATTGCATCGTGCGACGCACCGAATCCTGCAGCGTCAGCTCCTTCATTTCCCCCTTTTCCGGCCGGGCGTAGTCCAGCAGGCAGTTGATCGAGCGTATCCATGCGGCGGATCTCCTGTTCGACGAGTTCCAAATCATCGGTCGGTAGTCCGGCTTCGGCAAAGCTTGCCCGATTGACCTGGATCAACATTTTGATCGAGGTCAGCGGATTGCGAATCTCGTCGGGTACTCCGGTTGCCAGTTGGGCCAGCGTGGTCATCTGCTGAGCGCGCAAGGCCTCGGCCTGACGAACCAAAGTCAGTCGCTCCTGCTCTGCCAGCTTCGCCGATGTCAAGTCACGGATGATCACGATCAACTTTCCCTGCGTCTCTCGCAAGTATTCGCTGACCGAAACTTGAACCGGAAAACGCTGCCCGCCGGAACCGATCGCCTCCAGGTCCACCTGGGTTGGCAGCCTCGCAAAACGGTCGGGCCAATTCGAAATGAAAGACTTGATCGAAGCACCAATCAAGTCAGCACCGCGACTCGACAGCAAGTCCCTCCCCGCCTGATTGCAGGAGACGATCAACCCGACACGATTGACGGTCAGAATGCCGTCGCATGCGTTGGCCACAATCGTCTCTGAACGTTCGTGGGCTTGAAGCGCCATGCGACGCAGAGGGCCAATGATCACCCACCACAATGCCGGGGCACAGATCGTCGTCAACAGGACCGCGTCCAAGAACGCACGTCCGATTTCCCCAATGGCGTTCGGCATCAGGTAAGGCAGTGCGAACATCACCGCCACTTCGGCAGCGAACACCAATGCCAGGATACTGGCAAGGATTCGGGTAGGGCGGTGAAGGATATTGGACTGCGTCGTCATCGGGCGGCCAGGGGAACCAAACGCGAGCGTTCATCGTACAGGTTTTCCTTCCGACCGAGTGAACCACGCACTACGAAGTATCAGCCCTCCCGGAGATCCAGCACAGGCACGCCAGCGTATCGTCGTGGTGCAAGCAACCTCCATGGACACAATCCATCCACGCAGTGGTCAGTTCCTTTCCACCTGGTCGCCCGCCGATCGTGGCCGATGCGGGATCAGCGTCAAACAGCAAGATTATTGGCATAGGCGGGAAGCGACAAATCTTACAAGATGGCATGCTGTTTGCGAATGGCTTCGACATCGTTGGCTTGCCGCTTCGGCAAAGATTGCGAGCGGCTTCGGCTTCTTTGGCTTGCCGCTCACGCAGTGGAACGAATAGCCGAGAGTCACATCAGAAAGGATTCGAATCATGCCTGACTTTTTCGCTCGTTTAGCTCTTCTCTTTTGTCTGGTGCCGTCGCTTACCTTCGACGTTGAGGGCCAGGAATCGGGGAGCAGTGCATCGGCCACCGCGACCGCGGCCCAACCGGGAGATGTCAATCTGCAAGTCAGTCGCGTGTACACGTTCGTCGACAAAACGGGATTCGGTCACCAGCACGCCATCGAGGGCAAGCTCGCTTCGGGTCAGCTACGATTGGGCGCCAGCGAATCGGCCGGAACATTGGTGTTCGACATGAACTCCTTCGACGCAGATACCGATGCGGCTCGCCGCTTCGTCGGCTTGAGCGGGTCAACCGATGCATCGACCCGCAGCAAGGTGACCAAGAACATGAAGAGCTCCGACGTTCTGAATGTAGGTCGATATCCGACAGCGACTTTCACGGTTGAGTCGGCGGTCGCCACGGGAGGTGCATCATCCACAGGTCGACCGATCTACGAGTTGCTCGGCAATTTTGAACTTCATGGCGCCACGCGGTCGATCCGCATCCCTGTGGAAGTCGAACAGGCACGCGGCTGGCTGCATGTGAAGGGTCGTTTTTCCATTCAGCAATCCGCCTTCGGGATTCAGCCTTACAGCACAGCCCTGGGTGCAGTTGGGGTCACCGACACTTTGGTGATCCATGGTGATCTTTGGATTGCGCCTACTGAACTGGTTGCCATGGAAAGCATTCCCGAACACAAATAGGCGGTACGAATTACCTTCGATCCTACTGAAGACAAAATCGAAAGCTAGTTGCATGGATGCATCAGGACGTACGCGGCCATTCCGCTCCGCAGCCGAGCGAACACTAGGGATGTGCTACGGATTTGGAAACCAGATTCTGTTCCTGGCAACGGTCTGGTATCTATTCTGGTTTTTGCGAGACGGTGCGATCACAAGCCATTCCAGCAGCAGTTTCCGGAGACTGGTTGCTCCGCGACTGCGGCCTCGCGTTGGTGTTTGCGATAGCACATAGCGTGATGCTGGTACCGAAGACACGACGAATTCTGACGCGCACGATTCCCGCACCATTTTACGACACCACCTTCTGCGTCGTGACCTGCGTCAGTCTCTTGGCGTTGTTCTTCTGCTGGAGACAGAGCCCGACGGTGATTTGGGAAGTCGACGGCGGCATCCAGGCATGCGTCCGAGTCCTGTTCTATGTCAGTTGGGCCGCTCTCTTCTACTCGCTGGCCCTGACCGGACTGGGATACCAGAATGGTTGGACTCCGTTCTATTACTGGCTTCGACATGAGCCGGCGCCGCGGCGAGAGTTTCGACCACACGGTGCCTACAATTTGATCCGCCACCCGGTTTACCTGAGTTTTCTTGGATTGATCTGGTTCACCCCGCGCATGTCACTGGACCATGCCGTGTTGACCTTGGTGTGGACGGCCTACATTTTCTATGGCAGCGTCCTCAAAGACCGACGCCTGGCATTCTTGATCGGAAAGGCATACGTCGACTATCAACGGCGAGTTCCCCGGCTTTCCATTGGTGATGACTGGTCCGCTGGGACGTCGACCACCCGAACGCGGTCAGCTGGATGCGTCCCAATGTGGCACGGATCCCGTACCCGAAACTGCATTGACACGGACTCTCGCGTGAGCCATCAGGATTCGGGCACCTCCAACCAAGACGGTACCTTTCGCCGACAACTCCAGCGATTTCGCCTGGTCGTTGTGTACGGGCTACTGCTCGCGCCGTGGGTTGCCATCGGTGTTGTGGGGGCATCCAACCGACGGTCAATTCTCCCCTGGACTGGGTCGACTCAAGCTTCAAACCGCGAGCTGACTACGACCGTTTCTGTGCTCGCTTTGGCGCCGGAGATACTGTCGTCATCAGTTGGCCCGGCTGCACCATCGACGAACGCTCGGTCGATGACTTCGTGCGTTCGCTACAAAAATCTCCCGGCTTCTATCACGATGGCAAGTGGTTATTTCGCCGGGTACTTTCAGGACGTGAAGCCTACCTTTCACTGACGGGCCCGCCGATTGGCATGCCATCCCAGGAAGCCAGCGAGCGGCTGTCGGGAACACTTGCTTGGGCCAGACGGGCGAACCACGTGTGTCGTCGTCTTCTTCAATGCCAGTGGACTACAGCAGCGATCACGACTGGTCCCCTTGATTCGTGCGGCGGCGTGGCGATTTGGCAAAGCGGAGTTCAACACACAGCATTTGGCGGGACCGATCATGGATGGGTATACCGTCGATCAGTCCAGTCAATTTGCCATGCAGCGATTTGCCCCGCTGTCGTCCATCATTGCTTTCTGCGCCTGCATCTTGTGCCTCGATGGCCTTTACGCCGCGATGCTGGTGTTTGGTCTGGCATGCGCGGGTCAGGCGGTTGCCCTCTCGTTGATTCACCATAGTGGTGGATCGATGACGGCACTGCTGATCGTGATTCCCCCACTTGTCCAAGTCCTGGCGATCTCGAGTGGTGTCCACTTTGTCAATTACTATCGGACCGCGACCAGACACCACGGGGCAATCGGTGGCGTCGGTGAAGCATTGCGATTGGGGGCGGTTCCCTGCATCTTATCGGCCGCGACCACTGCGATCGGACTTGGATCCCTGGCAGTCAGCGGATTGTCGGCGGTCCGAGAATTCGGCGTCTACGCAGCCATTGGTGTCACGGCCAACGTGGTCTTGCTGATGGCCTTTCTTCCGGGCCTACTGGTGTTGCCGCATCAATGGGCTCGGAGAAAATCAGCAAGAACCGCACCTCACGACCTACACAGTTCGCCGATAGCCACAAACTTCGCGGGGCGGCGAATGTGGTGGAACTGGAACGACTTGACACGTTTCCAGCAGCGATTCGGTTCCGCGACGGGATTGGCGGCAGTCGCCGTGATGATCGGGCTCGGCCTGGGAACCATGCAGCTTGAGGCCTCGGTACGAATCGAAACGCTGTTTGCCAACGACAATCGATTGATCGAAGATTATCGATGGATTGAAGAGCACGTCGGGGCGATGGTCCCCATCGAAACGGTGGTTCATTTCGCTCCGGATTGCCGGCTGGACGCCGTCGATCGCATCACGATCCTGCGCAACCTGGAGCAGCGACTGCACGACACACCTTCGATCCGCGCCGTGACGTCCTGCGTCAGCTTCTTTCCGCTCGAGCTTGTAGCGGCTGACGCATCGATGGCCCCGCTAATACTTGATGAAGTCAAGCCGTGGCTGAAGCGTGTCGACTACTTTTCGCAAGACGAATCCGGGGAACACTGGCGATTGACTGCGCATTTCAGCGCGGTCGAGACCATTCATTACGGCGATCTGCTGCAAGACCTGGAACATTCGCTTTCCCAAGAGGAAGTCCTGCGGCAGAATGACTCCGGCGCAAGCTTGGAGCTGTCGGGCCTGATGCCGTTGGTCCATGGGATCCAAACCCAATTGCTGCAGGACCTGTTCGCAAGCTTCATGATCGCATTCCTGCTGATCGCGCTGGTGATGACCATCGCCGAGGCGGGAATCGTTGCCGGATTGATTTCCATGCTCCCGAATGTGTTTCCGACCTTCACGCTATTTGGAATACTGGGATGGATCGGGGCATCCGTCGACATCGGCTCGATCATGACTGCCAGTGTTGCCATGGGCATTGCCGTCGACGACACGCTGCATTTTCTTTCCGTATTCCGGCGCCAGCTCGATCTCGGCGAGTCACGCTTCCACGCGGTGCAAACAGCGTACGCGGAATGTGGAAGAGCGATGATCCAGACCACGCTGATCTGTGGTTCCGGCCTGGCGATCTTCGCCTTGAGCGACTTCGTGCCCACGGCCCGATTTGCCTGGATGATGGTCGCGCTGCTGGCCGCCGCGCTGTTTGGCGACCTGATCGTTCTGCCTGCACTCCTGCTGAGCCCTCTCGGCAAGGTCTTCGAACTGTCGCGTCCAATGACCTGTCGACGGAGGGGATACGTTGTAGACGGCACGGGAAAAATCAGCGATCTTGTGGAGGTGACCTTGCCTCCGTCCGCTCGACTTCACCGCCAGGCATCCAAAACATGAGCCACAAAAGCCCCGGTTACAGCATCACGGTTCGCCTTCGCTACGCCGACGTTCCCGGGTCATTGGGACGAATCACTTCTGCCATCGGTCATGCCGATGGATACATCGGCGCCGTCGACGTCGTCGACACTCGAGACAACTGGATCACCCGCGACATCACGATCAGCGCGTACAACGTCGAGCATGGGGAGCGCATCGTGGCAAGCCTGCGGGAGATCCCTGAGGTCGACGTGATCAACGTGTCCGACCGCGTCTTCCTGATGCACCTTGGCGGCAAGCTGCGAGTCAACTCAAAAGTGCCGATCAAAACTCGCGACGACCTGTCCATGGCCTACACGCCCGGCGTGGCGCGGGTCTGCAAGGCGATCTTCGATGATCCCGAAGCAGCGTTTGCGCTGACGATTCGCCGCAACACCGTGGCCGTTGTCAGCGATGGTTCGGCCGTACTCGGCCTGGGCAACCTCGGCGCCAGAGCCGCACTGCCTGTGATGGAGGGAAAGGCGGTGTTGTTCAAGGAGTTCGCCGGCGTCGACGCCTTTCCAATCTGCCTTGACACGCAAGATGTCAGCCGAAATCGTCGCCATTGTCCGAGCAATTGCACCCAACTTCGGCGGCATCAATCTGGAAGACATCTCGGCTCCGCGATGCGTCGAAATCGAGCAACGGCTCGCGGAAATCTTGGACATCCCGGTATTTCATGATGACCAGCACGGCACGGCGATCGTCGTACTTGCGGCGCTGAACAACGCGTTGAAAGTTGTCGGCAAGAACCAGCCGATGAGGTACGCGTGGTGATCAACGGTGCCGGAGCCGCCGGCGCAGCGATCGCAAGGTTGTTGCCCGCTATCGGCGTCAACGACTTGATCGTCTGTGATCGTGGCGGTGCGATCCATCGCGATCGTGCCGAATCTGAATCCGCTCAAGCGCGGTTGCAAACCACACCAACCAGGATCGCATCATCGGCAGCCTTTCCGACGTACTCCCCGGCGCTGACGTATTCATCGGAGTCTCCTCGCGCAGGGTCTTGAGCGCCGACGATGTAAAACGAATGGCAACCGATCCGATCGTCTTTGCCCTGGCCAATCCCGACCCCGAGATCACTCCCGAAGAAGCCGGAAGTCATGCTCGGGTCATGGCGACCGGGCGGAGCGGACTACCCCAACCAGATCAACAACGTGCTGTGTTTCCCCGGATTCTTCCGTGGACATGCTGGATGTTCGGGCCAGCGGAGTGACCGAAGAAATGAAGGTGGCCGCAGCCACCGCCATCGCTGAAGTCATCAGCGACAATGACCTGCATGCCGACTACATCGTCCCCAGTGTTTTTGACCGCCGCGTCGGCGCTGCCGTTGCCAGCGCAGTGTCCGAAGTCGCCATGAGCACCGGATTGGCGCGACGCGGGCAGGGCCTGAGTTCAGAAACGACGGCCTAGACCGATGCGAGAATCGCAACCGGCGATGCACAAAGCCAGCGGACTCTGAGCCTCCACCATGCAGGAGCTTGCACGGCAGCTGCAATAAGCTGCACGAACCTCGCAATGGGAGGACGCTCGCGTGACGTGACTGTAGAGGAATCCCGGAGGCAAGGGTCATTCTCATCGCCCCCCAACCTCACCCGAGTGGCGGTGGTCAGTGAGTGCGACAGAGGCACTTTTCATCCAACCCGCTGCCAAATGTCAGGGGAGCGGGGATCGATTCGGCAGATTCCGTACGCATGTGCTTCAACCGCAGGCTGCAACCGCATGCAGACGCGATGCAAGCATTTGCATCATGTTTGGTGTCCATTGACCTGCAGACTTGGGATCACGATCTGGCACCAATGCGCGATCCCTTTCCGTTAGGCGATGTTGTTGGCGAGGAAACGAGACTTCACCGAGTCGTGGAAACATTCACTCAGGTTGGTACGGCACTTGCTCAATTTTGCATCGAAGCACGAAACCATCTTGGTGTGCTCTCCCACGAATCAGGATTCGGTCCATGCAACAGGTCTCCTCGGGTGTCGCTCTCTCGGTAGATGGCCACGCCCGTGCCTTGGACAAATCATGCGGGGATTCGTTCGGACATGTGCGGGCGGCAATTGCCCATGCGTTGCATGTTTTGCCGTCGCAGGGACCGATTTCGATCTTTGTCCATCACAACACGCTGCATTCCTTCGAGGACCTGCCGTTTGAAGAGGCGGTGATTGAGGGGATTCGGTGCTACGATTGCGAACCCTATCTGTCCGAAGACCGCTACCGACGGGAGCTACAGAAAGGCAGGATCACGGTCGACGATCTGCGTCATGTGCTCATGGACGACCTTGGGGACCGCGCGGACAAGCTGATTGCCACCTTTGGTACGCGATACACGCTTCGACTTTCGATGCTGCAGATGACGCTGCAATCTGCGTCGGATGCCGAGTTGAATTGGCTGATGGCAGAAACGGACTTGCTGCCGCTTTCGCAGCGAGTTTTCACCGCAGCGCCGCGAGCATGCGATCCAGCAGACTCGCAGCTGGGTGTTGCGGCATCGGGAAGGTCCATTGATGACGGGCCAGGCGACCGGGCCGGACGACAAGTTTCTCGCCGTCGTCAACCAGGTGATTGACGAGTCACCGGACGCTCGAATCGAGTCGTGGAACGACGATCAATGGGAAGCATTCGTCTTGCGATTGCTCTGGCGAGTCTGCCACGACGGCGTGCACGCTGCAAACTTGCCGGCGTCTGAAGAACCTGCGCCAACACGTTTGCGAGATCTCCTGCTGGAGGTGACCGGCGAAGACGTGGATCGAACGGTGAACGAAATCTTGATTCGCTTCTGCGGTGCGTTTCTTGACCAGGGCCTTGCTGACTGGAAGTTGCCCAATCGCGACCAGGGATTTGCGAGAGCCTTCGCCAGGCTCTATTTGTGTCCGATGACGGTGGTTCCGACGTGGATGCGCGGCGTGCGGAAGGAATTGAAGTCGATCCTCTCCGACTCCTTTGATCCGATCGCCTCTATCTCTGCTTCGCTCTCGAAGATGGGCGTTCGGGAGGAGGACATCGACGAGATGATTGCTTCTTCGCTGCTCGCGCTGCGAGGCTGGGCGGGGATGATCTGGCAAATGGAATCCAACACACCATTCCTGCCCTGCCCAGTGCCGGCGGGAACACTCCAGGAGTACCTGGCCATTCGCTTGTTGCTGGAACGCTATGCGATCGAGGATGTCGGACGTCGCCGGTTCGGGACCACGGATTTTCACCGCATTCGCTCCATTGCCAGAGACTCGCTGTCGAAAACCCATGGGCCAACGACCGATCAACGCACCTTCACTATCTTTCAATTGGCGCAGGCCGGTGCATGGACGCCTGAGCAATTGTTCAACATGTCCGACCCGCAATGGGCTTGCCTGGTCAAGGAAATCGAATCGTTCTCGTCTCTCGAGCGTCGTCGCATTTTGCACGCCGCCTATGAGCGTCATTACGCCGTCGCCACGCTGGATGCCGTCGCCGTC
Source organism: uncultured Acidimicrobiales bacterium (assembly GCA_963723995.1). Lineage (GTDB taxonomy): Bacteria > Actinomycetota > Acidimicrobiia > Acidimicrobiales > SZUA-35 > JAHELU01. The sequence goes on along the minus strand of CAVRSZ010000001.1, from coordinate 1,997,730 downwards.
CACTGCCAGCGTCGTCGGCGTTTGGGACGGGACGGACGCGACAAACCCGCTTACCTGGCGATTTTTTGCATCGACGATCGCGAGGAGTCGTTTCGTCGGCACTTGGAAGAGATCGATCCGGAATGCGAGACGGCCTCGGCGGCAGGTTTCTTTGCCGTGGCGATGTACTACCAGGGCGCCGACCACGCCGACTATCGTCCGTTGTGTCCCAATATCATCACGCCCCAGCATTACGTTCGCGAGGAACCGTTGTTTTCCACCGTGGATGCGAGTGAACGTCGCGCCGAGCGTCGACGGCGAATCGGTCTGTTCACGCATACGGTGCATTCCGGATCTCGAACGCTGATCGGCGGATGGGTGACTGGTGTCTTTGGTGCCGTTGCGACCTTTCCGATGGTCGCTCGCATTTTGGCCCCTCGTTTGACCTCTAAGATTCGCGAGTCGATGGGAACGTTTGTCCGTCCACCGGCAACCGAGCTGCACATCGAGCGAGAGGCGCCCTTGCCGGGCCCTGATCCAGAGTCGCTGGGATACAGCCTGGAAGAAATGGCCAGGATCGTGATTCGAATCCTGCAAGACGTCGGAAAGGTCGAGAATTTCCCGCCGATCGTCATGCTCTTCGGACACGGTTCGGGCAGTCTGAACAATCCCCACGAATCTGCCTACAACTGCGGTGCGTGTAGCGGTGGCCGAGGCGGCCCCAACGCCCGAGCCTTTGCGATGATGGCCAACGATCCTCGCGTCCGCAAACTGATCGCCCAGGGCGGCGTGGTCTTCCCGGAAGACGTCCGCTTTGTCGGAGGCTATCACAACACGTGTAACGACTTCGTCGAGTACTACGATCTGGATTTGCTACCGCGTCCGCATCGGGCACTGTTTCGACGAATTGAACAGAGCATCAACGAGGCTCGAGCCCGCAACGCTCACGAGCGTTCGAGAAGATTTGAATCGGCGCCGCTGAATTTGACGCCGCAGGCAGCATTGGAGCATGTCGAGCAGCGAGCGGAGGATCTGTCGCAAGCCCGCCCGGAATACAACCATGCGACCAATGCACTGGTGATGGTGGGTCGCCGCGAGTGGACTCGAGGATTGTACTTGGATCGCCGTGCGTTTGTGACGTCGTACGATCCGCGGATCGACGATGAAAACGTCTCGATCCTGACCCGCATTCTGCAAGCGGCGATTCCCGTTTGCGCCGGCATCAGCCTGGAATACTACTTTTCGACGGTCGACAACGAGGGCTACGGATGCGGTTCGAAGCTACCCCACAACGTCGCTTCGATGATCGGCGTGATGACCGGGGCGGCCAGCGATCTGAGACCGGGATTGTCCCAGCAGATGGTTGAGATTCACGAGCCGATGCGAATCCTGTTCGTCATCGAAACCACCGAAGCGAAGATGCAATCCATCATCGATAGGAACCCTGGCATCGCCGCACTGGTTTGCGGCAACTGGGTTCAATTGGCCGTGATTGATCCCGAAACCTCCACGATCCACCGCTACGTGAACGGAACCTTCGAACCTTACACCCCCGAGACCCACGAACTGCCCGAAGTCGCCTCCTCGATCGACTGGTATCGCGGTCAACGTGATCACCTTGGCTTTGCTTCCATCACGGAACGAGCCCCCGTGGACACTTCCGCGGTCCAACAAGAGCCTGCCACCGACAGCGGAGGGAACTCATGCAGTGTTGTCGAAACCATCTTCAACGTCTTGGGGACCACGGTGGTGGTCAGCCCCATTGTGCTGCTGGGGGTCCTCGGTTTGTCGGCCTTGTTCGGACGCCCTCTGAGCGAAACGACGATCTCGCGTTTGACGCAATTGGGCGTGCTGGTGACGCTTGTGCCCGCCGTGGCAATTCTGATTCTGATGCTGTCGATCGGATCACACTACGTGCCGATCGAACTGGGTGACTGGGTGAGGATTCCGGACGAAGATTTTCACTTTCACCTGAAGTTCGTCTTTGATCGCTTCAGCATTCCGTTTCTGATCCTGTCGTGTGTCTTGTGCGGTGTGGTGGGGGCCTTCACGCGCCGCTACCTGCACCGCGAGGAGGGTTACGGGCGTTTCTTCCTGTACTATGCGGTGTTCTTTTGCGGCATGGTCCTGTCGTCGCTGGCCGGCACCATTGAAACGCTGTTTGTCGGCTGGGAAATGGTGGGTCTTTCCTCGGCGTTGTTGGTGGCTTACTTCCACGAGCGCGAGAATCCGGTTCGCAATGGCCAGCGGGTCTGGTCAATCTATCGGCTATCGGATGCCGCCTTCCTGATCGCGGCGATCACCATGCATCACCTGACCGGCGAAGGCGACCTTGGCGGATTGATGACCTCGGGAATCTGGCCTGAGGGAACCGCCGCAGTCACGCCGAACCAGGCATTGTTTGTGGGCACGCTGCTGCTGATTGCCGCGGCGGGCAAGTCGGCGTTGTTTCCATTTTCCGGCTGGTTGCCGCGAGCCATGGAGGGGCCGACGCCGTCGAGTGCAATTTTCTACGGTGCTCTGTCGGTCCACCTGGGAGCCTATCTGCTGCTGCGTGTCAGCCCGCTGTTGGACGCGTCGCTGACTCTGCAAATCATGGTCATGATGCTGGGCATGATGTCGGCGGCCGCCGGCGCGGTGATGTCGCGTGTCCAAAGCGACATCAAAGTGTCACTCGCCTACGCGTCGTTGACGCAGGTCGGAATCATCGTCGTGGAAATCGGCTTGGGTCTTCGGTACCTGGCGCTGATCCATATTATCGGGCACGCCTGTTTGCGCACGATGCAGTTGCTGCGGGCTCCGACTCTGCTGCGCGACTACAGCGAGTTGGAAAACCAGATGGGATCGCGATTGCCGCAGACGGTGGGTCGGTGAAAAGTACCTCCCTGCCGGGGTCCAGCGATGGTGCTATCGATTCGGATTTGATCGAGGCTTCATGACATCGTTTTGGACCGGTACATCGTCAGGCCTCTCTCACTGTTCCGCTGGTTTGATCGATTGGAACGGAAAGTCAGTGATCGTCTCTCCAACGAGCCCTCGCGAGAGTCGGATCGGCGGAACTGCATCCCGAAGCCACGGGGAGGGCCGCGTAATGCCGGAACTTCGTTTTCCTTGGATGGAATTCTCGATTCTGCTTCCGCTAGTCGGCGCGTTTGGGTGCACCTGTTGGCTGACGCCGACAAGGCGTTGCGTCAGGCGTTCGCGATCTGTGCCGTGACCTTTGCGTTGGCATGCGGCGAACTGCTCGACTTCTTGATGCTCGATACGTTCGAGGCTCATGACCATTGGCCGTTCGTCCAGGCTCTGTTCCAAAAGACATCTTTGTGGTGGACGAACTGAGCGCGTTTCTGCTGCCGCTCGGTGCGCTGATTTTCTTGGTCACGGTGATGTCGACGTTGCGAACCAAAGCTCCGCGATTTTCGCTTGAATTGACACTGCTCTCCGAAGCGATCCTGTTGGCGACGTTCAGTTGCCGCGTCCTGGACATTGGTTGTCTTGTTGGCCATCGCGACGTCTTCCCCTACCTCGAACTGAAGAAACGGGGCGGTGCACGCGAATCTATGCTGCACATGTCGGCGTTCGTGGGGCTCCTGCTGGTCGGATACGCCTGGCTGACGGCGACGATGTGACCTCAACGGCGGCCTTGATTCCCGGGCTTTGTTGACCGGGGCAGCCTTGCTTCGCAGCGGGATTGTTCCGTTTCACTTGTGGATGGCGGACCTCTTCGAGAAAGCAACCTTCGGCACGGCGATCCTGTTTACGACGCCCTTCGTCGGTGCCTATGCCGTGATGCGTCTGGTGTTGCCGATCGCTCCGTCGTGGGCGCTGCAAAGTATCGCGATCCTTTCGCTGGTGACGGCGGTCTACGCCGGAGGCATGGCACTGGTCCAGCGCGAAGCGCGGCGGATTTTCTGCTACCTGCTGCTGAGCCAATCGTCGCTGGTACTCGTCGGGCTGGAACTGGTGACACCAATCGGATTGGCAGGGGCCCTTTGCCTGTGGTTGTCCGTCGGCATGTCGCTGACCGGATTCGGCATCACGCTGCGCTGCATCGAGGCAAGAATCTCGCGAGTATCGCTGGCAGACTACCATGGCTTGTATCGACAAATGCCGATGATTGCCGGCTTCTTCTTGCTGACCGGTTTGGCGTCCATTGGTTTTCCCGCGACGGTCGGCTTCGTCGGCATGGAATTGCTGATCGAAGGTGCGGTCGAGGTCTATCCGTTGGTCGGCACGATGGTCGTGATCGCGGCGGCGTTTTGCGGCATCGCGGTGCTGATGGCTTACTTTCGCATCTTCACCGGTCGGCACAACCGAACGCATGATACCCGATGCGACGGACCGTCGGAAAAGGTCGCGTGCTGATCCTTAAGCTTGCTGATTCTTGGCGGCGGCTTTGTCCGCAGCCGGGGTCTCTTCCCGATACCACGCGGCGATTGAACTCACGCGTCACGAAGGCAACGCAATCCGATGACTGAGGAAGAAGCTCGGACGAGGACGATAGCGAGGCCAGCTCGCCACAATTGAGCATACCAAGTCGAATCGTCACGAACGAAACGCGCTTCTCATCGAGCACCAAATCACTCACCCCAACGATCCACACAGAGAAATGAACACGCCACGCAGTTGAGAAAGAGGTCCCGCGCGGGAACGCGAGCGGCTTCGTCAAGTATTTCAAGTACGATTTCGTTTCCGGTTTGCTTGTCTTCTTGATCGCCTTGCCATTGTGCTTGGGGATCTCGATCGCCAGCGGCTATCCGCCGATCGCCGGTATCTTTACCGCGATCATCGGCTCGGTCGTCGCGACGATCATCAGCAACTCGGAATTGACGATCAAAGGACCGGCGGCCGGGTTGATCGTGATCGCCGTTGGATGCATCGAAGCTTTCGGGGGCGACGGCATGGTCGGCGGCTGGAGCGAAGCCGACATGTCTGCCTACCGGGCCGCACTGGCGGTCGGCGTGGTCGCCGCGGTGCTGCAGGTCTTCTTTGGGATTTTCGGGCCGGGATTCTCGGCGAGTTCTTCCCGATTTCCGCCGTGCACGGCATGCTGGCCGCGATCGGTGTGATCATCATCGCCAAGCAGATCCCGGTGGCCCTCGGTGTCAGCGCCTCGGGAGAACCGCTCGAACTTCTTCGCGAGATCCCAAAGTTCATCGCGGAAGCCAACCCCGCGATCGCCGCGATCGGCGTGACCAGTGTGCTGATCATGTTTCTGTGGCCGCTGGCCCGCTGAGAGTTTCGCCTGGGCAAAGGTCTTCCGGGACCATTGATCGTGTTGCTGGTCGCCATCCCGATGGGCATGGCGTTCGACTTGATGCACGAACATTCCTACACACTGCAGAATCACCAGTACCAGCTTGGCGAACAGTACCTGGTCGCGATGCCGGACCGCGTTTTTGGCATGTTCGACCAACTGACCCTGCCCGACTTTTCGGCGCTGAAGCAGCCGAAAGCCTGGACCTGGGTATTCATGTTCTTCATCATCGGAAGCCTCGAGTCGCTGCTCAGCGCCAAGGCGGTCGATTTGATCGACCCCTGGAAGCGCAAGAGCAACATGGACCGCGACATGGTCGCCGTCGGCGTCGGCAATCTGTGCTCGGCCATGGTTGGCGGCTTGCCGATGATCTCGGAAATCGTTCGTAGCAAAGCGAACATCGACAACGGGGCCCGCACGCGATTCGCCGACTTTTGGCACGGCATGTTCCTGCTCGTCTGCGTGGCATTGATCCCGATGATCCTGCACCGCATCCCGATGGCCGCGCTGGCCGCGATGCTGATCTATACCGGTTTTCGTTTGGCACACCCCACCGAGTTCATGAATGTGCTGCGGATCGGACGCGAACAGCTGGTGATCTTCGCGGTCACCCTCGTCGCCGTCCTCGCGACCGACCTGCTGATCGGCATCGGGATCGGCATCGCCACCAAGTTCGTCATTCACCTGGCCAACGGCGTCCCGATGCGATCGTTGTTCAAGCCCGAGATCGAAATCGTCGAAGATGACGGCGAAACCGTGCGGCTGGTGGCTTACGAGTCCGCCGTGTTCAGCAACTGGATTCCGATCCGACGGCAGATCGAACGTCTGGGGCTGCTGGAACGCAAGAACGTCGAACTTGACTTGTCCGCCACCCACCTGGTTGACCACAGCGTGATGGACAAGCTGCACGAAATGGAGAGCGACTTCGAGCAGCAGGGGCTTTCCTTCCGCGTCGTCGGACTCGACTCGCATCAACCCTTCGCCGATCACGCTCATGCGGCGCGACGAAGGGACTTTGCTCGTTCAGCGATTGACGGTCGTCACCGATCCCGAGATCGAACGGACGCTTGAATTGGAATTTGTTCGTCTCGGTGCCAGCGGTTTTACCGTGATCCCCTGCCACGGCCGTCGGACGAAGACCGCCGGGCGTTGACGGACCGCGAGCCCAAACCTCAAGGTTCGCATCGAAGTCATCGCCCCCAAGCATGTCTGCGAGCAGATGATCGATTTCTTGCGACGCGACGTGCAGTCCAAGTCATCCCTTGACATTCGTGGTGGAAACCGTCCAGGTCGCTCGGCTTGACGCATTCAAGGGCGTTTCGCTGGACGGCCAAACACGCGGATCATCCAAGCAGGATGCCCTGGCCCATACCTCGCACTAGTGACTCCCAATCAGGGCGCCGAATCATCCTTGCCATCGTGATCCTTGTCTGACACACCCGATAGCGGATTATTCACCACGGCTTGCCAGGCGATCTTGCGGAACACGCGGTCCAAGTTCGCGGCTGGGATAGTCGGGCGATCCGTCGAAGTGAATGTCGCCGTCGATCCGCTCCGGCGAACGGCCGTAGATGGTGGCGTAAAACACATAGCCTTCCAGATTGCCGAATCCGGGACCCAGGTGACCGAGATGATCCTCGCCACAGCGAGCGCTCTTTCTTCCCGATCGCCGAATGAATCCCTTCGACTCCGGGCAGTTCGCCCGCGATGGTAATACTGCACCGCCAGAACCATGGCATCGCACGTGGGCATCACGAAACCTTGCCGGGATACTTTTCGTTGAGCGTGCCGATCAGAGCTCCGTGTAGATCGCACGCTTCTCCCGGCCCAAGCGTACAAAGGTCTCGGCCGTCAATTCGTCCTCGGAGGTCGGGAGCTTGGCCAGTTGGCCCAATTGCGGCCAGGCGTCGGACAGGTAGAACTTCATCTGCGGGTTGTACTTCAAGCAGAAGTCGATCCAGCACGCATAGTAGGCCGGACGATCTGGAAGTAGGGCCCCCACATCATCGCGTCCCACTGGGCGTTGGCGATCGAGGCCAGCAATTTGGGCGTGGGGTTGCCGTCGAACTGGAAGATCCCGTTTTCCTGTTCCCATTTGTAGCGCGCACTGCCCGTGATGCCTCCGCCGGTATGAGTGAGCGGCGGAGGCTGCTGAAATCCGGCGGCCTTGACGATCAAGGGAAAGGGTCTTGTAACCCGGTCGCCATGAAGCTGTGGCCCGTGCCGACGATTCGCAGCGAAGAATCGGCGGGCAGCGGATACGACACGACCGGATTCCTGTTTCCCTCAGGAGTCTTCGCGAAGATCTCGGCTATTTCCGCGGGTGACTTGTAGGCGACGGCATAAGGAGGAAATTGACCGTTCTTCCAACCGGGATCAACCGAAAACTCTCTTGGCACTCCGCCGGCATCGCGCTGGTCACCACCGCGTCCGCGCTGCATCGTCTTGCGGTAGGCCGTCGCTTCCTCGATTGTCAGCGTTCCGTCGCCATTGGCATCCGCTTGGGGAAAGCGTTCCAGCCAATTATCCAGTTGCTGTGGTGAAAACTGAGCCGGCGCACCTTGGCAAAGCACGATCAGAACGAGAAACGCCAATGAAAAACGCATGATCATGCCAGTCCTGTTCTTCAAATCGATCCCACTGGAAAAAAACCGAATCAATCTCGCGGCCAGGCCGTGTAGCCGGGTTGGTTGACCGCAATGCTCCACAGCACGTGGCCGGCGGTAATGTACAGCGTCTTTCGATCCGCACCGCCAAATGCGCAATTGGTAACCATATCGATTGGAACCGGAATCGTTTGCAACAGTTGTCCGTCCTGAGAAATCACATAGACGCCCGCTTTGTATTTGTCGGCTGTCTCGTAGGGGGGTGCCGGTTGGTTCAACCCGGCCGTCACGTAGAGGCGGCCGGCGCGATCGATCGCCATCCCGTCCGGGCCCCGATCGCTGCCCCAATCAAACAGTTTCTTTCCGCTCCCCGACACCACGTCACGACGCTCGTTCAATTCGAACCGCCACAGTTCCCGTGCGTTACCCTGAGCGTCGTTGGTATTGACGGCCACAAACAGATTCTGATCGTCGGGGGAAACCGCGATGCCATTGGGACGTTCAATCTCCTGAGCCAAGATCCGATTTACCTTTCCGTCGGGCGAGATTCGATACACTCCTTCGACCGCCTTGCCACCTTCGTCAAAGAGTTCCAGATTGCTACGGTCGCCGTAGCGAGGGTCGGTAAAGAAAAGATCACCTTTGGCGTCGATCGTGATGTCGTTGGGAGAGTTGAATTGTTTTCCTTCGTAACGATCCGCCAAGACCGTTATCGATCCATCCGCCTCCGTGCGTGTGACTCGCCGGTTGCCACCCTCGCAGGCGACCAGTCTGCCGTCGTGATCAAACACAAGGCCATTGGCGCGACCCGATGGCGAGCGAAACACTTCCGTCGTTCCGGAAGGCGTCAGCCGCATGATCCGATCGTTCTCGACGTCGCTGAAATAGACGCTGCCGTCGGGATGCCAAACCGGCCCCTCGGTGAAGGCGACTTTTCCCAAAGCCACGACCCGCGCACCGGCCGGAACGATCTCTTCGCCCCGCGCGTGAGGTAACGCCGAGAGAGCGAAAACCAATATGAAGATACAGGGAGCGAAGGTGAGCGCGATGTTGCGAGTCATGTTGAAGCGACGTGTGGTAGTGATGGCGTGAAACCGTCAAACGCGGCGGAGGTCATCAGGATCGCCGTGACGACGCCGCGGGACGGCGCTGTCTCAATTTGCCGGTTCGAGGCCAGCATCGCGCGGCGTGAAGTGGAAACTGCGGCTTTGCGAAAAGAATTCAATCGGGTTGTCGTAGACGACTTTGCGAATCAGTGCTTCGCTGTGACCTCGCCGCCGCATCTCGAAGATCAGGTCCGGCACGGCGGTCGGCTTGCTGGGTCCCCAATCGCCCGCCGAATTGACAAGCAACCGCTCGCCACCGTACTGCTCGATCATGTCGGCGGCTCGCTCGGGCGTGCACTTGGTGACGGGATAAAGTGTCATCCCCGCCCAAAAACCTCGATCCAACACCTCCGCAATCGTGTGCTCTTCGACGTGATCGACCAGAACGCGAGTGCGATCGATCCGCGAATCGTCGCACAGCATGTCCAGGATCATCCGTGTCCCCTGGTACTTGTCTTCCAGGTGCGGCGTGTGAATCAGAATCTGCTGTTCGTGTTCGACGGCCAGGTCGACATGTTCGAGAAAGATGGTGGCTTCGTTCTTGGTGTTCTTGTTCAGCCCGATCTCGCCGATCCCCAGCACGTTAGGGCTCGCCGAGAAACTCGGGAATCATCGCAATCACTTCTCGTGACAAGCGTCACGTTCTCGGCCTCCTTGGCGTTGATGCAAAGCCAGGTGAAGTGCTGGATGCCGAACTGTGCGGCCCGTTCTTGGCTCGACCTCGGTGAGCTGACGAAAGTAGTCCCGGAACCCATCCACGCTGCCGCGGTCGAACCCGGCCCAAAAAGCAGGCTCGCTCATCGCCACGCAGCCCATTCGAGCAAGCGTTGCGTAGTCGTCGGTCGTCCGAGAGACCATGTGAATGTGTGGGTCGATGTAGTCCATGGCAAATCCAGTCAGCGATTAAAGCAGGGAAAATGTAAACAGGTTCGATCCAGCCGGTGACGCAGAAACCAAGGCTAGACTTTCATCTGTTCGCGCCAATCGGCTTCATACTCGCGTGAGAAAAGTCGCTGCAATCGCTCGGCCCGATCGGGACCCTCGCTCAACAGGATTCGAATCGCGTCATCGATCCGCCCTCGCCGCTGGCCGCCTCGGTTCGGTCAGCGGTGAGTGCTCGTCAGCGGAGCGGTCGATTCGATCGAGCGTCGCGGCCACTTCGAGCAGCTTGGCGCGAACCTCCAGAAACGACTCATCCAAGATTTGATTTGCAGTTCGCATCTCTGCGGACCCGTCTTACTGGTAACTCAAACTCAGCGCCCATTATAGAACGATCGATTCGAAAAGGATCAGCCCGGAACAAGGATTGCCGCGGCGAACTCCCCAGCCTGACGCCTATCCGGTTCGACGTGTCCCCCGCTCGATCGGTGCGATCGCGGACGACTTGGGGAGACTCTGACGAATCTGCCGATTGAGAATGGGCGGCGGCAGATGATTCATGAGCGTTCGCCGTGGCGGGTGTCTCGTTAAAAGCTACGTTTTTTGCGTAGGTTCCGCCGCTTTCGGAGGATCCGATACGCGATTCGCCCCCCGCTCCGTGCTTCTCCCCCTGCTGCTCCAATCGATGATGCAAGGTCTGGACCTCACTTACGAAACCCTGGGTAAGTCGCGTAACGAGGCGGCCGTCGACGTACTGATCGCGGCCGTGGACGGCCCTCCGGGCGATCATCGACCACGCGCCCTCAAGGCCCTGGTCTCCCGCACCGAGCCGCGCGCCCGGTTTTGCTGCTGGCCAGATGGCCCAGGCTTCAACAGGACGAAATTGAGATCTTGCGAGGGCGAAAGGGTTGGATCAGCACGGCGATTGAGCAGGCACTTGGGAGCACCACAAAGGAAACGACCCTGGCAATCGAGGCAGCCGAGACGCTCGGTATGACATCGGCGTTGCCGAAACTTATTTTGCTGGCGGAATCCGCAGGCTCTCGCGTTGTCCGGCAGCAAGCGGGTGAAGCGGTGTTGAAGATCGTCGAGCCATTAGGGAGCGATGCCCGCGACGAACGTGACCAAACATCGGTTCGTGGCCCCGTGATCGCCAACCTCGCCGACTCCCTGCGACGCTTCTCCATGCACCGAAACGAACAATTGGTTGAGGCGTTCCTCATCTGTTCCACTTGGAGTGACGTGCAACTTCGCCAACTCTTGACGGAACAAGGCCCCGAATCCGAGTTGATCTGCCAACAACTTTACGAATCGACGCGAGTCAGCGTCATGGCGTTACTCGCGGGGTTCCTGAAACGCCGAAAGATTCATGAACAAATTCTTCAGGCGATCCGAACTCGCTCCGACGCTGCTTTCCGCGATACGTTGTTACGAGTCACGGGATTGGAACCGACGCAGGTCATTTTGAAGAACTTGCGAGACGTAGGAATGCCCCGATGTTGCCAGGGGGGAGAGACGCTTCTGTCCGCACTTCCAGCGGAATGCCGTGCTTCGCTGGTGCATGTGCATGTGGCATGCAATCCTGACTACATCGAGACTCTCCATCTGATCGCGGCGACCGCAGAACATGGAACTCGCGACTGCGTGACGGCGGCAACCATCGCTTTATCTCGCTGCGAAGTTCCCAATGCCTGTTCCTGGATGCGGGCTGCGATTCACCTCGCCGAACAAGAACCGTCAACGACTCACAGCGACGAAACCGCTCGCCTGTTGCAACGATTGATCCGCCTGCTCGATCATCCTGATCCGGGCCTGAATCGAAATCTTCGCCGCGTGCTGGAGTCGTTGCATTCCTCCGAGATGCTTTCCCACTTCCATTCGCTCCGACCTCGCAGCCGACGCCGCTTGGGTCGGATCGTGATGCAGATCGATCCTGATGCGATGAATCGCGTCCGGGACGCGATGCGTCATCCGGTGCTGACCAAACGATTGGACGCGATTGCCATGGCCGATGCATTGGGAGCGGTGGACCTGCTTTACGATTCGTTCGCCCATATCGCACGGGAAGACCACCAGGAGGCGAGAATGCGTGCCGCGGAGGCGATGGCGGGAGCGACCAGCGAAGAGACCTTGCGTTTGCTTGAGGAGATGATCGCACTTCCTGAATGCCCGGTTCGTGACACGGCCATCCTGGCCATCAGACGTCGCCAACAATCCCATGATCTGGATCAGCCGCTGGCTCTGGAGTTGCCTTCATGTTGAGTCTCTCGAACCTTCTGATTGTTGCCGAGACTCGGATGGCGGAGGTCAGTCTGCAGGTTCGCGAAGAGGTTGCTTCCAATGGAACATCGGGCTGGTGGTACATCCTGATCCCGTTTGCAGCCACAGGCATCGCCTGTGCGATCCGCTACCTTGGCAATCGTCCGCCGGCCATCGTCAATACTCCAGATGGCTTGCTGCATGAACTGTGCAAGGTCCATCGAGTGAACGCGAGTGGACGAGTTCTGTTGGATTTGATTGCGGAGGAAGCAGAACTGGAGCATCCTGCCACCATGTTCATTGGCTTGCCCCAGTTCGAGGACGCGGTCAGCAAAGCCGGCAAGCACATCACGTACGATCGTCGCAGGCAAGCGACGCTGGCGATGCTGCGTCGGCAATTGTTTCTCGCTTGAAAGGCAATTCTTGCAGGGCCCACGACACTCAAGATCGCAGGGAATCGTCGCATGGCGATGTGGATCACACGGTAGTTTTGCCAGAAATCGCAGGCAAAAAAGTCGCCCACGATAGCTCGCCACCAACCAAAAGGTCGTAATCCTTCAGCTACGAGGGTTTAGGGGCTTCGATCTTCCCGTAGCAGAAAGGCGTGGCCAAGAATCGGTTTCTGAGCCGATGACACCTCCTGTTCAGCGACGATAGACGATTGAGTATGCTCGACGGTGACGGACGAGAGAGGATCAACGCGTGCTCCTTCTCCATCCCGCAATGTTTCGCTCACCCTACCGGGAGGTTTCTCCGTTAAGGAATCGCCAATCGTCGCCTGAACCACCGCAAGCAAGAGATTTTGATTGCAGCGGATGATCAGCATCGGGCACGTGACAACGGCCGTGGTAGTGTTCACTCAGCAGCGATTGCCAACGCCAATGCCGTCAGGCGTATTCGGTCTTCGCGCTGCGAACACACCGCAAGGAATCGTCAATGCGATGACGATTGGCTGCTTGCGACGTCGAATGGCCCAACAAGAGGAGAAGCCTACAACATGCTCATGCGCCAGCCGTGCCCAACTTTGCAGTTTGCCTACCAGCCGCCCTTTGGCGCGACGCTGCAGGAGTCGGGTGTGCAATTTTCGGTCTTCAGCCGCTCGGCGACCGCAATGCGGCTGCTTCTTTACAACAAGGTCTCGGATCGTGAGCCGGCGGAAATCATCGAGTTCGATCGAGATACCGATCGCTGGGGTGACGTCTGGAGCCTGCATGTACCTGGCGTCGACGCCGGCCAGCTGTATCACTTTCAAGCAAGCGGACCATGGGATCCCGATCGCGGTCATCGCTTTGATTCCTCGGCACGGCTGATTGATCCGTATGCGCAGCGTTGGCCGGCGAATTCCAGAAGAGCAGAGACGGATTGATTCGTCCGCCCAAGTGCGTGGTCGTGGAAGATGAATTTGACTGGGATGGAGATCGACACATCCGCCGCGACATCAGCGAGTCGGTGATCTATGAGATGCATGTCCGGGGATTCACCAAGAGCCGGACTGCCCATGTCAAGGCACCGGGAACCTACTTGGGAGTGATCGAGAAGATCCCCTACCTTCAATCGCTCGGCGTCACCGCTGTCGAACTGATGCCGGTCAATGAATTTCCGATCAAGGACATCTACGGCAACAAGATGGAACGCCCCAACTATTGGGGCTACGACCCGATGGCATTTTTCTCGCCACATCGCGGCTATGCGGCCGACAGAGCACCGGGCGCCCAGGTCCGCGAGTTCAAGGAAATGGTCAAGGCGCTTGCACCGAGCGGGCATCGAAGTGATTCTGGACGTCGTCTTCAACCACACCTGCGAAGGAAACGAGCGAGGCCCGACGCTTTCAGTTCAAGGGGCTCGAGAACCAAGTCTACTACATCCTCAGCGAGGGCAAGCACTACTGCAACTACAGCGGCTGCGGCAACACGATCAACGGCAACCATCCGGTCGTTCGCGAGATGATTTTTCATTGCTTGCGGCACTGGGTTCACAACTATCACATCGATGGCTTCCGATTCGATCTGGCGAGCATTCTCAGTCGCGACCGACAGGGCAACCTGGTTCCCAATCCGCCGATGGTCGAGTTGATCGCCGAAGATCCGCTGCTGGCCGACACCAAGATCATCGCCGAAGCCTGGGACGCGGCCGGTGCCTATCAGGTCGGTTCGTTCGGCAACCATCGCTGGGCCGAGTGGAACGGTCGGTATCGCGACGATGTGCGAGGCTTCTGGCGCGGCGATCGGCGGCACGCTCGGTGCCTTGGCGACGCGGCTGGCCGGCAGCAGCGACCTGTACGAACACGACGGGCGGCCGCCGTTCTGCAGCATCAATTTCATCACCAGCCACGACGGCTTCACCATGAACGACCTGGTGATCGTACAAGGAAAAGCACAACGAAGCCAACGGCGAAGAACAACCGCGACGGCGACAACCACAACATCAGCGACAACTACGGCGTGGAGGGACCGACGCGCAAGAAGGCCGATCAACACGATTCGCAGCCGCCAGATCAAGAACATGCTGGCACGCTGCTGCTCAGCCAGGGTGTACCGATGCTGGTCAGCGGCGACGAAGTGCGGCGAACGCAAAAGGGCAACAACAACGCCTACTGCCAGGACAACGACATCAGCTGGTTTGACTGGCGATTGGTCGAAAAGAACGCGGACATCGTTCGCTTCGTGCAAGGCCTGATGCAAGTTCCGCCGCGATCAACCCACCGTGCGGCGCAAGACCTATCTTGACCGGACTGCCTGTTGATGGCCGAATGATTCCCGACGTCTCGTGGTTTGCCCCCAACGGAACGCACTTGGAATGGGGCCAACATGATCTGGCCATGGTGGCCTACATCGCCGCCCCGAGTCGAATGGACGATCCCGAAGGTCTCGGACGTGACATCGTCATGATGTTCAACAGCACGGGCCAGATTCGCGACTTCCACATGCCGGAGTTCGGTCGGGGATGCACGTTGGAACCTGTTCATCGACACCGCGGCCGACAGCCCCCATGACATTTATCCCGACGTGGACGGGCCGATGCCGCCCAGCGGTCGAGTCATCAAGATGCCCCACCATTCGCTGAAGGTCTTTGTCAGCCAGCAGTCGTAAGCACACGGATCCGATTCCGTCATCCTGATTCCGAAGGCATCGCAGACGCTAGCCGTCGGTGCGCTTCGGCACCTACGGAATCGTGAGAAAATGCAATGTTTTGCAACCCCTAAGGCCCATCGCCGGAGTGTCCATCGACCGGTGGCAAATTGGGCCTGACGACGCCAAAGCCGGTTTCTAGCGGATCGTCGCGGTGCTCCCGATCCGCCCCGTTGTTCCGGCCTTGTCATTTCTCGGCCAATCGCGAACACTAAAGCCGTGATGAAGAACTACCCGTAGCTGGTGACCCTCCACCCGTTCGAAAGACACCGCATGAATTTCCCATTGGCTCGTGACCTCGTGGCGAACGAGATTTCCAACAGTCACTCGTACCAGAGCTATCAGCGTCAACGACAGTTGACGCTCGGCGATTTGCTGCTCGAGAACCGCATCGTGTTTCTTCAAGGCGAGATCCACTATGCCAACGCCAACGACGTCGTGATGAAGCTGCTGTACTTGCAGAGCGAAAACCGGCGCAAAGACATCCATTTTTATCTCAATTCGCCCGGCGGAAGCGTCACCGCGACGCTTGGCGATCTACGACACGATGCAGATGCTGTCTTGCCCGGTGGCGACCTATTGCGTCGGCGAAGCGTGCAGCGGTGCCGCCGTGTTGCTGGTCGGCGGCACCAAGGGCAAGCGATACTGCCTGCCCAACAGCCGCGTGATGCTGCACCAACCGATGGGCGGCGTCGGCGGACAGATCAGCGACATCGAAATCCAGGCGGCGGAAATGTTCCGCTATCGCGACGTGCTCAACGACATCATCAGCAAGCACTCCGGCCAATCGGTGGAAAAGATCGCGAACGATACCGACCGCGACTTCTTCCTCAGTGCCCAAGAGGCCAAGGATTACGGTCTGGTCGACGACATCCTGACCAAGCCACCATCTCCGGCGACGACGAAGAGAAATAGTCAACGCTCTCTTCCCGACCTCGTTGTCCACCAAGCCACTGTCAACCAATCCACAAGAGCATCATCTCGCCATGCCCCTGATTCCCTACGTTGTCGAAAAAAGCGGACGCGAAGAACGCGTCTACGATATCTACAGTCGCCTGCTGAAAGATCGAATCATCTTTCTCGGACAACAAGTCGACGACCAGATCTCCAATGCGCTGGTCGCCCAGATGCTGTTTCTGCAGTCGGACGACCCGAAAGCCGACATCCACCTTGTACATCAACAGCCCCGGCGGCAGCATCACCGCCGGGATGGCGATCTACGACACGATGCAATTCGTCTCCTGTGACGTGGCGACCTATTGCATCGGCCAGGCCGCGTCGATGGGAGCCGTGTTGTTGACCGCCGGAGCGAAGGGCAAACGATTCGCGCTGCCCAACGCCCGCATCATGATCCACCAACCGCTGGCCGGCATGCAGGGCACCGCACGTGAAGTCGAAATCCACGTCGAGGAACTGCGACGGATCAAGAAGCGGATGAACGAGATCATGATCGAGCACACCGGTCACTCGCTGGAAAAGATCGAGAAAGACACCGACCGCGATCGCTTCATGTCAGCCGAAGAAGCGTGCCAATACGGATTGATCGACAAAGTGGTCAGCAAATCAGGCGAGAAGTAGTCGTTCCCCACTCACCCACTCAGCGAGCGAAAAAGGCGGCGAGGCCCCGGCAGGACCAGCTGGCAAGGCCTTCGGTTTACCCACACCATCTTGATGCCGACGGCATCTCGGACGGTAGCCGTAGGTGCGCTTCGCACCTACGGACGGATCGTCAACCCCAGCGTTTCTCAACCCCGCAGGGTGTCACGTCGAATTGTGGGTAAAGATTAGGGCAGGGCACCAGGTCCACCAGGTCCACCAGGTCCACCAGGTCCACCCCCTGCACCAGCCGATAACATTTCGCCATGGCCGCTAACTGCATCAGTGCCTGATCAAATTCCTGCTGTGAATTCGCTTGCAACATCGGGTCGAGAACACCGCTGGCCATTCCTACCATCATCCCCATCATCATCTCGGTCTGCTGCGCCGCCTGGGCATTGTTGGCCTGGTTCTGCTTGATCGACGCGAGCATGATGTTCGTAAAATCACTTCTGTCGGCCTGCCATTTCGTGGCAAACGACGCTGGCACCCAGCGTCCTTCAAACTTCACCATGTCGATCGTTTCCGTACCCCCTCCCTGCTTTGGAATCGTGATGGTTCCATGCGTTGGATCGGGCTGCACCACCTGCAACTGTGAAGTGAACTGGTCAATCGCTGGAGGCGGCAGCATTTTGATCAGCGATTGAAGATGCCCGCCAAGGCGAGGGCCGCGAGTGTCAACCCACTGAGTCACGCTCATCGATTCCAGCTCATCACTAGCGCTCGAGAGCATTGACAACTCATAGAGGGTACCGACAGCCGGATCAGTATCCCTGCTGGATCAGCTGTCGCGCCTCCGGCGGCGCAGCGCGAGCGGCTGCGAACCGAGCACAAAGTTCTTCTTGGTAACAAGGACTTCGATCACTTTCATCAGGATCTTTTGGATTGCATCATTGGCACTCGATTGTTGCTGCTGAATCTGTGGAATGACTTGGGCTCGAAACTCCGAGCTATCCAGCGACTGACGAAAATCCGAGGGCAGCGCGTACCACAGCACTTCAGGGTGCCCCGACAACATCTGAACTCGCACAAAGTCGACGGTATCCTGTAAAGAAGCATCCTCCAGGAACGCCGGCATTGGATCGACTGCGGGAGGTACCGGCGGCGTGAATTGCGTCGGAGCCGTTGCCCCCATAAGTGGATTGATCGTCGGCGAGGCAGGCGATGTGGGTTCGATGTTCGCGTCGGGATTCGCGACCGCAGCCTCCGATTCGATTCGAGGCGATGTCTCGCTCATATTCCTCGTTTTCGCGGCTTGATAGAGCTGCTTCGCGCGATCGCGGCTCGCATCGCTCAAACGGTCAATGGGAACATTCACGGTCGAGCCGTCCGCCTTCCGAAGCACGACGCTGGTTCCTTGCACGCCAACGTAGTCGGCTTCAATCTTGAACTTACCGGTGCGGTCAGTCCACGTTTCAGCTCGCAGCTCACTTGCATGGATCCCGCCAAGTAGCAAAACGCCGATGAGGGCGAAAGAAGCCGAACAAAATCTTGTCATGTTTGATCTCTCCGATGGGCAACTGCACTCACCCTAGACTACGCAATGCCCGGCCCGAGATCTACAATCGTCCCGGCGTTTCGCCACCGCGATTTCGAGAATCCGCTGGCTCACGCGCGTGATGTCGCCGAGGCTCGGCTACAATTGGCCATCTTGATTCCGTCAGCCTTCAAGGGAACTCGTGCCATGTATCGTTCGATCGCTTTGCAGCGGGTGCTGACGGTATTGATCGCTGTGACAACTCTTCAACGGGCCGTCTCCGAAGAGCCTCGACTTTCTATATCATTCCATGACGATGGCGTTTCGGTTTTCGAAGGTCAGACGCCCGTCCTGTCATACCAGGCCAAGTCACGATCCTATGAAGGGGGATGGCAACGAGCCAGTTATGTTCATCCGCTTTATAATCTGCGGGGTGAAGTGATCACGGAGGACTTTCCAGAGGATCACCGTCATCATCGTGGCATTTTTTGGGCCTGGCATCAGGTCTGGGTTGGTGATCAACGATGGGCGATGCCTGGGCGTGTCAGGATTTTCAGTGGGATGTGCAATCGATCTCCGCCGACACACCAGGCGATGCGGTTTCCATCACTGCCGTCACGCACTGGAAGTCGCCCGGACTCGTCTGACACCCGTCATGAGCCGATAGCGGTGGTCGAGGAGCAGACCCGAATCGTTGTCCATGCGGCCTGCAGTCGATTACCGGGCTATCGATTTCCATCTCTCGCTGCTGGCACTCCGTCGACCATGTCCGAATCGGTGGGAGTGACGACAACAAGGGCTACGGCGGGTTCTCGCCTCGCATTCGCATGGCAGGAGACGAACGATTCATTTCCGAGTCAGGAAGTATCGAGCCCGAGACGGAAGCGATCACCGCGGGAACTTGGGTCAACATCACGGGCCCGCACGACGGCGTCGCCATGTTGGTTCATCGCGACAACCCGCAGGTCGATGAGCAGCACGCCAAATGGATCCTCCGCCGCCGCCGCAGCATGCAGAACGCCGTCTATCCCGGTCGAGAGGCGGTCGCAGTTTCGACGACGGAGCCTACGCGACTTCGCTATCGGCTGGTCGTTCATGATGGCACGTTGACTTCAAATTCCATCCAGCAACTGCAAGCGGACTTCTGGGAATCCAATTCAGCGCCTGGTCAAAGCGATTGGGGTAAAGACCCCAGCGGCTACGAAAGGTCTTCTCGAATCGCCAGGCCCACGCAGGGGTTGACCATCACAGCGGTCGCCAGATGACATGCCTGGGCGCCCGCGTCCAGATAGGCCTGTACGTGTTCTCCAGCATGTATGCCGCCGACACCAATCAGCTTGAGGTCGCATGCTTGTCGGGAAATCTCCTGTGCGAAACGCCGGATCTGATCGATGGAACTTTCGCGAATGGCCTCACCGCAGATTCCGCGCGATGACCGTCAAACATCAACTCACGGTCACTGCTTCCAACCGTGGCTGCCATGCTGTTTGTCATTGATAACGCATCCACGGTGCCGGCCAAGGCGTGAACGAGAGGTGCTGGCGAAACGTCTGGAGGGACGAAACCAATCTTGATGATCAAGGGAGTCCGGCCAATCGCTTCCCGAATCACCGAAGCAACCAGTTGTGACTGACGCACGCGTCTTGATATAGTTGGCCGTCACATGTTGAAACGTTGGGACAGGAAAAATTTGCCTCGACACAATCGGCTCCGCTCTCCACCGCCCAGCGAGCGCACCTCGGCGTAGTCCTCGGCAAGACGCTGTACGTCCCACCCCTCCTGGACCGTACCGACGACCGACACGGAAAGCACCTTCTCTTTCGACAGTTCCTTGCGTGTGCGCTCAACGTCCTGACGCCAACGGTCCGGCTCGCTTGACGGCATTCCGAAGGAGACGGCCCAGGAACCTCAGCCATGGCGTCGATGGGTGCGAACCCGAGATTCGGATTCACATCAATCACCACAATCGACCGGTTGCAGATTCGGCAGCGGATAACAGTCCCGCTGGCCGCGGTTCACCGTCTTGTAGGTCGGCACCTCGAATCCCAACTCGGCGTAGTAAAGGCGCACCAGCCCCGTCGAGCAGAGGCCCCGCGGCAATCCCAAGCGGCGACGCGACAGGGATGCCGAGGAATTCCCAGTTGCCAGGCAGCTGCGCAGCGACAATCGGATCGCCACCGCGTTGTCGAATCGGGATCGGAGCATGCTCGTAATTCCCAACGATAAGTCCTCGGTGTGCAGTCATACCGCGGCAAATTGGACTGAGTTTCCGACGGCGTGGTTCGAGACACGATGCGTCACCTCGCTAATGACGCGGAAACGGCCTGCTTCGGCTCAATCGTCATCGCGACGACGATCGGCCGCGTGGGGTCGTCCCCTTGATCAGTTCGATCGTCTCAATGGGCTGCTCCGATTTCGGCTTGAGCACGATGTGACGAAGCTGCTGTCCACCCGCCATCAACGCGAACTCCGAACCTGGCACATCTACGCGACGGATGTAGTCCGCGAAGTGAACCGCATTGACCAGCGGATGATCTTCGGTCGAGCCATCCGCAAGATGCAGCCTCACCGTCATCGATACCGACTTGTCCTGATGCACCGGATATCCCCACCCGCTGATGCCACTGAGCAAATGAATCGCGTTGGCCGCCGTATTGCACGGCACGATGACCGACTTCGGCATGCCAGGTGGCAACGTGCCGCGCGGACCGTTGAGGAGCACGATATTGGCAATCCGTTTGCCCTGCGGATCGATCAACTGGAAGGGAACTTCGCCGACCATCTTGGGAGTCCAATCGGCAAAAACAAGCCTGTCCGGCCCCTTGGTCGCCATCATCAAACAGACCTTTGGTGCTAACCGCAGTCGCTACCTTGTCGAGCGGCAAGGGCAAGTACTTTCCTTTGGCGGTCAAGAACTCCAACAAGTCGGCAAAGCCTTGGGGATCAATCTGCTTCTCGAAGCCTTCGGGCATCACTGATTTCTTCGATCCGGCAAGTTGCTCGATGTCTTCGCGCGGACGACTTGCTTCTTCCCTTGCGCATCGAACATCTCGATCGCGGTTTGTGTCTCCGAGGCGAGCATCCCATTGATGACGATGCCATCGACAGTGAGCACCGCGTAGCTTCGGTAGTTGCCTTCCACACTCCGGCTGGGATCGAGAATGTGCGTCAACAGTTCAGCCTTGGGATGGACGGCCATGCCCGTCAGGTCGGGACCAACTTTGTTCCCTTCACCCCGATGTGTGTGGCAATTCGCACAGTTCTTGACGAAGACCGCCTTGCCCTGGGCAACATCGCCCTGCTGGCTCGTGACTTTCATCAGTGATTCAAGTACCGGTGAGCGTGCTGCGGTCCATGATCTACGCCTACCCGACCTTCCACAAAGGGGTGGAGGACGCCCTCAACGAGCTGGCCTGAGTCGAGAACTCGATTGCGGGGACCGAGCCGCCCAGTTGTTCGGCGGCCGGCAACGAGACACCAAGACTCGACATTGGCGAACGTTGATAGCTTCACAATGTGGTTCATTTCCATGTGGAGCTTCGGTTGATTCTGGTTCATGCAGAGCCGATTCGGGCGGTTGAAAGCCGCTTTCGTCACCGTCGACCGAGGATTATAGTTCAAATGGGCAAGGTATTGGCGGCGATACGTCTCATGGACTCGACAATGACCGACACAGGTGGGGGCGACGAGGTGGCGCCACTTTCGCTGTGTCTGCTCGGTGGATTCCGGGTCGAGGTCGGTGGTCATCCCGTTCCGGTCGCATCGGTGGCGCAGCGGATGCTGGCCGTCATGGCTCTCAACGGCGGGTCGGCCCACCGCAGCCGGATCGTGGGCGCCATCTGGCCCGAGAAAAACGAGGACCGTGCGCTGGCCAACCTTCGTGCCGCCCGCTGGCGAATGCCCGAACCGCTTCGCTCCAACATGGAGAAGCGTGGTTCGTCGATTGCGCTCAACGATCGATGGACCGTCGATGTCGACCGGGCCACCGCCGGTGCTCGACAGATCCAGGAGCACGGTAGCTGTGACGGTGTGACCCGACAGCTGTTCGGTGCCGATCTGCTCCCCGACTGGGATGCCGGGTGGCTGGTCGTGGTCCGGGAACGCCATCGCCAGCTGCGGCTGCATGCGCTCGAGGGCCTGGCCGAGGCCGAGCTGGCGGCAAACCGTCCCCTCGACGCAGTGGACACCGCAATGGCAGCCGTCGCCGCCGAACCGCTGCGGGAGTCGGCCCAGCTGTTGCTGCTGAGGGCCCATCTCGCCTCCGGGAATCGCGCCACCTGCTTCCGGCGATTCGACGAGTTCCGCCGGCTGCTGAAAGAGGAGATCGGCGTCCAACCCAGTGCCGGTATGGTCGAGCTGGTACGCCGGGCAGGCTACTCCGGCTGACGAGACCGATCCGGCCGGTGACGCTGCCGTGACAGTCATGGGTTGAGCTAACACGGTGGTAGGTCCCGGTCCGCCATCCGACGAAGCCGATTCCGACCGGGTTTCGACCGGCGCCGGCGTCGATCTGACCATCGTGACCAGGGTGTGGTTCGAAGCCCACGAACCCGAGCCGAGGGCACGGATCGTGGTCATCCCCGGAGATCGTCAGTACACGGTCGTGGGCCTGAACCGCATCGTCGAATCGGTGACAGCCGAGATCGACCGCGCCCGGAACCACCCTCGGCCCGACCGCGACGGCGACGCGACGGGGGAGTAGCACCGGTGATGACGTTGGCATACCGGGCGCTGTGGCACGGTGACGCAGGACGGAGGCAACCGGCAAGGAGCTCGAAATGCCCGACGTGCGACTCTTCCTTTGGACGGATTCGACCTGACGATCGACGGTGAATCGCTCATGTTGCAGCCGGCCATGCAACAGGTAGTGGCCATGGTGGCCCTGGCACCTCGAGGTATCAAACGGGAATGTGTGGCCTTCCAGCTCTGGCCCGACAAGACCGAAGAGAGGGCCAAGGCCAACCTGCGTTCGTGCCTGTGGCGCATCGGCAAGTTGCCCGTGGCTCCGATCGTGTCCTCGAAGTCGACCCTATGGTTGAGCCAGGACCTGTGGACCGACGTGCGAGAAGGGTTGGAGGAACTCGCCTCCGGCGATGAAACCGACCTTGGCCCGACCCTGCTGCCGTTTCACACCCTTCAGGCCGACCTGCTTCCCGACTGGTACGGGGATTGGCTGCTGGTGGAGCGGGAACGGCTACGCCGCTTCCGTATCGACGTGCTGGAACGCCGGGCTCGGGCCGCCCTCGACTCGGGGGCCCCGTCGACTGCGATCCAGCTGGCCCTGGCCGCAGTGGCCATGGATCCCTACCGGGCCGGCGGCCACCAACTGGCGGTCGAAGCCCACCTGGCCGAAGGTAACACCGTCGAAGCCCACCGGGAATACGACCGCTACCGCCACTTCGCCGGCCTGGGCTCCCAGCAGCCGGCCTTTCACGAATGGACCGGTTCGGCACCGGTGACGGTCCGGTGACGGGCACGCAGGAAGGTCGAAGAGGTGAGATTCACGAGCCGGTCGATGGAGCACCGGTCGAAAAGCGGCCGGTGAAGGACCGATTGGATGGCGACCCATCGCGCAATTGAAGCCACCTGCCAGGCCGTGATCGAATTGCTGCGCGACAACTACCGGCCTGCCGATTTCAATCGTGACCTCGAGTTCGCCACCCTGACCAGCACCGGCGTCAACAGTGGGTTGACGGCCGGTGTGTCGCTGTTCCTCCACCGGGTGACATTGAACAGCGCCCATCGCACACCTCCCGGCCGGCGAGAGGGGAACGGGCGTCTGGCGCCTCAGCTCCCGCTCGATCTGAGCTTCGTGCTCACCGCATGGGGCCAGGAGGCGTCACTGCAACACGCCATCGCCGGCTGGATGATGCGGACCATGGAGGACCACCCGGTGATCTCCAGCGGGCTCCTCAATCGCCGTACCGACGATGTCTTCCGGTCCGACGAGACGGTCGAGATCACCCTGGCCGAGATGGCCACCGAGGACATGCTCCATCTTTGGGAACTCCTTGGCGGTGGCGGCTACCAGCTGTCGGTCCCCTACCTCGCCCGCAACGTCCGGCTCGAATCGACCGTGCTGATCGACGACACCGAATCGGTTCGGGACCGGATCACCCACTACGGACCGGTGCCCCAGCCATGACCATCGGAACCGATTTCACCCCGATCGAGACGATCCAGCGTTTCACTCCGGTTGGTGTGGAGTTCTGGGATCTGCTCAATTCGGCCCCCATCACCGACGGGTTGGCCGTCTCGGGCCGCGTCGTCGGCCATCGCGGCCGGTTCCACGCCGCCTCGGCGTCGCCCCGCGGGGTTCATGTCGTGGCCGGGTTGCCCGCTCTTCGTGAACTGGAGGATCTCCGACCGGAACCCGGTGAGTTCGAGCTGCAACCGACGGCCCCGGTGATCGACCTCGACCTGCAGGTGGTGGATCGACTGGGGCGATTCCTGCCGACGGTCCTGCGGGTCAGTGCCCCCCAGTCCGGGCTGGTCACCGCGGCCGACGCCCTGTCGCCGTGCCCCACGCTGGCGCTGAGCGTTCCCGACGACGCACCGCCGTTCCTGCTGTCGGCGCCGACTCGACACGTGCCGTCGAGCGCAGCTTCGCTCCGCACCCACCTACGTGATCGCTCGACCGGGAAGGCGGCGGCTCATGCCGTGGTGAGCGTCACGGTCGGTGGCCTGAGCTATGTCGGCGCAGCCGACGGAATCGGGCAGGTCCTGCTCCCCTTCGCCTACCCACCGTTCGTGGACTCGCTGGCCACCGACTCGGTGCCGCCGGGGGCTCACGGCCTGCCGACAACTGAGCAGACCTGGAGTGTCTCGTTCCGGGTGCGATCCCGGGCGGTCGACGCCCTCGAGTTCCCGGCCGGGGTCGACATCCCGCTGTATCACAGCCTGCTGTGTCAACCACCGGCCCCGATATGGATCGACGCCGCCGACGACGATCCGACCCCCGAGCTCGTTGCCGACCTGACCTTCGGCCAGGAGCTGTTCTTGACCACCGCCGGCATCGACGAGTCCGAGCTTCTCATCGATTTCGCTCCCTGATGAACAACCCGAATTGCCCGTGAACGGAGACAGGAAATGACAAACAGTTGGCATCCGACGGCCACCGGCCGGGGATTGTGGAAAGGGATGACCCATGCCTGAGTACCTGGCACCCGGCGTCTACGTCGAGGAGACGACGTTTCGCCAGAAGAGCATCGAAGGGGTGAGTACCAGCACCGCCGGTTTCGTCGGTGCGACCCGCTACGGGCCGACCAGCGGCGAGCCTGCGCTGCTGACCAACTTCCTCGACTTCGAGCGCATCTACGGGGGAATCGACCAGCTCGAGTATGGAGGCGTCCCCCACCACAACGACCTGGCCCAATCGGTCCGAGGCTTCTTCGAGAACGGGGGCCGGCGCTTGTATGTGACCCGTGCCTTCGAGTACCGGACCGCGCCCTCCGAGGATCCGGCGGCGCCACTGGCCGAGCGATTTCCCGACACCGGATGGTGCACGCTGAACGGCGACATCAGTGCTCCCGATGTCGTGCTGCGATCCCGGTGGCCGGGGGCGGCCGGCAACTTCATCGTCACCATCGACGTAAAGGCCGGCCCCAACATCCTGGTGTCACCGGGCGGCGCAACCGAGCCGTCGCTGTCGGGCGCACTCCGTTGGGACACGGTGCTGGTGCGGTCCACCTCGTCCACACCGGCTGCACCCGAGTTCTACGTGCTGGATCGCGTGTTTGACGAGGGTGTCGGTGCCGAAGTGTTCGTGTTCACCCAGGACGGATTGGCCACACCGAGGACGGTGGCCGAGATCGCCGCCGGTGGCCAGGTCGAGGTTCACGTGGTGACGGTCACGATTTCGCTCAGCCGGCTCGGGCGTTTCATGGACGACCTGTTCTGGGAGAATCTGGCTCCCGACCCTCGGCGGCGAACGAACTCCCTCGACCGGACCTTTTCGGCCGACGCCCAGGATCGGGCGACCTCACTGTTCGTGCCGCTCATCATCGATCCGGGCGGTCTCGACGACGGGGCGTCGATCGTCGAGGCCCTGCTCGGTGGCCTGGTCGGCGGATCACCGGTGCTGGGCGACGACGCCGCCGATGTGCTGGCCAACCTCGCCTTTCCCATTGACGGCAGCGCCGGCGCTCCGGCCCGGGTTCGCTGCCGGCTGACCGGCGGCTCCGACGGCGACCGTCCCGGCGCGCCGGCCTATGAGGGTGAGGAGTCGACCGACGGTACGAAGTCGGGACTGCGGGCCTTCGAGGACCTGGAGGACATCTCCATCGTGGCCGCACCCGGCTCGAGCCGGGGGGCGCTGAACGGCTTCGCCACCGACGCCGAAACCATCGTGCAGCTGCTGGTGGGCCATGCCGAGCGGATGTGGTACCGGATCGCGGTGCTCGACTCACCCGACGCCGCTCTGGTCGGCGACGTTCGCTCCTACCGGGCTCAGTTCGACTCGAAACACGCCGCCCTGTACTACCCGTGGATCACCATCGCCGACCGGGTCACCGAAACCGAGATCAACACGCCGCCTTCGGGATTCATCGCCGGCATCTACGCCCGCAACGACACCGAGCGGGGGGTCCACAAGGCGCCGGCCAACGAGGTGGTACGACTGGCCATCGACTTCGAGCTGCCCATCAACAAGGGCCAGCAGGATGTCCTGAATCCTGAAGGCATCAACTGCCTTCGCTTCTTCGAGGGTCGCGGCTATCGGGTGTGGGGGGCCCGCACCATCGCCTCGGACCCCGAATGGAAGTACGTCAACCTGCGCCGCTACTTCGCATTTCTGGAACGCTCCATCGAGAAGGGAACCCAGTGGGCGGTGTTCGAACCCAACGGCTCGGCGCTGTGGGCCAACATTCGCCTCACCATCGAAGACTTCCTCTTCAACGAATGGAAGTCGGGTCACCTGCTCGGTGACACGGTCGACGAGGCGTACTTCGTCAAATGCGATCGCACCACGATGACCCAGAACGACCTCGACAACGGGCGCCTGATCTGCCACATCGGGGTCTCACCGCTGCGACCAGCCGAGTTCGTGATCTTCCGAATTGGCCAAAAAACCCTCGATTTCAAAGGATAGGAGGCGACGATCATGGCGTTTCGTGAGCGTCCGTACTCAGCATTCAACTTTCTGGTCAGCTTCGGACCGGACAAGAACGAGCCCAATGCCGGGTTCCAGGAGATCAGTGGCCTGGGGGTCGAGGTGACGGTCCAGGAGTACCGGGCCGGTAACAAGAAGGGCAATGCCGTCGACAAGATCACCGGTATCCACAAGAACACCGACGTGACCCTGAAACGGGGGGTCCTGGGCGACAACGTCCTGTGGGAGTGGATCCAACAGGTCCGTAACGGGGCCCAGGCCGACGCCGAGCGAACCGTGACCATCGAGCTGCTCAGCGAGGAGCGCGATCTGGTCCAGACCTGGACCCTGATCGGGGCTCGGCCCATGAAATACACCGGCCCGGCCCTCAGCGGGAAGGCGACCGATGTCGCCATCGACGAACTCGTGCTGTCGATCACCGACATGAACTTCGAGGCCGCATAACCCGATCATGGTTGCCACCACCTTGCCCGGCATCACGTTTGAGCCCGTCGCCGCCACCGGTGACGAGGTGCTGCCGCGAATGGATGTGTGTGGCTTCGTGGGCTTCGCCTCGTCGGGTCCGATCAACCTGCCGGTCATGGTCGAAGACGCCGTCAGGTTCCGGGATGTGTTCGGCGACGATCCGGTTCTGGCTCGACGGGCAGACGGAAGCGCGGTGACCGCCCACCTCGGTGCCGCGGTCGAGGCGTTCTTCGCCAACGGGGGGGCGAGGGCCTGGGTCGTCCGGGTGGCACGAACCGAAGCCGGAGGCGACGGGCTCGGTGCCGCCGTCGGCAACGAGTTCGTGGTCCCGGGCTTGATCGTGCCCGGCGACCGCAACGGAACCGCAAACCGGTGGCGGATGGGCACGGTGGCCGCCCGGTCGGCCGGGTCATGGTCCGATCCGCTCCGAGTGGGGGCCCGTCTGGCCGTCCGATCGGCGGTCGTCGCCCAATTCGGTGACGATCATGTCGTGGTCAGCGACCGTATCGACGTCGCCCGCCACGACGTGCTGGGGTTGATCCTCGACGATGATCTCCGGGTGCTGGTGACGGTGAGTGCCGTTTCCCGCTCCGAGCTGGGTAATCGTCTGAGTTTCTCCAGCAGCGACGGTTGGCTGGTGAACGAAGGGCTGGACCTGGCCACCCACCCGGTCGGGGCGGCCTCGATCCTGACCGAGACCGGCCCGGTGTCCTTGGCGCCGGCGGTGGTGACGGTGGAGACGTCGGCAACCGGCGTGACCGCCATCGCCATCGCCCCCACCGTCACCGTCGACCCGCACCGGGTCCTGGCCTTCGACGCCGCCGGCGCCGGCCTCACCCTGGTCTGGGTCGACCAGGAGATCCTCGATCCCGGAACCGCCGACGATGGGCGCCGCCGGTTCGGTGTCAAACGAGCCATGAGCCTGTCGCCGCTCTCGGCCACGTGGAGCACCGACAGCGCAACCACTCCCGCCGCCGACATCGTCGCCGAGGTCCTCCGGGTCGATCTGATCGTGGCCGAAGGAGAGACGACACTGGCGTCGCTGGCCGGACTGGGCCTACATCCCGATCATCAACGCTCCCTGGCCTCACTGCCGGTCGACGACGAGCTGTTCGCCCGGGCCGCCGATCTGCCCCGGACCGCCGGATTCGCCTCGGCCTCGGTGACCCACTTCGCCCGCCAAACGTTGAGCGATCTCGAGCGGGAGGTCCTGCGGCCGAGGTTCCCGCTGGCCGCCACCGGCGGTGGCCTCAACCTGCCGCTGGCCCTGTCGACGGCCATCAACGACATGGTCCTCGGACCGCCGCCATCGGCCGCCCGAACCGCCGACCCTCCACACCGGAACGGGCTTGGCACTTTCGAGGCCGCGCTATTCGTCGATCCCGAGCTGGCCGCCCTGGGGGCCGACACCATCATGGCCACCGCCTTCACCGTCGCCTACGTGTCGGATCGGCCCCGACCACTGCGGGGCCTGCACGCCCTGGTCCCCCTCGACGACGTGACCCTGGTCGTGGTTCCCGATGCCGTCCACACCGGGTGGGACCGGATCGAGACCGTGCCGCCACCGCCGCTGGTCGCCCCGGTTCTCGACCGGCCGCAGTCATTGGATCTCGACGACGGTCGGGCCGTCGGTCTGCGCTGGACCCCGGTGCCCGGGGCCGACTCCTACGAGCTCGTCGAGTCGGCCGACATCACCTTCGAGTTCCCCAAGGTGTTCGAATTCGGCGCCACCATGATTCGGATCGGGGAGCTGCCGTCCTGCCCCGAGGCCCGGTTCTACCGGGTCAGGGCCGTTCGGGGCATCGAGCAGGGACCGTGGTCGAATGTGACCGCCGGGCACGTGCCCTTCGACCACTTCGCCCCGTGCCACGGCCCCGACGTTCCAACCGATCTGCTCACCGGTGAGCCGACGGCCCCGGTTGACCCGGCCACCGTCGTCTGGACGGCCCTGACCGCCGATCAGGCCTCGCCGTGGAACGAGTTGCGGGCCATCCACGCCGCCCTGCTTCGCGCCACCGCCGCCCGCGGCGACGTGTTCGCACTGCTCAGCGTGCCGGAGTCGTTCACCGCACTGGAGGCCGGCTCCCATGCCCGATGGCTGTCGGGTCTGGCGGCGGAGTTCAGCTCCTCCGGTGCCGAAGCCCAGCCTGCCTTCCTGTCGGCCGGCGTGCCGTCGTTGAACTCGGGCGAGGCCGGGCTGGTTCGATTCGCCGCCCTCTACCATCCTTGGGTCGTCGCCGGTGTCGACGAGGCCGACCTCGGGCTGCGGTCCCATCCACCCGATGGGTTCATGGCCGGGGTCGTGGCCAAGCGCTCGCTCGACCGGGGCGCCTGGATCGCCCCGGCCAACGTGTCGCTCGCAGGAGCCATCGGCGTCCATCCGACACTGAGCGACGAGGATCGGTTGATGCTGTTCAGGGCCTCGGTCAATCCCATCGGGCCCGATCCCCGAGGGTTCCGGGCCTTGAGCGCCCGCACCCTGAGCACCGCGGCCGGTACCCGGCAGGTCAACGTCCGCCGGCTGCTCCAGCTCGTGCGTCGGCTGGCCATCCGGGAGGGGATGACCGATGTGTTCGGTCCCAACGACGAGCAGTTCCGTTCCCTGGTGCGAATGCGGTTCGAGCGGCTGCTGACCGCCCTGTTCGAGCGCGGCGCCTTCGCCGGGGCCACGGTGGCCGAGGCCTTCGAGGTCGACACCGGCACCGCGGTCAACGGGGACGACTCCATCGAGCTGGGGCGGTTCGTGGTCGAGATCCGTGTGGCGCCGTCGGTGCCGATGGAGTTCATCACGGTTCGCCTGCTGCTCTCGGCCGGGTCCGGGCCGTCGGTCGAGGGGGCGTGACATGGTTCATCAAACCTTCAACTTCTTCATCCGCATCGCCACCGGTGGCGAGAACGATCCGCTGTGCGAAGCGGCCTTCTCCGAATGTGCCGGTCTCGAGGCATCCGCCTCGGTCAAGACCATTCGTGAGGGGGGCAACAACAATCAACCCATCCATCTGGTCGGCCCGATCGCCTATGGAACCCTCGCCCTCAAGCGGGGCATGAGCGACAACTTCCAGTTGTGGTCATGGTTCGAGCAGGTCCACACCGACGGCGAGCAGCATCGGCGGGCCGATTGCGAGGTCGAGGTCCGGACCCCCGACCGCAGCGCAACCGCCTACACGGTCAAGCTCACCGGATGCCTGCCCACCAAGATCAAGGCCCCGGACCTGTCGGCCATCGACGGCGGGTTGGCCATCGAGGAACTCGAGATCGCCTACCAGACGCTGCTGCTGGTGCCGCCGACCGGAGGGCAGAACGGTGCCTGAGGCGGTGAAGCTGGAAAAGGCGCAACTCGTCGAGATCCGCCTGGCCGACGGGGACAACCCGGCGGCGGAAACGAATCCCGACAACAACCTCACCGTCCAGTTCAATCCCGAGACCCTCAAGGTCGCCTACTCCAACACCATGGAGGGCGGCGACCAGTCGGGGGGCTCGGCCATCCAGTTCGTCAGCAAGAGCAGCACCAAACTGAGCGTCGACCTCTGGTTCGACGCCTCGGCCCTGGCCGACGTCGACGACGTGCGCACTCTGACCAAGAAGGTGAACCACTTCATCACCCCGGTCGAGCAGGGCGAGGGCCTGGCCCCACCGGCGGTCCGGTTCCTCTGGGGGTCGTTCCTGTTCGAAGGGGTGATGGCCTCGATGGACGAGACACTGGAGTTCTTCAGCGCCGAGGGCAAACCGCTCCGGGCCAAGGTGTCGATCAGCCTGACCAGCCAGGACATCCAGTTCCGCATACGTGACACCGGCTCATCGGGAGGCGGGGTTCCGGGTACCAA
This sequence comes from uncultured Acidimicrobiales bacterium, assembly GCA_963723995.1. Taxonomy (GTDB): domain Bacteria; phylum Actinomycetota; class Acidimicrobiia; order Acidimicrobiales; family SZUA-35; genus JAHELU01. Next base: position 1,966,045 of record CAVRSZ010000001.1, on the reverse strand, counting down.
GCCCCAGACCCAGGCCCAACAGGGCGACAGCCTGCAACAAATGATGGGTCGTGACTCGAGCCCCGAGGGCTGGCAGGACGTGGCCCAGGCCAACGGCATCGAGAACCCGCGACAGCTCGTGCCCGGCACCTTCGTCGACCTCGCCGCCAAACCCGGAGTACCGGCATGACCGTCATCATCAACGAGCTGGACGTCACCACCCAGACCGCGACTGCGCCTCAGGCCCCGACGTCGAGCCCACCGCCCACTCCGGCCCCGGCGCCGTTCGAGCTTCGATCCACCCTGCGGCACATGTCCCGCCGGGCCCAACGACTGCGGGCCGACTGATGCCGGTCGTCCCCACCGCTGCGTTGTACAGCGCCCGGCCCCGGGTCGATCTGGCCGGCGAGCCGTCACTGGACCTGACCGACGGTCTGTTGTCGCTGGTGTGCACCGAGACCACCGAGGGTCTGGCCCGGTGCGAAGCCGTCTTCGGGAACTGGGGGCTGAAGGAGGGGTCCAACCAGTACCTGTACTCGGACAGGCGCCAACTCGACTTCGGCGCCGAACTCTCGATCGGCCTCGGTTCCGGTGACCGGTCCGGCACGGTGTTCGACGGTCGGATCTCGGGCCTGGAAGCCCACTTCCCGGCGCTCTCGACGCCGGAGATCACGGTGCTGGCCGAAGACCGGTTGCAGGATCTGAGGATGACCCGCCGCACCAGGACCTTCGAGGATCTTTCCGACGAAGATGTCATCAACCAGGTCGTGTCACCCCATGGCCTGAGCGCCGATGTCGACATCGAGGGCTCCACCCATCGACTCATCGCCCAGACCAACCAAAGCGATCTGGCCTTCCTTCGCGATCGGGCCCGGCTGGTCGACGCCGAGATCTGGCTGGCCGGCACCACGGTGCATGTTGTGGCCCGGTCACGGCGACGCTCCGACAACGTCGAGCTCACGCTGAACTCGGACCTCCACGAGGTGTCGGTGCTGGCCGATCTGGCCACGCAGCGGACCAGCGTCACCGTCTCCGGCTGGGATCGGACGGCCAAGGAGGTCATCGAGCAGCAGGCCACCGAATCGGCGATCCAGAGCGAACTGAACGGCGACACCTCGGGTCCTGGCCTGCTGGAGTCGGCATTCGGGGCCCGGGCCGAGACCCTGGTCCACACGGTTCCGCTCAGCAGCGCCGAGGCCCAATCCCGGGCCGATTCGGTGATGCGGACCCTCGCCCGCCGGTTCGTCACCGCCGTCGGTTGCTCCGAGGGCGACGCCCGCCTCCGGGTCGGCACATCGGTCGATCTGATCGGCCTGGGTCCCGGTTTCACCGGAACCTACTACCTGGTCGAGGTCGAGCACACCTTCGATCCGGGCCAGGGGTATCTGACCCGCTTCCGGGCCGAGCGGGCCGGATTGGGGCCGCAATGACCCCGTTGATGGAGGAGCGTCCGGTCTATCCCGATCGAGGTCCGAGCGGACCGGGTGGCGTGTTCTTCGGGGTCTACCCGGCGGTCGTGGTCGACGTGGCCGATCCCGATGGTGAGGGCCGGGTCAAGATCCGTCTGCCCTGGGCCCCCGACGCCGACTCGGGGCTGTACGAGGCGTGGGCCCGGTTGGCCACCTTGATGGCCGGGGCCAACCGGGGCACCTGGTTCGTGCCCGACACCGACGACGAGGTCCTGGTCGTGTTCGAGGCCGGCAACCCGCAGCGGCCCTACGTCATCGGTGGGCTGTGGAATGGTCAGGATTCACCGCCGCAGTCGATGGACGGCGCCGGCGACAACCCGGTCAAGGCCATCCACTCCCGCAACGGCATCATCATCACCCTCGACGATTCGAACGGTCAGGAGAAGCTTCGACTGGAGACACCGGGTGGTCAGTCGGTGACCCTCGACGACGGCGCCGGGTCGTTGACCGCGGCCGACTCCAACGGCAACACCGTGACCCTCGAAAGCGCCGGGGTAACCGTCTCATCCAGCGGCAAGGTGACCATCAACGCCAGCACCGTGGAGGTCAGCGCCGGGATGGTCACCGTCAACGCCGGTATGTCCAAGTTCAGCGGAGTGGTGCAAGCCGACACCGTCATCACCAATTCGGTGGTCAGCTCCAGTTACACCCCAGGCGCCGGAAACATCTGGTAGGCGGCCATGCACGATCACGTCGAATGGAAAACCGCTCCGCCGCTGTGGCCGAATGCCCTGTCGGGTGATGTCGAGTTGGATCAGCCGGCCGTTCTCCGCTTCGCCACCGACGATTTCATGGAGCGGCTCCAGTCGGAGCTCGACCAACCCGACCGTTCGATCGCCCCTTACGTGGCCCGGGCCGAGACGTGGCGGGCACCGGCGGCCGGGATCGGCCAACCGGAGGCCGCCGCCGGGCCGGTGATGAAGCTCTACCAGCCGACCCACGGCCGCTTCTACCTGACCGCCGGTGGGCTGGTCTGCGCCCGCTACGGCCTGCCCGACAAGAAGGTCAGCACCTCGTGCGGGGAGTCGGCGTTCTACGTGCTGCGCCGGCTCGAGCCGAAGGGCTCGGGACCGGTGGACACGGCGCTGCCGTCGACCTTCCGGGAACTCGGTTGGGTCGACGAGGGAGCGGGCCGGTGGGTGGAGGTCAACGGTGGGCTGGTGGCCGGCGAGCAGCGACTTCCCCTGTTCCCGATGTCCTACCAGGACAAGCGGACCCGACGCATGCTGGCCGGATTCATACCGGTGGCCAATCGAGAGCGCTACGAGACCGCTGTCGTCCGCCCGGCAGTGCCGGCCGACACCGACGATGTGGCCATCCAGTTGACCAGGCCGGGAGCCGACCAAGCCCAGCCGATCGCCGTCTCGATCTCCGCGCTGTCGGAATTGGCCCTGCTCGACGCCCTGACCCCATCCTCGCCGGATCCCGAAACCCTCCAACGGTTCCTGGAATCGACCTTCTTTGCGCTGCTCGACCTGGCGACCTTCCTCCACCAACACGCTTCCCGTGTGCTGGTCGGCTCGCCCCTGACCGCGGCCGAAATCACGCTGCGGGACGTCCTGATCGGATCCGGGTTTCCCACCCTGATCAACTGGCGATCGGCGCTGAACCAGATATGGGACAACCGAAACGTCGTCGTCAACGAACTCGACGATCCACCGGCCCCGGTCACGGATCTGACCGTCGACAACGTGGCCTCGGCCGTGGCCCAACTCGAGGCCGAGATCGCCGATCTGCCCAAGCCCCACGGGTTCGCACAACCGGTCGGCCTCACCGAGCTGCTGCTCGATGTCTACGACCCACCGGCGACACCGCCAGGCAACGGGGACGCCGGTACCGGGACCACACCGGACACCGAGGCGTCGGCCATCGACGGTGCTGTGTACGTCAGCCGACTCGTCTATGAGCGGCCGCGCTGCCGCCCACCCTACCGCTTGACCATCAGCCGGCCATCAGCGGTGTTCGCCCTGGCCCACTTCTACGATCCCGATGCACCGTTTCGTGACAACCGCATCGTGCTTCCGGTCGACACCACGATCGAGGGGCTACGCAAGTTCCCCCGGGCCGTGCGAGTGGACATGTCGACCCAGCTACGCAAGCAGCTGGACCGAATCGAGGCCATCAAACTGGCCGATCTCGACGACGGGAACATCCCCGACGGCAAGGCCATGGACCTGGGGATGATCTGTTCGCTGTCGATTCCGATCATCACCATCTGCGCCCTGATCCTGCTCATGATCATCGTGTCGCTGCTCAACATCGTGTTCTTCTGGCTGCCCCTGTTCAAGATCTGTTTGCCCAAGGTGGATTGAGATGGCGAGACAAACCTCCGTCGGTGCCACGTTGTTCGGCCAGGGTGTGGCCTTTCCACCCCGCCTGAACACCAGTGGTCGGGTTGCCTGGTCGAGTGGTGAGGACAGTGTGCGGGAGTCGATCCGGGTGATCCTGATGACCGAGCCCGGTGAACGGCTCATGTTGCCGAACTTCGGAGCCGGTCTGCGGTCGTTCCTGTTCGAACCCAACGTCGCATCGACCCACCGGATGATCGAGGAGCGGATCGCCCACGCCCTGCGCCGTTGGGAACCACGCATCTCCGTGGTGTCGATCCAGGTGGCCCGCCATCAGACCGAACCGACCCTGGCCACGGTGACCATCGGCTATGCCCTGGTGGCCACCAGCGCCCGGGAGAGCGTCCAGCTCACCGTTGCCGTGCAGAATCGGGGAGGCACGCCGTGACCCTACCAGTACCCGAGATCGACGATCGCGACTACCGGGCCCTGCTTGCCGAGGTGACCGCCCGCATCCCGGTCCACAACCCCGAGTGGGTGAACTTCAACGACAGCGATCCGGGCATGACGCTGCTGCAGCTGTGGGCGTTCATGGCCGAGAACCTGCTCTACCAGAGCCGGCTGATCCCCGAACGCAACCGATTGAAGTTCCTGTCGCTCCTCGGCATCGACCCCCAGCCGGCAACCCCGGCCAAAGGCATCGTCACGTTCTCCTTTCTCAAGGGTCGGCTGGAGATGACCACACTGGAGTCAGATCAGGAGGTCCTGGCCGGCCAGGTTCGCTTCCGAACCCGAAACGGGCTGACGGCGGCCCCCATCGAACTCCGCCCGGTGATCAAGAAACGGGTCGAACCGGAGGAGGGCTTCGACGAGGACTACGCACTGCTCTACGGCAGCTTCCTCGAGAGCGGTGGCTCGTTCGACTACTACCAAACCCATCCGGTGGCCTGGAGTGCCAGCGGTGACGGAGCGCTCGATCTGGCCGACTCGGTCGACGGGTCGCTGTGGATGGCGATGCTGGCTCGCCGAGCCGGCGAGGTCGAAGCGACCCGGGAGGTCCTCGGTGGTCAGGTCATCACGATCGGGTTCGTACCGAGCGTCGAGGCCAATGCCACGGTGCTGCCCCCCGCCGGGAGATCACGGACCGATGGCGAGCCGGTCCTCGAGTTCCACGTCCCCGACGCGACCAAACCCCTGCCGGAGTCGGCGTCGGGTCGGGTACCGACCTACCAGCCGCTCGAATCCTGGGCCGACGGCAACGTCTTGATCGAACCGGGCGTGGTGCAGGTCCAGCTGCCCCAGGCCGACCGGCTCGGGGTGTGGACCGACATGGACCCGGGCGAAGCCGGCGTCGGGCGGTTTCCCCCTGCGCTGGAGGGCGACGACGGCGAGCGACTGATCAGCTGGATCCGCATCCGCCCGGCGGCCGGCAGCTCCACCGACCACGCCGGTCAACACCAGATGGTCGTGTCCTGGGTCGGGATCAACGCCGCACTGGTCGAGCAGCGGTCCCACACCGCCCTCGAAGTAGTCGGTCGGGGATCCGGTACCCCCGATCAGCACTACACACTGGCCAACGTCCCGGTGCTGGTCGACACGGTCGAACTCACCGTTGGCGGTGAACGCTGGATCCGGGTCGACGATCTGATGGATGCCGGACCGGAGGTTCCGATCACCGGCGGCCCCGGCCCCGCCGGCCAACTGCCGACCAAGGTCTTCGTCATCTCCCGCAGCACCGGCGAGATCCGATTCGGCGACGGTCTTCACGGCACTCGCCCGCCTCGCGACGCCCGTATCGTCGCCTCCTACGATTCGGGCGGCGGGTCCGACGGACTCGTGGGCATCGGCTCGATTTCCAAGGCCGTGTTCCTCCCCTCCGGGGCTCAGGTCACGAATCCACTGCCGACATGGGGTGCCGACGAGGCCCAGAGTGTGGCTGAGGCCGAGCGCGAGATCTCCTCGTTCGTTCGGCATCGAGAGCGCATGGTGGTGTCGCAGGACTTCGCCGACATCGCCCGGCAGACACCGGGGGTGACGATCGGTCGGGTCGAGGTCCTGCCCCTGGTCCACCCCGACTTCCCGGGCCAGCAACTGCCCGGGCTGGTCACCCTGTTGCTGCTACCGGCTCGCGATCCCCGCCAGGAGGACGCACCCCAGCCCGATCAGTTCTTCCTGCGAACCGTCTGCGAGTACGTCGATCCGAAGCGGTTGCTCACCACCGAGTTGCATCTACGCGGACCGGAGTATGTGCCGCTCTGGCTTTCGATCGGGATCGATGTGATGCCGGGCCGGGCCATCGGTCCGGTGCGGGAAGCGGTGAAGTCGGCGGTCCGCGGCTTCCTGTCACCGCTCCACGGCGGACATCTCGGTCTCGGCTGGCCGTTGTCCACTCCAGTCAATCGGTTGGAGATCCTGGCCGTGGCGGCACGGGTCGACGGTGTGGCCCAGGTGTTCGGCGTCGAGATGGCGGGAGAGACCGGGACATCGGTCGACCAGATCGACATGGCAACCAACCTGCACCTGCCTCGGCTGATGGGCCTCGAAGTCCGTCAGGGCGACCCGCTGCCCGTCGACCAACTCCAGGGTGAGGCCGACGACGAGCCGGCCGGTCTGCCGATCCCGATCGTGCCCGAGGAGTGCTGCTGATGGACGTGAACGGCACCCGCATGCACCTGGTACTCGGTCTCGACGACTGGCGGGATTCGCTGGTCGCGCCGATCGACGGCGACGTCTGCTATTCAATCGACGGCAACACGCTCGGCCTGCGACCGAAACCGTTCAGGTTCCCCGGTCGGGTGTCGCCCGACCTCGATCCCGATTCAGCGCCACCCCATGAGCAAGGACCTCGCCTGACGCCCGATGATCGGCGGGGGGCGGCCGCCGACCGGTTTGGGAACTGGTACTGGATCGGACCCGACCGGCGGGAGATTCGTTTCTCGATGAGCCGGGACAGGACCGCCTTCCGCTACTGGCCGGTGCACGAGGCGACCGAGTGCAGGATCGGGGTCGACTCGGCTGACCCGGGAGGCTTCACGTCGCGGCTCGAGACGGTGCCCGACGATCTGGAGTTCTCCGGCCTGGCCATCACCACCGACCAGTATCTGGTCGTCGGAGTGCTCAACTTGGCGATGGCCGACGCGGCGAGGGCGGGCCCCCGACCGGTGCGGGGGCCCGGACCGCCGGGCTGGCCGTGTTCGATCTCCACGGCGGCGGCCCACCGGTGCTGGTCCCGTGGCCGCCAGGCATCGGATTCCGGCCCTTCGACATGGCGGCTCTGCCTGCCGGCGGCGTCGCCATCCTCGATGTCGCCGACCCGACCACGGCCGGCTCGGCCCGGCTGTGGCAACTCGACCGTTTCCTCCGGGTCGTCGATCTCGGCGGCCGGAGTCCCCACGTCGAGGCCGCCCCGGTCTTTGTGGCCACCGAACCGACCGATGCCACGCCCTCGCCGTCGGCGCCGGGACCGTCGAGCGCGGCAACCGCCATCGCCCAGTCGGTGGCGCTCGACACCATGTGGGCCATCGCCATCGATGTCCTGCCCGACGGTTCGGTGGTGATTCTCGATCGATTTGGAACGGCCGGCCGGCCCGAGATCTCCCGCCGCCTGTGTGGCGTCCGGGTCGAGTTCGGTATTCGGGTCGACAACACCGAGGCCGGGCCCCCCGACCTGGTGTGCAGCGACCAGGGCTCGAACGCGGCCGAGCTGCTGGACGGCATGGTCGGCCACGATCTTGCCATTGTGGCCGGACCCGACGGCGGGCTCAGCGGGTCGGTGGTGTACCTGGTCGACGACCAGGGTGATCAGGCCTTCGCCTTCGATGTCCACCACGATGGGCTCGAGCTTCGGGCTCGCTACCACCCACTTCGGCTGTTCGGGGGCAAGGCCCTCGTGTCCGACGGAACCGCCGCCCACTACGACCTGGAGGATCGGTGGTTCCCGGTACCGGCGCGGGCCAACCCGCAGTATGCCCGATCGGCCACGGTGACGCTGGCCCCGGCGCTCGACGGTGGTCTCGGCTTCGACGGTGGGCTTCCGGGCACGGTCTGGCATCGATTCGTGATCGACGGCTCGATTCCGCCGGGAACGTCGATCGGGGTCGAGTCGCGGGCTGCCGACGATCTTGCCGTTCTCGAGGTGCAACCGTGGCAACGGGAGCCGGATCCGTATCGCCGGGGCCGGGGCAGCGAGGTCCCATTCCACCACTACCAGCCCGACGCCGGGTCGGCGGGCCGGTCATCGGCATCGGAGCACCAGGGCTCCTGGGAGCTGCTGTTCCAGCACTGTGTCGGCCAGTTCCTGCAACTTCGGGTCACCCTCAACGGCGACGGCCGGCACACACCACGAATCTGGGCGGTTCGAGCCCATTTCCCCCGCTTCTCCTACCTCGACCGGTACCTTCCCGACATCTATCGGGCCGAGCCGACATCGGCATCGTTCCTCGACCGTTTCCTGGGCAACGTCGAGGGCCTGCTCACCACCCTGGAGGGCCGGATCTCCAACATGCAACGGCTGCTCGACCCCGACACCGTCGACCCCGAGTACCTGGGGTGGTTGGCGTCGTGGGTCGGCGCCGTTCTGGAACCGGACTGGAGTGAAGATCGCCTGCGGCTGTTCGTCAACCATGCCGCCGCCATGTTCGCTCGTCGCGGCACCCACCGTGGGCTGGTCGAGGCGATCCGCCTGGCGACCGACGAGTGCCCCGACCCGTCGATCTTCGATCCCGGCGCCACTGCAACGGGGGTCAGGGTGGTCGAGCTCTTCCGAACCCGTCAGACCCCCGGTGTGGTCTTCGGTGACCCGACCGAGCTGTCCGGACCCCGACTCGGTCCGGCCGGTGACCGGGCCGAGCGGTGGACCCTGGAGGACGGTCGGGCCGACTTCGAGTCCCGCTGGATCTCCTACACCGACGGGGCCCGGGCCATCGACACCTCCATTCCCCTCGCCTTCCCCACCCTGACCCCGACCCGGTCTGACCACGCCGGTCTCTGGCACGACTTCATCAACGACGAACTGGCGGTGACCTACGCCGACGTTGCGTCGATCGACGATCTCCGCCGCTGGCAACAGTTCCTGAGCGACCGCTACCGCCGGGTCGTCGCCTACCGCGCCGCCTGGATGCTGGCCGGGGCAGGCGAGACCGACTCGTTCTCCTCGGTCTCGTTTCCGGCCACCCTACCCAAGGACGGGGTTCCGCTTCAGGACTGGATCACCTTCGTCTCCTCGACCCTGCCCATCCATCGCAGCGCCCATCGGTTCACCGTGCTGGTACCCATCTCGCTGTCCGGCACCGACGAGGAGCGGCAGGAACCGCTCGGCCCGGTGCGTCGGGTGGTGGCGGCCAACCAGCCGGCCCACACCATCGTGGAGGTCAAGCCGTACTGGGGCGAGTTCCGGGTCGGTGCGGCCAGGGTCGGGCTGGAGACGATCGTCGGTGAATCCGGCCGCTATGTCGACATGGTGCTCGGGGCCGAGCGCCTTGCCTACGGCGTCATACCAGGAGGACAGTCCTGGCGACTCGACGACCGCTTCGTCGTCGGGCGCAACCGAGCCGAACGAACCGTGGCATCACGGTCAAAGACTGGAGGCAGCACATGAGCGGATTCGCCCCAAGCGGTCAGGCCGCCACGAGTTTCGATCCGCGCAAACGGGTGAACTATCAGCAGGGCATGGTGCTCGGCAGCGACGAGTTCATGCAGGACCAGTACCACCATCGCAGTCGCGACCACCACGCCACCCGGGCGCTGCACGGGTACGGCACGGTGTCGGGTCTGGCGGTGTCGGTCGACGAGGCATCGATGGAGGTCCGGGTCGCTCCCGGGCTGGCGGTCGACCCGGCCGGTCACCTCATCTGCGTGCCGGTCGAGTATTGCGCCGATCTGGCGGCCTGGGTCAACGGCCGGTTCGACCCCGACGACGTGTCGGCCGCCTCGGTTCCCAGCTCGCTGCAGATCGTCGTGGCCCTGTGCTGGACCGAGTGTGAAACCGACGATGTCCCCATTCCCGCCGACTCGTGTCTCACCGCCGAGGACTCCCGGGCGCCGTCGCGGATCATGGACAGTTTCCTGCTGACGCTGTCCACCGACCCGCCGCCGATCGTGGGCGAGATCGCCCCGGGAAGTGTGGACGACCTGGCCGCCCTGGTGGAGGAGATCCACGGTCTGACCGATCCCTCCGGCGGCCCCGAACCCGACCCGGCCGCCATCGCCGAGCTGCTGCGCCAGTGGGCGGTCGAACGTCGACCGGAGATCGCCGACGGCAACGCCTGCCTGAGTGCGGTCGACAACACCTGTGTGCTCCTGGGTGTGGTCGAGGTCGACGTCGGCGACGCCCCCGGCGGCGGTCTCGTGGTCGCCAACCCGACGGTCGACGATCGCGATCGCCCGATCCTGGCCACCACCCGGCTGCTACAGGAGGTCCTGTTCGCCGTCGGCAACGACCACGAGCACTCTCTGGAGTCCTTGACCGATGTGGCCGTCGAGGGTGCGGCCGCCGGGTCCGTACTCGGTTTCGACGGCTCGTTGTGGGTGCCGGCGGCACCTGCCGGCGGTGTCAGCGATCACGGGGCCCTGACCGGACTGGCCGACGACGACCACGCCCAGTATCTGCTGGCCAATGGCGACCGACCACTCTCCGGCAATCTGAGCGCCGGAGGGAACCGGCTGACCGATCTCGCCGATTCGGCCGCCAACGGACAGGCCATCACCCATGGTCGGGCCGCCGGCGGTGACCTCACCGAGCGCTATCCCAACCCGCGGATCGGAGCGTTGCAGGGGGTGCCCCTCGATGCCCGATCCCCCACCCCGGCCGACGTGCTCGTCCTGCGGGGCAGAGCCTGGACGGCGACCCGGCCGACCCTGTTGCCCTTCGCCACCGTCGTGCAAACCGAACAACGCATCTGGCGGGTCTGGTTCAACATCGACGCACCGGCCAACCAGGTTGCGGTCGAGGACTTCGCCGACGCCCTCGATGTGCGGCGGGAAACTGATTCGCCCAACCTGGCCCCCGTCGCCATCGAAGACATCGTCCAGCACGGCCGGAACATCTTCGAAGTCACCACCCCCCAACCCCAACGACCGATCCGCTTCATCTTCGGACTCGACGGGGTCAGGCTCGACAACGGGCAGAGTGCGTTGGAGTGGGCCAACGAGCAGGGAATCTGGTTCTGCGGCCAGGCCTTCGGCGATGACAGACCGACGGTGACCATCTTCGTCGCCGACTCCCTGCGCACGGCCCGGGTGGGCTGAGCCATGGCCGAGACTGCGCTCGACACGCCGTTCCTCACCGAGGGAATCGCCCATGTTGCGTTCTGGAACGGGCGGGTCCTCACCGCCGAGGACCTGAGGGACGAACAACAGGCCAACCTGCTGAGCCGTCGCCGGCTGGGCCGTGCGGTCGGCTCCGGGATCGCATCCGGCCTGGTGGTCGGCCGCGCCGGGATCCCGACCCAGGTCGAGGTCGGTGCCGGGATCGCACTCGACCGGTACGGCCAGGCCCTGGAGCTGCCGGTCGATGTGACCGTCTCTCTCGTGGTTCCCACCCAACCGATCGTCGGTGAGGGGGTGTTCGTGGTGTGCAACGATCTGCCGTCGGCCCGGCCCAGTGGAACCGGTCTCTATCTCCTGGTGCTGCGACCGGCCGAGGACGAACAGTCCAGTGCTCCCGGTATCACCCCCTTCGGCAACGGCACCGCCGGCGAATGCGGTCCCCGCTACACCGTCGACGGCGTGGCCTTCCGACTCCTGGCTCTCGACGCCGACGGGTTGGCGGCCGACGCCGGGCATGACGCCGAGGATGTGGCCACCATCTCGACCGCCGGCTCGGCGGTCGAAAGCGCCCTGCTCCGCAATGTTCTGGCCCACCTCCTGCTCGACACCCGGCGGTGGCACACGGTGCTGCGAAACCCGTTCCTGGTCGATTCCCAAGCCGACATCGGCGCCGTCGGCTCGCTGCGCACCAGTGGCCTGCTCGAGCCGTGTGAGGTTCCCCTCGCCCTGCTGTCGTGGTCGTCGGGGGGCGTGAACCTGATCGACCGCTGGTCGGTGAGACGTCCGGTGGCCTTCTCCGTCGCAACCGTCCCGACCGAACACCTGGCCGATCCGGCCCTCGGCGTGCTGGCTCGAGCCTCCTACTCGCAGTTCCAGGACCATCTCGACGCTCTCCACCGAACAATGAATCCATTGCAGCGTTTCGGCTTCCAGGTCAGATCGGCCATGAGATACCTGCCGGCGGCCGGGTTGGTGCCCACCAGTCCCGGGCCGGGCGCCGGCTTCAGTGAGACCAACTTCTTCGCCGGACTCGTGACCCGGGGGCCGGTTCCGATCAGCGGCGACGAGGTCACCGGGATCCTGGGCCGATCGCTCGACCATCGACCCATCGACCTCCGTTCCGGCGAGGTGATCTTCCTCTACTCGGTTCTCGCCGAGGCCGGAGACGGCGTGGAATACCTGGTGTTCACGACCAGCCGGATGGAGTTCATGGGTGACGAACTGGCCATCGATGCCATCTTCCCCGCCGGTCCCGTCTCGCCCGGGCAACTCATCGAGATTCGAGGTCGGGGCTTCCGCTTCACCCAAGGGCTCACGAGGCTCCGGTTCGACGAACTCACCACGGTGCCACAACCGGACAGCACCGACACCCGGCTCGCGGTGATCGTGCCCACCACACTGGTGGTGCCGAGTGCCGGCATGGAGGTCACCGTCGAGGTGTCGAACGGGACCGACACCGACTCGGTACCGTTGACCGTGGTACGCCCCACGGTCCCGGTTCTCGGTGACCTGCACGTTGAATGGTTGCGGACCGAGCCCACCATTCTGGGCCGAGGCGGTCGAGGCGAGCTCGTCTACAACGTACGATCGGGATTGAACCAGTCCGCCGCGGTGTCGCTGCTGCTCGAGACCTCGGACACCGTGAGTGGTGTGTCCGGCTTCGGTCCCGTCCCCGGCAACGAGGGCACCGATGACGCCCCGATCATCCGGATGGAACCCGACGGTGTGGTCGAGATTCGAGTGGTGGTCGACCCGATCCCGGCGGTGGACGACTTCAACGTGAGTGTCGGCGCAATGGCCGACACGATCGTCGGCGAGGACACCAGGACGTTCGAAACCGAAACCGAGATCACCCCGCCGGATCCCACCATCACCCTGCTGATCAACGGGATGGATGTCCAATCGGGAACCGGCTCGCTGAGCGGTACCCGGGTCACGCTGAACCCGGGATCGATCGGCAACGTCGACATCACCGCCACCTTGACCGAGCCGGTCGACTATCTGGTACGGGCCGAGCCCAGCACCGTATCCGGACCGTGGGGTTCGGTCATCTTCCAACCGGCCGACGGCGATCTCGACGGTGGTGGCGCGGCCCGATCGATCGTGCTCAGCGTGGTCAACAACTCGGCCACGGCCAGCGGGTCGGTGGCCGTGATCGTGAACCGCCCGGGCCGCTCCGACGAAGCCAGAATCACCTTCACCCTCGTCCCCGGGGCCAACCCGTGAGCCCCCCTCGCGCAACCCACCGTCTTCGCAGGAGGCACCTATCATGACGCTCTGTATTCCCCAAGCCAGCGGTGTACCCGGTCTCGGCGGCCAGCCACCGACCTGGCCCGGCATCGATGCCATCAACGGTCACACGTCGTGGCCGACGGCGGCACCGTCCATCTCCACACCGTTCGGCCTCGACGACCCGAGATGGGCCGGACATCTGGCCATCGGCTACCCGGAGATCTCCACCTCGGCGTCGGGATGTGGCAGCCCGGGGCCGATCGTGCCGTCCACGTTCGGGAGCGCGACCGACGACGACGCCGCCTTCCGTGCCCTCTATGACGTCGAGGGAACCCAGGACGTGCTCTACCTGTCGTGGTGGGTCAAGGCCGACGACAGCGTCGACCATTCCGAGGACGTCCTTTATGTCGGCTTCGAGCGCCGGGTCGGCGATCCGATGCTGATCGAGATTCAGCCCTTCACCTCGAACGTTTCCCAGCTGGCGACCTCGGTGGTGACCAGCGGGGTCGTCAATGTTCACAAGGTTCACACCACCGCCGGTGGCGGCATGGTTCCGGGCCAGGTCAAGAACTGGGATGAGAACGGCGGCGATGTTCCGGTCTGGATCGAGCAGAACACCCACGTCTGGCTCGACATCGTGTCGAACCGATGGGCGGTGCAGATGCGAGTGCCCATCGGGGCCGGAAGCGTCGACACCGAAATCGACCTCGGGGACACGTTCGACGTCTGGTTCGAGATGCGGGTCGAGCTTCCCGACTCCACCATCGTCCCCTACAGCTGGCCCCGGTCGGCCTGCGTGGTCGACACCATCGGCTTCCCACCGACGATGCACGTTCCCGACCCCGCCACCTGGGAGGCGATGCACCTGCGGGACGGGGCCGCCGATCCGGCCTGCCCGGCCACCGGCTACGTCACCTTGACAACCGCCGATGTCGGTACCAGCAACAGCCCTACCTCCCAGATCAACCTGCTGTCGGCCAACACCTTCGAGGCCCGTCCTCGCAACGAAACCGGTGCCACCGTGGGCGCCAACGAGATCTCGGCCGAGTTCCGAATCGCCAACTGGGGGTCGGTGGCCGATCCTCTGGCCCCCTGGACCCTGATACCGGCGACCCCCAACCCGGCGTCGAACCCCTCGTCCATCACCGACGGCAGCCAGGGCACCATCTCGATGTCGTGGACCTTGACGGCACAGGAGCGGGCCGACTACGACGGCAGTCCGTTCTCGACCCACCAGTGCATGCTGGTCACCCTCACCGGTGCCCACGAGTTCTCGCCGGCCAGCGTCTGGCGCAACATGGACTTCGTGTCGGCTTCCCGTTTCCAGCGGGTGGCCACCCTGAGCAACGTCGGTCTCGGCCCCAGTCCGTTGCCGACCGAACCCCGACCGGCCTACGTCCTGGTGACCAAACTCAACATGCCGGCCACGGTCGACCCGGACCGTCCCGGCGACGACAGGCCTGACGACGATCAACCCCCGGGTCCGATCGATGCGGCGAACGCAACCGGCGGCGGCGGGGAGGACCGCCGTGCCATGGCGCTGCTGGCCAAGGCCGCCCTCGACACGGAGTCGCCCATCGACCGGCGGGAGTTGACCCAGCCGACGATCCGCTATCACACCTACCACGACACCGGCGTGGACGTGACCCGCAACAACAAGACCTACCGGGTTCTCCGGCCCGGCACCGGGTTCGGGTACTGGGTCGAGCACCAGGGGGCACTGTTCGGTTGGCAGGACGAGTTGCAGGGGGCGACGAGGATCACCGAGAACTTCTATGAACTGGCCATCCCCGAGGAGGGCAGCGTGGAGGTGGTGACGGTCGTCGAGGCCCTCGAAACCGATCCGAACAAGCCTCCCGACGGATGCCTGGTCGCGCTGTTCAAATCGGTCGTCCGGTTCCTCCGGCGACTCTTTCGCCGGCCCTGAGGCGTGGGACCGTGACCGTGCTCGATCGCAGCGACGACGTGGTGGTGGGGACACTGCGGATCAGGAGCGAAACCGATACGCCGCTGGTGCGAGCCGGAATCCGATCCGATGTGGGCCGATGCGAGCTTCGACCCTCCGGGCTGGCCCCCCAGGCCGTGCTGGTGGTTCGGCGCATCGAGGCCGTGATCGAGGGCGATCCCGGGCCGTCGGCGGTGACCGCCCGCCGCTGGGTGCACGATCCTCGCACCGGGCTGGACGGTGCCCTGCGGTCGGCGGTCCGGCCAAGTCGAGGCCCGGTCACCGGATCGGTCAATGCCGTGCTGTTCGAGGACCGGGCCGAGCTGCTGGCCTCCTACCTGGTCGATCTGGCATCACGATCCGCTCGGTACCACTGGTGGTGGGATGTCCTGAAATCCCGGCTCGGACTGGCCGACTCGGTGCCGCCGGTACTGAAGGAGAACGCCAGGTTCGCCCCGGCGACCATCGCTTCGATGACACCGTCGCAGACCACAATGGTGCTGTCCCGGTTGAGCGAACCGGAAGCTCTCGGTGTTGCCGTCGCCGTGGTCGAGGCGCTGGGAGCGACCGATCTGGTCCGGATGCTTCAACCCCCCGCCTTGGTCAGCCCGATGCCGAATCGGTCGGTCGACCCATCCCGGCCCCCGGCCCACGATCTCGTTTCGCTCACACCAGGGTCGGAACCGCCTTGGGCCCCGCTGACCCCCGGTCAGGACGCTGCGGCCGACCTGTCACGATCCCATCAACTCCTGCTCGGACTCTGCGGTGTCGCAGCAACCCGACCGGCGCTGCTGCGCTCGCCGGCCTTCGTGGCCGGAGTCGAGCGGTGGCGGACACTCCATCCACCGGCACCGGCACGTCGACGGGCGCCCGTGCTCGACCCGGGCCACCGGCGCCCGACCGGTGCAGCCGGAGAAACCCCCGGTCCGACCGGTTGGTCCCCGGCGCCGAGTCCACCGTCGGCCGGAAACTCGACGGCGTCGACCCCGTCTCATGCCGACCTCGCATCGGACGGATCATCGTCTCCGCCCCACCGGCGGGATCGGGATGGGCCCGACGGGGACGATACGGCCGACGCGACCCGAACCGACACCCCGGGGGCGGCCACCGATTGGCCCGTCGGGGCGGAGCCGGCCGGATCCGGACCGACGCCGCACCGGGAACCGGCGTCGGCCGACCACCGGTTGCCAGGAACCGTGACCGATCTGTCCGGCTCCTTTCTGCTCATCAACCTGCTGCGCCGTCTTGGCCTGCCGGAGCGCTTCGAGGTCGACTATCGGCTCGACTCGGCAGTGGGCGGATGGCCGTTGCTGGAGGCCGTCACCCGATGCCTGCTGCGAGATCCCGGCCATGAAATTCCCGGCCATGAGGATGACGGCCTATGGCTGGTGCTCCATGAGCTGTCGGGAGGGTTCGGAGCTCGTGACGTCGACGACCTGGTGCCCACGGGGGTCGCCTTCCGGGCCCCCGACGCCTGGTGGCCGCTGATCGATCTGCCGTCCACCGCCCGATTCGATCCGCTCGATCTCACGGCCACCTCGGCATCGGGGTTGGGGGGAGGTCTCGGTGAATGGCTGTCGGCTGCGATGCCGTTCATCGAACATGCCGCCTCGGTGCTGGTCGGCGTCCCGACCGACCAACTGGTCTCCGAAATCGTGCTGCGACGGGGGCGGGTGCACCTCGACCGCACCCATGTCGATGTCATCCTCCCCCTGGCCGATGTCTCGCTGGCGGTGCGACGCAGCGGTCTCGACCGGAATCCGGGCTGGACGCCGGAATTCGGGCGGGTCATCACCTTCCACTTCGAATAGCGGTTCCCATGACACCAACATCATCGCTGGCGGCCATTCCCCTCACCCCTCGCCACCACTTCCGGGTCCATTATCACGCCGCCGTGTTCCTGCTGATCGATCACCTTCGCCGGAGTTCGACCACCGGTGACATCGCCGAACTACTGGACCGTCACCCTTTTCTCGTCGGCTATCTGGACTCCGTCACCCGGCTTCTGCCGACCGAGGCGTCGTGGTCCGAGGCGAGGACGTGGTGGCCCACCGCCATCGCCCGGTGGGAGCAGGCGAATCCCGAGGTCGGCCACCTGCCGTTGTCGGCGGTCGCAGCCGGTGGCCGCTTCGACTTCACCGCCCGAATGCAGCTGGTCTGCACCGGGCTGATCGAGGAGGACTCCCGTTTTGGGCCTCTGCTGGCCGAGGTGGCCGGTCGACCGCTGCGCCGACCGACGTTGGAGGTGTTGATTGCGCTCACCGCCGACATGACCACCACCGACGACGGCACATCACCGGTCGGAGGACTCGATGAGGCGCCGGCCATCGCTCGGAGGTTGGTGGCGGCCGGGGCCATCGTCGTACCCAACCCCGACGAGGGCCGGGCCGATTGGCAGGCCCGGCTTCCGATCGAGCTGTGGGATGTCCTGGCCGGCGATGGCGATCCGGGTTGCCCGCCGTGGATGCGGCACGAACCCCGGGTATCGCTGCCAACCCTCGACCGGGTCGTGATCCCACAGGCGGTCCGGGCGGCTACCGGGGCCTTGCCCCGCCTGATCGCCGACCGGTCGGTTGACGTGGTGATCGTCCGGGGGGCCCGAGGCTCGGACCGTCTTGATCTGGTCCGTGCCGTGGCCGGCGCCGCCGGCCATGGGGTGTTGAGGGTCGATGCCGCCACGGCTCCTGAGCGATTCGCCGATCGGATCGGGGCGCTGGCCACCGCACTCAACGCCGTTCCCGTGGTCGAGTATGACCTGGGTCCGGGGGAGACCGTGCCCCGATGCAGGCCCCGGGGTTATGAGGGGGCGAGCGTGGCGGTGATGGCCGACACCGGCGGGATCGCGCTGGATGCCACCGACCGGGCCGTGACCATCGAGTTTCCCCTGCTTGCCGGGCCCGACCGGGCGCAACGATGGAAGGCGGCATTCGACGGGCGGGTGGTCGACGACATCGACGAGATCGCCCGCTGCGTACGGCTCCAGGGTTCCCACATCGAGCAGGCGGCCGAAGGGGCGTTGGTGGCCGCCGCCCTCGATGGCGGCAACGTCGTTGCCACCAGGCACGTCCGGGCCGCAGCCGGTCAGTTGAACCGTCAGTTGCTCGACACCCTGGCCTCCCCGATCGAAGCCGATGGCGGTTGGGCCGACCTGGTTGTCGGTGATTTCACCATGGTGAAACTGCACGAGCTGGAGTCGCGGTGCCGTCACCGGGAGCAACTGATCGACCGTCTCGGGGACACCTATTCGCCGACCACCGGGGTCGGTGTCCGGGCGCTGTTCACCGGAGCCAGCGGCACCGGCAAGACCCTCAGTGCCCGGGTGCTCGGTGCCCAGCTGGGGCTCGACGTCTACAGGGTCGATCTGGCCGCCGTGATCGACAAGTACGTAGGCGAAACGGAGAAGAACCTCCACCGGGTGTTGTCCACCGCCGAGGAGCTGGATGTGCTGTTGCTGATCGACGAGGGTGACTCGCTGTTGGGGCGGCGTACCGAGGTTCGCTCGTCGAACGACCGGTTCGCCAATCTCGAAACCAACTACCTGCTGCAGCGGCTGGAGTCCTACCGGGGCGTCGTGGTGGTGACCACCAACGCCGCCGACAACATCGATCCCGCCTTTCAGCGGCGCATGGATGTCGTGGTTTCATTCCTGGCGCCGACGGCCCGCCAGCGACTCGACATCTGGTTGCTCCATCTGCCCGACAACCATCGGATACCGACGGCATACCTGGAGGAGCTGGCCACCCGATGCGCCATGACCGGGGGGCAGATCCGCAATGCCGTCCTGCATGCCGCCGTGCAATCGGTCGACGACGCCGACGCCATCGAACTGCGCCACCTCGAACACGCCGTTGCCGCCGAATACCAGAAGGCCGGCGCCACGTCGCCGTTCGACCCGAGCGGCCGTCGCCATCGGATCTCACCGGCACGGGCGTTCCAGGAGCTCCTACGGTGAGCCACACCCGCCTGCCGACCCGGTCGAGACCAGCCAAGGCCGATGGCACCCGGGCCAAGCAGGTGTCCACGTCAACGGCTGAGTCGGCCACTTCGGCCCGCGTGGTCGCAGCCCGATCGGCGGCGCCCTCGGTGCAGCTCCCGCAGCTCAAGGCCAAGGTCTCCCGTTCGGGCGAGCCGATGGAACGGGAAGCCGACCTCGTCGCCGGCCGGGTCACCAGCGGAGCATCATCGACCGTCCCGGTCGCCGTATCGACGAGAGGGCCCTCACCCCAGCGTCAGGCCGGGGACGAGGAGGAGGTGCAGCGTCAGGCCGGGGACGAGGAGGAGGTGCAGCGTCAGGCCGGGGACGAGGAGGAGGTGCAGCGTCAGGCCGGGGACGAGGAGGAGGTGCAGCGTCAGGCCGGGGACGAGGACGAGGTACAGCGTCAGGCCGGTGACGAGGACGAGGTACAGCGCAAAGGGGGATCGCCCGGACGGGGGGCGCCCACGGTGACCGCCCGTACGGCGTCGACCATCTCCAACCCGGGGTCAGGTGCACCGCTCGCCCCTTCGGTCCGGAGCAGCATCGAACCCCACCTCGGAGCCAATCTCGGTGGGGTCCGGGTCCACACCGATGCCAACGCCGCCCACGCCGCCACCAGCCTCCAGGCCAGGGCGTTCACCGTCGGCAACAACATCTTCCTCAACCGGAGCGAGTCGGCGCTGAACCTCGGTTTGATGGCACACGAATCGACCCACGTGGTGCAGCAGGGCGCAGCCCGATCCCACTCACCGCACGTCGCCCGATCGGCCGACGACGAAATCCAACGGCTCCCCGACTTCATCACCGATCGACTGGCGTCCTACGCCCGGCATGTGCCGGGCTACACCTTGTTCACCGTCGTCATCGGCTTCAACCCGCTCACCGGTCGAAGCGTCGAACGCACTGCCATCAATCTCGTGGAAGGCATGATGGGCCTGGTGCCGTTCGGCACCTTCATCTTCGATGAGCTCAACGAGCTCGGCATCTTGCAGGACGCCTTCACGTTCATCAACCAGCAACTGGCCACGTTCGATCTGTCGCTGGAACGACTGGAGCGAACGATCAGCGACGCCTGGGATGAGATGGACTTCATCCGTCTCGACCCGTTCGACTACAACATCGGAGTTCTCCGCCGGCACGCCGAACTGCTGCTCGACGACGTGACCGGGTTCGCCACCAGCCTGGTCAACCGAATCATCGAGCTGATCAAGGAAGCAGTTCTCGACGTGGCCGAGGGTCTGCTGGCCGAGAATCAAGCCTGGGCCCTCCTCAAGAAGGTCCTCAAATGGGATCCCCTGAAGGGTGAGCCGGTCGAGTCGACCACAGTCGAGATCATCGAGGACTTCCTGATCCTGATCGGCAAGGAGACCGAGCTGGAGCAGATGCGGGCCCGGGGGACGGTGGAGAAGACGGCCCAATGGATCGACACCCAGCTGGCCACCTTCACCGGCCTGATCTCGGAGCTCGGCTCGCTGTTCAGTGCCGCATGGGATGCCATTCAACCCGAGAACCTCCCCAATCTCGGCGCCAACCTCGAGGCCCTCGTGGTGCGGGCCGGCACCTTCATCCAGAATGTCTGGGACTTCGCCATCACCGTGGCCGAGCAGGTCCTGCAGCTCATCAAGGACGCCCTGCTCGGCTGGCTGTCGGGATTCGCCCACGAGATTCCCGGCTTCCATCTCCTCACCGTGCTGCTGGGAAGGAATCCGTTCACCGAGGAGCCCGTACCAAGAACCGCGGTCAACATCATTCGAGGGTTCATTTCGCTCCTGCCCGGCGGGAACGAGATGTACGACAAGCTGGCCGAAACCGGGGTCATCGCCGAAGCGGGCGCCGCCATCGAGGGGGCGATCTCGGAGCTCGGCATCTCCTGGGACTTCATCGTCGGCATCTTCGTCGGGATCTGGGACGGACTGTCTATCGACGACCTGATCGACCCGATCGGTGCCTTCCAGCGGATCGTGGCCCAGTTCGGTGAGCCGATCTCCCGTCTCTTCTCCTTCATCAAGACGGTCATCGTCGAGGTCTTCAAACTGATCCTGGCGTTGATGAACTTCCCCACCGACCTGCTGGCCCGGATCATCTCCAATGTGGTGGCGGCCATCACCGACATCATGAGGGATCCGATCGGCTTCCTGATCAACATGCTCGAGGCGTTGAAGTTGGGGTTCACCAACTTCTTCAACAACTTCCTCACCCACCTGGTCAACGGACTCGTCGATTGGCTGTTCGGCGGGCTTCGGGCAGCCGGCATCGAACCGCCGACCGACCTGTCGTTCGCCTCGATCCTCGACACCGTGCTCCAGGTTCTCGGAATCTCCATGGAACGGATCTGGGAGAAGCTGGCGGAACGGTTCGGGCAGGACACCATCGACAAGGTCCGGGGTGCCCTCGACCGCCTGGTCGGAATCTGGAACGTGGTCAACGACGTCATGGAGCGCGGGGTCGTCGCCATCTGGGAATACATCGAGAGCCAGCTCAGCAACCTGTGGGACATGGTGCTCGGCGCCGCAACCGAGTGGATCATGGAGACCATCATCAGCCGGGTGGTCACCAAGCTGCTGAGCATGCTCGACCCGACCGGGATCATGGCCGTCGTCAACGGGTTCATCGCCTTCTTCAACGCCGTCCAATCGGCCATCGAGTACATCCGGGAGATCCTCGAAATCATCGACAGCTATGTGGCCACCTTCGCCGCCGTGGCCGCCGGCGACATCGAACCAGGGGCGGCCCGGATGGAAGGTGGTCTGGCCGCGGTGATCCCGGTGGCCCTCGGGTTCCTGGCCAACCAGGTCGGCCTGGGCAACATCGGCGAGAAGATCGCCGAGATCGTCGAGGGGGTGCGGGAGGTCGTCGACCAGGCACTCGATTGGCTGCTCGATCAGCTCGAGGGGGCCATCGCCTCGATCCAGTCGCTGTTCGGCATGGGCGGCGGCGAGGACGATGCCCAGGAAGCCGAGGCCACCGAGGAGGCCGGTGTCGATCCGGCCAACCACCAAGCCTTCGCCGAGCATGCACTCGAACGTCTTCGTACTGCGGAACGACCGGACGAAGGAACCCCATTCGAACGCCTGCAGGCCGCCGCCGCCCGGTTGCAGCCATCATTGTCGAGCCAGCTCGAGGACGGCGTCGGGCTGACGTTCAGCTTTCCGGGCGGCGTGAAGGATGCCGAGGACGGCACGGTTCAGGCCAGCGTGACCATTGCTCCGAACAACACCCAGCTCTCACTACCGTTCGGCCTCGCCGCGGCTCCGGTTCCGAATCCCCCGGCTCCGGCGCCCGGAATCGGAGTTGTGGGAAGCCACGGCGAAAAACCGTCGAGCAACCGCGCCGGCCCGCGTATCCACTGGACAACGTCGGAACACATGATTCCGTACGCCGTCGGCCGGGCCTTTATCGAGGAGGTGGCCGTACTGGTTGACGAGACCAACGCCGGCCGCGGCATTCGACACGCCCGTGGCGGCAAGCTCGACAAGGCACAGACGACCATCATGATCTACTACGGCGCAGCCACCGAGAAGACCACCATCGACTATTCGGTAATCGAAGACTTCAAACGGGCGGCCAGGGAGCTGCGGATCGCGCAGGATGTTCAGCGCGATCAGATTGAGGCGGGTGGCGGCGAGGCCAGCGTCGACAATAGTCCGTTCGGAGAGCTGGTTCGAACCTGGTCCGATGTCATCGGTAACGATGCCATCACTCGAACCAAGAATGCCATAACCGCCGAAATGGACATCGTCGAGTCCCCGTGGACCGAGCGGAACGCGGATCGCCGAGGCGAGACGCAGGAGAATCCGCCGCTGCCCACGGTTGACGGCGCGGTGACCCGCCAACGCCAGGACATTCGCGAGCTGGCACTTCTGTTCATCAGCAATCTGAGTGATCACTATGGCGTCGAAACGCTGACCATGGACACCATAAGGACAGCGAGCCGCACCCAGCTTCTCGCCATCCGAGCCATCGGCCCCAAACTGGCGGATGCCATCATCGCCGCACGACCGATCCCCGACAAGGACGCCCTGTCAAGGGTCCACGGGATCGGACCCGCATTTCTCGAACGGGTATCGGACTAGCCGTGGTCCCGGAACCGACGCCGCTCGTGTCGTGCCTGATGCCGACCGCCGATCGGCGTCGGTTCATCCCTTGGGCCATCGGCTATTTCCAACGCCAGGATTACCCCAACCGGGAGCTGGTGATCGTCGACGACGGTCGCGATCCGGTTGCCGATCTCGTGCCGTCCGACGATACGACGATCCGGTATGTCCGTCTCGACGAACGGTTGGTCACCGGGGCGAAGAGGAATCGAGCCTGTCGGGAGGCCGCCGGCGACATCATCGTTCACTGGGACGACGACGACTGGTTCGCCCCCTGGCGCATCCGCTATCAGGTCGACGAACTGCTGCGAACCGGGGCCGACCTCTGCGGTCTGAACGAGCTGTTCTTCCTCGACCTCGACCGGGAACACGGTTGGCGCTACCAGTATCCACGGCAATCGAAACGACCGTGGGTCGCCGGTGGCACCATGGCCTACCGGCGGTCGCTGTGGGAGCGGCGGCCGTTCCCCGAGGTCCGGCAAGGGGAGGACACCAGGTTTCTGTGGCAACAGAACACCGCCGGCATCGCGGTCCTGGATCGGTCCGACTTCTATGTGGCCACGATCCACGGGGCGAACACCAGCCGCAAACAGACCGCCACCCGGCGCTGGACGGCGGTCCAGGCCGCGACCATCTTGAACCTGATGGGCGACGACCATCACCGGTACCGATCCCGTCGGCCGGTCACAGCGAACCGTGGTCGAGCCATGGCCGGGCCGGCACCGTCGTCGCCCGCCGGCTCCGCCGGCCGCGAGCCGCCCACCCCGGCCGTTGCGGCGGTATCGCCCGTCGCCGCCCTCAGCAGTTCGACGTCGACCGTCGACCATCGGGTTGTGGTCTCCATCCCCCATTTCGGTCCGGCCCGTTACCTGCGGGCCGCCGTCGACTCGATACTGGCCCAGACCCACCGGAATCTCGTCGTCGTCGTCGTCTTCGACGGTGACCCTTCGGGCCTGGAGGCGTTGAGCGACATCACCGATCGGCGACTCGTCCGATTCGAGCTCCCCGTCAACCGCGGCCGCTACTTCGCCGACCAGATCGTGCTCGAAGCGGTGGCCGCCGCCGATCCCGACTGCCGGTTCTTCGTCGTCCAGGACTCCGACGATTGGAGCGATCCCGGCCGAGTCGAGCAGCTGGTGCAGGTCGCCCTCGACGAGAATGCCGAGGTTTGCCTGAGCGCATCGCTGCAACACGATCAGCGGCAGCATCGGGACCGGATCGCCCGCGGCCGGTCCCGGCTCGATGAGCCGGTCACCGCCGAGCTGGTCCACCGGGTCGGGCATCAGGGTCTCTACCGGGTGGAGGCGCTCCAGCGGCTCGGGGGCTGGTACGCCGGATACCGGATCGGCTTCGACACCTCGATCGTCAATCTGCTACTGATGACCGGAACCAAGATCTCCTATGTCGATGAGCCGCTCTATCACCGGCGCATTCACAGTGGGTCGCTGACCAACTCCCCGGCCTTCGGGTGGGGCAGCCCGGTCCGCACCGAGGTGGTTGCACAACTCCGGTCACTGCACCGGGCCGCGTACCGGATGGCCACCACGGCGCCCGACCATCGGCAGGCCGCCGAACAGATCCGGGCCCTGGTGGAGAAAAGGATGGTCGAGCGACGATGAGCGCGCCCTGGACGCAGAGGGGGCGCGGTTGGCCCTGGAACTCAAAGAGGCAACGGCCCTTTCCGGTCCTCCGGCCCGCACCGTCGGGCGGTCACCGGTCGTGACGCCACCGGTCGTGACGCCACCGGTCGGGCCCGCCGACTGTCGGGCTCCTGATGTGTATTCGCTGATCGACCGGGGTGTCGTCGATGGACGGGACTGGTCGGTTTCAATTCGGGGGGCGGTGGAGATCTATGAGCACATCCTCCGGCGCCGCCCCCGTCGACTGCTCGACGTCGGCAGCGGCATCTCGACATTGGTAGCGGCGGTGGCCGCGGCCAGGGTCGGTGCTCGGGTCGTCAGCCTCGAACACGACCCCCGGTTCGCCGCCCGAACCGAGAAGCTGCTGTCCGACCATGGCGTTCGTGATCTGGTGACCCTGCAAACGGCACCGCTCAGGCCGGTGACGGTCGGCGACGTCGACGCTCCGTGGTACGACACCGAACTCAGCGGTGGGTTCGACTTCATCATCGTCGACGGTCCACCGCTGCCGAAGGGTGGGCGTGAGGCGGTCCTGCCCATGGTGGCCGGCCACCGTCGACGGGACTGGGAGATCTGGCTCTTCGACGGTGATCGTGACCACGAGCGCCGCTGCGTGGAACGATGGTCCGGCTCGTTTCGGTTCGATGCCCGTCGGACGGCGCTCGACGCAACCGGGGTCACGGTTCTGACCCCGCGCCGACGCAGCAAGCCGCCCGAGGGCGACCTGGTCGTTCCCGACCTCGGTATTTCCCTTCTGGCCGGTGGGCGACCCGAGCTGCTGCAGCGTACCCTGAGGGCGCTCGAAGCCAGATGGCCGATCCAGTTGGCGTCGGCCTACGTGCTGGGGTTCGTGAATGGGGCCGACGAACGGAGCGAGAAGCTGCTTCGGGACGCACCGTATTTCGACCAGCTGATCACCCACGACACATCGGTGCTGGGCATCGGTGCAGCCACGAGCTACGCCATGGCCTGCCTGTCGTCGCAGCCGTCGGTGAAACTCGTGCTGCACATCGAGGACGATTGGGAAGCGGTCTCGGTCGACGACCGGGCATTGATCAATGCGGCGGCGATCCTGAACGACCCGAGAATCGGCCAGGTCCGATTGCGACATCGCAGCGAGCGCACGCTGGGCACCCACATGGTCTCGAAGAAGCCGATCGTGTGGGAGCCGAACCCGGACGGGTATGCGACGGCTGATGCCCATTTCACCTTCAACCCATCGATGGTCAGGGCCGAGACGATCCATCGGATCTTTCCTGCCGAGCACGAACTCGATGCCCAGCGTCGATTCCTTCACACCCGACTTCGCACGGCCCAAGCAAGCCCCGGAGTGTTCGCCCATACCGGGGGACCGTCGGGTGGGGCTCTCAGCCGTCGTGGCCGTAAGCCCTGACGGATCAGCCCGGTAGCTGGAACGTCGATGGTCTGCCCGCCCCAGCCGCTGATCTGGTCCCGGCCCTCGATCGTCACCTCGGTGACGCTGTCGGGGATGCTCGATGTTGGACTGGTTGCGGGTGAACGGTTGCTCGTTGGCGTGGTCGTGAAGCAGGATGCGCTCCCCGTAGACCTCGCCATCGGGGCCGACCACCCGCCAGGCGTCGGCGTAGCGCTCCGGTGAGTCATAGGGCGAGCTCAAGGTGACAAAGAACGTCCAGGTACCGTCGCCGGCCTGTTCGGCCGACACGTCGAGCACGTCGGGATAGAGTTCCTCGACCGTCTCGGTATCGTCGTCGTTGGCGGTGTCGTCGTCGTCGGTGGTGGCGGTGTCCTCGTCCTGCAACTCGGTGTCGTTCCCACACACGGTGGTGGCGAGGATGAGGGCCAGCGAGGCGAGAACGGCTCTCACAGGAAGACCACTTCGAAGGTCGTGGCCAGCTCGACGCCGACCCGCTCCCCGGCCGCTCGGGCATTGTCCCGCAGGAAACCACCGGCGTCCGACATGTCGCCCCCGTTCCCCAGGTTGTCGAGGTAGAGCCTGTGGCACAGCAGTGACTCGATGCCGGCTTCGAGGGTCTCGGTGACGTCGACATAGTGACTGGGCACCGGCGATCCGCTGAAGGCCACGAACCGCACACCGTCCCAGTGGTCGTTCTGGCTCGGTGAACAACCACGGGTTGGCGGCGTCCCGCACCGCGTCGAGCAGGGCCACCCCCAATGCCCGATGGTCGGCGTGGTTCCAGCTCGGTCCGCCCCAGCTCTCCCGGTAGTTGATGGACAGCACCACCTCGGGTCGGTGGCGGCGGATCAGCCCGGCCAGGTCCCGGCGCAGGGTCAGGTCGGCCACCACCAGCCCGTCGGGATGGTCCAAGAACTCCACGTCGTCGACGCCGACCACGGCACAACTGGCGATCTGCTCTTCTACCCGGGCCGGACCCACCTGCTCCGGTGGCATCGAGCTGATCCCGGCCTCGCCCCTGGTGGCCAGCCCGTAGGCGATGTGTTTGCCCTGACCGGTCCAGCGGGCCACGGCTGACGCCGCCCCGTACTCCATGTCGTCGGGGTGGGCCACCACGGCCAGCGCCCGGCTCCAGTCCTCGGGAAGCGGTTCGAGATCGGGTTGGCTCATTGTCACCCTCCTGATAGGGCCTGCATCAAGGTCACGGTGTCGTCGGGGCCCAGGCCCTGATCGAGTCCGATGGCAACGTCGGTGTTGACGAAGATGCGCATGTGTTTGCGCAGCCGGCCCTGCTCATCGACCAGACGGAACTTCAGCCCCGGGAACTGCCGGTCCAGGTCGTCGAGCACCTCGATCACCGTTGAACCCGTGGCGTCGACCTGGGATACGTCGGTGTAGGAACGCAGCGGGGTGGGGATGCGAACCGGGACCGTGGGGCCGCTCATGCCGGAGCCGCCCATTCGACCGAGTAGATCTCGGGCAGGTGGGCGGCCACGCAGTTCCACGAATCGCCGGCGTCGGTGCTGGCCCACACTTCGCCGCTGGTGGTGCCGAAGTACACGCCGAGGTCATCGGACCCGGTGGCCACGGAACCGTCGGTGGTCATGGCCTGGCGCAGCACGGTGGGCCAGCCCCGTTCGGGCAGGCCGTCGGTCAGCCGCTGCCAGCTTTCACCGCCGTCGACGGTGCGGTACACCGCCGGTTCACCGCCGGGGCTGGTTCGGGGCCAGACGTCGGTGCCGTCCATGGGGAACACCCAGGCCCGGTCGGGGTCGGCCGGATCGAGTTCAACCGGGAAGCCGATATCGCCGATGTCGGTCGGCATGTTGTCGCCGATGCGAATCCAGCGGTCGACCGAGGGGTCACCGGTCCGGTCCATGCGGTAGATGCCGCAGTGGTTCTGCTGATAGATGCGATCGGGATCGGCGGGGTGCATGCGCACACAGTGGGGGTCGTGGCCGTAGTCGGCGTCGGGGTCGGGCAGGAACACGGCCTCGACGTCCCGGTTGAGAGTGTGCCAGTCCTTGCCCCCGTCGTTGGATTCGAACACCCCGCCCGACGACAGCCCGATGAGCAGGTGGTCGGCGTCGCGGGGGTCGACGTTGATGGAGTGCAGCATGGAGCCGTCGGGGGTCTGGGCGACGGGCCACTCACACCAGGTCGGCCACATGGGGTGGTTGTTCCAACCGTCGTGAGGGGACCAGGTGTCACCGCCGTCGTCGGAGATGAAGAGCCCCTGGGGACTACCTCCGGCGTACCACCGACCGGGCTGGGATTCGTGGCCCGGGGTCAGCCAGAACACCGCATCCAGGCTGCGCTCCAATTCCTCGCCGGGGTGGAACGCCGGGGGCTTCGACGCCTCGTGCCAGGTTTCACCGAAGTCGTCGGTGTGGAACAGGGTGGGTCCGAGGTGGCCGGTGCGAGCGCCGACCAGGATCCGGCGACGGTCGCGGGGGTCCTGGATGACGTGCTGGGCCACGTGCCCGAGGTAGTGGGGACCGTGCAGGGTCCAGTTGCGACGTTCACCGTCGGCGGCGAGCCAGAACACACCTTTGCGGGTG
Source organism: uncultured Acidimicrobiales bacterium (assembly GCA_963723995.1). Lineage (GTDB taxonomy): Bacteria > Actinomycetota > Acidimicrobiia > Acidimicrobiales > SZUA-35 > JAHELU01. The sequence continues at coordinate 1,937,199 of CAVRSZ010000001.1, read as the reverse complement.
CCGATCAGCAGGGTGCCGGCACTGGCTGGATCGTTCGGATTCATGGGTCCAGCCTAATCCACGGTCAAAACCGGTTCAGGGCGAACCGGCACCGGAGGAGGTCGAGATCACCTCGGGGACGTCGCATCCGAGACCGATTCGGGGCAATACTCGATCCGATGAGCAGACGATCGGACAAGCCCAAGGTGTGTGTGGTGGGCAGCGTCAATGTCGATCTGGTGGTGCGAGGCCTGCGGTTGCCGAGGCCGGGGGAAACGGTGACCGGCGGTGTCTTCCATCAGTCGCCGGGGGGCAAGGGGGCCAATCAGGCCCTGGCCGCCCGCAACCACGGGGCCGCGGTCACCATGTTCGCCGCCGTCGGAGCCGATCCACTGGCCGAGGTCGGCCTCGGCCTGCTGGCCCAGGGTGGGGTGGAGCTGTCCCGAGTAACAACCGTGCCCGACGAATCGACCGGGGTGGCCGTGATCGTGGTCGACCAGCACGGCGAGAATCAGATCGCCGTGGCGCCGGGAGCCAATCGTCGGCTCCGACCGGAAGACCTCGAACTCGACGGGTTCGACGCGGTGTTGTGTCAACTGGAGATCCCGGACGAAACGGTGGCCGAAGCGGCCCGGCAGACCACCGGTCTGTTCTGTGTGAACGCCGCCCCGGCCCGACCCCTGCCCGGGGAGGTGCTGGAGCGGGCCGATGTCATCATCGTCAACCAGAGCGAGCACGATCTTCTCCATCACCAGCTGGCCCGGTTCGAAGGTCTCTTGGTGCTGACGCTCGGGGCCGAGGGTGCCGTGGCCCGACGCAATGGGGGCGAGGTGGCCTCGGCCGTGCCGCCCCCGGTCGAACCCGTCGACACGGTGGGCGCCGGCGACGCCTTCTGCGGCTCGCTGGTCACCGACCTGGCCCGGGGGATGGACATCGACTCGGCCCTGAATCGGGCCTGCGCCGCCGGGGCCGAGGCAACCACCCGCCCCGGTGCCCAGCACATCCTCTGACCCCGGCCTCCTCCGAGCTTCCGGTTCACGGGCGGTCGACACCGTATTTCGTATACGGAAGGGTGATCTGCTATCGTCCCGGGCGTGAAAGCGATTGTGCTCCCTGCTCCCCATTCCACGCTCGAGGTGCGGCGAGACTATCCCGATCCCGAGGGCCCGGTCGTCATCAAGGTCACGGCGTGCGGGGTGTGCCACTCCGACCTCCACGTCGTCGACGGCGAGTACCCGGCTTCCACGCCACTGGTATTGGGTCACGAGATCACCGGCACCCATCCCCAGCTCGGTCCGGTCATGGTCTACGCGCCGTGGGGGTGCGGTCGATGCACCGAATGCCACGATGGGCTGGAGATGCTCTGCACCGGCGCCGCGGAGGCCGGCCTGGTGGTGGACGGAGGCTACGCCGAGCTGCTGGCCGTGCCCGACACCCGATATCTGGCTCCCCTCGACGATCTCGACCCGGTGGCCTCGGCCCCCCTGGCCTGCGGCGGGCTCACCGCCTATCGGGCGGTCCAGCACACCGTCGATCATCTGCGGTCGCGGCGCCATCCCCGAGCCATGGTCATCGGTGCCGGCGGCCTCGGCCAGTTCGCCATCCGGTTTCTTCGACTGCTGACCGACGCCCACGTCACATCGGTCGACACGAATCCCGACAAGACATCGGTGGCACTCGAGGCCGGCGCCCACCAGGCCATAGAGGTCGGTGCACCCGACCGCCACAAGCCGGAGACGGCACGACAGTTCGACGCCGTGCTCGACTTCGTCGGCTCGGACCCGACACTGGCGCTGGCCACCGAATCGGTGGGCAAGCGGGCCATGGTGGTGGCCGTTGGTCTGGGCGGGGGGCGGGTGCCGTTCGGCTTCGGTGCGGTACCCCACGAAACCCGGTTCCTCACCAGCGTGTGGGGCAGTCGGGCCCAGCTCGACGAACTGTTGCAGCTGGCCCGGCGGGAACCGTCGATCATCCAACCGGTGCAGACCCTGCTGGTGGACCAGGCCCAGCTGGCGCACGACCGGCTGCGAGCCGGCGAGGTCAAGGGCCGCATCGTGCTCACCATGCACTGAACCCCGCATGAAACGTCACGCCGACACCGTTGACACCGCTCGACCCTCGACCACTCCAACCACGCAACCGAAAAGGGGAAACCGCACATGACCATCAGCGGACAGGTCGATCCGGATCAGCTCGCCACCCGGCTTCAAGGGGTCCACACCGTCGAGCTGGCCCTGGCCGACACCCAGGGCCACCTTCGAGGCAAGCGCATTCCCGTCGAGTTCTTCCTCAACTCGACGGTGCGGTCGGGGGCCAACATCGCCGATGCCATCTTCGTGTTCGACATCCAGAACGACCTGCCCGACAACCCGTTCATCAACATGGACTCGGGCTATCTCGACACCCATCTCACTCCCGATCTGTCGACGTTGCGGGTCTTCACCCACCGGCCCGGCTACGCCCTGGTCTTCGCCGATGCCACCGATCCCGAGGGCAACCCCCACCCCCTGGCCCCCCGCTCGATACTGCAGACCCAGGTCGATCGCTGCGCCGAACACGGCTTGGAGGTGGTGGTGGCCACCGAGATGGAGTGCTATCTGTGTCACCCCGACGGCACACCCATCCAGGTCGGCATTCAGTATTCGACCCTCATCGGGGAGCTGGAGCTGGAGGCGGTGCTGGCCGACATCCGCTCGGCCCTGATCGGGGCGGGCATGGTGGTCGAGTCGTCCAACTGTGAGTACGGGCCGGGCCAGGTCGAGGTCAACGTCGGGCCGGCCGATGCCATGACCACTGCCGACAACACCGTGCTGTTCAAGTCGATCGTCAAGCAGGTTGCCCTCCAGCACGGCTACATGGCCACCTTCATGCCCAAGCCGTGGGCCGAGCAGTCGGGCTCGGGCATGCACGTCCACACCTCGCTGTCGGCTGACGGGGCCAACGCCTTCGCCTCCTCCGACGGGGCACCCAATGAGCTGATGGGTCAGTGGCTGGCCGGGCTACTGACCCATGCCACGGCCATCAGCCTGCTGGCCTCGCCCACCCCAAACGGCACCAAGCGCGTCCGGCCCTACACCTTCGCCCCGACCCACGTCACCTGGGGTGGTGACAACCGCACGGTGCTGGCCCGCTGCATCACCGAGGCCGGGTCGGCGGCCAACCGAGTGGAGTTCCGCTCGGCCGGGGCCGACGCCAACCCCTACCTGTTCATCGCCGGGATCCTGGCCGCCGGCATCGATGGGGTGAACGGCGGCCTCAAACCGTTCGCCAGGGGTGAGGGTGATCTCTACACCAACCCCGGCGATCATGAGCCGCTGCCGGCCGACTATCCGTCGACCATCGAGGCCTTCGCCGACAGCGAACTGGCCGGTCTCATGGGTGACATGTTCGCCCAGAGCTATGTCAGCATCGCCCGGGCCGAGCAGGCCCTGGCGGAGAACGCCGGTCAGGGTGACGAGGTCAACGACTGGGAACGCGCTCGGTACATGGAGCACTCGTGAGTGCGACGGGGTACCCGGTACTTGTGAATGCGACGGGGTACCCGGCACTCGTGAGCTCATGATCGACATCACCGACCCTCGGGTCTATCGGGACGGCATTCCCCACGAGGCGTTCGCCTCGATACGGGCCCGGCCCGGGCTGGTGTGGCACCGGTACGAGGACAGCGGGTTCTGGGCCGTCACCCGCCACGACGACGTCAAGGAGGTCTCCCGCAGGCCGGAGATCTTCTCCTCCGGCATCGGTCACACCAACCTGTGGGACCTCGAAGCCGACGCCCTCGAGGCCCGGCGCTCCATCATCGACACCGACGCCCCCGACCACACCCGGCTTCGACGCCTGGTGTCCCGCTCGTTCACCCCCCGAAACCTGCGGCGGTGGGAGGGGTTGACCCGCAGCATCGCCCGGGAGCTGGTGGACCGTTTCCTTGCCCAGGACGGCGGTGACTGGGTGGAGCTGGTGGCGGCACCGCTGCCCATCCGGGTGATTCTGTCCATCCTCGGTGTGCCGCTTGCCGACGCCGACTACCTGGTCGAGCTGTCCGACTACCTGGTCGAGGGCACGACCGACCAGCCGTCGCTCCCACCGGATGCCTTCGGCAACACCACCGAGCTACGGCTGTTGCCCTTCGCCAGCCCGGCATCCCACGCCCTGTTCGAGTACGGGGAGAAGCTGGGGGCCGAGCGACGGGCCGAGCCCAGAGACGACCTGGTGACCCAGCTGGTGCAGGCCGAGGACGAGGGGGACAAGCTGTCCCGCGACGAGTTCCGCAACTTCTTCCATGTGCTGGTCTTCGCCGGCAACGAGACGACCAGGACGGCCATCACCCACGGGGCCATGGCGCTGGCCGACCATCCCGACCAGTGGGATCGGCTGGTGGCCGGCAAGCCCGACCTGGTGGACCGCGCAGTGGAGGAGATCCTGCGGTGGGCCACCCCGGTACTGCACATGCGGCGCACGGCGGCCGTCGACACCACCCTGGCAGGAACCGCCATCTCCGCCGGGGAAAAGGTGGTCATGTGGTACGCCTCGTCCAACCGGGACGAGGCCGTCTTCGCCGACCCGGATCGATTCGACATCGGCCGGGTCGACAACCTGCACCAGTCGTTCGGCGGGACCGGACCCCACTACTGCCTGGGCGCCTATCTGGCCCGAATGGAGATCCGGGTGGTGCTGGAGACCCTGCTGGCGTCGCTGGGGGAGCGGGGCCTGAGGCTCGAACGCCGAAGTGAACCGCACCGGGTGGCCTCCAACTTCGTCCACGGTGTGCTGTCGGTGGACATGGCCCCGGTCGACTCGGGATCCACGCCGTCATGTTGAGCCCGCTCGACACCAAGTCCAGCCTGGCCGATCAGGTCTACGAGCAGCTGATCGACTCCATCCTGGCCGGGGGTTTGACCGCCGGTGAACACCTGGTCATGGACCGCCTGGCCGAGGGGCTGGGGGTGTCCCGAACCCCGGTACGGGACGCCCTGGCCCGCCTGGAGCGGGACGGACTGGTGGAGAGCGCCAACCGGGGGTACGTGATCCGGGAGGTCGGTCCCGACGACCTCGGTGCCATCTACCAGGCCCGGGCCGCCGTCGAGGTGTTCGCCGCCCGCCTGGTGGCGGCGAAGCCGGCCGAGGCTCGGGCCGCCGCCATCGAGGCCATTGCCGACGCCGTGGCCGCCGCCGACCGTCTCCAGGATTCCGACGACCCGGTCACGGCATTCAAGGCCAACCGCGCCGTGCACCGGGCCATCGTGGCCGCCACCGGCAACACGGTCCTGGTCGACTGCTTCGACACCATCTGGAACACCAGCGTCGTGGCCTACGCCTTCGCCCAGCTCCGTTGGGGGCGGCGGCGACAGGCGGGCGTCGACGGCGCGGCCTCGGTGTCGGGCATCCAATCGACCCACGCCGAACTGCTGGTGGCGCTGGACAGTGGCGATCCCGATCGGGCCGCCGCCGCCATGGCCGACCATCTGCATGCCGGCGAGCACCACAGGGGCCGCTGACGAGCGATCACCGGCACTCGACCGAAAGGAACGACCGTGGCAACAATCGAAGGATTCGGTGGCCCCCGGGCCGAGGAGTTCGAACTGATCCGGACCGAGGTGCGACGGCTGTGCGACTCGTTCGGCAACGAGTACTGGAGGTCGCTGGAGCCCCACCGGTACCCCGAGGAGTTCGTGGCCGAACTGACCAAACACGGTTGGCTGGCGGCCCTGATCCCCGAGGAGTACGGGGGCGGAGGGCTGAGCCTGAGCGGGGCCACCGTGATCCTGGAGGAGATCTCGGCCTCCGGCGGCAACCCGTCGGCCTGCCATGCCCAGATGTATGTGATGGGCACCGTGCTGCGCCACGGTTCCCGGGAGCAGAAGGCAAAGTACCTGCCCCGGATCGCCGATGGTCGCAAGCGGCTCCAGGCCTTCGGGGTGACCGAGCCCATCGCCGGCTCCGAGACCACCGCCATCCGGACCCGGGCCGAGCGTGACGGTGAGGTGTGGCGCATCAACGGTCAGAAGATCTGGACCTCGCGGGCCCTGTACTCCGACATGATGGTGCTGCTGGCCCGCACCTCGCCTGCGTCCGAGCACGATCGCCTGGGGGGCATGTCGGTGTTCCTGTTCGACATGCGGGGCGACGACGGCGAACTGATCCCCGGGCTCACCATCAAGCCCATCGAGACCATGATGAACCACAACACCACCGAGGTGTTCTTCGACGACGTGGAGATCCCGGCCGAGTCGCTGGTGGGGGAGGAGGGCAACGGCTTCCGCCAGATCCTGTCGGGCATGAACGCCGAGCGCATCCTGATCGCCGCCGAGTGCATCGGCGACGGTCGGTTCTTCCTGGAGCGGGCGGCCGACTACGCCAACGAGCGGGTGGTGTTCGGCCGGCCGATCGGGGCCAACCAGGGGGTGGCGTTTCCCCTGGCCAAGGCATATGCCAACCTGCGGGCCGCCGATCTTGTGCGGTGGCAGGCGGCCGAGCTGTTCGACGCCGGCCGCTCATGCGGAGCCGAGGCCAACATGGCCAAGATGCTGGCCTCCGAAGCCTCGTGGGAGGCCGGCAACGCCGCCCTCAACACCCACGGCGGTTTCGGGTTCGCCGCCGAGTACGACATCGAACGCAAGCTCCGGGAGACCCGGCTGTATCAGGTGGCCCCCATCAACAACAATCTGGTGCTGGCCTTCGTGGCCCAGAAGTGCCTGGGCCTGCCCAAGAGCTACTGAGCTTCTCCCGGGGTGGCCGAGGTTACCGAGCGGGTCGACGCCCGGCCTCGGGATCGTTGGCCAGGACGATGGGCTGGCCGTGGGGGGTGGCGTGGGCGGCCCGGGACCAGGCGTCGGCCATCACCTGCACCGACTCCGTGGAGGTGACCGCCTTGGCGGTGAGCAGCCGCTCCAGGGCGGCCGCCCAGCGCTGGTAGTAGTCCGAGCCGTCGTCGGCGGCGTCGGGTCGGTGGAGCTCGGCCGACAGCGATTCGGCCCATTCCGGCCAGCTGAACAACCCCTGTTCGTGGAGGTGGACGGTGAGGGCGAACACCTGGGCCTGCCACGGTTCGGTGAACGGTTGCTCCGGTTGCATCGCCGGCCTAGCCGTGTTCCCGCTGCCCGGCGGTGCCGGCGGCCGGAACCAGATACGGCTCCCAGGCATCCACCGACACCGTGAGCCCGGGCTCGGCCCCCTCGCCCCACAGTTCGGTGCCGTCGAAGCGGATGGTGTAGAGCCACTGCGGACTCTCGCCGCCACCGTGGGCGTGGGAGTCGGGGAAGACATGGGCCCCGTGCACCGCCTCGATCACGCCCGACTTGCCCCTGACATAGCGAGGCAGGCGGGTATGGCCGGTCGGGTTCATCTCCCGGGTCCTGACCTGATCGCCGACGGCGAAGCGGGCTTGGGTGGCCGGCTCCCGATCCACCGGCCCACCCCGAGCCAGGGCGCCGGCTACCCGATCGGCGGTCAGCACCCGATCCGAGTGTGGTCCCGACTGCAGCGACCGGCCCGCCGCCAGCTCATCGGCCGTGATGACGCCATGGTCCACGAGCAGACGCTCCAGGCCCTTGGTCCAGATCTCGTAGTAGCTGGACGAGTAGTAGTCGGCGGGGTGGCGGTTCTCCCGGGCGAACCGGCTCTGGTCCAGGTTCCAATGGCCGAGGGCTCCGGCACAGAGCGTGAGACCGAGAGCGTGCTGCTCCCACTCGGCGTGGAACACCGGCTCGTCGACCTCGGGCTCGACCGGGCCGAAGCCCATCATGCCCCCGACATCATGGGGGCCGTTCACGGTGATCGCACCCGGTCCGGACCGGAGGGCTCGGTCGACGCCGGCTGTTCGGGGCTGAGGGCCAGCCCGGTGCCGATCATGGAGTCCCGGGTCACCAGCTCGGCCAGCTCCTCGGCCGACCAGCCGTCGGTTCCCTCCGGCCGTATCGGCACCACCAGGTAGCGCAGCTCGGCCGTCGAGTCCCAGACTCGCAGCGCCGTCGATTGGGGCAGCTCGACCCCGAAATCGCCCAGCACGGCCCGTGGTTCCATCACCACCCGGGACCGGTAGGCCGGCGACTTGTACCACACCGGCGGCAGTCCGAGCACCGGCCACGGATAGCACGAGCACAGGGTGCACACCACCACGTTGTGGACCTCGGGGGTGTTGAACACGGCCTGCATGTGCTCACCCTGGCGGCCGGTGAATCCCATGGACTCGATGGCGGCGGTGGCGTCGTCGGCCAACCACCGGGCGAACTCGGGATCGGTCCAGGCCCGGGCCACCACGGCAGCGCCATTGCGGGGCCCGACCTGGTTCTGGTAGGTGTCGACGATCACGTCGATGGCGGCTGGATCGATCAGCCCCTTCTCGGTCAGGATCGTTTCCAACGCCCGGACTCGGGCCTCGATCGGCTCGAAGTGGTTGTCGTGGTCATGATCGTGATCGTGCGTGGCCCCCACGCCGCTCAGCGTAGTCAGCGGTCGGGACGATGAGCCAGTCGCCCTTCAGCCGGCGGGACCATCTCGGGTACGGTCTGTGTATGCCGAGGTCATCCATCATCGAGCTGATTGACGCCGCCCTGAGCCGGGCCCGGCAGGAGCTTTCACAGCCCGGAGACTGGCTGAGTGGGCCACAGCGGGTCGACGTCTGGTCCGAAGTCCGCACATCCCGATCCGATCCTCTGGACATCGCCCGTCGAGCGTCGTTGTCCCCATGGGCCACCGACGGCCGGCATCGGGCCTCGGGAACGTTGAACGAGACGATGGTCGAGGTCGTTCACCGGGTGGCCACCGATCCCGGCCGGTTGACTCGGCGCTGGGCCGATGACCAGATCGGTCACATCGGGGAGGAGACCTATACCGAACTGGTCGGCGTCACCGCGATGGCCAAGCTGCTCGACACCGCCGATCTGGCCCTCGGTCGACCCTGCACGGCCCTGCCCGAACCACAGTCCGGTGAGCCGTCGCGAGTCCGACCCGACGGCGTGGGCGACGTTGGTGCCTGGGTGTCACAGGAGCTCGAGAAGACCCGGGCCAATGTCAGCCGCACGCTGTCCCTGGTTCCGGAAACCCTCGGCACATGGCGCATGCTGATCAATGATCTCTACTCCCGCGGCGACGAGTTCTTCGACCTTGGGTGGGACCGGGCTTTGCGTCGCCCCCAGGTCGAACTGCTGGCGGCGCGGACCACGGTTCTCTCCGAGTGCTTCTATTGAACGTCGTCGCATGCCACGCTGCTTCGTGCAAGCAGCGCCGTTGTCGGCCACGACGTGGATCTTGATCGAGCCCTCGACCGGGGTTGGATCGGCGATGTCGGCATCCCGGCGTCGGCCGAGCTTCTGGGATACGTCGAGGCCGTCATGGCAGCGGTCGACGGGGTCGACGGCGTCGACGACGAGGTCGCCACCTCTCCTCCACCGAAGGTGCTCGCTGCCACACAGGCATTGGAGTCGTCGGTGGGAACCGAGGGCCTCTGGGAGGCCGCAGCCACCGTGGCCGCCTTCACCGGACTGGTTCGGGTCGCCGATGGCACCGGGATCCAACTCGACGAGGGAGTCCTCGGGGCATCGGCCGATATTCGAGCCCGCAGCGGCATCGACGGATTCGCCGGGGCGGCCAACAGCGCAACGGCCCTTCCCCGCTCCGTCGAGCTCGACAACGTGCACGACCTGTTCGCCTGAACCCAGCCCGTACCGGTGGTCGACCGAACCGAGGGCACTGCTCGATTCAGCCGGCGGAGCCGAGGTAGGCGGCCTGCACCATCTCGTCGGCCCGGATCTGGGCCGGGTCGCCCTCGGCGATGATGGCGCCCTGGTCCAGGCAGTAGATTCGGTCGCAGATCCCGGTGATGAAGGCGAGATCGTGGTCGATGACCAGCACCCCGGCCCCGATGAGGTCGGCCACCCGCCGGACCCGCTCCACCATGGTCAGCGACTCGGCGTCGCTCATTCCGCTGGTGGGTTCGTCGAGCAGGATGAACCTCGGGCCGGTGGCGGCGGCCCGGGCCAGTTCAAGACGCCGGGAGTTGCCGTAGTCGAGCTCGGCGGCCCGACGGTGTCGGAACGCCTCCAGTTCGGTCTCCCGCAGCAGCGTGTCGATCGAGGGCAGGCGCTCGAGCCTTGAGGTGGCGTCGCCGCCACGTTCGCCGGGAGATCCGAGGTGAGCCAGGGCCATCAGTCGGGCCGCCTCCACGTTCTCCTCCACGGTCAGATCGGAGAACAGGCGCAGGTTCTGGAAGGTCCGGACCAGCCCGGTCCGGGCGATGACGTAGGACGGGGCCGAGCTCAGATCGACCGCCTTGCCGTTGTCGGTCAGCCGGAAACCGCCCGAGCTGTGCGGCACCATGCCGGTGATGACGTTGACCAGAGTGGTCTTGCCCGCCCCGTTGGGGCCGATCAGCCCCACCACCTCGCCCTGGTTGACCGTGATCGAGGCGTTGTCCAAGGCCCGGAATCCACCGAAGTTCACCGTCAACCCCGTGGCTTCCAGCAGCGCCATCGGCCGGGTCGCGCCCGTCAAGATGGTGTCGGCGTCCTCGATCGGTTCCCGGGTCTCGTCACCGCCCGGGCTCGAGATCGGGGCGAACCGACGGTAGACCCATTGGTCCAGCTCCCAGTCGTTGAGCAGGCCGCGGGGACGGAAGATCATGAAGCCCAACATGGCCAGACCGAGGAAGATGTCGGACAGACCTTCTCGGAACAGCCAGTCCAGGGGCGCCCCGTCCAGTCCCAGGCCGAACAGCTCGTAGCCGTCGCCGGCCAGCCGCCGGGTCAGCTCTCGGCCGGCGGTCATGACGACCACCCCGAGCACAGCCCCGGTCACGCTGTTGCGGCCACCCACGATCAGCATGACCAGGGTGACCAGGGTGTACTCGAAGAAGAAGAAGCGGGGTGTGATGTTGCCCAGGTTGTAGACCCGCAGGGACGCCGCCACCGCCACCACCACAACCGACAGCAGGAGGGCGAGCATCTGCTGGACCTTGGGGTCGATCCCCATGGCCCGAGCCGCCAGATTGTCCTCCCGGGCCGCCTGGGCCAGCCGACCGCTGCGGCTCCGGGCGAACACCCGGGCCAGGATCAGCGCCAGGGCCAGCGTCAGATAGATCGGCCACCGGGACTGCAGCGTGGAGCCCACGGCGAACGACAGACCGGCCCGGTCGCCGCCGGTCACCACGTACCAGTTGACGGCCACGGCGTGGGTCACGAACAGCAGGGCCAGGGTGATGACGGTTGCCGCCACCGCCCCCGACTGGGCCCCGGATCGGGCCAGACCCAACCCGACGACGACGGCCACCATCACGGTGACGACCACGGCGATCAGCCCCGACACCAGGGGCGAGTACTGGACCTCGTTGAGACCCCACGGCGCGTCGAAGATGACGGTGCTCTTCTGCAGCGGGTCGATGGCGAACACGGCGAAGGTGTAGCCGGCGATGGCGCCGAAGCCGATGTGGCCGAACGACAGCACGCCGGTGTTGCCGATGTAGATCTGGAGCCCGACCACCATGACGGCGTCGATCAGCATGGCCGTGATCAGCTTGTCGGCCGACCCCCCGACCAGTGCGGCATAGGTCAGCCCACCCGACACCAGCAGCCCGAACAGCACCAGTGCCCCGCCGGCGGGGAACACCAGGTCCCGTCTCAGGTTCGGGATCAGGCTGGTCAACGATCGCATGCCGGCCACCGGTACATGGTCCCTCATCCTCATACCCGCTCGGCGTGGCTGACCGTGATCAGCCCCTGAGGTCGGAAGATGAACAGCAGGGCGATGAGTACGAACACGAAGCCATCGGTCAGGCCCTCGACCGCCCCCGGCAGCCAGAGCCGGAGCAGCACCTCGGCGATGCCGAGGGCGAAACCGCCGATGACGGCCCCGCGCAGGCTGCCCAGGCCGCCGATCAGGGCCGCCAGCACGCCCTTGAGCATCGGGGTCAGTCCGGCACCCGGGGTGGTCTGGCCCGCTCGCATCAGCCAGAACACGGCGGCCACCCCGGCCAGCAGCCCGGCCAGGGCGAAGGCTCCCCGAATGACCCGGTCGGAGCGCACACCCATCAACCGGGCGGCGTCGAAGTCCTCGGCCGCCGCCCGCAGAGCCAGTCCGAACATGGTCCGCTGGAGGATGAGCACGGTGAGGCCCAGGGTGATGGCGGTGGCGGCAATGACCAGGAGATCCACGGTTTCGATGGTGACCGGACCGATGGCGATGGTGTCGGTGATCCAGCCCGGGCGGTCGAAGCTCTTGACCGAGGCCGACACGTACATCAGGAACAGGGCCTCGACCACGAAGTGCACGCCGAACGACGTCAACAGCAGGGTGAAGTCGGAGGCACCCCGGACCCAGCGGAAGGCCACCTGCTCGATGAGTACCGAGGTGATGACGGCGGTGCCCACGATCAGGGGCACCAGGATCGTCCACGAGAACCCCTGGAGGAAACCCCAGTAGGCGACATAGCCCGACACCGTGATCAGCTCACCGTGAGCGAAGTTCAACAGGTGCATGACACCGAAGATCACCGCCACGCCCAGGGCCAACAACGCATAGATGCTGCCCTGGCCCAGGCCATCGAGCAGGCTCTGCACGAACCCCGCCATCAGTGCGCCGATCCTGTGCCGGGGCGCCGGCCGCCACCGGCACCGGCTCCGCCGCCGATGAAGGTGTCGAACAGGTCCTCCCGCTCCAGCAACTCGATGCCGGTGCCGGTGGCCACCACCTCACCGGAGCGCAACACATAGGCCCGGTCGGCGACCTGGAGCATGCGGGTGGCGTTCTGTTCCACCACCAACAGGGTCTTGCCGTCGGCTGAGAGCCGGGCGATCAGATCGAACACCACGTCGACCAGAATGGGGGCCAGACCCAACGACGGCTCGTCCATCATCAGCAGCTCGGGATCGGTCATCAGGGCCCGAGCGATGGCCAGCTGTTGGGCCTCACCCCCCGACAGATAGCCGGCCGATGTCGTCCATTTCTCCTTCAGCACCGGGAACAGCTCGACCATCTCGTTCAGCAACCGCTCCCGCTCGCCGGCCGATTTGGTCACACCGCCGATTCTGAGGTTCTCGACCACGGTCAGGTCGGTGAAGAGACGGCGATGCTCGGGGACCAGAGCCACCCCGGCCCGCAACATTCGGTCGGGGGCCCAGCCGGTGACGTCGGTGCCGTCGAGGGCGACCCGACCGGCGGCGGGAGTCAACAAGCCGGCGATGGAGTTGATGAGTGTGGTCTTGCCCGCCCCGTTGGGGCCGATGAGACCGACGATCTCACCGGCCCGAACATCGAGCGATGCGTTTCGAAGAGCGTTGATGGACCCGTAGCGGGTGGTGAGGCCGTCGACCTCCAGCACCGACTACAGCTCCCAGTTCACGACCAGGGTGTCCTCGCCGCCGACCAGCTGATGGATCGACACCGGCTTGTTGGGGATGCCGTTGGTGCCGGCATAGCTCATGTCCCCGGTGAAACCGTTGAAGCCGCTGATCTCGGCCACGGCGGCCCCGATCTCGGCCGGGTCGGTGCAGGCGCAGTCGTTGATGGCCTGGATGCCGAGGAACAGGGCGTCGGCGTAGAGGCCGGCGAAGGTGCCGCTCTCCAGGGCCTCACCGGTCGTTGCCTCATAGGAGCTGAGCAGGGTCTCGATCCGGCCCCCGGGTTCGGCGAAGGCGTGGGTGGTGTGATAGATGCCCTCGGTGCTTTCCGGGGTCTCGGCCAGGATGCCGGTGGCCTCGAAGGCGTCGGTGCCCAGATAGGTGAGCGAGTCGAAGCCCTGGCCCTCGAACTGACCCCGCAGGGCGGTGACCTGGAACGCCAGCATCGCCGAGTAGACGATCTCGTCACCCTCGAGCATGTCGGTCAGGTTGTTGACCTGGGCCGAGAAGTCGACCTGGTCCACCGGGGTGTAGGTCTGGTCGCTGATGACCTGCCCGCGGCCGGCTTCGAACACCTCGGTGAACACCTGGGGGTTGTAGCCGAAGTACGGGCCGGGGCTGGAGAAGGTGACGGCCCGGCTGAAGCCCCGCTCCAGGGCGAACTCGGCGGCCGCCGTGGCCTGGGCGGTGTCGTCGAAGCTGACCAGGAACGAATTGGCGGCCACATCGGGCAGGCTGGGCTCGGTGGAGGCGGCGAAGAACACCGGCACCTGGCCACCGGTGACCTGGAGCACGGGACGGCCGAAGTCGGCGAACGGCGGCCCGATCAGGAAGTGGGAACCGAAGTCCAGCAGCTCCTGGGTCACGCTGGCCGTGACCTCGGGATCGCCCTGGATGTCGCTGACCCTGACCTCGACGGGAGAGCCGTTGACGCCACCGGTGCAGTTGATCAGGTCGGCCAGATGTGTGACCGCCTTGCTACCGGGAATATCGGCGAAACCCGAGACCTCACCGAAGTCCATGGCCATGCCGACCCTGATGGGCTCGCCGCTTGGGGCCTCGGCGCAGTTGTCGAGATCGGCGGCCAGCACGGCGTCGATGTCGACCGCACCGGCGGCGGGAGCGGCATCGCCCTCGTCGCCGGAGTCCCCGGCCGAGTCGGCGTCGGTGGCGTCATCCTCGGCGTCGGTTGCAGTGTCGGTGGCTGCGGTGTTGTCGGCTGCCGGGTCCTCGGCATCGGTGCCGGCCGAGTCGGACTCGTCCGAGTCGCTGCCGCAGGCCGCCACCAGCAGGGCGAACGCGGCCAGCATGGCCAGTAGCACTCTCCTCGACATCGAGCTCTCCCTTGATCCTCTGGTCTCGTCGGACCGGTGCCGGGTAGGGCCACTCAACCCCCCCCACCGTTCGGTACCGAACAAAACCGTAGCAGTGCGTCTCTGTAGGCGCCAGGGCCCCTCGAGAGCTCCTCGAGCCGGTGCTTGGCCGAGGCGACCGCCGGGCACGGGACCTGTCTTGGTGGACACGGTCGGCGTCGAGGACTCGTCGGGTTGAGCGCCGTGTCGAGGCGGCCCTCCAGCGGCCGAATACGTCGACGTGAGGGTGACGGTGGTCATCCCGTCGTTGATGATCGAGTGGCCGGCCGCCCTGCCACGTCCCTCCACCCGGCCGTTGTATGCCGGGTCCCGTCGGGTCTGATCACCATCCCAGCGATCGGGGCCGCCGAGTCGACCGAAAGCGAGTCGATCCAGTCCACCGCGCCGGTCGGGCCCATGACGGCGGCCGCGGTGGCCACCACGTCGGCGGTTGCGGCATCACCGGTCACAACCGTGACCGAGGCCGTATTGGTCACCGGGAGGCCGGTTCGAGGGTCCAGCAGGTGGCTGTGGCGTCGTTCACCGACGGTGAATCCGCGGCGGCTACCGCCGCTGGTGGCAATGGCCCCGTTGTGGAGCTCAACGGTGGTCAACGGCGGTTCGTTGTCGTAGGGCCGCAACGGGTTCTCGATTCCGATCAGCGAGGAGACCGCCCCTCGTTGACAGATGTCGCCGCCGGCATTGACCACCATGGCCTCGATGTCGAGCCTGTTCCCATCGAGCCAGCGTTCCAACGCGTCGAGTGAGCGGTCGACGATGTAGCCCTTGGCCATGGCGTTGAGGTTGAGGTCCCGGCAGTCCCCTTCGACCGTGACAACGCCGTCGACCATGGAGAAGCACGGTTTCTGGACGCCGGCCACCGTGTGTGAGAGCTCGTCGTCATCGGGTGGCCGGCCCGACCGCTCGGCCTCGGCCCACAGCGTGCCGAGGCGACCGGCCAAGGGGTTGAAGGCACCCTCGCTCCGTTCCCACCACATCAGGACCTGGCCCATGAGGCGGCTGAACTCCGGTGATGGCCGGGGCAGGGTACCGTCTCTCCATCGGCACAACTCACTCGAGGGGTCGAATGTGGTGAAGATCGCCTGCAGTCGTTCGATCTCGTCCCTCACAACCCGTGCCGCCTGCCCGGCCTTGCCTCGATGTCGAGCCTTCAATCCAAACAACCGAAGCTCGACATCGGTGCCCAGGAGACCGTGATGCTGGAACCGGTGGATCACGATGTCGGTCTAGCACGACTTCACATCCCACGCCACGCACCCACTCGAGCCCGGCGTTGTCCGGTCGCCGGCCGGGACGTTGGACCCTGATCCTTGATGACGAACTGGGCAAGACTTCGAAGCGGGAGGCCGTCACCGACGACGGCCGCGACCTCGGAGGTTGGCCATGAGACGTTCACGCCGATTCGGGATGGCCGCCAAGTGGTTGGTGGCGATGGTCGTGGCCCCGACACTGCTGGTGGCGGCGGGCTGCGGTGACAACACCGACGACGATGCCGCCGATTCGAAAGTTCCCGCCGTGACCGATCGGGGCACCGAGTTCACCGTCGCCGTGGGCGAGCGATTCGAGATCGTACTGGAATCGAACATCACGACCGGCTACGTCTGGGTCGAGCCCGAACCGGGTGACCTGGTGGAGTTGGTCGATGACGAGTATCTGCCTCCCGACACCGATCTGGTCGGCGCCGGTGGTGCACAACGCCTCACCTTCGAGGCGGCGGCCGCCGGCTCGGGTGAGCTGTACCTTTGGTATGTGCGAAGCTTCGACGACCCACCGGAACCGGCCGACGAAGCTCGATTCCCGGTCGAGGTGACGCAGCCGTAGCCATCGACGGGATGTTCCGAAGGGCGGTCGATGGTCGACCATCCGTGGTAGAAAGAGTGCTGTGAGCGACTCGTCCACCACCACAGTAGCAACCCTTTCCGCCGAGGATCAGGAGCTGGTGTACGCGGCCCGTTCGGCTCGCATCAGGGCCTATGCGCCGTACTCCAAGTTCAACGCCGGCGCCGCCGTGCGGTGTGAGGACGGCCAAGCCGTGACCGGGGTTCTGATCGAGAACATCTCGCTCGGATTGTCGATGTGTGCCGAGCGGGTCGCCCTGTTCGCCGCCGTCGACGCCGCCAGTCGGCCGACGACCCTGGTTCTCGCCGCCCCGCAGACCGCCGACGGCCTGACCGAGCCGTGCGGAGCCTGCCTGCAGGTGGCGCTCGAACTTGGCGGTCCGTCCCTCCGGGTCATCGCCGTCGGAGTCGACGACACCGCCCGGCTGTCGACGGTGGGCGAGCTGTTGTGTCGGGGTCCCCACAGTGGTCTGAAAGGGTTCCGCACCTAGCCAACTCCCCGGTCTCCCCTCCTCATCCCCGCTTGCCGCGAGGTCTTGGGTGTCGTCGTCCCGGAAAGGGGACGAGGACAGGCAAAAGGCCGAAGGGGGGCCGGGTCCGGTGTCGCGCTCCCTTCGATCGGCCTGCCGGTCGTCGATGAGGCTGCGCAGCCGAATCGGCGGGATGCAAGGTGCCCCAAGCACGGCCATGACCGCACGTCATCCCACGGCTCGAGCCAGTGCCGTGGCTGCCGCCGCGGCCAGGACCACCACGATCAGCGGGGCCCGTCGCCAGACGGCGACCGCGGCCACGGCCAGCCCCACGGCCCGGGCGTCGACGGTCAAGCCGGTCGAGGTCGACGACGAGGCGAAGCAGAGTTGGGCGATGACGCCGGCGATCACGGCCATGGGGAGCAGACCGCCGAGGCGGGCCAGGGCCGGTCGACGGGTCAGGAACGGGCCGGCCCAGAACATGCCGGCCAGGCGCTGCCCGCTGACCCCGGCGGCCAGGGCCAGGATGACCCACCAGCTCATGACTGCCGGCCCACGGGCGCCGAACTCATTCCCGGCCCCCTTTCCTGGACAGCGTCACCGCCACCGCTGCTCCCAGGGCGCTGGCCAGAATGGGGGCGCCGGCCGGGGCCACGGGAACCAACACCAGACAGATGGCGCCGCCGGCCAATGCCGCCGTCAACCCGTCCCTGGCCCGCAGGGCCGAGCCGATGATGGCCAGCAGGGCGGCGGGAAACACGGCGTCCAGACCCCAGGCGGCGCCGTCGCCGATGACGTTGCCCAGTACAACCCCGACGATGCTGCCCACCCACCAGCCCGCCATCAGGGCTGCGGTCACCTTCCAGAACACGGTGCGCAGCCGGTTCGGTTCGGGCTGCTGCATGGCCAGAGCCACGTTGGGGTCGAACGAGTTGATGGACGCGACCGCCCGGTGGGGGCGCGACCCGCCGAATCGGGTGCCGAGGCTGACCGCCAGCAACCCGAAGCGGGAGGCCACCAGCCAACCACTGAGGATGCCGATCAGGGCCGAACCTCCGGCTGCCTTGACCGCCAGGAAGGCCAACTCGCTGGTGGCCGAATACACCACGAGCGCGGCGATCAGGGTGGTGCCGACGGAGATTCCGGCATCGATCATGGCCACACTCACCGTCACCCCGACGGCGAAATAGGTGAAGGCCAATGTGCCGTAGTCGCTCCAGCCCGGTTCGGTCGGCGCAGGTTCAACAGCGGGATGCGACACGAGCCTCACAGTACGGCAGGTCGGCTGCGGGGGCACGCCCGGTCCGGGCAAGATGGTGGGGTGGTTGGAACCGTGCTACACATCCTTCTACCCCATCTTCAAGCGGACACGCCTCATGGATCTCGCTTCTTCATTCCCGCCGGCAACAAGGACCGACTGATGCCGGAGAACACACTGCCGTACCAGCTCGACTTCCACACTCGCCACTGCCCGGCGACGGCCGGCGGTCGCCGGTGAGTGCCGGCCGGTTCCACGACAACCGTCGGTATGGAGCACACTGAGTCATGTACGAGAGTGTCTGTTTCGTCGTGAGCCCAATCGGTGAACCGGGCTCGGCCGTTCGAAACCGGGCTGACGACGTTTTCGCCGCCATCATCGAACCCGCTGTTACTCGTCTCGGATTCACGCCGCTGCGAGCCGATCAGATTGAGCGGCCCGGGCTCATCTCGATCCAGATGCTGAACTACCTGGTTCGTTCGCCGCTCGTGATCGCCGACGCCACCGGCAACAATCCGAATGTTCTCTATGAGATCGGCGTACGTCACGCAATCGGAAAGCCATTGATCCAGATAGCCGAGTTCGGCTCCAAGCTTCCGTTCGACATCGAGTCGATTCGTCGGATCGAATTCGATCGCTCGGATGTCGGCTCGTATGACCACACCATCGACTTGATTGCCGGACAGGCCGAACTCCTTCTGGCCAACGAATCTGCGGTCCGTTTCTCGCTCCACGCCGAGGTTGGGCTCGACTACCAGACAGTGGACGGAGTCCTCATCGACGCTGCGGTGGACTTGCGGGACACCTTCCGGAGCATCGCCTCCACTCCGCGCAACCGCGCAGGCCGACTCGAGGACCTCCGCTTTCTCGTCGACTTCGTTCGTCGGATCGATCCCGACAACGGTCACGGGCATTACTTCGCCGGGGAGTTGGCGTTGTTGGAGGAGGACCGGGCCCAGATGCGTCGTGAGTTTTTCAAGTACCTTGACCGGGTCGCGTCCGAGGGAGCCACGCTTGTTCTCCCCGACATCGGCCAGGACATCTGCTACCGGTTCCCACACGGCTTCTGTCGTCAGCGGACGGGATGGATCTGTCATCTGCTGGCAACGACGTTTGTCGACGATCTCGAAGCCGCCACATCCGATGAGGAAGTAATGCTGTATGCCCGGCGCGTCCTCGACTACGGCACCCGTGCACTGGAGAGCTATCCTCCCGGTTTTTCGCAGATCGAGCCAACCGTGTCCATGGTTCGGCGGGCCCGAGGCGTCCTCGGCGACGTTGCCGGAGGCGACTCATCATCTCGCCCCGACCGACGGTTGTGACCGGATTCACCGTTGCGTGACCCGACAACGGGTCGAACACGTTCTCCGGGCATCACTGCCCCACTCTTGCAGGAAGCCTCCGATCCACACCTGCGCCCCGTCACCCACCCGCCGAGCAGTGCCGTTGAGCCGGCAGGAGGCGTGCTATGCGCTTCCACCCCGTGCATCCAGGACAGACCGACCGGCGCCTCGAGCGTACAAAAAGCCAGCGGCGGTGCCCGGCACCTGGCTCCGGACACCGCCGACTGTTCGATCGGCTGGAAGCCGATCCGAGGCTTCAGTAGGAACAAGCCTCGATCACTAGAGCCTACGGGCATTCTTCTCGGTTGCCTGAAGTACGGCAGGTAACTCCAGCGACACCCTTCGAACAAGGCGTTGTTGTTCTTGGGGATGCAGGTCGAAGTATGCCACACCGGCGGCGAACGGGCGAACGCGTCCGGTCAGGATCCGAAGACCACCCTGACCACCGATGCCTCCTGGACCTCGCCGTCTCGGGCGCTGACGGTGAACAGCACCAGGGCGCCCCGGCCTTCATCAGGGTCGTCGAAGGTGAATGTCTCCTCGAACGGCGCCAGCTCTGTGCCGCCACCCATGACGATTCCCTCGACCAGGGGGGTGGTCGATCCGTCGACCCTGAGTTCGACGTTGACGACCGCCTCGAAGGCCACCGATTCGCCGCTGACGGTCAGCGGGCTGTCGATCTCGTCCAGCGCGTCCGGCTCGTCGAGACGGATGTTCTCGGTGGCCGACCCCAGCACCCACCAGGTGTCATCGGGTCCGAGTTGGCGGACGAACACCGTGGTGGTCGGCCCGGCCCGGAACTGTCGGATCTCCACCTCGCCCGAACGGCTGTCGCCCGGCATGTACTGTCGGGCGAAGACCTGGTCGAATCCCAGGAAGTCCAGGGCGAATCCCTTTGCCGCCTCGACCGGATCGTCGTACCGGGTGGCGGAGTCGACCCAGGGCCACACCGCCGTGTCGTAGACCGCCGGATCGACCGTGGTCGACGTGGAGGGCGGCATCGCGGTCGACGTCGCGGACGGCACCGTCGTCGAGGTGGTGGAGGTGATCGATGTTGTCGTCGATGACGAGGACGTCGCGGTCGACGACGACGAGGTCGACGAGCCGGACGTGCTCGGCACCGTGGCCGTCGTCTCGACGGTGGTCTGGGTGATCGACGTGGTGGTGTCCTCGCCGGCCGTGGTTTCGGTGTCGTCGTCCCTGAACAGCAGGATCAACAGGATGGCCAGCATCACGATCAGGATGGCGGCCACCATCATCCCGTACCACGGAGGGGTACTGGACCAGTAGCCCCGCCGTCGGGGCGGCTCGTCATCGGGCGGCGTGAAGTCGGGAACCGGGTACTGGGAGGTCGGATAGTCGGACATGGTCTGCCTCGAACGGGGTCAGGGCCCGCAGGCCGGGTCGTCCTCGACGGCCCACCTTCATTGTCGAAGCACGACGTGGAACTGTGGCAGGGCCGAAGGTCACCGGGCCCTGCGTCATCAGTCCCACGTCAGCAGAACCTTGGCCACGTCCCCGCTCCGCAGGGCGGCGAACGCCGATTCGAATTCGGCCAACGGGAAGCTTCGGCCGATGATGGGGGTGATGTCCAGACCGTCCTCGAGTAGGGCGGCCGCCTTGTACCAGGTGTCGAACAGCTTTCGGCCGTAGATGCCCTGCAAGGTCAGTCCCTTGAAGATGACGTCATTCCAATCCACCCCGGTACCGGCCGGAACCAGCCCCAGCAGGGCGATTCGACCGCCATTGTTCATCACGTCGATCATGGTGGTCAGCCCGGCCGGCGCTCCTGACATCTCGAGTCCGACGTCGAAGCCCTCGGTCATGCCCAGGTCCTCCATGACATCGGTCAGATTCTGTCTGGTCACGTTGACGGTACGGGTCGCCCCCACCTCCTCGGCCACGGCCAGGCGGTTGTCGTTGAGATCGGTGATGACCACATGGCGGGCCCCGGCCCGCTGGGCGATGGGAACCGCCATCAGCCCGATCGGTCCGGCTCCAGTGATCAGCACATCCTCCCCGACCAGGTCGAAGGCCAGTGCCGTATGCACGGCATTGCCCAGGGGATCCAGGATGGCGGCGGTGTCGTCGTCGATGTGATCGGGGAGGCGGTAGACGTTGAATGCCGGCACGGCCACATACTGGGCGAAGGCCCCGTCCCGCTGGACACCGACCCCGATGGTGTTGCGGCACAGGTGGCGGCGCCCGGCCCGGCAGTTGCGGCACCGGCCACAGGTGATGTGGCCCTCGGCGGTGACCCTGGCCCCCGGCTCGATGCCGGGGAAGGAGCTGGCCACGTGGTCGCCGATGGCGGCCACCACGCCCATGAACTCATGACCGAGGGTGATCGGCGTGGGCACCGCCCCCGCCGCCCAGTCGTTCCACTCGTAGATGTGGAGGTCGGTGCCACAGATGGCCATGCGTCGAACCTCGATCAGCACGTCGCTGGGGCCCACCGGCGGCCACTCGATGGTCTCCAGGCTCAGGCCCGGCCCCGGCGCCGTCTTGCGCAGGGCCGACATGGTCGGTCGGGAAACGGTGGGCCCTGCGTCGGTGCCGGTCACGCGATGACCTCCAGCTCCCGGCCCACGACGATGAAGGCGTCGATGGCCCGGTCGAGCTGCTCGGTGGTGTGGGCTGCACTCATCTGGGTCCGGATCCGGGCCGTGCCCCGGGGGACCACGGGGTAGGAGAAGGCGGTGACATAGACGTCGTGGTCGAGAAGGCGCGCCGCGAACTCCTGGGCCAACACGGCGTCGCCCAGTAGCACGGGGATGATGGGATGGCCGGCCCCCATCAGCTCGAACCCGGCGGCCTCCATGGCTGATCGGAACCGGGCGGCGTTGTCGGCGATGCGTTGTCGGAGATGCTCACCATCACGGGCCAGCTCGATGGCCTTGATGGCTCCGGCCACCAGCCCCGGGGCCACGGCGTTGGAGAACAGGTAGGGTCGGGCTCGCTGCCGCAACAGGTCGACGACGGGTTGGCGAGCGGCCACGAAGCCGCCCATGCCGCCGCCCACGGCCTTGCCCAGTGTGGAGGTGAGGATGTCGATGCGATCGGCCACTCCGTGCAGCGATGGCGTACCCCGGCCGTCGGGGCCGATGAATCCGGTGGCGTGACAGTCGTCGACCATGACCAGACAGTCGTGGCGATCGGCGACCTCGCAGATTCCGGGCAGGTCGGCGGCAACCCCGTCCATGGAGAACACCCCGTCGGTCACGATCAAGGTGGTCCGGGCCCCGGCCGCCCTGGCCTCGGAGACCTTCACCTCCAGATCGCCGATGTCGCCGGTGGCGAAGCGGTGGCGCTGAGCCTTGCACAGCCGGATGCCGTCGATGATGGAGGCGTGGTTGAGCGAGTCGGAGACGATGGCGTCCTCGCTCGACAGCAGGGGCTCGAACACCGCACCGTTGGCGTCGAAGCAGGCGGCGAAGGAGATGGTGTCGTCGTAACCCAGCCAGTCGGCCAGTTCGGTCTCCAAGCGGCGGTGGAGGTCGGTGGTGCCGCAGATGAAGCGGACCGAGGCCATACCGAAGCCATGGGTGATCATGGCCCGGTTGGCGGCGGCGATGATATCGGCGTTGTCGGCCAACCCCAGGTAGTTGTTGGCGCACAGGTTGAGCACCGGTCGCGGTTGCCCGTCCTGGTCTACCAGCACCTCGCCGCCCTGGGGTGACACGATGATGCGCTCGCTCTTCCACAGCCCGTCGGCTTGGATCCCGTCCAGGGTTGTGGTCAGTCGTTGGTAGAACTGATCTCGGCTCATGGCGCCATGGTAGGCGGTACCGGAGACCCCGGCCGGGCCGGATTGCATCGTCGTGGCCCGTCTGTCAGCGAGAACTCCGAGAAATCGGAGCGGCGGGTGACGGAAGGGGCTCGCCGGGGTCGAGAGGCCAGGACCGGCCGATCCCGGCCTCCGCAACTCCGGGAATCGGAGCCACGGAAGCCGGAACGCGTGATCGTCGGAGGCGCCGATCGGATCGAATCGGCCGCCGAGACGAAGGCGGCTACTCGCCTCCCTCGTTGAGCACGACCTCGATCGGGCTCCACCCTTCACCGGTGACATCGGCGTCGCCCAGGAGCTCCAGCGCCGCTTCGGAGTACTCGGTGGTGTAGGCGGCATCATCGGGAGCAGCGGGAAGCACCGCCTCCGACAGCGCGATCTCGATGGTCTGGTCCCACAGCGCCTTGTCCATCACGGCGATTCCGCCCGCCGAGGGCCAGATGAGCTTGTTGATCTCGTTGAGCTGCCATGCCTGATGGGAGGCACCGAGCGTGGGACCGTTGGCCAATACGACATCGACACAGTCGTCGGGATTGTCACGACACCAGATCCATCCCTCGACCGAGGCTGCGATGAAGCGGGTCGTCTGGTCGTCGTAGGCCTCGTCGCCCAGCCTGGTGCCGTCGGCCCAGACGGCGTCCTGGAGCATGGCCGTGCCGACATCGTTCCAGTCGATCACGGTCAGGTCGTCGGCCGTGTACAGCTCGCCGGTGTCGGGATTGACGGTCTCCAGGACCTGGGCGTATTCGTTGTACGTCATGGCCTGGGCGGCGTCGATCTCGCCGCTCAGCAGAGCCTGCATGTCGAAGGCCTGCTGGATCATCTCGAAGTCGGCGGTCGGGTCGAGTCCGGCGGAGCGGGCCCCGGCCAGCAGCTCGAACTCGTTACCGAAGCCCCAGTTGCCGACCTTCTTGCCGGCAAGATCCTCGGGGGCGTCGATACCGGCGTCGGCGAACGACACCTGGAGCGTGCCCGACCGCTGGAAGATCTGGGCCACGTTGACGATGTCGATGCCCTCGTCCCTGGAGACCAGGGCCTTGGGAACCCACGAGATGGCGTAGTCGACGGCACCGGACCCGAGCTGTTGCTGGGGCACGATGTCAACGCCACCCTCGACGATTTCGACATCGAGACAGTGAGCCTCGTAGAACCCCTCGTCCTTTGCCGCGTAGTAGCCGGCGAACTGGGCCTGAGCGAACCACTGCAGCTGCAGGCTCACTTCGTCAACCGTTTCGCAGCTACCGGCGTCAGCGGCGGCATCGTCGGTCGCCTCCTCGGCATCGGCCGCCCCGTCGTCAGCGGCTGCCTCCTCGCCGTCGGCGGCATCGTCGGTCGCCTCGGCCTCGGTGTCGTCGGTCGAGGTCTCGTCCGAGTCGTCTCCGTCGCCACAGGCGCCGAGCACCAGCAGCAAGGCCAGCAACCCCGTTGCCGGCCACAGCCATCGTCGGAAATTAGGGCTTCGTTCGTTGGTGTCGTGGTGCATGTTGCTCTCCCTGTGGGTGTGTTGCCGTTTGCGAGGCGCAGAGGCCGAAGCCCTAGCGTATTCACATCACGATGGTCGTCGCCAGGGCATGGCCACACGCTCCACGGCGAGAGCCAGACCGAACAGGACGAGACCGACGACGCTGGCCACCACGATGGCGGCCCAGGCCACGTCGTAGCGGGCAAAGCTGGCGTTCTGGGTGATGACCGGTCCGAGGCGGTCCTGGGGGCCACCGAAGTACTCGGCCACGATGGCGGCGATGACGCTGAGCGGAGCCGCCAACCGCAGTGACGTCAGGAAAAAGGGAATGGCGTTGGGGATACGGACATGGCGAAGCACGCCCATGTCCGACGTCCCGTACGAGCGCATCAGTTCCAGTTGGGCCGGCTCGACATCGAGTAGACCTCGTGCGGTGTTGACGAACACGGGGAAGAAGACCACGACCACCACCACCGCCTGATTGCTGACCATGCTGGTGATGCCGAACCAGGCGTTGAAGATCGGGGCCAGGGCGATGATCGGGGTGGCGTTGGCGGCCACGGCCAGCGGGGTGATGGCGCGGCCGACCCTGACGAAGCGGGTGACGGCCAGCGCCAGGAGGCCTCCCAGCGTCACTCCGATGAGCAGCCCGGTCACGGCGATGACGGTGGTGTTCCAGCCGGCTTGCCACAGGGGTACCGTCGAACCGCCTTCGGCTCCGGACCAGTTGTCGATCAGCGCGGCCAGGATGGAGGACGGGCGGGGAAGCAGGAACTCACTGATTCCGAAAAGCCGGACCGTCAGCTCCCAGCCGACGACGAAGACGACGCCGGCCACGATGGCCGGGCCGAACGTGACCAGCCTTTGGCGTACCTTGAGCGACCCGAGCCCGGTCCCGTCGGGCCGTAGTACTGCCCGGGCCGTCACGCCGCCGCTCCGATGGCTCGAAGCGACTCGCGGATCTCGGTCGAGCAGGCGAAGAACGCCGGGTCCTCCCTGGCGTCGTCGGTCCGCTCGGAGCCGAGGGGCACCTGGATGATCTCGTGAATCCGACCCGGTCGAGGTGAGAGCACCACGACTCGGTCCGACAGGAACGTCGCCTCCGAGATCGAATGGGTGACGAAGACCACCGTGGTCCCGAGATCGGACACCAGGCTGAGCAACTCGGACTGCATATGCTCCCTCGTCATCTCGTCGAGGGCGCCGAACGGCTCGTCCATCAACAGCAGCCGTGGCTTGAACGACAGGGCTCGGGCGATGGCGACCCGCTGCTGCATTCCCCCCGACAGCTGCCATGGATAGTGTTTGCCGAACTCGGGCAGCCGGACCATCGCCAGCATCTCGGCCGATCGGGCCTCCCGGTCCGACTTCGACCAGCCCATCAGTTCGAGCGGGAGTTCGATGTTGCGGGCCACCTTGCGCCAGGAGAACAATCCGGCCGACTGGAACGCCATGCCGTAGTCGCGGTCGAGTCGGGCCTGGTGGGCCGACTTGCCGAACACCTCGATCTCCCCCGCCGTCGGGGTGATGAGATCGGCGATGAGCCGAAGCAGGGTGGACTTCCCGCAGCCCGACGGCCCGATCAGGGACACGAACTCGCCGGGGGCCACCGTCAGGTCGACGGTCTCCAGGGCCGCCACTTCGCCCCGGGTTCCGGGATTGAACGTCTTGTCGACCGATTGGACAACGATCGCCGGCCTGCTCATCGTGGTTGGTCCTCGCCCTGTTTGACCAAACGTCGCTCGGCCAGATTGGCCATTCCGAACACGAACAGTCCCAGCAGGGCGGCCCCTAGGACGGCGGCGTACAATTTCTCCGGTCCGGTGGTGTAGCGACCGGCATAGTCGAGTACGGCTCGGCCCAATCCGCCCCGTACCCCGGCCGAGATCTCACCGACAATGGCTCCGACCACGCTCAAGGTGGCGGCCAGCTTGAATGCCGGGAAGAGATAGGGCCGGGCGGCGGGGAGACGCAAGGAGATCAGCGTTTTGGACCACGGTGCGGCATAGGAACGCATCAGCTCCAGGGTGTCGCCCGACGGCGACTTGAGCCCGGCAAGACCGTTGACGGCCACCGGGAAGAACGTGAGATAGGCGGCGATCAGCGCCACCGACACCGTGTCGCCCAGAAAGGTGGTTCGGCCCCAGGTGACGACGATGGGGGCCAGGGCGATCAGGGGAACCGTCTGGCTGATGTTGATCCACGGCACCAGGGCCCGATCCAGCAGAGGCGATCGGAGCATGAGAACGGCCAGTCCGAGACCGACGATCACACCGATGGCGAAGCCCAGTCCAGCCTCGACGAAGGTGAAGGCGGCTGCTTTCAGCAGGAAGACGGCCAGGATCTCGTCACTACCTCGCTGGACCGGCTCGAACAGGCTGCCGACAATGGACCAGGTATGGGGCATCGTCAGGTCGTCGGGGGAAACCGGCAGATCGACCGATGTTCCGGGCCAGGTTCCGCCCATGGCCCCGCCGATCGCCTTGTAGCCTTCCCACGCCACGACCATTACCGCCACGGCCACCGCCACCAGGCCGAGGTTCTGGGCCCAACGACCCACCGCACCCAGCCTCGATGTCATCGTCGCGTCGACGATCAACGGCCCACGATCGTCAGCCATCGACGCCGCCCTCAAGTCCCGGCCCGAAGGTGGGGGATCACCCGCTGGCCGTAGGCGTTCAGGGTTTCGTCCTTGCGATCGTGCATGAGGTAGATGGCGAACTGGTCGACGCCGAGGTCCCGAAGCTCCCGGAGCCGGGCCACATGCTGGTCCTCGGTGCCGAGTAGGCAGAACCGGTCGATGATCTCGTCGGGGACGAAATCGGTGTGGTCGTGACCGGCCTTGCCGTGCCCGGAGTAGTCATAGCCCTTCCGGCCCTTGATGTAGTCGGTCAGTGCCGCCGGCACCATGTCGGTGTCGGCCCCGTACCGGTCGACCAGGTCGGCCACGTGGTTACCCACCATGCCCCCGAACCAGCGGGTCTGTTCCCGCTGGTGCTCGATGTCATCACCGACATAGGCCGGGGCGGCCACGCAGATGTACAGGTCGTCGGGGTCGCGACCGGCGTCGGCCGCGGCCTGGCGAACGGCGCCGATGGTCCACTCGGCGATCTGGGGATCGGCCAGCTGGAGGATGAAACCGTCGGTCTCCGATCCGCACAGGTGAAGAGCCTTGGGGCCGTAGGCGGCCATGAGGATCTTCAGCTCGTTCTCGCCCTCGGCCACCCAGGGGAAGTGTTGCTCGGTGCCGTTGTAGGTGACGGTCCGTCCTTCGGCCAGGCCCTTGATGACCTTCATGGACTCCGACAGGGTGGCCAGGTTGCACGGCTTGTGGCCGATGACCCGCATGGCCGAGTCGCCCCGACCGATGCCACAGATGGTTCGAGGGCCGAACATGTCGTTGAGGGTGGCGAACACCGAGGCCGATACCGTCCAGTTCCTGGTCCCCGGGTTGGTGACCATTGGTCCCACCACCATGCGACTGGTGGCCGACAGTATCTGGGAGTGGATGACGTAGGGCTCCTGCCACAACACGTGACTGTCGAAGGTCCAGGCGTGGTTGAACCCGAGGGTCTCGGCCGTGCGGGCCAGCTCGATGACCCGCGATGCGGGCGGATCGGTTTGCAGTACAACGCCGAAATCCATGGGGTTCCTGTCCTTCTCTGTTGCCGCTGATGATGTTGGTTGTCGCCGGGATTCGACCGATGCTCAGTGGGTTCGCGGGAAGCCGAGGTCGACCGAGCTGGTGCCGGGATCGGGCCACCGGGAGGTGATGACCTTGGGCCGGGTGAAGAACTTGACGCCCTCCGGTCCGTACATCGTGGTGTCGCCGAACAGCGAATCGTTCCAGCCGCCGAAGCTGTGATAGCCGACGGGAACCGGGATGGGCACGTTGACTCCCACCATGCCGGCCTCGACCTCCTCCTGGAAGGCCCGTGCCGCGCCTCCGTCGCGGGTGAAGATGGCGGTGCCGTTGCCCCAGTGGTTGTCCTGGATCATCTTGAGGGCGTCGGTGTAGGAATCGACCCTGACCACACTCAGGACCGGCCCGAAGATCTCGTCCTGGTAGACGGTCATGTCGGTGGTGACGTTGTCGATCAGGCTGGGGGCGAGGAAGAAGCCGTCACCATCGAACTCGGTGGTGCGACCGTCGACGACCACCGAGGCCCCGGCCTCTGCACCCTGGCCGATGTAGTCGGCAACCCGATCCCGGTGCTCCCTGGTGATCAGGGGGCCCATCTCCGAGCGGGGATCGGTGCCGTCACCCACCTTGAGCTTGGCCATTCGTTCGGTGATGGCCTCGATCAGGGGATCGGCCACGTCACCGACGGTGACCAGCACCGAAATGGCCATGCAGCGCTCCCCGGCCGAGCCGAAGGCGGCCGACACGGCGGCGTCGGCGGCCAGCCCGATGTCGGCATCGGGCAGCACGACCATGTGGTTCTTCGCCCCGGCCAAGGCCTGAACCCGCTTCCCGTTGGCGGTACCGGTCTGGTAGATGTACTTGGCGATCGGGGTGGAGCCGACGAAGGAGATGGCCTGCACGTCGGGATGATGGAGCAGTCGATCGACCGCCACCTTGTCACCGTTGACGACATTCAGCACCCCGTCGGGGAAGCCGGCCTCGTGAAACAGCTCGGCAATGTACCTGGGCGCCGACGGGTCCCGCTCGGACGGCTTGAGCACGTAGGTGTTTCCGGCGGCGATGGCATTGGGAATGGTCCAGAGTGGAACCATTGCCGGGAAGTTGAACGGGGTGATGCCGGCCACCACCCCCAGGGGCTGACGAACGCTGTGCACGTCAACCCCGGTCGAGGCGTTGGAGCTGTACTCGCCCTTCAACAGCTCGGCGATACCGCAGGCGTATTCGATGTTCTCCAGCCCCCGGCTCACCTCACCCATGGCGTCGCTGAGGACCTTGCCGTGTTCGGCCGTCAGCCTGGCCGCGATCTCCTCCCCATTGGCCTCGACCAGGTTCCGGAAGGCGTACATGAGCTTGGTGCGACGGGCGATGCTGACGTGGCGCCACTCCTCGAAGGCGGCGGCAGCGGCGGCCACGGCGGCATCGACGTCGGCCTCCGACGCCAGTCCGACCTCGCCGGTCTGGTTGCCGGTGGCCGGATCGTAGACCGGCCCTGTTCGACCCGAGCCGGCTTCCACCGTCACTCCGTTGATCAGATGATGGATCTGTTTCATGCCGTCTTCACCTCGAAGTCGATCACTTTTTCGACGGACACCCCAGCCGTCCGGTGGCTACATCAAGTACTGGCACAGGCCCCGGCGCAGGTACTGGCCGTCACCCTTCGAGCCCAGGTACTGGTCGTTGTCGACGATGACCCGGCCCCTCGACAGCACGGTCCGGACCTTGCCGTCGACCTCGATGCCCTCGTAGGCCGAGTAGTCCATGTTCATGTGATGGTTGTCGACGCTGATCGACCAGCTGGCGTTGGGGTCGTAGATCACGATGTCGGCGTCCGAGCCCGGTTGGATGACCCCTTTCGGGGGTAGAGCCCGAACATCCGGGCCGGGGTGGTCGCGCACAGCTCAACCCAGCGGGCCAGGCCGATCTCGCCGTTGACCACCCCCTGGTAGATGAGGTCCATCCGGTGCTCGACCCCACCGATTCCGTTGGGGATGGCCCGGAAGTCGTCTCGTCCCAGCTCTTTTGGTCCTTCATGCAGAACGGGCAGTGGTCGGTGGACACCACCGAGAGGTCGTCGGTGCGCAGGCCCTTCCACAGATCGGCGTGATGATGCTCGTGCTTGGTCCGCAGGGGAGTGGAGCAGACATAGCCGGCACCCTGGAAGCCGGGGGCTCCGAGATGGTCCTCGAGGTTGAGGTACAGATACTGGGGGCAGGTCTCGGCAAAGACGTTGGCGCCGTTGTTGCGAGCCCTGGTCACCTCCTCCAATGCCCCCGAGGCCGACAGGTGCACGATGTAGAGCGGGGCCGCGCCCACCTTGGCCAGTTGGATGGCCCGATGGGTGGCTTCGCTCTCCAGCTCGGCCCGCCGGACCATGCCGTGGTAGATGGGATCGGTCTCACCCCGGGACACCGCCTGTTCGGCCAGCACGTCGATGGCGATCCCGTTCTCGGCGTGCATCATGATCATGCCACCGGTTTCGGCTGCGTTCTGCATGGCTCGCAGGATCTGACCGTCGTCGGAGTAGAACACCCCCGGGTAGGCCATGAACAGCTTGAAGCTGGAGAGGCCCTCGTCGACCAGGATGGTCATCTCCTTGAGCGAGGCTTCGTTGACCTCACCGATGATCATGTGGAACCCGTAGTCGATGGCGCAGTTGCCTTCGGCCTTGGCGTGCCACTCGTCCAGGCATTCCCGGACCTGGCGACCGTGGCTTTGCACCGCGAAGTCGACGATGGTGGTGGTTCCACCCCAGGCCGCGGCCCGGGTTCCGGACTCGAAGGTGTCGGAGGCGTAGGTGCCGCCGAACGGCAGCTCCATATGGGTGTGAACGTCGACGCCACCGGGGATGACGTACTTTCCGGCGGCATCGATCACCGATGACGCCGATTCCTCGGCCGTCGTTGCCAGGGTCGACCCCGGATGATAGACGGCAGCCACGATCTCACCATCGATGAGCACGTCGAGTTTCGTCGCCCCGGTGGCGCTGATGACGGTTCCGTTCTTGATGTATGTCGTCATTGTCGGTCCTTCGTTCCCGTTCGTTCTCAGAGTTCGGTGATCTTGCCGTACAGTTCCGGACGCCGATCGCGGTAGAAGGCCCACTGGCTGCGCACCTCGCCGATGAGGTCGAGATCGAGATCCCGGATCACCAGCTCGGCGTCCTGGTCGGAGGCCACGTCGCCCACGAACTGGCCCCGAGGATCGCAGAAGTAGCTGGTGCCGTAGAAGTCGTTGTCGCCGAGCGGTTCAATGCCGATCCGGTTGATGGCGCCGACGAAGTACATGTTGGCCACCGCCGCCGATGTCTGCTCCAGCTTCCATAGATACGCCGACAGGCCACGGCTGGTGGCCGACGGATTGAAGACGATCTCGGCACCGTTGAGACCGAACATGCGCCAGCCTTCGGGGAAGTGCCGGTCATAGCAGATGTTCACCGCCACCTTGCCTACCGCGGTGTCGAACACCGGATAGCCAAGGTTGCCGGGCCGGAAGTAGAACTTCTCCCAGAATCCCTTGACCTGGGGAATGTGGATCTTGCGGTACTTGCCCAGGTAGCTTCCGTCGGCGTCGATGACGGCCGCCGTGTTGTACAGCAGACCTTCCTGTTCCTTTTCGTACATCGGCAACACCAGCACCATCCCGTGCTTGGCCGCCAGTTCCTGGAATCGCTTGGTTGTGGGGCCGTCGGGGATGGCCTCGGCGTAGCTGTAGTACTCCGCCTCCTGCACCTGGCAGAAGTAGGGTCCGTAGAACAGCTCCTGAAAGCACATCACCTGTGTGCCCTGGGCCGCCGCCTCGGCCACGTACTTCTCGTGGGCCTCGATCATCGACTCCTTGTCGCCGGTCCACGCCGTCTGCACGATCGCCGACTTCACACTATTCGCCATGTTGTCCCCTTTTGACGTTGACTCGGCTCGGTAGCGGCCACGTTCGGGCGAAACGGCGACCGGGGGCAACGTCACGCACCACTGTCGCCACCTCCAGACGCTATTTGAAACTCGGGCCGAGAACAAGTGGAGCGAGGGCCGGCACCCATCCGGTGCCCGATCCGGCATCACCGCTCGGGTGGTCGTCGAGCGAACCGGGCGATGACCTCGAGTGCGGCCTTGGCGCCGGACTCGACGCCCGGCACCCAGGCGACGCGGCCGCTCTGGGCACCGAAAGCTCCAGGACTTGGGGGCTCCGGCCCGAGCCGACTAGCGCGCTGCCCGCTGATCGGCCAGGGTTTGGCCCGCCCCCCACTGGTTGTGTTCCAGGGCAAGGAGGATGGCGGCCAGGTTGGCATCGCGAATCTGCTCCAGTTCCCGGATGGAGTGGTGGCCGCTCTGGGCGTCGGACTGCTCGGCGATGGTGTCGATGAGCTCGTCGGTCAGTTCGGGCACGTCGGTCAGCTTGGTCCACGGCCACGACAGGGCCTCGCCGAACTGGGCGATGAAGTGGCGCATCCCGGCCTCACCGCCGGCTACCCGATAGGTCTCGAACAGTCCCATCTGAGCCCAGCGAAGACCGAAGCCGTAGCGGATGGCGTCGTCGATCTCGGAGGTCGTGGCCACCCCGTCGGCCACCAGCCACAGGCTCTCGCGCCATACCGCCTCCAGGAGCCGGTCGGCGATGAAGGCGTCGATCTCGACCCGAACGTGCAGCGGCTTCATGCCGGCGGCCCGGTAGTGGGCTCGGGCTCGCTCCACCACCTCGGCGTCGGTGGCCCGGCCGCCCACCACCTCGACCAGGGGTAGTAGGTAGACCGGGTTGAACGGGTGGCCCACCACCAACCGCTGGGGGTGGAGCAAGTCGGCTTGGAGGACCGAGGGCCGGAAGCCCGAGGTGGAGCTGGCGATCACGGCGTCGGGCCGGGCCGAGGCCTCGATCTCCGCCAGCACCTTCTGCTTCAGCGCCAGTCGCTCGGGCACGCTCTCCTGGATATGGTCGGCGTCGGCCACGGCTGCGGCGATGGAATCGGTCACGCTCAGGTCACCGCGAACCGAGGTATCGGTGGGCAGGCCCAGCAGGTCCCAGGCCCGTATCGCGTTGGCCAGGACCTCGTGGGCGACGCGCGCGGCCTCCGGTGAGGGATCGGCGATGGTGACGTCGACCCCGTTGAGCACGAACCGGGCGGCCCAGGCGCTGCCGATCACCCCTCCGCCCACGCAGGCCACGGTGGCAGGGAGTGCTGTCGGCTCGTCGCTCGACCCGACTGCCTCACTTCCAGAACTTTGAGCACGGGACGACCCGTTGGTGGGTCGTCCGACGCTCAAAGTTCCGGGGGGTGCGGGGTTCGGGCCGGTCACGGTGTGGCCAGTTCCAGCCTGTCGCGAACCGCCTCGGGACCGAGCACCTCGATGTTCATGGCTTCGAGGATGGTGACGGCCCGGGCCACCAGCTCGGCGTTGCCGGCCAGCCGGCCTCGGGACAGATAGAGGTTGTCCTCCAGCCCGACCCGGACGTTGCCACCGACCAGAGCGGCGGCGGCCACATAGTTGAACTGGTCCCGCCCGATGGAGAAGGCGGAGTAGGTCCAGCCCTCGGGCAGGTTGTTCACGAAGGCCATGAGCGAGTTCATGTCGTTGGGGGCGCCCCACGGGATGCCCATGCACAGCTGGACCATCACCGGATCGACCACCAGGCCCTGGTCCACCAGCCATCGAGCGAAGCTCAGGTGGCCGAGGTCGAACAGCTCCAGCTCGGGTCGAACCCCGAGGTCCCGGACCTGGCGGGCCATCTCGATCAGGGTGGCCGGGGAGTTGGTCATGATGTAGTCGCC
Organism: uncultured Acidimicrobiales bacterium; assembly: GCA_963723995.1. GTDB lineage: Bacteria > Actinomycetota > Acidimicrobiia > Acidimicrobiales > SZUA-35 > JAHELU01. The sequence continues at coordinate 1,902,954 of CAVRSZ010000001.1, read as the reverse complement.
CTCACCGAAGTTCATGGTTCCGCAGTCAAGGGTGCAGATCTCGGGTCGCAGCTCCCGCACATGGTCGAGCCGTTCGGTGGCTCCGGCCATGTCGGTTCCCGTGTCGTCCACCGGAAACGGACGCTCGGCCGAGCCGAAGGTGAGGTCGCCGCCCATGCCGGCGGTGAGGTTCAGCACCACATCGGTGCCCGAGTCCCGTACCCGTTCCACCACCTCCCGGTAGTAGTCGACCTCCCGGGCCGGGGCACCGGTGATGGGGTCGCGAACATGGATGTGGACGATGGCGGCCCCGGCCTTGGCCGCCTCGATGCAGTCGGTGGCGATGGATTCGGGGGTGAACGGCACCTTGTCCGACTTGTTCACGGTGTCGCCTGAGCCGGTGACGGCACAGGTCACGAACACGCTGCGGGACGGGGATGGAATCATGGGGCGAATTCCTTGTCGTGGTTCTCGGTACCGGCGGATCCGCGCCCGGTCTCGATGGAGGCAGGCCCATCCGGTGCGGAGTCGGTGAGACGGGCGTGTCGGCGGAGGACCCGGAGGCGGGAGTAGATCTCGTCGTGGTCGACATAGGTGCCTCGCAGGTGGCGAACGCCGGCGCCGGCATCGAAGGCGTCCCGACCATGCAGCATGCGTCGGTTGTCGAAGCCGATCAGATCCCCCGGATGGAACGGGTAGCGGATCTGGAATCCGGGCATCCGCAGCCAGTTGGTGGAACCGTTTGGCCGCCCGATAGGCCCGAGGCACGTCGGCCGGGTCCATGTCGGGGAAGCCCCGGACCGGGTAGAAGGCCCGGAGGGTCAGGGGCAGGCCAGGCCCGCCGAGGTCGATCATGGGTCCGGTCCAGCGATGATCGTGGTCCCGGGATCGGTTGAAGAACACCCAACGCAGGGTGGTCAGGGCTTCGTAGGTCTCGGGTTCCTCGGTCTCCAGGTGGGCAACCAGAGCGGCGCCGTCGGCCATGGTGCTCCATCCACCGGCCACGGTGTTGGCCACACAATGCAGGAGCTGAAATCCCGGCGGCACCTCCCGGGTGGGCAGATCGGCGTGGGGGCCGAGCCGGAACCCGGTGTTGGCGATGGCGTTCTCATGGTCGCCGGTTATCTCGGCTTTCACGTTCCACAGGTCACCGAAATTGGTGCGCCGGCGAACCCCGATGCGGTCGGTCAGTCGGGCCAGCGCCTCGACCGGTTGGCCCTCCTCGTCCAGCCGTCCGGTGTCGTCGACAGGTAGCCTGCGAAGGCGGGCCACACCAAAGGTGACCATGGCCTCGAGGAAGGCCAGCAATTCCTCATCGTCGGCCAGGGCCCGGCGTCCATCGAAGGTCGGAGGTTCGACCATGGTGGCGGCCGTCCAGGCGATGGCCGTCGGCAGCCCGGCCGAGCTGCGGTGCTGCCCGTCGGCGACGTGGCGGAGCCAGCCCGGATGCAGCGTTCCCGAGAAGCCGTCGCTCCAGCATGCCGCCAGGGCGCCGTCGTCGTCGACGGCGACGGAGGTCACCGTCAAGTCGTCGGGTAGATCGGCCGGATCGACGGTGAGTTCCCGGGTGACGGGGTCGGTGGCCCCTTCGGCCACCACACTTTCCCGCAGCCACCATCCATGGGCCGCAAGGCCGGTTCCGTCGGGCCAGGTCAGGGCCACGAAGTCGCCGTCGATCACGGCGCTGGTCAGGGGAGTCCATGGGTAGGAGTAGAAGTCGGGTGTGGCCGGTGGGGTGAGACGAGAGGTCCCCATGTCGAGGATCAGGTCCTTCCGCTGGTGTCCCATTCAATGGAACGTCCTATCTGATAGGATCAAAGTGTATGGCCGAAGAACCGGGGCGGTCAAGAGGACCGATCGAGCGAGCGTTCACCCTGCTTCAGGCCGTGGTTGCCGCCGGAGGCCCGGTTGGGGTGCGGGAACTCGGGCGACGAACCGGTTTGCCCCGGTCGACGACGTCGCGGTTGGTGGCCACGCTGGTCGAGTTGGGCATGGTGGAACGGACCGCCGACGGCACGGTGGTGCCCGGCACCGCACTGGCCACCCTGGTCGTGGACGGTGGGCCCAAGCCCCTGCTGCGGGACCGCCTGCGATCGTTGCTGACGGCCCTGAGCGACGAACACGGTGAGAGTGCCGCCCTGGCCGTCGACGATGGTGACGCCGTGTTGTATGTGGCCCAGATCGACGCCCCCAGCCCCGTGCGGGCTCCCGACGTGCAGTCGGAGCGGCATCCGTTTCACGTGGTCGCCCACGGCCTGGTCCTGATGGCGTCATGGCCCGCCGATCGCCTCGACCGGTATCTGCGGAGCCGGTTGATGGCCACCACCGTGCGGTCCCAGACCGAACCCGATCGGATCCGAGCCCGCCTGGCCCGCATCCGGGACGACGGATTCGCCTGGACCGAGGAGGAGTTCGCCGACGAGGTGAACGGCCTGGCCGTACCGGTTCTCGAGGCCGGCACGGTCGTGGCCTCCATCGGGTTGTACGGGCCGTCCTACCGTCTGTCGCCGAAGATACACCCCGATCTCGGTCCCGAGTTGGCGGCGACGGTCGGCCGATGGTTGACCGGATTCGGCTGAGGGGCCATTGTGGAGGTCGTCATCCGGAAAGACGAATCGAGTGTCGCCGCGCTGGTGGCCGATGCCGTCGACCGGCTGGCCCGGTCCAAACCCGACGCAGTGCTGGGCGTGGCTACGGGGGAGACGCCGATCCCCCTCTATCGGGAATTGGCTCGACGGGTCGATGCCGGCGATACCGACCTGAGCCGGTTCCGGGTGGTGATGCTGGACGAGTATCTGGGGCTGCCGGCCCACCATGACCAGCTGTACCGCCGATTCGTCGAACACGAGGTGATAGGGCCGCTGGGAATCGATCCCGACCGGCTGTTCGGGCCGGATTCGACGGCTCGTGGCGAACAGGTCGACCGAGCCGCCCTCCAGTACGATTCGCTGCTGACCCGGCTCGGGGTGGACATGCAGATTCTCGGCATCGGCTCCGACGGTCACATCGGGTTCAATGAGCCCATGTCGTCCCTGGCGTCCAGGACGCGGATCAAGACGCTGACCGAACAGACCAGGAGGGACAACTCCCGTTTCTTCGGCGGCGACCTGGCCCGGGTTCCCACCCACGTGTTGACCCAGGGCATCGGCACCATCCTGGACGCTGTCCCACGTGGTGCTCCTGGCTACCGGACCGGGCAAGGCGCCGGCGGTTGCCGCCGCAGTGGAAGGACCGGTGACGGCCCGGGTACCGGCGTCTGCCCTTCAGCTCCACCGCCATGTCACCGTCGCCGTCGACGAGGCTGCGGCCTCCGAACTCCGCTACGTCGACTACTACCGTCACACCTACGACAACAAGCCGGACTGGCAGGGTCTGTAGCGGGGGTGAGGTATGGCCGGGTCGAGACATCCTGAGGTGCTGCTGACCAATGTCGAGCTGATCGCAGCGACCGGCACCGGGGCGCAAGGTTCGGCGCCGGCTGGAACCGGCAATCTGTTGATCGCCGGGTCCACCATCGCCGGGATCGGTCGGATGGAGCCACAGTCCCGACTCGAAACGATGGACGGAACCGGCTGGCGCCTGGCACCGGGACTCATCGATCTCCAGGTCAACGGCGGATGGGGGCATGACCTCACGGCCAACCCCGGGGCGATCTGGACCGTCGGCGCCCGTTTGGCCCCACTCGGTGTCACCGCCTGGCTGCCCACACTGGTTTCCGCTGATCGGTCCACCCGATACCACGCCCTGGAGGTCCTGGCCGCCGGCCCTCCCCGCGGTTGGCTGGGAGCAGTCCCCCTGGGCTGGCATTTCGAGGGCCCCTATCTCAATCCGGATCGACGGGGCGCCCATTCCGAAGCGTGTCTCGAACCGGTGCCGGCCGCCCTCGCCGCTGCGGCCCCGGATCCGGACCTGGGTGATGAGCCACTTCCTCTGCTGATGACGATGGCCCCGGAGCTTCCCGGCGCCATCGAGGCCATCGCCAATCTGTCCCGTGCCGGCGTGAGGGTGTCGATCGGCCACAGCGAGGCCGAGCCCGATGTGGTGGCCGACGCAGTTGCCGCCGGGGCCACCATGGGCACCCATTTGTTCAACGCCATGGGCGGATTGCATCATCGCCAACCGGGCACGGCCGCCGGTCTCCTCGACAGCTCGGTTCGACTGGGCCTCATCGTCGACCACCACCATGTTGCCCCCGAGCTGATTCGACTCGTGTGGTCAGCGGCGGCGGACCGCATTGTCGTGGTCAGCGACGCCACGGCCGCGCTGGGCCGGCCCGAGGGTCGAACGGTGCTGAGCGGGGTCGAGGTGACGCTGGTCGATGGAGCCGCCCGCCTGGCCGACGGCGCCTTGGCCGGCACCGTGACCCCGCTGATCGACGGGGTACGAAACCTGGCCGCCGTCACCGGGTCGAGCCTTGATCAGGTATTGGCCACCGCCACCCGGAATCCGGCGGAGGTCCTCGGCGACGCCACCCGGGGTCGCCTGGAGGTGGGGTGTCGGGCCGATCTCGTCGCCTTCGATGCCGACGATCAGGTGGTGGCGGTGTTCATCGAGGGTCGTCGGCTGCCGGTCGGGCCTCCCGATCCCACAGCCGCCGGCTCATGACACCGTTTCGATCCTCGATCGCCTCCAGGGCGTCACAGATCAGGTCCTCCCGGAACCGACGCCCCACTATCTGAATCGCCGCCGGTCGATTCTCCACCAGATCCATGCCGATCACGCCGGCCGGCAGCCCCAGGTAGTTGATGCCGGTGGAGTAGATGCACGACGTGAACAGATCGCGCACGGCCTCGAGGCCCCGGGTGTCATGGTCCCAGTCGAACATGGGTCGCATCATGAACGGGGTGATTACCAGCGGGTAGGTGTCCAGGAACAGGTTCCACTGTCGCATCAAGGCCGTGCGGTGACCGCTGTCGGCGATGTAGCCCGGCAGGTCCAGAAGCTCCGACAGGGCGAAGTAGTGGTCGAAGATCTCGGAGATGACAGGCGACCCCATTTCCCGCAGCGGCTGTTCGAACATGACCTTCAGCTCGGTGGTGCCGACCGAGAACCAACCCTTTGCCGCATCGAGAATCGGCGGTGGATCGGCCTCCACCACCCGATAGCCGGCGTCCCGCAGCTGGTCGGCGGCCCGATCCAGCAATGCGGCGATGCCGGGATGCATGGCGTAGCCGCCGGTCTGTGTGGTGACGGCCACCGTCGGATCGTCGACCTCCTTTCCGTACCACGGCACGGGAGGACAGTGTGGATCTCGGGGGTCGGGTTCGATCATGGCCTGGGTGGCGGCCCGAACATCGGTGGCGTGGCGGGCGATGACACCCTGGACCGACATGGCCTGGGCCAGCGGCCCTCGCTCGGCGGTCGCCGTGGAGTTGAACACCGGCACCCGGAAGCTGGTGGGCTTGACGGTCACCGTACCGTTGGCGAACGACGGGAAACGCAGCGACCCGCCGATGTCGTTGCCGTGATGAATCGGGCCCATTCCGGCGGCACAGGCGGCCCCGGCACCGCCCGAGGAGCCGCCGGGGGAGATGTCGTCGCCCCACGGGTTGTAGGTCCGGCCCCGGAGCGGATTGTCGGTGGTGGCCCGCATGGAAAACTCGGGAGTGTTGGTCCGGCCCACGATGATCGCCCCCGCCCGGGTCAGGTTCCGTACCAGCGGGGCGTCGGCTTCAGCCACCAGGTCGGCCAATGCCGGCACCCCGTTGGTGGTGGACTGGCCGGCCATGTCCACGTTCTCCTTGATGGTGACGGGAATGGCGAACAGGGCGGGAAGTGTCGACTCGTCACCCCGTCCGGCCACCACGTCATCGGCCCGGCGGGCGGCGTCCAGAGCCTGTTCGGTGAGATCCACGGTGATGGCGTTGAGATGGGGATTGGTAGCCTCGATCCGACCCACCACCGCTTCCATCAGCTCACTGGGCTTGAGCTGGCGATTGTGGATCAGCCGGGACGCCTCCACCGCTCCCAACCGCCACAGCTCGGTTCCATTGCCGGCATCTCCAGACGAGGTCGATTCACCCATCGGGCCAGCGTATCGCTCGGCACTCGGTTGATTTGCCTAGTATCACGCACGGGCGCTTGGGGCACCGTGGTGCCCACTACAGTGGGCTGCCATGTTGCGACTGCGCCAAGTGGTGTGGGTTGCTTCCGACCTCGACGCTGCGGAAGCGACCATCGCCGGACACTTCGGGCTCGAGCCGGCATACCGGGATTCCGGTTTGGCCGAGTTCGGGTTGGAGAACGTTGTCATGCCCTGTGGCGAGCAGTTCATCGAGGTCGTGTCCCCGATCGAGGCCGACACGTCGGCCGGGCGGTTGCTACGGAAGCGTTTCGGTGACGGGGGCTACATGGTCCTGCTGCAGACCCAGTCCTTGGACTGGGTGCGGGTTCGCGTCAACCAGCACAAGGTGCGCATCGTTCACGAGGCCAAGGGTGAGGGGATCATCGGTCTGCATCTCCACCCGGCCGACGTGGGTGGCACCCTGCTGTCCATCGATGCCTGCGACATGTCGGAGGAGTGGCCGTGGGCCGGACCCGACTGGCGGGACCACGTCGACACTTCGGTGGTCGATGGCATCGTCGCAGTGGAAATCCAGGCCGCCAACCCCGATTCGGTGGCCCGAACCTGGTCGTCGCTGCTGGGCTGTCCCACTCGCGACGGTGCTCTTCGACTGGACGATGCCGAGGTTCGGTTCGTGCCCGCTCGTGATGGTCGGGGTGATGGATTGCGGGCCGTCGATCTGCGAGCCACCGACCGATCCCGCGTTGGTGAGCAGCGCATGATCCACGGCGTCGAGGTCAACCTCCGCTGACGGCCGCCAACGGGCGAAACTGAGTGAAACCGGTCACTTTCGACTGGTTTTACCCATATGTGCGACAATAGGGGGGTATGTAGAAAGCACCCGCCTGCGGGGAGTATCCCCTCGTGGCACCGTCGTCAGTACGGGCCGATTCTCCACCGAGATTCGACCCCGGCGGTGCCGGCACCGATCGGCCCAGCCGCCGTTCGGTGGGGGAGAGACCAACGGCCTTTTCGACACGACAACACGTAAGTGAAAGGCTCGAAACAATGCGTCCCACCATCCGGCTGGGAAAGATCTCGGGTATCGATATCGGTATCCACTGGACCATTGGTCTGATCGCGTTCATCCTGGTCTCCTCCCTCACCGGCAGCATCCTCCCCGCCTGGGCTCCCGGCTATGCCGGTGCCGGCTACCTGCTGGCCGCCCTCGCCACCGCCGTGCTGTTCCTCGGCTCGATCGTGGCCCACGAACTCGGGCATTCCATCGTGGCCCAACGCAACGACGTCCAGGTCAAGGGCATCACGCTGTTCGGCCTGGGCGGTGTCGCCGCCCTGGAACGGGATCCCGACACGCCGGGTGCGGCGGCCCGAATCGCCGCCGCCGGCCCTGCGGTCAGCGTGGTGGTCGGTGTTGTTTCCCTGATTCTCGCCGGCTCCCTCGGCGTGCTCGGCGCCCCCACCCTGGTCACGGTGGCGCTGACCTGGTTGGGTTTCATCAACCTCGCTCTCGCCGTGTTCAACATGGTTCCGGCCCTACCCCTCGACGGTGGTCGAGTGCTCCAGGCCGCCCTCTGGAAGCGGGGCGGTGAGCGCTTCCGGGCCACCATGAAGGCCGCCTCCTGGGGTCGTTGGATCGGTTGGGCCATCGTGGCCGTCGGTCTGTGGCAGTTCCTGACAGTCGGCAGCGGTCTGTGGACTGCCTTCATCGGGTGGTTCATCGCCAGCTCGGCCAAGGCCGAGGGGATGCGAGCCCGGTTCGAGCTGTGGCGCCAGAAGATGGCCGAGCAGGGCGGGCCGAGCGGGCCGCAGACGCCGTTTGCCGACTGGATGCGAGCCTTCGGGCAGCCGTTCCCCGGCGCCGGGCCGGGCCGCAGCGACCAGTTCGATGGTGTCGACTCCCGTCGTCCCCACTCCGCACCCGACTCCGGGGGCACCGTCATCGATGTCGAGGGTCGCCCGGCCGAGCGCGACGATGATTCGGCTGACAAGAAGGCGTCCTAGCCTTCGGGCTCGGTGACCAGCGCCGCCGGGAAGCTCAGACGGACGCTCAGACCCCCATCGTGACCGGCGGCCAGGGTCACCGATCCGCCCAACTCCTCCACGATACGGCGGACGATGGCCAGGCCGACGCCGGTCCCCTCGCCGTCGTCGACGTGTCGCCGGAACAGCTCAAAGGCGGATGACCGCTTCTCCGGTGGAATCCCCCGGCCGTTGTCGGTGAAATGCAGTTCCACCGTGTCCGCCGGCGGGCTTGATGTCGCAGGGTTTCCGACCGGCAGCATCGTCGAGTCGAGCACCGTCGGCAGCCGGCACGACACGGTCAAGCGCAACGGCCGGTCTGGGCGGCGGTACTTGACGGCATTCTCGATGATGTTGTCGAGAACCTGGCGCAGCTGTCCGCGGTTGATCTCCATCATTGGCAACGGCCCGATGTCGATCGTGGCGTCGGCACATCCGTGATTGGCCACAGCAGTGTCGATGACCCGAAGGATCTCGGCCTTCAGGTCGACCGGCTGGATCGGCCCGATCGAATCGGTGGCCTTGGCGTGCTCCAGCATCGACAGCAGCAGATCGTCCATTCGCTGCGCGTTTTCGATGGCCCGGCGCAGCAAAGCCCGCGGCCGTGCCGGTTCGGCCGAGAGATCGATGGCGTCCAGCGACAGTTCGGTGAAGTTCCGAATGGCTCGCAGTGGTGTCCGCAGATCATGGGCGGCGGCATAGGCGTAACGTTCGAGTTCCCGGTTGGATTGCTGCAGCCGCTCGACCGGCACCAGCCGGGACCGATTGACGTCGCGCTCGACAAGGCGACTCAGCGTGCTCCCAAGGGCATCCATGAGATCCTGGGTCATCTCGTGAAAGGGCTCCCGCCGAGGTCGGGGGGAACCGGCGGCCAGCAGCCCCCACAGCCGGCTTTCGACGATGATCGGCGCCACCACCACGCAGCGGAATCCCAGCGCTTCGACCGTCGGGCTTTCGAGCAGAAGTCGGCGAATGTCGCGGGTCATCACCACACCACCGCCGGCGAAGATGCGACTGCACTGGGAACCGACCGGGATGGTGGGTGGGACGTCGGTCGAGGTTGCCGCCATCACCGTCTGGGAATCATCCGAGATCCTGGTCACCAGGGCGGCATCGAGTGCCAGAAGGTCTTTGGCGATCCGACACGCCTTGCTCATTGCGTCCGCCGTGTCGCCGGAGCGCATCATCAACAGGAGCTGTTCGGTCCAGTTGGGCCCCATGGCCGCAGGCCGCTCGTCGATCGGCGATGATCCTGGCGTGTTGTGGACTGTCGTGAAGACCGTCACCAGATGCTCCGAGGTGCTGGGCGGCGTTTTCAGGTCGTGTTGCTCACATCGGCATCGAAGCAGCCGATTCAATGACTTACAGCCGAGTTCGAATGCGTCGCACCGGTTGTGCCGGGTGGTGCCGGACAACCCACCAGCCAGTAGTCAGCCGAGCGAGGAGCAGGATCATGGCCCTTTCCCTGTACCCGATGAGCGATTCGGGAACTCGAAGCAGACTGCGGTATCCGGGAGCCATCTGTGCCGAGATTCTCTATGTGGAGGACTCGACAGATGACCAGATCCTGGCCGTCGAGGCGGTGGAGGCCACCGGCCGTCCCGGCGACTTGCGAATCGTCGAGAGTGCGGTCGAGATGTGGACCACATTGGCGCTGCGACTCGAGCACGGGCTCAAACTGCCGGCTGTGCTGGTGGTCGACCTTCGTATGCCCAAAGTCGGGGGCCATATGCTGCTGGCCAAGCTGGCCGAGGACGAGGAGCTGGGACGGATCCCGGTGGTGGTGCTGTCGACCTCGGAGGATCCGGAGGACATCTCGCTGGCCCATATCAACGGCGCGGTTCGGTATGAGACCAAGCCCCACCGGTTCCGCGATCTGGTCGATACCTGGGACCGCATTCTGGACGTGGCCGAGCGCTGATGCCCGGCAATACCCTCGTCTACCAGCGCGATCGACGGCTCATCCCGATCATCCGAGCCGCCTTCGACTCACCGCCGCCGGAGCGCAAGGCGCATGCTTCGTTCGTGACCACCGAGACCGAGGCACTCGACGCCCTCGATCGGCATACGTTCAATGTGGCCATCATCGACCCCGAGCTCGATGGCGACCCGGCACCCGATGGTGGCGGCATCATCGAGCGCCTGGTGGCCGTCGCCCCGGACATGGTGGTCGTCGCCCTGTGCGAGTGGGACGAGACGCTGGTCCGGCCGGTGCTCGAACCGGGAGCCCACCACTACCTGCCCAAGGACGAGGTAACCGAGCGGTCACTGTGGCGGGCCATCGACGCCGCCCGGACCATCGCCGCCACCCAGAGGCGACTGGCGGCCGCCGCCATCGAGTTGGAGGCCCGATACAACGAACTGGCGGTCAGCCTGGCCACCACCCACGAACTCCAGGACATGGTGGCCCTTCTGGCCCACGACCTGCCTGCTCCGCTGCGAAGCGCCCGGGTCTTCGCCGATCGGGCCAGGCACGATCCGGCCAACTGGACCCGGTGGCTCAGCCGCATGGACGCGTCGTTGGAGGAGGCGGTTGAGCTCGTCCGCAGCGTGCTCATGGAGCACCGGGAGAGGGTTGGCTGACCACATTGGGCCGCCATCAGGTCCCGGCATGTCGCCAGGTGTCCCACATGGCCAGAAAACGTTCGAGCGATTCGGTTGCCGATTCCGGATCGTTCGAAGCCACCGCTTCGATGAGCAAGCCCCGGACGACGGCCACGCCGAGTCGCAGTTCGGCTCGGTCCGGTTGGTAGCCGAGCCGTGTGGTCGCCACCTCGGCGGCGACATCGAGCCATGGTTCGGTCAGGGTGTCGAGGAAGCCCTCGGTACCGGGCCGTTGGTGAAGGGCCAGGGCCAGCAGTTCGAAGAACAGCCTGATATGGGGGGTCATGGCCGGATCGGTGAGGACGGTCCACTGCGATCGGACCACATCGGCCGGTCCGTCGGCCCCTTCGGCCAGGGTGGACAACAGCTGCCGCTGCCGGGACTCGTTGGCGGCCACCACCGCCGCCACCAGCCCGGCTCGCCCACCGAAGTGGTAGTTGAGCATGCGGTGACTGGTGCCGACGGCGTGGGCCAGCTCCCGCATGGAGGTCTCGCTCAGCCCATTGGCGGCGATCTCGTCGATGATGGTGTGCAGCAGTGCCTGGCGAGCATCACTCATGGACACGAAGTGTACCAAATGGTACAGTATGGGACATGAAGATCGAGCACGTCATCGAGATCGACGCCGATGTCGACACGGTGTGGGCCCTGACCCGCGATGTCGAGCGCTGGCCCGAGATCACGCCGACCATGACCGCGGTCGAACCGCTCGATGAGGGACCACCGGAGGTGGGTAGGCGTTACCGCATCAGCCAGCCCGGTCAGCGCCCCCGAGTCTGGACCGTGCGCCGCCTGGATGAGCCAACGGTGTTCACCTGGGATGCCACGATGGGTTCGATGACCATCAGTGGCCGGCATCGGGTCGAGGCCGCCGACGGCGGCAGCCGCAACATCCTCACCATCGAACTCACCGGGTTCGGCAGCCGCCTGTTCGGGCTGGCTGCCGGGCCGCTGCTACGCAAAGCACTGGCCGCCGAGAACCAGGGTTTCAAACAGGCGGCCGAAGCCGCCGACACCAGCGCCGGCTGAGTAGACCCCTGATCTCGACGAGGGCGGTGTCGTTCGCTGTTGGTTCGTCATGCTCCAAGGGTGATCACTGACGATGGCGACCATCGCCTCGTTGGGACATCGGTTCATTTCGTCGTGTCGTCGATGGGGTCGAACTGGGCGCCGCCATAGGTCTGTTCGGTCGGTTGCAGCTCGATGCGATTGACGTTGACGTGCCGGGGGACCCCGATGGCGTACAGGATGGCGTCGGCCACCTCCTCGGGCGTGACCTCGTCGACACCCGACTGCTTGATCTCGGCCCGCCGGTGGGGGTCGGTGATGGCCACGTCGTAGAACTCGGTGGAGACCCGGCCGGGGCAGATCTCGGTGACCCGGACGCCGGTACCCCTCAACTCCAGCCGCAGGTTGGTGGAGAGCCGGTGCACGGCTCCCTTCGATGTGCCGTAGATGGCCGACGGGAGCGGGTAGAGCCCGGCCATGGAACCGATGTTGACGATATGGCCCCGGCGCCGTTCGATCATGGCCGGCAGCACGGCCCGGGCCGCCACCATGGCCGCGGTCACGTTGGTATCGATGACCCGGGTGATGTCGTCGAGTGAGGCACGGGCAAGCGGGGCATCGAGCCGACCCAGGCCGGCATTGTTGACCAGCACATCCACCGGACCGACGGCCTCGACCAGGTCGAGCAAGGCCTGGTGGTCCCGAACGTCGAGTACATGGGTGGTGCATCCGGCGGTGGCGGCCAACTCGTCGAGGCGACCCCGGCGGCGGGCCACGGCGTGCACCCGGTAGCCGGCGCCGGCCAACCGAGTGGCGGTGGCGGCCCCGATCCCACTGGAGGCGCCGGTGATCAGGACCACCGGTGACGTCGAGGCGTCGGTCATGGCCGCATGGTAGTGCGAGCGGGTGACCTTCGGCCCTGGTCGCGTGGACCGCATCTTGCTGGAGTGTGAAGACAGACTGGAGGAGCGCGCCATGACCGGGCAGTTCGACGCGATCGTCATCGGTTCCGGCCCCGCCGCGGCCATCGAGCAGTTCTACGCCCGGATCGAGAGGGTTGGGGTGGGCCTGAACATACTGGGGGGAAGGGCGGTTCCCAGGCATTGAGTGATCTCCTGGTCGAGCGGATCGAAGCCGGCGGCGGTGAAGTCCGGTCCGGCTGTGAGGTGACCGAGATCGTGTTCGACGACTCCGGTCATGCCGCCGGTGTTCGCTATCGGCCGACGAGGGCCGGCGAATCCGTGGAGGAACGTGCTCCGGTGGTGTTCGCCAACGCCGCCCCCCATGTCGTGGCCGACATGTTGCCCGAGGAGGCCCGCCGGCCGTTCATGGCCCCCTATGTCGACAAGCCGTTGTCGATCTCGTTGTTCTCGATCGCACTCGGCCTGGAACGACCTCCGGCCGAGTTCGGCGTGAGCTCGTACTTCACCGTGCTCGTTCCGGAGTGGATGACCGAGCTTCGGGGCGTCAAGCGGTGCGCCGATCTTCTCTCCACCGATCCCGGTGACCGGCTTCCGGCCATGATCGTCTGCGACCCCAACCACATCGACGGCGGCATTCACACCGGCGGTGAGCTCTACACCCTCGACGTCGCCGGTGTCGATCGGCTGGCCAATTGGGAACATCTGGACGAGGCGGCGTATCGCCGAAGATCGCATGCATGGCTCGAGGCCATCGTCGCCGGTCTGGATGCCGAGTGGCCGGGACTGGCCGGGGCGGTGGTGGAGCAGCACATTGCCACCGCCCGGACCATGCACGAGTACCTGAACACACCGGAGGGGGCGGTGTACGGATGGGACTACCGCGTCCCGGAGGGCATTCCCCGCAGCGGACCACTCGGATCACCGGAAACCACCGTTGATGGGCTGTGGCTGGCATCCTCGTTTCCGGCGTGGGTGGCTTCACCGGGGCCATCGGCGGCGGTACCGCTGCTGCTCGGGCCGCCATGGCGGCTCTGCACCCCTCACGGGAACCGACGGGAACCGGCGGCGAGGCCCGGGTCAGTCGAGGGGTCGGATGGCGGATGCCGTCTCCGACCAGAACCGTGCCGCCACCTTGGCCGGGTCGGTGTCGACCGGGAAGTGTGACAGCGGGAGCAGGCGGCCGGTGAAACCCTGAGCCTCTATGCCGGGAGCGGGGTGGTCGGCGTCATCGGTCAAGGCGACGCGATCGGGCCACCAGACGCTGACGTACAGGTAGGGCTCGGGGTTGGCTCCATCGCCGGGTGAGGCGCCGTAGGAGGCACGGGTGGCCTCGGTACCGGCCTCGATGGCGGGGTCGAAATGGCCGGGCCACAGCTGGGGTCGGCTGGGGTCGACCGTGTCGGGTCGAGAACGGAACGACTCCAAGCCGGTGAGGGCCATGGCGAACCACGAGCCCAGGAATCGGGCCGCTCCCGGCTCGATGTGCAACACGGTGTCGGGATCGCCGACCGGGGGTGAGTCGTGCTCGGCCGCCGTCTCCCCGTCGATCTCGGCGTGAAGGAAGGCGGCCGCCTCGGACAGGGAGGTGATCGGGGTGGAACGCACGGTGTCACCGATCTGATCGATCAGCAACACCTGGTCGCCGTCGGCCTCGACCCGGATCTGGCGATCACCGCCGGCGTGCGGGAAGAACGGGGTGCCGAAGCCGTCCTTGGTCCACCGCAGACCGAACTTGCCGTTGGCCCGGTGTCGGGCCGGGGCGATCACGTAGGCGGCCAGACGGTGAAGGGCGGAGCGGGTGGTCGCCAACGTGGCCTGGTCGGGGAAGGGGGCGAGGCGCCGGTCGGCGGTCAGCCAGCGGTCGGCGGCCCACGACCCAAGCCGTGGATGGTGAGCCACCACGTCGTTCCAGGTCCTGCTCGATCCGGTGACCCCGGCCGGCAGGATCGTGTTGTCGGTTACCTCACCGTCGGAGTCGACTCCCACCGGGTCATCGGCGAAGTAGGGCTCGGCGGTCACTGCCGGGGGAGAGGGCTCCAGCACTCGGGACGAACCGGCCAGGCCGACCGAGGCCAGTGCGTCATCGGCTTCGGCTCGGGCGTTGCGGGCTGGGGTTGGCGTGTCGATTCCGGTCGGTGCGTTCATGAATGCCGCAACCGAACCAGTCGTGATCGTATTCCGTTCATGGTGCCAACGGGTTGAACCTGCTCACCTCGGGGAACCGGGCGAAGTCGGTGTCGGCGGAGCAGACGGTGAGCCCGTGTTCAACGGCGAGCGCAGCCAATTGGGCGTCGGGGACGAGGTTGCCTGTGGGGCCGGAGGTCGCCATCAGCTCTGCGAGTACTCTCGCCGTGCGCTCCGTTGCCGCCGGGATCCAGACCGGGTCACAGGCCAACCATTTCTCCACATAGGACCAGGCCTGCATCGACGACAGCGGAGACTCGTTGATACGAGGATGGGTGCTGATACGGATGAAGGCTCCGATCGTCTGCCATGGCAGTCCGACCCGGCGGTCACCGTTGAGTACGTCGGTCAGCCAAGCGGCCGCCCGATCGTTGTGAGCCGAATCGGCGTCGACGGCGTAGAGCAGAACGTTGGCGTCCAGCAGCATCATCGTTCATCGAGGGCGTCCAGCACCTCGCCGATGTTGGTTGCATCCACCTTCAGCCCAAGGTTGACCGATCGGTGTTCGTAGCGATGGCGGGGCGAATCGGCGGAGATGCCCCGCCGGATCAGTTGGTTGACCGCCTCACTCAACCCCACACCGGTTTCACGGCGAATTCGTTCGATCTCGGCGGCGACATCTTGGTCAAGATTGAGTGTCGTCCTCATGTCGCAACTATAGCATCATGATGTTCAAACGGCTGAGCGTGTTCCCCTTCAATGCCGGAAACCCGTTGCACTACACTTGCCCGATGCGCTTTGCCGATGGTCCGACCACCGAGGCTTCGATCGAGATCAACAGTTCACCCCGGGAGGTGTGGGAGCTGGTGAGCGATATCGGGACACCGGTCCGGTTCTCCGATGAGCTGCAAGCCGTGGAATGGCTGGACGGGGTCGAGGCCCCGGCGGTGGGGGCCCGGTTCCGGGGCTACAACGACAGCGGAACGTTCCAATGGCAGGTGACCTGCACCATCACCGACTATCGGGAGCCGGAGCTGATCGAGTGGACAGTCGAGGATGTCGACAACCCGGTGGCCCGATGGCGGTTCGTGGTCGAGCCCATCACGGGCGATGAGGAGGGCGGAGCCGCACCTCGAACCAGATTGACCCAGTGGACCCGGCTCGGCCCCGGGCCCTCGGGCTTGACCGCCGCCATCGAACGCAAGCCCGAGGCCGAGGAGCGAATCATCGGTCGCCGCCTGAGCATGCTTCGAACCAACATGGAGGCCAACCTGCGGGGCATCAAGGCCCTGATCGAGGGTGGCGGCCGGTGAAGGCATACGCCGACTGAATCCGATGGCCGGATCATCGGAGGCTGCCGACAGGCGCCGGGGATGGCGGGATCAACCGGGTGGACGCCGGCACCGAGCCGGTGGCGAGCTGGCGGTGACGAGGAATCGGGCGTTGTGACGCTTCGATTGCTGATTCTCGGCGTCGTCATCGGCTCGAACAACTTCGCCACCACACTGGCGATGGGCGCACTCGGTCAGATCGGGAAGCGCCGGCGCATCCTGCTGGTCTTTGCGCTCTTCGAGTTCACCGTTCCCCTTGTCGGGCTTTGGCTCGGTCGCGGCGCGTCCTCCTTCGTTGCCGATCGTGCCGGATGGCTGGGCCCGGCCCTGATCGCCGGGCTTGGTCTTTGGACGATCTACGAGGCAACCGGCGACAGCCACGATCATGAGAAACTGGCACACTGGCTCACCAGCTGGAGCGGTCTGTTCCTCCTCGCCGGCGGGCTGAGTGTGGACAACCTCGTCGTCGGGTTCAGTCTCGGGCTGGGCGGGATTCATCCCCTGGCCCTGGCCACAACCATCATGGTGTTTTCGGTGGTGTTCTCCTGGGTCGGTTTGCAGATCGGCGAACGGGCCCAGCGCAGCTTCGAGAAGCCGGCCGAGGCGGTATCGGGGGCGTTGCTCCTCGGCGTCGCCTGGATGTCATGGTCGGGTTGGCTGTGATCCGCGTCCCGCGCCCGGGGATTACTGAACGCCGACGGCAAGGAGCGAGTCGATGGCCGCCGTGTCGCCGCGCCGAACAACGTCACCCAAAGTCGGCCGGTTCCAGATCCAGGCCATGAGATCGGAGGCGGTGGCCGAGATGTCGAACGACGGATCGTTGTGGTCAGTGTGGTGGACATGGTCGGCCAACGCCGAGTCACCTGATGCGACGATGGTCAGCATCGGTTCATCGGTGTAGCCGGTGCCGGTGTCGGGGCTGGTGCCCTCGAACCGGCCGAGCTGCACCAGCCACTCTCGATTCGTGTCGGTGGCCCGCAGCCGGCCCACCGGTCCGTCCCCCGAGGTGCGAGCCCACCCCGGGGCGCCGGAGAACATGCAAACCAGGGCCTCGTCCACCCCGTCGGCTGCCAGTTCGGCGTCGGTCGGCGACGGCTCTCGACCGGCCGTGACTTCGGCGTCGAGTCGGTGGATCAGAGCCTCATGGACCTGACGGCGACGCACGAACCCCACGGTGCGGTTCGGCTCGTACCAGGTCCAGACGGCCACCTCGTCGCCGGTGGAGACCAGCGCGTCCATCAGACGGCGGTGGGAGTCGGTGAAGAACCCTTCCAGCTCGGCAAACGACTCGGGCCGTTCCGGTCGGGCGGCGTCGCTCGGCCGCTGCAGGCGGTTGGCCACGATGTCGACCCAGAAGTGCTGCACCTCGGCCAGATGCCAGAGGAGATCGGCCGTTGTCCACCCGGGGCATGTCGGGACCGGCTGAGCGGTGTCAGCGGCTTGGATGGCGCGTAGGAACCGATCGGATTCGTCTCGGAGGTGTTGGTCGTAGTCGATGGCCACGCCGCCAGCGTAGGCGTTGCGGTGAGACCGGTCGGCCGTTTTTCGGGTCGGCGCTGCCGATTTCCCGCCGACTGCGCTAGAACCGAGTCGTGCACGCCATTCCCGTCATCGATCTGAATCGACCCGAGGCCGAGGTCGAGGCCGCATTGCTGAACGCCTACGGCACGGTGGGATTCGCCTACCTGGTGGGCCACGGGGTGGACCGGGCCGAGGTCGATGCCGTGTTCGCCGCCTCCCGTCGGTTCCACGCCCTGCCGCATGAAGCCAAGCAGGCCATCGCCCTTGACCACAACCACCGGGGGTTCATCGCCATCGACACCTCGACCGACGTCCGCTCGGAACTGGCCACCGTGACCAAACCCAACCAGAGCGAGTCGTTCATGATGATGCGGGAGGCCGGATCCGACGACCCGGACGTCGTCAACGGGGTGTATCTGGCCGGCCCCAACCAGTGGCCCGAACTCGACGGCTTCCGTCCCGCGCTCGAGCGCTATCACGACCACATGGTGACGTTGGGGCGGTGGCTCATCGACCGGTTCATGGCCGCCCTCGGCCAGAGCGGCCCTCCGCTCGATGCCTTCGACCGGCCCACCACCTGGCTTCGTCTGCTCCACTACCCACCGACGGCCCCCACCGCCGACCCCGACCTGTACGGCTCGGCGCCCCACGTCGACTTCGGCGCCGTCACCCTCCTGGCCCAGGACGAGGTCGGCGGGCTCCAGGTCCGCACCACCGAGGGGGCATGGGTCGATGTGGCGCCCCGAGCCGGGGCCTTCGTCATGAACACGGGCTCGGTCATGCGGCGATGGAGCAACGGCCGGCTGCTGGCCACCCCCCACAGGGTCATCAACCGTTCGGGACGGGAACGGTATTCGGTGCCGTTCTTCTTCGACCCCCATGTCGACACCGTCATCGAGCCTCTGCCCGGCACCGTCGACGATGACCGACCGGCCCGGTACGCACCGGTTCGCTTCGCCGATGTCCTGCGAGCCGAGCTCACCGCCGGCTACGACCGGCACGGCGCCGGATCGTAGTAGCGGGCTGCCGTGCACTACGTTGTCGGCCATGACCGCTGACGCCGGCCCGCTTGACGGCAATGCTCCCCAAACCGACCTCGAACTCGATCTCGGTTTCGTCCGGGCTCAATTCCCGGCCTTTGCCACCGCTGATCTGCAGGGCTGGGCCCATTTCGAGAATGCCGCCGGGTCGTTCGTGTGCCACCAGGTCATCGACCGGCTGACCACGTTCTACACCGAGTTCAAGGTTCAGCCCTACGCTCCCTACCCGGCGTCGCAGACGGCGGGGGAGTGGATGGACGAGGCCTATGGCCTGATGGCGGGATGGTTGAACGTGGCCGAGGACGAGGTCCATTTCGGGCCGTCGACCACCATGAACGTCTACGTGCTGGCCAACGCATTGCGGCCGATGTGGACCGACGGCGACGAGATCATCGTCACCAACCAGGACCATGAGGCCAACTCCGGGGCATGGCGCCGCCTGGCCGAGCGGGGCATCGAAGTCACCGAATGGGCCATCGACCCCGACACCGGACTACTGGACGTCGCCGAGCTGGAGCGGTTGTTGACCGACCGGGTCCGCCTGGTCGCCTTCCCCCATGCCTCCAATGTGATCGCCCACGTCAATCCGGTGGCCGAGATCGCAGCCAAGGCCCGGGCTGTCGGTGCCGTCACCGTGGTCGACGGCGTGTCCTACGCCCCTCACGGTCTACCCGATGTGGCTGCCCTGGGGGCCGACATCTACCTTTTCTCCACCTACAAGACCTGGGGTCCGCATCTCGGAGTGATGACCATCCGACGGGAGCTGCTGGACCGGATGGCCAACCAAAGCCACTTCTTCAACGCCGGCAAGCCCCGCTACACCATGACCCCGGCGGGCCCCGACCACGCCCAGATCGCCGCCGCCGCCGGGGTGATCCACTATCTGGATGCGGTGTATGAGCACCATGCCGGCGGGGCCGGCCGCACCAATGACACCGCCCCGGCCGAGCGGGCTCGAGTGGTGCACGACCTGTTCCGACACCATGAGCGACGATTGCTGGCCCCGCTGCGTGAATGGTTGGCCGAGCGGAGCGATGTTCGGGTGCTCGGTCCGCTCGATCCGGCCGTTCGGGCCCCGACCGTGGCCCTGGTTCCCGAAGCCAGGCCCGTCGGCGAGGTGGTGGCCGCCCTGGTGGATCACAAGCTGATGGTGGCCTCCGGGAACTTCTATGCCGCCCGGCCCCTCCAGGCCATGGGTATCGACCTCGACCCCGGCGTACTGCGGCTCAGCTTCGTCCATTACACCAGTTCCGACGACATCGACCGCCTGATCCAGGCCTTGGACCGGGCCCTCCCACCCCTCGAACTTTGAGCCTGCAACGACCCACTCCTTTCGAACTTTGAGCGTCGCACGATCCATTTGGGGGTCGTTGGCCGCTCAAAGTTCAAGGCGAGGGTGGGATATCATCCGACTCATCGAGCGAGGGTGCGTCGGTGCACGGCCTCGAGCAGGTCGCGTCGGCCGATCACCTCATGCTCGGTGTCGAGCACGGCGGCTCGTACGACTTCCCGGAGATCAGCGCCACTGAACCCATCAGTCTTGTCGGCCAGAGCGTCGGTGTCGGCCGTGTGCCCCAGCCGAGACAGATAGAGATCGAGGATGGCGGCCCGGGCTCGATGGCCGGGAAGGTCGAGGTGAACGCGTACTCGACCTGGATCAGGTCGTCGCGGCTTTTCGCATCGCTTCCCATCGTCTTGACATCGGAAGCTACGATCGGCGCCTTGACCGCAGCGCCGATCAGAACCGGTCGGCGCTAGTCGACCACGATGGCGTGACCGGCCCGGCGGGGGTCACCGGCACCGACGAACCCGCCATCGGCGTTGAGGGCAGCGGCATGCACCCCGCCGTAGAACATGTTGCGCTCGGGCCATGCCAGGTGATCGGGAAAGGCGTCGGTCAGCTCGGCAGCAACCTGCGGACCGAAGAAGTCCTCGAAGTCCAGATGCTCACCCTCGACGTGGATGCGGGGGGCATGCACGGCGTCGACCAGCTCGGCCCGGTCCAGGCACCGGCGGGCGATGACCTGGGCCATGGCGGTGCGGATCCGGTTGGAGCCGCCGGAACCGAGGGCCACCAGCGAGCCGTCGTCGTGTTCGATAATGGTGGGGCACATCATGGACGACAGCCGGGTATCGGGGGGCCAGGCGTCAGTGCCGGCAGGGTTGACGTCGTCCTCGCCGAGGATGTTGTTGAGCATGAAACCGTACGGTTCGACCAGATCACCGTTGCCCTCGCCGTTGGACACGGTCACGGCGCAGGCGTTGCCTTCGGCGTCGATCACCGACACATGGGTGGTGCCCTTCTGTCGGAGGGTCACCGGCGACAGGGCGGCCAGATCGCCCTTGGCTTCGGCTCGGGCGCGGGCCGTCAGTCGGAAGGCCCGGGCCAAGTCCATGGCCTCGGTCGAGTCGACGTGATCGAGTGAATGGGCGATCAGCACCCCACCCGCCGCCGGCAGGGGATTGAGATGCACGGTGGCGTCACCCGCCGTGATCGACAACGGTTCCCTGACTTCGGCCCGGTACTCGGCGAGGTCGTCATGTCGAAGATGTCCGTGATCCCGCTGATGGTCGAGCACGGCCTTGCCCACCGGCCCGTCGATCCACAACCCGTCCCCGGCGGCCAGGGCGTCGAACACGTCGACCAGGCCCGGGTTGTGGAGGGTCTCGCCCGGCTCGAGGAGATCGCCGCTGGGGGCGAACAGGCGGCGGGCACTGTCGGTGGTGGTCAAGATGGGGGCCACCACGTGGAACAGGCGATGCTGAAACTCGGTGACCGTCACCCCGTCGAGTGCAGCGACCCGGGCCGGCTCGAAGATGTCGGCCAGTGACCAGGAGGCTCCGGTTCGATGCAGGGCGGTGACTCCGGCCGGGAACCCGGGAGTTGCCGTGGTGGCCGGACCGATGAGGAAGGCCTGCAGGGCCGTACCGAAATCGGTGTGGATCTCCCGAACCCCGCCGTCACCGTTGACCCTGCTGTGGTGTCGCCGTTTCGGCGTGTGGGGGAAGAAGTCGATCAGTGAGAGCTCGCCGGTGGTTGTGTTGCGGACCATGGCGAACCCGCCACCGCCGGGAGAGGCCAGCACCGGTTCGCACACACAGGCCATGGCCACGGCGGCGATGGCGGCGTCGATGGCGTTGCCCCCGGAGCGCAGCACGGCGGCTCCGGCCTCGGCCGTACCCGGGTGGCCGGCGGCGACGACGCCACGTGGTCGGCTGCTGGTCATGGAAAACTGTCTATCAGGAAAACACCCGATTTCAGGGTGCGATGGGGTTCTTGTAAGTGTCGAGGTAGGTGATTTCGGCTACCGGGGGCCGGGCCGCCGGTTTGAAATCGGTGCCCTTGGTGTAGGCCACCGGCAACAGGGCGGTCTGCGTCATGTGGGGCGGGATGCCGAGAAGCTCGGCCGCTTCCTGCTCCAGCCCGAGGTGCAGCGTTGTCAGGCAGCTGCCCAGGCCCCGGCTGCGCAGCGCCAACTGGAAGCTCCAGATGGCAGGCATGATCGACCCGTAGAACCCGGCTGCGTGTTCCAGCCCGAGTTCCTCCAGCCGTCCGATGATCATGGGGATGACCAGCACCGGCACATCCTGGAGGTGCCGGGCCAGGTAGGTGGCCGAGTCCATGACCCGCCCGGTCTGCGATTCGGCGTCGACGCTTCTGGCCGATTCGGCCAGATAGTCACCCCCGGCCCGGCGGTAGATGTCGGCCAGGGCCGCCTTGGTGTCGCCATCACGGATCACCATCCACCGCCAACCCTGCCGGTTGGATCCGGTCGGGGCTTGGACCGCCAGCTGGAGGCATTCGAGCAGGACCTCGTCAGGTACATCTCGCTCCAGGTCGAGGCGCTTGCGCACCGCCCGGGTGGTGGACAGCAGAGCATCGGTCTGGGCCAGGTCGAATTCCATGGCCCAAGTGTGGTCCCGGGTCTCCCCATCTCACACCGCCACCCTGGAACTTTGAGCCTCCAACGACCCATTAAAGGGTCGTCCGGCGCTCAAAGTTCGTCTGATTGGGGGTCGTCCGGCGCTCAAAGTTCGCCTGGTTGGGGGGTCGTTCGGCGCACAATGTCGGCTGATCTGGACCGGCCGGCCGGAACCGGCGGCGCTCAATCGCATCGATTGGGACCTTGGTCTGGTGACGCTCCCTGACCCTGGCGCGACAATGATGTCGAGACGTGTTGGGGCTCAAAGGAGTGGTTGCCATGGAGGCATCCAAGCGAAGCAGCGGAGTTGCCGGCTTCCTGTTCACCACCATCGCCGTACTCGGCGCCGTCAGTGTCGGAGGAGCCGGCCTTGCAGCCGCCCAGGCGGAGAGTACCTCCAGCACACAATCGACCGTCGTCGATACCACCGAATCGAGTACCAGTGACTCGACAAGGGGCGACACACCGATGAGCGGCCAGTTGTCGGAGGCTCCGTCCGGGGTCGTCCCCGAGGCCCGCTCCACCACCACGGCAGCCGAGTCCGAGACCGAAGCCCAATCGGCCGTCGCGTCATCCGACATCGTGGCCCGTCGGGGCGACCGAGGCCCGGCCGTGATTGAGCTGCAACGGCGGCTCAACCAGTTCGGGTTCGATGCCGGTCCGGTCGACGGCATCTACGGAAGACTGACCGAGGCCGCTGTGCGATCCTTCCAGGCCGCAGCCGGGCTGTCGGTCAACGGAGTCTACAATCGGGCCACGGCCACCGCCCTGGCCGACTATGAGCCACCGGATTCGGGTGGTTCGCAGGTGCCGGCCCCGACGATGACCATCCGTGATGCCCAGCGGTTGTTGAACGGTTTCGGGTTCGATGCCGGTCCGGTCGACGGGTTGTACGGGCCGAAGACCAGGGCCGGGTTGACGGCGTTCCAGCGGGCAGTCGGTCTGCCCACCACCGGGCGTCTGGATCAGGCCACCATCGCCGCCCTGGGCGACTATGAGCCGCCGGATTCGGGTGGTTCGCAGGTGCCGGCCCCGACGATGACCATCCGTGACGCCCAGCGGTTGTTGAACGGTTTCGGGTTCGATGCCGGTCCGGTGGACGGGTTGTACGGGCCGAAGACCAGGGCCGGGTTGACGGCGTTCCAGCGGGCGGTCGGTCTGCCCACCACCGGACGTCTGGATCAGGCCACCATCGCCGCCCTGGGTTCCTACGACGGTTCGGGCGACGACACCGACGATACCGACGGCACCGACGCTCAGGCCATGACCGTTCGTCAGATCCAGCAGGCGTTGGCCGACGGTCCGTTCGACCCCGGCCCCATCGACGGACAGTTCGGGACCAAGACCAGGCAGGCGGTGTGGGCCCTGGAGAAGCTGGCCGGGCTGGCCATGGACGGGCAGTGGGGAGACGCCGAACAGGCCGCTCTCCGGCGGGTGAACAGCGGGGCCATCGGCGGTCCCAGGAACTCCTACAGTCGACGCTGGGTCGAGATCGATCTGTCACAACAGCTGGTCATCGTCTACGATCCGGGCCGCACCGTGCCCCGGCTGGTGACCCACACCTCGACCGGCAGTGGCAACTACTGGCGATCGGGACCCTACAGCGGTCGGTCCATCACCCCGACCGGCAGGTTCACCATCTTCCGGCGGATCTACGGGTGGCACTATTCGAGCCTGGGTCTCGGCGGCATGTACAACCCGCTCTACATCACGTCGTCCGGTATCGCCTTGCACGGTTCGTCCTCGGTGCCGCCCTATCCGGCCAGCCACGGCTGCATCCGGCTGCCCATGCACATCGCCGAGTACATGCCGTCACTGCTACCCAACGGCACCCCGGTGGTGATCAGGCAATAGTTGGATCAGACGCGTCCGTCCCATCGGCTGATGCCGTGAATCGTGAATGGGGACGTTGGGCCCTGGCCCGGCGTCGCCCTCCGACGGTGTGATGAGGACATGGGTTGCTCGAACCACGGATGCCGGAGATGGCTTGTCGCTCTTGTGGCCTGTCTGGTGTCGTTGACCGCCGGGTGCGGGAACGAAACCGAGACCACCACGGGCGGGACGAGCGAACCCTCCGTGACCGCGGCCGTGAGTTCAACCGTCCCCCGCTCGTCGACGACCGGTGCCACCGAGGCCACGACCGTCGCCGGGCAAATCACCACAACCGCCCCGGTGCAAGCCACGTCGTCCACCGCAGCGGAGGGAGATCAACTGATCGGCCGGATCCTCGACACCCAATGGACCGACGACGGCATGACCCAGATCTACCTGGTCGATGGGGTGCCGATCGGATTGACGTCGGGAACTCGCTTGCCTCTGGCATGGAGGGGCGATGAGGTCGTTGTCGAACTCGGCTTCGCCGACTGGTCCGGGATCGGGGGAAACCGGGCGAGCTATGGCCAGGCCTGGGATGGCGAGCTTCTCCTGTTGGAAGTGGTCGGCCGGCGTGGTCCTTGGGAACGGTACCTCGTACGCGACCACGAGTCGGTGGCAATTCCCGCTGGTGGCGGATTCACCGCCGCCATGTGCTTCGAGAACGGTATCCCCCATGCGGTCGAAGTCCGGTTCGACGTCGATGGCCCGGACATCGTGCGAGCCTGGAAGGCCGATCTCGATCGAACCTCGCTCGAGAGCGTGCCGGTTGAGACTCTCGGCTGCCCCGATTTGCGGGCCCGGCCCATCGGCCCGGGCTCCGTGGGGGCCATCGTCACGCCGAGCGGCTACCGGGCGAATATCGATGATGACTGTGGTGACATGATCGACATCACCGGGTCGGCACCGATCGAGCTGCCGTACACCGACCTCGGCGGATGCATGGTCGACAGCGGTGACGTCGGTGACATCGGCGACGACCTCGCGCTGTCGGTGGTGCGCGACTCGAGCCTCGTCCCCGGTGTCGGGTGGATCCAACTGGAGGCATTCCTGGGCTGGGATTTCGGTGGGGCGCCACTCTGGCGGATCCTCGACGCCCGATCCCTACCCGAGCTCGATTCCATCAGCCTCGAATGTCGGACCGCCGACGGTACGCCCGCCGTGGCCACCGTGGAAGGACCGATCACCGATCCGACGGCAACGGAGGCCTGGAGTATCGATCGGGAGCGTGTTGCTCTGACCACCGTCGACCCGGCGACCGTGACCTGTGACTACCTCGGGGACTGACCCGGCCGGCCCTTGCATTGGATGCGCAGGACCAGATCCTGGGGGTAGTTGCCGAAGCCGGCCCCGAACAGGTTGATGCCGCCGACGTTGACGGCGTCGGCCGGCACCTCGATGCGGATCGAGATGTAGTTCCCGTCACCCAGATCGAGATCGGTTGGTATGACATCGGACAGTTTGATCCCGTCGATGAACGAGCCTGCGTCGGTGACCCGCCACACCTTCATCAGCCCGAACTGCGTATTGGCCACACTCCACCACTCCGGGGTGAAGGCCCCCCGCTGTTCACCGAAGTCGCCGGGGCTGGTCCACGATCCGAGGGCCACCCCGTTGATCGAGACCATGATGTCGGAAGGCCAGACCTCGTTGTGGAGGGGGGCTTCGGAGCAGACCTCCATGCTGAGCTGCAGGCTCTGAACCTCATCGGTCGACCCCAATCGGTTGGGGAAGCGATACTCGACATGGCCCTGATGGAACCAGAGCAGTTGGGCGTTGATACGTTCCGGTTCGTAGAAGGCTCCGACATCGTCGAACAGACCGATGGCGCCCTCCGCTCCCAGGAGGCCACAGGTCGGTTCCACGTCGAAATCGGCGAAGGCCCCCACCGGCATCGACACCTCGATGAGCCGCCCCGAGGACAAGTCCGACTCCGGGAGGTTGACCAGTATGGCGTCGACCGCTCGGCCGCATGCCTTCTGCAAACCCCGGGTGCCGGGGATCATCTCGGTCACGATCAGCCCGGCATCAGACAGCACCTTGATGTGCTCGCTGGTGGCCGACATGGTCGCCCCCAGGCTGTCGGCGATCTCACTCACATTGAGAGTCCGGGTCTGCAGCAGATTCAGGATCTCGACTCGCCGGTCCGAGGCAAGGGCCCGCAACACCCGGGCACCATGGTCGGTTCCGAGTACGACCTCGAGGGTCTTGCCCACCCGGGCCGACGATTCCCGCCCCCTGTCGATGTCGTCCAAAGCGTTGTCCCCTGCTCAGTGTGGTCGCGGTTGTCGATGTTCCTACCCGGCCGCGGCGATGAGTCGGTGCAACAGCCAAGTGGCCGCCGGGTCGGTCCCCGGCTCGTCGGCGGCCAGCGTCAGTGTAGAGATGAGAAGGCGGCCGAGGCCAACATCGTGGTCGGCAACCAGTGCCGCCACCTGATGGATCCAACCCACGAACACCCCGGCGTGGACCGCATGCTGGAACCGGGCGGGAGGAATGCCGGTGATCACCACGTTCGGCTGGAGACCGTCGAAGACGAGATCGAACATGGGACCCCCGGGGAGGTCGGCGAATACCCCGCGACGGGCCAACCAGGGAAAGGCCGATACCCACCGCCCGCCGTCGTGCAGAGCCTCGTCCCACGGCTCTAGGGCGATGCGGGGGAAGTCGGCGAATCCGGCGCCCAGGGCATCGGTGCGCTCGGCCAACAGCAGGGCTCGACCCCCGGCCCGGATGAATCGGTGGTCATCGTCGGTCAGCAGGCGGACCACTCTGATCGGTTGACGGGCGGCCCGGTTGTCCAACGGCTCATCGATCAGGTCATCGATCGAGGCAACGGAGTAGCCGAGCTGCTGCAACCGGTCGCCCAATTCGGCATTGCGCACCGCAACCGGGGTGTTGGTCCGGGCCGGCCCCGACGTCGGGAACACCACCAGTCGATGAATCGACTGAGCCGACACGGACTTGTCGGCCGACGTGCGATCGTTGGTCACGAGCTGGGCGGTGAGGGTGCACTCGAGCGGCTTCACCACCTCGGGAGCGTCGACGACCATGGTGCCGACCGGTTTGGCCTCACCGGCCCCTATGGTGCCGACGGCGATTGCTCCGTCCCGAATGGTGCCGTCCTCGACGCCAAGGCGCCACCGCAGCTCACCGGGCGCAAGCTCGTCTTCGCCACTGGCGACGAGGAACTGCACGCAGACGCGGTCGCCGGCCCAGGCCACCGGCTTGCGATAGTCGATCAGAAGTCGGGTGGAGGCGTTGACGGTCGGTAACTCATCGACGAAGGAGCGGGGGTTGCCGGCCATGTCGAGCAGGCCGTTGGCCTCCCAGTGCACATCGCTCAATTCGGTGAGTACGTAGCCGGCGATCTCGGACCGCAGCCTCATCGAGTCGATCTGGTACCGCAACGACTCGAACTGACGACGCTGGGTCTGTCGGCACAACTCCGGCCAGGAGCCGAAGACCCGGTCCAGGTGCCATAACCGGAAGCGCTCCTCGAACCCGTGGACGTAGGCCGCACCCCGAGCCCACTCCTGGCCTGACTCGAACCACCACGGCTCGTCGTCGGGGTCGACCCAGTCGAGTTCGGGAAGGCCCCAGGTCCCGAACTCGGACACCACCAACGGCTCCCGCCCGGTGCGCTCGATCTCGGTCGGCGGCCCGAACGTGAACGGATCCCGGGACACGAACCGGTCCAGGAAGTCGTCCCAGTCGGCCCTCATCTCCGGTATGAGAGCATAGAAGTGGTAGTCGTCGATGTCGGTGGCCAGATGGAAGTTCGGATCGCAGGGGGAGTTGTCGACCACCAGGCGATCGGGGTCGGCCTGCTTCGTCCACCGGTACAGCGTTCCCAGCAGGTGCCGGTGATCGGGGTTGGCCACCAGATCGAACCCCCATGACTCGTTGACCACGGTCCAGATCACCAGGCTGGGGTGATGATGGTCCCGACGGACCATGCCCTCCAGGGTGTGACCGACCCGTTCCAGGGAACGCTCCGTGAGGCGGCTGGTCGATGGGAGTTCGCACCACACGAGCAGGCCGACCTCGTCGGCCGCATCCAGGTATGCGGGATCGGGCACCTTTGTATGGCACCGCAGGGTGTTGAACCCCATGGCCTTCACCAGCCGGAACCGCTCGACGAATCGGGCCTTGGCGTCGGGACCGACCCCTCCCGCTGTGTCGGAGTAATCCTGGTCGAGGACACCGCGCAGGAGCAAGGGCAGACCGTTCAGTCGGAATCGACCCTCGTCGTCGGCTTCGAAGGTGCGGAAGCCGAAGGGCCTGTCGACTCGGTCGACACCACGGTCGCCAACGGCGAGCTCAACGGCCAGCAGGTAGCGGGATGGATCGTCCAGCGACCATCGGCGCACCGGTGCGGGAACGGCAGCCGTGATCGGTTGTCCGGTCCGACCATCGGCCCGGGCCACCTCGGCTCCCTCCGGATCGATGACCGACACCGCAACGCGGCACGAGGCCGGCTCGGCTCCAACGGCCTCGATGGAGACCGAAACCAGGTTCTCGTTCGGATCGGGGTCGATGGCGACATGATCGATGAACGTTGCGCCGTGGGCCTCGACCTCCACCGGCTGCCAGATGCCGCCGGTCGGCCCGTACCAACTCTGCTTGCCGTGTAGGGTCTCGTCGAAAGGGAAGTGGGCGTAGCGGGCGATGTCACCGGATGGGGTGACGACCCGGACAAGCAGCTCGTTGGGGCCGAGACGGGCGGCATGGGTGATGTCCCACGAAAATGGCAGGTTGCCGCCATCGTTCGCTCCCAGGTAGTGGCCGTTCAGCCAGCCCTGACAGAAGTGGCTGACCGCCCCGAATCGCAGCGACAGGCGATCGTGATGGAACAGGTCCCCGTCCAGATGGGTCTCCAACCGATACCAACCGGCGCCGGTGGCCCGGGTCAGGTCGGGGAACTGGTTCTGCCACACACCGGGGACATCCACCGGCCGCCATGGTCCGTCGACAACGGGGTCGGAGTCGGGGGCCAATCGAGCCGGGCCGTCCAGGTCGGGGCTGAAGCGCCAGCCGTTGAAGAGGGTCTTGCGCACGCGCATGAAGAAGGACCTGCCTTGCTTGTTTCGAACCGCCACGTACCGGCCTTCCAATCCCGGCGGGGCCCGCTCGGGGAGAACACGAGCGGGCCCCGGGGGAGAGATTGTTTGCGTTACGGCACCGTTGTACTAGCCCAAGGCGTCGTTCATCCGGGCTTCGGCATCGGCCAGAGCAGTGTCCTGGTCCTTGCCGGTGACCCAGGTGGCGTTGACCTCCTCGGCCAGGGCGTCCCATGCTCCGGCCCAACCCTCCACCGCCGGAACCAGTCCGGCGTTGGACGCGGTGTCGGCGTAGTTGGCCCGTTGGGGGGCGTCGGCCAGCTCATCGCTGTTAAGAACGGAGGTCAACGGGGCGATGTGGCCGGTCCCCTTGGCCCACCCTGGGATGTTGTCGTACAGGAACTCGAGGAAGGTGACGGCGGCGGCGTTCACCTCCGGATCTTCGTTGGAGGCCATGGGCAGCACCCACATGTGGGAGTCACCCCACACCGAGGGCGTATCGTAGAGCGTGGGAACGTTGGTGGCCATGTAGTTGAAACCGGCCTCCCGGCTGTACTGGTCGACCACCCAGGTGCCGTTGTGGAGGATGGCGATGTCGCCGTTCAGGAAGGCGGACTGGGAGTCGGTGTAGCCCTGGGTCACATCGGAGTACTCGGCCAGCCGGTTGAGCACGGCCAGGGCTTCCTTTCCTTCGGCCGTGTTGGGTGTGGCCACGCCGGAATCGTCGGTCAGCGAGCCGCCCTGTTGCTGCACCAGGCCCAGGAACAGCCGGGCGCCGACGCCGAATTCGAACCAGTCGTGACCGAAGCACTGGGCGTCGGTGGCGGCCTCGATGGCCTCGCACTGCTCGTACAATTCGTCGGGCGAGGTTGGGGCGATGGGATTGCCGTCGGCGTCGGTGAGGCCGGCCGCCTCGAACAGGTCGACGTTGAGGTGCCACAGCGAGGCGTGGATGTCGAACGGCAGGGCATAGGTCGTGCCGTCGAGCTGAGCCGCGTCCTGGGCCGGGGCGGTGTAGTCGGCGAAGTCGATGACGTCACTGTTGGCGAAGGCGTCGTCCAGGGGCATGAGCAGGCCACGACCGGCGAAGTCGGGCAGGCGGTGCTGATGCATCACTCCGACAACCGGCAGCTCGCCGCCGGCGAAGGCGGTGGTCAGCTGGGTGTAGTAGTCGCCCCAGGCCTGACCGCCGATCTTCTCCACCCGAATGCCGTTGTCCTCGGCGTTGAAGGCATTCTCGATGATCTGGATGACCTCGCACTCCGTGGTGGCCTGGCTGACATCGGTCACCCCGGCCACGTCCTCCTCGCAGTCACCGAAGAACCGGGCGAAGGCCAGCACGATGTCATCGCCCGACCCCTCGTCCGACCCGGAGTCATCGGTGGCCTCCTCGGACCCGGAATCGTCGGTGGCTTCCTCGGACCCGGAATCATCGGCTGCCTCGGTTTCCTCCGAGGCCGCATCGTCGGAGGAGTCATCGTCTCCGCCGCAAGCGGCGACGACGAGTGCCAGGACGGCGACCAGCATGATCAGCAGCCGCCATGGTGAGTTGGTTTTCTGTGAGTTGTGTGACGGTGTCATGGTGTGGTCCCCTCCCTGGAACCGGTCCACCGTTGCGGTGGGATTGTTGTGGAGTCTGTGATTGAGAGATTCGGTCATTTCGACCCGCTCCCCATGGAGATGCCTCGGATCACCTGGCGCTGGAAGATGAAGAACAGGATCAGCAGCGGGGCCGAGGCGAACACCCCCTGGGCCATCAGGTCGCCGAGGGCGCTGGCCTGGGCGAAGTTGCCCTGGCGGGAGGCCAGCCCGGTGGTGATGGTGAACATGTCGGGGTCGGTGGCCGAGACCAGTGGCCACAGGAAGTCGTTCCAGGTCTGGACGAAGGTGAAGATGCCGAGGGCGGTCAGCGCCGGCACCGACATGGGCAACATGATGCGGCGGAAGATGGTCCAGCGGCTGGCCCCGTCGATCACGGCCGCCTCCTCCAGCTCCCCGGGGATCTCCGAGAAGAACTGGGTCATGATGAACACCCCGAGCGGGGCGGCGATACGAGGTAGTACCAGGGCGTGATAGGTGTTGTGCTGATCGAAGTCGGCGAAGATCAGGAAAAGCGGGATGAACATGGCCTCCTTGGGAACCATGAGCCCGGCCAGCACCGCCGGGAAGGCAATGCGCTTGCCCTTGAACGGGATGCGGGCGAAGGCATAGCCGGCCATTGCCGACAGGATCAAGGTGAGCAACGTGGTTGCCACGGTGACCACCACGCTGTTGAACAGCCAGCCCGGAGTCCGGCCGCTCTCCAGCAGAGTGACGAAGTTGTCGGTGGTGGCCTGGACCGGGAGGAGGTTGGTGGTGTCCCGGGCCAGGGCGTCATTGTCGCTCAAGGCCAAGGAGAACATCCAGATCAGGGGGATGATCCACACCGCGGCGAGGGTGGTGAGGATGGCGTAGCCGATGGTTCGGGTCGACTTGCGGCTCATCTGTTGTCTCCTCCCATGAAGCTGAACTGCATGGCCGACACGCCGACCATCACGACGAACAGAAACACCGACATGGCCGAGGCATAGCCGAGCTGGGCGTCCCGGAAGGCGGCTTCGTAGATGTGCTGGATCGAGACCCGGGTGGCACCGTTGGGTCCACCTCGGGTGAGGATGAAGACCTGGCCGAAGATCTGGAACGAGGCGATGATCTGCAACACCGTGATCAACAACAGGGTGCGGCGTAGGCCGGGCACGGTGATATAGCGGAACCGTTGCCAGCCATTGGCGCCATCCAGGGACGCCGCCTCGTACTGTGATTCGTCGATGTCCTGCAGGCCGGCCAGGAACAGCACCACATTGAACCCCACCGTCCACCACAGGGTGAGAGCCACGATCGTCGGCATGGCCAAAGTGGGGTCGGTCAGCCAGCTCACCGGCTCCAACCCGATGCTCCGCCAGAACTCGCCGATCAGGCCGAGTTGGGGGCTCAACAGGAAGGCCCAGATCAGGGTGAGGACCGATACCGACAACACGTAAGGGGCGAAGAACAGGGTACGTAGCACCCCGATCAGGCGGCCGGGACGGTTGAGGGCCAGGGCCATGGCCAGGCCGACCCCGACGATCACCGGGGTGGACATGATGACGAACACGAGGGTGTTGCCGAACGACGGCCAGAACTGGGAGTCGTTCCACCGGCCGCCTTCACCGGGGTGGATGCCCATGGCCAGCCCGAAAATCGCAATCAGGCCGACGATGGTGGCCACCATCCAACCGACGC
Organism: uncultured Acidimicrobiales bacterium; assembly: GCA_963723995.1. Lineage (GTDB taxonomy): Bacteria > Actinomycetota > Acidimicrobiia > Acidimicrobiales > SZUA-35 > JAHELU01. The sequence continues at coordinate 1,870,261 of CAVRSZ010000001.1, read as the reverse complement.
CCAGCTTGCCCCGGCGGAAGGCCATGACCGCGGGGATGATGCCGAGCAGACCGACGAGCCGCCAGGGCCACATGGTGCTCGCTTTCCACACCAGCCCGTTACCCCAGAACATCTCCACGTAGTTGTCGAGACCGATGAACTCCTGGCGGTCGAGGCTGAGTAGATCGCGCTCGAAGAACCCCATCCACACCGCCTGCACCACGGGGTAGAGGATGAAGATGAGGTAGACGACCATGAACGGGGCCAGGAATGACCAGGCCGACTTGGTGGAACTCCACCCGCTGCCGGCCGGCTTGGGTTTCGCCACCGCAGTCACCGCCGATTCCACTGCCGGCCCGCCCATGGCGCTTTCGGTCGTCATGCCCGAGTCCCCCTTTCTCTCCGAGCTGAAAACCCGCACGTCCAAACATTCGTAGCATCACGAATTAATTCGTATAACGACGAATGATAACAGCAGAGAGCGTGATGTCAAGGATGGGGGTGGCGTCGACGCATCCCCGCGGACTACGCGGGCGACTCCGGCGGAGGATGGCGGCTACGGGTGAAAGGAACGATCAGCTAGCCGCAGTCGGTCGGCCGGCTGTCGGTGGATTGGCTGTCGGCGGGAACGTCACTGAGCTCCAGCACCACGATGCTTATCGGGCCCCGCTCGATGGAGACGGCCCGGGCGGTGCGACGGCGGCCGAACAGCCACACCGCGGATCGGTCGTCCGCCTCGAGATTCCGCAGCCACTGCGAGTCATCCCGAACAGTCGACACCAAGATGTGGTCACCCAGTCGCATCGACAGCAGGGGAACTTCTCGCAGCTGCCCCGATACCCGTCCGATGGTCTCCACCACCACCGATCCTCCACCGATGGGAAGCGGGTTGCCGGCACCGGCCTTGACCATGGGGGCGACAAAGGTATTGAGCAGGCGGAAGAGTTGGGCCGTGGTCGTCATGACAGCTCGATTGGTGAGTTGCGCTGCTCGGTCACGGCACCTCCGTGATTGGCTGGGCAACTCGTTGCAGTGGAGTCTACGCATGGCTGGGATGTCGGTTCACCATGGGGCCCGGCTCCGGGGCGATGCGGGCACGTCCTGGGACGCCGGACAGCGTGAACCGGGCTCCGTCGGGGGGTTGGTCAGTACCGGAGGTAGGGCCGAATCAGACCCTTGGGGTCGGAGAGAAGGCTAAGGCCGAACACCGCCCCGGGCATGGGGTCACTCCAGCTGTGCACCGCCCCCACGGTGGGTCCTCGCAGGGGGCCGGACAGGAGACGTCGGACCGCCGCTGCCCGACCCGGGCCCGTGGCGACTCGCACCATCTCACCGGCGTAGTACGGCAAGCCCATCCGCCAGCGACCGGGGTGCGCCATGGGGGTACCCGAGCGGGCCGGCTCCCGCCCCGTGGCCGACTCGTACCAGAGAAGGGGCAGGTCGTGGCCCCGGGCCATGCTGAGCGCCATCTGACCGAACGCCCGGGGGTTGAGCTCGAGGGCCCAGTACCGGTTCCAGGACCGGTCGTGCAGCACCTCGAATTCGAAGATGGCCGATCGCAAGACGGACCGGACTGCCTCGATGATGTGATCGAGCACCGGAGGGGGGTCGACCGCTTCGAACGCCGTGCCAACGGCGAGAGGGCCGCCCCACTGTGCGGTTTTCCGGCAGCAGTCGACTCCGTGCACGCCGCCGGCTGCATCGACGAAGCCGGTCACGCTGGTGACCTCAACCGCCTCGCCGGTGATCATTTTCTGGAGCATGGGTGCGGCCAGCCCCGTGTCGTAGGTGAGGACGGCGGTGGCATCCTCCCGGATCGGAACCGGTTGGAACCTGGATTCGAGTTCGGCTGCGTTTGCTGCCACGGTCCCCCGGCTCACTCCGCCCCCGATGTGGGAACAGGGCTTCAGTACCACGGGATAGCCCAGCCGCTCGCCGGCCTCCAGGGCCTGTTCCATGGTGGTCGGGAGCGACCAGGCCGGAACCGGGAAACCGATCTCCTCCATCAGTCGGGCGAAGCGATGCTTGAAGAGGCAGTTTCGGATCGTCTCGCCGTGGGTTGTCGAGGCCCCTGTCACGTCGACGCCGGTCCGCCGCTGGAATTCGGCGGAGGCGAAGGCGATGTAGTCCGAGGTCGGGGCGATCAGGGCCGGACCCCTCCGCTCGGTTTCCTCCTCCAGCCAGACCAAAAACCGGTCGAGTCGTGCCGCCGGCGGCGAGACCTCCAGCCTGCGCACGTATCGGGAATACCGCCCGATCATCCATCCGCCATTGTCGTAGGCGCGGATCGGCACCCCGGCCCGCCCGAGCGAGCGGATGAAAGCCAGTCCGGGTGGGAGGCCGGACTCGAAGACGGCGACGTCGCGCGGCGGCGGTGATGCGGACGGCAAGTTGGTACCTAACTCGACACCCAACTCGACCTGTCGAGCGCGATTATGTCATCGAACGTCTCGCGGCTGCGGATGACCGTGGTGGTGTCGCCGGAGCACTCGACGATCCCCGGGCGGGGGAAAGAGAACACGGTGGAGAACGGGACGAGGTAGGCGCCGGCATTCATGATGGCCAGGACATCACCGGGGGCCAACTCGTGCAGCCGCCAGCTGTTGTACAGAACGTCGGCCGGGGTGCAGATCGGGCCGGCCAGTCGATAGGAGCGGATGGCCGCTGCGGTTGGTCGGGATGCGCTGAACAGTTGGTGGTACTCGCCGGCCACGGCCTCGGCCAGGTTGATCCCGGCGTCAAGGATTGCATGCGGAGGGTCGGTGTCGGTCTTGACGTCGAGTACCGAGGTGAGGAGGAACTGGGTGTCACCGGTGAGGGCCCGCCCCGGCTCCATGACAACGGCCGGTGACGACACGCCGACCCGGTCGGCCCAGTCGGCCACCATGGTCGCAGCCTGCTGTGACGCATCGGGGACGGTGAGAGCGGTGGCCGGATCGGGCGGCAGCAGGTCGCTTCCCAGGAAGCGGTTCAGGCGGAACTGTCGGGGGTCGAATCGAGACACCATGGGATCGGCCAGGCTTCCGCCGAGGTCGAGCAGGCGTGGTGCCCACCCGGTCCGCTGCCTGAGCTCCTCGGTGAAGCTCAGTAATCCCTCGACGTGGGCCGTCAGCTCGTCGGCGGTTCGTATGGTGATGCCACGGTGGACGTGAAGCCCGTCGAGTCGAAGCCGGTCGTCGGCCATGATTCTGGTCACCTCGGGAGCGATCCCCTCGATGTCGCCCACGATGCCGAACTGCCCGCCCCAACCACCGGGGAGCGCCACTCTGAGGCCCAGGGGAGCCGGCCGGCCCACCTCGTCGGCCGCAGCGGCGATGCGCTCGATCTCGCCCAACGAATTGGCGTTGATGATGCGGACATCGCGTTCGATGGCCAGCTGCAGCGACGCCCCGGACTTGGCCGGACCGTTGTAGATGATGCGCGGGCCCGGGACGCCAAGCTTCAAGGCCAACCACAGCTCGTACTCGGAGATGACCTCGGCCCCGACCCCGGCATCGTGCAGCCGTCTCAGTACGGCCGGCACCGGGTTGGTCTTGTAGGAGTAGTAGATGTCCGCTCCAAGGCGGTCGGGGTCTCGGAACGGACCGAGGGCCTCGGAGGCGGCGCAGCTCAGATGATCGCCGTCGACAACGTGGAGGGGCGAGCCGTGCTCGGCCACCAGTTCAACCAGATCGACCGCCCTGAGGTGGAGCCGACCCGAGGGGCCCACCTGTAGGCCGAACATGGAGAGCGGGAGGTCGGTTCGCTGCGGGAGCCGCGGCAGCAGCCGTGGCGCCAGTAGTTCGCCGGCCAGCCTTTTCCCCCGACGGACAAGTCGCAGACTCATAAGGAATCTACGTTAGGGCGAATGGGTCCGCTTCCAACCCATCTCGCCGCTGGATCCAACGATGTACCCAACGGTCGGTTCTTGCTGAGTTGCGGTGTTGGATTATGCGGCGGTTCGACCTGTCGAGGATCGGCCCACGGGATCCGAAAGCCGCTGGGTTGTCCTACCCAATCTCGTGATCGAGTAATATTGACAGCTTTAGATTACCTCCCTACGATGGCTGGCCATGCCCCGGAAGCTGTTGGCGCCTCCTCTGTCGTCCACTCTCGACACAGCCTCCGAGGAGTATGAGCAGAACCGGTCCGACGTCCTGGAGCAACTGAAGGTCCACACTCGGCTCCTGGCCATGGCCGCCGCCGGTGGCGGTCCCAAAGCCATGGAACGGCACCGATCCCGGGGGCGGCTTCCCATTCGGGAGCGCATTGCCAATGCGCTCGATCCTGACACGCCGTTCCTGGAGATAAGCCCCCTGGCCGGCTACGGCTCCCAATACGCCCTTGGCGGGGGCATGGTGGTGGGCATCGGCGTCGTGGCCGGGACCGAATGCGTGATCATGGGCAACGATCCCACGGTGATGGCCGGTGCTCTCACCCCGTACGCGGTCAAGAAGTGGATGCGGGCCCTCGAGATCGCACGGGACAATCGCATCCCCTACATCAGCTTTGTCGAATCGGCCGGCGGCGATCTGCGGGTCAATCCAACGAAAAAGCGGGCCGACGGGGAGGACGGTGCCGAGCCGGCGGAGATCCAGGCCGCGGTGGGCAGCGCGGTGGTGCCCGAGCACTTCGCCGAGACCGGGCGCTTCTTCTACGAGATGATCGAGCTTTCCAAGCTCCGGATCCCCACCGTGTGTGTGGTGTTCGGCTCGTCCACCGCCGGCGGCGCCTACCAGCCCGGTCTCAGCGACTACAACATCGTGATCAAGGAACAGTCCCACGTGTTCCTGGCCGGACCGCCCCTCGTGAAGATGGCCACCGGGGAGATCAGCGATGCCGAAACCATCGGTGGTGCCCGGAAACACGCCGAGATCTCGGGGCTGGCCGAATACCTGGCCGAGGACGAGATGGACGCTATCCGCCTGTGCCGGGAGGTGGTGTCGCACCTGAACTGGCGCAAACCCTCCAACGGCCCCAGTCTGCTGGGTGAGGACCCGGCCCACGACCCCGAGGAGCTGCTGGGGCTGGTCAGCCGTGATCTGAAACAACAGGTGGACGTTCGCGACGTGATCGCCCGGGTGGTCGACGGCTCCCGGTTCGAGGAGTTCAAGCCTCGCTACGGCACCTCGCTGATCTGTGGCTGGGCCTCCATCCACGGCTTTCCGGTGGGCATCCTGGGCAACAACGGGGTGCTCTTTCCCGACTCGGCTCAGAAGGGGGCCCACTTCATCCAGCTCTGCAATCAGATCGATGTGCCCCTGGTATTCGTCCAGAACATCACCGGCTTCATGGTGGGTCGGGTCTTCGAAGCCGAGGGCATCATCAAGAAGGGTTCCCAGATGGTGAATGCGGTGGCGAACTCCACCGTGCCCCACCTCACGATCATCATCGGTTCGTCCTACGGGGCCGGCACCTACGGAATGTCGGGGCGGGCCTTCGGTAACCGGTTCACCTTCCTATGGCCCACGGCCAAGATCGCGGTCATGGGACCCAAGCAGATCGCCGGAGTGATGAGTGAGGTCCGGAGGGGTCAGGCAAGACGAAAGGGGCTCCCGTTCGACGAGGAGGAGGACGCCAAGCTGGTGGCGGCGGCGGAGGAGATCCAGGAGAAGGGATCGCTGGCGCTGCGGGCCACCGGCGCCATCAGTGACGACGGCATCATCGATCCCCGGGACACCAGAACCGTGCTCGGGTTGTGTCTGAGCGTGGTCGGCAATCGCTCCATCGAAGGGGCCGAGGGCTACGGGGTCTTCCGGCTTTGAGATCGCTTCTTGTCGCCAACCGGGGCGAGATCGCCCGTCGGGTGTTCCGTACCGCTCGGGCCATGGGCTTGCGGTGCGTGGCCGTGTACGTGGCCGCCGATCGGGACGCCCCGTTCGCGACCGAGGCCGATGTGGCGATCGAGCTGACCGGGGGCTCCTACCTCGACGGGGCCGCCGTCATCGACGCCGCCCGCCGGGCCGGGGCCGACGCCGTACATCCCGGCTACGGGTTTCTTTCGGAGAACGCCGGGTTTGCCCGGGCCGTGACCGAGGCCGGGCTGATCTGGGTCGGTCCCTCGCCCGAGGTCATTGAGACCATGGGTGACAAGGTCATTGCCAAGCGCCTGGCCGTCGAGGCCGGCGTGCCGGTGCTGCCGTCATCGGAAGAGCCGTCGGCCGACGCCGCGACCGGCATCGGCTATCCACTGCTGGTCAAGGCCGCGGCCGGTGGCGGCGGCAAGGGCATGAGGGTGGTGACCGACGGTGCCGAGTTCGACGAGGCGGTGGCCGCCGCCCGCCGGGAGGCCCTGGGTGGCTTCGGTGACGACCGGGTGTTCCTCGAGCGCTACGTACCCCGGTCCCGGCATGTCGAGATCCAGATTCTGGGCGACGAACACGGCACCATCGTCCATCTGGGCGAACGGGAGTGCTCGATCCAGCGCCGTCACCAGAAGATCATCGAGGAGGCCCCGTCGCCGGTGGTCGATGCCGACAAGCGTTCGGCCATGGGAAAGGCCGCCGTGAGCCTGGCCGATGCCCTCGATTACACCTCGGCCGGAACCGTCGAGTTCCTGGTCGACGACGACACCGGTGAGTTCTTCTTCCTCGAGGTCAACACCCGGCTCCAGGTCGAGCATCCGGTGACCGAGGCGGTGACCGGCCTCGACCTGGTCCGGCAACAGCTGTTGGTGGCCGCCGGGGAACCGCTGACCTTCGGCCAGGACGACATCGCCTGGTCGGGTCACGCCGTCGAAGCCCGGCTCTACGCCGAGGACACCGACAACGACTTCCTACCCGCCACCGGCACCGTGGCCGCCTTTGCACCGGCACCGGAACCGGCGGTGCGGTGGGACTCGGGGGTGGAGGCCGGCTCGGTGGTCGGGGTCGACTTCGATCCCATGCTGGCCAAGGTCATCGCCCACGGCCCCACCCGGGCCGAAGCCACCGGCGTGTTGGCTCTGGCCCTCGAGCGACTGCTTCTTGGTGGCGTGGTCACCAACCGCGACTTCCTGGTGTCGGTGCTGCGAACCGACGCCTTCGCCGCCGGTGACACCACCACCGATTTCATCGAACGGGTTGCACCGTCGGCCCGGCCTGATGCCGCCGAGATCGAGATGGCGGCGGTGGTGGCGGCCATGTGGATCCAGGGTCGCAACCGGGCGTCGGACGAGGTGTGGGGCCACCTGCCGTCCAACTGGCGCAATGCCGGGTTGCCCTCGGAGTGGGTGGCGCTGCGATCCCGCCGGGCCGACGATCCGATCACTGTGCGCTACCGGGCCCGGCGAGATGAGACCTTCGCCGTGGTAGTCGGTGACGGTGATCCCGACGAGGTCGGAGACGTCGATGTCGAGACCGGCGACATCACCGTCGGTGACTCGGTTCGGACGGTTGAGGTTGTCGACTGGCAGCCCGAGGGCATCGAGCTCGTGGTCGACGGGATGCGCCGCCACCATCGGGTCGTGAGCTACCAGGCGTCGGTTCACGTGCAGACTGCTACCACGACCGTGTCGTTCTCCATCGAATCTCGGTTCCCACCGCCGGGAGCCGAGCTGCCCACCGGCGGTCTGGTGGCCCCCATGCCCGGCCTGGTCTCCGATGTTCGCTGCGCAGTCGGCGACAAGGTGGAGGCCGGGCAAGTGCTGGTCGTGCTGGAGGCCATGAAGATGGAGCACCATATCCGGGCGCCGTTGGCGGGAACCGTGGTCGACGTCCCGGTCTCGGTCGGGCAACAGGTCGACAACGGGGCCCTCCTCGTCACGATCGACGATGCCGACACCCCCGAGTGATGCCATGGCATGGCTGTCGAGCGATGGCGGGGCAACGGCGCCGGTGTACCAGCCGGTGAAGCGGTGGAGCTGCCTGTGATACTCTCCTTTCGACAACCGAATCGAAGCGAGGGAACAGAGAATGGCCCTTGCAAACGTGGACGTGATTGAACAGGCGTATGCCGCCTTCACCGCCGGCGACCTGGAGACCATCTTGTCGCTGTGGACCGATGACGGTGTCTGGCACCATGGCGGCCACAGTGCCCTGGCCGGCGATCACGAGGGCAAGGAGGGAGTCGCCGGATACCTCGGAGCCGTTGCCCAGAGCAGCGGCGGGACCTTCAAGGCCGAACTACAGAACGCACTGGCCGATGACACCAACGGGTACAGCCTGCACAAGGCGACGGCCACGGTCGACGGCGAGGCTGTCGACGTCTGGTCGGTACTCGGCTACCGATTCATCGACGGCAAGATCTCCGAGATCTGGACGTTCGATTTCGACCAGGACACAACCGACCGGATACTGGGCGGCTGACACGCCGAGTCCGGCGACCGGCACGGAATCCGGAACGGACGGACAAGTCCGCCGACACCCTCCAACTGGGGGATCCACGGACGGAGGGTCAGGATCCGGCCGGTGGTAGCCAGTCCTGACGGTATCGGCCGCGGGCGTTCCAGATGATCCATCCTGCGCCCCGCTTCTCCGCCTCTGCGATCTGGGCCATGACCTGGGCGCCGTTGTAGTAGAAGCCCTGGATCCAGGGACGCATCAAGGTACCGTCGGCCATCTTCGGTTCGGCCATCTCCAGGGCGTGGGCCACCACCGGGCCGGGATGGTCGTTGGGGTCGTCGTAGCCGATCCAGCCCCGGCCGTAGTGGCTGGGATAGAGCATGGGGCTGACGGCATCGACCACCGGGGTCACGGCCTCCACCCGCTGGCCGATGCCCTCGTCGGTCAGGCTGGCGGTCACGATGCCGAAGATGGCGGCCGAGACCGCACAGTCCTCGGCGTGGAGCTGTTCCCGGGCCTTGGCCAGGAAGCCGGCCACCGCCTCGGTGCGCTCATCCTGGGTTGTGGGAATGCGCCCGGCCGCCTTGGCCTGCTGGGCGGTTCGACCATCGGGGAAACGAACGTAGTCGAACTGGATCTCGTCGAAACCGAGTCGGCACGCCTCGACGGCCAGATCGAGCGGGTAGTCCCAGTTGGCCTCGTCGCCGATGCTCATCCACGTTCCGCCCAGTCGGTCCTCGGGCCGGGCTCGGGCCCAGTGATCGTCCTCGAAGGCCACGATCCGGGTGATCGTGTAGAGATCCCGACGTTCGGCTTCGGCCAGCAGTTGGCCCGGATCATAGACGTCGTTGACTGCGCCGATCTCGGTGGCAAAGGCGACGTCGGTGGCGTAGAGCACGTCGCCCGATTCGGTCTTCGTGTCGAAAACCAAGCCGTTCACGGTCGAGTTTTCGACCAGGTCGAGCAGTTGACCGAATCGCTCCGGGTCGGCGGCCACCTCGGCGCTGACCCGCACACCTCGCACCGTGGGCGGCTCCGGCTTCGGTGGCGGAGTCGAAGCGGTGCTGGCTTGCACCGTCGTCGATGTGGTGGCCGTGGTCGACGCTTCGTTCGTGGTCGGCACAGCGGCGGTCGTCGTCGTGGCATTGGTCGATTCCCCGGCAGACGGTGATTCGGCCGCGGCCGAACGATCGGAGTCCGGCCCGCCGCCGAGCGAGCATGCGCCCAGTAGACAGGCCGCTACAACGCCGCTCAGTAGCCGTCTCACCTGCCTCCAGTGTAGGTGCGGCGGGACGGCGCCCGCAGCCTGGAGTTCGGCCTGCGACCGGAAGGTTGCTGAACCTTGCCGCGATGTTGAACGATCGAGCAACCAGGGAACTCCAAGACGCCGAGGACCGTGGGATCGGTCGGTGCTGTGGTACGTGGAGGCCGAAAGCCGGCCGGTCGGGACGAGCGTGGACCGCACGCGAAGCTCGCCCACGCCGGGTGATGATCGTAGCTGGGTGTTGGACCAATATGGAGGTGATGTCCGACTACTTCGCTCAGGACCGGCGGTTCTGGCTCCGGGTGGCGTACGCCGTGCCGATCGGTCTGATGGGCGGCGTGGCGGGTTTATTGTTCACCCAAGCGGTCGGGCGGGCAACCAACTGGCTCTGGCCCGAAGAGGTCGACAACGATTTCCTCGGCGGTGAACTGTGGTGGATCGCCGTGGCTGCTGCGGCAGGTCTTCTCGTAGGGGCCCTTCGGCGGTGGCTGAGAGTGCCGACCGAGCCGAAGGGAGCGCTGGAGAACATCGCTGCGGCGCACGTGGACAAGCGATCGGCGGTGCCCATGATCCTGGTGTCGTTCGTGTCACTGCTCGGCGGGGCGAGTCTGGGTCCCTTCGATGCCGGGACCCGCGCCGGAGGCGCGCTCGGCGGTTGGTTCTCCGATCGGGTCGACGCCGATGCCGAGACCCGACAGATCAACACACTGGTTGGTATGAACGCAGGCATCGGCGGACTGCTCACCTCACCGTTCCTGGCGACATTGCTGATCACCGAACTCAATCCACCCTATGGAGCCCAGCGGTACAACCGGGTTGTGGCCCCGAGCCTCGTCGGATCGGTTTTCGGGTTCTTCGTAGTGTGGTCCTTCGTCGGCACCACCTTCGTCGACATCTTCGCCGTCCCCTCCTATGACGTCGAGATCTGGCATTTCGGTGTGGCGGTCGGACTTGGCGTCGTCGGAGCGTTCCTGTCTCGACTGCTGGGGGCAACGGTGTTTCTGATTCGAGGCTTCTTCGCCCGCATCTCGAACACGATCGTGCGGGCCGGGATCGGTGGTCTCACCATCGGCGTCATCGCCGTTGCATTCCCCCTCACCCTAGGTTCGGGCAAGGCCCAGCTTCCGGAGATGATCGCCCTGGCCGACTCCTTGGGAGTCTGGTTGCTGGTCGGGGTGGTGCTGGCCAAGATCGTCACCATGGCCATCAGCCTGGCCACAGGTTTCATCGGGGGACCCGTCATGCCAACATTGTTCATCGGCGGCGCGGCCGGCGTGACCGCCCACGCCATCATCCCGGAACTGCCGATCGCCCTCACCCTGTCGTGCCTGCTGGTGGCTGTGCCCGGGGCATCGATCAAGGCCCCGTTCTCCATGGCGTTACTTGCATCTCTCACCGTGGGGGTGGGCTCGATCGCAGTCGCACCCGCCGGTGTGGCGGTGCTGACTGCCTACCTCCTCACCGCCGGGCTGGGCTTGTTCAGTAAGATCCTGCCCGGCAAGACCAAAGATCCCGATCACCCCGACAACGTCAGCTATCAGGGGCAGCTCTTCGAATTGGGACAGACGCAACCGTAGCGGCGCGGCCCAAGAGCGTCGGGGCCTGCTCGCCGGCTGTGACCCAACCGCCACAACTTCCGTGAAGCGACGAGGAGGTCCTCCCCGGCGCCCCGTTCCGGTGTGATGTGCACGGCTCGAGAGCGGCCGGCGGAGTGTCCGGCCGTAGGTCTCAAAGATCCTGCGATGCCAGGTCACGTCCAGTAGTCTCGAACGACGTGGGTGAGACGCGGCGAGGATACGGCTGCTGCTCAGGCGGCTTGTTCGAGACAACTCGGTTGCCACCCGACTCTCGCTCGTCGTCCTCCTCGTCGCCCTGATCTCCCTGGTCATCACGTCGACGGTGGCGCTGCAACGGGCCGGCGAACTCGCCGACGACGTCCTCCAGGAGCGGCTCGAGTCGCTCGGAGCAGCCCGGGCCGACCAGGTCGAGCAGTACTTCCGCAGTGTCGAACGGAGCGCCAACCTCGAGGCGATCAGCCCGCACACCGCCACCGCCATCGGCGACTTGGCCGGCGCCTACCAGGAGCTGCAGGACGGCGGTCCTTCGCGTGACGATACCGAGGCGGTCGAGGAGTACTACCGAGATGTCGTCGTGCCCGAGCTGGCAGCGGTGCGGGGCCGACCGGTCAGCGTCGCCGGCGTCATCCCCCGCCAGCCCGCAGCCGTCCACCTTCAGGCCAACTACGTCGTACCGTCCGATGACGGTGCAGCCCTGCTGGCCGACGCCGGCGACGGCAGCCGGTGGTCGGAGCTGCACGCCACCCTCAATCCTTCATACCAAGAACTGGCGATCCAGGCCGGTGTGGACGACCTCTACCTGATCGAGCCGAATGACAAGACCATCGTGTACTCGACGGCCAAGGGCATCGACCTCGGCACCAGTCTCCGCACAGGACCGTACAGCGGTAGCGCGCTCGCCGTTCTCATCAACTCCTTCAGCGACCAACCCGAACCCGGCGCGGCGAGGATCGACGACTTCACCAGCTATACGGCGGCCGGTGACGAACCGAGCCTCTTCATTGCCGGCCCCGTTGTCGCCGACGGAGCGCTTGCCAGGGTTCGTTGCGTTCCGGATCGGTCCCCGAACAGATCAGCTCGATCACGACCGACGGAGGATCCTGGATTGGCGAGGGCGACACCGGTGAGACCTACGTGGTGGCGCGCGATGACTTCATGCGCTCCGACGCCCGTGGCTTCGTGGAAGACGAGCGGTCCTTCCTCACTGCCGTGACCGATGCCGGGACGGCAACCGAGATGCAAACCCGATCCATGGCGACGTTCGGGACCACCGTCCTGTTCCAGCAGATCGACAACGAGGATGTCGACGCGGCGCTGGACGAGGAGCCCAGTCTCGTGAACGCCACCAACTATCTCGGGCGCGAGGTGCTGCAAGCGCGCCGGGCCCTCGAGATCGAGGGACTGGAGTGGGCGATGATCGTCGAGGTCGAGCGGGTGGAGATCGAGCAGCCGATCGTCGACTTCCTGCGAAACCTGCTCGTCGCCATTGCCGTGTTCCTGGTCGTGATCACGTTTCTCGCCGTGCGCTGGTCGGATCGCCTCGTGCAGCCGCTGCGGATCATCTCGTCAAGGCTTCGGCTGGTCCGGGCCGGAGGTGAGATCGAGGAGGGCACGAGCTCGGCGCTACTTCCAGCCGGCAGCCCCAAGGAGTTCAAGGATCTCGCCGGCGATATCGACACGATGCTGGAGACGTTGGCGGCCCGCAATGCCGACGTGGCGGAGCGGGCGGCCGAGCGGCGTGATCTGCTGCGGCGAATCCTTCCACCCCAGGTGGCACAACGAGCCGAGGCCGGTGAACAGGACGTGGTCGATCAGGTGGCGAACGCCACGGTGGCCGTGGTCGTCATCACCGGCCTCGGTCCCCTCCTGCGGGCTGGAACAGCCGATGCCCGCTCCCTGCTCGATCGATTTGTCGAAGAGGCCGACGCCGTGGCCCGCCAGCGCGGTCTCGAACGTATCCGGCTCACCGGCGACGCCTATTTCGCAGCCTGCGGAACGGCCCGCCCCCACATCGATCACGCGGTGCGAGCGGTGCAGTTCGTGCTCGACGTCCGTGAGATCGTCCGAGATCTCAACGAATGCCGATAAGGGCATCTCGATCAGCGCCGGGGTGGATTCGGGGCCGGTGACCGTCGGCCTGACCGGCGGATCGGGTCTCGTCTACGACGCGTGGGGATCGACGGTGCAGCGTGCAGCCGACCTGGCCCGACGCAGCGGACCGAACGAAGTGCAGGTCACTGACGCCGCCCGCGCGCAACTGGGATCGACCTTCGTAATCGAGGACGGCGTCGACCCGATCGATGGGCGCCGCCACGGCCCGCGTCCTACGCCGAGCAGAGGAAGCACAGCCCACACAATGAGCATCTTCCGCGACTCGAGTGCAGCCTGGGCGGCGCTGATCATCATCGCCCTCCCACTACTCATCATCGGCGCCGGTGAGTTGGAGGAGCGCTTGCGCCAGCGCGACTCGAGGTTCCAGCCGACCATCTCGATCGTTCGGGTCTGGGTGATTCCGCTGTTGACCCTCTGGGTGCTGGCCCAAGTGCTGTTCGACCTCGGCTTCGAAAACATCGTCCTTCGGCTGTTGGGCACCGCCGTGCTCATCGCCGGTGCGACGGCGGCACTGTCGGCACTGAGGGTGGTCGTCGCCGGTCTCGCCGGTCGACCTCGGCGCGGCGGCCGGCGTGCGATACCGCGACTCCTGCTGGCCCTCCCGAGACTGCTGCTGGTCATCGCCACCGGCTGGATTCTCATCGCCGGTGTATGGGGTGTGGACCTGTCGGCCGCACTCACCGCCCTCGGCGTCACCTCACTGGTCATCTCGTTTGCCCTTCAGGACACGCTGAGCGGTATTGCCTCCGGCTTCACCCTGCTCGCCGATCAGCCATTCGGTCCCGGCGATTGGATCGAATCCGACGGCGTCGCCGGCCGTGTGATCGACATCAACTGGCGAGCCACCCGAATCGAGGATCGCAACGGCGACCTGATCGTCATTCCCAACGGTCAGCTGGCCAACGCCACCATCACCAACTACGACCAGCCCAGTCGCCTGCACCGGGTGAGAGTGCCGGTTCAGATCGAGCGAACCGCGCCGCCGACGGCCGCTATCGAGATGCTGGTCGACGCTGCCCGCTCGACCCCCGGCGTGGTCGAGGACCCGCCCCCGTTCGCCCGGGTGACACAGATCGCCGACCCGGTCGTCGACTACGAGGCATCGATGTGGATCGACGACTACACGATCGCACCCCGGGTAATGGCCGACTTCGGTGCGCTGGTCTGGTATCTCTCCTACCGCCACGGAGTCCCACTCCCCAATCCAGCACAGGACCTTTATCTGTTCGACGGCGAGAAAGTGGCGATCGAGAGCCGTATCACCTCGGCCGATATCCGCCGGCAGATCGTCGACATGCCGCTTGCCGCCGAGTTGAGCGACGACGTCCTCGATCTGATGGCGGCGGACGCCTCCCTCGACCAGTACAAACAGGGCGAGACGATCAGCGACGAGGCCGCCCAACGCGATGTGCGGTTGCTTCGCAGCGGCCGTGCCCGGCTGGTGCTCCGCCAGGATGGCTCGGAGGATCTGGTCGTGCTCGATCTGGAGGCCGGCGACGTCCTGGGAGTGCTGGTCGAGCCGCCGGCAACCGATCGGGCTGCGCTGACCGTGGCGCTGACCGACTGCGACGTGATCACGATCCCACAGGAGGCCACTGCCCGCGCCCTCACACTGGCTCCCGATCTCGCCGCCCTGCTCGAGCAGTTGGCGGTGACCCGGCGACGCCGCATACAACGCATCCTGCGTCGACAGACGGACAACGGTGGCGGTCCGGCTGCCGATGCATCCACTTCGACTCAGAGCGACCGATCATGACCCGCACTGGCCACGACGGGCTGCGCCGTCGCCTCCTGGTGACGCTGATCGGTGTTGCCGTGGTGTCGGTCGTCCTCATCTCGGCCGTCATCTACCTCTTTGCCCAGGTCTTGATCGATGACGGCGTCGAAGGACAACTCGTCTCGGTGCGCGACACACGGGTACAGGCCCTCGAAGCCGGCCTGGAGAGCGTGCAGGCTCAGACGTCGGCTCTCGCCGCCAACCCGGACGTGGTCGACGCCCTGACCGACCTGTCGAGCGAGTTCGCTCGACTCGACGACGGCACAGGCTCCGATCAGATGACCGAGCTGACGATGATCTACGAGACCGAGGTGTTGCCCCCGTT
This sequence comes from uncultured Acidimicrobiales bacterium, assembly GCA_963723995.1. GTDB lineage: Bacteria > Actinomycetota > Acidimicrobiia > Acidimicrobiales > SZUA-35 > JAHELU01. The sequence continues at coordinate 1,854,987 of CAVRSZ010000001.1, read as the reverse complement.
TGTGGCCGCCGGCGTCGATCTCCCCGCCGCCGATCTCATCCCGGCCTCGCCGGCGGGCCGCTATGTCCAACAGCGGTACATCGCCGAGAATCCCAACGGCTTCGATGATCGGGACCAGCTCGACGACGCCGGCGACGGGTCGGGCTACAGCGCGGCCCATGCCCAGCACCATCCGCTTCTGCGACGCCTGTTGGACACCACGGCCATGTCCGATCTGCTGCTGGTCGATGCCGACACCGGCGACGTGGTCTACACGACCAAGAAACGGGTCGATCTCGGTACCAACGGTTTCGACGGGCCGTACACCACCAACGTCGATGGTGCCAAGGCGGGCCTCGGTAGCGTGCTCGACCGGCTGAGCACGGTGGCGGTGGGCGAAGCCGTGGTGTCCGACAGCGTCTTCTATGTCCCGACGGCGGGCGAACCCGTGTTCTTCCTCGCCGCCGCCGTACGATCGGGGTCGGATGTGATCGGAGCGGTGGTCACCGAGGTTCCGGTCTCGGTCGTCACCGCCTTCATGACCGCCGGACAGGACTGGGAGCTGCTCGGTCTCGGCGATACCGGCGAGGCCTACATCGTCGGGCCGGATCGCACACTTCCCTACGAAGGCGGGGGAGAGCTGCGCTCGGACTCCCGCCTCTGGTTGGAGGACCCCGAGGAGTACCTCCGCCTCTACGTGGAGCGGTACGGGGATCAGGCCGCCGCCGACCTGATCGAAACGGTCGGCTCGCCGGTCCTGCTCCAACGAGTCGACAACCCGGCCGTCACCGCCGCCCTCGACGGCGAGGAGTTCACCGGAACGGTGACGAACTACTTGGGGAAGGACACCCTCGCTGTTTCCGCCCCGTTGCGGGTCGGTGGCCTCGATTGGGCAGTCATCGTCGAGTTCGACAAGTCCGAGTCCGACGCCGCGCTCGGCTCACTCCTGCGCCGAATCCTGTTGGTTCTCGTCATCCTGCTCCCCGCCATCGCCATCACCGGGGTTCTCCTCGCCCGCATCCTGACGCGGCCGGCCGACTCGCTCGTACGGTCGGCGGCGGCCATCGCCGACGGGGATCTCGACGCCGAGGTCGAAGACCTCGGCCGCAATGAGCTGGGCGATCTGGGCCGGCAGCTCCAAGGTGTGGCCGGTCAAATCGAGTTGCGGGAGCAGGCCGTCGTCGACGAGGAGCGCCACATCACCGACCTGCTGACCGCACTGCTGCCGGCGCGACTCGTGGATCGAGTCCGGCGCGGGGAGCAGGTGATCGAGGACATCTTCGACACGGCGACTGCCGTGTCCATTACCGTCGACGATGTGCCCGAGGCGGCCGGCGTCGACCAGGACATCGCCCTGGAGATCACCGAGAGGTTGAACGAAGGGGTCGAGACCCTGATGGAGCGCTACGGTGTCGAGCGCATCCGGCGATCATCGGGCAACCAGCTGTTTCTCTGCGGCCTCGACCACGATGACGCCCAGGTGGCCAGTGCCACCGAATTCGTTTTCGCCGGCATTGCCATGGTCGGCGAGGTCGGTGCCGAGTTCGGGAAGACCCTGACCGCCCGGGCCGGGATGTCGGCGGGTGATGTGGCTACAGGGGTGCTCGGCACCAGTCAGCTGTCGTTCGGTGTGTGGGGCGATCCTCCGGGTACCGCCGTCACCCTTGCCTCGATTGCTCGACCGGGCCAGGTGCTGGCCGACAGCAGCGTGGTGTCACAACTCGGCCCCGAGTGGAAGGTCGGTCCCGTCGAGCAGCTGCCCGGACTGGCCGACGACATCGAGGTGCGGGAGATCGAGGGTGTCGTGTCGGAAGGGATCGAGCAAGCTCAAGGTCTGGCTGGATCTTGACCTTCGCGGGTCGCGCCTGGGCCGGCGGCATTCCCAACCGGTGTAATCTTGACAGCTTCATATTACCGATCATAGGGTGAAGGCGATGGGTGACCGTGCCATACGTATCGCCAACTGTTCGGGGTTCTACGGTGACCAGCTCGACGCCGCCCGCCTCATGGTCGACGGTGGCCCCATCGATGCCCTGACCGGTGACTGGTTGGCCGAACTGACCATGCTGATCCTGGCCCGTACCCGGGCCAAGCGTCCCGGCGGGCGGCTACGCCCGCACCTTTGTCACCCAGATGGAACAGGTCATGGGCGACTGCCTGGACCGGGGCATCAAGGTGGTGTCCAATGCCGGCGGGCTCGATCCCGATCACTGCGCCGAGGCGGTGGCCGAGGTGGCCGACAAGCTCGGCCTCAGTCCCACCATCGCCCATGTCGACGGCGACGACCTGCTGGGTCGGCTCGACGAGCTTGCCGGCGCCGGCGTCGACATTCTCGACGCCGAGACCGGGCGACCGGTGGCCGACTCGGTGCCCCTCGACCGGTTCATCTCGGCCAACGTCTACCTCGGGTGCTGGGGCATCGTCGACGCCCTCGACCGGGGAGCCGACATCGTCATCACCGGCCGCACCACCGATGCCGCCATCGTCTGCGGCCCGGCGGCCTGGCGCTACGGCTGGCGCCCCGATCAGTGGGACGAGCTGGCCGGCGCCGTGGTGGCTGGCCACATCATCGAGTGCGGCACCCAGGCCACCGGTGGTAACTACTCGTTCTTCACCGAGCTGCCGGCCATGGACCACGCCGGGTTCCCCATCGCCGAAATCGGGCCCGACGGCTCCAGCGTGATCACCAAACACCCTGGAACCGGGGGAGCGGTCACCGTCGGCACCGTCACCGCCCAGCTCCTGTACGAGATCGCAGGTCCCGGCTATCTCGGCCCCGACGTCACCGCCCGGTTCGACACCATCACCCTCAACCAGGAAAGCTCTGACCGGGTCCGGGTGTCCGCAGTGAAGGGTGAGCCCCCACCGGAGACCCTGAAAGTATCGATGAACCGGTGGGGCGGGTACCGCAGCGATCTACACGTGGCCCTGGTCGGTCTCGACATCGAGGCCAAGGCCCAGCTGCTGGAGCAGATCCTGTGGCGGGTCTGCCCCCACAAACCCGAGGAGTTCGACAGCGTCACGGTAACTCTCGATCGCACCGACAAGGCCGATCCGGCCACCAACACCGAGGCGGTGGCGGCGTGGCGGGTCACGGTGAAGGACGGGGACGAGCGGAGGGCCCGATCGGTGGGATCGGCGCTCAATTCCATGGCGCTGGCCTCCATCCCCGGCTTCTTCGGCCTGCCCGGCACCGCCATCGCCCAACCGTTCGGCGTCCATACGTCGGGTCTGGTTCCGGCCGAGCTGGTGCCCCAGCGGGTCACGATCCTGGGACCCGATGGTGCCGTGGCCCGGACCGTGGTCGATCCTCTCGATCGCTCGTGGGGTCCATCGGGCGAGATCGAACCGGTTCGGCCCGAGCTACCGCCGCCGCCGGCCGGCCCCACCCGACGGGCCCCGCTGGGCCTGGTGCTGGGGGCTCGATCCGGTGACAAGGGAGGCAACGCCAACCTCGGCGTATTCGCCCGCAGCCCCCAGGCCTATGTCTGGATGGAGCAGACGCTGACCATCGACCGACTGCGACGGCTACTGCCCGAGGCGGCCGGGCTGGAGATCGAGCGGCATCCACTGCCCAATCTGTGGGCCGTCAATTTCGTCATCCACGGCATCCTCCAGGAGGGGGTGGCCGCCTCCACCCGCCAGGATGGCCAGGCCAAGAGCCTGGGGGAGTGGCTGCGGGCCCGTCACCTCGAGATCCCGGAAAGCCTGCTGCCATGAGCGGCGCCGCTGTCGCCGGGCGTGAGGCAAGGGGCGTGGCAACCGATCGATCGGTGATCGAGGTCATGCGCTCGGTGCCGGTGCCCGAGCCGGTCCTGAGCCGGGACCGGGAGGTCGAGCTGTCGAACCGGCAGCGGGAGATCCTGACCGAGTTGGCCACTGTCTTCGACAAGGGGTTCCTGGAGCTGACCATGGCCGACCTGGCAGCCCAGCTCAACTGTTCGCTTCGCACCCTCTATCTGTTGGCCGACAGTCGCAACGAGCTGGTCACCATCGTCATCGACCGGGTGCTACGGGGCCACGGCCGGGACGCCCACAATGCGGTCGACGAGTCGATGTCGGCTCTGGAGGCCATCCGGTCCTACCTTCATGCCGCCAACCATGCGGTCAGCACCGTCAACCCGGAGTTCGCGAACGACATGGCCGCCATCGACGAGGGCCTCGACCTGCACGAGGCCCACAACACCTACCTGATCGACATCACCCGAGCCCTGCTCGATCTGGCCGTCGAGCAGGGGGAACTGCCGGCGAGCCTGAACGGGGTCGATACCGGAGCCATGGCTCGTATGCTCGGCGGCCTCGGTCGTGACTTCGCCCGACCCGAGGTGCTCGGCACCTTCCGGTCCGGTCCGGCCACCGCCGCCAATGCCATGGTCGATGTCGTCATCGACGGCCTGATGGCCCGGCAACGCCTGGAGGCAAAGGAGACCGCGAAGTGAGACCTCAACCGTGAGCGACCCACTGGTTCGATGCGAAGTAGAAGGCGGGGTCTGCACCATCACCCTGACCGACGTCGAACGGCGCAATGTACTGAGCCGCCGGCTGGTGGCCGAATTGACGGCCGCCCTCGACGTGGCCGAGGCCGACGACGGCGTCCGGGTCATCGTGCTCACCAACGACGGCCGGGTCTTCTGTGCCGGTGCCGATCTGGGCGAGCCCTCCGAGCCCGGTGACGGAAACGATGACTCGGCGGCACAGAGCGATTTCCCCGCCGCCCGGCCCCAGGATCTGTTCGCTCGATTCGCCCGGTCCTGCAAACCGTACGTCGGCCGCATTGCCGGTCACTGCGTGGCCGGGGGTATGGGCCTGGCCGCTGCCATGGACATCGCCATCGCCACCGAGGATGCCACCATGGGCTTCACCGAGGTCAGGGTCGGGGTGGCCCCGGCCATGATCTCGGTGCTGTGCCTGCCCAGAATGCGCCCGGCCGATGCCGCCGACGCCTTCCTCCGCGGTCGCCGGTTCCCGGCGTCGGAGGCGGCGTCCATGGGGTTGATCAACCGGGCGGTACCGGCCGCCGAACTCGATGCCGCCGTAGCCGAGGTGGTCGACGACCTGCTGGCCGGCGCCCCGGGGGCCATCGCCGCCACCAAGCAGTTGCTGTGTCGCGTGCCGACCATGATCGCCGGGGGAGACTCCGAGACCGGGTTGCACGACGCCTTCACCTGGACGGCCGAGCTCTCGGGTCGACTGTTCGGCGGCGACGAAGCGAAAGAGGGCATGGCCGCCTTCCGGGAGAAACGCCCGCCGTCATGGATGCCGGCCGAGCAGGCCGGGACGAAGACCGACCGGAACGTCGAGGGCTGATGGACTTCGACTTCCCGCCCGACGACGACCCCCGCCGCCTGGCCGTTCGGGCCTGGCGGGCCGAGCATCCCGAGCCGACCCAGCAGGATCTGGCCGATGCCGGCTACGTGGTGCCCCACTGGCCCGAGCCGTGGGGACTCAACGCCGATCCGATCGACCAGGTCATCATCGCCCAGGAGCTGGAGGGGCTGGAGGTAAGGGGGCCCAAAGGTGGGGCCGGGATGGCCACGGCCACCAGTGTCACCGGCGGGAACGCCATCGGCATCGGCTGGGCCGCCCCCACCATCCTGCTGGCCGGAACCGAGGAACAGCAGCAGCGCTACCTGCCCATGATCTTCAACAATTCCGAGATCTGGTGCCAGCTGTTCTCCGAGCCCGAGGCCGGTTCCGATCTGGCCAATCTGGCCACCCGGGCTGTTCGGGACGGCGATGAGTACGTCATCAACGGGTCCAAGATCTGGACCAGCGGGGCCCACCACGCCGACATGGGCATCCTCATCGCCCGCACCGATCCCGACGCCCCCAAGCACAAGGGCATCTCCTACTTCCTCTGCCCCATGGACACTCCCGGCATCACCATGTCGCCCATCATCGACATGGCCACCGCCCACTCCTTCAACCAGGTGTTCTTCGACAACGTGCGGCTGCCGGCGTCGCTGCGGGTGGGGGAGGAAGGCGACGGCTGGCGGCTGGCCAAGGTGACCTTGGCCAACGAGCGGGTCTCGCTGTCGGCCGCCGGATCCCTGTGGGGGGCCGGTCCTTCGGCGGATGCGCTGTTGGATCTGGTCCGGGCCGGCGGCGGCAGCACCCACCCCGTCACCCGGCAACGGCTGGCCCGCCTCTACTGCGACTCCGAGGTGCTGCGGCTCAACCGGCTTCGGACCCTGAGCGCCAAACTCCAGGGTCGGACTCCGGGAGCCGAGGCATCCATCCAGAAGCTGATGGCCGACGAACACGGCCAGGACGTCATGGGCCTGGCCAAGGAGCTGGCCGGGGCCCACGGCATGCTCGAGGGCTCGGGCCCGGCCGGCCACGTACCGGCCGGCATGCAGACCGGCATCACCGAGATCAACTTCGGTCGGGGTGACGACAGCCGGTATCCCGACGTCGATCCCATCTGGCACTACGGCTACCTGGTGGCTCCGGCCCTGACCCTGGGCGGCGGGACGTGGGCCATCCAGCGCAACATCGTGGCCGAGCAGGTGCTGGGCCTGCCCCGGGAACCCAACACCCAGCACGCCATGACGTGGGCCGAAACCCAACGGGCCCGGACCCGGCCACCCGAAGCGGGGCGGGAATCCCGTCAATGAGCAGCAGGAGCAGACAGCCATGAGGACACAGCGATGAGGACACCGGTGACCGAGATGCTGGGGATCGAGTTCCCGATCCTGGCCTTCAGCCACTGTCGTGATGTGGTGGCCGCGGTGTCCAAGGCCGGGGGCATGGGGGTTCTGGGCGCGGTCGCTCATTCCCCGGAGCAACTGGAGATCGACCTCGACTGGATCGAGGACGAGATCGGCGATCGGCCGTACGGGGTCGACCTGATCGTGCCGGCGAAGTACGCCGGCGACGAGGGTGGGGGCTACAGCCTGGACGACATCGTCAAGCTCATCCCGCCCCAACATCGGGAGTTCGTGGACGACATCCTGGCCCGCTACGAGGTGCCGGAGTTGCCGGCCGACGACGACTCCACGGCCAATGCCGTCGGGGCCTCCGACCGCGCCCCGTTCTCGGCCGCCGCCGCCGGCCCCCAGCTCGATATCGCCCTGGCCCATCGCACGTCGTTTGTGGCCAATGCCCTCGGTCCGCCACCGCAGTTCCTGATCGATCGGTGTCAGGAGGAGGGCCGCCTGGTCGGGGCCCTGGCCGGTCGGGCCTCCCATGCCGAGCGACACCGCAATGCCGGGGTCGACATCATCATCGCCCAGGGCTACGAGGCCGGTGGCCACACCGGGGAGATCGGCTCCATGGTCCTGATCCCCGAGATCGTGGACGCCGTCGACATCCCGGTGCTGGGAGCGGGGGGGATCGGTCGGGGTCGGCAGATGGCGGCGGCCATGGCCCTCGGGGCCGAGGGAGTATGGTGCGGCTCGGTCTGGCTGACCACCGACGAGGCCGAGACCCATCCGGTGGTCAAGAACAAGTTCCTGGCTGCCTCGTCGGCCGACACCATCCGTTCCCGCTCCCTGACCGGAAAGCACGCCCGCATGCTGCGTTCGGCCTGGACCGAGGAGTGGGACCGGGCCGACACCCCCGACCCACTCGGTATGCCGCTGCAGCCGGTGCTCACCGCCGAGGCCCAGCGTCGTATCAACCGGGCCGCCTACACCGCAGGGTCGGGGGCCGAGAAGCTGGCCAACTATTTTGTGGGTCAGATCGTGGGCACGATGAACCAGCGAAAGGCGGCGGCCCAGGTGGTCTACGACATGGTCGAGGAGTTCATCGAGACGGTGGAGGGACTCCACCGCCTGCTCGAAATCCTAGCCCTCCCCCTCCTGAACTTTGAGCCTCCCACGACCCCCCAATGGGGCGTCCGGCGCTCAAAGTTCGGGGGTGGGGGGTCGTCCAGCGCTCAAAGTTCAGAGGGGATGGGGGGTGGTGCGAGCTTGGGCCCGAGCCGTCATCGTGGCCGCCGACCGCCTGGTCCTACTCCGGGCGACGTTGGTATGAGACAGGGCGTCGGGTCCTCGGGTCGGAGCCACCCGACGACTACCGTTGTCATATGGATGTCGACGTTGAACAACGAACGACCGACGGAACCCTGGTCGATCTGGTCACCTCCGGTATCGACGACATCGCCGACTACTACGACCAGTGGGCCGCCGGCTACAACCGTGATCTGACCGACTGGGGCTACGACGCTTATGCGGTGGCCGTTGAGCACCTGAAGGCACACGGGATCGACCGGAACTCGCCGATTCTGGACGCCGGTTGTGGAACCGGGCTGGTGGGACGCCGGCTCCAGGCCGAGGGGTTCACCACCGTGACCGGGGTCGATGTGTCGGAACAATCGCTGAAGCTGGCCCGAGCCGAGGGCCACTATGTCGACGTTCTCCAGGTCGACCTCACGCAACCTCCGTTGCCGTTCGACGACGACTGTTTCTCGGCGCTGTTGTGTGTGGGCGTGCTCAGCTATGTGTCCGATGTCGATGGGGTGTCCCGGGAGTTCGCCCGGGTGGTAGCGCCAGGCGGTGTGGTCTCGCTGACCCAGCGCTCGGATCTGTTCGTCACTCGCTCGACGTCCGAGGTGTGGCGAACCCTGGCCGACGAAGGGTTGTGGGAAGTGCTCGACATCACCGATCGCCGACCCTACCTGCCCGGAAACCGGGAATTCGACGGACTCGACGTGCATTACGGGGTGTTCCGAGTCAGGGTTTGACCCGGCCCCTTCCGGTCCCCCGCCGAGGCGGCCCGTCCCTGGCGACGTGCCGCTGCCCGACGAGGTCCGGGGGTTGCTCGACAACGCCAACTCTGTGCACCTCAGCACCATCCGGGGCGACGGAACACCCATGAACCGGGTGGTGTGGGTCGGGTTGGAGGGTGACCGAAAGGCCGCGGTTCCGGTGGACAGCGGGTGGTCGTGGTTGTCACACTTGGCGCCATGTCCGACTTGATCATCATCACCGGGGCGTCGAGCGGGATCGGCCGTCATCTGGCCGAGCTTGCCGCCGCCGACGGAGCCCAGGTGGCGACGATGAGCCGCAGACCCGGCCCGGGCAACCACCTGACCGTCGACCTCGGCCGGCCCGATGGTTGGCCCACCGTCGTCGGCTGGATCACCGAGCTGGTATCGGAACGGGACCACGCCCACATCAGCTTCGTGCACAACGCCGGCACCTTGGAACCGATCGGGTTCGCCGGTGAGGTCGACCTGGAACGCTACCGGAACAACGTGCTGGTCAACTCCGCCGCCGGCCAGGTGCTGGGGGCCGGCTTTCTGGCCGCCATGGCCGCTCGGCGAGCACCGGCCAACGGTCTGCTGATCATGATGAGTTCCGGTGCGGGCAAGCACCCGTATCCCGGCTGGTCCAGCTACTGCGCAGCCAAGGCGGCACTCGACATGTGGGTTCGGACCGTGGGTCTGGAACAGAACGAGCGGATCGGTGACCTGTCGGCCGACGGTCGATCGCCGGTGACGGTGGCCGCCATCGCCCCCGGGGTGGTGGCCACGGCGATGCAGGACATGATTCGGGATCAGGACGAGGGGCGATTCCCCAACGTCGAGCGCTTTCGTGACCTTCACCGGGACGGCGACCTGGCCGATCCGGCCGAGGTCGGTGCCAAGTTCTGGCGCCTGTGCCGACGCCACGCCGCCGATCCCGGTGTCATCGACCAGGGCGCGGTCTGCTCTATCACCGACTTCGACTGAGCGCCCGCTCACCCGAGCGGTCCCATCCCCAACGCAACTCGTCGAAAACGGGCGAAAGCAGTCGATAGTGACCGCTTTCATCCGTATTCAGCCGGTCGGGGGGGAGTTGACAAAGAGAGGGCTCTCTCTTTAACATGGGGGAGTGGCCACACAAGCGGAACGGCGGAAGCAGACGCGGCGGAAGCTTCTGGAAGCCGGGACCGCAGTGCTCATCGAGCACGGGGCCACAGGGTTCTCGACGGTGGCGGTGGCGGAAGCGGCGGATTTGAGCAACGGCGCGGTGTTCAATCATTTCAACACCCGTCTCGATCTGCTGGCCGCCACCGTCGAGCACGCCCTGGCCGAACTCCGGGAATCGTTCGCCCGGGCCTTCTCCGCCGTCGGTCCTCAGGCCTCGGTCACCGACTTGCTCGAGATCCTCTGGGAGTGCATGACCCTGCCCGAGCAGACCGCGGTCACCGATGTGTTCGCCCAGGCCCGGACCGACGGCGAGCTGCAGGCCCTGTTGACCCCGGTCATGGCCGAACACCATCGCTACATCAACGTGATGGTCTCCCTCATCGAGGTCGACGGCAGACGGCCCGATCCCCAGGTGGCCCGCACCTTCTCGTTCCTGTTCATCTACGCCATGGTCGGCCTGACCGTGAACAACGTGGTCGGCGCCGGAGTCGGTCAGCAGGAGGACTTCATCGCACTCGGCCGTCGCATGTTCGAGGTCCTTACCGACAGCCCGACCGATCCGACCGGAAGTGAGTAGCGCGGCCATGGCCACTCTGATCAAGCCCGACTCCCACCACTTCGAAGCCCTGCCGGCGCGCTCCACCGACATCGCCGATCTGCGCCAGGCGGCATCCGTCTACTTCAGGGCGCCGGCCTCCCGGATCATGGTCATGGCCGTCGTGGCCGCCACCGTGGTCCGGGTCGCCCTGGCCGCTGTTGGCGCTGTCGCCGGCACGGCGCCGGCCCCGATCGGCATCCACGACCTGGTGGCCCTGGCCGTCGTGGTGGCCCTGACCGGCACCGTGGAGTGGGTCATCCACACCTTCCTCCTCCATGCTCCGGAGGACTCTTTCCGGACCCGCGTTTTGGGGGTGTCCACCGGTCACCGCCGCCACCATCAGGACCCGACGGTCCTGGAGAACGTGCTGCTGGGAACCGTCGACGCCTTCACCTTCCTTCCCGCCATCGCCGGCTTCACCGCAATCTGGTCGCTGCCGGTGGCCTGGCTCGCCGGCTGGCCTCTTCTCGCCACCTTCGGAACCGGCTTGGCCGCCTCGTGGTGGACACTGGCCCACTATGAGTGGGTGCATCTGGCCGTTCACACCAGGCATCGGTTCCGCAACCGCTACTACGCACGGCTTCAGCGCAACCATCGTTGGCACCACTATCGCAACGAGAACTACTGGCTGGGGGTGACTTCCAACAGCGGGGACCGCCTGCTGCGCACCCTGCCCGCCGACAAGACCGACGTGCCGCTGTCACCGACCGCCAAATCCCTGGCCTGATCCGGGCCAGGTAGATCGGCCCAACCGGGCGGTCCGGTTACCGGCGGCGTCGCCATTGCCTCCGACGCGGTTAACGCTGTATGTTTGGGCAGTTCGACAGGGGAGGTTCGTTGGCCGAAAGCGCCCAGAATCATGGGGCCACTGCGGCCAACCCCGCGGTGGCACTGCGTGGCATCACCAAACGTTTCGGTTCGGATGACACTGTGGTGGTGGCGGTCGACGACGTGAGTCTCGACATCGCCGACGGCGAGTTCTTCGCCATGCTCGGCCCGTCGGGATGTGGCAAGACCACCACCTTGCGCATGATTGCCGGCCTGGAATTCCCAACCGAAGGCAGCCTGAAGATCTTCGGTGACGAGGTGGGTACGCTGCCGCCCAACAAACGCCCGGTCAACACCGTGTTCCAGAACTACGCCCTGTTTCCCCATATGACGGTGCTGGACAACGTCAGCTTCGGTCTGCGAATGCAGAAGGTGTCCAAGTCCGACGCCGCGGCACGAGCTCGGGAACTGATCGGCCTGGTCCAGCTGTCGGGCATGGAGCATCGTAAACCGGCCCAGCTCTCCGGCGGGCAGCAACAGCGGGTGGCCCTGGCCCGAGCCCTGGTCAACCGACCCAAGGTCCTGCTGCTCGACGAACCGCTGGGTGCACTCGATCTCAAGTTGCGGCAGGAGATGCAGGGGGAGCTCAAGAGTCTGCAGCGGGAACTCGGGGTCAGTTTCGTGTTCGTGACCCACGATCAGGAGGAGGCGCTGACCATGAGCGACCGCATCGCCGTCATGCACGACGGTCGGTTGCTGCAGGTCGGGTCGGCCGAGGATCTGTACGAGCGGCCGGTCAATCGCTTCGTAGCCGACTTCATCGGTCAGACCAACCTGATCGAGGCCACCGTGGCCAACGGTGCCACCATCGTGCTGGCCAACGGCTCCAAGGTGACGGCGACAACCGCCCATCCCGCCGGAGCCAAAGTGTTCATGAGCCTGCGCCCGGAGTCGATCACCATCGGGGAGCGGGGCTCGGCACCGGCCGAGCTCCGGGCCGACTGCCTGGACGGCACGGTCTCGGAGGCCACCTATCTCGGTCACGCCGTCGACTACCACGTATCGGTCGATTGGATCGATCTCGAGGTGCGAAACCCGGCGGTGGCGGGCCAGAAGCGGTATCGACCCGGCGACAACGTCTCGGTCTGGTGGGATCGAGCCTCGAACTGGGTTGTCGCCGACTGATGTCGGTGCTCGACCAGGCCCCCGTGGACGGTGGTGGTTCACCTCCGGTGTCGGCTCCGGTGTCGGCGGCCACGCCGGAATTCGAGGCGGCCAACGAACGGCAGAGCCGGCGCCGTGGCCTGCTGATCGCACTTCCCAGCTACCTCTACCTGATCGTGTTCTTCGCCATCCCCCTGCTCACGGTGGTGGTCTATTCGTTTGCCACCAGGAACCGGTTCGGAGGCGCCGATCTGACCGGCTGGAACGTCGACTCCTATCAGGAACTCGGCGACGATCTCATCCGCACCATCTTCGTTCGCTCCGCCGTACTGGCCCTCGTCACCACGGTCATCTGCCTCGCCGTCTCCTACCCGTTCGCCTATTTCATGGCGACGCGGCGGGAACGGACCCGCAACCTGATGCTGGTGTTCGTGATGATCCCGTTCTGGACCAACTTCCTGGTGCGGAACTACGCCTGGTACGTCATCCTTGGCAGCGACGGCCCGCTCAGCCGCCTGACCGAGTTCGTCGGACTGGGGCCGACCCGGGTGCTGTTCACCCAGGTCGCAGTGGTGCTCGGCCTGGTCTACGGCTACCTGCCGTTCATGATTCTGCCCCTGTATGCCGCCATCGAACGTATCGACGGTCGGCTGTTGGAGGCGAGCCGGGATCTGTACGCCAACGGGTTCCAGTCATTCCGCCATGTGCTGTTGCCCCTGTCGATGCCCGGGGTCATCGCCGGTTCCATCCTGGTGTTCATTCCCTCACTCGGTGCCTATGTGACCCCTCAGATCCTGGGCGGGGCCAAGACCACCCTGCTCGGCTCCTACATCGTGACCCAATTCCTCACCGCCCGGAACCTCCCGTTCGGGGCCGCCATGTCCACGGTGTTGATGGCCGTCATGCTGGCCGCCACCATTTTCTATTTCCGCAAAGGGGGCCGGACGCTGTGAGTACGGAGCTCTGCTCCGGGCGCAACGCGGTGAGTCGGGACGCTGTGGTTCGGGGCACGACGCGGTGAGTCGGTACGTTGTGGTTCGGGGAGCAACGCGGTGAGCGCCAACGCCGGGATCACCGAGCCCAGGGGTGTGACCCGTGGCGTGCTGCAGGGCTTCAGTTGGCTGGTCTACGTCTTCTTCTACGCCCCGATCCTGGTGCTGATCATCTTCTCGTTCAGCGACAACCGCAACGTCGGGGTGTGGGGTGGCTTCACCACCGGCTGGTATTCCGAATTCGTCACCGACGAACCGCTGACGACGGCCCTGGGGAACTCGTTGCGCATCGCCGTGGTCGTCACCGTCATCTCGGTTGTGCTCGGGACCATGGCCGCCTTGGCCCTGGAGCGGTTCCGATTCCGGGGCCGTCAGGTGTTCGACGCCCTGCTCTATCTTCCGGTCATCATTCCCGATGTGACCATGGCCGTCATGCTGCTGCTGTTCTTCACCCAGGCGGCCAAGTGGTTCGGTTTTTCCAAGGGATTCGCCACCATCACCCTCAGCCACATCGCCTTCAACATCAGTTTCGTCTCCATCGTGGTCCGAGCCCGTCTGGCCGGGATGGACGACAATCTCGAGGAGGCGGCCATGGACCTCTACGCCTCACGGTGGCAGGCGTTTCGACACGTCACCCTGCCCCTCATCATGCCCGGCATCGCCGGCGGTGCCCTTTTGGCCATGACTCTGTCACTTGACGATGTGGTCATCACCCAGTTTGTCACCGGCGCCGGCTGGAGCACCTTGCCGGTCTATGTCTTCAGCCTCATACGTAAGGGCGTGACGCCGCTCATCAACGCCGTGTCAGTGGTGATGCTGGTGGCGTCGATGGTGCTGGTGGCTCTGTCGCTGGTGGTCCAGCGGGTGCGGGGCGGCAGTCCGGCGTAGGCCGCGAATCGGGGGGAGCACGCAACGGTTACGATCACGGGATCGGACCAAAGGGAGACAATCGATGACCTGTTCGCACCTGCGATGGTCGGCCGTGGTGGCCGCGCTGCTTCTCGTCCTCGCCGCCTGCGGTGACGGCGATGGTGGAGGCGACGGGGCCGGGGCGGCGTCGGGCGCCACCGACTGCGAGCTCAACCAGGTCGACGGTGACCTGGCCCTCTACAACTGGGCCGAATACATCGACCCCGAACAGCTTCAGGCCTTTGCCGACGAGTTCGGTATCGGGGCCACGGTGACCGAGTACGACTCGAACGAGGCCATGCTGCCGGTGGTCAGCGCCGGCAATTCGGGCTATGACGTGATCGTCCCCTCGGATTACATGGTCGGCATCATGATCGACGGCGGCTTCGTACAGCCACTGAACGAGGATCTGATTCCCAACATGTCCAACATCTCGGATGACTTCGTCAACCCGTCGTATGATCCGGAACAGGCCTACTCGGTGCCCTATCAATGGGGCTACACCGGTCTCGCCGTCGATACCGAGGTGGTGGGCACCGATTTCCCCCGCAGCTGGGACATCGTCCTCGGTGACGCCGTGCCGGAGGCGGCGGCGGGCAAGATCACCCTGCTCAACGATCCCAGGGAGACCATAGGTGCGGCGCTGAAGGCGCTGGGCTACTCGCTCAACACCACCGATGAAACTGAACTGGCCGAGGCCCGGGACCTGGTGGCGGGAGCCAAGGACAACCTGCTCCGGTTCGACACCGACTCGGCCGACGAGCTGCTGACGTCGGGTGAATCGGTCATCGCCCACGGCTACTCGGGCGACATGTTCACCCAGTTCCTGGAGACCGACAATCCCGAGCGTTACGTGTTCTTCGTTCCCGAGGAGGGCGGCACCCGATGGATCGACAACATGGTGATCCCGTTCGACGCCCCCCATCCCTGCACCGCCCACACCTTCATCAACTGGTTGCTCGACGGCGAGCAGGGCGCGGCCCTGTCCAACTGGAACTACTACGGCACGCCCAACAAGGCGTCGATCGATCTGCTCGACGAGGAACTCAACGCCTTCGTCACCAGCCCGGATCTGGTGCCCGGCGGCCTGGACTCGGTGGAGGAGATCGCCGACACCGGTGACTTCGAAACCAACTACACCGACGCCTTCACCGAAGCCAAAGGGTAGCGCTCAGTCAGTGGAGCCGGCGCCGCCCAGCCGGGGCCGGCCCGTTGCCGTGACCTCGACCTCGGCCTCGACGAAGATCTCCCTGCCCTCCATCATGGCCGTCCTGATCTCGACCTGATCGGTGAGGACGACCTCGGCCGCCCCGGCAACCAGAGCCTGATCGGTGACGTGGGCCCCGAGGGCGGCGACGGCATCGTCGATGGCGGGCTGGAGATCACCTCGATCCGTCAACCCGGGCCAGTGGATGCGGTACTGGCCCTTCGACGGCTGACCGATGGTGCACCGGGCCGTGAGACGAACCTGGCCGACCACGGCTCCAATGGCGTTGGCCACCGCCGCGTGTTCGGGCACGACACAGCGGGCGTCGAGTAACTGGGCCACGCCGGGGTAGTGGCCGGTGCCTGGGTAATACACCGGGGCCGATGCCCCGAGTGCTACCAACGGCAACGACAATCCGGTTCGCGTTCGGGTGAGGGCATTCGTGGGCATGCTCTCTGCGGTGCGTTCGTCGAGAGCTCGTTGGATGAGAGGGTGGTCGACTCCGTCAGCCGGTAGCCCGTCGAGCAGGTACCCGGCCGACAGCACGGCCTCGGCCGAGTGCCGCACCAGGGTGTCGAGTACCCAGCGGGCCAGCGACTCGCCGTCGGACCGAAGCGGTTGGCCCCGGTTGTCGGTGATGGCGGCGATGATGGCGGCCGCCTTGGCCGCCGCCTTGTCATCCCAGGCCGAATGGAGCTGGAGCACGTGGGCGGCATCGGATGGCGTGAACCCGGCGGCCTGGGCCAGGCCACGTCGAACCAGCGAGGTCAGCGCCGTGTTCTCGATACTGGAGCTCACCACCGCGTCCACCGGAAGCCAACCGCCGTCGGCCCGGTCCAGCTCATCCAGCAGACGCTGGTCTCGAGCCGAGATCGATCCCTTCCTCCCGGTGGCCCGTATGAACCGGGTGTCGGTCTCCCGGTACGGTTCCCGCCGGCCGTCCAGCACCCGGTGTACGGCGTCGGGATCGTCGAGGGCGGCCAGGGAAATGGGGGTGAGACGGCGGGGCCCCAACACCAGTCGGGGCGGCGGGCTGCGATCGAGATGGAGTTCACTGTCGCCGCCGAGGCCGGTGGTGAACATGCGGACCGCCTCGACCATGGTGTGATGACCGCCGACCACCGCGCCGTCGCTCGAGACGGCGGGGCGACCGTGCTCGATCACACCGACGTCGGTGGTGGTCCCGCCGATGTCGCTGACCATGACACCGGTGTCGACATCGGTTCGATCCCGACCTCGGAGGAGATACTCGGCCCCGACCAGGCTGGCGGCGGGGCCCGACAGGATGGTCTCGATCGGGCGGGCCAGGGCGAACTCGGCCGACACCAGCGAACCGTCGCCCCGCACCAGCATCAGAGGGGCCCGGATCCCGAACTCGGCCAGGATGTGTTCGGTCGCCCGACACAGTTCCTGCAGCAAGCCCAGCAGGCGGGCATTGAGCAGGCAGGTCAGAGCCCGCCTCGGGCCGTTGAGCCTGGCCGACAACTCATGGCTGCAGGCCACCGGCCTGCCGGTCCGCTCCACCAGCAGGTCCCGCACCGCATGCTCGTGGGCCGGGTTGCGCACGCTGAACTGGCCGGCCACGGCGAAGGCGTCGACGTGAACCTCGAGATCGTCGATCAGAGCCCGAAGCCGGTCGAGGTCGACCGGGGCCACCTCGGCCCCGAACGAGTCATGGCCACCGTCGATGCGCAGGAGCGGATCGTAGCCGAGGGCGTCGGCCAGACCGGCCCGGCCCGCTTCGGCCTCGGTGAATCCGACCAGGACCAGACCGACATGGCCGCCGATCCCTTCGACCAGGGCGTTCGTGGCCAGGGTGGTCGACAGCGAGACCAGTGAGACCACTGCCGGGTCGGGGTCGATGGCGGCCAGCACCTCCCTGATACCGACGGTGAGATCGGGTCGGGTGCGGGCTTTGGCCGTGGCTCGGATCGGATCGATCGAGGACAGCGACTCGTCCAGGAGCACGGCATCGGTGTAGGTGCCGCCGGTGTCGATACCGAGCAACATGGTGAAGGGTTCTCAGATACCGGTGAGATCCCGCAGCCAGTTGGCCGCTTCCTGGCCGTAGATGACGCCGAGGGTCGAGCTGACGACCAGGAAGCCGACGCCGACGACATAGTGACGCCTGGGGATCGGGCCCTCGTTTGGTACACCCGGGGTCTTTTGTCGGATCCATCGAGCCAGGGCGTTGTCGGGCTTGATCAGATTGAGACCCACCAGCAGCGTGGCGATACCGGGACCGGGAATGAACATCATGGAGATGCCGGCGGCGATGAGAATGACGCCGAGCACGACCTGGATCAGTCGCTTGGCGCCCGCGGCCCTCTCGTTTTCCGAGATACCGGGCGCCGTGTCGGCGTAGTCGATCTCCAGATCCATCCTTACAGTCTAGGGAGACTGCGATGGTGACTGGCCCCGCCCCGCACGACTTCTGCTCAGATTCCGGCCAGATTGGCCACCACCGGGGCGAAGTCCTCGTACTGGTCCTGACCGACCACGATGTAGCTGAAGCCGTATCGCTCCCGTCGCTCGATCAGGGTTTCGCTGATTTCGTCCACCGTCCCGACTAGAGCCAGCGGGGAATCCAGAGCCTGTTCAACCGTCAAACCCAGAGCGGGGGCCATGGCCTCGGCGATGCCTTGGCGGTCATCGGTGACGATGACAAAGAACGCCCGGACCTGGAGCTCGATGTCGTCGAAGCGTTCCCCGGCCGACTCCCTGACCCAACGGATCTTCTCCTCATACCGTTCGGCCGTGGCGTCGGCTCCGGTCTCGGTCGTGATGGCCCCCGCGGCCAGATTGGGATTGATGCCGACGATGTCGGCCAGGGCGCCGGCCAGGCCCAGGAACCGTGGACCACCGCCACCGATGAGGAACGGCGGGTAAGGCTTCTGCACCGGTTTCGGTGTGCCGTTGAGATTGTTGATGGTGTAGTGCTCGCCGTCGAAGCTGAACGGTTCCTCTGCGAACAGACCCTTGAGAATCTCGACGGTCTCGACCATTCGGTCGATGCGCACCCCGGGGCGGTCGTAATCCAGGCCGGCCTCGTCGTAATCCGACTTCATCCACCCGGCCCCGATGCCCAGCTCCAGTCGGCCGTTGGACAACAGATCGAGGGTGGCCGCCTCCTTGGCCAGGACCACGGGATGACGATAGTCGTTGCACCACACCAACGCCCCGATCCGGAGCATCCGGGTGGCGTCGGCGGCGGCCATGAGCGCAATACCCGGTGCCAGCTGGTCATCGAAGTGGTCGGGCATGGTCAAGCTGGCGTATCCCAGCTCCTCGACCTTCCGGGCCAGCTCGATCCATCGGGTCCGGGATGAGGCCGCCTTTGCCTGCACCCCGAACCGGAAACTGTGGTGACGAGAGTTGTCCATGGTCGCGATGCTAGAGGTTTCGGCCGAATGGGCCTCGGGTTCGCCGCCCGGACTTCCTTCGTCTCTCTTAGTATTTTTCGACCTTTGACCGTATATTTACGCCATGGGCCTTCGATACACCGGTTACGAAGAGAGCCGGTCCGAACCCAACATCGTGGTCGATGGAACATCCAATGAACGCACTGTTCTGACGCTCTCCCACTGGCCGGGTCATCCCGTGCCGGCATCGATTGCCGCCGACCTGTCCACCGAGATCGCCTTCAAGTACCTCGACAGCCCGATAGACCACCCGCCGGCCAGGGTGGTCACGAGCGACCACTTCGACCAGGATGGACTGGCATCGATCTTTGTGATGGTGGAGCCGGAGACGGCCTTGGCCAACAGGGATCTTCTCACCGCCCTGGCCCGAGCCGGCGATTTCGCCACCTATACCGACCGCCGAGCCGCTCGGGCCTCGATGGTGCTGTCCCGCCTGGCCGAGCGGGAGATGTCGGTTGAGTATTCCCAGCACACCGAGGGGCTGTATATCGAGACCCTGCCGATCGTTGTCCCGCTGTTGAACGACCCCGAGCCGTATCGAGATCTGTGGGCCGACGAGGACACCCAGCTTTCCGAGAGTGAAGAGGCCGTCGCCACCGGATTGGTCACCATTACCGAGCACGAGGACCTCGATCTTGCCGTGATCGACATCCCATCGGATTTCGAGGCTCGCACCGGCCATCGTTTCGGTGGCCAGCGATTCGAAGGGCTGCATCCAATGGCGATACACAACGTCACCGACTGCTTTCGGTTGCTGCTGGTGCACGGCCGACGCTTTCGATATGTCGATCGGTACGAGACGTGGGTCCAATACCGGCGTCGTCGTCCCCGGCCCCGGGTCGATCTTCGCCCGCTGAGCGAGCTGTTGACGTCGATCGAACGACGATCCGAGGTGTGGACGGCCGCAGGCCCCGGCTCGCTCACACCGCAGCTGACCCATACCGGTGAATCGTCCATACCCGCCGAGCAGCTGGTCGGGCTGGTGAGTCGCCATCTGCGATCCCAGCCGCCGGCCTGGAATCCCTACTCGGCCGATGTTGCCTGACCCCCCGACGCCGCCTGACCTCCCGACCGTGACCGGCGATCGGGTTCGATGGTGAGGTTCGTCAATCCGACATTCGTCGGTTCCAGGCCGAGAAGCTGGTGACGGTGCCCTCATCGGGTCGCGTCAGCCACGGATAGGGATACTCGGCCGCCACATCGGTGGCGGCTTTCCGCCGGGTGTAGCCGGGGACGGGGGCAAAGGTGACGGCCACCGCCAGACCGGCCAGGGCATCGGGCACCGAGTCGAGGTGTATGGTCAGTGATCGCTGCCGGGCCAGGTCGGCCAGCGTCTCGGCCAGGAACCGCAGACGTTTGCCGCTGAGCCGAAGTCGAGCCAGCAGCGGTCGGTCGAAAACGAAGACCACGGGCAGGTCGGGGTGGGCGGCCAGCGCGGGATCCCGGTGACCGAGGGACTCGGCGGTGATCCACACCGCCTCCGGTGCTCCGGTGATCTCGGCGGTCGCGGGGCCGGCATTGGCGTCCCCCCGCTTCAGTCGGCCATCGTCCAGTTTCGGGCCGGCCTCGGCCACCGGCCAGTCCTCGATGGGGCACCGATCGTTCAGTTCACACCGCCGGCACCAGGCCGGAGCACGCTTGTCCACCTGCCAGCGGCTGAACCCGTAGACCTTGCCGGTCATGGCCCCGATGGTCCACTGCCAGCCGAAGCGATTGGCGGCCCGGGACCCGTCGAGCAGCTGGCGGAACATCCAGTCCTCGCCCCGGGCCCAATCGTGGCCGGCCCGAACCGTCCAGTGGGAGGCCAGCCACATCCTGGTCTGGTTGACCAGCCAGCCGGTGGAGGTCAGTTCCTCGGTCACCTGGTTCAGGCACTCCATGTCGGACCGCAGCGGCTCGGGCCAGGCTTCGTCCGCCCGAGCCGGCTCCCGTCGCAGGGCCCGCCGGTTGGCGGTGCCGACCCGGGCGTAGAGGTGGCGGCTGTACTCCTGCCACCGCAGCTCGTCGAGGTAACGGGTCCGATCCTTGTCCGAGCCCCCGGCGCTCCCACTGCCGACCGCAGCGACCACCTCGGGCAGGGTCAACAGGCCATGGCGGATATAGGGCGACAGGGCGGTGGCCCCGCGTCGACCGGGCGGATGGACCACGCTCCGTGATCGGGCGTAGCCCTCGATGTCCAGTCCGGCCAGGGCGGCATCGGCCGATCGTTGCCCACCCCGCCGGACCGGTACACCCCAATCGACGTCGGGATCGCAGCTCAGTTCGCCGAGGTGTCGACGCACCCAGTCTTCGGCGTCATCGAACTCGGGCGTGGGCAGCGTCGTCACGACATCGAGACTACCGGTCGAGTCTTCGTCGTCGGTGGGTGTGTCTAGGCTGGACGGGTGACAGAGATCCATCCTGCCCTCGACGGGTTCAGCCGTCCCGCCGCGGCCTGGTTCTCCACCACGTTCCCCGAGCCCACCCCGCCCCAGGTCCAGGGCTGGCCCCGCATCGCCAACGGCGACCATACGCTCATCCTGGCTCCCACCGGCTCGGGCAAGACCCTTACCGCCTTCTTCTGGGGGCTTGATCAGCTGTCGACCCGGCCTCGCCCCGACGATGTCGACCGCCGCACCCGCATTCTCTACATCTCGCCCCTGCGAGCCCTGGCCGTCGATGTGGAGAAGAACCTGCGAGCCCCGTTGCAGGGGGTGAAGCTGGCGGCCGAGCGGCTGGACGAAGCGTTCCACGAACCCACCGTGGCGCTGCGGACCGGCGACACCCCGGCCGATGAGCGGCGCAAGCTGGCCAAGAACCCGCCCGACCTGCTCATCACCACCCCCGAATCGCTGTATCTGATGCTGACCTCCCGGGTGCGGGAGACGCTGGCCGGGGTCGAGACCATCATCATCGATGAGATCCACGCCCTGGCCGCCACCAAGCGGGGCGCCCACCTGGCCCTCAGCCTGGAGCGGCTGGAACGGATCTGCGATTCACCGCCTCAGCGCATCGGCCTGTCGGCCACCCAACGCCCTCTCGATGAGATCGCCCGCTTCCTCGGTGGCTATGAGACGGTTCCCGACGAGACCGGAGACGAGCCGATCCGGCGGCCCCGCCCCGTCACCATCGTCGACTCCGGCATCACCAAGGAGTTGGAGATCGAGGTCATCGTGCCGGTGGAGGACATGGGTCGGCTGGGCGAGGTGGTGGAGGAACAGCCGGTGTCCGACGCCGAGCGCACCCGGCTGGCCCGGCGGTCCATCTGGCCCTCCATGCATCCTCGCCTGCTGGAGCTGGTGGAGCAGCATCAGTCCACCATCGTGTTCGTCAACGCCCGCCGCCTGTCGGAGCGCTTGGCCACCAGGCTCAACGAACTGGCCCTCGACGGCGAGAACCGGGCAGCCGAGGCCTGGGGCCGCACGGCCGAAGACCCCGGCCGTGAGACGGTGCTGGCCCATCACGGTTCGCTCAGCCGGGAACGGCGGCTGGCTATCGAGGACCGGCTCAAGCGGGGTGAACTCAAAGGGCTGGTCGCCACGTCGTCGCTGGAGCTGGGTATCGACATGGGCGCCGTCGATCTGGTGGTCCAGGTCGAGTCGCCGGGGGCGGTCAGCCGGGGCCTGCAACGGGCCGGGCGGGCCGGTCACCAGGTCGGCGCTCCCAGCCGGTCCAAGTTCTTCCCCAAGCACCGAGCCGATCTGCTGGAGACCACGGTGGTGGTCGACCGCATGCGCCGGGGCCTCATCGAGGAAACCCGCTACCCCCGAAATCCGCTGGACGTGCTGGCCCAGCAGATCGTGGCCGCCGCCGCCATGGACGACTGGCCCCTCGATGAGCTGACGACCATGATCCGGGGTGCCGCCAACTTCGCCGAGCTGTCCGACGAAGCCCTTTCCGCCACCCTCGACCTGCTGGCCGGCCGCTACCCGTCGGATGAGTTCGCCGAGCTGCGGCCCCGCATCATCTGGGATCGGGTCGAGGGTGTCATCCGGGCCCGACCGGGAGCCCAGCGGCTGGCCGTCACCTCCGGCGGCACCATCCCCGACCGGGGCCTGTACGGGGTGTTCCTGCCCGACGGCACCAGGGTCGGTGAGCTGGACGAGGAGATGGTCTACGAGTCCCGCCCCGGCGAGTCGTTCCTGCTGGGGGCCAGCACCTGGCGCATCGAGGACATCACCCACGAGCGGGTGGTGGTCACTCCGGCCCCGGGCCAGCCGGGCAAGATGCCGTTCTGGCACGGCGACGGACCGGGTCGTCCCCTGGAGCTGGGTCGAGCCCTGGGCGCCTTCGTCCGCGAGATCCGGGCCGCCGACCGGGCCGAAGCCCGGCGACGGCTCGAGACCGATCACAGCCTCGACCCGCTGGCCGCCGACAACCTGCTGTCGTTCCTGGACGAACAGGCCGAGGCCACCGGGGTTGTACCCGACGACCGCACCATCGTCGTGGAGCGGTTCCGGGACGAGATCGGCGACTGGCGGATCTGCGTGCTCAGCCCGTTCGGGGCCCAGGTCCACGCCCCGTGGGGGATGGCCCTGCGCCATCGGCTGGCCGAACAATGGGGCTGGGAGGTCGAGCTGATGTGGAGCGATGACGGCATCGTCATCCGCCTCCCCGAGGCGGTCGACCGCATCCCGGTCGACGAGCTGCTGATCGACGCCGACGAGCTGGACGAGCTGCTGATGGCTCAGCTGCCCCAGACCGCCCTGTTCGCCAGCCGGTTCCGGGAGTGCGCGGCCCGGGCTCTGCTGTTGCCCCGGCGCCGGCCCGACCGGCGGACCCCGCTGTGGCAGCAGCGGCAGAAGGCGGCCGACCTGCTGGCGGTGGCGGCCAAGTACCCCAGCTTCCCCATCCTGCTGGAGGCCACCCGGGAGTGCGTCAACGACGTGTTCGACGTGCCCGCCCTCCGCACCGTCTTGACCGATCTGCGGAGCCGTAAGACCAAGGTCGTCACCGTCGACTCCGACACCGCCTCACCGTTCGCCCAGTCCCTCATGTTCGGTTGGATCGCCCAGTACATGTACGAGGGTGACGCCCCGCTGGCCGAGCGGCGAGCCGCAGCCCTGTCGCTGGATCGTGACCTGCTGCGGGATCTGCTAGGGGCCGAGGAGCTCCGGGAGCTGCTGGACGCCGAGGTCATCGACCGGCTCGAAGCCGAGTTGCAACGGCTCGATCCCGAGTGGCGGGCCCGCACCGCCGACCATGTCGAGGACCTGTTGCGCTGGCTGGGTCCGCTGACCGACAAGGGGCTCGAAGCACGCTCGGTCGACGAGCTCGATGTGGCCGCCGCCGTGGACGAGCTGCGAGCTCAGCGCCGCATCATCGACGTGGTGGTGGCCGAAAAGCCCATGGTGGCCGCACCCGACGACGCGTCACGGTTGCGGGACGCCCTCGGTGTGGCCCTGCCCCCCGGTCTGCCCGCCGCCTTCACCGAATCGGTGGCCGATCCCCTCGGTGACCTGGTGTCCCGCTACGCCCGAACCCACGGCCCGTTCCTGGCACCGGAGGTGGCGGCCCGGCTTGGCTTGGACGAGGCCCGGGTGGCCGACGCCCTGGCCCGGTTGGAGCGTGACGGACGGGTGGTCCGGGGCGAGTTTCGGCCCGACGGCCACGAGCGGGAGTGGTGCCACAGCGAGGTGCTGCGGGTGTTGCGGCGCCGGTCGCTGGCCGCCCTGCGTCGGGAGGTGGAACCGGTCGAGCCCGAGGTGCTGGCCCGGTTCCTGCCCGAATGGCAGCATGTCGGTTCCCGGGTCCGGGGCGTCGACGGGGTGGCCGAGGTCATCACCGCCATGCAGGGGGCGGCGTTGCCGGCGTCGATCATCGAGAACGACATCCTCCCGTCCCGGGTCGACGACTACGCTCCGGCCGATCTCGACACCCTGCTGTCGGCCGGTGAGCTGGTGTGGATCGGAGCCGGCGCCCTCGGGGTCGGTGACGGTCGGATCCGTCTACTGTGGCGGGATCAGGTACCACTGCTGGTCCCGGAGCCGGCGAGGACCGGCTCCGGCGACGACGGCCCGGAAGTTGACGAGCCCATCCACGACGCCCTGCGAGGCCACCTGGCCGCCCACGGGGCCTCGTTCTGGTCGGAGCTGGTGGGGGCGGCCCAGAGCGCAGGGTGCGACTATGACGACGCCGAGGTGCTGCGGGCCCTGTGGGACCTTGTGTGGGCCGGTGAGGTCACCAACGATTCGTTCACCGCCCTACGAGCCCTGTTGACGGGGGCCACACCCACGGCCCGAGGTGGTCGCCCGAAGCGGGGACGACGCCGAGGTCCGGCCGGGCGCCCCAATCTGAGGGCCATCTCCCGGCTCGGCCCACCGGCCGCCACCGGACGATGGTCGCTGGTGGCACCTCTACGGCAGCCGGCGGCCACGCCGACCGAGGCCGCCACCAACCGGGCCCTGCAGCTGCTGGAACGCTACGGGATCGTGACCCGGGAGATGGCGCTGGCCGAGGGGGCCGAGGGTGGCTTCGCCGGCGTGTATCCGGTGTTCAAGGAGTTGGAGGAACGGGGTCAGGTCCGCCGGGGCTACTTCGTGGCCGGGCTGGGGGCGGCCCAGTTCGCCCTCCCCGGGGCCGTCGACCGCCTGCGCGACCATCGAGACGGCGGCGCCCGGGAAGGCGGCGATCTCGACGCCGTCGATGATCGAGGAAACGGGTACGGCGGCGGCAACGACGGTCGGGGGAGCGGCGAGCACCGCGCCGAGCTGGTGGTGCTGGCCGCATCCGACCCGGCTCAGCCCTACGGCGCCGCCCTGACGTGGCCCGAGACCGAGGGCCGCCCGTCCCGCTCGGTGGGGGCCTATGTGGTGCTGCAGCGAGGTCGACCCGTGATCTATCTGGAGCGGGGCGGACGCAGCATCGTGGCGTTCGAGGCCGCCACCGACGGTTCGGCGCCCGGCTGGCCCCGCGCCCTGGTCGAGCTGGTGTCGTCGGGGCGGATCGGGCGTATCGAGGTCACCAAGGTCAACGGCGTCGAGATCGGCCAACGTCCCGAGATCCGGGAGCTTCTGTTGGCCAACGGTTTCCGCCAGGGCTACAAGGGCCCCATCGCCCGCCCCTGAACCTGATCCACCCCCTCCCCCATCTCGAACCCGCCGCCACCCTAGCCCACCAGAACTTTGAGCCGGCCACGACCCAGCTCACCAGAACTTTGAGCCGGCCACGACCCACCAGTGGGTCGTCCGGAGCTCAAAGTTCCGCAGGGGTGGTTCAGCCGGATCGGTGAACGCGGTAGCGGGCGATGAGGGCGTTGGTGGAGGCGTCGTGGGCCAGGTCGGACTCCGACTGCAGCTCGGGAGTGATGGCGGTGGCCAGGACCTTGCCCAGCTCCACCCCGAACTGATCGAACGAGTTGATGCCCCACACGGCGCCCATGGTGAAGACCTTGTGTTCGTAGAGGGCGATCAGGGCACCCAGGGTTCGAGGGTCGAGCCGCTCGGCCAGGATGGTGGTGGTTGGCCGATTGCCGGGGAAGGCGCGGCTGCAGGTCGCTCTCGTCCGAGCCGGAGTTGCCACCGAAGGCCAGGGCCTCGGTCTGGGCGAAGAAGTTGGCCATCAGAAGATCGTGATGGTCGCCGATGGGGTCCGAGGGGTGGATGAAGCCGATGAAGTCGGCCGGGATCAGTCGGGTCCCCTGGTGGATGAGCTGGTAGAAGGCGTGCTGGCCGTTGGTGCCCGGCTCACCCCACACGATCGGCCCGGTGTCCACGGTGACCGGCCGGCCGTCCTTGGTCACCCGCTTGCCGTTGCTCTCCATGTCGAGCTGTTGGAGGTAGGCCGGGAACCGGGACAGGTGGTCGGAGTAGGGGAGCACGGCCTGGGTTTCGGCCCCCAGGAAGTTGCCGTACCAGATACCGAGAAGTCCCATCAGCATGGGCAGGTTCTCGGCCGCCGGTGCCGATTGGAAGTGCAGATCGACATCGTGCATGCCGGCTAGGAACTCCCGGAACCCGTCGGGGCCAATGGCCAACATCAGTGACAGCCCGACGGCCGAACCCACCGAGTACCGTCCGCCGACCCAATCCCAGAACCCGAACATGTTGGCGGTGTCGATACCGAAGTCGGCCACCCGCGCTTCGTTGGTGGACACAGCCACGAAGTGGCGGCCCACGGCCTCGGCCCCCAGGGCGTCGATCAGCCACTGCCGGGCTGACGTTGCGTTGGTCAGCGTCTCGATGGTGGTGAACGTCTTCGATACCACGATGAACAGGGTGGTCTCGGGGTCGAGGTCGATCAGGGCCTCGTGGATGTCGGTGGGGTCGATGTTGGACACGAACCGCACGTCGAGGTCCCAGTGCGAGTGCGGTGGACGGGCATAGGGCCGGAGGGCCCGGTAGGCCATGGCCGGTCCCAGATCGGAGCCGCCGATGCCGAGATTGACCACGGCCTCGATCGCCTGGCCGGTGAACCCGGTCCACTCCCCGGAACGAACCCGGTTGGCGAAGGCGCTCATCTGGTCCAGCACGGCGTGGACATCGTCGACCACGTTGACCCCGGGCTCACCGTCGACTTCGACCACGTCGCCGGCCGGGCGGCGCAGGGCGGTATGGAGGACGGCCCGATCCTCGGTGGTGTTGATGCGCCGGCCCGAGAACATGGCATCCCGCTTGGCCGCCACGTCGGCGGCGTCGGCCAGGTCGGCCAGCAGGCCGATCGTCTCCTCGGTGATCAGGTTCTTGGAGAAGTCGACGTACAGCCCGGCGGCCTCCACCGTGAACCGTGCGGCGCGCTCCGGATCGGCGTCGAACAGGCGCGTCAGGTCGAGCTCGTCGCCGTCGGCGGTGGCTGCGGCGTGAGCGGCCAGGGCCCGCCAGGGGTCGGTGGTGTTGATCGGCTGGTGGTCGGAACTCGGAGTGGAGGCCATGGCTCCGAGAGTATCGGCCGAGCCATGCGGTTGCGGGCCTACAACAGCCACGCCGCCGTGTCGGGGGCGAGGTCGGCCGAGTCGTGCCCATGGTGGTCGCTGCGGACCACCACCTCGGTATGGTCGGGTAGGGGTACGACCCCGGGGCCGAAGTTGACCACACAGGTCAGCCCGCTGCCTCGGCGGAAGGCCACCACATGGTCGTCGGGGCCGCCGACGTCCAACATCTCCAGCGACTCGTCGTCCATGCAGTACCGTCGGCGAGCGGCGATGGTGTCCCGGTACAGACTGAGGGTCGAGTCGGGATCGTGGTCCTGGGCTGCGACCGACAGCGAGCCCCAGTCCTCGGGCTGGGGCAGCCACGGCTCACCGGATCCAAAACCGAACGACGGACCGTCGACGGTCCAGGGGATGGGCACCCGGCAGCCGTCCCGGCCCTTCTGGGCATGATGCGAGTTCTCCCACACCGGGTCGTCCAACACCTCGGGTGGCAGATCCCACACCTCGGGCAGGCCCAGTTCCTCACCCTGGTAGAGGTAGGCCGAGCCCGGTAGTCCAAGCATCACCAGGGCGGCGGCCCGGGCTCGCCGTGCACCGGTGTCGACATCGAGCACATCAAACGGTCCGGTAAGGGGCCAGGTCCGCAACTTGGTTCCCTTGGGAAGGCCGTAGCGGGTGGTCTGCCGCATGACATCGTGGTTGGCCAACACCCAGGTCGGGGTTGATCCCACATCGGCCGCCGCCTTCACCGACTTGTCGATGATGGCGGCGAAGTCCTCGGCGTCCCAGTCGGATTCCACCAGGGCGAAGTTGAACGACTGGTGATACTCGTCGGGACGGAGGTACAGGGGCAGGCGCTCCGGATCGACCCAGGCCTCGGCCACCATCATGCGATCGCCGGGATACTCCTCCAGCACCGTGCGCCAGGTGCGCACGATGTCATGAATCCCGTCCCGATCCCAGAACGGGTGGTTCCGGTCCTTGGCCGTGGCCAGGACGTCGCCACTGTCGTGGTTGACGTCGGGGTAGTCGGGGTGCTTGACCAGACCGTGGGCCACGTCGACCCTGAACCCGTCGACGCCCCGGTCGAGCCAGAACCGGAGCATGTCCTGAAATCCCTCGTTGACCTCGGGATTGGCCCAGTTGAGGTCCGGCTGCTCGGGAGCGAACAGGTGCAGGTACCACTCGCCGTCGGGCAGCCGGGCCCAGGCCGGCCCGCCGAACACGCTCTGCCAGTCGGTGGGCGGCTTGTCGCCCTTTGCCCCCTTGCCCGGGCGGATGTGGTAGCGGTTGCGGCTGGGATGCCCGGGCGCTGCGGTCACCGCCTCACGGAACCATGCGTGCTGGTCCGAGGTGTGGTTGGGCACCACGTCGGCGACGACCTTGATGTCGTGGTCGTGGGCTTCGGCGATCAGGGCCTCGGCCTGGGCCAGGTTGCCGAAGCGAGGCTCGATCTGCCGGTAGTCGGCCACATCGTAGCCGCCGTCGGCCAGCGGCGACTTGTACCACGGGTTGATCCAGATGGCGTCGACACCGAGATCCCGCAGGTAGGGGAGTCGGCTTCGCAGGCCGTTGACGTCACCGGTTCCGTCCCCGTTGGCGTCGGCGAAGGAGCGGATGTAGACCTGGTACACCAGGCCGTGCCGCCACCACGGGAGTCCGCCGCCTTGTTTCCTGTGTGTGAAGCTCGCGTCTGGCACGATGGTTGACGGTATCGCTGCCGAGGTCGGTCGGTAACCTTGACGGTGATGATCTGTCGTAGTTGTGGCGCCCGGCTGCCGGCGAATGCCAAGTTCTGCTCCCAGTGCGGAACTCCGCAGACCGCGGGCGACGAACGGCGGGTTGTCACGGTGCTGTTCGCCGACATCGTGGGTTTCACCGGCCTGGCCGAGAACCGCGATCCGGAGGATGTCAAGGTTCTGGTCGATCGTTGCTTCGAACATCTGGCCCGGGACATCACCTCCTTCGGCGGTGTGGTCGACAAGGTCCTGGGTGACGGCATCGTTGCGTTGTTCGGAGCTCCCACCGCCCACGAGGACGACGCCGAGAGGGCGGTTCGGGCCGGGCTGCGCATGCAGCAGACGCTGGCCGAGCTGGCCGAGGACACCGACACCGCCATTCGGATGCGGATCGGGGTCAACACCGGCGAGGTGCTGGTCGGCACCTCCACTGCCGGGGGTGACTACACGGCCATGGGTGATGTCATGAACTCGGCCAGCCGGCTGGAGAACTTGGCCGAGCCCGGTCAGGTGCTGGCCGGTGTCGCCACCAAACTGACCACCGAGGACGCCATTCGCTACGAGTCCGTCGGCCGACTGACGGCCAA
This sequence comes from uncultured Acidimicrobiales bacterium, assembly GCA_963723995.1. Lineage (GTDB taxonomy): Bacteria > Actinomycetota > Acidimicrobiia > Acidimicrobiales > SZUA-35 > JAHELU01. The sequence goes on along the minus strand of CAVRSZ010000001.1, from coordinate 1,824,918 downwards.
GGGCCGGGAGGAGCCGTTGGAGGCATGGGTTGCGGTGGAGGCCATCCGGCCTCCCGGGGCCCGGCGCAAGACCAGCGGCCGGTTCGTGGGCCGCAAACGCGAACTGGCCATCCTCGAGGCTCAGGGCCGGCTCGCCTTCGAACTCCACCAGGCCCAACTGGCCTTCGTCATCGGCGATTCCGGTATGGGCAAGACCCGACTGGTGGCCGAGGCCTACAGCCGCCTGGCCCGCCGGTTCGGGGCTGCGGTGTGGCACGGCCGGTCCGTGCCCTACGGCGAGGCCAACGTGTGGTGGCCCATCGCCGAGATGATCCGCGATCGCTTCGCCCTGGCTCTCGGCACCGACCAGGCCGAGGCCGAGGGGGTACTCCGGGCCGAGTTGACCGAGCGCATGCCCGATCGTCCGGCGTCGGTCATCGACCGTTACAGCAACGCCCTGCTCCATGCCCTCGGTTACGCCACCCAACTGCGGGGCGGGGACAGGACCCGCAACCGGTCCGAGGTCACCCAGGCCTTCACCCAGGTGCTCGAGACCGAACTGGCCCGCGGTCCGGTGGTCATCGCCGTCTCCGACATCCATTTCGCCGGCGATTCGGTGTGGAACCTGCTCCACAACGGCCTGACCCACCTGGCCCACAGCCCGCTGCTGGTTCTGGCCAGCGCCAATGCCGTCGACCGGTCGGCCATCTTCGAGGGCCGGCACGGCACGACCATGGTGCGCCTCGGTCCACTGGAGGACGAGGCGGCCCGGGAGTTGGTGCAATCCCTGGTGGCGGCGCACCGGGCCCAGCCGCTGCCGGAGCCTACCATCGATGCCCTGGTCAGCCGCAGCGGTGGGAACCCGTTCTTCCTGGAGGAGCTGACCGTGCTGGTGGTTGGCCAGGGAACCGATGGATTCGGCACCCCAACCGATGCCGGCATCAGCGAATCGGCTCGGACGTCGTCGATCGATTCGCTCGGCCAGCTCCCCAACACCCTGCGGGGAATCGTGTCGGCTCGGCTCGATGCCCTCAGCGCCGACGAGCGGGCGCTGCTGGAGGACGCCGCCGTGCTGGGTCGGAGCGGGCCCGTGGTCGGTCTTCGCATCCTGGCCCAGGAGAGCCGCGGGGTATCCACCATCGATGACGCCATCACCAGCCTGGTGACCCAGGACCTGGTCTGCATCGACGGTCCCCGCTACGAGTTCCGGTCCGACCTGGTGCGGGACGTGGCCTACGGGACATTGACCAAGTCGGCCCGGGCCACTCGCCACGCCGAGATTGCCCGGTATTTGGAGAACGCCCAGTCGGGGAGCATTCGCAGCTCGGTGCTGGTGGCCATCGCCGACCACTACCGGGCCGCCGCCCGCCTCGGCTCCGAACTTCAGGCCATGGACCCGGGCGAGCGGGCCGAGCTCGTGGCCAAGGCCCTCCATTGGCTGGAGCTGGCCGGCAATCGGGCGTTGGCCGCCGGCGAACCGGCGGATGCCGAGCGCTGGTTCAGCTCCGGTCTCGATCTGGCCGCCGATGCCGCCACCACCGCCACCTTCCTCTACGGACGGGCTCGGGCCCGGAGTGAGATTCACGACATCGCCGGCGCCCGGCATGATCTCCGCCGCCTGGAGGAACTGGTCACCCACGATCCGCTGTTGGCGGCCAAGGCCCTGCTGATCACCGGTGACGTCAGTCGAAAGGCCGGCAATCTGGCCGAGGCGGCCAACGAGCTGCGGGAGGCGGCCGATCGTCTGGCCGTGCTCGGCGCCACCGACGACCAGTCGCTGGCGCTGCGTCTGCTCGGTCTGACCGAGATGGCTCGGTCCGATGATTCGCTGGCCCTTCAGGCGTTCGAGGCGTCACGGGAGGTGGCGGCACTGGCCGGTGATCGCCGTGGTGAGGCGTGGACCCTGCAGAGCATGGCCTGGCTGGCGTTCTCCCAGGGACGGGTTCACGACGCCAACCGCCTTGCCGCCACCGCCATCGAGGTGTTCGTGGAGCTCGGGGACCGGAGTGGGCTGGCCTGGGCCCAGGGGGTTCAGGCCTGGGTCGCCTTCCACCTCGGGCAGCTCAACACGGCCCATGAACTGGTCGAGTCCCTGCTGCCCGATGTGCGTCGCCGCGGTGACCCGTGGGCCGAGTCGATGATGTTGATCCTCTCGGCATCCCTTGCCCTTTGGTCGGGCCAGGCGGCCCGGGCCGCCGAGTTGTGCTCCGATGCCCTGGATGTGTCGCGCCGATCCGATGATCGTGGCCTCGAGGTACAGGCGCTGGCCGTGCAGGGCCGGGCCTATGTCTCCCTCGGCCGGCTGGCCGACGGCAGCGCCGCCCTGGAGCGGGCCTTCGCCGTGGCCGAACAGAAGCGAGACCGCTACAACCGCCGGATCGCCGTGATCGCCAACTGCGCCTCGGCCGCCCGGCTCGGTGAGTCGGAACGGGCAATGCGCTGGGCCGCCCAGTTCGATGGCGTCCACGATCCGGCCGTGGTCGGTGAGGCCGATCTCATCGTGTCGTTGGCGGTGGCCCTGCTGGCTCGCGGCGCCGTCGACGAGGCCGCCGGCCAGCTGGCCTGGCTCGACGACCACGATGGCGGCGACGACCGCCGGGCGGCTTTCCATGCCGAGGCGGTGCGGGCCATTCTGGCCGCGGCCCAGGACAGGGTGGACGACGTCGAGCAGTCGGTGGACCGGGTTCTGTCCGGCGGCTCGACCTATCTCGATCGCATCACGGTGCTGCTGGCTCAGGCTGCGGCCCGGGCCCGGGTGGGTGACGACGACGGCTGTGAGCAGGCATTGTCGAAGGCCCAGGGCATGCTGGCGGGCACCGACGACCGCCTCACCGGCTGGATCGTCGATCTGGTGGCCGCAGTGTGCGGGCGGGGTGATCTCGACGCCGCGCGGGCCCGGATCGCCAACGCCGGCCTCGACCCGATGGGCCTGGTCACCATGTGGACCGTGGCCGCCCGACAGACGAGCAATCGTTAGCCGTTGCCCGACGTGCCCGATCCCTCCTCCACCGCCGAAGGCCGTCGTATGGCCGATCCCAAGCCGTGGCAGCGGTGGGGTCCGTATCTGGCCGAGCGGGCGTGGGGCACGGTGCGGGAGGACTACTCGGCCGACGGAGACGCCTGGCGGTACCTGCCGTTCGACCACGCCCGGTCCCGCGCCTTCCGATGGAATGAGGACGGCCTGGGCGGGATCTGCGATCTCCGCCAGCGGCTGTGCCTGGCCTGGATGTTCTGGAACGGGTTCGATCCTCACGTCAAGGACCGTATCTTCGGCCTTGACGGCCATGAAGGAAACCACGCCGAGGATGCCAAGGAGTACTGGTGGTACCCCGACGCCCTTCCATCCCATGCCTGGCTCCAGTTCCGGTACCGGTACCCGGTGGCCGCCTTCCCCTACGACCGCCTGCGGGAGGAGAACGCGGCCCGAACCCACGGCGACCCCGAATTCGAGCTGGCCCAAACCGGGGTCTTCGATCACGGGTGGTGGGATCTGACCGTCAGCTACGCCATGCACGACCCCGACGACATCGGCATCCGGCTGACGGCCACGCTGGCATCCGACGAACCGGCCACCCTTCACGCGCTGCCGACGCTGTGGTTCCGCAACACCTGGAGCTGGGAACACGAACCGTCGATTCCGGTACTGCGTTTGGTCGACGGTGGCGTCGACGCCCGCTGCGACCGGTTGGGGCAAATGGTTTTGCGAGGTCCGGGCGAGGGACTGATGTGTGGTAACGAGACCAACACCGGGCGCCTGTTCGGTACCCCGGGCCCGAGCTTTCCCAAGGACGGCATCAACGATCACCTCGTCCGAGGCTCGCCGACGGTGAACCTCGACGGACTCGGAACCAAGGCTGCCCTGTGGAACCGTGTCTCGGTCGAGCCCGGGGCCACGGTGGAGCTCCACTGGCGGCTCTCGCCCACCGGGGAGCCGCCCGACCCCGCCGTCTTCCCGGTGCGCCGGGCCGAGGCCGATGCCTATCACCGGGCCCTGGCCCCAGAGCATCTCGACCACGACCGCCGCCGTGTCCTGCGTCAGGCGCTGGCCGGGCTGGTGTGGTCGAAGCAGTTCTACCACTACGACGTCGAGCGGTGGCTGGACGGCGATCCCACCGGACCGCCGCCTCCTCCGCAACGGCGGTCGGGGCGCAACCACGAGTGGGCTCACCTCAACAATGCCGACATCATCGCCATGCCCGACATCTGGGAGTACCCGTGGTATGCGGTCTGGGATCTCGCCTTTCACGCCGTGGTCTTCGCCCACATCGACCCCGGCTTCGCCAAGCACCAGCTGCTGTTGATGTGTCGAGAGTGGTACCAGCATCCGAACGGGCAGATCCCGGCCTATGAGTGGGATTTCGGCGACGTCAACCCGCCGGTGCACGCCTGGGCCGCCCTCCGGGTGTTCGAGATCGACGGGAGCCGGGACTTCGAGTTCTTGGAACGTGTGCTCCACAAGCTGTTGCTGGCCTTCACCTGGTGGGTGAATCGTCAGGACGCCGAGGGCAACAACGTCTTCGAGGGCGGCTTCCTGGGAATGGACAACATCGGCCCCTTCGACCGCTCGTCCGTCTCCGACGATGTCCGGCTGGAGCAGGCCGACGGGACGGCCTGGATGGCCATGTTCTGCCTCGACATGCTGGAGATCTGCCTGGTTCTGGCCGATCACGACGAGACCTACCAGGACCTGGCCACCAAGTTCTTCGAGCACTTCGCCTACATCGCCACCGCCATGGAGACACACGGACTGTGGAGCGAGGAGGACGGTTTCTACTACGACGTGCTTCACGCCGGCACGGCTCGGATCCCGCTGCGGGTGCGGTCCATGGTCGGGTTGTTGCCGCTGGTGGCGGTTACCACCTTGGCCCAGGAGACGCTGGATCATCTGACCGACTTCGCCACCCGCACCGACTGGTTCCTGCGCAACAAACCCCGGTTCCGGGAACCGATCGAGCATGTTCGGTTGCGGGGTCATCGCCAGCTTCGACTCCTGTCGGTGCTGTCGCCGGAACGGCTGCAACGGGTCGTGGCCGCCATTCTGGACGAGGACGAGTTCCTGTCACCGTTCGGCATCCGGTCGCTGTCGGCCCGCCACCGCAGCCGGCCGTTCCGGGTGCCCATCGACGGGTCGGTGGCCGAGGTCGGCTACGAGCCGGGCGAGTCGCAGAGCGGGCTGTTCGGAGGCAACTCCAACTGGCGGGGCCCGGTGTGGTTTCCGGTCAACCATTTGGTCATCGAAGCTCTTCGGACCCACTCCGACTTCTTCGACGAGGAGTTTCGGGTCGAGTGCCCGACCGGTTCCGGCCACCTGGTCACCCTGGCCGAGGTGGCCGACGAGTTGTCGGAGCGGCTCATTCGCCTGTTCCTCCCCGCTGCCGACGGCACCGTGCCCGCCCTGGCCGCCGACGACGGGTATGGCGACGGTTGGAGGCGCCACGGCCTCCTGACGTTCCACGAGTTCTTTCACGGCGACACCGGGGCCGGCCTCGGCGCCTCCCATCAGACCGGTTGGACGGCGCTGGTGGCCGACCTGCTACTACGGGGAACCCCGCATCCCTGAGTGACCGAGACGGTTGCCGGCCCGCATGACCGACACCGGGCCGTCCTCGCTGACCACGATCAGCCGGGCCGCCGGGTCGTCGTGGCTGTAGCGCAGGGCCGAGGTGTGACGGGTTCCCCGATATGCCCCGACCAGATGCTCGGCCCGGGGTGACGGGATGAGGCGAACCCCCAGCTCCCGGAGCGTGCCGTTATGGTCGAACACCGCCGCCCCGTCGATCTGGCCCAGCACGTGGTACAGGGGGGCCAGATCCGTCGGCCGGTCGATCCGGAACGCCGGTGGGCGACCGAAGCGCCGTTCGACGCTGCCGTTGAGCACACCGTCGCGGCTTATGACGAAGGTGGCGCCGACGTGGCGGGCGGCGACGTCGTGTATGGCGAAGCGGAGCAGGTCCTGCATGATCTCGTAGGAGTGGGGCTCGATGGCACAGTCGGCGATGTCGAGCCACCGGTCCACCGGTGGCTCCAGCTGCCAATCGAAACCGACCAGCCGCAGCACTCCGAACGCCCCGGCCGCCCGCACCACCCCGGACGGGTGACGTTGGACCACGGTGGCCTCGGCCGCTTCGGCCACGATGGTGAGATCCCGTTCCGAGCCCACGCTGCGGTCGAACACCACGAGGTCGTTGATACCGTCCCGACCTCGAATCACGAAGCTGCTGATCCCGTCGGCGAACAGCCGGGCCACCGGATCGTCCAGATCCTCCACGCTGCGGTGAGCCACGCTGATCCCGGTGTCGCGTTCCCAGAGCTCGGAGTCCACGCCCGCTTGGACGATGGCCCCGAAGCTGGGAATTCGGCGTTCGTGGACCCGAGGGCGGACAGCGTACGAGAGCTCCTCCAGGAAGGGGATGGGATCCTCGAGGGAGTGCAGCGGTGACCGGTCGAGTTCGCTCAGCTCCTCCTGGAGCCGGCGGAGATGTCCCGGCCGTCGGGTCGGTTCCTCGGTCTCGATCACGGATGGAGCCGCCACTCGTAGACGAGATCACCGGGCTCGCTCCCGGCCGCCCCGCCCGCCGACCGGGCCAGGGCCTGGGCCCCCATATTGGTGCCTTCGACCACGGCCCACACATGGTGATGGCCCTCCCGCCGGGCCAGGTCGAGCACGGCCTGGACCAGGTGGCGGCCGATGCCCCGGCCCCGAAGCTGCTTGTCGACCTGGATGTCGTGGATCAGTACCGAGCGGGCTCCGGTGGGCAGCCGCAGGCGATAGCCCCAGGTGTAGCCGGCGATCTGACCGTCGTTGCCGTCGTCGTCCACGAGAAAGGCCCCGAAGGCGAAGGTGGACGAATCGGCCATGAAGGACAGCGATCCGGTGGAGGTGGCGGCGGCGTCCCAACCGGGGGTGAAATGGTTGAGGAGCTGATCCATCAGTTCCCGATCGCTGACCTTGAGTTGACGTATCCCGCATGGGGGTCGGCTACCGGACGATTCCATAGTGCGGTCCGGCGAAACCTACTGGTCCGTCGCCGGCGCCGGTGACGGGGCGGGGATGATCAACTCCTGGCCCGGCTTGATCTCGTTGACGTCGGCGATGTTGTTGGCCTGGGCGATGCTGTCGACCGGAACACCGAACTTCTCGGCGATGCCGGACAGCGTGTCGCCCGCCTCGATCACGTAGCGTTGGGACGGGTCGGCGTCGGTGGACGGGGTGGCGCCCGGTTGGGGTGCGGGCGGGGGGGCGACGATGGGGCCCTCGCTGATGACCCGCACGCCGGCCTCGGTCGGGCCGTGAACAACCGATCCCGCCCCGGGCACGATGACCAGCGTTGTCGTGGTCTCGGGCGACGGTCGACGGTGGCGACGCAGTCGTGGCCGTGGACTCCTGGCTCGGGTCGTTCCCGACCACGGTGGCCCCGGTCCCGGTATCGGCCGTGGCCTGGGCATCGGTGGATGCCCCGGGCTTGGTCGAGGCCGTCGGATCGGCGGCCACCGGGCTTCCCGGTTCGGCCCCCGCCACCTCGTCGGAGGGCGCCGAACGGCCACAACCGGTCAACACGACCACCACGGCGGCCAGCGACACCATCATCTGTTGCCGCAACCGGCGTGTTGCCCTCCGTTGGCCCATCCCCGACAGTCTACGGGGTGAGAACTCCATGGGGTCGAACGGGGTGTCGACGCGTCGCTCGGTATCGGCCCCGACCGCCACGTCAGCTCCGTTTTCGCCGCCGGCGTCGACCTTGCCGTCCGGACCGGCCCCGATGTGGTTTTCGTTTGCGCTCGCTGTCCCGACGGCTCTCGGCATCGGCCCGATCCCGCGACTCGGCCCGGCGGGCGAACTCCTCGAGCTGGGTCTCCTGGAGGGCGAGTTCCGCCATCAGCTCCCGCCAGTGCTCCAGCCGTCGCACCTCGACGGCCCCGGAGGCCAATGCGGACTGCACGCCGCAGCCCGGCTCGTTGTCGTGGGCGCAGTTGGTGAACCGGCACTCGGCCGCAGCGTGGTGGATGTCAGGGAAGGCCAGGGCCAGGCCGTGATAGGCCTGCCACAATCCGATCTCGCGTATCCCCGGTGTGTCGATGATCAAGCCGTGACCGGGAACGGGAATCAGGTCCCGTGTCACCGTGGTGTGACGGCCCCGCCGGTCGGCGGCACGTACCTCCCCGGTGCGCTGTACCTGACCCCCCGACAGCAGATTGACCAGCGTCGACTTGCCGATTCCGCTCAAGCCGAGCAGGGCCACCGTGGTGTTGGCCGTCACCAGGCTCTCGATCTCTTCCATGCCCCGACCGGTGACCATGGAGACGGCGACGACGGTGGCGCCGGGGGCCACCGCCTCCACCTCGGCCACGATGTCGTCGACCTCGTCGTCACCTCGTTGTCGGAGTCGCCGACGATGTCGGCCTTGGTCAGCACCACCACCGGGGTGGCGCCGCTGTCCCACGACACCACGAGCTGACGCTCGATCCTGCGCAGGTTGAGGTCGCGGTCCAGCCCGTGCATGACGAAGACACGATCGATATTGGCCGCCAGCACCTGGGGTTCGGGGACCCGACCGGCGGCTCGGCGGGCCAGAGCGCTCGAGCGGGGGGCGATGTCGACGATGTGGGTCCCGTCCTCGGGATGGTCGGCCACCACCACGAAGTCCCCGGTGGCGGGGGCCAGTTCGGTCCTGGTCCTGGTCGAGCCCGAGGCGGCCAGGATGGCGTCACCGCCGATGAAGACCACGCTGAATCCACGGGATACCTGGGCCACCCGTCCCCGATACACCGTGCCCTGGTAGTCCAACGCCTCGGCCGTGTCGTCGGCCGTCAATCCGGCCACCACCTGTTCGGCCCAGCCGTTGTGTTCGTCACCCCAGCCCAGGGAGGCCAGATCGGGAGTCAGACGGGCCAGGTCGTCGAGGGCCGGGCTCACGAAATGGAGAGGGTGAGCGGGTCGAAGGAGTCGGGTCCGTTGCCGCTTGGTTCCGGGAGGGAGTCTTGAAGAAATCGCAGCTGCAGCCGCAGCAGGTTCTCGGCCACCGCCGATTGGGGGGTCATGTGGGTCACACCGGACAGCGGCAGTACGTGATGGGGCCGGCCGGCGGCCAGCAGCGCCGTGCTGAGCCGGAGGGTGTGGGCGGCCACCACGTTGTCGTCGACCAGGCCGTGAATGAGCAGGAGAGGCCGCCGCAGGGCCTCGGCCTCGGCGGTGAGGTCGGTGGCCTCGTAGTGCCGGGGAAACACGCCGGGGTGGCCGAGATAGCGTTCGGTGTAGTGGGTGTCGTAGAGGCGCCAGTCGGTCACCGGGGCGCCGGCGATGGCGGCGTGGAAGCGGTCCGGTCGACGGAGCACGGCGAGGGCGGCCAGATAGCCGCCGAACGACCAGCCTCGGATGGCCACCCGGTTCAGGTCGAGAAACTCGAACTCGGCGGCGGCGGCGTCCAGCGCAGCCAGTTGGTCCTCCAGGACCGGGCCGGCCAGATCGCCCCATACCCTCCGCTCCCACCGTGGCCCCCGACCGGGCGTGCCGCGACCGTCGGTCACCAGCACCACGAACCCGTGGTCGGCGAACCACTGGGACACCAGGTGGGGGCTGTGAGCCTTGACCACCCGCTGGGCATGGGGCCCGCCGTAGGGGTCGAGGATGACGGGCAACATGCGGTCACCGGTGAAGTCGGTGGGCAGGAACAGCGCGCTCTCGAGGCGGTCGGCCCCCAGTTTCATGAACAGGGGAGTGGCCTTGATCGGGGGCCGCAACGACAGGTCCTCGACGAAGGCGGTGGGTGGACCGAGGGTGTGGTTGTGATCGAAGGCCCGTACCGCGACCTCCGTCCCGTCGGAGGCCGGCCGGGCCGCCATCACCACCATGCGGCGGCCCAAAAGGGGGTCGTCGTCGGACCCGTGGTCGAACAGGCCACCGGGTGAGCTGTCGGTGCCGGCCACATCGTCCTCGACCACCCCACCGAACAGCTCGAATTCGTCGGTCCCGTCGCCCCGGCCCAGCACACTTTGGTAGACCCCGGGGTTGGTGGTCAGGGCAATCGGGTCGGGTACCCCCGCCAAGTCGTCGGCCTCGTCGCCGGGCCGACCCGCCGACTGTCCCGTCCGCCCGGTGTCGTGGACGTCCAGAGGGACGAGAAAGAGATGGCTCTCCGACGGCTCGGTCCAGGCCGAGATGACGGCGTGGTCGCCGATCACACCGACGATGGACTTGACGTTGATCCGGTCGTCGGTCATGGCTCTGCCGTTGAGCAGCAGGGCCCGACAGCCGGGATGGGCGTCGGGAACGCCGGGCTGGTGGAGCGGCACCAGGTCCTCGATGGTGAGCAGACCCCGCCGGCACCAGGTGGGCGACGACGGGATCAGCTCCACCCAGGTGTCCTCCTGAATGGTGCGGATCGGTTTGAGGGTGAGGGAGTCAAGATCCACTTCGGTGATGGACACCTCGAGCTGATCCCTGGTCTGGCGCACCACAAGGGGGGGACGGCCCGGTGACCAGACCACATTGGCCAGGTACTCGTAGTGGTGGGCGTCGGTCCAGTTGATCTGACGCCAAGTGCCGTCGAGATCGACCACCATCAGGTTGACCCTGGCGTTCACCGAACCTGCCGCCGGATAACGGATGGAGGTCGGGGGTCGATCGGGATGGGCCGGGTCATTGACCCACCATTCGGACACCAGATTCTCGTCGACCCGGGCCACGAGCAGGCGATCGCTGTCGGGGCTCCACCAGAAGCCCCGGCTGCGCTGCATCTCCTCGGCGGCCACGAACTCGGCCCGACCGAAACCGATGAGCGGGTCGGGATCGGAGGCCAGCGAGCGGTCGGAGCCGGGCACATCCACCTCGACCAGCCGCAACGAGTTCTCCAGCTCGGGGTCGGATGAGCTGGACCCGGCCGAGACGTAGGCCACGAACCGACCGTTGGGGCTGAGTCGGGGATCGAACACGGGGCCGGCCACTTCGAGAGCGATGATGTCGCCGCCGGCGGTGTCGACCACGAACAGCTCGCCACCCAGGGCGAAGCAGGCCCGCCGACCATTGCGATCGAGGGAGTACGAGACGATACCCGATGCCGATTCCCGGGCCCGTTCCCGCCGGGCCCGTTCGGCCGGGGGCAGCTCGGCGATGTTGGCGTCGGGGTGGATCAGTTCAGGGCTGGCCAGAAGCGATTCCTCCCCGGTCTCCAGATCGAGGCGCCACAGGCCCAGCGTCGGTTCCTCACCGTTGGCCGATCGGAGGTAGAGCAGGCGTCGGTCGAAGTCGGCGAACTGCAGGTTGCGGGGCACCCCGATGGAGAACCGGTGGGTTCGGGCGTACAGCGCCGGGAAGCTCTCGAGCGGATCGAGTAGGGGGTCGAGCCCCGACTTGGCAGTGATGCTGTCAGCGGAACCAGCGGAAGGAAACGATGGTCGCTTGGCCGAGTTCACCGTCCCCACGCTATCCGGTCCCGCCACGCGCGGCCCCACCGGCTTCGGGCCCGGTCCCGATAGTGGCGGTTCAGGACCGCTCGACGCCGAGTTCTCGGAAGCTCAGCCCGATGCTCTTGGCCAGCAAGTGGGGGTCGTGCACCGCCGCCGGGTCGATGTGGATGCCGAAGAAGGCCCGCTGATCGTAGGTGTTCATGGTGATGTTGAACGCCGTACCGGTGACCGGACCCATCGGGTACATGGCCTCCACCCGGCGGCCGGCGAACCAGGTGGGGACGGGCACCCCGGCCACGTTGCTGGTGGCGAAGTCCACCCGCGACGCCTGGCCCAGCGTGATGGCGGCGGCCATTGGTGGCGGCATGAAATTGCCAAGGCTGCTCAGGGCGTCGAGTGCGTCGGTGCGGCCCTCGAGCATGGTCCGTTTGGTCTTGACCTCGGAACGAATCACGCCAAGCCGCTCCTCGGCATCGACGCCGGCTCCCGGAATCTCGATGGACACCGGCAGGAACGTGTTGTCGTCCTGGCCCAGTTCGGCCGGGTCGTTCGTGCGTTCCGGCTGCACGTTGATGACCACGGTGGCCAGAACCCGCTCCAGGTCGATGTCGTACTCCTCGTGATAGTGCACGGCGGCCTGAGCGCAGGCAGCCACGAACAGATCGTTGACCGAGACCTCGAGTTCACGGGCCCGCTTCTTGATGGACTCCAGCGACTCATCGAGCATCTCGAATCGACGGTTCCGGGATCGCCGCGACCACAGCGTCGACGACTTGGGCTCACCCGACAGTTGCACTCCGGCCGCCTTGGCCGAGGCCAGCGCACCCTCCCCGATCTCCCACAGCTTGTTGGGGGAGGGCATTTCCCGGAGGACATCGAGGATGCGCTCGGCCCCCGAACGCAGCCTGTCGTCGAACCCGTCGCCGACCTCGTCGTCCTCGGTCTGGAACAGATCGTCGAGGTCAATGGCCTCGGGGCCGTGTTCCAGCCGCTCGAACTCGAGGAGGTGCAGGGCGAGGCGAACCAGCCCGGCGCCGTCGGAGATCGAGTGGTGGAACTTCGACAACAACGCCGCCTTGCCCTCGGCCAGACCGGTGACCACCAGGAATTGCCACAGTGGTCGGGTGCGATCGAACGGGTCGTTCACGAACTGGGTGGCCAGGCGGCGCAGTTCGGGACCGGTGGGTTCGGGCGCCACCCTGTCATCAGTGCCGTCGCTGCCGTCGATGGCCACCATGCGGAGGTGGTGGTCGAGGTCGAATTGGGTGTCGACCACCCACTCGAGTTGGCTGAGGGGGCCCGTCACCCCCAACGGGTCATTGACCTTCAGGCGCAGTCGCTCGACCTTGGCCACCAGGTTGGTGATGGTGTTGTGCAGTCGCTGCCGCTCCGGCGCCGCTTCCAGGATCGACACCAACCCCATGGTCGAGGCCAGGTTCGGATCCTGGCCGAGCGACCACATGAACGACTCGGTATTGGACAGACGTTGGCCCATGGCTACAGCCTAGGGTGCCGGGTAGGGCCGTCGACCCGAAACCGAAACGTGATGCTCGACACTTCGGCTTCGGTTTGAAAGGGGTACGCCGATAGACTTCCACACGTAGTTCTCCCGACACAAGGAGTTCCCAGTATGTCAGACGTCAAGGTCTGGATTGATCAAGATCTCTGCACGGGCGATGGCCTGTGCGCCGAAATCGCGCCCGACGTGTTCTTCGGCATGGATGACGGTCTGTACTACGTGAAGGAAGCGGCCGAGAACTTCGGGGCCGAGAAGCTGTTCGACGGCGAGTCCAACCCGGCCGGTGCCGAGGGAATGGCCCGTATTCCCGATGGGGGCCTGGAGCGGGTCATCGAATCCGCCGAGGAATGTCCCGGCGAATGCATCTTCATCGAAGTGCCCGAGTAGGCACAGTCGACATCGTTTGACATCATTGCCGCCGGTCCGAGCAGGGCCCGGCGGAAACCGGCCTTCGTTTGATCGATACGGCCTAGGAAAGCTGAGCCATCCGGCTCAGCTTTTTCCGTTTTCGGCCGAAGGGGAGAGGTGCACGTGGCCAAACCCGCGCTCTTCGGCCTGCTGGCCTGTTCCCTGGCCTGGGCCTGGTTCAACCGGGCCCCGGTCGTCGACGCCTACCGGGACCCGTCGTCGCCGGTGGAGCTGCAGCTCGACGGCATCGACCTGACGGTCGAAACCACGCCGCTGCCGCCATCCCCGTTCAACCGCGATATGGCCGACGACACCAGCCGCATGCCTCCGGCCCTGGCCTACATCGACCCCGAACCGGCCCCTCCGGTGGCCATGTCCGGGGGCTCGGTCGCCATCTCCGGCACCGTGTTCGGCGCCGGGCTCCGCCCACGGGACGACACACCGGTGACGACCACGACCGCATCGACGACGCCGGCCAGTTCGACCACCACCGAACCGGAACCCGCCCCCCTGGAGCGGGGGGTGGTACGACTGGAGCGCCACACCACCAACGGTGTCGGGGTTCTCGACCTGGCCGTCGACGACCAGGGGCGTTGGGGAGCCGACGACCTGCCCGGCGGCCGCTACCGGCTGCGGGCCTGGATCCCCGGTGTGGCCACCTCCGGTGCCTCGGAGGTGTTCTTCCTGGCCGAGGGTGATGTGTCGACCCATCGCATCGAGCTGTCCGGTGTCGACCCCTCTCCCCGGCTGGAGCTGGCCGACGGCGGCCCGATGTTCGTCGGTCTGGAGTCCAGGGTTGCGGTGGTGGCCAGTCGCCGCTGGATCGACGACGAGGGTCTTGTCGTCACCGGTCCCATGGCCGGAGCCTCGGTGACGTTGTCGGTGTCGGGGCCGCTGGTGGTGGAGTCGTCGGAGACGGCGATCACCGACAGCCGGGGCCTGGCCCAGTTCCGGGTGCGCTGTGGCGATCCGGGACCGACCTCGGGGACGGCGGTCATGGGTGTTGTCACCGTGTCCGGGCCGTTCCCCACCTGCCAGTCCGTGCCCGAACCTGCGCCATCGCCGGAGGCGCCGGTTGACGGCGGTCTCTCCGAGCTCGGTGGCGGTGCCGATGGCTGACAACGCCCAGGACCGTATCTACCGGCTGGTGTCGACGGTGCTCCGGGTGGCGGTGGGGTTGGCCGTGGCCGTGTTGGTGGTGCCGCCGGTGGCCGGGGCGGTGGCGGCCGGCACCCTGCTCAACGCCCCCCTGCCGGTGGGTGAGCTTCCGGAGAAGCGCCCCATGATCTCGGCTGTTCCCTCCACCGTGTACGACGCCTCCGGTCGCCAGATCGCGTTGTTCCGGGGCTTCGACCAGACGGTGGAGATCACGCCGGATCAGATTCCCCAGGTGCTCAAGGACGCCGTCGTGGCCATCGAGGACAAGCGGTTCTGGCAGCACAACGGTGTCGACTATGAGGGCATCGTGCGGGCGGCCCGGGTCAACCTCGAGGTTGGTGGCATCGCCCAGGGCGGTTCCACCCTGACTCAGCAGTATGTGAAGAACGTCTACCTGTCGACCGAGCGGACCATCGAGCGCAAGGTGGAGGAGGCGTTGCTGGCCACCGAGCTCGAGAAGACGATGTCCAAAGAGGAGATCCTGTTCGGGTATCTCACCACGTCGTACTTCGGGTCGGGAGCCTACGGCATCGGGGCCGCGGCCGAGATCTACTTCGACAAACCGGTGTCGGAACTCGACATCTCCGAGGCCGCCACCCTGGCCGGCGTGGTGAAGGCCCCGACGAGCACATCGCCCTACGTGGACCGCGATGCCGCCGACGAGCGTCGCCGGCTGGTGCTGCAGGCCATGTACGACCAGGGCTACATCTCGGCCGCCGACTACGAGCGGGAGGCGGCCCGGCGGTTGTGGTCACAGGAGGACCCCGGTTCCCCCGACGGTCCGGTCACCCTGCTGGTGCCCCGGCAGAAGAAGGGTGCCATCCACTATCCGTTCTTCGTCGACTATGTGGAGGCCGAGCTGCTGGAGCGGCTCGGCCCCGACCTTGTCTATCAGGGCGGACTGCGGATCGAGACCTCCATCGTGCCCGAGTATCAGGCTACGGCCGAGTCGGCGGTGGCCCGCCGGCTGGACAACACCGAGTACCCGATCGAGATGGCCCTGGCCTCGGTTGACCCCGCCACCGGTCACGTGGTGGCCATGGTCGGGGGTCGGGACTACGAGTTCAGCCAGGTCAACCTGGCCACCGGAGGTTCGACCGGCTTTCAGCCCGGCAGCTCGTTCAAGCCCATCGTCCTGGCCAAGGCGTTCGCCCTCGGGCTCAACCCCGACACCGCCTACCCGGCCCCCGGCCAGTGGATCGTGCCCGGCTGCACCGGGGATCAGTGCACGATCTCCAACTACGACTACCGGAACTACGGCCGGCTGACGCTGCGCGAGGCCATGCGAGCCTCGGTCAATACCGTCTTCGCCCAGCTCGTGCTGGACGTCGGGCTGGCCGACACGGCGGAGCTGGCCCGCCGCCTCGGGCTGGAGACCTACGACCCCGACGGGGTCTACGGACCGAGCCTGGCCCTGGGGGCGGTGGAAACCTCGCCCCTGGCCATGGCCTCGGCCTACGGCACCTTCGCCAACCGGGGGGTTCGGGTCGCACCCACCGGCATCCGGCGGGTCATCGACGCCGACGGCAACGTCCTGATCGACAACCGGGCCCGATCCGGTGAGCGGGTGCTGGACACCCCAGTGGCCGACAACATCACCGACGTGCTGGTCGATGTCATCGCCGACGGTACCGGGCAGCGGGCCCAGATCGGCCGGCCGGCGGCGGGCAAGACCGGAACCGCTCAGGCCTACCGGGCGGCGTGGTTCGTGGGCTACACCCCCGATCTTGCCACCGCGGTGTGGATGGGCCACGCTGATCGGCTGGCGCCGCTGCGGGGTGTGAACGGGGTCGGTCGGGTCACCGGCGGCTCCCACCCGGCGGTGGCGTGGGCCGACTTCATGGCCGCCGCCCACGAAGGGCTCGAGGTCTCCGAGTTCCCCGAGCCGGAGCCGATCGTGCCCATCGCCAAGACGGCCGAGGAGATGGCGTCGTTCCGGGTACGGGAGTTCACCAGACTCGGTCCCCGGCAACGACCGGTCACCCTCGGTCAGGACTGTGGGGGCCAGTCGTGCCAGCAGGATCGGGTGCCGACCCCCCAGCTGCCCCGCTCCCAGGCCCCGACCACCGTGCCTCCGCCCAGCTCCGAGGACGGGATCGACGGTTCGGCACCCTCTTCGTCCTCGACCACCTCTTCACCGTCGAACCCGCCCACCACCGAGCCCGGTTCCGGCGGCTCGACCACCACGCCCTCGTCATCCCCTTCGACCACGACGCCGTCGACGGGCTCGTCCCCGTCCACCGGCTCGAACTAGACCGTTACCAGGAGTCCATCAGCCATGGCCCCATCAACCAGCAGCGCCGATCGGTCCCCTTCGTCGGAGGACCGGGTTCCGGCCGCCCTTCGCAGCGCCGGGCGGCGCAAGACCGATCGCATGGAGCCGGGCTGGATCCTCGACGACGTCCCCGAAAGCCGGACGGGCGATGATCTCATCGAGGACGCCGAGCTGGTGGAGGACGAGGTTGTCGATGGCCATGTCGAAGTGGGGTCGCAGGCCGAGTCCGGGGCGGGCGCCGACCCGACGCACTCGGTCCCGCTGGCCGAAGGCTTCCTTGATCGACCTCCGGCAACCACTACCAGGCCCGCAACGCCGCCACGGGTGCGAGTGGCCCGGGCCCTCGGCATCTCGCCCCGACTGGTCGGCGGACCCAAACCCGTCGGCGGGGTCGCCCCCTTCATCGAACCCCGCAGCCGGCTGAGCCGGTGGTCGAAGGCCCGGGAGTTGGTCAACCGGGGCTATGTGCCGCTCAGCCCGGGTCGGCCCAAGCTCCGCCACCGCATCCTGCCCCGGAGCGTCATCGGCATCGTCACCATGTTGATGATGCTGGGGGTGGGGGCGGCGTTCAGCGGGGCCGCCTTCTACGCCTACTATGATGCCCGCCTGGCCGACAACGAGCGGGCCGTGGCCCGGTTCGTGGAGGGATTCGACCAGCAGTTCAGCGATGCCACCGGAGCCATTGATCAGCTGCGAAGCGAGACCATCACCGAGATCCGGGACGAACTGAAACCCCTGGGGGAGTACGTGGCCGACGCCAACGGGGTCATCCAGCTGCCCGAGGTGGCCGGCCCGTCGGTGTGGATGGTGGAGACCCGGGACCAGGACGGTCGGCTCACCGCCGGGGCCGCCTTCGCCGTGGTCCCCCACGATGGCGGGGGTACGGCGATGGTCACCAGCTACAGCCTGATCGCCGCCTCCACCATCGAACCCGCCCCCGGCATCGATCTGATCAAGGATTCCGAGCGCCTGCCGGCCCGGCTCTGGGCCTGGGACATCGAGCGGGATCTGGCGGTGCTGGTGGTCGATCGGGAGATCCCGGTGCTGGAGTTCGCCACCGAGCAGGGGCAATTGGAGTCGGTCGGCTCCCGGCTGTTCGCTCTCAGTGGGATGGGCGGCGGTGGCTCGACCGCGTCGCCCGGGGTCCTGCTCGATCGATCCCAGATCGGGCTCCAGCACACCGCGCCGGTCGGGACCTTGTTCGTCGGCGGTCCGCTGCTCAACGGGGAGGGCAAGGTGCTGGGCGTGGCCTCCACCAACTACCGGCCGCTCGGTATCGACCCCGGTGATGTGGCCCAGGCTCCGGATGTGAGGTCGATGTGCGCGGTGATCCTGGAGTGTTCCCAGGTCAGGGAGCGAGTGGTGATCGACGTGTCGGCCGACGACAGTGAGGCCCCCGAGACCGACGGTTCCCCGGTTCGGGGCGGCAGTCCCGATGTCACCGAGGAGTCGGCCGAGCCCGAGTCTGGTGATGAGGTCGATGACGAGGCCGTTGACGAGGGTGCGCCCGCTGAAGAGGCGTCTGATGGCGGAACCGACGAGTAGTCGGAACGTCGGGCCGGCCGGGCCGGGTCTATTCGGTTCTCGAGGTACTCAGCCCCTACCAAACTTTGAACGCCCGACGACCCACAAATGGGTCGTCATCGGCTCAAAGTTCCTGGATGGGGGTGTCCTCGTTACGTTGTCAAGGGCTGAGCCCCGACGAGCTCGACCACGGCCACGAAACAAGCTGACGGGCTGCTCAGCCGTCGTTGTTGCTGTTGCCGCCCCGGCCGAGCAGGACCAGGGCGGCCACACCGGCCATGGCCTTGGCGAACGACACCGGCTCGGCCGGTTCGACCGCGACCGGTTGACGGTCGGGAACCGCAGGCTCTTCGGCCGTCGATTCCACGATGCCGTTGACCTCGGCCCCGATGATGACCGACAGGGCGGCGAGCTGAAGGAAGATCATGATGGCGGCAACCGAGCCCAGCACACTGTAGGACGCCGGCAGGGAGCCGATTGAGGAGGTGTAGATACTGAGGCCGACGGCCGACAGGATGAACAGGCCGCCGCCGACGAATGCGCCGGGGTTGATCCACGGAGTGCGGGGTTTCCGACCCGGTCCATAGCGGTAGATGATGGTAATGGCGCCCACGAACAGCACGGCCACGACGGGCAGGCGGACGATACCGATGGCGGCCTCGGCCCAACCGCCCAGTTCGACAAGGTCCAGCAGCTGGGGCACCACGCTGATGAGAGCGGCCAGAATGGCCACGAAGACGATGGCGGCGGCGGTGAACAGGTAGCTGCCGATGCGGACCTGCCATCCCGGGCGGTCGTCTAGGTGGTCGTAGGCCATTTTGACAGCGCCCAACAGTTTCTGCACCGCTCCCGAGGCCGAGAAAAGGGCGATCAGGATGGAGGCGATCAACACCGGCGTGGCCGACCCCTTGACCTCGTTGACGATGCCTTCGAGCATCTCGGTCACCGTTGCCGCTGCGTTCTCACTCAGCGATTCGGTGGCATCTGCGATCTGGGATTCGATCTCGGCCGGGTCGGCCACCAGGCCGTAGACGGCGACCAGGGCGGTCAGGGTGGGAACGAGGGCCAAAAGCCCATAGAACGCGATACCGGCTGCGGTCACCGTCACGTTGTGCAGTGACATTCGCTGAAGGAGTTCCTTGCCGACGGCCTTGACGTGACTCATAGGTCCATCACCAAGGGCAAACGATGATCATGCATGGCCCGATCCACCCTAGTTTCGTTTGGGGGCTTGGATGTTCACGATCAGGTCAAATACCGACGACGGTGCCGGAGGCCGACTCGAGGCAACTCGCAGAGTTGCCGTGAGCCGACCCCAAGAGATCTAGTGTTCGGCGCGGAGCGCCTCACCCCGAGTTTGGCCTCCGGCCAAACGTCGCCAAACTTGACTCAATCGTGAACATCCACGTCACCAAGCGAAGCTAGAACTCGTCGGTCGGTACTTCCACAACGTGGGCCCCGGTGCGGTCCCGGCTGGAGCCGTGCCCGCCGGTGCGTATCTGCTTGGGCCGGAACCGACGCTGGGGAAAGTTGATGCGGTCCAGGAGCACGGCGATCAGCGACAGGAACAATGCTCCGACCACCAGGGCCAGCACGGAGAAGGTGTTGAGGAAGGCGACGGTCGTGGCCATGGCCTCAACCTACCGGATGTGGTGGGCGGTCCGTAGTCAGGCTCGCTGTATGACCGCGGTGATCGAGGTTTCGGCCCGGTCGGCCCAGCGCTGCTTGTAGCCGAAGTCCATGCCCATGTCGTAGGTGTGGGCCAGCTCGTGGTGGCACAGGTGGCGGATCTGGTGCAGCTGGAGCAGGTTGCCGATGGACAGGTCGTCGTATCCGGACCGGTAGCTGATCTGCAGCCCGCGGTAGCGATGGTTGCGGATGCCGCCGAGGATGTAGCCCACGTCATGGTCATCCAGCCGAGCCACGAACACCTGAAGCCGGTCTTGTTGTCGGAGCCGGTTGACCATGAACCGGTACATGGCCGACATCTCGTCGCTGGTCATGCCCGATCCCTCGGATCCCTTCCATGACTGGTGTTCGATGGCCAGCAACCGGTCGAACACGTCATTGCCGGGATCATGATCACCGTCGGCACCATCTCCGTCCGCAGTGACGTCGACGATCTTGAGCCCTTGCTCGGCGGCCCGACGCTCGGCCTGGCGGAGATTGCGGCGGAACCGTGCGCTGCGGTTGTCGAGCCAGGCCTCATAGCCCTCCGACAGGTCGGCCACCCGCCGGGTGATGCCCTCGCCGACGGAGATCGGCCCCAACCGGCCCAAGGTGGCGCTCACGGCCAAAGTTGTGGCATGGGGCAATGGTGGCAGCCCGGGGATGATCAGCGACGACCAGTGGGGCAGCTGATCGAGATCGGCTGTGACCTCGGCGGCCAGGGCGTCGATATCGAGCCCGAACAGGGGGCAGGCGAAGCCCCATAGCGGTTCGATGCTGCTCAACAACAGGTTGCGTTGCAGGTCGCGGTAGTAGCCGAAGAGGGCGAAACCGTGACCTTCGGCGGATTGCAGATAAAGGTGCTTGCCCCGGGGGGCGAAGCCGGTCGACACCGACAGGGCCCAGTCCGGTCCCGAACACCAGGGGTCGATGCCATCGGTGGCGTCGATGGCGGCTTCGATCGCCTCCGATGATTGCTCCAATTCGGCTCGGGTCAGGGGGTACACGGATTCTCGTTACGGTTCGGGGCCGGAAGCGACTCTACGTATTTGACGCTAATTGACAATGTCGTGGATTATCCGTCATGTTTGTGTCCCGATAAGCGACGTCGACTTGAATGGGACCATGGTCGACGACTCAGCGATTGAGGCGTTCGCCCGTGACGGTGTTGTTGCGGTACGAGGCGTGATCAAACCACCAGAACTTGAACTTCTCGCCGAAGGGGTGAGCCGCGTCGCGGACGCCCCGAGCAAGCGAGCCAACGTGGCCAGCCGGGATACCGACCCCGGACGGTTCTTCGAGGATTTCGTTCGTTGGCCGGATACTCCGGAGTTCGAGCAGGTGGCCCTGCGCTCGCGACTTCCGGAGCTGGCGGCGGCTTTGCTCGATTCCCCAAGCGTGCGGTTCTACCACGATCATGTGCTGATCAAGGAGGCCGGCACCAGCCAGTCCACCCCTTGGCACCAGGACCAGCCCTACTACAACGTGGAGGGGCGGGGTATCAGCGCCTGGGTTCCGCTTGACCCCATTCCCCGTGCCGGGTCGCCGGAGTTCTGGGCCGGGTCCCACCGGGGGCCATGGCGCATGCCCCGGACGTTCCTGGACGCGGAGGCCAGGTGGTTCCCCGAGGGGTCGCTGGTCGAGATCCCCGACATCGACGCCGACCGCTCGACCTACGACATTCGCCAGTGGGCCCTCGATCCCGGCGACGTGGTGTTCTTCAACTTCCTCACCGTGCACTCGGCCCCCGGGTTCCCGTTCGACCATGGACGGCGGGTGGTATCGTTCCGCTACATCGACGCCGAGGCCCGTCATGTGGTGCGGCCGTGGGCCACGTCGCCCGAATTTCCCGGTCTGGCCGACGAGCTGGGTGAGGGTGAGCCGTTCGATCATCCGCTGTTCCCGGTGGCCTGGCCCCCGGTGCCGGCCATTCGCTAGTCGGATTCACCGTCGTCGGTGGCCGAGCTCGTCGAACTCGAGCCTGATCGATCCGAGCACGGCCGGGTGGTGGATCTCGCCTCTGTTCTGACGCCGCCGGCCGAGCAGCATGCCATGCGCCGGGTGACCCGGGAGGTGGCGTTCGAGGGTGCCTGGACATCGGGGAGAGCCCACAAGGTGGAGGAGCTGTTCGACTCGATGGCGGCCGGGTGGGATGCGCCGCGGTCCGAGGCGGTTCGGGTGGCGCCCATCCACGATGCGGCGATCCGAGGCGGGTTGGCGCCCGGGCGGTGGCTGGAGTTGGGGGCGGGGACGGGAATCGGCACCCGCATTCTGGCCCCGGCGCTGGATTCGGTGGTGGCGTTCGACATGGCGATGCGGATGTTGACGGCCATGCCTCAGGTGGTTGCTCCCCGGGTTCGCGGTGACGCCTCGTGCCTGCCGTTTGGTGATGACACGTTCGCCGGGGTGGCCATGGTCAACATGCTGTTGTTTCCCTCGGAGGTGGACCGGGTGGTGGGGGAGCGGGGCCAGGTGTTGTGGGTCAACACGTCGGGGGCGTCGACGCCTATCCATCTGACGCCCGAGGAGTTGCTGTCGGCGCTGCCCGGTTCGTGGCGTGGGCGTTGGGCCTGCTCGGGCAAGGGTTTCTGGGTGGTGGCAGAGCGATCGGCGTGATTGACTGGGCCCGGTGGTCGGCCGTCGGTTTCCGGTGTGCCTGCCGACGACAGTGTTGGTGCGACTTTTGCTCCGACGGAAGCTCGCTGACCGGTAGACCCGGCCGCTATATTGCCAACCCTTGCCCCCGTAGCTCAGTGGATAGAGCGTCGGTTTCCTAAACCGTGCGTCGCAGGTTCGATTCCTGCCGGGGGCGCGTTTTGCCTGTTCAGAGCGTTGCGCGGGTCGTGGTTTTCGCTCCCATTTCATTTGTCCCATCTTTGTGCGGGGTATCGCGATCAGATCAGTGAGGGTGCAGCGAGTGCTGGACTGCTCGAGGCTGCGTGTCTACGCCGGCCAAGGTCCAGCGGTTAGCGGCACGTCGGCAACAGCAACTCTCTACCGGCCGAGCGGCGACCGGAGTCCGATTGTCCCGAGCGGGCCAGTGATGTCGCCCACGCGGTAGGTGCTGTTGTGCGTGGTCGGTCGGATGCCCTGCGGTCCAGGCGCGTACCTCGATAGGGCTTCACAGCATGTGGTGTGCGACAGCCCGAACTTCGATGGTTTCACCATCTTCCAATGGCTTCCCGAGGTAGACGACCACCCCAGGGGCTGGGAAGGGAGCAGCGGCCGTTACCACGAGCGCCCGCAACCCATCCGACTGCTCGTCGAGATCGTCCCAGCTATCAATGAAGTCAGCTGCGACCGCTTCGCGATGCTCATCGTCCCACCTGTCGCGGTCGGCCGCATCGGTCAGTGTGAGCGCCAAGCGAGCCCGGAACGGTCCTGAAAAGACAACCCGGCGACCGCTGAACGACACGTCGACGACGGTTAGTCTTCGGCCACTTGGTCCAGAGCGGACCGGGTGGCGGCGGCGATCGCCTGTTGCACGGCGTCACTCTCGTCCTTTACGTCACCGATCAGGCGATAAGGCCGCGGCGGGCGGCCTCCAGCCGGCGGAAGCCGGTAGCTGTCCTGGGTGGTGGAATCGGCCACGTGGTTCAACGTACCATATGCAGACCTGAACGGCACCAGTCAGGGTGCCGTCGGCCGTGGATGTCTTCGCCTTCGATTACATCGTCGTCGTGGACCTGGAAGAGGCCATGGCTGGCGGGCGCCTTCTCGTTGATCGAGTCGAGCATGGCCAAGACACTCGAGGTTCGGTGTTGGCGAGCCACCCGCCGCCGGTCTCGTCCATGAGATGGACATCGTGATGGGCTTCAGCCCAGTCATCCTGACCGCCCGCCCGGCCCTTCCCGACTCGCCAGGTTGGTGCCCGGTCTCGTCCGCAAGCCTCTCACGTCGCTGCCTGTCCCCCTGGAGCTGGCCGGCATACCGGCGGCTCGGTGGTGGGAGTTCGAGGACGGGGACGTCTCCCTCGGCGACCTGGCGACCGGTCCGGAGGACCTGGCCCGCTCCGTCATCGCCGCCTACGCCATGGTGGCTGGCGAGGACTGGTACCTGCTGCCCTGCACACTCCCTATCGGCACGCTGGCCCAGGTGGTTCGGCTGGAGGTCCGCGAGGACTTCGGTTCGACCACCACCATCGAGTCCACCGCCGTCAACAACAAAGTGACGGCCCGGCCCTGGCGCTGGTTCGAGCTGACCGGCGACCCCGGCCCGGATCGGGGCGACCCACCCGGCTGTTCCTGCCACCGGTGGTGACGACGGTCGAGGCCTGGAGTCGGTCGAGTTCTGGCGAGACGAGCAGGCCAACCTCGGATGGGCCACCGAGCACCGGGTGGAGAGCCCGGCCGGGCGGCCGGTGGACCGGGAGAAGGGCAACGCCCCAACGCCGACCAGGACCGAATCGGCGGCCGACGGTGCTTGGAGCTACCAGCTGGCGACCGACGTGCCGGTGCGGATCGAGGCCGCTTCCCCAGAGGTGGTGCTGCGGCGGGGCACCATCGCCGGTGCGAGCGGCGGCGCCCACCAGGCCCGAGGCCGCATCCTGGAGCCGGAGCGGGCGTTCGTGGTCAACGAGGAGGAGATCCCCTCTGGCGGGGTCCGGGTCGACCGTCGCCGGCAGCTGGCCCGGAGCGCCGACGGCGAGCTCCACCTCTGGGTCAGGCGCCACAAGCGGCCGCCCGGCGGCCTCATGCGCCGGACCCCCCTCCGCTTCGACTCGATCGCCGGTATCGAGACGTCCAACACCACGGTGACCACGCTCAGGTGAATCTCCTCAGAGCTGCTCGCTGAAACTCCCCACCCTGTAGGGGTCCACCAGTACGGGGTGGGGCTCCTCTCTGCTGGTTGTTGCGACACAGCCAACGAGGAGAGGAGCCCGTCCCCGATGATTTCACAGGGAGAAGACGTGGAGATTCACGCATTGAGGAAACAGGGGTGGTCGATATCTGCGATCGCCCGTCATGTCGGCCGGGACCGTAAGACGGTTCGGGCCTATCTGAACGGTGACCGCCAAGCCGGCGTGCGAGCCAAGCCTGATGGGCTGGTCGACCCGTTCGATGTGGTCGAACCGTATGTCCGCCAGCGCCTGGCTGATGATCCGCATGTGCGGGCCACGGTGTTGTTCCGGGAGGTGCAGGCCCTACCGGTGGGTTATGACCGTTCGTATCAGACGTTCTGCCGCCAGGTCCGCCACCGGGAGCTCCGCCCGCATTGTGAGCCGTGCGCGTCGTCGAATGGCCGGGCCCATGTCGATATCGACCATCCACCCGGGGTCGAGACCCAATGGGACTGGCTCGAACTCACCGACACACCGTGGGGTGCCAAGGCCTATGTGTTGGCCGGGGTGTTGTCGCATTCGGGGCAGTTCCGGTGCTGGTTCTCCGAATCCGATGACCAAGCCCACCTCGTGGTCGGAATTCACGAGGTCCTCGGCCGTTTGGGTGGGACCGCCAGGCGGTGGCGGGTCGATCGGATGGCCACGGTCATCTGACACGCTCGATGTCGTGTTCAGCCTGTTCGACGGGCCCGACGTCTCCCGAGGCCTCGTGGTGGTCGACGAGCTCGGGTCGCACCTGCACCCGACGTGGAAGATGAAGGTGGTCCGCCAGCTCCGGCAGCTGCTGCCGAGCATGCAGTTCCTGGCGACGACCCACGATCCGCTGTGCCTGCGGGGCCTGGTCGACAACGAAACGGTGCTGATGCGGCGTCACGAGGCAGGCTACGCATGGGGGCAGGGCGATCTCGGATCGACCGCCGGACTGCGGGTCGATCAGCTGCTCACCTCCCGGTTCTTCGGGCTCAGCTCGACGATCGACCCCGAGCTCGATGATCAGTTCGACGAGTACTACCAGCTGCTGGCGATGAGCCGCAGCGAGCTGGAACAACACGGCCTGGTCGACCGGCTCGACAAGCTGAAGAGCCAGCTCGACGGGGTCGGCATGCTCGGCTACACCCGGAGGGACCAGCTGATCTACGAGGCGATCGACGAGTTCCTCGGCAAGGTCAAGGCCGGCGAGGCCGACGACTCGTCGAGCACGGCCGAAGGCGAGGCCGCCATCGAGCAGCGAAGGAAGGAGGTCTTTCGCCGGGTCGGCCGCCTGTGGACGTATCAGAGCGTGCTGCAAGGTCTCGGTGAGGAGGCCCCGGGGGAAGAGCTGTGATCTTTGTTGACCGGTCCCACATCGCCGCTCCGTCGGTCCTGACCGACCCCGAGGAGGGCGGGGCGAAGGAGAAGCGGAAGGCCAAGGCATCGCTCGAGGCCCACCGGGCGGCGGGAAAGCCTGACGACCAGTGGACGTTTCGCTTCGACGTCTACTCCCGCGACGCCGTCAAGCGGGCGCTCACCGAACTGTTCCACGGCAAATGTGCCTACTGCGAGACCAGGTATGCCGCCACCCAGCCGATGGATGTCGAGCACTGGCGACCGAAGGGGCAGATCGAGGAGGAGGACGGTCCCCACAAGCCCGGTTACTGGTGGCTGGCCGCCGACTGGGACAACCTCCTTCCCAGCTGCATCGACTGCAACCGCCGGCGCAGGCAGCGGGATGTGGTCCTGGATCGCACCGTCAACCTCGGCAAGCTCGACCAGTTCCCGCTGCTCCCCGAGTCTCCCCGGGCCGCAGACGAGGGCCAGGAGATCGATGAACGACCGGCACTGGTCAATCCGTGTCTGGTGGACCCGGCGGGGTTCTTCGAGTTCGACGAGCAGGGGGTGATCCGGCCGCGGGACGACGCCGACGCCGAGACCCGGGAGCGGGCCCGCCAGTCGATCAGGGTGTATGCCCTGAACCGCTCAGGCCTCGTCCAGAACCGGACCGAGGCCCTCCGACTGGCGCAGCTCAGCGTCGCCATCGTGAAGGCCCTGGCCGACCTGCAGGCAGCGCGACCGGAGATGTCCGACAGCTTCGCCATCGTGGTCGACGAGATGCTGTCGAACGAGCTGGCGTCCCTGGCCTCCCGGTGCCGGGCCGACCGGCCCTATGCCTTGATGATCCGCCAGGTCGTCAGGCGGGAGCTCGCTCCGTTCCTCGACGCCGATCACGGGACGGTCGAGTAGTCGGTGGAGCCGGTCCGGTCTTGAGTGACGTCGGCTGTTCCACCCGCCTATACGACACCCGAAAACCCTCCGTCCGCAGGTCGGTGGCATGCCTGCGCAGGTTGACCTTGCTGAAGAACGGGAGCCGCTCCACGAGATCGCGGCCCTGCCAGTCGGCCAAGATGGCATAGACGACATTGAAGTCGCTGTTCACCAACCCGTGCTCGTCGAAGGTTGCGAACTGGTCGATGATCTTCGGGCTGCGTCGAGGTGGGGTGGCGGCTGCCGCCTCGGCGTCCTGTTGTGTCTGCTTCGCTTTCTCGGCACTGCGCACCTTGGCCAGAGCTCGTCGGCGGAAGACCTCACTTCGTGCCATCAGATCGGCGGCCACCCGACCCTGTGCGAACAGGTGGCTGAGCTGGCTTGATCGCACCTTTCGTTTGACGTGAACGAGGTCGCCGTCACTGCTCAGGATGTCGCACAGTTCGATGTCACCCGTCACCTCTGGCACATGCACGAGATCCTTGTCCATGAGCAGGTAGTGGGACGAGCGTGCTGCGGCGCGGGCGTTGTAGGCACCTTCCTTCTCGCCTGGACGTGCGGGCGGCAGGTCGCCGGCCCACTCGTTGAGACGCTCGATCCACGCGTCGAGTTCGGCAAGGTAGGTCGGCTCCACCTCCCAGAAACGGCCGTCGAAGAGAACGTAGGTGCGTTCCACCGGGGGTGTTTCGTCGGACTTGACGGTGAGTTCACCGTCGAGACAGTAACGAACGGGCCAGGAAGCGATACGTTCCTCCTCCCCATCCCATGCCGTCACGGTGTCCTCGGCGAGACGTCGCGCCGTCGGCACTCCGGCTGCGGCCAAGTAGGTGGCAAGATCGAGGTCGTCGTAGGTCTCCCCGTCAATCACCGAATAGGTGAACGTGTCGACTTCGTCCCAATCGAGGAGGTCCGCCGGCGCCAGGCCGAGCTTGGAAGCCTCGACCGGCCCGGGATTGGCATGCAGCCGTTCCAGCTCGTCGATGAGCTGGTGCTCCAGCATGGCCACGAGGTCGGGATCCGTCACCTCATGGGTGTGGTCGACCCAGTCGAACCTTGTCTCGTAGTCATGACGCATTTCGTATGCCATGACATGTTTGCAGACTGCGGCGATGTCACCGAACGCCTCGAACACGTTCGTGCGGAAGGCGTCCGAGCCCGACACGCGCGTCCCCCAGTCATCGGCGTACTTGGGTCGCCCGGTGATGCTTTGGAGAACATCCAGGTCGGTGTCGACGCCGAACGAATCGAAGTCGGCCTCCCGGTTCCGTTGCCGGGAGGTCCACATCGGGTTCTCCTCGACGGTGGCGACCTTCACGCTCCGGATGCGCTCGAGGTCACCGCTTGTACCTCCGCCGGTGTAGATGGCGTTGAGCGCTATCTTGACGCCATACCGCCTCAAATAGGCGGTCGGGTCGAGCAGATGTCGTCCCCCGCCGAAGGTGATGGCGAAGCGATGCCTGTCGCCGTTGTCATCATGGATGGTCACGGCAAGAAGCGCTCCCACCGGCTGATTCAAGGGTGCCTCCAGATCGGGGAACACGGGCTCGAGAAAATCGATCCAACCCGGCTTGCGTGGTTCCGCCTCGTACCAGTACAGCCGCCCCATGAAGCGCTCGTCGCTGTTGTTGGCGCCGGCCGCTTCGTGCGGCACTCTCCGCTCGAAATCGAATGCGCTGATATGCCCGATCAGGCGGCCATGACTGCTGAAGACCTCCACCGGCGGTCCGTCGCTGATGGCCCGGCGGAACTCGGGTCGAAGAAGAGACTTATAGGGCCCCGACTGCTTCAGCAGTCGATACACACTGAGGCTTCTTGCCATGACGCTCTGTTCCTTCCCATCCTTCCCGGCCCGACGTTGCCATCGCATCGATTCGAAGGCATCACCGAACTCTCTCAGCTTTGCGAACGGGACCGCGTCGGCATCTCTGACCATGGTCCACCGTGGATCAATTCGCCAGGGACGAAAGTCGCTTTTCTGTTGTGAGTCGATGAGTGGCCCGGCCCACGACACCAACGGATTGAGTGTGATGACTCGCTTCGCCACAGGCGGTCCGTCAGGCTGTCAGCCGCCCGTTGCGTCGGGCTCGAGTGATTCCCAAACGGTGCCCTGTTGATCGACGTAACGCTTGTCGTCGTCGGCGCCGACTCGCCAAACCGGGGCGAGCATGGAGGCCGTGGCCCGACCGGGTCGCCAGACGAGAACAGCGGGCCCGTCGGGTCGTCCGGCTTTGCGCATCGCCTCTTCGGAGCCTGTTGTCAGGTGCGGCCCGGTCCCGGGGAGCTGGACCCACTCCATCACCTCGCCGGTGATGGCGTGGACCGCTGCCACCCCCTCGGCCCGCTGGGGATCGCCGAGGACGACGAGGTAGTAGGGCTCCGCCGGCCGGTCTTCGCGCCGAGTCCGCCACACCGTTGCCGCGATCGGATCTGGTACCCCCAACCGATCGGTTGCGACGGCGACGGCATCCGAAATCGAGATCTCCTCCACCGCAATCGTTGTCCTCCTGATTCCAACCGTCACACGCCAGGGATGTGGGTGTGCAGTTGGGTGAAGACCGTACCATCGACTCGAACAAAGATTCGCTCATCGCCGACGGTGATCATGTGAAACGGGAGGAAGGGTGTGAGCGACTCGAGGCACGGCCGCCAAACCAGCATCGGATACAGTGAGAATGCCTCTTCCCGCACGAGGATGCTGATGCGCCTGTCGTCGGAGTCGAAACGTCGGCCGAGCGTCGTCTCGAGGACCTGTTCGGTGTCCGGCACCGGGAACAGGCCGCGCTCACCTTCCGGCAGTGCCATGGCCTGACGGTAGTTGCCGAACCGGCCATCGACGTCGACCACCGCGGCAACGCCGCGCTCGTCCACGAATGGTACGAGGCAGTAGAACGAGTCGGCCACGTCGAGCCGCTGGACCAGGTGTCCGGGACTCGGCTCGGTCCGCTCGAAGACGGAACTCCAGTCCTTGCGCTCGAGGAGCCCAAACTGGCGGACGCCGGCCATCGCCAGTTCGATCGCCTCTCGTGGCTCGATGAGCCGGTCGCCCGGGAGTCGATCGCGCCCGGGAAGCTGTTCGCCGATCCGCTCCGCCGGTGGGTCCGGGTCGCAGACGGCGACGTACTTGCCGTTCCACGCCGTCCCGTAGGTGTTACCCGTCATATAGGTGGACTGCCAGGTGCCGTAGGCCACGTGGATGTTCGGCGTGCCCCGGACTCCTCCCGTCCCGCAACCGTCGCCGGCGCTGTGCGGAGGTGGCGGAGGTGGCGGCGGGGTCGAAGGGGATGGCACCGGCGGCGCCGGATTGTTGATCTCGAACGCACTGATCGTGTAGCCGGTGTCGGACGAGCTGCTGGGATGAGCGCTGGCCTGATAGCCTCGCACGACGACCCAGTGGTTGCCGCCGAAGACAAGGGCGATCGGAGCGACTTGGTAGTGATGGATCGTCCAGGCGAGCTTCCGCGAGATGGCATCCTCGGTGCCCAGTGGGTACAAGGCAAACCAGCCGCCGAAACCGGACGGCCGGCGATCATTGAGCACCCATTGAAGCCCGTCGGGTGGCGTGTACCACGTCGGAGCTGGTTCGCTCGTGTGGCTTCCGGAGTCGGAGTACAGCGTTGCCTGGTCCACGATCCCGCCGCCGATCGACTCGATCACCATCTGAGCACAAGCCGAACCACAGTAGTGGTCGTTGTCTTGTTGGTGATACGGAACGGCAAGGTTCGCTTGTACAGCCATGGTGTGTTCCTCTTCTCTGTGCCTCCACAGAAGCGGGTATGTCGGCCGCGTCCTTCTGGGTGCCGCTGGGCCGGTCCTGCGTCGCCACAGGAGCCGCTGAACGGTTGAAATCCGATCCGGATATCAATCGCTGGTGGGTCACAGCGATGGCCCGAACTCGAGCGCGGACGTCTTCTCAACACCAATTGCAGTGCGAAACCGGACCTCCGACCAGGGCCGAAAGTCCTCGGCCGGGCGGACCACCCATCAGCTTCCGTTTGGTTTCGCTGTCGCCGGCCGGTGAGCCGACGACCGGGAGCATTCGCCGACGAGGCATCTCCGGTGCGAGACGGGTGTCGTGTGTACCGGTACCGACCGATGATCTAGAATCACAGCGACCGGCAACGACCGAGAGGGAGTGACATGGCCAGGGGAGGGCTTTCGATCGAGCTGTTGCCGGCACTCCACGGCGATGCCATCTGGATCGAATGGGGCGACGACGGCGATCGGCATCGAATGTTGATCGACGGTGGCCCCCGGGCCACCTTCGACACACTGGGTGAGCGGTTCCAGCACCTTCCACCCGATGCTCGCCACGTCGAACTCATGGTCGTCACCCATATCGACCTCGACCACATCGACGGCGCCACAAAGCTGCTGAGAACCCAAGAGCTGGGTATCCGATACGACGACATCTGGTTCAACGACTTCCGTCATCTCGATCCCGACGCCAAAGGCCGGTTGAAGCGAGGCGCCAAGCAAGGCGAGTATCTGGGCGCGGTCATCGAGAGCCGGGGTCTGCCGTGGAACCGGGCGTTCGACGGTGGCTCGGTGGTCGTCCCGGAGGGTGGACCGCTCCCCAAGGTCCCCTTGCCAGGCGGGCTGCGGCTCGTGCTCGTGTCCCCGACCGTCGACAAGCTGAAATCGCTCGAAAAGGAGTGGAAGCGGGTTCTCGACAAGGCCGGCATGACGCCGGGCGATCGACACGACGCACTCGCTCGACTCGACAAGACCATGGCACCGGCCGATCTGAGCCGGGGAGGGCCCAAGGTCTTCGGCACCGACCCGTCGAAGCCGAACGGGAGCAGCATCGGTTTCATCGCCGAGTATCAGGGTGAGCGATGGCTGCTGGCCGGGGACGCCCACGCCGATGTACTGGTGACCAACCTGCGGCGATATGCGAACGAGGTCCGAGAGGACATGCTCCGCCTCGACGGATTCAAGCTCCCCCACCACGGCAGTATGAACAACCTGTCGCTCGAGCTGCTGCAAGCCATCGAGTGCCCTCGCTTTCTGGTGTCGACCAACGGAAACCGCTTCCACCATCCGGACGAGGAGTCGATCGAGCTGATCGTGGAGAATGTCGAGCGTCCGCACCTCGTGTTCAACTACCTCAC
Organism: uncultured Acidimicrobiales bacterium; assembly: GCA_963723995.1. GTDB lineage: Bacteria > Actinomycetota > Acidimicrobiia > Acidimicrobiales > SZUA-35 > JAHELU01. The sequence goes on along the minus strand of CAVRSZ010000001.1, from coordinate 1,792,792 downwards.
CGACTTCACCCGGAAGTGGCACCCACCGTCGGACGCCTACACCTCCGAGTACCTTGATCAGCCGCCTGCGGATGACACCGGGGTCGAAGCCGAGCGGTCCAGTCCCAACACCGGAGCCGGCCCCAGTCCACGGTCGGATGCAGTGCTGGACGCCGTGACCGAGGCCCCCAGCCAGATCGTGCCGGCGGACGGTGCCAAGGAGCGCAACATGCTGACCCTCACTGTTCACCACGCCGGCCTTGATACCGCCGACCATCCGGTGCTGGTCGGGCATTACATGGCCACGCCGTTGTCGGGAGCCGAAGGCTTCATCGACCGCCGGTTCCGGCGCCGGCTGTCCGACTACCTCGTTCAGGGGGACTACCCGGGCGGGATCGGCGACTCCCAACTCATCCTGCCCCCGCCCCGTCGTCAGCCGCAGCATGGGGCCCTGGTTGTCGGCCTGGGCGAGTACGGTGAGCTCACCCCGCTCAAGCTCGTCGAGACGGTTCGGGCCGCCCTGGTTCGTCACGCCCTCAGTGAGGCCGATCGGCGGGAGTCGGGTGAGGCCTTCGACCTCGGCATCAGTAGTGTCCCGTTGGGAGCATCGGGGGACCACGGCATCAGCATCAGCGCGTCGGTGCGGGCCGTCGTCGACGGCGTTCGTCAGGCGAACCTCAGTCTTCGGAGCAGCGATGACGGGTCGTGCCGGGCCCAGTACGCCACGGTGCAGATCTTCGATCGCAACGCTCCGGAAGCCGAGCTGGCCTTTCGAGCTCTGCAGGTCATTCCCGACGGCGGTGACGAGCAGCTCGACCATGTCTCACCGCCGGCCGAGTTACTGTCGGGTGAGGGCCGGCTTGCCAACAGCCTTCCGGTCGACACACGGGATGCAACATGGTGGCGGGTGCGGGTGTCCGATGTGACATCGGAGCCGGAAGACGGCAACGAGCCGCCCTATCTCGATCTCGAGTTCACCGTTGGCGGCGGCCTGGCCCGGGTGGGGAACGTCGTGCATCGCGTGGAGCGGCGCAGACTGGAGCGGCTGCTGGGGGGAGCGGTCGGCAGTCCGGACACAAGCAGAGACCTGCGTACGACCTTGTTCGAGCTCCTCTTCCCCAACCAGCTGAAATGGGACCTGGCCGATGCTCAGGACGTTCATCTGGAGGTGGACAAGAGCACGGCCGACATCCCTTGGGAGATGCTCGAAGCCCGCAACCCCCAGAGCGGCTCCCGGGGGGAGCTGGCGCTACGGGCGAAGCTGGTCCGCCAGTACAAACTGCCCGACCCACCCGCCATCCGACGGGCAAGCGAACCACGGGCGCTGGTGATCGGGAATCCTCCGACCGGCCACTTGGCGCCGACCTTGCCCGGCGCCGCCACCGAGGCCGAGGCGGTGGTGAACACACTCGCCCCGGCCGGGCAGAGCGCAGCGGATGGCGGCTACACGGTCAAGGATCTGATCTGGCACGGTGACGAAGCGGCCGGCGCCGACATCACGACCGAGATCGAGACGGCGCTGCTGGCCCACGACTACCGCATCATCCACATCGCCGCCCATGGTTTCTATCAACCGGATGACCCGACGCGAACCGGGGTCGCCATCGGCCCCGACGACTACATCACCGCCGAGATGCTGGGGCAGCTGGATGTGACGCCCGACATCGTGTTCCTCAACTGCTGCCATGTCGGCGCCGTCCGGCTCGGCGTCGAGAGCAGCCGGATCGACCTCAGCAGCCGGAACTACCACCGACTGAGCGCCAGCCTGTCCCGACAGCTGATCGCAGCCGGGGTGCGAGCGGTCGTCGTCGCCGGCTGGGCGGTGAGCGACAACGGGGCCGAGGCCTTCGCCCGAACGTTCTACGAGGCGTTGCTGGCCGGTCATGATTTCTCCACCGCCGTCCACCGTGGCCGCAACGAAGCCGCCGGCCTGGACCGTGGGGACAGCACGTGGGGGGCCTACCAGTGCTACGGCGACGGGAGCTACCGGTTGCCCCGGCTCTCGGGCCCGCCCAGGGCCGAGCCGACGTCACCTCTGACCCGGCGCGAGGTGCTGCGCCGACTCGAGTCACTGGTCAATCGGATCGAGAGCGTGGGGATGGAAGGCGACGCTGATCAAGCGTCGAAGGAACTCACCGTCCTCATGTCAACTGCAGAAGAGCGGGGGTGGCTGGGGAAGAACGCCGGTCACCTGTGCGAGGAGTTCGGTCGGGCGTGGGCTGCCGCCGGCGACTTTGAGCAGGCTGTCGACTGCTACCGCGCTGCGCTCAAGCAGGGTGACGCACAGATCACAGTGAAGGGCATCGAGCAGCTGGCCAACCTCGAGGGCCGTTACGCAGCGCGGTTGGCCCGCCAGGACACGCCGGACCTTGACCTGATCAAGAACCTGAACAGGCAGTCGATCCGCCGCATCCAACAGCTCGAAGCGCTGAGCGGCACCGGTGAGCGAACGGCTCTCAGAGCAGGGCACCTGAAGCGGCAGGCGGTAGCCAGCAGCGGCGAGGAACGAGCGCTGGCTCTCGAGCAGGCAGGCGAAGCCTACCGCCGCTCCTATGAGCAGGATCCGGCTGCCTACGCTCTTTTCAACTACGTCCAGCTGGAGGAAATCGGGCGCCGGTCAAGCGGCGAACCGCCCGATCAGGGCTTACAGGGCGAGGTCACCGCTCAGCTCGACAAGTACAGCAGGCAACCGCCGTCGACACGCAATTACTGGGATGCGGTGGCGTTGCCCGACGGGCGGCTGACCGTCGCCATCATGAACGACGACGTCGACAACCAGATCGAGGCGTTGGCCAGCGCCTACCTGGCGGTTTTCGATGGCCGATCAACGGCTCGGGAACGGGCTTCGACGTTGGAACACGTCCTGGATCTGGCCGACCTCCACCCTGATCGGACCCAGGCTGACGCGCTGCGCGCCCTGTACCAACGGCTTATGTCCAGCGAGGGCTCGGGCTCGACCGGATCAAGATCGCCGGATACCGAGGCGGACCGCGGCGACGCTACGGCTCGATGATGATGACATCGCCTCCGACCTGGTGCACCTCGTTCACCATGTGCCGGGTGCCTCCGGGCCCGTCGCCGCCCTGACCATCCCACACGAAGATCCCGGTGACCGGCGGATCGTCGAGAGCGGCGGCGAGCATGCGGAGGTTGTTCGGCGTGTGTGGGTCGTCCAGTTCACTCATGCCCGGCTCCGGCGCCATGACGGTGGTGGAGGTGGCGGAGACCACGCTCCGGAAGAGCTTCTCCCATTCCGGCCCGGCGAACCGAACCGATTCGTCCAGGAACGCTTCGAGTTCTCGGGGGAGGAAGATGGTGAGGCGGCGTCCGGTCACCAGCCAGGCACGGCAGAACAGGAGATCTCCGCCGCAGGCGGCTCCCGAGAACCCTTGGGCCTCCGGGTCCGACACCTCGGCGATGGCGGCCCTGATGGCGCCGTCGACGCACGGCACGTGATCTTCGGAGAATCGTGGTTCGTGGCGGTCGGGCTTGTCGATCATATGCCCGGAGAAGACCACGCTCGTCACCGCCCAAGTATAACCCGGGAGGTTGCCCCGACTTTTGGGGGCGCTCGCCGTTCGATGCACCGCCCCATCCCTCCGGCCGACGAGACCGCTCAGACGCCCACGAGTGTCGTGACGAGGAATCCGCCGAGGGCGGCCAGGCCGACGAAGCCACCGGACCTGTGCAGCGCCTCGGGCATCATGGTCTGGGTGATCACGGTGAGCATGGCGCCGGCGGCCAGCCCCTCGACCACGGCGAATGCCTCCTCGGGGGCCTGCTGGAACACGACGCTCCCCACGGCGGCACCGATACCGGTGACCAGCACGACCGAAGTCCACAGCACTGTTATCGTGCGCCAGCCGAACCCCTGCTCGCGCATTCCCACCGAACTGGCCAGCGACTCCGGGTAGTTGGACAGCGCGATCCCGACGATGAACGACACCCGTATGGCGCCGGCGGTGGCGCCGATGACGAGCGACTCCGGGACACCGTCGAGCAGAAGCCCGAGCCAGATGGCTATCGGCGCCGCCGTGGTCGCAGTGCGTGGCGCGACAACCGGTAGCTGCCCACGGCGAACGGTTGCGCCGGCCCGGCGTCTGATCGTCTCGGCCACCTCGGCATCGAGGTCGTGGTCGTTCACCAGGTAGTCGAGGACTCCGGCGCTGTCGAGGAACTCGGCCAGCCCCCGGCGGATGGCCGGCTCATGGGTCAGCAGGGCGACGAGGTCGCTGCGCCGCAGCACCCACACGTCGCTTGCGCTCTGGGCGATGGCGGTCGCCGTGTGCCGCCTCCCGGTCAGGCAGGAGAGCGATCCGAATTCCTCACCCTCGTGCAGCAGCAGGGTGACGTCGGATTCTCCGGTGGCATCGATCAGGGCGACGTCCCCGTCGGCGATCAGATAGATCCGCTCGGACGCCTCGCCGGGTCGGAAAAACACGTACCCGGCCTCGTGCTCCTCGGGAAACATCATGTCTGCGATTCGATCGATCACCCCATGGGGCACGCCCCGAAATGGGCCGATGTCCTTGAGGTGGTCGACGATGCGTTCCGGCGGTGTCGTGTCGGCGACATCGATCAGTGTCGGTAGTCGTTCGATGCCCTCTCGCTCGACCGTCGCCCGCCATGACATGATCGCCGCCGCCTCGATCTCCGGGTGGTTCGCCCGTAGATACTCGTCGAGATCCTCGCCTCGGACCCGTTGGTGCACTCGCTCGGCCAGGGCCGGGCAGTTGCCGAGCACGCTTCGCAGCCGGTTCCGGCTCAGGCGGAGCACCTCGGCGTCGCTGATCGCCGTTGCCGTCGACCGGTGTTGCGCTCCGCTCACGAAGGCCAGGTGTCCGAACGCCTGGTGAGGATGGAGTTCGATGGTCGCCTCTCTGGTCTGCAGCAGCATCTGTCCGGTGGCCAGGACGTTGAGGTGCTCACACGGGTCACCACGGCGGTAGAGGACGTCCCCGGTGTTGAGGCGAACGGTACGGAACGCCTCGGCCACGGCGTCGAGCTCACGGTCGGGCAGCCCGTCGAAGATGTCGATTCGCTCCAGTCCGTCCAGGATCTCGCGCCGACGGCGCTGCTCACGATCGCGCAGGAAGGTGATCGACGTCGAGGCCTTGCGCAGGAAACCGCCGCGGGCATTGATGGCGCGATTGAACCCCTCGAAGGTCAGGCCACCAACCACCTCATCCTCGCGCGCTCGGCCGCCGTGGATCCACCCATACGATCCCGCGTCGTTGGCGGTCACGGGTAGTCGACATGGAGGACCACGAGGCCGAGGACCAGGGTGGCCGTGACGACGGTCTCTGCCGCAACCCTCTTCGGAAGCGCCGGTCGCCGACGTCAATTAGGCTTGGGCGATGACCACCGACTCGACAGGCGGAACCGCGAGTGGAAGTCCAGGTACGGGGGCAGTCGGCACCGGTATGGTGCTGGCCAAGATCCGCCCCTCGGACAGCTTGTTGGCTGCGTCAACAAGGACCGATCTGGAACCGCTCTACGCCGATGTGGAGGGTCCGGGGGCATTTGCCATCGATGCCGGTCCCCAGTGGTTCCGGCTCCGGCTCGAGGAGGACGCCTCGCCCTGGGATCAGGCCCACAATCAGGTGGCGGGCCGGCTCGGTATCGACGCCTCGGACGTCCTGTTCGCCGAGCCCGATCTGATCCACTCGATCTTCCCCGATGACGATGCCGAGGGCAGCCTGAACAACGACCTGGAGAACGGATTCGGCCTGGGGGAGCGGTGCGAGCCGATCGAGCAGGATGACCGGCGGGGCAAGCCGGTCGGTTCCGGGTTCGCCTGGCACCTCGGCAGCGGCTTCTCGCAGCTGGGGCAAGCCAGGGAGGACGTGCGTTTCGACGCCCCGAGGACGCGTATCGCCCACCTCGACACCGGCTACTACCCCGAGCACGAGACGACCCCGGCCAACATCCTGCGGCGGCTCGAACGCAACTACGTCGACGGTGAGGACCGAACCGACGCCTCCGACCCCGACCGGGATCGGCTGCTGCTCGACAACTCCGGCCACGGCACCGGCACCATCGGGATCCTGGCCGGGGGACGGGTGTCGGTCTTCGACGAGGTGCTCGGCGGAGCACCGGACGCCGACGTTGTCCCCATCCGCGTTGCCGACAGCGTGATCCTGCTGCGGACGAGTGCGTTGGCCCGAGCGCTGCGCTACGCGGTCGAGGCTCGATGCGCCGTCGCCACGCTGAGCATGGGCGGGCTCCCGTCGAAGGCGTGGGCCGAGGCGGTCGACCACGCCTACCTGGCCGGCCTCTGCCTGTGTGCTGCCGGCGGGAACCGTAAGGGGGTGTCGCCGCCCAAGACGTTGGTTTACCCGGCCCGCTACGATCGGGTCATCGCCGTGACCGGGGTGATGGCCGATGCCCGGCCGTACCGGGATCTCGAGGGCGGGGCCCTGGAGGGGAGCTTCGGTCCCATGAGCGCCATGACAACGGCAGTGGCCGCCTACACCCCCAACATCCCCTGGCCCAAGTACGGGTGTGCCGAGATCGCCCGTCTGAACGGTGAGGGCACCTCGGCCGCCACCCCCCAGGTGGCCGCTGCCGCTGCGCTCTGGATCGAGAAGCACAAGACGGTGCTCCGGGCCGATTGGCGCCGGGTCGAGGCCGTTCGCCACGCCCTGTTCTCGACGGCCAAGGTCAAGTCGGGGAAGGAGTTCTTCGGCAACGGCATCCTGCAGGCCGCCCGCGCCCTCGACGTCGCCCCCGACCTTCGGAGGACGAAGGCCGGACGATCCCGCCACTCCTGGGCCTTCCTCCGGCTGCTGACGGGGCTCGGGATCGACGAGGTCACCCCGAGAGAGGAGATGTTCAATCTGGAGTTGGCCCAGCTCTGGTTGCTCGACGATGCACTGCAGGAGATCGTGCCCGATCCCGAGGCCACCACCGAGTTGGAGCCGCAATCGCTCGAAGCCCTGATGGAGTCGATCATCGAGAACGACAGGGCGTCGCAGGCACTGCGCAACCATGTGGTCAGTCGCTACGGGGTCGTGACCGGCAAGCGGCTACGGCGCACCGGGGCGGTCAGGGAAATGATCAAGAACGTCCCCGACGTGAGTGTCGAGGAACCCGAGGTTCCCGACCCACCGAGTCGGCGCCTGCGGGCCTACGCCAAGGATCCGTCGTTCTCGTCCCAGCTCGGCACATTCGACGTCGGCGAGGTCACCCTCAACGTCCGATGGGAGAAGCTGAGCACCCGCAAGTACGGGTTCGTGGGCGAGTATCTCGAAATCGACGACCGGAAGGACCGCTCCAGCGGCTACTCCGGCGTTGACCTCGACGACCCCCGACTCCTTGCCACCGACGGTTGGTCGCCGTCCGAGGGCAATCCTCAGTTCCATCAGCAGATGGCCTACGGCGTGGCCATGAACACCATCGAGCATTTCGAACGGGCGCTGGGCCGACCGGTCCAGTGGCGACCTCGGCCCAACCCCGACAACCCCTTCGACGACTCTGGGTTCGTGCAACAACTGACCGTCCACCCCCACGCCCTGCAGACGGCGAACGCCTACTACTCCCCGGCCGAAGTGGCGCTGAAGTTCGGCTTCTACCCGGCACCGGCAGGGGGCCGTCAGATCCCGGGCAGCCCCGTCTACACCTGCCTGGCCCACGACATCGTCGTCCACGAGACAACCCACGCCATTCTCGACGGCATGTACCGGCGGTTCAACGAACCGAGCAATCCCGACGTGCTCGCCCTGCACGAAGGGTTCGCCGACATCGTGGCCCTGCTGCAACAGTTCGCCAATGCCGATCTCCTCAACCAGGCGATCGCCCGGTCGCGGGGTGACCTGGAGGCCGAGACCGTGCTCGGTCAACTGGCCATCCAATTGGGGGAAACCACCCGAGGTCGCGGCTCACTCCGCAGCGCCATCGGCACCATCGTCGACGGCCAGTGGCGGCGAACCGTACCGGACCCCACCGCCCTCGCTTCGACGACGACACCCCACGCCCGGGGTGCCATCCTCGTCGGTGCGGTGTTCGACGCATTGCTGGCCATCTACCGCATCCGAACCGCCGACCTGCTGCGCATCGCCACCGGGGGCACCGGTCGGCTGCCCGAAGGGGCCATTCATCCCGACCTGGCCCACCGGCTTGCCGGCGAGGCGGCCAAGGCGGCCCGTCAGGTGCTGGACATGTGCATACGGGCCCTCGACTTCCTGCCCCCGGTCGATGTGACCTTCTTCGACTACCTGCGGGCGCTGGTGACCGCCGACTTCGAGGTCGAGTCGAACGACACCTACGGCTATCGTGTCGCCTTCGTCGAGGCCTTTGCCCGGCGGGGCATCTTCCCCACGAGCCACGACGAGCATGTGCTGGAAGGTCCCCGGGCGTTGTCCGCCGACACCTTGCGGTGGCCCAGCTTCCAGCTCGATCAGGTCTCGGGCGACCAACGGGAGAACATCCAGGAATGCTACGACGCCATCGCCGCCAAGCTGCGGAGCTACGCCGACGAGTGCATGTATGTCGCCGACCGCAAGATGCTGTTCGACAAGGCCCGCTCCCACCGGGCCGCACTTCACGAGATGCTCGAACACATCTTCGCCAACATCCCCGGCTTCGCCGCATCGCTCGGCCTGGCCGAGGGAGGATTCGAGGTCCACACCCTCCGCCAAGCTCTGCGGGCCCGCCCCGACGGCCGTTTCGCACCCCAGGTCATCGCCACCCTCACCCAGTCCGTGGCCATCAAGGACGATGACGGGCAGGACACCGGTCGACGGTTCCATGGTGGGTCGACCCTGGTGGTCGACCTGACCAGTACTCAGCTGCTCAAGTACCGGATCGTCAAGCACATCGATGACGAGGGGAGGCGGCAGGCGGCCATGGGTTTCGCCGCCCACATCGACGCCGATCCGCTCCGTCGGCTTTTCCTTTCGGCCGCCGAGCCCTTTGCCGCCCTCCACCAGATCGTCGACAACGCCTGATCGGCACCGCAGCGTCGACGGCGAAGACCTCGGGATGGCGTGGACACCCGCTGTTGTGCATCGATCATCAGGTTTCCGAGCGGAGGAGATGGGTACGGGCGATGTTGGATGATCTAGTCTGGACCGTGAAGAGCCGAGAAGAAGGGGGTTGTCATGGACGTCGTAGTCATCGTGGTAATCGTGGTGTTGGTCGTGGCAGCGCTTCTTGGCGCCTTTGCCCTTATCCGACGGCGCCAGCGATCGGGGAGTGTGCTTGCGGCTCCGGACTCGGTTCGGGATAGGGGGGATCAATCGTGAAAACGGAATTGCACCTCGTGCGGGCCAGGGACGTGGTCGGTCTGCCGGTTGTCACCATCGATGGTGGTGAAGATGCGGCCCAGATTCGCGACGTCGTCTACGACGCCGAACGGCACCACCTTCTTGGGTTCACCCTGAACGAGCGGGGCTGGTTCCGGGGCACACTGGGTACCGCCCTGCGCGCCGAGGACGTTGTCGGAATCGGTGCCGATGCCGTGATGGTCCCCGACGAGACGTGCCTTGCACAGCCGTCCTCGTCCGAAGATGTGCTCGCACCGCCCAAGGAGTCGTATCACGTCATCGGCGACACTGTGGTGTCAAGCGGTGGAGCCACGTTGGGTGAGGTGGTCGATGTCGTCTTGGAGACGGGAAGCCGGCCGAAAGCAGTCGGCTACGAAGTGAAGACCGATGACGGAACCTTGTTCGTCCCCTCATCGGTTCAGATGGCGGTGTCGGGGAACAACCTCGTGGTTCCGGCTGAGGCCGAGGAATTCACGGCCAACGATCTTGCCGGTTTCGGGGCTGCGGTCCATTCGTTCCGCCGCCGTCTCGAGGGAGAGGAGTCGTCGTGACCACCTACATGATGAAAGCAAAACAGGGTCAGACGGTGGTCACGGTCGACACCGCTGAGGACATCGGCTCGTTGAAGCACTTTGTGGTCTCTCAGGCGGCCGACCGCATCGAGCGGCTCCACATAGCCGGCCGTCGCAGCAAGGCCTCGTTCGTTGAATGGGGAGACCTGGAGTCGTTCGGACCCGACCGGGTCATGGTGATCTCCGCAGACGCACCGAGACACTCCGACGACGATCGGGACATCGAGGCCGCTCGGGGCAAGATCGAGCTGATCGGATCGCGGGTTCTGACCACGGCGGGTTTCACGGAGGGTGAGGTCGACGACGCCGAGTTCGACGCCGAGACCGGCGCCATCGTTTCGATTATCACGACGACGGGTCGTCGTATCGAGGCGTCGGCCGTCCACAGCCTGGGCTCGTATGCGCTGGTTGTCGATCCGTGACGATGGCTGACAGGGCACGAGCCGTCGGCCATGATGGAGGTGGGTCCATCGATCGGTGACGAGGGGGAAATGAACCGTGGCCTACCCGCATTTCACCGTGGCGGCGGCGAAGACCATCGCCAACACCGGCACCTTCCTGTTCAGTAGACGACGATCGCTCCTGCTGGAGGGACGATTCCGCAACGGCACCTATCGCAACTGGTCGGGAGACCGCCGTCACCGAGCCAACTGGTCCCAACCCGAGACCGAGGACGAAGTGGCGGCCTTGATCCGCCACTCGCCGTCGGTCCGCATCGTCGGTGCCGGTCACTCCTTCAATGACGGGGTCATCGGCGGTGAGGCCACGATCTCCCTCGACCGTCTCTGCGGCATTGTCTCCATCGACGGCGAGAAACGACAGGCCACCGTCCGGGGCGGAACCCGACTCCGTGATCTCACCGGCAAGCTGCTCGATGAAGGTCTGGCCCTGCGGTCATTGGCCTCCCACGACGCCGTTCGGTCGGCGTCATCACCCAGGTCACCGACCTGCTCCACGTCCACACCTGGGACCGCACCAGCGACCGCCGCTCGATTCTCGGCGCCCGGCGGGAGTCGTTCAACGAGGCCAAGGCGGCGGTGGCGGCGGCCACATTCGGCGACGCCATGGCCCACTGGGGTCGACTGCCGAAGACGGCTACGGCGGCCATGCGTCTGCAGAAGGCGACGAGCCTCGTGCTCGATTCCCATGACGCCTTCAGCCGAAGTCAGTATCACCTGCATCAGGAACTGGAGATCGCCGTGCCCCGGGACCGGGTCTGGATCGAGATCGACCGCGCCATCGAGTCCTACGAGCGGCTGTACCGGGACTCGCCCCTGCCGTTCCTGCTCGTGGAGGTTCGGTTCAGCCCGGCCGGACACGACCGGTCGTTTCTCGGCGCCGGAACCGATCGATCGTCCGCCTGGCTGTGCCTGTGTTGCAACCAGTCGGGGGATGTCCGCCGCTACTTCGATGCGGTCGAAGACCTGGTCCGCCACGGCGACGCCCGGATTCATCTCGGCAAATGGTGTGAGACGCTCGAGGTTGCCGACATCGCCCGCATGCACGGGGAGCGTTTCGACCGCTTCCAGGCCGTTCGACGTCGTGCCGACCCCGATGGGAAGTTCGTCAACCCCTTCGTGGAGCGGTTGATCGGGCCGGTCACCGCTGCCTGACACCATGGCCGGATCGACTCTCAAATCCCTGCAACGACCGGCGCTGGCAGCGCTGCGAGGCCTGGGCCACGCCGCCATCGGGTCACCGCCGCCCCCTCGCGCCACCGGCGGTTACGGGCTGGCCAGCAGAGGCGGACTGATCCTGCTGTTCCTGCTCGGACTGGGCCTGTCCTGGCCGTTCACCGGTGTCGGTCTGGTTTTGATGATCGTCGCCTGGCTTGCCCTGGCCCAGTTCTTCCTGCTCCAGTACCGGGGGGCGTTGGCCCGCCCCGCCACCGTGGCCTGGCTGGTGGCGGTGGCGGTGATGCTCGGTGCCGTCATCGTCGTGGTGTGGTCGCGTTGGCCCGACCGAGGAGGCACGAGGGCCGATCTGATGGTGCTGGCCGCCGCCCTGGCCGGTCTTGGTGTCCTACCCCTGATCCGGGCCCTGTTCACGATGATCTTCGGACCCCACCATCCCGAGTCACCGCTGCCGGAACCCGATGAGCCGCCCCCGATGTGGTTCTGGATTGGTGGAGTCGGGGCCGATCGGGCCACCGTGGTCGTCCGGCTGGATCAACGATCGACGGCCGATTCGGTGGTGGTGGAGCACACCGGTGCGTCGGCCACGGTCCGGACCGGACCGGTGCCGGCCGACGAGCATCGATTCGCCCGGTTCGAACTCACCGGTCTCGACGTCGATCAGCACCACGACCTGCGCATCCACGCCATGGGGGGAGAGGAAACGGTGGGAACGGTGACCGGCTCGTTCACCACCTTCCCGCCTCCGATGACGCCGGCCACGGTCTCGCTGGCGTTTGCCTCCTGTCTGTCGACCGGCTCAAAGGGCTGGGTGTTCGACACCATCCGGCAGGCCACGCCACGTCATCGGATCTTCGTGGTGACCGGCGACCTCCACTACGAGAACATCACGTCGCCACGACCGGAACGGTTCCTGGAGGCCTATGACAAGGTGCACTCCTCCCATGTGTTGCGCCGGCTCTACGGCTCGATGCCGATGGCCTATGTGTGGGACGATCACGACTTCGGCGACAACGATTCCGATCACCGGTCGCCCTCGAAGCGTGCGGCCCAGGATGCCTACCGCATGGCCGTGCCCAGCTACCTCGATCGGGAACGGACCGGGGCCATCCACCAGGAATTCACGATCGGGCGGGTGAGAGTGGTCATCACCGACGCTCGTTCGGAGCGGGGCGAGACTCCGGACCACCTGCTCAAACCCGATACCGAGGAATGGCTGATCGGGTGCATCACCGACCACCGATGGCCGGTCGTCATCTGGGTGAGCCCCACCCCGTGGATCAGCTCCGACACTGAGTCCGACAACTGGGGTGCCTACTCCGAGCAGCGCCGACGCATCGCCACCGCAATCGGTGAGCGAAGCAGGAACCTGGTCATGGTGGCCGGAGACGCCCACATGGTGGCCATCGACGACGGCACCTACTCCGGCTTCGCCGGACCGGGTTCGGGCTTCCCCGTACTGCACGCAGCGGCTCTCGACCGTCTCGGTTCGGTCAAGGGTGGCGAGTTCAGCCACGGCCGGTTCCCCGGAGCCGGGCAGTTCGGTGTGGTTACCATCGATGATCGGGGCGACCGGATCCTCCTCGAGCTCTCCGGCCGCACCTGGACCGGAGCCGAGATCGTCAGCCACTCCTTCACCATCGCCGCCGAGAAAACGACCACGACGACCAGCGCCACCACCGCCACCGCCACAACCACTATCACCGACATGACGACACCGAGCTGAGGAGCCGATCCGTGCCCGCCACCACCCACCCGTTCTTCGACTCCGACATACCCCTGCCGCTGGCTCATCAGGGAGGTGGTGGCGAGGAAACCGAGAACAGTGCCGCCGCCTTCGCCAACGCCCACCGCCTCGGCTATCGATATCTCGACATCGATCTCCAGGCCACCGGCGATGGCGTGCTCGTGGCCTTCCATGACGACACCATGGAGCGCCTGATCGGGCTCGAAGGGTCGGTGGCCGACCGATCGTGGGCCGAGCTGTCCGAGGCCAGACTCCCCAACGGCGAGCCCCTGGCTCGATTCGACGAGCTGCTCGACGCCCATCCTGAGGCGTTCTGGAACATCGAGGTCAAGAACGATCAGGCCACGGATCCGGTTGTGGCCACGGTCCGCAGCCGCGGCCTCGACGGCCGGGTCTGCCTCAACACGTTCTACGACTGGCGGATGCGGAAGGTTCGGAAGGCCGCCCGCGACCTCTCGCCCGCCTACTCCACCCCGATCGCGGCAACGCTCTGGCTCAAGGTCACCTCCTATCTTCGGTTCCTGCCCTACCGGAGCGCGGCCGACGCCACCCAGGCTCCGGTCAAGGATCGGGGCATACCGGTGCTCGATGAGTGCTTTGTGCAACGGGCTCACGATGTTGGTCTTCGTGTGATCGTCTGGACCATCGACGAGCCGGGCGAGATGAACCGCCTGCTGGACATGGGCGTCGACGGCATCCTCACCGACACCCCGACGGTGCTGAAATCGGTGCTCGAGGGACGAGGGCAGTGGGGGGGATCTCGATGAAGGTCAGGCTTCCCTTCATCATCCAGGATCAGTTGATGGCGGAGCAGAAAGGGCTGGACCCGGTATCGGCCTTCGACTGGGACAGTACCAAGCACCAGCCCGAGTGGTTCCTGGATGGTCCGGTCTCGACCCGGGTGGCGGTCCTCGACTTCGACGAGGACACCGGGCTGGTGACCGACCCCATTGCCTTCGACTCGCCGGGCAAGCGGGCCGAGTACGTGGTGCCGCGCAATCCCGACGACCGCTCGTTCCAGGCGGTGAGCGTCTTCGCCACGGTGCACAAGGCGTTGATCATGTTCGAGTCGGCAGATGTGCTCGGCCGCCGCATCGACTGGGCGTTCGACGGTCCACAGCTGCTGGTCGTTCCCCGCGCCGGGAATTGGCGAAACGCCTACTACGAGAGAGAGTCCCGAAGTCTGCAGTTCTTCTCCTTCGCCGGGGACCGGCGACGGCCGGTCATCCATACCTCCCTGTCGCTCGACATCGTGTCCCACGAGGTCGGGCACGCCATCCTCGACGCCATCGCCCCCAGCCTGTACGACAGTGTCACCACCCAGTCCCTGGCCATCCACGAAGCCGTCGGTGACCTGTCCACCCTGTTCATGACCCTCGGCGTCAACCCGCTGCGGGAGACGTTGCTGAATCAGACCATGGGCAACATCCGCGGCCTCAACGCCTACACCCAGGTGGCCGAGGAGTTCGGCTTCTACACCGGACGGGCCGGGGCCTTGCGCTCGTTGTGGAACCGCGAGACGCTCGCCACCATCGAGAATCCCAACGACTTCCATCACATGAGTCAGGTGTTGACCGGCGCCGTCTACGAGCTGTTGGTGGAGGTGTACGAGCAGCGGTGGAAGGCGGCGTCGGGTGATCCGGACAACCCCGAGCTCGCCAGGTCGGGGAAGGCGTTGGTCGACGCGAGCAACCTGGTACGGCGCTTCGCCCTCCGTGGTCTCGATTATCTCCCGCCCGGGGAGATCTCGTTCGCCGACTATGGGCGGGCCGTCATCGCCGCCGACGCCGTCTCGAACCCCAGTACTGCGCAGTTCCGGGAACGGTTTGCCCAGCTTCTGGGGGCCCGCATCGGGGTTGCCGCGGCGCGGCTGGGCTTCACCGATCCACCGTCCGGCGAGCTCGAGCCGGTCGACATCGACGCACTCGAGACGAGCGACTGGCACGCCTATCAGCTCGTGGGCCGGAACCGCTCCCTGTTCGGTGTTCCCGACAGCGTTCCGTTCCGGGTCGAGGCCCGCCAGGCCGTGGAGAAGACAACCTGGCGTCGCGGTGGGCAGGAGGTCAACTACCGGGAGCTGATCCTCAAGGTCAGCTGGGAACAACTGGAGGAGGGGAGTGTGAACCGCTGGGTCCGGTTCGGTACGACCGTTGCCTTCAATGCCGACACCGGCACCCTCACGGCCCGGGTCACCACCAATCCCGCCGTCACCGGGGAGGACCATCGGCCCGACCGGGAGAGATTCCTCAACTACCTGCTCGACAACGAGTTCATCGACTATTCCCACCACGGTCCCGAGGCCTGGGGGGTGCGGGACCGCGACGGACTGCGGGTCACGGGAACGGGACGGTGCCTGCACATCGCCGGCGCCGAGGACCCGCCGAGCCGGACAGCCCCGCGGAGGGAACCGGTATGAGCGACACGATTCGGGTCCGGCTCTACAACGTCCGCTTCGGCGACGCCATCCTGGTCACCGTGCCCGACGAGGACGAGGACGGCAACGATCTCGATCGTCATGTCCTGATCGATGTCGGCAACGTGTTGAGTGGCGAGGGCGGCGACGACGCCGTCTACCGGGACATCCTGGAGGACATCCGCGACACCGTCGGCTCCCACGGCATCGACCTGTATGTGATGACCCATGAGCACATGGATCACGTACAGGGACTGCTCCATGGCGCCACCAAACTGAGTCCGCCGGTCACCTTGCCCATCGATACGGTGTGGCTGACCCGATCGGCCGACCCCCGGTATTACGAGGTCTTCGACAACGCCAAGAAAGCGCTCGATCGAACCCTCGGTGTGTTCGACGAGCTCGAACGGTACCTTGCCGCCTCGGGCGACCACGACGAGACACTGCGGATCATGTTGGACAACAATAATCCGAGGCGCACCGCCGACTGCGTTGGGTTCCTGCGGGGCGAGCTGACCACTCCGGACAAGGTCCACTACGTCCACCGCGAATTCGACACCGGCCAGGCCGGCGTCCATCCGTTCCGCCGGGCCTCATTCGAGATCTGGGCCCCCGAAGAGGACACGTCGATCTACTACGGGCGGTTCAAGCCGATGGCGTTCGGGGATGCTCCCCACGACGCTGACGCCGCCGATGGACCGGGACAACCGATACCGCCCGCCGGTGTCGACGCCACCGCCTTCTTCGATCTGGTGACGGCTCGAGCCAATGGTGCCCATGCCAACGCGCTGACCATCGACACGGCGAAGAACAACTCGAGTGTGGTGTTCACCCTGACCTGGAACGACCGGGTGCTGTTGTTCTCCGGCGATGCCGAGATCCGCAGCTGGCGGACCATGAACAAGCTCCACAACGACCCGGAGACCCCCTTCCGGATGGAGCCCGTCGACTTCATCAAGGTCAGTCATCACGGCAGCCACAACGGCACGCCCGACGACGACATCCTCGACATCATCCTGCCCAGGACCAATCCCCGCCCCGGTCCCCGGGTGGCGGGCGTGTCCACCTGCAAGGACACCTACAACAACGTCCCCGACTCCCAGACCTCGGAGCGACTCCTCGAGCGAGTCGACGAGCTGGTCACCACCGAATCCGACGAGCCGTTCCAGGACATCGTCATCGGGTAACCGAACCTCGCCGAGTCACTCTCGCCCGGTTGCCTGGTCCACGAATCGAACCACGGTCTCGATCAGCGTGTCTCCGGCCAACAGCTCGGCGTCGTTGTGGTCGGCTCCCGCCACGATCAGGAACTCCTTCGGTTCGCGGGCCCGATCGTAGAGCTCCCGACTCTGTTCCGGCGGAACGATCGAGTCCTCGGAGCCGGCAATCACGAGCACCGGCGCCGCAACCGAGCCGATCCGCTCGTCGGAGGAATAGCGATCCCGGAGCAGGAACCGGGGAGGACCGGGCGGATAGTGCACCCGGGCCACGTCGGCCAGCGAGGTGAACGGTGAGCGCAGGATCAGGGCCGCCGGCGGTTCGACCACGGCGAGCCCGACGGCCACGGCCGCCCCCAGCGACTCCCCGAACAGCACCACCGGATGATCGGGCGCCTCCCGGGCCAGAAATTCGAGCGCGGCCCGGGCGTCCTTGGCCAGCCCGTTCTCCGACGGGTCGCCGGGATTGCCCCCGTAGCCGCGGTAGTCGACGAGCAGGACCCCGAAATCGTTCTCGGCCAACCGTGATCCCAACACGGCGCGGCCCGCCCGGTTTCCGGCGTTTCCCGGGAACACGACGACCACCGGGGTGCCGGGGTCGGTACGGGGTTCGGCGTACCAGGCCTGAAGCTCGAGACCGTCGATCGTGTTCAGCGTCACATCCGACCACCCCGGGAGGATCTCCTCCACCGCTGCGACGTCACCGCCGGGGAAATAGAGCAGGTGGCGTTGCAGCAACCAGAGGCCGGCCATGGCAAGGGCGGCAACGCCGACGAAGGCCAGCGTGAACCCGACGAGGACCGATGAGCGAGCCACCAGTTGCACGAACTCAGCGAACCACATCCCCGGCCGGCGGGAAAGCGGGTGGATGGATTGCCCCGGCGTTGACGCCCGGAGTGCTCAGAGACGGGCCAGAAGCCGGTCGGCGATGATGTCGATCTCGGCCAGGAAGAACGCCTCGGCGTCGGGATACATCCAGTCCAGTTGATCGAGCACCTCGAGGGTGACGAGGCCGTGGAAGTGGGCCCACGAGCTCAGGCACAGTGGCACCAGTTCGGCCGGCGCACCTTCGAGCGATTCGGCGGCGAAGGCCTGTTCCTCCTCGGTCAGGGGGCGGGACGGGTTGGGCGGACGGAGCTCGCCCCGCCGCCAGGCCTCGACGCCGAGGGCGAAGAAGGCGCCGCCCAACCGGCGGTTGGCCTCCACCGTCGGCCCCTCGACCGGAGCGGCATAGCCGGGAATCGGTGTGCCGAAGATCAACAGGAAGCGGTTCGGGTGGGCCACCGCCCACCGCCGGTAGGCGATCATGCCGTCCCGGAATCGGTCACGCAGCGAACCCGGCACCTCGGTTGCGGCCAGTACCTGGTCGGCCAGGTCACGATAGGCGTCGGTGATGAGCTCGGTGATGAGCTCATCGAGCCCGTCGTAGTAGCGGTAGAGCCCGGCCGGGCTCATACCGATGGCCCGGGCGATCCCACGGATCGATAGGGATGCGGCACCGTCGGTTGCGATCTGGGACAGGGCCGCATCCTTGATGTCGTCGATCGTTGCCGCCCGTTGCCGGGCTCGTCGGGTTGCGGTCACCTTTTCTACTCTGCCCTACCCGCGCGAAATATGCAAACATCATTGACAATGTGAACGATGTTCGCGTAAAGTGCGAACATCGTTTACATTTCGTCCCGGAAAGGCCCGCAGCCATGACGTCCACTTCTCCACTCCATGTCGTTCTCGGGGCATCCGGTGGTGCCGGAAACGCCATCGCCCGTGCCCTCCACCAGGCCGGGCTCACCACTCGTGCCGTCAATCGGTCGGGTTCGGGCGATCTCCCCGAGGGCATCGACAAGGTGGCCGCCGATGTGGCCGACGCCGCCGGTGCCGCTCGTGCCGTGACCGGAGCCGACGTGGTCTACATGGCGGCCCAGCCCCCCTACCACCGCTGGCCCGAGGAGTTCCCCCCGATGCTCGACACCGTCATCGAGGCCGTGGCCGTGGCCGGGGCCAAGCTGGTCATGGTCGACAACTTGTACGGCTACGGTCCCGGGGCCGGAACCATGACCGAGACCACGTCCGAACGTGCCACCGATCCCAAAGGAGGGGTGCGTCGAGCCATGACCGAGCGGCTCCTCGAGGCTCACCGATCCGGTCGGCTTCGAGTCGCCATCGGTCGAGCCTCGGACTACTTCGGTCCTCGGGCCGACAACTCGGCCATCACCGCCCTCGCCGTCGAGCCGGTTGCCACCGGTAAGACGATCCGCTGGACCGGTTCGCTCGACGTCCCTCATTCGGTGGCCTACCTTCCCGATATCGCCCGGGCCTACGTCAAACTCGGAACCGACGAGCGGGCCGATGGTCGGATCTGGATCCTTCCCCACGCCCCGGCCGTCACCGGCGCCGAATTCCTCCGGCTGGTCAACGCCGCACTTCCGGCCCCGCTGAAGACGGGAGTCATCTCCAAGACCATGTTGCGACTGGCATCGCCATTCCACCGGATCTCCAAGGAGACCCTGGGCATCGTCTACCAGTGGACCGAACCGTTCGTGGTCGACGACGCTGCCTACCACTCGGCCTTCGGGCCGTTCACCGCCACCCCGCTGGAGACCGCGGTGGCCGAGACGGTCGCCTGGTACCGACGTCGCGACCCCAGGCCATGACGGCCCGGACTGTCGAAGTCGAGGTTCCACAGTCCTCGGACCGGTAGGTCGTCGGAATCAATCTGGTTCGTACAGCTCAAGAACCGCGGATGTTCAGGTCGAAGGACTTCCTAGAGCATTCTGCGAGCGAGACATTGATCCGGTTGGCTGTATCTGGTCGCCTGGCCTTCCGGGGAGTCAGTGGCGAAACCGACGTTTGCATTGATCAACACCGAAAGGTTGACCGATGCAGACACACATCGAAACCATGCCTGCGGGTACCAGCTGGCTGGGGGTGACCTGGTTCCAGCGCGTCGCTGCGGTTGCCGTTGCCTTGGCCGTGACCATGGCCATGGCCTCACCGGCCCTTGCAGCCAAAGGCGGCAAGGGCGGCGGCGGAGGCGGCGGAGGCGGCGGGGCCGACGGGTCGGGAGGTGCAGCGTCGTGTACCGACGTGCTGGCCGATTCCCACACCCTGTCGCTGGACGAGGTCCGGGCCGGCATGAACGCGAACTATGCAGCCACCGGTGGCGGCGTGGGCGTTGCCGTTATCGACACCGGCATCAACCAGGTCGACGGCCTGACCGGCCGGGACAAGGTGGCCGACGGCCCCGATCTGTCCTTCGATGCATTGGACGATAATCTTCGGCACCGTGACCTCCACGGCCACGGAACCAACATGGCAGCCATCATCGCCGGCAACAACACCGCATCCGGTGACGGGGTTGCCCCCGGCGCCCATCTCATCAACGTCAAGGTCGGGGCCGGTGACGGCACCGTTGACGTGTCCCAGGTCATTGCCGCCATCGATTGGGTCATCGCCAACCGCAACATCAACGGCAGCAACATCCGGGTCATCTCGCTCTCGTACGGCACCGATGCCACCCAGGACTACCGCCTCGACCCCCTGGCCCACGCGGTGGAGAACGCCTGGCGTCACGGCATCGTCGTGGTGGTTGCCGGCGGGAACGACGGCCGTAACGTCGGCCGCCTGGCCAACCCTGCTCTCGACCCCTATGTGATCGCGGTCGGTGCCACCGAACCGGATTCGCAGTCAGCCGAGGGCTGGCGTGTTCCGAACTGGTCATCGAAGGCGGACGGGGTTCGCAATCCCGACGTGGTCGCCCCCGGCGGTTCGGTCCTGTCGACCGGTGTCGCCGGCAGCTACCTGGCCACCGCCCACGCCGAGGCCACCTGTGAGGCCGGTCAGGGGACCCTGTTTCTGCGGGGGTCGGGGACCTCCCAGGCCTCCGCCGCCGTGGCCGGGGCCGCAGCCGTCCTCCTGGAGGACCGGCCCGATCTCACCCCGGACCAGGTCAAGTACCTGCTGACCTCCACCGCCACCCTACTCACCAATGACCAGGGTGACCCCCGACCGGCCGAGCAGCAGGGATACGGTCAGGTCAACCTTGCCGCCGCCCTGGCCGCCCCGTCACCGGGCGTGGAGGCCATCCAGAGTCACGCCCCCTCGACCGGTCTCGGTACCCTGGAGGATGCCCGTGGCAGCTTCCACGTCGGCGCCGATGGTGACTACCTCGATGGTGAGATGACCGCTTTCGGCGGCGACTGGGACCCTGCCGTCTGGGCGCCGGCCTCAACCACCGGGGAAGCCTGGACCTCTCAAACCTACATCCAGGGTGACAACGTCTGGTCCGGCGGCACCTGGTCTGGTGCCACCTGGTCTGGTGCCACCTGGTCTGGTGCCACGTGGTCTGGTGCCACGTGGTCTGGTGCCACGTGGTCTGGTGCGACGTGGTCTGGTGCCACGTGGTCTGGTGCGACGTGGTCTGGTGCGACGTGGTCTGGTGCGACGTGGTCTGGTGCGACGTGGTCTGGTGCCACCTGGTCCGGCGACAGCTGGAGTTGACCGGAGCGGCATCAACCGGTTCTCGTTCACATCGGGGATGTGCCGTTGCCGGGCCCTGCCCCGGCTCGGGGTCTATTCGATTTTCGAGGTTCAGGTGTGGAGCGGCGCGAGTCTGCCGGTTCAGGCCACGGCCTGTACGTGGTCGCGGTGTGGACGCCACCCCGAGTTTGGCTGAGCCAAACTCGCTTTCCATTTGTTGTCGGGATCACAGTTTTGCCGGGCGTTGCCCGGCAAACCCGAGTTTGCCTGCGGCAAACATCGCCGGATCCAGCGCCGAGTGGGCGAGTTTGCCGGACGGCAAACTCGGGTTGGACTTGCGAAGCAAGGCCATACGGAATCACAGCCCCGGGTTCTGCATCTGCCTCTGGCGGTGATCAGTAAGGCCCGTTTCATCCAGTCCGGGAACCCCCGGGCTTTGACCGACATGTCAATCACCCGGGATCGTTCGCAGAGCACGATTCGTTCGAACTCCGCCACCGCCGTGGCCACAAACGCCAGATCCGGGTGGATCGGTGTCCCGTCGATGCGTTCACACCGGTAGTCCGGGTTGTCGCGATCCACGGGCACTGCGACGACATCGGGGTCCAGGTACCGTTCGAGGAGGTTTTCGAGGATCTTCTGGCCGATCACCAGGTTCACCAGCGGGGTGGTGGTGGCCGACCCCGGGGCTTCGGCCCCACCCGCAACGAGGCCGACCAGGGCTTGTCCCCGCCGCCGGTTGATGGTGTCGGCCTTGCCGGACCCTTCGGATTGCTGGCGGAACAGGCGCTGCATCTCGTCCCCGAGTGCGGTGCCGACCGCCACCGCTGAGAGCGGGTCGAGGTGGAACCGGCCGTCGATGGACCCGTCGGTGTTGGTGTTCCAGGTGCACGAGGTCTTCTTGACCGTAGGTGCCGCAGGGTCAACACTCCGTCGGCCGCCGCTTGAGCGAAGATCGGGAACTGGTCGAGCCATTGCCCGGTGCGGGCAGTGGTGTGGATCTCCCGGGCCGGCGCCCCGGTCTCGGCCGCCACCACCTGGGAGGCGTTGCGGAACCCGAGCTCTCTCAGCACGCCGGGTGCCTCAGACGCGGTGTCGGCAGCAGCCAACACGGTGGCTCGTACGGCGTCGAGCCGGGCCGTCAACCGTTGCAGTCGGCAGGCTCGATCCAGCAGCTCGGCCACGGAGAGGCAGTCGAGGTCGGTTGCCACCATGGCATCGAGAGTGGTCTCCATCAGCGTCAGATCGTCGCTGTGAGCTTCTGGTGGCAACCCGCCGTCGGTCATGCCTTCACTATAGCAAACATATGTTCGATATACAAGACTTTAGATCCTTTTGTATGCATATATCGTTCCTTCCTTCGTCCAGTGAAGTGTGGACGTCTACGGTCGTCTTGGCCCGGCGCGATCCCTCACCCCCACGGGATCTCCAACCCCGTGGGGCCGATCGTCTAGGCACGCCGCAAGCGGCGCCTCAAGGTGTCAATGATCGAGACACGGTGCGGTGAAGGGAATCGAGCAGTGAACGACCTGGGGGCCGTCGGGTGCATCCTCCCGGCGAGCGCGGGTGACCAGGACATCTTCGGCCGGGCAGCCGCTGGCCGGCATCTTGCGGTCCGAGACCACGAAGCCGCCCTCGGTGCGAACGCCGTGCCGCTGGAGTCGATCCAATCGGAGGCACCGCTCGAGATCAACGTGAGTTTGGCGGCTGCGACCCTGCCCAGCGCAGGGACCGGCAGTCTTTGATGGTGGCGCCAAACCTGGGCCGCCACCAGGTGGGAGTGCATGAACCAACGGTCATGACCGTTCTCTGGCTCGTAGCGAGTTCGTTGTCGACGACGCCAGGCGTGGCCCCGTGCCGACCCCAGTACAGGGATCTGGGCCGACCTGCCGGTACGGATTCCGTACCGGCAGGTCGGTCCCGGGCGATGTACGGTTACATCAGCGGCCGCAGGAGGTTCCATGAGTGAGGCGAAGAGCCACGGCCGGTACTGTCCATCACCCGGGCCATGGAGGTGCTGGGTGAACGCTGATCGATGTTGATCATGCGTGACCTCCTGTGCGGGGCGACCCGGTTCAACCAGTTGTCCCAGGGGAACCCGAGGTTGTCCCGAACCCTGCAGGCGATAGAGGTTTGATCGTGGGCACAGTGTCGCTGAAGGAGGCGGCCACCTCCGTGCTACAGATCATCGACGCCGGGCGCTACTCGGTGGACGGTCGAGAAACCGCCATCGCCGACCAGCAGGCCTTGGCGGTCGAGAACACCCGGCTCTACACACCGGAGGAACTTCAACAACTTCCGGCCGTGGCCCCGCCGATCGCTCCCGACGTTCGAGTGGTGGATGGGACGACCCAACAGGTGGCGGCCGAACTGGTGAGGGATGCCGTCCACGAGCATGTAGGCCTGTTGAACTTCGCCTCGGCCCGCAATCCCGGTGGCGGTTTCCTGCACGGAGCCAAGGCCCAGGAGGAAGACCTGTGTCGCTGCTCGGGCCTCTATCGGTGTCTGCTGCAATGCCCGGAGTACTACGAGGCCAACCGCCGGCACCAGTCTCTGCTCTACACCGACCACGCCATCTTCAGCCCGTTTGTGCCCTTCTTCAAAACCGAAGGTATCGGTGAGCTGCTGGCCCGTCCCTTCCACGTGTCGGTTGTCACCGCCCCCGCCCCCAACAGCCGGCCCTTCCTCGAGGCCAATCCGGGATCGGCGGACGCACTGGAGTCAACCTTCGAGCGTCGCTGGCGATACGTGCTCCGGATCGCCCGGGATCAAGCCGTGACCCACCTGTTGCTGGGCGCCTGGGGCTGTGGTGCCTTTGGCGGAAACCCGGCGATGGCGGCGGAAACAGCCCTCCGAGCCATACGAGGCGAGGGTGGAGGGTTCGACGAGATCGTCTTCGCCATTCCGGGATCCGGCCGGCAAAGCAAGGCCAATCTGGCCACCTTCCGTTCCGTTTTCCCTACCGTCCCCCGGTGATGGTGAACGTCAGCGAGAAGCCGGAGGTCCGGCCGGTGGCCGTCACCTCCCACTGGCTGCCCGCCTGATCGGGGGAGCACTGCCAGCGGACGGTCACCTGCCCGGTGTCATCGGCCTGACCCTGGCGGATGGCGTCGGACCGGGGTGAGCTGTAGTCCACGTACTCGCCGGGTACGAAGTTCGACAGCACGGCGAACCGGTGGCTGGTCCCGTCACACAGGAACGGGTCTTCCACCACGGTGATCGTGGTCGGGTCGGGCAGGGCCGATCCGGTGATCACAACCGTGGCCGTGCGCTCCTCGCCGGATCCGGGCGCCACCGGTTGCTCGGTGACCTCCAGGGCCCACACCGTATCGGCCTGGGATCGGTGGCACTGCCAGTAGATGTCGAGTGAGCCGGTGGGGTCAGCCCGCCTCTGCCGCAGTGGACCGTTGGATGGTGACGCGTCGAAGTCGACCAGCACACTGGGCGTCAGGTTGCGCAGCACGGCAACTCTCGACCGTTCCCGATTGCACACCACCGGCTCCTCCACCACTTCCACTTCGATGGGACCGCTCTTGGCCGGCTTGGGCGGGCGGCCGGAGATCTCGAATGTGGCCACCCGTCCCGAGCCCTGACCGGTGGCCTGGACCGTCCAGGTCGTCTCGCTTTCCTCCGGCTGGCAACGCCAGTTGACGGTCAGGGCTCCCGCCCTGTCGGCCTGCCCCTGCCGTAACGACTCCACGCCGGCTGCGGTGAAATCGACCGGCTCGTTGGGCTCGGCGTTCTCCAGCCGACCCACGGATCGGCTGGTGCCGTCACAGACCAGCGGCCGGCGGGCCGGGGTGAACACCAGGGTTCGCCCGCCGGGATCCTGATGGGAGCCGTTGAGTCGAAGGGTGACCGACCGGTTCGACGTGCTGCCGGTGGCGGTCAGATCCCACGACAGGCTGGCCTCGTTCGGTTCGCAGCTCCACAAGAGCTGGTAGGTGCCCTGGTCATCGGCCACGCCGTCGACCACCTCCACCGGCATTGGGCTGGAGAAGGCGATGGTCTCGCCCGGTTCGGCCCCGAAGATGATGGCGGCCTTGCGTGCAGTTCCGTCGCAAAAGACCCCGTTGTTGAACACATCGGCCCGCAGCGTGCCGGAGCCGATGGGCGACGCCGTGGTTCTCGTGATCGGAGCCGACTCGTCAAAGGTGGAGCAGGCCGCCGTCATCAAAACGACTCCGGCCAGTGCCGCCCATCGCCGCCTACCTCGACTGACTCCGGCCACGTGCGGCCCTCCAGGTGACGTCCCGGACCACAACCTACCACCACCCTCGGGCGGGCGAGGAATGCGGTGGCCGGTGCGTGTTGGCTTCCTCCAGTCCGTGACGCCGCGTCGCCACGTCGACATCGGCCGGAGCCAGGCAGGCGGCAAGGGTGTGGATGCGTCGCCGTCGTCGGCTGACGCGTCAGGTGACCTTCGGCCCTTTGCCCGAGCCGGCATCTGGGCAAGAATCGGGCCATGGATGAGCTCACCCCGCACAGTTGGAAACTCAACTTCGAAACCCGGGAGGACCTGGATCACTGCGAGATGGTGGTCCACCTCGAGGCAGGTGATCGGTCATTGAGCGGTCATGGCCGCTCCCGCCGTAACCCGTCCGACCCCGCCGTGCCCCAGATCGGCGAGGAGCTGGCCGCGGCCCGGGCTCTGCACGACCTGGCCAACCATCTGACCGAGGATGCGTGGGCCATGATCGAACGGCACACCCACTAGGGGTGCCGTCAAGAACGCCGGACCGGACCCGAGATTGGATTCCGGGCCGGATACAGGGGCTCCTGATCGACATCGACGGGGTTCTCACCATCGGCTGGGAGCCGGTGGACGGCGTCGTCGACGCCTTCGCCGAGCTGCGTGACAACGGTGTCCCCATGCGGCTGGCCACCAACACCACGAGCCGGCCCCGGGTGGAGATCGCCGACGCCCTGGTTCGGGCCGGCTTCGACGTCGCCATCGAGGACATCCTGACTGCGCCTCTGGCCACCGCCGACTACCTGCGAACCAATCATCCCGGCGCTCGCTGCTACGTGCTCTCCAGCGGTGACATCAGCGACGATCTCGAGGGCATCACCGTGGTCGGGCCGGGGGAGACGGCTGATGTGGTGGTGCTGGGGGGTGCCGGCATGGTCTACGACCATGCCCAGTTGAATCATGCGTTCCGCCTGCTGCTCGACGGGGCGGCCTTCGTGGCCATGCATCGCAACCTGTACTGGCGGACGGCCGCGGGCATGGAGCTGGACACCGGCGCCTACGTCATGGCCCTCGAGGCGGCCGGCGGTGTGGAAGCCACCGTGGTGGGCAAGCCGGCGGCCGCCTTCTTCGAGGCCGGCCTACGCTCGCTCGACCTGGGGCCCGACCGGGTGGCCATGGTCGGTGACGACATCGACAACGACGTGCTCGGAGCCCAGGCGGTCGGCTTGACCGGGGTGCTGGTCCGTACCGGCAAATATCGCTCCGAGGCGGTCGCGGCCGCCGACGGGAAGCCGAATCTGATCGTCGACTCCTTCGCCCAGGTTCCCTCCCTGCTCGGTCGATCGTAGCCGTCGACGATCGGTCGACCGCCGGACTGTCCTGGTCGCAGACCGGCTGCCGTCGAGCGGATGACGGCAAGTGTGGTCTTTCGACCCTGCCGCCCAAACCGGACCGGCCCCAGACTGAGGATGAAGCCGATCATCGGATGAGGAGGACCATCGGGCCATGACCGGCAACATGATGCGAGCGGCGAGAGCGACCGCACAGGGAGCATAGCGCTATGAACCGTCCCCGGTATGACGAAGAGGGACCGACGGTGCGAACCATCACCGTCTATCTGGTCGACGACAACCGGGATGTTCGCACGGCCTTGGTCGAGCTGGTCGAGGCAGTCCCCGAATTCCGGGTCGTCGGATCATCCGGCACCATGGCCAAGGCCGTGCCCGACATCGCGCGACTGCGTCCGACGATCGCCGTGGTCGATGAATGGCTGCCCGACGGCACCGGACCACAGGTGTGCCGTCGGATCCGTACCCGGGTCCCGGATGTCGCCGTGGTCATCCTGTCGGCCGGTGTGTCCGGTGACAACGGCAGGAGTGAGGCGGAGGCCGCAGGTGCCTCCGCCTACGTTCTCAAGCAGGTGGTCGACTTCTCGCTGCTCAATGTCCTCATCCGACTTGTGTCAACCGGTCCGACTCAGCCCGAAGCGGTGTCGTAGGGTTCGATGGACGCATCGGGGCCGGGAAAGAACAATCCTTCATGGCCGTCGCTGCTCCACCGTACGAGGTAGGGAGGTCCGCCCTCCTCACCTCGTACCTCGAGTATCTCGCAATCCTTCACCGCCTCGCCGACACGGTGTCCGTGGATCACGATACGGTCTCCGACCTTGGCCTTCATCGGTCATCCTCCTTCTGTCCGGTTCCTTCTGGGCTTCCATCGTCGGTGCTGGGCTCCGCCGTCACCAGGGCCAAAAGTCAATCCCGCTCCCGGTCGATCGCCGATGCCCGGCGATTCGGTTGGAGCGTGGGGACTTTGGGCCCTCCGAGCGACGCCGCGTCCGACGTAGCGTCTGAGGTAAGGAATGAGTAAGGAGACGCAACCATGGAACTCAGCAGACGCTCACCATCCGCCCCCGCTCGCTGGCTTCAGGACCGGCTGGAAGCACGGGGCCGACATCGCCCGTTCTTGCCCGACTGGTCGGACTTCGGCGAATGGCCCGAACGCTGGTCGGAGCTGATGATCGAGAGCCGAATGAAGGTCGAGGAATACCAGGAAGGGGACGAACTGGTCATCCGGGCCGAGCTGCCGGGGATCGATCCCGACACCGATGTCGAACTCACGGTCAGCGACGGAACGCTCCGGCTCAAGGCCGAACGGCGACAGGAGAAGGAGGTCGAGGACAAGGCCGGCTATCGATCCGAGTTCAGCTACGGAGCCTTCAGCCGGACCGTCCCGCTGGCACCCGGCGTGGGGGAGGAGGATGTCAAAGCCTCGTATCGAGACGGCATTCTCGAGGTCCGACTGCCCATCGACCGAGAAGAAGCCGCAGCCCGCAAAATCCAGATCAGTCGGGATTGACATGTGGACCGGCGAATCCCCGATCCGGGTAGCCGTCGTCGACGACCACGAGATGGTCCGGGAGGGCCTTCGGGTCACGCTCGAGATCACACCCGACATGGAGGTGGTGGGCGAGGCCGGCACGGTTCGTCGGGCCATCCCCATGTTGAGGGAACTACGGCCCGACGTGGCCTTGATCGACATCCAGTTGCCGGACGGGTCCGGTCTCGACATCTGTCGTGCCGTCACCGGAGACCCGTCCGGTGTGCGATGTCTCGTCCTCACCTCGGTGAGCCATGACGAGGCCCTTCTCGAGGCGGTGGCAGCCGGCGCGTCGGGCTTTGTCCTGAAGCAGATCCGGGGGACTGAACTGCTGTCGTGTATCCGTAAGGTGGCGGCCGGCGAGTCGCTGCTCGACCGACGCTCCGCCGACCGGCTGCGGCAACGAGCGGTTCGAGGTGATGTCGATCCGTTGTTCGCGTCGTTGACCGAGCAGGAGCGGCGATTGCTGGACCTGATGGCCCACGGCCTGTCGAACCGTGAGATTGCGGCCGAGATGTTCCTGGCCGAGAAGACGGTCAAGAACTATGTGTCGAATGTCCTGTCGAAGTTGGGCATGACCCGCCGCTCCGAGGCTGCAGCCTACGGGGCCAGGGCAGAGCAACGCCGCCTTGCCATGGGTCCCGGACCGGATCGGGACCCCATTCGGTACTGATCATCGTGGAGTCGGGCCCGGGAGCACGCCCGACCAGGCCACGATCGTGCCCTCCCCTTCGGTGGAGACGATGTCCAGCCGACCCCCGATCCGCTCGGATCGGGCTGCCATGTTGTCAAGACCACTTCCGGCGCCACCTCGAGCGGCGTAGAGGTCCAGGTTGAACCCGACGCCGTCGTCCTCCACCGTCATCGTGACGGTCTCGTCGGTGACCGAGACGGCGACGGCGACGTGCCGGGCCAGCGCATGCTTGGAGACGTTGGTCAGCGCCTCCCTCAACACCACGGTGAGCACGTCGATGACCTGGTCCGGTATCTCCTCGACCGGACCGCCGAATTCGACGATGGGATCGAACCCGAGGCCCGGGGCGTGCTCGCCCACCACATCGAGAACGGCATCACGAACGCCGCGTTCCCCTGCGGATCGGAGCCCGAAGATGGTGGAGCGGATTTCGTTGATGGCCCGGTCGATCTGCTCCACCGCCTCCTCGATACGGTTCCGTACCAGCTGTTGGTCGGGGGTCTGGAGGCTGGCCTGCAACTTCATGCCCGTGGCGAACAGACGGCTGATTACCATGTCGTGCATGTCTTGGGCTATGCGTTCCCGGTCATCGAGGAGCTCCAGGCGCCTCCGGACCTGCCGGTAGGTGGCCAGCTCGATGGCGATCACCGCCTCCCGGGCGAAGCGGTTGATTCCCCGAAGGTCCTCGGCGCCGAGCCAGGTTGCACTGGGCCGGCGGGCAACAACCAAAAGACCGACGATGCCTTCGGAGCCTTTCAGTGGTGCCAGCACGATGGAGTCGATCGGCGAGTGCCCGGCCGTGCGCTCATTGTGGTCCACGATCCGCGGATCGTCGCGTCCGACGCTCACCGTCTGCCCCGACCGGAACACGTTGCCGACCACACCGCCGGCGCCCAGCTCCTGGACCGTGGCCGCCAACTCGTCGTTCACACCGATGGCGGCCTCGATGGCCAGGTCGTCGGTGTCGGGACCAAGCCGGATGTAGACGGCTGCCGCCTCGGCGTCCATAACCTCGGTGGCGGAATGACAGATCATGGTCAGACCCTGGGTTCTGGACAGACCCCGCAGGCTGGCCAATCGGATCCGTGACACTGCGTCGTGCAGCGCGGCGTCGCGGGCCACAATGGCCTCGGAGCGTATCTCGGCGGTGATATCAAGCAGGTGGACGATGGTCAGAAAACGCTCGGGTCCCAGGGCCAGAGGCGAGAGATGGAGCTGTACCCACACGGCGTTGCCATCGGGTCGGATCACGCGAACTCGAGAAGAGATGTCCTTGTGTCGGCCCGACTTCAGGGCCTCCACCACGAGGGCTCCCTGTTCGGCATCGTCGGGGTGGAGGAAGTCCATGGCCGATCGGCTGACGAGCTCCTCTCGAGAGCGACCGAAGAGTTCGAGGGCGGCCCGGTTGGCATCGATCACGACCCTGATGTCGCCGGTGACCTCACCGATCAGCATCGCCACCGGCGCGTCGTGAAACGTGGCCCTGAAGCGGGCCTCGCTGGCACGGAGGGCGGCCTCTGCGGTGTGACGACGGGAGATGTCTCGTATGTCGGCGATGACCCGGACTTGGCCGCCGACCCGTACCGGACTGAGACCGATCTCGACCGGGATCTCCCGGCCGTCGGCGCAGCGGGCCATCAGGTCCCGTCCAGCGCCCATCGGTCGGGCCTCGGGCGCAACCCCGGACCGGGACCGGTGGGATCGATGCATCGATTCCAGCCCATCGGGGACCAGCATCTCGACCGATCGGCCCACCAGTTCGCCCCGGTCGTAGCCGAACATCGACTCTGCGGCTCGATTGGCGAACTCGATGGTTCCCTCATCGTCGACCAGGATCAATCCGTCCGGAGCAGAATTGACCAGAGCTCGTATCAACCCGTCCTCGGCCACCGTGCCGTTCGTGGACGCCGACGGCTCAAGGCTTGCCTCTGGAGTGTCGAAGGAGGACCCGTCAGTCACGAGTCAACCCTCCAATCGCTACTGTCATGCCGTCGCTGGTGCGAGTGTAGTGGAGCTCCGGTGAGTCGGCCAGGCGGGTTGCCCAGCCCCCGGGTGTGATCCTCGAGCTCGGAGATGGCAAGATACCACCATGACCGCAACCGAATCGTCCTTCACCTCGGCCGCCGACGGCGTCGAAATCGCCACCTATTCCTGGACCGAGGCCAGTGTCCCGCCGAAAGGCGTGGTGCAGATCGCCCACGGTCTGGCCGAGCACGCCATGCGCTACGACCGGTTTGCCACGGCCCTGAACAACGCCGGATTCGTGGTCTACGCCACCGACCATCGGGGCCACGGCCGGACCGGACAGGACAATCTTGGTGATTTCGGATCGGCCGGGTTCGACGGCCTGATCGCCGATGTGGCCCAACTCGGAGCGACACTCGCCGCCGATCACGGCGAGCTGCCGGTCTTCCTGTTTGCCCACTCCATGGGTTCGTTTGCGGCCCAGTCGATCATCGCCGACGGAGCCGAGCCCTATGCCGGGGTCGTTCTGTCCGGCTCCACCGCCCTCGATGTGCTGGCCGCCAACATGGCCGAAGCCGAGGAGCCGGCCGGCTTGGAGGCGTTCAACGTCGGCTTCGAGCACCGCACCGGCTACGAATGGCTTTCCCGGGACGAGGCCGAGGTCGACAAGTATGTGGCCGACCCGTGGTGTGGGTTCGACACCCCACCGGAGACGATCCCCTCGCTGTTCGCCCAAGCCGGTCGACTGGCCGACTCCGAGGTACTGTCCCGTGTCCGCTCCGACCTGCCCATCCTGCTGGCCTCGGGAAGCGACGATCCGCTGGCCGGTGGTGGTCAGCTCATCGAGCTGGTGGCCCAGCGCTACCGGGATGCCGGGGTCAAGGATGTGACGGCGAAGGTGTACGACTCCGCCCGTCATGAGATCCTGAACGAGACCAACCGGGATGAGGTCACCGCCGACATCATCAACTGGCTGGAGGCCCATACCGCCTGAAGGTTCGCTGGGCCCGACGACCCAGCGGACTCAGCTCGCCCCGTGGTTGCGCCGATACCAGGGGAATGGCGAGCCAACCGACTCGTGGAGCGACCGAGGACCTGTGGCGGCCATCGCCGGTTGCCGCCATTGCCATACGAATGGTTGCCTACCTGGCCCCCATCGTGGCCGCCTGGCTCATGGTCCGCCTCGCCTCCCAGTGGTTCGTCGGCGCCGATGGTTGGTCCGGGGTGGCGTTGTGGCTGGTGCAGGCCATCCCGGTGGCCGCCACCACCTCGATCGTCATCGATCGATTCACCCGACGGCTGCTGCCGTTGGCCACCCTGCTCAGCCTCAGCTTGGCGTTCCCCGACCAGGCTCCGTCCAAATTCGCGATCGCCCTGCGGGCCGGTTCGACTCGACAGCTCCAACACCGGATCAGTGAGCTGAGAACCGAAGGCCTCGGCTCCGACGCCGGGCAGGCGGCAGCCAAAGCGCTCGAACTGGTCGCTGCTCTGAGCATGCACGATCGACGAACCCGGGGCCATACCGAACGAGTTCGGGCCTACGCCGATCTGATCGCCGAGGAGCTGGAGCTGCCGGAGGCCGACCGACTTCGCCTGGCCTGGGGCGTGATGCTCCATGATGTGGGCAAGCTCACGGTGCCTCCGGAGATCCTGAACAAGGTCGAACCGCTGACCAAGACCGAATGGGAAATCCTGCGAGGTCATCCCGAGGCCAGTGGCCGCATCCTGGAGCCGATGGCGGAGTGGCTCGGGCCGTGGGTGTTGGCCGGGGCGCAACACCACGAGCGGTGGGACGGTGCCGGCTACCCGTTCGGCCTTGCCGGCGAGGAGATCTCGCTGGCCGGGCGGATAACCGCTGTGGCCGATGCCTTCGATGTCGTCACCTCGAAGCGGTCGTACAAGGAATCGATGTCGGCAGAGGCCGCCCGCCGGGAACTGGTTCGTTGCGCCGGTACCCAGTTCGATCCGGTGGTGGTTCGAGCCTTTCTCAACGCCTCGGTCGGACAACGCCGCACCGCCGGGCCTTGGGGTTGGCTGCCGGAGTTCCGTTCGCTGGGGCAGATCGGCTCCGGCCTGTCGACGGCGGGAACCACGGTGGCCGCGGCCGGTGCGTCGACGCTGGCGGTGGTGGCCGGCGCCGCACCGATCCTGGACATCGGTCGGCCCGAGTCCATCGCCTACGTGGAGGCTGTGGCCCCCCTCGAGTCGTCACCGGTTGATATGGGGTTGCGCTCGATGGTGATCGAGCCCTTGGACACCCCGGCGGTGGGAACGACGACCGTACCAACCGTCACTGCGGAGGCCCCAATCACGACCTCGACCTCGGCCTCGGCCTCGACCACGACCTCGACCTCGGCCACGACGTCGCCTGCGCCCTCGAGCTCGTCGACCTCATCGACGTCATCCACCACCTCGTCGACCACGTCCACCACGACCGTCGTCCCTTCGACATCGCTGGATCCGCCGGATCAGTTCTCCTGGTCGTTGGGCTCCGGCGGCCACACCACCTCCCAGCCGATGCTGCCACTGGATGGGTCGCCGATCCCGGGCCCGTTACCGAACTACGACACCGATCGGGACGACGACCCGGGGCTGTTGCTGGCCAAGGGCAGCGGCCTGAGCGAGATCGACGAGAACAAGACCCAACGATGGGGTCTGGAGCTGGGAAATGTCAGTTTGACAGGGGTCCCTACGCTCACGTTACGTGCGGCCGTCAAGGGCTTCGACACCGCCAACGGCGTCGTGTTGGCCGGACTCTATGACTGTGACCTTACCTATACCGACTGTTCCAAAGTGAGCTCGTCTGCCGGCCCCGTCGATTCCTCGGGCACCGGCGGAACCGACTTCGGCGTTGCCACCCTGGTTTTCGACTCCATCGATCACACCTTCGCCACCGACCGCACTCTGGTACTCAAGGTGACCTCCGGTGTCCGCACCGGGGATGCCTTGTGGTTGGCCTATGGAACCGAGGCGTACGATTCGGTGCTGTCCATCGAGTGAATCGGTATCAGGAAGGCGGCCAGGAAGCCGAGATTGAGCACGGCGTTGAGCCATCCGCCGGAGGCGATCGAACCGGCGCTGTCGATCACGAACCACACCACGATGGGTACGGTGATCACCACCTTCAATAGATCAAGTTGGTGGGGGAGCAGGCGATCGATCAGGATCCAGTAGGTCAGACCCCAACCCACCAGCACGCCGCCGAGAATGCCCGACAGCAGGCGGGCGTCGGCCGACTCGATCATCGGTCCCGGCTCGTTGAAGAGAATGAGTCCGGCCAGGAGCCGCAATGGTCCGGCGGTGGCATCCAGTGAGCCGAGGGCGATCAACAGGCCGAAGACGATCAGTGCCGCCGAGGCCGCTTTCAATACAGTGGAAGCTGTCATGGCCGTATCCGATCACGGCCGGTGTCGGAATCCAATTACCTGTCGGGTAAGTGAACGCCGCACGCTCACGTCGTACCATTGCCGTCATGACCTCGCCGTTCGGCACCGTGCTCAAGGAGTGGCGGGCGGTTCGCCGCATGAGCCAGCTCGACCTCGGCTCCGAGGCCGACGTCTCGCCCCGCCATATCTCGTTTCTCGAATCCGGTCGATCCAAGCCGAGCCGGACCATGGTCCTCCATTTGGCCGAGACGCTCTCCATGCCTCGAGGCGAACGGAACCGCCTGCTCACATCGGCCGGGTTCGCACCCGTCTACACCGCCCACGATGTGGGCGAACCGGCGATGGAGCCGGTGCACCGGGCCATTGCCCGGACTCTCGATCGCCACGACCCCTATCCGGGCATCGTGCTCGATCGCCACTGGCATGTGGTCGACGCCAATCGGGGTGCGGTGGCCCTGTTCGAGCTGATGGGGGTCGGCCCTCGGCCCGACATGCTGGGCCTGTTCCTCGATCCCGCCGGTCTGCGAACGCTGGTGTCGAACTGGCCCATGGTCGGCTACTTCATGCTGTCCCGGCTGCGGACCGAGAGCGCAGCGATGGGCGGTGACGAAGTGCTGGACGCCGCCATCGCCGACCTGACCGCCGACGAATCCATCGCCCCGCCCGATGCCGGGCCCCTACCACCAACCATCACCACCGATCTGGTGGTCGGCGACCTGACGCTGTCGATGTTCTCCACCATCGCCCAATTCGGCTCGGCCGAGGATCTGGCCCTGGCCGATCAGCGCATCGAGCTGTTCTTCCCCGGCGACGGCCCCAGCGACGAGTTCCTGCGATCCCGTGTGCAGGGTGGCGACTGATCCGGAAGCTACACGGCGTCGAAGGCCGGACGTTCCGGGGCCTCGTCGCCGCAGAACACACAGCGGGTTGATCGCGGATGGACCATGGCCCCGCACCCGCAGCGCTGCGGCACCGTTCGCTTGCGCTGATCACGGGACCCGTCCGACATGTCGAGGTCGTAGAGCCGGGCTTCCAGGTCTTCCTCGGTGTAGCCGGTCTCGTCCTTCAACAGCATCCACATCGCCTCGCACAGCATGGTCAGGCGATCGAGCCGATCGTGCAGGGCATTCATGTCATCCCGCTGGGCCGCCCGGGCGAAGACCTGCTCGCCGGCTACCCGGTTGATCTGGCTCTGAGCCTGCTTGAACCGGTGATGGTGATAGAGATCCATGAAGTCCACGTCATCGCTATCGACCTCGAACCGCGACAACTCAAGTGCTGCACCGCGGCCGTCGAGGATCGCCTCGGTGCGGTACCCTACAGAACATGCAGGTCGAAGTAACCGAGGGCGCCCTCGAACTGGTTCGCAGGAAGGGCGGGACCGCCGCCATCGACTGGATTCCCAAGTACGGTTGAAGCGGTATCGATCAGGTGGCGGTCGACACCTATCTCAAGGGAAAGAAAACCTCGGGCTATCGCCGGGTCCGGCACGATGACATCACGGTGTTGGTCGCCCCCACCCTGGTCCGGTTGGCCGACGAGGTCCACCTGGTGGCTCACAAGCGACTGTTCGGTACCAAGCTGGTGGCCGTCATCTACCGCGATCCCTCCACCTGTACCATCTGACCGGCGGCCGGGGCGCTCGGCACCGTGCCGTCCCTAGCCGAACGACTCCACCAGGGCGGCCACTGCGGCGTCGGCCCCCGACTCCAAGGGATCCCCGTGGCCGGCCAGCAGGGTGTTGAACGTGAGGCGGGCCAGGGCCCGGATCGACTCCCGGGCCTGATCCCCGTCGGCGGTGAATTGGGCCGGGGGTTCGTTGGCCGCGCCGGCTTCGGTGGTCAGGGCATCGCCGGCCACCAGAATTCCGGCGCCGTGGTCGATGACGGCCATATGCCCGGCGGTATGACCCGGGGTGGCCAGGATCTCGAATCCGAAGATGTCTTCACCGCCGACAAGAGGTGAGATGTCGCCGGCGATGTCGTCGAGGTCGGCCTCGCCGGCATAGGCCGTGGCGTTCACCGCCCGGGACAGCACCTCGGTGATCGATCCGATATGGTCCCCGTGCTTGTGGGTGAGGATGATTCGCTCAACGTCGTCGAACGTCAAGCCGAGCTCCTGCAGGCTGGCGCCGATGGCATCGGCGCTGCCCTCGATGCCGGTGTCGACCACGGCGGCCCGGTTACCCCGGGCCAGCACATAGGCCGACACGAATCCGAGGTTGGTCCGAGCCCATCTCACCGGTTCGGCCTGGGCGTCGCCACCGGTCGCGGCTTCGGACTCCTCGCCTTCGTCATCCGTCGGGGTCGATGACTCGTCGCTCTCGGTGGCTTGGGTCGTACCGCCGGCGCCGTTGGAACCGTCACTGTCCGACGAGTCACCGTCCGACGAGCAGGCCACCAAGATCGCAGGTGCGGTGACGGCCAGGGCCATCGCTCCGCCGATGTCGCCGAGAAAGGTCCGGCGACTCTGGGTGTTGACGCGAGGCACGAGGAGCCGAGGGGAGCGCCCATGGGGGTGATCATGGTCGTGATGATGGTGACCGGACATGGCACCACAGTAGTCGGGCAGGTCGGCGACGATGGCTCCGGTGCTCGGCCCGGGGTCTATTCGGTTTTCAAGGTTCAGGTGTGGAGCGGCGCGAGTCTCCCGGTTCAGGCCACAGCCTGTTCGAAATCGCGCTTCCATTTGTTGTCCGGGTCGCAGAGGATTTGTCCGTTGGCCAAGCTGGTTGGCCCGCCCTTCGAATGGGGTTCAACATGATCAACTTGCAGCCAGTGGTAGGGTGAGTCACAGCCCCGGGTTCGACATCTGGCTCTGGCTGTGATCAGTAACGCTCGTTTCATCCATGGTGGGAACCCCCGGGACTTGACCGACATGTCGATCACCCGGGATCGTTCGTCGAGCACGATCCGTTCGAACTCGGCCACCGCGGTGGCCACAAAGGCCAGATCAGGATGGATGGGTGTGCCATCAATGCGTTCACACCGGTAGTCCGGGTCGTCGCGATCCACGGGCACTGCGGCGGTGCCGGGGTCGACGAAACGCTCGAGGAGGTTCTCCAGGACCTTCTGTCCGATCACCAGGTTCACCAGCGGGGTGGTGGTGGCCGACCCGGGGGCTTCGGCCCCACCCACGATCAGGCCGACGAGGGCTTGACCCCGCCGCCGGTTGGGGGTGTCGGCCTTGCCGTCGCCTTCGGATTGTTGGCGGAACAGGCGCTGCATCTCATCACCCAATGCGGTGCCGACCGCCACTGCCGACAGCGGGTCGAGATGGAACCTGCCGTCGATGGACCCGTCGGTGTTGGTGTTTCACGTGCAGGAGGTCTTCTTGACCTGCTCGGTCACCTCGTCGGACGTGGTGTGGTTGATCAGCCAAACGGTGAGCCGGTTGGTGAACTCCACAAAGTCATGGTGCCGGGCAGCAGCCACCAACTCGTCCTGCGACGCAATCAGCGCGTCCCGACGGTGGGGTGTGTCCAGCGACTTCAGCTCTCGCAGGTGCCGCAGGGTCAACACCCCATCCGCGGCCGCCGCAGCAAAGACCGGGAAGTCACCGAGCCATTGCCCGGTGCGGGCGGTGGTGTGGATTTCCCGTGCCGGCGCCCCGGTTTCGGCGGCTACGACCTGGGAGGCGTTGCGGAACCCGAGGTCTCGCAGCACGCCCGGTGCCTCAGAAGCAGCGTCGACGGCAGCCAACACTGTGGCTCGGGCGGCGTCGATCTGGGCCGACAGTTTCTGTAGTCGGCAGGCCCGGTCCAGCAGTTCGGCTACTGAGAGGCTGTCGAGGTTGGTTGCCAGCACGGCATGGATGCCGGTGTGCAACAGCGTCAGATCGTCGCTGTGTGGTTCTGGTGGCAAACCGCCGTCGGTCATGTCCTCATTATAGCAAACGTACGTTCGACATACAAGTCTTTTGGCTCTATTTTTGTCGTATTTGTTGGCTGCTGCTGGGCCGGGTGTGGGCTTCTCCACTCACCTCGAGGGCAATGGCCACGGTGTCGACGCACGCCCGGGTGGCGTTGGTCTTGCGGGCCGGTGCCGCCGAGGTGGCCTCGAGCGTGTTGTCGAATCGGAGGTCGGTGGCGGCGTCGACCGGGGCCTCGGTGCGGTGCCCCGCTCAGTCGACGCTGTCCGCCAGCCCATGACGGAGGGCGTAGTGGGCCGCCGCAGTCCGATTCCCCACCCCCAGCTTGGCCAGGATATTGCTGACGTGGACCCGCACGGTCCCCGGGCTCAGCGAGAGATCCTCGGCGATCTGCTTGTTTGTTCGGCCCACGCTCAGGGC
Organism: uncultured Acidimicrobiales bacterium; assembly: GCA_963723995.1. Taxonomy (GTDB): domain Bacteria; phylum Actinomycetota; class Acidimicrobiia; order Acidimicrobiales; family SZUA-35; genus JAHELU01. The sequence goes on along the minus strand of CAVRSZ010000001.1, from coordinate 1,754,081 downwards.
TCTGAGCACATCGAGTTCACGTTTGGTCAGGTCCGGCTCGAGGGATCCGGCCGTGGTCAGGTGGGCGAGCGCCTCGCCGCTCAGGGTCGCTTGTCCTTGCGACGCCGAGCGGACCGCCCGAGCCAGCTCCGATCCCCCGATGGATTTGAGGAGATACCCGCTCGCCCCGGCGGCCACGGCGTCGCGGACCATGGCCTCGTCGACGTAGCTCGTCAGCATGACGATTTGGATCGACGGGCTCCGGGACAGAATGCGTCGAGCAACTTCCGGTCCCGACAGGTCCGGCATCGACATGTCCAGCAGCACGACGTCGGGCTGGAGGTCGGCGCACAAGGCAACGGCGGCACCGCCTCCGTGTGCGGTGCCGACCACGTCGATGTCAGGATGAAGGCTCAGTAGGCTCGAGACTCCGTCGGTGATCACCGCATGGTCATCCACCACCACCACACGAATGATCGAGCTCACCCCGCACTCTCCATGCTCGGTTCATCGGTCAGATCAGTCGTCGAATCCCGGCGCCGGCGCCAGATCACCCGGGCTGTTGTTCCTGCGCCGGGACTGCTGATCACCGTCAGGCCGGCACCGACTTCGGTCGCCCGTTCCCGCATGTTTCGCAGACCGTGGCCGGCCATGTTGTCGTCCGGATCGAACCCGGCCCCGTCATCCACGACCTCGACGCTCACTCGATCGACGCCGACGTCGACGGTGACGCCGATCTGCGATGCCTCGGAATGCCGGAGAGCGTTGCCCACGGCCTCCTGCGCAATGCGGTACAGGGCCAGTTTCGGTTTGGTTGGAACCCCCCCTTCGTCGTTCACGACGACAAGACCAACCGGTTGTTGGTAGATCTCGGTCACCGAGGTACAGAGTTGGGCGACGAGTTCGGTCAACCTCCGGTTGGTCAGCACCTCCGGCTGCAGTTCGAAGAGCAGGGTTCGCATCTCGGCCAGGGTGGATAGCACCAGCGCTCTGATCTTGGTCGCCTCCCGGGCGGTTGATTCGGGGTCGGTTCGGGCTGAGAGCGATACCACCTCGGCATTGAAGGCTGCGGCGTACAACCGCTGGGACAGCGAATCGTGAAGCTCACGAGCGATTCGGTGTCGCTCGTCGTCGATGGCCGAGTCCATGCGGCTGGATTCGAGCTGCAGGCGGAGCAGGAGACCGCCGAAGTACTGGGCGGTCAGGTCGACGAGCCGGCGCTGTTCATCGGAGAAGCGGCGACCGCCGCCGGTGACGACCAGGTGACCGACACCGACTGCTCCGCTCCGAAGGGAACGGTCGATCACGGCGCGCTCCTCGGTCGTGGTCGGCTCCACCCCCGGTCGATTCCACAGCACCCGCTTCACCGCCCCGGCGTCGTCGACCGACCTTGACTGCTGCCAGGTGAGGCGGGCGTCGGCGGCATCAACCAGTTCTCCCAGACGACCGAGCGCGTCGGTGAAAACCCCCTCGACGTCGTCGTCGACGTTCACCCGGTTCAGCACGAGGAACAGCTGGGACAGGCGGGCCAATCGGAGCGCACTCCGGTTCTGGATGTCGAGCTGGTTCACGAGGTCGTCGTGGGCGGCATGGAGAGCAGCGGTTCGAGTGGCGACGACGTCCTCCAGCTGTGTTGACTGGATCGTGAGCCGGCGCTCGGTCGTCACGATGATGTCGGCGGTCTCGACGGCCAGGAAGGCGACCAGGGCGACCAGCCCGAACGGTGCGAGATAGGTTGTATCGACAACGGCCGCGTCAACCAGCACGTCGTACAGATTGACGGCCCAGGCCACGGCGACACCGACCATGAGCATGTCGACGGTTCCACCCCCGCCCCGCCGACGACGGCTCAGCAGGCCAATGGCGACATAGGCGGTGATGGCGGCGAGGAACCCTAGAAGGAGCGGTGCCAGTGACGACGGCCCAGGCGTATGAACGACGAATGCCTCGCCGAAGAGGTGAACCTCACGGAGACCGGTGACGTCGTCCACGATGAGTGACCCTGGGGTCAGCGCATTCAGAGCGGCGGCGATCATGGCGAATCCGGTCAGCGCCAGAGGAACCCGGGGATACCACAGTCCGGTCCTCAAACCCACCGTCCAGGTGACGATGACAAGGACGGTGAGTCCCAGATACGAGAACGGTCCGTGCAGGACGGCGGCGTACTCCTCGGTGCCGGTCGAGGTGTGGAGACCGAGGGTGGCCATTGTCTGAGCGGCGGCAGTGAGGGAGAGAAGCCCGACCAGGAGCTCGACTGACAGCATCCATCCCCGCCGGACGGACAGGGCCAGGAAGAAAACCCCGATACCGATGCTGAGCCCAGCGATAATTCCATATGCCGCTGTGCCCATGTTCATCGCTAGAAACATACCGCGCCGACCCGGATTGTGGCCAGGTCACGAACCGCGGACCGAAGACCGACATCGAACTACGTACTTCGTCGTAACGCGCACCTACGATCTTTGTCAAGGAGATCGTGGCCGTCCGGTAGATGCGCTCCGGCCCAAGGGGCGCGACGATGACCGTATGAGCACGATGTCAAGCCTGACGCAGCCCATCGATCGCTGGTCGGACGACGAGCCTCGGGCTGCTCTCGATGCCATCGAAGCATCGATTCGGCGAGGCGACACCAGCTGTGCTCTCAGCCTGGTCCGCTCCATACGTCGCCGGCTGGGAGGATCGGACGTACACCTCACCGCCCATCGCTTTCATCTCACCGAGCGCGAGCTGGCGGTACTCTGTCTTCTACCGGATGCCACGCTGAGCCAGAAGGACATCGCCCGGGCCATGGGAATAACGGGCAACACCCTCAAGACACATCTTCGCTCGGTCTATCAGAAGCTCGGCGCCCACTCGTGTGCCGAAGCCATTGAAATCGCAGGATTGGGCCGCGCCATTCTGCGGGCGTCACAGGGGCGAAGCGGCCATCCGGGAGCACAGCTCGCCGGGATCTGAGCCCGCCTCCGTCGGGGGGCTCGATGGGCGAAACCGTTTTCGCCTCATGAAGAAGGCGGCCGACCGAGGACAGGTGGGTCGTGTTCCTTGACCACGATGCCAGGATCGGACAGGGCAAAGTCCTCTGCTGTGAGCAACTCCAGGACCGTCTGTCCAACCCGGTCGGAGGCCACTCGCTCGGCCCACAACTCCGGATCGTGCCAGTACAGAATGGTCACCGATGTCCGGGTGCCGTCGAAACCGGTGATGACCACCTCCGGTGGAGGTTCGTCCAGCACGTGACCGAGCCCTTCCACCACCGTTCGCAGCCTGTCGGTGATGTCCACCACGGCGGCTCCCTCCGGTAGGCTCAGCGTCATCGCCGACCGGCGGTGTCCGAGCGTCGAGTAGTTGACCAGGGCGTTGTCGGCAACCTCCCGACTGGGTATCTCGACGGTCTTCCCGTCGCCGGTGATCAGGATCACCGAGCGGGTGTTTACGCCTTCAACCGTTCCGGTGATGCCATTGGTCTCCACCAGGTCGCCGATGCGGAATGAGCCCCTGAGCTGGAGCGCCAGCCCGCTGTTGAGATCGTGCATCAGTGGCCGAGCGAAGACCAAGGCGGCCCAGATGACGAGGGCGATCATCAACACCGGTCCTAGGGTGAAGCCGAGCACCTCAAGGACCAGGCCGGTGGCAAACAGGTAGATGCCGAGCGCGACGAGCCGGCCGACCACCAGCCCGGCGGTGGCTGCCGGCGCATCCATCCGGGCGGTCATCTTGCGCGCCTCTCGCCGCACGAGGAAGGATGCCAATGCGGCAACGGCAAGGACTCCGGCGCCGATGGCCAGATCCGCCAACCCGATCTGCCCGGCCGACCAGCGGTCCAACACCACGCGGATCTCCGAGCCGAGCTCACCGAGAAGGTCTCCTTGACCCTCGCCGTTCGAGTTGGTGGTCTGGGCGAGGAGTGACAGCAGCGGCACGAGAGATCCTTACGCAGGTGTCCGACGAGCAGGCCCGTCGCAGAGCAGAGCCGTGGGCCTCGCTTTCAGTACAGCAGTTTCCAACGGAGCGGTACTCACCTCATTCGGGCGATGCGAAACGGCCACCATTGGTTGACGCTGGACCTGTGGTCTTCGCGGTTGCGATCGATGTTGTTTTCGCGGCTATCGGTGTCATCGGTGTGGGATTGGTGATCGTTGCCATCTTCCGGGCGAGGCAGGGACAGCAAGCGCAACCGAAGCAGGCCGACGGGTGGCGGAGCCGGGCGGCCGGTGTGTGTGCCGCCGGCCGGGAGGTCATCGATCTCACTGTCGCCGACGACGGAGCCGAATCGGGGATCGGCCTTACCGTGGATCAGCTGAGCACCATCGAGACCAAGCTCGATCTTCTCGGTGCCCGGATCCGCGAGGTTCAAGCCACCGCCCCGACACCCGACACAGCTCGTCAGATGCGCTTGGCGGATTTGCACGTTTCGTCGCTCAATGAAACCGTGCGGACGATGCGGCGCGTGCGCCTCACGTCGACGGCATCGACGTCGGACCAGTCCGACACTCTTGGCCTCCAGCTCGTCACACACCGGTCGGCGCTTGATGATGTGCTCAGAGAAATCTCGAGGGGAACAGGGGAACCACGATGACGGTGAATTCCAACGATACGGAGGCCAAGCCTTCGACAGGCCGGCGGGTGGTGCGAGGCCTGGTGACCCTGGCGGTGCTGGTGTTCGTCTTCGGATGGCTTCTCCCCCAGATCATCGACTACGAGTTGGTCTGGGAGGCCTTGACCAATCTGAGCTTGGCCGACCTTGCCGTGTTGACGCTGCTGTTGGTGTTGCGAATCCCCACCGAGGCCATGATCTACCGGGCCATGCTTCCCGGGCTCAGCATCAGGACGGGCTCAGAGGCCTATCTGTCGTCGAACGTGGCGGCCAACGTCATGCCGCCGCCGGCATCCTCGATCATCCGGTACGCCTACTTCAGAGCCGACGGATTCGACACTCAGGCATCCACGACCGGGGCCGTCGGTACGTTCGTCTTTCCCCAAGCGGCTCGCATCGTGCTGCCGGTGGTGGCGTTCATCGTTCTGCTCGCCGCCGGCCAGGCCGACAGCGAAGCGCTGATCATCACCTTGATCTCGCTGGTTCTCGTCGCTGTCATCGCCGCCTTGTTGTGGATGATCGGGCGGAGTGAAACGTCGGCTCGATGGCTCGGGGCAAAGCTGGGCCGCCTGGTGTCGTGGATCATGGTCAAGCTGCACAAGGAACCGGTTGGCGACCTTGGTGATGAGGTGGTGGGTTTCCGGGACAACGCCTATGCCGTCGTCCGGCGGCGATGGCTTGTCGGCTCGATCGCCGTGGCACTCAACCTCTTCATCACCTACCTCATTCTGGTGGCTTCCCTGCGAGCGGTTGGAATCGAACGATCAGAACTGGGTTTGGTCCTGATCTTTGCCTCGTTTGCCGTCTCCTTCTTTGCCGGAGTGGTCATCCCCATCACCGGGAGCGGTCTCGGCGTCGTGGACGTCGTCATGATCTCAGCCCTCACCTTCTCGGCCACCGGCGACGTCGACCAGAACGTCATTGTGGCCGCCGTGGTGCTGTGGAGGCTCTTCTACGGGCTGCTCGCCTTCTTCCCGGGAATGCTCACGCTCTCCATCTTCAGCAAGAAGAATGCGGAACTCCTCAAAGGCGCATCGGGTGAGTTCGGTTCCGACGTCAAGACCGACGTCAAAACCGACGCCGGACTCGACGGGAGTGGTGACGCAACCGTCCGACACGACGACTCGGGTGAAAGGAACGCCCAATGACCGCAACCATCGACCAGCAGTCGCAATCCAAACCACCCGCCTTCCAGCCGTGGATGTTCGCCAATGTGGCCGTGGGTGCGGGGTTTGCGGCCTTTGTCGCCCTGCTCGTTCCTCCCTACATCACCCAGGCGACCGGAAGCGCATCCGAAGCCGGTGTCGTCATGGCATTGATGAGCCTGGCTGCCGTCGCCGGACCGGTCTTCGGTGGGATTGCCGACCGGTACAACGCCCACCGTCAGGTGATGGTGGGCGGAATGGTGGCCATGACCTTGGCCCTCCTGGCCTTCGGCGTCGCCTCGGGGGACTCCGAGTTTCAGATTATCGATGCCCTGATCATGGGATTGGGTGTCGCCGGCGCCAGCGCTGTGGCGCCGGTCTTCATCGTGAGTGCCGGCCTGTCGGAAGAGCTCCAGGCCCGCCGTCTCACCGCCTTCAGTGTGGCGTTTCCGGCCGGCCAGGTGGCCGGCGGTATGATGCTGGCCGCCGCCGCCCAGGCCGAATGGAGCTTCAGTCAGCGGTTCTATCTCGGCGCCGCGGTGCTGGGGGTGTGCACGCTCATCGTCTGGTTCACCTCGGCCGCTCCTACCGCAGCCCTCGTACTCGACGACGACGAACCGGATGGTTCCGACGACAGTGTCGAGCCGACACGGCGAACCGGGCTCGGCGGTGTGGTGTTCTCCCTGTTCGGGGTGTACGTCCTGGTTCTGGTTCTCTCCTCGATCGCCCAAAACGGCATCAACTCCCAGATCGCCAACATCCTGCCCAACCTGTACGGCATCGACGAGACCACCACGTCGAGCTTGATCTCCCTGGCCGGCCTGCTCAACATCGGGTTGTTCTTCGTGGCCGGCAAGACGATGACAAAGTACGGACCGCTCACTCCCTTCGTGGCCGGCACCGTGATGCGGTTCGGTGGTGCTGCCTTCCTCGGTGTGCTCGGGTTGATGACCAGTACCCCGGTTCTGCTCGTGGCCGGCGCCATGCAGCTCCTCTATCAGGGTTCCCCGTTCGTTCGACTGCCCCAGAATGTCCTGGCCGTTCGCTTCGCGCCGATCCCGTCGGGTCAGGCCAACGGTTGGGTCATTGCCGGCAGTGCCATGGGATCGTTCATCGGTAGCCTGCTCGGCGGCTGGCTGGCCGATGAGGTCGGCTTCAATGCCATCAACTGGATGGGCGCCGTCGCCGCCGGAGCCGGCGTCGCCCTGCTCATCCTGGTGATCGCACCCATCAACAAGACACGCTACGGCGACGACGAGGGCGACGACTCGCCCCGCGGCATCCAAGAGCAGGTCGGATAGCGATGACGGGCCGGGCTACGGCGGCCCTGCTGGTCGGCGCATCGGTTGTAGGGGTCGCCACCGGTCTGGTGGTGCTCGCCCTCGAACACCTCGTCGATGATCTGCTTCACGAGATCTTCGAGGCTCCGGTGTGGGTTCCGGCCGTCACGGTCGTTGTCGGGGCGGCGGCGACCGCGGTCGTGGTCCGGTTCTTCGCCGGCGGTTCGAGTTCGAGCACCGAGGTCTACGTCGAGGAGTTCCACGACGAGGCCTCGACGCTGGACCCCGGCCACGCCCCGGGAAGGTTGGCGGCGGCCTTCACCACGCTGGGCAGTGGAGCCCCGCTCGGTTTGGAAGGGCCTGCGGTCTACACCGGCACCGCGGTGGCGACCGTACTTCGGCGCAGAGTCCCAGCGTTCGGAGCCTTGGCCCACAATGGGCTGCTGATCGCAGCTGCTGCGGCCGGCATCGCCGCAGTGTTCAAGGCACCGGCGGCGGGGGCCATCTTCGCCCTCGAGGTTCCCTACCGTCAACGCCTGGCCGGTGAACGGGTGTTGCCCGCCATCTTCGGATCCGCCACCGGATTCATGACCATGGCCGCCGTCGACGGCGTCGAGCACGAGCTGGAGGTTCCGCTGATCGAGCTGACCTACGAGTCAGCGGCGCTGTCGGTCGTACTCGGTCTGGTTGTCGGCGTGGCCGCCCTCGGCGTCATCTGGCTCATCGGACAGGCCGAACACCTCACCGAATGGGGTTCGCCGTGGGTACGGGCTCTGCTCGCCGGCGCCGGGTTGGCCGGTCTCTACGGGATCGGTCGAGGACTCACCGGCGAGTCCCTGGCGCTGCAATCGGGCAACTCGGTCATCGATTGGGTGATCAGCGGCGACCACGCGGTGTGGCTTCTACTGGCCGTGTTCGCCCTGCGAGCGGTCGGTCCGGCGGTATCCATCGCCGGCGGAGGGGTGGGTGGCCTGTTCATCCCGCTCATGGCCGCCGGCGCCGTAGTGGGTCGCGTCTTCGCCGATGCCACCAGCGAAGAAGACCTGGCGCTCTATGTCACTGTGGGCGCCGCGGCCATGCTGGGGGCCGGCTATGCCGTGCCGCTCACCGCCGTGGTGTTCGTGGCCGAGTACACCGGTCAGGCCACCGTCATCGTCCCTGCTCTCTTTGCCGCAACCTTCGCCAAGTTGGTGGTCGGCGACCGCTCGGTCAGCACCGGCCAGTTGCCGTGAACCGGTTGCCGATGCCCTTGCCCGACCGTTACCCTTCTCGCCATCATCGGCGGACTCGCGCTTGTCGCCATCCTGGCTGTGACCAACATGATGTCGTCACGGGCACAATCGAAGGAGGCCGTGCGGGCGGACCAACGTTCACGCCTGGCCGAGGTGATCGGCGGTTTCCGCTGGGTGCAATCCGGTTAAACGTGCCACGAGACGATCGAATTCTCCAGTCGTCGCAGACGGTCGAGCAGCGACGGCTCGATCTCAACGCTGCGCTGGCCAACCCCGCACTTCGCATCCAGTAACCCAGCGACCATGACGGAGACAACATGACCAAACCGATTCTTCCATCCTGGCGGCCGGGACCGGCCCGGGACTCGATCGTGGACTTCTTGGCACGCTCGGCCGAGATTCCTCCAGAGGAGCGTCTTGCCGTCTTCGACAACGACGGCACCCTGTGGTGCGAGAAACCCCGCTACCCCCAGCTCGACTTTCTTGTCTGGCAACTCAAGCGCTCGGTCGCAGACCAGCCCGACCTGAACGATGTTCCTGAATACTCGGCAGTTCTGAGAGGTGATGGGGCCGCCATTGCCGACTTCGGTCTCGAGCGGGTGGCGTTGGCCCTGCTGAGGTTGTTCGAGAACATCGAACCGGAGGTCTTCGAACAGCGGGTCAGAAGCTTCTTCGCCGAGACCCGCCATCCCGACCACGGCCGCAGGTACGACCGGATGGTCTATCAACCGATGCTGGAACTACTGGCCGCACTGGAATCCCACGGTTTCTGTAACTGCATTGTGTCCGGCGGTGGCACCGAGTTCGTGCGGGCCATCAGCCAGCAGGTCTACGGCATCCCGCCGGAGCGTGTGGTGGGCACCCTCGTCACCTACGAACTCGTGGAGGAGGGCGGCCGGCCGTTGTTGTTGCGGACGGCCACGGTCCAGGGGAAGATGAACGAGGGTGGAGCCAAGATCGAGAACATCCAGACCATGCTCGGGCGACGCCCGCTTCTGGCTGCCGGGAACTCGCCGGGCGATGCCGACATGCTGCAGTACACCAACACCACTGGGCCACCGAGCCTCGCACTGTTGGTGAATCACGACGACGACCAGCGGGAATATGCCTACGAGAGTGTCGCCGGGACCTTCGAGTCGGAGGAGCCGATCGGGGAGACGGCGGCAAGGCTCGGCTGGACCCAGATCAGCATGAAAGACGATTGGGCAACCGTCTTTCCGAATCGCTGACCGGTGGCGTAGGCAGCGCCTCTTCCACAATGGGCCCCGAGGATCTTCTCGTCCACCACGGTAGCCATGCCCGCCCGCAGGCGGAGCCGGGGGAGTCGTTGCTGGTGGTGTCCTGGAATATCCAGCATGGCCTGGAGGTGGAGAGGGCAGCCGCAGAACTGTCGGCCAGGGACGAACTGCGCAACGCCGACATCGTGCTGCTGCAAGAGATGGACGAGTTGGGCACGGTGCGCATCGCAGAGGCGCTCGGTCTCGACTATGTCTATGCCACGGCCGGGACCCATTCCCAGACCGGCCGCAATTTCGGAAACGCCATACTGTCCCGTTGGTCAATGGCCGAGTCCGAGGCCCTGCTGCTGCCGTACAAGGCCGTCATCGGCGGCCACCCCCGGGTCGTCGTCGGGGCGACGGTGTCGGTCGGCGGCATCGCCATCCGTGCCTGCAGTGTTCACACCGAGATTCCGTCGTTGAGCTCGGGCAAGCGCCTGCGCCAGTTCGAGGCGATTGCCGCCGCGACCGCTGGTTGGCGGAGTGAGCTGCTGGTGCTCGGCGGCGATTTCAACACGGTCACACGACGCTCGATCAACGCTCTGGCCACCAGAATGGCATCGGTAGGTGCGGCCCGGGCCTCTGCCGGCGCCGGCACGACGTTGCGGCGAGGCGGCCGGGAGTTCACGCTCGACCACGTCTTTGTTCGAGGCCTGATCCCGGATGCAGCCGGCGTTGTTCGCGAGATCGGGGCCAGCGATCATCGGCCTCTGTGGGTGAGGATCCGGGTATCGACCGGGTAGGAAGTCGAAGCAGACAAGCGCGCCGGATTCCAGGGCTCCAGGCCCCATCGGCTCAGGCGCCTCGCTCGGAACCGGTGTGTTGAGCTCGCCCGGTTCAGGAGCCGGCGGCGGATGCGTCGATCATGATCAGGTCGTGCCACCAGAGCTGTTCGAACAGCCCGGCCGAGGCACCGCTCACCTCGCCCAATCGACGTCGATCGTCAAGCTGCTCGACGATCCGTCGCGACTGGGCGTCGAGGAAGAACACCAGATCCCGATCGGTGTGGGCTTGGTTGATCAACACCGCAGCGACCCCCGGGGGGAGTCGTTCGTCGACCATGGTCACCGTGGTCGGCCGGATCGCCACGTAGCTCCGCCAGGTCTCATCGTCCCATCGGACCGGAACGGCCGGAAGGGGCGAGTCGGCACGATGAGCGATCACATTGTGACGGACCATCGTGCCGCGGAAGAGCTCGACGGTGGCAAACTGCTCGGGTTCGGACAGTGCTGCGATACGCCGCCCGTGCGGCACCTCGGTCAATGCACCGCACTGGGGTCGATACGGCGCCTGCCGGACCCAGCGACCGAATCTCAGGCCGGCGCCTTCGATCAGACCCAGGACCTCGGGAACGGTGTAGGAACGATCGCGGGGGTTGAGCAGGGCGTCGGCCAGGGCGTCGTCATGGGCGAAGTCCGGCGTGTTCCGCAACAGGTGGCTCAGCGGATGCCCGGTTGGCAGCTCCCTCAGGGTCGACACCAGTTCGACGATGTCACCCCGGTCGGGCCTCACGCCGAGGCGGCGACAGTAGTCCTGCATCAGGTAGACGCCAAAACGGCCGTACGAGGCATAGACCATGAGGTGGATCGCACCGGCAGGAGCAAGCGCGTGCCGGAGCGCCCTGAGGCCCACGTGCGGCTCGGCCAGGTGGTGCAGGACGCCGGTGCACACGATGTGGTCGAACGATGTGCCGAGCGCTCCGATGTCCTCGATCGAGCTCCGATGAAGCTCCAGGTTCGTGATTCGGTATCGTTCGACGAGCCGCTGGGTTGCGCTGATGCTGGTCGGGCTGACATCGACGCCGACCACTCGAGCGTTCGGGTACCGGAGTGCGTACCTCGCCGCCTGCGACGTGCCGCAGCCGGCGATCAGGATGGCGTGATTGTCACGGTAGGGGATGGACGGCCACAGGCGGGCGTGCTCCACCCGCCGGCGCCGGCCGTCGCTCCAAGCGGCACTATCGTCGTCCAGGTTCTCGACGGGCGGGGGGTACGGATGGCGCTCGTAGAATCGGGCGATCTCATCGCCGGCGGAGGACATCGAGCCTCACGCGCCGGGAGGTTCGGGCCGTGCAACCGTTCGGAATCCGACGTGACTCATCCCGGTGTCGATCATCTGCGGCCGGCGGGCGGCCGGACGGTAGCGCTGGCAGTAATTGTCGGCACAGAGGAACGAGCCACCCTTGACGACCTTACGGGGGACGGCGAACTGGGGTTGCGCCGGATCATAGCTCGCTTCCATGCTCGGCCCCCGGGGATTGGTCGGCACGCAACACGGCTTGTCGGCATCGGCGGGATGCTGATCGGCATACCAGTCGTCGGTCCACTCCCACACGTTGCCGGCCATGTCGTACAACCCGAAGTCGTTGGGCGGGAACGAGCCAACGGGCGCCGTGCCGGCGAAGCCATCGGCCTCGGTGTTGCGATACGGGAAGTCACCCTGCCAGACGTTGGCCAGATACTCACCGCCGGGCACCGGTTCCTCCCCCCAGATGAAGGATCGGCCCTCGTGTCCACCGCGGGCGGCGTACTCCCACTCCGCTTCGGTCGGCAGCGATTCGCCGGTCCACCGGGCGAACGCCGCCGCATCCTCGTGGGCGACGTGGACCACTGGATGATCGAGTCGGTCGCCGATGTTGCTCAACGGCCCTTCCGGATGACGCCAACAGGCGCCCGGTGTCCAGGTCCACCACAGGTTGAGGTGGGTGAGATCCACCGGTCCCGAGGTCATCGTGAACACGAGCGACCCAGGCACGAGGTTCTCCACCGGCGCCCCCGGGTAGTCCTTGGGATCCAGTGGCCGTTCGGCCACGGTCACGTAGCCCGTCGCTTCGACGAACTCGACGAACTCGGCGTTCGTGACCGCGGTCGAACGGATCCAGAATCCATCGACGGCAACGGTATGGACCGGTGCCTCCTCGGTGTAGTGCGAGGCCGACCCCATGGCGAAGGTGCCGCCCGGGATCCAGACGAGCCCAGCGTTGCGCACCTCCCCGGCACCCCGGGGGCCGGCTGCGCTCACGAGCTGATGACACCCTCCTGGAGCTTCTCCATCACCTGATCGAGGCTGAAGCTGGCCGGCTTCTGGCTCGGCGGGAACTCGACCAGACTCTCGAGCACGCCGGCCACATAGCGTTGGGCCGGCACGAACAGGTAGGCATGGTCGAGGAGCCAGTCGAAGTAGGTGTTCGACGTCTGGTCGGCCCGCTCGTAAGGGTCGGTCTTGAGGTTGAAGATCTTCGGCATGCGGAGCTCGACCATCGGTTCCATCCACACCTGCATGGTGCCGCCGGACCGTTGCTCCAGAAACACGAACTTCCAGTTGTCATACCGGAGCGCACACAGATCCCCGGTGTCGGACACGTAGAAGAAGGCTTCGCGGGCGCTTTCGTCGACCTCGCCGGTGAGGTAGGGCAACTGGTTGTGGCCGTCGAGGTGGACCTTGTAGTGCTTGCCGTCCAGTTCGGTGCCCGCCTTCAGCTGCTCGGCGATGTCGGGCACGCCGGCGGCGGCCAGCAACGTGACGAACCAGTCGGCGTGGCTGACGATGCCGTTCAGCACGATCCCCGGCTCGATCTTGCCCGGCCAGCGGACCATGGCCGGTACACGGTAGGCGCCCTCCCACATGGAGTTCTTCTCGTTACGGAACGGGGTCATGCCGGCATCGGGCCAGCTGTTCATGTGGGGTCCGTTGTCGGTCGAGTACAACACGATCGTGTCATCGGCGATCCCGAGCTCATCGAGCAGGTCGAGCATCTCGCCGATGTTGCCATCGTGGTCGATCATCACATCGTGGTACTCGGATTGCCAGCGTCCCGACTGACCCAGGCTCTCATCCTTGGCATGGGTCCGGAAGTGCATATGGGTGGTGTTGAACCACATGAAAAACGGAACGCCCGCCTGGTGTGCGTCTCGGATGAACCGCTGGGCCTCGGGCACGAGTTCGTCGTCGATGGTCTTCATCCGCTCCCGGGTCAGCGGTCCGGTGTCCTCGATCCGACCGTCGGCGTAGCTGTGGATCACGCCGCGGGGACCGAAATTCTTGCGGAAGTCGGGGAAATCGGCCTCGGGTGGATAGTCCCGCAGCTCCGGCTCCTCCTCGGCGTTCAGGTGGTAGAGATTGCCGAAGAACTCATCGAATCCATGGTTCGACGGCAGGTACTTGTCGAGGTCGCCGAAGTGGTTCTTGCCGAACTGCCCGGTGACGTATCCCTGTTCCTTCAGTGCCCTGGCGATCGTCGGGTCGGAGTCCTGCAGACCGACGTCGGCCCCCGGCAGACCGACCTTGGTCAGCCCGGTCCGGAACGGATTCTGGCCGGTGATGAACGCCGCCCGGCCGGCGGTGCAGGACTGCTCCCCGTAGTAGTCGGTGAACATTGCGCCCTCACGCGCAATGCGATCGATGTTCGGGGTGCGGTACCCCATCATCCCATTGCTGAAGCAGCTCAGGTTGCTGATTCCGATGTCATCGCCCCACATGACGAGAATGTTCGGTTTTCCGTTCGGCATTTTCTGGATCCTTCTCGCTCGACTTCAAGGGTGCGTCCCTAACGCTAGTTGTAGGATCCTCGCCCGGCCTCACCCTGGTTGGGTGGGGCCAGGGGTTCTCGGCATTGCCCATACTATGAGTGTGACAAGTGGCGGCGAGAGCATCGACCATGAGGGGAGTCGGCCGTTGGCCGAAAGGGTGCTGAGTCGTGTAGTCGGGTCCGTGGTGTCACCGGTGGTCGACAACGTCGATGTCGACCACGTGGTCGACCGCATCGATGTGAACCACCTCGTCGAGCGAATCGACCTCGATGAACTCATCGAGAGGATCGACGTCGACCGACTCATGAGCAGGGTCGACATCGACGCACTGCTGGCTCGGGTCGACATCAACGACCTTCTGGACCGGATCGACGTGGACCGGCTGCTCGGTCGCATCGCGGTCAATGCACTGCTCGAGCGCATCGACCCCGACCGATTGATCGAGCGGGTCGATGTCAACAACATGATCGAGCGGGTTGATGTCAACGCCATGGTCGACCGGGTCGACGTCAACGCCATGATCGACCGGGTCGACACCGACCGTCTTCTGGCCCGAGTCGATGTCAACGCCATGATCGAGCGGGTTGATGTCAACGCCATGATCGAGCGGGTTGATGTCAACAACATGATCGAGCGGGTTGATGTCAACGCCATGATCGACCGGGTCGACGCCGACCGTCTCATGAACCGGGTCGACGTCAACGCAGTCGTGGAACGGACCGAGCTCGGTGCCATCATCGCCCGGTCGACGACCGGAATCTTCGGCCAGCTCCTCGACGTGGCCAGAACCCAGCTCATCGCCGTGGACCAGGTGGTGCAGGCGGTTCCGGCCCGAGTGCTGCGAGGCCAGGCCCGGGAGGTTCCCTACCTCCCATCGGGCCCCTCCCCCATCGGGGACCTGCAGGCCATGTCATTGCCCCAACGGGCGGTCGCACTTCAACGCCACTCGGCCGGGTCGGTCTCCCGATTCCTCGCCTTCCTGGTCGACCAGTTCCTGGCCGGTCTCCTGTTCACCGGTGGTCTCGTACTCACCTCGGCCGCACTGCAAGTGGTGATCGGCGTCGACCTCGACATCGAGAGCGACTCAACCATCATCGCCCTCGCCTATGTGTCGTGGCTCTTCCTCTACTACGCCGGCTCACTGGCAGCCACCGGTCGAACGATCGGCAAGGCCGTACTGGGTCTCATGGTCGTTGAAGCGGACGGCCACAAACTCACGGGTTGGGCACCGGTTGTCCGCACCATCGTGTTCCCGATCAGCTTTCTGCTCTTCGGTGTTGGCTTGCTCATCGGTCTGTTCCGTCGCGACCGCCGTCAACTCCATGACCTGGTGGCCGGTACCGCCGTGATCTACGCCTGGGACGCGGCGACCGCCCAGCTCCGGGCCGACACCACCGAGTCTTCCTGACCACCGGGCGGCGCCGAGCCCACCCCATCACGACAAATGCTGCCATCCACCATCACCACTCGAACCCTGAGTCACCAACTAAGAATCCCCCGCCGGTGAAACCCGAGCCAATGCCGACACCGATGCCCCCTTTGTTGCCGATTGATCGTCCGTCCACCCGGGTCAGGGTGTGGGGTGTTGTGGTGTTGGCGGTTGCCCAGGCGGTCACCCTGCTCCTGGTGGATTTCTTGGTTGATGAGTTCCGTATCGATGGGTTTGTGAATGCGTTGGGGATGGTGGTCACTCTTGCGGTGCTCAACGCTGTGTTGTGGCCGCTGATTGTTCGGGTCACGCTTCCGTTGATCTTGTTGACGTTGGGTTTGTTCACCTTCGGGCTCAACGCTGTTTTTGTGTGGGTGGCGGCGGCGGTTGTGGGTGGGGTGGAGGTGGGGTCGTTCTGGTCGGCGATCGCTGTGGCGTTTTCCCTGACGGTGGTCAACATTGTCGTGGGTGGGGTGTTGTCGGTTGATGGCGATCACGCCTGGCGCAGCAGGGTTGTGCGGCGGGTGGTGAACCGGGTCGAACCTCCGGAGCGGGGGGATGTTCCGGGCTTGTTGTTCATTCAGATCGACGGTCTGGGTCATGATGTGCTCGAAGACGCCATGGCGTCAGGACACGCCCCGTTTCTGGGTCGCCTGGTTTCGTCCGGCACTCACCGGTTGTTGGAATGGGAGTGCGATCTGTCGTCGCAGACCGGTGCCATGCAGGCCGGGATCCTGCTTGGCGACAATCACAACATGCCGGCGTTTCGCTGGTATGAAAAAGACACCGGGCGCATCATGGTCACCAACCGTCCCAAGGACGCGGCCGAGATCGAGACCCGCCAATCCAGCGGTGTTGGGCTCCTGGTCGGCGGTGGGGCATCGAGGACCAACGTGTTCAGCGGCGACACCGACGACACGATGATGACCTTCAGCACCGCCGGGACGAAGATCCTGGGACGGAACCGGTTTCTGTATGTGATCTCGAGCCCGTACGCCTTGTTCCGGATCATCGCGTTGGCTGTCGCCGACATCGGCCGCGAACTGCGGGCCGCCCGCCGGGCCCGGCGCCACGGTGTCCAGCCCTCTGTGCATCGCGGTGGGGTGTATCCCCTGCTTCGAGCGTCCACGACCGTGGTGCTGGCCGAGATCACCTGGTCGGTTCTGGTGGCCGACATCGCCCGGGGTGTGCCAACGGCCTATGTCGACCTGGTGGGCTATGACGAGGTCGCTCACCACTCGGGGATCGCCGCCCCCGACGCTCTCGACACCCTGCGACGCACCGATGATCAACTGGAACGACTCCTCACCGAGTTGTCGGACGCACCCCGCCCGTACTACCTGGTGGTCCTGGCCGACCACGGCCAAACCCAGGGGGCGACATTCAAACAACGCTACGGGGAAACCCTCGACGAGCTGGTGCAGCGTCTGGCCGGAGCCAGCGTGACCGCCCCGGTGTTGGCCGAGGAGGGCTGGAACAACGTGAGCGGTCTGCTCACCGATGCCGCCGCCGACGAATCAACAATGGGCAAAGTGGTGGAACGAGCCACCCGACGCCGAGCCGTCGACGGTGAAATCGTCCTCGGTCCGGCCACCGAGCAACAACTCGATGACAACGACATCGTCGTGCTCGCCTCCGGGAACCTCGGCCTGGTCTCGTTCGCCACCCTTGCCGGACGGGCCACCCGCCAACAGATCGAACACGCTCACCCCGGGCTGATCGAAGGGCTACGACACCACGACGGCATCGGTATCGTCATGGTCCGAGACCAGACCCTGGGCGACATCGTGTTGGGCCCGAACGGGATCCACCACCTGAGCGATGGCCACATCGAAGGCCAGGATCCACTCGCCGTGTTCGGGCCCAACACCGCCGAACACCTCCGCCGCACCAGCAGCTTCGACAACTGCCCCGACCTACTCATCAACAGCTTCTATGATCCCGTGGCCGACGAGGGCGCCGCCTTCGAAGAACTGATCGGCTTCCACGGCGGCCTCGGAGGCAAACAAACCCGACCCTTCATCCTGGCACCAGCCCAACTCCCCCAACCCGCCCACCCCCTCATCGGAGCAGCATCAATCCACCAACTGTTCAAAACCTGGGTCACCGCAACACAACAACCACCCACCAACACCCCAACAGACTGATCACCGCCCGTCCCGGCGATCGGTGCCGGGCCAGGTGAAGGCTGGATCACCGTCGGCCGAGCAACGAACCACCTCGGCCCCGAACACCAGGATCTGGGCGCCGTAGTACAGCAGGACCAGTCCCACGACAATGCTGCTGGCGGCCCCGGCGAAGCTCGTCGTGCCGATGAACCGGACATAGATCCCGAAGCCCCACGACAGGACGGCAAGCCCGACCCACGCCACTGCCGCACCACGCAACACGTGGGACCACGGGGGCTTGGCGGCCCGCGTCGAGTAACGATACAGACCGGCCAGCGCAAGCACTGCCACCACTGCCGGAATGGCGGTCCCCGCCACCCGCAAGGTGGCGTCGATGAGTCCGAAGCGGGAAAGTTCGGACAGCAGGGCCACCACGGTCTGGACCACGACGATCGCAGCAAGAACGATCCCCACCAGAACCGGGATCAACATCCCGTAGATGCGTTTCATGATGGTGATCCGCACACCGAAGGTGTAGGGCACGTCCCAGATCACCTCCAACGTGTCACGCCAGGCCATGAAGAGCACCGACGCGGTGTAGGCCACGACGAGCAGACTGAGCACGGCGAACCCGGATGTGTTGGTGGACTCCCAGGCCGACGCGATTGCGTCTTCGAGCTGGACGGCGAGATCCCGTCCCAGGGCCCCTTCGATCCCCTCGGAGAATGTCCCGCCGGCGGCCTCCTTGCCGACGAAGATGGCAGCGATGAAGACCGATGTCATCAGCGCCGGTACCAGAGCAAAAACGGCGTAGTAGGCGAGGCCGGCCGAGAGCCTCCGAGCTCGATCCTCGCTGAACGCCGTCGCGCTGTCACGAAGCAGATCGACCGCATCGGTCAGCGATCCCCGAGTTCGGTCCAGCCCTGCGGTCATGGGTGAAGTATGGCCGAATTCGCTGTGCTCGACGAGTTCCCGACGACGTCGCCATGATGTTATGGCCGGCAGCTATAGTCGCCGGTATGACCTCTGACACCGGACTCGCCGCCGCCCCCATTTGGTGAAGACGTGGAGCCGATTCGTCAAGAGGGCGGTCGGTCTCACCATAACGGCTGTCTCGGTGTATCTCGTGATCCCCGCTGTCGTCGAGGTATTCAGCTCGTGGCCCGAACTCGAACGTCTGCGCCCCGGCTCGCTGGGGCTCATGACGATCTCCATGGTGATCAGTCTGGTCTGTTTCTGGGTGTTGTACGGGTTGTGCTTGCGTTCGAACGACTGGACCTTGATGGCCACCTCGCAACTGGCATCGTCGGCAATCGCACGGATCGTTCCCGGAGGGGCGGCCACGGCGACCGCTGTCCAGTATCGACTGCTCCAAGATGCCGGTGTGGCGAAACGGGCTGTTGGGACCGGCCTTGCTGTTGCCACCATCCTCAACTTCGCCGTGCTGTTCTCGCTGCCGGTGTTTGCGATTCCGGCGATTCTCCTCGGACCCCCTATCGCTCCACTCCTTCTGCGGGCCACGGTGGCTGCGGTGATCGGGTTCGTTGCCGCTGCGTTGGTCAGTGGGTTGTTCTTCTTCCGGGACCGACCGTTGGTTCTATTCGGCCGGTCGGTGGACGCCGTGCTCCGAAGAACCGGCCGCGGCGAGCGGTCGGCCCCACCCCGTTCGCAGACTTTTGTCGAGGCTCGGGATCTGGTCCGCTCACATCTGTCGACCAACTGGCCATGGGTCGTGGTGGCCAGCCTCGGTCGATGGGGGTTCGAGTACCTGGCCTTGGTGCTGGCCGTTCGCGGCGTGGGACATGACGACATCGGTTCGGTGCTCCTCCTGGCCTTCGTGACCGCGTCATTGCTCTCGCGGGTTCCGTTCACACCGGGAGGACTGGGGTTCGTCGAAGCAGGGCTGACCGGCACCCTGACCCTCGCCGGTCTGAGCCCGGGTGATGCCGTTCTGGCCACCTTGGCCTTCCGGCTCGTCTCCTACTGGTTCCCGATTCCCGTTGGGGCGCTGGCCTATCTCATGCACCGTCGTTACCTTCACCGTCGTGGGATCGAGACGGAATCCCTGGCCGAGTTCGGGCAACACGAGCTCGAGAGTCTGAGCGGGGAACGACCAACGTCTGAATGAGCCATTTGCCGCTGGATCACCCCGGGAGGCACCCTCATGGAGCCGGTGACGTTCACCGTCGATGAACTCGACGTCTTCTAGTCAGGTCGACGGTGGGCGTCGAGTTCTGCCCTAAGCTCCGGGGGGATCTCCACCCGAGTCATTTCGTCACGGTGGATCGAGAGGCGGTCGGACACCATGTCGGGTTGTGGCATGGAGCGCACCGACAGTGCCAGGGCGGCCGAGCCGGCGTCCACCCGCCGGCCCACGTCGTCGAGCAGTTGGTCGAGTTCCTTCACGGCGGCATCGACCGATTTCTTGGCGGCCACGCCACCGACGGCCAGGGCGCCCAGGACCGGGAGACCAACCAGTCCTCCGGCGATCAGGCCGACAACCGCTCCCAGAGCCGGCTTCGTCCTGCCGTCGCCGGACTGGAGAGAGCTCACCTCGACTTCGCCGTCGGACGCCCGGGTGATGAGTGCGGCATCCTCCAGCTCCACGAAACCTTCGGCCTCGAGGGTACGAATGGTCGACATGGTCCTTTCGGCTGCAGCCGGGTTCTCGAAATGGAGCAGGACGAGTTCGCTCTTCACCGACGTCTCCTTCGCCGCCGGTCTCCGGCCGGCTCGGTAGGCCGGGTCATGGCACAACCCAACCTCTCTAAACCAGAGTACCCGTCGTCGATCTCCGTCGGATGGTCGGACGCAGACCGGACGTCACTCTCGAACCGTCGGAGCGACCGGGGGCGACTGATCTCGGATCAGGCGAGCAGTCTGGCTTTCTGGGCCGCGAACTCCTTCTCGGTGACAACACCCTGATCCCGGAGCTGGGCCAGTTTGGCCAGCTCATCTGCGGTATTCGACCCGTTACCGGCCACCGACTGGATGTAGTCGCGCTGGGCTCCCTCCAGACGCCGGGCATGATCGAGCGTTCGCTGCTGCATGTCGTTGCCGTGGACGGTCAGATAGATCAGGCAGCCGAGTAGCGGCAGCACGATCACGAAGAGCACCCAAACCGCCTTGCCGCCGCCCGACAAGTCGCTTCGAAGGATGTCGGCGAGGATCGAGATCAGGAGCGAGATCCAGGCGAAGAACAGGAAGAACCAGAGCATCGACCAGAATATGTCAAAGATGGGCACGGCATTTCTCTCCTTGTGACGTCGACCACACGCAGCGGGAGCTGCCTGGTATGTTCCACGATCCCATGGTTTCCCGGGAGCGACTTCCCCCATCCCGGGTGAGGTCAACGGGCCGGTATCGGTTAGCGACGGGCGGCGAGGGCCACCGGTTCGATCGCAGCCGCAAGCCGCTGTCGATGATCACTCACCGCCTGATCGGGAATCCTCAGTAGTTCGTGATCCTCTGGCGTGCCCTGCAGTCGGAGCTTGGCCGACACATAGGTTTCCTGTGCGCCCCGGAGTTCGGTGACCGACTGACCGAGATTGGTGAGAACCGTTGTCAGGTTCGTATCGGTGGTGCCGGCGACGAATGTCGAGATCTGCCCCTCGAGGTCGACCATTCGGCGTCGGACATCGATCCAGGTTGACTGGGCCTGGGCGGGATCAGTGGCCAGGAGTATCTCCACGCTACCTGAATCGTGAATCCAACGACTGGCCCCGACGATCTGGTTGAGTTGCGCCTGGAGCTCGGACTTGGCCGCCGCCTTGGCGGCGGACCGTCGTCTGGAGGCGCTCGTTGCCCCGGCAATGACGGCGATCACGACGAGTGCCAGGATGCCCAGAAGCACCAACTCCTCGGTGGAAAGCCCGTCGTCGCTTGCCTGGCCGTCATCGGTGGCCGGCGCCTCGGTGGTTTCGGGCTCCGGCTCCGGCTCGGGCTCGGGCTCGGGCTCGGGTGCGGCGGTCTCGGCCGGTTGCTCGCCCGCCCCCTGATCCTCCCCTTCGTCGGCACAGGCGCCGAGCAGGCTCATGAGACCGACAAGGACCCCTACCAGCACCCAAAGAGTGCGTGGTCTGAACATCGAATGATCCCGACGAGCAGGAGGGTGCGAAGTCGTTGAACGTTGGCTCATGATTGCGAGGTCCTTGTAGGGGGGATGGCGTGGAATGTCTATAGGTGCATCGTCGCCGTTGGTCGAATTGGAGTAGTAGTGTTGACCGAGTTCGGTAGGCAGTTTTTTCTTGTCGGACCGATAATCCTGGACTCGACTGCGGGCAGCCTCCGGTTCGGTCCTCATGGAAGAATGGTTGACCGCAGCGTGAGCGTCATCACCCGTCTTGGGTGGCGAGCCCGCCCCGGCCGGCTCCGGAGCTCCAACGGAGTCCCGACAGGCGTGGGCGCCGGAGCGATTCGTTCAGCCCATCGCGCCCGCCTGCGCCCAGGTTCGGTGCTTCACCCGGCCTGCAGTACGTACCGGCTGGGCCGCGCTCAACCAGTTGTATCCGAGTGCGTATCCCGACAAGATAGGGGACATGAAGCGTCGAGTCCCTATTAGCCAGATCCTAACGACCGAGGTGGTGACCGTCGATCGCGACCAGCCGCTATCCGAGGTCTACCACATGCTCAGGTCGGCGCCGTTCCACCATGTTCCGGTGATGGAGCGCGGCCGGCCGGTGGGTATGGTCTCGTCGGTCGACGTGCTCAAACTGGCCTACGACACCGAGGGATTCGACGACAAGGCCATGACCGCCATGCTCGACTATCAGTTCAGCATCGAGGACGCCATGACCGCCGAGCTTCTCAGCCTGCCCCCGAACGCATCGGTTCAGGAGGCGGCCGAGATGCTGTCCGACGGCAAGGCCCATTCGGTGCTGGTCATCGACGCAGACGGCAAGCTGCACGGCATCGTGACCACCACCGATCTCGTCCGCTTCCTACGCGATCTGTAGATCGGTAGCCATATCGGCGCCACCGGCCCGCAGCCTGAAGCGGCCCGGCAAGTCATCAGACTTCACTTCCGTCGTCATCTCATAACGGCCGCCCCGGATCACGGACCTTCCCTCGACGCTCAGCCTGATCACGTGGCAGTCGGTTGCCCCGAGCGATTCGGCCGCACCATCGTCGATCCTCGTATCGGCAAGGCCTCGGCAACGTGGGTCGACAAGAACCGTGGAGGCACCGTCAAAAGCAACAACCAGCAGCATCTACGAGAGGGTGCATACGGTGTTCTACCATCGACAGTGGCGGCGATCTGCAAGCATCCCGGCGGGATAACTTCAGGAGTGAGCTGTGAGGATCTTGCTGGTTGAGCCATGGGAGACCGGGTCCCACCTGGCTTGGGCCACCGGATACCGGAAGGCAAGCCGACACGACGTCCATATTGTCGGCCTACCGGGTGAGTTGTGGCGTTGGCGGCTACGGGGCGGCGCCCTGCCGCTGGCCGAGAAAATCACGGCCTGGATCGACACCCACGGCCAGCCCGACCTGCTTCTGGTGTCGGGACTGGTCGATGTGGCCGAGATGCTGGGTCTGGCCCGCCGCAACCTCTCTGCCGACGTTGCCGTGGTCATCTACCAGCACGAGAGCCAGCTCGTCTATCCCGTGGCCAACGGCAACTACGACAATGGCGCCGCACTCCGCAACTGGATGTCGTGGTGCGCCGCCGATCTGGTGCTGTTCAACAGCTACTACCACCTGCGGGCCGTGGCCGACGCCCTTCCCGAGTTCGTCACCAATCTGCCGGATGCAACCCATGTCCCGATGCTCGACCGCGTTGTGGGTAGGTTCGAGGTGTTCCCAGTGGGTGTCGACCTGTCCCACGTTCCCGAATCCGAGCCGTTCCCGGTCAGCACCCTGGAGGCGCCGGTTCTGCCTCGGGTCTACCCACCGGAACCGCCGCCACTTCCCGACTCCGACGCCGCCCTGGCCGACGGTGGAGTGGCGACCGGCGAGGGCCGCGGCACCCGACACCGAACTGCGGTCCACGGCGCAGTCCGTAACGGGGTTCCCAAGCGCCAACGCAACGGCACGCGCAACGGGATCGGCCATGGCTCGGTTTCGGCCGGCAGCCTGCTGCTGCGAAAAAGAAGGGTGAACCCGATCGCTTCGTCAGCTCGGCCCTGTCGGCGGCTCGACGTTCGGGACCCCCGGTCATCCTGTGGCCCCACCGCTGGGAGCGGGACAAGGATCCGGCCGCCTTCATCGCCGCTCTGGACAAGGTGGTGGCCGCCGGATTGGAATTTCGCCTTGTCCTGGCGGGCCAGGATCCTCCGTCGGGGGCGGCCACGGCCAAGGCCGAGCGGGAGGAGGCCGAGAGGCGCTTCGGGTCGTGGATCCTGATGTCGGGCGAACTTGATCGGCACGAGTATTTGGAGGCGCTGGGTCGTTGCGACCTGGTGGTAAGTTGCGCCCGGCACGAGTTCTTCGGCGTCGCCGTCGTCGAGGCCGTGGCCAGCGGGTGCGTGCCCGTCCTGCCCAACGCCCTGAGCTATCCGGAACTCATCCGCCCGCCCTGGCATTCCGCCGTGTTGTACAAGCCGGGCAACTTCGGCACCACCCTGGTCGACGCCGTGGCCCGAATCGAGGAGCTCAGATCGGCCACCGCCGGACTGGCCCAGAGCATGCGCCGGTTCGACTGGTCGACCATGGCCGCCGTCTACGACAACCGGCTGGAGGCGGTGGCGGCCCGCCTGTCCGGAACCTCCACCGGATCACGCTCCGCCATCCCTGCCTAGGTCAGCCGTCGGCGCTTCCTCCGGTGCCGTCGAGCCGGCGAACGGCTCGCCACGGTCGATCGAAGTCCAGGTACTTGGTGCGGACAAGGTGGATGACGCCGGCGCCGGGCAGCCCACCGGGCAGCGCTCCATTGTGGAGACGGATGGAGTGGTAATGGCGGGGCGACAGCTCGATGGAATCGAGGTGTCGTTGGTCGTGGCCCCAGCCTTCCTTGGCCCCGTCATCGACGAACAGCACCAGGTTGCCCCAGCCGGTATCGGGCCAGTGCACGTTGTAGTACGCCACGAGGCCGGCGTTGGATGGCATGTCCTCGATCAGGGCGTCCTCCAGGTCGAGGATCGGGGTGTGATCGATGTTGGATCGGGCCTGGCCGAAGAACCCGACGGCGGTCAGCTCCCCCGTGATCGGCAGTAGATCGGGATGGGGGAGTACGATCAGATGCTCGCCCTCGTCGTCGGTGAACAGGTCGCGGCGGGACCCGGCGGCCCGATCGGCACCGACCTGGTCGATGTGGAGCCGGAGCCGACCCAGCATGCGATTCATCACCGCCAGGTCGCGTCGGCCGTGATCGGCATGGGCGAAGTCTCGCCCCGGGGCCGGCTCGGCCGCCGCCAGTTCGATCACCGATCCGGCCCGTCGACCAGGGCGGCCAGCAACGGCTCGATCGAGGGGAGATCGGCGATGCCCCGGGCCAGCTCCTCGATCCGGGTCACCCGGTCGTCGGACAGCAATGTCGAGGCCAGCCATCGGTACTTGGCCGTCACCTCGCGGTCGGACAGCGGATCGTCGAGCTCGCCCCGGAAGGTGGTTTCCGGGCTGCGGACCACCCGGCCGTCGGTCAGCGTCAGGGTCACCCGGGACAGGAATCGCTTGGGGAAGGCGGCGGTCAGGTCAGGAGCCTCCACCAGCTCCACCGCTGTTGCCAGACGCCGGGTCTCGGGGTCGTGGAGACTGTGCTCCAGGAGTTCATCGGGTCCGAGCCCGTACCAGGTCTCGGTCCGACCCGATGACGAGAGCCCCTTCACCAGCGCCGCCGCCACCGGGAACGGGATGGAGTACTGGGCCTGCTCGGTGGTGGCAGGTTCGGGATGGTCGAGGTGGGCCCCCTTTCGAAGATCTCGACCCGGATTCGGGCAATATCGGACGTCGCCAGTCGATGCGTCCGGCTCAGCGCCAGTGCGGCCTCGATCGGGGGCTGGGCCCACCAGCATGAACCATGGGCCTTGAATCCCTGCTCCATCACATACCAGTGCCGGCCCAGGCTCTCCCACCAACCCTCGACCTCGGGGGACTCGATGGTGACGGCCGGTGCTCCGGTGAACCCGCTCTCGGCCAGCAGCCCGGCCGACACGCCGGCCATGGCCCCCCAGCCTGAGCCGTCCTTCACCATGGTCGGGTGATCGACGCAGCGCATCATCTGGCTCCGGGGTCCGTGATACTCGGCCACACCCAGGGCTTCCCGGGTCCGGGCCCGATCGAGGCCCACGATGCGGGCGAACAGGCCGGCTGAACTGACCGCACCCCAGGCTCCCGAGGTGTGATAGTCGGCCACG
Source organism: uncultured Acidimicrobiales bacterium (assembly GCA_963723995.1). Lineage (GTDB taxonomy): Bacteria > Actinomycetota > Acidimicrobiia > Acidimicrobiales > SZUA-35 > JAHELU01. The sequence continues at coordinate 1,728,214 of CAVRSZ010000001.1, read as the reverse complement.
GTGCCGTGCAGGGCTTCACCGGCTCGGCACGCCAGGTCGTAGCCGACGGCCATCGTGGTGAGGAACTCGGCTCCCGACGGCAGGTCGTGCCCCCGGGATTCCTGCAGCTCGCAGACGGCGGCCATGGCGGCCAGGATGTGGACCCCGGCATGGCCCAACGACTCCCGGTGAGAATCGTGGATGTCGAAACTGTCGATGGTCATGCCGGTGGCCAGAGCCGCCCCCGGGGCACTGACCCGACGGCCGTCGAGCAGGACGGTGGCCTGATCGCCGCCGTACACGGTGGCGGCGTGATCTCTGATGATCTGCGACAGCGTGGTGTGCCGGCCGGCGACCAGTGACCCGCACAGATCGACCAGGCATCGGGTGGTCTGGTGGCGGACCTCAGGGGCCAGATCATCGATCGTGGTGTCGTGAAGGAACGAGATCGGATCGGTCATCGCAGGTCCCCAATCATCGTGGTCGCAGCAGGAATCGTAACTTCTCGACCCCGACCCGGCCAGCCGTCGGCCGGCCCATCCCGTTCTCGATTTCGCATCGTGGCGGCGACGGTTCAGTTCGCCTCGGGGAATGTGGCTTCGAGCGCCCCTCGCATCACTGACTTCTGAACGGTTCGACCGGCCCACAGGCGTATGTTCTCCGCTGCCTGGTTGACCAACATGCCTGTCCCGTCGAGTGTCGTTGCGCCGGCCCGGGCCGCCTCGGTGAGAAACCGGGTATGGGGCGGATTCACCACGACATCGGCTGCGATCGTATCGGCCCCGATCGATGTCCAGTCGACGGGTACGACGTCGTCAACGTCGGGAAACATGCCGACCGGGGTGGCTTGAACGACAACGTCGGTGCCGGGCGGGAGGATCAGCGAACCCGAGTCCGGGCTCCAGTCGACCATGGTGCCGCAGTCGGCCCGGACGTCGTTGATCAGTCGGGCCAGCCTGCGGGCCGTTGTCTGGTTGCGGGAGGCCACGGCCACGGTGGAGGCTCCGGCCAAGGCCAGCTCGGCGGCAATGGCGTAGGCGGCCCCGCCGCTACCGATGAGGGTGACCCGAAGGTCGTCGACCGGCGTCAGTCCGACTAGCGAGTCGAGGAATCCCTTGCCATCGGTGTTGTAACCGATCAGGCGACCGTCGTCGGTGCGGACGGTGCAATTGACGGCCTGACAGATCTTGGCCGAGGGGGCAAGGGAGTCGAGGTGGGCGATGATGGTCTGCTTGTGGGGAATGGAGCAGTTGAAACCACGCCAGTTCATGGCCACCGCCCCGGCCACGGCCGCGGTCAGGTCAGCGGGTGGTACCTCGCAGTTCACGTAGCGCCACCCCATGCCCTCATGAGCGAAGGCGGCGTCCATCATGGCCACGGTCGGATTGCCGTCGGCCCCGGTGCTGAACGAGCCGACGATCTCGTCGAGGAATCCCATATCGGGAGGATAGTTGTCGATCCGCTGCCGGACGAGCTCGAACCCCAAACCCGGCCGGCGACATTGGTGACGTTCGACAGCTACGCCCCAGGTGTCGTCCGCGGCTCACCACTGACATCGGCGGGCGGTGTCACAGTGCCGGACGCTGTCTCGTCATGGAGGCATGAACCGCGAAAAGCACTCTTCCAAACCGGTCCGTCGTCGGCCCCGGACCCGTGTGGCCGTCATCGGCGCTGGACTGGCCGGCCTGGTCGTCGCCAATCATCTGGCCGATCGCGGCCATGGCGTGATCGTCCACGAATCACGGTCGGCGACGGGGGGACGGGCTCGCACCGACCTTCGAGACGGTTTCGCCCTCAACCTCGGACCGCATGCCCTCTACGAGGGCGGTCCGGCCGTGGAGATCCTGCACGAGCTTGGAGTGCCGCTGTCAGGGGGCAATCCGGCCAAGAAAGGCATGCTGGCTCATGCCGGACGGCTGCACCTTGCCCCCGGCGGGCCGATCAGCCTGCTGCGCACCGACTTCCTGTCGCCGGCCGAGAAGCTGGAGGTGGGTAGGGCCCTGGCCCGTCTCCCCCGACTCGATCCTGACTCGTGGGCCGCGGTCTCGGCCGCCGACTGGGTCGAGGATATGGTCGCCCGGCCCCGATCCCGGGCCCTGGTTCACGCCATCATCCGCCTCACCACCTACACCCATGCTCCCGATCAACTCAGCGCCCAGGTGGCCGTGGCCCAGGTCCAGGCCGGCCTGGGCCGGCCGGTGCTCTACCTTGACGGGGGCTGGCAGACCCTGGTCGACGCCCTCGAGGGCCGACTGCGTGATCACCCCGGAGTCGAGATCCGGTACGGCGAGCCGCTTCGTCGACTGCCCGACGCCGATGCTGTGGTCGTCGCCACCGGTGATCCGGCCTCGACCGCTCGAGTTGTCGGCCGTGACTATCGAACTGGTCCGCCAGCAAGAGCCGCCTGCCTCGACCTGGGGCTGCGAGGGCAACCCCGGCACAACTTCGTGCTGGGAGTCGACAAGCCGTTCTATCTGTCCAACCACGCCGGTCCGGCCCGGCTGGCCCCGACCGGGCACAGCTTGGTGTCGTGCGCCCTCTACCTGGGGCCTAACCACGCAACTGCATCTGCTCCAGATTCCGGCGCCGAATCGGCACGCGAATCAGTCATCGAACCGGCATACGAATCGGCTCCCGGACGGGCCACGGATCGGGCGTCTCGACGGGAAGAACTGGAGTCACTGGCGGTCATGGCCGGAATTGAACCCGACCGGGTCGTCCATCCTCGTTACCTTCACAACATGACCGTGGTCAGCGCCGTGGCCACCGCCGAACTCGGCGGGTTGGCCGGGCGCCCCGCCGTCGACGACACCGGGCGCAACGACGTCTTCATCGCCGGTGACTGGGTGGGCCATGTCGGCCACCTGGCCGATGCCACGCTGGCCAGCGCCCGGGATGCGGCCATGGCCGCCCACCGTCACCTCGCCAGGTTGTCCCGTCCGGTGGCATGATCACGGGCGTGAACATGTTGGACGACCATGTTCGGATCTTCGAGGCCGAGCGGGACCGGCTGTGGGGCGTGGCCTACCGCGTCACCGGGGTTGCAGCCGACGCCGACGAGGCGGTGCAGGACACCTGGTTGCGTTGGCAGCGGGCCGGAACGGAGTCGGCTGATGGTCCCATCGCCAATCCAGCGGGGTGGTTGACCACCGTGGTCAGTCGGCTGGCCCTCGATCGTCTACGTTCGGCCCAGCGCCGGCGGGAGTTCTACGTCGGGCCCTGGCTGCCCGAACCGGTCGACGTCGACCCTCTCCACGGAGGCGGTGTCGTCGACCCGGAGTCGGCGTCGCTGCTGGCCGAGTCGCTGTCGCTGGGGTTCATGGCCGTGCTGGAGCGGCTGGGCCCGGTGGAGCGGGTGGTTTTCCTACTTCACGATGTGTTTGACCTGCCGTTCACCGAGATTGCCGGAATCGTGGACCGTACTCCGGCCGCCACCCGCCAGATCGGGGTGCGGGCCCGCCGTCGTGTTCGCGCCGAGCGGCCCCGATTCGCTCCCGAACCGGCTGATCTCGACACCTTGACCGCCCGGTTCCTCGAGGCCGCCTATGGTGGTGACCCCACCGATCTCCAGGCCCTGCTGGCCGACGACGTGGTGCTGGTGGCCGATGCCGGCGCCGAGCGCCGGGCGGCCAGGGCTCCCGTCGTCGGGCCCCATCGGGTGGGCCGGTACCTCGTCGGATTGGCCAAGAGGTTCCAACCCGGGGGCGTGGACGAACGCGTTGAGCAACACTTCGCCGCAATTCGGGTCAACGGCCAGCCGGCGTTGGCCATCTCGGTGGACGGTGAACTCGACACCGTCATCACCGTCACCTGGGTCGATGATGTGGTGACATCGATCCAGATGGTGCGAAATCGGGACAAACTGGCCGCTGTTGTGCTGCCTGCGCAGTCAGGTGATCAGAGCTGAAAGTCGGTGTGCTGGCGAAAAGGTCCATCGGGTGGTGAAATGGAACCATGATCGACGAGAGAACCGGGCTGGAAATCATCGATGAGGTCGAGTGCCGGGAAGCTCCTGGCCTCGAAGGAAATCGGCCGCATCGCCGTGTCCATTGCCAACAAGCCCGACGTCTATCCCGTCAACTACAAGACCACCGACAACCGCATCGTGATCCACACCATTCCCGGCACAAAGCTGGCGGCTGCGGTGTTGGGTACCGCCGTGGCCTTCGAGGTCGACAATCTGGACGAGGTATCGAAAACCGGATGGAGCGTGGTGGTACACGGTCACGCCTCGGAGGTGGAGGGCACCGAAGCCATCATGGAGGCCGAGGCACTGGGCATCCACCCGTGGTCCGACAATCCCAAATACCGGTATCTGCAGATCGAGATCGACGAGATCTCCGGCCGTCGCCTGACCTGACCGCCGGTTCCGGTCGGCCCGTTGAGCGGGCAGAAACCGCCGGTCCGATCCGGACCCCCGTCACCATGACCTACGTCTTCTTTCACGCCCATCCCGATGACGAGGCCATTTTCACCGGCGGCACCATCGCTCGGTTGACCGAGCGTGGCGTTCCTGTGGCCGTTGTCCTGGCCACCGGAGGCGAGGGTGGGATCGAACCCGCCGGCGGCAGCGGCTCCCCGGTCGGTCCACTCTCCTCCATTCGCCGGCAGGAGTCGGAGTTGGCGGCCAAGCTGCTTGGGGTGGATCATCTTGCCTTTCTCGGCTACCGGGACTCCGGTCTCGGCTCCGAAGTGCCGGCCGATGCCTTCGCCCTTGCTCCGGTGGAGGAGGCGGCCGGCCGCCTGGCCCGGGTTCTGGCCGAGGTCGAGGCCACGGCCATGATCTACTACGACGAGGGCGGGATCTACGGCCACGCCGACCATCTGGCCGTCTATCGGATCGGGCAGCGGGCCGCTGCGCTGGCCGGCCTGGAAACCGTGTACGAGGCCACCGTCGACCGGGAGCACCTGCACTTCGTGGCCACCCACCTCGTCGGCCATGCCGTGGCCGCCCTCCACCAGGAGGCCGGCTACCCGCCGGGGGGACTCCACGAGCCGCCCCCCACCGGGGTGCCCACCGTCGAGGTCACGACCACCATCGACGTCACCACGGTCATCGAAAAGAAGCGCTCGGCCATGGCCGCCCATGCCAGCCAGATCCCGACCGACTCCGAGGTGTTGACCATGGACGCCGAGACCTTCAACGCCGTCTACGGCCTGGAGTGGTTCATCCGCACCGGTCCCGCAACCGGGCTCGACACACTGGCCATGGAGGCCGGCTGAGGCCATGACGGACGATCGAGGGAGCCGGCCATGACGAGTCCCCCATGGTGACCGACGTGCCCGGCGTGCAAGTCGGGCACTGGACGGACGATCGGGCCCGTACCGGCTGCACGGTGGTGGTCCTACCGGAAGGAACCGTGGCCTCGGGTGAGGTGCGGGGCGGCGCCCCGGCCACCCGGGAGTTCGCCCTTCTCGATCCGACCCGTACGGTGGACCGAGTCGATGCCGTGGTACTCACCGGGGGGTCGGCGTTCGGACTGGCCACCGCCCACGGCGTGGTGGAGGGACTGGCTGCCGCCGGCCGCGGGTACGAGACCGTTCACGGCCGAGTCCCGATTGTGGTGGCCATGGCCCTCTACGATCTGGGCGTGGGTGACAGCACGGTCCGACCCGGGGCTCAGCACGGTCGCCTCGCGTTCGACAGTGCGATCGGCGGTGCGCTCGGACCTTCGATGCCCGTGGGGGCGGTGGGCGCCGGCACCGGGGCCACCGTCGACAAGTGGTCGGGACAACCCCGGCCGTCAGGCCTGGGCGGTGCCACCTTGCGTGTGGCCACTACGCCCAAAGCGGAGCCGGGGGCCGAACTCGTGGTCAGCGCCCTGGTGGCGGTGAACGCCTTCGGCCGTATCGACGACGGCACGGCGGACCACGACATCGGCCCGCCGGTTCGGCCGGCGCTGGGACCTCCGGATTCGCACGGGGAACTGACCAACACCACCATCGGGGTGATCGTGACCAACGCCAGGGTGGACAAGACCGAGTGTCAGTGGCTGGCTCGTAGCGGCCACGACGGCCTGGCCCGGGCCCTGTACCCGGCCCACATGCCGGTCGACGGTGATGCCCTGGTGGCGGCGGCCACCGGTCAGGTCACGGCCGATCCCATGCATCTGCGGTTGCTGGCCCAGGCAGCGGTGACCCGGGCCGTGCGATCGCTGGCCCGCTAGAAACCCCAGGGTCGTAGCGTGTCCAGCGGGGTCCGGCCCCGGCCCGGGTCTCTTCGATTGTCAAGGTTCAGGTGTGGAGCGGCGCGAGTCTGCCGGTTCAGGCCACGGCCTGTACGTGGTCGCGCTTCCATTTGTTGTCGGGGTCGCAGAGGATTTGTCCGTTGGCGAGCGAGGTTGGCCCGCCCTTGGAGTGGGGGTGGATGTGGTCGACCTGTAACCAGTGGTAGGGGGAATCACAGCCCCGGGTTCTACATCTGGCTCTGGCTTCGATCAGTAAGGCTCGTTTCATCCAATCCGGGAACCCCCGGGCTTTGACCGACATGTCGATCGCTCTGGACTTCTCGTCGAGCACGATCCGTTCGAACTCCGCTACTGCGGTGGCCACAAACGCAAGATCAGGGTGAATCGGTGTCCCATCAATGCGCTCACACCGGTAATCGGGATCATCCCGATCGATGTCGACCGCTGGTGTCTCGGGGTCCAGGTATCGCTCCAGGAAGTTCTCCAAGACCTTCTGGCCGATCACCAGGTTCACCAACGGGGTGGTGGTGGCCGACCCCGGGGCTTCAGCCCCACCGACGATCAGGCCGACGAGGGCTTGACCGCGGCGGCGGTTGATGGTGTCGGCCTTGCCGGGCCCCTCGGATTGTTGGCGGAACAGGCGCTGCATCTCGTCCCCGAGTGCGGTGCCGACCGCAGCGGCTGAGAGCGGGTCGAGGTGGAACCGCCCATCGATGGAGCCGTCGGTGTTGGCGTTCCAGGTGCACGAGGTCTTCTTGACCTGTTGTTGCACCTCGTCGGACGTGGTGTGGTTGATCAACCACACGGTGAGCCGGTTGGTGAACTCCACAAAGTCATGATCCCGAGCAGCGGCCACCAACTCTTCTTGAGACGAAATGAGGGCGTCGTGGCGCTGGAGTGTGTCCAGCGATTTCAACTCTCGCAGGTGCCGCAGGGTCAATACCCCCTCGGCCGCCGCTTGGGCGAAGATCGGGAACTCCTCCAGCCATTGCCCGGTGCGGGCGGTGGTGTTGATCTCCCGGGCCGGCGCCCCGGTTTCGGCGGCTACGACCTGCGAGGCGGTTCGGAACCCGAGCTCGCGCAGCACGCCGGGCGCTTCCGAGGCGGTGTCGGCGGCAGCCAAAACCACAGCCCGGGCGGCGTCGATCTGGGCCGACAGTTTCTGTAGCCGGCAGGCCCGGTCCAGCAGCTCGGCCACAGAGAGGCGGTCGAGGTTGGTTGCCACCATCGCATCGACAGCGGTGTGCAACAGCGTCAGGTCGTCGCTGTGTGGTTCTGGTGGCAACCCGCCGTTGGTCATGCCTTCACTATAGCAAACAAATGTTCGAGTTGCAAGCTTTTGTTATTGATATGTAGAGATTAATCAGTTGCTTCGAGCTAGGGACGTGAGCGGATACGTGGTGTGATGGGGAGGGGCTCCATCGGTTTCGGCACTCGAGGAGTCTCCCGATGATCAACACGGTGGTGGCGAGTCGGACGGTGGCGTGCTGGTGGCGTTGGCGGCGGCTGGTCTTGCGGCGGAGCTGTCCGTAGTTGGACCACTTCGAGATCGAGGGCCAGGACCCGGCTATGGGCTGCGAGCGCCTCGGTTGCGAGGGCGTCGAACACGCCGGCGTTGATCCACTCGTCACGTCGTGTGCGCAGCGTCGTGTCCGAGACTTCGAAGTCGAGGATTGCTTCGATGTCGACCCAATGCCTCCACTGGTCGTTGGTTGGTGAGTGCACTGCCATCAAACCGCGAGACACCTCAACGACCGGTGGATGGCCACCAATCTGCGCAGCTCCTTGGTGAAGTGTGGGTGTGTGCCGGGCCGGAACCCCCGTCATGGGTACGCGCGACTCGCCGATAGCCAGTCGCCAAACCGGTACCTGAAACCCCCGAACCGGACATCCAAGCCATCACAAACTTCAACGCCCAACCGGCCGACCCGGCCCGGGCGCGATCCCTCATCCCCACGGAAACTCCCACTAGGAGACTCACAGGCCACCGATAGCCTGGAGGACCGTGGCCGAAATCGACCCACATACCCCGACCGACTCGCTTGTCGACCAGCCACCGATGCTGACGTTGGGCACCGACGGCCCGGATCAAACCCGTGCTCTGGCCGCGGTCATGGCTCCGCTGCTGGCTGTGGGCGACCTGCTGGTGTTGACCGGCGACCTCGGGGCGGGCAAGACCTGTTTCACCCAGGGGTTGGGTCGGGGGTTGGACATCGACGACCGCATCACCAGCCCCACCTTCACGCTGGCATCCCGGTATCATGGCCGACTCACCCTTCACCATCTCGATGTGTACCGGCTCGACTCAGTGGCCGAGACCATGGATCTGGATCTGCCCGAGCTGCTGGAGTCGGGGTTGACCGTGATCGAATGGGGCGATCAGATCCTCTCCGTGCTGCCGGACCAGTATCTGCTGGTGGCCCTGCGGTTCCCCCCGCCGGCAGCAGGCCCCGATACCGAAGGCCCCGATACCGAACGCCCCGATACCGAAGGCCCCACGACCGCAGGCTTCGATGCCGCAGGCTTCGAGGAGACCGGGCGTATCATCGAGCTGATCGGACACGGTCGTCGCTGGCGGGAGCTGTGGCCGGCGTTGACCGAGGCGGTGCAGGGATGGGCTCGGTGACCGGATCGAACGAGCCCGGTCTCGCACTGGCCGTGACCACGGCCACCGGTGTGGTCGGTGTTGCCGTCGGTCCTGTCGGTGGTGAGGCCTTGGCCGCCGTGCAACTCGAAACCGATCGTCGGCACGCCGAGGAGTTGATTCCGCGAATTCAGGAGGTGACGGCCGACGCCGGGGTGACACTGGCCGAACTCGGGACGCTGGTGGTCGACGTCGGCCCCGGTCGGTTCACCGGCCTGCGGATCGGACTGGCCACGGTTCGGTCGCTGGCCTTCGCTCTACGGATTCCCGTGGTCGGGCTCACGACTCTTGAGATCCTGGCCGCCGGATGGCCCGGAGCCACCGAAGCCGAAGGCGGCGATGAAGCTGCCGCCAAGCAGGATCGGCGCCGGCAGCCGTCGTTGGTCACCGCGGTGATCGACGCCCGCCGGGGGGAGGTGTTCCAGCAGGTCTTTCTGGTTGAGCCCGGTTCTCGCCCCGAAGTGTCGCCCCGAGGCGAACCGTTGGTCGGTCGGGCCGACGATGTTGTGGCCGAGGCCGAGGGCACGCTGGTGGGCGATGGTGCCGATCACTACTGCGACGTGTACCGCTCCCATGGTCGGGCGGTGCTGGCCGGCCACAACCCCGATGCCACGGTGATGCTGGCTCTGGCCCATTCCCGACCGGCCCGTCCCGGCGTCGAGATCGAGCCCTTTTACCTTCGCGATCCCGACGTCAATCCCAACGTCAAAATCCGGCCCCGGGTGGGGGCGACGCCATGACCGCCACCGAAGGACCCGGGGCCCCAATGGGCGTCCGGCTGCGGCCCCTGGCCATCCGGCCCATGACCTTCGACGACGTCGACGCGGTGGCGATCGTCGAACAGCAGGTGGCACCCCAACCCTGGTCCCGGCGTCTGTTCGCCGACGAGTTCACAATCGACGCCACCGCTCGACACTGGCTGGTTGCCGCCCTGGGCGGAATCGGCTCCGCCTCGAGCCGAGGCGACGGCGACGACATCATCGGTTTCGCCGGAGCGATGCTGGTGGCCGACGAGGCTCACGTCATGAACATCGCCGTCGACCCTCGGCACCGGCGGCAGGGTGTGGCCGGCCGCCTGTTGGCCCGGCTGTTGCTGGATGTCGGTGATCGAGGTGCGGTGAGGGCCACCCTCGAGGTCCGTGCCACCAACGGCGCGGCCCTCGCCCTGTATCAGCGGTTCGACTTTTCCCCCCGAGGTCGCCGGCCCGGCTACTACAGCGACGGCTCCGACGCCCTGATACTGACCGGCCCCAGACTGTATCGGCCTGATGTTCGCCGCCTGCTGGAATCGCGGGCCGCCGGCTCGCCGGACGGTGACCAATCATGAGCGCAACCCGTGCCGCCACCAACGAGGTCGGCCCGACCACCACCCTGCTTGCCATTGAGACCAGCTGTGACGAGACCTCGGTTGCCGTCGTTCGGGGTCCGGCCGCCGACCCGGCGGCGGCCGATCTTGATCGATTCGCTCCGACCGAAGTGCTGTCCAATGTGGTGTCGAGTCAGATCGATCTCCACGCCGCTTTCGGTGGTGTGGTGCCCGAGGTGGCCAGCCGGGCCCATTTGGAGATGCTGGAATCGGTGGTGGCCCGGGCCTTGGCCGACGCCGGCATCGACGGCGAGCCCGAGCGCCACCTCGACGCCGTTGCCGCCACCTGCGGTCCGGGCCTGATCGGCGCCCTGCTCATCGGCGTCAGCGCGGCCAAGTCCCTGGCCCTGGCCTGGGGTCTTCCCTATGTCGGGGTCAACCACATGGAGGGGCACCTCTTCGCCACCTTCCTGGAGCGGCCCGATCTGGAGCTGCCGCTGGTGGTGCTCCTCGTCTCTGGCGGTCACACCATGCTGGTCGAGGTTCGGCGCCCGGGTCGTTATCGTCTGCTTGGCTCCACCATCGACGACGCCGCCGGTGAAGCATTCGACAAGGTGGCCCGCTACCTGGGGCTCGGCTACCCCGGGGGCCCCATCATCGACCGGCTGGCCACCGAGGGCGACCCCGGCGCCATCAGGTTCCCCCGGGGCATGATGGACGAGGGACTCGACTTCTCGTTCAGCGGCATGAAGACGGCGGTGGTCAATTTCGTGCGGCGCCATCCCCACGTCTCGGACGCCGACGTGGCCGCCGGCTTCCAGGAGGCCGTCGTCGACGTGCTGGTGGCCAAGACCTTGCGGGCCGGCGCGAAGGTGGGGGCCCGGACCCTCTGCCTCGGGGGTGGGGTGGCCGCCAACTCCCGGCTACGGGATCGTTTCGGGGCCGAGGCCGGCGCCGCCGGCTACGACGTGCTGGTGCCCGACCGGGCGTACTGCACCGACAACGCGGCCATGATCGGCTCGGCCGCCTTGTGGCGACTGGCCAACACCGGTCCCGATTCGCTCGATTCCGGCGCCGATCCGTCGCTTCGCCTCGAACTGGTTCGCTGAGCCATCCCGTGGGTCGTCCCACTGGGTCGACCTTCCCAGTTGTGCCCGATTCCCTGGCGCAGTCGGCCCCTTTCGGCGTTTCGACTTGCCTTGGAGCTCCGCCTTCCCTACAAAGGAGGGTGACCATACAGTTGAAGCATGCTTGAAGCAGCGCCCGGCCCGTTGGCCGGGTTGACTCGGAACCTCGTGGAGTCATGCGTCGATCCAAAGAAGAAACCAGGCGCTGCCTCCTCGAGGCCGGCGTTGAATTGTTGCTGGCCAACGGACTGCCCGAGGCCATCAACATCAAGATGGCCGACGCCTGTGACCGGCTAGGGGTCACCAGCGGTGCCGCCTATCAGATCTGGCGCAGCCAGGGCCACTATCAGACCGAGCTGACCCATCACATCATCGACACCCTCGACTGGTCGCTGCCCGGGATCGGAGCCGAACTGGAGCGGGCGGCGACCACGGGGAAGGCCGTTGACGATGCCGTGTATTCGGCGGCCAGGGCCCACTTCTCCGTCCTGGTGGCCCACCCTGAGTTCCACCTGATCCTGCATCTGTGGTCGGTCGGTGAGCTGAATCCGGAGCAGGTCGACACAATCCGTGGCACGCACCGTCGGGCTGTCGACGAGCTGGTCGGCCATCTGGCTGCCACCCTCGACGGTTTCGGTCTCGAGCCCCGGCCCGACTACCCCCTCGACGCCCTTGCCATGGCCATCATCACGTTGGGGGAGGGGCTGGTGATGCGTCACCGATTCGATCCCCGCCCGGACGTTCTGGCTACGGTCTACGCCGACGGCCTGGTGGCGCTGCTGCGGCACTACACCCACCACACCGGATTGGGCTGAGACCCTATCGGGCAAGGTCCTCACTGCGACACCGCATCCCGCATCGACTCCCGCATCGACTCCCGGATCCGGTACAGGCGGGAGTCGACGGTATGGCGCCGCAGCCCCAGTTCGGCGGCGATCAGCCTGCTGGGCTGATCCCGGAACCAGGCCCGATGGGCGATATCGGTGGACAGTTGCCGGGAGGCCGGGGACCCGGGCAGGGCGGCCAGGTGGCGTTGTAGATCGACAACGGCCACCACCGGATCGGCGGTCGAGTCCCGTCCGGTCGAGTCCCGTCCGGTCGGTTCTCCGGGGTCGAGGCCGAGGCCCGGTAATGGTGGTCCCGCCGGCGGTCCATCGGTTCGGCGCCGGCCGGCCGGGCATTGGCGCCACAGCCGCTGCCGGGTGTCCAGCACCAGGTTGGCGGCCACGGCCCGACCCCGCCGCTCGAGGTCGAGGTTGTAGAGCACCTCGAAGAAGGTGGCCTGTGTTTCCTCGGCGGCGTCGAATCCGTGGTACCAATTCCAGCCTGCGGCCGAGCGGGCCAGGCGTACCAGCCCCGGTCTGAGCTGGACGAGAAGGGTGAGGGCCGCCGCCACCCGGCTCTGCTGGGCGTCGACCACCAGAACCTGCTGCAGCTCATTGGTGGCCGGCCCCGACCGAGGGTGGGCCAGGTCGTGGGCCGACCACCGGGCCGACAGCGGCGCCCGCTCGACCCAGCGGCGCCGGTGCCGTCTCCCGTGCGGTCCGTCGGCCCATTGCTGCCAGGCCACCACCAGACCAGTATCGAGCGGCGGCAGTCGTCGCCAGAGGACGGGGAGCGGGTCGGCCCGCGACGACACATTGATGATGTTCGGCTGGGCTATGACATGATGCTGCATGAGGCTTCCCTTCGTGGAGATGGGAAGCCACCCAACAAGCGGTAGCTCTCGATATCGGTCCCGGGATCGGTCCCTGATCGGGTACCGGTCCGTGTCCGGCCGATCCGGGGGCCGTTCGGGTTCTACCGCATCACATCGACCCACACCAGGCGGTGGTCGGAGGTGGGAAATCCGATGCCGTCCTGTTGGAACTGGGTGAAGTCGAAGGAGCCGGTCAGCCGGGACAGCTCGTCGTCCAGCGTTGGCCAGAAGACTCCGCTCCCCGCCACCCGCAGCCGCTTCGCCGGCAGCACATAGTCGGCCCGCAGGTTGCCGGGCGAACCGTCGGCGAAATCGGCGGTGTCCTGGGCCGGGTCACCGATGTGGTCGGTGTTGGCCGCGCCCTGGAGCAGTGACGCCTCAACCGCACCGGTACTGGTGGGGGCCACATTCCGAATCTTCGGGTGTCGCAGCAACTGATCGATGGCGTTGGCCGTTGAGTCGCCGTCGAACGGGTCGGCGTTCTGGTCACCGGCGATCACGAACCGGGCCGAGGCGTCGAGCCCGCCGCCACGGCCCTGGTCATCGTAGATGTACCGGCTGCGGCCGGGGTGGACGTAGTCGGCCCAGAACCGGATCTCGTCATGGTTGCGCCGGCCGTTGCGATCCTCGGGCCCGTCGAAGACCGGGGGAGTGGGGTGGCTGACCAGGAAATGGATGGTCTCCCGTGCCTTGCCCTTGCCGCCGATCACGATGGGGACGTCCCAGTGGGACTTGGACGACAGGCGGAAGATGTCGAGTTCCTCGTCGGAGTAGTAGTCGGGGGGAATCAGGTTGTCGGGCATGTCCCGCCACAGGAACTTCTGGAAGGTGCGGGCGTTGTCGTCGTCGATCGGGTATTTCGACAGCACCACCATGGCGAACTGTCCCCGGGTAGTTGCCGAATCCGAAGGCGTCGTTGCCCCCGCCCACGGTTCCCGAGTTGTCGAGATCCAATCCGGTGGGTAGTCCGGTATTGGATTCGGCCAGGAAGGTGTAGGGGTACTCGATGGGTTCGGCCCCGTTCTGGCCGACGGCCAGGTAGTTGGTCTGAAACCCGGCCAGGGCGACGCCGTCGGGGTCGTAGTCGAACTCGTTGATCAAGAGCACGTCGGGTCGAAGCCGTTGGATGACCTCGGCCACGTTGGCCGCCTGCCATCGGCGCCGGGCCTCCAGCGAGGAGGCGGGGTCGGCGCCATCGTAGGGCGCCGACAGATTGTCGATCAGCTCCCCGGCGGCGGAGCGGTTGAGCGACGCGTTGAAGGTGGCGAAGCGGACCGTCCCGGCATCGACGGACTTCTCACCCCCGGGCCTGGGATCACGACCGGTCATGGCTCCAGTATCGGCGGCGTTGGCCCCGGCCGCAGCCGGTGCCACGCCGAGCATGGTGACCAGGGCGATGGCGGCCACGAGGGTGCGACGAGCCAAGAGGGCGAACAGACGGTGGCGGGAAGTCATGCCACGAGTATGACGATGGTTGTCGACAGGGGCAAGGTCGATGGCCGACCCCGACTCGGGCAGCGAGTGCCGGACCGGTCGGCCCGCCAGCGAACCGGGTGCGCCGCAAGCGGCGCCTCACGTTTCGCTCCCTGGATCCGCTTGAGCCCAGCGTGCAGACGTGACTCCGTCGTGAACATCGTGTTCGCCAAGCGAAACCAGGGCGTCCACCACGTCATCGACGGTGGCGGCCCGAGTGTGTTCGAAGTCGGCGTGGTCGTCGAACGGGTCGAGCTGCACCACCTGCATGCCGGCGGCCAGAGCCCCCGCCACATCGGCGTGCACCGTGTCGCCGACGTAGAGCACCTCGGCCGCCTCCACCCCAAGGGCGGCAATGGCCGGGTCGAAGATGCGAGGGTTGGGCTTGGCCACACCGACCACGGTGGAGTCGACGACGGCGGCCACCGATGGCAGCGGTCCGGGTCCGACCTGGCAGACACCGTAGTTCAGCATCTGCTGCTCGGCCGTGCCGTCGTTGTTGCTGACGATGGCCAATGGCAGGCCGGAGGCGGCGAGGCGGTGGAACGCCTTGACGTTCTGCTCATGGACCCAGTCCCAATCGATACGGATGGCGACCCGGAGATCGTCGAGGAAGTCGTCGGAAACCCCGAGGGTGCGTCCGTAGGCGCCGTCGTAGACTGCCCAGTAGTCCTCGTCGTGCTCCTGGGGGGCGGCCGCCCGATCGGCCAGGGCCCGCACCCCGGTGTGATGAGCCCGCCGGTACCACTCGATGTCATCGGGAGGGGTGAGACCGAACGCCGCGATCTGGTCCATCACCGGCTGGTAGCGGGGATAGCTGAAGACACCGCCGATGTCGAACACGGCAGCTCGAACCGATTCGGGATCGAAGGTCATGGTTTGATCCTACGGTCGTTCGGTGACGCTCGCCGCACGGTGACCCGCATCCGAGCCGATGCCGGCCGACGAACTGTCGGTGAACGACACCCGCCCGAGGCCGGCACCGGCCGTGGGTAGACTGAGCAACAATGACCACGGATTTCACCAACCCGCCCCTCGATGTACACGGCCTGCCTCGAATCGAGGACGAGCAGTTCGTGCCCCTCGATGGCAACTTCCTGCGATCCAAACTCGTCGGTGACGGGATTTTCGCCGTGTTGGTGCTGGCGGGCACGGCAATGGTGGCCGCCGGGTTGTCCCAAACCGGGGGCCCGGTCTGGTTGCCGATGGCAGCCGGCGGCCTC
The DNA here is from genome assembly GCA_963723995.1 of uncultured Acidimicrobiales bacterium. GTDB lineage: Bacteria > Actinomycetota > Acidimicrobiia > Acidimicrobiales > SZUA-35 > JAHELU01. The sequence continues at coordinate 1,712,575 of CAVRSZ010000001.1, read as the reverse complement.
CTTTTCCTCATGATTGTCGTTGTGGCCGTGCTGCAGACGGTGGCCGTCAACCACCTCGGCTATCTGGTGCGTGAGCACGACCTGACCTTTCGTCAGGGCGTGATCTCCCGGGTCACCCAGACCATTCCCTACAACCGGGTCCAGCACGTCGGGATCGATCGAGGTCCGGTGGAGCGCGTCTTCGGGCTGGCCACCCTGCGCCTGCGGTCCGCCGGTGGCGTGATCGGCATCGAGGGGCTGGCGTTCGACGATGCCAACCGCCTGAAGGAGCTGGTGGTGGCCCGGGCCGGCACCGAGGGAGAGGTCACCCACCGAGCGAACGTCGAGTCCGGTGTCGACCTAGGCCACGAGACCGGACCTTGGTAGCCGAGGCGTCCCAATCCGACCGCGCCCTGCTCGGTCAGCCGTCGCGGCAACCACCCCTGGCCGTGCTGTTCCTGGCCTGGCGCGTCATTCGCGAGATCCGGATCGTCAACCTGATCATCATCTTTGCCCTGCTGTCCTCGGGCCGATTACCGACCGCCGTGTTTCCCCTACTCGCCCTGGTGGTGATTGTGGTGATCACGATGGGCCTTCTCAACTGGTGGCGCTTCGTCTTTCAGGTCGAGGGCGAGGACCTCTCCATCTCCAAAGGAGTGTTCGCCCAGGAACGGCTGGTCATACCTCTGAGCCGGGTGCAGAGTGTGTTGCTGGAGCAGGGACCGCTGCACCGGCTCACCGGCTTGACCAGGGTCGCCCTCGACACCGCCGGCTCGTCGGTCATCGAATTCGAGATCGATGCCCTGGAACAGCACAAAGCCAGGGCCTTGCAGCGACTGACCGCCGACTACCGGCGCCAGGCCGGGGTCCAGGACGTGCCGGGGGTGCCACCCGGGTTCGATCTGGCCCATGCGCCGCCTCCCTCCGGGCCACCGAGTTCGGTGGCGTCGTCCGAGCCGGACACCGCAACCTTCCCGGTTGCATCGATGGGGGGTCAGGACGTCATCGAGGTGTTGGCCCAGCGCCGTCTCGGAGACCTGGTTCGAATCGGATTGACCCAGTGGCCGTGGGCCGGGCTGTTGTTCCTCGCCCCACTGTTGGCCGTGCTCGACGATCTTCGTGAATTCCTGGGGGTCGAGGTTCTGGACAATGTGGAGGACGCCGTCAACCGTGACGTGTCGGTGGGGCTGGTGACGCTGCTGTTCCTGTTTGTGCTGCTGCTGGTGCTCGGAGCCATGTTCGGCCTCATCCTCCAGATCGTCAGGGAGGTGCTGACCAACTGGGACCTACGGCTTTCCCGCACGCCGAGGGGTTTGCGGCGGGAATCCGGTCTGTTCAGTCGGATCAGCATTGCCACCAGCCTCGATCGGATTCAGGCGGTGGACACCTCCCAGCTGCCAATGCAGAGGTGGCTCGGCATTCGTCGGATAGTCCTGCACACGGTGGGCGAGTCCGACCTCGTGGTGCCGGGTACGACCGACGACGAGTTTGCCAGAATCCGGGAGTTGGTGTTCGACGGGCCCGATCCGGTGCTCGATCGCCGGATTTCACGAGCCTCGGTGTTCCTGGCCGCTCGAAGCAGTGTGGTGGTCGCCGTGGCGTCGTCGGCCGTGCTGGGATTCCTCACCCCTTTGGGTTGGTGGGGGCTACTGGCCTTCGTCATCGTCCCGGTTCAGACTCTCGAGGCCTACCGGCGCTGGCAACTGCATCGTTGGGGGGTCAGGGATGGCCGCCTCGGCCAGTTCACCCAGTTCTTGACCAAGAGCACCGAAGAGATGGAGCTGGTCAAGGCCCAGTCGGTGTCGGTTCGTCAGAGCCTCTTCCAGCGCCGTCGCGGCCTGGCCTCGGTCAGCGTCCAATCGGCCGAGGGCACACTCGAGGTTCCCATGATCCCACTCGATGAGGCATGCGCCCTTCGGGACCTGGTCCTGTACGACGTCGAGACCTCTCCCCGCTCCTGGATGTAACCGGGAACAGCCGGGGTCGGATCAACCCGTCAAAAGGGCCGAGGCCCCGCCCACCTGGTTGGTTGGTGGACCGGGCCCCGGCCGGTTCAGAGGCTAGTGCTGTTGTTGTATCTGTCCGCCGGTGATCAGGCGTCCTCGTTCTCCCAGCCGGGACGGTCTGGACCGTTGTTCTTGCCCGGCTTGAAGTTGCCCTTGCTCTTGCCGCCGTTGATGAGCTCGGTGCTCATGGCGTAGTTCAAGGTGGTGTAGCCGATGGCGTCGCTGTTCACATCCAGGGCGAACAGGCTGATGTTGTCGAAGGTGTCACAAGCCAGGTGGTAGCACGGATCGTACTGCTCTCCGGCGGTGCCACCATAGAGTTCGACCTCCTCAGGGGTCTTGATGCCTTCGGCTCCGGTGAACAGACCACCGGCGGGGATGCCGACCTCGATGAACGGACCGTAGTCGGAGCGACCGGAGAAGTCGGTGCCCTGATAGGGCTGGCCGATCGACTCGTAGTAGGCCTCGAACGTCTTCTCGATTTGAGCCGAACCTTCGGGCCCGGGACCGGCGCCGACCCCGTCGGAGTCGTCACCGTCGTAGATGCCGAAGAAGTAGTTGGGCGAGCCCACCATGTCGAAGTTGAGGTAGAGGGCGATCTTGTCCAGCTCCTCCTCGGGCAGGGTGTCCACATAGAACTCCGAGCCGATGAGACCCGACTCCTCGGCCCCCCACCAGGCGAAACGAACCTGGTTGACCGGCTTGACCTTGGCCAACTGGAGTGCCACTTCGAGGATGGCGGCCGAGCCGGATCCATTGTCCTGGATGCCGGGGCCCTCCGGCACCGAATCGAGGTGGGCGCCGACCATGACGACATTGTCGGGGTCGCCCTTGGTCGACTCGGCCAGCACGTTGGAGCTGGTGCGGATTTCGCTGGTGGCGTTGACGAATATGCGAGCGATCACACCAGGCTGGGCCAGCTCGATGCCGACGTCGTAGGCGGCGCCGACGGCGGGGATGGTGACACCAGGGCCGCCGAGGGTGCCGAGGAAGGCGACGGTACGTCCGGGCTGACCCTCATTGAAGATGATCACACCAACGGCACCGGCCGCTTCGGCGTTGAGCGCCTTCTGAGCGAAGCTGCAGCTGCCGCGCTGCATCACGGCGATGTTGCCGGGCGTGAAGCCGGCGAAGTCACCGGGCTCACAACCCGAGGTGGAGGTGTTGGGATCGGTCCCGGTGGGATCGATGATGTCGACCCCCTGGGTGGCGGCGGTGACATCACCCGAGCCGGAGTAGCTCATGGTGGCGAAGCCGGCACCGTCGAAGTAGGGGTAGGTGGTGGGTACGGGAGCCACCTGCTGGAGAACGGCCGGCTCCAGCTCCTCGAAGAACGGGTACTCGAAGTCCTGGACGGTGACGTCGTAACCGGCATTGCTCATCTTCTCAACGACGTAGTCGACCGAGTCGCGGTAGCCCTGGCTGCTCGCCTCCCGGTTGCCGCCGTTGGCGTCGGCGAAGTCCTGGAAGGCGGCCTGGTGGGCTCGCACCCCCTCGACGGTGACACACTGCAACAGTTTCTTGATGGTGTTGTTGACCCGGGTATCACAGGCGGCGGGTCCGGCCGAGGCAGCCGGCGCGGTGCCGACCAGGGTGGCACCGAGCAAAGCCAGGGCCAGAAGTATCTTGCGTAACACGAGGTTCCTCCATGTTGTTGACTGCCGCGCCGGCAGCAAGAGTTCACAACGTTACCGCTCCATTACCAATTGGTAAAGGCCGCTCGCGCAGTATCGGGAAAGCGGATGGAGGACGCGCCGTCGGATCTTTGTGTAGATGGCGGGCTCATGGGTGGGGACGGCCGGTGCCAACCGGAATCGAAGATGACGATCCGGTGGAGAAAACCCCGGGGAAAGGGTTGGCGGGAGGCCTCGCTGGGTTTATATTAGCACTCGTCCGGTTCGAGTGCTAACGCACCCCGAGCCGGGTACACAGTGAGCGCTCGGTGCCGTGCAGGATACAGGCAGCGCCGGACGTTCCAGTCCAATCCAACCCAACAAGAGTGCTTACGTCCAAACGGAGCTACGTGCATGAAACTGCAACCACTTGAGGACCGAATCGTCGTCAAACCGAAGGACGCCGAGGCCACCACGGCCAGCGGCCTCGTCATCCCCGACACCGCCAAAGAGAAGCCCCAGCAGGGTGAGGTGCTGGCCGTCGGATCCGGTCGCCGTGCCGACAACGGTGAGCTGATCCCCATGGATGTCTCGGTCGGTGACACCGTCGTGTACTCCAAGTACGGCGGGACCGAGATCACCATCGACGGTGACGACCTGCTGATCCTGTCCGCCCGCGACGTGCTTGCCATCGCCAAGTAGGACCCGAAAGGGGGCCGAGCACTTCGCCCTCGCCGGTCGAGTCCGCAAGACGTCTACAAGATTGCCGAGTGATAGATAACTGATGCCAAAGATTCTGAAATTCGACGAAGAAGCCCGCCGCGCCCTGGAGGCCGGCGTCAACAAGCTGGCCGACGCGGTCAAGGTGACCCTCGGCCCCAAGGGCCGCAACGTGGTGCTGGACAAGAAGTTCGGGGCCCCCACCATCACCAACGACGGTGTGTCCATCGCCCGTGAGATCGAGTTGGAGGACCCGTTCGAGAACATGGGGGCCCAGCTGGTCAAGGAAGTGGCCACCAAGACCAATGACGTGGCCGGCGACGGAACCACCACCGCCACCGTGCTGGCTCAGGCCCTGATCAAGGACGGTCTGCGCAATGTGGCCGCCGGTGCCAACCCCATGGGTCTCAAGCGGGGCATCGAAGCTGCGGTCGAAGTGGCCGTGGCCGAGATCCACAAGCAGGCCAAGGAGATCGACACCAAGGACGAGATCGCCCATGTGGCCGCCATCTCCGCCGCCGACAACGGTATCGGCGAGGTGCTGGCCGAGGCCATCGACAAGGTCGGCAAGGACGGTGTCGTCACCATCGAGGAGTCGAACACCTTCGGACTCGACCTCGAGTTCACCGAGGGTATGCAGTTCGACAAGGGCTTCATCTCCCCCTACTTCGTAACCGACGCCGAGCGCCAGGAGGCCGTGCTCGAGGATCCCTACATCCTGTTCAACCAGGGCAAGATCACCTCGGTCCAGGATCTCCTGCCGGTGCTGGAGAAGGTGATGCAGTCGGGCAAGCAGCTCGTCATCATCGCCGAGGACATCGAGGGTGAAGCCCTGGCCACCCTGGTGGTCAACAAGATCCGCGGCACCTTCTCGTCGGTTGCGGTCAAGGCCCCAGGCTTCGGCGAGCGCCGTAAGGCCATGCTCCAGGACATGGCCATCCTCACCGGCGGTCAGGTCATCTCCGAGGAGGTCGGCCTCAAGCTGGACGCCGTCACCCTCGACATGCTCGGAACCGCCCGCAAAATCATCGTGACCAAGGACAACACCACGATCGTCGAGGGCGAGGGCCACAAGGAAGACGTGGCCGGCCGCGTCTCCCAGATCAAGGCCGAGATCGAGAACACCGACTCGGACTGGGATCGGGAGAAGCTGCAGGAGCGCCTGGCCAAGCTGGCCGGTGGTGTTGCCGTGGTTCGTGTCGGCGCCGCCACCGAGGTGGAGCTCAAGGAGAAGAAGCACCGAATCGAGGACGCCCTCTCGGCCACCCGGGCCGCGCTGGAGGAAGGTGTCGTGGCCGGCGGTGGCACCGCATTGCTGCGGGCCCGCCCCGCCGTCGAAGGGCTGCTCGCCGAGCTGGCCGGCGACGAGGCGACCGGAGCCCGCTCGGTGCTTCGCGCCCTCGAGGCCCCGACCCGCCTGATCGCCGCCAACGCCGGTCTGGAGGGCGCCATCTGGGTCAAGAAGGTGGAGGAAGTCGCCGGAACCACCGGTCTCAATGCCGCCACCGGCGACATTGTGGACCTCATGGAGGCCGGTATCGTCGATCCGGCCAAGGTGACCCGGGCCGCTCTGCAGAACGCGGCCTCCATCGCCGCCCTGCTGCTGACCACCGAGGTTCTCGTGGCCGACAAGCCGGAGGAGGAGCCCCCGATGCCGGGCGGCATGGACGGCATGGGAGGCATGGGGGGAATGATGTAGCCATCGGCTACTGATCCATCAATCCTCCACTCCATCCTTCATGGACTGACAAGCCGGGGCCTTCGGGCCCCGGCTTTGTCGCGGCGGACGAAGTGTGGACTGGTAGGCCGGGCTGGCCTAGCGTAGGAGGCGGGAAGAACATGATCGGTACCAAGTGGTACGAGTCGAGAAGGGGTGCACACGATGAACGTCAGCCAGCTGTTGTCGATGAAGGGGCGTGAGGTCTTCACCGTCAAGCCCGACGACACGGTGGCAACGGTTGTCTCCACCCTGGCCGAGCGGGGATTCGGCGCGTTGGTGGTGTCAGAGGACGGGGAGACCATTGTCGGCATCGTCTCCGAGCGTGACATTGTGCGCACCATGGCCGCTCACGGAGCCGGCCTGCTGGACCAGCCGGTTTCCGCCATCATGACCCGCACCGTTCGCACCTGCAACGACAACGATTCGGTCGATCAACTCATGACCATCATGACCGAACACCGTTTCCGTCATCTCCCGGTGACCGAGGACGGCAAGCTCGTCGGTCTCATCTCCATCGGTGATGTGGTCAAGGTCCGAGTTCGCCAGCTCGAGCACGAGGCCGAGCAGCTCGAACGCTACGTTCGCAATACCTGGTAGCCGATTGCCCTTGGCGCATCCGGGCGAGGGACAATGGCGAAACATGACGATGCAGGTCATGTGAGCAGACGTCAGGATCGAGGCAGCGAAACGTGCGGATAGCGGTCATCGGATCGGGAATCAGCGGCCTGGGATGTGCACACGTGCTCGGCCCTCACCACGATGTCGTGCTGTTCGAGGCCGACGATCGTCTTGGTGGCCACTCCAACACCGTCGAGGTGGAGGACCCCATGGTCGGCCCGCTCGGGGTGGACACCGGCTTCATTGTGCACAACGACCGGAACTACCCAAATCTCATCCGGCTGTTCGACGAACTGGGCATCATGACCGTCGAGAGCGAGATGAGCTTCGCCGTCACCGATCGGGCCACCAACCTCTGCTACCGGGCCACCAACCCCAACACGCTCTTCGCCGATCGGTGGCGGATTCTCGATCCCGATATGTGGCGGATGCTGTACGACATCGCCCGCTTCTATCGGCAGGGCCGGCGGCTGCTGGCCGAGGTCGGGCCCGACATGGACCCGGCCGGCTCGCCCACCGTCGGCCGACTACTGGCCGACGGCACCTACTCCGAGTCGTTCGTTCAGCATCATCTTGTGCCCATGGGAGCCGCCGTCTGGTCGGCCGATCCCGACGACTTCCTCGAATTCCCCGCCGTCAGTCTGCTGCGGTTCCTGGACAACCACGGGCTGCTGTCGATCGGTGACCGGCCCCAATGGCGGACCGTGGCCGGTGGCAGCCGTCGCTACGTCACGGCCATCGCCCGACGATTCCAGTCCAAGTACGGCAACGAGATCAGGCTGGGATGCCCGGTCACCGACGTGGTTCGGCATCGACATCACGGTGGCGGAGACGGGCGGACCGGAGTGACTGTTGTCAGCGGGCGACCGGGGGCCCAGCGCTCCGAACGTTTCGATCACGTCGTTCTTGCCACCCACAGCGATCAGGCGCTACGGATTCTGTCCGATGCCGGCCCCGACGAGAAGCGTCGCCTTGCCGGTGTGCGGTACCAGCCCAACCGGGCCCTGCTCCACCTGGACACCTCGGTCATGCCGCCGAATCGCCGGGCCTGGGCCGCCTGGAACTACGAGCAGATCCCGGGCCACGACGGGTCGGCCACGATCACCTACGATCTCACCTGCCTGATGCGGCTGCCCGGATCCCGCCGCTACCTGGTCAGCCTCAACGCCGACGACCGAGTCGACCCGGCGCTGGTGCTGGCCGAGTTCGACTACGCCCATCCGGTTTTCGATCATGACGCCGTTGTCGCTCAGGCCGAGATCGCCGCCGCCAACGGAACCGACAACACCTGGTTCTGTGGAGCCTGGATGGGATACGGCTTTCACGAGGATGGGTTCGTCTCGGCCTTGCGTGTCTGCTCCGGAATGGGGATTGACTGGCGATGATTCCGGGATCGCCCATGGTGTGCCCGGGAACGGTGTTCCACCGCCGCAATGAGCCCCGCCTGCACGAGTTCAGCTATCCGGTGAGCTATCTGTGGCTGGATCCGGATCGTCCCGACGATGTGTGTTGCGCCCATTGGGCCTGGTCGTCTCGCTCGGCCCTGGGCCCGGTTCGGTTCCGAACCGCCGACTACGGCCTCGACCCGGAGCGAGGCGGGGTCGACCCCGAGCTGGCCGATCTCGTCGGTCTTCCCCTGGGGTGGCAGGCCAGGTCGGTACTCCGGCGCTCGGCCGGCCTCGACCTCGACGGTCCGGTGCGGATGATCAGCCAGCCTCGACGTTGGGGATGGTTGTTCAACCCCATCACCGTCTACGTTGTCTGGGGTGATGCTGCCGACGAGCCGGCCGGGGCGGTCCTCGAGGTGACCAACACGCCGTGGAAGGAACGCCATCACTACGCCCTGGTGCTCGAGGGTGATGGCCTCGACGGCGACGCCTCGAGAACCGGTGTCCGCAGCTTCAACGCCCGATTCGACAAAATCCTGCACGTCTCGCCCTTCTTGGACGAGGACTATCACTACGACATGCGGCTGACGGTCGACGGCTGGCCTACATTGTCGGCCCCGTCACCCGATGAAACCCTGTTGGAGCTGGCCCTCGACGTGGTCGACGACTCCGGCACGGCGGTGGTGGAGACACTGCTCCGCCTCAACCCGCAACCGGTGACGTCACGGACCCTCGGCCGTTCGCTTCTGCATCACGGTCTACCCACCCATCGCACCAGCTTCGGTATCCATCACCAGGCCCTGAGGCTGGCTGCGAAACGTGTTCCTTTCATCGCCCATCCCCGCTCACGAACCTGACGTCCCGATCATGACCCTCGATATTCGACACCCCGACATTTCTGAACCAGCCACTCCGGTCCGACCTGACAGCCTGCTGAGCCGGGCCCAATCCAGGTTGGCGGAGAAGACGCCGTCATCGCCGGTGTCGAGCACGTTGGCCCGGGCCAGCCGAGGGGCGGCCGTGGCCCTGCTCCGGCGCATGACCCGCGACACCCTGACCGTGATCGAATCGGCGGAGGCGGCGGGATCATCGGGCTCGACCATGACAACCTACGGTCGAGCCGGTGAGCTGTCGGCCACTATTGAGATCCGCGACCCGAGGGCCTGGGTGTCGTTGGTCCGGGAGGGCTCGATCGGTCTCGGTCGGGGCTATGTCGAGGGCTGGTGGCACAGCGACAACCCCGTCGACGTCGTCCGCATCGTCATCCGCAACATCCGGCCGGTGGACGAGCTCCGGAACCGTATCGGTGAGCGGACTCATGTCCTCACCGACCGCATCCGCCGCATCCTTCCCCGCGCCGACCGTCACCGAAACCGGGAGGACATCTCCAGCCACTACGACCTGGGCAACGACTTTTTCCGCCTGTTTCTCGATCCCACCATGACCTACTCCTCCGGCATCTTTCCCCATCCCGAAGCCACGATGGAGCAGGCCAGCCTCACCAAGTACGACACCCTGATCGACTCCCTGGGCTTGACCTCCGATCACCATCTGCTCGAGATCGGCACCGGCTGGGGAGGCATGGCCATCAGGGCGGCGGAACGAACCGGCTGCCGGGTCACGACCACCACCATCTCCGAGGCTCAACTGGAGGTGGCCACCGAGCGGGTGGAGGCCGCCGGGCTCGACGACCGGGTGACGTTGTTGAACTCCGACTGGAGGGACCTCGAGGGCGAGTTCGATCGGGTGGTGTCGGTAGAGATGATCGAGGCGGTCGATTGGCGCGACTACGACCACTACTTCGCCACCATCGAGCGGTGTCTGGCCCCCGACGGACGGGCCTCGCTGCAGGCCATCTGTGTGCCCGATCGTCGCTACGAGCGAACCAAGAACACCGAGGACTACATCCGCCGGTTCATCTTCCCCGGAGGCTTCCTGCCCTCCGTGGGCGCCATCGGCCGCTCGGTGGCCAACGCCACCGGGCTGCAACTCATCGGCTTCAACGACTTCTCGGTCCACTACGCCGAGACCCTGTGGCGGTGGCGGGCCGCCTTCGACTCCCGCCTGGACGCAATCCGGGATCTCGGTCTGGACGAGCGGTTCACCCGGCTCTGGCGTTTCTATCTGGCCTATTGTGAAGCGGGATTCCGGGAACGCCATTGTACGGTCAATCACATCCATCTCGCCGGCTCGGCCTGGCGGGATTCACTCTGGACCGTGCCGCCGGCCATGAACTGAGTGGATCGGGGTTAACTGGGACCGATGGATTCGTCAACGACCGACCACTTGACCAGCACCCGCCTGGTCGGACTTCTCGCCGACGAGGACCGTCGCCGCGTCGTGGCGGCACTGGTGCTCGGCGCCGACTCGCTCGACTCGGTGATGGAGGCGACGGAGTTGGACGAACGCGCGACCATGAGGGCTCTCGGCCGCTTGTCCAAGGCCGGACTCGTCGAGTTCGACCCCGGCACATCGTCGTATCTGCTGTTGGCGCAGGCCTTCCAGCGGGCGGCCCGGAGTGAGGCCGACCCGCCGCCCCCGTCGCAATTCCCCGAGCGGCCGGGCTGGGAGCGCAGGATCCTGGACAATGCCTTCCATAACGGACGGCTCATCAGGATCCCGTCGAAATGGTCGCACCGGCTGATCGTGCTCGACGAGGTGGCCCAGCGGTTCGAACCGGGACGCCGCTACACCGAACGCCAGGTCAACGCCTCGTTGTCGGCCCTGTTCGACGACACCGCCACCCTGCGCCGCTATCTGGTCGACGCAGGAATGCTCGATCGGGCCGAGGGCCACTACTGGCGATCAGGCGGGCGGTTCGATCCCGACTGATCAATCGTGAACGATCAGCACCGAGCACGGTGCGTGGTGCTGAACCTTGGTCGACACGCTGCCGTGAAGGGCACGGCCGGCCAGCCCTTCTCCCCTTGATCCGACCACCAGCAGGTCGGCCTCGACTTCCTCAGCCAGGTCGAGAAGGGCTTCGGCTGCTCGTTCATTGAGCTCGTGGATTTCGACCGAGGCGCCGTAGGATTCGGCGATGCCCTTGGCGCTGGCCAAGGTGGAATCAGCCCCGGTGTGGGCGTTCAACACCTCGCGGAACTCATCGGGCAGTCCGGCTCGAACCCTCGTCAACTCGTCGAGAGTGAGCGGTCGGTAGGCCGTGACGATGTGAAGCCGGGCATCGGGGAGAATACGAGCCAGTTGTGCGGCCGCCGCCACCGCTCTTTCGGCGTTTGCCGACCCGTCGGTTCCGACAACGATGGTCTTGAACATGGTGCGCCCCTGTATCCGGCTGCGTTTTCGAGCAGGAGCAGATGCCGGTTCACCTGTCTCCGCTGCCATCGTGAACCGGCGGTGGCGGCAGCGGTAGAGCCTTAAGTCCGGTCATGGTAGGGCGAGCAGGGTTCCCGCTGGATTCAGGCGCTCGGTGGCCGTGCGCTGCACGAAGCCGGTTCCCGACGAATCGACGAAGGTATTGGTGTTGGTACAACCCCCGTCGCCGTGAGTCTGGTAGTTGAGACGAACGGTCTTGGCCCGGACCGTGCCCGCCCCGTCGGCCGAATCGGCCTCGAAGTTGGACCACCGCACGGCGACCGGGGGATCGTCGCACCGGGCGAACACCTCGCTCCACACCATGGGCGAGATCAGCGCGTCGGCCTCCACCAGCAACTCCCTCACCACCGTCGCCTGACCGGTGTGGAGATCGACGACGGAGCCTTGCCACCGCCCGGGCCCTGAACCCGGCCCGACCCGGAATCGATAGGTTCGGCCCGGCGACCAGGAGTAGTCCCTGGTGTTGACGTTGTCCAGGGTCGACGGCAGGGCCGATTCGGTTCCGATGAGTTCACCGCCGCCGGAGTGGTAGCCGCCCCAGTTGACGGCCCCCGACCCCGGGTAGGCCGGATGGTGCTGCAACCCGAAGTGGGCCCCTGCGGGGCCGGCGGAGCGGACCGTGTCGACGAAGTTCACCTGGAGGGCCCAGAAGTAGAGGCGGTCGACGGTTGGCGGGTCCATTACCTCGAAGTCGGCCCGCACCTCACGGAGCGGTCGGGGCGGAACCTGCCACAGCAGATGAAACGACGAGGCGCCGTTGGCCGACGGGGGAAGACCGCTGACCCGCTCCGGTTGGGATGGGAACAGCGATCGTAGGAACCGGGCCACCATGTCTCCAGGGTGCCCGATCCGTCGCGGAGACGCGCCCGTGATGTGCTACAACGACGGAATGAAGATCTCGGCTCTCGATCATGTCGTGCTCAAGGTCAGCGATGTCGAGCGTTCGCTCCGCTGGTACCACGAGCTGTTCGGGCTTGCCGTCGAGAGCCTGGATGAGTGGCGGGCGGGAACCCGACCGTTCGCCAGCCTGCGAATCAGCCCGTCCACCATCATCGATGTCATTGCCGGTGAGATCGACGGGGTCAACGTCGACCATCTCGCGCTGGTCGCCGACCGGGCCGGTTTCGACCGGTTCGTGGCCGAGCACTCCGAGCTGATCGAGATGGGCCCCAAGTCGCTCAGCGGGGCCCAGGGTCAGGGCGACGGTGTCTACCTGCGCGATCCCGACGGCCACCGCATCGAGCTCCGTACCTACGAGTAGTTTCGTTTGTTGCCCTGGATGTTCACGGTTGACTCCGACTTCGGCGACGTGTGGTCGGAGGCCAAAATCGAGTCGGCGGGCCCCGTCCCGCCGTACCTAGCTACGCTTGCCGTTATGGATCGACCTGCACCAGACCCCGTCAAGTTGTTGTCCCACTGGATGGAGTGGGAGCGGGGTGAAACCACGCCCGGGGAGATCATGAAGCAGCTCAAGTTGGGTGGTCTGCGGGAGCTGCTCGAGGCCATGGTCGAGACTTCCCAGGCCACTGCCGGCTGACATGGCCCGTCTCGGGCCGGCCCGGGCCCGACGCATCGCCCTGGCCGCCCAGGGTTTCTGTGACCGCCGTCCTTCGGGTCGACCCGACGTCCGCCATCTCCGCCGGGTCATGGATCGAATGGCCGTGCTCCAGCTCGACTCGGTCAATGTGCTGTGCCGTTCCCACTACCTACCGGTGCTGGCCCGCCTCGGCCCCTATGACCGGGCCAAACTGGACGACTACCTGTACCGGTCGGGCGAACACTTCGAGTACTTCTCCCACGAGGCGTCGCTGACGGCCCAGGACAACCAGCCCTACCTGCGGTTTCGCCACCGCAGTGTGCGGTGGAAGGGCTATGCCCGCCTGGAGCGGGAGAACCCGGGGTACGTGCAGGCCGTCTACGACGAGGTGGCGGCCGACGGGCCATTGTCGGTCAGGGGCCTGGAGGATCCGGGCAAACGCAGCGGACCGTGGTGGGGCATACCCAAGGGCAAGGCGGCCCTCGAGGCGCTGTACTTCACCGGCCGGATCAACATCAGCGACCGGGACCTCCGGTTCGTCAGCCACTACGACCTGCCGCACAACGTACTCCGGCCCGACGTGCTGGCCCATCCCGACATCGACGAGCCCGAGGCCAAGAAGCACCTGCTGGAACTGGGGGCCAGAGCCCACGGCATCGCCACCGACTCCGACATCGCCGACTACTTCCGGCTCAAGGTGACCGAGGCCCGGCCCCTCCTGGATCGGCTGGCGGCCGAGGGGCGGTTGGAAAAGGTGGAAGTGGAGGGCTGGAGGGAACCGGCTTATCTTCACGTCGAGGCGGCCAAGCCCCGATCGGTGTCGAGTCGGGCCCTGCTCAGCCCGTTCGACCCCGTGGTGTGGTTTCGGCCCCGGGCCGAACGGCTTTTCGGCTTCGAGTATCGCATCGAGATCTACGTGCCCGAGCCCAAACGTGTCTACGGCTACTACGTGCTGCCGTTCCTGCTCGACGACGAGCTGGTGGCCCGGGTCGATCTCAAGGCCGACCGTCGGGACCGGGTGCTTCGGGTCCGCGGCAGCTACCTCGAACCCGACGCCCGTGCCGACCGGGTCGCCCCCGAGCTGGCCTCCGCACTGGAGGAGATGGCGCAGTGGCTCGGCCTCGACGGGGTGATGGCGGAGCCCAAGGGTGACCTGGCCCCGGCCTTGGCCCGGCAAATCCGGCCAACCGGCGTCGCGGCCGGTTAGCCTGGGTTCTTCCACCGAGCCCGGACAATGAGGAGGTTTGCGATGGCCGAAATCGAAATCGGCATGGGGAAGTCGGGTCGCCGCGCCTACGGCCTCGATGAGATCATCCTTCTGCCCGGTCGCCGTACCCGAGATGCCGATCTGGTCGATCTGTCGTGGCAGATCGACGCCTACAAGATGCAGCTGCCGTTCCTGGCCTCGGCCATGGACTCGGTCACCAGCCCGCAGACCGCAATCGCCATCAACAAGCTGGGTGGGCTGGCCGTGCTCGACCTGGAGGGCCTGTGGACCCGCCACGACAACGCCGATCAGCTTCTGGAGGAGCTGGCCGGGCTGGACGAAATGGCTGCGGTGCAGCGCATGCGTGAGCTCTACGCCGCCCCGGTCCAACCCGAGCTGATCGCCAAGCGGGTGGCCGAGATCCATGCCGGCGACGTACTGGCCGCCGGGGCGGTGTCGCCCAAACATGTCGCCCAGCTGGCCGACGTGCTGCTGCGGGCCGAACTCGACCTGCTGTTCATCCGAGGCACCGTGATCTCGGCCGAACACGTCACCCACGGCGACTCGCTGAACCTGAAAGAGTTCGTGCGGGAGCTGGAGATCCCGGTCATTGTCGGCGGCTGCGCCGGCTATCTGAGCGCTCTGCATCTGATGAGGACCGGGGCGGCCGGGGTGCTGGTCGGGGTCGACTCCGGCTCCAGTTCGGCCGGAGGTGACGTCATCGGCGTCGGTTCCCGTATGGCCACCGCACTGGCCGATGTTCGAGCAGCCCGGATGCGCCACTTGGACGAGACCGGCGTCTATGTCCACGTCATCGCCGATGGTGGCTTCCGCACCGGCGGTCAGATCGCCAAGGCCATGGCGTGCGGGGCCGATGCCGTCATGCTGGGCTCCATCCTGGCCCAGGCCGAGGAGGCACCGGGCCGGGGCTGGCATTGGGGCTCCACGGTGGTCCACCCCACCCTGCCCCAGGGACGCCGGATCAAGGTCGACCAGGTGGGCTCGCTCCAGGCCCTGCTGCTGGGGCCGGCTGCCACCGCCGACGATCATCTCAACATCTTCGGTGCCCTGCGCCAGGCCATGGCCACGCTGGGGTATGAGAATCCCAAAGACCTGCAGAAGGCCGAGGTGCTGATTCGGTCCGGTGGCTCATGACAGCCAACGGCTGGCATCAGGTACCCAGCCACCATGGCGCCCACTTGACGGCGGTGGCCGTGCCCGATCAGGTGGTCCTGGTCGTCGACTTCGGAGCCCAATACGCCCAGCTCATCGCCCGCCGGGTCCGTGAGCTCAATGTCTACTCCGAGATCGTGCCCCACACCGTCACCGCCGCCGAGCTGGCCGAGCGACGCCCCGCCGCCATCATCCTGTCCGGGGGGCCGGCCAGCGTGCACGTCGAGGGGGCGCCGGTGCTGGACCCCGCCATCTACGATCTCGACATTCCCACCCTCGGTATCTGCTACGGATCCCAGCTGATCGCCCAGCAGATGGGGGGCAAGGTCGGTCGCTCCGGCCGGGGCGAGTACGGGCGGACCGAGCTGACCATCGACACCACCCGTCGCTCCTCACTGCTCGGCCCCGACCCCGAGCAGGGCCAGACCGTGTGGATGAGCCACTTCGACGGCGTGACCGAGCTGCCCGAGGGCTTCGTGGCCTGTGCCTCCACCCCCAACTCCCCGGTCGCGGTGCTGGAGAACGACGAGCGCCGCATCTGGGCGGTGCAATACCACCCCGAGGTGATCCACACCCCCGACGGCATGGCGCTGTTGCGACGGTTCCTCGTCGACCTGGCCGGATGCGAGTCGACCTGGACCATGGGCTCGATCATCGATCACTCCATCGAAGCCATCAAGAACCAGATCGGGGACGGTCGGGCCATCTGCGGACTGTCGGGCGGGGTCGACTCGGCGGTGGCCGCCGCCCTGGTCCATGCCGCCATCGGTCATCGCCTCACCTGTGTCTATGTCGACACCGGGCTGATGCGCAAGGGTGAGTCGGACCAGGTGGTGGAGACGTTCCAGCGCCATCAGGGCATCGAACTCATCCACGTCCGGGCCGGCGATCGCTTCCTGCAGCGGCTGGCCGGGGTCACCGACCCCGAGGACAAGCGCAAGACCATCGGCAACGAGTTCATCCGGGTGTTCGAGGAGGCCTCGGGTGGGATCGAGGACGCCACCTTCCTGGTCCAGGGCACGCTCTATCCCGATGTGATCGAGTCGGGCACGGCCCAGGCGGCCAAGATCAAGAGCCACCACAATGTCGGTGGTCTGCCCGAGGATCTCGACTTCGAGTTGGTGGAGCCCCTGCGCAACCTGTTCAAGGACGAGGTCCGCCAGGTCGGCACCAAGCTCGGGTTGCCCGACGAGATCGTGTGGCGACAGCCGTTCCCCGGCCCCGGGCTGGGAGTCCGCATCATCGGTGAGATCACGGCTGAGAACGTCGCCGTGCTGCAGGAGGCCGACGCCATCGTGCGGGAGGAGATCCGGGCCGCCGGCCTGGAGCGGGACATCTGGCAGGCGTTCGCCGTGCTGGCCGACATCCGCACCGTGGGAGTGATGGGTGATGAGCGGACCTATGCCCACCCCATCATCATCCGGGCCGTCACCAGCGATGACGCCATGACCGCCGACTGGGCCCGCCTGCCCTACGACCTGTTGGAGAAGATGTCGAACCGCATCATCAACGAGGTCGACGGCGTCAACCGCGTGGCCTACGACGTCACCTCCAAGCCACCCGGCACGATCGAGTGGGAGTAGTCGGTCGGGGCTCGCGATGGCTGCGAACTTCGAGCGCCTGACGACCCATAAACGGGTCGTCAGCGGCTCAAAGTTCGGGATGATGGGGCTTCTCAGCTGGCCAGCCGACCTCGGCCGGCTACCCCTCGTCGGCCACCGGGATGAAGGTGGGGCCGTCGTAGCGTTCGAGCTTGCTGGTGTTGGCCAGCTTCATCGGTGTGCCGGTCTGGCCCAGGGAGCAGTTGCGATTGGCCCGCAGGCAGTTGTTGGTCCACAGCTCGATGGTCTGGTCGTTCCAGCCGCCCCACCAGTCGGCGTGGAGTGAACCACCGGGGGCGGCGTTGAAGTTGTCGAGCCGGTCCGAGGACAGATGCCACCCCTCGACCGAGTCGGTACCGGGCCAGTAGATCAGGAACGAGATCTGGGGTAGCCGCTGGGGGTGGCTGGCCGGGCAGCTCGACTGCTCGCCGACCCAGGTCAGGTGGGCGTTGTAGTCGGGCGGCCCGCTGCCCAGGTTCACGCCGTCCCAGCAGTTGGGGAATTGCACCGAGGCGTTGATGGTGTCGCCCCCGCAGTTGGGGATGCGGTTGGTCATGTTGTACTTGTTGCCGCTGTCGCCGCACGACCAGTGGAGTTGATCGCTGGTCTGGAAGGTCTCGTGCAGATCGTTGCCGCCGATCATCTCCAGCCCCTGGGGCATGGGGATGACCGAAGCGGTGTCCTTGGTCTTGTAGTAGATGATGATCGAGTACGGCACCACGGCGTTGCCCCTACCATCGAGCAGGGCGGGCACCCAGTAGGCCGAACGGTTGAGTTCGAAGCCCTGGCATGTCCCGCCGCCGGAGTTCACCAGGCTGTCGAGTGTGGTGTAGGCGTTGGTCTCTGTGTTCCCGAAGAACATGTGCAGGTGCGACTTGCCCGGTTCGCCGGGGTAGATGATGGGGTCGTCATAGTTGAAGTGCGAGTACTCACACGACAGCCGGAACTGGCCCTCCGGTGAGGCCCCATTGTCGGGGGCCGATGCCGGTTCCATCAGGGCGTTGACGTCGAGTTGATCCGAGGGCACGTCGACGAAGCGGGTGAACTTGGCGTCGACGTTGCGCATAGACTCGAAAGCCGGATGGAGCTCGGAGGCCTTGGCCATCTGGCCCGGAGCCGAAGCCGGAGCCGGAACAGCGGCAAGCGGTTCGGTGCCGGCCGCGGTGTCATCTCCCGGCTCACCGGCCGTCGGGGCGGACTGGGCGGAGCCACCGTCGACGACGGGGTTGTCATCGGCCAGCACTCGCAGCGAGCGGTCCCGGTTGGCCTCGATCGGCCGTGAGGTCTCCTCGTCGGTGGTCTCCACCGAGGCGCCGTCCGAGCCCGAGTCGACAACTACGAGCAGTCCGAATACGGCGCACGCAGCCAACGCCGCGGCGGCCAACCTGAGGTTCCAGCCGTTCTCGGTCACCGTTGCGTATGGTATCGCCGAGTCATCGGGCGCCGGTCGCGCCCGGTGGCAAGCAGGGTGAGTCGCCTCACCCCACCGCCGGTGCCGGCCCCGTTCAGTGGCTGTGCTTCCGTGCCGGCTCGGAGTCGACCGGTGGATGCTCGTTGGGCTCCTCCGGAGTGGGGGCCAGCCGGGAGATGGCGACCACCAGGGCGAAGGCGGCCAGCCCCAGCAGGGTGGGAGTCAGCCACTGGTCCCCGGACGGCAGCTCCAGCCCGGTGCCCGATACCGACTCACCGGCCACATCGCTGATGAGGCCGACGCCGTTGGGCCACGGCCACAGCACCCGGAACGAACCAACCATCAGGCCGATCAGAGCGGCCAGAACCAGGTCGTGATGGCGATCGAGCAGCCAACCCAGGACGGTGGAGAACAGGGCCAGACCCACGGTGGCGCCGGCTATGAACACCAACAGGGTGAGGAGATCACGGTCGTGCACGGCGCCGAGCACGGAGGCGTACATGCCCATCATCAACAACAGGAACGAGCCGCTGATGCCGGGAAGGATCATGGCACAGATGGCCACGGCACCGGCCCCGAAGTAGGCCAGTGGCGACGGATCGGCCACCGGACCCGACTGGAGGCCGAGCAGGAGGAAGGTCACCGCTCCGACCACCAGCATGACGGCCAGATCGACGCCGTCGCGCTGGTACAACAGCCGCCACGCCACCACGATGGAACCCAGTACCAGGCCGAAGAACAGGCCGGCCATTTCCTCCGGACGGTCCCGGAGCAGACCCTCGATCAGCGATGACAGTGCCACCACCGCCGCAGCCAGGCCGGCGCCGAGAGGCAGCAGGAAGTGCCATTCCAGCTCGTTCAGCCACCGTCGGAATCCGGCCACGTCGGCCTTGGCCAGTGATCCCAGGGCCTTGGCCCCGAACCGCACGTTTTCCAGCAGCTGTTCGTAGATGCCGAACACGAGGGCGATCGTGCCCCCGGATACGCCGGGGACGATGTCGGCCGCTCCCATGCAGAAGCCTCGGACCATGGTCGTGAGCAATTTCGGTATCAAGATCGCGTATGGTACCGGCTCGTCCATGATGGTGGACCCAATCGATTGGATCTTCCCCAAGCTCCGCTCGGTCGGGCCCACCGCCATGGTGGGTGCGGGCCCCTAGCGTGTGTGGCCCGCACCCGTGAGCGCAATGAGCACCCACATTCCCAACAGGCGCGACCGGACGGCAGTATCTCGCGTCGCTGACGAGGTTTCCGTCGGAACTACCCGTCCGCCCGCCCTGGTGCTGCGCCATGCACCGGGTGTCGGCCATCATGAGTGCGGAATGGTCCGACGGGCGGCGCGACCGGGGAACTCCATCGATGGAAACGAGAACGAGACATGTCAACCGACTACCACGTCACCAAACACCTCATCGAGATCCTGGAGGACGGTAAGGACGGCTTCGCCCACGGCGCCGAAAAACTGGCCGAACACGATCGTCTCGACCTGGCCGCCACGTTCCGGGAGTTCTCCGCCCAGCGAGCCGAATTCTCCGATGAGCTGGAGCGCCTGGCCTCCGTCTATGGCGACGATATCGACGAGCACGGCTCGATTCTCGGCGATGTCCATCGCTTGTGGATGTCGTTGCGGGATGCCATCGCCGGCTCCGACCCCGACGGCGTGCTCAGCGTGGCCGAGCAGGGCGAGGACCATGCCGTCAACGAGTACCGGAACGCGTTGAGTCGGAACATCTCGGCCAATCTTCGTTCCACCATCGAGCGCCAGCTCGCCGAGATCGAGTCGGCCCGTGACGCGGTGAAGGCGATGGCGGGCGGTTAACTGGCGGCCGCCTGGTCGGGGTCGGTATGGATGCGCTCCGAGCGGCGGAGCGGCCTCTGCGGTAGTGGTGGTCGCTCCCCGGGGCGCCGGTCGGCGCCGGAACCGGTTGCGTCACCCCGACGGTCGTCAGCGCCATTCGACGGCCGGACTCGTGAGCCGTCCCTCAGGTCGATGTCGGTCGTCACCGAACGAAGCCGGGATGGACGGCGGAGGCCCATGGGGCGGCTGGGGATGGGAAGATAGGGCAGGCGATCCAGGGGCAGCTCATTCCAGCGGACCAGCTGCCGTTCCCCGGCCTTGAGCGCCGGTGGAACCACGGTGTCCTCGTCGAACCACCGTCCGGCCAGGCGACGAATCGCCGCCTGGGCCGGCAACTCGATGCGACGGTAGGTGGTGATGGCGGCCGCCAACGACAGCACCAGGACAGAGACGAACTCCACCCATCCCGGCCATCGACCGAGTTCGTCGCCGGCCAGGCCGAAGTAGAACGGGACATGCCACAGATACAACCCGAAGGCCCGGCTGGCCAGGCGATGGACCGGAGTCGACGCCAGAGCCCGGGACAGCACAGCCGGCAGACTGCCGACGATGTCGGACGCCGTCAACACCGACAGACACAGGGCCACCAGCCCCGGCCGCAGGCCGACATCCACCACGGCCGTACCGGTTTCGGGGGCGATCATCAGGCCGATCAGACCCAGCGCAGCGGGCCACACCAACCGGGTCGGGGGGTGTCGATGGAGGCTGGCCAGAGGAAACGTCCCCAGGGCCAGACCGACGAGCACAGCCGAGGCCCCGATCAGGGCCTCGGCGGCGACAAGGCCACCCACCGCCACCGCGCCAGCGACGGTGAGTAGCACAACGGACCGCCGAAGCTGACCCACCCGCCGCTGACCGACGGTCAGCACCCAGGGCGCCAGCAGCCCGATGACGGCAACCACGGCCACCGGGGTCAGATAGTCGAACGACATCGACGTCGAGTCGGTCAGCCGTCGATACCCCTCGACCAGGCCGACCGTCACCGCCACTGTGGGAAGCACCCGGCCGGCCATACCGACGACCAGGGGTACCCGCCATGATCCGTCGATCACGCTGGTGTGGACCGCCCGGGCCAGGCTGTAACCAACGACCACCAACAACCCGTGGAGCGCCGCGCCGGCATCCAGCGCAGGAACACCGAGATTGGCCACGACGACGAGCACGGTGAGAAGCAGGCTCAGCCCTTGCAGCCGACGCGAGCCGAGAACAACCACGTCAGCGGTCACGGTGGGGTCCGGCTTCGAGTTGTCCAGCACGTTGGGCTCCAATCTTGACCGCTAGTGGCACCGAGCCCGCCGCAGCCTTGGGTCACAACCGCGCTATGAGGGATGTCACACTAGCGGCGGACACTGTTAGCGTCAACGCTCCCGGCGAGATACTGAGCGTCAAGGCCCAGTGGAGCACATCGCGTAGGGTGGGTGGGCGATTTGATCGATACTCTCGCTGTCTGATCGACGCCGAGTAGGGTTGAATGACAATGATGTCGTCCTCCCCGATTCTCGACGGGCTCAACCCGGCTCAACACGATGCCGTCACCCATCCCGAGGGGCCGCTGTTGGTGGTGGCCGGAGCCGGGTCGGGAAAGACGAGAGTGTTGACCCGCCGTATTGCCTGGCTCATCGATCAGGGCATCTCGCCGTTCGAGATCCTGGCCATCACCTTCACCAACAAGGCGGCCAACGAGATGAAGGAGCGGGTGGCGGCCCTGGTCGGCCCGGTGGCCGACAAGATGTGGGTGTCCACCTTCCACTCGGCGTGTGTCCGCATCCTCCGGCGGGAGGCCGACATCATCCGGTTCCCGTCGAACTTCACCATCTACGACCAGGCCGACGCCGTTCGCATGGTGGGCTACGTCATCCGTGATCTCGGACTCGACCCCAAGCGCTATCAGCCCCGGGCCGTGCATGGCATCATCAGTGCGGCCAAGAACGACGGGCTGGATCCGGCCGCCTTCCAGGCCCGGGTGGAATCGGGGATGGAGCGTCGGGCCTCCGAGGTCTACATCGAGTATCAGCGTCGGCTCCAGCAGGCGTCGGCCATGGACTTCGACGACCTGCTGCTGAACACGGTCAAGGTGTTCCGGCAATCACCCGAGACCCTGGCCTACTACCAGCGCCGGTTCCGTCACCTACTGGTCGACGAGTACCAGGACACCAACGGGGTGCAGAACGAGCTGGTGGTTCGCCTCGGTGAACAGCATCGCAACGTCACCGTGGTTGGTGACTCCGATCAGTCGGTCTACCGGTTCCGGGGGGCCGACATTCGCAACATCATCGAGTTCGAGGACGCCTTTCCCGACACCACCGTGGTGCTGCTGGAACAGAACTACCGGTCCACCCAGACCATCCTCGACGCCGCCAACGCCGTCATCTCCAACAACTTCGGTCGTAAGCCCAAGAACCTGTGGACCGAGGTGGTGGGTGGCGACAAGATCATCCGCTACCACGCCGACGACGAGGTGGACGAGAGCCGGTTCGTGGCCGGCGAGCTGGCCCAGCTCCACGACACCGGCGACTTCCGGTGGGGTGACATGGCCGTGTTCTACCGCACCAACGCCCAGTCCCGGGTGCTGGAGGAGTACTTCATGCGGGTCGGCATCCCCTACAAGGTGGTGGGCGGCACCCGGTTCTACGACCGCCGGGAGATCAAGGACGCCGTGGCCTATCTCAAGGCGGCGGCCAACCCGTCGGACGAGGTGTCGATCAAGCGCATCCTCAACGTGCCCAAGCGGGGGATCGGCGACACCACGGTGGGCAAGGTCGAAGGCTACGCCCGGACCCACGCCATGGTCTTCATCGACGGACTGCGCCGGGCCGCCGACGCCGGCGTCGGAGGGCGCTCGCTCAAGGGCATTGCCGCCTTCCTCGAGCTGCTGGACGGGTTCACCGATGCCCTGGACAAGGGGCCGGGGGATGCGCTCGAGGTCATTCTCCGCGACACGGGCTATGTGGCCGAGCTGGAGGACGACCGCTCGATAGAGGCCGAGGGGCGCCTCGAGAACCTTCAGGAGCTGGTGGGGGTGGCCCGTCAGTTCGACACCGTGGACGAGTTCCTGGAGCAGATCAGCCTGGTGACCGACGTCGACTCCCTCGACGACGACGATTCGGCCGTCATACTCATGACCCTCCACGCCGCCAAGGGCCTGGAGTTTCCGGTGGTGGTCATCATCGGCATGGAGGACGGAGTGTTCCCCCACATGCGGTCCATGACCGACCCCGACGAGATGGAGGAGGAGCGGCGGCTGGCCTATGTCGGCATCACCCGGGCCCGGAACTGCCTGTATCTCACCAACGCCTGGTCCCGCATGCTGTTCGGTCAATCGAACTACAACCCACCCAGCCGATTCCTCGACGAGGTGCCGTCGGGGCTATTGGTTGATGCCCCGGGGTCACGAGACAACCGACGCAGCGGTTCCTACGGATCCCGGGGTGGAGGTGGCCGGGCCGGGGCGGCGGCCGCCGGCTTCGGCGGTCGCAACCGTCTGGTCGATACCGCCCTCAAGCCCCGAGGTCCGGTGCCGTCGAGCACCAACGGCCTCGACCTCAAGATCGGTGACGACGTGGTCCACAAGAAGTGGGGCGACGGGGTGATCCTGGGCGTCGACGGGACGGGCGACAAGACCGAGGTGGTGGTCAACTTCTCCTCGGTCGGCCAGAAGACCCTGCTGCTGGCCTGGGCTCCGCTGGAAAAGGTCTAGGAGATTCCCCGGCGAAAGCCGACATCCGGCACTGGCAACTGCGGCCTGAGCACACCACACGATTCCGAACTTCGCGCCGTTCGACCGTTTCGGTATCCTGGAGGTGAAAGGAACACCGAGGTCACCCTCATGCCCGACTCCAGGCCGGGAAGTGCCGTCACCTTCCGCTACCCGCCGGCCTCCGATCGACGGTGAAACCCGGCACCCGCCGCATCCGCCGTTCGGCGGGCTGGATCGCCGGCCTGGCCGTGGTCGCCATCGTGGGTTGGGCCGTGATGGTCCCCACCACCGTGGCTTCCCCCAACCTGGGTCGCATGTTGCTCGACCTGGTGTTGGCAGGCCGTCCGGCTCCCGCCTTGTACTCGATGGAGGGTGATGGTCCGCCGCTGGGTGAACCCTACGACTGGTACGTGGTGGCTTCCGACGGGAATGAGTTGGCCCGCATCGACCTGGTTGACGGCGATGTGGCCGGCTACCGGTTGGAAGGCTATCCCCAGGCCGTGGTCGGCGCCGGCGGGGCCGGGGCCGAACTGATCCTGGCCGGACCGGCGCCCCAGCCGGTCTACGCCGTCTCGATCGACGATCCGGCCGGTCCGCGGCGCCAGCTGTTTCGCTGGCCCCTCGATGCCAGGGACCCGGTCAACGCCGCCTACTACGCCGTGGAGCGGATCGATGATGGCGCCATCCGGGTCGGTCATATCCGCCTGGACGGCATTGCCCTGGTTCGGGCCGTGGTCGACATCGACCTGGCATCGGGACGACGGCAACCGGCGTCGACCGGGATGGAAACCGGCGAGTCCAGTCGGTGGCTGGCGCAGTGGATAGGCAACGCCACCGCTTCCACTGACGACGGCGAGATCATCGCCGGGCCGGCCTCGAAGATCGGGCAGCGGGCGGTGTTGGTTCGGAATCGACGCAGCGACACGTTTCACAACCCGGTCTCGATTCCGCTGTGGTTCCGGCCGGAGAAGGTCATGTTGATTCCGAAGACGTCGGCGCCGTCGGCCGAGCCCGCCTCAGGGGCAACCACCGGCTCGTTGCCATCGACGGCGAGCACCAGCCCGCCGGCTTCGACCACGACCACGACCTCGACCACCTCTTCTGTCGGGTCGTCGCTGCCGGACACACCCTCCACCGACCCGGTGGTCGCCCCGACAACGACTCCGGAGACACCGCTTCCGGCCGGCGTGCTCGAGGATCTGAGTCGCCTTGGCCACGACTACCTGATTGCCGGCAACCATCGGTCGTTCCATCGGATCGATCTCGCCACCGGAGATGTCGATCGTTTCGATCTCGGTCTTCGGGTCGTGGGGGTCACGTCGTCCGGCGGCGGGGCCGAGCTGGATCGGTCGGAGCTCATCGCCATCGTTCCCGGATCGGCCGTGGTGGCGCTGCCCGCCGCCGACCCGACGCTGCCCGGCCGGCGCCTCCTGTCACTGCGGCCCGACCGGGACGGGGCCGACGGTCCGATCAGCGCCCGGGTCGTTCTCCTCCCGGACGGTGCCCGGGGGGACATCGAGTACTGGGATCGATCGGGCTCCCAGGGAACCTGGCGTCGGCTCGACCTCGACTTCATCCCCGCCGGGCCGGTGTCAGGCCCCTATCGCCTGGCCCCCGGCGACGGGGGAGTGGTGGTGACCGACGAGGGTAGCGAGCAGCGCTATCTGCTACAGGTCTCGATCGCCGGCGGAGTGTCGACGGTGCTGTTGGTTTGAGCTGGGGATGTGACCCCGGCCTCGATCGGGCCGGCTCAGCCGAATTCGCGCCGGATGACAAAGATGATGCCCAGGG
The DNA here is from genome assembly GCA_963723995.1 of uncultured Acidimicrobiales bacterium. Taxonomy (GTDB): domain Bacteria; phylum Actinomycetota; class Acidimicrobiia; order Acidimicrobiales; family SZUA-35; genus JAHELU01. The sequence continues at coordinate 1,686,920 of CAVRSZ010000001.1, read as the reverse complement.
TCAGCGCAGTGAAGCTGCCGATGGTGGTTGCCCACCCCACGACCCGGGTTATGTAGGGGTGGACCGGGGTCTCGCCCGCCTCCAGCGGTTCATGCAGGTTGGCGTAGTTGTGGCCTGACCAGACAAGCACACCCACACCGGTCAGTACCATCAGCGCCCCGACTGTGGCGTGGACGTACAGGCCGTCTTCGGCCGCCCACCGGGCCACGATGGTTCCGGCCACCACGAGGCTGATCGAGGTTCGCTCCCAGGCCAGGGTTGTCCGCTCGTGCTGGAGTCCGGTATCGAACACCGTGCCGGGCTTGGGCAACGGTCTCCCTCGCCAGCCCGTCATTGTATCAACACCTGGATGATGGACAGGCCGGCGGTGACCACGGCCACCAACGCCACCGAGTAGGCGATGATCTGGGGAATGCGGGAGTGGGGAAGCGTCTCGTTGGCCCGCAGGGCGTTCTCGATCCGTGACCACCGTACGTACGAGCTGGCAGCGGTGACGAAGGCCAGTCCCAGCAACAACAGGCCGAGCACTTCGGAGCCGAGCGCATCGGGAATCAGGTGGATCGCCCCCAGGCCACCGGCCACCAGGGCCAGCGCCGTTCGGACCCAGGCCAGGAACGTCCGTTCATTGGCCAGGGTGAATCGATAGTCGGGATCCTCCCCTTTGGACAGATCCGGAGGCTTGGTCAGATTTCGGATATTGAAGCGGTCACCATCTGCCATCGATCATGACGGTACCGGAGCCGTCGACCTGACAGCCACATTCAGCGGCCCTATCCTGGCCGTACCGTGCTCGACGACATCCGTAGCTGCACAAGCTGCCGCAATCCCCTGCCGGATCGAGCTGCGTTCTGTCCCCGGTGTGGGCTGGCCGTAGCCGGTTTTGACGGCGACCGGGACGTCACCTTCATCGATCAGCTGGCCCGCGATCGGGGCGAAGACCGGACGGAAACCACCGGCGAGGTGCGTCGGGGTGAGTTCCGGCGAGGAGTCCTGGTGGTTCTCGCCGCTGTGGTCGCGGTGTCGGCCTGGGCCCTGGCCCGCGCACCGTCGACCGCGCAGGACGGTGCCGAGTCCGCGGTCGAGGAATCCGACGAGTCATCGGAGCCGGCAATGTTGGGTCGATCGGATTCGAGTTTGGACGAATCGGGTGACGGAGAGCCGGGCGAGTCATCCAACGTCGACACCGACGGCGTGGCGGACGACGTGACCTTCGAGCTTCGGGTCCAGCCACTTGATGCCGTCGATATCGGGGCTTTCGCCGCCGATGGTCTGGCGTTGTACCTCGGCGATGGCGACGACGTCGAACACATCGATCTGACCACCGGCCAACGGACCCGGGCTCGTGGTCTGGGCTTTCCTGTCGCCACCTACCAGGACCGGCTGATCCTGTACCGCAACGGTGAACTCTACTCACTGCCGCAGGACAATCTGGCCGCCATCCCGTTCACCCTCCGCCGGGTCGATGACCCCGTCGGCGTTCTCTGGGCCACCGCCCCCGGTGATCCCCCGGTTCCCATCGTTTCACGGGACCGAACGGCAGTCTGGTGGCCCATCGCCGGCAGTGAAATCCGGTGGCAGCGCATCAGGCTGTCCGATGGCGAGTTGGAGGACGAGGTCACCCTCGAGATCGCCGTGGGCAGCCCCGAGGTGGCGTCGGCCATCGGCAGTGGGATCTACGAGCGGATCGACGGCTCTTGGGTGAAACGCCAGGAGGGCTACATCTTCGCCGCCGGCCGGGACACTGCGATCGGCTACAGCTGTGACGATCCCGGGACGTGTCAGTCCGCGGCCTACGATCTGAACGAGGACGGCGAGAACTGGGAAACCATACCTCTGGACATCGATGTCTGGGAGCTCCGAGAGTATCGCCTCATCGACGGCGGCAATCGGGTCCTGGGCCTGAGTCCCAGGGGGATCTACGACCTGGTGGCGGCCCGGCGGCTGGCCGATGTGTCCTGGACCGGCTCGCCCACGGCGGTCGCCTCCGGCGGCGTGGTGGTGGTGGCCCACGCCGAAGGCATCGATTTGTTCAATCTGGAGACGGGACAAATGGCCGAGATCGAAATCGGGGAGTTCGATCCTGATCGACTACTGCTGGTGGAGACGAGGTGATCGGGGTTCAGTCGGGCTGATCCGGCTTCAGCCGGGGCGACCGATGACCCGTTCAACCCACGACGAAACGGTGGTGTCGATCGCCGAGCTCTCACCGTTCACGGCGTCGATGCGGCTCAGCCACGTCAGCGAGAGCACGCCATCGGCCATGGCATTGGTGTCGGTACCGGGTTCGAGCCGGGCGCCGGGGCCGAAGTCGAACTCCACCTTGTAGGAGTCGAGGTGACCGGCCTTGGGGACCAGTGTCACCGATCTCATCGATTGGCTGGGTGAGATCCCGAGGGATGTCCACGACCAGTCGGTGATCTCCGACAGGGCTCGGTCCGGCACGTTGACGTTGAGCACCGGCGCGTCGGCACGGAGGAGTTCGGAGACCCCGGGCCCGACCAGTTCGGCGGCGATCATGCCCCCCACCACGTGGGAGGCGATGGTGGAGGCGGTGTTCCAGTCGAGATCGGCGACGATGTCGCGCCACGCCTGGCCCTCGACTGCGCCGGCGTCGACCGCCTGGCTCACGGCCACGCCGGGGATGCCGCCGGTCCGGGCGGTGAGGGCGGCTCCAACCGTTCCCGAGTGGTAGACGGCCCGCCCGACATTGGCCCCCGGATTGATGCCGCTGACCACCAGATCGGGCGTGAACCCGAAGGCCCCGAGGCGGGCGTACAGCACACACAAAGCCGGGGGACCGGACACCGACCAAACGGTGTCGATGCCGTCGATCCTGGCTCGATGGACCTCCGGCGTGTTGTCGAGGATGGTGCCGATGGAAGCCCCCGATCCCGAGAACTCACGATCGGGGGCGACAACGGTCACCGTGCCGTGGGGGAGCATGGCCCGGGCCAGCTCGTGGAGGCCGATCGAGTCGAGGCCGTCGTCGTTGGTCACCAGTATCTGCAGCGGTGTCTCGGTCAATGGTGCACCTTTCGATCCAGGCGGGTCAGGTCGGTTCCGGTCGGTGGACGTCACCGGGTTTCCGGTCGACGCCACAACGGTCCCGGACGCCGGGCGGTCATACTTCGACCCTACTGGGGCGCCGATCGGCCTCGCACCCGTGTCGTCGAACGCCACACCGGTGAAACCCGGGTAGCTAACGGATTTAGCTACTAAATACTATTGATTAGTAAACAGACTTGTGTAATAATCAGTGCATGGTCGGTAACGCCGACGGGCACCACGCGCAGCTCATGCGCGGAGTGCTCGACATGTGCATTCTCGCCTCTCTCGTGGTTCGGCCGTCCTACGGGTACGAGCTGTTGCAGCGTCTGGAACATGCCGGTCTTCCGGCCGGCAGTGAGGCCAGCATGTATCTGGTACTGAAGCGGCTGAAGACGCGTCAGCTGGCGGTGGCCGAGTTGGTTGCCTCCGACAGTGGGCCGGCTCGGAAGGTGTATCACGCCACCGATCTCGGCAGAGCCGTACTGGCCGAATGGATTGAAGACTGGCGGCAGGTCAACGAAGGAGTGGAAAAAGTTCTGGCCGGCCTTGACTGAAAGAAGAGGTGAGTATGCATGTTCTGGATCTATCTTGCAGCGGCGATCTTCGGCGGTGCCTTCCTCATTCCCATGATTCTGGGCGGCCTCGATACCGACAGCGATATCGAGTTCGACACCGACACTGACTTCGAGGCCGATTTCGATGCTGATTTCGACGCCGATGTCGACTCGGATTTCGACGGGAGCCATGGTGTCTCGGGCGGGCTCGACGCCGCCGATGCCATCGTCGGCAGCCTGCTCTCGTTTCGCTCCATCGTGTTCTTCGCCACGTTCTTCGGAGCCGCCGGGCTGTTGTTCGGGGCGCTGGATTACAGCCTGCCGGTGACCTTCCTCACCGCACTGCTGTTGGGGGTCATCGCCGCAGCAGCCAACTCGGTCATTTTCGGATTGCTCAAGAGCGGTGAGATCAGCTCACAGCTTCCGGCCGCCGGATTCGAGGGTCGCCGCGGATCGGTCACCGTGCCCATCGAGGCCGGACGCCGGGGTCGAGTCCGAGTCGAGATCGGCGCTCAGCCCCAGTATCTGGTGGCCGAATCCTACGATGGTCACCACAGCTACGAGGCCGGGCATCCGGTGGTCGTGGTCGAGATCGATCAGGGGATCGCCCGGGTCGCCTCGCTCATCGAACTCGAAGGAGGCTCCGACGGGTAAACGGCATCCAAGAGCCCGTCCGACCACGAAGACTCATTCGAGGCCCCGTGTTTCCCGCATCACTGACACCGCCCACAACACCCCATACTCTTCACCCAACCCAACCAAGCGAGGGTTAGCACATGGAATGGATACTGATAGTTACCGTCTTCGTTGTGGCCATCATCCTGGCCGTGGCCGCCGCGGTTCGCAGCCTGATCATCATCTGTCCCCCCAACCGGGTGGCGGTGGTCTCCGGCCGATCCCGACTCCTGCCCGACGGTCGCAACGTTGGATACCGGGTGATCAAGGGTGGTCGCACCCTTCGTATCCCGTTGCTCGAGAAGGTCGAGTACATGGACCTCAACACCATCGCCATCGACGTCGAAGTCATCGGTGCCTATTCCAAGGGCGCCATTCCCCTCGACGTGCAGGGGGTGGCCAACATCAAGGTGTCATCTCGGGAAGGCATCCTGGAGAACTCGGTCGAGCGGTTCCTGGGTCGATCCTCGGAGTACATTCAGCAGATTGCCACGGAGAACCTGGAGGCCAACCTCCGTGGCGTGCTGGCAACCCTCACCCCCGAGGAGGTGAACGAGGATCGCCTCAAATTCGCCCAGACCCTGATTGACGAGGCCGACGATGACATCCGCACACTCGGGCTCGAACTCGATGTGCTCAAGATCCAGAATGTCACCGATCAGGTTGGTTATCTGGAGGCCGTCGGTCGACGTCGCACCGCCAACGTCCTGCGGGAGGCACGTCAGACGGAGGCCGATCAGACGGCCGAGGCCGAAGAGGCCGAGGCTCTGGGTCGCCGTCGAGCCGAGCTGGCCCGGGTCAACACCGATCTGGTCATCGCCGAGGAACAGAACAAACTACGGGTTCGCCAAGCCGAACTCCACGCCGAGGCCGAGTCGTCGGAGCGCCGAGCAGAGGTGACGGCCGAACTGGCCAAGGTCCAAGCCGAGCAGGAGCTGGAGCAGGAGCGGATCGAACTTCAGCGTCGCCGGCTGACCGCCGATGTATTGGAGCCGGCCCAAGCGCAGCTCCAGGCCGCCCAGCTGGAGGCCCAGGGCCGGGCCGCACGAATCATCGAGGACGGCAAGGCCGAGGTCGAGGTGTTCCAACGGCTCAGCGACGAGTGGGCGGCGGCCGGACCCGAGGCTCGTGACATCCTCATGCTCAAGATGCTCCCCGAGCTGGTGGAGTTGATCGCCGAGACGGTGTCCGACATCGACATCGACAAGGTCACCGTCATCGACTCCGGCAATGGGGAAGGTGGCGGTGGCGGAATCGGTGGTGTCGCCCGGCAGATGCCGGCCGCCGTGATCTCCATCGTCGAACAAATCGAGACGGCGACCGGGGTCAACATCCTGGACGCCGTGGCCCGTCCGCGCTCGGCCCAGCTCGACGCCGCCGATCAGCCGGTCGAGAAAACCTGACGGTCGTCGACGAAGGCCTTGAATTCGAGGGCGTTGCCGGCGGGATCGTGCACGAAGCACGTGTGCTGCTCCCCCGGTAGCCCCTCGAAACGTACGGTCGGCTCCATGAGGAAGGTGATGTCGGCCCCCCGCAGCCGGGACACCATGTGACGCCATGCCCCGAGCGGTAGGACCAGGCCGAAGTGGGACGCCGGCACCTGGTGTCCATCCACGTCGTTGGTGGCGGGCGGCGGTGGGCCCGATTGGTCGAGGTGGGCCACGATCTGGTGGCCCCAGAGGTTGAAATCGACCCAGGTGGCGTCCGACCTGCCCTCCGTGCAGCCGAGCACGTCGCCGTAGAACCAGCGGGCCCGATCGAGGTCATCCACCGGGAAGGCCAGGTGGAACCGGGGTCGGGACAGTGACGGGGATGGGAGGTCGGCGTCGAGTCCGGCCACGGCCGCCGCGTCGAGGTGTTCCAGCGACGTGAGCATCAGATCGACGAATCCGAACTGCTCGCTGCCCCAGAGTGCAGGATCGGGAACGGCCACCACGGTCATGCCGGCGCTCTTGGCCGACAGGCAACCGGCGAAGGAGTCCTCGATGGCGAGGCAGCTCTCGGGACCCAGGCCCAGCTTGGACGCCGTTGACAGATAGGGCTGAGGATGGGGTTTGCCGTGCAGGTCATGCTCGGCCGAGTGGAGGACTTCGAACCGGTCGGCCAGATCCAGGGCCTCGGTGGCGGCGGTGATGAGCCGCTCGTCCGATGACGAGCACAGGGCGACCCGAAGGCCCAGCTCGTGCATCAGGTCGATGGCTTCCACCACCCCGGGCAGGGTTTCGGCGTCGGCAACCAGCTCGATGACCCGGTCGATGACCTGGTCGGCCACCTCATCGGGGGTCGGATCGGGGATTGGGGACCACGGGTGTTCGCGGTACCACCGGCGAGCGATGTCCCGCATTCGTACACCCATGGTCTTGTCGAAGTCGGCCTCGGTGTGGGGCAGGCCCAATCGTGCGGCGGCCTCGCCCTCGGCCACTCTCCATCGTGACTCCGATTCCAGCAGGACCCCGTCCATATCGAAGATCACGGCGGTCAGACGGGCCTGGTGGTTCCCGGCTCCCGAGCCTGACCCATTGTCGGATGATGCAGCTTCCACGGCACTCTGGATTCGTTTGGTGACTTCGATATTCACGATCATTCAGATCTCGGCGATGTTTGGCCGAAGGCCAACTCGAGGCGGCGGGCGCCGTCCCGCCGCACCTAGACACTATCAATCCGGCACGGTAATCGAGCGGTGCAATCGGAGGGTACACTCATCGGCCCGTGCGCAACCTGACCTTGCTTCTGCTGGCGGCCGCCGTGGCCTCACTCGGTCTGCGATGGTGGGATGTCGGCCGCCCGCTCCTCATCAGCCTGGCCATGGCCGCGCCGGTAATGGTCGTGATCCTCGGTTCGGTGGCCGCCATCGCCGTCGGTCTAACCCTGCCGGTTCGAGTGCCGTCGGCGTTTGCCGCCGGCGCCGCCGTGATCGCCGGGTCGGTGCTGGTGGCCGGACTGGCGGCCGACGTCTCGCCGTCCCGGCTCCTGAACCGATGCCGGTCGGCCGAGGCCGTGGTGGCCGACACGGCCACGGGTCCCGATCACCTCGTGGTGTACAGCCACAACGTGTTGTGGAGGGACGGCTCACCCGGCCAGGTGGCTGAGCAGCTGGTGTCGATCGATCCCGATATCGCCGTGCTGGCCGAGGCCGAAGACGGTTTCGCCCGCGCCGTGGCCGACCGAACCGACGGCCGATGGCGCATCCAATCCAACGGAGCCGCCGGCACCCTGAGCATGGCTGTGCTCAGCCGATGGCCGGTGTCGAATGTGTTCGAGATCGAATCGAGCGAGCGGAATCCTGTTCTCGTTCTCACCGTCGAGCATCCGTCCCGGCCGCTCACCGTGGCCGCAGTGCACACCACGGCCCCCACCTCATCGACCCGGGTCCTGCGCTGGAAACGGGAGCTCGATCATCTTGCGTCCCTCGACGTCGACCTCCTGGTCGGCGACTTCAATGCCTCGGCCGCCCACCGTCGCTTCCGTTCGGTGCTGGCCGCCGGATACCGGGACAGCCATGCCGAGGTGGGGTGCGGCACCGGTCTGACGTGGACACCGTTTGCCGGCCCTTCGCTGCTCCATCTCGATCATGTGCTGGTCCGAGCCCCAGGACAAGCGCGGGAAGGCGATGATGATGGTGGGCCGGGCTCGCCCTACCTGAAGCCCGTGGCTCTGGCCCGGGACGGCCGAGCCGGTAGCGACCATCAGGCCGTCGTCGCCGTGATGAGGATCGGCCCCTAAGGTGGCGGGGTGTCCGGTCACCGGTTGTCGTCCGTCGTTCGGCCGGTGACCGCCGTCGCTCAGCCGGCCCAGGTCGGATTGATGACCGGGCTGCCGGTGTCGAAGTGGCGGACGTGGGAGATCCATCGGCCTTGCCGGTCGAACCGGTGCAGAGTGTAGCCCGGCGGATCGCACACGATCTGTACCGGGGCGTTCGGAGCCAGGTCCAGTTCCACCTGGTGCACGGTGGCGATCGACGTCGAAGCCGTGACCCCGCCGATGGTGGCCGTGATGGTGCGATGGATGTGACCGGCCACGATCCTGGTCAGATGAGGTCGATCGGCAATGACCTCGGCGAACCGGTCGGCTCCCCGCAGGCCCATGGCGTCCATCCAGCCGATCCCGGTGACGAACGGGGGGTGGTGCATGGCGATCATGGTCGGTCGGTCGGAGGCCTCGCCCAGCGCCTGATCCAGCCAGTGGGCCCGCTCGTCATCGAATTCGCCGTGGTGTCGCATGTCGTCGAGGCTGTGAACCCGGTCCCGATCGGCGACCACCGTGTCAAGCCCGATGATCCGTACCGAGCCGACATCGACGACCCAGCTGAGATTGCTCTCCGAGGCCCATGGCAGATCAAAGGTGTCACGGAACGTGTCGCGCCGGTCGTGGTTGCCTGGGACGGCCAGTACCGGCATGGTCAGCGGGGCCAACCGCTCCGTCAGCACGGCGATCTCGGCCGGCGTGCCGAGATCGGTGAGGTCCCCGGTCAGGATCACGGCGTCGGGGAAACCGTCTCGGCCACGACACGATCGACGGCAAGTTCCAGCCGGTGATTGTTGTCGACGTAGAGTTCCCGGCCCTCGGCCGCAACCTGAACCGGGTCGACGATGTGGAGATCGGTCAGTTGGGCAAGAAGTGTCATGGAGTGTTCACGAGGTCACGTTCAGGTTGATCTGGAGCGTGCCGTCACCGTCGATGAGGGTGCCGAACTGCTGCAGACCGGATCCGTCCGCTGGATACTCGGTGCCGTCGCAGCGGTCGACGAAGACCTCGGCGTCGGCTTGCCATTGCACGAAACAGTCCCGAGACGCAGTGAGGGGTCGGGCGGCGAAGGCCACCCAGCCCTCGTCGGGCTCGTCGCCGACATGGTTGACGATGAGGTCGCGGTCGCCGCCGGAGGCGTCGGGCAACAGCAGCGGTTCGGTCTCGGCGATGAGCGACGCCAACTCGTCCACGTTGCCCACGGGGAAGACCGGTTCTCCCAGCTGGACCGGGATCTCGGTGCCTCCGCCTCCGAGCTGGCCGGCTCGTACCACCACGAAGAGCACGGCCGCCAACCCTGCCAGACCGCCGAGGGCGACCAAGATGGCCTGACGGGCACTTCTGTTGGTTCCTTGGGCTACCGGCATGTCCGTTGTTTCGTTCACCGCGTGTGGCGGTTGCGTCCTGATTCTGTTTGTGAACGTTCCGGTCTCCCAGTATCGCCCGGCCGACGTCGTAACCCGGTACCGAGGCGATGGGTTTTGTCGAAACGCGGCTGTGTCGTCCGCCACTTGTCCGTTCGTGTCGCCTCGACGACCACTGAACCGCCGGCGCCGACCGAATCCGAATGGGAGTCAGGCAAGGGCCTTCCAGCCGCCTAGTATCGGGCACGTGATCACCGGCGTCCCCGGGAGCGGGGCGGCGTGCAGAGCCCGGGCATCGGTGGCCCGAGCGCAAACGATGGAGGCCCCAGTGGATCTACTCGAATATCAGGGCAAGCAGTTCTTTGCCAAGTACGGAATACCGGTGTCCGACGGTGAGGCGACCGACAACGTCGACGACGCCGTGGCCATCGCCGATCGAATCGGGTATCCGGTGGTGATCAAGGCCCAGGTCCACACGGGGGGCCGGGGCAAGGCCGGAGGGGTCAAGCTGGCCGGGAACACCGAGGAAGCCCGAACCCACGCCTCCAACATCCTCGGCCTCGACATCAAGGGCCATATCGTCAGGACCATCTGGGTCGAGAAGGCGTCGGACATCGCCGAGGAGTACTACGCCAGCTTCACCCTCGATCGTTCGGCCAAGAAGTACCTGGGCATGCTGTCGTCCGAGGGCGGCGTGGAGATCGAGAAGGTGGCCGAGGAGAATCCCGACGCCATCGCCAGGATTCACATCGATCCCACCGTCGGCCTGACCGAGGACCAGTGCCGGTCCTGGGTCGAGGCGGCCAAGCTCAACCCTCAGGCCACCGAGGGGGCGGTGGACATTCTGATGAAGCTGTACACCGCCTACGTCGAGGGCGACGCCGACCTGGTCGAGATCAACCCCCTGATCCTGAAGCCCACCGGTGAGGTTCACGCCCTCGACGCCAAGGTCTCCCTCGATGGCAACGCCATCTACGAGCATCCCGACTACGAGCAGTACGACAAGACCCAGCCCCGGGACGAGCGGGAGCAGGCGGCCCACGAGAAAGGTCTGCAGTATGTCGGGTTGGAGGGCACGGTCGGGGTGATCGCCAACGGGGCCGGTCTGGCCATGAGCACCGTCGACATGGTCAATCAGGTCGGGGGCAAGCCGGCCAACTTCCTCGACATCGGCGGCGGAGCCAACGCCGATGTCATGGCCGGTGCGCTGGAGGTCATCAACAACGATCCCGACGTCAAGGCCATTCTCATCAACATCTTCGGCGGCATCACCCGGGGTGAGGAGGTGGCCAACGGCATCGTCGAGGCCATGGGGCGGGTCGACATCGACGCTCCGATCGTGATCCGGCTCGACGGCACCAATGCCACCGAGGGTCGAGCCATCCTCGAACCGAAGCTGAGCGACAGGTTGATGATGGAACCGACCATGCTCGACGCCGCCCGCCGGGCCGTCGAGCTGGCCAAGTAGAGACCGAGGAGAGGACCGAGAACCATGAGCATTTTCGTCGACGAGAACACCAAGGTCATCTACCAGGGCCTCACCGGTTCCCAGGGCCGCTACTACGGCCTGCTCAATCGCGACTACGGCACCCAGGTGGTGGCCGGGACCAACCCCAAGAAGGCCGGGACCGACGTGGACGGCATCCCCATCTACGCCAACGTGGCCGAGGCCAGGGAGGCCACCGGGGCCACCGTCACCTGCATCTTCATTCCCGCCCCCGGGGTCAGGAGTGCGGTCATCGAGGCGGCCGAGGCCGGTATCGAGTTCATCGTGGCCATCACCGAGGGGGTACCGGCCCACGAAGAGGCCTACTTCTACAACAAGTTGCGCAATGATCATCCCGACACCCAATTGCTGGGCCCGAACTGCCCCGGCATCATCAGCCCCGGTAAGTGCAACATCGGCATCACTGCCGGGCACATCGCCAAGGCCGGCGGTCCGGTCGGTATCGTCAGCCGCTCCGGCACCCTGACCTACCAGGCTCTCTACGAGCTGAAGCAGAAGGACATCGGGGTCACCACCTGTGTCGGTATCGGCGGCGACCCGGTTCCGGGGACCACCTTCATCGACTGCCTTCAGAGGTTCGAGGCCGACCCCGAGACCAAGGCGGTCATGATGATCGGCGAGATCGGAGGCTCGGCCGAGGAGGAGGCGGCTCAGTTCATCAAGAACTCGATGACCAAGCCGGTGGCCAGCTATGTGGCCGGGGTAACCGCTCCTCCGGGCAAGAAGATGGGCCACGCCGGTGCCATCGTGTCCGGCGGCAAGGGTACGGCCCAGGCCAAGATGGAGGCGCTGAGGGACGCCGGGGTCATGGTGGGAGAGAACCCGACCGAGGCCGGGGAGCTCATGGCCCAGATCGTGGCCTCGCTCTAGTACGCCAACGGTTCCACGCCGCCAATCGAGTCGCGTCGGTGAGAGCACTCGTCTTGATAATGGTCGCGGTCCTCGGGGCAGCCGAGATCGTCGGCTGCGCCGGGGAACGGCCGGTGCTGCTCGACGACGCCTCGGCCATCGATGCCGGGACAGGCATGGCGATCACCACGGAGACGACGGAACCGGCCCCGTTCGAGATCGACGAGCCGGTCATCGCCCCCGGCGAGGTGTTGGCCGCCGACGACAACCCGCTGGTCGACATGGGGTCGGGCGACGGGTCGGAGTCGGGTATCTTCCCGACCCGAGGGGGTGTCAAGGCCGTGGTCACCGCAACCGGGGTGGTGGTCCCGGTGCTCGGCCAGACCGAGTCGGGCTATGTCGTCGAGTCGCCGTGTGGGGTCGAGACCGAGATCACCTGGGGCCAGCCGCTGCCGTCGGTCCGTGTCGTACTGGATCCCGGCCATGGCGGTTCCGAGCGGGGTGCGGTGGCCGATCCTGGGCTGACCGAGGCCGAACTCAACCTGCGGGTCGCCCGACGGACGGCATTGGCCCTTCAGGATCGGGAGATGTCCGTTGCCCTGACCCGCAACGGGGACTACCGGGTTCCGGTTCTCCAGCGGGCCCGGCTGGCCGATGCCCTCGAGGCCGATGCCCTGATATCGATCCATCACAACACCCCTCGGGCCGCCCCCTCCACCCGGCCCGGCACCGAGGTCTATGTGCAGGGAACCTCGTCCGAGTCCCAGCGGCTGGGCGGGGTGGTGTACGAGGAGGTGCTGGCGGCACTGTCCCAATTCGACGTGGACTGGGTATCGCGCCGCGACGCCGGGGTGGTGACCGTGATCGACGACAACGGGCAGGACGCCTTCGGCATCAACCGTCACCCGGAAACGGTGACGGCCCTCGTCGAGCTGGCCTATCTGGCCAATCCGGCCGAGGCCGCCCTGTTCGAAACCGAGGAGTATCTCGACGCCGTGGCCACCGCCATGGCCGACGGAATCGAGCGCTATCTGACCACACAGGACCAGGGCTCCGGCTATGTCGACATCCCTCGGATCTTCAATCCGTCCGACGAGACCGGGGGAGTGGAAGGCTGCCTCGCACCGGCTTTGGAGTGACTCCGCAGGTAGTAGCGAGTCGGCGGTGCCGGACTGCCCGCTAGGCGTGAGCCGGGCCGGGAGTTCGCCGCGTCGAAGTCGACATGGTGCCAATCCGGCGCGGTTAGAGTGAGGGCTGTCCGCTACGGAGAAGGGTTTAGGCATGAGAGCCTTGCTGTCGGTCTACGACGAAACCGGCATCGTCGACTTGGCCCGACGATTCCACGAGTTGGGCATCGATCTCGTCTCCTCGGGCGGTACCGCCGCCGCCATCGCCGGAGCCGGTATTCCCGTTACCGATGTGGCCGACATCACTGGTTTCCCGGCCATGCTGGGCCATCGGGTGGTCACCCTTCATCCCCGTATCCACGGCGGGATCCTGGCCGATCGACGCGATCTGGCCCATCTCCGGGACCTGGAGACCCACAGCCTGGACCTGATCGACATCGTGGTCGGCAACCTGTATCCCTTCGGTCAGGATCCCTCCATCGACCTGATCGACATCGGCGGCCCCACCCTGGTTCGGGCCGCGGCCAAGAACCACGAGTACGTGACCGTGCTGGTCGATCCGGCCGACTATCCGGCGGTACTGGAGGAGCTGGCGGCCAACGGCAACACCTCGGCGGCCATGCGCCATCGTCTGGCCCGCAAGGCGTTTGCCCACACTGCGGCCTACGACGCCCAGATCGCCAACTGGTTCAACGCCAACGAGACCAGGGGGTCGGACCTACCGGCGTCCTACCACCTGGCCCTGGAGAAGGTCGAGGATCTGCGCTACGGCGAGAATCCCCACCAGGCCGGGGCCCGTTATCGGGTGGCCGACTCGCCCAGCTGGTGGGACGAGGTGCAACAGCACAGCGGCATGGCCCTCAGCTATCTGAACATCTTCGATGCCGACGCCGCCTGGACACTGGTTCACGATCTGTCAGCCGGACCGGCGTGCGCCATCATCAAGCATGCCAACCCGTGTGGTGCGGCCGTGGCCGACACGACGGCCGAGGCCTACGCCCATGCCTTCGCCTGCGACGAACGGTCGGCGTTCGGCGGAATCGTGGCCTGCAACCGTGTGGTCGACACCGCCACGGTCGAAGCCATGGAGGCGGCGGCTCAGGCCGATGTGATCATCGCTCCCGGCTATGAACCGGGTGTGGTCGAGCGGCTGCAATCGAAACGCAGGAACACCCGTATCCTCAGCGCTCCGGCTCCGCCCGACGCCGGGCTGATGGTCCGCCAACTCAGCGACAGCTACCTCATCCAGGAGCCCTACCGGTTTGTGTCAGGGCCGGACTCGTGGGAGATCGTCACCGACCGTCGGCCCAGCCCGGCCGAGCTCTTCGACGCCGAGCTGGCGTGGCGGGTCTGCGGCCATGTCAGCTCGAATGCCATCGTCCTGGCCAAGGACGGGGTGGCCTGGGGCATTGGGGCCGGTCAGCAGAATCGGGTTGAATCGGGCGAGCTGGCGGCCCAGAAGGCCAACGGCCGGGCCAAGGGTGGGGCTTGTGCCTCCGACGCCTTCTTTCCCTTCCCCGATGGCGTGGAGGCGGCGGCACAGGCCGGGGTGTCGGTGGTGATCCAGCCCGGTGGCTCGGTCAACGACGAGGCCGTGGTGGATGTCGCCAACCGGCTTGGCCTGGCCATGATCTTCACCGGCGAGCGCCAGTTTCGCCACTGACATCTTGCCACCTTGCGCCAGTTGCGCCCACTGACATCCCACCACTTCGCGCCGGTTGCGCCCACTGACACCCCCCCCACCTTGCGTTTTCGGGCGAAATCGGTCGACTTTGACCGCTGCTGCCCGAAAACGCCGGGGGAGGGACGGTGGCGAGGACAATGTCAATTGGGAGAAGACCGTCCGGAGCCTCAGGCCAACAGCGTCGTGCGAGCCTTCGCGATTCCGGCGATTCGATCGACCAGACCGTCAGGGTCGCTCAACTGGGACCAGGTGATGTACAGAAGCTCCCATCCTGCGGCGGCGAGGTCAAGGTCGCGGACGTTGTCGGCATCCTCCTTGTCGGGACCCCAGTGGAACTTCCTGCTGTGACCTTCAAGTCCCAACTTGATCGAAGGGACTGCGACGTCGAGCCGATAGTTCCTACCACCGGCCGACACCGGGTGTTGGACTACGACTTCCGGCACGTCGGCTCGAGCTACCAGGTTGGCCACCAGACGCTCCATCCACGAGTCGGTGATTCCGTCGACTCGCTTCGGATCGCCAAGGATCTTCGCCAATACCGTGGTCCCGCCACAGTTGGGTGCCCATAGGCGATCGAGAGTCTGAACCAGCCACGACATTCGCTGGGTACGGGTGAAGTCGTCGAGACATCGCTCCACGAAGCTGGGCGATGCGGCACGACCGAGCAGACACAGCGTCGCCGCCTGACTCAGCGTGCGGATGCCCTCGATCTCCACCACGTCCATGGCCGGGTCAATCCGTGCGCACCAATGGCGGGAAACCCCCTCAGCACTCGTCCCGGCCGAATACGGAACCCAAATCTCCGCGATCTCGGGTGGTCGATCAACCCACGCGTGAAGCCACGCTGCGCTGCAATGACAAGCGGCCGCTCCCTTCCGTTGCAGGGTTGCAGCCCGAACGGACTGGCCTATCGGGTGGCCCAGAGCGGCGACGGCCCAGACCCGGGGGCTCAAGCGAACCAGCTCGCCGCGTTGTTCCGCCCTTCGGAGTCTTCGGGCGGGGATGGTGTCGGCAACCTCGGAGGAGTGAAAGGCGTTGTGTCGAGAGGCTGCGAGCTCGACGAGCGCCTTGGTTGCGTCGTCGAAATGCATGACGTGACAGTAACGACGGCCACTGACACCGGCTCAGAGCCCGCCAACACCTACGCGTTTTCGGGCAAGAGCGGTCGACCGTGACCGCCTTGGCCCGAAAACGCAAGGTGGGGGGTGGGTTGTCGTCGAGCGGGCGGCGCTTGCGGACCCCTAGGATGTGGGCCATGACTGCGCAGCTGTTGGAAGGCGGGCCGGTGGCGGAGGCCGTGCTGGCCGAGGCCGGAGCCCGAACCGAGGAGATGAAGGCGGCCGGGGTGACGCCCGGTCTCGGCACCATCCTGGTCGGAGACGACGGTCCATCGGCCGGCTATGTGCGCAAGAAGCACGAGACCTGTGAAGAGGTCGGCTTGGCCTCGTTCCATCACGCGATCCCGGCCGAGGCCGGTCAGAGCGCCCTGTTGGAAGCGGTGCAGGACTTCAACCACAACCCCGAGGTCGACGGCTACATCATCCAGCACCCGGTGCCGGAGGGCTTTGATTTCAACCAGGCACTGGCCGTGATGGATCCGGCCAAGGACGCCGACGGTTTGCATCCGTTCAATCTCGGTCGGCTCGTGCTGCAGGAGCCCGGCCCGGTTCCCTGCACCCCGGCCGGGATCCAGCAGATGCTGCTGCATTACGGGATCGAGGTTCAGGGCAGGAACGCCGTCGTCGTTGGCCGCGGTCCCACCCTGGGTCGACCCATGGCCCTGCTGCTGGCCAACAAGGGTCCGGCGGCTGACGCCGCCGTCACCGTTGTCCACTCCCGTGTCCCCGACCTGGCCGAGTACACGCGCCGGGCCGACATCGTGATCGGCGCCGTCGGCATCCCCGGCTTCATCACCCCCGACATGATCAAGCCGGGGGCGGTGGTGGTCAGCGGCGGCATCACCTGGGAGGGCAAGAAGCTCTTGCCCGACGTCGACGAGTCGGTGGGTGAGGTGGCGTCGTGGATCACGCCCCGCCTGGGTGGTGTCGGTCCGACCACGGTTGCCATGCTGTTGCGGAACACCGTGCAGGCGGCCGAACGGCGCATGGCGGCGGCAGCGGCCTGAGCCGAGCCCTCTCGTGCTCTCGGCCCAATAGGTGGAAGGAGCGGCCGGGTTCGGGCGCAGTGTTCACCACCGGTCCAGCCCGGCGACCACGAGCCCGGCGATCAGACCGAGCGACATGAAGGGGCCGTACGGCAACCGGTACCGGCGTCCCAGCCCCATGACCAACACGGCGGCCCCGGCCACGGCGCCGGCGAGGGTGGTAACGAGGACTGCGGCCACCACGGCGTCGCCGCCGAACCAGCCCACGGTGGCGAAGAGGGGAAAGGCGTATTTCACGTCGCCCATCCCCATACCCCCGGCCAGGTTGGCCACAAGGCACACCACGAAGGCCACGGCCCCCACAGTCAGGGCCCGACCGCTACGACCGAGTTCATCGGTCAGTACCCCGGCGCCGATCACGGCGAGGACCACGGCGGCGGCCAACGGTCCGACGATCCGATTGGGGAGCCGCCGCTCTCGCATGTCGATGGCCGACAACCAGGCCGCCACCCCGACCCAGGTCGCCAGCATCATCGCCGTCGCCGGCTGATGGCGGTGGGCCCAGACCACGGCGGCCGCCCCCATGGCCCCGAAGATGGTGGTCAACCCATCGACTCGAGTCCACGATGCCGGTTCCGCCGTCACTCCCACCATGGCGGCAGAGTCTAGTGCCCGTGACCATAACCACAGCCGCCGGCCGGAAATCGGAAAATTCGGTTCGCCGCCCCCTGGTAGGGTTGTCGGGCCGCCCTCGCACGGCCTCCGGCTCCCCGCCAACTCGACGAACGCCAGCGCCAATGACCGAACACCGCGACGATCAACCGATAGCCCTGGGCGACGGTTTCCGCTTGATCAGGGAGCAGGTTCTTCTCCATCCGTGGCCGTTTGCCGTGGCCATCCTCGGTGCCGCCGTGTTCGCCGGCGCCACGGTGATCTCCACGGTGGTACTGGGTCTCGTCACCGACCGGCTGGTCTACCCCACCTTCGCCGACAATGACATTCCCGATGACTGGCTCCTGTGGGGCTCGCTCGGCATCGTCGCCGTGGTCGTGCTGCGCAGCGCCGGCGTGGTGGCCCGCCGCTATTTCGCCGGCATGACCTCGGAACGGGTTCAGGTCACGTTCCGCCACACCCTGACCGAGCGGTTCCTCGGGCTGCCCCTGGCCTGGCATCAGCAGACCCCGACCGGCCAGCTGCTGGCCCACGCCGACAACGACACCGAACGCATGGCCGATGTGCTCCATCCTCTGCCCTTCTCCCTGGGGGCCGGCTTTCTCGCCCTCTTTTCCGCCGTCTCGCTGCTGGTGGTCGACCCCGTCATCGCCCTGGTGGCGTTCTCGCTCTTCCCGTCCCTGTTCTTCCTCAACCGGATCTACAGCCGCCGAGTCGAAGGGCCGGCGGCCCGGGCCCAGGCCGAGGTGGGTCGGACCTCGTCGGTGGCCCACGAGAGCTTCGACGGTGCCCTCATCGTCAAGACCCTGGGTCGAACCAGGGCCGAGGTGGACCGGTTCAGCGAGGCCGCCAATTCGCTCAAGGCGGAACGAATCACCATCGGTTACATCCGAGCCGTGTTCGAAGCCGTGCTCGACGCCCTACCGGGGCTGGGTATCGTGGTCGTGGTCCTGGTCGGGGCCTACCGCATCGACGCCGGGGTGATCTCTCGGGGCGACCTGGTCCAGGTGACGTCACTGTTCACGGTCCTCGCCTTCCCCATGCGGGTCTTCGGCTTTTTCCTGGAGTTGCTGCCGCCGTCGGTGGTGGCCCGGGACCGACTCAACCTGGTGCTGGACGAGCCGGTTCCGGAACCGATCGCCGATCACACCCCTCTGCCAACCGGGCCGCTCCGGGTGGTGGTCGATGACCTGCGGTTCGCCTACCCCGACGGCACCGTTGTCTTCTCGGGACTGAACCTCGAGTTGCAGCCCGGTGAGGTGGTGGCCCTGGTCGGCTCCACCGGGGCCGGCAAGTCCACGCTGTGCACCTTGCTGGCCGGGCTGGTGCCACCCGACTTGGGCCGTATCGTCGTCGGCGGTCAGCCCATCGATCGGCTCAATGCCCGGGAACGGACTGAGGCGGTGGCCCTGGTGTTCCAGGAGACCTTTCTGTTCGGGGCCAGCATCCGCTCGAATATCGACCTCGAGGATCGATGTCCCCTCGACGAGGTCCGCCACGCCGCATCGGTGGCCCGCATCGACGACTTCGTCATGAGTCTGCCCGACGGCTACGACACGGTCGTGGGGGAGCGTGGCGTCACCTTGTCCGGTGGTCAACGCCAGCGGGTGGCGCTGGCCCGGGCCCTGATCCGCTCACCGCGATTCCTCATTCTCGACGATGCCACCAGCGCCGTCGACCCCAAGGTCGAGCAGGAGATCCTGGCTCGACTCCACGACGAACTGGAGACCACTACGCTGGTGGTGGCCCAACGGGTGGCCACCATCGAACTGGCCGATCGGGTCGTGTACCTGTCCGACGGCAGGGTGGCGGCCACCGGAACCCATCGGGAGCTGTTGGCCAACCCCAACTATCAGTCGTTGGTCATGGCCTACGAGGCGGCTCGACAATGACCACCACGGTCGACGACGCGCTGCCCGGCGATACTCAGCTCGACGATCCTCCGCTCGGCGACGGCGGCTACCACGACCTGAAGGCCCTAGATCTGATCCGGCGCGGCCTGCGGGCCAGTCCCGAGTTGCTGGACGGGTTGAAGATGACGGTGGCCATGGGATTCGCCGTGGCCATGGGGCGGCTGGCCATACCCATCCTGGTCGAGCGGGCCATCGACAACGGCGTGGTCGACGGGGCCGATGGTGGCACCACGGTCGAGTTCGACTACATCGGCCGGGTGGGCGCGGCGGCCGCCGCCGTGATCCTGATCGGCGCCGCCATCAGCTTTGCCGCCCAGCGTCGGCTGGTCCGCCAGGCCGAGGCCGCCATCGCCAACCTACGGATCAAGACCTTCGACCGTATCCACCACTTCTCCATGGCCGACCACAGCGAAACCCGCAAAGGGGTGCTGGTGTCCCGGGTCACCAGCGATGCCGAGACCCTGGCCCGGTTCGCCCAGTGGGGCCTCTACATCTGGTCGATCCAACCCATCGTGGCCCTCGGCATCGTGCTGGTGCTGGCCTACTACTCGTGGCAGCTGGCCCTCGTCGTAGTGGTGGTCCACCTTCCCGTGATCCCGATCCTCAGATGGTTGCAGCGCCGCCAGATCGAGGTCTACGACGACTACCGCGACCGGGTGTCGGAGATGCTGGCCGCCTTCTCCGAGACGGTCAGCGGCTCCGCCGTGGTTCGAGCCTACGGGGCCGAGAACCGGTTCCGGGCCGATCTGGTGACGGCCATCGATCGCCGCTACCGGACCAAGATGCGGGCCAACCGCTACATGGCCGGCCTGTTCGTGGTCGGTGACCTCTTCGGGGCCGTGGCCTTCGTGGCCATCCTGGTGCTGGGTCTGTGGCAACGTCAGGCCTGGGGCCTGGATGCCGGCGATCTGGTGGCGGTACTCTTCCTCACCTCGCTGCTTCGGGAGCCCATCGCCGAGCTGGCCGAGGTGCTGGACCAGACGCAGGTGGCGGCGGCCTCATGGCGCAAGATCCTGGACGTGCTGGATCACCCGGTCGACATCCAGGAACCGGTCAACGGGCGGAACCTGGAACCGGGACCCATCGATGTCGACGTCGAGCATCTGAGCTTCGCCTATCGCCACGGTGAGCCGGTGCTACGGGACGTGTCGGTGCACATCCCGTCCGGCACCAATGTGGCCGTGGTGGGCGAGACCGGCTCGGGCAAGACCACGTTCGTCAAACTGTTGTGCCGGCTGGCCGATCCCACGTCGGGTTCCATACGACTCAACGGCGTGGTCTTGGCCGACATCGCCCCCGAATCCCGGGTGGCCTCGGTCCGCATGGTCCCTCAGGATGGCTTCCTGTTCAACACGACCGTGGCCGAGAATGTGCGGTTCGGAGCCGAACACTGCACCGACCGCCAGCTGCACGACGCCTTCGCCACCCTGGGGTTGGACTGGTGGCTGGAGAAGCAGGGCCTGGACACCGAGGTGGGGGAGCGGGGCGAGAACCTGTCGGTGGGGGAGCGGCAGCTGGTGGCGCTGGCCCGGGCCCAGCTGGCCGACCCCGGGTTGCTCATCCTCGACGAAGCCACCTCGGCCGTCGACCCCGAGACCGACCAGGCCCTGACCCAGGCCCTCAAGCGGTTGGCCGAGGGCAGGACCATGATCAGCGTGGCCCACCGGCTGTCCACGGCCGAGGCGGCCGATCTGGTGCTGGTCTTCGACCGCGGCGGGCTGGTCGAGGTCGGATCCCACGCCGAGTTGGTGCAGGCCGGCGGCATCTACGCCGGCCTGTATCGGGCCTGGGTCGGCAACACCGGTTCCCCAACCCCGGAAGTCGAGCCGCCCGGGCCCGGAGCGTGAGCCACCACCCGCACCGGAACTTTGAGCGGCGGACTGCCCGGTAACGGGTCGTCCCGTGCTAAAAGCCACCACCCGCACCGGAACTTTGAGCGGCGGACTGCCCGGTAACGGGTCGTCCCGTGCTCAAAGTTCGGTGTGATCGTGGCCGAACTGCTAGTCGGCCACCCGCTCGATCTCGATCTTGGCGTTGGCCACCATGGCGGCGATGGCGCCGACGGCGGCCCACGTCGGCAGCAGAACCGCCCCGACCACGCCGACGGTCAGCGGTACCTCGATGAGCCGCTGCCCCTCCTCGTTGGAGATGGTGATGCGGCGGACGTTGCCCTGGTGGACGATTTCCTTGACCTTGGCCAGGAGATCGTGACCGGTGACGACCACCGTTTCCTTGTCTGTTACCTCGCCGCTCATCTCGGGTGTTACCTCGCCGCTCATCTCGGGTGTTACCTCGCCGCTCATGTCGTTCCTTCGTCGTCGTCGTCGTTGTTGTTGTGTTGCGTTGTCGTTGTTCGCCCCGCCCCGCTCCCTAGTCGGACCGGAGTCCTTTCGGTCCCTGTAGCACCCGGGCCGGGAGGGTGATCAGGGCCTTGACGAGCCCGAGAATCGCCGACACCGAGATGCCGACGATGCGAAACGGCAGGGTCAGCAGCCAGACCACCGGGTACAGAATCAGCGCCAGGAGCGCAAGTGGCCAGGCCACCACCAGCAGAATGAGCCACATCAGAAAGGTCAGCACGACCAGCCTCCTTTGTCGCCGTGGCCAACGGCTCCGGGTTGAGGCGGCCACATCGAAATACTTGATCCACTGATCGACTCTAGGCTCGGATCACCGGTCGGGCCCAGGGCCCGAGGTCCCATTCGTGGCCCACGAGGGGCGCCCCGAACGTCGATGCCACCGCGGCGCGTTGGTGGTCACACAGTTGGTGTCGGCGTCAGCGGAACTCGGGGATCACCTGCTCGGCGAAGAGCCTCATGGTCGTGGTGTCCGGGTAGTCGCTGCACCAAGGATAGAAGCCGGTGCATCCAAGGGCCAGATAGGTGCGGATCCTTTCCGCCACCTGCTCGGGTGTGCCTACGAGGTTGCCGGCGGCCCAGCTGTCGAACGGTTCGTCGACGATCGAACGGGAACCGGCGGCGGCGATCTCATCCTCGGTCTCGCGGATGAACACCTCCGGTGACCAGGTCTTCTGAATCTCGTCGTAGTCTCGACCGACGGCGGCGCAGTGCTCCTTCAGCACGTCGCACTTGTGGGCGAACTCGTCCGGCTTGCCGCCGAAGTTGGAGGCGTCGGCCAGCCGGGCCACCACCCGGAGGGTGAGCTGCTCGCCTCCGCCGCCGATCAGCACCTGGGGCCTCGGTTGCTGGATCGGCTTGGGGTCGCACTGGGCGCCCTTCAGCGTGTAGTGGCGGCCCTGGAAGTCGACGTCGGGTTCGGACCACATGCGGGTCACGATCTCCACCGTCTCTCCAAGCATGCGGATGCGATCGGCCGGCTTGGGGAAGGGGTAGCCGTAGCCGTCGAACTCGTGCTCGTACCAGCCGGCCCCAATGCCCCAGATCAGCCGACCCCCCGACATCACATCGATGTTGGAGGTGATCTTGGCCACCAGCGACGGTTCCCGGTAGGGGGCGCAGCCCACCATCTGGCCCAGCATGATGCGGGACGTGACCTGGGAAACGGCGGCCATGGTGGTCCAGCATTCGAACATGGTCTCGTGCGCCGGACGGGGCACATTGTGGAAATGGTCGTAGACCCACAGCGAGTCGTAGCCCAGCTCCTCGGCCAGCCGGGCGATCTCCACCGCCTTGGCCCACTTGTCGCGAGGGTCCTCGATCGAGGCCAGCTCCATCTTCCACCCTTGAGGAATGAATACGCCGAATCGATTGTCCATGGCGTCAGCCTAGGGGGCCGAGGGAGCCGGCAGGGGAGCGCCTCGACGATCCGGCCTGCCATGAGCTGCGGTCCCGGCCCAGGGCCGACGACGAGTACCCGGTGGGGATCCGACGTCACGCCGGCAGAGCGGACCCGCAGGCGTCGCAGAAGCGGGCCGTCTCGGCGTGGACCGATGATCCACAATTCCGGCAGGATTGTTCCCGGGGCCGACGAGAGCTGGCGACCTCGGCAGACACGATGCCGGTCGGGACGGCGATCACGCTGTAGCCGGTGATCATCAGCGCAGCGGCCAGGACTTGGCCGAGTGGGGTCGAGGGCGCAATATCGCCGAAGCCGACCGTGCTCATCGTGACGATCGACCAGTAGACCCCGCGGAACATCGAGTCGTATCCGTTCTCCGGACCTTCGATCAGATACATGGTCGAACCGGTGATCACATTGATGAGGAGCACCACGGTCAGGAACACCATGATCTTGCGGGAGCTGGCCCGGATGGCGCGAACCAGGAAGTCGGCCTCGCCGATGAATTGGGCCATCTTCAATACCCGGAACACCCGTAGCAGACGCAGGGACCGAATCACGAGCAGGGACTGAGCCCCCGGAAGTACCAGGCTGAGATAGACCGGGAGTATTGACAACAGGTCGACGACGCCGAAGAAGCTTCGCGCGTATCGCCACTTTCGTTCGACGGCGACGAGCCGGGCAACGTACTCGAGGGTGAACAGGATCGTGATGATCCACTCGAGGACGAAGAGCAGCGTGTCATAGCGGGACTCGATCTCTTCGACCGTCTCGACCATGACGAGCAGCACGCTGAACGCAATGAGCGCCAGCAGGCCGATGTCGAACGTCCGAGACTCCCGTGTGTCGTGGTCGAAGATGATGTGGCGAACACGCTCCCGCCAATGCGTTCCGCTCCTCTGCACATTCGCATCGTAGTTCCGAACTCGGCGTCACAAGTGGAACACGACAGCGGGGCCACGGCCCGGATCGCCAGGGACCTTGGCCTCTGTACCCATCAGGGGACGGCGACGTAGGGTCACGGTGGCGGGATCCGGTGACCAGTCGAGCACAGTGGAGGAATCACGATGGCCGGCGATGAACGTCCCCTGGTGTCCACGGTGCGGCGAGCCGTTCGGGCCGAGAACCTCCCCTGGCGGGTGTCGTACCTGCTGGACGACGACGACCGGGTTCCCGTGTACCCGCTGGGAGCGGAGCCGGAGGGTCTTCCCGAGGTCGGTGAAGTGCCCCCGGTTGATTTCCCGGCGGTCGTGGCCCGGTCGACCACGAATCCCTTCCTGGCCCGACTGGCCCGAACCGCCGGTCTGCTGACCGATCCGGTCGGCCGCAACCCGGGCACCGCCCTCGACGTCATGGCGTCACCGGCGGCGGCAGCGCTGCCCACGTCGGTCGACTGGCGGTTCCGGTGGGGATGGCCGTGGATCACGACGATTCGGGATCAGGACCCGTGCCAGGCGTGCTGGGCCTTCACCGCCGTGGCCCTGGTCGAGGCCATGAGCCGCATCGAGCACTGCGTCTGGGCCCACCGTTCCGAGGGCGATGTGCACAAGGCCATGGGGGCGACCTGCCCCAGCACCGGTGATTTCGCCAACGCCCTGAATCACATCAAGAGCCATGGGGTCTGCGACCCGGGCTGCTTCCCGTGGACGACGGCCGACATCGCCCACACCCCGTGCTTCGACCGGGTGGGCCGGACCATCGGGTTCGATCGTCTGGAGTGGGTCGGGTCCATGGAGGACCAGAAGCAGTGGCTCCACACCGTCGGACCCCTGGCCACCTTCTTCCAGGTCCACAACGACTTCTTCGCCTACGGTGGCGGCGTGTACCAACCGTCGAGTGGCTCCACAAGCGTGGGCAGTCACGCCGTGTTGATCGTGGGATACGACGACGGCGACGGGTGCTGGATCGCCAAGAACTCGTGGGGTCCGGGATGGGGTGACAACGGCTACTTCCGGATCAAGTACGGCGTGTGCGACGTGGACAAGCGGGCCAAAACCGGTATCACCGGCACCAACCCCGACCCACTGACTCGTCGCCGGCTCCACAACGGATGCTTCTTCGAAAGCGGTGGGGGCGGCCTGCACCGGGATTTCGAACTGCTGGCCAAGGACGGCACCCGCCTCCACCAATGGGTTCGCAGCGGCGATCACCACCCCTACCCGTGGAACCGGGTCGCCACCTTCGCCTCCGACGTCGGCAGCCACCCCACCTACATCGCCACCACCTTCGGCCGGAATCAGGAGACGGTGTACACCACCACCGGTGGCCGGCTCCATCACTGGTGGCGGGAGCCGGCCACCGGCCCGTGGCACGATGGCGGTGTCTTCGGTCCCACCGATGCGGCCGGCATCCCCGGGTTCATCCAGGGCAACTATGGCAGCCCGGCCAACTTCGAGGTCGTGGTGGGAACAACGTCGGGACAGTTCAACCACTGGTGGCGGGATCTCGGCGGCTGGCATGACGGCGGACGGTACGGTAACAACATCGGCCATGTCGGCCCGGCGCTGGTTCAGGGCCGTGACGGTCCGTTCGGAAGCCTCGAGCTGTTGGTGGTACTGGGCGATTCCCGTCTCCAGCACTGGTGGCGCAACGACGACCAGGACATGACCTGGTCGGTCCGGGACACCTTCAGCGAGGACGGCTACGCAAGTGCGCCGTGCATGATCGAGAGTCAGTTCGGGGCCGCCGACGAGCTGGCAACCGGCAACTACGAGATGTGTGTGGTCAGGGGCGACAAGATCGAGCACTGGTGGCGTTGGAATGGTGGCGACCGGCAGTGGCGCCACAGCACGACGTTCGGGGGTAGCGCAGTCGCGGTGCTGGGCATGACCCAGGGCAGCTGGGGGTTCAACCTCGAGTTGATGGTCTTGCGGACCGACGGTCGGCTCCAGCACTATTGGCGGGATCTCGCCGGCTGGCACGCGGGGGTGATCGTTGCCTGAGCCCAACACCGACGCCGACACCGCCGTCCCGGACCGGTTGGTGTTCGCCGTCGGCGACCGTTTCTCGCTTCCGCTGCCCGGCCTGGCGTCGGCCGGCTACCAATGGACGGCGGCCGTCGTCGGTCACCGACCGGAGCATGGATCGGTGGTGTCGGTCGAGTTGACCGTGGCCGAGGACCATGCCGGGAAGGATCGGGGCGACGCCACCTCCTACAGCCTGCCAATGGAGGCCACCATCGTGGCCCTGGAGCCGGGACAGGCCATCGTCCGGCTCACCATGGCCCGGAGTTGGCAGGGTTCGCCGCCGCTTCGACGTCACGACATCCAGGTGACGGTGCGCCGGGCTTGAGGGATCCGGTGTCCGGCCCCGACGACTTCCTCGGGGCGCCGGCCGCCTCGCCGGCTCTATGATCGGAAGTTCGGCATGGTCAGCCGTCGGCAGGGCCAGCAGTAGGCCGAACGTCGAGCCCAGGAGGACGAGCACGAGATGGATCAGTTGATCGAACCGGCGCCGTGGACGGTGACCCAGACCGGCTTCGACATCGAGCGCAACCGGATTTACGAAAGCCTGTTCAGCCTGGGAAACGGCCACTTCGGATGCCGGGGCGGGCAGGAGGAGCACTACAGCGGTGACACGCTGCAGGGCCACTATCTGGCCGGCGTCTACTACCCCGATCCGACCCGGGTCGGCTGGTGGAAGAACGGCTATCCCGACTACTTCGCCAAAGTCCTCAACTCCGCCGACTGGACCGGTATCGACGTCCGGTTCGAGACCCCGGGTGGGCCGGTGGTCCTCGATCTGGCCACCGCCGACATCGAGCACTACGAGCGAACCCTCGACCTGCGGGACGGTGTGCTTCATCGCCGGTTCCGGGCCACGCCGCCGGGTGGCCCCACCGTGGAGGTCGAGAGCACCCGGTTCATCAGCATGGCCCACCGTCATCGGGCCGCCATTCGCTATCGGCTCACCGTGGTGGCACCGGGAGCCGGTGACACCCCGGTCACGATCCGGATCGGGTTGCCAATAGACGGCGACGTCTTCAACGAGGACTCCAACCACGAGTTCGGATTCTGGGACGAGGTGGATGAGCAGGCGGGCGGACCCAGAGCTGTGGTGACGTCACGAACCAAGAAGACCGGTTTCGTCACCGCAGTGGGAGCGCACGGTGCCGTCACCGTCGACGGGGTCCCGGTGGACGCCCAGTGGACACCGACAACCCGTTCCCTCTACGCCACCACCGAGACCGCAGTCACGGTCGGGTCCGGCGCCACGGTGGAGGTGGTCAAGCTGGTGGCCGCCGTCACCTCCCGCCAGCCCGGCGTCGACCCGACCGCCGAGGCCGTGACCGCCACCGCCCATGCCGAACTGGATGCGGCCATGGCCGCCGGCTTCGATGCGCTGCTCGACGAGCACGTCGAGCGCTGGCACACCAAGTGGCGGACCAGTGATGTGATCGTGGAGGGCGACGACGCCACCCAGCAGGGATTGCGGTTCAACATCTTCCAGCTCCACTGCACCTTCACCGGCGACGACCCCGATCTCAACATCGGGCCCAAGGGGTTCACCGGCGAGAAGTATGGTGGTGTCACCTACTGGGACACCGAGGCCTTCTGCCTGCCCTTCTACCTGGCCACCACCCCGTCCGAGGTGTCGAAGAACCTGCTCCGCTACCGCCATCGCCAGCTCGGCAAGGCCATCGAGAACGCAGCCAAGCTCGGCTTCGGGGACGGGGCCGCCCTCTATCCCATGGTCACCATCAATGGTGAGGAGTGCCACAACGAGTGGGAGATCACGTTCGAGGAGATCCACCGCAACGGGGCCATCGCCTTCGCCGTGTTCGACTACATCCGCCATACCGGCGACACCGCCTACCTGCTCGAGGGCGGCCTTGAAGTCTTGATCGCCATCAGCCGGTTCTGGTCACAGCGGGTGTCGTGGTCGGAGCCGAAACAGGCCTGGGTCATGCTCGGCGTGACCGGTCCCAACGAGTACGAGAACAACGTCAACAACAACTGGTACACCAACCTGATGGCCCAATGGACGCTGCGCTACACGGCCTGGTGCATCGATCGCCTACAGGGGGCGGCCATGGCCGAGGGGGGCTTGGGTTCCGCCCACGGTCTGGCCTCGGTCCATGACCTCGAAGCCGATCCGACCGGGGCGGCCCCGGTGCTGGCCGCCGTCCACTACCGGGACGAGGAGAAGGCCCGCTGGCTGGACGTGGCCGAGAACATCCACCTTCCCCATGACCCCGAGCGGGGCGTCTTTCTCCAGCAGGACGGCTACCTGGACAAGGAGTTGCTCACCGTCGACGACCTCGACCCGGCCGACCGCCCGCTCAACCAGACGTGGTCGTGGGACCGCATTCTCCGCTCCTGTTTCATCAAGCAGGCCGATGTGCTGCAAGGGATGTGGGTGTTGGCCGATCGGTTCGGCCTCGACGAGCTGGAACGCAACTTCGACTTCTACGAACCCCGGACCGTGCATGAATCCTCGCTGTCGCCATCGATCCACGCCGTGCTGGCTGTGCGGCTCGGGCGGCTGGACAAGGCGCTGGCCATGCTGCGCCGGGCGGCCCGGCTCGACCTCGACAACTACAACAACGACACCGACGATGGCCTGCACATCACCTCGATGGCCGGAAGCTGGATCGCCACCGTGCTCGGCTTCGGCGGCCTTCGTATCGGTCATGACCGGCTGGAGCTCAGTCCGGTACCGGCTCCGGGATGGACGGGCATGGAGTTCCAGATCCTGTGGCGGGGTGCCCCCCTGTCGGTCCGGGTCGACGGCGAGGGAGCCACCGTCGACAACCACGGCGGCGAGACCGTCACCATCTGGTGGCGGGCACCGGGGGCCGAGAACGGCCTTGAACCGGTGGTGATCGAGGCCGGTCAGCGAGGCCGATTGACCCGATAGCATCGGGGTTGCATCTCCCCTGCGGAGCCGAAAACCCATCACCCCCTATCTCCAACACTGAGGAGCGCCAGCCGTGTCCAAGTCCCCCGCACGAGTCACCGTTACCGGAGCCGCCGGCCAGATCGGCTACAGCCTCCTGTTCCGCATCGCCTCCGGAGAAATGCTGGGGGCTGATCAGCCCGTCATTCTTCAGATGCTGGAGATCACCCCGGCGCTGGGCGCCCTCGATGGGGTGGCCATGGAACTGCAGGACTGCGCCTTCCCCCTGCTGGCGGACATGGTCAAGACCGACGACGCCGATGTGGCCTTCGGCGACACCGACTACGCCCTGCTGGTGGGAGCCATGCCACGCAAGCAAGGCATGGAGCGGGCCGACCTGCTGGAGGCCAACGGCGGCATCTTCGGGCCCCAGGGCAAGGCCATCAACAACTCGGCGTCCAAGGACATCAGGGTGATCGTGGTCGGCAACCCGGCCAACACCAATGCCCTGATCGCCATGCACTCGGCTCCCGACATCGACCCTCGCCGGTTCACGGCCATGACCCGCCTCGACCACAACCGGGCAATGAGCCAGCTGTCGGCCAAGGTCGATCGGCCGGTCACCGACATCAAGAGGATGACGGTGTGGGGCAACCACTCCACCACCCAGTACCCCGACCTGTTCCACTGCGAGGTCGGTGGCCGGAACGCGGCGGAGATGGTGAACGACCAGGCCTGGATCGAGAACGACTTCATCCCCACCGTGGCCAAGCGGGGTGCCGCCATCATCGAAGCCCGGGGTGCCTCGTCGGCCGCCTCGGCCGCCAACGCCGCCATCGACCATATGCGGGACTGGGCTTTGGGCACCGAGGACGGTGACTGGGTGTCGATGTCGGTTCCCTCCGACGGTTCCTACGGCGTGCCCGAGGGCATCATCTCCAGCTTCCCCTGCACCTGCGCCGACGGGGAGTACTCGATCGTGCAGGGTCTCGATATCGACGACTTCAGCCGGGCCCGTATCGACGCCTCGGCCGCCGAGCTCGTCTCCGAGCGCGACACGGTCAAGGACCTCGGCCTCATCTAGCCTGCCAACCTCTCCAACTTTGAGCCTCCGACGACCCCTTTGTGGGTCGTCCGGAGCTCAAAGTTCGGGTTATTTGAGGAACTTGGACGTCGTGTTGTCGGCGAGGATCTTGCCGTTGGTCTGCTCGGTGGGGCAGTAGTAGACGGTGTAGCGCCGATACTCCACGGTGTGGATGGTGTCGTCACAGCCGGTGCACGACTCGCCGTCCCGATTGTGGACCCTGGACGGTCGATCCACACTCTTGCCGATGTCGTCCAGGGTCCGTTCATGGGCCAGGGCCTCGGCCACCGTCTCGGTCAAGGCCAGGTGGAGACGGTCGATCTCGTCGGTGGTCAGCTTGGAGGCGTTGGCGAAGGGCGACAGCTTGGCCCGGTAGCAGATCTCGTTGGCCAGCATCCTGCCGAGGCCGGCCAGCAGGTTCTGATCCCGGAGCACGCCATGGAGGCGTCGGGACTGCGACGCCAGCAGCTCGGCCAGTTCGTCCCGGGACAGCTCGGCCGCCTCCGGACCCAGGCCGGCAACAGGTTCCTGCACTCGGGGCTCACCGCCGACCACCCAGATCCCGGCCTTGCGCTCGGTTCCGGCCTCGGTGAACAGCCAGGCCTGATCTGCCGTGCCGTCTTCGGTGTGGCCGGCGGTCAGAGTCCACCGGGCCAGCCCGAACCGGGGTTTGCGCGACCGTTTGTCGTCGGGACGGAGGCGCCCACCCTGCATGAGGTGCAGGACGTGGTGATGGTCGTTGTCGAAATCGATGATCAGGTACTTGCCCCGTCTCGACACTCCGGTGCACCGGGCACCGACCGCAGCGTCGGGTGGCGGATCGAAGGTCTTGAGCGAGGCGAAGTTGAGTAGCTCGAACCTCAGGAGTTCCTGGCCGCTCAGAACCTCCGACAAACGCTCGGCATGGGCTTGCACCTCCGGCATCTCGGGCATGGCTCCAGGCTAACCCCGGCTCGGGGTTGGATCGGACTCGCCCCCGACGGTCGGTGCCGCACGGGGTCCGACGGGCAACGACCGGGCCCCGGTCGCCGATCAGTGGGTCTCGGGGAACCGGGTTCGGGCCCGCAGCGACGCCAACCGGTCGTCGATGTCCGACAGCTGCTGTTGATAGCCCAGCAGCACGGTGGTGTCACCGCCGAGTTGGATCTGGCCGTCGAGGAACGCCCGTTGGGCCCCGACCCGGCCCTGGGCCACGGCTGCCGCCACGGTGAGCGGCATGGTCAGTCGTACGCTCTCGTTCCATCGGCTCGAGCTGTTGTCGGTATCACCCTCGGTGTCACCCCCGTCGCCGTCCGGCCGGCGCACGGCCACCCGATCAGGACCGAGAACCAGGCTGTAGTGCCGGGTCGCACCCTCACCCACCACCCGGATCCCGACCGACACCGGGTCGGGCAGCGGAGTGAGATCGGCCACCGCCCGGTCGGCCTCATCGAACCATTCGTCGCTCAGGTAGTCGATGGTGTCCGCCGGCGGAGTCTCGTCGGTGGTCATGGTGCCCTCCCGGTCACGAGCGGTTCCATCACGATGATGCCCCGGCCCCCACCAGCAGCTCCCGGAGCCGGTTGCGGGCGTCGAGTTCGGCCTGCATGGGGGCGATGACGAGATGGTCCGCCACCCCCGCCACCGCCTCGGTCGCCGCCTTCCGCACCCGATGGGCCCGCCGCCTGGCCCCGATGGCGGCGAGACGGCGCGAGACCACGGCCATCACGACACCGAGCATCAGCCCGCCGATCAGCAAGGCGGTGGGGATGGGAATCTCCCGGTATTCCGGGGTGGGCACCTCGGGCAGCCGGAGGTAGGCGCCGAAGGCCAGCAACCCCAGCCACACCGCGCCGGCGATGGCGGCGAGGGCCAGGAGCAATTGCAGCACGTTGACCACCGTCCACCATCGGGGAGGACCCTGATCGTGCAGAGTCCGAACCGCTTCGCTGACACTGTCGTCGATGCGGTTGTTGAGGCCGGCCTGGTTCGGGGTCCCGGCTCGGCGGATCAGATCGGGCCACGGCTCGGGTAGGCCGGTGCCCACCGCGGCCACGGTCTGTCGGACCGCGTTCTCCGATCGGGCCAGTTGAATGCCGGAGATCGCCGGTAGAGACGAGCGGCCGCTGCTGCCCCGTCCCAGATGGAGTTTGCGGAGAGGATGAGGCCGGAGTTGCCGGGCCCAGCGAGTGAAGGGCCAACCGACCTTACCGTTGGCATCCCGCCGATGCCCGGCGGCCACCGCATCGGTCACCACCGACAGACCCGATGCCTGGACCAGCTCCTGGCTGAGGCGGGTTGCCAGCTTGTCCGAAACCTCGGCCCGGCCGGCGGTTGTTCCCACCTCCGTCATCAGGCTTTCGGCGGCATCGACCACATCGGCCTCGAGCCGGGCCACCATGGCCTCCTTCTTCTTCACCGTCTCGGCCAGCAGATGCTCGAGATCGTCGACCCCGGCACCGGTGGTGGCCGACATGGCGATGACCGGGCTGTTCTTGAGCCCGTCGGCGGCCAGCAGCCGTTCGATGTCGGTCACACAGGTGGCCACCTGATCCTCGGTGAGCAGATCGGTCTTGTTCAGTACCATGGCCGTCACCGCTCCGTACCCCGAAAGCGCCCTCAGGTACCGGTGCATGGCCATGTCGGCGTACTTCTCGGCGTCGGTGACCCAGATCAGCAGGTCGACATGAGCGGCGATGCGCTCCATCTCCAGCCGATGTCCCACCTCAACCGAGTCATGGTCGGGAACATCGAGCAGGACCAGACCGTCGAGGGGATGGTCGGGGTCGGCACCGTCGATCTCCCGGTGCCCGCCGGCAACGGTGACCTGGTGGCGGTTGGACACCTCCAGCCAGTCGAGCAATGACTGCACCGAACCGACGGATTCCGCAGTGTCGTTGACGGGGGTGATGTCGGATTCGGCGATCCAATAGCAGGCCAGCGTGCTGGAGGTGGTGGGCCGACGCAGTCCGGCTGTCGCCACCTCGTTACCCACGATCGCATTGACCACCGATGATTTCCCGCTCCCGGTGGCACCGAGCAGGGCCACCAATGTGTGGCCGGTTCCATGTCGGAGCCTCTCCTCGGCCTTTGCCACCACCCGTCGGGCCGCCTCGATCCTCTCCTCGTCCAGTCGACCGGCGCCCACTTCGACCGCCACCGACAGTGCCTCCAGCTGTTTGGGAAGGTCGGCTCGCTCCCGTCGCAGCCTCATCGGTGGCCCCCCATCGAGTCGATCATCGTATGGATTGGAAGCGGTTCAGGGCGTTGCGGAGCTCGTCCACCACCTCGGGTGGGCTGACCAGCGAGTACAGGCGGGTCCGAAACCGGTTGGCGTCACGATCGAACAAGGCGGTGACCCGATCCAACAACATCCGCTGTGCCTCGGTGGCCAGTTCGCGAACGGCCTGTTCCCCGAAGAGTGCGCTCAGCAGGGTCTGCGAGACACCGGCGGTCCCGGCACCGATGGCCACCTCACCCCCCGTCAGTCCACCGGTCTGGGCGAACAGCACCAGCATGAGGGCAATACCCACGCTGTTCACCCCGAGGGCCAGCACTCGGGCCGTGGTGCGCTTTCCTGCTCCCCGTTCCCGGACCAAATCGAGGATGTCGTCCTGCCAGGCCCGTATCTCGTCGCCGACGTCGTTCCTGAACTCGTGCGAGCACCGACCCAGGGTCGGGTCGTCACCGAGGGCCTGTTTTCCGCCCGGCAGCGTCTTCCACGCCGTAACCGTGGTGGCGGCGGCCCGGTCGGCATGGTCGATCAGGAGCTGTTCAAGCGTCGAGATGATCTCGCCCTGGACTTCGGCGGTGCTGCCGGTCCGTCCCGACAGGAGAGCGCCGAGTCGATCCCGGATCAACGAGATTCGGCTCTGGACCGCCCGCATCAACTCGGCGGTTCCGATCAACTCCTGCCAACGGTCGAGGACCTCGCCCCGCAGCAGAGTGCCGGACCGGATGTCGGCGGCCAATCGGTTCCGGCCTTCACTGTAGATTCCCTCCATGGTCGACTTGAGTTCGGAGACGGCGGAATTCTGGTTGTCGCCGGCCTCGATGACGATGGCTATACGCTCCGGGACACTGTCCATGGCGCCGTCGAGCGTGGCTCGAACCACCTCGCTTCGCCGTTCGGTGTCCATGGCCAGATCGTGAAGGAGATCGCGGATCTTGGCCACGGCGTACGAGGGCAGCATCGCGCCCTCGGTGTCGTGCTGCTCGATGGGGAAGACGGTGACGCCGTCCAGGCCGGCCCGGCTCAGCATCGAGGTGAAGTGGCTCACGATCTCGTTGGTGGCTCCGGGGGGGATACGGTTGACGATGCAGGCCAGCGACGTGCCGCGGGCCTTGGCCTGGCGAAGGAAGTCCCAGGGCACGGCGTCGGCATAACGCACGGCGGTGGTGGCGAAGAGCCACAGGTCGGCGGCGGCCAGCAACTGGGTGGCCAACTCCCGGTTGGCCTCCTCGACCGAATCGATGTCGGGGGCGTCGATCAGGGCCAGTCCGGCGATCAGGGCTTCGCTGGTGATGACCCTGAGGACGGTTCCCGAAGTGCTTCCCCCGCCGTCTCCGGTGACCCGCGGAAGCTCGGGCAGGATGTCGGACCCGGCGAACCATGCCTCGTCCCCCGGATGACAGATCAGCACCGGTGCCCGGGTCGTGGGACGCAGCACCCCGGCGGCCGACACTTCCTCGCCGATCAGGGTATTGGCAATGGTCGATTTGCCGGAGCCGGTCGAACCGCCCAGAACCACCAGCAGCGGCGCGTCCAGCCGCTTCAGTCGGGGGATCAGGTAGTCGGCGATCTGATGGGCCAGTTCATCCCTTGTCCGGCGGGCGTCCTGAGCCGAGCCGACCTCGAGTTCCAGCCCGGTTCGGGTCAACGCGGTACCGAGAGCGTCGAGGATCTCGATCGTTTCGATGGGAACGGAGGGTGAAGTCGCTGTCATAGGGCAGGGAGAACTAGCGTGCCCTGACCATGGACGCCCGGGCTTTGCCGATTGTAGCTCTGAGCGATGGTTGGGCGGCCGTTTGGGCGGCAAGCTTCAACCTTCTGCCGTTGGTCTCACCCCTACCTCCGCTAGCATTCTCCTAGCTGAGGTCAAACCGTGTCGATGCGTCGTCACCGACGGCTTCGGCGATGGAACAATCAATGGCGTTCGACAAAGGGTCTGATCGACTGAGGGATGTTTTGAAGTCGGTCCTGTTCGCAGGTCGGCGGCTGTTCAGTCGCCCGGATGGCCGCCGACCTGCTCCAAATCGTCTGTCGGCCGGTACTTTCGGTGCCTGACCGGAACCATCCGCTCCCCAATCCTGACGTCGAACTGCACCGCTTGGTCGCGGCCGGGGACTCCTTTTCCGTAGCTTTTCAGTTCGCCTGTTTCCGCTCGCTGTCCGTGGCCGGGTTTCATGTGGCCGTGCAGCCTCGGACCGCAGCCGATCGATGCGGCGGTGATCCTCTTGTCATCGCTGTCGGTGACCTCGACATTCCCGCCCGCTGGGAGTTCCGCACCTCCGGCCTGTGGGCCGAACAGGTCTGTGAGCAACCCGATATCCACTGGAGCTACGGTCTGGAGGCGTTCGCCCTTCAGATCGATGAACCCGACGAACTGCTGCGTCGGGGTTACGGGCTTCGCACGCCTCTCGGATGGGAACTCGACTTCGAGGTCGAGTCGGTCTGTCCCGGTCGCCCACCGGTGAATGGGGCCGAGTCCGTCGATGGGGCGCCGCCCGGCGTGGTGGAGCAGGTCGGGACGCTCGAGGGGCTGATGCTGGTGGGGCCAGACGAGTTTGCTCTCGCCGGGCCCGCCCGCCGGATCCACGCTTGGGGTGACCGCCGCTTCGTCACCGACGCGCTATCGGATCGGTCGGGCCTTGCCGCGACCGAGAACGTCGGGGCCGTGCAGATCAATCAAGTGCTGCTGCCGACGCCGATCGGCGTGTGGACCGTTGATTGGCGGTGATGTTGACTGGCGGTGATGTCGGACCGGGTTCGGGTGAGTGCCCTTAGTGCTGACCGGCCAGGCGCCGGTTGTACACCTTCGACTTCACATAATCCCGGTTCATGTAGGCGATGAAGTCCTGGCTGATCTCCTTGGGGCATGCCTCGGTGCACTCTCCATGGTTGGTGCAGGAGCCGAAAAACTCCTCCATCGTCTCGACCATGTTCTCGGTTCGCCGGAACCGCTCGGCCTGACCCTGGGGCAACGAGTTGAGATGCCACAACTTGGCCGACGTGAATAGCTGGGCCGCCGAGTTGGGGCAGGCGGCCACGCAGGCCCCGCAACCGATGCAGGCGGCGGCGTCCATCGACGAGTCGGCCACCTCCTTGGGGATGAGGATCTCGTTGGCATCGGGCGCCGTGCCGGTGGGGGCACCGATGTAGCCGCCGGCCTCGATGATCTTGTCCAGTGGTGATCGATCGACCACGAGATCCTTGATGACGGGGAAGGCGGCGGCCCGCCATGGTTCGACGACGATGGTGTCACCGTTGTTGAACTTGCGCATGTGGAGCTGGCAGGTGGCCGTGCCCTTCTCCTGGCCGTGGGCCCGGCCGTTGATCATCACGCCGCAGGTGCCACAGATGCCTTCCCGGCAGTCGTGGGGGAACTCGATCGGTTCCTGGCCGTTTTCGATGAGACCCTCGTTGACGATGTCCAGCATCTCCAGGAAGGAGGCGTCATCGGGGATGTCCTTTGCCGGATAGGTCTCGAACCGGCCCGGCGAATCGGCGTCGGGCTGACGCCAGATGCTCAGCGTGAGGTTCAGTCGTGTGCTCATGATGCTGTTGGCAGTCCCTTCTGAGAATCCTATTTGTAGCTGCGCTGGGTCAGCTCGACTTCTTCGAACACGAGCTCTTCGGCGTGCTTGACCTGTGGGGTGTCGGGCCCCTTCCACTCCCAAGCCGAGACGTGGGAGAAGTTCACGTCGTCCCGCAGCGCCTCGCCCTCGGGGGTTTGGCTCTCGGTCCGGAAGTGGCCGCCGCACGATTCGGTCCGGTCCAGGGCGTCCCGGGCCATCAGTTCGCCCAGTTCGAAGAAGTCGGCGATACGCCCAACCTTCTCCAGCGAGCTGTTCAGCGACTCGTTGTTGCCCAGAACCCGGACATCGGACCAGAACTCCTCCCGGAGGGCCGGGATTTCGGTGAGGGCCTTTTCCAGCCCCGCCTTGTTCCGCTCCATGCCGATGTACTCCCACACAAGCTTGCCCAGCTCACGATGGAAGTACTCGGGGGAGCGGGTACCACCGATGGACAGGAATCGGGAGATCCGGTCCTTGACGTCCTTCTCGGTCTCGACGAAGGCGGGATCGTCGGTGGGCACCGGGTCCTGACCCAGAAGCGGAGCGAGGTAGTTGCCGATGGTGTAGGGAAGCACGAAGTAGCCGTCGGCCAGGCCCTGCATGAGGGCGGAGGCCCCGAGGCGGTTGGCTCCGTGGTCGGAGAAGTTGGCCTCGCCGGCCGAGAAGCAGCCGGGGATGGTGGTCATCAGGTTGTAGTCGACCCACAGCCCGCCCATGGTGTAGTGGGTTGCGGGGTAGATGCGCATCGGCACCTGGTACGGGTCCTCCCCGGTGATCCGCTCGTACATCTGGAACAGGTTGCCGTAGCGCTCCTCGATCTTGTCCTTGCCGTCGCGGCTGATGGCGTCGGCGAAGTCGAGATAGACCCCGTTCTTGAGCGGGCCCACGCCGAGACCCTGATCGACAACGGTCTTGGCGTTGCGGGAGGCCACGTCGCGGGGAACCAGGTTGCCGAACGACGGATACTTCTCTTCCAGGTAGTAGAAGCGCTCGGCTTCGGGAATCTGGCCGGCGGGGCGGGTCTCGTCGTGATTGCGTGGTACCCAGATGCGGCCGTCGTTGCGCAGCGACTCCGACATCAGGGTCAGCTTGGACTGGAACTCGTCGGAGGCCGGGATGCAGGTAGGGTGGATCTGGGTGAAACAGGGGTTGGCGAACAATGCACCCTTGCGATGGGCCCGCCAGATGGCGGTGGTGTTGCAGGCCATGGCGTTGGTGCTGAGGTAGAAGGCATTGCTGTAGCCGCCGGTGGCCAGTACCACGGCGTGAGCCGAGTGCTTGCTGATCTCGCCGGTGATCAGATTGCGACAGACGATGCCGACGGCGACGCCGTCCTTGACCACCAGCTCGAGCATCTCCTCGTCGGTGTGAAGGTTGACCTTGCCGGCGTCGACCTGGCGCATCATCTGCTGATAGGCACCGAGCAGCAGCTGCTGGCCGGTCTGACCCCGGGCGTAGAAGGTGCGTGACACCTGGGCCCCACCGAACGAGCGATTGTCGAGCAGGCCGCCGTACTCCCGGGCGAAGGGCACACCCTGGGCCGTCATCTGGTCGATGATGTCGACCGAGACCTGGGCCAGTCGGTAGACGTTGGCCTCCCGGGACCGGTAGTCGCCGCCCTTGACCGTGTCGTAGAACAGGCGGTAGATCGAGTCGCCGTCGTTGCGGTAGTTCTTGGCCGCGTTGATGCCGCCCTGGGCGGAAATCGAGTGGGCTCGGCGGGGTGAGTCGTGGTAGGTGAAGGCGTCGACGTTGTAGCCCAGTTCGGCCAACGTGGCGGAGGCCGAGGCCCCGGCAAGTCCGGTCCCGACCACGATGATGCGGAACTTGCGCTTATTGGCCGGGTTCACCAGCTTGATCTTGAACCGGTGGTTGTCCCACTTGTCCTCCATCGGTCCTTCGGGGACCTTGGAGTCGAGCAGCGGGGACGACTGCGAGATCGAGGTGTCGGTCATCGTGGGTCTCCTTGGGCCGGGAGGTCGGGCGGTGACGGGTACGGGGAACGCACGGGCATTAGGCCGAGACGAGGCTGGGGTCGTAGTCGATGATTCCGGCCAGCACGGCGATGGGGAAGCTGACATTGCCGACGAGGATGATCACCGCAAGAGCGGTGGCCAGATTGCGGCGAACCGAGTTGTAGCGAGGGTTGCTGACACCCAGGCTTTGGAACATCGAGTAGGCGCCGTGGAAGATGTGAACGGCCAAGAGGACATTGGCCACGATGTAGATGATGGCCACGACGGGGTTGGACATGGAGTTGACCACGTTGGCCTGGACCTGGCCCCGCTCCCAGTCGTAGCCCGGGATCCAGCCCCAGGTCAGATCGGCCAGGTGGAACAGCAGGTAGAGGCCGACGATGATGCCGGTGACCCGCATGGAGCGGGAGGCGAAGTTGGCGGCAAGCCAATCCCGCTTGGACTGGTACTGGCGGTTGACCACGGCGTTCATGCGGGTCAATGTGTATGCAGAGTGGATGTGAAGACCGAAGGCCACGATCAGGCCACCTCGCAACAGCCACAGCAACCAGGTGCGGGGGAAGATCGGCGTCAACAGCTCCCGCAGGCCCTCGGCGTAGATGTCGATGTCGTACAGCCGCTCGCCGTCGTGCTCGATCACTCCGAGATAGAGCTTGATATTGCCGAACATGTGGAAGAGCACGAAACCGAGCAGGATCACGCCGGTGACGGCCATGACCCACTTCTTTCCCACCGCCGTCTGGTAGATGTTGAGGGGGAACGGGAGGTCCCGCTTCTTGGTGACACGAATAGGCCGATCGGCGCTCTTCGATCCCGCTACTTTCCCGGCAGCCGTTGGCGCAGCCATCGTCGGGTGACCTCCGAGTTTGGTAAGTGGTTGATAGGGGTGGGCAACAGCACCGACGATAGCGTCCCGGCCTGGTCGCAGCCCATCCGTAACCTAATCTACGGGTTGGACTACGCCTCAGCCGTCGCTGTGGATTCGATCCCCGATGCGAATGCGGCCCGGGGCGACGATGAGCAGGCCGATACCGAGTAGACCGCCCCGATCCCGGTTGATCGTCTTCAAGACGGCCAGGTCCCGCTCCAGGGCCGGTTCATCGCCGGTGGCGGGCTGGGGCCGGGTCACCATGACACAACGGTCGATGTGCTTGGTCACGTCGGCCCGGACCGAACCGACGGCGAGCGTGCGCCCCACCAGATGGTCCTCACCGGCGCCGTCGGCGATGATGTTGATCCGGAACCGGCGCCGATCCCAGGTACCGAGGGTCGCCGCCGACACCAGTGAGACCCGTGCCCGAGTGGAGTCGTGGAACGATCCCTGCGGCCCCGTCCACTGATACCAGGGCCCGAGTTCGGTCTCGTCGGCCTGGGTTTCGTAGGTGCCGATCGAGTCGACGGCTGCGGCCTGGAGACGGACGGGCTGACCCAGCCAGCGCGACAGCACCTCGTCGGCACCGGTGTCGCTGCCGGTCTCGGAGCCGTCGGGCAGGCGAATCTCCACCCGGTCGGGTCCGTCGAGGCGGGCCCGGGCCATCAGCAGCTCGGGCCGGCGTCGCGCTGTCAGCGACACCCCGGATTCGGCATCGACCAGCGACCAGGCCCGATCGCCTTCGACACCGAGCATGGTGACGTCGGCTTGTTCGAGCATCTCCCCCTGCAGGGACTTGACCGGAAATCGCCACAGCTCCCGAACCGTCAGGCCGTTACCGGAGGGTTGATCGTGGGCGGTCATGATCTGCCCCGACGTATGGTTCGGCCCGTGAGTTCGGTGAGCGACTCGGCGACGGGGATGACAACCGTGCGATAGCGGTTCGTGGCCACGACACGATGGAGGTCGTCGGCTCCCGATCCCCCGTCGGCCACGTGGGATTCCAGTTCCAGATCGAAGACGAGCGGTCCGGTCAGGTCGGGGACGGTCAAGGTCACGGTGCCCACCATCGTCGTCGAATCGCCGGGAATAGTTCCTCGGAATCCGTGGCGCTGGACGAGCTCGGGCGGCCAGTCGGGACCGCTCACGACGGCCGATACCACGGCGTCGTCGAGCGATCGTCGCAGGTCGCTGTCGACATGAATGTCAAGGGACAGGACCTGGCCCGGCACCACGGTCAGCGGCAACCGTTGGGCCAGCACCACCACCGGTCGGCAGGCGTCGGTGACGGTGTGGTAGGCCGGCTTGGCCCGGCGCCGGGCGTCGAACAGGCCAAAACCGCCGGCCGGCTCGGGATCGACCAGGGCGGTAATGCAGAACCCTCCGCTGGGTCGATAGCGAAGGGCTCGGATTGTCTCGATGTGGGAACGGAGCACCTCACATTGATAGGTCTCGGTGGCCGCCGCCCACGACTCCCCGTCACCGTAGGCCCGTCTCGGCACGTATCGCTCGAAACTCGCCCGCTCCGCCGTCGACCACTCGGGGGCGGTGAGGGGCCAGGACCCGGGCACCGCCGTCTGGGTGCCGATACCGCCGGGGAACGAGGCGAGCCGAGGCCATCGGGCGAACACCCGTGACACGTCACGAGCGGAGCCGGTGCGCCAACCCAGCCACAAGTGGCTGTCGGACCGATGGGGTCCACCCACCGAGGGCAGGACACCGGATCGAGCAACCACCGGTCGAGCGGGATCCATCTTGCCCAGTTCCCGACCGATGATCGAGTCCAGTATCGAGCGGTTCCAGTTTGGCAGCACGTGGCGGGCCATGCGGCGCACGGTTCGGTTCCGCTCCGACGGCAGGCCGGTGCGCTCGGGGTCGGGTAGGCCGAACAGCTCGCCGTTGGGGGAGAGGTGGCCGCCCCAGATCACGATGCTGGGATGGTGACCGACCACGTCGACCGCCTCCCGCATCGTGGTCTTCACCGCTCGCCGCACCTTCGACGAATAGCCGCCGACCAGCGGCAGGTCCTGCCACAGCAGCATGCCCGTTCGATCGGCCTCCTCGTAGAACTCGGGTCGGGTGATGTGGCCGAAGACCCGGACCATGACGAAACCGGCGTCGCGGGCCGCAGCCAGATCCTGTGCGAACTGTTGCGCCGAAACGTCGCCCAGGTGGGGTCCTGCCGGTCCGTAGGCCACCGTGGCCAGGAACTGTCGCTCCCCGTTGCATCGGAAGACGAAGTCGTCGAACTCCACATCTCGCAGCCCCGTGGTCCAAGCCCTGGCGTCCGACACCGGCGGCGACACCTGGGAGGATGCGTCCTCGGTCACCGTCACCTCGACCCGGTACAGAGGCTGGCCCCCCAGTGCGGCCGGCCACCACAACATCGGTTCCTCGATGTCGACGGTCCACTCCAACCGGTTCTCACCGGCGGCCAGATCGCGGGTCTGCTGTGATCGGGTGATCTGCCGGTACCGGTCGGGATCCGTGGGGTCTCCGGCCGGCTCGCCCACAGTCGTGGTCAAGGTTGCGGTGGTGGACGCTGCGGCGTCCATGACCAGCCTGATCTGCAGGGTGGCTCGGAAGTCGTCGGCACCGGTGCACAGCAGCCGACTGTGGCGAATGGCGATCGGCCCGGTGGTGTCGATGAACACGGGCCGCCACAGGCCACCGGGGTTCCCCGGTGGAGCCAGCG
Source organism: uncultured Acidimicrobiales bacterium (assembly GCA_963723995.1). GTDB lineage: Bacteria > Actinomycetota > Acidimicrobiia > Acidimicrobiales > SZUA-35 > JAHELU01. The sequence goes on along the minus strand of CAVRSZ010000001.1, from coordinate 1,644,679 downwards.
GTCCAGTTTGCAGCGATCCGGTCAGCGCCACCTTGGTGCGATTCTCGTCGTCGAGTCCACCACCGGCAGGACAGGACACGTCGACGGCCAGGACGTGCTCGGATCGGCGACGCAGTTGGTCGGTGATCTCGAATCGGTGGGGGGCGAAGTAGCCGACCGTGTCGCCCAGATACCGGCCGTCAAGCCAGACCTCGGAACCGCTCATGACCCCGTCGAAGCGCAGCCAGTAGCGTTTGCCCGTCTCCTGCGACCAGTGCTCGGGCTCATGACAGCCGACGTCACGATTCTCGAACCGGGACCGATAGAGAACGGGACCATCCCGACCATCGACATCGGGATAGGCCGACCAGTGCCCGGGGACGGCGACGACCGGCCAGTGACCGTCGTCGAGTCCGGGATCGGCGCCGGTGCGCCGTAACTCGTCGTCGACGGCGGTGGCCCGCCACGGTCCGATCAGCTGCATGAATCGAGCCTACGAGGTCCGACAGGAGGGTGCCGATATGTCTCCCCGGAAACGGCACTGCTAGGGTCGCGTTGTGGAGCAATCAGCGGAAGCGTCGGCCATCGATCCGGGCACCGGACCGGAGAATCTGCCGAGAACGGTCGGGGCCCTGCGGCAGTCGGGCTGGCGATCCCGGACGGTCAAGCAGGAACTGCGGTCCAACGCCGTGGCCCGGATCCGGTCGGGAAAGCAGCTGTTTCCCGGCGTGCTGGGCTATGAGGATACGGTCCTGCCCCAACTGGAGCACGCCATCCTGGCTGGTCACGACATCATTTTCCTTGGGGAGCGGGGCCAGGCCAAGACCCGCATGATCCGCACCTTGACCGGCCTGCTCGACGAGTGGATGCCCATCATTGCCGGGTCGGAGATCAACGACGACCCCTATCACCCGATCTCCCGCTATGCCCTGGACCTGGTGGCCGAACACGGCGACAACACCGCGATCGGCTGGGTCCATCGGGATCAGCGGTTCGGCGAGAAGCTGGCCACTCCCGACACCTCGGTGGCCGACCTCATCGGCGAGGTCGATCCCATCAAAGTGGCCGAGGGTCGCTACCTGTCGGACGAGCTCACCCTGCACTACGGTCTGGTGCCCCGAACCAACCGGGGCATCTTCGCCATCAACGAGCTGCCCGATCTGGCCGAGCGCATTCAGGTCGGTCTGCTCAATGTGCTGGAGGAGCGGGATGTCCAGATCCGGGGCTACAAGGTTCGCCTACCCCTGGATGTCATGCTGGTGGCCTCGGCCAACCCCGAGGACTACACCAACCGGGGCCGCATGATCACCCCGCTCAAGGACCGCTTCGGGGCCCAGATCCGCACCCACTATCCGTTGGAAATCGAGACCGAGATCTCGATCGCCCGCCAGGAGGCGCTGCTACCCGGTCACGACTCGGACGCCGACGCCCCGCCCCTGTTGCTGCCCCACTTCATGGAGGAGCTGGTGGCCACCTTCACCCATCTGGCCCGCAGCAGCTCCCACATCAATCAGCGTTCCGGCGTCTCGGTTCGGCTCACCGTGGCCAATCTGGAGACGCTGGTGGCGGCCGCCACCCGGCGTTCGTTGCGGCTGGGAGAAGTCGAGGTCGTGCCCCGGGTCAGCGATCTCGATGCCCTGATCTCATCGACGGCGGGCAAGATCGAGGTCGAAGCCCTGGACGAGGATCGCGATGCCGAGGTCATCGATCACCTTCTGCGGGGGGCCGTGCTCACCGTCTACAAGCAGCGGGTTTCCGGTCCCGACTCGGCCGGCGCGGTGGCATCGCTGGTGGAGGCGTTCGAGGACGACGTGGTGGCCAATGCCGGCGATGATCTCCCGGCATCGGCCTATGTCGAGCTGGTGCAGCGGGTTCCCGCACTCCAGACCCTTGTGGCCCACCTGGCCGGCTCCGAACCGGCCGACTCGCCGGCGACCGAATCGTCGATCGCCGGGCTGTCGGCCGGGGTTGTGGCCTCGGCCGTGGAGCTGATCCTCGAGGGTCTGCATCTGTCCAAGCGGCTCAACAAGGACAGTGTGGGGGGCCGGGCCAGCTATCGGGCCCGAGCCTGAATCGGCCGTTTCGCTGTGCTCAGATCACAGCGGGGAGCACCAAGACGGTGCGCAGCTTTGGAACTGCTCGTCTACCGCCCCTTCCAGCGGGGCGGTCGCTTCTCGGCGAAGGCCAGCGGCCCCTCGATGAAATCCTCACTGTCGACCATGGCCCGGACCGCCTCGTAGTGACGTTCATGGGCGGCCCGAACCCCGGCCTCCTCCAGGCCCTGGTAGGCGGCCTGCTTGGTGGCCCGGATCGACATCGGTGAGCAGGCCAGGATCATGTCGGCCCATTCCCGAACCCGGGTCATGAGATCGGTCCTGGGGACCACCTCGTTGACGAACCCCAGTTCCCGACCTTCGGCCGCATTGACCGAACGCCCGGTCAGCATCATGCCCATGGCCGGCTTCAGCCCGATATGGCGGGGAAGACGGTGGATGCCGCCGGCCAGGGCGGCCAGCCCGACCTTCGGTTCGGGCAGGGCGAAGGTGGCGTTGTCGGAGGCGATGATGAGGTCGCAGGCCAGGGCGATCTCGAAACCGCCGCCCATGGCCACACCGTTGACGGCGGCGATCACCGGTTTGTCCAGATCCCATCGGGCCGTGAGCCCGGCGAAGCCGGTGGCGGGATGGGCCGGGCGATGTCCTCCCGCTGCGGCCTGAAACTTGAGATCGTTGCCGGCGCTGAAGGCTCGGTCCCCGGCCCCGGTGATGATGGCCACCCACAGGTCGGGATCGGCCTGGAAATCATCGAATACCGCCGACAGCTCGGTGTTGGCCATGGGGTGCAGCGCGTTCATGACCTCGGGTCGGTTGATGGTGATGGTCATCAGGTGACCATCTCGTTCCACCAGCGAGAACTCTCCCATGGCTGCGCTCCTTGGTTGCGATGCCCGCCGTCCCCGTCGCCGGGCCCGGAGACCGTCTCCTGTCGACGCCGTGAAGTAGGGTAGCCGCCGTGACCGACAACCGAGTAGACGCAACCGTCGTGGTCCTCGACGGTCGACCGGTGACCATCGACGACGTTGCCGCCGTGGCCCGAGACCGGGCCCGGGTCGAGCTGGGACCGGTGGCCCGAGCGGCCATGGACCGGAGTCGGGCCGTGGTCGAGGCCCTCACGGCAGCCGATCGCGATCCGGCCTACGGGATCACCACCGGTTTCGGCGCCCTGGCCACCACCTTCATTCCCCCTGAGCGGCGAGCCACGCTCCAGGTGTCGCTGGTGCGGTCCCATGCCGCCGGTGTCGGACCGCCGGTGGAGCCGGAGGTGGTTCGGGCCATGATGTTCCTCCGGGCCCGCACCCTGGCCATGGGAGCCAGTGGGGCCCGACCGCTGCTGGTCGATGCCATGGCCGCCATGCTGAACGCCGGGATCACGCCGGTGGTCCCGGAGCATGGTTCGCTTGGGTGCAGTGGCGATCTTGCCCCGCTGGCCCACGCCGCCCTGGCCCTCATCGGCGAGGGCATGGTGACGGTGGACGCCGACCTCTCCGAGCCGCTGGCCGCGGCCGAGGCGTTGGCCCGCCACGGCTTGGAACCGGTGGTGCTGGCCGAGAAAGAGGGCCTGGCCCTCACCAACGGAACCGACGGCATCCTCGGCATGCTGTGCCTGGCCCGGCTCGACGTCGCCCGCCTGCTGACCCAGGCCGACATCATCGCCGGCCTTACCGTCGAGGCCGTCCTGGCCACCGACCGCCCCTTCGCCTCGGAGCTGATCGCCCTTCGGCCCCACCCCGGTCAGGCTGTCAGTGCCGCCGTGCTCCGCACCGTGCTGGCCGGTTCGCCCCTGGTGGCCAGCCACCGGGAGGACGATCATCGAGTCCAGGATGCCTACTCGGTGCGGTGCACGCCCCAGATTCACGGCGCGGTGCGGGACACCCTGGACTGGTTCACCACCGTGATCGACCGTGAGCTGGTGGCCGCCATCGACAACCCCATGGTGCTGGCCGACGGTCGGGTCGAGTCGTGCGGCAACTTCCACGGCATACCGCTGGGCCTGGTGGCCGATCATCTGGCCATGGCCGTGGCCGAGCTCGGGTCGGTGTCGGAGCGGCGGCTCGATCGCATGTTGGATCACAACCGCTCCCATGGCCTGCCCCCGTTCCTGGCCGATGACCCCGGTGTGGACAGTGGCCTCATGATCGGTCAGTACACGGCGGCCGCCCTGTGCGCCGAGAACCGCCGTCTCGCCGCCCCGGCCAGTGTGGACTCGATCCCCACTTCGGCCCTCCAGGAGGACCACGTGGCAATGGCCTGGGCCGCCGCCCGCAAGCTGCGAACCGTCATCGACAACGTCCGCCACGTCGTGGCCATCGAATGGGTGGCGGCCGCCCGGGCGGTGGAACTCCGGGCCCCGCTGCAACCGGCGGCCGGGACCGGGGCCGCCCTGGGTCTGCTGCGCCGCCGGGTGCCGGGACCGGGCCCGGACCGGGTGGTGGCGCCGGAACTGGCGGCGGCGGCCGGGTTGTTGACCGATGATGGTCTGGTCGAGGCGGTCCAAGCCGCCGTCGGGCCACTCGAACTCGGTGAGTCGGCCGAATCGACGCTCGGCTGATGTTTGTGGTATCCGGTCACGGGTAGGCCGGATGATCATGGCCGACTACTCCACAACCGATGCGGCAGCCCGAAGCTCCAGGGCCTCGGGCCACCCCGTGCCCGTTCGTGAAGGCGAGGGGGGCGATCATCCACTGGTCGATGGCAAGGGCAAGTCCTTCGGCGGCCAGCCCACGGTCGATGGCGTCGGCGGCATGGTCATGCCGGCGCTCGGCTTCGGCACCTACGGGCTGACCCCGGCCGAGGCCAGGAACATGGTGGCCGAAGCCATCGTTCTGGGCTGTCGCCACCTCGACACGGCCCAGATGTACGGCAACGAGCACGGCGTCGGCCTGGGCGTCGTCGATGCCGGCGTCGATCGGGACGAGCTGTTCATCACCACCAAGATCGACAATTCCAGCCACGATCCGGCCGACCTGGTCGAGTCGTTCGATCGGAGCCTGGTCGACCTCGGAACCGATTACGTCGACCTCCTGCTCATCCACTGGCCGGTACGGTGGGAGATCATCAACGCCACATTGGCCGCCCTGGCCCAGGTGCAGGCCTCGGGTCGGGCCCACCACATCGGGGTCTCCAACTTCACCGTCGACCAGTTGGAGCAGATCAAGGACCTGGCGCCACTGGAGGCGCTTCAGGTTGAGTGTCACGTCTACCTCCAGCAGCACGAGTTGCGCCGTTGGTGCAACGAGCACGCATGGGCCTTCACCGCCTACACCCCGCTGGTCAGAGGCGCCGTGTTCGAAGACGACGTCATCGGTGACATCGCCGCCGGCCATGGGGCCACGGCGGGCCAGGTGGCTCTGGCCTGGCTACTGGCTCAACCCGGGGTCAGCGCCATCCCCCGAACCTCCAGCTCCGAGCACCTGATCGACAATTGGGCTGCTCATCGTCTCCGTCTCACCGACGATGAGCTGCGCCGCCTGGATCGACTCGATCGAGGCGACCGCAGGATCGACCCCGACGGCGCCCCCTGGCGGTAGAGCAGACTGAAGCCGGTCCCGGGCTGCGATACCGTTGGTGGCCATGACCGGCTTTTCGGCGGCCGAACTCGACCCGGTGCTGGTCGAGGTGAATGACTTGACGGTGACCTTCGCCGGGAGCAAGTGGGGGTGGTTGTCGCCGTCGGGCAACAAGACGTGGGCCGTGCAGAACGCCACCTTCCACGTCGATTCCGGTGAGACGTTGGGTCTGGTCGGCGAATCCGGCTCGGGCAAGTCGACGATCGCCAGGACCCTGCTGCGAACCATCAGGCCGACGTCGGGTTCCATCAGGGTCGGCGAGTTCGATGTGACCGGCTTCGGTCGCTCGGTGCCCCGGGCCTACCGGCACTTCATCCAGCTCATCATGCAGGAGTCGGCCGGTTCGTTGAACCCGTCCATGACCGTCGGGCAGATTCTGAGTCAGCCCAGGCTGTCGTCGCGCGGCGAGTCGGCTCAGCGGCAACTGGACCGGGCCGGTGATCTGTTGGTTCGGGTCGGCCTGCGGCGCCGGGATCTCGAGCACCATCCGTACGAGTATTCGGGTGGTCAACGGCAACGAATCGCCATTGCCCGCGCCATCATCGGAGATCCAAGGGTTCTGATTCTGGACGAGCCGGTGTCGAACATGGACGTGCCGACCCAGAACCAGGTCATCAACCTGCTCGGTGAACTACAGGCCGACCTGGGATTGACGTATCTGTTCATCGCCCACGACCTGGCCATGGTCAGACATGTGGCCGATCGCATCGCCGTGATGTATCACAGTCGAATCGTCGAGGTCGCCCCGTCGGATCAGATTCACGACAACCCGCGTCATCCCTACACCCAGCTGCTGTTGTCGACGGCGGCGAGACCGGAACAGGACCCGGTGATCGAGCCCGAACGGCGGCTGGATCTCAGCACCGACGACGATCTGGGGCCGTGGAGTTCGGTGCCCCACTACGGCTGCCCGTTCGTCACCCGCTGTCCGCATGCCTTCGAGCCCTGCTCCTCGTCGTTCCCCGAGCCGGTGTCGAGAGCCGGCCTGCATGATGCCGAACCCGACGCCGAGGGCGTCGTGATGTGTCATCTGTTCACCGAGGCCGGTCGAGCGACGACGGGTTGAGTCGACGATGCCCGGCACCGCCGGCGCGGCTGCTGTGTCCATGACCGCGACGGTGACGCATCGAGGGATGGACGCGAAGCCCGACGGCGCGGAGTCGCTATCCTGCCTCGGAGATGGACGACAACATCCTTACCGAGAACCCGCTGACCGACGAGGTGTTGACCGACGAGAACCTGTCACTCGTGGCTGACATCGGCGTGGTCGCCCTGCGGATCGTGCTCATCCTGGTGGCCACCGCCGTGCTGGTGGCCATCGTCAAACGGTGGGTTCCCCGAACCGTCGATCGCATCATCACGAGCCGGGAGCAGGACGAGTCGAACTTCGACGAGATTCGTGGTTCTCAGGAGAACTACGCGGCCCGACAGCTCAGCCGGGAACGGGCCCGGCAACGGGCCAGGACCCTGGCCGTGGTCGCCGTGTCGGTGCTCACCATCACTGTCTGGTTCATCGGCATTCTCCTGGTGCTGGGGGAACTCGATGTCGAACTGGCGCCACTGCTGGCCGGGGCCGGGGTGGCCGGGGTTGCCATCGGGTTCGGGGCCCAGCAGATTATCCGTGATCTGCTGGCCGGGTTCTTCATCGTGCTCGAGGACCAGTACGGGGTCGGGGACATCGTCGACCTGGGGCCGGCGATCGGCGAGGTGGAGCGCATCACGCTGCGGTTCACCCGCCTGCGGGATCTGGAGGGGCGGGCATGGTACATCCCGAACGGCGAGATCACCCGGGTCGGCAATTACTCCAAGCTGTGGTCCCGCGCTGTTCTCGACGTCGGGATCGCCTACGAGAACGACATCGAACGCGCCGGTCAGGCCATGGTGGCGGCGGCCAACGCCGTGCGGGAGGCCGCCGACGAGGAGGCCACCATCATCGAGGAACCGAAGTTGCTCGGTGTCGAGGAGTTCGGTCCCAGCTCGGTGGTGCTCCGCATGCTGGTCAAGACCGAACCGGGTGAACAGTGGGTGGTGGGCCGCAAAGTCCGGGCCGAGATCAAGCGCCGGTTCAACGAGGAGGGCATCGAGATCCCGTTCTCCCAACACGACATCCGCATTCGCTCCGAGGGCGTGCCGGCCCCGGAGTGGGTGGTGTCGGCTCGGGGCGAGTCCGATGGGCCCGGAGCTGATGAGGTCAGCTCGACGGGCTCTGATGACGGCGGTTCTCGCCGGCTGTCTCCGGATGATCGAGCCGAGGGTGATGATCGGCAGGCCGATCCGGCCCGGGCAACGGAGTCGGAGCGGTGATCAGGCGAGCCACGCGGCGCCGGGTGAGGTATTGCCAGGCCCAGCCGGCCATGACGGCGGCCCGTGAACGGAATCCGATCAGCGACCAGATGTGGACCAGCCACCACGCCACCCAGGCCGGGTAGCCGGAGAAGTCGAAGGGACCGAGATGGACCACGGCCGCCGACCGGCCGATGGTGGCCATCGAACCCTTGTCCCGGTAGACGAAGGCGTCACGGCCCCGGCCCTCGAGATCGGCCATGATCGATCGGGCGGCGTGACGCCCGGCCTGCTGCGCCGCCGGGGCCACACCGGGCACCTCGACTCCCTTGGCGTCGCTGATGGCGGCCAGATCCCCGATCACGAACACCTCGTCGTGGCCGGCCAGGTTCAGGCCGACCGTGACCGGCACCCGCCCCGCCTTGTCCCTGCTCCCGGACAGGGCCGCCCCCAACGGTGACGCCGCCACGCCGGCGGCCCACACAACGGTGGACGAGGCGATGTCGGTCGGCGCGTCCTCGGTGCCGGTGGCCCTGACCGAGACACCGTCGGCCCGTACGTCCACCACCATGCATGAGGTTCGTACCTCGACACCGAGGTTGGTCAACTGCCGCTCGGCCGACGCCGACAGCTTCTCCGGGAACGCCGGCAGCACCTGGGGTCCGGCCTCGACCAGGAGCACCTTGGCCTCCGAGGTGTCGATGACCCGGAAGTCGCCGCTCAGGCTGTGGGTGGCGATCTCCTTGATGGCGCCGGCCAGTTCCACCCCGGTCGGCCCGGCCCCGACCACCACAAAGGTCATGTGTTGCTGTCGTTCGGTCCGGTCGGCCGTGGTCTCGGCCCGTTCGAAGGCGGTGAGGAGACGGCGCCGGATATCCAAGGCATCCTCCACCGTCTTGAGTCCCGGAGCATGGCGGGCCCATTCCTGGTTGCCGAAATAGTCGTGGGTGGCTCCGGTGGCCACGATCAGATAGTCGTAGTCGATCGGTCCGAGATCGGTCTGCAACCGGCGGGCATCGAGATCGACATCGGCGACGTCGGCCATCAGCACCCGGCAATTGCGCTGGCCGCCGACCACATGGCGGATGGGTTGGGCGATGTCGGATGGGTTCAGCCCGGCTGTGGCCACCTGATACAGCAGGGGCTGGAACAGGTGATGGTTGCGGCGGTCGAGGAGCGTCACCTCGACCGGGGCGTCCTCCAACTCCTTGACCGCATCCAGACCGGCGAAGCCGGCCCCGACCACGACCACCCGTGTCGTACCGGCGAGAATGTCACCCATCGACCGTCTCCCGCGGTGGCCACCTGCCCCCCCGGGCCTCACCTGGTCACGGAGCCGGTGAACTTTCGCACGGCCAGAAAGGCGAACACCACGGTGATACCGATGGCCCACAGCATCGAAATCCAGACGTCGTCGCCGGCCGGCAGACCGCCGTACAGGGCACGGGCGGCGTTGGTGACCTTGGTGAAGGGGTTGGCGTCGGCCACCGGCTGTAGCCAGCTCGGCATGGATTCGGTGGGCACGAACGCCGACGACACGAAGGTCAGGGGGAACATCCAGATGAATCCGGCCGAGTTGGCCGCCTCCACCGAATTGACCGACAGGCCGATCAGGGCCTGGACCCAGCTGAAGGCGTAGCTGAAGGCCAGCAAGAGCAGGCATGCCAGCAACCCATCGGCGATGCCGCCCTCGAACCGGAAGCCGATGAGGAAGCCGACGATGATCATCACGGTGAAGGTGATGAGGTTCCGGATGAAGTCGGACAGGGTACGGCCGGTTAGCACCGCCGACTGGGAGATGGGCAGGGTCCGGAGCCGGTCGACGTAGCCCTTCTCCATATCGGTGGCCAGCCCGATCCCGGTGAAGGCCGAACCGAAGAGCACGGTCTGGGCGAACACGCCGGGCAGCAGGAATTGGGTGTAGTTGTCGACCCCGGCGATGGCGCCTCCGAACACGAAGTTGAACAGCAGCACGAACATGATGGGCTGCAGGGTGGCGAACATGATCAACTCGATGTTGCGGGGGATGATGCGGAGATGACGGACGGCTTCGGTCCAGGAATCCCGCAGGGCCCAGATCGGGCCGGTCTTGGGCTCGTAGCGATCGTCGTCGGATGTCGCCGCCGTGGCCGGCTCACCGGCGAGTGTGGTCATCAGTGAACCCCTTCCAGGGTGTTGCCTGCTGTCGTCCCGTCGTCCCCCACCTCGGCGTGGTGACCGGTGAGGGTGAGGAAGACATCGTCCAGGGTCGGCGTGGTCACCGCCACCTCGGTGACGGGGATGCCGACGGTGTCGAGGCGGCGAACGAGATCGGGGGTGGTGGTGGTGCGGTGCACGGCGATGGAGACGGTATCGCCGTCTCGATACGGGGTTGCCGCCGATTTGGCCAGATCGCCCACGGCCCGAACCACGTCGTCGATCGGGGCCGAGGTGGTGATCACGGCCCGGGCCCCACCCACCTGTTCTTTGAGTTCGGCCGCCGTGCCGTGGGCGATGGCTTGGCCCTGATCGATGACCATGATGTCATCGGACAGCCGGTCGGCCTCGTCCAGGTACTGGGTGGTGAGCAGGGTGGTCATGCCGTCATGTTTGAGCTCGGTGATGAGATCCCACATCGCCAGCCGGCTTCGGGGATCGAGCCCGGTTGTCGGCTCGTCCAGGAACAGCACCCGGGGTCGAGCCACCAGGCTCATGGCGATGTCGATGCGACGGCGCATGCCGCCGGAGAAGCCCTTGACCACCCGATCGGCGGCGTCGGTGAGGGCGAAGCGCTCCAACAGCTCGTTGGCTCGAAGCTGCGTCTGCCGGCCCGACAGATGGTTGAACCGACCGACGATCTCCAGGTTCTCCCGGGCCGTGAGCCCCTCGTCGACCGCGGCGTACTGGCCGGTCACTCCGATCCGGGCCCGAATCCTCGCCGGCTCGGCCAGTACGTCGACACCGTCGATTCGGGCCGAGCCCTGGTCGGGCTGGAGCAGGGTGGCCAAGACTCGCACCGCCGTGGTCTTGCCCGCCCCGTTGGGTCCGAGCATGCCGAACACCAGGCCCTCGGCCACTTCCAGGTCTAGCCCGGCCAGGGCCAGCGTCTCTCCGAACCGCTTGTGGAGGTTTCGGGCTTCGATCATCACACTCACCCGTCAAGCCTATCCGCGAGGGGCAGACCGAGCAGCGGGAATACCCGGCGGGTCGGCGGCTGTGGAAGACTGGCGTATGGGACTCACCGATTCGGTCACCGAGCAGACCACCGACACGCCGTTTCACCTCACCGGCAACTTCCGACCCGTCGATCGGGAGGTGACGGCCCACGACCTGCCGGTGGTCGGTGAGATCCCGGCCTCACTGGATGGGCTGTTCCTTCGCAATGGGCCCAACCCGAAGTCGGGCCGGTCCCCCCACTGGTTCCTTGGCGACGGAATGATCCACGGCGTACGCATTCACAACGGCCGTGCCGCCTGGTACCGGAACCGTTGGGTCAGGACGAAGCCGTTCACCGATCCCGGCGCCCGGCTCATCGCCGACGATGGCACCGTCGATTTGACCGTCGGGGTGTCGAACACCCATGTGGTGGCCCACGCCGGTTCCATCCTGGCCCTGGTCGAGTCGAGCTTCCCGTGCCGCATCGACGCCGAGCTCGACACCATCGGTCCATGGGACTTCGACGGGGGCCTGACCACGGCCATGACCGCCCATCCCAAGATCTGCCCCATCACCGGTGAGCTCCACTTCTTCGGCTACGGGTTCGCCCCTCCCTACCTGACCTATCACCGGGCCGATGCTCGGGGCCGGTTGGTCCAGTCGGAGGTCATCGAAGTCCCGGGGCCGACCATGGTCCATGACTTCTCCATCACCGAGAACCACGTATTGTTCATGGATCTGCCCGTGGTGTTCGACCTCGAGTTGGCCCTTGCCGGCACCATGCCCTACCGGTGGGACGACGACTACGGGGCCCGGCTCGGGGTGATGCCCCGAGGCGCTGGGAGCGACCGGACCCGTTGGTTCGACATCGAGCCGTGCTATGTCTTCCATCCCGCCAACAGCTTCGAGCGGGCCGGCGGTCACATCGTGTTCGATGTGGCCCGGTACCCCGAATTCTGGCGCCGGGGCTCGGACGACTTCACCCCCGACGCCAACCTCCATCGCTGGGTCATCGACCTCGAAACCGGAACCGTGGCCGAGACCCAGCTCGACGATCTGCCCATCGAGTTCCCCCGGGTGCCGGACGCCGCCGTCGGTCGGGCCAACGGCCGTGTCTATGGTGCCGTGCTCGCTCTCGAGCGGTCCGGGCTGGTGGGCTATGACTTGGACACCGGGGTCACCCAGCTGCTGGAACTGAGCGATCAGGAGGCGGCGGAGCCGGTCCCGGTGGCCGATCCCGAGGCCCCGGACGCCGCCGGCTGGCTGTTGAGCTATGTCTACGATCGGGCCGGGGACAGTTCGGAGCTGTGGCTGGTGGCGGCCGACGCCGTCGACGCCGGTCCGGTGGCCCGTGTCACGATGCCCCAACGGGTGCCCATGGGATTCCACGGCAGCTGGATCACCGACCCTGTCGCCATCGCCCAGCACCGCTGACGTTCAACCCTGGGATTCACCCACCGCAAGACCTTCACCGCAGACCTTCAAGTCGACATCACCCCGATGTCGACCGAGCCTCCGGGGAGTCCGGGGGATTTCCTGGAACATCGCGAAATCCCCATACTGCAGGCGCGGGGCCATGAAGTCCGATACCGTGTTGATCCTTGGGGAGTCGCGGGTATCGGTACGCTCCCGGTCATTGTGGCCGGCTGATGCGGGTCATCATCGTCGCCGCCTGGCTGTTGGTGGTGATCGCCCTTCAGTCGGTGCTGCATTCGACGCCGGCCGCCGCCCACACCGGCTTCGACGGTTCCGAGCCGTCAGACGGTGATCGGCTGTCCGAGCCCGTGAGCGAGGTTGTCATCACCTTCACCGGCGAGGCCGAGCCCACCGGGGAGGGTTTCGTGGCTCTCGATCCGACGCGTGGGGTCCGCAGCCCCGACGAGGTGGTGGCCCAAAACGGGTCAGAGTGGTTGTTGCGGTTCGATCCGCCCCTATCCGGTGGCGAGGTGGCGATTCGCTGGACGGTCAAGGCCCCTGACGCCCACGCCATCTCCGGCGGGTTCTCGTTCACCGTGACCGCCCAGGCCGTGTCCCGGGACGCCGAGCCCGACCCGACGCTCGACGCCACCACCGATGCCATCGCTCAGTCGGGGACCGAACCGGCGATCGGTGCGGTGTCGGACGCGGCGACGGTGTCGTTTGGGGACTCGAGCGACGCCGACGAGGCACTGGTCGGCCAGTCCCAGGATGGGGCGCCGCCGGCTGCCGGCCCCGAGCCGGTCGACCCTGATTCCGGCTCTGCCGGTGTGAGCGAGAACAGCGGTGCCGGTGAGAACACCATCGTCAGCCGGGTGGTGGAGGTCGACAGCGCCGCCGACTTTGCCACCGCAGGTGTCGAGCGACTGGGGAACGCCGAGCTGGTGGCCAACCTGGGCCGCGGGATGGCCTATGCCGGTGCGGTGCTGGCCATCGGCGCCCTGGTCTTCGCCGTGTTCGTTCTCGATCGGCCGGACGACATCGTGGCCGTGGCTCGCTGGGCCGGAACGTGTGGCCTGATCGTGGTGTGCGGTGCCGCCCTCCAGGTCATGGCCCAGATCTATGTCGAGTACGGCCGATGGTCGTTTGCGAACCTGCTGGAGATGGCCGACACCGAGCTGGGTTACTCGGCCGGCCTTCGAGCCATGGGCGGTGCGTTGCTGTGGGCCCTGCCCATGCCCCGACTCAAGTGGCGACACGGCGCCGACCGCAGGCCGGCCGGTGGTGCCGGTTCCCAGCCACCCATGCAGCCCGTTTCGGCCCCGATGTCCGGCGGCCAACCCCGTTCGCCGTCGGCCGTGTCGACCAAAACGGTGATTCCCGACGCGGTCGAGGCGGTGGTCGAGGCTCCTGCGGCTGCGCCGTCGGTGGCGTGGCGGTTCGGTTCGGCGGCGGTGGTGGCCATCATCGCCTCGATCATGCTGGCCACGTCGCATATCTTCGACGGGCACACCCTGAGTAGGGGTAATCGTGTCGTCATGTCGTTGGCCGCCATCTCCCACGTCGCCGCCGCCGGGGCCTGGGCCGGGGGAGTGGTGGCGCTGACCCTGACCCTGTTGCGGAGGCGCCGGCGGCCACCGGTCAACGGTGCCGAACTCGGTGCCCGCTTCTCCGTGGTCGCCGCCACCGGACTGGTGGTCGTCGGTGTGGTCGGTGTGGCCCTGACCGCCATGATCGTGGACTCGCCGTCGCAGTTGTGGACCACCGACTGGGGTCGACTCCTGCTGGTCAAGCTGGCCCTGGTTGCTGCTGGAGCCGCACTTGGCGGCTACAACCACTTCGTACTGCTGCCCCGAATGGCGGCTCGGGCGACGGCCGACGGTAGGGTCCCGTCGCCGCGGATCGGGTTCTCGATGGTGGTGGCCATCGAAGCCGGTCTGCTGATCGCGGTCGCCGTGCTCAGCGGGATCCTGGTCGGAGCGGCGCTCTAGGTCGAGCGGGGTCGAGCTCCTGCCCAGCGTGCCCGCCCGATCCGGTTGGCGCCGGAACCGGTGGGGGCAACTACCATCGGGATGGCCCGGGAACCGACAGAATCCGACCCAACCGAGAGAAACGAGCACGATCGACATGACCGGTGGAGCACTGAAGAGCGCCAGCATGGACGACTTCGACCTGCGCATGTCGGAGGAGGTACGTCCGCTCTACGAGGCGGTGAAGGCCTTCATACGCGACGAGGTGGACCCCATCACCGAGGAGTTCTACCGGTTGGGCGAGGGTCGGGAGGACCGCTGGAGCTGGGCCCCCGGCCAGCTCGAGCTGCTGGAAGGAGCCAAGAACAAGGCCCGGGAGAAGGGGCTGTGGAACTTCTTCCTGCCCGACGCCGAAACCGGACAGGGTCTCAGCAACCTCGACTACGCCTACATCGCCAACGAGCTGGGCAAGAACCGGCTGGCCTCCGAGTGCCTGAACTGTTCGGCCCCCGACACCGGGAACATGGAGGTGCTGGAGCGGGTCGGCACCCCGGAGCAGAAGAAGCAGTGGTTGGAGCCGCTGCTGGAGGGCAAGATCCGTTCTGCCTATGCCATGACCGAACCCCAGGTCATGAGTTCGGACGCCAAGCAGATCGAGACCAGTGCCTATCTCGACGGCGACGAGTGGGTCATCAACGGGCAGAAGTTCTACATCTCGGGGGCCGGTGATCCCCGGTGCAAGATCATGATCACCATGGTCAAGACCAACCCCGAGGCCGACACCTACAAACAGCAGTCCCAGATCCTGGTCCCCAAGGACACCCTTGGAGTGGAGATCGTGGAGGGCATGCATGTCTTCGGCCAGGACGATGCCCCTCACGGCCACATGCACATCCGGTTCAACGATGTCCGGGTGCCGAAGGAGAACATCCTGTGGGGTGAGGGCCGAGGGTTCGAGATCTCCCAGCTCCGCCTGGGCCCGGGACGCATCCACCACTGCATGCGCTCCATCGGGGCGGCCGAGAAGGCCATCGAGATGATGGTCGACCGGGGCACCAGCCGTGAGGGCTTCGGCAAGAAGCTCATCAACCTGGGCAAGAACATGGAGGTGCTGTCCCGATCCCGCATCGAGGTCGAGGCCATGCGGCTCATGGTGCTGCGGGCGGCAAAGGCCATGGACACCCTGGGCAACGCCGAGGCCCGGATCTGGGTCAGCGCGGTGAAGGCCATGGTGCCCGAGAAGTGCTGTGACATCATCGACGAGGCCATCCAGATGCACGGTGCCGCCGGCATCAGCCAGTGGTTCCCGCTGCCCGAGATGTGGCACTCCCAGCGCACCCTGCGCCTGGCCGACGGTCCCGACGAGGTCCACCACTTCGTGGTGGCCCGGGCCGAGGTCAGGAATCGTGAGGCGGACAAGGCGGCCGGCATTGCCTCCCTGCACGAGCACCGGGGCCCCAGCTTCACCGGCTCGTCCTGAGCGCCCGCCGGCTTCGGCGACTCATCGTCTCGCAAACCCGGAGCTGTTGCGGCTCCTCGTCCCCCAATCCCCAATCTCTTGCCGCTCCTCGTCCCAAGAGGGGGACGGCGAGGGACAGAAGCTCGGATGAGACAATGGAGTCAGGCGGACATGGTGGTGACCGATGCCGGCCGGGCCCGGCCAAGGCCGAGTAGCCGCCGGGCGTTCTCGTAGTAGACCTTGGCCAGCACATCGGGTGGCAGTCCCAGGCCGGACACCTGCCATCGGCCCTGGGGCGGGACCCGGCAGCCCGGGGCATAGTCGAAACACTCGTCCTCGGACTCCATGAACCGATACCAGAGGCGATAGTCCTCGGTCTTCACCGGGTAGATGTCGGTGCCGAACAGCACCCGGTCGGCGTGGGTGGTGATGAGCCGATGGGCGGCCCGGGGCTGACGTCCCAACTCGGCCATACGGCCACCGAGATCGATGTGGAAGTTGGCGTAGGTGCCGAGCATGCGGTCGACCCACAACAGATCCTCGGCGCAGTTCCCGACATGGGCGCCGATGAAGGTGGTGTCGGGGCAGGCCGCGACCAAGCGCTCCAACCCATTGAGCAAGTGCCAGAAGTCCGGGTGTTCGGGGCCGCCGAACCACCACTCGGGATGGCCCAGCAGTTCCTCGAGACGTTCGTTGTGATGATCCAGCGGTTGGAAGAAGGCGAGGGGATCGGCGGTGTGGATCAGCACCGGCACCCCCGCTGCTCCGGCCGATCGGATGACCGGGATCACCCGCTCGTCGTCGGGGCCGAGAAGGCGGCCGGACTGGTCTCGGAACATCAGGCCCAGGTCCTTCCACACCTTCACCCCCTTGGCCCCGGCCTCCACGCTGTGCTGCAGGTGCTCGATCAACGGCCGGGGGTCGTCGCCGGTGGCCAGCATGGACCAGTCGACGTGACAGAAGGTCACGAATCGATCGGGGTGGGCCCGGTCATAGCGTTGGAGATTGTCGACCAGCTCCCGGCCCCACCGGCCGTCGAGGTTGACCACCGTCTGCACCCCGGCGGCGTCCATGGCCGCCAGCAGATCCTCGACATCGCCGATCATCCACCGGCCATCGCTCAGCCATCGACCGAGATGGTTGTGGGCGTCGATGACCGCGTGGCACGGTTCGTCCACCGTCGTGACCGGTAGCCGCAGCGCCGGTCGAGGACGGTACTGGGAGAGGCGGGGGTCGGTGTTCCGGCCCGCGAGGTACCGTTTCACTCTTGCCAAACGACGCTTCATGAAGGCATGGTCGGCGCAACACACGAAGTGCTGAGTTCCGGCCCCGGTCAGAACTGCGGCGGCGGCAATGCCACCTATGACAACTGTGGCCGAGCCCTCCATCGACCCTACACTGCGCCCGATGACCCGTTCCTCCGACACCCTGATCGAGGCCCTGGAAGCGACCGGCGTCTCCTACGAGCTGGTCGACTGCGACCCCGAATTGGCCGACACCGCCCGTTTCTGTGAGGCCTACGGCTATGCCATGGAGGACTCGGCCAACACCATCGTCGTGGTCGGCAAGTCGGAGCCGCCGGTCTACGCCGCCTGCGTCGTGTTGGCCACCACCAGGCTCGATGTCAACAAGGTGGTGCGCAAGCGGCTCGGGGTTCGCAAGGCGTCGTTTGCCGGCGGTGACGAAACCGAGCGGTTGACCGGCATGACGATCGGAGGCGTCACGCCGTTCGGGCTCCCCGGGGATCTCCCCCTTTGGATCGACGCCCGGGTCATGGAGCGGGATCGTATCGTGCTGGGTGGCGGCGGGAGGGACCGGAAAATCCTGGCCCCGCCCGACATTCTCCTGGCCGTCGGCGCCGAGGTGGTGGAGGACCTGGCCAAGGGGGCCTGAGCCCTCCACCACCGGCTGGAGGATTGGCGATCAGTCGCCCGCCTGCACCACCTGGACCTCGATTTCGATCTTGGCGTTCTTGGACACCAGTACACCGCCGGTCTCCAGTGTCTGGTTCCACGTCAGGCCGAAGTCCTCCCGGTTGATCTCGGTGGAGGCGCTGAACACCAGGCGTTTGTTGCCCCACGGGTCGACGACCTGTCCGGCGAACTCCATGTCGAGGTCGACCGACTTGGTGACACCGGCGATGGTGAGGTCGCCGGTGACGGCGTAGTGTTCGCCACCCTTGGCGTTGACCGCAGTGGAGACGAAGCGCGCCGTCGGGTTCTTCTCGACATCGAAGAAGTCGGCCGAGCGGAGATGGTTGTCCCGGTCCTCCACCCCGGTGTCGATTGAGGCCACCTCGATCTGGACCTCGACCGAGGACGCCTCGATCGTCTCACCGACGGTCACGGCGCCGGAGAACGAGGTGAAACCGCCCCGAACCTTGGCCGCCATCAGATGTCGAACCACGAAGTCGATGCTGGAATGGGTGGGATCGATCGTGTAACGACCGGGAGTGGGAAGGTTGCTCATGAGAGTCTCGCTTTCTCGTCGACCGAACGTCGACGCCTCGATTCGCTGTAGGGGGATGGAGTGTGGCCTTGCCGGGACTTCACGACGGTGCTGTTTCCCGGCGGTGCGATACTCCATGATCGGTCATTGGTTGATCTGTCAGCTAATGACACTCTAAAGTACTCTATTGGAGAGTTGCCTGATTTGTCAACCTTTGATGAATCAGATAGTTGCCGGCTAGAGTGGAACCGTGGCCACATCACCCGTTCCCAGCTACCTCGATGACCGCATCACCCGTTTCGGCATGCTGGCCGAGGGGTTCGGTCGGCTGCACCGCCAGCTGGAACGATCGCTGCGGTCCGACAGCGGCCTGTCGATGGCCTGGTTCGAGGTGATGCTCCGGCTCGGGCGTTCCCCCAACCACGAGCTGATGATGAGCGAGCTGGCCGACCAGCTGGCCATCACCAGCGGGGGAGTGACCCGCCTGGTCGACCGCCTGGTCGAAGCGGGCTATGTGGAACGAAAAGCCTGCCCCGAGGACCGGCGAGTCCATTGGGCTCGCCTGACCGAGGTCGGTAGGGCCAAGCTGGATGCCGCCACCCGCACCCATCTCGACGAGCTCCAGTCCGAATACTTCGACCGCCTCGGCCCCGACGAACTGGACACGATCACCACGGTCATGGATCGGCTGCGCCGTGCCCGCTCGGTCGAGGAGCCGGTTCGATGACGGCCCCCGATGTCACCGGCGCTGCAGCCGTCGAGCTGACCATCGCCCCCCGGACCCGTCCGGTCGGATCGGGGACCGTGGAGCGGCTCCTGCCGTTTCGGCAGCGGCGAATGGTCGGTCCGTTCATCTTCGTCGACCACATCGGTCCCGAGGAGTTGGCGCCCGACTCCGATCGCGGTGTCGACGCCCACCCTCACATCGGTCTGTCCACACTGACCTACCTGCTGGATGGCCGGATGGTCCACCGCGACTCGACCGGGGTGGTCCAGACCATCGAACCGGGTGACGTGAACTGGATGACGGCCGGTGCCGGGGTCACCCACACCGAGCGACCGCATCCCGACGATTGGTCGAGATTCCGCTCGGTGCACGGCCTGCAGATGTGGATTGCCCTTCCCGACGAGGCCGAGGAACTCGAGCCCGGGTTCGAGCATCATCGACGGGCCGACATGCCGAGCGACGGTGGACCAGGAGCCAGGGTCACGGTGTCGGCCGGCACGGGCTGGGGCCTGGTGTCGCCGGTTGGGGTGTCGTCCCCGCTGGTGCTGGCCACGGCCGATCTCGACGGCGGATCGGTGCCGATCCCGGTCGATCACGCCGAGCGTGCGGTGGTGGCGCTGCACAGCGAACTCGACCTGGACGGCCACCGCCTCCCGGTCGGCCACCTCGTGGTGCTGAGGCCGGGCTCGTCACCGCGGCTCAACGGCACCGGTCGAGCCGTCGTCCTGGGGGGCGAACCGGTGGGTCGGCGCCACATCTGGTGGAACTTCGTTCACTCCGACCTCGACCGGATCGAGCAGGCCAAGGCCGACTGGCGGGCTCAGCGTTTCCCCACCGTGCCCGGCGACCACGAACCGTGGGTACCCCTACCCGGCTGAGGGCGGAGCAGGCGGCGGAGGAGTGTCGCCGGGGGGAGGAACCGGTGGGCCCTGGTAGTACGGGGGCAGTTCGGACGCCGGTTCTTCGGGGATGACCAACCAGGCGACCAGGTAGAGGATGACCTGGGGGCCGGGCAGCAGGATCGACAGCACGAAGGCCAGGCGAACCAGGGTGGGGTCCCAGCCGTAGCGCCGGGCGATACCGGCCGCCACCCCGGCGATCATGCGTCCCTGGCGGGGTCGGACAATCCGTTCGCTCACTCCGATATCTCCCTGCTGCTGCCATGGTTTGGCCGGCCGGCGGTTTTCGACCACCGGCTCCTGTTGCCAACGGTAGTACAGTCGGTCGATGATTTACCGGTCGTCGGGCCGGCCGTGATGGTGGTGAATCGTGGACGTGGCCGTCGACGAGGCAACCAGCCGTCCGGCTCGGAACACCAGACGGTCGTGGGGCTGGGTGGCCAGGGCATGGCGGATGCCGGAGGCGGGGACGGCCACCAGATCGGCCCGGGAACCGACCGCCACCTCCACCGGAGGCCGACCCATCATGGCCCGGACCTGGTTGCTCACCATGTCGAAGGCCACCTCGGGCCGCCGGTGGGCCGTCAACACCATGAGGTTGGCGATCTCCAGCTGGTCGCCCCGGCCCATGGGGTTGAACGGATCCTGCATGTTGTCGCCGCCGGCGACCACCGTGACCCCGGCGTCCTGGAGCACGGCGACCGGGGTCAGGGCCCGGGGAGTGGCCACCGGGTGGTCCCGGCCCTGTAGGAAGAGGTTGGTCTGGGGTAGGGCAACCACGGCCACCCCGGCCCGGGCCAGCAGCCCGGCAGTCTTGTGCTGGGTGGCCAAGTCCTGCAATCCCAGAGTGATGCTGTGGCCGGCCACCACCGGACGGTCGAAGCCGGTGTCCAGTACCCGGCGGGCCAGATAGTCCAGGTGGAACACGGCCGGATCGAGGGTTTCGTCCATGTGGAGGTCGAGGCCGATACCGGCCTCGGTCGCCGCCTCGAGGAACAGGTCGATGGAGCCCTCGGGGTCGTCCTCCAGATGAGGGCAGCCGCCGACGACGTCGACGCCGGCCTCGATCGCGTCGGCCAGGGCCCGCCGATTGCCGGCGCCGTCGGCACCGGTTACCGGGCTGTGGGTCAGGGCCACCAGGTCGAGGTCGACCATATGGCGGATCCGGTCCCGCACCTCGGTGGCGGCCCGCACATAGGCGGCGCCGAAGCCGTCGCCGACGTTGATGTGACTGCGGATGTCCGTCACCCCCCGGCCCAGCAACAGTTCCACGGCGAGAGCCGCCCGCTCGACCACGGCGTCGTGGCTCAGGAGCCCCTGGTCCGCCGCCCGGTCCATGGCGTCGATGGCCCCCGTGAGGTCACCGGTCGGGTTCGGCACCTCATCGGCCACCAGCGCCTTGTCCAGATGGGCGTGGGGCTCGGCCATGGACGGCAGGACCAGCCGACCCCCGAGGTCGACGACGGTGGCGGCCCGTGCCTGTGCCCCGCCCGGCTCCCCTGTCGGGTCCCTGTGGGATTGGGCTGTCCGCTCGATCGATGGCTCGATGGCGGCGATGATTCCGTCGGTGACGGTGAGATCGACGATCGACCTCCGGTCCAGGGTCCGTCCGTTCCTGAGTATGGTGGTCGATCCCGATCGCTGGCCGGTGGGCTCGGTCATGGATCAAGAATGCCATGTAAGATGTTCGTTCCACGGACTTGACCCGGTTGGAAACGGTCCCCCGATCGCCGGTTCTCCCACCAAGAGCAAAACCGAGACCGATATGAGCAACGCACCCCGCCCGTCCCACACCGCCCGCACCGAGGCTTCCGACCTGCTGTGGCGGGTCGACCACGACGGCGTGCCGGTGGCCGAATCGACCGACGTGGTGTTGGTCCTCGAAAACTACAACGGCACCGAACTTACCCCTGTTCCCTACTTCCCGCTGTCCGATGTTCGCTCCGAATTGCTGGAACCAAGCGATCTCACCACACATTGCCCGGTCAAGGGATCGGCGTCCTATTACTCGGTCCGGGTGAACGACACCACGGTCGAGGACGGCGTGTGGTACTACCCCGAGCCACTGGAAGGTGTGGCCGCCATCGCCGGACACGTCGGGTTCTACGGCGATCGGTTCTCGATCCGCTCCCGGCCTGTCGAAGGCGAGTAGTGCCAGGGCGGCATCACCGATCGTGACGGCCACGGTCTTCACCTCGTTACTGCGGCTGTCGCCGGGGTCGCCGACGCCGCCCATCGGGCCCCCGGACGTGGTGATGGACGGACCGCCGGGTCCCGAGCCCGAGGGCCGGTTGTTCGGCGGGCAGTTCCTGGCCCAGGGGCTGGCCGCCGCGTATGGCACGGTCCACCGGCCCGGCGACGACCGCGACGTCGGTAACGGCGGGGAGCCGTCGGCCGGGGTTCATTCCCTTCATGCCCAGTTCCTGCGGCCCGGCGATCCCGGCTCGAGTACCCGGTATCTCGTCGAGGTCATTCGCGATGGGCGGTCGTTTGCGGCGCGCAACGTGTCGGCCAGTCAGGGCGGTCGGCTGTTGTTCCAGATGATGGTGTCGTTTCACCGTCCCGAGCCGGGGCCGGAGTATCAGCCCGTCATGCCCACGGTCGCTGGTCCGGAGCGGGCCCCGATGACCTACGACGCCTACGTGTCCGGGGTCGGTGATCGGTTCGATGGCGGGGCGGGGGGCGGCGACGAGGGCTGGTGGGGCGCAGCCCGGCCGGTGGAGATCCGCTATCTTGATCCGCCCCGGGGGTCGGAGGCCACCGATGCCCCCCAACGGATGTGGATGCGACTGTCGCAGTCGTTGACCGGTGAGCCGCAGTGGGTCCACGACTGTGCCGTGGCCTACATCAGCGACACCACCTTGATCGACCATGTCTACCTTCCTCACGGTCGACGCTGGCACGACCGGGCGAATCTCGGGGCCAGTTTGGATCACGCCATGTGGTTCCACCGGCCGGCGGTGGCCGACCAGTGGCTGCTGTTCGACCAGGTGGTCGAATCCACCGGACGGGGGCGGGGGTTGACCACGGGACGGCTGTATCAGGCCGATGGGTCACTTGTCGCCACTTGCGTCCAGGAGGGTCTGATGCGGTGGAGCGGGGACGCCGGAACCTAGATGGATTGGTTCCACTCGTTCACCGACATGAGCACCATCGTGGTACTCCTCTCTCGATGTCCAACGGCCCGGCCCGGGTTCTATTCGGTTTTCAAGGTTCAGGTGTGGAGCGGAGTGCTCGTCCTCGCCTTGTTCAGGCCACGGCCTGTACGAGATCGCGCTTCCACTTGTTGTCTGGATCGCAGAGGATCTGTCCGTTGGCCAGGCTGGTGGGCCCGCCCTTCGAGTGGGGTTCGACATGATCAACTTGCAACCAGTGGTAGGGCGCATCACAGCCCCGGGTTCGACATCTGCCTCTGGCTTCGATCAGTAACGCTCGTTTCATCCAGTCGGGGAACCCCCGGGCTTTGACCGACATGTCGATCACTCTGGACTTCTCGTTGAGCACGATCCGTTCGAACTCGGCCACCGCGGTGGCTACAAACGCAAGATCAGGGTGGATTGGTGTCCCGTCGATGCGTTCACACCGGTAGTCGGGATCATCCCGATCGACGTCGATTGTCGCTGTGTCAGGATCGAGGAACCGCTCCAGGAGGTTCTCCAAGACCTTCTGTCCGATGACCAGGTTCACCAACGGGGTGGTGGTGGCCGACCCAGGGGTTTCGGCCCCACCGACGATCAGGCTAACGAGGGCTTGGCCTCGCCGCCGATTCGGTGTTTCGGCGTTGCCGGGCCCTTCGGATTGTTGGCGGAACAGGCGCTGCATCTCATCACCCAGTGCGGTTCCGACTGCGGCCGCTGAGAGCGGGTCGAGGTGGAACCGGCCGTCGATGGACCCGTCGGTGTTGGTGTTCCAGGTGCACGAGGTCTTCTTGACCTGTTCTTGCACCTCGTCGGACGTGGTGTGGTTGATCAACCACACGGTGACCCGGTTGGTGAACTCCACAAAGTCGTGTTCCCGAGCCGCAGCCACCAACTCGTCCTGGGACGCCACCAGGGCGTCTCGCCGGTTGGCTGTGTCCAAGCTCTTCAATTCCCGCAGGTGTCGCAGGGTCAACACCCCCTCGGCGGCCGCCTGAGCGAAGACCGGGAACTCATCGAGCCATCGCCCGGTGCGGGCGGTGGCGTGGATCTCCCGGGCTGGTGCCCCGGTTTCGGCGGCCACTACTTGTGAGGCGTTGCGAAACCCGAGCTCTCTCAGCACGCCGGGCGCTTCGGACGCCGAATCGGCGGCGGCCAACACGGTGGCCCGTAGAGCGTCGAGCCGGGCCGTCAACCGTTGCAGGCGACAGGCCCGGTCCAGCAGCTCGGCCACAGGAAGGCAGTCGGGGTCGGTTGCCACCATGGCATCGAGAGCGGTCTCCAACGGCGTCAGATCGTCGCTGTGTGGTTGTGGTGCCAACTCGCCGGTGGTCATGCCTTCACTATAGCAAACACATGTTCGATAAACAAGCATTCCTAGCAACTATTTCAGGTGAATCTATTAGTTCACATCCGATGGAGTGTGGGGCGTGTACTGGGCCGGAACGGTCCTCATGTGGGCGTGACTCGCTGATCGCCAGCCCACGGACCTGAACCCGAAGTCCTCGAGCACCTGCCGCCGGCCGAGGCCGGCCTGAAGTTCGGCCTGCGGGCGAACGTTCCTGAGACGTGCCGCAATGTTGAATGATCGAGCAACCAGCGGACTCTGCGGGGTTCGACAAGGCAGGGTGTTGGGGATCCACATCGAGATCTTTGTGGCACGAATCTGCCGCAGGACGAGATGCCGTTGCGGGCCGTCGCATGGTTGGTTCGGACGCCCCGACCCGGTGACGCGGGGAGCGTGCCGGGCCACCCCTAGCTCGTGGCCCGACACGATCTCCTTCACCGATACCCGGTGGCTTCGGGAAAAAGTTGACGCCTCCGGAGATGTCGGCCGAAGCCGACGAACCGGAGGCGCCATCAAGTTCGAGGTGGATCCACCACTATCGACCTGTTCAGGTGTACTGTCAGTACCGATAGTGTTTATCACTGCCCGTCGTGCGTGAGCCCGGCGGGCAGTTCTCATATGTGAACGCTGTTTCACCAACGCCGCCTTGTGGGCGTCGCTACAGTTCGTGATCGTCCGGTGGAGCCACCGGTTGACCAATTTGCCGTAGCAGTGCGCTGGGCCGAAGCATCGCTCCCTGTCGCCGTCCCAGCGATCCGAAGACCTGCGGGGGCGCCGTGACAACCGCCGATCCGATCTCGAGCCGAAGCTTGACACCGGATCCCGGGCCGAAGCCCGTGATCGGATTCCGGACCGGAGTCCGAAACCTTGACCGTCGGTCGTCGAGGGGAAACCACCTCTATCAGATGAGCCTTTCCGCCTTCGGGAGCCCGTCGACCTCGTCTCGGTTTGACCCGATTCGCTGTCGCCGTTCCCCGTCGATCGGCTGGTGTTCACCTGAGTGATAGGCATCGTGACATGCCGCCGAGAGGGCGTCAAGGGCTTTTTCGATATCCCCAGGGTTGTCCGCAGACTTTCTTGGATGTCCCCAGATTTTGTGGAGAAACCCACTGGTTGTCCACTCGAAACTCACAGGCCGACACGGCGCCGGCACCGATCGACGGTCGATGATTCGGCGCCGCCGGAACCGGGGTCGGGGTCGCCCGCTCCATACGAACATGGGCCGAACGGCCCCGACATGAGTGTCGGTGGAAGGTGTTCTACCCAAGGGTCATCGGTCATTGAGTCAAATAGTGCGGCCGACCCGGGTGACTACTCAATGGGCGTCGGCCATGTGCCGATGATCGAGGGAGAACAGTTCTGAGGCAATCGTGCACGCATCCCCTTCCGATCAACCGACCACCGGTCGTTCGGGCCTTGTGGCCCCGGCCGCCGATCACCGTCAGGTCGACCCCGACGCACCGGTCGATGTGACCCTTCTGACGCGTCTGGTCGTGGCCGTCGTGCTCGTCGCCGGTCTGGGTTATCTGGCCTGGCGGACCACCACCATTGGACGGGGTTGGATCCTGGCCCTGTCGTTGCCGGTGCTGTGGGCCGAGATCTGGTCGTGGGTTCAGCTCCTGCTGTTTCGATTCCAGGTCGTGCCCAAACGCCGACCGGTCGACGCCGGTTCCCGCATCGACCGGGATGAGATCGACGTCGTGATCACGGTCGGTCCCGAGTCGACGGCGACCGATCTGGAGCGCACCATGGTCGGTCTCGCCGTCACCGGCTGGCAGCGCACGACGACCGTGCTGACCGGCCGGGTCGATCCCGATGTCCAGACCGTCATCGATCGTTTCGATTCAACGACTGCACTTCGGCTCGAATTGGGGATCGACCATTCGAGCGCAGTCAGCCCGCTGCCCTCGATGGCCGACATCGGCGACGGGGCGTGGTTGTTGTGGCTGCAGGCGGGTCAGGTTCCCATGCCCCGACTGTTCGACGCCGTGGTCGACTCGCCGATCGATGACCGTGCTGCCGTCCGGCAGCTGGCCGTCGGTCTGCTCAATCCCAACTCGCTGTTCCATCTCAAACGGGGTGGTGACGAGGAAGCCCTGGAACGTCAGCTGATCGGTCCGGCCCTGGCCAGTCGGGGAGTTGCCCCATGGCGGGGCCCGGCTTCGCTGGTTCGACGCGCTGCGCTGAGGGACCTGGTCGACCAGGCCCCCTCCTACTGGATGGTGCCGGAGTGGGCCGTCGCCCTCCATCGGGATGGCTGGTCCACCGGCCACGATTCGCGGCCCCTCATTCGGGACCTGGCACCCGATACGCTCCAGCCCTACCTGGTGGCTCGCCGTGACCGCAGCGCGGCGGCCCTGATCAGCCTGGGGGCGGCCTTCACCACC
Organism: uncultured Acidimicrobiales bacterium; assembly: GCA_963723995.1. Classification (GTDB taxonomy): domain Bacteria; phylum Actinomycetota; class Acidimicrobiia; order Acidimicrobiales; family SZUA-35; genus JAHELU01. The sequence continues at coordinate 1,617,865 of CAVRSZ010000001.1, read as the reverse complement.
CGTGGTGTGACCCGCACCGCCCGGTGGGCGGCCATGGCCGCCGGGGTGTCGCTGACCTACGGCATACGCCAGCTGGCCGTCACTTCGGTGCTGGCCGCGGCTCTGCTTCTGGGTCGGCTGCCATTTGAGGGCGAGTTGACCACGGTTGTGACGGCCATGGTTGGTTTCGCCGCCGCCAACATGACGGCCCGGCGCCTGCTGTCGGGTGGGATCATGTCGTTCGGGGACTGGACCCGTCACGGCTGGCGAACCTTGGGGGCCGACCTGGCCGCCCTCGCCCCGACCGTGTCGCCCCTGCCTGATCGGCGGGACCGTGTTCGAAGCCAGGGTCGTCGCGACGCACTGGGTCAGCTCCAGGTCCTGGTCGTGGTTTTCAGCTTCTTCGAGGTGGCCTTCGCCGCCCGAGCCTTCAACACCGTCTACCCCACGCTGTTGCCGGCCATGACCCGTCGGCACAGCACCGTGCTCATCCTGGTGGCCCTGGCGACGACCTACATCCTGGTCGACGTGCTCGGAGCGCTGGTATGGCACCGCCAGCGCCGCCGCGCTCCCCGTGTTCCGCTCGAGGCCGGGATCACGTTGGCCGGCCGGCGGGGAACCACCCTGGATGTCACCCCGGTCGGCGTCGGTGCCGTGCTCGAATCGGCCCCCGCTCTGGACGAGACCGTTTCCATCCGCTTCTCGGTACCGAGGGCCGACGGCACCGAGCACGGCGTCGCCACGACGGCCCGGGTCCGGGCCGCCACCCGGCACGAGTCGGGATTGGTGCGGGTGGGAATGGAGTTCGAGGAGCTGAGCGACGACGACCGGATCGCGCTCACCGAGTACTGTGCCCTCGGTGAGTACTGTGCCCTCGGTGCCCACGACGCGTTCGAGGTCGGTCACGATGCGGCCGGAAGGGGATCGTTCCACAACTCGAGATCGGACGGCGGGTGGCAGGCTGGTGAATCGGCGATAGCCCACTCCCACCCCGAGGATCTGTCAACCGGCTTCTCCCGCAGCGACCTCAACTTGCTCAGACTGCTGGCGGCGGTGGCCACGGTGGCCGCCGTCCTCGCCCTGTTCCTGGGCCCTGTGGCCGGACCGGCGTCGGCTCAGCCCGGTGAGCAGGGTTCGGCCACCATCCCTCCCATCCTGACCGTGCTGGTTCCCTCTCTCGACGACGACGTGGGCGACGGCGCCGGATCGGCCGGCCCGTTTGTGGCCGAGGACGATCTTCGACTGCGGGTCTACACCGACGCCTGGTCGGAACCGCTGGAGGGCGACGGTAGCGGCGGATTCCTGCGCCCCGACACGGTGGCCGCATGGTCGGGCGAGGCGCTGATCGAGGTCTCCCTGGGGCCCGATCGCCACGTCGCACCCATACCCGACGACGCCACCCTGGTTCTGAGCCGGCTGCGAATCGAAACCGATGCCGGTCTCGATGCCGGTACCGTCGAGCTGGTCGGCCCCGGTGGCCGGTGGCGGGCGGCGGTTGACGGCGAGATCCTGGTTCCCGGTCGCTACACCGTTCGCATCACCCCGGCGGCCGGTTCGACCGACCCCGGGGTCGGCGCCGGAAGTCCCGACGATCCCGTTCCCGGCGCCGGTGACGCATTCACCATCGAGCGGATCGAGGTCGGCGCAGGGCAGCTCGTCACCATCGGCGCCGGCGGCGTGACCGTGGCCGCTGTCGGTGATGCCGCGACCCCGGGGACGGCGGCCGATGTCACGACCCCGGCAGATGGTTCCAGCATCCCCCAGGGGGGTACCGAGAGCCCCGACTCGGTCGAGGGCAACGAGGTCGACGGGAACGAGGTCGAGGGTAGCGAGGTCGAGGGCAGCGAGGTCGGGGATAGCGAGGTCGGGGGTGGCGAGGTCGACGGGAACGAGGTCGGGGGTGGCGAGGTCGACGGGAACGAGGTCGAGGGCAACGAGGTCGAGGGGCCCACGCCGGGTGGCGGCGAAGCGGGCGAGGAGACGCCGGTCGGTGCGGAACAGGACGGCGACCAATGACGGCGGAACGTTGGTTCGCCGCCGGGCGTCGGCTGGCGGCCGCCATTGTTGTGCTGGCCGCCGGCGTCGTTGTGATCAACGGCATCCGCACCAGTCAGGCCGAGGTCTCGGCCTCGACCTCGACCGCGGGACTCTTCAGTGCCGGGTCGATCGAACTCGACCAGGTCGGGGATGCGGTGGAGTTGCTGTTCAACGAGGACGAGCTGTACCCGGGCTCGTTCACCGACGCCTGTGTCGAGGTGATCTATCGGGGTTCGATCGAAGCCGATCTTCGCCTCCACGGTCGTCGATTGGGGGGAACCGAGCTGGACCGCTACATCCGCTTCCAGGTGTGGACCAGCGACGAACCGTGTCCGACCGAGGGGCCACCGCCCGACCCGGCGTTGGACGGCACCTTGACCGAGATGTGGCAGACCCACGGCAGCTACGCCGACGGGCTGGTTCTGGGAACGGGAATCGAGCAGGGAAGCCGAGTCACCCTGGCGGCCCGAGCCGAGTTGCTCGATGACCCCGATGCCGAGGGTCGCTACACCGACTTCGCACTGATCGTGGAGGCCAGGCCGTGAACGTGGAACGCTTCAGCCCGGCCCGACCCGCCGTGGTGAGGACGGGTATTCCAGCCCTCATCGGTCATGGACGGTTCGTTCCCGTGGTGTCCCTGATCTCGTGGATCTACCTCTACCTGGCCGGCATGCTCGGGCTATGGGTGGTCATCGTGACCCTGGGCGCCGGCTGGAATCCGGTGGTGATCGTCTCCGGCTCGATGGCCCCGGTGCTGCGCCCCGGCGATGTGGTGATGATCGAGGATCGACCGGATGAGCTCCTGGGCCAGCGATCGGTGATCACCTTCGACCGTGACGGTGACATCATCACGCACCGGGTCTTCGAGGTGTTGGAGGAGAAAGAGGCCTATGTCACCAAGGGCGACGCCAATCCCACACCCGATACCGACCTTGTTCCCGCCGCCTCGGTCATTGGTGCGGCCCGACTCGTCATCCCCCTTATCGGGCTTCCCGCGGTCTGGTTGGGCCGGGCCGACCTGGTGTCACTTGGCGCCTTCGCCGTGCTGTCGTTGGCCGCCATCGGCATCGCCGTTCGGGATCTCAGTAGTCGCAAGCGGCGGATCAAGGCCCTGCTGAACGAGCGCACCTCGACTCTGGCCGATCAGGCTGTTCGACGGGTCCGCATCCTGATCGCGGTCATGATCACCGGTCAGTACGCCATCGATGGCAGCCGCTTCGTCATCGAGGCCGTCAACATCGGGCCGGCCCAGCTTCTGGCGCTCTCGCTGCTGTGGTTGGCCGGAACCAATGTGGTCTCGGGTCGGCTCGATCAGGTAGGGGAGAGCCAATGGGTCGGTCTGTTTCAGTTGGTGGCCGACACCCTGCTGGTGGTGCTGTTGACCACCGCCACCGGCGGTTCCGGCATCGGTTGGGTGCTGACCGCACTTCCCATCGTGGAGGCCGCGGTCCGATACCGCCTGGCCGGAGCCCTCGTCCACTGGATGCTGATGGCGGTGCTCACCATTCTTGGACGGGTCTGGATTCTCAACAGTATCGACAGCCCCTCGAACCAGCTGATCGGTGAACTGGAGCAGCTCCTGGATCAGATGAGTGTGCTGTTGCTGGTGGTCATTCCCGGTGCCTTCCTGGCCGAGCAGCTTCTGGGCGATGTCATCCTGCAGCGTCGGGCCACCGTTGATGCCGTGGCCCGGGGACGCCTGCTCGAGAACGTGGCCGAGCTGGGATTCGAAGTGACCAGGATCGGAACGGCCCTGTTCGAGACCCTGACCAAATCGGCGGCAAGCCTCGGGTTCGACGTCGTTGATGCATGGGCCCGTACCCCGACCGGCGGCTGGACCCGAATCGAAGTATCCGAGGAACTGTATGCCCGGCATCTGCCCCAGCCCGGGCAGCCCGCCAGCGGGCTGCGCATGGTCGATCTGCCCCACCCCGAGGTGTTGGTCGACGGCAGCGACGGCGACGGACAGGAGGTCGAGGGTCTGTTCGAGGCCGGCCTGGACGCCCTGGTTCGCATCACCCTTTCCACCGACGAGACCCTGATCGTGCTCCGAGGTGCCAACTTCGTGGGCCGTCCCTTCGACGCCGGACCGGTCGAGGCCCTTCGACTGCTGTGCGGCCAGGCCACCGTTGCCCTCCAGAACCGGGATCTGGTCAACGAGCTGAAGGACCTGCATTCCGAACTCGAACACCAGGCCCTGCATGACGCCCTGACCCGCCTGCCCAACCGGGCCTACTTCCTTCGGGAGCTCAGCCGGGAGTTGGAGCCCGAAGCGATGGCCGAACGGGGTCCGGATGACATGATGGCCGTGCTGTTCCTCGATCTCAACGGGTTCAAGCCGGTCAACGACACCCTTGGTCACGATGCCGGCGACGAACTGCTCAAGGTGGTGGCCACGCGGTTGCAGACCGTCGCCGATTCCTTTGGTCTGGTGGCCCGCCTCGGCGGGGACGAGTTCACCGTGCTGTTGCCACGGTGCCGGGGCGGTGATGCCTCGAACGTGGCCAGCGCCATTCACGCCGCGCTGGCCGAACCGATCGAACTCGATCAGGACACGGTGGTGGTCGGTGCCAGTATCGGCATCGCCTTCCACGAGGACGGCGTCGATTCCAGCGAGTGGTTGCGACGGGCCGATGCCGCCATGTACGCAGCCAAGCAGTCGTCGTCGTCCCGCCGGGTTTCCTATTATCACGCCGATCTCGACCTGGCCGAACCCCGCCGGGGCCGCCTGGTCGGCGAGTTCAAGCGGGCTCTCGAACACGACGGCCTCGACCTGGTGTTCCAACCCCTGGTCTCGACCGTCGGTCACCGCATCATGGGTGCCGAGGTTCTCCTCCGGTGGAATCACCCCGAGTTGGGTGCGCTCGGACCGGGCATGGCGCTGCAGATGGCCGAGCAGGCCGATCTGGTCAGTGAACTGAACGGCTGGATCGTCCACACCGCGCTGGGTGAAATGAGCCGTTGGCCGATCTCCGGTGAGCGACCGTTCACGCTGGCCATCAACGCCTCACCGGCCGAACTGTCGTCGCCGACGCTGATTCCCAACCTGGGCGATGCCCTGCTGCTGACCGGGGTTCGGCCAAGCCAGGTGGTGGTGGAGCTCAGTGAGCGCATCGTGGCATCGGGCGACGACCTGGAACAGGTGGTGACCGAACTGGTCAGGCTGGGCGTGGGTTTGTCGTTGGACGACTTCGGCGAGGGGCGGACCTCACTCGGTCACCTCCGTCGTCTCCCCATTCGCCAGCTGAAGCTCGATCGAATGCTGGTCCATCAGGCCTGCACCAGCGACTCGGACCGCATCATCTTGAACTCGGTCGTCGAACTGGGCCACAACCTCGGTTTCGAGGTGGTGGCCGAAGGGGTCGAGACCGAAGGTCACAAAACGGCGGTCATGGCTGCCGGTGCCGACCTGCTGCAGGGCTACGGCCTGTATCGGCCCATGACCTCCGCCGAGCTGGCCGATCTCCTGGCTCGGGAAAACATCGCCCGGTCGGCCCGTCCTCCGATACCGCCGGCGCCGGAGGCCAAGCTTGCGGCGGCCAGCACCGTCTCGCCGCACTAGGAGTACACCGTGGCTCGTCCGTTGACCCTCGAAGACCTCCGATCCAACGATGTGGAGGATGAGGCCCAGGGAACCTGGGTCAATCAGGGCACGGCCCGGGCGTTCGCCGCCGCCCTTTCCGCCCTGCTCATCGCCACCTTCGTCATCAGCCGTTCGGGCGAGGCCCTGGACATTCAGGGCACCACGACCGCATCGGAGGTGACGTCGGGGACCATCGAACTGTCCGACGACGACAACGGCAGCTCGCTGTTCGATCTGACCGATATGGCTCCCGGTCGAGCCAACGAGGAGTGCATCAACATCTCCTACGGCGGAACCATCGTGCCGGTCGATCTGACCATGAAGGCCGAGATCACCGGCGATCTCGCCCCATTTCTCGATGTGCTCATCGAGCGGGGGCCATCGGGGGGTTTCGGTGACTGCGACGGCTTTGTGTCCTCCGGGCTGGTGTTCGACGGCACGCTGGACGAACTGGACCGGAACCGGCTCGAGCTGGAGCGATTCTTCAATCAGGGTGACTCCCGCACCTACCGGGTCCGGTTCGCCCTCCAGGATCGAGAGGAGGCGCTGGGGCGCGCCGCCAGCGTCGGGTTCATCTGGGAGGTGAAGCCGGCATGACCGGTTCCGAGATCGAACCGACATCGTTTCGCCGTGTCCGCATGTCACCCTCGGTGTCCGTCCTGGTGGTGCTGGCGGTGGTGGCCCTGCCCTGGTTGCTCAGCCGATGCGCCTTGTCGTCGGACGCCAACTTTGCCGACCGGGAGGAGTTCACCGGGAACCGGCTCGGTGCCGGATCGGTGGAGCTGGCCGTCAGCGAGGCCGTCGATGTCGATGGCATCTCCGTGCTGAATGGACGTCCCACCACGCCGAGTGCACCCCAGCCGTTCTCGGCCACCAACATGGCACCGGGCGACTCGGTCACCGGGGCACTGGCCGTGGGCAACACCGGCACGCTTCCCATCCGATACTGGATGACGGCGTCGGCCTCCCCGGCCTCGTCGCCGCTGGCCGACTGGTTGCTGTACGACGTCTGGCGAGCCGAACGATGCCGCGACGGCATTGCCGCCGCCGATGAGGTCTACATCACCAACCTCATCCTCGGTGGCGATGAGGTTCCCATCCTCGGTCGACCCGGGACCGACACACCGGGACTGCGGCTGGAGCCCGACCAGTCGACCATGGTGTGTCTTGGAGCCCGGTTGCCGCTGTCCGCCCCCAACGAGACCCAGGACGCCCGGCTCGACATCGAGCTGGTCGTCTTCGCCCAACACTCGCCGGCCGCGACTCGGTCCGACGCGGTCGTCAACGGTTCCAACCTGGAGGTCGAGGAATGAGAACGGGTCGAAGGCGAACGACATCGGGCGGGAACACCGCTCCGGCCGGGCGCCGGACAGCCAAGCGGAGCCCGCTCCGCCGAGTCATGTCGTGGCTGCTGGTCGCGGTCTCGGTGGCGACGATCCTGGGCACCGGCGCCGTCGTGGGTGGTCTCATCGCCGGCTACCGTCCGGTGGTCATCCTCACCGGATCGATGGGCGAGACCGCACCCCCTCGGAGCCTGATCGTGGCCGAACCCCGTCAGGCCGGCGCCGTGGCCGTCGGGGACATCCTGGTCATGAGGCGGCCCGGGGAGGCCCCCATCACCCACCGGGTGATCGAGATCGAGGCCAACGGTGGTTCTCGCTTCGCCATTACCCAGGGCGACGCCAACGAGGCCCCTGACGCCGCCCCCTACCCGCTCGACGGTGGCCAGGAGCTGGTTGGTCGCTGGATCTACCCCCGCCTCGGGGGTTGGGTCATGACCGTGTTCCAGCCCGGGCCGGCACTGGCCTTGGTGGCACTGGCCACCATTGTGCTCACGTTCCAGGCTCTGCGCTGGATCTGGACCGGCTCGTCGGCCTCCCCGGTCGGTGCGTCGCCTGCCGGTTCGACGAGCCCAAGGAACAGGGTCGATGACGGTGCCTCCCGGCTCGGTCGTCGTGTCCGAGGCTCCGGCCGTGGCCGGCGGCGTCGACGCTTGGCCACCCTCGGCGTGGCCCCGATGTTGACCATGGCCGGACTAGGTGTGGCGTGGGCCTTGTTCACCACCACCGAGGCCGTCCCCGACAACGTCTTCGGTTCGGCCGACTGTTTCGATCCGCAACTGGCCTCGGTCCAGGACGGCGAATCGATTCATGCCGTGACCGGAACGGTGACCGTGCCCATCACTGCAGTCGATGCGGCGACGTCGTTCGTGCTCGCCTCGGTCCGTAGCAGCGGCAACGAGCCGGCCGACGGCACGGCCCAGGTTCAATTGGCCGGCGACGGCTCGGCGGTCGAGATCGTGCGCAACACCGACAACGGCTCACCGCCGCCGGTGGTGGTGGCGTGGTCGGTGGTCGAATACGGCTGTGGGGTGTCGGTCCAGCGGGGCGTGGTCAGCGGCACCGGCGCCCCCTCGGTCACGGTGCCCTTGACTGCCGTGGACCCCACCGCCAGTTTCGTCACCGTGAGCACCGCGCCCCCGGCGACCTCCAGCGACTTCGAGTACGACGATCTGGTCCGGGCCGATCTCGGCACCGGGTCCGATCTGACCATCGAGTCGGCCGGGGCCGCCCTGGGCGCCGATCGCTCGTTCGCCTGGCAGGTGGTGACCTTCGCCGATCCGGCCGATGCCGTGGTTCAGACCATTGACGTCTCCCTCGGTTCGGGAGCCACGGCCAACTCCGGGGTCCTGAGCTCGCCGGTTCGAGCCGGCAACACCTTCCTGCTGGCCTCGGTCACCTCGGCCTCGACGGGAGCCGATATCGGCGAGCGCCTGGTCCGAGCCCGGCTGACCGATTCCAGCACCGTCGAGGTGACCCGATCGGTGGCCGGCGATCCGCTCGATGTCCGGGTGCAGGTGGTCGATCTGCGGGACGGTACCACCGTCCGGCATGGCGTCGTCGACTTCGCCGTCGGCGAGTCGTCGAAGCCGATCGCCGTCGAACCGTTCGACCCCTCCAGGTCCACCGCCATCTCCACCGTCGCCGTGCCCGGCCCGGTGGCCGGTGGCCGCACCGACCACGTGGCCGACGACGTGGTGGGTGAGGCGGCCGCCACCTTCGAGATCACCGACGGGACCACGGTCACGGCCGAGCGGGCGGTGATGGCGTCGAATGCCTCCTTCGCCTGGCAGGTCATCGAATGGGCCGGCCCAGGGTGGTGGGACTCGAACTATCTGTTCCGCCAACGCATCGACGTGGAGACCTCCACCGCAGCCGCTCCCAACGGCTACACGGTTCCCGTCACCTTCGACCACGATGCCCTGGTCGCCATCGGGGCCGCTGTCGGCGACGGCTCCGACGTTCGGGTGCTGCGCTGGGACGGGACCGCCTGGATCGAACTCGACCGGGTCCTGCAGGATGGCTCGGGCTGGGGTCAGACCGACACCACCATCCTGTTCCGGACTGATGGCCGGTATCGAGGCCGAGGGCATCAGCAGCTACTGGCTGTACTTCGGTCATCCTTCCCCGGCTCCGGTGCTCGACGATCCCGAGAACGTGTTCCTGCTCACCGAGAACTTCGACTCCGGAACCCTGGGCGACTTCGAGGACCGTACGGCCGGAACCGCCTGGTATTCGGCCGACCCGTGGACCCGTCGTATTCCGATCACGGTGCCTGCCGCCCAGGTGGAGGCCGATCTCGCCGACTACCCCTTGTTGGTGTCGATCACCGATGGTTCGCTCGCCGTACAGGCCCAGCCCGATGGCTCCGACATCCGTTTCGTGGCCGCCGACGGCACGACACCGCTCGATCACGAGATCGAACGGTTCGACGCCGGCACCGGTGAGTTGCAGACCTGGGTTCGGGTGCCGGTGCTGTCGTCGTCGGTCGACACCACCGTCTACCTGGTGTTCGGGGCGGCCGACGCTCCCGATCAGCAGGATGTGAGAGCCACGTGGACCCCGCAGGCGGCCGGGGTGTGGCACCTGGCCCGAGATCCGGCCGGCACCGCCCCCCAGATCGACGACTCCACCATCAACAATCTCGACGGCCTGAGCCAGGGGTCGATGACGGCCGGTGATCTCGTTGCCGGACGGATCGGCTACGGCCTTGACTTTGACGGCTCCGACGACTGGGCCTCGGTCGACTCGGTCGACTTCGGGGGCCGAGGCTCGTTGACCATGTCGGCCTGGGTGGTCGCCGATTCGGTGGTCGCCGATTCGGTGGTGGTGACCAAGCGAGGGGCGGCCACCTGGTTCGATCTCTCGGTGGCCGCCGGGGGCACGGCCTCGGCCACCGTCAACACCACGGCCGACGGTCCGGTCACGGTGTCGGGCGGTACCGTCACCGCCGGGACCTGGCATCATCTTGCCGCCACCTGGAACGGCACCGTCATCCGGCTCTACATCGATGGTGTCCAGGTGGCCCAGCAGCCGGCCGCCGGGCTCCTGCCTGCCAGCACCGACGCCACGGCCATCGGGGCCGCTCCCGGTGGGGCCGACCCCTTCAACGGCGTGCTCGACGAGGTTCGGCTGGTCACCGCAGTGCGGTCGCCGGAGTGGCTGGCGGCCGAGGTGGCCAACCACGACACCCCTGCCTCCTTCACCGTGGCCGGTCCGGTCGAAGTCGGAACCTGGCTCGATGCCGGAACCTGGGCCTACCGCAAACCGATCGTGGTCGACGCCGACCGGGTCGACGCCGACGTCACCGACTTCGTGCTCTATCTGGCCATTGATGACACCGACGTCCAGGCCGGAGCCCAGGCCGACGGGGACGACCTGGTGATCACCGCCGCCGATGGTGTGACCCGGCTGGATCACACCATCGAGAGCTACAACCCGGCCACCGGCTCGGTCCGGGCCTGGGTTCGGGTTCCGGCGATCTCCTCGGTCACGGACACCGAATTGTTCCTCTACTACGGCAATCCAACCGCCGTCGACCAGCAGGACCGGCCCGGGACGTTCGGACCCGACGCCGACCTCACCTTCCTGGGGGCGCCATGACCCCATGACCGAACCAATGACAGAGTGCGGCGAGCCGCCGGTCAATGGGTCGTCCGGCCCGGGCCGAATCCCCCGATTCCGGCGGCCCAGCGCTTCGAAGCAAGCTCACCCAATAGTTAGGAAATTGGCCATCACCGGCCGATTAATCGATTGAGAGAAATATCAGGAGACCCACCATGAAACCAACAACACAACCCCCCGAACTTGACAACGACGGCTCTCAGCTGCCGAGTGCCGATCACGATGAGGAGGCGGGCCGACCGCAGCGAACCGGTACCAGGATCCTGGCCAGCCTGGCCGTCCTGGCCCTGGCCGGCGGCATCTTCACCGTGTCGTCGCTGGCGCTGTTCACCGACCAGCAGGCGGTGGGAGCCAACGCCTTTTCCACCGGCTCGATCGACCTGGTGGCGGCCCCGGCCACGGCGGTGGTCACCGCCACCGACATGGTCCCCGGTGATCAGGCCACGGCCCCGATCAACGTGTCGAACAGTGGCAGCCTCGAATTCCGGTACTCGATGACCTCGACCACCACCGAGGACACCCTGGCCGGTGAGCTGGTGTTGACGGTCAAGTCCGGTGTCACCACCTGCGACGACGCCAACTGGCAGGCTGACGGCTCGGTGATCTACGCCGGCATTCTCGGCAGCGTCGGTACGGCCAATGTCGTCGGCGACCCCACCCAGGGGGCTCAGGCCGGTGACCGGGTGTTGGCGGCCACCGCCAACGAGAACCTCTGCTTCAACGTGACCCTACCCAACACCGCATCGAATGCCGTGCAGGGGTTGTCGTCCACGGCCACCTTCACCTTCGACGCCGAGCAGACCACCAACAACCCGTAACCACCGATGATGGCGGGAACGACGTCTCCTGATGCGGCGACCACCGCGGCTTCGGCCGCGGTGGTCGCCGCGCCCCGGGTGGCGTCACCGCCATACCTCTGGTCCTGCCGCTGTTCCTCTTCACCCCCGCTTCCAGTTGTTGCGCCTGTGGCCTGGTTTCCTTACCGCACGCCCGGCTTCGACCCGACGGGATAGGGAGGTTCGCAATGGTCGACGCCGGCAACCCGCCCGCATTGCGTCCAGTCGGAACTGAGACCCATCGCCGGTTCGGACATCGGATCCGTCCGGCGCTGGTCATCGTCGCCGCCCTGTCGGTCGTCACCTCGATTGTCTCCCCGGCCGCCTCCGGTCTCAGCCCTTTCCTGCGCTCGAGCCCGGTCTCGGCATTCGACACCTTCTCCGGCGCTGCAGGGACGTCTTCGTTCCAGGATCAGTCAGCGCCCACTCCGGGCTCCACGGTCACGAGCGGGGATGCCGCCGGGGACGGCGATCTGCTGGTTGCCGGCTTCGATGGTGTCGACCTGGTCCGCCGCTACCGCTCGGTCGACGGGTCGCAGGCCGGACAACTGAATCCGAGCCAGGGCGAACTCGGGGCGGCACGGGCGCTGGCCGTCGGCCCCGATGGTCTGGTCTATGCCGCCGGCGGCGACACCGACCGCGTGGTCCGCTTCGATCCCGACACCAACTCCATGGTCGACGTGTTCGTTGCGGCCGGCACCGGCGGCCTTCGAAACCCGAGCGGGCTGGCCTTCAGCTCGACCGGCACGCTCCTGGTGACCTCGGCGGCAACCGGGCAGGTACTCGAATACGACGGTGACACCGGCCGTTTCCTCGGTGTGCTCATCGACGACGGGCTCGACAACCCGGGGGGACTGGCGGTCGGACCGAACGGCCTCATTTCGGTGACCTACCAGAACGACGACACGGTCGGAATCTACCGCACGAACGGCACCCGTCGGCAGTTGATCGACACCGGGCCGGGCTCGGGCCCGGTCGACGTGGTGATCGGTCCGACCGGAGAGCTGCTGGTTGCCATGGTCGACGGGGCCCGTATCGATCGCGTCACCTTCGATGCCCAAGCCGGTGCTCGCCGCGGAGGTGAACCGGAAGCCACGGTCGAGACCATGGTCGAGGGAATCGTGACGGCTCCCACGTCGCTGGTGATCGGTCCCGACGGTGCACTGTGGATCGCCGACTACGGGGCCGACGAGATTCGTCGCATCGATCTCGCCACCGGCCGCGACCTGGGCGTGGTCGTGGCCGGGAACGCCCCCTTCGGTCCAACCGATCTGGCCTTCCTGATTGACGGCGACGGTGGGATGGTGAGCGACACCCGGTTCGAGTCGGGCGATCGAACCTACCGGTGGTTGAACGGTCTGGCCGATCCGGCGGCGGGGGTCGACTTCGTCGCCAACGAAGGCTCGGCCGACACCGAGGTCGACTTTGCCATTGTCACTGCCGGCTATGACGCCGTCGTCGGTGATGGCGAGGTCGCTCTGGTGGCCGAAGGGCAGCCATTGGCCGATGCGGTGATCATGAACGTGGTCGACCGGGCAGGCGAACCAGTGGGCCGGCTGCTCGACGAGTCGCCGATTCTGACCGACGTCGACCTCGGCGCTGAAAAGGGACGTCGCCGGACTCCGTCCGGGCCGATCGGGCCCGGGTCGGATCCGACTCCCGCTCAGGCCCAGGTGCCGGATGCGGCATCCGGCGATGACGATGACGATGACGCCATCGAATTCGATGACGTCCTACCCGGGGTCGATGTCGTCTACTCGGCCAATGGTGGCGACGTCGAGTACAGCTTTGTCATCGAACCGGGGGCCGATCCCGACGACATCTCCCTCGACTTCGACGGTGCCGTCGGGCTGCGGATCGAGCCGAACGGCGATCTGCTGATCGAGGCCGAGTCGGGACCCGACTACCGCTCCACCGCTCCCGTGACCTACCAGGAGATCGACGGCGAGCCGGTCATCGTCGACAGCTCCTATGCGATCGGTGACGACGGCACCGTCGCCTTCACCCTTGGCTCCTACGACCCGACCCTTCCGGTGATCATCGACCCGACGTTCGTTGCCGTCGAGACCGCCGGTGGATCCTATACCAGCGGCTCCACCATCGATCTGCCGGTCCCGTCGACCACCGACACCGATGATCTGATGCTGGCCCAGATCGCCTACAGCGCCACCGGCGGTGGCATCGTCACCCCACCGGCCGGCTGGACCGAGATCGACACGCTCGGGGCCAACGGGATCACCCAGGCCCTGTACTGGCGGGTGGCCACGGCAAGCGAGCCGGCCCAGTACAGCTTCACCCTGTCCAGCGGATCGACCGATACCGCAGCCGGATCCATCACCGTCTATGACGGGGTCGACACCGCAAGCCCGATCGACGCCTCCAACGGGCAGGCCAACTCCTCCGGCGCCGCCGTCACCGCCCCCTCCATCACCTCCACCGTCGACAGCGCGACCCTTATCGCCTTCTTCGCCGTTCGCGACGACGGTGTCGTGACTCCACCGGGAGGCATGAACGAGCGGGCCGATGTCACCAGTGCCGCCGGTGGAGCGCCGGCCGACGAGGTCATCGCCGCCTCGGCCGACGACACCCTTGGCGCCGCCGGAGCCGCCGGACCCCGAACGGCTACCGTCGCGGCCACCGCCGGATCGATCGGCCACCTGGTCGCCCTGACCCCGGACCCGAGTATCGTCGTGGTCAACTCCACCGGCGACGCCTCCGACGACACCGTCGGTGACGACGTGTGCGACACCGGCGCCACCAACTCCCAGGGCGATCCGGAGTGCACGCTGCGAGCAGCGATCGAGGAGGCCAACGCTTCGGGGGTGGTCGATACGGTCACCTTCAACATCCCGTCCACCGAGTCCGGGTACTCGGCTTCGCCCCTGTCCTACACACTGACGCCGGCATCGGGCTATCCCCTCATCACCTCGACGGTCACGATCGACGCCACCACCCAGCCAGGCTGGGCCGGCGACCCAATCGTCGAGCTCGATGGAAGTTCGGCCGTCGGAGCCACCGCCGGGCTCGCACTGCGGGCCAACAACAGCACCATCTCCGGCTTCATCGTGCACTCGTTCCCCGACGAAGGACTCGAGATCGACGGCTCCACCACTTTCGGCGACGACAACGTCCTCACCAACAACTGGGTCGGACTCGATGTGACGGGTAGCCGTCGTCGGCAATACTGACAACGGGATCCTGGTCACGGTGGATGCCGTGGGCAACCTGGTCGGTGGCACCGGGCCGAACGACGGAAACCGCGTGGCCGGCAGCGGGGGAGCCGGCATCACTGTCCGCACGACCAGCTTCGACAACACCCTGCTCGGTAACGAGGTGTGGGCCAACACCGGCCTCGGGATCGATCTCGAGGACGACGGCCTAACGGACAACGACTCCGGCGATGGGGACTCAGGGTCCAATGATCTCCTGAACTTCCCGGTGATCACCTCGGCCGAGGAGTCGGGTGGGACGGTGACGGCGACGTACGATCTCGATGTGCCGGCCAACCCCGACCAGTACCGGGTGGAGTTCTTCGTCAACCCGTCCGGTGCCGATCCGAGCGGCTACGGGGAGGCCGAGACGTTCGTTTCGGCGGTCACGACCGGCCCCGGCACCGGACTGACCCATGTGTTCTCCGGATCGGCCGGGGATGTGATCACGGCCACCGCCACCCGCATCGACACCGGAGCCGCCACCGGGTTCTCCTCGACCTCGGAGCTCTCCGCTGCCGTCACGGTGTTGACCGAAACCGCCACCCTGTGGCTCTCGACCGCCGCCGACGTTGGGTCTCCCAGCGGGGCGCCGGGGCTCGGTTCGTGGTCGGCGGGGTCGATGCTCGAGTTCGGTGACCCGTCGCTGGCATTCGAGCCCCCGTCGACCAGTGGCACGTTCTCGCTTCTCGCCGATCTGGACGCCCAGGGCCAGGATGGCAACGTCGTGCTTGTCGGTCTCGACCTGGTCGAGACGGCGACCGACGTGGGGGCCTCACCGACGGTCAGCCTGCTCCCGGGCGACCTGCTGCTGTCCACGGCCAACGACGAAATGTTCGTCAACTGGGACACCTCCACCACCGAGGCGTTGTCGAAAGACGTCGTCCGGTTCCGGCCCCAGACGCCGGGCGACTACACCTCGGGTACCTTCTCGGTGCTCCTCGACCAGCCGCTGGGCACCGTGGTCGATGTCTCGCTGGTCGAAGTCGGACACGATGGTCGGTGACCAGCTCCTCCCGGCCGGCAGCGTCCTGATGACGGATTCCAAGATCGTGTACCACCTGGATCCGACCGGGGCCGGTCCACTGGTTGCCCCCGGGGTACCGACCGTCCTGCTGAATGGACCCGATGTCGCCATCGACCAGAACATCGTCGGTATCCATCTGGTCGATGCCGCCGTGCGAGTCGATGGAATCGACCTCACCGCCGGTGACCTGCTGGTCTCGATCGACAACACCGACGCCGCCGTCGGCGACAATGGCATCGCCGTGGTCCGCCAGGACGTCTTCCTGCTGGAACTCACCCGCACGACCGCCGGGCCGACCGGGTTGGCCGCCGGTGACGCCACCTTGTTCTTCGACGGCAGCGACGTCGGTCTCGACGTCAACGACGAAGATCTACGCGGCATCGATCTTGTCGGCGGTACGCCGATCACGACCCCATCCGCCGTCGACGACACGCGTGCGGACCAGCCGTCGACATCCCTCGAGTGGTCGCCCCGCTGGTCAACGACGAGGACCCCAACGGCGACCCGCTGTCCATCGTGTCGTTCACCCAGCCCACCAACGGCACGGTCACCGACAACGGCGACGGCACCCTGACCTACAGCCCCGACTACGGCCACAGCGGCGCCGACGCCTTCACCTACACCGCCACCGACGGCACGGAGTCGGCCGTGGCCACCGTGACTGTCGACGTGCGGACACCGGAGTTGTGGGTGGCGACCAACGACCCGGTGGTCGCCTCGGGAACCCCCGGCCTGACCTCGTGGAGCACCGGCCAGGTGCTCTCCCTCGGTGATCCCGGGCTGGCCCTCGATCCCCCGACCACCTCAGCCACCGTGGCCAAGGTCGTGGATCTCGACCGGTTCGCCTCCGACGGTGCGGCCAAGATCGGCGCCATGCACGAGATGCGCACGGCGCTCACGGTCGGGACCGGGCCCACCGCCTTCGATCTGGTGCCCGGCGACCTGGTACTGGTCAGCGACGCCGGCGAGACCTTCTATCGGTGACCACGACGGTGATCACGGTGAGCGACTCCGATGTCTTCGTCTTCCGGCCCGATGCCCCCGGTGACCCGTCGTCGCCCGGTGAGTTCCACTACCTGCTGGAGAACCCGGCGTCGGCCGGCACCGCCCACGCCCTCACCGTGGTCGAGGCAGCCGACCATCGTCGGTGACACCTTCCTCACCCCGGGGACGCTGCCTGTTCTCGTCGTCGTCGGATCCGAAACGACTGATGCGCTACACCGTCGACGCCACCGGTCTCGGCACCACGGCCGGGACCTCTGACCGAGCTGGCCGACCTGGCCGACGTCGGTCTCGGCGGCACCATCGAAGGTATCGACCTGATCGAGCGGGACGTGACCGTCGGGGGCACGACGCTTGACGAGGGCACGGTCCTGCTGACCACCGACGGTGAGACCACGGTTGCCGGTCTCCCGGTGCAGCGGTGGGACCTGTTCGCCGTCGACATCACCGCCACCACCCTCGTCGCCGGCACCACCTCGGCCACCGCCACCCTGGTGTTCGACGGGTCGGACACCGGCTTCGACGACAACACCGAGAGCCTGTTCGCAGCCTACGTGTCCGGGGCCGACGATCTCGCCCCCGGTAACTCGGCCCCCGTCGCCGCCGACGACACCGCCACCACGGCCCAGGGCGTTCCCGTCACCATCGACGTCGTGGCCAACGACAGCGACGCCGACACCGACCCGCTGACGGTGATCGACGTGGTCGACGGCAGCAACGGCACCGTCGTCGACAACGGGGACGGGACGGTCACCTACAGCGGCGGCACCGCCTTCTCCGGAACCGACGTGTTCGCCTACACCATCTCCGATGGCAACGGCTCGACCGACACGGCACTGGTGACGGTGACCGTCACCGCCCACTCGCTGCCCAGAGCCATCTACCGCAGGAGCGGTCAGACCGCTCCCCGTCACCAGGCCTGGAACGGCACGATCTTCGGTGGGGAGCTGGTCTCGGCCACCGTGGGCGAGTTCCGCATCATCCAGGGCGCGGAATCGCCGAGCCGGGACGAGGCCATCGTCGTCGGGGTCGACAACGTCACCGGAACCATTGCCGGTGAGCGGTGGAACGGATCGAGCTGGACCGCCCTTCCCGCCCTCGGCTCCACCACCCAGACCTACTGGTGGAGCTTCGACGTTGCCTACGAGGCGGTCAGCGGTGATGCCATGGTCGTGTACGCCGACGGCGCCAACCTCAACTACCGGGTGTGGAACGGATCGACCTGGAGCGCCGAGGCCTCGATTACCGAGCCGCTGGCCGGCACGCCCCGCCAGATGCAGCTCGCCTCCCACCCGTGGGCCGACGAGATGGTGCTGGTCGTCAGCGACGACTCCAGCCAGGACTATGCGCTCGTCTGGGACGGCTCGGCCTGGGGCAACCCGGTCACCTTGCACGCAGGCGGAGCCGGCGACCGTACCGACGTCTACGTCGCCTACGAGCAGCAGTCGGGTACCGCCCTGGTCGTCTACGGCAAGGGCACCGAGGACGTGTACTACCGGACCTGGAACGGCGGCTGGAGCAGCGAGGCCCAGCGGGCGCGGCCGGGCGGCGTTGCCGGCTACGCCCGCTGGACCACCCTGGCCGCCGATCCCACCACCGACCGGATCGCCCTCGGTGTGCTGACCGACGGCGCCGACGTCTGGCTGGCCAGTCTGGGACGGGGCGGCGTGGATGAACGTGACAGCGGCCACCACGACCGCCAGCGGGACGAATCGTCCGGCGGTGGCCGTGGCCTTCGAGGGCACCTCGGGCCAGGCGCTCGCCGCCTACAGCGGCGTCGACAACACACCCGAGTACCGGACCTGGGCCGCAGGTACCGGCTGGTCGGCCCAAGCCAACGCCCTCGACATCGGCGCACGATCCCCAACTCGGTGATGCTGTATGCCAACCCGGTGACCGACGAGGTGATGCTGGCCACCCAGGACTCCGCCTCCGACCTCAACTACACCTATTGGAACGGCACCACCTGGGTGAGCGTCAACGAGGTGACCACCAACACCGGCGACACCAAGAACCAGCCCTTCCTGTTCCTGTGGAATGCCATGGCCACGCCCCCGCCTACGAATCCTGTCGTCACCGTGAACTCCACCGGTGACAGTGGCGACTCCGGAACCGGTGACCACGCCTGCGACACCGGTGGAACCAACTCCGAAGGCGACCCGGAGTGTACGTTGCGGGCCGCCATCGAGGAGGCCAACGCCTCGACCGTGGTCGACACCATCCAGTTCGCCATCCCGACCTCCGATGCCGGTCACGTCGGTGGCGTCTGGACGGTCTCGCCGGCCACAACCCTTCCCCAACTCGATGCCGCCGTCACCATCGATGCCACCACCCAGACCGGCTACTCCGGATCTCCGGTCATCGAGCTCGAAGGTTCCGCACTGGGCGCCGGCGGTGACGGCCTCGTGGTCGGCGGTACCGCCGACGGGGTGGTGGTTTCAGCCATGGCCGTGATCTCCTTCCCCGACGACGGCATCACCGTCAACGGCGACAACACACTGATAACCGACAGCTACATCGGGATGTCGGCCGACGGGGTGACCGCAGCGGGCAACGGCACTGAAGGCATCGTCGTCCAGAGCACGGCCACCGGTACCTCACTGGTCGACAACGTGGTGTCCGGCCAGACTGCGGCGGCCGCCATCGTGATCGGTAACGACAGCACCGACACGGTGCTGACCGGCAACCTGATCGGCACCGCCGCCGACGGCCTCACCACGATCGGCAACCGGAGCGGAATCTGGTCCAACACCACCGGCTCGTTTCTGGTCGGGGGTACCACGGCCGCAGATGCCAACACCATCGTGGCGTCCGAATTCGACGCCATCACCTTCGTCGGTACCGGCACCATGAGCGTGCTGGGCAACACCATCACCGGCAACGGAGGAATCGGCCTGGATCTGGACGACGACGGTGTCACGGCCAATGATGCCGGTGATGGCGACGCCGGGGCCAATGGTTTGTTGAATCATCCGGTTCTGACTGCTCCGGTTTCGGGGGACACCACCTTGGACGTCGAATTGGATGTGCCGGCCGGGGACTACCGGATCGAGGTGTTCGCCAACCCGACCGAGGGGGCCGATCCCTCGGGTTACGGCGAGGGTGAGAGCTTGGCGGCGGCCCAGATCGTGACCCACACCGGCTCGGGTCCTGAATCGTTTGTGGTTGCGGTTCCTGCGGTGTTCGCCGGTGATGTGTTGACCGCCACCGCCACCGAGGATCTGGGGGGCGGCTCCTATGGGGCCAGCTCCGAGTTCTCGGCTGTGGTCACCGTGGTGGCGTTCGCTGATCTCGTGGTCGACGCCTCGGTTCGGCGTAGCGACGTGTTCGCCGAGGGTGGCTTGGATCCGGCTTCGGCGGCCATCGCTGGGACGGCCGGTTCGGCTCTCACGTTCAACGGCGGCGGCGATCTGCTGCGGGGTCCGGCGCTCGACATCACCGACGCCGAGCTGAGCGTCGGTGCCTGGATTCGTCCCGCAGCCCTTGGTGGTACCGACCTTGTGGTGTCGAAGCGGACCTCGGGCGGCGATCCGGTCTTTGAACTCGGGGTGGACGGCACGGGCCAGGCCGTGGCCGCCCTCGGTATTGGTGGCGGCCCGGTCACCGTGCAGGGTGGCATCATCAGCACCGGCACATGGCATCATGTGGCCGTCGCCTGGGATGGCTCGACGGTACGGCTCTATGTGGACGGGTCGGAGGTGGACACTGTCCCGGCTTCCGGCTCGTTGAGTACCGACACCTCCACCGAGGTGATTCTCGGTAATCGGTCGACGGGGACCAGCGGGTTTGATGGTGAGATCGACCATGTCGAGATCGGGCACCTGGCCCCGACCGCAACCGAGATCTCTCTGCGTTACTCCACCGTGGCCGACCAGGCCCTCACGGTCACGGTCGGTCAGCAACAGACCGATGCCCCGGGGCCGTGGACTGTGTCCGGGGTTCAGTCCCGGTCCGGTGGTTTTGCTCTGGCTGCTCCCGAGACGGCGGACTCGGGAGCAGCCGCCTGGGCCGTGGCCACCGGTATCGACGAGCCGGGGGCGGTGTTCGAGACCTGGTGGTGGGCCTCGATCGCCACCGGGGTCGATCTGGCCTCGGGTACTCGGGCCGGTCAGTCGCCGACCGACCAGTTCGACGCCGCCTATGTGGGTGCCGGCACCTGGGACCTGCGGCGCCGTTCGGGTGCGGCGGACTCCGTTGACGGTTCCGGCGCCCAGGCTCTGACAACCGGTGCCTGGGTCAAGGTCGAGCAGTGGACCGATCAGAACGGCAACAGCCGTCTACTGGTCGACGGGGTCGAAGTGGCTCCGTGGACAGCCCAGACCGCACCACCGGCCGCCGGCTCACTCGGCCTTCGGGTCGGCCGGCTGCCCGGCGGTCAGAGCTGGTATGTCGACGATCCCCGGGCCCGCCGACTGGTCATGCCCGAACCGACCGCCACCCTCGGACCCCTCGACCGAGACTGACCCCGACCCGCCATGCAAGGCCCGACGGATCGGTCAGATCGGGCATAGGTCGGTGGGCCGTTCGGCCCCCGTCGATAGGGCTCTGATCCGATGAGCCTACCGGCTCGTGGCAAGCTCACCTAAAAGGTGGGGCAATCGCTAACTCTGACCGAAAAACGGATCGAGGGGATTATCAGGAGATCCACATGAACCCACTAACACAACCCCCCGAACACCAGACCGATGGACCTGAGCCGTCGAGCACCGATCATGCCGAGGAGGCGGATCGACCGCAGCGGACCGGGACCAGGATTCTGGCCAGTCTGGCTGTGCTGGCTCTGGCCGGTGGCATTTTCACGGTGTCGTCGCTGGCGTTGTTCACCGACCAGCAGGCGGTGGGAGCCAACGCGTTCTCCACCGGTTCGATCGATCTGGTGGCGGCCCCGGCCACCGCCGTGGTCAACGCCAGCGACATGGTTCCCGGCGATCAGGTCACGGCCCCTATCAATGTGTCGAACAGCGGCTCGTTGGAGTTCCGGTATTCGATGACCTCGACCAGCACCGAGGACACGTTGGCTGCCGAGTTGGTGCTGACGGTCAAGTCCGGTGTCACGACCTGTGATGACGCCAATTGGGCTGCCGATGGCACGGTGATCTATGCCGGCATTCTCGGTTCGACCGGCACTTCCAATGTGGTTGGCGACCCGACCCAGGGTGCCCAGGGCGGTGACCGGGTGCTGGCGGCCACAGCCAATGAGAACCTGTGTTTCAATGTGACGTTGCCCAACGCAGCGTCGAATGCGGTGCAGGGGTTGTCGACCACGGCGACGTTCACCTTCGACGCCGAGCAGACCACCAACAACCCGTAACCAGTCATGGCGGCCATGATGTCTCCTGAGACGGTGATCACCGCGGCTTCGGTCGCGGTGATCGCGGTGCCCGGGGTGACATGGTGGTCGGCCGCCCGCAGCTGTAATCGTCCGTCGGGTTAAGGGGACGTCCCGATGGTCGACTCCACCAACCCGCCGGCGTCGCCGCGTCGGCCCCGCAGAGGCTCCCGCCGCCTTCCCCCCACCTCTCGACTAGGGCTCTTCTCGTCATCTCGGACCCGGGTTACGGCATCCGCCATCGCCGCCGTTCTGATCATGTCTTCGGTTGCTTCCGGAGCGTCGGGCCTGAGCCCCTACCTGCTATCGACGCCAATCGGGATCGACAACGCCGGCTCGGTCACCGCCCCGCCCCGGCTTCAGGCCGGTGACGGCGCCGGCATCGCTGCCGCCTCCCCGGCCGATGTGGTGGTCACCGGCTTCGATGGCGCCGGCCTGCTATTCCGATTCTCCACTGACGACGACGCCCTGGTTGCACTGTCCGATCAGGGCGAGGATCGGGTCCAGGCGTCCCGAGCCGCAGCGTACGGTCCCGACGGGCTGTTGTATGTGGCCGATGCCGTGGGCAACCGCATCGGGCGATTCGACCCGGAGGGCGACTCGTCGCTCGATGTCGTTGTCACCGCCGGCGACGAGGGTCTGGGCCGGCCTCGAGGCTTGGCTTTCACCCCCGACGGTGGGCTCTTGGTGGTTTCGGCCGGAACCGGTGAGGTACTGGCCTTCGACTCCGAAACCGGTGCCTTTCAAGCTGTTGTGGCCGAAGGACTCATCAACCCGGCGGGAGCCGTCGTCGGCCCCGACGGGCTGCTCTATGTGGCCGATGAGAACGCCGACGCGGTCGAGGTCTTCTCCCTCGACGGCCGGCCGGTGGCGAGCCTGGCCACCGGTCCCGGGTCGGGTCCGGCCGACGTCACCTTTGGTCCCGATGGGCTGCTCTATGTGGCGCTGTCGGTTGCCGGTCGCATCGACCGGATCGATGCTCTCAGCCTGCTGGATGACACCGATGGTGGGCTCGCTCTCGTCGAACCCCCGCTCGCAGATGACGGCCGAACGGCGGGATTGGAGACCGTCGTGGCCGATGGGGTGGACGGACCGACCGGTGTCGCGGTGGCCGACGGCATGCTGTGGGTGGCCGACTACTGGAACGATGATGTCCGGCGGTTCGATCCCAACTCCGGTGAGTCACTCGGTGAGCCCCTCGCCATCGACGGGCCCTTCGGCCCGACCGACATTGTGGTGCCGCCGGCACCGGCCGCGGTCGGGACCACGCCCGAAGACCCGAGCGATGATGATCCGGACGGCGACGGGCCGATTGACCGACCGGTCGACGACGGTCTCGTGGCCGGAGCGCGAACCGACCGGTGGTTGGAGAATCTGGGTGACCCGGCCCAGGGGGTCGACTTCGCCGTCAATGATGGTCAAGCCGACCCCGATGTCGACTTTGCCGTGCTGACCGAGGGCTACGATGCCGTGATCGGTGACGGCTCGCTGGCACTGGTGGCCGAGGGCCAATCGGTGGCCGACGCCGTGGTCATGAACGTGGTGGGAGCCGCAGCCGAACCAGAAGGGGCGCGTCCTTCCGACGTCGCCCATTCGCCGCGGCGTCGGCGGTCCGCCGGTCGTCGACGGGCCGGCCCGCTCACCGGGCCCACCGTTCGCCACCGACCCGGCTGCGGCCGACGACGACGATGCCATCGAGATCGACCAGGTCCTGCCCGGCATCGACATCGTCTTCACCTCCGATGACGGTGAGGTCGAATACGGCTTGGTGATCGAACCGGGTGCCGATCCCAGCGATATCAGACTGGACTTCGACCGTGCCGTCAATGTCGCGCTTCGCCCCGACGGGAACCTGCTCATCGAAGCCGAGTCCGGTCCCGACTACCTCTCGACTGCGCCCATCACCTTCCAGGAGGTCGACGGTGAGCCGGTCACCGTCGACAGCGGTTACCTCGTCCGTAACGATGGCACCGTCGGCTTCAGCGTGGGGGCCTATGACCCTGAACTGGCGCTGGTCATCGACCCGACCTTCGTGGCCGTGGAGACCGCCGGCGGTTCTTATGCGTCGGGGAGCACCATCGATCTGCCGGTCCCCGGCTCGGTGGTCGCCGACGACCTGATGATCGCCCAGATCGCCTACAACGCCACCGGGGCCGGTCTCATCACCCCGCCGGCCGGTTGGGCTCTCATCGACGAGACCGGGGCCAACGGCATCACTCAAGCCCTGTACTGGCGCATCGCCACCGCCGGCGAGCCGGCACAGTACAGCTTCACCCTGTCCAGCGGGACCACCGACACCGCAGCCGGTGCCATCACGGTCTACGACGGGGTCGACACCTCGAACCCCATCCATGCCGGCGGCGGGCAGGCCAATGCTCCGGCCGTCGCCGTGACCGCTCCGTCGATCACGACCACAGTGGGGGGCACCGTGCTGGTGGGCTTCTTCGCTGTGCGGGACGACGGGGCCGGCACGCCACCGGCCGGCATGATCGAGCGGACCGACGTCAACAGCGCCAACGGGGGCGCCGCGGCCGACGAGACCCTGGCTCTGGCCGCCGACGAGCAGCTGGGGGTGGCCGGTTCGACTGGTTCCCGCACGGCCACCGTTGACGCCTCGGCGGGATCCATCGGATACCTGGTGGCCCTCACCCCGGCTGGCGGGGGCCCCTGTGGTGCCGCCGATACCGACGGCGACGGGCTGGAGGACTGCCGGGAGGACGCCGACACCGACGGCGATGGTGACCCGACCACGGTTGCCGGGCCCGATAGCGACGGCGACGGCACTCCCGACTACCGCGATCCCGACGACGACGGTGACGGGACCCCGACCGTCTCGGAGGACGCCGATCCCAACGGTGATGGCGATCCTCGGGATGCCGTCGATTCCGATCGGGACGGCCGGCCCGACTACCTCGATGCCCCAACCGACAAGGCCGCGGTGGTCGTCGGTTCCGAGCAGAAGATCTCGTCGACCCAGGGGGGGCTGGTCGGCCCGCTGGACGACACGGATCATTTCGGCCACGCTGTGGCCGGCATCGGCGATCTCGACCGGGACGGTACCGACGATCTGATCGTCGGGGCGGACTTCGACGACGACGGCGGACCGGCCCGGGGTGCCGCCTACGTGTTGTTCATGAACGCCGACGGCACGGTCAAGGCCGAGCAGAAGATCAGCGATACCGCCGGTGGGTTCGCCGGGGTCCTTGACGACACCGACCGCTTCGGGTGGGCCGTGGCCGGGCTGGGAGACATCGATGGTGACGGCCTCAATGATGTGGCTGTCGGGGCCTTTCAGGACGACGACGGCGGCGCCGAGCGGGGCGCGGTGTATGTGCTGTTCCTCAACGCCGACGGCACGGTCAAGGCCGAGCAGAAGATCAGTGACACCGCCGGTGGGTTCGCCGGGGTCCTGGACGACACCGACCATTTCGGGTGGGCGGTCACCGGGCTCGGTGATCTCGACGACGACGGCATCAACGATCTCGCAGTGGCAGCCAACAAGGACGACGACGGGGGCAGCCAGCGGGGCGCGGTGTATGTGCTGTTCCTCAACGCCGACGGCACGGTCAAGGCCGAGCAGAAGATCAGCGATACCGCCGGTGGGTTCGCCGGGGTCCTGGACGACACCGACTACTTCGGCTCAGGCGTCGGTGGTCTCGGCGACGTCGACGGCGATGGGATCGAGGATCTGGCAGTCGGCGCCTACTTCGATGATGACGGCGGCTCGAACCGGGGTGCGGTGCATGTGCTGTTGCTGAACACAGACGGGACGGTGAGGGCCGAGCAGAAGATCAGCAACACCCAGGGAGGTTTCGGCGCCACCCTGGACGATGGCGACTGGTTCGGTGTGTCCGTGTCGGGACTGGGCGATGTCGACGCCGACGGCACCCCCGACCTGGTCGCCGGCGCAACCTTCGACGACGACGGTGGACTCAACCAGGGCGCAGTCCATGTGGTCCTGCTCAACCCCGACGGCACGGTCAAAGCCGACCACAAGATCAGCGAAACCGTCGGGGGGTTCAACGGACCCCTGGACAGCTCCGACTACTTCGGTACCGCCGTGGCCGGCATCGGCGACCTCGACGGCGACGGCACCATCGGCCTGGCCATCGGCGCGGACAGCGACGACGACGGCGGCTCGGGTCGAGGAGCCGTGTACGTCATCGACCTTGCCCCCACCGTTGCCGTGGTCGTGAACTCCACCGGCGACCAGCCCGACATTTCCATCGGTGACGACAAATGCGATATTGGCAGCCTCAACAGCGAGGGCGCCGAGGCCTGTACCCTGCGGGCCGCCATCCAGGAGGCCAACGCCTCCCTCATCGTCGACGCCATCCACTTCGACATTCCCACCAGTGAGAGCGGCTACTCGCCCTCGCCGGTGGCGTTCACCATTCAGCCCGGCAGCCTGCTGCCGGAAGTCTCCACGGCGATGACGATCGACGGCTCCACCCAGGCCGAGTACGTCACCGAGGGGCGTCCGGTCATCGAACTGGACGGTGTCGGTGTGAGTGCCGGTGAGGAGAACGGCCTCTGGATCACCGGTGGCGGAACCACAGTTCGAGGTTTGGTGCTCAACCGGTGGGGTGACGACGCCATCGACCTGGAGGCCAACGGGGGGCAACACGATCGTCGGCAACTACGTCGGCACCGACGTCACCGGCACGGTCGCCCGTCCCAACCTGTACGGGCATCAACATCAAGACGACGGGCAATATCGTAGGCGGGACCACCGCCGCCGACCGCAACGTCGTGTCGGGCAACACCCTGGACGGCTTCTACATCTACACGTCAAGTGCCACCGCCAACACTCTGTCCGGCAACCATGTCGGCGTGACCGCCGACGGTGCCGGGGCGCTGGGCAATGGCCGCTACGGCCTGTACATCCACAGTGGTGCCAACGCCAACACCATCGGTGGCCCAACCGCCTCGCATGGCAATGTCGTGTCCGGTAACGGCACCGGTGACGCCGGCATCATGGTCACCGGAGCCTCCACCGACGGCAACATCGTCCGCCACAACAAGGTCGGCACCAACTCCGCCGGCACAGCCCCCATCGCCAACAACCTCCACGGCGTCCGGGTTGACAACGCACCGGACACCCAGATCCTCGACAACCTGATCTCGGGCAACGACGTCCACGGCGTCTACGTGTTCGACACCGGATCCACCGGCACCTTGATCCTCCGCAACACCATCGGTACCAATGGGGCGCAGATCGCTGCGCTACCCAACGCCTACGACGGGATCCGACTCGAGGGAGGATCGTCGGGAACGGTCATCGGTGCTGCCGGCAGCGGCAACGTCGTTTCCGGGAACACGCAGGATGGCATCACCATCAACGACAACAACGACACCGTGATCCAAGGCAACTACATCGGAACCGACTCGACCGCCACCCGGACGCTCGGCAACGGCGGCCACGGCATCTTCAACGAGGTCTACGGATCGTCGAACAACCTCATCGGTGGCGACGGTCCCGGGGAGGGCAACACCATCGCCCACAACAACCGGGGCGTGGTTCTCGACAGCGGCAACAACAACACCGTCATCGGGAACGGCATCCACTCCAACACCAGCCTCGGCATCGATCTTGGCCTCGACGGGGTCACCGGCAACGACCCCGGTGACGGTGACTCCGGGCCCAACGGGCTTCTCAACTATCCGGTGATCACCTCGGCGATCGAGTCCGGCGGTACGGTCACGGTCGACTTCGATCTCGACGTGCCGGCCAACCCCGACCAGTATCGGGTGGAGTTCTTCACGAACCCCTCCGGCGCCAACGGAGCCGGCAACTACGAAGCGGAGACATTCTTGTCCGCCGTCACCAAATCTCCGGGCACCGGGCTCACTCACACCTTCGCTGGGTCGGCCGGGGATGTGGTCACGGCTACTGCAACCAGAATCGACACCGGAGCCTCAAGTGGCTATGCGTCGACGTCCGAGATCTCGAGCGCGGCAACCGTCGTGTCCAGTGCCGTCGTGGTCAACTCCACCGGCAACGCATCGGACGCCATACCGGGCGATGACGTGTGTGACACGGGCGGCACGAACTCCGAGGGCGATCCGGCGTGTACGCTGCGGGCTGCCATCCAGGAGGCCAACGCCTCGGCCACGATCGACACCGTCCGATTCGCAATGCCCGCCACCGAGTCGGGTCACTCCGGTGGGGTGTGGACGATCTCGCCCGGCTCGGCCCTTCCAACCGTCTCGACGGCCATGACAATTGATGGCACAACCCAACCGGGTTGGACGACCACGCCGGTCGTGGAGCTGGACGGAGCGTTGGCCGGTGGCGGCAGCAACGGCCTGAGCATCAGCGGCGACAACGTCGAGGTCCGGGGACTGGCCATTGGCCGTTTCGGCGGGGACGGCATCCTCGTGCAAAACGGCTCCTCCGGCGGTCTCATCGCCGGCAACCACCTTGGGCTGGACGCATCCGGGATCGTGGATCGGGGGAACGGTGACCGGGGCATCGATCTGACCACCGGATCCGGGCCCACCACCGTCGGCGGCACCTCCGCCGCTGATCGCAATGTCATTTCCGGGAACGGCAACGACGGCATCGTGATCTGGCAGTCCGACGGCAATACCGTCATCGGCAACTACATCGGCACCGACGTGACCGGTCTGCTCTCGATCCCCAACAGCCAGGACGGTATCAGCCTTGGTGGCACCAGTAGCAACAACGTCATCGGCCAGCCCGGGGCCGGCAACGTACTTTCCGGCAACGGTCACGACGGGCTCGAACTCGACAACGACCTGACCGGCAACGTGATCCAGGCCAACATCATGGGTCTGGGTGCCGATGGGTCCACGCTCGTGGCCAACACCCGCCACGGTCTGGTGATCTATGACGGCGTGAACAACACCGACATCGGTGGCAGCGGCGCCGGTGAAGGCAACATCATCTCGGGGAACCCGACCAACGGCATCATGCTGGACGGAAACGCCAACCCGGCCACGGCCAACAACCGCATCGAGGGCAATCTGATCGGCACCGACGCCACCGGCCTTCTGGATCGGGGCAACGGTGGCGCCGGCATCTACTTCTACAACGGTGCCAACACGACCACGGTCGGTGGGGCCACGGCCGGGCACCGCAACGTGATTTCGGGCAACGGCACCGATGGCGTCTACCTGCAGAACGCCGGTACCACCGGCAATGTCATCAAAGGCAACTACATTGGTGTCGACATCACCGGCAACGCCCCGCTGCCCAACAATGACCGTGGTGTGCAGATCGAATCCGGTGCGAACAACACCATCGTCGGTGGCTCGGCGGCCGGTGAGGGCAATGTCATCTCGGCCAACGGCAACGACGGCATCATCATCAGTGATGGTGCCAGTCCCGGCACGGGTACCACCGGCACCATCATCGAGGGCAACCTGATCGGTGGCGGCGCCGACGGAACCACGGCGCTGGGGAACGGCACGAACGGGGTACGGGTCACCACCGAGGACGGTCACCGAATCGGTGGGACCGCGGCCGGGGCCGGCAACACCATCGCCCGCAATACCGAGGACGGTGTCATGGTGCAGAACAGTTCGGCCAACCTCAACCCGATCCTCGGGAACGACATCTACGCCAACGGCCAGCTCGGCATCGATCTCGGCAACGACGGTGTCACCGGCAACGACGCCGGTGACGGCGATTCCGGTGCCAACGACCTGCTCAACTTCCCGGTCATCACCTCGGCTGAAGAATCGGCCGGGACAGTGACCGTGACGTTCGATCTGGATGTACCGGCCAATCCCGAGCAGTATCGGGTCGAGTTCTTCTCCAATCCCTCTGGAGCGGACGCCTCCGGAAACGGGGAGGGGGAGAGTTTCCTCTCCGCCACCACCGCAGGGCCCGGGACCGGGATCACGCACACATTCGCAGGCTCGGCCGGTGATGTCGTCACCGCCACCGCCACCCGAATCGACTCCGGCGCAGCGGCCGGGTTTGCCTCCACCTCGGAGCTGTCGGCGCCCATCACGGTGGCGTCGGCCGTGACCCACTCGATCTCCGGAACCGTCTTCGAGGACGTCGTCGGGGACGTCCTGAGCGACGGCACAATCGGCGATGCCAACAACCCAGGCGCCGGCAGCGTCGACGTGCACCTCTATCTTGACACCGACGGGGATGGGATCGCCGAGGCGACCGATACCTTCCACAGCACTTTGCAGACCGATCCGAGCGGCGCCTACACCTTCTCCGGTCTGAGCAGCGGGAAGTACTTTGTGGTGGTCGACTTGAAGACGGTCACACCGGCGGCTGGGACGGCGCTACCCGGTGATGTTTGGGCGGAACAGACCTACGGACCGGGCTTCCGGTTCTGCGCCAATGGATCGGGCGGGACGGTGGCGGTCACACCGGCCGGGCCCTGCTACGGCGGCCGTCGTGCCGGGGTCTCCGACGATCTGACCACCTGGTACTCCGGTGCCGAACACCTCGCCAGTGTCTCCGTCCCCGGCGCCGACGTGACCGGTGTCGACTTCGGGTTCTCGTTCAATGTGGTCACCACCAGCGAAGGTGGTGACAGCCGGGATGATGACACCGGGGCCAATCGCACGGTTCAGGGATCGCTGCGCCAGTTCATCCAGAATGCCAACGCCATCACCGGTGCCAACACCATGCGGTTCGTACCGGCGGAGCCTGCCGGTGCGACCGATGGCGGGGGGAATTCGTGGTGGCGGGTATCGGTGACCAGTGCTCTGCCGGTGCTGACCGATGGGTCGACCACGATCGATGGGGCGGCGTTCGACTTCACGGATGGCTCCTCGGTGCTCGACACCAATACTGCGACGTTGGGGACCGCCGGGTCGGTGGGTGTCGGCGCTGATGGACGTCCGGGCACCGGTGATGAAGTCTCGATCGCCGCAGTGGCCGGGCCGGAGTTGGAGATCGCCGATGGTGTGGTGTCGGGGAGGTTGCCGCGCGGTCTCGACACCGATGCCGACGACACCACCATCCGGCGGCTGGCCATTTGGGGGTTCGGTAGCACGGCTGATGGCGACATCCAGGCCGGCGGCGATGCCGGCGACACGGCGCGCACCGGTTTCCTGCTCGAGGATGCCGTGGTCGGTGCCACCCCGGTTGGTGGCGATCCGGGGGCCGAGGCCTCGGTCACCGGCCTCTACGCCGACGACTGGTCGGATGGCACGGTTCGGCGCAGCCATGTGGCTCACACCTCCTTCGCCGGCGCCCGGTTCTGGGTAGGGCTCCCGAATTGGGCCGTGGAGGACAGCCATTTCGAGTCGAACGGCACGAGCGGTGGTATCCAGATCAACAACACCGGTTCCTTCACCATTGCCCGGAATCGGTTCGTCGGCAATGGCGACTCCGGCGTGTCGGTAATCGATCCGCCGACGACCGTCGTCGTCACCGACAACACCTTCGACGGGAACACAAGCGAGGGGGCGGCCATCGGCGATATCAACGCCTCCACCGTGACCCGCAACCTTTTCCAGAACAACTCCACAGTTGGTCTGTGGATTGGTGCGGTCAGTTCGTCGGTATCGGACAACACCATGCGTCTCAACGGGACCTATGGCGTGTTCGTCACCCTGGGAACGTCGACGCTGGCCGTCGATCGCAACCTGGTTGAGGACAATGGGAGCGTTGGTGTGCGTCTCTATGTCGCTACCGGGGTGACGATGACCGACAATCAGGTGACCGGGAGTGGGGCCACCGGTGTGCTCGTCGACGGGACCGGGGCGACCCTGACCACGAACACGATCACCGGCAACACCGGACCGGGTGTCGTAGTCAAGAGCGGTGCCGGTCAGATCGCCATGGACCGGAACCTGTTCGGGGCCAACGAAGGGAACGCCATCGACCTGTCCGCCACGACGGCCACGCTGGGTGACGGAGTGACGGCCAACACGGCGACGCCTCCATCGTGCGGGACCGATCTCGGTGTCGGCAATGGGGGTCTTGATACTCCGATCATCGATGACGCCTCTGCCACCACGGTCACCGGCCGGGCATGTGCCGGTGCCACCGTTCAGGTCTACCGGGCGGTGGCCGACGGCGACGGCTCCGACACCAGCGCCGGCACCGACTACGGCGAAGGTGTCGAGCATGTCGGGACCACAACGGCCGACGGCTCCGGCGACTGGACTCTCGCCGGCATCACCGGCCTTGCCGCCGGCGACGCCGTCGCCGCCACCGCCACCAAGGTGTCGCAGACATCGGAGTTCTCGGCCAACGTCGTCGCCAACCGGCCGCCGGTGTTCGACCAGGACCTGCTCGACCGTTCCGATGCCGAGGCCTCGTGGGTCTCGCTGTCGGCGG
Organism: uncultured Acidimicrobiales bacterium; assembly: GCA_963723995.1. GTDB lineage: Bacteria > Actinomycetota > Acidimicrobiia > Acidimicrobiales > SZUA-35 > JAHELU01. Next base: position 1,585,617 of record CAVRSZ010000001.1, on the reverse strand, counting down.
CGGCAACCGACCCCGATCCGGCCGACACGCTCGTCTACTCCGCAACCGGCCTGCCGCTCGGGCTGTCCATCGACCCCGACAGCGGGCTCGTCTCCGGGATGATCAACCATGCCGCCGCGGCGTCGAGCCCCTACAGCGTGGAGATCAGTGTCACCGACGGTGTCAACCCGGCGGTGACCGACACCTTCGCCTGGACCGTCACCGACGTGGCGTCGTCGGATCCGTACCTGGTGGCCGGGACCGGAGGGATCGAGGAGGGGACGATCTGCTCGACCACGGTGGACCCGGCGAGCTTCGATCCTGTCACCAACGAGGTCGACATCGGCACCGGGACCGCCACATCCGGGATCGAGGCCGCCGCCATCGAACCGCTGTCCGGCGTTCTCTACGCCGCCGACGGTGATCAACTCGGCACCCTCGATGTCGAGCTCCGGTGTGTTCTCGCCCTTCGGCCCCGGCCTCGGCACCGGCAACGGTGAATACGGTGCCGTAACCTTCGACAATGTGCCGGGTCTGGCGTTCCATCCGCTTACCGGGGTCATCTGGGCCGTGCATGTCCGGCCCGGTCTGATCGATGTGCTGTTCCAGATCGACCCCGTCACGGGCGCCCACATTCCCGACGCGTTTCGGTGCCGGTGTCGACTACATCAAGCTTCGTCAGCACGGCGGCGCCACCGACTACACCGGGCTGGCCATCGACCCGACCGACTGGCAGCTCTACGGGGTTGTGTCCGACGGGGCCGGGATCGATTACCTGGTGTCCGTTCGCACCGGCAATGGCAATGCTCTGGTGATTGGCTCGTTGGCGCAGTCCCTCACCGACATCTCGTTCGACTCCACCGGCCAGCTGTGGGGGATCGATCCAGGTGCGCTGTACCAGGTGACGACAACGTCGGGAGCGCTTGACGCCGGCCGCAGCATCGATAACGGAGCGGCCTACGGGGCGCTCGCCTTCGCGGTGCCGCCCGCCAACCCGCCGTCGCTCGAGGGCACCGTGTTCGACGACATCGATGGTGACGCCCTCGCCGCCGGGCAGTTCCCCCACCGACGCCAACGACCCCGGCGTCCCCGGCGTCACCGTCAACCTCTACCGGGACGACGGCACCGTCACCGGCGAGCCCGATACCACCGACACCCTTTTCGACACCAAGGTCAGCGGCCCCACCGGCAGGTATTTCTTCGAAGGCCTTCCCGACGGGACCTACTACGTCGCAATCGATTCGGCCACCGTCACTCCATCAGCCGGTGGCAGCGGTTGGGCCGAGCAGACCTACGGCCCGGCCGGCGCCGCCACCTTCGACGGTTCCTATTCGTACGCCGTCGCCGCCGGTCCGCTCTTCGGAGGCAAACAGGGGGCGGTCTCCGACGATCAGACCGACGCCGGCACCGCCGAGCACCTGGCCAGACTGGATCTGAGCACTGGGGTGTACATCGAGGATGTCGACTTCGGCTTCTCGTTCAATGTGGTCACCAACCTCCAAGGAGCGGACGCCACCTCCGCTCAGGGTTCGTTGCGTCGCTTCATCGACAACGCCAACGCCATCACCGGTCCCAACACCATGCGGTTTGTCCCGGCGGTCGCCGCCAACGGCTCCGACGGCGGTGGCAACATCTGGTGGAGCCTGGCCCCCACCGTCTCTCTCCCGGTGGTGACCGATGCCGACACCATCCTCGATGCCATCGCCTACGATGCGGCCGACGGCTCCACCATCATCAATCCCAACGCTCTGGGCCCGGAACTCGAGCTGAACGGGTCGGGGGTCGGCGGTACCGGGCTCGAGTTGGCCGGGACCAACGGTGAGGTGCGTGGGTTTGTGGTCAATCGGTTCGGCTCCGGCATCGCCATCACCGGTGGCTCGGCCAACACCATCGCCGGCAACTACATCGGTACAAGCATCGACGGCGTGACCGGTGGAGTCGGCAACATCATCCAGGGTGTGCTGGTCGACCAGTCGCCCGGCAACGTCATCGGTGGCATCTCGGCCGCCGACCGCAATATCATCTCCGGGAACCGCCAGCGGGGGATCGCCATCGACGACTGGTCCGACGGGGCGGCCGTCACCTCGGGTGGGACCCAGATCATCAACAACCACATCGGAGTGGATCGCACGGGTACGGCCGCCGTTCCCTACGACGGAACCCCGCAGTACCAGCAGACCGGCGTCTACCTCCTCGACACCTCAAACACGGTCATCGGCACGCCTTCGGCCGGCAATGTGATTTCCGGCAACCCGTGGTACGGCATCTACGCCTTTGGACCCAACGGGACCGGGAACATCATCCAGAACAACATCGTCGGTCTCGATTCCGCCAAGAGCGGGGCCGTTCCCAACGGCACCGAGAGCTCGACCCACGCCGGCGTCTACCTTTCCAACACCGTGGGGACGCTGGTCGGAGGTGCCGGAGTCGGAGAAGGCAACACCATCTCAGCCAACGGCTTCTTCGGCCTTGTCGTATCCGGTGCCTCCGCCGCCGACAACGCGATCCTCGGCAACACCATCACCGGCAACGGAGAGTCTGGGGATCGGGCTGGATCGACGACGGTGTCACGGCCAATGATGCCGGTGATGGCGACGCCGGGGCCAATGGATTGTTGAATCATCCGGTTCTACTGCTCCGGTTTCGGGGGACACCACCTTGGACGTCGAGTTGGATGTGCCGGCCGGGGACTACCGGATCGAGGTGTTCGCCAACCCGACCGAGGGGGCCGATCCCTCGGGTTATGGCGAGGGTGAGAGCTTGGCGGCGGCCCAGATCGTGACCCACACCGGCTCGGGTCCTGAATCGTTTGTGGTTGCGGTTCCTGCGGTGTTCGCCGGTGATGCTGTTGAGCGCCACCGCCACCGAGGATCTGGGGGGCGGCTCCTATGGGGCCAGCTCCGAGTTCTCGGCTGTGGTCACCGTGGTGGCGTTCGCTGATCTCGTGGTCGACGCCTCGGTTCGGCGTAGCGACCTGTTCGCCGAGGGTGGCTTGGATCCGGCTTCGGCGGCTATCGCTGGGACAGCCGGTTCGGCTCATCACCTTCAACGGCGGCGGCGACCTGCTGCGGGGTCCGGCGCTTGACGTCACCGACGCCGAGCTTGAGCGTCGGTGCCTGGATTCGTCCCGCCAGCCCTTGGCGGAACCGACTCTGTGGTGTCGAAGCGGACCTCGGGCGGCGATCCGGTCTTTGAACTCGGGGTCGACGGCACCGGGCCAGGCCGTGGCCGCCCTCGGTGTTGGTGGCGGCCCGGTCGCCGTCCAGGGTGGCGTCGTCAGCACCGGCACGTGGCATCATGTTGCCGTCGCCTGGGATGGCTCGACGGTACGGCTGTATGTGGACGGGTCGGAGGTGGACACTGCCGCGGCTTCCGGTTCGTTGAGTACCGACACCTCCACCGATGTGATCCTCGGTAATCGGTCGACGGGGACCGGCGGGTCTTGATGGTGAGATCGACCATGTCGAGATCGGGCACCTGGCCCCGACCGCGACCGAGGTCTCGCTGCGTTACTCCACCGTGGCCGATCAGGCCCTCACGGTCACGGTCGGTCAGCAACAGACCGATGTCCCGGGGCCGTGGACTGTGTCCGGGGTTCAGTCTCGGTCCGGTGGTTTTGCTCTGGCTGCTCCCGAGACGGCGGACTCGGGAGCAGCCGCCTGGGCCGTGGCCACCGGTCTCGACGAACCGGGCACGGTGTTCGAGACCTGGTGGTGGGCCTCGACCGTCACCGGTGTCGATCTGGCGTCGGGTACTCGGGCCGGTCAGTCGCCGACCGATCAGTTCGACGCCGCCTATGTGGGTGCCGGCACCTGGGATCTGCGGCGCCGTTCGGGTGCGGTGGAGTCGGTTGATGGTTCCGGCGCCCAGGCTCTCGGCCACGGCGTGCGTGGGTCAAGGTCGAGCAGTGGACCGATCAGAACGGCGACAGCCGTCTGCTGGTCGACGGGGTCGAAGTGGCTCCGTGGACGGCCCAGACCGCACCACCGGCCGCCGGCTCACTCGGCCTTCGGGTCGGCCGGCTACCCGGCGGTCAGAGCTGGTATGTCGACGATCCCCGGGCCCGCCGACTGGTCATGCCCGAGCCGACCGCCACCCTCGGACCCCTCGACCGGGACTGACGGCTCCGGGGTCTCTCCCTTTCGAGGCGCCGCGCTGTCCAGCCCGTGCTTGTGTGGGAATCCCCGGGCCCGAGTTGTGTACCGACCACCGGCCGTGTGCATCATGACGCACAGGGGTGGCGAGCGGAAGGACCGGCGTGGACGTGGACGTGACAACAGCCTTCGTTCGATTGGGGACCACGCTGGCCATCGGGTTGTTCGTCGGTCTCCAGCGAGAGTACTCGAAACACCCCAAGGGCGGTGACCGATTCGCCGGTGCGAGAACCTTTGCCCTCATCGCTCTCGTTGGGGCCTTGGGCGCTCTGGTCGACTCGGCAAGCGATGGCGGCTTCGTCGTTGTCGCATTGCTGCTGGCGGTCGGTTCGTTCATCCTGGTCGCCTACTACCAGGGCACCCGATCGGGAGAGGTTGGGATGACGACCGAGATGGCGGTGCTCGTCGTGTTCGTGGCGGGAGCCGCCGCCGGATACGGGATGGTCCAAGTGGCCGTCGGGGTCGCCGTGGCGACCGCGACCATTCTTGCCATCAAGCCATGGACTCGGAGCCTGGTTGCGTCGATCCACCAGGAGGACGTGTCGGCCAGCCTCCAGTTTGCCATTCTCGCTGCACTGGTGTTGCCACTCCTTCCCGATGAGCCGATCGGGCCCGAACCGTTCAATGCCGCAACGCCGTTCTCGGTTGGCTTGATGGTCGTCTTCATCTCCGGTCTGTCGTTGGTCGGCTACATCCTGATCCAGATCGTGGGGGCGAGACGGGGTGTCGGACTGACCGGGGTCCTCGGAGGTCTCGTCTCATCGACCGCCGTCACGCTGACGCTGTCCGAGCGCAGCAAGGGCGCCACCGGTCTGGGCCGTCCGCTCGCTCTCGGCCTGGTGCTGGCATGGACGATCATGTTCGTACGGGTCCTCATCGAAGTGCAGGCTGTCAACGCCGCCCTCGTCGGAGACGTGATCGTTCCGTTGGGTGCCGGAGTTCTCGTCGGAATCGGATGGGCGGCCTTTCTCTATTGGCGGGGGAGGGATGGAGACCGCCCGGAGGCGGACATGGGCACGTTCTCGAATCCGTTCCGGTTGGGTCCTGCCATCCAGTTCGGGCTGCTGTACGGCGTGATCCTGATCGCCTCGAAGGCCGCCTCCATGTATTTCGGTGACCGAGGTGTGTACCTGTCCGCCCTCGTGTCGGGGGTGGCCGACATCGATGCCATCACGCTTTCGATGGCCAACCTCAGCCGGGGCGATGGTTCCATCGCCGATTCGGTAGCGGCCAGGGCCATCGCCATCGCCGCAGCCACGAACACCCTGGTCAAGGGCGGCATCGTGTGGACCATCGGGCGAGGCTCGATCAGACCGGCCGTCACCCCGGCCTTCATCGGATCGGCTGCTGTCTGCATGGGCCTGGCCTTCCTGCTCTGATCGACGTTCGGTGGCCCCCGAGGGGCAACTCGATCAGCTGACCGGCCCGGGCTACGCTTCGGCGATGGTGCTCGCCCTGCGGCTGGCGTTTCGAGGCCAGACCGTTCCCAGCTATGCCATGGGTGTGGCCATGGTCGTCGGCTCCGGCGTGGTGTTCAGTTTCACGCCGCTGCTGTTCCGAGCCGTCGACCGGGCCACCGACTGGCAGTTCCTCACCGTGAGGGGCGCCGGAACCGCATTGGCCGCCACCGTTATCATGACCGCCCGGCGACGGCACCGTCCGGTGCGGCGGGCGGCCTTCAACTGGCAGACCCTGCTCGCCTCACTATTGATGGCGTCGATGTCGTCGCTCTACATCCTGGCCCTGGCCCGGACCTCCACCGCCCTCATCGCCTTCCTCCAGTCGGCCGGTCCGTTCTCCGGGGCGTTGTTCGGCTGGGTGTTGTTGCGGGAACCGGTTCAGGCCCGGACGTGGCTGGCCATGGCGGTGGCCGCTGTCGGTATCGCCATCATGGTCGGCGGTGGCTTCGAAGCCGGTTCGGTGGTCGGTGTGCTCTTGGCCCTGGCCATTCCCGGAGTGCTCGGGCTGTACAACGTCATGATCAAACTGGCACCGGACAAGGACCCGGTGGTGCCACCGCTGGTCGGCGGCACGGTGCTCGGTGTGGTTGCCGCCATCGTGGCTCTCACCGGGGACGGCCTGGCCATGTCGGTGCGGGACGCCGCCATCGGGTTTGCCGCCGGGCTGGTGCTGCTCGGTGTCGGTATGCCCATGTTCAATCTCGGCCATGTCTCGGTGCCGGCCGCCCAAGTGCCCCTCCTGCTGATGACCGAGATCGTGCTGGCCCCGCTCTGGGTCTGGATCTGGCCCGGTGAAGTGCCTCGGACTCCGACCATCGTCGGCGGGGCCATCGTGCTCTCCGCCGTCGTCTTCCTGGCCGCCGCCGGCCTTCGGGGCCGGCGATTCTGGCCCGCTCGTCGGTAGCAGGTGCTGCTAGCCTTCGGAGGTCGTGGACACCCCGTTACCCGGCATCGGGCACCAAGCGAAGATCAACGCCGTCACCCTCGTGGTGACCGATATGGCGACCTCGGTCCGCTTCTACAGCGACCTCGGATTTGCCACGGCCTACGGCGGACCGGATGCCGACTTCACCTCGTTTCGGATCGGCGCCAACTTCATCAACCTCCAGTACACCGGCGCCGCCCCCGGCACCGGCTGGGGACGGTTCATCCTCCACGTCGCCGATCCCGACGCCGTGTACCGCCACGCCCTCGACACCGGCCACCGGCCGCTGACCGAGCCGGCCGATGCCCCATGGGGGGAGCGCTACTTTCACATCCAGGACCCCGACGGGCACGAGATCAGCTTCGCCCGCCCCCTCGATCGGGACTGAGGCCGCCGGTGGCCTACCAGGAGCCGGACTTCCTTCCCTGGGACGGACGCAGGGTCCCCCTTACCCTGATCGGGGGCTACCTCGGTGCGGGGAAGACCACGCTTATCAACGAACTGCTGGCCCGCACGACCCGTCCCATCGCCGTGCTGGTCAACGACGTTGGCGCAGTCAACGTGGATGCCGCCCTGATCCGACGCCGGGGCGCCGACACCATCGAGTTCACCGACGGCTGTGTCTGCTGCAGCCTCAGTGATGGGGTGGGGGCCGCCTTCGATCGGCTGCGGGCACGACCAACGCCACCGGAACACGTGGTGCTGGAGCTGAGTGGGGTGGCCGAACCGGTCCGCGTCGCCCCCTGGGGCCGCTCGGCCGGGTTCCGCCTCGATGGCATCGTGGTCGTGGTCGACGCCGAGCAACTGGCGCACCAGCTGGCCGACGATCTGGTGGCCACACGCGGTGATCACCCAGATCACCTCGGCCGATCTCGTCATGGTGTCCAAGGCCGACCTGGTGTCGGCGTCCCGGCTGGAAACGGTTCGGGCCGTCATCGCCGAACTCGCCCCCGGTACGCCGATCGTGACCGCCGACAGCGGCTTCGTCTACGCCGGCCTGCTCGACCTGGGAGGCGGGCGGGTGGCGGACGACATCCCGCCCCCAACCCTGTTCGACGTGCACACCGTGACCACCGTGCCGTTCCCGCCCGAGCCCGACAGGGCGACGCTGCATCGGCTGCTGGACGGCCTCGATGAGGCGGTGGTCAGGGCCAAAGGTGTGGCCGAAGCCGACGACGGCACCCAATACCTGGTTCAGGTCGTCGGGCGGCGACGCTCCATCGAGGACACTGCCGCCGGCCGAGCGGACATCTCCCACCGAGCTGGTGGTGATCTCGGTCGACGGCTCGGATCGATCCTCGGTCACTCGTTGACGTCGGCCGTGGCCCCGACGACTTCGACGGCAAACCGGGTGAACTCGGTGAGGTGGTAACCGAGTTCGCTCAGGGTCTGCTCATCGGTCAGCCGCCCGCTGTCGTCGACCTTGTCCCGATACCGACCGATGCCGAGGGTGGGGAACAGTCGCACCGGTTGGAAGGCCATGATCGACTCGAAGTGGTCGCGGACCCCCTTGCCGGCCCGTGGCCCCGGGGTACTGGCGATCATGGTGACGGCCGTGTTCTCCCACGATTTGGGCGGACGGCTCAGCCAATCGATCACGTTCTTGGTCACGGCGGGAAACGAACTGTTGTACTCGGGGGAGAAGAAGATGATGCCGTCGGCCTCGGCTGCCCGGGCATGGAGTTCGGCGACCGGTCCGGGCAACCCGACCGCCTCGACATCACCGTTGTAGAACGGAATCGACTCTGGATCGAACAGGCTCAGTGTCGTTCCCCCGGGCAGCAGGCTTCGAGCTGCACGAGCGGTCAAGGCGTTGATCGACGGCGCCCGGAGGCTGCCGACGACGCCGAGCAGATTGGCTGTGGCCATCGCATTCATCTCGGTCATCTCGTTCTCGGTCATTTCGTTCTCGGACTGGTGCGTTCGCGTCGTCTCAGATCATCGTATGAAGAACCGCTTCGGCCACCGCCTCATTCCGACCACGACGTTTTGTGCGCACCCGCCCCCCGTTTTCGAAAGCTGGTGCGCACAGAATGGGGTGTTGACTACCGGTCGACGAGTTCGGCCATGGCCTGCAGCAGGGGAGGGGGGCCGGAGATGATCAGTGTCTTGACCACCGTCTCCTGCCACGCCTCGACGTCGGCGGCGATCTTGGCCGGTGGTCCGATCAGGGCCACCGACTCCACCATGTCGGTGGGCACGGCGGCGACGGCGCCCTTCTTGTCCCCGGCCAGATACCGCTCCTGGATCCGGGCGCAGGCGTCGGCGTAGCCCATGCGGGCGAAGACGTTGAGGTGGAAGTTGGCCTCCTTGGCCCCCATACCGCCGGCGTAGAGGGCGAGCATGGGTCGGATCATGTCGGCCGCGGCCTCCACGTCGTCGTCGATCACCACCGGGACCACGGCGGCGACATCGAAGTCGTCGACGCTGCGCCGGGCCCCGTCCCGGGCGAAGCCCTCGTCCATGGCGCTGCGATAGAAGTCATTGTCCTTGGGGGAGAAGAACAGGGGCAGCCAGCCGTCGGCGATCTCTGCCGTCATGGCCACGTTCTTCGGGCCCTCGGCGCCCAGATAGATAGGGATGTCGGTTCGCAGAGGGTGGATGGTCGACTTGAGCGGCTTTCCCAGACCGGCACCGCCCGGATACGGCAGTTGGAAGTGTTCGCCCTGGTAGGCGACCGGCTCCTCCCGGGCCACGATGGCCCGCACGATCTCCACGTACTCCCGGGTTCGGGCCAGCGGCTTGGGGTAGGGCATGCCATACCAGCCCTCCACCACCTGGGGACCGGATGCCCCGAGGCCCAGCCGGAATCGTCCCCCCGACAGGTGATCCAGCGTCATGGCGGCCATGGCCATGGCTGCCGGGGTCCGGGCCGACAGCTGGCAGATCGAGGTGCCGAGCCCGATGACGGCCGTACCGGCCCCCCACCACGCCAGCGGGGTCAGCGCATCCGACCCGTAGGCCTCGGCCGTCCACACACAATCGAAGCCGAGGCTCTCGGCCGTGGCGATCTGTTCGCTCGCTCCTTCCGGCGGACCCGACGACCAGTATCCCATTCCCAAGGCCAGACGCATGGCGCCATCTTGGCATGCGGCCGGTGCCGGTCCAAAAGCCCCACGAGTCCTCATGATCGGGCGTCGGTTGACACCCCCTCATATGGCATACAGTATCCAAGGCAGGCAGTATCCAAGGCAGGCAGTATCCAAAGCCAGGCATCCTTGCCAGGCAGGATTCCGAACAGCACGCCATTTCCCCTCCCCCGGAACCACAGGACCAGGCCGGTGACCCTCCAGACCTCCCGCACGCTCCGCGACTACATCCGAGTCGAGCGCCTGCCCACCACATGGTGCCCGGGGTGCGGGCTGGGGATCATCATGAACTGCATCGTCCAGGCGGTCGATCACCGCCGCCTCGACAAGAACGAGGTGGCGATGATCTCGGGAATCGGCTGCACCGGCCGGATGTCGGGCTACGTCGACTTCAACACCATCCACACCACCCACGGTCGGGCGCCGGCCTTCGCCACCGGGGTGAAGATGGCTCGACCGGACATGACCGTCCTGACCGTCATGGGCGACGGCGATGCCATGTCGATCGGGGGCAACCATCTGGCCCACGCCATGCGCCGCAACATCGGCATCGTTGCCATTGTCGTCAACAACCACGTGTACGGGCTCACCGGCGGCCAGTCGTCGCCGACCACGCCGAGGGGAGGCGTGAGCACGACCTCGACCGCAGGATCGATCGAGCGTCCCATGGATCTCGAGGCGGTTGCCCGCACCATGCGGGCGCCGTTCTTCGCCCGGGCCACCGTCAACCACACCGCCTCGCTGGTGAAGCTGATCGAGCGGGCGATCGAGGTGGACTGCTTCGCCCTCGTCGAGGTCATCAGCAACTGCCATACCATCTACGGACGTATGAACGGCACACCGCAGGCCGCCGACATGATCGCAGCCATGGACGGCGAGACCCGGCCGACCAATCCCACGCTGGAGCGGCGCAAGCTCCTGCCGGTGCGGGTCACCGCGTCGGGCCGCGACGTCGGGCCTGAGATTCTCGCCGGGGGGCACGCCCGGACCGAGCCGATGGTGGGCCGGGGCGTGATCTGGGATCGCACCGGAGCGGACGATCTCAGCCACCGTTACCGTGACTGGGCTGAAAACGAGAGGTAGGGCAGGCGACGATGGACGGCACACCGCCACAGGACGACACTCCTCACCAGGACGACACTCCTCACGGGGACGACATCACTCGTGGCATCTTCGAGATCAAGGTCTACCGGGACTTCTGCAAGGCGTGCGGGCTGTGTGTGGCCTGGTGCCCCCAGGACGTGCTCGCTCCCGACGAACAGAACTACCCGCTGACTCCGGGCCTCGACCGGTGCATCGGCTGCAAGCTGTGCGAGTGGCACTGCCCGGACTTCGCCATCGAGATCATCGCCCCAGGATCGGAGGTCGTGGATGTCGACTCCCTCCTTCATGCACGGTAACCAGGCCATCGCCGAAGGCGCCATCGCCGCCGGCTGCCGGTTCTACGCCGGCTATCCCATCACGCCGTCGACCGATGTGGCCGAGGTACTGAGCAGCCGCCTCCCCGAGGTCGGGGGCGTGTTCATCCAGATGGAGGACGAGATCGCCTCGATGGCGGCCGTGATCGGCGCCTCGCTCGGGGGGCTGAAGGCGGCCACGGCCACCTCCGGTCCCGGGTTCTCGCTCATGCAGGAGAATCTCGGCTTCGCCGTGGTCGGTGAGGTGCCGTGCGTGATCGTCAACGTGCAACGGGTGGGACCATCGACCGGGCTGCCGACCAAGGTGGCCCAGGGCGACGTGATGCAGGCCCGATGGGGCACCCACGGCGATCACCCGATCATCGTCCTCTACCCGAGCAGCGCCCAGGAGGCCTTCGAGCTGACGGTCCGGGCGTTCAACCTGGCCGAGCGGTTCCGGACCCCGGTCGTGCTGCTGTCGGACGCCATCGTGGCCGAGCTACGGGAGAAGGTCGAGATTCCCGAACCGGGGGAGATCCACGTGGTCACTCGGCCCCGACCCGGCGTGGCGCCCGACCAGTACCGTCCGTTCGACTACTCGGGCGACGACGCTCCTCCGCTGGCCGAGTTCGGCAGCGGCTACCGCTTCCACGTCACCGGGCTGCTCCATGACGAGAGCGGTGCCCCGACCGAGGATCCCGAGGTCGTGGCCCGGTGGTGGGCCTACATGCAACGCAAGTTCGACGATCATCTGGACGAGATCCTCGACTGGGACGAGATCCACCTCGACGACGCCGAGACGGTGATCGTGGCCTACGGTTGCACCGCCCGTTCGGCCCGCCACGCCGTCGATCAGGCCCGGGCCCAAGGACAGCGGCTCGGGCTGCTCAAGCTCAAGACCATCTGGCCCTTCGCCGACCACGTCATCGATCGGCTGGCCGATCGCGTCGACCGGTTCGTGGTACCGGAGCTGAACCTGGGCCAGATCCGCCTGGAGGTCGAGCGGGTCGTGGGGCGGCGGGCGTCGGTGGAGGGCGTCAACCGGGCCGACGGCCTCCCGATCGATCCCGCCCAGATCCTCAGTACTGTCGAAGGCAACGCTTCCCGGGCGAAGGCGTCGGGGCCGTGACGGCGGTGACCCCCTTCGCCGACACCCCCTACGCCGACACCTGGGAGGCGCTGCACGAGGTTTTCGAGGTCGTGGCCCGGAGGCGGTCGGACCCCATCATCTTGTCGAGCCTGCCGTACCGGCCCGAGGGGGAGCACCGGCACACCCGTTTTCCGCTTGTGCTGGCACCGCCGGGACGGGTCATCGCCGTGGCCGTCGGCCTGCGGGCCGCTCTGCCCGACACGCCGCTGTTGTTGGTGGCCGCCGCCGACAGCGTGACACTGGGGACCAACCACCTCATCCACGCCGCCCGCCGCAACATCGGTATGACCTTGTTGCTGGTACGCTCCGACCTGCTCCAGGCCGGCGACGCTTCCATCGACCGGGCGGAATGGACCTCGACCGGCTACCAGGTGGAGATGGAGCGTGCCGGCACACCCCTCGAGTGGGCGACCGCCCTCCAGGCCTGCCTGGTGGGGCGGGGATCGCTGCGAAACCTTCCCGAGCTGGCCGACCTCGTCGTCGAGGCCGTTGCCACTCCGGGCTTCTCGGTCCTCGGTGTGACCGGTGACCCGGCGCTGCACACCGGGGTCATGAGCCGTCAGACCGACTGGCCCGAGTACTTCACCGCCTACCGGGCATGGTCCGACGGGGTGGCCGCCTTCCCGGCACCTTCGTCGCCTCCAGGTCCGGTGGCGCCACCTCGCGCCGGGGCCCCGGACCGCTTCGAGGTCCGCATCGTCGGGGTCGGGGGCCAGGGGGTGAAGTTGGCCGGCACCATCCTCAGCGAGGCGGCCGGTCTGGGTGAGGGACTGTGGGCCACCCAGTTCGGCCAGTACGGCTCCGCCACCCGGGGTGGGCCGAGCCAGGTCGATGTCGTCATCGGGTCGGAACCGATCAGCTACCCCGTCGCCGACGAAGCCGACGTGCTCGTTGTGCTCAGTGGGAGTCCGACGACCGCTCAGCTCGATCGAGCCCGCACCGGGGGCCGGCTGGTGGTCGACGAGGGCGCGATGGAGCCGCAACCGGGCGGGTCGATGATCGTACCCATCACCGACCTGGCCCGGGAGCACACCGGCACGCCGATCTCAGCCGGTGTGACCTCGTTGGGGTGCGTCGCCGCCCTGTGCGACGCCGTGTCGATGGACTCGCTGCGAGCCGCAGCCAGGGTGCGGCTGCCGGTGCGGCGGATCGCGGCCAACCTGGCGGCCATGGAGGCGGCCTACGAGCACACCATCGACGTGACCGGAAGAGAGGCAGAGCAGTGACCAGCAGAGTGGTGATCGTTGGAGGAGGATGGTCGGGCTGCACAGCGGCCATCGCAGCCCGCAAGGCGGGGGCCGAACAGGTGGTCATTCTCGAGCGGAGCGACGAGCTGCTCGGGGCCGGCATCGTCGGCGGGATCATGCGGAACAACGGGCGCTACACCGCAGCCGAGGAGATGATCGCACTCGGCGCAGGCGAGCTGTTCGAGGTCTGTGACGATCACTCGCTCCATCGCAACATCGAGTTCCCCGGTCACCGCCACGCGTCGCTCTACAACGTCAACACGATCTCCGCCGGCGTGCGAAACGCCCTCCTCGCCCACGACGTCGAGATCTGGCTGATGAGCCGGGTCAACCAGCTCACGCGGGCCAACGGTTCGATCGACTCGGTGACCCTCGAGAGCGGTCACGTCGTCGACGGTGACGTCTTCATCGACGCCACCGGAACCGCCGGTGGACAGTCGTGGTGCACCGACCACGGCAACGGCTGCGTGATGTGCATCGTGCGCTGCCCGACATTCGGGCCGAGAGTGAGCGTCGCCGAGCTGGCCGGTGTCGCCGAGCGGCTGGGTCGCAAGGCCGACGGCACCATCGGGGCCATGAGCGGCTCGTGCAAGCTCAACAAGGAGACGATGGATCCGGGGCTGGTGGCCACGCTGGAGGCCGACGGTGTGGTGGTGGTGCCACTGCCCCGGCACCTGGTCGACGAGAAGAAGCTGGGGGCCAAGGCGTGCCAGCAGTATGCGCTGTCCCAGTACGCCGAGAACCTGGTGGTGCTCGATACCGGCCAGGCCAAGCTGATGACCTCGTATGTGCCGCTACATCAGCTGCGTCAGGTCCCGGGATTCGAGGGCGTCAGGTACGAGGATCCCTACGCCGGCACGGTCGGCAACTCGATGCGCTACGCCGCACTGTCACCGCGGGATGACACGATGCGGGTGGTCGGCGGGCCCGACAACCTGTTCTGTTGCGGGGAGAAGGCCGGTCTGCTCGTCGGGCACACCGAAGCGATGGTGACCGGCGCACTGGCCGGCCACAACGCCGTGCGGCACCTCGCCGGGCTCGATCTGCTCGTGCTCCCCGACTCGCTGGCCACCGGGCACTCCATTCGCTTCGTTCGTGAGCAGATGGACACGGTGGAGGGGATGGGCAAGAAGTACACGTATTCCGGATCGATCCTCTTCGACACCATGGTCGACCGGGGCCTCTACACCACCGACCACGCCGTGATCGCAAACCGGGTCGAGGCGGCCGGGATGACCGGGGCGCTGGCCGACAAGGTGACCTGATGTCCCACATGATCACCGCGGAATGCATCAACTGCTCGGCGTGCGAGATGGACTGTCCGGTTCGGGCCATCGGTCCCGGCCCGAACCAGTTCGTGATCGATGCCTCCGTGTGCGTCGACTGCGCCGGGTACTTCGACGTGCCTCGTTGTCAGCGGGTGTGCCCCGTCGGGGCCTGTGTGCCGGAGCGAGCCCACTACCTGCAGCGAGCGGCGGCCCTGGTCAACCGGGGGTCGCCACCGGTGGTGCTGACCCGGGGCGCACCCACCGGCCGGGCGTTGGTGGCCGAAGTATGAGTGACCAAGTATGAGTGACCAGCTGTCCCCCGAGGAGATCGAGGATCTGACCGCTCGTTTGGCGGTGCTGGAAAGCCGGCAACAATGGGCCCCGAGCAAGCCCGCGCTGCGAGCGATCCTCCGCGAGGCAGGGGAGATCAAGTGGCGACTCGGGCTCATCACCGACGACGAGCTCGACGAGCTCGAGGCGTTCTACGAGGACTTCAATTTCGAGGTGTGAGCCGTCGCTCCGGAGGAGCGACTTCGGCACGCTGAACCTTCCGTGCGCTCCAACCCCCTTTTACCGAGGCGTGGTGCGCACAGAATGCGGGTTTGCGAGCTGCCGGCCCCAAAGTCTCATGGACTTCTCACGGTTGAGCCGCGGCATCGCCGCGCCTGTCCATCACAATGGTCGAATGCCCACGGTGCTCATCGTCGACGACGACCGTTCGATCCGGGACTCGCTCGATCGGGCCCTGCGCCTCGAGGGGTTCGAGGTCATCGCGGTTGCCACCGGGGAGGAGGCGCTCGACGCGGTCGAGCGGGAGGCACCGCAGGTGGTGGTCCTCGACATCGGCCTGCCCGGCATCGACGGCGTCGAAGTACTCGGCCGGCTGCGGGCCGGCGGCAACGATGTGCCGGTCTGTGTGTTGTCGGCCCGCGACGAGGTCGGGGATCGGGTGCTCGGCCTGGAGGCCGGGGCCGACGACTACCTGATCAAGCCGTTCGCTCTGGTCGAGCTGTCGGCCCGACTCAATGCCCTGCTCCGCCGCCGCCCCGACGGCGAACCCCTGGTCCACGTGGTCCAGGATCTCCGCATCGACGTGGCCCGGCGACGGGTCACCCGGGCCGGAGCCGAGATCGCCCTGACCCGGCGTGAGTTCCATCTGCTCGAGGTGCTGGCCCGCAATCAGGGGATTGTCATGTCGAGGGAACGGTTGCTGGAACTGGTCTGGGGCTACGACTTCGAGGTCAACACCAACGTCGTCGATGTCTTCGTGGGGTATCTGCGGCGCAAATTGGAGGCCAACGGCGACCGCTTGATCCATACCGTGCGGGGTGTCGGCTTCGTGCTCGGACGATGAGCCTGCGCCTCCGGGTGGCGTGGCTGTCGGCCGTGGTCAGCGCCGTCATCATGGTCGTCGGCGCCCTGGCCCTGCTCGGCGCGTTCCGCTCCGACCAGCGGGCGGCTACCCAATCGATACTGGAGCAGCAATTCGAGGTGCTGGCCGAACCGGCGGTGTTGGCGGCCCGGGCTCGCCGGCCCCAGCTCGGGGCCGTGCTCGAACAACGGCTGCTGGCCCCGACCGTGGTCCGGGTGTGGGAGAACGGCGAACTCACCCTGTCGGTTGGGGCCCCGGACACCGACTTCGGCCCGCCTGAGCTTGGCATGGCCTGGATTGGCGACTATGCCGTCATGACCCGGGACGTCGGCACCGGGGTCCGTGCCGCCACCGTCCAGGTCGCAGTACCGACCGACGATTCCACCGCCATCCTGGCTCGCCTCCGCCGTCGAGCCCTGCGTATCGTGCTCGTCGGCACCGTACTGCTGGCCGCCGGCGCCTGGGTGGCGGCCACTGCGGCCTTGAACCCGCTGGCCCGGCTCCGGAACGTCACCGACGAGGTGGCGGCCTCGACCGACCTCTCCCGCCGGGTGGCGGGAACCGATGACGATCCGACCGAGATCGCCCAGCTCGCCACCTCGTTCGATGTGATGATGACCCGGCTGGAGGAGGCCGATCAGCAGCGGCGGGCGGCGCTCGACTCGGCCCGCAGTTTCGGTGCCGCCGCGGCCCACGAATTGAGGACCCCGCTGACCAGCCTCGGCACCAATCTGGAGATTCTCCGGACTCACCCCGATCATCCGGAGCGGGCCCAGGTTCTCGACGCCCTCCTGGCCGACCATCGCCGGATGACCCGTCTTCTCGACGGCCTCCGGGTGCTGGCCCGGGGCGACCTGGCCGGTCCCGAGCTGTTCCAGAGCTTCGACCTGGCCGACGAGTTGGATCAGGCGGTGCTGGATGCCCGACGGCGCCATCCCGAGGACATCATCGAGCTGGTTGCGCCCACCAGTCCGGTCGTGATCACCGGATGGCAGGACGGATTGCGCATCCTGATCGACAACCTGGTGGCCAATGCGCTGACCCACGGCCGGAGCGACGACGGCACGGCCCGGGTCGCCGTCACCCTGGTCGAGGCTCCCGACAGGCTTCAGCTGACCGTGGCCGACCTGGGTCCCGGTATTCCCGCAACCGAACGGCGCCGGGTGCTCGAACGCTTCGCCCGCGGCCATGATGTCAGCTCCGCCGGCACGGGCCTCGGGCTGGCCATGGCCGATCAGCAGGCCCGGATCCACGGTGGCGAGCTGGTGATCTCCGAAGGGTCGCAGGGTGGCACCGAGGTGACGATCGACCTGGCCCGAGACGCTAGACATCGATAACCTCCCCCTCGACGGCGATCGAGACGCAGGGCTCGTCGGCGACGGCAGCGGCGATGGCGTCGAGTGACCCGTCGTCGTGACCCGGGTCATGATGAAACAACAATGTGTGGCGAGCATCGGCCCGACGTGCCAGCTCGATCGGGTACCGGTACGAACAGTGGCCCCAGTCGATCTTGTCCGGGAGCTCGTCCGGGGTGTATTGAGAATCATGAATCAGCAGGTCGACACCGGTGGCCAGCGCCATGGCCGCCGTGTGGTATTCCCCCACGCCATCGGGCCCGGGGCCGAAATCGGTGGGGCTGTGGTCCGAAAGATAGGCAAGGGATCGGGCGCCGTCCTCTATGCGGTAGCCGAAGGTTCTGCCCCCCTTGTGTGGAATCTCGGCCGCCAGCACCATGAAGCCGGCCGCCTCGAACAGACCCGGCTCGAGACCGAACACCTGCCAGTCGCCACGCAATCCATGCACGTCGATTGGGAACGTCGGTGGAGAAAGCGGCCGCGCCAGCGCCTCATAGGGATCGCCCTGAGCAGGTAGGTACAGGCGTACCCGGGACCGCGGGTGGTCTCCCGGTCCGAAGAACGGCAGTCCATACACATGGTCCCAATGAAGGTGACTCAGAAGGATCGAGCCCTGGAACGGCTCGCCTCCGAACAGCGGGCCGGCGGTCGCCAGCCCTGATCCGGCGTCGAGTAGGAGTGTCGGCATCTCCCGATCGCGAGCGACGGCAATACAGGACGTGTTGCCTCCATACCTCACGAACCGGGGTCCCGGCGTGGGGATCGACCCCCGCACCCCGAGCAGTGTCACGCGCACGGGCACCGTCTCCGCCCCGCCCCTGCATCACTGCGTTGTGAGGCCCGGGGTCTATCGTGAGGTGGGTGACAACGACCATCGTGCTCGCCGAGGACAGCTTCATCGTCCGTGAGGGGATACGGCTGCTGCTCGAGAGCGCCGGATACGAGATCCTGGCCGTCGCGGAAACATACGACGAGCTCATCGCAGCCGTCGACAACGCGACCCCCGACGTGGTCATCACCGACATTCGAATGCCGCCGAGCCGTACCGACGAGGGAATCCGGGCGGCGCGGCACATCAAGGAGGCGCATCCCGAGATCGGCGTCGTCGTGTTGTCGCAGTACGTGGAACCGGACTACGCGCTCGGCCTCCTCGAAGGTGGGTCCACCGGCCTCGCCTATCTCCTCAAGGAGCGCATCGCCGACATGAATCAGCTCGAGAACGCCATCGACGCCGTCCGCAGCGGCAGCTCCACGATCGATCCCAAGGTCGTGGATGCGCTCGTCGACGCCCGTTTGAAACGCAAGGAATCCAAGCTCCACCGGCTCAGTCCCCGAGAGGCCGAGGTGATGGCCGAGCTGGCGACGGGCAAGAGTAATGCTGCCATCGCCGAGACCCTCTGCCTGTCCGAACGCGCCGTCGAGAAGCACGTCAATTCGATCTTCACCAAGCTCGACCTCATACCCGAGCGCAGCACCAATCGCCGTGTTCTCGCCGTCATGTTGTACCTCGCTGAGCAGGGCTAGGTGTGGAAAACCCCACCAGGAAACGCATGGCCGCCCCCTTTCCTTCGAACTCTCGTCGGACAACGATGTCACCGTGACCGGACTACACCACCCGATACGCGTTCTCATCGTTGACGACCAGGAGCCGTATCGCGCCGCTCTGCGCATGGTCGTGGACCTGATGGACGGATTCGAGATCGCCGGCGAGGCATACGACGGCGAGTCTGCGCTCGCCCTCGCCGGAGAACTGGCGCCGGATCTCGTGCTCATGGACGTCCAGATGCCCGGCATCGACGGTCTGGAAGCCACCCGTCGGCTCACCACGGCGCACTCCGACATGCGGGTGATCGTCCTGTCCACGTACCATGCCGATGAGTACGAGAGAGCGGCGCTCGAGGCCGGAGCACTTGCGTTCATCTCGAAGGCCGACTTCGGGCCCCAACGCCTGGCCGGGCTGCTGGAACCGCGGGCCCACTGACGATTGCCATCCCGTGAGTTGCAGACGGTCACCGGGCCAGGCCTCGCGGCGGAAACCGGTATCCACCGATGAGCGACGTTCTACCCTTGACCTGAGCCGGCTCGATCACGTCACAATCGGGTGGCGTGGCCAGACCGGCATGAGTGGCCTCGCTGAGCACCGTCTCTCCCGGCTCGCCCCATTGTTGGAGCCGCTGGGCCAGGTTCACCGTGTCCCCGACCAGCGTGTACTCCACCCGCTGTTCCGACCCGAGCAGTGCGGCGGCGACGGTACCGCTGGACAACCCGATGCCAAGCCCGAAGGGGTCGAGGCCCTCCGCTTCCCACTCGGCGTTGACTCTGGCCTGGCCTGCGTGCATGTCGATGGCTGCGGCCACGGCACGTTCGGCGTGATCGGCGGTCGGGTCGGGGGCTCCGAAGACCGCCATGACGGCATCACCGACAAACTGCATCACGGTGCCGTCGTGAGCGAGGATGGCTTTGTTCATCTCAGCCCGGTGCCGATTGAGCTGGCCCGCGAGCTGCGCCGGGGCGGTCCGCTCGGCGATGCCCGAGTAGCCCCGGATATCGGACATGAGCACGGTTACCTCGAGTTCGTCGGTCTCCCCGATGCGGTGACCGCCTTGCTTGAGCCGGTCCGCAATCCCTCCGGGGAGGAGCCGTGACAGCTCCTCACCCTGCTCCTCCCGAAGGGCAATCGCCCGTTGAAGACTCCGAAGTTGCTCGACAGCGGCATGGCTTCCCGCCGTGACACCCTCGGCCAGCTTCACGAACAGCGCTTCGATGCGAGCATCCACGTCGGCCGCGGTTGTCCTGATCGCCACAGCGATACGTTTGATCGGCGTCCCCTCGGCGATGTGCTGCAACAGTTGCTCCTCTTCGAAGCTCAGGATTCCATCGCCGCTCACCGGGCGGGTGAGTGCGGCAACGATCTTCGGATCGAGCATCGAACCACCTGTCGCCACCTCGCGGATGGCCCGGACCAACTGGTCGCCCTCGGCCACCCGGTCCTTCAGGAGATACGCATAGCCGGCGGCGCCCTCGGAGAGCAGCGCCACGGCATACTCCGGGTCGTCGTACTGGGAGAGGATCACGATGCCGGTCCCCGGATGTATTTTGCGGACGATCCTCGCTGCCTCGATGCCTTCGCCCAGGAACGCCGGCGGCATTCGAATGTCGGTGACCACGACCTGTGGAGCAGCAGCGGTCGCCCCTTCAACCAGTTCGTCGAAGTCGCCGGCCAAGCCGACGACCTCGATGTCCGGGGCCAGGGCGATGAGCGCGGCCACGCCCTCGCGGACCAGGAGGTTGTCGTCGGCGAGGAACACCGAAATGGCCATGAGCGCCATGTTGGGCGATCGACGGTGGCTCCGCCAGGGGGCCAGCCCGTCGATGTGGGGTGGGGATTCCCACACCACCATTGGCCTGCTCACCCCATCGATCGCAGCCGACTCGCCGGGCACGATAGACGGGTACCCACATAGAGGAGGTGCAGCAATGCGCTATGAATCCACCGTCACATCCCTCGGTTGGATCCCGTCGGAAGCGATCGAGGGCATGATGCGGCTCCCGATCGACATTGGTGTCGGCCACTACGACCCGCCCCCGCCCGACTTCGTCGACGACGACGTCGTGGGCCGACTCATCGCCGATGACGCAATCCGATTCGTCAACCGTCTCACCGCCTGGATCGAGGTCAAGGACGGCGAGATCATCGACGCCGGTTATTCGGGAAGAGGCGTCGTCGGGTCGACGACGGCCCGGATCGGCCGGTTGCGGGTCACCTTCCCGGGGGTCGCCTACCCGGTCGTGCAACAGCCTCCCGTTGTGGAGGGCGGCCGCGCCCGGTTCAGGCAGACCGCAGGGGGAAGGACCGGAGCACCGATGCCACGCCGCATCGATCGGCCGCCTTTCCTGCGGATAAGTGGACCGACCGCATGGTCGACTCTGACCCTCGAGATCACGGCCGAGGGGACGCCGTCGTTCGAGCTCTCCGGAGCTTCCCCCTTCCCCCGGCAATGGGTCTACGACGGGACCGGCAACCTCGTGAAGAAGACGGCCACCACCGACTGGAAGACCTGGACCCGGATCCACGACCATGTGCGATCGCCGTGGCACGGTGTGGAACATTCCCCACTTGTGGCAGAGGTGGCCAGTCCTACCGAGCGCGAGTTCTCCAAGGATCTCATGCGGTCGAAACCGACGTTTCGCAAGCTGGAAGCCGGCGGGACCATCACGGTGCAGGGCGAACCGGGCGACGAGCTGTTCCTGGTCATCGACGGTGTCTTCGATGTGGAGGTGGACGGCAGGATCGTCGCCGAGGTCGGCCCGGGCGCCATCGTCGGCGAGCGGGCGATCCTCGAAGGTGGCATGCGTTCCTCCACCGTGCGGGCCCGGACTGCGGCCCGGGTGGCCGTGCAACGCACGGTTGCCGCCGACCCCGCTACTCTGGCAGCGATCGCATCCGGTCACCGTGCCGAGGAGGTCTGACCTCACTGTGGTGTGCGCCGCTGGATCGCCACTCTTGCCAACGTCGCCCGTGGGCACGATGATTCTACTTCCAGGGAGGATTTCGTGACTGCACTGAGCGCCACCGGCGTTCGCCGTACGTTTGCGGCAGAGCTGGCCCCGGTTCGAGCCTTGCGCGGTGTCGATCTCGAGGTGGAGCACGGGGAATTCGTGGCGCTGATGGGGCCGTCGGGGTGCGGCAAGTCCACCTTGCTCAACATCTTTGCCGGACTCGACGTGGCCGACGAGGGGCACGTCGTGGTCGACGACCTCACCATAGCCGGGCGCGACGAGGGCTGGCTCGCCGAGTTCCGGCGCAGGCACGTCGGGATCGTCTTTCAGTTCTTCAACCTGCTGGAGGGGATGTCGGCGCTGGACAACATCGCACTGCCGGCCATGCTTGGCGGGATGAGCCGACGGCCTGCTGAATCACGGGCCCGGGACGTTCTCGACCTGCTCGGGCTCGGTGATCGCACCGAGCAGCTGCCGTCCTCACTGTCGGGCGGCCAGCGCCAGCGTCTGGCCATCGCCCGGGCGCTGGTCAACCAACCGACGGTGCTACTGGCGGATGAGCCGACCGGCGCCCTCGACAGCGAGGGAGGGGCCGAGATCCTCGAGTTGTTCCGGCGGTTGCATCAAGATGGGCAGACGATTCTGATGGTGACCCATTCCGCCCAGGTCGCGGAGGGAGCAACGCGCCTGGTGCGGATGTCCGACGGTCGGGTTCTCAACGGTGGTCCGGTGGCTACCGATGACGGGGACGCCGCATGACCGCGGTCTGGGCATGGTTCCGACTCGACCTGCGTCTCCGCTGGCGGGCGCTGGTCGTGCTCGCGTTGCTGGTGGCCTTTGCCTCGGGCACGGTGATGACGGCGCTGGCCGGCGCTCGACGGGGCGGGAGCGCACTGGATCGACTGCTGGCCGACACACTCCCCGCCACCGTCGTCGCCCTCCCGAATGAGCCGGGATTCGACTGGGACGTGGTTCGGGACCTTCCCGAGGTGGCTGCACTGTCAGGGTTCGCCGTCACCGACTACCGCATCGACGAGATACCGCCCGGGGATGAGGTCTCGACCTGGTTCCCCTCGACCGACACCGAGATCTTGGACACGATCGAACGTCCGGTCGTTCTGGAGGGACGGATGCTCGACCCCAACAGAGTCGACGAACTGGTTGTGACCCCCAACTTTCTCAGTCACTACGGGATGCAGATCGGAGACCGGCTCACGCTGCGGCTGTTCACCCCGGAGCAGATCGACGCCTGGGATGTGGCGGCGACGTGGGGCCACCCGAGGGCCCGGCCCTTCCGGCCACGATCGTCGGCGTGGTCCGCTCGTTCTGGTTCTCCGATCGCGCCGGTGACGAGTTCGGGGGTGTCATCCCCTCGCCCGCACTGTTTCCGACCTACCCCGACAACTTCCTCGGGGCCGGTGGAGCCACCGGGTACGTGAACGCGCTGATCCGGCTCGAGGGTGGTGCCGCCGACATCCCTCGCTTCAAGGAGGACCTGGCCGGCGTCACCGGCCGCGCCGATATCGACGTATGGAACCAGGGCGAATGGCAGGATCACGCCCGCCACGGTCACCGGATTCGAGGCGGCCGGCCTGGTCGTCTTTGCCCTCAGCGCCGCCATCGCCGCCCTGTTCATCGTAGGACAGGCCGTCGTCCGTCACGTCTCGTCGACGCTGAGCGACATCGAACCGCTTCGGGCCGTGGGCATGACACCGGCCGAGACGGCAAGGCCGTCGTGCTGGGACCTACCTTTGCCGCGCCTGTCCGGCTGGATTGTGGGGGCCGTTGCCGCGCTGGTTGCATCGGGCTGGTTTCCCATCGGCTCCGCCGCCCTGCTCGAGCCTGCGCCCGGAGCCCACGTGGACGCCTACGTGCTTGGCTGCGGGTTGCTCGCCACGGTCGTGGTAGCCGGTGGTGGGGCCGGAGTCGTGGCCTTCGCGACGATGCGCCGACTCCGCAGCGCCTTCGCGCCGCGCCGGTCCGCCGTCGCCGCCGGCACCGTGCGAGCAGGCATGCCGGTTCCCGTCGTCGTCGGTGCTCGATTCGCCCTCGAGCCCGGCCGCGGCCGCCACGCCATCCCCGTACGACCTGCCCTCCTTGGTGCAACGATCGGTGTCCTCGGGGTGCTGGCCGCCCTCACCCTGTCGCATGGGGTCAGCGACGCCGTCGGTCATCCGGAGCGATTCGGGATCACCTATGAGGCGGGGACCTTTGTGGGATACAACGGCTTCGATTTCGCCGATACCGGTGAACTCCTGCCGGCCATCGCAGCCGATGAGGACGTGGTGGCGGTGAGCGACACACCGATGGACGTCGCCCAGGTGAATGACGTTGCCGTCTCCCTGTTTGCAATCGATCCGGTCGACCGTCCCGTCGACCTGGTCCTGACCAAGGGTCGGGCGCCGACGGGTACCAGCGAGGTCGCCATCGCTCCGACGAGCGCCAAGGCGGCAGGACTCGACGTGGGTGATACCGCCGTCTTCACCGGACCGCTCGGATCGCGGGAACTCACGGTGTCCGGCCTCGCCTTCGTGCCCGCTGGTCCGCACAACGACTACGACTCGGGTGGCTGGGTGACCGCCGCCGGCTACGACACCCTGTTCGACGGACACAAGTTTCACTCCGTGCTCATCGACCTTCGCGACGGAGCGGAGTTCTCGGCATTCTCGGACCGCATGGCGGCGAGTGGGCTCCAGATCGAACACCCGCAGATGCCGACACAAGTCGCCGAGCTTGGCCAGGTTCGCTCCATGCCGATATTCCTGGCCGCGTTCCTCGTCGTACTGGCGCTCGGTGCCGTCGGGCATGCCCTCACCACCGCCGTCCGCCGCCGCAGCCACGACCTGGCCGTGCTGCGCGCCGTCGGGATGAGCCGCCGTCAGTCACGACTCATCGTGACCACCCAGGCGACGATCCTCGGTCTGGTCGGTCTCGCCGCCGGGATCCCCCTCGGGGTCGCCCTGGGGCGTACCGTCTGGAGATACGTCGCCGAACGGACCCCGGTCCTCTATCTGGCGCCCGGGGAGTTGCTGGTGCTGGTGATACTCGTCCCAGTCGTACTGGCGGCCGTGAACCTGCTGGCCGTCACCCCGTCCCGTCGGGCGGCCCGGCTGCAGATCGCCCAAGTGCTACGGGCCGAATGAGTCACCGATGACCGCTCGACTCGGCGACAACTCGCCACGACGCGATGTCGCCCTGTGGACGTTGTGGGCCGCGGTCGTCGCTGCGGTCACCGCGTTCGCGGTCTGGGCTCTCCACATCCTCATAGACGCCCCCCACGAAGTGCGATCGTGGTGGGCGGTTGGTCTCGTCGCTCTCTCCGCTCCCGCCCTTGCCGTCCGAGTGGTCCCGCTCCGGCGGTTTGCGGCCGGCGTGCTGCGGGCCACGGTCACGGTCGGTGGCCTGGTGGCCATGGTCCTTGCCGTGTATCTCATCGTGGTCGTCGGCTTGGGCGAGGAGGTCGAAGGTTCCGAGCACCGGGTACTGGCGCTGTCGATGGTCGCCGGCGCTACCGCGGTGGCGCTTGCCGGCCCGACCCGCTCCCGCCTGCGCGACATGACGCGGGCTACAGTCGAGTCGGCGCGGCCGTCGGCAGCGACGGCGCTGGAGAACTTCGGGGCGCGAATGACCCGTTCGGTGCCGATGGACGAGTTGCTGCTCCAGCTCGCCGAGACACTCCGGGAAACGATGGCTCCTCTCGGCGCAGAAGTGTGGACCGGCGAGAACGGCACCCTCGACCGCACCACATCGGTGCCGGATCACGGACCGGGACGGATTGGGCTGAACGAGGCAGAGCTCGCCGCCGTCGCCGGCGCACGGGTATCGGGGACATCGTGGGCATCGATGTGGCTGCCCTCGCTCCTCGAACCATTCGGTGTGCGTGACGACGTTCATGTTCGTGTGGCACCGATCACCCATCTCGGCAACCTGCTCGGCCTCATCGTCGTTGCCAGACCGAATGAAGAGGGAGTCTTCGCAGCCGACGACGACAGCCTGCTTGCCGACCTGGCTCGCCAGGTCGGGCTCGCTCTTCACAACGTTCACCTCGACTCGGCGCTCCAGGAATCGCTCGAGGAGCTGCGAACCAAGAACCGGTTGCTCCAGGAGTCCCGGGCCAGGATCGTGGGTGCGGCAGACGAGTCGCGGCGCCGGATCGAGCGAAACCTGCACGACGGCGCGCAACAGCGGTTGGTTGCGCTGGCAGTGAAGCTGGAGCTGGCCAAGCTGAAAGCCGGCAATCCCGAGGCACTGGCTCAGCTTCTCGATGCTCTCGGTGACGAGGTGAAGGAGACCATCGAGGAGCTCCGTGAGCTGGCGCACGGCATCTACCCGCCCCTGCTGCGCGATGCCGGCCTGGGGCAAGCGTTGCGTCGGGCCGCCGACCGCTCCAACATCCCCACCAGGGCCGACATTCAGATCGAGCGACGGTTCAGCCCCGCCATCGAAGCGGCGGTCTACTTCTGCTGCCTCGAGGCCGTCCAGAATGCCGCCAAGTATGCCGGCCCTGATGCCGAGGCCACTCTCCGGGTGACCGAGACCCCGGATCACCTCGTGTTCGAGGTCAGCGACGACGGGGTGGGCTTTGATCGCGGCGCGGTTGAAGAGAGCCAGGGTTTTGTCAACATGCGCGACCGGCTCGGAGCACTCGGCGGCATGCTCACTGTCCACAGCACGCCGGGTCAGGGGACCGTGATCCGCGGCGAGCTTCCCTTGAGGATCGAACTCTCCGGTGAAGCGAGGCGTGAGTGAGTTCGACGCCATGGCCATCGGCTCCGGACCCGGCTACGGTCGGGAGGTCACACAGTGGCCTCTCGCCGGGCATGGATGACATCGCTGCGACATCCTCCGGATCGTCGTACCGGGAGGGCAATCGGCGGCGGCTCCGCCAGGTGGGCAGCCGGCTCACCGGAAGTGGGGTTTCCCACACCACCATTCGCCTGCTCACCCCATCGACTACGGCCGGCTCATCAGGTCACGATGGACCTGTGGCCGCCGTACCCTCCCCGCAGGCCGGGCCCAAGACCGAAACGCAAATCAAGCGCGGCCACGGCCCCGCCTTGGTCCACCGCATCTTGCCCCCAATCCCCGGCGCTCACAGCGCCTTCCTTACCACCGAGGTCCACCGATGACGCGCACCGGTGCTGCTCCCATGGCCGAGACGAGCCCGCTGGTGCGGGTGCGGGGCGTGCGCCGAACCTTCGAGGCCGAGCTCGCCCCGGTGCGAGCCCTGCGCGGGGTCGACCTCACCGTCGCCCCGGCCGAGTTCGTCGCCATCATGGGGCCCTCGGGATGCGGCAAGTCCACCCTGCTCAACCTCATCGCCGGTCTCGACGTGGCCGACGAAGGGGAGATCGTGCTCGCCGGCGAGGTGGTCACCGGCCGCGATGAGGACTGGTTGGCCCGCATGCGATGCCGCCACGTGGGGATGGTGTTCCAATTCTTCAACCTGATCGAGGGAATGACCGCTCTGGAGAATGTGGCTCTGGCGGCGATGATCGCCGGGGCGCGGCGCAAGGTGGCGGAGTCGAGATCCCGCGACCTGCTCGACCTGCTCGGCGTGGGGGACAAGGCCGACGAGCCTCCATCGGTTCTTTCGGGCGGACAGCGGCAACGGTTGGCCATCGCCCGTGCCCTGGCCAACGAACCGAGCGTTCTCCTCGCCGACGAACCGACCGGCGCCCTCGACAGCGAGGGCGGCCGCGAGGTCCTC
Source organism: uncultured Acidimicrobiales bacterium (assembly GCA_963723995.1). Lineage (GTDB taxonomy): Bacteria > Actinomycetota > Acidimicrobiia > Acidimicrobiales > SZUA-35 > JAHELU01. The sequence continues at coordinate 1,558,011 of CAVRSZ010000001.1, read as the reverse complement.
GAGCTTTTCGGCGCCTGCACCACGATGGCCAGACGATCCTCATGGTGACCCACAGCGATGAGGTGGCCGCAGGCGCCGGTCGCGTGGTCCGCATGCGCGACGGGCGGGTCGAGATCGACGCGGTTGCCGGCGCCCGAACCGACGCCGCTCGACGGAGCGGGTGAGGAGCGAGCGGTGGCCGTTGCCTGGATGGTCGCCCGGGTGGAGCTGGCTCGGCGCTGGGTCGGTCTCGGTGTCATCGGGTTGCTCGTCGCCGTGGTGACCGCTGTGCTGCTGACCGCTCTGACGGGGGCGCTGCGCACGTCGAGTAGCGTCGATCGGTTCCGAACCCAGAGCCTCGCCAGTGACGTGGCCTACCAGGCAGACACCCCCGAGGGGGCAGAGGACATGCTGGCCGCCGTCCGTTCCCTCGATGTGGTGCAGACGGCGACCCAGCGCCACCTCGTCAATGCGTGGCTCGTCGACGGCGCAGTCCCCGACATCGCCGTCTTGAGCGATCCCGCCGACATCTACGGCAAGGGCATCGACCGGCCACTGATCCTGGCCGGACGCATGCCCGCCGTCGACGCCGCCGACGAGATCCTCCTCAACGAGATGGCGGCCCAGGCCACCGGGCTGGGTCCCGGTGATCGGATCCGGGCCGCCTCGTGGAGCGAGGACGATCTCTACGCCCTGTTCACCCCGTCCGGCGACTTCCCCGGTTTCAACGGGCCACCGCTCGATCTCGAGGTTGTGGGGGTAGGACGGATGCCCGAGGAGCTCCCCGGCGACGTCCGCCGGACAGCACCCTTCGCCATCGCCTCCCCCGCCTTCCTGGCAGCCCATCCCGGCATCGGCGCCTGGCCGCCGGCGGTGGTCGTTCGCCTCCGCTCCGGTGCTGACCTGTCCGAGGTTGGGCCCGCGGCGTCTGCTGCAGTTGCGTCCTTGGGTGCCGACCAGACCTCGCCGCCGGATCCCCCGGTGGTCGTCCCCGGCACGACCGCGGCGGCGCTCTATCTGGACACTGCCCGGGCCACGGTTACCAGCCTGGCCTGGGGTCTGGTGGTCTTCGCCGTTGCCTCGCTGCTCGCCGGCGCCCTGGCCATCACCCAGGCGGTACAACGCCAGCTCGCCGGGTCGTCGATCCCCTCATCGGTGCTCGGTGCGCTCGGCCTGACCCGCTCCGGAATCGCCATGGCCCGGATCGGGCCTGTCGTGGTCGTCGGCGCCATCGGAGCGCTGTTCGGTGTGTGGGGCGCCATCGCCCTCTCGCCCCTCCTGCCCGTCGGTCTGGCTCGGCGGGCCGAGGTCGACCCCGGCGTCTGGATCGTCCCGTGGACGACGGCCACGGCGACCATCGTGCTCCTGACCACTCTCACGCTCGGATCGTTCACCCTGGCCCGACGGGCCTTGGCCACCTCACGAACCCGGAGGCGCCGCTCGACGGCGCTCACAGGGTTGGCATGGCGCGCCGGCGCCACACCCACGCTGGTCACCGGCATCCGCTTCGCCGGCGACGGTGGCGGCGGCAGGGGAGCCGTTCCGGTCAGGACGGCCCTGGCCGGTGTGACCCTTGCCGTGACCGGCGTGGTCGGCGCCAGTGTGTTCGCCGCCAGCTTCTCCGACCTCGAGACCACGCCCAGCCGCTGGGGCTGGGCCTGGTCCAGCATGCCGGACTACTTCGGTGACGGGGATATCGCCGAGCTCGAGGCCCTTCTCCTCGGCGACGATCGGGTCGAGGCCGTGGCTCGGTTGAGCGTCGACACGGTGGTCATCGACGACGAGGCCGTCACGGCCTATTCCCTGGAACTCCTTCGGGGCTCGATGGCGTTGACGGCGGTGGAAGGACGGCTGCCGACCGGGCCCGATGAGATCGCCCTCGGTCCGGCCACGATGGACGACTTGGGCCTGGTGATCGGAGACGCCATCGACGCCCGTCGGATGGCGGGACGCGGGTTGGTTTCCCTCACGGTCGTCGGAGCGGTCGTGGCGCCGCCCACCGACGAATACGAGCTCGGCGTCGGTGCGGTGCTGACACCCGATGGGCTGGCGGCCGTCGGCAAGGGCGATGTGCTGAGTTCGATCGTGCTCCGCTACCCCGAGGGGTCGGACGTCGACGCCCTCGAGACGGCACTGACCGACGAGTACGGGCTGGAGTTCAACATCTTCACCGTGGCCAACGTTCCCGGGCCGATCCGCAACCTGGCGGAGACCCGCAACGTGGCCGTGGCCCTGGCCGTGTTCTTCGCCATTCTGGGCGTGGTCGGCCTGCTCCATGCGCTCGTGCTCTCGACCCGTCGCCGCCGGGGGGAGCTGGCGGTGCTCAGGGCCATGGGGTTGCGGCGGAGGCAGGTACGCCGGGTGATCACCACCGAGGCCGGCTGTCTTGCGCTCGGTGGTGCACTCCTCGGTATCCCACTTGGACTCGTCACCGGACGGCTCGTGTGGCGGCTGCTGATCGCTGACATCGGGCTGGTGGCCGAGCCACAGATCCCGTGGCTGCTGCTCGTGACGGTGACGCCTGTGGTGGCCGCGGTGGCTGCCGTCGTCGCCTGGGGTCCCGGACGATCGGCGGTGCGGGCCCGGCCCGCGGTTCACTTGCGGAGCGAGTGATGGACAGATTGCTGGAGCTGGGAGCGGTCATCGGAGTCGTCTTGACGGCCGGCGCCGTGGTCGTCGTCGCCATGCGGCGCCGCATGACCGGTTTCGGGCGATCGCAGGTGCTGTGGCTGTGGTGGGGGATTCTGCTCACGGGGACCATGACCATGGTGGTCCTGGTGACCGGTCTGCTGGTCGACTGGCCGTCGTTCTCCGGCACCGGCCTGGCCGGCGGTTGCCTTGTCATTCCCCTCGCCTACGTCCTGGGCCGGACCCGGCGCACCTCGCCGTTCGCTGACGCCGTGCTCGTGCACTCGATCGTCCTTGCCGGACTCGTGGCACTGGTCGGTGGCACCTACGTGCTTGTGGTAGTCGGCATGGGCCGATCGCCGGAGGGCGACGAGCGGACGGTCCTTGCGCTGTCGATGGCGGCCGCCGCCGTGGCCAGCGTGCTGGCCTTCCCTGCTCGCCGACGGCTCGAGGAGTGGGCCAACCAGCGCGTCTATGGCGAGTACTTCGCCCCCGACGAGGCATTGCGGACCTTTGGGCGCCGGATGTCGCGCGCCGTCCCCCTCGACGAGCTGCTGCTGCAGCTGGTCGAAACGCTGAAAAAGACGATGCAGCTCAGCGCCGCCGAGGTCTGGACGGGAACCGACGGGGTGCTGAACCGGACGGTGTCGGTGCCCGATCGGACTGTCGCCACCATCCGTCTCGGCGCCGAGGAGCTGCCGGTCCTGGCCCGGGCCCACGCCCAGGGCAACGCCTGGTTGCAGGTCTGGGTTCCAGGTCTGCTGGCCGAGCGTCCCGACCGAGCTGTCCGGTCGGTATCGGTGAGCCACCTCGGTGAGCTGCTGGGCCTCATCGTCGTCGAACGACCCGTTGACGGATCCCCGTTCTGCGATGACGAAGACCGGGTTCTGGTCGACCTGGCCCGCCAGGTCGGTCTCGCCTTGCACAACGTGCGCCTCGATTCCGCCCTCCAGGCCAGCCTGGAGGAACTGGAGCGCCGCAACCAGGAACTCATCGCCTCGCGTGCCCGCATCGTGGCCGCGGCCGACGCCTCGCGGCGCAGGATCGAGCGGAACCTCCACGACGGCGCCCAGCAGCACCTGGTGGCGTTGGCGGTGCGGGTGGGCTTGCTGAAGACCCTGTTCGCGACCGATCCGGTGGCGGCCGCCGGTGTGCTCGAGGAACTACGCAACGATGTGCAGGCCACGCTCGACGAGCTGCGGGAGCTGGCGCACGGTATTTATCCCCCGCTGCTTCAGGCCCGGGGGCTGAGGGAGGCGCTGCTGACGGCAGCCAATCGCGCCGCACTCCCGACGACGGTGGACGCCGAATGCCTCGGCCGCTACGACATCGACCTCGAGGCCGCTGTCTACTTCTGCTGCCTCGAGGCCATGCAGAACGCCGGCAAACACGCCGGCGACGGTGCCCGAGTCTGCGTCACCGTCGGCAACAATGCCGGCGCCCTTTGGTTCGAGGTGGCGGACGACGGTATCGGTTTCGATGTGGCGGCCCACGAGGGTGGGCACGGCTTCATCAATATGGGCGACCGGCTGGGTGCTTTCGGCGGTGAGCTGACGGTCACCTCGACACACGGGTCGGGCACCAGGGTAAGGGGAACGCTGCCGGTCGACGGCAAACCGTGACGGTCACCCCGGCGACGTCGTCGTCGGGGTGTCACACACTAGCCTCACGCTGCTCACAGAGATCTCACAACTTCCGGCCTCATCCTGGATATCGACCGAGACCAGTCGAGCAAAGGAGTGTCTCACATGTCCAGGATGACCAGAGTTGCGGTGGCGATGCTGCTGGCCGGTGCCGGCACCCTCGCCCTTCCCGGCGTGGCCGGCGCATCGGAGAACGAACCGACGGAACAAACCACCGTCCATGATCAGGCTCGTGTCGAGGAGCGGGTCGATCGGCTGTGCGCTCGTGTCCCGTTGGTGACCGATCGGGTCGAGCAGGCCCTCGACCGGATCAACGGTGACGCCTCGGAGCGAGGTTCGATCCTGTGGTTGTACGACAAGGCCGACCGGGCCCGGGAGGCCGGCAGGGATGATCTCGCCGATCTGATCGAAGGCCGGATCGACATTCGGATCGAGCGGGTCGACGTGTTGGAAGCCCGGCTCGAGTGGCTGTCGGAGGCGGCGCAGCTGTGCGACGATCGGTGACCGGCTCGGGCCGGAGATCCGGAGTGGCGGCCACGATCGCCATGGTCCTTGTTCCGTTGACGGTGGCCGCCGGGTGTCGGGCTCAGGACCCGATGGGATCGTAGACCGTTCCGCCGGCCGGTCCTGCAACCTGGCCAACCGCTTCCTACACTTCTCAGCCATGGCCGACGACAGCGGGCAAACCGGCGATTCCGGCCACATCGAGACCACTCGGCGGCTGGCTCGACTCCTGATCGAGTCCCGGCACGTCGGAGTGGCGCTGGATCTGGGCGATCTCGCCGAACAGGGACTGGAGCCGTCGAGCGAGAGGGAGGCCAACGAGGTCGACGACCTGGTGGCCGAGCTGTCGGGCCGGCCGGTGCGGGGCTGGAAGATCGGCTGCACCTCCGAGCATGCCCAGCGGCTGCTGAATGCCACCGGACCGTTCGCCGGCCGGGTCTACACCGTGGTCGAAACGTCGTCGAGCGGCGACCCCCAGCCGGTGGCGATCGCCGAACCGTTTGCGGTCGAACCCCTACTCGAAGGAGAGTTCGCCTTCACCTTCGGCACCGACCTGCCACCGACCGGCCAACCCCGTGACCGGGCCTCCGTGGTCGAGGCGGTGGCGACGGTTCATCCCGCCATCGAGTTCGTCGGAGGACGGTACCGGGAGTTCCTCGGAGCCCCGCTGCCGTTCATCATCGCCGACGCCGGGGCCAACATCATGCTGGTGCTCGGCCCCGGAGTGGCCCTCGGCCCCGGAGTGGCCCTCGGCGCCGGCCTGGCCGATCGGCTCGACGGCCTTTCGGCCACCATGACCGTGGATGGCGAGGTGACCGGAAGTGGTTGCGGCGCCGACGTGCTGGGCCATCCCGTCGAAGCCCTGGTATGGCTGGTCAACCACCTTGCCGGACGGGGAATCGGCATCGACGCCGGTCAGATCGTGACCACCGGGACCGCTACCCAGGTGTCCTTGCTGCCCGTCGGATCGCGGGGCCGGCTCGACATCGAGGAACTGGGATCGGTCGCCGTTGATCGGGTCGATCCCGCCGGCTGAGATCATCAGCCCCATCAGTCCACGAAACGGTTCGGTTCCCACCATCGCTGCCCTATCGTTCACATCCCGCCAGGGTTTCGTTGGCCCCTTTCGTCAACCCGGGATCTGCCGATAGGTACTCCATGAGTCGTGAGGAGGCTAGTGCACGGACGGCGACGCGAGGATCCCAAGTGGTGTCGATCACCGGCAAACCCTGCGATCAGCTCGAGCGCTGCATCAAGCTCCGGTGGTTACTCGGCGCCATCGCCTTCGGGTTCTCCTTCCCCCTCGTCGGGTGGTTCGCCGCCGGGGGTCTCTCGCCGGCCGGTATCGCAGCCGGGCATCGCAGCCAGCCCGTCCTCTACATCGTCGACCTCGCGCCGTTCGTGCTCGGCGCCACGGGCTACGCCATCGGCGCCTTCCACGCCCGCCTGATCCGCATCCGCCAGTCGATCGAGGACACGGTCAGCACCCGCACTGCGGAGCTACAGCAGGCGTTGACCGACCTCTCCAACGCGCAGGCGGAACTTCTCAACGCCCAGAAGCTCGAGGCGATCGGCGGCCTCGCCGCCGGCATCGCCCACGAGATCAACACGCCGATCCAGTACGTCTCGGACAACACCCGCTTCATCGAGGCATCCATCGCCGGTCTCCTCGACGTCACCTCCGCCGCAGCCTCCCTCGTCGAAACGGTGCAGGACATCGGTGCCGCCGCCGGTCACGTCGAGAAGTTCCGGGAAGCCGCCGAGGAAGCCGACATCGAGTTCCTCACCGAAGAAGTCCCCCAGGCGCTGGCCGACAGCCTCACCGGTATCGAGCAGGTCGCTCAGATCGTCCGGGCACTCAAGTCGTTCGCTCACCCCGGCAGCGACGACAAGGCTCCTGTCGACCTCAATGAGATCATCACCACAGTCGGCGCGGTGTCGCGTAGCGAGTGGAAGTACGCCGCCGACCTCGATCTCGACGGCCTCGACCCCGAACTGCCGCCGGTGCCGGTCCTCGCCGGGCCGCTCAAGCAGGTCATCCTCAACATCGTTGTCAATGCCGCCCACGCCATCGAGCCGGTTCAGGAACAGACCGGCGAGAAGGGCACGATCCGCATCACGACCGGCGTCGATGGCCAACACGCCGAGATCACGATCTCCGACACCGGTTCGGGCATGCCCGAGGAGATCCGGGACCGCATCTTCGAGCCCTTCTTCACCACCAAGGGCGTCGGCAAGGGCTCCGGTCAGGGCCTCGCCATCGCCAGGTCGATCATCGGCACGCACGGCGGATCGCTCACGTTCGACAGCGAGATCGGTAAGGGCACCACGTTCCACATCCGCCTGCCACTCACCGACGACGAGGCCGGCTCCGGCGACGCCGCCAAGGCCGCCTGAGCCGTCTGGTCCGATTCGATCAGCGGCCGGGGACCGGCGCGGTGTCGCCGTCCGACGCCATCAGCCCGAGAAGCTCGCGAACCAGCTTGGCGCCGACCATTGCCGTCATGTCGTTGACATCCCGCCCGGGGTTGATCTCGACCACGTCGGCCGCCACCACCTCGACCGGGCGAGCCGCCAGCTGATGCAGGCAATTCAACAGTTCCCGAGTGGTCATCCCACCCGGCTCGTGATGGGAGACGCCGGGAGCGAACGCCGGATCGAGGGCGTCCACGTCAATGGTGATGTACACCGGGCCCTCGAGATCGTCGGGCAGGCTGCGATCCCATGACCGATACTCATGGACCTCGACCCCGAACCGCGCCGCCTGGTCACGCTGATGGCCGGTCAACGTGCGAATGCCGATCTGGACCAGACGTTCGACCAGACCCTCCTCCATGATTCGGGCGAACGGACAGGCGTGGGAGAACCGGTTGCCGTCCAGGTTGTCGTAGAGGTCGGGGTGGGCGTCGAAATGGAGGATCGTCAGCGGCCGGTGGTGGTGTCGGACCCCGCGGACCAGGGGCCAGGTGATCATGTGGTCACCGCCGATCGACAGCAACCGGTGGCCGTCGGATGCCGAGCGGGCCGCCTGCTCGATCACGGTCAGAGCCTGCTCGGCGTCGTCGGGTACGTCCAGGTCGCCGAGGTCGTGCCAGCGATCGGGATGGACGTCGCCGCCGAGCTCGGTCTCGTAATTGGCCGAGCCGCAGTGCAGGACCCGCCGGACGGCGGCCGGCGCCTGGGCCGGGCCCCGGAGGAACGACGATTGAGCGTCGTAGGGAACACCGAGCACACGAACCGACATGCCCGACGAGTGTAGGACCGGCGCAGTGTCCTCCGGTGGCGGGCCCAGGCGCCGACAAGTCAGGTTTGACATGCGTCGCCACGCTGCTGCTAGCATCATCATCCGCCGGTACCAACCGGTAACCACCTGTCCCCCACCACTGGACTGATACCGCATGAAGAAGTTCCTAGCCCCTCTTCTGGCACTCATGATGGTGCTCGGCCTGTCGGCGTCGGCCGGTGCCATCACCAAGGGCGGCAGCCTCGACGGCAACGACCACCCCTACGTCGGCCTGATGGTGGCCACCATCGACGGCCTGCCAGCCTGGCGCTGCTCCGGCGCCCTCATCTCACCCACCGTGTACGTGACCGCCGGTCACTGCACCACCGGGACCACGGGTGCCGAACTGTGGTTCAACACCGATCTCGAGCCCGATCCGTCGGCCTACAACTACCCGTTCGTGGGCGAGGTGTCGGGAACGACCTTGACCCATCCCCTCTACGACGACAGTGTGTTCTTCTACCACGACCTGGGCCTGGTCATCCTCGAAGAGCCGGTGATGCTCGACGAGTACGCCTCGCTGCCCGGTGTCGACGCCGTCGACGGACTGCTGGCCAACAAGGGTCGCAAGGGCAGTACGTTGACCGCGGTGGGCTACGGCCTGCAGCAGGCCAGCCCGGCCAAGAACGTGAACGGCATGGACATGACCCGGGCCGACAAGACCCGGTATCAGGCCGACCTGAAGATCGTGACCAGCAAGGGCGTGGCCGGGATCGGAACTCCGAACTTCCCCGGTAGCCGCTCGCTGCTCGTGTCCGGCGACGCTCGCAACGGCGGGACCTGCTTCGGCGACTCCGGTGGTCCGATGCTGGACGGCAACGTGATCATGGCCGTCACCTCGTTCGGGCTCAATCCGGTGTGCGCCGGCGTCGGCGGCGTGTACCGCATCGATGGTGCCGTCGAGCTGGGCTGGATCAGCAGCGAGACCGGCCTGTAGGACGACAGAGCCGCCACGGTCGGCGGTACCCATCCGCGTTGGTCCGTGCCCCCGCTTCGGTGGGGGCACGGACTCGTCTTCGGGGACACCTCATCGGGGGGCTGGACGCAGTGAGTACCCACTACGGTTACCAGGTGTGGCAGCTCCAGGTGGCCGATCCCGACCCACCCGTCATCCTTCCCCGGCCGGTGGGGGCGGAGGATCGACGAGCGACGGAGACCTGAGTGATCGGAGGGCCCACTGGGTCGACGAATCGACCATTGTCTGGTCGGCGGCTGATGATCGCTCGCTGAGCTATCGGCTCTGTGCCGCCACCACCGGTGGAATGGAACTGAGGGAATCCGGCATAAATGGGGCCGACATCTGCCTCGAACTCACGGTGGGCTCCCCCTATCCCGAGGACATCGACGGCCGGCTCCACCTCGGTGGTCTGCCGACGTTGATCATCGCCCGGGCCGACGGGGCCATGGTGCCGGTGCTGCTGACCGGCCAGCTGGCCGTGGTCGCCGTGAACGACGAAGGGGATCGGGTCGACGCCACCGGGCTGCAACTGGCCGGTGTGCTCGATGACCTGTATGCCACCGACCAGGCTTTGGGCGTGGTCTGGGACGGCAACGTCCCGACGCTGAAGCTGTGGGCGCCGACGGCCAAGTCGGTGTCGCTTCGGCTGTTCAGCGGCCCCCGAACCGACGACGCCACCACGATGGAGATGACCGGCCACGACGGGGTGTGGTCGGTCACCGGCGACGAGTCGTGGAACGGCAGGTTCTACCTCTACCAGGTCGAGGTCTACGTGCCCTCCGCCGATGCGGTGAAGACCAACCTGGTGACGGACCCCTACTCGGTCTCGCTGGCCCGTAACTCCGAACGGAGTCAGATCGTGGATCTGGCCGATCCGGCCCTGGCCCCGATCGGCTGGGAGGGGTTGGCCAAGCCCCCGGTGGAGTCCTCCCAGGACGCCGTTCCCGGAGGACTCCGACCGATCTACGAACTCCATGTGCGGGATTTCTCCATCTGGGACGAATCGGTGCCGGAGATCGATCGGGGTACCTTCGCCGCGTTCACCCACACCCACTCCGACGGCATGCGTCATCTGGCCGCCCTGGCCGCGGCCGGTCTGGGCTATGTCCATCTGCTCCCGGTCTTCGACATTGCCACCATCAACGAGAATCCGGCGCAGCGGACCGAACCGGATCGAGCGACCCTGGCCTCGTTCCCACCCGACTCCGACCGGCAGCAGGCCCTGATCTCACCCCTGCGGGATCATGACGGCTTCAACTGGGGCTACGACCCTTTTCACTACACGGTGCCCGAGGGCTCCTACTCCACCGATCCCGACGGCACCACCCGGATCGTCGAGTTCCGGGACATGGTCCGGTCGCTCCACCACACCGGGCTGCGGGTGGTGATGGACGTGGTCTACAACCACACCAACGCCTCGGGCCAGAGCCGGTTCTCGGTCCTGGACCGGATCGTGCCCGGCTACTACCACCGCCTCACCGACGCCGGTGAGGTCGAGACCTCGACCTGTTGCCCCAATACCGCAACCGAGCACGCCATGATGGGCAAGCTCATGGTCGACTCGGTGGTGACCTGGGCCAGGCACTACAGGGTCGACGGTTTCCGCTTCGACCTGATGGGGCACCATTCGAAGCAGAACATGCTCGATGTACGGGCCGCCCTCGACGCCCTGACGGTCGGGAACGACGGCGTCGACGGTTCGAAGATCCTGCTCTACGGCGAGGGCTGGAACTTCGGTGAGGTGGCCGACAACGCCCGCTTCGTCCAGGCCACCCAGCTCAACATGGCCGGTACCGGTATCGCCACCTTCTCCGACCGTCTCCGGGACGCGGTTCGGGGCGGCGGTCTGCTCGACGGCGGCGACGCCCTGGTCACCAACCAGGGCTACATCAACGGTCTGTGGTACGACCCCCACGATGGCCCGGGGGCGGGCTTGGCGTTGGACGAGGCCACGGCCAGGGAGCGGCTGCTGCTGGCCGCCGACCAGATCCGGATCGGACTGGCCGGCAACTTGGCCGCCTACCGTTTTGTGGATCGGACCGGGGCCACCGCCACCGGCGCCGACGTGGACTACAACGGCTCCCCGGCCGGCTACACCGCCGACCCCCGGGAAAACATCGTGTATATCGCCGCCCACGACAACCAGACCCTGTTCGACATCGGCCAGTATCACCACCCGGTGGCTACCTCGATGGTCGATCGGGTTCGAGCCCAGAACCTGGGCAACGCCATCGTGGCCTTGGCCCAGGGTGTGCCCTTCTACCACGCCGGTCAGGACATCCTGCGGTCCAAGTCGATGGACCGGGACTCCTACAACTCCGGTGACTGGTTCAACCGGCTGGACTTCACCTACCAGACCAACAACTGGGGGGTCGGTCTGCCGGTAGAGGAGATCAACGGCGATGACTGGCACGTGATCCGGCCCCGGCTGGCCGACCCGTCACTCACGCCGGCCCGGTCCGACATCGAGTTCAACGCCGCCGTGACCCGGGAGTGGCTGGCCATCCGCCAGAGCTCGTCCCTGTTCCGTCTCGCCACGGCCGAGGAGATCCAGGCCCGCCTGAGCTTCGGCAACACCGGTCCCGACCAGATCCCCGGTCTGATCGCCATGACCATCTCGGATGCAACCGACGACGGGGTCGAACTGGAGGATCTCGATCCCGACACCGAGGGCATGGTGGTGTTGTTCAACCCCACCACCGAGGCCGTGACCTACACCGATCCGGCGCTGATCGACCGACGGGTCGAGCTGCATCCGGTGCTGGTCGATTCGGTGGATGAGACGGTCAAGGCGTCAAGCTTCGACGCCGCCACCGGTACCTTCACCGTGCCGGCCCGGACCGCGGCGGTATTCGTGGTGACGACCCGCCCAGGCTGAACTTTGAGCGTCCCACGACCCCTCCCAGTCGAACTTTGAGCCTCCTACGACCCGCTAGGGGGTCGTGAGCGGCTCAAAGTTCGCGGGCTCGGGGGTCGGGACCCGCCGTCCGGGGCCGGCGACGGAGTCCGGTTCGGGACCGGGCTGCGGCATGCTGAAGTATGAGCCAATCCGAGGTGACCACAACGGACTTGACCGGGGCGCCGGCCGAGAGCGATGTTCCGGCCCCGGTCGACCTGGGAGTGCGCCTGGAGGACAGCTTCCCCCGGGAGCTCCCCGAGCTCGTCGTGGCCTGGAAAGCCTCGCCGGTTCCGGAGCCGGCCATGATCGCCTTCAACCGGGATCTGGCCCGGTCGTTGGGATTCGACGCCCGCGTCATCGACACGCTCGACGGTGACCAGGGGGCGGCCGTGTTCTCCGGCAACGTGCCGGCCCAGGGTTCGAAACCGATGGCCATGGCCTACGCCGGCCACCAGTTCGGTGGCTACTCGCCCCGGCTGGGCGACGGTCGGGCGCTTCTGCTGGGCGAGGTGGTGGACCCGACCGGCCGGCGGTTCGACCTCCACCTCAAGGGTTCGGGTCGGACCCCGTTCGCTCGGGGCGGTGACGGCAAGGCCGAACTGGCCCCCATGCTGAGGGAGTATCTGATCGCCGAGGCCATGGCCGCCCTCGGTGTGCCTACCAGCCGAGCCCTGGCCGTGGTGGAAACCGGGGAACAGGTCCACCGCCGAGGTTTGATGCCTGGTGGCGTGTTGACCCGGGTGGCGGCCAGCCACATCCGGGTCGGGACCTTCGAGTACGCGGTGCGGCTGCCCGATCGCTCGGTGTTCCGCCGACTGGCCGACTACACCATCGCCCGCCACTATCCCGACGTGGCCGAGACCGACGAGCCGTATCTGCGGTTCCTGGAGCGGGTGGTCGACTCCCAAGCCGCCCTGGTCGCTCGGTGGATGCTGATCGGCTTCATCCACGGGGTCATGAACACCGACAACATGGCCATTTCCGGTGAGACGATCGACTACGGACCGTGCGCCTTCATGGACGGCTACGACCAGCGCACCGTCTACAGCTCCATCGATCATCAGGGCCGCTACGCCTTCGGCAACCAGCCGACCATGGCCCACTGGAATCTCTCCCGGTTGGCCGAGACCCTGCTGCCCCTGATGGTCGGCAACGAGACGGCCCTCGCCGAGGATGCGTCGGAGGCCGACAAGGAGCAGCTCAACGCGGCCATCGGGGCCGCCACCGAGGTCCTCGACTCGTTCGCCGACCGATTCCGGGACCACTGGGCCCGAGGTATGGCGGCCAAGCTCGGGCTGATGCCGCCGGCAGCAGGTGGGAGGTCGGCCGATGGGCATCCACCCGAACCCGACGCCGACGACGCCGCCCTGTTCGGGGCGTTCGTGGAGCTGCTGCAGGAGGCCGGTGTCGATCACACTTCGATGTTCCGGGCCCTGGGCCACTACCTGCGAGGCGACGAGGACGACGTGTGGGAGCTGTTCGAGGGTGGTGGGGGCGCTCGAGACCGGGTCGAGGGCTGGCTGGGGCGGTGGACGACCCGCCTCGATCACGAGGGCCGCCCGCGGCCCGAGGTGGCCGATGCCATGGACCAGGTCAACCCCTTGTACATCCCCCGCAACCACCTGGTGGAGGAGGCGCTGAACTCGGCCACCGCCGGTGACCTTCAGCCGTTCCACCGGTTGCTCGAGGTGGTGACCGACCCGTACCGGCGCCGCCCCGGTGTCGACCCGGCCGCCGACACCTACGCCCAGCCCGCGCCCAACGCGTTCTACGCCGGCTACCAGACCTTCTGCGGTACCTGACGTGGCCGAGGCCACCCGGCCCCACACCGCCACGCGAACCGGCCAAACCTCGGGGTGTGTCGGATGAGGATCGGGGCCACGATCAGGTTGAACACGATCAGGATGAAAGGGCGAACACCGGTGGATCGACGGTGCCCGAGCCGGACGCGTTGACCCGAAACCAGCCGGCCAGGCTGTAACGGGCCCGGGCCGCGGTCAGCACCTCGTGGGGGAACTCCTCGCTGAGGAACAGGACCATCGTCCCGAACCGTGGGGTCACGATTCGGGCCACGGTGTAGATCGTCGTGTCGTCCAGACGCTGATCGTCCACCGGCTCGTGGATGACCAGCTCACCCCCGTCGGACGGTTTCCAGCCGTCGTTCAGGTAGAGCACCGTCGACACCTTGCGGTTGTCCTCGCCCCGGAAGGCGTCGAGGTGGGTTCGGTAGTAGCCACCGGGCGGATACCAGGCGAAGTGGCATTCGTAGTCGAACAGCCCCAGGAACAGGGAGCGGTTGAGGCCGAGTCGGAGCGATTCGATCCAGGCGAAGTACCAGGCGGTGGTGGTGCTGTCGGAATCGAGCCAGTGGATGTGGTCGCGACGGACCCGATCGAGGCGTTGCCAGTCGCCATCCCGACCGACCCCTGCCCGGGTGAAATCCCCGGACTGGAGCCGATCGAGTTCGGCCCGAAGACCCAGGGTCACCGGTCGAGGCAAGGCGTCGGGCACCACCACGAAGCCTCGGTGGCGCAGGGCATTGGACATCGTCTCCAGCATCGAGCCGTCGACCACACCTTCGAGATCACCGAGTTCCGCCTCGGCGTGGTTGCTGCGGGCATGGGGGCTCACGGTCACGGCTCCAGTGGGCTACGACGCCGGAAGGCCCGGCACCGGGATTCGCTGTGGCGATGCTCGAGCTCGGCCGAGATGCCGGAGGGACGCCGACGGTGGCATTCTAGTAGGCGGTGTCCACGACCGATCCTCAACAGGGGGCCGACGAGGAGCCGACCCGACCAGGGACGGTGTTGCTGGTGGTCGGTGGATCGTCTCATGCCCACGATTTCCATGCCATTGGTGATGCCTTGGCCGCCCTGCTGACCGACCACTGTTGGACCGTGATTCGGTCCGATCATCCTGATTCGGCCGCCGTTCGGTTGTCGGACAAATCCGATGAGATCGACGTGGTGGTGGTCCACGGCCTGTGGTGGCGCATGGAGGGTGAGGCCTACGACCGGTGGCGGGACGACCACGGTTATGTCACCTCCGAGCGGTGGCGTGAAGCCATGACCCGGTATGTGGACGGCGGTGGGGGACTGGTGGCCCTGCACACTGCACCCATTTGCTTCGACGACTGGCCCGAGTGGGGCGACATCGTGGGCGGGGCCTGGCAATGGGGGGTGTCGTCGCATCCTCCCTTCGGTCCGGTCTCGGTGGCGGTGGTTCCCGGCCACGCCGTGGTCGAGGGTCTGCCGGACCTGCTTCGGCTGAACGACGAGATCTACGGCGATCTCGATGTCAGGGATGACGTGGACGTGTTCCTGATCGCCCGTCGTCACCACGGTGATCGGCTCCAGCCGGTTGGCTGGGCCCATCGCTTCGGTCGAGGTCTGGTGGTGTACGACGGCCTCGGGCATGATGCGGCGTCGCTGACCGTTCCCGATCATCGGCGCCTGATCGTGCAGGCCCTCGAATGGGTCACGGCGACGCCCGGTTCAACGCAGCAGACCCCACACCACTAGGTTGTGAGTCCCGAACCAGCGCAAGGAGATGGCCGTGAGATTGTCGATGATGTTGACCTATTCCGGTGATCCGGTACCGGCGGCCGAGGCCGCCGTCGACCTGGAAAAGGCCGGATTGGACGTCGGTTGGGTGCCCGAGTTGTATGGGTTCGACGCGGTCAGCATCCTCGGCTACCTGGCGGCCAAGACCGAGACCATGCAGCTCGGTTCAGCCATCCTCCCCATCTACTCCCGCACGCCTGCACTGACGGCGATGACCGCAGCCGGGCTGGATGCGGTGTCCCAGGGCCGCTTCATTCTCGGCATCGGAGCGTCGGGACCTCAGGTCATCGAGGGGTGGCACGGCGTGGTCTACGACAACCCGGTGAGCCGTCAGCGGGAGCTGATCGACATCTGCCGCAAGGTGTGGCGCCGGGAACGGGTGGAGCACGACGGCCCCAACTATCAGTTGCCCCTGCCCTCCGATCAGGGCACCGGCCTGGGCAAGGCACTCAAGCTGGTCAACCACCCGAACCGGGCCGACATCCCGGTCTACATCGCCGCCCTCGGACCCAAGAACGTGGAGTTGACGGCCGAGATCGCCGACGGCTGGATCCCGGTGTTCTTCCACCCGGAGAAGGCGGTCGATGTGTGGGGTGAGTCGCTGGAGGCCGGTCGGGCCAAGCGAGACGCCGGGCTGGCGCCGCTCGAGGTGGTGGCCGGTGGCACGGTGGCCATCTGTGACGAGGACGAGGCCCAGAAGCTGCGGGACGCCGGCCGGTTCATGGCCGCCCTCTACGTCGGGGGCATGGGAGCCAAGGGCAAGAACTTCTACAACAACATCTTCCGCAAGTACGGCTACGAGGAGGCGGCGGAGAAGATCCAGGACCTCTACCTCGACGGCCACAGGGAGGAGGCCATGGCCGCCGTGCCCGAGGAGTTCCTGGCCGCCACCACCCTGGCCGGCGACGATGGCTACGTGCGGGAGCGGGTTCAGGCCTTTCGGGATGCCGGAGTGACCATGCTCCAGATCCAGCCCGCCGGCCCCGATCCATTGGGCACCGTGGAGAAGCTCAAGTCCTGGGTGTCGTAGCGCGACACCCACATGACCGGAAGAGGTGATGCTGTCGGTGGAAGACGATTCGAGTCACTCGCATCCCCCCGAGTTGACGGCGCTGGGCCGCCTGCTGCGTGGGGTGCAGGAGGCGACGCTTACCGAACCGGACGACGAAGCCATGGCCGCGGTCGACGAGCTGTTCCCGACAGGGTTTCGACCGGATCGTGTACACCATGCGGTTCTCGGCACTGATCGTGCTGTCGTCGTCCATCGCCGCCTTCGGCTTGTTGGCCGATTCCGCCGGCGTCGTGATCGGAGCCATGCTCGTCGCCCCGCTCATGACCCCGATTCTCGCCACAGCGGCCGCCACGGTGCGGGCCATCAACCGGGAGTTGTTGATTGCCGTGGCGACGATTGCTGTTGGGCACCGTGCTTGCCATTGCAGTCGGGTTCGTCGTCAGCTTCATCGCCAGCGAGACCATCGTCGGCCCCGTCGATCTGCCGGCCGAGGTCGAGGCCCGAACCTTCCCCGGCCTGCTCGACCTGGGGATCGCCATCACGGCCGGCGCCGCCGCCGGCTACATCCTGCCCCGGCGGGCCACCACCTCGGCCCTTCCCGGAGTGGGGATCGCGGTTGCGCTGGTTCCGCCTCTGGTGGTGGTGGGCATCACCTTCGAGGCGAACGCCAACACCGAATCGGCAAATGCCCTGTTGCTCTATCGCCACCAACCTGGCCGCCATCGTGTTCTCCACGGCCTTCATGTTGCTTCTTGCCGGGTTCCGGCCCCATGTCCGTCAATCGAGGGCGAGACTGGCGTGTCCGGGTGCTGGTGACCGTGGGTGCGGTGCTGGCCGTTGCCGTGCCGCTGACCTGGCACACGCAATCCACGCTGGAAAACAGCCGTCTTCGCCGCATCGTGGCCGAATCGATCGGCGATTGGGATTCCGACCACTCGGATCACCGAACTCAGCGCCGAGGTCCGAGGTGACACCGGCCATGTGGAGGTGCTCGTCGAAGGTGCCAACCGAACCGCAGGAGGTGTGGGCGCTGGCCCAGGAGACCCAGCGTCGCTTCGGTGGTCCGATCGTCTTCGAGCTCCGCTACGCCCAGGACCTTCGTTTCCAGGTGACCGTGCGATGAGATCACGACCGGTGGGCGGGGTGGTCGGTCCTCGTGGCAGTTCGCTCTGGGAGCCGGCGGCCTGCGCCGGCGGCGACGCCGAACCGGCCGAGGATGCCTTCGACCGTCGAGGTCTTCGGTCCGTTCCGCGGCACCGAAGCAGAGCTTCTGGCCGAGTCGCTGAAGCCTTTCGAGGAGATCACCGGCATCGACACCCGGTACACGGGAACGGGTTCATTCGTGCCTGATCTCGAGGGTCAGGTCCGTGCCGCCAATCCACCCGACATCGCTCTCGTCCCCCAACCCGGACTGGTCCGTGAGCTCGTTCGACTCCGGCCACATCGTCCCCCTGGGTCCGGAAGCTCGTGCGGCGGTGGAGGCGAACTACAACGACCAGACCCGGGCGCTGGGTGAGGTCGACGGTGTCGCCGTCGGTGTCCCGTTTCAGGTGAGCGTGAAGAGCCTGGTGTGGTACCGGCCCGAGATCTTCGACCAGCTCGGTCTGATGATCCCGACCACGCTCGGCGAGCTCGAGACACTGGTTCAAGAGACCGAGAATGCCGGACTGGCGCCGTGGTGTCTCGGCATCGAGGCCCAGGCCGCCACCGGGTGGGTGGCGACCGACTGGACCGAGGAAATGGTGTTGCGTCTGGCCGGGCCCGACGTCTACGACGAATGGGTTCGTGGTGATGTCGGATTCGCTGACCCCGCCATCGCCGACGCCTTCACCGCCGTTCGCCGAACTGGCGCTGGCACCGGGCCGAGCCGCCGGTGGGATCTCCGGGGTCCTGCGCACGTCGCACCGGGTGTCCCCCCTCGGGCTCTTCGAAGATCCGCCCGACTGTGTGCTGCATCGACAGGCGAGTTTCGTGATCAACTCCATGCCGCCGGGACTCGAATTCGGTCCCGACGGTGACATCGACTTCTTTGCCTTCCCCGGCTCGAGCGGCGACGCTCCGGCGCCGCTCCTGGTCGGGTCGGTCCTGGCCGTCGCCTTCGCAGACCGACCCGAGGTCGCAGAGGTGATGACCCACCTGGCAACCCCGGCATCTACCCGACGCTGGGCTGAAGCGGGGGGACATCTGCGTCCCCATGAGACGGTCGATATCGACCGTCTCCCACCGGTCGACCGAGCTGCGACCGAGTTGCTTCGTGATGCCGACATCATCCGGGCCGACGCCTCCGATGCAATGCCTCCCGGAATCGGAACCACGCTGCTCTGGGAACTGATCACGAGCTGGGTGGCCGAGGAGACCACGTACGACCAGCTCGCTCAGACCATCGACGCGGCACGAACCGACCCGGGCTGAGCCCGGCGCTGAGCGTCACAACATGGCGCTGACGCCCATCGCCTCCCGACGATTGCCGGCCGGTCCCGCGTGCCGCTACCGGTAGACCAGGGGAGCCAGCCGGTCGTAGGAGGCCGGATCGAGGGCCGACAGCTGGACTCGGCTGACACCGAGTTGGCCCAGGCCGAGGACGGCCTCGGCGACCTGGCCCGGAGGGCCGAAGAACCGGGCCTGGAAGCCGTCACCGAGGGCGGCGGCCCGATCCCGGGTGGCCGAGTCGTCGGCGGCGTTGGCCATCACGAAGAGATCGATCACGCTGTCGGGGCGTACGGCGCGGACGCGGGCCAAAAGGTCGGCCACGTCGTTCTCGGTCACGGCCGCCAGTGCCTCCCAGTCCAGCCCACCGCCTCGGGTGGCGCCGGCCGCCGGTTTCACCTCCACCCGGTCGACGTGGGGTGTGACCTCCCGGATGGTGCGGGGCCCGCCGACCGACGCCACCAGCGGGGGTGGCGTCACCGCGCTCGGCCCCACCGGCCCGACGTCGATCGTGTAGTGGCGACCCTGGAACCGGCACCCATCGCCGGCCAGCAGGGGGCGCAGGAGCTGCACCGCCTCGATCAGGCGTCCGGCCCGATCCCTGGGCTCCGGCCAGCCGACCCCGATCGCTTCCATCTCGGCCCGGTACCAGCCGGCCCCCACTCCCAGCTCGAACCGGCCGTTGCTGACCTGCTGCAGCTGGCGGGCGGCCTGGGCGGAGTCGACCGGGTGGCGGAACACCCCGTTGACGAACGTGGACTGGATGACGGGCAGATTGGTGACGGCGGCTGCCGCTCCAGCCGCCACCCATAGATGGGGGAACGGTGGACGATAGTCGGTGACGACGTGGTCGACGATCGACAACACATCCCAACCCTGGTCCTGGCGGCGGCAGGCCCACTCTCGAACATCGTCGTCGGCCCGGGTGTAATTGACGGCCAGCTGGAGTGGCTTTCGCTCGGTGGCCGGTCCGGTCACGATGCCGAGTCCAGCCCGGCGTCGACCATGGCCGCCTTCCACGCCGCCATGGCCTCCAGATGATCATCGACGTTTCGGCAGCCGGAATCAGGTACGCCGGCGGTGGGCATGGTCCGCACACTCAGGTGGGTGCCGCCCACCTGGCGCCACCGCTCGGCTCGTTCGATCCAGCGGTCCTCACCGAGCGAGACATCGGTGATGGCCTCCAGCCCGAAGTGGGACGAATCCCGCCCGGCCGCCGACACCATCTGTCCCAACCGGGCCGCACCCTCCAGGATGTCATCCCGAAGGTGGCCGAACAGATGGCCGTCACCGTGGGTGACCGACCGCCGAAACGCCGGCGCGGTGTAGCCGCCGAACCAAAGGGGAATACGGTGCTCGGGCAGGGGGGCCAGGCCGGCCCGGTCGATGCGGTGATGGGTTCCGTCGATGTCCACAACCGGTTCGGTCCACAGCCGTCGCAGTACTGTGCATTGCTCGTCCAGCATCGAACCGCGATGCTCGAAATCGGCGCCCAGAGCCTGGTATTCGATCCAGTTCCAGCCCGTTCCCAGCCCCAATCGCAGGCGGCCCTGGGACAGCAGCTGGATTTCCGACGCCTGCTTGGCCACCAGGGCCGTTTGCCGCTGGGGCGCCACCAGCACCCCGACCGTCAGCTCGAGGTGTGAGGTGACGGCGGCCAGATACCCGAACAGCACCAACGGCTCATGGAACCGATCGGTTTCGTCATAGGGCCCGGTGAGTGCTCGGTCCCGACCGTCATGAGGGGCACCGAGCACGTGATCGTAGGTGATCAGCTGGTCGAAGCCGAGTTGCTCGACTCCCTGGGCGAAGGCACGGATGGCGCCGCTGTCGGTGCCGATGGTGGTGGTGGGGAACACCGCTCCCAGCCTCATGTCCGGCCCCTTCCCTTGGCGGTCCCCTGCTCGTCGTTAGGAACCCTACTACTATCGGGCCGGTCACCACGAGCAGCGGGCGATGTTCACGACACGTCAGCCAGTGCCGTGGCCAGGGGAGCGAGGACAGCGGGAGTATGGGGAGGGGGAAGGTAGACGATGGCCAGATCGAGACCGATGTCGAGTCGCTCGGCCACGGCGTCGGCCAATGCCCCCGGTCCCTGTTCCGGGTCGTAGCGGACGTGCTGGGAGGTCATGATCTCCGACGGATCCCGGCCGATGGCGGCACAGGCCTCATCGAGCACGGCCTTCGATGCCACGAACTGGTCGATGTCCATGCCCGGGCAGTTCCAATGCTGGGCCCATCGAGCGGTGGCCGGCAGCGTTCTAGTGGGACCGGACCCACCGATGCAGATGGGTGGATGCGGCCGCTGCACCGGCGGCGGGTTGTTACGGGCATTGCGCAGCTGGAAGTACGCGCCGTCGAAGTCCGTGACGTCCTGGGTCAGCAGCCCGACGATGACCTCCAGAGCCTCGTCGAACCGGTCGAACCGCTCGGTGAGGGTGCCCAGCTCGATGCCATAGGCGTCGCATTCCTCCTCGTTCCAACCGGCCCCCAGCCCCAACTCCAGCCGACCGCCCGACACGATGTCGAGGGCCGAGGTCATATTGGCCACCACCGCCGGATGGCGGTAGAGGATGCCGTTGACCATGCACCCGATCCGGATGCGGGATGTGGCCTGGGCCAGGGCGGTGAGGGTCACCCACGATTCCATGCACGGTCCGGTGGTGTCGGGCACGTTGATGGGGTAGAAGTGGTCGAACACCCAGGCCGACTCGAAAAGCTCGATGCCGTCGGCCTCGGTCCAGGTGGCCAACAGATCGGGCCAGGTGGTGCACTGGGGCGACGTCTTGATGGCGAAGCGCATGCCCAGACACTACGACATGGTCGCCGGTCCGGTCCACGAGCCGGGGTGGTCGATGGCAGCCCTCGACCGACGGGCGGGCGACCTCGGCCGGGCGAGCGGCCGGCGTGATCGGTTCCCGGCCATCCCGACCGGTCGTGGCCACCGCGGTGTGCACGGCGGCAATCGGCGTCGGGGCCGCTCTGGGTTTCGTGCCCGGCTATGTCTCGGTGGCCCTGCAGCAGTCACTGGACCTGACCAAGGCCCAGGTCGGGCTGCTGGTCTCGCTCTACTTCGGGGCAACCGGAGTGGCCTCCATGGCCGGGGGACGGTTGGCCGATCGATACGGACCCCGGGCCGTGGTGTGCGCCGACATGGTGGTGGTGGCGGCCTGTGCCGGGCTCGGCGCCGTCACCGGCCGCTATGCGGTCCTGCTGGTCACCGCCATCGTGGCCGGCGCCGGGTATGCCTGGGCCAACGCCGGCACCAATGACGCCCTGGCCCGGCTGGTGCCGCCGTCGCACTGGTCACTCGCTCTGTCGATCAAGACCGCCGGTGTGCCCATCATGGCCGCCGTGACCGCCGCCCTCGGACCCACTGCTGCTGCTCGGTGGTCGTGGCGGGTGGTGTGGACGGCAGTGGCCGCCGTCGCCGTGGTTGTGGCCGTCGCCGCGTGGTTCGTGCTCGGTTCCCAGGGCCGCCCCGGCAGGCGGTCGCCCGTCGCCACGGTTGCGCCCGGGTCCATGCCGCCGCCGACCGATCCCGACACGGCCCGACGGTTCTGGTGGTTCGCCGCCGCCGGCTTCCTGTTCGTGGGTGGGTCGCAACCCATCTTCTCCTGGATCGTGCCCTATCTCCAGGACCGACTCGGCGCCTCGGCCGCCGTGGCCGGCACCGTGGCCTCGGTTGCCGCCGGTCTCGGCGTGGTGGCCATGATCGCCAACGGTCGGCTGGCCGACCGCATCGGGGCCGAACGCCGAATCCGTCGGCTCCTGGTCCTGGTGACGGCGTCGACCCTGGCCATGATCGCCATCATGGCCGGTCCCGCCGCCGGGGCCACTGCCGGTCTGGTCGTGGTGGCCGTGGCCATCGTCGTCGCCACCGCGGTCCAGCTGTCGACCATCGGCACCATGCACGCCGCTGTGGTCGACCGGGCCGGTTCGGAGGTCGCTCGGGCCACCGGTGTGACCATGACCGGCTACTACCTGGGGGCATTGGTGTCGCCGGTCGGGTTCGGTCTGCTGATCGACCTCACCGGCCGGTATTGGCCGAGCTGGCTGGCCATGGTCGTGTTGCTGACCCTGTCGTTTCCGACATGGCGCCGGGCCGGCCGCCTACCCCTGCATCCCCGCTGACCCGCTCATCCCTCACCGTGAAAGGGGGGTCAGGGGTCGGCTGGGTCGGGGTGTTCCGGTGGCGGCCGCCGGGGCCACCAGAACCACTCGGTGCCGTCGAATCCCTGCACCATGCTGATCTCGACCCGACGCCGATCGATCAGCCACGCCCCGTCCTGCGTGACCAGCTCGTCGACATAGCGCAGGGCCAGCAGCTCCTGCTCGCCCGACCAGCGCTCGTGCCAGGTCAGCGCAGCGGTGACGGCCGAGGCCTGTCCGTCAGGGTGGACGTCGATGGTGGAATGTCCCAGCTGATGATGGGTCCGCCGGAAGGCGGCCTGGCCGGTGGCGATGCGATGGGCGATGGCATCCCGGCCCACCACCGCCCCACCCCGGCCCGGGCCGTAGTCGGCGGCGGCCCCGGCGGTGAAGCAGGCGGCCACGGCCTCGATGTCGTAGCCGTCGAGCCGGTCACAGTACCGGGCCAGCAGATCGGCGATGGCCTGGCGTTCGATCAGGGTGTCGGTCATGGGAATCGGTCGCGGCGTCGGTCATGGACTTGGTGAAGGAATCGGTCAGGTGAGCCGGTCGGGCCCCCTGGGGCGCTGCCGGTCGAGGGGAGCCGGGGGCGGAGCCGATCCGGTCGGATCGGTGGATCGGGCTCCACCCCCGTCACCGCGTTGAGGTCTGGGCCTCAGTCCTGGGGCTGGATGAACTCGGTGACGAATTCCCATTCACCATTGTTGTACTGGGCGATACGGGCACCGGTGGTGCCGCTGTGACCACCGGGAAGGGGCCCGAAGCTCACCGGGGCCACCAGCCCGGTCTCATAGTCCTGCAGCGATTCCAGGGCGGCATGCAGGGCATCCCAGCACAGGTCGTCGCCCAGGGACTCGAGCACATCGTAGAACACGATGGAGTGGGCGTAGGCCTGGAGCCCGAAGGCGTTGTCGGCCACATCGCTGTGCCCGGCGGCGTCCATGGCCGCCCGGTAGGCCTGGACCTCGGGAGCATCGGAGGTGGTGAAGGCCAGGATGGCCGATCCGTAGAAGCCGTCGGCGGCTTCGGGGGCGGCCGCTCCCACCGTGCCCTCGGCCCCCGGTCCGGCGGTCGAGGAGTTACCGATGATGATGGGATCCCAGCCCAGGTCGTAGGCCTGATCCAGCAGCAGGGCGGTCTGGGTGTTATCGGCTCCGGAGATGACGGCATCGGGCTCGGCGTCACGGATGATCAACACCTGGGCCGACACATCGGTGCTCTGAGGCTCGACCACCTCCTCGGCCACGATCTCGATGTCGTACTTGGGTGCCTGCTCCTCCAGCCCGGCCTTGAAGGCCGCGCCCAGGTCGTTGTCCTGGCGCAACAGGCCGACCGAGGTCACGCCCTGCTCGGCCAGCCAGTCGACGATCAGGCGGACCTGATCGGAGTGGCCGGTACCGATGAGGTAGACCTCCTGCTGATCGGGATCGGGCGGCAGCACCGGGGCGAACATGGGTAGGCCCTTCTGAGCCAGATACTCGTAGCTGCCGGGCAGGTTGGCCGAACCGGCCGGGCTCAACACGGCGAAGACCTGGTCCTCGTCGCCCAGCCGGCGCACGTTGGCCACCGAGCGGGCGGCCTCGAAGCCGTCGTCGAGGATGGTGAGCTCGATCTGGCGACCATTGATGCCCCCGGCCTCGTTGCGCTCCTGGGCCGCGGCCTCCAACCCGGCCTTGAACGCCTCACCGGCGGTGGCGGCACCACCGGTCAGTGGCTGGGTCGAGCCGATTTTGATCACGCCATCCTCGATGCCCTGACCGGGTTCGGCGCACAAGGCACCAGCCGCGGCGCCATCATCGGTACCGTCGTCGGCCTGCTCGCCGGCGTCGTCGGCTGAATCGTCGGCGGCTTCCTCGCCGGTGGTGTCGGCCGTCGTCTCCTCGGTGTCGGTGGCGTCGTCGGCGGCGTCATCGCCATCGTCGGAGCCGCAACCGGCGGCCACCAGGCCGATGGCCAACAGAAGGGCAAGCCAGAATCGGCCTACTCGAAGTTGTCGTGTGCTGGTTCCCATTGTGGATCCCCCTTGTTGAACATCGGTGATGTTGATGGTCGGATTGGTGTTCGATGGTCCCGGTTCAGGTCCGGGTGGGTGAGTTCGAGATGGTGGCGTCGTGGTCCCCCAGGTAGGAGCGGACGAGCTGTTGGGTGTCGACCTGGTCGGCCGCCGACTCCAGCACCGTCACCCCACCGGACACCACGTAGATCCGGTCGGAAATCGCCACGGCCCCGGCGTGCTGCTCCACCAGCAGGAAGGTGGTGCCCTCGTCCCGCAGATCGCCGATCATGGCGAACAGGTCCTTGACCAGCATCGGTGCCAGACCGAACGACAACTCGTCGATCATGAGCAGCCGGGGCCGGCCGATCAGGGCTCGACCAACGGCCAGCATCTGCTGCTGGCCGCCCGACAACTGCGACGCCGGTTCGTCCAGGCGACCGGCCAGCGGTTCGAACAAGGTGAGTACCCGATCCCGGTCGGCCTTGACCGCCCGGGCCCCGTCCTTGCGTAGCGTGGCTCCCAATTCGAGGTTCTGGCCCACGGTCAGGGTGGAGAGTATGCCTCGCCCCTCAGGCACGTGGCCGAGTCCATGGGCGGCCCGCCGCTCGGGGACCTCGTTGCTGAAAGTGGTGCCGTCGAAGGTGATCGAGCCGCTCCAGGTGGGTATCACGCCGGAGACGGCGCGCAGCGTGGTGGTCTTGCCCACCCCGTTCGCCCCCAGGACCGAGACGATCTCGCCCTCGTCGACTCGGAGGTTGACACCCCTCAACACCTGAACCCGGCCATAGCCGGCTTCGAGGTCGGTGATTTCAAGCACGATCGACCTCCCCGGAGGCGGCCGCCACGCCGGGTGTGGAGTCGGTGTCGACGCCCACGTAGGCCTCCACCACCTCGGGATGGCTCATGCAGTGGTCGGGCGTTCCCCGGGCGATGACACCCCCGAGATGGAGCACGGCCACGTCGTCGCACAGGTCGGTGACAAGCTCGAGGTCGTGCTCGATGATCACCACCGTGGTGTGGTGATCCTCGGCCCAACGCTTCAACGGCTCGACCAGTTGTTCCACATCGTCCCGCCCCAGCCCGGCGGCCGGTTCATCCAGGAGCAACAGCGAGGGTTGGGACACGAGGGCCCGGCACACCTCGACGATCTTCTGTTTTCCCAGCGGCAGTGAGCCGGCTTCGGTCTCGGCCGAATCGAGCAGGGAGAAGGTGTCGATCACCTCCATGGCCCGTTCGACGTTGGCCCGGCCCCGGCCTCGCATGCTGATGGCCTGGCGGATCTGGTCGATCAGGCCGGTCCGGCCGTCGATGCCGAGCAGCACGTTTTCCAGCACGGTGATGTCGTTGATCAGCTTCGGGGTCTGGAACGTGCGGCCCACGCCGCTGTGGCCCACCACGGTCTGGGGAACCCCGGTGATATCCCGCCCGGCCAGCTTCACCGAGCCCCGAGTCGGCTTGACATAGCCCGACACGACGTTGAACAGGGTGGTCTTGCCCGCACCGTTGGGGCCGATAAGGCCGGTGAAGCGGCGGGTGACATCCCAATCGACTCCCATCAGCACGTGGTTGCCGCCAAAGGACACCGACAGATCACTGACCTCGAGGGGGACCGGTCGAGCATTCACAATGCCACTCCCCGAGGCTCGGGGGACTCTCGATGAAGCAGTCGTGTCGAGCGCAACCTGGCCAGCAGGGAGGTCAGGCCCCCGGGCAGGAACCGCACGGCCAGAACCAGCGAGAGGCCGAACACCAGCCGCTGCCAATCGCCCACGTCCTGAAACAGTTCCCGGGACACGACGACGAAGATGGCGCCGATGACGGCCCCCCACAGTCGATTGACCCCGCCCACGAACACCACCACCAGAAACTGGATCAACAGCGCAGTGTGGAAGGTGTCGGGTGAGACGTAGGTCAGCAACTGGCCGAAGAGCCCACCGGCCAGGGCGGCGATGAAGCCCGACAGGGCAAAAGCCAGCAGCTTGTAGCGGGTGGCGGAGATACCGAGCGAACCGGTGGCGATCTCGGCGTCACGGACCATGCGAAGGCAACGGCCGAAGGCGGTTCGACCCAGGCGGTGGGTGGCGGTGAAGACCACGACGGCCAGAATCAGGGCGATGTACCAGAGGCTGCGATCGGTTTCCAGGCCGAACAGCTTGATCAGTTCGATGGGCTTTCCGGCGATCCCCCCGGTCACGGCCTCGACCTCGACGAACACCCGCACGATCAGCTCGGCGAAGGCGAGGGTGGCGATGGCAAGGTAGAACCCTCGCAGGCGGGCCGCCGGAAAGCCGATGAGCACGCCGACCAGCGCGGCGGCCACCGCCGACAGGATCAAGGACACCAACCAGGGAAGGCCGAGGTCGGTGAACAGCCAGTTGGTGCCGTAGGCCCCGATGCCCATGAAGGCCACGTGGGCCAGGGCGATCTGGCCGGTCCAGCCCATGATCACCACCAGACCGACCCCGGCGGTGGCGAAGACCACGATGAGGGTGGCCAGGAACAGGCGGTAGGGGTTGATCAGATCGGGTAGCACGACAGCCATGGCCGCCAGGGCGACCGAGCCGATGATGACGGGAAGCCTTGACGACATCGTCAGACCTCCCGGGGCCGGGCCTTGGAGAACAGGCCCTCGGGTTTGGCCATCAGGATCAGGACGACGAAGATCATGGCCACCGCGGCCCGGCTCCCGGTGCCGATGTAGAAGCCGGCCAGGTTCTCGATGACACCGAGGGCCAGGCCCCCGAGAAAGGCCCCGAGGATCGAACCGAAACCGCCCATGGTGGCGGCCACGAACGCCTTGAGGATCAGGGGGGCGCCGGCGGTGTCGGTGAGCACGGTGGACTGGGTGTGCATGGTCATGGCCACGGTGGCGATGGCGGCGGCCAGGGCCCAGGAAATGGAGAACACCCGGTCGACGCGAACCCCGAGCAGCCGGGGGGTCACCCGGTCCTCGGCGATGGCCTGCATGCGCACGCCCCAGGGCGATTTGAAGAACCACAACAGGGCGGCGGTGATGACCGCCCCCAGGCCGATGGTGGCCAGCTGATCGAAGGTCACGAAGTTGCCGGCCACCTCGAAGTTGCCGCTGAACGGCGCCTCGATGCGGCGGGGTTCCGAGCCCCAGATCAGCTGGATGACCGCGCTCAACACCACGAAGATGCCGATGGTCATGAGCACCGTGGCGAAGTGGGACTCGGCCAGGATGGGGCGGATGGCGATGCGCTCGATGACCAGGGCCAGCACCATGCCGAAGACGATGGCCGCCGGCAGGGCCAACCAGTACGACAGTCCGAAGGAGTCCATGAGCTGCCACAGCACGAAGGTGGGGACCAGGCCCATGTCGGCGGTGGCGAAGTTGGGGACGTCCGTGGCCTTGAGAATGAGGACGACGGCCAGGGCCAGCATGGCGTAGGTGCTGCCGGCCTGCAGCCCCGCGATCACCTGTTGGACCACGTCTCCCCCTGTTCGTCGCTACCGTCGTTAGTAGGTTCGCTACTAATGCCCTGCGAGCATAGTGGCCGCCCCTACAACTGTCGAGACCACCACAAAACGCGGCCGGACGGCGCCATCTCATCATGGCGGAGCGAGAGGAACTCCAACTGGAGGGTGCCTTCTGCGTCCCCCTACTTCGTGCGGGTGGCGAGATAGGCCCGCTCGGTGACCGGCGGTCGGGGGGCGTCACGTTCCACCGGCAGCGTGGCCGGCGGC
Organism: uncultured Acidimicrobiales bacterium; assembly: GCA_963723995.1. GTDB lineage: Bacteria > Actinomycetota > Acidimicrobiia > Acidimicrobiales > SZUA-35 > JAHELU01. Next base: position 1,529,259 of record CAVRSZ010000001.1, on the reverse strand, counting down.
GGTGGCGCCGCTGCTTTGCCATGGCAGTGCTTCACCTTGCGCCCGCTGCCGCAGGGACACAACTCATTGCGTCCGGCTCGGCGCAACTCATCGGCAAACGGCTGATCCATGCCGGCGATGATCTCCATGACATCGGACGCCGGCCGGTTGTTGCCCATCAGATCGATCATGATCCGCATGGGAACGTCGACGTGGTGGAAGAAGGCCTTGAACCCGGCGCACAGGTAGTTGAGGCCGGGTTCCCCGTCCGGGGTCAACGTGAATCGATTCTTCGGGCACTCCCCGTGGCAGGCGAACCGCACATCGCAGTCCAGGCAATACTGCGGGAGGCCGGTCAGCTTGTCCTGACCGAACTCGTACTGCTGCCGGCCGGCCACGAGATCGGCCATGTCGTGCTCGGCGATGTTGCCGATCAGGAACTCGGGATCGACGAAGTGATCGCAGGAGAACAGATCGCCGTTGTGCTCGAGCGCCAGTCCGGTCCCGCAGGTTTCGTTGAACACACACATGCCGGACCGGCCCTGCATGCCGGCGAAATTGCGGGCCGTGGCTTCGAAGGTCTGCACGAAGACCGATCCGACGTCGTGGCTCACCCACTCGTCGAAGATGGTGATGAGGAAGGTGCCGAATTGCTCCGGCTGCACCGATCGCTCCGACGCATGGGAACCTCGTAGGTCGGCAGGGTTCCCGTGCTCGTCCACCCGTTCCACCACCGGGATGAACTGCATCCAATCCGTGCCCGCTTCGTCCCGCAGGAAGCGGTACACCTCCAACGGGTAGTCGGCGTTGGTCCGGTTGACGGTGGTCAGGATGTTGTAGTCGACCCCGTGCTTCTGCAGCAGGCGAAGGCCCCTCATCACCTTGTCGAACGTCCCCTCACCCTTTTTCGTCACCCGATACGTGTCGTGCAGCTCACGGGGACCGTCGATGCTGATCCCGATCAGGTAGTCGTGTTCGGCCAGGAACTCGCACCACTCATCGGTCAACAACGTGCCGTTGGTCTGCATCGTGTTGAGATAGGTCATGCCCGGTCGCCGGTACTTCTCCTCCAGGTCCATCACCCTGCGGTAGAAGTCCAGACCCATCAGCGTCGGCTCGCCTCCCTGCCACGCCACCGTCACCTGGGATGTCTCGTGGGCTTCCACCAGTGACCGGATGTAGGTCTCGGCCAGCTCGTCGGACATTCGGAAGCGATCGCCCTCGTACAGCAGCTCCTTGTCCAGGAAGAAGCAGTAGCTGCAGCCGAGATTGCAGATGGCCCCGGTCGGCTTGGAAAGAACGTGGACCGCCGGCGGCGACCATGCCCGTCCACCGGGGCCATCGGGTCGGCGTCGGGTGGGCGCCGGGACCGGAGTCGGTTGCGGCCTGTCTTCCATGCCATGTCGACGCTAGCGCAAGGATCGCCCGGGGCGGTCATCGAGATCCGAGGACGTCTCCGGCGGTGGGCAAGGCACTCAGACCGCATTGGCGGCCCAGCCGCCGTCGGCGTAGACCACCTCGCCCGAGATGTAGGAGGCCCGTTCCGAAAGCAGGAACTCGGCCAGCTCACCGATCTCGGTCGGCTCGCCGATTCGACCCAGCGGAACCCGACCGGTCAGCCACGCCAACTGTGCCGGCTCCCGCAGCCGTTCCTCGGCCATGGGGGTTCGGATCGGTCCCGGTGCGATGGCATTGACCCGCACTCCGAGCCCGGCCCCCTCAATGGCGGCGGCCCTGGTCAGCGAGGCCACCGCCCCCTTGGTGGCCACATAATGGGCCTGGCCGGGGACGGCGATGGTGGCGTTGACCGAGGCAATGGTGACGATGGCCCGGGTCGGGGACGGCGGTGACGATTCCTTGTGGGCGGCGGAATCGGTACCGGCCGCCGGCTCACGGTCGGCCGTTGCCTCCTGGGTCACGGCTCGCAGGAAGGCCCGAATGGCCAGCCAGGTGCCGGTGAGGTTGACATCCAGGTGGCGCTGCCATTGGTCGAGCGTCGTGTCGACGATCATGTTCCTGGTACGGATTCCGGCACTGGTCACCAGCCCGTCGATCGGGCCCAGCTCGGCCATCAGACCATCCCATGCCGACTCGTCGGTGACGTCGAGCGGCCGACTATCGTGCGATGGCTTCTGGTCGGTCTTGATCACGTGCCAGCCCCGTTGTTCCATCACCTCGGCACAGGCGGCCCCGATCCCCGAACCTGCCCCGGTCACCAGCACACGTTTGCTCGGCCCAGTCATGGGCCGAGCATGTCAGCCCGTCCTCGGCCGTGCAAGCGATGCCGTCCTCGACCGGTCACGGTTTTGTGGGTGTGGCTGACGCCGACCCGCATCGCGACCTCCAACCGATGCCTCGTGGTCCGTTCTGGCTCGCCCCGTAGCAGCGTCGCTAGACTACTGACGACCAGCAACGTTCGAGCCGGAGGGCCACGAGTCGGAAGGGACGGCAGCGATGACGTCGGGACTTCACATCCGCAACGGTCTGCTCATCGACGGGACCGGGGCCGAGCCGCTACCGGGAACCGATGTCGTGACCCGTGGCGACGAGATCGTGGCCGTCGGCCCCGCCGGCACTCTTGACGAATCGGTTCCCGAGGGGGCAACGGTGATCGAGGCTGACGGCGCCGCCATCATGCCCGGGCTCATCGACGCCCACTGTCACATCACCTTCGACGATGTGCAGTCCAACGATGAGCTGTTTTTCCATCGTCCGCCCACGACGGCAGCCATGATCACCCTGTTCAATCTTCCCAAGCTGCTGAAGGCCGGGGTCACCTCGTTCCTGGATCCCGACACGGTGATGGGCATCGGTCCCGAGATCCGTGAGGTCGTCGACTCGGGAGCATTCCCGGGGCCGCGGATGAGCACCGGGGTTCAGGCTCTGCTCACCGCCGTCGGGGGGACGGCCGGTCGGCTGATTCCCGATCGGGGCCAGGTTGGCTACGCCGCCGTGGTCCACACCATCAACGAGATGGTCACCGAGACCCGGCGTCAGATCAAGAACGGCGCCGACTGGATCAAGATCCACGCCACCGGCTCCATACCCACCCAGAAGGGCGAGTTGCAGGTATGGACGCGGGAGGAGTTGAAGGCGGTGTGTGACACGGCCCACGATCTCGGCATTCCGGTGACGGCCCATTGTCGCAACGCCTCCTCCACCCGGGACGCCGCCCTGGCCGGCGTCGATCTCATCCTCCACGCCTCCTTCATGGACGACGACGGCCTCGAGGCCATCATCGACAATGGTTCCGCCCTGTGCCCCACGTTCACCTTCCTGGCCAATCTGGCCGACTACGGGGAACGAGTGGGGGCCGGCATCGGCATGCAGGACATCTTCCGAGGTGAGATCAAGGCTACGGCGGCCATGATGCGCAAGGCGTTCGATGCGGGAGTGCCCGTGCTGTGCGGCTCGGAGAGCGGATTCGCTTTGACCCCGTACGGCCATTGGCACGCCAGGGAGATGGAGGTCTTCGTCAATGAACTGGGACTGACCCCGCTGGAGGCCATCATGTGTGCCACCAAGAACGGCGCCATCGCCATGAAGGCCAAGGATGAACTCGGCGTGGTCGAGATTGGGCGATGGGCCGATGTGCTGGTGGTCGACGGCAATCCGGCCACGGACGTGACCGTTCTCCAGGACCGGGCTAACCTTCGTGCCGTGATCAGCCGGGGACGGCCGATCGATCTCGATACGCCATGGCCCGGCCGGCGCCCCATCCCTGGGGAAAAGGTCGCCAACTGGGCCGGTCAGATTCTGACCTATGAGCGCGCCGTCGGGGTCTGATCGGTTCGAGCCCGGATCGCCCACACAACAGACAAAGGAACAGGGGATGATTCCAGCTGGATTCGACTACAGCCGTGCCGGCAGCGCCGAGGAAGCCCTGTCGCTGCTGGCGACCTACGGCGACGAGGCCAAGCTGTTGGCCGGTGGGCATAGCCTGCTGCCGCTGATGAAGCTGCGGCTGGCCCAACCGGAGCGCCTCATCGATATCGGAGGGGTCTCGGATCTGTCCTATATCGAGGATCGCGGCGATCACCTCGCAGTCGGAGCGCTGACCCTCCATCGAGAGGTCGAGCACTCGGACCTACTGGCCCAACACGTGCCGCTGCTGGCCCATGTGGCCGCCCACGTCGGCGATCCCCAGGTACGCAACCGGGGCACCATCGGGGGCTCGCTGGTCCACGGCGATCCGGCCTCCGATCTGCCGTCGGTGGCGCTGGCCACCGGGGCCTCCATGCAGATCACGGGACCGACGGGGCCACGGGAAGTGGCGGCCTCCAACTTCTTCAGGGGATTCCTGGAGACCGCCGTCGGGGCCGACGAGTTGCTGACCGAGATCCGCTTCCCCAAGTTCACCGGTGCCGGATGGGGTTTCCAGAAGTTCAACCGGCGGACCCAGGACTGGGCCATCGTCGGTTGCGCCGTGCAGGCCTCGGCCAACGGCACCGAGGGCGGCGTGGCCCTGGTCAACATGGCCACCGTGCCCCTGGTGGCCCAGGCCGCCACCCAGGCCCTTCGTCAGGGATCGTCCGCCGGCGACATCGGATCGGTGGCCGCCGACGGGACCGAACCGCCATCCGACCTCAATGGTGGGGCCGAGTACCGCCGTCATCTGGCCCGAGTCCTCGTCCAGCGAGCGGCAACCTCGGCCGGTCTGTAGCCCCACGCCTCGAAAGGAGCAACGAATATGCCAACCATGGTGGGCGCCCGGGTCATCCGAAAGGAAGACCCCAATCTCATAACCGGTCGAGGCAACTATGTCGACGACGTGAAGCTGGTGGGCACGCTGCACGCCACCTTCGTCCGAAGCGTGGAAGCCCACGCCGAACTGGTCTCGGTTGACACCGGCGCAGCGGCATCCATGCCCGGCGTGCGGGGGGTCTACACCATCGATGATTTCGGTGACTACGGGCCGGTACCCGGCATCCCCGGTATGGACCGGCCCATCCTGGCCCAGGGTCGGGTCCGATTCGCCGGAGAACCGATCGCCATCGTGGTCGCCGACACCGCCGGTCAGGCCGCCGACGCCGCCGAGGCGGTGGTGGTCGACTACAACCCGCTCCCCGTGGTCATGAACCCCGAGGCGGCCATGGCCGACGGTGCTCCCATCCTCCACGAGGCCATCGGCTCCAACGTGCTGCTCGACACCCCGTTCGCCGACGATCTGGCCGAGGTGTTCGACTCGGCCCCTCACACCGCCACCTTGAAACTCCACAACAACCGGGTTCACCCGGTACCGCTGGAAACCAGCGTGGTGCTGGCCGATTGGGGCCGGGACAAGCTCACCGTGTGGGCCTCGACCCAGGTGCCTCACGCCCTGCGCAACACCCTGTCGACCTATCTGGGCACGGCCCAGAGCCAACTTCGGGTCATCCAGCCCGACGTCGGAGGCGGTTTCGGAGCCAAGGTCCAGTGGTATCCCGAGTTGCTGATGGTGCCGATCCTGTCGAAGTGGCTGGGACGGCCGGTCAAGTACGTGCAAACGAGGACCGAGTGCTTCCTGCTCATGTATTCGGGTCGGGACCAGCACCACGAGGCCGAGGTCGCCTTCGACGATGAGGGCACCATCCTCGGGCTGCGATCGATGGTTCACGCCGACGTCGGCGCCTACCCTGACGTGCCGGTGGCCCTGGGCATGCCCACGCTCACCAACTGGATGGCCAGCGGCTGCTATGCCATCCCCCACATCGCCGCCGGCCACAAGGTGGTGGCCACCAACAAGTCGCCCCTGTCCTCCTATCGTGGGGCGGGACGGCCTGAGGCCACCTACATGATCGAGCGGGTTGTGGATCTGGTGGCCGACCGGACCGGCCTCGACCCGGCCGAGGTTCGGATGCGCAACTTCATCCCGGCCGATGCCTTCCCCTACAAGACCCCGCATGCCGAGGTCTACTACGACTCCGGAGACTATCCCGCCACGCTTCGCGCTGCGTTGGAGCTGTGCGACTACGAGGCGCTCAAGGCCGAACGGGATCGCCGTAACGCCGACCCCGATCAGAAGCTGATGGGCATCGGTTTCTCCACCTGGGCCGAGATCGCCGCCTTCGGACCCCGGGGCGCTCTGGAGGGTTTCGGCCATATCGGCTCCTATGAGACGGCCCAGGTCAAGATTCAGCCCGACGGCACCGCCATCATCGGTACCGGGGCCGCCCCTCACGGCCAGGGAACGGTGACCACCCTGGCCCAGATCGCGGCCGACGAGCTGCAGATGGACATCGACAACATCACCGTGCGCTACGGCGACACCGACACCGTGCCCCAGGGCGTGGGCACGATGGGCTCCCGCATCACCGCCATCGCCGGAATGGCCACCAAGCGGGCGTCGTCCCGGGTGGTGGCCACGGCCAAACTCATCGCCGCCCACAAGCTGGAGGCCAACGTCGACGACATCGAGCTGGCCGACGGCGTGTTCTCGGTGGCCGGCACTCCTTCAATGTCGGTGACCTGGGCCGAGGTGGGATGGGCCTCCCTGTCGCCCACCCAGCTCCCGGACGACATCAAGGCCGGTTGCTTGGACGAGGTGGAGTTCGCCGAACCGACCGGCTTCACCTTCCCCAATGGAGCCTATGTCTGTGTGGTCGGCATCGACCGTCAGACCGGTGAGGTCGAGATCGAGAAGTTCTGGACGGTGGATGACTGCGGCACCGTGATCAACCCCATGCTGGCAGAGGGTCAGGTCGAAGGGGGAGTGGCCCAGGGCATCGCCCAGGCCCTGTTCGAGGAAATGGTCTACTCCGACTCCGGCCAACCCCTGACCTCGACCCTGCTCGACTACCTGGCCCCGTCGGCTCCCGACCTGCCCGATCTTTCGGCCACGGGACGAACCGTCACTCCGACTCCTCACAACGATCTGGGAGCCAAGGGCATCGGCGAATCGGGGGCCATCGGCACCCCGCCCGCCGTCATCAATGCCGTCGTCGACGCCCTGTCCGGGTTCGGGGTCGAGCACGTGGATATGCCGGCAACCCCGGAGAAGATCTGGACGCTCATGAACACCAGCAACAACACCAATGGGGAGGAGGCCCGATGACCACACCCATGACCGCATCGACGTCGACCGGGGCAGCCGATGGGCTGCACACGGTGGAGGTCACCGTCAACGGCTCCGCCCAGAGCCACGACGTCGAGGCCCGGACCCTGCTCGTCCACTACCTGCGCGACCACTGCGACCTCACCGGCACCCATGTCGGCTGCGACACCTCGAACTGCGGCGCCTGCACCGTGCACCTCGATGGCCGGGCGGTGAAGTCCTGCACGGTCCTGGCCGTGCAGGCCCATGGTCACGAGGTCACCACCATCGAGGGTCTCGCCGCCGGGGAGGCGTTCCATCCGGTCCAGGAGGGTTTTCGCCAGTGTCATGGTCTGCAGTGCGGCTACTGCACACCGGGTATGATCATGGCCTCGGTCGCCCTGCTGGCCGACATCCCCAACCCGTCCGACGACGAGATCCGTCACGGCCTGGAGGGCAACATCTGCCGTTGCACCGGCTACCAGAAGATCGTGGAAGCGGTGCAGTGGGCGGCCGCCAACGGCGGCTGAGGGTTCTGCCGACGCCGCCGTCGTTCAGAAATCGTCGGTTGACAATTCCACGTCCTGTTCGGTGATGCGGCCGTCGGCGACCACATAGCGATCGGTGCCCCGGGCCACCTCGGCTCCGTCGGGTTCGGTGATGGTCCAGGCCACCGTCGTGTCGTCCCGGCGGTCGAAGCTCAGGGTGCCGGCCCCCAACCGATCCGGCACGGTGTCGAAGTAGTCGGCGATGGCCCGATAGCCATGGAGACGGACGCCGGCCCGTTCGATGGTGGCCTCCGGGGCGTAGTCGGCGGCCATGGCCACCGGGTCCCGGGCCCCGACCGCGGCGAGGTGCCGGTCGACCACCTCGCCGGCCTGCCGACGGGCCATGGCCGCCATGGCCGGCGTGAGCCGGGTCCGCCACTCGGCCAGGTCGACATAGTCACGCACCGAGATCACCGTTCCCGAGTCGGCGTGGACCTGGAACACCCCGTTGCACAACACCGTGTGTTCGCCACCGTCGATCCAGAACCGGTCGGCCCGCTCCAGCCAGGCGGTGTCGCCGTGGTAGGCGGCGGAAACCACATCCCAGCGGACCTCGTCGGACCAGTTGATGACGGGGGCCAGCAACCTGATCACGGCGTCCCGCCCCTCGGCTGGCGGTTCGGGCACGTTCTGCCACCGGCAGTCGGGGGACAGGGCGTCCTCGATGAGGCGCAGGTCGCGGGAGGCCAGTGCCGCCAACAGCCGGTCGGTGATGTCCCGGGCCTCGTCGGATGGATGGTCGGTTGCGGCGCCGTTCACCGACTGTCCTCAGCTCACGTCCCGGTAGGCCATGGAGATGGTGGTCGATGCCGCCCGCAACGCCTCCAAGTCCGGGCTGGTAGCCCAGAAGTCGGTGAGTCCGGCCTCGTCGAGGTGGGTGGCCACCAGCTGGAGGGCGATGTCGTGACGGACATGTTCGGCCGCCACCAGCGAGACCACAGGATCGTCGCTCCAGATCCCCCACACCACCTCGGGGGTGCTGCCGGCGATGACCACCTGGTTGTGATCGGCCACCACCAGCGAGAGCTTGCAGCCCACTCGATCCAGCACCACATCGGGCGAACTGTAACGGTGCTCGTAGACCCGGCCCGGCAGGTCGGGGGCGGCGCCGTAGCAGATGGTGAACGCCTCGACCCCTCGATCGGCGGCGTTCGCGATGGCTCGTCGGTAGGACGGCAGATCGTCGGGCCACACCGACAACCAGACGCTGCGCTCGGCACTCTCGATGACGTCAACCGCCCGCCGCCCCAGCTCCTCGGCGGTGTGAAGGTGCTGCACCACCCGAGCGTTGAGAGCCTTGCCGATGGTGGGCAACACCGCCTCGAGACCCTCGATGGTCTGCTGGGTGTCACGACGGATGCGACCGAGCAGGGCATCGGACGGAAGGGGCACGTAGGACACGCTGTCTTCGTCGGAGACCTGGAAGGCGGCGCCCCGGGCCACCAGTTTGGCCAGCGTCTCATACACCGTGGATCGTGGTACTCCCGACAGCTTGGCCACCTCGTAGCCGTTCAGCGGCTCACCCGCCCCCAGCAGGGCCACGTAGGCCTTGGCCTCGTAGCCCGACATGCCGGACTGCTTCAACAGCTCGAGTGCTTGATCGGATGTCACGGGCTCAAGCGTAGTGTGCGCACGGTCGGCACCGGGCCGGGGTCCGGTCGGGTCGGCCGCCGGAGCGGGACCGGTCGGGTTGGCCGCTGGATCGGATTCATCGGTCCAACAGGACCGGGTACCGACCCCACATGTGGCGGGTGGTGTTGGGATCGAGGGTGGGCGGATCGCCGGGATCGGGTCGGGCGCCGCGGAACAACATGACGCCCGACATCAGGGCCACCGCTCCCAGCAGGTGGTGGTGCACGGTATCCTCCGGTTCCAGCCCGCCGGCCAGCTCCTGGCCCAGACAGGCGTGGGTCCCGGTGCCGAAACTCAGTCCCCACGGGGGCACACCGTCGGCCCGGGGGCGGTCGGGATCGAAACGGTCGGGGTCGGGGCCGAAGGCGGCGGGATCACGGTTGGCCTGCTCCACCCCGATGGTGACCGGAGTGCCGGCCGGGATGTGGAGGCCGGTCTTCAGCTCGATGTCGGTGGTGGCCCGGCGTTCGGCCACCGGACTGGCGGGATGGAGCCGCATCGACTCGTGTACGAAGGCCTGGCGTCGGGCATGGTCGGTGACCAGGACGGTGCGGTCCTCGGGGTGGTCGTCGAGCCAGGTGAACATGTGGTGCATGGCGTGAACCAGCTGGGCCGAGGTCGAGTGGGAACCGACCCACGGATAGTAGGCCACCTCCCGGAGGATGACGTCGGCCGGGAGATCGAGTCGATCGGTGTTGACCAGCAGGGTGGTCAACACGTCGCGGGGCAGGCCGTCGGCTTCCCGTCCGCCCCGTTCGACCTCGGCCACCAGCTCCTGCCGGCGGTGCAGCGATTGCCGGTAGAAGTGTTGTTCGAACTGGATCAGGGCGGCGTCGCCGTCGGCGATGATGGCGGTCTTGTCCCCGGTGGCATGGGCCACGGTCGAGGCCCGGGCCAGACGGTTCATGATCCCGTACAGCCGCTCGAACGCCTCGTCATGGCCCCGGTTCGGGTCGGCCCCGGCGTGGCGTCCGGGGTCATCGGTTCCGTCGACCGGGGTCAGGTCGACACCGGCCACCTCCAGCGACAGGATCATCATCGTCTTGCGAGCCAGGGGGAGAAGATCGCCCCGCCCGGCGGCCAGCGCCGGTGCCAGTACCCGGTCGATGATGGCGGGGATGCGGTCCCGCTCGTACCAGGCGAAGGTGTCACGCCGGAAGAGGCGGTTCTCCAGCCGGCGTCGAGCCACATGGGGTTCGCCGTGGAGGTTGACGATGACACCGTCCATCAACCGCACCCCTTCGTCGTACAGTGCCTGGCGCAGGTCGCGATGGCGGAAGCCCTCCCGTGCCTCCTCGTACGTCGTTAGCACTATCACGACTAACCTCCCAAGGTGTAGACTAGCTCGGCAATGACGGCTGACCCAGCAGAAGGCGCCGACGTCGGGCGCCAAACCGTTCGGTCCGCCTCGGGTCGATCGATGGTGGTTACCGGCGCCGGTCGAGGTCTGGGGGCGGCCATCGCTGCCGCCGCCGTCGCCGCCGGCTACCGGGTTGCCGCCGTGGATGTCGACTTCCCGGCCCCGGACGGGACCACCGGCCCCAACGGCGAGGTCGCCGCCGGCGAGCCCGCCGACGATGACGGTGTCCACCGGTACAGTGCCTCGGTCGCCGACGAGTCGGCCGTCGCCGCCGTGTTCGAGCGTTTCGGAACCCCCGACGTGGTGGTCAACAACGCCGGCATCGTTCGCTTCGGACCGCTGGTTGATCAGGACGCCGAGCGGTTCCGGGAGGTGCTGGAGGTCAACCTGGTCGGGGCCTACGTGGTGGCCGGCGCCGCCGCCCGGCGGTGGATGGCCGAACACCGGCCCGGGGTGGTGGTCAACATCACCTCGATGAACGGGGTGGCCGCCGGTCCCAACGCCGGGGCCTATGGGGCGTCAAAGGCCGGGCTGGCCATGTTGACCTCCCAGATGGCCATCGAGTGGGGCCCCCACGGCATCCGGGTCAACGCCGTCGCCCCCGGATTGATCGATGCCGGCATGTCCGAGCCCATCTATGCCGATCCGGCCACCCGCCGGGCCCGGGAGGCGAAGGTGCCGCTGGGCCGGCTGGGCACGGCGGCCGACATCGCCGAGGTCGTGCTGTTTCTTGCGTCGGACAGGGCGGCCTACATCCACGGTCAGAACATCGTCGTCGACGGAGGTGTGACCGGATCGGTCATCGCCCATCTTCCGCGTCCGGCATCGGTTGATTCGGTGGGCCACGGCTGATGGGGGCTGTCCGATGAGACTGTTCGATGAGGCCCATGGGATGAGGGCAGTGGGATGAGGACGCTCGAGGCCATGTCGGTGCTGGTCACCGGGGGCGGTTCCGGCATCGGTGAGGGTATCGCCCGCCATTTCTGTCACCGGGGAGCCCGGGTCACCATCTCCGGTCGGCGGGCCCACAAGGTGGGGCTGGTTGCCAACTCCATCGGGGAGGCGTGCCGGCCGGTGACCGGTGATGTCACCGTGGCCGCCGACCGCCAAGCGATGGTCGACGCCGCACTGGGACATGGTGGCGGGCGGCTCGATGTCCTGGTCAACAATGCCGGCAACATGTACCGGGGTGCCCTGGCCGAGCTGGATGAGGACGACCTGCTCCAGGTATTCCACTCCAACGTGGTCGGGGGCATGATGCTTGCCAAGGCCGCCCTCGATCATCTGGTGGCCTCCACCGGGGCCATCATCTTCATGGGCTCGGTCCACTCGCAGCGGGCCTTCCCCGGCGCCTCGCCCTATGCCGCCACCAAGGGGGCGGTCGAAACCCTGACCGGCGTGCTGGCCGCCGAGCTCGGCCCCAGAGGGGTGCGTGTGTCCTGCGTACGCCCCGGCGGGGTGTTCACCGAGATCAACCAGCGAGCCGGTCTGTTCGACGACGAGACGGCCAGGGCCCGGCTGGAGAGCCTTGCCCCGGCTCACGCCCTGGGTCGACTGGGAACGGTGACCGAGATCGCCGAGGCCGTCGAGTACCTGGCTTGCGCCGAATGGGTCACAGGGAATGTACTGACAGTGGACGGAGGTCTCGGCCTCGGTGTGACCAACGCCTGAGGCCCGGCGCCGCGCCATCAACAGAAGGGCCGCATCCAAGGGGGATCGATGACCACAACCGAACCGCAGGTGATCACCATCACTGCCTACGACGAAGCCAAGGAGGCGTACCGGCAGAAGGATCTTCGACAGGCCCTGTACGACGCCGGCGAGGTGGTGATGGCCGATGTGTTGGTCAACCTCCACGGATCCGAGCACCGGGATCGGCGACGGCTGGAGAACCGCCTGTTCCGGCGCGACACCTTCGATCTGTACGAGAACCGGCTGTTCCCGCCGATCATCAACGAGACCCTGGCCCCCGATGTCGAGGCCGGGCACACCGAGCTGGTCGATCTCGGCCACCGCATGATGATGAACCTGGCCGCCCTGACCGCCGGTGTCGACCGTCCCCTCGGCACCCCGGACGAGACCCGCCATCTCTACCGCTATCTGATGCTGTTCATCGAGGGGGCGACCCTCGCGCACTACACCGGGGACAGGGACGCCAAGAGCGCCGAGATCGCGGCCGAGCTACACAAGTTCGACGAGGAGTTCGTGGCCCCCTCGCTGGTCCGGCGCAAGGCCATGATGGATGCCGGTGAGGACCTACCCAAGGATGTCCTGTCGGTGTTGCTGGCCAACGAGGACGCCCTGCCTCTTCCCCACGATGTGATCGTCCGGGAGGTGGCGTTCTACCTGCTGGCCGGGGCCCACACCTCGGCCACCGCCTTCACCCGGGTGTCGCACAACATCTTCAAGTGGCTGGAGGACCATCCAACCGATGCCGACCTGGTTCGAACCGATCGCCTCTTCGTCCAGCGTTGCACCCACGAGACCATCCGGCTCCAGCCGTCGTCGCCGGTGGCCATGCGGTGGGCCCTGGGCGACATTGAACTCAGAACCGGGACCGTCATCCCCAAGGGGGCCAAGGTGGTGATCGATCTGCTGTCGGTCAACCGGGACGAGTCCATTTTCGGGCCCGATGCCTCCCACTTCAACCCTCATCGGGAGACCCCGGACGGGGTGCCGGCCTACGGGCTGTCGTTCGGCTCGGGCATGCACGCCTGCATCGGCCAGGATCTGGCCGCCGGGTTGGTTTTCCACCCCGATGACACCATGGACGACCACCTGTTCGGCCTGGTCCCCGAGGCGGTGCAGGCCTTGTTCGACCAAGGGGCCCGTCCCGATCCCGATGATCCACCGGAGATGGACGAGTCCACCAGCCGGCCCTACTTCGGTCGCTACCCGGTGTTGCTGGGAGCCTGACCCCTCAACCTGACCCCTCGACCCGATCCCTCAGCCGACGATGACCGGTTGAGCGTCGCCCCGCTCGGGGCCGGATCACGGCCCGATGGTGGCTCGGGTGGCTTGGGCCAGGTAGCGGGCCCGATCGGGCGGGGTCATGGAAAGAAGGCGGTCGCTCTGGACCTCCACACTGATGGGGGTGGTGGCGGGAACCACCGCCAGCAGATCGTGCAACGGCAGTGAGCCGTGGCCCGGCAGGAGGCGTCCGTGGCGGGCCTCGGTGATCAGTCGATCGTGGGTGGCGGCGTCAGCCGCATCGAGCTCGGTCGGCCCGGCCTCGGCGTCGCAGATCTGAACCCAGCCCAGTAGCCCGGACTCGACAACGGCCCTCAGCTCGTCCACCCCGGCCCCGACCCGCACGTGGTGCAAGACGTCGACCACGATCCGGGCTCCGGTGGCTCGGGCCATGGTCACGGCCCCGCCCGGATCCGCCGGTGTGGTCCAGGCCATGTACTCCAGACCGATCTCGAGATCGTGGTCGGCGGCAGCCTCCACCAGGTTCCCGACCACGTCGGCGGTGTAGCCCTCGTCAGGATGATCGGACACCACGAGTAGGGCAGCGGCCCCGGCGGCGGCCGAGATCTCGATCAGGTTGTGAGCCAGCGCCGGCAGTCCGTGGTGTGGCTCGAGAGGGATCTCGGGTCCGGTGTCGGTGCCGATGCGGAACACCTCGGTGTCGTGCACCCTCAGCCCGGCTCGAGCGCACCGGGCGGCGATTCGGGCCGCCCCGGCCGGATTCATCACGTGGGGCCCGGTGAGGCGCAGCCCCACGCCGTCGAAACCGGCGGCTGATGCGGCATCGACCAAGGCCTCGGCGTCGGCGTCGAGCATGGACCCGGCGGCCAGGATCAGCGGCCCCCGGGGGCCGGAGTCTGCGCGTGGTGGCTGGTCCTGATCCATGATGCAATCGCTCCAACTACGATGCCGTCGGCCGTCGAACTACGCTGGTGAGCCGATGATGCCACAAGGGGGACGGCCATGATCGATGTTCACGCCCACACCGTGTTGCCCGGGGTCATGGGCTGTGCCGGGCAGTACGGGCCGGAGTTGGGCACCGGTCCCGAGGGGCGGCCTCGGTTCCGGGTCGGCAACTACATCCTGGACGGCGTCGACTATTCCGGCACCCCGTTCATGGATCCGGACATCCGGCTCCGGGTCAACGACCATCTCGGCATCGAGCTGCAGGTGCTGTCGCCCAACCCCATCACTTACTTCCATCACGTCGAGGCCGAGGTGGCCGACGAGTTCTGCCGCTGGCACAACGAGGAACTGGCCGAGGTGGTGGCCGGCCATCCCGACCGGTTCCGGGGCTTCGCCCAGCTGCCCATGCAGGACCCGCAGCTGGCGGCAACCGAGCTGGAAAGGTCGGTCAACGATCTCGGTCTGGTCGGGGCCTACATCGGCACCGACTTCGGCATCGACTTCGACGACGAACGGCTCGATCCGGTCTGGGCGGCAGCGGTGACGCTCGACGTGCCGATCTTCGTTCACCCCGCCCCGTGGGGCATCGACGGACCGCTGCGGGACGAGCGCATCCGCCGCTACGACCTCGACCTGTCGGTCGGTTTCATGTTCGAAGAGACCCTGGCCCTGGTCTGTGTGATCTATGGCGGGGTGCTCGACCGGCACCCCGGACTCGACCTCTGCTTTTCCCACGGGGGAGGGGCCGCCGCCTACATGGCCGGACGGCTCCACCATCAGGGGCGGAGTCGTCCCTGGGCCCGGGACAACCCGGTCGATTTCGCCGCCGGCCTGAAGCGGCTGTGGTACGACAACCACGTCCACGACGACGAATCGCTGGCCCTGCTGGAAGCCAAGGTAGGTCGGGATCGTCTCGTGGTCGGC
Organism: uncultured Acidimicrobiales bacterium; assembly: GCA_963723995.1. Lineage (GTDB taxonomy): Bacteria > Actinomycetota > Acidimicrobiia > Acidimicrobiales > SZUA-35 > JAHELU01. The sequence continues at coordinate 1,513,928 of CAVRSZ010000001.1, read as the reverse complement.
ACCAACCTCGCCGGCTGGGACGCCCCGTCCGAACCGGAGGAGATCCCCTACGTCGAAGCCTACGACGACAACGCCCGCCGTCTGCTGCGCCTTGACCGATGAGCCGGCGTTGTGCCGTGATCTCGTCGACCCGGCGGGTCTAGAGTTCGATTTCCTGGCCATCCTGATGCAGGTGGATGGCCATGGACGGGCAGGCCCGGGCCACCCGGAGCAGGGTGTCGTCGTCGGGCTTGGTGCCGTCGGGGTCGATCATGGCCAGCTCATCGTCGTCGAAGACGAAATAGCCCGGCACCGATGCCACACACTTGCCGGCGCTGACACACTCTTCGTGATCAACCGTGACCTCGAAACCACTCATGGAGGAGATAGTAATGGCTATGGCAGTTGTGACGGGAGCCAGTCGGGGGATAGGCGCCGTCATCGCCGACCGGCTGAGCGACGACGGCTTCGATGTCGTTCGCCTCGATATCGAGCCCGGTGACGGGGTGGTGGGCTGTGACGTGGCCGACCGGCTTGCGGTACAGGCGGCGGCGGCCGACGTCGGGCCGGTCGACGTGCTGGTCAACAATGCCGGAATCTGGCGGTTCGGACCTCTGGAGGACGTCGCCGGCGACGACTTCGACCGGGTCATCGCCGTCAATCTCGGTGGCACCTTCAACTGCACCCAGGCCTTCGGGCGATCGATGCTGGACCGGGGAGGCAGCATCGTCAACATCGTGTCCATCGCCGCTGCGGCCGCCAGTCCCGGTGTCGGCGGGTACTCGTCGTCGAAGGCCGCAGTGCTGGCCCTGACCCGGCAGACCGCGCTGGAGTGGGGGCCGCGGGGAGTGCGAGCCAACGCCGTCGGCCCCGGCCTGGTACCCACTCCGGGCTCCCACGACGTCTACTCCGACGAGCGGGTGCGAGAAGTGAGGGCCGGTGCCGTGCCCCTTCGGCGCCTGGCCGAACCGACCGATGTGGCCAATGTGGTGTCGTTCCTGGCCTCACCGGATGCCGGCTATGTCACCGGCCAGGTCATCTATGTCGACGGTGGCATCGGCGAGTCACTGATGACCCTGCTACCCCGACCCGACAACGTACCCGGCCCCCATCTCGGAAGCTGACACTAGGATGGAGCCTTGCGCAGGGGGAGCGACGGGAGGACACCGATGTTTCGTCATGTGGTCATGTTCAAATGGAACGACGATGTCGACGATGGGCATATCGCCGCCGTGTCGGCAGGGCTCGACGATCTGGCCGCCACCATCGAGCAGATCAAGGACTATCGCCACGGCCCTGACGTCGGGCTCAGCGACCAGAACTTCGACTATGTCGTGGTCGGCGATTTCGAGTCGGCCGACGACTACCTCGTCTACCGGGATCACCCGGTTCATCAGGAGTTCATCGCCGAACTGATCGCCGGTCGTGTCGGGCAGAGGGGCGCCGTGCAGTACGAGTGGACGCCGGCCGGCGGGGAGGGCTGAGTCGTGGATCTTGGACTGACGGGAAGGACCGCCCTGGTCACCGGGGCGTCCAGCGGCCTGGGGTTCGCCTGCGCCCGGGCGTTGGCCGCCGAGGGGGCCGATGTTGTGTTGTCGTCACGATCGGCTGAACGGTTGGACGCGGCGGCGGCTGAGATAGCGGCGGGCCTCGACGGATCCGAAGGCGGGGTGTCGTGGCTTGCCGCCGATGTTTCCGACCCCGACGCCGCCAACGAGTTGGTGACCGCAACCAAGATCAGATTGGGCCGACTCGACATCCTGGTCTGTAACGCCGGGGGGCCCCCGGCCGGGACCTTCGCCACCACCGAGTTCGACGCCTACGAACCGGCGCTGCGGCTCAACCTGCTGTCCACGGTGGCTCTGTGCAAGGCCGCCGTTCCCGACATGCAGGCTCGGGGCTGGGGTCGGGTGGTGGCCATCACCTCGATCTCGGTTCGCGAACCCATCGACCGGCTCATCCTGTCCAACACCGCTCGGGCCGGTGTCACCGGCTTCCTCAAGACCCTGGCCCGTGAGGTCGCTCCCGACGGGGTGACGGTCAACTCCCTACAGCCCGGACTGCACGCCACCGACCGATTGAAGTCCATCTATGGCGACGAGCTGCCCCAGGTCATGGCCCGAACCCCGTCGGGAACACTGGGCGACCCGGCCGATTTCGGCCGGTTCGCCGCCTTCCTGTGCTCCGATTCGGCCAGGTATGTGACCGGGGCCGCCATCCCCGTCGACGGCGGCGAGGCCCACGGCCTGCAGTAGCGCGGGTTCCGATCGCCAACCCAGGGCCTTGGGAGCGTGTTGGGCGAAGCGTGTGGTTGGGGCGCCGACAGCAAACCCGACCGACGAGATCGACCGATCAGATCATCCAAGTTCCAACGGATCAGTGGTCGTAGGCGATCCGTGAGCGGGCGGGGCTGGGTTGTTGACTGGTCTCGTTGTGCCAGACGGCGGTGGTGAGGGCGCAGATCCGTTGGAGGACGCGGGCGCATACTCCTGGTTTGGTGCGGCCGCCGTGGCGCTCGAGGTCGAGTTGGGCTTTGAGGGTTTGGTTGACTGACTCGATGATCTGACGGAACGCTCGAAGGTAGGTGGCTCCTGGTCGGGTCTGTTCCGGTTTGAGGGCGGGTCGGATCAGGGTGATCCCTGCGCTGGTGAGTTCGGCTTCGAAACTCTGCCGCCGGTAGCCCTTGTCAGCGATGAGGGTTTGGCCACAGCGGTCGAGTCCGCCCAGGGCGATCATGTCCAGGCAGGTGTCGCGTTCGTCGGTCTTGGCTCCGGCCAGAGCGTAGGCTGCTGGCAGCCCGGAGGGGGTGGTGATGAGATGGAGCCGCAGCCCCCAGAAGAACCGGGAATGGGAAGCGCAGTAGCCGTATTCGGCCCAGCCAGCGAGGTCGGACCGCTTGGCGGTTTGTCGGGACCGGCCACATTCGACCGGGGTGGAGTCGACAAGCCACACGTCGTCGGTCCACGACGGGCACTGGCGGGTGAGGTAGGCGATGACGTAATGGAAGAGCCGGCCGGAGCGGCGGAGTCGTTTGTTGTAGCCGGTCCGGTCGGGCAGGTAGCGGAACCACGGCCGCAGGTGCGGCTGGGCGTAGCGGATGAACTGGGCTTCAGAGGTGAACCCGAGCAGGGCTTGGATGACGGCCAGGGTGATCAACTCGGCGTCGGACAGGCGGGGAGCGATCCCGACCGCAGGACGTTCTGGTGCCCATTCGGGGTGATCGACCAACGCGTCCGTCGATTGTGACGTACGAGTCGGGTAGCGAGAGTGTCCAGGTCAGGGTTCATCCCACGGTCCTTCCGGGATCGGGTGTGTTAGCACCCCTGATCCTGGACCCTCCCGCACTCTAAGTGGTGGATAATCACGCAGCCGCGAGACCCCGTCGAACTACTCGTCTAGGCCTGAAATGACAGATTAATCGTCAAATATGTAGTCAATTGACTTGTTCATCGAACATGCGTTCGCTACAAGAAGGCATGGGCGGTTCCACCTGGATCCGCTGTCGGCAGTGGCGGTCGGCACGGCGTTGGGTGATGAGATGCAGCGACTGTTCCGCCAGCAATCCGAAGGGCCCGGCAACGCAGAAACACCGAATCGGCGGCGGGGTCAAGCCCTCGTCGGCCTGGTTGTCGGTGGGGCCGAAGCCCCCGGGTCGGCCACAACCACCCCGCTGGTGAACCTGGTGATCGGCCGGAAGATCCTCGAGAACTTCCTGGAGCGGTACCTGGACCCCGACACCGTATGGCCTTGCTTCGCACGTCCAACCCGAGTTTGCCATCCGGCAAACTCGCCCACTCGGCGCTGGATCTGGCGATGGGGCTCGGGTTTGCCGGACGAAGTACGGCAAAACATCGACATGTCGGTCAAAGCCCGAGGGTTCCCGGACTGGATGAAACGGGCGTTGCTGATCGAAGCCAGAGCCAGATGCAGAACCCGGGGCTGTGACTCGCCCTACCACTGGTTACAAGTTGATCATGTCGAACCCCATTCGAAGGGCGGGCCAACCAGCCTGGCCAACGGGCAGATCCTTCGATGTTTGCCGCAGGCAAACTCGGGTTGGCCGGGCAACGCCCGGCGAAACTGTGATCCGGACAACAAGTGGAAGGCGAGTTTGGCTCAGCCAAACTCGGGGTGGCGTCCACACGGCGATCTCATGGCCTGAACAAGGCAAACCGAGCCAGGCTCGGTGAAGCGAGCAATCCGCTCCACCCCTGAACCTTGAAAACCGAATAGACCGGGCCGGGCCCCGGGAACGGCATCAGCCGTCGCCTTTGCCCGGGTCATATGCCGGGTCGGATGCCCCGCCGTTGAGTGAGGTCATATAGTGAGGTCGGTCTTGCGCCGACTCGCCGGCTGAGCAAGTCTGAACTTGGGGGATGCATGAGCGATATCACGGTTCTCGACGGGGGCATGGGCAAGGAGCTGCGCCGGATTGGGGCGCCGTTCCGACAACCCGAGTGGTCGGCGTTGGCCCTGCTCGAGGCCCCGGAGTTCGTGACCAAGGCCCACCAGAACTTCGTCGACGCCGGGGCCGAGGTCATCATCACCAACACCTATGCCGTCGTGCCCTACCACATCGGGATCGATCGATTCCGCTCCAGGGGTCGCCAGCTGGCCGCTGTGGCCGCCCGGGCCGCCCGGTCGGTGGCCGATCAGGCCGGACGGGCCGTCACCGTGGCCGGCTCACTGCCACCACCGTTCGGCTCGTACCGACCCGACGACTTCGTGCCCGATCGCGCCCCCGACGTCTGGCGAGTGCTGATCGAGGCCCAGGCTGCCGACATCGACCTCTGGATCGGGGAGACCCTGTCCAGCATCGTCGAGTTCGAGGTCCTGGTGACAACCCTTGATCGGGCCGCCGGCAGCGACATCGACGGCAAGGGGTTGTGGGCCGGCTTCACCCTGGACGATCACCTCGACGAGGGGCGGGCCCGGCTTCGGTCCGGTCAGTCCATGACCGAAGTGGCGGTGGCCGTCGACCGGGCTCGCAACGCCCGATCGATCGAGGCGGTGTTGTTCAACTGCTCCCAGCCCGAGGTCATCGCACCGGCGGTGGCCGAGTTGCGGGGCGCCGGCCACGCCGGACCGATCGGCGCCTATGCCAACGCGTTCCCCACCGAGAGCCTGGCGAAGTCCGGCTATGCCTCCAACACCGGGATCCTGGAGCGGCGGGACGATCTCACTCCCGAGCGCTACGCCGATCTGGCCGGAACTTGGATCGATGCCGGTGCCACCATCATCGGCGGGTGCTGTGACATCTACCCGGCCCACATCGCCGAGCTGCGTCGCCGGTTCAAACCGGAGGGGTGAACGTGGACACGAGACGATTCACCATCAGGGTCAAGCCCGGAGCCAAGGGTGATCATCTGGGTGGGACCTGGGGTGAGAACGGGCCACTCAACGTCTGGGTCTCCAAGCCGGCGGTCGACGGTGCCGCCAACCGGGCCGCCGTGGACATCGTGGCCTCGGCGCTCAAGATCCCACGGCGCCGGCTCGAGATCGTCGCCGGTCACACCGCCCGGATCAAGACGATCGAGGTGAGTGATCCCCCCGACGACCTCGACCAGCGGCTCGACCGTTGGCGATCGAAGCGGTAGCCGGCCACCACGTTGACGCTCGACCCCGACACCGGTGAGATCTCGGAATCCTGAACCCCGACTGGGCCTCCACACGACAGCCCGACTAGCGTTTTCACGGCACCGTGAGGTGCACCCGATCGGGCCGGACACCGGGTCCTCGGCCCTCGGCGGTAACCAGGAGTCAGGAGACCATGATCAACCACCAGTCTCGTCCCGGTTCGTCGCGCCAGCTGTGTCTGGTCGCCGTACTCGTCGTCGTCCTCACCCTCGCCTCGGCCCTGGCCGGTTGCGGTGATGACGACGGCGAGACCGGAACCGTTGAACCATCCGCAACCGACCAGCCCGACGGCACCACCGATCAATCCGGCGGTGACCCGGGTGGCAGTACCGACATCGAAACACCAACCGACGACGGTCCGAGCAGCGGTCTGACGACCAATGAGCTGGCCTCGGCTTCGGGATGCACCCCGGGGACCGAAACCGGGTTGCCGGACGGGCGGTGGTTCGGGTACGCCGACGTGACCGACGACGGCCGGGTCGACTTCGATCTGGCCTGCTGGTTCACCGACACGGTGGCAGCGGTCGCAGCCGCCGAGGACGGAGAGGAGAGCCCGCCCCCCAACGGCTACTACATCCGCAACGTCAACCCCCTGAAACGGACCCTGGAGGTGGGCGGGGGCACCATGGTCATCTGGTACCCGGATCTCGGGGACCCGGCCTCGGAGGCGACGGTGACCTTCGATGAGTGGGTAACCGGTCTCGGCGGCCGCAGCGGAGAGCTCGGGGTCTGGATCGAGACCGCCGGTGGGCAGATCACCGCCATCGAGGAGCAGTGGGTGCCGTAGGTCGGTTCGGGCCACCGGGATTGCCATGCCGGTCGCCGGTGGCCGAATAAACCCCGACAAACGTCTGCTCGGCCTACAGTAGCTGCATGGACAAGCAGCGCGAGGTGGAATCGGGCTGCTCCCTCGGCGGTCGGGCGACGGCCACTCTGGTGATCACGGCTCGAGGTGAGCACACGTTCACGCCTACCGAACGTCGAACCCTGCGGTCCCTGGGCATCGTGCGATTCCACTCCCAGGCGGAGGAGATGACGGCCGACGAGTTCGTCGATCTGGCCGGGCCGTATCCCGTGGTGGCCATGACTCGGCGGCCGATGAAGTACCTCCATCGGGACACCTTGAGTCGCCTCTGCAACCTGGAGGCGCTGGTGGTCCACACCACCGGTACCCACTGGATCGATGAGCAGTACCTGGACGACCGTGGTGTTGCCATGCTGTCGCTCGGCGGGTACGCCACCACGACGGTGGCCGAGCAGACACTGGCCTCCATGCTGGCGATGAGTCGGCGGTTCCACTTGAGCGCCGATCGCTCACGGCACCTCGTCGACGAGTCGGTGTCGCTGCGAGGTTTCGAACTGAGGGGCAGGACGGTCGGCCTTGTCGGGTTCGGTAGGCTCGGTCGGGCGGTCCACGACCTGGTCACCGCCCTTGGGATGGCCACCGTCGTTCACGACCCGGCCTTTCCCGGCACGGCTTCGCTCCACGATGTCCTCACCGCCGCCGACATGATCGTGATGGCGGCGTCCCACCGCTACGGCCATCCCCCCGTCATCGGACGGGCCGAGATCGCGGCCACCTCGGCCCCGTACCTCATCAACGCCTCCTGTGACGAACTGGTCGACCATCACGCCGTGGTCGACGCCCTGATCGCCGGTGATCTGAAGGGGTATGTGGTCGATGAGTTCGATCCCGTCCTGAACGATCACCGGATCGAGCCCGGTCGCGTCGTGCAGACGATGCACACCGGCTGGTACTCCGACGAGGCCATGGCCCGAGGTCGGGGCGAATGGGTCGACCAGATCGTTCGGGCCCACCGGCTGCTGGCCTCGAGCCCGGAAAGGGCGGCAAGCCATGCGGCCTGAGCCCGGAAGTGGCCCCGCGTCGTGGGACCGGACCACCACGACACGCCTGGTGGCGACGCTGTGGGTAGCACTGGCCGCCCTTTCCTTGGTGGCAACCGTGATCAGCCGACCACGTTGGTGGACATGGATCGCCCCCGAAGCCTCGCTGGCCCGCGAGGTCAACACGGTGCTCCTGCTGGCCACGGCGGGGTTGGCCTACGCGCTGGCCCGGCGGGGGATGAACGACTCGCCGCCCGGTGCTCGACGCCGGCTCCAGGTCCTGGCCCTGGCCTTCGTCGGCCTGGCCGCCGACGAACGACTGGCCCTCCACGAGCGGATTCGTGACCGTGTGCTGGCCCCGGAGGGCGTCCGCCTGCCGTTCGTACCATGGGGTGAGACGGGTGACATCGTCCTGGTTGTGGTCGCCATCGTCGGTCTTGCCGCGCTGCCCTACTTGGTGAAGCTCTTCCGCAACCGACCAATCGGCCGTCGCTGGTTCCTGGTGGCCTGCGGGCTGTCCGCCGTCGCCGTCTCCCTCGACACCCTCCCTATCGAGACCTACCGCCTGCAGTGGGAGATCCGGTTTCAGTCGGGGGAGGAGCTGCTGGAGCTGATGGCGGCCACCGCCTTCGTCTCAGCCGTGATGCAACTTTTCGAAGCCCGGGCGCCGAGCGGGGAAGCCGATCGTACCGACGCTACGACCCCGGTGTCCGACGAACTCGTGACGTCGAGCGGCACGATCTGAGCGGCGCACCTACACCGGGTCCGACCCGGTGCAGGCTCATGGTGCCCCGGTAGTCTCGACTGGGCCCCAGCTTCCCGCCTGATTGGATTCCGATCCCTTGTCCGATTCGTCCCGGTCCGTCAACCCCTCCGAACCCGGCTCCGGACCCGAGGCGTCCGCCGTCGTGCACGTCGGCAACGACCATGGCTCCGTGGTCATCGACCATGGCGGTGGGGCCACCCCCCGCATCCTCTACTGGGGTCCGGCCCTCGGCCCGGAACCGATCGACCCGTTGCTGTTCGAGCGGCCCGTGGTCGGCGGCGGACTCGACGTCGATCCGCCGGTCGGCTTGGTGGCCGAGCCGGGATCGGGTTGGTTCGGTCGTCCCGGTGTCGAGGGTCATCGACCCGACGGGCGGGACTTCAGCCCCCGATTCGTCGTCGAGGGCTGGGAGTCGGCCCCCACGACCTACACCGCCCGACTGGTCGACGACCGAGCCCTACTGGCCCTCACGGTAACGGTGCGGATCACCCCGACAGGGGTGCTGACCGTTGATGCCGAGCTGACGAACCAAGGCCGCGACTCCTATCACCTGTCGGCACTGCGGTGCTCCCTGCCGGTCGGCTTCGACGCCGCTGAGGTCCTGAGCCTGGTCGGTCGCCACCTGTACGAGTTCGCACCCCGGCGCACGCCGTGGAACGGCATCGGCATCACGGTGGAGAACCGTCATGGCAAGACGTCCCATGAGCGGCTGGGCGCGGTCTTTGCCGGCACCCCGGGGTTCGGCGAACACCGCGGACGGGTGTGGGGGGTGCACATCGGTTGGAGCGGCAACTACGAGCTGGTGTGCGACGCCGTGACCGACGGGCGGCGCATCATCCAGGCCGGCGAACTCCTGGCCCCGGGCGAGGTTCGACTGGAGCCCGGCGAGCGCTATGCCATGCCCACGGTGTACGGAGCGTTCTCCGGGCATGGGCTCAACGCCGTGTCCAACCGGTTCCATGCCTTCCTCCGGTCCCGATCCAGCCACCCCCGTCTGCCCCGACCGGTACACCTCAACACCTGGGAGGCGGTGTACTTCGATCACGACCTCGACACCCTGAAGGCCCTGGCCGATGCCGCCGCCGAGGTCGGGGTGGAACGGTTCGTGCTCGACGACGGCTGGTTCGGATCCCGACGGGACGACACCAAAGGCCTGGGGGACTGGTGGGTTTCACCCGAGGTCTGGCCCCAGGGTCTCGGGCCGATCGTCGACCATGTTCGATCGCGGGGCATGGAGTTCGGCATCTGGTTCGAGCCGGAGATGGTGAACCCCGACTCCGACCTGTATCGCGACCACCCCGACTGGACCTTGGTCGATCCCCGTTACCCCCCGGTGTTGGGCCGTAACCAGCTGGTGCTGGACCTCGGCCGGGCCGAGGTGCGGGATTACCTCTTCGATCACATCGACGCCGTGCTCCGGGCCTACGAGATCGCCTACATCAAATGGGATCACAATCGGGATCTGGTGGCCCCGACCACGATCGGCGACCGGGCCGGCACTCATACCCAAACACTGGGGGCGTACGAGCTCATCGATCGGGTCAAGGTCGCCCACCCCGGTCTGGAGATCGAGACCTGCGCCTCCGGTGGCGGACGAGTCGATTTCGGCATCCTGCACCGGACCGACCGGGTGTGGACCAGCGACTCCATCGACGCCCTCGACCGCCAGAGCATCCAGCGGGGCTTCTCCCTGCTGTTCCCACCCGAGCTGATGGGGGCCCATATCGGCCCTCCCACCGCCCATACCACGGGCCGAACCCACCGACTCGACTTCCGGGCCGCGGCCGCCGTGTTCGGGGCCCTGGGCATCGAATGGAACCTGCTGTCGTTGTCAGCCGACGAACGACAATCCGTGGCCTCGGCCGTGGCCTGGCACAAGCGCCACCGCCCGCTGCTGCACACCGGAACCGTGTACCGAGCCGATCACCCCGACCCCACCATGTCGATCCACGGGGTGGTGGCGCCGGATGGGGACGAGGCCATGGTGTCCATCACCCGGCTTGCCTCCGGTATCAGCCACCACTCGGCCCCGGTCGTGGTGCCGGGTCTGCGGCCCGAGCTCCGGTTCGAGGTTCGGCTCGACAACCCGGTGGCCGGCGCTGCCCTGGGCAAGGCCCGACGTCAGCCGGCGTGGGTGGAGACGGGCCTCACCGCCACCGGTCACCGGCTGGCCACCGTCGGCTTCCACCCACCCCAGCTCGACCCCGAGACCACGATCGTGGTTCATGTGGCTCCGGTCCGCCTCTAGTCTCCGGGTGTGCGATCGATTCGTAGCCGGGTTTCCATGTGTTGGGCTCGCAGCCGTTCCAGCCTGGCCTGGAGGGCGCCGACGTCGTGACCTCGGGCCCCTTCGGCCCGTATCCGCCGGTTGAGCTGGTCGATCTCGGCCTGTAGCCGGTGCTTATGGTCGATCAGCGCGGCCCGGGTCGGCATCGAGCCGGGACGGAGCCACCTCCGCAGGTATCTCAGCACGAACACAACGGTACCGGCCGCCCGGGTCGGGAACCGGATCGTCGGGGGCGAGGCGGTCGATCAGGTCGGTCAGCTCGTCGACGAGTCGATCAGTACGAAGATCCGGCACCCCCGCGGCCCGTCGATGGCAACCAGCTCGGGCACCCGCCGATCGGCCAGCAGATCCAGCACGGCCGGTCCGTGACCGATTGGAGTCCTCCGGGCCACGGACGAAGCAGTTCGGGTGGGTGGCCAGCCGATGGTTCTCGATCAGATAGGTGACCCGGCCGTCCATCGGTTCGTCGGGCTCGGGCTCGGCTCGCAGGAGCCTGAGCACCACCGTGTCGGGGACCGCGTCGACAAAGGGATCGACCGCCTGCCACCACGGCTCGGCCACGGTGATGGGCCCGGTCACGCCAAGGACCGTTCCCTTGCCGTCCTCGACGAGGAGTTCCACGATTCGATGCCGATCCACGGCTTCCAGTCAAGCCGACATCGACCGGCCGCGTTGCCATTTCTTGGTGGTCGAGCCCTTGCCTGTATCCTTTTCGGCCGCTCGATCGTCGTTGTGGTGGATGCGGGCACTGGGTCCGCTCGACGGCCGCCGGCGGCGGCCACCGACGACGAGGATCGGAGATGACAATGAAGACGAATGAAGCAGGGTGGGATCGTGCACTGCGTGTCGTGCTGGGTATCGCCCTGCTGATCATCGGGTTCGCCTTGGTCGGTGGCACCGGGGGCACGGTGCTGGGCATTGTGGGGTTGATCCCGCTCGCCACCGGGTTGATCGGCTGGTGTCCGCTGTATTCGGTGTTCGGTGTCGGCACCTTGAAGAACCAGGCGTGAACGACCTACTCGCTGTCACCCGCCGGTCGGCATCGGGCATACTGCCGTTCCCATGACCTTTGCCCCCGAGGAGCTCACCGAGCATCTCGACATGCTCTATCGGTATTCGCTTGGCATCACTCGTGACCCCGAGCTGGCCGCAGACACCGTGCAGGACACCGTGATCCGGGCCCTGGAACGTCGGCACCAGTATCGGGGTGATGCCCCGCTGGCCCACTGGCTGACCCGTACGGCCCACAACCTCGTCATCGACCGGGCTCGCCGGAGTTCACGGGAGATCGTGGTCGAGGAGGTCGAGGACCGGTGGCGGGACAGCGGCTACACGGTTACCACCGAACAGGTGGTTGAGCGGGCCTCGACTCGGGATGAACTGCTCGACGCCCTGTCCCGCCTGCCCTTCATCCACCGCTCGGCCGTCCTGCTCCACGACGTCTACGGGTTCCGGGTGATCGACATCGCCGATATTCATCAAATCTCGCTGCCGGCGGCCAAGCAGCGCCTGCGCCGGGGTCGAATGGCCCTGGTGTCGGCGCTGGCCGATGCCGATCAGCGTCGAGATGTCACCCGAGGAGTACCCATGGACTGTTGGCGAGCCCGACAGCATGTCAGCGACTATCTCAACGGCGATCTCGATGCCGCCACCGTCGGTGTGGTCGAGACCCATCTGGCGTCGTGCCCGACCTGTCCACCGTTGTACGCCGCCCTGGTCGGTGTCCACGACGAGCTGGGGCGGCTCCGGGATCCCGACACAGTGGTCGAGCCGGGACTGGTGGCACGGATCCGGGCCACCGTGCTCGCCGACTGAATCGGCCAAGTTGGCGCCCCACCTCGTAGGCTTGCCATCATGGCAACCCTGGTCTGTTTCCACGCTCACCCCGATGACGAGGCGATCGCCACCGGCGGGCTGATGCTGCGAGCATCCCGACTGGGCCACCGGGTGGTGCTGGTGTCGGCCACCCGGGGCGAGGTGGGTGAACCCCAACACGGTGTTTTGGACGACGGGGAGCATCTCGCCGCTCGTCGATCGGCGGAGCTGGAGGAGGCGTGCACGCTTCTGGGGGCCGAGCCGCCCCTCTTCCTGGGCTACGAGGACTCGGGCATGATGGGCGAGCCGACCAATCACAACCCGGCCTGTTTCTGGCAGGCCGACTTCGACGAGGCCACCGATCGCCTGGCCGCCATCCTGGACGAGGTGTCGGCCGACGTCTTCACCATCTACGACGACAATGGCGGCTACGGTCACCCCGACCACATCCAGGTTCACCGGGTCGGCCTGGCCGCGTCTCGCACAATCGGCATCGAGTACGTCTACGAGTCGACCATCAACCGAACGCGGGCTTTGGAGCAGATGCGCCAGGCCCGGGAGTCCGGCTTGTTCCCCGAGGAGGAAGCCGAGGAGTTCGAGGGTGATCCCGAGTTCGGGATGCATGCCGAACACCTACGGTACGAACTCGACGTCAGTGACCTGGCGGTGGAGAAGAAGGCGGCCATTGCCGTACACCGCAGTCAGGTCGGTCCCGAGAGTTTCTTCCTGTCCATGCCCGACGTGGCCTTCGCCTCCTTCTTCGGCTTCGAGAGCTTCGCCCTTCCCGGGGTCCGCAACACCGGAGGTCCGGAGACGGTGACCATTCTTCCCGGTCTCGAACCGGAGCGGTGAGCGACCGGCAGCCGACGACGCCTACCTTCGACAGCACGGTGATCGAAACCGGTCTGTCCGCTACCCTCGATGCCTCGGCTGTCGCCTGTACGGTCGTTGTCCGACCCGAACAGCTTCCGGAACTGGCCTCGGGGCTGAGGGAGGCCGATCGGGTGGCGGTGGACACCGAAGTTCCCATCGGTGGCCCCGGTGCCGGTTGCCTCCGGGTGATGTCGGTGGCGGTGCGGGACGCCACCGGCTCCGAGCGGGCCTTCGTGGTCGACTGCCGGGATGTCGATCCGGTGCTGCTTCAACCGGTGCTCACCGGCATCGAGGCCGACGCCTGGAACGCCAGTTTCGATGCCAGGGTGATCGATGCCGCAGTGTGGAATCGAACCCGGCCATCGCAGCCGGCCGCCAACCCGGTGACCGACCACATCAGGTGGTGGGACGGGCTGCTGGCCGATGCCCTGTTGTTCCAGGGCCGCAGCGGCTTCACCTGGTACCACGGTCTGGCCTGGGCGACCCGCCACTACCTCGGCATCGAGGCCGACGGCAAGGGCACGACCCAGCTTTCGTTCACCGAGGACGACGATCTCACCGAGGCCCAGATCGCCTATGCCGCCGCCGACGCCGTGCACACCCTGTGGGTGTGCGATCGTATCCGAGTCGAGCTGGCCGAGGCCGGGCTCGAGCGCGTCTGCGCCGTCGAGATGGCAGCCCGGCCGTTCCTGGATCAGATGGAGCGCACCGGCCTGCCCTTCGACTGGGGCGGCTGGCGTAGCGAGCTGGACACCATCGAGAACCAGCGCCGGGATGTGGTGAGTCGGTTGGCCATGCTGACCGGAGGCGGGCAGGGCTCGTTGTTCGACGCCTCGGTGGAGCCGACGTGGAACCCGGCGTCCGACCATCAGGTGCGGGTCGCCCTCAACCGATGGGCCGACGACCGGGTGGCGGCGTGGACGACCGAGCGCTTCGGTCGATCCCGTCCACTGAGCGACCACGACTCGGTGACGGCTACCGTGCTTGCCGAGATCGGGGGCGAGCTGTGCCGGAGCCTCCTCGAGTTCCGCAACCTGAGCAAGATCCTCACCACCTACGGCGAGTCGATTCGCGAGCACCTGGCCGCCGACGGCCGAATCCGGCCCCAGTACCTGCAGGTGGTGGGGACCAACACCGGGCGCCTGGCCAGCCGGTTCCCGAACGCTCAGAACTTCAGCCCCAGGATGAAACCCCACTTCCGGCCCTCGGTTCCGGACCGGGTGTTCGTGCACGCCGATCTGAGCCAGGCCGAGTTGCGGTATCTGGCCCAGGTGGCCGAGGACAAACCGCTGCGGACCGCCTTCGCCCGGGGCGACGATGTGCACGTCTCGACGGCGGCGTCCATGTACGGGTTCGATCCCGATCGGCTCAGGAGGAACGACCCCGACCGGTTCAGGCGGCTGCGGCAGCAGGCCAAGGCCCTCAATTTCGGCATCGCCTACGGCTCTGGGGCGGCAGCCCTGGCCCGATCGTTGAGCAATGAGGGCACCCCGACCTCGGTGCCCGAGGCCGAGGAGCTGCTGGCCCGGTATCGCCGGACCTATCCCGGAACCACGGCCTGGGCCGAGGCCCGGATCGCCGAGATCGAGGCCATTCGAGACACGACGGTGGACATCGATTGGGTCCAGAGCATGCGTCTGGCCCGGGGGTTCCGAACAGTAGCCGACATTCGCCGCCGGTTCCGCAGCGACGAGGACCGCTGGCCCGATCCGACCGAGATCGCCGATGCCCACCCCGATCGGCTGGAGGCCGAACCCGGGGTGTTGGAGGACGAGATCGCCTGGCTGATGCGCTATCCGGCCCCGGTGGCTCTCCTGGCCGACGGTACGCCCTTCACCTTCGCCGGTCGCACCCTGCTGGGACGGCGCCAGCAGTTCAACCTTCACCTGGATCGGCTGTTCCTGACCGCGGTGATGGCTGCGATCCAGGCCGAGTCCCCCGACCTGATCCAGATTCGGGACCGGTTCGCCAAGCAGCATGGACTGCGGCTGCAGCCCGGCGGGTCGGCTGACAACGACCAGTCACTGGCTCGCCAATTCGACGACCGCCCGTTGCGACGCCGCTACATCGAGGTCGTGGCCGATGAGCTGGGGGACTCGGTGGCCTTCGGCTTCCTCCATCGGGCCGCCCGGGAGCGGGTTTCGGCCATGGTCAACGCCTGGCGCAACGCCCCGATCCAGGGTGGTGTGGCCGACATCATGTTGGTGGCCTACGCCGACCTCCACCGTCGGCTGCGACGATTCGATCGGGCCGAACCGACCCAGACCGTGCACGATTCGGTCGTCATCGAATGTCGGGCCGGCGACGCCCCGACGGTGGCCACCGAGGTCAAGGCCGCTCTGGAACAGGCCTTCAACTCGATCTGCCCCGATGTGGTGGCCAAGGCCGATGTCGACATCCGAACCTCGCTGGCCGAGGCCGATGTGGTCGAGATCCCCGCAGCGGTTCGGGCCGATGCCGCCGACGACTTCGCACAGGGTTCCCGCTGGGTTGACAGTTGACCGAGCCGCGGGCGATGGTCGGCGGACACCGAGCCGAGATTCCGTCCGCCGACGTATCGATGGGACCACTCCGCGGCGGCGACCGGAGTGTCCTACCCGCTGTGAGCTTGTAGTAGGTTCGATCAGGGACGTAGGCGCCCGTCTGCCGACCGAACCGCCCGGAGAACGCTTCGACCCCGCATCCCGCTCGACCACAAGGACCATTCATGACCCGTCTCGGCTACCAGATTCCCAACTTCACCTATCCCGATACCGACAACGGCGATGTCTTCGCCACCGTTGTGGCCCAGGCCACCGAAGCCGAGGCCGCCGGCTTCGACCGGGTCTTCGTGATGGACCACTTCTACCAGCTGCCCGGTCTCGGTGCCCCCGGCGAGCCGATGTACGAGTGCTACACGTTGCTGTCGGCCCTGGCCCAGCACACCTCGACGGTTCGCCTGTCGGCCCTGGTCACCGGTAACACCTACCGGAACCCGACACTGCTGGCCAAGGAGATCACAACACTGGACCATGTGTCGGGAGGGCGGGCCACGCTGGGTATCGGAGCCGGCTGGTTCGAGTTGGAGCACGACGCCCTGGGCTATGAGTTCGGCACGTTCACCGACCGGTTCGAGAAGCTGGAGGAGGCGCTGCAGATCATCGTGCCCATGCTTCGGGGGGAGACCGTCAGTCTCGATGGCAAGCACTACCAGGTCGTCGACGCCGTGAACTCCCCGCCCCCGATCTCCGACATCCCCATCATGATCGGGGGCAGTGGTGAGAAGAAGACCTTGCGGATGGTGGCCCAGTACGCCGATGAGTCGAATCTGGTGGGTATCGGGCCCGACGAGGTGGCTCGCAAGCTCGATGCCCTGGAGGCGCACTGCGAGCGCCTGGGCCGTGACCGGTCCGACATCACGGTGACCATGCTCGGCATGTGCAACGTGGCCCCCACCATGGAGGAGGCGGATGCCGACCTTCGGGCCATGGCCGGGGCGAAGGGCTGGAACGACGAGGCGGTGGAAATGGCCAAGTCCTTCATGATCAGCGGCGATCCCGACACCGTTGGCGAGCGACTGCAGGCCTTGATGGCCACCGGGCTCGATGGGCTGACCCTCAATGCCCCGGCCAACGGCCATGTGCCCGGCCGAGTGGCCCTGCTCGGTCAGGTGGCCGACGCCGCCATCGGGTAGATCCTCGATCCTCGGACGGCCGCTCGTCTCGCTCTATCCCCGCACACCAATCCGGCCCCGCGCCTCCCAGTCGGGGCGCGAAAGCGGGCGAAATCGGTCACTTTCGACCGATTTCACCCGAAAACGCCGTGGTGGTTGGGGCCATGGCGCTACAGGGGATGCTTGTCAGACTGCCGCTTGCCGCTCGGCTGGACGGGGGCTGAAGCCGAGATGCCCGTGGGGGCAATGGGCAAACGCCACCGGGCCGTGCTCGGTGTTCTGAACCTCGACCAGGCTGCGGTAGCCGACGAGGTGATTGGTCTCGCAGTAGGGGCAATGGATGAGGATCATGCTTCTAGTATCGGGCCGGCGAGCCGTAAGTAAAAGCGATGATTTGTTGTCAAATTACATTAGCAAAGCTGAATGATGTGTGATGTACTTCGGTCATGGACATCACCATCGTTCAGCTGGCCATGCTCAAGGCCGTGTCCGAGGCCGGCACCATCGCCGCTGCCGCCGAGCAGCTCAACTACACGCCGTCGGCCGTGTCTCAACAACTGGCGTTGATGGGCAAGGGCGTGGGGTCGCCGGTGCTCGAGCGGGTTGGTCGCAATGTGCGGCTCAGTGATGTCGGACGGGTTCTCGTCGATCGAGCCCAGGTCATTCTCCGGGAACTGGAGGCGGCCCAGGCCGCAGTGGAGCAGGTTCGTTCCCAGGTGGGCGGCGTCATCCGGTTCGGCTATTTCGAATCGATGACCACGTCGGTCATGGTACCCCTGGTCCGCCGGGTCGAACTCGAGCTGCCCGAGGTGGCGCTTCACACCTGGGAGCAGGGCCAGGACGGCGGCCACGAACTACACACCGGTTTCGTGGACATCGCCACCGTCATCGAGGACGAGTGGGAACAGCCCATGGCCGCCGGGGGAGTGGTGGTGGAGTGGATGCACACCGAACCTCTGTTGCTGGTCGCCCCCGAGTCGTCGACCATCACCAACGGAGTCCGACTGGCCGACTTGGCCGATGAGCTTTTCATCCTGCCTGCCGCCCACACTCCGGGTGGACAGCTGGCGTGGTCGGCGTGTCGACGGGCAGGCTTCGAGCCCCGTTCCCGCCACAACGTCGATGTGCTGCCCACCGCACTGCGTTTGGTGGCGGCCGGGGCCGGGGTGAGCCTCGTTCCGTCACTGGCCCTCGGTGATCCCCCGGCCGGGCTTCGCATTATCGATCTGCCCGACGTCATCGCCCGCCGCATCGGTATGGCCCACCGGGAGGCCAGCGCCGAGCGTCCTGCGCTGCGGGCCGTGGTTGATCTGGTCAGGGACTTGCTGGCGGCGGCGGAGCGAACCGACTTGTGACCGCAGGCGGGCGCGTGATCAGCTGGCCAGGGCCTCGACCGCCTGGACCGGCTGCTGCGGTGCCGCCACGTCCTGCCATGGATTCCCCGACAGGTACTTCCAGCCGGCGTCGGGCAGTAGCATGACCGCCGTGCCACCGTTGGTCTCGAGTTCGGTCAGGGCGGCGTGAATGATGGCACCCGACGACGTGCCCACAAAGTGACCTTCGGTGTTCATGGTCTGCAGCACCATGTCCTCGGCCACGCGTCTTGTCACCTGGTAGCGATTGTCGACAAGTGACAGGTCGGCGACCGGGGGCTGGAACGCGTCCTCTTGGGAGCGCATACCGCCGATCGGATCGTTGACGAAGGGCTCGACCGAGTGGACCTTGATGTCGGGGTGGTACCGCTTCATGGCCCGGCTGTTGCCGGTGATGGTGCCCCCCGTGCCGTAGGCGCAGAACAGATGGTCGGGCGGCGCCTCCAGGGGCCAATCCCGCTGGATCTCGACCGAGGTACCGTATTCGTGGGCCGCCGGGTTGTTGGGGTTTCCATACTGGTAGCACATGTAGCCTTCGCCCTGGGCCACCAGCCTGCGGGCGTGGGCGATTGCGTCATTGGGCCCGCCCTCGACCTCGATCAGGTCGGCACCGTACGCCCGCAACAGTTGCTTGCGCTCCTCGGTGGCGGTCGACGGCAGACAGATCGTCATCGGATGTTTGTTGATGAGGGCGATCCGAGCCAGGCCGATGCCGGTGTTGCCGGACGTGGCCTCGATCAACGGCATACCCGGCGTCAAGTGGCCGTCCTCAACCGCCTTGTGGAACATGTTCCAGGCCGGGCGATCCTTGATGGAACCGGTGGGGTTGTACCACTCGAGTTTGGCGAACAACCGGGTGCCGGCCGGGGCCAGCTCACGAAATTCGACCAATGGGGTGTTTCCAGGTTTCATCGATTGATCACGTCCAAACGGTTCACGACCCTGCAGTACCCGCTGCTTCGAGCACTAAACTTGATATACCCGACCAGGTTAGTCATCTATTGTCTCCGACTGCGCACTTCGATGATGTGACGTCGGTCATGGATCCGGTCGCCACCCTCCCGCCATCGAATCCAATGGCCGATCCGGACCGGTTCGCCACTCGCCACTGGAACCGGCAACGGCGCCCACGCCTTCCCATATCGGACGATCTTTTTCGAATTCTTCGCCGCAAGTCGGTCGAAATCGGCGGCGTGGACCGTAGTACGGTTGACGGCGCCGACTTCCGGTGTCGTCACGACGACAGCCCAACCACGAAGGTGAACAAATGACAACGACCAAGATCGCCATGATCGGATCGCTCAAGTGCAAGGAGGGCAAGGGTGACGATATGGCCGCCGTGCTGTCCCGCATGGTCGACGCCGCGGCCGACGAGCCCGGTGTCGAGATCTATTCCTATCATCGAGGCGACAACGACACCTTCTGGTTTTTCGCCCTGATGTCCGATCAGGAGTCCATGCAACACCACGGCCAGAGCGATGCCATGAAGGCTGCCATGGAGGAGTTCATGCCGCTCATGGCCGAACCACCCCGGATGTCACCCGCCGTGCCCGTGGCCGCCATCGGCCTCGACCTGTAGCAGAGCGTCCCGCCGTCGCCAACCAGATCGAGGAGGTCGATGTGCCGCTGTATCTACTCTCGGTGTTCCAGGATGCGGGGGCCGAGCCTCCATCCCCGGAACATGCCGCAATAGTCATGGATCGGGTGGCCGCCCATCAGCAGGAGCTGAAGGACGCCGGCGCCTGGGTGTTCTTCGGTGCCCTGACCGATGCCTCGTCGGCCACGGTGGTGCGAGCCGCCGATGGCGGGGTGTCCATGACCGACGGGCCCTATGCCGAGGCCAAGGAACAGATCGGTGGTTTCACCGTGATCGAGGCCGCTGATCTCGACGAGGCGCTGGAATGGGCTCGGAAGGGGTCGGAGGCCTGTCTCTGGCCGGTCGAGGTCCGGCCGTTCATGGCCGTGGACCGGTGATCGTGGTTCGGTGAGCGAGGGCCGGAATCGGGAGCTGCTGGCCGAAATCTATCGGCGGGAGGTCGGCCGGTGTACGGCCACACTGGTGCGAGTTCTGGGTGATCTCGACCAGGCCCAGGATGCGGTGGCCGAGGCCTTCGCCGTGGCAGCGGAACGGTGGCCGTTTGACGGTGTTCCCCCCAATCCCGGTGGCTGGATCACCACCACGGCCCGCAACCGGGCCGTCGACCGGCTGCGCACCGAGTCGGCCCGACAGCGACGGGAGGAGCAGGCCGGCCGGCTGGCCCGTCTTGACGGTGACCGGTCGACGCCCCTGCCCATGACCGACGCCGCCACTGGGCCGTTCGGCGATCTCGGCGAACTCGATGTGGTGCCCGATGACCAGCTCCGTCTTATCTTCCTGTGTTGCCATCCGGCGCTGGGGCCCGATGCCCAGGTTGCGCTGACGCTACGGTTGGTGGCCGGCCTGACCACCATCGAGATCGCTCGAGCGTTCCTGGTACCGGTGCCGACCATGGGTCAACGGATCAGCCGGGCCAAACGGAAGATCCGCGACAACCACATCGCCTACCGCGTACCGTCGGCCGAGGAATTGCCGGCCCGGCTCGATCCGGTGTTGGCCACCATCTATCTCGTCTTCACCGAGGGTCACAACGCCACCGCCGGTGACAGCCTGATCCGCCGACCGCTGGTCGATGAAGCCGTCCGCATCGCTCGAACCCTGGCCCGGCTCCTTCCCGACGAGCCCGAGGTCGTCGGCCTGGTGGCCCTGCTCGTGCTGAGCGATGCCCGAAGTCAGGCCCGCCTCGATGCCGACGGCAACCTGGTTCGGTTGGCCGACCAGGACCGTGACCGCTGGGATCGGGACCTCATCGATGAAGGCCATCGCCTGGTCCAGTGGTGCCTGGACCGGAATCGGCCCGGCCCCTATCAGTTGCAGGCCGCCGTCAACGCCGTGCACACCAGTGCGCCGACGGCGGCCGACACCGATTGGGGGCAGATCATCACCCTCTACGATCACTTGTTGGCGCTGCGGCCCAATCCGGTGGTGGCCCTGAACCGAGCCGTCGCTGTCCTCGAACGTGATGGGCCGGAGGCGGCGCTGGTCGAGTTGAACACCATCGATCTGCCCACCTACCACCTCTACCACGCCACTCGGGCCGAGGTCCTGGCCAGGACCGGTCGACCGCTGGAGGCAGCATCAGCCCTGGAACGGGCTCTTGCCTTGTGCACCAACCAGGTGGAGCAGCGCCATCTCCGTCGGGAACTGGACCGCCTCGGTTGAGTTCGGGCCGGCATCGGCGTGGAGCAAAGCCGTCCATCGGTATCACCGAGCGAATCGAAGGGCCATTTGAGCCCACGGCTCGCATCGAAGCAGCAACGAATGCCAACTACAGTGGCCGACTGTGAGCGCACCAACGGTCATCCTCATCCCCGGCCTGATGTGCGACGAGACTCTGTGGGCACACCAGCGGGCCGTGCTATCGGATGACTATGACGTCATGATCCCCGACCTGCGGGAGTTCGATTCACTCGAAGCCATGGCCCGGTTCATTCTCCACGGCGCCCCGCCCCGGTCTCATGTGATCGGGCATTCCATGGGTGGCCGGGTGGCATGGGAGATGATGCGCCTGGCTCCCGAGCGGGTTGCCTCCCTGGTGGTGCTCGACACCGGGGTGCATCCGGTGGCAGAGGGTGAGCCGGCGGTCCGACAGCGGTTTGTTGATCTCGCCGATTCCGGTGGAATGGAGGCCGTCGTCGAGGCCTGGTTGCCACCCATGCTGCACCCCGAGCGCCGGGACGACCGGGAGCTGGTCGACCCGCTTCGGGCCATGGTCACCGGCTACCGGGTCGATCAATTCAAGGGCCAGATCCGGGCACTGCTGGAGCGCAACGATGCAACTTCCATGCTGTCGACGATCTCGTGCCCAACCCTGGTGATCTGTGGTCGGCAGGACGGCTTCTCCCCCCTGGTTCACCATCAAGAGTTTGCGGCGCTGATCCCCGGCGCCGAGTTGGCCGTGGTCGAGGACGCCGGCCATATGGTCACCGTCGAGCAGCCCGAGGCGGTCACCGCCTTGCTGGTCGACTGGCTGGCCCGATTCGAGGGTCGGGTGACCGTCGAAGGTAGGGCTGAGGGAGGGAACGGGTTATGAGCGCAAGTGGCCTGCCGCATCCCGGTCGACGGATCTGCGTGTTCTGCGGCTCCAGCTTTGGCAAGGACCCGGCGTTCCGCCAGGCGGCCGAGGCGGTGGGCGGAGCCATTGCCGGAGGCGGCCACACCATGGTCTACGGCGGAGGCAACGTCGGCCTGATGGGGGCAGCGGCCGACGCCGCCCTTCGTGCCGGCGCAGCCGTGATCGGGGTCATGACCGAACAGCTGGTGGAGCTGGAGAAGGCCCATCACGGCGTGACCGAACTCGACATCCAGCCCACCATGCACGCCCGGAAGGCCCGGATGGTCGATCTGTCGGACGGGGTGGTCGTGCTGCCCGGGGGCTTCGGCACCATGGACGAGACGTTCGAGGTCTTGACCTGGAACCAGCTGGGGCTCATCGAGTGCGGGCTCGTCTTCCTCGATGTCGACGGCTTCTTTCAGCCGCTGTTCGAGTTCATCGACCGGGCTGTGGGCAGCGGTTTCGTCAGCCCGGCCCACGGGGCCATGGCTCAGCGGGCCATAGACCCGGTAGCCGCCGTCGAGTTGGCGTGCCAACCCCCGCCCGGCTACAGCCCCAAGTGGGTGGACGCCGTCGACCGACCCCGGCGGTGACTCCGCCCGGCCCTCTTTCTGTGCGCCCCAGCCCTCGAAATCCGGAGGTCAGGCCGCACAGATCGAAAGGCGGGTGGTGACAATCGATCGAATCTCGTCGACGGTCGAGTCGGGACGGACGGCAAGTTCGCTGGCAACTATGCGTAGAACCGTCCAACCGTGGGCGGCGGCCAATCGGTCCCGACGGCGGTCTTCGACCATCGCCTGGGTGGTGGCGTGCCAGGATCGGCCATCGGCTTCCAGGACCAACCTCGCTTCGGGATGGGCGAAATCGACGACGCCTCGAACCCCGTCGTACCAGGGCGGTCGGTACTGGCGCCGGAAACCGGCTATGCCGTGGTGGGCCAGCAGACGATCCGTCATCGCCTCCAGCTCCGACTGCGGAGTCGGCTGGTCGTCAAGGAGCTTCACCATGGTCCGGCGAAGAGCTCGAAGTCCTCTGACCCCGCGCCGGGCCAGCGGTTGGTAGCAGGCCCAGAACTCGTCGGCGGTGAGTCCGCGATGGATCATGGCCGTCTGGATCACGTGCTCCAACCGGTTCGGCCGTAGGCAGGATGCCAGGTCGAACACGGTTCGGGCCAGAGACGTGACCGGCAAACCGTCGTCGAGCGTGATCACATCGATGGCGAGGGGGAGACGGGTGCGGTGGACGATCACGCCGTCGAATCGTCGGCCACCGTCGCCGAACGGAACGGTGACCTCCACCTCGGTCTGCTCCACCGGCACCGGCAGTTCATGCAGCCGGCCGCCGCTCAAATGGGAGATGGCGGCCCGGGGCAGGTTGGCGACGGCGAGATGGTAGCCGGTTCGAGGACCGGTGAGAGCGGTCACGAGGTACACACCCGAGCGGGTCGTCTGCAGCATTCCGCACGAGCGGTGTCTATCGACTGCCGCTTCGGTCAGACCCTGGGTCAGCAGTGCCGTTCGTGTGCAAACCCCGGCATTGGCCGCCGCCATGGCGAGTATTCGTTGAGTGACGTCCAATGTCATGGCCCGATACTGGCCGAATCCTGTGACATCGAACCGAGTAGCCCCGGGCGACGGCGACTTGTGCGTCCCAGCCCTCGAGATTCGAGGGCTGGGACGCACAGATGAAGAGGTGGGAGTTTTGTGGTGGTGGGGGCGCCGGTGGGTGTGACCGTGGCGGGGTCAGGCGAAGGCGCTGATGCCGGTGATGGTCTGGCCCAGAATCAGGGTGTGAATCTCGTTGGTCCCCTCGTAGGTGTAGACCGACTCGAGATTGTTCATGTGGCGGATGACGGGGTACTCCAGCGTGATGCCGTTGGCCCCCAGGACCGATCGGGCGGTGCGGGCCACGTCGAGGGCGGCCCTGACATTGTCGAACTTGGCGAACGAGACATGCTGGGGCGACAGTCGACCCTGGTCCTTCATCCGACCGATGTGCACGGCCAACAGCAGGCCCCGGTTGACGGCCACCATCATCTCCACCAGCTTCTGCTGGGTGAGCTGGAACGATGCGATCGGCTTGCCGAACTGGTGGCGGTCGATGGCGTAGGTCCGGGCCGCCTCGTAGCACGACCGGGCCGCCCCGATCGAGCCCCAGGCGATCCCGTAGCGGGCCTCGTTCAGGCACGAGAGCGGGCCCCGCATCGAGGAGACCCCGGGTAGCGCCGCCTCGGCCGGTAGCCGGACATCGTCGAGCACCAGCTCCGAGGTGTGGGAAGCCCGCAGCGACAGCTTGCCCTTGATGTCGGGAGCGCTGAACCCGGGTGTCGCGGTGGGGACGACAAAGCCCCGGATCCCGTCGTCGGTTCGGGCCCACACCACGGCCACGTCGGCTACCGATCCGTTGGAGATCCACATCTTGGTGCCGTTGAGAATCCAGTCCGAACCATCCCGACGGGCTGTGGTCCGCATGCTGGAGGGATCCGATCCCGAATCGGGCTCGGTCAGTCCGAAACAGCCGATGGCCTCGCCGGCGGCCATGGCCGGCAGCCACTCGTTCTTCTGTTCCTCCGAGCCGAAGGCCCAAATTGGATACATGGCCAGCGAGCCCTGCACCGACACCATGCTGCGCAGGCCGGAGTCGGCCGCCTCCAGCTCCAGGCAGGCGAGGCCGTAGTCGACGGCCGATGCCCCGGAACAGCCGTAGCCCTCCAGGTGCATGCCGAGAAGTCCCAGCTTGCCCAGTTCGGGTGCCAGCTCCCGAGGTAGCACACCCTCCTCGAACCACTGGCTGATCTCGGGTAGCACCCGGTCGGAGACGAAACGGCGAACGGTCTCCTGAAGGAGGGACTCCTCCGGACTCAGCAGGGCCGAGATGTCCAGAAAATCATTGGGATCGGGGGCGGGTCCTGATGTAGCAGCCATGGTTCCTTCATTGGGTTGTGCCTCACCAGCATGGTACCGCCGGGCTGCTACCGGCGTAGAGTCGCCCAGCGATGCCCAATGCACCCGGCGAGGCGTAGACTCGTCCGGCCACGCCTAGACTCGCCGCCGTGACCTCGATCCCGGAAACCTCCAGTTCGTCCGAGCCCGACGGCCCCGGTCCCCTCGCCGGGATTACGGTGGCCGACTTCTCCCGGGTCCTGGCCGGACCCCTGGCCACCATGATGTTGGGTGACCTGGGGGCCGACGTGATCAAGATCGAGCGCCCCGAAGGCGGCGACGACACCCGATCGTGGGGACCTCCGTTCACCGACGACGGCACCAGCGCCTACTACCTGTCGGTCAACCGCAACAAGCGCAGCGTCGCTCTCGATCTGACCGATCCCGACCAGCGGGCCAAAGCCCGAGCCCTCGCCGTGTCGGCCGATGTGATCATCGAGAACTTCCGGGCCGGGACCATGGAACGCTTCGATCTCGACTACGACTCGCTGGTCGGCGACAATCCCGGTCTGATCTACTGCCGGGTCAGCGGGTTCGGAAACGCCGAGGGACGGGACCTGCCGGGCTACGACTTCATCGTGCAGGCCGCCAGCGGATTCATGAGCATCACCGGCGACGCCGACGGTCCGGCCACCAAGACCGGCGTGGCCATCATCGATGTCTTCACCGGTCTGAACGCAACCGTCGGCATTCTTGCCGCCCTGAACGAGCGCAACCACAGTGGTCGAGGTCAGGTGATCGAGGTCAACCTGCTGTCCTCGGCACTGGCCGCCCTGGTCAACCAGGCCTCCAACTACCTGACCACCGGAATGGTGCCGAATCGCATGGGTAACGCACATCCCAGCATCACCCCCTATGAGACGATGACCACGGCCACCTCACCCATTGCGCTGGCCGCCGGCAACGGACCGCAGTTCGCCCGGTTGTGTGAGACGCTCGGATTGCCGGAACTGCTCGACGACGCACGCTTTGGCTCCAATGCCCAACGGGTGGCCCACCGGGGGGAGCTCATCGGGATGCTGGAGTCGGCCCTGGTCACCCGCCCGGCCGACGAGTGGATCGAACTGCTCCAGGCCCAGGGGATCCCGTGCGCGGCGGTCAACGGGATCGACGAGGCGTTCGCCCTGGCCGAGAGGCTTGGCTTGGAGCCGTACCATGATGTGCCCGCTGCCGGGGGATCGTCGGTGCGGACGGTATCCAACCCCGTCACCCTGTCACGGACACCGGCCACCTATCGGCTGGCACCGCCTCCCCTTGGTGCCCACACCGATGCGGTTGCCGGCACATTCGAATGATTCGGCCCCTCCTCATGGCACGGTTCCCCCGGGATGCCGTCGTGGGCGGGCTACGCCGGTTGGCAGTCGGGGCACCACCAGATGGTTCGATCGTCGATGTCGGACGATTGGATCAACGACCCGCACCGCCGGCAGGGTTTGCCCCGGCGTTTGTAGGCGTAGAGCCGCTCGCCGCGCTTCAGATCTGATCGATGCGATCGATCGACCTCGATTGGGTCGACGGTCACGATGCGGCCCGATCGTTCTCCTGCTCGGAGTTCCTCCACCGCCAGCTTCCACAGCTGCTCAACGGAGTCCTGGGGAACGTCGCGGGAGGGGACGAACGGGTTGAGCCCGATCAGGAACAGCAACTCCGACCGGTAGACGTTGCCCAAGCCCGCCACCGCCTTCTGGTCGAGCAGCGCACGACCGATCGGTACCGAACGCCGGGACAGCGCCTCGCCGAAGCGTTGAACCCCATCGACGGGGTCCAGGATGGGATCGGGGCCCAGGCCGGCCATCACCTTCTCGACCTCATCGGGGGTCACCAGCTCGCAGGTGGTGGGCCCGGCGAGATGCATACGATCATCGTCGGTGCTCAACAGCAACCTGGCATTGGGGGATGGATCGGGGAACGGCGGCTTCTGCAACTTGAACTTGCCGAACAGACCGAGATGAACATGGACAGCCACCCCGGACTCGAACCAGTAGAAGAGGTGTTTGCCCCTGGCTTCGATGACCTCCACGTTCTGTCCGTTCACTGCGGCGGCCCCGTCGGCGAACCGGCCTTGAGGTGACTCGGCCCCGATACGCCTGCCGTTGAACCGCTTGCCCTGGAGCCGGGCTGCTCGATGTAGGACATGACCCTCAGGCATTCAAAGAGTCTGTCAGCTCCATCGGCGAGCTGCGACATGATCGGTTACGGGCACAGCTCGCCCTTGCCGTCACCCCGGGCGCAGATGTAGGTCAGCTCCACCGATTTCAGCGTCATCGGGCCGTCGGCCACCTCGGGCGGCGTGATGAGCAGATGCAGTCGCTCGCCCCGGACGGAGTCGTCGAGGAACCCGAGCACGTCGTAGGTGATCTCGTAGAGATCGCCTTTTGACGGACCGTCGACGATCACCACCGTCTGCTCGCCGTCGAGGAACCGGGTTCGGGCCTCGACGACCTGCTCGCCGACCTGGACGATGGTCTCACCGGTCGGCAGCTCACCCAGCACGTCGACCACCTCGCTGGTCACGTCGACAGAGCCGGCGAACGGGGCCAGATACCGGGAGTTGGCCCATCCCGTCACCGATCCGGTGTCGATCTCGTACCACACCGAGGGTGGGTCGCCGACCAGCCGCTCCCGACCGGTGAACTCGAGACCCCTGGCCAGAGGGTCGAGGGTGTCGACGATGTTCTGCCGCGACCCGGGGAGGGCCCGGACGTTGAGTACATCGTCAGCTTCCACGCCGACCACCTCTAGGAAGGCCCCCGGGGGCAGGATGCCGTCGACCGGTTGCCCCGGCAGCTGGGCTGCCACCGCTGCCTCCCAGTCGGCTCTGGTCACCTCGATGCAGTCGGCCTGCACCATGGCCCCGAAGGCGCCGCAGTCACCTTCCATCTCGTAGCGGACGGTGTCGATCGCATCGAATTGAAAGGCGGTGGCGTTCAGCTGAGCCAGCAGGGCGGCACTGCCGCAGCTGCTCCCGGCTCCGGTCGGACCCAGGACGGCCCCCACATCCTCGAAGTCGACGGTGAGCGTGTCGCCGTCCACGGTGACGTCGCGGATCGCACCCGCAGTGTCGCTGGAGAAGAACGAGAAGGCCCCGGCCGCCGTTTCGGCTGCGGTCGGGCCCTTGACCACTTCGTCGAAGGCGAATCGGACGGGATCGGTGCCGGCCGGAGTCGAGCGGGGGTGGCCCTTGACCGCCCCGCACTCGTCGGGGTCGTCACGGTTGAAGAAGACCTCAACCGCAGTGACCGAGCCCTTCGTCGTTGTGGTGGCCGAGCGTGTGGAGGTGGTGTCCGAGTCGGTGGGCGATGTGGTCTCGCTGGTTGTGGTTTCCTCGGTGGTGTCGGTGGTTGTCTCCGATCCTTCGTCATCGTCGGAACCACCGCAGGCCGCAGTCAGGGCCGCGGTGAAGAGCAGGGATAGCAGGACAAGGCCCAGCAGCCTTGCCGCTCTCCGAAAACGGGTGGTCATCGTGGTCACTTCCTTGCGTCAACCGGCGTCCGCGGAAACAGCCGGCCATCGATTCACCGTGACCGTACGCCCGGTCGGACCGCGCCACCAGGGCCGAAAGTCGCCTTCGTTGCGACGGCAATCGGCCAACCGGGGCAGGTCGTGGGCATGCCGGCTACCAGGCCAATGAACTCCGAGGCGAGATCCGGACCGCGCCCGGATCAGCCCGACGGTTGGTGTTCGATCGATGAGGTGATCAGCTCCACGAGCCGGTCGACGGCCTCGTTGTCGACGTGGCCGTTTGCCACCTGGCCTCGCAAACCGTTGAGCATGATCATGAGGATCCCGGAGTCGGACACGGGGTCGAGATCGGACCGAAACGATCCGTCGGCCAGTCCGTCGGCCAGGATCTGCTCCGCATGAAGGCGGATCTTCTCGATTTCGGCCAGCACGATGGGAGCAGCCTCGGGGCTGATCGTGCTGGAGGCGGCCCCGCCGATCCGGGTGCCTCGAAGCCGTTCCATGGTGGTTGACAGCAGGGCGCGCAGCCGCCGGCCCGGTACGGGTTCGCCCGACAGCCGGCGAGCCACCTCGCTCTCGGTGTTCGACAGCCAGCGGGCCGCAGTCTCGGCCACGATGTGGTCCAGATCGGGAAAGTATTTGTAGACAGTGGGTCTTGTTACTCCCGCCTCGTCGGCAATGGCCTTGATGGTCAGCTCCCCGTCTGGGTGCTGGTCCAACAGACGCTCGACCGCGTCGAGCATCCGGGATCGTTGTTGATCCCGAAACCCCGACAGGGCCGAGTCCCACTCGTTCATCGCATCAGTCGGGGTCATCGGACCAGCCGGATCGAAGCTAGACCGCAGTCTCGACCGCGTCGACAGTCTCGGATGTGCCCTTGACGGCCCCGGATGTCCAGGTGGCCGGCACTCGACCCCGATTGATGAGCAACCGTTCCCACAGCACCAGCACGGAGGGCAAGACCAGGACCGACACCAGGCCGGACCCGACCACTGCCACGATCAGCAGGGCGCCCAGCTGTTGGAACGGAATCAGCGACGACAACAACAGCACGGCGAAGCCGATGCCGGTGGTCAATCCCGAGACCATCAGAGCCGCTCCGGTCGTAGCCAGGGTGGCAGTGATCGCCCTCGAGGTGTCGAGACCCTCCCGCCGAAAGTCGAGAAACCGATGGATGATATGGATGGTGTAGTCGATGCCGACACCGATGACCACGGCGGCCAGGGTTGCCGTGACCGGGCCGAGCGGGATACCGACGATGACCATGAAGGCGAATAGGAACACCACGACGGCTGCCACCGGCAGTACGGCGAGGAGCCCCATCATCGGGCGCCGGTCGGAGACGAAGAAGTTGACAGCGACGAACAACCCGGCGGCGATGATGACGAAGATCACCGACTGGACCTGGAGGTTGGAGATGGCGGTCACCACCTCGGAATCGACGATGTCCCGGGAGGTGGAGGTGGCCTCCGGACCGAACAGGGCTTCGAGGTCGTCGGCCAGCTGCACGGTGGCGGTGGACGACTCGGACTGGGTACCGATATCGATGAGGAAGGCCTCCTCGTTCCACACCGATTGCACCCTCGGGCCGGCAGCGGCCAGTACCGCGCCGAGATCGGCGTCGGCCGGTGCGTCCAGATCAGGATCGAGGCCGTTGGCGGCGGCCACCTCGGCCACCTCAGGCTGAAAGGTCGGGGAGTCGGGATCGACAAGTCCGCCCACGATGGACAGCGGCGAAGTCACCTGCACGATGCCGTTGTTGTTCAGCACCCCGTCGACCTCGCCGACCGATGCACTGGCCTCGACCGCCGAGTTCCATACCTCGGGGTCGGTCAGGTCGGAGCGGACGAGTACCTGGGTGGACTCGCCGACCGTGCCGCCGAAGTCGGTGATAAGGGTGTCGAAGGCCCCACGGACGATGGAGTCCTCGGGCACGAAGTCGACGAAACTGAACTTCGACTCCAGGTTCGAGGCCACCAACGCCGAACCGGCGACGAGTACGGCGAACACACCGACTGTGGCGGCCGGGAACTGGCGGGCCAGGATGGCGGAGGCTCCGACAATGCGATCGAGCGGGCTCCGGCTGGATCGGCCGTAGGCGTCGATGTTGTCGGCGACGAGTTCCGGGTTCCGGCGATCGAGCAGCATTCGGGCGGCGGGGAAGAACAGCACGGTGAACAGGAAGGCCGAGGCGATCCCCACTGCCGAGTAGATGCCGAAGTCGGTCAGGCCGGAGATGCCGGAGAAGATGTTGGTCAGGAAACCGATGATGGTGGTGATCGACGACAGCACGAGGGCCCCACCGACAACCTGCACCGAGCGGGCGGTGGCCTCCTCGATTGCCTGCCCCTCGGACAGGCCTCGCCGGTAGTTGGCATTGAGGTGGATGGCGTAGTCCACGCCGAGGCCGACGACCAGGATGGGGACGATCGATGACGGCCCCCCCAGATTGCCGATGATGCCGAGACGCTCCGGTCCGAGCACAAACGCCATGCCCTGTGCGAACGCGATGGCCAGCAGCACGATCAGAAGGGTCAGGCCGGTGTCGGCCAGGGTCCGGCGGACACGACGCCAAATGGACAGGGGGCGGCCCGGGATGTAGGCCACCAGCAACAGCAGGGCGATGATCAGAAGGGCGGCCAACAACAACAGGGGAATCTCGATGGCCGACTCGTCGGCCGCCACCCCGATCAGCTCGGCCGAGAACGGAAGGGCCGACAGGTCGCCGAAACGCTGATCACGCAGGTCATCGAGCACCTGGGACTGGAGTTCAACCAGCACATCGGTCTCGTCGCTGTTGGCCGGGGCTTCGAAGAAGGCCACGACCAGCCCTGACGATGCCGTCGCAGCGTCGAGATCGGCGTCGTTCGACAACAGCGCGCTCAGGAACCCGGCGGCCTCGGGTGGAGCCTGCTGGAGGCCGGTGGTGAAGGTGGCCTTGACCTCGTCGTCGGTGGTCGGCGACGGGGCACCGTTGGCCACCGCCTGTTCCACCGGATTGAGGAAGCTCACGATGGAATCGGCGCCCGGTTGGGCTACGGCGAGATCGGACAGGGCGGTACCCTCGTACTCGGCGGCGTTGACGGCCTCGGTCACGGCGGCGACCGCGGCCAGCCCATCCAGGCCCACCACATCGACCGAACCGGCCGACGCGGCGTCGTCGGCGGCGGACGACACGACGAACTGCAGTGCAGCCACCGAAGCGGACTCGGCGAAGTTCTCATTGATGTAGTCCGAGGCGTCGATTGCCGGGTTGTCGGGGGCGAAGGCGCTGGAGTCGTCGTTGTCGGTCGTGGGCATACCCTGGCCCGCCCCGACGAGGGCGATGGCCAGGATGCCGAAGACCGCCAGTTTGGGTCGACCGGTCACGAATCGGGAAAGCAGCCGGGCGAAGGCTTCGAACATCTCAACTCCGTTCTGGATTTTGTCCGCAGGGGACCGGTCAGGTCCGAATGGCGACCGCAGCGGTGGTTGGTCGGGCCGTTGACGGGATGATAACAGTCATTTACGTTCGCGTAAACACCCGTGAAGGCAGAATCCTCGGATTCGCCAATCGGGGAAGCGGATCGCCGGCGACGGAGTCCCGGCAGAGGCCGTTCGGTGTCACAACCGATGCGTAGGGTACGGTTGCGTGTATGGCTGTCGGACAGCGGCTTGGGTCAAGCGCCGCAACGGCCGGCTGATACCGATTGAGTCTCCGCACCGGCGCCGGACTTCGGCGCCACGTCCGTCGACCTCCACGCCATCGGGTTCGTCAGCTCAACATCCGAATTGTGCCAGACTGGGTCGGCGTTGCATCGGTGGCGACGTCCGCCCATCGTCGGGAATCATGACGTTGCTCGCCGCCGGCCGGCGGTGAGGAGCCCCGGCCGGGGTCACTCGGGGTGGAACTCGAGGTCGACCATCAGGTCGCTGGCCACGCCTTCCAGCAGGCCCTGCAGGTCGTCAAGGGTCATGGACTGCGGCGTCTTGACGGTGGCCCGGGCCTGGAACAGGTGCCCGCCCATCGGCGCCGGTACGACCTCGGAACCGAACTCCTCGATACCGACCCCGTTCTCGGCCAGTGCATGGGAGATCTCGTGCACGATGCCGGAATGATCCTGACCGACGATGTCGACGCTGTAGCGATGTGCCGGCGTAACGGCGGCCGATGGCTTCGCCGCCTCCACCGTGATGTGGAGCAAACCCCGGGCTTCGATGGCGTCAAGTTCGTCTTTGAGGCCATGGCTGGATGAGGGTGGAACCGTGACCAGTACGACACCGGCGAACTTTCCGGCCAACTCGGCCAAATGGCTCTGTTCCCAATTCCCGCCGTGCCGGGTGATGGCCCCCGACAGCGCATCGACCAGGCCTGCACGGTCATCGCCGATTACCGTGATCACCAGCTGCTCCATGGTCGGCCAGGGTAGCGGCCGGCTCCGGGCCGGGTCCAAGCGGCTGGGTGTCGGTGCACGTCCGATGGCCTCTTCCGGTGGCATCGTCCGGCGCGTCGTGCCATGGTGGTTGCTAGCAGGGGCGGGGTACCTCGGCTCAATCGGGAGGCACCATGCCGGAGGAGATGACCGAATCGATGCGCCGGGCCATGAGCCTGGCCGGCGACCGGGCCAAACTCGAGGCGTTCTACGATCAGTGGGCCGCCAGCTATGACGAGGAGGTGGCCGAGCATGACTACGGTATGCCGGAAGCCCTGGTCTCGACCCTGCTCGCCGCCGTCCGGGATCTGACGGCTGTGGAGCCCGGCCTGGCCCGGCTGCACGGACCTGACACCGAAGTGCTCGACGCCGGCTGTGGGACCGGCCAGGTCGGCCGGGCCCTGGTGGCCGTCGGCTACCGCCTGATCGACGGTATCGATCTGTCGGAGGCCATGATCGAGGTGGCGGCCGCCACCGGTTTGTATCGCCGCCTCGAAGCCGGCCTCGATCTTACCCTGGCCCCACCCCCGCATCTGGAGGCCAAGGCCGATGTGGTCACCGTGGGCGGTGTGTTCACCGTGGGCCATATTCCCCCCGAGTCGCTGGTCCAGATCGCCATGTTGGCCCGGCCCGGGGGTCTGGTCGCCCTCAGCACTCGACGGGCCTACCAGGAGGAGGTGGGGTTCGAGCTGGTGTCCGAGCGACTGGTCGACGACGGGATCGTGGAGCTGGTCCGACATGAACAGCATCTGCCCTACACCATGGACTCAACCGGCGATTATTGGGTCTATCGCCGCCCGGATCACTGACGTCAGGTACGGACGGTGGCCAGCCGTCGCACCATGACCCCGATCAGCAGCACGGCCACCCCGGAAATCACAGAGGGCAACGGCAGCGAGGCGATCAGGATCAAGCAGCCGGCCAAGCCGACCCAGGCCAGGATCGGCGTCCATCGCCGCTGCTCGTCGGTCAGGGTGAGGGCCGAGGCGTTGGTCACGGCGTAGTAGGTGAGTACCGCCACCCCCGACACGGCGATCGAGCTGCGGATGTCGAGGGTCAGGACCAGCAGCATCACGATGGCGGCCACGGTGAACTCGGCTCGCAGCGGGAGCGCCCGGCTGCTGTCGATGTGGGAGAACCAGGTGGGAAGATCTCGCTGTCGGGCCATGGCCAGGGTGGTCCGGGACACCCCGGGGATGAGGTTCAGCAGCACACCGAGGGCGGCGATACCGGCGCCTAGTCGGACCACCGGCTCGAGGGCGGCGAGC
The DNA here is from genome assembly GCA_963723995.1 of uncultured Acidimicrobiales bacterium. GTDB lineage: Bacteria > Actinomycetota > Acidimicrobiia > Acidimicrobiales > SZUA-35 > JAHELU01. The sequence goes on along the minus strand of CAVRSZ010000001.1, from coordinate 1,479,466 downwards.
ACGCCGCTCGGGTCCGAGCCCAGAACCAGCTGCAGCGGGGCGTCGGTGGCGGCCAGGGCCGAGGCGTCGACCGAGACCAGCGCAGTGACGCCAACGATTGCGTAGATGACCAGCACGGCGCCCAGGGCCCGGGGCACGGCCTTGGGAATGGTGACCGCGGGGTCCTTGACTTCCTCACCCAGCGTGGCGATCCGGGCGTAGCCGGCGAAGGCGAAGAACATGAACCCGGCCGACTGGAGAATGCCGTAGAACGCCGGTTTGGTCGGCGGGTCGATGGGGGTCAGTCGGTCGAACGAGGCCTCGCCCCCGGTCCATCCGGCGATCACGACTGCGGTCAGCGCCATCAGCGATACCACCAGCAACACCCGGGTGACGGCCACGGTACGGGTCAGACCCCCGATATTGACCGCGGTGATGGCCAATACCGCCAGCACCGCCACCAGGCGTTCCTGCTCGGGCCACAGGTAGGCACCCACGGTGAGGGCCATGGCGGCGCACGATGCCGTCTTGCCCACCACGAACCCCCAGCCGGCCAGATGGCCCCAGGTGTCGTTCAGTTGACGTCGGCCGTAGACATAGGTGCCGCCGGATTCGGGATGGATGGCGGCCAGCTGGGCCGACGACGTGGCATTGCAGAAGGCGATCACCCCGGCCACCATCAGGCCGATCAAGAGGCCGGTTCCGGCCGATTCGGCAGCCGGGGCCCAGGCGGCGAACACCCCGGCCCCGATCATGGAGCCGGCGCCGACGATGACGGCATCGGCCACCCCGAGTTCACGTTTCAGACCGGTTGTCGACTCCGCTGACGCCATGATCTGAACCCTAATCGACTACTGCGCCGGCCCGCCCGTCCACGAGGTGGAGGCGGCCGGGGTTTCACCGGCCGGTAGCGGGCCACCGTCGTTTCACGCCCGGGGTTCCATGCTGAGCCGGCGGAGGAAGAACTGGACCAGTGGTCCGATACCGACGGCGAACCAAACGGTGCCGACACCGACCGACCCGCCGAGCACGACGCCGATGAGCAGGGCCGTCAGCTCGATGGCGAACCGGGCCTTCCAGACATCGATCCCCCTCTTGGCCAGTCCGGTCATGATCCCGTCCCGAGGTCCGGGACCGAGGCCGGCTCCGATGTAGAGTCCGGAACCGATGGCGATCACGACCGGTCCGGCCACCATTGCCGTCCATCGCCACAGCGCCGACTCCAGAGTCGGGAGCAGACCCGAGGTGACGTCGGCGGCAACACCGATGACGATGGCGTTCAACACGGTGCCGATCCCCACCTTTTCCCGGAGGGGAATGAAGCCCAGCACCACGACCAGGCCGGTCAGGTTGATGATCCGGCCGATCGATTGGCCGGTCAGCTCTGATACGCCCTGATGGAACACGTCCCACGGTCCGAGGCCCAGGTCGGCCTCGACCATCAGCGAGATGCCGACACCGAAGGCCCAGAGGCCGACCAGCAGCGCCGGCATCCGGCGCAGAGTGGTCTTCCACGGGAGCAGGATCACCGGCTCAGGCTATTGGTGATCCTGGTGTGCGGTATCGAGTTAGCCTTTGATCAGGCTATGGACCCACTACTCCTGCTCGGCCCGGCCGGTCTGGCCGCCGGCGTCAATCTCTATCTGACCTTGTTTCTGACCGGCTTGGCCGTTCGCCTTGGTTGGGCCGCCGGCTATCTGCCGGAATCCCTCGACGTCTTCGGTTCCTGGCCGGTGCTGGTCGTCACCGGTCTGTTGACCCTGGTCGAGTTCTTCGCCGACAAGATCCCCTATCTCGATAGTGCCTGGGATGTGGCGCACACGTTCATCCGCCCGGCCGGGGCGGTGCTACTGGCCCTGAACATCGTTCCCGGCGACGATCCGGCGGTGACCACCGTGCTGGCCCTGCTCACCGGGGTGGGGGCTCTGACCAGCCACAGCTCCAAAGCCGGCTTTCGAGCCCTGGTCAACACCAGCCCGGAACCGGTCAGCAACGCGGTCGTCAGCACGGCCGAGGACATCTCGGTCGTCGGACTGTTGCTGCTGGCCTTCGAGTATCCGCTGGTGGCTGCGGCCGTGGCCGCCGTGGTCCTGGTGCTGCTGGTGTGGTTCCTCGTCTGGCTGGTCCGCTTCGCTCGGCGGGCCTTCGGAGGCCTGCGTCGCTTCCTGCAGGCCGGGCGGCGGGTATCGGCGGCCCCGGCCTAGGCCGGGCGAGTTCGGTCACGGGAGTGCTCAGGTCGGGTGAACGGTGATCTCGGTGGCCTTGACCGAGGCCCAGACGGGGCTGCCCACCGACAGAGCCAGCGCTGCGGTGGCCGCCGGCGTGATATCGACACCGATCGGCAGGGGGTCGCCGAGCATGATCCGGGTCGTCTCCCCCAGCGGCTCGACCGCCGCCACTTCCGTCAGCCAGGTGTTGCGAGGGCTGCCGTGGGGTTGGTCGGGATGGAGCGCGACGGCATTGGGATGGATGGTGATGGCGACCGGTCCCGCGGTGTGGGCGTCCGACGTCTGCAGGGTCAGGGGGTGGTCGTTCAGGGTCAGCCGGCCGCCGTCGTTGGTGCCGATCAGGAGGTTGGTCCCGGCCAGGGCGGCCACATAGCCGGTGGCCGGCCGCCGCCGAATGTCCTCGGAGGAGCCGTCCTGGGTGATCCGGCCGTGTTCCATCACCACGATGGTGTCGGCCAACAGGAAGGCCTCGGCCGGGTCGTGGGTGATCACCAGCCTCGGTCCGGGGAACGTCTCGAGGTGGGCCATCAACAACCGTCGCAGTTCGCTGCGGGCGTCGACGTCGACCGCAGCCAACGGTTCGTCGAGCAGCAGGAGTTCGGGGTCGGCGGCCAGGGCCCGGGCCAGCGCCACCCGCTGGGCCTGGCCACCGGAGAGTTCGGGGGGACGGCGCTCGGCCAGCCCGTCGATCCCGACGGCCTCCATCCAGTGCCGGGACCGTTCCGCCGCCACCCGCCGGCCGAGCCGCCGGGATCGGGGACCGAAGGCCACGTTGTCGGCCACCGACATGTGATCGAACAGCAGGTAGCGCTGGAACACCACCCCGATCCGGCGGTCCTCGGGAGCCACGAACACCTTGCGCTCGGGATCGTCGAGGCAGCGACCGCCCAGTTCGATCCGACCGGTTTCGATCGCCACCATGCCGGCCAGGGTGTCGACCACGGTCGACTTGCCGGCACCGTTGGGGCCGAGCAGCGCAGTGGTCGTGCCCGGTTCGATGGTGAGGGCGACATCCAATTCGAATCCACCGTTGCGGCGAAGACCGAGCCGGGCCGACAGCCCACCGGCCGGCGCCCCCGATCCGGAATCGTCGGGCTTCCTCACCGCCTTGTCGGTCGGCACATCGGCAGGCATGGTCACGGTCCCGAGTGTACGGACCCGTAGGATCAAGATCATGGCTGACAAACCGAACCCACTGGAGGCCGGCACTGAGGCCCCGGACTTCACCGCCACCACCTTCGATGGTCGAACCATCACCTTGTCCCAGTATCGGGGCGGCAAGGTCGCCCTCTACTTCTATCCCAAGGACATGACCCCGGGCTGCACCAACCAGGCCTGCAACCTGAGGGACAACATCGACGCCCTGACCGAACACGACATCGCCGTGATCGGTGTCTCGCCCGACGACAACGTCCGTCATGAGGCGTTCGCGTCCAAGCACGACCTGAACTTCCCCCTGGTTGCCGACCCCGATCGAGAGATCATCGAGGCCTATGGCGTGTGGGGGGAGAAGAAGAACTACGGCAAGACACTCATGGGACTTCAGCGCACCACCTTCCTGATCGACGAGGACGGCGTGATACAGCACGTGTTCAAACGCCCGAGGGTGAAGGAGCACGCCGAGGAGATCCTGTCCAAGCTGTAGTCGAACCGGACCCTGGCCCCGGTTCTAGGGAACGGTCCAGAGATGGGCCACCGTGACCCCCTGCCCCGAGATCACCGCCTGGCTCTGGGCGCCGGGTGGCGGCTTGGGCAGTGGATGTTGCTCGTGGACCAACACCCGGGTGCCGGACTCGGCGTTTCGCAGTACCCGAGCGGCCAGATTGCAGGCGGCCTCGGCCGGGACGAAAATGAAATACACGGTCCCCGCCGGCAGTGATCCGCTGGTGGCGTCACCCCGGTGGATCTCGATGCGGTCGCTCAGACCGTGTTCGGTCACCGCGGCCCGAGCAGCGGCCACCAGGTCGGGGTCACGTTCCACTCCGATGCCGCGGCATCCCCTGGTGGTGGCGGCGTGGATCAGGACGTGGCCGTCACCGCAGCCCAGATCGACCAGCACGTCGTCGGCCGTGAGGTCGGCCAGATCATGGAGCGTCGGCAACACATCTTGTGGAGTACTGAGGAACGGGCCCAGGCGCCGGGCACCGGCATCGAGCAACCCGACTCGCTCGGCCATCAGCCGCAATGGTCGGACCACATAGTACAGGGGCCACAGTGCCTCGGGCAGCGAGACGAGGTCGAAGTCGTTGTCGGTGGGTACCGTGGCCGCCGGAAGGCGATCGAGGATCGCAGGGGGGTCGGGTGGCCAGCCGATCTCGAGCACTATGGTGACATCGGAGTTCCTGGCCAGGGTGGCCACGCCCCTCAACCGTCGCCGCACCACGCCGGCCGGCCCGTGCACGGCATCCCACAGTCGGTAGCCGGCATCGGTCAGGGCGTCGATGGCGCCATCGGCCGCCGCCTGGTTGTCGAAGTTCAATCGAGCCCAGTGACGTTGGGCCGGAGCAGCCGGTTCACCTTCCACCGTGGCCGTCAGATTGCGTTCGGCCAGCACCGCCTTGGCCAGCTCCACCTCCTCGGCCACCCGGTGTCCGATGGCCGTACAGGCCCTTGCCGCCACCGGATCGTCGAGGCCGGCCAGTCGGTCCTCGTAGATCGCCGTCATCAGATCGGTTGTGCTGTCGCCGGTGCCCATGGTCGGTCAGCGTAGTGGCCCACGAACAGGACCGAACGCGCCGTTCGGATATCAGGCAGGAGCGGCACCACTGCCCGGCCGAAGTGGTCCCTGGCCCGGGTCATGAGTCTCGATCAGCCGTCGCAGCCGGCTGTGAACCTGGTCCCGGTCCACGGTGCACAACCGTAGGTGTCGCCGCCCTCCGCCGGATGAGAACCCGGTTCGACCGTGCAGAACGCGCTGGTTGTCGGAAACCCCCGAGGGTCATCACGGCGGAGATGTTCGGCCACGGCGAAGCCGTCAACCAGAAGCGTTGCGCCGCCATCACCGTCGGCGGCCTGACAGCAATGCAGGATGCTGATGCCGGACGGTCGGTAGCGATAGGGGTCGTCGGCATGTGGGTCCTGGCCCCTGTCCGACTGGGCCAGCGTCCAGGCCTCGGGTTCGGTCACGATGTCGAAAACCCGTCCGAAGTCGGTCTCCCTGATGCGGCCCAGAAGCCGGGCGAGGTCCTCGGTTGTCGGGCCGGCCGGAGCGTCGGTCCCGGAGTCGGTACCGTCATGAGCCAGCCCGCCGACCAGGCCGAAACCGCGGCGGGCCACGGTCATCGGCAGCTCGAGATGGGCTGATGACCCCGGCGTCAGCTCGGCGCTGTCAAACCGTCTGGGCTCCGTGTCTGCGCCGAAGGACTCGACTTCGAGCAGCGGGGTCCGCCGGCCGGCGGCTCTCGCGGCCAATGACAGGAGATGGTTCAGGGGGTACCGGCTGACATGGCCGTCGCTCCATTCCAACACGAGAGCGCCACCGGGAAGTCATCGATCTCTGCGGTGCGAGCAGCCAGATCCTCCGGTAGCGAGGCCACCGAGAAGGTACGAAGTCCGGACGGCTTGGTCGGGAGACTGGGGCACAGGTCCCGTAGCCAGAATCGGTTGAACCGGTGGTGTTCGTCCTTGCCTTTCAGAGCAATGGTGTGACCCCCGGCCTCGATCGACACCGTGTAGTGGCGTGCCCACGACCGGACCGTAGGCCGTACCGAGGATGGTCCCGTTGAAGGCTCAATTGACGAATGGTAGATCAGCCGTGTTCGTGGCGGCCAGTGCCCGGGCACTACGATGACGTCGTGGGTCGTCCGCCGAACTATGACGCGAGGGCCGGGTCCCGAGGCTAAAAGGGGTGCCATGTCAGACGCGTCCGATCAACTGAGCTCCGAACCCCTGGCCAAGTCCTGGGCCAGCGTCCACGGCAAGGCCATGGCCTACCACTCCTCCGGGCCGGACCCCGGTGAGGCGGGAGACGCCGACGCCGGTGCCGTCGTCTTCCTTCACGGCAATCCCACGTCGTCGTACCTGTGGCGCAACATCATTCCCCACGTACGACCCCACGCCCGCTGTGTCGCCCCCGACCTGATCGGCATGGGTGACTCCGACAAGCTGGAAAGCCCGGGACCCGAGTCGTACCGGTTCGTGGAGCACCGCCATTACCTGGACGGTCTGCTCGACCAACTCGAGCTCGGTGATCGTGTGGTGCTGGTCGTCCACGACTGGGGATCGGCCCTCGGCTTCGACTGGGCCCGCCGCCACCCGGAGCGGGTTGCCGGCGTCGCCTACATGGAGGCCATCGTGCGCCCCTTTCCACAGTGGAGTGACTTCTCGGAGGCCGCCGTCGGTGTGTTCCAGGGTTTCCGATCGGATGCCGGCGAGGCCATGGTGATCGACAGGAACATGTTCGTCGAACGGGTTCTGCCCGGGTCGGTGCTGCGGCAGCTACGCGACGCCGAGATGGACCAGTATCGCCGGCCGTTCACCGAGCCCGAGCATCGCCGGCCAACCCTGACCTGGCCACGGGAGATCCCGATCGAGGGGGAGCCGGCCGACGTTGCCGCCATCGTGGACGAGTACGCGGCGTGGCTGTCCCGGTCGGAGGTGCCCAAGCTCTTCATCAACGCCGAGCCGGGCGCCATCCTGACCGGACGCCAGCGGGACTTCTGTCGGACCTGGCCCAACCAGAGCGAGGTGACCGTGTCCGGTGTCCACTTCATCCAGGAGGACAGCCCGCACGAGATCGGCCGGGCCGTCGTCGATTGGCTGCGGACTTCGGTGGGAGGCGCAGGGCAATGACCGACGATTCGACCGTACAACCGCTCGATCTGCGCCGAACCGGCGGCGCCATCCTGCTCATGACGTATCGAGGCGACTGGTGACCGTACTGCTGCGCCCAGCTCGTGAGGTTGGCTCTGCACTACGACCGGATCCACAGAGCCGGCGCCGAGTTTGCCGCCGTCAGTGTCGATGACGACACCAGACAGGCGGCCATGGCTCAACGTTGGGGTTTCACCCATACCCGCTTCGTGTCCGATGCCGATGGTGAGCGCATCCTTCAGCCCCTCGGTCTGTTCGACCCCGAGGAGCGGGGCGGCATCGCGCTGCCCGGCATGATCCTGGTCGACCCCGATGGCGCCGAGGTGTATCGCTACCAGGGTCGGGACTTCGCCGATCGCACGAATGACGACGACATCCTCGCCGCCCTCGACAAGTTGGACCTTCCCCCGGTCGGGCCCGAGCGTTGGCGGCCCGAGGTCGACGTCCCCGCCGACCTCGACCGGTTCTTCCGGCCCGATCAGTTCCTGCCCTACTTCCGGGGTAACCGGTCCGCCGCCCTGGCCATCGGCTGGCGGCTGGCCGCCGCCCTCGACGGTAACGCCCAGGCCGAAGCCCGGGCTCTGGCCCGGGAGCATCGCCATATGGCCGAGGCCAGCATTGAGGCCTGGACCCAGTGGCGGGAGCACCTGCCCGAGTAGCGAATCCGGCTCGGAATCAGAGGTCGATCTCGTCGATCACCGGGTTGACCAGGGCGCCGACAGCGCTGATGTCCACCGTAACCTCGTCTCCCGGGACCAGCCATCGCGGTGGAGTGCGGGCATAGCCGACCCCGCCCGGGGTGCCGGTGGCGATCACGTCGCCGGGCCTCAGGGCCATGAACATCGAGCAGTACGAGACAATGGCCTCGAGATCGAAGATGAGTTGATCGGTGGTGGCCTCCTGCACCACGTCCCCGTTGATCGAGGTGGTCAGCCCCAGCCGGTAGGGGTCGGGGATCTCATCGGCGGTCACGATCCAGGGCCCCCACGAACCGGTCCGATCTGCGGTCTTGCCCGGCGTGAACTGAGAGGTGTGGCGCTGGTAGTCCCGTAGCGTGCCGTCGAGGAAGCAGGCATAGCCACCGATGGCGGCGCGGGCCTGTTCCCGGTCGGCGCGGTGGACGTGACGCCCGATCACCACCGCCAACTCGCCCTCGTAGTCGAAGGCGGTGCTGATGGCCGGACGGACGATCGGTTGGCTCGGGGCCACCAACGATGAGGCGAAGCGGGTGAAGATCATGGGTTTCTCGGTGGGGTCGACAACCCGGTCCGACTCGGCCACATGATCGGTGTAGTTGGTGCCGACACAGAGAATCCGTTGTGGTTCCGGAATGGGGGCCAGCAACTGAGCCTGGTCGAGTTCCACAATCGGGGCCTGCCCCGTCGCGGTGGCCACCTCGGCCCGGCCCCTGTCGTCAACTGTGGCAGCCAGAAGGTCGACGACGTGGTCGAACCGATTGCTGAGATCGGCCAGTCTGGAGTCGTCGAAGACCAGGCCGAACAGTGCTCGATCACCGTGGAGGGCCGAGGCGATCCTCATCAGCCGAAACTACCCGTCGGACGGGCCGACGAGCTGGGTGTTGATGGTGATGTCGATGCCGGTTCCCAGCATCAACCCTCCGGAATCGAGCGGGACGTTCCAGTTGATGCCGTAGTCGGTGCGATCGATTCGTCCGGTGGCCTCGAAGCCGGCCCGGGTCGATCCGTCCAGCGGGTTCTTCTCGGTCCCGAAGAACACCGCCTCCAGGGTTTCCTCCTGGCTGTGGTCATTGAGGGCCAGGGTGCCGGTGAACCGATAGCGGCCGTCGGCCAGCTCCTCGATCGAGCTGGAGTGAAAGGTCATCTTGGGCCTGGTGTCGACGCTGAAGAAGTCGCTGCTCCGCACGTGTCCGTCACGGTCGGAATTGCCGGTATCGATCGATGACAGCTCGACCTCGGCCGCCAGCGAGCTGGTGTCGAGGTCGTCGCCCACATCCAGGCTGGCCTCGGCCTGAACGAACCGCCCTCGAAGAGTGGAGATGCCCAGGTGGCGAACGGAGAAGAGGATGTTGGAGTGAACCGGGTCGAGTGTCCACCGGCCGGAGGACAAGGGAAGTGACATGGATGGTTCCTTTCGGGTTCCCGTGGTTCCGATCGGGATCGGAACTGGACAAGTGTCCGCAGAATGGTAACATGTCCGCTAAGCGGACGAAAGCCCCTTCTAACCAACATGGTCACAACGCTCCCAGAGGAGGAACCGATGAAGACCCCGCTGGCCCAACGACTCCACCACACCGCCTACGTAACCAAGGATCAGGAGGCAACTCGTCACTTCTACGAGGACATCCTCGGCTTCCCCCTTGTTGCCACCTGGTCCGAGACCGATGAGCTGTTCGGTGCTGAACGAGTCTACTGCCACACCTTCTTCGGGCTGGCCGACGGCAGTGCCTTGGCCTTCTTCCAGTTCGCCAACAAGGACGACCAGGATCTGTTCGATCCCGAGCTGACGCCGTCACCGTTCCGCCATATCGCCCTCAAGGTCGATGCCGCGGGCCAGGCCGAGCTCGAGCGTCGCCTGAACGAGGCCGAGTGGGATCCCGAGGGCACTTTTGTATTGGAGCACGGCTACTGCCGCTCGCTCTACACCAACGATCCCAACGGCATGATCCTGGAGTTCACCTGCGACGTCGACGGCTACGAGGACATCAATGTCGACCGGGCTCAGGACGCCCACGAGACCTTGAAGCGGTGGCTGGCCGGCGATCACAGCTCCAACAACAACTACCGCTGAGCCGTGGCCGGTTCCGCCGCCGACAGCAGGTCAACGGGAAAGGGCCGGGACTTCGTCGAGGCGCTGGCTCGTGGCATCGACGTCCTGAAGGCTTTCGGTCCCACCTCGACGGCCATGACCGTGAGCGAGGTTGCAGCCCGAACCGGGCTGGCCCGTCCCACGGCTCGTCGCCTGCTCCTCACCCTGGACGAGCTGGGCTACGTGCGTCATCAGAACGGTGTCTACTCGCTCACCACCAAGGTGCTGGAAATCGGTACCGCCGGGATCGCAGCCCAGGGGCTCTGGGATCTGGCTCGGCCCCACATGATGGCCCTGGTGGCCCGGACCAACGAGTCCAGTTCCATGGCCCAACTCGACGGCGGCGACATCGTCTACACCGCCCGGGTGCCGGTGCCGAAGATCATCGCACTGGCCGTGTCCATCGGTACAAGGTTCCCGGCGCCGGCCACCTCCATGGGTCGTGTGCTGCTTGCCGACCTGGAACCCGATGTTCTGGACAAGGTGCTGGACACCCCGTCACGGTCCGGCATCGTGCCTCGGGTCGTGCTGACCAGGACCGAGTTGGACGACTCTCTGGCCCGTATCCGGGAGCGAGGATGGGCGCTGTCCGATGAGCTGCTGTCCCACGGCGTGCGGTCGGTGGCGGCCCCGGTCCGGGACGCCGACGGCAGGACGGTGGTCGCCTTGAACGTCACCGTTCATGCTGCGGAGACCTCCATCGAAACCCTGACCGAGGAGTACCTACCGCTGCTACTGGATACAGCGGCGGCGGTAAGCGACGAGTGGTCGCATCTGGCTCTGCTGCCAACCGCCACCGTCGACCAAAAATGATCGGAGAAACGACCATGACCTCATCCCCCGATTCCCTTCCACCTCGACCGTCGGCCACATCGCTCCCGCCCGGCGGCCCGGTTCCGGCCGATGGTCCGGCCCGGGGTGGTCCTCTCGATGGGGTGGTTGTGGCCGACCTGTCCCGGGTGCTGGCCGGTCCCTACTGTTCCATGCTGCTGGCCGACCTGGGGGCCACGGTGATCAAGATCGAGAGTTCCGCCGGCGACGACACAAGAACGTGGAGTCCGCCTGAGGCCGACGGAGCCGCAACCTACTATTTGTCCATCAACCGCAACAAGCGGTCGATCGTCGCAGATTTTCGTAGCCCCGACGACATCGCCATGATCCATGAGCTGTTCCGCCGGTCGGACATCGTGATCGAGAACTTCAAGGTCGGCGGACTGGCCAAGTTCGGTCTCGACTACGAGTCTGCTCACGCCGTGAATCCCGCCCTCGTCTATCTGTCCATCACCGGCTTCGGTACCGAGGAAGGGGCCGGTCTGCCGGGCTACGACCTGGTGATTCAGGCCGTGTCCGGCCTGATGAGCCTGACCGGTGATCCTGACGGCCCTCCGTATCGGGCGGGTATCTCGGTGTTCGACGTGATGACCGGGCTTCACGGCTTGATCGGTGTGCTCGCTGCCCTCGAGCAGCGGCATCGAACCGGGCGGGGACAGCACATCGAGGTCAACCTGTTGTCGTCAGCGCTGTCAGGTCTGGTCAACCAGACCGCAGCCTTCACCGCCGGTGGAGTCATTCCTTTCCGTATGGGCAACGCCCATCCCAGCGTCTACCCCTACCTCCCGCTGCCGGCCAAGGATCGGGACGTGATCATCGCCGTCGGCAACGATCGACAGTTCAGGGCCCTTTGTGAGGTGCTCGGGGTTCCCGAGTTGGCCTATGATCCCCGGTTCGCCGAGAACACCGATCGGGCCGACAATCGGGACGAGTTGCAGCCGCTGCTCGAGGCCGGGCTGGTCAAATGGACGGCCGACGAGTTGTTCCTGAAGCTGAACACGGTCGGTGTGCCGTGCGGGCCCATCAACACCGTGGCCGAGGGCGTGGAACTGGCCGAACGTCTCGGCTTGAATCCCCGGGTCACCATGTCGAGAGGCGGGTCGACCGTCGATCTGGTTCGCAACCCCATCACCTTCAGTGAGGCCGAAGCCCGCTACGAACTGGCGCCCCCGGCTCTGGGGGAGCACTCGGAGGAGATTCGGCGCTGGTTGGGCCGGCCCGGGGCCGACCTCGAGGACCTGCTCAGGCGGGCTGCGGCCTGACTCCGGGAGAACGACTCATGACGACAACCGGCGACGGCTCCCCGGTGCCCCGGTTCAGAACCGGCATCGGCGCCTCCGACACTCATTCCATCAGCCTGCTCGGTCACGATCTGGCCGCCGATCTCCTTGGTCAGATAACCTTCGGCGAACTCGCCTACTGGCTGGTGACGAAGCGGCGACCGACACCGGCCCAGCGCGCCATGTTCGAAGCGGTGCTGGTGGCGTTGGCCGACCACGGCTTCACCCCGACCGCCATCGCCGCCCGGGTCACCTACCTCAGCGCTCCGGACTCGGTCCAGGGTGCGTTGGCCGCCGGGCTCCTGGGCGGCGGTTCGCGGTTCCTCGGTGTGACCGAGGATTCGGCTCAATTCCTCAACGCAGCCTTGGGCGGGCTCGACGAGATGCCGATCGATGACGCCGGGTGGGATGAGGTCGCCCTCGACCTGGTCCGCTCCACCCGGGAGGCGGGGCGCTTCGTACCGGGATTGGGTCATCCGGTGCACAAGGAAGGCGACCCCCGAACCCCGGTGCTGATGGAGCTGGCCCGCGACAACGGCACCTTCGGTCCCCACCTGGAGCTGTTCGACGCCATCGGCCGGGTCCATCCCGCCGTGCTCGGACGGGAACTGCCGCTGAACGGGGCCGGCGTGTGCGGCGCCGTCCTGGCCGACATCGACCTGCCCATGGGGGTCATGCGGGGCTTCGCCCTGCTGGCCCGGTGCGCCGGGCTGCTCGGTCATCTGGCCGAGGAGATGGAGGACCCCATCGGCAACGACATCTACATGACCGTCGACCGCAACACCGACTACCGACCACCGGCGGTGTGACCGTGGTGGACCGGCCGTCGATCGAGTTCGTCGTGCACCGTGGTTGCCCCCTGTCGGAGGCCTCGGTGGCGGTGATCGCCGTCCACGGTCGCGACCAGGATCCCGGGTATCTGATCGAGCACCTCGTGTCCCCGATCGAACAGACGCTGCCGGTCGATGTGCGACCCGTTGTCTCGTGGCTGCTACCCCGATCGGAGGGCCGATCGTGGTATCCGGGCCGCTATCGGGATCCCCTCGAGGCCAACCAGCCCCAACTCGATTGTTCGCTCGACCGTCTGGCCGACGTCCGGTCCGAGGTGGGGGAGTGCGGGCTCGGACCCGAGCAGGTGATGTGGGTCGGCTTTTCCCAAGGAGCGTGTCTGGTCCTGGAGTACGTGCTGCGCCGGCCCGAGCCATGGGGCGGGGTCGTCTCCCTGACCGGCGCCGTGCTCGGGCCCGGTGCTGTCAGCCGATCGGTGGCCGGCGACCTGACCGGTGTACCGATCTACTTCGGGGTCGGCGAGCGGGACCCGTGGATGACACTGGACGGGGCCGAGGACGCAGCTCGGCTGTTCGCCGCCGCCGGGGCCGCCACCACGGTTGAGGTCTTCGACTCTGATCACCATGAGATCCGACCCGCTGAGATCGCGGCCGTGGCCGGGATGATCAGATCCTTGCCGACCCCGACCCCGAGGAGATGACGTCATGACGGCTGCAGCACCCGCATCAGGTTCGGCCGCTGCCCGGCCACCCTTGACCACGTTGGTATTGCCGACTACGGTCATCGGCAGCTACCCCCAGCCGGGGTGGCTGGTCGACCAGGACCGGTTGAAGGGTGTGGGTGTGCCCCGGGTTCGGGCCGACGGTATTTGGCGGGTCGATCCCGAACAGCGGGCCGAGGCCATCGAGGCCGCCACCCTCGTCGCCATCACCGATCAGGAGGAGGCCGGTGTCGACGTCATCACCGACGGGGAGATCGGGCGGGAGTCGTACTTCAATCACTTCGCCAACCTCTTGGGTGGTGTCGATCGGGACCGTATCGGATCCGGTGTCAATCGTCGGGGCGGGAAGGCCGAGGTGCCGCTGATCACTGGACCGATCGAGCGGACCGAACCGATCGAGCTCGAGGCGGCCCGGTTCCTTCGCCGCCATACCGATCGCTACACCAAGGTCACGGTGCCGGGACCGTTCACCCTCAGCCAGCTGGCCCAGGATGACTACTACCACGATCAGCATCGATTGGCCCTGGCCTACGCCAACGCCGTCAACCAGGAACTCCGGGACCTGGCCGGGGCCGGAATCGATGTTCTCCAGATCGACGAACCCTACCTCCAGGCCGATCCCGCGGCGGCGGAACGCATCGCCATGGACGCCCTGGCCGTCGCCGTGGATGGGATCGAGGCCGTCACCACGCTCCACACCTGCTACGGCTATGCCGCCTATGTCAGCGACAAGGCGGGTGGCTATCCCTTCTTCGGTCAACTGGCCGAGGCACCCGTCGACTTCCTCGCCATCGAGACGGCTCAGCCCGGGCTGGCGGCCGAGATGGTGGCCCGGTTGGCCCCTCGGAAGGTTGTGGTCGGCGTACTCGACCTCGGAACCGAGAAGGTGGAGACGGCCGAGGCCATTGTGGACCGGATCGAGCAGTTCCTACGGCACATCGAACTCGCCGATCTGTCGGTTTCACCCGATTGCGGCATGAAGTTTCTGTCCCGGGATGTGGCCAGGGCCAAACTCTCGGCCATGGTCGACGCCGCCGCCATCATCCGTTCCTCCCACTGTTGACCGAGATCGACGGCACCGGTCGGAGAAGCAGGCTATGGCTCGATGCGGCCGATGACACCTCCCTGGGCGACGCCCTGGCCTTCGGCCACCAGGTGCCGAAGCACGCCGGTGGCCGGGGCCGTCACGTCCTGGGACACCTTCTCCAGCTGGACTTCGGCGATGAGCTGACCTTCGGTCACCGGCTCACCGTCGAGCACGAACCAGGTACCCACCACCCCCTCGGCGTCGGGGGCGTCGGATGATGTCATGGGGAACGGGATATCAACCGCAGCGGCGGCGGTCACGAAGCGAGCTCCCTGACTGCGGCCGCGATCTTGTCCCTGGTGGGGAGGATGCCGTACTCCATGGTCCGGGCATAGGGAATGGGCACATCGGGGACGGCCAGCCGCTTCATGGGCTTGGACAGCATGGTCGGATCGGTCTCGGCCACGATGGCTGCGATCTCGCCGGTCATGCCGTAGGACTTGTAGTCCTCGTCGACCACGAGTAGCTTGCCGGTCTTGGCCACCGAGTTGAGTACGGTCTCGCTGTCCAGTGGGACCAGGCTGCGCAGGTCGACCACCTCCACGCTGATGTCTTCGCCCGCCAGCTCTTCGGCTACGTCGAGGCTGTGCTGGACCGACAGCGAGAGGGTGACGATGGTGACGTCGCTGCCCTCCCTGGCCACGGCGGCCTCACCAATGGGTACGGTGTAGGCCTCCTCGGGCACATGGGCGATGGAACGGGGGTTCTTGGCCATCCACACCAGGCCCTGGGCTCCTTTGTGGAACAGGTAGAGCACCGGGTTGTCGTCCCGGATGGCCGAGGCCATCAGCCCCTTGGCATCGTAGGGGTTGGATGGCGCCACCACCTTGATCCCGGGCAGGTGGGCGAAGGTTCCCCACAGGCTCTGGGAGTGCTGGGCCGCATCGGAGTAGCCGGCGCCGGTGGCCGACATCAGCACCATCGGCACGTTGACCGCTCCACCCGATTCGTAGTGGATCTTGGCCATGTGGTTGGTGATCTGGTCCATGCAGACGCCGTAGAAGTCGATGAACATCAACTCCACAACCGGTCGCATGCCCTCGACGGCGGCTCCGATGCCGGCTCCGATGAAGGCGGTTTCGGAAATCGGGGTGTCGATGACCCGGTCGGCGCCGAATTCGGCGAACAGGTCGGTGGTGGAGCCGAAGATGCCGCCGTAGGCGCCGACGTCCTCGCCCATCACAAAGACTTCGGGGTTGGCCCGCATCTCCAGGGCGATGGCCTCGGCCATGGCTTTGGCCGTGGTGATCCGCCGGGTGCCGCCGGCGGTCTGGGGTGTTTCCGTTGTGGTCATGTCTCTCTGTCTCCTCGATCTCGGGCCGGCTCAGGCGAACACATGCAACAGGGCATCGTCGGCGGTGGGAATGGGACTGCCCAGGGCGAACTGGACGGCGGCGTCCACCTCGGCGTCGGCCTCGGCCTTGATCTGCTCCACCCGGTCCTCGGACAGGTCGCCGGCCTCGATCAGCCGGGCCGCATAGGCCGGAATGGGGTCGCGCTCGTCCAGCGTCTCCAGCTCTGCGCCCCGATAGGCCTGGGCATCGCCCTCGAAGTGGCCCCACAACCGCACGGTGTGGATCTCCAGCAGGCTCGGTCCTTCCCCGGCCCTGGCACGTTCGATGGCCGCACCTGCCGCTTCGTGAATGGCGTCGGGGTCATTGTTCTCGACCCGCACACCGGGCATGCCGTAGCCGGCGGCCCGATCGGCGTTCGAGGTGTTGGCCGTGGAGTGGGACCGGGGAACCGAAATGGCCCAGTCGTTGTCCTCGATGATGAAGACCACCGGCAGGTTCCACACTGCGGCCAGGTTGAGTGACTCGTGGAACGCCCCCTGGTTGGCCGCCCCCTCGCCGGCAACTGCCACCGCCACATGGTCGGTGCCCCGGCGCTTGAACGCCATGGCCTGGCCGCAGGCCACCGGGTATCCCTGGCCGATGATGCCGGAACAGGAGAAGTGGTTCTCCGGGTCGAACAGGTGCATGTGACCACCCTTGCCCTGACACAGCCCGGTGGTGCGACCGTAGATCTCGGCGGTCATGGCCTTCATATCAACCCCGTGGGCGAGGGCGAAGTGGTGGGGTCGGTGGGGGGCGGTGATGGCGTCGCCCTTGCCGAGGTGGGCGCACACACCGACCGCGGCCGGCTCCTGGCCCGCCGACAGGTGCATTTCGCCCGGGATCAGTCCGGCCCCGATGTCCCACGCCGGCGTCTTGTCGGCGTGATACTCCTTCAGGATCCGGCCCTCGTATTGGCGGATCCTCACCATCTCTCGGTACATGTCCAATCTGCTCATGAAGCGTGTTCCCCTTCTCGTGTGCTTTTTTGATTCGAAGTTGTGGTTGCGGGCCGATCGTGGGTGACCAGGAGCCCGGCCGACGCGGCAAGGTCCAGGGTCCGGGCCACATCGACGACCGGAGGTCCGGTGGTGACCAGATCCACGGTCACCGGGCCCTGCCGTTGCTGGTCGAACTCGATGATCCGTTCACCGTCGATGGCCAGTACCCCGGCGTTCTCCGCAATCGTCCGGGCCTCTCCCGGTTGCAGCTTGTCCCACCCCTCCACCTCCAGGTCGGCGAACAGGCCCGGGCCGATGGGCGGTCGAATACCGGTGGGCGAGTTGGCCGACGGGGCCGGGGTCGACTGCTCGGCCGGGGCCAATAGAACCGCCAGCCCATACGGTTCGTATCGGCCGACTGGACAGAGGTGGCCTCCCACCGATGACAGTCCGATGGCGTCGGCCCGGGCGAAGGTCAGGAACAACTCCCGCACCGACGTCACGTCCCAGATCGCCCCCGACCCGATCCTGTCCTGGACCAGTACGGCGACGTCGACCACGGCGTGGCGAGTCCGACCGGCGTGGTTCACGGCCAGCATTTTCCGCCCGCTCGGTGACGGCGTCGTGGGCGACGGCGCCGGTGGCCACCAGCCCGGCGGCCAGCCCGGCCACGGTGGGCTCCAAAGCCAGGGGAAAAGAGTTGTTGGTCCCGGTGGAGATGGCCACCACCGGTATGTCCCGGCAGGTGTGTGCCACCAGGTTGTTGGTGCCGTCGCCGCCCAGCACGATGATGACTCCGACACCCGCCTCCATCATGAGTTCGACGGCGACCAACGTGTCGGTCGGCGTCCCGGTCAGGGCATGGTCGAGAAAGTGCACGGTGGGCCAGCCGTCGGCCGAGCGTCGGGAGCAGGCCCGGGCCAGCCCGGCCGACACACCGGAACGGTCGGTCATGGAGATCACATCGGTCACGCCGGCCCGGGCCAGCCCGGTCATCAGCCGAGTGAGCACGTTGACCTTGTCGTGGGCGGTGACGGCCGATCCGTGGGCCACCAGCCGGCGAACGTCGCGACCCGACGCCGGGTTGGCCACCACCCCGACCGTCGGTCCGCTGCTGTTCATGGCAAAGCCCCCGGGTTCCGACGACGCCACCATCACGACGTCGCCACCGGTGATAGTAGTGAGCGGGATGAAGGGGTGTACAAATGGCCTCGATATCGAGAACATGGGATCCTGTAGCCGATGATGTCAGGGCCACGAAGCCGGATTGCCCGCAGGACCCGATACCGGATACCGGAATCGGCGGCGGAGCATCCCGGGGGTGGAGTCGCCCCATGACCGCCGGTCCGACCGCAAACTCACTCGACCGTGGTCTGCGCTACTCGCTGATCGGCCCCCGATCCCGACTGGCCGAGGAATCGGGGCTGGCGGAGGGTGCCTGGTTCACTCCGCCGGTCGAGGGCGACAGGCTGGCAACCCTCCAGTATCGGACCGATGGCAGGCCGCTCGCCGACCTGGTCCTGTGGCTGGCCCTACTTGTCGGGCTCGCCACATTGGTGGCCATCACCTGGTGGAGCTGGTGGACGGTGCCCGCCCTCGTGGTCTACGGGGCCCTGTATGGCGGCTCGGCCGACGCCCGATGGCACGAGATGGGCCACAACACGGCGTTCGGAACCCAATGGCTCAACGACATGGTCTACTACCTGGCGTCGTTCATGCTGTGGCGGGAGCCGACGGTGTGGCGCTGGTCCCACTACCGGCACCATACCGACACCCTGGTCGTGGGTCGTGACATCGAGATCGCCTTCAAGCGCCCAACCCCGATTCCGGAAATGATGGCCGCCTTCGGTGGCCTCAACCCGATTCGGTTCCTGCTGCCCCGCTTGCTGCGTCACGCCGCCGGCGGCCGCGATCCCGAGGTCGAGAGCTTCGTTCCTGCCGACGAGTGGCCCCGGGTCCACCGGGAGGCCCGGCTCTTCGTCGCTGTGCTGGCGCTGGCGGCGGCGGCCGCCGTGGTGTGGTGGACTCCGTTGCCGATGGTGCTGGTGGGATTGCCGACGGTCTACGGGTCATGGCTGATGGTCTTCTTCGGCATCACCCAGCACGCCGGACTTCGAGAGGACGTGCTCGATCATCGCCTCAACACCAGGACCGTGTCCATGAACCCGGTGTTCCGGTTCCTTTACCTCAACATGAACTATCACGTCGAGCATCATCTTTTTCCCACCGTGCCTTACTACGCCTTGCCGGCCTTGCACGACGAGCTGCGACCGTACCTGGCTCCGCCTTTGCCCTCCACGGTGGCCGCCTACCGCGAGATCTTCACCGCCCTCGCCCGCCAGCGCAACGACCCGCGGTGGGAGATCCCTGACCGTTCGATCCCGCAGGTGGACCATGCCGACCGGGCACCGATCGTGGTGTCGCCCGTGTCGCATCACGACGGGGCGGTCGTGGTCCCGGTCGGACAAATGGCGGTCGGTACCGTGCGCCGGGTCGACGTGGGGGAGCGGACACTGGCCCTCTACCGGTTGGGACGGCAGGAGTTTCGGGTCACCGACGGTCTGTGCACCCACGGCCGGGCCCATCTGGCCCAAGGTCTGGTCATCGACTGCGAGCTGATCGAATGCCCGAAGCACAACGGGCGCTTCGACATCCGGACCGGGAAACCGGTGCGTCGACCGGCGAAGGAACCGCTGATCCTGTATCCGGTCGACGTGCACGAACAATCGGTCCACATCACAATTGACCCGTCGCGCCGTGTCCCGCTCCCGGATCGTTGAACCCGGCCGGTCGGGCCGCTCCGCCTTGGTTGCGATCGACGGAACATCGATTTGGATCGTTGACGTCGATCAGGCCAGCAGTTGACGCCGGAACAGGTCGAGGACCTGGTCGAGGGCGATGCGGGTCGCCGATCCCGGTTCGTCCACCAGGTGCTCGGTGAGGGTGGAGTGGGGCGGCATGGCGGCGTTGGGGTTGGCCGCCTCATCGGGCAACTCGATGGCCAGGAACCCGGACCCCAACTGTTCCTCCAGGAAGCGGAATCGCTGGTCGGGTACGTTCGAATCGCCGCAGAACCGGAGCCCGATCACCGGCAGGCCGGCTTGGCACCGTCCGGCCACTGCGTCCAGGTCCTCAGCCGACAGGTCGATGGTCCGGCGCCGCGATGGGGTGAAGGCGAACGGGAGCGACGGCTGGGCGGCGACCGCGGCCTGGATCACGTCGTCGGTGGCCATGGCCAGTGCGAACCCTCCGGTGAAGCACATGCCGACCGCACCCACCCCCGGTCCTCCGCACTGCTGGTGTTCGTGCCGGGCCAGAGCCCGCAACCAGTCGACAACCGGTGATGTACGGCCGGTGGCCCAGACCGTGAACTCCTTGGCGATGCAAGCCCGGACCACGGTCGAGGCCAGGTATGCGTAGTCGAGACGCGGCTTGTCGTCCGGCGACTTGGCCGGTTTGGTCGGGGGTCGACCCGATTGGCCGAACAGGTGGGGGAGCACTGCGGTGCAGCCGATGGCCGCCACCTGCCGCCCGAACTCGGCCACCGCCGGGGTGATCCCCGGCATCTCGCTGATGACAATGACGGCCGGACCGGATCCGAGCCGGAACACGGCCTTGGTCACGTCATCATGGGTGAAGGTCTCGACCTCGTAGTCGTCAAGGGCGGATGCATAGTTGTTGTTGCGTGTGCCGGTCATTCCCATCCCACCTCGTGGCCCGTGGCTTCGGTCGTTCCCGTCCACTCGGCATCGTCACCGGGATCGACGGTGGCGGATGGTAAGCCGAGGGCGAAGGATGCACCGAGCGTACTGCCCGCAGGGTTGGGACCGCCACGGTGTCGCCGCAGCGACCGGAGAGTACGGTTGAGATGATGGAGAACGAGAACGATCGCAGTTCATCCGACGACATGAAGGTCGGTATATTCGGGGGCTCGTTGGGCCGGGGCGGCTTCGATCGTCTCGTCGATCAGATCTCGGCCGCCGCCGACGGTGGGTTCCACACCTATTGGCTTCCACAGATCGTGGGCCAGGCCGATTCCATGACCCTGTTGGCTACGGTGGCCCGCCACGTGGACGGCATTCGACTCGGCACGTCGGTCGTTCCCACCTATCCTCGCCACCCGATGGTCATGGCCGAGCAGGCTCTTACCACCAATCATTTGGCCGATGGGCGATTCTCGCTGGGAATCGGACTGTCCCATGAGGTGGTGGTCAAGGGCATGTGGGGCTATTCCTTCGACAAGCCGCTGCGTCACGCTCGGGAGTACCTGGATGCCCTCCTGCCTTTGCTGGCCGGGGAGCAGACCCGGGCCGAGGGTGAGACCGTGGTGGCCCGGGGGCAGGTCACCGTCGCCGCCGAACCTCCGCCCGTCTATCTGGCCGCCCTCGGACCCCAGATGCTGAAGCTGGCCGGTGAACGGTGCGACGGGACCATCACCTGGATGACCGGGGCCCGGACCCTGGCCTCCCATACCGTCCCTTCCATTCGAGCCGCCGCCGCCGACGCCGGTCGGGGTGAACCGGAGATCATCGCCGGCCTGCCGATCTGGGTCACCGACGACTCGGAACGTGCCCGCCGGACCGCCGGCACGACATTCGAGCTGTATGGTCAGCTGCCGTCGTATCGGGCCATGCTCGATCGGGAGGGCGTCCAGGGTCCGGCCGAACTGGCCATCGTCGGTGACGAGGACATGTGTCGAGCCCGGCTCGACGAACTCCGGACTGCCGGTGTCACCCAGTTCGCCGCCTCCGAGTTCGCCGACAACGCCGAGGATCTATTCCGAACCCGGGCCTTCCTGGCCGGCATGCTATGAGGCCTGATCCGGTTTCGTCCCTGGCCACGTTGCGGACCTGGACGGCTCGCCAGTGGCGGTCGGCCGTGCTGGCCGGGGCCGCGGTGGCACTGGCCGTCGGGCTTCCCACCGACGTCATTCCCAACCCGGTGTTCGGCCGTCCTGTACCCGTGACCTGGTGGTCGTACCCGGTTCTGGTTCTCACGGCGGTCATGGGAGGGGTGTTGATCGCCAGCTATGTTCGCCCCACATCCGATCTCGAGACCGATACCGGGGCCGGGCCATCTCCTGCCGGCGCGTCGCTCGGATTCGAGGCCGGGGCCGAGCGTCAGGCCAAGACCGGGGGAGTGGCCGGCATGCTGTCGTTCTTCGCCGTCGGCTGTCCGGTCTGCAACAAGATCGTGTTGGTGGCGCTGGGCACGGCGGGGGCCCGCCAATGGTTCGAACCGTTCCAGCCCGTGCTGGCCGTGGTCTCGCTCCTGCTGCTGGGCTATGCCCTCATGGCCCGGCTGGCTTCGGCTCGGGCCTGCCCCACAACCGCCGGAACGACTCGATCGACCGACTCCGACCGGGGCGCAATGCACGGAACGTCTGCCTCCTGACGGCCGGGACGAGGGGGGACATCTAGGCTCGTAGGCCTATGTCGGACATCCTCAGCACGTTTTCTCTGGCCGATCAACGAATCCTGGTTACCGGCTCGACCCGGGGGATCGGACGGTCACTGGTCGAGGCCTGCGCCCGGGCCGGGGCCGAGGTTATTGTCAACAGCCGTGACCGTGATGGGGTCGAACGTACGGTGGGGAGCCTGCGTCGGAGCGGCTATCGAGCGCTGGTCGGGGTGGCCGACGTGACCGACGAGACGGCGGTTGCCGAGCTGGTGGCGGAGATCGAGCGGGATCGCGGGCCCATCACCGGTGTGGTCAACAACGCCGGCATCCAGATTCGCGGTCCCGTGATCGACTTCGACCTCAACGACTACCGGCGCATTCTCGAGACCAACCTGGTTGCCCCGTTTCTGGTGGCCAAGGCGGTCGCTCCGTCGATGATGGCACGAGGCTCGGGACGGATTGTCAACATCGGCTCGGTTCAGTCCCGTCTCGGTCGGCCCACGATCGTCCCCTATACCGCAGCCAAGGGCGGGTTGGCGCTCCTGACCCGCGGCCTGTGCGCCGAGCTGAGTCCTCACGGTATCAACGTCAATTGTGTGGCCCCCGGCTACTTCGACACCGAGCTGACCAGGGCCCTGGTCGACGATCCCGAGTTCAGCCGTTGGGTTCGATCCCGCACGCCGGCCGGACGCTGGGGTCGCCTCGACGAGCTGAACGGTGCTGTGGTGTTCCTGCTGTCGGCGGCCGCCGGCTTCATCAGCGGACAGATCTTGTTCGTCGATGGGGGTATGACCGCCGTGGTCTGATGCCATCCGGGCCGGAGCACCTCGTTCAGAACCTACTCCGAGGCCGACTCCACAATGGCTTCCAGCCACTGCGCCCAGTAGCCACGCCAATGCTCCACTGCGCCAGGATCGGGGAGCTTCTCGTGCTGGACCGTGACTCTTGTTCGGGCCTGATCCGTCGCCCCGCCACCCTCCTCGACCGTCACCAGACCTATTGCCGCCACCCCGGTCACGAACGCGATGCGCACCGTCTTGCTGGTTGGCCTCGATCGACGCTGGGTCGCTTGCCCCGGGAACAGGTCGGCTCGGTCGGTGTCGTCGAGCAGCATGGCCCGTAGCCGATCGGCGGCCACGTCGACGGTGGCCGACTTGCTGACGGCGAAGGTACCGTCGGCCCGCTGGTGGGGCAGGCGGCGACCGGTGATCCGTTCAAAGCCGACGGTCACGGTCTGCGACCACCAGCCGTCGAGACCCTGCTCGGCCTCGAGATAGCTGGCGACGGCGGCATGATCGTCGCCATCACCGTCCCAGCGCTCGATCACGTCAATCCACTGGTCCCAGCCTCGACCGGTGGCGGCCGTCACCGCGTCGTCGGATGTCTCCGGTTGGCTGATCCAGGTCCGGACCCTCGGTCCGTTGTTCGGCCCATCGGCCTGCTCGATGAGAGCTTGTCGGGCGGCGGCGTAGCGCTCGCCGGTCTTTTCCATTCGGGCGCGTACGCAACGCTTGAATGATTCCTGCTTCGTCATTGCTGAAAGGCTTTCTCCATCACGACCCGGACGGCCGAACAGCCCACGCCTGTCTGACTCAACCGGGTACGCAACGACCGGGCACCTTCCGCTGCCGAGCACTCCATGGTCCCCTTTACCTCCCCAGCCGGCAGCGTGGGCGCCGGATGGAGGTCGGGCGAGGCAGCTCGCCGCCAACGACCATACCATTCGATGGGATGGGCCGGCAACGGCAACCGTCCGGGTCGCGAGCCCAACCTGGTGGGGCGACATCCCCTACCACCTCACGGCAATCCGTCGGTCCCGGCCGGGGAGCGAGCCCATAGACTTGCGCCGTGGCCGATCGCGAGAACCACGCCCATTCCCACTCCCACTCCCATGAGATGGAGGGGACGTGGGAGCAATGGATGGCCAATCCGGTGCTTCGCCTGCTTCTGCTGACCCTGGCCTCGGCCGCGGTCCTCACTGTGATCGGCATGGTGGCTCTATGGCCCGACGGCTCCGGTCGCCGTCAGGTGCTGCAGGAGGCGTCGGAGATCGGCCTGCTGTCCGAACGCTACACGGCAACCGTCGAGTCGGTCATCGACGAGACCTGTTCGTTCTCCACCCCGGACAACGAGTGGGAGTGTCGAACGCTGATCGTGGTTCCCGACGACGGGCCGGACGCCGGCGCCGTGCTCGCCCTGCCCGAGTTCGTGCGGGGTGCGGTGCAGGGCGGCGGCACTCCGGTGCCCGATGTGGCCGCCGGCGACGCCATCATCATCGACTACGAACCGACCACCGGCTTCTACTCCTATGGCGACAAGGACCGAAGGACCGCGCTGTTCCTGCTGGTCGGGCTGTTTGCCGCCCTGGTCGTCGTGCTCGGCCGATCGCTCGGTGTTCTCGCCCTGCTGGCCATGGCCACGACGATCGTCGTCCTCGTCGGGTTTGTCGCCCCTGCGGTCCTCGATGGTCACGATCCGGTTCTGGTGTCGGTGGTGGCGGCGTCGGCCATCGCCTTCTTCAGCCTCTATCTGACCCACGGGGTCACACCGACCACCACGGTCGCGCTCATCGGCACCCTGCTGGCCCTGTCGCTGACCCTGGCCATCTCGTCGGTCTTCTTCGCTCTATCCCGCTTCACGGGCCTGGCCACCGAGGAGGGGCTGGTGCTTCCGGTGGTGGCCGCCGACATCAACTTGGCGTCGCTGCTGTTGGGCGGGGCCATGATCGGGGCGTTGGGGGCGCTCGACGATGTGACCGTGACCCAGGTGGCGACCGTGGCCGAGCTCCGGGCCCAGAACCAGAATCTCAGCCGGCGGGGTCTGTTCGCGGCCGGAATCCGGGTTGGTCGCGAACACATTGCGGCAACGGTCAACACCCTGCTGCTGGCCTATGTGGGTGTCAGCATGCCCCTGCTGTTGTTGTTCGTGATCACCAACCAGTCCCTGATCATGATCGCCAACTCCGAACTGGTGGCGGTGGAGATCGTGCGAACACTGTGTGGCTCCATCGGACTGATTGCCGCCGTTCCCATCACCACCTGGCTGACGGCCCTGCTGGTCTCGGCCGGTGCGCCGTCCGACACGCCGGTTGGCCCAGCCGGTACTCCGAGCGGTTTGGCGCCCGATGCTCCGTCCTCCGGCTCGCAGCCGGTCGAGTCTGCGTTGGAGCCTGCGTCCGAATCCGATCTTGCTCCTCCTGTCGAGTCTCGTGCCGCATCGGCGCCCGGTGCCGACTGGGACGACTTCAGGCCTGAGGACCGGACGGATCTGTTCTGACTCAACCGGTCAGGGCGCGCCGCACGAGGAAGGGACTGGGATTGGTGTGGGGGCGTCCGTCGATAACCACCGTCGGCACGGTCTCGTTGCCGCCGTTGACCGAGCGAACGAAGGCCGCGGCCTCCGGATCATCCCAGATGTCGACCCACACGGCCCGGGACCGCACGCCGGTGAGGATCAGCTTCAACCGGGCGCAGAACGTGCAGCCCGGGCGATGGTAGACGACAACCGGGCTGTCGCCGGACGCCGATCGGCTAATCAACTCGGCGGCCCGGGCATGGCGTTCGCTCCTGGCCGAGAGAACCGGGCTGGCCATCAGAGCAAGCGCAGCAAACAGGGCAGGTAGGATCCACCCGGTGGGCGATGACAGCCGGTCCCGATCGGTGATGAGGTACAGCACCACGACTGCGGCAAAGACGGCGGCGTTGAACCACCTGGCCCGAAGTGAACGACTCATGCACGGTTCAACCGTCCGCTCCGGTCGAAGATTCCCCCTCGACGGCGCCATACTCAGGCCACCGGAGCCGAACGGGGAAACCGTGCACCGTGCGAAGCACCAACCTCGGTGTTGGTCTCGGCCACTCCCAATTCGGACTTCTGGGTTGTCAGCAGATGGTCGAGTTCGGCCACGTCGGTGCTTGATCCGGTGAGCATGGAACGGCCGGCTCGATCGTCTGGAACGCCTCTTGGGCACCCTGCTCGACGAACACGGCACGACCCTGCGTGACGAACCCGGCATCGGGCTGGTCAACGCCGCGGTACTGCTGTGTGAGACTGGTGACCCGACCCGGTTTGCCTCAGAAGCCAAATTCGCTCGCTGGTGCGGCACCGGCGCGGTCGCGTTGTCCTCGGGTGAAGCAACCGGTGAACCCAGGCGCCACCGCCTCGAGTTTCGAGGCAACCGGACCGTCAACAGCGTGCTCTACGTCATGTCGATCACCCAACACCGCTACCACCCCGAGGCCCAGGCCTCCATCACCGGGAGACGCTCCGAAGGCAAAACCACCAGAGAAGCCCGACGAGCCCACAAACGCCACCTCGCCAACCGAGTCATCCGCCGCATCTGGCGAGACGAACACCTCCGCCGACAACACCAACCCGCCACACCGTGACAAGGAAGCGTTTGACAGACTCTGCTCCTTCAGAGATGACAAACCGTTCCACATCAGATGATTGGCTCCAAGAGGTTGGAGATCCCGTGGGGGTGAGGGATCGCGCTGGACCATTGGCGAGCCACGCCTCCACACGAGGAGGGTTCCGGCCCGGCAGACACCCACAATACACCGAACGTTCACGGACAGATAAATCCTAACGCAATAATCGAAACGGCTTGTGTATCGAACATACGTTTGCCATAGTGAAGGCATGACCAACGGCGGGTTGCCACCACAACCACACAGCGACCATCTCACGCTGATGGAGAGCGCTGTCGATGCCATGGTGGCAACCAACCCCGACAGTCTCTCCGTGGCCGAGCTGCTGGACAGGGCCTGTCGCCTGCAAAGGTTGACAGCCCGGATCGACGCCGTACGGGCCACCGTGTTGGCGGCCGCCGACACCGCGTCTGAGGCGCCGGGCGTGCTGCGCGAGCTCGGGTTCCGCAACGCCTCCCAGGTGGTGGCGGCCGAAACCGGGGCCCCGGCCCGGGAAATCCATGCCACCGCCCGGACCGGGCGATGGCTCGACCAGTTCCCGGTCTTCGCCCAAGCGGCGGCCGACGGGGGTGTTGACCCTGCGGCACCTGCGAGAGCTGAAGTCGCTGGATACGCCCCAGCGGCACGATGCCCTGGTTGTATCCCAGGACGAGTTGGTGGCCGCGGCTCGGGATCATGACTTTGTGGAGTTCACCAACCGGCTCACCGTCTGGTTGATCAACCACACCACGTCCGACGAGGTGCACGAGCAGGTCAAGAAGACCTCGTGCACGTGGAACGCCAACACCGACGGGTCCATCGACGGGCGGTTCCACCTGGATCCGCTGTCGGCCGCTGCGGTCGGCACCGCGTTGGGTGATGAGATGCAGCGCCTGTTCCGCCAACAATCCGAAGGGCCCGGCAACGCAGCGACACCGAACCGGCGCCGGGGCCAAGCCCTCGTCGGCCTGATCGTCGGTGGAGCCGAAGCACCGGGGTCGGCCGCCACCACCACCCCGCTGGTCAACCTGGTCATCGGCCAGAAGATCCTCGAGAACTTCCTGGAGCGATTCGTCGACCCTGACACCGTATGGTCTTGCTTCGCAAGTCCAACCCGAGTTTGCCGTCCGGCAAACTCGCCCACTCGGCGCTGGATCCGGCGATGTTTGCCGAAGGCAAACTCGGGTTTGCCGGACGAAGTACGGCAAAACGCCAACCTCGCTCGCCAACGGTCAGATCCTTCGATGTTTGCCGCAGGCAAACTCGGGTTGGCCGGGCAACGCCCGGCAAAACTGTGATCCCGACAACAAGTGGAAGGCGAGTTTGGCTCAGCCAAACTCGGGGTGGCGTCCACACGGCGATCTCGTGGCCTGATGAAGGCAAGCCGGGCCAAGCCCAGCGAAGCGAGCACTCCGCTCCACACCTGAACCTTGAAAACCGAATAGAACCCCGGGCCGGGGCCGGACCCCGGCGAACGGCATGAACCTTGGGCTTGGAGCTTGTCCGGAATGCCGAAACGGGCGTTGAGCGTCCGGATGTGCGCGATGAACCGATCCGCTAGCGCTGCGTTGCTGTCGCCGTCTTGCGCCAGGCCGCCGGTCCGGGGCAGCCCGGTCATCAGACTGCCGTCGAGCGCCGCCATGGTCGCCACAAGTTTGGGGTCCAGCACCGAGGCCTTGCTGCCGCGTGCTGCGTCGCAACCCTCGCGCTTCAGCACGTCAACACCGGCTTCAATCTGGTCAACGGTCGGGTCAGGCTGGACGCCAGCAGCACCCGCTGGGTATTGAACTGGGCAAGGGCGGCGCAGTGTTGCGCATGCTCCTCCTAGTTCATGCAGCGCAGGAGATCGCCGACTGTGTGGTAGGACTCCAGGGGATGACGCAGGCCGAGGTCGGGATTGACCTGGTATCGGTTCCGTCGTCCGACCTTCTCTCGTTTCAGGTAGCCGTCGGTCTCCAGCTCATGGATGATTCGCTGGACCGCACCCACCGTGATGCCTACGGCATGGCTGATGTCGCGCTGGCGAAGATCGGGGTTGCGGTCGATGGCAATCAGAACGTGAGCATGGTTGGTCAGGAACGTCCAGCTGGGAAGACTGGGTTCGGGGTCGAGCAGCTCCATACCACGACTATAGACCGGCTGGTCGAATATGTCCTTTCGAATAGGCGTTTCTTTTGAGGGGTCTTCGCGATGACTTTTCTGGTCTCGCATGATGGATCTCCTATGACTGATCCGGCTGCGCCGGCGATTGATCGATTCGTAGGCTTCCGTTCGCCGATGGCGACCTCGACGATCACGTGGAAGATGACAGGCTCCGGACCGGGGAGGTGTTGTCCCGGTCAGGGTCGGCATCGCACAGGCCGGCGCCGGCGGTGGGCTCCACCGATGCCGACGTGTGCCGTCGTCGATACAGCACGATGGCCAGGGTGATGGCGGTCAACGGTATGACGAAGGCCACCATGATCAGGGCGAACGGGTCCTTGGCCCGGTGGCCGGTCGCGTCCAGGACGAGGAAGGTCAGAAAGGCGCCGTAGTAGGCCAGGAAGAGCCAACCCTCCCACCGGTCGAGGCGATGATCCCGGGCGAACATGGGCAGGCAGGCAATGGCGACGGCCACCATGATGGGGAGGTCGAGTTCCACCGCGTCGGGGGCAATGGGGATGCCTCCCGGCACCACCAGGCTGCTCAGGCCGAGGACGCCGAGGATGTTGAACAGGTTGGACCCGACGGCGTTGCCCACGGCCATGTCCCGCTGCCCCTTGTAGGCGGCGACGATGGTGGTCACGATCTCCGGGGCGGAGGTGCCGATGGCCACGATCGTCAGCCCCACGATCAGTTCCGGCACGCCGAGTGAGGTGGCGATGCCCTCGGCTCCGGTGACGGTGAATCGAGCGGCCAATGCCAGCACACCTATTCCGCCCACCAGCTCGAGAATGGATCGGGTCAGTCGGCCATCGGAACGACCGTGGTCCGAGGCATCGCTCCTGTCGTCACCGGAGTTGGGGTTACCGGCCCCTTCGGTGTCGACTCCCCCTTTTCCGGAGCCCGTCGGGCCGAGGCGATCGACCACGTGACGAAGCCGATGAGCAGGGCGAACATCACCGCACCGTCCAACCGCCCCAGTCGATTGTCGAGGGCGAAGAGGAGGAAGAGGACCGATGCTCCCACCATGATCGGGATGTCGATGCGAACCGCCCTGGATGTGACATGGATGGCGCCCAAGGTGGCGGCACAGCCCAGCACGAGGAGCACGTTGGCGATATTCGACCCGATGATGCTGCCCACGGCGAGCGACGGGTCGTCCATGGCCACCGACTGGGCCACCACCGCAAACTCCGGGGCCGAGGTGCCGGCGGCGATGATGGTGAGTCCGATGACCAACGGCGACAGACCGATGTGGCGACCGATGGCCCCCGAGCCTCGTACCACGAGGTTCCCGGCGATGAGTAGTCCGGCAAGTCCGGCGAGAAAGCCGAGGCTGTGGCCGACCAGTCCGACCTCATCGGCCATGACGTCGATCACGGCAAGAGTGTTGCTCATCGGATGAATCGTACGGGATTCCCAAAAGATCATGCCAAAAACAGCAATTGAAAAGTGTATTTCTCGAATAGTCAAAGACGTTGACGGTAAAGTTTCGCTTGGAGAGTAAACAGCGGCCTGGGTAGATTGGCTTCGACATGACGACCCCCCTGTGCAATAGCCACCCTCGATGATCTGGGCCCTCCTGGCCTTCCACGCTGTCGTGGTGGTACTGCTGGTGGCGGCAGGCAACCATCTTGGGCGTCGTTCCTTCGCCGTGGCCGGACTACCGTCCTTGGCCACCACGGTGTGGGCCTTGTGGATCCTGGCCGAACCCGGCGGGCAACGGCAGCCGGAGGCTCGCCGTTCGTGGGTGACCGGCCTCGATCTCAACATGGAGTTCCTGCTTCAGCCCGTGGCGGCGGTCATGACCCTCATCGTGTCCGGGATCGGGGTGGCGGTGTTCGTCTACGCCGCCGGCTACTTCGGCCCCATCTCCGGTGGTCCGCCAGGACACGACGGTGGGGCCCGGGACAAAGGAATCGGTCGGTTCTCGGCCACCCTCGTGGCCTTCTCCGCCGCCATGCTCGGCCTGGTCTGGGCCGACTCGGTGTGGACCTTGTTCGTGTTCTGGGAACTGACCTCGATCACCTCGTTCCTGCTGGTCGGCCACAAGAACACCGATCCGTCGGCGGTCCTGGCCGCCCGACGGGCATTGCTGATCACGGTGGCCGGAGGTCTGGCAATGCTGGCCGGCCTGGTCCTGGTGGTCGATCTGGCCGGAACGGCCGTGCTCAGCGAGATGGCTCCGGCCGTGACGCGGGCTCTGGCCGACAGCAGCGGGGGAGGTGGTTTCGGTCCCGATGCCACGCTGACTGCGGCCGCCATCCTGTTGCTCCTCGGAGCCGCCACCAAATCGGCCCAGTTCCCGTTCCACGTCTGGCTGCCCGGGGCCATGGCGGCCCCCACCCCCGTGAGCGCCTATCTGCATTCGGCCACCATGGTGAAGGCCGGCGTGGTCCTGGTCGCCGTGTTGGCTCCAACCCTGAGCCTGGCCTCGATCTGGAAGCCACTCGGTCTGGCCTTCGGCCTCAGCTCCATGATCTGGGGGGCGGTGGGGGCGCTGCGTCATGTCGACGGCAAGCTCATCCTCGCCTGGGGCACCGTCTCCCAGCTTGGGTTGATGGTCACATTGCTGGCGGTCGGAACCGGCAAGGCGGCGCTGGCCGCCATGACTGTCGTCGTGGCCCACGCCGTGTTCAAGGCCGCCCTGTTCATGGTGGTGGGTGAAATCGATGTTCGAGCCGGAACCCGCAACATCGACGAACTGTCCGGCCTGTGGCGAACCATGCCGGTCGCCTTCACCGTGGCAGTGATCTCGGGCGCCTCGATGGCCGGTGTTCCCCCGCTGCTCGGTTTTCCGGCCAAGGAGGCCGCCATCGAGGCGGTGCTCGGCCTGAGTGGAGCCGAGGCGGTTGTTATCGGAATTGGCATCATCGGAGGTTCGGTACTCACCGTTGCCTACACCGTGCGCCTGCTGCTTGGTCTCTTCGGCCCTCATCCCACCCTCGACACCCTCCTGGACGGCTCGGTGGTGTCGCCCCGTCGCCTGGCCATGACCGTTCCCGCCGTCACCTTGGGTGTGCTATCGGTGTTGGGCTATGTGCTGCTGGATACGGTCATGGCCAGGGTCACTCCGGCCGCTGTGCAGGTTGACCCCGGTGCCGCCGAGTACACCCTGTACCGCTGGCCGGGAGCCACGACGGCGTTCGGTATCTCGGTGGCCGTGATCCTGTCCGGGGCGGCACTTGGAACCGGCCTCTACTGGCGACGGCTCCCCGTGCCGGCTCCGTTCGGCGCCCTCGCCGTCGATCGGCTGGTCTCGCTGACCCTGATCGGGGCTCGCAGGATGACGGGTCGGGTGCAGCACGGATCGCTTCCCGTCTATCTGGCCACCATGTCGACGGTGGTGGCCCTGGCCGCCTCCCCCTTCCTGTTCGACATCGATGCCGCAGCCTTGTATCGGTGGGACAGCCCGTGGCAGGGCATTCTGGCTGCGCTCGTGCTGGCCTCGGCCGCTGCCTCCGGCATGGTCGACACCCGAATCGGTGCCGCCCTGGGATTGGGTGTGGTCGGGATTGGTGTCGCCGCATTGTTCGCCGTCCACGGCGCCCCCGACCTCGTACTCACTCAGCTGCTCGTCGAGACGGTCATCGTGGTCGGCTTCGTGGTCGGACTGGGTCAACTTCGTCGCCGGTTCCCCGACGCCGGTCGGATCTGGCGGAGTGTGCGCGTCGCAGTATCGGCGTTGGTCGGAATGGCCGTCGCCTTCGGTCTGGCCTCGGCGGCCTCGGGGCCGGTCGGCTCACCTGTGGTTGAGGAGATGGTGGCCCAGTCGGTGTCCGAAGGTGGGGGCAACAATGTGGTCAACGTGATCCTCACCGACATGAGGGCTCTTGACACCATGGGCGAGATCGTGGTGCTGCTGGTCGTGGCCATCGGCGTCCTGGCCCTGGCCGTGGCCGGGTCGGGCGACGGTTCGGCCAAGGTGACCTCGCTACCCGGTATCGGCAGCCAGTTGCGGGAACGCTACGTCGACCGGTCGCGCCTTCTGGCACAGGCCGCCGATGCCAGGAGGGAGGACTCATGATCCCTGCCCAGTCGACGGTTCTCCCGCTGGCGGTCCGCGTGACCTCACCACTGGCCCTGGTCTTGGCCGCCTATCTCTTCTTCGCCGGCCACAACAGTCCCGGAGGTGGCTTCGCCGCCGGTCTGGTGCTGGGCGCCGTGGTCGCCCTACGCATTGTCAGCGGTCTCCAACAGCCCCGTCACACCATCGGTCTGCTGGCCGGAGGGGGCATCCTGGCCGCCGGTATCGCCATCATCCCGCTGGTGTTCGGCGAGCCTCTGCTCGACCAGGTGATCGTGGAGCGCACGGTCCCCGTTCTGGGGAAGGTCAAATCGGGCTCGGCCCTCATCTTCGATGCCGGTGTGACCCTGATCGTGGTCGGTCTGGTCGTCGCCGTGCTCGACGGTCTCGGGATTGATGACCTGGCCGAACCCGACCCCGGCGACGATGGCCATGCCGACAGGGTACGGGCTCCGGAGGTCGAGCTATGAGTGTCAGAGCTGCGGAGCAGCTCTTTACCGAGTTCCGCCGTTGGCGGAACGTCGTTGGCTGGTGTTTTGGTGTGTGGGTCAGGGCGGAGGTCGAGCTATGAGTGTCAGAGCTGCGGAGCAGCTCTTTACCGAGTTCCGCCGTTGGCGGAACGTCGTTGGCTGGTGTTTTGGTGTGTGGGTCAGGGCGGGGGTCGAGCTATGA
This sequence comes from uncultured Acidimicrobiales bacterium, assembly GCA_963723995.1. Classification (GTDB taxonomy): domain Bacteria; phylum Actinomycetota; class Acidimicrobiia; order Acidimicrobiales; family SZUA-35; genus JAHELU01. The sequence continues at coordinate 1,446,027 of CAVRSZ010000001.1, read as the reverse complement.
GTGTGAGAGCTGCGGAGCAGCTCTTTACCGAGTTCCGCCGTTGGCGGAACGTCGCTGGCTGGTGTTTTGGTGTGTGGGCTCCGGAGGTCGAGCTATGAGTGTCGCCCTCCTTGTGACCGTCGCCGGTCTGGCCGCCATCGGCACCTACTTGATCACGGCCCGATCCATGAGCCGGATCGTGCTCGGATTCTCCCTGCTGGGCCATGCCGCCGTACTGGCCCTCCTGGCCGCCGGCGGTCGGGCCGGGCAGGCCCCCCTGGCCGACCGGCTCGAAGGGTCGGGGGCCGACACCGCCAACCCGCTGCCCCAGGCCCTGTCCCTGACCGCCATCGTGATCTCGTTCGGGCTGACGTTGTTTCTGCTGGCCCTGGCCCGGCGACAGCATGTGCTCGCCGGTGACGACCTGGTTGAGGACGACCTGGAGGACCGACGCATCGCCACCACCGAGATGGAGCACACCGATGAACCCGAACCGGAGGTGGCGTGATGGAGGCCGTTGTCGGTCTGATCGTCATCGGACCGCTGCTGGCAGCCGCCGTCGCGCTGGCTGTTCAGCATCGGCCGCGAATCCGCGATGCGGTGGCCATCGGAACCCTGGCCATCGAGGCGGCGATGGCGGCCTGGCTCCTGGCCGAGGTCAACTCCAACGGAGCGGTGGTCCTCCGGATCGGTGACTGGACCCCGGAGCTGGGGATCGTGCTCGTGGCCGATCTCTTCGCCGCTCTGATTCTCACCGTGGCTCTCGGCACCATCTTCGTGGTCGAGGTGTTCGCCATCGGACAGCGTCGCACCGCCTGGGGCGCCGATCCCGAGTTGGCCGGTCCCTTGCTGCTGGTGCTGACCGCCGGAGTGGCGTTGTCCATTCTGACCGGTGACCTGTTCACCCTTTTCGTGGCATTCGAACTCATCCTGATCTCCAGCTACGTGCTGCTGACCCATCAGGGCAGTCGGAGTCAGATCCAGTCGGGGATGACCTATGTGGTCATGAACATGTTCGCCTCGACCCTGTTCCTTCTCGGTGTCGCCTTCGTCTATCGGGCCACGGGCACGGTCAACATCGCCCTGCTGGCCCAGCGCATTCCCGAGTTGGCCGATGGGACCCGTCTCGGCATCGGCATGTGGTTCCTGGTCGTGTTCGGAACCAAGGCTGCAGTGTTTCCCCTGTTTTTCTGGCTGCCCGACAGCTATCCCACCGCACCGACGACGATCACCGCCATCTTTGCCGGCTTGTTGACCAAGATCGGGATCTACACTCTGGTCCGGTTCAACACGCTGATGGGTATGGAGGACCTGGGCCCGGTGATCCTGGCGGTGTCAGCCCTCACCATGGTGGTCGGCGTGGTCGGCGCCCTGGCTCAGGACGACGTGAAGCGGATTCTCTCATTCCACATTGTCAGTCAGGTGGGCTACATGGTGATGGGCCTCGGCTTGTTCACCGTGGCCGGCGTGGCTGCCACTGCCTTCTTCCTCATCCACCACATGCCCGTCAAGACGGTGCTGTTCCTGGTGGGCGGTTTGATCGAGGACGAAACCGGAACCTCCGATCTTGACCGCATCGGCGCCCTGGCGTCACGACGGCCGGTGGTGGCGCTGCTCTTCGCCCTACCGGCATTGAGCCTGTCCGGGCTTCCCCCGTTCTCCGGGTTCATCGCCAAACTGGCACTGGTCGACGCCGGACTTGCGGCGGCATCCACGCCCATCGTTGTGGTTTCACTCCTCGTCAGCGTGCTCACCTTGCTGTCGATGGCCAAGATCTGGCTCGGAGTCTTCTGGGGTTCGCCGGTGGATGAGTCGTCCAGCATCGTCTTGGCCGTCCGCGAGGCCGGAGCGGGTCGCGGCGGTCGGCGGCTCATGGTGGGAACCACCGGCGTCGCCGTACTGGCCACCCTGCTCATCGCCACCTTCGCCGGGTCGTTGTGGGACATGAGCTACCGGGCCGCCACCAACCTGGTCGACCCGTCGGCCTACATCGCCGGGGTACTGTCATCATGAGGCTGTCATGATGGGGCCGTCTCGCATCGTGGCCAGCCTGATACTGGTCGGCGTATGGTGCGCCCTCTGGGGCGATGTCTCGGTGGCCAATGTGCTGTCAGGGCTGGTGCTCGTGGCCCTGATCACCGTGACGCGGGCGGGGCCCGGGGGCCGAGGTGAGCTGCGTTTGCTGCCCCTGGTCCGCTTTCTCGCGCTCGCTTTCGCTGATCTGGTCGAATCAACGGGAGTGGTGGCCCGGCAGGTGGTCACTGCAGGGCGACCGACCGACGAGGCCGTTGTGGCCGTCAGCGTGGCGCCGGTGTCAAAGGCCCACCTGCTCATGCTGACGGTGGCCGTGACCGTCACCCCGGGGACTGCCGTGGTCGACACCGACCCCGATACCGGGACCCTCTACCTGCATATCCTCGATCACCGGCGGACGGAGGCCACGGCCCGCCACGTCGAGCGCTTGGCCGACTACGCCCGGGACGCCCTGCCCCGGGAGAACCACAGCGGCCCCTCGAGCGAATCGAAGGTGGTGGGCTCATGAAACTGAATGCCGAGTTGACCACCATCGTCGTGTATGTGACCTACGCCGGGCTGATTCTCTCGGCGATCTGTGGAGCGCTGCGGCTGCTGAAGGGTGAGTCTCTGGCCGACCGCATCATCGCTCTCGACGTCGTGCTCATCTCGCTCATGACCGGGGTCGCCGTCAACGCCGCCGTCACCGGGTCGGACGTCGGGCTCGACCTGCTCGTGGTGGTCGCCATCATCGGATTCACCGCTGCCGTAGCCGCCACCCGATTCATGGAGTTCGATGCCGCACGCCGGGATGGGACCGACTCCTCGGCCACCTCCGAGGCCGGCCCCGATTCCGGGAGGCCGACATCATGATCGACGCCACCATCAGCCCTCTCACTGCGCTCCTGTTCCTGATCGGCGCCATCATCGCCGTGGTGGCCGGCGTGGGTCTGGTTCGGTTCCCGACCACCTATGCCCGTATGCACGCTGCCGGCAAAGCCAGTCCGGTGTCGTTCCTCTTGATCGCCATCGGTGCCGGCATAGAACTGGGGTGGGCGGGGACGGCCAAGTTGACGGTGGCTGCCGCCGCCATCGTGTTCACCCTCCCGGTCGGTGTTCATCTGTTGTTCCGGGCCGTGCATCGATCATCGTCCAACAGCCACCTGGTTCGGGACGATCTGGCCCCGGCCTCCGGGGGTGAGCCGGCGTCGGGTGGCCGGAACAGGCCCTAGCATGAATGTCGAACGAAAGGGACGCGACAACGTGGAACTCCATTTCCGGGTCGATCCGGTTCCACCGTCGTGCCGGGTGATGGCCCGTCGGGTCGTCGACGAGGTACTGCCGGAGCGGGCCGGGTTGCCGATAGGGACGTCACGGTGACGGGCTGCGACCTCGATGTCGCCGTTGGCGTTGTCACGTGGAACTCCGCTCGGGAGCTGGACGACTGTCTCGCCCGGCTCCCCGACGCACTCGACGGGCTGGCGGCCGAGATCACGGTCGTCGACAACGGCTCGACGGACGCCAGCGTGAAAGTGGCCCGCTCACACGACGGTGTCCGGGTGATCGAGAACGCCGAGAACCGTGGCTTCGCAGTCGCCGTGAATCAAGCGTTCGAGTCGTCGCGGGCGCCGGTGCTGCTGGCGCTGAATCCCGACGTGCTCCCGCCGCCGGGCTCGCTTCGAAACATCGTCGAGCGGTTGCGGGAGCATCCCGACGTCGCCCTGGTCGCGCCCCGACTGACCAACCCCGACGGTTCGCTCCAGCCTTCGGTCCACCGGTTTCCGTCGATCCGGCAGGCGATCGTCATGGGTTTCACGCCTCCGGTCCTACGCCGGGGGCGGCTCGGGGCGCGGTTCTGGCTCGAGCGCTCGGCCGCGGCCGAGCGTCAGGCCAGAAGCGTCGTCGACATCGACTGGGCGGTCGGTGCCTGCCACGCAATTCGGGCCGACGCGGTCTCTCGTCGGAGGCCGTATCGGGAGCATTGGATGATGTACGTCGAGGATCTCGATCTGTGCTGGCGATTGCGACGAGCCGGGTGGCGTGTGCTGCTCGATGGAGCCGTCGAGGTGACCCACATCGGCGGTGCATCGGCAGTGAAGGCATGGTCCGAGGTCGAGGTCGATGCCAGGAAGATCGAGACGATGTTCGACTGGTATTGTCGCGAGCGAGGCTCGATCGAGGCCCGGGCATGGAGCCTGGTGAACATGATCGCACTCTTGGGCAAGGCGGCGGTGGGCACGGTCTGGGACGGAGCCGGTTCGCGCCGGCGATCTCGAGCGATGCGCCTCGCCCGCGACCACCGGCGCCTCGCCTTGCGACGACGGCAGCCCGGCGTCGAGTCGCGGCCCATCGTCGTAGCCGTCGAGCCCCAGAACCTGTCGACCCGAACCGGATGATGACACGAGCAACCCCGGCTGGATCGTCCACACCGTCGATCACCGTCGGACTCCCGGTCCGCAACGGCGAGCGCTTCCTGGAAGATGCGATCGAGTCGGTGCTCGCCCAGACGCACGAGGACTGGGAGCTACTGATCTGCGACAATGCCTCCGACGACCGCACCGGCGACATCGGCCACCATTATGCCGCTCGCGATCACAGGATCCGTTACCTGCGACAACCGCGAAACATCGGCGCGGCTCCCAACTTCAATACGGCGCTGGCGCAGGCGCAGGGCTCGTTCTTCAAGTGGCTTGCCGCCGATGATGCGATGGAGGCTCGATACCTCGAGGCCACGCTCGAGCTGTTGCGCCGTGAGCCGACTGCCGTGCTCGCCTGCTCCTGGTACCTTAATCGAAGCGAGATCCTCGGCCGGACCTTCCTCGTCGACACTGATCACGAGCTCGCCATGAGCGACCCCTGCGCCCGGGTCGCCCGCTTGATGCGCTCGCTGCCCGGTGGTCCGCTGCTGCCCATCTGGGGTCTCATGCGTACCGAAGCGGCACGCGACGCAGGAGGGATCGGGTCGTTCATAGGCGCCGACGAGGTCTTTGTCCTGTCCATGGCCCTTCGAGGCCGATTCCTCCAGATCCCCGAGCACCTGCTGTGCGTCCGGGATCACTGGGGTGCCTACCACACCTACCAGAGCAAGAACCGCGGCCGAGAGGGTGCGGTCGAGGCAATCTGGCTGGACACCGCGGCGCAGGCTCGTGTCCATTTCCCGTACTGGGGTCGAATCCGCCGGTATATGGCCGCAGTGCATGGCGTCGACCTCGATCGGCGCACAAAGCTGCGCATCGATCGCGCGGTGGCGGCGGCCGTGGCACGGCAGCGCTGGGAGCGCCTCCTCAGCGAGCCTCTCTTCGCGGTGGGTCTCGGTCCGGCCTATCTTCGCGCCACGGCACGGTTCCGGGCGCCGAGCGGGCCCGTCTCCGCCGACGACGGAGGGTCTCACCGCTCGCTTGGCGCCGAGTGATCGCCCTCTCGGTCGGGCGTCATCGGTAGCCCGGTCCCCAAGAGTGCCCGCAACCCGCCAACCCCCGCCAGCAGGCGGTCGACGATGGCCACGAAGACCAAGGCGACAATCCCGCCCGCGACCGGCCACGGCGTGAGCTCCCTCGAGACCAGCCCGACCGCAGCAGCCGCCATCGCCGCCGGGACGACGCGCAGGAGATAGCCGAGACGCAACGGGAACAAGCCCGGCAGCTGCCTGGCTCGGGACCACAACAAGGCGAACACCACGACCTCGGTGACGACCGTGGTGACCGCAGCACCCTGGTACGACCATCGGGGGATCACCGCGAGGTTCAGGCCGACGTTCACGAGGAGCCCGAATCCGGCGATCCACGGGTAGGCGCGGTTGCGGCCGGTCGCGACCAGCGCAGTGAATGCCAACGCTCCGAAGAAGGAGATCACCTCGGCCGTGATCAGGATCCGGGTCGCCAGCGCACCCTCCTCGTACGACGACCCGTAGAGCGTTCCGATCGCCGGTTCGGCGAACAGGGCGAACTCCACCAGGATCAGACCGCCGAGCACACCGAGGAACGCCGCGCCGAGCCGAAACCCGGCTCGGAAGTCGTCGGTGTGATCCGGCCACGCTCGGACCAGGACTGCGAGGAGCGAGACGGTGACAGCCGCCGAAACGAAGTGGATGATGTCGACGAACTTGTAGGCCACGCCATAGACGGCGACGGCGTTGAAATCGTCGAACTTCGACAGCATCACGGCATCGACCCTGAAGTACAGCGTGGCGAGCGCGGTGCCGATCGACAGGGGCACCGCCTCGCGCATAATGGCCGCCCACATGCGCCGCCGGATCGCATAGCGGAACGGCATGAGTCGAGCGGCCAACGGCAGCTTGATGGTGAGGATGACGAGCTCGGCGACCACGGCGGGAACGGCGAACCACACGATCGTCCCACCGGCCGTGGCTATCGCCACCGTGAGCGCGAGCTGAGCCGTCTGCCCGAAGACCGACGCGATCGCCACTCGGTTCAGCTGAAGATGGACCTGGAACGCGATCTCGTAGGCGTGCGAAGGCGTTGCCAGCACGATGACCAGCCCAGCCACCAGTGTTGTCCGGATGACGACGTCCGGGTAGCCGGCCGCGACCACGACGATGATCGCCAGGGAATACCCGACCAGCCCGAGGAGCGTTCGAAGCAGGATGTAGGCGCCGGCGAAGGTCGCCGGGTCTTCGTCCTCGAGGACCCCCGACAGGGCCACTCGGCCGGTGCCGAGCTCGCTGACGACCGAGACGATGCCGAGCAGGCTGAAGACGAGGGTGAATTGTCCGAACTCCTCCTGCGACAAGGTCCGAGCGATGATGACCGTCCCGGTCCAGCCCATCGCGGCGACGACGAGGCGTCCTGCCGCAAGGGAGGAGGCGTTGGCGATCGGGCTCCGGACACCTGGTTGGTTGGGATCCCTGCCGTTCGAGGTTTCCGTCATGGCTGGATCCCCGGAGATCGGTCAGGCGAGCCCAACGGTTTGGGCTACGGTGTCGGGGAGCGGAAGCATCTCGCCGGCCGATAACGGCGGCAGGCCGAAGATCACGGGGTGGCCCCCGGCATTGCGGCCGTCACATCGCCCGGGGATGCGATCGGCCGGGAGGACAAGCGAACCTGTACCGAGCCCCCCCGGCTCCGGTCCCCGCCCCTGACACCGAGCGGAACCGGTCGGGATCGGCATCGTCATGTCGTTCCGACCCGACGACGGTTTGATTGGCAAAGCTTCATATCGGACGTGCTCACCATGCTATCGACCGGCGTCCTGCCATCGACCGACGCCGTGGTGCTGACGAACATCGCGTGCGATCGTGCAGAGCGGGCGGTCGAGGCCACCTCCGACGCCCGTTTGCCGCAGACGGCCGGGCTGAGCCGTAGTCTGGAACCTCGAAGGAAAGGACGTGACAACGTGGAACTCGATTTCTGGGTCGATCCGGTTTGACCGTGGTGCTGGGTGACGGCCCGTTGGGTCGTCGACGAGGTACTGCCCGAGCGGGACCTGCACATCACCTGGCAGCCCATCTCCCTGCTGGAGAAGAACCAGCCCGCGCCCGACAGCGAGTACTATGCGGCCTCGCTCCAGACCCATAAGTACCTCCGGGTCATGGAGGCCATCCGGGCCACTGGCGAGGCTGACGGCGGAGATCGTGATCCGGTGTTCGAGTTCTACTGGGAACTGGGTCGACGGATCCATCACGACAAGGAACTCCATGTCGATCTGCCCGACGTGCTGTCGACCATCGGGGTCGACAACGTCCTGGTCGATGCCTTCGACGACGAGACGTGGGATGCCGAGATCAAGACGCGTATGGCCGCCGGCCTGGTCCTGACCGGCGACGATGTGGGGACCCCGCTCATCGCCTTCGATGACGTGAACGGCGAGCGCATCGGCTTGTTCGGTCCGGTTATCACGAGGGTTCCCGATCGTCCGCATTCACTGCAACTGTGGGACGCCTTCGTCACCCTCGGTCGGATCCCCGGCTTCTGGGAGGTCAAGCGAACCCGTACCGAGCCTCCCGACTTCGGCCCTCGTCCCTAGGCCCGATCCCGGCCTATCCGGTTTTCGAGTCGTGGGTGTGGGCGGAGCGCTTGTGTCATCGGTCCTTGTGCAGGCGGCCGAGTTCAGCACCCCGTTTTGACCCGAGGACAGTTTGATTGGCAAAGTTTCGTATCGGACGTGGTCGCCATGCTAGCGACTAGCGTCCTCCCATCGACAGTCCACAAAGGGGGACCCTCAATCATGCGCTTTGGCATCTTCATGGCGCCGTTCCACTCGCTGGCCGGCCAGGACCCGATCGCGGCTCTGCAACGCGATCTGGAGACCGTCCAGCTGCTGGATCGGCTCGGCTACGACGAGGCTTGGATCGGCGAGCATCATTCGGCCGGCACCGAGATCATCCCCGACCCCATGATCTTCATCGGTTACGCCGCGCCCCAGACCCGACACATCAAACTCGGAACCGGCGTTTTGTCCCTGCCGTATCACAACCCGCTGCTGGTGGCCGATCGGGTGTTCTTTCTCGACCAGCTGACCCGGGGCCGGTTCATGCTCGGCCTTGGCCCGGGTGCCCTCCCCGGCGACGCTCAGATGTTGGGCATCTCCATCGAAGAACAGCGTTCGGCGTTGGAGGAGGACACCGAGGTCCTCATGAAGCTGCTGAACTGCGAGGGGCCGGTCACCCACAAGACCTCCCGCTACAACCTGGTCGACGCCGAGTCCCAATACCGGCCCTACAGCGACTTCGATATCGCCGTGGCCGCCATCGCCTCGCCCACCGGTCCCCGGATCGCCGGCCGGCACGGCATCGGACTCCTGTCGATCGGCGCCACCTCGGAAAGTGGCTTCGACGTACTCGGCCATCACTGGAACGTGGTGGAGGAGCGGGCGGCCGAGTTCGGGCAGGTGGCCGACCGCAACAGCTGGCGGCTTGTCGGCCCCATGCATCTGGCCGAGACGAGAGAGCAGGCCATCGAGGACGTCAAGTTCGGTCTTGATGACTGGTGCCATTACACCCAGAAGATCCTGGCCGTGCCCCACTTCCGGGCCGCCGGCGAGACCTTCGAGGAGCGGGTGGCGTGGGTCAACGAAACGGGCCTCGGCGTCATCGGCACCCCCGACGATGCCGTCCGCCAGATCGAGCGGCTGGAGAAGCAGTCCAACGGCGGTTTCGGGGCCTACCTGATGATGGACCATGAGTGGGCCAACCCGGTTGCCCAGCAGCGGCACTACGAGCTGTTCGCCCGCTACGTCAAGCCCCGATTCCAGGGCCTGGCCAAGGGTCCGCTCCGGGCCGAGCAGCGAGCCATCGGCGAATGGGAGGAACTGGGCGACCGTGTGGAGCGGGCGGTCCAGGCCGCATCCGACGCCCATTTCGGGGCCACCCAGGACGCCTGACGAACCGCGCCGGATCCCAAAGGACCCGGCGGCCTCGGCCCCCCCGACGGGCCTGGGCCCATCGCCGGTCCGAGTAGGATTCGGTCATGATCGATGGATTCGAGGGGTCGGCGGTCGATTGGTTGTCGGCCGGCGATCCCGCCATCGTATGGCAGACCAAACGAGACCTGCTCGATGCTCCACCCGCCGACTACGAATCGGATCGAGCCCGGGTGGCGGTCGTCGGCTGGGGGAGACGCCTGCTCGATCACCAGGATCGGGACGGGACCTGGGGTGGTGGTCTGTATTCGCCGAAGTGGACCTCCACCACCTACACCCTGCTCGTGCTGTACCGGTGTGGGCTGACCCCCGGGCACCCGGCGGCCCTGGCCGCCCTCGAACGGCTCTGGGATGGCGCCCGCTACTACGACGGAGGACTGACGCCGGCGGTCGGGATCCAGGTTCCCGAAGCCTGTGTGACCTCCATGTACATCACTATGGCCCGCTACTTCCGGTTCGATGACGAGCGGGTCGACGCGGCGCTGGAGTGGTTGTTGGCCAACCAGCTCGACGACGGCGGTTGGAACTGCGAGAATCTCCGCCGCGGTCATCGTCACAGCTCGTTTCACACCACCGTCTCGGCCCTCGAGGCGGTGGCCGAGAGCCGCAACCGGACCCCCGATGACGCTCGGCTGGCAACGGCTCTGGAAGGCGGTCGTGAATTCTTCCTCGACCATCGTCTGTATCGATCCCATCGCACCGGCGCGGTGGTGAACCCGGTCTTCACCCGGTTGTCGTTCCCACCCCGCTGGCACTACGACATCCTGCGGGGGCTCGACCATTTCGCCGCCGTCGGCGCGCCGTGGGACGATCGGTTCGACGATGCCGTTGCGGTGCTGGAGCGGAAACGCCGCAAGGACGGGACCTGGCCGGTGCAACAGAAGCATTCGGGTCGGGTGTGGTTCGACATGGAGTCCGGTCGCACACCCAGCCGGTGGAACACCCTGCGGGCCCTTCGGGTGCTGAGATGGGTGAATCGGGTCGCACCACCGGACCGCCGATCGGCCTGAGAATTTCCGGCACAACAAGGCTGATGTGGACCACACTGGCCTTGTGTCCGATGATGAGCTGAACGAGGAGGACGTGTGGTTGACCGAGCCCCTGCCGGCCCGAATTGACTCCGAGCGGCTGGTCCTCCGCCTGTGGGAGGTCGACATTATCGAGGCCATGCACGCGGTGGTGCAACGCTCGCTCGATCATCTCCGGCCGTTCATGGGCTGGGTGGCCGAGGAGCCCATTTCCCTCGACCAACGGCGCCAAATGGTGGAGCAATGGCGGGATCGGTGGTTGGCCGGTGGTGATGCCGGCTACAGCGTGTTTCTCGACGACGAGGCGATCGGAGCGTGTGGCCTGCACTGCCGTCAAGGTGTCGGGGTGCTGGAGATCGGCTACTGGATCGCAGCTGAACACAACGGTCGGGGCTACGCCACCGAACTCACGCAGGCCTTGGTCGAGACGGCGCTGAGTCGATCCGATGTCGAATCGGTGGTGCTGCGGACCGACCGGGACAACACCGCAAGCCGGCGGGTGGCGGCCAAGGCCGGCTTCCGATTCGCCCGCCGGCGGGTGTTTCCGCCCGTCGCTCCCGGTCATAGCGGTGTGGAGTATGTGTGGCGATACATCGATCTGCCCGGCTTCACGATTCGATCCGAGGAACCGGCGGATTTCGACGGCATCGATGGGGTGGTGGCCGAGGCTTTCGGTTCGCCGGTCGAGGCTCGGCTGGTACGGGACATCAGGGCTTCACCTCACTATCGGCCCGGGCTGGCCCTGGTGGCCGAGATCGACGGCCACTCCGGCCGGGAGATCGTCGGCCATGTCATGATCAGCGGCTGTACCCTGAGGACCGACTCGGCGGTCATCGACATCGTCATGTTGTCGCCACTGGCCGTGGCTCCCGACCATCAACGCCACGGCGTTGGTGCCGCCCTGGTGTGGGAGGTGTTGGAGCGGGCCCGGGCCCAGGGGGAGCCGCTGGTGGTCGTGGAAGGCGCCCCCGACTACTACGGTCGATTCGGTTTCGAACCGGCGGCCGATCGCAGGATCACCATGCCGGTGCAGGACTGGGCTCCCCCCGAGGCCGGTCAGGCGATCCTGTTCGATCCATCCCGGACCGACCTGCAGGGCACCGTGGTCTATCCCCCGGCCTTCGATGATTTGGAGTGACCTGTGGGCTGTCGAGACTCACATCGGCCCCCGCCCACCGCCGTGGACCGACCCGACAGGTCATATGAAGTGTCTGGATTGCAGCACGGTCACCAGCTCATTCGAGCCATAGCGAACGTCGCCGAGTAGATCCCAGCGGGAGGTCTCGATGGCAGCCACCGTGGCGGTCTTCATGGCCACGTTGGCTCCGGTCAGCTCGTGGACCAGGGCAGTCCAGGTCGGGTTGTGACCGACAACCATGCACCGGTTCACCGACGGGTCGAGTCCACGGAGCACAGCCAGGACCGAGGCCACGTCGGTTTCGTAGAAGTCGTCGGTCGCGGACAACTCGCACTCCCACCGGCCGGACTCCAGCGCCAGCTGGGCCGTGGACAGGGCCCTGGTCGCCGTGGATGAGATCACCAGATCGGGGTTGAGGCCGAATTCGGTCAGAACCCGACCCATTCGTTCCGCCGACTTGACCCCCCGACTGTTGAGGGGTCGGCCGTGGTCGTCCGTTCCCGCCGACCAATCGGACTTGCCATGACGCATCACCAGAAGCATCGGGAGACTCCTCTTTTCTTCGTTCGGCAGCTCGGCCCGTGTCGACGGGCGACAGGCCACGGTGACCGGACTCGGGATCGGGACTCATCGCATCGCCAAGACCCGGGCCATGACAAGATTGGTGCCGGCCATGGCCAGGGTTGCCAACACGATGACAAGCCTGAGCAGGATCCACGGCACCGTCGCCGACTCCGCCAGCGCCGCATCGCCACGTAGACCGGCGATGGACTCGGCCCCGTCGTCGAGATCGTTGGCCAGAACCGAGAGCTGGTCCCTGAGCACCGGCAATTCGGCCCGGAGGTCTTCGCCGTCGTCGGCCAGCTGATCGAGTGTGGTCGACGTCTTCTCCAGATTGTCGATGATGGGATCGAGGCCGGTGTTGAGAGAGCGGATGGTGGGGGCCAGCTCGGTGGGATCAACGCTGCCCCCGACGAGGGGCAGCTCGGAAAGTTCCCTGGTCACGGTGTCGATGGCGGCCGCCGCCGACCGTGTTTGTTCCAGCCCGGACTGGACATCCCTGAGGTTGCCCGGCACGTCGGCCGCCAGTTCGGCCGCCGCATCGATGGCCGCCGTGCTCGAGGCGGCGGTGGCGTCGAGTTCGTCGAATGTCTCCACGAGTACGGTCATGGTGTCGGAAAGGTCGGTGAGCAGTCGTTCGGTGACAGCCAGGGTCTCGTCGATCTGATCGGTCGAAGCCCGGGCCGTTTCCACCGTGGTCTGGATCCGCTCCACGGTTGCCAGTGCGGTCAGTCCTGCGAACGCGGTCACGGCGGCCAGGCCGTTGGTGGCAAGACTCCAGCGATCGGTCCAGCTCGGGGGCGACCAGCCGGGCCGTCCGGTCCCGGCGGGCGAGCCCGTGTCCGGGGACGACTCAGTCCCAGGTGACGAGGAGCCGGCTTGGTCCTCGGAAGGTGATGTTGGGGAAGTAGGAGAGTTCTTGGTCATCGACCAGTCGGAGGCTGGGAAGGCGGTCGGCCGGGATTTCGGTCACCAATCGGGTTTCGAATTTGGCGAACCTGGCACCCAAACAATAGTGCACGCCCTTGCCGAAGGAGATGTGGCGGACGCCTGGTCGTCACCCCGGTTGTCCCTCTTGAAGTCGGTGAAGGCGCGGCAGTAGCGCCAGTAGGCCAGCATGTGCTCGGCGATCTCCATCTGTTGGGCCGGTGGCGATCAGTTCGCCGCTTCGGCGCCGGATGTAGGGCTCCAGCGACTGGATCCGCCGACTCGAGAACCCCTGCCTGGTGTAGACGCGGATTCGGCCGTGGTCGGGCTCGCGCCGGTTGGTAGGTGTTGCCCATCGATACCTCGCTGTCGGTGACTCCCACTCATTCGTCTTCTCGATGATCCAACACGGCCAGCACCTCGAGCAAGGTGGCGCAGGCCGGGACCGGAGGGTCCAGGGCGGCGAACTCGGCAGGCGGTGCGTGTACCCCGACGAAGCCCACCCCGGCGTCGACGGCGGCCAGAGCGTCCCAGGTGCTGTCGCCGACCATGGTGGCGGCGCCACCGGACCGTCCCAGCCGTTGCAGGGCCTCCTGCAGGCCGGCCCCCGACGGCTTGGGTCGGATGTGAGGATCCCGGCCCACCACCACCTCGATGTCCAGCCCGTGGGCCGCCAGCACGTCGGCGGCAACCGTCGCCGGCAGCAGGGTGACCACGGCCCGGGGGCGATCGGCCGTGGCGGCCAGGAAGTCGACCACATGGGGCATGGCCCGTGATCGAACAATGGCGGCCCGCTCGTGGCCTTCGATGATCGACGACAGCCGCCTCCACAGCTCGGGATCGTCGACGGTGGCAATCACACCCATGCAGGCTCGGGTCGACGACGACCATCCGGTGTCGGGGCCCGAGCCGGTCGACGCGGGATCGATCAGCTCGGCAAGCTCGGCCCAGGCCGCGTCGTAGTCGGTGTAGGACTGGAGATCGACGAGGGTGCGATCGAGGTCGAGGATCAACGCCGTCATGAGGGCACGCCGGTGACCAGGGGCGAACGCCGAAGCTCGTCGAGCGGACTCATGGGGCTGCGAACCTGGTCGTCGGTCATGGCCATCGCCGTCGACTAGGGCTGCTCGCGCTGCTGATCCGCGCCCGGGGTCATGGGGGGCATGGTCGGCAGGTGGTCGAGTTCGGCCAGCAACCGGGCCAGGCGGTCCCGGCCGAGCCAATCCTCCAGTTGGTTGTGGACGGCCTCGGACCGCGGCGCAATCTGGGCCACGATGTGTTCACCCCTGCCGCTCAGCGAGAGCAGGGAGCGGCGCTGGTCGTCGGTGGCCGTGGTGCGGATGACCAGCTTGCGGTCCTCCAGCGCGGTGAGAATGCGGGACAGGCTGGGCCCCAATAGAAAGGTGCGGTCGGCCAACTCACCGGCGGTGACCGATTTCTCCCCGCTCAGAGCCCGCAGCACCCGCCATTGCTGCTCGGTCAGGTCGTAGGCCGCCAACAGGGGACGGAACTGCTGCATGACCGCCTCCCGAGCCCGTAGCAGCGCCATGGGCAGCGACCGACTGAACGGCCGTAGGGTCGGGGCTGCGTCGGGCTCGAGTCGATCGGGATTCACCATGGTCGGACCTGGGGGGTCGTGTGGCTCGGGTGGTCGGGGACGGCCTGGTCCATCGTGGACTGATCACTCACAGGTTCGTCGATCACAGTATTGACCAGAGTGCCGATGCCTGGCACGTCGACCTCGACAACCTCCCCTGGTTCCAACCATCGTGGCGGATCGAGACGGGCTCCGGCCCCGGTCGGGGTGCCGGTCAAGATGGTGCCCTCGTTGCCCACCGTCAACCCGGCGATGTGATTTCGGGCCCGATCGATCGGTATGCGGCGACCCCCACGCCCGATCACCACCACGATCTCGCCCTCGTAGTCGAGCCGGTGGCTCTCGGGTGGACGGATGAGGGGCTGCCGATGGCCGGTCGGTGAGTCGGGGAAGGGCACGAACATCGATGGATAGCCGGTTTTGGTTTGATCGGCGATCGGCCGCCATAGTTGACGCCGACGGACAAGATCTTGCCCGGCCGCGGCGTAGGAGCAGATGCGCACCGGAACCAAGATAGTTATCATGTTAAACAACGGCCAGTCACGGGTGGAGTCGCCCCGGAGCTCCGAGGATGGTGCGGTGCCCCATCACATCATCGAGTACTCCGACAACCTGCGAACCGACGTCGAAGCCCTGGTCGACGTGGTGCACACCGCGGCCCTCGTCGACGGCCTCGTCGATATGGCCGGCCTGCGAACCAGGCGGCGGTCCGTACCAACTTTCGGGTGGCCACCGGTGATCCCGACTTCGCCTTCGTGGCTATCACCGCCCGGATGGGGAATCTCACCCTGGCCGGCAACGCCCGACTCGGGCAGGATCAACCTCGACTGGGACCGGGACCTTGGGCGGCGACGAGACCGAAGCCTCCCAGCCGTCAGCGAGGGTCGTCGTGACCCAGTAGCTCGATCAGGCCCTCGCAGTCCTCCACAGTGACGGTGAGGGCGGAGTGGCGCCGGGTGGGGATGACACCCCCGACCCGTTGGTCGAAGTGGATGCAGACCCCTCGCTTGTTGGCAGTACCGAAGGTCAGCCCATCGTCGGCGAACGACAGCCGGATGCCGACCGACGTGTACCACCGATAGTCCTCGGTCAGATGGGCTCCCAGTACGTTCGATCTGGGGGTGGTCAGCTTGGCCCATCCGTAGGTGGCGGTCACCGTGTCGTCGTCCACCGTGACCCCATCGTCCTCCCTCACCCCGAACGGCCACCAGATCGGCTTGAACCGGGGATCGAGGTCGTAGGAGAAGAATTGGGAGGCCATGGGCTCAGGCTAGCGGTTCCACTCCACCTGAATGGCCCGAGGACGGATGCCCCGCGATTCCTCTCGTAGGTTGGACACGGTTCGGCTCTGTGAAGCAGAATACGAAAAGAGGCATCCTATTGGTAACGGTTTTGCGTAGGTGAAATTCCCGGTTCCCCGGTTTGGGCCACCGACGGCGACTAGCTTCGGCATCGATGGCCCGACGGCGGGGCCATTCTTCGGCTAGATAAGAGGGAAAGGCCATCCACTATGCGTGTGACGCGACGCGACTTCATGAGGCTGTCGGCAGGAGCAACCGCCGGCCTGTTCATCGGTTCCGAACTCGGTTGGCCCGCTCCGGCGGGGGCGGTACCGGCGGCCGTGGGTTTGAGTGACCCGGCGCTTCAACCCAAGTTCGTCAACCCTGTCGCCAACGCCCTCGATCCGGGTTTCCGGTTCCGGGGCAACAACGACAAGTACCGGATCGACATCGGTCCCGGCATCCAGTACACGGGGCTTGTTGATCCCTCCGGCTCACCTCTACCGACCCCGGTGTTCGGCTACGGCCAGAGCGGAAGGTACTCGTGGCCGTCACGGACCATCGAGGCCCAGTCGGGCCGGCCCATCGAGGTGATGTGGCGGAACAAGCTGGTCGACGACGCCGGCGGCTACCTACCGCACCTGTTGCCGGTCGACACCTCGCTCCACTGGGCCTACAGCCTGGAGGGCTACGAGGACTACACCATCGAGAACGCCGGCATTCCGGTGGTGACCCACCTCCACGGCGGCCACACCGATTCCCCCTTCGACGGCAACCCCGAATACTTCTTCTCCCCCGGCTGGAGGGTGAGGGGCCCCCGGTGGGTGGACAAGAAGTACATCTATCACAACGATCAGCCGGCCGGAAACCTGTGGTTCCACGACCACGCCCTCGGCATTACCCGGCTCAACGTCTATGCCGGTATGGCCGGGTTCTACTTCATCCGGGACGAACTCGACACCGGCAAGCCCGACAACCGTCTCGGCCTTCCCGCCTTCCCCTACGAGGTGGCCTACGCCATCCAGGATCGCATGTTCAAAGCCAGCGGCGACCTGTTCTACCCGGCCTTCCCCGGTGATCCGTTCTACGACGACTTCATCACCGGTGAGGGAGCGGTGCTGCCGCCCGACGTCTTCCCCGGGGGCGGGCCGACGGCGCTGGCCGAGTTCTTCGGCGATCACATGGTGGTCAACGGCCTCATCTGGCCCAAGCAGGACGTCGAGCCCCGCAACTATCGCATGCACCTGCTCAACGGCACCGACTCCCGCTTCATGGTGCTCCGGTTCCGTGTCGCCGCCTCGCCGGACGCCACCACCCTTGATGGTGCCGGTGCCCCGCTGCCGTTCTACGTGATCGGCAGCGACCAGGGTCTGGCCTCGGCCGCCACCCAGGTCGACACCCTGGTGTTCGAGCCCGGCGGTCGCTACGACGTGGTGTTCGACTTCGCCGAGGTGCCGCCAGGGTCCAGGGTCATCATGGAGAACCTCGGCGGCGACGCCCCCTTCGGTGGAGAATTCGGCGACGCACTGGATGCCGACGACTTCTTCCCCGACCGCCAGACCGACCGCATCATGGCCTTCGACGTGTCCCAGCCGCTGGATGCCGGCGTGCCCGACAACTTCAACCCGGCGGTCATTGCCGGTGCCGGCGCACCCGGCAGCGAGTCGAACGTGGACGAGGTCCGCAAGGTGGCGCTGTTCGAGGGGATGGACGAATATGGCCGGCTCCAGCCCCTACTGGGAACGGCCGAACCGGTCACCGATGCCACCGGCAACGAGGTGACCGGGGCCATCGCCTGGCACTCGCCCACCACCGAGAACCCCGGCCTGAACACCACCGAGATCTGGGAGATCTACAACGCCACCGGCGATGCCCACCCCATCCACCTCCACCTCGTCGCATTCGAGATCCTGAATAGGCAGGAGTTCACCGCCGACCTGATCGAGCAACCGGTGCTGCAGCACAACGGCACGTTCGGCGTCGGGTTTCGGCTGGAGAACATCGCCCTTGGCGATCCGGTTAATCCCCTGGAGTATGTGGAGAACGCCCCCAAGGACATGGTGACCGCCCTACCGGAGCAGGTGACCCGGATCAAGGTCAACTTCGACAAGCCGGGCCGCTATGTCTGGCACTGCCACATCCTGTCCCACGAGGACCATGAGATGATGCGGGTCCTCCACGTCGGGCCCGGGGCCTAACCCGACCCAACCTTCCAACCCTCCGAACGTCCGTCCCTTCTCGGAATGACCGGGGTCAGGACGGGGGGCGAGGGACCAGCACCGGGGTGCGCTCCTTGTAGCGCTGATAGTCCGGTTCGTCGCCCCATCGCTTGTCGGCCCGACGCTCCAGCATCGGCAGCCCACTGATCCTGGTCAACAGCAGGGTCACGAACACCGGTGACAGCAAGGTCACATACTGCCAGCCCCGCAGGCCGGGAACCGCCACCAGGGCGACACCGACCCACAACACGATCTCGCCGAAGTAGTTGGGATGGCGGGACCAGGCCCAGAGCCCCGACGAGATGAAGCGGCCGTCATTGGCCGGATCGAGCTTGAACCGGCGCTTCTGCTCGTCGGACAACGCCTCGATGCCGAACCCGATCAGCCAGACCAGGGTTCCGATGGCGGCCCACCATCCCAGCGAGGACCTATGGGTGGAGGCGATGGCGGCGTGGGCTGCGGCTGCGGTGAAGATGACCCACAGCCCCTGGAGGGTCCAGGTCATGAGGAACCGGGCTGGATCGCCCTTGATGCGATCGAATCGCTCGTCCTTGCCCGCCTTGCGAATCCGCAGGAACAGAAACGAGCCGAGGCGGCCGGCCCAGATGACCACAAACGCCAGCAAGAGCCACGACCGACCGTCGGCCGGGCCGCCGAGCGCAACGGCCGCCACCGTCGTGACCAGATACGTCAGGGATCCGGTCAGATCGTAGAAGTGTTCGGTGCCGCGGAGATAGGAGGGCACGAACACGACCCAGTTGACGACGAACGAGATGGCGGCGACCCACCAGTGCACGCCGATACCGGCTGCGGTACGTCCACCGGAGGCGCCGGCCCAGGCCACCAGGGCTCCCACGGCGACGACCACGGCAACCTGCATGAGACTCTTACCCGGTGATGTAGATCGACTCATGACCATGACGGTAGTTGACTTCCCGCCGTTCCCCATGATTCCGATATCGTGGAGCAGCGCCGCCGCGCTCCGACATCCAACACCACCGTGATAACCGCCCCGAGTGCGTCGGCGTTGGGGAGGTAGTGTGACGTCGCAAGACGGAACTCCGTACTGGCATGTAACCGTTGTCGAGGACGCGCCAACCCGGCGTCGATTCCGAGTCGTCGGATCGGTTGCGGCCGTGGCCCTGGTTGCCGTCGGTGGCTATTGGCTGGCATCGCAACGACAGTCGACAGCCGAGTTGCGCTCCGAGACATCGGGGGCACCGGCGGCACCGGCGGTGATACAACCGGCGTCGGCCGACGACGTGCCCGGAGCCACCGGCGACGGTGAACCCGGCGACGCCCAGCAGTCGGACGCCCCCGACGTCGATACCGGAGCCGGCGAGGCGGTCGTGATCGTCGGGCCCGAAGGCACCGGCGACGGTGCAACCTCCTCGACCGAGAGCAGCGACGCGACGGCATTCGACGACGGTCGTCCGTCCGGCTACGACGGCGATGCACCGTTCGCCATCTTCGACGGCGGCATTCTGACCCTCTACGGCAAGGTGCCGAGCCGGGACCTGTCCGACCGCTACCAAGAACGGTTCGGCAACATCGTCGGTCCGGAGAATGTGGTCAACAAGTACACGGTCGATCCCGGGTTCACGGTCGATGAGGGCCAGACGACCCCGGTTTTCGTCACCGATGCGGTGCTTTTCGATTTCAACAGCGTCGCCCTCAAATCCGAGTACCTCTACCTGCTGGACTATGGGGCGCTCATGTTGGGGCAGAATCCTCAGGCCACGCTGACCATCGTCACCTATACCGACGCCGTGGGTAGCGCCGAGACAAACCTGAAGGTGGCCCGCCTCCGGGCCGAGGAGGTGCTGGACTATTGGATCCGCAGCGGTGTGAACCCCGATCAGGTGCGGTCCGAGCCTCGAGGTGAGGACGGCGCCACCGACGCCGATGACGAAGCCACGGCCGCCCTGAGGCGACGGGCCGAATTCATCATCACCGGGCTGCTGGACTGAGCCGACCCGATCCCGGCCCGTTCGGTCAGTGAGCCATCATGGCCCCGAGGACCACCACCACCAGCGAGGCCAGGAACCCGATTCCGGCCGATGCACCGCGGAGCGAGGGGCTGGTGGCCGCGGCGGAGCGGAGGACGGGGAGCAAGGCCACCATGATGATCTGCCCGCCGACCCAGACCGCCATGGTCAGCAGGTGAAGCCCGATGCGGATGGCATCGACGTCCAGGGCCGCACTGTTGACGGCCGCCACCGTCGAGGTCAGGAGGAGCAGATACATGCCCGCAGCGTACCGGTCGGGACGCTCGCCCTGCGCCGGCCGGGGTTGCGGTCGCGGTTGTCGCCGGAGGTCTGTGCCGCCCCCTCGGGGAGCTTCGATCCTTGTTGCTGCCCGGGATCTGGTTTAGCGTGTCGGCATGGGAACCATCATCGTGGGTATCGACGAATCCGAGGCGGCCCGGGACGCCCTTCGCTGGGCTATTGACCATGCCGATGACGACGATGAGATCGTCGGCCTCCACGCCTGGCAGATGTACATCGCGGGGGGTATGGAGGGAATGATCATCGATCCCGGCCCGTTGAAGGAAGCGGCCGAGGAGATGGCCAACTCCGTGGTGGCAGAGGTGCTGTCGGAATATGACGATCCACCCTCGGTCACGATCGAGATCGTCGAGGGTCACCCGGGGCGAAACCTGATCGATCGTTCCGAGGATGCCGATCTGCTGGTTATCGGCAGCCGGGGTTTCGGTGGATTCCGAGGGCTGTTGCTCGGTTCGGTCAGCACCTACTGCGTGCATCATGTGTGCTGCCCGGTGGTCGTGGTTCCCGGCGACAGCGACGGTGACGACCTGGATGACCTCGAAGAGGGAGACGGCGACTAAACCTCCCCGGGTCCGGTCTATTAGGCTGGAGCCATGGTCGGTCAGCGGTTTCGCTACTCCCGGTGGGATGGAACACAGCAGGGCTTCGAGCTCGACGCGTATGACGTCATGGGGGAGCTGGCCGACGATCTGATGTATCACGGCGATCCGATGGCCGCCCTGCGACGCCTTATGCAGGAGGGGTTCGAGGATCGCAACGGTGAGCGGATCTCAGGGCTGCGCGACCTGCTGCGCCAGCTGCGTCAAGAGCGCCAGGAGCGGCTGGAAAACCACGATCTGGGCGGGGTCTACGACGAAATCAACAACGAGCTGAACGAGCTGGTGGCTGACGAACGCCAGGCCCTGGACGATCGCAACGCCCTGGCCGAGATGGAGCTGGCCGACCCCGATTCCGGGCCCGACAATGTGCGCAACGCCGAGCTGGCCCAGGAAGCCACGGCGACCAAGGGAATGCAGCTCGACATGCTTCCGTCCGATCTGGCCGGCAAGGTTCGCGGCCTTCAGAACTACGAGTTCGAGTCCAACTTGGCCCAGCAGCGCTTCGACGATCTGCTCGATCGGCTTCGTCAGGAACTCCTCAACCAGCAGTTCAGCCAGATCTCCGACGCCATGTCCAACATGTCGCCTGAGGATCTGGGCCGCATGAAGGACATGATGGCCGAGCTGAACCGCATGCTCGAGCAGCGGGCCAACGGCGAAGAGCCCGATTTCGAGTCGTTCATGGAACAGTACGGCGACTTCTTCCCCAACAACCCGCAGAACCTCGACGAGTTGTTGGAGGACATGGCCCGGCAAATGGCGGCCATGCAGGCCATGCTGAACTCGATGACCCCCGAGCAGCGACAGCAGCTGCAGGAGCTGTCGAATCAGTTGCTGGAGGACATGGACCTCAACTTCGAGATGAGTCGCCTGGGGCAGAACCTGCAGCAGCTGTTTCCCGGCGCCGGCTGGCAACAGAGCTACGACTTCTCCGGGTTCGATCCACTGGGTCTGGCCGACGCATCGAGCATGATGCAGGAGCTGGGTCAGCTCGACCAGTTGGAACAGTTCCTCCAGCAGACCACGTCACCGCAGGCCCTGGCCGAGGCCGACATGGAGCAGGTGCGGCGCCTGCTCGGCGACCAGGCCGCCAACAGCCTGGAGCGGATCTCGGAGATCACCCGCATGTTGGAGGAGCAGGGCCTGGTTCGCAACCGGGAGGGTCGACTCGAGCTGACCCCCAAGGGTCTGCGCCGGTTGGGCCAACAAGCCCTGGGTGAACTGTTCCGTCGTCTCTCACCCGACAAGCTGGGCAAACACGAGATGGATGCCGCCGGCATCGGCCATGAGCGCAACTACTCGACCAAACCCTACGAGTTCGGTGACCCGTTCAACCTCAACATCGAACGGACCGTGGGCAATGCCCTACGGCGCAGCGGCGGAGGCACCCCCGTGGCCCTCACCCCTGATGACTTCGAGATCGAGCGGACCGAGAAACAGGTCCGTTCCAGCACGGTGCTCATGCTCGATCTGTCACTGTCCATGCCCATGCGGGACAACTTCCTGCCGGCCAAGAAGGTGGCCATCGCTCTTCACGCCCTGATCTCCAGCCAGTTCCCCCGGGACTATCTGGGTATCGTGACCTTCAGCGAAACGGCGCAGAAGCTCAAACCCTCGGAGCTGCCCGAGGTGTCGTGGGACTTCGTCTACGGCACCAACATGCAGCACGGGTTCATGCTGGCCCGTCAGATGCTGGCCAAGCAGTCCGGTTCCAGGCAGATCATCATGATCACCGACGGGGAACCCACCGCCCACCTGCTGCCCGATGGTCGACCGTTCTTCAACTATCCGCCGGCTCGGGAAACCGTCAATGAGACAATGGCCGAAGTCATGCGTTGCACCAAGGCCGGGATCACCATCAACACCTTCATGCTCGACCCCGATTCCGGGCTTCGGGGTTTTGTGGAACGCCTGACAGCCCTGAATCGAGGACGGGCCTTCTACACCAACCCCGAGACATTGGGGGATTACGTGCTGGTTGACTTCATCGAACACAAGCGCTCGATCGTTCGGGGGCGTTGAAACGCCTACGCCGCCTGAAAACGAACACATCGGCTAGCACAGAAACCCACTGAGAACGGCGACATCCGGTGATTGGTGACGCATGTCACAGATCAAGGGGCGCAACGAGATTTTCGGCCGACCGACCGTTTCGATGATGATCTGGGGCCGTTTCGTGATTCTTGCCGGACTCCCGGGGTCGCCGGCGAGAGCCACGTCGTGGGTGTCCGTCGTCACGCTGCGTGAGCAAAGGAAACCCGGGCGGCAGGTACCACGTTTTCGACTCCATGTGGGGGATGGCTGGCGGTGAATCCGGGCCCGATTCGCGTGTTCGTTGTCGTTTCGACTCCGGCTGAAACCACCGAGAGTGACCATTGAGCGGAGGCAGCGCGGCCGCTCGCCGGGGTTCGGAACCGACCCCGGAGTGGCACGGCGGTCTTCGACCAGTAATCGCTCACGCATGCGACGACAACCAAACAGCCGCTTAAACAGGGAGGTTTCCAGCAATTTTGCTTGTGCTTTCGGGTTGGAAAGGGCAAGATCACAGTGTTGTAATTACAGCTGTACAAGATTCACGGGCTATCCAGGTGGGCTTCGGTAACAATAGGTCGGGAGCCACTGTGAGTACATGCGCCGTCAATCCGGAACGTCTACAACCCCGAATGGTTCGGCGGTAGGAGGAAACCATGCGCATAGGGCGAAAGCACCTGATGCTGGACACGAGTTGGCAGGAGTATTCGAACTGCCTGGGGGTCGACCCGGATCTGTTCTTTCCCGAGCGGGGTGCCTCAACTCGTGAGGCCAAGGAGGTGTGCCGTGGTTGTGTGGTTCGAGAGGACTGCCTCGAATTCGCCCTGGCAAACGGCGAGAAGTTCGGAATCTGGGGTGGGATGAGCGAACGTGAACGTCGCCGCATCCGCCGTCAGCGGGCACTGGAGCGCGAGGCTGCGGCCGTGGCCGCCGGCGAGAGTGCGTGATGCTGCCTAGCAACGCCGCCGGCGAGCTTGTACGCTGGTGACATGTTCGCAGTACTCCAGGCCCAAGAGATCCTCCTGATCGCTGTCATCGTCATGGTCCTCTTCGGTAGCACCCAGATCCCCAAGCTGGCCCGCAGTCTCGGCCAGGCTCAAAAGGAATTCAAGTCCGGTCTGCAGGACGCGGCAGACGACGAGCAGAAGACCGAGGCCTGACCCTCCGCTTCACGGCTCGATCAACGCCGCACGGTGACGCCGCACGGTGATTGAGTGAACCGGGGCTGCCGCCGACCGTGGTAGTGGCTGCGTCCCAGCTCGAGTGAAGCGGCCAGATTTGGACCGGACCGGCCTGATACGGTCGGCGGCGAATCCCGATCCTAGGGTCCGCCCGTGTCATTCGAGGACGTACCGAACAACGCGAAGACCCCGCCCGGTAGATCCGGACGGGGTCTTTTCGTCTTCGGTCGGTTCGAGCTCGGTGTCCCGCCCGCGTGACGTCGTAGCGCTACCTCGTTCTGCCGGAAAGAGTGGTGCGGGCTTCCTTCCTGGCCTTCAGGATGCGGCGTCGCTGCCGTTCCGAGGTGCCACCCCAGACACCGTGATCGATCCGATGGGCGAGGGCGTATTCGAGACAGGGTTCCTGTGACGGGCATTCGGCGCAGATCTTCTTGGCCACCTCCACACCAACCCCGTCGCTGGGGAAAAACGTCTCCGGGGGGTGATTACTGCAGTTGCCGAGCGTCATCCAATTGCTCTCCATACCACTAGAGACGCTCGAGTGGGCCATTTGGTTCCCGCCTGGGTCAAATAACCCAAGATTTCCGACGTGCACACGAACGGTCCCGTATCGCGGCCTGGGCCGGTTGGAACTGTCGAACAGGCCTTCGACCGGCGGCGATGGGATCCGTCCGGTGCCGCCGGGACCCGGGGTTTTCGGCGCCGTGGTCGAGCTGGATCGGCCTTGGCCATCGGCGGAATCTCTTCGCCGAGTGTCGGGCGAACGAAGGTCGATGGTGGCGGGGCGAGTCGCCCCTGTTCTGCCCGTACCGGTCGAACCCGGCCGGCCGTCGTCGGTGAGATCGATGTAGTCGGGGGTCGGCTTCGATTGGGCCTTGCGGGCGGCGATCGCCGTCTCACTGTTGTGAGCCAACTGATCGACGAGGGTGGCCAGATCCGAACGCGTGGTGCGGCTGCTTCTGCCTCCGCCGGCGCTGATGGGGCGTGGCCGGTTCCCGGTCCTCGGTTTCCCGGCTTTGCGGTTCGATGGTGCATTCACGATGGGTGCTCTCCGCTCTCGTGCGGTTGACGGCCTCACCGTCTGGTGTGGTCCTGCACCACGATTGTCCCCGGTTGGCGAGTGCCGAGGCCAGAGGTGAAACCCCAGCCGGCTAGGCCGGAAGGCCGATCCGCGGCCAGTAGACTGGTCGATTATGACCGATATCGCACCCGAAGAGGACCTTCCGCCGGTGGCCCATGTCACTGTGGTCTACACCGGTCCTGTCGCCCCCCACTGGGAGCTGAAAGTCCAGTACGGCGATCAGAAGATGCTCGATGATTTCTGGGGTCGGGTCAACGCGCGACTGCTGCTGCTGCCCAAGCACGATCCGCAGTTTCGCCGCAACAAGGAACGGGTCAACCGCGATGCCGAGCGGGAGCGGATTATCTGCGACTGGGATCTCGGAGACGACGACGCCGAGTCGACCTCCACCCCGGTGCGGACGGAGACACCGGAGCCGGCCGAGGCGCCAAGCCAACCGGCGTCCGAGAACGACGTGGCTTCCGACGCTGCGACCGACGTCGCAACCGCAACGGATCAGGGCGCAACCGAGGCTGCCCAGGTCTAGGTGCGACGGGGCGGTGCCCGTCGCCTCTAGTTTGGCCTTTGGCCAAACATCGCCGAGACTGTGATTCAATCGTGAACATCAAAGCAATGAAGCGACGATAGTGGGGAAGTCAAAGGATTCGCAGCAGAAGACAAGCCGGCCCCACAACGTCATCGGAGTTGATCTTGGTGGCACCAAGATGCTGGCTCGCATGTACCGGATGGCCCGAGACGGCTCCGGTGAGGTCACGGGCGAGGGCCGGGTCAAGGCGTCCACGCCCAAGTACGGCCCCGAATCGGTTCTCAACCAACTTGTCGAGGTGGTCAAGGAACTCGACGACTGGAAAACGGCCGACGCCGTCGGGGTCGGTGTGCCCGGCCCGGTCGATGCCGACGGTGTGGTACGACACTGCCCGAACATCGTTGGTTGGGACGACCCCATTCCGGCGGCGCGGATCCTGTCCAAGGCGCTTGGCAAACCGGTGGTCGTGGCCAATGACGTCAACTGCGGTGCGGTGGCCGAGCATCGGGTCGGTGCCGGCACGGGCTATGCCAACCTCTTGGCCATCTTCGTCGGAACCGGCGTCGGTGGTGGGCTGATCCTCGACAACAAGCTGGTGTCGGGCGAGCGTGGTCTGGTCGGCGAGATCGGTCACATGCTGGTCGAGCCCGGAGGTCGTCCTTGCGGCTGTGGCGCCTATGGCCACATGGAGACCTATGCCGGGCGGGCGGGAATGGTGGCCGAGGCTCGCCGTCGCGCTGCCGACGGTTCGCCCAACTTCCTGGTCGATCTGGTCGGTGATGGTGTCATCAAATCCCGCCACATCGCTGCCGGCCTCGAGGCGGACGACCCGCTGACCAAGGAGCTGGTGGCCCTGGCCGCCGACGCTCTGGCCCAGGTCATCGGCAATGCCGCCACGCTGCTCGATCTCCCGCTCGTCGTCGTCGGCGGCGGCATCGCCGACCGTTTGGGTCAGAGCTTCCTGGATCAGATCTCCGGGTCTCCTCGATTCGGTGGTTTCGGGGCAAGCGTGACCAGGTTGGTTCTTGCCCAGCGCCTGGACGACGCCGGTGCCGTCGGTGCCGCTCTGTTGGCCTTCGATTCTCTCTGAACGGCCGACTCCAACGGCACCAATGTCCGAACAACGCCAAGGTTCGGAAATGTCCGACACGAAACTCGTCAATAGTCATTAATCTTCTGTTCATGTCGACTGGACCTTTTGTGTCCTGGCTGGCAGGATCAGTGAGAGGCGTCTGTCGGCAACCTTGTTGCCGATCCGGCCGTCGAAATCGGAATCGAGCCCAACCACCCCGGTCGTCCGACGTGACGTGCCCAGCGGGGTGGGGCCCCCTACCAGGGGTCCTCGACCGATTCGAGATGATGGTTGGGGTCGTTTTGGGGACGGCAGACCGTGACAAGGAGAACTGAGAGCGGCGATGACAGCGGTGACGACAGAGGCGAGTGAGATCGACGTCGGCCCCACCGTGGACCGCTTTCTCAATCGCGAGCTGTCGTGGCTCGAGTTCAACTCCAGGGTCTTGGCCCAGGCCGAGGATCCGCATGTTCCCCTCCTGGAACGGCTCAAGTTCTGCGCCATCTTCGGATCCAACCTCGACGAGTTCTTCATGGTCCGAGTGGCAGGTCTGGCCGACCAGGTGGCGGCCGGCATCACCTCGGCACCTCCCGACGGCCTGAGTCCCCTTACCCAGCTGGCCGAGATCAGAACCAAGGTCGAGGCCCACGTCGAACGACTGGAGGCGGTCCAAGTGGAGGAGTTGTTCCCACTCCTACACAAGGAGGGGATCGAGATTCTGAGCTGGGACGAGCTGGACGCCGACGATCGTGTGACAGTGGCCCAGGAGTTCCACGATCGGGTCTTTCCCGTCCTGACCCCGCTGGCCGTGGATCCCGGACACCCCTTTCCCTACATCTCCAATCTTTCGCTCAATATCGCCGTGCTGGTGACCGAGCCCGAAACCGACCACCACCGGTTCGCCCGCATCAAAGTCCCGCCGTCGCTCCCCAGGTTCCTGGCCCTGCCCGGCGAGCATCGCTACGTGCCGCTCGAGGCCGTCATCATCGCCCACCTGGACAAGCTCTTCCCCGGCATGCAGCTCATCGGGGGTTGGCCGTTTCGAGTGACCCGCAACGCCGACCTCACCCTCGACTCCGACGCCGACGATCTGCTGGAAGCGGTGGAGATGGAATTGCGGCGTCGCCGTTTCGGCCAGGCCATCCGCCTCGAAGTGACCGAGAACATACCGCCCGAGGCGTTCGGTCTGTTGCTGCGGGAGTTGGACATCGACGAGGACGCCGTCTACCGGTTCCACACTCTCCTCGACCCCACCGGCTACTGGCAGCTCGTATCCATCGACCGGGCCGATCTTCAGGTCGAGGGCACACCCGGCATCACCCCGGCCCGGCTGCGCGACCTCGAGGACGGTCGTGATCTGTTCAGCCGCATCCGCCGTGGCGACATGCTGGTGCAACATCCTTACGACTCGTTCAACGGCTCGGTCACCGAGTTCATCCGGCGGGCGGCACTCGATCCCAAGGTGTTGGCCATCAAGATCACCCTGTACCGAACCTCGGGTGACAGTCCCATCATCGACGCGCTCATCGATGCGGCCGAGCGGGGTAAGCAGGTGGCAGCCCTGGTCGAGCTCAAGGCCCGCTTCGACGAGGAGAACAACATCGTCTGGGCCCGCCGCCTCGAGGAGGCGGGCGTCCACGTGGCCTACGGCTTGATGGGGTTGAAGATCCACACCAAGATCACTCTCGTCGTCCGAGACGAGAAGGACGGGGTGCGCCGGTACTGTCACGTCGGCACCGGCAACTACAACCCGAAGACGGCCAAGATCTACGAGGACGTCGGTATCCTCACCGCCGATCCCGTCGTCGGGGCCGACGCCACTCAACTCTTCAACACCCTGACCGGCTATGGGCGATCCGTCGACTACGGCAAGCTGCTGGTGGCGCCTACCGGCATTCGCTCCTCTTTCGAGCAGCTGATCCGGGCCGAGATGCAGGCTCCACCTGGAACCGGCCACATCGTGTTGAAGATGAACAGCCTGGTCGACGCCGGCATCATCGGTCTGCTGTACGAGGCCAGCCGGGCCGGGGTCCAGATCGATCTCATCGTCCGTGGCATCTGTTGTCTGCTGCCCGGGGTGGCGGGGCTGTCGGACAACATTCGGGTTCGAAGCATCGTCGGCCGCTATCTGGAGCACTCCCGCATCTACTACTTCGCTCACGGCGCGCTGGCCGACTTCGAGTTGGGCCGACCGCCGGTGACCAACGCCGACGGTCGTCCCGATCGGTTCTACATCGGATCGGCCGATATCATGCCCCGCAATCTCGATCGCCGGGTCGAGGCCCTGGTCAGGGTCGACGATCTGGAGAACCAGCGGCGGCTCAGCGAGATCCTCGTCACCTGCCTCGACGACACCGAGCTGGCGTGGGAGATGCAGCCCGACGGAGACTACGTCCGGATTCGTGACCGATTCGAGGATCGTTGCCGGAGCCGGATCGCCGGTGTCCTGGCCGAGGTCCACGGCATCTCGGTCGGACGAGGACGTGTTGAGTCGGAGGTCGGTGGTGACGGCCGGGGCATGGGTGTCGATGGCCCCCCGGCCACCATTGACCAGGGCGAAGGCGACTCCTCCTCCGACGGCGAGAGTTCGATGCTTCGGGTCAACACCCATGACGAGTTGGAGCGTCTGGCCCGACTACGGGCCGAGGCCGTGGAGCAGCCGAAACTTGCCCGTGCGACACCGAAGCGGGCCCGTTTCTCGCCCCGCTGGTTGTTTCGAAGCTAAAATCGGCCCAACCCACACGCGGTCGTGATCGCTGCGGCCGTCCGCTCGGAGGACCATGACTGCCGATACTCCTGTTACCGCAGCCGTTGACGACGATGAAGTGATTCACGCCGCCGGCTGCCTCGTGTACCGAACGGCCGCCGGATCCGACGAGGATGGCGAGGAGATGGATTCGGTCGAGGTGCTGATCGTGCATCGTCCCAAGTACGACGACTGGGACTTCCCCAAAGGCAAGCGGGAGTCGGACGAGAGCGATCTGGATTGTGCCATTCGTGAAACCCGGGAGGAGTCCGGTTACGAGGGTGTGATCATTCGTGAACTGGCGTCCGACCTGTATCAGGTCAAGGGGCGGGACAAGATCGTCCGCTGGTGGCTGATGCACTGCACCGGCGGGGAGTTCACGGCCAACAGTGAGATCGACGAGATCCGCTGGCTGCCTGCGTTGGAGGCCGAGCATCTTCTGTCCTATGGCCATGCCCGGTCGCTGCTGGCCGAGCTGCCGACATCGGGTGACGGCGACGGCTGAGCGAACGGGCTGATCGGAGGACCCGGGATCGGTTCACTCGCTGTTCACCAACTGTTCAGGATCCCACCGTCGGCCCGTAACCACGTTCCCCTACCGTCGGTCTTGAGATGAAGCAGGTTCATGAATCGACCGTTTCGGTCGGGGTGCGAGGACGGGGGTCGCGTGGCTGACAAACCTGATTCGGTGAGCAGGCGATGACAACGGCCGTGGGCGGCGGTTCGCTGGAGTCCGCGGGGGTCCTGTCCGGATCGAGGCGGCGCCAGGCCCGGGAACGGCTGGTTCGCTACCTCGTGGCCGCAGCCGCTCTCACATCGGTTCTCATCACCGCCGGCATTGTCGGGTCACTGCTCTATCGTACCGTCGAGTTCCTGATCAATCTGGCCAACCCGCCTGCCGCCGACCTCGAGGCGGCCCGGGACGGAATCGGCTTCGCCAACCTCTGGTCGGATCAATGGGCTCCTCGGTTCTACGAGTTCGACATCAAGACCCTGCTGGTGGGCAGCATCATCGTCACCATCGTGGCCATGGTCGTGGCAGGCCCGGTCGGCCTGGGCGCGGCGGTCTATCTCTCCGAGTACGCCAACGCCCGGGTTCGCAAGGTGGTCAAGCCGGTGCTCGAGGTCCTGGCCGGAATCCCCTCGGTGGTGCTGGGCTTTTCGCCCTCCGGTGGATCGCCCCCAACATCGTGCAACGGGTGTTCGTCGAGGCCGACAGCCAGAGTCTGCTGGCCGCCGGGCTCGGTGTCGGCCTGCTGACGATTCCCCTGATGGCCTCCATCTCCGAGGACGCCATGCGATCGGTTCCCCGTTCGCTCCGTGAGGCCTCCGCCGGGCTTGGCGCCCGTCACAAGACGACCACCTTGTCGGTGGTGTTGCCGGCTGCGGTATCAGGTCTGGTGGCGGCGTTCATCGTTGCCGTCTCCCGTGCAATCGGCGAGACCATGGTGGTGTTTCTGGCCGCCGGAGCGTCCGGGAACTCGGCCCAGTTCACGCTCAGCCCACTGGAACGGGGCTCGACCATGACCGCTGCCATGGCCAGCCAGGCGTCGGGCACCGACGGCACGATCTCGGAACTGAGTTTCGGGTCACTGTTCTTCGTCGGCTTCGTGCTCTTCGTCATCACCTTCACTCTGAATCTGATCGCCGATCGGTTCGTCCGTCGAGTCCGGCAGGTCTACTGATGGCGGTGGTACGACCCCTTCTCGACAAGAAGACCGCGGAGCGGGTCCGAGATCAGATCGAGCGGGGTGGCGTGGATTGGGGCAGTTCCGTCTTCAAATGGTCCCTGATCTCCACCCTGCTGTTCGCCCTGCTGGTGCTCGGAGTGCTGCTGTTCGACGTCGTAGACAACGGCTGGCCCATCCTCACCGATCGTCTCGGGACATTCCTGGCCAACCCGACCCGTACCTCGGCCGATGAGACCGGGGTCTTTCAGGGCCTGCGGGGTACCTTCTGGATCGGCGTGTTCGTCATACTCTTCACCTTCCCCACCGGCATCGCCGCCGCCATCTACCTCGAGGAGTACGCCACCGACAACTGGCTGACCCGGTTCATCAACATCAACATCCGGAACCTGGCCGGCGTGCCGTCGGTGGTGTACGGCATTCTCGGCCTCACCATTTTTGTCGGTCTGCTCAAAGGGGTGTACGGCGATGTGGCCCTCTCCCGGGGCAACACCACCACGGCCGGCGGCCTCACCCTCGCCGCCCTGGCCCTACCGGTGGTCATCATCACCTCGGCCGAGGCCATCAGGGCCGTGCCCTCCAGCCTTCGCGAGGCGGCCTACGGCGTCGGTGCCACCAAGTCGGAAGTCATCAGGTCCCATGTTCTGCCCTATGCCGCACCCGGCATCCTCACCGGCACGTTGCTCTCGCTGGCCCGAGCGTTGGGCGAGGCTGCGCCGCTGATCCTGGTCGGAGCGGTACAGGGCAAGCTCGGTCCTCGAACCGGCTTCTTTGAGTTGCAGCAGTTGGGCGAGAAGTTCACGGCCATGCCGATCGTCATCACCGATCTGGCCAAGCAGCCGGGTGACGACTGGATTCCGGTCACCGCCGCCGCCATCGTCATCCTGCTCCTGGTGGTCTTGAGCTTCAATGCCGCCGCCGTCTACCTTCGAAACAGATTCGAGGCGAAACGTGAAGGTTAGGAAACCAACCATGACTGCCGATCCCGAGCCCCTGGACGCCTCGTCGGCCCGAGAATCCGACCGGTCGACGACGGTCGCCGGCGAGTCACCCGACAGTCCCGGCACCGTGGTCCAGCTGGAGGAGGTCTCGGTGTTCTACGGGGAGTTCAAGGCTGTCCGAGACGTGACCATGCCCATTCACGAAAACGAGATCACGGCCATGATCGGCCCCTCGGGCTGTGGGAAGTCCACCGTGCTGCGTAGCATCAATCGAATGAACGATCTGATTCCGGGGGCACGGGTGGAGGGTTTGGTCAGCTACCTGGGCGTCGACCTGTACGGCTCCAAAGTCGATCCGGTCGAAGTCCGGCGGCGGATCGGGATGGTGTTCCAGAAGCCCAACCCGTTTCCCAAGTCGATCAGGGACAACGTCACCTATGGACCGAAGATTGCCGGCATTGCCAAGAGCGAGTTGGATGACCTGGTGGAGGAGTCGCTTCGGTCGGCCGCCATCTGGGACGAGGTGAAGGATCGACTCAACGAGTCGGCCCTCGGCCTGTCCGGCGGCCAGCAGCAGCGGTTGTGCATCGCCCGAGCCATCGCCACCAAGCCCGACGTGCTGCTCATGGATGAGCCGTGCTCGGCCCTCGATCCCATCGCCACCGGTCGCATCGAGGACCTCATGCAGGAGCTCAAGCACGATTATTCGATCATGATCGTGACCCACAACATGCAGCAGGCGGCCCGGGTCAGTGATCGATGCGGGTTTTTCACCACCGAACTCGACTCCCAGAGTGATCGTCGAACCGGCCAACTGGTCGAGTTCGATTTCACCGAACGCATCTTCTCCAATCCCAGCGATCAGCGGACCGAGAATTATGTGACCGGGCGCTTCGGCTAGAGTCCGCCCTGTTCGGTCCCAAGATCGTCACGGCCCTGAAACGGAATACGACATGTCGGAAGAAGAACCCATCCCCGCACCGCCCCAGGTCGAGCATCGTCTCGCCTACCACAAGGAAATGGAGGATCTCACCAATGGTGTGATCCGCCTCGGTGCCATGGCGTGCGAGACCATCCCCTGGGGTACCGATGCCGTGCTTTCCGGTGATCTGGGTGAGACCCAGAAGGTCATCGACGGGGACGACGAGATCGATGAGTTGTCCTACGAGCTGGAGGAGCGCTGCGTCAGCATCATCGCCCGGCAGGCCCCGATGGCCGGGGAGCTGCGTCGGCTTGTCACCATTGTGAAGCTGATCGGTGAGATCGAACGATCGGCCGACCTCATGGTGAATGTCTGCAAATCGTCGCGTCGGCTGTACGGGGCAACGTTGAGCCCCCACTTCAGGGGACTGCTGGCAGCCATGGGCAAGGAGGCCAACAAGCTGCTTCGATTGTCGATTGACGCCTTCGCCGACGGTAACGTCTCACTGGCCATGGCCTTGGGCGACATCGACGACGAACTCGATCAGCTCAACCGTGACATGATCGAGTCCATCTTCGAAGCCAACGTCGGTGGGGAGCTGGACCTTGGGCCGGCCGTCCAGCTCGCCCTGATCGCCCGGTACTACGAACGGATCGGCGATCATGCCGTCAACATCGGTGAACGAATTGTCTACATGGTGACCGGACGATCACTCGAGCAGGCCTACCTGCACAGCTCCGACGATCCGGCGGCCGGCGACGCGGCGCCGACCGGAGGCGGACCGAAGATCGAGTCGATCGACCGGGACGACTCGGAGGAGTGACGTGAGCCGGTATGGCTGACCTGCTCCTGGCCGTGGGCTCGGTGGCCGCCGGTCTGCTTCTCGGATGGTGGCTGGGCTCACGGCGCCTGCCCGGCCCGGGTCTCGATGCCGAGGCCCCCTCGGCACGGCGTCCCAGGGAGGCGGTGTCACCGCCGGCGCGGTACGACCCATCGACCGGGCAGGCACAGATCCGTCAGGCACTGGACGATCTCCGCCTCGGTGTGGTCGTGCTCGACGCCGGGGGCGAGGAGATCTACCGCAATCGCGCCGCCGGGCGCGACGCCACCCGGCGCCACGGCAACGCCATCGTCGATGCCGCACTGGAACGGGTGGTCCAGGGGGCGATGATCGGTCTGTCCCTGGAGGAGACGGTGGAACTCTACGGTCCACCGGCCCAATCCCTGCTGGTCCAGGCCTCGCCAACCCATGACGGCGACTCCGTCGGGGGAGTGGTCGCCGTGATAGAGGACGTCACCGAGGCTCGCCACCTCGATCGGGTCCGTCGGGATTTCGTGGCCAACGTCAGCCACGAGCTGCGTACACCGGTGGGGGCCATGACGGTGCTGGTCGACGCCCTGAGCGACTCCGATGATCCCGAGGTCATCCAGCGACTCACCGATCGCCTTCAGCAGGAGGCCGATCGATTGGTGCAGACGATCGACGATCTCCTTGTGCTGTCACGACTGGAGTCCGGCCCCGTCGATGCCCGGGAGACGATGGATCTTGCCTCCATCGCCCGAAGGGCCGTCGACCGGGTGACCGAGGCGGCGACCGCCAGGTCGATCCCGGTGGCCGTCAACCGTACATTCGACGGGCCGATCCCGGTGGACTGTGACCAAGGGCAGCTGGTGTCGGCGGTTTCCAACCTGCTCGAGAACGCCGTGAAGTACTCCGATGAGGGCGACACGGTGATACTCCGCCTCGGCATCGACAGCAGGAGAGTGGATATCGGATCGGGACCGTCCGACGGGACCCACGAGCCCGTGGGTGTGCTCTCGGTGATCGACTCCGGAATCGGTATTCCCGAGCGGGATCTGGCCCGGATCTTCGAGCGCTTCTACCGGGTCGACACCGCCCGCAGCCGCGAGACCGGTGGTACCGGACTCGGCCTGTCGATCGTGCGCCATGCGGTGATGAATCATGGCGGCACCGTGTCGGTCGACTCGATCGAGGGTCGAGGCTCCACGTTCACCATCGCCCTTCCCCTTTCCCCGGCCCCGCTTCACACCGATCGATTCGAGGTCGACGATCTGCTGTTGGCCGGAAATGGCACGACAACATCCGGCGATGAGGGAACGATGCACTAGAAATGGACGGCAGGCAGAAAATCCTTGTGGTCGAGGATGAGGAGGCCTTTCTCGATGCGGTGACGATCGGGCTGAACCGAGAAGGGTTCGAGGTCGAGATCGCTCGGGACGGCGCCGACGCGCTGAATCGCTTCGACGAGATCGATCCCGATCTCGTGCTGCTCGACCTGATGTTGCCCAAGATCTCGGGTCTCGATGTCTGCCGCGAGATGCGGAGCCGCTCGGCCGTGCCCATCATCATGGTCACAGCCAAGTCGGCCGAGGTCGACACCGTGGTCGGGCTCGAGGTCGGAGCCGACGACTATGTGACCAAGCCGTACCGAATGCGGGAGCTGGTGGCCCGGATTCGGGCCGTCCTGCGGCGGTCGGCCGCCCTTGACGACGATGACCGGGGAGAGCCCGAGACCGACCGCGACCTGCTGGATGAGGAGGTGGTTGTGGGCGATGTGTCCATCAATGCCGCTCGCCACGAGGTCCTGGTGCGGGGTGAACCCGTTTCTCTGCCGCTCAAGGAGTTCGAGCTGCTGTACTACCTCATGGACAATGCCGGGCGGGTACTGACCCGGGACATGCTGATCGATCGGGTCTGGGGCCACGACTATGTCGGCGACACCAAGACCCTGGATGTCCACATCAAGCGACTGCGGTCCAAGATCGAGTCTGCCCCGGGTTCACCCACCCGCATCATCACCATTCGCGGTCTCGGCTACAAGTTCGACCGGCCGCGCTGATCGGACCCTCCATCAACGGTGGTGGGTCGTGAAGGCCTCCACGCCGTGGGCGGGGCCACTACGATGGAGGCAGTGACGGACTCGAGACTCGACTCGGCTCGTCGTGGAGTGGACCCGGCAGCGGGCGGGGAGAACTCACGGCGTAAGAACTCGCAGGTGACGCCGTTCCAGCGCCTGGCTCGAACCCATGCCTTCTCGGTGGCCGGTGACACGCTGCTGGCCATCGCCCTGGCCGATTCGTTGTTCTTCGATGTCGACCCCAACGACGCCCGGTGGCGGGTGGGGGCCTACCTGGTGCTGACGCTGGCACCCTTCGCCTTCGTCGCACCACTGCTCGGACCGTTCATGGATCGGCTCCGGGGCGGCCACCGATTCATGATCATCGGTTCGGCCTTCGTCCGAGCCCTGCTCATGGCCGCTCTGGTTCGCTACGTCCAGGATTGGCTGCTGTTCCCCCTGGCGTTCTCCATGCTGGTCATGGGCAAGACCTACGCCGTGGCCAAGAGCGCGGTGGTGCCGACCACGGTCGAATCCGACGCCGTGCTGGTCCGCTCCAACTCCCGGCTGGCCATACTGTCGGCATTGTCGGGCGCGGCGGCCAGCATCCCCGGTGTCGCCCTGCTGGAGCTGGGGGGCGCGCCCTGGGTGCTGGGTCTGGGGGTGATCGTGTTCCTGACCGCAACCGTGCTGGGCTTCGGAATCCCGTCGACGACGGTGGCGGCCAAAGGGGAGGATCCGGCCGAGCGCCGGAAACTCCTGGGTGCCGGCATCCTTGTGAGCTCCAGTGCCATGGGCTACCTGCGTGGTGTGGTCGGCTTCATCACCATGCTGCTGGCCTTCGACCTGAGAGGCGGGGTGGATCCCGGTCCTACCAGCGCCGGCGTCGAACTCGGCCATCAGGTGCGCGAGCTGATGGGATTCGAACGTCTCAACCTGACCAGCGGGGGAGCGCCACCGTGGCACTTCGGTGTGGCTCTGGTCGGCGTGGGCATCGGTGGATTGCTGGGATCGGCAAGCGTGCCCCGGCTCCGGACCAGGCTCCGGGAGGAACGTATCCTGGCCTACGCCCTGATCGTGTTGACCATCCTGGCCATGCTGGCCGCCATCTCCACCGGTCTGGCCGGGGCCTTCATCATGGCCGCCGGTATCGCCCTGGCAGCCCAGGGCGGCAAGCAGGCATTCGACGCCATCATCCAACGCGACGCTCCGGGAGCCAACCTGGGCCGCACCTTCAGTCGCTACGAGAGCCGATTCCAGCTCATCTGGGTGCTGGGCGCCATCGTCCCCGTGGTCATCCCTCTACCGGCCCGCATCGGCTACCTGATGGTCGCCGGATCGGCTCTGTTCGTGGCCGCCACCTACTGGATCGGGCGAACCCCCAATCCGGCGGCCGTGGTCTCCGATGGGATTCTCCACGACGGCATCGACCGGCTGGCCGACCGGGTGCCCGATCCGTTGGGTCGGCGGCTGCGGGGTCGGACCTGGTTCCGATCCCGATCCGAGGACACCACGCCCAAGGATCGGAATGGGTCCGGTCCACGGTCGGGGCCTGATTCGGGAGCCAACGGCGCGCCGCCACCGGCGGGACCCAGCCGTGATCGTCACCCCCCGGTCGTGTCGGCGTCCTCACCCCAGGAGCTGGCCAAGCGGCGGGGCCGGAACCGCTGAGCCGGCCCCCGGCCGATATCTGACGGCGCGGGCCCTCAGTCGTCGTCGCCCCAGGCGGGATCGTCGTCGAGGCCCGACAGGTCGTCTGGCACATCGAGGCTGAGGCTGTCGGCGTCGTCATCGAGCCCGATGCGGGCCAACCAGAGTCCGGGGGCGTCGACCTCGGCCGCGGTGGGCATGTCGAGTTCGTCGCCCCACAGCCGTATCAGGCCGACCTCGCCGGCCCGGTCGACGATTCCGGAGACGAAGTCCCGACCCCGGTTCAGAGTCTGCTCATCGATCTCCAGTCCGAGGAGCCGTTCCATGAAACGGTCGGCCGGGGCCACATCGGTCCATCGTTCCCAGATCCGTTCCTCGATGCGACCCCGTGACACGACCAGCCCGTCGGTGATCTCGGCCACGGTGTGTCGGACGAAGCCGAGGATCGCGGCGACCAGTGCGTCGAGCTGGGGCACCAGCAGGTCATGGGCCGGGGACCGCATGAGCGACAGCACCACATCGGGATTACCGATGTCTTCCGACAACTGTTGCATCTCGGTGATGTCGGTGATGGTGCCGAACCGTTCCGCGATGGCTTGCTGGTTGGGGCGGAAGGCCGAGGCGAAGTCGAGGAGCAGTGCCTCCAGCCGGGATTTCACATGAGGCACCGAGAGTACGGCGTGGGCCACCAGATCGTGGATCAGGACCCAAAGCCGCAGATCGTTGGCGGGCACATCCCACTCGATGGCGGTCTCGTCGATATTTCCGGGCACGACCAGCACCTCGGAACCGGAGCGGGGGATGGGCAGATCGTACTGGCCCAACGCTTGCTGGCCGAGATGGCCGATCATGGAGCCGGCACTGGTGGACACCAGCATTGGCCCCAGGGCCGAAAACAGCTGACTCATCATCTGAGCCGGGAACATCCCGACCATGTCGGCCATGGGATCGCCCGACGGTGAATCGGTCGGCTCGAGATCGTCGCCCTGGTCGCCACCCATCTCGGTCATGAAGGCCGATGTCTCGGCCTCCATGCTGGCCGAAAGAGCCTCGCCGAATCGTTCGAAGAACGGACGGTAGGCGGCAACGCTCTGAGCCGCCCACACCGACTTGGTCACGGCCGAGACTTTGGTGCCGGGAGGAAGGCGAACCCCGGGGGCCTGCTGCACGTGGAGCTCGGCCACCCGGGCGAGATCCTCGACCGCCAAACGCACCGCAGGATCGATGTTGTGTTCGGATCCACCGTCGGAGGCGATGGACATGGCGATCTCGGTCGCCGCCTTCCATGGATCGGCTCCCGACAAACCTCCCAGCAGGGAACTGAAGTCGAAGAACGGAACGTCACCGCCGAGTGGATTGGAGCTGCTCACAAGGGCATCGTAGAGGAGTGACGTCCATTGTTGTTACCGGAGCGGGGGGAGTTCTCGGCCGACGGGTGGTGGCCGGCCTGTTGCAAAGCCCGGAGATCGTCGAAGCCGACACCAGAATCGTGGCCCTCGATCGGGTTCCACTGTCGCCTCGCCACCTGATCGGGGCCGGCTCCGACCTCGGGTCCTCGTCGGCGGATGCCGATGCCGGGGATCGGCTGGATATCCACCGCGTCGAGCTGGGCTCGGCCGACCTGGCGTCGCGGTTCGCCGACGCGATCACGGTGGTCCACCTGGCCGACGGGCGGTCCAGGCGGCCACGATCATCGACGTTGGACATGCTCGGCACCATCCAGCGGGCGGCGGCGGAATGCGGTGTCGACCACATGGTCGTGTTGTCGTCGGCCATGGTCTACGGTGCCTACGCCGACAACCCGATACCCATCCCCGAGTCCCAGCCACTGCGCCCCGAGTCGACACTCGACTATGCCGTGGCCAAGGCGGAGATGGAGCTGCGGGCTCGGAGCTGGGCCCGACAAACCGGAGCCGGTTTGACCGTACTCCGGCCGACCACCTCGTTCTCCGAGGGTGGTTCGAGTTGGATCGGTCTGGCTCTTCGGGCCGCCCTGGCTCTGCGTCCCGATCAGGTCGATCCGCCGGTGCAGTTCATCCACGACCAGGATCTGGCCGACGCCGTCATCCTGGCCGCGATCAGAAAGCTGGATGCGGTCTACAACGTGGCCGCCGACGGCTGGATCGGGGCCGACGACTTCCGGGCCCTACGGGGTGAGAGCGAGGTCAGGTTGCCCGAGCAGATCGGGCGGCTTCGGCTCCGGGCCGCCAAGACGCTGGCCGACGAGTCACTTCTGGCCGGCCTCGAGCCCTACGTCCGGCACCCGTGGGTGGTGGCCACCGACAAGTTGAAGGCCGAGGGATGGCGGGCCGCCTTCAGCAACGAGGAGAGCTACATCGCCGGGACCCCACCGCCTCTTTTCGCATCAATGGGACCTCAACGCCGCCAGGAGTTGGCGCTGGGGGCGGCCTCGGCGGCCGGAGCAGCCGTCGTCGGTGGCGCGCTATGGGCGGTGCGCCGACT
Source organism: uncultured Acidimicrobiales bacterium (assembly GCA_963723995.1). Classification (GTDB taxonomy): domain Bacteria; phylum Actinomycetota; class Acidimicrobiia; order Acidimicrobiales; family SZUA-35; genus JAHELU01. The sequence continues at coordinate 1,405,862 of CAVRSZ010000001.1, read as the reverse complement.
CAGTCGTTGATCGCCGTCGGGGCCGGGATCAGCATGGTCGTTCCGGGCCGTCCCCGATGCCGAACCCCGATCTCCACCGGACGGTCGGCCGGCGTCCGGCGCACCAGATGGACGAGGTGGTCGGCGTCGAGGACCGGCTCCCCGTCCCAGGTCTCGATGATGTCCCCGCGATCGAGTAGTTCGGCCGATGGGCCATCGGGGTCGACCCACGTCACCCGGGCCGCCCCGCCGGCATGGGTGATCGTCTCCAGCCCCAGCCGGCCGGTATGGGGCTCGTCATTGGACACAAGCGCCTTCGCGATGCCGAGGGCCGAGTCGATGGGCATGGCGGCCAGGCTCCACGAGCTGCCGTTGATGATCATGCCCACCGTCCGGTTCCGGTCGTCCAGTAGCCGCCCACCGGCCAGCGACGATCTGAACTCGATGGTGGTCCGGGCGCCGTCGTAGACGGCGTGTCCGCCGCGGTGCTCGACACGTTCTTCAAGACCCACGACGGCGCCGGCGTCGACATCTGTGCCGTCGGTACCGGCATCGGTCTGTGTCGTCGGCTTGATCATCACCTTCTGGTTCAGCTCAAGAGGTGACAGGTCGGGATCGATGGTCCGGGCCATTGCGTCGAGCTGGTCCGACCAGAGTTCGGGCTCGAGTACGGCGATGTCGCTGACCGGATCGATGGCGGTCACATCGCATGCCAGCCAGTCGTTCTTGTCCCACAGCGACAGTTTGCTCTGGCCGGCCAGCGCACTGGCGCTGGTCAGCAGCATGCCGTCGTGGGCGATGAAGCGTGCCAGAGGTTCCCGCCCGGTTCGATGTTTGTAGAGCCCGGCTTGGCGTTGTTCGTTGGCTTCCTGGTTCAGCGACTCCAGCAGGGGGCCCACGGACTCCCCGGAGTAGGAGGTGAGGTCACCGTCGTCGAGGGGTCCGAGAGCCAGGGTAGAGGGCACGGTCTTCGGCGATCCGTTGTCTGGGGGCGATTCCTCGGACGCCTCGGTGTTCGACGCTGCGGCCGTCTCGTCGGATGCACCTGAGTTCGACGGGGAGGCATCCATGGTTGTCGGGACCGCCACGGTAGAGGTCGTGACGTTGGCGGAGGTGACGGACACGGCTTGATTCGCCGTTTGGCTGAACACCGATCGGCTCGAGGTCGAGCCGGCGAGGTACCAGCTCAGGTAGAGGGCTCCGGCAGCCACGGCTATGACGGCGACCGCTCGGGACCCCGCACCCGGACCACCACCGTCGATTCGGCCGATCGGCGCCGTCCCGGCACCGGCCGCCAACTCCGACGGGTGACGCCACAGGCGATCATCGGGATCGGGGACGGAGTCCCCGCTCCTCGCATCACCGTTGTCCATGGGCACGGACCACAGAATACTGCTGAGTCGTGGCGGTGAGTCCGCGCCCTCAACATCGTTAGCTGGGACGGGGACTTTTTCCCATCTCCGGCCCAGGCGGTGGCAGCGGCTTCCCTACACTGGTATCCGTGACCGGTCCCCGTGTGATGATCGAGCCTCCCGACGATGGTGACGACTGGGTTGGACTGTCCCACGGCCCTCTTCCGGTCGTCGTCGCGTCGGATTGGGTTGTGGCCCCCACTTGCGGGGCGGTGGTCGTGTTCACGGGAACGGCGCGGGATCATTCGGTCGGTCGGGACGGAGTGACCCGCCTCGAGTACGAGGCGTACGACGAGCAGGTCACGCCCCGGCTCCGGGCCGTTTGTCAGGAGGCCCGCCGGCGCTGGCCCGACCTGGGACGCATTGTCCTCCTCCACCGAACCGGCGAGGTTCCGCTGACCGAGGCAGCGGTGGTCGTGGCCGTGTCCGCCCCGCACCGAGGCGAGGCGTTCGAGGCGGCGCAGTTCGGTATCGACACGCTCAAGGCCACGGTCCCCATCTGGAAACGGGAGGACTGGTCCGAGGGCTCGAGCTGGGGCGCGAGGCCCAGCACATCATCACCGTCGATCAACTCACCGCCGACTGAACCTCGACGGTTCGATCTCGACGCTGAACGGCGACCATTCGACGACGCTGCCCAATGCGCCGGCTTGCGGATCACCCCGACCCTGGGGCGGGCCCATCGTCGGCCAGGAGGTCCTCGGCTGCCTGCCGGACCTGCCAATCCCGGTCATCGCAGGCTCGGCGCAGGGCGGCCTCGACCTCGGGTCCGTCGAACGGGGCCAGGGCCAGGACAGCACGCCGCCGAACGGTGGCCACATCGGAGGTCGCCCGCAGGATGGCCTCCACTCCGTCGCCCAGCGCGCCGAGGGCGGCCACCGCCGATTCGCGGCACAAAGGGTCGTCGTGGTTGTCGACCTGGGCAATCAGTGCGGCGACGGCTCGGTCACGAGCTGTTCCGTCGAGCTGCAGCTCACCCAACACGAAGGCGGCCATCTCCGAAAACTGTGGAACATCTAGTTTCGCGATGACCACCTCGGCAAGGGCGTCGCCATCGGGCATGGTGGGAACCAGCTCCAGTGCCCGGTACGCGACATCATCGTCTTCGTCCTGCAAAAACCGTCGTAGAATAGCGGTATCGAGCAGGCCGATCCTGGCCGCAGCACCCAACGCCGTCGTCCTCACCTTCGGGTTGTTGTGGTCCAGGCCATCTTCGATCGGGGCCTTCTTCCCAGTGTGGCCGGCCATGGCGATGCTTCGACAAAGATGTTGCAAGTTCATTACTTTTCTCAGAACCTCTAGTCTGGATCATCACCAGCGTAGGCAAGAGTTCAGGTACTAGGGAGCAACCGTGTCACACATGGTCATCTATCGGGGATCCGACGGGAAGCCGGGCTACCACCAAACCGACGACATCCATGACGCCGTGGGATTCGTGGAGTCGATGCGGAACGAGCAGGGTGTGGAACACGCCCGCATCTTCCGGTTGGAGGAAGTGGTCTTCCAGTACCGGCCCTATTATCGGGTTGAACTGGCCGACAGCCTGCCCGACGGCGGTGAGGACGAAGCCGCCGCAGCGCCGACCAACGGAGCGCTTGGGGCCAAGGGCACCAACGGTCTCAACGGGGGTGGCGAGAGCTACGAGCCGGCTCAGGGCGAACCGGTCGAAGCCCTTGGCCCGCCCGATCCGCCGGCTGACTCCGGCGCCGACCTGGCGGCATCGACTACCGGTCTCGGATCCGACGGGAGCTCCGAGTCGACCGACGAAGGCACCGGCTCGGGGGCCAAACGGGGTTTGTTCGGGCGCTGATCGGCGCACACCCGGAGCGGAGCCATCTGACGTCGGCCTGCTCGGTCAGGAACACCAGCAGGTGTCGGGCCGGCCCATCGGCAACTCCATCAGGCGATGGCCCGCTCGATCAGGAAGATCAGCATCAACACCGTCAGTGTGATCATGGCGGCCAGGGCGAGACCACCGACGACGACCATCGAGCCCAGGGTGAACAGGGCGGTGATGCGTCGCCAGAACGGTGTGCGGACCTTTCGGGGTCCCCGATTGCCGGTGTGTTGATAGGTCATCTGCTGCATGAGGGCTTGCTGTTTCGTCGGTACCGGCCCATCACGGCTCGGAGCGTTGAGCGAGGGTAGTCGGCTGATTTTCTCGGCCCTTTCGGCGGGGCGCTGTAGCGTTGTCGTTATCCGCTCCGCAGAGACTCCGATAGAACCGTGATGGATGACGACACCAGTACTGTAGCCGATGGGCACGGCGGCGATGTCGGCACCGACAGTGCGAATTCCGACGTGTTGACACCGACCGGCGACCGGCGCCCCTCTGGTCGTGGCATCGATCTGACCGACCGCCGATCCGTCCTCATGTGGGCCGGCACTGTGGCCGGCGTCGTGGCCGCCGCTGCGATTGTGGGCGGAATCCTGCTCAAGTTGCCGTATGTTGCGCTGGTCCCGGGCGCGGCTCGTGACACCGAGCCCCTGCTCACCATCGACGGGATCGAGGAGTACCCCAGCGAGGGCGAACTCATGTACCTGACCGTCAGGGTACGTCAACGGCCGAACGTCTGGGAGTACCTGTGGCTGCGCTTCGACTCCGACGTCGAAGTCCTGCCCGAAGAGGTCATTCTGGGCGACAGAACCCCGGAGGAGAACCGGGAATTCAACCTGGAACTGATGAACGACTCGAAGAAGGTGGCGGTCGCCGTGGCGCTGGAGGAGCTGGGCTATGACGCTGTCCAGACCGATGCCGTTGTTCTCCAGCAGCTGGTTCCGGGTGAGGCGGCCGACGGCATTCTCGAACCCGGTGATTCCATTCTCTCCATAGACGGTGAGCCGACGAAAAACACCCAGGATCTGGTCGACATCCTTGGTCGCTATCAGCCCGGTGACACCGTCGAATTGGTGGTTGAGCGGTTCGGTCGCGACGGCACCCTCTCCCTGGACATCGAACTGGGGGAGCATCCCGACAACACCGGTGGGGCTTTCCTCGGTATCCAGCCCGCCGATCGGCTCAAGTTCAGCGACGAGTTCTCATTCAACGTCGAGATCGACTCGGGTTCGGTCGGTGGACCCTCGGCCGGCCTGGCCTTTACCCTGGCCGTGCTCGATCAACTGACCGAAGGCGAACTCACCGGGGGTGAGGCTGTGGCCGTCACCGGTGCCATCAACGCCGCCGGGCAGGTGGGCCCGGTTGGGGGGGTGGTTCAGAAGACGGCGACGGTTCGGGATCTCGGGATCGACCATTTCATCGTGCCCAGCGCTTTGGGCGAGGCCGAACTGGACGAGGTGAGAGAGAGCGCCGGGGACGACCTGACCATCATCCCGGTATCCACCGTCGACGAGGCTTTGCGGGCCCTTGCCGACTTGGGAGGCGACGTGGACGCAATTACCGAGTACGCGGCGGCCAACCAGGGTCGGAGCTGACGCCCGGGAGTCCTCAGTCCGTCGACGAGGGCTGAGAGTCCGTGTCGGTCGAGGACCGGCGATCGTGGCTCGACGAGGGGTCGGACATCCAGCACTTCGAGCGCCACACGTCGTAGCATCGTTGTATGGCTATGCAGAGTGACCATGAGTTCGCTCCCCATCAGATCGCTACCGCCGAGTTCCCCACCGCCTTTCGGGGCTACGACCAGGACGCAGTCCGTCACTACTTGACCCGTCTGGCGTCCGCCCTCGAGGAACGGGGTGAAGACGCCTTGGCCGCCCTCACCCGGACCACAACCCTCGATCGGATCGAAGAGCTCGAGGAGGAGAACGAGGTCCTGAGAGCCGAACTCCGAGATCTCGAGCTCGAGCTGGTTCAGCGGTCGGTCGACGGCGACCGGGGCACCGGGCGTGGTGCTCGGGGAGGCGACCGACGCCGATCAGATCCGGGACAGGATGACCGCTCCTCGAGAGGCTACCGCGGTCGAGATGACGATGACGGCGACGACGACCGCGACGCCGAGGTGGTGTTCGACGAGCACCGGGCCATCGAGCTGCTGGGGCAGGAAACAGCCCGAGTCCTGGAATCGGCTCGTTCGGCGGCGGTCGACATCGTCAAACGATCCGAATCCGAGGCCAAGGAACTCGAAAAGCACGCCAAGGCCGAACTCAGTGAGGCCAGGCGCAAGGCCCGGCGAATCGTGGCCGACAAGCAGAAAGAGGCGGAGGAGCTGTTGGCCCAGGTGGCGGGCGAGGCCGAGCAGGCGGCGGAGCGCACCCGGGAGGAGGCCGAACAACATCGACAGATGGTGTTGGAGGAGACCACACGCATACTGTCCGAAGCCGAGTCCCAGGCCGAGAACAAGGAAACGTCGGCTCGGGAACGGGCGGAACAGATCGTGGCCGATGCCGAAGCGCTTCGCCAACAGATCCTGTCGGAGCTGGTCGTCGAGCGGACGAGGACGAGGACCGATCTCGAGGAGATGACCTCTGCCCGGGACCGGCTGGTGATGGCCCTGGTGGTGGCCCGATCCGAACTCGAGTCGTTGTCGGAGCGCCTGGACGAGATCTCGGTCAAGACGGCACGAGACGGGTTGGGTGAGGCGGTGGCCGATGAGCAGACTCTCAAGGCCGAGATCGAACAACTGGTGGTCGAGCTGGACGACAAGCTCCCTCCGGCTCCCGACGCTGTCGATGCCGACGACGGGGGCGGTGATGCTTCGGGGGACGAAGATGGCGGACAGGCCGTGATCGACCTGACCGACGGATCCGATAGCGGGTCGTCGGCTTCGGGCGGACCGCGGAGCCCGTCGAGCGGTTCGAGACGGTCCAAGAAATCCAGGTCGAGGCGCCGTGGCGGCCGTTCGGGTCGAAGTTCCGGCGGCCAATCGGTGGCACAGGCCGCCGGCGAGCGAGACGAGGTGCCCCCAACGACGTCGACTCCGGGAACGGCCACCGCTCTGGCCGAGCGCAAGGCCGGTGGGGACGGGCCCGAGAGCAAGGCCGATGAGACCGAGGTCGACGTCGCCGACGCCGTTGACGACTCCACGCTCGACGTTGCCGGCGGGTCCGAGTCCGGGGACGCCGAGGCCGACATCCAAGCCGGGAACGAAGGCGAGACCGACGATGACGACACCACCCACGGGGATACCGACCCCGACGACCAAGCGGCCCGCATCGCCGGCGGTCTGATCGAAGGCTTCAACACCATCGAGCTGACCGAGGCCGATCTACGATCGACCGACGATGGGCCCGTCGCCGGCGATCACAGTGACGCCGATGATTCGTTGGTCGAGGTGGCCAGGAGTTCGAGCGGTCAGCGTCTGGACCAGGTCATCACCACCGTGGCTTCGCGCTCCGAGGCAACGCCGCCCGACGCCAACCGTGGTGATTTGCTGATCGAGGCTCACTACCGTGGTCGGTTGGCTCCCCACTTTGCCGCCCGGGACGCAGCATTGCGCAAGGCCGACGAGTTCCATCGAGCCATGCGCCGTGCACTCAATGACGACCAGAGCGATCTGCTGGATCGCCTCCGGGCCGGTCGGGGCGCCATCGAGGTGTCGGAACTCCCCTCATTCGCCGAGCAGCTCGATCGATACCTGGCTCCTCTTCAGGAGGGGCTCGAGCCGGTCGGTCAAGCCGGTGCTCGTTCCGGAGGTGCCCGTCGATCGTCCAGGGCCACGCTCGACAACCTGCAGCGGCAGTTGGCCAACTACATCGTAGACAGGCTTCGGCTACCGGTGATCCAACTGGTGGAGCAGAACACCGACGACGACCGTGAGCGGATTCTCGAGCCCATTCGCTCCATCTACCGAGACTTCCGCAACACCAGCCTGGTCGATATCACCGAGGACGCCCTGTACGAGGCGTTCGCCATCGGTTTGTACGAGACCATCGCCGACGGCACGGCCGTCGCCTGGGACCTTGATCCCCGCCATGACCCCGACCCGGTCTGTGAGATCAATGCCAGTCGGGGCGATGTGGTCAAGGGAACGGCGTTCCCCAGCGGTCACGCTCGGCCCTTGGCTCTACCCAACTGTCGTTGCCTGGTGGTGCCCCGACCGTCCTGAACCAACCGAGGGGGCGGCCGCCGGCCCGACCGAAAACTGGGCTAAAGGGAACACGACGCCTCCGTGGCTTTTTGACACGCTGCGTCCTGGGGTTTGGGCCAAACGAGTACCCTCAAAGTCAATGCGTACTGTGAATGACCGCCCGCGTACGTCTCGCCTGCGACTGGTCGCAGTCGTGGCCGCCGGCCTCGTCATGCTCCTCTTCCTGTCGGCCAACGGGATCGCACGGGTCTTCACCGACTGGCTTTGGTTCGATCAACTCGGAATCGGCGCGGTCTGGACCCGGTATCTCGGTCTCCAGTGGCTGATGGCCCTCATCTTCGGCGTGCTGTTCTTCCTGTTGTTCTGGGGCAACCTGGTGCTGGCCGATCGGCTCAAACCCGCGGAGCGGCCGGCGTCGGCCGAGGAGGAGCTGGTCGAACGGTACCACGCACTGGTCGAGGGGCAGGCCGGCAAGGTGCGGCTTGGGCTCGGAGTGCTGTTCGCCCTGATCGCCGGAGCCAACACATCGGCCCAGTGGCGAACCTGGGTGCTGTTTCGAAACGGCGAGGACTTCGGTCGGGTCGATCCCCTGTACGGCCGGGACGCCGGGTTCTACGTGTTCCGGCTGCCAATGTGGACCTTCATCGTCGACTGGTTCTTCGCCGCTCTGATCCTGACCCTCATCGTGGTGCTGATCGCCCACTACCTGAATGGTGGCATACGTCCCTCACTGTCCGACAACAGGGTCGGCCGTGGCGTGAAGATCCATGTCTCGGTGCTGCTGGCGGCGCTTGCCGGCCTTCGGGCCGTGGCCTACTGGTTCGATCGCTATGAACTGGTGACCAACAAGGCCGGCGAGTATCACGGTGCTCTGGCCACCGATGTGATCATCCGCCAACCTGCACTCAGCCTGCTGGCCCTCATCTCCATCTTCTGCGGTGTGCTCATCGTCTACAACATCTGGCGCCCCGGATGGGGTCTGCCCGTGGTCGCCATCGGCATTTGGCTGGTCAGCCACTTCGTCGTCGGCAACCTCTTCCCTCTGGCCTATCAACGACTTCGGGTCGCCCCGGTGGAGTCGCAACGGGAAACCGAATGGGTGGCCCACAACATCGAGGCCACCCGGTTCGCCTACGGTCTCGACAGCGACAACGTGACCCGTCTCGACCTCCCCTACGAGGCCGGGCTCAGTGCCGATGATGTCGAGGAGTACGCCGACATCCTGGACAACGTGCCCGTCGTCGACCCGTTCCTGGCGTTCGACGAGGTGACCAGGAACGAGGCCGAGCGCAAGATCTTCAGCTTCTCATCCCCGCTCGACGTCGATCGGTACCAGATCGACGGCCAGCTCCGCCCCGTCGTGCTGTCGGCCCGTGGCCTGAATGTCGGAGAGGTGGGGGATACCTGGGAGCGTCAGCACGTCATCTTCACCCATGGCTATGGCATGGCCATGGCCGCCGCCTACGACAGCGGCCGTTCCCCGGTGGCCAGCGAATCCCGAGCCCTCGACTTCCTCGTCAGTGAGCTGGGCAACACCGATGTGTATGAAGGTCTGAACGCCGAAATGGATCAGCCTCGGGTCTACTTCGGAGAGGATTTCGGCGGGTACGCCATTATCGGGGCCGATCGGCAGGAGGTCGACTACCAGACCGGCAACCAGTCGGAGCTCTTCAGCTACGACGGTGACGGTGGTGTGTCCATCGGCTCCGTACTTCGCCGTGCTGCCTTCGCCCTGCGATTTCGCCAGCTTGACCCCCTGGTGTCCAACAACATCACCGACGAGTCCCGGGTCATCTACATCAGGGACGTGGTCAGCAGGGTCCGAACCATGGCTCCCTTCCTTCGCTTCGACAGCGACCCCTATCCGGTCTTGGCCGACGGCCACATTTTCTGGATTCTGAACGGCTACACCACCACCAATGACTATCCGTACTCCCAGTCGGTGGCCACTCAGACCGCACCCAACTCCAGCTTGGCCCGCGGCTACAACTATGTGCGCAATTCGGTCAAGGTCGTCGTCGACGCCTACAACGGGGACGTCCAGCTTTACGTGGTCGACGAAGAGGATCCCATCATCCAGGCGTGGGGTGGCGCCTTCCCCGAGCTGTTCGTCGACGGTGACCAGGTCCCTCCCGAACTGGAGGCCCATTTCCGCTATCCGTCGGAGTTGTTCACGGTGCAGACCGACATGTGGTCCAACTATGTCGTCTCCGATCCCAGTGCCTTCATCCAGGGCGACGTGGCCTGGTCGATCGCCGCTCAGCCACGGATCGACGCCCAGATCGAGGAGAACGAGACGGCAAACGCCGGCCCCATGCGACCTCATTACCTGATGGCCCGGTTGCCCGACAACGAAGAGGCCGAATATGTGCTCCAGCGGGCCTTTGTGCCCCGAGGTGGGGCGTCGGGTTCGAGCACTGCTCGCCCCGAGCTCACGGGGCTCATGATGGCCCGATCAGATCCTGAGCACTACGGTGAGCTTGTGCTGTTCGACCTTCCCACGGGACAGATCAACGCGCCGGATCTGGTCCATGCCGAAATCCGCAAAAGCCAGGATCTGACCGAGTTCATCAAGGACAAGGCCGGGGCCAAGGTCGAATTCGGCGAGATGAGTATCGTGCTGGTCGACGACACGATCGTCTACATCCGCCCCGTCTACGTCGAAGCCAACAGCGCCACTGCGGTTCCGGAACTGCAGCGCATCGTGGCCGTCAATGGCGGCCGGATCTTCATGGCCCGGACGGTGGGGGAGGCCATCGCCGGCGTGGTCGACGGTGCCGAGCCGGTTGTCGCTCCTATCGCGCCCGAGGTCGAGCAGGACGACGACTCCATGATCGAGGGTTCTCCCGATACCGGCGGGAGCTACAACCCCGAAGGCAAGTCGGTGGTCGAATTGATTGCCGATGCCGATGAGATGCTGCTGCTGGCTGATCGGGCCGAGACCGACAATCCGGAGGAAGCGGACCGGCTGCGGGCCCGGGCTCAGGAGGCTCTCCAGGAGGCTCGCCGCCTGTTGGGAGGCGGTACGGCACCGCCGGCACCGGCTTCGACCGAAACCTGAAGCTCCGACCACCTCGTTCCTTCGGCTGTCACCGAATTGTAAAATACTGTGTGTCGTTGGACAAACTTCACACAGTTGTCAGGGGCCGCCGTATTCAGCATCGACACGGTTGGTGGTACTGTACGTTGTAAGGCCCGATCGATTGCCCGTGTACTTCGCGGCGGAAGGCTACGGCGCAACGATCGGGCCGTCTTTCTTGGCTGGATAGGTTGGCATCGAGGTTTCCCTGACACCCCGACCGGGAACCCCGTAGACGGGCCTCCCGCCCTGCGGTCTGCCAAGTGGACCCGCCTGTCGCCCCGGCAACGGTGGTCGGCAGGAATCTCGAGGTGACGGCCCAAGGCCTGACACCTAGGCTTGAGGTACTACCGGAGGTATTGATGTTTCGTCGACTGGACCCGTCCAAACTCACCGTTCCTGCCCCCGAGGACACCCTGCCCGGGCGCAGCGAGCCGATCCCGGTGCCGGAGCGCCATTACGTTCTGGGCACGCCGCTCACCGGTCCGTTCCCGGAGGCAACGGACGTCCTCTACGTTGGCATGGGGTGCTTCTGGGGTGCCGAGCGTTTCTACTGGCAACAGAACGGTGTGTACACCACCGCCGCCGGTTACAGCGGCGGCACCACCCCCAATCCAACCTATGAGGAGACCTGCACTGGGATGACCGGGCATACCGAGGCGGTCATGGTGGTGTACCACCCCGAGCAGGTCGACCTGGACACGCTGTTCAAGATCTTCTGGGAGAACCACGACCCGACCCAGTACATGGGCCAGGGCAATGACATCGGAACCCAGTACCGCTCGGCCATCTATACCACGACACCGGCACAACACGCAGCCGCCGTGGAGTCGCGGGACCGGTATCAGCGAGCCCTGACCGATGCCGGCTACGGCACCATCACCACCGAGATCGCAGCCGCCGGTCCCTTCTACTACGCCGAGGATTATCACCAGCAGTACCTGGCCAAGAACCCTGCCGGCTACTGCAACCACGGCTTCTGCCAGGTGGCCTTCGACCGTGACACCACCTTGGGCTCCGGAAAGGCCAACGACTCGGAAGCCGCAGCCGCTTCCCAACGAGCAGACAAGCCCGTGTAGGCACGGTGATGGACGCCGGTGGCTTCCGAGCTCTCCACCAGTCTTTCGCCGCCGCCGGCGCCGACTGTGTCTGTGTGCCCATGCCGCCTGCGCTCGACGACGTCAGGCGGGTGTGCAAGGCTGTCGATGTGCCTGTCAATGCGCTGGTCGCCGGCCACTTCACCCGGTACAACCGGCAACGGCTGGCCGACGCCGGAGTGGCCCGCATCTCTCTGGGCTCGGCGCCGGCCCGGGTGACCCACAAGGCCTTGATCACGTCGGCCCGCCCCGTCCTTGCCGATGGGGACTTCGCTTCCCCTCACCGACTCCATCGCCGGCGACGACGTCGACCGGCTCCTGACCTAGTGTGGCGAGACGGTGCTCGCCACCCCGAGTTTGGCCTCCGGTCAAACATCGCCGAGACTTGACCTATTCGTGAACATCCAATCCGCCAAGCGAAACTAGATCGGGCACGTATGCCGGCCGGCCCCACCACCGCCACCTTTCAACCCTTCGGCCCGGGAGCGGAATGTCCCGCCCTGCGACGGAAGGCAGGGCCCGGAACGGAGTCGTGTTGAGTCGCCGGGCGGTCTCGGTCCGAATGCTCGGCGGTTTCGAGCTGACCGCCGGTGGCACCACGGTCAACCCACTGCCCCGACAGGTCGCTTCCTTGCTGGCGTACTTGCTCGTTCACCGCAATCGGCCACAGACCCGGGATCTGCTGGCCGGGCGTTTCTGGTCGGATCAGGCCGACGACCGGGCCCGCAAGCGCCTCAGCAACGCACTGTGGAAGATCCGAGCCGCCTTCCGTGACGCCGGGATTGACGAACTGCTGCAGACGACGTCGACCACGGTCCAGATCTCGCCCGATTGGCGAGTGGAGATCGATTTCGAGAGCTTCGAACGTCGGCTGGACGACATCAGCACCGAACTCCACCAGCGGGTATCCCGCTTTGCCCTGGCCGAACGGCTGGCCGAGATCGTCGACAGCTATCCCGGCGATTTACTGTCCGGCCACTACGACGACTGGATCGAGTCCGAGCGGACCCGAATCCGGGACCGCTGTCTGGACGCCTACCGGCAGCTCATCAAGCTGTACAAGGGCCGGTCGGATTACACCACCGCCATGCGCTACGCACGGGAGCTGGTGGCCCAGGATCCGCTCATGGAGGATGCCCACCGGGAGGTCATGAGACTGTGCGCCCTACTCGGTCAGACGGCGGCGGCCGAGCGTCAGTACGAGTTGTGCCGTCGAGTACTGGACGACGAGCTCGGGGTTGAGCCGTCGTGGGAGACCACCCAGCTGATCGAGCGGATTCGCTCCGAGGGCGGCGCAGCGACCCCGCCGACCGCCATGGATACAACGGCGGGCCCGATCATCGGCCGTAACCGGGAGCGAGCCATCCTGTTGAACCGCGTTGACGATCTTGTCGGCGGCAACGGTGGCGTCGCTTTGATCGAGGGTGAGCCGGGCATCGGCAAGTCGAGGTTGGTCGAGGATCTGATCGACAGTGCCGAGTGGCGTGGGGTGCGGGTACTCACCGCCGGTCATACCGAACTCAGCGCCATGGAGCCCTACCAGGCCATCCGGGAAGCCCTCACCCCGGCCACGACCGGGCTGCGAGGCGAGCATCTGGCCGAGGTAACGGAGCCCGTCTGGCTGCAGCAGGCTTCCAGCCTGTTCGAGGACCTGCGACTCTACGTGGTCGACGCCGGGACCCGGCAGCCGTTGCGGCCGGAGGAGGAGCCGGCTCGCATGAGTGAGGCTCTGGCCCGGATCATCCTGGCCCAGGGGGGCTTGGGCCCTACCCTGATCGTGTTCGAGGACGTGCATTGGAGCGACGGTGACTCGATGCAGGTTTTCGCCAACCTTGGTCAGCGGTTGGCCCGAAGCGGGGTGCTGGTCTGCCTGAGCTACCGGCGGTTCCAGGCCGAGCAGTCCGAGGCGGTCTGGCCCGTGATCTCCCGCTTGGAAAGTCTGACTTCCACCAGCCGGGTTGTAATCAGTCCGCTCAATCAGGCCGAGATCCGAGAGCTGGTGACGGCCAGACTGGGGCCCGGTGGCCTTTCCAACCGGATTCTCGAGCGGCTGATCGACGATTCCGGGGGCAACCCGCTGTTCGTACTGGAGGCATTGCGTGACCCGGAGGCTCTGGCCGCCGCGAACTGGGCCGGCGATCCGTCCGACGTCCTTACCGATCGCTATCCGGCCACCATCGCCCGGGCTTTGGCGCAGCGGCTGGCCTCGCTCACCGAGGACGTGCGTCGGATCATGAGCGCCCTCGCCGTGCTGGGCGAACCGTGCACGGTCCAGCAGGCGGCCGACGTAACCGGGCTCAATCGGCGACGTACCCTTGCCGCCCTGAACGACGCCGTCCGCCGGGGGTTCCTGATCGAGTTGGAATCGGGAGCGTGCCAGTTCTCCCATGATCAGACTCGGCGGGCCGTCTACCAGTCCATCGATCGGGAGGAGATCCTGTCGTGGCACGACCAGATCTTCCAAGTCCTGGTGGCGTCGCCGGGGGCCCAGCCTCACCAACTGGCCCATCACGCCGACAGTGCACAGCTGTGGGATGATGCCGCCCACTGGCACCTGGTGGCGGCCAGAGAGGCAATGGAGTTCAACGCCTTCGGGGTGGCGGCCGACCACTACAGCCGGGCCGACGAGGCGGCCGACACCGCCGGCCGAACGCTGGTGGAACGAGTCGGTGATCTGCTCGAGTATGAAGCGGTGCTCGATGTGCTGGGCCGGCGAACCGATCAGCAGATGTTGCTGAAGCGGCTGCACGAACTCGATCTCCCCCTGGCCGATTGTTTGGAGCTGGTGGAGCGGGAGGCATGGCTGATGGCCAACACCGACCGGCCCGACGAAGCCGCCCAACTCGCCCTGCGCTGGGTGCCGAGAGCTCGTGAAGCCGGTCATCCCGCCCATCGGTTGCTGACGGTGGTCGGTGTCGCTCGCTATCGCGGCGGTGATCTGGGAGGTGCGGTTCGTTCCCTGCGTGAAGCTCTGGGGGCCACGCCCGACGACGCCGGTCGGGTCATGATCGACAACCAACTCGGTCGAGCCCTCATCGACATGGCCGAAACCGAGGAGGGTGACCGGCTGGTGGCCCGTGCGCTGGCCAAGGCCGAGGAACTCGACGACGTTCGCAGCCAGGTAGAGGCCCTCAGCTACCAGTCCATCTCCGCCTTCCGCCGGGGTGACTACGATGAGGCGGTCGCCTGCGGCCGGCGAACGCTCGAACTGAGTCGGGAGATTGGCTATCGCTACGGCGAGGGCGGCAGCCTGGTCAACCTGGCCTCCATCTATACCGCCCAGGGTCGGGGTGGTAAGGCGCTTCCCTTGTTCGACCAGGCGGCCGAGGTCTTCGGCTCGGTCGGCAACGGGCGGGGCGAGGCCTTCGTCAATATGAATTTGGCAGAGCTGCACCATCGTCTCGTGGGTCAGCACGAAGAGGCGGCGGCCCTGGCCAACTCGGCTGCCGTGTACTTCCGGAGTGTCGGCGACCGTCGTATGGAGATCATGTCGCTGTGCAAACTGTCCAGTACCGATTGGCGTAGCGGGCGACGGCGGCTGGCCAGGCGCCGGCTCAACCACCTGATCGAAGATTCGCTGGCCATCGAGAACCACGAGTGCCAAATCGAGACCAGGCGTATCGCCGCCGATTTCGCCGTCGACTCGGAGGACTATCACACAGCCATCACTGAGATCAACGTGGCCCTCGATTTGATCGAACGTCACTCCTTCAGCTACATGATGGCCCATGCCCTGGCGCTGAGGGCCATGGCCTCGATCCAGCTGGGGGATACGGCCGGTGCCATTCGCGATGTCGAGCGGGCGATACCCCTCAATAGGGCCGAGGCCGAGTTCGCCTTCATCACCGCCTGGCGATGTGGTCGGGTGCTGAAGGCGGTGGGCAGGGAAGCGGACGCCATTGGCCAATTCGAGCTGGCCTATGAACTGTTGGAGTCCAATCTCGATGGCATCCCCGACGACAAGCGCACTGCGGCCTGGGCCTCGACCGAGTTCACCGCGATCATCGAGGATTACGAGAAGCTGAAGGCCCGGTTCATGGATGTGGTGCTTCCTCTGGCTGATGCGCCCCTGGGTCGGCCATTGAACTCCGATGAGTTCGCTGCCGTGCGGTGGTCGATATCCCTCCCCGAGGATTGGGAGACGACGTCGTCGTCCGAGCGGCGTAGGAGGCGGGCGTTACGCTTGACCGAGCAGGCGGCGGAAGCCGGGGCCGTGGCCAGGGTGTCGGATCTCGCTGATGCCATCGGTGTGAGTGAGCGAACGGTGAAGCGAGATCTCGCCGAGCTGCGAAAACTGGGGTTCAAGCCGAAGACTCGAAGATCTTCGTAGAAATTTCTCCTCAGACAAGCAACAAGAAGCACCTGGTCACAGGGGGTTTTTCGGCAGTGGCCCCATAGTTTGGCCCGAAGGATTGGAAAAGCGAAGATAGCCCGGCGACACACAGGGGACATTCTGTGGAGTAGAGCGAAACATACACGCTCGGAAACACCCCACCATCGCTCGGGTGAGACGCTCTAGTCAGCGCCTTGCCAATGCACCAAGGAGTCTAGCACAAAATGTCTCGTCGCCTCTTCGTCATAGCCTCCGCCGCCTCTACCGTCATTGCCACTGCCCTGCCCACCATCATCGGTACGGTCACCTTCTTCTAGTTCTGCGGTCCAGGTTCGGCGTATCTATTCCGCCGCAGTCGAACCCCTCGGACCCAGCCCGTTGATCTCACCATCAACGGGCCGCCGAGGTGCAGCCGTCGAAGACACCTAGCATCTGCGACGGCTGCACCATCGGCAGTCGCCCTCCGGGCGACCGGCCTTTCTCCTTCGTTAGGCCACCAACAGTGGTGATGCACCGGCCTCCTGCGGACGCTAACCACCGCCTTTCATCGGGCTGACGCCCGCAACGAGGCTGGTGCACCGCCCCTTTCGATCCGACAGGGATCGCATAGCGAGCACCCACGTCGTTCTTTGATCGGGGCGACGCCCGAGGCGGCTTCGATGTCCGTTTGCGTGTACGGGCATCGAAGCCGCCCACTCCCTTTTTGGTGGCAATTGTCGGCACGGCCGATACGATTGAGGATCTACCGGCGCGGGGTAGAGCAGCCAGGTAGCTCGTCGGGCTCATAACCCGGAGGTCGCAGGTTCAAATCCTGCCCCCGCCACCTAGCCAGAACTCACAGTTCTGCGCCGATCAGGGCCGATCCACACGGGTCGGCCTTCGTCGTTCCTGGGCATACCGTCCCACCCGGCGTCGTCGTTCCGGTCGGCGCATGTGCAGCTGACGTTAGTCCGGCAACGCCCGAGGTCGGGTTGATTGTGGTGGCCCGCGAGTTCGGCATCCCCGCGATCGTCACTGCTGCCGGCGCCTCTTCCGCAATCGCGACCCCGGCTCGTTCGGCGCCGCCGAGCGCGGTACATGGTCGTCTGTCGGCACCTATCCGCGCCGCTGGATCAGCACCTGCCCACCCAGCCCTTGACTTCTTCCCGCGCCTGTGTCATAACTTATGTCGTGACACAATCTATGACACCAGGGACGAGCACCCGGGATCGAATTCTCGATGCACTCGCTGAGCTCGTGTTCGAGGGTGGCCTCTCCGACTTCTCGGTCCAGAGCGTCGCCGACCGCTGCGGGATCTCCCATCGCACCGTGTACCGGCACTTCCCGACCCGCGAGTCGATGCTCGACGGTTTGGTGGAACAGATGTCGGACGCCATGGCCGCCGCAGGCGGGGCCGCCCAGGCCGGAACCGTCGACGATCTCCCTCGGGCAGTGGCCCGCAACTTCGCGATGTTCACCGATCACGAGGCTCTGGCGAAGGCTGCGGTGCGATTCAGCGTGGGCACTGCGATCGAGAACCAGGACCGGCGCCAGCGCACCGACGCCGTGGCCGCCGCGGTCGGTCAGCTGGGTCTCACCGACGACGACGCCCGCCTCGTCGCCGGCGTGTTGCGTCATCTCTCCAGCAGCCGGACGTGGCTGTTGCTTCGCGAGGCCGGCCTCGACGCAGCCGACACGACCGCGGCGGCCCGATGGGCGATCGAGGCACTTGTGGACGCCATCCGAGATGGTCGAGTCCCGAGCGCCGCCACGTCCGAACCCACCGGCCCGACTCCGTCAGCGAAAGCGAAGGACGCAATCCGATGATCACCGGCATCGACATCCGACCCACGCCGCCCGTCGGCCTCGCCGACGACGTCGCACTCGAAGCGAACGTCGTCGGCACCAAGGCCGCGACCCTGGCCCGCCTCGTCCGATTCGGGCACGCCGTCCCACCCGGCGTCGTCGTTCCGGTCGGCGCACACGGACCCGACGGAGACGACACGCTCGGACCGGCCGTTCGGTCCCTGGGCGATGTGGTCGCCGTTCGGTCCTCCGCGGTCGCCGAGGATCTCGATGACGCCTCGTTCGCCGGTCAGTACGCCACGGTGCTCGGCGTACCGACCGCCGACGACGAAGCCGTCCGAGCGGCGATCGCCGAGGTCGTGGCCAGTGTCGACTCTGCCCATGCCCGGTCCTATGCGAGCGGTCAGGGCACGGCCGACGCGGGCATGGCCGTTCTCCTTCAACGCCAGATGGACGCCCGGGCCGCCGGCGTCGCCTTCTCGGCCGATCCGGTGACGGGTGACGACGTCGTGATCGTCAGTGCCGTCGCCGGCCTCGGCGATGCTCTCGTCTCGGGCGAGCTCACGCCGGAGGACTGGCGGATCGACGCCGACGGCACCCGCCACCGGTCGCACGGGCCGCAGGGGGTGCTCGACGACACCGACGTGGCGCGGATCGGCGACCTCGTACGACGGGTGGCATCGGACCTCGCCGTACCCGTCGACATCGAGTGGGCCATCTCGACCGACGGCGACCTGTGGCTGTTGCAGGCCCGCCCCATCACCGCGCTGCCTCGCAAGCCTCGCTTCGACCTCCCGACCGAAGGGACGTGGGAGAAGGACACCTCACATCTGTGCGAGCCGCTCACGCCGATCGCCGAGACGATGTGGGTGCCGCCCCTGGAGGCGGCGTTCCGTGATGTCGTCGGCACCTTCGGCCTACTCATCGACGGCATGGAGTTCCGCTGCTTCGGCGGTGAACTCTACTCCCACGCCGTGCCCCCGGGCGGCAAGGAAGGTGCGGCTCCGCCGTGGTTGGTCTTGGGCGTGGTCGCCCGGCTGGTGCCGAGTCTGCGCCGCAAGCTCCGCACGGCACGACACGCCGTCGACACCGGAGTGCCGGCGCGGACCATCGACCGCTGGTACGACGAGTGGAAGCCCGAGCTCATCGAACGGATCGACTGCGCTGCGGAGCGTCGACTTCGACGCCATGGGCGACCACGAACTGTTGGCTCACCTCGACTCGCTGTCGGACCTGTTCACCGACGCCCACCGAATTCACTTCATGTTGTTCGTGCCCTACCTGATGGGCGTCCGTCCCTTCGTCGAACTCGCCGAGGAGACCCTGGGGTGGAGCACCTCGGAGGCGTTGTCGCTCCTCGACGGTCTGTCCGACACCTCGTCCGCTCCCACCAGGGATCTCCGGACGGTCGCGGCCACGATCTCCGTACGCCCGGACTCGCGGCGGGTCATGGCCGACTGGGCCGGCGAGCCCCTCGACGACGTCCTGCGTTCTCTGGAGGAGATCGGTGCAAGCGACGCTGCCGCGGCGATCGTCTCGCACTTCGACCGATTCGGCTGCCGCGTCACCGCGTTCGACCCCGGACGGCCGACGATCGACGAGCGCCCCGGCCTGGTGCTCGGCGTGCTTCGCGACCTCGTCGCCGACGGCACCGGGCCCGAGGAACTCGCCGACGCGCTTGCCCAACGTCGAACGGAGGCCGAAGCCGCAGATGGAGGCGGCGGCCGAGGCGCGCGGGCTCAGGCGGCACGCAACGGCAGCGCCTGCGCGATACGCTGGCCGAGGCCCGCCGGGTATGGCCGGTCCGCGAGGACAACCTGGCCTACACCGACGCCCTGCCCGCGGGCCTGGTGCGTCGGACGATGCTCGAGATCGGCCGCCGTCTGGTCGGCTCGGGCGTGCTGCACGCGCTCCGACGACGCGTGCTGGCTGGAACTCGACGAGGTGCGCGAACTGCTGCGAAAGGGCTGTGTCGACTGGAGACGAGGCGCCGGCCGAACGGGTCGCTGCGCCGACGAGCCGAGCGGGCCTGGGTCCAGGCCCACCCCGGCCCGGTCACGCTGGGGGCACCACCGGAGGACCCGCCCGACCTCCGAGCCCTCCCCGACGCGGTCCGCCAGACCACCGGCGCAGTGCTGTGGGCCATCGAGCAGGAGTTCAGCCACGCCGCCGATGACGGCACCGGCGCCATCACGGGAACACCGGCCTCGCCGGGCCGCTACACCGGACCGGTCCGCATCGTGCGCAGCGACCGCGACTTCGGCTCCATCCGGCCTGGCGACGTGCTGGTCTGCCCGATCACCACGCCGGCCTGGTCACTCAACTTCAGCCGCATCGGCGCACTGGTCACCGACGCCGGTGGCGCCCTCTCCCACGCAGCGATCGTCGCCCGAGAGCACGGCATCCCGGCCGTCGTCGCCACCGGCACGTGGCGACCACCTATCTCAGCCAAGGACAACTCGTCACCGTCGACGGCACCGCCGGCACCGTCGCCATCACCACGGGAGAGCCCTCGTGAACGACCGACGTCCCACCATCGCCGTCTGCGGCGCCACCGGCCAGCAGGGCGGTGCCGTCCTCGACCACCTCGAAGCCCAGGATCGCTGGCACCTTCGTGCCCTGTCCCGCGACCCCGACGGTGACGCCGCCCGTCGGATCCGTGACCGAGGCCACGAGGTCGTCCGTGCCGACCTTGCCGACGTCGACTCCCTCCGGGCCGCGTTCACCGGTGCCGCCGGCGTCTACGGCGTCACCACCCCGATGTCGCCGAAAGGCAAGCTCGACACAGCGACCGAGATGCGCCAGGGCCGGGCCGTCGTCGACGCCTGCGTCGACACCGGCGTCGGACACCTCGTGCTCTCCACCGTGCTGCACATCGACGACGACGTCACCGTGCCGTACGTCCAGACCAAACGCGACATCGAGCGGTACGTCATCGATCGGGGGCTCCCGTACACGTTCCTGTGCCCTGCCTCGTTCATGGACGAACTCGGTGGCGAGTTCCTGCCCGTCAAACGAGGCGTGCTCACCGGCCAAGCCGACGGCGACGCCAAGATCCCCTACGTCGCGTGCACCGACATCGGAGCCTTCGTCGCCCTCGCCTTCGCCGATCCCGACCACTTCATCGGCCGAAAGTTCAACCTGCTCGGCGACTTCATCTCCGGCGACGATCTCGCCGCCATGCTCACACGAGTCGGCGGCGGCGCAGTGCGCCACAAGGTCCCGCCCGTCTGGCTCATGCGCATCTTCGCCCGTGAGTGGATCACGCTACGACGCATGTTCGAACAATGGGGCCGCCCGCCACACCCGCCGGCCATGCTCGACGCCCAGGCCGAGTGCAGGAGCCTCCGCCCCGACATGCTCGACTTCGAGCAGTACGTGCGCACGACCGGGTGGACGTCCTCGACTTGACCCCGGCTGGTGCCGCATCGCCACGACCGACCCCCGTCGTCCCCAGCTCCACGTCGGATCCGGCGCTGCGATCATGCCGGCCCGCCCGGGGCCCAGAGGACTCACCAGCACCGCGGCGTCGTTTGGATGTCAAGGCGGGCCCGGTTCGGGCCCCCTTGCCAAATGCTCGAACCGATCAGCTGCCGCCGTCGTCGAGACCGAGCCGGGCGGCGATGGTGGGGCCGGTCCACGTGATGCCATGGCGACGCCCGATCTCGATCGCCGTCTCCTCGTCGGGCGGCACCGATGTGAAGTCGCCCGGCCCCAGCTCGATGAGATCGCTGTCGACTTGAAGGGCCAGGGTCCCCTCCAGTACCAGGAAGGTGTCCTCCTGTACATCGTGGATATGGAGTGGTGGGCCGGCCCCGAACGGGATCTCGGACTCGGTCCGTCGCGTCCTGTGCGACGCCGGACTCCGCCTGCCGGCGCCCGGCTGAGCGGCCGCATCCAGGGCGATCACGCCGGTCGGCGGTCGAAGACAGGGTGTCGCCACCGGTAGGGTAGAGCGGCGTTGAGAACGGCGGGGATGCCGTGGTCGACGGTCGGGAAGAGTGGCTCGATACCCAAGGGCAGGAGAGAGCCGGGATCCATGGACAACTCCAGATTCCAGCCCCTGATGGTGTCGGCGGCCAGCATGGTCGGTTTGTCGATGGGGAGGCGGTCGATCAGTCGCAGCCCGGCCGTGATCGGCGATGGCGGCAGGTTGATGATGCGGGCCGTCGGTAGGTAGGTGGTCACCACGGCGAAGAAGTGACGCCAGCTGACGGTCAGGTCGTCGGCCACCGGCCACGGCCCTGTGACATCGTTGTGCCCGGCGGCGGCGATCAGGGCTCGCGCCGCGTCGGTCACGTGGAGGTGGGGGAAGCGACCATCGAGGTCGGCGGGGAATGGCAGGTAGCCGGATCGGAGGATGCCGAACAGCAGATCATTCCAGCCGTAGACGTGAGGAAGGCGAATGGCGATGGTCGACACAGGACTCGCATCCAACAGTGTTTCGGCCTCCAGTTTGGCGTGGCCGTAGTCCAAGACGGGGCGAGTCGGCGACTGGGCGGTGATGGTGGGTCCGTCGTCCGGGCCGTGTACGAACAGCGACGAGCCGTGCACGATGCGGTCGACGCCACAATCCTCTGCCGCCCGCAGTACCAGCTCGGTACCGCCGACCACAGTGGCGGACAGACGATCGTAGGGCTCGAAGGTGGCCCGACCGGCAAGATGGATGACGGCTCGGCATCCGTTCACGGCGGCCCGGATGGCATCAGGGGAGCGAAGGTCGGCGAAGGCCAGCTCGACGTCGAGCGGGGCCAGCAGGGCGGCACGGTGGCGTCGTCGGATCATGGCCCGGGCCGGGATGCCGGCAGCGTCGAGGAGGCGGCAGACTTCGAGTCCGATGAAGCCCGTGGCACCGGTCACGAGGACCGGGCGGGTGTCGGAGTGTTGTGGCGTGGTGGCCATATACCGGTGGGCTGTACCCAACCGACTCGACTCCAAACGCACTCGCCCACGCTCCGCAACCGGCCCGGGAGGCTCGCGCTTGTCGATGACGCCGGCGGGCGGGTCGCCGGTTCGACCTCGCGACCCATTGCTGCGCGTTGCCCACGATCGTGATCGGTCAACCGGGATTCGTGGACCAACCATCGATTCGTGGCCGGCCGCCGCCAAATGGCGGTTGTGATCGCCGTTTCATCCGGGCATCAACGACCTTGCTGTGAATTCGTCGGATAGACGGGCGAACGGTCCATCACCGGGCATCATGTCCGGCCGACAAGTCTCGACAGATCCAGCAGCCGATCCACTTCCTCCGCTGACATGGCACCGTCGTCGACGAGTACCGAACGGAGGTCACGGCCGGTCTCAGCCGCCCGCTTGACCAGCCGGGTCGTGGTCTCGTACCCGAGAAGGGGATTGAGAGCCGTGGCCACCGCCAGGGTGGCCTCGGCGTAGGAGCGGCATCGCCGACGGTCGACGGTGACGCCGTCGACGGCCTGATCGGCCAGGGATCGGGTCGCATTGGCCAGTAGGGTGATCGATTGCGTCAGATTGCGGGCCATTACCGGAAGGTAGGTGTTCAACTCCAGCGTGCCCAGGCTTCCGCAGAAGGCCACCGCGGCGTCGTTGCCGTGGATCTGGGCCGCCACCTGGGTCACGACCTCGCAGATGACCGGGTTGACCTTGCCCGGCATGATCGATGACCCGGGCTGGAGTTCGGGCAGAATCAACTCGGCCAAACCGGTGCGGGGACCACTGGCCATGAGTCGGATGTCGTCGGCGATCTTGAACAATGCGATACCGGCTCCCCGGAGCTGGGCCGACAGCTCGACCAGAGCATCCTGGGATCCCTGGACGGCGAAATGGTTCGGAGCCTCCGACAGTTCCATCCCGAGCTGATGCTGAAGCCGGGCGACCATCGCAGGCCCGAAGCCGGGGGGTGTGTTGAGTCCCGTTCCGACGGCCGTCCCGCCGATGGGGAGTTGGCGGAGTCGGCACTCGCCGTCCACCAGTCGTTGGATGGCGTCGTCGACCATCTGCCGGTAGCCGGCGAACTCCTGGCCCACGGTGACCGGTGTTGCGTCCATGAGATGGGTGCGGCCCGCCTTGTAAACATCGTAGAAGTCGGCGGCTCGGCGGCCCAGCACCTCGGCCAACCGGCCCAGGGCGGGATAGGCCATAGTTCGAAGCAGCTCGAGGGCGGCCAGGCGAATTGCGGTGGGGAAGGTGTCGTTGGTCGATTGTGAGGCGTTGACGTGGTCGTTGGGGTGAACGTCTGCACCGAGGATGGCTGCGGCCTGGTGAGCGACCACTTCGTTGACGTTCATATTGGTGGACGTGCCGGAACCGGTCTGGAAGACGTCGACCGGGAACAGTTCGGGACGGAAGTCGTCCAGCAATTGGTGACATGCCGTCATGATGGCGTCGGCTCGCTCCGGGTCGAGACCCACTCCGGTGCCGGCTTGAGCGTTGCAGTAGGCCGCCGCCGCCTTGATCTCGATCAGCGCTCGGATGACGGGCGTCGGTACCGGCTCGTCGGAGATCCGGAAGTTGTCGACCGCCAGTTGTGTCTGCTTGCCGCGATACGTTTCCATCCTAGAAGTGTCGTACCCGGTGGGTCCGGGAACAACTGAACCCCCGTGCCGATCGGCGGGCAGGAGGCGGAGTGGGCCCGTTTCGATGTCGACACCGGCGACACATGGTAAAACCAGTGCAGGTTGAGTGTTGCGTTGGATCGCACCGGGGAAAGAACACCGACATGGACGACCACCCTCTTGACACGGAATCGACGAACTGGCGCTACGAATGGCGGATCTGGGGCCCTGCGCTCTACGAGCAACGCTCCCGCCTGCAGCACTACGGGTCCGAGGGCGGGACGGAAGTCTCCGACGACCTTTACCTGGTCGGTCCCAATCGCCATGTCAATGCCAAGATCCGTGACGAGGTGGTGGAAACCAAACTTCTGGTCGACGTCAGGCGGAGCTTCGAACAGTGGCGCCCCGACCTGTCGGAATCGTTGCCGGCACGGCCGTCGACCGTGGCTCGGCTCTTGGCCGATCTCGGCCTGGACCGGCCCGCCTCTGGTCGCCATGGCGAATCGACGCTTCGCGCCCTCGACCCTGGCGGACCCGAACAGGGGGTCGAACGCTCGCACCTGATCGCGCTGGTGGTGGCGGCGTCGGGGCTGGCCGTGCCCGTCTTGAAGCAACGCCATCATTTCACGTTCGGGAGCCGGGCGCGGGCCGAGGCTGTCGAGGTGACCGTGCGCGATCAGGTCCGGTGGGGCGTGGCCATCGAAAGTGTCGATGTCGAGGAACTCGAGCGGCTGCGGCGACGACTCGGACTCGACGGCACCAACACCCCGGTTCATGTCGAGGCGGCGGAGTTGGCCCTTCGCTCGGACGAGTGAGTCGAGAGGTCCGTTCGTACTAGCCCTCCTGAGTCTGCGTGCGCGCCTTGTCCCGCAGGAATCGGCGCAGGATCTTGCCCGATGCCGATTTGGGGATCTCGTCGGTGAACTCGACGAGCCGAATGTGCTTGTAGGTGGCCACGTGCTCGGCCACGTGGGCCATGATGTCGTCGGCCCCGGCCTCGGCCCCCGGCTTGAGCACCACGTAGGCCTTGGGGAGTTCGCCGGCCTCATCGTCGGGAATACCGATCACGGCCACATCGGCGACTGCCGGGTGGGTGACGATCAAGGCCTCCAGTTCTGCCGGCGGCACCTGGAACCCCTTGTATTTGATGAGCTCCTTGACCCGATCGACGATATAGGTGTGGCCATCGGCGTCGATCCGGGCCACATCACCGGTATGGAGCCACCCCTCCTCGTCAATGGTGGCGGCCGTGGCGTCAGGATTGTTGAGGTAGCCCTTCATGACCTGCGGTCCCCGAACCCAGAGTTCTCCTTCGCCCCCGGGCCCCTGGTCGTTGCCGTCGCTGTCGACCAGACGGCACTCGGTGTTGGGAACGGTGATGCCACTCGATCCCGGTTTCGAGTCCGAGCCGGCGGTGGCGTGACTGATGGGGCTGAGTTCGGTCATTCCGTATCCCTGGACAACCGGGCAACCGATCCGGGCTGCCGCCTCCTCGGCCAGCTCGGCCCCGAGCGGGGCGGCGCCGCAGAAGATCTTGCGCATGGAGGACAGGTCGAAGTTGTCGACCGCAGGGTGCTTGGCCAGACCGAGCACGATGGGGGGTACGGCGAAGAACTGGGTGACCTTGTGCCGCTGGATGAGTTCGAGGGCCATCTCCATGTCGAACCGGGGCATGGTGACGACGGTGACACCCTCGGCCAGCAGTCCGTTCATCAACACCTGCATGCCGTAGATATGGAAGAACGGAAGTACGGCCAAGGCCACCTCACCGTCCTCGTAGCTGAACACGGGTCGGGATTGGGCCAGGTTGGAAACCAGGTTGTAGTGGGTGAGCATCACGCCCTTGGGGAAACCCGTGGTTCCCGATGAGTAGGGGAGCACCACCACCTGCTCGTCGAGATCGACGTCGACCTGGTCCATGGGCTCGCCGTAGTAGGCGTCGAGGGCCTCCACCGGCAGGCTGTGGGCAGAGCCGGCAGCCGGCGCCGATTCGGGTACCTCGCCGATCACCACGATGCCCGTCACCGGTGAGCCGGCGGCGGCGGCCTGGGCCGTGTCCAGGAAGTCCCCGATGGTGATGAGCAAGGTGGCGCCGGCGTCGTTGAGCTGGAACTGCACCTCTTCCGGCCCGTAGGTCGGGTTGATGGTGGTGACGGTGGCCCCGGCCACGGAGGCGGCGTGGAAAACGATGGCGTACTCGGGCAGGTTGGGGGCCATGAGCCCGATGGTCCGTCCCATCCCGAAGCCTCGGCTGGTGAGCCCACCGGCCAGGCGGGCGATGTGATCACCCAGCTGGGAGAAGCTGTAGGTCCGCCCCGTCGGCCCGTCGATCATGGCCGGTCGGTCGCCCGGTCGGTCATGGTGGCGGAGCACATACTCGGTCAGCGGTACCCGGGGGATCTGCTGGTCGGGAAGCGGACTGTTGAAGATATGGGACGCCATCGCACCATGCTGCCCCAAGATGGTGGGCTTTGCACGGACGTCCGCACCGTTTTTCGCGCAAGTAGTTGCTTGTCAAGTGACTTTGGTCCCTACTTTTCTTACCGCCCGGTAACGTACTGTTCACTCGATGTTTGCTATGTTCAGCAAACCGAACGGCCAGCGAGATGGGGGTTACGACCGTGGAGGACACGTACCGGCGGATGCCGCATGATCGAGATCGGGCCGGCCGGCTACGGCCGTCCGCCCATCGCGACGATGGTCGGCACGCCGGCCATCGCACCACTGGATCGGCAGCCGAGGGCTGCGCCCGATGAGCACGCCGACCACTACTGAAAAGCAGTCCCGCTTCGACCTTCCCGGACCGGCTCGCTTCGTTGTCGTCCTGGGGCTCATCTACATCTTCCTCGTCGGTGTGTCCTCGCTGGAAAGCGGCATCAAGGTCATGGGGGCCGACACCCAGGAGCAGCTGTTCTCCAACGTCAGCAATCCATTGGCCGGTTTGTTCGTCGGCATCTTGGGAACGGTGCTGGTTCAATCCTCGTCGGCCAGTACGTCGGTCATCGTCGGCCTGGTGGCCACCCAGGCCCTGGGAGTGGACGACGCCGTACCCATGATCATGGGCGCCAACATCGGCACCACCGTGACCAACACCCTGGTCTCGCTCGGCCATATCCGGGCCACCAACGAGTTTCGTCGGGCCTTTGCCGCCGCCACGGTGCACGACTTCTTCAATGTCTTGGCCGTGGCCATCCTGCTCCCGCTCGAATTGGCCACCGGACTGGTATCCGGTATCGCCGAGAGCATCACCGGCGGATTGGTGGGCACCTCCGGCAGCGAGTGGGAGAGCCCGATCAAGAGCATGGTCAAGGCTCCGGTGGACGCGCTGAAGGACATCGAGGGCGTCATCGCCTCGGGCAACGTACTCGGCGTCATGCTGGTCTTCACCGGCCTGGTCATCGTCCTGCTGTCGCTCACGTTCATCACCAAGAACATGCGCAAGCTGGTGGCCGATCGGGTCGAGCGCTCGCTGAACGCCGTGCTTGGCCGGGGTGGGGGCGTAGTGGCCATGGCCCTCGGCCTGGTCATCACCATGGCCGTGCAGTCGTCGTCCATCACCACCTCGATCCTCATCCCGCTGACGGCGGCGGGAGTGCTCCAGCTCCGCAACGCCTACCCGGTCACGCTGGGGGCCAACGTCGGCACCACCATCACCGCCCTACTGGCGTCCCTGGCCACCGGCAGTGTCGACTCGCTCACGGTGGCACTGGTCCACACCACGTTCAACGTGCTCGGTATCCTGTTTCTGTACGTCATACCCGTGGCCAGAGACGTTCCCATACGCCTGGCCGAGGGCCTGGCCGACCTTGCGGTGCAGCGGCGCCAGTGGGCCGTCGGCTACGTTGTCATTGTGTTCATCGTCATTCCCGCCCTCGGCATCGCCATCCTGCGATAGGAGTATCAGTCAATGTTCGAATTCTTGCGCAAAGATGAGAAACCCCTCGACCAGATGGAGGCCCGGGTTCTGTCCATGATCGGTGACGCCCGTCATTCCTTCGATCTGGCCACGGCAGCGGTTCTGAGCGGCGCCTCGGCCGAGCAGGCTCGGGCCGAGGTCAACGTCACGGACCATAGGATCAACGAGGCCGAACAGGAGCTCCGCCAGGGTCTGGTGGTTCACGTTGCTGTGCAGGGTACCCACGACATCGGCACCGTGTTGGGGACCATTCTGCTCATCAAGAAGATCGAGCGCATCGGCGATCAGGCCAAGAACATCCTGGATCTCACCGACGAGGGTGTGTCACTGGTCGACGCCCCCGACATCGATGAGTTCATCGCCGATCGAAATGTCATCTCCCAGATGTTCGCCGATGCGACGGCACTACTGGCCGACCACGACGATGCCAAGGCCGAGGCGTTCATCAAGCGGTCGATCGAGATGCGCAACCATTGTGAGGACAAGGTCCGGGAGTACATGCATTCCGATGAGCCGGGTCATTGGGCTGTTCCCCGCTCCATCCTCTACCGGTACTGGAAGCGCATCGCCGCCAACCTGCTTGGTGTGGTCACCACCACGATCGAGCCGCTTCAGCACATCGACTACACCGAGCATGGCGAGGTCGACATCGACGACGACTGACGACTCCGAGCACGCGTCACCGGCCCTTGACGGCCGGTGACGCGTTCGGAGACGTCCCATGGATCGACGAGATCCGTCTCCCCTCAGGCCGGCACCGCGTCGTCGGCGGCAGCCGTCGGTGACCCGGGCGGGTTGAGGTCCGACTGGGCCACCGGTTGTTCGAGTTCGACCTCGTTGGCGCCGGACTTGCGCTGGGAATCGGGCACCGGGTCGAGCGCCACCACCACGCTCATTTCGGCATTGTCCAGGATGTACTCGATGGTCTGGCCCACGAGCAGCTCACCGCTGTTGACCCGGCTGGTGCCGGACATGGCGATCAGATCGACGTCGAGTTCTTGGGCCGACTCGAGAATCTGCCGAGCCGGGTTGGTGTCGTGCTCGACGATGGCGGTGATGTTGGCTCCGGCCACGGTGGCCAGGCGGGCGGCGTCGTTCAAGACGTGTCGAGCCCGCTGGGTATGAGGACCGTGATCGCCCAGCAGGGATTCGAGCCTGGTGCTGGGATCGGTCGAGACGTGAAGATGATGGATGTGGGTACCCAGTCGGCCACCCATATAGGCCCCGATCTCCTGAGCCCCGCGGGCCGTGCGGGAACCGTTGACCGGAATCAGGGCCCGGGTGAAGGCCCACGGCAGTCGGCCGGCTGAATCCCTCGGCGGTCGAACCACAACCACCGGAACGGGGCTACGGCTCAGGACATCGTCCACCAGCGGGGTGACGATGGTGCGGCCCACCCCACCGTTGGACTCGACGGGGGTCCGCTGGTGGATGCCGGCTCCCATGATGAGGGTCCGATAGCCCAACTTGGCCTCGTCGAGGATGGCCTGGGCGATGTCGTCGCCGGCCACTTCGATGTGGTTCACCGAACGGTCGTGCAACACGTTGCGATAGGCGGTCAGATCGACGTCGGCCTTCCGCCCATCGTTGGTGGTCACCGTGAGCAGGGTGAATTCGGTGTCGTCGGGCCAGGTCAGAGCGGAGACCTGGGCCGCCACCAAAGAAGGCAATCCCCCGCGGGTCGGAATGAGGACGCGGCCACCGGACACGACATGGTTGGAGGCGAGCTGTTTCTCCAGGTCGAGTCGCTGCCGCTCCTCCGGTGAGCCCTCCCAATTGCGAAGGACCCGCCTCAGCATGGGAGGGGCGGCGATGGAGGTTGCCATGGCCATGAGCACGACGACGGTGTAGGACCGGTCGTTGAGCACGCCGAGTGACAGCCCGACGGTGGCGATGACGATCTCCAACGCGCCGCGGGCGTTCAGGCCGATTCCGAGGGCCGCCCCCTCCCTGGTCGACAGGTTGGAGAGCCTGGCACCGACGATGGAACCGATGAACTTGGAGACGGAGGCGGCGATTACCACCACCACGGCCCAGAACAGGGTCTGTCCATCGGCCAGTAAACCCAGGTCGACCCGGAGGCCGGCGGTGGCGAAGAAGACCGGGGCGAAGACGGCGGCCGTCATGGTCTCCAGCGGCCGGATCAGTTCGTGATCGGAGAATCGGGAGCGGGCCAGTATCACACCGGCCACGAAGGCTCCGAGTACGGCCTCGACGTGGAGCCACTGCGTGACCACGCCGAAGGCCAGGGCGGTGATGAGCACAACGGTCAGACCGGCCAGGGCCTGCTCCCCACCGGCTCGAACCCGCCGCAAGGACTGATCGACCACTCGCTGGCCGATGGTGAAGGCGGCGACGAAGAACACGATCAGGCCGACGATGGTGATGGCCAGCCTGTCGAGCTTCACCCCGCCGGCCTGGGCTAGACCGGCGATCAGGCCCAGACCGATCCAGCCCACGACGTCGTTGGCCATGCCGGCGGCCAGGGTGAGCTGTCCGAAGTCCCGGCGCATCAACCCCATCTCGGAGAGGATTTTGGCGATGACGGGGAGTGAGGAGATGGAGAGGGCAGCGGCTACGAACAGTGCGAAGATGTACCGTTCGGTCGAGTCGCCGACGAAGGCGATCGGTATGAACCAACCCACGGCCAGTCCGAAGGCGGCCGGCACGATGAGCGAACCGGTCGAGACCAGGGTGGCCGCCCGGCCCAGGCGTCGGATGAGGCTGAGGTCGGTTTCGAAGCCGGTAGCCACCAGCAGTAGCAGCACTCCGATCCACCCCACGGTGAACAGCATCGCCGTCTGCACATCGTCGGCCGGGAAGAGCCAGTCGGTCACACCGGGAGCCACAGCGCCGAGGACGGACGGGCCCAGAATCAGGCCGGCGGCCAGTTCGCCGACCACGGCCGGCTGGCCGATTCGCTGCATGAGACGCCCGAGTAGCCGGGCGGTGACGAGCACGACGAGCAGCGTCACCCAGAAGACGAGGAGTTGGTACTCGGTGGGAGGATTAAGTGCCACGCGTGGCGTTCTTGCCTCTCTGATCGATTGCCACCGGGATCCACAGCAGGCCAAAGATGGCGGCTACCGGCGCCCACTCCCACTTCGATTGCCGCCGGGGCGAGAGAACGGTGGACACCATGACCCCCGAAATCATCCAGCTTGTTAGCAACAGCATCTCCAGCATTTCAGTACTCCTCCTTCGTGGCACAGACTCGACGCAAACGGCGCCTCCGGTCCCACCGATAGGCGGCCTCGGAGCTGTAAGCCCGCACGTTGTCGTGCCTCATTTAAAACATGTTATTGAATAGGTGCATTCGCGTGCAAATATTTTCGGGCGTCGATGCATCGGATCGGCCGTATCGACTCGAGTTCGGCTACCCAGCCGACGAGAACCGCACCGGGGTGGAGCTGTAGGTCCAGTCGGAGCGCTTCCGGGCGTGGGCCTCATCGATCACCGCTGTGCCGCCGACGATGTCGATCAGCTTGGGCAGCACGACATTCGAGTCACCGTGGTCGATGAACCGTCGGGCCAGATCGTCGGGGAAGCGGGTGAGAATGCTGGCGATGAGGAGCTGTTCCTGCGAGGGCAGGTAACACCGACTGGCATCGGTCACGGTCTGCATCCGCCGTTCGATCGTGGCCACCACGTCACTGCTTGTCCTGTCGTCGACCACCAGTGCCTCCAGGGCGGCGGTGATGTCGTGGGTGCCGGTCTTGCACGGGTTGCACTGCCCGCACGATTCGACGTGGAGGAACCGGGAGACCTGATAGGCCACGTCGATCATGTTTCGATCGTCGCCGTAGACGATGAAGCCGGCCGAGCCCAGTCCACCCCCGGCGGCCCGTAGGTGTTCGTGTGTGAGAGGTGTGGCCACTTTGTCGCCGGTGAGAACCGGGTTGGACACACCGCTCAACACGGCCTTCACCGAACGACCCGACGAAGGACCGTCGGCCAACTCTTCGATGACGGCATCCAACCGGTGTCCAAGACCGATCTCGGCCACCACCGCCCGGTTGACATCGCCGGTGATGGTGACGATCGATGGGCCCGGCGACTGCTCGGAGCCCATCGATCGATACCAGTCGGCACCGTGGCGACAGACCAGGGCGACATGAGCGAAGGTTTCGGCGTTGTTGACCACGGCCGGATTGGAGCGAAGCAAGGCCGGCGGGCCGTCGCTCAGATCGGAACCAGCCGACCATCCCAATTGAGGCGATGTGGTGAACAAGCCGTACTCGTAGGGAGGCAGGTGGCGGGGGAGTGGTTCTTCACCCTCGATCACTTCGAGGAGAGCCGACTCCTCGCCGTAGAGGTAGTGGTCGGGACCCTCGACCACATCGATGGTGATAGCGTCCGTGGAGGTGCCGGAGCCTGCCGCCGGTGCCTCAAGCCATCCGGCCCCAGCCAGCTCGGTCACGGCTCGACGCGTGGCCTCGAGTTCCAGGTTGTACGAGCCCTTGGTGGCGATCACGATGCGGGAACTGGGGATGCAGTGACAGGCGATCAACGCTCCCTCGAGCACGGCATAGGGATTGGACCGGAGCAGGGCCCGGTCTTTGAAGGTGCCGGGTTCTCCCTCTGCTGCGTTGACAACGATGAATGCCTGGTCGTCGGGACCGGTGGCCGATGAGACACTGTGCCATTTTCGGCCTGTCGGGAAACCCGCCCCTCCCCGGCCCCGAATTCCGGCCGCTTCGATGAGATCGATGGTCCGGGTGCCCGAGTTCGCCCTCGCCGTGGACAAGCCGGTCATGCCGCCACTGAGTTGGTAGGCGTTGAGCGAGGAGAACGGTTCCCGGGGAAGAGTGTGGTGAGTGCGAACGATACGTGTCCTTGTTCAGAGGGTCAGAGTTGGAGCGGGGACGCTAGGCGGCCACGGAGTCGCAGGCGCCGCGATTGGACGTGACTCCAGCGGTGGACTCGGCGAACTCGCCGTCCTCCACGCCGACCACAAACTCGTCGGCACCGACCAGGCGTATGGCCTCGGGACGCAGACGCTCGAGCGCTCGAACAACCCGGCGGCGGGCGGCTTCGGGGCTGACGCCGATCTGATCGGCGATCGTGGCGTAGGTAGCCGGCTCCCCTCCGTCGAGCCCGAACCGGGAGATGATGGCCCGAGCGGTCGAGATGTCGAGTTCGGAGAGAAGAGCCTCGATGGCTCCTCGATCCACGTTGGCCTGGGCCTCGTCTTCGGGGCCGCTGGTGTCGTCGGCAACCATGTCTCCCAAGGTCTGATTGGCGTCAGGCAGGGGACGATCGATCGAGTCGATATTGGACAAGGCGGCGATGGAGGCCAGCCGGGGGGGCAGCTGGGAGGGGTCGCCGCCGACAGACGCCAGGGTGGTGTTGAGTTCGCTGGTTCGATGAGCCGGGATTCGGATAGTGGCTGCTGTGTTCTCCATGCCGCGCTGAATGGCCTGCCGAATCCACCATGTAGCGTAGGTCGAGAACTTGTAGCCTTTCCGCCAGTCGAACTTCTCGACCGCGCGATCGAGCCCGACCATTCCATCCTGGATTGCGTCGTTGCGGTCGCTGTGGGGCGGCAACTTGGACCGACCCGCAATGCTGATGACGAGCCTCATGTTGGCCTCGATGAACCGATGCCGAGCCCTCTCGGCCACCTCGATAATCTCAGCGTCACCCGGCTCCGGCCTGCCAGCGTCGGCCCGTTCCCGAGCCAGCAAGCCCAGTTCGATCTGCTGGGCCAACGCAACTTCCTCGTCGGCGGTCAGCAACGGCTGAACAATCGATCCAAGGTCATATGACATAGGCACATCCTAACAGGTATATTCTAATACGTCAATTATGTCGGCGCTAAGTGGTTGCAGCTGAGGCTTTGACCGCGATTTCGTCGAGGCGATGAACGTGGATGCAGTCGGCGATCACGTTGTATCGGCGGCCCGTGTAGCACGTTCGGTGGGCAAGCCAGGCACCGGCTGCGGGACGAGCGGCCACTTGCCAACCAACTCGATCCTCGTCGTCGGTACCCCCGTGACCTCCGACTCAAACGTCGCCGATGTCAGCAGGCTCCATCGTCGCGACTCGTCGATCACGGTTCTCGTTCCACCTGTTTGACCTATGGTGTCGTCAACGGCGCCGGCCGTTCATGTGGACCGACCGGCCCACCCGCTGTATCCTCATCGCCACGCTACGACACAACAGAAGGGGACCTGCCAATGGTGGAGGCGCTTGACCACGAGGAAGTCTTGTCTTCGGAGGACGTGGGCCGCTCCATGAGGAGTGAGGTCCCCCGGTCGAGCCACGCCGATTGGACGCCGCCGACCGACCGGCGCAGCCCCGTCGACATCGTCGAGGCCCAGAACGCGGACCGGGTGCCCTGGCTGGTCCCGCTTCGCCGCGGCCGGATGTCGGCCTCGCCGTTCACCTTCTACCGGGGATCGGCGGCGATCATGGCCGCAGATCTCGCTGCCACGCCCACATCGGGTCTCACCGTTCAGTTGTGCGGTGACGGACACCTCGCCAACTTCGGCGTGTACGGCTCACCCGAGAGGAACCTGGTGTTCGACCTCAACGACTTCGACGAGACGCTCCCCGGACCGTTCGAATGGGACCTCAAACGTCTTGCAGCCAGCTTCACCATCGCCGCCCAACATCGCAGCTTCGGCGAGGACACACAACGAGGTCTGGCCGAGACCGCGGCCCTGGCCTACCGGACCAGCATGCGCAACTTCGCCAAGCAGGGATGGCTTCAGAACTGGTATGCCCACGTCGGCGAGCAGGACCTGCTCGAGTTGGTCACGGAGCGGGGCGGAACCAAGAAGCAGGTCAAAGCGGTCAGGAAGGCCGTCATGAAGGCCCGGTCGCGGGACAGCCTCAAGGCCGCCACAAAGCTCGTCGAAAAGGTCGATGGCGGGTATCGATTCCATAGCTCCCCTCCCGTGCTCGTGCCGCTGCGAGACCTCCCGGAGGCTCAGGACCTCGAGGGCATGGATGAAAGGGTGGCGGCGTCCTTCGACTCATACCGGAGCAGCCTCACCGAGGACATTCGCAGCCTGGTCGATCACTACGAGCTGGTCGATGTGGCGCTGAAGGTCGTGGGCGTGGGCAGCGTCGGCACCCGCTGCCTTGTGGCTCTCTGCATAGGGCGTGACCCGGGCGACGTCGTGCTGCTTCAGATCAAGGAGGCCACGTCTTCGGTGCTCGAGGCCCACCTGCCGCAGAGTCGGTACCAGCTCCATGGTCGTAGGGTGGTGGAGGGCCAGCGGTTGATGCAGGCGTCGAGCGACATCTTCCTCGGGTGGAGCAAGTCGGTACAAGGTCACCACTACTATTGGCGCCAGCTGAAGGATTGGAAGGGCTCGGCCGATCTCGACGACATCACCGGACGGGGGTTGGAGCGCTATGCCGAGATCTGCGGATACACGATGGCTCGGGCCCACGCCGTCAGCGGCGATCCTGTTGGTATCGCCGGGTATCTCGGCAAGGGAACGGTTTTCGACAAAGCCATCGGTGAGTTCGCCATGCAATATGCGAACCAGAACGCCGCCGACTACCAGACCTTCATGGAGGCGATCGACGGCGGATTGGCGATCGAGAAGGATCCCGATTCCTGACGGGGTTGGGACGGCGGACCGACGGTCGAGAAGGATCCCGATTCCCGACGGGTTGGGACGGCGGACGCCGATGGCCCGAGCTCGACTCAGACGGTGCCGGCATCGACTGACGCTGCC
The DNA here is from genome assembly GCA_963723995.1 of uncultured Acidimicrobiales bacterium. GTDB lineage: Bacteria > Actinomycetota > Acidimicrobiia > Acidimicrobiales > SZUA-35 > JAHELU01. The sequence continues at coordinate 1,370,053 of CAVRSZ010000001.1, read as the reverse complement.
GTGATGGCCGGCGAGCCCTCGGTTCGGCCCAGCATGCGCTCGCACAGCCACAGCTGGCGGGTCAGACCTCGGGTCGATGCGGTGAACCCTCGGCGCGTCGACTCGTCGATCACGGTTCGTACCGTGTCGGCCATCGTTGTCAGCACCGCCGGGTGGGTGGTGGCCGCCCGGCGAAGTTGATCGAGGGCGGCATCGGCGTAGCCGTCGTGGTCGAGCGCATCGAGACGGTCGATACGGCGACCCATGATGGTTGCGGTTCGTCCGGGGAGGCGGACACCTTGCAGGGTGAGAAGTATCTGGCCCAGCCGGAGTACGACCTCGCGCGCCGTATTGGGGTCGTTGATACCGGGTGACAGCGCCCGCAGGCCGATGTCGACCAGACGGATCAGTCCGAATCCGACGTCCTGTTTCATGCTTCGGGAGTCCCCGATGCCGATGGCGCGCCCAATGGCGGCCCGGCTTGTGTCATCGAGTGAGCCCCCGTGGCCCGTCAGCTCGACGATCACCATGTCCTCAAAGACGAAGCTCCCGGCCCCGTGACGGATCACGAGACGGCTGCCATCCGGGACGGTGGCCGCGATAGTCGACTCGTCGATGGCCTGCACCCATCCGGTTCGGGCCGCTGTGATCGCTTCACCTACTCGCTGATGCTGATCGGTGCTGACTGGGTCGCCTTCCTGCTCCTCTTCGGCGGGCTGCTGGAGCCGAACCAGCGCGCACGTTTCGTCGGCGATGTTGTCGATGAGATTGCCGACCTGAAGTCGACCTGCCATCCGATCGACGCTGGCCAGCAGCACCAGCAGCGAGACCATGGTGAGGAGGAAGCCGACCAACACCGTCAGGTCTGGAGCTTGGCCAGGGGCGTCATCGGGGCCCAAGGCCCGAAGCGCGGCCAAGCTGTACGCTGCTGTCCCCAATATGATGCCGATGGCCACCTGCTGAAAGCGATCCTCCAGATAGTCGATAATGGTGCGGGGCGACAGCTGACCGGCGGCAAGCTGGATGGCAATGAGTGTCAGGGTCAGGACCAGGGTGACCACCGTGATGGTGCCGGTGGCTATGGCGCCGAGCACCGAGCGAGCGTTGACCACGGTGGTCTCGTAGGTCGAGGGAAGCCAGCGGGCAAAGCCGGCCCGATCGCTGCGAATAGCGACTTCGGCCGCTGCGACCCCGGCTACGACGAAGGTGCCGGGCAACACGAACAGGCTCTGACGGAGCCGTTGGGCCAGTGGCCACCAGACACGTGGGATCCACGATAGTGACGACGGGCTACGGTTTCGGGCCATGATCTACCTCCTGATCGAATGAAGCGGTCTGCAGTCCGAGCCCATCTTCGCTCTGTAGGCTCTATCCCGTGGACTGAGCGTCAAACCCGAACCCCTCCTGCGCCCCAACCCCTCGGGCCCGGCGGGGATCACCGATACGTTTCGACCTTGCTCCCAGCCTGCCCACTACATTGTTCTGCCCACATCGAGCAAAGGTCGTGATCGTGACCAGCACCAACCAGCGAGACCTGCAACTGCGTTTCCCGGCCGAGAACGGCTACCTCCGGGTGTCCCGGCTCACGGCCACCACACTGGCCGCCGATCTCGGGTTCGATGTCGATGCCCTTGATGATCTTCGTCTGGCCGTGGCCGAGGTTGTCAACTTCCTGGTCGAGTCGTCGACCGCCGATGAGATCGTGCTGCGGCTTCTCGTCGGCCATGACGGCTTTCGGCTCGAGGGCACGACGGTGGACGAAAACGACGAGTCGGGCCGTCGGGCCGAGTCTTCGGCCCCCGGCGATCGGCCCGAGGATGCCGGCGCGGTCGACGACAGCGCGGTCGACGACCTGCTGCACGCCGTGTTGGGGGCGACGACCGACGACTATCGCATCGGTGTGGTCGACGACCGTCGCTATGTCTGGTTGGTCAAGCACACCGCGGGCGGCGCCGGTTCCGAGACGAATCCGTCGGTGGACGCCTCCGTGGCCGGCACCGAACCCGGTTCCGAGTGAGCTGGCAATGACCGAGGAGCGGGACTTGCAGCGGGAGCGGTTGTTCGCCGACTTCTTCGAGAATGGTTCGGTCCAGGCCCGCGGTGCGCTCATCGAGAGCTATGGTCCTTTGGCCGAGTTCTTCGCCGGTCGATACCGGAACCGGGGGGCCGACAGCGAGGATCTCCGGCAGGTGGCCCAGCTTGCCCTTATCAAGGCACTGGACCGGTTTGATCCCGAGGTGGGGGTGAAGTTCTCGACCTTCGCCGGGCGTACCATCGACGGTGAGCTGAAGCGGTACTTTCGGGACAAGACCTGGACCGTCCGGGTTCCCCGAGCTCTCAAGGAGTTGTCGGCCGATGTCCGCAGGACGGCCGACCAACTGGCGATGGAACACGGCCGGGCCGCAACCGTGGACGAGATCGCCGGCCAACTCGGAGTCGAGGTGGATTCCGTGATCGAGGCACTCGACGTGAAGGGGGCGTATCGGCCCACCAGCCTCGATCGACCGGCCGGCGTCGAGGGTGACTCTTCGACGATCGGGGACCTTGTAGGAGGCGACGACCCGGCCATGGCCCGGCAGGAGGCGACGATGACGGTCCGGACCCTCCTGGCCACCCTGCCGGAGCGGGAGCGGACCATCCTGGAACTGCGGTTCTACGAAGACTGCTCACAATCGGAGATTGCCGAACGGGTCGGTGTCAGCCAGATGCACGTGTCCCGGCTGCTCAGGCGGAGCTTCGACCGACTTCGGGGCCAGCTCGAACACGGCGAGTAGATCGCAGGGCGACGTGCCGGGGCGCCTACGTCGGCGATCAGTGAGAACCTCGACGGCTCGGCTTCAACGACCGAGCAGTTCGTTGGCCAGATCCGGGTAGCCCGCTTGACATGCGTGTAGAAGGCTTTCGAGCTTCCTGGCTTTGAGTTTCGGTCCCTTCACTTGGAGCTTGCGCTGCCACAGTGCCCTGCCCAGTGGCAGTGTGCCGAGGAGGATCTCGTGGAAGTGATCGCCGGAGACGCGGGCGGTCAGCGTGGCGTCCAGTGCAGATGCCCCGAAACTGGTCTCAACCGGCGCCGACCGACCGTCCACCCACATCTGGACGGCAGGATCATGAATCTCGAAGCACACGATCATCCGGCTCTCGACCAGCGGTGTCATGAGGTCTGAATTGTCTTCCTCAATCTGGGTGAAGAGCCGTCGAAAGAGGGTCTCGAACTGTTCGGCGTCGTGGTAGATCTTGCCCATCGGGGCACTGTACACCCCAGGCTGTGCCGTGCCCCGGTTCGATCGTTGCCGATGCAGTGCCGGCCGGGAAGGGGGAGGGGGTCGGGGCCGCCGCAGTTGTGGTTGTCGGCGTCGGGGGACCAGGATGCACGCACCACCCGACCGGGATGAGGCGTCGACCATGGCTGGAACCCACGCTTGGTGGTGCTTCAATTGGTGGTACGAACATCGCCGGTCGAGGAGGAACTCGAGATGATCCGTTCACTGATCGCCATTGCTGCGGTCTTTCTTATCGCCACCTTCCCTGCAACCTGGTTGCTCATGCTGTTTCTGGGTAATCTCGGGCTCGGGCTTTCCTACTGGGGGACGCTGCCGCTGGGGATCCTCGTCTCCACCTTGCTCAGCGGTGTATCGGCGCCCACCTTTGTTATGCGTCCGGCCTGATCAACGATCGACGGTGTAACGAGCGAACTCGTCCTGCTCCATTTCGACACGCCGGTGGCGGCCGGCCGAACCGTGTCACCATCGGGACGCTCGGGCCAGGAGCCGACCACGTCGACGATGCCGGGGACAACGAGATATCGATCGAGACGGCCGTAACGGCGAGGCCGACCCGCGGCGCGCCCGCCCGCCAAGGCCGGACCATAGGCTTCCGGTCTCGGCCGTTCAGCGATATCGTCGACGACGGCGAACGGGTATCGAGGACACCAATCGACAATGACTCCGAGGCAGGCTGTGATCATGGACCCTTCAAACGTAGCGACCGGCGCCAAGTTGTGTTGTTCCGTGGTCGGGGGTGCGCCATACTCGGCGGCCATCACGTCGCCCAAGCCACCCCACCAGCTCACGGACGGGAGCCCCCTCGCAGGTCGGGCGGACTCATGAAGGGTTACTCGATCGACGGCAGGACGTTCCATTTCGAGGGAGACCTCGAAGCAGCACAGCCGGTGGGTAGCTGCGTGCTGGTAGACGTCGGCACCGGGGGAAGCATCCTCGGTCGGATTCTCAGTCAGTCGGTGGCGACCGAAGCCACCGTTCCCGCCCCGGGGCCTCCTCGGCGGCTGATGGGCAGGGCACGCTGCCGGCCCGGGTTGACGGGGATGGCTTTCGCATTCCCTCCGACTGGGCGACAGCCCGGTAGGGCAGCCGTGGACAAGGAAACGACCATGCTCGGTCGACTGCGGGCACTGCTACGTCGCGACACGAACAAGAACGATGCGGTGGCGGGAGTCGTTCTGGGGGGTCAGAGTGTGCCCGATGGTCTGGCTGCCGGTCTTCTGGCCGGGGTCAACCCCATCTACGGCCTCTACGCCTACATGTTCGGCATGTTCGGCGCCGCCCTGGTCACCAGTTCGCAGTTCATGACGGTACAGGCCACCGGGGCGATGGCGGCGGTCGTGGCCGATGTGTCCGAGGTTCGTGAGGGCGACGATCCGGAGCGTGTGCTGTTCACCCTGGCCATCGTGACCGGTGTGTTCATGATGATCGCCGGGTTTCTGAAGCTCGGCTCCGTGCTGCGTTTCGTGTCGAACGCGGTCATGGTCGGCTTCATCAGTGGCGTGGGCATCAATATTGTTTTGGGCCAACTCGACGATTTCACCGGTTATGAAGCCAGCGGGTCGAGCCGTTTGGCCCGCGCTTTCGACCTGCTCCTGCATCCGAACCGTATCGATGCCGGAAGCCTGGTCGTCGGGATTGCGACCATCGGTCTCATCCTCTGGCTGGAGCGAACCAGGCTCGGTGCCCTCAGCCTGGTCGTCGCCGTCATCGTCGGCTCGGCGCTCGTTGTTGTCTTTGGTGACGACGTGGCCCAACTCAAGGACATCGCCGAGATCCCCAGCGGCCTTCCCGCTCCCCGCCTCCCACTACTGGCCTCGGTCCCGTCGCTGCTCATCCCCGGCGCTTCGCTCGCCTTCGTCGGCCTCATCCAGGGGGCAGGAATCTCGGCCAACTTCCCCAACTCCGATCGCAGCTACCCGGACGCCTCCCGGGACTTCATCGGTCAAGGAGTGGGCAACCTGGTGTCGGGCACCTTCCAGGGCATGCCGGTCGGTGGTTCGATGTCGGCCACATCGATCATCACAACCGCAGGATCGGCGACCAGGGCGGCCCAGCTCATGGCCAGCGTCGTCATGGCCGTCATCGTGGTGGCTTTCGCCGGCGTCGTCGGTGAGATCGCCATGCCCGCTCTCGCCGGTCTCCTGATCGTCGTCGGGTTCCGCACCATCAAACCGGCCGAGATCCTCGCCGTCTGGAAGACCGGACAGGTCCAGGCCGTGACAATGAGCATCACGTTGATCCTGACGATCCTGATCCCACTCCAATTCGCGGTTCTGGTCGGTGTCGGCATCTCTGTGCTGCTGTTCGTCATCCGGCAGTCGAGCGACCTCGTCGTCAAGCAGATCCTCATCGTCGACGAACGCTTCCGGGAAGCCGACCCACCAGCGGTCGTCCCGGCCGGCGACGTTGTGCTGCTCCAGCCCTACGGCAGCCTCTTCTTCGCGTCGGCATCCACCTTCGGCGACCTGCTGCCCGATGTCACCCCGTCCTCGACGAACTCGGTCGTGATCGTCCGATTGCGGGGCCGAACCGACCTGGGATCGACGCTCACCGACACGCTCGGCCGGTACGCAGCCTCACTCCATGCCGTCGACAGCAAGCTCATGATCGTGACCGACAGCACACGAGTGCTCGGTCAGCTTTCGGCCACCGGTGTCGCCGCCATCATCGGAGAGGACAACATCTACCGATCCGACGAGTGGCTCGGATCGACCGCCCGTCGTGCCGCCGACGACGCCAGGCAGTGGATCGCCCGAGCCGGGCGGTGATCAGTCTGTTGGGGTGTTGGTGGGTGGTTGTTGTGTTGCGGTGACCCAGGTTTTGAACAGTTGGTGGATTGATGCTGCTCCGATGAGGGGGTGGGCGGGTTGGGGGAGTTGGGCTGGTGCCAGGATGAAGGGTCGGGTTTGTTTGCCTCCGAGGCCGCCGTGGAAGCCGATCAGTTCTTCGAAGGCGGCGCCCTCGTCGGCCACGGGATCATAGAAGCTGTTGATGAGTAGGTCGGGGCAGTTGTCGAAGCTGCTGGTGCGGCGGAGGTGTTCGGCGGTGTTGGGCCCGAACACGGCGAGTGGATCCTGGCCTTCGATGTGGCCATCGCTCAGGTGGTGGATCCCGTTCGGGCCCAACACGATGTCGCCCAGGGTCTGGTCTCGGACCATGACGATACCGATGCCGTCGTGGTGTCGTAGCCCTTCGATCAGCCCGGGGTGAGCGTGTTCGATCTGTTGGCGGGTGGCCCGTCCGGCAAGGGTGGCGAACGAGACCAGGCCGAGGTTCCCGGAGGCGAGCACGACGATGTCGTTGTCATCGAGTTGTTGCTCGGTGGCCGGACCGAGGACGATTTCACCGTCGACGGCTCGGCGTCGGGTGGCTCGTTCCACCACTTTGCCCATTGTTGATTCGTCGGCGGCGGCATCGGTGAGCAGACCGCTCACGTTGTTCCAGCCCTCCTCGGCCAACACCGGGGCGGTCACGCTGGCTCCGGCCAGACGCTGCACCAGCTCGTCGAGGGTTTCCCCGTAGCGTTGTTTGAATGTCGCCCCCTGGGTTTGGCCGTGGTCGGCCAGGACCACCAGGTAGTACGGGCGGGGTGCGTCCGACAACTCGGTGAGGAGTCGTTCCAGTTGATCATCGGTGCGTCGCAGGGTGTCGAGAGCGTCGGGGGCGGCGATCCCCGAGTGGTGAGCGACCTCGTCATAGCCCACCAGGTCGACATAGGCCGTTGGCACACCCCGGGCGATGTCGGCCACCAGAACCGACCAGGTGATCTCGGCCAGCACCACGGTCGTGGACGCTCGAAGCAGGGGATACACCCCACCGCGATGCACAGAGGGCTGGACACCGTGGCGCCGGGCCCGGCGGGCGGCCCGCAGTTCGCGGCCGATGTCGGCGACAGCCAACGCGATGATCCGGAACAAGGCGTAGGGGCTCGAGATCACATACAGAAACCGGTTCCGTCCCAGGATCTTCGTCCCGGCGGTGCTGAAGGTCATCATCGTGTCGTCGGTGTCGCCGCTGAACACGTTGGTCCTCGATGCCCCACCGCCGACCAGGAGCCCGACACCGCTGGATTGGCGGGTCTCGATCTCGGCCGCGTCCTTGGGACGGTTGGTGACCATGATTCGCCCGGTGTCTTTTTCGTACCAGCGGAACGCCGGCATGTTGTGATTGTCGCCGAGCAGGATCCCGGCCTGCATGGCACCGGTCTGCGACGACAGATCGCACTCCCATTCCAACAACCGGTGGGTGCCGGACGAAACCAGGCGACCCAGAAACGGGGCGTGTCCTGACGCCATGGCGTCTTCGAGCACATCGTGACCCAGACCGTCGATCTGAATGAACAACAAGCCCGGAACATCCCCCCGCTCCGGGGGTTCGACCCGGTTCACCACCCGCCGCACAACCCTGCTGCGCCAGGCGTGATCGCCATCAACCGACAAGACCCCACCCACAACGATGTTGACCACCGTCAGGGAAAACGCCACAGCGATCGCCGACCAGAACGACCCCACCTCCACCCCACCCACAACCGCCGCCGCCACCCACACAAAAACAGCGTTGAGCCCGAAGGTGAACAAACCCAACGTCAACAAGATCAACGGAAGCGTGACCCGCACAATCAGCGGCCACAACACAGCGTTGAGCACCGCAAGAGTGACCACCATCCCCAACGCATTCACAAACCCATCGATACGGAACTCATCAACCAAGAAATCCACCAGGAGCAGGGTGACCGCCTGGGCAACCGCCAACACCACAACACGCCACACCCTGATCGGAGTGGACGGACGATCGATCGGCAACGAAGGGGGCGCCGGAATCATCTGGAAGTCGGAGCTCACAGGCCAAACGATATCTCAGCTGATATCAAGGTGGTCGGGCCAGAAGCCGTGACGGAGGATGAAGCTCTCGTGGGGCGCCTGCTCCGGCGCTAGACTCTTTCGAGCCTCGGAAGGTGGTTGCATGCTGAGCGAATTCGAGATCGGCGAGTGGCGGATCGCCAACGGAGTTGCGGAGTGGATCGAGATCGTCGCCGTGTCGGTGATCGGGGTCGCCGTCATCCTGGCCATTGTCATCGCCGCTCGAACCGCCCTCGTCGAGTCGCCGGCGGCTGCGTACACGACCTTCAAGCACCAGATCGGCAGAGGGCTCCTGCTCGGGTTGGATCTTCTCATCGCCGGTGATGTCATCCGTACGGTGACGCTGGAGCCGACCCTCGGCAACGTTGCGGCACTTGGTTTGCTCGTGCTGGTTCGGACATTTCTGGCCTGGTCACTGGTGGTCGAGATGGAGAGTCGGTGGCCGTGGCAGGCGGTCAACCCACATTCCGCTGAACACAACGCCCCGTGAACGCGCCCCGTGCCCCCGCCTGCGGACCCCCGCATCCGAGGGACGGACTCGGCGCGGGGGTCAGGAAGGCTCGGTGGTGTCGGCCCGGAGCTGGGCGGTCGCTGCGTCCCAGGCGTAGATCACGGCGGTACCGGCCACCAGGTCATGGAGTTGACGGCGGTCGCGACGGAACAGACCGATGAGCAGGCCAACACCGAAGAGCAGAAAGCTGATCGGGAACACGATGGTGCGGACAACCGGTGCCCAACCCGTGAGTTTGTGGCCGTCCGCTTCAACGACCATGAGACCCAGTACGGCCTTGCCGATCGTTCGACCGGTGGCCGCCAGTGAGCCGGCGTAGTAGAGGAAGAGCCACGACACATAGGCGAGGGCGATGATGGTTGAGTCGCTCTCGATGTCGAGGTCGACGCCGATCACCACTTGCAGTGCGGCCGAGGTGAGTACGAGACCACCGGTGAACAGGAGACCGGCCAGGAACTGGTCGACCAGGAAGGCGAGGAATCGGGAGACCGACCCGGCCGAGTGGCGTTGAAGTGCGACCGCCCGTTGGGGCAATGACATGGCCTGCAGGTCCCCGATGGGGGAGGGGCCCGATGGGAGGTAGGGAACCTCCCGGGCCTGGCCTCGCAGCACTCGGGCCGGAACCGCCTGCACCACCTGGTCCACGGCGATCAACTGGGTTCTGGCCACGTCGAGGAGCTGGCCGAAGATTCCGGTCGTCGACCGGGCGATGATGGCACCGAGCTCGGTCCGCTCCACGACTGCGTTGACGTCGACCCGGTTCATGAGGCGGTCGGCGTCGACCCGGTCGATCATGGTGTTGACATCAACCCGGTCGATCATGGCGTTGACGTCGACCCGCTCGATCATGTTGTTGACGTCGACCCGCTCGATCATGTTGTTGACGTCGACCCGCTCGATCATGGCGTTGACATCGACTCGGGCCAGAAGTCGGTCGGCGTCGACCCGGTCGATCATGGCGTTGATGTCGACCCGGTCGATCATGGCGTTGACGTCGACCCGCTCGATCATGGCGTTGACATCAACCCGCTCGATCATGGCGTTGACATCAACCCGCTCGATCAATCGGTCGGGCTCGATGCGCCCGAGCAGCCGGTCCACGTCGATCCGGTCCAGGAGTTCGTTGATGTCGACCCGGGTGAGCAGTGTGTCGATGTCGACCCTGCTCATAAGCCGATCGACGTCGATCCGCTCGATGAGCTCATCGAGATCGATCCGCTCGACGAGGTGGTTGACATCGATTCTCGCGACCACCTCATCGACGTCGACGTTGTCGACCACCGGCGACACCACGGATCCGACGACCCGACCGAACACCCTCTCGGTGAACGGTCGGTTCGGCTCGTGCCCGATTCGCTCGCCGTCACTCGCCACCGTGACAGTATGGCATGGCGCCAAGCGCTCAGTCCGATTCGATGGGTTGAACCGGCGCCGAACCCAGTGGTCCAGGCCACCCAAATCCAGCTTGGCCCCTCACGGCCGGGGGTTGGGGCGCCAGGTTGATTCCGCAGCTAGTGTTGGTGCGGAATTCCTGCGTGTACATCGTTCCAAAGGAGTAGATACAGATGCCGAACGGAAAGCCGAACATCCTGGTCCTGTGGGGCGACGACATCGGGATCAGCAATCTGAGCTGCTACAGCGACGGCCTGATGGGGTACCGGACACCCAACATCGATCGGATCGCCGACGAGGGTGCCCGGTTCACCGACTACTACGGCGAGCAGTCCTGCACTGCCGGACGGGCTGCCTTCATCACCGGCCAGAACCCGTATCGGACTGGTCTCACCAAGGTAGGACTGCCGGGCGCCGATCTCGGTCTGCGTGACGAGGATCCGACGATCGCTACCGCGCTCAAAGCCCAGGGCTATGCCACCGGCCAGTTCGGCAAGAACCACTTCGGCGATCGGGACGAGTTCCTCCCCACCAATCACGGCTTCGACGAGTTCTTCGGCAACCTCTACCATCTGAACGCCGAGGAGGAACCTGAGAACGTCGACTACCCGGATCCCGAACGCTTCCCCAACTTTCGGGAACGGTTCGGCCCACGGGGTGTGATCCACAGTTACGCCGACGGCCGCATCGAGGACACGGGGCCGTTGACCAAGAAGCGGATGGAGACGATCGACGACGAGATCATCGAGCCCGCTCAACGTTTCATTCGCGACGCCGCCGACAACGACACGCCATTCTTCGTATGGTTCAACACCACGGGCATGCACTTCCGCACCCACATCGCCGAGGAGATCCGTGGCCAGGCCGGACCGTGGCAGTCGGAGTATCACGACGCCATGGTCGAGCACGACAAGCGCATCGGGAAGATGCTCGACCTGCTCGATGAGCTCGGCCTCGCCGAGGACACGATCGTGGTCTACAGCACCGACAACGGCGTGCACATGAACACGTGGCCCGATGGTGGCATGACCCCGTTCCGAAGCGAGAAGAACTCGTGCTGGGAGGGGGCCTTCCGAGTCCCGTGCTTGGTGCGCTGGCCGGGCCGGATCGAGGCCGGCATCATCTTGAACGGCATCGTCAGTCACGCCGATTGGCTGCCCACCTTTCTCGCCGCCGCCGGCGAGGACGATATTGTGGGGAAGCTCAAGGCGGGCCACGATCTGAACGGCACCGAGTACAAGGTCCATCTGGATGGCTGCAACCAGCTTGCCTATCTGACCGGTGACGCGGTCGAGAGTGGTCGAGACTCGTTCTTCTATGTTTCGGATGATGGCGATCTGATGGCGTTGCGCTTCGACAACTGGAAGATCGTGTTCCTGGAGCAACGGGCCGCCGGGACGTTGCGGATCTGGGCCGAGCCGTTCACCGAACTGCGGGTGCCCAAGATCTTCAACCTTCGTACCGACCCCTTCGAGCGTGCGGACATCACGTCGAACACGTATTACGACTGGCTGATCGATCGGGCCTATCTGTTGGTGCCGGCTCAGGCCTACGTGATGGAGATGGCGCAGACACTGGTCGAATTCCCGCCCCGTCAGGAGTCGTCGAGTTTCACCGTGTCGGCGATGCTCGAGAAGCTCCAGGCCGGTATCGCCAGTACGTGATCTCGAGGCGAATCGTCGCGGAACGGCCCACCATGATGAACGTCCCCGCCGGGACCTTCACCATGGGGGTCGGACCGCCACTACCTCGGGAAGGCGCCGGATCAGCGGATTGGCGTCGACAGCCTCCTCATGTCGAGGACGACCGTCACCAACGAGCAGTTCTCGGCGTTCGTCGGGTCGTCAAGGGTCGGTCGTTCCTCAGCGCCGCCAACGACTGCCGGCGACACCGCCCGGCTGCTCGCCGGCCGCAGGTGATCGACACCGGGACGAGCCACCTCGGATCCCGGACCGTGCGGCGCGTCGAGGCCGGCGGCGGGTGACGCTGGATGTCCGTCCATGACGATGAGATCGCCCGGTTCTACGATCAGCACCCCTATCCTCCGCCCGTCGACGGTTTGGACGAGGATGCTGCCGCCTGGAGGGACGGCCGGCGCCGACGGGTGGAGCACGCTCGTATGTGGCCGTCCCTACCGTACCGGGACGATCACGCGGTACTGATCGCCGGGTGCGGCACGTCGCAGGCGGCGAGATACGCACTGAGGTATCCGAACGCCCGGGTGGTCGGGATCGATGTCAGCACGACGAGCATCGGCGCCACCAGGCGGCTCGCCGAACGGTACGGGCTCACCAATCTCGAGCTCCACCGCATGCCGATCGAGGAGGCCGGCGAACTCGGGCCATCGTTCGATCACATCGTGTGCACCGGCGTCCTGCACCATTTGGCCAATCCGGAGGTCGGTCTCCGAACCCTCCGGAACGCACTGGCGCCAACCGGTGCGATCCACCTCATGGTCTATGCATCGTACGGCCGTTTCGGCGTGTACCTCCTGCAGGACTACTGTCGGCGCCTCGGTGTGAAACCCGAACCGGACGACATCGGCGACCTGGTGGCGACCCTCAGGGAGCTACCTGCTGGTCATCCGCTGAGCCACCTGCTGCGAGACACGCCGGATTTCGCTCACGACGATGCCCTGGCCGACGCCCTGCTCAACCCTCGCGATCGCTCCTACACGGTCCCCGAAGTGTTTGGCCTGATCGAGGGTGCAGGCCTGCGATTCGGTCGTTGGGTCCGCCAGGCACCGTATCGACCACAGTGTGGGGCCATAACCGAAGTGCCGCACGGTCGGCGTATCGCGGCGATGCCCGAACCCGAACAGTTCGCCGCCCTCGAACTCTTCCGGGGCACGATGGCGCGTCACAGCGTGATCGCCTACCGCAACGACTCCCCTCTACCGACGCATCCGGTGCGTTGGAACGGCGAGGATTGGCGGAGCTATGTGCCGATCCGGCCGACCACGGTGACCATGGTCGAGGATCGGCTACCTCCGGGGATCGCTGCCGTGCTGATCAACCGAGCCCACACCGATCGGGATCTGGTGTTCTTCCTGGACGCCGAAGCCCGGCGAATCGTCGAGCAGTTCGATGATGAACGGGCGCTGGGCGACCTGCGCGGTTCCTCGCCGCAGCTCTTCCAACGGCTTTGGTGGCACGATCTCATCATGGTCGACGCCGCCGCTGCCATCGGCCACTGACCGGATGCGGAGCTGGGCGTGGTTCAGCGACATGGGAACACGGTTGCCCAGTCCTCCTTCATGCTGATCGGAGTCCAACCGAGCCTGGCCGCCGTCTCCGTGATCGTCTCGTGAGACTCGAAGCTTCCTGCCACACTCTCGTACGCGTACTCCCGCCGGTCGTCGTCGTGATTCACCAGCAGGGCCAGACTCGGAAGCGCGCTGCTGTTGGTGTACTCGACCAGTTCGTAGGTGACAAGTGTGCCGACCACTCGTTCCGACGGGATACCGTAGGCCTGCTGGCTGATGGCCCGAGCAAACTCGGTGCCACCGCCGGACACGATGCAGTTGGTGAAGCCGTGGGATTCGAGTGCGGCCAGCAGCGTTCAGGTCGGGCTGTTCGGCCACGGCGCCCCGGAGTTGCCAGATGAGGAAGTCGAGCTGGGGATAGCGGGGTTTCTCGCACCACAGAGTCCCGTCGTTGTCGAAAACGGCGAGACGCTGCTCCGGAGGGATCCCCGCCGAGCCTGCCAGAAAGCCAGCAATCGAATCCCGGGCCGGCCCCGGTAACCAGGACGGAAGACGCGACATCTGAACTGATTCAAAGCCCGAGGATCTGACGCTTCTTGGCTTCGAACTCCTCAGCGGTCAGTACACCGGCGGCCTGTAGTGACGCCAACTGCTCGAGCTCGGCCACATAGCCGGGCACGTCCGCGGCCGGGGCTGCAGGAGCCGGGGCCGGTTGTGGTGGCGGTGCAGCCTGGACCGGCGCCGGAGGTGGCGCGGCGTACACCGGCTGGACCGGCGTTGCTGCCGCCTGGACCGCGTTCATCCTCCGGTTCATCCTCCGAGAGGTTCGGCGGGAGGTCCGGCGAGCGGTTCGACGCATCGATCTTCTGGCTGGTGGCATCATGAACTCCCTTTTGCAGCGTGTTCTTCTTGCTGGCCATCGGCTTCGAGTAAGGCGTCCAACGCATCGGACAGATCACCCTTGTCGATGAGGCCGGCCTCGACAAGACCGAGAACCGTCCGGGCGACCACGGCGGCTTCGATCTCTTGAGCGAGTTCGATCGTTTCGATGGCCTGCAGTGAACGCAGGGTGGCCTCGGCTTCCAACGCCGCTGCGACCTCCAAGGCCTCGATGGCATCGGCGGTGGCGGCCAGCTCGGCGCCGACCATTGTCAAACCCTCGAGCGTCAGAAAACCCTGGGCCACGGGGGTACCTCCTGCGGCCTGGATCTCGTCCCGCAACCCGGCGGCCCAGCGGTGTTCGATGAGCAGCAGACGCGGCCGCCGAACCCGGGGCAAGCTCTTGTCCCAACCGCCGGATGTCGTCAGGGCTCACGCCGATCGCCGATGCCTGGCCGATTTCCTCCGGTGGGGCGGCAGGATCCTCGCCTTCGAACGAAAAGCCCATCAGCTCTCCGATCACCGTCCCCAGGAGTTCGTCTCCTTCCTCCTCGCCGAGCTCGCCGGACTCCAAGGCGATCAGATCGCCGTTCTGCTCCTTGGCAACGAACAGGATGTCCAGGATCCGTACCGCAGCCACGGACGTGAGCTCATCGAGTTTCTCGATGATCCCTCCCTTGAACTTGTCGAGGGTGTCGAACTCGAACGCAACGAACTGAACGGGACCAAGCATGGCTTCTTTATAACAAGGATTCGTTCGAAGACCCCCGCCCGATCGGGATCACCGTGGCCGAGACCGGCGGGATGATCCTCTCATCGCCGTCGGGACCGTTGAGCCTCTGCCGCCTTCCGCGGATCGAGCCGTAGCCAGGCGACGCTCACGATGGCGGCGCCGACCAGCGACCCGATGACACCGCTGGGTCGAAACGCCAGACCGTCGCCGGCGATCAGACTGATGAGGAGACCGCCGACAAAGGAGCCGGCAAGCCCGGCGACCAGGGCCATTCCCCAGTCGATTCGAGTGGACGACCGGCCCTGCAGGAGTTGCACAAGGGCACCGATAACCAGTCCGAACAGCAGGATCCCGATGATGAGCATCTGTGCAGGTTAGGCCGCTGCGCTACTCGATGCGCAGTACCGGGTTCGACATCGCGTTGTTGAGATCCATCCGGCGCTGCTGGATCGTCTGCGACGACTGGATGACGAGATCGTCTCGGGCCTGGTCCGCCGAGTCGCTCCTGAGCGAAACGTCCGAGTCCATGGCGACTCGCAGACCGGCCGAGGCGCGACCGAGATCGTTGAACGCAGCCGCCTGCTCGGGCACCTGGGCTTGGAGGGCCATGGCCGACGCCATCCCCTCGAGCTCCACCATACGGGCGTTCGTCGTCTGCCATGCCCGTCGCAACTGGGCCGGATCGCTGGTCCTCATGATGTCCATCGACCCCTGATCGTGCACCCAGCGGAACCCGCCCATGACCTCGGCCAGACGACTGCGCTGGTCGGCTCGCTCGGCCTCCTTCGATTGCGCCCGTGACGACATGATGCTGGTCGCACCCAGGACCGCAACAACGGCGAGCCCGCCGAGGATGGCGATCAGGGCAATGGTCTGGCCGCTCAGGCCACCATCGTCGTCGGTTGCGTCGGCTGGTGCATCGGTGGCTGGGGGCGCGGTCTCTTCCGGAGGGGTCGTCTCCTCGGGAGGGGTCGTCTCCTCGGGAGGGGTCGTCTCCTCCGGGGCTTCGCCTCCGCCGTCGGGGCTGGTGGTAACGGTGATGTCGACGTCACTGAGGGGGCCGTCCTCGCCACAGGAGCCAAGTGTCAGCATCACGAGGATGCCGACCGACCCGATGAGCGTTCGGCTCATCCAGCCGGGTTTTGTGACGTCACCCTTGACCGTCGGAGTAGGTTGCACAGCGGACCTCCCAGCGTCTACAAAAAAGATATCGGAGGCCTTGGACTATACAGAACTACTGGTCGGACCCACCCTCTCGGCGGTCGGCTGCCGGCGGGTCGGCTCCCTCGGCCCGCTCAATGGGCCATCAGAGGTAGTCCCGTTTGGTCAACCATCGAGTGGCGAAGAAGCCATAGACGGGAGGGAGATAGTTGGAGACCATTCGGTGGCTGAGCGCAGCGGCGAACGCCGCCGATTCGGGAACATCGACCAGGGTGAGACCGGCGGCCAGCGCCGCTTCACCGATCCCGATGCCGCCGGGCACCGGCATCAACCCGACCAGCAGGCCAACAGCGCTGTTGACGAAGACCGCCTCGGTGAACGTGATGGAGGAGCCGAAGGCACTGACCGAGGCGCTCAGGGCCATGGCGAACAACAGCCGGCCGGCCAGCGCTCCTCCCACGAGCCGCAGCAGCCGCTGAGGGTCGGTCATCGATTCCCGGATATCGGTGTACGCCACCTTCAGCTGGGGCACGATTCGTCTACGTATGCCGGGAACGGCGAAGGTGACGATGACGCCGACCACGAACAGCACGACGACGAGGAGGGCCAGCCGCAGAGCCGGCCCGGCGTCGACGTCCTCGAAGGTGATGGACTCACCGACCACCCTGATGGAGAGCAACAACAACACGATGTCGACACCCTTCGACACCACCGTCAGCAGCGGGCCCTGGGCCACGGCAGCGGCGGTGGGAACGCCGAGTTTGCGCATGTAGCGGATATTCATGGCGATGGCTCCGGCTTCGGACGGCACGGCCAGGGAGACGAAGTCCAGTGCGTATCGGAAAATGATCGTCGGGCCAAACGGCACCGGACGATGAACCATCCCGGTCAGGCTCAGGTACTCCCCGACATTCACCAGTTGAGCCAACACGAACGCCGTGGCCACCCACGACCAGCGGGCCTCGGCGAACTGGTCGACGATGGTGTCGAAGCCGATTTCGGCCAGGGAACTGATGAGGGTCCAAATGGCGATCAGGGTCAGCACCAGCATTGCCACGCTGCCCCACGTCACTCGCTCCAGCTGCACCAGGTCGGGGGGTTCGGCATCGATGGCCTCGGCCACCTCGGTGCGAAGTGCTTTGAGGTCGAGACCCGCCTGTTTCGCCTGGTCGTTGAGCCGGCTCGACAGGGCGCTTCGCTGCGTCAGGGGAAGGGCATCGGCCAAGCGCTCAGGGCCGATCGAGGCCAGAGCGGCGGCGATCGCTTGCTGTGAACCGGCCACGAGGGCAGTGGCGACCAGCATCTGGGCATCGTCGATGGCCAGCGTGGCGGGCGTGGGTGAGGCCTCGGCCGCCGAGAGATCGTCGAGGATCGGGCCGTCGTCGGCCAGCAGGATCAGGCTGGTGTCGATCTGGCGATGAGCTATGTTGGCGTTGCGCCAGTGATTCAGCGTCTGCCAGCAGCGATCGAGAATCCCGTCATCGATCTCGTCGGCCGCCAGGTCGCCGAGGCTTGGAGCCTCGGCCCATTGAGTGGCGATCAGGGCGTCACCATCGATCCCCCGGCCCCAGCCCAGTAACTCCGGCGCCGGCACCTCCCGTCGATCGCACTCGAGGATCATTAGGCTCTCATGTTCTACTTGCTGCAGGCCGGGTGCGCTCAAGGAGCGATCGAGGTCGGTGTACCACATCATCCGCCACAGACGGGACGCCAGGGCGGCGTCGGCCGCGTCTCGTCCGTAGATCTTGACCAGGGCCTCGGACCCGCCGGCCAACTCGGCCCGGACAAGGCTTCGACCGATTGGTTGGTCGTCGAGAAAGTGCACCTCGAGGGCAGGTAGACCGCTGTCGGCCAGGGCGTCGAGGATACGTGCCCGGCTGGGGATGCCGACTCCGGATCCGAAGATGAGTCGAATGACGGAGGCCGCTCCGACACCGATGGCGATCCCCCCGACAACCGACGAGATCGTTCCGTAACTGAGAATCACGGCCGAGACCGCCATCACCATCATCAACCGCCGTCCCAGGAGCCGCATCGGCAGGGTCAGGTACGGTCCGGCGACAGTGACAAGCGCAAAGGAAATCCCCAGGCGGACCACGGGGTAGGGGGGAGTGCCGGACCGACTGGTCAACTCGGGGAGGAGTTGGGGCCAGCCATCACCGGTGATGGCCGGCAGGGCCAGCGCGATCCCGAGGGCGAGGGCGACCGCCAGCACCATGTCCCGGGCAACTGCCGGTCGGTCCCGACCGACGATGGCGATGGCCACCAGCAAGCCGGCTGAGTACAGACCACCGAGGGCGAAGCCGAAGACGAAGATCGCTGAGATCCAACCCGGAAGGCGATCGGACACGAAGTCGAGGATTCTGACGTCGAAATCGCTGGGAGCCCGGTGAGTCCAGAGAGTCAACAGGGCAATGACAACACAGACCACCAGCAGGAAGGCATCGGCCGGACGCCGAGCCCGCGGATCCTCGGCCGGTGCGGCGAAGAACAGGGTACGGGTCGTGTCGGGCGTGTGCTCGGTCGAGCCCTTGTGATCTCTCTCGATCTCAGGGGTGATTGCTCCCGACACGCAGTCAGAACCTAGCAGGTCTGTTGAGTTGATGTCACAACTGACCACCCACGGCCAGTTTGTGCTGAGCCGACGGTACGTGAGATTGCGGCAACGCCGCAGCCATCCTTTGACCCTCGGGTTGGTCACCCGATTCGGGCGATGGGGACACGTGTTCGGGGGGCGAGAATTGGCTGCACGAGCTTGACCGACACGGCGGCTGGGAGGCGTACGTTGGTGGATTACCTAATTACTTTCGTCGCCGGGCTGGTGGGTGGCGGGTTCGCCGTTCTCGTCGGTTTCGCCTTGGGGCTCTCAGCCCTTGGCACCTATCTCGCCGCAGTCGCCGGATCGCTGACCGGGACGATGATGTTCGTGTTCGGAGGCGACCGACTGCGCTCCAGACTCGGCCACCAATCTTCGGTTGACCGTGACTCGGACCGTCTCCAGTTGATCCGCCGACGGGGCCCGGTGTGGCTAGGGCTGATCGGGCCAACCTTTCCCGGGGTCACCGTGAGCGCTGCGCTCGGAATCGCGGCCGGGCTCGATCGCGATCGGCTTGCCCGCTGGATGGCTGTGGGGATCTCGGTGCTCTACGGGGTCTACGCGATGGCCCTGTGGCTGATCACCGGTCGCTGACACTACATCACGCAGGCACGCCGTCGAATGCGGCGTCGGTGGTCGCCCGTTGGGCGGGACCGTTGTCGGAGAGCTGGGCTATGGCATCGCCGTACAACAGGGTCAGGGCGAACGCGGTGACGGGTGCGATGAAGGCGAACAGCACCATGATCACGATGGAGAACAGTACGAGCGGGATCCAGGCAAACAGAACGAGCAGGACGATGCCGGTCCCGATGCTGACACCGAGAATCAACAGGTTGAGGATCGACAAGAACAGTGCGGTGTGCCACCACCGGCCCCGGGTCAGCGTCGAACTCCGAGCCAGCCCGGCTTGACCGTCCAGGTCTTCCAGCATCACGGCATGGGGCATGAACTGATAGCGGATCAGCTGCCGGATGGCCCACGGCGTACCCACTACGGTGAAAAACAGCAGACCCACGACGATGCTTGCCTGCAGCAGACCGGCGGCCAGTTCACGTCGGCGACCCCAAGCCAGCTTCACGGCATCGAACGCCGAGAGCGGGTCGTTGGTGTCGGCCCGGTCGACGTAGACGGCCATCGCCGCGTTGATGAACACCAAAGCGAAGATGTGGGGGATCCCGCCGGCGAGAAGGGACAGGAACAGGTCGCTGCCACTGGCACCGCTGGTCTGGCCCAGAATGTCCTTGATGACCGGGGTGATGGCGATCAACGCGGCGATGATCGCCCCCAAAGCGGCGGCGGGAAGGTAGGACAGGCCAAAGGCGAGCAGCTCACGGGGCCTGGTGGTGTAGGACCCTGTGGCCAGGCGGATGATCTGGCCCGCCCGCCGTCTCCGGCGCAGCGGCAGGGCCAACACCTTCTCCCAGTCGGTCCGTCGCGCCAACCACGACAGGACCAAGGTGAAGGCCAAGAGGGCCAGGACGACCCGGGTTGGTGAGGTCGTAAACGAGATCAGGGTGCCTGAACCCCACTCCACGACACCGCAGAACCCGATGATCACCGTGTTGCCCAAGCTGTCACCGGCCGGGATGACCACACTGGTAGGGCGCAGTTCATCGTGCCAGTCGACCGGTTCGAGCCACCGTCCCTTGGCCCTTGGACCGGTCGGGCCGTTGAACGGACCATCCTGGCGTTCCCCCCAGCGCCCATCGAACGCAAGCCAGGCCACAGGATCGGCGGGGTCGTTCACCGAGTCGGGCAGTACCACCACATCTGGTTCGACCCGGATGGATGGGCCATCGGTGTTGTCGCACCCAAAGCCTTCACTGCCGCTGCGGCCCAGATAGAGCGTCGAACCGTAGTAGCTGGCATGGGACCCGGCCGAGGAATAGACAACCGGGCGGTCGCCGTCGCGTTCCAACTTGGACGAATCCCAGTCGGCCTGCTCCCCACCCTCGTGTTGGGCATAGCCCACACTCACCGGTTCACCAGCGAGTGCCTCGGCAATGGTCGTGGCCGAAAACAGCAGCTGAATGCCCTCCCAATCGCTTTCGTGCTTGTTGTTCCAATCGTTGTAGTACCAGTAGAACCAGTACTGCAGGGCCAGATGATCGGGACGGTCGTCCTGTTTGACGACGTGGGCGTAGACCACGGACGGCCCATCTCCGATGTATTTCCGATAGTCCTTTTCGTAGATGCAACCGGGCCGGAGGGCGTCACCGGGGAAATCGAGAAAGAACCCCTCTCCCAGGCCGAAGAGGTCCGCTGCGTCCGGCCCCGCCTTCATCACCGGGTTGCCGGTGCCCAGCTGGCGGAGCAGAATCTCGGAGTTGTCGAGCAGACCATCGACCGGCATGGGTCCGTACGGTTCTCCGTCCTGGTCACATGGGACCTTCTGAGCCTTGAGCATCACGATCGGTGCGTACTTCTCAGCCAGGCGTCGGGCCCCGTCGGGGTCACCACCCGCCAGGTCCTCGGCACCGGCGGCCGGAGCCCACAACGTGAGCGCCCCGACGGCCAAGACAGCTACGATCGCCACCCGCAACATTGGCGAGAGCCCGTATCCAACCGGGTTCGCCGGTTTGCCGTGCCCCTTCACCAGCGAAAGCCTACCGGCAACCGCCTTACAGCAAGCGGTTCACGGCAGCTTGTCGGCGCTGACCGAGCGGTCGCCCACCACCAGCTTGGCGAATGTCACCGCCGGCAGACCAGGGACGACAACGGTGGCCCGACCGGTTCGGTCGAGCATCTGGGCCGGTGCTCTGTGCAAGTTCGGCTTTCGCGAACAGGGGTGACCGCACCTGGATCGTTACGATGCGCCCAGGTAGTCGAGAAGTCCGGTGATTTCGAGGACCTTGTGAACCGACGGTGACATAGCGGTCACCGAGAACGATCCACCCCCACCGTCGACCCGTTCCTTGAGCTTGATGATCTGACCGATACCGGACGAGTCGACAAAGCCGAGGCCGCCCAGATCCATGTTGACGGCACCACTACCGATGTCGGCCGTCGCCGTCTGAAGCTGATGGCAGTTGTCGGCGTCCAGCTCACCAGTGAGAACGATGGTGCTGCCCATGTCATGGTTGTCGATGTCGATGGTGAGACTGTCGGTCACTTCTGCCTCCGTGATTCCACTCCTGAATCATGGTACTGCCCAGGTTGGTGGTTTGATCGCTCGACCGTCGGGTACCACCGGTGAGCAGCAATCCAGCCGAGGAATCCCGTCTTCGTATGTGTCTTCATGTCATCGCCTCCCGCCCTCACGACCTTGTCCTCGACCGTGTCGTCGAAGACCGGCCGGCTTCCGCTGCCGCAATGAGCGGATGGGGGAAACTCACCAATCCCGTACGTGGCGTCGGTGTCCTACACTCGATCCGCGATGCTTCGGCCTAGGAGACTACCCATGGGATCGGTGACAGCCGGCGAGCAGCAGAGTCCGACCGAAGCCGCCGGCATCGTCGAGCACAGCTGGGATGCCGGAACTCTGCGCCTGTCCGAGGCCCGAACCGTCGTGAGTCGGTGGTTGGGGGCTCACCGCATCTCCGAGTTGGAGTCTGCTCTCCACCTGGTCATCACCGAACTGCTGTCCAATGCTCGCGCCGCGTCAAAGCCCACTGATCCGATCACGCTTCGTCTGCATTTCGATGATGAGGTGGTCGATGTCGAGGTTGAGAACATCGGCCAGGAGTTCGACCCGTCGTTTGAGATGCCCGATGCCCTCGCTCTGGGTGGTCGGGGTCTGAGCCTCGTCTCGGCCATGGCCGACTCGGTCGATATCCAGTACTCAGGGGGTCGAACCCGGGTCGCCGCCCGTTTCCGGCTCTGAGTGGTGTCGTGAGCCGGCGTTCTTCGTTCGCCTCCTCGGCGGTCGAGGACGAGCGGCTCAACTGGCGTCGTGGTTCCGGCCCCGAGGGCGGTGACGTCGTCCTCTACTGGATGCAGCAGGCCCAACGGGCCGAGCACAACCCGGCCCTGGAGTATGCCATCACCACGGCCAATGACCATGATCTACCGGCGGCCGTGGTCTTCTGTCTGATCGATGACGTACCCGAGGCCTCGCTTCGCCACTACCACTTCATGGTCGAGGGTCTCCAACACGTTGCCGGGGCGCTCCGGCGCCGGGGCCTGGCCTTCGAGGTGCTTCGGGGGCGTCCGGATCGGATTCTTGGCGATCTGGACCATCGCATGGCGTTGCTGGTGCTGGATCGGGGCTATCTCCCGATGCAGCGGCAGTGGCGGGATGATGTGGAGGCGGCGACGGGCTGTCCCATGGTCGAGGTCGAGACCGACGTCGTGGTGCCGGTCGATGTGGCATCCGACAAGCTGGAGACGGCAGCCCGGACTCTGCGTCCCCGCATCCATGACCACCTCGATCGCTTCCTGGTCGACCTGTCCACCACTGCGGTGTCCCGCTCATCGGTACCCCACGGTGATCGACCGGTGTCCCTGGCCCGATCCCTCTCCGACCCCTCGATCTCGTCGTTCCCCATGGATCGATGGCGGAAGGAACTCGACACTCTATCCATCGCCGGCGAGCCCGGTCCGGTGGCAGGCTGGACCGGCGGTACTCCGGCGGCGCGGGCCCGGCTTCGGGCCTTTTGCCGGGACGTGCTGCCGGACTACTCCACACGACGCAATCGCTACGACCTGGCCGATTCGTGTTCTCGGCTCTCGCCCTATCTGCACTTCGGACAGATCTCACCGGTGGCGGTCGCCGTGGCCGCCCGTTCATCCGGTGCGCCGGCGGACGAGGTCGACGCCTTCATCGAAGAGCTGGTGGTCAGGCGGGAACTGGCGATCAACTACGTGGTCCACCAGCCCGACGTCGACTCGTTCACCTCCCTGCCCCAGTGGGCCCGAACCACTCTGGACGACCACAGCGCCGACGAACGACCGGCGGTGTACACCGCAGCCGAACTGGAAGCGGGGAAAACCGGCGACCGAATATGGAACACCATCATGACCGCGATTCGAACCGACGGCTGGGTCCACAATCAACTTCGCATGTACTGGGGCAAACAGATCCTGTACTGGACGAACACGCCGGGCCATGCCTTTCGAACCCTTCTCGACCTCAACAACCGGTACTTCCTCGATGGTCGTGACGCCAACAGCTACGCCAATGTGGCATGGTGTTTCGGCCGCCACGACCAGGGCTTCCAGGAACGGGCTGTGATCGGCAAGGTTCGCCCCTTCACCGACGCCGCCCTCAGACGCAAGGGTGACCTCGACGCCTGGCTCGCCTCCGTGACCGGACACGACGAGTAGCCCGGCTGATGCGGGAGCCGACCGAAGGGAGACCTCGGCTCCGACTGCGTTGATCCGACGGCCGATGGTCTACCGGAACCGGGCCGAGTCTCGAGATCTTCTCACGCATCCACGCCGGCAGTGGTCCAGATGTCCCCGATATCGGTGGTCGGGCCGTCCACCAGCAATGTGGCCACGGGCTTCAGCCGGCCGCTGATGATCTCCTGTACCGCCGGCACCGGATTGGAATCGGCGAAGTGATGAGTTGAGCTGCGGCCCGAAGTGGGGTCACTGGTCCACCAGGATGCCTCCATGGCCACACCGTTGGGATCGGTGAAGTAGATGGAGCGCAGAAATCCATGATCGACCACGTCGGTGACCTCGGTTCCCGAGGCCTCGAGTCGAGTCTTGAGCTCCTGTATCGCAGCCTCGTTGGGCAGGTTCAGCGACAGGTGGTCGAACTGGAAAAATCGGGTGTCAGGAACACCGGCCGGCTTGGCCACGGTCTCGGCATCGAGGCCGTGGTATTCGAAGAAGGCGACGCAGCTGCCACCAACGTCGAAGAAGTAGTGGCGAAAGGCGTCGGTGGCCACGGTGGCCACTAGAGGTGCTCCCATGACGCCGTGCCAGAACCGCACGGTTCGATCCATGTCCGTGGTCACCAAGGCGAGATGGTTCAACCCCGACCACTCAGGGGGAACACCGTCGACATAGAACGGCGGTTGACCGTTTGGGGCAGTGGCGTCGGAAGCCATGAACTTGTCCTTCTTCGAGGGCGAACGTCGGAGGGCTGAAGGCGGTGTTACCAACCTCGTCACCATTCAAACCGCCGCCGGCGTCGCCGGATTCCGCCGGTCTCGTCGATCCGTCTGGCGGATGGACCGGACCGGCCGTCACCAGGGCTCAGTTCCACTCGAAGGCCAACCGTTCCAGTCGGCGCAGGCTGAGCCACACCGGGGCGGCATAGGGCGGAGCCCACCGGGGCACACCGAACACCGCAGTGCAGGCCCCGGGACCACGGCTGATGACCTTGTGGGTGGTGGCCCGGACACCGGCCACCCGCCAACCCCAGTACATCTCCGCTTCGTCGAACTCGGTGATCTCGAACTCGAGCCACGGGCCGACGATGGTCCTGACCCGACCGGTCGTGGCCACGGCCAACCGGTCGGGACCATCGACCTCCAGAATGGTGGCCCCCCACTTCGGCCAGTACCGCGTTTCGACCAGGAGCGTCCACACTTGCTCGGCCGGGGCCTCTATATGACGGGAGACGGTGATCATCGCGATAGGTCGCAACCGGGACGGGAAGGAGATGCTTGGATCCGGCCGGTGGGGCACGGTGAACGTCGGTCACTACACCCCAGCGTGGCAACGGCGATATTCGTCAACAGCCGACAGGCGGTCGAGATCTCGCCGCTGCGGCCCACGACGGTGGTGGCCGGAACCGGGCTGGTCACCCGTGATGATCGTAGGAGGTCAATGTGCGCATGTAATTGGCCCGTTCAAAGGTGCTGGGGTCGGCGACCGACACCTGGCTGACGCTGCCCCTGGATTGGGCCAACGACGAATACTCCCGTTCCGTGAACCACCGCTCCATCTCGTTGACCACGGTGCGGATGTGACCCGGACCGTGGTGAAGCAGCGCTGAGGTCATCATGGCCACGTTGGCCCCGGCCAGCACCAGCTTCACCGCCCCGTGGCCGTCGTGCACCCCGGTGGTGGCGGCGAGATCGGCGTCAACCCGTCCATGCATGATGGCGATCCATCGCAGCACCAGGCGCATTTCGGCGGGGGTGCTCAGGTCGAGATCAGGCAGTACGTCGAGGGTTTCGAGGTTGATGTCGGGCTGGTAGAAGCGGTTGAACAGCACCAGGGCGTCGGCTCCGGCCGAGGCCAGGCGACGGGCCATGTTGGCCGGAGAGCTGAAGAACGGTCCGATCTTGACCGCCAGCGGGATATTGATCTCGGTCTTGACCTCCTCCACAAGGCGGAGGTAGCGGTCCTCGACCTGGGCCGAGGTCTCGTCGGGGTCGGCGGCCACATGGTAGATGTTGAGCTCGAGCGCGTCGGCCCCCTCGTTCTCGAGTTCCGAGGCGTAGTAGGTCCAGCCTCCCTCCGAGGTGCCGTTGAGGCTGGCGATCACCGGGATCGACAGCTCCTGTTTGGCTGCGTTGAGCAGGTCGAGATACTCCTCGGCCCCGGTGTTGTAGTCGTCGAGGTCGGGGAAATACCCGTCGTAGGCCTCGGGGTTGAAGGCGGCTCCCGACTCGAGCAGGGTGCCGTAAGCCATGGCCTCGTGCTCCACCTGTTCCTCGAACAGCGAGGGCAGGACCACGGCCGCCGCCCCGGCCTCCTGGAGGGCAAGCAGCGACTCCACGTTGCCGGTCAACGGCGACGACGATGCCATGATGGGATGGGGTAGGGTCAGCCCCAGGTAGGTGGTGGTGAGGTCGGTTCGGCTCTCCGGGCCGGTGGCCGTTGAGTCCGTCATCATCGGCTCTGTGGTCATTGCCGTGCCTCCGCTGTGGTTTCGCCCGCTGGTTTGCCGTCCGGAGCGGTTGTCGGTTTGGTCGCCGGCTCGTCATGGGGTTCGTCCTCGTCGTCGACCAGTCCGAACCGGGCGGTTCGTTCCACCTCCACCATCTGCTCGTAGAGATGCCACCGATCGTCGATGTCTCGCTGGGCCAATGCCATGAGCTCGTCGGCCACCGCGGGATTCGTTCTGGTCAGCATGGAGAACCGGGCCTCGGTCATGGCAAAGTCCTTGAACGGAATGGTCGGCTTGCGACTGTCGAGGACCAGTGCGTGGTCGCCCTCGGCCTCCCGGCGGGGATCGAACCGGTACAGGGGCCAGTAGCCACTGTCGGCCGCCATCTTCTGATGACCCATCATGTCACTCATGTCGATACCGTGGGCGATGCACGGGCTGTAGGCGATGATCATGGACGGCCCGGGGTGGGCCGCCGCCTCGTCGAAGGCCTTGACCGTCTGGGTCATGTTGGCCCCCATGGCGATGTGGGCCACATAGACATCGCCGTAGGCCATGGCGATCATGCCGATGTCCTTCTTGGCCGTGGCCTTGCCCCCGGCCGAGAACTTGGCGATGGCGGCCCTCGGGGTTGCCTTGGAGGTCTGGCCACCGGTGTTGGAGTAGACCTCGGTGTCGAGCACCAAGATGTTCACGTCCCGGCCCGAGGCCAGCACATGATCAACCCCGCCGAAACCGATGTCGTAGGCCCAACCGTCGCCACCGACAAGCCACACCGAACGGCGGACCAGGTAATGGCTGAGCGACTTCAGGCGACCGGCGGCCGGACCGGGGTTGGCCTCCAGCCACTCATCGAGTCGTTGGACATTGGCCCGCTGGGTTGCGATCGCCTCCTCCGAATCCTGGGCGTTGTCCAGCAGCTCGGTGGCGAGGTCTCCCAGCTCGGCCGCCAGCTCGCCAACCAGGTGGCGGGCCGCCGCCTCGTGGGAGTCGACCCCGAGCCGGATACCGAGGCCGAACTCGGCGTTGTCCTCGAATAGCGAGTTGGCCCAGGCCGGACCCCGGCCGTGGTTGTCCACCGCCCACGGTGTGGTCGGCAGGTTGCCACCGTAGATCGACGAGCAGCCGGTGGCGTTGGCGATGATCAGCCGGTCACCCATCATTTGCGACAGCAACTTCAGGTACGGGGTCTCGCCGCAGCCCGAGCAGGCCCCGGAGTACTCGAACAGGGGCTGGGCCAACTGCGAGCCTTTGACCGTGTTGAGCCGCAGCTTGGTCCGGTCGTATTCCGGCAGGTCGAGGAAGTAGTCGTAGTTGACCCGCTCGGCCGGAGCGTGCTCGGCCATCGGCATCATGTTGATGGCCTTGTGCTTGACCTCCTCCTTGCTCTTGGCCGGGCAGATGCTGACGCAGACCCCGCAGCCTGTGCAATCGTCGGGGGCGACCTGCACGATGAGCCGGGTCTCGATGCCGGCGGCTTCGGCCTCCCGGTCCTTCCAGTGTTTGTGCTTGAAGCTGTCAGGCGGCGTCTGCCCGTCGCCGCCCAGTTCGGTGTCGGGCACCACCTTCAGCCGGATGGCGGCGTGAGGACAGACCAGGGCGCAGCGGGCGCAATCGATGCAGATATCAGGCTCCCAGATGGGTATCTCGGCGGCAATGGCCCGCTTCTCCCACTGGGTGGTGGCGGTGGGGAAGGTGCCGTCGACCGGCAGCGCGCTCACCGGCAGCAGGTCGCCCTCGCCCGCCATCATCCTGGCCGTCACCCGTTGCACGAAGTCGGGAGCGGCATCGGAGATGATGGGGGGCCGGGACCGGGTGGCGGTCACCGATGCCGGTACCGGCATGCGTTCCAGGGCGGCCACTGCGCCGTCCACGGCAGCGTAGTTGCGCTTGAGCACCATGGTCCCCCGTCGACCGTAGGTCTTGGCGATCGACGTCTTGATGGCCTCCACCGCTTCCTCCGGTGGCAGCAGGCCGGACAGATGGAAATGGCACGTTTGCAGCACGGTGTTGACCCGGCCACCGAGTTCGTTCTCCCTGGCCACCCGGCTGGCGTCGACCACCCAAACCTCGAGGTTCTTGTCGACAATGGCCTGCTGGGTCTCCATCGGCAGGTGGTCCCAGGTATCGCCGGGTGAGTGGGGGGAGTTGATCAACACCGTGGCCCCGGGCCGGGCCACATCGAGCACGTTGTACCGTTCGAAGGCTCCGAAGTAGTGCACGCCGACGAAGTCGGCATGGTTGATCAGGTAGGCCGAGCCGATGGGTCGGGGCGAGAACCGAAGGTGGGAGATCGTGGTCGAGCCCGACTTCTTGGAGTCGTACTCGAAGTAGCCCTGGGCGTGAAGGTCGGTATGCTCACCCACGATCTTCACCGTGTTCTTGTTGGCTCCGACCGTACCGTCGCTGCCCAGGCCGTAGAAGACGGCCCGGTTGACCGAGTCCGGCTCGTGCCACTCCTCGGGTTGGGGCAGGCTGAGATGGGTGACATCGTCGAAGATGCCGACGGTGAACTCCCGGGCCGGATCGTCCTGGTCGACATGTTCGAACACCCTGACCGCCATCGACGGGGTGAACTCCTTGGACGACAGTCCATAGCGGCCGCCGACCACCCGCGGAGGGGTGCCCGGCCACTGCTGGGTGAGCGCCGTCACGACATCGAGATACAGGGGTTCGCCAGGGGCTCCCGGTTCCTTGGTTCGATCCAGAACCGCCACCTTCCGTGTGGTGGGGGGAAGGGCCGACACAAGGGCCGACACGTCGAACGGGCGGTAGAGGCGGACGGTGATCAGGCCGACCCGATGGCCATCGGCCACGAGGGCGTCGACGGCTTCGGCGATGGTGCCGCAGCCCGAGCCCATGGCCACGATGACCCGTTCCGCCTCGGGATGGCCGTGGTAGTCGAAGAGCCGGTACCGGCGCCCGGTCAGTTCCGCCAGCCGATCCATCTCCTGCGTGACCAGATCGGGCACGGCCAGGTGGTAGAGGTTGGCCGCCTCCCTGGCCTGGAAGAAGACATCGGGGTTCTGGGCCGTGCCCCGGATGACGGGCGCGTCGGAGTCCAGAGCCCGCAGGCGGTGGGCCACCACCAGCTCCTCGTCGATCATGGCTCGCATGGTCTCGTCATTGATGACCGAGATCTTGGCCACCTCGTGGCTGGTACGGAAGCCGTCGAAGAAGTGAAGGAACGGTACCCGGGATCGGAGGGTTGCGGCATGGGCCACCATGGCCAGATCCTGGGCCTCCTGAACCGAGCCCGAGGCCAGCAGGGCCATACCCGTCTGGCGGCAGGCCATGACATCGCTGTGATCGCCGAAGATGCTGAGGGCGTGGGTGGCCACCGACCGGGCGGCCACGTGAACAACCGCCGGCAGCAACTCACCGGCGATCTTGTACAGGTTGGGGATCATCAGCAACAGGCCCTGGGAGGCGGTGAAGGTGGTGGTCATGGCTCCGGCCTGCAGCCCACCGTGGACGGTACCGGCGGCACCGGCTTCACTCTGCATCTCCACCACCTCGGGAACCGAACCCCACAGGTTGGCCTGCCCGGCCTGGGACCAGGCGTCGGCCAGCTCGCCCATGGGGGAGGCCGGCGTGATGGGGTAGATGGCGATTACTTCCGACACCCGGTGGGCGATGCGGGCCGCCGCCTCGTTCCCGTCGATGGTCACCGAGGACATCGGTGAGCCCGGTTCAGAGCCTGCTTCTGACATGCCTGTCCCTTCTCATTACGTGTTTGATCTCTTGCGGATAGTGGTGGCGATTGCGGTTAGTGGGGGAATGCGGCTGGTTGCAGCTAGCCCCGATGGCAGCGTTAGGATGGCGGCGTTGCAGAACGTGGTCCAGGAAAGGACGTGGCAATGACCTCCCCCAGCGACCCGGAGCCGGTAGCCATCGACATCGTCTCGAAGATGGGTGTCATCGATGACGAAGGGTGCATCGAATTGCTCGAGTCGACGCCCATCGGTCGGGTGGCGTTCATTGTCGACGATGAGATCCTGGCCTTGCCCGTCAACTTCAAGTGGTACGAGAACAGCATCGTGTTCCGAACCCTCGACGGCCAGAAGCTGGCGGCCGCAGCGAACGAGCAGAAGGTCTGCTTCGAGGTCGACCAGTGGGACGCCCAATCCCGGTCGGGATGGAGTGTCATCGTGCAGGGCGTTGCTCGGGAGGTGACCAACTGGGCCGAGGAGGCCCAACTCGACCAGATCGGGTTGGTGCCCTGGGCCAAGGCGGAATGGCGGCCTATCTGGGTCCGAATCGAGCCGTCGCTCATTTCCGGTCGCGTGCTGCGCTGACCGACCCCCCCGAGTCACTGCCTCCCCGCGGCGCCTCCCCCCCGCACCGCTTCCCATCACCGCTTCACGGCGCGGACGCCGCGAAACGGTGAGAGGAGCGTAGGAGAGTTGCCTCACTCGGCCGATGACTCGGCGGCGCGCTGAGCCAGGGCGGCGTGGGCCGCGGCCAGGCGAGCGACCGGGACCCGATAGGCCGAGCAGCTCACGTAGTCCAACCCGTACTTCTGACAGAGTGCGATGGACGCCGGCTCGCCTCCATGTTCGCCGCAGATGCCGATCTGGAGATCGGGTTTGGTGGCTCGACCTTCCTTTGCCGCCAGCTCCATCAGCCGCCCGACGCCGCTCTCGTCGATGGTGCGGAACGGGTTGTCGTCGATGACCTTGTCGGCCAGATAGGCGAGAAGGAAGCTGGCCTCGGCATCGTCA
The DNA here is from genome assembly GCA_963723995.1 of uncultured Acidimicrobiales bacterium. GTDB lineage: Bacteria > Actinomycetota > Acidimicrobiia > Acidimicrobiales > SZUA-35 > JAHELU01. The sequence goes on along the minus strand of CAVRSZ010000001.1, from coordinate 1,339,001 downwards.
CGGCTGATGGCCATGGTCATCTGGGTCAGGTCGTTGGTGCCGAAGGAGAAGAAGTCCACGTGCTCGGCGATCTCGCTTGCCGTCAGTGCCGCTCGGGGCACCTCGATCATGGTTCCGATGGGTATCTCGATCGCCTCGTCGGCGGTGATATGCCGTTCGGCGAACACCTTGGCCATCTCCCCCTCGATCAGGGCGCGGGCGGCCTCCATCTCGGTGGCGTGACTGACCAGGGGCACCATGATCTCGGCGTGGACATCATGGCCCTCGGCCGTCGCATCGAGTGCGGCTTCGGTGATGGCCCGGGTCTGCATACGGATCAGGTCCTTGATCTTGAGGCCGAGCCGGACACCCCGGAGACCGAGCATGGGGTTCGTCTCCCGCAGATCGTCAACCCGCTCCCGCATGACCTTGACCTCCGACAGCTGGTCGACCAAACTGTCGAGCTCGGCCAGATCCTTGGCTCGGAGCAATCGGATTCGCAGGTCGGCCCGCTCCTTGGTCAGCTCTTCATAGCTGGGTAGGAATTCGTGGAGCGGCGGGTCGAGCAGGCGGATGATGACCGGGTAGCCCTCCATGGCCCGGAACAGTCCGAGGAAGTCCTCGCGCTGCATGGGCAACAGGGCGGCGATGGCCTCCCGCTGCTCGGCCGCAGTCGGGGAGGTGATCATCCGCTGCATGATGGGCAGCCGATCGGTGGCGAAGAACATGTGCTCGGTACGGCACAGCCCGATTCCGGCCGCCCCGTATCGTCGGGCCCGCTCGGCCTCCACCGGATCGTCGGCGTTGGCTCGAACCCCCAGCGTCCGGAACTCGTCGGCCCACTCCAACAGGCGGGTCAGCCATTCGTTGTCGATATCGGGGTCCTGGGTCTCGATCTGGCCCAGATAGACCTTCCCCGTCGTTCCGTCGACCGAGATCCAATCGCCCTCCTTGATCTCGGTCCCACCGACCGAGAGTCGGCGGGCCGACAGGTCGATATCGATCGCGCTGGCTCCGACCACGGCCGGCTTGCCGAACTGCCGAGCGACCAGAGCGGCGTGGCTTGTTCGGCCGCCGCTGGAGGTCAGGATGCCCTCGGCCGCCAGCATGCCGTGCACGTCGTCGGGTTTGGTCTCGGGCCGGACGAGAAGGACCTGGCGTCCTTCCTTGGCCCACCGTTCGGCCAGGTCGGCATCGAAGGCGACCACACCGACGGCGGCGCCGGGGGACACATTGAGGCCCGACGTCAGCGCGCTGGCGGCATCGAGGGCTTGGGAGGCGAATTGGGGGTGGAGGAAGAAGTCGATCTGTTCCGGGGTGACCCGCTGCACCGCCTCCTCTCGGGTGATCAGGCCTTCGTCGGCCAACTCGACGGCGATGCGGACTGCGGCCTGGGCGGTGCGCTTGCCGGTGCGGGTCTGCAGCAGCCACAGCTTGTCCCGCTCAACCGTGAACTCCATATCCTGCATGTCGCGGTAGTGGTTCTCCAGCCGTTTGGCGATCTGGGCGAACTGTTCCGCCACATCGGGCATGTCCTGGCTCAGGTCGGCGATGTTCTTGGTCTCCCTGATACCGGCCACCACGTCCTCACCCTGGGCGTTGAGCAGGTAGTCGCCCTCGAGGTGGTTCTCACCGGTGGTGGCGTCACGGCTCATGGCCACACCGGTGGCACAACCGTCGCCCATGTTGCCGAACACCATGGTCACCACGTTGACCGCGGTGCCCAGGTCGTGGGCAATGCCGGCCGCCACCCGGTAGTCGTGGGCCCGCTTGCCCCGCCAGCTCTCGAACACGGCCTGCACTGCCAGTCGGAGCTGTTCCGATGGCTCCATCGGGAAGGGCTCGGCCGCCTGCCGGGCGACGACCGTCTTGAACGAGTCGATCACGCCCCGCAGGTCGTCGGGGCCAAGCTCGGCGTCGGTGGCGACGTGGGCCTGGTCCCGCTTGGCCTTGAGTACTGCCTCGAAGGCCTCGTCGGCCACGCCCAGCACGACTCCACCGAACATCTGGATCAGGCGCCGATAGGAGTCGAGCACGAAGCGTTCGTCGCCGGTGGCCTTGATCATGCCGTCGGCCACTTCGTCGTTGAGGCCGATGTCGAGCACGGTGTCCATCATTCCCGGCATGGAGAACTTGGCTCCCGAGCGGCAGGCCACCAGCAACGGGTTCGCCGGGTCGCCGAAGCGTTTGCCGGTTTGTTCCTCCAGGTGGCCCATGGCCTCCATGACCTGGTCCCACAGGCCGTCGGGCATTTTGCCGTCGGAATCGGTATAGGCGTTGCAGGCTTCGGTGGTGATGACGAACCCCGGCGGGACCGGTATCCCCAGCCGGGTCATGTCTCCGAGATTCGCTCCCTTGCCGCCAAGGAGACCTCGGACCGCTTCCCAGTCACCCCCCACTCGGGATTGAGCCTCGTCAATCTCGTCGAAGGAATACAACCACTTCGTGGACATGTCGTTTCCTTTCGTGGGCCGTCCTGTGCCCGATGTGCGACCCCATTTCGGGCTCCTTTGTCACCATAGCTTTTCACGCTGCCGCTTTGGGAATCTTCGGCTGTGACATTCGGGTTATTTGCCGCTTGGACAGCGAGGTTTCCGCCGGATGGGTCTCGGTGGGGAGTCGCATGCCCCTGCGGGCCCGGATTTGGTGACGGGCGGGGCCACCATGGGGTGATTCGCACCGCTCGGTCAGGGGCGATACCGTCGCCTCCATGAGTTCGTCCACCGACCAGCACTCAACCTTTCCCGCCTTTGTGGCCACGGCCGATGACACCGGCGAATCCGTGGATCGATCCGTCGCCGCACTCGGACTCGATGATCTGCCCGAGGATGGTGCTCTGATCGAGGTCCATTGGTCCAGCGTGAACTACAAGGACGGCCTGGCCACCATTCCCAAGGGCCGAGTGGCCCGGATCAACCCGCTGGTGCCGGGGGTGGACATGGCCGGTGTCGTGGTCGAGGTCGATCCGGGCGATGAAGGTGAGCGGTTCCCGCCGGGGTCCGAGGTCATCGGTCATGGCCACGACATCGGTGTTGCCCGCCACGGTGGGTTTGCCCGGTACGCCCGGGTTCCCGCCCGGTGGTTGGTGGCCAAACCTGCCGGCTTGTCACTTCGCGACACCATGGTCCTCGGCACCGCCGGGTTCACCGCCGCCCTGTCGGTCGTGCAACTCGAGGAGCACGGCGTCGGGCCCGACGACGGCCCGGTGCTGGTGACCGGTGCCACCGGTGGGGTCGGGAGCACGGCCGTGAGCATGTTGGCGGGGCGGGGCTATGAGGTCATCGCCTCCACCGGGAAAGCCGAAGCCACGGACTACCTGAAGGGCCTGGGGGCCGGTTCGATCATCGATCGCAGTGAGCTTTCGGAACCGGGACGCCCGCTGCAGCCGACGTCGTGGGCCGCCGCCGTCGATTGTGTCGGCGGTGTGACTCTGGCCAATGTCTTGGCTCGCACCGAATACGGGGGCGCGGTTGCCGCCTCCGGGCTGACAGGTGGCGGTGATCTGCCGACCACCGTGATGCCCTTCATCCTCCGGGGTGTCGCCCTGCTCGGAGTCGACTCGGTACAGACCCCGATCGAGCGCCGCCGGATGGTGTGGGAACGACTGGGAGGCGACCTCCGCCCCACCGGGCTCGAGTCCATCGGCCACGACATCGGGCTGAACGAACTGGAGTCGGTGCTCGACGGCATCGTTCGGGGATCGATCACGGGTCGAAACGTCCTTGACCTCCGAAACCAGCCTTAGGTTCGGCGGTCCGCCACAGGGCGAAGCCGAGGCGTTCGATCGCCGGCTCGTCGCCGCCGCCGTTTTGACCACGGTGTCGAGTGTGTTCCCCGGTTTCCTGGCTGGGGCATTGGCCGTGCAGGTCGGTGCCGAATTCGCCGTGACCGAGAAGATCTACGGGTGGGCACTGGGCGGCTTCTTCCTCGCCGCCATGTTCGGTTCGCTGCTGTTGGGCCGGCTGGTTCAGACCATCGGACCGCGTCGGCAGATCACACTGTCGCTGACCGCCACCATCGGGGCCCAACTGTCGGTCGCCTGGTTGGTGTCGGGCTTCCTTGGGCTTGTCGTGGCACTGGCCGTGTGTGGTCTGGCCAACGCCGCCACCCAGACCGCAGTCAACTTGGCGCTGACCCAGGCCCGTATCGAGCGGCTCGGCCTCGCCATCGCTCTCAAGCAGTCGGGAATGCCGACGGCCAGCCTGCTGGGCGGTCTGATGGTGCCGGGGCTGGCCCTGACCGTCGGATGGCGTTGGGCCTTCATGGTCGGTGTGGTCATGGCCGCCATGGCCTTGGTGGCGGTGAGGGCGGTCATCGTTCCCACAGCACCCGTGTCGCCGGCATCCCGACCTCGTCCGGTCTCGACCGCCCGTGATCTGACAATGGCGGCCGTGGCCGGCGGCTTCCTTTCGTTCGGGGCCGGTGCCCTCAACGCCTGGGTGGTGTCGTCGGGAGTGGACGCCGGCCTCGGCGAGGGTCAGGCCGGGCTCATGCTCAGCCTCGGCGCTGCCTGCGGTATCGTCCTACGGCTGTTCTCCGGCTATCGACTGGACGGCTTGCGGATCCGTCCGTTCCGGGTGGCCGGAACAACGGTGCTGATCGGTGCGCTGGGAGCGGCAGCCTTGGCCGTGCGTTCGGTCCCCGTCCACGTGGTCGCCACCATGGTGGCGTTCGCCGGTGGCTGGGTGTGGCCGGTGTTCACCAACTTCGGCATCGTCAGGACCAATGCCGCCGCTGCCGGTTCGGCCACGGGAACGACCCAGATGGGCGTCTATGTCGGTGTCTTCAGTGCCCCCCTGATCACAGGCTGGCTGATCGAGGTTGCCGGATATACGGTGATGTGGCTGACGGTGGCGCTGTCCATTGTCGCCGGTGCCACGCTGGCCCTGGCAGTTGCCCATCGTTTCTGATCGTCGGCCCGGTGGCGCCTCCGCCGCCCCGGTGAGACCTACCGGGAACGAGTCTCAGGCGGCGACAGGCTCCTGCTTGGATGCCGACTCCACTTCGGCGGTTTCGGCCAGGCGCCTGGCCAGACGTCTCCAGATGATCTTGTGGATCGGTAGCAATACCCACCAGTAGGCTCGCCCCGCCAATCCTCGGGGATGGAACCGGGCCACCTGGCTCAGATGGGTCCCACCGTCGTCCCCCGGCGAGATGCGCCATTCCAGCCAGGCCTCGCCCGGCACCTTCATTTCGGCCCGTAGTCGCAGTAGATGGGGTCGCCGATACTCCTCGACCCGGAAGAAGTCGAGGGCATCGCCGACTCGGAGATCGTCGGGGTGGCGACGACCTCGGCGCATCCCGACACCACCCACCAGCTTGTCGGCCACACCCCGAAGGGCCCAGAGGCTGTTGGCCACGTACCAGCCCCGGCTTCCGCCGACACCACTGACAGCGGCGAACAACCGGTCGGGGCCGGCGGTGGATGCCACGTCTTGGACGTCCTGGTAGATGGTGCCACCCGACCATTCAGGGTCCTGGGGCAGGGGAGAGGCGGAACTGAGTAGTGACGGTGCACTGTCCATCCAACTGGTCTTGATGGTCATGTCCTGGACCCTGGAGAGCGCCCGTTGCAGCGCCTCGTCGAACGTGAAGGGTCGGTGATCCATGATGGTGCCGATGTCCCGCTGCGGTGTGACGACGACATCGTTGATGAGGCTTCCCACCAAGGGTCGAGCCAAACCATAGGGGAGCGGGGTGACCACGTTGACCCAGTGTGACGACAATCGGGGTGTCAGCAGGGGCACGGGAATGATGAGTCGTCGTTGCAGGCCGGCCACGTCGGCGTAGTGATCCATCATCTCCCGATAGGTCAGGACGTCGGGACCACCGATCTCGAGAACGCGACCCTCGGCCTCGGGGTGGTCGACCACGGCCACCAGGTAGCGCAGAACGTCGGCGATGGCGATGGGCTGGCATTTGGTCCTGGTCACCCAGCGTGGGCACACCATCACCGGCAGGACCTCGACCAGATGACGAAGCATCTCGAACGAGGCGGAGCCGGATCCGATGATGACCGCTGCCCGCAGTTCGGTGACGGGCACCGATCCTGACGCCAGGACTCGACCCACTTCGTGCCGGCTGGCGAGATGGTCCGACAAGTCGTCGTTGGCGTCGTCGCCCAGCCCTCCGAGGTAGATGATGCGAGCGACGCCGGCCTTTTCGGCCGCCTGACGGGTGTTGTCGGCTCCCACCCGATCAGTACGTTCGAAGTCGCCCGAGTGGCCCATGGCGTGAACCAGGTAGTAGACGGCGTCGATGCCGTCGAAGGCCGCATCCAGCGATTCCCGGTCCAATACGTCGGCCTGGACCACCTCGACCCGGTCACGCCATTCCACGCCGTCGAGTCGATCGGGCTTGCGAGCCAGGCAGCGAACTCGGTGGTCTGCGGCCAGGAGTTCGGGCACGAGCCGACCTCCGACATACCCGGTTGCTCCGATGACGGCGATGGCAAGGCCGGACGTTGCTTCCGGTGTTGCCGGATCGGCAACGCCGGTCGTCACGGCCGGTTTCTCGGACGGCGCCTTGTCGTTGTTCGATGCTTCCATATCGGTCACCGCCTGCAGTAGGGGTCGATTCTGAACAACAGGTGTTCTACCCATCCGGCGCCCACCTAGTCATTATCCCCGACGTCTGTCCCTCGGGAACGTGGTTTTGAGCCTGGTGGCCTGGACAGCGCTAGTTTGGCATGTCTACGCGAACGTTCTGGTCGGCTGAACCGATAGACGGGGGGACCGACAGTCAAGGCAGATCGCCGGCCCTCGCAGGCATCGGCGGTTGCAGGGAGTGCATACGACGTGATTACCAGTCCTCTGGTGGCTCTGGCCGTGATCTTGTCGACCGCGGCCATCGCCCAGTGGATCGGTGGGCGCCTCAAGCTGCCGTCGGTGCTGTTCCTACTCGCCGCCGGCATGGCTCTCAGTACCATTCTGAACCCCGATGAGGTTTTTGGCGAGCTGCTGTTCACCGGCGTCGGTGTCGGAGTGGCCGTCCTGCTGTTCGAAGGCGGGGCCAGCCTTCGATGGAACGACATAGGCGAGGCGAAGTTCCCGGTCATTCGCCTGGTGACCGTGGGCGCCCTGGTTACCTGGTTTGTGGGATCGCTGGTGACCGGGCTCATCCTCGATCTCGACGTCAAGCTGGCTCTGCTCATAGGGGCCATCCTCATCGTCTCCGGTCCCACGGTGGTCATTCCCATTCTCCGGGCCGTGCGGCCTCGGGAACCGACGGCATCCATCGTGCGCTGGGAGGGCATTCTCATCGATCCGGTCGGGGCCGGTCTGGCCATCGTGGTTCTGGATGCCATCTTGGAGGATCGGGGCTTTGAGCGGGCTCTTGTTCAGGTTCTGACCACCTTCGGAGCCGGCCTGGCCGTCGGTGCCGCCATCTCGGTGGTGTTGATCGGTGCACTGGCTCTCCGTCAGATTCCCGACCATCTTCAGGTCAATCTGACCCTGGCCGGCCTGGTCGCCGCCTACGCCCTGTCGAACCAGATCCGGCCCGAAGCCGGTCTGGTGGCGGCCACCCTGATGGGCATGGCCTTCGCCAATCAGAGCCGGGTCCCATCGGCTCATATCGTGGAATTCAGCGAGAACCTGGGTGGATTGGTTCTCGGCGCCCTGTTCATCGTGCTGGGGGCTCGGGTCGACATAGCCGAGATTCTCGACTACGCGCCGGCCAGCCTGGCCATTATCGCCGTGCTGTTGGTCGTGGCTCGTCCACTTGCCGTGTTGGCTTCGACGCTGGGAACCGATCTTCCCTCTCCACACCGGAAGTACCTGATGCTCATGGCTCCCCGTGGCGTGGTGGCGGCGGCCGTGGCCTCGCTCTTCGCCGAGGAATTGGACCAACTCGGCATGGACCCCGGTCCTCTGGTACCGGTTGTGTTCACCGTCGTGCTGGGTACCGTCCTGGTCGTCGGCCTCGGCGCCGGTCCGGCCGCCGATCGCCTCCGGGTGGCCCAGGCCGAGTCCAATGGTGTCGCCCTCATCGGCGGCGGGCCCTTCGCCGTCGCCTTTGCCGAGGAGCTCAACGAACTAGAGATCCCGGCCATTCACATCGGCCTCACCGACGACGACGAGAAGCGGGCCATCGAGTGCGGACAGATGGTCTACTCGGGCCGAATCGACCGCCACGAGTTCGTCGACACCATGGCCGCCCTCGGTATACGCCACGCCGTCGCCTTATCCGGAATCGACCATCTGGACACGTTCGCGCTTCGCCAGATTGCCGAAGTCATCGGATCGGAGAATCTGTATGCGCTGCACGATCCGTCCCGTTCCAACGACGCCGGTACCACGAAGCTGGTGGACCCCCGGACACTACTACCGCCCCAGTACACGGCCGGTCGGCTCCGTCACCTCGTCGGCATCGGTGTTGGTATGCGAACCATTGGTGTCGAACGGCTCGATGATCCGGGGTGGGTCAGCCTGTGCCGGGTGATTCCCGACAGCCGTCGCGTCGTGTTCACCTCGATCAATGCCGCCGGTGGTGACGACCTGCTGATCCAGTTCGGCCCCGACCCCGACATCGTCGGCGGCGGTGGCGCCCCCTCGGGCGGTGATGATCCCCCGCCGGCGACCACCACGGAGGCTACCGAGGTCTGAGTTCCTCGAGAAGAACCCGGGTCTCGATGCCCTGCACCCCCTTCACCGCCAGCACCTGCTCCAACACGACATCGCGCAGGTGCTCGAGACTCCTGGCCCGAAGCAGCAACACGAAGTCCGAGTTCCCGGCACTCAAGGCCAGCCACTCCACACCGTCGATGGTGGCCAGGGAGTCGGCCACGGTTCGCCACCGAGCCTGGGTGATGCGGACCATGGCCAGCGCCGAGACCATGAGGCCCAGGTGGCGGGGATCGACCGTGGCCCGGAACCCGGTGATCACGCCGGTGTCCACCAATCGATCGAATCGGGTGTAGGCGGTGGCACGCGACGTGCCGACGGCTTCGGCCAGTGCCGGGATCGACAGTCGGCCGTTGCGCTTCAAGGTGTCGACGATCTTCCGATCAAGATCATCGAGATCCGGTGTTGAGTGAACGACCATCCGGCAGATCGTAGCTCGACGAGATGAACATCTCGAGTCGACTTCATCATCCGACTGATTGTCGGTGGCTGATCTACTCTGGTGAGATGTCCGTGGACGACATCAAGATCGGCCGGAGATCTCCGGCCCATGACTACGACCTGGCCGATCGGTATCGGGCCGACGACGGCATGGTGTTTCTCACCGGGGTCCAGGCCCTGGCCCGTGTCCCCATCGAGCAAATCCGGCGTGACCGGCGCGCCGGGCGAAACACAGCGGCGTTCGTCTCGGGCTACCCCGGCTCGCCGCTGGGAGGATTCGATCTCGAACTGGCCAAAGCGTTGCGGATCATCGGCCCCGAACTTCCGATCACCCATCTCCCGGCGGTCAATGAGGAACTGGGGGCCAGCGCCGTCATGGGTTCGCAGCTGGCCGCAACCAGAAGCGACTGTCGCTATGACGGTGTGGTCGGCGTGTGGTACGGCAAGGCACCCGGCCTTGATCGGGCCACCGACGCCCTTCGCCACGGAGTCTTCGCCGGCTCCAGCGCCACCGGTGGCGCCCTGGCCCTGGTCGGCGACGACCCGTCGGCGAAGTCGTCGACCATGCCGTCATCGTCCGATGCCGCCCTGGTCGATCTCCATATGCCGATCCTCTATCCGGCCACGGTGGCCGAATGTCTGGAACTGGGGCTCCACGGGATCGCCATGTCCCGGGCCACCGGCCTGTGGTCGGCGCTGAAGGTGGTGACGGCCGTGGCCGACGGCAACGGGACGGTTCACCTTCCCGCCCTCGATCGGGAACCGATCGTGCCGACCCTCGACATCGACGGTCGACGCTGGCTGCCTCATCCCTCGGCCCAGTTCCTGGGACCGAGAATGGTGGAGGTGGAGCGGGAGTTCCACGAGATCCGAACCGTTCTGGCCCTGCGCTATGGGATCGAGAACGAGCTGAACCAGGTGCCGGCCGACCCGGCCGACGCATGGCTGGGAGTGGTGGCCACAGGTTTCACCTTCGGCGAGGTCCTCGAGGCGTTCCGCCGGCTCGGCTTCGAGTCCCGGCAGGCCATCGCCGACGCCGGGATCCGGCTGCTCAATCTCCGCATGCCCGTTCCCTTCGACCGGGATCTCGTAGCCCACTTCGCCCGTGGCCTGGAACAGATCTTCGTGGTGGAGGAGAAGAACCCCACTCTGGAGCGCCTGGTTCGTGATGCGCTCTACGCCACCACCATGAGGCCCCAGGTGGTGGGTAAGGAGGATGCCGAGGGCAACAGCCTGCTGCCGTCGTACGGCCAGCTCGACGGCGACGTCATCGAACCGGCGCTCCGGACGCGGCTGGAGCCCCGGTTGACCGATCGATTGGCTCCGCCCTCGCCCCCGGCGCCGTCACGTCCACCTCTCACCGTGCAGCGAGCCCCGTACTTCTGCTCTGGATGTCCCCACAACTGGGGGACGAAGGTTCCCGACGGTGCCGTGGTCGGTATGGGCACCGGCTGTCACGGCATGACCCTGCTGATGGATCCTGAGCGGGTGGGCGATTCGATCGGCATCACGGCCATGGGCAACGAGGGAGCGCAGTGGTTGGGCATGGCTCCCTTCGTCGAGACGAAGCACGTGTTCCAGAACTTCGGGGACGGAACGTTCTTCCATTCCGGCCAGCTGGCCATCCAGGCCGCCATCGGGGCCGGCGCCAACGTCACATTCAAGATCCTGTACAACCACACCGTGGCCATGACCGGTGGCCAGGACGCGTCGCACAGCGTAGGGCCGGTCGAGCTGGCCGCCATCCTGCTGGCCCACGGCGCCGGCAAGGTGGTGATCACCACCGATGACACCTCGCTGTACTCCCGCCGCTCCCGTCGTTATCGGGGCAGCCGGGTTCCCTCGACGGTCTCCGTGCACGATCGAACCGAACTGGTGGAACTCCAGCGGCAGCTGGCAGGGATACCGGGTGTGACCGTCATCATCCACGATCAGGCGTGTGCCGCCGAACTGCGGCGGGCCCGCAAGCGGGGTTTGGCCCCCACCCCTCGAACCAGGGTGGTCATCAACCACCGGATCTGTGAGGGATGCGGCGACTGCGGCGATGTCAGCAATTGCCTGTCGGTGCAGCCGGTCGACACTCCGCTGGGACGGAAAACCTGGATCGACCAAGCCGGCTGCAACTACGACTACTCGTGCCTGAAGGGCGACTGTCCGGCGTTCATGACCATTGAAGTCGACGGCCGGGATCCGTCGCAGTCCGACAATCGGGTCCTACCCGATCCGTCCGTCATTGCCGTTGAGGAACCCCAGCCGGCGTCCGACACCGCGGTGGTCAGGCTGGCCGGAATCGGAGGCACCGGGGTGGTGACCGTGGCCCAGGTCATCGCCACCGCCGCCATGCTTGACGGTCATCGGGTGTCGGGCCTCGACCAGACCGGGCTGTCCCAGAAGGCCGGCCCCGTGATCAGCGACGTGATCATCCATCCCGGTGGGGCCGTGGCCCACCGATCGAACCTTGCCGGTCGGGCCCAGGCCGATCTCCTGCTGGCCTTCGACTTGATGGTGGCGGCGGCCGACGGCGCGTTGGGTGCCCTGAGCCCCCGTACCGTGGTTCTTGCCTCCACCACACAGACCCCGACCGGGAGGCAGATCACCGATCCCGGTTTGTCCGACCGGGGCACCGTGGCCGAGCGGCTCCGAGGCGCCATCGATCGGGACCCGGACTTCACCGTCGACGCCGCCGAGACGGCCGGAATCGTCACCGGCGTGGCGGCTACGGCCAACATGATCCTGGTCGGCGCCGCCCTGCAGTCCGGTCGACTGCCGGTATCGCTCCACTCCCTGCGGCAGGCCGTGCAACTCAACGGGGTGGCCGTCGAGGCCAATCTTGCCGCCCTGGAGTGGGGCCGTCGCCTATGGGCCGACGCCGCCGCCGCCAACCGGGAACTGGCCCGATGGTCCTCGGGGTCCGATGGTGGGCTTCGAATCGATGTCGACCGCCTGTCGGCCCGGCTGGCGGCCGAGGTCGAGCAGGCGGTGGCCGGAATCGCACCGAACGACCGGGACAGGGCCATCATCGAGATGCTGGTCGCCGACCTGGTGGACTATCAGGACGAGGCCTACGCCCGCCGATTCCTTCGGTTGGTGGCCCGTGGAGCGGCCACCGGCCATGTGGCGCTGACCATGGCCACGGCTCGGGGATTCCACAAGCTGATGGCCTACAAGGACGAATACGAAGTGGCCCGGCTCATGACCAAGGCCGACGGGCTGGCTCCGGCCAAACGGCTCGCAACCTCGGCTCCGCCCCCACCGGCCGACAACACGACTGCCTCACTCACGCCGGATCCACCGCTGCCGGCCATCACCTGGCACCTCCATCCCCCCATCCTGAAACCGATGTTGAGCCGCGTCGGCTATGGCGGCAAGGTGAGGATCCCGGCGGCGGCCGCCCCCGCGTTCCGGGCTCTGGCCCGAGGCAAGCGGCTTCGAGGAACTCGGTTCGATCCGTTCGGGATGACGGCGATGCGTCGGCTGGAACGTGAGTTGGTCGATGACTACGAGGCGGTCGTGGGCTCGATGCTGGATCGCATCTCCTCGACACCGGTGATTCCCGAGTCGGACATGGGGGCGGCGCTGGCGCTCGCCCGGCTGCCCGAGATGGTGCGGGGCTTCGAGGAGCTCAAGGTGAGGCGTGTAGCCGAGTATCGGGCCGAGCAGCAGCGGCTTCGTGATCGCCTGATTCCCGAGGATCGATCGTCGGCAGTCGCACGGTGAAGGTGGAACCGACCCCGACGGTGCTCCGGACGGTGACCGAGCCGTGATGGCCTTCGGCGATGGCCCGGACAATGGCCAGGCCCAATCCGGTACCCCCAACACGGCGACGATCCGATGAATCGATCTGGCGGAACGGCTCGAAGACCGTCTCGAGATGGGTCTCGTCGATGCCGCATCCATTGTCCGAGACCGAGATGCGGAGCGTTCCATCGGGCGTGACCGACAGCGACACGGTGACCGTGTCCCCCGGGGGGGAGAACTTGATGGCATTGGCGATCAGGTTGACCAGCAGCTGGACCAGCCGATCGATGTCGCCCAGGAACGTGGCGTCGGCCACCGGCCGGTTCAGTCCCTCGACCACGACGGCGACATCGGCTTCCTCCGACAGCCCGGCGATGGCGTCGATGGTGGCATTGACCAGTTCGCCCGGTCGCAGCTGCCGCATCTCGAAGCCCAGCCTCTGGGTCTCGGCCTTTTCCAGATCGAGGATGTCGTTGACCAGCCGGATCAGCCGCTCCGTACTGGACAGGGCGAGCTGGATCATCGACGCCGCCTGCTCCGGCAGCTGTCCGGCCACCCCTCCGGTGAGCAGGCCGAGCGATCCCCGGATGGAGGTGAGCGGCGTTCGCAGCTCGTGGGACACAGTGGACACGAACTCGGTCTTGAGTCGCTCCACCTCCTTGGCTTCGCTGATATCGCGGGCGATGGTGGACACATAGCGGGGATGGCCGTGGGCGTCCCGGCTGACCATGATGACCTGGGACATGGGAATCACCCCGCCGCTCGGTCGCCGGAACTCGGTCTCGCCCGACCACGAACCTTGGCGAAGAGCGGTCGGCAGCCCGACCTCGACCACCAGCCGGCGTGACGCATCGGTGTGGACATCACCGATTTGCAGGTTCATGATCGGCTCGTCGAGGGGGAATCCGATCAGCCGACGGCCCGCCTCGTTGATGGCCAACACGGTCCCGTCGGCGGTGCCGACCCCGACGAAGTCGGGAGTGGCTTCGATCGTGCCGGCATACATCTGCAGTTCGGTGGCGGCGAGGTGCCTGCTGGTGAGATCCCGGCATGTCCCCACGAACATGGTGGCATCGGGACTGACGACCTCGCTGACGATCAGCTCCATGGGAAACACGGTGCCGTCCTTGCGGCGGGCGAACACCTCCTGCCTCATACCGAGAAACGGCTGCACACCACGCTCGACATACCGCCGTAGCCGATCGTGGTCGGCCAGCACGTCAGGTGGCGGGATCAGCTCATCGGGCATCAGCAGTGTGATCCTCTGCCCGATGGCCTCCTTGGCCGAGTAGCCAAAGGTGGTTTCGGCCGCCCGGTTGTAGGTACGAATCACGCCCAGCTCATCGACCACGACCACGGCGTCGGCCACCGACTCCAGTACTGTGGCCGTCTCGGCGATCCGTTGCCGGCGCTCCGAGTTGGCCATGTCCCGTTCCCGCCCGGCCCGCAGGGCACCGATCAAACTGACGCAGGTTGCGGCGAACGGCTCGAGCTGTTCGACCAGCTCCGAGTTGTACCCACCGACCCGGTTGGCCAGGCCGACCATGCCGACGACCTCGCCTCCGAGGAGAAACGGGAGTCCGAGGAAGGCAAGAAGCGGGGGATGACCCTCGGGCAAACCGCCCCGGCGGCTGTCGGTGCCGGGCTCGTTGGCAATGACGGGCTCGCCCTCGGTGAGCACCGCCCCGAACAGGGTTTCCAGCTTCTCGAACATCAGCCCGTTGGGGTTGTTCTTCTCGAACCATTGGGCCAACTCGTCGGTCCAGGCGATATTGGTGATGGCCCAGGTCCGAAGCACCGGTCTTCCGTCGTCGCCGGGCTCGGTCTCGCCGATGAAGCCGTATTCGCTGGCGGTGATGTCCAGAATGCCGTCCAGCAGACGACTGAAAACCTCGCGGGCATCGCCGTCGAGGATGAAGTCCCGCTGGGCCCGACTGATGTGCTCCAGCAGCTTGGTCGGAGAGATCTGGCCGGGCCCGGCGCCGGGGTCGGCACGGGCGTCGCTCGACGCGATATCACGATGGTCGACGGTCATCGCCCACTCCATCGGCCCTGATCCATCGTTCTTGATTCGACGGCAGGCCCCCACCGGGTGCGGTGTCCCGGTGCCGTGGCTCAAGCCGGCCGGCGGTTCGGCCGATGGTGGTGACCAGGAACCTCAGACGAGGAGTGCCCGTGACCCCACCGCCCGCAACCGACCTGCAGCGCGTCCTTCTCATCGAGGATGATGCGGAAATTCGCATGATCGCCGACATCAGCCTGAGTCAGGTCGGTGGCTTCGAGACGTGCCTCGCCGCACGCGGTACGGAAGGTATCGCCCTGGCCGTCGAACACGAACCGGACGTCATCCTCCTCGACATGATGATGCCCGACATGGATGGCATGGCCACGCTTCGAATTCTCAAGGACGATCCGGCCACTCGACACATCCCGGTGATCTTCATGACGGCCAAGG
The DNA here is from genome assembly GCA_963723995.1 of uncultured Acidimicrobiales bacterium. GTDB lineage: Bacteria > Actinomycetota > Acidimicrobiia > Acidimicrobiales > SZUA-35 > JAHELU01. The sequence continues at coordinate 1,323,764 of CAVRSZ010000001.1, read as the reverse complement.
TTCAACAGCACGATCTTCAGGACTATGTGAATGCCGGAGCCATCGGCACCATCCACAAGCCCTTCGATCCCATGACCCTGCCTGATGAGGTCCGCGCCCTGGTGTTTCGGGCCGATGCGTTCACCTAGTACCATCGTCGACGTCGGTTCGGGTGGCTGCGATCGGTAATGGCAGTGCCGGGTCGGCTTGACATCAGTCCGGTGCAGGGCCCTCCACGTCGGCGAAGTACCGCTCGCTGATGCCATGATGCACGGTGTCGAGAAGGTGCTGGTAGTCGTCGGCGCAGGTCTCGGTGGTACCGCTGTTGTGTTCCAGGGCCAGGAAGCCGTGGACGGCCGATCGGATACTGCGGGCGGCAAGGGTCGATTCGGGCGGCGTCATTCCCATGGCGACATAGACCAGGGCAAACACATCGGTGATGGCCTGATCGGCCTCGACCAGCTCGTCGTCGTCGGCCCGGGGTGGGCGGAGCGTGGCGGCGAACTGGCCGGGATGATCGAGGGTGAAATCGCGGTAGGCGTGGGCCACGGCTTTGACCGCGTCGCCGCCGGCGGTGCCGATGGCTGCCTGACGGACATGGCCCGCCAGGTTGTTGGTGGCGGCCACTGCCGTCACATGACGTAGACCGTCGAGACCCCCGCAGTGGGTGTAGAGGGCGGAAGGCCCGACCTGGAGCTGCTCGGCCACCGCCGAGAGGGTCAGGGCGTCGTACCCCGACTCGTCCACCAGCAGCAGCGCGACCGTAGTGAGCGCATCCCGACTCAACCGCGGTCGTGAAGGTTGTCGACTCATGGTGACGACACTAGCGAATCAGCAACTCACCTTCAAGATTCTTGACAACATATCACTCAATCTGAAATACTTTCATTATTCGGCAAACAGAGTCCGATAGGTCAAACCCCCTTGTTTCGACAACCAATCGAGGAGAGCAACGATGCTTTTGTCCCAGAATGACCCGTTCCGCGACTTCGACCAGATGTTTCGGCGCATGGCCGGCCGCAACGATGACATCAACGGTATGGCCATGGACGCCTACCGGCGGGGCAGCAATGTCTGGGTTCACATCGACCTGCCGGGGGTGTCGGCTGACGCAGTCGACATCTCGGTGGAACGAAGTGTCCTGACCATCGAGGCCCAGCGTGACTGGGAGCGCAAGGAAGGTGATCAGATGTACCTGCTGGAGCGGCCCCGGGGCCGGTTCCGCCGCCAGGTTCATCTCGGTGAGAGTCTCGACCCCGAGGGCATCGAGGCCACCTTCAACGACGGTGTGCTGACCCTCCGGATTCCCATCTCGGAGCGGGCCAAGCCTCGCAAGATCACCATCGGCACCGAGCCCTCGGCCATCGAGGCCGAGTCGATCGACGTCGGCACCGAGAACGAGGCCGATGAGGTGAAAACCAGCGTGTGATCGTCCGATCCGTCGACGGAACAACCGACAAACAAGGCGCCACCACCGGGTCATCATGTCCCGGTGGTGGCGCCCTGTTGGGGTCCCTTCGCCCGAGGCCGTTTCCGGCTGACGGGCATGAACAGCGCCCGGCCGCCGCCGGGGTATCTTGAATCGGACTATGTACGGTAGCCCGACATTCGCGCCGGACCCCTGGCGCCGTACTCGCTTCGGTCTGACCGCCGTGGCCGCCGTGTTCGGGCTGGGTACCCTGGCCTATCGACTCATCGGGTTGACCTGGATCGAAGCCTTTTATCAGACCCTGATCACGGTGTCGACCGTCGGCTTCGGTGAGGTCGGGCCCACCGTCGACGACACCTACCGGGTGGTGACGTCGTTCATCATCCTGTTCGGGGTCGGCGTCTCGGCGTACACCATTGGCGTCACCTTCGATGGATTGATGGAGGGCCACTTTCGGGGTCGTCTGGAAAGGAACCGCATGGAACGCGAACTGCACGCCCTCCGCGGCCACATCATCATCTGTGGTTGGGGTCAGGTGGGACAATCAATAGGGCGCATGCTGACCGGGCGGGGCCGGACGGTCACGATCATCGACCAACACGCCGAGATTCGCCAAAACGGGGCGTATTTCGTCTCCGGTGACGCCACGGAGGAGGAGGTGCTGCGCCGGGCCGGAGTGGAGCGGGCGTCGGCTCTGGTGGTCGCCCTCGATTCCGATGCGGACAACATGTACGTCGTCGTGTCGGCCCGGTCCCTCAATCCGTCGCTGTTCATCGTGACCCGGTCAAACGGCCCCAACGCCGCTCCCAAGTTGCTGCATGCCGGAGCCGATCGGGTGGTCAACCCTCACGAGATCGGGGGCAATCGCATGGCCTCGTTCCTGCTTCACCCCAACGTTGCCGACTTCATCGGCGAGAACATGACCGATGGTGATCTCGAACTGCGTCTCGGGGAGCGCACGGTGCGGGCCGGCGGCCGGCTGAGCGACCGAACGCTGGCCGAATCCGGTTTGGCCGACTCCACCGGGATCACGGTGATCGCCATACGCCGGTCGGACGGCTCGTGGGTTCACAATGTCCGTGGTGACGAACGGTTGTGTCCCGAGGACACCATCATCGTCCTGGGGACGCCGGAACAGCACGAGGCGCTGCGGCACTGGACCGAGGGTTCCTGAGATCGGATACTCTGGCGTTCCCCGACGGAGAAGCCGACCATGTCCCAGCCCTCGTCCCCAGCCGAGCCGAGCGATCCGACCGTCGATCCGGCGTCGATCGACACGGCTCGCCTCGTCGCCTCCGATCAGCAGTATCTCGTCCACCCCTACCAGGTCTTCGACACCTACCTCGACGAACCCGTCCTCCCCATAGCCCAGGGCTCCGGGGTCCACCTCATGGATGCCGATGGCAACGACTACATCGACGCCGTCGGTGGGATGTGGTGTACCAATATCGGTCTGGGGCGGGAGGAAATGGCCCAGGCCATCGCCATGCAGGTGCGACGGCTGGCGTACGCCAACCCGTTCGTGGACATGACCAACATCCCGGCGGTTGAACTCAGCGAGCGGTTGGTCGAACTCGCCCCTGCTCCCATCAACCACGTGTTCTTCACCACGGGAGGCTCGACTGCGGTTGACGCCGCGTTTCGCCTGGTTCAGTTCTATCAACACGCCCGGGGCCTCCACCAGAAGCGTCACATACTCTCCCGTGTCGACGCCTATCACGGAACCACCTACGCCGCCGTCTCCATCGGGGGCAAGCCGGGGGACCGCCCGCCCGAATTCGAGTTCATCGACGACATCATCCACCATCTCAGTTCACCCAACCACTATCGGCATGGGGGTGAACGCAGCGAGCAGGAGTTCGCCGATGATCTGGTGGCCGAGTTCGAGGCCAAGGTGGCCGAACTCGGTGGACCAGGTAAGGTAGCCGCCTTTTTCGCCGAACCAATCATGGGTTCCGGTGGCGTGATCGTTCCACCGGCCGACTACCTACAGCGAATCTGGCAGTTCTGTTGCGATCACGACATCCTCTACGTGTCCGACGAGGTGGTGACCGGATTCGGCCGTCTCGGCCAGTGGTTCGCCTCCGAGCGCGTTTTCGGGATCCAGCCCGACATCATCATCTCGGCCAAAGGCCTGACGTCGGGTTACCTCCCGCTGGGGGCGATGCTGTTCAGCGATCGGATTTTCGATGCCATCTCCGATCGGGGTCACGGGCGCTATTTCGCCGTCGGCTACACCTATTCCGGTCATCCGGTGTGCTGCGCCGCCGCGCTCAAGAACATCGAGATCATGGAGCGGGAGAACCTCCTCCAGCATGTCCGCGACGTCGGGCCCTACTTCATCGAACAGCTCCACACCCTGCATGACCTTCCCATGGTGGGCGACGTTCGAGGCTCGCATCTCATGGCGTGCGTCGAGTTCGTGGCTGACAAGACAACCAAACGGACCCATCCCGAAGATGTCGGGGTGGGCAAGCTGGTCTCCAGCGAGGCCGACCGGCTCGGCCTCATCGTGCGTCCCATCGACAATCTGAACGTCATGTCGCCGCCGTTGGTCATCAACCGAGCCGAGATCGACTTGGTCGTCGATCGACTTCGCCGGGCCATCGTTCGAGCCCAGGACGAACTCAGCCGTCGGACATGATCTGCTCGCCGTCCCGAGGCGTTGCACCGGTGAATAATTGGTCACGAACGGCGTTGAGGCCCTCTGGGTCGGCCGGCAACATTCGCAGAATCAAGTCGGCCACCTCCTCGCCAAAGACCGTCTAGGTGCCGGGCGGGGCGGTGGCAACCGACCGAAGCCAGTCGAGCCACAGGTCGAGGCCCGCACCGGTCTCGGCGCTGACCTCGATCACGGCGACACCGGGATTGACGGCATCGAGGTTGGATCGAAATGCATGGAGATCGAACCGAAGGTGGGGGAGCAGGTCGATCTTGTTGACCACCACCACGTCGACGGCTCGGAACATGACCGGATACTTGAGCGGTTTCTCCTCGCCCTCGGTGACGGCGTAGACCATGGCCCTGGCGTCCTGGCCGACGTCGAATTCAGCCGGACAGACGAGATTGCCCACGTTCTCGATGATGATCAGGTCAAGGGCATCGAGATCGAGTCGCGTGAGCCCGGCCCTGACCATGGTGGCGTCCAGATGACATTCACCGCCGAAGCCGGCGTTGGTGTTGACCAGCGCCACCTGGGCGCCGAGGTCGCTCAGTTGATCGGCATCCAGGCTGGTGGCGATGTCGCCCTCGACGATTCCAATGCGGTAGTCGTCAGCCAGGGCCGGAATCGTTCTGGTCAGCAGGGTGGTCTTGCCCGCCCCCGGCGACGACATGAGGTTGATGGTCCGGATGTTGCGCCGAGCCAGATCGGTGCGGTTGGCCGCCGCCGTGCGATCGTTCTCGCCCAGGATCTGCTCCAGCACCATGATCCGATCGATGCCGGTCTCGTAGCCGGAATGGTCGCCGACATCCCGCCTGCCGGTGCCGGAGTGGGAATGGGTCTGGTCATGCCCGTGGTCATCGTGGTCGTGGGTATGTACCGTGCCGTCGGCGTGTCGATGAAATCGGCCCACTAGGGGTTCTCCTCGGATGTCCCAGCCGTCTCGGGGTCGGTGGAGCCGTTGGCCAGGTCGAAGGACTCGATCACGAACTCCTCACCGCTTTCCAACACTACGTCGAGGGATTGGCAGCTTCCACACCGCAGGATGGGATGGACCAACGTGGTCGTGGTGCCGCACTCCCGGCATGACACGGTGGCCGGCACGTAGTCGACATGGAGTTCACAGCCCTCGAAGCCGGTTCCCGCCGTCCGGGCCTGCCAACAGAATTGCAGCGTGTCCGGTACGACCTGACGAAAGTGCCCGATCGTGAGGTTGACGCAGCGGACCGGTCGGCCATCGGCGTGGTCGGCCACGGTCTCCATGATGGCTCCGCACAACGAGAGTTCGTGCACTCTCGGAGCCTACTGGCGGTCGCAGAGTTGCATTCGGCGTCCATTGCCGGTGTAGCGTTGTCCCAGCCTGCTCACCAGAGGTTCCAGGCCGTGGAGTTTCATCTCAATGGATTCAGGCCGGGGGATCCGGCCATCGTCGATCCCGAGGCGGCGTTGCCACCTCCGGTGGGTCGACGTCGCCTTCCCTCCGACGTCGATGTGTTGATCGTCGGCTGCGGTCCGACCGGCCTGACCCTGGCGTCCCAACTGTCGGTGTTCCCGACTCTGTCGGTGTGCATCGTCGACCTCAAGGATGGGCCCCTTCGCTTGGGCCAGGCCGACGGGATCGCCTGCCGGAGCATGGAGATGTTCAACGCCTTCGGGTTCGCCGACAAGGTGATGAAGGAGGCGTACTGGGTCAACGAGACCGTCTTCTGGAAGCCGGATCCCGCCGCCCCCCATCGGATCTGTCGTAGCGACCGTATTCAGGATGTCGAGGACGGACTGTCCGAGTTCCCCCACGTGATTCTGAACCAGGCCAGGGTCCACGACTTCTTCCTCGGCTTCATGGCCGAGGGCCCGAGTGGGTTGACACCCGACTACGGCCGTCGCCTGATCGGGCTGGACCGCCCCGACGATCCGGCCGTACCGATCACGGCCCGATTCGAGCGCACCGATGACGCCCACACCGGTGAGATCGAGACGATGCGGGCCCACTATGTGGTCGGCTGTGACGGCGCCAGAAGCACCGTTCGGACATCCATCGGTCGGACCTTGACCGGCGACACGGCCAACCAGGCGTGGGGGGTCATGGATGTCCTGGCTGTCACCGACTTCCCCGATATCCGATTCAAGTCGCTGGTGTATTCGGCCAACGGGGGCAACATGGTGATCATCCCCCGAGAGGGCGGCTACCTCGTCCGTTTGTACATCGAGCTGGACAAGCTCCGCGAGAATGAACGGGCAGCCGACCGCGACATCACGATCGAGCGACTGGTCGCCGAGGCCAATCGTATTCTCGCCCCCTACACCGTCGAGGTTCATGAGGTGGCTTGGTGGTCGGTGTACGAGATCGGCCAGCGCCTGACCGACAAGTTCGACGACGTACCCGCCGCAGAGACCGACATTCGGTTGCCCCGGGTGTTCATCGCCGGCGATGCCTGCCACACTCACAGTCCCAAAGCAGGACAAGGAATGAATGTGTCGATGCGGGATGGCTTCAACCTGGGTTGGAAACTGGCGTCGGTGTTGACCGGCCGGTCCAGGCCCGAGCTGCTGCACACCTACTCGGCCGAGCGACGGGCCGTAGCCAAGGAGCTCATCGATTTCGACCGCGAACTGGCCCGACTGTTCAGCGCCCGGCCAAGGACCTCCGACGACGAGGGCGGCGTCGATCCCGACGAGTTTCAACGGTACTTCCAGCAGCACGGGCGATTCACGGCGGGTGTGGCCACCCGCTACGAGCCGTCCGTGGTGACCGGCGACGGTTTCCATCAATCCTTGGCCCGGGGGTTTGTCATCGGCACCCGCTTCCATTCCGCTCCCGTGATCCGGCTGGCCGACGCCAAACCGATGCACCTCGGTCACACCGCGACCGCCGATGGCCGGTGGCGGGTCGTCCTGTTTGCCGATCGTGCCCGGCCGGACGACGACGGTTCCCGGCTGGCCATGCTGTGTCGGCTCCTCCGGGACGATCCGGCGTCACCCGTCGCGCGTTTCACGCCGTCCGGGGCCGATGTCGATGCCGTCATCGACGTGCGGGCCGTGCTCCAGCAGAGTCACCGTGAGCTGGTCATCGGTGACGTCCCCCCGTTGCTGCGGCCGACCAAGGGTCGCTACGGCCTCGTCGACTATCACAAGGTCTTCTGCCCCGATGTCATCCGCGGCCCCGACATCTTCGATCATCGACAGCTCGACAGGGAGTTCGGGGCAATGGTGATCGTGCGTCCCGACCAACATGTGGCCCACGTTCTGCCGCTCGACGGTTTCGACGAGCTGGCCGCATTCTTCGACGGGTTCATGGTGCCGGCCCACGATCTCGAGTCGGCCCGGCGGCAATGACGGCAGCATCCGAGAGGCTTGCGCAATCACCCGGGTCGCCGGCGACGGTCAGGGAGCGGGTCGAGGTGACCGGTGTGGTCCAGGGGGTGGGCTTTCGCCCCTTCGTCCACCGCCTGGCCACTGAACTGGGCTTGTCGGGCCATGTCGGCAACGACTCGGCCAAGGTCTTCATCGAGATCGCCGGGTCGGCGGAGGCGGTGGATCGCTTCGCCCGACGCCTGGTCGACGAAAGTCCACCGCTGGCTCGGATCACCGAGGTTCGTCGATCGACGCTGGCCCCCGATCCCGGGGCCGAGCCGGTGTTTCGAATCGTGGCCAGCGCCACAGCCGACGGGGCCAGAACCCTCGTCCCACCCGACACCGCGGTCTGTGCCGAATGCCTGGCCGAGCTGTTCGATCCGGTCGACCGGCGCCACCACCACCCGTTCATCACCTGCACCAACTGCGGTCCCCGCTTCACCATCATCACCGATCTGCCCTATGACCGGGCTGCCACCACCATGGCCGGCTTCGATCTGTGTGACGCCTGCCGAGCCGAATACCGCGATCCCGGTGACCGCCGCTATCACGCCCAGCCCATCGGTTGCCATGACTGCGGTCCGAGATTGTGGTTCGAGGATCGGCGTTCGGGCCGGTCCGGCATCGATGATGCCGATCCGATTCGGCCCGCAGCGGCCATGCTGGCCGACGGCGGCATTGTCGCCATCAAGGGCCTTGGGGGCTATCACCTGGCCTGTGACGCCACCGACAGCCGAGCGGTGGCCGAACTACGCCGACGCAAGCACCGTCCCGACAAGCCGTTGGCGGTGATGGTGGCCCACCTCGACCAGGCCGGCCGGTTGGCCGTGATCGACCGGTCCGAGACCGATCTGCTCGCCTCCCCGGCCGCCCCCATCGTGCTGGTCCGAGTCCGACCGGATCGGCTCCTGGCAGCCGAGGTGGCTCCCGGCAACCCCCTGGTCGGGCTGATGCTTCCCTACACCCCGGTCCACCACCTACTGTCCGCCGAGCTCGATCGGCCGCTGGTCATGACCAGCGCCAATGTCTCGGGCGAGCCCCTGGTAAGCGACCGGGCCGGGATCGACGCCCTGGCCCCACTGTACGACGGGCTGCTCGACCACGACCGCCCCGTGGCCTCGCCCTGCGACGACTCGGTGGTTCGGGTCATGGGAGACCGGCTGCTGCCGGTCCGCCGGGCCCGTGGCTACGCACCGATTCCGGTGGCGGTGCCCTTCGGGCCGCCGCTTCTGGCTGTCGGGGCCGAGCTGAAGAACACGTTCTGCCTGGCCGCCGGGGGGCGGGCCTGGGTCAGCCAGCATCTGGGGGACATGGAGAATCTGGCCACCCTCGAGGCCGTGGAGGCCAACGTCGAGCGGTTCACCCGCCTCTACGACGTGGTCCCCGAACGGCTGGTGGCCGACGCCCATCCCGGATACCTGTCGTCGGGCTGGGCTCGCCGCCGACCGGAGCCGGTGTTCGACGTCCAGCACCATCGGGCCCATGTCGCCGCCGTGGTCGCCGAGGCCGGCCTTTCGCCGACGACGCGGGTGGTCGGGTTTGCCTTCGACGGCACCGGCTACGGCGACGACGGCACCATCTGGGGAGGTGAGGTGTTCGCCGGTCCGGTGACCGACCTGACCCGGGTGGCCCACCTGGCACCGATCCCGCTTCCCGGTGGCGATGCCGCCATCGCCAACCCGTGGCGGGTAGCCCTGGCCCACCTCCACTCGGCCGGCATCGACTGGCCCGGCAGCCGGCCCGCCCGGTGGGCCGATGACCGTGAGGTCGCCCTGCTCCGGGCCCAACTGGACGGCGACGTGGCGTGTGTACCCACCACCAGCATGGGTCGGTTGTTCGACGCTGTGTCGTCGCTGATCGGTTTGCGCCACACCATCAGCTACGAAGCCCAGGCCGCCATCGAGCTGGAGATCGCGGCGAGCGATGCCGAGACGGTGGCTGGGACCATGCCCGACACCGAGGCTGTGGCCGCCACCGGGACCGAGTCGGCGATCGGTGATCCCGGCCACCGGTACCGGTTCGGCCTGGTCCGGTCCGACCTCGACGAGCCGATCGTCATCGACCCCGGCCCGATCCTGGTGGAGATCATGGCCGATCTGGGTCGCGGCCGGCCGGTCGGCATGATCGCCCGTTGGTTCCACCAGGCCGTGGCCGAGGTGGTGGCCACGCTGGCCCAGACCCTGCTGGCCGAGTCGTTTCCGGCCGAGGGGGAGGTCGATGCCGTGGTGTTGTCCGGTGGGGTGTTCCAGAACGTGTTGGCCACCCGATTGTGCCTGGACGCGCTGGGTCATGTCATCGACGGTTCCGGACGCGCCATCAAGCTCTTGACCCACCACGTGGTACCGCCCAATGATGGAGGTCTGGCCCTGGGCCAGGCCTATCTTGGGTTACACCGAGCCCTCGCCGAGCCCGACCCCGAGGATCCTCAGCAGAACCAGGAGCACTGATATGTGTCTGGCAGTACCGGGAAAGATCGTCGACATCCGTGAAGAGCGGGGGACCAGGATGGCCACCATCGACTTCGACGGCATCCACAAGGACATCTGCCTTGCCTACCTGCCCGACATCGAGGTCGGCGACTACGCCATCGTCCATGTCGGTTTCGCCATCTCCAAGGTCGACGAGGCGTCGGCTCTGGAGACCCTGGCCCTGTTCGCAGAACTGGGGATCCTGGAGGACGGACTGGGAGCGGAACCGGCACCGATCGAGCCGGCGGCGGGTGACGGAGGGGGCGGAGGATGAAGTACCTCGACGAATTCCGGGATCCGGCTCTCGCCCGTAACCTGCTGGCCCACATCGAGCAGCTGGTGTCCGATCGACCGGCCGGCGAGCCCCCCCTTGCCATCATGGAGGTGTGCGGGGGCCAGACCCACGCCATCATCCGCAACGGCATCGACCAACTCCTGCCCGACGCCATCGAACTGATCCACGGTCCGGGGTGCCCGGTGTGTGTCACCCCGCTGAACGTGATCGACAAGGCCCTGGCCATCGCCTCCCGGCCGGACGTGATCTTCTGCTCGTTCGGCGACATGCTCCGGGTGCCCGGAACCGGCCGCGACCTCTTCTCGGTTCGCAGCGAGGGCGGCGATGTTCGTGTCGTGTACTCGCCCCTCGACGCGGTGAACCTGGCCGAGGACAACCCCGATCGCCAGGTCGTGTTCTTTGCCATCGGGTTCGAGACAACGGCCCCGGCCAACGCCATGGCCGTCCACCAGGCTCGGGCTCGGGGGCTCGACAACTTCTCGGTCCTGGTCAGCCATGTGCTGGTTCCCCCCGCAGTGGAGGCCATCGCCTCGTCGCCCACCAGCCGGATCGACGGCTTCCTGGCCGCCGGCCACGTCTGTTCGGTCATGGGGACCTGGCAGTACGGACCGCTGGTCGAGCGGTTCGGTCTGCCCATCGTGGTAACCGGGTTCGAACCGCTCGATGTCCTGGAGGGCATCCGCCGGGTGGTGGCCCAGCTGGTCGAGGGACGGGCCGAGCTGGACAACGCCTACCCCCGGGTGGTCAGCGAAAAGGGCAATGTTCCGGCCCAGCAGATGGTCGACGACGTGTTCACCGTCTGTGACCGCCAATGGCGGGGTGTCGGCACGATCCCGGCCAGTGGATGGTGCCTGTCCGATCGCTATGCCGAGTTCGACGCCGAAACCCGGTTCGACGTTGGCGCCATCGACTCCCCGGAGTCGGCCGTCTGCCGTAGCGGTGAGGTGCTGCAGGGCCTGATCAAGCCCATCGAGTGTGAGGCCTTCGGCGGCCAGTGCACGCCGAGGACGCCGCTGGGGGCGACCATGGTCTCCAGTGAGGGAGCGTGTGCCGCCTACTACCAGTACCGGCGGCTCGACGGTGCTCCGGTCGAGGTCGGCGTTGGCTGAGCCCGGGCCCGGAGCAGCGGCTGCCACCCGACCGGCCGCTCCCGACTTCGCCGATTGGAGCTGCCCGCTACCGCTGCGCCATCACGACCGGATCGTGATGGGCCACGGCGGGGGCGGGCGGATGTCGGCCGAACTCATCGAGCATCTGTTCCTTCCCGCCTTCGTCTCCGGGTTCCACGATGGCGTTTACACCGCCGGCCCCGAGCCCGTCGAGCTGCACGACGCAGCGGTTGTCTTGGGCGAAGGTTTGGCCACAGGGGAGCGGCTGGCCTTCTCCACCGACTCCTACGTGGTGCGGCCCCTGTTCTTCCCCGGCGGCTGTATCGGCGACCTGGCGGTCAACGGTACGGTCAACGACGTCTCGATGGCCGGGGCCCGACCGGTGGCCCTGAGTGCCGGATTCGTCCTGACCGAGGGGCTGAAGCTGGCGGTGCTGGGCCGGGTGGTCGAGTCGATGGGGGCGGCGGCACGATCGGCCGGAGTCAGGGTGGTCACCGGCGACACCAAGGTCATCGACCGGATCATCGACGGTTCACCATCGGCCGGTCGTGGCGACGAGGGTCTGTACATCAACACCACCGGAATCGGGATCATCCCGGCCGGTGTCGACATCCGCCCCACCAGGGCCGCTCCCGGTGATGTGGTCATCGTCAGTGGTCCCATCGGTCTTCACGGCGTGGCCGTGATGTCGCAAAGGGAGGGGCTGGCCTTCGGCACCTCGTTGGCCACCGATTCGGCGCCCCTCAACGGGCTGGTGGCGGCCATGGTCGAGGTGGCCGACATCCACATGCTGCGGGACCCGACCCGGGGTGGCGTGGCGGCGTCGCTGTGCGAGATCGCCGGCACCGCCGGGGTCGGGATCGCCTATGAGGAGTCGTTGCTGCCGGTGCCCGATGAGGTGGCAGCCGCCTGCTCGTTCCTCGGTCTCGACCCGGTCAGCGTGGCCAACGAGGGCCGTCTTCTGGCCATGGTGGCCGAGGCCGACGTCGACATCGTCCTGGCCGCCATGGCCGGCCACCCTCAAGGCCGGCAGGCCTGCGTGATCGGGCGGGTAGTCGAGGACCACCCCGGCATCGTGGTGGCCAAGACCCCGTTCGGTGCCACCAGGGTCGTCGATCTCCCTCTCGGTGAGCAGCTCCCCCGTATCTGCTGAGCCGTTGCCGGGAATCCCGATGTCGCACCCTGCCGGCGGCCGGGGCATCATGAGCCCGGTGTTCGAACGGGTGGTGGACGACGCAGTCAGGGCCGGCATCGAGGCGGCGGAGCGAGGCGCGCCCGACCGCCTGGTCCGGGCCGGGATGCGGGCCGCCATCGGTCGCCGGCTGGCGGTCGAGCGAGATCGGAGCGACGAAGAGCGTCGGCAATGGCTCGAGGCCTGGTCGGGCGGGCCGGTGGCCCTGGTGCCCGAAGAGGCCAACCGCCAGCACTATGAGGTGCCGGCCGCCTTCTTCGAACTCATCCTCGGACCCCGATTGAAGTACTCGTCCGGGTTGTGGGAGCAGGGCGACGATCTGGAAGCCTCCGAGCGTCGCATGCTCGACCGGACCATCGATCAGGCCGGTGTGGCCGAAGGAATGCGGGTGCTCGACCTGGGCTGTGGCTGGGGGTCGATCGCCCTCCGTGTGGCCGAACGGTTCCCGGCGACCACCGTGCTCGCCGTCTCCAACTCGGCCTCCCAGGGGGAGTTCATCGCCGCCAGGGCCTCGGCCGCCGGTCTGGCCAATGTGGAGCATCGAGTGGTCGATGTCAACGGACTGCATCGGGCGGGACTGACCGCCGACGGTCGATTCGACCGGATCATCAGTGTGGAGATGCTGGAGCACGTGCGCAATCATCGCCGCCTGTTCGGCCGGCTGCGGGACCTGTTGACCGACGACGGCCGGTTCTATGTGCACGTCTTCGCACACCGGGATCGTTTCTACCCGTTCGAAGACGAGGGTTCGGCCAACTGGATGACCCGGTACTTCTTCAGCGGCGGGGTTATGCCGTCGGCCGACCTGTTCCCCCGCATCGCCGCCGAGTACGACACCGGTCTGGTCGTCGAGGGGACCTGGTGGTACCCGGGCCATCACTACGCTCGCACCCTCGATGCCTGGCTCGAACGCATCGACGCCGATCGGAACCGGATCGAGGCCGTGCTGGGCCCGGTCTACGGGCCCGACACCAAACGCTGGATTCAGCGGTGGCGTATGTTCATGATGGCCTGCTCGGAACTGTTCGGCTTCGACGGCGGCACCGAGTGGGGTGTCGTCCACCACCGAATGGCCCCGTCGTAGGCCCGGCATGCGCCGCTCATCGCGGTTCCGGTGGCAGGAACTCCGATTTTCGGAGCTGCCGGCGCCAGAAGGCGGCCACCGAGGTGGCACAGTGGCGACATGAAGGAGCCCATCTGTCATGACCGAAGACGCGGCCGGTCGGCATGGCGGGAGTGCGGAGCCGGTCCACCCGTCGCGTTCCTTCACGGGCTGGGGGGAACCCGTGAGTCGTGGAATCCCCAACTGGCCGTGCTTGGAGCCGACCACCGTTGCCTCGCGTGGGACATGCCGGGCTACGGGGAGGCCGAGCCGGAGGCTGAGCTGACCTTCCCCCTCCTTGCCGACCGGGTGGTCGAGTTCCTGGACGATGCAGGGGTCGATCCCGACCAGCCGGTGGATCTGGTGGGACTGAGCTTCGGTGGCATGCATGCCCTTCACAGCGCGCTTCGACACCCCCAGCGGGTACGCCGGCTTGTGCTCGTCGACACCAGCCCCGCCTTCGGGCTGGACGGCACCTCGGCCGAGGGCTGGAAGCGGGCCCGGCTCCAGCCGCTCGATTGCGGATCGACACCGGCCGAGATGGCCTCCGACGTGCTCGATGCCATCGCCGGTCGGCCACTGGGTCCCAAGATCCGGATCGACCTGATAGCCGCCTTTGCCCGCATTCCCGCCGACGGGCTGCGGGCTGCCGTCGAGTGCCTGCCCGACCATGACGTGCGGGGCCGGCTGGCAGAGATCGAACAGGAGGCCCTGGTCGTCGTGGGCGAACTCGATACCGAGACCCCCGTGGCCTACGCTGAGGCCTTGGCCGCCGGCCTGCCCCGGGCTCGGCTCGAGATCATGGCCGGAGTCGGTCACCTGAGTCCGTCGGAAGACCCGGAGACCTTCAACCGGCTGGTGCTCGAGTTCCTGGCCCAACCCGATTCGGCCGGCGATCCCACACCCCACAACCGGGAGAACACGCATTGACCCTGACAGATCTGGCCCACGCCGACGGCATCCTCACCCCGGAGCGGGCGGCGTTGGTGGAACGCATGGCCGCGCTCGGGACCGACATCGCCGCCCGATCGGCCTACTACGACCGGACCGCAGGATTCCCCACCGAGAACTGGCGGGACTTCGCCGCCGCCGGTCTGCTCGGAGTCTGCATCCCGGTCGACGGCGGCGGACTGGGCGGGGACTTCGTGGGCTACGCCCTGGTGGCCGAGGAACTGGGCCGCCACTGCACCGCCACCGCCCTGACGTTCAACATGCACGTGGCCACCACCCTGCTCACCGGCCAGATCGCCGATGACATGGATCTCGCCGACGACGAACGGACGGTCCTGCACCGCCGTCGCCACACACTGCGGGCCGGCATCATCGAGCGTCACATGATCCACAGCCAGCCCTTCTCCGAGGGCGTGGCCGCCGGTGCCACCGCCGGCTACGCCACCCGGGCCGTGCCGGTCGACGGAGGCTACCGGGTGACCGGGCGCAAGATCTTCGCCTCCCTCAGCAGCGCGGCCCACGTCCACAACATCGTGTGCCTGGTCGAGGGCGATCCCCGGGTCCGGCTACTCGGCGTACCGGCCGGCAGCGAGGGGGTCGAGGTGGTGGGCGACTGGGATCCCCTGGGTATGCGGGCCACCGATTCCCGGGATCTGGTGCTGAACGACGTGTTCGTGCCGGCCGACAACGAGTGGATTCCCCCCGGCATGTTCGATCAGGCGGCCCGACGTTGGCCCTACTTCTACATGACACTGTCGTTCGCCTACCTGGGCCTGATGCGGGCCGTCATGGACGCCACCGCCGCCTACCTCATCGGTGATGGAGGGCCTCGGGCCCGACGGAGCCATCCCATCAAGCAGCAGGGCTGGGCCGAGATGAACCTGGTATACGAGCGGGCCCAGGCCCTGTGCTATCGGGTGCTGGGCGAGGTCGGCGTCGACCCGTCGCCGGCGGCGGTTCGCCGGGCGTGGAGCTCGATGGTCACCACCATGGAGGGCGCCCCGACCCTGGCCTCCACCGCCATCCGGGTGTGCGGCGGCCGGTCCATGCTCCGGCCTTCGCCCCTGGAGCAGTACTATCGGGACTCGCGGGCCGGGGCCACGATGTTGCCGTGGAGCGTAGAGGTCTGCCTGGATCGGCTCGGCCGGGCCGGGCTGTTCGCCGATGACGGCGACGACGCCGATCCCGACCTGGAGTCGCCGGCATGATCGGCGATCTCAACGCCGGGATCGGAGGCGGCCATCGCATCGAGTGGCCGTGGGTCGAACGCTACGCCCGCCAGTTCGAGGCGTGCCGGGTGTCGGCCGGCGAGGTGGCGGTGGTGCTGTCGGAGACCCGAAGTCGACCCATCGTGGTGGAGACGGCCCGCCTGGCCCTGGCCTCCCTCGGGATGGTTCCGGTCGAGGTGGTGGTGCCGACGCCGCCCAACCCCGGCCCGTTGCCCATCCGGTCCACCGGAGCTTCGGTGGCCATCGACGACAATCCGGCGGCCATGGCCGCCCTGCGGGCCGCCGACTTCGTGGCCGACTGCACCGTGGAGGGTTTGCTCCACGCTCCCGAGCTGGCATCGATCCTGGAGGCCGGGACCCGCATCCTCATGATCTCCAACGAACACCCCGAGAATTGCGAACGATGGCCGGTGGACGACGGGCTGGCCGACCGGGTGGCCAAAGGCCTGGCTCTCATGGAGGCGGCATCGGTCATGACGGTGACCTCCGAGGCCGGCACCGACCTGACCGTCAACCTCGACGGCTCGTTCCGGGCCGGTTCCCACGGCTGGTGTGACCGACCCGGCACCATTGCCCACTGGCCCGGCGGTCTCGTGCTGGCATTCCCCGCTGCCTGTTCGGTTCACGGCATGGTGGTCATGGCCCCCGGGGACGTGAATCTTACCTTCAAACGTTATGTGGAGTCGGCGGTCCGGCTCACGGTGGTCGACGACCACATCACCGCCATCGACGGGGAAGGGGTGGACGCCGAACTGTTCTCGTCGTACCTGGCCGCCTTCGGTGAACCCGAGGCCTACGCCACCAGCCATGTGGGCTGGGGAATGAACCCGTCGGCTCGATGGGAGTCGATGGCCATGTGGGATCGGTCCGACCACAATGGCACCGAGGTGCGGGCCTTTGCCGGCAACTTCCTGTATTCGACCGGGGCCAACGAGGTGGCGGGACGGTTCTGCCGGGGCCACTTCGACCTGCCGATGCGAGGATGTACCATCACGTTGGACGGCGAGCCGGTGGTGACAGCCGGGGCGCTGATCTCGGATCTTGGTCCTGACTGATCGGGCCCGGGCCCAACCCCGTGGACGTGCGGGGAATCGCAACGCAAGGCAGTACCTCGAATGGCCGCACTGCGATCCGCTCACAACAGAGGAAGGCTGGAGGAACAGCATGCAAACCCAATTGGTGATCGACGGCGATCGTCGGGATGCCTCCGACGAGGGAACCATCGATGTGATCAATCCCGCCGACGGCTCGGTGGTGGCCACGGTGGCCGCCGGCACCGTGGACGACATGGTCGCCGCCTGCGACGCCGCGGACGCCGCCCAGGTCGGCTGGGCCGCCACCTCGCCTCGGGAGCGGTCGGAGCTGTTGCGGTCGTGCTATCGGGTCATGACCGACAACGCCGACATGCTGGCCGATCTCATCGTGGCCGAGAACGGCAAGGCCCGGTCCGACGCGTTGGGCGAGGTGTCGTACGCCGCCGAGTTCTTCCGTTGGAACGCCGAGGAGACGGTCCGTATCCGGGGAGTCGTGGCCACCAACCCGGCGGGCACCGCCCGTATGATCGTCCACCACCCGCCGGTTGGCGTGGTTTTGATGATCACCCCGTGGAACTTCCCGGCGGCCATGATCACGAGGAAGCTCGCTCCGGCCCTGGGGGCCGGCAACACGGTGGTCATCAAGCCGCCGAAGGAGTCGCCGCTCACCGCCCTGGCCCTGGCCGACCTGTTCGAGAACAAGGTGGGGGTGCCGCCCGGTGTCATCAACATCGTGACCACCGCCTCGGCATCCAAGCCGGTGCAGGCGGCCATGAATCACCATGCGGTGCGCATGGTGTCGTTCACCGGCTCCACCGAGGTTGGTCGTGTGCTGCTGGAGCAGGCGGCCGGTCGCATCCTCAAGACGGTCATGGAACTGGGGGGCAACGCGCCGTTCGTGGTCTTCGCCGACGCCGATCTCGACGCTGCGGTCGAGGGGGCCATCGCGGCCAAGATGCGGCACTCGGCCGAGACCTGCACCGCCGCCAATCGGTTCTTCGTGGAGGAACCGGTGCTGGAGGAGTTCGGAGCCAGGTTCGGCCGGGCCATGGCCGATCTCAAGGTTGCCCCTGGTAACGAGGACGGAGCCCAGGTCGGTCCCCTCATCAACGCCGAGGCCGTGGAGAGCGTCGACCGGCTGGTTCGTTCCGCCGTGGACGGCGGGGCCGAGTTGCTAACCGGTGGTCGCGCCGTCGATCGACCCGGCTTCTTCTATGCCCCCACCGTGCTGTCCGGCGTCGCCCCCGACGCTGCGGTGTGCCGCAATGAGATCTTCGGTCCGGTGGCCCCTCTGGTGCCGTTCAGCGATGAGGACGAGATGATCGCCATGGCCAACGACACCGAGATGGGTCTGATCGGCTATGTGTACACCACCGACCTGGCCAAGGGGCTCCGGGTCAGCGAGCAGATCAAGGCCGGCATGATCGGCCTGAACCGGGGTCTCGTCTCGGACCCTGCCGCCCCGTTCGGTGGTATGAAACAGTCGGGGATCGGTCGGGAAGGCTCCACCGAGGGCATCTACGAGTTCTGCGAGACCCAGTACATCGCCACCAACTGGTAGTGGTGGCCGGTACACCCGCCGCAACCGGTAGTTGGAGGGAACCAGGGAGTGACATGAGCGACTACAAGAGAATCAGGCTGATGTGGCCCGACCATCTGGGCTTGGCCCGGGGCAAGTACCTGCCGGCCCGGCTGGCCCATCGCGGCACCAACCATTGCGTCACCACCTTCGCCCTCGGCTATGACCGCAGCCTTATACCGGCTCCCGGCTCGTATCTGCTGGAAGGCCTGATCGACGTCCACGCCGGCTTCGATCCCGAGGCTGTGCGCCCCGGCTGGGAGGACGACGGCACCGGGGTTGCCGTCGGCCATCTCAGTCTCTACGGTCAGCCCTACCCGGTGGCCGCCCGCCATGTCCTGGAGCAGGCGGTCGAAGGGTGGCAGGAACTGGGCTACCGGGTCAAGGTCGGTATCGAACTGGAGGCCTATCTGCTCCAGCCCTCGGCCGACGGTGGCTGGGAGCGCTACAAGAACCCCAGGGCTCTGGTCTACGGCACCGGACCGTCCAACGATCCCCATGGGGTGATGGACGACATCATGGCCACGGCGGAACGGTCCCGTTTTCGGATCGAGTCGATCAATGCCGAGTTCGACGAATCCCAATACGAGCTGACCCTCGAGTATGACGATCCGGTGGATGCCGCCGACGACATCTTCCTTTTTCGCATCATGGCCCGGGAGGTGGCGCTGCGGCACGGCCTCGATCTGACGTTCCTCGGCAAACCGTTCAACGACCTCAGTGGCAGCGGGGTCCATGTCAACATGTCCCTGGTCGACGCCGACGGCGAGCACGCGCTGGCCGGTTCCGCCGCCGAGGACGGCCTGTCCGACCTGACCCGACAGTGCATCGCCGGGCTGTTGGCCCATCATCAGGCCCTGACCGCGGTAACGGCTCCCACCGTCAACGCCTATCGGCGGCTCCAGCCGGCATCGCTCAGTGGGTACTGGGCCAACTGGGGCTACGACCATCGCTGCGTTGCGGTCCGGGTCCCGGCCGCCCGGGGAACGTCGACCCGCCTCGAAAGTCGGGTGCCCGACGGTTCCGCCAACGTGCACCTGGCCGTGGCTGCCGTGCTGACGGCGGCCCGCCTCGGGGTGGTCGACTCGCTGGAATGTCCACCGGTCGAGACCGGTGACGGGTTCGACGACGTCAATACCGACGTCTGCGCCGCCCCGGATCTGGCCCACGCCCTCGATCGGCTCGAGGAGGACACCGCCTTCGTCCAGGCCCTGAGTCCGGATCTGGTGGCGAATTTCGTGGCCAACAAGCGGGCCGAGTGGGATCGATTCATCGAGGCCGAGGGCACCTATGAGCCCGAAGGCGGCGTCACCGACTGGGAGCTGAACGAGTACCTGCCCTACCACTGAGCGCCCTCGTGCGTCCCTGCTGCGGTGACATGGCTCCGACACGAGTGCAGGTGACCGAACTGACGGCTGGGCCGTTCGACCCACTGGTGGATCGTTCGTACCAAACTGCTCCAGCCCGGGGCCGGAGCCGACGATTCCACCCCGGTGCGAAGAAGTGTGGCGGTTCTGCTGGTGTCGTGTCTCGTCGCCCTGGGTTCGGCAGTCTCGGCGTTGCTGTTCCCGGTCCCGGTCGAGGCCCGGCCGATCGACCCCATCCTGGTGGAGACCGGCGCCACCTACGGGGAACTGGATCGGGAGTATCTCCAGGTCATCAACACCTTCCGGCGGGCAAACGGGCTTCCCGATCTGTACCTCAGAGCCCAACCGTCCCACTGGCGGACCTACAACACCTGTCTGTCCGATCTCAATGTGTGGCGTCACAACAACGGCATGGCCATGGGCCATCTCGGCAGCGACCAGGGCGGACGGTGCGGATCGTTCCCCGAACTGGGCCTGACCGGCGAGGTCTGGGGCGGCTGGGGGGGCGCAGCCACCGACGCCATTGCCGCCCGGCTGTCGAGCCTGTGGTATGCCTCCGACGCCCACCGAGCCATCATCTTGTCCAATGCCGACTGGATCCAGGTGCACATGGTGAGCTACCGGACCGCCAACGGCAGCATCTGGCACCTGGGCCAGCTGCAGTTCGGTGTCGACGATCCGGGCCGGGATCGATGGTTCACGGCCGCGTCCCCCGACACCGGTCGGCACAACCCGGCGGCGACACCGTCGGAGAGCGATCCGCACCATCCCCTCTATGTCGGTCGATTCCACGGCATGGGATGGAGGGGGGAGCTGGTGGCTCCTCGAGGCACTCCGGACTCCACCTACCGTGGCTGGGCCGATCCTGTGGCCGTTTCACTCGAGCCGGCGCTCGACGGGGCCAACCCCCACCGCTACTACCGGTACGGCACGGCACGGCTCTATGTCGCCTACTTCGGTCGATCGCCGGATCGTGCCGGCTGGGCCTACTGGAATCGGCGACGCACCCTCGGCGGCGTGGGCCTGGGCGACATCTCCGAGGCGTTCGCCGGCTCCGACGAGTTCCGAACCCGCTACGGCTCGGTCGACAACTCGCAGTTCGTGTCCATGGTGTATCGCAACGTCATGGGCCGATCCCCCGATCGGGCCGGCCATCGCTACTGGCTCGACCTCCTCGACCGGGGAGCAGTTTCCCGGGGTGAGATGATGGTGCACTTCTCCGACTCGGTCGAGTTCACCCGGGTTGCCGGGCCCCGGCTGACCGGGCGGCACTGGAACGGCGATGTGGCCGACAGCTATCGCCGTGCCCTGCCGGCCACGGTGGGTCTCAGCCTGTAGAACTCGAGTGGTCGCCGAACCGGCCGGTCAGGTCGGATCGAACCAGATGTGGGTCTGACCGGTGCCGCTGACCGACTCGTAGACGCCGAACTGGGTGCCGGGAGCATGGCAGCGGGCGCCGCCCAGCGCACCGACCATGGACAGGTAGTGACCGAAGTAGCCCTCGGGGGCGAAGGCCGCGTAGTCGGGCATGTTCTCGATGACCGCAGCGTGGTCACCGGCCAGCAGCCGGCCGATGACGTGACGGTCGGCGGCCGCCGCTTCCGGGGTTCGCATGTGGACGTCGGGGTCTGCGGCCTCGTGGTCCCGGAATTGACGCAGGGGCCAGAATCGGTGGCTCAGACCACCGGAGGCCAACACCACGACCCGCCGGTCGACCCGGCCCACGGCTTCGGCCAGGAGCGAGCCGAAGAGCAGGAAGTCGTCGGTCTCCGCCGTCTGGCACACGCTGGCCGAGACCCAGCGCTCGTTGCCGTCGGGGCGCTGCAGGAATCCCAGCAGGTTGACGGTGGGGTAGTGGATGGGCAGGTAGGGATCGTCGATGGCCGTGATCCAGGTGTCATCTCGATCTTCGGACAGCCCGGCCCACGTTTCGGCCAACTCCCGGTCGCCCCGGATGTCGTAGGGGACCTGGTTCATTCCTCGGGGCAGTTCCTCGGAGGTGTAGCGGCCGTAGCGTCGATCGTGGGCAGCCACGACGTGTTCGATGGTGGTGAACCAGTGGGTATCGAACACCACCACGGTGTCATAGTCGAGGCCGCTCATCTTCAGCCGGTAGAGATCGTGAAGGCCCTGGAACAGTGACGTGTCCTGGCCGTGGTTCAGTTCCCGGCGCTCGGCCTCGGGCAGTACCAGGGTCGGCACATGAGACACCAGCGCCGCTCCGACCACTTCACCCATTGCCGTCATCCATTCTGCTCACCGATCTGCTCTCCACCCGCGGTCGTGACGTGCTCAATGGACACGCACCGGCAGGTGCTTGATGCCGGAGATGAAGTTGGATCGCAGCCGGTCCGGTTCACCCGTCAGCTCGACTCGGTCCACCCGCTTCATCAGCTCCTCGAACACCAGGCGGATCTCCATCCGGGCCAGCCAGGCACCCAGGCAGAGGTGGGGACCGTTGCGGCCGAAGGCCATATGATCATTCCGCTCCCTGGCCAGGTCGAAGCGGTAGGGGAGGGGGAAGCCCTCGGGGTCGTGGTTGGCCGAGTTGTACCACATGACCACCTTGTCCCCGGCCTTGATCCGCCTGCCCCGCAGCTCCACATCCCGAGTGGCGGTGCGGCGGAAATGCATGGTGACCGATCCGGTGCGCAGGATCTCCTCCACTGCGGTGGGGGTGAGTCCAGGATCGTTCTTCCACGCCCGCCACAGCTCGGGGTGGTTGGCCAGCACCCACATTCCATGAGCCATGGTGTAGCGGGTGGTGTCGTTGCCGGCCGCCACCAGCAGGGTGAAGAAGTTGTTGAACTCGTGGTCGGTCAGAGGCCTGCCGTCCCGGGCCGGGGCCAGCAACTGGCTGATGACGTCGTCGCCGGGGTTGGCCCGGCGGGCTGCCGCCTGCTCCCGGGCATAGGAGAAGATCTGGATGGAGGCCGGACTGCGGAACGGGACCATGCGGAACTGCTCGGTGTCGGTCAGGTCGACCGGGTGGTCGGTGAACTCGGGATCGGTGTTGCCCAGCAGGGCGTCGCCCCAGGCCACGAGCTTGTGGCCGTCGTCGTCGCTGGTGCCCAGCAGGCGGCCCAGCATGCGCATGGGCAGCTGTTCGCGCGATGTCGGTGACGAAGTCGAACTCAGCCCTGGGTAGAGCCGCCTCCACCACGTCGGCGGCCAGTCGGCGGATGCCGTCCTCATAGGATTCGACGGTGCGCCGGGTGAATCCCTTCGACACCAGCCGGCGGTATCGGGTGTGCTCCGGAGGGTCCATCTCCATCAGAGTCCGACGGGCCTCGGTCTCGTCCGGATCCATCTCCTCCAGCCGGATGCCCCGGGTCGAGGTGAAGGTCTCGACATCGTGGCTGACCTGGAGCGCGTCGTCATAGCGCAGTATCGACCAGAAACCCGAACCGTCGGTCTCCTCGGTCCAATGCACCGGATCTGTGGCCCGGAGCCGATCATAGGTTGCGAAGGGAACCCCGGCGACATAGGTGTCGTGACTGGTCAGGTCGGCGTCGCCGGGACCGAGATCGTCCAGATAGGGATCGACGAAGGTGGCGGCGGTCGCGGCATCGGCCATGGTGATGGTTACTCCGGATTCTCGGGCCGGGGCGCCGAATCGGCTCCGACCATCGGATTGGGGGCGGTCCAGACGGTGGTGCCCCGGCCCATCGAGGTGCCGACCTGGCGGTAGTAGGCCCCGATGATCTCGAACGGCTGCAGCAGGTGCAGTTCCTCGGTCGGGGTCTCGGGCAGGCGCAACTCGGCCTCGCCGGCATAGACCGGTCCGACGTCATGGTCGAAGCCCCGCATGGTCACCAGCTCGTCCAACGAGTCCCGGCCGTCCATCTCGATTGCCGGCATCTGCCGGGAGTGCAGCATGGGGTGGCCGTTCACGAAGCCCGGGGTCTCGGCGGTGCCGGTGATGGTGAAGGTGGCTTCGGCCAGGCGGCGGCCCCAGGTGCTGAGCGTGGCCCCGAACCGCCCGCCCGGCTCCAGCCGGGGCCCGGCCCGACCGTGGGTGACAGGGCGGGTCATCCAGATCTCGGCCAGCTTCTTGGGGTAGCCCTGGAGATGACCCCTGGCCATGGCGAAGTCCTTGTCGACCCAGATGTAGGCGGCCCGGCTGTAGGTGGTACCCAGGTGGCGGCAGCGGATGACGACGAACGTCTCCTTGTACTGGGCCCGGGCCGGATCCAGCAGCTCGTCGAAGCCGTCACTGCACGATTGCCAGTCGGCCCATATGATGGCCACCGCTCCCGGGTCGTCTTCGGCCGGCTCGAGCGCCGGAGGCAACAGCGCCGTCACCTTGGCCGGGTCGGTTCGGAATTCGACGGTCAACATCTCCCCGCTGTAGTGCCAGGGCCCATCGGGCAGAACAGTGCCGATCCCGGTCGGAGTACGGGGGTACATGAGGCCCTTGAGCCGTCGGTCGGAACCGGATTGGCCCTGCTCGCTCGACATGGCCCAAGGGTAATCGTTTGGTACCAAACGATTCAACCGGGCGGCCGTTGTCCGGGGGGTCAGGCCGGCGTGTTGGTGTCTTCCCCGTCGGTGTTGCGCACGACCTGCCGCAGCAAGTGGGCGAGCTGACGGCGCTCCGAGGCCGTGAGACCGGTCGTCATTTCCGACTCGAAACGATTGAACCGGGGAAAGAGGTCCTTGATCACGCCGAGCCCGTCGCCCGAGAGCCCCACCACCACCTTGCGCCGGTCGCCGGCGACCCGTGATCGCTCGACCAGGCCCTGACGCTCCAAGGTGTTGATCATGCCGGTGAGCGTGCCCTTACTCAGGTCACACTCGGCGGCCAGGCGGCCGGTCTCCATCCCGTCCCATACCCACAACACCCAGAGAATGGTGAAGCCACCCCACGAGATCCCGTAGTCGGACAGGATGGTGCGTTCGGCCACCCGGCGGACGGCGGCCGCGGCCCGGTAGATGTTGGAGATGGCGAGCATCGACTCGAAGTCGAACGGCTGGTCGCCGAGTTTGGCCTGGACATCCCGTTCGGCATCCAGCAGGCGTTCGAGGCCGACGTCGCCGGTCGGGCCGTCGGTCCCGGCTCTGGTCGGTGGAAGGTCGGTGTCGGCCATGGGCAAAAAACATCCTAATCGCCGGCTCCGATGGGGCCACGATCGGTCGGACCACCTGATCCGGTTCGGATCTTGGCGGCGGATTCGAACGACCTTGGATTTGATTTGGTAGCGAACTACTCTCGGGCCATGACCGAGTACCGCCGGATCCTGCTCGACGGCTACGCAACCGAGGTGGTTCGGCAACTCGACAGCGGTCGTGACGAGCTGGTGGCTGGCGACGGCCGCCGCGTGGTCACCGCCGAGGCCAGGCACCTCCCGCCGGTGGAGCCGACGAAGATCATCTGCGTCCACCTCAACTACCGGAGCCGGGTGGAGGAGTTCATGGCCCGATTGCCGCCCGCCCCGACCTACTTCCACAAACCGGTCACGGCCCTCAATGCCCATGGCGCCGATGTGGTTCGGCCCGAGGGCTGCCGGTGGCTCAACTATGAAGGCGAAATCGCCATCGTCATCGGTCGGACCTGCCGCAATATCGCACCCGACGAGGCGGCCCGGTACATTGCCGGCTACACG
Source organism: uncultured Acidimicrobiales bacterium (assembly GCA_963723995.1). GTDB lineage: Bacteria > Actinomycetota > Acidimicrobiia > Acidimicrobiales > SZUA-35 > JAHELU01. Next base: position 1,298,411 of record CAVRSZ010000001.1, on the reverse strand, counting down.
GTCGGCAACGACTACGGTCTTCACGACTTCCGCGACACCGACGCCGGCTCCATGCTCCGGGTCAAGGGGTCCGACACCCTGTGCCCGCTGGGACCGGGCCTCGTCACCGATTGGGACTTCCGCCACAAGGGCATCCGGACCGTGGTCAACGGTGAGGTCCGCCAGGACGGCAACACCGACGAGATGGAATGGGACATGCACTACCTGGTGGCCGACATCGCCCGCACCATCACCCTGGTGGCGGGCGATGTGCTGTTGTCGGGTACGCCGGCCAACTCCCGAACCGTGTATCCCGGTGATGTCGTCACCGTGGAGGTCGAGGGTTTGGGCGCCCTGACCAACACCATCGTGTCCGGACCCACCCCCATCCGGGCCGACGTCGGAGCTCAGCCCAGCAATTCCGAAGAGGTCCAGTCCACGGCCAAGGGTGGCGACTGGGAGTTCCGAGGCCTACGCAAGCCCCGCAAACCTGGGGAGGAGGCGGTCGACGAGTGAAGGGTCCTGGGCCGGTGCCCGTACCCGGAGAGGCGACTCGATGCACGGTGGGCGGGGTGTCGGTACCGGTCGACCACTTCATCGATGGCCGGTGGGTCGGCTCCGAGCGCCGGTTCGTCTCCCGCTCACCTCTGGACTGGCACGGCCCGATCCTGGCCGAGGTGGCCCGGGGCGGTGCCGCCACCGCCGAGGCCGCAGTGGGCGCCGCCGTCGACGGATTCCGGGCCTGGTCGGCCTTCACCGTGGCCGAGCGGGCCGGGGTGTTGCACCGCCTGGCCGACCTGATCGAGGCCAACACCGACGAGATCGCCATGGTCGAGACCCTGGACATGGGTTTCGTGTATGAAGCCATGCGGCAGCGGCTGGTGGCCCGGGGTGCGGTCAACTTCCGAACCTACGCCGAGCTGATCATGGCCCACGAGGAGCGGTCGTGGGCAGCCAAAGGATTGCACAACACGGTGCAGCGCATGCCGGCCGGCCCGGCCGTGGTCATCACCCCCTGGAACGCCCCGTTCATGTTGAGCACCTGGAAGCTGGCCCCGGCCCTGGCAGCCGGCAACAGCGTGATCCACAAACCGGCCGAATGGTCGCCACTGTCGGCAGCACTACTGGCCGAGCTGACCATCGACGCCGGCTTTCCGGCCGGCGCCTACAACCTGGTCCAAGGCATCGGCGAGGAGGTCGGTGCGTCCCTGGTGGCCGATCCCCGGGTTCGCCGCATCACCTTCACCGGCTCACCGGAGACGGCCCGGCACATCGGCCGGGCGGCAGCCGACAACCTCGTGCCCTTCACCGCCGAGCTGGGTGGCAAAGGGCCGCTTGTGATATTCGCCGACGGCGACCTGGACGCAGCCGCCCACCGTGCGGCCTGGCAATACGATGATTCGGGCCAGGTCTGCCTGGCCGGAACCCGGCTGCTGGTCGAGGCCTCCATCCGGGACGAGTTCCTCGAGCGGTTCGATCATCATGTCGACCGGCTGGTGCTGGGTGACAGCCGCGATCCCGAAACCGATATCGCTCCCATGGTTCATCCCCGGCATCGTGACCGGGTTCACGGTTTCGTGGAGCGGGCTCGGGCCGGCGGTGACCGGATCCTGAGGGGCGGCGCCCCGGTCGATGGCAGCCTGCACTACCAGCCCACCCTGATCGAGCCGGCGTCCAACGACAGCGAGGTGGTGCAGCGGGAGATCTTCGGCCCGGTACTGACGCTCCAGACGTTCGCCGACGAGTCCGAGGCCATCGAGCTGGCCAACAGCACCGACTACGGGCTGTCGGCCATCGTCTTCACCTCCTCGGCCCGACGCGCCGAGCGGGTGGGGCGGGCCATTCGGGCCGGGCTGGTGTGGGTCAACACCTTCCTGATTCGGGATCTGACCGCGCCGTTCGGGGGTTGCGGCATCAGCGGCATCGGCCGGGAGGGTGGTGATCACGCCCTCGAGTTCCACAGCGATCTCAAGACGTTGATGATCCTGGACGGCTCCGTGAACTGATTGCTATCCCACGTCGGTGCCGAGCCGCCCCATCGATGGTCGAAAACGGGTGAAACCGGTCATAGTCGACTGATTTCACCCGGTTTCACCGGAGGGTGTTCACGGGGTGGTGGCGGCCCAGTCAGTCGCCGAAGCCCTCGTAGGCGGCGTCCATGGTCTCGGCCGAATAGGAGCGGAAGGCGATCATGGTGTTGGTGCCGGTGATGCCCGGCAGCTTGGAGATGTGCTCGGTGACCACTCGGGCGATGGCCTCGTGATCGGCCACCTTGACGATGGCCACCAGATCGACGTCGCTGCCGGCCACCGAGTGGGCTTCACTCACCCCGTCGATCTCGGTCAGCGCCGCGCCGAGGCGGGCGATGGCCTGTGGCTCCGCCGTTATCAACACGATGGCGGTGATGACCATTGGTTCCTCCCCTGGGATGAGATGTGGATGCGAATCCAGGGCCCAATGGTAGCTGGGTCAACCGGCCCCAGTCGTCGTGGCCGGGAATCGAGGCTGCTAGTCTCGACGGGATCGGGCGCCGCCCGATCCCGCCGCCTTCATCTCATCGGTTCCGCCGCCGTGCCCACCATTCCGCCTTGCTCTGATCTGCCTTCCAACCGGGCATGTCCGTGACCGCCGTTCTGGTCGCCGGGCATCACCGGAGCGGCACCAGCCTGCTGGCACAACTGCTGGCCCGGGCCGGGCTGTTCATGGGGGAGCGGCTGATGGGGGCGACCGAGGCCAATCCTCACGGTCACGTGGAGGATCTCGATGTTGTTGAGATCCACGATCAGATACTGGCCGACAACGGGTTGACGTGGCAGGTCGATCGGGAGTTCATCCCCACCGTGAACCTCGATCTGGAGCATCGCATCGGTGACCTCGTGGCTCGGCGGCGGGAGCTGGGCCGACCGTGGGGGGTCAAGGATCCCCGGATCTGCCTGTTCCTGCCCCTGTGGAAGCACGTGGTACCCGAGGCTCGGATTCTCGTGACCCTACGCCCTCCAGCCGCCTGTATCGAGTCGATGGAGCGCCGGTCGGCACGGGATCTGCTAGAAGGTAGAGGAGATCCCGGCCAGAACTGGCGGTTCTGGACCGATCCCGATCATGGTGCTCGCCTCTGGTTGGTTCACAACCGGGCCTTGCTCCGGGCCGTCCGGGCCTATGGCGACGATGTCATCGTTGTCGGGCTCGACCTGCTCTCAGCCAACCGCGATGTCGTCGGACTGCTCAACCAGCGGTGGCAACTCGATCTCGAACCGGTGCCACCGGCCGCCGTTTTCGATCCTGCAGCCATCACCGCTGCCGATGGTCCGCTCGAGGTGGTTGACGATCGCCTGCGCCGCGACATCGAGCAAGTGTGGATGGAGCTGATCGATCGGCAATGGCGGCCCGGACCGTCGATCACGGCGGTGACCGACGAGGCCCGAATCGCGAACCGGAAAGAAGCGGTGTGAAGCCCCCCTCCATTCGACACCCCGAGATCCTCCAGCAGCCCCCCGACGAGTTGTCGGCGTCGCGGCGGGCATCGGTTCTCGACCACGAGAACCGATTGTTGCGGGCCCGATTGGAGGGGAGGGGCCGTATCGAAGCCGACCCCGAGCTTGGCCGTCGGCTCGCAGAGGCAACCTCCGAGAACGAAAGGCTCAGGAACGAACTCGACCGGGCTCGTCGCAATCTGGATCACAGTCGGGGTCAGGAGGCCGAACTCCGGCGCCGACTTCAGGGCCAGAATCAGCAGGTGGCCAATCTGGGCCGTCGACTCGCTGCCATGGGCGAACAGCTGAAGGGCCACGACGGCCGGATGCAGCAGTTGTCGAGGCAGATCGGAGAGGTCCACCGGCTTCACCACGATGCCGAGCAACGGGCCGACATCGAGAACGAACTGAGGGAGGCGACCAGGCGGATCGAGCTTCTCGAGTCGGAGCTGGCTACGTCCCGCTCCGACCTGGCCCAGGCCCGCTCCGACCTGGGGCGAATGTTGCTCCGACTGCGGTCCACGCCGCTGATTCATCTGTTCCGGCGGTGGAGCGGCTTCAGGATCATCGAAGCCCGGTGGAGCGGTCGGTGAGGCCGATCGATCAACCAACGAAACCACGATCCTCAGGACGGACCCCGGATCGTCTACCGCCGGTGGAGTGGTCGATTGATCCCGCGGAGCGTGGGCCGGAGGTTTCCGATGCCGTGGTCGTGATCGACGACCCGGTCGGGTTTCCCTGGGAACTTCCCCGATCCGACAACTCGGTGTTGCTGGTTGATGGGCGTCCACTCGCCCGGTCCGACATGGGTGGCCGCGTCGCAGCCTGCATGGTCCGTCGCCTTCGGCCCACCGACTTTGTCGTCCTCGGTTCCGATCAGCAGCTTGACCATCCAAGGGCGACCCTGCCGGCCGGGTTCGTGAGGGCATCGTCGTCGATGCCGATGAGGACCGTGGCCGGCATGGTCCGGTCCCGGCTTGTCGGCTGCCTGCCGGACCGGGTCGGTCTCGACTCGGCCGCCGCGATGTTGAACGGCGTGTCGAACGTGCTGGTGGGGTACCTGGTCGCCCGAGGGCAGGGAGGGGAACCGAATCGGTGGACGGACTCGGTGTACCAGCCGCTGCCGGACGGACCTCTCGCCTGGTCCGGTTGGGGCGGGCCGTCGGTGCCCTCGCCGCTACCGGGTGACCGGCGGTGGCTGCGGATTCCGTCGGAAACCGACGAACGACCGACGTCGATTCCCCCGACCGACCGGGCCGGCGACGCAGCAGGCGACACCGATGACGCCGGCGAGCCGTTGGCAGTTCACGCTCCGGTGTGGGGACTCGACGCCGAGACCGTTGAGCCGGTCGAGTCCGGCCGGCGTCCGGCGGTCGTGGGCGTCCACGTCATGGTGACCAGGCTGCTGACTCGTCGGGCCGATCGTGTCGATTGGATCGCCGGTCTGTGGGAGCAGGTGGTCACCGACGGGTTCCTGGCGTTCACCCTCCCCTTCGGAGCCGGCTCCGCGGTCGATCATGATGTGGGTACCGCAACCGCCGGGTATGCGTCGGGTGCCCCGATGGCTTGTGATCACGGCCAGCTCATTGAGGAGCTGTTGGAGGCGACGGCGGGCCGGATCGTCACCGACGAGCTGGTGGTCCACCGCCCGCCGGTCGACGGCGAGCATCATTGGGTCACTCTGATTCTGCGCCGACTCGGTGACGGCCACGGTTCGGACGGGGAGCGATGATCGGGTCGGTTCGTGTCATTGCCGACTCCGGGATGTCCTTGGGGCGCTCGTTGCCGCTCGTCATTGGTCACGAGCTTGCCCGCCGCCTGGGCAGGCCCGTCCGCCGGCAGGTGCTCGACGACGGCCAGGGGGTGGCCTGTGCCGATGATGTCGTCGTGGTCGACGGGTGGCGCACCTACCGAGCAGCCGTGCGCTGTCTTGGGAGACCCTCGTTGTCGATCGTGGCCGTCCTGGCCGGGAACGAGGACGCCCGTATGCTGGTCGCCCGTCCGATATGCCGTGTGGTGACAGCGGGCTCGGCGTTGTCGCAGCCGTCTTCGGCATCCTCGGTGGGTCGTCATGTCGGGCTGTCGCTGCCCACCGACCCCTTCCCGTCCAGCCGTCGGACCCGGACCGGGCCCGATCGACGATGGGGGGTGATCGGTGCCGTCACACCCCCCGACAATTGCCGATGGCGCCGGATTCCCCCCGATACGACGTTTGACGAGAAGGTCGGATTGGCCCGCTGGGCCGACGTGCTCGTGATGGAGCATGATCACCGTGACAACCCTGCGGTGGCTGTTCATGCCGTGGCCAGTGGAGCGGTTGTGCTGACCGGTCGCCGGCTCGGGACCGAGATCCTCGAGGGATCGCCGGCCGTGGCCACGATCGACGACTGGTCCGGCGTGATGGCAGGTCTGCACGCCCTGGATCCGGATGCCGGTCGTCGACGGCTCGAGCGACTTCTCCGGAAGTCGGTGGGCGAGGCTTGTGATCTTCTCGTCGCCGGCATGGCCCCGAGTCTCGAGGCTGTCTCTTGAAGCCCCACTCAAGAACCGGCACCGGCGCCGATCTCGACCCGGGTCACGTCGTCGTGTCATGCGTGTTCCAATGTGTGGCCGACTACGCCGAGGAGGCTGTGTTGCTGTATCGCAGTCTCGAGTTGGCCGGCGGTCCATTGGCCGACGCCCGCCGGCGCTCCTACTGCGCCGGCCCACTCGACCCCGGAATCGGGCGGCGGCTGGCCGCACTCGACGTCGAAGTCGTCGAGGTCGAGCCGCTCATGCCCGAACTGCCGCTTACCAACAAGCTCCACATGTTCGAGCGAAGGGGCGACGAGGAGCTGGTGGTCGCCCTCGACACCGACATCGTGGTCACCGGCGACGTCTGGCCGTGGTTGCAGACCGAGGCGGTGGCGGCCAAGCCTGTCGACCAGAATCCCTTCACCTCGGCGCAGTGGCGGCGCCTGTATTCCTACTTCGGTTTGCCGGCCCCGGCGGCCCGACACTGGACCCACTTTCACCGAGCGCTCACGCCGCCCTACTTCAACAGTGGTGTCGTGTTCTTCCCGGCCCGTCGAGCCGATGAAGCGGCATCGGTGTGGATGCGCTACATCGTCGAGTTGTGGGACAACCTCGATCGGGTCGACCCCGAACTGGAACGCCACCGGTACTTCACCGAGCAGGTGTCGTTCGCCCTCATGGTGCACGACCTCGGGCTGCCGGTCGTGGCGCTCCCGCTGGAACTGAACTTCCCGACCCACCATCCGATCCACGCCGCGTTTCGTCCCCACGATGTCAACCCCCTCCTCGTGCATCATCATCACCGGTTCGGCCCCGATGGGTTGACTCCCGCCGGCTACCGGAGGCCGGATGAGGTGGTGGCCGATCTGAATCGACGTCTGTCGGCCGATGAGCTGGTTCCTTCATCCCCGTCGAGGTCCCCCGCCGACTGCTAGGCTCGACCGAGCACCGCCGCCACACGCACACGCCGCCATTGTCCGGATCCGATGAGGTCATCTCCGTCCCGTCGATCGAACCGTCCACAGTCGGTTCCCGGACCGGCGGAAATGGCCGTGCCGAGCACGTGGTGGCGTCGGCGTCGGTAGGCGTCACCAAGCCGGCGGACAAGACCGTTCAACCCAGGAGGACACGACAGCCCATGGCAGACACCGTCGACATCGAGGATGCGCTCTGGCTTCACATCGACACCGATGTCCCGCCCGATCGGCTACGGGCCGAGCTGGCCCGTTTCGAACCGTGGGGTCACCAGATCACCTTCAGCAATGGGGTGTCGACGGCCGAGTTCGCCCGCCGCACCCCGTTCAACCAAACCTCGATCCAGAAGCTTCGGGTGGTGGAGCGCGAGGTGGATCTCGAGCCCTATCGGGGCGGCCGTGTGCTCGACATCGGCAGCAACAGTGGCCACAATTCGATTCGCCTGGCCGCCACCCTCGGCATGGAGGCGACCGGTGTCGACGTCACCGAGCGCCATATCGAGGTCGCAACCATGCTGGCCGAGATCAGTGGTGCCGACGCCCGGTTCCTGCTGGCCGACGCCGAGACATACTGCGAGCCCGACAGCTTTGACATCGTGGTGCACTTCGGCACGCTCTACCACCTCCCCAACCCGTTGCAGGCGCTGGCAACCTCGTTCGCCAATCTCCGCCCCGGCGGGCTGCTGGCCCTGGAAACCCAGCTCTACGACCATCCCGACGACGAAAACCTGTGCTACTTCATCAACATGCACAACAACGACGCCTCCAACTTCTGGGCGTTGAGTACGTCGGTGGTCACCCGGTGCCTGACCATGGCCGGCTTTGTCGATGTGGCCGAGCACTTCCGAGTTCAGCCGGCTTCGTTGGCTCCGGGCATGTCCAGGGTGATCATGACCGCCCGAAAAAAGCCGGAGGCGATCACGCTGGCCTGAGCCGACCGGGCTGTCCAACTCGAGCCTGCGTCGACTGGCTGTGACAGGTCGAGCTGGTGCACCTGGTGGGTAGTTGCATGGTCTCGAGTCGGCTTGGTCCAGCCCATGAGCTGATTGCTTCATCCCAGTCCAGGTCCCAAGCCGACTGCTAGGCTCGACGAAGCACCGCCGCCACACGCACACGACGCCGTCGCCGATGTCGGGAGCCGGGCCTGCCGGACCCGGTCGACTCGGTCGTGCCCGGGAGGAGATCACGTTGCCGCCGCCACGCAAGATCGTAGTCCACTATCACATGTTCAAGAACGCCGGGACGTCGATCGAACGTTCTTTGGAGACCGTGTTCGGAACCGGTCTGTTCCGGTTCGACACCGATCGGCCCGACGGCCACCTCGGCCCGGAGGAGGCGCAGGAGCTGATCGCCGCCAATTCCGAACTGCGAGCCATCACCTCACACCAGCTCCATCCTCCCCTGCCATCCGGGGAGTTCGACGTTTTCCCCCTCGTCGTCGTTCGGGAACCGATCAGCCGAGCCCGTTCCGCCTACCTTTTCGAATGGCAGAAGCAACTCGGTCTGGAACAACCGAAGGGCTCCTTCGCCCAGTACGTGGAGGAGAGACTCGTCAGTCGAAACCCCGGTGTCATCGCCGATTTCCAGGTCGCTCATCTTTCGCGCCGGCTTCTGGCCGATCAAGGCCTGGCCTGGTCCGATTTGGAGGCCGGACTCGAACTCGCCATCGAGTTCCTGGACCGCCTGCCCGTGTTCGGTCTGGTGGAACGGCTCGAGGAGAGCGTCGGCTTGTTCAACGCCGGGTTGATCGAGTTCTACGGTCATGGTCGGGTCCAGCTCGAGCCTCGACGAGACAACGTGACCCAGGATCCCGGTCTCTCGGTGGATGAGATACACCGCAGGATGGCCGATGAACTGGGACCGTCCCTTTTCGAGGAGTTGGTCCAACGCAACCGCTTCGACTCCGAGCTGTATCGTTGGGCGACCGAGCGGTTCACCGCTACGGCGTCGGCCGTCGCTCCGGCCGCCGAGGACGACCGGGAACCGTCGGTCGGGGCCGCCTCTGCACCCCTGTCGCCGACCATGACATCGCCGGTGCAGGTGGCCAAACTGGAACGACGGGTGCAGTGGCAGGATGAGGTGTTGTCGGATCTCGAGAGCACGAGACGGCAGGAGCGGGATCGCCTGGAGCAGATCGAAACCCGATACTACGAGACGCGCCGCCGGCTGTTGACCCTGGAGGCGTCGGCCGGTGTCGAAGTCCCCGAGCCCGAGGTGAGGTCGCGCCGTGGTCGACTCCTGGCTCGGCTTCAGTCCCGTATCGATTCGATGCAGCGGCGATATCAGTTCCAGCCCGAATCCGACGATCATCTGCTCCACCTCCAGCGGGTGGTGGCCGAGTCCGGGCTCTTCGACCCCGAGTACTATCGCCGGCACAACCCCGACGTGGTCGATGCCGGTGTGAACCCACTAGGGCATTACGTCCTGCATGGCGGGCTCGAGGGTCGGGCACCATCGGAGCTTTTCGATTCAGCGTGGTATCTGAACCAGAACCCCGATGTTCGTCAGGCGGGTGTGAATCCGCTGGTCCACTATGTTCTTCACGGCCGGGACGAAGGTCGACCTGCGCTCGCTCCCGACGGCTCACCGACCGAGATGGATCCCAATCCCCACGGTGTCCCCGAGCCCGATGAGTTCGAGGAGATCTGCCGGTCGCTGCTGTTCGATCAGCCGCCGGATCCCGATGTCTCGATCATCATTCCGATCTACAACGAAGTCGGCTACACCCTGTCGTGCCTCGAAGCGGTGTCGGGCCTGCAGACTCGCTACCGCTTCGAGGTTCTGGTCATGGACGACGCGTCCGATGATCCCGACGTGAAGATCCTGGAGGGTATCGGTGGGCTGCGCTACATCCGAAACGACGAGAATCTCGGCTTTCTCCGCAACTGCAACCAAGGTGCCGAACATGCCAACGGCCGATATCTCGTCTTCCTCAACAACGACACCCGCGTCGACCCACTGTGGCTCGAGACCCTCGTCGACACCTTCGACGAGCACGACAACGTGGGTCTCGTTGGTTCCAAGCTGATCTATGGCGACGGACGATTGCAGGAGGCCGGGGGCATCATCTTCTCCGACGGCTCGGGTTGGAACTACGGGCGATTGGAGGATCCCCACCGTCCGGAGTTCAACTTCGTCCGGGACGTCGACTACGCCTCCGGGGCCTCGATCATGATCGAGCGGGCCTATTTCGATCACCTGGGTCGGTTCGACGAGGACCTTGCACCGGCCTACTACGAGGACACCGATCTGTGCTTCCGGATAAGGGCCGACGGGAAGCGGGTCCTGTACCAGCCTCGGTCGGTGGTCACCCATTTCGAGGGGATCTCATCGGGAACCGACCTGACGACCGGGGTCAAGATGCACCAGGCGGTCAACAAGGTGGCGTTCGAACTCAAGTGGCGTGATGTGCTGGGCCGTAGCCACCAGCCCGACAGTTCCCAGCTGGCTCGAGCCGCCGATCCGGCTCCCAGAGGCCACGTCTTGATCATCGATGCCGCCACGCCGACACCGGACCAGGATTCCGGATCGATCGACATGTTCAATCTGATCAAGATCATCGGGGACATGGGCTACCGGGTGCACTTCATACCCAGCAACGGGATGCAGCATGCAGGATCGTACACCGCCGATCTCCAACGATTAGGGGTGAAATGTGTCTATGAGCCCTACTACACGACGGCCGGCGCCTACGTTGCAGAGTGTGGCGACATGTTCGACACCGTCATCTTGTCCCGGGTCCACGTGGCCACGGCATGCCTCAATGACGTGCTCCTCCACTGCCCATCGGCCCGGCTTGTCTTCTACACCGTCGACCTGCACTTCCTCCGCGCCCTGCGCTCGGCCGAGGTCCGCAACGACCGGCGAGCTCTCCGCCTGGCCGAGGAGCTGCGGGAAACCGAGTTGGCCATCATGGACCGGGTCGACGCCACCGTGGTGCTCAGCCGTCGTGAGAAGGACATTCTGACCGATCTCGGCAAGTCCAACATCTCGGTCATTCCCCTGATCCGTGAACAGCTACCCCCGCCTCGCTATGGGTTCGAGGATCGCGACGGAGTCATCTTCGTCGGAGGGTTCCGCCATCCACCGAACGTGGACGCCGTCGATTGGCTCCTGGCCGAGATCTGGCCGCTGGTCCGGACCGAGCGTGAGAACAGGGGCCTGGATCCGATCACGTTACGGATCATCGGGAGCAACATTCCGCGACGGCTCCGCCACTATGGCGACGATGTCGAGATCTACGGCTTCGTCGAGAATCTCGATCCAATCTTCGAGCGAGCCCTGCTCAGCGTGGCACCGCTTCGCTACGGGGCGGGCCTGAAGGGGAAGATCGCCACCAGTTTCGATTTCGGGGTGCCGGTGGTGGGCACGTCGGTGGCGTACGAGGGCATGCCGGCCGAATGCCTCGACGACGTCGCCCTTGTCGCCGATACGGCTCCGAACCTGGCCCGGCTACTCGTCGACCTTTCCGGGGACGGTATGCGGTGGGCCCGGGTCTCGACGGCGTGTCGGGGCTACATTGAACGCCACTACTCCCTCGACTCCATCCGGCCGAAGGTGGTCGATCTGCTCGAAGGAGACCGACACGTTGCCCCGGACATCTCGTAGCGCTGCATGATGAACGCAACCACCCCGGCTGAATTTGAAGCGCAGTCGTATGGACCGGGTTTCCTTCAAGGCTCTATCATTCACCTTTCACGATGACGAACACAGTTGAGGTTTGATCGAAATGCCAGTCCCAGCTCCAGCAGGTCCGTCGTATCCGTCGGGAGTCCTTTTCGAGTCGATCGTACCTGAGCGGGTTCGATCCGATGTTTCGTCGGCCGCGGCCGTAGTGGGGTTCGCCCTGCTCACCGCAGCGGCGGCCCAGCTCACGATCCCGCTCGGGTTCACTCCGGTGCCGCTCACCGGCCAGACCTTCGCCGTGCTGTTGAGCGGAGCGGTACTGGGGTCCCGACGGGGTGCCCTGTCGCAGTTGCTCTACGTCGCACTGGGCGCAATCGGCTTGCCGTTCTACGCCGGTGCCGAGGGGGGCTGGCAGGCGGCCACCGGCTCGACCGCCGGCTACCTGATCGGATTCGTCGTCGCCGCCTTCGTCGTCGGGGCAATGGCGGAACGAGGCCAGGACCGGCGGCTACCGACGGCACTGCCCGCGTTCCTGGCCGGAACCATGATCATCTACGGCTTCGGCGCCCTGTGGCTGGCCCAGTCGCTCGGTGTGCCGTTGGCGGCCGAAGCCGGTCAGCCAAGCGCCGTCGCCTATGGGGTGGCCCCATTCCTTGTCGGTGATCTGATCAAGGCCGCACTAGCAGGCCTTCTCGTGCCGGCGACATGGCGACTGGTGGAGCGATCCACCTGACAACACCGTCATCCGGCGGCCAATCGAACAGCCTGCTGACCAGCGGCGAAGGACCGGGCCGGTCATCGACGGTGGCCCTGACGGTCAACTCACCGGGCCGGTCACCTCGAAACCGTCATCGGTGAACTCGACGACGTTGCCCCGGTTGATGCTCACCCAGTCCCGGGCCTCGAGGTAGGTGGAGAAGGTGCGGCTGATGTGTTGCTCGTCGTGCTTGGTCTTCGGTCGCTGCAGTTCATAGAGGTGGGGAAACTCGGTCCATGCCGTGACCGCTCCCCACAGCCGTACCGCTGCATCGCCGTGGGGCGGGTCCACCAGCACAGGACCGAACAGGCAGTGCTCACCGGAGGTCTGCTTGCCCCCGGACGGTGCTGGGCCGCACCGTGAGCCGAAGAACAATGTGGGCACTCCGTACCCTCCGGCGTCGACCACCCGATCGTGATCGGTCTTGATGTCGTCATGGGTCGTTTCGTCAGCCAGGGCGTCATCGACCAGCGAACCGGGTAGCCCCAGCTCGGCCACCACCTCTCGGGCCACGGCCGGATCGTGCACCTTGCGGCCTTGTTCGTGAAGGGCGACACCGGCCTCGGCATACCAGCGGTCCACCAGCTCAGGATCTCGACGTCGTAGCAGCGCGGCTATCCGCAGCAACGACCATCCGTAGGACCACGGCCGTTCCCACGGGTGCTTCTTGCCGGCGGCCAGATTGATTTCCTCCAGGCTGAAGAACCGCCAGTTGATCCGCAGCTCGGTCCGCTCCCGCACCGAGCGAATCCATTTCGAGGTCTGATACGCGTAGGGACACATCAGGTCGAAATGGAAGTCGACCGTGGCCGGGTCAATCGAAGTCGAGTTGGTGTCGGTTGTCACAACAGCGCCATTTGTCCCTCAACGTCGTGGTTCTTAGGGTAGGGCCCATGACTTCCGCCAGCGAATCCGACCGTCCGCCCCTTGGAGAGGCCCAGCACGAGGGTTCGGCCGACACCTTCGGCGATCGGCTGCGAGCGGCCCGGCGCGCCGGCAACCTCTCCCGAGGCGAGTTGGCCGACAAGCTCGGGTTCAAGGCCAAGACGGTGAAGGCCTGGGAACGGAACGAGCAGGAGCCGAGGCCCGACAAGATGACCAAGCTGGCCGGCCTGCTCAATGTGTCGCTGAAGTGGTTGTTGACCGGCGACGATGCCGAACGGCAGGGCCCGACCGCCGGCATGGAGCGGCGCTCGCTGCGACAGGGTTCGACCGATCTGCAGGGATTGCTGGCCGAGCTGCGGGCCATCAGGACCGAACAGGCCGGGCTGGCCGATCGGCTGGCTCGACTCGAACGGGAAGTGCAGCATCTGGGTGCCTGAGGCACGGGATCCGGGTCGTCGCCCTTTCATCGGCGCGTGGGGCGCCGTTCACTTCCGCCGCAGCAGGGCCGTAACCAGCAGGAAACCGAGGGCGCCTGGTAGAGCGATGACGGCGATCGAGCTGCCCACCGAGAGCGACGTGGCCGCCAGCGCACCCACTGCGGTGGGCAGGGCCAGGTCGGCAAGGCGCAGCCCGGCGGTGAGCGCTCCCAGGCCCTCACCTTGTCGCCCCGGTCGCTGGGCCGCCTGGTCGTAGAGCGTGGGCAGCATGGCGGCGGCCCCAAAACCGCCGGCCAGGTAGCCGGCGAGGCTGACGCCGGGTGACGGTCCGAGGGTGGCGGCTGCCAGGCCGCCGCCGGCCAACACTGTCGACCATCGCATGAGCCGATCCGGACCGAATCGGGCCGACAGGCCGTCTCCGATGAAACGGCCGGCGGTCATGCCCCCGGCCACGGCCACGTAGCCCAGGGCGCCGACACCGCTGCCGACGTCGAAGTCGTCGGTGATGCGGAAGGCGGCCCAGTTCAGGGCCGTGCCCTCGACGGCGATGGCGAACACGCCGGCCAGGGCGAACAGGACCAGCATGCCGGAGCGGTAGCGGACCGGGCGAGGGGCCCCGGCCTCCTCAGCCGGAGTGGATGCCGCCGGATCGGTGTTCGACGACGCCATGTCCACAACCGGCAGGTTTCGGACGACGCCGACGATGGCGAGCAACAGCACTCCGGCCACGACCATCACGTGATGGCCCACACCGACGCCGGCGGCCGCCACCCGGGACGCCACCAGGCCCCCGGCCAGCGTGCCCAGACTCCACAGTCCGTGCAGCCGGTTCATGACCGGCGTCGATCGTCGGGCACTGAGCCAGGAACCCTGGAGGTTCATGGACACGTCCACGAACACGTCGAACGCCAGCATCCCGATCAGCCCCGCCAGCAGAATGGGCCAGGTGGGAGCCAGGCCGATCACGACCAGCGACAAACAGATGATGGTTCCGGCCCCGGCGATGACCCGACGGGTCCCGAAGCGCTCGATCACCCGACCGACGGCTGCGCTCCCGGCCAGGCTGGCTCCGCCTGCCGCCGACAACATCAACCCGATGTCGTCCAACCCCAGCTCCAGCCGGTCCCGCAATTCGGGCAGTCGGGGGACGAATGAGGCGAACACGGCGCCGTTGACGAAGAACTGGACGGCGACCGCCATCAGCGCCCGGCCGTCCTCCGGATGGAGGCGATCGCCTGCCGATGGTTCGGTGCCGGGCGATGTCGGCGATTCCACCACGCCAGGCTAACGGCGGTCGAGTACGGTCGGCCGTGGCCACGATCGGACAGTTCGAATCACCCCGGCCCAGAGTGCCCCACGGGCGGCGAATCTGCTACGGTCCAGGATGCTGGTACTTGAGTGATCAAGGCCTGGCACGGACATTGTTCCTTAGTTCGTCCGCAGGGTGCGGACCGTCGAGGATTCCTCGATGACAAGAAGTGGTGCATCGCACCGACAGATCAGGGGAGAACATGACTGACATTGTCAAACCGTCGCCCAGCCCGTCCGAGGTCGGTTTTGTGCTGGGTCGACGAAGCATGCTCAAAGGGGCGGTTGCCCTCGGTGGCGCCGTGGCGCTTGGTGGCACCCTTGCCGCCTGTGGCGACGACGACGAATCGAGTGAGGCCGGATCGGGCGGCGAAGCGGCCGAGGCGGCCAGCGGTACGCTCAGGGTCGGCTCCAACTATTCCGACGCCAAGCCCAACGAGGCGCTCAAGGCCGTCCTCGACGCCTTCCCCAACGAGAATGTCACCATCGAGTTGAACGAGGTGGATCACAACACCTATCAGGAACAGATCGTGGCCTACATGCAGGATCCGCCCGACGATGTGGCTCCCTGGTTCGCCGCCTACCGCCTGGTTCCGCTGGCCTCGGCCGGCCTGCTCATGGACATCAGCGATGTCTGGACCAACTCCCTCGACGACATCCTGTCCGAGGGATTCAAGCAGGCCTCCAGCTATGACGGCAAGCAGTACCTGGTGCCCTGGACCTTCTACTCCTGGGGCGTGCACTACCGCAAGAGCGTGTGGGACTCGGTGGCGGTGCCACGCCGCCCGAGACCTTCGAGGATCTGCTGGCGCTGTGCGAGGAACTCCAGGGTCAGGGTGTCACGCCGTTCGCCCTGGGCAACGTCGGCCGTTGGCCGGCCATGGGTACCTTCGATCAGTTGAACTTCCGCCTCAACGGCTACCAGTACCACGTGGATTTGATGGCAGGTAACGAGAGCTGGACCGACGACCGGACCAAGGAGGTTTTTGCCCGCTGGGCCGAGCTGCTGCCGTACCATCAGGAGGATGCCAACGGTCGGGAGTGGCAGGACGCCGGCCAGGCCCTGGTCGGCGGCGAGGTGGCCATGATGACCATCGGCAACTTCGTCGGTGACCTCTTCCCCAACGAGGAGCTGGACGATCTCGACTTCTTCCCGTTCCCCGTTCTCAACGACGAGCACGGCACCGACACGGTTGAGGCCCCGATTGACGGCTGGGTCGTGGTGGCCGAGCCGGAGAACGAGGCGGCGGCCAAGGAGGTTGCGGCCTATTTGGGAACCGCCGATGCCCAGGACACCTTTCTGTCCATCGCTCCCGGTGTGCAGGCCCCGGCCGAGGGTGTCGACACCAGCGCCTATAACGCTCTGCAGGCCAAGTCGGCCGATTTGGTGCAGAACGCGACCCACGTGACCCAGTTCCTGGATCGTGACACCCTGCCGGCGTTCGCCAACGAGGCCGGAGAGGCCTTCGCCGACTTCCTGGCCGACCCGTCGAATATCGACGCCATCCTCGAAGATCTGCAGAGCAAGGCCGAGGCCCTGCTGTAAGTCCATCAGGCTCGACAGTCCACGACTGCCGGGGACCGAAGTGGGTGGGTCCCGTCGGACATCGTTCCGGCGGAACCCACCAAGTACGAAAAGGGGGCAACTACATATGACGGCCACCCCGTCCTCAACCGACGAGGCGATCGGCGCCGACGGGGCCGACACCGGCTCCGAGACCAAGAAGATCGGGCGACTGGGGGGTCACGGCATGTCCCAGTTCTCGGGCACGGATCGTCGGGTCTTCCTGGCCATGTTGCTGATCCCGCTGACCATCCATGTTCTGATCGTGTGGGTTCCCACCATTCTCTCGATCGGGCTATCGCTGACCAACTGGAACGGGATCGGCCTCGACACCATGGAGTGGGCCGGCTTCGAGAACTACGACCAGATCATCTTTGGGGCGTTCCAAGCCGACTTCCTCCAGGCTGTCCTCAACAACGTCTGGCTGCTGCTGTTCCTGTTCTTCGGGCCGACGCTGCTCGGCATGTTCCTGGCCTACCTGCTCGACAAGAACCTGCGGGGCAGCCGCATCTACCAGAGCGTGTTCTACACCCCGGTGGTGCTGTCGCTGGCCGTGGTCGGCTTCATCTGGCAGAACATCATGTACGACCAGCAGTTCGGTTTGGCCACCTGGGCCTTCGGGGGCGGCGGCACCGTCGACTGGCTGGGCAACCAGGACTTCGTCATCGAGTTCGGCGGCTACGGCCTGTCCAAGAATTTCATCGCCATCCTGGCCGCCATGGCCTGGCGCCACAGCGGTTACATCATGGTTCTGTACCTGGCCGGGTTGAAGAGCGTGGACGTCTCACTCAAGGAATCGGCGTCGCTGGACGGCTGCAACGAATGGCAGACCTTCCGTCACGTACTGTTCCCCACGCTCAAACCCATCAACGTCATCGTGGTCGTCATCACCGTCATCGAAGCCCTTCGGGCCTTCGACATCGTCTACGTGCTCAACACACCGAGAAACACCGAGCTGTTGTCGATTCTCACCACCGACAACCTCATCGGTGAGGGAGCCGACAACATCGGCCGTGGCTCGGCCTACGCCACCATGCTCTTCGCCCTCTGTATCGGCTTCGTGCTCTGGTACGTCACCAACCACTATCGCAATCAGGAGAGCTCGCTATGACCGACGTCGCCGAACAGAACACGACGACACAGGCCGGCACCGGATCGGCCCCCCGCCCGATCACCCCGAAGAAGAAGCCGCTGCGACCGGCTCGCATCGTACTCCACCTTTTCCTCATCGTCCTCGGCGTGCTGTGGTTGGTTCCCCTCGTCGTCTCCCTGTACGCCTCATTCCGTCCCTTCAGCGAGACCCAGGCCAAGGGCTTCCTGTCGCTGCCCGAGTCGTTCAGCCTGGACAACTATCGGGCGGCGTTGGACCAGGGGGACTTCATCGACAAGTACTGGAACACGGCTCTCATCCTCGTGCCCTCGCTGATCCTGACGTTGTTCCTGGCCTCCATGATCGCCTTCGTCGCCAGCCGCTACTCGTGGCGATTCAATGTCTTCTTCCTGGTGCTGTTCACTGCCGGCAATCTGCTGCCGCCTCAGATTATGGTGGCACCACTGTTCCAGGCCTTCCGGCGGATTCCTCTGCCGGAGTTCATGTCCAACTCGGGCAACCTCAACGGGTCCAATTGGGCCATCATCCTGTTGCACGTCGGGTTCCAGATGGGATTCTGCACCTTCGTGCTCAGCAACTACATGAAGCTGCTGCCCAAGGAACTCAACGAGGCGGCCGTGGTCGATGGGGCCAGCCTGTGGACCGTGTACTCCAAGGTGGTGATGCCCCTGACCCGCCCGGCCATGGCCGCACTGGCCACGCTGGAGTTCGCCTGGATCTACAACGACTTTTTCTGGGCCGTCATCTTCGAGCAGCGGGGCGACGACCGGCCCATCACCTCGGCTCTGGCCAACCTCGGTGGTGAGTTCGTGACCGACACCAATGTGGTGGCGGCGGCATCGATCTTCGTCATCATCCCGGTGATGATCGTGTACTTCGCCCTGCAGAAACACTTCATCGCCGGTCTCACCCTGGGATCGACCAAGGGTTAGCGCTCCTCCTCACACCAGAACTTTGAGCGCCGGACGACCCGTTTGTGGGTCGTGGGTGGCTCAAAGTTCGGAGATGGTCGGAGAGGGTCAGGGGCGGATGGCGTTCAGATAGCTGTAGAGGGTGACCCGGCTGACTTCCAGCAGTTGGGCGATGTCCTCGACCGCACCCCGAAGCAGGAACGCACCCTGCTCATCGAGCCGACGAACCGCAATCTGCTTCTGCTCGCGGGTCATGTCGGCCAATTCCACGCCCAGTTCCCGTTCCACCGACTGCATCAGTCGGTCCAGAGCACCGTGCAGTTCCGGACCCCGGACATAGCCGACGATCTCGTCCTTCCACACCAATTCGATGTCGGTGGGTCCGGCTTCGTCGGCGCCGACCAGGGAGCCACCGAGAGCCTCGATCACCGGTCGCACCGAGTCCAGGAACACTGACACCTCGGACTGGAGTCGATCCGTCATCGCTCGGCGCTGGCCACCCTGAGTGAGACCGCGGTGGCCCCGGCGTCGAAGCTGTCCTCGAGAAGCGAGCGCACGATGCCCAGGACCTGGTCCAGCGAGCCGGTGGCGGTGGTGGCGAACGGTCCCATCTCGGGATCGAGGCTTGCGTGGCGCAGCACATCGACCGCAGCGGTGACATGCCGGCCGGGCTCGTTCTCCTTGAACGGCTCGACGAACACCTCGACGTGGACCTGGCGGGCCTCGGTCGCCATCTTGACGACTGTAGTCGATGGCGTCGCCCCGGTCTGACGATGCCAGATCCTCGCCGCTTCGGCATCGCCCGGCGTTCGGGAAGTAGACTGCGAAGGGTTTGTTCATCGACGGTTCACAGGGATCCGGGCACACCCCGGGGAACGAAGGATAACTTGACAAAACGTTAAGTCATCTGGAAGCCTTTCCCCGTTCGAGGGCGCAAACAGTGGGAGAGTTGACACTCGAATGAATTATCGACTGTCGGGCCTGCTGATCCCTGCCGCCGCCGTGGTGGCAGCACTGCTCATCGGTGCGCTCATGATCCTGGCCCTGGGAGCCAACCCGGTTGACGGTTACCGGGAGCTGTTCATCGGGGCATTCGGCAGTGGCGACGCCCTGGCCGACACTGCGGTCCGGGCCATGCCCCTACTGCTCGTCGGTGTGGGAATCTGTGTGGCCTTTCGGGCCAAGGTCATCAACATCGGGGGTGAGGGGCAGATCATTGCCGGGGCCCTGGTGTCGACGGTGATCGCCTTGGCCATGCCCGGGCTGCCGTCGATCATCCTGATCCCGCTGGTCTTGGTGGCCGGGATGATCGGCGGTGGATTCTGGGGTGCCATCCCCGGAGCCCTCAAGGCCTACCTCTCGGTCAACGAGATCCTGAGCACGATCATGTTGAACATCGTGGCCGTGCAGATCATGAACTATCTGCTGCGCGATCCGCTGATCGACCCCGAGGAAATCGAGCGGGGGACCAGAATCCCCCAGACCGAGCGGCTGTCGGAGAACGCCGACCTTCCCATCCTGTTCGACGGAACCCGCCTCCACCTGGGTGTGGTGGTGGCGGTGGTGGCCGCCGTCGTGGCCTGGGCCTTTTTGTGGCGAACCACCATCGGGTTCAAGGTCAGGGCGGTGGGCCAGAACCCGGCCGCCGCCGGCTATGCCGGCATGCCGGTCAAGCGGATGACGTTGTTGGCCCTGACGTACTCCGGGGCCATGTGCGGGCTGGCCGGTGCCGTGCTGGTGTTCGGTAGCCAGTCCCATCGACTCATCACCGACGGCTCCAGCGCCGGTTTCACCGGATCGGCCGGTTTCAACGGCATCGTGGCCGCTCTCTTCGGTGGACTTCATCCGTTGTGGACCATCCCGTCGTCGTTCCTGTTCGGCGGCTTGCTGGTCGGTGCCAACGCCATGCAGCGGGCCATCCAGATTCCGTCGGCTCTGGCCGTGGGGCTCAATGGTCTGGTGGTGGTGTTCGTGGTCAGCAGCAACCGGATTCGAGACCGCATGCGCCGGCGATCCGAGCTGGCGGCCGCAGCCGGCCCCTCGGCCGGCCGAGACCACGCCGAGGCCGACGAATTCGGCGGCAAGGTGGTGGCGTGATGAGCGAGTTCTTCACAACCTCGGTGCTGGTCGCCACCTTTGCCGCCGGCGTTCGTCTTGCCATGCCGTTCCTGCTGGCCGCCCTGGGAGAAACCCTGGGCCAGCGCAGCGGCGTGCTCAATCTCGGGGTCGACGGCGTGATGTTGCTCGGTGCCTTCTTCGCCTACTGGACGGTGCTGGAAACGGACTCCCGCCTGGGCGGGGTGATGGTCGGTCTGCTGGTCGGTCTGCTCATGGGGGTGCTGTATGCCGTCGTCACCCTGGTCTTCCAGGCCGAGCAAGGAATCAGCGGCATCGGCATCTTCCTGTTCGGCCTCGGGATGAGCGAGTTGCTGTTCCAGGAGCTGGTTGGCACACCACTGCCCATCTCGGCCTTCACCGAGACCAAGATCCCGCTTCTGGGCGACCTTCCGTGGCTGGGAGAGATGTTCTTCACCCACAGTCCGCTGGTGTATGCCGCCATCGTGCTGGTGTTCGTCCTCACCTGGGTGATCAACGAAACGACATTCGGCCTCAACGTGCGGGCCGTGGGGGAGAACCCGGAAGCGGCCGACTCCCTCGGGGTTCACGTCAACCGAACTCGGGCCATCACCATTCTTGCCGGCAACTCCCTGGCCGGGGTGGCGGGGGCGGCCCTCACCATCGAGCTCGGCACGTTCCAGAACAACCTGACCAACGGCATCGGTTTCATCGCCGTGGCCCTCGTCTATTTCGGGGCCTGGCGACCCTTCGGAGTACTGGCCGGCTCGCTTCTCTACGGCCTGGTCACCGCCACCGTGACCCAGCTCAAGGTGCTCGACATCGTCAGCGGGGCAACGGCCAGCCTGGCCACCACCGCCCCTGCCGTGCTCACCGTGATCGCCCTGGCCATCATCGCTCGCCGCACCGCCGATGAGCCCGATGCCCTGACCGTTCCCTTCAGCCGCAGCGGCTGAGACCGGATCGCGTCCAACCAAGTAACCCGCAAGAAGCCGACACAACGTCGGTACTCAGTCCAAGAGGAGAGACGGAATGACAACCAAACCGAGTTGGAAACTGCTGCTGGCGCTGTTCACCGTGTTGGCCCTGCTCGGCGCAGCCTGCGGTGACTCCGACGACAACGCCGACGATGATGGTGACGGGTCGGGCACGGAGACCGAGGAGTCCAGCGACGATGCCGGGGCCGAGGAGTCCAGCGACGACGCCGAGGCCGAATCCGGTGATGATGCCGCCGACGACGGGGAATCAAGCGACGGTATCCGGGTGGCCGTCGTGGCCCCGAGCGCCGAGAACGACCTGGCCTTCACCCAGAGCATCGTGGAAGGGGTTGGCGCCCTGAACGGTGTCAGCGACGTGGCCATCACCCCTGGCACCTTCGTGGTCGAGGACGCCGCCACCGCCATTCGCAACTACGCCGACGAGGGCTACGACCTGGTGATCGCCCACGGCTCCCAGTACGGAGGTCCGTTGCAGGAGATCGCCAAAGAGTTCCCCGACACCGCCTTCGCCTGGGGTACGGCCGAGGACACCTTTGGTCTTGACAATGTCTCGTCCTACACCGCAGCAGCCGATGAGGGCGGCTACGTGCTCGGGGCCCTGGCCGCCTCCATGTGCTCGAAGATCGGTGTCGTCGGACCTATCGCCGTGGGTGACGCCAAGCTCTACGTCGACGGTTTCACCCTGGGGGCCGAGGAGAACGGAGCCGAGGTCGACGTGGTCTACACCGAGTCGTTCTCTGATACCCAGCTGGCCTCCGAGACGGCGTCGGCCTTCGTACAGAACGGTGCCGACTGTCTGACCGGAACGGCCCAGATGACGGTAGGTGCCATCGGCGTGGCCGAACAGGAGGGTCTGCTGTGGTTCGGCACCCAGTCCGATCAGACCCCGGCTGCCGCCGATGGTGTCGTGGTGGCCAACCAGGTCTACGAGTGGGAGGTCGTGCTCCAGGATCTGGTCGACGACGTGATGGCCGGCGAGACCGGCGGCAACATCTACGGCATCACACTGGAGAATGGTGGCCTGGCCATCGCCTTCGGAAACGTCGAGGTCACCGACGCCATGACCACAGTGGTGGACGACACCAGCGCCGCCGTCATTGCCGGCGAGGTCACGACGATCATCGACGGCTGATCCCTTGTCCGACTCACTCCCCGACGCCGACATCCCGATGCTGGAAATGCGGGGAATCACGAAACGGTTCCCCGGAGTTCTGGCCAACGACCACGTCAGCTTCGATGTTCGGGCCGGCGAGGTTCACACCCTGCTGGGGGAGAACGGGGCGGGCAAGAGCACGCTCATGAAGATCCTGTTCGGGCTGTATCGGGCCGACGAGGGCGAGATCCTGTTCAACGGGAAGCCGTTGCGGATCTCGTCCCCGTCGGCGGCCATTGCCGCCGGCATCGGTATGATCCACCAGCACTTCATGCTGGTGTCAACCCTGACGGTGACCGAGAATGTGGCCCTCGGACTGTCGTCGTCCGGGCTCCGGCCCAATCTGGCCGAGGTCGAGGACCGGGTGCGGGCGTTGGCCGACGAGTACAGCTTGCAGGTCGATCCTCGGGCCGTCGTGTGGCAGCTGGCGGTCGGGGAGCGGCAGCGGGTGGAGATCCTCAAGGCGCTCTACCGGGAGGCCCGGCTTCTGGTCTTGGATGAGCCCACGGCAGTGCTGACACCGCAGGAGGTGGACGACTTCTTCGTCACCCTGCGCAAGTTGGCCGACGACGGTCGGGGGTTGATCTTCATCTCCCACAAACTGCACGAGGTCATGGCTCTGTCCGATCGCATCACCGTATTGCGTGACGGTCGGGTCACCGGCTACACCACGCCGTCCGAGACCAGCCGCGAACAGCTGGCCGAGATGATGGTGGGCCGGCCGGTCAAGCTGGCCCCGGACAAGCCGGACGTCGAGTTCGGCGAGGCCCGCCTGGTCATCCACGATCTGTCGGTCCGAGGTGATCGGGATCGCACGGCGGTCGACGGAGTCTCGTTCGAGGTTCGGGCCGGCGAGATACTGGGGATCGCCGGTGTCTCGGGGAACGGGCAGCGCGAGCTGGCCGAGGCAGTGGCCGGGCTGCGACCACCCGATCGGGGGTCGATCCGACTCGATGGTGTCGAGGTTGCGGGTGCGTCACCTCGGGAGATACGGGCCGCCGGGTTGGCCTACGTGCCCGAGGAGCGCATGCGTGACGGGGCCATCGGTGCCTTCACCGTCAGCGAGAACCTGATGCTGCTCGATCACGATTCGCCGGAATACTCCCGCCGGGGGTGGCTCGACTTGCGGGCGTTGAACGAGCGGGCCGAACAACTGGTCGAGCGTTTCGCGGTCAAGACTCCGTCGGTTCACACCGCCACCCGATCGCTGTCGGGAGGCAATATCCAGAAGGTCATCATGGCCCGGGAGATCACCTCGGGCCCGGCGGTACTGGTGGCGGCCCAGCCGACCCGGGGGGTTGACATCGGAGCGGCCGAGTACATCCATCATCAGCTGGTGGAACAGCGTGGGGCCGGAACCGCCATTGTCGTCATCTCCGAGGATCTCGACGAGGTGCTGGCTCTGGCCGATCGGGTGGCGGTGATGTTCGAAGGTCGGATCGTGGACGTGGTCGATCGCGCCGACTGCACCCCTGAGGGCCTCGGGCTGCTCATGGCCGGAGGCTGACCGTCACGGCTTGGTCCGATCCGGCGGCGGAGGTCCCGAGGGGTGAGTCCGAGCCCGAGCCGGGAATAGGGGCGCCGTCGGTGTAGGTTCGCTGGTCATGGCTTTCCACTCGGATCATGATCGCCACGACGCTATCGTCATCGGTTCCGGCAGCGGTGGGCTCACCGTTGCCGTCGGTCTGGCCACGCTGGGTCGCTCGGTGTTGCTCGTCGAACGGCATCAGATGGGTGGCGACTGCACCAACACCGGGTGTATTCCCTCCAAGTCCCTGCTTCACCATGCCGGCCGCCGTCCGGCATCGGTCAACGACGGCTCGGACGTCCTGGCCCGGGTTCGAGTCCGCCGGGACGAGCTTCGCCATCACGAGGAGGAGCACTTCGGCGGAATGGACGGTATCGATCTCCGCTACGGCCGGGCTGAGCTGCTCGCCCCCGGCCGGATCCGGGTAACGTCGGACGGCGGGCCGCAGTGGGAAGCCGAGGCCGACCATGTCGTGATTGCCACCGGTTCCTCCCCCGTCCGCCTCGATATTGCCGGACTGCCCGATGACCGGACGCTGACCAACCTCGAGTTGTTCGAACTCGAGCAGGTTCCGGATCGTCTGGCCATCATCGGAGGAGGGGCCGTCGGTGCCGAGATGGCGGTGGCCTTCCGCCGGCTGGGCTCGACGGTGTCGATCGTCGAAGCGGCGGAGCGAATCCTGCCCGGCCTCCTGCCGGCGGCATCGGCGACGGTGGCACGATCGCTGTCCGAGTCCGGTATCGACGTGATCACCGGAGCCAAGGCCGTCGGCTACGATGCCGCCGCCGATCGGTTGAGCCATTCGGCCGGTTCGGTGGACGCCGACCAGGTGTTGGTGGCGGTGGGCCGGCGGCCCAATACCGAGGGTCTCGGGTTGTCACGCCTTGGTGTCGAGCTGGACGGGACCGGATGCATCGTCACCGATCGTCGGGGCCGGACCAACCTGCGCAATCTATGGGCGGTGGGGGATGTGGCCGACACCGGGGGCAGTGCTCATATGGCCGTGGCATGGGGCCGCCGGGTCTTCCAGTCGATCGTCTATCCCCGGGTGCCGATCGGAGATGAGCCGCCGTTGGTACGGGGCGTGTTCACCGAACCCGAGGTGGCGGCCATCGGCAGCCAACCCGAGATTCCGCCGCCCGACGTGGAACGCATCACCGTCGACGGCACCGCAGTGGACCGGGTCTACACCGACGAGGTCGATCACGCCCTGCTGGTGGTCGATGTCCGTCGCTTCACCGGAACCGTGCTGGGCGCCACCGTCATCGGCCCCAGAGCAGGCGAAGTGCTGCTCCCGTTCAGCCTGGCCATGCGGGCCGGTGTGCCGTTTCACCGGTTCTACGGGATGGTGGCGCCCTATCCCAGTCATGGTGACATCATCGCCCCGGCCGTCGATCAGTACCTGTCGTCGATGCTGCCCGAACTACCCCGGCGATTCGGATCCTGGGCCAACGGCCGACTCCGGGCCGCCATCGGTGTTGTCACCGAGCGCTGAACGGCGCCGCCGGCGACCCTCCGTCGTTACCGTCGCTGATGCTGGTTCGAACGTAATCTCGACCATCGGCGCGGTAGCGATCAGCTCGTCAACCGGTGTCTGTGATCGATACCAGGCGGCGCTCGGGTGTTCGAAAACGAGTTGTCGGATCGCCCGGTCGTTGACAACATGGGCTCGAGCGGGGAGATCGGCTCGCATCGACTCCTTGAGGTGGAAGGTGAGAGCTTGATCGGCCTGGAGATTGGCGTACCAATCCCGGGGCCCGGGCGTACCGGTGATGAAGATGCGACCGTCGACGTTGAGAACCCAGATCTCGATCCGGCTGGGCCGGCCTGAGGCGCGACCCGTTGTGGTGATGTCGACCGTCATGTCGGTGCTCAAGGCACGGTCGACGTCGGGATCGCCGGTGATCATGGGGAGCGCTGCTCGAGATAGTGTCGTCGGGCGGCGCGACATTCGGCATCGGTGAAGGCCTGAACCAGTGTGCCGGCATCCGACCAGGAGCGCTCGGTGCCGACCATCTGGCTGGTCACGGCGTTGACATGTTGCTTGGTGGCGGTGATGGTGAAGCGGGCCTTGGCGTCGATGATGGCGGCCAACTCATCGGTGGCGGCCTGGAGCTCGGCGGCCGGGACCACCTGGTTGAGAAAGCCGAGCGACAGGGCCTCGGCCGCTGCGAACGGTCGACAGGTCAGCACCAGTTCCTTGGCCACGGCCGGGCCGAGTTCGCGCACCAGCCGGGGAATACCGCCCCAGGCCAGAGGGATGCCGAGGTCGACTTCGGGAATGGAGAAACGGGCATCGTCGGCGGCGATCCGAAGATCGCAGGCGGCAGCCAGTACCACGCCTCCACCCACACACCATCCCTGGATGGAGGCGATGGCCAGGGCCTCCATCGACTCCAGGGCCTCGGCCATCCGCCGACCCCGGTCGGCGGCCGCCCATGTGTCGACACCGGAGCCGTCGTCGGCGGTCGAATTGTCGGGGGTCGAATCGTCGGGGGTCGAGGCGTCGGGGGTCGAGGCGAAGGTGGACAGATCGGCGCCGGCGGTGAAGGCTCTCCCGGCTCCGGCGATCACCACCACCTTGGCGCGACGGCTGTCGAACCATCGGGTGGCTCGGGCGATCTCGTCCAGCATGGTCACGCTCAGCGGGTTGAGTTTGTCCGGTCGATTCAGGATGAGCCGGCCGATGGTGCCGTCGATGGACACCGTGACTTCATAGAAGGCCCGGTTCGACATGATCGCTCCGCTCAGACCAGCAGCTCATCGATTGCGGCCAGGCAAAGGGTCACGTTGCGTTCCCTGGCGGTGTGGCCCATACAGCCGATGCGCCACACCTTGCCGGCGAACTCGCCCAGCCCACCGCCGATTTCGAGCCCGTGACGCTCCAGCAGCACGGCGCGGGCCTGGGCCTCCGACATACCCGACGGCAGTCGAGCCTCGGGCACCCAGACCGACGTGAGCTGGGGAAGCCGATGACCCTCCGCGGCGAAGAGTTCCAGTCCCATCTTCTCCAGACCGTCCTGCAGCATTCGCCCGCACCGCCGGTGT
The DNA here is from genome assembly GCA_963723995.1 of uncultured Acidimicrobiales bacterium. Lineage (GTDB taxonomy): Bacteria > Actinomycetota > Acidimicrobiia > Acidimicrobiales > SZUA-35 > JAHELU01. The sequence goes on along the minus strand of CAVRSZ010000001.1, from coordinate 1,271,072 downwards.
CGGGCCTGGGTCTCGGCCGGCCCCTCGTCTTCGATGGCGCCCAGGCCGGCATGGAGTCCGAAGATCATGGAGATCGGAGCGGTGTGGTGGTAGGCCCGGGCCTGGCCGCCGGTCACGTAGTTGGCGATCATGTTCAGGTCCAGATACCACGACCGGGGACGGTCCACGATGTGCTCTGTGGCCCGGGAGGACATGGAGAACGGGGCCAAGCCGGGAGGCACGCCGAGACACTTCTGGGTACCGGAGTAGGCGATGTCGACTCCGTTGTCATCGAGTGACACGTCGATACCCCCCAACGAAGTGACACAGTCGGCCAGGAGCAGGGCGTCACCCTTGCCCGCTCCGAGATCGGCCAGCGGGGTGCAGGCCCCTGTCGAGGTCTCGGCGTGGACCACGGCGATGACCTTGGGGTTGGGATGGGCGCCCAGAATCCGCTCGGCGTCGACCGGTTGACCCCACGGGATCTCGACCGGCACGACCTCGGCGCCGCAGCGGGCGGCCACGTCGCACATCCGTCCCCCGAAAACGCCGTTTACCCCGATCACGGCCACGTCGCCCGGCTCGATGACATTCACGAAGGCCGCCTCCATGCCCGACGAGCCGGTGCCCGAGACCGGGAAGGTGAGTCGGTTCTCGGTGCCGAACACGGTCCGCAGCCGCTCGTTGGTCTCGTCCAGCAGCGCAATGAACTCGGGGTCGAGGTGTCCGAGCATGGGGCGGGCCATGGCCGCCATGACCTCGGGATAGGGGTTGCACGGTCCGGGGCCCATCAGTACACGGTCGGTGAGTGGCATGGGCTGAGTGTACGCTTCGTCCTACGCTGTGATCCAATGACCTCACCTGGACGATCGGTTGAGCTGAAGGCCCTGGAGCAGATCCAACAGCGGGTGCTGTGGCTGGCCACTCGGATGATCGACGCGGCCAATAGGCGTGGCCCCACGGCCATCAAGGTTGGTGGTCATCAGGCGTCGTGCGCCTCGATGGTGTCGATCATGACGGCCTTGTGGTTCGGCCATATCGGCGGCGAGGACAAGGTGGCGGTCAAGCCGCACGCCTCACCGGTCTATCACGCCATCAAGTACCTGACCGGAGAGCTCGATCGGTCCTACCTGACCACGCTCCGGCAACGCGGAGGGCTACAGGCCTATCCGTCCCGGACCAAGGATCCCGACGTTCGGGATTTCTCCACCGGCTCCGTCGGGCTGGGCGCGGTGGCGCCGCTGTTCTCTGCTCTCACCCGGCGCTATCTCGACGCCCACGTCGGAGCCCAACCCGATGCCCGGTTCATCGCTCTGGCCGGCGACGCCGAGCTGGATGAGGGCAATGTGTGGGAGGCCATCGCCGATCCTGCCACCCGGGGCCTGGCCAACTTCACCATGATCGTCGACCTCAATCGTCAGAGCCTGGATCGTGTCATTCCCGACATTGCCGCAGTCCGGCTCAAGCAGTTCTTCGCCAACGCCGGATGGCATGTGGTCGAGGCCAAGTACGGCTCCCGGTTGACGGCGGCCTTCGACCAACCCGGCGGCGACGCCCTCCGCCATCACATCGACACCATGGCCAACGAGGCCTACCAGGCACTGTTCGCCCTGTCCGGGTCCGACCTGCGGGCCAAGTTCCTCGACGGTGCCGACGGCGCGGTTGCCCGGTTGGCCGACGACTACGATGACGTCACCCTCAAGGCCCTCGTCACCGATCTCGGCGGGCACGATCTGCCCCTCCTGCTCGACACCTTCGGGCAGTGCGACGCCGACGATCGGTCGAGCGTGGTCTTCGCCTACACCATCAAGGGCTGGGGTCTTCCCATCGCCGGCGATCCACTCAACCACGCCGCCCTGCTCAGCCCGGACCAGATCGACCGGTTCCGGGCCACCATCGGTCTAAGCGAGACCGACGAGTGGGATCGTTTCGATCCCGACTCGCCGGCCGGACGACTGTGCCGGGCCGTGGGCGGCGACATCAACAATCCCCTGCCGGTACCCCGACCACCACTGCCCATACCGGAGCGGGCCCGACCGCCGATGATCTCGGGCTCGGTCTCGACCCAGGAGGCCTTCGGTCGGGTCCTGACCGCCTTGGCCGACATCGAAGGGGTGGGGGAGCGCATCGTCACCACCGCCCCCGATGTGGCCATCTCCACGAACCTCGGGGGCTGGATCAACAAAACGGGTGTGTTCTCGCCCACCGAGCGGGACGACCACGGCGGAGCCGATCGGCTGTTGAGGTGGGCACCGTCGCCGTCGGGGCGCCACATCGAACTCGGCATCAGTGAGATGAACCTTTTCATGCTGTTGGGTCAGCTGGGCCTGGCCCACGACCACCACGGCCACCACCTGCTTCCCATCGGGACGGTGTACGACCCGTTCGTGCTACGGGGGCTGGACGCGTTGATCTACGGGATCTACAACGGCTCTCGGTTTGTTGTCACCGGCACCCCGTCGGGTGTGAACCTGGCCCCCGAGGGCGGGGCCCATCAGTCGACCATCACCCCCTCGGTCGGTTTGGAGCTCCCCGATCTCCACTATGCCGAGCCGGCGTTCGCCACCGAGGTCGACTGGTTGCTGTGCGACGCCCTGGACCAGCTGGGCCGACCTGACGGCGGCTCCTGCTACCTCCGATTGTCGACCCGACCTATCGATCAGGCCCCATTCGCCGGCGCACTGGATCGATACGGCGAGGACGTCTTGCGGCGGCTGGTGCTGGCCGGTGGCTACCGATTGGTCGAACCCGAGGCCGAGGCGGGCGTCGATGACGGTGCCAGGCCGGGGGTGACACTTGTCGTGACCGGGTCCATGGTGCCCGAGGCGGGCGCCGCTGCGGTCGAGTTGACCGAGGAGGGGGTGGCGGTGGCCGTGGTCCACCTGACCAGTCCGGACCGGGTGTATCGAAGTTGGCAGGGTCGGTTCTCTGCCGCGGTGGCTGCCGGTTCGGTGATCCGCCGACCCAGCCATCTCCATCGCCTGGTGCCGGCCGGGCAGCGCCATTGGCCCGTCATCAGCGTCCAGGACGGGGCCAGTCACGGCCTCGCCTGGCTCGGTTCGGCCCTCGGGACCCGGCAGTACACGCTCGGGGTCGACCGCTTCGGCGAGTCGGGCACCATCGACGACCTCCATGCCCTGACCGGGATCTCGGCTGCCAACATCGTCAATGCGGCGTTGATCGCCCTCGCGTCGCCTGACGGTTGAGTCGGTCGATTCGTCGTCAGGTTTCGGGAACATTCGGGGGCCGGCCGACCGGAACCCACCTGCGACATCGAACGGTCAGGCCCAGGCGACGTGGCGGCTCAACTCGTCGGCGGCCTCGACCACCAGCGTGGCGATCTCGTCGGGTGATCGCTGTCCCGGGAACCGGTAGCTGGGGCCGAACACGCCGAGCGAGGCCACCACGTCACCGTCAGGGTCGTGCACCGGTGCCGCTACTCCGGCCACATCCTCGGCGAACTCGTTCACCGTCCAGGCGTAGCCGCTGTGGTCGATGGCCCGCAGCCGCTCTTGCAGACGATCAGGATCGACGGTGGTGTCGGGGGTGAAGGAGGCCAACGGCTCATCCAGGTAGCGACGGAGACGGGCCGGAGACCAGCCGGCCATCAGCACCAGACCGAAGGCGGCAGCGTGGGGTTTGTGACGCTCCCCGACCCAGTCGCCGGCATCCACTGCGGCGGTGGCATACTCCTGGGCGATGTAGAGGGCGTCGCCGGCATCGATGACGGTCAGTGCGGCATGCTCACCGATGTCGTCGACGAGCCGTCGTAGCAGGGGGCGGGCCGCAGCCCGAAGCAAAGACCGGTGATCATGTCCCGGATTGTGCAGCGCATCGATGAGCGGGCCCAGCCGGTAGCCGGGATCGGTCGACTCCAGCGCGCCCAGCTCGACCAGGGTGGCGGCAAGGCGGGAGGTGGTCGACTTGGCCAGTCCGACGCGGCGGGCCAGATCGCTGAGGGCAATCGGGCCGGCTGCGGCCTGAACGGCGACCAGGAGATCGAACGCCCTGGTTATCGAACGATTGGGAGCGGAAGGAGCCATGGTGGTGTATGCTATCGCCAGTCAAAAAACGGAACGTCCCACTGAGTGGAACAACCAGGAAGACCCCCGAGGAAAAGGGCAGGTGAACATGGCAGTAGGTGGAGTGGTGGCGACACCGCAGGCGGAGATGGTGGGCGATGGCGTAGTCGTCAGCTGGCCCGACGGGACCAAAGGCCGATTTCACAACTTCTGGCTGCGGGAGAACTGCTTCTGCCCCCGCTGCACTCACCCCGATGCCTGGGAGCGCATGGTCGACTATCTGGACATCCCCCTCGACATCGCACCGGTGGCAGTCGACGCCGAGCCCGGCGGACTCCGCCTGGCCTGGCCCTCCGAGGTCGGTCCGGGCTGCGACGGCACGTTCTACCAATGGGGTTGGCTCGATCGGCACCGCACGGAGACCGAGGCCAGGCGGGCCCGCACGCACCGCCCCACCAGCTGGACCGGATCCGACCTCACCATGGCCGACGTGACGGTGCCCTACGGTCAGTTCGCCACCACCGACAACGGCTTGCTGGCGGTGTGCGAGAACCTGGCCACGGTGGGCATTGCCATGGTGACCGAGGTGCCCATCGAGGAGAACTCGGTTCTTGCCGTCTGCGAGCGAATGGGGTTCGTGGAGGAAACCCACTTCGGTCGATCTTGGGATGTGCGATCGAAGCCTCAGGCCGAGAACCTGGCCTACACCTCCTACCGGCTGCGGCCCCACAACGACTTGGCGGCCCGGCGCCATCTGCCCGGCATCCAGTTCCTGCACTGCATGGTCAACGATGCCAACGGTGGCGAGAGTGTGCTCGTGGATTCGATCGCGGTCACCGAGCGGTTCCGGGCCGACGACCCGGACGGATTCGAGATGCTGGCGACGGTCCCCATCACGTTCTCCCAAATCCACGAGCAGTGGCACCTCGTCAACCGGGGCACCGTCATCGAGCTCGACGTCGACGGTGATGTGGTCGGCACCCGGCTGCACGCCGCGGTGATGGGCCCTGTCGATGTCGCACCTAACATGATGGGCGACTTCTACCGGGCCTATCGCGGTCTGCTGGCCATCGCCGCCGATCCGGCCATGCACCTGACATTCCGGCTCGAGGCCGGCATGTGTCAGATCTTCGACAACGCCCGCATCGTGCACGCTCGCCAGGCCTTCGATCCCTCCACCGGGGCCCGCCACTTGCGTGGGGCCTACATCAACCGCGATGAGCTGTGGAGCCGCCTGGAGATCCTGCGACGCAAGGGCGCCGATTTCCGCTCCGGGGTCACCGACCGCTTCTGAGCTGGCGGCTCGTGACGGCAAGGAGGTGTCACCAGCGGGCTGTGCCGGGTTGGTGCAAAACGAACGAGTCGCCAGGTGCGGGGGCACCTGGCGACTCGGAGGGCTCGGTCTCCGCTCGAGGGGGAGGGGGCTTGGGCTGAAGACCGGCCGTTGGCCCGAGGGGGATCGAGCCGGCCTGAGGGGGATCAGGCCATAGATTCGGCTTTGGTGAAGGGCGTCAGGCCAGGAGGCTGCGAAGCATCCATGCCGTTTTCTCGTGGACCTGCATGCGTTGGGTGAGAAGGTCGGCCGTTGGTTCGTCGTTGGCCGCTTCGACCAGCGGGAAGACCTGCCGGGCGGTTCGTACCACCGTCTCCTGGCCAATGACCAGCTGACGGATCATCTCCTCGGCGTCGGGCTGTTCGGATTCTTCTTCGACCGACGACAACTCCAGGAACTCCCGGTAACTGCCAGGAGCCCGTTCGCCGAGGGCCCGGATGCGTTCAGCGATCTGATCAACGGCCAGGGCAAGTTCGGTGTACTGCTCCTCGAACATGAGGTGCAGGGTGTTGAACATGGGGCCCACCACGTTCCAGTGGTAGTTGTGGGTCTTCAGGTACAGGGTGTAGGAGTCGGCCAACAGTCGTGACAGACCGTTTGCGATGGCCTCTCGGTCGGCTTCGCCGATTCCGGTGTTAATGACTGGTGCGGTTGACACTCGTCTTCTCCTAGCGATCTCACTGTTGCACGCCGGTGCTGGTCGGCGTCGGCGGCTGTACGTTGATGACCTCGATGACCCTGATGGCGCTATTACCAGTGTCCTCTGTCTTCAATCAGCACTCAAACAGATTAGTTCAATGGCTGTGATAATCTTGACTTATGGAGCTTCCCACCCTTCGTCAGCTGGCCTACGCGGTTGCCGTGGCCGATCATCGCCATTTCACTGCGGCGGCCGAGGCCATGTTCGTGAGCCAGCCCGGCTTGAGCGGGCAGATACAGGCCTTGGAACGACGGCTCGGCGTCCAGCTGTTCGAGCGATCGAGCAGGGGCGTCCGTCTGACGCCGGTGGGAGCGCAGGTGGTGGACCGCAGCCGGCAGGTGCTACGAGCGGTCGAGGAGTTGGTGCACGTGGCCTCCCTCCATCAGGGTGCCATCCGAGGCGTGCTCCGGGTGGCGGCCATACCAACCATTGCCCCCTACCTGCTACCCACGTTGACCCGGCTCATTCGCAACATGTGGTCCGAGATCAGGTTGGAACTCGTCGAGATGCAGACCCAAGCCATGATCGAGGCCCTCGATCACGGACACTGTGACATGGGACTGTTGGCCGTGCCCTATGACACCGGTGACATGGTGACGACCGCCGTGGCCGACGAGCCGTTCTTCCTGGCGATGCCTGATGATGATGGCCTGGCCCGGGAGCCATCGGTCGATGTCTCCATCATGCGGGGATTGCCGATGCTGTTGTTGGAGGAGGGTCACTGTTTGCGAGATCATGCCGTCGCAATGTGTGACCTGGCCGATGGGCAGGGTGGTGGTGAGCGGCAACGCAGCGAGGTCCACGCCGCCAGTCTGGCCACCCTGACCCAGATGGTTGCGGCCGGAATGGGCTACACCCTGCTTCCGGCCAGTGCCCTCGAGGTGGAGACCCGCCCCGGCACCGGGGTGGCCGCCTTGCCGTTCACCGATGCACCGCCGGGACGAACCCTCGCTCTGGTCTGGCGATCGGCCGACCCACGGGGCGAGCGGTTCGCCGACTTGATCGAGCCGTTTCGATCCGAGGTTCAGGCCGTCATGGCTCGACGGCCGGTGGGAGCCGCCACCGAACCGGTCGGTTGACCGAATCCGGGGCGACCGGACAGGCGCGGGTTGGACGGAATGTCCTACCTTGTGGCCATGGTCAGTTCTCGCTCAGGGTGTCGCGGTGGTGACGAGAGCGGGGCAACTCGGCGCCTCCGGGTCGCCGGCTGCGAACTGGACGCCCGTCAATGGGGCGAGGGCTCGCCCGGCATCCTTGTCCTCCACGACGGCCTGGGTTCGGTGGCCCAATGGCGCTCGGTGCCGGCCCGGTTGGCCGAAGTCACCGGCCGGACCGTGCTGGCCTACGACCGTCCCGGCCACGGTCGCTCCACCCCGGTTCCCACCGGGCCGTGGCCCACCACCTGGATGCACGACCAGGCCGAGGTCCTACTGGCGGTGCTGGAGGCGCTCGGGGCCGATCGCCCGCTGCTGCTCGGCCACTCCGACGGCGGATCGATCTCGCTGCTGGCCGCCGCTCGACGGCCGGCCGCGGTTTCAGCCGTGGTGGCCCTGGCTCCCCACTCCTGGGTCGAGCCGGTGTGCTCGGACGAAATCGGCTGCATGCGGGCCATGGGTGACCGGATTCCCCGGGCGCTGGCCAAGTTCCATGCTCATCCCGAGGCCCTCTTCGAGGCCTGGTCGGGAGTCTGGGTCAGTGAGGAGTTCTCCCGATGGGACATCCGGCCCGATATCGCCGCCGTCGAGGTGCCGACGCTGATCATTCAGGGCTCGGCCGACGAATACGCCACCGATGCCCAGGCGATGGAAACGACGGCCGCCGTCGGCGGCAACGCCCGATACCTCTTGGTGCCCGACGCCGGTCACCTGCTCAACCATCAGGTCCCGGATCTGATCATCGATCTGGTGGTCGAGATGATCGAGTCGATCGAGCTCTAGGAGGGTGGTCCCGCCGTGTTTCGCCGGCGCTAGACGCCGAGATCGCGTCTGGCCAAGACCAGCCGCGCCAATAGTGGAAGCTGCGGCGTCGGGTCAGATCGCCTGGGTCCTCGGGCGCAGCGATCAGCCGACTCCGGCGGCGGGCCGCCAGCTCGGCGACTGATCCGTGGTGGACGGGGCGGCGATGGTTGATCCCGATCAGGCAACAACGCCGCGGCAATCCCCGCCAGTGCCGTATACGCAGCCGGATGCTCCACGGGCTGGCCCAGCACGGTTCCATTGCCGGAATCGGGCAAGGTCAACCCCATCAACATCCGCATCGCAGTCAACTTCCCTTTGGCTAGTGGCTGGATGCGCGGCGAGTTGCTGTCGTTGTAGAGGAGAAAGACGAGGCCTGGGCCACGACGAGCGCCGCAGTGTGGCCACCACCGACGTGGCTATCTACCGCTGGACGTGGATCGCGGTGCCCGACCGGCCGGCAAACCCAGTCGTGTGACCGTCCGCCAACGGCGACCGGCAACCAGGAGTGCGAAGCCGGCTACCAGCAGCGCCGCGCCCAGGGCCACGAGCTGACCCGAGTTGGTACCGGTGAAGGCGAGCGTCCGGCTGGGCGATGTGGCGGCCGAGCGCACCACGTCGCCGTCGCCGATCTGCTCGGCGGCGTCGTCGAGGATCTCCTCGTCGATCGGTTCGCCGTCGACCAGCACCCCGCCCGCGATCTCGGCGGTGTTGACGATCGAGGTGCCGGCAACGGCGGTCACCCGGGTGACCATGACCAGCTCGACGGTGTCGTTCACCGCAAGCTCGGGCCCGTCGGTGCAGGTCACCGACCCGGCCCGAGGCCGAGCAGCTGAGGTCGTCGGTCTCGGCTCGGGTGAACTCCAGTCCGACCGGCAGCTCGTCGGTGATCGTGTACGGGCCGTTCGTGGCCGACGGGCCGTGGTTGGTCACCACGATCCGCCACCGGGCCGTGCGGCCGGTGATCAGCTCGTCGAGCAGTTCCTTCTCGACCCCGAGCAGCGCCAGCGGCACGTCGACGGGGTCGTCGTCGGCGTCGTTGTCGGGGTTCGGGTCGGGCGGGCCGTTGGTGAGCGTCACCATGGCCGTGTTCGTCACCCCCGGGGCGGCGGTGGCATCGACCGCCACGACGACGTCGAGGGTTGTCGTCGCGTCGACGGCCAGCGCCGGCCCGTCGTGGGTGCACGTGAGGTCCGGGCCGTCGATCTCGCAAGTCCACCCGGTTGCATCCACCCGCACGGGTGTGGTCCCAGCGGGCAGCGTGTCGGCAACGGTGATCGTGCCATCGGCGATGGCCGGACCCAGGTTGGTCACGGAGACCGTCCAGATCTCCTCACTGCCCACGGCGAAGGCACCGTCGGAGGCCTTGGTGAGGGCGAGGTCTGCCTCCCGCCGTTCGCCGAAGTCGATGTCGCTGCGGTCCTCGCCGGGGGCAAGCACCGCAGTGACGGTTCGGTCGAGTCCGCCGTCGAGGTCGAAGGTCGGCGCCATGCCCTCGGGGAGCGTCGTCGGGTCGATCGAGATGACATAGTCGCCGGCCGGCAGCATCCCGACGCCGTAGGAGCCGCCACCCGCGGTCGTGGTTGTGATGGTGGCGGTGGCACCGGTGACGGGATCGGTCCACATGATCGTCACCTCGACCCCGTTGATTCCGGCCTCGCCGGCTCCGACCGTCCCGGAGGCGTCAAGGTCGTTCCAAACGAGGTCGCCCAGGGACCCGGTGCCCACGTAGGCGAAGTCCTGGTCGAGGTCGATCCCCTCGTTCACGCCGGGCGTTCCCGGGTCGTCGTCGAGGACCACAGCCGACGTGTTGTCGGCCCCGCCGTCGGGGTCGACCATCGGGTTGACCCCCGCCGGCAGCGTGGCCGCATCGATCGTCACGGTGTAGTCGCCATCGGGGAGACCGGTGGCGAGATAGGTCCCATCGACTCCGGTGGTCGTTTCGACCACGAGGTCGCTGCCGCCCGGATTCGTCCAGGTGATCGTCACCCCCACCCCGGGCAGGAGCACGTCGTCGGTCTGGGGCGCCGGCTCACCGCTGGCGTCGAGGTCCAGCCAGACGGTGTCGCCCAGGGCGCCGGCACCGACGTAGCCGAAGTCGGCCGCCGACTCCTCAGGCTCGGCGCTGGTGAGCGTCACCGTGGCCGTGTTTGTCGTGCCGGCGGTCGAGGATCCGTCGGCGGGGTCGTCGAGGTCGTGGGTGGCGGACACGTTGCCGGGGAGGTCGCTCGGGTCGATCGACACCGTGATCGGCGTGTCGAGGGGCAGGCCCTCGAATCGGTAGGTCCCGTCGGCGGCCGTGTCGACGGTGCGGCTGATCGTGGCCCCGCCGGGGGCGACGAACTCGACCGTGACCGTGACGGCGGGGAGCCCGACCTCGTCGGGGTCGAGCTCGCCGTCGCCGTCGAGGTCGAGCCAGACGATGTCGGCCAGCGCGCCGGGCCCGACGTAGCCGAAGTCGACCCCGTCATGGTCCTCGCCTGCGGCGAGGGCATAGGAGGAGACGTTGCCCAGATCGGCCGGGTCGCCGGAGCCGGCGAACTCAGGATCCCAGGTGGGGACGTCGATGCCGGCGGGCAGATCGCCGGTGGTGACGCTCACCGTGTGGTCGCCGGCCGGGAGGTTCCCGACACCGTAGAGGCCGCCGCCTGCCGTCGCCGTGGTATAGCGCACGTCGTCGAGCGACTCGTCGACACCGACCGTGGCCGGGTCGTCGCCCAGCCGGCCGTCGAAACCGGCCCAGTCGACGATGACACCGACGCTGTCGAGGCCGACCTCATCGCCGTCCTGCACACCGTCGCCGTCGAGGTCGTACCAGACCCGGTCGCCCAGCGAGCCGGTGCCGGTGTAGCCGAAGTCGACATCGAGATAGCTCGGGTTCGTCCCGGTGAGGACGATCCCGGCGGTCACGCCGTCGAACGCACCGGTCTCGCCGTTCGCGCCCTGCGGGTCGGTGACCACCGGGCTGTCGGCCAGCTCGAAGGTCGGCACCAGCCCGCCGGGCAGATCGGCACCGTCCACGGTGACCGTCAGATCGAGGTCCTGGGGGATGTCGTCGAAGCCGTACTCCCCTTCTGCGTTGGTCGTGGTGGACCGGGTCACCACGGTGATCCCGTCGGCCGGGTCGATCCACGAGACGGTCACGTCGACGCCGGGGATTCCCGGCTCACCGGCATCCTGATCACCGTCGGCGTCGACGTCGAACCAGAGCCGGTTGCCGAGATCGGCGTTGGTCGGGAACAAGCTGGCCGAGACGCTGTCGTCCTCGTTGGTCCCGGTGCCGCCGTCCCAGTTGCCCGGCGTGGAATCGAGATCCCACTGTCCGGCCGACTCGACCTCGGCATGGTTGGTGAACGGTATCGGCGAGTTGATGCGGACCACGATGTCGAGCGTGGCGGTGTCGCCCCCGGCCAACGGGGTCGCCAGGGCCCAGGTGTCGGTCCCCGGGTCGTAGGAGCCGTTGGCGGTGGCGGACGAGTCGTACACGACCCCGGTGGGCAGGGCGTCACGGATCTCGACGTCGGTGGCGGTGTCGACCGTCGGGCCGGTGTCGTCGTTGGTGACCGTGATCCGGTAGGTCACGAAGTCGCCGTAGTAGTGGGGGGCCGATTCGACGATCTGCTTATCGAGCTCGAGGTCGATCCGGCGGATGCGAGCGACGTCGTTGTCGCTCCCACGGGCCCCGTCTGGGCCGTCGTTGTCGTCGCCATAGGCGCCGGTCTGGTTGGCGGAGGCTCCGGAGGCGTCGTCTCCGTCGACCCCGCCGTCGTTCACGTGGCCGAACGAGCCGGTGGTTGCCGGCGCTAGCAGGGAGGGCTGGGGTTGCACGTCGAACTCGATGGCGAAGGAGCCCCCGGCCGCCACTGAGGCGACGACGTCGGTCCAGACGAGTGGTCCGCTCGGTCCGCCGGTCGGGTCGGCGAGGGCGATCGGACCGGAGCCGGTGTCGAGCGTGGCCGAACCCGCCTGGTACACCCAGCCGGTCGGGAGGACGTCGTCCACATCGACGTCGTAGGCCCCCTGGTTGCCATCGTTGAACACCTCGAGCCGCCAGCGAAAGTCTTGGCCGACCCGGGCGTCGGTCGCATCCATGCCTGCGGCCGGTGTCTTCACCAACACGAGGTCGGGGAACTCGACGGTGAGGGTGACGGCGTCGGGCGTCACGGAGCTGCGGTCGACGTGGTACTCCGGCACGTCTGCGTTGATCGGCACGTTCGGTGCGCTCTCCCGATCGGCCTCGGACAGCCCCCAATAGGAGGTGACGGCGGCCGTGTTCGCGAGGCCCTGGTCGTCTTCGAGCACCGCCGAGGGGCCGACCGTCACGTCATAGGTGAACGTGACCGAGCCGCCCCCGGCCGCGATCGGGCCAGTCACGTCCCAGGTGAGGGTGCGGGGGCCGGCGCCGTCGAACACGGCGACCGGGCTGCCGGTGAGGTTGGTGGGATCGCTCGCCCCTTCGGTCGGCAGGGTGTCGACGATCTCCACGTCGTGGGCCGGCCCGTCCCCGGTGTTGGTGACGGTAACCGTGAAGCGGTGGACGGCGCCCGACTCGGTGTCGCACGTATCGGCGTCTGGGCTGGGCTCGCACGCCGTCGGGCCCGGGTCGAGGACGACGACGTCCTTGTCGATCACCAGCAGGGGTTCGATCACCGAGATCGTCTCAATCTCGGGACCGACCGTCTCGTCCCACACTTCGGCCGCCAGGTCGGTCACCGCGCTCGGGTCGACGGCAATGACGTCGTCCACGTGCCAGACGAGGGTGGCCGAGTTGGGGCCGATGTTGGCGGTGGTGGCACTGTCGTCGATGTGACCGGTGTAGGGGAGGGTGATGCGGCACGCCGCGCCGTCGGCGAGGAGGTCGCCGATGTACCAGCCGAGGGTCTGGCCGTTGCCGGTAAGGGTCACGACGTCGCCGGGCACCAGGCTGCCGCCGCCGATCCGTTCGCAGGAGGGACCACCGATGACCGGCGTGCCGTACGACTCGAACTCGACGAAAGCGGGCAGCGTGTCGAACACGGTGGCGTCGAACACCTGTTGATCTTCCGGGATCTCGATCGTCAGCTCGAAGTCGACCGGCTCACCGACGGCGTAGTCGGTGTCGTCGATGTCGGAGCCGTCGAAGGGATCGGCGTCGAACGGCGCGACGTCCTTGGCCAGTCGACCCGGCGGGAGCTCGACGGTGTCGGTGGCGGTGTGGACGTAGGAGGTGCGCTCACCGGCGGACTCGGCGTCCCGGCTCTCCGCCGTGACCTCAGCCGTGTTGGTCAGGACCCGGCTGGCGATCGCCGGGTCGTCGACGGTGACGGTGTACTGGAGCGTCACCGAATCGCCCACGGCCAGCCCGGCCAGGGCGGGAACCTCGGTCTGGGTCCAGGTGATGGTGCCCTCGCTGCCACCGGGCGTGCCGGGCGCCCAGGTACCACCTTGGGGGTTGTCGGCCCCGCCCGGGGCGAAGCTGACTCCCTCGGGCAGAACGTCGCTGACCTCGATGTCCCAGGCGGCCGAGGTGTCGCCGCCGGTGTCGGGGTTCGTGACGGTAAGGCTGTAGGTGATACGATCGCCCGGCGCCACGTTGCTGTCGCCGTCGCTCGGTGTGTCGGTGTCGGTGCCGTCGTCGGTCTTGGCGATCCGGGGGTTCGGCTCCACCACCAAGGTGCGGACAGTCGGGCTCGGCACCGTGGGAACCGGTTCGCCCTGGGCGTCGTCCGACGAGACCGAGATGAGGTTGTCGATCGTATCGCCGGCGTCGACCCCGATGGCGTCGTCCACGATTGTGTCGAGCGTGACCGACAGCAGGTCGTCGAGCGAACCGGCATCGTTGCTCCAGGTCGGAGGGAAGGTCACCGACACCACGTCGGTGGCGACATCGACCGCAACGTCGCCGGCGTTCTCCGTGGTCGAGCCGTCGACGTCGAAGTAGGCGTCGTCGAGCCCGCCGGTGATGGTTAGCGGGATCAGGGTGGTACCGGCGTCGAGGCTCAGCGACCCGCTGACGAAGCCGACGAAGTCGAGTTCGGTGTCGAGCGAGTCGACGACGGTGGCGTCGTGAAGGTCGGTGCCCTCGGGGATCGTGACGGCGAACGTGTAGGTGACGGTCTCTCCGATCGTGGCGTCCTGCTCGCCGTCCGACGCCGGGGTGTTGGCGCGGTTCGTGCCGCCCGACGGATCGGTGTCGCCGGAGGTCTGGACCTTGGTCACGGCCACGCCGGGCACGTTCACCACCGCCTGGTCGTCGGCCGGATCGGCGTTGGCGAGACCGGCGTTGGCCTCGTCGATGTTGTCCGCCGGGTAGTACACGGTGCCTGTCGGGCTGTCGGCGTTGCTGTCGCTGCCGACGTAGTCGCGCACCCCGGCGTCGTTCACCAGCGTGTCGCCTGCCGCGAGCGTGGCGGGGAGGGTCACCGAGTACGACAGCGTCGACGAGGCCTGGGGCGCAAGGGTCAGGATCGTGGCCTGGAGTACGCTGCGCCCGTCGCTGGCCTGACCCCCCAGCGGGTAACCGCCGTCGCCCGGATCGAGGCAGGTCACCGTTTCACCGGTACTCAGCGTGGGACCCGTCGTGATGTCGGCGCAGGCCAGCTCGGGCGGGAGGACGTCCCAGAACCGGGTGTCGGAGGCGGTGGCGTAGGGGTTTGCCACACCGAGATCGGCGAAGTCGTTCGTGATCTCGACCTCGTAGTCGATCTCGTCGAGCTGCACCGCGGTCTCGGCGCCGTCGTCGAGGGAGCCCCCCGACGGACCGTTGCGCTTGTCGAGCACCACGTGGGGCTCCGCGTGGGGATACCGGGCCTGGTCGCGGTCCGAGAACTTCTCGGCACCATTGTTGTCGTTGTTCTGGAGCGTTAGCTTTGCCAGGTTGTCGAAGATGTCGACGCTCGTGACGTCGCGGGGGTCGCCCGAGATGACCACCGAGAAGACCACCTCGAAGTGCTCGGCCAGGTTGCTCACGTAGAGGTCGCCACCGCCGTTCGGCACCGTGGAGCCAAGCGTCCACTCGAGTCCCTCGTCGGTGGTGCCGCTCGGTGCGGTGCCGGGGCCGGTCTCGACATCGTAGACCGCGTCGATCGTCACGTCGGCGCCCGGACCGGCCCCCAGCACCTGACCCGTGGCCGGGTCGTCGCCCCAGAAACGCTCGAAGACGGTGTTGGGCGGGATGAAGTCGGTGACCACCGGGTTGCGGTAGTGGAGGTCGGAGAGGAAGTCGACGACGATGCGGTAGCAGACCCGGTCGCCGGGTCGGTACGCGAGTCCGGCCTGGTCGGGCGTCGGTGGGGTCTCGGTCGTCCACACGGCGCTGTCGCAGTCCAGCGTCACGCCCGGCGGCGTGGGCTGCGAGATGCTCTTGTCGATCACCACGATGGCGGCGGCCTGGCCCGCCCTCGACCCGTCGACGGTCGTCTCGACGGCGCGATCGAGGGGGGTTCCGGCGTCGTCGATCGGGGTGGTGGTGCCGCTGAGGTCGACGTTGTTGGTGAAGGCATCGGCGCCGACAACGGGCACGTCGTCGAGGAAGCTCTCCTGATAGTTGCGCCGGATGCGGGAGGTGAAGGAGATTGTGAGGTCGTCGTTGGTGGTGAGATCGGGGATCGTGGACCAGACGAGGGTCCAGCTCCCGTCACTGTTCTCGGTGACGGTGTCGGCGTCATCGGTCACCCCGCCCACCGTCGGGGCCGGGAGTCCGCCGGGCTGGGCACACTCGCCGGTGGCGTCGGGCGTTTCCGGATCGCCGGCCGACGGGATGGGGCACTGCCCGTCGGGGAGGGTGTCGGTGACCACGAGGCCCGACGCACTGCGGTACTCGCCGGTCTCGATCAGCATCGTCCACGCCGGCGTCTCGGTCTGCGTGAACACGCCGTCGTCGACCGACTTGTGGATCGAGAGGTCCTCGGCCGAGACGGTGGACGAGTCGGTGTCGGAGGTCGCCAGGTCGGCTGTGCCGGGCCAGTAGGTGGCCGAGGCGCGCGACCAGTTCGTGAGCTCCTGCTCGTCGGTCGTGGGGGGACCGCTGTTGTTGTCGAGGTCGGCGGTGTGGTCGGTGTTGGTGTGACCGGCCGAGAATGAGGCGGCGTTCTCGCGAAGGGGGATGCCAGCCGCGTACATCAGCTCGAACTGAGCGCCGGGGGCCATGGTGCCGACGATGGCCGTGAGGTCCCAGGTGACATGGGTGTAGACGCCGGCGGCCTGTCCGGGGAACTGCTCGTCTGCGGCCAGGGTGACAGTCGTGACCGACGTTGCGGTCTCACAGGAGGCCGCCGGCCCGCCGGTCGGGTCGGTCGGGGTCACGCCGACGCCGAGGGCGCCGCTTCCGGGGTACTCCTCGGTGCCGGCACCCGGATTCGTGACCGGGGTGTCCTCGGTGTTGTCGACGCCGCCGCAACCGAGGAACTCGAGCCCGGCCGGAAGGTAGTCCTCGACGGTCAGTGAGTCACTGGGGTTCACCAGGTTGTTTTCCACCAGCAGGCTGTAGGTGGTCCACTCGGTGTGCACCCCGCGGAGGAGCTCCGCCTCGGTGTCGGGTTCGGTCTTCGTGAGCCGAATGGCCTCGATGCGTGTGGACGTCGAGCCGGTGCCGATCGCCGAGGTGTCGCCGTTGTCGGCGTGGGCCCCGGAGGCGTCGAAGTCGGGGATGAGACGGGGGTCGCTCGAGACGTACGCGCCGCCACTGGCCGCCACCGTCGAGCCGACGGCATAGCTCGCCTCGGAGACGTCGACGGTCACCGTGATGGACCGGGTTACTCCCGCCTGCAGGTCGGCGACGTTCTCGAACAGCAAGGTGGTCTGCCCTGCTCCCGGCGCGTCGGCGACGACCGCGGTGGGACCACCCCCCGACGACGACACGAAGCTCACCCCGGCCGGCAGCACCTGTCGGAAGGTGAGGTTGTACCCGTCGCCGCCGCCTCCGCTCTTCGATGCGGTGAGCGTGTAGGTGGGGTTCTCCCCGTAGAGGATTGTGTCCGGCCCGGTGATCGAGAACGACACCGAGCCGTCGTCGGCTGCGCTCGCGGGGTGGTGGCTCAGGCCGGCCACGGTGGCGAGGGAGATGACGGCGAGCGCGGCGACGGCGCGGCGAAGTGTCGGTTTCACAGGGTTTCCGCCTCGGCAGTTGGGGCATTCCTCCATCGGCGCCGAAACGGCGTCCTTGAACGATCCACCACCGTTGACGCCGCGCATCAGGCCCACGAAATGGCCGCCTACGTTCTTCGGACACAGGAAGGGTGTTCGTGATCACCGACCCTGCCGCCGAACGTGTTTGGACACCGACCGGCGATCGTCTCGTTCGGCCATTGTTCCTTCGGCCACAGTTCGTCGATGTCGCATCGATGTTCCGGCGGCTGTCGGCTAGCGTTGCCTCATGCCTATCACCGGGGATTACGAACCGAGCACGTGGGACTGGGTGGCCCAGCAGGTGGCCGAGTACGAGGCCTCGGGGGGAACCCGGGCCAACACCTTGCGGGACACCGGCATCCCCATCATCATCGTCACCATGCGGGGCGGCAAGTCGGGGAAGATCCGCAAGATCGCCCTCATGCGGGTGGAGCACGACGGCGACTACGCCCTGGTGGCATCCAAGGGCGGCGCCCCCGAGCACCCCGGCTGGTACCACAATCTGTCGGCCGATCCCCAGGTGATGATCCAGGACGGTCCCGAGCCGTTCGACGCCGAGGTCCGGCTGGTCACCGGTGATGAACGTCGGGCGTGGTGGGAACGGGCGGTCGACGTATTCCCCGCCTACGCCGACTACGAGGCCAAGACGGATCGGGAGATCCCGGTGTTCGTCACCAGTCCAACCGCCGGCTGACATCGAATCCGTCTCTGGTCGAGGCCGGTTGTCGGGGCCGCCGTCGGCGGAAGATGCCGTACAGGGCTCATGCCCGGCAGGCTGTTCCCGAACGTCGCCGACTACGGTGATCACGCCTATGGACTTCACTCCCGACCCCGATCACGAGGCCATTGTCGACGCCGTCGACCGGGTGTGTGCCGACTTCGACGATGGCTACTGGGCCGAGCGCGATGCCAACCATGAGTTCCCCTGGGAGTTCTACCGGGCCATGGCCGACGGCGGCTGGATCGGTATCGCCATTCCCGAAGCGTATGGTGGTGGCGGTCGGGGAATCACCGAGGCGGCCCTGGTATTGAACCGGGTGGCGGCCTCGGGGGCGGCCATGAACGGTTCGACCGCCATTCACCTCACGATGTTCGGCCTCAACCCGGTTGTCCGGTTCGGCAACGACCGGCTCAAGGAGACCTTTCTTCCTCGGGCCGCGGCCGGTGATCTCCACGTTGCCTTCGCGGTGACCGAGCCCGATGCCGGCACCGATACCAGCCGTATCACCACCCGGGCCGTCGAGGACGGCCATGGGAACTGGATCATCGACGGTCGCAAGATTTGGACATCCAAGGCCCTGGAGTCCGAGGTGGCGCTCTTGCTGGCTCGGACCGACGAGATCGCCGAGAACCGCTTCGCCGGACTGACCTTGTTCCTGGTCGACCTCGACCCCGACCATGTCGACATCCGGCCGATTCCCAAGCTGGGTCGAAATGCCGTGGCCTCGTGCGAGACGTTTTACGACGATCTTCCGGTGGAGGGCTGGCGAATGGTGGGGGAGCGGGGTCGTGGCTTCCAACACATCCTGCACGGCCTCAACCCCGAACGCATCCTGTTGGCGGCAATGGCCTGCGGGATCGGTGAGGCGGCACTGCGTCGGGCCGTGGACTATGCCAACCAGCGTGAGGTGTTCGGCCGCCTGATCGGTGCCAATCAGGCCATCGCCCACCCGCTGGCCAGGGCCCATATCGAGCTCGAGGCGGCCATGGCCGTGATGCGCCAGGCCGCCTGGCGCTACGACAACGGCCTGGAGTGTGGCGCGCAGGCCAACGGGGCGAAGTATCTTGCGGCCGAGGCCGGTTTCTTCGCCGCCGATCAGGCCCTCCAGACCCACGGCGGACTGGGCTACGCCCGGGAGTACCACGTGGAGCGGTACTGGCGGGAGGCCCGGCTCCAACGTCTGGCCCCGGTGAGTCAGGAGATGACGCTCAACTTCATCGCTCACAACGTGCTCGGTCTGCCCCGCAGTTACTGACCCGGCCCACCGACCCTGCCCACCGACATGCTCGGCAGGGTCTTTGTCAGCCGTCCGATGGCCGTCGGTCGCCGATTCCCCGCCGCTCCCCATCGCCGGCGACCGGTTCGCTACCCTGGGAGGCGAAGGCGGACAGGAAGGAGCCCGGTGAAGGGCGTATCGAGACAGCGGGGCTCGGGGCGCATCATGGGCCGCGGTAGCGCCGCAACGGCCCGGCTCGGGCTGGTCGTGGTGGCGGCCGCCCTGGCCTTCGATTGCGTTGCCCTTGCCGTCGACATCGTGGCCGGTCGACGGATCGTCGATGGTGTGCCGATGGAGGACGTCGGGCTCGAGATCCGGTCGTCGTTGTCGTCGCTGGCCAACCTGGCCGTACCGGCGGCGATGGTGGTTGGCGGCTTGGCCTTCGTGTGGTGGTTCTACGATGCGTTTCGTCGCAAACAGGAATCCGGCCGACATCCGATCTGGGCCCTGATCGGCTGGGTCCTTCCCGCCGTCAATCTGGTCATGCCACCGAGGCTCATGGCCGAGTTGGCCGTACCGGCCACCGAGGCGGCACCGGCCAACCTGTGGCAGTCCGACCCGAAGAGGGATCCCAGGCTTCAGCGGGTCGCGTTCTGGTGGCTTCTCCTGGTAGGCGGGATTGCAGTGCAGATCGGCCTTCGGGTCATCACTCCGCAAACCCAGTGGGGGTGGATCACCTGGCAGTCGACGGCCCTGATGACCGATCTGGCCCTGCTGGCTTCGCTTGGGCTGGCCGCCCTGCTGGTGAGCGATGTCGAGCGTACACCTGACGGCCGATGTGATCGTGGTGTGAGCAGCAATGGCCGGCCTCTACCTACCCGTTCCCCGTCTGATGGGTGACGAGGGTCAGTAGACTTGGCTCAGTGCCTGGCCGAGGTGGCCGGGCCTTTTGTGTGGGGCTCGGGTCGAAAGTCGGAGCCGGGGCCCCGTGATCGAAGAAGGTAATCGCCATGGCCCAGCGCCAGGATCTACGGAACGTGGCCATTGTGGCTCACGTCGACCACGGCAAGACCACCCTGGTCGACGCCATGTTACGCCAGACCGGGGTGTTCCGGGCCAACGAGGATGTCGCCGAACGGGTCATGGACTCCAGCGACCTGGAGCGGGAGAAGGGCATCACCATCTTGGCCAAGAACACCTCGGTCCGGTGGAATGATCTGACGTTCAACATCGTCGACACCCCGGGCCACGCCGACTTCGGAGGCGAGGTGGAGCGGGCTCTCACCATGGTCGACGGCATCGTGTTGTTGGTCGATGCGGCCGAGGGTCCGTTACCCCAGACCCGGTTCGTGCTGCGCAAGGCCCTGGCTCGGGACCTGCCGGTCATCCTCGTCGTCAACAAGGCCGACCGATCCGACGCCAGGATCAAGGAAGTGGTGGACGAGGTCTACGAGCTGTTCCTCGACATCGACGCCCGCGACGATCAAATCGACTTCCCCATCCTGTACTGTGCCGCCCGCGACGGCTGGGCCACCGAGGATCTCGACGCCGTCACCGATCTGGTGGCCGGCGTGGGGGAGCGAGGCGACCTGCGCCCGTTGTTCGAGGCCATGGCCGCGGTTGTGCCCGCCCCGACCTTCGTCGAGGGCCACTCGCTCCAGGCCTGGGTCACCAACCTCGACGTCAGCCCCTATCTCGGTCGCCTCGCTCTGTGCCGGATCATGAACGGCACTCTGACCCGAGGCTCGACCGTGGGTCTGAGCCGGGTCGACGGCACCCTGCAGCGGGTCAGGTTGTCCGAGCTGTACCTCACCGAGGCCCTTGACCGGGTCCCGGCCGATGAGGCCGGCCCCGGGGATCTGGTGGCGGTGGCCGGTATCGACGACATCCTGATCGGCGAGACCCTGGTCGACCCCGAAGAACCCCGGCCGCTGCCCGTCATCGAGGTCGACGAGCCGTCGTTGTCGATGACCATCGGGGTGAACTCGTCGCCTTTGGCCGGCCGGTCCGGTTCCAAGCTGACGGCCCGGCTGGTGAAGGCGCGGCTCGACGCCGAGTTGGTGGGCAACATGAGCCTGCGGGTCCTGACCACCGAGAAGCCCGATGTGTGGGAGGTTCAGGCCCGGGGTGAGCTGCAGCTGGCGGTGCTGGTGGAGACCATGCGCCGCGAAGGTTTCGAGCTCACCGTGGGCAAACCCCAGGTGGTGACCCGTGACATCGACGGTGTCGTCCACGAGCCGGTGGAGCGGGTTATCATCGACGTCCCCGAGGATCATCTCGGTGCGGTCACCCAGCTCCTGGCATCCCGAAAGGGTCGTATGGATCAGATGGTGAACCACGGCACCGGCTGGGTTCGACTGGACTACCTGGTCCCGGCCCGCGGTCTGATCGGCTTCCGCACCGAGTTCATGACCGAAACCAGGGGCACCGGCGTCATCAACCAGTCCATGGAGGACTTCGAGCCGTGGTTCGGCGAGATCCGCACCCGGCGAACCGGCTCCCTGGTGGCCGATCGCTCCGGTCCGGTCACGGCCTATGCCATGATCGGGTTGCAGGAGCGGGCCCAGATGGTGATCGGCCCCGGCACCGAGGTCTATTGCGGCATGGTGGTGGGGGAGAACAGCCGGGGCGAGGACATGGACGTCAACATCACCAAGGAGAAGCAGCTCACCAACCATCGGGCCGCCGCCGCCGATGCCACGGTGAAGCTGTCTCCGCCCCGTCAGCTTTCCCTGGAGCAGGCGCTGGAGTTCATCGCCGATGACGAATGTGTCGAGGTCACCCCCGACGACATTCGGCTTCGCAAAGTCGAACTGGACCCTACTGTTCGGGCCCGGGCGGCCAAAGCCCGCAAGCAGGCTCGATAACCTTTCTCTGATGATGCCGTCGCCGCATGGCTGCGGCCAACGATGCCAACCGCCTCAACCCCAAAGCCCGCCACGAGTGTCTGAGTGAAGGAACGCCGATGACCGCATCCGATCCCAAGGTGGCCTACTTCTGTATGGAGTACGGCCTCGAGTCCGACGTCAAGCTCTACGCCGGCGGGCTCGGCATCCTGGCCGGCGACTACCTGAAGGGGGCCAAGGACGAGAACCGGCCCATCATCGGAATCGGCCTCAAGTGGAAACAGGGCTATGGCGATCAGGCCATCGGCCCCAACGGTCGGCCCTACAACGCCTACCAGATCCGAGACTATGGGGACGATCTGGTCGACACCGGGGCCATGGTGCCGGTCACCATCCGTGACCGCACCGTGATGGTCAAGGTATGGGTCACCGAGGCCTATGGAAACGCTCCGATTCTGCTGCTCGACACCGACATCGACCGGAACGACGGGGTCGACCGTTGGATCTGCGGTCAGCTCTACGGCTGGTTCGGGGAGGAGCGCCTGGCCCAGGAGATCGTGCTCGGTGTCGGTGGGGTTCGAGCCCTCCGGGCCCTCGGGATCGATGTCGATGTCTACCACTTCAACGAGGGCCACGCCGTGCTGGCCGCCCTGGAGCTCATCGAGGACCACAAGTCGGAAGGACTCAGCTTCGAGGATGCGTGGCAGGCAACCAGGAAACAGGTGGTGTTCACCACCCACACTCCGGTGGTCCAGGGCAACGAGAGCCACGAGCTGCGGACCATGGCGTATATGAACGCCAACCGCAAACTGACCCTGGAGCAGATGGAGCGCATCGGGGGTAGCCCGTTCAATATGACGGTGGCCGCTCTCCGCCTGGCTCGTAAGGCCAACGCCGTGGCCCAACTCCATGCCGTGACCGCCAATCGGATGTGGGACCATGTGGCCGGGCGGTGCGAGATCGTGCCCATCACCAATTGCATCCACCGCCCGACCTGGGTCGACGATCGCATCATCGAGGCTCGGGCCGAGGGCGCTCCGCTTCGTCCAGTCCACGACGAGATCAAGGCCGAGCTGCTGGACTTCATCGAGACGAGAACCGGTCAGCGGCTGGCTCTGGACAAGATCCTGGTTGGTTTCAGTCGCCGGGCCGCCCCCTACAAACGCAGTGATCTACTGTTCAGCGATCTGGACCGGGTCGGCCCCTACCTGGAGCGCGGTGACCTCCAAGTGGTGTTCAGCGGCAAGGCCCATCCCTTGGACGACACCGGCAAGGACATCGTGGCAAAACTGGTGTCGATGACCGTCGCCTATCCCAATGCCGTGGTCTTCCTGCCCGACTACGACATGGACATCGGTCGTGTCATGACCCGGGGCTGCGATGTCTGGCTCAACAACCCTCGCCGTCCTCAGGAGGCCAGCGGTACCAGCGGAATGAAGGCTGCCATGAACGGTGTGCTCAACTGCTCGATTCTGGACGGCTGGTGGCCGGAAGCGTGCCAGGACGGCGTGAACGGCTGGCAACTCGGCGACGGGCTTGGTTTCGACGCCGCGGATCGGCGCGTGAGTGAGGCCGAGCTCGATGCTCACGACGCCGCCGCTCTCTATGACGTGCTGTTGGGCAAGGTGTTGCCCACCTACTACGAGAAGCCGAAGAAATGGGAGTCGATGATGCGGGCCAGCATCGACACCACCGAGGAACGGTTCGCGGTCAAGCGCATGCTCGACGACTACTACCGCCTGCTCTATACGTCCTCGTAGCCGCCAGTCCTCGACCGCTCGCCCTTGCACCGGCGCGAAAGCGGGCAATAGCGGCCACTATTGACCGATTCCGCCCGCTTTCGCCGGGGGTGGGGGGGCGTGGGTGAAGGTGATTGCATTGCCGAGGGCGGAAAGTCGGGTGCGGTCGAGAGAGAACCAGGCCCATTTGCCCCGCTGCTCTCGACGGAGAACACCGGCTCTGACCAACTGGGTCAGATGATGGCTGACCGTGGGTTGGCTCCGGTCGACCAGCTGCGGCAGATCGCAGGCACAGGCCTCGCCCTCGGGCGAACGACCGATGATGGAGACGAGCCGGAGCCGCACCGGATCGGCCAGTGCCTTCAGCATGGCTGCGGTCTCGATTGCCGCCGCCTCGTCGAAGCCGGATTCGAAAACCGGGGTACAGCACGGAGTTGGATCAGACGATTGGTGTAGTGCTGCGGCCATGATCCCAGTATGCCAGACGTATTGACAACTATCGATCTATTGCCTATCGTCTTGATGGCTATCAAATCGATAGCTATCGATACGAATGGGAGCCCAAGGCCATGCGGCTACAACTTGCGTTGAACGTCGACGATCTGGAGAAGGCGGTCGACTTCTATACGAGAATGTTCGGCACCGAGCCCGGCAAGACCAAACCGGGCTACGCCAACTTCGTCATCGATCAGCCTCCGCTCAAGTTGGTGCTGTTCCAGGGCGCCGGGCCGAACGGATCCATCAATCATCTCGGTGTCGAGGTCGAGACGGCCTCTCAGGTGACCGAGGCCGAGGCCCGGCTGACCGCCAGCGGCTTGACCACGACGGGGGTCGACGAGACCGTGTGCTGCTATGCCGAGAAGACCGAGACCTGGGTCGACGGACCCGATGGCACCCGCTGGGAGTGGTACGTCAAGGAGGCCGACGCCGAGGAACTGGAGTCCCGACCCCGCAGTGAATGCTGCACCTAGCACCAGACCCCGTCGAACTTTGAGCCTGGGACGACCCGCTGGTGGGTCGTGGGAGGCTCAAAGTCCGGGGAACGTGGGTCGTGGGAGGCTCAAAGTTGGATGAAGGAGGGGTCTATCAGGCGATCTCGCTGATGGCCACGGGGCGGTGCTCGTCGACCGAGCGTTGCGCCGCCAATCCGGCCAACAACGGCGCACGGCCGTCGGCACCGGTGACCGGGGGGGCTGCCCCGGCCTTCACCGCGGCGATGAACTCCGTCCACTGGATGACGTAGGACGGGACGTAGCGCTCGAGAAAGAAGTTCGGGATCTTGGCCGTACGTCCACCGTCATGGGTGAGCATCACGGCGTAGTGATCGCGATGGTTCTCCGACAGGGCGGCGCCGTTGGAACCGAAGGCCTCGACCCGCTGGTCGTAGCCGTAGGCCGACTGGCGGCAGTTGTCGATGATGGTGACCACTCCGTTCTCGTGGGTCAGCATCACGACCACGGTGTCGAAATCCCCGGCGTCGGCGATGGCCTGATCCACCGTGTTCCACCCCCGGGCGTAGACCTCGACGACCTCGCTGCCGGTGACATATCGGGCCATATCGAAGTCATGGATGGTCATATCGAGGAAGATGCCGCCACTGACCTTGATGTAGTCGAGGTGTGGGGGAGAGGGGTCGCGACTGGTGATCGAGACCTGACGAAGCTCACCTACGGTGCCGTCCAAGACTGCGGTGTGCACGGCTCGATGGCCCGGGTCGAAACGGCGGTTGAATCCGATGTGCAGGGGCACACCGGCAGCGTCCACGGCGGCCAGGCCCCGGTCGACCTCGGCCAGGCTCAGCGAGAACGGCTTTTCGCAGAATATCGGCTTTCCGGCGTCGGCTCCGGCCACAATCAGATCGACGTGGGTGTCGGTACTGGTGCAGATGGCGATGGCGTCGACCTCGTCCGACTCGATGAGGTCCCGGGTCGATTCGAAGAGTCGGACTCCGTACTTGTCGGCCACTGCCCGGGCCCCCTCGGTGAACACGTCGAACACCCCGGTCACGGTGGCGCCCGGGACCCGGGTTGACAGCAGGTTCACGTGCATGGACCCGATCCGGCCCACCCCCAGGACACCAAGACGAAGATTGTCGGTGCGTGCCGATTCGCTGCTCATCGATTTGCCTTTCCCGGTTGTTGTCGGACAGCCCGGCGGATCACGGTAGCCGAACACTCTCCACCTGTTCCCAGGAACCGGATTCCCAGGAGCGGATGAGAGCCGACTGCACACTCACATAATCGATGGCCTCGTCGAAGCCGGGCTGGTGCTGGCGGCCGGAGGCCATGGCGTTGAGGAACTGCAGGCATTCGATCACCTTCAGATCCTCGTAGCCGATGCTGTTGGCATCGC
This sequence comes from uncultured Acidimicrobiales bacterium, assembly GCA_963723995.1. Lineage (GTDB taxonomy): Bacteria > Actinomycetota > Acidimicrobiia > Acidimicrobiales > SZUA-35 > JAHELU01. Next base: position 1,245,104 of record CAVRSZ010000001.1, on the reverse strand, counting down.
CCGGTACGAAGGCACCGTGGAACGGATAGCGATCGCCGGCATAGACCCTGGTGTAGCCATCGTGGAGGTAGGGCACACCGGAGGCCGAGGTGCCGCCGACCAAGAACACGTCCATCTCGTTCATGGTCTCCAGGTTCCACTTGATCGACCCCTGGGTGCCGTAGATCTCGAACGCCATCTGGCTCTGGGGTCCGACGATGGCCCGGCTCGACTCGAAAGCCCCGATCGAACCGTTGGTGAAGCGGACCATGCAGCCGGCGTAGTCCTCATTGGACACCGGTCCGGTGGGATCACCCGGCTGACCCCGATCGTAGTGGGTGCCCCCGCCCGGCTTGGGCAGAGGACGCTCCTTGATGAAGGTTTCGGCCAACCCGACCACCGAGGTGATCGGGCCGTTGAGCATCATGGCCAGATCCATGCTGTGACTGAGGATATCGGTGCTGACCCCGTAGCCGGCCCCGTCATGTTCGAACCGCCATGACAGCAGGCCCATGGGGTCGGAGCCGTACATGGAGAAGAAGCGGCCCCGATAGTTGGTGATCTCACCCAGGACACCGTCGGTCACAAGCCCCCGGGCGTACTGAACCAGGGGAGCCCACCGGTAGTTGTAGCCGACTCCGGTGATGACCCCGGCCTGCCGGGCCGCCCGCTCGATGCGGGCGGTCTGATCCGGGGTGCCGCCGACCGGCTTTTCGCAGAACACGTGCTTACCCGCCTTGGCCGCGGCCACACACAATTCCTCGTGCACCATGTTGGGGCCGCAAACGATGACCGCCTCGACATCGGGATGGTTGATGGCCTCGGCCGCATCCGCAGTGGCGTGGGCGAAACCGAAACTCGAGACAGCCTCGTCCCGGCGGGAGGGAACCGGGTCACAGCACACCACTAGGCGGGGGTTGGCCAGCCGATTGCGGCTCGGGTCGTCACCGAGCGGGAACAGGGTGGGGATGCGGGCATAGGATCGACTGTGGGCCTGGCCCATCCAGCCGAAACCGATGACGGCGATGCCGATGTCTGTTGGTGATGCCGTGCTCACGGTTCGTCCTTCCGTCAGCCGACTACGCCGTCGACCGAGGTCATAGGGCAGCGGGGATCGGCGTTCATGGACAGCCACGAATCCCGAACCCAATGATGGGTCGGGTCGTCGCAGAACGCCATCGAACGGTCCCCGTGCGGCCCGGCCAGGACATTCAGGTAGTACATGGGGTAGCCGGGGGCGGCGATGCACGGACCGTGGTAACCCCGAGGGATCAGGTAGACGTCGCCGTCACCCACCTTCACGTTTTCTTCGAACAGCAGGTCGGGATCGGTGTTTACGAGGTCGGGGCGGGGCCCGGTGTAGGTCCGGTGCATGCCGAACCCGGAGTCGCTGTAGGCCGTCGTTCCGATCCTGCCGATCCGGAAGTAGTAGATCTCCTCGTTGTTGACCGCGCACTCGGGGGAGTCGTCGTGTTTGTGGGGCGGATAGCTCGACCAGTTCCCGTCCGGGGTCAGAAGCTCGCAGCACATGAGCTTGTCGGCGTGACTCCATCGTTCCGGGGTGAGGAAGTTGGTGACCTGGCGGGTAGCCGGGCCGCCTCCACGGGTCTCGGTCTCCACCTCCTCGGCCGCGCCGTACTTCGGCTCCAGGGCGTTGCCACAACGGGCCATGGGCAGGGCCAGCTCCACCCCGTCGGCCGACGACTGGGGACAGGTGACGGTGACTGTCGTGTCCCGGCCCACGTAGGCGAAGTCGGTGATCCGGCTGAACACCGTGGCCCGTCCCTCCAGTTCGAAGAACGCACTCGAGCCGCCGGCCGGATTGGCCTCGACGATACACGCCCCGCCGCTGAGAGGCAGAATGACCATCTCACAGTTGTCGGTGTCGAAGACTCTGGTCTCACCCGGGGACAGTGAGAAGACCTGTAGTCCGGTGTATGTCCAGCCGGCCCGGGCGTGGCTCAGAAGAAGTGAGTGGGTGTCGGTGGCCAGGCTTCCGGCCGGGAAGTGTCGTTGTTGTGTCATGGTTCGCGTTCCCAGAGTCCGTGTTGTGTGCTGTTTCCGGTCGTCGGGACGAACCGTACTAGGCTCGGATCACATGCGGTCATCGGTTGTTCTCCTGCTCTGGAGCGCAGTGGTCTGTGCCGGCATCGGTTCGGCCTGCAGCCGATCGGAGGCTGCCGCCGAGTCCGTGATCGTCGAAGGGCCCGCCGATTTTCGGGCCGTGGTGGCCGGGGCGTTGTCGCAAACCCGCCGACAACTGCCCATGGTGGCCGACTGCGTCGAGAGTTTCACCATCCGGCCCGATTGGGAACTCGACGATCGAGCCCGGTATTCCAGCGGCGTCATCGATATCCGGGTGCCGGCCACGGCACCGCGGATCGAGGAGGTTGTTGTCCACGAGGTTGCTCATCATCTGGACGCAACCTGTGACGAGCTGGACGAGGTCCGGTCCGAGTTCCTGGCCACTCAGGGTTCGGCATCGACGTGGGATTCCGGTCCGAGCTGGGAGGAGACCCCGGCCGAACAGTTCGCCGAGGCCCTGACCCTGGTGGTGCTCGGTCGGCAGCGGGCCCACAACGTCCGGGTGTCGTCCGATGCGGTCGACGTGGTCAGACGTTGGGGCACCGCCACCGAGTGAATCATCAGGCCCGGCTGGACAACTCGTGTTCCAGGGCCTCCAGGTCGGCCCCGCCGGCCATCATCCGAACCAGCTCGTCTCGGGACACCTCGTCCTTGGCGAAGTCACCCATGACCGAACCCCGACGGAGGATCACGAAATGGTCTCCCACCGGGAAGGCGTGGTGCGGGTTGTGGGTGATGAAAATGACACCGATGCCTCGGGCTCGGGCAGCATTGATATAGCGCAGCACCACGCCGGCCTGCTTGACCCCGAGCGCCGCCGTCGGCTCGTCGAGGATCAGCACCTTGGCCCCGAAGAACACGGCCCGGGCGATGGCCACCGACTGCCGTTCGCCACCCGACAGGGTGCCCACCGGCTGGTCCGGGTCGCGGATGTCGATGCCCATCTTGGCCATCTCCTCCCGGGTGGTCTGCTTGGCGTAGGCCTGGTCGTAGACCTTGATCGGTCCGAACTTCTTGATCGGTTCGGACCCGAGAAAGAAGTTCCGCCAGATCGACATCAGCGGGACCATGGCCAGGTCCTGGTACACCGTGGCAATGCCACGATCGAGGGCCTCACGAGGGGATTCGAAGAGCGTTTCCTCCCCCTCGTAGTAGTAGGTGCCTTCTGATGGCAAATGGACTCCGGCCAGGATCTTGATCAGGGTCGACTTGCCGGCGCCGTTGTCGCCGAGCAGGCAGGTGACCTCGCCGGCCCGCACGAACATCGACACATCTTGAAGGGCGATGACCGAGCCGAAGAACTTGGAGACGTTCCTCAGTTCCAGTAGGGGTGCTTCACTCATGACTGCCTCCTAGCGCTTCAGAGCCCGCTGGCGGAGGGCATTGTTGAAGATGACGGCCAGGACGAGAATGGCGCCGACGAATACCTTGAACCAGTCCCCGTCCACACCGGTGATGATGATGCCCTGCTGGACCATGGCGAAGATCAGGGCTCCCAGGGCTGCACCCAGCACCGACCCGTAACCACCGGTGAGCAAGGTTCCGCCGACAACGGCGGCGATAATGGCGTTGAACTCCTGTTGGGTACCCCGCAGCGAGTCGGCGCCGTTGAACTGCACGATCTGAAGGACGGCGACCAGGAACGCCGCTACCGCCGTGGTCATGAACAGTGCCGTCTTGAGTCGGTTCACCGGCACGCCGACGTTGCGGGCGGCATTGGCGTCGCCACCAACGCCGAAGATCCATGACCCCACTCGGGTGCGGCGAAGGACGAACATGGCAAGCAGGGTGATGGCGACCCACCACAGGATGGCAATGTCGAACTTGGCACCGAAGATATCGATCTTCTGCCCGAGAAGGGCGTTGATTGCATCGAAGCCGGGTGTGTCGTCGAAATCGCCGAGCTGGGACCGGCCGGTCCTGGTCCGGGGAATGGCAACGGCCAGGCCCCGGAAGATGAACAGCGAACCCAGGGTGATGATGAACGACGGCAGCTTGGTCTGCAGCACCAGTGTGCCGTTGAACCAGCCGACGGCCAGGGCAAGGATCAAGGTGAGCAGCAAGGTGGGAAGGAGTGGTAGCGCCCATCCTCCCTGAGCGCTCGATGTGACCATGAGCATCACCGCCATGCCGATGAAACCGACCAGGGATCCGATCGACAGATCGAATTCGCCGGCGATCATCAGCAGGGAGACGGCCACGGCCAGAATCCCCAACGGAGCTGCTCGATTCAAGATGGCAGCCGTGGTGGCCATGGAGACGAAGTTGTTGTCACTTGCAAAGATGGCGAATCCGATCCAGACCACGATGAGGGCGATCAGGGCGCCGACCTCGGGTCGTGTAAGAAGGCGATCGAACCACGACACCGCGCGGACTCGCTCGTCGGGTGCCGTCGCCGGTTTGTCGGCCGTTTCGGCCGATTCGGGCGCTACCTCGGTTGTCATAGTTCCCCCTGTTTCATGGTTCCCCTTTGTGTTCCCTAGTGGCAGTGGGGGGCGAGCTCGGCCCGCCCCCCTCCCTACTGGACGGTGTTAACGAAGACCCTGCGCCGAGGCCTCAATCACGGATGCGGCCGTGTCGGCCGTCACCAGCTGTGGACCGGTCAGAATCACCCGGTCGACCGAGCCCAGGGGCACGGCACCGGTGTCCAGATACTGGGTCAACAGCGTGACCGACAGATAGCCTTGCAGGAACTGGGCCTGGTCGATGGCGAACAGCATCTCGCCGGCATCGATGGCCTCCAGCACCTCGGGACCGAGGTCGAAGGTGGCCAAGGCGACATCGGAGCCGGCCTCCTGCACGGCGGCCAGAGTGGGAATGGCCCCGGTCGGGCCGAGAGCCAGGATGCCGTCGAGATCGTCAGTGGAGCCGAGTTTGCCGGCCACGGTGGCCTGAGCCCCGGTGGGATCGGCCAGGTCGACCTGTACCACCTCGACGTTGCCGCCCAGGCCGTCGCTGAAGCCCTGGCAGCGGTCATCGAGTGCGGTGTTGCCGACCTCCTGGTTGATGCACAGTGCGTTGCCGATGCCCGCAGCAGCCATCTCCTGACCGGCGATGAGGCCGGCCTCGTACTCGGTCTGACCGACGTGAACCAGCACACCGAAGTCCTTGAACACGTCCGATCCCGAGTTCATCGAGATGACGGGAATTCCTTGATCCACGGCAGCCTGGATGGACGGACCCAGTGCGTCACCGTCGGGGATGGTGACGATCAAACCGTCGGGGTTGGAGGCCACGGCGGCATCGATGATCTGCGACATCTCGACCATGTCGAAGGTGCCCGGTGCCTGATACTCGACAGTGACGCCCATGTCGGTGGCGGCGGCGTTGACACCGTTTGCCGCGACCGACCAGAACGGATCGGACGACTGACCGTGGGATACCACGACGATCCGATAATCCCGGGCCGAGACCGCGCCCGAATCCCCGGTGTCTGCGTCGGCGTCAGCCTCGGTGTCGCCCGCTGCCTCTTCGCCGCCGGTGTCGGCCGACTCCTCGGTGTCGGCTGCGTCGTCGGCTGCGTCGTCGGAATCGTCCACGCTGCTGCAGGCGCTCAAGGCCAGTATCAAGGCCGCCAGCAATGCCAACAGCCGGTTGAATTTCAACATGAATTTGTACTCCCCTTTGATGTGTGTTTTGTCTTGTTGTCGGAGGCGTCGGCTTCAGTCGGATGCCTGAAGCGACGTCGCCAGCTCTTTCAAATAGTTGATGCTCGTCTCGACGTCCCGAAGCGGCCCTTCTCCTGGTGCCGGCTCGGGGCCGACGATCGCGCAGTCCTGTTCTAGTACGTACCAGCCGCCGTAGCCATCTCTTTCCAGAGTTGTCACCACTGCGTCAACCTTCAGGTCCCCCTGTCCCAATGCTGGAAACAGGCCGCTTTGTACCGCGGTCATCAGTGTCAACTCATTGTGGTTCAACCGGTCGGCCACGTCGAGTCGAGTATCCTTGAGATGCACGAGCCCGACCCGGTCCCGGTGGTTCCGGGCGAAGTCGACCGGGTCCACCCCGCCGATGGCGAAGTGGCCGGTGTCGAGCACGAACAGTACCGACGATCCCTGAAGCACCCGCTCCACGTCGTCGGCGGTTTCGACCACACAACCGACGTGTTGATGCAGAACCTGGATCAGCCCGTGGGCCTCGCAAATTCGATCGATCTGGTCGAGCATGGCGTACAGATGTTGCCACTGATCGTCGGTGAGTGGTGACCGAGGTTCCCAATCGGCCGAGGTGACCGGAGCCGTGTTGAAATAGCGAGCGCCCGCCGTCTCCAGCAACCGGGCCATTTCCTCGGCCTGGTCAAGGGCGGTGGCGGCCTCCTCCGGTCGATGGAGCACAAGGGGTACGAATGCGGCCAGGAGGACCAGTTGGTGGCGGCCCAGTACCTCCCGCAGCTGATCGACGTCCAGTGGGAGCCAACCGGTCGAGCCCAATTCGGTGGCGGTGAAACCCAATTGGCTCATCTCGTCCAGGACTCGGTCCGGGGGCAGCTGTTGCCCCCAGCCGGGCACTTCGCACACTCCCCAGGAAATAGGTGCCGTGGCCACTCGTTCAAGCAACGACGGCCGATCGTGGTTCGTTCTGGCAAGGTTCACAGCTGTTGTCCTCGGCGACTATTGGAGCGCTCTACAAACTACGACATTTTCAGGCGATGTCAAGGACATCTTGTCCGAATCCTCCTCCGAATCCGGCCCTGAACTGTGGTGATTGTCCTGCTCGGCGCCAGATCCGGGGGGTTGATTTGGAGCGCTCCAAGTATTACGATTCGCGGCGATGACCGGATCTGCACCAGGGAGGGCCCTCTCGCGGCCGCCGACCATGGACGATGTGGCCCAGGCCGCCGGAGTCTCCCGGGCTCTGGTCTCGTTGGTCATGCGCCAATCCCCCAAGGTCAGCGACAAGCGGCGGGCCGCGGTGCTCGAAGCGGCCGATCGGCTCGGCTACCGTCCCAATCTGGCGGCCCGATCCTTGGCCGAGCGGCGATCGAAGACCCTCGGCGTCGTCATCAACGATCTCCACAACACCTTCTTCGCCGATGTGGTCGACGGCATACACGACGTGGCTGACGAGCACGGCTATCGACTGTTGTTGAACACGGCATGGCGTACCGATGCCGATGAGCAGCGGGCCATCGAGGCCTTTCTCGAGTACCGGGTCGATGCCGTTCTCGTCGTCGGGGCCCGCGCCGACCATGACGTGATTCACCACGCATCGGTGGCCACGCCGCTGGTCTCGATCGGCACCCCGATTCCCGACGTCGACGTCGTCGTCAACGATGACCGGCGGGGTGGCGAACTGGTGGTCGAGTATCTGACCGGCCTGGGCCACACCGACATCGTGCACATCGATGGCGGCGTCGGTGGCGGTGCCAAACGTCGCCGCACCGGCTTCGCCCACGCCATGGCAGCCCGAAATCTGCCGATCCGGGTGTTGCCGGGCGACTACACCGAACAATCGGGCGTCGACGGGGTCGACCTTCTCATCGATTCGGGCGAGATCCCGACCGCCATCTTCGCCGCCAACGATCTGTCGGCCATCGCCGTGATCGATCGCCTGGGGCAGTCGGAGTTGCGGGTTCCCGACGATGTCTCGGTTGTCGGCTACGACAACACTTCCCTTGCCGGCCTCGGCCACATCGGTCTCACCACCGTCCACCAGCCTCGGGTCGAGATGGGCCGGGTGGCCACACTGGCCGCCCTGGAACGAATCGAGGGTGGCCGCCGCGAAGCGGTGCGCCATGTGGTCAGCCCTGAGTTGGTGATTCGCTCCACCACGGCGCCTCCTCGAACGGGAAGGCTCCTGCCAACGGCATGACGACCGCATGATGACGCATGAAGGAAAAGCGATGAAGCACCTGAACCACTGGATCGACAACACCCGAACCAACCTCACCGGCGGGCGAACGGGGGATGTCTACAACCCGGCCACGGGTGAGATCTCGGGCTCGGTCGTGATGGCCACCGGGGCCGATGTCGACACCGCGGTGCAATCGGCCAAGCTCGCCTTCGACAGCTGGCGAGATGTCTCGCTCACCAAACGCACCGCCATCATGTTTCGCTACCGGCAGCTGTTGGACGAGAATCGGCTCGAGCTGGCTCGCCTCGTCAGCGCCGAGCACGGCAAGGTCCTCGATGACGCCCTGGGCGAGGTGGGACGTGGTCTCGAGGTGGTGGAGTACGCCTGCGGCATCTCCACGTTGCTCAAGGGCGACATCACCCCCGACGTGGCAACCGGTGTCGACACCTATTCGATCCGTCAGCCTCTCGGTGTTGTCGCCGGCATCACCCCATTCAACTTCCCGGCCATGGTTCCCATGTGGATGTATCCGGTGGCCATTGCCTGCGGGAACACCTTCATGCTGAAACCGTCGGAGAAGGATCCGTCGGCCGGTCTGCTGGCGGCCGAACTGTTCGCCGAGGCCGGGCTGCCTCCCGGCGTGCTGAACGTGATTCAGGGCGACGCCGAAGCGGTCAACGCCCTGCTCGAGCATCCCGACGTCGAAGCCATCAGCTTTGTCGGCTCCACCCCGATCGCCAAGCACATCTACCGGACGGGAACCGCGGCCGGAAAGCGGGTTCAGGCCCTGGGCGGGGCCAAGAACCACATGATCGTCATGCCCGACGCCGACCTCGACACCGCAGCCGACGCCGCGGTGTCGGCCGGATATGGCTCGGCCGGCGAGCGGTGTATGGCCATCTCCGTCGTGGTCGCCGTCGGTGATGTGGCCGATCACCTCATACCGGCCATCACCGCCAGGATCGAGAAGCTCCGGGTCGGTCCCGGTCTGTCCGAGGAGCCGATGGACATGGGGGCGCTGGTCACCGATGTCCACCGGGACAAGGTGGTCGGCTACATCGACACCGGCGTGGCCGAAGGGGCGACACTGGTGGCCGACGGTCGGGGCTTCACGGTGAAGGGCCACGAGAAGGGGTTCTGGCTCGGTCCCACCCTGTTCGACCATGTCACCACCGACATGACGATCTACCGTGACGAGATCTTCGGCCCGGTGCTGGGAGTGGTTCGGGCCGACGACTACGACCAGGCATTGGACATCATCAACAGCAATCCCTACGGCAACGGCACCGCCATCTTCACCTCAAACGGGGGAACAGCCCGGGCCTTCCAACGGGATGTGACCGTGGGCATGGTCGGCATCAATGTGCCCATCCCCGTTCCGGTGGCCTTCCACTCGTTCGGTGGCTGGAAGGATTCGCTGTTCGGCGGCAATCACATCTACGGGCCGGAGGGGGTCAAGTTCTACAGCCGCAACAAAGCCATCACCAGTCGGTGGCCGACGGTGTCGCACGCCGCCGGCTCCGAGGGTGTGAACCTCAACTTCCCAGGCCATGATTGAGCCGGCGATGAGCAGCGATGATCTCGAACTCCTGACCGTGGGACGGGTCAGTGTCGACCTGTACCCCCAACAGATCGGACCGATGCGTCACGTCACGACCCTGCAGAAGTCCATCGGGGGCACGGCCACCAATGTCGCCGTTGCCGCCGCCCGCCTCGGCCATCGCACTGCGCTGGTGACCAAGGTTGGTGACGACGCCTTCGGTGATGACGTCCGCCATGCCCTGAACGAACGATTCGGGGTCGACACCAGATTCGTGTCCACCCATCCTGATCTACCCACCCCGCTGGCCTTCGCCGAGTTGGATCCGGTGGAGGAGCCGACCATCATCTTCTACCGCTATCCCGCCGCCCCCGACTTCCAGTTGACCGACGAGGATCTGGCCCAAGCCCCGGTGGAGGAAGTCCCGATCTTCTGGGTACCGGCCTCCCGATTCGCGGTCGAGCCAAGCCGCAGCGCGGTGACCAACGCTCTCAAGCGGCGCAACCGGAGAGCCCACACCGTGTTCGACCTGGACTGGCGGCCCCAGTTCTGGGACTCCGAGGACGCCGGGTCGGTCGCCATCGGGCCCATGATCGACTATTTCGACATCGTGATCGGGAATCGCCACGAGTGCCGGGTCGCCGTAGGCAGTGACGACGCCGAGACTGCCGCCACCCGTTTGCTGGAGCGGGGAGTCAAGGCGGCGGTGGTCAAGATGGGGGGCGACGGTGTACTGGTGGCCCTGGCCGACGGAACCCGGGAGCAGGTGCTGCCATTTCCGGTGGATGTGGTCTGCGGCCTTGGAGCCGGCGACGCCTTCGGCGGCGCCTTCTGCCACGGACTACTGTCGGGCTGGTCGATTCCCGAGTGTGTTCGCTACGGCAACGCCGCCGGGGCCATCGTTGCCGGACGACTGCTGTGCGCCGACGACATGCCCTATGTCCACGAAGTCGACGCCTTTCTGGCCGAACGAGAGGACCGATCATGACCATCACTGCCGCTCCCGGGCCGGGAACACTGCTCTCGGTCGATCCGACCACGGCGGGATGGCAGTACCTGTCGTTCGCCGTCATCGAGTTGCGGGCCGGTGACAGCCACCGTCACATCCTGCTCGATCAGGAAACGGCGCTGGTGCCGCTGTCGGGCCAGGCCGACGTCACCCTCGGCGGCTCAACCCATCGCCTGAGGCGGACATCGGTGTTCGACTCGCTGGCCCCGGTGGTCTACGCCCCGCCCGGGGTGACCGTCGAAGTGACGGCCGACGATTCGTTCACCTTCGCCATCGGCTCCGCCCCGGCCGAAGGACGATATGAGGCCCGGGTCATCGATCCCAGCGTGATCCGGTCCGAAGTGCGAGGTGGAGGAGCCGCCCTTCGCCACGTGAACCACACCCTGGCCGCCCCCATCGAGGCTGAGCGGCTCATCCTCTACGAGGTCTATGTTCCCCGCGGCACCTGGTCGGGCTGGGCCCCCCATCGCCACGACGGTGAGCAAGACTCCCCCTACCTGGAGGAGACCTACTACTTCCGCCTCGACCGACCCGAGGGATTCTGGATCCATCGCAACTGGGATGACGAGGACGGGTTCGACCAACTGTTGCATGGTGGTGACGGCGACTGTGCCCTCGTGCCTCGTGGCTGGCACTCCTCGGTGGCCTGCCCCGGGTCCAACATGTACTTCCTCAACTACCTGGCCGGTGAGTTGGTTGGTGACGAGCGGGCCACCCCGCCGTGCTTCCACTCCGATTTCACATGGATCCACTCCGACTGGGAGGCCGGGGCCTGGAAGCTGCCGATGTTCGGCGCCGACGCGTGACCGTGGCGACCAGCCACGGCGTCGCTCGACGCCTCCAGCGCATCAGCGACGATCGGGGTCTGTTCTGTGTGGCCGCCGTCGACCACCGTGATTCCATGGTGGCCGAATTCAGGCAACACGCCGGCGCCGAGGTGGTGCCGGCCAAGACCCTCACCCGGTTCAAGGCCGACGTCATCGCTGCCCTCGGCGACAGGCCGTCGGCGGTCATGATCGAGCCCGAGTTCTCGTTTCCCCACCTGACCGATCAAGGTACGGTGCCCCGTTCGGTGGGTGTGGTCTGTGCCCTGGAGGCTCAGGGATACATGGCCGACCCATCGGCCGGCAACCAGCTCATGCCCGGTTGGACCCCACGCCAATTGCTCGACGCCGGGGCCGACTGTGCCAAACTTCTCATCCTGTATCGACCCGACGACGAGCAGCCGGCCCGCCGCCAGGAACGTCTGGTCCGACGAGTGGTCGACGACTGCGCAGCGGCCCAGCTCCCGGTTCTGATCGAGCCCGTGCCCTATGGGTTGGCCGACGAAGATGATCGCCGTCACACCATCGTGGCCTCGGCCCGGCGGTTGAGCGCCCTCGGACCCATGATCCTCAAGCTGCCGTACCCGGGAGAACAAGGGTGCCGGGAACTGAGCGAGGTCGACAATCCGTGGGCCCTGCTCAGCTGGGGCGTCACCTTCGACGAGTTCGCCCGCCAGCTCGAGGTGGCGGCCGAGGCCGGGTGTTCCGGCTTCATGGTCGGGCGGGCCCTGTGGCGCGAAGCCGTGGCCGAAGCCGGTCGGGCCGAGGTGCTGACCACCACCGTTGTCCAGCGATTCGAGCTGCTGTGCCGGCTGATGGACAACGGTCGACCCTGGCACAAGGTTGTACCGCCGACCACACTCGACGATTGGCCCTGGGCCCGCTAGAGGCCCTGCCGACCTCAGGGAGGAACGAACATGGAAACCATTCGCCTGACCACGGCCCACGCCATTGTCCGCTGGATGATGGCCCAACGGACCCGATTGGCCGACGGAACCGAAGCGCCTCTGTTCCCCGGCGTGTTCGGCATCTTCGGTCACGGCAACGTGACCTGCCTGGGCCACGCCTTGGAGGAGGTCAAGGACGAGTTCCCGACCTGGCGGGGGCAGAACGAGCAGGGTATGGCCCTGGCCGCCGTGGCCTACAACAAGGCGGTGAAGGCCCGTCAGATCATGGTGGCCACGTCATCGGTGGGACCCGGCGCCACCAACATGATCACGGCCGCCGCGGTGGCCTCGGCCAACCGCCTGCCCCTGCTGCTGTTCTCGGGCGATACCTTCGTCTCCCGCATCCCCGATCCGGTCCTGCAGCAGGTCGAGAACTTCGGCCAGCCGGCCACCACCGTGAACGACGGGTTCAAGCCGGTGTGCAAGTACTGGGATCGCATCACCCATCCGGCCCAAGTGGCCCAGTCGCTGCCGGCGGCCCTGGCCGTCATGCTCGATCCGGCCACCCGGGGTCCGGCCTTCATCGGGCTGCCCCAGGACGTCCAGGCCGAGGCCTATGACTTCCCGTCGCGCATCTTCGAGCCGGTGGTGCACGAGGTGCCCCGTCCCCGCCCCGACTCCAGCGAGGTGATGGCCGCGGCCGAAGCGCTCCGCCGGGCCCGTAAACCGCTGCTCATCGCCGGGGGCGGTGTGCACTACTCGGTGGCCGAGGCCACCCTCGTCGACTTCGCCCGGCGTCATGGTGTTCCCGTGGTCGAGACCGTCGCCGGCAAGACGTCGCTGCGGGGCGATGATGAGCGCTATATCGGTCCCATCGGCGTGACCGGCTGTGAGGCGGCCAACAACCTGGCGGCCGAGGCCGATGTGGTGCTGGCCGTCGGTTGTCGGCTGCAGGACTTCACCACCGGCTCCTGGACCGTGTTCAAGAACGAGGACACGGTGCTCATCGGCATCAACACCACCCGGTTCGATGCCGTCAAGCATCGATCGATGCCGGTGGTGGGCGACGCCAGGGAGACGCTGCGGGAGCTGAGCGAGCAGTTGGGCGACTGGTCGGCGCCGCCGTCGTGGCTGGATCGGGCGGCCCAGGAGAAGGCCGGGTTCCGGGCCTACCTGGATCAGATCGGGTCCGTCGAGGCCACGTCCGGCGAGGGCCTCACCACCTATGCCCAGGTGGTGAGGGCGGTCAACGACCAGGCCACCGAGGACGACGTCTGTCTGGCCGCCGCCGGCGGCTTCCCCGGCGAGGTCAACAACGGCTGGTGGAACAAGGGCATCGGTACCTTCGACTGTGAGTACGGGTACTCGTGCATGGGCTACGAGATCGCCGGCGGTTGGGGGGCGGCCATGGCCTACGGGCCCGGTGGGGGAGCGGAACGGCCGGGCGAGGTATTCGTCTTCTGCGGCGACGGTTCGTACCTGATGATGAACTCCGATCTCTACAGCTCGGTGCTGACCGGCCACAAGATGATCGTGCTGGTCTGCGACAACGGGGGCTTCGCCGTCATCAACCGGCTGCAGACCGGCCAGGGTGGGAAGCCGTTCAACAACCTGATCCAGGACTGCCGCTTGGCCGGTGACGTGGTCGAGGTCGACTTCGCCGCTCACGCTCGCGCCATGGGAGCCGAGGCCGAGTTCGTGGAGAACCTGGCCGAGCTGGGGCCGGCCCTGGAGCGGGCCCGAGCCTCGGACCGAACCTATGTGATCTCGATGAAGGTCGACGCCTATTCCTGGACCGAAGGTGGCTCGTTCTGGCAGGTCGGAGTGCCCGAGGTGTCCAACCTTCAGTCGGTGAGAGACGCCCGTGGGCAGATGGAGAAGGGTCAATCCGACCAGCGCGTGGGCTGGTAATGTTGGCGTGGTGAGCCAAGCCTTCGCCGCAGGAATCGATTCGTCAACCCAGTCGACCAAGGTCGAAATCAGGGACATAGAAACCGGGGAGCTCGTCGCCAGTGGGCGATCGGCCCACCCGGCCACCACCCCGCCTCGGAGCGAGCAGGACCCCGAAGCCTGGTGGTCGGCGCTGGTCGATGCCTGCTCCCAGATCGACGACAGCCATCTGAAGAAGGTCAAGGCCGTGGCCGTGGCCGGTCAACAGCATGGATTGGTGCTCCTGGGCGATGATGGCGTGTCGCTGCGGCCGGCCAAGTTGTGGAATGACACCGAATCGGCCCCCCAGGCCGAGGCCCTGGTCCGGGACATGTCGCCCGGTGGGTGGGTGAAGGCATGCGGTTCGGTGCCCAGCGCCTCGTTCACCGTGACCAAGCTGGCCTGGGTGGTCGAGAACGAGCCCGAGCTGCTGGCCCGCATCGGCAAGATCATGCTGCCCCACGACTATCTGACCTGGCGTCTCACCGGCCAGCACGTCACCGATCGGGGTGACGCCTCAGGCACGGGATGGTGGTCGCCCCGCACCGGCGGCTACCAGCGCCACCTGCTGGACCGGGTCAGGGCCGGGCTGTCCAACGCCCTGCCCCGGGTCTGTGACCCTCGGGATGACGTCGGTGAGGTTGTCGCCGGCGAGCTTGGCATCCCCCGAACTGCCGTGGTGGCCCCCGGCACCGGCGACAACATGGCCGGTGCCCTCGGTCTGGGCCTTCGACCCGGTGATCTGGCCATTTCCATCGGAACCTCGGGCACGGCGTATGCCGTCAGCTCCACCCCGACTGCCGACGCCAGTGGCCTGGTGGCCGGGTTCGCCGACGCCACCGGCAACTTCCTGCCCCTGGTCTGCACCTTGAATGCCACCAAGGTGACCGAGGTCTTCCGAAACCTGATCGGGGCCGACTACGACGAGTTCGACCAGTTGGCTCTGGATACCCCGCTGGGGGCCGACGGAGCGGTGCTGATTCCCTACCTCGATGGCGAACGGACCCCCAATCGCCCTACGGCCACCGGCTTGCTGACCGGGTTCCGGTCCAACATGACCCGAGGACAGATCGCCCGGGCCGCCTTCGAGGGTGTGGCCTGCGGGCTGCTGGACGGCGTGGCGGCGCTGGAGTCGGCAGGCGTGACCGCCGACGAGCGCACGTTCCTGATCGGCGGGGGAGCCAAGTCGGAGGCCTATCGAAGGGTTGTCGCCGACCTGTCGGGCCGAACCGTGATCGTGCCCGACGACGACGAGACCGTGGCCACCGGGGCCTGCGTCCAGGCCGCCGCCGTCCAGGGCAAGGAGGACTTCGCCGAGGTGGCCCGCCGCTGGGCTCTGGGCGAGGGCACCGTGGTACAACCCGGCAAGGGTTCGGCCGCCGCCGCCCAGGAGGCCCGGGAGCGCTACCGGGCCACCCGGGATCTGGCGTAGCTCCATTCGGTTTTCAAGTTGCTGGTAATGGGTTGCGGAGTGCTCGTCTTGCCGGGCGTTGCCCGGCCAACCCGAGTTTGCCTTCGGCAAATATCGCCGGTCAGGCCACGAGATCCGCCTTCCACTTGTTGTCTGGGTCGCAGAGTATTTGTCCGTTGTCGAGGCGCGTTTCCCCACCCTTCGAAAAGGGATGTTCGTGGTCAACCTGCAGCCAGTAGTGACAGGCATCACATCCCCGAATCTTGCATCTTCCTTGTGCGGCGACGAGTAGCGCTCGTTTCATCCACGCCGGGAACCCCCGTGATTTGACCGACACATCAATCGGTCTCGATTCGGCATCCAGCACGATCCGTTCGAATTCGGCCACCGCTACTGCGGCGAAGGCAATGTCGGGGTGGATGGGTGTACCGTCGATGGTTTGGCATCGCAGGTCCGGGTTGTCATAGTCGACCGGGACTGCGGGGGTGTCGGGGTCGACGAATCGTTCGAGGAGGTTGGCCAGGATCGTCTGGCCGATCACGAGGTTGACCAGTGGGGTGGTGGTGGCCGATTCGGGGGCTTCCGCCCCGCCAATGATCAAACCCACGAGGGCTTGGCCTCGTCGCCGGTTCGCAGTGGCTGATGTTCCGTCGTGGTTGTTCTGTTGGCGGAACAGGCGCTGCATCTCGTCACCCAACGCGTTGCCGACCGCCGCAGCGGACAGTGGATCCAGATGGAATCTGCCGTCGATCGATCCGTCGGTGTTCTTGTTCCATGAGCACGAGGTCTTCTTGGCTTGTTCGGCCACTTCTTCGGCGGTGGTGTGGTTGATCAGCCACACCGTCAGCCGGTTGGTGAACCCCACAAAATCGTTCGCCCGTGCTGCTGCCACCAGCCTGGCCTGGGAGGCCACCAGCGATTCACGGCGGTGAGGCTTGTCCAACGCCTTCACTTCCTTCAGATGGCGCTGGGTCAACACTCCCTGGGCCGCCGCATCGGCAAAGATCGGGAAGTCCAGTAGCCACCGGCCCATGGCGGTGGCGGTTCGAATGTCGAAGGCCGGCGCACCGGTTCTGGCCGCTACCACCTGGGTGGTGGTGCGGAACCCGAGTTCCCGCCGAGAAGCGGGAGCGTCGGTGGCGGTATCGGCAGCGGCCAACACTTTGGATCGCAACGCAGTCACCCTGGTGGCCAGGGTCTGGACCTCACAGGCAACATCCAGCAACTCGCCCGCAGACAACACGTCAAGATCAGCGGCCAACGCCACATCGAGAGCCTGCTGCAACACCGTCAGATCGGCCCTGGGTGACTTTGGTGGTAGTCCGCCTTCCCTCATACAGCCAGTGTAGCAAACATAAGTTCGA
This sequence comes from uncultured Acidimicrobiales bacterium, assembly GCA_963723995.1. Classification (GTDB taxonomy): domain Bacteria; phylum Actinomycetota; class Acidimicrobiia; order Acidimicrobiales; family SZUA-35; genus JAHELU01. The sequence goes on along the minus strand of CAVRSZ010000001.1, from coordinate 1,228,283 downwards.
TTAGCAAGCCATGATGGATTAAAAAAGTGGATTTAAAGTGTAGCAGCTGCCCGGTTTTCGGGCTAGTTGGTCGGCGGACGCCGTGCGGCGAAACCGAGGGCACCAGGGACCGCTACGGTTCTCGGTATGGCGGCCCAACCCAGCTGCTTCGTTCAGCCCTCGATCCGAGTGGCATGGGCGTGAACCGTCACGGTCAGCTGCACCGTGTCGATCCGGTATCCAACGCTGCCCTCCACCCGCTGCGGCTACTGAAACCGGTTGGAGCTGGTCTGAACACCTGTCGCCGGGCCGAACCGCCTCTACATCGGCACAGGGGACGGCCGCGAGAGCGGACCGTTCGGCTCACGGATCGAGGTCAACCCGTTGCCCAACGGCGGCGTCTCGTTGAGCTACGACGCCATCTCGTCGGAGCAGGGTGTGCTCCATCGGGAGCTTTCGTTGCTGTGTGCCGGACCCGATGGTCGTGATCGGCTGTTCATTGCCCATTCGGAATCGCCGTTCGTGACGGTGATGATCCAAGCGGAGCCTGGTAGCGGCCGCTTTGTGCAATCGGATCTCGGCGGGCCGTACACAATGGAAGTCGTTATCGAAATACCCGAGACCGGACGGCTTGCCTATGCCTGGTGGTGGGCCGAAGCCGGTGAGCAACCGGTGGAGCAGTCGAAGGCCGACGCCCGTCTGCTGGCCGCTCGCGAGTAGCGAACGACACCAACCTCTGGCCGCGACTTCTTGTCCCGATCGATCCCCCGACGGGTTGAGGAGAGGTTGAAGGTCGGCGGGAGGGGGACATCGGGGTGCAAGATGTCCGCAGGGTTTCGGGAGGCCAGGGCGTGCAGGGACGCGCTACGGCCGGAAGCCCCAGGTGGTGGAACCCGGCTCCAGTACCCGGCGGGCCAGGTGGACCCAGTCGCAGAGCATGGGCCGCGTGTCCCGGGGATCGATGATCTGCTCGATCTCGTAGAACTCGGCCGACCGCAGCGGCGAGCGCACCCGGTTGAGCCGTTCCGTGATTTCGGCCCGCAGTGCCTCCGGGTCGTGGGAGGCGGCCAGCTCGGCCTTGTAGGCCACCTCCAGGCCACCCTCCAGCGGCAGCGAGCCCCAGTCGGCCGACGGCCAGGCCATGCGCATGGAAGTCGACCCCGGGGCCCGGTTGGAGGCCCCGGCCACACCGAATGCCTTGCGCACCAACACCGTGCAGTAGGGCACGGTCAGTTGCCGCAGAGCAACCAGGGCGGTGGAGCCGACCCGGATGGTGCCCTCCTCCTCCGAGGTCTTGCCGATGACGAACCCGGGACAGTCCTCGAAGTGGATCAGGGGCAGCTTGAACAGCGAGGCCAGATCGGCCAGCCGGATCAGCTTTCGGCAGGCATCGGCCGTCCAGCCTCCGCCGTAGATCGTCGGATCCTCGGCGTAGACCGCCACCGGCACCCCGTCCAGTCGGGCCAGGCCGCCGATGATGGAGGTGCCCCACCCCCGTCCGATCTCGAGGAAGCTGTCGTTGTCGACCACGGCCCGGACGATGGCCCGCATGTGGTAGGCCTGGCGGGGCTCTCGGGGTACGGCGCTGATCAGCCACTCCTCCCGCCGTCCCGGGTCGTCGCCCCAGTCCTCGATCGGGGGCAGCTCGTCGACATTGGTGGGCAGATACGACAGGAAGTGCAGGGCCCGATCGAAGGCCTCGGCCTCCGAGCCGACCACGTCGTCGACCGAGCCGTTGCCGGTGTGAATCCGGGCGTGGCCCAGCTCCTCCTTGGTCACCTCGCCCAGCCCGGCCTGCTCCACCAGGGCCGGTCCGGCGATCATCATCTGGGAGGTCTCGGCCACCATGACCGAGTAGTGACAGGTGGTGGCCCGGGCCGCCCCGAAGCCGGCCACCGAGCCAAGCACCAGCGATACCGAGGGCGCCACGTTGAGATGGTCGATCACGGTGTGCCAGCCCGGTAGCAGGGGGATATAGGTCCGGCCCGCCATCTCGATGGTCTTGACCGAGCCCCCGCCCGACATGCCATCGAGCAGGCGCACATGGGGCAGTCGTAGCTCCAGGGCCAGGGCCTCGGACTCCTCCCGTTTGACCGAGATCGAGGCATCGTTGGAGCCACCGCGAACGGTGAAGTCGTCACCGGACACGACGGCCGGTCGGCCGTCCAGCTCGGCCAGGCCGAAACGAAGTTGGACGGGGTGAAGCCGACCAGGTTGCCGTGGCCGTCATAGTCGGCCACCCCCGCCGTCTTGCCCAGCTCCCAGAAGCTGCCGTCGTCAGCCACCGCTTCGATGCGTTCCCGCACCGTGAGTTTGCCGAAGTGGTGCTGACGCTCGACCTTCTCCCGTCCACCGAGCTGCTCGGCCATGGCCTCCCGTCGTCGCAGTTCATCCAGCTCGGGTTCCCAGGTCACAACCTCGGCTCCGGGTTCGACACGAGCTTTGTCGGCAACGGCTTCACGGTGCGACGAGCGTAGTGGCCGTGCGGGCGTGGGCGAAACTCAAGGGCACGAACTCGGCGAGTGGCGGTGCCCTCCCGTACCCTTGGCCCCATGGCCTCGGGACGATCGACCAGCGGTGCTGCCGACGGGCGAACCACATCGACCGGTGGACCCGGCACCGGCGCAACCGAGGCCGAGGTAGGGTTCGAGGTACTCGGCGACTTCACCCGTTTCAGCCAGGTCGACGACGTGTTCTCCCGCTCATGGTGGGATCCCGCAATCCGCAGCGACTCCACCGAGCGGTTCTACGCCACCTACCGGCGGCCCCTGACCGAGTGGCGCAAGGCCAACGGTTTCACTCAGCGGGACTATGCCGTGCGCAACGCATCCTGGCATGTGGCCGATGTGTTCGCCGAGATGTACGAGGATCGGGACCGCCGCGACGGCTTTCTCGATGACCTGTCCATGCTGCGGGACTCGGCGTCGGAGCGCCTGGTGCCGGATACTCCCCAGGAGTCGACGGCCCAGCTGAAGCAGGTGGCCCGGACCTTCGGAGCCGACCTGATCGGCGTGACCGGGTTCGACGAACGCTGGGTCTACACCGAGCGTTTCAGCATCGCCGCCGGCGGGCCCAAGCCCAACGATCTTCCCGACAACCTCGACCATGTCGTCGTGATCGGTCAGGCCATGGACGACGGACTCATCCGAACCGCTCCCTCCGCGCTGTCGGGGGCGGCCACCGGACTCGGCTACTCCCAGGATGCTCTGGTCCTCCTGGCCGTTGCCCAATACATCCGCAACCTCGGGTATCAGGCCGTCCCGTCCATGAACGACACCGCATTGGCCATACCCTTGGCCATCCAGGCCGGACTGGGCGAGTACGGTCGCCACGGCCTGGTGATCACCCCCGAGTTCGGTCCTCGGCTTCGGCTGGGCAAGATCTTCACCGATCTCCCCCTGGTTCACGACCAGCCGAGAACGTTCGGGGTCAAGGAGTTCTGTGAGCAGTGCGATCGTTGTGCCGGGGCGTGCCCGTCTCAAGCCATTCCCCACGGGGAACCGGTACCGGTGGCCCTCAATCGCTCCGGAATCCGCGGCGTGCGGAAGTGGTCGGTGGACGGTGAGGCCTGTTTCGGCTACTGGTCGAAGATCAACTCCGACTGCGCCATCTGTGTGAGGGTCTGTCCCTGGACCCGGGATTACTCGAAACCGTGGAACCGCTGGTGGTCCCGCCTGGCCGGAACCCGGCTCCGGGGCCTGATGCTGCGGCTGGACGACCGCCTGGGTGGCAGTCGGCGGCTCAAGCCCACGCAATGGTGGTCTGGAAGTGACGAGTTCGGGCGGGGTGACCACCACCGTCGACAGCAGCTCGGCGGACGACGACATGGCCGATGACAGCGGAGGTGCCGATGCTTCGGGTGGTGCAGTCGTCGACCCGGCCCCGGCCGGGCAGGCGAGCGCGTCGGTCGATGGCCAGGACATCGCCTTCGATCAGGTGCTGGCGGGTGGCTGCACGATCTCCGACGACGCCATCACCTACGGGTTCGCCGCAGTCGATGGTGTGACAACCCTGGCTGCCGGCCTGAACCGCATGGACGGCGAGTGGCTGGGCAGCATCTCGGTCGACGTGCCGAACCCCGACGGCGAGGGCTTGATCGGCTACTACCCGGCGCCGGCCGAGGGTGCGACCCTCGAGGAGGGTTCGGTCGCCGTCGAAGGGTCGAGCATGTCGTACTCGGGTCCGATGCTGATGCAGCCACCGAACGACGGCAGCAACCCACCGCCGGTCGAGGTGGGCGACGGCACGATCAGCGCCTCCTGCTGACGCCGGCGCCAGGCCGCCCCAACCTGTGACGCAGTTCGGAACCCGAGCTCGCCCAACACGCCCGCTCGAAGGGGTCGATTGGGCGACAGTCTGTGTCGCAGTCCATGCGGCTCGACCATGAAGTACAGGTCACACACCTGTCATTGGTGTACCAAATGAGGCTTGTCGCCACCGGGCCCAGCCGGGGCCCTACGGTCGATTTCCGCTCGGGGGTCCGACTGTTCCATCATGGCGGCGATGGTTACCGGCACTGAACTGGGCGCTGAGCAACTCGACGACATCCTGGCCGATGCCGATCTTCGGACGCTGGTCATGTGCCTCTATCACTACACCGGGGATTCGGTCTGGCTCAGCGATCGCTACGCCCCCAAGCGTGACGTCAAACTGGTGGCCGATCCCGACGCCGGATTCGCCCCCGACGTCCGGGCCGAGATCCGTGACGCCGCTCGGGGGCTGCTGGTCGAGCTGCCCGAGCCGGTGGTGACCAACCCCGACCGCGACGAGTTCCGGCGGCTCATGAGCTTCTGCCTCGGTGAGGAGGTGCCGGAGGAGTACGTGTCCATGATGATGGCCGATCTCGGATTCGATCCGGTGCGGATCCCGTGGCCCGACGATGCCCGGCTTGCTCCTACCGATGTCGACACCCTGATCATCGGGGCTGGGGCGTCGGGCATGGGCCTGGCCACTCGACTCGACGAACTCGGTGTGACCTATACGATGGTGGAGAAGAACGCCGAGGTCGGTGGCACCTGGTTCGAGAATCGGTATCCGGGCTGCGGCGTCGACACCCCCAACCACTTCTACAGTTACTCGTTCGCCCCCAACCCGTCGTGGAATTACTACTTCTCGCCTCGGGACGAACTCCAGGCCTACCTGGCGCGCTGTGCCGATGAGTTCAGGGTGCGGGACCGGATCCGATTCGGCACCGAGGTGCTGGCTGCCCGATGGGACGAAAAGGCGGCCCGGTGGCGGGTCACGGTCCGGCCCAGTCACCCCGGGCCCGACGGGCGTCCGAGCCGCGGCCCTGGCGGCGGCGACGCCGAATCGACACCAACCGACGGTGAGCAGACCGAGGAGTTGACGGCGCGAATCCTGGTCAGCGCAACCGGGCACTTCAACCAGCCCATGGCGGCCCGATTTGCCGGTGATACGACATTCAGTGGGCGTCTCGTGCACACCGCCCGTTGGCCCGACGACCTAGACGTGACCGGCAAGCGGGTGGCCGTCATCGGGACCGGGGCCTCGTCGGTCCAGCTGGTGCCCACCATTGCCGAACAGGCCGCCCACATCACCGTGTTCCAGCGCACCCCCCAATGGGTACGGCCCACCGAGGACTACCACTCCCCGGTTCCCCCCGGCAGTCGCTGGTTGTTCGAGAACCTTCCCTACTACGGACGCTGGTATCGGTTCGCTCAATTCTGGCGCTACGGCGACGGTCTGCTTCGGTTCCTGAAACGGGATCCCGATTGGCCCCACCCCGAGAGGGCCATGAACCGGATCAACGATCGCCATCGCCAGGAGATGGAGGACCACATTCGATCCGAGCTGGCAGCCTGCCCCGAGTTGATCGACCGGTGCCTCCCCCACTATCCACCGTTCGGAAAACGAATCCTGCTCGACAACGACTGGTACAAGACCTTGTGTCGAGCCGACGTCGACCTGGTCACCGAACCCATCGTCGGGTTCGAACCGGCCGGGGTACGGGCCGGCGGCGAGCTGCACGAGGTCGATGTGATCGTGCTGGCCACCGGGTTCACGGTGACCACCCTGGCCGCCCGCCTCGACATCACCGGTCGCAACGGCGTCACCCTGGCCACCGACTGGGCTGACGAGAACCCCACCGCCTACCTGGGTATGACGGTGCCCGGCTTCCCGAACCTGTTCGTCATGTACGGCCCCAACACCAACCTCGGTCACGGCGGTAGCGGCATCTGGGTGGGGGAGACCCAGGCCTGTTACATCGCCAACTGCCTGGCAATGATGGCCCGACACGGCTGGCTGGCCCTGGAGGTCAAGACCGAGCGGCGGGATACCTACACCCGCCAGATCGATGCCGCCCACGCCGAACTCATCTGGACCCATCCCGGCACCACCACCTACTACCGCAACGCCAACGGCCAAGTCCGATCGCCGATGCCGTTCCGCATGGTCGACTACTGGCACCTGACCCGCCATCCCGATCCCGACGACTTCGCCGGTTGCGGTGTGACGGAACTACCGTCATGAATCCCGAGACCCAACTGGAGCTGCTCGACCGCATCATGGACCACCGAGCGGCCGGTCGTGACCATGACAACACCGATGTGGCCCCATCGTCGCTGTCCATCCCAACCGGCGCGTACACCGATCGGGGCCGGTACGAGGCCGAACTCGACCTGTTGTCCCGCCACCCCCAGCTCGTCGGCCTGTCAGGCCTGGTGCCGGAGCCGGGCAGCTATGCCTCGGTCCAGGTGGGGCGGGTTCCCGTCATTGTCACCCGGGACGACGACAGGCACGTGCGGGCCATGGCCAACGTGTGTCGCCATCGTGGGGCCCAGGTGGTCGAGGGCTGTGGTTCGACCCGGCGGCTTCGATGCCCATACCACGGCTGGACCTACCACCTCGACGGTTCGACGGCCGGCCGGCGCCGGGACCGCTACTTCGACGACATCGATCCGGTCGGGTTGGTAGAGCTGCCGTGCCGGGAGCTCGACGGCCTGATCTGGGTGGCCGGGGACCAGGGGGCCGAGATTGCCGACCAGCCACTGCACGGTGCGGAGACCGAAGTGGCACCATTTGATCTGGCCCACTACCGGCGCATTGCCGCCACCCGGTTCCGTCGCCCCCTCAACTGGAAGCTGGCCGTCGACACGTTCTGCGAGGCATACCATGTGGGCTCGCTCCACACCGAGTCGCTGGATCCTCTGATCCACTCCGACTTCGCACTATTCGACAGCTTCGGCCCCCACGGTCGGATGATCGCCATTCGCCGGTCGATCGGCGAGTTGGATCGGCTTCCCCGGCCTCGATGGCGTCTGGTGCCCCACGCCACCATCTTGTGGTTCATCCAACCCAATAGCGTGCTCATCTACCAGCAGGACCATGCCGAGCTGTATCGGAGTCGTCCCGGTGATGGGCCGGGCGAAGCCGTGCTCGACGTCGAGCTCTACGCACCGTCCGACGACCGTCGAAGCGAGCGGTACTGGCAGAAGAACTTCGAGGTTCTGGTCTCGGTGACCGACAACGAGGATTTCACCATCGCCGCCGGGATGCAGAAGGGCTTCGAGGCCGGTGTGATCGACACGGTCACCATCGGTCGCAATGAACCGGCACTCCAACACTTCCATGCCGGGCTCGACTCGCTGCTCTCGACCCGAAAGGGGTGATGTAAGCAAACATCAACAACGTATGACAGGCATGTGACGGGATGCGTGGGGACGGTCACGCGATCGCCATCAGGCTTACCAAATCTTTGTTCTTCACTGTCCGCCAGTTTGGATGGCGGCCAGTACCGTTGCCAGTACTGTCTTGCGTCCGCTGTCCCCATCCCAACATCACGTGTTCAAATCGAGACCGACCTCCCACCAGCAGAGCCGCCGCCGCTTCAGTTGGTCGCGCTCGGACGACCGGAATCGGACCGGCCGAGTTCGGTCATCGAACCCGGGTCGAACCGTGCTGTTGGCAGTGATCGCCGTGCTCACCGTCGGTGGTTCGGCCATGGCCGCCAATCTCGGTCTGCTCGACCTGTCGACTCGCTCTCGTGAGACCGTCGACGCCGCCTCCGGCGCAGTCGATCCGGTCGGGTCACCTCTGGTCACCGCAGTGCCGTCGGAGGACGGATCCCGCCAGGCCTTCGTCATCGACGGGGTGGGCACGGTGCAGATCGTTCGAAGCGTGGACGGCCGGCAACCGACGCTGGCGATCAGTGACCTCCAGGCCCAAGCCGGATGGAAAGCGGAGACCATTCCCATCAACGGGAGCGCCGTTCGTGTCGAGTTCCGATCGGCCCGGCGGGCAATGGACTTCGAGGCCTTCCTGGCCGACGACGGAGAGATCGCGGCCCGGTTCCGGATCTCGCCCCGCGGTGCTCCACTGATCGTGACGGCCCCCGACGTTGTTGACAACGGTGACGGCGCTGAGACCGAGAACGTTCCCGACGGGATCGAGGCCGGGTCGGGTGACTCCGAGCCCGACGGCGACGCCGGTGTGGGCACTCAGACCACGGCGACAGCGGCGGCCGAGACGAGTTCAGTCCCCACCACCGGTGAAACGGGGTCTCGTGAGGCGAGCTCCGACGATCGGTCCACGTCGCGGCCGGCCCTGGTCGACGAGGGTACATGGATCTACTACCAGGACGGCGTGTACGTGCTCGAGAACGCCCTGCGGCGATCCGATCGGACCCGGTCGTCGAATCAGCTGTCGACGGACCGCGGTCGCGGTGAGGACAAGCATGATTCAGCTCGCAATCCCGGCCGCAGCGGCGGGCCGGGCAACGGCCTGCTGGACGACGACTGACCCATCACGGTCGAGATCGGTAGGCGCCGGTCGCCTGTGGGGGTGAACGAGGCGGGCGCCGAGTCGCTCCGTCAGGCCGGCCGGGACAGGGTGACCGTGTCCTCGGCCTGCCATGAAGTGACGACCCGAAGCCCTCGACCGGCAGGGTTGTCTTCGAAAACCAGGTCCCCGGAGCTGGCCTCGACAAGGGCTGCCACGACGGCGAGGCCCAGCCCCGTGCCGGCTCGGTTCTGATCGGCCCGCCAGAAGCGATCAGTGGCCCGCTGCTTCTGCTCCGCGGTCAGACCCGGTCCGTCGTCGGTCACGATCAGCTGATGGACATGAGGCCCGGCCTTGACCTCGACCGTAATCCGGCTGTCGTCACGGCCGGAGGCGGCAGCGGCGTGTAGGGCGTTGTCGAGCAGATTGTCCAGCACCTGCTCAACGGCTCCTTCAACCGCCATGCAGTTGACCGGGTACGGGCCGGCGGGGCGGATGAGAAGGAGCTCGACCCGCCCTTCGGCCATCGCTCCCCAGGTATTGACCCGTTCCGTTGCCAGGGAGCTGAGCTCGACCGTGGTCAGAACGGGTGGCCCCTCGTTACGGGCCAGTCGAAGGAGGTCGCCGACGAGGTTGCTGAGGCGGATGGTCTCCTCGATGGCAGCTTCCAGCTCGAGTCGGAGTTGCTCGTCAGCCAGACCGGCCTCCGCGTTCTCCAGCCGGAGCCGCAGGGCGGTCAGCGGGGTGCGAAGCTGATGGGATGCATCGGCCACGAAGGAGCGATGGCGTTCGATCAGCTGTTCCAGCTGGCGGCCCATTGCGTTCATGGAGCGGGTCAGCTCCCGCACCTCCTCGGGAGCGTCGGGGTCGGGTTCTTCGAGGGCGTGGAAGTCGCCGCGGCCGAATCGGGCGGCCGAGGTCTGTAGCCGCTTGATCGGCCCGGTGGCCGATCGGGCCACGGTGAATCCGATCAATGCCAGTGCGGCCAGAATGAGAAGCGCGATGATGACCAGTCCCAGCCAGAACCGCTGAATCCGGCTGTTCACCTCCTCGGCGTCGAGGGTCAACCGCAGCACTCCGGTGACCTCGCCGTAGGTCGTGATGGGAACGGCCGCGTACATGAGCTCGGTCCCGATGGTCTCCGATTCCCGGAAGCCCGATGCCAGTTTCCCCGACACTGCGGCCTGGACCTCCGGTCGAGTCGAGAAATTGCCTCCCGGTTGTCGAGCGGTGTCGACCAGGGAGACGCCGCCTCGGTTGAGAACCAGCACCCGGCTTCCGGTTCGCCGGACGTAGCGATCGATGCCCGGCAGTTCATCGGCCCGCCCCGAGAGTTGGGCGTCTCGGTAGTAGCTGGCCAACATCACCGCGTCGCGTTCGGCATTGGTGACCAGGCTGTTACGTTCCAGCTGGTGATAGAAGATGGCCAGCGGAATCTCGAGGATCAGCAGCACGACCAGGCTGACCAGCAGATAGCTGGCCACCAGTCGTCTGGTCATGACTCTGGAGCGCGGGTCATGACTCCGAGGTGGAGGCGGCCAACCGGAACCCGACCCCGCGTATGGTCTGGATCAGCGACGAGTCCGTCTTCTTGCGTAGCGATGCGATGTGGACGTCCAAAGTTTTGGTCGAGCCCCACCAGTTCTCGTCCCAGACGTTGTTGATGAGCTGTTCCCGGGTCACGGCGGCTCCGGGATCGGCGGCCAGTGCGGCCAGCAGATCGTACTCCTTGGGTGTCAGCTCGACCGGCTCGCCGTTGAACTCGACGTGCCGGATGCGAGGGTCGATACGGAGTGGACCCCACTCCACCGGCTCGGACTCGGCCGGCTGGGCGGTCGTGCGGCGCAGCACGGCTCTGATTCGAGCCACCAGCTCCCGGAATCCGAACGGCTTGACAACATAATCGTCGGCCCCCAGTTCGAGCAGCATGACCCGATCGATCTCGTCCTGGCGGGCCGTGACCACGATGATGGGCACCGAACTGGCGGCTCGCAGGCTCTGGCAGACGACCCGCCCGTCGAGGTCGGGGAGGCCGAGATCGAGCAGCACCAGATCGGGCTTCTTCGACTCCAGGGCCGCAGCACCCGTGGTGGCCAGTTCCACCGAGAACCCCTCCCGCTCCAGCCCGGCTTGCAGGGGCTGGCTGATCGAGGGGTCATCCTCGACCAGCAACAAGGTCACCATCGGGCAACCTCCTCGGGTCGACCTGCGCCCTCCGGTGCCGGGTCCGTCCCCGGCCGTTCGTTCCGCCTTGACATGTTCTTCGTCCCACCCTCGCCTATGCCGGCAGGTCGACCTCGCAGGTTCCACCGTTCAACAACAGCTTGGCCCCCTCGAGCACTACATTGATGGCTGCATCCTCGGTTCGGGTGATCATGGCTTCGTCGGTCGGCCTCTCCTGGTCGGTTCGTTGGGCGATGACACCGGCGGCGCACCCGGCGCGCCAACCGTTGGCAGCACACATGGTGAAGAGGGTGGCCGCCTCCATTTCGTAGTTGACCACACCCAGCCGCCGCCACTCGGACAGACTGCCTCGAAACCGGGGTAGGACCTGGCCCGACGCGGTGTCGTAGCGTTCCTGGCCGGGATAGAACGTGTCGCTGGAGACCGTCACCCCGACGGTGTGGCCGACCCCCAGACGTTGGGCCGCCGCAGTCAGGGCCAGGGCACACCAGAAGGTGGAGGCGGCGGGGAACTCGGGTGGGGCGAAATGGAAGCTGGCTCCATCCAACCGGACCGCGGCCTGGGAGATGACGACGTGGCCGATGGGGGCATCGGCCCGGATCGAACCGGTGGTTCCCACCCGGATGAAGGTGTCCACGCCGAGTTGGCCCAGCTCCTCGACCGCGATCGATGTCGATGGCCCCCCGACCCCGGTCGAGCACACGACGATGGGGTGATCCCCGAGATAGCCGAGGTGGCTGGTGAACTCCCGGTGGGAGGCAAGGTGACGTGGCCGGTCGAGCTTTTCGGCGATTCGGGGCACGCGGGCCGGGTCGCCGGGCACGATGGCCAGTGTCGCTCCCTCGATCGAGTCCGCCTCAAGGCCGAGATGGAACACCGTGGACATGGTCACCACAGTACAAGACTCGTGCTGATTTCGCCCCGAAGGCGCTTAGCCGATCACCGGCCCAGATTCGTCCAGGCGAAAAACGACACCACCAGCGAGCCGAGCAGTGCCGCTCCGGTGATGATGAGAAGGGCGGTACGAAACGAACTCATCGTGGCGAGGGACGTGACCACAACCGGCATCGACATGCTGGGATAGGCCAGCAGGTAGAACGTGGAGGTCAAGGCCCCCCGGCTGGTGTCCTCGGCCATTGCCCCCAGCAAGGCGAGACATCCGGCGGAGATGCTTCCCGACGCCGCTCCGAGCAGCATGGCCGATGGCAGCAGCAGCGGCCAGCCGTCGGTCCAGAAGGCGGCGGTTCCCAGCACATAGCCCACGGATCCCATGGCCATTCCCGTCACCAGTGCCGTCGGTGCCCCGAACCGGGGCAGCAGAGGTCGGGCCAAAAAGCCACTCCAGGCGGTGAGGGTGGAGGCGGCGGCCGCCACCTGGACGTCGCGGCCTCCGGTGGCCGAGCTGAGCAGTACCGGGAACAGGGCGAAGCTGGTGGAAGGGAAGGCGAACACCCAGATGGCGGCGGGCACTACCGTGGTCCAGAAGGTGCGACGCCCGACCGACGGTACGCCGAAAGTGATGCGGACGGCCGGCAGAGCCGGATTGGCCGGGCGGGTTTCGGGAACCGCCATCAGCAAGGGGATCACGACTGCCGCCGAAGCAATGTGGACCAGGAACGGGACGACGAGCGGAGCCGGTACCGCCCAGTCCAGGAGGCCGGAGATCAGCGGCCCGATTCCGAAGCCGCCGTAGGTGGCCACCGTGCTGAGCACGGCAGCCCGAACCTGAGTGCCGGGCCCCATGAGCTCCTGGACCCAGGCCGTACCCACGGCCAGCACCGCTCCCACCGACACACCCAGGATCAGCCGGCCGGCGAGCAGGAGAGGGTAGGAGTCCCGGCCGAAGATGATGACGGCCGAGGCCACAGCCGACAAGGCCACGAACGGGATACACATCGGCTTGCGCCCGAAGCGATCCGATGCCGGTCCCGACAGTAGCAGTGTGGTCAGGATGCCGGCGACGTAGACCACAAAGATCGTCTGGGTCGCCGACGGTCCGAGCTCGAGGCGGTCGCGGTAGGCCACGAGAAACGGAGTGGACACGTTGGTGGCATAGGCGGTGACGAAGATGCCGGCGAGGGCGGTGGCAGTGTGCCTGCTCGTGACGGTTGCCGCCGCAGCGGGCGGTCTGATGGGTGAAGGGGCCGGCACCACGCCAAAGTGTGGTCCAGGGGAAGGTTGGGGGTCCAACCCGCAGGCAGGGTGGTTCCAACGGGACTGTCTGCTCGATCCTCCACAACTTGTTGACCGACAGTCCGAAAGGCCGTACATTAGATTCAGCACGCATCCAAGGTCACAGGACCAGTCACCAGCCGGGAACTGTAGGGAAGGGGACATCACCAATGACCCGAATGGGCTTTCTGCTCGATAGCGACAGCTGCATCGGGTGTCACGCCTGCACCATCGCCTGCAAGAGCGAACACGACGTGCCCCTCGGGGTGAACCGGACCTGGGTGAAATACATCGAAACCGGCTCGTTCCCGAATGTGGCTCGCAAGTTCAATGTGATGCGGTGCAACCAGTGTGATGACGCCCCGTGCATGAAGATCTGCCCCACCTCCGCCCTGTACCGGGCCGACAACGGCGTGGTCGACTTCCAGGACGACAACTGCATCGGCTGCAAGTCGTGCATGAACGCCTGCCCCTACGACGCGCTGTACATCAACCCCGAGACCATGACGGCCCACAAGTGCAACATGTGCAACCACCGCCTGGAGGTGGGCCTGCTGCCGTCGTGTCAGATCGTCTGCCCCACCGAGGCCATCAAGATCGGCGACCTCGACGATCCGTTCTCCGAGATCAGTCGCATCATCGCCCGCGACGATGTGGCCGTACGGGCACCGGAGCAGAACACCAAACCCAAGGTCTACTACCGGGGGGCCGACCAGGCATCGCTGGATCCGACCCGGACCGCCATTGCCAACGATGGCATGATCTGGGCCGACACCACGCCCAGCCACCCCTCCATCCCGGTCCATGCCGGGCATCGCCCCATCGATGAGGAGGGGGTGGTGGCCCGCACCGCGTACACCACGGCCCACCACATGACCTGGAAAGAGAAGGTGTCGGGCTACCTGGTGACCAAGGCGGTCGCCGCCGGCGTCATGCTGGTGGCCGCCCTGATGGTCCTGCTCGGTCACGCCGATGTCCAGGCCGCAGTCGGGGTGGTGCCGCCCATGGTGGCCGGTGTCTTCCTCGGCATCACCGGTGTGTTGCTGGTCGCCGATCTCAAGCAGCCGGGCCGCTTCCACTATCTGCTGACCAAGGGCAACTGGAGTTCGTGGCTGGTCAAGGGGGCGTACGTACTCATGGTCTTCGGCGCCCTTAGTGGGCTGTGGTGGATCGGTGGATTGCTCGATACGCCCGGGCTACTGCAGTGGTTGGCCGTCCCTACGGCCCTGGCGGCGGCAGCCACGGCCGGCTACACCGCCTTCCTGTTCGCCCAGTGTGAGGGTCGTGATCTGTGGCAGACCCCCCTGTTGTTGCCCGTTCTGCTGGCCCAAGCCGTCACCGCCGGTGGCGCCGCCTACGCCATCATGGACGTGTTCATGGATGTCCCCTCGTCGGATGCGGTGCGCTGGGTTCTGCTGGCCGGTGTGGCCGCCACCGCCCTGCTGATCGGGATCGAGCTCACGTCCCACGGCAGCCGCACCGTCGAGTTGGCGGTTGAGGCCATGACCCGAGGCCGCTACGCCAACCAGTTCTGGTGGGGCGGTGTGGTGCTCGGGTTGGTCGTCCCGGCCGTGCTGGTGGTGATCGCTCTGGTCGCCGGTGGCGGCACGGTGCTGGCCGCCATTGCCGGGTTGTGCGCCCTGGCCGGCATGTTCGCCTATGAGGACTCCTTCGTCCGAGCCGGCCAAAGCGTGCCGTTGTCATAACGAGGTGACCAATGACTGATCTTCGCAACTACCCACCGCACGACCAGTGGCACGACTGGCGGGAACTCGACGCCAAGGCCTGGCCCGAGAAGGTCGAGCGTCGTTACACCCTGGTCCCCACCACCTGTTTCAACTGCGAGGCCGGTTGTGGACTGGTGGCCTACTTCGATCAGGAGACGGGCGAGATCGCCAAGATCGAGGGCAACCCCGAGCATCCGGCCAGCCGAGGTCGCAACTGCGCCAAGGGGCCGGCCACCCTCAACCAGGTCTATGACCCGGAGCGCATCCTCTACCCGATGAAACGGGTCGGGGAGCGGGGTAGCGGCCAGTGGGAGCGCATCAGCTGGGACAAGGCGCTGAGCGAGATCGGCACCCGCATCGGCACCGCCATCCGGGAGGACCGTCATAACGAGATCATGTACCACGTCGGTCGCCCCGGAGAGGACGGCTACACCGACCGGGTGCTCAAGGCGTGGGGGGTCGACGGCCACAATTCCCACACCAACATCTGCTCGTCCAATGCCCGCATCGGTTACCAGTCGTGGATGGGCCACGATCGTCCATCATCGGACTTCGCCAACGCCGAGGTCATCCTGTTGATCTCGGCCCACCTGGAGGCGGGCCACTACTTCAACCCCCATGCTCAGCGCATCATGGAGGCCCAGAAGAAGGGGGCCACCATCATCGCCGTCGACACCCGGCTGTCCAACACCGGGGCCAAGGCCGACTACTGGCTGTCGACCTGGCCGGGGACCGAGCCGTTCCTGTGCCTGGCCATCGCTCGTGAGCTGATCGAGGCCGAAACCTGGAACGAGGCCTTCGTCCGGCGCTGGACCAACTGGGAAACCTACCTCAGCCGTACCCGCCCCGACCTTCCGGTCGAGTGGTCGTCGGTCCGCCAGGCCCTGCTCGACGAGTACGCCGAGTACACGCCGGAGGCGGCGGAGCAGAAGACCGGTGTCGACGCCGGCACCATCCGGGAGATCGCCGAGATCATCGGCCGTCACCCGACCAGGCTGGCCACCCACAACTGGCGATCGGCCGGCGCCGGCAACTACGGGGGCTGGCAGGTGGCCCGCACCCTGTTCTTCCTCAATGTGCTCACAGGCTCGGTGGCGACCAAGGGCGGCACCGCAGGCAACGGGACGAACAAGTTCAAGCCGGCGGCCCCCATCGGTGCCCCGGGGATCACCAAATGGAACGAGCTGGAGTGGCCGGTCGAGTTCCCCCTGGCCTACCACGAGATGTCGATCCTGCTGCCCCATTTCCTCAAGGAGGGGCGGGGTTCGCTCGAGGTCTACTTCTCCCGGGTCTACAACCCGATCTGGACCAACCCCGACGGCTTCACCTGGCTCGAGGCCCTCAAGGACGAGTCCAAGGTCCGGTGCCATGTGGCCCTCACCCCGACCTGGTCGGAGACGGCGTGGTTCGCCGACTACGTGCTGCCCATGGGCGTCTCGGCCGAACGTCACGACGTGCACTCCTACGAGACCCATGCGGGCCGCTGGATCGGATTCCGGCAGTCGGTGTTCCGGCGCTTCGCCGAGATCCAGGGTCGGGACATCGGCCCCGACACCCGAAGCTATGAGTTCAATCCCGGAGAGGTGTGGGAGGAGAACGAGTTCTGGATCGACCTGTCATGGCGCATCGATCCCGACGGTTCGCTCGGTGTCCGCAAATGGTTCGAGAGTGAGAAATACCCGGACAAGCCGATCACCATCGACGAGTACTACGCCAAGATGTTCACCGAAAGCGTGCCGGGGCTGGCCGAGGCGGCCGAGGCCGCCGGTCAGGACCCACTGACCTACATGCGGGAGCGTTCGGCCTTCGGGGTTCCCACCGAGCCTTATGAGCCCTATGAGCGGCCGGTTGACGCCTCGGCCCTCGATGGCTGTGTGCAGGACGAATCCGGCGTGTACCGTGTGCCCGGCACCCCCGGCACGTGGTCCGGGGATCTCGGCGAGCTCGACGATCTCAAGCTGGCGGCTCTGGGAGACGGGTCGCCGGCGGTCGAGATCGACGGTGAGGTCAAGGAGGGGTTCCCCACTCCGTCGAAGAAGCTGGAGCTGTATTCGGAGACCTTGGCCGACTGGGGCTGGCCCGAGTATGCGACCCCGAAGTGGATCCCGTCCCACGTGCACTGGGAGGACCTGGACATGGAGCCTGCTCCCGACGGTACTGGGGGCAACGAACGCATCCTGCTGCCCACCTTCCGCATCCCGACCCTGATCCACACCCGGTCGGCCAACTCGAAGTGGTTGAACGAGATCAGCCACCGGCATCCATTGTGGATCCATCCCTCCGACGCCGAGAAGCTCGGTATCGAGGAGGGTGGTCTGGTCCGTGTCACCACCCGAATCGGTCACTTCGTCATCGGGTCCTGGCGGACCGAGGGGATCCGCCCCGGTGTGGTCGCCGCCTCCCACCACATGGGCCGGTGGCGTCTTGACGAGGATCAGGCCCGGTCATGGGCGGCCGGCAAAGTACACCATCGACAGCAGCGCCAACGGTACTGGCGGGACCACATGGAAGCTGTCGAGGGATCACGGTAACCAGCCCTACGATTCGGCCTCCTCGGCCCAGCCCGATTTCGACACCAACCGGATCTGGTGGACCGACACCGGAGTGCATCAGAACGCCACGTTCTGCGTGCAGCCCGATCCGATCTCGGGTATGCAGTGCTGGCATCAGCGGGTTCGAATCACTCCGGCTCAGCCCGGCGACAACTACGGTGACGTCGTGGTCGACACCGACAAGGCCCGGGAGGCCTATCTCGACTGGCTGTCCAAGACCCGGCCCGCCGGCACCAACGAGTCCGGTCTGCGCCGGCCTCTTTGGTATGCCCGGCCCCTGAAGCCGGTGCCCGCCGCCTACCGCCTGCCCGATCAGGGCCGGTGACCGGGTGACGACTGACACGAAATGTCCGGACAGACAGTAGTGTTTGATTAGACGGGCCTCTATGGGCTTTGCCCGACGGCCCGACATGTAGGAGGGAAGAAAGGCAAGAATCATGTTTGATGTGCTGCCGGACCAGCTGCCATGGTGGTTTGTCGGTCCCGCTCTCGGACTTCTCGTCGTAGGCCTGTTCTCGGTGGCCAACCAACCGCTGGGAGCCAGCGGGGCCTATGTGCAGGCCTCGGGTCTGCTCCGGCGGCGGCCGGATGTCGCCGTGTGGCGAGTCTGGTACTTCGTAGGCATGTTCCTCGGCGGCCTCGTGGTCACCCAGGTTCTGCGCGACACCAATCCTCTCCGGACCGGCTATGACCCCATGGCCGAGGTCTTCTCCCTCCCGGTAATGGTGATACTGATCTTCGCCGGTGCCACACTGCTGGGCTACGGGGCGGCGGTGGCCGGGGGCTGCACCTCAGGTCACGGATTGTGCGGAACCTCGCAACGGTCGCTGGCGTCGCTGACCATGACCGGGACCTTCGTCGTCACCGCCGTGATCGTCAGCTTCATCATGCGGGCCCTGACCGGAGGTGATCTGTGATGGCCGAACAGTCGAAATCGACGATGAACATGGTCGGTATCGGATTCGGTGCACTGTTCGGTGGCATCCTCGCCGCCGGCCGGCTTCACGAGTACGAGACGATTCACCGGTCCCTGGTCCTCGAGGACCTCTACGTCTTCTACACCATGGCCGCCGCCATCGCCGTGGCCACGCCGCTGCTGTGGCTGTTGGAGCGTCGCCATGCCCGCACCGCCCTGGCCGGCCCGCTCAAGCTGTCCCGGTCGATGCCCGAGAGGAACCACGTGGTCGGCGGTGTGTTGTTCGGCACCGGTTGGGCCATCGCCGGAACCTGCCCGGCGCCGGCCCTGGTCATGGTGTCGTCGGGGGCCTGGCTCGGCCTGGTGGCCATCGCCGGGATCTTCCTCGGCCTCTACCTGCGGGAAATCCAGACGAGGGAGCCTGTGCCCGCCGGCGAGGGCAAACGGCGGGGAATCCCCCAGGTGGCTCACTTCGGGAAGTAATGCCCCATCTCCCGGACTTTGAGCACCCGACGACCCGGCGTGGCGTACTATGAGCAGGGGACGACCCGGATTGGGGGTCGGCCAGCGCTCAAAGTTCGGGAGAGGGCTCCAGTCGGCCACTTCACCGGCACGCCTGCCGGGCCCGGTTACGGTCTCAGGCCGGAGAAACTCAGAAGCGGGACAGCAAACCCGGAACGAAGAACGGATAAGGCTGCTCCCGGGCTGATTCCCGCCACCACCGCTCAACTCGTTGCAGGGTTGCGATGGTGGTTCGAAGCCGGTGCTCAGTGGTGTTGTGATCCCGAGCCTGTTCCACCGACACGTAGATCTCGTGGGTACGGGCGCAATGGTCCCGTACCGGTTGGACCCAGTGATCGAGATTTCGACGGAGCAGATCGGCCACCATCCCGACCAGCACGTTGTCGGGTGCCTGGTTGCGGGCCGCTCGGTCTTCGAGCTGCCCCCTGATCAGAGCACGCGTCGGAACGGGAAGGGCAGCCAGGGACGGGTCGAGGTTGTATCGGAACGTACCTTGCTGATCCCACATGAGCGGTGCCCCGACAGAGGCGAGGCGGGCCGACGAACCGTCCCAAGCCCATTGGGAGAACCCGGCGACCAAGCTGGCCTCTCGGTCAGCCTGTAGCGCGGCGTCGACCGCGGCCGCCACCAGCGGATGCTCGGCATCGGGGGTGGCGGCCCCGAGCACCTGGTGGCCTAGAGCCCCGTGCCGGGGCATGGGTTGGACCACATACGCCGTGCCGGAGTGATGCCCCGGCTCGGGCCCCGGGCAGTACCGGACTTCGGTCTCGATCGAGCGTATTCCCCTCCGGGCCAACACCCGCCGGTACTCGGCCACGAGGCTGTCCAGCTCGATGGCCTGGCCGCGGGACATGGGCCCGGTGCGATGGCAAACGGCGACCGGATCGATGTCGGGCCAACCCAGCGCGGTGGACAGGGGACCCGAGCCGATGATCGGGACCCGGTCGGGATCGCGGTTGGCAAGGGCGGAACGAACCCGGCTGTCAAGTCGGGCAAGATCATCGTCGGTCGGCCTCCACGTCACTTCTGCGATGGTAGTGGGGCTACGGTTGGTGGCCATGTCGGCTCCTGAATGCTCTGACGCCCCAGCGTCGAATCCCCGGTTCACGTCGGAGTTCGTCCGGTTCATGATCGATGCCGAGGTACTTCGTTTCGGATCGTTCGTGACCAAGAGCGGACGGAGTACTCCCTACTTCATCAATACCGGTCTGTACCGGACCGGTAGCCAGATCAGCCGACTCGGTGGCTTCTACGCCAATGCCATCGAGGCCCGCCTCGGCACCGATTTCGATGTGCTGTTCGGGCCGGCCTACAAGGGCATTCCCCTGGTGGTGTCGACGGCCGTGGCACTGTCCGAACGGGGCCACGACGTCGGGTACTGCTTCAATCGCAAGGAAGTCAAGGATCATGGTGAGGGTGGCATCATGGTCGGTCACCAACTGGCTGACGGTGATCGGGTGTTGATCGTGGAGGACATCACCACTGCCGGCACTGCGGTCCGGGAGACGGTTCCCCTGCTTCGGGCCCAGGCCGATGTCACCCTGGCCGGGCTGGTGGTCTCGGTCGACCGGGGGGAGCGGGGTGTCGACGAACGCTCGGCGCTGGAGGCTCTGGCCGAGGAGTTCGACATGCCGACCTTCGCAATCGCCACCGTGCACGACATCATGGCCGAGGCCGGGCTGCCCGACGACCAGCTCCGGGCCATGGAGATCTACCTCGACCGCTACGGAGCCTGAGCCCGTGCCCGGCCATGGATGAGCCAAACCCGCTCGGCCACCACGGCGACGGCCAGCAGGATCACCAGACTCACGATTGCTGCCCGGTCTTCACCGGCGGTCCGGGCCAGGAGCGCCACCAGGGAGATCATGCAGCCCACGGCACCCAGTGCCGAAAGCCCTCGAACGACGGTGGAACCGGGCTGAATCGTACCGGCGACGTTGACGGCGCAGAAGACAAGAAGGAAGATCGAGCTGGCCACGGCCGAAATGCTCGACAACCCGAGGAAGAGGGCCAGGGCCAGGCTTGCCGCCGCTGTGAGGTGCAAGCCGACCGGTTGATTCCAGGTCCGGGCTTCCAGTTGGGGCGGCAGCTCACCCTCTGAGGCGATGGAGTACGACAGTCGAGCCGACCCGTACAGGGTGGCGTTGATGGCGGAGAACGTGGCCAACACAGCCGAGACCGAGACCATGGTGAACCCGGCCTGCCCGAGCGAACCCGATGCCGCCTCGGCGGAACGTGACCGGTCCGGGCGCCCCACCGGTCGCCAACGCCGTCGCGTAGTTGGCGAACGCCGAGGTGTACAACGCCAGGGTGGCGATGTAGCCGGCCCACAGCACGATATTGATGGCCCCGGTGATCGTGCCGACACCGAAGGCCCGATCGATTATGTCGACCGTACCCCCACCGCTCGGATGGGCGCGAGACAGCCGGGCATAACCGACGCCGGTCAGGGCGGCAACGGCCCCACCGAGGGCGAAGGCCAACGGCGTCGCTCCGCCGGCCTGGGTGGCGGCCACACCCAGCACGGCGAAAATCCCGCCCCCGACCATACCGCCGACACCGATGGACACCGCCTGGCGAAGTCCGACGTCGCCCCGGTTGCGGCGAGCTCCGTCGCCGGAGTCAGCGTTCGACACCGGTGAAGAAGACGCCGATGCTCTTGCCGGCCGGCCGGTGATGGAGCAATCCGGCCAGTCCGGCGGCTCCGGTGGCACAGACCGGGATCGAGGTCTCGGCCCGGGCCAAGCGATGGGCTTCGACGATCACCGGTTCGGGAACCACCACAGGCTCGCCACCGGTGGCTCGGGTCCGGCGGAGCAGCGGCAGCCAGTCGTAGGTGACATCGTCGAGTATGCCGGTCGCCGCACTGGACGGTTCGTCCTCCCACGGCCACATGAAGTCATCGGGGTGACGGGCGGCGTCGTCGAAGTCGAAACCCGGGCTCAACCGGTCCCAGGCCCGACGGAGCGGAGCGCAACCCTCGGCCTGCACCGGGTGCAAGGTGGCATCCGGCATGGCCAGCGACACCGACGTGGCCAAGGCTCCACCACCGACCTGGACGTAGATCATCTCGATGCCCGGCACCTGTTCTGACAGTTCCCACCCCAGGGTGCGTCCCCCGTCGAAAGTGGTCGGCGTCTCGGTGCCCTGCACAGTGAAGGGTCGGGCGCCGTCGTCGGCAGCCTCCCGGTACCGCAGGTAGGCCGGGTCGCCGCTCTCGTCGGGTCGGCGGGGGCAGCTGGTAACCGAGGCGCCGAGGTCCCTCAGACGTTCGACGACCCCGGTGTCGGCCCAGGTCGGCACGAACACTTCCAGTTCCCGTTTCAGGGCGGCGGCGATGACTCCGGCGGCCAGGGCTGCGTTGCCGCAGCTGGCAATGGCCAGCCGTTCGGTCACCGGTTTCCCCAATCGCTCCTCGACAAGCAGTCCGATGGCGACTCCGAACAGATGGCGGGCCTTGTGCGAACCCGACACGTTTCCGGTTTCATCCTTGATCCACAGATCCACGTCGATGCGGGCGGCCGAAGCCACTTGGTCGCCGGGCATGACCGGTGTGATGCAGAAGCCGTGTCCGTCAACTGCGGCCACTGCGGTGTCGAGGGAGGCGATGAGATCGACGAACTCGTGGTCGCTGAGGCCGCCCTCGATCGCCTGTCGATGGACGTCGAGGCGGTTCCGGTAGCGGATGAATGGGTTCTGCTCGCCGGTCAACGATGTCGTATCAAGACCCATGGCGGGCGCCGGTGGCGTCATTGAACTCGACGATCATCTCGTCCCAGCGGTCGGGGAGGGAACGAAGTCCGGCCCACCATGCCTGATCCCGTCGAACCTCGAAGTCGGGGATGGCGATGCCCTGCTGCTCGACCCAGGTGAAGTAGCCGAGGTTGAAGATCCGGTCCCGTTCGATGGTGTCCAGTTCCCGCAGGTGCAGGGTGTCCACCATCGAGTTGGTGGGTCCGAGGTTGTGCAGCACCTCGAGGTGGTCGGTCCACACCGCGGCCGCCGCATCCTCGTCGAAGCCACCGGCGAAGTGGCTGGACATGACCTTCTCCCGCTCCGAGTTGTACAGCTCGGACCCGTCGGTGGCCACCGAGACCACCACGTCGTCGGGGCCGAGACGCCAATGGCGGGCGGCGGCGATGGCGGCCAGCGTGTTGCAGATCGACGAGTAGCCCATGTCGACCAGGGCATCGATCACGTCATCGGCCACACCCCGTTCGGCCAGGATGCGCTTGCCGGCCGGTGTGTTGAACAGCACATCGAGCAGGTCGGTGGACCGGTCGCTGACCCCGATGACCATGTCGGTGTTGGTGACGTTGTGAATCAGGGGGATGTGCTTGTCGCCGATGCCCTGGATGTTGTGGTGACCGAAACCGTTGTAGAGCATGGTCGGGCACTCCAGGGCCTCCACGGCCACGATTCTGGCCTGCCGGGTGTCCTTGAGGTAGTCGCCGGCTCCCAGTGTTCCGGCCGAACCTGAGGCCGAGACGAAGGCGGCCAGGCGACCGGGCCGATCGGCGGTGACGTGCTCGTAGACCTTTTCCAGTGCCGGTCCG
The DNA here is from genome assembly GCA_963723995.1 of uncultured Acidimicrobiales bacterium. Taxonomy (GTDB): domain Bacteria; phylum Actinomycetota; class Acidimicrobiia; order Acidimicrobiales; family SZUA-35; genus JAHELU01. Next base: position 1,204,936 of record CAVRSZ010000001.1, on the reverse strand, counting down.
GTGACGGTGTAGTGGCCCAGATGGTTGGAGAATTCGCTGAACTGATTGAGGATGATGTTCTGCGGGTCGAGGACCAGCCGGTTGCACTCGTCGTAGATCTCCTTGACGTTGCTCTCGGTGCCGTAGGTCCGGATCACGTCGTCGGGGTGCTCGATCCACCGCTCCAGCCACTCGAATCGTTCCCGGCTCATACCCTCGGGCAGGACGGCCACCCCCCGACAGCCCATGATCTTCGAGATGGCCACACCGCCTCGGGCGTAGTTGCCGGTGGAGGGCCAGATGGCTCGGCCGGCGGTGGGATCGAACCGGCCGGTGACCAGACGGGCCACCAGGCACGAGTAGGCGGCCAGCACCTTGTGGGCCCGGATCATGGGGAAACGATTGCCGAAGGCCAACACGATGCGGGCCGGCACCCCGGTCAGCTCGGAGGGCAACTCGATATGGTCGGGCACCGACGTAAACCCGGGGAAATTGGGTTGACCCGGGACATCGGCATGCTGGTTGAACCAGTGGACCCGAAACAGGTTGCGGGAATCGGGGGCGTCCTTGTCGACGGTGGTCAGCTGATCCCGGATCGAATCGGGGATGAGCGACGGATTGCGGAGCTCGGCAAAGGTGGGCAACACGATGCCGTTGTCCCGGAACCGTTCCACTGCGTTCTTGTAGGCGTGGTCGCCGGCCGAATCGAACTGGTCGAAAACGGCCAGTGTGCCCGCCGGGTTGAGGGAGTCTGTGGTTGTCGTCATGTCAGTTCGCAGGCTACTCGCGGCTTCGGCGCGGAGCGCTCAGCCGATCGTCTCGAGTTTGGACCACAGCCGGCCGGCCGCTTCGGACGCCTTGGCCTTGGTCTCCTCCACATCGACCCTGGTCGACACACCGTCGACCCACACCACGTCGCCGTCGATCTCGACCTCGGTTGGCGAGACCTGTGTGGTGTACGCCAGGCGCCACGGGTCCATGATCGGGTAGTTCCAGGTCACGACGTCGTCCCGGGCCTCGGGGAACAGGTGCCAGCCGTTCTCCAACCAGCCCCAGACCAGGTCGGGTCCGATGGTGACATCGGCTTCCCGGGCTCGTACATAGGCGACCCGGAACTCGTCCAGCATGTCGGAGCCGATGCCGTCGGTTCCGAGGGCGACCCGGTTGCCGGGTGCGAATCGTTTGGGGTCGGCGTAGCCCACTGCGTTGTTCATATTGGACCGGGCGTTGTGGACGATGGTGCCCGACAGGCCGTGGTCGTCGGGCAGGTGGACGCCGTGAATGAGCAGCCAGCGGTCATCGGTGTGGCCTTGCAGCTTCTGCCAGGTGTCGACCTCACCCTCGGCCACGTGCACGTGGACTCCGACGCCATGGCGCCGCGCCAACTCGGCGGCGGCGGCGATCGTGTCGGGCTCGCAGGTGAAGGCGGCATGCAGCCCGACCATCCCCCGTCCTCCGTCGGAGAGGAATCGGTCGTTCTCGGCCAACCCGGCCTCGGCCCCGTCCGGTCCGTGCCGGTCGGTGATGCCGTAGGAACAGTTGACCCGGAGCCCGACCTCGGAGCAGGCCTCGGCGATGACCGACAGCGATCCGTCGATGGCATTGGGCGACTCGTGATGGTCGATGACGGCAGTGCAGCCGGCTTCGACGGCCGTCAGCGCTCCCAGTTTGGCCGACCAGTAGATGGTCTCGAGATCCAGGGCCCGGTCCAGGCGCCACCACACCAGCTTCAGGATCTCAGGAAAGTCATGGGGGGTGCGGGGTGGGGCCGGCATGCCCCGGGCCAGAGCCGAGTAGAAGTGGTTGTGGGAACATACCAGGCCCGGGGTCTGGTTGCCTTCGAGATTCAGGCTCATCGGGTCGTCCACTCGCCGGTCCAGGCCTCGGCCCGTTCCCGGTTGGATTCGTTCACCATCGGCAACTCGGTGGCCCAGGTGCCGCCACGGCACGCCCGGCGGGCGGCGGCCACCGCTCCGGCGGTGGGGACGAGTCCGATCTCGCCAACACCCTTGATGCCATAGGGCGAATTCGGTTCCGGCGATTCGACCAGAATCACGGTCACCGGCGGCATGTCCTTGGGTCGGATGATGTCAAGGCTGCGCAGCGTGTCGTTGCCGGGCCGACCCTCGGCATCGCACGGGAAGCCTTCGGTGAGCGCATAGCCCAGTCCCATATGGACGGCACCCTCCACCTGACCCTCGCACAAGAGCGGGTTGACGGCCCGGCCCACGTCGTGGGCCGCCACCACCTCCTCGATGGCGCCGGTCTCGGGGTCCATGATGACCATTTGGGCGGCGTAGCCGAAGGTGGAGTGTATGACGGGGTGCTCAAGCTGCTCCGACAAGGAGTTGGTCCAGTCGACCCGGTACTCGCCGTCATAGTCGACGCCGGGTCGGCAGCCGTCGGCCACGGCCCGGCGGCAGGCGTCGGCCACGGCACCGGCCCCCATGAGGGTGCCTCGACTACCGGTGGTCTGGCCGGCGCCCAGTTCCCGAGTGGAGTCGACGATGACCCGCACGTTCTCGGCCCGGACCCCCAGTTCCTCCACGGCCACTTGGAGAGCCACGGTGTGAACTCCCTGGCCCATCTCGGTCCAGCAGTGGCGAATCTCGACGATCGGTTCCTCGCCGTTGGCCGGCTCCCGGAAGTGCACGACGGCCCTGGCGATCTCCTTGAAGCCGTTGCCCAGCCCCGAGTTCTTGAGACCCAGTCCCAGCCCGACGGCCTTGCCGGCGGACACGGCCCGGTCGTAGCCCGGCTTGACCGCATCGAGGCAGGCTCGGGCCCCGAGGCAGCCGTCGTCCATGATCTGGCCCGGGCCCCACACCACCCCGGGGGAGATGACGTTGCGGTTTCGCATCTCCCAGCCATCGACGCCGACCTTCTCGGCCAATCGGTCCATGATCCCTTCCATGGCGAACTGGGCCTGGTTGGCCCCGAAACCGCGGAAGGCGCCACATACCGAGTTGTTGGATCGGGCGGCGATGGCCTCGACATCGATGTTGGGTACCACGTAGGGCCCCGAGGCGTGGCCGGCCGCTCGTTCCAGGACCTTCATGCCCACCGAGGCGTAGGGTCCGGAATCGCCGATCATGCGTACTCGAAGCGCGGTCAGCCGCCCGTCGGCGTCGCAGCCGGCCTCGTAGCGCAACCGAATGGGATGGCGCTTGGTGTGAATGAGCAGCGACTCCTCCCGGCTGAGAGTGGTGCGGACGGGCCGTCGGAGCAGCCAGGCGGCAAGCGCGGTCTGGCCCTGGTTGGACATGTCCTCTTTGCCCCCGAAGGCTCCGCCGTTGGACACCAGCTCGGTCACCACCACCTCGGGATCCACATCGAGGATGCGGGCGATGTCGTTGCGGTCGTCCCAGATGCCCTGACCGCCGGTGAACACCAGCAGCCGATCGAAATCGGCGGCCGGACCGGGTCGATCGGTGAGAGGCAGGGGCTCGCCGGCCGCAACGGGTACAGCCAGGGTCGACTCGGGCTCCACGAAGGCGTGCTCCACCCTCTGGGTCTGGAAGGTCTCGGCCACCACGTGGGTGGCGGCGGCCAGGGCGGTATCGACCTCGCCTCGGCGGTAGCTGGAGCGGGACAGGATGTTGCCGTCCAGCCCCCACACCGCGTTGTCGTCGGAGACCACGTTCTCGATGGGGTTGGTCATCGGTGGCAACACGTCGTAGGTGACCACCACCTCGGCCGCAGCTCGACGGGCGATGGTCGGGCTCTCGGCCACCACCAGGGCCAGCACGTCGCCCAGGTACGAGGTTCGTCCCCCGACCGGGATGAAGACGGGCCAGTCCGTGTGGATCAGGCCGACCCGGAGCTCTCCCGGTACGTCGGCGGCGGTGAAGACCCGGATCACCCCGGCCACGGCCTCGGCCGCCGAGGTGTCGATGGCGACGATGTCGGCTCGGGCATGCTGGCCGAGGTGCACTGCACCGTGGAGCAGCCCGTCGGGGGTCATGTCGTCGATGAATGGTCGCGATCCCAGGGTCAGGGGTTCGGCCTCGTACTTCACACCCCGGGAGCCGACGCCCTTGGGCGACACCGCCACCGGCACCTCGCCGCGTGCCAGATCCTCGATGGCATCCAGGATCTTGACATAGCCGGTGCACCGACACAGGTGGGCGCCGAGCAAACGGGAGGCGTCATCCCTGGTCAATGCCGGGCCCTTCTTGTCGATCATGGCCTTGGTCCGCATGACGATGCCCGGTGTGCAGAATCCGCATTGAAGGGCGCCGTGGGCGGCGAAGGCCTGGGCCATGGCCGCGGCTTCGGTCGCATCCAGGCCCTCGACGGTCAGGACGTCGGCGCCCTGTACCTTCTCCATCGAGGTCTGGCAGGCCACCCGGGCCTTGCCGTCGACCAGGACCGTGCAACAGCCGCATTGCCCCGATGGGGCACAGCCGTCCTTGGGGGAGATGATGCCGAGCTCGTGACGGAGGGCGGCCAGCAGATGCTCGTGGTCCGATGAGGTGGAAACCGGTTGGCCGTTGAGAACGAAATCGGTCATGGTCGGTGTCGGCCCCTGGTGTTGAGTGGTTCGGGCAAAGCCCAAGGTACTGTTGACTGAACAAATTGTAAAGATGCCGCGGTAGTAGAATCTCGCTGACAATCGGTCGAGGGAGGACGGACCACCAAACCATGACAACGCTCGAGCAGATCCTGAACGACAGTCGGCCCGAGTATGACATCGCGTCCCCGGTCGACCACCAACGGGTGCGTTCGCTGGCGGATGCCATGGTCGAGGCCGCGTTGTCGGTCGATGAGCTCGTGGCCTTGGGCAACGACACCGCCCGGAACCTTGATGTCCGGGTGGCGGTCAAGCTGGCCCAGTCCAAATTGGCGCTCGAGCAGGCCGTGGCGTCGGGATGGGCCGGCTCGGTGGCAGTGGTCATGGCCATGTGGGGTGAACAGCGTCGGCTTCGTCCCGCCGGCGGTGACAACCCCACCGGTGAGGATGCGCTGCACGTCAAGCTCGATCAACTCGACTGGTTGCTTGGTGATGGTGGCGGCGGCATCGATTGGCGCATCTATGCCGTCGACGACGGCGATCCCGATGACAGCGCGGCGGTGGCCGAGGAGCGGGCCGCCCTCCACCGTCATGGCGGTCGAGTCCGTGTGTTGCGGCTGTCCCAGGTCGTTCCGACCGAATCCGGTCCGCTGGCCGGTCTGGCCCACCCCGACGACTCCCGCAAGGGTGGTGCCATCGTCTATGGCGCCGCCACCGCAATGCACGACGGCATGGACGCAGTGATCATCACCGACGCCGACAACTCGGTCGACCTGGCCCAGATCGGCCTGTTGGTGGGCCGGCATGCTGCCGGCGCCGATGTGGTGATCGGGGATCGGAAGAACCCGGACTCGGTGTTGGTCAAGGCCGAGGCCCGGTGGGGCCCCGGCATCATTGCTCTGCGCCATATGCAGCGCATGGTGGGTCACGAGCTCTTTGATCGGGGTATCAGCGACACCCAGGCCGCGTTCAAGCTCTACGGTCGTACCGCCCTCAACGCCATCCTGGCCGCCCCGTCCACCTTCGGGTTCTCCTTCGACTCCGACTGGCTGTACGCCACCATCGCCGACGGGCTGACGATCGACCGTGTGCCCTTCGCCTTCATCGACTCCTTCGCCGAGTCGGCCTCCATCGCCCAGGGACCCATGACCACGTGGGAGTCACTGCTCCAGGGCCTCGTGGCGGCGGCCCGAGCTCGGGGAGTGGCCCACAATGAGGAGATGGCCGCCGTGGTCGACGATCTGGCCGACGCCGTCACGCTGGAACAGGTGGTGCAAAACGTCCCCGATCAGCTGGCCGGTGTCGACCCGTCCCGCCTCGGTGATCCGGCCGTCATGTCCCCGTCCGAGATGCGGTCCTGGATCGAATCGCTTCTTTCAACCCCTGCCTAGATTTCCTTGGTGGCTTGGTGTTCACGATTGAGTCTAATCTCGGCGATGTCTGGCCGAAGGGCCGGGATACCTAGAGTCGCACCTCGACATATCCCGCTCGGGTGAAGTCGCCGTCGAAGGCCAGGGCCTCCCGAACCCGTCGCCGCCGCATCACCTCGAAACTTACTGCGTCAACAAATGAGTACTCATGTTCGTCGTGGCGTTCCAACCAGTGCCATGCCGCGTCGTGGACGTCAGCCGGGGTTTCGACCACGGCGATCCGTGGTGAGGCCTGGACTGCCCGTACCGCCTGAACTGCGGCTCCGTGGCGCTCCCGTCGTCGCATGAAGGTCCAGGTCTCGCCCAGGACACCGATGGTGGTAATCAAGGGGCCACCTTCAGATCGCCACAGGTTCGACGCCTGTTCGTGGTGCCGTTCCCGTGATCGGAACAGGGCGATGAGGTAGCTGGTGTCGACGAATCTCACTCAGCCGTACACGACACTGTCGATGGACTCGTCGTCGTCCGCCGGGCCGTCGAACGCACCAATCAGGTCGTCGACGGGATCGTGGTCGGCAATCGATCCGAAGAATCGGGCTACGGCTTCCCGTACGAGTGATGCCTTGGACACCCCCCGTTCGGCGGCCTCCGCCTCGAGTCGATCGTCGAGCTCGTCGTTCATGTAGAGCTGTATACGTCGCATCACAACAGTATACACATACCATCCACCTGCTGCGTCGTACCCATGCAGGCCGGTTTCCTTCAATCCGGTTCGATCACGCCCTTCTGATCGCTCAGGCGCCGATACATCTCGGGGCGACGGTAGCGGTCGAAGTCGAACAAGGTGTCCTTGTAGTGGCGGCACCAGTCGAGGTCACAGTCGGCCACCACCAGCTCATCCCCGGTGGTGACGGCCTGGGCCACGATCTGGCCCGAGGGGGCGATGATGGCCGACTGGGCCAGCGACTCCACTCCCTCCTCGACGCCGCCCTTGGCCACCCCGACCACCCAGGTTCCGTTCTGGTAGGCCCCGGCCTGCATGACCAGGTGGTTGTGAAAACCCTGAAGCGCGTTCTGTCCCGGGTCGGGAGCGTAGTGGATGGGGGTGTTGTAGCCGATGAGGATCAGTTCCACCCCTTGCAGACCCAGTTCCCGATAGGTCTCGGGCCAGCGGCGATCGTTGCAGGTGGCCAGACCGACCAGACCGCCGAATGCCCGCCACACCGAGAACCCTTCATCGGACTCTTCGAAGTAGCGGCGTTCCAAGTGCTCGAACGGGCGCCACGGCTCGTTGTGCTCGTGGCCCGGGATGTGGACCTTGCGATACCGGCCCACGGTCTCGCCCCTTCCGTCGACCAGGATCGTCGTGTTGTAGCGGTGCCCGTCCGGTGTCAACTCGGCATAGCCCAGGGAGAAGCCGATGCCGTGGGCACTCGCCGCTTCGAACAGCGGCCGGGTCTCGGTCGACGGCATCTCCCGCTCGTAGTAGTGATCGTGGCCCGAGACGTCCTCGGTGTACCACCGGGGAAAGAAGGTGGTCAGCGCCAGCTCGGGAAAGGCCACCAGGTGAACACCACGGTCGGCGGCCCCGTCCAGCAGTGTGGTCAGCCGTTTGACCACCTGGGTCCGAGACTCGTCCCGGGCAATGGGGCCGAGCTGGGCGGCGCCGACTCGAAGGATGCGCCCGGTCATGGTTCAGCTCGTGAGGCCCGTCGGATCACCGCCGGGAGATTGTAACAGGCGAGCCACCACCGGAGCGGCCTGTTCCGATTCGACGTCCCCGGGCCGGGCCGTCACCGATCCATCAGGCTCGATGAGGAAGCCCTGGCCGGTCCGGGCGGTGAACACCTCGGGGTCGACGAACAGGCGGGGTTTGACCACGGCCGGATCACCGGTCTCGGGACAGAACGTCATGCAGTTGCCGCACTCGTTGCACAGCTCGGCCCAGACCAGGTATTGCTGGCGATCGGGCTGGCCGTCGATGCTGGGGATGGAGAAGAAGGCGTCGTTGGGGCATACGGTGATGCAGAAATTGCAGGCGACACAGCCGAACATCTTCAGTTCGTTGTCAACCTCGCGGGGTGTCTTGGTGTTGGCCTCCTGGCTGTAGGGTCGCCCACCTTCGCCTCGAAGTCGGCGAACGTAGCGGCCGACGACGGAGTCGAACCCGGCTGCCACCGCCGCCTCCTGGCGCACGGCCCTCCAGCGACCCAGGCTGTCCACTCCGGCATCCCGAAGCTCGGTGGTCAGCGACTTGAGCATGGGAGCCAGGCGTCCGTAGCCTCCCGGTTTGAGCAGATCGGAGCAGACCGTGGCGGGGTTGACCCCCATAGCCAATGTGTCGGCCAGATTGTCTCTGGTGACCCCGGCGGAGAAACTGACCATGATGTCACCATCGTGGCCCGGGATGTCCAAGGCGCCGGGCAGGGCGGTGGCCAGCCGATCGAGCAGGCTGGAGGCCAGCACGTGAAGGGGTGGCCCCGACAGGTACATGGTGTCCTCCGGCATCCAGCCCTTGGTGTTGTCGACCACCAGGGTGTTGGTCAACTTGATGCCGAACCGACGGCCCCGGTCCTTGGCGTAGTTGTTCAGCTCCCCGATCAGTTCGACGCCGCGATCGAACTGGAGGTCCTCGGCGAATGCCCGTTCCTTCACGCTCACGTCGTCATAGCCCAGTTCGTCGTTGACGATGGTGCGGACATTGTCGTAGCCGAGCAGGGTGGGATTGAGTTTGACGATGACGTCCAGATCGTGGACGTCGATGAGATGCTTGGTGATCTGCTCGATCTCCTCCGGGGGGCAGCCGTGGAAGGTGGAAAGGGTCAGCGTGTTGGACAGGGCGGTGGTGAAGTCGAGATCCCGGAACTGGGAGAAGGGCTCGGGAATGTCGGCCCGGAGCCGGTCGATCTCGGTCGTGGCGTCATGCATGCCCCGAATGAAGGCGGCCACCCGCTCGTTGGAGATGCCGGCCAGATCGTAGCCAACCGACATGTCGAGTACATGGGGCCCCGGTGTGCCGTCGGGGCCGGCAACGTGGCCGGTCAGCGGTTCCCACCGGCCGAGGATGTCGAGCAGCATCGAGGCTTTGACGTACTCGGTCAGGCTCTGACCCAACGACAGCTCCTGGCTCCACTCGATGTTGTAGCCGATGGTCTGCATGTCGATACAGGGCCGGGCGATTTCCAGTTGGTCGAGGATCTGCACGGTCTTCAGTTCGAACAGACGTGACCCACCGAGCCATGCCAAAACGATGTTCTGGGCTAGCTGGGAGTGGGGTCCGGCGGCCGGCCCGATGGGGGTGGCGGCCCGCCGGCCCAGGAAGTCGAAACCGAGATCGATGTCGTCGTCGGGCGACCAAAACCGCCCGGTGGGCAGGTCGAAAATCCGATTCCGGCTCTCGAACTCGTGATTGATGCGCGCCAAGAGATGGCCGAGGCTCATGGGGGTCAAAGGAGGGGAGTCGCCGACATGGGCGTGGCCCGGGTGGTTCAGGTTCAGTGCACGTTGTGACACCCTGCCAACGTAGCGGTCGCTTAACTTTTAGTAAAGGTCACCTGGCACGTTACTCCCGAGCCTCACCGCCCGGCCGCTACCCTGAAACATCATGTACGCGCCGGGTCGTCGAACGACCTCCGATGACCCCGAATCAGGAATCGGTGAGGTCGGTCGACCCGTTCCGACGGTGCACGACGACGAACGCGTCAGCCGAATAATGAGGCTCAAGGGCGATCGTCGAATCTCACTGTGCTTCCCCTGCCGGGACGAGAGTGAAACCGTGGGTCGGCTTATCGGCGAGGCAAGGGCACATCTGGTCGACGATCACCGTGTGCTCGACGAGCTGGTCGTGCTCGATGACAACAGCACCGATGACACCGCCGCCCGGGCCGAGGCTGCCGGGGCCACGGTCATCCCCATCTCGCAGGTGCACGATCGGCACGGCGCGGGCAGGGGCAAGGGGAACGCACTGTGGGCGTCGTTGGTGGCCACACAGGGTGACTTCATCGTGTGGTGCGACGGCGACGTCTCCTCGTTTCAAGCCGACTGGATCCTGCGATTGGTCGAGCCCCTGCTGGTGGACGAGGACCTTGCACTGGTCAAGGCCGCCTACCATCGACCGGAGGACCTCGGCGGCGGCGGGCGAACCACGGAGTTGGTGGCCCGTCCCCTGCTCTCGTTGTTCGAGCCCGAACTGGCCCGGCTGGCTCAACCGCTGGCCGGTGAGTACGCCGGCCGCCGACACCACCTGGAACGGATTCCGTTCATGCAAGGCTGGGGGGCCGAGGTGGCCATGCTCATCGATCTGGCCCGCCGTTTCGGCCCGGACTGCATCACCCAGGCCGACCTCGGGGTCCGTCACCATCGCCACCATCCGCTACGGACCCTTGCCATCCAGGCGGCGGAGGTGTCCGGGTCACTGCTGATACGTCAGGGTCTTCACGACCAGCTCGAGGCTTCGACCCTGATCCGCGACGATGGCAGTGAGGTCGCCCTCAACTTCGACGAACGGCCACCGGTGGTTTCGTTGGCCCGCCGATCTTAAGTGTCGTCCTGGCGCCGTCGGAAATCGGCCACTGCGGCGTTGATGGTGGGGAAGATCCGATCCGGTCCCAGACGGTCGGTCAACCCTGACCGGACGAGCACCGCCGTCACCTTCTCGTTGGCCCGGGCCACCGACAGCGTGATGCCCCGGCGGTCCATGTCGGTGAACAGCTCGTCGAGATGATCGACGGCCGTGGTGTCGATCGATCCGATGCCCTCGAAGTCGAGTACCACATGAGTTTCCTCGCCCGGATTGACTACCATCGCCCTGGCCAGCCGCTCCCGGAAGTATTCGGCGTTGGCGAAGAACAGGGGAGCGTCGAATCGGTAGACCAGCAATCCGGGTAACGATGCCGCTCGGGGATCGTCAAGGCTGATCCAGCCGTCGAGCCCTTCACCCTCCCCCAGCACGGCATCGTGAGGTCGGGCCACCCGACTCACCGTGATCACCACCGAAAGGGCCAGTGCCACCAGAACACCGACGAGGAGATCGGTGGTGATCACGGCCAGTGCGGTGGCAGCGGCCAATACGGTCTCGGTGCCGCTGATCGAGGCCAGCCGGCGGAAGCCCTGGAGATCGATGACGGCGAAGGCGGCGGCCACGATGACGGCGGCCAGGCCGGCCCTCGGGATCTCGGCCAGGAGCGAGCGGCCGACCAGCAATGTCAGCAACGTGGCTACCAGTGTCACCACGCTCGAGAGCTGGGATTTGCTGCCCAGGGTGGCGGGTACGAACGATCGGGAGGCGCTGGAGGAGACCGGGAAGCCACCTCCGAGGCCGCCTGCGGCGTTCATCGCTCCGAGAGCGAGCAGTTCCCGATCGGGGTCGATGTCATACCGTTCCCTGGCGGCAACGGAACGAGCGGTGAGGATGTTGTCGGTGTAGCCGATGAGGGCCACACCGGCCGCCGCCGGTGCCAGCTCGACCAGATCCTCCAAGGTCACGTCAGGCACCTTGGGGGTGGGAAGGGCGGCCTCGATGGATCCGACCACGGCCACGTCGAGGTCGAGTACGGCCACGGCGATGAGCGCACCGGCCAGACCGATGAGAGCCCCCGGAAGCTCGGGGCGGTAGCGGCGAAGACCGAGGATCACGGCCAGGGTGGCAAGCCCGATGGCAACGGTGGGCTCGTCGATCTGGTCAAGGCGGCCGAAGAACTGGGCGAAGCGGGGAAAGAAACTCTCGGCATCGACCGGTACCCCGGTGAAGGCCCGAAGCTGGCTGGACAGCAGTGTCAGCCCGACCCCGGTTATGTAGCCGACGAGCACCGGTTTGGACAGCAGATCGGCGACGAAACCGAGCCGGAGCACACCGGCCAGCAGGGCGATCAGGCCGACCAGCCCGGCCAGGGCGGCCATGAGGGCCAGGTATCGGTCGGGATCGCCGGCGGCCATCGGGGCGACGGCCAGGGCCGACAGCACGGCGGTGCCGGGCTCGGGTCCGATCCCGAGATGACGGCTGGTGCCGATCAGGGCGTAGACCGGCAGGGCGATCAGCGCCGCCCGGAAGCCGGCCGACGGGGGCAGGCCGCCCAGTTCGGCGTAGGCCATGGCTTGGGGCACCAGCATGGCGGCCACGGTGAGACCGGCCAGAACATCCGGCCGGAGCCAGGCCCGCCGGTACTCGCCGAGGCGAATGAGATCGGGTAGGGAGCGGGGGGCCGTCATGTCTGGAATCGGCGGGCCATGCGACGGTGCTCATCGAGCATGGTGTCGAGTCGGGGATCGACGAGTTGGTGGTCGACCACGACTGGTCGACCACCGACGACGGTGTGGCGGGCCCCGACCGGCCCACACCGCAGCCAGCCTTCGACGGGGTCGATCACGACCCCGGCGAACTGTGGTCCGCCGAGCGACCAGACGGCAACGTCGCCAACCGATCCGACCTGGATTCGACCCAGCTCACCGCTTCGCCCCAGACAGGCGGCTCCACCCCTGGTGGCCATGTCGAGCGCGTCCCGGGCCGACATGGCCGCCGGCCCGGAGCGAAGCTTGCCCTGGAGCATGGCCAGCCGGGCCTCCTGCCACAGTGAGGCCGAGTCGGCCGACGACGAGCCGTCGCAGCCGAGCCCGACGGCACAACCGGCGGCTCGGAGATCGACGATCGGGGCGATGCCGGATCCGAGAATCATGTTCGAACTGGGGCAGTGGGCCACCCCGACCCCGGCCCGACCCAGTCGGGCGACCTCGGCCGAATCAGGGCGGACCACGTGGGCGGCCCAGGCCCGGTCACCGAGCCAGCCCACCGAATCGAAGTAGTCGACCGGGCGCATGCCGAATCGGGCCAGCGAGAACTCGTCGTCTTCGGCGTTCTCGGCCAGGTGGGTGTGGAGCCGGACATCAAGCCGCTCGGCCAATTCGGCCGACTGGCGCATCAGTTCGGTCGAGACGCTGAACGGCGAGCAGGGAGCCAGGGCGACACGGATCATGGCCCCCCACGATCGATCGTGCCACCGCTCGACCTGACGCTGGGACTCGGCCAGTATGTGGTCCTCGTCGGTGACCGCATCATCCGGGGGCAGGCCCCCGTCCTTCTTCGACAGGCTCATCGAGCCGTAGGTGGGATGGAATCGGACCCCGAGATCGAGGGCGGCCCGGATCTCGGCCGCCAGCAGATCTCCGGCCCCTGCCGGATGGAGATAGTGGTGATCACTGGACGTGGTACAACCGGAGAGGGCCAGCTCGGCCAGACCGACCCAGGCCGCCAGGTAGACCGACTCCTCGTCGAGCATGGCCGTCCATCGGGGATACAGGGTCTGCAGCCAGCCGAAGAGGGGGGCGCCGGTCATGGGGGGGAAGGCCCGGGTCAGGTTCTGAAAGAGATGGTGATGGGTGTTGATCAGGCCGGGGGTGACCAGACAATCTTGGGCCCACAGCCTGCGGTCGTGGTCGGGTCGCTCGTCGGTCGAGCCGCCGACGGCGGAAATCACACCGTCGGTAATGGCGACCCAGCCCCCTGACAGCTCCCGATCCCGGTCGTCCATGGTGGCAACCAGCCAGGCACCGTCTATCAACAGGTCGCAGGTCACGAACCGTAGACTAGAGCAGTGAGCAGCAAACGGGATCGCCCCATGATCGGCTGGCGGGAGTGGGTGGCGCTGCCCGAACTCACTCCCGAGCCGATCAAAGCCAAGATCGACACCGGGGCCGTCACCTCCTCCCTGCATGCGCTCGACATGGAGCTGGTAACCGGCGAAACCGGGACCGTGGCCCGGTTCGGCCTGCAGCCCCACCAGGGCACCCATGCCTCGGTGGTCGACGTCGAGGTGCCGATCGTCGGGTTCAAGAAGGTGCGGTCGTCCAACGGCCGGGCCGAACTCCGCCCGCTGATTCGGACCCCGATCGCATTGGGCGATACCACGTTCGAGGTGGACATCACGTTGGCATCGCGAGACGCCATGGGATTCCGTATGCTGCTGGGTCGGAGGGCCTTGAAACGGCGTTTCTGGATTGATCCCAGCCGATCGTTCCTCCAGACATCCCCATCCGAGTCTCTCCACCACTAGGTGTCGTATGAAGCTTGCCGTTCTCTCCCGACAACCACGTTCCTACAGCACTCGCCGGCTGGTTCAGGCGGCCCAGGAACGGGACGTCGATGTGGAGATTCTCAACACACTGCGGTTGGCCATCGACCTGTCCGGTGACGAACCCGACATGCTCTACCGGGGCAAGCCGGTGGCCGACTACGACGCCATCATCCCCCGCATCGGCGCCTCGATCACGTTCTACGGCATGGCTGTGGTCCGCCAGTTCGAGCAGATGGACGTCTACACCCCGACGACGGCCAACGCCATCGCCAATTCCCGGGACAAACTCCGGGCCATTCAGCTGCTGGCCCGCAACGCGATCGCCATCCCCGACACCACCTTCGTGCGGGACCGGGCCGATGTGCTCCCGGCCATCGAGCGGGTGGGCGGCGCCCCGGTCATCATCAAGCTGCTGGAGGGAACCCAGGGCATCGGGGTTATTTTGGCCCCTGATCGGAAGGTGGCCGAGGCGGTCATCGAGACCCTGCAGTCGACCAAACAGAATGTGTTGATCCAGCGTTTCATCGCCGAGAGCCGGGGTCGCGACGTCCGCTGCTTCGTGGTCGGTGATCGGGTTGTGGCGGCCATGCGCCGCATCGGTAGGGAGGGCGAGTTCCGCTCCAATATCCACCGGGGCGGCTCGACCGAGCCGGTCGAGCTCGACGAGCACGCCAAGCGGGTTGCGGTGCGGGCCGCCCATACCATGGGCCTTCGGGTGGCCGGGGTCGACATGCTGGAGAGCGACAAGGGCCCGATGGTCATGGAGGTCAACTCGTCGCCGGGCCTGGAGGGCATAGAAGGCGCCACCCACCTCGACATCGCCGGCACCATCATCGATTACCTCCAGAGCCAGGTGACCTTTCCCGATCTCGACATCCAGCAACGGCTGGCGTCCAGCACCGGCTATGGCGTGGCGGAGCTCTACATCGGACCCGGTGCCGAATTGATCGATCACACGATCCGAGCCGGCCTGCGCGACCGTGATATCACCGCTCTGACCCTTTTCCGGGGTGATCATGTGATTCCAAACCCCCGCGACGACCGGGTGCTGGAAGTCGAGGATCGGCTGCTGTGTTTCGGTAAATTCTCCGAGATGCGGGCCCTGATTCCGGCCCGCCGCCGGCGCCGGGCCCGGCCCAAGGCCAAGCCCCTGCCCGATGATCCTTTCGCCGAGGAGGAAATCTCCAAGGGTGGCTAGATCGCGCCGTCGTCCGCCGTTCGAAATCGCCGGTACAGAGGTGCCCGCCGGAAAACGGGTGCAATTGAGGCTGCCCACCGCTCAGCTGGTGTCGGGGACCGAGGTGGCGATTCCCCTCATCGTGCTTCATGGCCGCAACGACGGGCCTACGGTGTGGGTCAGCGCCGCCATCCACGGTGACGAACTCAACGGGGTCGAGATCATCCGCCAGGTCCTGTCCGAGGTCAACGTCCGCTCGGTGTCGGGGACCCTGCTGGCTGTTCCGGTCGTCAACGTCCACGGATTCAATGTGGGGGAGCGGGCCCTTCCCGACGGTCGCGACCTGAATCGGTCGTTCCCCGGCTCGGCCCGAGGTTCGATGGCGGCCCGGGTGGCCAACATCATCATGAAGGAGGTGGTGAGCCGGTGCAGTCTCGGCATCGACCTCCACACCGGCTCCGGCGACCGGGTCAACCTGCCTCAGATCAGAGCCGGCCTGGATGATCCCGAGACGCTGGCGCTGGCCAAAGTCTTCGGCGCTCCGGTCACCATCGACGCCCACACCCGGGACGGCTCGATCCGGGAGGTGGCCTCCGAGCAGGGCACGGTTGCCCTTCTCTACGAGGGTGGCGAGGCCAATCGTTTCGATCCTCGTTCCATCGACGTCGGTACCGCCGGCGTGCTTCGATGCCTGGCCCACATCGGGATGATCCCCCCTCGGCCCGGTCGTACCCCGAAGACCCTGATGGCCACCGGTACCAAGTGGACCAGGTCACCCCGCAGCGGCGTGCTCCACCTGGAGACCGAATTGGGGGACAAGGTGTCGAAGGGTGAGGTGATCGCCTCGCTGCATGATCCGTTCGGCCGTCGTCTTGGCCGCATCAAGGCCCGGTCCGGGGGCATCGTGGTGGGCCGAACCCACCGGGCCCTGATCAACCAGGGTGAGGCGGTGGCCAATATTGCCGAGGTCGACGGTTTCGGCTGAGTTCACAGCCGGAGGGTTAGGTTCCACCTGGCGACCCGTTCGATCAGCCGCCGGTCATGGCTGACCAGGATGATGGTGCCGGTGAAGTGGTCGAGGGCGGCCTCCAGTTCCTCGATGGCCTCCAGGTCGAGGTGGTTGGTCGGCTCGTCCAGAACCAGCAGGTTGCAGCCTGTGATGGCGAACACCGCAAGCAGTGCCCGCGTTTGTTCCCCCGGCGACAGCTGGTCGGCCGGCCTCCGAAGGTGCTCCACCCCCAGGCCGAGCTTGGCCAACTGACTGCGGGCCTCCGGTTCGGTGGTCCCCGTCGCCTCAATGAAGCCCGCCAGTAACGTCGATGCCCGGGCGAACGGCCGCCGATGCTGGTCCATGCGGCCGACCCTGGCGTTGGCGGCCAGGTGCGCGGTTCCGGCCTCAGGAGCCAGATCGCCCAGCAGCAGACCGAGCAGCGTGGTCTTGCCCGAGCCGTTGGCCCCGGTGATCAGCACTCGGTCTCCCCACGCGATCTCGAGATCGATGGGGCCGAGGGTGAAGGTGCCTCGCCTGACCATCGCGCCGCGAAGGTCGGCCACCCGCTCGGCGCTGCGGGGGGCCGGGGCGAACCGAAGTCGAAGCACCCACGGCTCGAACGGCTTGTCCACCACGTCGAGTCGGTTCAGGGATCGTTCGGCCTGGCCCGCCTTGGATCCCAGGTTCTGGGCGCCTCGGATCTTGGCCGCCCGGATGTTGCGATCCGGCTCGTCGGCACGGGACGCCCGCTGCGCCCGGTTGGCGCCGCTCGTCGACCACCGCTGGGTTCGATCGATCTGTTGCTCGATCTGAGCTTTGGCCGACACATAGTCCTGGTACTGCTGCTCGTGGCGTCCACGGGCCCTCCGGCGCTCGGTCTGCCAGGCCTCGAACCCGCCGTGATAGAGGGTGGCTGTATGGTCGTGGCCGTCGAGCTCGAGCACCGACGTGATCGTCGCCTCGAGGAAGGCCCGGTCGTGGCTGATGACGACAAGACCCGCCGACCGGTGGCCAACCAGCTGCTGTAGTCGCTCCAAGCCATCGAGGTCGAGGTCGTTGGTCGGCTCGTCCAGCAGCAGAATGTCGTGCACGCTGAGGTTGATCGAGGCCAGGTTCAACTTGGTCCGCTGACCACCGGAGAGTTGGTTCGTCGGCCGATCCCGGTCCGGCCCGTCCAGACCGACGGCGGCCAGGGCGGCCTTGATGCGGGCTTCGGTGTACTCGGGACCGGTGGCCAGATAGCGGGCCAGCGCCCGGTCGTATCGTTCGGCTGCGTCGGGTTCACCGTCCGACAGTGCCCGGGTTGCCGCCTCGAACTCGACGTTGACGGCGGTCAGACCGCTGCGGCGGGCCAGCAGGTCGTCCACCGATTGGCCCGGCCGGTCGTCGAGTTGCTGGGTCATGAGCCCGACACCGGCACCGGCCGGGATGGTGGTGATCCGGCCCCGGTCCGGGGTCAGATCGCCGGCCATGAGGGACAGGAGTGTGGACTTGCCCGAACCGTTGGGGCCGATCACCCCGATGCGGTCACCGGGCCCGACGGTGACGCTGACACCATTGAGCACGAGCGTCGAGCCATAGGAGAACGACACATTGTCGACGACGAGCTGAGCGGACATGAGAAACCTCGACTGCGAAAGGCTCCGGAACGGAGCAAGGACAGGGACTGGTTCTCAGCTCAGCACGTCGTAGAGTGTAGTCGTTGCGCCGGGGCCCGGGCCTATTCGGTTTTCAAGGTTCAGGTGTGGAGCGGCGCAAGTCTTGCCTGGGTCAGGCCACGGCCTGTACGTGGTCGCGCTTCCACTTGTTGTCCAGGATCACAGTTTTGCCGGGCGTTGCCCGGCAAACCCGAGTTTGCCTTCGGCAAACATCGCCGGATCCAGCGTTGGGTGGACCAGTTTGCCGGACGGCAAACTCGGGTTGGACGTGCGAAGCAAGGCCATACGGTGTCGGGGTCCAGGTACCGCTCCAAGAAGTTCTCGAGGATCTTCTGGCCGATGACCAGATTCACCAGCGGGGTGGTGGTGGCCGACCCGGGCGCTTCAGCCCCGCCGACAATGAGGCTGACGAGGGCTTGTCCCCGCCGCCGATTGGGCGTGTCGGCCTTGCCGTCGCCTTCGGATTGTTGGCGGAACAGTCGCTGCATCTCATCGCCGAGTGCGGTGCCGACCGCAGCCACTGACAGCGGGTCGAGGTGGAACCGGCCGTCGATGGAACCGTCGGTGTTGGCGTTCCAGGTGCAGGAGGTCTTCTTGACCTGCTCTTGCACCTCGTCGGACGTGGTGTGATTGATCAACCACACGGTGAGCCGGTCGGTGAACTCCACAAAATCGTGATCCCGAGCCGCAGCCACCAACTCATCCTGTGAGGCAACGAGGGCATCCCGCCGATCGGGTTTGTCCAAGCTCTTCAACTCTCGTAGGTGACGCAGGGTCAACACCCCGTCGGCGGCCGCTTGGGCGAAGACAGGGAACCCTTCCATCCATTGCCCGGTGCGGGCGGTGGCGTGGATCTCCCGGGCCGGTGCCCCGGTTTCGGCCGCCACAACCTGGGATGCGGTTCGGAACCCAAGGTCTCGCAGCACCCCGGGTGCCTCTGAGGCGGTGTCGGCCGCAGCAAGGGTGGCCGCCCGGGCGGCGTCGATCCTGGCTGACAGTTTCTGTAGTCGGCAGGCCCGGTCCAGCAGCTCGGCCCCAGGAAGGCTGTCGAGGCCGGTTGCCACCATCGCATCGACAGCGGTCTCCAACAGCGTCAGATCGTCTCTCTGACCTTCTGGTGGCAACCCGCCATCGATCATGCCGTCATTGCAGCAAACATCAGTTCGATATACAAGGAAACAACATGCTAAAAGAGAGAAAAACTGTCGGAGTTCCAGATGTCACCGATGCTTCGGATGGAGACGTCGGTCGCCGCTGTCCTGAGCCTGTCTCCGAGTTCGGGCCCGAGGCAGCATCGACCGACACCGGACGACGAACTAGGCTGCAGTCGATGTCCAACATTGCCCGCCACTACGGGAGTTCAGGTCAGTTCGATCGGATCGTTGGGGCGTTCGAAGCGGCTGGGCTATCCGTCGAAGAGATCGACGCCGACCTGCTGGCCGGAGTTGACGAGTTCCATCTGGGAGGTCGATCGGCTACCGAGGCATTGCTGGCCGATGTCGGCCTTCGGCCAGGCTCGTCGGTCGTCGACGTCGGGTGTGGCATCGGAGGCGCAGCTCGCGTGATCGCCGGCCGGGGCTGCACCGTCGTGGGTGTCGATCTCACGCCTGAGTTCGTCGACGTCGCCGTCCGGCTGACGGCTGCGCTTGGTCTCGACGAGTTGGCACGGTTCGAGGTCGGCAACGCGCTGGAGTTGCCGGTGGACGACGACTCGGCCGACCTTACGACGATCCTGCATGTCGGTATGAACATCGCGGACAAGGCCACATTGATGAACGAGATCGCCCGGGTGCTCCGCACCGGCGGTACCGCTGCGGTCTATGACATCATGCGGGTCGGGGAGGGGGACATCGCTTTTCCGACACCCTGGGCTTCGTTGGCCGATCACTCGTTTGTGGCCTCACCCGAGGAATATGTCGAAGTGTTGCACGAAGCCGGCTTTGTCGAGGCAGCGGTCACCGATCGGCGTCCGTTGGTACGGCAGGCCATTGCTGCCCAGCGGGCCAAACCGCCTCCGGTCCATCTCGGGCATCTGATGGGTCCCCAGTTCTCGGAGATGTTCGCAAACCTTCTTCCCCTCGTTGCCGGCGGGGTGTTGGCGCCAATGCAGATCATCGCCAGGAAGGCTTGATCAAACGTCCTAACGCAAGACTTCGGTTTCGAGCCCACGGGAGTCGTTGGCTTTCGTTCAGTTGGGGTGCAACTGAGAAGGTCAGCCGCCAAAATTGGGCACAGACGGATCCGCCTTGTGGCTGGTGGGCAGGGCCAGGCGGAGTTCGGTATGGAGATAGCCCCGAGACTCGGCCGGCCTCGACTTGACAATCTGCATGCCGTGCTTGCGGTACAGAACGATGGCTGGGTTGTTGCCCTGTTTGGCCAGGGTCCAGGCCTGCTCGCCCAGGGCGGCCAGGGCGCGGGTGAGCAGGGCGTGGCCAATGCCGCGCCGGTGGTGGGCTGGATCGACGTAGAGCCAGGACAGGTAGCCGCTGCCGCTCCAGGTGCCTTTGTCGCGCCAGGCGACAAAGCCGACCGGGCGCCCGTCGAGGCAGGCCACCAGGGCGGTGTTGAGGCGCTGGAAGGTTGCCAGGTCCTCTTCGTCGGCCATGGGACGGAACGCGGCCGGGTCGGTGCCGGTGAGCTGCAGTTCGCGGCGGGCGGCCGGTTCGTACACGGCGCAGAGGGCGTCCCAGTCTTCGGGGGCGAAGAGGCGTATCGCAATGTCGGTCTTTGGCATAGAGCCCTTTGGGAGAATTGATATCGAGCCCAAGTGGGGGCGCTCGAAACTCGGGTTTGACCCATTTGGCGGCCAATCCGGGAAGGGGTGAGGCCGCTTCGCCTCAGCGTATGCTCATCGTCCCCTCGGCGACAGTGTTCGTGTTTGCGCCCCGGGCGGGCGGCAGACACACCAACTCCCCAGTCGGCCTGACGCGAACGATCGATTGGGGTTTCCGGAGTCGGCCGGCCAGCATTGGTCCCGCTCCAGTAGCCATCTCGCCGCCTGAACTAGGATTCCAGGGTGCGATTTCAAATTCGGCTCGCATGCGACGCTGAGAAGCACGCAGTGCAGCAGCTCGACGATCTGGCACGTGGCGGCGATCTCAACAGGAGCCTCTTCATCCACGAGGCGGTGGCGAATCGTCGTTGTCTGGTCGCCGGGGGCGGCGACCTGGTTGGCTATGTCGTGACGGCACCGAAGCGGTTCTTCGACCGCGACTTCGTCGAGTTGCTGATGGTTCATGAGGACTATCGGCGACGCGGTGTAGGGCGAGTACTGCTCCGAGCCGCGGTTGATCGTGCCGGCACATCTCGTGTGTTCAGCTCGACGAACGAGTCGAACAACGCGATGCGGTCGTTGTTCACCGCGGAAGGCTGGACGTTCAGCGGCCGACTCGATGGGCTGGATCACGGTGATCCAGAGGTCGTCTACTTCGTCGACCAACAGCCGTAGTACCCTGGCCTGTGCGCCGTCGTGAGGACGACGTGGTTGCGCCCCTCGGAGCCGACTGGGACCGTCGGATCCGTCGGCCGTGGTGACGCTCGGTAGCAGCGCCAAGGAAATCCCTGGCGACAAGTCCACCCCGACCAGTTTCCCGGGGGTGATTCCGGACGCGGGGTGCCGTCCTGGGCGGCCGATCCGGCGTCGGTCAGTGATGGGCGACGCAGCGCTCTTCGCTATAGCGAGACGAGGATGAGGCCGAACACGAGCGCGACGAAGAGGATCAGGAGCAAGCTCATCGCGATCCCCAGAATCCTGCCGATACGAGCCATCTGCCGGTTGTCAGGAGCGCGACGTCCAGCCTCAATCGCCTGTAGCTCCCGGGTACCCATGGACCACGCAAACGGTGCTAGCAGGGGGAACACGAGCATGCCGCAGAGGCCGAGAACGAAGACGGTGGTCGCTTGGCTCCGTTCCGGGTACGACAGCACGTGGTTCGAGCGTTGCACTGACTGCTCTTGAACCGAGTAGTAACCGGCCACCTGGGTCCTCCACCTATAGCTCCTCCATCACAGTACCGGAGGCCGACGGCTATGGCGCATCAGGGGTCGGTT
The DNA here is from genome assembly GCA_963723995.1 of uncultured Acidimicrobiales bacterium. Lineage (GTDB taxonomy): Bacteria > Actinomycetota > Acidimicrobiia > Acidimicrobiales > SZUA-35 > JAHELU01. Next base: position 1,183,132 of record CAVRSZ010000001.1, on the reverse strand, counting down.
CCAACGAGTTGCCCTCCGTGGACACCGCCACGGACCACTCGGCTGCCGCCGCCGGTGCGCACCAATCCGGGCCGGGCCGCCCGGGTCCCACCAAGGTCAGTCGCCGGCCGCGGCCGCCGACGGGGTAGTGGCCCGGAGGAATTCGAGTACCCGGTCCATGGCCACGTTGCGAGCCGGGTCTTCCTTCCAGTTCTCGATAAGGGTGGCGTTGGGGGCGGCGCCGGCCAGCAGGCGTGAGCTGGACGACGGGTGGTAGAGGTCGTTGCCCATCAGGGCCAGAATCGGGGTGTCGGTGTTGGCGAACGCCGTGGCGTCGACCGAGAAGAACGGCTTGTCCGAGCCATACATGTTCTGCTTGAACGCGGCCCAGGCTTCGTCCTTGACATCGGGACGCTTGGGTTTCAGCTCCTCGGCCCAGCCGTCGAACATCTCCATGAACGCCTCACGGTTGTCCTCCAGCCCGATGGTCTGCAGCACCACGGCGGAGGTGACGCGGTCGGCCGCGGCCTCGAGCAGCCCGCCGATATAGGCACCGCCGATACACATGCCCATGACATGGAATCGGGCGATGCCCAGATGATTCATCAGCGCCAGCTGATCGTCCCGGTAGGTGGTCCAGTTATCGTTGGTCGAGATCGGCCCGGTTGATCGTCCGGCATTTCGCTGATCCATAGCGATGACCCGGAAGTCGTCGCCGAGCTGCTTGATCGGGTTCCACGGGGCGTTCGACCAGGCGGCCAGGGTCGATCTCATGCCGCCCGGCGCGATCAACAACACCGGGTGCCCGGACCCGGTTTCCTCGTAGTACAAGCTGACGATTCCCGTCTCGGTTACTCGCTCGTAGCTCGGCATCGCGGTCAGTGTAGTTAGTCGGCCTGATAATCCGAAGTTCCTCACCCGCCCGTCCGGAATTGTTCCATGGCCGATAGCCTCAGGCAACCGCCTAGATGGAACAATGTCGAGGAGGTCCTGTACAAGCCCGGTCGTCGGCCTCGATCCGACCGGGACAACCATGAGGTTGATCGCATGTCCGAGGAGCCGGAGGCTCGGAGACGACGCAGCGGACGGGCACGTCGAAACCGGCGCGACCAGGCCGAGGACCAACCCCGGGTCTCCCAGCGAGCGTTCGGTCAGCCCCAACGTCGGTTCGCCCCGGTCGAGCTGCTCTCGGCCGACGAGATCGAGGCCATTCACCACGCTTCACTGGTGGTGTTGCGTGACACCGGGATGGACGTCCTCGACGCCGATGCCCGCAAACTCCTGGCGTCGGCCGGGGCCGATATCGACGACGGGGAGGACCGGGTCCGGTTCGACCCCGAGATGGTGATGGACTACGTGTCCTCCGCCCCCTCCCAGTTCCGGCTCCACTCCTGGAACGCGGAGCGAACCCTGATGTTCGGTGGCGACCACGTGGCCTTCACCTCGGTGGCCAGCCCTCCCAACGTGTCCGATGTGGCCGGGGGCCGACGCACCGGCACCCGTGTTGACCACCAAGGCCTGGTCAAGCTGGCCCACAGCCTCAACGCCGTCCACCTCTTCGGCGGCTACCCGGTCGAGCCGACCGACGTGCATCCGTCGGTGCGCCACCTCCACGCCACCCACGACCAACTCACCCTCAGTGACAAGCCGATCCACGCCTACAGCCTCGGAGCTCAACGAAACCGCGACTGTCTGGAGATGGTGCGCATCGCCCGTGGCCTGTCCGACGAGCAGCTCGAGTCCGAGCCTTCCATCTTCTCCATCATCAACACCTCGTCACCGCTGCGACTCGACATCCCCATGCTGCAGGGGATCATGGAGTACTCGGCCCGCAACCAGATCATCGTCATAACCCCGTTCACCCTGGCCGGGGCCATGGCGCCGGTGACGGTGGCCGGGGCCCTGGTCCAGCAGAACGCCGAAGCCCTGGCCGGCATCACCATGACCCAGGTCGTCCGCCGGGGGGCCCCGGTCATGTACGGCGGGTTCACCTCCAATGTCGACATGCGTTCCGGCTCACCGGCGTTCGGAACCCCGGAGTACATGAAGGCCGCCATCGTCGGCGGCCAGCTGGCTCGTCGCTACGACGTTCCCTACCGCTCGTCGAATGTCAACGCCGGGAACGCATTGGATGCCCAGGTTGCCTACGAGTCGGTGTTCTCCCTGTGGGGGGCCATCAACGGCGGTGCCCATCTGGTCATGCACGGCGCCGGCTGGATGGAGGGTGGCCTGCGGGCATCGTACGAGAAGATGGTGCTGGACGCCGATCTGCTGTCGATGGTGGCCGAGTTCCTGACACCGCTGGCCACCGACCCCGACTCCCTGGCCGTCGAGGTCATTGACGAGGTGGGCCCCGGGGGCCACTTCTTCGGGGTGGCCCACACCCAATCCCGTTATCGGCACGCCTTCTACGCCCCGATGTTGTCGGACTGGCGCAATTATGAATCGTGGGTGGAGGGGGGAGCGCCCACCACCGACCAGCACATGGCCACGGTCGCCCGTCGCCTGCTCGACGACTACCAGCCGCCGGCCATGGACGATGATCGCCGCGCTGCACTGGATGACTTCGTGGCCCGCCGAGTCCGCGAGGGCGGTGTCGCCACCGACTACTGATCTGTTGTCGATCCGGCTTCAAAGGGGCGGTACAACCAGGTGAAGGCCGGGAGTGAAAGGAGCCGAATGGCTGCACAGAAGGCACCGTTGCCGTCGTCCGCCCAGGTGGTGGTCATCGGCGGGGGAGTGGTGGGGGCCAGTGTGCTCTACCACCTGACCCGCAACGGGTGGACGGATGTGGTCCTGTTGGAGCGAGACGAGCTGACCGCCGGGTCCACCTGGCATTCGGCCGGTGGCATGCACACCCTCAACGGCGATCCCAACGTGGCCAAGCTCCAGCAGTACACCATCGAGCTCTACCGGGAGATCGAGGCGCTGTCGGGCCGGGACTGTGGCATCCACATCACCGGCGGCGTCTTGCTGGCCGACACCCCGGAACGCATGGACTGGCTGCGCATGGCCCATGCCCGCGGCCGCTACCTGGGCATGGACACCGAACTGATCTCGGTGTCCGAGGCCAAGGAGATCATGCCCTTCCTGGAGGAGAAGTACTTCGTCGGCGCCATGCGGGATGCCCACGAGGGCCACGTCGACCCGACCGGGGTGACCAACGCCTACGCCCAGGTTGCTCGCGACAACGGTGCCACTGTTTTCCGCCGGGCATGGGCCAAGGCCATCACCCCGGTGCCGTCTGTCGCCGACGGCCGGTGGGACGTGCACGTCCACGACCCGACCTCGGGCGATGAGAAGGGTGTGATCCGGTGCGAGCATGTGGTCAACGCCGGAGGACTGTGGGCCCGGGAGGTCGGCCGAATGGTCGGCCTCGAGCTTCCGCTCCTGGCCATGGAACACATGTATCTGCTGACCGAGCCCATTGCGGCCCTAGCCGACTACAACGCCACGAACGGGGAGCTGGCCCACGCCATCGACTTCGGGGGCGAGATCTACATGCGCCAGGAGGGCGAAGGCCTACTGCTCGGCACCTACGAGCGCCACGGTAAGCCGTGGTCGACCAGCGAGACGCCATGGGACTTCGGTATGCGGCTGCTCACGCCCGACCTGGAGCGCATTGCTCAGTCCCTCGAGGTCGGGTTCAGGCACTTTCCGGTGTTCTCCGAGGTCGGTATCAAGCAGGTCATCAACGGTCCGTTCACCTTCGCCCCCGACGGCAACCCGCTGCTGGGACCGGTTCGGGGCCTTCCCGGCTACTGGTCGGCGTGTGCGGTCATGGCCGGGCTGTCCCAGGGCGGTGGAGTGGGCCTGGCGCTGGCCAACTGGATCACCGAGGGCGATCCCGGCTTCGACGTCTGGGCCATGGACATCGCCCGGTACGGCGACTTCGCCACACCGAGTTTCACCAACACCAAGGTCAGGGAGAACTACTCCCGCCGCTTCCGCATCACCTTTCCCAACGAGTTCCTGCCCGAGGGTCGGCGGCTGCAGACCAGCCCCATCCACGATCGGCTCCGCGAGGCCAATGCGGTCTGGGGAAACGCCTTCGGACTGGAAACCGCGCTGTGGTTCCAGGCCGAGGGTGAGGAGCCGACCGAGAAGGTCACCTTCGGCCGGTCCAACGCATGGGACCGGGTCCGGGGCGAGACGCTGGCCGTGCGCAACGGGGTGGGCATGATGGAGACCACAGGATTCTCCAAGTTCGAGTTCTCCGGACCGGGTGCTCGAGCGTTCCTGGAACGGCTGAGCACCAATACGGTGCCCCGGCCCGGCCGCATGGCCCTGGCTCCCCTGGTCAACGACGGTGGCAAGCTCATGGGTGACCTGTCGATCGCCTGCCTGCCACCGGCCGATGGCGAAGCCCTCGGCCCGGCATCCACCGTGACCGGTGGGGCCACCGGCAACGTCGACCACGCCGAGCGCTTCGTGGTGTTCGGCTCCGGTATCGCCGAGCGCTACTACCAGCGATGGTTCGACCGTCATCTAGCCGGCGACGGCTCGGTCTGGTATCGCACGTTGAGCTATGAGACCTGTGGCCTGTCCATCGCCGGACCCCGTAGCCGGGATCTCCTGGCCGCCGTCACCGACCATGACGTGTCGGCCGAGAACTTCCGGTTCATGGACTTCCGATCGATCTCGGTGGGTTGGGCTCCGGTGTGGTGTGGTCGAGTCAGCTTCACCGGCGACCTGGGCTACGAGTTCTGGATGCCGGCCAGCTACCAGCGCTATGTCTTCGACCGGCTGATGGAGGCCGGCGCCGAGTTCGATCTGCGCCTGTTCGGACTCCACGCCCTGAATTCGTTGCGGCTGGAGAAGGGCTTCGGCAGCTGGGCCCGGGAGTACCGGCCCATCTATGATCCGTTCGAGGCCGGATTCGACCGCTTCGTCAAGCTCGACCCCAAGGTCAAGCCCGATTTCATCGGCCGCCATGCCCTGGTCGAGGCCAAGTCCCGGGGCCCGGAGCGGAGGCTGCTCACCTGGACGGTGGACACCGAGCCGGGACGGGCCGGAGCCGACGTGATCGGTGACGAACCGATCTGGTACGACGACGAGGTCGTGGGTTGGGTCACCTCCGGTGGCTATGCCCATCACCGTGACGTGTCGGTGGCCATAGGCTATGTCCCGGCCGGACTCGCCCCCGACGTGGCGGGCCACACCCCCGCCGGTCGCTTCGAGATCGAGATCCTGGGAATGCGCCGGCCGGCTCATCTGGTCGACGGCTGCTTGTGGGATCCCGAAGCATCCCGTATGCGAATGTGACCCGCTCGGCCCGGCCCCGGCCCGTTGTCGGCCTGATCGCTTTGGTAGTCCTGGCCGCGGTGACCGCCGCTGCCTGCAGCTCGTCGTCGGGCTGGTTCGAGTATGGCGATCCCGGGTCCGGCGCGGCCAACCCACCATCGATCGAGCCGGCGCCGGGCTTGGCGACAGCGGCAACTGTCATCCGAGTCATCGACGGTGACTCGTTGGAGGTGGAACGCGGCGGCCAGGAGATCGAGGTGCGGCTCCGCGGGTTCAACGCACCCGAGCTCTACCGGGAATTGGCCGACGGAACCGATGTGGAGACCTGTCAGGGCGACCGGGCTCGACAGGCGCTGGAGTCGCTGGCTCGTATCGGGTCCCAGATCCTCCTGGTGGTCGACGACGCCGACGAGTTCGATCGCTTCGGTCGAACGCTGGCTGATCTGGCGGCCGGAGTCGAACCCGGTGACGAGCAGAGATCCGGGTCGGTGGTGGCGTCCATGGTGAGTGGCGGTTGGGGATTCGCCACAGGGGATCGGCTCGACAACCGGGAGCTCATGAAGCAGGCGGCCGAGAATAGGCGAGGCATGTGGGGTGACACGTGCGGCCGGCCGGCGGCCACGACCATCGAGCTGGGTCGGATTCAGGCCGACGCCCCCGGCAACGATCGGTTCAACCTGACCGAGGAGTGGGTGGAGATCGTGAACACCGGAGTGTTCGACCGCGACCTGTCCGGGTGGATGATTCGGGACGACACCACCGGTCATCGCTTCGTCCTGGACCGGACCGTCCCGGCCGGTGGTTCGCTGCTGGTTCGCACCGGAGCGGGACCCGACGATACAGCCACCGTTCACCTCGACCAGTCGTTTCCGGTATGGTCCAACGACCGGGAGACCGTGGTTCTGATCGACGACAGCGGCGTCTTTGTCGACTGGCGCTTTCTCGATTCCTAGCGGTCCGAGCCGTGGAGGGGCGGCTCGTCAAGAGCCGATTCGAAGAGGATCCGATGACCCAACCGCCATCCGACGACGTCTACACCCACGGCCATCATCCGGCGGTGTTACGTTCCCACACGTTCCGAACCGTGGAGAACTCGGCCCGATATCTTGTGCCTCACCTGCAGCCGGGCCGGCATTTGCTCGACGTCGGTTGTGGCCCCGGCACCATCACCGCCGATCTGGCGGCCCGGCTCCATCCAGGATCGGTGATCGGGGTCGATCGGTCCGCCGCCATCATCGAACGGGCCGACTCGACCGACTTCGGTCCCGGGCTGCGGGACCTGACCTTCCAAGTCGACGACTGTTACCGGCTGTCGTTCCCTGACAGCTCCTTCGACGTGGTCCACGCTCATCAGCTGCTCCAGCATCTGTCCGATCCGGTGGCTGCTATGGTCGAGATGAGGCGGGTGGTCGCCCCGACCGGGGTGGTCGCGGTACGAGACGCCGACTACCGGGCCATGGCCTGGTTCCCCCGATTGGCGGAACTGGATCAGTGGATGGAGCTCTATCAGGCCGTGGCTCGCCGCAACCGGGCTGAACCCGACGCCGGACGCCATCTGCGGCGGTGGGCGCAGCAGGCCGGGTTCGCCACCGTCGAGTGCTCGGCCGACGTTTGGTGTTTCGCCAAGGTTGAGGAATGTGCCTGGTGGGGCGGGTTGTGGGCCGAGCGGGTCGAGCATTCCGAGCTGGCGGTCCAGGCCGTCGAGTACGGCTTGGCCTCCAGTGGGGACCTGGCCCGAATCGCCGCCGGCTGGAGAACCTGGGCCTCGCACCCCGCCGCCTGGTTCACCGTGGTGAACGGCGAGGTGTTGGCCCGGCCATGACCGCCCAAGGATACTCAGTCGCTCACGTCGGAAGACCGACGAGGTGAAACCAGGCCGGGCCTCGCTTCACTGAGGTTCCGGGCCGGGGTTCAGGGGCCGCCGCCTCAGTCGATGGCCCACTGCACCGACAGCACGACCGACACCCACAACGCCCCCCCATCAACCGACATGGTCTCGGCGGCGTGCGCCATGGACAGCCTGGCCCCGGGTGAGTGGGCGGGCTCCCGGACTTCGACAATCGAGATCACCGGTCCCAACCGGACCTGGGCCAGCCGGGCCAAGTGCTCGGCTTTGTCCCTGGCCTGCTCGAAGGCCAACCGCCGGGCCTCGGTCTCGGCCTCGGAGGTGTCGTCGCAGTCGAAGCGCAGGCCGTGGAGTTCCAGTCCGTCGCCCACGGTCTTGAAAAGGCCGTCGATGGCGGTCTCGGCCTGGCGAGGGCCATCCCGGAAGACCACGGTCATGGTGTTGGACACATGGAAGCGACGACCGACACGATCACCGGGTAGGGGCCGCCGCTGGTCGTGAAGCGGCTCATGGATGGGGTGGACCGCCAGACCCGACGTCTGGATATCCCGGTTGGTGACGCCCACGGCTTCCAGTTGCCGCCGGGCCGTTGCCAGCTTGGTCGTGACCGACCGCCGGGCCTGCTGGAGGCTCGAGTTCTGTTCGGACACACCGACCGACAGCACGGCCACGGTCGGTTCCACGGTAGCCGAGGCCGAACCGGTGACGCTGATGGTTGGTGCCGACCCCCCGCCGTCCAACGTCTGATCCACGCGCTCATGGTTGATGTCAACCGTCATCGGCCATGGCTCCCTTCGCGCTGGGGTGACGGTCTGACGAAGAACCGAACCCTCCAATCGGGACGGCGTACCCCGTTGATGGTGAGGGCGAAGGCATAGCCACGACCACCGACGAAAGGCAGCGGCGACAGGTTGATGGCCAGCGACACCCCGAGCGGCGTTCCCGGCTGCAGCCCGGCGGGCCGACCGGCTTCGAATCGTCCTTGGAGCACAACCGGCTTCTCCCTGATCAGCACGGGACGGCCATCCTCATCGATCAGATCGATCCGCCACTCGTGGCGAATATTGGCCTGATCCCACGGAACGGTGATCTGCAAGGCGATGGCCAGCGGTTGTGGCTTGGGCCCTATGGAGGCCAGACCGCCGCCGAGAATGAACAACTTGCCTCCGGCCACCTGGGCCGAGTCGCACAGCAACATGTCCACCGTCAGGCCCGTGCCGGCCATCAGGTCCTCGGTTGCGAAGTCGCCGTAGTCGCCGTCGTCCATGCTGGCGCTACGGTACCCCCCTCCCGGTCAAATCGGCACCATAGAATCGACGCATCGGAATGGGCCGAGTCCGGCCCGGACTGCGGACTCCGGCGTCAGGGCACCGGTGCGAGATGTCACACCGGCGTGGGAGACATGGGACCAACCTCCCACGCCGCCTTGGCTAGCCTGGCTCAATGCTTCGCAACGTTGTTGCCTTCTTCGCCTCCAAGACGTCGCTGACAGCGACTCTCTGGGCCTTGTTCGTCGGCTTCGGGATCCTCGCCTACTCGACACTGCTTCCCCGGGAGGGTTTCCCCTCCATCAATGTGCCGATCTCGGTGGTGTCGGGAACCTACTTCGTCGAGGATCCGGAGTTGGTCGATCAGGAGGTGGCCCAACCGGTCCTGGACGCGCTGGCCGATCGACCCGAGATCGAGAGCCTGGACTCCACCTCCTCGTCCAATTTCGTGACCATCATCGCCACGCTTGACACGGACTACACCTCGACCGACGGGGCCGAGATCATCAACCGGGAGCTGGCGTCCGTCGACCTACCGGAGCAGGCTCAGGTTGAGGCCCGATCGCTCGACGTGTCCCGGTTCCTCAACCGCTTCGACCTCCTGGTCGGCGTGTATGGCGCCGATGACGTATCGGCCATCGAACTGGAGGAGGCGGCCTCCGAGCTGGTACCGGCGTTCGAATCCCAGCCCGAGGTCTTAGGCGCCGAGGTGGTGGAGCTGTTCAGGCGTGGCACCGATCCCGAGACCGGCGACGAGGTGCTGATCGAAACCTCGTTCAATCAGATCACCGCCACGTCGAGCGGTGACGACGACGCGTTGCAGTTCCGGCCCTCGGTTGCCATCGGCCTGGTGGCCGCTCCCGATACCGACGCACTAGCCATCCGCGACGGTGCCGATGCCGGCCTGGCCTCGGCCTACGAGGACGGTCTGGTTCCCGACGGCTACGAGGCCAAGGTTGCCGTCGACTTCGCCACCCAGATCCGCAAGCAGATCAGCTCACTCCAGGGCAACGTGCTGACCGGTGTCATCGCCGTCGCCATCGTCGCCCTGCTGCTGATCTCGTGGCGGGCATCGATCATCACCGCGCTGTTCATCTTCACCGTTCTGGCCACCTCGGTCGGCGTGCTCTTTCTGTTGGGAATCACACTCAACACCATCTCGTTGTTCGGGCTGATTCTGGCCCTCGGTCTGTTCGTCGACGACGCCATCGTCATCACCGAGTCGATCGAGACATTCCGGGAGGGCCGTCACAATGCCATCGAGATCATTCGCCACGCCATCAAGCGAGTCGGAGCGGCCTCGATCTCCGGAACCATCACCACCGTGCTGGTGTTCGCACCCATGCTGGCCATCAGCGGCATCTTGGGCGAGTTCATTCGCATCCTGCCGTTGTCGGTGATCGTGGCCCTGGTCACCTCCCTCATCCTGTCGCTGATCTTCATCCCCTTGGCAGCGCGGTTCGTGATCCTCTCGGCCAGGCCGGCACCGGCCGTGTTAGGGCGACTCGAGGACTGGTTGTCCCGCCAGACGGCGGCCGGTCCTGACATCAGGGGCAGGCGCGGGCTCTTCACCGCCGGTCTGGGAATCCTGACCGCAGTCGCCTTCGTCGTTGTTGCCCTGGGTGTCTTCCTGCCCAGGGTCGGATTCAACATCTTCCCCAAGGCGAAGGATTCGACCGAGCTGTCGGCCGAATACACCTTCCCTCCCGGCACCACCATCGAGCAGGCCAGGGCCCTGACGGGCGAGATCAACCGGGCCGCGGCCGGCGCCCTGGGTTCGAGCCTGGTCCAGGGCTACACCTACTCCGGGTCCGCCGGGGGAGCGGTGACCCAGTTCTCGCTCACCGACATCGGTGACCGACCGAGTGCGCCGACCCTGGTGGCCGAGCGGCTCGACCCAATCGCCGAGCAGTTCGGGGCCGAGAACGAGGGTTTGCGGGTCGTGTTCTCCCAGATCGGGGCCGGTCCGCCGGAGGCGCTGTTCCCGTTCCAGGTTCAGATCCGCGGTGAGGACGCCGACGCCCTGGCTCGAGCCGCTGACGACGTCGCCGCCACCCTCTCCGGGGCGGAGATCGAGCGGCCCAACGGCACGACGTTCCAGGTGTTGGAAACCAACATCGAGCTGACCGATGTGGTCGCCCGCCGGGACGGCGATCGCTACGTCGAGGTTCAGGCCCGGTTCGATGGTGACGATGTCAGCACCACCACGGCCCAGACTCAGGATTACCTGGAGTCGCAGTACGGGCCCGACGAGCTGGCCGCCCTGGGGCTCGACCAGGACGCCCTGCAATTCGACTTCGGGCTGGAGAGCGACAACCAGGAGTCCTTCGCCTCCATGGGACCGGCCTTCGCCATGGCCCTCATCGCCATGCTGATCCTGCTGGTCATCCAATTTCGCTCGACGGTGCAGTGGCTCCTGGTGTTCCTGGCCATCCCGTTCAGCCTGTTCGGCGTGTTCGGTGGCCTGTTGTTGACCGACAACGAACTGAGCTTCTTCGTCATGCTGGGTCTGCTCGGGCTCATTGGTATTGCGGTGAACAACACCATCCTGCTCACCGATTTCGCCAACCAGGAGCGAAGAGCGGGCGCCGACCGCAAAACGGCCATCTCCACCGCCGTTCGCCGCCGGTTCCGACCCCTGGTCGCCACCACCCTGACCACCGTGGCCGGTGTGCTACCGCTTGCCCTGTCAGATCCGTTCTGGGAGCCGTTGGGCTACACCATCATCTTCGGGCTGCTGTCGAGCACGTTCCTGGTGTTGGTGTCGTTCCCTTATTTCTACTTGGTGGTGGAGTGGCTCCGGGATCGGGTTGCCACCCCGTGGCGACGGAAATCCGAGCCGATCGACGAGCCCCGACCTGAGCCCGAGCCGGAGCTGGTCGGCGCCTGACTCCCGACCCTCATGGCGGCCTGCCCCGCCACCGCCAACTGGCGAAATCGGGCGAAACCGGTCAAGAGTGACCGGTTTCGCCCGTAAACGCGAATAGGGGTGGGGTGGGGTGGTGAGAACCCGGGTCAGGGGCGGGGACGGTTCAGGTGATCGAGCAGGCCGAGGAGGGCCAGCCGGTAGCTCGTCGCTCCGAACCCGGCGACGGTACCGACGCAGACACCGGCCAACATGGATCGTTGCCGAAACCGTTCCCTGGCGTGGATGTTGGAAAGATGGAGCTCCACCGTCGGCAGCTCGGAGCCAAGGACGGCGTCGCGGAGGGCCACGCTGGTGGTGGTGTAACCGGCCGGATTGATCAGCACCCCATCGGCCCAACCCATGGCGTCCTGGATGGCATCGACCAGGGCCCCCTCGGAGTTGGCTTGGACGTGGCGGATCCGACAGCCTGACGCACTGGCCATCTCCTCCAGGTCGGTGATGATGTCATCCAAGGTGCTCGAACCGTAGATCTCCGGTTCCCGTCGGCCCAGCAGGTTGAGATTCGGCCCGTTCAGCACCAGCACGCTGGTCACCTCGCGGACGTCGTTGTCGGGAGCGGGGACGGCCATGGGACCCGATCCTAACCGGTCCATGACGGCTGGATCGGCCATTCGGCTCCACCCCATTTCACCGGCCGAGTCCTCGCTGTCATCGAGTCAGCAGGGCCACCGCGTTCAACAACACGGTGAGTCCGATCGAGATGACCAGCATGGCCCTCCAGGGGAAGAACACCCGAACCCTGGGGCCGTCTCTTCCGTCGCCGTATTCACGGCCGTCGCCGTCGTCGGGCCCGACGCCGCCGTCGTCCGGTACCGCCGGAGGCGGTCGGCGAGCGTCGGTGTCGGAGGGAAACCACCGTTCGGGATCGGGCGTCCAGAACCGAAGGGCGATGTTGGCCACGACGGTCAGCACCACCGAGGCCGCGATCGACAGCAGCAGGAACTCGCCCATGGCAGAAGCATACGACGGCAGTTCTGAGGAAATGAGATCGATCTGTAACCCGATCGGGTGAACGAAATCGACGACCGCAGCGTCTAGAGAGGTATGGACGGTTCGGAGAGGGCACACGCACGACGGGTTCAGGTTCGGTACGAAACGCGCCGGTATGGCCTGGCCTTGACCATCGTCGATGATCTCGATGATCCCGATGGCTTGGATCACGAGACGGGCGGCGCCCGAGGGTCCGTGGCCGGTGGCCTCGGTGTCACCCCCGGCCCGGGCATCGATGGTGGCGACGGGGTGTTGACCGTCGGGGACACCGGGATCACCACGCTGGAACTGCGCCGAGTCGACGGTTCGCCCTCGATCCTGGTCTGGGACGCGGCCGAGGTCGATTGGGATTCGCTGCGGGCCGGTTGATCGACCGGGGCCCGACCTCGACACAACTCGCAGCGTCGCCGTGAGTTCGCCTCGTCGGCGAACACTGGTACGGCGAGACGGTGCTCCTGCCGCCGGCCGAAGACGGCTTGATTTGGCCTCCGGCCCAACATCGCCGAGACTTGACGTGATCGGGAACATCCAAGCCGCCAGGCGAAACTAGGATTGCAGTCATGGAAACCCGCGAGCTTCGCCTGGGTGGTGTACCCGAGCACTTCAACCTGCCCTGGCGTTTGGCTCTGGAGTCGGCTCGCCTCGACGATGTCGACTTCTCCTGGCAGGATCAGCCGGGGGGAACCGGCCAGATGCTGCGGCGGCTCGAGTCCGGCGAACTCGACGTGGTCAGCATCCTGACCGAGGGGACGGTCAAGGCCATCGCCGATGGTCTGGCCGCCACCATCATCCAGGTCTACGTCGAGTCGCCACTGCAATGGGGAGTGTTTGTGCCCGCCGAATCCTCCTTCGCCGATGAGACCGAGCTCGCTGGGGCCCGTATCGCCATCTCCCGCCACAACTCGGGATCCCATCTCATGGCGTTCATCCAGGCTGAACGAATGGGGTGGAAGGTGGCCGACGACCGGTTCGTGGTGGTCGGGGACCTGGAAGGAGCAGTGGCCGCCTTTGATGCCGGCGATGCCGATCTGTTCCTGTGGGATCAGTTCATGACCAGACCCCTGGTCACCGCCGGACGGTTCCGTCAGGTCGGGGTGCAACCCACGCCGTGGCCGTCGTTTGTCATCGCCGCTCGCAACGAGGCCCTCCTGGCCCGAACCACCGAGATAGGCCGGGTGGTTGATGCCGTGGTCGAACATGCCACCGGTCTGGCCCGGCGGGACGATCACATCGAACTGGTGGCCGGCCGCTACGGACTGGACCCCGACACCACTGAGGCCTGGTTCCGCACCACCCGATTCGCCACTCGGTCGGCCATGGATCCGGCCATAGCGGGGAAGGTACTCGACACCCTGCGCCGAGCCGGTATCGGCTAGGCCGACCACAACCGGCGTTTTCGGACCTGTCCGCTGTACAGGCCCTGGGCAGCCGGCCAAGGAGAAGCACCATGGACATAACCCCACCGTTCAACTTCCAGCAGTGGATCGACGATCACGCCGATGAGCTGAAGCCACCGGTGGCCAACAAGCAGGTGTGGCCCGAGGCCGGCATGATCGTGATGGTGGTTGGTGGTGGCAATATGCGAACCGACTATCACGTGGACCCTCGGGACGAGTTCTTCTACCAACTGAAGGGCACCATGCACCTGCTGTTGCGGGAGGAGGGCTCACCTCCGGTCGATGTGCCCATACGGGAGGGCGAGGTGTTCCTGCTCCCGGCCGATGTCAGCCACTCCCCCCAACGGCCCGATCCCGACTCCATCGGTTTGGTGGTGGAGTACAGCCGCCAGGAGGGTGAGCTGGACGGCTTCGAGTGGTACTGTCCCGCGTGTCATTCGCTGCTGCATCGCTTTCAGGTGCAGATGCAGTCCATCGAGGATGACCTGCCCCCGCTGTTCGATGCGTTCTACCAGGACCTCGAGGCCAGGACATGCGACAATTGCGGCACCGTACACCCGGTGCCCGGACACTCCGGGGAGGACGAGTGATGGCCCGTCGATCAGATTGGGAGCAGGATGGAATGGGGGTGGCCGTCTCGTGACGACTCCGACACTCGATGATGCGGCCCGGCTCGACGCCGAGGATGCCCTGTCCCGGTTCCGCCACGAATTCGTGGTCCCGGCTCACCCGCTCTCCGCCTCCGAACCGAGCCCCGGTTCCAACGGCTCCAACGGCGGCCAAAGCACAGGCCGCCAGATCTACTTCGTGGGCAATTCGCTCGGCTTGATGAGCCATCGCGCTCGGCGCCGGGTCGAGGCCGAGCTCGACCGCTGGGGTCGGCTCGGGGTGGCCGGCCATTTCACCGGGGACACGGCATGGATGCCGTATCACGAATTGCTCACCGACTCCATGGCCGCCGTGGTCGGTTGTCATCCCGAGGAGGTGGTGGTCATGAACTCTCTGACGGTCAACCTCCACCTGTTGCTGATCAGCTTCTACACCCCGACATCGACCAGGCACAAGATCCTGATCGAGGACCACGCCTTTCCGTCCGACCACTTCGCCGTGGAGTCCCAGATCCGCCAGCGGGGCTTCGACCCCGAGACGTCACTGATCACGGTGAAGCCCCGACCGGGCGCTCACACCCTGCATCCCGATGACATCACCGACGCCATCAAACGCCACGGCGATGAGCTGGCTCTGGTCATGTTGCCCGGCGTCCAGTACTACACCGGCCAGGTCCTGCCCATGGCCGACATCACCCGGGCCGGGCACGCCGTGGGGGCCAGAGTGGGTTTCGATCTGGCCCACGCCTCCGGTAACGTGCCACTGGAGTTGCACGACTGGGGGGTGGATTTCGCCGCCTGGTGCACCTACAAGTACCTGAACTCCGGCCCCGGTGGGCCGTCGGGATGCTTTGTACACAACCGCCACGTCGCCGACGCCGGGCTCCCCAAGTTCACCGGTTGGTGGGGCACCAACAAGACGACACGGTTCCAGATGGAGAACGTGTTCGATGCCATCCCCACGGTGGAGTCGTGGCAGTTGTCCAACCCGTCGGTGTTGTCGATGGCGGCGCTGTACGGGGCGATGGAGGTGTTCGACGAGGCCGGTGGCATCGGCCGGTTGCGGTTCAAGTCCGAACAGCAGATCCGCTTCCTGGATCGGCTCCTGGACGAGGTCATCGGCGACCGTATCGAGAACCTGACGCCACAGGAGCTGGAGAGGCGGGGCTGCCAGTCGTCGCTGCGGGTCACCAATCCCGACCAGGACGGTCAGGCCGCCTTCGACCGACTTGAAGCCTCCGGCGTGGCCTGCGATTGGCGTTACCCCGACGTGATCCGGGTGGCCCCGGTGCCGCTGTACAACTCGTTCACCGACATCTATCGGTTTGTCGAGATTTTGGATGGAATTCTCGAATAGTCTTCGGACCGGCCGCCGGCCGGCCACGTCCGACGGCGGCATTCCGAGGGCGTGAACTCGACGGCCTACAAAAGGTGAGTGGATCGACGTGACCCGGAAGAACAGCAAGCCACTCGGCGATGAGGGTCCCCTGGTCGTCGTCGGCGGGGGCCAGGCCGGCGCGCTCATGGCCACATTCCTGGCCAAGCGGGGTCACGACGTCCACATCTTCGAGAGCCGTCCCGATCCCCGGCTCGTCGATCTCGACGCCGGGCGTTCGATCAACATGGCTCTGGCCACCCGGGGAATCGTGGCCATGCGGGAGCTCGGTGTCTACGACCGGGTCGAACCGATCACCATTCCCATGAGGGGACGCATGGTCCACCCCGAGGAAGGGGAGGTGAACTTCCAGCCCTACGGAACCAGTGACGACCATGCCATCCACTCCGTTGGTCGGCACGCCCTCAACGCCATCCTGCTCGATGCCGCCGAGGACACCGGGAACGTGACCATGGCCTTCGGCCAGCGTTGTCGGGGCGTGGACTGGTCCCGACGGATGCTGGTGCTCACCGACGACAACAACGACGAGGCCATGGCCGAGGTGCCGTTCGACACCCTGTTCGGATCCGATGGCGCCAACTCCGAGATCCGACGGTCGATGCAACTGGTCAATGGCGGATCAACCTCGGTCCACGTACTCGATCACGGCTACAAGGAGTTGGAGATTCCGGCCGGCCCGGGTGGCGCCTTCCTGCTGGCGCCAAACGCCCTGCACATCTGGCCCCGGGGAAACTTCATGTTGATCGCCCTACCCAACCCGGGTGGCACCTTCACCGTCACCCTGTTCCTGCCGTTTGGGGCCGATGACCCCGATAACGGTTCCACCGACGGGTTTGCCAACTTGACCGACCCGCAGGCGGTGGAGCGTTTCTTCGCCCGTGAGTTCCCCGACTTCGTCGATCTGGTGCCCGATCTGTCCGAGCAGTTCTTCGCCAACCCGACCGGTGATCTTGCCACCGTGCGGTGCAGCGGCTGGAGTCATGGGGACGCCGGCGTGCTGATCGGCGACGCCGCCCACGCCATCGTGCCGTTCCACGGTCAGGGCATGAACCTGGCGCTGGAGTCATGCCGGTTGCTCGATCGCCGTCTGGCCCAGTATCCGAACGATGTGGCCCAGGCCTTCACCTTGTTCGAGATGGACCGCAAACCCGATGCCGATGCCATCGCCGACATGGCCCTCGACAACTACATCGAGATGCGATCAGGAGTCACCGACCCCCGGTATCTGCTCAAGCGGGGGTTGGCGCTGGAGCTGGAGCGTCGCTTTCCGGACCGGATCGCCGCCCGCTACGGCATGGTCATGTTCACCACCATGCCCTACTACGAGGTCAAGAGCCGGGCCGAGGACCAGGGCGTCATCCTCGACAAGCTGACGGCTCACGCCACCAGCCTGGACGATGTCGATTTCGATCGGGCCGAACAGCTGGTGACACAGCTCGGTCCGCTTCCGGTCCAGATTTGAACCGCTGCCAAGTCACCTACCCGACCCCACTTCAACCAACGTTTCCACGGAGCCACAACCATGCCGGGACCAATCGAGGAACTGACCTACGGCAGCTATCTCAAAGTCGATGAGCTGCTCAACCTGCAGCATCCGGAATCGGACCCACCCGAACACGACGAGATGCTGTTCATCATCATCCACCAGGTCTACGAGCTGTGGTTCAAGCAGGTGCTTCATGAGCTGGACGAGCTGGTCGTACATCTCAACGAGGATCGCCAGGCCCTCAGCGGTCACCAGCTTCACCGTGTGCTGACCATCTTCCATACCCTGATCGGTCAGATCGACATTCTGGAGACCATGACGCCTCTCGAGTTCGACTCATTCCGGGACTTCCTGGCCAACGCCAGCGGTTTCCAGTCGGCCCAGTTCCGGGAGCTGGAATTCCTGCTCGGGCTGAAGAACGCCGAACACATCAAGCGATTCGAGCACAACCCGAGGGAAAAGGCCAACCTGATGCGACGCTTCGAGGAGCCGTCGCTGTGGGACGTGTTCATCGCCTATCTGGCTCGGCAGGGCTACCGCGTGCCCGATGAGTTCGTGAACCGGGACGTCACCAGGGCCGCCGGCTACTCCGCTCCCATTCAACAGACCCTGGTCGAGATCTACCGCACCGATCCGGCACTGACCCGATTGTGCGAGGCCCTCACCGACCTCGACGAAGGGTTGCAGGAGTGGCGGTTCCGCCACGTGATGATGGTCCAGCGCACCATCGGCTCCAAAATGGGCACCGGCGGTTCCAGTGGCGTCGACTACCTGCGCTCCACCTTGTTCCGACCGGCGTTCCCCGATCTATGGGCCATTCGCTCGGTGCTGTGAGGAATCGATGACCGTTCATACCGATCAACGTGCCCGGCCCGGGTTCCCCACCCGAGTCGATCAAGCCGCCTGCGACCTGAACGACTTGAAGGCCGTCCTGGCCGAAGGCCAGGGCGACGACGACCTGCTGAGGCTCTGTCCTCACGCCGAGCGGGTCGAACAGGGCGCCGTCGTCTACCGCGCCGATCGGTTGCGGGCCGCCCTGAGCGCCGATGCCGACTCTCCCGGCACCGTCGCCGCTGAACTCGACTTCGTGCTCGACCGCGGACCGGGCATCTTCGTCGTCAAAGGCGCCGTCGATCGGGGCATCGTCGATCGTGGCACAGAGGCCTTCGAGGGACTGATCACTGCGGAGCGGGAGGCAGCCGACACCCACGGTGACCACTTTGCCGAGGCCGGGGCCAATGACCGGGTGTGGAATGCGCTGGAGAAACTGGCGGTGGCCGATCCCGAGATGTTCGTCGACTACTACAGCAACGACATGATCGCCCTGGGGGCCATGGCCTGGCTCGGTCCGGGCTACCAGATCACCAGCCAGGTCAACGTGGTTCGGCCCGGCGGCAAGGCCCAAAGCCCGCACCGCGACTACCACCTCGGATTCATGACCAATGAGCGGGCCCAGCAGTACCCGTTGGCCGTGCACCAGCTCTCGCCCCGGCTGACGCTGCAGGGAGCTGTGGCCCACTGCGACATGCCGATCGAAACCGGACCGACCATGTATCTGCCCCACTCCCAGAAGTATCCGCTGGGCTACCTGGCCTGGCGCCGGCAGGAGTTCATCGACTTCTTCGACGCCCACCACGTCCAGGTGCCGCTGGAGGCGGGCGACCTCGTGTACTTCAATCCGGCCCTGTTCCATGGTGCCGGCACCAACCGGACGTCGCACGTGCGGCGAATGGCCAACCTTCTGCAGATCTCCTCGCCGTTGGGGCGGGCCATGGAATCGGTCGACCGGCTGGCTATGACCAAGGTCGTGTATCCGGCGCTCCTGGCGGCCAAACGCCGAGGCATGACCGAGTCCGACCTGGCCACCGCCCTGGCCGCCTGCGCCGAGGCCTATGCCTTTCCCACCAACCTCGATCGGGATCCTCCCGTCGGAGGGCTCACCCCGCCGTCGCAATACGACGTCATGGCCGAGGCCCTCGACGTCGAGCTCGACGGGCTGCACGTGACTGAGCACCTGGATCTCCAGGCCCGGCGTCGCCTGACGAGGTGATCGGACCCGGGCGGCTCGGGTCGGTCTCGAATCTCGAAGGCACCTGTGGTTGTGCGATACTGGAAACCGGCACCGGCCACTCAGCCCGGGTGCTCGAAAACCAGGCGACGACGACCGGTGATGACATGACCCAGCACGACGACGAACAGGCCCGGCAGGCCTACCGCCGGGCGTACGAGGCGGCCGAAAAGGCCGGCCGGCTACGGGATGTCCCGTTCGAGACCATGTCCGGCGTGCCGGTCGACTCGGTCTATGGCGATCCCCCGTACCCGGGCCGGTTTCCGTACACGCGCGGTGTCTACCCCACCATGTACCGATCCCGATTGTGGACCATGCGGATGTTCGCCGGGTTCGGAACCGCCGAGGACACCAACACGCGGTTCAAGGACATCCTGCGCAACGGGGGTACCGGTCTGTCGACCGCCTTCGACATGCCCACGCTGATGGGGCGGGACTCCGACAGCCAGTGGGCGCTCGGTGAGGTGGGCCGGGCCGGCGTGGCGGTCGACACCCTGGCCGACATGGAGGATCTCTTCGCCGATATCGACCTGTCCGGTGTGTCGACGTCGATGACCATCAACGGCCCGGCCGCCATCGTGCTGGCCATGTACATCGCGGTGGGAGAGAAGGGTGGAGTGGCGCGGGCCGATCTGGCCGGCACCATCCAGAACGACATCTTCAAGGAGTACCAGGCCCAGAAGGAGTACATCTATCCACCCCGGCCGTCGGTGCGGATCGTCACCGACATGATCCGCTACACCTCGGCCGAGATGCCCCGGTGGCACCCCATTTCCATCTCGGGGTATCACATTCGGGAGGCCGGCTCCACTGCGGCCCAGGAATTGGCGTTCACCCTGGCCAATGGGTTCGCCTACGTGGAGGCGGCGATCGCAGCCGGAATCGACGTCGACGAGTTCGCCGGTCGGCTCAGCTTCTTCTTCAACTCTCACAGCGACTTCTTCGAAGAGATCGGCAAGTTCCGGGCCGCCCGCCGGATCTGGGCCCGGTGGATGAAGGAACGCTACGGCGCCGGCTCCGAACGCTCCATGCTGTGCCGGTTCCACACCCAGACCGCCGGGGTCTCGTTGACGGCCCAGCAGCCGGAGAACAACATCGCCCGGGTCGCCATCCAGGCCTTGGCGGGGGCGCTGGGTGGTACCCAGAGCCTGCATACCGACAGCTACGACGAAGCCCTGGCCCTCCCCACCGAGAAAGCGGCCCGCATCGCCCTGCGGACCCAGCAGATCGTGGCCCACGAGACGGGGGTGGCCAACGTGGCCGATCCGCTGGGCGGCGCGCCCTTCGTCGAGTGGATGACCGACGAGATGGAGCGCCAGGCCGAGGCGGTGTTCGCCCATCTCGACGAGCTGGGCAACGGCTCCATCCTCGAGGGGGTGTACACCGGCATCGAGAACGGCTATTTCGTAGGGGAGATCGCCGACGCCGCCTACCGATTCGAGCGTGAGGTCAACGAGGGCCGTCGCATCATCGTCGGTGTCAACGCCTTCACCGACGGCAATCAGGAGGGCGGGGCCGACATCCTGCGGATCGGCAACGAGGTGGAGGACCTCCAGCGCAAGCGGCTGGCCGAGGTGAAGTACCAGCGGGACGATGAGGCCGTGGCCCGGGCTCTGGCTGCGGTGACCGAGGCGGCGTCGTCGTCGGACACCAACCTCATGCCTCCGATTCTCGACGCGGTCAAGACCTACGCCACGTTGGAGGAGATCGTAATGGCCATGGAAAAGGTGTTCGGCACCTATGTGGAAAAGGCCATCATCTAGGTGCGGTGGGACGGCGCCCTGCCGCCGGCCGAGGGCGGCTTGAACTTCGGCCTGCGGCCGAACGTTCCTGAAACTTGCCGCAATGTTGAATGATCGAGCAACCAAGGAACACCAGGTGACCTGGATACCGTGCCGAGATCGTCGATCGAGAGGGGAGAGTGGGAATGAGTAAGTCCGATGCGCCGATTCGAGTGGTGCTGGCCAAGCTTGGGCTCGACGGTCATGACCGCGGTCTCAAGGTCGTGGCCCGCATCCTCCGTGACGCCGGGATGGAAGTGATCTATCTCGGGCTACGCCAAACCACGGATTCGATCGTTGCCGCCGCCGAGCAGGAGGATGCCGATGCCGTCGGGTTGTCCATGCACAACGCCGGGCATATGACCCTGGCCCCGGCCATGGTCGAGGCCCTGCGAGCGGCCGAGCTGAGTTGCCCCGTGATCGTGGGAGGCATCGTGCCCGACGACGATGTCGAGGCGCTGCTCGATGCCGGGGTTGCCGCCGTACTGGGTCCCGGGGCGTCGGCCTCCGAGGTTGCTCAGGTGGTCCGCGATGCCGTGGCCGCGACCGAGGCTTCGGATGATGCGCCGGTCGGTGGCTCGAAGGTCGAGACCTGAAACATGGCCCGGGTCCACAAGCCGGTCGACGGACTCTACTCCGAGGCGGCCGCCGGCAGCCGTCTGGCCCTCGGTCGCCTGCTCACCCTTGTCGAGCGGGGTGGTCCCGAGGCCGATCAGCTGAGCGAGCTGGCCCATCAGGACGCCGGTCAGGCTCACATCGTGGGCATCACCGGGGCCCCCGGTGCCGGCAAGTCCACCCTCACCGGTCAGCTGGTGCATCGCTACGTCGATGCCGGCCGGCGGCCGGCGGTGCTGGCCGTCGATCCGTCGTCACCCTTGACCGGGGGAGCCATCCTCGGTGATCGGATTCGCATGTACGACGTGTCCGAGGTCGAGACCGGGCAGGTTGCCCCGGCACCTGACGACCTGTCCGCCGACCGCCGGCCCTTCATCCGGTCCATGGCCACCCGGGGTCACTCCGGTGGACTGGCGCTGGCCGTGCCGCTGGCAGTTCGCCTCTTCGACGCCGTGGGCTATGACCCGGTCATCATCGAGACGGTAGGGGTCGGCCAGGTCGAAGTCGACGTGGTCGGCGCCGCCGACACTGCGGTTGTGGTGGCCACCCCCGGCATGGGTGATGCGGTTCAGGCCAACAAGGCCGGCCTACTGGAGGTGGCTGACATCTTCGTGGTCAACAAGGCCGACCGGCCCGGGGCCAACGACGTCAGACGGGACCTCGAGCTCATGTTGGATCTCAGCCACATGACCGGGCTCGACACCATGGAACGGGGCGACGCCGACTACCGGCCTCCTATCGTCATGAGTTCGGCCCTGGACGGAACCGGGGCCGAGAACGTCATTGCCGCCATCGACGATCATCTGGCGTATCTCGGCCAGAGTGATCGTCTCCGACGGCGCCGGGAGCATCGAGTGCGGACCGAGGTCCGGGCCCGGCTGAAACAGGCGCTCGACCGCCGGGTCGATGATCTGCTGGCAACCGACGAGGGCCGGGCCATGGTGGCCAAGGCGGAACAGGCCGACCTCTCACCGACGGAGGTGGCGACCGCCTTGCTCGACGTCTTTTTCGAGTAGCGAGCGGATTGGCCACCTTACTCCCACGCCCCACCAGCACTTGGTGCCCGGCGGGCGCGGGGTTGCATCAGGCCATGGCGCCGAGGATGGCGTCGATGTCGTCGACCGTGGTCCGGGGGTTGACGAAGCAGAACCGGAACACCGGCTTGCCGTCGTGGCGGCTCGGCACCACGAACGCCACCTTGTCGGCCAGCATACGTTCGCTACAAGCCTCATAGTCTGCTGCGGCCCAGCCGATACGTTCGAACACCACCACCGTGAGACCCGGTTCGAAGGCCAGGCGCACATGGGGAGCCTCCTCGATACGGCGGGCGGCCTGGGCTGCCACCTCCAGCGTGGTCTCCACCGCCCGGGCATAGGCATCGGTGCCGTAGGTGGCCAGGGAGAACCAGAACGGCAGTCCCCGGGGACGTCGGGTCAGGTGGATGGCGAAATCGCTGGGATTCCAGTCGCCGTGTGAGTCGAGGAAGGCCAGATAGTCGGCGTGCTGGGCATGGGCGCGTCGGGCCACATCAGGGCTTCGCCACAGCAGGGCGCAGCAGTCGAACGGAGCGAACAGCCATTTGTGGGGATCGATGATGATGGAGTCGGCATGCTCGATGCCGTCGAACAGGGGGCGGGCGCTGGGGGCGGCCAGTGCGGCGCCCCCGTAGGCGGCATCGACATGGAAGAAGACCTGACGGCTGCGGCACACCTCGCCGATAGATTCCAGATCGTCGATCACACCCAGATTGGTGGTACCGGCCGTGGCCACCACGGCGGCCACCGCGTCGCCGTGGTGGTCGAGGGCCTCGGCCACCGTGTCACCTCGCAGCCGGCGATCATCACCGGTGGGCAACGCCACCACCTCGGCGTCCATGACCCGGGCCGCAGCCGGCACCGAGGAGTGGGCGGTATCGGAGATGAGCAGAACCCATCGAGACGGTCGGGGCCGTCCCAACTCGTCGAGGCGGTCGGCTGCGTAGCGGCGGCCACCGACCAGGGCCGAGAGATTGCCCACCGTGCCTCCGGGCACGAACACCCCTCCGGCGTCGGCGTCCAGCCCGGCCAGGTCGGCCAGCCAGCGCAGCGCCTCGTTCTCGGCAAAGGCGGCGCCGGCGCCCTCCATCCACGACCCCCCGTAGATCGACTCCGCTCCCACCACCAGGTCGAACAGGATTGCAGCCTCGGTCGGGGCCGCCGGTACGAATGACAGGTAGCGATTGTGGTCGACCGACAGGCAGGCCGGGGCCAGCACATCGGTGAAGGCCTTCAGTGCCGCCAGCCCCCCGATGCCGTCGGGCGTGATGGTGGGACCGAGCTTGTTCCGCAGGTCCTCGGCCGTGGCCGTTCCCCCCATCGGTATCGGTTCGAGCTCACTCCGCCACCGGGCGTACTCCATGATCTTGTCGGCCAGAGCGTCGATTTCGGGGCGATAGTAGTGCATAGATCTTGCTGACGGTCGAGGTCACGCCTGTTCGATGAGGGTGGCGTAGGCGTCGTCCAGGCTTTGCTCGTCGGCGTCGGGCAGGCCACCCCATGTGAAGAGTCGATTCCTGGTTTCGAAGTCGGGGAAAAGGACCGGGTTGTCGGCCAGGGCTGCGGCATCGCCGCCTCGGCCGGCCAGAACCTGGCGGACTCCCATGACCGGACTGATGTATTGGACCCATTCGGTGATCCGGGCCGCGTTGGCGGGGTCGTAGACGTAGTTCATGAATCGACCGGCGGCCGCGATATTGGCCGAGCCGGTGGGAATGACCATCGTGTCGAACCACTGGATGGCTCCCTCGTCCGGGATCACGAACTCGATGTCGGGCCGTTCAGTCTGCAGGAGAGCGACATCGCCCGACCAGGCCATGGCCGCCACCAGTCGGCCCTCGGCCAGCAACTGGGCGAACTCGTTGAAGGTGAAGGCACCGACCTGGCCCGTGCCTGCGGCCTCGATGATGCGATCGAGCCCGGCCTCGGCCCCCGACCTGTTCGGCCGCGATGGATCGTCGCCGTTGGCCAACATGGCCAGCCCGACCGCTTCCCGCATCTCGCCGATGAACCCCACCCGCCCGGCGAATTCGGGGTCGAACAGGTCGTTGACCGAAGTCAGAGGCCGTCCGGTGAGAGCAGGATCGTAGGCGATTCCGGTAATGCCGGCCTGCCACGGCATCTGGTACCGGCAGCCTCGGTCCCAGGCGTTGGTGAGGAAGGCAGGGTCGATGTTGACATGGTTGGGGATGAGCTCGATGGGGAGGGGTTCGGCCCAGCCGTTGGCGATCATCTGGGCGGCGCGCCAGTTGGTGGGCACCACGATGTCGTAGACCGGTGGCGACACATCGACGGCTTCGTCGAGCACGATCTGGAAGCCACCCACGTTGTCCTCGTAGTCGGCCACGTAGTCGACGGTCAGACCTTCGGCCATCAGTCCCGCCAGCGTGCCGCTCGAGTAGTACACGTCGCCGTCGTCATCGGCGTCGATGTAGTCCGGCCAGTTCAACACCCGCAACGACGAGTCGCCACCGAGGTCGGGTGAGCGGTCGGCGCCCAAATCGGAGCAGGCCGAGAGCCCCACGGCGCCCATGGCAGCCAGGAACCCGCGCCGGCTCATTCGGGGGCCACCTCGGCCCGGCATGATCAGGGGTGCTGTCACCATGCGCCTCGACCTCATCGATAGTCCCCTAGGCGGCGCTGGATGCCGACCAGGACCAACAGTCCGGCCGCCACCGAGAACAGCAGGCACAGCCACGGGTTCAACTCGACGGCCGAGTCCGCTACCTCGACGCCGTCGATGAACTGGGTTCGGTTGTCGGACAGCACACTCTCGATGGCGGTGTTCACACCGTTGAACGACGAGAGGCCGGGGCCTCGAACCACCGCGGTGGCCTCGGTCGTATTCCCGGCCGAGGCGGCGGCGACAACGGCGTCGACATCGCTCCGGTACCGGTCCCAGCGAACTCGAAGGGCCTGGCCGGCCGCACGCTCCCGGTCCGAATCGGCGTCGCCGGTCGAGAACTCGACGAGGCCGTCGGCCTCGAGAGCGAGCTGCTCGATGGTGTCGAATCGTTCCCTGCGGACGGTCGAGGAGGATTGATCGTCAACCAGGGCCAGCGCCAGCTCGGACTGGATGGCGAACGTGCGCGATTGGAGTTCGGCGGTGTTGACGATGGCATTCAAACCACCGAATCGGGCATCGTCGATGGCGGTCGTTCTCACCCACTCACCGCGAACCAGAACCGCCAGTACCGCAATAATCGCCAACGTGGCCAGCACCAGGAGGGGATTGAGCAGACGACGGGTTCGCAAGGCGAGGCGGTATTGCATCCAGATCATGGCGAGGATCGTGACGACGGTGACGGCGATGGCCGTGAACACCACAAGACGACCCTGGCCGGCGTCACGATCGAAGCGATCTCGGGTCAGTGTGGTGGCTTCGGCCACCGCCGGCCCGATCTCGAACTCGACGACCGACAGCGACCGGCCCAGACGGTCGTCGGCCTCCGGCAGGCCGTTCAGGTTGGCCAGCCGGGCCGCCTCGACGTCGCCGCTGTAGGCGGCGAGGGATCGCGCCACTCGACGAAGTGGTTCCTGGGCCGGATCGTCGGATCCCAGATCGGCGGCCACTACGACAACCTGGTCGTTGGCACGACCCAGAGCATCGAGGTAGAGGTTGCGATTGACCCGATCCTCCTGGCCCGACACCGCGGTGGCCAGATGTGCAGCGGTGGCCGCAGCATTGGCCTCGGCAACACTGGCGAACATGTCCTGCAGCCCGATCAACGATGGTCCGGAACTGTCGATCGATGAGCGGGCGGCGTCCTGGACCAGGAAACCCCCGGTGACCGAGGTGACCGCCACCAGGGCGACGAGGATTGGTAACAACACCGTCCATCGGCCAAGGAATTGGGGAGTGGAATCGCCGAACGACGGCCGGGGCGGTGGAGGTTCTACCCGGGCCGGAGTCGTCGGAGCGGAGGGAGCCGACGTAGCCATGCACCGGCAAGCTTAGGCCGGGTGGGGGCCTCGCGTCGCCCATGGGTCACGACTATCATCGTCGGTACCGTGGCGCAGTCTTCATCGTCAGCCACCCAGGCATGGGGAGATCCTTTGGTCGAATTCCGGCGCCTCGAGGCGCTGGTCGCCACGCTGCGCGCCGGACTGGCCGAACTTCAACAGTCACCGTCCTATCTGCTGCTCCGGGATGCAGCCGCCGGCACCGTGACCGCCACCCGGTATCGAGCCGTGGCCCACGATGACGCCGACCTGTGGCCGGTGATCGAGGCGGTGGACGGTCGGTTGGTCGCCATTGCCGCGGACATCGACGAGGAGGTTTCATCAGCCTCGATGGCTGCCGATCTGGCCGTTGTCATCGACGTGCCGGGGCTTGGGCCGATGACACCGGGGGCGGCCCTTTCCCGGGTCCGTGGGCTATATGACGCCATCGCCGCCGAGGTCGCAACCATCGACAGGCTGTGGCTCAACGTGTTACCGCGAGTGGAGGCGGCCAGGGCGACACTAGATCGGCTCGACGCCGAGGCCGACGCCCTGGCGATACGCGAACCGCTGATCGGACGGGCTCGGACGATGGCCGAGGATCTGGCCGAACGCCTGGTTTCCGATCCCCGGGGCGTGGACGTGGCCGAGGGCCAGCGGCTGGACTCACAGGTGGCGGAGGCGGCTCGGCTCATGGCCGAGGCAAGAGGCGGTCACGACAACCTCGACACCGATCTGGCCGGCACCGAGGAGACCCTGGCCAACCTGCGCATCCTGCTGGCTCGGGCTCGGGCCACCACCACCGAGACGACGACCAAGATCGCGGATCCCGGTCCCCTGGTCGCCCTTCCATCGGACGAGATCATCGATGGCTCCAGGGGACTGGCCGGTCGACTCGACGAGGTGTTCCACACCGACCCCTTCGCGCGCTGGCAACATCGCCGGGCGGCACTCGATCGATGGCTGGTACAGGCTCGGGGTTTGCAGCGACAACTGGAGAGGGCGCTGGACACCAACGGTCATGCGCTCGAGCTCCGGGACGAGCTTCGGGGTCGCCTTCAGGCGTTTCAGGCCAAGATGGCGGCGGTCGGCTTGGCCGAGGACGCCGAACTCGGTGCCATCGCCGAGCGGGCCTGGAACCACCTGTACACTGCCCCCACCAGCCTCGGCGATGCCGAGGCGGCGGTCGGTCTGCTGGCCGAGCGTCTGCGTCGGTCCGAAGACGGGCCGGATCGAGGACTACCGGGGATGCAGCGCGACCTGAGGAACCACGACCTGGGGAAGAGGGAACCGTAGTGGCAGTGGCCTGCACCGAACCGGGCTGCTCGGGCAGTGTCGCCGCCGACGGCTACTGCGACACCTGCGGGGCCAAGGCCACCCTTTCCCAGCCGGCGGGCGCTGGGACTCCATCGGTGACGTCATCCCCCTCGTCATCCCCATCGCCTTCGGCCGGCCGAAGGTCCGGCCGGGCGCCCGGCTCGCTCTGCGGGCGGAACGGATGCTCGGGCACGATTGCCGCCGACGGCTACTGTGACACCTGTGGTCTGGCCGCCCAGCCGGCGTCGACGGCGGTGGCCTCGCCGTCGCAGACAGCCTCCGGCCGACCCGGCGTTGTCGGGGCCCCGACCGGCCATTCGCTGGCCATGGCCAGGGTCCCCGACGTGTCGAGTCGGGTCTCGGTCGGCGCCGACGGCGATACTCCCAGCCGTCGCACCTCCCGGTCCCGGCGGACGGGAACGGCACGCTCCGGCATCGGAGCCGGACTGGTCACGGTCGAGCCGACCACGGTCGGTGACCCGGCGGCCGCTCTCATGTCGGCCGAGAAGATCAAATCGGTGCTGGGAGAGGTGGCCGAGGAGGATCGATTCTGCACCTCCTGCGGCAAGCCGGTCGGCCGGTCCCACAACGGCCGCCCGGGTCGGGTCCAGGGGTTCTGCGGCAACTGTCGGGCCGACTTCGATTTTGTCACCAACGCCCCCGCCCTGAACCCCGGCGAGATGGTGGCCGGCCAATACGAGATTCTCGGCCCACTGGCCCATGGCGGCATGGGCTGGATCTATCTCGGCCGGGACCGGGCGGTATCGGACCGTTGGGTGGTGCTCAAGGGCCTGTTGAACCGGGATGATCCCGATGCGGCGGCGGCCGCCGTTGCCGAGCGCAGGTTCCTGGCCCAGATCGAACACGCCAACATCGTCAACATCTACAACTTCGTCGGCCACCGGGGCGCCGGCTACATCGTCATGGAGATGGTGGGCGGCGAATCGCTCAACAGCAAGCTCAAGAAGCGCCGGGCCGCCAATGGGGGAGTACCCGACCCGTTGCCGGTGACCGATGCCATCGCCTATATCCTCGGCGTGCTACCGGCCTTCGAGTACCTCCACAATCTCGGCCTGGTCTACAACGATCTCAAACCGGCGAACATCATGGCCGTGGGCGACGATGTCAAGCTGATCGACGTCGGCGCCGTCATGCGGATCGATGACACCCAGGCCGCGATCTTCGGTACCGAGGGGTTCCAGGCCCCCGAAGTGGCCGAACGAGGTCCATCGGTGGCCTCCGATCTCTACACCGTGGGTCGCACCCTGGCAGTGCTGATCATCCGCTTCGCCTTCCACCACGGTGAGTTCCAGCACGCATTGCCCTCGCCGGCCCAGGAACCGTTGTTCACCCACTGGGAGTCGCTGCACCGGTTCCTGCTGAAGGCAACCGCTCCCCATCCCGATGATCGGTTCACCTCGGCGGCGGAGATGCAGGAGCAGCTGACCGGCGTGTTGCGGGAGGTCGTGGCCGTGACCGAGGGTCGGCCCCGCCCCTCGGTGTCGCATGTGTTCGAACCCGATCGGCTTCCCCATCTCCTGCTCAACACCAATGAACGATTCGATCCGACCCTGGCCGATTGGCGCATACTGCCGCCGGCCCGGGTTCACGAGGAGGATCCCACTGCGGTGTTTCTGCTGGATCTGCCGGAGGCCAGCCCGGTGGCCAACGCCGCCGCCATCCGCAACACACTTGAATCCGGCGCAGTCGAGCGGTCCCACGAGTTGCTGTTGCGCTACAGCTGGGAGCTGATCCAGGTCGAGGGTCGGGAGCGGGACGATCGGCTGGTGGAGGCATCGGTGCAGTCCGGGCCCCGGCGACCGCCGGAGGTCGGAACGAGACCGCAGCTTCCTCCGGCCGAGGGCAAACACCCGGATCCGGCGCTGCTACTGGACCGGGTCGAGCATGCCGATCCCTGGGATTGGCGCAGCTGGTGGTACCGGGCCATTCTCGATCTGGTCCGCGATCGACCGGGGGACGCCGCCGAGGGATTCGGCCGGGTGTGGACCGAGGTGCCGGGCGAGACCGCCCCCAAGGTGGCGGTGGCCCTGGCCGCCGAACTGGCGGGTGAAACCAGCCGGGCTCGCCAGCTCTACGACCTGGTGTCGACCGCCGACTCGAGCTATGTGTCGGCCGCTTTCGGACTGGCCCGCTGCAACTTGGTGTTGCAGGGTCCAAGCGAGGCGGTAGAGGCGTTCGGTCGGGTGCCCGCCTCGTCGGCCGCCCACTACGACGCCCAGGTGGCGGCGGCCCGAACCCTGGCCACCGGGGCCGATCGGGGTGAGCCCTCCCTCGATGATCTCACCGCGGCCTCAGAAACGATCGAGCGGCTCGAGCTGGCGGCGGCGGAGCGGGCGGCCATCTCGGCCGAGATCTTCGAGCGGGCCCTGACCGGCCTGCAGTCGGGTCGGATCCCGACCGACCTCGGCGGAGGTGGCATCAGATTGTTGGGTCGTTCCCTGGAGGAGGACGATCTGCGGAAAGGCCTGGAGGACGTCTACCGCATCCAGGCCCGGCTGAGCGCCGACCTGGAGGAAAGGGTGGCGCTGCTCGACCGGGCCAATCGTATACGGCCCTGGAGCTTGTTTTGAGCGCTGCCGACAACGAATCCCCAACCAACGCCGACAGCGGGTTTCCGGTTGCCGGGTCCGGCGTCGAGCGATGTCCCAGTTGTGGCGAGGCCACGATCGCCGGGGCCAATTGGTGCGAAGCATGCGGTCACGATCTCAGCTTGCAGCCACTGCCCGACTGTGCGGCCTGTGGCGAGCCCCAGGTGGGGGCCGACGGCTACTGCCAGGTCTGCGGCCACCGCCAACCGGTGGAACGGGACCATATGGTCGAGTCGCTCGGTCCTGTGGCTGCGGTGTCGGATCGGGGCCTCCGACGGCATCAGAACGAGGACGCCTTCGCCCTGGGCCGGGCATCGGACGGTCAGTCCGGACCTGTGGTCATGGTCGTCTGTGACGGGGTCTCGACCACCACCGGCTCGGCGGCGGCGTCCCAGGCGGCGGCCGATGCCGCCCGTGACCACCTGGTGTCGACCGTTGATGGTGTATCGACTCCGGACGGGATCCAGCAGGCCATCCGCGATGCGGTGGTGGCGGCGCAGGCTGCCGCCACCGGTGCAGCTCGGGCCGGGTCCGATGGCGGCGACCGTTCCGACCGCTCGAATCCGACACCGAGCCTCCAGGCCGGTTGGCCGTCGACCACGTTGGTGGCCACCGTGACCATGGTTGCCGACGATGGACCTATCCCGACCAGCCATGTCTGGGTCGGTTGGGTCGGCGATTCCCGCGCCTATGTGGTCGTCGATGGCGAGACCACCCTGCTGACCGCCGACCATCAGCTGGCCGGGGCCCTCACCCGGTGGCTTGGAGCCGACAGTGAGAACTCCACACCCGACGTCCGCCACCATGAGGTGGTGGGGCCGGGGTGGCTGCTGGTGTGCTCGGATGGGCTGTGGCGCTATCTTCATTCGGCCACCGGGGAACCGGCCCACGAGTTGCTCGATCGGCTGACCGCCGATGGCGCCGCCGGCCGGAATGGCGGGCTCAATCTGGCCGAAGAGCTGATACGGTTCGCCAACGATCATGGAGGTCATGACAACGTGACCGCCGCCCTGTTCGGACTGAACCAGGGTGTGGTCACCACGGTCGAGGAGAGACAAGATGGCTGATGTCGGGTCCGGTTTCGAAGCCGAGGTCTACCAGAACGAGTTTTTGCCGGCCGGCGCCGAGATCGTCGACGCCGTGGTCACCGTACGCTCCCATGTGGCCGCCGGCGGAGCGCAGCGCACCGATGCGGTGGAGATGATCGTCATCGACACCTCGGGATCCATGTCGGAGGAGGGTGGTCGCAAGATGCGGGCCGCCATCGAGGCCACCCAGGCCGCCGTCGACACGATCGACGACGGGTGTCACTTCGCCATCGTCGGCGGAAGCGCCGGCGCCTACATGATTTACCCGAACGAGGGCTTGGCCGTCGCTTCCGACCGGACCAGAAACGAGGCCAAACAGGCCGTGGCCCGGGTTCGGCCCAAGGGAGGGACCGCCATCGGCAGCTGGCTTCGGGCCGCCGCCTATCTGGCCGCCCTTCGGCCCGGGGCCATCGCCCATGCCCTGTTGCTGACCGACGGCAAGAATCAGCACGAGACCCCGGAGGAACTCGACCGGCAGATCGCCGAGTGCATCGGTCGATTCCAGTGTGACGCCCGAGGTCTCGGCGTGGACTGGGATATCGGTGAGTTGCGGCGGGTGGCGTCGGCCCTGTTGGGAACCGTCGACATCATTCCCCGGCCCGAGGACATGCACGATGAGTTCACGGCACTGACCCGTCAGGCCATGGGAAAGCAGATCGGCAGTGTCGCCCTTCGGCTCTGGACCCCGAAGGGATCGTCGTGCGAGTTCGTGAAGCAGGTGGCGCCGTCGCTGGAGGATCTGACCGCACTTGCCCAACCGGTCGATGCCCTGACCAGCGACTATCCGCTGGGGGCGTGGGCCGGCGATGAGGAACGCGACTACCACCTGCGCATACGGATCCCGGTGGGCAACGTCGGTGACGAACGGCTGGCGGCCAGGGTCATGCTCAGCATCGACGGTGTCGATCAGCCGGCGGCCCTGGTCAGGGCCATCTGGACCGACGACGAGCGGCTCTCGACCCGAATCAATCGGGAGGTTGCCCACTACACGGGTCAGGCCGAGCTGGCCGACGCCATCGCCCAGGGTCTGGCCGCCCGGGAGGCCGGGGATGCGGAGTCGGCCACGGTCAAGCTGGGGCGGGCCGTGCAATTGGCCCACGAGAGCGGCAACGACGACACGGTTCGACTGTTGCAGAAGGTGGTAGACGTCGACGACGCCGGGTCGGGCACCGTTCGGCTCAAGCGCCAGGTTGAGCGCAGCGACGAAATGGCTCTCGACGTGCGGTCGACCCGTACGGTAAGGATCAACAAGCCGTCGGGCGGCTAGACGGCGAGCGGAAACAACCCAAACCGGTTTTTCACCGCAAGGCGGTCCTGTGACGGGCCACCGACACGGCATTCGGGGAGTCTGGAGAATCCATGGCCAAGATCTGTGACAACTGCCAAGCCAGCTGTGGCGATGACGATGTGTTCTGCGAGAACTGCGGGTACGACTTCGTGGCCGGTACGCTGCCCGATCCGGCGAACGACGACATCGACCCTCCGTCCGATGGTTCCAGCTCGGATTCGGCGCCGATCGGGGGACCAGCGACCGCGGCCGCGACCAAGGCACCGTCGATTCTGGACACCGGCGCCATTCCCGCCGTCGACGCCGGTCCGCGGGTCGTGCTCGAGGTGGCCGTCGACCGGGACTACTTCGACCGTGTGGTCACCGAGGGCGAGCTGGAGTACCCCGATGACGTCCCGCCACCGCGGACGGTCGAGCTCTATGGCCGGGAGCTGCATGTCGGCCGGACCAGTGATCGCCGGGGCATCCATCCCGCCATCGACATCGTGGCCCTGACCGGCGATCCGGCGGTGTCGTCCCGCCATGCCATCATCCGGGTGTCCGACGACCACACCTGCACCCTGACCGATGTCGGCTCCACCAACGGGACGTTCATCGCCGACTTCAGCCAGGACGCCGTGATCCAGGGAGTACCCCATGAGTTGCCGATCGGGGTGCCGATGTACCTCGGTGCCTGGTCCCGGCTTATCCTGGTCGATGTGGGCGAAGACTGACGGTGATGGCGACCGAGTCGATCAGGTCACTCGTCTACCGGTCGGGACGGGGCGAGATCGTGGTTTCGGTCCGTCCGGGGCCTGCAACAACAAGTAGGTGCCGACTCCCATGAACTTTCTGCCGCTAGCCGCCGAGACGGCATCGGACGATTTTGTCGACCTGGGCGACATCGGTTCCGAGCCGTGGATCATCCTCGGTGTCGTGGTCCTGACCCTGCTCGGCCTCGATCTGTACCGCCACCGCCATGCCCACGAGCCGACGTTCCGACAAGCCCTGTTCGAATCCCTGTTCTGGGTGGCGTGCGGACTCGGGTTTTCCATCTACGTCCTGGTGAGCTTCGGCAACCAAGCCTTTGGTGAGTATCTGAGCGGCTACCTGATCGAAAAGGCCCTGAGCGTCGACAATGTGTTCGTTTGGGCCATGCTGTTCAGCTCAATGGCCATTCCGCTCCGGTATCAGCATCGAGTGTTGTTCTACGGCATCTTCGGCGCCCTGGTACTGCGCGGCATCTTCATCTGGGTCGGCGCCGCCCTTCTGGAGCAATTCGAGGTGCTGCTGCTGGTGTTCGGCGGCTTCCTGGTCTACACCGGCTTCGGGATCATGCGCCACACCGAGAGCGAGGGTGACCCGGCGTCGTCGACGGCGCTGCAAGTGTTGCGGCGGTTCATTCCGGTGCACAACGACTTCGACGGCCAGCGGTTTTTCACCAAGATCAACGGACGGCGGGCGGCCACGCCTCTGCTGGCCGCCCTGGTCGTGGTCGAGGCCACCGACGTGGTGTTCGCCGTCGACTCGGTCCCGGCCATTCTTGCCGTGTCCAAAGAGGAGCTGCTGGTATTCTCCTCCAATGCCTTCGCCATCCTCGGGTTGCGGGCCATGTACTTCCTGCTGGCCGGCGCCAAGCAGCGATTCCACTATCTCAACCACGGCCTGGGAGCGATTCTGGTCTTCGTGGGAATCAAGATGATGGCCACCCGGTGGTACCACCTCAACGTCTGGATCTCGCTGGCCATCATCGCCACGCTGCTGGCCGGCGCCATCGTGTTCTCCGAACGCAAGAACCGCCAGTTGGAACGGGAGCGGTTGACCGTCTGAGTCGGATTGCACCGGGCGTTCGCCCGAGGTGGCTCG
The DNA here is from genome assembly GCA_963723995.1 of uncultured Acidimicrobiales bacterium. GTDB lineage: Bacteria > Actinomycetota > Acidimicrobiia > Acidimicrobiales > SZUA-35 > JAHELU01. Next base: position 1,148,402 of record CAVRSZ010000001.1, on the reverse strand, counting down.
ATCCCGCTTTCGCCGATCGAACACCGCCGGGCCCGGGCTCTCAACACCGGACCCGTGGTCGCCGATAGGAGGCGGTGACGCCGCCACCCACGGCAACCGGCCAACCGGCTGGCTTCGAGCCGGCGACCGACGCTCGCTCGCCGATCAATGGCGACTCGAGCGTCCATGTCGACAGTTGGTTCACCCTGGCGTGGCCCATGGCGCTGCTGTTCCACCTCGGCGGGAACTCCCAGCACCTGTCGGCCCTGGTCGATGGTGAGCCCACTTCGGTGGCCCTGGGTCAGCTGGCCATGGTGGTGGCGGCGGCCACGGTGATGGTGGGACGGCGTCGGTGGTCGGTGGGTGCTCTCGGGGTGATACATCTGGCCGTGACCGTCGACAAGTCGCCGGTGATCGGAAACCATGAACTGATCCTGGCCCTGGTCTCTTTGGTCGTGGTCGTGGCGGTGCTCGTGTCCCGACCTCGTGCCGGCCGGTGGGGTTGGCTCGATGCTGCGGTTCCCGGGCTGCGATGGCTGTTCCTGGTGTGCTATGGAAGTATCGCCTTCTCCAAGCTCAACACCGGATTTCTCGATCTGGACGCGAGCTGCGCCACCCTGTTCGGCGACGAGATGGCACGATGGTTGGGCCTGTCGGTCAGCGATCACACCGCTCTGGCCACCGTGGCGGTGTACGGCACCGTGATCATCGAGCTGCTGGTCCCAATCTTGTTGTTGATTCCCCGCACCCGGTCCTATGGGGTACTTCTCGGCCTGGGCTTCCACGGCTTCCTGGCGCTGGATCCCACTAGCCATGTCTTCGACTTCACCTCGACGTTGACCCCTCTGCTGTTGCTGTTCGCCCCGGTCCGTTTGCGGCTCGAGTTGTCCCGACTCCACCGGAGTCTGGGTTCGGCGGTCGCCCCCCGATCGTTCCTCGGCTGGATGGCGGTGACGGTGGCCACCCATCTGCTGATCCTCCGACTCGGGTTGGCGCCGTGGTTGGTGCCGTATCCACTCTGGTTGGCTCTCACCGTGACCCTCGGGTGGTGGTTGGTCCGACACCGACCGCCAGCACCGGGCGACACAGCCGCACTGGGGCGCCCGGCCCGGGTGGTGCTGGTGGTTGTGGCCCTGGCCGCACTCAACGGGGCCGCCCCCTACCTGGAGCTGAAGACGGCCACGGGGTTCAACATGTACTCCAACCTTCACACCTCCCAGGGCCGATCCAATCATCTGCTGATACCGACCACGGTTCCCCTCCGGGGGCTCGATCTGGTGACGGTACAGGCTCCCGACGATCACGACCTGGCCTACTACGCCGAGCCCGATCTGGCTCTTCCCCGGGAGAACCTGGAGCGTGCCCTCGGGGTGGTCCTGGTACCGGGAACAGAGACATCGGCTCAATGGTCGGCTCCGGCGGGCCAGGATCCCCTCGACCGGTTGATCCTCGTCGATCTCGCCACAGGGCAGCGGTTGGTGGCAGACGGCTTCCTAAACGATCGGTCCCGGCCCCATCGGGCGATGGGCTGGATGGCCCACAAGTTCGCCCTTCGTCGTACGGTCGTCACCTCCGAGCCTCGGGCCTGCCTGAGGTCGTGGGGCCCGGCCTACTGAGCGAAAGGTTCCAGCCGATGGAAAAAGATTCCAGTCGACCCCTGTTCCGGTCGATAGACAAACCAAGTTCCCGAAGCCACGTTTCCCTGGAGACACGAATGTTGCAGCTCATGTTCGCCATCCATGCTTCCGGCAAATCGGTGTTTGGCGCGATCGGATCGTGGGCATCGGCCGTTGATCCGACCCGACGAGGAGGATCACGATTCGGCGAGCGGGGGGCGTCGCTGGTCGAGTATTCGTTGCTGGTGGCCATGATCGCCGTGGTCTGCATCGGCGCCGTCACCTTCTTCGGTGGACAGACGGCCGACGTCTACAGCGGAGCCGGCAGCTCATTCAACTAAAGGGCACGGATCGAGTGGAACCATGACCGACAGCAGCAATCAGGCCGGCGACAACGATGGACCCGACTCGACAACTGGGGTTCAGCCCCGGTCCACCCGGCGGTGGTCGGCCGGATCGGCGATCCAGGCCGTGTCGGGATGGATCAGGTACGCAAACGAGCGGACCAGCTCGCCGTCGGTCTCGATCCAGTCCAGTAGGCCGAGATTGGCCCCCGCCAGGGTTCGTTCCGCCCGTCGGTAGTGAGCCAGGTCTTGCTCGCGCACCACGCCCGGTTCGATGGAGCGGGATGTGAGAAGCAGTACGTCGATCGGCCGGCCGAAGCCGGCCGCGGTTGACAGGCACCAGGCCAGAACCGGCATCAAGCCGACTCCGACCCCATCGAAGACCCGGCGATCGAGCCGGGTTCCATCGTCGTCCAGCAGGACGGCCACCTGGGCATACGCGTAGTCCTCGCTCAGCTGGAGCGCAAGGCCGACGGCATCACGAAAACACGACACGGTGGCCGGATTATCAGGGTGGGACATCGTGGCTATCCTTCAGGGTTCCTGGGAGCCGCGTACTCGCCAACGCAATGTTGACGCGTCTCCCGGCTGGTTCACGATGGCCGCAGCCATGACCGGTGACGACACTGTACGACGGGCTTGTGACAGTGGCGCAGCATGGACTGCCGCTCAGCGCAGTCCCAGGTTTGAGGCCGCGGCCCGCAACTCGTCGACGAACACCTCGGGAACCTCCAACGGGGCGAAGTGGCCACCGCGTCGGCGCTCCGACCAGTGGCGCAGATCGGTGAACGTCTGCTCCACCCACGACCTCACCGGAGGGATGATCTCCCGGGGGAAGACCGTGACGGCCGACGGCACGTCGACGATGGGGACCGGGCCTCGACCGAAGCTCTCCCAGTACAGGCGGGCCGACGAGGCGGCGGTGGCGGTGATCCAGTACAGGGTGACGGTGTCGAGCAGCTCGTTCCGGTCGATGGCGTTCTCGGGGTGGCCGTCGCAGTCGGTCCAGGCCTGGTATTTCTCGGCGATCCACGCCGCCTGACCCACCGGCGAATCGGTGAGGGCGTAGCCGATGGTCTGGGGTCGAGTCGACTGCTGTTTCGAATAGCCGGAATCCCAGCGTCGATAGTGGGCGAGGCGTTCAAGAGCCCGTCTGGCCTCGGGCGAGTCGTCGCCTTCCACCGGGCGGGCACCCATGGCCATGGTGACGTGGATACCACGGCACTGCTCGGGGTGGAGGGCTCCCATGGCTGCGGTCACGGCCGAGCCCCAATCCCCGCCCTGGGCCATGAACCAGCGGTAGCCGAGCCGCTCCATCAACCCGGCAAAGGCCGAGGCCGTGCGCTCCACCGTCCAACCGGTTGTGGCCGGTTTGGCCGAAAAGCCGAATCCCGGCAGTGATGGCGCCACCACGTGGAACGCCTGATCGGCGGTGGAACCGTGGGCACAGGGGTCGGTCAGCGGCCCGATGACGTGGCGGAACTCCAACACCGAGCTGGGCCATCCGTGGCTGAGGATGAGAGGCACGGCATCGGCGTGGCGCGAACGTTGATGGAGGAAATGCAACTCCAGGCCGTCGATGGAGGTGGTGAACTGATCGAGGCCGTTCAGCAGTCGCTCGGTGGCACGCCAGTCGTAGTCATGTTGCCAGGACCGGCACAGCGACCGGAGGTAGGCCGAGGGAACCCCTTGGGACCAGTCGTCGACGGGCTCGGGCTCGGGCCAGCGGGTGGCGGCCAGGCGGGCCCGAAGGTCGTCGAGCACCGTCTCGGGCACGTCGATGTCGAACCGGTGCACGGCCTGTTCATCCATGATGGCTACAACTCGAATCCCGTTCGTCCACAAATGGCCCGGAGAGCGAAGCTGGAGCGGATGCGGGACACACCGGGCAGTTGAGACAGGTGGTTGCGGTGGATGCGCTCGTAGTCCTCCACGTCGGCGCACGCAACCTGCACCAGGTAGTCGGCGTTGCCGGCCATCAGGTGACAGCTCATGACCTCCGGGCACTCGACGATGGCCGCCTCGAACGCATCGAGATCGGCCTCGGACTGGCCGGCCAGCGAGATCTCGACGAACACCGTCGTCGGTCGACCGGCCGCTTCCCGGCTGATAAGGGTGACGTAGCGCTCGATGACACCACTCTCTTCCAGGGTGCGGACTCGACGGAGCGTGGCCGACGGCGACAGGCCGATCAGCATCGCCAGTTCGGCGTTGGTTCTCCGGCCGTTGTCCTGAAGCTGGTTGAGGATGGCCCGATCGATGTCGTCGAGTGTGGTCACCGGTTCCTTCCTGTTCGACGTCACCCCGACGGTCGGACGTCGTCGCCGTCGGATGGCGATGGCTGAGACCGCCCTTGACACAGGTTGTAGCACGAGAAGCCGACTTTGATCAATATCAGAACGATATTGACCAACTTGGCGAAACAATCTTCGATTCAACGTACCTTGGCAGCATGATTTTGCATGCTTCTGGATCGGATGATGAGGTACAGTGTCGGAACGGTAGACGCCCGGTCCGGATCGGGCATGGTTTCAACGGGGAGACGTCATGCTGGTAGGGGTTCCGAAAGAGGTCAAGGTTGCCGAACAACGGGTCGGGCTGACCCCGACCAGCGTTCGGGAGTTCGTGGTCCATGGCCATCAGGTGGTGGTGGAGACCAATGCCGGAATCGGCATCGGGGCCGGCGACGACGACTACCGATCGGTCGGGGCCACGATCGCCCCCGGGGCCGATGAGGTGTTCGCCACTGCCGACATGATCGTCAAAGTCAAGGAACCGCAGGCCCCGGAGCGAGCCATGCTACGGCCGGGTCAAATCCTGTTCACCTACCTTCACCTGGCCCCCGACCCCGAGCAGACCAAGGATCTGATTGCCTCCGGTGCCACTTGCATCGCCTATGAGACCGTCACCGATCCCGACGGGGACCTCCCCCTGCTGGCGCCCATGTCGAAGGTCGCCGGTCGCATGGCCATCCAGGCCGGAGCCCATTGTCTGGAGGCTCCCCAGGGTGGTGCCGGGTTGCTGTTGGGTGGTGTCCCGGGGGTCGCCTCGGCCAATGTGGTGGTCGTCGGCGGTGGAGTAGTTGGAACGAACGCCATCGAGATGGCCATCGGCCTTGGCGCCCGGGTGACCGTGCTCGACCGCAAGGTCGATGTACTCGATGAGCTGGCGGCCCGGTTCGGGCCGTCGCTCAACGCCATCTACTCCACCGCCGGTGCCCTGGAGGAGCTGGTGCTCGACGCCGACCTGGTGGTCGGCGCCGTGCTGGTCAAGGGGGCCCGAGCCCCAAAGCTGGTCACGGCCGAGATGGTGGCCGACATGCGACCGGGCTCGGTACTGGTCGATGTGGCCATCGACCAGGGGGGATGCATGGAGACCTCCCGCCCCACCACGCATGCCGAGCCAACCTATGTGGTCGACGATGTGGTGCATTACTGCGTGGCCAACATGCCGGGAGCCGTGCCCAAGACATCGACCTACGCCCTCAACAACTCGACCTTGCCATTCGCCCTGGCTCTGGCCGACAAGGGAGCCCGCCGGGCGCTGGCCGACGACGTTCATCTTCGCAACGGGCTGAATGTGGTGAACGGGGTGGTCACCGAACCGGCGGTGGCCGAGTCGTTCGGCTTGGAGTATGTCGAGCCGGCCGACGCACTGGCCAACCTCTGATCTGTCGCTGAGGATTGACGCCGACCGGCCCGAACCGGGCCGATATCGTTTCGGCCGATCGGTGGTATTCGCCCATGGCCGGGTTCCGCCGACTCGGCTAACCTGGCCAGGCAACAATCAGCAGCAACCATGTCGAGTACCGAGCGCAAGCGCGTCAAAGGTGGACTCCGGTACGGGGAGGTCGAGACCGACCTTGTTCCCGGGCCGGTGGAATACGCCACGCTCACCCCCGACGGAGCCATGGCCGAGGATCGGCCGATTCTGATCTGGCTGCACGGGGGCGGAGGGTCGCGCCGTTTCCTCCACAGTTGTCGGCCCCAGTTCATGTCGTGCTGGGCCGATCGAACACTGCCGGCGCTGACGGTGGCCACTCCCAGCGCCGGTTGGTCGTTCTATCTGGATCGCCATGACGGTCGGGAGTTGTGGGAGACCTTCCTGCTCGACGAGTTCATCCCCCATGTCCGCGAACTGTCGGGCTCCCACAACGGGCCATTGTTCGTCGGCGGGATCTCGGTCGGCGCCTTGGGCGCCCTGCGCCTGGCTCTCAAGTACCCGGAATCGTTCGAAGGGGTGGTTGCCATCGAACCCACCGTCGAGGCTGCACTCAGCTGGGATCGTGTGGTCGGTCGTGATCAGGTGTTCATGCCCCAACGACTCCGCCACAGGTTGTTCGGCGAGCCGCTGGACCACCAGTTCTGGAAGGCCAACCACCCGACGGCACTGGCCATTGCCAACAGCACGGCGCTGGCCGCCAGCAAACTGGCCATCTACCTCGAGGTGGGCGACGACGATCGCATGCACGTGCAGTACGGGACCGAACTGCTGCATCGCTGCCTGTTCGACATCGGGATACGTCACGAATACCGACTGACCCGGGCCGGCAATCATGTGGGCCCGTCGGTCGGGCCACGGGTGGTCGAGGCGCTGCGCTTCATCGGTCGCGTGCTGTGGAAGGCCTACGACCCCACGTCGTCCATCGACTCCATGGTCGAGATCGACGGCTTCGAGCATCAGGTCCGCGGGTTGGAGGACGCCGTCGGCTATCGCCGAACCCGCCTGGTCCACGGTCCGGCCTGTGATCTCCAGGTCAGGATTCAGGGTGACGGGCCTCCGGTGGTCATGTTGCCGTCGCTCGGTCGCACCGCCGCCGACTTCACCGATCTCTCGGATCGACTGGCCGCCGCCGGCTATCGGGTGCTGGCCATGGAACCACGCGGCCTGTCAGGCTCGTCGCGTGCTCTGACCAACATCACCTTGCAGGATCTGGCCGATGATGTGGCCGCCGTGATCACCGACAATCGGGGTGGTCCGGCGTCGGTGGTGGGACATGACTTCGGGGGTCAGGTGGCCCGGGCCGTGGCTTGCAACCATCCAGGATTGGTCCGAACCATGATTCTCCTGGCCGTGCCGGGTCCCGAACTTCCCCGGCCCGAACCGGCCACCGCTCACCGACGGGTGTTCGTACCCGAGCTGACAATGGAGGAACATCTGGAATCGGTGGCCGTCGCCTTCTTCGCCGATGGCAATGATCCGGTTGCCTGGGTCGACGGCTGGCATCCGTTGCTGGCCGGGGCCCAGCTGGAGGCGCAGCAGCGTACACCGACCGACGCTTGGTCCAGCGGTGGCGCGGTGGAGACCCTCATCGTTCGGCCGGCCCAGGACCGGCTGGTGTCGCCGGGTAGCACCCGGCTGTTGGCCAACGAGTTGCAGGGCAAGGTGTCCATCGTCGAGGTTCCTCGAGCGGGTCACGCCCTGTTGCCGGAGCAGCCCGAAGCGCTGGCGGTGGCGGTGCTGACCTGGCTCCGTCGTCACGGTTGAGCGGCGGCGGGGGATGCCGATGGGCTATGAACACTGGTCAAATCGACCCGACGACGCAAGGAACCGGCTGGATCCTGATACTGTCATCTCAGTGTCACTACCCGTGGCGGCATCTCGGGTGGAACGCTGTCGAGCCTGTGTCGGGGAGAGTTCGGAGTGAACAAACTAGCACCGCTTGCCGTTCTGGCTTGCCTTGGTGTTCTCGCCGTGCTCCGCCTGCTCGGAACAGGGCCTGCGGTGGTGGAGACCGAGGTCTTTCCCTCGTCGACGGTGGGAGAGACGACCACGACGCGAGAAGGGACCACGCTGCCCACCATCGGCTCGCTCGACGCCCCCGACTTCGATGTCCGCTCCGAGGCGCCGGCTGCGCCGAGGCGCGTGACCTCGGCTCCCGCCACCGCCTCGACCACCCCGGCTACGACCGCCAAGCCGACTTCCACCACCGAGGACCAGACCACCACGACGAGCCGGCGTACCACCACCACTGAAGACGACGGGACCACCACGACAACCCGCCGCACATCCACGTCCACGACCGACAAGCCGCCGCCCACCACCGATCCGCCGCCGACCACCGACCCCCCGGCCACTACGAGGCCGGCCACCACTCAGAAGCCGCCACCCCCCACCGATCCGCCGCCGACATCGTCGGACGACGAGGGCGCAGCCGGCGGCAACTGACGATTACCGGAACTTTGAGCCTCCCACGACCCATGAATGGGTCGCTGGGCGCTCAAAGTTCGGAAGGGGAGGGAGGGGGAGGAATGGGTCAGCCGAACTCGTCCGGCATCTCCTGCTTTCGCCGCTCCACATAGTCACGGAGCTCGGCGTCGATGGCGTCATCGATCGGTGGCGCCTCGTAGCCGGCCAGCTGCTTCTTCCAGATGGCATTGGCCCGCTGCGCCGCATCCAGGGACCCCTCCTCGGTCCACTGCTCGAAGCTGGCGTTGTCGGCCGTCGTCGAACGGTAGAAGGCGGTTTCGAAGTTGGCCAGGGTATGGGCGGTACCGAGGAAGTGGTGGCCCGGGCCGTTGGTCAAGATGGCGTCAAGGGCCTGACCGTTGTCGGACAGGTCGACACCCTTGGCCAGGACTTCCATCATACCCAACTGGTCGACGTCGAGAATGAACTTCTCGTAGCCGACGGCCAGGCCGCCCTCCTGCCAACCGGCGGAATGCAGGGCGAAGTTCACCCCGCCGAGCAAGGTGGGGATGAGGGTCGAGGCACTCTCGTAGGCGGCCTGGGCATCGGGCAGCTTGGATGCGCACAGCGAGCCACCGGAGCGGAACGGTACACCCAACCGTCGGGCCAGGGCGGCCACAGTGTAGAGCACCAGCGCCGGTTCCGGGGTGCCGAAGGTGGGGGCCCCGGTTTGCATCGACATCGATGAGGCGAACGAACCCATGACCACCGGCGCCCCGGGCCTGACCAGTTGCACGAAGGTCATCCCGGCCAGGGCTTCGGCCAGCGTCTGAGCCGCCACACCGGCCGCCGTCACCGGGGACATGGCCCCGGCCAGGATGAACGGTGTGATGATGCAAGCCTGATTGGCTTTGGCGTAGGCCTCGGCCGCCGCCAGCATGGTGGCGTCCCACGTCAGGGGTGAGGAGGCGTTGATCAGGCTGGTCATGACCGTCCGGTCACCGAGGTCGCCGCCGAAACCGATGCGGGCCATCTCGATGGAGTCCTCGGCCCGCTCGCCGGCGGTGACCGAGCCCATGAACGGCTTGTCACTGAAGCGGAGGTGTGCGTACACCATATCGAGGTGGCGCTTGTTGACCGGGATATCAACCGGTTCGCACACCGTGCCTCCGGAGTGGTGGAGGCTCGGGGCGATGTAGGTCAGCTTCACCAGGTTCTCGAAATCCTCCAGGGTGGCGTACCGTCGACCACGATCGAGATCGAAGGCGAAGGGCGAGCCGTAGTTCGGGGCGAAGACGGTGGCATCCCCACCGATCTGCACGCTGCGTTCCGGGTTGCGGGCGTGCTGGGTGTACACCGAGGGGGCGGTCTCCGTCACAATCTTGCGGCACATGCCTCGCGGGAACCGCACCCTCTGGCCGTCGACGTCGGCCCCGGCGTCGGCCAGCAACTCGAGGGCTCTGGGATAGTCGATGAAATCGAGTCCGACCTGCTCCAGGATGGTCTCGGCGTTGTTCTCGATGATCTCCAGGCCCTCGTCGCTGACCACCTCGAACGGCTTCAGCTTGCGGGTGACAAACGGTGCTCGGGTTGGGGCAGTGGCCCGTCGAGCCGCCTGCCGGCCCGCTCGGCCACCGGTACGACGTCCTTGTCGCTGTTCGCTCATCGTGGTGCTTTCGCGTTGTGGAATCTAACTGGATGGGTTGATGTTCGGTGGAATGGATCTCGGTGGTTCCGGTCGCCGGGTTTCCGGGTCGGTGCGCCCCCGCAGGCTCAGGCCGACTGGCGCCGCCGTCGCCGGGATCGCCCGGCCGGCACGGCCGGGGTGGTTGGCTCGGGTAGCACCACGACCTTGGCCAGGGAGGGATTCGGTGCATGGAGATGAGGGAAGGCCAGGGCGGCCACGAACAACTCCTGGAAGCGAGGCTCGGTGGCGGTCTCGATCTTGGTCACCGAGCCCACCACCTCCTCCATCTCCCGCCGTTCGCTGACCGAGAGCAGAGCCCTGATGGCCCCCGATCCTGCCGAGTTGCCCACGGCTCGGACGGCGTCGACATCGCAGTCGGGGATCAGTCCCAACACCATGGCGTGGACGGGGTCGATGTGGGCTCCGAAGGCGCCGGCCAACCGGATCCCGTCCACCGAGTCCAGCCCGGCCCGCTCCATTAGCAGATCGATGCCGGCCCGAAGGGCGGCCTTGGCCAACTGGATGGCCCGGACATCGGCCTGGGTGATCGAGATGCCGTCGGCCAGCCGGTAGCGATACGTCCGTTGGTCGGCCTCCACCCGATCGGTGCGGGCCGCGGCCGCTCCGGTGATGACACCCTGGGTATCGATCACACCGGACAGGAACAGCTCGCTGATGACCTCGATGATGCCGGAGCCGCAGATCCCGGTGACCTTGGGGTTGTCGGCCTGGAACCCGGGCTCATCGGACCAGGCGTCGTGGCCGATGATCTTGAACCTCGGTTCCAGGGAGTCCCGGTCGATGCGGACCCGCTCGATGGCTCCGGTCGTGGCTCGCTGGCCGGCCGAGATCTGAGCTCCCTCGAAGGCAGGACCGGTGGGGGAGGAGGCGGCCAGCAGCCGGTCGCGATTGCCGAGCACGATCTCGGCATTGGTGCCGACATCGACCAGGAGCTGGATGGCCTCGCCCCGGTGGGGCTTCTCGGCCAGGATCGCCGCCGCGGTGTCGGCCCCCACATGACCGGCGATACACGGTCCGAAATAGACCGACGGGCCCGGTTCGAGGTCGAAGTCCTCGGCCCGGGCATACACCGCCCGGTCGGTGGCCAGGGTGAACGGGGCCTGGCCCAGCGGTGTGGGATCGATACCGAGGGCGAGGTGCTGCATGATCGGGTTGCCGACCAGCACGACGTCGGCAAGGGCCGTGTAGTCGAGGCCGGCCTGATCCAGCAGTTCGGCCACCAGTTCGGCCAGGGCATCCCTAATGGCCGACGTGAGTTCCCGGTCGCCGCCGGGGTTCATCATCACGTACGAGACCCGACTCATCAGATCCTCGCCGAATCGTATCTGGGGGTTCATACGGCCGGTGGAGGCCAGGATCGATCCGGTGGTCAGGTCGCAGAGATGGCCGGCCACCGTGGTCGAACCGATGTCGATGGCGGCTCCCACCACTTGGTCGACGAAGCCGGGCCAGGCCTGGATCACCTGATGACGGCCGGTGTCGGGGTGGCGGCGAATCGCTACGGTCAGGTTTGGGGCGGCGGCGTGTAGCCGGGGTAGCACGGAGAAGGCGAAGCCGACCTTGTCGATACCCCATTCGTGCCCGAGGCGGTCGATGATCCGAGCCGCGATGCTGTCAGCCGCCTCATCGGCGGGTAGATCCTGGGCCGCCGATTCGCCACCGGTCGGTCGGGAAGCGTCGTCCAGTTCGAGGAAGTGCAGGGTGACGCGGGGGTCGACCACCAGCCCGTCCAGATTCACCCCTTTGCGGACCACCTGCTTGTGGATCTGGCTGTCGGGGGGAACATCGACCACGACATCACCCAGCACCCTGACTCCGCAGCCCAGGCGCTGTCCCGGCTTGAGTGGCCGGGCTCCCCGGTAGTCGAGTTCCAGGGAATCGGGAGCGCTGACATCATTGGCAGTGGCGGTAATGGCCCACTTCGGGAACTCTCCCTCACCGACGATCACCTGGCAGCGACCACAGATGCCCCGGCCGCCGCAGACCGAGTCGAGGTCGACGCCCAGAGCCCGGGCCGCGTCGAGCACGGTGGCCCCTCGGCCCACCGTTCCCTGGAGCCCGGACGGGGTGAAGACGATTCGATGTTCCGACAACGGCATATCTCCCGGTTTCACGCCGATCTGCGCTCGAGTCCTGTCCGCCTGCTACCCGGAGGTCCGAGCTCGGCGACCACCACGACGCCGACCGGAGCGTTCGGCCCCCGGGGCGTCGGGATCACGGTTGGCCATGATCCAGGCTGCGCAGTTGGCGTCCTGATTGTTCAGTACGTCGGCTGCCATCACCGCCGTCTTCACCTCGGCATGCATGGGGTTCATGATGGCCGAGGTCATACCGTGGGAGATGGCCATTGCCAGGAAGCCACCGGTCACGGCGTGCCGATTGGGAAGGCCGAAGCTGACGTTGCTGGCGCCGCACGTCGTGTTGACACCGAGCTCGGTTCGCAGACGATGAACCAGCTGAAACACCTGGCGCCCGGCGGTGCCCATCGCCCCGATGGGCATGACCAGGGGGTCGACGACCACATCCGCCTTGGGTATGCCGTGGTCGGCAGCCCGATTGACGATCCTCTTCGCCACTTCATAGCGGACGTCGGGGTCCTCGGAGATGCCGGTGTCGTCGTTGGAGATGGCGACCACGGCCGCACCGTATTTGGCCACGAAGGGCAGCACGCGCTCCATACTCTCCTCCTCGCCGGTGACCGAGTTGATGAGAGGCTTGCCCTTGTAGACGGCGATGGCCGCCTCCAGGGCGTCGATGATGGAGGAATCGATGGAGATCGGTACATCGGTGATGGACTGGACCAGCTCGACCGCCTTGGCCAACAGAGCCTGTTCATCGGCCAGCGGGATGCCGGCGTTGACATCGAGCATGTGGGCCCCGGCCGCCACCTGGTCGAGGGCATCCTTCTCCACCCGGCTGAAGTCGCCGTTGCGCATCTCCTCGGCCAGGATTTTCCGCCCGGTGGGGTTGATCTTCTCGCCGATCATGACGAATGGGCGACCGAAGCCGATCACGACTTCCTTGGTGGCTGAGCTGATGATGGTGTCGGTCATGGTGCTACCTGATGTGTCAGAGGGTTGTGTTGGTACGTAGTCAGTTGACGGCTACTCAGTTGGCGGTGACGTTGTCACTGCCGGAGTCGACGTCCGGGGTCAGACCGCCGGCGGCCACAAGGGCCTCCAACCGGCCTCGGTCGTAGTCGCGTTGGAGATCGGCTGCCGCCTGGGCTGCGGCCCCGGCCGGGTCGGTCCCCGGTTCCAATGGGTGGGTCCGTCGCTGCCACTGAGCCACATAGGCCGACGTCTCGGTCAAACCGGCCACGGTGGCGGCCCGGTCGATCGCCACCTGGAACCGGGGCTCGAGCAGTGCCTTCTCGGTTTGGCCGTCGACGGTGGCCGTGACCTGAGCCGGGATGTCGCGCCAGGAGATGATGGTCAGCTCGTTGGCTCGGGCTCGACGTCGGCTCATGACCGCTGCCCCGGAATCAGCCTCATTGGTCCAACCTCACGACCTCGACCTCCCAGCGCCGAGGGCGACCGTGACCACACCGGCTTCGAGTCGACCAATGCCGGTCGTCACCGAATGGAACTCGAGGCCCAGGATGTCGGCCGCCCGCCGGGCCTTGGCCTTGACCGCGGGGTCCTCGGTCTGGGACAGGTGGACCAGCCGGCGATAGTTGCCGAAGTAGAGCTCCAACAGTTCGGGATGCCGATCGAGTCCCAGCGAGGCCATGACGATGGCGTCGAAATGGCGGGCCAGGTAGTCGGTGAGGTAGAAGGAGCCGGGTTCGGTGTCGTGGAGCGCAGCGAACTCGGCGCTGCCGGCATAGAACTCGTAGCAGTGGTCGCCGGGCAACCGCTCCAGATCCAGGCGACGACACAGCTCGTCCAGTCGGCCTCCGGTACCACAGTCGCCGTAGCCGAGCAGCACCCGATCGTAGGCGTGCCGTCGCCCTGCCAATTTGGCTTCGATCGCCTCGGGAATACGTTCCGGTCGATTGTGCAGCCTTCCCGGAAGGTAGTCCACCGTCACGTTGGCCAGACCGTTGACCTCGACGGTCCGGCCCAACTCCCGGGCCAGGGCGCCGCAGGCGATCACCAGGACGGTCGGCGGGCGCCGATCGGGGGTCGGCGAACCATCAGCCCCGGCCCGGCGTGGGGCCGGCTCGGCCGTGCCAACCGGATCGGCGGCCGTGGCCGTCGGTTGCGTGGTGATGACAGGGTTTGGCATGATCTCGGTGCGGTCGCGAACCTGGTTGGCCCGGTCAGGCCGCGGCTCGACGACGGGAGACCAGATCGGTGGCCGTCTCGGCCGCAACTGCGGCGTCGCGGCAATAGGCGTCGGCACCGATGGCCTCGCCGAACTCCTCGTTCAGGGGCGCGCCGCCGACCAGAACGATGAAGTCGTCCCGCAGACCCTTCTCCACCATGGTGTCGATCACGACCTTCATGTACGGCATGGTGGTGGTGAGCAGGGCCGACATACCCAGCACGTCGGGTTGGTGCTCGTCGAGAGCGGCCAGGAAGGCGTCGACGTCGGTGTTGATGCCGAGATCGACGACCTCGAAACCGGCGCCCTCCAGCATCATGGCCACCAGGTTCTTGCCGATGTCGTGAATGTCACCTTTGACCGTGCCGATCACCATCTTGCCCACCGGTTTGGCCCCGGTTTCGGCCAGCAACGGCCGGAGGATGCCCATGCCGGCCTTCATGGCATTGGCCGCCAACAGTACCTCGGGAACGAACAGGATGCCGTCACGGAAGTCGATACCGACGATACGCATGCCCTCGACCAGGGCGTCGTTGAGCACCCTGTCGGCCGGCCAGCCCCGGCCGAGGAGAATCCGTGTGCCTTCGGCGATCTCGTCGGCCAGGCCGTCATAGAGATCGTCGTGCATCTGGGCCGTGAGGTCCTCGTCGCTCAAAGCCGCCAGATCGATTTCCTCGTCGCCGTCGACATCGGCTCCGTTGCCCGTGTTGTCGGTCGTGTCGTCAGACATGTGGTCGTTTCTCCCTTGGGTACCCCGAAGGGGGCCGGCTTCCCCCGATGTGGGCGGCCGTGATGCCGCCTGTGGATCTCGCCCAGCAGGATCAGTAGGACATCAGGCACGCCAGCGTACCACGATGTGGAACTGTACCGTATCATGGACTTCCATCGAGTTCCAGAGGCGATTTTCGGCTTCCGCATGGTAAGCGGGAGGCGTGGTCGGCTCGGACTCTGTCCTGCATGGTACTGCCAACCGGGCGTCTCGAACAGCAGTGTCATCGACCGCAGGTGTCATCGCCAAAGGCTCAGCTGTCGAGCGGACCGTCGGTGTCGAAGGTGCCCTTGGTGCCGCCGTTGCGCCGCGGTAGTGGGATTCTCGGTCGTCGAAGGGCGGCGGCGATGACCACGATGGTGGCCCGGCCGGGAAGAGGCAGGAAGTTGGTGGGGGCGGGAATGGGGCGACCGCTCTGGGACACCATTCGGTACAGCAGGAAGCCGGCGATGGCGCCATGGGTGATCACCAGACTCACGAAGTACTGGTTGGGCCCGAAGAAGGCGATCAGGCCGGTGGCCAGAAACGGGCCGGTCATGGCGCCGACGGCATTGGTGGTGACCAGGGCCGAGCTTGCTCCCAGCATCTGTTCCGGCCGCAGCCAGTCGTTGGTGAAGGCAATGGCCATGGAATACAGGGGGAAGGTGCAGGCCCCGATGGTGAACATCAGGCCGTAGGAGGTGAGCGAACCCGGCGACACGATCATGAGACCCAGCGCGGCCACGGTGGCGGCCAGACCGAGGGCGAAGATGATGATTCGGCGGGAGATACGATCCGACATGGCCCCGACCGGGAACTGACCGATCACTCCGCCGACCATGGGAGCACCCATGAAGATCGAGACCTGGGCCGGATTGAGCCCGACCTGGGTGGCATAGACCGCTCCCATGCCGATAAGCGCACCGTTGGCCATGCCGACCAACAGGGCGACCACGATGCCGGTGGGTACGATGTCGGCCAGGGCCCGAAGCGACATCGGTTCCGGCACCGAGCTTGGTGGTGCCGACGACGCCGACAACGAGGTCGGCACCAGCGAGAGCGAGATCAGCACCGAGGCGATGATGAACAGCTCGAACCCCGAGGGATCGGCCACGTTGAGCAGGAACTGCCCCCCGGCGAAGCCACCCATGGAGATGACCATGTAGATCGCCAGCAGCCGGCCCCGATTCTCGTTGGTGGCCATGTCGTTGATCCAGGATTCGGCCACCACATAGAGCCCGGCCATGCAGAACCCGGTGGCGAATCGCATGAGGGCCCAGCTGACCGGATGTACCGCCACCAGATAGACGAGGGCGGCGGCCGAGGCAATGGAGGCCAGGGCGGCGAAGACCCGGATGTGGCCGACCGAGGTGAGGGCCCGAGTGGCGGCCTTGGAGCCGAAGAAGATGCCCAGGAAGTAGCCGGTCATGACCGCACCGACGGACAGCGAGGAGAATCCCTCGGTCTGGGACCGGATACCGACCAGCGAACTCTGCAGGCCGTTGCCCAGCATCATGAGGCCCAGACCGGCGAACAGGGCCCAGGCCGCCGCCGCCGGATGGCCGGCAGGCACAAGCGGCCCCAGCACGTCGGGCTGATTGCCGGTCGGTGATCCGTACCGTGATTCGGGGCTCAGCGCTGCAAGGCCCGACTCCAACTGTCGATCGGGCACGTCGAGGTCGGCCATGGATTGGCTCGTCTTTCCATCGAGGGCCCGGTCGAATGGCCCCTTGAACCCGCGATGCTACCGGTCCATGACCGGTACCCGTCGCACCGCTGGTCGAGAATAATGGCCGGTACCGGGCCGCCGTGACGGCGAATGCCCGGGGCGGGATATCAGGTATCGGCCAGCACGCCCTTGCGCCACTCCTCGGTCGAAGCGACCTGGTTGAAGGTGAAGCAGTGAATCCCGGTGACGTCCAGCCGGGACAGATGGGGCGACATCGGCTCCAGCAGATCGTTGGGGTCGTAGTGAACCTGGGTCATCAGCTTAGAGATGGCCTTGCGGTTCTTCTTGAGATAGCTCAGCGACGTCCCGATGCCCAACCGAGCTCCCATCGACACCAGCTTGGCCCGGTCCAAGACCCCGGCGATGCCGAGATGGACCGGCAGGGTGAGACCGCGCGCCCGCTCCCTGTCCAACCAGGAGATGATGGTGGACGGGTTGAAGCACATCTGGGTGCTGGCATAGCCCTGCAAGCCGGCCTCGGCCAGTACCTCCTGCTTGGCCAGCAGGGCGGCGTCGAGGGCCTCGGTCGGGATCAACGCATGGCCGTCGGGGTAGGACGGGATGCCGACGGTGTGAAGCTCGGGCCCGGCATCGAGCAGGTCCCGGAGGAAGGCGGTAGCGTTGTCGTAGGGGCCGGCCGGGGGATCGGCGTCGCCACCGACGAGGAACATGCGACCGATCTGCTCCCGCCGAAACCACTCGGCGATTCGGCGTACATGATCGGGACCCTCGACCATGCGGGCCGAGATGTGGGGGATGGCGGTGTGTCCGGCGGCCCGAAGCTCATCGGCGATCAGCATCGTGGTCTCGATCCCCTTGGCCGGCGAACACGTCACTGACACCTCCGAGTGCTCGGGCAGGGCGGCGATGGCGTCATCCAAGCTCTTCATGGGCACGACCTCGAACGTGAGGTCACGGATCAGCTTGAGCCGATTGTTGCGATCTTCTTCGGTCTCGACCGAGTGCTTGGTTCGTCCCAACATCAGCTCAACCCAACGATCTCGCCGTTTTCGTCGATGTCGATATGCTTGGCCGCCGGGTTCTTGCCCAACCCGGGCATGGTCCGCATGTCGCCACAGATGGGGTAGACGAAGCCGGCGCCGACCGAGGCCCGAACCTCCCGCACCGGTAGGGTCCAGCCGGTGGGTGCGCCCTTCAGACTGGGATCGGACGAGATCGACAGGTGGGTCTTGGCGATGCAAACCGGAAGATTGCCGAAGCCGGCCGCCTCATAGGTGTCGAGCTGCTTGGCCGCGGTGAGGGAGAGCTCGATGCCGTCGGCCCCGTACACGGCGGTGGCCACGGTGTTTATCTTGTCCCGCAGCGACATGCCGTCGGGGTAGAGGAGCTGGAAGTGGGACGGCTCCTCGGCCGCCTCCTTGACCGCTTCGGCCAGCTCGACCGCTCCCTTGCCGCCGTCGGCGAAGTGGGTGGCAAGGGCGGCCCGGGCACCGTACTCGGTGGCGATCTCACGAATGGCGTTGATGTCGCCTTCATGATCACCGGGGAAGGCGTTGATGGCCACAACCGGGGTGACGCCATGGATCCTCATATTGGCCAGCTGCTTGCGTAGGTTGTCGCCACCCTGGTGGACCTCGTCAGGGTTCTCGACCAGCAGAGCCTCGGGCAGAGGCTGGCCGGCCACGATCCGGTGATTGCCGGAGTGAGCTTTGAGACCCCGGACCGTCGCCACCAGCACGGCGGCGTCAGGGGCGATGCCGGAGTAGCGGCACTTGATGTTGAAGAACCGTTCAGCCCCCATATCGGCCCCGAATCCGGCCTCGGTGAGCAGGAATTCGTTCATATGAATGCCGACCTGATCGGCCACGATGGACGAGTTGCCGGTGGCAATGTTGCCGAACGGTCCGGTGTGGACCAGAGCCGGGGTGTTCTCCAGGGTCTGCATCAGGTTTGGCTTGACGGCCTCCTTGAGGATCACCGTCATCGAGCCGGCGGCCCCGATCTCCTCGGCCGTGATCGGGGTGCCCTCGGACGAGTAGCCAAGTACGATCCGGCCCATCCGGGCCCGTAGGTCCTGGAGCGAGGTGGCCAGAGCCAGAGCGGCCATGACTTCGGAGGCGGCGGTGATGTCGAAGCCGGTCTCCCGGGGAAGGCCGTCGAGGCGACCGCCGAGCCCGATCACGGTGTTGCGCAGGGCCCGGTCGTTGACATCGAGCACCCGACGCCAGGTGATGTTGTGGATGTCGAAGCCGGCCTCGTTGCCGTGATACAGGTGGGCGTCCAGCATGGCCGAGCACAGGTTGTGGGCTGCGGTCACGGCATGCATGTCGCCGGTGAGATGGAGGTTGAGCAGCTCCATCGGAACGACCTGGGAATAGCCACCACCGGCGGCGCCTCCCTTGATCCCGAAGGTGGGACCCATGGAGGGCTGGCGGATGGCGATGGTGGCCGAGGATCCAATGTGCTGGAATGCCTGTCCCAGGCCAACGGTTGTCGTGGTCTTGCCCTCACCCAGAGGGGTTGGAGTGATGGCAGAGACCACGACGTACTTTGCTCGAGGGCGATCGGCCATGGCGTCGATGGCCTCGAGCTTCACTTTGGCTGCGCCGGCACCGTACGGTTCGAGCAGTTCGATCGGGATTCCCGATCCCTCGGCAATCTCGCTCAGCGGTTTGAGGTTGGCGGCTTTGGCAATCTCGAGATCAGATGGAAATGGCACTATGTACTCCGTACTCCGTGTTGCCGTACTGCGATGTACGTACGCGTTGAGTGTTCCGCTGACGCCCTCGCATACTCGGGGCAGGCCACTGGCGGAACCGTAACACTGTTGGCTTGCACCGTTGTTCCCCGGCCACCCCTTCTGGCCAGGGTTCGCTGATAGATATCGATCCACTGTGGTGGTCAACCCGACGAGCTTGTTCCACCATGCAGAACGATTCCATTATACAGAACGTTGCCGTTCAGGTCCAGATCGCGTTGCGAAACTTTGAGCGCCGCACGACCCGCCACCAGCGAACTTTGAGCGCGCCACGACCCGCTTGTGGGTCGTGGGAGGCTCAAAGTTTCGAAGCCACCGCGCCGGAGGCCATGCGACGCTGCATCCCCTCGCGGATCTCCTGCTCGAAGGTGCGGACGTGCTCCTCGGTGAGGTGGGCGGCCAATGGTCCGTCGCCGGCCCGTAGTGCGCCCAGAATCCGGCGGTGCTCGTCCAGGGCCGGGCCCATGTCCTCGATCTCGCCCAGATAGAGGTGCCACAGGCGGTTGCTCTGGGCGTACAGCATCTCGGCCGTTGCCGTCAGGAAGCGGTTGCCGGCGGCATCCCAGACGATGGCGTGGCATCGGTTGTCAGCCTCGACCATGGCCTCGGTATCGGCGCTGACCGCCGGATCCTCGGTCTCGGCCAGCACCGTCTCGATCTCGTTCCAGTGATCCTCGGTACCCCGATAGGCGGCCAGTTCGGCCAGGTGGGGCTCGATCACGGCCCGGGAGTTGAAGAGAACCGGGAGATCATCGAGGTCGAACTGGGTAACGAACACCCCCCGGCGGGGGAGGATGGTGACCAGCTCGTCCCGGCGCAGTCGCTGGAGGGCCTCCCGAATCGGGGTACGGCCGAGCCCCAGCTCGTCCATCAGGGCCGACTCGTTGAGCACCGAGCCCGGCGCCAGTTCGAGCCGGATGATCATCTTCTTGATTTGGTCGTAGGCTTGTTCTGCAGCAGTGATAACGATATGCTACTGATATATCAGCCGGGGGACAATCTCGGTGGCCCACATCCCGGGTCGGTCACCAACCGAGGGCGGACCGCTCCAATCCCCGGTCGCCCGCCACCGACAACGTCGCCCGTAGCCACAACCCCGTAGCCGACAGCACTGTGCAACCGCACAAACCACTACCTCATCCAACAAGCACAAGAAGAACCAGCACCATGAAGGGAATCAGGGAATGAGCGACTTTCCGAGCAGCGCCAAGGTCGTCGTGATCGGAGCCGGCATCGTCGGCAACTGCGTGGTCGGCCACCTGGCCGATCTTGGTTGGACCGACATGGTCCTCGTCGACAAGGGACCGCTGCCAAACCCCGGCGGTTCCACCGGTCACGCCTCCAACTTCATCTTCCCGGTCGATCACAACAAGGAGATGGCTCTGCTCGGTGTGCAGAGCGCCGACCAGTACCGGGATCTCGGCCTCAGTGTCGACTCAGGTGGCATCGAGGTGGCCCGCACCGAGGAACGAATGAACGAACTGCAGCGCCGTATGACCTCGGCCACCGCCTGGGGGGTCGAGGCCAAGCTGCTGACCCCGTCCGAGGTCAAGGAGCTGGTTCCTTTCATCAACACCGATGTCATCCTCGGAGGCTTCTACTGCCCGACCGTGTCGGTGGTCGACTCGCTCGAGACCGGCACCGTGATGCGCAAGAAGGCCATGGACAAGGGCGCGCTGCAGGTCTTCGCCAACACCGAGGTGCTCGATATCGAAACCGAGGACGGCCACGTCGACGTCAACGGCCGTCGCAAGGTGAAGGCCGTGGTCACCGACAAGGGCCGGGTCGAATGCGACTACGTGGTCATCGCCTGCGGCGTCTGGTCCAACCAGGTGGCCAATATGGCCGACGCCTACATTCCGCTGGTCCCCGCCGTACACCAGATGGCCGACGTCGGCCCCATCGACGTGCTGGCCGAGACCAACAACGAGATCGGTTACCCCATCGTGCGGGACATGGACACCTTCTGCTACGAGCGGCAGTCGGCCGGCTCCATGGAGGTCGGCTCCTACGCCCACCGTCCCATCTTCCACCATCCTCACGAGATCCCGTCCAACGAGGAAGCCGCACTGTCGCCGACCGAGATGCCGTTCACGGCCGACGACTTCGACCCCCAGATGGAACAGGCCATCGAGCTGATGGACATGCTGGGCGACGCCGAGATCAAGTACGCCATCAACGGTCTGCTGTCACTCACCCCCGACGCCATGCCATGCCTTGGTGAGCTGCCCGAGGTGGAGGGCCTGTGGTCGGCGGCTGCGGTGTGGGTCAAGGAGGGCCCGGGCATGGCCCAGGTGGTGGCGGAGTGGATGACCTACGGCTACCCCCGGGTCATCGACGCCCACGGCGCCGATGTCGCTCGATTCTACGACCAGGAGGAGTCCGACGAGCACATCTGGGCCCGAGCCTCCGAGCACTTCAACAAGACCTACGGCATCGTGCATCCGTCCGAACAGTGGGAGAGCCGGCGGGAGCTGGTGACCAGCCCCTATCTGAGCCGCCAGAAGGACCTGGACGCCATGTTCTTCCAGGCCCGGGTATGGGAGCGGCCCCAGTGGTACAACTCCAACGCCGACCTGCTCGAGCGCTACGGGCTGAGCGAGCGGGACACCGAGTGGGACAACCGCTGGTGGAGCCCCACCACCATCGCCGAGCACCTCAATCTGAGGGAGAACTGCGGTGTGGTCGACCTGTCGGCCTTCCAGATCTACGACCTGACCGGACCCGGTGCGGTCCAGTTCGCCGACTACCTGGCCGTCAACAAGGTCGACAAGCCGGTGGGCAGCAGCGTCTACACCCCGTGGCTCACCCCCGACGGTGGCTTCCACTCCGACCTGACCATGATGCGTCTCGGGGACGACCACGTCCGAGTCGTCACCGGCGTGTTCGACGGTGGCCGGGACGAGTTCTGGGTCCGCAAGCACATGCCGACCGACGGATCGGTCAGGTTCAACAACTCGACCATGGACGTCACCACCCTCGGTCTGTGGGGCCCCAACGCCCCCGCCGTGCTCGGCCAGCTGACGACCCACGACCTGAGCCAGCAGGGCTCGCCCTACGGTTCGGTCCGCGAGATCGAGATCGCCGGTCTTCCCTGCCGTCTGTTCCGCATCTCCTATGTCGGCGACACCGGCTGGGAGATCTACACCGCCTGGGACAACGGCCCCGCGCTGTGGGATGCCCTGTTCGAGGCCGGCGAGAGCCACGGTATCCGGGCCACCGGCGGTGGGGTGTACGGCTCCTCGGGCCGGGTGGAGAAGGGTTATCGCCTGATGGGGGCCGAACTCGAGTCGGAGTACAACCCGCTCGAGGCCGGTCTGGCCCGACCCAAGGTGAAGGCCGCCGACTTCATCGGCAAGGAGGCCTATATGAAGGCCCGGGAGGCGGGCGAGCCCATCGCCAAGATGTGCACCTTCACCGTGGAGGACAACACCGACTCCCAGGGCCGCAAGCGGTACATGCAGGGCGGCAATGAGCCGATCATGACGGCCGACGGTCAGCGCATCGAGGATTCCCATGGTCGGGTGTCACGGGTGACCACGGCGTCGCCTGGCCCGTCGGTCGGCAAGCACCTCCTCATGGGTTACCTGCCCTCGGAGCTGGCCGTGGTCGGCACCGATCTCCAGGTCATGTACATGAACGAGCTGTTCCCCATCAAGGTGGCCGCTGTCGAGGGTTCGGTCTTCGACCCCGACGACACCCGCCTCAAGGCGTAGGGGACCGAGTAGCGGCTGCGCCGCACCCGAGTTTGGCCTTCGGCCATACGTCGCAGATCGAGAGGAGATCCCTTGAAGATACTTGTTTGTGTGAAAGTGTCGGCCGCGGGACGACCGACCCGGAGTTTGACCTGCGGTCAAACGCCGCTGGTTGTGGAGGTTGTGTAGATGCGAATCCTCGTCTGCGTCAAGCGCGTGCCGGCACCGGGGGCCAGGATCAATGTGACCGCCGACGGCCAGGGGGTGGAGACCGCCCACCTCGGCTTCACCACCTCACCTCACGAGGAGTGTGCGGTGGAGGAGGCGGTGCAGATCGCCGATGCCCAGGGCGGTGAGGTCACGGTGTTGACCGTCGGTCCACCCGAGGCCGAGGAACAGCTGCGCTACGCCGCCAGCGTCGGGTGCCACAAGTTGGTCCTGGTTCCCACCGACGGCTCGGCCCTCGACCCCCAACGCACCGCCGCCATCATCACCGAGGCGGTCCAGTCGCTTGAGGCCGAGGGCGGGGTGTTCGATCTCATCCTGTTCGGCAACGAGTCAGCCGATTCCGGCGGCTTCCAGGTCGGTGTCAGGGTGGCCCACGCCCTGGATCGACCCATCGTGAACGGCATCAAAGGCATCGACGTCAGTGACGACCTGGTCACCGCCCGCCGCGAGGTCGACGCCGGCTACGAGGTCTACCAGCTGCCCCGGCCTGCCGTGCTGGGTATCAAGGAGGGCATCAACCTCCCCCGATATCCGACCATGAAGGGTCGCCTCGCCTCCAAGAAGGCCGAGATGGCGGCCGTGGATCTCGACGCAGAGCCCGGTGGTCAGTCCATGGTCAAACTCCATCGGCCCGCCGAGACGGTGAAGGAGACCGTCATCCTCGGCACGTCCGAGGATGCGGCGTCGGCCGTGGTCGACCTGCTCGAAGAGATCGGAGTGCTGTAGCCATGACGCTGCTCATTCTCCTGGAACATGATCGGGGCGTCCTGCCCGAGGCAGCCAGGGAAGCCATGACCGCAGGCCGCACCCTGGCATCCGACATGGGGGTCGACCTCCATGCCGTGGTCATCGGTGAGGGCGCCGACGAACTCATTGAGCCGGCAGGCGAGATGGGAGCCGAGGTCGTCCATCACGTCACCCACGAGCTGCTCACCGACTACGGACCCGATGCCTGGGCCGAGTCGCTACGGCAGTTGGCCGATCAGGTCGGCGCCGAGGTGGTCATGACCGTCGGCACCGACCGGGGCAACGAAGTGTTGGCCAACCTGGCGGCTCGAACCGGTCTGCCGTTCGTGGCCAACTGCACCTTCATCGACGCCTCCGACGACACCTGGTCGATAACCAGGATCCAGTGGGGTGGTTCGCTGTTGGAGGACGTGACGTTGGACGCCGACGTCAAGCTGGTCACCTTCGGCCATCATGCCGTGGCCGCCGTCGAGGGCGAGGCCGGCGACGGCTCGATGGAGGAGTTCGAACCGGAGTTGGACG
Source organism: uncultured Acidimicrobiales bacterium (assembly GCA_963723995.1). GTDB lineage: Bacteria > Actinomycetota > Acidimicrobiia > Acidimicrobiales > SZUA-35 > JAHELU01. The sequence continues at coordinate 1,123,969 of CAVRSZ010000001.1, read as the reverse complement.
AGAGCCACACCGTCACGATGATCACCGATCGCACCGTGCTGACCCAGGGCGTGACCCTGTCCACGGCGCCGGTGGTGGTCTCGGGTGGTCGGGGAGTTGGCTCGGCCGACGGGTTCGCCATCCTCGAGGAACTGGCCGAACTGCTGGGGGGCAAGGTGGGCTGCTCCCGGGCCGTCACCAACAACGGCTGGCGGCCCCACTCCGACCAGGTCGGTCAGACCGGCACCAGGATCGCCCCCGAGATCTACATCGCCACCGGTATCTCCGGTGCCATCCAGCACTGGGTCGGGGCCATGGCGTCGAAGCGGATCCTGGCCATCAACACCGACGAAGAGGCCAACATGGTGACCAAGGCCGACTACGCCGTGATCGCCGACCTCCACAAGGTTGTGCCCGCCATCTCGGCCGAGATCCGCAAGCGCAAGACCTGACCGGAGGCTCCGGAGGCTTCGCTTTCCCAGCCTTCGGCTCCGGAAGCTTCGCTTCCCCGGCAGAATGGTCCGGGCTCAAATCGCGCCGTCGAATCAAGCACCTTCGGTGCGATATCGACGGGATCTCTCGGGGTCGATCAACACTTGACCACCACGATCGGCGGTTCTCGACCCCGAAAGACCGACGTCTGGAACTGCGGGCGCCCCTCTATCGGCGACCCCGTCCCTGATTGTGGGGAACCGTCACCTCGGCGGTGGTGAACAACGTCTGGGTGCCGTCACTGATCCGAAGATCCAGCGTGTAGATCCGTCCGTTGTAGTCCCGTCCGCCGGTCGGGAACCGCTCGGCTCGCAGCTTCACGGTGTCGTCGCCGGTGATGATGATGTCATTGGGCTTGTCGTCGCCACCGAGACCCATGTCGGCTTCGGACGATTTGGCGTCGACGATGAGCACTGTCATCGGGGCGTCGCTCCCGGTCGGGGTCACCGTGACCTCCCGGTACTTGTGGTTGGGAGGCCACAGTGAGTCGGGGGTCGGCACACCTTCGAACGGGGTCGGGCCGAGATCGAGACCGACGAGAGCCGGATCGTGATCGGAGGTCCGGAACTCGTCGGCGGCATACAACAGCTCGACATGACGATCGGACTTGAAGTCGGTGTTGTAGTCGAGCACCGACGGCTCATCGGCGTTGATGTGATAGTGAGCGGCGCCGGTCACCGATGCCGTCAGGCTCGCCGATCCGAACAGATAGTCGAGCGTAGCCCCACTGACCGTCGAACACATAAGAGTAGGAGTCGGCGCCGGTCAGGTCGGCGTAGCCGGCTGCCCGGAGCACGTCGATCGGATCCTCCATGCCGTAGGAGTTGAGGTCGCCGGTCACGATGACGTCGTCATCGCCGCTGGCGGTCGGATCCGACGCCAGCCAGTCGACCAGCTCCTGGGCGTGGGTGGTACGGGTGGCATTGAAGAAGCCCTGACCGTCACCCTGATCACAGTCAGCGTAGGTCGGATCGGTCGAGCATATTCCCCCTGCGATCTCGGACCCGCTCTTGGACTTGAGGTGGTTGACCGAGACGGTGAACACCTCGCCGGTGGCCGACTCGACGAAGCTCTGGGCCACCGAGGTGCGGCTGCGATCCTCGCCCAGATCGTCGAGCGAGAAGTCCAGCAGCGCCGGGTCACCGACAGGGGCCACCACATCGGCGTTGTAGATCATGCCGACGCGGATGGCGTCGGGGCCGACCACCCCGCCACCGACTGCGGCGGCGTCGACTGCCGTCCAGCCGGTGGTTCCGGACAGCTCGTTCAAGCCGGCGGCCAGATCGGCCTCCGGGCTGACACCCGGGGTGTTCTCCATCTCGACCAGGCCATAGACATCGGCGTCGAGCTTCTGAAGGGCGGCCAGGAGCTTGGTCCGCTGCCGTTCGAACTCGAGGTCGGAGTCGGCGCCCCGGCAGTTCTCGTCCTGGCCAGGTCCACAGTTGTCGGATCGGTCGTCGACGGTGAGGAAGTAGTTCAACACGTTGAAGCTGGCCACCTGCACCCGACCGCCGACCTCGGGTGGTTCGGTGGGTCGGGGATTGGCCGGTTCGAACATCGGGACCACACCGCCGGGCACCAGGCCGCTGTCGGACAGGTCACCGATCGGCCGCAGTCGATAGGCATTTCCCGACGCCGTATTGCCGGCCCAGGTGTAGGTCATCACCCCGACGATGGCGGTGACGGTGTCGCCGCCTCGCAGGGTGTTTGCGGCCGTCAGCTCGGTGCCGCCCCGGGCCAACAGAATGGGATCGGGATTCTGGTCGTTGAGATCGTCGTCGATGATCAGCCGGTTCCGATCGTTGGCCGCCTGAAGGGCCAGTGCGTCGGCTCCGGGCTCCACCACGGCCGTGGGCTGGTCGAGGCGGTCACCGCTGGAGACCACGACCTGGCCGAAACGGCCGAGCTGGAAGAACTCGGTGACGTACAGGGTCTGGGGGGCGGTGACCAGCATGCCCTCCACCGCCTCCAGGCTGTCGGCGGCGTCCAAGGGGAGGGAGATTTCGGCTGGGCTCACGGTGTTGCCGGACGACACGACGTCGAGTTCCGACGGGAAGCCGAGCTGGGTCTGATCCTGGAACTCGCCCACCGTGCCGGTCACCCGAACCTGGTCGCCCAGGTTGACCGTGTCCTCGTTGCCGTGGAACACGAAGATGCCTTCCGAGGTGGCCGGATCGCCGTCGACGTCGTCGTCCTCCTCCTGGACATAGAAGCCTCGAAGGTTGGGGCTTGGGCCCTCGTAGTCGCCGACGACGACGCCTTCGATCGTGACCTCCTGGCCCTCGAGGGGGGACGAGGCGCCATTGCCCTGGATCTGGTGGATGAAGACCGGGCCCCCGCAGCCGGCGGCTGCATCGACGTTGGTCTCACCCGGCGTGACGCAGGAGACGATGAAGTCGACATTGTTCTGGTTGCTGTCGGCCCCGTCGGGCAGCCGGGACAGCGAGCGGGCCCCGGCGCCGGGATTGTCGACCAGGCCGTCACCGGAACCTTCGACGGCGCCGGGCACGTCGCCCTCATAGCTCACGGCGTCGATCAACAGGCCGGCGCCGTTGGCGAGCACGAGGGCGTCGGGAGCGCCGTTCTGGATGAGGTTGGTGTCGGGTGAGGTGTCGATGTCGCAGTTGGCCACGGTGGCGGAGTTGGCGCAGACCACCAGGAACCCTCCGGCCGGCAGCACGCCGCTCAGCTCGACCTTCAGGTAGGTGGCGCCGCCGGACCCGTTGATGCCGGTCAGTTCCCAGTCGGTCAAGTCGGCGGATTCTCCTCCGCCGTTGTAGAGCTCGACGAACTCCGCGGTGTCGGTGCCGTCCTGGTCGTAGTCGATCTCGTTGATGACGATGCGGGCCGGTTGGGCCACCCCGGAGAAGGTCTGGCCGTTGTTGACGGCGCCCGGGGTGGCGGCACGGTCCAATACCCAGGTGAAGTCACCGGCCGCCGTGCCGGTGCCGGTGAGGGCCAGCGAGGAGCCGACGGCGGTGCTGCTGACCTCCTCCACACCGACGTCGGTCGAGGCCTGACCGCTGGCCGGTCCGTTGGTGGCGGTGAACTCACCCTCATAGGACAGGAACTGAACCACCGTCGATGCCGCGTCGACGAGGGCCATGCCGTCGGGCGAGCCGTTCTGCAGCCCCGGCGTGGCCACCTCCTCGAATCCATAGCCCCCGGATTCGTCGGTGAGCACACCGTCGAGCGTTGATGGTGGCGTAAACCCCGCCGCCATTGCCGTTGTAGAGGACGAGGCTCCAGCCGTCGAGGTTGGTGCCGGCCGGTCCGGCGATCTCGACGAACTCGCCTTCGTCGTCGCCGGCGTTGTCGTAGTGGAACTCGTTGATGAAGACCGGTGAGCTCAATCCCGGTACGGCCGCCGCCGCCAGCGGAGCAGCGATGGCCGCCCCGGCCACCACCAGGCCGGCGATGAGACAGCGGATCAAGGTGCGAAAGGACAACACGGTTCCTCCAGGTGGCACCCGAGTGGGGGCCGACGTCGACAGCGGGTCTGCGGGCGACCGACGTTGGCGGTCGTCGCCCAAGGGAGGTTAGCCGCTGTGTGTCACCCGGTGGAATTCCATCGACAACCGTGAGGGACCATCGCCCTTGTCATCAGCCACCGATGGCGTAGTCGGGTTCGACACAGTCCTCCGGTCGACCTCCACCACCGATGGGCTGGTCGTCGAACTCGTCGGCCACGTAGCCGGCGGTGATGCCCACATCCGGGCCGGAGAAGAAGTCGACGATGGCCGCGGTCAGGGCCTCGGCCTGATCCTCGACGAACACCGGATCGGCCAGCAACTCCTCCTCGGCCCGATTGGTAAGGTACAGGAACTCGGCCAGCACGGCGGGAACCTTCCCGCTGGTGCGCAGGACCGACAGGAAGTCTTGGCCGTCGGGGCGAATCCAGGACCGAACCCCGCGGTTGCCGCCGCCGGCGAAGACCAGGTCCCGCACCGGTTCCAGCTCCGGGACCTTGGGCGCCGGGCCGACCTCGGGCACCTCGGCACGAGGCACCGCAACCACAACACCGTCGACGATAGTCGTGGCCGGCGACAGGACGGTGGTCGACGTCTCGGTTGCCGTTTGCGCCGCCTGCCACTCGGCCACCCGGCGATCGTAGTCGGCGACCTGGGCTGCGTAGTCGTCCAGGGCCCGCCGATAGCGGTCGTGGGACTCTGCCCGCTCGGCCGCAACCTGTGACAGCAGGGTCGTGAAGCGATGATAGAACAGGCCACCGAAGCGACGGGAGTCGACGCTGTCGGTCTTGGTGTAGGCCATGACCCCGGGCTGGTCGCCCGACGGCGGGGCACCGCCGTTGTGGTGGATGGAGATGAACAGGCCGGGTTGGATGGCGGCCGCCAGCCGGCCCCTGGTCGCCGTGGTCAGGTTGTGATCGAAGTCGCGAGTCAGCACCACCGTTGCCCCTCGTTCCTCCAGAAGTCGCCGGGTTGCCTTCGCCACCTGGAGGTTGATGTCCTTCTCGGCCAGGCCCGTCGGTCCCACCGACCCAACCTCGGTGCCGCCGTGGCCCGGATCGAGCACGACGTGAGCCCGGCCGATTGGCTGGATGTCCGCGGCCCGGAGTCGGATCTCGGCTTCGCATGCGGTCATCGCCCACAGCCGGTCGGCCCCGGCCTCCCAGCCCCCGTCCAGCACAGGCAGCACCACGCCGGTCTCGGTTCGCACCGCTCGAACAGTGCCGTCGTCGGGCAGGGGAACGAAGGGACGGACCGGGGTTCCGAACAGAACCGGGACCCGTTCCGGCTCGGCCCGCTCATCGGCCTCTCCGTCCCCGGCCGAGGGTCCACGTCTGTCACCGGGTTCCGCCGGCTCGCTGAGAAGAAGGGTCGCCTGCTCGCTCTCCTCGCTTTCGGTGAACGCCAGTTCCGACGGCCGGTCCGCCGGAGCCCGAACCGCTTCCCCGGCCGCCCCCAGGCCGGCGCCGACGACGAAACCGGCCAGCAACCCGACGGCTACGGCGGTTGCGCGGTGAGAGGGTCGAAGCGTGGACCGGGAGCCGTTGGAGTCCATCCAGTGACCATCGGCGACCCACACGCTCCCCTGATGGGCCTGTCGGCCCCAACTCGACGGGCCATCGATGGTGAAGCGGGCCTGATCCCCGCTATCAGGCCAGTTGGCTCGACAGTCGTCGACCGGCCTCTTTCACCTTGGCCCCGATCTCGTCGGCCGTGCCCGGTTTGGGGAATCGGTAGGCCGGGCCGTGGATGTGGATGGCCGCCACCACGTCGTCGTCCTCGTCGCGAATCGGGGCGGCCACCGAATTGATGCTCTCGTCGAACTCGGCGTAGATCCAGATGTAGCCGTCGTCACGGACCTGACCCAGCCGCTTGCGAATGATGTCGGGTTCGGTGACGCTGGCCGCCGTGCTCGCCGTCAGCGGTCCCGAGAGGTAGCGCTCCAGGACGGCGTCGGGCTGACCCGACAGCAGCACAAGGCCGGAGGGCACGAGATGGGGTTCCACCCGCTCGCCGGTCCAGCTACGGACCTGGACCTCCTCGTCGGTCTCGTAGTGCTCGAGGTAGAGCACCAGACCGCGATCCAGTTTGGACACTCCCGAGGTTTCACCGGTCAGCTCGGTCAGCTCCCACAGGTGCGGTCGGGCGGCGGCGATGAGAATATGGCTCCACGCCGTTGCCCCGGCCAGATCACCGAGCGAACGGCCGATGCGATACACGCCGCCGGCCTCGTCCTGTTCCACGGCTTCCTCCTGTTCCAGGGCGCTGAGGAGCCGGGCCACCGTGCTCTTGGGTAGGCCGGCCCGTTCCGCGAGTTCGGTTACTCCCGCCGGGCCGGAGGCAAGGGCACGAAGCAGGAGGAAGGCTCGTTCGATTGACTGCACGCCCGACATGGATTCCTTGCTGGCAGAGGGAGTTGTCAAGCCTACTGTATCGAGGGATTGGGAGCCGGATCGGCACTGGGGCGTGAGGCTGGAATCGAGCACGGCGCCGGCTCGTGGCCGACGTCGGCCCCACCGGCGACGGTGGTGCGTGTCGAGGATGTTCTCTACGCTCACGCCCTCCTGGCAAACAGCATCGACATCCCGGACAGGATCAGTGTCAAGACGACGCTGCCGGCGATTGAGATGTTCCACCCGAAGAAGTATTTGAGTACGGCAAGGGTCAGCACGAAAACGGCGAGACTTCCCAACCAGCGCATGGGTTCCTTTCTGGTCGCTCGTCTCACTATGCGGGCAGCCCGGCTGGCGGTCTTCACCCGATGTGGGTGTTGAGTTGATTCCTTCGACGGTCCCATCTCCTGCCGGGGGCAGTATCGAACGGGATTGAGGTGGCGACGCGATCACTCCTTGGATGAAGCAGGACACCGATCCCCGGTCTTGACGTGTGCCGCGTGGGTGGAACGGCTCGAGTGGAATCAGAATCCGGATCGACAGTGAGGCAGTGGATCGATACCGAAGAAGGCATCGGCTCGGTCCAGGACGGCTCGCTCGGCCCGCAACCGACCGCCGGCGGCCAGTGCCGAGGTACTGACTCCGCCCAGCAGCAGTGGTCCCAGGGCCGATGGCTCGGCGGTCACGTCCGGTGGTTCGGTGCTGGGTTCGACCTCGACGGTGTCGCCGCGGCTCTGTACGCGAAAGGCCGCCGGTGTGCTCGCCGTGGCGTGGTGGCCGGCGCCGGTCGGATCGAGGTGACCTCCGGGATCGACGGCGATGACAAGGGTGTCGTCAGTGCGGTATCGGCGGGCGGAGAAGGCCGAGACCGGATCGATGACCTTCAGCCAGACGTGATCGGCCAGGGCTTCGGTTCGCAAGGCCCGGGGATCGGTGAGGAAGAACGGTAGCGGGTCGTCGGGGGCGACTGCGGTTCGAGTCCGGATCTCGCCCACCAGGTCGGTGGACAGCACGGTGTGCCACAGTGCTCGATGGGCCGCCGGGGTGACGGCGATCAGGTCCAGGACCTGCATGCGGTGGGCCGGGTCGCCTTCGGCCCAGTTCTGGTCGATGGTCCAGATGGCGAACCCGTCGTCATGGCTCGCTCCGGCCAGGAGCTGCGTTTCATCCGCTTCGGGCAGGTACCACTCGAAGAGACCTCGGGGCCGGTTGATCTCGCCGGGCTGACAGCGCCGGTATCGCTCGTAGAGGTCGAGAAAACGGTCGAGGGACGAATGAGGTTCGACGATCGTTACCCCGCCGGGTTCGGGCCGGAACCGGGGTGCCAGCTCAACCCGTCGGCGATCGATGACCACCGAGCGGCGCCAGGTCGCCGCCCCGTAGCCGAAACGTTCGTAGATCCCACCCTCGCTGGCCGTGAGCCCGAGGATCGGCTCGCCTCGTGCCGCCGCCTGCTCGGCCATCAGGGCCAGCAGACGCCGGTTGATCCCCTGCCGGCGATGGGTGGCGGTCACACTGACCCAGGTCACGCCGCTCATGGGCAGGCGGCCGCCCCCGGCCACGGTCAGCTCCAGACGGTAGCTGCCGGCCACCGCCACGATGGCCCCGTGATCCCGAGCCACCACGAAACGGTCCAGCTCCAGCAGGTTGCGGGCCCTTTCGATATCGGCGGCTCGAACCGGTGCGCCGAAGTTCCGGGCGTCGACCCGGCAAAGCTGCTCCAGCTCGTCAGCCGACGGGGTGTCGTAGCTGATGGTCATCGGTGCCGGCGGTCAAGAAATGGAGGAGAGTGGCGAAACCGGGCGGTTCACAGGCGGCGCTCTGCGGCGATGGCGTCGGCCACGGTCTCCACCGCCGACTCCAGGGACAGCCGCTTGTTCCCGCTGTTGGCCCTGACCGCCAACTCGACCTCGCCGTCGGCCAGACCCTTGGGTCCCACAGTGAGCCGATAGGGAATGCCGATCAGCTCGGCGTCGGCGAACTTCACACCGGCTCGGGCGTCGCGGTCATCGAGCAGGACGTCCACACCGCGGGTTTGCAGTCCGTCATAGAGCGCCTCGGCCGCCGCAATGGTCACCTCGTCCAGCTTGAGTACGGTGATGACGGCCTCGTAGGGGGCGACCGACACCGGCCAGCACAGGCCCTTGTCATCGTGATGGGTTTCGGCGATGGTGGCCATGTTGCGGCCGATGCCGATGCCGTAGCTCCCCATGACCACCGGTCGCTGAGCACCCTCGGCGTCGGTGACGGTGGCCCCGAACGTCTCCGCGTACTGGCTGCCGAGCTTGAAGATGTGGCCGGCTTCGACACAGCGCACGGTTTCCAGGATGGCGCCACAGTTGACGCAGGCCTCACCGGCGGCCACCTCCCGAAGATCGGCCCACCGGCCCACCGCGATGTCACGATCGATGTCGACACCTCGGTAGTGCCAGTCGTCCTCGTTGGCCCCGGTGGTCATGTTGGTCCGGCCCCGTAGCGCCTCGTCGGCGATGACCGGCAATTCGGTGACGCCCACCGCCCCCAGGCTGCCGGGCAGGGCACCGAGATGGGTCTGGGCCTCCTCGGCGGTGGCCGGCCGAAGTTCGATGGTGCCGGTGGCATCGATGAACTTCTGGGTGTTGAGCTGGTGGTCGCCCCGGACCAGGGCCAGAGTGACCTGACCGTCGGCCACCACGACCATCGTCTTGATCTGGCTGGCGGCGGGGGCGCCGGCCTCCTCCAGGGCGGCGATGGTCCGAATCCCCGGGGTGGGGAAGCGCTCCGGAGATGCGGCCGCTGGGCCGTCGTCTACCGGCTCCAGACGAGCGGTGGCCTTCTCCACGTTGGCGGCGTAGTCGCAGTTGGGGCAGACGATCACGTCGTCCTCCCCGGCCGAGCAGGGAACCATGAACTCGATCGAGTCGTTGCCCCCCATTGCCCCGCTGCTGGCCGCGACCGGAAACGCCGGCAGGCCGAGGCGTTCGAATATCCGGGTGTAGGCCACCCTGTGGGTCTCGAACTGCTTGTCGAGACCGTCCCAATCAATGTCGAAACTATAGGAGTCCTTCATGGCGAACTCCCGAACCCGGAGCAGGCCGCTCTTGGGTCTGGCCTCGTCGCGGAACTTGGTCTGGATCTGGTACCAGAGTTGGGGCAGCTCCTTGTACGACGAGAGTTCGGCGGCCACGGTGGCGAAGATCTCCTCGTGGGTGATGCCCAGGGCCAGATCGTTGTCACGGCGGTCGGTGAGCCGGAACATGATGTCACCCATGGTCTCCCATCGCCCCGACCGCTTCCAGACGCCGGCCGGGTGCATGGTCGGCAGCAGGAACTCCTGGCCACCGATGTTGTCCATCTCCTCCCGGACGATGTTCTCGACCTTCTGATGAACCCGCCACCCCAGCGGTAGAAGCGAGTAGTGACCGGAATGAAGCTGACGGATGAACCCGGCCTTGACCAGGAGGGCGTGGCTGGCGGCCTCGGCGTCGGCGGGGGCGTCTCGCAGGGTCGGAATGAACAGTTTGGACCAACGCATGGGCCAAACCTAACCGAAAACCGACGTGGGCAGGCGGGTGTTTCCCCTCAATCACGCACTACGCTGAATCCACCTCATGGATTGAGGCGGCGTGCGAAGAGGGGTTTTACGCACGGTTGCGAACAGCCGATTAGGCTTGAGTCACAGGCCGAAACGTACACGACGACACGTGAAGAGGTGCCTCCGTATGGCCAGCGTCAGCCCCACCCGTCCCCGGTCGGAACTCGCCCGGCCCCGCGAGCGGCTCACCACGCCGCTGGTGCGCGACAATGGTGAACTCCGGCCGGCAACCTGGGACGAAGCCCTTGATCGGGCCGCCACCGGGTTGGCCGCCGTCCTGTCCGACCATGGTCCGGGCGCGGTCGGCATGTTCAGTTGCTCCAAATCGACCAACGAGATGAACTATGTGGCCCAGAAGTTCGCCCGGGTCGTTCTTGGAACCAACAACATCGATTCCTGTAATCGAACTTGACACGCTCCCAGCGTCGTCGGTCTGGCGACGGTCTTCGGAGCCGGTGGGGGAACCTCGTCCTACACCGAGATCGAGCAAACCGATCTGATCGTGTTGTGGGGCTCCAATGCCCGCGAGGCCCACCCCATCTTCTTCCATCACCTGCTGAAGGGTGTCGACAACGGGGCCCGCATGTACAGTGTCGATCCTCGGCGAACCTCGTCGGCCAAGTTCGCCGACGCCTGGCTCGGCCTGAACGTGGGCACCGACATCGCCCTGGCCAATGCCGTGGCCCGTCACATCATCGCCAACGACCTGCACAACAAGGCCTTCATCGAACACGCCACGTCCGGATTCGAGGCCTTCGCCGAGGTCGTCGACGCCTACACCCTGGACCGGGCGGCCGAGATCACCGGTGTTCCCGCCACTGCGATCGCCGAATTGGCCGAGGCCTATGCCACGGCCGAGACGGCCCAGATCCTTTGGACCCTCGGTATCACCGAGCACCACAACGCCGTCGACAATGTCCTGTCGCTGTGCAACCTGGCTCTGCTCACCGGTCACGTCGGTCGTTGGGGTTCGGGCCTGGTCCCATTGCGAGGTCAGAACAATGTCCAGGGCGGCGGCGACATGGGGGCCCTACCCGACAAACTGCCCGCCTTCCAGGACATCACCGACCCCGAGGCCCGGGCCCGGTTCGAGGCGGTGTGGGGCGCTCCGGTGCCGCCCGAGCCCGGTCTGCATCTCACGCTGATGTTCGAGGCCATGAAAACCAAGGACCTTCGGGCCATCTACTGCATCGGCGAGAACCCGGCCGACTCGGAGGCCGATGTCGAACACGCCCGGGCCCTGCTGCGGGACCTGGATCTGCTGGTGGTCCAAGACATCTTCCTGACCCGCACGGCCGAGCTTGCCGACGTCGTCTTCCCGGCCTCGGTGGCCTGGGCCGAGGCCGACGGCACGGTCACCTCCAGTGAGCGTCGGGTCCAGCGGGTACGAGCCGCCGTGCCCCCACCCGGTGAGGCCAGGGACGACATCGAGATCATCGGTGAGCTGGCCCGCCGAATGGGCGTCGACTGGGGCAACCCCACGGCCCGTGAACTGTGGGACGAGCTGCGCTCGCTGTCGTCGCTGCATCGGGGCATGACCTATCAGCGTCTTGAATCGGAGGGTGGTCTGCAGTGGCCGTGCCCGGATGAGAATCATCCCGGTAGTCCGTTCCTCCACGGTTGGCTCTGGGCCGACGACCTCGAGGGCCGGGATCCGGCCCCGTTCAGCGTGGTCGAACACGCCGGACCGGCCGAGGAGCTGACCGACGAGTTTCCCCTGCGGCTCACCACCGGGCGGGCCCTGGATTCCTACAACACCGGCGTCCAGTCCGGCTCGATCGATTCGCCCATTCGCTACGGTAACACCATCGACCTGGCCACCGCCGACGCAGCCCGACTGGGCATCGAACAGGGCGAGGTCGTTCGCGTGGTGTCACCCCGGGGATCGGTCGACATGCCGGTCCGGGTGCTGGACGACCTGCCCGACGGTCTGACCTTCACCACCTTCCATTTCCCCGAGCTGGCCGATGTGAACGTGTTGACCAACGACACCTGGGACAAGAAGTCGGGCACCGCCGAATTCAAGGCGGCTTCGATCCGCGTCGAGAAGCTGGCGGAACCGTCGATCGACTCGGACTCGACGACATTGGAGTCTGGGAGTGGCTGATCTGCACATCGGACCGGAGACGGCGACCGAGGCCGAGCGGGCGGCGGTCGACCGGGTGGTCACGGCCACCATGGGACCGGCCATCGTCAGGGAGGCCGAGCGACTTGTCCGGGGCGGCACCGAACGCCGCAACGAGCGCCGGCACCTGTTGTTGCCGGTGCTTCACGCGCTGCAGAACCAGGCGGGTTGGATCAGCCCCGGCGGATTGAACTATGCCTGCGAGCAGCTACAGGTACCACCGGCCGAGGCCTACGGTGTGGCCACGTTCTACGAGATGTTCCGAGTCGACGACCCCGGCCATGACGACGATGTCGTTCACGTCTGCGTCGACGCCGCATGCCAGATCGCCGATGCCGAGGCCGTCATCGCCGCCCTCGACGCCGGGGGCGTGCATGTGCATCGCAGTCCGTGCCTGGGCCAGTGCGAGCGACCGGTGGCCCGGTTCGTCCAGGGTCGGGCCAAGCCCGATTCGGTACCGGCCGACGACGTGGTGGCCCCATCGGCCGCGGTGCCCCAGGCAACCGATCCGGCCCATGCCATGTCGCTGCGACTGCTGCGCCGAGTCGGCCGCGTCGATCCCACGAGGTTGGACAGCTATGTCGGGGCCGGGGGCTACAAGGCCCTGACCGAGGCATTTCGCCGGGGACCGGCCGGGGTGGTGGCCGAGGTCGAGACCGCAGGTTTGATGGGCCGGGGCGGCGCCGCCTTCCCGACCGGCTTCAAGTGGAAGTCGGTGGCGGAGGCGGCAGGGGATCAGAAGTACATCGTGGTCAACGCCGATGAATCCGAGCCGGGCACGTTCAAGGACCGGGTGCTGATCGAGAACGATCCGTTCGCGGTGATCGAGGCAGCCACCATTGCCGGCTTCGCCACCGGGGCCGACACCGGCTACATCTACATCAGGGGAGAGTATCCGCTGGCCACCTCCCGCCTGGAGGGTGCCATCGCCCTGGCCCGGGAGGCGGGGTTCCTTGGTGACCGCATCGCCCGATCCAGCTTCGGTTTCGATCTCGAGGTGAGGCGGGGGGCCGGAGCCTACATCTGCGGTGAGGAGACCGCCCTGTTCAACTCGCTCGAGGGTTTCCGAGGTGAACCCCGGCAGAAGCCGCCGTTTCCCACCACCAACGGGCTGTTCGACCGTCCCACCGCCATCAACAACCCCGAGACCCTGGTCAATGTGCTCGACATCGTCATCGACGGCGGAGCAGCGTATGCCGCCCTCGGCACCGAGAAGTCGTCGGGCACCAAGCTGTTCTGCCTCAGCGGTCATGTGAACCGGCCTGGGGTGTACGAGGTCGAGTTCGGCACCACCCTGGCACGGTTGATCGACATGGCCGGGGGAGTGGACGGTGAGCTCGCCGCCGTCATGCTGGGCGGCGCCGCCGGTAGCTTCGTCGGCCCCGACATGCTCGACCTCCCGCTGTCGTTCGAAGCGGCCCGCGAGGCCGGTGTATCCCTGGGCTCGGGCGTGGTCATGGCCTTCAACACCGGAGTCGAGTTCGGCCCGGTCCTGACCCGCCTGGCCGAGTTCTTCCGCAACGAATCCTGTGGTCAGTGCGTGCCGTGCCGAGTCGGCACCGTTCGCCAGCACGAGGTGCTCGTGGCCTGCAACGGTCGACCAACGGACGAGCACGTGGCACTGTTGGAGGACATGGACTTGGCCATGAAGGATGCATCGATCTGCGGGCTGGGCCACACCGCGGCGACCGCCGTGCGATCGGGAATCAGCCTCGGCCTGACGGGAGGTCCCTCATGACGACAATCGACTCCGCCCCCGGGCCCGGCGGTGCGGGCACCGGTGCCGGTTCGGAAACCGCGGTGGAGATCACCGTCGATGGCCGTTCGGTGTCCGTACCGCTCGGGTCGACCGTGCTGGACGCCTGCAATGCGGCGGGGGTCGAAACCCCCACGTTGTGCTATGGCGAGAACCTGACCCCGGTCAACGCCTGCCGGGTCTGCGTGGTGGAACAGGAAGGGTCCCGTACCCTGATCCCTTCGTGCTCCCGCCGGGCCGAGGACGGTATGGACATCAAAACCGACAGCGAGCGGGTCCGCCACAGTCGCAAGATGGTGTTGGAGTTCCTGGCCACCGGCGTCGACCTGTCCCAGGCCGACGATCTGAATCGCTGGGTCGAGCACTACGGGGCCGACCCCGACCGTTACCCGGCACCCCAGGTCATCGACGAGCCGGTCCGCATCCAGGACGAGCTGTACATCCGGGACTACGACAAGTGCGTGCTGTGCTACAAGTGCGTGGAAGCCTGCGGCGACGACGCCCAGCACACCTTCGCCATCGCCGTGGCCGGCAGAGGCTTCGACGCCCGTATCCGCACCGAGTTCGACGTCTCGCTCCCGGACTCGGCCTGCGTCTACTGCGGCAACTGTGTGGCCGTGTGCCCTACCAATGCGCTCCAGTTCAAGACCGAGTTCGATCTTCGTCAGGCCGACAACTGGCGGCCCGAGGATCAGACCGTCACCCGGACCGTGTGTTCCTACTGCGGCGTGGGCTGCAATCTCGAGCTTCACGTGCAGGATGAGACCATCGTGAAGGTCACGTCACCGGCCGATCACAGCGTGACATCCGGACACCTCTGTATCAAGGGTCGTTTCGGCTGGTCCTACGTCCACGGCCGTTAGGTGTCCACGCTCTCGGTGATCTGTGCGTCCCAGCCCTCGAAGGCGAGAGGCTGGAGCGCACAAGTCACGGGTCAGGGAATGACGGTGAGGGTGACGTGGGAGCCGCCATCGTCGGCGAAGTAGCTGCTGGCGCCGCTTCCGAAGGCCCGTAGCCGACCGGCCTCGATCCCTCCGTCTTCGACCAGGTAGGCGGCGATGGCGTCGGCCCGGGCCTGGCTCAACTCCATGTTGGCTGCGCCCGTCGCCTCGCTATAGGTCCGCACGTCGATGACGAGGGTGTCAGTCGAGGCGGCCAAGGCCGCTGCCAGCTGGTCGAGTATGGCGCCGGACGCAGCCGACGGTGCGGGCGAACCGGCGTCGAAGTCGATGGCGGCGGCGTCGATGGCGGCCACCTCGAACGCGGTGATGGTTCGGGCCCCGGCTCGGATCCAGATGTGATTGCCGACCTCGGGCCTGACCACATAGGGTGCGGCACCCGGCGTGATGATCGTGACCCGGTCGGGGCCGATGCCGTGAACCTCGGCCAGGCGCCGGGCGACGGCGTCGGAGGCCCGACCGGCCTGGGCCCGGTTGGATTCGTTGTCGGCCTCGAAATAGGAGTAGCCGGCCAACCCGATGGTCGAGTCCTCGAAGTTGACCAGCGCCTGGCCCACCCCGTCGACCACGGCAAGACTCTCGAGCCGGAGCTCGCCGGACTGACCCGACTCGGTCCCGCCCGGTCGGGACCCGAGGGTGAACGTGCCGATGTCGGCGATGACCCTCTTGAACACGGCGTCACCCAACTCCGGGTTGACCACGATGAAGTCGGGTACCGGTTGCTGAAGGCTGAGCGGGCCAGATCCCTGCCCGACCGCCACCACCTGGTCGGCAGGTACTCCTTCGGCAACCAGAAGCTGGACCAGCGCCTCGGCCTGGGCCTCACTGAGAGCTTGATTGTCGGCCGAGCCGGCCTCGGAATAGGTGCGAACCACCACCGACACCGGCTGGCCGCCCGACACCAGCACCGCCTCGGCCAGTTCCTCGATGAGTCGCCGGCCGGACTCGGTCGGTTCCACCGTGCCGGGCACGAAACGAATCGATGTGAGATCGACTCGCCCTTCGGCCAGTTCCCGGGCGAGGGCGGCCACCGCCGGCGAGGCGGTGTTCTGGGGCCCGGCGGTGTTCTGGGCGGTGTTCTGGGCCCCGGCGGTTTCCTGGGCTCCGGCGCGTTGACCGGCCACCGGGTTGTCATCCCCCACCTGCTGCAGGTCCTGATCGATTGCGGCGTCGGCGCCATCGGCCGGGGCCGCCGGCTCCGTACCCTCGGCGGCCTCGGTTCCCGATCCACCATTGCCGCTCAGCACGGCAACGGCGGCGATCAGAGCCACCACCAGCGTGAGTAGCACGGCGGCCAGCACCACTCCCAGGCCGGGCCCGGCCACACTCTCCCCGGTCCCGGTCGGTGGTCGTGGCTCATCGACCGGTGCACGGGTCGACGAACGGTCATCGGAGGCACGTGAGAACACCTTGGGGGGTGAAACCACAGGCTGTCGAATTCCGGATTCGACCATGGGTTCGATGGTTACCGCAAGGTCGTTGACCTGGATCCCAACATCGGCCGGTTCGGGATCGGGGTCGTCGAATCCGATGTTCTCGAGCACTCCGTCGTCGAACAACTCACGGCCTGCCGACAAGCTCCCGGTGTCAAGGTCGGTTGTTGCCCCCGGTGGCAGGGCGCCGCCGAGTATCACGACATCATTCTCCTCATCGTCCTGGTCGGCGATGATGGGTGTTTCGTGCTCGCCTTGGTCGGCGATGGGTGTTTCGTTCTCGCCTTGGTCGGCGATGGGTGTGTCGTGCTCGCCTTCGTCGTCGGTGGCGAACCTGTCGTCCCCACCGTCGCCCGATGGCTCGGACTCCAGCAGTTCCTCCAGGACCCCGAACAGGGCGTCACTTGCCTCGCCGTCGGCTACCCCGACGCCCGAATGGTCGAGGGTCTCCCCCCCCGGCTTCGGTTCGGCGATGCTCGGGTCATCGATGGTGAGGGTGAACTCGGGTTCCACCGGGGCGGCGCCCTCGATTCCGGGTGTGCCCTCATCGTAAGGGGCGGAGTCATCGACGTCTGGGACGGAGTCGTCGCTGAAGAGAGCGGACCCATCGGCCTCGACGTCGTTCCCGGCGTCCGAGTCGCCGGCAGGGGCCGGCTCGGTGGCGGCAACGCTCTCGATGTCACGGTCGCCGCCCAGGTCGTCGAACAGACCGAAGAACAGAGACGGATCGAGAGGGCCATCGTCCTCGATGTCGCTGCCACCGCCACCGGTCCGAGGATCGGCGGCGGCCGGCGGACCATCATCGTCGGAGACTTCGACACCAACAACCGGCGGGGATGAACCGTTGTCGGTGTCGTTGGTCTCGGCTACCGGGGCATCGCCCTCTTCGGTGGTATGTACTTGTGGCTCAGACTCGGAGGTCCAGCTCATGGCAATGCTTCCGTGGATGGTCCGATGACAAGCCATCGGAGTGGTGCCCCGGTCTCCGATGCGCTCGTCCACTGTATCCGGCGCACCTCTCATCGGGAGGCCACGGCCGGTGGTCGATCAACTGCGCCGGGCCCCGGCACGGTGCCCCATCATCGGTTCGGCTCGGACCGGCTCGCGATAGTGTGATAGGTATGGGCCCGGTGGCCCCCCGGCCTCGAGCGACGGGGCGCAAACCGGCTCATTCAGGCCCTTTCCTGTGCGGTCGACGTCGATCGTGTCCGATCCGAAGCCGATGATTGGAGATTCGATCATGAGCGTTCCGCCTACCGTCGACCCCTCGGCCCTCCCTGCGGCATCGGCCGGCGCCGAGTCCACGGCCGAGATGCGGGACCAGCAGCTTCGCAATGACATCCGCCGACTGGGCCGCCAGTTGGGTCGATCCGTGGCTCGGCAGGAGAGCCAGGAGCTATTGGATCTGGTGGAGCGGGTTCGAGTCCTGGCTCGGAGACTGCGAAAGGAGGACGGCGATGCCGCCGGGGCCGAGCTGGCCGACACCTTGGCCGGCGTCGACGATCTGGACGTGATCCGTCTGGTCCGGGCCTTCACGCTGTATTTCCATTTGGCCAATGTCACCGAACAGGTTCACCGTATCGAGGAGCTGAACCTGACCCGGGCCGAAGCCGGTCGCCTGTCCGACACCATCGGCCGTCTCGTGGAACGGGGTCTCGACAGCAAGGATCTGACCGCCGCCGTGGATCGGCTCCGATTGCAGCCCGTCTTCACCGCCCACCCCACCGAGGCATCGCGTCGTTCCATACTGGACAAACTGGCCGAGGTCAGTAGCCTGATCGAACTTCGATCGTCACCCCACTGCACGGCTATCGACAGCCGTCGGGTGGACCGCCGTATCGACGAGTTGATCGACGCCATGTGGCATACCGATGAACTCCGTCGCGAGCGCCCGGAGCCGGTGGATGAAGCCCGCAGCGTGCTGTACTACCTCGAGCAGGTGGCCCGGCATGGTCTCCCTGACCTCTGGGCCGATCTCGAGGCCGAGCTGGAGGAGGCCGGTGTCACCCTCGGCCCCCGGGCGGCGCCGGTGGTCTTCGGGAGTTGGGTCGGTGGCGATCGCGACGGCAACCCCAATGTCACTCCAGCCACCACAGTGGCCGTACTCGAACTTCAGCGTCGGCGAGTGCTCCGCCTGCTGGGGGCCGAACTTCAAGACCTGCGGGGCGAGCTGTCGATGTCGGATCGCATTCGCCAGCCCCCACCGGATCTGAAGCAGACTGTGGAGACCGATCGGGAACGCTACCCCGAAGTGTTCGCCCGGGTCGGTCGTATCAACGAAGGCGAGTGGTATCGGCTGCGACTGGCGGTAATGGCCCACCGACTCGACCACACTGCGGCCGACGGTCCCGACCGGTACCAATCGGCCGACGAGTTCGGCGACGAGCTGGAACAGTTGCGGGTGGCCCTGCTGGCCCAGGACGCGGCCATGGTGGCCCGGGGCCGGCTGGCTCGGCTCGAGCGCATGGTCGCCACTTTCGGCTTCCATCTGGCGACGCTCGATATTCGTCAACATGCCCGGGTTCACCACGAGTCGATGCATCGGCTGTTCGCCGGCGTCGGCATCGACTATCCCGAGGACCGGCAGGCCCGAACCGAGCTGCTGATCGAAGAGCTTGCGTCGAGACGACCGCTGGCCCCTCCTGGGCCGCCCACGTTCGGCCCGACAATCGACCCGGCATTCGACGACGCCGGTACCGATGCCCTGGTGCTGTTCCGGACCTTGCGGGAGCAACTCGACGGCTTCGGTGATCGCATCGTCGGGAGCTACATCGTCTCGATGACCGAGGGGGTGGACGACATCCTGGCCCCGGTTCTGCTGGGCCGGGAGGTGGGCCTGATCGATCTGTCGGCCGGGGTGGCCCGGATCGGCTTCGTGCCACTGTTCGAGACCATCGCCGATCTGCGCTCGATCGAGCCCACCCTGGAACGGCTGCTCTCCATCCCCCAGTACCGTCGTCTCGTCGAGTTGCGGGGCGGGGTTCAAGAGGTCATGGTCGGTTACTCCGACTCCAACAAGGATGGCGGCATCGCCACTTCCCAATGGGAGATCCACAAGGCGCTGCGCTCGATCCGGGACGTGGCCGCCCGCAATCAGCTTCATATTCGGGTGTTCCACGGACGAGGAGGCACCGTGGGTCGGGGTGGCGGTCCCACCAGCCAGTCGATTCTGTCCCAGCCGTCCGGCGTGATCGACGGCGAGATGAAGATCACCGAGCAAGGTGAGGTGATATCGGACAAATACGGACAGCCGGAGATCGCCCGTCGCAACCTCGATCTGGCGCTGGCCGCAGTGTTGGAGGCCACGGTGGCCCAGACCAAGCCCCGGTACGCGCCCGGGGTCATCCCCCGGTGGAGTGCGGTGATGGAGGAACTGTCATCGGCTGCCTACCAGGCGTATCGCCGGTTCGTCGAGGACCCGTCGCTCCCGGCCTACTTCGAGACCTCGACCCCCGTTGAGGAACTGGGCGAGCTCAACATCGGATCCCGACCGGCCCGTCGATCCGGGGCCGGCAAGAGGCTGGACGATCTCCGAGCCATCCCCTGGGTGTTCGGTTGGACCCAGAGCCGCCAGATCGTGCCCGGATGGTTCGGAGTCGGTAGCGGCCTGGAGGCCGTTCGTCGGGCCGGACGGGGCGATGAGCTGGCCGAGATGTTCACCCGGTGGACGTTTTTCGCCACCTTTCTCGGCAATGTGGAGATGACCCTGGCCAAAACGGATCTCGGCATCGCCGCCCGCTATGTGGATCGGCTCGTACCGATCGAGCATCGTCATCTCTTCGACGTGATCTCCGATGAGCATGCCAGAACCCTGCGTGAGCTGAGAGCGGTGACCGGTCGGGATCTTCTGGGCAACCTACCGGTGCTCCGTCGTACCCTTCAGACTCGGGCGGTCTACATGGATCCGCTCCATGTGCTTCAGATCGACCTGCTGGCCCGGTCGCGGGCTGGTGATGGTGGCGACCATCGGGTTCGACGGGCACTGTTGCTCAGCGTCAACGGCATCGCCGCCGGTATGCGCAACACGGGCTGATCCCATGACAGCGGCGAGTCGGGTCACGGCAACCGGGCGAGTTGTGGCTGACGCCGGAGTTAACGGCTCCTTAACATCGTGGCTGTGCCGGCGTCCGGTACCCCGGGTAGTCTTGCTCCCACCAGCCCGCACTGGCGTTAGCCTATCCAACTGGACAAGGGCGGGATTGACGTGTCAGAACAGGGAGTAAACATCAACGACGCCGAGGCCGGAGGCCACGCCGGCAGCCAGGGAACATTCGACGAGATGTTCGGTCGAGGTGACTCTGTTCGCTCGTGCTACGACTCCTACTTCCAGTGGTTGGACGGTGAGGACCCGAAGCGGCTGCGGACCAAGGCGGCAGAGGCCGAAGCCACATTCCGGACGACCGGAATCACCTTCAACGTCTACGGCGACCCAGACGCAAGCGAGCGCCTGATCCCGTTCGATATTGTCCCCCGGATCATCTCGGCCCGGGAGTGGGCACGGTTGGTCAAGGGCATCGAACAGCGAGTGCTGGCCATCAACGCCTTTCTCAACGACGTCTACAATCGGGGCGAGATCCTTCGGGCCGGCCGTCTTCCGGTGTCGGTCATCGCCCGCAACTCGGCCTACCTGCCCCAGATGGCCGGGTTCACCCCGCCCGGGGGTATCTACACCCACATTGTCGGTGTCGACATCGTTCGTACCGGATCCGACCAGTTCTACGTGCTGGAGGACAATGCCCGAACACCATCGGGGGTGTCGTACATGCTGGAGAACCGGGAAACCATGCAGAAGATGTTTCCCGAGCTGTTCTCCCGCATACAGATCGAGCCCGTCCGCAACTATCCCCGCCGTCTGCGGGACTCGCTGCAGTCATCGGCCCCCGACGGCTGCGAGGGCCATCCGACCGTGGTGGTGCTGACCCCGGGTCTGCACAACTCGGCTTTCTTCGAGCACTCCTTCCTGGCCGACCAGATGGGGGCCGAGTTGGTGGAGGGTGACGATCTCCGAATCGTCGACGGACGGCTGGCCATGCGCACCACCCAGGGCTACAAGCCCATCGACGTGCTCTATCGCAGGGTTGATGACGACTTTCTCGATCCGCTGTCGTTCCGACCCGACTCCATGCTCGGCGTACCCGGCATCTTCGACGTCTACCGGGCCGGTCGGCTCACCCTGGCCAACGCCCCCGGTACCGGCATCGCCGACGACAAAGCGGTCTACTCCTACATGCCCGAAATCATCGAGTTCTACTCGGGGGAGAAGGCCATTCTCGACAACGTACCGACATGGCGATGCTCGGAGCCCGATGCACTCGGCTATGTGGTCGATCATCTCCACGAGCTGGTGGTCAAGGAGGTCCACGGGTCGGGGGGTTACGGCATGCTGGTAGGGCCGGCCGCGAGCAAACGTGAGCTGGAGCGGTTCGCCCGCAAACTCAAAGCCGAACCGGAGAACTACATCGCCCAACCGACTCTTGCCCTGTCCACCGTTCCCATCTTCACCCGACGGGGGCTGGCCCCCCGACACGTCGATCTCCGTCCCTTCGTGTTGATGTCGCCCGGGCATGTCGATGTCACACCGGGTGGTCTGACCAGGGTTGCGCTCAAGAAGGGTTCGCTGGTCGTCAACTCGTCCCAGGGTGGCGGGACCAAGGACACGTGGGTCTTGGCCGATGTCTAGCGCCGCGCCCCCCGACGTCTGCAGGGTCCGGTGATGCTGGGCAAGACGGCCGGTGGCCTTTTCTGGATGTTCCGGTACCTGGAGCGGAGCGACAACGTCGGTCGGCTCATCGACGCCGGTCTCAACATCGCCTTGACGCCGTCGGCCGACAGCGACGATGTCTGGCAGTCGGTTCTGGCCACCGCAGGCGCACTCGAGACCTATAGGGACCGCCACGACACCCTGGACCCGGCCCAGGTCGTCAACTTCCTGCTCCGGGAACCCAATCACTCCTACAGCGTCATGTCCATGATCGAGCAGGCCCGCAATAACGCTCGAATGGTCCGCACCGCGCTGACCCGTGAGGTGTGGGAGGCGATGAACCAGTCCTGGATCGAGTTGGGAACGGTGCTCCAGCGGCCGGTCAAGGAACGGGACATCCAGCACGTGCTCGAACTGATCCGCCGCCAGAGCGCACTCGTCCACGGCTCGCTCCACGGCACCATGCTCCGCAACGACACCTTTGCCTTCACCCGGCTCGGTACCTCCATCGAGCGGGCCGGTTCGACCGCCCGCATCCTCGACGTCAAGTACTACGTGCTCCTACCGTCGGCGTTTCATGTCGGCAGCCCGCTCGACAACGTCCAATGGGAGGTCATTCTTCGATCGGTGTCGGCCCGGCAGTCCTATCTGTGGCTGAAACAGGGCGATATCCAACCGTCGGGCATCATCGACTTCCTGATCTTCGATCGCAGGATGCCGCGCTCAATCGCGTTCTGCGTCGATCGGGTCCGTTCCAGTCTCGGTTATCTCGCCGACGACTACGGGCGGCGCACGCCGTGCCATGACCTGATCGACAAACTGACGGCCGAAATCGACGGCGCCTCGGTCGACAGTGTCATCAACCATGGTTTACACGAGTTCCTCATGGACTTCACCTCCCTGAACTCGGCGTTGGGCTCCCAGATCGAGAAGGACTACCGGTTCTATGCATAGCTCCAGTCGTCGTCTGCCCCGAGGTCGTGGACGGTGAGGCTCCGGGTCGACCATCACACGTCGTACCGCTTCGAACGGGCTCCCCTCTACGGATTGCAGCGTTTGCGGCTGACTCCGATACCTGGCCCGACACAAACGGTGATCGAGTGGGACATCGACTATGGCGGCTGTATACCCCAGCTCTCCTATGTCGACTATCTGGGCAACCACGTGACCCTTGCTCGGACCGAACGGGGGGCCGAGGAAGTGGTGATCGAGGCCTCGGGTGTTATCGAGACTCACCGGCCCGACGGCATCATCGGCCCCCACCGGGGTCCGTTGCCGCTCTGGTATTTCCTTCGCTCGACCGACCTGACTGCGCCCGGACCCACCATCAAGGGTGTCGTCAGCCAGATCGAACTCTACGACGACGCTCTGGAACGCCTGCACGAACTGTCGCTCACCATCCGGGCCATGGTGGACTACGTACGGGGTGAGACCGAGACCTCGACCACGGCCGAGCAGGCCATGACCGCCGGGCGAGGCGTCTGCCAGGATCACGCCCACATCTTCGCCGCCGCGGCCCGGGCCATGGACATCCCGGCCCGCTACGTCAGCGGCTACCTGCTGCTCGACGACGGCCCCGATCAGTCGGCGGGCCATGCCTGGGCCGAGGCCCATGTCGATGCGCTCGGTTGGGTCGGTTTCGATGTGGCCAATGGCATCTCGGCCGATGAACGCTACATCCGGGTTGCGGTCGGGCTCGACTACAACGAGGCCGCCCCCGTGGCCGGGGTGCGCTACGGCGAAGGGGACGAGCAGATGAAGGTTGCGCTTCAGGTCGCCCAGCAGTAGAGATCGTTGGTCACAGCCGTCGGGGGAGAGTGAGTCGAAGCGCCGGTATCAGACCTTCTCCAGCATGCCGGTGTCGACATCGTAGACGTAGCCGGTGATGGCGCCGTCGTACTCGATGAATGCGCTGGCCGCCAGCCTGGCCACCGACTGACGTGTGTCCTCGAAGACATCGGCGAAGGCGAGCCCGGGCCACGGAGGTTGCACGCCGGTTTTGGCCGCCAACTCGTCGGCGAAACCGGCCTCGTCCATGTTCTCCATGCCGCACTTCGTATGGTGGATGACCACTATCTCCCGCGTACCCAACTTCTGCTGGGAGATGGTCAGCGATCGGATGACATCATCGGTGATGACCCCGCCGGCGTTGCGAAGAACGTGGGCCTGGCCGGGTTTCAGACCCAAAGCCCGGTAGATGTCGATTCGGGCATCCATGCACGTCACGACAGCAACCTGGCGGGACGGGGTGGCGGGAAGACCGCCGTGGGAGAAGCCGTCGACGTAGGTGGCATTGTGGGCTTCGAATTCGGACATGGTACTCATTGGTCACCTCCGTGGTTGTGGGTGTGGTTATGGGCGTGATCATCGACCAGAAGCATGGCGTGGGCATGGTCGTGATCCCGATGATCGCCGAGCAGTCGTTCGCCGAAAGTGGCCCGCAGCAGTGCGGGAACGAGGACGTCGTCGGGTGAGCCGTCGGCCACCAGCCGGCCCGAAAGCATCAGCACCTGGTCGCAGTGCCGCGCCTCGTCGAGGTGGTGGGTGGTGATGATGACGGTCGTTCCCCGGTGCGTCTCCTCGTCGATCAGATCGAGAATGATCTGCTGGCTGGGCAGGTCGAGGCCGGTGATCGGCTCGTCCAAGGCCAGCACATTGGGCTGCTGGGCCAGAGCCTGAGCCAGGCGGATCCGCTGTCGCTGGCCTCCCGACAGATCACCGTAGGGGCGATCGAGCAGCGCCTCGACATCGAGTCGCTGCGCTGCATCGAGCACCATCCGATTGTCGCCCCCGGTCAGCCGGCCGAGTAGACCTCGATCCCGGTAGCGGCCCATTCGGACCACGTCGGCCCCGGTCAGGGGGAGCCAGGCGGGCTGGCTGGCGTGCTGAGACACATAGCCGATCACGGCGTTGACCGGGACCGAGACTCTCCCTGCGGTCGGGGCCTGCAGCCCGGCCACGAGGCGGAGCAGGGTGGTCTTTCCCGATCCGTTGGGCCCGATCAGAGCCACCGACCGGCCGGGTTGCAGTCGGGTGGTGATGTGGTCGAGGGCGACCACCGAGCCGAACCGAACGGTGACGTTGTCGAAGGAGACGGCGGCATTGAGAGGTTGTGTCATCGACCACCTCCGACGTCGATCAGGGCTCCGGTCACATACGATGCCTCCTCGGATAGTAGCCAGACGACGAGATCGGCCACCTCCTCCGGTCGGCCGCCCCGCCGCATGGGTACAACGGCGGCCAGATCGTCGACCCTGGTTGGTCGACCCCCGGAGGCATGGATGTCGGTGTGGATGAGCCCGGGGCGCACGGCGTTGACCCGAATTCCCTCGGTCGCAACCTCGGTTGCCAGGCCGACGGTCATGGTGTCGATCGCCCCCTTCGATGCCGCGTAGTCGATGTACTCGTTGGGGCTGCCGAAGGTACTGGCCCGGGACGACACGTTCACGATCGATCCGCCGTGGCCTCCGGTGGACGTCGCCATACGCCGTACTGCCTCGCGGGCGCAGAGGAACGAGCCGGTGATGTTGACCCGCCACACCTGCTCGAGCCGAGCGACGGTGAACTCTCGCAACGGCCTCGAGTCGAAGAGAATTCCGGCGTTGTTGACCAGGCCGGTCATGGTGCCGATCCGGTCGACCTGATCGAAGAGCCCCACGACATCGTCCTCCCGGCCGATGTCGGCCCGGATGATGGACGCCGACGAGCCCAACCGAGTCACCTGGTCGGCGACGGAACGGGCGGCGTCCCGGTTGGCCGTGTAGTTGATGATGATATGGCCCGCCCGGTTCCGGCGGGCCAGGGCGATGGCCGTCGCCGCCCCGATCCCCCGACTGGCCCCGGTGATCACGGTGACATCGGATTCGCATTCACTGTGGCCGGCGTGTGGCTTGCTCCCGGTCGAATCGTGCGTGGGCGGGGGATTCGTGGTCACCGTGCCCACGGTACCGGACCGCAATGGCACCCATCCGGCCCCCGCCCGTGGGATACGGTTGCCGCCATGCACCATCACTTCCAACTGGTCGACGTCTTCACCGATCGCGCCTACCACGGCAATCCTCTGGCCGTGGTGGTCGGGGCCGACCACGCCAGCGCCGAGCAGATGCAGCGGTTCGCCAACTGGATGAACTTGTCCGAAACCACCTTTCTTCTGCCCCCGTCGGCCGAGGGAGCTGCCAACGGAGCCCACTATCGGGTTCGCATCTTCACCCCGTCGGTCGAGTTGCCCTTCGCCGGCCATCCCACCTTGGGCACCTGTCGGGTGTGGCTCGACATCGGTCAAGGCGACGACGGCGGTCGTGACGATCGTGAGGACATCGTCCAGGAGTGCGGGGTCGGTCTGGTGCCGATACGGATTGCGGGTGACCGCTTGTCGTTCCGGGCTCCGCCTTTGGTTCGGTCAGGACCGCTACCCTCAGCCGACGTCGAACGGCTGGCCGGCCGGCTCGGGCTCGATCCGAGCCTGGTGGTCGATGCCGCCTGGCTCGACAACGGACCGGGCTGGGTCGGGCTGCTGCTGGCCGACGCCGACACCGTGCTGGCCATCGACGGCGTCTCGGTCGATGACACGATCGGTGCCGTCGGGGCCTATCTCGGCGTTGTCGGCCCCTACCCGACGTCGAGGGAACGGGCCGGCGTCGATCCCGGGAACCCGGCCTTCGAGATCCGGGCCTTCTTCCCGTCGAAAGGCGCCACCATCGAGGATCCGGTGACGGGGAGTCTCAACGCCTCAATGGCCCAATGGTTGATCGGTACCGGTCGGGCCACACCCCCCTATCTGGTGTCACAGGGCACGGCCCTCGGTCGTTTGGGGCGGGTGTTCGTCACTCAGGACCCTGACGGCGAGATCTGGATCGGCGGGCAGGTGGCACGATGCGTCGCGGGCACCGTGGCCCTGTAGCCGGCGGCCGACAACCGGGCCGACACCTGATGGGTTTCATCGATTTCGAACGGTGGAAATTTGTTGCCCGATCTTGCCTCCGGCGGTATGCTATAGATGTTCGAAGTATTTCGAACGTTCAGCAACGACAGCATAGTGAGGATGGCAGGAAACGAGATGGGCCCCAACGTGCGGGATTTCACCGATCGGGAACGAAGCCTTCCGGTGTCGGTCGAATCGAGCCTGCTGTTCGAGGTGCTGATCGCATTCTGGGTCGTCTCCAGTGACACCGAGGACTTCGAGCACGAAGTGGCTCCGGAGCTGATCGCCGCCATTGACACTCGCGCCCCTTCCCTGCGGAGCGAGATCCGCAGCCTGACCGACTGTGAGCTGGGGCTGACCCTCATCGGTGTGGCGTGGCACCTGGAGGGTGAGCGTTCCGTTCCCGCTCTGATCGAGTGGCTACGGCAGGCCGGGCCGGTTGCACTCCGAACCCTGCTGATGGCCGGCTGTGGTGTGAAGGTCTCCAAGGGGTATGACGGCGAGCTCATCGCCGACGCCGCCGACGGAGATCCCGCCGCCGTCGACGCCATCGTGTCGATCAACCAACGGGTCGCCGGGCTCGAGCCGCTGCTGCGACGCAAGCCCGATGTCATGTTGGAGGAGATCATCGACCTCGTTCAGCGCTTCGCCGCCGCCGCCGAGCCAGTCCTGGCGCCCCGTCAACATCTGTTGGACCGGGCTGCCGCCGACGGCCGAACCATGGCGGCCACCGTTCGGCCCGAGGAACTGGTGGAACGGTTGACCAACGGCGTGACCTTCGTCCTTCAACCCGAAATTGCCGACGTCGTGCTCATACCCTCCATCGTCATCCGGCCGTGGGTGGTCATCACCGAGCACCATTCGACCCGTCTCTTCGTCTACTCGGTGTCCGATGACCTGCTGTCGGACGATCACGATGCTCCGCCGGCCTTCCTGGTCGACACCTTCAAAGCACTGGGCGACGAGAACCGGCTCCGGCTCCTCGGCGTGCTGGCCGAGGGTGACAAGGGCCTCAAAGAGATCGCCGATCGAGTCGACCTGGGCAAGTCCACCGTCCATCATCATCTCCGACTACTCCGCAGCGCAGGATTGGTGCGAGTCATCGTCAGCGATGACGACAAGCGCTACAGCCTCCGGCCCGACGCCATCGAAGGCAGTGCTCTCCTGCTCCGCGACTATTTGGCCAGCCGGCGCGTACATGACCACAACGAACCCGAGAAGCCCCCCGAGAAGTAGAGCAACGACAATGATTCATTACCATGACAACTTCGACATCGTCCGGCAGCGTCAGGCCGAGGCCGAGCAGGCAGCCGCCATACATCGATCCAGCCGGGATCTGCGTGCGGCGTCCCCTCTGCGCTCCGGTCTGGCCCGAATCCTGATCCGGGCCGGCGAACAACTGGCCCCGACTCCGACACCGCAGAAATCGCCCCGACCCAAGGTTCACCTGGTGACGGGATGGTACAGCCGGAGCTACCGGACATCTCCGAACTGCTGTTGAAATGGCGTTGCCGCCGGTCAAGCATCTCGATCGGAGTCATCAGCTCAGCGGCGGCACCATGTCACCGTGGGCGTCCAGGAGCTCGTCGACCAGGTTCCAGATCTGGTCGAGATCCAGCTCGGCCCCGGTGTGAGGGTCGAGCATGGCGGCATGGTAGACGTGGTCGCGCCGCCCGCTCAGGGCCGCCTCCACGGTCAGGGCCTGGACATTGATGCCGGTCTGCATCAGGGCCGCCAGGTGCGGCGGAAGTGAGCCGATAGGTGTCGGTTGCACCCCGTTGTGATCGATCAGGCACGGGACCTCTACACAACAACCGTCGGGCAGATTGTCGATCAGGCCGTGGTTGGGTACGTTGCCGTACACCACACGAGGCATCCCCGTTTCCATGGAGTGGATGATGCCGGCACCGTACTCGGCGCTCGGTGTGACCTCCAGCCTCGAGCGATTGTCGGTGAGCCTCTCCCGCAGGCTTTCCCATTCGGCGATCTGGTTCTCACAACGGCGCGGGTACTCGTCGAGCGGGATGCCGAACCGCTCGATCAGATCGGGGCGATCCCGCTTGATGAACCATGGCACGTATTCCGCGAAATGCTCGCTGGACTCGGTGACGAAGTAGCCGAGACGGCGGAACATCTCGTAGCGGACCTCGTCCGAGAGCCCCTCGAAGCCGCCATCGCTGCGATTTCGGTTGCCGCGATGGGGTGCGGGCTGTCGGGCCCGCTCGGCCAGTAGGGGATAGAGGTCGATGGTCGTGTCGGCCCGCTGTTGCTCAAACGACAAGTAGAAGGCCATGTGGTTGATGCCGGCACACCGATAGCGAAGTTCGTGTTCGGGAACCCCCAGATCGGTCGCCGAGCTGAGCCGCCGTCTGTTGCACGCTGTGGCAGAGTCCGATGGTGGGTACCGAGGACGATCGGGACACGGCCCAACACAGCATCGCCATCGGGTTCACATAGTTCAGCAGGACGGCGTTGTTCGAAACCTGCTCGATGTCGCGACAGACGTCGAGCAGGACGGGAATGGTGCGCAATGCCCGCATGATGCCGCCGATACCGAGCGTGTCGCCGATCGTCTGGTGCAGGCCGTGCTGCCTCGGTAGCTCGAAGTCGATGACGGTGGACGGCCGGTAACCGCCGACCTGGAACATGGTGACGACGTAGGATGCCCCGTCGAGTGCGGCCCGGCGATCGGTGGTGGCCTCGATGGTGGGCGTGGCTTGGAGGGTGGCCGCCGTCTTGTCGGCCACGATCTTGGATGTGCGAAGCCGCTCCTCGTCGATGTCGTGGAGAGAGATGGTGGAGCCGGCCAGCTCGGGGAGCGACAGGATGTCGCCCAGCAGGTTCTTGGCGAAGACGGTGCTGCCCGCTCCGATGAAGGTGATCTTGGACATGGCGCCTCGCTCCCTGTCGGCTCTGGATGGACCCCGGGCGCTCAGTCTCCCGATCCGCCGGCGGTTTGCCGTGACACCCGGTCCCAGACCGGGTCGATATCGGGTTCGTCGACCCCGGCGGTCGTCGATGGCTCTGCGGAAGGGGGCAGGCCGTCAGCCATCCGACTCAGCCATCCGGCTGTTTCGTCGATCTGGGCCGGGCTCGGGTCATCGGCATCAAGAGCCTCGGCTGCGGATGGGGCGGTGTCGGCCTCCACCACCTCGAACGCAGTGGCGGCCATCAGGCCGGCGTCGGCCCGCAGTCGGGCCGTAACCGGGCGAAGCGCGCCGCGAATCGCCGCGGTACCGTCGGCCACGGAACGGGGCGAGAACTCGGGATCGTCGCGGTTCAGGACCGTTGACTCGAGGCGGCGGTGCAATCGGTCCACCGCGGCGTCGACGTCGTCGGCGGCGGCATCGAAGATCTGGGCCAGGCGGTGCAGCTCGTCGACGGGCACGGCAACCGTCTTGGCATCGGCATTCGAACCGGTGTCGGGCCCGGTCGGGTTGATTGAGTTGTCGGGAGCGGAGCCCACGAACGCCTCCGATTGTCACTTGCCGCTTTCAACCCCGAACGCAGTCGGATGTGACGTTCGGATCCAACAACACTAGAGGAAATCGCCGGCTCCGGGTCGAGTCTGCACGACATCACCTGCCGACCGGGCCGGGGACACTAGATTGGAAGCCATGGCGGACGCCGTTCCCTCGTTCCCGGATTTCCGTGACCGGCCTGTTTCCGGCGGCCGACCTACGGTCAGCGGCCGACCTACGGTCGGCTTGGTCATCGGTGTCGACGATGCCACTCCGCTGGAGTTCTGGGTGGCGGTGGCCGAGGGCCAGACCTTGCAGCTGGATGATGTCGTGGCCCTGGAGCGTCGCCTGCCCGACGGCCAACGCGTGCACATCTACGGGGTGGTCAGCCAGCTCCGGGCTCGTCACGAGGGGGCAAGTTTCCAAAGCGACGTGTTCCTGATCTCCGACGGTGTGTTGCCGGCCCAGATCAGCGAGGCCGCCCTCATCCAGCCCACCCGGTTCGAACCGGAGATTCTGCTGCCGCCCCTGCCGGGAACGCCGGTGCGGGTGGCCACCGATGTCGAGCGTGACGTAGCCCTGTCGTTTGACACCGTGGCTCGGGATAGGCGCCTGCCGGCCGGGCTGTCCCGCAACAATGAGCCGGTGTTCCTCGACGTCGATTTCATCGACGGCACCAAGGGCGCCCATGTCAACATCTCCGGAATCTCCGGTGTCGCCACCAAGACCTCCTATGCGACCTTTCTGCTGTATTCGATGTTCAACTCCGGGGCGCTGGGGGCCGAAGCCGCCAACACCAAAGCGCTGATCTTCAACGTGAAGGGCGAGGATCTGCTCTTCCTCGATCACGCCAACACCGCCCTCGACGACGATCAGGCGGCTCGGTACAAGCCACTGGGGCTGAACCCGGGCCCATTCCGGGACGTCGGCATCCTGGCCCCGCCCCGCAAGGGTGATCCCAACGCCACGCCGGCCACCGGCTCCCGCAACCTCGGGGTGGCACCCTTCTTCTGGACGATCGCCGACTTCTGCCGCCAGCAGCTGCTGCCCTTCCTTTTCGCCGATGCCGAGGACGAGCGTCAGCAGTACACCATCGTGGTCCAGGCCGTCACCGCCCAGCTGGCGAAACTGGACGAGGTCGGCGACGGTGCCGTCAGTCTCGACGGCCGCCTCATCCGCACGTTCGGCCAGCTGATCGAGGCGGTCGAGGACAGGATCCAACCCCAGGATCCGGATGAACCGGTCGATCCCCGCTGGGCCGGCCGGGCCGTGGGTTCGGGCACCATCAATGCCTTCATTCGACGACTGCACTCGGCTCGGCGCCATGTCGAGCACCTGATCCGGGCCGATGTGGCCCAGTCGTCCACCCTGGCCTCCGATCTCCACGCCCACCAGGTCACCGTGGTCGATATCCACGGGCTGCATGATCGGGCCAAGCGGTTCGTGGTCGGTGTGGTGCTCCGGCAGGCCTTCGACGCCAAGGAACGCAGCGGGGTGGCCCGGCCCCTCCAGTTCGTGGTCCTCGACGAGCTCAACAAGTACGCTCCTCGGGATTCCTCCAGCCCGATCAAGGAGATCCTGCTGGACGTGGCCGAGCGGGGACGGTCACTGGGCATCATCCTGGTCGGAGCCCAACAGACGGCGAGCGAGGTCGAACGTCGGGTGGTGGCCAACAGCGCCATCCGGGTGGTCGGTCGGCTCGATCCGGCCGAGGCCCGCCGGGACGAATACGGTTTCCTGCCTTCGGTGGCCCGCCAACGCTCCACGATCCTCAAACCCGGTTCCATGTATCTTGCCCAGCCCCGGCTGCCGGTGCCGTTGCTGGTGGAGTTCCCGTTCCCGTCGTGGGCCACTCGTCCGGCAGAGGCCAGGGCCGGCTCGGCTACCGGGAGTGGTTCGGCCACCGGCGGAGACTCGGTCATCGCGACCGCGGGGCGGCCGATGATCCGTTCGCCGGGTTGACCTGACGAGGCGGGCCCGATGAAGCTGTTGCACACTTCCGATTGGCACGTGGGCAAGGCCATGCGAGGCCACTCACGGGCCGATGAACATCGAGCCGTGCTGGCAGAGATCGCCGCCATCGCCGCCGACGAGTCGGTGGACCTGATCGCGGTGGCCGGCGACCTTTACGAAACGGCGGCGCCGTCGGCCGAGAGCGAGGCCATCGTGACCCGGGCCCTGCTCGATCTGGCCGACGTGGCCCCGGTGGTGGCGGTGTCGGGCAATCACGACAATGCCCGGAGGCTGGAGGCGATCACCCCGCTCATGGCACTGGGTCGCATCACCATGGCCACCCGTCCTCGCAGCCCGGCCGACGGCGGTCGGGTGGTGATCGCCGCCGAGTCGGGGCAGGAGGCCGACATCGCCCTACTGCCGTTCGTGTCCCAGCGGGCCATCGTGCGTTCGGTCGAACTGATGAGCCAGGCCGGGTTCGAGAACGCCCAGACCTACGCCGATCGGCTTCAGCGGGTCATGGCCGCCCTGTGCGTCGACTTCGGGCCGGATCGGGTCAACATCATCGTGGCTCACGCATTCGTTCACGGCGGCGATGCCGGGGGAGGGGAGCGTGCGGCCCACCTGGCCGACGAGTACGGCGTATCGGCTGTGGATTTCCCGGCCACCGCCGCCTACGTGGCCCTCGGCCATCTCCACCGGCCTCAGCAGATGCTGGGGGCCACCGCCATCCACTACTGCGGCTCGCCCCTGGCTCTTGACTTCGGTGAGAGCGAGCAACACAAGCAGGTCAAGGTGGTCGAACTGGCCCCCGGCCTCCCGGCCAAGGTCCGGGCCGTGCCATTGACCAATGGCCGGCCCCTGATCACGGTCACCGGCGCCGTGGCCGATCTGCAATCCCGGGTGGACGGGGGCTGGGATCCGGGCGACGCCTGGATCCGGGTCCGTATCACCGAACCGTCCCGCACCGGGCTGGCCGACGAGGTTCGGGAGCTACTGGGTCCGGGTGTGGTCGACATCCGGGTCGAGGCCGTCGACCTCGGGGACCGGGTATCGGCCAAACCCCGGGCCGGCCGTTCATCCCGGGAGCTGTTCGCCGACTATCTGGAGGAGTCCAACGTGGCCGATCCCAAGCTCGAGGCCCGCTTCGCCCAGCTGCTCGACGACGTCGGCTGAAGCCGTCCCGCTCAGTCGGCAGCGGCCGACAACATGGCCAGGCGTTCGTCCCAGTCGTGCCGAGCCTGAACCAGAGTGACCATATGGAGCATGGCGAAGAAGGGCACCGCCACGGTCGGGAACACGATGAGCGGCCAGAGATCCATCTCGACAGGGCGGATGATGAGGCCGGTGACGACGGCGACCGCGAAGTCGCCCAGCCCCAGGGCGGTGAAGGCGTACAGTCGGCTGCGGGTCAGCGAGCCTCGCGCAAGTGAGAGGCCGACGGCGAGAGCCGCGACCCCTGTGGCGATGTCACCGAGCCCGGCCGGTACGGCGAACTCACCGGGCAGTCGGTCGAACGCCCAGGCGAAGAGGAATCCGGCACCCACCACCCGCCACAGCTGAGCGGCAAGGACGAGACGCAGGTCGAGAGATCTGATGTAGCGCCTCACCTTCGAGGAGGTCGAAGAGGCAATGGCGAATGCGGTGATGGGCCCGGCCACGGCAACGACAAGGGCCAGCGGCGGACCATCGGCGGCTTCGAACAGCCCGACCGACACGGCCATCCATACCAGCCCCATCCATGCAGCGAGTACGAGATAGGTGCCCGCCCCGGGAAGGGCGTCGAATCGGGTTTGGGAGGATCGAACGGCCGCCGCCTCGACGGGCGGTGTTGTGATGGTTGGCGGCGTTGTCATGGTCTGGCCCCTCGTGTTGATGATAACTTGGTTAAACCAAGTAAAGCGACGTGTCATTCCCACATGCCGAAACGAATTCCCCACAAACAGTTCTGTCCCATCGCCCGCACACTGGATCTCGTGGGCGACCGCTGGATGCTGCTCGTCGTGCGGGAGCTTCACTTGGGTCCCCTGCGCTACACCGATCTCCATCGGGCATTGCCCGGAATCAGCACCGATGTCCTGGCCGACCGGCTTGGTCGCCTGGTGTCGACTGCGCTGGTCGAACACCAATCCGATGGTCGTTATCGGCTCACCGGGAACGGAGGCTCACTGCGACCGGTTCTTCGAGAGATGTTGCGATGGGGTGGCCGGTACCTGAACCCGGACGAACTTCCCGACCGGCCGAATCCGCGGCTCGGCGTCCAGGCCATGATCCTGCATGCCGAGCCGGATTCGGGTCGGAAGGCGAGGATCGTCGAGCTCCATGTGGACGATCTCGTCTGTCACGTGGTTCTCGACACCGACGGGGCCCGCGGTCTTTTGGGCGTGGCGACGTCGCCCGACGCCATCGTGGTGACCGATTCCCGGACCCTGTATGCCGTGGCCCTTGGATCGGTGGATATCGCAACCGCCGTGGCCGGCGGGAACCTCGTGGTCACCGGTGATGGTTCTGCGGCCGAAGCCTTGCTCATCGGTGTCGGCATGCCCGAGTCGATGCGGCGTGATCCTGCATCCTGAGCATCCCGGCGTTTTCCCTCCCGAGCGTCTCCTCACGCACCGACAGTCGTCGGCGTCGACAGCACGGGAAAATGGCCGGGGAGCGACAGCCGGCCAGGTTGTTCGAGCACGGGCAGGAACTACAGCCCTGTGATTCGAGGCGTGGCTCGGTAGTAGACTACCGACGATGGCAGGGATTCGATCGACTGGCGAGCGCCCGGGTCCCGGCTCGGCATTGCCGATCTCCCAACGAGGTCGGCAATGAGACCGGTGCGGCTCGAGCTGGAGGGGTTCGCCACCTTCCGGCAGCGGACCGAGCTCGACTTCGACGGTCTGGACCTGGTGGCCTTCACCGGTCCAACCGGCGCCGGCAAGTCAACCTTGATCGACGCCATCACCTTCGCTCTCTACGGCTCGGTGTCCCGCTACGACAATGCCAACGTGGTGGCCCCCGTCATCCATCAGCTGGCCAATGAGGCCAAGGTCCGCTTCGACTTCGAGGTTGCGAATCGGCCCCACACCGTGACAAGGGTTGTGCGCCGCCGTTCGGCAGGCGTGAAGACCGAGGCTCGCCTGGAGCGGGACGACCCCGAACAAGGGGGCGAGGTGCTGGCCGGCACGGTGCGGGATGTGGACGCCGCCGTGATCGAGCTGCTTGGCCTGGACTTCACCCAATTCACCCGGACGGTGGTCCTGCCCCAGGGCGACTTCGCTCAGTTCCTGAGAGACGAACCGGCCAGCCGCCAGCGCCTGCTGCGGCGCCTGCTCGACCTCGAGGTCTACGCTCGTATGGGCACGGTGGCCAGGGAGGAGGCGAAACGAGCGGCCCAACGGGGCGAGGCGCTGGCCCAGGAGCTGCAACGGCTACCCGAGGTCGCCGAGCCCGAGATCGAACAGCTGAAATCCCGGATCGCCACCCTGAAGGATCTGAAACGGTCGGCCCGCACCTGGCGGGACGAGCTGGTCGCCATCGACTCCGCCCTCGATCCGGTGCGGAGCCGGGTCAAGGAGCTCGACCAGTCTCTGACGCTGCTGGCGGCGGTGGCCGTTCCGGAGGACTTGACCGAGGCCGAGCAGGCCCTCAGCGCCGCCACCGACGAACTCGATCACGCCACCAAGGCTCTGACCGAAGCCCGTGACCGCTGGGACGAATGGGAGCAAAGGGTGACCGACCTTCCCGACCGGGCCACCTTGCTGGCCGCCCTCAACGGGGCCGAGCAGCTGGTGTCGGTACGGACGCAGCTGGGCGAACTCATGGCTGACCGCGCCGGTCGGAAGGACCGCCGCCGGGATGCGGCCGCCGCCCTCGCCGCCGCCACCGAGGTGGCCGAAGCGGCCGAGAAGGCGCGTTCCGCCGCCCGGCTTGTGGCCGACGCCGGCTCATGGCGGGCGGCGCTGACGGTGGGGGAGCGATGCCCGGTCTGCCTCCGGACCGTCGACTCGGTGCCCGACCACGACGCCGACGCCGAGCTGGCCGCGACCGAGGCCCGCTCGACATCGGCTGCTCGTTCCCTGGCCACGGCCGAGCGGGAACTGGCCCAGTTGGACGGCGAACTGGCGGCGACCGACCAGGAACAGCGGCGGCTGGAAGCCGAGCGGATCCGGCTGGAGGCGGACCATGGTGAGGCCGATGGAGCAGCCCTCACTCGGCGGCTGGCCGAGGTCGACCAGGCCGAAGCCGAGCGGCGAGCGGCGGCGAGGACCATGAAGTCGGCGGAGGAAGCCGCCACCAGGGCCCGTCGGCAGGTGGAGGGACTGGGCGAGGATCTCAAGACCAGGGCCCGGGAGCTCAACCGATGCCGGGACCGGTTGGCTTCCCTCGACCCTCCGGAGTCGAACCACGACTCGCTGATCGAGAACTGGCAAGGTCTGGTGGACTGGGCCGCCTCCACCCACGACGAGCTGAGCACCCACCGGGTCGAGCTGGCGGCCGAGGGCAAGCGGCTGGTGGAACAGAGGACCGTCGTATTGGATGCGGTCAAGGCCGCCACCCACGAGGTCGGGTTGTCGTCCGACCCCACCACCCTTGTGGAGAAGGTGGCGGTGGCCGAGGCGGAAACCAGGGCCGAGCTGGAGCGGACCGAGAACCGGGCCAAGGAGCGTCTGCGCCTGACCGACCGGGTTGCCGAGCTGGGAGCGGAACGGGAACTCAACGCCACCCTCGGTCGTCATCTGTCGGCCACCGGCTTCGAAGCGTGGCTGCTCAACGAGGCGTTGGACAACATCGTGGCCCGGGCCACCGTCTGGCTGCTCGAGTTGTCGGGCCGGCAGTACTCGCTTGCCGTCGACGAGCGGGAGTTCGCCATCGTCGACCACAACAATGCCGACGAGCGGCGCGATGTCCGCACCCTGTCCGGAGGCGAAACGTTCCTGGCCTCGCTTGCGCTGGCCTTGGCCCTGGCCGACTCCATCGCCGAGCTGGCTCCGGTCGATGCCCCTCGTCTGGAGTCCATGTTCCTCGACGAGGGTTTCGGTACCCTTGATCCGGCCACCCTGGACGTGGTGGCGTCGGCCATCGAGGAGTTGGCCGCAACCGGACGCATGATCGGTCTCGTCACCCATGTTCGCGATCTGGCCGAGCGGATGCCGGCCCGGTTCGAGGTCACGAAGTCACCCACCGGCTCGGTGGTGGAACTGGTCACGGCGTGAAGGAGGTCGATCCGGTGGGAATGAGGTTTGCGGTCGAGACGTGGGATCCCGGTTACGGCTCGTCGACCGGGCCGGGGGTGCGGGCCAGCGAGTTGGAGACGACGAGCCGAGACGTCGACGTCGCCGTGGAGCGACCGCCGGATCGATGGCAACCGCTGGTCACCGATTCCGGCCCCGCCCGTGACGGCGAACCGGAGTCGGTGACCTTTGTGGACGGTGTCCGGCGCATCGATGCCAGGATCTGGATCGAACAGCGTGACGCCGTGGCCCGCCCCGGTGTGTGTGCCTCGGTGGCCGCCGGCGCCGTGTGCTGTCGCCGGGATCGAGCCGTCATCACCGAGGTTGTGGTGGCTCGCGGTATCTACACCGCAGCCCACGGGGCCGACGCCATCGCCGACGCCGGTGGGCTCGGGGCCGACTACGAAGTGCGGTCGGTGGCCGATGACACCGACGAAGCACTGTACTTCGGAGTTCACACCCACATGGCCGAGCTGGAAACCGAGCTGTCCGAGCGGCTGTCCACCACCACCGGCGGGGATCCCGTGGTCTTCGACGGGCCGCTGGGTGATCGGGATCATGCGTCGGCCGTCGGCTATGTCAAGACCCAACACGTGCACTACCTGCCCGAGGAACTGCGCCCCACGGTCGGTGCGCTCGCCGTGGGCCACCGCACCCCACTGTTCTTCGTAGCCGGTCGGTCGCCGATCTGGTCGTGGTACCTGCGACTGCCCGGCCCGATCGGGCACTCCATGAGCGGTGTGGTCCGACTCGAACTGCCCGGGCTTGGGCCGGTCGATTCCGCTGCCGGCCGGGCCGACGAGATCTCGAATCTGCTGGGCCGGTTCGCCAGCGCCCCTCACAAGGACGCTCGAGCGCCGCAGAACCTCTATCCCATCGCCGGACTCGAACGCGAGCTGCGACACCGCCTGGGCGACGCCGGGCTGCTGGAGAGGGCGCTTCGCCGTTCCGCTGCCTGACCGTCGCCGAGGTCCGGCCGCCGATGGCTACCCTGTGCCCGTGGCTGCTTCTTCATCCCGAAACCGCGACCGGTACCAGGCCGCCGCCGTGTGCACCCCGGGGTTGGAGGCGGTCTGCTGTCGCGAATTGGAGGGACTGGGGATCCGCTCGAAGAAGGCCGGACCCGGCGTGGTCGAGTTCGCCGTCAACGCCCGGAACCTGTATGCAGCCAATGTGTGGTTGCGGACTGCCAACCGCATCGTGGTCCGCATCGCCACCTTCCGCGCCACCGACTTCCCCCACCTCCAGCATCATGCCATGGACATCGACTGGGGGTACTGGCTGCCGGACGGGTTCGCCCCTCGATTCCGGATCTCCAGTCACAACTCGAAGCTGTATCACACCAAGGCCATCGCCCAACGGCTGCATCAGGTCAGCATGCCGCCCTCCATGGGCGAGCCGGAGCAGCTGTTCATCGTCCGCATCGAACGCAACACCGTCACCATCTCCGTCGACTCGTCGGGCCAGGGCCTGCATCATCGGCCGTGGCGGACCGAACTGGGCGAGGCACCTCTGCGCACCACCATGGCCGCCGCCGCGCTCCTACTGTGCGACTGGGATCCGGCCACCTCGTTGGTCGATCCCTTCTGTGGTTCGGGCACCATCCCCATCGAGGCGGCGCTGATCCGGCGCCGGCTGCCCCGGGAGGTGAGCGGGAGTTCGCCTTCCACCATTGGCCGTGCTTCGAACCCGGGGCGTGGGCCAGTGTGGCCGGCGCGCTCCAGCAGGCGTGGCGGTCGGCCCTGACCGACAACGAAGCCGACTCGGTGCTTCTCGACGACGAGCACGCCGGTCCCGGCATCGTGGCCACCGATCGAGACGACGCAATGATTGCCGCGGCCCGGGCCAACGCCGAGGCGGCCGAGGTGGCCGATCTGATCGACTTCGACGCTCGAGTGGTGTCCCACCTGCGGGCCCGAAGCGATCAGGGACTGGTGCTGACCAACCCACCGTACGGTCGACGGCTGGGGACGAACCGGCTCATCGGCCTCTACCGCCGTCTGGGTGCCGTGGTCCGAGAACGGCTGCCCGGCTATGGCCTGGCCCTCATCACCTCCGAGGCGAAACTGGCCCGAACCGCGGACGGGGATCTGCGGCCGATTGCCTCCTTCCGCCACGGCGGTTTGCCGGTCCGGCTCTATCACCGCCCGGCCCGGCCTCCCGGTCACCAGTCGGTGGAGTCCTCAGGTTCCCTCGATACGACGCAGCTCGACACGGTCACCGACCGGTGAGGTCACGGTGAAGCCACCGCCGGCGTCCTCCCAACGATCCACTCGCTCGAACACGGCGAGTAGCGTCTGCTCCACAACCCGACCGCCGGGGCACTGCTCCGAGGTCCCGCCGGCGAAGGTGAACGAGGCCACTCCGTCGTCCGCCAGGGTATAGGACCCCAGGTACTGGTTGCAGCCGAAGCCCGCCTCCACCCCGCCGGTGACGACGTCGATGACGATCATGGGTGGGACTTCGAGTGTCAGGACTTCGCCTTCGGCCCGGACCGACACCGCTTCGAACGCCCCGTGGAACCGTTCGGATGCCACCGTCGGGTAGCCCTCGGGGATGGTCCGTTCCGAGCCGTTGGCCGGTGCCGCGGTGCCGCAACCGCCGACGGCCGTGAGGATGGCCAGGAGGATCGGCACCAGGGACCGGCTGCGCACCATGGCACAGTAACCACCGCCGGCAACGAAGGCTCGCCAACTTTGCGAAATGTTATGATTCCTCGGTGCAGCTGGTTTCCTCCATTCACCTGAGCCTGCCCGCCTCGGTGCTGTCCCTGGTCGAGGAAGGTGTTCGATACCGATCAATCGACCAACAGATGGCGCTGGTGCTGAAGGTCACGAAGGAGAACATCGACCTCGGCGGCGGGCCGTTCGGGGCCGCCGTCTTCGACCACGAAGGCCGGGTGGTGGCGATCGGGGTCAACCGGGTGGTTCCCGATTCGGCCCCCATCGCCCACGCCGAGATCCTGGCCATTGCCGCCGCCGGTCAGCGGCTGGGCACCTGGGACCTGGCCTCGGTCGGGCGGTACTCCCTGGTTTCCTCCACCGAACCGTGTGCCATGTGTCTGGGCGCCGTGCCGTGGTCGGGGGTCTCCACCCTGGCCGTCGGGGCCCGGGATGAGGACGCAAGAGCCGTCGGATTCGACGAGGGCCACAAACCTGCGGACTGGGTTGATCACCTGACAAGGCTGGGAATCTCGGTGCACCGTGACGTGGCCCGGGCCGAGGCCTCGGCCCTGCTTCGAGCCTACGTCGAGGCCGGCGGCAGCCTCTACAACGGGGCCATCGACACCGCCGGGATCGGAGCCGAGCCACGGCGATCGCCGGATCCCACGTCGGCCTCGAGCACGCGCCGATGACCGTGTCGTCCCATCTCCACCCGATTCAGCGCCCGGCGACAGCCGTGGCCGAGGTCTTCACCCCGGGCACGATCGAGGAGGCTCTGGCCGTGCTCGATCGCTACCGAGACCGGGCCAAGCCGATCGCCGGCGGTACCGATCTCCTCATCGAGCTGGACCGGGCCGAGCACACCGGTCTGCGGGCCCTGGTCGACCTCACCAGGATCGAGGGCCTGGACACCATCGCCGAACTCGACGGCGGTCGGATCGGGATCGGCCCTCTGGTCACCCACAACCAGTGTGCGGTGTCGGAGGTGATCCGAGCCGGTGCCCTGCCCCTGGCCCAGGCGTGCTGGGAGGTCGGCTCACCCCAACTCCGAAACCGGGCCACCGTGGTCGGCAACCTGGTGACGGCCAGTCCGGCCAACGACTCGATATCGGCCCTGGCCGTGCTGAACGCCGAGCTGACCATGGAATCGGTCGACGGTCGGCGCACCGTGTCGCTGGCCGAGTTCCACACCGGCGTGCGCAAGACGGTGCTCGAACCCAACGAGCTGGTGACCGGGGTGACGTTCGATGCCCTGGGCCCGGACTGGAAGTCGGTCTACGTGAAGCTCGGGTTGCGGAAAGCTCAGGCCATCTCTGTCGTGCACCTCGCCCTCGCCCTCCATGTCCAACCGTCTGCCGGTCGATCGACGGTGACCGAAGCCCGTTTGGCGCTCGGCAGCGTGGCCCCGGTCATTGTTCGGGCTGCCGAGGCCGAGGCCGAACTGGTCGGGACCGACATCGACGACGAGGTGGCGTTCACGACGGTGGTGGACCGGGTCGCAGCCTCGGCGGCTTCGTCGGTCCGTCCCATCGATGACATCCGTTCGCCGGCCTGGTACCGCTCGGCCCAGGTCGAGGAGATGACGAGGCGGGCCCTGTGGTCGCTGGCCGCCCCCGAAACCATCCCATCGCCACCGTCTCGGCCCGTGACTCTGGCCGGATCGACCGGAGGCCGTGCCGTCACCGGTCGGCGCTTTGCCGCTCATCACACCGGATCCGATCCGATCGTCTGTGTCGTCAACGGCCGGTCCGTGTCGGCACCGGCCGACGCCGGCGCCCGGTCGGCCCTGAACGGGACGGTCGACGACGGCCCGGCCCCGGGAAATGCCGGAGTCACCCTTCTCGATTGGCTGCGGGCCAACGGCTTCGTCGGTACCAAGGAGGGTTGTGCCGAGGGTGAGTGCGGCGCCTGCACCGTCCACCTCGACGGTATGGCGGTACTCGGTTGCCTGGTCCCGGCGACCAGGGTCAACGGATCCCAGGTGACCACCATCGAGGGTGTGGCCGGCACCGGTCCCCACGGTGCCGGCCCGGACGCCGACCGAACCGGTGTCCTTCATCCCCTTCAACAGACGTTTGTGGAGTGCGGTGCCGTGCAATGCGGCTACTGCATTCCCGGCTTTCTCATGTCCGGCGTGAAGCTGCTGGAGGAGTCGCCACACCCGACCGACGACGAGATCAAGGCCGGTCTGGGCGGCAACCTCTGCCGCTGCACCGGCTACTACCGGATCGAGACCGCGGTAATCGAGGCGGCTCGACGTCTCGCATCACACGTCCCACCCTCTCCCGGCGGCGACTCATGACCCTCGGCGACTCCATTTCTCGTATCGATGCGGTGGGCAAGACCACCGGTCACACCACCTATGTCGGTGATGTGGCGGCCGATGCGTTGGTGGCCAAGGTGGTGTTCACCAATCAGCCTCACGCCCGCCTTCTGTCGCTCGATATCGGTGCCGCCGAGCGGGCGCCGGGGGTGGTGACGGTCG
This sequence comes from uncultured Acidimicrobiales bacterium, assembly GCA_963723995.1. GTDB lineage: Bacteria > Actinomycetota > Acidimicrobiia > Acidimicrobiales > SZUA-35 > JAHELU01. The sequence goes on along the minus strand of CAVRSZ010000001.1, from coordinate 1,081,382 downwards.
TGACGGCGGCCGATGTGCCGGTGAACGAGTACGGCCTGACCATGTTCGATCAGCCGGTCCTGATCGGACCGTCCGACCGTTTGCGAGACCGGCCGGGGGCCGTGCCCGGCGATGTGTCCCGATGGGAGGCCGATCATCTGGCCGTGATCGTGGCCGAGACGTCGGCCCAGGCCGACACGGCGGCCGCTCTGCTCGACCCTACATGGCGGCAACTGCCGGTGGTGGCCGACATCGACGCCGCGTTGGCCGCGGAGGCCCCGGTGCTCCATCCCGAGCACCCGGGGCCGAATCCGGCGGGCGATCCACCCCGCCACCCCAATGCCTATCACCATTATGTGGTTCGCCATGGGGACGTGGCGTCGGCCATGGCCGAGGCCGACATCGTCATCGAGCAGACCTACCACCTGCCCCACCAGGAACACGTCTTTCTCCAGACCGAGGCGGCCCTGGCCTACCTCGACGACGAGGGCCGGGTCACGGTCGAGACCGGCGGCCAGTGGACCCACGAAGATCGGGAGCAGGTGGCCCACGCCCTCGATCTTCCACCGGAGCAGGTCCGGATCATCTACCGGGCCATCGGTGGAGCGTTCGGGGGCAAGGAGGACATGAGCCTCCAGATCGTGATGGCCCTGGCCGCCCGCAAGCTCGCCGATCTCGGTGTCGATCGTGCGGTGCGTTGTGACTGGAGCCGTGAGGAGTCCATCGTCGGTCACCACAAGCGCCACCGGGGCCGCATCCACACCCGGTGGGGGGCCACCTCCGACGGGCGGATCCTGGCCGTCGAGGCCGAGGGCATCCTCGACGCCGGTGCCTACAACTACACCTCGAACAAGGTGCTGGGCAACCTCCATCTCACCGTGGCCGGGCCGTACGAGATTCCGGCCGCCCGCATCGACAGCTGGGCCGTGTACACCAATGCCGTGCCCGGCGGAGCCTTTCGCGGCTTCGGTGGCCCTCAGGGGTGTTTCGTGGCCGAGTCCCAGATGAATCGGCTGGCCGAGGCCTGTGGCCTCGACCCGGTCGAGGTTCGGCGCCGCAACATGGTTCGCGACGGCTCGATCGGCATCACCGGTACTCGGCTGCCTGCCGCCGTGAGTCTGCCCCAGGTGATCGAGGCCTGCGCCCACCACGCCGAGTGGGGTCGGGAACCGGCACCGGCACCGCCGGTCCGTCCGTTCGCCACGCTGCCGGCGTTCGACGGTTCGATACGTCGAGGGCGAGGCTTCGCCTGCGCCTATAAGAACGTGGGGTTCTCCTTCGGCTTCCCCGAGCGTTCGGAGGCCGGGATCGTGCTTCACGGCGCCGACGAGGCCGGCACCGGCCCCGATGGATCGGGGAATGACGACGACGTTCCGGTTCGGGCCGACGTCTACCTGGCCGGCGCCGACGTGGGCCAGGGCGCCCATACCGCCTTTCTCCAGTTGGCGGCCGAGGCTCTGGGTCTCGATGTCCCTGCTGTGCGGGGCCACTTCTCCGACACGGCGTCGGCCGGCGACTCCGGTTCGTCCTCGGCGTCACGGCTGTCGTTCATGACCGGCAATGCCCTCCTCGGGGCGGCCGAAGAGGCGGAGAAGGCGTGGCGGGAGGGAGACCGACCGGCCGTGGGGTTCTTTCGCTACGTGCCGCCCCCCACCGAGGCGCTGGACCCGGCCGGTGCACCGACCGTGCCCAACTTCGCCTACGGGTATGTGGCCGAGGCGGTGGATCTTTCGGTCGACGTCAACACCGGTCATATCACGGTTCACGATGTGGTGTGCGCCGTCGACGTCGGTCGAATCATCAATCGTCAACTGGTCGAGGGGCAGGTCGAGGGGGCCGTGGTTCAGGCCCACGGCTATGTCCTGTCGGAGAACCTGCAGGTGGTCGACGCCAGGGTCGTCAATCCCCGGTTCAGCGGCTACCTCATTCCCGGTATCGGCGACATCCCCCAGCGAGTCCGAGCCGTCCTGTTGGAGGTGCCGGATCCCATCGGCCCGTTCGGGGTCCGAGGCATGGCCGAGATGCCGTTCCTGCCCTATGCACCGGCGGTCGTCGCCGCCCTCCACGATGCCACCGGGGTCTGGTTCGACCGATTCCCCCTCACCCCGTGGCGAGTGCTGGAGGGTCTGAGCCGAGCCGGTCTGGGCCCGGTCAGCTGAGACGCTTCACCTTGGCTCGGAACTCGTCGGAGTTGGAGAAACCGAGCATGATCTCACCACGGCTGCGACCGGCCGCCATCTGGCCGATCCAGTATCGGCGTCCCGAAGCGTCGGCGGCCCGCCCCAGCACGTTGCGGTAGATGAGATCGATGAACCGGGCGTTGTCGAGTGTGCCGTAGCGCTGTCTGAATTCCTGGGACTCGGCGAAGCTGTTGGAGATGGAGGCCAGGTCGAGCCGGGTGTTGATCCAGTGATCGAGGCCGTTCATGTCGGGCTTACGGAGGAAGTAGGCTCGGTAGAGGCGACCGATGCGGCCGGTCAGCTCCATACGGAGCACACGGTCGGCGGTCTTGGTCACGAATTCGGTCGATTCGCTGAAGGCCAGCATCATGGCGCCCCGAGTCGTCCCCGATCCAAGCGCACGGGTCCAGTGGCCGAGGCCACCGGCGTCGGCCGATCGGGCCAACACGTTCCGGTAGGCCAGTTCCACGAATTGTCGGTCGGACAGCGCCCCGTACTTGTTGACGAAGCCCGGAGATTGTGCCAGGGCGTTGGCCACCGAGGGCAGCGAACGAGCCCCGGACAAGTACTGGTCGACGAAGGCCTCGAAGGTCTCCTCGTCCGGCTCATGGCCGAAGAAGGCCAGGAACAGCCGGGCAACCTGGGCCCGCCGGGCCCGGACCGAGACCTGACCGCTTGGAGTCGACGAGATGGGTGTACGCCTCGACGTCGGGCGGTTCAGGAATCCGAGATCCCCGTAGTTTCGACCCATGACATCGGCGGCATCGGCTCCGAGCCAGGTGGTGATGATGTTGGCGTAGAACTGGCGGTAGTCGACGGTCGGCACCGGATTCCCGTACCGATCGAGACGATCGAGCGATGGCAACTGACCGAAGAATCCCTTGTTCACCTGGGTTCCAACGGCGAACAGGCTGTTGGCCGCCCCGTGGTCGGTACCGCTTCCGTTGAAGTCGACCCGTCGACCGAATTCCGAGGTGCCGACGATCAGGGTGCGGTCGACGAAGTCGTGGTTGAGGGAGGCGAAGAACGTTTGCAGTCCGGTGTTCAGCTCCTGCATACGATCGCGGTGCATGGAACTCTGATTGGCATGGCTGTCGAAGTCGCCGAAGACGATGGAGATGAAGCGAATACCGACATTGGCGTTGATGAGCCGGGCCGCCAGGCGAAGGCGGGTGATCACATCGGGCTCGTTGCTTCGATCCTCCAAGAGCGGCTGGACCTGACGGGACAGGTCGACGGCCCTCCGCCCGGCCGCGGCGGCCGCATCGGCCAGGGCTCCGAGGCCGGTGGGACCGGCACCCATCGCCCGCAGGGTGGCGTACTGGCGGGCGTAGGTCGGTTCCACCCCTTGGGTCTTGAAGATGCCACCGCTGTAGGGCGGTAGCCCGATGGCCTGACGGCGACGGCCCTTGGCCAGCAGCGGGATGGATGTGCCGAGGCTGACCCCGTTGAACGGATTGTCGGCCAGCCCGTCGATATAGCGGCCGAGCCAACCGGTTCCCATGGGGGCGGTACCGGCATGGGCCGTCATGATCTCGCCCATCGACACGAAATGGCTGAGGGTGGAGGCGGGGTGGCCCACACCATCGATCACGGCCAGGTTGCCCGTGTCCCAAAGGTGTTTGAGGAAGGGGAGGTTGGGGTTGAGGCCTCGACCGCCGCCCATGGGCAGCGCGTTCTCGGGCCGGATGGCCATTCGACCTCGGGCGTCGTAGTAGCGACCGCTGGAGACGGGGATGAAGGTGTTCAGTCCGTCGTTGCCGCCGGCCATCGTGATCAGCACCAGCACGCCGTCCCTCGAACCCAGGGAGCCGGCGGCGGCCGCCGGCTCCTGCAGCCATGTCGGCAGGGCCGCCATGGTGGCCCCGGCGGCCAGGGCCTGGAGGAAGCGGCGGCGGTTCATGGCTGTGGGATCGGTGGGCAGGGGGTCACTCAGGGCCGCCATCACCTCGCCGGTGGAGGGATCGGAACCGTAGGGATTGCCGGTGGCCGGGGTCGAACCGGGCCCATGTGACGGGGCGGGGGAGAAGTCGTTCTTCATGCCAGCTGCATCTCCGGGGTGAGGAGGGGCAGCATGAGCAGGCCGGCCCGCTGGCCCCAGGCCTGGTCCGAGGCCCGCTCCGACTCGACATAGTCGACCAGCAGTTGGCGGGAGCGGGCGGTCTGCAGTCGTAGGTTCAAGTTGGCCAGGGCACGGTCCACCGACTGGGTCGGCGACAGTTTGTAGGTGACCGGATTCCAGTCGATGACCTTGTGGACGTCGGTGATGTCGCCCCGATCGTAGAGGCGCCATCGGAGATGGCTGGCCAGCTGTCCCTTGGCCCACACCGCCGACTCGGAGACCCAGTACTCGTTCTGCCGCCAGCCGCTCACATTGGGCGGGTGGAACGGTTGTTGGCCCATCTCCGGCAGGTACCACTCGGGATGTACGGTGGCGCAGTCGGTCCTCGTGTGGCGCATACAGGCCACGACATACTCGATGGGGCTGCGGAGCAGGCCGTGGCGGGCCCGATCGGTCCGGAAGTTGGGGTGGAGGAAGATGGCTCGGACCGTCGCTCCTATGTGGAGATTCTGTTTGTAGACCCGGGCGATATCGGTCACCTCGGAATCCCCGATCCGGACCGGGTAGGCGAAGAACGACCACAGCCGTTGGCACAGGAATCGGGCGTGGGCGTCCCGACGCCTGGTCAACAGCAGCCTGATGATGTCGTCGCCATCCCAGTTGCCCCGCTGGCCGAGGAACGTCTTCGACCCGTGATCGTGGTCCGCCGATGAGAAGCGGTAGCGGCCGTCGTCAGTCAATCCGTGACCGGTCCAGGCTCGGGCCGATTCCCGCACGTCGGCTTCGGTGTAGTGCCCGACCCCGGTCACGAACAGCTCCATGAGTTCCCGGGCGAAGTTCTCGTTGACGTTGCCCACCGAGTTGAGGTCGTTGTCCAGATAACGGAGCATGGCCGGACCGATGGACGTTTCCCACAGCAGTCGTTGATAGCCGCCGAGGCCCTTGGTCCGAAACAGCTGGTTCTGGTCGAACATCATTTTGTGGTCGTTGACCTTTTCCAGTGAGCTGCACAGAAAGCCGTGCCAGAAGAGGGTCATCTTCTCGGTGATGGGAGCTTGGGTCACGGGCCGACGAGCGCGGTCCAGCCAGTACCAGGTCATGTCGACGTATTTGTCATACCAATCCCGACCCGGCGACAGATCGGGGGCGGGAGCGAGCCGGGGGGCCCGGGAGGTGTCCATGACCATGTCCACCAGAGCCGACCACGGCTTGTCCTTGTGGGCCATGATCTCCGAGTGGGTGGCGCCGAAACCGGCACGCCGGAATAGATGGGCGGCATCCCAATACTTCCGATCCATGCTTCAGATCGTCGGCATGAAATGCCCGTCTATTGAGACGGATTTGGGCTAAACGCCCACTCAAGAAGCGGGACGACCGTGTCGAAGAGCCCAAGGAAGCAGCCAAGCAGACGGCGGCGACAAAACCCACTTCGCGTTCCGCGTCACACGCCGGTCGACGTGAAGGCAAGGATGCAGACACGTGAAGGCACGGACGCAGTCACAATCGGAATCCCCGCGCTCCCGCACTCCCAGGTGGCGGTCGGGATCGGCCAATCGCACCGGTTCGACTCGTTTCGAGCGAGGTGCGGTGTTGATCGAATTCGCAACCCTCATGCCCCTGCTCATGATCATGACCATGGGTATCTTCCAGACCGGACTCATCCTGTTCCAACAACAGGCCCTGCATTCGGCGGCCCGGGAGGGGGCTCGGGAGGCGGCCTATCCGGAAAGCACGGCGGCCGACATCAACCAGGCGGCCGGTGACGCCATGGTCGGTACCAGTTTCGGTACGACGCCGACCGTGGTCATCACACCGTCGGTGGATCAGCCATGCCTCGATCGCACCGGCGAGGCGGTGACGGTCCAGCTGTCGGCCACGGCGACACTCGACATCCCGTTCGTTGCCGGCCAGACCGTGAACCTGAGCTCCACCGCCACTTTCCGCTGTGAGTAGCGAGACGACATCCAAGCTCGACAAGAACGGCCGCTCGCAATGACAACACTTCACCCCAAGCTCGACAAGAACGGCCGCTCGCAATGAGAACCCTTCGCCGAACGCAGGAGAACGACCGCGAGATGGTTGAACACTCGGGCGACGAGTCGGGGGCGGTCATCGCCTACTTCGCAGTGATCATGGCCGTTCTCCTCGGAGTATCCGGATTCGTCGTCGACGGTGGGCGGCTGTGGAACCAGCGTCGAGCCTTGGTCGTGGCCACCGACTCGGCGGCACTGGCCGGATCCTGGGACGGAGCGTACGGGCTGGAACCCTGTACCAAGGCCCTCGAGTACCTCCATGCCAACGCCTCCACCGTCTCCAACCCGGATTGTGTCCAGATCCCGAGCGGCAGGGCCGGTGTGGTCGAGGTCTCGGCCGAACGCGACGTCGGCTACACCTTCGGCTCTCTGCTCGGGATCGACGGCGGTACAGCCCTGGCGTCGACGGCGGCGATCTGGACTCCTGAGCCCCTTCCCGGAGCTCGCCCCTTCGCCGTGTGCGAGACGGCCGTGGACGGACTGGCCGAGTGGCTTGACGGAGATGCGGAGGGCACCATGACCGTCACGCTGTATATGGCAGCCGAGCACTCGGTGGCCGAGTGCTCGGCCAACGGCCTCGCCCCCGGGAACTGGGGGATCATCGACTTCGACGGGGGCAACAACAGCACCGGTGAGATCAACGAGTGGCTGGCGAATGGCTACAGCCCCGGAATCTACACGTCGGAGTCCACCGAGTCCTGTTCCGTGGTCCCCAGCGGCTGCTACCCGGGTTCGCCGGGATCCATCTCCAACTCCATCAAGCCCGGTATGGACCTCATCCACGGGGGTGAGGCCGTACCCGTCATTCTCTACAGCAAAGCGGAGAGCAATGGATCCAATCTCATGTTCCGGTTCACCAAGGTGGCCATGGCCCGGCTCACCGATTTCAAGGTGAACGGCAAGAACGAGGACCGCTACATCACACTCGAGTTCCAGGCCGGACTGCTCCGCGACGGTGAGCCGCCCGACGACACCGAGATCTGCGGCGAAAGAGCCGCCGATTGCAATGTTCCCTACGTGCCCTGAGTTCCTCGGTGGAGTTCGGAGTCCATACGTCGAGGAACCCCTCGGACATCCCCGCTCGTAGTAGCACACCGAGGGATCGTCGCTGAGCGGCGGGCTACCCGAGACCGCCGTTCATGACCCGGATGATGACCGGGCCGATCAGCACCACGAAAAGGGCGGGCAGCATGCACAACACCATGGGCAGCACCAGTTTGACCGGCAACTTCATGGCCCGCTCCTCGGCCGCCAGCCGCTTGAGTTCACGCATGTGATGGCTCTGGGTTCGTAGAATGCGGGCGATGGGAACGCCGATCTGCTCGGTCTGCTTGATGGCGGCCACGAACTGACGGACCTCGGGCACGTCGGTCCGTTCCCCCAAACCCTCGAGCGCCTCGGCCCTGGTCTGACCCAGGCGGACACCGCGCAGCACCCGTCCGAACTCCTCCACCAGTGGGCCTTCGCCGGTCTCGACCAAACGGCCGAGGGCGCTGTCAAAGCCCAGCCCTGCCTCCACGATGACCGTCAGCTGGTCCAGCACATCGGGCAGATCCGACTTGATCTGGGCCTGGCGCTCCTCGGCCTTGCGGCCGATGTAGATCTCGGGCAGGTAGATGCCGACGGCGGTGGCTACGGCGATCACCGACAGGCGCAGACCGAGCTCCCAGCCGCTCGTCAGCAGGTATGACACGGCCAGCAGGACCACTCCCATCACCAGCTTCAGCCCCAGCATCATCTCCAGCGAGACCTTGTTGCCGAGGCCGGAGGTGATGAGCTTGGTGGCCGTGGCGTCGATGGTGCCGGTTGGGGTGATCCGCCGGGCCTGGCGGGCCGCCTGGTGAATGAGGGGTGCCAGCAAGCGGTCGGTGACCGAGGCGCTGAGTTGTCGTTCACGGAACCGGGCCGATCCGGAGAGTTGCCGGGTGGTGGACGTCGCCGCCCGGCGATCGGGGACCAGGGCGAAGAGCAGCAGAGGGATGGCCAGTACGGTGGCCAGGCTCGCGGCGACGACCAGCATCAGAACAACCTCCTTACATCGATCGGCCGGCTCATACCGCGTTGATCATCTTCCGTAGCCACAGGCCACCGATACCCATCATGAGCACCACCCCGCCAACAAGGGCGTACGCGGTGAAGCCATCCCAGATTCCCGAGAAGTACTCGGGGTTGACGAGTGCGATGAAGGTGGTGATGGCCGGCGGCAGGATGAACAGGATCAGGGCCGACATTCGACCTTCGGCCGTGAGTGCATCGACCTGGGCTTTCAGCCTGATGCGGCCCCGGATGGTCTCGGCCACATTGTCCAGCACCTCGGTCAGATCCCCACCCACGGTGGTATTGATCTCGACGGCGTCGGCCGTCCATCGTAGATCGACACTCCCGGTGCGCTCGGCCATGGCTCGCAACGACGCCACGAAGTCACCGCCGATTCGGGATTCCACCAGGGCTCGAGTGAACTCACCCCGGGACGGCTCCTCGGCCTCCTGGGCCACGGCGTCGACGGCTCGGTTGAGCGAATAGCCGGCTCGCATCACGTTGGCCAGGGCTCCCAGGATGTCCGGCAACTGGTTGGAGAACCGTCTGGCACGCTGTTTGAACCGGAATCTGAGGTAGAACTTGGGCAGGACGACGCCAAGCAGCAGTCCCACCGGGGCAGCCAGCGGAGTCACGGTCACGGCCACGATGATGGCGAGGACCAGCGCGAGGGCGACAGTGCCGAGGACGATCTCGCCCACCCGCCATTTCAGCCCGGCACGATCGGCGGCACCGGCAATGCGGTCACGCAGGGAGCGGTTGACCACGACCTCCACCACCGAGGATGCATCCCGGCGTATCTCCTTCAGCGTCTGGACCTGAGCACTTCGGCTGCCCCTGAGCCGGGGTCGTCGCCTAGATCGTTCCTTGGCCGGTCGTGCGATCACATAGGCCGCGGCGGCCAGGACGCCGATCACCACCAGGGCGGTTCCCGCCCATAGCAGGCCCCCGCTGGCCGAGACCGGAGGCGGGGGGGCGGTGAACGGTTCGGCCGCGGGCTGCTCGATGGCGACCTGGCCCGAGGACCGTGGTCCCGGAAGGTTGACGATTCGTTCCCAGCCTTCGGTGTTGTTGCCGATCAGCTCGATCTCCAGCCCGAAGGTGCCACCCCGGTCCACCGGGAAGCCGATTTCGTAGACGTCGGCCAGAGAGCTGGCCAGTGACTGGTAGATCGACTGCAGACCGGCCAGGTCGCCGGTGGTGATCAACTCCCCTTCGGCCGCCTCGGACAACGACCGCAGGGCGCTGCCGTCCGATTCGTCGGTGGTAAGGGCGATGGCGTAGAAGTCGACTCCGCTTTGGCCGAGATCGGAGATCACGTCGGCCTCGGTGACCGAGCTGGCGGTGTCCCCACCATCGCTCAGCACGACCATGGCGTCGCGGCTGGCGCTGGCCGTGGATTGCAGGCCAAGCTCGATGGCATCGTACAGGGCGGTCTCCCCCCGGAGTTCCAGCCCCTCGATGGTGGCGATGGCATCGTCGTGATCGGGCGTTGCCGCAATCTCGACCCGGGCCGACGATCCGAAGCCGATCACCGTGATCTCGGCCTGTGGTGGTAGGGCTTCGACAAAGGCGACGGCTGAGGTCTTGGCCGCCTCGATCGGCTGGCCGGACATCGACTGTGACACGTCGATGACGAGTGTGGCATGAAGCGAGTCGATCTTGACCGGTCGAACCGTGACATCCTCGACACTGCGACCGTTGAGCCGCACATCGACCGACTGGTTGGAGAAGAGCACGGTCTCCCGGTCGGGTACGGTCACCTGGAGCTTCACGGTGCCCGGGGTTGTGGTGTCGAGCGACAGCACCTCGAGGCCGGCCGCTGTGTCGGCCGAGCCGACGCCGAGGTCGGCGTCTTGGGCCGGGACGATGGCTCGGGACTGCAGCTCCAGATCGGGTCGTGCCACCGCCGGACCGACCTCCTCAGTTCTCGAGGGCTTCGGCATCGATGACGACACCGTGTTTCGCCAGCTTGTCGGCGCACTGGGGCCGAACCCCGGTGGCCTTCAGCACCCCTTCTTCGTGGTCGAAGGTGAACAGCTCGTTGAGGGTGATGTGTTCACCCTCCATGCCCACCACCTCGGTGATGCTGGTCACCACCCTTCGCCCGTTGCGAAGCCGTTCCAGCTGGCAGATGATGTCGACCGCACCCGAGATCTGTTCCCGGATGGCTCGCTGCGGTATCTCGAAACCGGCGTAGAGGACCATGGTTTCCAGCCGGCGGGTGGCATCGCGGGGACTGTTGGCATGCAGGGTGGTCAGGGATCCGTCGTGCCCGGTGTTCATGGCCTGGAGCATGTCCAGGGCTTCACCGCCTCGACACTCACCGACGATGATGCGGTCGGGCCGCATTCGCAGCGTGTTCTTCAGCAGATCACGGGTGCTGACCGCACCCTTGCCCTCGACGTTGGGTGGGCGACATTCGAGGCGGATCACATGGCGCTGCATCAGCTTCAGCTCGACGGCGTCCTCGATGGTGACGATTCGCTCGTCGGCTCCGATGAAGCTGGACAGCATGTTGAGGAACGTGGTCTTGCCGCTACCGGTGCCACCGGAGACCACCACATTGAGATGGGCCAGCACGCAGGCCCGCATCACGGTCAACGATTGCTGGGTGATGGCCCCGATTCGGACCAGGTCGCCGGCCTGCAGCGCCTGCTTGGCGAACTTCCGGATGGTCAGAGACGATCCGTCGACCGCCAGCGGCGGGATCACGGCATTGACCCGGGACCCGTCGGCCAGGCGGGCGTCGACCATGGGCGAGGATTCGTCGACCCGGCGTCCGATGGCGGCAACGATCCGGTTGATGACCTGGCGGAGGTGGGCCTCGGTCCGGAATCGGATGTCGGTCATCTCGATCTTGCCCGCCCGCTCCACATAGATGGCGTCGGTACCGTTGACCATGATCTCGCTGACGTCGTCGTCCTCCAGCAGCGGTTCGATGGGACCAAACCCGAGCACGTCACTGGCCACCGCTCCGACCAGCTTGTTGCGCTCGATGTCGGTCAGCGGCAGGTTCTCCTGGGCGATCAGCCGCTCCAGCTCATCGCTGACCTGGCGTCGAAGCTCGTCCTGGCTCATGTTGGAGTCGGAGAGCGTGGCTCCGATGCTGTCGATGAGCTTGATTCTGACCCGTTCTCCGAGATCGTCGGTGGCCGTCGACTTGCTCGGAATGTGAACCTTGTGCTCCGGCGCCGACGACGAGGTGGTGGATCCGGAACGGCGACCCCCGGGGGCGTCGGCTTCCGCCAGCAGACGACCAAGACCCATGGCTACCTGAACCATCCTTTCGACCGAACCGGCTCTTCGGCGATGTCGACCTCACCCCTGACCGCATTGGCCAGTTCGTAGAGGGCTGCCGCCACCGCCCCTCGGGATCGATTCTGCAGATAGGGCACCCCCTCGTTGGCCGCAGCCTGAACGGTGCGGTCGGGAGGCAGGGTGAAGTCGATGGTACGGCCGAGGGCAGCCTCGATGTCGGCCGTCCCGATACCGCTGCGGCGGTCGTACTGATTGAGCACGACGTGGCGGTCGGGGGGAAGTAGACCGAGGCTGTCCAGGGCCTCGATATGGCGAACCAGGGTGCGAACGGCACCGATATCGGGGCTGGTGGTGATGACCATCTGCCGGGCCACACTGATGGCGGCCAGCGACGCCTCGGTCGAGCCGGGCCCGGTGTCGACCACGACGTAGGTGAACATCTCGACAACCCGTTTGAGCAGCAGTTCCATCGACTCGAAATCGAGGTGATCGGCCTCCACGAGCGATGCCGGAGCCGGCAGCACCAGCGGGCCATTGGGCAGGGCGGCCAGGCTCAACTTGAGGTTGGCGGGGTCGAACGGCGAGTCGTTGTTGATGGCCCGGGCCACGGTGAAGTCGGTGTCGATCTGCAGCATGTCGGCCACATCTCCTCCCACCAGGTCGAGATCGATGAGCAGCACCTCGTTGGGGGCGTCGGCGGCCAGGGCCTGGGCCAGGTTGACGGCGATGGTCGACTTGCCCACACCGCCCTTCGGGCCGAATACGGTGATGGCCCCGGTCGGCTCCTGGTTCCGTTCCCGGGCCAGAATCAGCTCCCGGCGAACGGCGGCCGCCTCGTGGAGGCGGATCAGAGCCTGGTCGAGGGTGGAGTGGTCCTCCACCGGGGTTACCACATCGCGAACCCGGGTCTTCATGGCTGCAGCCAGAAACTCGGTGTCGGGAAGGCGATAGGCGATGACATCCATCTCGGGATGGCCGACGGCCAACGCCTCGGCCGCCCTCAGGATGTACTGATCCTCAAGATCTCCACCGAGGACCACGACATCGACCACGCTGTCGTCCAGCGCCGTGATCAGACGATCGACCGGGGCCGCAGGAGAGTAGTCGGGCACGTCGACGATACGAATCCCGTCGGGTAGGGACGTACCCCGGTAGGCCACGAGTGACTCGTGTTCGCTGATGACCAGGACGTTCACTGCGTCACCTACCCGTCGCCCGGTCCCGATGGGGTGGGGTCGTCCTGCGGTTCCTCGGCCGTCTCGGCCACGAGCGAACCCTCCTCGATGTCGTCGGCGCCATCATCCCGACTTGCCAGTTCGTCCGGCTCGTCGTTGGCCGAGAAGCTCTGCTGATCGACGTCGGCCTTGAGAGCGCCGTCGTAGTAGATGGTGGAGAGCCGAACCAGGTCGGGGCTCCCCCCAGGAGCCAGTTCACTGTCCCGGAGCAGCCAGATGCGACCGTATTCGGCGGCGAAGATGAGTCGTTCGGCCTGGTCGGGGACAACAGCGAAGGTGACGAACAGTTCGGAATTGGGCACCTGACCCACGCCACCGTCCTCGTCGACCGCGTTGAAGGTGGGAGGAAGGTTGGCCTGGACGTTGGTGACCAGTGCCTGTCGCATCAAGATGGCTGTCGCCGGGCCTCCCTCGATGGAGACCTCGGTTTGGCTCACCACACCGTTTTCGGCCGTCACTCCAGGGTCGAAGTTGAAGAGGTCGAACGAGGCGAGCACGGCGACGTAGTCGCCGGGCGCAAGCTGACCTCCCAGCGCCTTCTGGGCGGTCAGGGACACGGTGACCTCGACCAGCCCATCGGGGATGGCATCCAATCCGGCAGCCAGCATGCGGGACTTGGCCGAACCAAGGCGGGCGGTGACCAGCTGCTCGCCGGGAACGAGGTTGGTGGTGGTGACCAGGGACGGGTCGAGGGCGTCCAGTTCGGTAACCGCCTCGACGGCCCGGACCTTGGCCGGGACCTGCTCCATTGCCAGATAGTCGGCCAGCTCGCCCACCGGAGTGCCGGCGGGGACGGTATTCCTGACCACGTACACCGAGACCAATTCCTGACCGGCCAATGCCCGTTCCTCGCTGGTCTGCACGTAGCGGACCAGGGTCAGGACACCGCCCGCCCCAAGGAGCAGGGCGAGAACGCCGACGATGGTGCGAACCCGAGGGGAACGGCCCATTAGCGGCGTACTCCTCGAGCTCGTGCATTGCTTGAGTGAGGCGTGGTCCAGGAGATCTCCACGCCCTGTCCTTCGGCAGGTGACCCCCTGGTCTAAAGTCTTTCGACCATCCCGTCATCTGTGGTCCGACCGACGGTATGCGGTTCACCGCGGCGCCGAATCGCCGGTTGCGCGTACACTACGAGCCATGAAGTGGTCGTATCCGGGAGTAGAGCAATGACAGAAGTCCGGGAGACGCGTCTTCCCGGTGTCGGCGTTCGCTACGAGTTCACCACCAGCAGTGGCCAGGACATGGGAGTCGTTGTACACCACGACGGTCGGCGCGAGGTGCTCGTCTACGACCAGGTTGACCCCGATTCCTGCACTTCGATGGTCTCGTTGACCGAGGGCGACAGCCAGACACTGGGTGAGATCCTGGGCGTGAGCCATGTCAACGAAACGGTGGCCGCCGTGCGTCATGACATCGAGGGACTGGCCATCGAGTGGGTCGACATCGATGACGACTCGTCGGCGGTGGGAACCAGCATCGGTGCCGGCGCCTTCCGCTCCGAGACCGGGGCGTCGGTGGTGGCGGTCATGCGGGGCAACCGATCGGTGCCGGCGCCCGGTCCGGAGTTCGTGTTCGAAGCCGGCGATGTGGTGGTGGCCGTCGGCACCCACGACGGTCTGCTGGCCCTCCGGCGCATGCTCAGTGCCTGACCGCCATGGTTGACCGGTTGGATGTGGATGGGACCCCGGACTCGGTGACGGTGATCGGTCGATGATCCTGGCAGCCGGATCGGTCGAGACGGCCCTGGCCTTCATCGAGGTCGGGGCATTGGTCTTCGGTCTGGGCTTGCTGTCCCGGTTCGCCACCAGGCTCGGGGTCACGGCGGTGCCGTTCTACCTGGTGGCCGGGTTGGCCTTCGGTGAGGGCGGCATTCTCCGTCTCGACGTCAGTGCTGACTTCGTGTCGCTGGCGGCCGAGATCGGGGTACTGCTGCTGCTGTTCTCGCTCGGGCTGGAGTACAGCGACACCGAACTCCGACACGGGCTGCGTACCGGTCTGCCGCCGGGAACGCTCGACATGGTCCTCAACGCCGGGCCCGGCTTCATCGTCGGTCTGGCCCTCGGCTGGTCGCCGCTGGCCGCCGCCCTGCTGGCCGGCGTCACCTGGATCTCGTCCTCGGGTGTGGTGTCCAAGGTTCTCGGTGATCTTGGCCGTATCGGCTACCGGGAGACCCCAGCAGTGCTCAATCTGCTGGTGATCGAGGATCTTGCCATGGCCGTCTACCTTCCGGTGGTGGCCGCTCTCATCGTGGGGGGAACAATGGCCGAGACCATCACCAGCGTGGTGATCGCCCTGGTTGTGGTGGCCGTGATCCTCATGGCCGCGCTCCGTTACGGCGGGCACCTGAGCGACCGACTCGCCACCGGCTCCGACGAATCATTGTTGCTGGCGGTGTTCGGGCTGGTCCTGCTGGTGGCCGGGGTGGCTCAGAGCTTCGACGTCTCGGGAGCCATCGGCGCCTTCCTGGTCGGTCTGGCCCTTTCGGGAAGGGCCGAGGAACGGACCATGGAGCTGATCTCGCCCCTGCGGGACCTTTTCGCCGCGACCTTCTTCGTGTTCTTCTCGTTTCAGATCGACCCTGCCGATCTGGTGGCCACCGCCGGTTGGGCCGTTTTGTTGGCAGTGGTGACGGCGGTGACCAAGACCGTGACCGGAGCATACGCCGCCCGCCGAATCGGCTCCGGGTCACGGGGCCGGCTTCGGGCCGGTACGGTCTTGATCGCCCGGGGCGAGTTCTCCATCGTCATCGCCGCGCTCGGCAGTGGCCTGGCCGAGGGGCCCCAGTTGGGAGCTCTGGCCGCCGGCTATGTTCTGCTCACCGCCATCGGAGGTCCGTTGGCCACCCGCTACGCCGAGCAGCTGTCGACCATGATCGGTTCCGGGCGGGCTTCATCCGAGGACTCGGCCCGGCCTCATTCCCGGCCGCCCTCGGAGGAACCGGCAGCAGCCTGAGTCAGCCGGTTGGCCACCGGCGCGGCGAGATAGACCATCAACGGCGGTCGTGTCGATCGGCCACCGGCGCGGAGCCTCGATCAGTCGAGCAGGCGGTCGGAGCGAACCCGCTCCCGTTCGGCCGCCTCGTGCGCGGGGAGCACACGCCCGAACAGCTGGCGAGTTCGGGCCACCCGTCCGATCACCCCCGGCCTCTCGGTATAGGCGAAGATGGCGGCGTGTCGGGGTCGTGAGCCGGCCCCGACCCTGCTCACACGGTGCAGCGAATAGCGACCCCGGAAGATCTGCATGTCGCCCGGTCGAAGATCGAGGGTGACCACACCGTCCCGACCGCCGGCCAGCACCTCGGCGATGTGCTCGAAACCCTCATCGCCGGCCGAACGGATGTCGGGCACGTATTCGAACAGCCCGCCCTCGTCGGCCTCGTCGACCAAAACGGTGACGGCGAAGTCGTTGGTGTCGAAGTGCCAGGTGAACTGCTGGCCCGGATCGAGGATGTTGCTCGTCAGTCCGGCCAGGGGGTCGGCGTAGCAGTGCAGCTGCGGAATCTCCAGACAGTCGGCCAGGAAGTGGGATAGCTCCGGGGCTCGAAAGATGACATCGGTGGCACAGCCCCGCTCCCAGGCGTCACCGGGGATGAAACCGCTGGATCGTTCGAGGAAGGTGTTGACGGGATGGTCGTCGGGATAGGCGGGATCGGGCTCGGTATGGAAATAGGGGTTGATGGTCTGTGTCGAGTAGTGCGTCCGGTGCTTGCGGTTGCGGATCTCGGATGCCAGCACATCCAGGGCCGGTGACCGCACGAAATCCTTGATCACCGCACAACCGTCGGCCCGGAGTTCCCGTCGAGCATCCTCGACGGCGGCCCGGTAGCCCGGCGATGCCGGTTGATCGAGGGGATAGCGGTCGAGATCCAGAAGCCGAGCGAGGCTCGGTGAGTCGGAGCCGGTGATGGCCGGCGTCGTAGGGCGGCCGGGTGAGAGGGGATTCGAAGTAGTGGTCATCGTTGTTCGTCATTTCTCCCAGTGGGGTGTCCAGTCACCGTCCAGGCGCATGCACAGGTCGGCGTCGTCTTCGATTCTCTTGGCCACGTGGAGCTCACCGACGTCGCGCCCGTATCGCTCGGCCGCTGCGGAGAAGGCCTGATGGGCGGCCCTGGTCATGGGCAGGTCGGCGCCGATGTGCTCCGACAGCTCGTCGAGGAGCCCGAGATCCTTCAGGCACAGATCGAGGCTGAACGACGGATCGTAGTGGCCGGCGAAGATCGACGGGGCGTCGTGACGGGCCACGAAGCTGTCGCCGACACTGTTGCAGATGGCATGCCACAGCGTGCCCAGCTCCACGCCGTTGGCCAGCCCGACGGCGAAACCTTCGCCCAGGGCGGCGGCGGCTACGAACCAGAGTTGATTGGTCACCAGTTTGACCACATTGCCGGTCCCGAGCGGGCCGCATCGAATGACCGTTCCCAGTGTTTCGAGGACGGGCTGGACCCGGTCGGCCGCCGCTTCGGCGCCGCCGAGGAACAAGGTGAGCGTTCCCGTCCGCGCCCCGTCCACGGCGCCGGTGACCGGTGACTCGACCACGTCGACTCCCTCGGGGGCGTCGGTGGCGAGCCGGGCGATGAGCTCCTTGCGATTCGTGGTCAGATCGATCCAGACCGAGCCGGTGCCCATGACGGCCAGAGCCCCGGTGGGACCGGCCATGACCGATTCGACGTGGTCGGGCCGGGGCAGCGATGTCATCAGTATCTCGCACCCTTGGGCGCAGTCCCGGGCCGACGCTGCTGCAGTGCCACCGGCTGCAGCCGCCTCGTGACAACGCTCGGCCACCAGATCGTAGACCGTCACCGGATGACCGGCGGCCAGCAGACGGCGCGCCATCGGGCCACCCATGGTTCCCAGACCTATGAACCCGATCGAGGCCATTGTGGTGCGCTCGTTCATTGCAGTGACGGTAAACCCCTGCGTATCGGCGGTCAATTGCCGACCAGCGTCATCTAACCATCGATATTGTTGATGGTTCGGGCCGCCGCCGACCGCGGCTCGCGGCTAGGATGGGCCGGTGCCAGGGGTGGGACGGATTTCCGATCGCTGGTTGAGGACGGCCATGGCCGTGGCTCGAGCCGGCAACTTCACGGCGGCCGCCCGTGATTTGGGTGTTGGCCAGCCGGCGGTCTCCCACGCCGTGGCCCGCCTCGAGCAGGAGCTTGGAGTGCGGCTGTTCGAACGCCACTCCCGACATCAGACCCTCACCGCCGAAGGCGAGCGCCTGATGGGGGAGATCGAACCGGCCTTCTCCAGAATCGATCGAGCCGTCGAGGCGGCGCGATCGCCTCGCAGCCGGGTGGTGAATCTTTCTGTGTCGACATCATTGGCCAACTTCTGGCTGCTTCCTCGACTTCCCGATTTCAAACGCCACCACCCCTCGGTCGAGCTGCGGGTCATCACGACCGACAGTGACGATCAGGTCGGGCGGGATGACGCCGATCTGTGGATTCCGCTCGGGCTCGGCCCCTACACCGGGCTCGCATCGACCGTGTTCCGACCCGAACGCCTTCTGCCGGTGGCCGCTCCGGAATTGGCTCGACGCCTGCCCGGTTTCGTCGCCCACCCCCGGGTCCGGGACCTCGACACCGCGATCTCGGGTACGGTGCCCCCGGCTGTTCTGGCGACCGCACCACTGCTCCATCTCGAGGAGCGGTACCGGTCCCGCTACGACTGGTGGAAGTGGTTCGCCCACCATGGTGTCGAGGTGCCCGGATCCCTGCCCGGCTATCGATCCAATGACTACTCGCTGGTTCTTCAAGCGGCTTTGGAGGGTCAGGGGGTGGCCTTGGGGTGGGTTCACATCGTGACCCGGCTACTGGAAGACGGACGTCTGGTGGCACTGGGCGAGGCGGTCGACACCGGACAGCCTTTTCCCATTCTTCAACGTGCCGGGGTCGAGCTGCGGCCCGACGCCGAGAACCTGCTGGCGTGGCTGGTGCAGACCCACTGATCCGCCGGCCACGTCGATTCATGGCGTTTCCTGTGCCCGGGCAACACACCCATCCATCACCTTCGATGACGGAAGGAAGATCGATGCGGATCGAGGTGAAGGATTCCATCAACGATTACCCTGACACCAGTACAGTGTGACCAAATGCACCCGTAGGCGCCGTGCCGATGACGGTTTTTGTGGCGGCGCCTTTCACGGCGGTACATTGAGCGACCGAGGGTGCGGAGGCAATGTGAGCATCGTAGTTCTGTCACAACGGGGCACTTCGGGCGGTCTCGCCGACCAGCTGGCCTTCAGCGCTTGGCATGAGGCCGAAGACGTCCTCGTTAGCTGTGACGGTGCGTCGCTGGCTCTGCTCAACCGGCACGGCAAGAACCCCAGGGTTCGGGCTCGGCGAGTCGCCGGTCGGGCCGTGCGCCGCGTGGCCGGACGGACGATCCTGCTGCCGGCCGCCCAACGGGGTGTCTCGGCCGGCGTCGACGATGCCGACCATCTCCTGTTCGCCGGTCACGGTCCATGGGATGTGCCGCTGCTCGAGCGGCTTCGGGTGCTCCGTCGCCGAGCCAAGACCATCTCGCTCTGGCTACCCGAGGTCTGGCCCACCCAGCTGTCCGATCCCCGGATCCGCTACGAGGGCTACGCCATGATCGATCATCTGTTCCTCGGTGTACCCGAGACCCTGGAGCCGTTTCGGACCATTGCGCCCACCACCGAGGTGCACTATGTTCCGCCCGCCACCGACGTCGTGGCCTTCGGAGGCGGAGCGATCGACGGTCGCCGCAGCCTCGCCGTGCTCGGCATCGGCCGCCGCCACCCCGAGCAGCACAACCAGATTCTGGACTGGGCGGCCAAGAACAACGAGCTGTACCTGTACGACACGGTGTCGGGCAAGGCTCACGACTGGAAGGCCCATCGTCGTGCACTGGCCGACTGGTATCGCCACGCCAACATCGCCATCTGCAACTACGGCAAGCATGATCAACCGAACCTGATCGGCGGCCTCCGGGTCCTACCCGGTCGGTTCTTCGAGGGCATGGCGGCCGGGGCCGTCATGATCGGCATGCCCCCCAGCGTCGAGGAGCAGCGCCGCCTACTGGGTGTGGACATCGTCGAATCAACCGAGACCACCGATCTCGTCACGCTGCTCGACAAGTATCGCGATCCGGCCGCGGCCCGCCCGATCCGGATCCGCAACATGGCGCTGGCCTGCCGAGGTCATGACTGGAGTCATCGGTGGAGGGTCATTCTCAACCACATCGGTTTGCCCATTCCCGATGCCCTCGATCGCCGCATCGACTCGTTGGCCGAGGAAGCCGAGCGGCTCGAATCGCTGTAGAGATCTCACCTCGACCGGCGGAGGTGTCCGAGCCGGGACTGTCAGACCAGGGTGAAACGATTCCCACCCTGCCGTTTGGCCGTGTACATGCCCTGGTCGGCCAGCCGGATGAGGACCTTGACATCGGTCTCGTCGCCGAGCGCGCTGGCGGCGACCCCGACACTGCACCCGACGGCGGCATCCACGGCCGACACCCGATCCACGATTCGCGACGCCAGCTCACGGGGATCGGCTGCCACCGAATCGGTGAGGATGACGAACTCGTCCCCTCCCAGTCGAGCGATGAGGTCACCGGTCCGGCACACCCCTCGTAGTTGCCCGGCGACCTCGACCAGCAGCCGATCGCCGGCATCATGACCGCGGCGATCGTTGATGGCCTTGAAGCCGTCCAGGTCGATGAACAGCAGGGTGGCGGCCGCTCCGACGGGCCGCGCCCGTGCGGTGTCGATGAAGCCCTGCCGGTTGAGCAGCCCTGTCAAACCGTCGGTGGTGGCCAGGGTTCGTGCATGCTCCAGTTCGAAGTCCTTGTCCTTGAGCCGATGGCGGTACGTCCACCAGGCGGCGGCCAGGGTTGCCGCCACCAGCGACAGGCCGAGACCGACCAGCCAGGTCCGGGCTCGATCGAACATGCCGGCGATAGGCCAGTAGTCGTCGGCGGCCCACACCTCGAGAGTCCAATACTGGGTGGCCGTCTCGAAGCTGCGGAGTTCGTAGAGGCCGTCAACGGCGCTCTCGGCGTCCTGATCACCGATCACCAGCAGTGGCTCTTTCGTCGCTTCGACGGTGAATCGCAGGTTGAGTCCGGTGGGGATGCCACGATCGCCTACTCGCGCTGTCAGCTCGGTAGGTCCGAGGAATCGGAACGCCCACCCGACCAGGACGCCATCGGAATCGCGGACCTCGCCGCCGAGGAAGACGACGATGCTGGGAATGGCCCCGGCGTCGAGCGCCAGGTCGCTCTGGGTTTGGGACATGGTGCTGAAGGCGAGGATGGCCTCGGACTCGCTGACCCGCAGCGCCGGACCGTCCTCCGGTAGCTCGTCGATGAAGAGGAAGCCCGCTCCCGGGGTCACATCGAAGCCGTTCAGAGGATACTGGCCGGTGACCTCCTGCCCGCTTCGAGTGATGATGAAGGCTTCCTCCGTCGGCGGGCCCACGGCCATGGAGATGACTTGAAAGCCATCGACCCCGAACGCCCGCTCCCGGCGCTCCAGTGCTTCGATGTCGGCCCGCCTGACCTTCTCCACGAAGAAGATGCCGGGATCGTACTCGTTCTCGAATTCCAGTTGACGTCGGAAATAGTCGGCGTACTGGCTCGGTGGTTGGGGGTGGGTGGCACCGATGTAGTCGAGGCCGGCCTGGAACTCGGCCACAAGATCGTCGGTCATGGCCCCCAGCAGCTGCTGGGTGGCCTCGGCATCGCGACCGAAGGCTCCACGTCGGGCCTGCTCGTCGGCTTGAACCTGCAGATGGGCGGCGAGCACGGTGGCCAGAACCCCGCAGGCTGCGGTGAGAGCAAACACCACAAGACGGCCGCGGCCTGGCCGCGCCGCTGTCGTTCCTGTGGCACGGAGAGAACCCAGCCGCATGCCCAGGTCATCGACGACCGATGGCGGTCACCTTAGCCTTCGCTATTCACTGATAGGGCGAGCCCATGTCGGGGCCCGGCTCAGGCTCAGGACAGGAATTCGGCCACCCGATCCTTGGGTCGACCGATGATGGCCGTACGGCCCTTGACCACGACCGGTCGCTGCAGCAACGCCTTGTGCTCGGCCAGGATGTCGACGACGGCGTCGGGATTGTCGACGTAGTCATCGGCATTCAGTTCGAGCTTCTTGAATTTCGAGTCGTTGCGTACCAGATCCTCGACCGGGTCCTTCAGCATCTTGACCAGTTTGGTCAAGGCGTCTCGATCGGGCGGTTCCTTCATGTACAGCACGACGTCGTAGTCGACTCCCAGCTCCTCGGCGACCGCCAAGGCGTTACGGGACGAGCCTCAATGAGGGTTGTGATAGATGGTGACCTTCGCCATTCGGCTCAGCCTAGCCGCCCGATGCGGTAGGCGAAATCATCGAGCTCGTCGTTGCTCAGATTGGCGTAGCTGAACCGGATCCAGCCCCGGTCGTCGGGGCTGAAGGCGGTGCCGGGGATCGCTACTACCGCCTGTTCGACGATCAGGCGGCGGATCACGTCGAGCACCGGTGTGTCGCCGAAGGGGTGTCGGACCCAACCGAAGAAGGCCCCGGCGCTGGCCAGCCGGAAGCCGCCCGGTTCGTCGGCCATGACCGCCTGGAAGTGGGCGAGAGCATTGTTGATGCGATCGACCTGGAGCCGGCGCCAGTCGGTGGCGCGGTCCAGCCCGATGGCGGCCGCCTCCTGTCCGATACGGGGAGCGCAGATCTGTACACAGTCGAGCAGCTTCAACGCCTCGTGCTTCAGCTCGGGACTGCCGACAATCGCTCCGACCCGGTAGCCGGGTATGGCCAGATCCTTGGAGAAGCTGTGGAGGCTGACGAGGGTGCGGTCCCAGCCGGCATGATCGAACAGGCGATGGGCCGGCTCGGCCGTGGTGCGGAAGTTCCGATAGGTCTCGTCGATGATGAGGGCCAGGTCGTGGTCCCGGGCCAATTGGTAGAACCGCTGGATCACGTCGGGCTCGAGGGTGACCCCCGTCGGATTCCCCGGCGTCACGAGCACGATGGCCCGGGTCCGGGGGCCGATTAGGTCTCGAGCCTGTTCGGGGTCGGGACGATGCAGGTACCGGGGAACGATGCCGTCGAGCTTCAGCCACATGTCGTGGTTGAAGTAGTAGGGCACGGGAAGTATGACCTCGTCGCCGGGCTGGGTCAGGGTGGAGGTGACCACACAAAACGCCTGGTTGCAGCCCCCGGTGGGCAGGATTCTGCCACCGTCGATGTCGGCTCCGTAGCAGCGGTGGAGATCACGGGAAAACGCTTCGAGCAGAACCGGCAACCCGGGAGGGGGAGCGTAGCGGCCGCCGTCGGGGGACGCCGCCACCGCGGCGATGTGCTCGGCGATCACGGGAGCGGTCGGATATGACGGGGCGGCCTGGGACATGTCGAGCAGCGGTAGGTCGAGGCGCCGCTCGGCGACCCACCGATGGGCGTCGGCGATGGGGGAGGTGGGGACGTCCAGGGTGCGTGGGATCAGCCGCATCACTGGAACCTACAGCTCAGACGGTGCCAAACCATCCCATGGCCCTCGGGCCGCCATCGAGTGTTGATGAGGGTGGAACATGTAGCGCCCCGGCTTGGGCAGGGTGAACCCGCTCATGGCCCGATCCGTCCGTCCCAGGGTGAGGATGTCGGTCCTGAGCATCGGCCGGTCGTGGTTTCCAGCGTCTATGCAGCGTCGAGCTGGTCCCTCAGGCGGCGAGGAACGCGTCGCGGGCGCTCTCGAGCAACTCGGTGCCAGGAGGAACGATGTCCGGACCTGCGAACAGTACGCCGACGATGAGGGCGATCAGTTGGTCGGAGTTCAACAGCGGGAGAGCGCGTAGGCGGCGCTCGTCAGCGTCGGGCCCGAACGCGCACAACACCTCCGCCGAGGTCCGGGCCGAGATTCGCTGCTTGGCGTGGCGGTCGGCGCGACGCCTCCCGTACTCGGCGAAGTCGTCGGCCGAACGGCCCCCGGTGAGGACCACCTCCGCGACGTCGCGGATGTCGGCCATCGTCAGTGAGAGTCCCTGACCGACGATCGGATCGTTGTACCCGCCGGCGTCGCCGACGAGCACGACCCGTTCGGCGTACGGTCGATCGGTCCACGTATCCACGGATTCATGGGTCGCGATCGGGGTGACGAGGCGCCCCGCGGACAGCCGGGCCACGTCTGGCGACGCGCACAACGCGAGCTCGGCGAGATACCTCCGCCCACCGTCCGGGCCGGCGTAGCGATGAACGTCGAAGTGGGCCAGGTAGACCCGTGAACGATTCGGGCCCTGCGGGAAGCTGTAGAAGTTCACGGCCTCCGCGGTGCCGTACGAGTTGATCAGCGGCCGGATCGGGTCACCTTCGACCAGACCACCGGTCATGTACTGGCGCACCGGATCGCTGTGCAGCTTGATGCCGGCGGCCTTGCGCACCACCGAGGCCCGCCCGTCGGCGCCGACGACAAGGCCTGCCACGGTGGTGTGCTCAACGCCCGACGTGTCACGCCAGACCACGGCCGGTCGCGTGCCGCCGAGTCGGACATCGATCACCTCGACCCCTCGGGCGACTCGCGCCCCACCCTCGACGGCGTGGTCGATCAGGGCCTGGCAGGCCTGAGGGTGTGTGAAGTTCAAGATGCCCTTGCAACCCGGCACGGCATCGGGCACGTGGACGCCCATCTCCTCGGCGACCTCCGGCGGGAAGGCCTTGTCGTAGTACACCCATTCCGTGCTGAACGTCGCGCCGGCATCGACGAGCGGCTGGAGCAAACCGAGCTGGTCGGCGATGGCCACGCCCCACGGGACGTACATCTCGCCACGGACGCGATCGGGAAACTCCGTCGTCCGTTCGAGCACGCGCACCGAGACGCCGGCACGCGCCAGCACGGCGGCCAGACCTGACCCACCGATGCCACCGCCGATGATCACCACTTCGATGTTCTCCACGAGCTCCTGACCTCCGTTCCGAGCCCCCGGCACCGCGCCGAGGTACACACTGTTCGCCACAGCCGTGAGACCGGATCACACCTGCGCGGCAGGTTTTCATGGCCGATTCCGAGGTCCGAGCCTCGGAGCCGGATCGGGTGGGAACCAGCCGAGCCGGCCAACACGACTGGGGATCGTCGCCGATGCCTGCGAACCCGGCCCTGGCGGGCGGGTCGAGCTGCTTGATGCCGTTGACCGGGCGGTCTGTCCGGTCTGTCCGGTCTGTCCGGTCTGTCCGGTCTGTGTTCAGAGTCGACCGGCGGCCGTCACCCTGTGCAGGAACTGCTGGGTACGGGGATGTTGGGGATGGTCGAACAGCTCCGACGGCGGTGCCGCCTCCAGCACCCGGCCCTCGTGGAGAAACACCACCTGGTTGGCCACGTCCCGGGCGAACCCCATCTCGTGGGTGGCCAGCACCATGGTCAGGCCCTCGTCCCGCAACTCCCGGATGACGCCGAGGACCTCGCCCACCAGTTCCGGATCGAGGGCCGAGGTGACCTCGTCCAACAGCAGCACCTCGGGTTCGACCATGAGGGCGCGGACGATGGCCGCCCGCTGATTCTGGCCCCCGCTCATGCGGTTGGGGTAGGCGTCGGCCTTGTCGCCGAGGCCGAACCGCTCCAGCAGTTCGACCGCCCGCGTCTTCGGCCTCCCGCCGGGGTGTGCCGTGGGCCCGCCGGGGTCCCAGGGTCACGTTGTCCAGGACGTTCATGTGGGGGAACAGGTTGAAGGACTGGAACACGATGCCGATGCGGCGGCGGACTTGGTTGGCGTTGACTCTGGGTCCGGTGATGTTCTGGCCGTCGAGCAGGATCGAGCCCGAGTCGATGGGGTCGAGCAGATCGATGCAACGGAGGATGGTCGACTTTCCGCAGCCACTGGGCCCGATCAGGCACACGACCTCGTGCTCGTTGACGGTTAGGTCGAGACCTTGGAGCACCGGCTTGTCCCCGAACGACTTGTGCACGTCGCGCAACTCCAGCTTCGGTGTATCGCTGGATTGTTCAGCCATGGCAACCCCTCATGACACGGCTTGCGATCGTTGGGCTCGGTCCCGCTCGGTGTACCAGTCGACGGCCCGGGTCAGGGGCACGCTGATGGCCAGGAACAGCAGGGTGGCAACGACGTACGAGGTGTAGTTGAAGGTTCGAGAGGTGTAGATCTCGGCCTCGCGGACGGCATCCCGTACCCCGACCACCGACACAAGGGCCACGTCCTTCTGCAGGCTGACGACGGTGTTCATCAGGGCCGGGACGACGTTGCGAACGGCCTGGGGAAGGATGGCGAACCGCATCGACTGCCACTGGGTCAGGCCCAGGGCCCGGGCCGAGGCCCGCTGGGACTCGGGCACGGCGTCGATGCCGGAGCGGTAGATCTCGGCCGTGTAGGCGGCATAGGACAGGGTCAGGGCGGTCACGGCCCAGAACGTGGCCGACGACGGTAGCCCTCGGAGCTGTAGCGCCGGCATGCCAAAACCCATCAGCACGATCAGCAGGAACAGCGGGATGCCCCGGAAAAGATCGGTGTAGATTACGGCCAGGAGCCGGAGGGGAAAGAACCCGGGGCCGCGGAAGCTTCGCATCAGGGCTACGAGCAGGGCCGCGACCGGAATGCTCAACATGGAGATGAGGAACAGCCTGACATTGAGCCAGAAGCCTTTGACCACCCGAGGCCAGGATGCGGCGAAGTCGTCCCCGCTGAAGAACTGGTTGCGCACAGCCGGCCACGACGGGCTGCGGGTGACGGCCCACCACAGCAGTCCGAACACCACGACGGTTGACACCGCAGCCAGCAGCGCCGCCTTCGCCCCCTCCTCGTCGAATGTCCGGGCCAGTCGTTCCCGCACCATCTCGTCCCTACATCACCGGTCGGGGGTCGGTGGCCGATGACCGGCCACCGCCCTCTCCCGTTCGGAGTCGTCGTCCCGGACGACCGCTATTCGGTCAGTGACGGGATTTCGCCACCCTGATTGAGCCAGGTGTTCTCGAGCTCCTCGATGGTGCCATCGGCCACCAGCTCGGCCAACGCCTCGTTGACGCACGGGACCAGTTCGCTGCCTTCCTCGAACAGCATGCCCAGCTCTTCCGGATCGCCGCTTCGAGGCAGCACACCGATGATGGACGCCTCGGGAATCTCGACTGAGGTGATGTAGTAGGCGGTGGGCAGGTCGAACACGATGGCGTCAACCTGGCCGGCGTCGAAGGCGGCCTTGGCCGCCGCGTTGTCGTCATAGACGGCGGCGTCGTCGCCGGGTTGGATCACATCGTCGACATAGGTCAGGCTGGTGGTACCGACGGCGGCACCCAGTCGCAGTTCTTTGAGGTCGGCCAGGGAGGTGGCGGCGGCGGCCGGGCTGTCGGCGGCTCCGATGATGGCCTGCTCCACCTGGTAGTAACCATCGGAGAAGTCAACGACCTCGTCCCGTTCGGCGGTGATCGAGTACTGCTGGATGTTGAAGTCGTAGTCCTTCTCGCCAGGGGCGATGGCCTCGTCGAACCCGGTTCGGACCCATTCCACATCGGCGATGCCCAGCTTGTCGGCCAGAGCGTAGACCACGGCGCTCTCGAAGCCCTCGCCGTTGCTCGGGTCGTCGTCGGTCATCCACGGCGGGAACACCGGCTCACCGGTGGCCACGGTCAAGGTGCCGTCCACCTTGGTCAAGCCGGCGGCACAAGAGGCCTCTTCGACCTCGGTACCGTCGTCGGTCGCCCCCTCATCGGTGTCGGCATCGTCGTCGGATGCGGTCTCGTCGGCGGCGGCATCGTCCTCGGACATCGTGTCCTCGGTTTCGGCCGTGTCCTCGGTGCCGGCGTCGGTTTCCTCGTCGTCGCCGTCGCCGCAGGCTGCGACCAATAGGGCCAGCGCGGCCAGGAGTGCAAGTAGTGATCTCGTCAGCTTCATGCACGCAGCATAAGGGGGTCATCGAGACAAAACGGACCACCGGTGGCGCCCAGTTCACAGCGACGGGATCATCGGAACGGGCTAGAACAATGCGCCCTGGATGGTGATCGCCGTCGGCTCGACGTCGCCGGGCTGGAGTTCAACGCCGTACCAGCGGCCGACATCGGCCAGGAACCGGTCGTCGGAGTCGGGCCGGGTGATGGCGGCCACCCGACCGCACAGGCCGATGATGGTCACGACATGGGCCCCGTCGTCCAGCGGCGCCGGGTAAGGGTACAGCGGTCGGTCGTGCCAGAGCGCCTCCTCGAATCCGGGATTTCGCCAGGACGGGGGCAACAGCCGACCGTCGATGTGGACCTCGGGATGAAAGCCGTGACCGGCCGATTCCCTGGCGAGGGAATCGAGGGATCGCACCGTGGTGAGTGCCTCGTCGAGAAGGCGATCCAGATGGTCATCGGCGACCGGTCGGGCCAGCCCCGACAGCTTCCGAGACACCGCCACCGATTGCGGGATCTGCAGTTCGGTCGTCACATCGTCCTCCAGGCGACGAACGATGATGCCGTTGGCCGCACCACCGATCAGCCTGGCCGACCATGCCCCCTGCTCGGCCAGGCGGACATCGATGCGGTGTGCGGTGCTGGTCCCGACCTTGATCGACCCATCCCGGAACCCGGCCAGGTACAGCACATTGGGCCGGGCCAGGTGATCGCGAATCGCCGGATCGAGATCGTCCCGATCCCGAGTGTGGGCGTGATGGAGACTGGAGGCCACCATGGCTTCGTCGACGGCGCACGACACGCAGTACCGAGAATTCGGGTTGTACTCGGTCGACTTGGCCCGATTCAGGCAGTCGGTCAGCACGTCGTTGCCGGCCGGATCGGTCGTTGCCGGCCGGCCGATGCACCATCGCTCGGCCCGGGAGTCGGCCCGGTAGGCCAGGCTGAATCCGACGGCCGGAACCAGCTGGGAGGACATCTCATCGAGATACCGAAGCCTGAGCCGGGGTCGGAGTTCGGTCCAGGTCAACCCGGTAACCGTCAGCGGTTTCTCGTCACCGGCTCCCACCCGGCCATACTATGCACGGAGTCGCCGGACATCGAGTTTGAGCCGGCGCCGAATGAGAGGGGTAGGACATGACCGAGCAGCCGGGCCGGCACCAGGCAGGATCGATCGTTGACACCGTGTATGACCTGGTGGTCGTGGGTGGAACGGCATGCGGCCTATCGGTGGCGGTGTCCTCGCAACGGTCGGGGCTCAGGGTCCGGGTGCTGGAGCCCGGGAACTCGGTGGTGTTTGCCGATCTGGTCGGTCGGGAAGCCCTGGACGTGGGTTTCGACGAGACCGTCACCGCGATCGCTCTCGACACCGGGGACGACGGTGATGCGGTCGACTCCGACTCGGCCGCTGCAGCACCGCTCGACGATCCATTTGCCACTGTTTTGGTGGTGACCACCAACCGAGCCCGTTACCACGCTCGGGCCGTGGCCGTGACCCTGCGGGATCCTCAGCCGTCGTGGTCGCCGCCGATTGCGCTGCCGGCCGGCCGGGATCGTATCCATATCGGCGCCCTTCCCGGCGATGTCGATGATCAGGACATTCTGGTGGTGGGTCGAACCGACCATGCCGTGGAGTTCACGGCCCAGCTGGTGTCGGCCGGTGCTCGGGTCGTGCTGGCTGCCGGCGGAATGGACCCGAAGCAGCTGTCACCGGCCGGCGACAACGTGCTTCGCCGGCTGGAACGCGACCGCCAGGCCACCGTCCTCTATCGGGCCATGCTGGACGCGGTGTCGCTGGTGGACGGTTTCCCCGTGGTCTACTTCGGCGATCGGCACACCCCCGATCTCGAGTTCGACCAGGTGGTGTTCGCCCCGGTCCGAGCCCTGGTCGATCCGGCGGTCGTGGGCCTCAGTGAGGCGGCGGCCGCCTCGGGTCGAGTGTGGTTCCACGGCACCGAAGACGAGGCCGACGGTCGGTTTCCCACCGGACACGGCCACGATCTGGGCCGACGAATGGCCGTGGCTCTGTTCCCCGACGTCGACCTGACCCCTGAACC
The DNA here is from genome assembly GCA_963723995.1 of uncultured Acidimicrobiales bacterium. GTDB lineage: Bacteria > Actinomycetota > Acidimicrobiia > Acidimicrobiales > SZUA-35 > JAHELU01. Next base: position 1,051,702 of record CAVRSZ010000001.1, on the reverse strand, counting down.
CGACGACATCGCCGTCCGGCAGCGCCTGCCGGGGGTGATCGAGGAGCTCCGGACCGAGCACTACAACGCCACCATCACCCGGTTCGAGCCGACCCACTCCGATCTCTGGGTTCTACGGGTCCGGCCCGACGGTGGTCGCACCTCCCACCTGCCGGGACAGTATGCGTCGCTCGGACTGGGTTTCTGGGAGCAGCGTATCGATGACGCCGTAGACCATGATCTCGACTCCCGCTGGTTCAAGCTGATTCGTCGGTCGTATTCCATCTCCAGCCGTATCTTCGACAACCAGGGCTATCTTGTCTCCGACACCGGGGGGGAGGAACTCGAGTTCTACATCGTGCTCGTTGCTCCATCCGAAGACCACGTGCCGGCCCTCACCCCCCGCCTGGCCCTCAAAAGCCCGGGGGACCGGATCTATCTCGGGCCCAAGGTCACCGGCCGCTACACACTGGGACCGGTGGTCGACCCGGCCTCGACCGTGATCTTCCTGGCCACCGGGACCGGTGAGGCCCCACACAACGCCATGATCACCGAGTTGTTGCGCAAGGGCCACTACGGGCCGATCGTCTCAGCGGTCACGGTTCGCCGCTGGGCCGACCTGGGATATCTGGACAAACACCGCACCCTGGAGGAGCGGTATCACAACTATCACTACGTGCCGTTGCCGACGCGGGAACCGGATGTGCCGAAGCGTTACATCCAGGATCTGCTGCGAGGCGACACCTTCGCCTCGGAGGTCGGGGTGGAGCTCGATCCGGTCGGCAGCCAGGTCTATTTGTGTGGTAACCCGGCCATGATCGGGCTGCCTGAGGAGCACGATGGCGAACTCCGCTACCCCGAGCCTGAGGGCGTCATCGAGCTCCTGGTGGAACAGGGATTCACCCTGAATCGACGGGACGAGCCGGGAAACGTGCACTACGAGGAGTACTGGTAACGGTCTATGGGCCTCACTCAGCGAGTTTCCGTGGGCGGTCAGGACACTGGTCCACCGGCGAGTACGTTGTTGACGACCGCTGTGTCATAGAGGGTCTCGCACGGGACGCCGTTCTGATCGGCATCCATGCGGTCCGGCTCGCCCTCGAGCGACCAGTAGACCAGCGACCAGAAGAAGTTGGTTTCCGGCGTGCTCAGGGCCCCGAACGGGTACGCCTCGTAGATCACCATTGCCTCCCGCTCGACTTGGGCGGTCGGAACGGGTCCATCGCAGGCGAAGACGTCACCGACGTCGATTCGACCAGTGCCGTCGCACACCGGGGTGGGGTCGGGGTAGGTCGAGTCGATCCACGCCACTACCTTCTCGACGGTCAGCTCCGCCTCTCCGGTTGTTGCGCCATCACCGTCGGTCGATCCCGACGCCGAATCGATCGTGGCTGTTGTTTCGGTCGGTTCGTCGGGAACCGGTCCCGTCTCGGTGCCACAGGCGGTCGCAACGACACAACATGCCGCAACCACCAGGATTCGGCCAAAGAGGGAACTGAAGCCCATGTCGACACACCACCAGATTGGCCGACTGCCGACCAGGGCCCAACGTCCTGTGGCCCGATCCCGCGGGCGCACACCAGGACGGGGCAACGGCCGATCAGGTTGGGACGCCGGACGGGCGAAAACGGGACGTCCCCCGACTCGGTTCGAGAACCGGAACCCGGGGGACGCATCCCTCGTGTGGTGAGGTTGGTGATCAGCCGATCTCGTTGGCCCGATCGGTCGATGGGGGATCGACCGGGCTGAAGGTGCCGACCTTGGTGCGGTTGTCAAGCACGAGGTTCATCTCGGTCACCACTCGGCCGAACGAGTAGGCGCTGGTGACCAGACGGTCCTGCCCGGCCGGATCGGGCAGCTGACAGACGTATGGCAGGTGGGTATGGCCCGACACCACTACGTCGATTTCGGGATGGAGCTGGAGGTCGACCAGCTGGCCGGGGGGATCGGGGTTGCCCGGAGGTGCATCGGGCTTCTTCGCCGACACTTGGACCGAGGTCGCCAGCACCATGACAATCGCAGCCAGGGCTGCAAGCCAGAGCCGACCCCACTGGGTACGACGCCTGCGAAACAAGTTCACTAGTCGTCCACCCTTTCCTGCCGGTCCTTGCATGGAACGGGTCGAAGAGTCCTCCCTCGCCGACCCGTAGCCTGCGAGACCAGCATCAACAGAGGGGTAGGTCGTCAATTCTGCTTCGACAATCGAATCGTCACCCGAAGGGTGCGGCGATCGGGTCAAGACGACCGGCCAGTGGACCGCCCGCGACGTTCGGTGCGATAGTGTCTGTCCATGGACCATCCTGAACCCGACACCAAGGACTGGACCTGGGTCCTCGAACGCCCCTGTCCGGAATGCGGCTTCGACGGCTCGAGGATCGACCGGGACCAGGTCGGGGGCCGGATCCGGGCCAACGCCGCAGCGTGGCGAAACGCCCTCAGCCGGGGTGACATCGTGGACCAGCGGCCGCCGTCGCCCCCGGGGGCGGGACCTGTCTGGTCGGCTCTGGAATACGGGGCTCATGTCCGTGATGTCTACGCCCTAGCCGAGACGCGGGTGGGCCTCATGCTGGACAAGGACGCCCCGGTCTTCGCCAACTGGGACCAGGACGCCCATGCCATCGAGCACGGCTACCGAGACGACGACCCCAACAAGGTCAGCTACGATCTGGCCGTCAATGCCGGCAGGTTCGCCGACATGTTGGACCGGGTCCGGGGCGATCAGTGGAATCGGACCGGCATGCGTTCCGACGGTTCGGCCTTCACCATCGAATCATTCGCCATCTACCTGCTGCACGATCCGGTGCACCACCTGGTTGACGTGGAGCGGGGATTCGAGGCCATCAACAACGCCTCGAACTGATCCGGTACAGTCCTTCCGTGTTGACTACACCGGAGCTGCGAATCGACGAGGGCCGTCTGCTGGCCCGACTGGCCGAATTGTCCGAGATCGGTGGCATCGAGGGCACCACCGGATCGTCCCGGCTGGCCTTCAGTGATGCCGACAAGGCCGGTCGCGATCTCGTGGTCACCTGGATGCGGGATCTCGGTCTGGAGCTGACCGTTGACGGCATCGGCAATGTCGTCGCACTGTGGCGGCCGGGTGCCGGCGATCGATCCAACGGGGGATGGTTCGGTCCGGCCCCGGTGATGACCGGCAGTCATATCGATACGGTGCGATCCGGCGGACGATACGACGGAAACCTCGGTGTGCTGGCCGGTCTCGAGGTCGTCGAGACCCTCATGACCAACGGCATCAGCCCCGATCGACCCCTGGCCGTGGCCTTCTTCTCCAATGAGGAGGGTGCCCGATTCCCGCCCGACATGATGGGGTCGTTGGTCTACGTCGGCGGTCTTGGCCTGGAGGAGGCTCACCGGACTTCTGGCATCGACGGGGCCACCGTGGGTGAGGAACTGGATCGCATCGGCTACCGCGGACCGGCCCCCTGTCCCGGCCTCGTACCGCACGCCTTCGTCGAGCTCCATATCGAGCAGGGACCGGTTCTGGAGGAGCAGGAGATCCAACTCGGTGTGGTCGAGGGTGTGCAGGGCATCTCCTGGACCGAGGTCACCATCGAAGGGCAGTCGAATCACGCCGGCACCACTCCCATGCGGTTGCGCCACGACGCCGGTTTCGCCGCTGCCTCGGTGGCCGCCTTCGTGCGCACCATGGTGACCGAGATGGGGCCGCCCCAGGTGGGAACCGTGGGCATGATCGACCTCCATCCCAATCTGGTCAACGTGGTGGCGGCCAAGGCCACCATGACCGTCGATCTCCGCAACACCGACAACGAGCTGCTGATTCGGGCCGAGAAGCGCCTTGGCGCCCACCTTGACGAACTTGCCCGGAGCGAGGGTGTGCGGGTCTCGACCCGTTCTCTGGCTCGGTTCGACCCGGTGCGATTCGATCCCGGCCTCGTCGACCGGGTCGAGTCCGCGGCTCAGACCCTCGGTCTGTCCACCCTGCGTATGCCGTCGGGGGCCGGGCACGACGCCCAGATGATGGCGAGGGTCTGTCCGACGGCCATGATCTTCACCCCCAGCCACAAGGGAATCAGCCACAATCCGGCCGAGCACACCGAACCCGAGGACCTGGCCAACGGGGCCAACACCCTACTTCACGTGATGCTGGGCTTGGCCATCGACGACTGAGGGTCCTGTCGCTTGCCGGTCGGTGGCCCGAACTGCCACCACAGGAAGCCGATGGCACCCAGCGCCGTCGGCAGGGCAAAGGTGAGAAGGCGGAACAGCAGTACTGCGGCCACCACCAGGGCGGTATCGGCCCGGCCGACCGCCCCCAGGGCTCCGGTGAGCCCGACCTCCATGACCCCGAGCCCACCGGGTGTGACCGGGATGGCGGTGACCAGCCGCCCGAAGGCGAAGGCCGCCAGCACCGGGGCCCAGCCGAGGACCGAGCGTTCGACCCCCACGACCCGAAGGCACACCACCAGCAGCACGAACAGGTTGGCGTGTCCGGCCACCGTCCACAGGGTCAATCCACGACCCCGTTGTCCCAGTAGTTCGATCGTTTCGGTCCGCAGGTCGTTCAGCCGTCGACTCCAGCCGTGACCGAGAACGGGTAGCCGGTCGACCAGTCGTCCGATGGCGGTGGCCGGTCCCGGTCCGGCCAGCAGGGTAACGGTCAGAACTGCAGCAATCGCGAACAGCACGGCCCCGACCAACGCAGCCTGAACCAGGGTGGGACTGACCGGGCGCTGAGTGGACAGCCATGCCAGTGCCAGCATCGGTGTGCCCAGCTTCACCAGGGCATCCCAGACACCGGTCACCACCACCGACCGGGCGATGGCGGTCGTAGTCAGCCCGAACGACCGGTACATCGACCACGTCAAACCGATGGCCAGCGCACTGCCGCCGGGTAGCAGGTTGGTGACCGCACTCGACGCCCAATCGGCCCACACCGCCCGTCGTAATGACAGCGACGGCAGGACGGCGATCTGGGACATCGACGGAGCCACCAGGTTGGCGGCCGTCACCACTGCCAGGACCGTGGCCGTGGCCACCGGGATCGAACCGAGGCGAGGGCCGAGCTGGTCGAGCACATCGCCGTAGGAAGCGAAGGCGGGAAGGACCCAGCCGTAGCAGACCGCGACCACGACGGTGGCAATGGCGGCTCGAAACCACCGGGATCGGGTCACGGCGGTTGCGGTTCCCTACAGGACCCGGCTTCCGTACATCTCGCCGAGAGGATCGGCGATCAGCTCCAGACGTTCGCCGTCGGGCCCCATGAAGTAGATCGAGGAACGATCCTCGAACACGATTTCCACCCCGGCCTGCTCCAGGTTGTTCCGGAGGTGGTGCCACTTGTCCTCGCTGACCGAGATGGCGATGTGGTGGAGCCCGCCCAACACCTCGGCGTAGGGCCCGAGGTCGAGACCGGGGAAGTCGAAGAAGGCCAACCCGTTGCCGTTGCCGATATCGAAGAAGAAATGGGTGGATCCCGGGTAGTCCCGGTTCTCGAACAGATCGGTGAGAGGGAACTCCAGGATGCCCTGGTAGAACTCGATGGTGGCGGTCACATCCGACGACAGCAGGGCCAGGTGATGCAGGCCCTGGGCCGATGACGACGGCCGGCTGTCGGCCGGCCGTTGATAGGTCGTCCGGAGCCGGTCCCACTCGGCGGTTCGGTCGACGTGCTTGCCGGCCTCGGCGGCGTTGGTGTCGTCGGCTGATACGTTCTGGCTCATGATGTAAGGGTAGTGGGCGGCCGGCCCTGCGGTTGACGACGCGGTTCGGTCACCCGGTTGCGGGACGCACACCCGTCGCAGGCAACCAGGTCGGATGGGAAATCGGGCATGCTGAGAAGCACTGACCGGCGCCGGCGACCAACCGGGCCCGGGCGGGGACCCCCACGATCATGGCCGATGACATCCAAGACCTAGATGAGGCCGACCGGGCCCGGGCCCGGGATCTTCGACGTATGAAGATGGTCGCCACTTCACTGTTCGTGCTGGCTGCCGTGGTCTTCGTCGTGACCCGTGCCCTGGAGGAGCGGAACTCGGCCTGGGGTTATGTTCGGGCCACATCCGAGGCGGCCATGGTCGGCGCTCTCGCCGACTGGTTCGCCGTCACCGCCCTGTTCAAACATCCGCTGGGTGTGCCCATACCCCACACCGCCATCATCCAGAAACGAAAGGACCAGATCGGCGCCAGCCTCGGCGGCTTCGTGCGCGACCACTTCCTGACCAGGGAGGTGGTGACCGAGCGGTTGCACGACGCCGACCTGGCCCGGCGGCTGGGAGGCTGGCTGAGCCAACCGGAGCACGCCCGGACCGTGGGTGATCAGAGCGCGGCGGTGGTCCGGGGCATCACCGAGGTACTGCAGGACGAGGTGATCCAGCACGGCCTGGAGGCGGTGGTGGTGGAGCGGGCCAGAGAGGTCAAGGTGTCACCCATCATGAGCCGGGTGGTCGACGCCGCCATCGCCGGGGATCATCACCAGTCGATCCTGGAGAGTGTGCTCGCCGGTCTCGGGACGTTCATGGAGGACAATCGGGCCTCGTTCAGGTATCGGCTGACCCGGGAGTCGCCATGGTGGGTGCCCGAGCCCATCGACGACGCCGTGTTCGACAAGATCTACACCGCGGTCCGCCGGTTTCTGACCGACATCGGCGACGACCGCAACCACGAGATGCGGGTCGACATCGATCGTCGCACCGCCCGGCTGGCTGAGGATCTGCGTAACTCACCGGAGTTGATCGCCCGGGGGGAGGCCCTCAAGGAGGAGGTGCTCAACCATCCCGAGGTTCGGGCGTGGTCGGCCACGCTGTGGAAGCGGATCAAGGCCGGGCTGTTGGAAGCGACCGAGGATCCGGAGTCCGAGCTTCGTCTGCGGCTCGAGGAGGCACTGGTCGAGGCCGGTCAGTCGCTGGAGGCTGATCCCGAGCTGAGGGCCAAGATCGAACAGTGGATCATCGACGCCGTCGGCTACATCGCCGAGCAGTTCCGGGGTGAGGTGGCCGATCTGATCGCAACCACGGTGGAGCGGTGGGACACCGAGGAGACGGCCGACCGACTGGAGCTCCAGGTGGGCCGCGACCTCCAGTTCATCCGCATCAACGGCACCCTGGTCGGCGGCGCCGCCGGTCTGGTCATCTACACCGTGTCCGAGTTCCTGCTCTGATTGACCCCGTAAAGCCCGGTCGAAATCGGCCGAAAACAGTCAATCGTGACCGCTTCCGCCCGATTTCGACAGGAAGTTGGGGGGTAGGGTCGTGGGTTTGTAGGGGGCTCGGGCGATGAAGCGGTCGCGGTCGAATCGCTCGAGGAGGTCTGCGGCCGTCACCGGTTCGCCCGGCTCACACAACCCGATCGACGAGGCCAGAAAGCTCAAGATCTGAGCAGGTGTCTCGCCCCGGGCCCGTCGGTCGTCGAGGTTCACGGCGCCGTGGCGCTTGGCCAGCCGGGCCCCGTCAGGGGCCAGCACCAGTGGTACATGGGCGTACCCCGTCGGGCGGGGCAGATCGAGCAGATCGTAGAGCGTGATCTGGCGGCAGGCCGACTCGACCAGATCATCGGCCCGCACGATCACCTCCACTCCTTGGGCCGCGTCGTCGACCACCACGGCCAGGTGGTAGGCCGGCGTACCGTCATTGCGCTGCACCACGAAGTCGTCCATGGTCAGCTCGTGGCTGCCGGCCAGCTCGTCGTCGATCCGGCCCACTGTGCCGCCGACCCGCAAGCGCAACGCCGCCGGGCGTTCCCGGGCCCGATCGACCCGCTCCCGCGACGACAGTCCGGCGCAGGTACCGGGGTAATGGTGGCCGCGATGGCCGTGGTTGGGGGCGCTGGCCGCCTCCCTGATCTCCCGCCGGGAGCAGAAGCACGGGTAGACGAGATCCCGTTCTCGGAGCCGGTCCAGCGCCTCCCGATAGCGCTCGAGCCGGTCCGACTGGTTCACCACCGGTTCGTCCCAGTCGAGACCGAGGGCGGCCAGATCCTCGGTCTGGGTGCGGTAGTGGCGGTGCCGAACGGCGCCCGAGTCGAGGTCCTCGAAACGGAGCAGAAACGGTGAGTCGTCGACTCGGGCATAGAGCCAGGCCAGCATCGCGGTTCGGAGGTTGCCGAGGTGAAGCCGCCCGGTGGGGCTGGGGGCGAAACGACCGGTGGGCACGGTCCCCATCCTGGTGGCGTCATCACCGTTTGCCTCGCCCCGTCCGCGGTGCCCGACTACATTTGGCCCTCCGAGGAGGTTCGACAATGGCGTCACCCGATGAAATCCTGGCCGACCTGCCCATCTTTGAGGATCTGTCCAGACACGAGCTGAAGAAGATCCGGCAACTGATGACCCCGATCACGTTTCCCGCCGGTCGGCGATTCATCTTCGAGGGTTCCAACGACATGGAGGCCTTCATCATCCTGGCTGGCGAAGCCTTGGTGGAACGAAACGGGGTTGAAGTGGCCCGGATCGGACCGGGTGACGTGGTGGGGGAGATGGCGGTGCTGGCCGGTGTGCCTCGAACTGCCACGGTGACCGCTACCACCGACGTCACGGCCGAAGTGCTGAATCGTCGGGAGTTCATCTCGCTGCTCGACCGAGAACCCGACGTGATGAAGAAGGTGCTGGTCAGCGCCTTGAGACGGCTCCATCAGCTGGCGCCGCCGGCCACGCACTGAGCGCCGCCGTGGTCCGCGGCCCGGCGGCCGGCGTCGGCCCGTTGATGGCTGGCGGATCGAGGGCGACCATGGGCACACTGGAATGGTGACCAATGAAGCCCACTCCGACCGCACCGCCGGACGCGCCGCCACGCTCGACACCCTCGAGCCGGGCCAGCCCATCGTCTACGGCGGGAACCGCCTGACCGCGGTTCCCCCGGAGCTGGCCCGAGCCTTCACCGCCGGTGATCGACTCATCGTGGTCAACGACTCCGGCGACCTCCTCCACATCCCGTCCGACGTCTGGTCCGTGGCCACCGGAGCGGTTGAGCGGGCATGGCAGGCGTTCTCCCACATGGGTTCGGTGGACGACGACTCCATCAGCCGGTTCTTCGACCGGTTCGCCGCCAACCTTGGCGCTGACGACCGGTTCGCCGCCATCGCCGAGGCCAACCGGGCCGATGTCGCCTCGGCCCGGCAACGGGGACGATCCACCACCCGCCTCGAACTGACCGACGGTATGCGGGCCGACATGATCGAAGGGCTGAGAATGTGGCGGGACGTGCCGTCCCAGCGGGACGTCCCGGTCGAGGCCATCGACCACGAAGGCTGGCGGCTGGAGCAGCGCAAGGCCGGTCTCGGGGTGGTGGGTTTCGTGTTCGAGGGTCGGCCCAACGTCTTCGCCGACGCCTGCGGGGTACTGCGCGGTGGCAACACGGTGGTGTTCCGCATCGGGTCCGATGCCCTCGGCACGGCTCGGGCCATCGTGGAACACGCCCTCGATCCGGCGCTGGTCGAGGCCGGCCTGCCGGCCGGAGCGGCCAGCTTGGTCGACTCGTCGGCCCGGGCCGCCGGCTGGGCCATGTTCAGCGATCCTCGACTGTCACTGGCCGTGGCCCGGGGGAGTGGGGCCGCCGTGGCCCAGCTGGGAGCGGTGGCCCGTCAGGCCGGCATCGCCGTCAGCCTCCACGGCACCGGTGGGGCCTGGATCGTGACCGGTGCGGCCTGTGACCCGGACCGACTGGAGGCGGTGGTGGCCGCCTCACTCGATCGCAAGGTGTGCAACACGGTCAACACGGTGTGCGTGCTGGCCCAGCGGGCCGAGGAGTTGATGCCTCGAGTGCTGGCCGGGCTGTCGGCGGCCGCCGCCGCTCGGGGGTCCGAGCCCAAGGTCCACGCCACCACACGAGCCCAATCCCTGATCCCGGCGAGCTGGTTCGACGAGAAGGTGCTGATCGCCCGGGCCGAGGGCGGTCAACCCGAGCCCCGGGCCGAGGTGATCGCGGAGGATCGTCTGGGGCACGAATGGGAGTGGGAGAACTCACCGGAGATCACGGTCACCATGGTCGACACGGTGGCCGACGCCGTCATGGCCTTCAATCAACAGGCTCCCCGATTCGTGGCCAGCCTCATCAGCGATGACTCCGTTGAACAGGACCGGTTCTGGGCCGCCGTCGACGCCCCGTTCGTGGGCGACGGCTTCACCCGCTGGGTCGACGGTCAATACGCCCTCAACCGCCCCGAGCTGGGTTTGTCCAACTGGCAGTTCGGCCGGCTGTTCGGACGGGGCGGTGTGCTGTCGGGCGACAGTGTGTTCACCGTGCGGACCCGGGTCTGGCAGTCCGAGCCCGGCGTCCACCGCTAGAGCCGTGATTCCGCCCCGGCCGGTGCCCGGGCCTGGTTCATCAACCGCAGGGCCACGGCGGCGATGACCAGCGGTCCGCCGACCACGGCGGCCGGCGGTGGGGTCTCGTCCAGCAGCAACCAGGCCAGCGCGGTGGCGGCGACCGGCTCGGCCAGTAGTACCAGTGACACCGTGATCGAACCCAGACGCCGGAGCAGGTGGTTCAACCCGGTATGCCCGGCCACTTGGGGGCCGAGGATCATGGCTCCGATCACCAGCCAGGTGGTGGTGTCGAATCCGACCAGGTCGACACCGGCCAGCGCCGATGTCACCAGGAGGGTCGCGGCGGCCACCGAGTAGGTCCGGGAGGCATAGGCCGCGGTGGGCAGATGGCGTCGCACCGAGGCTCCGGCCACCAGGTAGACGGCCATGGCCACCGCCCCGACCAGGGCCAGTGCGTTCCCCACCAACGGGCGCTGCCCGTCAATGGTGGCCGTCGTCGAGGCGGCGTGACCGAAGGTGATGATCACCGTGCCAACCGCGGCCAGTCCGATGGCCAGCCAGGTGGCGGCCGTCGGCCAATGGCCTCGGAACACCGACCACACGGCGATCAGAATGGGAGCGGTGGAGACGAGCGTCACCGATGCCGCCACCGAGGTCAGCTCCAGTGAGGCCAGCCAGGCACCGAAGTGCAGAGCCAGGGCCACGCCGGCCACCACCATCAACCGCCATTGAGCCCTGGTTGGGCGCCCCGCCGCGACGCCGCTCCATGATCCCGGGCCGCGTTCGGGCCCAAGACGGGCCAGGACGGCCGGAGCGGTCAGGATCAGCGAACCACCGAGGGTGCGCCAGAACGACAGAGCCAGTGCCGACGCCTCGGCCCAACGGACCAGGACCGCCGACGACGAGATGGCGACCACGGCGGTCACCAGCACCAACACCGTGACGGGATCGAGACGGCGACCGGCTCGATGAACTTCGTCCCCGGTCGAGCCTCCGGTACCGGCCTCTGCGTCGGGCATCGCCATCAAGGGTGGAGGGTATCGGGCACCGATCGGACCCGTCCGCTCGGGAGCCGGTGGTCGGGCCAGTTGCTATGGTTGTCGACCGTGACCGACAGCGAGACAACCGACATCCCTCACGCCGACTCCGGAGCGATCCCGGGCGGCGAGAAGCCCCAGGTGGTCATCATGGCCGCCGGGCTGGGGAGTCGATTCGGCGGGGTGAAGCAGCTGGCCCGGGTCGGACCATCGGGTGAGGCCTTTGTCGACTTCGCCATCAAGGAGGCAGGGGCCGCCGGCTTGGGTCAGGTGGTGATGATCGTGCGATCCGACATCGAGGCCGATGTGGTCGAGCACCTTCGGGATCAGCACGGCGATCTCCCCGTGGTCTATGTCCGTCAGGACGACCTGGGTCCGCCCCGGGACAAGCCGTGGGGCACCCTGCACGCCATCCTCAGCGCCGCCGACGTGATCGACCGGCCGTTCGCCGTGCTCAACGCCGACGACTACTACGGACCCCGCTCCTATCGCTTGGCCGCCGAGTGTATCGACCGCCTCATGCCCGGTCGGGCCGCCAACGTGGCGTTCGAGATGGGCAACACGGTCCCGCCTCATGGAGCGGTGACCAGGGCCGTGTGCCGGGTCAGCGAGGGCACGCTGACCGACATCGTGGAGACCGAGGGATGTCAGCGAAACGAGGATGGCACCTACTCGGCCGGTGGTCGCCAGGTCCCGGCCGACACATTGGTGTCCATGAACCTGTGGTGTTTCCACCATTCGGTCCTGCGGGATCTGGCCGAGCGGTGGGATGTGTTCCTGGCCGCCAACGCCGGCGACGCCAAGGCCGAGGCCCAACTGCCGACCATTGTCGGCCAGCTCATGGCCGACGATCGACTGACCGTCGAGGTCGTGTCGTCGCCCGAGCGCTGGATCGGGATCACCAACCCCGACGATCTCGAGCTGGCGAAAAAGTCGTTCGCCGACTACCGCATCTGACCCGACCCTGCCTTGACCCGGTCCCGGCGTTCGCCCGGTCGTGAGATTCCCTCGGGCGGCCGTTCCCATCGGAACGTCCCACATCGGCAGCGGGCGGGCGCCGGCTACGGGACCAAGGTGTCGACCAGCGTGGAGCGCTGGATCTTGCCCAGTGCGCTGCGGGGGATGGCGTCGACCAGCACGAGCTCCTTGGGTGCACACCAGGAGGGATACCGCTCCTTCACCGTCGTGGCGACCTCGGTCAGGGTCGGGGGATGGTGTCGGTCGTTGGCGACGATGACGGCCACCACCCGGTGGCCCCAGTCGGGGTCGGGAACGCCGACAAGGGCCACATCATCGACATCGTCACGCTCGGCCAGCAGCCGCTCGAGGGGTTCGGGCCACACCTTCTCCCCACCGGTGACGATGACATCGCCGGCCCGACCGTGCACGTGCAGTTGTCCGGTTCCGGTCCACGATCCGAGATCGCCCGTCGGGAACCAGCCGTCGTCGACGAAGGGATCGGGCAGTCCCCGGTAGCCCCGGAACAGCATGGGCCCCCGCAGCTGAATCTCGCCGTCGACGAGTCGAATCTCGCAGCCGTCCAGTAGTTGCTGGCGGCCGTCGGCGTGGCCGTAGACGATGCCGGAGCCGGTCTCGGTCATGCCGTAGGTGGCCACCACATTGGGAGCCCGCTCCGCCGGTGGGGCTGCACCGCCGATGAGCACGATTCGGAACAGGCCGGGGTCGATGCGGTTGAGGGCCCGGGTCACCAGGGACACCAGGGTCGCCCCCCTTCGGGCTGCACCGGTCACGGCCTCGGCGTCGAATCCATCGTGCACCTCGAGGCCGGTTCCGGTGACGAGGGAGCGCAGCACGACCGACAGTCCACCAATATGGGCCAGAGGAAGGCAGGCCAGCCAGCGATCGGTGGCCGGATCGACGTCGAGGGCGGCGGTGGTGGCTCGGGCAGAGGCGGCGATGGAGTGGTGGGTGTGGATGACGGCCTTGGGGCGCCCCGAACTCCCGCTGGTGGCGACGACCAGCGCGTCGCCCGGCTCGACCTCTTGCCCCCGGCGCAGACGACGGACCGATTCCGCCCCGGGCTCTCCCGACATCAGGGACGTTGGGCGGACCACATCCAGCACCTGGCGGCGCAGTTCGGGCGGCAGCCGGGGGTCGATCGGGGCGAACGCGTCGCCGGAAGACCAGATCCTGTCCACCAGCTGCACGAACCGTTCACCGGCGGGAACCATGAGGGCAACCAGTTCGGGCACGGCGACCACCTTAGTTTCGCTTGACGGCTTGAGTGTTCACGTATGGTCATGTTTCGGCGACGTTGGCCGGAGGCCAAACACGGGGCGGCGAGCACCGTCTCGCCGTACTACCGCGACTACTCTGGGGCCATGTCCACCGAGGAGCCCGTGACCACCGACCAGACAGCCCACACGCCGGGCCGACCCGGAGGTGAGGCCGTGGTGTGGCGGGACGGAGCACTCATCCCGTATTCCCAGGCCACCACCCACGTCATGTCCCACATGTCGGCCCGTGGGTCCCAGGTGTTCGATGTGCTCATCGTGGCCGACACCGAGGACGGACCCAGTGCGCTGGGGCTACGACCCCACGTCGCCCGGTTCGTGCGGTCGGCCGAGCTGATGGGCATGGAACCTCCGGGTTCGGTCGGGGCCCTGGAACAGGCGGTGGCGACCGCGGTCATGGCCAATGTCTCCGGTCCCCACGCGCCGCTGGCGCCTGGCCCGATGATCGTCAAGATGATCGCGGCCTGGGCCGAGGAGGGGATCGGCATCACCCCGGCCACCCTGACCCCGACGGTGTTCATCGTGGTCACCCCCTACGACAGTCCCACACCGTTCGGGCATGTGGCCGAACCGGTCAAGGTCAAGACGGCCCCCATGCCCAAGATTCCGGCCTCGGTTCTGCCTCCGTCGATCAAGGTGGCCGCCGCCTACACCCCCGGCATCCGCCACCATCTGGCCGCCGAGCGGGAAGGCTTCGACCATGTCGTGTTCCGCACGGAGAGTGGCGATCTGGCCGAGTCGGTGACCTCCAGCCTGCTCGTCGTCTCGGAAGGACGCATCCTGGCCCCGCCGGTCGACGTCGTGCTCGACGGCATCACCCGGAGGGTGGTGCTCGACGCCGCTCAATACATCGACGTTCCCAACGACATACGTCCCGTGGCCTGGGACGAGGTACTGGCGGCCGACGAGCTGCTGCTGACCTCCACGATCAAGGCCATCGTTCCCATCGGCCGGCTCGACGATCAGCGGTTCGACGCCCCCGGTCCGATCAGCACCAAGCTGGCCGAGGTGCTGTCGGCCATCGAGACCGGTGGCCATGAGCTGAGCGGGCGGTGGATGACCCCGCTGGCCCCCCTGGTCTAACGCCCGGTCGGTTGGGCTGATCCCGCCGCCGGCGGGCCGACCAGTTCCTGCAACCGGGTCGCCGATCGGCGGGCCACCATGTCAAGCGATCCTTCGAGCAGCCCGCTCCACAGGCCGCCACCATAGTGGAGCCGACACACGGCGACGCTCGACGCCCGACCGGACGCCGGCTCCACTATGACCTCCATGGTCCACGGGGAATGGTTCCGGCCGTCGATTTCCCGTCGATCGAAGCGGACCAGGCCGTGACCGCCGTTGTCGGCCGGCGCCTCCAGCGCGGTTCGGGCCATTCGAAGTCGCTTGGAGCGGGCCAGTGGGCCCAGCTGGGCCCGAAGTGTGACGAACCATTTCGGCTCGGTGTCGGGCGTGTCGAGACCGTCGCCGTGATCGCCGATCGGTTCGACCCGATGCACGAGTTCGATCCAACTGGGATAGGTGTCGAGGTCGCTGACCACAACGAACAATTCGTCGGGGCTGGCAGCGGTTTCGGCTCGAAACGACGTGTCCACAACCATAGTGTGCCCTCCCAAACCTCGCCCCACGACGGCACTAGCCTGGGTTTGTGACCACAGCGCCTTCACAACCTGGTGACCGCCGGTCCCAACCGCCGCTGCCCGGGAGGGCGATGACGGTGCGAATCGATCACGATCTCGATCCGTTCGCCCTCGGCGCCCGATCCGGTCTGCTGTGGGCCCGGCACGGTCGGATTCTGGCCGGCGTCGGTGAGTACGCCCGCATCCCCCTCGGTCGCCCACAGGGCTTCGAGGCCGCCATGGCGGCCCTGGCCGGGTTGACGGGTCGTGACGAGGTCGGCCGGCCCGGATCCGGGCCTGTGGCGTTCGCCGCCCTACCTTTCGATCCCGATGCCCACGGTGAACTCATCGTGCCCCGCCTCGTGGTTGGTGCCAGCACCTCGGGCCATCGTTGGATCACCGAGATCGTCGAGGTGCCCGACGACGGTCGGGAACCGGTGAGCACACCGACCGACCAGTTGGTGGCACAGGCCATGGCGGTGGGCGCCCACCCTCGGTCCGGCCCCCAGCCCACCCGGTTGGTCCTGGAGTCCACGCTTCCGCCCGAGTACTGGCGGGACGAGATCGTGGGCCACGCTCGCCGGGCCATCCGGGACGGTCGACTCGACAAGGCGGTCCTGGCCCGGGAACTCACGGTGTCGGCCGACACCGCTTTCGACCCGTCGGTGATCATGGCTCGGCTGGCCGGGACCTTCCCCCAGGCCAACCTCTTCCTGATCGACGGTTTCTTCGCCGCCTCGCCCGAGACGCTGGTGGCGCGGCTGGACGACATGGTCCGGGCCCATCCGCTGGCCGGCACCCTGCCCCGGTCCAACGACCCCGACCAGGACCGGCGGCTGGCGGCCGAACTCGTGGCGTCGACCAAGAACCAGTGGGAGCACCGCATCGTCATCGACTGGTTGCTCGACAACCTGCTGCCGTTCTGCTCCTATGTCGATGCCGAGCCGGAACCGTCCATCGTGTCGCTGGCCAATGTCCACCATCTGGGCACCAAGGTCGAGGGCCGACTGTCGTCGCCACCGGCCTCAGTGCTGGAACTGGTGGCCGCCCTCCATCCAACGCCGGCCGTCGGCGGCGATCCCCAGAAGGATGCCTTGTCCCTGATCGCCGAGCTGGAGCAGGCCGACCGGGGATGCTACGCCGGTCCCGCAGGCTGGGTCGACGCCCACGGCAACGGCGAATTCGCGGTCAGCGTGCGCTCGGCCCAGTTCGAGGCGGCGGATCGGGTGCGACTGTTCGCCGGCGTCGGCGTGGTCGCCGACAGCGACCTGGAAGCGGAGTTGGAGGAGACCAGGGCCAAATTCCAGGCCATCCTCGGCGCCCTGATCCGGCCCTGACCCGGGCTCAGTAGTAGTACGGGAAGGCCGACCAGTCCGGTGTGCGCTTCTCCAGGAACGCGTCCCGTCCCTCCTGAGCCTCGTCGGTGCCGTAGGCCAGGCGGGTCGCTTCGCCGGCGAACACCTGCTGGCCGACCAGCCCGTCGTCCACCAGGTTGAAGGCGAACTTGGCCATACGTTGGGCCGTGGGACTCTTACCGCAGATCTCCCGGGCCCACTGCAGGGCCTCGGTCTCCAGGTGCTCGTGATCGACCACGGCGTTGACCGCACCCTGGCGGTGTGCCTCGTCGGCGGTGTAGGTCCGGCCGAGGAAGAAGATCTCCCGGGCGAACTTCTGGCCCACCTGGCGGGCCAGGTAGGCCGAGCCGAAGCCGCCGTCGAAGCTGGCCACATCGGTGTCGGTCTGCTTGAACCTTGCGTGCTGGCGACTGGCCAGTGTGAGATCCGACACGACGTGCAGGCTGTGACCGCCGCCGGCGGCCCAGCCCGGGACCACACAGATCACCACTTTGGGCATCATTCGGATGAGGCGCTGACACTCCAGGATGTGGAGTCGCCCGGCCCGAGCCGGGTCGATGGTGTCGGCCGTCTCCCCTTCGGCGTACTTGTAGCCGTCCTTGCCTCGAATCCGCTGGTCGCCTCCGGAGCAGAAGGCCCAGCCCCCGTCCCTGGCGGACGGGCCGTTGCCGGTCAACAGCACGGCCCCCACATCGGGTGACATCCGAGCGTGATCGAGAGCCCGGTACAGCTCATCCACCGTGTGGGGCCGGAAGGCGTTGCGAACCTCGGGCCGATCGAAGGCGATACGGACCGCGCCGACGTCGTTGGCGCGGTGATAGGTGATGTCGGTGAAGTCGAACCCCTCGACCTCGTGCCATTGGTGGGGATCGAAGATCTCGGAGACCAGAGATGGAGTAGTCTGGGACGGAGGATCCTGGGGTGCCATAGCAGGCAGGTTACTGGCCTGTCCGCCCCGGCGTGCGAGTAGACCGGCTAGTGCCGGTCCTCGGCCAGGGCTCGGGCCACGGCGGTGTCCACGTCCCGATGGAGCCGGACGTTGGCCGCTCGATCGGTGGTGGCCACCAGTACCCGGACCCCGACATCGGCAGGAGTGGGATCGCCCGGGCTCCATGACACCGCCGGGATTCCGTGGGCCTGGCACAGAGTGACCAGGTCGGTACCGTGGGGGGTGCCGAAGAGCTTCTCGTAGACGGCCGAATCGAGCAGGGACGCCTGGGGGAGGAAGGAGAAGATTCCGCCACCGTCGTTGTCGATGACGACGATGCGCAGATCGATGCGGCGCTTGGCCAATCCGACCAGGGCGGCCGAATCGTGGAGGAAGGCCACGTCGCCGATGAGCAGTGTGGTCGGTGCCCCGGTCAGAGCCACACCGATTGCGGTCGACGTCACTCCGTCGATGCCGTTCGCCCCCCGATTGGCATAGACATGGATGCTGCGGCGGTTGGGGGCGAACCATTCGACGTCCCGGACCGGCATGGATGAGGCCACCACCAGAGCCCCGCCGGACGGGACCGATTCGACGACATGACGGGCGATCCCGATTTCGGTCCCGGCTCCGGCGGTCTCGTTCACCGCCTGCTGGGCCAGCCCGTCGGCCCGGCGCCAGGCCAGGGCCTCATTGGCCGGCTGGTAGTCGGATGGGATCTGGTTCAGCAGGCCCCGGGCCAGTCCCGGTTCCGGCACCAGCAGTGCCGCCACCCGCTCCGGATCAAGCCATCGCCCGGGGGGAGCGGCCACGATGACGTCGGCATCGAGTCCACTCAGCCACTGGCCGACTGATTTTCCGGCCAGAGGCTCACCGAACCGGAGCACGGCGTCGATGCGACGCTCGGACACGAACGCCTCGACTCGGACCAGGGATTCGGCGTGGACGACGGCCTGGCTCTCGGCCCGGCATCCGGAGCGGTGGTCGGCCAGCACCGGCCAGCCGAGTTTGCGGGCCAGGGCCAGCACCGCGGTGGGATCGGAGGTTCCGGCCCCGGCCACGATCACCCCGTCCAGGCCCCGGAGGCGACGCCACACGTCGGGGGCGACAGCCGATCCCGGACCGTCCCCACCGTCGCGTCCCGACCAGGGCTGCGGTGTGCCAGGGAGCGCCGACCGGTCGGCCTTGGGGCAGTTCGCCCGGTTCGCCGACCAGGGGGTCGCGAAAACTCAGATTGGCGTGCACCGGGCCCGGGCGGCCTGAGAATCCCCGGGCCTCGGCCACCATACGGGAGGCCATGGACCGCCACGAATCCCGCGTCTCGTCGGTCGGCACCCCCGGTTGCCAGTAAAGCCGTACGGTCGCCCCGTAGAGCTTGGTCTGATCGATGGTCTGGGGTGCCCCGACGCCCCACAACTCGGGTGGGCGATCGGTGGTGCAGACAATGAGCGGTACGGCCGAGGCGTCGGCCTCGATGACTGCGGCGTGAAAGTGAGCCGAGGCCGTGCCGCTGGTGGCGGCCACCACCGCCGGGGTGTGCTCGGCCCGGGCGTGGCCCAGCGCGGCAAACGAGGCCGATCGTTCGTCGTGGAAGACATGGAGCCGCAGGCGCTCGTCGCCGGACAGTGCCAGCGCAAGGGGGGTCGATCGCGAGCCCGGAGCCAGAAAGGCATCGGTGACACCTGCCCGCACCCACTCGTCGACAATGGTGGCGCAGAAGGTGGCTGCCGGGGTCACCTCCATGGATGTCAGGGTGGTGAATCCACTGGTGTTGGCGGGACGCGAATCCGGCGGCAAGGGCTGCGTTGTCATGGCAAGCCAAAGGTAGCCAAGATGAGGTGGTGACACTCAACTATCGGTGGCTTGGCCCGGGGGGGACCTCGTCCGACCACGGTGGCCCGGACCGGGACGGGCGCCGGGCCGAAGCCGGTACGGTCGTGTTGCTCCACGGATTCACCCAGAACCTGGGGTGCTGGGGCCGGTTCGGGCCGTCGCTGGCCGATCGACTGATCGATCGGTTTCCGGTGCTGGCCATCGATGCCCCCGGGCACGGCGGTTCGGGCCATGACACCGCCGACTTGTGGACCTCTGCCGACCTCATCGTCGACGCCGTGACCCATGCCGGTGGTGGGACCCGTCCGGCGTCGATGGTCTTGCTCGGCTACTCCATGGGTGGTCGAATCGCCCTGCACCTTGCCCTCGCCCATCGGGAACGGGTGTCGGCTCTGGTGGTGATCGGGGCCACCGCCGGAATTGCCGACAACGACCAGCGCAGACAGCGCCGACTGGCCGACGAGACCCTGGCCCGGCGATTCGAGAGCGAGCCGCTGGACGAGATGCTCCGGTGGTGGCTCGACCGGCCCCTGTTCGCCGGACTGCCGGCTGGTGCCGCCGGCCTGGAACAACGGCGATCAAACCGGCCGGACGGTCTGGCCGCCAGCCTCCGCTCCTGCGGGACCGGCGCCCAGCACTCACTGTGGGACCGCCTCGACGAGCTCACCATGCCGGTGCTGGTGCTCCATGGATCCCGCGACGCCAAGTTCGCCGCCATCGGCGCGGCAATGGCCGATGCCATCGGATCCGGGGCCGAGTTGGAGTCGATCGAGGGGACCCACGCCGTCCACCTGGAGCAGCCGGAGGCCACGGCCGAAGCGGTCGTGGCATTCCTGAACCGCCGCCTCGGTCGACGGGGAGGACCGATCAGCGAACGATGACGGCCTCGGTGTGGCGCTCCAAGATCCCGGGATCGGGTGGCGGGGCCACCCCCGGACCGGTGGGAACCCTGAGTCGCAGTCCACGGTCGTCGTCCCGGCCTTCGGCCACGTTGTGGGGGGATGGGGCCACCGTTTCCACATCGGGCCACGGGTCGTGGCTCAGCCAGCGCCGGGCCGGTGAGAGATCACCGATGATGGAACACTCGGGGCGAGCCGCCACCGCGGCCAGGGCGTGACGGCCCAGGCCCGATTCGATCATGCCCCCGGCGGCGACCGGCGTGCCCAGCCGTCGGCAGAGCTCCAGCGCCGACACGGTGGCCGCCAGTCCCCCTAGCCGGGACGGCTTCACCGTGATGGCGTTGGCCGCCCCGCTGGAGATCAGATGGGCGATGGCTGCGGCATCGACCGCCGCCTCGTCGGCCATAACCACGGTGTCGAGCCCCCGTTGGGACAACGCACGGATCAGGTCGGCGGCCAGATCGGGCCGTTCGGCTGGATACGGTTGCTCCAGCACCGATACTCCGAGCTCGGCCAGTTCGAGCAGCCGGTCCCGGTCGGAGGGGCCGTAGACCCCGTTGCCGTCGATCTGCCATGAGATGTCATGATCGACCCGGGTGGTCGCCCGGGTGAGGGCCGACATGACCTCGACATCGGATCCGGGTTCGGTCTTGACCTTGATGCGGCGATAGCCGGCCCGGGCCAGCTGCTCGGCCCGGGCCACCGCCTGCGGCACCGGCATGAGACCGAGGGTGGCCCCGGCCGGAACGCCGGTGTGGCACGCACCGATCCAGTCGGCAAGTGTGCGGTCGGCCATGGTGAGCCCAAGATCGAGGACAGCCATCTCCAGCGCGGCCAACGCCATGGGGTTGGCGACCGATTCCGCCGATCGGTTCCCGGGGTCGAGCGTGGCCTGATGCCACCTGGCGGTCAGTGCAGTCCTGAGGTCGCCGTGATCGGCACTCAGCCATCGGCTCAGCACCTCGAAGGCGCCGGCCGCCCACTCCGGAGTGTAGGTGGGCTCGGGGAGAGCGGCGCACTCTCCCCAACCCCAGACAGCCCCCGAGCGCAAGCCCACCACCGTGAGTTCCCGAACCGACATGGTGCCGTGGCCGGCCCGCATCGGTTCGACCAACGGCAGGGCGAGTCGCCGCAGCTCGATCCGGTCGACCGGGGGCACATCCCACTCGAGTGGTTCGGAGTCGGCTGGAGCCGGGGTCATAGGGGGGGTTGCTCCAAGGAGGATCGGGAATCTCGGAAAACTGCGCGACCAAACGATCGCTCGGGCGTCAGTAACGCTACACCCGGGCGACATGGGTGTAGGGCGACAAACACATTCTGGTGGTCAGGTGAAAATCTGGGCGAATGACAGGTAGTAACTACCTTTCAGGACACTAGACTGCCAGATTGATGGGGCCAGCCATTACTTCCCTCCAATGGCTGGCTCCATCTTTGTTTTCCCGGTCTTGAGCCTGATGCGTCGTGGACCCGACCGAAGACCGGTTGAAGAGCACGCTGCGAACAGGAGCACCACTCGATGACGACCGACCAGCCGCCCGTTGACAAACCCGATACGAGTTCGGCTCGAACCGCGCCGTCGCTTGTCCTGGTCAACACCGGGGAGGGGAAGGGGAAGTCGACGGCGGCGTTCGGAACCGTGCTTCGGGCCGTGGCCATGGGCTGGCCGGTCGCCGTCATCCAGTTCCTGAAGAGCGGGGGATGGCAGGTGGGGGAGGAGAAGATCTGCCGGGAGCTCGGCGTCGAGTGGTACGCCGAAGGTGATGGCTTCACGTGGAACGCCGAGGACCTCGATGAGAGTCGGGCCCTGGCTCAGGGGGCGTGGGCCAAGGCCAAACAGTTGATCGGTGACGGTAACCATCGTCTCATCGTGCTCGACGAGATCAGCTACGCCATGACCTGGGAATGGATCGACACTGCGGATGTGGTCGACACACTGCAGTCACGGCCCGAGACCGTCAGCGTCATTCTCACCGGGCGGGACATGGCGGCCGAGGTCATCGAGGTGGCCGACACCGTCACCGAGATGGTCAAGGTCAAGCACGCGTTCGATCGTGGCATCGTGGCCAAGAAGGGCATCGACTACTGACCGCCGGTTGCAGCGTCATCGCTCACCGTCCGACGCCGCGACGCCGCCACGCTGGCGAAGAACCAGATGCCGCCGAAGACGGCGATCGGTCCCCAGAATTCAGAGCTCCACCTCTCGACGAGTTCGTAGCCGAGGGCCCGGCCGAAGGCCAGGCCGGCCAAGAGTGTGGTCCCAACCTGCCAGCGAATCGAGTATCGAAACCAGCCGAGAGCCTCGCCCACGAAGGCGACGGTGGCCGGCGTGCTCAACAGCCAGATTGCGGTCGGGTCCCAGCTCCCGGGCCACGGTGGGCTGCCCAGGGCCGAGACGACGGCGACGGCGAACCCCAGAGGGTAGAGGGCGGTGCACCGTCGACAGATGTGGAGCCGACCGACGGAGATGCAACGAGGCTGATAGGAATCGGGCCAGTGGTGGGACAGCCAGAGCATCCGGGCCGCCCGTCGTTCCTCGTCCTGCTCCCGCCGGCGACGGCGTAGATCGGACGCCATTTCCCGGACGATACGATCCAGTTCGTCGTCGGTAGGTGCGCCGGATCGTGCCATATCGGTGTCCATCGGCGATTTCGGCCGTGGTGTAAGGGGGGGGATTCCCCGTTCCGACAAAACTTGGCACACGAGATGGCGCGGGATAATCGACTCCCGGGACGGTGCCGGTGATCTAGCATTGTTTGAACCGTCCGGGAGGAAACCATGGGTGCCGTGTCGAGATCCGCTTCCGGCGACGCCGGGCCAGCTCGGCCGTCGCCATACCGTCAGCTACTGGCCTCGGTCCACGACCATTGGCTGTGGGTGGCGCTGGGTGCGCTACTGGCCGGACTGTGGGCCATGTTCGCGTCGTCCCATCTTCTCGGTCTGCACTTTCGAGCCTGGGAGTTGTTGACCAACCGGGCCAGCACCGATGCCCTGGCCCAGGCTCTGCGAGGTCCGATCATGAGCTGGCTGGAGCCCGCCGTGCTGGCTGTCGGATTGGTGGCCGGGGCCGTTGGTGCACTGGCCGCGGTGGAGGGTCGGTGGCGTCCGCTCGCCCTGTACTTCGGGGCCATGACGGTGGTCATGGTGGCTGCGGAGGTGACCCAGGGTCTGGGACAGGACGAGTCGCGGCCCGACGCTGTCGATGTTGTGCCGGCTGCGGGGCTGATGCTGATCGTCGCCATTGTGATGGTGGAATTCCTGCTGCTGGTGATGGCCCGACCTCGGGTCCGTCACTGACCGCCGGATTCAGCTCGATCGCCTTCGCCGAGGGGCAGGAAAACTCCCACCCGTTCGTCAACCCATCACGGTTCTGGCTCCGCACCTGCCAAGAACCGGCAACTACGGAGCCAGAAGGGGTGTCGTTGTGGACACGAAGTGGTTGGACTCAGCGGCCACCCCCGCCGCGGCAGGCCACGCCCGGGCTGGGAACGAAGTCCTTCAGCCCCTGGCTCACGAACTGACCGTAGTTCGGAACACCGCGCGGAAGAATATGTCATCGTCGTCGAACCCCGGTGGGTTGTTCTCGAGGTCGTCGGACAGATCCTGACCGGAGTACGAACACTCCGATGCACCGTTGACGCCACCCGGAACGGGTTCGCCCCTGCCAGCGTATTCCCCCGCTGACGCGGCCCCGGCAAGGCCTAGCACCATGTCAGGGCAATGATCACCCCCATGACTACGTTCATAGTCCATCCTCCTTCCGGCAAGCTCTCTTGGCTCACCTTGGGCCGACAAGACACTCTTCAGCTCTCTCGGCGCCTTCTGTAACCTGCTCAACCCGTACCGAGTAGTGGTCCGGCTTCGGCCGCGGCCCGAGTGTGCTCGTCGTCGACGGTCGGCCTCGTCACCCTTCACCCGTCGACCGGCGGAGTGGACGTTGTCGGCCGGGGAAGTGCAACCCAGCGTTAGGCTGGCGGGGTCATGATCATCTGCGCAGGCGAGTCGTTGGTGGACGTCATCCCGTCGGAACGGGAAGGCGAACCGGAGCGGGCCGTTCCCG
The DNA here is from genome assembly GCA_963723995.1 of uncultured Acidimicrobiales bacterium. GTDB lineage: Bacteria > Actinomycetota > Acidimicrobiia > Acidimicrobiales > SZUA-35 > JAHELU01. The sequence goes on along the minus strand of CAVRSZ010000001.1, from coordinate 1,027,506 downwards.
GTGGTGGCCCTATGAATTCAGCGGTGGCAGCCGCCCGTCTCGGGGTGCCGACGGCCTTCGTCGGTCGAATCTCCAGCGACCCCTACGGCGATCGCATCTGGAGCCATCTCGAAGCCTCCGGAGTCGATCTTCGAGCGGCCCAGCGGGGTCCGGAACCGACGGCCCGGGCCATCGTCACCACCAAGCCGGTGCAGTCGTTCCGGTTCGAGGGCGACAAGACGGCCGATGCCTCGATGACGTCGTTCGATCTCGGCCCTCTCGGTCCCGGACCGCACCTGTTGCATGCCGGAACCCTCGGGATCTTTCGGGGCGAGACCGCCGCCACCCTGGCCCGGTTGCTGGATCAACACGACGGTGCTGTCTCCTTCGATCCCAACATTCGACCCCAGGTGTTTCCGTCTCGAGCCGAGTGGTTCGCCGTGGCCGACCCCTGGATCGACAGGGCCGATGTGATCAAGGCCAGCGACGAGGATCTGGAATGGATGGGTTTGGGCATCGACGACCTCTTGGCCCGCAATACCCGTGCCGTACTTCGCACCGCCGGAGGTTCCGGTGTGGACGGCTTCCTGGCCTCCGGGCAACGGTTCTCCGTGCCGGCACCAAGGGTCACCGTGGCCGATACCGTCGGGGCCGGGGACTCCTTCTGCGGCGCAGTGCTCAGCCGGCTGTACCGCGGAGGCTGTGTAACCTCACAAGCCATGGTCGGACTCGATGTCGAGGCGTGGATCGAAATCGTCGGCTACGGGGTGGCGGCCGCTGCCATCACGGTCAGCCGACTGGGTGCCGATCCGCCCTGGTTGTCCGAGATGGCGAACCGACGGTAGAAAGAACCGGTCATGAACAACTCATCGGATCTCAATCGGGCCGCTGCGGACTCGAACTCCCTTTCGGGAATCTCCGCCTCGGGCGTCGTTGCCACCGGGACTCCCCGTTCCCGGACTCGTACCGTCATTGCCGCGCTGCTCTTGGCAGCGGCCGGAGTGCTGTTGGCCGGATGCACCGGAGGGCCGGGAGACAGGGAGGACTTCATCGAGGTGCTCCGGCTCGACGACGGCTTCAACGAGAACGAGGCAACATGCATCGCCGACGCGGTGTTCGACGCCTACGGCGAGGACAACGAGGCTCTGGGCAAGATCTCGGGGGCCGAAAGCTACGAGTGGCTGATCGGCGAGAACGGGGTCGAGGGCTTCGATCAGTTCTTCCCCGGCGTTGTGGCCGACTGCACCACGGTCGGGCCCAGTCCGGCCGATGAGTAGCAAGCTCGGAACGGACCCTTGGAGGTGAGCATGCGAGTCCAGTTCCTGGCCGGAGCCCGGGTTGTCCTGGACGCGGTCGGCGACGACGAGGTGGCGGCCCGCTGGAACGAACAATCGGTGCTCGAGGGTCAAAGCGTAGCCGCTCTTGCCGGCCACCTGGCTCGGGGCTCGGTATGGGTGGTCGAGGACTACCTCTCGGGCCAGTCGCCGGTCGGAGCCTGCGACTTCGAAAACGCCGCCGACTACTTCGCCACCGTGATGGACCGTCTCACCGCCGATGACCACCTCCGGATCCGTGACCGGGGCGCTGCAGTTGCCGAGGTCGGCCACCGGGCCGTGGTCGATCACCTGGCCGGTGCCATCGACCGGCTCTCGGCCCGCCTTCCGGCCGAACCCCCCGATCGCCTGGTCGCGGTCTACGACGGGCTGGTGATGGCCCTCGACGACTATCTGTGGACCCGGATCGTCGAACAGGTGGTGCACCTCGACGATCTGGCACGATCGCTGGGTCGGGAACCGTGGCCCAACCCTCCCGACGCCGACTCGTTGGTCCTGGCCTGTGCCGTCGAGGTCGGTCGCCGTCGCTACGGGGGCCCGGCCATGATTCGGGCGCTGTTCCGCTCCGGTGTCGAGGGTGAGGCTACGCTGCCGGTGTTGTGAGGACCCATCGTTCCAGCAATCAACCGACGAACGGGCCAAAACGAGAAGTCCCGGCCTGAGGAGCCGGGACTTCAGGGGAGAGTGTTCAGATGCTTAGACCCCGATAATCGTAAATCGGTTACAAAACTTTTTCAAGTTTTCGCCAGATTGGTTCCGGATCGGTATCGGGTACCGGGGGTAACCGGCGGAGAACAGCTGATATCGGCGGGAATGGTGGTCAGATTCGTTCCACGATCATTGCCATGCCCTGACCCCCACCGACACACATGGTCTCGAGTCCGACGGTCTTGTCGGCATCCTCCAGCCCATTGAGCAAGGTGGTCATGATGCGGGCTCCGGTCATGCCGAACGGGTGCCCGAGGGCGATGGCCCCGCCGTTGACGTTCAGCTTGTCGAGATCGATGCCGAGGTGAGCGGCCGACGGCAGGACCTGGGCGGCGAAGGCCTCGTTGATCTCCACCAGGTCGATGTCGTCGATGGTCATACCGGCCCGACCCAGGGCCTGGCGCACGGCCTCGATCGGTCCCAGTCCCATGATCTCGGGGTTGAGTCCGGTCACGCCCGAGGCCACGATGCGGGCCAGCGGCTTGATGCCCAGCTCCCGGGCCCTTGTGTCACTCATGACCACCACTGCGGCGGCCCCGTCGTTGAGCGGGCAGGCGTTGCCGGCAGTAACGGTACCGTCGGGCCGGAACACCGGCTTGAGCTGACTCACCGCCTCCAACGTGGTGCCGGGCCGAGGTCCGTCGTCCTTGGCCAGGATCGAGCCGTCGGACATGGTGATGGGGGTGATGTCCTTTTCCGAAGAAGCCTCGCTCGATGGCTTGCTCGGCCCGGTTCTGGCTGCGGACACCCCAAACGTCCTGGTCCTCCCGGCTCACACCCTCCTTTTGGGCCACGTTCTCGGCCGTCTGACCCATGGCGATGTAGATGTCGGGAAGACCCTGGGGCGGAGCCCAGGTCTCGGCATCGCCCTCGGCCCGCTTGGCGGTGCGGGCGACGGCCTCGCCGAACGCCGGGTTCTGGGCGTCGGCGTTGTCGGACATGCCGTTCCCGTACCGGCTGACGAACTCGGCGCCGGCGGCCACAAAGACATCGCCCTCGCCGGCCTTGATGGCATGGGCCGCCATGCGGATGGTTTGCAGCGACGACGAGCAGTACCGGTTGACGGTGACACCGGGAATATCGTCGAGCCCGGAGAGGATGGCCACGACTCGAGCCATGTTGAAGCCCTGCTCGCCGGCCGGTGATCCGGTGCCGAGCATGAGGTCGTCGATTTCCGAACGGTCCAGTTCGGGCACCTTGTCCAGCGCCGCCTTGACCATCTGGGCTGCGATGCCGTCCGGCCGCTCCTCCTTCAGAGAGCCCTTGAACGCCCGCCCGATGGGGCTGCGAGCGGTCGACACGATTACTGCTTCAGGCATGCTGGTTCACTCCAGTGATGGATTGGTTCTGGGCTCGAGGGCGCGGAACGTTTCCGACCGCCTCGATTGAAACACTCATGGTGCCAGGTGGGATTCCCGGGGGCCCAATCGTAGTGCGTGGAGGGCGCCGGCACCGGAAACCGGCTTCGCTCGGCGATCCATCCGGTCAGTGTCGGGTCGGGGCTTCGATCGGCGTGTTTCGCCGAACCCGACGATCAGGCTCGGTGGGGCAATCCGATTCGAGCGGTGACGCCGGGGGAGTAGTGGGCGATGGCCGGGGAGGTCGGGGCCGGCAGTCCGGTCGCCACGGTGAGTGTCTCGCCCAGTTCGCGGATGCGGGCAGCCTGAAGCGGCCACGGTTCGTGCTCGACCGGCACCCATCCGAGACTTCCGCCCGGGAGCTTCGAGTACGTCGCCCAGCGGGATGTGAGAAAACGGTCGAGTTCACTCAACTCGTCGAACTCCTCGCCGATCTCGATCTCCAGGACACTCGACGCATTACGTGGCTTGGGCCATCGTCGACGGCTCGCGTACCGGATCCGTTCGCTCGTCTGATCGATCGACATCTCGGCCCATGCGTACGGCACTCCGAAGAGCGTCCGAGCGACCGCCACTCCGAGCAGTCGTGTGATCTCGAGGGTACAGAACCACACTCCCTGGCCGTGTGAACCCCTGACATAGGTGCGGATGTTCGTTTCGGGGAACGTCGTGATCGGGTGAAGGGTCGGAATGAAAGGGGGCCGGACGTCGATCATGTGGAACGGCACAAGCCCAACCCACGCCGAACCGTCGAACGTGTCCACGGTCAGTTCGTTCGGCAGGATGGCCTGCACGTCCGCAGGGTCGTATCGCCAATGGACGAACGTCAACCGCTGCCATTGCTGTACCAGCGACGGGTAGCGCAGATGACTGGTTGCCTCGGTCGGGTATTCGTCCATGCATCCGAGCCTATGCCGGCAGTGTGGCTTCCGGGAGGCGTCTCAGCGCGTGGGCGCGTTGACGGACCCGAGCGGGTTGTCGGTGGTGTCGTAACCGGTGATCCGCAGGTCGCCGTGGGCTGCCTTCCACTCCATCCAGGCGTACCCGGCGATGGGTTCCATCCGATATGAGGTTCCATCGTCTGCGACGGCCGACAGGTAGGAGACGTCGTCGCTGACCCGCAACTGCACGTCAGACCATGTTCCCGACGAACCCGAGCCCGACACCGTCAACGGGTCGAGCGCCATGTCCTCGGGCGGAGCTCCGATCGGGCCGCAGCCCCAGCCGCCCCCGCCCGGTCCCGCGGCTCCGCTGCACTGGCTGCGCCCCGACTCCGAGTCGATCATCTGGAAGTCAGCGAAGAAGATGGTGCCTCTCGAGCCTGTGATCTTGCCGAGTGGTTGTACCGTTGCCTCGTCGAGGGCGCCGGTGTCGGGTTCACCCGGCGAGATCAGCTGTGTGAACGCCTCGATCGTCTCCTGCTGGCCGGCTGGTGAGGGGATGAACGCGAACCGTTCCGGGAGGCTCTCGTCGTCGCTGGAACTCACGATGGCGCAGCCTGAGAGTGCCACGCACAGCAGAGCTGTGAGAAGGGTCTTGTTGATGGTCGTCTCCTTTGAAGTGCAGCGTCAGAGCGCTGGTTGAAAACTGGGCCTTCGGTGTTCGAAGTCGTCGATGGCGTCGGCCTGTCGGAGCGTGAGTCCGATGTCGTCCGTTCATTGAGCAGTCGGTATCGGGTGAACTCGTCGAGCGGGAACGTCGCCTTCGAACTCCGAACGGTGGCCCACGGTGCCAGTGGCGATGTCAATCGTGATCTCGGCGTCCGGCTCGGCCGTGGCGAGCTCGTTCAGTCACTGCGCCTCCTTCCCGGAGAGTACCACCGGGACCGAACCGATCTTGGTGCAGTCGCTGAAGAAGATGTCGGCGAACGATGGGGCGATGACCGCTTCGAATCCCCAGTCCTGAAGCCCCCCCGGGGCGTGCTCCCGGGACGAGCCGGAGCCGAAATCGGGGGCCGTGGCAAGTACCTTGGCGTTCCGGTACCCGGGACGTTCGAGGACGAGGTTCTCTTCGTCGCGCCGCCGGTCGTCGAAGAACGACGCATTGGCCGTATCCGGTCCGCTCCACTCTCCTTCAGGAACTGTTCGGGCATGATCCGGTCGGTGTCGACGTTCGCCCGGGGGAGCGGTGCCATCGACCCGGTGATCACGGTAGAGCAGCCTGGTTCCATCGCTGATGGCGGCGGCAAAGTCGTCGGGTCGAAGGCGGCCGTGGTCCGGTTGGAGATACGGCTCGGGTCCCGGTGGCACTGTCGGACCGACCTCCGGCATGCAGCGCCCCGGTCCGGTGCCCCTACCGATGTTCGTTCATGGCAGCACCGACCCTAGGGTCCCGTCGAACAAGGTGGCCAGCCCGCACAGGGCGAGCAGAGCCAGGTTGCGAACCAGGTGGCGGACCCCGATGGGCTCGTGGCTCGAGCCGCCGAAGCAGGCACACCCGGGCCGAGGCGTACCCTCGGGCCAGCGGATCATGGTGGTCACGAGCACGGTGGTGAAGCCGACCAGGAGGGCGAAGGCGACGGCGCCACCCCAGCCCGGGGCCACGACCAGGGCCGCCGCGGTGGCCAGCTCCAACCCGGGGACGACGCGGGCCAGTACCGAAGCCGCTCCAAGACCGAGGGCGGCGAACTCGTCGGCCGCGGCCCGAGGGTCCCGTAGCTTGCTGACGGCCGCCAGTACCAGCACGGCGGCGACGATCACAGCCGCAACCAGGGCCATGATCTGGACCGGATCGGATGTGGCACCGGCGCTCACATCCCAACCGTAGCGCTCCTGATCCGATCGGTGTCACGCTGCGAGACGCCGGGCCTTCCCGCCCGAGGTCCAACCATGTGCAATGAACCGTTGCCATAGGGCAGCTTCCCCACGCGTTACCGGTCGCGCCGTTCGGCGTGCCATGATGTTCTGGTGGTTGAACCAGGTATAGCTCAGATCATCGCCGAGATTCGAAACACCGTCACTGGAGAGCTCACCGGGCGATCCCAGGTCGTCGATCATCTTCTCGACTTGCGGCTGGCCGGGTCCGATCAGCGACTGATCACGGTCACCGTCGATCGTCTCCTGGCCCGGCTTCCCGGGCAGAGCACCGTGTCCAATGCCTGGTTGCTGGCCGCCTTGTCGGAGATCGAGCGGGCCGCGGCCGGCGCCCTCACCCACTGAGGTCGAGTCCCGTATTCGGCCGCCGGGCTGAGTCCGCATCGGGCCGGCGGTCCGGCGCGATGTCAGTGTCGGCGCCGATCGAGGCGGTCGGCCCCGGCATCCAGGCCCGGTAGTTGGGGTTGGATTGCCGTTTTTCGGGCGGCGAGATCCTGGACCAGCTCTTCGGCCTCGGTCCAGCTGTGGGCTCGAGGTCCGTCGAGCGATTTGTTGTAGGGCTGGTCGAAGACGATCACCGTGTTGCCGGCGGCTCGTAGCGCATCGATGTTGTGGGGAGCGTCGTCGATGTAGGCGTCGGCCCCCACCTGTGGTTTGTCGCCGAGAAAGCAGATGTCCCGGTAGGGAATCCGGTGCTCGTCCAGCCAGGTCACCGTGTCGGACACGGTGACGGCGTGACCCCAGTTGACATAGAGCCGGTGAGTGATGATGCGGATCCACACCCCGAGGTCGGAGAGCCGCCACAGCGCGTCGGGACAGCCGTCCATGACAGGCAGGCTCTGGAACATGCGCTTTTCCGTCACCGCCAGCTTGTGGAGACGCATGAACTCCACCTCGTCCACCCCCCAGTGGTGATAGCCCCAGTCGGTCGGCGGTTCCAGGGTGGCGGGATCCACCCCCCGGTCGGCGGCCACGACGTCGCGAAATCCGTGGTGGTAGTCGGCACAGACGCCGTCCAGGTCCACGCCGAGCACGAATCCGCTACCCATGACCCCAGTATCGGCCGCTGCGGCGGCGTCGGCTCCACTTTGAGTTTTTTGTGGAAATCGCCGATGGTGTGTCATCTGGCGCCGGAACACGACATCCTGTTCGGGTGGGAGTGGAGTCTGACTTTGCCATTGTCATCGGTCCGGGCCGGCCCGAGGTCGGGCCTGACAGCGCCATCGAGAAGGCCCGCCTGTTCGGTATCGCCGTCGATCAGATCGTCCGTTATCGTCTGGCCCACGTCCGGGGATCACTCGATGGCGATCAGGTCGAGCAGTTGGCCGTCCGGTTGCTGACCGATGCTGTCGGGCAATGGTGGATGCTTCGAGGAGAGCACCAGCCACCCAGCAGGCAGGGCCAGGTCACGGTCATCGAAACCGGCCTGCGCCCCGGGGTGACCGATCGCGAAGGGGCCGAACTCCGGCGGGCCGCCGGCTCACTGGGACTGCCGGTCTCGGAGGCCACCGTGGCCGATCGCTGGTTCGTGTACGGACGGCTGAACCCCGACGAGATCCACCGGCTGGCCAACCTTGTCCTCCACAACGAGGTCATCGAGCGGTGGCAGCTCGATGTGCTGCCACCGGCGTACGTCGACCAGACGGCGCAGCCGCCACCGGTTCAGGCGGTGAATCTGGGTGGCCTGTCGGCCCAGGAGCTGGCCGCGGTGTCGGCCGAACGCCGTCTCGGCCTGTCGGTGCAGGAGATGGCGGCCATCCAGGCCTGGTTCGACGGGATCGGTCGACCTCCGACCGACGGTGAGCTGGAGACCCTGGCCCAGACCTGGTCCGAGCACTGCTCGCACAAGACCTTCCGTGCCCTCATCTCCACCCCCGATGGTCGGATCGACGGCCTCCTGTCGGACTATCTGCGGGCCGCCACCGACAAGATCGACGCCCCCTGGGTGGAGAGCGCGTTCGTCGACAATGCCGGCATCGTGCACTTCGACGACGAATTCGACCTGGCCCTCAAGGCCGAGACCCATAATCACCCTTCCGCCCTGGAGCCCTTCGGCGGCGCCAACACCGGGGTCGGCGGAGTGGTCCGTGACATACTCGGGGTGTCGGCCAAACCCATCGCCGTCACCGACGTGTTGTGCTTCGGACCCGAAGATGTCCCCTCCGACAGTCTGCCCACCGGGGTCCTGCACCCCAGTCAGATCCGATCCGGGGTGGTCGCCGGGATCGGGGACTACGGCAACAAGATCGGAGTGCCGAACCTGGCCGGGGCGGTTTTCCACGATCCCGGCTACACCACCACGCCCCTGGTGTTCGCCGGTTGTATCGGCCTGTTGCCCCGGGGTTCGAATCCGACCCAACCCAAGGCCGGCGACGCCATTGTGGTTCTGGGGGGCAAGGTCGGCCGCGACGGGGTGGGTGGCGCCACCTTCTCGTCGCAGTCGATGACCACCACTACGGCCGAGGTCGCCGGATCGTCGGTCCAGATCGGTGATCCGGTGGTTGAGAAAGGTCTGATCGACGTGATCCTCGTGGCTCGAGATCACCGGCTGTACAACGCCATCACCGACTGTGGTGCCGGTGGGCTGTCTTCGGCGGTGGGGGAGATGGCCGACGAGTTGGGAGCGTTGGTCGATCTCGCCACCGTCCCCCGCAAGTACCCGGGTCTGGCTCCATGGGAGGTGTGGCTGTCGGAGGCCCAGGAACGCATGGTGGTGGCCACCTCGGACCCCGAGCCGCTGCTGGCGGTGGCCCGTCGCTGGGAGGTGGAGGCCACCGTCATCGGGCGTTTCACCGGCGACGGCCATTTGCGGGTGGTGGACGGGCCCCAGACGGTGGTCGATCTCGAGTGCCGATTCCTCCATGACGGGCGTCCCCGACTCGAGTTGGAGGCGCCAGGTGTCGACTATCGCCGACCGCCCCGGCCCGGTTCGGAGCCGGTACCGGACACGGTGAGCCCGAACGACGCCCTGCTCGCCCTGCTGGCTCATCCCTCGATCCGGTCCAACGAGGACGTGGTCCGGACCTATGACCATGAGGTGTTGGGCGGGACGGTCGTCCGGCCCTATGGCGGTCCCGAATTGGACGGCCCGGCCGACGGCACGGTCATGGTTCCCCCGGGAACCGATGAGACCCGGGGGCTGGCCATTGGAATCGGTGCCGCCGTGGGGCTTGGTCGGCACGACCCCGAGGCCATGGCCTGGGCTGCGGTGGACGAGGCGGTTCGTAACGCCGTGGTGGCCGGGGCCGACCCGGCCCGACTGTCGTTGCTCGACAACTTCGCCTGGGGCAACCCGACCCGGCCCGAGGCCCTGGCCGGGCTGGTCGCCGCCTGCCGTGGTTGCCACGATGCCGCCATCGCCCACGGCGCACCGTTCGTCTCGGGCAAGGACTCGTTGTTCAACGAGTTTGTCGACGCCGACGGTCACATCGATCCCGTGACCCCCACTCTGATCATCACCGCGGTCGGCGTGGTTCAGGATCTCACTGTCGTTCCCTCCACCGGTGTGGTCAGGGTGGGCAACGACGTCTGGCTGGTCGGTCCCGAACACGGGGAACTCGGTGGGTCCCACCTCGATGACGTGCTGGGTGCCGACCGGGGAGGTCCGGTGCCTCCGCCCGACGTCGATGCCGTCGATCGGCATCGTCAGGTCCATCGGGCCATAATCGAAGGGCTGGTTCACAGTGCCCACGACATTGCCGAGGGTGGTTTGGCCGTGGCCGCCGCCGAATGGGCCTTCGCCGGTCGCCGAGGCCTGACCCTGGCGGTTGCCACCGATCACGGGGCCCGGGAATTGTTCGGGGAAGGGGCCGGCCGCTACCTGGTGGAGGTGGCACCTGACGATGCCGATCGATTCGCCCAGCTCGTGCCGTCGGCCAGCCGGATCGGCTGGGTCACCGACGGCGATCGGCTCCGGATCGGTCCCCAGCTCGATGTCAGCATCGACGAGATAGCCGAGGCCTACCGGGGTCATCTGGCCGGCCGGTCGGCGATCGTCGATTCCGGCTTGGGAGGAATCAGGCTATGACCGACACTGCTGCCGCCAACTCCGGTACCGGGGCCGGCAACGGGGTCCGACCTGCGGTGCTCATCCCGATCGCCCCCGGCACGAACCGTAACGACGAGATGGCCCGGGCCTTCGAGCTGGCCGGAGCCCGGGCCCACCAGTATCCGCTGGAGGCTATTCGCCGGGGCGAGACCAGACTGTCGGACTACCAGATCCTTGCCCTGCCCGGTGGCTTCTCCTACGGCGACGCCTTGGGGGCGGGTCGGGTCTTGGGGTTGGAGCTCGGCGGCTGGTTTCGGGACCAGCTGGAGGAGGCTCGGGCCCGGGAAATGCCCATCATCGGGGTGTGCAACGGATTCCAGGCCCTGGTGTACGCCGGCCTGCTCCCGGGTGGTGACACCAGGGGAGCCCTGATCGAGAACGCCGGCGGGCGATTCGAGTGCCGCTGGGTGTACCTGCAACCGGGGGCCGCCCACTCGATCTGGACGGCCGAAGTGAAGGGCCCGATCTGGTGCCCGGTGGCCCACGGCGAGGGCCGGTATGTGTCCGACAACGGTCAGGCCCTGGCCGACGACGATCTCGTCGCCTTCCGCTACTGTCACTCCGACGGTTCACCGGCCGCCGGCGAGTATCCACTGAATCCCAACGGATCGGCCGGAGATGTCGCCGGTATCTGCGATCCGTCGGGTCTGGTGCTGGGCATGATGCCGCACCCGGAGGATCACGTCATGGAGCGACAGAGCCCCCATCGGCGCCGTCCCAACGGCGCCCGCTGTCTGGCCCTGTTCACCGCCGGGGTGAAGGCTGTGGGCGGTTGACGGCGACGGCCACGGAACGGTCGAGGCCGAAGTCGGCCTGGACTTTTTGTTCAAAGTCCTCGGTCGGTGACGGCAACGAACTGCGGTCTGGCCATCATTGAACCATGGGCGCAGGAGCGACGATCACGGCCGTCGAGCTCGATCTTCCGGGTCGAACCATGGGCAAGGTGCGTGATGCCTGGCCACTGGCGGGCAATCGTCGACTCCTGATCACCACCGACAGGCTCAGTGCCTTCGATCGCGTTGTCGGGGTGGTGGAACACAAGGGCCAGGTCCTCAACCAGTTGTCGGTCTGGTGGTTCGAGACGACGGCCGACATCGTGGCCAATCACCTCGTCGCCGTGCCCGACTCGAACGCCGTCGTCGTGGTCGACGCCCGACCGTTGCCGGTCGAGGTGGTGGTTCGAGGCCGGCTGACCGGAAGCACCTCGACATCGCTGCTGCCCCGGTACCTGAAGGGCGAGCGGACCATGTACGGCTACCGGCTTCCCGACGGTCTCGAACCTCATGGACCGCTCGACGAGCCACTCATCACCCCGACGACCAAGGCCGAAAAGGGTGGCCACGATCGGCCCGTCTCCTGTGACGAGGTGGTGGCCCGAGGGCTGGTGGAGGCCGGACTGTGGGCTGACATCCAGAAGGTCGCCCTCGGCCTGTACGCCCGAGGAGTCGAGGTGGCGGCCGGCGCCGGCTTCGTGCTGGCCGACACCAAATACGAATTCGGCCTCTCGCCCGACGGCGAGTTGCTACTCATCGACGAGGTCCATACCCCCGACTCGTCCCGTTTCTGGGAGGCTTCGACACTGGATGATCGCCTGGCCGCCGGTCTGACACCCGAGAGCTTCGACAAGGAACCGGTTCGTCTCGCCCTTCGAGCCGCCGGCTATGTTGGCGACGGTGAGCCCCCCGAATTGGGAGCCGAGGTGTGGGTCGAGACCTCCCGACGCTACGTTCATCTCTACGAGGCCATCACCGGGAGGCCTTTCGTGCCCGGTGAGCGCCCGATCGAGGAGCGAATCCGGGGCAATGTCGCTCCCTTCCTCCCGGCTTGAGGGCAGCAGGCGTGGGGCTTCCGCTCGAGTCGCAGGTCGAGATCGTGTCTCGGATCGTGGGCTCACGGCGAGAGTCTCAAAATCGACACCACACGGCCGCTAACCCTGACGGTCAACAATCGAGGAGAGCCATGACCGATGTCATCTCGTCGGGACGGGAAAACCGGGCACCCGAACATGTGATCGATCTTTTCACCCACTACGATGAATGCGATGAGCCCGCGGTTTCGCACACAGTGCTCGCGATGAGCCACGCCGCCGCCAAGGCCCCCCGTGGTCACGATCGGATGGATTTGTGGTCATGACCAGATCCTCCGACTTCACCGGCCGCCCCGATCGTGGCGACGACCATCCGAGCGAGGAGTGCGGGGTCGTCGCCATCTCGACCCGGGACGACGACGCCGCCCGTCTCGCCTTCTTCGGTTTGTACGCCCTGCAGCATCGGGGCCAGGAGGCGGCCGGAATCGCCGTGTCCGACGGGCGGGCGGTGCGACTCCACAAGGGCCAGGGTCTGGTCAACCAGGTGTTCCAGCCCGGCACCCTTGATCCCCTGGTGGGCTCCATGGCCATCGGCCATACCCGGTACTCCACCACTGGATCAAACAGTGAGCGAAATGTCCAGCCCTATCTGGTCGAGACCATTCACGGACCGCTCGGGGTGGCCCACAACGGCAATCTGGTCAACGCCGACCGGCTCCGCACCCGCCTGTTGGAGCGGGGCGCCGGGCTCCAGTCCTCGTCCGATTCAGAGGTGTTGGCGCTCATGTTGGCTGCGGCCGACGGTGACAGTTGGGAGGAGCGGCTGGCCAACGTCATGCCCGACTGGGAGGGCGCCTACTGCCTGGTCGTCATCTGCGGAACCAAGGTTCTGGCCGCCCGCGATCCGTGGGGGTTCCGGCCTCTGTCGATGGGCAAGTTGCCCACCGGCGGCAACGTCGTGGCCTCCGAAACCGGGGCGCTGCAGACACTGGGCTGCGTCGACATCCGGGAGGTCGAACCAGGCGAGGTGGTGGTGCTGAGCGGCCCCATCGCCCGGGTCCATCGGGCACTGCCGGCCAAGGACAGGCTGGCCCGGTGTACGTTCGAGCACATCTACTTCTCCCGGCCCGACGCCACCTGGGATGGTCTGCTGGTCCATCAGGCCCGCCAGAATCTCGGTGAGGAACTGGCTCGGGAGCATCCGGTGGAGGCCGACGTGGTCATCCCCGTTCCCGATTCGTCGATGCCGGCGGCCATCGGATACTCAAACGTGTCCGGGATCCCCTACAACGAAGGGTTTGTGAAGAACCGCTACATCGGTCGGACCTTCATCGAACCGACCGACGAGTTGCGGCGCCAGGGAGTTGCCCTCAAGTTCAACACGCTGGACTCGAACATCGCCGGTCGCCGGGTGGTCATGGTCGACGACTCGATCGTCCGGGGAACCACCTCGGGTTCGCTGGTCCGGTTGATTCGTGATGCCGGGGCCACCGAGGTCCACGTCCGGGTCACGTGCCCGCCCATCACCAACCCCTGCTTCTTCGGGGTTGACATGGGGACCTACGAGGAGTTGATTTCCCACCAGCTCGGCGTGCCCGAGATCCGTGACCACATCGGAGCCGACAGCCTGGGCTTCCTCCCGGTTCCCAGCATGATGAAGGCATTGGGTCGGGACGACGGCTACTGCAACGCCTGCTTCACCGGCAGTTATCCGATACCCATACAGCTGTCACTGGCCACTGAGAAGAAACGATTCGACGGGGTGTTGGGATGAGTCAAGACCGATTGGGGCCACAGTCCGAGGGGGCGGAGCGCTCCTGGGAAGACCGGGCACCGCTCAACGTGCTCGTGGTCGGCTCGGGCGGCCGGGAGCACGCCATCGCCGCCGCCGTGACCGATTCGCCCCGTCTCGGTCGGCTCATGGTGTCTCCCGGCAACGCCGGAACCGCCGAGCACAACGTGAGCCTCGATATCGGCGATCATGGTGCCGTGATCTCGTTCTGCCTCGACAACGACGTCGATCTGGTGATCATCGGACCCGAGGCGCCCCTGGTGTCCGGTCTGGCCGACGCCGTCCGGGCCGCCGAGGTAGCCTGCTTCGGACCGGCCGCCGCCGCCGCCCGGCTCGAGGGTTCCAAATCGTTCGCCCGCGAGTTCGCCGGCCGCTACGGCATTCCCGGCCCCGAGTGCCGGGCCTTCACCGAAGTGTCGGACGCCCTGGACTGGTTCGAAGCCTTCGCCGCTCCGGTCGTGGTCAAGGCCGACGGCCTGGCGTCGGGCAAGGGCGTGATCGTGCCCGCCGACGCGGTCGAGACGGAACGAGCCGTCTACGACCTTCTGGCCGAACGCACCATGGGCGAGGCCGGCGCCACCATCGTGTTGGAGCAGCGACTGGAGGGTGAGGAGCTCAGCCTGTTCGGAGTGTCGGACGGCAAACGGGTGGTCGTGCTCGGTACGGCCCAGGATCACAAGCGGGTGGGGGAGGGCGACACCGGGCTCAACACCGGTGGCATGGGCGCCTTCGCCCCGGTTCCGGGCAAGGCCGACCTGGAGGCCGAGCTGGCGGCCCGATTCCTCCAGCCCGTGGTCGACGGCATGGCCGCCGACGGCACGCCCTATATCGGTGTGATCTATGCCGGCATCATGCTCACCGAGCACGGGCCCCGCCTTATCGAGTACAACTGCCGGTTCGGTGATCCCGAGGCCCAGGTACTGCTACCGCTCCTGGACTGCGATGCCCTCGAGGTCATGTGGTGCGCCGCCAACGGTGGGCTCGACCAGGTGGAGGTGAGCCGGCATCTGGATCGAACGGCGGCCACCGTGGTGGTGGCGGCCCGCGGCTACCCGGTCTCGCCGGCCGAGTCCGTGCCCGTTCCCGACATGGCGCTGCCGGCTGACGTCACCGTCATCCACGGATCGACCACGTTGGACCACGAGGGCAACGCCGTCAGCTGTGGCGGACGGGTGATCTCGGTGACCGGGGTGGGCGAAGATCTGGCCTCGGCCCTGACCAAGATCTACAGCGTGGTCAACCGCATGGTGGGCGACCAGCTGTTCGCCCGCCGGGACATCGGCTGGCGCTACGCCCCTCGGGATGCCTACGCCAGGGCCGGTGTGTCCTTCGCCACCGCATCCGATGTCAACCAGCGCATAGCCAAGGCGGTGACCGGCACCCATGACGGGCGGGTTCTGGCCGGTCTCGGTTCCTTCGGTGGGGTGTTCGATCTCACCTCGATCTCCCATTTCGATGATCCACTGCTGGTGGCCAGTACCGACGGAGCCGGCACCAAGACCCTGGTGGCGGCCCGGGTCGACGCCTGGGAATCCATCGGGGCCGACATCGTCAACCACAGCATCAATGACGTACTGGTCCAGGGGGCCAAACCCCTCTTCTTCCTCGACACCATCGCCGCCGCGTCGCTCGACACCGAGCTGGTCGGACGCATCGTCGATGGGATGGCGGCCGCCTGTCGAGACGCCCACTGCGTATTGTTGGGCGGCGAGACGGCCGAGATGCCCGATGTGCTGGCCACCGGAGCAGTTGACGTGTCCGGCACCATCGTCGGTGTGGTGGAGCGGGCCCGGTTGTTGCCCAAGGCCAACATCCGGCCAGGCAATCTGCTCGTCGGCCTGGCGTCATCGGGTCTCCACACCAACGGCTACTCGCTGGCCCGCAAGGTGTTTTCGGAAATGGACCTGAGCGAACCGCTGCCCGGCGGTGATGGCGAGTCGGTGGGGCAGGCCCTGGTGGCGACCCACCGCAGCTACCTGAAACCGTTGGCCGCCGCCCTCGAGGCCGACCTGATCCTGGGACTGGCCCACATCACCGGTGGTGGCCTGATCGACAACATCCCCAGGGTCCTGCCCGACGGCTGTGGCGCCGTCATCGATTCCTCATCGTGGACCTGGCCGCCCCTGTTCCGGCTACTGGTCAACCTCGGGGGGCTCAACAAGATCGAGGCCCACCAGATCCTCAACCTGGGAATCGGTATGGTGGCGGTGATAGCCCGCGACGATCTCGAGTTGTTCCAGCAGGCCGTCCCCGAACCCACCGTGCTTATCGGGCGGGTGGTGTCGGGACGCGACGTGGCCATCAGCTGACATGGCGTCGGCCGACCGAACATCGCCGGCCCGATCGTCGGGGGAGCGACCGGGTCGGCTGGCCGTCCTGGTCTCGGGCAACGGCTCGAATCTACGGGCCATCATCGATGCCTGCCATTCCGGTCGTCTGTGGGCCGAAATCGCCGTGGTGGTCAGCAACCACCCCGAGGCCTACGCCCTGACCAGGGCAACCGAGGCCGGCATTGCGACCATGATCAAGGCGCCCGGCTCCGAGCCTCGTCGACACTACGACGCCGAGCTGGCCTACGAGGTGGCAACAGTCGGGGTCGACCTGGTCGTGCTGGCCGGCTGGGATCGCCTGCTGAGTGAGGAGTTCGTCGGCCGCCACACCGTGATCAACCTCCACCCGGCGAAGCCGGGGGCCTTCCCCGGACTCCACGCCATCGAGCGGGCCTATGGGGCGTGGCAGGACGGTGCCATCACCTCCGGCGGGGTGATGGTCCACTACGTTCCCGACGAAGGTGTGGACGACGGGCCGACTATCGTGTGGGAGGAGATCGAGTTTCGCCAGGGTGAGAGCCTGGATACCTACGAAACCCGGGTCCATGACGTCGAGCACCGGCTGATCGTCCAGGCCATCGCCACCGTCCTCGACCAACAGCGACTGGATCCACGGATCGCCCCCTGACCGAACCTACTCTGAGTGTCGGACCCGACCGAACGGAGAGCACCATGGAACCCCGAAATCACGATCTGCTCACCGGCTTCGAGTCTCTGACCTTCGATGATGTGCTCGTCGTCCCCGGC
Organism: uncultured Acidimicrobiales bacterium; assembly: GCA_963723995.1. Taxonomy (GTDB): domain Bacteria; phylum Actinomycetota; class Acidimicrobiia; order Acidimicrobiales; family SZUA-35; genus JAHELU01. The sequence goes on along the minus strand of CAVRSZ010000001.1, from coordinate 1,010,590 downwards.
TGGAGCGAGGTGCTGCCCCACGAGGTGTCGACCCGCTCCAACCTCGGTGCCATTTCCCTGGAGGTGCCGCTGCTGTCGGCGGCCATGGACACGGTGACCGAGGCCGAACTGGCCATCGCCATGGCCCGGGAGGGCGGCATCGGCGTGCTCCACCGCAACCTCTCGGTGGACGAGCAGGCCGAGCAGGTCGATCGGGTCAAGCGGGCCCAGGCCGGCATGATCACGTCTCCCATCAGCCTGCCACCCGCGGCCACCCTGGCCGATGCCGAGCGCATCATGTCCCACCACTCGATCTCCGGAGTCCCCATCGTCGACGACGAGGATCGCCTGGTCGGCATCCTGACCAACCGGGACGTGCGATTCTGCACCGAGGCCGAACAGGACCGTCCGGTCACCGAGTTCATGACCGCCGCCCCGCTGGTCACTGCCCCGGTCGGGACCTCCCTGGAGGCGGCGGTGGAGATCCTGCACAAGCATCGCATCGAGAAGCTGCCGCTGATCGACGACTCCGGTCGTCTCAGCGGTCTCATCACGGTCAAAGACATCAACAAGCGGATCGAGAAGCCGAACGCCACGGTCGACGAGAACGGTCGGCTCCGGGTCGGGGCCGCCGTCGGCGTCAGCGACTACCTGGACCGCACCCAGGCCCTGGTCGACGCCGGTGTCGACCTGGTGGTGATCGACACCGCCCACGGTCACACCCGGGGCGTGATCGACACGGTGGCCGGGCTCAAGCAGAAGTGGCCCGAGCTGATGGTGGTGGGCGGCAATGTCGTGACCGCCGAGGGCACGGTGGCTCTCATCGAGGCCGGGGCCGACGTGGTCAAGGTCGGGGTCGGCGCCGGTTCGATCTGCACCACACGGGTCGTGGCCGGGGCCGGAATGCCCCAGCTGTCGGCCATCTATGAATGTGTGCTGGCCGCCCGACCCCGTGGCGTGCCCGTCATCGCCGACGGTGGTGTGGTCACGTCCGGTGACATCGTCAAGGCCTTCGTGGCCGGAGCCGACGCCGTGATGTTGGGCAACGCCCTGGCCGGTGTCGACGAGGCCCCGGGTGAGCTGGAGCTGGTCGAGGGCGCAATGTGGAAGACCTACCGGGGCATGGGCTCGGCCGGCGCCATGCGGGGCCGGGCCGCCGACCGCTACGGAACCGGCCAGAGCCAGGGCAAGCACGTGGCCGAAGGCATCGAGGCCCGGGTCCGCTACGCCGGTTCCCTGGCCGAACTGGTGGGCCAGCTGGTGGGCGGTCTCCGCTCCGGCATGGGCTACGCCGGGGCCGCCAACCTCGACGACTTGAGGACCAAGACCCGGCTGACCAAGATCACGTCGGCCGGCTTACGGGAGAGCCATCCCCACGACGTCCAGGTCATCCGCGACGAGCAACGCTGACCGCATCGTCCCGTGGTCATGGTGGTGTCCCGGGTCACCGGGTCGTGAGGGTCGTTGCAGTGGAAACGATGCAGACAATCAGGTTGACGCCGGGCCACGCCATCTCGGACCGTTCGAGGTCCGGGGGTTCGGCTCGATCGCAGCAATGTCCACCGGCTCATTCAGGCGGCCGAAGCCGGCCCCTGCCCTGACGGTTGGCCGGCCTGGGGCAGGAACCGGATCGGTCCTCGGACCCTTTCGGATCGGATCTGAAACCTGGCCGCCCCCTCAGGCTGCGGTCAGCTCGGCCAGGGCGGCGTCGTACTCCTCTTTCGCCCGGGGTTCACCCAGGCCGCCGCTCTGGAAGATCTTCGCCACCTTGCCGTCGGAGTCGATCACGATGGTGCGGCGCATGGCGCAACCGAGATCCTCGTTGAAGCAGTCGTAGGCCTGGGCGGTGGCACCATGGGGCCAGCCGTCGGACAACACCGGGAAGTTGATGCCGGCCTGCTCGGTCCAGGCCTTGAGCGAGAACTGGCGGTCGCAGGAGATGCCCAACAATTGCACGCCGGCGGTGTCGAACTGGTTGAGGTTCTCGCTCAGCTGGCAGAACTCGCCCTCGCACACGCCGGTGAAGGCGAACGGCACGAAGACGAGCACCACCGGCTTGTCACCTCGATACGACGACAGCGTGTGCTCGTTGCCGTCCTGGTCCTTGAGGGTGAAATCGGGTGCGTCGTCGCCTACGGCCAATGCCATGGTGCCTCCTTGGGGCTGAGTGGTGCTTGCTGGCTCGAAGTCTATTGGACCCGATGGGTAACGGACGGGATGAAGGCTCACTACCGTGGGGCGCTATGGCCCATCGCACCGAGCTGACCGTCCGCTTCAACGAGCTCGATCCCTACAACCACGTGAACCATGCCGCCTACATCACCTACCTCGAGGTGGCCCGTACCGAGGCCCTCGAGGCGTGCGGTATTCCCATCGTCGGCATTGCCCAGAGCGGTTTCCAGCTGGTCATCACCAGGATCGAGGTTCGCTACGTGGCCGCCGCCGGGGCCGGCGACCGCTTGGCGGTCACCACCGAGCTGGCCACGGCCCGGCGAGCCAGCTCGGTCTGGAAACAGCGGGTGTACCGGGGTGAGGAGCTGCTGATCGACGGCGACGTGACCATCGCCGTCACCGATCTCGAGGGACGGCCCACCCGCCCGCCCGACTGGCTCTTCCCGGCCATGGAGGCTCTCGCTCCCGGCGCCCCCGATCTCCCCGCCTCCCACCAATGAGGTTGATGCCGGCGCTTGACTTTCACGTCGAGGTCGACTCCGATGGCGAGGTGTCGCGGTGGCCGACGACACCAACGGCATCACTACGGACATCTGCATGGGTATTTCCTTCAACACCGAATTCGAACCGAGCTATGGACAACGAGTCGACATCAGCCCGCTGATCCGGCGGGTGGTGGCCAATAACCCCAATCCCTTCACCTTCACCGGCACCGGGGTCTACCTCATCGGTCGGGGGTCGGTGGCCGTAATCGACCCCGGCCCGAGCCTGGACGATCATCTCGACGCCGTCGAGGCCGCCCTCGAGCCGGGCGAACGAATCGAACGGATCCTCGTCACCCACACCCACACCGACCACACCGCCGGTGTCGACAAGCTGCAAGCCCGAACCGGGGCTCCGACCTACGGTTTCGGACCCCACGGGCCGGTGCCCGACGCCCATCCTCTCGATGGACTCTCCTTTGACGAACACTTCAGCGCCGAGGAGGCCGAGGAGTTCCGTACCGCCTGGGAGAACACCCCGGACGAGCTGAAGCGGGAGGGCCCCGACCACGACTTCGTGCCCGACGTGGCCGTGACCGACGGTGAGTTGATCGGCGACACCGACGGCCGGTGGCAGGTGGAGGTGGTCCATACTCCGGGCCATACCTCGAACCATGTCTGTTTCTCGCTCATCGACGACGGCAACGGCGACCGGGTGCTGTTCACCGGGGACCATGTCATGGGCTGGGCCACCTCGGTGATCTCGCCCCCCGATGGTGATCTGCTCGACTACATGAACAGTCTGAGCAAGCTCCTCGGACGCGACGACGCCCGCTACTGGCCCACCCACGGGCCGGCCATCGAGAATCCGAAAGACTACGTGCGCAGCTTCATCGAGCATCGCCGGGGCCGGGAGAAGCAGATAGTGGCCGCCCTGGCCGAGGGTCCGACGTCGATCAAGCACCTGGTACCGACGATGTACGCCGATGTCGACAAGCGGCTCTGGCGGGCCGCCGCCAATTCGGTGTTTGCCCATCTGCTGGCCTTGGAGCGCCAGCATCGGGTGACCCGACACGACGACGGGGACTCCTCGGCCACCGGTGGTGTCTGGTCGCTGACCGGCGTCTGATCCCACCGGTCATCGATGGCGGGGAGTGCCGGGAGCACTCGCCGGCGGAAAAGCAGCGGCCGAGGTCGGGTCCCGTTGGGTAGTGTGGTGTCCATGATGCGGATCTATGACACGGCTCGACAATCGGTCGTACCCCTCGAGCTTCGGGACGAGGGCAAGGTGTCGATCTATGTGTGCGGACCCACCGTCTACGGGCCACCCCATCTCGGCCACGGCCGCCATGCCCTCGTCTACGATGTACTCAGACGGTTCCTGGCCTGGTCGGGTCTGGAGGTGGTCTTCGCCTCCAACATCACCGACATCGACGACAAGATCATCGATCGGGCCCAGCGGGAGAACCGGGACTGGGCCGATATCGCCGTCAAGTGCGAAGATGTCTGGTGGCAGGCCATGGACCGGTTGAACGTGTCCCGTCCCGATCTCACCCCCCATGCCTCCGAGTACCTGGACCAGATGATCGACCTGATCGCCAACCTCGTGGAGCGAGGCCGTGCCTACCAGACCTCCGACGGTGTCTACCTGTCGGTCGAGCAGGTGGATGGCTACGGGCTGCTGGCCCATCAAAGCCTGGACGAGCTCCGGGCCGGGGGCGGCGAGCGGGAGTTGGTCGGGACCGAGAAGAAGCACCCGGCCGACTTCGCCCTGTGGAAGCTGGCCAAGGCCGGCGAACCGTCGTGGCCGTCCCCGTGGGGTGAGGGTCGCCCGGGCTGGCACACCGAATGCGTGGTCATGAGCCTCGACCTTCTGGGCGAGGACTTCGACCTTCACACCGGTGGGCTCGATCTGACCTTCCCCCACCACGAGAACGAGCGGGCTCAGGCCGTTGCCCTGGACAAGCGTTTCGCCCGGCGTTGGATGCACCACGGGTTCGTGGAACTCGAGGGCGAGAAGATGTCGAAGTCGTTGGGCAACGTGACCAACCTGCTCGATCTCATGGAACGATACGACGCGCGGGCCTACCGGCTGTTGGTGCTGCAGTCCCATTACCGATCACCGATCGAGATCACCGAAACCACCATGACCAACGCCGAGGCCGCCCTCGCCCGTCTTGACGCCTTCGCCCGCCGGACCGCCGGCCTGTCGGGGGCCGCCGATGTCTCGGTTCTGGATCGGTTCCGGGCCGTCATGGAGGACGACCTCGACACCGCCGGCGCCACCGATCTGCTGTTCCGCCAGGTCCGGGAGGCCAACTCGGCTCTCGATCGGGGTGACGACGACTCGGCGGCCGCCGCCGCCACCACGGCGCGGGAGCTGGCAGCGGTGCTCGGTCTGGAGTTCCGGGTCGAGTCGTCCGATGTCCCAGGCGAGATCCAGGACCTGGCCGAACGGCGACAGGAGGCCAGAGCGGCCAAGGACTTCGCCACCGCCGACACCCTTCGGGCCCGGCTGGCCGAGGCCGGCTGGACGGTGGAGGACTCGGCCGACGGGCCGGTTCTGCGGAGACACGGCGGCTAGGCCGTGGTCACAGGCGGGAGGGAGCCGGCCGGCGAGCTGACGGTGGGACAGGCCGCGGCTCGCATCGGCGTCGCCACCTCGACACTGCGGTTCTACGAGTCGAAGGGGCTGATCGTGTCCCGCCGCACCGATGGTGGTCAGCGCCGCTATGCCCGGGACGTGCTACGGCGGGTGGCGTTCATTCGGGCGGCCCAGAGCGTGGGGCTGAGCCTCGACGAGATACGGCAGTCGCTGGCCGGCTTGCCCCATGATCGGGCGCCGACACGCCGGGAATGGGAGCAGTTCGCCGCCCAGTGGCGACCCCGGCTGGAGCAGCAGATCGCCACCCTGGTCGCCCTGCGGGACAAGCTGTCGGCCTGTATCGGCTGCGGGTGCCAGACCCTGGATGCGTGCCAGGTTTTCAACCCCGGCGACAAGGCGGCCGAGCAGGGCCCCGGGGCCCACTTCTTGGTGTGACCGATTGTCCGCGGCCCCGTCGTCTCGGTCGTCGGGACAACGGGAGCGCCTCGCCTCACTCGGCGGCCAGGGGATGGAAGTCGGCGTTGGTCAGGCGGGCCAGGTCGTCGGGGTCGAGCCGGATCTCCAGCCCCCGCCTGCCCCCGCTGATGTTGATGCGGTCGTGGTCGGCCGCCGATTGATCGATGAAGGTCCGCAGTCGTTTGCGTTGACCCAGGGGGGAGATGCCGCCCACCACATAGCCGGTCAACCGTTCGGCGTCGGCCGGGTCGGCCATAGCCGCCTTCTTGGCCCCGGCGGCCCGAGCCAGGGCCTTGAGGTCGAGCATGTGGGTAACCGGGATGATGGCCACCACGGTCTCCGGCTTCGGACTCGATCGGTCCAGTTCGGCCAGCAGGGTCTTGAATACCGTCGCCGGATCAAGGCCGAGGACCTCGGCCGCCTCCAGCCCGAACGATTCGGCGTTGGGATCGTGGTCGTAGGTCTGGATCTCGTGCGGGATCTTCGCCATCTCCAGCTGTTTCACGGCCGGGGTCATGTCCCAAGTGTGCCCATCAGCTCCTACACTTGACGACAACGAAACCGGGGAGCTCGGAAACGACCGGGCTGAGAGGACGGCAACCGGCCGTCGACCCGCTGAACCTGATCTGGATAATTCCAGCGGAAGGGAGCAAGAGATGAGAAGGCTGTCGATCCGGATTCCGGCCATCACGCTGGCTGTGGCCATGGTGCTCGTGGCCTGTGGCGGTGACGGCGACGACGGGGCGTCCCCATCGGAGGCCGATCAGACGACCGAGGGTGCCGACACCACCGGACCCGGTGCCGAACCCGACGGCACCGAGGAGTCGACCCCGGAAGCGGTGAAACCCGAGTCCACGGTCCGACTTCTGACCCATGATTCCTTCTCGGTCAGCGACGGCCTGTTCGATCAGTTCACCCTTGACACCGGAATCGATGTCGAGGTGGTCAAGGGCGGCGATGCCGGCGAGCTGGTGTCGCGTGCCATCTTGACCGCCGGCGAGCCCGAGGCCGATGTCATGTTCGGCGTCGACAACACCTTCCTGCAGCGGGCCCTCGATGCCGAGCTCTTCGAGCCCTACACATCGCCCGTCCTCGACTCCATTCCCGATGAGTTCGAACTGGACCCCGACCACCGGGTCACGCCCATCGACTACGGCGACGTCTGCGTCAACTACTGGACCTCCGAGGTCGACGGAGAGGTACCGACCAGCATCGACGACCTGGCCCGGCCCGAGTATGCGGCCCAGTTCGTCACCATGGACCCCGAAGCCTCCTCGCCCGGCTTCGCCTTCCTGCTGGCCACCATTGCCAAGTACGGCGAGGACGGCTGGCAGGACTACTGGCAGCAGGTGGCCGACGGGGGAGTGGCCGTGACCTCGGGCTGGTCCGACGCCTACTATGGCGAGTTCATCCCCGGCGGAGGCGACAAGGCCATCGTCACCTCCTATGCCACCAGTCCGGTGGCCGAGATGATCTTCGCCACGGTCGACTACGACGAGCCGCCCACGGGTGTGCTGACCGATGGTTGCTTCCGCCAGATCGAGTTCGCCGGTGTGCTGGCTGGAACGGACAACCCGGACGCGGCCGGCGCAGTGATCGACTTCATGGTAGGCCCCGAGTTCCAGGCCGATATCCCGCTCAACATGTTCGTGTTCCCGGTCAACGACAGTGTCCTGGTCCCCGACGCCTTCGAGCAATGGGCCACCACGGTCGAGAATCCACTGACCCTCGATCCGATCGAGATCGAGACCAATCGCTCCCGTTGGACCGAGGAATGGGCCGAGATCGTGCTCCGGTGACCATGGTTTCCCGGACCGCCGGTCGTACCAGCACGGCGGATCCGACCCGATGGGTGGTCGGGGTTGCCGGCCTGCTGGCCGCCGGCTTCATCGCCGCCATGGTTGTATGGCCGTTGGTGGCCGTGCTTCGTCGGAGCCTGACCGGTGTCGGTCCGTCACGAATCGCCGAGATCCTGACCCGCTCGTCCACGGCCGACGTCATTGTCTTCACCGTGATGCAGGCCGTCGCCTCCACCGCAGTGACCCTGATCATCGGGCTTCCCGTGGCCTATGTCGTGGCCAAGCTGGCCTTCACCGGCCGCTCGGTGCTGCGAGCAGCGGTGATCGTGCCCTTCGTGCTGCCCACCGTGGTGGTGGCCGCCGCCATCAAGGCCACCCTCGACAGCGCCGCCGACGCCCCGCTTTTCGCCATCGTCTACGCCCACGTGTTCTTCAACCTGGCCGTGGTGGTTCGGGTTGTCGGGGGCTACTGGTCCCAACTCGACTCCCGCCAGGTCGAGGCGGCCCGCATGCTGGGAGCGTCACCATGGCAGGCGTGGCGCACCATCACATTGCGTCAGCTCCGTCCGGTGCTGTTCGGCTCCGGTCTGTTGGTGTTCCTGTTCTGCTTCACCAGCTATGGGGTCATCCGGGTGCTGGGTGGGGTACGAACGGCCACGGTGGAGACTGAGATCCACCGCTATGCCATTGCTCGGGCCGAGTTCGATGTCGCCGCCGTTCTCGCCGCCCTGCAGCTGCTGGTGGTCCTGACACTGGCCTGGTTGTCGGCCCGGTTCCAGCGTCGGTACACCGTGGTCGGCAACCGGCCCCGCCGGCTCCATCGCCCCACATCCGGGTTCGAGCGCCTGCTGATCGCCGGTTCAACGCTGATCGTGGCCATTGTGCAGGGGCTGCCGGTGATGGCCATGGTCGGCCAGTCCCTGCGGGTCGGCGACGGTTTCGGGCTCGACCACTATCGGGGCCTCTTCGACCGGGTTGACGTGCTGCCGGTCTCGGCAGCCGAGGCGGTGGCAAACTCGGTTCTTTTCGCCGCCGGCGCCACCGTGGTGGCGGTGACCGTCGGCCTGGCCGCCGCCGTGGCCATCCACCGGGGCGGCGTGGTTGGCCGACTGCTCGAGGCCTTCGCCTTGGTGCCGCTCGGGGTGTCGGCGGTGACGCTTGGTTTCGGCTACCTGGTGGCCTTCACCGTGCTCGATCTGCGGGAGTCGATCTGGCTCGTGCCGGTGGCCCACGCCGTGGTCGGGCTGCCGTTTGTGATCGCCGCCACCGTTCCCGCGCTGCGCTCGATCGGACGCCGCATCCGGGAGGCGGCAGCCGTTCTCGGCGCCTCGCCGTCCATGGTGTGGCGCACCATCGACTGGCCGGTGGCCCGGAGGGGCATGCTCACCGGGGCCGGCTTCTCGGCCGCCGTCAGCCTGGGGGAGTTCGGGGCCACCTCGTTCCTGGCCCGGGGCGAGGACTCGTTCACCGCCCCTCTCGCCATCTTCCGCCTGCTGTCGACCCCTGGCCAGCAGCTGCGAGGCCAGGCCTTGGCCCTCAGCGTGGTGCTGGGACTGATGGTGGCGGTCCTGGCCGCCCTCGTCGAGCGCAACCGGGGTGACGGGGTTACCGTGCTGTGATGGCGACAACCGACACCGACCGGACCTACCTCCGGGTCGACGCCATCACGGTGGCCTACGGCGATCAGGTGGTGCTCGACGGCTTGAGCCTCGATGTGGCCGCCGCTGAGACCGTGGCCGTGGTCGGACCGAGCGGTTCGGGCAAGTCCACCCTGCTGCGGGCCATTGCCGGCCTGGAACCGCTTCGGAGGGGTCACATCATGCTCGATAATGTCGACCTGGCCCCGGTCGCCCCCCACCGGCGGGGGATCGGCTACATGTTCCAGGACCACGCCTTGTTCACCCACCTCAGCGTGGCCGACAACATTGCCTACGGGCCGACCATGGCCCGATGGTCGGCCGATCGGAAGCAACGGCGGGTCGGTGAGCTGTTGGAGCTGGTTGGGTTGGGGGGCTACGAGAACCGGGCGGTGGACGAGCTGTCGGGGGGTGAAGCCCAGCGGGTGGCCCTGGCCCGATCCCTGGCCCCCGAACCCCGGGTGCTGTTGCTGGATGAACCGCTGGGCTCGCTCGACCGGGTGCTGCGGGAGCAGTTGGTGGCCGACCTGGATCGGCTGCTGACCGAGTTGGGACAGACGGCGCTCCATGTCACCCACGATCAGGCCGAGGCCTTCGCCCTGGCCGACCGGGTGGCGGTGCTGACCAACGGACGGCTGGATCGTATCGGGACCCCGGCCGAGCTGTGGAACGACCCCGGCAGTCGGTTCGTGGCCGAGTTCCTGGGTCGGCCCAACATCTGGCCCGCCGGGGAATCCAGCGACCGTTCATGGGTGCTGGTGCCGGTGGAGGCGGTTCGAGCTGTCGAACCACCGACCGACGAGTCGGGAGCCGTGCCGGTCGTCGTCCAGAGCTGCCGGTTCAACCAGGGCCGCTACACGGTGATCACCGAGGTGGAGGCCCCGGGGGCGGCATGCCGGTGGTGGTCGTTGCCGTCCGGACAGGCGGTCACGGTGCGATCGTCCACCCCCTTCCCGGTGGGCCGACAGCTGCTTGTGGTCGTCGACCCCGGCGCCGCCATCCCCCTCGACAGCTGATGGGAGGTCAGCGGAGTTTGAACCGTTGAATCTTGCCGGTGGCGGTTTTGGGCAGCTCGTCGACGAATTCGTACTGTTTGGGTCGCTTGTAGCCGGCCAACCGCTCCCGGCAGTAGGCGGTGAGATCCTCGGCCGACGGCGATCGGCCCTCGTGGGCGATGACATAGGCCACGGGTCGGACCACGTCGTCGACCTTGCGTCCGACCACGGCGGCCTCCAGCACGTCGTGGTGGCTGATGAGTACCGCCTCCACTTCTGCCGGTGACACCCACTCGCCGCCGATTCGCAGCATGTCGTCCACCCGGCCCAGGTAGGCGTAGTAGCCGTCGTCATCGTGTTGGTACAGGTCGCCGGTATGCATCCAGCGCCCGTGGAAGGTGGAGCGACTCTGCTCGCTGCGGCACCAGTAGCCGACGGCGGCACTTTCGCCCCGAACACAAAGTTGGCCGGGCTCACCCGGTTTCTGCTCGGCCCCCGTCTCGTCGATGAGCTTGACCTCGTAGCCCGGCACGGGAACCCCCGAGGTACCGGGACGGAGCTGATCCTCGGTGTTGGACAGGTAGATGTGCAGCATCTCGGTCGAGCCGATTCCATCGAGAATGACCACCCCGTATCGCTCCTTGAAGCGCTCGAAGGTCTCCGGCGGCAGCGGTTCGGCGGCCGAGATTCCGAGTCGGACCGACTCGAAGGTGTCGTCGGGGATGTCGGCGGCGTTCAGAGCAGCGTAGAAGGTGGGGATGCAGAAGAAGAGCGTGGGCTTCTCGGCCACCATCACGTCGGCCACCAGTCGGGGCGACGGAGGCCGGGTGCTCTCCACCACGGTGGTGGCGCCGACGGCGAACGGGAACGTGATCGAGTTGCCCAATCCGTAGGCATGGAACATCGGTCCGACCGAGAAGAACCGGTCGTCGGCCGTGGCGCTCAACACGTGGCGGCCGTAGGTGTCGTTGGTGATGGCGAGGTCGATGTGACGATGCATGGCCAGCTTCGGTCGTCCCGTCGAGCCCGACGTGCACAGCCAGAAGCCGGGGGAGGCGGCCCATGTGGCATAGGGCGAGACGTCGCCGCCGGCAGCGGTGAATCCGTTCCACGGGGTGGCGGTCACCCTCGATCCGACGAGATCGGCGGCCTGGGACACCGCAGCGACGTCGTCATCGCTGCGAGCGGTGGTGAACACGACCCGCTCCAGTTCCGGGGTACCCGCCACCAGATCACCCACCGAGTGGGCTCGCTCGGCCGACACCACCGCCATTCGGGCTCGGGCGTCGGCGATGATCACTCCAAGGTCTCGACCCGGCAACAGTGGATTGATGGGCAACGGCACGGCGCCGATTCGCATGGCACCGAGGAAGACGGCGATGAACTCGATCGAGTCCAGCATGACCATGGCCACCCGCTCCTCGGGCCGGACTCCGGCCGCTCGGAGACCGGCGGCCACTTGTTCCACCTGGTCCAGCACCTCGCGATAGGTGAAGGTGTCACCTTGGTACCGCACGGCGACCCGGGCGCTACGACCTTCCTCGATGTGTCGGTCCAGCAGCCACTCGCTGGCGTTGAACGGTGCGTCGTCGTTGATGTCGCCGATGGCGGTTGGGTCGTTGCCCGCCTGGGCCGACCTGTGTGTTGTCGTCATTGAACAGCCTCCTGCGTGGTTCGACCGTCGGACTCCGCAGCCGATTCGCATTTGCCCAGTGGGTCCGATCTCGTTTGTAGTGCACCGGATTCACTCGTGTCATCTTCGATTCGCGATATCGAACCGGGCGAGTGGCGCCGTTCTCGGCCTCCCGGCTCGATGGGGACGCGTCCCGCCCGGCTACGATGAGATCAGTGACTCCAATCGATGAGCACGACCGGTTCCTCCACGCCGGTCGTCTTTGCACCCGGCTGGCTCGACCGTTTGCCCGGCTCGACCTACCGGACGAGATCGAGTTGGCCACCGACCGCCCCACCTTGTTCGCCGGTAACCACCGCAGCTTCTTCGATGTCGTGGCCACGTTGGCCACCTTCACCAAGTTCGGGCTGTCGAGTCGGATCCTGATCCGGGCCGACCTGGTCGACAGTGGCCTGTCCGGCGCCATCCTTCGGCGGCTGGGTTCGATCTCGACCTCCCGGACCAACCGGGAGCAGGCCGAAGAAGCGGCTGTTCGAGCTCTGGAGCTTGGCCAGCTGGTGTCGATGATGCCCGAGGGCAGGTTGGTCCCGGCCGCTGATCGAGCGCTCACCGGCGTCGGTCCGGCCCGGCCCGGGTTGTCTCGAATCGCTCGGAGGGCCGGTGCCGTGGTGGTGCCGGTGGCCTTTGTCGGAACCGACCTGGTGTGGCCCCGCGGTTCGTTGCCCCGCCCTCGACCGGCGCCGCCGGTGGTGCGGGTCCGTCTCGGTCCGGCAGTGGAGATGGACGACGCCGATGATCAGGTCAACGTCGACCACTTCATGGATCGATTGGCGGCGCTGATTCGCGCCACAGAAGCCGCCTGATCGGGTTCGGTAATCCACCCCTCATCGGTGGCGTAGCTCGCCTTGCCTCTGAGGTTACTGTCTGGTAACTTACTAGTGGGAAACATATTGGCCGGGGTCCAACCGGCCGAATGGTTGTCGGGAAGATCTGCGGTGACGACTCCCTGTGAATCGCACCGCCGAGCCGGACCGGTACACCGATCGAACCAAGAAGCCAGCCACGGCGGAACTCGGAGCCACGAACCGCCCACCAAGGAGTCCGAACCGGGCTCCGGTCACCGAGGAGTAGTGATCATGACCGATTTTTCCCTCAGACTCAACGAAGACCAGCTGCAGCTGCAGAAGTGGGTGCACGACTTCGCCGAGGACGTCATCCGCCCGGCGGCGGCCGAGTGGGACCAGCGGGAGGAGACCCCGTGGCCCATTCTGGAGCAGGCGGCCGAGATCGGCCTCTACAGCTGGGAGTTCTTGGCCGAGATCATGATGAACGACCCCACCGGGTTGTCGTCGCCGGTGGCGCTGGAGGAGCTCTTCTGGGGTGACGCCGGGATCGGCATGGCCATCATGGCCTCGGGCCTGGCCGCCGCCGGCATCGCCGCCGCCGGTACCCCTGAACAGGTCATGGAGTGGGTACCGCAGTGTTACGGCGGCCCGGGAGACGTCAAGCTCGGCGCCTTCGCCGCCTCCGAGCCCGATGCCGGCTCCGATGTGTCGGCCTACCGGACTCGGGCGGTCTACGACGAAGCCAAGGACGAGTGGGTGCTCAACGGCACCAAGACCTGGATCAGCAACGGCGGCATCGCCGACATCCACGTGGTAGTGGCCGTGGTCGACCCCAAGCTGGGGGCCAAGGGCCAGGCCAGCTTCATCGTTCCCCCCAACACGCCCGGTCTGTCCATGGGCCAGAAGTTCTCCAAGCACGGCATCCGGGCCTCCCATACCGCCGAGGTGGTGCTGGACGATGTCCGCATCCCCGGCCACTGCCTGCTCGGTGGCAAGGAGAAGCTGGATGAGAAGCTGGCCGCCGTCAGGGAGGGCAAGCACATCCACAGCCAGGCCGCCATGCAGACCTTCGAATCGACCAGGCCGGCGGTGGCGGCGCAGGCCATCGGTGTCGCCCGGGCAGCCTATGAGTACTCGTTGGAGTACGCCAAGGAGCGTCATGCCTTTGGTCGGCCCATCATCATGAACCAGTCGATCGCCTTCATGCTGGCCGACATGGCCACCGAGATCGACGCCGTCCGCCTACTGACCCACCGGGCCGGCTGGTTGGGCAGGCACGACGGGTTCGTGAACGCCGAGGGCTCCATGGCCAAGCTCAAGGCCGGCCGCGTGGCGGTCTGGGTAACCGAGCGGGCCATGCAGATCCTGGGTGGCTACGGCTTCGTGAACGACTATCCGGTCGAGCGGTGGCACCGCGATGCCAAGATCTACGACATCTTCGAAGGCACCGAGCAGATCCAGCAGCTGGTGATCAGCCGGGCGATCAGCGGATTGCGGATCGAGTGAGTTTCCGCAGGTCAGCGTATCTGTAGTGGGTGGTGGATCGACCACCTACCGATCGATCTACTGTTCCACCTACCGCTCGGATTTGTCCCTAGACGGCCCTAGTTTTCGCCGCTACTGTTCGAATCGTGGCGTCGATCAGGGAGAAACGGCCGGGCTACTGGGAGATCCGCGTCTTCGTCGGCTACGACGACGCCGGCAAGCCCGTGCAGGTGGTCGAAGTCGGTGAAGGGTGGTCGGCGCGACGCTGAGCGCCTGGCCGCCCAGCTCGCCGGTCGACCCCAGGCCCGGTCCGGTTCGCTCACCGTGGGCGGTCTGCTCGACGACTATCTCGACTTCAAAGGCCCCACGTGGTCGCTCACCACCCGGCGGGACTACCAAGCCCGAGCCGAGCGGATCAAGGCCGATCCGCTTGGCACCAAGATGATCGCTCGTATCAACGTGGCCGAGGTCGACCGCTGGCACCAGCGACTCCGCCGAGACGGCGTGGGCGACGCCCAGATCCGCAACCTTCACACGTTGCTGCGGGCCGCCTTCGGCCAGGCCCTGCGGTGGGAGCTGTTGCCGACCAACCCCGTGGCCGTCGCCCGCCCGCAGCGGGCAAAGAGGACGCCTCGGGGTGTGATGTCGGTCGACGAGGTCGGTGCTGCGCTGGCGGCGGCAGCTGCCGTATCTGCGTCGGTTCATCTTGCGCTACGCCTGGCTGCGGTGGCCGGTGCTCGCCGGGCCGAGCTGGCGGCGCTGCGATGGGATTCGGTGGCCGACGGCCGCGTGGTGATCGATCACAACATCACGATCGATCGGACACAGCCGGTCGGCGCGCCCGAGCGTCTGGTGGTGTCGCCCACCAAAACCGGTGATCGTCGTGTCGTGGCCCTCGATGCGGCGACCTTCGCGCTGGTGGACGAGGTGCGGGCGGGGAGCGAGTCGCCGTGGATGTTCGGCGACGACGAGCTCCCACCGAGCCCCGACAAGATCGGCTGGTGGTGGAAACGGGTCCGCAAGGACGCCGGCCTCGAGGCGAAGTGGCGGTTGCACGATCTGCGCCATTGGTCGGCCACCCATGCCATTGCTGGTGGCCACGATGTCCGCTCGGTCGCTGCTCGCCTCGGTCACGCTGACCCGACCACGACGATGCGCACCTACGCTCACGCTCTTGAGGGCCTCGACGGCGCCATCGCCGAGACCCTGGCCGGTGTGTTGGATGGTAGGGAGCAGCGATGAGCCTGGTACCGATCGAGGGGTACCTGCGGGAGGGTGACCAACTCGATCCAGCCGCTCACCTGGTCGTCCGGGGTTGGCCGCTCACCGCCGATGGAATCCTCCGCAACGCCGACGCCACGCG
The DNA here is from genome assembly GCA_963723995.1 of uncultured Acidimicrobiales bacterium. GTDB lineage: Bacteria > Actinomycetota > Acidimicrobiia > Acidimicrobiales > SZUA-35 > JAHELU01. The sequence goes on along the minus strand of CAVRSZ010000001.1, from coordinate 995,139 downwards.
TAGCCGCTACTCCTGGGCCGGTGAGCCGTTGGTCGCCGTCTCGGCCGAGGTGACGATCGCCGGATGGGACGTCGACCGGATCCTGTCGGGCTCCCGCCTGCGAACCTGACGCAGCTACGCCGCTGCGGCGGTCGGCGAGGTGCTCGACGCCGGGTTCGGGCTGCTGCCGACATTCTCGGCGCCGCATTACAGCGTTGCGCTGGGGTTCTACACTGTGGAGAAGGCCGAGCTGCTCATCAGAGTGCTCGGCGAGGTACGACCGAACCCCCATCACGTGGGGAGGCAGTAGTGACCACACCGGGCGAGATCACGGTAACCCTGCCCGCTGACGTGAACCAGGTCGACGACAGCGGGTATGTATGGGCGTTCCTGAGCGACGCTGCCGAGCCTGGCCGTGTCCGGCCGGGTGCGATCATTGTGGCCGGCGATGCGGTGGAGCCGTTCCTGGCCCGAGTGGTCGACGTCGTCGACGGTCCCGGCGACGACTCGATCGTGCATCTCGACGTGCTCGGTGTGCCCGACCAGACGATCGAGGAGTTGCGTCACGCTGGTCTCCTGTCGGCGTAGCGGTCCGGAATCGTCCCGCCTCGTGACACGAACCGGATCAGTTCCCGCCTGGGTACCCGCAGGCACCGGCCGATCCGTGTGACCGGTAGCCCGTCGGAGCCGCCAGTGATCCGGTACTGCCGGGCGAGCTGGTAGCCCATCGCCCTGCTCACCCGCAGGTATTCGGCCGCCTCCTCGACGATCAGCATCTCCGGGTACTCATCCAGTGTCTTCCTCATGGCCTGCGGTCTCCTGCGTCGACTCCAGTCGACCGGACCAGGGACACCACTGCGGCGCTGATGCGACAACAGATTTCCAGGTTGCCTGCGGTGCGGACCACCTACTGGCCGGGCGGGTGCACCTATTGGCAGTTGGAGGTTCCCGGAACCTCCAGATGTGTCTCGGCGGTTTCCGGAAGGGCAGTAGATGCCTGATCGGCGGCCTCGGCCGGGTGCTGAGCGTGCGTCGGGTGGTGCAGGATTTGGCGGGCTGTCTTTGCGGAGCTCGTGGCGTCGTCGCAAGTGTGCACTGGGTCCTGGCGACGCGAAGGGATCGGGAAACGGCAGCCACGCCCATGCGCCAGTTGTGTGCTGGTCGCAGAGGATCCTCGCCGAGCTGGCGCTGGATATTTCCGAGCACCCGACCTGCTGCTCTACGCCGGGACTCGGGCGCGGTGGATCGATGTTTCCGAGCGGAGATACCGAGCGGTTCCGCCAAGGCCACCCTGGCCGGCCCCGCTGATCGTAGGTGCCGGTAGGCGTGATTTGAGGTTCAGTGTGATATCGCCCGGGATCAGGTGTTCGGCGCTGGTCATGAGTTGGCTAGGCCGGTCTGCTTGTTCCATGGGCGGGGAAACCGATCAGCAACGGGCCATTCAATAGGAGGGTACGGGGAACCAGGAACGTCGCTGTCTCGTGCGTTGCCCGGCACCGCAGCCTGATCGTTGGCTCTCTGTCTCAGCCCCCGTGGCCACCCGCAACGCTCCCATCGGGCTGGCCCACCTGGTGTGTCCCACGGGGCCTGTACCCCATGCCTTGGCACACAGAGTCTTCGCTATGCGCGGGTGACCCAGCCCGATGGGGTCTGGAAGGTCCGGCTACGGCCCTTTGGCCCTACCGAGGGTTGCCTTCTTCGGGTACGTTCGACGGAGCGGAGGACGGCAGGTGATGCAAACGCAAGCCACTACCCACAGAGCCGAGGCGATGTCGCCGCAGCATCGGGCCGGCGGGTGGCTTCGGGCACATCCGGTGGTCGGTTCGGTGCTGATCACGGTCCTGGCTGGCGTGTTCCTCAGCATGACGCACATCATCGGCTTCCGAGAACTCATCGGCGACCCGGACGACGTCTCAGTCCGGCTCATCGATGTCGGATTCCGAATGATGATGGGTGCCCTGTTGGTGTTGCTTGTGGTGCCGCTGCTGCTCGGGGACGCACCCCGACCAGGATGGCTGCGGAGCTACCTGGCGCACATGCGGGTGTCGATGGGGCCCTCCCCGGCCAAAACGGTAACGGTCGCGGTTTCCTCCGTTGTTGCCCTTCTCGTGATGCTGATGGTGGGTGCCGTGGCCCTCGGGGAGTTCAACTCAGACGTTGGCGTACTGGTGGTCGGCGATCAGTGGGTCATGCTGTTGCTGGCTCTTGTGCCTGCCATCTGGGAGGAACTGACGTTCCGGGGAGTCGTCCTCAGCAATCTCCAAACGAGGATCCCACCGTTCAAGGCCGTCATCGTGAGCTCGGTGCTGTTTGGGCTGTACCACTTCTCCAACCTCGTGGCTTGGGACGACCCGATCGAAGTGGTCTTCGGTGTCATCATGGCCACGATCTTCGGTCTCGGTTGGGGGTACGCAGTGATCATGGCCGACAGCGTGCTGCCGGCGGCGTTCCTCCACTACATGTTCAACTCGCTGCTGGCAGCACCCCTGTTCTTCGGCTCGGGCACAAACGACGTCTTGGCCGGTCCGTTCTTCTTGGTCCTCATACTCGGGTTTCCCACCTCGACAATCCTGATCACCTGGCTGGTGTTTGGGAGAAGAGACACCGTCAGCGCGGCGCTTCCTACACGGTTGGCCGGAACAGTTCGGCACACTCCCCGTCGATGACGCTGTCCGACCCGAGCGCCCGTAGTGCCGCTCCTCACCGATAACCCGAATGTGCCGCTCGGCGCTCGTTGGCAGCGTGCTCGTTAGGGCGCTCTATCTGTTGATCTGGGCGGGCTGGTGCCCCGACCAACCCCAGAGCGTGCGGTACAGGTCACCGAGCAGCCTGTTGACTGTCACCGCCCACGGTGTTGTTCACCGAGCACAGACCCGTCCTCGAGTGACCCTGATGCTGTCCGGGCGGGCCTCGGTCTCCAATCGATAATCCTCATGGCCGGCCGGCGACGACCACCCGAGGACGGCACGAGTGCTGTGCTCGATAACACTCCTCGACGATCACGCCGACGTTCCAGACTTGCTGCACTGATCATTTTCCGAGTAGTCGACCCGTTCGACTTCGCCGGCAGTGCTGTGGGTCGTGAGGCTCGCTCCGATCGCGATATCGAGTGGTGGCCGTTGCTGGCGACCCCGTACCGGGGCAAGCTCGGACATGGCCGAACTGGACAGCAAGCCTGACCAACCCGGACTTGCTGATCCACCAGCGAGCGTCTGGACCGAACTCGGGCTGTCCCCCGAGGCGGTGGTGCACGGCGGCTTTCAGTCGAAGGTCTTCCTGGCCAGGGCTCGAACCGGCCGATTGATCGTCAAGCTGATCGAGGCCGACCACGCGGATGCCGTGCTCCGTGAACGTGTCCAGGTCACTCGGCAGCTCGCCGAGATCAATCCGTCCGTCGTGGGCCCCATCGTGTTGGCGGCCGAGCCAGTGGTAAGAGTCGATCGGTGGCACGCTGTCTGCTATCCGTACATCGAGGGCACACGTCCGGACACCCGCGATCGAGGCGACGTCGAGGCGATGGCCGAGACACTCGCCGTACTCCACGGCTCACTGGCCACGCTGACCAACGTCAGCCTCCCACCGGTCGCCGCGCTCGACGCGACGACACAAGGCGCTCTGGGCGAGGGCCAGCTGATCCACGGTGACTATGCGGCTGCGAATCTGATCGCCACCACGTCAGGGCTGAAGGTCGTCGACTTCGACGAGTGCGGTCAGGGCTCGATCGAGTTCGAAATCGGCAACACCCTCTACATGGTTCTCTTCGATGCGTGGCACTCCGGCGAGCTTGATCGCTACGACCGCTTCCGATCGTGGTTCCTTGACGCCTACCAGAGAGCAGCCTCAGCCGACGTCGAGGATGCACTGCTCAACGAGGCCATCAAAGTTCGGGCGAGAGCACTGAGGCAGTGGCTGGCAACGCCAACGGAGGCACCGATCGGAATTCGGACGGCCTCGCCGGAGTGGCGACGTCAACTCCAGCCCTTCGTCGCCGAGGTGCTGTCTTAACCCACAAGAGAGCCGCTTGATAACACGTCGGGGCCGCTTCGCCCGAACCACGCGCCTACGGCCCACGTATGGCCCACTCGCGAATCTTCAGGACAAGTCGGTAGCCGCCAAGGTCGGAACCCTTGCGACGATGCGCCAGCCTGGGTCAGGCCGACTCTGGACAGCGACGCGAGAAGAGAAGTCCGGAGCCATCGCGCCCGGGGTGGACCAAATCCGTCCGCGTCCCATCAGCTCCGGTCGGCTTTCACCAGTGTCCGCCGCCGATGCGCGTAGAATGTAAGCGTGACCGACATCCGCCGGACGCCGCTACGGGAGCTGGTTGAGGCTCACCGCCAGGAGATCAAGGCCATAGCGGCGCGCCATCACGGTCGGTCCATCGCTTTGTTCGGCTCGGTCGCTCGTGGTGACGACCACGACGCCAGCGATCTCGATTTCATCGTGGAGTTCGAGCCCGGTACACGTCCGTTCGAGTTGCTCCTACTCGGCGCGGAGCTGGAGGCAGCTCTGGGCGTACCGGTCGATATCGGCACGCGGGAATCCATCCGCGAGCAACTTCGAGACGTGGTCCTGGCTGAGGCCGTGCCCTTGTGAGCCGCCAGGACGTTGCTCGCCTGGGCGACATCCTCGCCGCGATCGACGCGATCAACGATCATTTGACCCATGGTGATCTGCAGCAGGGGATCGTCTACGACGCGGTGCGAGTTCGGCTGATCGAGATCGGCGAAGCGGTGAAGGGTATCGACTCGGCACTGCTCGATACTGAGCCGACGGTCCCATGGCGGGCCATCGCCCGGATGCGTGATCATCTCGCGCACCGGTACTTCGACACCGACCATGCTGTGGTCGCCGACGTGGTCGACAACGAGCTCCTCCCGCTGGCCACTGCTGTTCGCGCTCTGATCGGTCGAGCCGCCAGCTGAGCAAGCCGGTCGGATCGCCCGAGGCAGGGCAGCAAGAGTAGGCGGCCGACGATTGCCAAGATGCCTCCAAGATCCTGTGCGAGGTGTCCCTATGTGTCCCTAGAACGCCCTCAAAATGGGACAGATTCGAGGTCACCGGGTGGACGCCTGAACCGTGAACGCCCAGCTCACGGGCACTGCGCACCACCCCATGGATGCCCCGGAATGATCTACGACATCTTCGAAGGCACCGAACAGATCCAGCAGCTGGTGATCTCCCGGGCCATCTCGGGGATGCGCATAGAGTAGAACCCGCTCAGCGCTGGTTTCGAGGCTGAGCGACGGCGAATCCAGGCGCCTACCCACCGATCCACCGACCATGGGGGATTGGCCCTAGTTGGTCCGGAAGTTTGCTGGTACCGTGCCGCCATGGCACCGATCTGGGAGAAGCGGTCGCGCCGCCGGGCGGGTAGGGGTGTTCGTCGGCCATGACGATTCCTGTCGGCCGGTGCGGACCCCTCAGCTCCTGCCGGGTCGGCCCAGGTGACGCCTGGATCCGAACCGGCCGCCGCCGACCGCCCGTCGCCACCGTGTACGCACGATGGCCACGGGTTGAGTCCCACCCTGCCCGCTCGGATCGAATTGGTGCCTTGACGTGACCATCGGCGGCACTGGCGGACTGGCGATCACGCGACGACTGAAGCGGCTCCTGGGCGACCTGCCCTTTGTCGGCGGATTCTTCTCGTCCAAGCTGGGGCGCACTCTGCGCGAGCGGCTCTATAAAATCCGGGAGGCGGAGGTTGAGCGGGTCGCGATGGCCCTCGATCGTGCCGACGTGACGTGGTTTCTGGCCGGCGGATGGGGGGTCGACGCCCTTGTCGGTCGTCGCACCCGACATCATGGCGATCTGGACCTGTGCATCGAGGTCGCCGCCGACGGCGAGGCAAGAGCGGTGGAGGCCGTGCGGTCTCTCGGCTACGACGTCACGGTGCCCCGAGCCCCGAGTGGTCATCGCTTTCCTTTCCGGTCGGTCCTGCGAGACCGTAGCGGCCGGACGGTCGACCTGATCTTCATCACCTGCCTCGACACCTCCCCGACCGAGGAGGACGTCCCGACGCTCGGCATCGACGATCGCTCGACCGGGCAGCTCGTTGTGGAGGGCCGGACGGTGCAGGTGCCCTGTCTCTCGCCTGCCCTACAGCTCGCACTCCACACCGGCTACATCCCCCAGGCGGACGACCTTCAGGACGTCGCCGTCCTGTGCGAAACCTTCGGTCTGCCGGTCCCGCCGGCCTTTTCGAGGACCCATCCGCCACGGTCGGTCGGCAAGCGGGTCCACAATTGTGTATGGGAGATCGTTGCTCGGATACGGGGGATCTCGGCCGTCGTCGTGCTGGTCCCCGAGGCCGATGACATCCTCGATGCCGTCGGTTCCAGCCGGTCGGGCGGTATGCCGGCCCATGTGACCGTGCTGTATCCCTTCGTGTCACCGCGCCGCATCCGACAGTCGCACTGCGAGCAGCTCGAGGCCATCGCCGCCCGGTCCGAACCGTTCACACTCAAGCTCGCCGAGTTGGATCACCACGAGCTCATCACCTTCCTGACCGTGGATCCGGAGGAACCACTGCGGCGTTTCACCGCCGCCGTCGTGGACAGTTGGCCAGAACATCCCCCCTACGGCGACGAGGAGTTCAGCGTTCCCCCCCACCTAACCCTTGGCTACGACGTCCTGCCCGACGAGATCGCCGACTCGGCCGAACCGCTCCTGCCGGTCGAGTCCGAGATCGACCGGCTGGTCCTCATGTTCCGGGGCCTTTCAGGACGATGGCGGGTCGCCCACGAGTTCCCGCTCGGGGAGGGGACCGGTTGAGATCCCAGTGACAGGGACCGACACGCCGCGGAGTCGAGGCCTGCTCGCCAATGCGAGCTCGCTGTTTGCCGGCCGTCTCGGTATCGCCGTCATGGGCTGGGCCGGGACGGTTCTCATCGTTCGAACCCTGACCGAGGAGCAGTGGGGCCAGTTCACCTTCGTCTTCGGACTGCTCGGCATGCTCACCATCTTCACCGACATGGGGATCGGTCGGGTGGCCATCAGCGGCGTCCTCGACGAGCGCAGTGACCAGGCCGACTTCGCCGGAACCTATGTACTGCTCCGAGCCATGCTGGGGCTCATCGGTTATGCCTTCGCCGTGTTGTTCGTGCTGGTCTTCGACTACCCCGACATCGTGGTACGGGCGGTGGCCATCGGCGGGTTGACCGTGCTGATCTCCACCCCCTCCAATGCCCACCAGGTTGCCTTTCAAGCACATCTGCGTCTTCAGGTCGTGGCTCTGAGCGGCGTGATTGGCCAGGCCGCACAGCTGGCGGTGACCGTGGCCATCGCCCTGCGTGGCGGGACACTGCTCTGGTTCCTGCTCCCGCCAATCGTCGCTGAAATCGTGATGATCGTCTACAAGCTCCCCAAGGCCAGAGCCCTCATCCCGTTCCGCTATGTCGTGCGGCCCGACATATGGGCCCAACTGCTGCGGGAGGCGGTTCCCCTGTCAATCGGTGGTGCGCTGCTCACCGTCACCTACCGGATCGACACGGTGATGCTGTCGCAGCTCGACACGTTCGAGGCGGTCGGGGCCTACGGCGTGGCCTACAAGTTCGCCGACCTGGCCCGCTTCGCCTCCACCGCCATCACCGTTCCCATCCTCACCGTGCTCACCAAGGCCTGGCCCGACGACATCGATGGCTACCGGTCGGCAATCAGGCAGGGGGCGATGTACCTCAGTTTTGTCGGCGGAGGGCTGTTCGTCGGGTTCTCCCTGTTCGCACCCGACATCATTGGGCTGCTGTTTTCCGACACGTACCGCAGCGCCGGACCGGCTGCGGTCATTCTGATGATGGCCACCGCAGTCGTGTACTTCACCGGGTTGTCGTTCAACGCCCTGGTCGCCGCCGGCAAGAACCGCTGGTATCCGGCGATCACCCTTGCCGGATTGGTGGTCAATGTCGGCCTCAACCTGTTGTTCATCCCCCGGTTCTCCTACGAGGGGGCGGCAGCCGCCACACTTCTCACCGAGGTCGTGATCACCTCGCTGCTGTGGAGGCTCCTGCTCCGCATCCCCGGTCTGCGACCGATCGGCATGGGCTTTCTGGGTCGGTTCGCCTCCGCCATCGCCACCGGCCTGGGGATTGGCTGGATCGCAGCGCTGGCCGTGCCGTGGGTGTTTGCCGCCGCAATCGCCGGCCTGGCCTATATCGGCGCGGTTCACCTGTTCAAGGCCACCGGCCCGGCCGGACTCCGCACCCTGGTCGAGGACCCTCGATAGGCGGCACGACGGTCAACCGGGCCGCCCGTTGCGGCCCGCCCGCTCCCGCCCCCCGGTCCGACCCGGATTCGCAGGCACGCATGGATTAGCATGCAAGAATGGAGCATAAGGATCCGCCGCGTGACATGACCGACGCCGAGGCGTTGATGTGGGCCGTCGAGGCCGACCCGTGGCTAGCACCCAGTGGCGCCACCATCACCATCTTCGACCAGCACCTGGACTTCGAGGAGTTCCGGCGGGGGGTGGCCGGCACCGTGCTGGCCGAGCCCCGGCTGCGCCAGCATGTCGTGGCCCCGCTGGCCCCGGTCGTGGTTCCCCATTGGGAGGTCGATGAGGAGTTCGACCTCGACTGGCACGTCCGGCGTCTCACGGTCCCGGGCGACGGGACGCTGAAGGACCTGCTCGACTGGTTTGTGCTGTTCCTCCAAGATCCATTCGATCGGACCAGGCCGTTGTGGCAGTTCATCGTGCTCGATGGACTGGAGGGCGGTCGAGGCGCCGTGGCCATGAAGATCCACCATGTGGTGGCCGACGGCCAGGGTTCACTTCGCCTCGTTGCCGGCTTCACCGATCTGGTCCGGGACGTCTCCCACCCCGAGGTGGACGTTGCCGCACTGCACCAGCCGGAACCGGAGTCGGAACAGCACTCCGCTGTCGGTGACCTGGTCGGTGGTGCACTTCGCCGTCCGGTGAACGCGGGCAAGGCCCTGCTCGACGCCATCACCCATCCGCCGAAGATGCTGGAACTCGGTCGGGAAGTCGAGAATCTGTTCCGCTCGGCCAACGACCAGCTGCACCCGGCCGGATCCCCCCTCTGGGTGGGCCGGTCCCGACGACGTTGCGCCGAGGCGTTCACCATGTCGTTCGACGAGGCTCGACCGTACTGGAAGGCGCGGGGTGGGAAACTCAACGATTTCTTCGTCACCGGCATGGTGGAGGGCGCTGTTCGGTACCACCACGAATTGGGGGCCGACCTGGAGCAACTGCACATCACCTTCGTGGTCAGCACGGGTAATCCCGACGATCCCCACGCCTTCACCCCGGTTCCCCTCTATGTCCCGGCCGGGCCGATGCCGTTGGAGGAGCGATTCGTCGCCATCCGAGATCTGCTGCAGGAAAAACGCAACGAGGTTCACGGCGCCGGACCCATGGCAGCCCTGGCCGCAGTGGCCGGCCTGTTACCGACGCCGGTGGTGACCGAGGTGACCCGGGCTCAGGCCGCCCATATCGATATGGCCACCAGCAACCTGCCCGGCTATCTGGGCGACACCTATGTGGCCGGGGCCAAGACCGTCCGCTCCTACCCGCTCGGTCCGGTGGCCGGAACCGCCTGCAACGTGACCTTGTACACCATTGCCGGCTCGATCAACATCGGGATGCACATCGACCCGGCCGCCATCGACGATCCGGGGTTGTTCCGCCGCTGTGCCGAAGACGCCTTCGGCGATCTCATGGCGGTCAGCCTCGACTGACCTCGCCCTCCAACCCCGACAAATGGGGGGAGGAACCCACCATGACCGGCCCCAACACGAAGAACCGGCGAGATCACCCACGAGGAACGAGGGACAATGGCCGACAAGAATCCGGCGACGACGAGGGCGGGCGGCGGCAACGCCGGCAGGAGCAAGGCCGGCGAACCGTCGAAGGACGGCGGACCGAAACTGCTGTCGGGCGGCAACCCGCAGATCGCGAAAGGGGAGGGCGACGAGCCTGTTCAGGCCTACATCGCCGCCATGCCCGGTTGGAAGCACGACGTGGGCCGGCGGCTCGATGACCTGGTCGTTGCCACGGTGCCCGACGTTCACAAGGCGGTGAAATGGAACTCGCCGTTCTACGGGATCGGGGGCAACGGCTGGTTCCTGTCCTATCACTGCTTCACGAAGTACGTGAAGGTCACCTTCTTTCGTGGTGCCTCACTCGAACCGGAACCGCCGGAGATGTCGAAACACGCCGAGGTGCGGTACTACCACATACCCGAGACCGGCGAGTTCGACGAGGCCAGGTTCGTCGACTGGGTCAAACAAGCCAGCGAACTGCCGGGCGAGGTTTTGTAGGCGCCGGATCGTCGGCGGTCCGTCCTCACGTTTAGGCTCGGACCGTTCGGGAAATGTCGAAGCCATGGTCAAGCCGAACCGCCCCACGTTTGCCGACAACACGCCAGCCAACAGCGCCGACTCTCTTGACGGCGATGTTCTCGGAGAGGAGCCCGGAGACCACGGGCTGCCCGGGGTCGGCCGAGGAAGCTGCGTTGCGAGTCGACCAACGTTGAGACTTCGACTCATCGGTCGTGGACGCCTCGAGCGGTGACAACCCGATGGTTCACTGCGAGGTCCTAGCCCTGCGTAGGGCCATCAACTGGCACGCACCCTCGAAAAAGGTCGCGTGGCTCGTACGGACCACCCGAAACTTGTGTCGCTCCGACCTGTCGTCACGACAGTTCGGCGGCGACGCGTGTACCGTTTAGTCCGGGCCCCTCGGGTCGTTCCCGGTGATCGGCCCGTCCCGGACAGGATGCGATACCCATGAGCCTCGATGATCGCTCGATCGACCAGCGTCATCTCGATGCCATTGCCGATGCCGACCCAGTACCGTTGTGGCTGGATCGCGACGACGCCCCTGAATCGAACCCGACCCTGGTTCGGGACGAGGTCTGCGACCTGTGCGTAGTAGGTGCCGGCTACACCGGCCTGTGGACCGCCATTCTGGCCAAGGAACGTGACCCGAACCGCGACGTCGTGATCATCGAGCGCCGTGAGGTCGGCTCCGCCGCCAGCGGCCGAAACGGCGGTTTCTGCGATGCCAGCCTCACCCACGGGTTCGCCAATGCCAGAGCCCGCTGGCCCGACGAACTGCGCACACTCGAAGCACTGGGATGGTACAACCTGGAGGCCATCGAGCAGTCCATCGTCCGCTACAACATCGACTGCGACTTCCGTCGCTCGGGTGCCATCGAGGTCGCCACCTTCGATGACCCCGAGGTCTACCACCGCGAGTTGCGCCGCAGCTATGACGACATGCGCCGGTTCGGCTATGACGTGGAGTGGCTGGATACCGAGGCCATGCAGGCCGAGGTGCACTCGCCGACCTACCGGTCGGGCATGTGGGACCGGACCGGCTGCGCCCTGGTCGATCCAGCCCGGCTGGCCTGGGGCCTCAAGGCGACCGCCGAATCGCTGGGAGTCAGGATCTATGAGGACACCGAGGCCACCGACCTGGAGCGGACCGACGCCGGTGTCCGGGTCGAGACCCCGCTGGGACTGGTCACCGCAGCCAGGGTCGCGCTGGCCACCAATGCCTTCAAGCCGCTGCTGAAACGGCTCAGGAACTATATCGTCCCGGTCTACGACTACTGCATGGTCACCGAGCCGCTCACCCCGGCACAACTCGGCTCCATCGGCTGGACGAATCGCCAGGGCATTGCCGACTTCTCCAACCAGTTCCACTACTACCGGCTGACGGAATCCAATCGAATCCTGTGGGGTGGCTACGACGCCATCTACTACCGGGGAGGCGACATCCGGGTCGCCCACGAGCGTCGCCCCGAGACCTGGGCCATGCTCAGCGCCAATTTCTTCGAGACGTTCCCCCAGCTCGAGGGGGTCCGATTCAGCCATGCCTGGGGCGGCGTGATCGACACCAGCAGCCGGTTCAGTGTGTTCTGGGGTACGGCCCTTCGGGGCCGCGTTGGCTACGCCCTGGGCTACACCGGGCTTGGGGTCGGGGCGTCCCGATTCGGAGCATCGGTCATGCTCGATCTGCTCGACGGCATCGACTCCGAGGCCACCAGGACCAAGTTCGTCCGTTCGAAACCGGTCCCCTTCCCGCCGGAGCCATTCCGCTTCCTGGGAATCCAAGCCACCCGATGGTCGCTCAACCGGGAGGACCAGACCGGCAGGCGAAACCTGTGGCTACGAACGCTCGATCGTCTGGGAATGGGGTTCGACTCATGACATCGTCCTCGGTATCGGCGACATCGACATCGGAGTCGGCCCAACCGGTGAACGGTCTACTGGGGCCGAGCCTGATCGTGGTCGGCGTGTCGTTGGCCATCAACTCGGTGCTCGGACCTCTAGGTTGCGACCGCGTCGACTATCCGGTCACGGACTTCATGATGAACCAGACCATCGGCCTCGACGTCGCCAATCCACTGGTCGTGGCCCCGGTCTTCGTCGGGCTCGGGCTGCTCGCCCGGTCACGCCCGACGCTGGCTGCCGCCCTCGCCCTCGGCCCCACCGCCTATGTGGCCCACATGTTCGTACAGTACGTGGCCGGTCCCGACCATCTCAGCTATCCGCCGGTTCTCCTGCTACAGCTCGGCCTGTTCATGGCCGGTTGGTTGCTGGCCGCAGTGGCGTGGCTCGGTGTGCGGCCCTGGCCGGCCGAGGTGGTACCCTCCGGTGTTCGAGCCGCAGTGGCCCTCGCCTTGGCCGCCTTCGTGGCACGAGGCCTGCGACTCGGCCGTTCCTGGGCCGAGCCGGCGTTTCTCGGGCTGTTGACCTGGTACGCCCTGGTCACGGTGGCCGTGCTGGCCATGGCCGTGACCCTGGTGGTCAACGACGATCGGTACGCCAGTACCGGCCAGCTGATCCTGTTCATGGTGGTGGCCGCCATCGTGGTGCCCTACACCATCGTCGTGGCCCGGCAGATCGGCCGGCGACTGGCGACGGCATCCTGAACGGGAATGCCGGGATCCCCGGATTCGTTTCCCTTGTGTGGCTCCCTCCTCCGAACCCGGCCGGCGGCCGGGGCGAATGCCGTGGTCTCAGGATCCGTCGCTCGTACCCTTTGCGCTGTCGGTCCTGTTCACGGTGGCCGCTGTGTTCCTCGTGGTGGCGATCGCCGACAGACCCGGAACCGAACTGAACCCGGTTGACGACGCGGCGGCCACCGTGTACGACCACGGCTCGGACGTCGACCCCACGGCGGTTCGTGATCCCTACACCGCAGGGGAGGAGCTTCCCGTCGGCTTTCGCCAACTCCTGGCCCGGGACTTCATCCGACCCGTCTACCAACCTCGTTTCACCACCGGCGGCGACATCGACTGGCCCGATGACGCCGACGTCATTGGTGTCACCATCGAAGGCGAAGCCAAGGCCTACCCGGTCAGTTTCCTCAACTTCCGGGAAATGGTCGTGGACGAATTGGCGGGCGAGCCGTTACTGGTCTCGTGGTGACCGCTGTGCGCAACGGCGATGGTCCATCGCCGAGAGGTCAACGGAGAGGTCCTGGTCTTCGGCAACCAGGGAGCGCTCTGGAACAATGCCATGACCTGGTGGGACCACGACACCGGAAGTATCTGGAGCCAGCCCCTGGGCGAGGCCCTGGCCGGTCCACGAAAGGGACAGACCCTCGAGCTGCTGCCGTCGGAGTTCACCACCTGGGGTTCGTGGCGAGCCGACCATCCCGACACCCTCGTGCTTGATGCCCCGGGCGACACCACCGGATTCGACCTGAAGGACTTTCTCATCGTGGTCGACTTCACCGACGATGTTCGCGGCTATCCGGTGTCGGTCCTTCGACTGGTCGGTGTGGCCAACGATGTGGTGGCCGGGGTCGAAGTGGCCGTGGTCAGCGATCCTGCCGATCCCCAGGGGTGGGCCGTCTACTCCCGCCGCCTGGACGACATCGTGCTCGAGTTCGAGATTCTCGACGGCACGCTCCACGACCACACAACCGGTTCGACGTTCGACCCGGTCTCCGCCGGGGCCTCACCGGCGATCTCACGGGCCGCTTCCTGGATCGACTCCCGGCCCTGACCTCGTTCCCCGGAGGAGGTCCGACCAAGGCCCCCGTTTTCGATGCCTTCTGGCCGCATGGCACAATCTGGCGACCGGTGTCCGCCGACTGACGGGACCGGAGCGCTGAACCGAATCCCGCCCGTTCGGGCCGGGAGGGGGGCATCGCCGTGTCGATTCGGCATGCTGGAGGGCCATGGCATCCAACACGACGAGGTCGAACGATCGACATGACGCACCGTCGACCCGGCGGATCAACGCCACAGCCAAGCTGCTTGCCGGCCACCCCGACGATGTGATTCGGGTCTTGGCCAAACTGGGTCGGGCCGAGCTGGCCGACGTGGCCGAAGCGGCCCGGCAGATCCAGCAGGAACGGGCCATCGCCGCCGGCGACCTGGATCAGATCGTGGCCCGGGCCTTCGAGACCGGGTTCGGCGGCGACGGACTGGGCCTGTTGCCCTGGATCGAGGGCGATGTCATTGTCTGTCCCGGCACCATCGTGGCCAAGTCGAAAGCCAATCACCGGTGCCGTTTCGTCTCGGTCGACGATGTCTGGATCTGGGACTCACCCCTGTTGGTGAGGGAGGACAAGCGGTCCAATCCCGGCTCCGATGAAGGCTTTCGGGCCGTCGGGCTCATCGGCGTGGTCGACGGTACGGCGATCGACGTGGTCAGCGGCAAGGCCAGACGGAATCTGCATTCGGTCGACCGTGTGGTGTCCTTCGAGGTTCGAAGGGGCGAGCTGATCGAGGTCTCGCATCGGGACGTGGCCGCCGCTCGGGGCCACCGATCGGCCTGACGCATCCGCGGTTGGGTTCGGGCTCGTAGAGTCGACCGTATGAGCAACCATGATTCGTCCTCACAGGTCCCGTACTCGGCGCTGGTGGCCGGTGCAACCGGTGGCCTGGGATCGGCCATTGCCCGTCAACTGGCCGATCGGGGAGCCACGCTCACCTTGGTGTCCCGCAGCCAGGAGCGCCTCGACCGGCTCGACGTCCCCGGTCAGCGCCAGGCGCTCGATCTGCGAACCCCGGTGGCGGCAACCGAGGCGGTGGAGCTGGCCCGGAGCAACGCCGGTCGGCTCGATGCCGTGGTCAACGCGGTGGGGGTGGTCGCCTTCGGCCCGGTCGACGAGCTCACCGTCGATGTCATCGAGGAACTGTTTCTCAGCAACACTTTTGTCTCGATGTTTCTGGCCAAAGCCGCGCTCGATGCACTGGAGCCGGGCGGGGTTCTCGTCAACCTGTCCGGGGTGATCGCCGAGCAGAACCTCCCCGGCATGTCGGCCTACGGTGCCTCCAAAGCCGCCGTTCGGTCGTTCGATGAGGCGCTGGCCCGCGAAGCCCGGCGGCGTAAGATCCGGGTCATCGACGCACGGCCTCCCCACACCGAAACCGGACTGGCCGACCGACCCATCGCCGGCACCGCACCGAAGATGCCGACCGGACTCCAGCCCCAGGCCGTGGCCGCCGTGATCGTGGACGCCATGATGGGTGACGTCGACGATCTGCCGAGCTCGTCGTTCACCTAGTTTCGCTTGGCGGCGTGGGTGTTCACGATTGAGTTACGTTTCGGGAAGGCCAAGCTCGAAGCAACTCGGAGCTGCCGTGAGGCGCTCCGCGCCAAACATCAGATGTGACGATTGGGAGGTTGGAGATCCCGTGGGGGTGAGAGATCGCGCTGGGCCGGGTTGATTGTGTGGCGTTGATAAGTCGTGGTGTTTGCGTGTCGGGTTGGAGAGGTTCGGGTTCAGGTTTGACGCCTGGCTACGCACCACGAAGCCGTCGACATCCAAGTGAGACGCACGGTCCCGTGGAAGAGCTTGCCGTTCTCGACTCGACCCGGACGAGGTGTTCACGCGACTAGGCCGGCGTGCTCGTCGGCGACGAGTCCTCGGTTCGGCGTTGCCACTTCCGTCGTGCTGGCTGTGTCAATTGGTGAAAGGCAGATCGAATCCCGGCGTTGAAACGGATGTTTCCGGCTTGGCGCCACTGTCGGGTCGGATCGATGCAGGTCGCAGACTGTTGGATGATGCCGTTGACCCCGAATGCGGCCGCCAGGCTGCGGAGTGTGTGGTGCCAGATCTGATCTTCCTTGCGGTTGAACCACAGGACGAACATTAGCTCGTAGAGCGGGTCGCTGGTGCGGAAGAACGGTTGCACCTGGGCGACGGTCGTGCCGCCGTCGTCGTACGCACTGAAGGTGATCCAACCGGCGAACAGGTGCCCCTCCGGAAGCGCAAACGCAAATGACTCATCGTCGGCGTACATCACCATGACGCCGGTGGAGAGCCGCAGTCCGCTCTGATTGGCGTTGATCACGGCCACATCACCCGGTTCGAGGCGCGCCACCGTGCGATGCATGTCCGAGTGGTCGGGCCAATAGCTGGGGTAGTCGCGTTTCCACGTCTGGATGACCTGCTGCGGCGAGACGCCCGCTCCGCTGAGCCGCGTCCAGTACGTCTTCTGCCACAGCGGGCCGAAGCCCTGGACGGCCCCGACGAGTCGGCGTCCGTCCACGTTGATGTTCAGCGCGTCTTCGGCGAGGCCCTCGACATGCAATCGGTCGATGGGGCTCGCCCAACGACCCTCTGAATCTCTCATGACGTCCTCCTAGGTACTTGCGGCGATTGCCGCCGCTTCGTCGAGATGGACCTTGATCGCCTCGTCCAATCTGGTGAGTTCGAAGATCTGGCGGTAGTGCTCGTCGAGGCCGAACGCACCGAGTCGTTGATCGCGCCGTTTCACTCTGACCAGCAAGGTCACGAGCAGCCCGATGCCCGAGCTGTTCATGTAGTCGAGGCCGGTGAAGTTCAGCAGCAGCATGGACGCGCCGCCGGCGGTCGCCGTCGTGTACGCGTCCATGAGGCTGCTCTCGGACTGAGAATTCATGTCGCCGTGGATGTCGAGGATCGCGGTGCGTTCGTTCGGTTTCCTGACGGAGATGGACAGTGGTGCTTCGTTCACGGCAGCCTCCGGGGCGTCGCTGATGCGGGTTCGTCGTCGTCGAAACGGATGAAGTCCGACAATTTGGTGATCTCGAAGATGTGGCGGTGATGGGCGTCCACTGACCGGCCTGACACGAGCACTCGCGCCTCGCGTGCCTGGGCCAGCAGCCGGAGGATCAACGCAATGCCGGTGCTGTTGATGTAGGCGATCTCACCGAAGTCGATGACGAGCTCGCCCGGCGATCCGGCCAGCGCCCGTTGGGCCGCAGCCTCGAAGGCATCCTGGGCCAGCGCGTTGAGGTCACCGGTGAGTGCCAGGACCGCACCGTTGGCGTCGTGACGTACCTCGGCTGCGAAGCTCACCGTCGGACCTCGAGCGTGATCCGCCGCCGCTCGCCGATGGTGTCGACGGCCATGCCGTCCACCATGTTTTCGATCAGGAACAGTCCCCAACCCCTGGGAGACCTGATCGCCGGCGAGTTTGGCGTCGATGTCGGGAACGACCGCACGACCGGCGGCAACATCGCCCCCGTAGTCGAAGACCTCGACGAACACCGCGGAATCCGATGCCATCACCCGGACGTCCACCGCGAGGTCGGGATCGAAGTGATTCCCGTGCTCCATCGTGTTCATCACCGCCTCGGCGACGGCGGTCTTGAGCCGTTCGATCGTCGGGCCCGGCATCCCGAGCCCCTCGACGGCGCTCGCTACTCGCAACCGGGCGTCGCGCTCGTTGCCCGGGACGCTCTTGATCGAGAAGTCCTCCAGCACGTCCGAGCGCCCCGATGCAGGGGTGGCGTTCGGGGTTGAGTGCCGCTCGAGCGTCAGGAGGGTCACGTCGTCTTCGATGGCGACCGGATCGGCCGCAAACCCCGTCAGCGCTGAGAGCAGAGCGTTGATCAGGACGTCGCTCTGGTCGTGGGCCGCCACCAGGGCCTTGACCTGCGGGAAACCGAACAGCTCACCGTCGAGGTTGCGGGCCTCGGCCAGGCCGTCGCTGTGAAACAGCACGCAGCTGCCGACGGACACGGTCACCTCACACTGGTCGTAGTGCGAGCCGGCCATCAGGCCCAACGGCATGCCGGTCGCGTGGATGTCGCTGACCCCGTGCGTGCCACGGAGATACGGAAGTTGTGGCCAGCGTTGGCGAGGGTGAGGAGGCCTGTCGCTGGTTCGAACGCAGCGAACTGACAGGTTACGAACATGTTGGGCGGGATGTCGTCAACGAGCCGTCTGTTCACACGCTCGAGCACCTCGGCCGGCTCACCGCCCTGGTTGGCGATCTCCCGCACCAGGCCGCTGGTCGTTGCCATCACCAACGCCGCCGGGACCCCCTTGTCGGTTACGTCGCCGATCACGATCCCGATCCGGCCATCAGGAAGGTGGAGGAAGTCGTAGAAGTCGCCGCCGACCTCGCGTGCTGGCCGATAATACGCACCAATCGTCCATCCAGGGATGTCGGGAACGCCGGCGGGCAGGAACTGCTGCTGGATCAGGCGGGCCACGCGGAGTTCCTGGTTGATCCGCTCGCGTTCTTGAACTTGTACCGCCTGAGCCTCCAGGATCTGGGCCAGGCGCAGCGCCGGCGCGGGCATGGTCGGTGAGTCGTGACAGCAGCCGCCGATCGTCGCGATCGTAGGCTCGACCATTGCTTCGGGGGCCGAGCGAGAGCACACCGACAATGTCGCCATGAGCGACGATCGGCACGGCGAGTTCCACGCCCGAGGCCCGCATCGTCGCCAAGAGGGGTGTCTCGAGGTCGATACCGGCGATGTCAACCGGGGCATCGACGCTCAGCAGATAGGCGACGAAGGGATCGGTGACGTCGAGCGGTTCGGGCCCACGTCGGTCACCCGGGGGATTGGCGGCCGTGTCGCTCACGCCGGGTCTCCGGGTGCGATCCAGAGCTGGGCGTGCTCTGGTCGGAAGATGTCGTCGACTGCGTCGAGCAACGTCTCGACGGCCTGACCGGGAACGACCTCGCGGGCCGCGCTCGAGTTCGAAGTCGGTGACGAGGCGTTCCGCGTCCCGACGGCGCCGGTCGAAGATCCGGTCGGTGGCGAGCTGCAAGCGGGATCGAGCCGGGAGGAACAGCGCCGCGATCAACGCCGTCGACACCATCACCGCGAAGGTGTTGTTCGACGTGCCGGAGACGTCGTTGACCACGGCCTGGACGAAGGCAACCGTGCCGAAGTAGCCGACCACCAGGAACGTCGTGAGCGCAACGTAGCCCACCGACCCCTTGAGCCGAATGTCCATGTCCCAGTGTCCCCGTCGAAGCAGGATCCATATCACCGCGATCCCGAACGCGAGTGGAACCACCATGAACACCGATTCCCAGATCAGCCGCCGGGCCAATGACCCGAGCCCGTTGCGCGACCCCACGACACGATCGATGTCGTCCGACATGCCTCCCAGCACCATCGTTGTCACTAGGGCGACGATGGCGAGAAGGAGGAGATCCCTCGCCGTGCGATCGCGGCTCGCCGATCCGGCGGACCTGGAGCACGACGCCGCCCAGGACGAAGATGCCGACGACGAAGGGGCTGTAGCTCCAGAGCCACCCCCCGAGCACATCATTGTCCGTGGCGGTGGCATACAGGGGCACGACCGACGCCGCCACCAGCAGTGCGATCACCCAAGCCGCCGAACTGTCGTCGGGAAACACCAGTAGTAGACCGAGCACCGAGATCACGCCGCCTAAAAACAACAAGCCCGTGCCGAGTTGGAGAACGTTAGGCATCCCGGCATTGGCGGCGTCGAGGTCGAGGAACACGGTGAGCATCGGGCTGAGCAGGAGGAACCATGCAACGAACAGGGGCGCCCACGTGCGCGCTCGGTACCACAGCAGCGTTGCGATCACGACGCTCGACGCGAGCACAAGGAAGAACCGCGCCGTCACGAGCGCCACATGCCAGCCGGCACTCAACCCGATGTCGTCGAGGGCCTGGACCTGGCTGAAGGAGAGCTCGTACTGGCGTGCATCGTTGAAGTACTCGGGGCCGGGCCCGATGCGGCCGGCACTCCGCCACACATCGTCGACGGTCGAAACGGCCAGGGAGATGAGGGTCGCTGCGGCGGCGACCCATGCCCACCGTCCGATTCTCAGGCCGAGCGTCATCGGGACTCACCGCCTGCCGCCATCCAGAGCGTAACGTCGTCGGTTTCCAGTGATTGTCGGACCACGTCCCTCAACCGCTCCGGTACGCCCTCCGGGGTCGGTGATCGACGCACCTCCTCGCCGAACTCCGAGCTCAGGCGTTCGACCTCGAGCCGTCTCGGGAACCACCGTTCGTCGACCCAGGTACGCACCCCGGCGAGCATCGGTGCATAGGCGAACGCAACGGCGGCGGTGGCGGCAAGGACGGCGACGACCTGCTCGCCGGTATCGCCCAGCGGCGACGCGGCGAGGGTCACCAGTCCGAAGGCGGCGCCATAGATACAGGCCAGCAGTGCGAGCCCGATGCCGTACACCGCGGTTCGGTTCCACAGCGTCTCGAAATCCCACCAACCCTGGCGGCGGACCAGGAAGAGCACCCAGAAGCCCAACAGCACGGGGGCGGCAAGGTACAGCGTCTCGTGCACCTGCTCCACACGAAGCCGTCGAGGCCGTCGTCGGCGTCGCGGTTTGCTCCGTAGAAATCGTGTAGAGCCTCCGATGGCATAATCCACAACGGGATGGCGACGAGCAGGGCCAGGTTCCAGCGGGCCAGTCTGCGATCGGCGAGGGGCGTGTGCCGGTATCGCCACACCTGGAGGGCTATGCCCCCGAGCCCGAAGACGGCGAACGACAGCATGAGGATGAGCCAGCCCGCCTCGCCGAGGGCTTCGTCATCGGACGAGCCGACCGAGAGCAGGGCCCAGAGTGCCAGATACAGGGCGATCATCCCTGCGACATACCTGGCATACGTCTTGCGGAATCGACCGTCGGGGAAGAGCCAGAAGAAGCCGACGAGCACCAGGATCGCAAACAAGCTGAGCCCATCCGCCAGCCAGCCGATGCTGGTGTCGTCGAGCCGGTCCGAATCGTGAACAAGGTGGCCCGTCCAGGGGCCACGACGATGAACAAGGTCGAGACGTACGCCATCCAATGGTGGGGACGGCGTGAGAAGATCAGGAGTGCGAGCCCTATGGCGATGGCGTCGAGGACCAGCTGTCTAACGACCACGAAGACCGGGTACCAGAGCGGTACCAGTGACGAACTGCCGGTCAACAGCACCCGCTCGGCTGGCTGCAGGCCGAAAAAGACCTCGGTGTCGCCGTATTCGTCCGACCACTCGATGGCGTGCGCCTCGTCCCACAACGCGAACGCATCGGCGACGTACAACACGGCCGCGGCGACCATCACGACCAGGACGGCGCCCCGCACCCAGGTTAGAGTCCTGCCCGTGAGCAGTGAGCTCTCCTCGACATCGCGGGCGAGCGCCCGGTTCGCGCTGCGCTGCGCGCCCACGTCAAACCCAGGGCGACGATTGCCAGCGTGGCCGGTGTCATCATCAGCATGACGAGCTCGAAGGCAATCCGGAGACCGTCCGGGGTGCTCTCGCTCGGTCGGCCCAGGAAGACGAGCGCGAGCTGGGCGACAGCACAACCGAAGAGCAGGAAGATCGCGAACGCGGCGTGATCGTCGCAACCCGCGGTCCTTGGACAGCTCATCCATGTCGACCCCTTTCGTAGAGTATCTCACGGACTGATGATCCCGGGAAGCGTTCCGGAACCGTTACGGCGATGTACGATCGAGCGTGATGGGAACGATTTCTGTGCGGCTGTTCGGTTCGCCCGAGGTCGTGCGCGACGGTGCCCCGGTCGGCGTCGACACCCGAAAGGCGCTGGCCGTGTTCGCGGTGATCGCCCTGGCCGGACATCCCGTTCGACGGGATACCCTCGCCGGCCTGTTGTGGCCGGACGTCAGGCGGAACGCGGCTCGGCTCACCCGCACCCTGTCCTCCCTGCGCTCGTTGATCGGCGCAGAGGCTGTCGTGCCGACCGTTCAGACGGTGAGCCTCACGCTGGAAAGCAGCGATGACGTCCTGTCGTTCCTCGAACTGGCCGACGCCGCTCCGGCCGAAGCGGCTGAGTTACGGGCCCGCTGTGAGGGTTCTCGACCCCGATGCACCGCCGTTCGAAGACTGGCAGCGACGCGAGACCGAGCGGCTGCGGCTCCGAAATGGACGAGATCCTCGATCGGTTGGTCGAAACGACGAACCCGATCGAAGCATCGCGGCGGGCCCGACAACGGGTGGCTCTCGACCCGTTGAACGAGGCCACCGACGCGGCAGGCGATGTTGACGATTGCCTCTGCCGGCGACCGGGCCGGCGCAATTGCGCTGTACCGTGAACTGGTCCGGAAGCTCGACGATGAGCTTGGTGTCCGACCGCTTGACGAGACCCTCTCGGTCTATGAGGGTGTGCGACGCGGCAGTCCGCACTCCGCCCCGCCGGCATCGCCCATCCGCCGGGCTTTCGGCGACCAGCGGGCCGACGCTCTTGGTCGGCCGAGACGGCGTACTCGACCGGATCGACGCTCTGCTCCCGAAGAGATCGCTGATCGTCGTCACCGGCGAAGCCGGATCAGGCCGGACGTCGGTGCTTCGAACCTGGGCGAACCGACCCAACGTGGAGGTCATCGTCGTGTTACCCGGGTGAGGAGTCGGTGGTCCTGGCGCCGTCTCGGCATGGGTCGCACGACGGACCGCATACCAGCGAGATCGTCATGCTCGAGCGGCTGGCGGCGCTCTCGGTCTCGATCGCAACGGCGTCCTCGTGATCGACGACGTCGACCTCGCCGACCCGAAGTCGATCACGTTCCTCACCTACGTACTGCATCGCCCCGAGCGATTCCCGTGCACGATCGTTGCCTCGGTGTGCCCCGGTCGGGCCCCGACCTCGACGGTGTGGGACCTCCGGGTCGAGGGAGAACGGGGAGCGTCGGGCGACCGAGGTCCATCTCGGCCGCCTCGGCCCCGTCGACATGAGACGTCTCGTCAACGCGGCCGGGATCGACGAGGCGGCTGCCGTCGAGAAGATCCTGGAGATCGCCGAAGGCCTCCCGTTGCTCGCGGTTGAGTACGCCCGATCCAGTCGGACCGACGGAACGATCCCCGAGGTCCTCGAGCAACTGCTGATGAGTCGTCTGGCGGGAGTGTCATCGACCGCCCGGCAACTCGTCGAGGTTCTCGGACTGGTCGGCCGGCCGGTGCCCGAGGAGCTGCTCAGAGCGATCGCCAGTCGCACCGAGGATGAATTCGCCGATGCACTGAGTGAACTTGTCGAGGCAGACCTAGTCAGGTGCGCTCACGCCGTTCAACTGGCCCAGCGAGCGCTCGGCATCGTGGCGTGCTCCGGGCTCACGGCGGGCCGCCTCAGCGCCTTGCGGCGTAGGTTGGCCGTCCTCTTGCCCCCGGCGGAGGCTGCGGAGCATGCGATGCTCTGCGGGGATACTGTTCGCGCCGCCGAGCTCCATTGTTTGGCGGCATCCGAGGCGATTGCCGCCCATGCGAACGCCACCGCGCTCCGCCACCTTCGCGCCGCACTTGCGTCTGGCGTCGTCGACGATCGGTCGATCGAGATGACGATCGGAGATCTCGAAGTACTCGAAGGTCACTACGACGCCGCCCGCCAGGCGTACGAGACGAGCGCAGCCCGTGCACTCGGGGCCGACCTCGTCCGAATCGAGTTGCGCCTCGCCCAACTGGCGATCCGCAGCGGTGATCCGGTGCTTGGCGGGAGCCACCTTGAGTCGGCGCAGGCTGAGCGACCGCCCGACAGTGGCGTCGACGTCGATTTCGAGATCGCCGTAACCGCTGCGCTCCTCGAGGCCACCACTGAAGGGCGCGACGACGCAGTCGACGCCGCGCTCCACTATGCCCGCGAGAGCCGTCAACTCGACTTCGAGGCAGAGGCCGAGGGCGTTGCCGCACTCGCTGCCTACCGGCGAGGAGCCTGGGAGCAGGCGTTGTACCGTGCCGAGTCCGCTCGCCGACTGGCGCTGCTGGCATCGGCGCCACTGATCGAAGCCGCAGCGGCCAATGTGGTCGGCCTCGTTCGACGCGAGACGGGTGACTCCTCTGCGGCCATCGTGGCCTTCGAGCAGGCCCGCCATGTACTGGATCAACACGGCGATCGGCACCGTCTTGCAGCAGTCCACGCCAACCTCGCAGACGCTTTGCATGACATCGGGCGCGACGAAGAATCTCGGCATCATCAGCTGGAGGCGGCGCGGCTCTTCGCCGAGGTCAGCGGTTCGCCCATGGAGGGTCATGCTGAACTCTGGTTCCTCACCGCTTGGTGAAGGTCGCGTGGTCAATCGACGATTCGTGCGGGCGAGGATGTCGTCGGCGGTTTTCGTCCAGATGCAGGGTTGATTTGTCGTTCCAGGCTGTCCACCCCGAACGTCACCACCGGCGGGGACAGATACAGCCCGACGATATCACGGGTCTTTTCGATGAGCTGTGGGGGTCGCCTCGAGGCCGTAGCGATCTGCGAGACGGCGCCATTCGTCGTAGCGGGTTCGTGAGATCCCCATCTGCCGGCACGCCAGGGAGATGTTGGCAAGTTCATCAGCCAATTCGAGCAGACGGACCCGACGCTGGTGGATAGTGTCTGACGAGGTGGTCATGGTGGCGGTCGGTCGTCAGCGGTGATCGGGGCCGACGCCGGCCTCGGCCTCCGGGACCCGTACCCGGTCCACCGGTTTGATGTCGTCGACTGCTGCCGCACGGTGACCCGTTACTTGGTCTTGGGACCCGATGGCCAAGGCCAGAACCAGGCCGACCGCGGCCACGGCCAAGCCGGTCCCGAAGGTCACGGCGAACCGGCTGGGCGAGGCGTTGTCGCCCGCCAGGACGTTCATCGATTGGACCCCGGTCACGATTCCGATGAACATCACCTGCTGGCTCATGCCGTTGGCGATGCCCATGTCGTCGGGATCGACATTGTCAACCACCATGGCCAGCACCGAGGGTTGGGAGACGCCGGCCGACGCCCCCGACAGAACCAGTCCGATCAGGATCAGGGCGATGCCGAGGCTCGACGTGAGAAGGCTGGCCCAGGTGAAGGCGGCCATGGCCACGACCATGGCCAGACCACCGAACACGATCGGCGGCTTCTGGCCGACTCGACCCGGCAGATACCCGCCCAGCGGTGAGGTGGCGCTGAACGTCGCCGGTCGGGGGGCCAGCAGAAGCGCCGTCGCCCCCAGTGACCACTCGTACTGATCGGTGAGCAGGGCGGGAGCGACCACGAAGCCGCCCATGTAGGCGAATTGGACCAGGGCGGACGAGACCATGGGCAGGGTGAAGTTCCGGCGGGCGAAATAGTCGAGCTGCAGCATGGGGGCCGGCGCCGATCGTTCGATGCGCACGAAGCCGACCAGGGCCGTTGCGGCCACAACCGCCAGGAGCCAGAACAGCCAGTCGACCAGGGCGGCCCCGGGTCCGATGTCTCGGAGATTGGTTGTGATCCTGGTGATGGCCAGCAGGGCGGCCAGGACCCCCAGAGCCAGGGTGATCCCGCCGGCGTAGTCGATGGCTACAACCGATCGGATCGGGGTGGGGCGAAGAATGCGGACCGAGGCAATAAAGGCGGCGGCGGTGATGACGGCGAACACCACGAACAGATTGCGCCACCCGATGATGTCGATGAGCGGCCCACCGGCCACCAACCCGATGGTCGGGGCTCCGGTCATGGCGAACTGGAACCAGCCCACGGCGGTGGCCCTTCGAGCCGGACCGTAGGCGTGCATCATCAGCGACAGGGCATTGGGCACCACCATGGCTCCCGACAGCCCGAACAGGGCTCGGAAACCGATGAGCGATGCCGCATCCCAGGCCAGGGCGCAAGCCAGGGTGGTCACGGCGCACCCGGCGAGTCCTATGAGGAAGATCCGGCGGTGGCCCCGCACATCGCCGACCTTCCCGGCCAGCGGTGTGGCCACGGCCATGGCCAGCATCAGACCGGTGATGGCCCAGGTCATGGTGGCCCTGGTGGAGTCGAGGTCTTCGGCCATACGCCCGAGGGCGATGGTGACGATGGTCATCAACGAACCGAAGGCCATGACCGAAGCCATCACCAGCAGCAGCAGGATCAGCCGGTACCGCCCGTCTTGGGTCTTCTCGGTCGGGGTGTGGTCGGTGGGCGCTGTCACAGGTTCGGGCCACGGTCGATGCCGAGTGGATTCGCCCCGATCCCGATGATCAGAACGGGGTTGGGGCGAGAAGATCGATGTGCTCGGACCGAACAATACCTTCGTGCACCGCCATGTTCATCATCGCATGGTGCGTGAGTTCGCCCCGGATCCCGAAGCCGAGCCGGTTTCGGGCATCGTCCAACGCCGCCTCCACCTCCTCCACCGTCATGTCCAGTCGCTGCGCCAAGTCCGATTCCGAGCGAACCTCGACCACACCGCTGGAGGAGCGAAGTCGAGGCTCGCACAGGGCGATGAGGGCGCGGAACCACGGCCGTGGCCGGCCTCGGCGATCGACCAGATCGCCCTCGGCCACGATCTGATTGTGCCGGTGGGAGTCGTTGAGGGAGGTGGCCGGTCGGTAGGAGTAGCCCGGCTCATGGGGTGATTCGATGGACAGCACGTAGCGCCGACCGGCAGGTATCACGATCAGAGCCGATCGATAGGGCACGGTGAACGGGCCGCTACCGGCCGGGATCTCGATGACATCGGTGCTCTCGGTGTCATAGATGACGAACCCGACGTAGGAACCGGTACTGGTCGCCTCCCAGTGGTCCCGATAGTTGGTGATGAACCCGTGGGTTCGGCTCAGGGTGGGGTCGTCGGCTCCCAGTTGGCCGGGTCCGGGCTTTCGTCCGAAGTCGAATGTCTCCCCCGGGGCAAGCAGATGGACGCGACAACCTGCCTCGAGGTCGTGAGCCAAACCTCCGAAGACAATGCGAAGCGGTTCGATGTGCGGCTGGACGGTCGGGGGACAGCCGTTGGGGCCTGCCTCCATCGTTGTCGATACTAACCGATGCAATCTCGGTGTGACGGTATTGTCGGGCATTGAAACGGCACGTCGAGCGACTGGTGTCAGATCCGTGATCGTGGGACCATTGGGGGCCAGGAGAGGGACAAGTGGGAGAGACACTGTTGCCAGTATCACCAACGAGATCAGGCCGCTGCCGGCGACTCATGGCCGGCTTCATCGTGGCCATTGCCCTGGCCTCGTGCGGCACCGATGAGCAGGCGGCCGACGATGACGCCCCGACGAGCGAAACCGCCGAGCCTGCGGCCCCGCTCGATGGAACCGAGACCACGATCGACACCGAGACCTCATCGGAGCCCGAGACCACGACCGACACCGAGATTGTGACCGACGACACCGCCGACAGTGAGACGTCGGACGCAACGTCCGAGGACGACGTCGGCGACGAGGAGGTGTCCGAGGGGGACGGAAGCGAGACCGACGCCGACGAGGGCGAGACCGTGTGGCTGGCGACGGCCAAGCGCGGTGACTCCGGTGACGATGTGGCGGCGCTCCAGGAGCGATTGAATGCCCTCGGCATGGGGGCGGGTCCGGTCGACGGCGACTACGGTCGTCGCACCGAGCAGGCGGTTCAGGCCTTTCAGCGGCTGGTTCGACTCACGCCGACCGGGGAGGCCGACCGCATCACCCTCAGCCACCTGGCCGACTTCCGCTACGACGGTCCGATCATGACCGCCGAGTCCGACTCCGCCACCGTCTTGGCCGTGCAGCAACGACTGGCCGACGGCCCGTTCGATCCCGGTACCCCGGACGGCGAATACGGGCCGGCAACCCGCCAGGCCGTCTGGGCCCTGGAGAAGCTGGCCGGCATCCCCGTCGACGGTGAGTGGGGCCCGCTGGACGAATGGGCGTGGCAGCAGTTGGAGGAGAACAAGATCGGGCGTCCGGCCGAATCGGACGACGTTCGGTGGGTGGAGGTCGACCTGTCCGAGCAGCTGGTCAAGGTCTACGATCCCGGCGACCCGACACCGGTTCTGGTCACCCATGCCTCCTCCGGCAGTGGTATCCCGTGGTCCAACGAGGAGCACAGCGGCAGCTCCATCACCCCGACCGGTGACTTCGAGATCACGCACCGGATCGACGGTTGGCGAGAATCCAGCCTCGACATCGGCCGTCTCTACAACCCGCTGTACTTCGTGGGCGGCATCGCTCTCCATGGATCGTTGTCGGTGCCGCTGTATCCGGCCAGTCACGGATGCATTCGCCTGCCCATGCATGTGGCCGAGTATCTGCCCGACGAGCTCCCCAACGGCACCCCGGTCCACGTCATGGCCTGAGCCGGCATCACCGGGTCCGGCCCGGCAGGGTTGACGGCCTGCCGGTGTAGAGTCGGGTGATGGCCAGCGGACCAGCCATGATCGACTTCGAGCAATGCCTGGCAGTGCTCGACTACGGCCGATTGGTGGAACACCTGCGGGTCCAGCACACCCAACCTCCGGCGGCCATGACCGACGCCTACCTCAGCCCGGGTGATGATCGTGGCCTGCTGATCCGCCCGGCCTGGGCCCCGGGCCACGCCCTGGGAGCCAAGCTGGCCACCATCATGCCGGGCAACGTCGACGTGCCCGCCGTTCACGCCCTCTATGTGCTGTTCAACGACCACGACGGCACAACGGCGGCGGTGATGGACGGGTTGGCCCTGACCTGGTTCAAGACGGCGTGTGACTCGGCCCTCGGCTCGTCCCTGCTGGCCCGAGACGATGTGCGGTCGATGGTCATGGTCGGTGCCGGTGCCATGGCTCCCCACCTCATCTCGGCCCATCTGGCCGTTCGCCCCTCGATCGAACACGTGGCGATCTGGAACCGCACCCCGAGCCGGGCCGACGAGCTGGCCCGGCGTCTCGACCGCGAGTTGGACGCGGTCTCGGTGGTGTCGGTCGACGACCTGGCCGCGGCCGTGGCCGCCGCCGACCTTGTTAGTTCGGCCACCATGTCACCCGAGCCGATCATCCTCGGTCGCTGGCTGGCCGAAGGCAGCCACCTCGATCTGGTCGGCGCCTATCTTCCCGCCATGCGGGAGGCCGACGACGAGGTCTTGACCCGAAGCCGTCTCTTCGTCGATCACCGGGCAACCACCGAGGGCGATATCGGTGAGCTGTCCATTCCCCTGGCCCGGGGCGTCATCAACCGGGCCGACATCATCGGCGATCTGTACCAGCTGTGCACCGGATCGGTCGGCGGCCGCCGCTCCTCGTCCGACATCACCGTGTTCAAGAACGGGGGCGGTGGCCACCTGGATCTGATGGTGGCCCAGTTCATCCTCGACCGACTCTGATCACCGTCGGGAACGGGATCGCGGTCGAGAGTCTCCTGGGTCGGGGATAGCCTGAGCATTGATGGTGAGCACTGGTCGGGGTGTGCCCCGGGACTCCCGCTACGCCCGGGTCGCCGGTCTGTCCCGCCGGTCGTTTCTAACCGCCGTGATCGGTGCCGCCACTGGACTACTCGCCGCCTGCACCCGCAGCGATGAGGAGGTCTTCGCCGACCTTGGCTCGGACGGGCGGGTGTCGGTCGATACCGGTTCGTCCACCGCCGGCACCGACACGACGGACCGGGCCCCGGACACCCTGCGGGTCCAGGATCCCGACGCCGGCAACTCGTCGACCAGAGGGGACGACCAGGGCACCGGCTCTTCATCGAGTGCCCGGACCACCGCCCCGGACCCGGCCGAGTCGACCGCTCCGGCCACCGAGACGGCCCCGGCCACAACCACCGGCAACGGCGCAGCGGCCGTGGCCCCCGGTCAGGATCTGGTTATCGCCTTCACCTATCAACAGCTGCCGGGGGGCAAGAATGTCCCTCCCTATATCGCCGTCTGGATCGAGGACGCAGCCGGCAGCCTGGTCGAGACCGTGGCCCTGTGGTATCAACAGTTCGGCCGAGGGGAGCGGTGGCTGCCCGACCTCCGCAGGTGGTTCGGTGTCGATCAGCAACGAATCGCCGAGGGCGGGAGCGACGTCGTGGCCGCCGTGTCCGGCCCGACCCGCCAACCCGGGAGCTATCAGGTGGCGTGGGCCGGTCGGGTCGACGGGGGTGCAACGGCCTCGGCCGGCACTTATCACGTCTGCATCGAGTCGGCTCGTGAGCGCGGCCCGTACTCGCTTGTTCGACAATCGGTCGAGCTCAAGGGCTCGTCCATACAGATCGAGCTGCCGGCCGACAACGAACTGGTCGACGCGTCGGTCAGGACGGGCTGATCCGCCTTTCGGTGTGGGCCCCGATCGGGTCACAGGACGAAGCTTTAAGCTTGAAGTAATTCGCCGGCTGGTCTACGGTGAAATGGCCGGTGGTTGCCACCGGCGCCGACTGGGATGCTGGAGGAGGATCGTCATGCGGGTCATGTGCCTTGGCGGAGGGCCGGCCGGACTGTACTTCGCGATCTCCATGAAGCTCCGTGACCCTTCCCACGAGATCACGGTGCTGGAGCGCAACCCGGCCGATGCCACCTTTGGCTGGGGAGTAGTACTGTCGGACGAGACGCTCGATGCCCTGACCACCAATGACCCGGTCAGCGCCGCCGCCATCCGAGACCAATTCGCCTACTGGGACGACATCGCCCTCCATCACCGGGGCCGACGGCTCGTGTCGACCGGCCACGGATTCTGCGGGATCGGCCGCCACCGCCTGCTCCTGATCCTCCAGAATCGAGCCCGGGAGCTGGGTGTCGATCTCCGCTTCGAGACCGAGTTCGACACAGCCGCCGAGTTCATCGACGGCCACGACCTGGTGGTGGCGGCCGACGGCATCAACTCCAGGACACGAACGGCCTACGCCGAGCGCTTCGAACCGGATGTCGACCTCCGCCGGTGCCAGTTCGTGTGGCTCGGCACCCACCAGAAATTCGACGACGCCTTCACCTTCATCTTCGAACAGACCGACCACGGCTGGGTGTGGGCCCACGCCTACCAGTTCGACGCCGACACCGCCACCTTCATCGTCGAGTGCTCCCAGGACACCTTCGACCGCTTCGGGTTCGCGGCGATGAGCCAGCAGGAGAGCATCGCCGTCTGTGAGCACATCTTCGCCGACCATCTCGGGGGCCATCACCTGATGACCAACGCCCGTCACCTCCGGGGATCGGCCTGGTTGCAGTTCCCGAGGGTTCTGTGCCGGAACTGGAGCCACGGACACATCGTCCTGCTCGGTGATGCGGCCGCCACCGCCCACTTCTCCATCGGCTCCGGGACCAAGCTGGCCATGGAGTCGGCCGTTGCCCTGGCCGATCTGGTCAATGGCGAGCCCGATCTGGACACCGCCCTGGCCGGCTACCAGGACCAACGGCGCCTCGAGGTGCTCAGACTGCAGTCGGCGGCCCGGAATTCGATGGAGTGGTTCGAGCATGTCGAGCGATACCTCGACCTCGATCCGATCCAGCTCAACTACTCCCTGCTGACCCGGAGTCAGCGCATCAGCCACGAGAACCTTCGGCAACGGGACCCGAACTGGCTGGAATCGGCCGAGCGGTGGTTCCAGACCGGTGCCGGCGTGCCCGAGGATGCGCCGGTCCGGGCTCCGATGTTCGCCCCGTTCCGATTGCGATCCATGGAGCTGTCCAACCGCATCGTGGTCTCACCCATGGCCCAGTACAAGGCGGTCGACGGCTGCCCCACCGACTGGCATCTGGTGCACTACGGGGAGCGGGCCAAGGGGGGTGCCGGCCTGGTTTACACCGAAATGACCTGCGTGTCCCCCGAGGGGAGGATCACGCCGGGCTGTCCCGGGCTCTACGCCCCCGAACACGAGGCGGCCTGGCGTCGCCTCACCGAGTTCGTTCACGGCGAAACGGATGCCAGGATCTGTGCTCAGATCGGCCATTCCGGCCGCAAGGGCTCGACCAACATCGGCTGGGAGGGAATGGACACCCCGCTGGCCTCCGGCAATTGGGACGTCGTCTCGGCCTCGGACCTGCCCTGGTCATCGGACAATCCCGTGCCCCGACAGGCCGACCGGGGCGACATGGACTCGATCACCGCCCAGTTCGTGGCTGCGGCCGAAATGGCGGAGCGGGCCGGTTTCGACATGATCGAACTCCACGCCGCCCACGGCTATCTGCTGTCGTCGTTCATCTCGCCCACCTCCAACAACCGAACCGACGAGTACGGCGGCAGCCTCGACAACCGTATGCGGTTCCCGCTGGAGGTGTTCACCGCCATGCGGGCGGCATGGCCCGGCCACAAGCCCATGTCGGTTCGCATCTCGGCTCACGACTGGGTGGGCGAGGCCGGCATCACCGCCGACGACGCCGTGGAGGTGGCCCGCCGGTTTGCGGCGGCCGGCGCCGACATCATCGACGTCTCGGCCGGCCAGACCTCCGTCGAGGCCCAGCCCGTCTACGGTCGCATGTTCCAGACTCCGTTCTCCGATCGCATTCGCAATGAGGCCGGCATCCCCACTATGGCCGTCGGCAACATCTACGAGGCCGACCATGCCAACTCGATCCTGATGGCGGGGCGGGCCGACCTGGTCTGCATCGGCCGTCCCCATCTGGCCGATCCGTATTGGACGCTACGTCAGGCCACGGCCATCGGTGACCGCCTGGCCGACTGGCCCGACCCCTACCTGGCCGGTCGGGATCAGGCGTGGCGCCTGGCCGACCGTGAGGCCGAGTCGGTGGAGCGGGTGTGACCGCGTGCAGGGCGACGACCGAGGCCGGAGCCCAAGGGTGAAACCGTGACCACGAACAGGACCGACGACGATGAGCTGACCGGTCGTCATGTGGTCATCAGCGGCGGTGGATCCGGCATCGGGGCCGCTGTGGCCCGGACCATGGCCGACGCCGGAGCCGCCGTCACCGTGTTGGGTCGGAACCGGGCGAAACTGGAGTCCCAGGGCCTCGATCAGGTCGTCTGTGATGTCACCGATCCCGCTGCAGTGCACCACGCCCTCGAGTCGGCTCGCCGTCGCCACGGCCCTATCCACGTGGCCGTGGCCAACGCCGGCTCCGTCCTCAGTGCCCCGTTCGCCGCCGCCCATCCGGCCGACATCCGGGCCATGCTCGACGTCAACCTCCTCGGGGTGGTTCATCTCTGGCAGCAGGCCCTGGGCGACATGGTGGACGCCGGCTGGGGTCGCCTCATCGCCGTGGCCTCCACTGCGGGCCTGAAGGGCTACGCCTACGTCAGCGGCTACTGCGCATCCAAGCATGCCGTCGTCGGCCTGACCCGATCGGTGGCGGTGGAGCTGGCCACCACCGGTATCACCGTCAACGCCGTCTGCCCCGGCTATGTCGACACACCCATGCTGGCCCAGTCGGTCGACACCATCGTGGCCAACACCGGCATGAACCGGGATCGGGTCGCCGATCGGTTGCGAACCGTCAATCCCCAGGGGCGGTTCATCGACGCCGGCGAGGTCGCGGGTGCGGTTCGCTGGCTTTGCTCGGAGTCGGCTCGATCGGTCAACGGCCACGCCCTTGCCCTCTCGGGTGGAGAGCTGTGACCAAGCTCGACGCCACGATGGCCGACGCCGCGTTGTCCAAGACCCGACTGCGACTCTGGCTTCGTCTGCTCAAGGCCAGCCGGCTCGTCGAGGAGGAGGTTCGACGCCGGCTGCGGGACGACCATGCCACCACGCTGCCCCGGTTCGACGTCATGTCGGCCCTGCACCGGCACCCCGACGGCCTTCGTATGAGCGAGATCTCGACGCTGCTCCGGGTGTCGAACGGGAACATCACCGGGATCGTCGATCGATTGACCGAGGAAGGACTGGCCGAGCGAACGGTGGACGTCGACGACCGGCGGGCCTACCTGGTTTGCCTCACTCCCCGGGGCCGGCGGCTGTTCGCCCGATGGGCCACCGACCACGAGGCCTGGATCGACGAATTGCTGAGCCGACTCGACGGCGACGACATCGAGGCAATGTCCCTCCTGCTCGAACGGGTGGGCAACGGCCCGCCCCGAACCTGAACCGACCAACGAAAGGACTGGAACGTGGCTTCGACGACGACCCGCACCGCGGTCGAGCACTTCAACCTGGAGATCGTGGACTCGGTGGCCCGCATCTCCCTGGCCCGGCCCGAGCGCAAGAACCCGCTCACGTTCGACAGCTACGGTGAACTCAGGGACTGGTTCCGGGATCTTCACTACGCCGACGACGTCGGTGCCGTGGTGCTGCTGCCCAACCAGGGCAACTTCAGTTCCGGGGGAGATGTGCACGACATCATCGGTCCCCTGACCCGGATGTCGATGAAGGAACTGCTCGTCTTCACCCGGATGACGGGTGACGTGGTCAAGGCCATGGTGAACTGTGGCAAGCCGGTGATCGCCGCCGTCGACGGCGTGTGTGCCGGGGCCGGTGCCATTCTGGCCATGGCCGCCGACCTTCGGGTCGGCACCCCCCGGGCCCGGGTCGCCTTCCTGTTCAACCGGGTCGGTCTGGCCGGCTGCGACATGGGGGCCTGCGCCATACTGCCCCGGATCATCGGCCAGGGCCGGGCGGCCGAACTGCTCTACCTCGGCCGGTCCATGACGGCCGAGGAGGGGCTGGCCTGGGGATTCTTCAACCGGGTGGTGGAGCCCGCCGAACTCGACTCCACGGCTATGGAGCTGGCATCGAGGGTGGTGGCCGGCCCCAACTTCGCCAACATGATGACCAAAACCATGCTGGCCCAGGAATGGTCGATGTCGATCGAGCAGGCCATCGAGGCCGAAGCCCAGGCCCAGGCCATCTGTATGCAGACCCGGGACTTCACCCGGGCCTACGAGGCCTTCGTGGCCAAGGAGCGACCGGTGTTCGAGGGCGACTGAGTGAAACCCGCACACCCACACGCAATTTGCCGGCACCCGGCCGGCACTACATCATGACCGACAAAGGGGGACCAACCATGTTGCGGCCATCGGCCCACACCGATACCTTCACTCGGGACAACCTGCCCGACCCGGCCACGTGGCCCGATCTGCTGCTGGACGGCTTCTCCTACCCCGACCGGCTCAACGCCGCCGTCGAATTGACCGATGCCATGGTGGCCGCCGGTCACGGCGATCGCACCGCTCTCATCGGCAACGGTCGGCGCCGAACCTACAAGGAGCTGGCCGACTGGACCAATCGCTTGGCCTGGGCCCTGACCGATGATCTCGGAATCGAACCGGGCAACCGGGTGCTGATTCGCTCGGCCAACAATCCGGCCATGGTCGCCTGCTGGTTGGCGGCGACCAAGGCGGGAGCGGTGGTGGTCAACACCATGCCCATGCTCCGCGCCGGTGAGCTGACCGCCTACGTGGACTCCGCCGAGATCAGCCACGCCCTGTGCGACACCCGTCTCATGGACGAGCTGACCGCCTGTGCCATGGACAGCCGGTATCTCGAGACGGTGGTCGGCTTCGACGGCACCTCCAACCACGACGCCGAGCTGGATCTGCTGGCCCTGGAGAAGCCGGTGATGTTCGAGGCGGTGGACACGGCTCAGGACGACGTGGCCCTACTCGGCTTCACCTCGGGATCGACCGGTCACCCAAAGGCCACCATGCATTTCCACCGTGATCTGCTCATCATCGCCGATGGCTATGCAAGGAGCATCCTCCAGGTGACGCCGGAGGACGTGTTCGTGGGTTCACCGCCGCTGGCTTTCACCTTCGGGCTGGGCGGGCTGGCCGTGTTCCCGCTACGGTTCGGGGCCGCCGCCACCCTGTTGGAGACGGCGTCGCCTCCCGACATGGTCGAGATCATCGAGCGGTACCGGGCCACCGTGTGCTTCACCGCCCCGACCGCCTACCGGGTCATGCTGGCGGCAATGGAGGAGGGGGCCGATCTGTCCTCCCTACGGGCCGCGGTGGCGGCCGGCGAGACCCTGCCCGCCCCGATCTACGACCAGTGGATGAAGCGGACCGGCAAGCCGCTGCTCGACGGCATCGGGGCCACCGAGCTGCTGCACATCTTCATTTCCAACCGGTTCGACGACCACCGCCCGGCTTGTACCGGCCTGCCGGTCCCGGGGTACGAGGCCAAGGTCATCGCACCGGACGGTTCGGAAGTCGGCCATGATGAGATCGGCAGGCTGGCGGTACGCGGTCCCACCGGCTGTCGCTATCTCCGAGGCGAGCGGCAGGGCGAGTACGTCCGAGACGGCTGGAACATCACGGGTGACGCATTCTCCCGGGATGCCGACGGCTACTTCCACTTCGCCGCCCGCAACGACGACATGATCCTGTCGTCGGGCTACAACATCGCAGGACCCGAGGTCGAGGCCGCTCTCCTGGCCCATCCGGCGGTGGCCGAATGCGCCGTCATCGGGGTGCCCGATGAGGCCCGAGGCAACATTGTGGAGGCCCACGTGGTGCCGGCCGGCGGCCGCCAGCCCGACGATGCGCTGGCCGCCGAACTCCAGGATCACGTCAAGGCCGTCATCGCTCCCTACAAGTATCCACGATCCGTGGTGTTCGCCGAGAGCCTGCCCAAGACGGCGACGGGCAAGATTCAGCGCTTTCGCCTCCGGGCCGGTGGGATGGCGGCGACCGATGGCTGACGGCAACCGCATTCAGTCCCTCGGCCCCGTCGTGATCCAGCCCGACGGGTGGGCCCCACCCGTGGGATACGCCAACGGCATGCTGGGCCGCTCGGGGATCCTCTATGTCGGCGGTCAGATCGGCTGGAACGCCGACCAAGTCTTCGAGAGTCGTGATTTTGTCGAACAGTGCCAGCAGGCCCTGTCCAACGTTGTGGCCGTGGTCGAGCAGGCCGGGGGCCAGGTGAACGACATCGTCCGCCTCACCTGGTATGTCACGGCAAAGGAGCAGTACCTGGACCGGCGGCGCGAGCTGGGCGAGGCCTACCGCCGAGTCATGGGCCATCACTACCCGGCCATGACCATGGTGGAGGTAACGGCCTTGGTCGAGGACGAGGCCCTGGTCGAGATCGAGGCCACG
Organism: uncultured Acidimicrobiales bacterium; assembly: GCA_963723995.1. GTDB lineage: Bacteria > Actinomycetota > Acidimicrobiia > Acidimicrobiales > SZUA-35 > JAHELU01. The sequence goes on along the minus strand of CAVRSZ010000001.1, from coordinate 958,402 downwards.
GCCGAAGTGGACACCGGCGGGCTCGACGGGGCCGAGTCCGACGCAACCGGGGCGTGACCCCGCTGAGGGCCCGGACGGCTGCCCGGCAAACAGTTCATCACGGCCTACGCTCAACAACATGGATTACCACTCGGCCGATCTGGTGGCCCGCATCGAGGAGGCACACGTCTACGCCGCCGCACTGCGCTCGTCGCTCACTGCGGCCGAGAATCTGTCACAGCGGCTGGGGGCGCGGATCCTTCTCAAGCGGGAGGACCAGCAACCGTCGTTCTCGTTCAAGGTACGGGGTGCGGCCAACAAGATCCTGAGCCTGCCCGACGACGACATCGCCCGGGGTGTGATCTGCAGCTCGGCCGGCAATCATGCCCAGGGTGTTGCCCTGGCCGCCTCGAAGCGGGGCATCCCGGCCTACATCGTTATGCCCGAAGCCACGCCCGCCATCAAGGTCCGGGCTGTCGAGGCGCTCGGTGGCCGGGTGGTACTGCACGGCGACCACTACGACGATGCCCAGCAGCTGGCCATGCACCGGGCCGAGGCCGAGGGTCTGTGCTTCGTCCATCCTTTCGACGACATCGATGTCATCGCCGGTCAGGGGACCATCGGCCGGGAGATCCTGGATCAGGCACCTGACGACCTGCACGCCGTGTTCGTACCCGTGGGCGGAGGTGGCTTGGCCGCCGGCGTGGCCACCTACATCAAGGCCAAGCGACCCGATGTGCTGGTGTTCGGCGTGGAGCCGGCTGACGCCGCCAGCATGAAGGCGGCGCTGGCCGCCGGCGAACCGGTGGCACTCGACGATGTCGGCACCTTCGCCGACGGCGTGGCGGTGAAAAAGGTCGGTGACATCACCTTCGGGCTGTGCCGGCGCCATCTCGACGGGATCTTCACCGTCACCACCGATGAGCTGTGTGCCGGCATCCGTGACATCTTCGAGGACACCCGTACCGTGGTCGAACCGGCCGGGGCTTTGGCGGTAGCCGGTATCCGGTCCTATGTCGAGGCCAACGGCATCACCGATGAGACGATCGTGGCCATCAACTGCGGGGCCAACATGAACTTCAACCGCCTGGGTCATGTGACCGAGCGGACCGCCATCGGCGACCGGCGGGAGGCGCTGCTGGCGGTGGAGATCCCGGAACGCCGGGGCAGCTTCCTCGAGTTCTGCCAGGCGGTGGGGGAGCGCCATGTCACCGAGTTCAACTATCGGCGCAGCGACCCGACGGCGGCCCGTATCTTCGTCGGACTGGAATTGCATCAGGGTGCCGCCGACCGGCACAGCCTCATCGATCATCTGAAGGCGGCCGGCTACGGGGTCACCGACCTGACCGACAACGAGATGGCGAAGCTCCATATTCGTCATCTGGCCGGCGGTTCCGCCGCCGACGTCCGTCACGAGCGGCTCTACCGCTTCGAGTTCCCGGAGCGGCGGGGGGCGCTGCTCCGCTTCCTGGAATCGGTCGGGGTCGATTGGAACATCACCTTGTTCCACTACCGGAATCACGGCTCCGACTACGGTCGGGTGCTGGTGGCCATCGAGGTGCCGCCCGACACGGCCTGGGAGTTCGACCGCCACCTGGCCGATCTCGGCTATCGCCACTGGGACGAGACCGACAACGAGGCCTACACCCTGTTCCTCAAGGGCTGAGCGCACAACTGCCGCAGCTCGCCGGAAGGAACCCAACCTTCCACGAGAAACGTCCTGCTCGAGTGTGGCTGATTACAGGTCGGCCAGGGCGGTGGTGATCGCCTCAACCGCCGCCTTGCCGTCGCCGAACAGCATCATGGTGTTGTCCAGCGCGAACAGCGGATTGGGAACACCGGCGAAACCGGGGCTGAGGGAGCGCTTGATCACCACCACGGTCCGAGCCTTGTCGGCGTCCAGGATGGGCATGCCGGCGATGGGGCTGTCGGGGTCCTCGCGGGCGTCGGGATTGACCACGTCGTTGGCTCCGATGACGATGGCCACGTCGACCTGGCCGAACGACGGGTTGATGTGTTCCATCTCCTTGAGCTGCTCGTAGGGGATTTCGGCCTCGGCCAACAAGACGTTCATGTGACCGGGCATACGTCCTGCCACGGGGTGGATGGCAAAGACCACCTCCTTGCCCTGACCCTCGAGGGCACGAGTCAGGTCCCTGACCGCGTGCTGGGCCTGAGCCACCGCCATGCCGTAGCCGGGGATGATGGCCACCTTCGCCGCCATGTCCAGCATCATGGCCACGTCGTCGGCGCTGGCACTGGTGATCCTGCCCTCGTAGATGCTGTCGCCATCGGCTCCTGCGGCCACGGCGTCGATCGCCCCGAACAGCACGTTGCCGAGAGTCCGGTTCATGGCCCGGCACATGATCAACGTGAGAATCAGCCCGCTGGCACCGACCAGGGAACCGGCGATGATGAGCAGGGGATTTCCCAGTACGAACCCGGTTGAACTGGCGGCCACACCGGAGAACGAATTGAGCAGGGCGATCACCACCGGCATGTCGGCCCCACCGATGGGGAGCACCAGGGTGATACCGGCGGCCAGGGCGGCAAGGGCCAAAAGCCACATCCAGATCGAACCCGACATGACCACCAGCAGCACGCCGAGAGCGGCCGACATGGCCACCAGTCCGATGTTGGCCGCCCGCAACGCCGCCGGCTGGGTGATGTCGCCGGTGAGCAGTTCCTGGAGCTTGGCGAAGGCCACGAGGCTACCGGTGAACGTGATGGCGCCGATCCCGATGGTCAGGGCCCCGGTCGCCAGGTCGGTGGCCTCCAGTTCCACCCCCTCGGCCAGGTCGGGGTAGAGGGTGGCCGCACCGACGAGGAGCGAGGCGGCCCCACCGAACCCGTTGAACAGAGCGACAAGTTGGGGCATTCCGGTCATGGCGATGCGGGTGGCCAGCAACACGCCGATGGCTCCGCCGATGATGATGCCGGCGATGATGATGCCGATTCCCGCCGCCTCGGTGCCGATCAGCGTGACAACGACGGCGACCAGCATGCCGGTCGATCCCAGCATGTTTCCCTGCACTGCGGTTCGGGGCCGGGACAGGCGTTTGAGTCCGAGGATGAACAGGGCAGCCGAAACCAGGTAGCCGAGTTGTACGAAGGTGTCCACAATCAGCGCTTCCGGTTGAACATGCCGAGCATGCGGTGGGTGACCAGGAATCCACCGACCACATTGATCGTGGCCAGGGCGACTGCACCCAGAGCCAGGATGTTGGTCAGCCAGGAGTAGTCGGTGCCGGCGGTGGCGATGGCTCCGATCAAGGTGATACCGCTGATGGCGTTCGAGCCCGACATGAGCGGCGTATGCAGGGTGGGGGGAACCTTGGTGATCAGCTCCACGCCGAGAAAGACGGCGACGACGAACAAGGTGAGTGCGATCAGGAACGTCATGACTGCTCCCTTTCCTGGTGGGGCCGCTGATGGCCTGGATCCTCGCCGTTGTCGGCACCGTCCTCGCCGGACGCGCCGTTCTCGACATGGTGATGAACGACACCGCTACCGCCGGCCCCGCCGTCATCGTCACGGTCTTCGGCACCGTCACCGTCGGAGCCGCCACGGTCGACGGTGACGTCTGGGACCGTACCGGCCTCGGTAATCGGATCCCCGTCGCCGCCACCATCGGGTGGTGCCTCGAGCGGGGGCAGCTCCAGCAGCTGGCGGATCCGGGGATGCATGACCTCCCGATTCCAGCCGATGAGGGTTCCGGCCGTGATCTCGTCGTTCAAGTCCCATTGCAGTTCACCCTCGGGGGCGAGATGGCGAAGCAGGGTGACGATATTGTTGGAGAACATGAGGCTGGCCGACGCCGCCGCCCGGGACGGCAGATCGGTGGGGCCGAGAATGATGACCCCGCCGTGGTTGACCTCGTCGTCGGGTTTGGTCATCCGGCAATTCCCACCCCGCTCCGCCGCCAGATCCACGACGACCGAACCCGGTCGCATGGCCTCCACCATTTCCGTGGTGATCAGCTCCGGACTGGCTGCTCCGGGGATGGCGGCCGTGGTGATGACCACATCGGCGTCGGCAACATAGGGAAGCAGGGCTTCGTTCTGGCGGCGATTGACATCGGCCGCTTGCTGCCGGGCGTAGCCGCCCTCGTCCTCGGCCTCCTCGAAATCCACTTCGAGCATGATCGGCTTGGCCCCGACCGACGCGATCTGCTCCAAGGCGGCGGGGCGGATGTCGTAGCCCTGGACCATTGCCCCCAGTCGTTTGGCCGTGGCGATGGCTTGAAGGCCGGCCACTCCGGCGCCCAACACCATCACCTTGGCCGCCGGAATGGTTCCACCGGCCGTCATCAGCATGGGGAACATCCGGGGAACACGGCTGGCCGCCAGCAACACGGCCTGATAGCCGGACACGGTACCCATCGATGACAGGACGTCCATGCTCTGGGCCCGAGTGATGCGGGGAATAAGTTCCAGTGACACGACCGCCGCCCCTGTCTGCAACAGGGCCTCGGCCCGCTCGAAGTTCCAGAGCGGATCGAGCAGAGCGACGTAGGTGTGGGCCGGGCCGAGCTGGAACCACTCCGACATGGACAGGTCGTAGACGCTGGGGGCCACCGTCTGCAGGATCACGCCTTCGGTTCCGATGACGGACGCCCGCTGATCGACGACGGCCCCGGCCTCCCGATATTCCCGGTCGGAGAAGCCGGCCTTCAAACCGGCCCCGACCTCGACGTACACCCGATGGCCATCGGCGGCCAGTTTGGCCGCACCGGCCGGAGTGAGGGCAACCCGACGTTCCTTGGACTCGGTCTGTCTCGGTACACCTATTCGCATCGAGTGGGAGGCCTCTTTCCAGTTGGAGCGGTTGCCGGTCAGCCTATCGATCCGACCCGGCGGCTACAGCCATCCCAGGGCCAGAGCGGCCGCTGTGACCAAACCGATGGCGATTCGATACCAACCGAACACATCCAGTCCCCGTTGCTGGAGCCAGGCCACCATCCATTTGATGGAGGCGACGGCGGAAACGAAGGCCACGACCAGGCCGATCAGGGGAGTCACCCAACCATAGAGATCGATCAGCTGCTGGCCGTCCTGGGCGGCGGTCACCACGGTGGCGGCGCCAAGCGTGGCCAGCCCGAGTAGGAACGAGAATTCCACGGCTGCGGCCAGGGACAGGCCGACCAGAACTCCGGCTACGATGGTGACCAGGCTCCGGCTCGTGCCGGGCCACAGGGCGATGGCCTGGGCCAGGCCGATCAGGACGGCCTGTCGAACATTGATACTGGTCAGCTCGGTGCCGGCTCTGTTCAGCACTCCGCTTCGGGTCAGGGCCAGAATGCCCACCCCGCCCAGCAGCCAGGCGAAGGTGATGGGTGGTACCCCGAACAGGCGGTCTCGCACGAAATCGACCAGGGCAAGGCCGATGACCGCAGTGGGGGTGAAGGCGGCGACCATCCCGATCAGAACCCGTCGACCGTCGTCGGAGCGTCCCAGCAGACCCTGCATCATCAGCGCGATCCGCTCCCGATACAACACGAAGACGGCAAGGATGGCACCGGCCTGGATACAGATGGCATAGGTGTCGAGAGCCTGTTCCGCCTCCGGTGTCTGGGCCAGACCCAGGATCTCGTTGGTGACGAGCAGGTGTCCGGTGGAGCTGACCGGGAGGTATTCGGTCAGTCCCTCGACCAGGCCCAGGATGATGGCGGCCCACACCGACAGGTCGTCGACCGAGCCGGCCGGCGCCGTGCCCTGGGCCGAAACCGGGCCTGCGGCGAGGACGACGAGGGCTCCGGTGGCAACGAACGCTACGAGGGTGGCGGGCGACAGGGTGGGTCGGAGGCGATCGGATGTGGCCGACGGTGAGGGCACGACGTCCGGATTCGAACCGGGGTGGGTCATGGACGCCAACACTAGGCCGATGTCAAGCTGAGGCGGCGGAAATGGTGGCGGAGGCTAGCGTTACTGCTCATGTCGGCTCAGCAGTTCCCGCTCACCGAAGTCTCGGTCACCGCCGTGGCGGAGATGATCCGAAGTGCCGGTCGCCGCTCCCTTCGCTGGTACCGGACCATCTCCCATTCCCAGGCCGACAACAAGGGTGCGTTGGAGGCGGGTGGTGATGGTGGTTTCGATCCCGTCACCGAGGCTGATCGGGCCGTCGAGTCCGAAATCCGGTCCTGGTTGGGTCGGCACCACCCCGGCCACCACATCGTGGGTGAGGAGTATGGCCGCCAGGATGGTGACGGCTCCGGTTCGGACCACGAGTGGGTCATCGACCCCATCGACGGCACCCGGGCCTTTGTCACCGGGCAACCCATGTGGGGAACCTTGGTCGGGCTTCGTCGGGGCGGAGCACCGGTGGCGGGCTGGATGTACCTGCCCGTGCTCGATGAGAGCTATGTCGGTGTATGCGATGGCGAGGAGAGCGGCTGGGCCCGGTTCATCGATCATGGGCCGGGTGAGGGGCAGGCGACGACCACGCCCCTGGCCGTCAGCGCCACGACGTCGGTGGCCGAGGCCGTGGTGTTGTGTACCCATCCCGAGATGTTCGCCCCGGGAGAGGAGGCCGACTCCTTCGCCGCGGTGGCCGACCGGGCCAAGATGGTTCGCTACAGCGGCGATTGCGTCAACTATGGACTTCTGGCCATGGGTCTGGTCGACCTTGTCATCGAGAACCAGCTGGCTCCCTATGACATCGTGCCCCTGATCCCCATCGTCACTGCGGCGGGCGGAGTGGTGACCGATCGCCAAGGGGGACCGGCCGCCGAGGGGGGATTCGTCGTGGCGGCGTCGACCCCCGAGCTGCACACCGCCACCCTGGAGCTTCTGAACAGCAGGTGACCGAGGGCCGGTCACCTAGACCGGCTGGTCGGCTTTGGCCGGCCTGGAGCCGGCCACGTCGATTCCCCGCAGCCCGGCCCACACCAGATTGGAGATGTCGCCGGCCAGGCGTTCCACCGGCACACCGTTGGAGCTGTGGGCCTGGGCGAACCGGGTCATGGCCTCGGCCAACCCGATGACCCCATAGGCCATGGCCTGTCGGCGCTCGGTCGACAGGGTGGGCACATCGATGAGAGCGGCGATGGCGTCGGCCAGGGAGCGCTCGACCTGGGAGGTCAATTCGGCCCACTCCTCGTCCTGGCGATTGGCCCCGTTGAACAGCAGCCGGAAGCCGTCCGGGTCGTCCTCGACGAAGTTGGCATAGGCGGCCATACCCATCTCGACCTTCTGCCGAGGATTGTCGGTGGTCGCCGCCGCATCGATCACGGTGGTCCGCAGACGCTCCCCGATATCCTCGAGCACGCTGCGGTAGAGGTCGCGTTTGGACCGGTAGTGCTGATACAGCACCGGCTTGGTCACCCCGGCCGCCGTAGCGATTTCGGCCATCGTCGTTTCGTGGAAGCCGTTACCGGCCAGGACTCGTCGGGCAACCGCCAGCAGCTGGCGTTTGCGCTCCGGGCCGGGTAGGCGCGTGGTCACCATGGCGCCTTCCGTTCCGTCCGCCTCACCATGTTCCTTCCCTGTCGGCTCGATCGGCTGCCTTGACGGCGTACATGAACACCATAGCCGGGGCCAGGATGACCGATCCGGCGATCAGGCAGAAGCCGATCAAGGTGGTCCAGGTCGAGGAGAACCCGACGATCAGGGCGGTGAAAAACAGCACGGCGGCCAGGGCGAACAAGCCGCCCCCGGTACGGACTCCGAGGTTCACCAGGCGCGCCACCTTGGCCCGCTTCACCAACACCGGATCCGAACCGGTGTCGGAACCTGCCTCCGGCACACTGGTCATGGTAACCATCCTGCCCGGTCGAGGAGCCGTTCGATACCGGTCGACATGGCCTCGAGCGAGAAGTGCTCCAGCGCCAGCCTGCGGTTGGTTTCGAGATCCTCGATCAGGTCCGACGATTCGAGGGCCCGCTTGATGCCTTCGGGCTCGGCCGTGTCGGGCCATCGAAAGCCGAGCCGGCGCAGTTCGTCGGCCACCGGATAATGGGCCACGGCCACCGGCTTGCCCACGATTGCCGCCTCGATCGGTGGGTTGCCGAAACCCTCCCAGATCGAGGGGAAGATCACCAGATCGCAGGCGGCGTAGAGATCCGCCATGGTGACGTCGGCTCCGTCCACCGGATGGCGGCGTACCGGGCACGACGCTCGGGCCAGGATGCGATCCAGTGTCGGTCCGTAACCTTCCTCGGCCTGCCCGGGAATCCAGTACACGCCACCCAGATGAGCCGTGACGTTCAACGCCTGGGGTACGTTCTTTCGTTCGATGGCTCGGACCGGGTGGGCCACGAGGAAGGCGGTGTCGTCGATTCCCATCCGGGAGCGGGTGGCGCGGCGTCGCCCCCGGGGTGGATCGGTGTCGAAGCCGTTGTAGATGGTGGTGGCGTCGATCCCCCGCTCGAAGAACTGGTTCTCGGTCAGCCGGTTGATGGTGACGTGGCGCCAGTTCGGGTCTTCGATGGGGAGTTCGTCGACATGGGCGAAGCGCTCCCGCTGCCAGGGCGGGTCGTGGTGGTGGCAGATCGTCGGTCGGCCCCGCAGCACCTCGGCCAGGGCCCGGCTGGCCGGCAGATTGAGCGGGATCGACAACAGGTTCTCCACCACCACCAGATCGGCGTCGCCCACCGACGCCGCCAGCTCCCCGGGTTCGGGTGGGGCCGTGGCATCAATGGCCAGGCCCGGCACGAGCCGGTCCACCGGTCCTTCCCCGGCCACGGTGGTAACGACGAATCCCAGCCGCTCCAGGGCTCGGGCCCAGTGGTCGGCCACCACCGACACGCCGTCGGACAGTCCGAGACGAAATGAGACCATGACGCAACTGGGCATCGTGCGAATCTACCCTGGGTTTTCCTTGGAGATCGGATCATCCCTGCCGGAGGCCACTTCACGCATGCTGTACGAGGCGTGGCGAGCGCCCGGCTATTGCGTGCCCAACGCCCGGACCTACCCCCACCAGTGGTTGTGGGACTCTTGTTTCCACGCCCTGATCTGGACCGAGTTCCATCCGGAACGAGGCGTGCGGGAAGTGGAATCGGCCCTCGCTCATCAGCTGCCGTCGGGCTTCGTGCCCCATATGACCTATTGGCAGGAGCCCGAGTCGGCCCGGGCTTTTTGGGGCCGGGGTGGAACCTCGACCATCACCCAGCCGCCCATGTACGGCCACGCCGTGGCCCGGCTGCGATCGGCCGGCGTCCCCGTGCCACCCACCGTGATACAACGGGCGGCCGCCGGCCTTCTCCACCTGCTCGAGTCCCGAACCCGAACCCCGTCGGGCCTGGTGGCGGTGTTCCACCCGTGGGAGACCGGTTGCGACGACAGTCCTCGATGGTGCCCCGCCGATGATCCCGAATGGTGGCGGGATCGGGGCCGGGAGTTGTGGCGCGATGTCAAACACGAGCTGGTCCGCGGTGTGCGGTTCGGCGATGACGGTACGCCGGTCGATTGCCGTGGTTTTGTCATCGGGTCGGTTGGCTTCAGCGCCCTGGTTGCGTGGAACGCTCGGGAGTTGGCCTCGGTGATGGCCTTCGACGAGCCGAGCGACCGCTCGTCGGACGGGAACTGGTCGCAAAGGGGAGAATCGAACGGCGCCGGGTCGCAGGTCAACGGTGCCGACGCCTCGGGTTGGAGCGAGGAAACGGCTCGGCGGCTGTGGATCGGTGCGGATGATCTGGCGAAGGCCGTGGCCGGCCGCTGGGACCGGAGCCTGGCCACGTGGACCGACGAGCCGGTGAGCTGGGGTGCTCTGTCCTCGCATTCCGAGCTCCGTGGTCCTGACCCGGCGGTCAGAACCCTGGATGCCATGCTGGCCCTGCTGATCGACCATCGAGCCGATGCCGTGGCCGAACTGGCCGAGGGCGGGGGGTTCAATGCCGGGTTCGGGCCTCGCGGGGTGCATCGGGACGAGCCGGGCTACGACCCCGACACCTATTGGCGAGGCCCGGCCTGGCCCCAACTCGGTTACCTGATCTGGGTGGCGTTGGCCCGGGCCGGGTCGGCACACGAGGCCGAGCAGGTGCGCTCCGCCCTGGCGTCCGGAGCGGTCCGATCCGGGTTGGCCGAGTTCTGGAACCCCGACACCGGCGTGGGCCGGGGGGCCCGGCCCCAGAGCTGGACCGGTCTTGGTCTGGTGGCGGAACGAGCCGCCCCGGGGCTCGCCCTCGAAACCGCCACACCCGGCATCGCCTGATCCGCGCCATCACCTCGACTGCGGCCGGCGGGGCCGGCGAATGGACGCCGGGGTTCGGGACCGCCACCGGTGGATCGCTACATGGCGGGGAGCAGCTTGTCGAGGTTGGTGAACCACCAGAACATGGCGGTCAGGAACGGAGCGGCGGCCAGTGTGTAGACGGCCCAGCGATTTCGACGCCGAGCCGACAACAGGGCGGCACCGGCCACCGCCGCGGTCAGCCCGGCCCCGGCCACCGTCGGCCCCAGATAGTGGAGCTGCCACCCCAGCGAGGAATCGATGGAGATCGCCGACTCCGGCGTGGTGACGTTGTCGGGTGACGAGGTCTCCTCGTCGCCGGCGGTCCCGGTCGGGGCCCCGGCCGAGGCAGCCCCAGACTCGCCGGCCTGTCCGTTCGGCGGTACCACCGGTTCGGTAGAGAGGGGGTCATCGACCAGAACGGCGGTGACGATGATTCGCTGGGCCGCCGAGTACTTGGGATGACAGGCGGTCAGGGTCAGCCGGTCGTCCCCCTTGTCGTCGAGCACGTCCACCGCCGACGGATCGACGATGAAGTGGCCGACGGTTCCACCGCTTCCGTCGTCGTGGGCTTGAACCAGGTAGCGGAACCGGCCGTCCGATGTCTCGACGATGATCTCATCGCCCGGCTGCAACAGATCCAGGTCGGCAAACGGTGCACCATGAGTCGTACGGTGCCCGGCGATGGCGGCATTGCCGGCCCGTCCCGGCCACGGACCATCGGGATAGCGCCCTGGCCCCGATCGGAGGTGATCCCGTTCGACACCCTCCACGAACACCTTGTCCAGGTCGATGGCGGGGATGAGGATCCGCCCGGCGGCTTGCCCCGGGTCCGGCCGCCGGCCCCGGTCGACCACCGGTGGGTCCGGCACCCCGGGCTCAGCCGCCGGCGACGTGGCCGACGAGGTGATCGACGGGGTGGTCCGGGTCGTTGCCGGGCCGTCGGACGAGGAGTCGGCCAAGGTCCCCGAACTCGAGCTCGGAGGGGTGGCGGAAGCCTCGAACCGGGCCGCCCACTCCCGACTGAGCTGATCCTGGGCTCGGGCTTCGGCCACGCCGGTTCCCCACAACTGGAATCCGGCAAAGGCAACCATGAGCAGGCCGACGGTCAACAGGACCCGGCCGGTCCAGGTCAGGGCGCGGGCCGGAGACGGAACCATGGTCCTGTAGTCGGCGCCAACTCGGCGTCGGTTGAGGCGGCGCGAGGGTCCCCCCCGACCCATCCCGGCGTATCGTGGACCCTGGTGAGATGCCATGGTTGAGGACGGGTTCCGGAAAACGGCGGACGCCGCCCCCATTATCGAGCTGAGTGGCGTCATCAGCCTGATCGGCCGGTTCCCCGCCCTGGCCGGGCTCGATTTGACCATCCATGACGGCGAGATCGTCGTGCTGCGAGGCCCGAACGGGGCGGGCAAGACCACCCTGCTTCGGCTCTGCGCCGGTCTTGCCCCGCTGAACGATGGGGTTGGACGCATCATGGACCTCGATCTCGGCGATCGTGTTCAGCGCCGCCGGATCAGGCGCCAGGCCGGCATGCTCTCCCAGCAGACCTTCTTGTACGACGAACTGACGGTGGAGGAGAACCTGGAGTTCTGGGCGACCGCCAATCGGGCCGATCCCGAGGCTATCGAACCCGTTCTCGATCGGCTCGATCTGGGGCGGCGGCTGCGGACGGTGAAGGTGTCGGGGCTGTCGACCGGCCAGCGCCGCCGGGCGTCGTTGGCGGTCATGGTCTGCCGTCGGCCGAAACTCTGGCTATTGGACGAGCCTCATGCCGGTCTCGATCAGGCCGGCCGGGACTTCGTCGATGATCTGGTCGGCCATGCCGTGCGGTTCGGCGCCACTGTGCTCATCGCCTCCCACGATGTGGAACGAGCGGAGGAGCTGGCGACCAGAACCGTGCAGATGGCCGGTGGCCGGGTCTTGGTCGACACCGGCGCTCGGGGTGAGGCGGATCGCCAGGAGGACCTCGATGCTTCGTGACGCCTGGCTGATGGCGGTCAAGGACCTCCGCATCGAGTTCGCCACCCGGGTGGTGACGGGTCAGATCCTGCCCTTCGGTGCGCTGGTTCTGATCCTCTTCGGGTTCTCCATCAGCCCCGATCTGACCGTGGTCGGAACCGATCGGCGATCCATGCTGGCCCAGGCCGCCCCCGGGTTGTTCTGGGTCACGGTTCTGTTGGCCGCCCTGCTAGCCCTGGGCCGGGCCTTCGCCGTGGAGTCGGCCGACGGCAACCTGGATGCGCTGAAGATGGCGGGTCTGGATCCGGCCGGGATCTTCCTGGGCAAGGTGGCGGCGGTTGCGGTGCAGTTGCTGCTGCTCGAGGTGGTCCTGGGCCTGGGCGCATTCCTGCTGTACGCCACGCCGTTGGACAACCCGGTCATGTTGTTGAGCACTGTGATTCTGGCCACAGCCGGAATCACCGCGGCCGGTACGCTGTATGCCGCACTAGCATCAGGATTACGAGTCCGCGACACGCTTGTGCCGCTGCTCGTATTGCCGGTGTTGGCCCCGGTACTGTTGGCGGCCGGCCTGGCCACACAAGCTGCCGTGTTCGGTTCGGCCGACAATGGCTGGTTATGGACCGCTCTGCTCGGCGTTTTCGCTCTGATTTATCTGGCAGTGGGAATGCTGGCCTTCGGTCTGATCATGGAGGAGTCCTGATGACAGCGACGAGTTCGAAGGTGACCAGGGTCATCGGGTACTCAGCGCTGGCTTTCACCGCCCTCGCCCTGCTGTTCGGTCTTGTGATCTCCGGCCCGGAAGTGAACATGCGCGACTCGGTCCGCTTGCTCTATGTCCACGTGCCCAGCATCCTCACCGCCTATCTGTGCTTCGGTCTCACCCTGGTCGGCTCGGTCATCTACCTTCGCAACCGCAGCGCCTTCTGGGATCTTGTCGCCGGCTCGGCGGCGGAGGTCGGCACGCTGTACCTTGCCTTCGCCCTGATCACCGGGGCGGTATGGGGCAAGCCCACGTGGGGCACCTACTGGGAGTGGGACCCCCGCCTGACCTCCACAGCGGTCATGTTCATCATGTACCTCGGCTATCTGGCACTGCGGCGCATGGAGCTGCCTCAAGAGGTGCGTTCACGACGGGCGGCGGTTCTGGGTGTCGTCAATATCATCAATGTCATCGTGGTTCACTACTCGGTGCAATGGTGGCGCGGCCTGCATCAGGGCCGAACGTTCGGCCTCGATCCCCAGATCCGGGACATGCAGTACTTCTCGTGGTTCCTGGGCACGGCGGCCCTGGGCCTGATCGCCGCCTGGCTCATCATCCATCGGTTCCGGGTGGCGTGGCTCGAACGTCAGCTCGACGAGATCCACCTGGAAGAGGCTCTGGTCGAGCGCCGGAGCGAGGGGGTCTAGCCGTGTACTGGAACTTCGTGGTCGTCGGCTATGTCGCCGTGTACGGGGGCGTGGTGGCCTACGCCCTGTGGCTGTCGGCCCGAGGTCGACGGCTGAGCAGCCAGGTTCCGGAGGAAAGGCGCAGGTTCCTTGACTGATCTCGATCTCACCCCCCGGGACCCCCGGCAACGGGACGCCTCCGGGCTGCGGTCGTGGCGGAACTGGCTCATCGTGCTGACGCTGGTGGGTGTGGCCGGAGTCGTCCTGTACCAGGCCCTGACCAGCGCCAGGGTCTACTTCCTCAATGTCGACGAGGCGGTCGAACGCCGCGGCGAATTGGGCGACGACACGTTCAACCTGCAGGGCACGGTGACCGCCGAGCCCAAAACCGAGGCCGACGGTACCATGATCTTCACCGTCAGCTTCGGCGGCGTCGACGCCACCGTGCGCCACATCGGTGACGAGCCCAGCGGCCTGTTCCGCCAGGGTGAGCGGGTGGTGGCCAAGGGACGCTGGTCCGATGCCGCATCGGCCGAAGGCGACACCCCGTTCGTCTCCGACCAGGTGCTGGTCAAGCACTCCGAGGAGTATGTGGAGGACAACCCCGACCGGGTCGACTACGAACTCGACGGGAATGAGATCGAGATCGGGGCAGGAATCTCGGTCGCCGTGGGTGCGGTCGCCGCGACACCGAGTCCGGTGACATGAACTCCGCGCTCGGCTTCGGGTTCATAGCCCTGGGCCTGGCCGCCTCGGTGCTGGGAACCGCCGGCGGGGTGTATGCCCTGGCCTCGGGACGGCGCTTACTGCTTGCCACCGTGCATCGCTGGGTGTGGCTGGTCGTCGTGGCCTCGGTCGGTGCCTTCGTGATCATGGAGATCGCGCTGTTCCAGCGGGACTACTCGGTGTCATATGTGTCCCAGGTCGGCAGCACCTCCACCCCGCCCCTGTTCAACTTTGCTGCGCTGTGGTCGTCACTCGAGGGATCGCTGTTGCTGTGGGTGCTGATCCTGGCCGGCTATCTGGCCGCCGTCGTGGTCAAGTTCCGCCAACGTCTGACCGACCCGCTGTTGGGCTGGGCCGTGGTGGTCATGCTGGGGGTCAGTGCCTTCTTCTTCGCCCTCCTGGTGGGACCGGCCAACCCGTTCGTGGCGATCGACGTCCCGGCCGGTTTCGAGGGGCCCGGCCCCAACCCGCTGCTGCAGAACCACCTGCTCATGGCCATTCACCCTCCCCTGCTCTACCTGGGCTATGTGGGGTTCACCGTGCCTTTCGCCTTTGCCATCGCCGCCCTCATCACCGGTCGGGTGGGGGAGGGCTGGCTGGTGGAAACCCGGCGTTGGACCGTGGCGGCCTGGGGGTTTCTGACCCTGGGCATCGTGTTCGGCGCCTGGTGGAGCTACGAGGTCCTGGGCTGGGGCGGCTACTGGGCCTGGGATCCGGTGGAGAACGCCTCCCTGCTGCCGTGGCTCACCGGCACCGCCTACATCCACTCCGTGATGGTCCAGGAACGTCGGGGCATGCTTCGGGTGTGGAACCTGTCGCTGCTGTGCGCCACGTTCTCGCTCACCATTCTCGGCACCTTCCTCACCCGCTCAGGCACGGTGGAGTCGGTCCACGCCTTCACCGCCGGCGCCGTCGGCCCCGCCCTGCTCGGGTTCTTCGCCGTGGTCTCGGGCCTGAGCGTCGGTCTCATCGGTTGGCGGGGTGATCGGCTTCGGTCGCCCGGTGCCATCGACGCCCCGGTGTCTCGTGAGGGTTCGTTCATGGCCAACAATGTGGCCTTCGGTGCCCTGGCCTTCGTCGTCCTCTTGGGCACGGTCTTCCCCCTCCTGGCCGAGGCGTGGGACGGAACCCGCCTGACCATCGGCCGCCCCTACTTCGACTCCATGGCCCGCCCCATCGCCATGGTGGTGCTCTTCCTCATGTCGACCGCCCCGGTCCTGCCGTGGCGCAAGGCGTCGACCGAGGTACTGTCGGTCCGGCTCTTCTGGCCGGCGGTTGTGGCCGTGACGTCGATGACCGTGTCACTCCTGCTGGGAGCCAGAGGCTTCTACCCGGTGTTGACCTATGGACTCGGCGGGTTCGCCGCCGGGGCCGCAGCTCGCCAGGTCGTGTTGGCCACCCGCCGGCAGGGGTGGCGGGGCTTCGTCGGTCGAACCAACGGTGGCATGATCGTTCACCTCGGCGTGGTGTTGCTGGCCGTGGGACTGGCCTCGGCCGAGTCCTATCGCAGCGAACGCACCGTCCGGCTCGAGGTGGGGGAGACGGCCACGGTCGAGGGCCACGAGTTCCGCTACCTGGAGCCGGGAGCCGACATCAACGATCGTCGCCTTCGGGTCTTCGCCGCCATCGAGATCGATGGTGAGGATGTGCATCATCCGTCGACCATCAATTTCCGTCAGATGGGGCAGATCGTGGCCACTCCGTCGGTCCGCACCGGCTTCACCGAGGACATCTATCTGGTGCTGGCCGAGAACCCCGATCCCGACAACGACGCCATCCAACTGCGTGTCATCATCCGGCCCATGGTGGCCTGGATCTGGGCCGGGGGTCTGCTGATGGCGCTGGGTACGCTGCTGGCGCTCTTCCCCGGTCAGCGTCGCCGGGGAACCGAGCCCAGCTCGGCTCCGGTCAAGGTTGCCCCCGTTCCCCACGGGCCGCCGCCGGCCGATGCCGACACCGGGCCCCGTTCGATGGCGCCCATCGGCGACCCCAAGGCTGACACATCAGGTGATGATGAGTCCGGCGACGCCGCCAACCGGGTCGGTGTCGACGGTCGGCGGGAGGACGTCCGTGCCTGAGCAGTTGGTGACCGATCCTCCGGCCATCGACCCGATCGACGAGGCGCCCGGACCACCGAGGCGCACCGCCCGCTACGCGGCTGCGGCCGTCGGAATTTTGCTGGTGGCGTTGATCGCGCTGTTCGCGCTCAGCGACCCGTCGGATGACGACGCCTCGTCTCCGCTGGTCGGAACCCGGGTGCCGGCCCTGAGCGGGGTGACCATGGATGTGAACGGTCAAGGTATCGACAGCTTCGACATCGACGACTGGCGGGGATCGTGGGTTGTGGTCAACTTCTTCGCCACCTGGTGTCCGCCGTGTGTGGCCGAGCACGATGATCTGGTGACGCTCAGTGAATGGGGAACCGGCGACGGGCCGGGCCGGGCCGCCGTGGGGGCCGAGACCAGGGTGGTGTCGGTGGTGTTCAACGACACCGAGGAACAGGTCGGTGCCTTCTTCGCCCAGCGGGGCGGAGACTGGCCGGTGGTCAACAACGCCCAGGCCGCCATCGATTTCCGGGTGGCCCAGGTTCCGGAGTCCTTTGTCGTCGCCCCCGACGGCACCGTGGTGTCCCATCTTCGGGGCGAGATCACGGCCGACGAGCTGATCGGTCTCATCACCCAGGCCTCGGGGGCCGAAGCGGCCGACGGGGACCAATCCGGTGAGCGGGGCAGTGAGGAAGACGGTGACGGCTGAGGTATACCCGGAGTCGGCGTCGCCCCCGGACTCATCGTTGTCGGCTTGGTCGAAATCCCGGCGGGCCGCCGGCCGACGGGTGGCCTGGATCGGATTGGTGGTGGCGGCCGCCGCCCTGCTGGCCGTCGCTGTCGTCGATCAGGGCGGGGCCGAGACCGAGGTCGAGCGGGTACAACGCCTGCAGCAGACCTTCGCCTGCCCCGAATGCAGTGGCGAGTCGGTCAGTGACTCCAATGCTGCGGTGTCGGCCACCATTCGTCAGTACATCAATCAACGGGTGGCCGAAGGAGCCACCGATCAGGAGTTGCGGGACGAGCTGGTCCGGGCCTACGGGGTCGAGGTGCTGCTCAACCCGCCGGCCGAGGGGTTCGCCGCCCTGGTCTGGATCCTGCCGGTCCTGGTGGCCAGCTTCGGGGCGATGGGTGCGGCAATCGCTCTGACCCGGCGCCGCCCGGCCCCCCGGGCCCCCACCGCCGACGATCGTTCCTGGGTGGTCAAAGCCCGGGCCAGGACACGGACGGGGGACGGTGCAGTGGATCGAGCAACGTCGGCCGATGCCGGGGCCGGGGATGGTGAGTTGCCGTCGTGACCACCCATGACCCCGACACCGTGGTCTACCTGGAGGATCAGCTGCAACAGCTGCTGTCCTCGCTCGACGATCTCGATTCCGAGTACGAGGCCGGTGATCTCGAGCCCGCCGACTACGAAAGTCTCAAGGCCGACTACACGGTCCGGGTGGCCGACGCCATGCGTCACCTGGAGGAGCAGAAGGCGGCGATTGACGACGGTCGTCGCTACAGGGCCCGATACGTGCTCGCCATCGGCGCTGCCGTACTGGTCTTCGCCCTCGGGGCCGGGTTTCTGCTGGCTCGAGCCGCCGGGGAGCGCGGCGTGAATGACGCGCTGACGGGGGCCATCGACGAATCGTCCCGTCAACGCACAGCCGAATGCCAGGAGCTGGGCATGGGTCAGGGTCAGCTGCTGGAGGCCCTGGAGTGTTTCGACGGAGTGCTGGAGCAGGACCCGGAGAATGTGGAGGCCCTGACCTATCGGGCCTGGTTCCTGGTTCTGGCCGCCTCATCCAATCCCGACATCGACCCGGACCAGAGCCGGGAGCTGACGGCGTCGGCCCAGGTCTACCTGGATCGGGCCGTCGAGGTCGATCCGACCTATCCCGACGCCCGCGTATTCCGGGCCGTTGTCTACGATCGAAGCGGTGACGACGGCGCCGTCTGTGCCGAGCTGGAGGAGTTGGCGGCTCTGAACCCACCGCCGTTCTTCGCACAGCAAACCGAGGCCATGGCCCAACGAAACAACTGCCCAGGCTGAAGGCCTGGGGGACAGGCGGCGCCGATGAGCCGTCATCGATTCGGGCCGAGCGATTCCTTGTGGGTCGAGGATGGGGGTGGAGCCGTCTGCAGCGGGCTATGATCGTGGCACGGTGGGGGCGGATCTGGTTGTCCTGACGTGACGCGTCCGACCAACGGCGACCAGGCCGAATCTGGAGAATTGACGTGGGAGATCGGGACCGCCGCTCACCGAACCATACGCCCCCGGATCGACAACCGCGCCTGATGCAAGAGGTGCGGCTCAGTCGGGAGTTGCCCTACCCCAAGGCTGCAGAGCCCGGCCGAAACCAACGGGGGCCGACCCGGTACGCCCAGCTGGCGTCGGTGCTGCTGGCGGCGGCGGCGCTGGTGATCTCGGTTGTCGTCCTGCTGCTGATCCTGAGCGACGATCGGGCACCGGTCGAGGAGGCGACAACGGTCGGTGCCACCGAAGACGGGTCGGAAGACCTGGCCGAGGCCGACGACCCGTCTGCCGGGGACACCGGGAACGAGTTGGCACCGGCTGCCCCCGAGGAACGTCCGGTTGACGGTCCGTACGTGCAGGCCACACTTGTCGGTCCGGACTTCTCGCTCGACGGGGTGGTCCCGAGCACGCGTCGCTCGCACGCGGTCTACTGCAGTCGGCCGAGGTTGCCTTTTCACCCTTTGTCCAGTCCACATTGACCGTCGACGAGCAGCTCGATGAGGTCGACTGGCTGGCCGCCGGTCCCCAGGCGATTGTGCTCCTGCCGATGATCACCGACGGGTCATTGCTGATTTCCGAGGGCCGCGTCGAGGTCTCGGGCCGGTCGCCGAGCGCCGAGCGGGTAGATCGTTTGCAGGCTGCGCTGGCTCAGGTGACGGGGCTTCCGGTTGAAGTCGGTGCCATGGAGATCACCGGTCTCGCACCGCCGGACCTCCTGCTGACGGCGGTGGGCGGCCGAGTCGTGTTGAGTGGTCGCTTGCCGAGCGAGGAGATCAGGCAGGCCATGGTCGCCGGGGCGGTCGGCGCCTACGGCGAGGAAAACGTCGATGACCGGATCTCGGTCGATTCCGGGGTCTTCACGTCGCTGTGGATGTACACCGGGGACCAGCTCCTCCGGGCGATGTCGGCGTTCCCCGAGTACGAACTCCGAATCGAGGGAACAGCCTTCTCGGGGCTCATCAATGGTGGGGTGACGTTCGAAACGGGGTCGGCCGAGTTCAGCGGCAACTACGCCGAGGTTCTGGACGTGGGGGTGGCGGTGCTGACCCGGGATCAGTCGTTGCAGCTGGTGATCGAGGGGCATACCGACTCCGTGGGGCCCGACGATGTCAACCTCGATCTGAGCCAGCAGCGGGCTGAAGCCGTTCTGAACTACTTCGTGGAGAACGGGATCTCCGAGTCCCGGCTCACCGCCGTTGGCAAGGGAGAGACCGAACCGGTCGTACCGAACGACACCCCGGAGGGGCAGGCGCGCAATCGGCGAATCGTGTATCTGCTGACCAGTAGCCAGTAGGCGGCCGGGCAGGGTCCCGGTGGCAGCGGGCTGGGACGCTGTCCCCGTTGTGTGCCGGTGACTCGGGGCCTCAGGTCGAGTCACCGACCGTATTCCGACAGCCCGCAGCTACAAGTCACCGTACCGGTTGCGAGGGGTGAAGTACCGCGCCTCGGTCCATGTGCCCGCGCCGTCGGCGGTGACCAACCAGATGGAGCCTCGTTCGCAGCCCCGCCCCACCACCTTGACCCCGGCGTCGGCCAGCGTCTCCAGCATCTCGGGAACGAGGTTTCCATGGCTGCAGGCCACGATGCCGGGACCGCCGACACCGGGTCCGGACGGGCCACTGCGTCGACCCTCCAACTCGGTGTGGATTCGGGACAGAGCCTGGTCCCGGGACGACTCCTCCCACAGTTCGTTGCACTCCTGGACCGGTAGGCCGAGCGCTGCCGCCAGCGGTTCCACCGTCTGGACACATCGAGTGGCCGGGCTGGTCAGAATCGACGTGATGGCGCGACGAGCCAAAACCACCGCCAACAGGGCGGCCTGAGCACGACCGATCTCGGTCAGGGGGCGGTAGCGGTCGTGGGGGTCGTAGTGCCGATCTCCGGCATTGGCGTGCCGGATCAGATACAGCTCCATGGTCGTCCCCCACCGTAGCACTCGGAGAAGGTCGGTCAGATTGCGGTCCAACCCCCGTCGACGGCCAGGATCTGGCCCGTCACGTAGCTCGAGGCGTCCGAGCTCAGAAACAGCAACGCCCCGTCCAATTCGTGTTCGGCTCCCGGTCGACCCATCGGGGTGTTCCCGGTGATGAAGGCCATGCCGCCTTCGGACTCGAACATCTCGTCGGTCATCTCCGAGGCGAACCAGCCGGGGGCTATGGCGTTGACCCTGATGCCTTTGCGGGCCCACTGGGATGCCAACTCCCGGGTGAGGTTGACCAGGCCACCCTTGGATGCGGCATAGCCGGCAGCCCGCAGTCGGCCGCCGCCGACCAGGCCCATGACCGACGCGATGTTGACAATCGACCCGGTCCGCTCGTTGTCCAGCATCCACGACGCCGCCCGACGGCTGATGTCGAACGGGGCCACCAGATTGATCAACAGCTCGTGCTCGAAGCCCTCCCGGTCGTCGTCGACGGCCGAGACCACCCGGGAGATCCCGGCGTTGTTCACCACGATGTCGAGCCGGCCGAACCGGCTCACCGCCTCGTCCACCGCCCGGCCCGGACCTTCGGGCCGGGTGATATCACACACCACCGGGTGCACATCGCGCCCTGTGGTCTCGTTGATCTCGGCGGCAAGGGATTCCAGCCGATCGCCGCGGCGGGCGACAACCACCACGTCGGCCCCGGCCCAGGCCAGGATTCGGGCGAAGCGGGAGCCCAGTCCCGAGCTGGCGCCGGTGATCACCGCCACCTTTTCGGTCAGATGAAATGGTGCCGGGAGATCGAGGCTCATGACGGCAATGGTGCCAGTCTTTTGGTGTGAACCGCGCCATCAACCCCACAACCGTCGGTGCCCCCTCGGCCAACTACGCGCTGGCCGTCGAGGCCGACAATCCGGCGAAGCTGCTGTACACAAGCGGGATCGGCCCGGTTCGAACCGACGGCTCGGTGCCGGAGTCGATGCAGGGCCAGGCCGACACGGTGTGGTCGACCGTGCTGACACTGCTGGCCGAGGCCGGGATGACGCCGGCGGATGTCGTCTCGGTCACCACCTACGTGGTCGCGCCCGACCCGTTGTTCGACGAGGACCTGCCGACCCGGCTGACACTGGCCATGGCGGCACGCGACGCCCATCTCGAAGGCCATCGCTGTGCCTCCGTCCTGGTGCCGGTGCCCACGCTGGCCACACCGAGCTGGAAGATGGAGGTGGCGGTGGTCGCCGCCTCCGGCCGGCAGCAATGAAGGACAACGGCCCACCGCTCCTCCACGCGGTCCTCGCCCCTTTGCCTCGCCCTCTCCGGCGCGCGGTGCCGGTCCGAGCCCGAGCACTCGTGACAGGGACTCTGGCCCTCGGCCTGTTGTGCACTGCGCTCGCCTCGCCGGGGGCCGCCACCTGGTCGCTGGTCGCCGTCGATCCCGAGACCGGTGAGGTCGGTGTGGCCATGGCCGGGTGTGGGCCTGTGGCCACGCTCGGCAGCCCCGACGCTGTGCTCGATCCGATTGCGTTGGTCCCCGGGCGAGGAGTGGCGGTGGCCCAGGCCGCCGTCGATCCCGATCGAGTGGCCCAACTGGCCCGGCTGTTGGAGGAAACCGCCGTTGGAGCCTCGGACGGCGCCGACTCCGGGGCCCGTGCGTCCGGGGTTCCCGCCGGCTCGGCCCCGCAGCTGCTGGCCCTCATCACCGAGCAGTCGGACGATGCCCTGGCGGCCAACCGCCAGTATGCATTGGCGGCACTGGCCGGCGGTGCCGCCGCCTACACCGGCGGTGAGGTCGGGGTGGCGGGGCCGGCCGATGTCGGCGTCGATGCCTATTCCGGGTCTCGAAGCTCCGATCGGGCGGCAGCCCTGGGTGTGCTGGTGGTCGACGAGGCAGTGGTCGACGATGCCCTGGCCGCCTACCTGGCCGCCCGGGACGAGGGCCAGCCCCTGGCCCGTGGGCTGGCCCAGGGCCTACTGGCCGGATCCGAGGCCGGAGGCGACCCCGATTGTCGGGAACAGACGGCCCTCTACGCCCACCTGGCAGTGGCCTCGCCCGGGGATGAGGGGTCGAACCCGACCGCGCTTCTCACCGCCACGGTGGACGAGGATGATGGTCAGAACCCGGTTGTCCTACTCGTATCCGGCCTCGACGAGGGCGAGCGGGGCTGGCTCGATGCCGGGCGCGGCCGGGCCCGCCGGCTGTCCCGCCTCGTGGTCCTGGCCGCCGGGGTGGCCATGGCGCTGACCGCCGTGGTCATCATTCGCTATGGCATGGGCTACCGATTCGGCCGGCGAACAACTCGCGTCCGCCCCTGAGCCAACCTGCTCGACCGGTACGCCCCCCTATTGTCCGCCGGCGGACAGGTGCTGCCCAATCTGCATCACCGATGTCTCGTGTTCGAGCCAGATCCGGTCGCCTGGCCTGAGGGACGAGGACAGCGGACCACCCCTGCCCGCCGGCCCTCACGTCGTGTCGGAATCAACCCCGTCGATGGTTGGCGGTTCGAGCGTCGTCACATCGGTGATGCAGGCATCATCACCCTGGGCCAGCGATGCTGTGAGTTCGACCTCGGTGTCACCGTAGAGCGAACCCAGCAGACCACGGACCATACCGCGATCGACGGCGCAGATCACCGGATGGTCGATGGCCACATCGCCGAACGGGCAATGGCCGGACACGATCCGCAGCTCCTCACCTTCCTTTTCGGCGCGGGCGGCGAACCCGTGGGCCGATAGGGCATCGGCCACAACGTGGAGGGCCGATCGGAACGAACGCTGGGAGTCGGCGAAGTTACCCATGCGTCGAGCCATCTGTTTGCCGAACTCCTGCCCGACCTCCTCGGCCAGCTCCTCGGCCTCGTCGGTCGGCAGTCGGGACAGCGCCTTACCCAGCAGGGTGATCAGGATGTCGTCCTGGCCGACCTCGAATTCGAACGACAGGTCGGGGTGGGCAGCCTTGTACGTCTTGGCCGGGCGTCCGGCTCCCACCGAGGGGCGCTGGCTCACCTCCACGTAGTTGCCACTGGTCAGCTTGTCGAGATGGTGGCGGGCGACATTGGCATGGATGCCGATGGCGTCGGCCACATCGCTGGTGGTCAGCCCGTCGGGGTGATCGCGCAGCAGCAGGTAGATGCTGCGGCGGGTGGGGTCGCCGAACGCCGAGGTTATGGCATTGACCAGATTGGCGAACTCTATGGGGCTGAGGGCTCGTTGGGCCACCTCGGTAGTCTAGCTAGCAAGGCCGGTTGACACCGAGATCGGTGAGAAGCACCGACAGCGCACCACGGTGACCTATCGACCCCGCCTACGAGATGTCGGAGCCCCCAGGGAGTTGTTGTGTCGATCACGGAAGATCAAGTCCTGCAGGTATTGCAGCCGGTGGAAGACCCCGAGTTGCATCGCAGCATCATCGATCTGGGCATGGTTCGCCACGTCAACATCCAACCGGTCGACGGTGGAAGTACCGTGGATGTCGGGGTGGATCTCACCATCGCCGGTTGTCCGCTACGGGCCGAGATCGATCGTCGGGTGACCGAGGCGGTGACCGCACTCGACGGTGTGATCGGCGTCTCCATCGATTTCGGGGTCATGACCGACGAGCAGCGGGAGGCGCTGCGCAAGCAGTTGCACGGCGATCCGTCGGCCACCGCCGGCTCTCAACAGGGGCACGGACATGCCGAGGGCCGTGCCATCCCGTTCGCCGACCCCGACAACCGCACCCGGGTTCTCCTGGTTGCCTCGGGCAAGGGTGGTGTTGGGAAGAGTTCGGTCACCACCAACCTGTCCGTGGCGCTGGCCAACCGCGGCAGCAAGGTAGCCGTGGTCGACGCCGATGTCTGGGGCTTCTCCATTCCCCGAATGCTCGGTGTCGACCGTAACCCGGTGGTCATCGACGAGATGATCGTGCCGCCCGAGGCCAACGGCGTGCGCTGTATCTCGATGGGCTTCTTCGTGGAGGAGAACCAGCCCGTGATCTGGCGAGGTCCCATGCTTCACAAGGCCCTGGAGCAGTTCCTGACCGACGTGTTCTGGGACGAGCCCGACTATCTCATCGTCGACCTTCCGCCCGGCACCGGCGACATCGCTCTGTCGCTGGCCCAGTTTCTGCCCCGGGCCGAGCTGCTGGTGGTGACCACCCCCCAGCCGGCGGCCCAAAAAGTGGCCCAGCGGGCGGCCTACATGGCCCGCAAGGTTCACATCACCGTGTCCGGGGTCATCGAGAACATGAGCTGGTTCACCGGAGACGACGGCAAACGTTACGAGCTGTTCGGATCGGGGGGCGGCGAGGTTCTGGCCGACGAGTTGGGGGTGCCCCTGCTGGCGAAGGTTCCGCTGGTTCCCGAACTTCGGGAGGGTGGAGACCTGGGCAATCCCATCGCCGTTCGACCCGACACCGAGGCCGGCGCCGTGTTCGCCCAGTTGGCCGAGCGGGTCGACGTGGAGCTGGCACCCAGCAAGCGCTATCGGTCCGAGTTGAAAGTCATCTGACCAGGCCGGTCGGCGGCAGGGTCGAAACTTCATTCTCGGGCCCAAGACGGGTACCCGTTTTGGGCGGCACCCCACTAGGTTGTGAGCATGGAAATCCGCATTGGCATCGCCGACAGCCCCCAGGTGATCGAAATCGAGCTCGATCACGAAGTCGACCGCAGCGAGGTCGTGTCCCAGGTCGAAGCCGCCCTCAAGAGCGGTGATCAGGTACTGCGGTTGGTCGACAAGAAAGGTCGTGACTGGATGGTTCCGGCGACGCGTATTGCCTATGTCGAGGTCGGCACCGCCGATGCCGAGCGGCGAATCGGGTTCGGGGCCTGAGCGTTCCGGCCCGCCTGACGTTTGTCACCGGCAAAGGGGGAGTGGGCAAGACCACGGTGACGGCCGGACTGGCCCGACTGGCTGCCGAACGTGGCCGGCGGGTTCTGGCCGTTGACGCCGTGGCTTCCGGTCATCTCGAGGCCGCCCTGTTCGATTCCGGATCAGGTAACCGAGGGACGGTGGGGACCACAACCGGATCCGCTTCCATCACCGTGCTCGCCCTCGACACCCAACAGGCGCTGGACGAATACGTCAAGATCTATCTCAAGATTCCCATTGCTCCGTCCAGTCTCGGCCCACTGGCCCGGATCTTCGACTTCGTATCGGCCGCCGCCCCCGGGGTGCGCGAGATTCTGACCGTGGGCAAGATCGGCTATGAGGCCAGGTACGGGTCCTGGGACGAGATCGTGGTCGACGCTCCCTCCACCGGCCATGTGGTCGAGCTGTTGACCGCACCGGAATCGCTGGCCGCCATCGCCGCCACCGGGCCCCTGGCCGGGCAAACCGGATGGCTTCGAGAGGTGCTGGCCGCCCCGACGACCGGCGCCGTCGTGGTGTCCCTGCCCGAAGAACTGCCCATTGCCGAGTCCGACGAACTCATCGGCCGGTTGCGGGATGAAACCGACGTCGGTCTGAGGGCAGTGGTCGCCAACCGGGTGCCGGCAGGGATCGGTGACGTCGGAAGGGCGGAGACCCGCCGGCTCGTGGACGGCGGTCACCCCCTTGCCCCGCTGGCCGTGGCGGCCGGGGAGCGTCACGATCAGGCCCGCCCGTTCGTCGATCAGTTGGAGTTCCTGGCCGACCGGGAGGGCCTGCCCTTGATCGTGGTTGACGACCGGCCTCGGGATCCGGTCGGCGCCGTGGTCGACGCATGGCGGGAAGTGGACCGGTGACCGGGCACGGGCCGGTGGCCGATGACGGGGAGTCATCGCTCGATCGCCTCCTGGCCACGGCGGCGGTCATTGTGGTGGCCGGACCCGGTGGCGTGGGCAAGACCACGATCAGTGCCGCCCTCGGTGTGCGGGCTGCTCGCCGCCATGACCGTCGAGTTCTGGTGGTGACCGTCGATCCGGCCCGTCGCCTGGCCGATGCCCTCGGTGTGGCCGGGCTGCCGGGGGAGGCCGTGCTGGTTCCCGTCGGTGCCGGCGACGGCCGTCTGTGGGTCCAGATGATCGAGATGGCCCAGGCCTGGAATCGCATCGTCGACGAGTGCGCTCCCGACCGAGCCACGGCCGAGGCTCTGCTGGCCAATCCTCTTTACCGATCGTTGACTACCCGGTTCGTGGCCAGTCACGACTATGTTGCCCTCGACCGCCTGGCCGAGCTCAACGAGCGGGGACCGGAGGGTATTGGCTTTGACCTGCTGGTGGTCGACACGCCGCCCGGGGAGCACGCGATTGACGTGTTCGACGCCCCGGCCCGTCTGGAGACCTTCTTCGCCAGTCGCCTTCTGCGATGGCTGACCATCGGTTCCGGTGGGCGGTTGAGCGCCATGGCCGCCCGACCATTCCTGGCCGTGGCCGAACGACTCCTGGGTAGTGACTTCCTGACCAAAATCACCGAGTTCTTCACTCTCTTCGCCGAGCTTCGTCCCGGTCTGCTGGCCCGGATCCGTCGGGTGGAACGCCAGCTCCATCATCCCAACACCAGGGTTGTGATCATCGCCACCTCGGAGCGTTGGGCCTTGGGAGCCGCACGCCGATTGCTCGATGACGTGGTGAAGCGAGGTTTGAACCCGACCATGCTGGCCCTCAATCGAGTATGGCCGTCCACTGCGGTGCGAACAGAGGTAGGAGACGGCGCCGGGGATCAGCGTTGGCAGACCGTCACCGTCCACTCCACCATTGCGGCCGATGATCTCGATGGCATCGACGACCCCGGCTTGCGGCAGGCCATGGCCGCGGTTGTCGACCAGATCGCCGACACCGAGGTTCGGCTTCCCCGGCCGCTACGAACGCTGGTGGTGGACTGGAGGGCGGCCGGAGTCACCGGTCTCGACGACCTGGGCAGCCTGCTCGACAGATGCCGTGAGGTCTGAGCCGTCGACTCCCTTGCCGTCGGGATGGCGGACCCCGGGGCCGGTGAGCCGGGGCCGCTCGGGGCGGCAGTAGCCTGAATCCGATGGCCTCGCTCAGCGATCTGGCTCGCCAGCACACCGCCCTGGGTGCCGCCGGCCGTGCACACCTGCGGCGGTTGACCGGCTCATGGGCCCCGTTGGCCGATCTGAGCTTCTCCGACCTGCTGCTGCTGGCCCCGACGATGCAGACGTCACCTCGGTCGGCCGTTGTCCTGGGCCAGATCCGCCCCACGACGGCCCAGACGGTTTTCGTTGATGACCTGGTGGGTCGAGTGTTCGGCCTCTCCGACGAGCCACTGGTGGCCAAGGCTCTCGACACCGGGCATGCGGTCGAGGGTGAGCAGGCGGTTGGTATCGAAAGCCGTCCGACCCGGGTGACGGTCATCCCCGTCACCCACGAGGGACGGCTGGTGGCGGCGGTCGTCCGCTACTACCGGCTCCGTCCCGACCATCACCATCGCCTCAACTCCGAGCAGCCGCCCAGTGAGCTGGAACGGGCCTATCTCAGCGTCTTCAACCGGTTGGCGACGATGATCGCCGACGGCACGTACCCGTTCCCGTTCGAGGGGGCCATCACCGAGGAGTCGCCTCGGGTCGGCGACGGTGCGCTTATTCTCGATGCCGATTCCCGGGTGGTATATTCGTCGCCCAACGCCGTTTCGGCTCTGCATCGCATCGGCTACCACGGCCGGATCACCGGGCAACGGATGGAGGAGATGGGTTTCGACGGTGATGTGGTAGCCAGTGCCTTCCGGCTCAAAGTGCCGGTCATCGAGGAGGTGCAACGAGGTGAACTGGCCACGGTGCTGGCCCGCACCCTCCCGTTGATCGAGCATGGTGAGGTCACCGGTGCCCTTGTGTTGGTACGTGATGTTTCCGACCTTCGGCGCCGGGACCGCATGCTGGTCTCGATGGACACCACGATCCGGGAGATCCATCACCGGGTCAAGAACAACCTCCAGACCGTGTCGTCGCTGCTGCGGATCCAGGGCCGTCGCCTGGCTTCACCGGAGGCCAAGTCCGCCATCGAGGAATCGGTGCGGCGTATCGGTGCCATCGCCGTGGTTCACGAGATGCTGGCCAAAAGCGGCGGCGACGAAGTGGTGTTCCGGGACGTGGTGCAGCCCATTGTGGCCATGGCCGAGTCGACCCTGGTCAGTTCCGAGGTGCCGGTACGCTTCCGTCTTGTCGGCGAGGGGGCGACGCTGACGGCGAGTCGAGCGAGCTCTCTGGCTGTGGTGGTGACCGAACTCCTTCAGAACGCAGTGGAGCACGGCTACCCACCGGGTTCGGGCGGAGGGGTGGTGACGGTGGAGTTGGTCACCTCACCCGATGAGCTGCTGGTCAGGGTTCATGACGACGGGGTGGGAGTTGGCCCCTGCTTCGATCTCAACTCGTCGCTCGGCCTGGGGCTGACCATCATCAAGTCGCTGGTTACCGGTGAACTCCAGGGGGACCTTCGCATCACTCCGGCGACGGCACCCCAGAGGGGCACGTTGGCCCAGGTCACCGTGACGTTGGCCGACACCGACGGTTGACCGGCGGCGCGGGCCGGTTGAGGTCGAACCCGGGTCGGAGCCCGAATTTGGCGCCGGGCTCAGAGGCGCCGGCTGATGTAGGTTCGGCGTAGGTGCCGTCGATCCTCCTCCGAGGTGCCTCCCCACACACCGGAATCCTGGTTGCTGGCCAGAGCGTATTCGAGGCATGGCTCCTGGGATGGGCACGCCATGCACACCGCCTTGGCCTCGGCGATCTGTTCGACCGCCTGGCCGGTGGTACCGATGGGGAAGAACAGCTCGGGGCTGGTGTCGCGACAGGCGGCGTCCTGTCGCCATGAGAGATCGGGTTTGTCGCCGCCGGGTTTTTCAGCCACCCGTTGGGCAATCGTTTCGAAGCGCTCGAATCCCATGGGAGGTACGTACTCCCTTGAACCTACGACTGTCACGTTTCCTCCCTTAAGCGTGATGCGGTCGACTTGGTTATGAAGTTGTGATGAAACTTGCGGGTACGGGCGCTTCAGCGATCTGTCAGGACGGGGCCGGGCGGACGGGTGAAGGGCCCGTTGAGTTACCCTAGACGATTAGTTAGAACTTCGTAAAGAGTCTGTCGAACATTCCCTCTATACGCGACAACAACGTTGATGATCTCCCGTCTGTGCATCTCTGATGTAGATGCACGTTGGCCGGTTCGGGAGCGGACCGGGACATTCCAGGGGGATGATGACACCAACCCGGCCGCACCAATTTCCCTTGGTGGAGTGGATCTTCACAATCAAGTAACGTCCGGCCATGTTTGGCCGCAGGCTGGACTCGGGGCGGCGAGCACCGTCTCGCCGTACTAGTTTGGTGGGCCAATCGGCTCGAGAGGCAAGGAAGACAAGGAAGACAGTGAGAATCGTGGCCCATCGGGGGGCTTCGGCCACCCATCAGGAGAACACCATCGCCGCCTTCGAGGCGGCACGACGAGAGGGGGCCGACGGCATTGAGCTCGACGTCCGGCGGTCCCTCGACGATGTGCTGATCGTCCACCACGATGCCCGACTGGCCGATGGTCGGGTTCTGGCCGACACCGCCTCGGTGGAGCTGCCAGCGTGGCTTCCCACTCTGGCCGAGACGCTGGACGCGGTCTTCGACATGTGGCTCAACCTCGAGATCAAGAATCTTCCCGACGACCCCGACTACGATGCCGACAACGCCATCTGCGTCGCTGTGGCCGGGCTCCTGACCGCCCGGATGTTCGCAGCCGAAGCCGGTGGCGACGACGGTCGCAGCCTGGCCAACCGTTTCGCCGATCGGATTCTGGTCTCATCGTTCAACGTCGATTCGATTCGCCGGATCCGGGAGGTCGAGCCGGCGATCCCGGTGGGCATGCTGGTCTGGGGTCAGAGCGATCCCAACTGGCTCATCGCTCGGGCCGCCGGTCACGAGTTCGACGCCATCAACCCCCACGATCTGCTGGTCGACCCCACCTTCGTCAAACGGGCCCACGACGCCGGCCTCACCGTGAATGTGTGGACCGTGGATGATCCGCAGCGGATCCGGTCGCTGGCTGCCATGGGTGTCGACTCGGTCATCACCAATCGTCCGGAAGTAGCCCGTCAGGCCCTTGCCTCCTGATCGGGCACCACCAGGCGGATGGCACGGGGCCGGTACTCAAGACTCAGCCGGTCCACGGGTCCGAAACTCTCGCCGTCGAGTTGGTAGGGAAACGGTCGATAGCCGATGATCTCGGCCTTGTGGATGTTCGACAAGTGGCTGGTGGCACCCCGATTGGCGATGCCGTGGCCCCCTGCAAGGGCGGTGGCCGCCGCCTTGACGATGGCCGACAGGTCCAGCGAGTGCAGCGCCACCAGTGACAGCGGTGCGTGGAGGCCGGCCTCCGGTGCAAGGTCGAGAGGGCGACCACCGAGAAAGGTGTAGGGGTTGCAGTTCAGTGCCACGGCCAGTTGGGCGCCGTCCGATACTTCGGCGTCCGGCGAGGTGATCCGGAACCAGGGGTGGCGGCGATCGACTCGACGAAGCCAGGTGTCGATGGTGGTGGTCACGAAAAGGGCATGGCCGGCATAGCGCTTCAACGGGCCCCGATCCTCGACCCGTTCGACCACTGCGGCGTCGAAACCGGCGCCGCAGTGAAAAAGGAAGACCCGATCGTTGGCCAGGCCGACCCCGGCATCGACCAACCGGTCCTGGGCCACCGCGTCGAGCAGGACCGACGTGGCTTCGACCGGGTCGTTGGGAAAACCGAGAATACGGGCCAGCACATTGGTGGATCCGCCGGGAAGAGGGGCGACTGCCGTGGGCAGCCCAAGAACGCCGTTGGCCGCCTCGTTGATGGTGCCGTCGCCCCCGAGCGCAACCACAAGGTCGGTTCCGTCCTTGGCTGCTCCATAGGCCAAACGAATTGCGTGACCCCGTTTGGTCGTCTCGACGATCTCGAGTTCGTGGTCGGCGGCGAGACGGCGCTGGATCATCACCCGACTCCGCCTGGTCACCGACGATGCGAAGGGGTTGACGATCAGCGTGATGCGCACGCTGCCATTGTGCACCACCGAGTGCTGGTCGGTCTCGGTCGTCGGCGGATTCGACCGCAGAGGCCTCCGATCCGGGTTGATCCTGCCAATCCCGGTTGATCCGGGTACTGCCGCACGTCGGTATAGGGTCCGGCCCGACGGCGATGGGAAGTTTACGGCCCGGATTGATCGGATGGCTGGGATCTTCGCCTACTATTCGGTGCATGAACGTCGTTGTATGCGTTAAGCAGATCCCGGATCCCGCCGATCCAGGGGCGCTCAATCCTGATACCAAAACCCTGAAACGGGACGTGAAGCTGATTCTCGACGAGTCCGATTCCTACGGAGTCGAGATGGCGCTTCAGCTTGTTGACGCCGCCGGAGAGGGTGAAGTCATCTTGGTGTCGATGGCCCCCAACAACGAGCGGTCCGGTTTGTCCACCGCCCTGGCCATGGGGGCGGCGTCGGCCACCTTGATCTCCGATGAAGCGTTGTCGGGTTCCGATGCGCTGACCACGGCGAAGATTCTGGCCGCTGCCATCGCCGAGCGCGACCCCAAGCTGGTCATCACCGGCTCGGAGAGCTCCGACGGCTACACCGGCACGGTTCCGGAGCAGATCGCAGCTGTGCTCGACCTGCCCTCGGTGACCATGGCGAAATCGATCAGTGTCGACGGCGATCAGGTCAAGGTCGAGCGCCAGACCGATGCCGGTCACGATGACGTCGAGTGCCCGATGCCTTGTGTGGTCAGTGTGACCGCCGGTGTGGTCGAGCCCCGATACCCCTCGTTCAAGGGGATCATGGCCGCCAAGTCGAAGCCGGTTGACGAAAAGACGGTGGCCGATCTGGGGTTCGATGCCGACAGTGTCGGATGGGCCGCCGCCGGCCAGGAGATCGTGGAGATCGCCGACGCCCCGCAGCGCGAAGCCGGTGAGGTAATCGAAGACGACGGTGAGGCATACAACCGGATTGTGGCCTTCCTCGACGAACTGAAAGTGATCTGAGGGAGACGACCATGACTTTGTCAACGATCTGGGTCCATGCCGAAGCAGTGGACGGAACCGTGAGCTCGACCACACTCGAGCTCCTCACCAAGGCTCGTGACCTGGCCGACACCGTGGCCTGTTTCTACGCCGGTGACGACGCCGACGACATCGCCGAGCAGCTGGGGGAATACGGGTGCGAAACCGTCTACCAGACCGGTGATCTCGAGGGTGCCCTCGTCGGTGTTCCCGTGGCCGCCGCCATCGCCGAGGTGGTCGACGCCGGGGACGGCCCCGACGCCATCCTGCTGGGGACCTCCTACGACGCCCGGGACGTGGCGGCGCGACTGTCGGTCAAGCTCGACCGTACGGTCATCACCAACGTGGTCGATGTCGAGGTCGACGACGACACGCTCATTGGTACCGAGCCCATCTTCGGTGGAACCACCGAGGTCAAGACCCGATTCACCGGTGATGGTCCCTACATCATGCTGGTTCGACCCAAGTCCTTCCAAGCCGAGCCCAGCGGAGGGTCGGCCGCCGATGTCGAGGATCTTGACGTGCCCGAGCTGGGCGCCAGTGGTGGGGCCCGAGTGACCGAGCGTCATGTCGAGGAGTCGGAGGGCCCCAAGCTCGACGAGGCGGCCGTGGTGGTCGCCGGTGGGCGAGGCCTTGGCGACGAGGAGAAGTTCATCATGGTCGAGGACCTGGCCAAGCTGCTCAAAGGAGCGGCCGGCGCCTCCCGAGCCATCGTGGATGCAGGCTGGGTGCCCTACGCCCTGCAGGTTGGTCAGACCGGCAAGGTGGTGAAGCCCGATGTCTATATTGCAGCCGGCATCTCCGGTGCAACCCAGCACCTGGTGGGAATGAAGGGTTCCAAGCACATCATCGCCATCAACAAGGACCCTGAGGCCCCGATCTTCGGTATCGCCGACCTCGGCATTGTGGGTGACGTGCACAAAGTCATGCCCAAACTCATCGAGGCACTCCAGGGCCGCTAGTCGTCGTCCCGGTAGCGGGCGCAACGCCAATAGGATCGGCCATCCTCGGCCTTGTGTCGGCCCATGACGGGTTGATCAGGCACTAGTATCCGAGGATGGCCGAACAGCTACTCGATGTCGTTGCGCCGGCGCCGGTTGCGATGGTTCGATTCGCCATCGTCTACAAGCGTCGCCATCGATGAGTGTGGCCGAGGTGGTCGGTTGATGGGCCGGGTGGTCGCCGTACCGGCCGGATGGCCGCTCGTCGAGGCCGTGGCCCAGGCGGTGCTGGACGCGAAGTCGACGGCCAATGGTGTGACCGGAGTGTTGCGGCCGGTCAACGTGGTCTGTTCCAGTTCGGTCGAAGGCCGCAGCCTGCGGCGGGCGGTGCTCCACCGCCTGATCGAGCGTGGTGAGCCGGGCATGGCCGGTGTGGAGTTCACCACCGTCGGTGGCTTGACCCGGACGCTGGCCGCCGAGGCCATACCCGAACATGAACTTCGTGTGGCCGGAAGGGTCGAGTTGCTGGCCGCCGTACGGGCCGAATTGCGACAAGAGCCCGGCCTTTTCGGTGCGGTGGCGGAGCACCGCACAACCCACGATCGTCTCGTCGCGCTGTATCAGGAGCTGACCGGTCTCGACATCGAGACGGTGGTCGAGCTGCAGGCCGAG
This sequence comes from uncultured Acidimicrobiales bacterium, assembly GCA_963723995.1. Taxonomy (GTDB): domain Bacteria; phylum Actinomycetota; class Acidimicrobiia; order Acidimicrobiales; family SZUA-35; genus JAHELU01. Next base: position 924,438 of record CAVRSZ010000001.1, on the reverse strand, counting down.
GCCGAGGGTCTCAGTGCCGACGCCCTTCGAGTCGTACTCGGTGTCGATGGCCGGCTGGGTCCGATTGCCGACGAGCGGCGCATCATGACGCTGGCCATGGCTCGACTGCACGGCACCGGTCCCGAGTCAACCGACGACCCTGCGGCGGACGCGTGGTCCGACCGATCGCAGTCGGGCAGCGGACACGATGATGTCCATGCTCGGTGTCTGGTCCTGGTCCACCCCGATCCGTTCCGGGCCTTCGAGCGTCGTATCCTGGGCGCCGTCGTCGATCAACCGGGTACCACAACGATCGTGGCTGTGACCGGGCACGGACTGTTCGATCGGGCCTATCGCAAACGGGTCGCCGTCTGGGGCCTGACGGTCGGCAGCGGGGTCGGCTCGTGGCCGACTCCCGAGGTCGCCGGCTTGAACGGCGGTGTCGGTGATGTCGGCCCTCCGGTCGAACCGACCACGGTGGAGCCGGGGCGGGCGGCCTTGGTCGACACTGCGGCGCCCGACGAGGAGGTAAGGGCCGCCCTTCGCCAGATCATGGCCCACGGATCGGTGGGCACGCCGCTGTCGTCAATGGCCCTGCTCTACACCACACCCGAGCCCTACGCCGGGATCATCCACGATCAGCTGACGGCCGGCGACTTGCCCTTCCATGGCCCTGGTCACCGTCCTCTGGGCGGATCTCTGGCCGGCAGGACGCTTCGTCGGCTGCTGGGACTGGCGGCACACGGTCTGGAGCGGGGGGCGGTGGTCAACTTCCTCAACTCGGCTCCCATCGATGCCGGTGACGGCCGGGAGGTTCCGGCGCTGCTGTGGGATCGGCTGACCCGCCAGGCCGGTGTGATAGAGGGCACCCATTGGCGGATCCGCCTGGCCGAACTGATCGAGGGAGCGGCAGTCGATCCGTCCCATCGCTCATCGTTCGATGCCATCGACACGACGACGGTCGACTCCACCAAGGCTCTGATGTCCTTCATGGCCGAGCTCGAGGATCGACTCCGACCACCCTCGGAGCGGACCTGGTCCAACTGGGCGGCATGGGCTGCCGGTCTACTCGACCGCTATCTCCTGGAGGCCGAGATCCGTGCTCGGCACGACGTCGGGGGTCACGACAAGGTCGTCGGGCGTGCCGGCCTGTCGGGGAGCACGGTCGTGCCCGATTCAGAGGTTGCGGCGCTGGATGCCGTCCGCCGGGCCCTGAATCGAATCGGCGCCCTCGACGGTTTCGGCGTAGAACCGGATCTGGAGTCGTTCGAGGCGTCGGTCGACTCGGAGCTTGACGGTGTGGTCATGCCGGGCCCGACCGGCGGTGGCCTCTATGTGGGTCCGCTGTCGTCGGCCCTCCACCAACCTTTCGATCAGATCATGGTGGTTGGCATGGTCGAGGGGGTGTTTCCCCGGGTGCCGCGGGAGGACTCGCTACTGCCCGATTCCCTGCGACGTCGAGCTTCGTCCCTGCTGCCGGATCGCTCGATCATCACCGAGATCGACGCATCGGGCGCCGCCCTGATGGCGTCGGGCAGTCGGCGCAAGACAACCTATTTCACCTCCCGGGGGGATCTTCGCAGCAACCGATCGCGCACCTGGCCCCACGGCCTCAAGCCATTGGTCGAAGCGCCGGTTCAGGTCATCGCCTCCCACCACGAGGGTCTGGCCTGCCACGGCCATCCGGCCTCGCTCGAGGACTTCGAGTTGCGATCGTTGATCCATCACACCGACGGTGGGGAGCCGGTCGGAAGCCATGAGCTGGCCACGCTCGATCCCACCTTGGCCGCCGGCCTGGCCCGTCACCAGCATCGAGGGCAGGACAAGCTGAACCCCTACACCGGTGGTGTGGGAGCCATGGTCGATCCCACTGACCATTTGTTCTCGCCCACGGCGCTGGAGACCTACGCGCTTTGCCCCCGCAAATACCTGCTGCAGCGAATACTGCGGCTGGGTGAGGACGAGCGACCGGAACGGATCGCGCACATCACCGGACTGCAGCGGGGGAAGCTGGTCCACCGGTTGCTCTACCGGTTTGTGGCCGATGCCCTGGCCGCCGGCGATGTGCCGGAACCGGATGAGCCGTGGCCCCCGGAACGCCGGGCCCACCTCTTCGACCTGCTCGAGGAGGAGGTCAAGATGGCCCACGCTCAGGGCATCACCGGAGGCCAGGTCCAGACCGAGATCCTACGCCGCCGGCTGATGGATGAGATGGAGGATTTCCTCCGGCTCGACGACGAGATCCGTCGTCGCTACCGGTCCCGACCGGTCCGAGCCGAGCACGAATTCGGCTTCGAGGAGAGTCCCCTCGTTCTTCGCCTGGGAAGTGGCCGGTCGGTGCCCCTGCGAGGAGCGGTGGATCGGGTCGATGTGACCGATGACGGGGGCCTTCTCGTCATCGACTACAAGGGCGGCAGCGACCGCTCGTTCGCCGATCTCGACGAGGATCCCCTCGATGCCGGTCGCCGTTTGCAGCTGCCGCTCTACGCCCGGGTCCTGGCCGAGGACCGCAGTCTTGCCGGGTCCCGGATCGGCCTGTATTGGTTCACGTCGCAGAACAACGTCCGGGCGGTGTCCCTGGATGAGGAGCTCGAGTCCGATATGGAGGAGGTGGTGGGGGCCGCCCTGGACGGTATCGGGGAGGGGATCTTCCCCGCCGTCCCCGGTCAGGCTGTGAGCTGGCCTCGCCTGACGTTCGAGAACTGCCGATACTGCGACTTCGACCGGATCTGTCCCACCGACCGTCACCGAGAGTGGGAACGGGTTCGACTTGATCCTGCGGTGGCCGTCATCGACGTCCTCCGCCGACCGGTGGAGATCGACGTGGCGACCGGCCGTCGGCCAGGCCGGCCCGAAGGACGGGCGCCATGACCACGGAGCTGGTCGACGCCCCGGCCCGGGCTCGAATCACCGAGGAGATCGGGTGTTCGCTGTTCGTCGAGGCCGGAGCAGGCAGCGGCAAGACCTCGTCACTGGTGAACCGGATCGTAACCCTTGTCGAGTCCGGGGTTGCCGTGCCGAACATCGCCGCCATCACCTTCACCGAGGCTGCGGCCCGGGAGTTGCGGACCAGGGTCCGTGATGCCCTGATCGATCGAGGCCATGACGGGGGAGTCGTGGAGTCGGCTGCGTTCACCACCCTGCATGGCTTCGCCCTTCGCATCCTGTCGGACTTTCCCATCGAGGCCGGTCTGCCCCCCGGCTTCGGTGTGGTCGACGAGGTGACCAGCGCCCTTCAGTTCGAACGGGACTGGCGGATGTTCGAGGGGCGGCTTGGCGACGACATGCGACTCCTGGACTTGCAGCAGCGAGCCAATGCCCTCGGCATCAAGCTGAAGTCGTTCTCGGCCGTGGCCCGCCAGTTCGACGACAACTGGGACCTCCTTCTCGACCGTGCCGTCATGGCCACCGTCCACGACCGGGGCCCGACACCCGATCTTGTCCCCCTGGCCTTCGATGAGGTGGTGGCCGATGTGCTCCGACTCGGCCGGGTTCGGGCCGGATGTATCAGCGACGACGATGCACTCAGCGCCGGAATCGTCACGCTCATGGCCCAGGTCGAACCCCTGGTCGGGCAGAGTCCGCTGAAACAGCTGGTCGCCCTTGGCCAGCTGTCGTGGCCGCCTCGGAAGAGGGGCCGGAAAGGCAACTGGCGGGGACCGTCGGTTGACGAGGCCAGAGCGGAGGTTGAGGCGGTTCACGATCGGGTCGACGCCGCTCTGGCCGCCGTCGTCGACGACACCGTTCGACAGTTGACCGCCCTGGTGGCGGGTCACGTCTTGGAGCGGGTGGAGCATCGTCGCACCGCCGGTCTGCTGTCGTTCCACGATCTGTTGGTGCTGACCCGCCGATTGCTGCGTTCCGACGAACTGGTCCGATCCGGACTGCACAACCGGTACCGGTATCTCCTCCTGGACGAATTCCAGGACACCGATCCCATCCAGATCGAGCTGGCGGTGCTGGTGGCATCGACGGAGCCGGTCGGCTCGAGGCCATGGCCCGAGCTGGCCCGGGCGCTGGAACCGGGACGTCTGGTGGTGGTCGGCGACCCGAAGCAGGCCATCTACCGTTTCCGTCGAGCCGACATGGCCGTGTACACCGAGACGGAGAAGGTGCTGGTTCCCGAGACCACCCGGCTGGTGTCGAACTTCCGCTCGGTGCCGGGGATCGTGGAGTGGATCAACGCCTTCTTCACCCGGGTCATCGGCGAAGGCCGGGACGGCGTGCAGCCGGCGTATGTGCCGTTGTCGCCGGTGCGCCGGCCTGCTCCCGGCGGGCGGCCGCCGGTCGTGGTACTGGGTGGGCCCCATGACAAGGAGGAACTCAACGTTGGTCAGCTGCGTCAGCGGGAGGCCGAGGACGTGGCCGCCCTGGTGTGCCGGGTGATGGAGGAATCGTGGCCGGTCTGGCGCAATGACGAATGGTTGCCTGCCCGCCTGAGCGACATCGCGGTCCTGATACCGTCCCGGCTGTCGTTGCCGGCCCTGGAGGCCGCCTTCGCCACCGCCGGCATACCCTTCCGGCCCGAGACCAACTCGCTGGTGTACTCGACCCAGGAGGTGCGTGACGTGCTGGCCGCGGTGCGGGCCGTGGTCGATCCAACCAGCACCATTGATGTGGTGGCCGCCCTTCGATCCGCCCTGTTCGCCGTGGCCGACGACCATCTGCTGGAATGGAAGCTGGCGGGAGGCGGGTTCGATTATCGGGATTCACGGATTCCCGACGATCAGCATCGGTCGCCCCTGATCGCCGCTTTCGGTCAGCTGGCGCAGTGGCATGCGGAGCGGTGGTGGGCCGAACCGGCGGTCCTGGTGGAGCGAATGGTACGGGAACGAAGACTGCGGGAGCTGGCACTGGCCGAGGCCCGTCCCCGGGATCGATGGCGTCGCTACCGGTTCCTGGCCGAGCAGGCGAGGGAGTTCACCGAGACCCAGGGCGGCGATCTGCAGGACTTCGTGGACTGGGTGGAGATCCAATCGAGCGACATCGCTCGAATCACCGAGCCGGTGCCTCCCGAACCCGACGACGAGGCGGTCCGGGTCCTGACCGTGCACGGCTCCAAGGGACTGGAGTTTCCCATCGCCGTGTTGGCCGGTGCACCGTCGATGGAGCGGTCGATGCGGGCCGGGCCGACCGTGATCTTCGGCCCGGATGGTGATCCCGAGGTCAAGATCGGCGGTGACAACCGCACCGAAGGGTTCGACGCCAGGGCGTCAGTGGAGGACGTGCTCGACGCCAACGAACGCATCAGACTGCAGTACGTGGCCGCCACCCGGGCTCGGGACTACCTGGCGGTGTGCGTACATCACAACAACTACGGGACGAGTACCGGTCGTCGAAGCTGGGATGTCATCGGTGACATCCGCGAGCTTTGGACCCCCTTCGAACGCCGCGGTGACGAGCAGTACCAACTGGAGCCGCCCCATCAGCTCAGCCTGCCCGGTGCCGGTTTCGTGGCCGAGCGGGACGGCTGGCTCGATCAGCACCGTCGGCTGGTGGCCGAGGCCGGGCCGGCCCGTTGGACGGCCACCGAGTTGGCCGACGTGTTGGCTGTCCGCCATCGGCAAGCCACGCCGTCAGCGGGACGGCAGAGGGCACTCGATCCGTCATCGACATCGTCGTCGGCGTCCATGACGGCCGTCGAGACCGGTTCAGGGCCGGTGTTCGGCGATGCCGTCCATGCCGCCCTTCAGATGATCGACTTCGATCGTCCCGAGGTCGTCGATCGGGTGGCGGCCACAGCCGCTGTCCGGTTCGGAATCCCTCATCTGGCCGCCGAGATCGCCGGCCGGGTACGGGCTGCCCTCGAGTCCGAAACCCTTCAATGGGCCTGCCATCTCGATCACTGGCGTGAACTGGACGTCGCCGTGTCGGTGGGCGACGGTCTCCTCGAGGGGGTGATCGACCTGGTCGTCGACGGTCCGGACGGTCTGGTCGTGATCGACTACAAGACCGATGCCCTGGGGTCGGAACCCGAGACGGCGGTGGAAGTCAAGGCCGGCCACTACCGCTACCAGCTGGCAGCCTATGCCCTGGCCCTTGGTCGGCTCACAGATCGGCCGGTCGTCGATTGCCGATTGCTGTTTCTCACCCCCGACCGTGTCATCGAGTTTTCGCTGCCCGACCCGGCCACGGCTGTGGTCGACGTCGAAGCCCACCTGGCCCTCTCCTGAACCCATCCCGGCGTCACGGTTTGCGGTGGCACCGGTCGTCCCGGCGGTGGTTGCGGGCCCGGTCGACGGCGGGCGTAGGCCGTCGACCGTTCAGGCCACCAGGGCCGCTGAGGGAGCGTGGGCCGGCAGCGAACCTGCTTCCAGTCGGGCCATGAGCTCCGCCTGACCCTCAGGGCACTGGGTGACGAACGGACACCAGCCGCACAAAACTCCCGGAGCCGGCGGGAACTCCTCGGTGGAGCAGGCCGAACCGATGCGGACCCAGGCCTCGTTCAGCATGGTGGTGGCATTGTCGATCCGGGTCTGGGTGACCCGCACGTCAAGTACCCGCTGACCCAGATAGAGCAGGCGGGCCCTCCCCGGACGCTCACCGGTGGAGGCCTGGAGGGCGGCGGCATAGAGCATGACCTGCTGGATCTTGTCCTGTCGCCATCGGAACCCGGGCAACGTGCCGGACTTGTAGTCACTGACCACGAGATCACCGCCGATACGGTCGACCCGGTCGACGACGCCGACAAAAGGAACGGACTCGAGTTCGACTTTGATCTTCTGTTCGGTCGAAATCACGTCGACACCGGCCGGGTCCTCGATGTCCCACAACCCGGCGACGGCCAGCCAGGCCTGCCACCGGAAGGCGCGGGCCTGCTCCACGTCGAGTTCTAGGGCGGCGTAGTCCTCATCGATCTCGAACTCGGCCCAGGCCACCCGAGCCAGTGCTTTGGCCTGTTCCGGGGTGCGCTCGGCGGCCGGGAGTTGACACAGCAGCTCGAGCACACGATGGGCGAAGGTGCCGACCAGCGCGGCCTGGCTTGAAGGGTCGGGGAGCCTGTCGATGTACTTGAAGCGCCAACGACGAGGACATGACGAAAACGCCGACGCCGACGACGGTGACAGATGTGGAGGCGCTTCAACCATCGTCCTCCATCCTGGTCGACGGCTGTGACAGTGTGGTGGATGGGGCCGTGGGAGCCCGTGTCGTCGACGGGGCGGGTGGAGCCGGATGTGGAGGCCGAATCCCGCTACCGGCGAGTGACGAAGCCCTAGAGGCTGCGACCTCCGCCGGAGCGTCGGGAACCGAGAGATCGTCCGCCGCCGGATCGGCCCGATGAACCGCCTCGGCGCAGTACGCCTCCACCGGCTGAGCCGGCTCCGAAACCGCCACCGATACCGCCGGTGCGGCGTCGGGTACGCCGGGTCTGGGGCGATCGCATTCCTCCCAGAATGATGCTGCCCATGAGCCCACCGAGACCACCACCCATGCCGCCGAAACCACCTCGACGGCGAGCGTAGTAGGTATCGGGCGGCGGTTGCCGGTATCGGGTTCGACCCGAGGACACCACCGATTCGTCCGGACCGAGGGCCGGTTTGTCGGCCTCGGCCCGCTTCCGGGCCGCCTCGGCCTCGGCGGCTTCCCGCTCCGCCGCGTCCTTTTCGGCCGGAGACGGCGGCACCGGACGTCCTTCGAGCTTGGCCTCGATCATCTCGAATTCCCATTCGGCCTGATCGATCAGGTTGTCGAGACGGTCGACCTCCTCGACCCCGTCGGCTGTCTCGATCTCCTCGCTGACCTGCTGGTAGGCCCGGCTCGCCTTTTCGTAGGTGGTGATCAGCTCGTCGTCACCCGAGGCCACGACCCGGTCCCCGAGATTGATGACGTGATCGGCGTTGTCGCGGAGCTGCTCCCGGATCTCGTCCCTGTCGGCGGCCAGGTTGGCCTCCAACTCGTGATCGGCCTTGCGCTTCCGGCTCCAGTTGCGAACCAGCCAGAATCCGCCGCCAAGTACCAACAGCGAGATCAGGATCGTGCTCAGGCCGATGCCGCCACCCGAGCCGGAGTCGCCGGAGTCCGATGTCGTGCTGGGCGTCGGGCTCAGCTCGGAGGCGATCGATCCGGTGAAGACCTGCACCCCGTTGGCCACGGCCCCGGCGCTGAAACTGGACAACGCCGAGTCGAGGGCATCGTTCATGGCGCCCGAGCCCACTCCGTCGCTCTGTGCTCCGAAGTTGTCATCCATCAGCACCAGCACGGTGCGGTAGCGGCTTCCCGCCGCCACCAGCTCGGTCAGGATCGAACCGGCCAGGGTTTCGGCCGAACCGCTCCCACCCGCTTGATCGAGCCAGACGAAGGCGATTCCGTTGTCGTTGGCCTCGTCGACGGCGGCTTCGACGTCGGCGTCATCGAATTCGAGATATCGGCCGGACTGTTCGATCTCGGCGGCAATGTCGTCGGTGGACTGGGCGGCGACGGGCGGCGAAAGGGCGAGCAGGCCGATGACGGCGGCCAACACCGCCGACACCACGATGTGCAGCCGGGATCGGGCTCGAAGATTCGATGTCACGTGTACTCCTCTGGTCGCCGCTCGGTCCAAGTCTATCTCTGGCCTCCATTGCCGGGTGATGTTCCGTCGGGCCCCGTACCGTCGTGCTCCAGCCGGCGCCGGGTTCGGCGGCGAAGCCAGTCCGTGGTCTCCCGGCGGGCCTCCTCCTCGGCTTCGATGGAGTGGTAGGCGGCCATCCACCGCCGGTTGGCGCGCAGGCCGGCCAGAAACGACAGCACATACCGTCCCGAGAATCCGGCCACACCCAACTCGGCCCATTGCCGGACGTGCACCAACTCATGGGCGAGGAGCGTGCTCGAGCCGTCATCCGGAACGTGTTTGGCCAACAGCACGTGACGTCCCAGGGTCATACCAACGTACTGTCCGGGCAGGGCCGGGATCTCGACGATCCGGACCCGACGGGCCAGGTCACCGGTGATCATGTCGTAGGACTCGATTTCGGCCGGGGTCAGGCCTCGGCCGATCGAGGGGACCGATGGCATCATGGTTCCAGTATGGCCGGGCCGCCATACCATGGTCGATGATGACCGTCGCCTCCCGAGTTCCCCGTCAGACCCGGCCGCTAGCGGCCGTCGCCGTGCTGGCGGCGGTCGCCATCGCCATTCTCCGGTGGAGGACCGGTCGTCGGCCCGTGACCGGCCGCCCGGTGGCCGGCCACGGTCTGGCCCATCGCAACCTGCGACTGGCCCGCCTCGGCGTCCGAGGAGGCCGTCGTTACGCCTGGCACAGGGCCCGTCGTACCTTCGCCTCGGTGGAACGCCAGCTCGAGCTCGATCAGGACTTCCAGATCCGAACCGCCGAGGACGTGACGCGGGAGCTGGGCAACATGAAAGGGGCCATGATGAAGCTGGGCCAGATGGCCAGCTATCTCGACACCGGCCTGCCCGACAACGTGCGCACGACCCTGGCGTCGCTCCAGAGCGATGCACCACCCATGGCGCCGGAGCTGGCAGCACGCCAGATCGAAGACCAGCTCGGTGCACCACCGGACGAGCTGTTCGCCCGGTGGGATCCCCGGCCGTTTGCCGCCGCCTCGATCGGTCAGGTCCATCGGGCCATCACCCACGACGATCGGGCGGTAGCCGTCAAGGTTCAGTACCCGGGAGTGGCCAAGGCGGTGCGATCCGATCTGGCCAACGCCGGCTGGATCTTCGGCGGGCTGGCCACCATGTTCCCCGGCCTCGACCCCGAGCCGGTGGTGGCGGAGATCAGGGAGCGGTTGATCGACGAGCTGGACTACCGGAGGGAGGCCGAGAACCAGCGCCTGTTCGTCGACTACTTCAGGGATCACCCCTATATCGCCGTGCCGGACGTCGTCGACGAGCTGTCGTCGGCCCAGGTGTTGACCACTGAGCTTGCCGCCGGCCATCGGTTTGGCGAGGTGGTCAACTGGAGCAAGCGGGAGCGGGACCTGGCAGCCGAGACCCTGTTTCGGTTCTCGTTTGGGGCCATCTACTCGCTTCACGCCTTCAACGGCGACCCCCATCCCGGGAACTACCTGTTCAACCCCGGGGGTCGGATCACGTTCCTCGACTTCGGTCTGGTCAAACGCTTCACCCCGGGCGAGACCGAACTGTTCGCCGATCTGATCGACAAGATGGTGCTCACCCGGGATTCGGCCGGGTTCCGCCGGGTGGTTGAGGATGCCGGCATCCTGCCCTCCGATGCCGCCTTCGCCGACGACATGGTCTACGACTACTTCAGCTATTACTACCGCTACGTGCTCCACGATCGTCCGACCGTCATCGACGAGTCCTACACCGCCGACGGGGTCGATCGCCTGTTCAACGCAGGTGGGCCCTACGGCGATCTGATGCGCCGGCTCAACGTGCCTCCGGCGTTCGTGGTGGTCCAGCGCATCACGCTGGGCCTGATGGGTTTGTTCGCCGACCTTCAAGCCGAGGGCAACTGGCACGCCATCGCCCGCGAACTCTGGCCCTTCACCGACGGGCCGCCGTCGACCCCCATGGCTCACGAGATCGAACGCTGGCGACTGAACAGGGGCGGACGGCAACCGTCCACCGGCTCGGTTGCCTGACCCGGAATGGAAACGACCCTAGTCGGGTCTGGTCGAGCTCGGCGCCGCCGGTCGGCGGGGTGGGAGGCAGTGGTCGGGGGGACACTGGTCGGGCCATGGGCCGAGATCACCGAGGGCGAGGCGAGGCGCCCCCAGGGTCTGTTCCTCCACCAGGTTTCGGATCATGGTCACGAAACGGGGGTCGGTACCGGCGGTCGGAACCCGGACATAGCCCAATCCCAGCTCGGCTGCGGTCTGGGCAGCCTGGCTGTCGAGATCGAACATGACCTCCATATGGTCGCTGACGAACCCAAGTGGCACCACGACCACCGACCCCACACCCTGTTGTGAAAGCGTCGCCAGGTGGTCGTTGATGTCGGGCTCCAGCCACGGGATCTGGGGCGGCCCGCTGCGAGATTGGTAGACGACGTCGAACGGCTCGATCTCGCCGTTCTCCAGGTAGCCGGCGTGTTCCATGACCAGTCGGGCCGCCTCGTCCAGTTGGAGCTCGTAGTCGCAGGCGGCGGCCATCGATACAGGAATGGAATGGGCGGTGAACACGACACGATCCGGCCCGGACGCGGTGGTCTCGTTCAGGTGGCGCCGTCCCTCGACGAGCTTGGAGGCCATGGTCACGACGAAGCCAGGATGGTTGTAGTAGAGGCGCAGCTTCTGCAGCTGCGGTGCCCCGTCCCCGACGACCTCGGTCGCCTCGGCCAGGTTCTCCCGGTACTGCCGGCAGCCCGAGTAGCTGCCAAAGGCCGAGGTGACGAAGACGAGTGCCCGGCGTACCCCGTCGTCGGCCATGTGCTGAACGGTGTCGGCCAGATAGGGATGCCAATTGCGGGCCCCGAAGTAGACGGGAAGGTCGATTGCGCCGGCCGCGAACTCCTGCTCCACTGCCGCCACCAGGTCCCGGCACTGGGCATTGATGGGTGACACCCCGCCGAAGACCTCGTATTGTTCTGCCACCTCGGCCAGGCGGTCGTCCGGGACGTCGCGGCCTCGGGTCACGTTTCGCAGAAACGGCATCACGTCGTTCGGATGCTCAGGACCGCCGAAGGACAGCACAAGCAAGGCGTCGACCGGAACCGAGGGGTTGGGTAGGCCGAGACTGACCGGGGTGTCGGTGCTGTCCTGAGAGGTGATGTGTTCGGTCACGCTGTGGGGAAGGCTATCAACGTGTTCCCGGCTTCGGCCGGTTCAACTCACCACAAGCCCCTGGAGTCCCACCGGCGACGCGACCATCGGCTGACGCAACGGAAGGGGTCGGGGATCAGGCGGAAAGGGTGACGGGATCTTTGAGCAGACCCTGGGCTCGGGCTCGATCCCGGGCCTGCACCACCGAACGTCGACTGGGGGAGCGTGGCGGATAACCGGCGGCCGCACGCTGCTCGTCGTTCTCGCCGCCCCAGAAGCCGTGTTCCCTGTTCAGTCTGGCCGTGGTCCGGCATTGCACCATGACCGTGCATGATCCACAGTAGGCGGCTGCGATGGCCTCCCGTTCCACCCGTCGTTCCGGACGCTCCGCCGCCGGTCCGAAGAACACATGGGTCAGACCCTTGCACGTACCCTGATCGGCCCAGTTCACGCTGGTTTCCGGGTGTAGTGCATAGTCGGTGTCCATAATCAGGCTCCCACCACTGTTGCTGGCACAGGTTGGACGATCCAGAACTTGTTAGATCTTGAAACTAAACATAAGAAAAAGTCGCCGGGCGGTCAAAAGTTCCCGGTGTGCTTTTCGTCACGTCGCAATGTTGGCGGTCAACGGACAAAACGGGCTCCTGGAGTGACGGTCGAGGAGGCCATCGGCGCGCATCGGTAGCGAATTGAAGGTTGAGCTGCCACCCTCGAAAGGGTGCGAGTCATGACCTGGAATCTCTGGTGGCGATTTGGTCCCTGGGAGGCCCGACAGCCCGGCATCGCGGCCGAGCTCAAAGCGGTTGACGCCGATGTTGTGCTTCTCCAAGAGGTCTGGGCCGAAGATGACCGGGACCAGGCCGCAATCCTGGCCGAGGACCTGGGTTTTCACCTGGTTCGCAGCACGGCGACCGACGGTCGACCTCAGCGATTCGGCAACGCCATTCTCAGCCGGTTTCCGCTGGAACGGGCCGGCCAGTTGACGCTGCCCTCGGAGTCGGGAGGCAATGGTCACCGAAGCGCACTTGCCGCCTGGATACGACCCGAAGCTCTTGCCGGCCGGGGCCGACAGCTCGTTGTCACCACTCATCTCGACTGGCGGTACGACGCCAGCGCCCTGCGACAGCGTCAGCTGGCCGCAATCGTGGACCTGGTGGTCGGTCTGGCCCCCGGCGCCCCGGGCCCAGCCAAAACAATCGGGGCCGACGACGACGTGGAACCCACCAGCCGGACAGGGACGTCCGCCCAGGGCGGCAATGACGACGAACCCGTCGCCGTCATTCTCGGTGGCGACTTCAACGCCCAACCCCAGTCCCAGGAGATTCGGAGGCTGACCGGATTGGAGGTTCCATATCGGCCCGGCCTGGTGTTCACCGATGCGTGGGCCGCCACCAGCGATGAGCCCGGCTACACCTGGACCAGGGACAACGACAACTCCAAGGACGCCGTCTTTCCCCGGCGGCGGCTGGACTATGTCTTCGTCAGCTGGCCTCGAGCCAAGCCATACGGCAATCCCCTGTCCACCCGACTGGCGGGAACCCATCGCCACGGCGATACCGTCCCGTCTGACCACTATGCCGTAGTGGCCGAACTCGACGATCGAACCGTTCTACCCTGACCCACCCGCCCTGACCGGCCGCTACCCCAGGACCGTCCTCGACCTGTGAACGAACCCGCGCCACCTCCGCCACCATCGGCCGGTCCTCCCGCCGGCTGGTACCCCGACCCGTCGGGGCGGCCCGGACTGCGATGGTGGGACGGCGCCGGCTGGACCGAGCATCACCAGCCACCGCCTCCGAGTCCCGGATTCGGGGCCGGAGACGACACCCAAGCGGGAGCCCGATCCCGGTGGGGGCCCGCCCCGACAACCGGGCCGCCACTTCCGCTGCAGCCTGCGGGGGCGAAGCAGTTGATCCCGGTGGGGGAGTGGTTGTCCCGGAGTTTCCGACTGTCGGTGCGGGAGGCCGGCCATTTCCTGCCTGTCGTGGTGCTGATCCTGGTCCCGGCCTATCTGGCGCTGTCGGTCGCGCTGTGGTACGGACTGCGCGACGTGGTCATGGTGAGCGATCGAATTCGGGGCACCATCAGCTTCGAGGGCGAGCTGACGGCGGCCCTCGGTCTGGCCGGACTCGCGGTCGCACTCCTGATCCTGGCGTTCCACCTGGTGTACGCCACCGCCTGCTGCCACTTCCGGGCGGTGGCGATCGCCCGGTCGACCGCCGGGCCCGACACCCCACAAGGCGATCCCGATGGCAAGGCCCCTCCGGCCCTTTGGCGGTCGGCACTGCACTCCGGGCTACTGCGTTGGCCCCCTGTCTCGGCCACCTTCCTGATTCGGCTGGCCGCCTACTGGGGAATACTCGCCCTGTTGTCCTTCCTGACCTCGGCATCGACGTTCTTCGTGTTGCTGTTTCCGCTGTGGCCGGTGGTGGCGGTGATGGTGTGGGTTCGGTATTCGCTGGCCGGGGTGGTGGCCGCAGTCGGTGATGACGGGCGCGGTCGGTCGATCACCGCCTCCCTGTCGGCCAGCGTGGCCGCCACCCGATTCCGGTTCTGGCCGCTGCTCGGTCGGTTGTTGGCCCTTGCCGTGGTCGGGGCGTCGCTGTTCTTTTTCGGCAATATTGTTGGTGGCCTCTTCTCCGCGCTCAGCGGTGGCCAGCCGACAGGCACGGTGGATCCCTTTGCCGAACGCATCGCGTTCAACCAGGTGCTCCCCACCAATCCAGCGTCGTTTGCCCTAAGCTGGCTGTTCCTGGCTTTCGGCGCCGGTGCCTGGCAAGTGCTTTCGGCCGCCGGCCACAGCCTGCTCTATGCCGACCTCGACGGCTCTCGCTCCGCCGACTCCGTCCACCACTGACACCGCCCGGGCACTTCCCGGGCTCCGTGCCCGTCGGCCTCTGGGCGCCCCGTAGGTTTCCACACGCGGAGTCGCAACATGAGATCACCGTCATCGCGGTCGTCATCACCCCGGCCATCGTCCGACTCGACGCCACCGGCGTCCGACCACACCGATCCGCTCGCCGCGGAGCAGGCCCATCTCGACCGCGCCCATGAGTGCCTGGAGGCCATGCGATCCAGGGCCGACGCAACCCTGGCCATCGGGGAACGCTCGGTTCGGGACGAGGACACCGTGGATGCCCAGGTCACCCGCTACCACCTGGAGCGTCGAGCCCAGGCCCTGAGAGCCGACGGCGGTCCGTTGTGCTTCGGTCGGATCGATTGCGACGGCGGTCAACGATGGCATATCGGACGCCGGCATGTCGAAGACGACGACAGTCGTCCGGTGGTGGTCGACTGGCGAGCCCCGGTCGCTGCGCCGTTCTACCGGGCCACGGTGGTTGATCCGCTCGGTCTGATCTTCCGCCGCCGGTTCAGCGTGGAAGGGCGGACCATCACTGCCCTCTTCGATGAGGATCTGACCGATCCTGACGCCGCCGTGGTCGGTGTGCCCGATCCGCTGCTGGCCGAGCTGGAACGGGGCCGATCGGGGCGAATGGGCGACATCGTGGCCACCATCGCCGCCGAGCAGGACCACATCATACGGGCCCCACTGGATCGGCTCCTGGTGGTGCAGGGCGGACCGGGCACGGGTAAGACCGCGGTGGGACTGCATCGGGCCGCCTTCCTACTGTTCCAGCATCGGCGGGAACTGATGGACACCCGGGTACTGGTGCTCGGCCCAAACCCGGTCTTTCTCCGTTACATCGCCGAGGTGTTGCCGTCATTGGGCGAGACCTCGGTCCGCCAGACAACGGTGGCCGACCTCGTAGCAGCGAGGTTCCGGGTTCAAGCCGTCGACGACGGAGCGGTGCGCGAGATCAAGGGCCGGGGGGACATGGCCCGGGTCATCGACCGGGCACTCCGGGACCGCATCGTCGTCCCGGCCGACGGTATCGAGATCCGGTCGGGGCTGGCTGTGGTCCGGTTCGACGCCGACGACCTGGCCACCGTGCTGAAACCGGTACTCGAGGGCAACCTGCCCTTCAACCAGGGTCGTGACGTGGCCCGACGGCTGGTGGTGGCCGAGAGCTGGCGCCGTCATCGATCCCGCCTCAGAGTCGACCCCGGCACCGAGACGGCGTTCACGTCGGCCGCCGGCCGGGATTCCGGCTTCAACAAGGCCTTCGACAAGCTGTGGCCCCGGCTCGAGTGTGCCGCGGTGATTCGGAGTCTCTACACCTCACCCCGGCGCCTGTCGCGGGCCGCCGACGGGCTTCTCACCACCGACGAGCAGGCGCTGTTGCGGCGAAAGGGCGCCTCGAAGGTCAGCGAGGAACGGTGGACTGCAGCCGACATTCCCCTGCTGGACGAAGCCGACGCCCGGTGCAACGGCGTCGCCGTCCGCTACGGCCACATCGTGGTCGATGAGGCCCAGGATCTCTCGGCCATGGCCCTGCGCATGATCGCCCGTAGGGCCAGGGGCCATTCGATGACCGTGCTCGGCGACCTGGCTCAGGCCACGACTCCGGAAGCAACTGCGTCGTGGACCGAATCGATCCGCCATCTGAGTCACAGCGGGGCGACCCACGACGATGGGCGGCTCGACATCGATGTCGAGAAGAGTCCCGACGCCGAGGTGGCGGAGCTGACCGTCGGCTACCGGGTGCCGGCCGCCATCTTGGACGTGGCCAACCGACTACTGGCCGAGGCGGCCCCTGCGGTCACCCCTGCCCGGTCCGTCCGCGGCGGGGGAGAGCCGCTGCGGATCCTGACCGCCGAGCCTGTCGAGCTGCCGACGGTCCTGGCGACTGAGGTGGCCGCCCTGCAGGAGCGGAAGCTCAGCGTGGCCGTCATCGTCCACGGCCTTGACACGATGACGGCTGCGGCCGATGCCCTGGGGACGGTCGGACTCCCGATCGAGGTGTTCGACCGATCCGCGACGGCGCCCGGCCTACCGGGGGTCGACGCTGTGGCCATTCTGGACCCGGCGGCGGCCAAAGGACTGGAGTTCGATGCGGTGGTCGTGGTCGAGCCCGGTGACATCGCCGCCCAGCCATCTGGTCTACGTCATCTCTACGTGGCCATGACCAGGGCCGTGCAGTATCTCAGCGTCGTCCATTCCCGGCCACTGCCGGCCCTGCTCGATCTGGAATGACGGCCCGGTCGGCGGGTACCAGCCCGGTCGCCCCTTTCGAACAGAGCGATCAGATGTCCAGCATCTCCTGGTCGATGAGCCCGGAGTTGGAAATGATGTAGTCCTTGCGGGTGGCCACATCATTGCCCATGAGCACATCGAATAGCTTGGCCGCCTTCCGGGCCGCCTCAGCGTCGTTCATGGTCATGCGCTTCAACACTCGAGTCAAGGGATTGAGCGTGGTCTCGTACAGCTCCTCCACATTCATCTCACCCAGACCCTTGAACCGCTTCCACTTGTCGAGGGTGATGTTGTGCTGCTCGCTCAAAGCGACCCGCTCGGCATCGTCGTAGGCGTAGACCAACTCACCCTTGACCTTGGTGGCGAAGAGGGGAGGCTGGGCGGCAAAGACCATGCCGTGTTCCAGCAGGGGGCGCATGTGCTTGTAGATCAGGGTCAGGAGCAGGCAGCGAATGTGGCTTCCGTCGACGTCGGCGTCGCACAGGATGATGATGCGACCGTAGCGACACGATTCCAGATCGAAGTCCTTGCCCGAGCCTCCGCCGATGGCCGTGATGAGGGCCTTGGCCTCGACGTTCTCCACCACCTGTTTGAGGCTGGCTTTTCCGGCATTGACGACCTTGCCTCGAAGCGGTAGCACCGCCATGGTCTCGGCGTCCCGGCCCTGCTTTGCCGGACCGGCGGCCGAGTTGCCTTCCACGATCAGAAGCTCGGAATCCGGGCCGTGGACCCGACAATCGGCCAGCTTGTCGGGCATGCCGGCGGAGCCGGCATTGGCCAGCTTGCGTCGAGCCTCCAGCTGCTGCTTGGCCGCAACCCTGCTGAGCACGGCGTTGGCCATCTTGTCGCGTAGGGCGTTGACCTGGGTCTTCTTTCCTCCGCCCGACACCCAGTCGGCAAAGCCGGACTTGACCGTCTCATACACCAGGTTCTGGATGGCCGGGGTGCCGAGCTCCTGCTTGGTCTGGCCCTTGAACTGGGGCTCGGGAAAGGAGACCTTGACCGCCGCCACCAGCCCCTCCTGGATATCGGACGGTGTGGCTCTGTCCTTGTTCTGCCTGGCCAGCTTCTTCAGCTTCCGGTTGTCGGCCAGCAGCTCTCCGTTGGCCACCTGGGACAGGGCCCGTTCGAAGCCGGCCACATGGGTTCCGCCGTCGGTGGTGGGGATGGTGTTGACGAAACTGACAATGGTGGTGTCGTAGCCCTTGACCCAGCGGGCCGCCACCGTGATCCCGCACTGACGGCTGACCGTGGTCATCTTGCCGTCGACGGGTACCCGTTCTTCGAACGTGGTCTCGTCGGAGATGGTGATGATGTCGGTCACCGTCTCGCCGATCGACAGGTAGTCGACGTAGTCCCGCAGGCCACCGGCGGCCACGAACTCCTCCGGCTTCTGGTTGGGGTTCCGCTTGTCGTCGAGCTTGATGTGCAGTCCCGGTACCAGGAAGCAGACGCGAGCCACATGATCCCGGACCTGCTCGTACTCCACGCGGGCTTCGGCGTCGAACAGCTCGACATCGGGCCAGAACCGGACCCGGGTTCCGGTGCGGTTGGTCGGGATCTTCTTGACCTTGGCCAGTTTGGATGTGGGCTTGAACTTCCCCGACGACAAATAGTTGCCGGGAATCCGTTCCAGGAAGACCATGCGCCAGGTGGCACCATCGCGGTCGACTTCGGCCACCAGCTTGGAGGACAGGGCGTTCACCACCGAGGCCCCGACCCCGTGCAGTCCACCCGAGGCCCCGTAGGCTCCGGATCCGAACTTGCCGCCGGCATGGAGCTCGGTGTAGACGATTTCGAGGGCGGTGCGGCCGTCCTCCTTGCGGCCTATAGGTATACCGCGGCCGTCGTCGGCCACCTCGATCGAGCCGTCCTTGTGCAGGACGACATCAACGTTGGAGGCGTAGCCGGCGGCGGCCTCGTCCACTGCGTTGTCGATGATTTCCCACACCAGATGATGCAGGCCCTCGGTGCCGGTCCCACCGATGTACATGCCGGGGCGTTTACGGACCGCATCCAGCCCCTCCAGCACCTGAATCTTGTGCTGGTCGTAGTCACTCGAGCCGGCCGAGCGGGAGGCGGCTCGTGTCCGAGCGGGTGCTTTTCCGGTCGCCCGCTTGGTCACGGTTTTCGCTGCCGATTTCTTGGCTGCCACCTTCTTCGACCCTGCTTTCTTTGCCGTGGCGTTCGGGGACTGGTTTCGGGCTGAACGGGAGACCATGGCGTCTACCACCGGAGAGAGCCGACGGCCAGGATTCGGCGCTTGGTCTCGTTGCTGGCCCCATCACGTCGCGTCGGTCGCAGACGGAATGACTCCGGCGTGTTGTCGGGTCGGGTGGGGGAGTCCGCCTGACCCACGATGCAGATGATCCGATCCCCCGATCCGACCCAGGCGTAGTCGATGCGATGCTCGTGCTTGAACCTGGTGATGCGTACCCCGCCGGTTCCCCGGCCCTTGACCGGTATCTCCTGGGCCGAGGTCGATTTGGCAGTGCCCCGATCGGTCACCGTGACGATGAGAGCATTGTCGTCGGCCACTCCGGCCGCCACCACTTTGGCCTTGCCCCTGAGTTTGATGCCGGCCACCCCCTTGGCCGCCGGACCCTGCATGCTGATGCCGTCGGCTGTGGTCCGCAGCACTTGGGCGTCGGAGCCGACGAGGACGATCTCGTCGGTGTCGGCCACATCGAAGGCGGCGGCGATCCGGTCATCGTGAACGAGGTTGATGACGGTCTTGCCTGATCTGAGTTCGCACAGCGCAGCCCGGTCAAGCCGTTTCGCCATGCCCTGGGCGGTGACCACCATGATGGGATGACCGCTGGAGGCGAACACCCCGATCACACGGTCGTTGCGGTCGGCGTCGACGACCTCCCCGGCATCCTTGCCTCGGCTCCTTCCCCCGACCTCGGGGATGTCGTTGGCCATGACCGACAGCAGTTTGCCGGCCGCGGTTATGGCCAGCACAGGCTGACGCAGAGTGGTGACGACCACCGAGTCGAGCACGTCGTGTCGGGACGGGCTGTAGCTCTTTGCCGTGCCCTGTGGTTCCCGCCCCAGCAACCCGGAGGCGGTCAGGCTGATCACGCAGGGGCTGTCGGGCAGCGACTCCTCGAGTTCGGCCTTGGCCTGTTCCTCCAGCTGCTCCAGCTCCGGTAGCTGGTCACCGGACACGATCACGCTGCGCCGTTCGTACCCGTAGGTGTCGACGACGGCCTCCAGCTCCCTCAGCACGATGGTGCGCTGGCGCTGTTCGGAACCCAGGATCTTCTCGAGCTCGGCGATGGTCGCCTCGAGCGTTCTCTTCTCCTCCACCAGGTCGTCGTAGGAGAGACCGGTGAGACGCCGCAGCTGCATTTCGAGGACGTGCTGGGCCTGGATGTCGCTGAGGCCGAACCGCTCCATCAGGTTGGCCTTGGCCTCCCGACCGTCGGCCGACCGGCGGATGGTGCGGACCACCTCGTCGATGTTGTCGATGGCGATGATCAGTCCCTCGACGATGTGGAGCCGCTCCTCGGCCTGACGCAGCCGGTATTGGGTTCGCCGGACTACGACGTCGAGACGGTGATCGACATAGTGGCGGCACAGATCGTAGAGGCCCAGGGTGGTGGGGACGCCGTCCACGAGAACCACATTGTTGATGCCGAACGACTCCTCCAAGGGGGTGAGCTTGTACAGCTGCTCCAGCAGCAGCTCGGGGTTGACCCCCGCCTTGCACTCGATGACCAGGCGGAGCCCGGACAGGCGGTCCGACAGATTCTTGACGTCGGCCACACCGGACAGTCTGTTGGCGTTCACCAGATCCTTGATCTTGGCGATCACCCGTTCGGGACCGACCAGATAGGGCAGTTCGGTGATCTCCAGACCCTTGCGGGCCCGGGTGATGTTCACGATCTCGGCCTTGGCCCGGATACGAATAGTGCCTCGACCGGTCTCGTAGGCGTCACGGATGCCATCGGAGATGATGATGCCCCCGGAGGGGAAGTCGGGGCCCGGGACCTTCTCCATCAGTTCGTCGACCGTGGGCTTGGGCCGCCGCTTGGTCATCACCAGCTTGATGGCTTCGTACACCTCCCTCAGGTTGTGGGTCGGCATGTTGGTGGCCATACCCACGGCGATACCGGTGGTGCCGTTGACCAGCAGGTTGGGCAACAGGGCGGGGAGGTAGGCCGGCTCGGTGTCCTCGCCGTCGTAGGTGGGTCGAAACTCAACGGTCTCCTCGTCGATCTCGCCCAGTAGATCGAGGGCGGCCGGGGTGAGACGGCACTCGGTGTAGCGGTAGGCCGCCGGGGGGTCGTCGAGGCTGCCGAAGTTGCCCTGGGGATCGATCAGCGTCACCGGCTTTGCGAAATTTTGGCCCATACGGACCAGCGTGTCGTAGATGGCCGAATCGCCGTGGGGGTGGAACTTGGCCATGACGTCGCCGACCACGTGGGCGCACTTGCGGTGGGGACGATCGGGCAGCAGGCGCATGCGGAGCATCGAGTAGAGGATGCGGCGCTGGACCGGTTTCAAGCCGTCCCGGACATCGGGAATGGCCCGGGAGGTGATGACCGATAGGGAGTAGGCGAGGAACGACTCACCCAGCTCCTGTTCGACCGGGACGTCTTCGACCTCCCGGGCAAAGGGTAGTAGTTCACCTTGGGTTGGCATGGAAACCTTTCAACGAGATCATTCAGCGGCCGCCCTTCGGTCCATCGCCCACGGCGACAGCCGGCAACGTCTGTTCGACAGGAGATCGGAACGAGGCGCCAAACGATGACACATGTGGCTGCAGGTTGGCAGATGTGCCTGCTATCGATTGTGGCAAGTCAACGGTCCTTTCGGGTGGATACCGACGTCGATTCGACCCGATTCCACGGGTTCGACCCCACCCTGCGACCGTGTGGCCGTTCCGCCCCTCGCCGACAGCGGCTCTGTGTCGCCTCATAGTCTACTCGGGCCGCCGGCGATGCCGTCCAACGGCCGTCTTCGTCGGGTACCGCGTGTCGTTTCACCGCAGCGGCGAGCTTCCGGGGGTTCGGCATGTATCGGTCGGCGGGCTCCTAAGCTGGGCGTAGTGGCTCTCTCTCCTGACGACATTCGCAAGAAGCTGCTCGAAGCGGGCGAAGCCGTGCGGTCCGCAGCGGCCGAGCGGGGCCTCGACGACAGGCTCAAGGATCTGCCCCTCAGCCGCCCGACCAGGGCTCGGCCGCTGGATGAGGTCCAGGCCGACCTCGATGCCTTGGTCGGGTTGCACTCGGTCAAGGAACAGGTTCGTACCCAGGTCGCCTTCCTCCAGATCCAGGCCCGGCGCAAAGAGCACGGTCTGGCCGAGATTCCGGCCAGCCAGCATCTGGTGTTCCTGGGCAACCCCGGAACGGGCAAAACCACCGTGGCTCGATTGTTGGCCCAGATGTATCAGTCGATCGGGCTGCTGCGAAAGGGCCATCTGGTCGAGGTCGACCGGGCCGGCCTGGTCGGTCAGTACGTGGGCCACACCGCAACCAAGACCAACAAGGCGGTGAAGCGGGCCTTGGACGGTGTGTTGTTCATCGACGAGGCCTACGCCCTGGCGCCCGACGGTGTCGGCCGAAACGATTTCGGCCCCGAGGCGGTGGAGACGCTGCTGAAGCGCATGGAGGACCATCGAGATCGACTGGTGGTCATCGTGGCCGGCTACCCCAAGCTGATGGAGCGTTTTCTGCAGTCCAATCCCGGTCTGCGGTCACGATTCTCCCGGGAGATCGAGTTCCCGGATTACAGCACCGAGGAGCTGATCGAGATCCTGCTCAAGATGGCTCAGGACGCCGACTACGAGCTCGATTCCGATGCCAAGGCGACCCTCAACCGGATCTTCATGCTGGCCGAACGGTCACACGGATTCGGCAATGCCCGTTACGCCCGGAGCCTGTTCGAACAGGCCATCAACCGTCAGGCCCTGCGACTGGCTCAGGATCGATCGATCGATCATCTCGATCGATCGGCGGTGAGTGTCATCTCGTCGAGCGACCTCACCGAGGCCGCCGGGATACTCGATCGCAGAAAGCGGACCGACTGACCCTGATCCTCGGGCTTCGGTGCCCGCATGGTCGATCATGGGCGAGGCGGCGGAGGCAACCTGTTGCCGCCTCAGCCCGAAAAAACGGTGGACCCTGCCGGTTGGGAGCCCAAAGGCTCCCAACCGGCAGGGCTGCACGTCGAGACTCGTCGCCCGTTTGGTGGCCTGTGGCCGGTGTCGGGGATTCGCTCGAACCCAGCTTCACCGGTCGCTAGCGGCGACGGCGCCTCCGTTGAGCGTCAATCTTGCGTGCTGATTTGACCACGACGTTCAGTCGTTGGCCGAGTTGCTCATGACTCATGGCGGCGTCGAGGTCGAGCTCGGGGGCGAGCGCCTCCAGGATGGCGCTGACACTCACACCTTGCTCGGCGGCGAAACCGTGCCAGTGATCGTGAGCATCGTCACTTACATATGCGTGGAGGGCTTTACGACCGTTGTCATCAGACATTGATAGGTCACCTTTGTTTGTCTCAGTGCGGCGGATAGCCGGCGGCGTTGGGAGCGAGCCAGGCCCCGGTCACGGACGAAGAGAATGCAAGGCGCAAACAGATTCTTCTTGTGCGGCGGCGCTGTCAACTCGTGCCCCACGCATGAGCCAGCTCAAAGGACACTAGCGGCCCTCTGGTTCGATCTCAAGACCCAATCTTGAAGAAAACGCCCCAATCCAGGTCCTCGATTGCCCCTCGATGCACAGGCACGGTATCGCTGAGGAGGGACAAACCCCTCTGGATGACGGTGTTTTGCCAAGTGGTCGGACTTGCCGGCGGTGGCCTTCGTGGCGGCGAGGCAATTGTTCCCGAACGACGCCGGGTCGGGTAAAGGACCCTAGTAGCCGTTCCGTCTCACGTGGGCCGCCATCACGCCGCCGGCTGCTATCTCACCCGATTTCAGTGACCGCCGGCCCGATCGCGCCCTATGGAACTTGGGGGAGAAGCTGGGGTGCGACCCGAGCCACCACCGCCTCGACCTCGGCTGCCGATGGATTGACCATGGCCACCTCGTCCACCACCACAGTGGGCACGGTCTCGTTACCGTCGGCCACGGCTCGGACTGCGGCCGCCGCATCGGGGTCCTGCCAGATGTTCCGCTTCTCCAGTGGAATGCCCCGTTGATCGAGCCCCCGCTCCAACATGGTGCAGAACGGGCAGCCCGGCCGCCAGTAGAAAATCAGGGTTGCCACCGATCCGCTCATCGCGTTGCGTTCATGGGCGGATCGGTGGCGTTTGTCGTGGGTATCACCCTGTGCTCAACCGGTACAAGGGCCGGATTCTTCCCGCCCCGGCCGTCGTCGGCCGGCCGGTCCCGGCCCCAGAAGTCCGGCGCCATCAGCAGTTCCTTCACTTGATGGCTGCTCAGGCCCCCGACGACCCGTCTGGTGGCGGGGTCGTGGACCACCACCATCAGCGGGGTCCGGCGCCAGCCTCGACGCAGCGCGTCGTCCAGGCTCTCCGTGTTCCAGGCACGCTCCACCTCGTCCACCGGGATCATGATGGCGGACACCTCGGTCCAGGCCTGCTCGGGAACGGGAATGTCATCGATCTGGGACGGCAGCAGGTAGCCGACGGGCTCAACGGACCACCGCACGACGGGGTGGACGAGATCGCGAACCCGGCCGTCGGACCGGGCCAGGAATTCGGCAACGGTCCACGAGGTGTGGATCGACGGGCCGAGAGGGGCCATCCGCTCCCCAACCCGGGTGGCGATGAGTCGGCGTCGGACCGTTGCCGCTCCGATCTCGGCCATCGCACCACGGGCGATGAACCAGCCGATGATCAGACCCAGCAGCCCATCCCATCGGCCGAGGACAACGGCGACGATCCCGGCACCAACGGCCCCGACCCCGACCACCAGGCCGATTCGACCGGCCGTGACCCGGGCCTCGTCCCGCCGACCGGTACGCCACCACAGCACAGCCGAGAGAACTCGACCTCCGTCCAGGGGAAGGGCGGGAACGAGGTTGAGCACTCCAAGCAGAATGTTGACCGCGGTGAGCCACGACAGGGCGGCGAGGACCAGTGTGGCCCCCTGTTCCACCGAGAAATACAGCAAGGCGGTGGCAGCGAAGACGGCGGCCAGTACCAAGTTGATGGCGGCCCCGGCCACTCCGATGGCGAATTCGGCTCGCGGCGTCGGAGCCAGGTCCTCCAGCTGGGCGTATCCGCCCAGCAAGTTCAGGGTCACCGACCCGGTACCGACGTCATGGCGGCGGGCGGCGACCACATGGCCGAACTCGTGGGCCAGGACACACAGCAGGAACACCAGCGAGGTCAGCACGCCGGTCATCAAGCGCTGGCTGGTGGTTGATTCGGGGACGGCATCCGGCAGCACTCGAAAAGCGAGGGCCACAGTGAAAAGGGCCGATGCGGCGGCCAAGCCCCAGTCAACGTTCACCGGAGTACCGGCGATTCGACCGACACGAATGGACGCCATCTCAGCCGATCCTGGTGGTGGCGGCTCGGCCGTCGGCGTCGTTCAACAACAAGGCGCTAGCCCTCTGCGAAGTTGATCGTGCCCCCACCGTCGAGCACCAGTCGCTGACCGGTGATCCAGGAGGCGGCGTCGGAGGCCAGGTACACGGCGGCGGCGGCGATGTCGTCGGGTTCGCCCAACCGCTTCATGGGATACAGTTTGGCCACCTCGTCGCCACGCTCACCCTCCCACAGCACGCGGGCGAAGTCGGTCTTGATCAGCCCGGGGAGGATGGTGTTGACCCGGACCGTGGGGGCGAGTTCGGCCGCCAGCTGTTCGGTCTGGTAGACGAGCGCCGCCTTCGTCATGCCGTAGACTCCGAGTAGTCGGCTCGTCTTGAGTGCCCCGACCGAAGCGATGTTGATGATCGATCCGCCGTGTTGGTTCATGGTCCGCTTCCAGGCCAGCTGCGTCCACATCAGCGGTGCGGTCACATTAACTTGAATGGTCTTCTCCCATCTGGGGAGATCAACGTCGATCATGGGTCCGGCATAGGGGTTGGCGGCAGCATTGTTGACCAGGATGTCGAGGCCGCCCATGTGCTCAACCGCCGCTTCCACCGTGGAAGCAGCCGATTCGTAATCGCCGACGTTGGCCGCCATCCAATGACAGTCGTGTCCGATTTCGGCCGCCGCCTCTTCTAGGGCTTCCGGCTTTCGGGACACGATAACCACTCGAGCTCCGGCCTGGGCGAAGGCCTTGGCGATGCCCTTGCCGATTCCCCGCGAGCCTCCGGTGACGATCGCCCGCTTTCCGTCCAGCCGTAGTTCCATCGAGATGGCCTCGTTTCCGTGTCTCGGTTCACCGCTCCGGTTCCCCGCTCCGGTTCACCTGTCATGCCGGTCATTCGAACGTAATCGCTGACCGCCGACAACGTCGATTCGACCATCGAAGTGTACGTACCAGGCTATGCCGTGGCCAGGACGAGGAAGAGCAGAATGGTGGCCAGGAGTCCGACGAAGAGCCATTCGATGCGATAACGGGTGGTTCGCTCCTCGGCCAGGAAGGCCTCGGCCGCCAAGGTTCGGGATTCGATCTCCCGCAGATGTAGTTCCAAGGCCGACAACCGCAACTGTTTGTCGGCGGCGATCTGCCTCGAGCTGTCCAGCTCCAGCAGGGTTCGCCCGTACCGGTCCTGGAGTTCCTGGAACACCGACTCGGTCTCCGACAGCTGGGCCTCCAGAGCCGTCACATCGACCACTGCGGGAGGGGCGACAGCGTCGTCGTGGCCGGCTCGGGTCGAGTCGTCGATCGAGGTGGAACCGATCTTGGACCGAAGCTGGCGCAGCAGACTGGTGGTCTCGGGCTGCACCGGGGCCGTGAGCCGCTCGATGGCCAGTATCGAGCGTTCGAGCGTGTCCGTCTGCTCCGGCAGGCTGAAATGGGCCCACAGGTTCCTGGTCTCGATCAGTTCACCGATGATGCCCCTGAGGTCTCGGCCGTAGAAGTCGCCGAACACCGGGCCCCAGAACCGGCGCAGCACCAGCAGTTGGAACAGTGGGTCGGTCGCCCCGTGCTCGGCTGGACGACCCAGCCGGTTGGCCGCCGCCTCGCTCCACGACGGTTCGTCGGCGAAGTAGTCGATCATACGCTCGTCGATGAAGCTGCCGAGGGCGGTTGCCATCAGCTCGAACGCCTGGGCCATCAGGGCGTGTCGGCTCATCGCGAGATCGAGTTCTGTGTGTGGCGTCTCTCGGTTCATGGATCCTGGGGTCCGACGGGCCGGTTACCCGGTCGGTGGGCTGCCCACCTTGTGCCCGAACGGCGTCAGGGCCGGGCGGCCGCTTGCATCCATGTCGGCGGCGGGCTCCCCGATCTGAGGGCCTGGGCCGGTTCCGGGCCAGGTTGTGGCGAGGTGGATCATGAGTCCGAAGGCCGGGTTCATGATTGGGCGGCGAACCGAGAAGCCTCAACTCTTCACTGTCGATGCCGTTGCTAGAAGGGTGAGTGAGCCGAAACTGCTCTCAACTCCTGCGGCCGCGCTCTTTTGTGGTGTCGTGATTGTGGTGTTGTGGGTCGCCGGACTCGAGTATCTGTACGACCTCGCCTCGGCGTCGGTGGTGCAGCTGCTCACCACGGGAGCAATGGGTGCGGTCGGCGCCGCGCTTGGGACGCTGGTACTGAGCTGGGCAGCCCGGGGGGCCAGGGACAAGCTTGACGAGGTCGAACATCGGGCCAAGCACGACCCCTTGACCGGGCTCACCAATCGGGCCGAGCTGTTTCGGGAGCTGGACGAATCCCTGATGTATGCCTCCGACAACGACATGGTACTCGGCGTGCTGTTCCTCGATCTCGACCGGTTCAAGAGCGTCAACGACTCGCTGGGCCACGAAGTGGGCGACGAGTTGTTGTGCATTGTGGCCGACCGCCTCCGATCGACGGTACGCAATACCGACGTCGTCGCTCGATTGGGGGGCGACGAGTTCGTAGTGCTGTGTCGGGGCCTGTTGCTCGGTGACTCGGTGATCGCCATGGCCAAGCAGATCCTGAAGCGTTTCCGTGAGCCGATCTCGCTGAATGGCAAGGAACACCTGGTGTCGACCAGCATCGGTGTCGCCATTGCCCCGCCGGGGGACGATCGCCTGTCCGACGAACTGGTGAGTGATGCCGACGCGGCCATGTACCAGGCCAAGCGGACCAAGTCCGGGTTCGCCGTGTTCGACGAGGCGCAGCGTCAGTTGGTTCGGGATCGGCTCGATGTCGAGCGCGCCCTCAACAAGGCCATCGAGGAAGGCGAACTGGCGGTCTACTACCAGCCCATCATCGATGCCACCACCCGTCGCCTCTACGGCTTCGAGGCCCTCGTTCGCTGGCATAATCCGGAACAGGGCCTGATTCCACCCAGTGAGTTCCTCGCCATCGCCGAGGAGGCCGGCATGATGTCCAAGCTGGGCGAGCTGGTGATGAGGGAGGCCTGCGCCCAATTGGCGGTATGGAACCACGAG
This sequence comes from uncultured Acidimicrobiales bacterium, assembly GCA_963723995.1. GTDB lineage: Bacteria > Actinomycetota > Acidimicrobiia > Acidimicrobiales > SZUA-35 > JAHELU01. The sequence goes on along the minus strand of CAVRSZ010000001.1, from coordinate 896,244 downwards.
TATCCGAATGCCCGCCAGGTCCGCATCGGGGTCAATCTGGCCGAGCAGCAACTCATCGACAACAGGCTGCCGGTGACGGTGTCCGAGATCCTGGACTGGTCGGGTCTCGACCCCCACCAGCTTGTGTTGGAGATCACCGAGGATGTCATTGTCGATCATCTGGACGGCTTGAACGTCCTGCGAGGTCTGAGGGAGCTCGGCGTTGCGCTGGCCATCGATGATTTTGGAACAGGACAATCCTCGTTGTCCTACGTCAAACAGTTCGACATGGTGTCGACGATCAAGATCGACCAGGCGTTCGTCCGGGAGATGCACAGCGCCAACGTCGATCGGGCCATCATCGAGGCGGTGGTGGCCATGGCGTCCGCCCTCGATCTGAAGATCGTGGCCGAGGGTGTGGAATATCCGGAACAGCTTGATGAGCTGCTGCGGCTCGGCGTTCATCTGGTCCAGGGCTACCTGTTCAGCCCGCCGATTCCGGCTGACGAACTCGATCCAGCGGTCTGGTTCCTGGGACCCGACGGCCGGCTGCCCCGGGTTCATATCGTGCCGCCGCCCGACTGGCGACGCCGCGGTTCCCCGGTGAGCCGGCTGGCCCAGCTGGCGGAGGAACGTCGGCTGCTGTCCGAAGTCGATGAAGATCTGCATCTTCCGCCAGGACGTCGAGCGCCGCCGGCCGACCGACGGCGCTCGCAACCGGATCGCCCCCGCCCGCCGGTCGATTCGACGCCGGACCACACGGTGGCCGCTCCGGCCGGTCTTCCTCCTGCCTTCAACCTGATGCCGACACCGCCGATGCCGCCGCGCGCCCCGTCGCCGCGCCGGCCGGTTCCCATACCACCGTTGCCGCCCTCACCTCCACCTCCCCGAGCCGAGACTCCGGCTCAGGACACATCGGCCGACGGCACGCCGTCAGGGGAACAGATGGGCGAGCCTCGGCGGTAGGCCACCGTCGCGGGGCCGTCGGGCACCGAACGATCAGCGATCGCAGTCGGGGGGAGGAGCCACGAAGTCGATCAGCTCCTCCACTGCACCGACGAGGGACGGGTGGAGGTGGCGATAATCGGTCACTCGGGACAGCAACAGATGCCAGAAGTCGCCGGTGGCGCCGTCGAAACCAAGCGCCTCGACGATGCCGGTCTTCCAGTCCTGGCCCATGGGAACGCTCGGCCATCGCTCGATGCCGAGCACATCGGGATGTACGGCCTGCCAGATGTCGACGAACCGATGGCCCCTGATCAGCACGTGGGACCGACGGGCAGCCTGCGCCAGCCGCCACTCCTTGGTGTCGTCGACAAGATGATCGAGCAGTATTCCCAGGCGACGGTCGGGGCCCGGATCGAAGGACTCGATGACGGCCACCAGATCGTCGGCACCGTGCAACGGTTCCACCACCACCCCCTCGACCCGCAGGTCGTCCCCCCAGATCTTCTCCACCAGTTCGGCATCGTGCAGTCCCTCGACCATCAACCGGCTGGGAACGGCAACCCGGGCTCCGCTGGGGGCCGGGGCCAGGGAGCCGGAAGCGGTGAACGCCGGCTCGGTGTCGATCGGCCTGGGCCGGACGAGGGTGACGGTGCGGCCGGCAACGGAGAACGCACCATCGGCAACCGGCAGGACGTGCTGTCGGCCCCGGCCGTCCCGCAGGACCACCTGTTGTGGACTGAATCTGACCACGACGCCGACCGTTCCCGATGTCCGATGGCGAACGGTCAGACCGGCTGTGGCCTCCTGAGTGGGCCATGCCCGTCGCCGGCGCGGTCGGTTCTGAGGTCCATCCTGGTCGATGGGACCACTGAGAATCCCGGACATCGTCATCGCCCGCCGTCTTGGTCGTCGTCGTTGCCATCGTCGTTACCGGCCCGGTTGGCGACCTCGATGTCGATGTCGATCAGGGGGGTCGCCAGTTGCCGGGCCAGGGCGTTGGCCATCAGGGCGTAGCCGACATCGTTGGGGTGGAAGCGGTCGGCGGCCAGCCGGTGTGACGCCGGCGGGCCCGGTTCGGTCCACGGGTTGACCACATCGTGTTCGAGTTCCCGCGCCCGATGGCGGATACCACGATTGATGACTCGGGCCCGAGGGGAGCCGCCGGCCACGAGGCAGCACAGTGCGGGACGGGGCAGACCGCTCATGAGTCGGGCCAATCGCTGGCGGGTACCGGTGGTATCGATGCTCCAGACCACGTCGTTGGTCCCGATGCAGCAGATGACCAGGGCCGGCGACCGTCCTGCTCGTTCGATCTCGAGGGCGATCGGCAGCTGGCGATCGATTCCGTCGTCCACGCGCGCTCCCGACTGGGCCAGGTTGACTGCGGCCCACGGCCGGCCGTCACGTTGGGCCAGGAGTTCCAGAAGGCGACCGACGTAGCCGTTCCCCGGGGCCGACGCCCCGATGCCGATGGCGGTGGAGTCACCAATGACGATCATCAGAGGACCTTCGTGGTCGAGGGCCCTCTGGTTCTGTTCGTTCCACCACCGGGTGTACGGCCGGATTTGGGTTGTCACCTCCCGGACGCCGGGAGCCACCACAGCGGCGAGCCGCAGTAGCAGGCCCGGCTTGGTCGGCTCGAGCTGCGGAATCGATTCCACCACCGCTCCAGTGTGCCGTGGTCGCCCGGGCGTCGCATGGATGGCCCGAGGACGATTAGCCTGACTCCGTGCCGCTGTGGAAGAACCCAGTCCCGTGAGCCGCTCGACGGCTCCATGATCCTGCTCGACGCGGTCGAGTTGACCGTCAGCCGGCCCGATCGTGAACTGTTTCGTGATGTCTCCGTCACGGTTCGTCGAGGCGATCGCATCGGCGTGGTCGGCATCAACGGCACCGGCAAGTCCACCTTGCTCCGTGTCCTGGCCGGCAGCCGAACGCCGGATCGAGGTCAGGTGCGATTCGGGCGTGGTGTCACCGTCTCGGTATTGGACCAGGAGGCGGCCCTGCCGTCGGGCCTGGTGATCGAAGCCGTCGTTCCCGGGGGGGCCGACCCCGATGACGACGCGGATCGGAGCCGGTGGGAAGCCGAGGCGGTGCTGGATCGACTGGGCATGGGCAACCATCTCCAGCGCCCAACCGGTTCGTTGTCGGGCGGCGAGGCCAAACGAGTGGCGCTGGCCCGGGCCCTGCTGCAACCGGCCGATCTGCTCATCCTGGACGAGCCGACCAACCACCTCGACCTCGACACCATCGATTGGCTGCACAATCGACTGCTGGGCCACCGGGGCGGCCTGCTCCTGGTGACCCATGACCGTCATCTACTCGACGCCGTCACCAACCGGATGATCGAACTCGACCGGGGCCGCTGGTACAGCCACCAGGGGGGATACGCACGATATCTGGAGGAAAGGGATCGGCGAGAGGTCGATGCGGCCACGGCGGAAGCGGTTCGTCGCAATCTGGCCCGCACCGAATTGGCCTGGTTACGACGGGGTGCCCCGGCTCGAACCTCCAAGCCCCAGGCCCGGCTCGAGCGGGCCCGGGAACTGGTCGACGGCCGGCCCGAGGGTCCGGCCCGGCCCGCCGAACTTCATCTGGAATTCGGTCGGTCGGGCACACCCCGGCTGGGTGATGTAGTCATCGAGCTTGAAGGCGGCTCATTGGCCACACCCGACGGTCGGACGTTGTTCGAGGGACTCGATCTTCGACTCGATCCTCGGGAACGGCTGGGCATCGTCGGCCCCAACGGGGCGGGTAAGACCTCGTTGCTCGATGTACTGGCCGGGCGGGCCGCTCCGGACCGGGGTACGGTCACGGTCGGCTCGACGGTGGAGCTCGGCTATTACGACCAGACCGGGACGGAGATGGACCCCGAGGCCCGGGTACGTGAGGTGGTGGCCGGACCCCACCGCAAGCCGGATTGGACCGATGCCCGCCTGCTGGAGGCGTTCTGGTTCGATACCGATACCCAGTGGGCCCAGGTCGGCACCCTGTCCGGGGGTGAACGTCGGCGACTGCAGCTTCTCACCGTCCTGGCCGGTCGACCCAATGTGCTTTTTCTCGACGAGCCGACCAACGATCTCGACCTGGAGACCCTGCGGGCATTGGAGGATTTCCTCGAGGATTGGCCGGGGGCGGTGGTGGCCGTCAGCCACGATCGGGCCTTCCTCGAGCGGGTGGTAACCGACGCCCTGGTCATCGACGGTACGGGTTTTGCCGGGCGGTGGCCGGGCGGGTTCGGAGCGTGGGATCAGCAGCGACGTCAGCGGCTGGCCAAACGGGACACGATTCGAGCCGTCGGCTCGGACGCCGACGGCGGTCGCTCGGATCGGTCGGCGGCCGACAGCGGTCGTCGCAGCGGTCGCTCGGATCGGTCGGGGGCCGACGGCGGTCGCTCGGGTCGGTCGGCCAGCACGATCGGCCATCTCCTGCGGGAAACGGAGAAGGCCATGAAAAGGCTGGAGAAGCGAAAGGTCGAGCTCGAGGCCGAGCTCGATCGCCTGATCGGGGGCGGTTCCGGGGACCACGAGGCCCTGGCCTCGGTCGGCCGAGAGCTGGCCACGGTATCGACCGAGTTGCAGCAACGGGAGGACGAGTGGCTGGAATTGGCCGACGAACAGGAGCGGCGATGAGAAACGTGGAGCCGAGGCCGGTCCTGCGGCCGGGGTCGGAGACAACGGGCCGCATCGAGGTCGAACCCCGAGTCCGTACCGAAGCCGAGCTGCGGCGGCTGCAAGGTCTCAAGTGGTCGCACTACGGGCCTGAGGTCCTGCCGGCGTGGGTGGCCGACATGGATCTGCTTCCTCCCGACGTGGTGAACCAAGCCATCGAGCCGTTCATGGAGCGCCGGGACTATGGCTACAACTTCGATGTGGTGCGGCGCCTGAACCCGGCGTTTGTCCGATGGCAGCAGCGTCACCACCGCTGGGAGCCCGATGTCGACGACGTCCACCGTTTCTGCGACGTGCTTCATGCCATCGACGTGACCCTCTGGCTCCATACCAACCCCGGGGACGGGGTGGTCCTGCTGACACCGGTGTACCCGCCGTTCATCTCCGCCGTGCACGGCGCCGATCGGCGGCTGGTGTCGGTCCCCCTGGACCCCGATGGGTGGCGGCTCGACCCGGAACGGCTGGAATCGGCCATGGACGACTCCACGACCGCCATCCTGTTGTGTCATCCCCACAACCCCACGGGCCGGGTATTCGACCAGTCCGAGCGGGAAACCATCGCCGAGGTCGTCGCCCGTCACGATCTGCTGCTCATCAGCGACGAAGTGTGGGCCGATCTCACCCATCCCGGAGCCACCCACGTGCCGATGGCCACGGTGGGGGATCTGGCGCAACGAACCGTCACCATCAGCTCGGCGTCGAAGGCCTTCAATCTGGCCGGATTGCGATGTGCCGTGGGCCATGTGGGCCATCGAGAACTGGCCCGGAGGTTCCGATCGCTTCCCGACCATTTTCTCGGGGCCGTGAGCACACCGGGAGCTCTGGCCGCTGTGGCATGCTGGACGGAGGGTGAACCATGGCTGGAGGCCACCCGGCGGTTCCTCACCGATCGCCGGGACCAGCTGGTGCAGCGACTACGGCGCGAGTTGCCCGAGGTTCGCTTCATGACGCCGGAAGCGACCTACCTGGCTTGGCTGGATCTGAATGCCTACGGCCTCGATGATCCGGGCCGAAGGCTGTTGGAGGAGGCCAATCTGGCTGTCGTGGAGGGAACCGACTTCGGTCCGGAGGGAACGGGCCATATCCGGGTCAATACCGCCACATCGGCATCAATGCTCGATGCGGTGATCGATCGCCTGAGCGAATTCCTGACCCAGGGGGGTCCGGGCGGATTTCGCAGGCTCGACCCCTGAGACTGCCGTCGCTGCTCTACACTCCCCATGTCGCCCTTCGCCCAGCCGGTGCGGGGCCTTTGATACCGATGTCGACGTGACGGCATCGAGTTGGGTGGGGGATGAGCAAGCACCGGTCGAGCGACTACGGTGACACCGTGCAACGAGGGAACAGAACCGACGGGTCATCGGCCGAGGTGACGCGGCCGATGATTGCGCCGTCTCCGCTGCGCCGGCGAGCCCGTTCGTCGTCGGCGTTGACGCTGCGATCGGTGGCCGCCCTCGGTTTCTTGGCCTCGGTCCTGGTCGTCGTCGGTGGCGCCCTGGCCGGAGCGTCGGGTGCAGGCTCTTCGGGCCGGCTGTGGACCGTGCCCGCCGTTCCCCTCCGGCCCAGCTTCTCCCTCTTGCCGGCGCTGTTCGCCTATTTCGGCGGTCTCATCGTCCTGATCCGGGCCTGGCTTCTCCTGCGCCGCTATCACCTAACCCATGGCCTCTCGGCTCTGGCCGCCGCCGCCGTGATCGTGGTCTGGTCCATTCCGCTGGTGGCTGGTCCACCCCTGGGAAGTCGGGACGTGTACGCCTACGCCGCCCAGGGGAGAATGGCCGACCAGGGCCTCGATGTGTACGAGGAAGGTCCTGTCGAGCTGGGGGTTGACGATCCCATGTTGGCCGCCGTCGATCCCCTGTACTGGGAATCACCGGTGCTCTACGGGCCGGTGTTCGTGTCGCTGTCGTCCACCGTCGCCTCCATAACCGGCGACCATCTCGTGGCCGCAGTGTTCGCCTTCCGACTCATGGCCGTACTCGGCTTGTTGGTGACCGCCGTCGCCGTGTGGGACCTGGCTCGACAGCTGGGCCGCGATCCCGTCGACTCACTGATTCTGGCTGTGGCCAACCCCCTCGTGCTGTTCCATCTTGTCTCTGGGGCTCACAACGAGGCCATCATGTTGGGGTTTCTGGTTTCCGGAGTGGCCATCGGGTTGCGGCCGCGGCTGGTGCATGTCGGCATCATGCTGTGTGCGGTGGCCGCCGCCATCAAGCTGCCGGCCATCTTGGCGGTGGCCTTCCTGGGTTGGCCGTGGGCGCTCATGGCCCCGACATGGCCTCGCCGTCTGGCCCGGGCCGCCCTGGCCGGCCTGGAGGCCTTGGCCGTTATCGCCGTGGCCGGACAGCTCACGGGCTGGGGCTGGGGCTGGGTTGACGCCCTGGTCAACAGTCGACCGGTCAATGCCTACCTCAGCGTGACCAGGGTCTTCGGCGGTGGATTCTCGTTACTGACCGGAATGAATCCCGACGAGGTTCTGACCGTGGCTCGAGTCTTCGGTATGGTGCTCGCCCTGGCCGTGACCACGCTCCTGTTGCTTCGACGTCATCAGAGCTGGCCAACGGCATTGGCCTGGAGTCTGCTGTTGTGGGCGGTGTTCCACCCCACCACCCAGCCCTGGTATCTGACGTGGGGCCTTGTGCTTCTGGCCGCCACCACTGGCGGTGAACGGAACCGGGCCTTCATCGTCGGCTGTGCGGTGGCCCTGTTCGCCGTGCTGCCCATCGGGCCCCAGCTCGGGCTGGTAGTGCTCGACAACAGCAGCCTGACCCAGTTGGTGCTGGCCGCTCTCGCACTGAGCATCCTCACCCTCAGCCCCGGCCCGGAGCACGAGCCTCGATTTCGTCGTGACCTCGACCCCGACACGGTCAGCGTCGTGGTGCCGACCCGACACGAGGCGGCCAACATCGAACCGTTCCTGCAGCGATTGACCGACGCTGTGGCCACCTCACCCCGGCTGTCGGAACGGCGGGTCGAAGTGGTCTATGTCGACGACAGCGACGACGAGACCCCCGAAGTCATCGCCGCTGTGGCCGAGCGGGACTGGTCGGCGGGGATGGTGCCGGTCTCGGTCCGTCTCGTGCATCGGCCTCGTCACGAGCGTTGGGGCGGTCTGGGAGGAGCCGTGGTCGACGGGTTCAACGTGGCCCGGGGCTCGGTGGCTGTGGTCATGGACGGTGATCTTCAACACCCGGCCGAGCGGATCGCCGACCTGGTCGCTGGCATCGGTGAACGACCCACCGATGGCGAGGTACCGCGACCGGGATTGGTGGTGGCCAGCCGTCGAATACCCGGCGGTTCGGACCACGAGGGTCTGACGGCCACCCGCAGGCGGCTCTCCATGTCGGTGGCCTGGCTGGCGCGCGCCCTGTTTCCCAAACGTATCGGTCGGGTCAGCGATCCGCTGTCCGGCTTCTTCGCCGTCGATCTACGCCAGATCGATCTCGACCGCTTGTACCCCGACGGTTTCAAGATCCTGGTCGAGCTTCTGGCCACCCATCCCGAACTCCCCACCGCCGAGACACCGTTCCGGTTCATCGGACGCCGTCAGGGGATGTCCAAGGCCTCGATCTCCGAGGGCGGCAGGTTCATCGGCCATCTGCTCGATGTGCGGCTTCGCACCACCCGACCCTGGGGTGGGGCCTCGGTCAGGCAGCGATTGTTCGATCAGACGGGCCGAGCCATAGCCAGCAACTGACCGGGATGGCCGTCAGCACCAGGTTTCGGATCATCAGGCCGGCGGCAGGCAACACCTGATTCACGCCAGGCGGTCCGTACACGCCGAGGATGAGACCGGTCAGGGTCACGGCCAGTGCCGTCAACGCCATCGGATGGAGCAGGGAGGCAATGGCCGAGGCACCGTTCCCCTCCTCGCCGCCATGAGGCCTCCATGGAACCAGCGCCGCCCACGGCGTCAGCCAGAGCAGGAATTGGGGTGACAGCAGGGGAGCGGTGACGATCAGGGCTGCGGTGGCACCCAACATGACCGCCGCAGCCCGAAGCGCCGGTTCCCGGGTTGATCGCCGAGCCCTCACGGCCAACGCCACGATGACCGCCACGGCCACGACGCGGCCGACCGACACCAGAAACGGGTTGAGCGTTCCGATGCGATAGGCGTTGAGTTCAAATCGCACCGTGTCGGCGTGGGCACCGTCCCCGCCGGTCAACCCCGACCACAGGGCCACCACCGCGCCCGGCAGCGACTCCACATGCCACCCCGATGCGCCCCGAAGCGACACCACCTGATCGATGGGTGTGATGCCCGCCCCGGCCCACCACAACCACAGTGCGGTGGCGGCGAGCGTGGCGACGACGGCGGCCACGGCGGCCCGGACCCGTGGCATGGACCACAGGGCGGGGACGACGAGAGCGGGCCAGATCTTGACCATCGTTCCCGCCGCCACCACGACCCCGACCGCAACAACGCGGAGGCCGAACCGTCGGGGGCTGACGGTCGACTCATCGGCTCGTTCCCCGGGCGAGGCTGGAGTCAGGGCCAGAGCGACGGCCCCGACAGCCAGGGCGGTGGCCCACAGGTCGAGTCGAAGCAGACCCATGGGCACCAGAGGCAGGCCGAGCAGCAGGTAGCGGCGGCCGGCAGGCCGCCGCCCGAGGACCGTGACCAGCCCTGCGACCACGAGATCGATGATGAGTCCGGCAGCGACCACGGCCCGATGCAAGCTGACGACCTCGACCGTTGCACCGGTTCCGGCGCCGATGTCGCCCAGGACTTCGAACACCACGACGCTACCCGGGGGGTACTCGACGTGGGCGTCCTGCCACGGCCTGCCATCGATGTTGGCGATCCGGGCGAACCGTTCGACGTCCCAACCGGCCAATTCACCGGCACTGTCGGTCCACGGTCCGGCGATCAGCACCATGGCCGCAACCAGCCGCACCAACACCGCCACTGCGACAAGGGCGATCGTCGACCGGCCCATCGGTACCGGCGTCGAGTTGGTGCCCTCTGTCGGGTCGACGTCGACGGACCTGGTGTTTCCCACCACTTCGGTCTATCGGCCCGGGCGCGGTTTCGACTCCCGGTGTGCCTTCAGCGGCCGCCAGGTACCGGGTTCGCCCGGGCCCGGACTTGGATCGAGTTGCTGTGACGTTCCGGACAAGGTGGGGCCCGGCGCACCATCGTCCCTATCCTGAAACTATGACTTCCGTTGCCTCCGGTGATCAGTCGATCGAAGACGTTGATCCCCAACAGCCGCTCACGGTGACCGAGCAGGCCTTGGCCACAGTTCTCGATGTCCGAGCGGCCGAGGACGATCCGGTAGGAACGGCCCTCCGGGTCGCCATCACCGGGGCCAACATGACCGATTTCGTGTATGAGCTCGATCTGGTGCCCGTGGCCGAGCAAACCGACGACGATGTGGTCTACACCCAGGGTTCGCATGGCGAGTTGACCGTCATCGTTCCCGCCGCCTCGGTGGCCAACATGACCGGCGCCGTACTCGATGTGGCCTCGGTGGGTAGCGGGGGGCTGGTCATCCGCAATCCCAATCCGCCCGATCCTTTGATCGGGCTCGATATCCAGCTCGAGGGCGAGCTTCCCCAGAAAGTTCAGTCCGTGCTCGACCGCGCCATCAACCCCGCGCTCGCCTCCCACGGCGGGTATGCCGCCCTCATTGGCATCGAGGACGAGACCAAGGTGGTGGTAACCATGGGCGGCGGCTGTCAGGGTTGTGCCGCCAGCGCCATGACCCTCCGAGACGGCATCCGCAAGATGCTCATGAGCGCCCTGCCCGAGATCACCGATGTGATCGACGCCACCGATCATGCGGCCGGAGAGAACCCGTTCTACACCGAAGCTCCCATGTAGCACGCTGCCCGCCCCCGGGCGGTGAGCCGGCACCGGGGTCAGCCGCCGTCGGCATCGGCTGAGCGATTCCGAGCGCACGACAGGCCGGACGGCACGGTGGTGGGGTCGAGGGCGCGGGCCACCGCGTCCCGGAGTTCGACGGCCGAGATGGCCCAGGCCCGTTCCCCGGCACGGGCGGCGGCGAACACCATGGCCACGGCATCGCCATCCTCGTTCACGACCGGAGCCCCCGAGTCGCCGGGATCGATGTCGATGGAGGCCAATTCGATCGCCTTGCGTCGTCCCTCTCCGTCGAGGGTGGCGTTGACCAGTCTGTCGATGGTACCGGTCTTGATCTCTGGGCCTTCGATGTCGGCGAACGTCACGACCTCGACCGGTGTATCGGGCGACGGCTCCGCCAGGGCGAAGCTTGCGTCGTCGGCGCCGAAGTCGCCGTCGATCGTGAGCACTGCGATGTCCTTGGTCGGATCGAGAACGAGGACCGACGCCCGACGGAGCCCGTCACGCCGGTCTCGAATCATGGCTCCCGACGCTCGTTCCAGAGAGTGGGCTGCGGTGACCACTACAATGGAGTCCGATCCGTCGGATGCCGCCGTCGATCTGGCAGCCGCCTCGTCGTCGGATCGGCCGGAGTCGTTTGATTCGGAGGAACGGACGGCAAAAGCGGTGGCACGCTGGGTGCGCAGGCCCAGGCATGGCTCGATCTCGACTCGGTAGACGGAGCCGACCACCGGATCGGCGGGGGCCGCCAGCCACCCGCAGCCTGTGACAGAGATGGCCAGGCCTGCGCTGATCGCAGTCGTGATCAGCGAGCGAGATGACACCGCCCCACTCTATTCCTCCCCCCGGCTTCACCATCGCCGGACGGTGGGATGGGGCGGATCGACAGGGCGGATCGACAGGGCGGATCGACAGGGCGGAACGACCCGCTGACCGGCTTGGTCGGCCCTGTCCTAGAGTGGGATCCGTGGCCCAGGCAGTGATTCACATCGACCGCCCGATACCCGACGACGCCGTCGGTCTCGATGACCGGTACCGTCTCGTCGGCCCCAGTGACGAGTCACTGCCCGAGGCCCACGCCGCCATCGTGGGCGGCGTGCGATGGGACGCCGCCCGGTTCGACCTCGCCTCGAGGCTGCGGGTGCTGTCCCGCACCGGGATCGGGGTCGACGCCGTCGACCTCGACGAGGCCACTGCCCGGGGGGTGATGGTGACCAACACCCCCGACGGTCCCACGGTGTCGACGGCCGAGCACGCCGTGGCCCTGCTGTTCTCGGTGGCCAAGACGCTTACCGAGCATCAGCAGCGGCTTCGAGACGCCGTCGGTGACTACGGCGGTCGCAGTACTGCGATCGAACTCGACGGCCTGACTCTCGGGCTACTGGCCTACGGCCGGATCGCCCGTCGTGTGGCCCGCATTGCTCGGGCAGTGGGCATGACGGTGATCGCCCACGACCCGTTCGTCGACCTCGACCGGCTGCCGGACGAGGATCGGGAGGTCGAATTGGTCGACTTCGACTCGCTCCTGGCCCGGTCCGATGTGCTGTCGCTCCACGCCCCGCTCACCTCGCAATCCCATCGTCTCATCGATGCCACCGTGTTCGACTCGTGTCGGCCCGGGGTGATTCTCATCAACGCCGCCCGAGGTGGTCTGGTCGACCATGACGCCCTGGTCGACGCTCTCGACACCGGAAAGGTCGGGGCAGCCGGACTGGACGTGACCGATCCGGAGCCGCTCGATCCCGGTCATACGCTGCTCCATCGGTCCAACGTGATGGTCACACCACACATCGCGTCGTCGACCGTGGTGGGACGGCAACGCATGCTGTCGATGGCCATCGAGCAGGCTGTCACCGTGCTTGATGGTGGTCGCCCGACCTGTCTGGTCAATCCCGAGGTCGTGAGATCACGGCGATGACCCCGCCGGCGCCCCGCCCCGGACCTCGGCCAGGCGTTGGCCGCTGAGCTTGCCGAAGGCGTAGACGGCGACGGCGAACTGGACCACGGCCGCGGCCAAAAACGGGGTTCGTAACGCCGTTTCCCGGGAGACACCGAGCTCGGCCAGCCAGATCATGGAGCCTCCGAGCACGGCACCCAGCGAGATGGCACCGAACGAAAAGAATCGGTAGACACTGTTGACCCGGCCCAGGACCTCGTTGGCGGTGATGGCCTGACGGAGGCTGACGGTCAGCACAACCCAGCAGATGACAAGGAATCCGTAGACGCCGAGCATGGCCGAGGTGACGATCCAGGACGACGTGAACACGATGGTCAGCATGCACAGTCCCACTCCAGTCACCGCCACCCGGAGTACCAGGGACGATCCGAGCCGGTCGGACAGTTTGGGGGCAACGACACCGCCCACCACCGAGCCGATGGCCGACCCGATCGAGAGCAGAGAGAACCGAGTGGGATCGGTGCGCAGGACTTCCTGAGCGAACAGCACCAGAACCGAAAGAACGGCTCCGCCCATGAGATTCACGACGGTCGCCACGATGGCGAGAAACCGCAGATAGCGGTGGCTCCACAAGGCGGTGAACCCCTGGGAGAAATCGGCCCAGAATCGCTGCCGCCACGATCGGTCATCGCCGTGTGACGGTGCCGGTTCGGGCTCCACGATCGGCGTGAGAGCCAGTACTGCCGCCGCCACAAGGAAACTGGAGGCATCAACGAAGAACGGAGCGGCGAACACCGTGGTCAGTAGGAAGGCGCCGAACAGCGGTCCCACGAAAAGATTGGTGGCCTGCTCGGCGCTGACCAGACGCCCGTTGGCCGCTTCCAGATCGTCGGTGGACACGACGTGGGGCATGATCGACATCGCCGCCGTGTCGTGCAGTACCTCGCCCGCCCCCAGGAGGAAGGCGGCCAGAAGCAGTAGCCCGAACAGCAGGGGCTTGGTCGGAACGCCGGCCCCGGTCCGCAGCAGTTCGTCGAGTTCGTCGGGGGCGGGCAGCGACGACTGGTTGACCAGCACCGCCAGAGCCACCGCAGTGGTGAGTATCGTCCTGCCGGCGTTGGCCGTCACCATGAGCAGGCGACGCCGATAGCGATCGACCAAGACTCCGATGGGCAAACTGAACAGCAACCACGGAATCCGCTGGGCGACCAGAACCACCGACAGCAGCATCGGGTTCCGGGTAAGGGCCGACGCCAACCACGGATAGGCGACCAGGCCGACGCCGTCTCCCAGATTGGAGATGGTGGACGCGCTGAACAATCGATGGTAGTTCGATCCCAATCGAGGCATGGAGAACGATCCTGATGAGTAGCGGTGGCTTCACGGGAGTGGGAGTGGTGGTTGGTCTCCGTGAGGTCGTTTTCCTTGCCTCAGAGTCCACTGCTCGTAGGTCAGTGCTTCACCGTCGTGCTGCTCCGGGCGGCGGATCGGTGCGTGAGAATACGGCCTAACGTGCTGGCGGTGATCCTAGCGTAGATTCCCTATCGTGTGAATATGGCGGCGGCATGGAAGTCGGGTCATCGGTCCGCTCCGGCGCCAGGATGCAGGTCGCCAGCGGGGGAACGGTGATGGAGATGCTGTATGGCTGTCCGTGGACGGGATCGGCGACAGCCTTGATCGGGGGGTTGACCACGCCACTGCCGCCGTACTCTTTGGCATCACTGTTGGCCAACTCGATCCAGGGACCGTCGAGGGGAACCCCGATCCGATAGTGGTGTCGGGGCACCGGAGTGAAGTTGCAGACAGCGAGAATCGGGCGGTGGTGGTGGCCTGAACGGCGCAGGAACGCCACGACGCTGTTGTCGGAATCGTCGGCGATAATCCACTGAAATCCTTCGGGCCCACAGTCGGCCAGATGCAGCGCCGGCTCCTCCCTGTACAGCCGGTTGAGGTGGGCCACCCAGTCGAACACCCCCCGATGGGGCTCGAACTCGAGCAATCCCCACGGAAGCTCCTGTTCGTGGTGCCATTCGCCGTCCATGGCCAGTTCCGAGCCCATGAACAGCAGTTTCTTGCCCGGCATGCCGTACTGGTAGCCGTAGAGCAGACGGAGTCCTGCAAACTGGCGCCAACGATCGCCGGGCTGGCGTGACAGCAGTGACCCCTTGCCGTGTACCACCTCGTCGTGGGACAGGGGAAGCACGAAGTTCTCGTTGAAGGCGTAGATCATGCGGAACGTCAGATCGTTGTGGTGCCAACGACGGTGGACCGGGTCACGATCGATGTAGCCCAGGGTGTCGTTCATCCACCCCATGTCCCACTTGTAGCCGAAGCCGAGCCCACCATCGTCGGCCGGCCGTGACACGCCGGGCCAGGCCGTGGACTCCTCGGCCACGGTCATGATGCCGGGGTGCTCCCGATGGAGCCGTCGATTCAATCCCTGAAGCAACGAGATGGCGCCGTAATTCTCGTTGCCGCCGTCTTCGTTCGGTATCCACTGACCGTCGGGGCGGGAGTAGTCCCGGTACAACATGGAGGCCACGGCGTCGACCCGAAGCCCATCGGCGTGGTACACCTCGAGCCAGAACCGAGCGCTCGATGAAAGGAAGCTCCGCACCTCGAATCGGTCGTAGTTGAAGATGGCGCTCTTCCAGTCGGGGTGGAATCCCAGTCGAGGATCGGCGTGTTCGTAGAGATGGGAGCCGTCGAAGCGGGCCAGACCGTGGTCGTCGGTGGGGAAATGGCTGGGGACCCAGTCGAGCAGGACCCCATAGCCCCGTTGGTGCAGCACGTCGATCAAATACATGAGGTCCTCGGGCCGCCCGTACCGAGCGGTCGGAGCGAAGTAGGACAGGGTCTGGTAGCCCCACGAGCCGTAGAACGGGTGCTCCATGACCGGAAGCAGCTCGACGTGGGAGAATCCGGTTCGGTCGAGATGGTCGGCCAGCTGATGGGCCAAGCCTCGATAGCCGTTGGGCTCGTATCGCCACGAGCCCAGGTGGACCTCGTAGATGGAGATCGGGGAGGAGGTGGTGTGTCGACGGGAGCGGTCCGCCATCCACTTTCCATCCCCCCACCGGTAGTCGAAGGCCCAGAGCCGAGATGCCGTGGCCGGCGGTTCCTCGGTGGCGAGAGCCATGGGGTCGGCCTTGTCGAGCTTCACTCCGGCCCTGGTCACGATTCGGTACTTGTAGCACTGGCCGTGCTCCGCCCCCGGGACCCGGCCCGACCAGATGCCGCTGTCGGAGGGGGACAGGGGGTGCCGTCCGGGGTCCCAGCGGTTGAATTCACCGATGACCGACACCTCCCGGGCCGCCGGGGCCCACACCCGGAAAGTACAGCCGGTCGAGTCGAGCCGGGCGCCGAGGAAGTGATGGATGCCGTCGTGACGTCCCGTGCCGAACGCCAGCACGTCCTCGGGCGTCGGGCCCTCGTTGTCGCCGGCCGCCAATGGTGGCTCGGTGTTCGACACGGGTCCGCCGTCGATCGAGTGGGTGTAGGGGTGGCCAGGTGTCACGTTGAAGAATTCCTTCGTTTGGATGGCAAGGAGGGCAGGTTATAGGCCATCGTGGGGACCATGGCAGAATCTGTTGCTCGACCACGGGTGCTCAGCATCGTTTTGGCTGGTGGCGAGGGTAAGCGGCTGTCGCCGTTGACCCTCGACCGGGCGAAGCCGGCTGTGCCGTTCGGCGGTCACTACCGGCTTATCGATTTTCCCCTATCCAATCTGGCCAACGGTGGTTATCACAAGATCGTCGTCTTGACGCAGTACAAGAGCCACAGCCTCGATCTGCACATCTCCCGGACATGGCGGTTCTCTCCCCTGCTCGGGTCCTACGTGGCCTCGGTCCCGGCCCAGATGAGGCGGGGACGGCGGTGGTTCCTGGGATCGGCCGACGCCCTTTTCAGAACATGAACATCCTGGATGACGAAAAGCCCGAGTACGTCTTCGTTTTCGGGGCCGACCACATCTATCGAATCGACCCCCGACAACTGCTGGACGCTCACATCGAATCCGGCGCCGGGGCGACGGTCTGCGCCATCAGGGTCCGCAAGGATGAGGCCGACCAATTCGGGGTGATCCAAACCGGTGAGGGCACCAGGATCTCCCAATTCGTGGAGAAGCCGGCGCCAGACGATGTTGTCGGCCTCGACGACAACCCGAGCGAGATTCTGGCCTCGATGGGCAACTATGTCTTCACCACCGATGCCTTGATCGAGGCGCTGGACCAGTACGAATCGATCGAGGAACGGGGCTTCGACATCGGCGGTGACCTCATCCCCATGATGGTCGACGACGGCAGTTGCCACGTCTACGACTTCACCAACAACGAGGTACCGGGCCAGTCCGGCCCCCACTACTGGCGAGACGTGGGGACCATCGACAGCTACTACGACGCCCACATGGATCTTGTCAAGGACTTCCCGGCGTTCGACCTCTACAACGACTTCTGGCCCATCTACACCGCCAGCCGCACTTTGCCCCCGGCCAAGCTGGTGACCAGCGGCATACACGGCCAGTCCACCGTCCACCGATCATTGCTGACGAGCGGGGTCGTGATCTCCGGCGGGACCGTCGTCGAGTCCGTGCTCTCGCCCGGCGTCCATGTCCAGGGCGGGGCCACGGTGGAGAACTCGGTGCTGCTGGACGATGTCGTGGTGTCGGAGGGAGCAACGGTGCGCAATGCCGTGCTCGACAAGAACGTGGTGGTACCGCCTGGGGCCTCGATCGGCTACGACCTGGATGCCGAGGCCTCGTACTACACGGTGTCGGACAACGGCGTCGTCGTGCTGCCCAAGGGAGCCACCGCCGTCGGTCCCTGAACCCCGGTGATCGAAGCCGGGCGCCCCGGCTAGCCGATCTGGTCCTCGGTCCCGCCGTCATGAGCGAGCAGGCTTCGGTAGACGGCGCGGTGTTGGTCGGCCGGTTCCCGCCACGACCAGTCGGCGGTCATGCCCCGCAGCTGGATGGCGTTTCGACGGCCGGCGTGCCGTAGGCCACGCACCGCCCGATGGAGGGCGTCGATCAGGCCTGCGTTGTCGACGGTGGACGACACGAAGCCGGTGCCCCGGCTCCGGTCGGCGTCGGCGTCGAGCACGGTGTCGTGCAGACCGCCGACATCGGTGACCACCGGGATCGAGCCGTAGGCCATGGCCTGCATCTGGGCCAGTCCACACGGCTCGAATCGGCTGGGCATGATGAACAAGTCGGAACCGGCGAAGAGGCGATGGGCGAGGGACTCGTCATAGTCCTCGGTGAACCAGATCCAGTCTCGGTTCAGTCCGGCCACGGCATGGAGCTGATCGGCGATGGCCCGGGATCCGGAACCGAGGATGGCCAACCGAATCGGCAGGTCGGGAAGGAAACGGGCCACATCGGCCAGAAGATCC
The DNA here is from genome assembly GCA_963723995.1 of uncultured Acidimicrobiales bacterium. Taxonomy (GTDB): domain Bacteria; phylum Actinomycetota; class Acidimicrobiia; order Acidimicrobiales; family SZUA-35; genus JAHELU01. The sequence continues at coordinate 878,534 of CAVRSZ010000001.1, read as the reverse complement.
ATACCCTTCTGCTCGACCAGCCGGGAGACCACGGCGGCGACGGGCACCCGGGCCTCGGTGGGAGAAGCCGGATCGTGCCATCCGGCTTCGACCATCAGCTGCCGACGGCAGTCCTGCTTGCCGGATCTGTCGTCGGCGCCGTAGTTGGCGGCGATATGGGGATCGGTTGCCGGATTCCACAAGGTGGTATCGATACCGTTTCTGATTCCCACCAGCTGATCGCCCTTGTCGGCCAGCTCCTGGTGCAGACCCATACCCGCCTCCGGGGTGATGATCTCGCGGGCGTAGTTCGGGCTGACGGCGATCACACGATCGGCCAGACGGATGCCGCCGACCAGGGGATTGGCCACGTCGTACCACATGAAGGCCTCGGCTCGGTGGCCGAAATGGGGCAGCCAGCCGGCTGACATGATGCCCTGGTAGCCCAAGGTGTGAATGGTCAACACCACCGGAAGTGGAGCGTTGATGAAGCCCGAGGCGGCGGCCGTGTGCCAGTCGTTGAGATGAACGATGTCAGGCTCTGTCCGGTCGGCGAGAACCGCCACCGCAGCCGAGAACGACATGAACCGGTGATCGTTGTCGGGCCAACCCTCACCGGCGGCGTCGATGTAGGGATGGGGACGGTCCATACCCGGCACGTGCACCAGGGTGACCATGCCGATCATGGGATGGACGCCGGTTCGCACGGAGGCACCCCCGACCCACCACGGCACGTCGAGTTCCTGTCGTCGTTCGTCGATGAGCTCGATCCCGCCGTAGTCGGGAAGGATGACATCGAGTTCGACGTTCGATGATGAGTCGGACTCCTCGTCGGTGCGGGAGCGGAACTCCCGCACCAGTCCGGAGGCGGCTTCGGCCAGTCCCCCGACCCGAGCCAGCGGCGCCATCTCGGCGCTGGCAAACAGCACTCTCATCGTCCTACCTCACGTCCTTGGTTGGGGATCCGACACCGAAGCCCGGCGGTGATGAACCGAGTCTAGGTGCCTCGGTCCACGGCTCACGATCGGCGTGAATCGGCGGCCTGTCCGATCGGTTCCTCGGGGCTCTGCTCGTCGTCGAGTCGGCGTAGCACGACCATGGACCAAGGATCGACGTCCCAGCTGTCGCAGGTTTGGACCCTCGAACCACGGTCGGACTCATCGGCGGTGTCAATCTCGACCAGCCAATGGTTTCCCCCCAGTCCCTTGGGTATGACGAACGTCGTGACCTCGGGGCGAGGATTGAACAGCACCAAGAAGCTGTCGTCGATGACCCGCTGACCCTTCCGGCCGGTCGAGGCGATTGCCTGACCGTTGAGGAACACGGCGAAGGCGAGATCGTTGCCCGGGCCCCAGGCATCGTCGGGGATCTCGACACCGTCGGGAGTGAACCAGCCGATGTCGTCGATGTCGTGACTCCAGATCGGGCGACCTTCGAACCAGCGGCGGCGGCGAAACACCGGGTGCTGGTGCCGAATACGAACAAGGCGCCGGACGAAGGCCAGAAACTCTTCGTCGACCTGGTCCCAGTCGTACCACGAGATCTCGCTGTCCTGGCAGTAGCCGTTGTTGTTGCCGCCCTGGGTGCGACCGATCTCGTCGCCACCGAGCAGCATGGGAACCCCCTGTGACAACAGCAGTGTGCAGATCATGGAGCGGCGGCGGGTGCGGCGGATTGTCAGGACCTCGGGATCGGTGGTGGGACCTTCCACCCCGGAGTTCCATGATCGGTTGTGGGACTCGCCGTCCCGGTTGTCCTCGTGGTTGGCCGCGTTGTGCTTCTCGTTGAACGACACCACGTCGAGCAGGGTGAATCCGTCGTGCGCGGTGACGAAGTTGATGCTGGCCGACGGTCGTCGACCGGTCCAGCCGTAGAGATCGGAGCTGCCGCTGAACCTGGTGGCGAACTCCCCCCGTGACACATACAGGCCTCGCCAGTAGTCGCGAACCTCATCGCGGTACTTGCCGTTCCACTCCGACCAGAGAGGCGGGAAGTTGCCGACCTGATAGCCACCCAAGCCCACGTCCCATGGTTCGGCGATCAGCTTGACCTGATTGACCGTCGGATCCTGGTGGATCAGATCGAAGAATGATGATAGCCGGTCGACCTCGTGCAGCCCCCGGGCCAGCGCCGCCGCCAGATCGAAGCGGAATCCGTCGACTCGCATCTCCGTGATCCAGTACCGGAGGCTGTCCATCATCAGCTGCAGGGTCTGGGAATGGCGCATGTTCAGGCTGTTGCCGGTCCCGCTGAAGTCGATGTAGTGGCGTGGGTCCTCGGGCAACAGGCGGTAGTAGGCCGGATTGTCGAAACCCTTCAGCGACAGGGTCGGTCCGAGATGATTGCCCTCGGCCGTGTGGTTGTAGACCACGTCGAGGATGACCTCGATCCCCTCGGCGTGGAACGCCCTGACCATGGACTTGAACTCACGGACCTGCCCCCCGGCGTCGCCGGCCGACGAATACGGACCGTGGGGGGCGAAGAATGCGAGCGTGCTGTAGCCCCAGTAGTTGGTCAGACCTCGCTCCACCACAGTGTGCTCGGACAGGAAATGATGCACCGGCATCAATTCGACCGCCGTCACCCCGAGCTGGACCAGGTGGTCGAGGATGGGTTCGCTGACCATACCGGCGTAGGTGCCCCGCAGTTCGGGAGGTACGTCGGGATGGGTGTAGGTCATCCCTTTGACGTGGCTCTCGTACAGCACGGTTCGATGCAATGGGGTATCAGGTCGGGTGTCGTTCCCCCAATCGAAGCGGGTGTCGACAACCACCGCCTTCGGCATGCAGGCCGCGCTGTCGACGTCGTCGATCACGTCGGGTTGACCGGCCACGTGGCCGTAGACCTCCCGGCCCCACTTGATCTCGCCGGTGACAGCCTTGGCGTAGGGGTCCATGAGCAGTTTGTCGGGATTACAGACGAGGCCTTCGGACGGCTTCCACGGGCCGTGAACCCGGAACCCGTACTTCTGGCCGGGTTGCAGACCCGGGATGTAGCCGTGATGGACGAAGGCCGTGACCTCGGGGAGCGGGAATCGCCGCTCGTTCCCGTACTCGTCGAACAGGCAGACCTCGACATACGACGCCGGCTCGGAGTAGACGGCGAAGTTGACACCGTCGCCGTCCCAAGTCGCCCCGAGGGGATACATTTCGCCGCGCCATATCGGCGGATTGGAAACCATTCAGGCGATGGTAGTCAAACCGAACAGTCCCTCACCTGGATGGCTCGATGATGATCTTGCCCACGGTCTCACGGTTGCCGATGGCCTCCAGACTGTCCAGCGCATCCTCCAACGGGCGCACGGCGAAGATCACAGGGTCGATGTGTCCCGTCTGGTACAGTTGGACGATCCTGTCCCAGTGGCGCCGCAGGGCTCCCGGCTCCCGGGCCAGCTGTGCGCCCCAGTGGACACCCACGATCGAGTAGTTCTTGAGCAGAATATGGTTTGCCGGAGCATCGGGAATCCGGCCGCTGGTGAAACCGATGACCAGGAGGCGGCCGTCCCAGGCCACGATCCGACGGACCTGGTCGAACACTTCTCCGCCCACCGCCTCGTAGACCACATCGACCCCACGACCGTCGGTCACCTCCCGTATCGACTCGACGATGTCGACCCGGCGATAGTCGAACGCCTTGTCGGCCCCCACCGCTTGCACCGTGGCCACCTTGTCGGCTCCGCCGGCCATGCCGTAAACGGTGGCTCCCATGGCCTTGGCGAGTTGTACCGCCGCGGTGCCGACCCCTCCGGCGGCAGCAGTCACCAGCACGGTCTCCCCCGGCCGGAGTCCGGCTCGTTCCTCGAGGGCGAACACACCGGTTCCGTAATTGATCAACATGGCCGCCGCCTGGGTGGCGGGCATGGAATCGGGGACGGGGAGAAGTTGGTCGGCCGGGGCACAGACCCGGGGGGCCAGGCCACCACCGCCCATCCACAGCACACGGTCGCCGGGCCGCCACTGCTCGACCCCGGAGCCGATGTCGGTGACGGTTCCGGCAATTTCCCCACCGGGAATGAACGGCAGCGGGGGCTTGATCTGGTAGCGACCCTGGATCTGCAGGATGTCGGGGAACTTGAGGCCGACTGCCTCGATCTCGATCAGGACCTGGTCGTCCGACGGGACCGGTTCCGCCACCTCGACCATCTTCAGTACGTCGCCGGGTTCACCCAGCTGCTCCAACTGCCACGCTCTCATGGGTCCATCTTCTTCCGTCGCTCGAGCTTCGGCAAGATCCGCCGGCCGGCTGCCGGAGTCCGGCATCCGGCGGTGCGGACACCTCAGAGGTTGGGCAACACCCCTCGGACGATGTCGGCCACGCCGGGCCCGGTCAGGCCGAGGTCGGCCAGAATGGTGTCGGGCTTGGCGTGATCGATGAAGCGAGTGGGAACGCCGAGCACGCGAACTTCGGGTGCGGGACGATCTCCGGCAAGCTGATTGAGAGCCAGATCGATGGTGGACCCGATTCCGCCCTCGGCCAGACCGTCCTCGATGGTGATCACCAGACGATGCCTGGCGGCGTCGACCAGCATGGCCTCGTCCAGCGGCTTGACCGCCCTGGGGTCCCAAACCGTGGCCGAGATGCCGTCGGCGGCCAGGAGATCGGCGGCTGCGGTGGCGGCGGCCAACATCTTGCCAACGCCGATGAGGCAGACGTCGTCACCCGATCGCACCTTCCGGCCCAGCACCCCGGTACCGACCTCGCTGTCGCTCACCGAGGGGGCCGGCGTCTTGGGCCAGCGGATGCAGACAGGGCCGTCGGTGATGTCATAGGCGTCGCCCAGCATCTGCTGAAGCTCCTGATACGACGACGGACAGAAAATGGTCATGCCCGGGATTTTGGACATGAGCACCATGTCAAGCACCCCATGGTGGGACGCGCCGTCATCACCGGTTATACCGGCTCGATCAAGGCAGAAAATCACCGGCTGGCCGTGGAGTCCCACATCCAGATTGGCCTGATCGAAGGCCCGGGTCAGGAAGGTGGAGTACAGGGCCACGACCGGTCGTAGTCCACCCATGGCCATACCGGCCGCCGCAGTCACCGCATGCTGTTCGGCGATGCCGACGTCGATGACCCGGTCCGGGAAGCGATCCCGGAACGGCAGCAAGCCGGTTGAGTCCGGCATAGCGGCGGTAATGGCCACGATGTCGTGGTGCTCCTCACCGAGTTTGATCAGGGCCTCGGTGAAGGCTGCGGTGTAGCTCTCGGGCTTGACCGCACCGATGTCGTGGAGGTTCTTGATCGGGTCGTTCTCAGCCGGCCCGTAGCCCCGACCTTTTTGTGTCAACACATGGATGACGACCGGGCCCGAGAACTCTCCGGCGTTCTCAACCGCCTTTTCCACCTCGGCGATGTCGTGGCCGTCGAACGGCCCCATATAGCGAACGCCCAATGGTTCGAAGAACAGCTGAGGTTCCAGCGCCTCCCGGATGGCGGCCTTGGAAGCCCGGATGCCCCGCTCCGACCATCGTCCGATGAGCGGCAGTCTGGCCGTGAAATTCTCCAGCCGGCGCTGACGCTTCATGTACACCGGGTTGGAACGGATCTTGACCAGACTGTCGGACAGCAGCGACACCGTCGGGGCGTAGGATCGGCCGTTGTCATTGAGGATGACCGTAACGTCGGATCCGGCATGACCCAGGTTGTTCAGTCCTTCGAAGGCCATCCCGCCCGTCAGCGAGCCGTCGCCGATCACGGCGACCACTCGACGTTTGCGTTCGCCCGGCTTGCGGGCGGCGTCGAAGGCGGTGGCCAAACCGTGGGCGTAGCCGAGGGCGGTCGAAGCGTGGCTGTTCTCGATCCAGTCATGGGCTGATTCCCGCCGGCTCGGATAGCCCGACATTCCACCGGACTGGCGCAGGGTGTCGAAACTGTCCATCCGGCCGGTCAGAATCTTGTGCACGTAGGCCTGATGGCCGGTGTCGAACAAGATGACGTCGTCGGGGGAGCGGAGGGCCCGATGGAGGGCCACCGTCAACTCGACGATGCCGAGGTTCGAGCCGAGGTGGCCGCCGGCCTTGCTCTGGCTGACTTTGTCGACGATGAAGTGCCGGATCTCGCGACAAAGCTGATCGAGCTCGTCGGGCCGCAGGCCACGGAGGTCGGCAGGGCTGGTAAGGCGTTCGAGTAGCATCGTTATCGATTTCAGACTTGTCCGTTTTGCCGACGGTCGAAACGTGATCGTCGGCGCCGAAAAACACACGTTTCCCGGGTTAACGGTAGCGGTACGAGGGGAAACCCGTGTTGCCGGCCCTGTCGGACCTGGACTTCGCATTCCGTCCGTCCCCGATGTCGTCGGTAGGCTGTAGGCATGACTTCTGTTGCTCCCCTGCTGGAAACCGAACTTGTGCAACGGGTGTTGTCGGTGGCCCTGGACCGCGGCGCCGATTTCGCCGAGGTCTTCGCCGAGGACGTGGAACGCAGCTCCGCTCTACTCGACGACGGCCGGATCGAGAGCCTCTCGTCGGACCGCGATCGGGGCGTGGGAATCCGAGCCGTCGCCGGCCAATCGACCGGATTCGCCCACACATCCAACCTGTCCGAGCAGGGTCTGATCGCTGCGGCCCAGGCCGCGGCGGCCGCCGCCCGAGGTGCGGGAGACGGGGCGACCAGAACCGTTGATTTCGGCGCCCACCGTCCGTCGGTCGAGGCTGCGGCGATCAGGATCCGACCCAGTGAAATCGACAAGGGGACCAAAGTCGGTCTGCTCATGCGGGCCAACGAGGCGGCCCGGGCCACGGATGCGGCCATCAGCCAGGTCAGCGCTCGCTACGGCGACAATCGACGACGGATCCTGGTGGCCAACTCCGACGGTGTGCTGGCCGGCGATGACCAGAGCCGGACCTTGTTCTCCGTCGGTTGTGTGGCATCGGGCGACACCGGTTTGCAGACCGGGTACGAAACCATCGGCCTGTCCATCGGGTTCGAGTTGTTCGATCGCTACGACGTCGAGGAGCTGGCTCGCAAGGCGGCCCGACGGGCCTTGACCAAACTGGAGGCTCGTCCCGCCCCATCCGGGACCCTGCCGGTGGTCATCGGCCCCGGTTCCGGCGGAGTCCTTTTCCACGAGGCCTGCGGGCACGGACTGGAGGCCGATCTGGTTCGCAAGGGGGCATCGACCTTCGCCGGGCGGGTGGGCCAACAGGTGGCCTCGCCCCTGGTCACGCTGGTCGACGACGGGACGATGGACGACGAATGGGGTCGGTTCACCATCGACGACGAGGGCCATCCGGCGAACCGGAATGTCTTGATCGAGGATGGCGTACTGGTCGACTACATGTGGGACGGGCTCCGGGCCCGAACCGAAGGACGCTCCAGTTCGGGCAACGGTCGACGCCAGAGCTATCGCCATCTGCCCATGGTCCGCATGACCAACACCTATCTCGCTCCCGGCCAGTCCGAGCCCGTTGACATCATCGCCGGGGTCGACCATGGGGTGTATGTGGCCAAACTGGGCGGTGGGCAGGTCAACACCGCGTCCGGCGACTTCACCTTCGGCATGGTCGAGGCCTACATGATCGAGCATGGACAGCTGACCAGCCCCATCAGGGACGGCCAGCTCATCGGCAACGGCCCACAGGCCCTGCTGGACATCGAGGCGGTCGGCAACGATTTCGCCATGGGCTCACCCGGCACCTGCGGCAAGGACGGTCAGGGTGTCCCGGTCGGTGACGGGGTACCGACCCTCATGGTCAAGGCGCTGACCATCGGTGGCACGGCTTCGTGAGCCGGGGTGAACGGTGAGCGGTGAACGGTGAGCAAGGAGACGCGGTGAATCCGGAAGAGCTGCTGGCCATCGCCAGGAAGGTGATCGAACGGGCCGATGCCAACGAGCAGATCGAGGTCGCCTGTTCCCACACCCGGTCGACGTCGGTTCGGGTCTACGACCGCGAGGTCGAGTCCTTCACCAGTGCCGAGAACCTGGCCATCGGTGTCCGGGTGCTGGTCGATGGTCGGGAAGGGTTCGCCAGCGCCGGCAGCCTGAACCCGGATGTCGTCGAGCAGACACTGGCCGAAGCCAGGGACAACGCCGAGTACTCGCAGGCCGACGAATTCGCCGGGGTGGCCCGACCCGACGGCGTCGAAGCCGTCGAGATCTCACTGTGGCGCCCGGGGGTGGACGCCACCCCCACCGAGGACAAGATCGCCATCGCCCTCAAGCTGGAGGAACGGGTTCGGGCCGCCGACGATCGCATCACCGGAGTGCGGACCTCGGCATACGGTGACAGTGTCGGGGCCTTCGCCCTGGCCAGCACGACAGGAATCGAAGCAACCAATCTGGGCACGTCGGCCTCGGCCATGATCCAACCCCTGGCCCAGGACGGTGATCGGGCCCAGATCGGCTTCGGCTGGGACGGGGCCCGCGACCCCAACGACCTCGATCTCGACCGGATCGTGGACCGGGCCGTGTCCCGAACCGTCGACCTGCTGGGGGCGACCAAGCCCGACTCGGCCACAGTCGACCTGGTCCTCGACCCCTATCTGGCGGCCACCGTGATCGGTCTGGTGGCCGGCACCTTGTCGGGGGAGCGAGTGCTCAAGGGCCGGTCCCCGTTCGCCGACCGGGTGGGGGAGGCGGTCGCTTCGCCCCTACTGAGCTTCCTCGACGATCCGACCGATCCCGCATCGTTGGGGGCTGACTCCCACGACGGTGAGGGTCTGGCCTGCCGGCCGGTCCCGCTGGTGACCGAAGGGGTCCTCGAAGGCTTCTTCCACGATTCCTACACCGGTCGTCGTTCGGGCACGGGATCCACCGGCTCGGCCGTCCGTGGTGCTCGGAGCCTTCCCAGCCCCGGGATCCACGCCCTGGCCGTGCGTCCTGATTCGGGGGACCTCGACGAGTTCATCGCCGGTGTCGACCTCGGAGTGCTCGTTTTCAGCCTGGACGGGCTGCACTCTGGGGTGAATCCGGTGTCGGGCGACTTCTCGGTCGGGGCATCGGGGCGCATGATCCGCAATGGTGAGGTGGCCGAACCGATCAACGAGTGCACCGTGGCCTCCACCCTGCAGCGCCTGCTGCTCGACATCACCCGGATCGGTGCCGATCTCACCCACCTGCCCAGCGGGGTGACCACGCCGTCCCTGGTCATCGGCGGCGTCGCCCTGTCGGGGGCCTGATCTTGACCGGCTCGTGCCCCACCGAGCCGGCGACGCGCTACCCGGTACCGAGCAGGGTCAGGCTTCCCACCCCGACGGCTTCAATCGCTCGTCTCGCCTCCTCGGCGGTCAGGCGGATCACCACGACCGAATCGTCGACGGCAACCACCGTGGCCGACTCGGCAACGACCGAGGCTTCCACCGACTCGACCGTCGGTAGCAGAGCCACCACTTCGACCTGGTGGCCGACCTCGACGGGAAGCAGCACGGTTTGGCCATCAAGAGCCAACGTGCGATGGTCGTCTCCGATGAAGATCGGGTCCCGCCTTCCGGCGGCGTCGGGGGCAGCTTCGGCCCGATCGGTGGCGGGAGCACCAGCCGCGGCCGGTGATGCCGACGGTGAGCCCACTTGGTGGTCCGAGGATCGCTCCGACCGGTTGAGCGCCGCGCCGAGCCCCCCGTAGGTGAGAGCGGCGGCCATGATGGCCACCGCCATGGCCGGTAGCAGGCGGCGATGATCGGAACGAGCCCGGGCCATCCCGTCGCGTAGCTGACGAGCACATCGCCGCCGGTGCCCTCGGAGGCCGATCACCGGCCGGTCGAGCGTTGCGGTAGGAACCTGGTCGGGGAAACGAGCGGTGGGAACCGACGATGGCGCCGCTCTTGATGCCCGTATGGCGGTTGCACCAGGTGCCGTGGATGAACTGGGTGTGGTGGTCACGACGTCACCCCGATCTACTATCTGTGGACCTGGCGACCGGAGGCCGGCCGACAATGGTCGCGAGCGGTTCGTGGGGGAAGACGGTGGGAGACTGGCGAGCAGGCGGCCCTGGCCCCGGCTACGACGAGGTGCTGGGGGAATCCTTCGATCCCGGTGTCGACTCCGAGCTCGATGAACCCGACCCGCCCGATGCGTCACCCGTCGACGAGGACGAGGACGAGGACGACTGACGATGAGGATGATGAATCGGAGCCGGACCCGTTCACGGACGAGCTGGTCTTGGTCGACGAGGAACGCGAGTCGTTGCGATAGAAACCCTCGCCCTTGAAGGCGATACCGACGGCGTGGAACACTTTCTTGAGCTGGTGGTCACCGGACGGGTCGACCTGGCATCCCTCCAGTGTCGTCAGGGCGTCATCGGTGATCGACTGTTCGACATCGAACCGTTCATCGCAGATTCTGCACTTGTATTCGTAAACCGGCACGCCACTGTCTCCTGCAAGCCTGCACCACCGGGCGGGTGCTCTCAACCACGAACGACGGCAGACCCCGGGTCGGGGGCAAAATCCGGAACCCGAGAGTCCGAGTGCGATGGTCGGGTCGTTCGCCGCATCGGACGATCCGACGGTATCGGATCCGGACCGGTCGAGATCCCGTTCACGTCGCTACCATCAATCAGGCTAGCGGTCCCAGGTCCAAATCGGCTGCCGACCCGCCGCGTTGATGGTCGACCAACGACCGTTGAAGAAACGGCTCACGGCCGCCTTTCCACCGCCGACCGGAATCGACAACCACGAAACGGAGATCCTGACGTGTCAACCACCGAGTCGACCACTTCCGCCGGAACCGGGTACGGACCCGACCCGACGCCGGTTCGAAAGGCGGTCATCCCGGCCGCCGGCCTGGGAACACGGTTTCTCCCCTTCTCCAAAGCCGTGCCCAAAGAGATGCTGGCAGTAGTCGATCGTCCGGTGATCCAGTACGTGATCGAGGAGGCGGTCGACGCCGGAATCGAGGACATTCTCATCATCACGTCTCGGTACAAGAAGTCGATTGAGGATCATTTCGATCGGCTGCTCGATCTGGAGGATCAGCTCGAGGCCAAGGGAAAGATGGCCGAGGCCGAGGAGATTCGAAGCTTGAGCGAACTGGCCCAGATCCACTTCGTCCGTCAGGGCGAGGCCCTCGGTCTCGGTCACGCCATCGGAACGGCCCGCAACCATGTCGGTGACGAACCCTTTGTGGTGTTGCTGGGCGACGACATCATGCACCCGCGAGCCGGGGTCTTGAAGGGCATGATCGACGCCTACAACCAACACCACACAGCGGTGGTGGCGCTGATGGAGGTTCCACCCGAGGACATCTCGGCCTATGGCTGTGCGGCCGTCAACCCGATGGGTGACCGTCTGGTCGAGGTGACCGGCCTGGTCGAAAAGCCGGCTCCCGCCGATGCCCCGTCCAATCTCGCCATCATGGGGCGATACCTGTTCACCCCGGACATCTTCGACGAGATCGCTCACACCGAGCCCGGTGTCGGTGGCGAGATCCAGATCACCGACGCCATGGCCCGCCTTCTGACCCACCAGCGAATGCTGGGTTACACCTTCTCCGAGGGTCGCTTCGACACCGGGAAGAAGATCGACTACCTGAGAGCTGTGGTGGAGATGGCGCTGGAACGGGAGGACCTGGGTGCGGAGTTCCGGGAGATCCTGGCCGACATCATGGCTCGGGAGGGAATCGGGGTCTGAGGTCGGCCATCGGTCGCGCACCCTTTCCGTGTCCTCGTCGAGGTTCCGGTTAGATTTGGATCATGATCGCTCTGGAAGAGGCCCAAGCCAAGGTCAACCGGGAACTGCAGGTCCTTCCTCCCGCTGAGGTTCCCATCGCCGAGTCGCTGGGTCTGACGCTGGCTGAGACCGTCATCGCCCCTGAGGCCATCCCGCCCTTTGCCAATACGGCCATGGACGGTTTCGCGGTTCGAGCCGCCGATACGGTCGGGGCCAACAAGCAGTCGCCCGTCTCGCTGCCCGTGGTCGGCACGATCGCCGCCGGCACCACGGCCGCCCGGCGACTCGAGTCGGGGGAGGCCATGAGGATCATGACCGGAGCGCCGGTGCCGGACGGAGCCGACGCCATCATCATGGTCGAACTGACGAAGCCAAACGGGTTCGACGTCGACATCATGGCCGAGGTGCCGGTCGGTAACCATATTCGCCCTGCCGGGGACGATATTGCCGCCGGCTCGGAGATTCTGCATCCCGGCACGGTGCTGGCGCCCGGCCATCTCGGTGTGCTGGCCAGCGTCGGCCGTCAGACCGTAACCGTTTTCCGCCGGCCCCGGGTCGGCGTCATGTCAACCGGCGACGAGTTGGTGGAGGGGCCGGAACCGCTCCAGCCGGGCCAGATCCGAGACAGCAACCGGGTCACGCTGCTGGCCTTGGCCCATGAGGCCGGGTTCGAGCCGGTCGACCTGGGCCTGATACGGGACGACGAGGGCGAACTTGAGGCGGCATTGCGGCAAGGGGTCACGACCTGTGACGCCGTCATCACCTCCGGTGGTGTCTCGATGGGTGACTACGACTACGTCAAGGCGGTGCTGACGCGCCTCGGGGAGTTCTCGTGGATGCAAGTCGCCATCAAACCGGCCAAACCCTTCGTTTTCGGACTGCTCGACGAGGTTCCCGTCTTTGGTCTGCCCGGGAATCCGGTGTCGTCCATGGTCAGCTTCGAGCTATTCGCCCGCCCCGGGCTCAAACGCATGATGGGTCATCTCGATGCCGAGCGCCCCCGGGTTCGGGCCCGGACCACCGAACCGCTCCGTCGCCATCCTGATGGCAAGACCCATTTCATCCGGGTCGTGGCATCCCAGGACGGTGACGAGTGGAAGGTACGATCCTCGGGCGGTCAGGGGTCCCATCAGTTGATGGCGATGGCCACGGCCAACGCCTTGGCCGTCGTGCCCGATGGGGACGGAGTGGATGAGGGGGAACTCGTCGACGTCATGTATTTGGGCTGAGGCGCTTGCCGGGGCGCTGTTGCCGAACCATCTTCGGTAACCTGACAAACATGGCTGGGCTTGTCGACCGCTTCGGGCGGAAACACACCGATCTCCGTATCTCGGTGACCGACCGCTGCAACTTCCGGTGCCAGTACTGCATGCCGGCCGAGGGCATGGTCTGGCTCGATCGGTCCCATGTTCTCACGTTCGAGGAGATCGAGCGGGTGGCTCGGATCCTGGTGGACCGTGCCGGTGTCCGCTCCATCCGCCTGACCGGGGGCGAGCCGACGGTCCGGGCCCGTTTGCCAGTGCTGGTACGCAAGCTGGCCGCGCTCGATGTTGATCTGTCGATGACCACCAACGGCGCCACCCTCGGCCTGATGGCCGACGATCTACGGGCCGCCGGTCTGAATCGGGTCAACATCAGCCTCGACACCCTGGATCGTGAGCGATTCAAGGAACTGACCCGCCGAGACGAACTGGAGAAGGTCCTCCAGGGCATCGATGCCGCCGTCGCCGCCGGCTTCTCCCCGGTCAAGGTCAACGCCGTGTTGATGAGGGGTATCAATCACGACGAGATCGTACCGTTCCTCACCCTGGGCCGGGACAAGGGTGTGATCGTCCGATTCATCGAGTTCATGCCCCTCGATGCCCAGGGCGAATGGTCGGCCGACCGGGTCGTGGCCTACGACGAGATCCTGGCCGCTGCCGGCAAGCATTTCGACTTCGATCCCGTCACCCGAGGTTCCAGCCCGGCCGAGCGGTTCGTGTATCGGGACGGGGAGGGTGAGTTCGGCATCATCGCCTCGGTCACCGAGCCGTTTTGCGACAGCTGCGACCGCATCCGCCTGACGGCTGAGGGTCAGATTCGAAACTGCCTGTTTGCCCTTGATCATGTTGATATCAAGGCGTTGCTGCGGGGTGGCGCTGATGACGACGACGTCCTGGCTGCGGTCGCCGGCGAGGTCGAACGAAAGTGGGCCGGACACGCCATCGGCCAGGTCCACTTTCTCCGGCCGTCGAAGTCGATGAGTCAGCTCGGTGGGTAGAGAATCCGCTTTTCCTGACCATTTGCCACTAAGTTTGCTCATGTGGCTGAGCGAGAACTGACCCATCTGGATCCACTGGGACGGGCGCGCATGGTAGATGTGACGCCCAAGGACCCCACCCATCGGCGGGCGGTCGCCCGGGGTAGGGTGTTCATGGAGCCGGAAACAACGGCATTGGTGGCCCGGGGGGCCATAAACAAAGGGGATGTGCTCGCCGTGGCCCGGGTGGCCGGGATCCAGGCGGCCAAACGGACGGCTGACATGCTGCCGCTGTGCCACTCGGTCATGATCGGGGCGATCATCGTCAACTTCGACATCCAGGACGACTTCATCGAGGTCGAGGCATCGGTCGACACCGTGGATCGCACCGGTGTCGAGATGGAGGCGCTGACCGCCTGTTCGGTGGCGGCTCTGACCATCTATGACATGTGCAAGTCTGCCGACAAGTCCATGGTCATCGGCGAACTGGCACTTTGGGAGAAGACAGGGGGCAAGTCAGGGCCCTACCGGCGGGCTGCGGATGCGGCGAACAGCGGTGATCGGGGTAGATCGATGTGACCCTGTCCACGTGGCAGCTGGTCGTTGTCGGCGTGCTCATCGCGGCGTGGGTCATCGTACTCGGGGGTCCGGCGGTGATTGATGCGTATCGCTGGTTCAACGGCCGATCCCGCCGTCGCCACGCTCGACAGCACACCTCCACCCGATCCACCCAAGACGTACAGGTTGTTGACGAAACCGAGATCGACCGTCGGGGGGCCCCGACCGGCGACCGACGCGACGGGACCGGCGAGAATCTCGGATTGGCCGAGCGCCTGCGCTTCCGATGGCGGGAACGACCCCGCCCGGTGGCTGCGTGGAGAGCCCAGGATGTGGTTCAGCGGCGTGTTCAGCTCCTGCTTGGCCTGTCGGCGGCCACATTCGGCTCCATGTTCCTCGCCATTGCTCTCCGTGGGGTATTCGTGCGCCTGTTCCTGCTGATGCTGGGTGTCATGACCCTGGTGCTGACCGTGGCCGCCTACATCGGTGCTGTCGAGCTGCGACATCACCGGGCCCAGGCCGGTGCCGGCAGGGCGAGCGAGGAGCGGTCCCGCCGGATTCTGGACGGAACGTCGCCGTCCGTGCCGATTCTGGAAGGAAACGAGAACAGCTCGATCACCATGGCCGAAGAGGGCTTTCGTCAAGCCGACGACAGCGAACCGGGTCTGATTTTCGAGCCCTTGAACCTGGACGAGATCGTGCTCGAACTTGGCCGCGACCGCCACGGCGAAAGCTGGGGTGAGGAGATCCTGGTCGCCGACACGGGTTTCGAGGTGCCGATCGATGCCGAGCTGGCTCGAGAATTGGGCATCGAGGACACGGTCGAACAGATCGAGACCGAATCGATCGGCGATACCGGCGAACCCCCGTCGGATGACGCCGCAGAGGGCGATCGACGGGGAGGCCGTCATGATGCCACCTTCTCTGCTGCACCCGAGGTCGGTGCCCGGCAGGCGTCGGCCCGCGCACGGTCGAAGAAGAAGCGACAGGCTCGGCCCATCTACATCGAATCGACGCTGGATGACGACGAGAATCAATGGAACGTGGCCAACGATCAATGATCGGTCCGCTATCCTGAGAGTTCCCCTTCGGGGCTGTAGCTCAGCTGGCTAGAGCGCCTCGGTCGCATCGAGGAGGCCAGGGGTTCGACTCCCCTCAGCTCCACGTTCTGCCGCCTTCGGCGGCAAAATAGAGATTCGGCGTGGCCGAAACGTCGCTGGCTGAGCGAAAGCGTCCAGGCGCAAGGTCGATGCCGTTCGCCGGGGCCGGGGCCCCGGCCCCGGTCTCTTCACTTGTCAAGATGCTGGTGGAGTGGCGCGAGTCTGCCGGTTCAGGCCACGGCCTGGACGTGGTCGCGGTGTGGACGCCACCCCGAGTTTGGCTGAGCCAAACTCGCCTTCCATTTGTTGTCCGGATCACAGTTTTGCCGGGCGGCAAAGGTCGCCGGATCCAGCGCCGAGTGGGCGAGTTTGCCGTCCGGCAAACTCGGGTTGGACTTGCGAAGCAAGGCCATACGGTGTCGGGGTCCAGATACCGCTCCAGGAACTTCTCGAGGATCTTCTGGCCGATCATCAGGTTGACCAACGGGGTGGTGGTAGCCGACCCCGGTGCTTCAGCTCCACCCACGATCAGGCCGACGAGGGCTTGGCCCCGTCGCCGGTTCGGTGTCGCTGCGTTGCCGGGCCCTTCGGATTGTTGGCGGAACAGGCGCTGCATCTCATCGCCGAGTGCGGTGCCGACCGCAGCGGCCGACAGCGGGTCGAGGTGGAACCGGCCGTCGATGGAGCCGTCGGTGTTGGTGTTCCAGGTGCAGGAGGTCTTCTTGACCTGTTCTTGCACCTCGTCGGACGTGGTGTGGTTGATCAACCACACCGTGAGCCTGTTGGTGAACTCCACAAAGTCGTGATCCCGAGCGGCAGCCACCAACTCGTCCTGTGACGCAACGAGGGCGTCTCGCCGATGGGGTGTATCCAAGGCCTTCAATTCCCGAAGGTGCCGCAGGGTCAACACCCCGTCTGCAGCTGCTTGAGCGAAGATGGGGAACTCATCGAGCCATCGCCCGGTGCGGGCGGTGGTGTGGATTTCCCGTGCCGGCGCCCCGGTTTCGGCCGCCACCACCTGGGAGGCGTTGCGGAACCCGAGCTCGCGCAGCACGCCCGGTGCCTCAGAAGCGGTGTCGGCGGCAGCCAACGCGGTGGCTCGCACGGCGTCGATCCGGGCCGACAACCTTTGCAGGCGACAGGCTCGGTCCAGCAGCTCGGCCACAGGAAGGCAGTCGAGATCGGTTGCCACCATCGCATCGAGAGCGATCTCCATCAGCGTCAGATCGTCGCTGTGTGGTTCTGGTGGCAACCCGCCGGTGGTCATGCCTTCACTATAGCAAACACATGTTCGATATACAAGCTGTTTCGATCACAATGAGAAGATTAATCTTTTTCCGCACTCCCTGAACGAGGGTATGCGTCGGGCCGGGATCCTCGCCGTGTGGAGGGGCGCGACTCGCTGATGGCCAGCCGTCAAATCTGAACCCAGAACCCCTCGAACCCGACCTATGGCCCCACTGATCCCTTGGAACGAACCGTCTGGTGTTCGGCGCGGAGCGCGCACGACAACTCTCCGAGTTGCTTCGAGTTTGGCCTCCGGCCAAACCTCGCCGAAACGCGACTTGATCGTGAACGCCAAGCCGCCAAGCGAAACTAGTCTGTGTGCCGGCGCTGCAGGCTGATGCGTCGGAGATCACCGGCTGCGGCGGTGAAGTGGGTGACACGCCAACCCTGGCTGCTGTAGTAGTCGAGGGTCTGATTGAGATCGGGACGGAGTTGGCCCACGTGATGGGTCACGGTCTTGTACTCGTGTGACGGGCTCATGGGGTTTGGATCGGTCGAACCATCGCCGTTCTTGAGCCGGTCGGGCCCTACGGCCCTACGCCGCATACACGGCGAAATCGACCAACAGAGTTGACCATTGAGCCAAGATGGGAAAAGGATCGGTCTCGCCGCCTCGCCATCGACACGGCGGTTTCGGTGGGCGTGACCGTGCGAGAGGGCGCCGACATCTCCGGTGTTCCCGATCCGATCCCCTTCAATGTGGTACTGGCCGATCACCGAGCCGGCGACAACAGCCTCTTCGTCTACCCCTGCTGTGACTGACTTCGACCGGCATTGAGCCGGTCGACTCGTGTAGGACGTCACAATCGTGACGACTGGTAGGCCCTGAACTATGGCCGGCTCAGGGCCTACACTTGGGCTGTGAGCGACCGGCCCAACATCGTGCTGACCGGCTTCATGGGCACCGGCAAGACCACCGTCGGGCAGGAGCTGGCCCGCCGTTTGGGCTATCGGTTCGTTGACACCGATCAGCTCATCGAGCAGCGCCACGGTCCCATTGCCGACATCTTTGCCGAGAAGGGCGAAGAGGCGTTTCGTTCCATCGAGCGCACCGTGGCCGCCGAGTTGGCTGACGCCGACGGCCTTGTCGTCGCCACCGGTGGCCGGATGATGCTCGACGATGCCAATGCCTCATCGCTGGGGCGAAGCGGCCATGTGGTATGCCTGGTGGCGTCTTCCGACACCATCCACCACCGGGTGACCGCCGACGACTCGGGTGTCGTCCGGCCCCTGCTCGACGGCGACGATGCTCGGACTCGGATCGAGGAGTTGCTTGCGGTCCGAGACGCCGGCTATCGCCGCTTCCCTCAGGTCGACACCAACGGCTGCAGCGTACACGATGTGGCCGATGCGGTGATCGCTCTGATCCCCGGCCTGATGGCACCGTGAACTTCGCGCGCCTGTTTGGCCGAACACGTGATGAGGGGCCGTTGGCGGGCATCATCAGCTCGCTTGTTGGGCAAACGGTGCCGGTGCGACACTATGGCCATGGATCGTGCCTGGTTGGGTCGGCGGATCGAGGAACCTCTTGACCCGGATCTCGAGATCGTCGACCCCCATCACCACCTCTGGCCGGCCGGTAGCCGTTACGGCCGCTACGGGCTCGACGACCTGCTGATAGACGCCGCAGCCGGTCATCGCATAGTCCAGACAGTGTTCGTGGAGTGCCGATCGAGCTACCTCGAGGATGGACCGCATCGGCTACGACCGCTGGGGGAGACCCAGTATGTGGCGGCCATGGCCGAGATCAGCGAGGATCGCGGTGGCCCCTCCATCGACGGTGTCGTGGCCCACGCAGATCTCACGTTGGGCCGGTCGGTGGCCGAAGTGCTCCAGGCTCACATTGTCGCCGCTCATGGGCGTCTGCGGGGAATCCGCCACGCGTCGGCCAGATCCGATGAACTGGAGGTGTCGCGGGGTCGCACCGAGCCGCCGGCCGACCTGTACCGCCATCCCGAGTTCCAGGCCGGGGCCCGAGTCCTGGCAGAGCTTGGCTTGACCTTCGACGCCTGGCAATACCACTACCAGCTCGACACCGTAGGGGCGCTGGCCCGGGCGGTACCCGACCTGGTCATCGTGGTCGATCACCTGGGTGGCCCACTCGGAGTCGGCCGATTCGACGGTCGGGATCACGAGGTCCGGCAGCACCTTCGGGACGAGTTGGAGAGCCTGGCAGAGCTGCCCAACGTGTATCTCAAACTCGGGGGAGTGGGCATGACCCGCTTCGGCAGCCGATGGCAGCTGCGACCCCAACCACCGGCCTCGGATGATGTCGTGGCCGTCTGGAGCGATCTGGTTCGCTGGGCCATCGACACCTTCGGGCCCCGGCGCTGCATGTTCGAGTCCAACTATCCGGTCGACGGTGAGACGGTGGGCTATGGAGTTCTGTGGAATGCGTTCAAGAAGATGGCGGCACCGTACAATCCAACCGAAAAAGCTGAACTGTTTGCCGCTACGGCACGTCGGGTCTACCGGCTTCCGGCACCGTATACTCGTACGTCGGCCATGCGTTGACCCGGTAGCCGGCAGCCGCCGGCGGGGCAAACGGTGGGTACAGGGTTTCGCCCTGGGCGGTTCGTCGGTCACTGAGTCCGACTGTCGATGTGGACAAGGATAGTGAAGCAATGAGTGTTGCCATTGTCACCGGTTCAGCCGGTCTGATCGGATCGGAGGCCAGCCGTCATTTCGCCTCCCAAGCCATGACCGTTGTCGGTATCGACAACGATATGCGCCAGGAGTTCTTCGGGGCCGAAGCCTCAACCCGGTGGCAGCAACGGCAATTGGAGTCGGAGTTGGGCAACAACTACGTCCATGTTGATGGTGACATCCGTGACGCCGACATGATCGACAACCTCTTCTCCAAGTACGGGTCCGACATCTCCCTGGTTGTTCATGCCGCCGCCCAGCCCTCGCACGACTGGGCGGCGTCGGCACCTCACGTCGATTTCACCGTCAACGCCAACGGAACCCTCAACATGTTGGAGTCGACCCGGAACCATGCGCCTG
The DNA here is from genome assembly GCA_963723995.1 of uncultured Acidimicrobiales bacterium. GTDB lineage: Bacteria > Actinomycetota > Acidimicrobiia > Acidimicrobiales > SZUA-35 > JAHELU01. The sequence continues at coordinate 858,761 of CAVRSZ010000001.1, read as the reverse complement.
ATGCGGTGTTCATCTTCACGTCTACCAACAAGGTGTATGGCGACACCCCGAACCGGCTCCCGCTCCACGAGACCGAGACAAGGTGGGAGGTCGACGAGTCCCACACCTACTTCGACGGGATTCGGGAAGACATGTCCATCGACAACACACTCCATAGCCTGTTCGGGGCTTCGAAGGTGGCGGCCGACGTACTGGTCCAGGAGTACGGGCGGTACTTCGATCTGAAGACCGCCAGTTTTCGCGGCGGATGCCTCACCGGGCCCAACCACAGCGGCACCCAGCTTCATGGCTTTCTCGCCTACCTCATGAAGTGCACGGCCACCGGCGCCCACTACACGGTGTTCGGCTACAACGGCAAGCAGGTGAGGGACAACATCCACAGCCACGACCTCATCCAGGCCTTCGATCAGTTCTTTCGGGCGCCCCGCTCCGGTGAGGTGTACAACATCGGGGGCGCACGGTTCAGCCATTGCTCGATGCGGGAGGCGGTGGACTTGTGCCAGGAGATCACCGGCCGTGAACTCGATCACAGCTACACCGCCGACAACCGGGTCGGCGATCACATCTGGTATGTGAGTGACGTGGGCAAGTTCCAGTCCCACTACCCGGAGTGGAAGCTGACGAAGAACGTTGAGGACATCCTGACCGAGATCTATGAGGCCAACCACGAGCGTTGGCTGGCCGAGGCGGCATAGGCCGTCATGATCGATCTTGGGAAACGCAATCTGTTGGGGGTGAACGTCGACGCCATCGACTACGAGGGTGCCGTGGCCAGGATTGTCGAGGCAGCCGAGAACCGCCAACCCCTGGCCGTCACCGCTACCGCAGTGCACGGGCTGATGGAGGGGGCCACCGATCCCCAGCACCGATATCGGCTCAACCACCTCGAACTGGTGGTGCCGGACGGTCAGCCGGTCCGCTGGGCCCTCAACGCCTTCCACGGCACCAGCCTCTCCGACCGGGTTTACGGCCCCAACCTGATGCTCAAGACCTGTGAGGCTGCCGCCGAGCAGGGGCTGTCGGTCTACCTGTTCGGTGGCACCCAAGAACTGCTGGATCGGCTCAGCGCCAACCTCACAGCCTCGATCCCCGCCCTCGAGATCGCCCGGACCAGGCCCTCGAAGTTCCGCACCCTGAACCAGGACGAGAAACAGGAATTGATCGACGACATCAACGCCAGCGGAGCGTCGATCATCTGTGTCGGCCTCGGTTGTCCCCGGCAGGAGATCTGGGCCTACGAGTTCAAGGACCATATCAATATGCCGGTCCTGGCCGTCGGCGCCGCCTTCAACTTCCACGCCGACGAACTCGACCAGGCTCCGCCCATACTCCAGAACTACGGGCTGGAATGGGCGTATCGGCTGGTGAAGGAACCGAGGCGGTTGTGGCGGCGCTACTTGATTCTCAATCCGTATTACCTGTCCCTGCTGGCGGCGCAGCGGGCCGGTCTGATGAAGGTACGATTCGATCCGTCATCGGCGACGAAACCACAGTCCGAGGTGCTCTACGGCTGACTGCCGGCTCGCCGGGCCTGGGTGGACCGCAGTTCCCCCCGTCGATCGTCACCTGTTCCCCCTCAGGCCCTGGTCACGCCACAGTCTCCGGCGAGCTCTCGGAACCGAGGCGGTAGACGTGGCTGGGAGCAGGCAAGGCGGAGCTCGCCTGCTCGATCCCGCTCGCCAACTCCGACTCGACGACCGGGGTCTCGTCGTCGGTGCCGGTGCCGGCTGACGACAACTCCGCCGGTGAGGGCTCGGGACGGGTATAGAGGGTGCGAGGGGTGGGGGCGAACCGCCGTTCGTCGAACAACTCGACCGGTCCGAGTTTGAGATCGGCCCGTTCGATGTCGGGTCGTCCACCGGCCAAGATCAGCTTGCGCAGCTCGTTGGAGGTGAAGGCCACGTAGACCATGGTCCTGACGTCCCGGTCCGTGATCGGCCCCGACGTGGAGAGCATGCCCTGTCGGATGAGGGTCTCGATGACCTGGTGCTCACCGGCCTGAATAGCGTTGGCCACCCCTTCGGGCTCAATCGCCATGCGATCCCGGAGATCGATCATCGGTGGTCTTGGTGTGTCGGCATAGGCCGCAGCCTCCAGGCGGTTGGTGGCGGCCTCGAGGCTCCGGATCTCATCGCCGGTGGTCGATCCCGCCACCGCTTCGGCCGCCTGCAGGTGATCGTCACGTTTCTCCGGAGTCGGATAGGAGGGCTCCGGCATCGGCCACCCGGTGTCCATGACTTCGACATCGCTACTCTCGGCGGTCTCCACCATGATCGGCTCGCCGAGCCCGACCAACGGGGATTCGGCGAAGGTGGGGTCAACGGCAGGGCCCTCATCGCCGGTTATGTTCTCGGCCCCGTCGCCGCTGTTGTGGCCGGCCGGGGTGACGGTGGCGGCTTGCATCGACGATTGCCGATCATCATCCCCGCCGTCGCCCGGCTGGTAGTCGGGCACGGCTCTGAGTCGACGCACCAAATCGACCACGTCCCCGGTAGGGGCGGCCGACGCCGAATCGTGATCGTCACCCTTCGTCACCTCCCCGGTTTCGGGTTCAAGGATGTCGGGCTCATTCGAACCGGTCTCAGGGCCGGGTGCCTTCGGTTCATCCCCGGTGTCCGGTGCCGGCCACCAGGTCGAGGCCGTATCGAGCCGGCCCGAGTAGCTGAAGGAGCCGAGGCGGGAGTAGGTTGCGTCGTCACTCTCGCGGCCGGCCGCCGGGGTTGCGTCGTCACCCTCGCCGCCTGCGACCGGTGACGAGCCGGCCAGCGAGATCGGAACCGAACCGATCGGAACCGACTCGGCTCCCACTGACGCCGATTCGTCCGACTCCTTTTCGCCGTTTCCTCCGCCGTTCAAGCTGTCTTGTACGCCGATCACCCCCGGCTTCGCATCATCGGAACCGATCAAGAAGGAATGACCTCCACCGACGCCGTCCCCATCGTCCGACGTCCAACGCGTGATGGGGATGGGAGCGGTAGCGGTGGCATCGCTCGAATCGAGGGCGGCCAATCCCCCCTTGGCCTTGGTCACCGGTTCCATCGGTGTGGGACCGGCCGGGGGCATGGGAGGGGGACCGCTTCGTACCGCTCTGGCCGTCGGGCCCGACGGTTCGGTGAGTGGCATCGGAGGGGCGAACGGTGACGGGACGTGACTGCCGGGTCGCCCTGTTCTCGACGACACCGAGGGCCTGGTCGGTTGAGGTCGAACCGGTTCCCGCCTCGGCGGGGCATTGTTCCGTTGGCCGGCCCCGACCGGATCGGTCGCATAGCCTGCGGTCACTGTGGCCATATAGGCGGCCGTGCTGTTGGGTGGCGCGCTCGATTCGGCCTTTGCCCGGGGACGGCTCTCCTTTGACTCGTCGCCCTGCTCGGTCTGCAACCGAAGATCACTGATGACATAGAGGCCGAGAGCGGCGACAATGACGGCGGTCAGGAATCGAACTATGAGCTGTTCTCCGCTTGTCAGTGCACCGGCAAGGATGACGCCGAGTGCCCCCAGGGCTGTGAGAATGAAGATTCCGGAAACAATGCGTTTTGTCATATTGAAGGCCTCCACCCGACACAATAGATCGAATGGAGGCCGAAAGCATCTTCTGATTTGTAGTAAATAATGATGGTGCTTATTGTCTAAGCATCTAACACGATTGGCGACTCTTGTGGCCCCACGATCGGAGGTTCCGTGGACCACGGGAAGTTGATCCACTGGTCGGTCTTCTTCCACACGAAGTCGCATTTGACCAGGGAGTGGGACTTCTCGTAGAGCACGGCGGTTCGGCTTTCGTCAACGACCTCCTGGCAGAATTCGTGGACCACCTTGAGAGTGTGGCCCGTGTCGGCCACATCGTCGGCGACGAGGATCTTGGCGTCGTTCAGGTCTACCTTGTCCAGGTAGGGGGGGAGCATGATCGGGACATCGAGACGCTCGTCCACACCGGAATAGAACTCCAAATTCATCACGTAGAGGTTCTTCACCGACAGGGCGTAGCCCAGCGACCCGGCCACGAACAGACCGCCGCGAGCGATGGCCAGGATCAGATCGGGCCGGAACCCGCTGTCGGCCACCTCCTGTGCCAGCTGGCGTACCGCGGCGCCGTAGGTCTCCCAGGTGAGCACTTCGCGGTCGCCTCCGGCATCGGTCGCCATCGGTCCTCCCAGGTTTGCTTCGGTTGTTGGATCGTTCAGCATTGTGTCGGCTGCAGGAATGCCCGGCCCAAGGCCCCACTCCTGGCCACGGCCAACCCGGCCGCGTCGTCGGTGGTTCGTTTCTAACAGCAACCCGATGCGGTCGGCAACCGCGGCGCATGTCCTGAAGCGGCTACCATGCCGTGGGGAGATTCTGTGGGTACAACTACCCACAAACACCCTGCGTGATGTGACCGCGGTAACGACTTGGGGCTGGAAGGCAAATGCGACAGTATCGTGACGGGAGCAGCCCTGGACCGAATAGCCTGTACCGAGTTGTTGATTGTCGGTGTCCTGGCCGGCGGCAGGCCCTGCACCTTCCTGTCGGCGAATACGAAAGTCGATGCTCCGAGTGATGAGATCACAGTCTGATGTGGGCGAAATGGTGGGCGCTGCCTCGGCCACCATGGCCACCGCTCGATGGGCTCGTCTTGCGGTGGGAACGATCGTCGCACTGTCGGTGGGAACTGCGTCGTTCGCCGCCACCGGTCAGGAGACCTCCACAACTCAGGCCGTCGCCTCCTCGTCGTCGGAACCGGCCGAGTCGACCACGACGGTGCAGCCGGCTGAAACCACCACCACCCTACGGCGGCCACCACCCAGTCGACGGCGACCGAGGACGACGGCACAACCACTGCGCCGACATCCACCTCGGCCGCCGAGGTCACCACACCCGCCACAAGGGCCGAACGGGCTCGGGAGAAGGCGGCGGCCATCGCCAACCTGAACCTGGCCAAGGCGGCCGACGTGGAGATCGCCCGTGAATTGAACAGGATCAACCAGTCGGCGAACGAAACGCTGGAGAAGATCGACGCCGCCGAGAAACGGATCGACGCCGCTGACGCCATTCTCCAACGAACCGAGGATCAGCTGGCCGAGTCGGAGCGCCGCCGTCTCGAGATCGAGAACGAGCTCCGGGTCAAGGCGGTTGAGGGATTCAAGACCAGGGTGCTCGGACAGCCGAGCCCGTTGTTCACCAAAGGCGATGTCAATCGGGCCATTCGTCAAAACACCCTGCTGGATCAGGCCAGCCTGTCGACCACCGACCTGCTCGAAGAACTGCGGATCCTCCAGGAGGATCGGCAGATCGCCAACGCCGAGGCGGCCCAGGCCAAGGACGAGGCCGAGAAGGCCGAGGCTGTGCTCCAGGAGGAGCTGACGGTCTATCAGCAGCAGCAGGAGCAGCAGCTCGGACTCAAGGCCGAGGCCGAACGTCGTATCGACATCTGGGCCGGTGAGCTCGCCGCCTATGCCCGTGAGGACGCCGCCGTCCAGCGGGTCATCGCCGAGAACGCAGGCAAGACGCCGGTCCAAACACCGGCCCAGGCTCAAGAAGAAGCCTCGGGTGAAACGCCAACCGATGCTCCCGCCACCAGTCCGACCCCTGCCTCGACATCAGGCTTCCAGTGGCCGCTGAACGCCCGAGTGACCAGCGAGTTCGGCTACCGGGTCCACCCGATCTACAGGTCCCGACGGCTGCACGCCGGTATCGACATCGGTGCCCCGTCCGGAACCCCGATCGCCGCCTCCAACGCAGGTGTGGTCATCTTCGCCGGAACCCAGGGCGGCTACGGGAGAACCGTGATTGTCGATCATGGTGGCGGTATCACCACCCTTTACGCCCACCAATCGAAGATCGGGGTCGGCAAGGGCCAAGCGGTCGCCCGGGGCGACATCGTCGGATATGTCGGAGCCACCGGCACCGCCACCGGCAATCACCTACATTTCGAGGTGCGTGTCAACGGCAGTCCGAACAACCCCCGGAACTACTTGCCCTAGCGACATCGAGTCCGGTTCGGCCAGGCGATTCCAGCGGGTCGGGTTGACATCCACCCCGGCGGTCAGGCGGCCTCGACGCTGATGGTGTGCCAGCCGGTCGCTCCGTCGGGGGCAGGGGGTGCTGTCTCCGAGGTCTGGGTGTAGCCCGAGGAATCTGTGGCCCTCGCCCGAATGGTATGGCGACCCGGTGTCGGTTCCCAGGCCAGGAGCCACTGCCGCCAGGCATCGACACCCAGGGACTCGCCCAAAGTCACCTCCTGCCACTCGCCGTCATCGATCTGCACCTCAACCCGGTCGACACCGGTGTCGGGGGCCCAGGCCACTCCGGCCACGGCGACCTGCTGGCCGGCGGCAACCCGTTCACCGTTGTCCGGCGTGTCAATGCGGGACTGGGTCTTGATCGGACCGTCCTTGGACCAGCCCCGGGGAATCCAGTAGCCGTCGAAGGCCTCCAGCGTGGTCAGCTCGATTTCCTTGAGCCATTTTGTGGCCGACACGTAGCCGTAGAGCCCCGCTACCACGAGGCGGGCCGGAAACCCGTGTTTGACCGGCAGGGGCTCGCCGTTCATGGCCACTGCCACCAAGGCGGTTCGGCCGTCGTAGGCGGCCTCGGTCGGGAACCCGCAACTCCATCCGTCGACTGATCGGCTGGCGATCTGGGTGGCGCCGTCCTGCACACCGGCCTCATCAAGCAGCTCGACCAGGGGTACACCCTGCCACACGGCATTCCCCACCAGGCCTCCCCCCACCTCATTGGACACGCAGGACAGGGTCACCGGGGCAACAGTGGCCGCCCGGTCAAGCAGCTCGTCGTAGCCGATGGTGAGTTCCTTGTCCACCATGCCCTTGATGGTCAGCGTCCACGACCCGGGATCCACCTGGGGCTTCACCAGGGCGGTGTCGATGAGGTAGAAGTCGTCGTTGGGGACCACCAGCGGGGTGATGCCGGGGGTGGAGGCCACAGGGCCGGCCTCGGCCTCGGCCACCGCCGACGTCACCGACTCGGCCGCCGCCGTGTCCAGTTCGACCGAAGCCCGGGCCTCGTTGACCGAACCCCGGGCCTGAATCGATCGAGCAGCCACCACGCCGAGTGCGCTGGCCGCTCCAACCCCGCCGGCCCAACCGATGAAGCTACGGCGGGAATAGGCCGGCTGCCGTGGATCCTCGAGCACGGAAGTATCCGTCGCACCGGTTGTGGTCTCGAGCGCCGGCCCTCGCACCATTGAGAGAAGGGTCCACAGCACGCCCACGCCAACGACCACGGCCAGCGACGCCATGACGATGGCGGCGGCCGCCGACCCCTGGGCATCGAAGGCGATGGCGACGGCGCCGATCATGCCGAACGCCACGAAACCGGCGACGGCAAGCGCCATGTGACGTCGGCCGATCACTCCCAGCAGGGCCCCGAACAGCCCGGACAAGACCACGGTACCGGCAACCAGGGCCGGCTTGTCGGCCAGACCGAAGATGCTCTTGCCGAACTCCACGAACCATGCCGGCGCCTCGTCCACAACCCGGTTGGCCACGGCGATGACGGGACCGGGGTTGGGGCTCCAGAAGGCGGCTACCAACTGTCCGGAGGCCAATGCCGCACCGGCGGCAACGACGCCGGCGACGGCAGCGGCTACGAAGGAACCCGGTCCCGACGGCAGCGACCAAGCCTCGGCTCGGGTCGTTGTCGCCGGTGAAGCGCTATCGCTGTCGTGGCCGGTGATGTGCTCGGGATGGTTGTCGTTCATGCTGCTCGGATTCGTGCGGATCGTCGGTAGTCGGCGCCTTGGTCTGGCGGCTTCACACCGGATGTCTACGTCGGGATGCGGCGTCTCGGTTGCGCCCGGGTCGAACACCCGCCGTCGACAACTGTCGCCGCCGGCAATCACAGTGGTGACTCGAAACCATAAAATCTTCCGAAACCGGGGTTTGCGCAGCGGTCGAGTCCGCTACAACGTCCTTATGCCAATCTATCGACCCAGGCCGGTCCAACGGAAGAGCGGCAACGGCCTCGGGCCGCAACCGGTCGATTCCGACCGGGCCCCGGGAAGGCTCGTGCGCCGAGGCCGATGGCCGATGGTCGTGGCCGCCCTCGCTCTCGTCGTCTCGGCCTGTGGCACAGACTCGACCACCGATGATGCCTCCGCTCAGGGCGAAGACGGCGCGTCGGTCGTCGCGTCCTCCGAGGACCAGGGCGAGGCCGCCGAAACCGCCGAAGACGGCGGTGCCGCCGCCGCCGATGGGTACGGCGAGGGCGCACCGGAATCGGCGTCGGAACCGGCAACGGATGTTGCAGCCGCAGCGGTCAATGTGCCGGCGGTCGAGGTACTTGACATCGCCGACGGGTCGGTCATCAACCTGGCCGACGAACTGGCGGGAGACGATCGGGCCATCCTGTTCTGGTTCTGGGCTCCCCATTGACCGGCGTGCAACGCCGAAGCCCCGGCGGTTGAGCAGTTCGCTCAACAGTACGATGACAGAGTACGAGTGGTCGGACTTGGAACCCAGGACAGCTTCGAGGAAGCAGAGGAGTTCCGGGAGCGACACGGAACCGTCACCCCGCTCATGATCTGGGACGAGTCGTTCGAGACCTGGAACCACTACGAGATCAGCTCCCAGCCGGCAGCCGTACTCCTGGACGCCCAGGGTGGGGAACTCGGTCGGTGGCGAGGCCTACCCGACGAGGTCTATCGGCTGGCCGACTCGCTCTGACCTCCCAGCCGATCGATCGGTCCCATCAGCAGCCGATGGAGGGACCACTGCCCGGCATCGGCGGAAACGCCGGCGGGCAGGACATGTCCCGGGTGGCCCTGGCGTGTTCCCCTGGTGCCGCAAGGAGGGATCGGCTACAACGGGGCGATGAGTGATTCGCTGGGTGGTCGTGTCGTGCTGGTGACCGGGGGGAACGGTGGTATCGGCCTCGGAATCGCCGAAGGATGTGCCCGGGCCGGTGCCGATCTGGTCATCTGGGGTACCAACCAGGAGAAACTGATCTCGGCCCGGGAACGATTGAATTCGCTGGGGTCCGACGTGCTGGCCCAGCAGGTGGATGTGGCCGACGAGCAGGCGGTGATCGAGGCGTTCGCCCACGCTGTGACCACGGTCGGATCGGTCGATTGTGCTGTGGCCAACGCCGGGGTGCACGGGGGTGGCCCCTTCGTCGATCTGTCCCTGGACGAATGGCGCCGCATCATGGCGGTGAATCTGGAAGGCGCGGTCGTCACCCTGCGGGAGGCGGCCAGACACATGATCGACCGGGGTGATGGTGGTTCGCTGATCGGTGTCAGTTCGATGTCCACCATCCACGGGGCACCCGGATCTCAGGCCTATGCCGCTTCCAAGGCCGGCATCCTGGCCGTCATGCGGGGGCTCTCCGTCGAGCTGGCTCGCCACAACATCCGCTGCAACACCATCGTGCCCGGCTGGATCGAGACCGAGATGACCGAAGCCGGGCGGACCAACGAGAAATTCCTGGCCGCCACCATCCGTCGGACACCGATCCGGCGGTGGGGCCACCCCGACGATTTCGGGGCGGTGGCCGCGTTCCTGGCCGATCCGACCCAGCTCTATCACACGGGTGACGAGATCGTCTTGGACGGAGGGTATTCCCGGTTCTGACCGGGAGTTGGCGGAGGTCGAGGACCGGGGGTCCGCAACGAGATCCCCGGGGGCCGGGGCAGCCTGCTACCGTTGCACCACGAGGTATCGAAGCGAATCGTCGAGTTGAGTCATGAGGAGGACCCATGAAGGTCGTGGTTGACTTTGACCTGTGTGAGAGTAACGCGGTGTGCATGGGCATCGCCCCCGAGGTGTTCGAGGTGCGGGACGACGACTTCCTGTACGTCCTCGATGAGCATCCCGGCCCGGAACTCCACGACAAGGTTCGGGAGGCGGTCGAGCGGTGCCCCAAACAGGCCATCTCGTTGGAGGAGACGGACGCCTGAGCCCGTCGACGTCTCGATTGCGGGGGCGCTACCGGTTGGGGCTTCGGGCTGACCTCCGGATCGTGCTGTGAGCGGACTGGTTGTGGTCGGGGCGTCCCTGGCCGGGGTGCACGCCGCACAGGGGCTTCGTCGGGCCGGCTTCGACGGGCCGATTCACCTTGTCGGTGCCGAATCCCATCGACCTTATGATCGCCCGCCGTTGTCCAAGGACTTCCTGACCGACGAACAGGTCGATGAAGATCGGTTGGTACTGCGACCGGTGGCCGAGGACGACGCCCTCGACCTCACCTGGTATCTGGGCACTCGAGCCGTGGCTCTGTCGAACGACCATGGCAACGTCGAGCTTTCCTCGGGGGAGACCCTGGCTGCCGACGGGGTGGTCGTCGCCACCGGATGCCGGCCCCGCCACCTGCCTCCCTCGACGTTCGAGGGCCGGGCGCAGTCCGATGTCGACGGCGTGGTGGCGTTGCGAACGCTGAACGATGCCCGGCAGCTACGACGTCGCCTCCGGTCGGCCGACGGCCCGGTCGTTGTCTGCGGAGCCGGCTTCATCGGGGCCGAGGTCGCGGCCAGCGCCCGACAGCTTGGATGTGAGGTGACGATGGTCGAACTGGCCGAGGCGCCGCTTGCCCGGGTGCTGGACGCCGAGGCCGGGATGGCTGTGGTCGACCTTCACCGCAGTCACGGAGTCGATGTGCGCCTCGGTGTCGGTGTCGATCATGGACACACCGATGGCGGCCGGTTGACCGCGGTGACTTTTTCCGACGGCACGGAGTTGGCCTGCGCCGTGCTGGTGGTGGGAATCGGTGTGATCCCCAACACCGAGTGGCTGGAAGGCTCCGGCCTCACCGTCGGTTCCGGCCCCGACAACGGCGTACTGGTCGATGACCGATGTCGGGCCGCTCCATCGGTGGTGGCCGTCGGCGATGTGGCCCGCCGGCCCCATCGTCGCTTCGGGGGGACGACCATCCGGGTCGAGCAGTGGGACAACGCCGTGGCCATGGGCGGCTACGGGGCCAAGAGCCTGCTGGCCGCCCTCGAGTGGCGGGGCGATGACGGGGAGGGTGTGGTTGTCGAGCCGTTCGATCCCGTTCCCTGGTTCTGGAGTGACCAATACGATCGCAAGATCCAGTTTGCCGGGATTGCCACTGATGATCCGGAGATGATCCAGGGGTCGGCGGGTGACCGGCAGTTCGTTCGGGCATACTTCGGCCACGATGGCCGAGTCGTTGGGGTTCTGGCCTGGAATCGGCCTCGACAGGCAATCATCGGCCGGCAGCTCATCGAGGCCGGAGCCGACCGAGCGACCGTACACGATCGTCTGGGTTGATGGCCGTCGCCGACGAGCCGGTCGAGGTGGTCGACGACGAGGGTCGGGTGCTGGACGTCGTGCCCCGATCGGTGATGCGCCGGCGGTCGCTGACCCACCGGTCAACCTATGTTGCGGTGATTGGCCAGGAACTGGAACCGCTTCCACCCGCCGGACTGGTCGGCGCCCTCGACACCGGGGCCGGCAAGCACTCGGTGACCGAGCGGCTGGACATGCTCCGCCGCTGCGGCTTGGATGGCCACAGTCGTCTCGTCGTACACCAGCGAGCGGGCTGGAAGGACGTCAACCCCTCGTACTGGGACATCGCTTTCGGTGGGGTGTGTGGCGTGGGTGAGACGTGGTTGGAGTCGGCTCGCAGGGAGTTGGCCGAGGAGGCCGGGCTGACCACGCACCTGATCGATCTTGGGTCGGGTCGCTACACCGACAACCAGACCGACATCGTCGCCCGATGCTTCCTGGCCGCAACCGAAGACGAACCGACCTGCCCCGACGGTGAAGTGATCGAGCTCGATGTCATCAGGTTGAGTCGGCTCGACGCGTGGCTGTCCGGGCGTGCGGTATGTCCCGACTCGGTGGCCCTGCTGGGTCCGATCCTGCGTTCGATCGGTCGGCCGTAGCCGGGCATCCAACAAGCCTTCGGATCGATTCGATCCGCCCGCCCCAGGTGAGATTCCCCAACAATGACGGCGTGTATTTCGAGTTCGTTATGTTCCACCTCCGTCCCCTTGGTAGCGGCTAGGGTTCGCACCGTCGGCGGACCCTTTCGGCGGAAAACCAAACGCTCTGAGACCTCAAGGTCTCTCTGAGCCTGTGAACACCGAATCCGACCAGCGAGTCTGTGAAAGTACCGAGCCCATGGAATCCGCGTCCAAGTCCGTCCTGAAGCCCGTCACCGTCAAGCCCTCTCTCCGGCCTTCGGCCTCGGGCGACGACGAGGCTCGATCGGGGGCGATCGGCGCCCGCCATCAAGCATTCGGATTCACGATGTTCGGACTACTGGCCCTCATCGCCGCAGTGTTGTATTCCCGATGGGATCCGGGGGATCCCGGTGGTCGCTGGTTCTGGATCATCGTCGGTCCGATCGCCGGCGCCGCCGCGCTGTTCCAGGCCCAGCGTCGTTTCTCCGGTATCGGTGCCGACCGAGACGCCAGTCCGTACTTCGGCTTGTTCGGCGGCGCCGTCTTCGGCTCGGTGGTACTTGCCGCCAGCACGGTCGAAGGCTGGGTGTTGACCGGCATCTTCTTCTCCGTGGCTGCGGTGCTGACCTTCATGGCTCGGGTCGAGCGCAGCACGATCGGAATGACGGCGGCGCTGTCAGTGGCCATGCTGGCCGCCGCAACCGGGGCCTCGGGCCTGGAGTCCTCGGTCGGCTGGGCCTTGACCGCGATCGGTCTGATGTGGATCTCGGCCGCCGGTGCCCTCCGCGTCGGTCGACCGACAGCCGAGCCGGCCGGCTGATCCCGGTCCTCGGCACCGCTGGGGCCGGGCTCCCGGGACGAGGCCGGTCGTGAGTTCCTGTTGTCGGCGACTTCAGTACCCTGAAAGCATGGCTGACATTGCGAACGACACGCGGCACCGGACGGGGCCGGGCAAACGAATCGACCTGGGAACCCCGTTTCCGCTCGGAGCCCAATGGCCTGCGCAGGATCCGTTCCTTTTTGTAGCCCACCACCGCGATCACTACCCGGCCGGGACGTCCGGCCTGGGTCCGGATGCCGATCTCTCCGGGCGCCCGCTGGGCCAGGACTTCGGTGACATCGACGGCTGGAACATGTACCACGGCACCTCCGTGCCCGGCTTTCCCCAGCACCCCCACCGCGGTTTCGAGACCGTCACCTACCTGCGCTGCGGCTTCGTCGATCATTCCGACTCCCTGGGGGCGACGGCCCGGTTCGGACCCGGTGACGTGCAGTGGATGACGGCCGGTTCCGGGGTGGTGCACGCCGAGATGTTCCCCTTGTTGAACCAGGACGGGGTCAACCCGTTCGAGCTGTTCCAGATCTGGCTCAACCTGCCGGCGGCCGACAAGATGGTGGATCCCTACTTCACCATGTTGTGGTCCGAGCAGACACCCCGGGTCAACGTGGGGCGGGGTCCGGTGGAGGTGACCGTGCTGGCCGGCCGTCTCTCGGACGGCGAGGGTGGTGGCGGCGTGGGCGGCCAAACGCCACCGCCGAACTCCTGGGCCGGTCGGACCGAGGCCGACCTGGCCATCTGGCAGCTCGATTTCCCCTCCGACTCGGAGTGGATCCTACCCGCCGTCTCGGCCGGGGTCAGGCGGACACTCTACGCGTACCGAGGAGACGGCTTGGCCGCCGCTCCGGTGAGCGAGGGCCGGCCTGACGACAGCTCCCACACGGTCGTGCCCGGAGGTCACGGCATCGAGCTGCCCGAGGTGCCGATCCGTCTGGTCGTCGATGGATCGTCGGGCCCGAGCTTCGCCATGTTGCTCCAGGGCCGGCCCATCGCCGAGCCTGTGGCTCAATACGGCCCCTTCGTGATGAACGACCGGGCCGGAATCGAGCAGGCGTTCATCGACTACCAGCGCACAGGTTTCGGGGGTTGGCCGTGGGCCGACGACGCCCCGGTTCATCCCGCCGAGGCCGGCCGTTTCGCTGTGCATGCCGATGGTCGCCGAGAGCAACCGGACTAGGGCGCGGCCAGTCCTCGGTGTGCGCCCGTTCCCTCAGGTGGCGGGAACCATCCACGCCAAATAGAACGACCCGACCACGACGCCAAGTGACAACAGGGCGATGACGGTCCCCCAGAACCAGTAGGGAAGAACCAGGACATTGGCGATCTCCTGGGTGTCGGAATCGATGACGCAGCCGTCGCGACGGAAGTTCCTGGTGAACATGTAGTCGAGGGTTCCCCAACAGGCCAGACAGAATTGGATGCCGATGAGCTGGGCCAGGAAGATGCGAACCCCCGGCGGGGCGTAGACGGCGATGGGGGCCAGTACGGCGGCAATGGTGCCGAGTGAAAGCCAGCCGAACGCATTCCTGACGACGGTGATCAGTGAGATGGCGACGGCAATGGCCAGGCCGGTCAGGACCCACGGCGCTGTTTGCTGGCGCGATCCCAGCACGATGATCAGGCCTCCGGCCAATGCCGGACCGAGCAACCCGCCGGCCGAGACGATTGCCCGACGGGCACCCCAGATTCCTGTGGAGTAGGCCTGTCCGCCGAGGCGGGGATAGATCTCGAGGCGGCGGAAGCGCCCGCCGACCACGACTGCCGCCACTCCGTGGCCCATTTCGTGGGCCCATGTTCCGAGCAGGGCGAAGGGATAGAGCAGATTGCGGCCATAGGGCAGTCGAGGGAGCAGGAGACTGGCGCCGACGGCAAGCCAGAACAGTGTCATCAGCTGGCCGGCGCCAGGATCCACCAGGTCCTCGATCGCCGTGCCGAGGTCGGGCTCGGACGCTCCCACGAGGGCGACCCCCCCTCGTCGTACCGCAAAGGTCGTGGCCATCATCCGGCCAACTCTAGTGCCGTCACATCGGCCCAATGGGACAGATTCGGCCCCCCGAACCAGGTGGAGAACCGTCACAACCCGGTAGGCCTCGCGCCACCGGCAAAAAAAGTCGGGCTCGATTGCCCTCTTGTTCAGGGGCCGGTTGGGGAAATGGGCCCGGTAGCCCTGGTCAAGCCGTCATCGATGGGTAACAATGGGTTGGTACCGAATGACCACACCAACCTCGGCGTGGCGATCGATCTCGGCATCGATCGTCGTCCGGAAAGGATGTCGATGTCTTCACGTACCCGCTCCAATCGGCTTCGCAAGCCGGGAGCAGCATCGGTCCACCGACCCGCTCGATTCGATCGTCGTATCGAACACCGCAGAGTCCGGCGTGCGGCTCAGGTCGAGCTCCGCACCCTGGCCGAGCCGGAGGACCATGCGCTACCGCTACCGGTGAACACCTCGAGGAAAAGCGATCCTCTGGATCGTCCCGAACCCAAGGTCGAACGGCGGCGCTTCAAGGTATGGAAGACCAAGGGATGGAAGCGTCGCTCCATTGAGCGGGCCCAGCGGGCGCAGGCCTATCGACAGCTGGCGAAAGGCCTGTAGCCCGGGCGGGTGGCCTCCAGGATCTGAGCGCCTGCCATCGGGTCGAACCCCGCGGAATGCGAGAGCGCGTGTGCCCCCGGTCAGGTGGACCTGACCGGGGGCGACGCTCCGCGCCATCAAACGAACGAGGATGATGTCGGTCGACTCCGAGCGAGGCGCCCATCGGTGGGTGTCGCCGGTTCTCGTTTCCTCCCGGTAGGTCATGATCGGGTACGGTAGATTCGAAGCGAGAGGTCCGGCGGTGGGTTGGGGTGACTGCAGTCCGCCGGTCTTATCGTGGCGAAGAATTCGAGGAGCCGATGTCCGAGCCGAGCTGGCTGGCCGAAGAACCCCACAATCCCAGGTATCCACTCTGGACGCGCGCCGTGGTAGGGGAGATGGTGGCCGATCCGCCGTCTCCCCTGGGGTGGACGATGTTCTGGGATCCATGCGTCTCCTACGGATGGCGTGATTCCCTGGTCAGCCGTTTCGGCTTTGACGACGAGGATCTGGCAGGCGCTCATCCGCCGACGGTTGCCGCCTTCGGCGGGCATCCCTACCTCAATGCGTCGATGATTCGAGTGTTGGGCCATAGAATGGCCAACCTCGGTGTCGATCAGCTCGAGACGCTGATTATCCCGGGAGCAACCCCGCTGCCTCCCTACCGGCACGAGCCGTGGCACGACCCGGAACCGGTGACGGCCAAGATGCTGAACCAGTGGTTCCGCTGGGTGCTGGAAAGTGGCAACCAGATCGAATTGGACCAGGCCTGTCATCGAGTGGATCAGGCCCTGTCCGATCGGCCGAAGTACGGAGAGCTGACCGACCTGGAGCTGGTGCAGTACGCGCTGTCGTTGCAGCCGATCGGTCGGATGGCGTTTGCCCAGCACGTCAACCAGACCCTTGCGGCCCGAATCGGTCCCCGTATCGTGGGTGATGCCTGCGTGCAGGTCGGCCAACCTGCACACACCCTGCGGCTGCTGAGTGGGCTGGGCGGTGTCGATCCCGTCTCGCCCACACTCGCTTTGTGGGAGCTGTCCCGCCTTGTCCGGTCGTCCCCCGGGCTGCGCCGCTTCTTCGACCAGGGTCTCGACGGACTGGATCGGGTCTTGCGGCATTCGAATCAGCCCGAGGCCTACGCCCTGATGGCCGGCGTGAACTCCCTGGTCTCCGCCGTCGGCTTCCGAGGCCCGAACGAGTGGGACCTTGCCTCGCCCACCTGGGACGTGGCCCACGACATCGTCCTGGCCCTGATCGGGTGTATGCATCACTGTGGTGACGAGCTGGCCCCGAGGCAGCGTCGCCGTCACCTCGAAGCCGATCGTCAACGTCTGGTGGAGGAGATCGCCAACGCCCTCGACGATGAGCGCCGCCCCATCTTTCTCGCCGCAGCCGAGTCGTCGGCTACGTTCCTCCGAGGACGGGAGCGATCACGAAGCATGGTCATGCAGGTACTACACCGCATGCGGTCGGCGATCCGCGAGGTGGCCGTTCGGGGGGAGCGTCGGGGAGATTTCGCCCGACGTGATGACATCTGGATGCTGACGGCCGAGGAGCTCGAGTACTATGCCGACGGCGGACTGGCCGACGTGCGCCACCTCACAGCCCTGCGCCAGGCCGAATACGAAATGGTGCAGCAGCATCCGGTGCAGCTCATCGTGTCCACCGGTGACGATTCCGACTGGACATGGAGCGACGGTCGCGCCGGCCGCAGAGCCGAGGTCCACGCCGCTGACGACGATCGTCGGCTGGAGCCGGGAGACATCATCCTCGGTTCTCCCGGAAGTCCGGGAATGGCCCGGGGTGAGGCCCGAGTTATCGAGACCGACGCCGACCTGGCCGAAGTCCGACCCGGCGAGATCATCATCCTCGCTCGGCCCTCGCTGGTGGCCACGCCGCTGTTCGTGGCCGCCGGTGCTGTGGTGACCGACGTCGGCGGCACCTTCACCCATGCCGTGGTGGTGGCCCGGGAACTCGGGACCCCCATGGTGGCCGGGGCTCAGGGGGCCAGCGAGCGTATTCCCTCCGGCGCAATCGTCAATGTTGACGGCCTGACCGGTGTGGTCTCGGTCGAGTCCCCGAGCCCGTTAGCCGACGAAGTGGGGTTGACCCACCCAAGCGTGGCTTAGGCAGCGATCATCGAGCCGGCCCGGCGACCATTGGGCCCAGATACCGGCAACGGCCCGCCTGGAGTATTCGGTCCACTCCAAGGCGTCGGGGGCCGAGGCCCGCCGAACCGCTTGCATGATGCCGCCTTCGAACACCTTGTAGCCGGCCCACACGCCGGGCCAGTCCTTGGTCGATGCCACCTCGGTGACTCGGACCGATCCGTGATGACGGGCCCGGTTTCGATGGGTGTGGCCCGAGGTCACCAGCACCGGGTTCACCAGTCGGTCGAGCCGGTCGAGGAAGTCCGTCGACTCCGGAGCGGCGATCCCGGGCGGCCAGTGGCGCGGAATCCGGCCGGGCTGGAGCTGCTGGTGGATGGCCAGGAACACCGGCCGATCGGATTCGGTCGCCGCCTCGAGTACGTCGGAGGCGATTCGGGCCGTCGAGCCGGTGCCCTTGCCCGGTTTGGCGGTGTCGGCGACCACCACCCGCACCCCCGGCAGATCGATGGTATCGACCGATCGGGTGAAGGCCAGCCGTCGCCGGCCAACCGACGGCGGTATGATCCGACCACAGGCTTCAGGATTGCGGTTCCCGTCCACGTCGTGGTTGCCGGGAATCAGGAGCATCGGCAGCTCGGGAAAGTCGTCGACGAGATCGCCCAGTTCCCGGAAGCTCTCCTCGGTTTCGTGGTGCACGGTGTCGCCCTTGATCACCAACAGATCGGCTCCCCAGGCCACCGCATCGGCGATGGCGCTCTGGGCACACCGGCGGGGATGGGGGAGCTTGTGATCACCATGCTCGGTCATGGTCTTGAGAAGACCCCATCGGGTCGCGCCAAGATGAAGATCGCTGATGGTGGCGACGCGGGCCAGCTCCCGGCCCGGTGGGCGAACCAGTGTGGTCACACGATGGGTGCTGACACCGGTGCCATGTCGAACTTCGATGGTGGAGGTACCCGGTGGCAGATTGTCGACAACGATCGAGCCGGGGCCACCGTCATGATGGATCTCGATGGTGGACGACGACGAGGTCCGGGCCGTGATCGTCACCGGCCCGGCCGGTAGCCGTCCCCAGGTCACCTGGGCCGACGAATCATCGACCGCCCAGACGGTTATCGGTGAATGGCGGGGAGCGAAGATCATGGTGCGAAACAGTGGCTCAACCCAGGAGGAACTGGCTGAGCAACTCCGATTCCCGTTGGCGGAGTGACACCTCCACTCGCTGCCGCTCCAGAATCTGTTGCAGCGTGCGTTGACCCGACGGCACGGAGTGCTGGGAGAAGAAGCCGGCCACGGCCTCCCTATCGGCTTCGGTATCGAGGGAATTAATCCCCTCCAGCATGCGCACGATCAGGCTGGAGGCGAATGTGTCGAGCAGCCGGTCCCAATGTTGGGTGATGAACTGCCAGGTTCCGTGGCCACAGTGCTCGTTGAGCAACGCTCGCCTGAGTAGAAACGGGGCGTTCTGGGTCCGGACCGAGCCGTCGAGGATGAGACCGTAGACCTGCTCCACCAGGGTGGGGTCGGGGAAGTCGGTGAGAGCACCCAGATAACGAAGCTCGGACTGGGGGGTGGTGGCCGCCTTCCAGGCTCGGATGAAGTCGTCGAAATCGGCCTCGTCACCGCCGGCGGCGACGACGTCGATGGCCGCCGCCAGTAGCGAGGAGTCCACGAGTTCCGGATTCCGTAGGCCGGTGGCCGATGCCCGTTTGGCCTCGTCCTGGATGTCGGGATCGTTGGCGACAACGCCGAGGCCTCGGACCAGGTCGGCTCGGAGCTGGCGCCGACGATCATCGTCATCGGGGCCGGGGCTGAGACCGAGACCGGCCAACGCCGGGGCCAGGGCGTCATGGGTGATCTCCTCGAGCCGCTCCCGGGCCTCACCGTCAACCAGCCGCCGCAAACGGGAATAGCCGCTGATGAGTCGCTGCCAGACCGATCGATCGGATTCGCCGGTCATGGCCTCGAGCAGCGTCAGGAACGAGGGAGTGGTTGTCTGACCGGCGAGGACGGCCGACCACGTATCGTCGATGAGGGCGTACCGCTCCACCGGGTTGAGGTGATCGACGGCGACGGCGGCCAGTGCGTCTCGATGAGCATCGGGGTAGAGGACTCGAAAGAAGCCGGAGCCGGATGAGTTGACCACCAACGGGTGGTCCGGATCGATCCCCTCGATGACGGCGGGGTCGGTATCGAGGAGCAGTCGTTCCACGCTCGGCCCGTCCGGCTCGCTGCCGGACGATCGGTCGCCGTGGTGCTCTGGATCGGTTGCGATCCGCCGGTAGGACACGGGGACCATCCAGGTCTGGTCGTCCGACCGGTCGGCGCCCTGGAACCTCATCCGATGCTGGGTCAGCTCGACCCCCGCCCCATCGGAGCGGGAACCGTCGGCCCGGTCGGTCACGACAACCTGGGGATAGCCGCCCTGGAAGATCCAACTCTCCATTATCTGCCGAACCGGTTCGCCGGTCTCGGCTTCGATGGCATCCCAGAGGTCGGCCGTGTCGGCGTTCGCGAACTGGTGCTGGACCATGTAGCGCCGTATGCCGTCCCGGAACCGATCCTCACCCAGGTACTGCTCCAGCATGCGTACGACGGCCGCTCCCTTCTCGTAGGTCAGGACATCGAACATGCCCTCGGCATCGATCGGGCTGATCACCTCATATTCGATGGGGCGGGTTGAGGCCAGGGAGTCGGTGGCGAAGGCCTCGGAACGGGACAGTCCGAAATCGGTCCATCGATCCCATCCCGGTCGGAAGGCGTCGGTACAGCGCATTTCCATGAAGGTGGCAAAGGCCTCGTTCAGCCATAGGCCGTTCCACCAGCTCATGGTCACCAGGTCACCGAACCACATGTGAGCGATTTCGTGGTTGATCACGTCGGCCGCCCGTTGCAGCTCGGGCTGGGTGGCCTGATCGGGGTCGATCAGGAGCAGGGCCTCGCGGAAGGTCACACAGCCCAGGTTTTCCATGGCCCCGAAGGCGAAATCGGGGATGGCCACCAGATCGAGCTTGTCGCCGGGGTAGGGAAGCGCGAAGTAGTCGGTGAAGTAGCCGAGGGCGAAGGCGCCGGCGTGCAGCGCGAAATCGGTCAGTTCCCCCTTGCCGGGGACGTGCACGATCCGAAGGGGGACTCCGCCCACATCGATGGGCTCGGTCGTTTCGATCGGACCGGCCACGAAGGCCACCAGATAGGTGCTCATCACGATGGTGGGGGCGAAGCGCACGGCAACCCGGCCGTCATCGAGTGGAGTCCGGGAGACCTCCGGGGCATTCGACACCGCCTGGTGGTCGCCGTCGATGACCAACTCGATCTCGAAGCTGGCCTTGATCGCCGGTTCGTCCCAGCACGGGAAACACTTCCGGGCATGTGTCGCCTCGAACTGGGTGGTGATGAGTTTGGCAGGCTCCCCGTCGGCCTGGCTGAAGCGGCTGACGTAGGGTCCGACGAGCTGATCGTTGCACCGGCCGTGGAATTCGATGGCGAGAGTGAGTGGACCGGGCTGGAACCGTCGCCCCGATCGGAGGGTGAGACGCTCCCGCTCTTCGTCCAGTTCGACGTCGCAGGTGGTGGTGTCACCGTCCTGGCTCGCTGTGGCCGCTGTGATGGTCAGATCCTCACTGTTGAGCGTGAATTCACTCGTTGCGCTACCGGCCTCGGCGTCGATGACGACCCGACCGGAGAACGTCTCCGATTCGTGATCGAGTTCGAGTCGGATCGTGTACGCGGACGGACGGACGGTCGTGGGTAGCCGGTACTGATCACTGGACACCTGCCCGATCGTATCCGTTGGCCTGGCTCTTGGGGTCCAGGTCCTGGTGCCAGCGGGGAACGGTCAGATTCCGGCCGTCGGGCGCGCCTGTGTGAGTATGACATCTGGCCGTCCTTGTCCTTCGTCCACCTCCCCCCGGCTCCGTCCGTCAGCAGTGATTCGACTCACCGACCGATTTGCCTCCCCACGGGAGGCCGTGATCGGCTGGAATCCAGGCACCGCCGGCTTCGAGGCCGCAGTTGCCGTGTTCGGCGAGGCTCCGAACGCCGTGTCCGGCCCCGGCGCCGGTGCCGGCCATCACGATGGTTGGATTCTGGGATCACCGACGCCGTCAGTGGCGCCGACGGTGATGATCGTGGGTGGCGAACCGAGCGGCGATGGCGCCTCGGTACCCGTCGGCGACGCTATCGTCGGCCCCGAGGTCGCAGCGGGGCCGCAGAGCCTGTGCCTGACCGTCGACTCGATTCTCGACGCCTTGCGGTTCGAGGGATTCCGATTCGATGTCGCCGCCACCGAACGGATGTCGGAGTTGGCCGACAAGGCGGAACATTGCAACGGGCCGACCGTGCTGCGTGGACGGACCTGGATGGCCGCCGGTAGCTCGTGGATTCGCCTTGGTTTCGAACATCCCTCGCTGCCTGGGGGCCACACCATCTTCAAGCGGCGGTCCCTTCGCCGGCTCGACCTGCTGGGAGCGGCGCGAAGCATCATCGAGTTGTGCTGGACCCGACGGTGGACCCCGATCGAGCGGGACCTGGCCCTCACCCTGGCCCTCGATGTCCTGGCCGACACCCGAGACGAGTTCTGTTTCTCGGCAACCGACGTTGCTCAGTGGTGTCTCTCCGGTCGTTCCATACCGGACCGGGTCGGTGCGTCCCCGGGATCCGGCTCGTCACCGGCGGCGGGCCAACTTCGCCTTGCTCTCGAGCCGGGCAGAAGGCCCGCAGATAGGAGCGACTAGAACCAGCAATAACTTTGATCAATTACCGTGAAGGATGTAGCTCTATTGCCGAATTGTCAGCGCAAGGCATATGCCCATTTAACCCAATCTCATTCACTACAATACTGCACGTCATGACTCCACGATCCAAGTCGGCCAAGCAGCGAGACCGAGTCGATGGGCCGACCGGCCCGGCCCCGGTTCTCGACCTGAAGGCTATGGACGACGGGATTGCGTTGCTCAGTCGGTACTGGCAACAACTGGCCGACATGGAATCAACGTTGGAGACCACGGAGTTCAATTCCCGCACCTCCCGCAGAACACACTCGACGGTCGACGATCCTCTCGACTAGGGTGTCGATAGGCCGGTTTGCGGGTTCGGTCGAGCTGCGATCGTCCCGATGTGTTGGTCGGATCGACGGGCATCCCCAACGGCGCGCTGTCACCGGCGATTTCCGACAAAGGCGGGTACTCGACATGCTTGATGAAGGCGACGTCCGGTTGCGGCGAGCGGCGGCCCTGGTCCGGCTCAAGGATCGGGTCGATCAACTCGATCGCCATCGGCAGGGCACCGATCCTGCCACCATGCCCCTGCCGAGACCCGTCGACCCGCTGTTCGGCAACGATCGTGGTTCCGGCGTTGCCGGGGTGGTTCGAGGGCGCCGTTGGGGACCGGACGTCGATCGGGCCAGGCAGGAGGCGATGGGGGCCGAAGCCGATGTCCCGGTTCACGTCGCCGTCCTCGGGCACGTCGAGGTTCGCCGCCTCGGCCACGTGACCCCGCAGCAACAGGCCCTGATTTGTTTCCTGGCGCTCCGTCCCGGTGCCGGTCGGGAGGAGATAGTCGGAGCACTATGGGACGGTCGGGCGATCTCCGAGAGCCGATTCCTCAATCTGATTGCCGAGACCCGGGCCGTGGTCGGTTCCAGTCGACTCCCGCCATCCGGCAACGGTCGGTACTCGGTGGAGGGGTTGACCATCGATGCCGATCTGCTGACCGAGGCCGGCCGGCGGGCCGATCAGGCCCGGCGGTCGCATGACCCACACCTGGAGCGGCGCTGGCTTCGCCGCGGTCTGTCGCTGATCTCCGGGCCGCTGCTACGGCCCCCGGGACGCCGCTACTGGACCTGGCTCGATGATGCCTACGACATCGTGGCCCGTCTCGAATCGACAATTGTGGCTCAATCGGCTCGTCTCGCCGACCTGGTTCTGACCTCCGACGACCAGCGGATCCATGATGTCGAAGTCGCCGAGTGGGCGTATCAGCGTTGCCTGCTGGCAATGCCCCACCATGACGAGGTGGCCCATGCGCTGGCCGAGCTGTATCGACGGACGGGTCGGCGCTCCGCCGCTCTCTCGCTCGGCCGCAGCCGTACTCGTCACGACTGACGGCCGCCGGGGTCGGCCGTGCTGTGGCGGGATCGGTCGTCAACGTGACAACATGCAGGGCTATGCGTATCGCCGACATGTTCCGGCCCGAGTTGACCGAGCTCAACCGGCTGCCCTCACACACCACCTTCCGCCTCCATCGGAGCTTCGAGTCGGCCGTCGGAGGTGGTGAACCGGGGCGAGCCACGGACAGCCCCACGCCGTTGCGAACCGTACCCACCGTGGAGTCGGTCGGGGAGTTCTCGCTGGATGGGCCGTGGCGGTTCCTCCTGGTCGGCTCACCCCATGAAGCGCCCGAGGGCTGGACCGATCCCGATTTCGATGACGATGAATGGCCGGCGATCGCCGTGCCCGGCGTCTGGACCCGGCAGGTCGACGCCGATCTGCCCCACTACACCAACATCGTGATGCCGTGGGCCGAACTCGATCCTCCGGCGATACCGGATGCCAATCCTTCCGGTCTCCACCGCCGAAGCTTCAGCCTGCGTTCCGGTTCGGCGGCGACCCGAGCTCTGGGATCCTGGCGGGACGGCTCGGTGTGCCTTCACCTCGGCGGCGTCGAGAGCATTGCCCTGGTGTGGTGCAATGGCCACTTCGTGGGAATGGGCAAGGACAGCAGGCTGCCGTCGGAGTTCGAGCTGGGCCCCTATCTGCGGACCGGTCGGAACCAGCTGGCCATCATGGTCAGCCGGTGGTCCGATAGCACCTGGATCGAGGATCAGGACCATTGGTGGCATGGCGGCATTCATCGCTCGGTCCTGCTTCGACGGCGACCACCCATCCACCTGGGCGACCTCCGGGTCACTGCCGACGCGGTGATGGATGACAACGGCGATCCGACAGGGAGCGGAAGTCTGGCCGTGACCGCGGTGATGTCGGGCCGGGCCGATGACTGGAGTGTGCGGTACAGCCTGGCGCGACCGACCGGGTCGGTGGTTCGGCGATGGGCCCCCATCGCCGTCGAACGATTCGATCGGGGGGACCAGTTCCACCAACAACTGGCCACCTATACCTACCGGGGTCCGGTGGCCACCCTCGGGGCCACCGTGTCCGGAGTCCGACTCTGGAGCCACGAGAATCCGTACCGATACCGGCTGGTGGCAGAGGTGATCGATCCCGACGGAACCGTGGTCGAGGTGGCCGAGACGTGGATCGGCTTCCGATCGGTGCGGGTGCAGAGTCGACGACTGCTCATCAACGGCCGGTCCGTGATCATCAACGGCGTGAACCGGCACGATCATCATCCCGACACCGGCAAGACGTTGACCATCGAGGACATGAGAGCCGAGCTGGCGTTGATGAAGCAGCACAACATCAATGCTGTTCGTACCGCCCACTATCCCAACGACCACCGACTGCTCGACTTGTGCGACGAACTCGGCCTCTACGTCATCGATGAGGCCAACGTGGAGTCTCACGGTCGGCTGCGATCGCTCTGCGCCGACGAGCGGTATCTTCCGGCCGTAGTGGACCGGGTTCGTCGAATGGTGATGCGAGATCGCAACCATCCATGCATCATCGGCTGGTCGCTGGGGAACGAGTCAGGGCACGGGCCGATGCACGACACCGCGGCGGCATGGGTTCGGGCGGTCGATCCCAGCCGCTTCGTCCAGTACGAGGGAGCCATCGAGCAGCGTTTCTCGGTCAACGATCCGGGTGACACCGGCCGATCTCAGCAGCCGCCGTCTCGGTCCGAACGCCTGTGCACCGATGTCGTCTGCCCCATGTACGCCCCCATCGATCTCATTGTGTCATGGGCCCGGTGGGCCGAGGACAGTGGCCAGGATGATCGCCCCCTGATCCTCTGCGAGTACAGCCACGCCATGGGCAACTCCAACGGCTCACTGGCCGAGTACATCGACGCCTTCCACCGGTATCCGGCCCTTGGCGGAGGTTTCGTATGGGACTGGCGTGACCAGGGCCTGTCCGCCGTCGATGACGAGGGCCGGCCGTTCTGGGCCTATGGTGGCCACTTCGGTGATGAACCGAATGACGTCAACTTCTGCATCAATGGCCTGGTCGGTCCCGATGGCACCCCTCACCCGGCCCTGGCCGAGTTGGCCTGGGCCGCCCGCCCCGTAACCGTTGTCGGGGCCGGCGGCAACCGGCTTCGTGTTCACAACCGGCGGTTGTGGTCGTCGACCAAGGACCTGACCATGGCCTGGACACTGGTCGTAGATGGTGTCGAGACCGGTCACGGCGAGCATCGACTGGACCTGGAACCGATGGCCACGACCACCGTCACCGTCCCCGGCCTCGCCCCCCGGCCGCCAGGATCCGAAGTCGTGGTCAATGTTGCGTGGCTGGCTCCCGCCTCGGACTGGGCACCGGATGGCCATGCGGTAGCCCACGACCAGGTCGTGTTACGCCGACGGCGTCGGAGCAAGCCGCGCCGGCGCGTCGCCCCCGCCGGGAACCACGATGGTGGCAGGGGCGCGGTGAGCACCGAGAAGCCCCGGGTCACGGTCGAGGATGATGCCGATGGTGCGGTGCGACTGTCGGTCGGTTCGGTGGCGGTTGATGTCGACACCTCGACCGGCGCGCTCCATGGCATCTCGGTGGGCGAACGATCGGTGGTCATCGGGGACGTCGCTCCGTGGTTGTGGCGAGCGCCGACCGACAACGACGGTGTTGCCCAGGGTTGGATGCAGTATGTGCACGGGGTGCGTCAGCGATGGTTGCGGTGGGGCTTGCAACACCTCGAGGTGATGACCGGCGCGGGACCGCTTGCTTCCGATCCCGCCGACTGGGGCGATGTGATCGAACCGTGGCCCGGCGATGGTAGCGGACCGGTCCGGTGGCGGGTGACCACGGGACGAGTACCTACTGTGGAACTCCGGCGCGTCCGACAGTTCACGCCGAGCCGGGTGTCGGTGGCACAGCTCGAGTCGGAAGGCGGTGTCGAGGCCGACCGGCTCGTGCACGACAGCCGGCTGGTTGTCTCGGCCGGCGGTATTGGCGGTCGGGATCTGCTGATCGTGCCCTCGAACTGGGACGACCTGCCCCGGGTCGGCCTGCGATTCGAGGCTCCGGCCGACCTACACCGTTTCCGTTGGCACGGTATGGGCCCGTACGAGAACTATCCCGATCGTCGCAGTGGGTCCTGGCTGGGCCTGTGGCATTCGACGGTCGATGACCAGTTCCACCCTTACGTCGTGCCCCAGGAACATGGGGCCCACACCTCCACTCGGTGGCTGTCGTTGACCGACGAGACCGATTGGGGCTGGTCGTTGGCGGTCGAGGCCTGGATCGCTGATGCTGATGGAACGAGTTGGCGGCCGTCCCGCTTCGGTCCGGTCGTGACCGCTCGGACCCACCACGATCGGGTACTGACCGAGGCCCGGACCCTGGCCCAGCTCGAGCGCTCGGTCACCACCGAGATTCACGTCGATGCCGCCGTTCGGGGGCTTGGTACGGCTGCCTGCGGGCCCGATTCACTACCCGAGTACCGAGTTGGTGCCGGGGCCTACCTGATCGACTGGCGCTTCCGGGCCGGGATCGACGTCCGCCCCGAGGCGCTCTGACCACCATGGCAACCAGCGCGCCCGGATTGCCGGCCAGGTTCGGGACAGGTCAGATGGTTGGCCGATCGTCGGGGACGGCGGTGACCACCACGTTGGCCAGATACGTCCGTCCGGCCGGGTCGAACGATCCGCCACAGGTGATCAGCTGCAGGACCGGCGACCCGTCCTTGCGGAACAATTCCTCGGCCGGCAGCTGGGTCTTGTCGTACTGGGTGTTGCCCGTGACCCGGTAGGGCAGAATCGATCCGTCCGAGAGTTCGACCTCGACGCGGTCACCGGGCCGGAGCTCAGCAAGATCGAAGAACGCACCAGGCCGGCCGCCATAGTCGACGTGGGCGGCCAGCACGGTTGCCCCCGGGTCTCCGGGGGTGGCGCTGTACCGGTACCAGCCCACGGTATCGGCGGCCGGAACTGCCAGCTGGTTCTGATCGTCGACTCCGACGGCGAGGACCGGCGCGTCGAGAGCGATATCGCCGATACGAACCGCCACCGGATCGGGTCCGAATTCGGTGGTGTCGTCGACCAGCTCCCCGTTCCGCATGGGTACCCGGCTCACGAAATCGGACGGGGAGTCGTCGACTCCCCGAGGGAGCGGGACCGTTTGCGACCGCAAAGCCGTCGATTGCCCATCGCCGGTCGCATCGTCGGCGGTCACTGCGGCGCCGACGATGGCCAGCGAGATGGCGAGCACCATGACGCCCGAAAGGACGCGTTGGTTCACAGCACTCGACGATGGCGGCGAATCATCAACACACCACCGGCCATGACCATCGCCAGCGTCAGTATCCCGACGAGGTAGAGGCTGGTGAGATCCTCATCCATGCCCAGCAGGTTGCTGTCGCCGGTGGGGATGCCGGCCGGCGCCGAACTCAGCCCGCTGTAACGTTGCACGACGGCCGAGATCGTTCCGTTGTCGGCCGATCCGATCACGGTCACGGTGGCCACCTCGCCGTCGGCGAGGTTCAAGGTGGTGGGCTTCGTCACTTCGGTGCCGTCGGCGGCGTTGGCGGCCACGGTGTGGGAACCGGCGGCGAGTTCGGTGACGTAGCTTTGACCGTTGCTGATCTCCGATGCCGACATCGGTTCGCCATCGATGAGAACGGTCACCTCAGGGCCCTGGGCCAGGTGGCGGGCCACGATTCGGCTCTGCCCCGGGCTCAGCGCTCCGAATTCCTCGACAAAGCTGCTCAAGGTCGGGGTGCCGCTGGCGTCGAGGTGGGCGTAGAGGGAGGCTGGATCGGCGGTCACCGTGACCGCCTGGGACAGAACAGCGTCGTCGGTGCGATCGGCGGCAGCTGCAGCCGGGCTGTCGGTGGCACCGTAGATGGCCACGTCGTACTGGCCCGGCGACAGCTTGATCGGTCCGGCGATGGTTCCCGAGGTGAAGCCGGGAGCCAGGATCTCTCCGTTGACGTAGACGTCGACCGGGGTGTCGGGAATGCCGTGAACGATCTGGACTCCGGCGTCGGCCACGTTGAGGACCCCGTCGACGGTGGCCACGGCGTCGACCGTTGACTCGCCGCCGTTGTCACCGGATGAGGCCTCTTCATCGGCGCTTGCCGATGCGTTGTCGCCGCCGGCGGCGGCTGTGTCATCAGCAGTGTCCTGACCGCCATCGGTTCCGCTGTCGTCGGTGGCGGTGTCATCCCCGGTGGTGTCCGCGGCATCGGTCGACTCGTTGCTGTCGTCCACCGTGGCGTTGGCATCCACCTCGGCGTCGGCGCTGTCGGCCTCGGCGTCAGTGGCGTCCTCGGCGTCAGTGGAGTCCTCGGTCACGCTGGGGGAAGCCGCCTCGGCGTCGTCTTCAACGCCGGTGGTGGCGGCCGGATTGGCGACTTCGGTGCTCTCGTCGTCACCGCTGATGAGCTGCCAGGCGATCAGGCTGAGACCAGCGGCCACGATGGCGCCGATCACGATACCGGCCCGGTTGTTGCGACGGTCGGGTTCGTAACGATCCTCGAGCTCGACGGTCTGGGCTGCGGGCACGGCGTACTCGTCGGTTCCGGCGGCATCGTCATCGGCACCCCAGTCGATGGTGTCCGCTCGTGGGGCGTCGATCTCGGCTTCGCCGACATCGAGTTCGTCGCGTTCGTACTGGGTCGTGCTCGCGGCTTCCGCAGCGGCAACCTCCCGGGCTTCGCCATCGCCCTCGATGGCTGGACCCTCGTCGGAAACCTCGGTCGACTCGACGACCTCGGCCTCGTCGGCGGCGAGTGACTCGATGTCGTCGGCCGAGGCTGGGACCGTCTCATCCTCCTCGCCGGCGTCGTCCTCGAGGGCTGCATCCTCAATCACCGAGATGCCGGAAGCGTCGTCGATCATCGTCCCGATCGACTGGTCCTCGTCGAGCTGATCGGGCCGGATCGAGCCCGCATCGCCTACGGCCTGCTCGGCCGAGTCATCACCGGTGTCGGAGAGCTGGGACGCCAGTCCCAGTCCAGCGGCCGCCACCGCTCCGCCGGCGGCCACGGCACCCGGCCCGGTACCACCGGAGCGGTCACGACCGGGGTCGATGGTGTGGGCGGCCACCGCACTTGGGGCGGTAGAG
Organism: uncultured Acidimicrobiales bacterium; assembly: GCA_963723995.1. Classification (GTDB taxonomy): domain Bacteria; phylum Actinomycetota; class Acidimicrobiia; order Acidimicrobiales; family SZUA-35; genus JAHELU01. The sequence goes on along the minus strand of CAVRSZ010000001.1, from coordinate 829,201 downwards.
GCGAGATTGTTGGCCTCGGCGGTGGGGATGAAGGCCGGGCTGTAGATCTTCCGATCGTCGCCGAGGGCCTCGGCCAGGATCGAGGCGAATTCCAACGCCGATGGAGGCCGGGCCTCGGGGGTGTCCGATCCCGACCACATGATGAGACGGCGGACCGAACGGGGAACGTCCTCCAGGGAGTCACCGAGGGACGCTTCGAGGATCTTGCCCAATGAGTAGACGTCTGACCGCTCCGTGGGGTCGACGCCGTCGAACACCTCCGGGGCGACCCAATGGTGATAGTCGGGTTGTGGTGAACCGCCGAGGCCGAGGCCCACGCCGCTCACTGCCACATCGTCGCCGATGACATGGATCTGATCCGGTGACAGGGCGCCATGGAACAAGCCTCGAAGGTGGGCCTCGTGGAGCGCCCGGGCCGCGGCCTCGGTGATCCCGGCACATTCCTGCCATCCTCGACCCCGGGGCGGAATCTTGGAGGCCAGTGTCGGATCGTCGACCACGGGAATAACGGCAAACGGCTTGCCGTCGCTGGCGAAGTCACTGTCGATCACGGGAACCAGGCCGGGCAGATCGGCCGATTGTCGCAGGCGCCGTAGATGCGACCGATCCCATCGATCCAGGGAACCGATGATCACATCGACAACAGCGGAGTCGTCGGTGAGCCGTAGCCGGTCGAATCCGTTGACCGTGGTTGCCACGGAGTCTTCCGCTGTCTCATCCTGTGTATTCACCATCTACCTCCGCCGAACGCCACACAAGGCTCGCGCACGCTGAAACTAGCAGCTCTGCGCCCCACATGCAGCGGTCTACGTTAAATCTTGGACTTTGCCACGTTCGCCCCCCTCAACTGCCGGGAAGCAGCCATGCTTCTGGTGTGCCGCGTCCGTTGCCCAGTCGAGTCGCCGTCCGCAATGACCGTTCGGGTACCGATCGTTTCTTACTCGGACCTACTCCCTATGGTCCGGCCGGTGACTTGGCTCGGTGGAACGGATCATTTGGACCAGCGACCGCTCGGACCCGGTCGAGGCACAGGCCCAAGGTACCGCTAATGGCGACAGGCGTCGACAACCGAGTCGATATTTTGTCCCCCGTCATCCTGGAGGTGCGGGCGGCGACGGCCCGTCGGAACCGTCGCTTGCTCGTAGCCGGTACCGGTAGCCGTCGCGGCGGCGATCGATGACCTCAACCACATCGAGGGCGCGGAGGCAGTAGAGCAGCTTTCGCGCCTGATCGCGGCTCGGCCCGGCATGGGGGAGGGCAGGGTGGAGGTCGGGTCCGGGAGTTCTCCTGGTGGCGTCGGCCACGGCAGCGGTGGTGAACACCTCGGGTAGGTCGGGCGGAAGGAGGGCGACGAGATCATCGACCGACCGCAGATCGTGCCATCGATGGAGGGTGCGGAGCCGGCGATCCACGGTTCGCCAGCCGCCGCGACCTCGTCGGGCCCCGGGATCGGCCCGCTGTAGGGCCTCCACGTCGACCAGGGCGACCCGAACTGCGAAGTTGGGGTGGTCGATCAGGGTCGGGACGCTGACCAGTTCATCCAGAACGGACAGGATCGATCCCTTCTTGGGTGAGCGTCTCGGCCGTCGTTCCGGTCGTATGAGGTAGGTGTTGACCGCCACCGGGTGGACCACCAGCACGCGATGGGTGTCGAGGACGACGTCGAGTTTGCGGGCCATCGCCGCGAACGAGCCGGTCTGGATCTCGATCAGCAGGTCATGGCGCCGGATGTCCACCACAAAGCGATCGACCGGCACCTCCAGCTCGTCACCCGGTTCGGCCAGTAGCGTCTTGAGCTCGGCATGAAGGGAGCCCTCGTTCAGGGTGCCGATGTGGGGTTCTGCGTCCCCGGGCCGCCCACGTCCTTCGATTTGGTTCACTGGTCTCGCGCGCTGGCTTGGATGGTCATGATCGAGTCGGCTTTCGACGATGTTCGGCCGGAGGCCGAACTCGAGCCGCCTTCGGCCGTTGGCAGGAGCACCGTCTCGCCGAACACTAGTCCTTGGTGGCCACGGCGTTGGGAGTGACGTTCATCTTGGGCTCGTACTCCGGGGCGGTGACCGGCTCGGCGCTGCCGCTCATGGACGAACGCAGTTCCCCGACGCAGCCGGGACACGGTCCGTAGAACCGGCCCGAGGTCGGCTTCCGGCAACGGGGGCAGTCATAATCGAGATGCTCGCCATGGTCGGTGTCGGGCCGGGAAGCCCGGGGTAGCGATAGCGGAGAATCCATGGTTCGGCCGTCCAATCCGGTGGGTGTTGGTCCGGGCTTTCCCCGGTCGATGTCGATGGATGTGCGGTGGCATCGTCACGGTGCGACAAATCCCGTGCCAGACTGTAGTCTGGTTGCCAAACGTACTATGACCAGGGGGATTCTCTCGATGGCACAAGTTGTACTGGACCACGTCGACAAGGTGTATCCCAACGGGTATCACGCCATTGACGACCTCTCGATCGACATCTCCGACGGGGAGTTCCTGGTGCTGGTCGGGCCCTCAGGCTGCGGCAAATCCACTGCCCTGCGGATGGTGGCCGGTCTGGAGGACATCAGCGGTGGTGAGCTGCGCATCGGCGAGCGTATCGTCAATGACGTTCACCCCAAGGACCGCGACATCGCCATGGTCTTCCAGAACTACGCCCTCTACCCCCACATGTCCGTGGCCGACAACATCGGTTTCGCCCTCAAGCTGGCCAAGGTGCCGAAGTCCGAGATCGCCGAGCGGGTCAAGAAGGCGGCCCAAACCCTGGACCTGACCGAATGGCTTGATCGCAAGCCGGGGCAGCTTTCCGGTGGCCAGCGTCAGCGCGTGGCCATGGGACGGGCCATCGTTCGTCAGCCCAAGGCCTTCCTGATGGACGAGCCGCTGTCGAACCTCGACGCCAAGCTGCGGGTGCAGATGCGGGCCGAGATCGCCGGCCTCCAGCGGGAACTTGGTGTCACCACCCTCTACGTGACCCACGACCAGGTCGAGGCCATGACCATGGGTGACCGGGTCGCCGTGCTCAAGCGAGGCATCCTCCAGCAGGTCGATACGCCTCAGAACCTGTATGACACGCCGTCGAATGTCTTCGTGGCCGGATTCATCGGCTCGCCGGCCATGAACCTGATGAACGCCCAGGTTGATCGCGGTAGCGGGGATGACCTGGTCGTCCGGTTCGGCGACCAGATGGTTTCGGTTCCCTCCAGCGTGCTGGCCGAGCGGACGAGCCTGGAGAGCTTCGTGGGCAAGCCGGTGGTCGTCGGGATACGGCCCGAGGACATCGAGGACGCTGCCCTCGCTCCCAACTCCCCTGAAGATCGAAGGGTCCGCTCGACGGCCAAACTGGTCGAGTCGCTCGGATCCGAGGTCATCATCCACTTCCCCATGGCAGTGGAGCCGTTCGAGATCATGGAGGCGGAGTTCGAGGGCTCCGACGCCGTTGCCCCCACCACCGACGAGACCGGCAGATTCATCTACACCGCCCGGGTCAATCCGCGGTCCCGCGTCAGGGTTGGCGATTCGGTCGAACTGGCCCTCGACACGGCTCGACTGCACTTCTTCGATCCACACGACGGTCACTCAATCCACTGATCTCGGCCACGACGCGTCGTGGCGGTGATGTGACAACGGCCAATGGCCGCCGGGGCTTCGGTACCCCGGCGGCCATTGCTGCGTCTGTCGCCCGGTAGTGGTACGCTGGGCCTCGCTAGGCGGCGGACACGTCGGGCGGTCCTGACCCGAAAAACCCGCTGATCGCCATGGTGCCCGATTGGATCGGGCTCGACGGTCGGCCGGGTGCCAGGGTTACAGCGTTCTTACCGATCCGTCCGGCCCCGGTCCCTACGGCTAGGTTATTGCGTAGGTCACATATGAACCCGCGGCGGGGCATATGCGCACTTCAGTGGAAATGTGAACGGAGGAGAACCCGAGTGACTGGCACGATGGGCTTGATTGTCGGCTTTGCTGTCGCCACCGTCCTGCTCAGCGTGCTGATGGCGGTGGTGGTCCGCCGGGTCCGAGCCTCGATGTCGGCCGAATTGGAACGTCAGCAGGCGATTGTGGCCGAGCTGCGTCAGGAGCGGACCGAGGACAAGGAAACCAATCGGCGGCTTCGGCACGAGCTTCACAACGCCCGTACCGTCCAACCGTTCAGCGCCGACGACCGCTATGCGCCGATGGGCGGTCTGGATGTCGACACCGCCTATATGGAGCGTGAGGATGCGTTGCGAACGCTGGCCGAGACGCAACGCCGGTTGGAGAGTGTCCGGGCCCGCTTGGCCGACCGTGAGGCCAAGCTCCGGGACTACCGGGATGCGCTGAAGGAAATCCGGTTGTCGCTCGAAGCCCAGGATCGTCTCAACCGTCTGGTTACCATCACCGACGACGTGCCGACCGCCCGCCCGGGATCAGGGGTGGGACCGGTGGCCGAGCAGCTGGCCGAGTAGGAGATCGCGGCGCCTCGAGGTCGGCACACGATCGCCAATGGGTCCAGTTTCCTTCACCCGGCTCGAGTGCGGCTCACGACCTGAGGCATTGGAGCTGGCCCGGCGTCTTGCCGCGGCCGGTGTTCGGGTTCAGCTCGTCGCCGCCGATACCGTAGTGCTGGTTCGGCTCGAGCACGCGTCCAAAGCCCGCCGGATCCATCGGGCGGTACGGACCGGATCGGACCCGTCGACCTCGATGGGGGACGAGCCCGGTTCAGGCTGAGGTCAGGCCAGTATCGTTATGGCGGTGATGTCAACGGTCCGCGCCATCGTCCCTCTCGATCGGCCTCCCGATGCCGTGGTCCGGGTACCGGGGTCGAAGAGCCACTCGAATCGGGCGCTTCTCTGCGCCGGTCTGGCGGTGGGGACCAGTCGGTTGAACGGCGTGCTGGATGCCGTCGATACCCGGGCCATGATGGGCGCCATCGATCGGCTGGGGGCAACGGTGGAGCGGGGGAGCGAGCCCGACGACGTCGGCTCGATCAACGTATCGGTCACCGGCGCCGGTCCGAGCTCGGTTGAACCCGTTGACAGCGACTGCGACCCGATCGAACTCGACGTGGCCCAGTCGGGAACGACGGGACGCTTCGTGCTGGCGGCCGTGGCCGCTCGTCCCGGTCGCTTCCGACTGGACGGTGATCCTCAGCTGCGTCGCCGACCGTTCTCCGAGCAGGTGCAGGCTCTGCGTTCCTTGGGAGCCGACATCGACGGCGAACGGCTGCCCTTGAGCGTCATCGGTCGTCGGTTGGAGGGGACCCGCGTGTCGGTTTCCGGCTCCACCTCCAGTCAGTTCCTGTCCGGTCTTCTGCTGGCCGCTCCATGCTTCGCCGGACCGACGACCTCGATCGAGGTCGTCGATGAGTTGGTATCCCGGCCCTATGTCGATTTGACCATTGCCACCATGGCCCGCTTCGGGGTCGATGTCGAGGTCGAACGCGATCATCGCCGTTTCATCATTCCCGCCACCGGCTACCGGGCCACCGACATCGAGATCGAGCCGGACGCGTCGGCCGCCTCCTACTTCTTCGCCGCCGCCGCCATGACCGGGGGGCGGGTACGGATCGACGGTCTGGGCCGCTCCACGATTCAGGGCGATCTGCGTTTCGTCGACGTTCTGGCCTCCATGGGGGCCCGGGTCGTGATCGGCGACGGCTACACCGAGGTGACCGGCCCTGATGTGCTCCGGGGGGTGACGGTGGACATGGCCGACATCTCCGATACGGCCCAAACCCTGGCTGTGGTGGCCACCCGGGCCGAAGGCCCGACCCGAATCACCGGAATCGGGTTCATCAGGCACAAGGAGACCGACCGAGTCGCCGCTCCGGTCACCGAGCTACGACGTCTGGGAATCGACGCCGAGGCCACCGACGATGGCATGATCATCCATCCCGGCAAGCCTCGGGCTGGTGTGGTCGAGACCTACGACGATCATCGCATGGCCATGAGCTTCGCCCTGCTCGGGCTGTGTGGGCCGGGAATCGACATCGCCGCCCCCGAGTGTGTCAGCAAGACCTTTCCCCGATTCTTCCAGGCCGTCGATCAGCTGCGATAGGGTCGGATCGTGAAAGCCGCAGTGCTCCGCAAGGCCCGCATGGTCGAGATCGTCGACGTCGACGAGCCTCGGGCCGATGCCGGTTCGGTGGTTGTCGCCATCGAAAGGTGCGGTATCGGCGGTCCCGATCTGGTTGCCTGGAGGACGGGCGAACTCCCGGCCCCCGCCTGGTTCGGTCATGAATGGGTTGGTCGGGTGGTGGAGATCGGTCCCGATTGTCCTCCCGAGCGATTCGAGGGGGAGAGGGTGGTTGGTGCCGTGCCCCCACCGTGCGGCCGATGCCGCCCGTGTGTGGCCGGGATCGGCTCGATCTGCGAACTCGGGTTGTCCATGATCGTCGGTACTGATCGCTTGGCCGCTGACCACGGGGCCTTCGCCGAGCGAATACGGGTCGATGCGAGGCGGGTACATCGCCTGCCGGAAGGGGTTGACGAGTCCGATGGCGCCCTGGCCGAACCGGCGGCGGTGGCGGCCCACGCCGTTCGCCGGGCGCAGCCCTCGTTGGGTGACACGGTGGTGGTCATCGGTGCCGGCACCGTCGGGTTGCTGGTGGCCGAGTTGGCTCGCCTGGCCGGCGCCAGTCGGGTGGCCGTCGTCGATCTCGAACCGGACCGTCAGGAGCTGGCCTGCAGCCTTGGGGCCGACGCTGCATTCACCCCCGGTCGTGATTTGGGCAAGTGGCTGGCCGGCCAGGGCCACGGCCTCGGCGCCGATGTCGTGTTCGAGTGTGCCGGGGCATCCGAAGCGTTGACCACCGCAGTGGGTGCGGTTCGTCCCGGAGGTTCGGTGATCCTTGTCGGCTTCACCCCCGAGACGGCCACCATTTCCGCTCGGCAGCTACTTCACCGGGAGATCACGGTTCGGGGTTCCTTGGGCTACTCGATTGCCGACGTGCACCGCGCTCTCGACCTGATGGCAGACGAACGATACCGGGTGTCGGCTCTCTACAACCGTCTTGTGGGGTTCGCCCACCTCGCCGAGGAGTTCGAGCATCTCGATCGACGACGGCCGGCCCCACCCAAGGTGCTGTTCCAACCCGGGGCCTGAGGAGCGACGATTCCGGGCGCCGGTCCGATCGGTCGCGTGCCCGGGCTGACTCAGACGATCCGGGAGCCCCGGTTCGAATCAGACAGCGTGGGCCTTCCCGGCCAAGTCCTTCAGGAAGCTCTCGACCCAGAACGACACGTCGGTGGACTTGACGACTTCCCGCAGTGCCCGCAGCCGGGTGCGCTGTTCCTCGGGCGACATTTTGACGGCCTGGGCCACGGCCGCTTTGACCCCATCGATGTCGTAGGGGTTGACGGTCAACGCATCCGCGAGCTGATGGGCGGCGCCGGCGAACTCGGAGAGCACCATCGCCCCCGACTCGTCGTAACGGGCGGCCACATACTCTTTGGCAACGAGGTTCATGCCGTCGGCGAACGGAGTGACAAGCATGACGTCGGCGGCTCGATACAACGACATCAGTTCGTCGAAGTCCTGGCTCTGGTGGATGTAGTGGACGACGGGGAAGCCGACCCGTCCATAGTCTCCGTTGATCTCACTCACCAACTGCTCCACCCGGGCTCGCAGATCGGCGTAGGCATCGACCTGGTCCCGACTGGGTTCGGCCACTTGAACCATCGTGACCTGGGAGGGGTGGAGCACGCCATCGGCCAGCAGCTCCTTGAACGCACGGAGGCGAACGTCGATTCCCTTCGTGTAATCGAGGCGATCAACCCCGAGCAGGACGGTCCGGGGGTTGCCGAGCCCGGCCCGTAGGTCACGGCTGCGCTCCTCGATCTCGTGGCTACGGGCTGCATTCTCATATCGACTGGTGTCGATGCCGATGGGGTAGGCACCGAGCCGAACCTCTCTGGCGTCGTGCTTGAGCCGGTGCTTGCCGTCCACGGTGGCCACCTTGAGAAACGAAGCCACCCGCTGGAAGTTGGCGGCACCCCTCGGTGTCTGGAATCCGATCAGGTCAGCCCCCAACATGCCCTCGGCCAGGTGCTCGCGCCACGGAAGCTGGGTGAACAACTCGGCTGGTGGGAACGGGATGTGGAGGAAGAATCCGATGCGGAGATCGGGCCGCAGCCGGCGTAGGAAGCCCGGCACCATGTGGAGTTGGTAGTCCTGGATCCAGACCGTCGCTCCGGACTCGGCCACTTCGGCGGTGGCTTCGGCGAATCGTTTGTTCACCGTCCGGTAGCCGTCGAACCAGTGCCGGTGGAACTCCACCGGCCCGACCTTGTCGTGGTAGAGCGGCCACAGTGTGCCGTTCGACATCCCGTTGTAGTGGTTGTCGAGTTCCTCTCCGGTGACGGGAACCGGTACCAGCTTCATGCCATCGACTGCAAACGGTTCGGTACTGTCGGTGCTGTCACTGCCGGCCCAGCCAACCCAGCAACGATCGGTGCTCTCCTCCAGGGCGGGAGAAAGGGCGGACACCAGACCGCCCGGGCTGGTAGCCCACTCGATGGAGCCGTCCTCGAGCTCGACCCGCCGAACCGGGAGCCGGTTGGCGACGACCACGAGCTGTGATTTCTGGGAGAGCACAATTCCAGCGTACTTCGAGCGGGCGGCAATGCTCGGACCGGGGCAGCGGTTCCATCTCGTGCCGGCCGGTTCCGCACCGTGTTCATCGCCGGGCGAGGAAACCATCCGGGTCCCTTTCCTTCGTTCTCCGGACGGCTCAGATCATCGGATCATGGTGGCCGTCCCGTCCGGTGCGAGATTCACGTTGCGGCCCACGGCCTCGGTCGCCATCATCTCGAGCAGCGTTTCAACGTCGGTCACCGAACCCCAGGTACGAGCGCCGTCGGGAGTTCGCAACGCGCACGGACCGCGGGTCGGACCGTTGTGATCGTGCATCACGGTATAGGCCTCGATACGAGCCGTTCCGGCATAGCCCTCGTCACATGGTGTCGGTGGGATCCGGTCGACGTCCGACTGAACGTTGTCCCAATGGTATCGATTGTCCGGTCCGGGGGAGGAGCCGAGCAGTCCCATGGCGTGCTTGGTCAGGTAGCCGCCGTTGGCTGTGACCAGGCCCCGCCCGCCCCTGGTCCGCAGTCGGTCGACCATGGTGGCAATGGAGTGGCCCACATAGTTGTTGAGCGGTCCTCCGGCAAAGGTCAGACCGCCGGTCACGGTCAGTTCCCGCCCGGGTCGTAGCCCCAACTCGGTCGCCGCCACCTGTACCGCCGAGGGAAAGCAGGAATACAGATCGACGGTCAGTGTGTTGATCTCGTCGTCGTCGACCTGACCCAGCTCGAACAACCGCCGACCGGCAGCGCTGATGGCCGGGGAAGAGTGGAGATCCCGGCGTTCGGACACCGCAAGAGTGTCATCGGCCTCGGTGCCGGCCTGGCAGAAGATCCAACGATCGGGCTCGACACCCCAACGTTTGGCCTGTCGGACCGAGCACACCACCACCGCGCTGGCCATATCGACGTCCCAGTTCGAGTTCATGGCCTTGGTGTAGGGGAACCCGACCATGCGGTTGGTCGGCGAGGGGTCTCGAATCTCCTGCTCGGTCAGCGGCTCCCGCCGCCAGCTGTAGGGGTTGTCGACGGCTACCCGGTTGAAACCGGCCCACAGCCGAGCCAGACGATCACGGTGTGCGGCCAGCGACTCACCGGCGCTCGCTCGGAGAGCCGACTCGAACATGGGATAAACCACGATCGGCTGGTCGATGCCCCGCTGCGTTTCGAATGGGGTCGACAAGGCCACGTCGTCGCCCCACACCTCGGCCCGAGGGAGGTGGTCGTCCCCGCTGGTCGTCAACTTCACCCCGATCCGACGAAGGCGACGTCGCGTCCATATCGTCTCTCCGCCGGTGAGAACCGCGGCCTCGATGCTCCCGTCCTGGATTCGACGGCAGAGTCGGTTGAGGGCGGCCTGCGGTGCCTGACCGCCCATCGAGGTGACGGCGGTGATCGCCGACGATGCTCCGATGCGGTCGGCAACCAACCGGCCGGGATCCCGATAGCTCCAGGCGCCCTGCACGACGACGATCATGGCAAGGTCGGCGGCGCCGGGTCGCCGTTGGGTGAAACCTGCGTCGGCCAGCGCATCCTCCACCGTGTCGGCCATCAGCAGGCCGGGCTCCAGGGACGGCATCGGATCGGCTGGTTTTCGTGTGCGCTGGGCCACCCCGACGATGACCGGTGCGCAGGGATCGGGGCTCATGGTTCGACCACGCTACCCAGCGGGGGTGCGAGATCGAGAATCGGGGCGATGCGTCGGCGACACGGACTGATCGGCATGACCACGGTCCGATATCGATCCCGGCGGAAGGCCCGCTACGCTTGGGCCCGGTGGAGAACAACGAGTCGAGTACCGGGCGGCCGAACGGGGTGAACCAACGCATCGGGCGGCGCATCGCCCTCGTCCTTTCCGGCCTTTCGGCTGCGGCGATACTGCTGACCGGGCTCGGCGCCACCGCCACTGCATCCACCGGCGCCGCAGTCGACGGCCTGGTGCCCGATGTCGCCGCCGTGGTCGACGAATCGAGCGATGTCGATGACGAATGGCTTGCCGTGGCCCGGAACCGGCTCGAAGCCATCGACGGTGTCAGCAGCGCGACCGTCGACTGGCCCACGCCCGAGACCACCGCCTTCTACCTCCGGGTGAACGACGCTGCCGTGGTGCGCAGGACCCTGGATCGTGTTGTCGCCGACATCGAGGCGACGCTGATCGAGAGTGTGCCCGTCGACAACGATTTGACTATTGTCCTCGACGACGAATCGGCCGACAGCGGTGGCGGGCAACCGCCGGATGAAGTCGACGGCGGTACCGAACCGCAGGTGCTGCTCGGGGGCCGCATGCTGACCGATCAGCTTCTGGCCGACGGCTACCAGGGCACAGTGTGGATGTTGGCACTGTTGGCCGCTGCGGCAGCCCTGGCCATGGGATTCCGCTTCGGCCGGTGGGAAGCACTGGTGGCCGGAATGACATGGCCGGTTTCGGTGTTCCTGGCCGGCTCGGTCGGGGCCCAGGCAGTGGATGGCTTCAACGGAACCATCGTCACCACCCCCGTGGTCGCCGCCGTGGCGGGGTTCGTGACCACCATCGTTCTCGGCCTTCGCCTGCTGTTGTGGTACGAGACCCCCCATGGGGACGACGGCGCCATCATGGTTCGTTCCTCGTTGGCCGCAATCGGGGTCGAGTTGTCCCTGATCGTGTCCGGCTTTCTCGCCGTGCTCGGCCTGTTCTGGCTGTTCGGCGGGGCTACTGGCGCCCTGGTCGCAGTGGTGGTCGGATCGGTGATCGCCGGTTTGTTCACCGCTGCTGTGATGGCCCCGGTATTGGCCGGCCTTCATCTCGCCAGACCCGGGGCCATGGGCCAGTCGTGGTCGCGGGGGCCCAATCTCGATCGACCGCCACGGGGTCACCTGTTACCGGTCACCCCGCCCACCGGTGACCGTCTCAACCTGCTGGCGGTGTTGGGCCTCGGTCTCGGCCTGCTGCTGCTCGGTGGATTCATGTTCCGGAACCCCGGTCCGGCCACCGTCGATCACCGATCGCTCGGCGAGGACACCGGCGCCTATCAGGTAGGTGAGCTCCTGGCCGGTTCCGGCGATCCCACCCAGGCAGTGGTGGCGCTGCTGTCGGAGGAAACCGGTACCGACTGGCTGGATGGGGTGGTCGGCGACGCGTCGGTGGCATGGGTGGACACCATCGACACCCGATATCTCGCCGGAGGCCCCCAGGAGGCCGTCGACGGCGTCTCTCTGCTGTCGAGCTCGGTGGTGGGTTCGTTGGCTGTCGGCGACGACGGTGAGGCAGCGCTCGACGCATTGTCGATGTCGAGACGAGTCCTGATCGTTCCCGCCGTGTCCTTGCGCTCCCAGGAGGGCGAGATCCTGCTGCAGAATCTGGCCGATGTCTCGGCCGGAGCCGCCTCTCTCGACGGCCCCATGATCGACCAGCAGGAGTCGCAAGGTTCCCGTCCGTTGCTGTTGTTCACGGTCGTGCTGCTGGCTGCGGCGGCCGCTCTCGCCGTTCACGTCGTCACCGAGAACGTGGACCAGTCGGTGACCACCTTCGTGCTGAGGTTGCTCGGCGGGGCGGCCCTGGCCGGTCTGTACTCGTTGGTGGCCGGTAGTCCCCCAGCGCTGGAGACCGTGGCTGTGGTCGCCGTCCTGGCGCTCTGCAGCGGTATATTCGAACTCGAGTTCCTCAAGGCCGACGAGGACACGCCGGCCGATGTCGGTCGAGCCGGAAACGGTGGGGTTCACAGTACCGAGGCGGGACCGCCGGGCCAGGTGGCCACGCTGGCGCTCGCCACGCTGGTGGTGGCCGGGCTGGCCGTGTCCCTTTCCCGCTGGTTCGGATCGCCGGCCCCTACCGGTCGGTTCGGCATCGGTCTGGCCATTGCCGCCCTGTTCGAACTGGTGGTGTTCGCCCTGGCTCTTCGCCCGGTGCTGCTTGGTCAGCAGGCGGTTTTCCATGCCGCCGCCCGGCCGCTGCGTCGGGCCGTGGTACCCGGACGTCATGGACTCCACCGTCCCGGCAACGTCCACGACGACCCCGTCTGGCATCGGGTGGCGTCGGATCTGCTGTTGGCCGAGTTCCTGCTCGAGAATGATCCGGTCGCGGCCCAGGCCGACACCGTGTTTCTGGCCAATACGCCGGCCCACATTCAAGCATCATCCCGGATCGAGCGTCTTCATTCCAACAGTCTCCGGGTGTCGGGAAGAAGCCCGGTCATCCGCAAGGTCGCAGTCATTCGCGACGGAGCCAAGACCGCCCTCTCGGTCACCGTCGATGATCCCCAGCGCCATCTCGTCGATCGGACCGGTGCGATTCACGGAGTACGCCACTCGCGTCGTCGATCGCTCGTGCTGTGGTTGGTTCGCTCGCCCGACGGCTACTATCGGGTCGCCGAGCTTCTCGAAACAGGGTCGGCGTTGATACCCGAACTGCCGGATCATGGCCCCGAAGTGGCTGAATCGGGCCGTCCCCTGGTAGGTTCCGGCGACCAGGGCGGGTTTGGATAGGCTGGGACCAACGGGTCCGGTCCGGTGGTGCCATCTGATCGGCCATCCGCCTACCGCCTCGACGAGGAGGACCCATGGACATCGCCGACTCGGTTCTGGACCTGATCGGCAATACGCCGATGGTGCGTCTGCGCCAGGTCGGCAAGAACCTCGCCTGTCCGGTCGTCGCCAAGGTCGAGTTGACCAATCCGGGTGGTAGCTCCAAGGATCGCCCGGCTCTCACCATGATTGCACACGCCGAGAGGGACGGCTTGTTGAAACCCGGTGGGACGATCATCGAACCGACATCGGGCAATACCGGGGTGGGACTGGCCATCGTGGCCGCGCAACGTGGCTACCGGTGCATTTTCGTCGTCACCGACAAGGTGGCGCCGGAGAAGGTCGACCTTCTCAAGGCCTACGGGGCCGAGGTCGTGGTCTGCCCGGTGGCGGTTCCGCCCGAAGACCCGGACTCCTATTACTCGACGGCCGAACGGCTGGTGGCTGAGACCCCCGACGCCTTCCGACCCAACCAGTACGCCAATCCCACCAACCCACTGTCCCACTTCGAGACCACAGGGCCCGAGATCTGGGATCAGACCGACGGCCGGATCACCCACTTCGTGGCCGGGGCCGGTACCGGCGGGACCCTGGCCGGGGTCGGTCGCTATCTGAAAGCGAAGAACGCGAACGTGCAAATAGTGGCCGCCGACCCTGAAGGATCGGTCTATTCCGGCGGATCGGGGCGGCCCTACCTCGTGGAGGGGGTTGGCGAGGACTTCTGGCCCACCACCTACGATCAGGCGCTGGTCGATCGGGTCATTGCCGTGTCCGATCGCGACTCCTTCCTCACCGCCCGGCGAGTCAGCAGGGAGGAGGGTCTGCTCATCGGCGGTTCGGGCGGAACTGCGGTGGCCGCCTCGCTCCGGTTGGCCGAGGAACTGACGGCTGATGATCTTGTGGTCGTGCTCATCCCCGACTCCGGGCGGGGCTATCTCAGCCGGGTCTTCAACGACGAATGGATGGCCGGGTACGGCTTCCTCACCGCCGAGGGCCCCACCGTGGCCGACGTGCTGGCGGCCAAGGATGCTCACACCCCGGGCCTCGTCTATGTGCAACCCGGCGACAGAGTACGGGCCGCCGTGGCCCTCATGCATCGTCATGATGTGAGCCAGCTGCCGGTGGCCAAGGGCGAGATGCCACTGGCCGCAGCCGAGGTCATGGGTTCGATCGACGAGCTGCGGATTATGGAGGCGGCGTTCGGTGACAGCTCGATGCTCGACCGTTCCGTGGAGGAGGTCATGAGCCCCAAGATGCCCACCATCGGCATCGGTCAACCGGTGGAGTTGGCTGTGCAATTGCTCGATCTTGCCCCGGCCCTACTGGTCCTCGATGGTGGGCGGCCCCGTACCGTGGTGGCTCGTGCCGACCTGCTTTCGTTCCTCTCGGCCGATTCCCCGAGTGAGGTCAACGGCTCCAAGGCCGAAACATCTAGGCTTTGACCATGAATTCTGCAGCCAACACCAAGTCGAGCGAGGACACGGCCTCACAATCCTGGGGTTTCAACACAAAGGCCATCCACGTCGGCCAGGATCCGGAACCGGTGACCGGGGCCGTGACCGTGCCGGTGTTCCAGACGTCGACCTTTGCCCAGGAAGGCGTGGGCAAACACTCGGGCTACGAGTACGCCCGAACCGGCAACCCGACCAGAACCGCGCTGCAACGTTCGTTGGCCGCTCTGGAAGGCGCCGCCTACGGGGTGTCGTTCGCCAGCGGGTTGGCGGCCGAGGATGCGGTTTTGAGGCTCCTGGAGCCCGGAGATCACGTGGTCATGGGCAACGATGCGTACGGCGGAACCTTCCGGCTCATCTCCAAGGTGTTCGGCCGGGTCGGCATCACCTGGTCGGCCCACGATCTGACCCGACCCGCCGAACTCGATGCTGGCTGGCCGGAGCGGACCAGACTGGTCTGGGTCGAGACGCCCACCAACCCTCTGTTGACCGTGGTCGACATCGCCGCGGTGGCTGCCGTGGTGGCCAAGCGGCCGGAGGCCAGGCTGGTTGTCGACAATACCTTCGCCACCCCATATCTGCAGCAACCGCTGGCTCACGGTGCCGACCTCGTGGTGCACTCCACCACCAAGTATCTGGGTGGACACTCCGACGTGGTCGGAGGGTTGGTGGCCACCAATGACGCCGAAGTCCACGATCACCTGACCTTCGTCCAGAATGCGGTGGGTGCGGTTCCCGGCCCGTGGGACTGCTATCTCACCTTGCGGGGGGCCAAGACCCTGGGCGTGCGTATGGACCGTCACCTTGACAACGCCGCTCGCATCGTGGATCTGCTGCGGTCCCATCCGGCCGTGGAGCGGGTGCTGTGGCCCGGGCTGGAGGACCATCCCGGTCACGAAGCGGCCCTGAAGCAGATGTCGGGATTCGGAGCCATGGTCAGTTTCCAGACCGGCAGTCGCAATGCGGCCATAACCATCACCGAGTCGACCGAGTTGTTCACCCTGGCCGAATCACTGGGCGCGGTCGAATCCCTGATCGAGCACCCCGGGGCCATGACCCATGCCTCCGCGGTCGGATCCCCGCTCGAAGTACCCGACGACCTCGTTCGCCTCTCGGTGGGTATCGAGGATGCGTCCGATCTGGTGGCCGACTTGAAGCAGGCCCTGGATCGGGTCAAGCCCGTGGCGTCATGACCGAGACCGCTGCCGAGTTCACCGTGCCCAAGATCGCGGTCGAGCCGAAATCCGGTCGGTACGAATCGCTCGAGCAGGCGGTGCGCGATGGCGGGGGACTGGTGGTCGGACTGGAGGATGCCGAGGCCCTGGTATGGGCCGATCCAGCAGCGCCCTATGATCTGCCGGTCGCCCTGAAGCAGGCCGCCACCGATCGGGTGGAAGGCCGGCTCAAATGGGTGGCACTGCCCTTTGCCGGCATCGAACCCTACGTCGACTATCTGGACCGTGACCGGGTCTGGACCTGTGCCCGTGGTGTCTATGCCCGGCCGGTGGCGGAGCACGCGTTGATGCTGGGCTTGGCCGGACTGCGGGGACTCTCAACCTACGCCCGCGCGTCGACCTGGTCACCGCCGGTGGGTCACAACCTGGTCGGAGGCACGGTCACCGTACTCGGAGCCGGAGGGATCACCGAGGAGCTCATCGAGACTGCTCCAGGGGTTCGCGTGTACCATCAACGTCGTCCGTCGCAGGCCCGAACCGTTGGTCGGCGCCACCCGGACCGTCACCTTCGCCCAACGGCTCGACGTCCTGGCCGGTGCCGATCTGGTCGTGCTGGCTTTGGCTCTGACTCCGGAGACCGAGGGGGTCATGGGCGCAGCCGAGTTCGCGGCCATGGCGGCCCACGGGTGGCTGGTCAATGTGGCCCGAGGCCGCCATGTCGACACCGACGCCCTCCTCAGGGCCCTGGACGAGGGCGACATCGGTGGCGCCTGCCTCGATGTCACCGATCCCGAGCCCCTTCCCGACGGTCATCGTCTCTGGAACCACGCCCGGGCCATCATCACGCCCCACGTCGGCAACACCCCGGAGATGGGGGTTCCCCTCCTGGCCGCCCACATTCGAGCCAACGTCGCTCGCTTTGCCGCCCGGCAGCCGCTCGAGGGGGTCATCGACGTGGAAGCCGGCTACTGAAAACCGTCCCCGTCCCGTCACTGGTCGAGATCGGGGAGGTGCTGGCCCTCGATCTGGCGGGTTCGACCCCGGAACAGTGCGATGGTGTGACCCGAGTCGTCGGTGACCACCACATCGGTGATGGCGTTGCGCCCCCGCTTGTGCCGTTCCTCAGCCACCGCCGTCAGAACCGCCCCCTTGCGCCCAGGTCGAATCCAGTCGATCTCGGCCATGGTGGCCACGGCGTAGCGGTTGTAGGAATTGGTGGCAAAAGCCATGGCCGAGTCGGCCAGGGCGAAGATGATGCCACCGTGGCAGATGTCGAGGCCGTTGACCATGTCGGCTCGTATGGTCATCGTCACAGTAGCCCGACCATAGCCGACCTCCACGATCTCCATCCCCAATCCCTTCGATGCCGCGTCATCGGCATACATGGCCATGGCCGGTGCCTCGGGTGGGTGGGCATGGGTCTGGTCGTTGAGGTCATTGATGGACATGTCCCAACGCTACTTTCCCCGGCCCGGGAACCAGCGATTTGGCACGGCACGCCATGTGGGGATGCAGCCGGTCGCCGGCCGTTCCATACTCACTAGTGGTGCGTCGCCCAAATGATCGACCGGGTCTCGCCGGATCTCGACGCCCCTGTCGGTGTCCTCGTCATCGCCTCACACTCACGAGTGAGGCTTCCTCCTGCGTCCTTGTCAGGCACGCCGATCTCTCGGCGATCCCCCACCGCTGATTGAGCGACGCACCACTAGTCGGTGGCGATGGCGTCGAGCACGTCCATCTTCGCCGCCCTTCGGGCCGGCAGGGTGGCGGCCACGACACCGGCGATCACGGCCAGCACGACGGCGATGAGTAGCTGATCGAGGGGTACCCGCAGCTCGGTGAATCCCTCATCACGCAGGGCTTCGACGATGGCCCAGCCGAAGAACAGACCGATCACCGCCCCCAAAGCCGTTCCCAGCAGGGCGATCAGCACCGACTCCCACCGGATGGATGACCGGAGCTGACTCCGTGTCATACCGATGGCCCGCAGCAGACCCAGCTCATGGGTTCGCTCCAGGATGGACAGAGCCAGCGTGTTGGCGATACCGATGAGAGCGATGATGATGGCCAGGAACAGGAGGGCGTAGACGAAACTCAGCAGCTGGTTGATCTGATCGGCCTGGCCCTGCTTGTACTCGCTGAGATCCTGGACCTCGGCGTTGGCGTAGTCGGCGGCGATGGTCTCGACTGCGGCCCGGGTCTGGGCCGTGGTGAAACCGTCGGCACCGACGACATACACCAGGAAGTCGAAGATGTTGGGAAAGTTGGCCTCGAAGGCCGGGTTGCCGACGAAGAAGTTTCCCGTCAGTTCGTCCCGTTCGTAGATAACCGAGATCGTCATCTCCCGGCGACCGGTCTCGGCGAACAGCACCTCGATGGTGTCGCCCATCGACCAACCCTGATCGGCGGCGAACTCATCGTGAACGGCTATGTCGTTCGGTCCCAGCGACTGGACCGATCCCGACAGCACCCCGACGTCGACAATGTCTCCCATCGTTGTCGGATCGACGCCGTACAACGTTTGGGCTTCGCCGGCGATCTCGACGAACCCAAGCCGCACCCCGGAAGCTGCCTCTACCGAGGGCTCGGCGTTGAGACGAGCGGCGAGTTCGGGGCTGAGGCCACCGAATCCGACCGTTCCCGAGTCGACGACGATGTCACCGATGAAGGCATCGTCGATGATCTTGTTGATCGAGGCCTTGGCCGATTCGGCAAAGATGGAGATGGTGGCAACCAGACCAACTCCGATCATCAGCGCAGCGGCCGTCGTCGCCGTCCGCCGGGGATTGCGCATGGCGTTTTCGCGAGCCAGCTCACCGGGAACGCCCCGAAGCCGGGCGAGTGGTCGACCGATGATGTCGGCAAACGGCACGGCAAGCACAGGCGACAGCGAGAAGACGCCGAGGAACACGGTCACGGCCCCGACTCCGATGACCAGCGCGATCGATGGCGGATTCCCGAACAAGCCCCAGGCAAGGACGCCGCTACCGGCACCCAGAAGTGCCAGACTGACCAGGAGGCGCCGGAACGACATCCCGGTCCGTTCCACCGTGGCGGCCCGGATGGCCTCCATCGGCGCCACCGCCCCCGATCGTCGCGACGGAGCCAGGGCCGAGATCATCGTCATCCCGACTCCGATGAGAAGCGACCACCACACCGTCGCCGGCTGGAAGACCAGACCGCTGCCTGGGAGCGCCAGTCCGAGACCGCCAAGCAGACCCTTCAACATCACGGCCACCCCGACTCCCGACACCAGGCCGACGATCGATGCCACCAGGCCGACAACGATTGCCTCTCCCAGCACGGCCAGCCGTATCTGTCCCCGGTGGGCTCCCAGCGACCGCAAGAGCGCCAGCTCCCGGGTTCGCTGAGCCACCAGGATCGAAAAGGTGTTGTAGATGATGAAGGCGGCCACGAAGAGGGCGATACCGGAGAAGATCAGCATGAACGTGTTGAAGAACGCCAGCGCCTCACCGACGTCGTCCTGGGACTCGTCGATCAGGTCCTCGCCGGTGATGACTTCGGTTCCGGCCGGAGCCACGGCCGCCACCCGATCTCGGAGTTCATCCTGGCTGACGCCGTCGGCTGCGACCATGTCGATGACGTCATAGCGGTCCGGTTCCGCCAGCAGTCGTTGGGCCGTCTCCGACTCGAAAATGGTGACGCTGGCTCCCAACGGCGAGTCCGCGGTCCCGAAGGTGGCGATTCCCGATACCTCGAACACCAGCGGTCCGCCCTGGGTCAGCACGGTGACGTCGTCGCCCACCGAGAAGGGCCCGTTCTTGGCGCTGCCTCGGTCGATGACAACCTCGGTCGGCGTGGACGGCGGCGACCCCTCCACGAGAACCATGGGGTTCAACTCATCGACATCGGTCCAGGTGACGCCCAGCGTGGGCGCACCCTGGCCGGGGTTGCCCATGGCCTTCCCGTTGGTGTCGACGAGCTGGGCGTAACCGACGACGCCGCCGGCCACTGCACCGACTCCTTCGACCTGGCTGACCAGATCGATCACCGAGGCGTCGACCCGGCCTCGGATGTCCCCGAATGCCGTCTCGATGACGTCGCTGCTGCGGAGTTCAGCGTCCACCCCCCGGTTGACGTCGGCCAGCAGATCATCGAAGGTGCGACCCAGGGTGTCGATCAGGACCAGCGAGCCGGACAGGAAGGCGATGCCGATGGTGATGGACAACACCGTCGACAGCAGTCGGAATCTACGGGCTCTCAGGGAATCGAGCGTGAGTCGTAACATCTCAAGACCCCATGTCCTTCAACTTCTCCAGGACCTGCTCAGTGGTGGGATCCGGCATCTCGTCGACGATCCTGCCGTCGGCCAGGAAGACCACGCGGTCGGCGTAGCCGGCGGCACCCGGGTCGTGGGTGACCATGACAACCGTCTGACCGAACTCGTCAACGGCCCGACGGAGGAAGTCGAGAACTTCCCGACCACTGGCCGAATCGAGATTGCCGGTGGGCTCGTCGGCGAAGATGATCTCCGGTTGGTTCATGAGGGCCCGGGCCACCGCTACCCGCTGCTGCTGGCCCCCCGACAGTTCCGAGGGGTGATGCTGTAGCCGGTCACGCAGCTCGAGGGTGTCGATGACGGTGTCGAACCAGTCCTGGTCGACCTTCTCCCGGGCCAACCGACGTTGCAGCGTGATGTTCCTTTCCGCCGTCAGGGTGGGGATGAGATTGAACGTCTGAAACACGAAGCCGATGCGGTCCCGACGTAGCTCCGTCAGCTCGCGATCACTGCAGTCGCTCAAGTCCGTGCCGCCGACGAACACCCGGCCCGAGGTGAGCGGCTCCAGCGCGGCCAGGCAGTGAAGCAGGGTCGACTTTCCCGACCCCGACGGCCCCATGATGGCCGAGAATCGGCCGGACTCGAAGGCCACCGAGATCTCGTTGAGGGCCCGAACTTGCGTCAATCCTTCGCCGAAGTCCTTCGTTGCCCGCTCCGCGCTCGAGGCCGGGGTGGTCGAGGTCGTGACCCCTTGTGTCTGAACCGAGGCCATGGCCGCTCCTCCGGATCGTGTCCACCACCATGGCATCGGGGGCCCGACCACTCCAGGGTCCAAAGTCCTTATCGAACATCCGACGGCAATCTCCAGGCGTCGGGCCGGTCGGTTGCGGCGTGGGACGCCGATCCCGGTGTGGCCACGGATGGCGAACCCCGCGTGCGGTTTTGTAACAAGGCCTGAGGATGCCGGTACGCTTCCAGGCGAGACCAAATCCATCCCGGCCACCAGACCAGGAGACCTACATGAAGTTCATTACCCGCTTGCTCCAGAGCCTCGACGCCGTCAGTCCCGCCTCGGCCGCCTCCGCCCACTGCGATGGCCCGTGCGGTGTCTACGATCCGGCCAGCGCCCGGATCGCCGGTGAAGCCGTTCTGTCGATGACCAAGAAGCTGCTCGACATCGACATGTCGTCCGAGGGTGCCCACAACACCTACATCCGGTACGTGAACATCAAGGAGGAGCAGGCTGAGTTGGTCAAGCGGGAACTCAACATCTTGTGGCACGACTACTTCAAGCCTGAGCATCTCGAGCAGTATCCGGACCTCCACACCACCTTCTGGAAGGCGGCCAAGCAGGCCTCGGCGTGCAAGACCTCGGTCAGCCTCGACGCAGCCAACG
The DNA here is from genome assembly GCA_963723995.1 of uncultured Acidimicrobiales bacterium. GTDB lineage: Bacteria > Actinomycetota > Acidimicrobiia > Acidimicrobiales > SZUA-35 > JAHELU01. The sequence goes on along the minus strand of CAVRSZ010000001.1, from coordinate 807,898 downwards.
GACTCATGGCCATGATCGAGAACATTCACAACATCTTCTGGGCCACCAAGGGTCGCGACATTCCCTGGTACGTGGCCAGCTGACCGTCAGGGCGGCCACGTCACTGTTGCCAGCGGTGCCGTCCTCGTCGGTCCGCCATTGCATGTCATGATCTCGTACCCGAGCCGGCATGGCGCCCTGTGGCGCCGTCCGGCTCGGTCGTCCTTTTCCCACCTGTCGATCGGTTCGATCCCGCTCCTTGTTTCGACTCCGTGATCGTGCATCCGCCCACCATCAGGGCCATCGGCGAGGGTCTGGCCTGGATCATCGGCCGTCGTCGTCGGATTCGGGTCTCGGGTCTCTCGATGGAGCCGACCCTCCACGACGGTGAGTTCGTGCTCATCGATCCCGGACGTCGCCACCCGGAACCGGGTCGGTTGGCCGTGGCCCGCCACCCCTCCGAACTCGACACAACCAGCGGGGACCGACTACTGGTCATCAAGCGGGTCGAGAATTGGGGTGACGGGGGGGTCTGGCTGACCAGTGACAATCCAGCGGCCGGAACCGACAGTCGAACCTGGGGTCGACTGCCGGCAGCCGACATTGTGGGAACCGTCACCGTGGTTCTCGATCGCCCAACCACGGCCGACCTCGGACCGCCAGTAGCCTGAACCGGTGCTCACCGTGTCCGGTCTCACGAAGTCCCACGGCGCCCGTACTCTGTTTCGGGACGTCACCTTCCGGCTGTCGCCGGGCCGTCGGATCGCCCTCATCGGGGGTAACGGAGTGGGCAAGACCACCATCCTGGAGATCATCATGGGTCTCCAGGATGCCGATGGCGGGGAGGTATCACGGCCCAACGACTACCGGATCGGCTACCTGCCTCAGGAGCTGCTGGAGTCGTGGTCGGGGACGGTGCTCGAGGAGGTGATGCGCGGCGCCGACGACATCGTCGACCTGGAACGGCAATTGCGGCGGCTGGAGCAGGAGATGACGACGACCGGCGGCGCCGACCATGATCGGGTGGTCAAGCGCTACGGCGAGATCCAATCCCGATTCGAGACTTTGGGAGGCTACCAGGTGGAAGCCGAGGCCCGCCGGATTCTTGGAGGCCTGGGGTTCTCCACCCCCGACATGGATCGCCCTCTGGGCGAGATGTCCGGTGGTTGGCAGATGCGGGCCGCCCTGGCGCGTCTTCTGCTGCAGCAGCCGGACTGCCTGCTGCTCGACGAACCAACCAATCATCTTGACGTCGATTCGGTGGCCTGGCTGGAGAACCAGCTGGCGTCGTGGTCCGGGGCCATCCTGTTCGTCTCCCACGACAGGGACTTCATCGACGCCGTGGCCGAGCGTGTGGTCGAGATGGCGTTGGGCTCGGCCCTGGAATACGTCGGAGGCTTCGCCGAGTTCGTCGTGGCCCGGGAGGAACGGCTGGCGTCGTTGGAGGCGGCGGCCAAGCGCCAGGCCAAGGAGATCGCCCGGGTGGAGCGCTTCATCGAGCGCTTCCGCTACAAGGCGACCAAAGCCCGTCAGGTCCAGTCCCGCATCAAGACCTTGGAGAAACTGGAGCGGATCGAGGCTCCGAGTGCCGAGGAGCTGAAGTTGGCCTTCGGTTTTCCCGATCCGCCGCGGTCGGCCCGGGTGGTGATCGAGATTGCCGATGCCACCATCGGCTATGACGGCTCACCACTGCTCGAGGATGTGAATCTCGTGGTCGAGCGGGGCCAGAAGCTGGCTCTGGTCGGCCCCAATGGGGCGGGCAAGTCGACCCTGCTCAAAGTCATCATGGGCGAGCTTGCCCCGATCTCGGGTTCGGCCAAGTTGGGGGCCAACGTCGACGTCGCCTATTTCGCTCAGCACCAGGTCGATGCCCTGAATCTGAACCGCACGGTGGAGCAGGAGTTCCGCCACGCCGTCGGCGAGCAGCCCAAGAACCGCAACATGCGGACCGTGCTGGGTTCGTTCGGCTTTTCTGGTGACGCCGTCGATCGTCAGGTCGGCGATCTGTCCGGTGGCGAGCGAACCCGGTTGGCCCTGGCCGAGATCATGTGTAACCCGGTCAATCTGCTGATCCTCGACGAGCCGACCAACCACCTCGATCTCCCCAGTTGTGACGTCCTGGAAGATGCCCTGTCGGCCTACCCGGGAACGGTGTTGATCGTGAGCCATGATCGCCACCTGATCCGGACCACAGCGGAGCAACTGGTCGAGGTCAGAAATGGCGCAGTGACTCACCATCAGGAGCTGGACGAGGCCGTCCTGTCTCCCTCGGTGACCGCAGGAGGGACGTTCGGCTCCATGACGCTGGCCCGATCGGGCGCCGATTCCGCCGGTCGTCTCGCCGGCCGAAGCCAGGCCTCGAATCGGAGCAACGGGTCGGGTTTGCCGGCGGACGGCGACGGCGGCAACCGACGATCGCGGCGGTCCACCGTCGACGGCGACAGCCGACGGCTACGGGAGCTGCGCAAGCGGGTCAATCGCCTGGAGAAGCAGGCGATCGAGGCCGAGACGAGGCTGGCCGAGATCGAGGCATTGCTGGCCGATCCCGCTGTGTATGAGGACCAGGCCAGAATGAACGACCTGGTGGGGGAGTACGAGAAGGTGAAGTCGAGGACCGACAGGCTGCTCAGCGAATGGGAGACGGCCAGCGCCGCCGTCGAGTAGCAGAGGTGATGACGACCGGTTGGCGACCGGACGGAGCGATGCTCAGCGGTCGAGCAGAAGGGCGTTGTTGATCAGACCGAGATGAGCGTAGGCCTGTGGGATGTTTCCCAACGATCGCTGGTGCTCCGGATCGTATTGCTCCGACATCACCCCGGTGGTCCCGACCAGATCACACAGGTCCTTGAAAAGCTGCTCGGCCTCCGAACGTCGCCCGATCCGACACAGGGACTCGACCAACCAGGAGGTCATCAGGCTGAAGCCGCCGTGGCGACCGGGTAAACCGTCATCGTCCAGATAGCTGTATACCGTCGGACCCCGCCGGAGTTCCCGCTCGACAGCCTCGACGGTGGACACGAAGCGAGGATCATCGGCTGCCAGCAGGCCGCACAGCCCGATGGCCAGCACCGACGCGTCGAGGTCATCGCCGTCGTAGGCGGCGACAAAGGACCGACGCGAGTCACTCCAGCCCTTGGTCAGCACGTCCTCGGCGATCTGGTCCCGCAGCTCGACCCAGGCCGCCGGTTCCCGATCCAGGAACTGGTCGGCGATGGCGATGGCACGATCCACGGTCAACCAGCCCATCGCCTTGGAATAGACATGGTGTCGAGCAGGGCGCCGGATCTGCCAGATGCCGTGGTCGGGCTCGTGCCAACGTCGCGAGACCGCCAACACCATGGCCTCGACCAGATGCCAGTGCTCGGCCGAGATCGCCTCGCCCTGCTCCAACAGCAGGTGAACCAGATTGACCACCGGTCCGAAGACGTCGAGCTGGACCTGACCATCGGCGGCATTTCCGATCCGGACCGGTCGGCTACCCCCGTAGCCGGGAAGGTCGGCGATCTCGGCCTCCGGCGGTAGGTGGCGGCCGGTCACGTTGTAGAGAGGAGCCAGGCGCTCCGGATCGGATCTGGTTTCGAGCAGTTGCAGGACCCAGTCGAGAAACGCCATGGCCTCGGCCCGAGAGTCCAGCCGAACGAGGGCGGCGGCGGCCATGGCCCCATCCCGCAACCAGCAGTACCGGTAGTCCCAGTTGCGAACGCCGCCGAGGTTCTGAGGCAGGCTGGTGGTGGCGGCGGCGACGATGGCACCGGTCGGGCCGTGGCAAAGGCTCTTGAGCATCAGAGCGCTACGGCCCACCAGTTCTCGCTCCAGTATCGGGAGCTCGAGCTTGGAAACCCAGTTCGACCAGAAGTGGGCGGTGTCGTTCAGCCGATCGCCGGGGCCTCTGGTATCAGGTCGAACCGTTGCCGTACCGCTTCGTAGCTCCAGATGGACCGCCCGGCCGGGATCAAGATCCACCGTTCCAACCGCAGTGTGATGACTGCCGTCCTCGACGATTTCCCAGTCGACGTCGGGGGCACGCAACACCACCAGATCGGCGGTGCCCTTCACGATGATACCGTCCCCCGACTTGTGGGCCAGCCGGGTCGGCACTCGACCGAAGTCGAGGCGGGGGGCGAACTCGATCCTGGCTCGTCCCTCGCCCTCCAACACCCGGATCAGGTCCGACCGTCCGGCCAGCCGACGGGTTCGGCCGCTGGAACAGTCGAGGAAGTCGGTCACGGTGAATGACTCGTATTTCGACTCCAGCACCATGGTGTTGGGGATGTAGTGCTGGTGGCGGGGGTGGGGACGGTGCTCCCCGTCGCCATCGGCCGGAACCTGGGTCACGGTGAAATGCCCGGCCGACGGCCCGCCCAGAAGTGAGGCGAAAATGGCCGTCGAGTCGATTCTGGGCACGCACATCCAGCACACCGACGCCCTGGTGTCGACGATAGCCGCAGTACGCAGATCGGACAGCACCGAATGATCGGCGATGGGCACCAGGCCCTCACCCCGCAGCCACTTGCCCCTGATCTCGGCCAACAGGGCCAGGATGCGGGCGACCGTTTCGGTGTCGGCCACCCGATATTTGGCAACGGTCGGACCGTCGCCGACCTTGACGCCGACATCGGGACCGGTCAGGGTGCGAAAGCTCTCCTCATCGGTTACATCGTCGCCGACATAGATCACGGCCGATGCCCCGACCTGGTGGCGGAGGGTAGTGAGCGCGACTCCCTTGTTGGTGCTGATGATCGAGAACTCGATGATGTCGCGACCGTTTCGGACATAGATCCACTCGTGACCGGCGGGGCCCCGGACCAGTTCCTGACGTGCTGCCTCCTTGATCCCGTCGTCGAGGCCCCGGAAGTGGAACGTGATGCCGGTCGGCTTCTCCTCGACCCTCGCCCCGTACTTGAAGCCCAGAGCGCGAACCTCGCGGGTGATGATCTCCCGCTTGTCCAACAGATCCTCGTCCAGTTGGGAGGCGAAGCCGAGATCGAATTCGCTTCCATGGCTGCCGACCAGCCGGATCGACTCCGGCAGACGGGACAGGGTGGCCAAATCCCGCAGGCTCCGTCCGGACACAACGGTGACGGTGGTGTTGGCCTGCTCGGCAAGCTGGCGCAGGGCGGCGGCGCAGTCCCTGTTGGGTCGGGCTTCCATCGGATCGTCGACCAGGGAAGCGATGGTGCCGTCATAGTCACAGGCGACGAGAAGGTTGGGGACCCGAGCAAGATGCCGTAGTTGTTCCGCCAGCTCACCCAGATTGTCGCTTGTCATCGAGACTTCCCTTCGCCTCGCGGGCCACCGGTCACGCCACGTTAGTATCGGGGAACCGAGGGATGGTGGCCATAGTGAGATATCGGTGGCGCCGGTGGCAAATCAAACCAGCTCGATGGTAGCGAGACCGGTTGGTGTTTTCGGCGCTGTCTCGGGCATCGGCACAAGATGGGGTTGAGTGTTGACGGCCATCGGCCCCACCGGTTCGAGAGTCCGGCCCGACGTCATCGTGGACTCGTCGGAACCGGACTCCATCAGCTGTCGCTGTCGTCGCCCCCGCCTTCGGCGTCGTTCCCACCGTCGTCGGCCGATGCGGTATCCCCACCGTCGCCGGCCGGTGCGGCGCTGGCGCCCAGCATCGAGCGCCAGTCGGGATTGTCCGGGGCGTTCGGCTCCCAGGTGCGGATATAGGTGACGACAGCCTTGATCTGCTCGGAGGTCAGAGGACCACCGAAGTCCTGGGAGTAGGCCCCCATCTGGGAACCGGGCACGCCGACAGCCACCAGCTGTTCGATCTGGCGGTTGGTGGCCGACTCCAGGAACTGTGAGGAGTTGAGGGCCGGACCAACCCCACCCTCACCGTTGAGGCCGTGACATGATGCGCAGTTGAAGCTCCAGGTGGACTCGCCGGCCTCAGCGAGCGAGTCCAATTGCTCCTCGCGCGCTTCGTCCCGGTTGAGGGGCTCGACCAGTCGGTATAGGGGGAATGCCAGGACCAGCAGGAGGATCAAGCCGGCACCGACCAGCATCACCCGGTTGGTCGAGGCCTCGAGTTCCTCATCGCTTTCGTACGCCATCAGCTGTGACCCCCTTCGGCTGCGCACGACGGACCTTTGGGTGTCGAGTCGACCCGTTGGCCGCTACCGGGTGACGGTCCCAGATCGGGCTCGGCGGTGTCGATGTAGACGAAACCGTCCTCGGCGACCTCCGTCGGGTAGCCGTCCATTCCCCGGGGCGCCGGGCCGGTCACGTAGTCGCCGGCCCGATTGAACACCGAGCCGTGGCATGGGCACTCGAACAGCCCCGACGAGTCGCACCAGGGGACTCGGCAACCAAGGTGGGTGCACTTCTCGCTCAGGGCCAGGATTTCGCCGTCGACCTTGGTCAGGTAGGATCGGGCGGCCCGGACCTCGACCACCGTGTTGTCGGGTACGGCATCGGGTCGAACCGACCGCACCTTGCCGCCGAAGCCGGTGGTGGGTAGGGGTTGGAGAAGATCCCATGCGGTCCAGGCACCGGCCGCTGCGAGGAGAGCTCCTCCGGCCTGCCACGTACGGGACAGGAATTGCCGGCGCTTCATGATCGCCCCCTGGTCCGGGACGTCGTCCTCCCTGGACCCGGCGCCGACCTCGACCGTCGTTTCCGATTCAGAACTCACCGTGCCACTCCTGCCAGGGCCAGACCCAACTCCAGTTCGGGCCGCGGAAGGCGAACCCGATCAGGGTCAGGATCACGAACAGAACGAGGAAAGCCGTGAAGGTGGCCACTGCGACGCGGCGGTGGCTTGGCTTCACGTACAGACTGCGATCGAGGTAGGGCAACGCGATCAGTCCGATCACGATGGCCCCTGGGATCAGCACACCGGCCACCAGAGGATGGAAGTGGGCCAGCAGCTCCTGGAGCCCGGCGAAGTACCAGGGGGCCTTCTCCGGATTCGGTGTGATCGCCGGATTGGCCACCGCTTTGAGTGGGGCGTCGAAGAAGATGGCGATGATGAGCACGGCCAGGGTGATGGCCAGGGCGGCAACGGCGTGGCGTACCAGGAGATGGGGCCAGACCATGACCATGTCATCGGCCGCCGGGTCCTTTCCCTCACCGGCCACCGGCTTGCCAGGGACAATCCCCAGAACCCGTTTTCCCTCAATGACGGGGGGATCGGGATCGAGGCGGCCGGGAAGGGGTCGGGAGTGTCGGATATCGTCACTCATCACGGCTCCTGTCGTTCGAGGTCGAGCATCGAGTCCTTGCGCCACCGCCATAGATGGAACATGAGCACCACCACCAGCGCGGCCGGCAGCACGGCGACGTGGAGGACGTAGAACCGCAGCAGGGTGGCCGAGCCCACGGTCTGGCCTCCCAGCATCAGCTCCCGTACCTGGTCACCGACGAAAGGCACCCAAGCCGCCATCTCGGTGCCCACGGTCACGGCCCAGTAGGCCAGCTGGTCCCACGGCAGAAGGTAGCCGGTGAACGACATCAGCAGGGTGAGCACCAGCAGGACGACCCCTATCACCCAGTTGAACTCTCGTGGCTTCTTGTAAGCCCCCCGATAGAAGACCTTGCCCATGTGGGCCGCCACCATCAAAACCATGAGATGGGCCGACCATCGATGCACATTGCGGATGTACTGGCCGAAGGCGACCTGGGTCTGGATGGTCTGGATGTTGGTGTAGGCCGAGGCCGGTGACGGGACGTAGAAGAACATCAGGTACAGCCCGGACAGGATGAGCGAACCGAACAACACGGTGGAGATCACACCGAGATACCAGGTGTGGCGGAACCCGAGCTCGGATCGCTTGATCTTGACCGGGTAGATATGGAGTAGGAAGCTCGACCAGTGGCTGGCCGCAGTGTCCCGGCGGGTAGCCCGGGGCGGCGTGCGCCAGACCGATCGCCCCACTTGGGTGGAGCGCAGCCATCTCATGGGATGCCGGAGGATGTCTCCCGGTGGTGTGGCCGTGCGTTCGGCCGTCTGATCGGAGGTGTCGGCCTTCACCCGGCCGACACCGGGGTCGTCGAGCACGGTCATGATGGAACTCCCACACCGGTCCAGACCCCCATCGACAGTGCGTCGGGGGGACATCGTTCGATACACAGTCCACAGCGAATGCACGCTGTCTCATCCAACAACAGCGCCGTCGATCCCGGCTGTTCGGGCTGGACGGCCTCCGACGGCACCAGCGAGATGACGTCGACCGGGCAGACATCGGAGCACAGTGCACACAACACGCACTTCTCGGTGTCGAGGAGGATGTTGGCAAAACACCGCAGGCAGCGGTTGGCCTCGCACCGGGCCTGCTCCGGGGTGAATCCGAGTTCGACCTCGGCCAGGCCGATGCGTCGACCGCTCTCCAGGGTCGGCACGTCTACCCGAGCCTGCCCGTCGTAGAGATCGTCCAGTCGGTGAAACTGCTTCAGCTCCACCATATGGCCGGGCCTGTCCGAGGGCAGGGTGCCCCCAAAATGTCGATGGATGTCGGCGGCGGAACGGCGACCATCGGCGATGGCGTCGATCAGGGTGCGGGGCCCCTTGGCGGCATCACCTCCCGACCACACGTCGGCCAGGTTGGTGGCGCCGGAGTCCCAGTCGATCTCGATGGTCCTTCGGGTGCTGATGGCCGGTCCGTCGGGGCCGAGGGCATCGAGGTCGATGGCCTGACCGATTGCCAGGATCACCGTGTCGGCCTCGAAGTGACGGACATCGTCGTTGTCGAATTCGGGGGCGAAGCGGCCGTCTTCGTCGAACACCCGGGTGACCCCGACGGTGTCGAGACCGGTCACCCGGCCGTCGGTGGAGGTGATGGCAGCCGGTCCCCGGCGATGCACGAAGCTGATACCTTCGTGGGCCGCCTCCTCGACCTCGAACTCGTGGGCCGGCAGCTCGTCCCGGGATTCGAGCGAGATGATCGTCACCTGCTTGGCTCCGGCCCGGGCTGCGGTCCGGGCGGCGTCGAAGGCCTCGGTCATCGACGATCGGTCGCCCGATTCGGGGCCCGGGGCCTCGGGTGCGGTGGGGGCACCGTCCGGTCGCTGCGACTCGTACTGCGAGGCCCGAAGGGCGGTTCTCGCCGCATCCATGGCCACATCGCCGCCGCCGATCACCACGACCCGCTCGCCAACCTCGACCTCGAAGCCCCGGTTCATGTTGATAAGGAACTCGATGGCCTTGAGTACGCCGTCGGACTCGGAACCGTCGATGTCGAGGCCCCGGCCCAGCGTGGCTCCGATGGCGAGGAAGATGGCGTCGTGGCGCTGCCGCAGGCCCTCGAGCGAGACGTGCTCACCCAGCTTGGTGTTGTAGCGGACCTCGACGCCCATGTCGACGATGGCCTGGGTGTCGGCGGCCAGAACATCACGATCGAGGCGGTACTCGGGAATGCCGAGCCACATGGCGCCGCCCAGCTTGTCGGTGGCCTCGTACACCGTGACCTTGTAGCCGAAGCGGCGCAGGTCGTGAGCACAGGCCATGCCGGCCGGGCCGGCACCGACGATGCCGATCGATTGGGGCAGTTCCACCGGGGGAGGGCTGGCCACCTTGGCCCAGGACGAGTCGGCCCCGGTCTCGGTGCCGAACTGCTCGGTCACGAACCGCTTCAGGGCCCGAATGGCGATGGGTCGGTCGATCTCACCTCGACGGCAGGCGTCCTCGCACGGTGCGGCGCAGACCCGGCCGCACACCGAGGCAAAGGGATTCGGGAGGCGGGCGGTGAGGTAGGCCATCTCGTCCTCGCCGTCGGCGATTGCCGCAACGTACATCCCGGCGTTGGTATTGACGGGGCAGGCGGCCAGGCAGGGGATGTTCTCGTCGTAGAACTCGAGAGGTTTCAGGCTCATCGGATGATCATCTCCTGGAAGGGAATCCGGGAACCGGGCCCCGAACAGGACCAGGCGATCGGAGGAACGCAGCGATGGGTCATATGCGGGACTCCCGATGGGCGTACCAAAGGCCACCGAGACAGGCCAGCAGTCCTAGGGTCCAGACCGATACACCGATCAGGTCCTGGGCCAGTCGGGGAAGTCCCGATACCGTATCGGTTTGCAGCACCCAATTGGGGATGTAGGCAATTGCGATTGCCGCCGCAATTACGATTGTTGCGGTCTTGAGCGTGGCGTCAAACCACGGGGTGCCGAGGCGGTCGTTTCGACTGGTCAATCGAGGACCGATGACGAGAAGGACGACGAAGGCGGCGATGAGGAAACCGGCCTGCCAGGTCAGGTTGGTCAGACCCGGCAGTTCGGTACCGGCGACCGGGCCGGTCTGGCCGGTATCGGGTAGCGGGCCGGCCGGTGCCTGGAATCCGGATTGGACGTAGAAGATGACGGCATCGACCTCATCATCGGCCAGGGTGGAGAATGACGGCATGACCCCGTTGTAGGTCTCTCCGTTGACCACGATCTCGCCCTGCAGGCCGTTGTTGATGACGCCGCGGACGTACTCGGCATCCTGCACTCTGGGGTTGTCGATCAGAGGGGGGTAGGACCCGGGGAGGCCGGCACCCCCGGCCTGATGGCAGGCCGAACAGATCTGGGTGTAGACCTCGGAACCAAGCGCCAGCCTGGCATCGTCGACTTCGGTGCCACCGGCCCCGCCATCCTCCTCTGCCTGCTCGCCCTCGGTGGTGGCGTCTCCGGTCTGACCGTCCCCGCTCTGGAATGACGTGGCCGAGGCCAGTGAGGGACTGAGAGCAAGGACCAGGATGCCGGCTATCGCCAATGGGGCGAGGAGGGTCGAGAGTCTTGTGGTGATCGCCCGCTGCTGGTCACGTTGGGAGTGGGTATTTGGTTCCATTGGTTGTTGAATCTCAACTAGGCGACAATGCAATTTATCGGCTTACTCTTGACGGTTGAAACTGGATTTCGGGAAGGAAGATTAACCAGATACGCGGGGAAACATGCAGGGTCACTTGTTCGTCCTTGGCGACCGGTAGGCTGATCCGTTCGCCGGTCGAATCCAAAGGATTTCAGCAATTCTTTCGCAACAACTGTACCTTTCCTGCACATTGATCGTTGTGTTGTACGGTCCGAGCATGCCGGGTGATCCAGTTGCTGTGGTCATCGGGTCGGGGTTCGATCTCCGGCTCGGTCGGCGTCCTGAAGTGCGCTCAACCGACAGTGGTCGGCCGATAGAAGGGCTGATTTCAGCCGTTCGAGCGCGGTGATGGCCGTGCCGTCCGACGAGGCGCTGTCACGGCTGGGCCCTTCCACCCGGCCGATTGTAGGCACGGACACCACTCTCGGTCCACTCATTGAGTTCTGTATCTGAACTGCAATAGCGGGCGGAATCGAAAGGGTTGTGTTGGGTGTCTGCCATGCACTAGCGTGGCTGCCGAATGAGAATGCGTGTCCGTTCCGGCAATTTACAAGATTCATATAGTGTTAATTCCTCCGGTGATTTCGGCCGGAGCAATAGGGCTCAAATGGACGTGGCTATTCCGTTGCTGCAATCAAGATATGAGCTTTCGTGTGTTCCGATCGCAGTCGTCCGCTGTGGCAGTGGGCACCCGGCTCGAAGTTCATCTGAAGGGAGAAATCAGTGACCACGGGGCCAACTGAGGCGTCACCGCCCGACCTTTCCACGACTGCTTCCGGTGGCGCGACGTCCGAAGGAGTGCAGGACTTCGAGGACCATGAGTTCCGTCCCACCGGCACCGTCTTCATCCTCGCCATGTTCGTGCTGACCCTGATCCTGCTCTGGCTGTCGGTGTATGTGATCCTGCTCAGCCGGGGGGTGACGACATGACCGCCACCGAGACTCCTCAGGAACCGCACCTCGAGATCGACCCCTATGAGCGCAACTGGATGCGGCTCTCGATCCTGCTGTTGCTGGTGTTCTTCGCCGCCGTTTCCATTGCCGGCTTCTCGCTTGGATTTCAGGTGAGCAGCGCCGACCAGGAGGTTGATCCCCGCACGGTGCTCGATTCCGCCCCCTGGTCCGAGCCGGGGCTGCGGGAAATCGGTCCCAACGAATACGAGGCCTACGTAGTGGCCAAGACCTGGGCCTTCGAGCCGAACACACTGGAGGTCCCAGTTGGTTCGACGGTGAAGATCTTCGTCACCAGTCCGGACCTGCAGCACGGATTCAAGATCACCGACACCAATGTCAACATGCAGGTTGTGCCGGGTCAGGTGTCGACGCTCGAATACACCTTTGACACCGTGGGCGAGTACCCGATCCTGTGCCACGAGTACTGCGGACGGGGCCACGCCACCATGTTCGGGACCATGAGCGTGGTCGCACAGTCAGCGGCCCAGGACAGCGATGGCCAGGAAGGCGAAGGGGAGTAGACCATGACCGCAGTCGAACCACAGAAAACGCCGTCGGCCGCACCGTCCCGGACACGTGAGCTGACCCCGGAGGAGCGGCGCTTTGTCGGTCTTCACATCCTGGTGGCCGTCGTCGCCCTGATGATCGGGTCGCTGATGGGGCCGCTTCAGGCCTTCGAGTTCTCAGGGCTCGATCTGTATCCTTATCTCGCCCCGGTGATCCAGAGCTACTACCAGGGTCTCACCCTGCACGGCGTGCTCAACGCTCTGGTCTGGACCACCTTCTTCATCGTGGGTTTCACCAACCTCACCACGATCAAGGGGCTGGGTCGCCCGCTGGCCAAGCCCCTCATCAACAAGATCGGCTTCTGGGTCATGGTGGCCGGTCTGGTCATCACCGCCATCCCCATTCTCACCAACGCTGCCACGGTGCTCTACACCTTCTATCCGCCCCTCCAGGCGAACTGGTCCTTCTATCTGGGCCTGACCCTGGTCGTGGTTGGAAGCTGGATTGAGGGCGTGGGGTTTTATCTGACGCTGGGAGCCTGGCGCAAGGAGAATCCCGGGGTGCGATCGCCGTTCATCGCCCTGGCCAACATCATCAATGCCGCGATGTGGCAGATCGCCACCCTCGGGGTGGCGGTGGAGATCCTGACCATGTTGTTGCCGTGGTCGCTGGGCATCACCGAGAACACGGATCCTGAGCTGGCCCGGACCTACTTCTGGTTCACCGGCCATCCGCTCGTCTACTTCTGGCTGTTGCCGGCCTACACCTCGTGGTACGGCATGCTGCCCAAGCAGGCCGGGGGCAAGCTGTTCAGCGATTCGCTGGCCCGCCTGGCATTCTGGATGTTTCTGATCGTCAGCGTTCCCGTCGGCTTCCACCACCAGTTCGTCGACCCCGGCGTCCCGGTGACCTGGAAATGGATCCATGCTCTCCTGACCTACGCCGTCTTCTTCCCCTCGATGATCACCGCCTTCACCGTGATCGCCTCGTTGGAGTACGCGGCTCGCCGTCGAGGTGGAACCGGGCTGGTCGGCTGGATCCGCAAGCTGCCGTGGGATAACCCGTCGGTGGTGGCCCAGCTCCTGGCCGGCATCCTGTTCATGTTCGGTGGCATCGGAGGACTGACCAACGCTTCCTACAACCTGAACCTGGTGATCCACAACACCACCTGGGTCCCCGGCCACTTCCATCTCACCGTAGCCAGCGCCGTCACCCTGTCGTTCATGGGTATCAGCTACTGGCTGGTGCCCTACGTGACCGGTCGAGCTCTCCATACCAGCACACTGGCCATCGTCCAGGCCTGGGTGTGGTTCGTGGGCATGATCATCTTCTCCAACGCCATGCACGTCCTCGGTCTGCTCGGCGCCCCCCGGCGCACACCGCTCGGCTCTGCCCCCTACACCCCCGAGGCGTGGAACGGGCACCTGCTGCGGACCTCCGTGGGCGGTGCCATTCTGCTGGTGTCGGCCCTGATGTACGGCTACATCATGCTCCGGACGGCCACCGGTAGGAAGCTGGATCCGGGCGACGTGCCCGAGGTGCCGATCGCCGAGTCGCTACGGTCGCCGCAGCTGACGCCGGTCTGGCTCGACCGGTTCAAGCCGTGGCTGATAGCCGCCGGTTTGCTGCTCGTCGTGGCCTACGGTCCTCAGCTGGTCGATCAGATCTTCAACATGAATCTGAACGCCCCGGCGCCGGACCAGGTTCCCTGGTAGCACGGCTTCGGGAGTGAGCGTCTTTGGCTGACAGCCGGCCTGATCAAGGAACACTGAACCGCCTCGACGGCCTGACCTCCTGGGTCGAACGGCCGGTCCGTCGGGTAGTGGGCTCGGAGCGTTTCAACCCATTGCCCCATGCCGGGACGATCAGTGTTTTCCTGCTCATCGTGGTGGTGGTGTCCGGGTTGTACATCACGCTGTTCTTCCAATACGGCTACGAGGCATCCTACGATTCGGTGGCGGCGATGGAGCGCCACCCAATACAGCGCACGATTCGGGCCCTACACCGATACTCCTCGGCTGCGCTGGTGGTGACCAGCCTGGTTCATGCCTGGCGGATTTTCATTGCCGGCCGCTTCACGGTTCGGCGGCGCCGCTGGCGATGGCTCACGGGCTGGGCCACGTTGCTCATTGTGTGGCCGGCCGGCGTCACCGGCTATCTCCTGGTGTGGGACACCAGGGCGCAGGCCATTGCCGATGGGCTGATCGCGGCCGGGTCGTGGTCACCGTTCGGAGCTGCGCTATCGGCCCGCTACCTCGCCGGGATACGGGACTCGGGCGGGTCGGGCTTCCTGCTGGTGATCTGGCTGATCCACCTGGCGCTGACCGTCGTGGCCGGCTACTCCGCGTTTCGTCACCTGCGTCGATCGGCGTTGGCGTGGCGGCCGCCCCGCCACTGGATGATACTGCTCGGGGTCAGCCTGGTCGTCATCTCTCTTGTGCTCCCGGTGGGCATGCTGGGCCGGGCCGACCCCACGGTGGTGGCCGACCGCATTCCCCTCGACCCTTTCGTACTGTTCCTCCTGCCGATTCTCGAGGCGGAGTGGAGATGGATCGGACTGGCGGTCCTGGCCACCCTCACCGCCTTGGGACTGCTGATCCCATTCCTCGCCCGTGGCGGCGGGCGGCCACCGGCGCAGATTCTCACCGACGCCTGCACCGGCTGCAACCTTTGTGTTGTCGATTGCCCCTACCTGGCCCTCTCGCTGGTGACCGAGAGATCCGAGGACTCGGCCACCGAGGTCGGCGAGGAAGGGGGGGAAGAGCCTCGCAAGGTGGCGGTCGTCGACGAGGCGGCGTGCACGTCGTGTGGTATTTGCCTAGGCTCCTGCGCCTTCGACGCCATCAAGGTGCCCGGAATCTCCCTCGAATCGACCACCGTCGCCGCCACCATCCCGGCCGACCTGGAGTCGCCCACGGTTGTCTCGGTGGTTTGCGACCGGCACCTGGTGGACGGCACCCTTGGAGGCGGGGGCGACCACGGTTCGATCATGGCCGTACGTTGCGCCGGCGTGGTCGGCGTCGACCTCGTCAAGGGGCTGCGGGATGCCGGTGCAACCGAGGTCCACATCGTGGGGTGTGCCCGCAACGACTGTCGCTACGGGGTAGGCAACACACTGGCCAGCGAGCGAATCACCGGCACCCGGGCCCCGCACCTGCCTCGGGCCGCTCGATCCTCGGTCAGCGAACAGTGGGCCGGTCTGCACGATCTGGATCACGCCGAGATCTCGCTCGACGAGGCCTCGGAGGTCATGGGATCAGAGAACCGGCGTTCCCTTGTGGCCGCCGGTGCCGTGGTCGCCGCCTCGGCGGTGGCCATTGCCGCCGCCACCTTCACCCCGTTCGGGCAAGGATCGGATGAAGCCGCGGTACGGGTCGTGGTGGACCAGGAGCCGGGCCGGCCGTTGCTCGGAGCCGACGAGTTCACCGTCGCCGTCGATCAGGTGGTGCTGGCCGTCGACGGCGAACAGCAGGTGCCGGCGGCCGTGTCGGAATCGGGCGGTGAACGGGTCGGCGTGCACCAGTGGTCGGTGCCGGTGGGTCGTCATCGTCTCGTGTTGACCGTCAAGGAAACTCGTACCGAGAGCGGGGCCAACGAGGGAAGAGAGACGACGGAGGCCGTTGTGTTCGACGAGACCGTCGAGCTGCAACCCAATCAACGGCTTCAGCTACCGGTCGTGGCCCAGCCGCTCGAGGGCGATGCCACGATGGGCCGTGAGCTGTTCGAATCCCGGATCACGGGCTGTTCCATCTGCCATTCGGTCCGGGCCGGCGACGACAGGGTTGGCCCGTCGCTGTACGGCATCGGTAGCCGCGCCTCCACCCGGGTCGCGGGTCTCGATGCCGAGACCTATCTCTGGCAGTCGATTCTGCTGCCGGACGAGTACATCGTCGAGGGCTATCCGGCCGGTCAGATGCTGCCCATCTATCGTGATCGGCTGTCCCAGGAGGAACTGGACGCCATCGTCGACTACCTGTTGACCTTGACCGAAGAAGAGTCGGGTCCCCAATCGGGGCAGGACGGTGGGTCGCTATCCGAGGACGGATCATGAACGCCGGACGGCCGGAGACCGTCCTTAGGACGTTCCGCCCTGGGGCGGAACGTGTTGTTCTTTGGTGGGGTCGTGTGGGGTGGGAGTGCTCGGCTGTGAGTGCCGGACGGCCGGATGCTTCAACCCCGACACGATCAGGGATCGGGGAACAGCTCGATCGTTCCCGTCGATGGCACGCCCCCGGACCGGGTGTCGTCGCCGCTGCCGTCCACAGTCCAAGTTCCGGTCAGGGTGCCGTCGATGGATCGAAGGTAGTCGAAGGTTCCGGTCACCTGACCGGCAGCCGACGAGACAGCCCGCCAGGTACCCTGAAAACGGTTCCCCGACGACTCCCCTCGACCCTGCTGGATGCTGCCGGTTATGAGAAGTTCGATGTCGAACACCGAGTTGCTGTCGGTCGGACGTATGACCGCCGTCCCGCTGAAGTCGGCTCCGCTGGGATCGACACCGTTGACCGAGTACGTGCCCGGCAGCCCGTCAGAGGTGTCCACCGAGGCCGGAAGGTCGCCGGGCAGGGCGCACGTATAGAGGAAGGCGGCGCAAAGCACGACGATCACCATCCACCGGAGGTACTTCACCCCTCGAAGGTTAGCGGGCGCCCCGAGGGCGCACGCCGGGACACCCGGCCTTGCGGTGAACGTCTCCCGGACCGTCGTCCACGAGTGTTGATCCAGTTACTTACGACACGAGACTCTGATACGAGACCCCAATGACCTCAACCACCATCGATCCCACCGAGTCCGCCGGGGGCGACGCCTTCGGGGTCGACGACGAGCAGCTCCACATTCCGAGGTGGCTGAAGGCGGCGGCCGTCGTCTTCGGCGTGCTGGTGCTGGCGGCCACGGCCTTCGCCTACTTCGAGCCTCTCAAGGTGCTACCGAGGATCAGGCCGGCTCCTGGTTACTCCTTCGTCGACCAGAACGGTGAGAGCTACACCAGCGAAGCGGCCAGAGGCAAGGTGACCCTCTACAGCTTTGCCCCTGCGGTGTGTGATGACTGCGAGTCGATCGAAACCACCATGGCCGATGTCGGACAACGGGTGGTCGACAGTCCGGCCTTGGCCGATGTCGACGTGTCGCTGGTAACCATCGCCCTTGACCAGCCCACCGATCAGGAGTTGCAGCAGGCCGTGACCCGGTCCGGGGCCGACGGCACCACCTGGCGGTGGGTCCACGGCTCGAGTGACCAGGTCAAGAACGTGGTCGGGTTGGGCTTCCGTCGTTACTACGACGTCGGGCCGGACGGCGAGGTCGAGTTCGACCCCGGCTACGTCATCACCGACGGTCTCGGCGTGGTCCGGGGCGAGTATCGATACCAGACGCTGGCCTCCGACTCCGACAAGCTGGTCTCTCACCTGGAGATCCTGGCCGATGAGATCAAGTACGCCAAGGGGGCGACGGCAGTGGCCTACGAGGCAGCCCACCTCTTCTTGTGCTACCCGTGACCCCCACAACCGACAGCGAAAGACGGCGTTCCATGTCTTCCCCCGAGATGTCAACCCCTGAGACGTCGATTCCCGACGTCGATCCGACGACCGGGCCGTTGCCGAGACGATCGTCGGGACGGTTCGGTGTATCGATGCCGGTTTTGGCGGCCGCCGTGGTCGCAGTGGCGGTGCTCGGTGTGGTCGTCGGTCGGTGGGCCATCGGGGTCTTCTCCCCCCATCTGTACGCCGGTACCGTGCTACAGGCCGACGAGCCGGCGCCGTCCATGGGCGCTCTTTCCTTCGCCGACACCGGCGATCCGGTGGACCTGGGAGCCGAATCGGGTGATGTGGTGCTCATCTTCTTCGGCTACACCAATTGCCCCGATATCTGTCCGGCGACGATGTCCACCGTGACTCGGGCCCTGGATCAGCTCGATCCCGAGGAGCGGGCCCGAACCGAGGTTTGGATGGTCTCGGTCGATCCCGGTCGGGACGACGCCGAGTCCCTTCAGACCTACGTGGAGTTCTTCGATCCCGAATTTCGAGGGGTCACCGGCACGGTCGAGGCCATCGATCAGGCCTCCACCCAGTACGGCGTGTTCTATGAGCTGGAGCCGACGGCGGCCGAGGGGGCCGATGACTACTTGGTCGACCATACGGCCAGCCTGTTCGGCGTCGGCCCCGACGGGGCGCTGCGAGTCATCTGGTCGCCGACGGTGACGGCCGAAGAGCTTGGAGCCGACCTGCGAGAGCTGTTGTGACGCCACGCCGGCCATCGGACCGGCGTTGTCCAAAGTTCGCCACCACCGTGTGGTTGGCGCTGGCGGTGGCCGCCTTGGTGGCCTTCTCCGCATGTGGGAGCGGCTCGGGTTCGATCACGGTGAGCGATCCGTGGGCTCGGCCCTCCCCACCCGAAACCGACAGCACGGCGATCTACGTCGTGCTCACCAACGACTCCGATGAAGAGCATCGGCTGGTTGCGGCCGAAACCAGCCGGTGTGAGCGGATAGAACTGCACCGGACCGAGATCAGCGACGATGGTGTGGCGTCGATGGTGCCGGCTGTCGACGGCGATCTCGTGTTCGGACCTGGGGAGGAACTGGCCTTCGAGCCCAACGCGCTCCACGTGATGTGCGTCGGGATCGGGGAGCCGTTTGTGGTCGGCGAGCGTTTCGACGTCGAGTTCAGCTTTGCCGAAGGCGAGCCTTTGACCGTGGCCGTCGCCGTCCGCCAACCCTGAGTTTCGAACGGCGACGGTCCCGCCGCCGGCCGTCAGCCGACCCGTGAGGCCGAGGCCACCACCGGCCGGGCCGTGCCGGTACCGGATGGTTCGATGCCGGGCTCAAAACCGACGTCGGCCAGCATGTGTCGTTGGGCCCGGCTCAACATTCGGTCCATACCCTCGAACGACACGGGCCACGCCCGCCGGCGACGAGGATCCAGAGCCACGATCCGGTGATTCCCGGTGTCGGCCACCAGCGCATGATGGAAACCGAGGCGACAGATGGCGGTGGGCCGGTTCAAGCCGGTGAGACCCAGCGTCTGGACCTGTCGGCGATGGAGCAGCCGGAGCCGGTTGTTGCCGGTGTCGGTGATCAGGATCGAATCGTCTGCCAGGCGGCACAGATCACTGGGTCGTTGGAATCGGGCCCGGTGGGCGGCTCCGTCGATCAGCCCCCACTGGTAGAAGTCGTTGTCGGTGATGTCGACGATCTCGCCGTCGTCGGTGAGCAACCGGATAGTGGAGGTAGCGGCGTCGAGGAAGACGAGACCGGCGGCGGTGCGGGCGGCAGCCACCGGCTGGGCGAGCTCGGCGTCCGCCGCCGGCCCAGGCTTGCTGCCGCAGATACCGGAACCGGCGATGGCGCCCACGGTGAAGGCTCGGGTAATCCGGAACAGCTGGTTGGCCGCCGGATCGGTGACCACCAGGCTGCCGTCGCGATCCAGCGAGCAGCCGGTCGGTCGCTCGAGCCGATCGGTCACCAGATCCCGCTGCCCGGTGGCCAGGTCCATCAACCACAGTCGGTTGCCGGCCCGCTCGACGACCACGATCCGGTCGTCGCCGGCGTGGACAAGTCCGGTCGGTTCCTCGAACAGCTCGATCGGGTGATCGAGCACGCAGCCGGCCAGGTCACTCGTCAGATGGCCCACCAGCAGCCGGTCGTTGCCGGTATCGGCGACCACGATGCGCCCATCGGGCAGAGCCACCACCCCCTCCGGATAGTGCAGTTGCCGTCGCCTCTCCGCCGACATCGGGCCAAGGTCGTGATCGGCCCGATGGGACCGGTGGTCGAAGACCGGAGCTCGCCGACGCTCGACGTCCCCCCGGCGCCGCCCGGCTCCTGCGTCCGGCTCCGAGGCCCTGCCCATGCGGTCGTCGCCCCGGGCGGTGAGGGCGAGGAGAACGGCCTCGGCCACCACGGCCACGTCACCGGTTCCGGCCTGGATTCCGGTGAGGCGACCCCGACCGTCGATGACCGCCGTGGACGGCCATCCGTGAGGGTTGTAGCGGTTCCAGGTCACGTAGTGGGGATCGTGGACCACGGTGAACGGGATGCGATAGCGGTCCATGGCGGTGCGGACCGTGTCCAGATGGTCGTCGTGGGGAAACCGCGGGGTGTGCACGGCCACGACATCAACTTCCGCTCCGCCGAGCCGGTCCCTCAACGACGGCTCGGACCGATCCGACGGTCGATCGGTGATCAACAGCTCCTCCAGCTGCCGGAGGCGATGCAGTGAGGCCTCGCATCCGGCCGACCAGAAGACCACAATGGTGACCGACCGGGCCAGCGCGTCCAGAGGCACGGGATCGAGAAACGGGTGTCCTGGTTCGGGGCTGATCCAGGCCGCGCCGTCAATGGGGGGAGCTTTGGGAGCCATGGTCTATTGGTCGGCCCGTCGCCGATCGACTTGACGGCAATGCCGCCTTCCGCTCGCCCAACCCCTAAGACCGTTCGTGTCCGTCAGCTACCGCTCAGCGGCTCCGTTGGAACCGATCCAGGCCGGAGCGCTACATTGGACCACGAAGCCGGGACTCGTTGTCGTCCGGCCGGCAGGATACATCGACTTGAGCAGGGGGAGCGATCTTCATGAAGGTCCCACTTACGATCAACGACTTTCTGGACCGTGCGGTGGCCGTGTATCCGGATCGGGTGGCCATCGTCGACGAGCCGGATCAGGTCGCGCCGCCGCTCGAGGCCATTACCTATCGCCAGTTCGGCGACATCCGTCGGAGCATGGGTGTGGCCATGGACCATCTCGGCCTCCACTCGGGATCCAGGGTGGCCATGGTGTCCCATAACTCGGCCCGGCTACTCACTTCGTTCTTCGGTGTGAGCGGCAACGGCCGGATCTTCGTGCCCATCAACTTTCGGTTGAGTGCCGACGAGGTTTCCTACATCGTCGATCATTGCGGGGCCGAAGCCCTGCTCATCGATCCCGAACTGGCCGACACCCTGGGCGACATCGACTGCAAACACAAGTGGATCATGGGACCGGAGTCGGACGAGGTCTGGTATGGCCAGGACGGCGAGCCCCAACCGTGGACCGCCGACGAGGACGCCACCGCCTCCATCAACTACACCTCGGGAACCACGGCTCGGCCCAAGGGCGTGGAACAAACCCACCGGGCCCGATGGATCAACGCCGTCACCTTCGGCTGGCATACCAGCGTCACCGACCGAGATGTCTACCTCCATACCCTGCCCATGTTCCACTGCGATGGCTGGGGCATGCTCTACACGGTGACCGGTATGGGGGTCAAGCACGTCGTGTTGCGCAAGATCGACGGGCCCGAGATCCTACGCCGGATCGACGAGCACGGTGTGACCCTGATGTGCGGCGCCCCGGCGGTGTGCTCAGCCGTACTCGACGCCGCTCAGAACTGGGACGGCGAGATCCCGGGTCGGGGTCGGGTTCGCATGGTGGTGGCCGGAGCCCCGCCGCCCACCACGACCATTCAACGCATAGAGACCGAGTTGGGCTGGGA
This sequence comes from uncultured Acidimicrobiales bacterium, assembly GCA_963723995.1. Classification (GTDB taxonomy): domain Bacteria; phylum Actinomycetota; class Acidimicrobiia; order Acidimicrobiales; family SZUA-35; genus JAHELU01. The sequence goes on along the minus strand of CAVRSZ010000001.1, from coordinate 786,195 downwards.
GTTCATCCAGCTCTACGGCCTGACCGAAACCGCTCCGCTGCTGACCATGAGCCGGTGCCGCAGCGAGTGGGATGACCTCAGCACCGAGGAACGGGCCAAGAAGCTGAGTCGGGCCGGTGTCCCAACCATCGGCATAACCATGGATGTGAGCCCGTCGGGTGAGCTGCTGGCCAAGGGCAACCACATCCTCGAGGCCTATTGGGACAACAACGAGGCCACCGAAGAGGCACTCGAGGGCGGCTGGTTCCACACCGGGGACGGCGGACAGCGGGACGACGAAGGATACTACGCCATCACCGACCGCAAGAAGGACGTCATCATTTCCGGTGGGGAGAACGTCTCGTCCATCGAGGTCGAGGACTGTATCTTCTCCCATCCTGACGTGAATGAGGTGGCCGTGATCGGGGTACCCCACGAGAAATGGGGGGAGACGGTCAAGGCCCTGGTGGTGGTGGGCAACGGCTCGACGGTGACCGAGCAGGAGCTGATTCAGTATTGCCGGGATCGCATTGCTCACTACAAGTGCCCCACGTCGGTAGAGTTCCGCGATGAGCTGGCGCGAACCGCAACAGGGAAGCTGCAGAAGTACAAGCTCCGGGCCCCCTATTGGGAGGGCCGGCAAAAGATGGTCAACTAGCTCCGACAACGGCTTTCGGGTCCGATGGCCGGCCTGGCTGGTGACGGGCATCCTGTCGTTGGTGATGATCGGTTGCAGTAGCACCGTCGATCGGGATGACCTCATCGAGGCGTTCGAGACCAACAACCCCGACGTGTCCACCGAGCAGGCGACCTGTGTCGTTGACCGCCTGCTCGGCCGGTACGAGCTGGCCGGCCTCCAGGCAGAACTCGAGTCCGACGTCCTCACCCCCGATTTCGAGGAGGCCCAGTTCCGGGACATGTTCGCTTGCGGTCTGCAAGGTGATGTCCGGGAACAAGTCACCGACCAGCTCGAGGCGAACGGCGTGGGCGCCGAGTACGCTCCGTGCGTGTCGGACGAGTTGGTATCGGGCTTGACCGACGCCGATATCGACGTCCTCCTGTCGGGGGAGATCACCGACGCCTTCTATCAGAAGTTCTTCGCCGCCATGGAAACCTGTGGAGCAATCGACCAATGACCACCTGCGACGTGACCCCATTCGACGCCCGGCGGGCCGGCGACCACATCGCCGAGCTCTGGACCAAAGACATCGTGACTCGGCTTCACGACTACATCGCCATTCCGGCCCTGTCGCCGGCCTTCGACGCCGACTGGGCTGATTCCGGGCACATCGACGATGCCGTCACCATGGTGAAGGACTGGATGGCGTCCCGGCCGATCGAAGCGATGACGGTGTGGGTGCAGCGACTGGAGGGAAGCACTCCACTGATCGTGGCCGAGATCGAACCGTTCGGGCCGGCCGGCGGCGACGGGACCACGACCACCGTGCTCTACGGCCATCTCGACAAGCAGCCGGAAATGGAGGGGTGGCGACCGGGACTGGGCCCGTGGACCCCGGTGATGGAGGGAACCAGGCTCTATGGCCGGGGCGGGGCCGACGACGGCTACGCCGCCTTCGCAAGCCTGGCCGCCATCGAGGCGGTCCAATCGGCCGGTGGCAGTCACGGCCGCCTGGTGGTACTGATCGAGGCCTCCGAGGAGTCGGGCAGCCCTGATCTTCCCGCCCATGTCGACGCCCTGGCCGATCGGCTGGGCCAGGTCGGCTTGGTGGTCTGTTTGGACTCCGGCTGTGCCACCTATGACACCCTATGGCTCACCACTTCACTGCGGGGCCTGGTCGGCGGTACCTTGACGGTGAAGATCGTGGAGGAAGGCATGCACAGTGGTGCCGCCGGCGGCATCGTGCCATCGAGTTTCCGGATCATGCGTGTCGTGCTCGATCGCATTGAACGGGCCACCGATGGGGCCGTCCTACTGCAGTCGGCCAACGTCGAGGTCCCCGAGCATCGCCGTCTCGAGGCGGCGTCGACAGCCGCCCTCCTAGGCCGTGGTGTCTACGAACGTATGCCTCTGGTCGGTGGTGCACGACCGGCAATAGAGGACCACACCGAGGCGTTGTTGGCCAAGACCTGGCGGCCGTCGCTGTCGTATGTCGGCATCGACGGTGTGCCGCCCACGGCCAAGGCCGGGAATGTACTGCGACCGTCGACCTCGCTCAAGCTATCGCTGCGTGTGCCCCCGACCGCCGATGCCGAGGCGGTACGGTCCGAGTTGATCTCGGTCATCGAGGACGACCCTCCCTACGGGGCGCAGGTCAGCTTCGACGGCTCGGAGGGTGCCACCGGCTGGAACGCCCCGGATCTGGCCCCCTGGCTTCAGGCCGCCCTCAATCGGGCTTCGAACGACAACTTCGGCCGGGACATGCAGCTCTATGGCGAGGGTGGCACCATCCCCTTCATGGGCATGTTGGGTGAGAAGTTCCCGTCGGCCCAGTTCGTCATAACCGGGGTGCTGGGCCCGGGGTCCAACGCCCACGGTCCCAACGAGTTCCTGGATGTCGCCTACGCCGAGACTCTGACCCGCTGCCTGGCCTCCGTGCTGGACTCGGCAGCCGGTACCGGCCCGATTGCAGCTTCAGGGTCGATGTCATGAGCGAAGCCGAATTGTCGGGACGGGTTGCCCTGGTGACCGGATCGTCGAGCGGGATCGGGGAGGCCACGGCTCGAGCCCTGGCCGGCCTGGGAGCCGACGTCGTCGTCAACTCGTCGTCCTCGGTCGAAGCCGGCCGGATGGTGGCCGACTCCCTACCGGCCGAGTCCCTGGGCAACCGGGCCTTGTACGTTCAGGCCGACATCTCGGACAGAGATCAGATCGACAAGCTGGTCGAGGCGGTGGTCGACCGATTCGGACGGCTCGACATCCTGGTCAACAACGCCGGCTGGACGACGGTGGTACCCCACGACGACATCGATGCGCTGACCGATGAGATCTTCCTCAAGACCTTCGAAGTCAATGTGTTCGGTACGTGGTGGGTCACCAAGACCGCATTACCCTATATTCGGCAGTCGGACGACGGATGTGTCGTGACCATCACATCGGTGGCCGGGATTCGCCCGATGGGCTCCTCGATCGCCTATTCGATGGCCAAGGCCGCCCTCAATCAGATGACGGCGCTGCTGGCCAAGTCCCATGGCCCGGTCCGGTTCAATGCCGTCGCCCCTGGCCTGGTCGACACCCCATGGACGGCCGATTGGGACGCACTGCGTCGCACGATCACGGAGACCGCGCCGCTGGGACGATCGGCCACTCCCGACGACTGTGCCCAGGCGGTACTGGCCCTGATCAGGATGAAATACGCCACTGGGCAGGTGCTGGTGATCGACGGTGGTACGACGCTGGTCGGTTGACCGGTGCTGTACGCCTTTCTCGTCAGCATGGGAGTCGTTTTCCTGGCCGAGTTGGGGGACAAGAGCCAGCTCATGGCTCTGGCCTTCGCCACCCGCTATCCGGCCCGGCCGGTATTGATCGGCATCACCGTGGCGACCGCCGTGGTCCATCTCGGATCGGTCCTGCTCGGTGCCGCCATCGGCGCTGCCCTTCCCACCAGGGCCATTTCGGTCCTCGCCGCAATCGCCTTCGTCGGGTTCGGCTTTTGGACGATGCGAGGTGACACGCTGACCGGCGAGGACGAGGCCAAAGCGGCCCGGCGGGGTGGCAACGCGGCGGTGACCGTGGGCACGGTGTTCTTCCTGGCCGAACTCGGGGACAAGACCATGCTGGCCACCGTCACCTTGGCCACGACCGAGGAGCCGGTGGGGACGTGGCTCGGTTCCACCGTGGGTATGGTGGCGGCTGACGCCCTCGCCATCTGGGTGGGCAGAGCTCTCGGCACCCGCCTGCCCGACCGGGCCGTGCGTTATGGTGCGGCGGCGGCCTTCTTTTCCTTCGCCCTGTGGCTGGCTTACGACGCAGTGGCGGCTTGACGGCCGAACAGACCTCGCGTCACAGCTTGAGATCGACGGGGCGGGAGGTATCGGCGTAGAAGTCGTTGCCCTTGTCGTCGATGACGATGAAGGCCGGGAAGTCCTCGACCTCGATCTTCCACACCGCTTCCATGCCTAGCTCCGGGTATTCGAGGACCTCGACGTGGCGAATGGAGTCCTTTGCCAGGCGGGCTGCCGGCCCCCCGATGGAACCGAGGTAGAAGCCACCGTGACGCTTGCAGGCGTCGGCCACCTGCTGGCTTCGATTTCCCTTGGCCAGCATGATCAGTGAGCCGCCGGCGGCCTGGAACTGATCGACATAGGAGTCCATTCGGCCCGCCGTGGTTGGCCCGAACGAGCCTGATGCGTAGCCTTCCGGGGTTTTGGCCGGTCCGGCATAGTAGATGGGGTTGTCCTGAAGATATTCGGGCATGGGCTCGCCGGCGTCCAACCGTTCCTTGATCTTGGCGTGGGCGATGTCACGGCCGACCACCAGGGTGCCGGTCAGCGACAGCCGGGTCTTGACCGGGTAGTGCGAGAGCTGGGTCCGGATCTCCTCCATGGGTCGATTGAGGTCGATCCGGACCGTCTCGTCCGACAGGTGGTCCTCGGTGATCTCCGGCAGGTACTTGGCCGGGTCCCGCTCCAACTCCTCCAGGAAGACGCCTTCAGCCGTGATCTTGGCCAGGGCCTGGCGATCGGCCGAGCAGCTGACGGCGATCCCTACGGGCAACGACGCACCGTGACGAGGCAAACGGATAACCCGGACATCATGGCAGAAGTACTTGCCTCCGAACTGAGCCCCGATACCGAATTCCTGCGTCAGCTTCAGGATCTCGGCCTCCATCTCCAGGTCGCGAAAGCCGTGGCCAAGGGCCGAACCTTCGGTCGGCAGGGAATCCAGATAGCGGGTGGAGGCCAGCTTGGCCGTCTCCACTGCGAATTCGGCCGACGTGCCACCGATGACCACGCCGAGGTGGTAGGGGGGACAGGCCGATGTGCCGAGTAGCCGGAGTTTCTCGTTCAGGAACGCCCGCAGGCTCTGGGGGTTGAGCAGAGCCTTGGTCTCCTGGAACAGGTAGCTCTTGTTGGCAGAGCCCCCGCCCTTGGTCATGAACAGGAACTTGTAGCTGTCGCCGGGGACGGCTTCGATCTTGATTTCGCCCGGAAGGTTGGTCTTGGTGTTGACCTCCTCCCACATGGTCAGTGGAGCCATCTGGGAGTAGCGCAGATTCGAGGTTTGGTAGGTGTCGTAGGCTCCGTGGGCCAAGGGCTCCTTGTCATTGCCCTCGGTGAGCACGAACTGGCCCTTCTTGCCCTTGATGATGACGGTGCCGGTGTCCTGGCACCCGGGCAGCACGAAACCGGCGGCAATGTTGGCGTTCTGGAGGAGCTCGGTGGCCACGAATCGGTCGTTGGCCGACGCCTCCGGATCGTCGATGATGTTGCGCAGCTGCTGGAGGTGGCCGGGCCGGAGCAGGTGGGAGATGTTCTTGATTGCCGTGGCCGACAGTACCCGCAGCGCATCGTAGGAGACGCTCAGGAAGCGTCGGCCGCCCAGTTCGACCGACTCGACTCCATCGGTCGTGAGCAGACGATACGGTGTGCTGTCCTCGCCAAGGCGAAGTAGATCGGTAAAGACGAATTCAGGTCCTTCAGCCATGGCTTCACGCTACCCCATCCGCCCCGATGTCTGGCCAGTGGTGGCGGGAATGGGCCAACCCTCGGACCTGATGGTGACGTGAGGCCGACGGTGCCTGCTCAGTCGGCCACCCAGACCGGACCCAGGCGGTGGACCAGGCTGTCGTATTCGGTCGCCAACTCCTGCCACAGTTCGATCTCATCGGCCGATCGGAGCACGATGTCATCGTCATCGACGCCGAGTTCGACTGCTCGCTGCAGGGCGGCGACCCGGTGCGCCGGCACGGATCGGAAAGGGGGAACGGAGGCGGTGGGCAGGCGACTCGATGCCATGAGGGATCGGTGCGACGTGGTCGTTGCGGTGCTCATGTCATCAACTATGACCGGGGGCTGTGACATTGGGGTTGCGGCCACGGTGGACTTGGCGCCTCGTCCGGGCCGGCTCCGACCGCGCTCAGGCCACGATGCCCAGGATCTCGTCGCCGTAGGCTTCCAGTTTGACCGGACCGATGCCGGGGACGGCGGCCAGATCGGCCAAGGTCGACGGGGCGTCGCGGGCGATGGTGTCCAGTGTGCGATTGTTCATGACGACGTAGGCCGGCACCGAATCGGCCCTGGCCCGCTCACTTCGCCACCGGGTAAGGGCTTCTCGTCGCTCGGCCTCCTCAGCGCTCGCCGGTCCGATGCGTTCGCCTACGGCGGCGTTCGCTACCCCGGTCCGGGAGCCGGATCGAGGGCGCACGACCGGTGCGGCCGTCGTCGGCGATGGCCCTGCCGCCGGGCTCACGGACTGGCCGTCGGCGGGCCAGGGGTGAGTGCGGGGTTGTGACAGTTCGGCCACGAACGGCGATGGGGGACCGGCCACCGTGACGGCCACCGACTCGATCCCCCGGGTGATCCCCACATGGAAGATGCGACGCTCCTCCTCGACATCATCGGCCAGTCGGTGTGGGTAGAGGCCGTCCCGACAGTCGTGGACGATGACATGGGGCCACTCCAGACCCTTGGTGGCGTGGATCGTGGCCAAGGTGACGGCGGGCCGGATCGAGGCGTCACCGTCCGCCGTCAGGGGCGTGTCGTCGGCGCCGGGCGAGCCCGAACGTGTTGCTGACAGCAGACCCTCTCGAAGCCATGGCTCGAATCGGCCGGGAGCGGGTTCCAGGCGGGCGACCGCTACCAGGGCAGCCAGGTCGTCACTGTGAGCGGCTCGGCGAGCGGAGCGCTGGGATCCGTCGAGCTGACCGGCGGCGCCGAGCAGTCCGATCCTCTCGTAGACGTGGCTGAGAACCTGCTCGGTGGTGGCGCCATCGTCGACCAGGGTACGTACTGCGGCGATGTCGTCGGCCAGGCTTTGGACCGATTGGGAGTCCCGCTCGGTGTTGAGCCGTTGCGACAGCCGTTCCAGCTGGGTCACCGACTCCTGCTCGCACACCCAATCGACGATCCGAGGGTGAAGCGATCGGGGGGGCCGGCGCAGCACCAGGCGGAGGTCGCCGGGTTCGAATCCTCGGGCCGGACCGGTCGCCAGCCGGAGCCAGGCCAGGGCGGCCGACGCCCCCGACCGATCGAGCATGGTGTGATCCAGACCCGGCGGCCGGACGGTGGGGATTCCGACCGATTCGAGGAACAGTGCCGCCGGGAGCAGGGCGGCATTGACCCGGGCCAGGACCGCAACCTCCTCCGGGGAGACCGCGGCGGTTGCGACGCCGTTGTCGGAGTTCTTGCCGTTGGCGCCGCTACTGTTCGAGCGGCTGTCCTCGAAGGGGGCGAGTAGTGATTGGACATGTCGGACAAGGTTGTCCTGGGCGTCGCCCTTGTCGTAGACGATGAGTCCGCTCGGGCCGGATCGGGAGTTGTGGTCGGCGCCGGCCCGGGGGCCGGCCGTCACCGTCTTGGCCACCCGCACCCGGTTGTGGGACAGCAGCGAACCGGCGGCCGTGACCACTGGTGGGGGACAGCGGTAGTTGACCGTCAACGGGTGGTCGATGGCGCCCGGGAAGTAGCGATCGAAGTCGACGAGCCACCGGGGGGAGGCTCCGGAGTAGCCGTAAATGGTCTGATCGTCGTCGCCGACACAGAACACCTCGGCCGCCGGACCTGTCACCAGCCGCACCAGCAGCAGATGGGCCGGCGTCAGGTCCTGGAACTCGTCGACCAGGAGAACCGGGGTCACACTTCGAGCTGCGGCCCTGCTGTCGGGTTCGGTGGCCAGCCGCTCCACGGCCTGAACCACCTGCTCATCGAAGTCGACGACATTGCGATGCCGGAGTTCCCGGCGGTATTCGTCGAGGATCTCGGGGAACCCGTCGACATCACCGCCGTAGGCCTCTGCCACCTCGTCGGGATCCCGCAACCCCAGGCGACACGCCGACAGGGCGTCGATCCATGGTTCCAGAGGGTCGGTGAGCTGCCGGCGTCGGCGGCCGGGGATCAATCGGGACAGGATCCTCCTCACCTCCGGCTCGGTGATGGTTGTCGGGGCCACTCCACCTCGAGGCGGGGCGAAACCATCCCGGCCGGCGGTGATGGCCAGAGCCAGGCTGTTCAGGGTTCGAATGGTGACCGGACCGACATCTCGACCCGAGTCCGGCCCCAGGCGATCCACCATTTCCTGGCGGGCTCGCCGGTTGAACGCCACCAGGGTGGCGGCCCGGGGCGCCACCCCGGCGGTCTCCACCAGGTATCGGGTTCGCTCGGTCAGAACCCGGGTCTTGCCCGACCCGGCCGGGGCCAGGATACGGGCCGGGCCGCTTCGGTGGGTCACGGCCGCCAGCTGATCGGGGGCCAATTCAACGGCCCATGGGGGAGTGGCCGAGTCGGCCACCGCGGCCGACCGGAGGGGGCGTAGCACTCCGGCGGTCAGGTGAATCAGGGGGATGACGGCGTGATCCAGCCCAAGATCGAGTGGACCACCGTCGATATGGGCCCGACCGCCGTCGGACGTCACCACCCGACCTTCCCCGTCGAGCTCCAGCGTGCGGCCCACGCTGCGGGAGATGGCGGCCGCCCGATCCAGGGGTGGGAACGAGATCTCCCCGTTGACGGCCCAGACCGCATTGGCGGTCACGGAGAACCACAGCCGCTCCCCCGGTGGCTCGTCGTTGGGCCGAAGCCGATGGAACGGGCCGCCCAGCACGCCGGATCCAGGGGGGGTGAGCGGCGAACGTTCCGGGCCGCCCCAGCGGATGACGAGCCGCTCCCGCTCCCTCCACGCCCGGTGGAGGTGGTCGGCCAGCTCCCGATCGGCCCCAGGACCGGCGGCGACGACAGGGCACCCGGCCCAGGGGGCGGGTACGGCATCGCCGGAGCCGATGACCACGCTGCGAGCCAGCTCAACCGGTCCGGCCAATGTGTGCAGCGGGACGGTCGACGACGGTCCGGGAACCGACGAAGACGGCCCGATTCCGGGTCGGGATGCCGGCGCCGCCGGTCTCGGCGTCGGGGGCGGGGCCTTCCCGGTGGAACAGGCCCGGACCTCGGCCACCGAGCCATGGCTTCGGCCACAATGGCCACAGGCGATGGAGCGACTCATGACTTCATGGGTCGCAACAGTAGGGTTTGCAGGGCCCGCCCGACGGTGCCTCGGTGATCGAACAACAGGGCATCGGCCAGCCCGATCCCGGTCGGCTGCCAGAAGGACACCGCCTCGCTTCCCAGCCAGAGCCCTTCGGGACGGCGGTGGAGCACAACGGTCAGGTCGGGATTGACGAATCCGACCTCGTCCGGTTCGGCATTGCGGCCGATGGCGTTGCCCGAGTCGGCCAGAGGACAGATGCGTTGGAACGGTGACGGTTCCTCGCCGGCCAGCAGCGGTATGGTGCGCATCCAGGCGATGGTTGGCCCCGGTCTGCGATCCTGGCCCGGGGGATAGCGCATCGACACCCCGGAGCGGAAGCCGGTCAGGCCGTGCAGGGTGGTTTCGATGGGAAACCCGCCAGGCCTGGAGTGGGCGAGCAGAGGGGTGTCGATCGAGGCGGTGGGGAACTGGTGCTGGTCGACGGTGGAAGCCAGATGCAGTCCCTTGGCTCGAACCCGGACCTGTCCGTCGTCATCCTCCAGATGGGTAGCCGTGGTGGCCACCTGCCGTCCGTCGTGCTCGATGGCAGCCTGGATCCGGAAGCCGGCCATGGGCACCGGCCTGACCAATTCGACGGTGATTCGAACCAGCTGCTTGTCCGGTACCAGCCGCTCGGCCGCCCGGGCCAGCAGGCCGGTGGGGGGGCCGGCATGGCAGGCCTCGGGATTCCACGGGCCCCGGGCGTAGTCGGTGGCCACGAAGCGTTCACCGTCGGTGACGAAAAACGAGGCGTCGGGAAGCTCGCCGGCATCAAGCTGGTCGTCGGACGTCATCGATCGCCATGGTAACCCGTCCTACCTTCATCTCGGGCGGACATCTGTTCGAACACCTCAGCTGCCGGGCCGGACTTCCGCCCTGCTCGAGACCAGATGGTCTCGGGACCGGGACGCCGTGCTCGGCTCGGGAATCGGGCGGCGTGGGCGAGGTCACGGCCAGACCGTAGTGGAGCCGTTCGGCCGGCGGCAACCGTTCGCCGGTGCCGACTCCAAGACGGAGTCGGCCCGCTTTCCTCACGGCGTGCCAACATAACTACAGTAAAGGGGTGACGACTCTTGACGACTACACCCTGTCCGACCGGTACACCAACGATGACGGCACGGTGTTTCTGTCCGGTGTGCAGGCCCTGGTTCGGCTTCCCATCGAACAGCTCCGTTTGGACCGGGCGAACCGCCTCCACACTGCCGCTTTCGTGTCCGGCTACCAGGGGTCACCACTCGGTGGTTTCGATATGGAGATGGCGAGGGCGGTCGGCCACGTCGCCGATCTCCCCATTGTCTGCCGGCCGGCGGTGAACGAGGAGTTGGCCGCCACCGCGGTCATGGGGTCCCAACTGGCCAACAACCTGGGAACCGGCCGCTATGACGGTGTGGTCGGTGTCTGGTACGGCAAGGCCCCCGGCCTGGACCGGGCCGGGGACGCCATTCGACACGGCGTCTATGCCGGCGCCGGAGCTCTCGGCGGCGCCGTAGCCCTCGTCGGTGACGACCCGGCGTGCAAGAGCTCGACCCTGCCGTCGTCGTCGGACATGGGCATCATCAACCTGCGCATGCCGATGCTGTATCCCGGTGATGTCCAGGAGGTGCTGGAGCTGTCGCGCCATGCCGTGGCCCTGTCCCGGTTCTGCGGGCAGTGGACCGCCATCAAGGTCACCACCGCCGTGGCCGACGGAACCGGCACGGTCAGCCTCGACTCCGGCCGCTCCGACCTGGTCGTGCCCGACTCCCATATCGACGGTGTCGAGTATCGGCCCCATCCCAACGGCAATCTCATTGCCCCCTTCACCAACGAAATGGAACGGGAGATCACCGAGGTCCGGCTACCACTGGCCCGCCGCTACAGCGAAGCCAACGGCCTCAACACCGTGACGGCCGGCGCCGGCGAGGCCTGGATCGGGATCGTAGCCGCCGGTTTCACCTACCGGGAAACGATCAAGGCCCTGGGTCGGCTGGGTCTCGCCACCGCTGATGATCTGTCGGCGGCCGGCATCCGACTGATGCATCTCAAGATGCCGTTCCCGCTTGCCGCCCAGCCTGTTCTCGACTTCGCCCGAGGACTGGAGAAGGTCGTGGTGGTGGAGGAGAAGGGACCTGCCTTGGAGTGGCTGATCAAGGATCTGCTGTTCGATCAGGTTTCCCGGCCCCGATTGGTGGGCGCCCGGGACGAGGCCGGAGGGCGCCTCATCCCCCAGCACGGCTTCCTCACCGCCGAGCAGATCGAGCCCGCTCTCCGGCGACAACTCGAAGGACGGTTGGGCGATCGGTTGAAGCCGGCTCCGGGGCCGGAGCGGGAGAGGGTGCTGATTCCGCTGTCCACCCAGCGTTCGCCCTACTTCTGCTCCGGGTGCCCTCACAACTGGGGCACCAAGGTTCCCGAGGGTTCCACCGTGGGGGCCGGCATCGGATGCAGTGGCATGGCCCTGCTCATGGACTCCGACAAGGTCGGCGACATCACCGGCATCACCTGCATGGGTGGGGAAGGTGTCCAGTGGGTTGGGATGGAGCCCTTCGTCGACACCGAGCACTTCATTCAGAACCTGGGCGACGGCACCTTCTTCCACTCCGGCCAGCTTGCCCTCCAGGCCGCCGTGGCGGCCGGGGTTCACATGACCTACAAACTGCTGTACAACGGCACGGTGGCCATGACCGGCGGGCAGGACCCCGAAGGTCATGTCGGCGTGCCCGAGATCGCTGCCATGGCCCTGGCCCACGGCGTGACCGAGGTCGTCATCACCACCGACGATCCTGATCGTTACCGTCACGTCGAGCTACCCACTGGTTCCGACGGTTCCAAGATCAAGGTGTGGGACCGGACTCGGATCGTGGAGGCCCAGGAGCACCTGGCGGCCAAGCCCGGGGTGACCGTGCTCATCCACGATCAGGCCTGTGCCGCCCAGACCCGTCGCCTGCGCAGGCGCGGTCTGGTGGCCACACCGGCGTTCCGGGTTGCCATCAACCACCGGTTGTGCGAAGCCTGCGGCCACTGCGGCGAAGTCAGCAACTGCCTGTCGGTCCACACCATGGACACCGATCTCGGTCCAAAGACCGTCATCGACCAGACCTCCTGCAATCTCGACTTCTCGTGCCTCAACGGTGACTGTCCGAGCTTCATGACGGTCGAGATCGACAACGAGAGTGAACGGGGGCGTCTCGGATCGGCGGTATCCAAGCTGCGAAACCGGCTGTCGCCGCCGGACCAGGGACATCCCCTGCCCGATCCGCCGAAACCGGGAACCGGCTCCACCGGTGTCGACGCCGTCAACATTCGCTTCGCCGGTATCGGTGGGACCGGAGTGGTGACCGTGGCCCAGATCCTGGGAACGGCGGCCATGCTCGACGGGTGGAGTGTTCGCGGCCTGGACCAGACCGGCTTGTCCCAGAAGGCGGGTCCGGTCATCTCCGATCTACGACTGTCCCGGGCCGAGGCGCCCCAGTCAAATCTGATCGGTGACGGCGAGGCCGACGTCATCCTGGGATTCGACCTGCTGGTGGCGGTTTCCGACCGCACTTTGGCCGCTGCATCCCAGGATCGAACGATCATGATCGCCTCGGCTGCACCGACGCCGACCGGTCAGATGATCGGTCGCCCCGAGGTCGAGTACCCGAGCCTGGAATCGATGACCGATCGGGCGTCGGGTAGCACTCGGGCCGCCGACAACAAGTTCGTCGATGCCGCCGCTCTGACCCGATCGCTGTTGGGTGATGCCGCCACCGCCAACGTATTCCTCCTCGGGGTGGCGGCCCAAACCGGTGCCCTGCCGGTGTCGATCGGTGCCCTGGAGCGGGCCATCGAACTAAACGGGGTGGCGGTCGAGGCCAACCACCGATCGTTCCGGTGGGGTCGGCGCTGGGCGGTGGACCCCACCAGCGTGGAACAGGCCCGGCGGTCGGTGGCAGATGGTGCGGTGACGGGTCCTGCCGTCGACGATGTGATCGTCAACCCACCGCCGGTGTCGATCGTGGCCGCCATTGAGCAGCTCGGGCTCAGCCCCGAGCTGCACGAGCGGGTCAGCTTCCTGGCCGCCGATCTTGTCGAGTATCAGGATGAGTCCTATTCCCGGCAGTTCATCGACTTCATCGGGGAGATGGCAGCGGCCGAACACGCCGCAACCGGCGACGATCGGGTGTTCACCCTGGCCGTGGCCGATGGCCTGCACAAACTGATGGCCTACAAGGACGAATACGAGGTGGCCCGACTTCTGCTGGCACCGGAAGCCGAGGCCATGGCCCGATCCATCGGCGGCGAGGGGGCCAAGGTCAGCTGGCGACTCCATCCACCCATGCTCCGAGCGCTGGGTATGTCAACGAAGCTGGCCATCGATGCCCGGGTCGGCAAACCCATGATGAGGGCGCTGGCCGAAGGTAGACGGCTGAGAGGAACCCGGCTGGATCCGTTCGGCTATGCCCACGTTCGCCGAGTGGAGCGACGGCTCATCGACGACTACCGGCGGGCCATGACCGCCCAGGCACAGCGATTGACGGTCGAGCGACTCTCGGCGGCCGCCGATCTGGCCCGATCGGCCATGGACGTGCGGGGGTACGAGGACATCAAGCTGAAGCGGGTGGAGGTGTTTCGAGCCCGACTCGAATCAGCCGAGTGAACGGTTGAGAGAATCCGTCGATTCCGGATTCCGGCCTGGCCCGCAGGATCACGGAAGATTCGTGTCAGGTCTGATACCCGTGGGGCGTGGCCGTGCCGCCGCGCATCGACCACGCCCCGATCCTGGGTCTCACAACCGATCTATCGTCTCGATACGTCAATGTGATTCCCGTTGATCAGCCCACGCTGTTCAACTGAGCGCCTGATTCCGCCATACCGTCCGCCGGTATTGGTGTCCAAGGATACACCGGCATCGATGTGATCCGAGTTTCCATCGGTCGTTCTCCAACGATCGTTTAGGATTCGATGCGCCCACGGTGGCCAGGCCGGCGAGCCCGGTGACACCGCCGACGGCGAGGATGGTGGCCATGGTCGCTCGATGAGTCTGCCAAACCAGGTGGAGCTGTTCGGTGATCCGTTTGAAGGTCGACCGCGACAACGTCGACTCCGCGGGGTCGCCGTCGACGGCGAAAGGAACCGACTCAACGGATCCGTGGATGAATCCGGTGCCGATCACCCCGAACGAAGTATCGGCGGTACGGGTCCGCCGGGGTTGGTGCCATTGCTGCCCGCTTCACCCGTTCCGGGGTCACCGGACTCGCTCCGCCCCGACTGTGCGCCACGGTCAAGCCCACCGGACCTGCGGTCATCGGAACTCTCGCGTTCTTCATCGCCGCTCCCGTCGCGATCGTCGCCGTAGTCGGTCACGCCGCGGTCCTCCGGCGCCGACGGCAGCTCGCTGAGGGTCTCGATCATGGCATCAAGCTCGAGCTCGGCGGTGGATCGGGGATCGGCGGCGGATCGGGCATCGGCTGTGGGCCGGTGATGGCGAATAGCCGGTCTCGTAGTGCCGGACTCGAGCAGATCATCGAGCGGTCCGCCCGTAGGCACCGTGGTTCATGGCGACCGGGGGGTCGGCGGCTTCCTCGGGGAGATCGACCGGTAGCCTGGCGATGGCCCGATGGAGAAGCGCAGCGTTGGCGATGCGGTTCGTCACTCGAGACGACATGGTGTGGTCGAGGAGATCGGTCAGCTCGGTCGGAATCGAAACGGGAAGCGATGCGATGAGATCGTTGGCCGACTCGTCGGGCCTGTGTTGCCGGCCGGCAAGCAACTCGGCCAGGATATGGCCGAGGGTGTAACGTCCGACGCGGGTGTCGCTTCGAAGCCGGCTTGCTGTTCCGGTGCCAGGTACTGGATGGTGCCGTCGTCGAATCGCCGGGTCGACATGCCGAAAACGGAAACAACGACGGTGTCGTTGTCGACGAGAATATATGACGGTCGAAGGCACCCCAGGGCCAACTTCTGGGCGCCGAGTTGTCCCAAGATGGCGGCGGCGTCGCCAACCAGGGACAACGACGGACGCCAGTGACCACACCGACCCAACCGATCGTGGAGACTGCCGTCGGGGTAGTGGGGCTGCATGATGTACTCGAGGCCGTCGGTGCTGGTACCGGCCTCCAGCACGGGAGCCCATCCATCGGACCGTTTCACGGCCCGAATGAGTTTTCGGGACCCGGCCCGGTTGCGGCCGGGAAGAATCGGCTCGAACTCCGGCCTCAGGAGTTTGAGCACGACGGTGTGGGTGGAATCGGCCGTACCGCAGGCCCGAACCACCATGTTGCGGCGGGAATCGAGCACATCCTCGACCTCGAAGCCCTCCAGATGGAATTGGGATGGGTCAGGAAGGATGTCTGCCATTTTCCGCCATCGAGTCTTCAGCCGGGCACGCGACGCGGGTCGACGTGGCACGCCGAGACGTCTGTCACTTCGGCACCGACGTGATGTGTCGGTCGCACCTGGTCAAAGGGTAGCGATACCGCTCACGCTTCGCCGGTGCAGCAGACCGGCTGTTCCGTATGACTCAATCGGTACCCGGGTGAGACTGCCCGGGTGGGAGCGGACAATGGCCGCTGTAGAGGTCGGTGTTCAGTCCCGAAGGTCGATTTCGTCGTAGTCGGCGATCGGGCGTCCACCGAGGTAGTGGGTGACGGTGTCGTCGTCGTTCGTCATGAGGTACCGGAAACCGTCGCGCTGGCGGTCAGCCAGGCAGCCGAGCTCGATGTCGATCTGATCATCCCAGGTCGACGGGTCCACCTTGATGGCGAGACCGGACCCGAGGTCCCGATCGGGGTCGGCGAGATCGATACGATCCTGACGCCAGATCACTTTCAGCGCCTTGACCCGGGCTTCGAGCTTGTCGGCAGTGCGAAGATAGACCCAGCCTCCCTTGCGGAGGTAATGGGGGAAGACCCGAGCGGCCAAGGTCGACGAGCCGATGACCTCGTCAACCGAGAACACCGGCAGCGACATGTCGAGATCTCCGGCCAGGGGAGAGATCTTGTCCGACGACGAGCTGGGACTCTTGGTGGCCCGGGGAGTGGTAGGCGGCGGCAGGGTGACTTTCTTCGGCATGGCCAGACATTCGAGACACGCGGCCTCGACCTCGTCGTGTTCGCAGTAGGCGATCGATGCCGTCGATGTCCCCATGAGCGTGTACCCCTTTCACCCTTCGACTCGAATCTATCCTGCCTCCGACGACTGTAGTTGTCGCCCCTCCTCGAACCCGGACCTCAACACAAACGCAAAGTAACGGCGCGCGATCGTTCACATAAGCAGGAACAGTCGTTCGCTCTCGATCTCAGTCGGTGGTTGCGAGCAGCTGATCGCGGTCCAGCGTGCCATCACCGTGAACACCAATCACATTGATCGTGTAGGTCGTGTTGGGCCGAAGACCACGGATCGACTCGGAGTTCCTGGTCACGCACTGCCCGTCGGCGAAGGTCCTACCGGGGAGGCTGTCCGAGCTGTCGGGACCGATCCAGCTCAGTCGATACGAGGCCATGCAGTCGCTGGCCTGGATCTCGACGTCCAGGCTGGTTCGACGGGCTCCGGTCTGCGACACCGTGACCGCAAACGGTTCCGGTTCATTGTCGGGAACGTCGACGGTGACCGCAGGTGTGAGCTCGGTCTCGGCGCCATCGGAACCGACCGAGGCCAATCGGTAGGTGTACGACCCCGGTTCGACCATGTCGTCGACGAAGGGCGAATCGGGGATCTTGCTGATCATCTCCCCTCCGCGGTACACGGCGTAGGCGATGGGTGTCGGACCCGACGATGGTGGCGACCAGGTGAGGGTGACCACCCCGTTGGCGAAGGACCCGGACAGATTCTCCGGCGGTTGAAGATCGCCCCCGGCGATGGTGGTCGAGGTGGTGCTGGATGATGTCGATGTGGACGAGGAGGTCGTGGCCTCGGTCGTGGACGTGGTACTCGAGCTGGACGAGGTGGCCGCCGCCGTGCTCGAGGTCCGGCGGGATGTGGCCACCGTGGCCGACGACGTGGTGCGGGCGGTTGTGGTGGTCACCGCCGAGGTCACCGTGGTCGTGGCGTCATCCCGGCCGGCAATGAGACCATTTGTGGTGTCAGCCTCCGGGTCGACCGACCCTGACAGGTCCAGGGCTCCCTGACCTCCAGAGTCGGCGTCGACGGTCGGCGCCGCCGGGTCGCCGCCTATCTCGGCGTTGTCGCTGACCGCCATTTCCGGACCCGAGTCTCGGGTGAAGGCCCAGATCGACAGAAGACCGACGCCGATGAGGGCTAACAGGCCCACCACCACGGGACCGATCTGCAGCCGATCGAAGTCGAGCAGCGGATGCCGTTCGTCCGGTGGCTCGGAGTAGGTGACGGCGTGAGGTGCGACCTCGTGCTCGGGCTGAAGCAGGGAGCGTGAGCGGCCGGGTTCCCCGTTGGATCCGTATCCGTAGGGCGGTGAGGCACCCCGAGAGTAGTCGTCGACTCCGATCCCCATGGCAGGCGGCCGGTGGTCGTAGCTTGCAGCGCCGGCGGCGGCTCCGGCCGCCACCGCCGGCCCCGGTCCGATAGTGCGGGCCGACGGAATCAGTGGCGGTTGATTGCCGAAGACCTTGGTTTGCTCGTTCCGACCGCCTATGGGGGCGGCCGGAACGGCGATCGGCCTGGTGGCGTCGGCCGCGCCCCGATCGGTGGCGCCGCCGGTCACGGCGGCCCGGAGTGCGGCCGAGAAGTCGGCCGCGGTTGCATACCGGTCGCCGGGTTGTTTCGCCAAGGCCTTGTAGATGACCTGGCAAACCGACGCTGGTGCGAGATGGCCGACGTCGCCCACCGTGTTGTTCACGACGCGTCCAATCACGGCCATGAGGTTGGCGTCGTCCCCCGGCGTGAGGAACGGGGGATGGCCGACAAGTAGGGCCCACAGCGTGGCGCCCAGACCGTACACATCCGCCGCCGGGCTGGCTTCGCCGTCGAGGAAGGTCTCCGGGGCGCTATAGGCCGGGGTGAAGGCGGTACCGGTGGTGCGGGCGGTGGAACCGGCCGAAGTCAGCTTGGCAATGCCGAAGTCGGCGATGCGGGGTGAGCCGTTGCGGGTGAGCAGGATGTTGGCCGGCTTGAGGTCGAGATGCACGACACCTGCAGCGTGGGCGGCGGCAATGGTCTCGGCCGCCGCCTGCACGTAGGACACCGCAACCTGCCACGGCATCGGTCCGGCGTCGATCTGATCCTGGAGGGACCCGCTCGGATAGTAGGGCATGACCAGGTAGGGGTCGCCTTGAGCCGTGAGGCCTGTGCTGTAAACGGGGACGATGCCTTCGTGGTTGGAAAGCCGACCCATGGCCTTGCGCTCGCGGTCGAATCGCCGGGCCACGTCGGCGTCATGACCGGAGTTGATGACCTTGACCGCAACGACGCGGTCCAGCAGAGCCTGGTGGGCGCGATAAACCCTTGACGAACCGCCGGTGCCGATCTGCACCACGTCCTCGAGGCCGTCAATTCCCAGGCTCATGACGTTCAGCGTCCACGCTCCTTCATGCCGATCCTAGCTATGGTAGTCGTTTGGTGGGAATTGGCACCGTCGGTCGGGACGGGCCATACGGCCCATCGCCCCCGACGCCGTCACTCGTTGGCTGCCACCACCGATGACAGCCAGCCGGAGAAGGCATCGGTGGTGATGCTTCTCGACACGTCGCTCCCGGACTCGGAGCCGGCGAAGACCACGGCCACAACCTCCCCGTCGGCAACCACCGGGCTTCCCGACGCGCCCTCGCCACTGGTGAAGGAGGCGATGAGCACGGCATCGTCGATGTCGCCGTCGGCCGAGCAGGTCACGGTGGCAGGGGCGTCGGCCGGGATGAAGTCGGCGAAGTCGGGGTTCGAGCAGCCGGGCCAAATGGCCAGGTTCTCGGCCTCACCCCGTGTCGTGGCCACCGGCGACAGCCGAAGGTTTCCCTCGTCGTCGGCACTCGATATCGACAATCGACCGGGGAAACCGGTGCTGTAGATCGGATCGCCGATGGTGACGGTCGACGAATCGCCGATGATGAGGGAGGGCTGGACGGATCCCTCGACGGCATCGCCGATGGTCACGCTGCCCTCGGCGTTGATCTCGGCCCGATTGGTGACCCGGACCACGGCCAGATCCAGATAAGGGTGGTTCTCCACCAGGTCGGCGACATAACGGATCTGGGCCGGTTCATCGGCCTCTTCCGACACCGCCACCACGAGCTGATCGGCCAGGCCGGCCACATGCTGGTTGGTGACAATGAGCGAGTCGGTGACGAAGAACCCTGAACCCTGGCCGGTGTCACCGAGGAGCATGACGGTGGCCCGTTTGGCTCGTTCCAGCTGATCGGCCTCGGTGGCATCACCCCGGAACATCAGCCAGGCCAGAAGGCTGACCAGAACAAGGGCCGAGGCGGCGGCGGCGGCGATGGCGATACCGGCGATGTTCCGTGGTGGCTTGTGGGTGCCGGCCGCCACCACCCGCAATGGTGTCCCCGCCTGCTGGTCGCCCATCTGCACGATGAACGCCCCCTCGACCCGGTATGGGCCGGTTACCCGGCGCCGATCGATGTAGCTGCCCTTGGACGATGTGTCCTCCAGCCACCAGCCGCCATGGCTGTGTCGAAACACCAGGTGGTTCCGAGAGACCAGAGTGTGGCGCTCGTCGACGTGAACCGTGCAACGAGGATCGCGACCGACGGTCACCTCGTGACCCGGGAGCAGCACGAAGTCATCGCCGTCGATACTGAGACGCAGCGTGTCGGATTCGACCATGGTGGCCGCCGGCCCCGAGACGGTTGGTTTGGAGCGGTCCGACGCCACCGATCGGTCGTCCATCGAGTGTTGGGCCGACACCTGTCGCGACCTCGGCGCCCTGTAGTCATGGCCCTCCGGTGCCCATGGCCCGCTCTGCCCGCCGGAGCGGAGGTCGATGATCTCCTCGGACAGAGCGTCGTCGGCTGACGGCGCCGGCCTTTGATACCGAGACTCGGCCCCGACGATGGCGTTGGACCCGCCGCCGATGTACTCCTCATCACCCGAACCCCCGCCGCCGGACCGGGGAATGGAGGCCACCGGTTCGCGGTCCGCATCGGATCGAGCCTGATCGGCCGGACGGTCGAGTGGTCGGGGAGCGCCGGACTCCGGTTCGGCTCGTCGGAGATCGATGGCGTCGGGGGTGCGTCGACCGGTGCCGTCATCGGACGGGGGTGGTGGCGGACCGAAGTCGATCATGGTCGGCGGTGACTCGGGGTCGTCGTAGATTCCGGCTCGGGCCAGACGTTCGGCCAGCGCCCGAGTGATCAACCGGACCGACATCTCGGGGCCTTCCGAGCTCCCGAGCCGGAACACCGTGTCGGTTCCGACGATCCACGCGGGGGAGAGGCGCACCCCGATCGGGTCGTAGCAGCCATGGGTGGAGACATCCTCGGCCTGCCAGCTGGCCCCGGTCCAGGTGAAGATGACGTGGTGACGAGAGACGATGCCATCGGTGACGATGACCGAGGAGCCGGAGGAGCGGCCGACGACGATCGGAGAATCGTCAGGGCCGAAGCGGGCCCGCCCGTCCCGCCAGCTGATTTCAAGATCGTGCATCATGGCCTCCGGCGGTCACCTCGCCGGCCGTGGCGGCTCGTCACCCGGTTGTCTGCTCCACGGAACCGAGCGAGCGACATGCAGCCATGCCGGCGAATACCTGACCGCATCACGATACCCGACGCAGCACCCTCAGCGCGGACTCAGGCTGGACGCGCTGCAGATCTCGTCGGTGTCGGAAGGGCGTCGAGACTGATGTCGGTCTGCAACGCTGCGGTGCCGATTGTCAGCGGTTTTCGTGGCTCGACGCCGTGGGACGAGGTTGAATGGACTCGACGTCCCGGCGCTGGAGGGCGGCGCTAGACGGCGGCGCTGATGGCGTAGATATCCGATGGACGGACTCGGACCACATTGCGGTCAACGGCGATGGTCACGCCCTTGGCGCCGACAGCAAGAATGGTGCCGTTGATGGTGCCGTCCGGGGTCTCGACCCGGGAGTGCCTTCCCAACATCGTTGTAGGGTCAGTCATGCTCTGCATTTCGTTGTCTACTCCTATGTCGCGCTCCGTTGAGCGACATACTTCGAGAGTAACTGATTGGAAACGCGGTTGCGAGATTGGCGAGGGAAATAGCCCAGATAAACCCCCGCTGCACTCCTTCTCGATGCCTAGTGACAACTCCCGGTGATGAGTCGGGAGACCTAGGTCATCGATCCGGTCGATGCGCCGACTCCCTCGATCGGAACCCGGCCAACCAGTTTGTCGACGGCGATTTCGATCACCACCCGGTCATCCCGGTCCTTTGGCGGTCGATATCGGTCCCGGTACCGCCGGACTGCCTCGCCGACTGCGGTCGGTTCGTCGGTCACGGTGGCCCGCCCGTAGATCGTCAACCACCGCCCGCCGTCGACCTGGCAGACGGCCACCCGCTGACCGGGATCGGCCTCGATGTTCCGGGCCTTGATCGAGGCGGCCCAGGTGATCACCCGGGCCGTCCGCCGCTGTGGGTCGTAGGTGACGCCGACCGGTGTCACCTGAGGTGAACTGTCCCTCCCGGTCGTGGTCAGGGTGGCAAGATGACGTTCGGTGAGAAACGTCAACACCGCATCGGGTAGCTGATCCAGATCGAAGGTCACACCAGGACCCTAGTCACCGGCCGGCGGGAACCAGCCACCGCCGATGTGCCGGAGGCGGCGGTGGTCGTTGCCGATATCGGACCTATAGTCTGAGCAATTCGACGGCAGTGAGGTGCTGTGACGGCTCAGGTCTCGACCGAAACCCGGAAGTGGTGGGCGCAGGATGCCGCCTCTATTGCAGCCCTGCTCGACACCGACCCCGAGCGGGGGCTGCTCGCGAACCAGGTGGCTGATCGACAGGCCCGCTACGGGCCGAACGAACTCGAGGAGGAACCGGTCCAGCCACCCTGGCGTATCCTCCTCATGCAATTCGCCAACACGATGATCGTCGTGTTGCTCGTCGCCGCCGTGGTGATGGTGTTGATCGGAGAGCCGACGGACGCAATCGTCATCGGCGCCATCGTCGTCCTCAATGCCCTCATCGGGTTCTTTCAGGAGTACCGGGCCGAACGGGCCATGGCGGCGTTGCGCACCATGACCGCTCCCTCGGCGCGCGTGATACGGGACGGCGCCGAGTCCGCCATTGCCGCCACTGCGCTGGTGCCGGGCGACGTGGTCGCGCTGGAGGCGGGCGACATTGTTGCTGCCGATGCCCGGCTCGTCGAGAGCCCCAATCTGAGGATCAACGAGGCTGCGCTGACCGGTGAGAGCGTCCCGGTTGACAAGGACGAAGACCTGCTGCCGGACGGGGCGGGTGAGCTCATCGGCGACCGCCGCAACATGGTGTTCAAGGGAACCTCGGTGGTCTATGGCAGAGCCCGAGGCATCGTCGTGGCCACCGGTATGGCTACGGAACTGGGTCAAATCGCCGGCCTGCTGCAGAAGCACCAGGCGCCCCGGACCCCGCTGCAGAAACGGCTTGCTGTGCTGGGACGCTGGCTGGCAGTGGCCGCCATCGCCATCTGTATCATCGTCTTCCTCGCCGGCGTGGCCCGGGGTGAGGACGTCGAGGTGATGTTCCTGACCGCAGTCAGTCTGGCGGTGGCGGCGATACCCGAGGCGCTGCCGGCGGTGGTGACCATCGGCCTGGCCATGGGAGCCCAGCGCATGATCCGCCACAACACCCTTATCCGCCGTCTGCCCGCGGTGGAGACCCTGGGCTCGGTCACCGTCATCTGCACCGACAAGACCGGCACCCTGACCCAGGGTCGGATGCTTGCCGAGCGGCTGTGGACCCTCGACGGAGAGGACACCGTCACCGGATCGGGCTACAAGCCGTCCGGGGAACTCGTTCGCAGCGGCGTGCGCCGTGAAGTGAATGCGGGCTCGCCCCTTGCTTCCCTGCTGACGGCCGCCGCGCTGTGCAACGACGCCGTGCTGGTGCCGCCCGGCACCGACGACGACTGGAGCATCGTGGGCGACCCCACCGAAGGGGCCCTACTGGCGGTCGCCAGCAAGCTCGGCTTCGACCGGGAGAGGATGAACCTCCGATACCCCCGCGTCGCCGAGATCCCCTTCGACTCCGACCGCAAACGCATGATGACCATCCACCGAACCGGCGAGCCGGAGGATCGGCTGGTGGCGGCCAAAGGGGCCATTGAAGCCATGATCGGGGCCGTCACCCGAGTCGCCACCGGCACCGGCGATGCCCCGATCGACGACGAGTTGCGCTGTGCGGTCCTCGACAAGGCCGCCGACTTCGCGGCCCAGGGCTACCGGGTGCTGGCGATAGCCGGCCGGACGGTGAGCGATGGGGAGATCGGACATGTTCTCGAATCGGAGCAGGACCTGGTCCTCTACGGGTTGGTGGCCATGGCCGACCCGCCACGACCCGAGTCCCTTGCCGCCGTTGCCGCCTGTCGCGCCGCCGGCATCACCCCGGTGATGATCACCGGCGACCACCCGGCAACCGGCCAGGCCATTGGCGTGCGTCTCGGCATCGTGGCCACGGCGGACCAGGTGATGACGGGGAGCGATCTGGCGCAGGAGCAGGCCAGCGGCCTCGCCGGTCATGTGGCCAACGTTGCCGTCTACGCCCGAACCTCCCCCGAACAGAAGCTGGACATCGTCAACGCCTGGAAGGATCACGGCGACATCGTGGCGATGACTGGTGATGGTGTCAACGATGCACCGGCGCTGCGCACCGCCGACATCGGCGTGGCCATGGGCATGACCGGCACCGAGGTGGCCAAGGAGGCCTCCGACATGGTGCTCACCGACGACAACTTCGCCTCGATCGTGACCGCTGTGGGTGAAGGACGTCGGATCTACGACAACATCCGCCGCTTCGTCCGGTACACGCTCACGTCGAACGCCGGTGAGATCTGGGTGATGTTCCTCGGGCCGTTCATCGGCCTGCCGCTACCACTTCAACCGGTGCAGATCCTGTGGATCAACCTGGTCACGGACGGCTTCCCCGGTCTGGCCCTCGGTGTGGAAGGTGCGGAGAAGGACGTGATGCGTCGCCCCCCGCGCCCGCCGGCTGAAAGCATCTTCGCCCGCGGGCTGTGGCAGCACGTGATCGTCGTCGGCCTGTTGATGGGTTTCCTCACCCTCGGTGTCGGGCTGTGGGGAGAGGCCAACGACCGGCCGTGGCAGACCATGATCTTCACGACGCTGGCCCTGCTGCAGCTCGGCCATGCTCTGGCCGTGCGGTCGGAGACGGAGTCGCTGTTCGCCCTGGGTCTGCGCAGCAACATATACCTGTTGGGCACGGTGCTGATCACCACCGCCGTCCAGATCCTGATCATCTACTGGGGACCGCTGCAGTCGCTGCTGAAGACCGAGGCCTTGTCGGCCCAAGAGCTGGTCATCGTGCTTGTTGTGTCCACCGGCGTGTTTTTCGCCGTCGAGCTGGAGAAGTGGGTGCGACGCCGAACAGCGGCCGTTTGACAGGTGCACGCGGTCGTCCGACCCCGCCCTTGGCCGGTGACCTACCGGGCACCGGGCGCCGCTGGAACCGCTTTCCCATTGCCGGATCGAGCCAGGGGGAAGGATTGTCGGCCCTTTCGGATAAAGTGTCCACTCTGTGCTGGTCACAAGGACCGGCACTGTGAAAGCGAAAGTAATGCCATGCCTACAGGTACAGTGAAGTTCTTCAACGCCGAGAAGGGCTTCGGTTTCATCTCCCGAGAGGGCGCTGACGACGTCTTCGTGCACTTCTCCAACATCGTCGGTGAGGGCTATCGGTCGCTCGACGAAGGCCAGCAGGTCGAGTTCGAGATCGCACCGGGCCGTAAGGGCGACGAAGCCAAGAACGTGAGGGCTCTGTAGGCAGCATCGGCTTCGGTCGCCTGCAACAACCAACACGATTCAACCATTCGACGACAAATGGAGTGTCGGCGGGATCCTGATGGGGTCGTCGCCGAGGGACGTGGCTGCCGGATTCCGGCAGCCACGTTGTGGTTTTGGGCCATGACATCACGGCCGGATTCCGGCGGCCCGATCAGGAATCGCTCAGTGGGGCCAGCAGCTTGATCATGGCCTCCGAGGCGCTGATCTCGCCGTCCTCCAGATACCGGTCGTGATTGTCCTCGATCCACCTCAGTTCGTACCGGTAATTGATCATCAGAGCCAGGCCCCGATCCCACCCGACGTCGGTCGGATTGGCCAGCCAGTTCAGGCGCTCGGCCCTTGCGCCGTTGGAGAGGTGGAAGTGGGCCACCGGGTCGATGGCTCGTTCCGATGATCGGCTCGACCCCGGCCGGCGCGGTCGCCGCCGGGTGACGATGTAGTCGGCGGCAAGGGCCAGTAACAGGGGTTTGACGTCCTCCAGTCGCCGGTCCTGGGGATGGGGCATGGGGCCGGCGGCCAGATCCCGTAGGAGAATCAGGTTTCGTCGGCGCTCGGCTCGGGGATCGTCGGGGCCGTCCCCGCTCGACCGGCGATCGTCGACCGGCGTTGACGCCGCCGCACCATCGGCGGCCTCGCTGCCACCGGCACCGCCGGTATCGAGTGGGTCTTCGGATGTCCCCTCCGTTTGCTTGGCCAGCTCCGAGTCGAGATGGTCCAGCAGCCAGGACCGGAAACCGGGCAGCGGAGAGAGGGTGGCGAACCGCTTGAGGTTGGGGACCTCGGTCGACAGCTCCTCGACGACCGACTTGATCAGGAAATCGCCGAGGGAGACGCCCGACAGCCCGTCGTGACAATTCGAGATCGAGTAGAAGATGGCGGTGTCGAATTCGGACTCGTCGATCGGTTCGCCGGGGCCGTCCATCGTCTGGCCGTCGGCCGTCTCTCCCGCCGACTCGCCGCCGCTGCGAGCGTGGTCGTGGGCCGAGCCCAGCAGTGGTTTGACCGAGTTGGCCATTCCGCGGGTGAAGGCAACCTCGACGAAGATCAGCGGGTCGTCGGGCATGGCCGGGTGGACGAAGGCATAGCATCGGCGGCCGGGACCCAGCCGGAGTTTGAGATCGGACCACGAACCGATGGCGTGGACCGCCTCGTACTGAATGAGCTTCTCCAGAAACGATGCCGGCGTGTGCCAGGTCAAACGCTCCAACCGGAGCAGGGCCACGTCGAACCAGCGTTCGAGGATGCGACGAAGGTCGCCGTCGAGGTCGGTCAGGGCTTCGACCGAAACCTCGCCACGGGCTGGGACCACCTTCGACGATGGACCCGATGAACCTGTGGTGACCGACGGCGGATCGACCGTGGATCCCAGCAGGTCAAGCCGGCCGGCCAGATAGCGCCGGAGGTCCTCTCTCATGTCGATCAGGAACGGCAGGCCCCCGTCGAGTCCCACGAACCGACGGAGGATGAGTTCCCGCCGAGGGCGCAACGCGTCCCGGAGATCGTTCTCGGCGCTGCGGCGCTCCTGGAGGGCGCGAGCATGGAGAACCCGGTCGATGGCGTCGTCGACGGCGAGATCGTCGTGTCCATAGTGTCGAGCGAGCAGATCGAAAAACTGGCGCCGGCCCGTCTCGCTCAACGTGCTGTACGTCAATCCCAGCTGGCGGGCCCGTCCCCTCGACGTGACCTCGCCCCCCTTGGTGTCGACGATGTCGTCACACAGACGGGTGAGCCGCCGGACATCACCATCGGGCAGATCCGGGTGTACGGCCAGCGGTTCGTCGTGGCCCACGGAGCGCCAACGGCGAACACCGGCCAACAGACGTTGTACCCGACTACTGACGGCCATGGCCGCAGCCTAGTTTCGCTTGGTCGATTGGATGTTCACGATTGGATCAATTCTCGGCGATGATTGCACGAAGGCCAAACTCGAAGCAACTCGGCAAGTTGCCGTGAGGCGCTCCGCGCCGAACACCGGTGCTCCATCGTCACGACCGAGGAAGCGGTGACGGGTCGAGCGGGTCCTGCGTCGGTCGGTTGATGTTCGATGGTCTCAGCCGTCGAGGGCCGGTGTCCCCCGGAATGCGGTGGGATCACCCGGCCGGGGCACCAGGGGTTTGCTCCAGGCCATGATTTTGGACACCATTGCCGACATGGTGCCCCACGCCGCTGGATCCCAGCCGTTGGCCACAGCGACATGGCCGTCACTGCGAACGAACACCAGCGCCGGGAGTCGCTCGATCTCGAAGGCGGCGACGACCTTTCGTTCCGGATCGGCGAAGGTCAGATACGACTCCGACCATGGACCGAGGAACTGCCGGCATCCGTCGTCGTCGGTGGTGGCCAGGAATCCGACCCTGACATCGGCCGGACTGTAGTGGTCGAGCAGGCGCCCTGCGGTCTCCAGAATCCAGCTGCTTTCGTGGGTATAGGGGTCTATGGCGACGAGCAGCAGCGGATAGGACGTCAGCCAGTCCCTCAGCGGATATCCCTCTCCTTGAACGGAGTCGAGAACAAGATCGGCAGGTGCAAGGGCCACGGGCGGCGAGACTAGCGCACGAACGACCCGGATACGAAGTCTTCGGCCAACAAGTCCCAAAAAAATCATGTCGATGCCGATACGGGGATTCTCCGGTCCCGGGTCGTCATCGAGCCGACCTTCGGGCGCCTGCCGTGATGGCCTTCGGGTCATCTAACGTGAACGTATGCATCCCATCGAACAGCTTCGCTTCGTTGCTCGCGCCGGTGGGGCCGATGCCCGACTGCTGGTGGAAGAGGCGGCATCGGCATTGACCACCTTCCGCCACGACCATCGGGCCCTGGTCATGGCGTGCCGTCGCCTGGTCGATCGGCAGCCGGCAGTGGCTCCGCTGTGGTGGTTGTGCTCCCGACTCGTCACCACCGGCGACGTGGCCGCCGAAGTCCGTTCGATTGTGCTCGAAATACGAAACGACCCCACGTCCGGTTCTCTGGCCGGCTACCTGGAGGGCCTGGCCGGCTTGGGGTCGTCGGAGGACGGGCCCGGCTCCCGCCGGGACCGTGTTGTGCGAGTGGCCATTGCCGGATGGCCCGACGTCGTCGTAGCGGGCATTATCGACGCGTCGGATCGTGGTAGCGCTGTCGAATTCGGAGTGTCGGTGCTCGATTTGGACGGCGACGGCCCGGCCGTGGTCCGCCATCTCGGCCGGATCGACATCACGGCCGAGCATGTCGATCAGGCCGGGGCGTCGGCTGCGGCCCGGTCGGCGGACCTGATCGTGGTGGAGGCGTTGGCCACCAACGGCCGTCGGCTGACCATCGACAACGGTTCGGCGGCATTGCTGGCCGCCGCTCGGGCCGCCGACACCCCGGTTTGCTGTTTGGTTCCGGCCGGCCGTGCCCTTCACGACCAGTATTGGGACGCCGTTGTCACGGCCGCCGAGTCCGATGCCGTGTCACCGTTGTCGGCGATTGAAGAAGTCTCGATGGAACTGGTCGACACCGTGATCGCCGGCGACAGCGTCCTCATCCGGTCCGGGCCGACCGAACCCTGGGTGGAGTCGGTGTCTCGTGCACTCACTCCGGCCTGGCCGATGGCATCCGAATTGCTCCACTGATAGGTCGTCATCGGCGGTGGGTGTGCGGTCCGCTGCGCCCATCGTTGTAGAACCGTCGACGGGCAGGCCGGGTGCACTAGTGTGGTCGCCATGGGTACCAGCTCAGTGGCACGCCGCTACGACCACCCCAGCCATGCCTCCATGTCATCACCATCCGCTCCCGGGATCAAACCTGCCATGGCCGACGCCGCCCCTGGCTGGTACTACGACCCGCAGGACAAGGCCGTGTATCGCTACTGGGACGGCGAGGTCTGGACCGAGCACAAGTCCGAGGTATTCCTCACCACAACCCCCTGAGCGGTATCGGACCGATACCGGCCGAGACGAGCTGGGCCGGTATCGACGAGCAGGGCATCGCCGTCGGCTAGGATTTTCGGCTGTGGGACATCTGGTCGAGTTCGCAAACAATGGTTCAACCACACCCGGCTATCTGGCTACTCCCGAGTCGGGCCAGGGTCCCGGACTGGTCGTTATTCAGGAGTGGTGGGGGCTGAACGATCACATCAAGAATGTGGCTGATCGATTCGCCGCCGCCGGGTTCATCACCCTGGCCCCCGATCTCTACCACGGGACCGTGGTCGATGAACCGGATGAGGCGGGCAGGGAGATGATGGCCCTCAATCTTGGTCAGGCGGCTCGAGATCTCTCGGGTGCCGTTGATCTGGTGTTGCAGCGATCGCGTCGTTCGAAGATCGGTGTGGTCGGGTTCTGCATGGGTGGGGGATTGACCCTGACCCTGGCCGCCGAACGCCCGGACGCAGTGGCCGTGGCCGTGCCGTTCTACGGTGTGATCCCGTGGGAGAACGCCCAGCCTGATTGGTCGGCCATCGAGGCGACGATTGTTGGCCACATCGCCCAGAACGATACGACCTTCGGGCCCGACGAGGCCCGGATGCTTCAGACCAAGCTGAAGGAATTGGGCAAGCACGTCACGTTCTACATGTACGAGGGAGCCGAACATGCCTTCTTCAACGACACCCGACCCGAGGTGTTCAGTCAGGTCCACGCCTCAACGGCCTGGCAACGCACACTGGAAGCGCTGACTGCGCTTAGTTGAGCCCGGGCCGGCCGCCCAAGGCGGATCTCAGCTCGTTGACTCCTGCTTGACCATTGTTCGGGCAATCACTTTGAGGCACAGGGTCTCGTCGGCCCCTTCGAAGATGCTCAGCACACGAGCATCGACGAAATAGCGGCTTACGGCGTACTCCTCGGCATAGCCCATGCCGCCATGGATCTGCATTGCCTCCCGGGTCACCCATTCCGCCGCCTTGCAGACATAGGCCTTGATCATCGAGGCTTCCATCTGACCCTCGCCCTTGGCCATCATGCGGCCGACCGAGTAGGCGAATTGGCGTGATGCCTGTATCAGGGCGGCCATGCGGGTCAGCTTGGCCCGTGTGAGTTGGTAGTCGGCGATGGGTTGGCCGAAGACCACCCGATCCCGGGAGTACTCCTTCGCCGCCTCGTAGGCCGCCTGCATGACCCCGATGGCCCTGGCCGCCGTTTGCAGCCGCCCATTCTCGAAGCCGGCCATCTGGTAGTAGAAACCCCTGCCCTGGCCGTCCTCGCCGCCGATCAGGTTGTCGGCCGGTACGAACCAGTTGTCGAGCGCCACCTCGTAGGAGTGCATGCCCCGATAGCCGATGGTGTCGATGGGACGGCCCTCCATGCGGCCCGGCTCCCCGGTTGGATTGTCGTCCTGGGTCAGGGCGAAACCTTCGCCCTCGCCCCGCTCCTTGGGAACGATGAGGATCGACAGGCCCCGGTGCCCCAGGGAGCGGTCAGGATCGGTTCGAGCCAGCACCATGAGCACATCGGCCCGGGCGGCGAACGTGCACCAGGTCTTGACCCCGTTCAGCAGCCAGCCACCGTCGATGGGGGTGGCGGTCACCTTGATCCCGGCCACATCCGAGCCGTAGTCGGGCTCGGTCACGGCGACCGCGTTCATGATCTCGCCGGTGGCCAGTTTGGGAAGCCAGTGCTGCTTCTGCTCCTCGGTGCCCCCCGCTTCCAGAGCCCGGGCCAGGATCTCGGGCCGGGTGATGAGCGAGCCGGCCGCTCCCAGCGAGCCACGACTCAGTTCCTCGGTGGCGATGACCATGCCGTAATAGTCGGATTCTCCGCCCCCGGCGAACCCACCGTATTCCGCAGGGATGGACAGCCCGAACAGCCCCATCTCGGCCAGGGCGGTGATCAGCGACTCGGGGATGTCCTCATTGTGGCGATGAATGTGTTCGGCCTGAGGAGTCACCTGCTCCTCGGCGAATCGGCGGAAGGTGTCCTGGACGAGCTCGAATTCGTCATCGAGGTGACGGGGGCCGTCCTCGAAGGCCAGCTCGGCCAACACGCCGGGATCGCGCCAGGCGGTCACGAACTCCGTGGTCGAAGCGAGGGCGTCGGTTTCGACCCCCCAAAGCTCCTCCCGTCCCCACAGTTTCGTGGCCAGATCGGCGATGACATCGGCCACGAACACGCAGGTCAGCCGGCCCTCGACCGGCCCTTTGGCGCCGTAGTCGATGGTGGAACGAGCCGTCTCGATGGCGGCGGCGGCGTGGGCCAGGTCGTAGGCCAATACCTGGTCGGCGTCGATCGAACCGGTTTCGGCCAGCTTTCGCGTGGCCTGGCGGACGATGGCTGATGCGGTCTCGATGGCGGAGGCCGCCAGTTGGAGATCTGGTTCAGGCATGGCCACAGAATACGCGCAGGTTGTCACCGGGTGTGGTATCGGACCACGCTTGGCCTATGTCACAGAAGGCACAGGGCCCCGAGACGGGTTTGGCCAGCGTCGAACTCGACGAGTGGTTCGAGGAGAATGGTCGAGATCTGCCGTGGCGGGCCACCCGCGATCCGTGGGCCGTACTGGTTTCGGAGATCATGCTGCAACAGACCCAGGTGGCTCGGGTCATCCCCCGCTGGCATCGGTTCCTGGCCCGATTCCCCACGGTCGTCGAGTGCGCTGCGGCCCCGCTGTCGGCCGTGATCGAGCTCTGGCACGGACTGGGTTACAACCGACGGGCCATGAACCTGCACCGGGCCGCCGTTGCCGTGGTCGAGCGGTTCGATGGTCGGATGCCGTCGGGGGCGTCCGACCTGCAGTCGCTCCCCGGAGTTGGTGCCTACACCGCTCGGGCCGTCGCCGTTTTCGCCTTCGAGCGGCCCGAGGCGGTGCTCGACACCAACGTGGCCCGCATCCTGGCCCGAACCGAGGGCCGACCCCTTACCAGGCGGGAAGCGCAGGATCTGGCCGACAAGGCCGTGGTCGGCAAGGACCCGTGGTCCTGGAACCAGGCCCTGCTCGACGTCGGCGCCGGCTTCTGCCGGCCCCGACGTCCCGAGTGCCGATCATGCCCGGTGTCGACTCGATGCGCCTGGAATCGGGCTCAGCGTTCTGAGCCCGATCCGGCTGTGACCTCGGCTGCGGTGTCCCGACCCCAAAGCCGGTTCGAGGGCTCCGATCGCCAGGGTCGGGGTCGCCTGGTTGCCGCGCTGCGGCTGGGGACGGTGACCCCATCCGAGCTGGCACCGGTCATGGGCTGGCCCGACGACCCGGAGCGGGCCGTCCGAGTGGCCGACGGACTGGTGGCCGAGGGGCTGGTCGTTCGCGACGGCAGCCGGTACCGGTTGCCCTGACCCCCTGGCGGTTTCGACCGTTGGCTCTTGGGCTCGGGTCCGCCTAGGTCACCCAGCCGGTCAACCGCTCGATCAGATGGCCGACCGTTGCATCGGCGATCAGGCGCATCTCGTCGTCGGTCCGGTCCTGAATGGGGTGGGGAACGAACACACGGGCCGGATGGAAACCCAGGGCGTCCGACTGGGCGTCTGCGGCGTCGACGAAGACGTCGCTGGCCACGAACACCGTCGGTGTTCCCCGCCGTTCGAGATCAACGGAGTCGTGCACACTGCACGACGTGCAGCTGCCTCAATCAGCCAGCGCTTCGATGACGGCGTCACAGGTGGTGGCGATCTCGTGCCGCAGATCGACCGGGGCCGGCTTGGAGAAGGTGGGTTTGCGGAAACGCCTCACGACGGCGCCGGATTCGACCAGCCGTTGCTCGAGACGGTCGAGGAAGACATCGCCCCGGGGTTTGGAGATGTCGAGCAGGCCGATGGTGCGACCGTTCAGTGAGGGTGGTCGTGGCGCCGGCTGGAGGTCGACGGCGGCATTGCCGGCCGTCGGATCGAGCAGGATTCGGCGTTGGGTACTGTCCGTGGTCATGGTTCCAGGGGCTTTCGTCGAGGTGTGGGGCGGGTTATCGATGTCGAGGAGTGCGGGTTCAGGGGGTGATGGTCACGGTGACCGGCTCCGAGCCGATGGCTCCGCCGACCCAGCCGCCGAGGATGGCCGAGAACAGTCCGGCGTCACCCCCGGCGTGGACCACGAGCAGGCCGCCTGGTCGGAACTTGGGGACCGGGGTGCCGGCCACGGTTTCGGGCAGGCCCTCATCGATTCCGTCCACACCGCGCACCATGGACGATCCGTCCATGATCAGCAGCGGTTCCAATTCTGCCAGCAGGCGGGGTCGATCCCATCCCGCCTCGGACAGAATCCGCCCATGCTCGGGTGAGATCACCAACATGGCGTCGAAGCCCTTGGCCAGTTTGGGGTGGCCCACTGCTCGTAGCGCGGTGGCCAACGAACGAACCAGGGAGTCGGGGGTTCGAGACAATTGATCGATGATCCCGGTGGGGCCGTGGCCGGCGAACACGGTGACGGCGTCGGAACCGGGAGCCAAACCCCGATCCTGGGCGAGGGGGGCGAACGGGGAGTCGTGTTCCCGCTCGGCGAAGCAGAACCCCAGCTTGCCGGGCGATCCCATGGTGGCCATGTCGATCTCTCCGGGACGACCGCCGCCCAGATTTCGCACCACCAGCTGGAGGGCCCGGCCGATGGTGAGGTTGGCCCTGTTGCCCTGGCCGAACACGTTGCCACCGCTGTTCATGCCCAGCCGCTGGGCGATGGGCCCGTTGACCACGATGACCGGCCCGGAGAAATAGGTGGTGGCCAGCAGGCCGTGCATGTTGAACTCGGTGGTGCACGCAGCCTCCACAGCTGCCAGCACCACCGGGAGATACTCGGGCCGGCAGCCTGCCATGACGGCGTTGACGGCGACCTGCTCCACCGTGGCCGGATTCAGATGGGGGGGAACATGGGCCACCATCTCGAGCGGCGATCGGGTGGTGGCCTCCAGCATGGCCAGGACGCGCTGCTCGGTCGGTGGCACCACGGGCAGCCCGTCGGTCCACCCCCGGTCGAAGGCGGCCTCGATCTCATCCTCCATGGTCGCCAGTTCGACGCGTCGCGAGGCCAGCCGGGAAGCTCCGAAGCGAACTGCCAGCTCCGTTGCCAGGTCCGGATCGACCGAGAGAGAGCCACACCCGGGTCGGTACTCGGGCAGATCCGGTCCCAACCCGGTCACTCCGGTCAGGTCCTCCCACTGGTTGCGGGACCAGCCGACGATCCGGGCCTGCTCCACCCCGTCGGTGAATCGGAGCAGGGTGGGCACGGTCTCGATGTCGTGGCGCCATGACATGGCCAACTCGGTGTCGTCCACCGGGCCGAGGCCGGGGGGAAAGACCGGATCGTCCTGGGTGTAGACGGTGAGTGGCTCGTCACCGGAGGCCAACTGCTGCAGGACCGGCACCACAAGCTCGCAGGTGGCGCAGTCCTTCTTGACCACGGCCACCAGCCCGTCGGGTGGCATGGGACCGGCGTCAGCTGTGGTCGGGGTCGCCGCAGATTTTGATACTTCCACCGCATCAGCCTATTACCGGCGCCGGGGCGGTTCCAGCGGCCGGGCGCACTCGGGGGAACCGGTAGCATCGGCACGGACGGAGCCAACCCACAGGAGAAGCCCCAATGGCAGAATCGAGTGAGCAGCACCCCGCAATCGACTCGGTCGACTTCCGTCGAGTGCTCGGCCTCTTCCCCACCGGCGTCACCGTGGTCACCTCGGCCGGTATCCCCGGAGCCGATCACCCGGTCGGTGTCGCCATCGGTTCATTCGCCTCGATCTCGCTCGATCCGCCACTGGTCGGCTTCTTCCTCGGTACGTCGTCGGGAAGTTGGGCCGGCATCGAGGGGTCGGGCCACTTCTGCGTCAACGTGCTGTGCCACGACCAGCTCGAGTTGTGCGGTTTGATGGCGTCGAGAGCCGAGGACAAGTTCGCCGGAATCGAGTACGAGACGACCAGCACGACCGGGGCCCCGATCCTTCCCGACGTTCACGCCGTGATCGATTGTCGGATCGTCAGGGTGGTCGAGCTGGGGGACCACCACCTGATCGTCGGGCGGGTCCAGAGCCTGGAGACCCGGCGGGAGGAACCGCCCATGGTCTTCTACAAGGGGCACTACGGATCATTCGCCGGGTAGAACTCATCAGCCGGTGTGCGGCCGGCGGCTGCCGGCGTTGTGTCACCGTGGGCTCTCGGCCTGATTTCGGCAGGCGGAGCGTGAGGAGACGGCGACGTTGGCGGATGGCACCCGTGGGTTGGAGACGGCGGTGGGGGGCGAGCGGGCGCGTCCGACCTCGGCCCGCCGTGGCCCGACGGTCGACCCCTCGAGGTCGGCGCCAACCGGCCGGAGCCTCACCGTTTCCTGGCCCTGGGCCATCGTCGCCGGGCTGTCGGTCGCAGCCTTGGCCGTCTTCGCCCCCAGCGGCCTGCACCTGCTGGGCTTTCTCGGCATCATCATCGTCACCCACGAGGCCGGCCACTTCCTGATGGCCCGCCGGGTGGGAATGCTGCCAACGGAGTTCTTCTGGGGTTTCGGCCCCGACGTGGTGTCGTTTTCGGTCGGCGGCTGCCGCTATGGGCTCAAAGCCCTGTTCCTGGGTGGCTATGTTCGTATCGAAGGCATGACACCCCAATCGGAACTCCCGCCCTGGGTCGACGAGTCGTCCACCTATCGGGCCGCCTCTCATCGGGCCCGACTGGCCACCATCATGGCCGGACCAGGAGTGAATCTGGTCTCGGCGTTCGTTGCCTTCGCCCTGGCCGCGGTAGCCAATGGAGCCGGCCCGGGTCAGGCCGTCATTGTGGCCGCCCGGACCACCTGGCTGGTGATCTCGGCCACCGGTCAGTCCCTCTGGCTGTTGGTGGCCAATCTCGGAGGCTATATCTCGGCCGTACTCGACAGCTCCGGGTCGACCGAGGCGCCGGTGCGGTTTCTCTCACCGGTGGGTCAGGCCGCCGTCAGTAGCCAGGCGGTGGACCTGGGGGTTGGGGCGAGCCTGCAGTGGTTCGGCATCCTGTGTTGTGCCATCGGAGCCATCAATCTCGTGCCCCTTCCACCCCTGGACGGGGCTCATGGCGCAGTGGCGGTGGCCGAGGGCATGGTCCAGCGACTGCGTGGTGATCGCACCATCTCGATCGATGTGTCCCGCCTGATTCCGGTGGCGTATGTGACCATTGGCGCCCTGGTGGCGCTGTCGGCGACGGCGTTGGTGCTCGATCTTCGAGCGCTGACCTGAGTCGGGATGGCCCAGGGCCGGCCCGATAGTGTGGACGCATGGCCATCTTCGCTCTCGGCGGTCTCGAGCCGCGTATCCATCCCACCGCCTTCGTCCATCCCCAGGCCACCGTGATCGGTAACGTGGAGATCGGAGCCGATTCGTCGGTCTGGCCCTCAGCGGTGCTGCGCGGCGACGAGGGCGCTATCAGGATCGGTGACCGGACCTCCATCCAGGATTGCACGGTCGTGCACTGCACAGCCGAACTACCAACGCTCATCGGCAACGGCTGCGTGATCGGACACATCGTCCATCTCGAGGGTTGCATCATCGAGGACAATGCCCTGGTCGGCAATGGCGCAGTGGTGCTGCATGAGGCGGTTATCCGCTCCGGTGCCCTCGTCGGATCCAACGCCGTGGTGCCGAACAAGATGGAAGTCCCGACCGGCGCCATGGCCCTGGGGGTACCGGCAACCATCCGGTCAGACCGAGTGACCATGGACATGATCAAACCCAGCGCCGAGACCTACGTTGAGCGGGCCCGCCAGTACCGGGTCCAACTTCGCCGCCTGGACTGAACGAGGGTCGTTCCCGCCGGCCGGGCCCGTAGGAAGCCCCCACTCAGGCGGCCAATGGTGGGCTCGAAACTCTCTGCTGTCGAGGTGGTTTCTGGTAGGCTGGCATTTGTTACTATCCAGGTAGTGGAAATTGGTTCGGTGTCGCCTCGGTGGTGAAACCGCCCCGGTTTCGGAACCTGCCCGACCAGGTACAACGTACACGGCGGCGAGTTCCCGGCATCCGGTGGAGAAGTCGCCAACCAAACCCCCTCAGGCCTACCACGCCGGTGTAGCCGGCAAACGGAGTCTCCATGACAGTCACGCCAGAAAACCTCGATCTTGGAAAGTACAAGCTCGGCTGGAGCGACGCCGAGGACTATGTGTTCAAGCCCAAAAGAGGCTTGAACGAGGAAATCGTCCGGGAGATGTCCTGGATGAAGGGCGAACCGGATTGGATGCGCAACATCCGACTCAAGTCGTTGCGCCACTTCGACAAGCGGCCCATGCCCACTTGGGGTGGCGACATGTCGGAGATCTACTTCGACGACATCTACTACTACATCAAGCCCACCGAGGGGCAGGTCGACGACTGGGATGACCTTCCCCAGGCCATCAAGGACACCTACGAGAAACTGGGAATCCCCGAGGCGGAGCGCAAGTACCTGGCCGGGGTCACGGCCCAGTACGAGTCGGAGGTTGTGTTCCACCGCAATCGCGAGGACCTGGAGCGCCAAGGCGTGGTGTTCTGCGACATGGACACCGCCCTGCGGGAGCACCCGGAGTTGGTCAAGCCCTACTTCGGCAAGGTGATCCCTATGAACGACAACAAGTTCGCCGCTCTCAACACCTCGGTATGGTCCGGGGGCTCCTTCATCTACGTGCCCCCCGGAGTCGAGGTGGACATGCCGCTGCAGGCCTATTTCCGCATCAATGCCGAGAACATGGGCCAGTTCGAGCGCACCCTGATCATCGCCGACGAGGGCTCCAAGGTTCACTACATCGAGGGTTGCTCTGCCCCCGTCTACACCTCCGACTCGCTGCATTCGGCAGTGGTCGAGATCGTGGTCAAACCCAGCGCCCACGTGACTTACACCACGATTCAGAACTGGTCGAACAATGTGTTCAACCTGGTGACGAAGCGGGCCAGGGTCGAGGCCGAGGGTCACATGGAGTGGATAGACGGCAACATCGGTTCCCGCCTCACCATGAAGTATCCGGCCGTGTGGCTGGTCGGCCCCAAGGCCACCGGCGAGGTGCTCTCCGTGGCCTACGCCGGCGAGGGCCAGCACCAGGACACGGGGGCCAAGATGGTCCATGCCGCACCCGAGACCTCGTCGAAGATCGTGTCCAAGTCCATATCGAAGGACGGTGGACGCTCTTCATACCGTGGCTTGGTGCGGGTCGAAGACGACGCCTACGGCTGCAAGAGCCATGTGCAGTGTGACGCTCTCATCCTGGATGAGGACTCGATCTCCGACACCTACCCCTATATGGAGATCGGGGCCCGTGACGCCCAGATCGGTCACGAGGCCACGGTGTCCAAGGTGGCCGACGAACAGCTGTTCTACCTCATGAGTCGTGGCCTCTCCGAGGAACAGGCCATCGGAATGGTGGTCAACGGCTTCATCGAACCGGTAACCCGCACCCTTCCCATGGAGTACGCCGTGGAGTGGTCACGCCTGATCGAGCTGCAAATGGAAGGCAGCGTCGGCTAGACAGGCCATCGTCCTGCAGGGGTTCGCCGTGGCGAAACCCGTTCGGGTCACCTGCCGTGACCGGTAAGCGGCGTTGCGCAACCGCAGTCGTGCCTCCGCCGACCCACGTCTGCTTCGGGTGCGACACACTGCGTCGAACAAGCGGAACGAGCAAAGGCCCGGCCGTTACGGCCGGGCCTTTTCACTCACTGAGGATGCGCGTTCTAGGCTGAAGGATTCTCGCCGGCGGGCGCCTCGTCCTCGGCACCGGGAATCTTGTCGGTGAGCTCATCAGCCTGATCGGCCAGGTCCTTGGCCTTCTCTCCCATGTCGCCGGGCAGCTTGTCGGCATGCTGTTCGACCAGTTCTTTGGCCTGATCGGCGGCGTCCTTGGCCTTGCCGGCAAGGTCCTTGGCGTTGTCCATGATTCCCATAGAGATTACTCCTTTTGTTGCGTCCCGCTGCTCGGTCCACTCCTCTTCGCCTGGTGTCGGCGGGTCGGAGCCTGCAGCGGCTTGGTTCTGAGCCTAATGAGGATCGAGCCTTCTCCCCAGGATTCGATACGAGTCGAAGGCAAAGAGATCGGTTCGATGCTCGACAACGGCGGGCGGCCCGCTGATGTTTGCAGCAGTGGGACGATTCGGTGATCGGATTTGTCGCGCCGCCAACCGGTGGGGATCGTACCGCTCACCGCCCTTGCCCCGGCCCGCTCGCCGTTTGCCCGAACGTCTCGCCGGTTCTATCGCGTGCCGATAGCGCCGGCCAGAGATCAGGATCGAAACGCTCCATCGCCTCGGTTTACAGCTCGGTGACAGCGGGAACCCGGAGAAGACGGCGATCGCCCAAGGGAGCATGAAGACGCCAACCCGAATCTCGACAACAGCCCGAACCCCAGGCGCTGATGCGGCTTGCCCATCTCCGGGCTGGCTCCTGGCACTGACGGCGATGGTGGGCCTGGCCCTGCTGGCGGCAGCCTGCGGCTCGGATGATGAGGCGTCCGACACCGCAGCCGAGACCGAGCGGACGATCGAAGTCGACAATGATGCCGAGGACACCCTTGCCGGCGGGGCCAAGGACGACGACGAATCGGCGGTCCGGGCCGACAGCGAGGAAATGGCCGACGGCGAGGAGGAAACGACGGAGGACGCAGCGGGCGCAGTGGGCGAAGGCTCGTCCACAGGAGCCGCCGATCAGGCCGACCGCGCTGCGGTGCCGGCATCGGGTGGTTTCTTCGAACCCGATCTGGAGCGTCGGGAGGACGATGGCGACAACACGTTCCAGGACTACGGAATCCGGACCTTCATCTCGACCGAGCGGGATCCCCTGTCGACGTTCGCCCTCGACGTCGACAGCGGTGCCTACACGGTGGCACGAAGGCTGCTGCAATCAGGTCAGCTGCCACCCCGGGAATCGGTACGGGTCGAGGAGTACGTCAACCGCTTCAACTATGACTACCCCGCTCCCCGAGATGGTCTGACCGTGGTGGCCGAGGGCGGGCCGTCACCGTTCAACGCCGACAACGTCGTCATCCGGGTCGGAGTTCAGGCCGAGCGCGTGGACGGGGCGAGGCCCTCGGCATCGCTCACCTTTGTCATCGACACCTCGGGGTCGATGGATCGGCCCGATCGGCTGGAGCTTGTCAAGAGCGCCCTTATCGGGCTGACCCGTCAATTGGAGGCCGATGACTCGGTCGCCATCGTCACCTACAGCGATGGTGGTCAGGTGGTCCTGGAACCGACGGAGGTGGCCGACGAGGACCGGATCATCGAGGCCATCGACAGTCTCCGACCCAACGGATCGACGAACCTCGAGGACGGTCTGGCCGTGGGCTATGCGTTGGCCAACCAGCAGTATCGTGGTAGCGGCGTGAACCGGGTCATTCTGGCCTCGGATGGCATCGCCAACGTCGGGCTCACCGATCCCGACGGCCTGTCGGCCATGATCCGCGATGACGCTGATGCGGGAATCCAGCTGATCACCGTCGGGGTGGGCATGGACAGCTACAACGACGTGATGATGGAGCAACTGGCCAATCAGGGTGATGGCTTCTACGCCTACGTCGACGAAGTATCCGAGGCCGAGCGGCTCTTCGGCGACGAGCTGACGTCGACCCTGGTCACCGCCGCCGTCGACGGAAAGATCCAGATCGAGTTCAATCCCGAGACCGTGGCAGAATACCGGCTGATCGGTTTCGAGAACCGGGCGGTGCTGGACGACGACTTCCGAAACGACTCGGTCGATGCCGGCGAACTGGGAGCCGGGCACCAGGTGACGGCGGTCTACGAGTTGGTCCTGCGGCCCGGGATCGGTGACCGGGACCACCTCGGCACGGTTCAGCTTCGGTGGCAGGACCCCGACGACCGCTCGGTGCGGGAGACCCGCCTGGAACTCAACGGTGGCATCATCGAAGAGCGGTGGGCCGATACCGGCGACGATTTCCGCTTGGCCGTGACCGTGGCCTCGTTTGCAGAGATTCTCAGGGACAGTCCCCACCGGGGCGACATAAGCCTCAGCCAGGTCCAGGTCGAGGCCGAGTCCCTGGCGAGGAGCCGGGGATTCGGGGCCGGCGAGGTGGACGAGTTCGTCGAGCTGGTCGCCCTGGCCCGAGAGGTGGCGTGATGGCAACGGCCACCGAGCGAGCCTAGGGGAACAGAGCGCCGAGGACCAGGGTGATCATGTTGTGGAATGTGGATTGCCGGTCCTCGGCGCTCATTCGCTCGTTGCGTTTGATCTGGTCGCTGACCGTCGCCACGGTCAGGGCCTGAGCCCCGTATTCGGCTGCCACCCCGTACAGGCCGGCGGCCTCCATCTCCACCGCCAGGAACCCGTAGCGCTCCAGCAGGCGGAAGGTGTCGGATCCCTCGGGCTCATAGAAGAAGTCCGATGTGAAGATCGATCCGACATGGGTGGGGATCGACTCGGCATCGGCTCGATCGACCACGGCTCGAACCAGCTCCCAGCTGGCAACCGCGGGGAAATCCATGCCGCCGAATCGTTTGCGGTTGACACCGGAATCGGTGCCGGCGGCCCAGCCGACAACCAGATCGCCGAGGTCGATGTCGTCCTGCAGGGCCCCACAGGATCCGACCCGGATGATGCGTTCCACTCCGAAGCTCTGAATCAGTTCGGTGGCGTAGATCTGGATGGAGGGTACTCCCATCCCCGATCCCTGGATCGAGACCAACTGCCCGTTGTAGGTGCCGGTGAATCCCAGCATGTTCCGGATCTCGTTGACCTGACGGACGTCGTCGAGATAGGTCCGCGCCATGAACTCGGCTCGGAGGGGATCGCCGGGCATGAGCACCGTCGGTGCGTAGTCGCCCGGTTCGGCTTGGAGGTGAAGAGTGGCCATGGGTCGATCAGCGTAGTTTCGACCCCAGTGTGGGGGCAATGTTCCAGCGGGGAACGTCCGACGGGCCCATCAACACACCCGAGGGGCGGATGTAACCGACTCGGTGGTGCCAGCTATCCTGGAACCATGTCGATGCGTCAGGACTGTAAGCACTTCCAGAGTCGCACGTATCCCAGTGGTGACACCATGCGCAAGTGTTCGCTCGATCTGGCGCCGGAGGCGCCGTGGCGATGCCCCGACGAGTGTAGCGGTTACGAGCGGCGGCTGGCCGACGTCAACTGGAGGCACGGGACGTTGGTGACACCGCCGACCCCCGATCCCCCGGAAAGTATCGGCGAGGACGGCTCGATCGCTGCACTGCTGGACGAGGCCGAGGACATCATCAACGCCGCCGGCCCCGAGATCAAGGCCGAGATCGAGGCCGACAACCGGAACCAGCGCCGGTTCAGCCTTCGCCGGGCCAACAAGCCCCGGTGGTGGCCGTTCAGCAGCTGAGACCCGGGCCCCATGCCGGACCGACCGCTGCGGTCGCCTCGGTCGTCGTCGAGCGACCGGTACGGCCGTCGAGATCCGTCATTAACATCGCGGAAAAGGCGCTTTTCCCGATAGCATTCGGGGTGTGAACAGCAGCTTTTCCCCGACGTCGTCGCCTCGGCCGACCACCTCCCTGCTCGCTCCAATCGGGTTCAGGCCGCAGCGGCGGCGGCGGAACAGGATCTGCCGACGGCGGAGGCCGAGGAGTGGCGTTACAGCCCGATTGGCGAACTCGACATCGGTGATCTCCGACCGGTTCTGCAGCAACCGGTCGATTCCGGCATCCGGCCGCCGGCGGTGGTGAGCGATCCGGCTGCCACCATTGTCCTGGTCGACGGCTTTGTGGTGTCCACCACCGTCGCCGCCGGCTGGGAGGCAAAGGACTACGGGTGGAGGTTGATCCGGGCCGGTATAGCACGGTTGAAGGCCGGGCGGCCACGGTGTTCGACAATCTCCACGTCGCCTTTTCCCCCGGCGCGCTGATCATCACCGTTCCCGCCGGACTGGCCCTCGACGCACCGATCGTGGTGGTGAACCATCATCACACCGACCATGGCGCCAGCTTCCCCCACCTGATCATCGACGCCGGCGAGGATTCCGAGGTCCAAGTGGTGGAGTGGCAGACCTCCGGTCCGGGACACGGCCTCTCCGTGCCGGTGGTCGAGTTGGCCACGGCACCGGCCGCCCGTCTCGGTTTCCTCACCGTGCAGCACACGTCGGCCCATCACTGGCTGGTGGCTCGCCAACAGTCAAAGGCGGACCGGCAATCCAGCCTCTCGGCCGGCATTGCGTGCTTCGGCGGTCGATATGCCAGGCTGCGAACCGACTGCCACCTGGTGGGCCGGGGGGCCTCGGCCAACCTCACGGCCGCCTACTACGGTGATGGCCGGCAGGTTCACGATTTCCGCACCTTTCTCCATCACGAGGCTCGCGACACCCGCAGCGACATGCTGTTCAAGGGCACGCAGGACGACGAGTCAGGTTCGATCTACACCGGCATGATCCATATCCATCCCGACGGCGCAGGCTCCAACGCGTTCCAGACCAACCGCAACATCAAGCTCAGCGAGGACGCCTGGGCCTGGTCGGTGCCCAATCTCGAAATCGAGAACAACGAGGTCCACTGCAGCCACGCCTCGACCGTGAGCCCCATCGAGGAGGACCAACGCTTCTACCTCCACGCCCGGGGTGTTCCGCCCAAGGTGGCCGACCGGCTGATCGTGGCCGGCTTCTACGACGAGGTGCTGAACCGCTTGCCCGTGGCACCGGCGCGGGCCGAGGTGCGCAAGTTGATCGCCGAGAAATTGGATCATCGAACCGATAGTCACTCGGCAACCGCCCAGGCGGTGGCTCAGTGAGCGAACGCCTGGTCATCTGCCCGGTCGATGAGTTGGCTTCCGATTCGGCCCGCCGGTTCGACATCGACGGCCACCGGATCGCCCTGATCCGGCTCGGTGATGAGTTCTTCGCCATCGGCGATCGGTGTTCCCACGCCGACTATTCGTTGGCCGAGGGTGAGATCGATGCCGCCGACAAGACTCTGGAGTGCTGGAAGCACGGTTCCGCCTTCTCTCTCGAGACCGGCGAGCCCACCTGTTTGCCGGCAACCAAACCGGTTCCCGTCTACAGGGTCGAAGTACTCGACGGTGTGATCACCGTTGTTGCCGAGGAGGACGCCAATGCCTGAACTAGCCACCGATGGTGCCGGCGAGTCCCGGTTCGTCATTTCCGGACTGACCGCCAGTGTGGGCGGCAAGGAGATTCTTCGCGGGATCGACATCGAGATAGGGCCCGGTGAGGTTCACGCCGTCATGGGGCCCA
Source organism: uncultured Acidimicrobiales bacterium (assembly GCA_963723995.1). Lineage (GTDB taxonomy): Bacteria > Actinomycetota > Acidimicrobiia > Acidimicrobiales > SZUA-35 > JAHELU01. Next base: position 742,240 of record CAVRSZ010000001.1, on the reverse strand, counting down.
ACGGTGCCGGCAAGTCAACTCTGTCCCACATCATCATGGGCAAGCCGGGTTACGAGGTCACCGGTGGCTCGGTCACCTTGGACGGCGTCGATCTGCTGGCCCTACCAACCTGGAAACGAGCCCAGGCCGGCCTGTTTCTGGCAATGCAGTACCCAACCGAGGTGCCCGGGGTCTCCCTCGTCGACATGCTGGCCAACTCGTCGCTGTCGACGACAGCCGATGTGGACGAGCTGGATCGGCGCCTGAAGGCCGAGGCTGACCGAATTGGTTTCGACCATCAGTTCCTCGCCCGCCCGTTGAATGTCGATTTGAGCGGTGGCGAGAAGAAGCGGAACGAGACCCTTCAGCTCGGTGTGGTGAAGCCGCGCTATGCCATTCTCGACGAGCTGGACTCCGGTCTCGACATCGACGGTTTGAGATTGGTGGCCCGCCGGGTCGAGGCAGCCACCGAGGAGGATGGCCTGGGTGTGCTGGTCATCACCCACTACAGTCGGCTGCTCAACGAACTCAAACCGGATCAGGTGCATGTGCTGGCCGGAGGTCGTATCGCCCGGTCCGGAGGACCGGAGCTGGCCGACGAGTTGGAGGCCTCCGGCTACACCGAATATGTCGATGCCGGGAGTCGGGCTGCGAGTACGGCCGCCGGCCGGGCCCCGGCATCGGAACTCGACCCCTTTGCCGACCCGCTGGCCTGACGGCCGCCGTTTCACTGCCAAAAGCAAGCGCCGGGTGAATCGGTCATGACGCCACCGTTGCCGTCGGAAGATCGGAACCTGTCGGCAAGATGACATAACACCCCGTCTCTGGCTAGCGTGGACTCATCATCCCCGGGGCAAGGGGGAAGGATGAGTCCAGAGGATCGAAACAAACCGAGTTCGGGGGAAACGGCACCGGAGTCCGGCGACACCGGTGTCGACTCCGCGCCTGAAGGGGGCCACGTTCGAGCCGACGACCTGAATTCGACGACCGCCATCTCCGCCGGGGACGGTGTCGACACCGACAGCGAACCGAGAGGCCGAGGCCAGGAGGCCGGGTCGGTTCCCGACCTGAGCCGCCGCACCGCCATCGACTATCACCTCGAGCCCGAGAGCAATGCGTGGTTCCTCACCTTGCTCAAGGCGGCAACGCCGGGCTGGGCCTTCCTTCGGGAGCGCTACCAGAGGTCGTGGTTGTCCCGAGACGCAATGGCCGGCCTGGCCGTGACCTCGTATCTCGTGCCCCAGGTCATGGCCTATTCGGCCATTGTCGGGGTGCCTCCGGTCACCGGCCTGTGGACGTGCCTCATTGCCATGGTGGTGTACGTCGTTGTCGGCGGCTCCCGGGTGTTGTCGGTGGGGCCTGAGTCGACGATCGCCCTGCTGGCCGGTCTGTCGGTGGCCGGCCTGGCCCAGGGTGATCCGGCCCGGGTGGTCGAGTTGACGGCGGCGCTGAGCCTCCTGGTTGCGGCCTGGTGTTTCGTCGGCCGGGCCCTGAGATTGGGTGTGATCGCCGACCTGCTGTCCGAGCCGCTGCTGGTTGGCTACCTGGCCGGAGCGGCTGCGCTCATGGTTGCCGGCCAACTGGGCAAGCTGACACGGACCGACGTGGAAGGCGAGTCGATCATCGATCAGTTCACGGGCTTCGCCTCGGTCGCCCCCGAGACGCATGTCGCCACTCTTGTGGTCGGCCTGGTGACGTTCGTGGCGATTCTCGCCATCCATCACTTCCGACCCAAATGGCCGGCGGCTCTGATCGGTGTAGTCGGATCCATGTTGGCCTTCGTGGTGATCGGCCTCGACGGTTATGGTGTGTCGGCCGTGGGTGAGGTTCCCTCGGGAATTCCGATCCCGAGCCTGCCCGAGGTCTCCGGTTCGGAGTTCCAGAGGCTGGTGGTGGCCGGATTGGGTGTTGCCATCATGGCCTACGGCGACAACATGCTGTTCGCTCGAGCCTTCCCATCACCGTCCTTGCCGGGCGAACGGCCCTCCGACCGGGAGGTCGATCCCCAGAACGAGCTGGCGGCTCTGGGAGCGGTCCACGTTGCCGTCGGCCTGTTCGGTGGCTTCCCCGTCTCGTCATCGGGTTCGCGAACGGCGCTGGCCCTGGCCAGCCGGGCAAAGACCCAGGTCTACTCCCTGGTGGCCGCGGCATGTGTGCTGGTGGTCATTCTTCTGGCCGGAAGTATCACGACGGTCCTGCCCAACGCCGCATTGGGGGCCGTTGTGGTGTACGCCGCCACTCGGCTGGTCCACATCGACAAGTTCATACGCCTCTTCCGGTTCCGGCGCCGAGAGTTCCTCCTGGCGGTCACCACCCTGGTCGGGACCGTGGTCTACGGCATCCTGGCCGGTGTCGGGCTGGCAGTGGCACTGGCCCTTCTCGACATGGGCCAACGTTTGGCCCGGCCCCGCTCCGCGGTGCTCGGTCGGGTCCCGGGAGTGGCCGGTATGCACAGCGTGGCCGACTATCCGAGGGCCCAGACACTCCCCGGGCTTGTCATCTACCGCTACGATGCCCCACTGTTCTTCGCCAACATCGGCGACCTCCGTCGCAACGTGCAGCGCATCATCGATGAGGAGAGGACGGCCTATCCCGGCGAACCCCTTCGCTGGTTCCTGCTCAACGTCGAGGCCGTCTCCCAGATCGACATCACCGCCTGCGACGGCCTGGTGGATCTTCAACACGATCTGGCGGCTCAGGACGTCAAGCTCGGCTTCGTCAGGATCAAGAACGATCTCTATCAGGCATTACGTCGCATCGGCGTGGTCAACGAGTCGAACCAGGACATGCTGTTCCCCACCCTGCCGGTGGCCGAGGAGCGATACGTCGAGTGGGCCCGGCGGAATCCAGTGGCGCCGACGGCGGCGGAAACCGAACAAGAGCCGGCGAAGGAGGCCGCCGGGCCGTGGACGTCGATCCCGAACGCTACCGGGACAGCACCCCGGCCTGACGGAGAAACGCATCCTCGTTGACCGACTCCACCACCCGACGTCCGTGGTTGTAGCGGACTCGGTGAACCGAGGCATGGCTGGCCCGGAAGAACATGTCCTCGTGAATCCCGAGGATCTCGGCCAGGTAGGCGTTGATGACGCCGCCGTGACAGGCGATGACGATCGTCTCCGACGGATGGCTCGTCACCGCCGCCTCCACCGCGTAGCCGACTCGACGGCGAAAGTCGGCTGACGATTCGCTCTCGGGGAAACTGTCCCATCGACGGGTCTGGGCGAAACGCTCCCGTGCTCCATCGATGATCTTCTCACCCAGGAGGTCGCGGGCCCGACTGTCGTGAGGGAGGAGGCCATAGAAATGGAACTCGGCCAGCTGCTCCACCACCTCCACGTCCAGACCGTGGCGATCGGCGATGGTCTGGCCCGTCACGCGGGCCCGCTCCAGACTCGACGAGTACACGGCGGTGATCGGTTCGGAGGCGAGATACTCGGCCACCGTGACCGCCTGGCGGAGGCCGAGGTCCGACAGGGGAGGGTCCACCCACTCGCCGTTGGTCGAGGTGATCGGATCGGGCCAGACCTGCTGGCCATGACGGACCAGGATGAGCTGACCGGCTTCGGCGTCGTTGGTCAGGAACGCCCGGTCGATGGGTGACGACAACGTCGGTGGTGCAGTGGGCGGGTCGTCGCCGCCGTGAGCGGTCGTGGGCTGTGAATCGGCCAACGCTCGAGTCTCAGCCCGTGGCCTCGGCCGCCAGTTCGTCGAAGGCCTGGTTCAGAGTGTTCCAGCTCAGCGTGGCGCACTTGATCCGGACGGGGAACTTGACCACGCCCCGCAGCGCCTCGAGATCACCCAGCGGAAGTTCGGTCGTCACCGATTCGTCGGCCTCGGCCTCCGACCCGTCCCCGCCGATCTCGGTCTCGTGGATCGACATCATGGATTTGAACGTGGCGGTCAGGTTCCGAGCCTCGTCGATCGTCGTACCCTTGACTGCGGCCGACATCATCGAGGCCGACGACTGGGAGATGGAACAACCCTGGCCGCCGATCTTGATGTCGTCGATGACACCGTCGTCGTCGAGCAGAACGTAGAGCACGATCTCGTCGCCGCACAACGGATTGAACCCCTCGGTGCGATGAGCCGGCGGGGACTCCAACTCCCCCCGGTTTCTCGGGTTTCGATAGTGATCGAGGATGATCTCGCGATACAGGTCTTCCAGGCCGGACATGTACTCCTGATCCCTTTCAATGATTCACGATCCGGTTCCGGTGTCGGCGCCGGAATCGTTGCCGCGGCAGCGGGTCGAGTTCCGAGCCTACAAGGCGAAGAAGTCCCTCGCCGCAACCAGGGCCTCGGCCAGGGCGTCGACATCGTCGGTGTCGTTGTAGAGGTAGAAGCTGGCGCGAGCCGTGGCCGGCACGCCGAGATGCTTCATCAGGGGCTTGGCACAGTGATGACCGGGACGAATGCACACGGCGTGCTCGTCCAGAACCTGACTGACATCGTGGGCGTGCACCCCGTGGAGCTCGAGTGAGAGCACGCCGCCCCTTGCTGCCGGCTCACTCGGGCCGTGAATGGTCAGTGAATCCCCGAGCTCGGTCGACAGTTTGCGCAGCGCGTAGGCGGTCAGAGCTACCTCGTGGTGGCGAATCGCCTCCATCCCCGCCGCCTCCAGATAGTCGATGGCCGCCGCCAGGCCGATGGCCTCGGCAATGGGAGGGGTGCCCGCCTCGAACCGGGCCGGCGGGACATCGGGGATGAAGCCGTCGGTGGTTACATTGAGGATCATTCCTCCGCCACCGAGAAACGGGGGCATGGCGTTCAGCAGCTCGGCCCGAGCCCACAGGATGCCGATACCGGTGGGGCCGAGCATCTTGTGCCCGCTGAAGGTCACGAAGTCCGCACCCCATGCGGTGACGTCGGTTGGTAGGTGGGGGACCGACTGGCAGGCGTCGACCATGGTGAGGGCACCGGCGGCCTTGGCCGCGGCGATGACCTGCTCGGCCGCCGTGATGGCCCCGGTCACGTTCGACATGGAGGTGAACGCCACCAGCTTGGCTCCGTCGACCAGGCGATCGAGGTCGCTCAGATCGAGACGACCGTCGTCGGTTGCCGGTATCCAGCGGATCTCGAATCCGCGCTCGGACGCCAGCATCTGCCACGGAACGATATTGGCGTGGTGCTCGAGGATGGTGAGCACGATGGCGTCACCGGGGCCGAGGTTGGTCTTGCCCCAGCTGCCGGCGACCAGGTTGATGGCCTCGGTTGCGTTCTTGGTGAACACCACCTCAGTGGCTGAGCCGGCCCCGATGAACCGGGCCACGGTGGCCCGGGCCTGTTCGAAAAGGTTGGTTGCCCGCTCCGCCACCCGGTAGACGCCACGGTGAACGTTGGCATAGCTGGTGTAGTAGAACTCCGACATCGCCTCGACAACGTGCACCGGTCGTTGGGATGAGGCGGCCGAGTCCAGGAACACCAGCCGCTTGCCCTCCTGCTGCTGATGCAGGATCGGGAAATCCTTGCGAATGGCGGCGACGTCGAGTTCCGGCTGGTCACCGGTTGGCCGTTCACTGGATGTCATTTGAAGCTCTCGTAGCCCTCGGCCTCCAATTGGGCCGCCAGCTCCATACCTCCCGAGGCAACGATGCGGCCGTCGATGAGGATATGCACGTGGTCGGGCTGGAGATGATCGAGAAGTCGCTGGTAATGGGTGATGGCCAGCGTACCGAGCGACGGTCGATCTTGGAGGATCTGGCGGACTCCGTCGGCCACCGTCTTGAGGGCGTCGATGTCGAGTCCGGAGTCGGTCTCGTCCAGGATGGCCATCTCCGGCTCCAGGACCGCCATCTGCAGGATCTCATTGCGCTTCTTCTCGCCACCGGAAAATCCTTCGTTCACGTACCGCTCCATGAACGAGGAGTCCATTGACAGCCGTTCCATCCATTCCATGAGCGACAGGCGGAGCTCGAGCACGCTCATCTCCATGCCCTTGCGGGCGCTCAGGGCCTGACGCAGGAAGTTGAGCACGGATACTCCGGAGATTTCCTGGGGGTACTGGAAGGCAAGGAACAGGCCGGCCTTGGCTCGCACGTCGGTGTCCCAGTCGGTGATGTCGTCGCCCTGGAAGAGGATGCGACCGGCTGTGACCTCGTATTCCGGTGAGCCCATGAGGGCGGCGGCAAGGGTTGACTTACCCGATCCGTTGGGCCCCATCAGGGCGTGGATCTCGCCCGGGTTCACGGTCAGCGACACGCCCTTGAGGATCTCCATTCCCGGTCCGGACCCGCTGTCGGTCTCGACCGGCGGGGTGGAAACACGAAGATCCTCGATCTGGAACAGGGGAGTGGAACGTGGAGTATCGGCCATGCTCACAGTGTATTGGCCAGACCTATTTGCACCATACGTGTAGTGTTAATGGCGGTGTTTGCCGTCACCAGCCGCGGTCGATCCATTCCTGGAGGTGAGGTCGTTCGCTACCGATCGTGGTGTCGTCACCATGACCGGGGAGCACAATGGTGTCCGGAGAAAGGGTGAATAGTCGGCGATCGATCGACTGGATGATGGTGTCGAAGTCCCCGCCCTCGTACTGGGTTGCCCCCGGCCCGCCCGGGAACAGGGTGTCGCCGCTGAACAGCAACGGCTTGTCCACCACCTTGAAGCAGATGGACCCCGGGGTGTGGCCCGGTGTGGTGATGGTATGGAGGCGGGAGCGACCGACCTCGATCATGGTGTCGTCCTCGAGGAGGTAGTCGTACGACGGCAACATGTCGGCGTCGGCCGCAGTGACCCCGACGAGGTAGCCGGCGTCACGGACCTCGGGCACCGCCTGGATGTGATCCCAGTGGCCGTGGGTTTCGAGCACGGTGCGCACGCCGAGGGTGCGGCACAGCTCCAGCAGACGCTCGTGCTCGTTGGCGGCGTCGAGCAGCACGGCATCACCGGTATGGCGACATCGGATGACGAAGACATTGTTGTCGACGGGGCCGACCACCAGCTTGTGGATCTCGAGGTCGGTGTCCTTCCAGTGCATGGTTGCCGTCGATCTGGATCCTGGTCGGTCGGTGTTCTCGGCCATGGGTTCAACCGTACTCGTGGTGTCGGAAGCGGGCAACGAGACCGGTTGACGACGGTGGGCCGTTCGGCCCTCCATGGAGTTCACGCTTGCTCTGTTGGGCGTCGACTGCGCAGCGTACGTTGGCTCCATGGTGTGGTATCGGACCCGGCAACGGCGTATCGACTCCTTCGCGGCCACCGCCGGTCTGTTGGCCGCTTTGGGTGGCGGCGCCTGGTGGACGGCCCAGGCGGTGGCCACCGGCCAAGCCTGGACGATGGTGGTGCGGTTCGCGCTGTCGGTGGTGGTCGGCGTGTACTATCTGGCGCTTCTGACCCTCAGCCGGCGTCCTTCCTGAGCCGGCGGGGGTCAGGCCGGTGCCGGCCCGGCGCCGCGTTGGGGCAACTCGGGGTCCTTGCGCTCCTCGCATCGTCCCGCGGATTCTGATGTACTTGAGATGGTGAGTGCGGAACTGAGAGAGCTGGCCCTGAAGCGGGGACGCCGGCGCTCGTCGTTGGTGTTCTATAGAGGCCTTCGAGGCTTCCTTCGCGTGGCCGCCCATCGGTATTTCCGGGTTCGGGCCGAGAATGTCGCGGTGCTCGATGTGTCGGGTCCCACCATCCTGGCCCCGGTTCACCGCTCCCACCTCGATTCGCTGCTGGTGGCCAGCCACAGCAGCCGTCGCATCCGGGCCCTTGGCAAGGAGTCGCTGTTCACCACACCGGTTGTCGGTTACGCCTGCGCCGCCCTGGGGGCGATTCCGGTCCGCCGGGGCCACGCCGACCGGGACGCCCTGAAGGCAGCGCTGATGTTGCTCGAGGCGGGGGAGACGATGATCGTGTTTCCCGAGGGTGGACGGCAGTCCGGCGACACCATCGGAGAGCTTTTCGATGGGCCGGCATGGCTGGCGGCCCGGAGTGGCGCCCACGTCGTGCCGATCGGTATTGCCGGAACCGAGGCCGCCATGCCCCAGGGGTCTCGAGGCCTTCGCCGGTCCACCGTGGCTCTGGTGGTGGCCGATCCCCTCGATCCTCCAACCGGGGACGAAGGCAGGCGGGCCAACCGGCTTCAGCTGCAGTCCTTCACACACGAGTTGCGGGCCCAGCTGCAGAAGGCTCAGGATCGTGCGGTGGAATTGGCTGGCGGTGTCGACGCACTCTGAGGTCGACGCCGGTTCCGTCGCCCCGGTCCAGTCCTGGACCGGCGGATCCGATCAACTGACACGAGGAGCGCCATGAGTGACACGACCGCATCCGATCCCACCCCAGGGTCGGCAGATCTCCCTCTCTGGACGCCGGACGAGCAGCAGGTGGCGGCAACCCAGCTCGATCGGTTTCGTCGCCAGGTCCGGCCCGAGGCCGCCGACAGTGATGAGCTGTGGCGTTGGTCGGTCGACGAATCGGACGACTTCTGGGCCTCGATCTGGGACTGGTGCGAGGTGCTCGGTGATCGTGGTCAACGACGCATCGACCACGGCGAGTCGTTCTGGACCACCACCTTCGTTCCCGACGCCACGCTCAACGTGGCCGAGAACCTGCTGGCCGACCGGCCCGGAGCCGGGGAGGCGGCCATCATCGCCGTGGACGAGACGGAATCCGGCGGAGGTCGCGTGGTGTCCCGCCGGGAGCTCAGGAATCAGGTGGCCGCCATGGCCGCCGCCTTCCGGGCGGCCGGAGTGGAGCCGGGGGACCGGGTGGCGGCCTGGATGCCGCATCGGGTGGAAGCCGTCGTCGCCTTCCTGGCGGCGGCATCGATCGGTGCCGTGTTCACCTCGACGTCGGCTGATTTCGGCGTGACCGGCGTGCTCGACCGCTTCGGTCAGACCGAGCCCAAGGTGTTGGTGGCGGCCGACGGCTACCACTATGGGGGCAAGGGCTTCCCACTGCTCGACCGACTCAGTGAGATCGCCGGCGAGCTGCCGTCGTTGGAACTGGTGGTGGTGGTCGGTGTGCTCGAGCGTCGGCCGTTGATCGACAGCCGGTATCACCACTGGAGCGAGCTGCTGGCGGCCAACGAAGGGGCGGATCCCGAGTACACGGCGGTACCGGTCGACCACCCTCTGTACATCCTCTATTCGTCTGGAACCACGGGAAGACCCAAATGCATCGTGCACAGAAGCGGTGGCGTCTTGCTCAAGCATCTCTGCGAGCAACGCCTTCACTGCGACGTCGCACCCGGTGACACCGTGTTCTACTTCACCACCTGCGGTTGGATGATGTGGAACTGGTTGGTCTCGTGTCTGGGGTCAGGGGCCACGATCGTGCTCTACGACGGCAACCCGGCCCATCCCGGACCCGGGCGGTTGTTCGAGCTGGTGGAGCGCTACGGCATCACCCTGTTCGGCATTTCGGCCAAGTACGTCGACAGCCTGATGAAGGCCGGCTACGTTCCCGCCGACCATCACGATCTGTCATCGGTCAAGACCGTGTGTTCGACCGGTTCGCCGCTCAGCCACGAGGCCTTTCGATGGATCTATGGTTCCCTCAACCCCCGACTTCACCTGGCCTCGATTGCCGGCGGTACCGATCTGTGCGGTTGCCTGGTACTGGGTGATCCGACCAAGCCGGTGTACGCCGGCGAGATCCAGACCCGGGCTCTTGGGATGGCGGTCGACGTGTTCGACGACGAGGGCCGGCCTCTGGGACCGGGCAACAAGGGCGAGCTCGTATGCACCCAACCCTTCCCGTCGATGCCGCTCGAGTTCTGGAACGATCCGGGCCATGCCCGGTATCGAGCAGCCTATTTCGAACGGTTTGATCGTTCCGGCCGGTCGGCGGTATGGGCCCACGGCGACTTCGCGGCCTGGACCGATCATGGCGGGATGATCATCTTCGGTCGGTCCGACGCCACCCTGAACGCCTCCGGCGTGCGGATCGGGACGGCGGAGATCTATCGGATCGTGGAGCAGCTACCGGAGGTGGCCGAGGCCATCGCCGTGGCCCAGGAGTGGGATGACGACACCCGGATCGTGCTGTTCGTCCGGTTGGTCCATGATGCCTCCCTGACCGCCGAGCTGGAGGGGCGGATTCGGACCAGCCTGCGGTCCCGGGCCTCACCACGACATGTACCGGCCGTCATCGCCGCGGTGGATGACATTCCCCGTACCCGCTCGGGGAAGATCGTGGAGCTGGCGGTCACCGAGGTCGTTCACGGGCGTGAGGTGAAGAACCGCGAGGCCTTGGCCAATCCCGAGGCTCTCGATCAGTTCGCAAACCGGCCTGAACTCCGGTAGAGGCATACTCGGTGGGGTGGCCGTCTGGCTGGAGGCCATGATGCCGATAGGGTCACACAGTGGACCAAGAACGTATTGAAGCGGCGGTGAGGGAGATCCTGGCCGCCGTCGGCGACAACCCCGATCGCGATGGGCTGATCGATACCCCGGCCCGGGTGGCCCGTGCCTACACCGAGCTGCTGGGTGGGTACGGCGAAGACCCCGGACATCATCTCGAGCGCCAGTTCGAGGTCGACCACGACGAAATGGTGCTGGTGCGGGACATCCCATTCAGCTCGCTGTGCGAACATCATATGCTGCCGTTCATCGGTCGAGCCCATGTTGCCTACTTGCCGGGTCGAGAGGGCAAGGTCTGTGGTTTGTCCAAGCTGGCTCGGGTGGTCGACGGCTATGCCAAACGGCTCCAGGTTCAGGAGCGGTTGACGGTCCAGATCGCCGATTCGTTGATGGAGCGGTTGCACGCCGCCGGCGCCCTGGTGGTCATCGAGGCCGAGCATCTGTGCATGACCATGCGCGGCGTGCAGAAGCCGGGGGCCATCACCACCACTTCGGCCCTGCGGGGATTACTGAAGCGAAACCCGGCGACAAGGGCCGAGGCACTCCGTCTCATCGGGGGTACCTGAGCAGGCCGGCCCGAAGCCGGTCGGGGCCCACGCCGCGGTTTGGGCGGGGACCGTCAGACGGCCAGCGGGGTCAGGCCATGAACCAGCCGGTGGGCCATGATCAGAACCTTGATGAAGTAGCCCCGATTGTCGGGCACCAGGTCCTCCATGGTCACGGTGGTCGTCCGGGGTGATCCCCCAACCGGGATCTCGACGGCCTCGACACCGGTCGCGGTCGGTCGGTCGGGGTCGAGCAGGGCAAGCAGCTCCTCCACCGGAACCTCCAACAACCCGTGCACCTCGGCGTCCGCAGGCTGCAGATCGGACAGCGGGACATCAGTGGGGTAGAGGAACACATGAATCTGTTCCCGATTGAGGCAATCGGGACCGTCGTCGACAAGGTAGTGCACGCCCAGTGGTACCAGGTGATCGGGATCGGCCACGATGCCGGACTCCTCCTCCAGTTCCCGAACGCCGTCCAACGGCTGCTCTCCGGCCGTCAGATGGCCCGAGCCGGTGAGATCGATCAGCAGAGGAAAGGCCGACGATCGATGGCGTCGCTGCAGGATCACCCGGGCCGGGGGACCGGTTCGCACGGCCAGGCAGTGGAAGGTCCGATGCCAGTGTCCGAGCTGGTGGATCTCCTCCCGATCTGCGGTTCCGATCACGGTACCGTCGGGAGCCAGCACGTCGAGCAGTTCTGGCTCGCCATCGTCGTGCACCTCGCTCGGGCTGGTCACAGGGCCTCCGGTTCCATGGTGATTCGACTCTACCTCGGACCCGACCGCCGGTGTGCCGGTCCGGGGTGTCCAGGCTCTACCATCGGTATATGCGCGTGCGAGCCCCCGGTTCCTCTGCCAATCTCGGTCCTGGCTTCGACGTGCTCGGCTTGGCCGTGTTCCGCCATGTCTGGGTTGACGACAGCGGTCGGGGCGCGCCGTGCCCGGTCGATCACATCGCCCGCGTGGCCTACGAGCGGGCCGGGGGTCGGGAGCCGATCTGGTTCGAGTTCGAACTCGAACCGGGGCGGGGTCTGGGCTTTTCTGCTGCGGCCCGAGCCGCAGGCGCCGTCCTGGCCTTCCTCCAGGCCGGCTATGACGTCGACGAGGCCCAATGCCGGGCATATCCCGTCGTGGCGGCGCTGGAGGGCCACGGCGACAATGCCGCTCCCAGCGTGTTCGGCGGCCTGCAGGTGATTGCCGGTCATCGGGCGTTCCGGGTGGAACGATCGCTGCCGGGCCGGCTCCTGTTCTGGGTCCCGGATTTGGAGACGGCCACCGACCAGTCTCGCTCCGGTCTTCCCGCCACGGTTTCGCGCTCCGATGCGGTGTTCAATCTCGGACGTATGGGCCTGTTGATGGCCGCGGTCTACGAGCAGCGTTTGGATCTGCTGAGGCTCGCCACCCAGGATCGTCTTCACCAACCGGAACGGCTGGCTCAGTGCGATCCGGCGGCCAGAGCCTATGCGTCGGCGCTCGAAGCCGGTGCCGCCGCCGCGTGGCTCAGCGGATCGGGGCCCACCATCGCCGTGGTCGTCGACGAAGCCGACCGGGTTGTGGTGGAAAAGGTGCTGAGTGAGACCGGGTCGGTCCTAGCCCTCGACGTCGATCACTGCGGGGCGGTTCGGGACGACGGCTGACGCCTCGCCCGTCGCCGCAGGCCCGTTGGGCCCGAGCTGAGCCGGTTTCAACCGCTCATCGGCACCAGGACCGATTCCTCCCGGTCACAGACCAAGCGGTCACCGCCGGCGGACGACGTCGCCGTCAGGAACGCCTCGATCTCCGATCCTGCCACGGCCCATGTTCGAGATGAATCGTCGGTCGACACGGCGAAAACCAGGCCGACCAGCTCCTGGTCACCGGTGGCTCGATTGTGATGGAATAGACCCGAGCCGCTGTCCCCCCTTTCGGTCGTGGTCGACAGCAGGTAGCCGAGGCGGCGGACCCTCTGGGAGCCCCGAACCCGGTCGGCGACGATGACCGTTCGTTCCACAACGGTCGACCGTCGCAAGACCGGCTTGTGCCCGGCGAAATGGACGACGGCCCCTCCATCGACGGTGTTGATGATCGGTACCTCGAGTGTCCCAGCCACAAGGGGGGAGTGAGTTCGGATCAGGGCCAGATCCCGGTCCCGATCGAGAGCCACGACATCGGCTGAAATGGTCTCCGGCTTGGACTCGTCTGTCGACGTCCTCGGCCTGAATGCCGACACGGTGGCGCTTCCTGCCACGACATGGGCCGCCGTCAGTACCAGATCAGGACGCAGGAGCACCCCGGAACCGTCGGAACCCGGGGCGTGGCCACACCCCTGCGTCTCGATGCCGACGGCTCGACGGCCGGGTTCCTCGGTGGCCGATGGGCGGTCGACGTCGGATGTCGCACAGGAGGCAACCAGGGTCACAGCCAGTATCGAGCACAAGATCATCGGGCCCACGTCTACCCTTTGGTCGGTGAGGCAACGCATCCTGCTCAGATCAGTCCGCTCCCTTGTCGGACCTCATGCAACAGTGGGCCGGGCTGCGGTGTTGAAGCGTCTTCATCGCCATGCCGCCGCTCTGGCTGTCGCTGTTGTGATCGCCGGGTTGGCTGCCACGACGGTGATGGGCGTCGTGTCCTGGTACGACCGCGCGGCTGTCGCCGGTTTGTGGGCGCTGCTGGTCGTGTCGATGACCGGCGAGGTTCGGATCCTGGCCGAGGTTGACAACTCGCTGGAGCTTTTTGCCGGTTCCCGAATCAGGCAGATCGCGGTGTCCCATCTCGGACCGGTCGACCGGGCTGAGCTCGAAAAGACGAGCAGCACCTTGATCACCAGCGAGTGGCGAGTCGGGAACGAGTCGTACACCGTGAGCAAGCGGGCGGACAAGCACATCGAAGCCATGGTCGGTGACCGGTACCGCAGCAGGTGAGAATTCGAGAGCACCACTGCCCGGCCGACGGATGCCGGACCGGGCAGCGCTCGGAATCGGCAGCGGTCAGATGGCGGTCTGCTGGGTGAGATAGGACAGCTCGGCCAATCCGTGCCATTCGGCGATGCCATCGCGGAATTCGCGCCACGGGCCGAGGATCTCCGCGAACTTGGGGTTGTCGGCGGCGAGGCCGTCGAGGACGTTCTCGGTCTCCTCCTTGAAGGCGGACATCAGCTCCGGTGAGAATTCGCGAATCTGTGCGAACCCCTTGATCGTCTGCAGATCTCGCTGGTTGAGCACGTCATAGATGGCCATGGTCCGCATGTTGGCGTGGGCCGCCGCGTTCTGGATGGCGGCCTGATAGGTTTCGGGCAGCGCATTCCAGTCCTCCAGGCGGAACTGGACTTCGAGGGCCGTGCCCGGTTCCCACCAGCCGGGATGGTAGTAGAACAGATCCGAACCGAGCTCGTCGAGGCCGAGGATGAGATCGTCGGTCGGGCCGACGAACTCAGCGGCGTCGATGGCGCCGGTCTGAATCGAGGTCAGGATCTCGCCGCCTGCCACCGTCACCTGTTCACCACCGAGGTTGTTGAGCACGGTTCCGGCGATCCCAGGGATGCGCATCTTCAGCCCCTGGAGATCGGCAACGGTGTTGATCTCCTTGCTGAACCAGCCTCCCATCTGGCAGCCGGTGGCTCCGGCGGGGAAGGTGATGATGCCGTACTCCTCGGCGTAGAACTCGTTGAGGATGTCGATGCCACCGCCCTCGTAGAGCCAGGCGTTCTGCTGCCGCTGGGTGAGGCCGAATGGCACTGCCGTGCCGAACTGCTGCACCGGGCTCAGGCCGGTGTAGTAGTACGAGGCGGTGTGTCCGGCCTCGGCACCGCCGTCCCGCACCGCCTGGAGCACCTCGAGGCCGCCGACGATCTCGCCGGCCGGTTTGGGGCTGATTCTGAAGCGGCCGCCGGTCAGCCGGGACAACTCGTCGGCGAAGATGTTGGCCGAGCCGAACAGGGTGACCAATGACGTCGGCCAGCTCGTCGCCATGTTCCACTCGAGTTCCGGTCCGTCGGACTGAACCTCGGTGACCGTCTCGGCCTCGTCGCCGCCACCGTCGTCACTCGCGGTGTCCTCGGCACCGGTGTCCTCGTCATCGGCCGTGCCGGTTTCGTCGTCGACCTCCGTGGTGGAGCAGGCGGCAAGGATGGCGGCACTGGCGGCGAACCCGGCCACACCGTATCCGGCCCGGCCTAGAAACGCTCGGCGGTTCAATGTCGCAGCTTGCTCGTGTTCTTGGATGTCGTTTTCTGCAGTCATGGTGACAGTCTCCCTATGGATTAACAAACAGTTGACGGTGGGTGAAGACAACTCCGGTGGAGTCTTCGAGTAGCACGGTGTGCGACCACAGGGCGGTGTCCTCGCCCTCATCGGCCACCTGCTCGCTGTCGCAGAACTCGGCTGGAGCGTTGGGATTGAAGAAGCAGTAGGAGAAGTTCGTTATCCCTGGGATCAATCCGAGGACGAAAAGGGCGACGATCTGCAGACCCATGAAGGGCAGCGCCCCTTTGTGGATATCGGCCGTCTTCACCTCCGGCGGGGCCACACTCTGCAGATAGAACAACGAGAAGCCAACCGGGGGTGAGATGAAGGCCATGTTCAGGTTCACGGCCATGAGCACGGCGAACCACACGATCTCCTGGTCGCTGAACTCGAGTGCCTGCATTGCCGGCACGAAGATGGGGACCACGATGAAGGTGATCTCCAGGAACTCGAGATTGATTCCCAGCAGGAACACGGCGATCATGGCCACCACCACGAATCCCCACTTCCCGCCGGGGATGCTGGACAACCAGTCGGCGACCTGGGCCGATCCTCCCAGTTCCTGGAACATCAGGCGGAAGAACAGCGAGCAGAAGAGCAGGGTCATCACCAGAATCGTGATGTTGGCCGTCGATCGGGCCGCGTCCTTGAGGGCTTGCCAGTCCAGCTTCCAGCCGGGCTGGATGTGCTTGGCCCCGTCACCGCTCAACAGCTTGTCGAACAAGTGGTTGAGGCCGGTGAGGATGAGTGCTCCGAGCACCCCGACCGCCCCCGATTCCGACGGGGTGGCCGTGCCGCTGAAGATGGAGATCAGCACCCCGGCGATGAGCACGAGCACGGGCACGATCGAGACCAGCACCTCGGCCACCAGCATGTTGCCGACCCGTACCACGACCAAGGAGAACACGGACACGACGGCGGCGCCGATCAGTGCGGTCTGGAACCCGATAAGCAGACCGACCAGGAAAACGACCGCGCCGAGCGCGACCGCCACCTGCACGGCGGTGGAGGTTGATGGGTCACCTGCCAGCTTGCGGTCCTCGGCCGGCATGACGGGCCCCACTTCGGGACGGACCAGGGAGATGCCGAGGGTGTAGGCGATGTAGAGCCCGCTGAGCAACAGCCCGGGAAGCAGGGCTCCGGCGAACAATCCGATGATGCCGACCCCCAGCTCGCCGGCCAGCAGGATCAATACGATGCTGGGCGGGAGCATTTGAGCGAGTGTGCCCGAGGCGATGATGGCTCCGGTGGCCAGCTTGTGGTCGTAGCCGAGCTTCACCATGGCCGGGAGCGACAGCAGCCCCATCACGATCACCGTGGCGGCGACGACGCCGGTGGCGGCGGCAAGAAGGGTTCCGACCACGATGACCGCGGCGGCAACACCGCCCCGCAGCGAGCCCATGAGGAGCCCGAAGGCGTTGAGCAGCCGTTCGGCCAGGCCGGAACGCTCGAGGATGGCTCCCATGAGTACGAAGAGGGGAACGGCCAGCAGTTCAGGGCTCTCTATCGACTTCGACCAGTTCGAGGGGAGCTGCCCGGCCAGCGTTCCAGGATCGAAGGTATTGATGCTGATGGCGTTGGCCATGTCACCGATGAACGCGAAGGCCAGCGCGGTGGAGGCGAAGCAGAACGCGACGTTGTAGCCGCTGAGGATCAGAGCCATGAAGACGACGAACATCATGAGGGACAGGAAGACCCCGAGGTCCAGTCCGAGTATCTGGACGAGCTGGGCAGCAATCATGAAAGTCGATTCCTCTACCTACTCCACCCGCAATGGCACGTCGCTGGCGGCGATGTCGGCCAGATCCTCACGGCCGGCGATCACGAATCCGGTCTTGATGATCTCGGCGAAGACCTGGGCCGCCCACAGAATGAAGCCGACGAACATGAACGCCTGGATCGGGCCCACCGGCAGCTCACCGGCGTTTATCGATTGCTCCCACGTCTCCCACACCCGCCAGCCGCTGGGCCATTCGCCCTGGCCATCGCTGGCGAACCGGTTATAGCCGAGCGATGCTGCGGCATAGGGCTTCAGCACACGAATGCCGAGAAGAAGGAAGGGCAGGAAGAAGATGGTGTGCATGAGGAAGTCGAGCCACGCCTTCCGCTTGTTGCTGAATTCAGCCCACCAGAAATCGATGCGAGGATTGATGCCTTCCTTGACTCCGTAGTTGACGCCGAGAAGAAAAAGCATGCCGAAGCTCATCCAGGCCAAACTGACGGTTTGGCCGAAGAGGATGTCGGCGTCGAACCAGTTGTTGCTGTAGCGGGTGACCACATTGAAGAGCTGGACTGCGAAAATGAACCATGCGAGGATCATGGCCAGCTTCCCGGTGAAGGTGGAGACGGCCTCGATGCCGAGCCGGATGGAGTTGAGTACCGAGTCCGAGGTGGCGGCCGCCACCACTGCGATGGCGCTCAGCCACATCCACCACGGCATGCGGCCGATGAGCAGGTCGGCGCCGACCGCCGTGGCCACAGCCGCCAACAGAAGAAAGATGACGGCAGCCCAGCCAACCGGATGAAGCCGGGTGAAGAGTGACGTCCGGTCGCTGCCGACGTCGGACACCTCGACGGCATCGGTTCCCATCGATCTGTGGTCGGTGGCGGCGTCGGTCACGTCCCGATACCTGCCCAGCCACCATTCGCCATGGAGCCTCCCCCTTCGAAGTCACGTAAGCGCTTGGATCATACACCAGCTTTACCGTTTCGACCGAAATGCGCGGTCGAAATCCCGGCCCCGGCGGGACCGGGTCGCTATGACGACGGGGGTGTCTCCCCGTCGTCGCCCAGGTCGCCGGCCTCGATCGCCGACGGGGAGTCCGGCCGGTCGAGCAGAGGAAATTCGGCCAGATCGGCCTCGACATCGACCGGGTCGTCGATATGAAGGGCGCCCGCCACCCGCAGATAGTCGGAGTGGGCTGCGATGACGGCGGCGGCCTCCTCGGCCGACACCTCGAGCCCGACCACATGGCATCGCTCCATGACATAGGCCAAAGGATCGTACTGCTCGAACACGATGGGCGTGGCGTCGATCGAGGCCGGCGCCCAGTGGTAGGCCTGGACCCACTCGAGGTGAAGCCGGATGAGGCGCCGCAAGTCGTCATAGCTCAGGGAGGCGGTGATCCGGTCGGGAAGGGCTTCGGCGCAGAACTCGATGGCCTCATGGGCGTCGACCACGATCTGGCGGGGCATGGCCTCGGTGGTTCCGACGGCATGGCCGACGGCGACGAAGGCCACTGTCAGAACCAGCAGTCCGGCCACGATCAACAGGGCGATGGTCACGGTACTACCGTACCGACTTCTGGTTTTCCCGTATCGGTCCGGACCGACGAGTCCGCCGATTCGTGCCGGTCAACCGGGCTCCGACACAAACGGGCAGCGGCCCGCCGTGTGGCGAACCCTGCCCGTTTGCTTTTGGGAGGAGATTGCAGTTGGGTGACCGACATCTCGGCCCCGTCGGTAACGACGTTAGAGCCCGATGCGCTGGGCCAGCAATTCGCGATGATAGGTAGGATCACCCAGCAGTAGTTCGGAACTTTTGGCCCGCTTGAAGTAGAGGTGAGCCGGGTGTTCCCAGGTGAAACCGATACCGCCGTGGATCTGGATGTTTTCGGCTGCAGCATGGAAGTAGGCCTCGGAACAGTAGGCCTTGGCCAGCGACGCCACCGAGGGCAATTCGTCGTTGAGCTCGGACGCACACCAGAGGGCGTAGTAGGCGGCGGACTTCGCCGATTCGACCTCGAGCAGCATGTCGGCGCACTTGTGCTTGATGGCCTGGAACGAGCCGATGGGTCGACCGAACTGGACTCGGTCCTTGGCGTACTGCACTGCCATCTCGAGAACACACTGGGCCCCGCCGACCTGCTCGGCGGCCAAGGCTACGGCGGCCAGGTCCAACACGGTGGACAGCGTGTCCCAGCCGGCACCGTCGGTGCCGAGAACTTGAGCCGGGGTTTTCTCGAAGTTCAGCCTCGCCTGCTTGCGGGTCTGGTCCATCGTGGCCAGCGATTCCCGGCTGAGGCCGGCGGCGTCGCCGGAAACGGTGAACAGTGACACGGCATCGCCGGTGCGGGCTGCCACCACGATCAGATCGGCGACATGGCCGTCGAGCACGAAGGACTTCGTTCCGGTCAGGGTGTGGCCATCGGTGCCACTGGTGGCCTCCATGGTGATGCCGCTCTCATCCCACCTGCCGCTGTCCTCGGTGAAGGCCAGCGTGGCGATGGTCTCCCCCGATGCGATCCCGGGCAGATACGCCTTCATCGCATCGCCGTCGCCGCTGTGGATCAGGGCGGTGGTGGCCAACACAGTGGAGTAGAACGGTGCGCACACCAGGGCCCGGCCCATCTCCTCCAGAACCACCCCGAGCTCGACGAAGCCGTATCCCTGCCCCCCGTACTCCTCGGGGATGATCAGGCTCTGCAGCCCGAGCTGCTCCGCCATCTGGCTCCAGACGGCCTCGTCGTATCCCCGCTCGGTCTCCATCTGCTCCCGCA
This sequence comes from uncultured Acidimicrobiales bacterium, assembly GCA_963723995.1. Classification (GTDB taxonomy): domain Bacteria; phylum Actinomycetota; class Acidimicrobiia; order Acidimicrobiales; family SZUA-35; genus JAHELU01. The sequence continues at coordinate 722,703 of CAVRSZ010000001.1, read as the reverse complement.
CCGCCGTTTCCGGCGACTTGTCCTCCAGAAACGACCGCACGAACTGGCGGAGTTGCTCTTGTTCTTCCGAGAAGGCGAAGTTCATGACGCTGCACGGTAGTCACCGGCGGCGGTCTATCTCAAGTCGCGATGTGTACCGTTGTGTACTCAACGCGCTCCTGCCTACTATTCTGGACATCGTCGGAACCGCAGGAACGTGGAACGGCACAAGATGACGGGCTCGGAATGGAGGGCCGGATGGGTGGACGAAGATGACTCAGCGGGAGATCGGGGTTCGCCGGCTACGAGCCGATCTGGCCGGCCACGTGCAACGGGCCGGGCGGGGCGACGGCGTCGTGGTCACGGTCAATGGACGTCCCACAGCTCGGCTCGGTCCGCTGACGACCGGGGCCAAAGGTCGCGGGGCCGACGCCGGTACCGATGATCTCGGCGCTGTCGATGTCCTTGATGCCTTGGCCGAGGTCGGCCTGATGCGCCGTCCGATCGACACCAGCCGTCGATTGGTCCGGCCCGATCCGGTGGTCGGACGGTACCCGGCCGACGTCGATCCGGCGCGGGCGGTAGCGGAGGCTCTGGGCCGGTGACAATCCTGGCCGTCGACGGCTCGGCCCTGGTGCATCGTTACCTCCCGGGATCGGGTCGGACGGCCGTGGCCCGGGTGCTGGCCGGGCACCGGCACTGGGTCGTATCGGCCGCCGCTCGGACCGAGGTAACGGCCGCCGTGTTACGACTGGTGGATCGCCTCGGATCTCCGGCCGGCGACGGCCGGGCGGTTGCGCTCGGTCACCTCGCCGTCGACTGGGACGTATTCTGGCAGATCCCAGTGGACGACGACTGCCTCCACCGGGCGTCTCGACTGGCCGTCGATCACGGTCTGGCAACTGCGTCCGCCCTCCAGCTGGCCGGCTTCGAACGCCTGCCCAGGACGGCCACCATCCTGACCGCCGATCGCCCGATGGCCGTTGCGGCCGAGACACTGGGCTTCGCCGGCATCGAATTGCTGGGTTCGATACGGTCGGCTCATGGTCTGCTGGCCCCACCGTCCGGCGACCATGGCGCGTAGACCGGTGGGCCCGTCGTGACACTCGCCCTACAGCACGGCAGCGATGGCGTCCCCCGGTAGCGGGGAATCGCCGTACAGCGATGATTGGAGGCGACGCATTCCGGCCAACCATCGGTCGATGTCGGTGGCCTTGCGGACCACGTACTCGGCCACTTCCGGATGAGGCAGCACCCAGAACCGTCCCTCGGCCATGGCCTCCAGGCACTGTCGAGCCACGACGTCGGCTTCCAACACCCCGTCGCCCCCGGCCACCCCGGCCTCGAGGTCGTCATCGCCCGGATTGCCGGTGCGTTCGCTGGGGCTGTTGGCCACGATGTTGGTCCGCACCGCCTGGGGGCACAGCACCGACACTCCGATGCCCTGATGATGGTGGGTGATGGCCAGCCACTCGGCCAGGGCCACCGAAGCGTGCTTGGTGATGGCATAGCCCAGGGACCCGATCTGGGTCAGCAGGCCGGCGGCCGATGCGGTATTCAGCAGGTAGCCCTCACCCCGGGCGATCATCGACGGGAGCGCCGCCCGCGCGGCATAGATGTGGGCCATGACGTGCACATCCCACATCTTGTTCAGGATCTCGTTCGACTCCTCCAACCCGGCGGTGGTGACGAAGCCGGCGTTGGAGCAGAAGACGTCGATCGGTCCAAAGCGGTCCTCGGTTTCGGTCACCAGCTGCTGGATGGCTGATTCGTCGGCCACATCGAGACCGTGGGCCGAGGTCGACGAGGTCGATCGGCCGGCAATGTCCTCGGCCACCTGTTGAGCCCGATCATGGTGCAGATCGACCACGGCGACGTGACGGGCCCCGTCGGCGGCCGCCTCCCGACACAGGGCCTCACCTATTCCCGACCCGCCGCCGGTGACCACCACCACTCGATCCTGTATCTCCATGGCAGCAACTCTAGGGCTCCAAGCCGTCGCGGCCACACCGGCGGCTCGGCGCCGATGCGGAGCCGGCCGTTGGGGCCGAACCGTCCGGAGGTGGGGCGCAGATGATAGGAATGGGGGATGAAGATCGTGGTTGTCGGAGGGGGCATCGCCGGGGCATCGGCCGCCTTCCATCTGGCCGGCCACAGCCGCAGCCCGGAGGTGACCCTGGTGGAGGCAGAACGCCAGTTGGCCCACCACACCACCGGCCGATCGGCGGCCCAACTCATCCTCAACTACGGCGAGGCCCCGGTGCGGGCCCTGACCGTGGCCAGCCTGCCCTTCCTGATCACTCCACCCGAGGACCTGGTCGCCCACCGGCTGCTCAGCCCACGCTCGCTACTCACGGTGTGCACGCAAGCCCAGTCGCCGACGCTCGATCGAGCTCTGGCCGAGGGGCGGGCCATGGATCCGTCGATCACCGAGATCACCATGGAGGAGGCGGTCCGACGGTTCCCACCCCTTCGCCCCGAGTGTTTCATCCGAGCCATGGTGGAGCCCGAGTCGTCCGACATCGACGTGGCCGGCCTGCACCAGGCCATGATTCGCGGCTTTCGGGCCCGTGGCGGCACCATTGCCGTATCCACCCGGGTCGATCTGGCGCGGTGGCGAGCCGGCCGGGGTGACTGGGAGATCGAGACCACCAACGGCGTCCAGTCGGCCGATGTGGTCGTCAACTGCGCCGGCGCTTGGGGGGACGTGGTTGCGGAGCGGGCCGAGGTGGCTCCGATCGGGCTGGCGCCCCTGCGGCGCACCGCGTTCATGGTCGCAAGCCGCTGGTCCGATTCTCATCGATGGCCGCTGGTGGCCGACGTCGACCACAACTGGTACGTGAAACCCGATGGCAGCCAGTTCCTGTGCTCACCGGCCGACGAACAACCGTCCGAGCCGTGCGACGCCAAGGCCGAGGAGATCGATGTCGCCCTTGCCATCGAGCGCATCAATGAGGCAACCAGCTTGGACATCCGATCGGTCTCGTCCACCTGGGCCGGTTTGCGGACCTTCGCCCCCGATCGTTCGATGGTCATCGGTCCCGATCCTGACCGTCCCCAGTTCGTGTGGTGTGTAGGCCAGGGCGGCACCGGGATCCAGACCGCCCCTGGAGCCGGGCGTTTGACGTGCGATCTGTTGTTGGACGGCGGGCCCGGACCGGCCTTCGATCGCTGTGATCTCGATGTCCACCGTTTGCTTCCCGACCGGTTCCGGTGACGCCCCGCCAGGCAGCAAGCCATGGGATTCGGGGCGAGGGAAACGCGATTGCCATCGAGCGCCGGGCTGTGCCAGACTGTCGGCACCAAGAGGAAGGAGGTGGTCCAACTTGCACGACATACGATTTGGGACCTTGGAGGTGGCTGGCCGCTAGCGGGCAGCTGGACCGTTTGCAAATCTGCAACCAGTCCACCGTCGATCGAGTTGTTCAAGAACGTCCCGCTTGACTACTGCGGCTCGATCGTTCTCCAGCAAGCATGTCCGATGTGACGGTCCAACCGTCACGGAGGTAGCACCCGGAGCCCGGCCGGTGTCCCGTCGAGGGATACCGGTCCGGGCTCTGTGTCGTATCCCCATCGACAGCGGGATGTCGGCGGAGGTACCGCCCTTGGGTTTCGATCACCGATCAGACCCCGTGGCGGGGCGGAGCCGCTAGTGTGAAGGCGTGGAACGTCCCGGAAAGTTCGAGCACTTCCGCTGGATCGGCGACAAGCGGAACCAGATCGTGTACGACGTCGACTCGATGAGCGACACCGCCCGAATCGACGAGCTGATGTCCTCCGGCTCCTACATCTGTTTCGGTCCCGACACACTGGCCGAGGCCCGCAACCGCGGCTATCGCCCCTTCAATGGCACCGGACACGACTGACGACAAGCCGGCTGTCGTCACCATTCGCTCCAGCGGAGGAGCGGTGCTGGACGGCCAGCTCAACCGTTCCGCCTCGGTGGAACGCAAACTCCACCATGCCGTGCTGTTCCTTCATGGCTTCCCCTCGGGCGACGTCCATGCCGACATGATCGGCAGCGACATGCCGGAGCTGTGCCAGCGCGTCAGTCGCGAACTCGGCTGGAGCGCCATGACCATCCGCTTCCGGGGCTGCGGCCGTTCAACCGGTGACTTCAGCCTGGCCCGCTGGGTCGACGATTCATCGGCCGCCATCCGCTTTCTCCGGGCCGAGACCCGACCCGATTCGCTCTGGGTGTGCGGTTTCGGTACCGGCGGTGCCGTGGGACTTGTGGCGGCGGCCGAGACTTCCGATGTCAGCGGCGCCGCCGCCATCGCCTCACCGGCCGATTTCGACGACTGGGCCGAGGATCCCGACCAGCTACTCAACCACGCACGCGAGGTTGGGGCCATCTCCACCTCGTCGTTCCCCTCCAATCGGGAGCGATGGGATCAGGAGTTGCGAGAGGTCCGGGCGGTTCGGGCCGCCGAGAAGTTCGGCGATCGACCCCTCCTGGTCCTGCACGGCTCCGACGATGAGGCCGTTCCCCATTTCGACGCCCGGGCCCTGGCCGATGCCCACGGCCGAGCCGACCTGCGCTTCGTCCAGGGCGGAGGACATCAACTCCGTCACGACCCGAGGGCCATCGCGATCCTCCTCGGCTGGTTGGATCGGCAGGCTCATGACGTGGAGGATCTGTCGCGGCACCGCACCAACGGGAGTTCCCGATGAAACGGCACACCTCAGGTGACTAGGTGGTCCAGGGGGCGGGGGCTTCGGGATTGACGCCGTAGGCGTCGAGCGCGTCGACCAGCACCTTGGTATCGACGTCGCCGTCTCGAGCCAGCTCGTAGAGCACAGTGGTCACGATGTGGGCGGCGTCGATCTCGAAGAAGGACCGCAGGGTGTCGCGGTCATCGGATCGGCCGTAGCCGTCGGTGCCGAGGGCGGTGAAGCGGCCGGGTACGAAACGGGCGATCTGTTCGGGGACGGCTCGCATGTAGTCACTGACGGCGACGATCGGTCCCGGTGAATCGGCCAGGAGGTTGGTTACCAGCGCCGACCGGGGCGCCGAGGTCGGGTGGAGCCGGTTCCAACGTTCGATGGCCAGAGCCTGTTCCCTGAGCCGCTTGTAGTTGGTAGCGCTCCACAACTCGATGCCGACACCCCAGCGCTCGGCCAGATCGTTCTGGGCCTGTCGGGCCGGACCCTGTAGGGAGCCCGAGAACAGGACGCTGGCCTTGGCCGGGACACCTTGGGGGCTGGTCGCCCACCGATACAGACCATTGACGATTCCCTGCTCCACCCCGTCGGGCATGGGCGGCTGTTCGTAGTTCTCGTTGTACAGCGTGAGGTAGTAGAAGATGTCCTCATTGTCGACATACATGCGGCGAATCCCGTCCTGCAGGATGACAGCCAATTCATAGGCAAAGGCCGGGTCATAGCTTTGGCAGGCCGGCACGGTGGAGGCGAGGAGATGGCTGTGCCCGTCCTGATGCTGCAGGCCTTCGCCGGCCAAGGTGGTACGGCCCGCAGTAGCCCCCAGCAGGAATCCCCGGGCTCGCGAGTCGGCGGCCGACCAGATCAGATCGCCGATTCGCTGGAAGCCGAACATCGAGTAGAAGGTGTAGAACGGCACCATGGGCACACCGCGGTGGGCGTAGCTGGTGGCGGCCGCGATCCAGCTGGCCATCGACCCGGCCTCGGTTATGCCTTCTTCCAGGATCTGCCCGTCGGAGTCCTCGGTGTAGGACAGCAAGAGCTCATGATCGACCGGTTCGTACAGCTGGCCGAAGGGAGCGTAGATCTCGAACTCGCGGAACATGGAGTCCATGCCGAAGGTCCGGGCCTCGTCGGGAACGATGGGGACAACCCGGCGACCGAACCCCTCCTCCCGCATCATGTCCCGGAGCATGGTGGTGAAGGCCATCGTGGTCGACACCTCACGTCCCCCCGAGCCCTCCCGGGCCGGCTTGAACGGTGCGTCGCTGGGTAGATCGAGGGGACGGTGGGTCACCGTGATCCGCTGTGGTAGCGGACCGTCCAGGGTCTTACGTCGAGCCATCATGTAGTCGTACTCGACCGAGCCTGGTGCCGGCCGGAAGTAGGGAGGCATGCCGTCCTGCAACGACGACTCCGGTATCTCGTCGTGGAGTCTCAGACGGTCCCGTAGCTCCATCAGCTGCTTCTTGGTCATTTTCTTGATCTGGTGGGTGGCGTTGCGAGCCTCGAAACCCTCGCCTAGCGTCCAGCCCTTGATCGTCTTGGCCAGGATGACGGTGGGTTGGCCCGTGTGTTCGGTGGCGGCCTTGTAGGCGGCGTGGACTTTCTGATAGTCGTGTCCGCCTCGGGGTAGATTGCGAAGTTCCTCGTCGCTCAGGTGCTCCACCAGCTTCCGCAGGCGGGGGTCGGGGCCGAAGAAGTGCTCCCGGATGTAGCCGCCCGATTCCACGGCGTAGCGCTGGAAATCGCCGTCGACGGTGGTGTTCATCTTGTTGAGCAGCACCCCGTCGACGTCACGCTGGAGCAGCTCGTCCCACCGGGAACCCCATACCACCTTGATCACGTTCCAGTTCGATCCCCGGAAGACGGCCTCGAGTTCCTGGATGATCTTGCTGTTGCCGCGTACCGGCCCGTCGAGGCGCTGCAGGTTGCAGTTGATGACCCAGATCAGGTTGTCGAGGCCGCTACGGCCGGCCAGGGAGATTGAGCCCAGGGTTTCGGGTTCGTCCGTTTCGCCGTCGCCCAGAAAGGCCCACACCCGCGATTGGCTGGTGTCATCGATCTTGCGGCTGTGGAGGTAGCGCAGGAAGCGGGCGTGATAGATGGAGTTGATGGGGCCGAGGCCCATCGAGACGGTCGGGAACTCCCAGAATTCGGGCATGAGCCTGGGGTGGGGATAGCTCGAGAGACCGTTGCCGCCGACCTCGAACCGGAAATTGTCGAGCTGTTCTGCGGTCAGCCGACCCTCCATGAACGCCCGGGCGTAGATACCGGGCGCAGCGTGACCCTGGAAGTAGACGGCGTCGCCGGCCATGCCGTCCTCCTTGCCTCGGAAGAAGTGGTTGAAGCCCACCTCGTACAGCGAGGCCGAGGAGGCGAACGTGGACAAATGGCCACCGATGCCGTCGGAGGCCTTGTTGGCCCGGATGACCATGGCCGCCGCATTCCAGCGGATGAAGGCTCGGATGCGACGCTCGACATCTTCATCACCGGGGAAGAATGTCTGCTGTTCGGTGGGAATCGTGTTGATGTAGTCGGTGGAGATGTGCTCGGCGTTCCCCAATTGCATCTTGCGGGCGTGCTGGTTGAGCCGACCGAGCAGGTAACGGGCTCTGGTCTTGCCGGCGGCGCTGTTCACGGCGTCGAGCGATTCCAGCCACTCCGCGGTCTCTTGCGGGTCGATATCGGGTAGTTGCCCAAGGAAGCCGTCACTCATGGTCCCATTGTGCACCGAAGCCCAGTCAATTCGAACGCATGGTGGGTTCAAAGATCGAACCGACGTCGGCAGCTTCGGGGACGGCGACCCGTCCACGATGACCCGTCCACGACGATCCGTCCGCCATGTCTATCATGCATCCACCCGACCATGTCCGGAACGACCGTTGATGGAGACTGACTGTGACTCAAGGCCCGCCGCCCGAAACGGATCGGCATCCCGATTCCCGGTTCGGGGGCGACCGATGGGCGTCGACCGTCGTCTACACCGACGGGGCCTGTTCCGGTAACCCGGGGCCGGGCGGCTGGGCGTGGGCCGTCCCCGACGGCCCTCTCGACTCGGGGGCCGAGCCCGAGACCACCAATCAGCGCATGGAGCTTCGGGCCGTGCTCGAAGCACTGCAGTCGATACACGGACCGGTCGACGTGTTCTCCGATTCGACCTATGTGGTCAACTGCTTCAACGACCGCTGGTACGAAGGCTGGTTGCAGCGGAATTGGCGCAACGCCCAGAAGAAGCCGGTGGCCAATCGCGACCTGTGGGAACCGCTGGTCGAGTTCTTCCGACAACGACGCCACGAGCTTTCCTTTACCTGGGTCAAAGGCCACTCGGGTGACGCCATGAACGACCTGGTCGACCGGCTGGCGGTCGAGGCCCGTGATCGCCTGATGGGGGAGACCGTCGGGCCGGGGGACGGCGGCCGTCGGCCGCCGCCCTGGCCGGTGGAACGAGCGGTGGCCGTCACCGGGGTTGCCGACCCTGGGCCCGATCTGGTGGACGCACTGGATCAGGTTCTCGGCGGCCTCGATCCCGGTTTCGACATCGTCGTGTCGGGCCTGCGTCGAGGGTCCGAACTCGAGGGCGCGGAGATTGGACTTGCCCACCGGCTACCCTTGGCCGTCGTGCTGCCGTTCCCCGAGCCGGCTCGGGGCTGGCCTGGGCCACTGCGGCGTCGATTCGACACCTGTGTCGAGCGGGCCGAGTGGTTGGTGGAACTCGACGGCGACCCGGCCAAGCCGGGCGCCGCGGTTCGCCACCGGGACGAATGGATGGCCGAGGCGGTGGTGGGCTACATCGTGGTGGGCGACAGTGAGTTGGCCGCTCGCCTCGACGAATCGGGTCTCGGCGTGGTCGTGGTCGAGGACTCAGGCGACGGCTGACATCTTGAGCCAACGGTAGGCCTGGTCGACTTCCTCCAACATGGCCAGTGCCAGCTCGACCCGGCCGTGGTCGGCATCGGGTCCGGGGGTCAGATCGGATACCAAACGGTGATGAGCCAGGGTGATGTCCTCGACGGTCGCCGTCTCGTCCAGCCCCAGCACTGCCAGTTGGTTCCGCCTGATTTCACCCTGGTCCGACATGGTGTGGGTGGCACGCCGCGCCCCGTTGAGGTGGCTCTCGACGCCGCCGGCGGCATCGGACGGTTGCCGCGACAACCGATCAGACGACAGCTGCCAGTCTGATCGGGCTGACACCAGTCGTCGAACCCAGCGAACCCGCTCCGTCCAATCCCTCGATGTCACATAGATACCCATTGGTCGATCGCCTCAATGATCGCTACCCGACTGTTGTGTCCGCCGGGTGTCCGCCTTGCCGTTGTCTGCCTCGGGACCGAGGGCGCCGCGGCCCACGGATCCGATGTTCCATACCGGTGAGTGGGTCCGAAGACCGACCCAGATCCAGACTGGCCGAAATCGAGAATCGATGCGGGAAATCGGGAAGAATCGCCCACCCGGCCATCGAACGTTGTCATCAGTTCGTTACGGGCCGTGGCCAGCTACCGTCCACCCTCCCAGGGCCCTACTCGACGAAGGCGGCCAGGCGTTCCAGGGTCTTGGTCATGCTCAGTACATGGCGATCGGGGTAGCCGACCCATTCATAGATCGGCGGGAATCGGGACGATCCCCAATCGAAGGTCTCGGTTACCAGGGTGCTGGTTTCCGACAGCGGCTCGAGTTCGTAGCGCCAGATGTGGTGGCCGAGATGACGCCATGCGATAAGCCTGTCTTCGGTGAACTCCACCACCTCGTTGCTGATCTTGTACGGCAGGCCGAATTTCATGTCCATGCCGAAACGGGCGCCGAGAGAGAGCCGGTGGGGGTTGTCATCCTTGCCCCCGACGACGGTGCCCGAACCGTCGATCACGTGGTGGTTGGCCGGATCGGCCAGCACGTCGAAGATCGTGGCGGCATCGGCCTCGATCTCCCTGGTGACCGACACCGTTCGCTGCTTACCCATAGTCCTCACCCCTCGACGTGACCGTCCACCTGGTTGCCGATCAGCCTATCGGCACGACCGCGGTGTCCTGATGGCTCGGCACCGACACCGGTTGGTGGGCTCAGTCCAGTAGGTCCCGCAACGCGGGCTCCAACGCCTGGTGTTCGAATTCATAGCCGATGGACTTCAGGGCGGCCGGCACTACCCGCTGGCTCTCGAACAGAAGGGAATTGGCGCGGTCCTTGCCGAGAATGAGCTGGGGTCCGAAGGCCGGTACCGGCAGGAGGGTGGGACGGCCGAGGACGTCACCGAGGGTGTCGACCAGTTCGGCATTGGTCACCGGGTTCGGGGCGGTGAGATTGAAGGGCCCGGCGGCATTGCTATGTTCCAGCAGGTGGATGATGGCGCTCACCTCGTCGTCAATGTGTATCCAGGACACGTACTGCGCTCCGTCGCCGAACTTGCCGCCCAATCCAAGTTTGAACAGCGGCACCAGTTTGGACAGCGCCCCTCCTTCGGTGGAGTAGACGATGCCCGTCCGCAGGTAGGCGGTTCGGATTCCGGCGTCCATTGCGGGCTGGGCCGCCGCCTCCCACTCCCGGCACAGGTCGGCCAGGAAGCCGGATCCGCCGGCGCTGGTCTCGATCAGCTCCTCCGCTCCCCGGTCGCCGTAGTAGCCGATGGCCGAGCCGGACAGAAACACCGAAGGGGGGCGCTCGAGACCGGCGCAGGTGGCGGCCAACAGCGCAGTGCTGTTGACTCGGCTCTCCACAAGAACCCGTCGGTAGTCGTTGGTCCAGCGACGATCGCCGATACCGGCTCCGGCCAGGTTGACGACCGCATCCACCCCCTCCAACGATTTGCCGTCGATTTCGCCGTTGCTCGGTTTCCAGAACACCTCGTCGGCGCCCGGATCGGGCGGCCGGCGTACGATGCGGATCGGCCGGTGCCCGTGCTCGGAGAGAGCCCGGTGCAACGCGGTTCCGATCAGGCCACTGGATCCGGTGATGGCGACGTCCATACCGTGCAGTCTAGGGGAGAGCGGTCCACGGGGGATCGGTGATCCGATAGGGTTGGCCCGGTGAGTACCAGGATGCTCCTCCTGCTGTCGCTGGTGTGCGGTCTGGCCATCCTCGGAGCGTTCGCCCTTCAGCTGCTGTTGGCCTGAACGCCGCCTGCTTCGGGCCTACTCCGTCGACCAAGCCGTCGGGAAACCGCGGCGGCCGGCCGGCGGCACTAGTATCCGAAGAGCAACGATTCGGCCCGAGTCGGTCGGCCCAACGGAGGTGATTTTCCTGAGTTCCGAACAGAGTTCCGGACAGAGCGGTTCCGAGCATTTCGACGTCGCCGTCATCGGCGGTGGACCGGCGGGCTACGCTGCCGCGCTCTATGGCGCCTCGGCCGGTTTGTCGATCGCTCTGGTCGAGCACAACAAGATGGGTGGCACCTGCCTCAACGTGGGCTGCATCCCGGCCAAGGAACTACTGGAGACGGCAAGCGTCTTCCGCACGGTGTCCCATGCCAAAGACTTCGGGATTCTGGCCGAATCCCACGGCGTGGAGTGGGCCAGGACCCTCAGCCGCAAGCAGGCCATCATCGATGATCTGGTCAGCGGCCTCACCGGGCTGCTCAAGAACCGGAAGGTGACCCTGCTGGACGGCACGGGAAGACTGGGCTCGGACCATCGTACCGTTCATGTCGCCGGCGGAGCCTCGGGCGACACGTCCATCACCGCCGACAACATCATTCTGGCCGCCGGTTCGCTGACCCGGTCGCTGCCCGGCTTCCCCATCGACGACCGGCGAATCGTCACCTCCGATCAGTTGCTGTCGATCCCCGAGCTGCCGTTATCGGCCATTGTCATCGGAGGCGGGGCCATCGGCTGCGAGTTCGCCTCCATGATGAGCGACCTCGGAACCAAGGTCACCATTCTCGAGTACATGCCCAAGATACTCCCGGGCTGCGATATCGACGTGACCAGGGTGGTGGAGCGGTCGTTCAAGAAGCGAGGCATCGACATTCACACCGGGGTTGCGGTCCAGAGCCAGACCACCGGTGACGACGGTGTGACGGTGACCTTCGGTGAGAACCAGCAATTGAGGGCCGAAACGGTGGTCATGTCGGTCGGTCGCCGGCCGGCATCGGAGACGCTGGGGCTGTCCTCCACCGGGGTCCAGGTCGACGACCGGGGCTTCATCCTGGTCGACGAGAACTGCCGAACCACGGCCCCCCGGGTGTGGGCCGCCGGCGACGTCATCAACACCGCCCAGCTGGCCCACGTCGGCTTCGCCGAGGGCATCCTGGTCATCACCGACATCCTCGGCGAGGCCACGACGCCGGTTGACTACGACAAGGTACCGTGGTGTATCTACTGCCACCCCGAGGTGGCTTTCGCAGGCCATTCCGAGCAGTCGGCCAAAGAGGCCGGCTACGACGTGGTGGTGTCGAAGCACCGCTTCACCGGCAACGGTCGAGCCAAGATCGTTGGTGAGACCGATGGGCTGGTCAAGATCATCGCCGAGAAAAAGCTCGACGGGACCGGCGGTCGGATCCTCGGCGTGCACATGGTCGGCCCGTGGGTCACCGAGCAGCTGGGTCAGGGTTATCTGGCCGTGAACTGGGAGGCCACCGTGGACGAGGTCGCTCATTTCATCCAGCCCCACCCGACCATGAGTGAACTGTTCGGCGAGAGCGTCCTGGCCCTGACCGGAAGGTCGCTGCACGGATAGCGAGGGCGACGGTCTCGTCCAACTAGAGTTGAGTACCCAACCTTCGCTGGAGTACGACTCCAACGAAGCCGTCACGTCCGATCGACAACGCACCCATCCCACACCGCCCATCGACACCAGGAGTTAAGAATCAGTGGCCGAAATCGAGATGCCCCAGCTAGGCGAGACCGTCACCGAAGGCACTATTACCCGATGGTTCAAGAACGTGGGTGACGCGGTTGCGCAGGACGAGGTGTTGTTCGAGGTCTCCACCGACAAGGTCGACTCCGAAGTGCCGTCGACGGCCAGCGGCACCCTGACCGAAATCCTGGTTCCCGAGGGCGAGACGGTCGAGGTTGGGACGGTACTGGCCGTGGTGTCCGATGGTGCTGCGCCGGACGCTGACGCCGGCGCTCCGGCCGCCGAATCCCAGCAAGCGGCGCCGGCTCCGGCCGAACCAGCCCCGCCGCCGCCGGCTCCGGAGCCCGAGCCTGCCGCTGCTCAGCCGGCGCCCGCTCCCCAGCCTGTACCGTCACCCGAGCCTTCGCCCGCTCCTCAGCCGGCGGCGATCGCCGAGCCGATGCCCGTCCCGGAGACCGCGTCCCCGGCCGGTGGCGACGGTGGAGGATCGGGACCCGAAAGCGGTATCGAAAGCAAGGTGTTGTCGCCGGTTGTCCGTCGACTCATCGCCGAATACGACATCGATGTCAACAGAATCACCGGCACCGGTCTCGGTGGTCGAATCAGTCGGGACGACGTTCAGCGGCACATCGAGGCCAACAGGCTCACGTCGTTGGAATCGTCGGCTGAGCCGGCACCCCAGCCCCCGCCACCCGCGGCCCAAGCACAAGCGGCACCCCAGCCGGCTCCGGTCGCTCAGCCTGCACCCCAGCCCGCTCCCCAGCCCCAACCTGTCGCCGCCTCGGCGCCGGTTCCGGCGTCGGAAGTGCAGGCCGGTATCCGCGACGTCGTGGTGCCCATGTCCAACATACGGTTGCGCACCGGTGAACACATGGTCATGTCGAAGTCGGTCGCACCCCACACCTTGACCGCAATCGAGATCGACTACGAGGCTGTGGAGCAGATTCGCAAGGTCCACGGCGCCGAGTTCAAGAAGAGTGAAGGCTTCAGCCTCACCTATCTGCCGTTCATCGCCAGAGCCGCCATCGACGCCCTGCGGGAGTATCCCCACCTGAATGCCTCGGTGGGCGATCGTGAACTGATCGTTCACAACTACGTCAACCTGGCCGTTGCCGTTGATCTCGACTTCCAGGGGTTGCTGGCCCCCGTGGTTCGCGACGCCGACGGGAAACGCATGCGGTCCATCGCTCGCGATGTCTCCGATCTGGCCCGTCGGGCTCGGTCCAAACAGCTGTCGCCCGACGAGCTCTCCGGCGGCACCTTCACCCTGACCAATGCCGGCAGCTATGGCACGATGATGCAGTTCCCCATCATCAACCAGCCGCAGGTCGCCATCCTCTCCACCGATGCGGTCAAGCGCAAGCCGGTGGTGGTCGAGGACGACTTCGGCAACGAGTCCATCGTCGTGCACTCGGTCGGCGTCCTGGCCATGGCCTGGGATCACCGGGCCATCGACGGTGCCTATGCCGCTGCCTTCCTGGCCCGGGTCAAGGAGATCATCGAGACCCGCGACTGGACGGCCGAACTAGCCTGATCGAAAGGACGCCCGACCGCTGTGAACCCCCTCACCATCGCCACCGGCGGACCCGGGGCCCCATCACTCGACGCAGCGGATGGGGCCGGCTCGGTGCCGCCCGGTGACGGTTCGAAACTGAGAATCCGGTGGCTCGGTCGGGTCGACTATCGGGAGGCATGGGATCTGCAGCGGCGGTTGCACGCAGGATCAGACAACCATCTGCTGCTGCTGGAGCATCCTCCGGTCTACACAACCGGACGAAGTGCCGACCGGTCCAACCTGCCGACCGACCTGGCAGTGCTGGGCGCACCGGTGATCCCCGTCAATCGAGGTGGGGACGTCACCTTCCATGGACCGGGCCAGCTGGTGGGCTACCCGGTGCTGTCGGTGCCGGGACGTCGCGGCGGCGGCATGGCCGACACGGTGGCCTGGGTCCGCTCGGTCGAACAGTTGCTCATCGCAGTGCTGGCCGAGCTCGGGCTGCCGGCCGGTCGCCTCGAGCGATACCCGGGAGTATGGCTCGAACCCGACTCGGATAGAGCCCGCAAGATTGCCGCCATCGGGGTTCGCCTCACGCGGGGTCGGTCGATGCACGGTTTTGCCCTCAACAACACGGTTGATCTCGACTGGTTCCGAGCGGTCGTGCCGTGCGGTATCACCGACCGAGAGGTCACGTCGCTGGCGGCCGAGGGGGTCGATGTCTCGACCGAGCGGCTGGTGGAGCTGATCACGGCCAACGTCGGCGTCATAGCCGGTGATCTGACTCCCGAATTCGCCCATGTGGTGTTTCGCCATCGACCTGACGATCTCGCTCCCTTCTCCCGGGGTGCGGGCGCCGGCAATCCGGTCGACGGTGCTCCTCATCGGGGGGTTGCGGTGCGTCTGGGGCGTCGGCTGGACGAGGCCGGCGTGGGCGAAGGTCTCGAACTTTCGGCCCGCAAGCCTGATTGGATGCGGGTCAAGGTCCGTACCGGCGAAACCTACCGCCGATTGAAGTCGACGGCCCGGGATCTCCGGCTCACCACGGTCTGTGAGGAGGCCGGCTGTCCGAACATCTTCGAGTGCTGGAACGAGGGGACGGCCACTTTCATGCTGTTGGGGGAGCGATGCACGCGGGCCTGCGGCTTCTGCCTGGTCGATACCAGGAAACCGCTCGATGTCGACGTCGATGAGCCGGATCGAGTGGCTCGGGCCGTACGGGATCTCGGCATCAGCTTCGCCGTGCTCACCATGGTGGCCCGGGACGACCTGGACGACGGGGGTGCCGTTGTGGTGGCCGACACCGTACGGGCCATTCGCCGGCTCGCCCCCGATGTCGGTGTCGAGGTACTGATTTCCGACCTTCAGGGTTCGGATCGTGATCTGGCCACCGTGTGTGATGCCGAACCTGACATCCT
Organism: uncultured Acidimicrobiales bacterium; assembly: GCA_963723995.1. GTDB lineage: Bacteria > Actinomycetota > Acidimicrobiia > Acidimicrobiales > SZUA-35 > JAHELU01. The sequence continues at coordinate 707,364 of CAVRSZ010000001.1, read as the reverse complement.
CAACCACAACATCGAGACCATACCTCGGCTTCAACGGGCGGTGCGGCCATCCGCGTCGTATGCCCGCAGTCTCACCGTTCTGGCTCGGGCCAAGGACCACGGTCGGGTCACCAAGTCCGGCATCATCGTCGGAATGGGCGAGTCGTTCGACGAGGTGATCGCAACCCTGGCCGATCTGGCCGCCGTTGGGGTCGACATCGTGACCGTCGGCCAGTATCTGCGGCCGACGTCGACTCATCTCCCCATCGCCCGGTGGTGGACGCCCGACGAGTTCGACGGGCTCAAGGCGATTGGCGAGCAGGAACTGGGATTGGCTCATGTCGAGGCCAGTCCGCTCACGCGGTCGAGCCACCACGCCGGTTCGGTGGCGTCGGTGGTAGCCGAACCGAGAGCCTGAGCCGGCCGCCGGCCCGTGCCGGCGACGACTCTGGCCTAGATGTGACGACCGGGGAGGTTGTCCTGGGCGGGATGTGGTTGGCGAGGGTGTCCAGGCCCAAGGTTCATGCCGTTCGCCGGGGCCCGGCCCCGGCCCGGGTCTATTCGGTTTTCAAGGTTCAGGTGTGGAGCGGAGTGCTCGCGGTCGGCCTGCTCAGGCCACGAGGTCGCGCTTCCACTTGTTATCGGGGTCGCAGAGGATTTGTCCGTTGGCGAGCGAGGTTGGCCCGCCCTTCGAATGGGGCTGGACATGATCAACCTGCAGCCAGTGGTACGGGGCATCACAGCCCCGGGTTCTGCATCTGCCTCTGGCTTCGATCAGTAATGCCCGTTTCATCCAGTCCGGGAACCCCCGGGCTTTGACCGACATGTCGATCACTCGGGACTTCTCGTCGAGCACGATCCGTTCGAACTCGGCCACCGCAGTGGCCACAAACGCAAGATCAGGGTGGATCGGTGTCCCATCGATCCGTTCACACCGGTAATCGGGATCATCCCGATCGATCGCTACGGGCCGGGTATCGGGATCGAGGTACCGCTCCAGGAAGTTCTCCAAGACCTTCTGTCCGATCACCAGGTTCACCAACGGGGTGGTGGTAGCCGACCCCGGGGCCTCGGCCCCACCCACAACCAGGCCGACCAGGGCTTGGCCCCGCCGCCGGTTCGGTGTCGCCGCGTTGCCGGGCCCTTCGGATTGCTGGCGGAACAGTCGCTGCATCTCATCACCCAACGCGGTGCCGACCGCCACCGCTGACAGCGGATCCAGGTGGAACCGCCCGTTGATGGACCCGTCGGTGTTGGTGTTCCAGGTGCACGAGGTCTTCTTGACCTGTTCGGTCACCTCGTCGGACGTGGTGTGATTGATCAACCACACCGTGAGCCGGTTGGTGAACTCCACAAAATCGTGATCCAGAGCAGCAGCCACCAACTCGTCCTGGGACGCCACCAGGGCGTCTCGCCGGTCGGCTGTGTCCAGCGATTTCAATTCCCGGAGGTGACGCAGGGTCAACACCCCCTCCGCAGCGGCTTGGGCGAAGACCGGGAACTGGTTGAGCCATTGCCCGGTGCGGGCGGTGGCGTGGATCTCCCGTGCCGGCGCCCCGGTTTCGGCCGCCACCACTTGTGAGGCGTTGCGAAACCCAAGTTCGCGCAGCACGCCTGGCGCTTCGGACGCGGTGTCGGCGGCAGCCAACACAGTGGCCCGTACGGCGTCGAGCCGGGCCGATAGTTTCTGTAGCCGGCAGGCCCGGTCCAGCAGCTCGGCCACAGAGAGGCTGTCGAGGTCGGTTGCCAATACGGCATGGATGCCGGTGTGCAACAGCGTCAGATCGTCGCTGTGTGGTTCTGGTGGCAACCCGCCCTCGGTCATGCTTTCACTATAGCAAACGCATGTTCGATAGACAAGCCGTTATATCAACTATTATTGGATTGATCTGTTGATTCTCGCTCGGTGGAGCGTGGGCGTCCACCGGGCCGGAACCGTCACCGTGTGGAGGCGCAATCCGCCAATTGTCGTTCCTCAAACCTGAACCCGAACCCCCGGAACCCGACACGCAACCACCACAAATCCTCAACGCGCACCCCACCGCAAACCCGCCCCGGCGCGATCTCTCACCCCTCCCGATCTCCGACCTCTTGGAGCCAGTGACCTAGGACAGGACGGCGCTCGATGTCCCGCCCGTCGACCTCCGGCCCCCGTACCGGAACCACAACCTGACCAGGACGAACCACAGGACGTGAGCCAGGGCGACGATGGTTCGCCCCGCCAGCAGCCAGCCGCCGGCCACGATCAGCAGACCCAACTGATGACCGATCAGTGCGACCCGGTGCTGGTTTCGGACCACGGTCGAAAGCCTGGTTCCGATCGGCAGACTGAGGCCGTAGCCGATCAACAGCAGCGCAGTGGAAAGCGGGTGCACCGCTTCAGTGTGCCCGGCGCCGGTCCCGCTTCCCCGGACCCGGCACCGGCCCGAGGACGAAGAAACCGCGTGGCTCCGGCACAGGCTCAGGGAAGCTCGATCATGGCCGGCGGCCCGCTCCCGGCACCCGGGCCGCAGACCGGCCGGCTCGTGCCCGGGTTGGCCTCGTCCCTTTGTCTCGGGGCCCCGAGATGAACCTCGCCGGGACGGGGGGACGAGCATTGACGCAGAACCGCATCGATGACGGCCCCGGCCTGGCGAACCAGATCGTGCTCGATGTCCACCGCTCGAGCCCGGAGATCGGCGTGTGCCAGTTCGAATGCGGCCAGAAGCCGATCACCCTGGCTCCACGGCGGTCGCCGGGCCAGTTCCAGTTCACGCTCGGTCACCAGAAGCGGAAACCGGGTGGCCGGCTGGAGCAGGGAGTCGGGCAGGGCCAAAGCCATGGCTCGTCGTCGAAGGCGATTCTGCCACCACCGGCCCAGGCTGTTGATGATCGTGGGGGGGACCAGGGCCGGACCCAACCGGTGGACCGCCGCGACCACGATGTCCCGCCATCGATCGGCGTCGTCGGGATTCGGCTCGAATGTTGCCAGAACCCGGCCGTAGCGCCACAGCGCATCACCGACCGCCCCCTCGGCCTCGTCCTGAACGAGTCGACAAGCGGTGAGCAGCATGGCGGCCTGCGGCTGTGCGGTCTGGATCCAGAACTCATCGGCGGTCACCGCCACCCCGGCCCGGCTCTGGCGTCGGGCGTTGGCCTCCACTCCGATCAGCTGAGCCCGGGTCAGATCATGGGCGGTGGCGGCGTGGGCCAGGTCGCAGCGAAGCAGGTGTTCCGCCGCTCGGAGACGGGTCGCCAGTTGCTCGGTTGCCACCGTCGGTGCGTTGTCGTTCATAGCCCATTTGCTCCTTCGGCCGCCCCGGCTGTGACGGCAAGAGCCGAACGGTCCATTTCCCGCTCATCGTGCCCGGCAACGAGTCCGAATTGACCGGTCTCGGGCGTGGGCCGGTGGCGGCCCCGGCTACGATCGGCACCATGTTCAGCCAACGCCTGGAACGAGTCCGAACGGCCATGGGCGAGGCCGGTGTCGATGTGCTCATGTTGTCGGTGGGCTCCGACCTTCCCTGGCTGGTGGGCTATGAGGCCATGGCTCTGGAACGGTTGACGATGCTGGTGCTCCCGGTCGACGGCCAGGCCGAGCTTTTCGTCCCCGCACTCGAGGTACCGAGGGTCCTTGAACGACCGGAGGTCTTCCGGGTGCGAGGCTGGACCGAGACCGAGGATCCGGTGGCGATGGTCGCCGAATCGGCCGTCGCGGCCGACTCCATCGCCATGGGCGATCACACCTGGAGCCGATTTCTGATCCAGCTCCAGCATCGCCTGCCCCGAGCCCGGTGGCAGCCGGCCGGTTCGATCCTCGGCCCGCTTCGGGCGGTGAAGGATGCCCGGGAAGTCGACCGACTTCAGGCTGCGGCCTCGGCCGTAGACCGCATCGCTCGGGCCCTTCAGCGTGGCGAGATCCCACTGATCGGGCGGACCGAGGCCGAGGTTTCGGCCGACTTGGGTCGGCGCATACTGGAAGAAGGCCACGGCAAGGTCAACTTCGCCATCGTGGCCGCCGGCGAAAACGCAGCCAGCCCTCATCATCATCCCGGCGATCGGGTCATCGAGCCGGGCGAAGTGGTGTTGTGCGATTTCGGGGGCACAACGGCCGAACCCCACGGCGAACCCGGCTATTGCTCCGACATCACCCGTTGTGTGTTCACCGGCGAGCCGCCGGCGGAGTTCGTGGAGCAGTACAACGTCCTGGCCGACGCCCAGCGGCAGGCGGTCGAAGCGGCCAGGCCGGGAACGGCGGCCGAGGATGTGGACCGGGTGGCCCGCGACATCCTGGCCGCCGCCGGGCTCGAGCAGTGGTTCATCCATCGCCTCGGCCACGGCATCGGGGTCGAGGCCCACGAGGAGCCCTACCTCGTCTCGGGGAACGACCGACCGTTGGAGGCGGGCAACGCCTTCTCGGTCGAGCCGGGGTTCTACATCCCGGGCAAGTGGGGAGCCCGCATCGAGGACATCGTCGTCTGCACCGACGACGGACCGCAACCCCTCAACACCGTCGATCACGCCCTGGCCGTGGTCGAGGCCTGATTTCGCGTGGTCGGCTTCGACGGGGCCACCGTCCTACTCCAGTGGGCCACCGGCGGGCTGCTGTTCTGCTGGGTGACGACCCGCCATCGTCAGGTCGGACTCGGCTACGGCTGGCTGCTGCGGGGAGTCTACGGTGCCATGGCCCTGCTCTCGGTCGTGCTCGGAGTCGCCTTCACCCCCAACCTGGGCCGTGATCTCGCCGCCGGGGCGGTGGCGGTCGCCACCTCGGCCGCCCTGGCCCAATCGGTGCGGCGGCGCCGGGCCGGAGTGGCCCATCAGCGACAACTGGCGGAAGCCCGCAGCCGGCGTGTGGCGGCCATGACCGGCATCGACCGGACCGAGGCCGCCAAGGACACCGGCGGACCGGAGTTCGATCCCCGGCTCGATCTGCCGGCCCCCGTCATCGGTCTGGTCGGCGTCGTGGCGGCAGGACTGGCGGGGGATCCGGCGTGGCTGGCGGTTGCCCGCCTGGTAGCGGGCACCGTCTTCCTCGGTGCGGTGAGCGACGCCATGCTGCTCGGCCACTGGTATCTGGTGCAACCCGGTCTGGATCGGCGGTATCTGTCGGAGCTTGTGACATGGACCGGCATCGCCTGGGCTCCCGTGGTTGCTCTGTTACTGGTGCCGGTGGGCATGCTGTCGGTGCTGGGTGGTGACATCGACGACGGTTGGGGAGGCATGCTCGGTTGGTTCTGGCTGGGTTGTGCCGCCACCACCATCGTGCTGGTGCTGGCCACCGTGGCTGCACTGAGGGAACGACAGTATTCGGCCGTGATGGCCGCCACCGGCCTGCTCTATCTCGCCATTCTCACCGCCTTCGGAACCGACCTGGTGGCTCGGGCCCTGCTGGTCTGAGTTCGGCCGGCGCCACTACCGGGTTGGCTACACAACAGCTACTGTGGTGCCGAAGGAGACATCATGCCACGCGCCATATGGAGCGGCGCCATCAGCTTCGGACTGGTCTCGGTTCCGGTCAAGTTGTACACCGCCGTCAGTCGCAAGTCGGTTCGGTTCAACCAGATCGATGCCAAGACCAACAGCCGGGTGAAGCAGAAGCGCGTCAACGCCGATGGTGACGAGGTGCCGTACGAGCAGATCGTCAAGGGCTATGAGGTCTCGAAGGACTCCTACGTCCTCGTGACCGAGGAGGAATTGGCGGCCCTGGCCCCCAAGGCGTCACGGATGATTGACATCACCGACTTCGTGAACGAGGCCGAGATCGACCCCGTGTTCTACGATGCCGCCTACCATCTGGTGCCCGACGAGCTGGCCCGCAAGTCCTACACACTGCTGTCGAGGGCCATGGAGGAGAGCGGACGGGTGGCCATCGCCACCTTCGTGATGCGGACCAAACAGTATCTGGTGGCCATCCGGCCGATGGAGGGTCGGCTCATGATGTCGACCATGGTGTATGCCGACGAGCTGGTCTCACCGGCGGAGATCCCGGGGCTGGACGACCTGGACGAGATCGAAGTCTCGGACGCCGAGATGGCCATGGCCGGCCAGCTGATCGACTCGCTCGCCACCGAGTTCGAGGCCGACCGCTACCACGATACCTACCGGGAACAGGTGCTGGACCTGCTGGAGCAGAAGGCGTCGGGCGAGGTTCGGGCCATCGAGGCCGCACCGGCTGATGAGGAGGCAGCGGTGGTCGATCTCCTCGCCGCCCTCGAGGCCAGTGTCTCGGCGGCCAAGGAGGCCAGGAAGACCGCCTCCAAGCCGTCGAAGGCGGCCAAGTCGGCCTAACCGCTGCCGTCATCGTCCATGGCAGAGTCGTCGGAGTCGGTCGAGGTCGCAGTCGGAGACCGCACCCTTCGACTGTCGAACCTGAACAAGATCCTGTACCCGGAGGTGGGGTTCACCAAGGCTCAGGTCATCGACTACTACGCCCGCATCGCTCCGGTCATGCTTCCCCATCTCACCGGTCGCTGCATCACGATGAGACGATGGCCCAACGGAGTCGACGAGCCGTCGTTCTTCGAGAAACGCTGTCCCGGTCATCGACCGGACTGGTTGCCGGTCGGGGTTGGCCCCGGCGATTCCCGGGGAGGTATCGACTACTGCCGCCTGGAGGAACCGGCGGCCCTGGTGTGGACGGCGAATCTGGCCACGCTGGAGTTGCACAGCCCGATGGCTCGATGCGGCGACATCGAGTCACCCACCATCCTGGTTTTCGATCTCGATCCCGGGCCGCCGGCATCAATGGCCGAGTGCTGTCGGGTGGCCCTGGTGATCCGGGACATCCTGTCCGCCGTCGGTCTCGACGCCTACGGCAAGACCTCGGGTTCGAAAGGGTTGCAGCTCTACATCCCTCTCAACCGCCCTCACACCCACCGTCATGCCGCCGATTTCGCCCACGCCGTCGGTCGGTTGGCGGCCAAGCAGGAACCGGATCTGGTCGTGGTCGAGATGAACAAGTCGTTGCGCTCGGGCAAGGTCTTCGTCGACTGGTCGCAGAACTCCCGGCACAAGACCACCATCGCCCCCTACTCGCTGCGAGCCAAGGCTCATCCCACCGTGTCCACTCCCGTCAACTGGGGCGAGGTGCAGCAGGGACGCGATGGGGCACCATTGTGGTTCGAGGCGGGCGACGTGCTCGATCGAGTGGACCGCCTGGGCGACCTTTTCGCCCCGGTGGCCGACCAGGAACAGGACCTCCCCACGCCCTGACCCTCCAAGGGCTCCGTGGTCGAGACCCTCGACCTCGCCGGTACGTATTCCTCGCCGGCCTTCCTAGGCTGGCTGATTATGCTCACCGTTTCCGCAGCCCGATCCGTACCCAAGTCGGCGACCGCAGTCGATGTTCCGGTCTTCCGCGACACGCTGTCGGATCTGCCCGACGATCGGCGGCGGGCGGCCGAGCTGCAAGGTTTCGAGGCCAAGCCGGGCCAGAGCCTGGTGTTGACCGGCTCCGGCGAGGGCCCGGTCGAGGTGCTGATCGGGCTCGGATCGTCCAAGGACTTCAGCTATGAGAAGTTACGCAAGGCGGCCGCTGCCCTGGCACGGGCCGTCAACCGACACGAGGCGGTGGCCACCAATCTGGTGACCGTGGCCGATGGCCTCGACCGGGCCGAGGCCATCGGCGCCGTCGTCGAGGGGGTGAGGCTGGCCAGCTATCGCTACACGGACCTGAAGTCGGCGTCCAAGGACAAGGACGAGATCAGGCTCAAGAAGGTGACCGTGGTGGCCGGCGGGTCGGGAGTGCGGGCTGAGATGATCGCCGCCAACGCCGTGGTCGACGCCGTCGAGCTGTCACGAGATCTGGTCAACGAGCCCGGCGGATCACTGACCCCCCAGAGCTTCGCGGCCAAGGCCAAGAAGGCGGCCGGCGCCGCCGGCATCAAGGTCACGGTGTGGAACGAGGCCCGCATCCGCAAGGAGAAGCTGGGGGGCCTTCTCGCCGTCAACAAGGGTTCGGCCCACCCGCCCCAGTTCCTCACGCTGTCCTACAAGCCGGCGAAGGGAACGGCCAAGGCCCATGTCGCCCTGGTCGGCAAGGGCGTCACATTCGACTCCGGCGGGCTGTCGATCAAGACCTCTCAGGGCATGATGACCATGAAAATCGACATGGCCGGAGCAGCCGCAGTGCTGGCCGCCATGATGTCCCTACCTGCGGTTGCGGCACCGGTCGAGGTCACGGGGTTCATTCCGCTGACCGACAACATGACCGGTCCGGATGCGCAGCGTCCGGGCGATGTGTTCACCGCCCGCAACGGTAAGACGGTGGAGGTGCTCAACACCGACGCCGAGGGTCGGCTGATTCTGGCCGATGCCTTGAGCCTGGCTTCGGAGGCAGAACCCGATGCCATCATCGACATCGCCACGCTGACCGGATCGGCTTCGGCCGCTCTGGGCACCGGCTACGCCGCCCTCATGGCCACCGACGATGCCCTGGCCGGACGGCTGGAGGCGGCATCGGAACGGACGGGGGAGAAGCTGTGGCGCCTTCCCCTGCCGGCCGAATACCGACGCCAGTTGGATTCCCCCATCGCCGACCTCCGTAACATCGGTACCAGTCCCTATGGGGGAGCCCTGATCGCCGGCTTGTTTCTGAAGGAGTTCGTGGACGGCGCACCTTGGGCCCATATCGATGTGGGGCTGTCGGTCTACTCCGACACCAGCAAGGGCATTGTGGTCAAGGGGGCCACCGGTTACGGCGTCCGGCTCCTGGTCGATGCCCTCCGCCACTGGGACTGACGAGGCGCCGGCCGGAGCCGGTCCACCGGGACTGGTCGCCGGGTCGGGCCTTGACCCCGGGTCGAGGCATCGCTCAAGGCCATCGTCGGCCTGCCGATTGACCGGGTAGTCCCATCCGACCCGAGCGCAGTCGATCGAGCCCTCATGGCGGTTGCCAGCGAACACAACAGACCAACCAGAACCGTGCCGGACATCGAGAATCCGGCCGATCAGGGTGCCCGAATTCGGCGCTTCGCCGTCGTTGCCCTCGATGTCGTGGCCCTCATGGTTGGAGTGGTCGCCGCCGACTGGTTGCTCGGCCCCGATGCGCTCGACCGGGTGCTGGTGGTTCTTTTCGCCGTCGCGTTCTGGCTGTTCGTGGTGAACGCCAATCTCTACAACTCCCGCCTAGCCTCGAATCGCCGGGAGGAAACAACCCGCATCGCTCGTTCCGGCACCAGAGCGTTTCTGGTGGTGGCTGCGAGCTCGGTGTTGGTTCCGCTTGATCTGCCCCTGCGTTCGGCGTCGGTGGTTCTGGCCGTCACCGTCGGCGCCATGGCCATCGAGAGGGAACTCGTGCGATGGTGGTTCACCCGCAGGCGACAGGCGGGGCGGGGTCTCTGGAACTCGGTGCTGGTGGCCGGCGAGGAGCAGGCCGCCGGATTCCGGGAGCGCATCGAGGCCGACCGTTCCAGCCCCCACACCATCGTGGCCCATGTCGACCCGTCGCAGTGCCCGGACGCCGAGGAACTGTTGACCAGGACGGTGTCGATGGCCCGCAACTCGGGAGCCCACGGCGTCATCGTGGTCGAGTCGCTACTCGATGCCACCACGGCGAATGCCCTGGTCCGGGGGCTACTGCAGGCCCGTCTCTATGTCGATCTGGCCTCGACCCTGGTCGACATCTCCACCGATCGTCTGGCCACCCGAAGCCTCGGCTCGGGTATCGCGACCTGGATCGCACCGAGGCCGAAATCGGGGTGGCGGGGTCGGGCCAAGCGCCTCTTCGACGTCGTTGTGGCCTCGGCCGTCCTGGTGGTGGCTTCACCCGTGTTCCTCTTGCTGATGCTGGCCGTGAAACTGACCTCCGAGGGCCCGGTGTTCTTCCGCCAGCAGCGGGTGGGTCGCTACGGCGAGCCGTTCGACATGCTGAAATTCCGATCGATGGTGGTCAACGCCGAGGAGCTCCTGGCCGAGTTGGAACGAGAGAACGAGGGAGCCGGCCCCCTGTTCAAGATAAAGGATGACCCCCGAGTGACACCGTTGGGTCGGTTCATGCGCAAGACCTCGCTCGACGAGCTGCCCCAACTACTCAACGTGCTGCGCAACGAGATGAGCCTGGTCGGCCCTCGGCCCGCCTTACGGGCCGAGATGGCCGAGTGGGAGCCGGCGCTGTATGCCCGGCTCGATGTGAAGCCCGGCATCACCGGGATGTGGCAGGTCTCGGGCCGGAGTGGCACCACGTTCACCGAGTACACGAGGCTCGACCTATACTACGTGCACAACTGGTCGCTGTGGGTTGATGTGTCGATTCTGGCCCGGACCATTCCCGCAGTGGTGCGCAGTGACGGCGCCTACTGACCCCGCTCCCGGGAGCCGGCAAACCTAGGCCGCGGTGAACCGTTCCGGATTCCACGCCGCCAGCGTGCCGCGACGGGGTCGGGCCAGCTGCTCGTCGAGCCAGTCCCGATGCTGGTCCCGGAGATGATCCGGTAGGCGTTCGACCTGGCGAGCCGACAGCGGCGGGAGCCGGCGCCGGACGACGAGAAGGTCACCATTGCGCTGGGCCGCTCGGAACCGGCAGGCCCGCTCGACGGCACGCCAGAACGGGCCGTGCTTTCCGCCCTTCATTCCCAGGCCCAGCTCGGCCGCCCATTCCCGGCACACCAGCTCGAATCCGTCGGGGGTCTGCTCCAGGCCGTGGGCCAGCCGCCGGAGCAGGAGTAGGCACGATGGTCCCACCACCGCCAGCCAGAACCGTTCGGCATAGCTGGATCGAGGATCGTGGCCGAGGTTGTCGACCACCGGGTCGATCCAGGCTCGTACCGTCAGCACCGTGTGGGGATAGGCCGGTCGTTCATCGGGAGAGGTTCGGGCCGAGCCGCCCGACGGCGATTCGGAAGGTGCGGGGTCGAGCTGCCGGTGCCCGGGTTTCGTGGTCGGGGGTGGGGGAATCGGACGGCGGGGCATCGGGGGGTGGTTCGAGCGCGATGTGTCGGACATGGTTTGAGTTGGTCTTCCCGTGAGCCATGCCCCGACGGTGCAGGGCAAGGAGGCGTATGACGTCTCGGCGGCCGGGCCATGATGAACGGCCGGGCCACGATGTGTCCGGGGGTTGGGGACACCGCCCGTCGGCTGTACCAGCCACCGAATCTGCCTGGGGCCCCGGTCTCGAAGACCGATGGGGAAGTCACCCGGTGGGTACGCTCGAAACTCTACTGGCAATCGGCACCATAAGTCAACAAATAGATGTAATGTAAAGTATAGGAACGTAGTTAGAAGAACAGCAATCACGCCGGGTTGCCGCCCGGATCCTGAAGTGGCCCGTACTTCCGGCCGGCAATAGGGTGAAGAGGTGAGTGATCTGAACTCGTCGTCCCCCTTTCCGTTGGAGCCGTCGCTGGATGGTGATGGAATGTCGAGCGATGACGGGTCGGAAACCCGATCCCGTTCCGGTGACGGTGAGGACCGGCAGGCCGACGACAACGTGGAGCGGGCCCGCCGACTGGTGGCCGCCGGCCGCCGAATCGTGGTGCTCACCGGGGCCGGCATCTCCACCGACTCCCGGATTCCCGACTTCCGGGGCCCCCAGGGGGTTTGGACAAAGAATCCGGGGGCCGAGAAGGCGGCCACCATCCACAACTATGTGGCCAACCCCGACATCCGGCAGGCAGCCTGGCTGACCAGGCTGGACAGCCCGATGTGGGCGGCCGAACCCAATCCCGGGCACCGGGCCCTGCTGGAGTTGGAGAAGCGGGGAACGCTCCACCTGCTGATCACCCAGAACGTCGACGGTCTGCATCAGCTGGCCGGTACCAGTCCTGACAAGGTGGTGGAGGTCCACGGTACGGCTCGGGAGGCATCCTGTCTCAGCTGCGAATATCGGGCTCCGATGCGGGATGTTCTGGATCGGGTTCGGCGCGGAGAGGAAGACCCCGACTGCCCCGTCTGCGGCGGCATTCTGAAGTCGGCCACTGTCAGCTTCGGTCAGAACCTGAGGGTGGAGGACGTCGATCGGGCCACAGCCGCAGCCGAGGAATGCGATGTGCTGCTGGCCGTCGGCTCCACGCTGTCGGTCTATCCCATCGCCGGCGTGGTGCCGGTGGCCAAGCAGGCCGGGGCCTCCATCGTCATCGTCAACGGTACCCCGACCGAGCTGGACTATCTGGCCGACGTCGTGGTTCGGGGCTCCATCAGTGAGGTGCTGCCCCGAATCGTGTCCTGACCCGGCGGCGGCCCTCACCGCCGGAGGGCACCCGGTACCGTAGTGGTATGGCATCGTTCCATGAGCTGTTGGCCACGACCAAGGCCTCCATCACCGAGGTTGATCCGGCTCGGGCCGAGGCTGCCCTGGCCGAGGGTTGGACCCTTCTCGATGTTCGCGAACCGGATGAGGTGGCTCAGGGAGCCATCGACGGGTCGCTTCATGTGGTTCGGGGGAATCTGGAGAGCCAGATCGAGGCTCGGGTTCCGGACAGATCGACACCGCTGGTGGTCATGTGTGCCGCCGGGGCCCGTTCTGCCTTCGCCACCCGAACCCTGGAAGAGCTGGGCTACACCACCGTCGCCTCCATGGACGGGGGATTCAACCGGTGGAAGGACGAAGGGCGCCCGTGGCTGGTGCCCACCGTGCTCAGCGCCGAGCAGCGTACTCGCTACAGCCGCCACCTGCTGCTGCCCGAGGTCGGTGAGGACGGCCAACGTCGACTGCTGGAATCCCGGGTGTTGTTGCTGGGAGCGGGTGGGCTCGGCTCGCCGGCCGCCCTCTATCTGGCCGCCGCCGGGGTGGGGACGATCGGCATCGTCGACATGGACGAGGTCGACACCTCCAATCTGCAACGACAGATCCTGCACAACGGAGACCGGGTGGGTGAGCGAAAGGTCGACTCGGCCAGGAAGACCCTCAACGCCCTCAACCCCGATGTCGCAGTCGTCACCTTCGATGCCCGACTCGATACCGGCAATGTGCTCGACATCCTCGATGGCTTCGATGTGGTGATCGACGGAGCCGACAACTTCCCCAGCCGCTATTTGTTGAACGATGCATCGGTCAAGCTCGGTATTCCCGTTGTTCACGGCTCGATTTTCCGGTTCGAGGGCCAGGTCACGGTGTTCGACCCCCGTCACGGTCCCACCTATCGCGACCTGTTGCCCGAGCCGCCGCCCCCCGAACTCGCTCCCAGCTGCGCCGAGGCCGGGGTCGTCGGGGTGCTGCCCGGCATCATCGGTTCGATCCAGGCTCTGGAGGCCATCAAGCTGATCCTCGGTCTGGGCGATTCGCTTCGCGGCCGGCTGCTGATGTTCGATGCCCTGGAGGCGAGTTTCGGGAGTTCCGGCTCGAGGTCGATCCCGACAATCCCGTGACGTGGGCCAATCGGGATCGGATCGAGCTTTGCGAGCTGGACGATCAGTGCCGACCCCGGCTGTCGACCGACGCCTGACCGTCGAGTTGTGACCACGATCACCATCCATCCTCGACAGGAAACTCAAGTCCGGATGACCTAGGTCGATGTTCTCAGTGACGTGACCGTTGCCGAGAGCGTGTTCAAGACTGGGTCCCCCGAGTGATCGAATCGTCATTCCCTCTGTCCGCCGCACCTTTGACGGAGTCCGCCGTGCCGTCCTCCCACTCCGGTCGCGCTTGCCGCCGCCGGTCCCTGCTCCTGCTGGTCGTATTGGCCTTGCTGCTCCCGGTCGCGGCCTGTGGCATGGTGCCCGCCGGCGACGGGGCGCACGGGCGGCCCGGCGACAGCCCATTTGGTCGCGGCGAGATGGTCGATGGTGCCGAAGCCCCGCCCGGTTCGGGCTCGACCGCCGGGGCGGCTCGGCCCGATACGGCCCGGCCCGAGATGCAGCCGGGGACCTCGCTCGGAGGCGTGACCTTGACCGAGAGAAGGCAGGCTCGTGTGGGGGATGAGGTTGAGACCGTCGTCGGATTCGACGACCCACCGCCGGCCGTGGTCATCGTGGGCGAATCGCTGCACTCGCTGGCGCTGCGGTACCGGACCGACGGGGCCTGGACCGACTGGGTGCCGACCCCGGATCTCGATCACGAGGCGCCCGACGGCGTGGAACCGGGTTCCGAGGGTTGGCCGGCGGCGCCGCCCGCCTACGGCCCGGTCTGGCTCGGTGGCCGAACCGATGCCATCGCTTTCCGGAGCACCGACGGCGCACCGGTGGAGTTCGATGTGCTGTCGCTCGATCCCTCGGGCCGCCCGTCTCGCGAAGTCACCGGCGGTTCCGTTGATCACGTGGCCGGCCCAGCCGCTCCGACCCCGGCTGGTCCCAGTGTCTTCGGCCCGGTTCGCTCTTTGGCGGCAGCGGCCGTCGCCGCTCCGGCCATCAATGAGCGAAGCCGATGGGCAGCAGCCGGTTGGGCCGTAAACACCAAGGGCTGCGGCCGGGGACCGGGTCGGGCCGACAACATCGCCGCCGCCGTCATCCACCACACCGTGACCGGCAACAGCTATCGGCAGGATCAGGTCGATGATCTGCTGCGATCCATCTATTACACCCACGTCGTGATCAACGGCTGGTGCGACGTGGGCTACAACTTCGTGGTCGATCGATTCGGCGGGATTTGGGAGGCTCGCACCGGTAGCCGCAATGCCGCCATCATCGGTGGCCACGCCAAGGGATTCAACACCGGCACCGTCGGGGTGGCCCTCCTGGGCCAGCACCAGTCCGGCGTATCGCCGGCCAGCGCCAGTCCCTCCACTGCCACCGCCCAGTCCGTCCAGAACCTTTTGCACTGGCGGTTGGGTCAGTACGGAGTCGATCCGGCCGGTATGACCTGGCTCCGCAACTACGCCTCGTCCCCCCCTCTGAAGCTGAAGGGCGAGAGCTGGCACTACGTACCGACCGTTCTCGGCCACCGTGACCTCGGTTTGACCAGCTGCCCCGGCAACCTCGGATACTCGCTGGTTCGTACCACGCCCTCGACCCTGGTCGCACGGCGGGATCTCAGCCTTCCCTATCGATTCGAGCAGTGGGCCGAACGTAGCCACGGTCCCGGGCTTCTGATTGCCGACACCGGGGGCGGTCTTCGCCCCGCCGGTTCCGCTCCACAACCCACCGGGGCCACCTCCGGCGTGGTGGCCCCCGGCACGGTGATCGCGGTCGACGGCGATCACACCGGCGGTTACCAATTGACCTCGACCGGTGAGCTGATTCCCTTCGGCCAGGCGCCCAGTGCCGTACCGGCCGGCAACTGGGCCGGGAGCGTTACCGCTCCGGTGGACATCGAGGTCGGCGGCGGTGGGGGATGGGTAATCGACGAGCGCGGTGTGATTGCCGCATTCGGTGCCGCTCCGGCCGTTGGCCCGGTCCCGGTGCAGGCACCGGTGGCAGCCATGGCCCTCGATGACAGCGGTTCGGGCTATGTGGTCGATACCAACGGTCGGCTCCATCCGGTCGGATCGACGGCCGGGGCCGAGGTACCGGCGCTTGACCAACCCCTACCGGCCGGTGTCCGGGCGGTGGATCTGGCCGTCGTCGGTTTCAGCGCCGACAGCGCTTCCGCCGGATCATCGCCGAACCGGCCGCAGGGCTGGGTCCTCGACTCGGCCGGCACGGTGCGAGGATTCGGTGGCGCCCCGACCGTGGCCGTCAACGGCTCGGTGAGGCCGATTGCGGTGGTCGTGGCCCGAGGAGAACCCGGAGGCTGGATGGTCGACGTCACCGGTCAGGTGTGGCCCTTCGCCGGCGCCCGGCTGATCCGCCCCGTCTCCACCGACGTCACCCGGGCCAACGTGGTCGACGCCACCCAGCTCGGCCTGGTTGCATCCACCGATTTCCTGGACGGACCCGACGCCCGTTACCTCACCGCCCTGTATCGACTGTTCAACGCAAGGGAAGCCACCGATGCCGAGATCAGCCGGGGTGTGGCCCAACTGGAGGATGGCGAAGGTCGCTCCGTCATCACCGATCGGTTGGCCCGCTCCCCGCGCTGGGCCGGTATCAGCATCGATGCCATGTATCGCGATGTGCTGGGCCGGAATCCCGATCAGGCCGGTCGCCGCTACTGGCTCGAACAAATCGCCAACGGCATGCGCTACGAGGACCTCGGAGTCTACTTCTACGGTTCGACCGAATACGCCGAGCGGGCGGGCGGCGATCGGGAGTACGTGGCCACCCTGTATCGGGTCCTCCTCGGACGCCAGGGTGAACCGGCCGGCCTCGACTACTGGACGGCCCAGCTGGCCCAAACCGGGGTGGGCCCGCCGACGGTGGCTCACAGCTTCTATCTCTCGATCGAGTCCCGCCGGGACCGGGTCGCCGAACTGTATCGAAGGATCCTGGGCCGGACACCCAGCGCCGCGGAGCAGGACTACTGGGCCGGGCAGCTGCTCGACATCGACGACGTCGAGTTGGCGGCCGAGCTTGCGGCAAGCGCTGAATATTACCGGAAAGTGGTCGAAGGATAGGTCATGAGAAAAGCGGTTGTCGCCGCCGGCGCCCTTGTTCTGTCAATTGCCCTGACCGGCGTGGTCGTCGTGCCCACCGCCGTTCCGGCCGCAGCACACAACGAGCCTCACATCGTCATCACCGGCGGTGGTTGGGGCCATGGCCGGGGCATGGGTCAGTACGGTGCGCTGGGCTACGCCCGCGACCACGGTTGGTCGTCGCGGCGGATTCTCGATCACTTCTACCGAGGCACGACCCAGGGGCCGGTTCCGTCCACGCTGTCGTTCGATGCCGACAACATGCGGGTTGATCTCCGTTACCTGTCGAGCCGCTCCACCACGGTGGCGCTGGCCCAGGGCTCACTGCTGTTGACCGACGACTCGGGCACGGGTCTTGTCAACATCACCGACGGTGCCGTGCGGTTGACCGCCACTGACTCCGGTTTCCGTTTGGAGACGGCGACAGGATGCGGCGGCCCGTGGACCGATCGCCAGGTGTTCGGGCGAAGCAAGATTCGTGTCGTGGCCCACCAACCGCCGGGATCGAACCCGACCGGCAGCGATGGCCTGCTCAAGGTCTGTGGTCCCCAGTATTCGGTGTGGTACGAGGGTGAGATCTGGGCCGTCACCAACAGCGACGGCCGACAGCGAACCATCAACGTTGTCTCGGTCGAGCAGTACCTGCGAGGGGTGGTGCCCAACGAGAGCCCGGCCAGTTGGCCGGCGGCGGCACTGGAGGCCCAAGCCGTGGCCGCCCGATCCTATGTGCTGGCCGGGGACACCCGCTGGCGGCCCTATGCCGACACCTGTGACAGCATCTGGTGCCAGGTCTACGACGGCCGCTACACCACCCGGGGCGGTCGCTGGCGGGCCTCCACCGACCCCCGAACCGATGACGCCATCGTCGCCACCGCCGGAAAGGTGCGCTTGACCTCGTCGGGGGCGGTGGCCCGAACCGAGTTCTCCTCGAGCACGGGCGGTTTCACCGCCGGCGGTGACTTCCCCGCCGTGGCCGACGTCGGCGATTCGGTCTCGGCAAACCCCAACCATCGGTGGGAGAGTCATATCTCGATCGCCGTGCTGGAGTCCCGGTACCGACTGGGTGACTTCCTGGATCTGGTGGTCACCGACCGCAACGGCCACGGACCGTGGGGGGGCAGGGTCGAGCGGATAGAGATCCGTTTCAGCAACGGCACTCGAGCCATGTCGGGCAACGACTTCCGGCGAGCGTTCGGCTTGAAGTCCGACCTTTTCACGGTCAGCGCCATTCACCGCAACGCCGACGGCTCACCCGACACCGGAACCGACGACGATCGCAACTTCCAGGCGGCCACCGTCGATCTGCTGTACCGACGTCTCGCCGGGCGGGCCCCGACGTCGAGTGAATTGGCAACCTGGACCGACGCTCTGGTCGCTCGAGGCGCCGAAGCCAAACGGGAGCTGGCCGGTCGACTCGTCCACAGCGAGCCCTTCGCCGGTCGCCTCATCGACGATCTCTACCGCAGGGCCCTCAATCGGCGCTCGGATTCACCCGGTCGAAGCTACTGGCTCAACCAGATGAACCACAGTGCACTGACCTATCAGCAGATGGGAGCGCTGTTCTATGGTTCCGACGAGTACTACCAGCGGGCGGGCGACAACAACCGGGCCTTCGTACGCTCGTTGTACGAGAACATCCTGGGCCGCCGGCCCGACGGCGGTGGACTCGACTATTGGACCGGGCTGATGGACTCGGGTCGGGTCGGTCAGGTCGATGCGGCCCGCCTGTTCTACGAGTCGGTGGAATCGCGACGGACTCGGGCCCGGTCGCTGTACGGCCAGGTCACCGCCGGCGTGCTGGACTCGGCATCGGTTGACGACGGGGCCGAGTCTCTGAGATCCCGATCGGATCTCGACCTGGCTGTGGAGTACGCCATGACGCTGATCCCACGATCGTGACGGGCAGCCCGACTTGTCCTCCGAGCAGCGTTTCCGAGTCCGGCCTGGTCGGATTACCCATGCCCGCTTTCGGATGGCACCGTCCGGTTCGAACACATTGGATGTGGCGGCGGCTACCCTGTTAGCCGACGGCGGCCCGTCACAGAGTAACGGCTGCGAAGTAGCCGACCACAACTGAATCGGCGGTACCGAAGGACGGTAACCATCGATGCCTGTTGATTTCGACGCCCCCGTTTTCGTAGCCGGTCATCGCGGCCTGGTGGGCTCCGCCATCTGTCGCCGTCTCGAGTCCGAGGGGTTTGGCAACGTGCTGACCGAGGACCGTGACCGGCTCGACCTACGGGACCAAGCCGCCGTCCGGCGCTGGTTCTCCCAGCACGAACCGTCCCACGTCTACCTGGCGGCCGGCACCGTGGGCGGGATCCTGGCCAACTCCAGTCGACAGGCCGAGTTCCTGTACGACAACATGATGATCCACGCCAACGTCATCGAAGCCGCTCGGCGGACCGGGGTGATCAAGCTCCTCTACCTCGGCAGCGCCTGCGTCTACCCGCGGTTGAGTCCGCAGCCCATTCCCGAGTCGGCCTTGCTGACCGGACCCCTGGAGCCGACCAACGAGGGCTACAGCCTGGCCAAGATCGCCGGGGTCCGGCTGTGCGACTTCTATCGTGAGCAATACGGGTGCAACTTTATCACCGCCATGCCCACCAACCTCTACGGCCCGGGGGACAACTTCGACCTTCGGTCCAGTCATGTGTTGCCGGCGCTTCTGCGCAAGTTCCATGAGGCCAAGCTGGAGGGTCGAACCGAGGTCGAGGTGTGGGGCACGGGAATGGCTCGGCGGGAGTTCATGTATGTCGACGATCTGGCCGACTGTTGCCTTTTTCTCATGGACAACTACGACGAGCCGGGCCATATCAACGTTGGGACCGGCTCCGATGTCTCCATTGCCGAGTTGGCCACCATGATGGCCGAGGTCGTGCACCCCGATGCCACCATCGTCTATGACACCTCGAAACCCGACGGGATGCCTCGACGGTCACTTGACGTGTCGCGGCTGCACGCGCTGGGTTGGCGTGCCGGCACCGATCTCGACACCGGCCTGACCCGGACCTACTCCTGGTTCCTGGACCGGGCGGCCGACGCCGCCTACGCATCGGCCGGCGCGACCCGGGTTCGGGCGCGGTCGTGAGCGCACCTGTACCGATCGAGGCAAACGCCCTGGCCTTTGTGCCCCCCCGGTACGGCCCGGGGGTGATCGGAGGAGCCGAGGCGGTGCTGAGCGAGATGGCCCACGGGCTGCGGGCCCGCGGCATGCCGGTGGAGATCCTCACCACCTGTGCTCGCGACCACTTCACCTGGGCCAATGAGTTCCCGGTGGGGGTCACGGAGTTGGCCGACGGCGTGAGGCTACGCCGCTTTGCCACCGAGGTCGACGCCGATACGTCGGTGCGCGATCGTCTGGGCCACCGCATTCTGGCCGGCGATGATCTGTCCATCCAGGACCAGCAGCTTTGGGTCAACTCCAGCCTGCGATGTAGCGGCTTGTGGCATCACGTCTTCGATCACGGCCACCGGTATCGGGCCCTGGTCTTCGCCCCCTACATGTTCTGGACGACCTACGCCGTATCCCAGATCCACACTCGCCGTTCCATTCTCATGCCGTGTCTTCACAACGAACCGCCGGCCTACCTCGACATTTACCGGTCGATGATGGAGGCGGCCGGCGGCATATGGTTCCTGACCGACCCGGAGCAGGAACTGGCGAACCGCCTGTACCAACTCTCCGGTCGACAGCGGGTGGTGGGAGCGGCAGTGGAGGCCCCGACCGACTACCGGCCCGATCGTTTCCGTGAGCGGTTCGGTATCAGCGGCCCCTATGCCTACTACGCCGGCCGCCGGGAGTGGGGTAAGGGTTGGGACGACCTGGTCTCGGCATTCGCCGCTTATCGGGGCCGACGGCGCCGATTGGACTCGGCCGACCAGCGGCTCCCCGGAGTGCTGACCCTGGTGACCTCCGGGGTCGGCGCCGTCGACGACGATCACGGGCTGGGTTCCGGTCTGGTCGATGTCGGCCTCATCTCCGACGACGACCGCAACGATGCGATGGCCGGAGCCGCCGTCTACCTCCAACCCAGCGCCATGGAATCGTTCTCGCGGACCGTACTCGAGGCCTTCGCCGCCGGCACGCCGGTGGTCGCCAACGGCCACAGCGATGTCGTCCGCTGGCACATCGAGCGCACGGGAGCCGGGCTGACCTACCGCAACCAGGCCGAGCTGATGGCCTGTCTCGATTTTGTTACCGATGAGCCGCAGGCGGCGCAGAACCTGGCCGGTGACGGAAGGGACTACGTGATCGAGCACTACGGACTCGATGCCGTGGTCGATGCCCTGGTCGAGACAGTGGAGGCCTGGATGCCGCACACTCTGAATGAGCGCCGGGCCGACCGAAAGCGGGTCCCCAGTGGGGCCGGACGAGGGCGAACATGACCTGGCTCATGGTGTCACCCTGGGCCCCGTACCGCGATGGCATCGCAAGCTACGCCCAGCAGGAGGTCCGCCATCTGCGGGCCGCCGGTCACGAGGTCACCGTGCTGTCGCCGCTACCGTCGGCCGCTCATCACCACCTTCGTCTGGGTGGGGCAACCGGCGCCCTTCGGCTGGCCCGTCACGGTGCCGGCTACGACCGGGTGATCGTGCAATTCGGACCGGAGTTGTTGTTCGGAAAGTGTCGAACCGGGGCCGAGCGGGTGGCGGTGTGGGCCGCCCTGGCCGCCCTGGCCCGAACCACCGATCTCGAATTGCGGATCCATGAGATCGAATACGACCGGCTGGAGCAGTCCGGGGCCGAAGCGGCCATGGCCAGGGTGGTCGTCGGTTCGGCCCATGCCGTCACCGTGCACACCGAGGCCGAGCACAAGGCTCTCCTCGAGCGTCTCGGCCCGGTGGCGGGACGGATCTCGGTGGTGGCCCACGGCCGTCACTTCAGCTCCCAGGTTGATCTCTCACCGCTCGAGGCCAAGGCGGAACTCGGTCTCGATCCCGATCGTCTGACGTTGCTGTGCATCGGATTCCTTCAGCATCACAAGGGTTTCGATCTTGCCATCGAGGCACTGGCCGTGGCCAACCTGGACGATGCCGATCTGCACATCGTGGGGTCGGGGCGGATCGACCATCCCGAGATCGCCCAGTACGTCTCCCAGCTCCGGGCCATGGCCGACCGTTCGGCCGGCGTCACCCTGCACGAAAGCTATGTGTCGGATGAGTTGTTCGACCGGTGGTTGCTGGCGGCCGATGTGGTGGTTCTGCCCTATCGGGAGATCTGGTCATCGGGCGTGGTGGAGCGGGCTCGGCTGTTCGACAAGCCCATCATCGCCTCCGATCTTCCCCAGCTCCGGGATCAGCTACCGGCCGATGCCATGGTGTGTGGCGGAGTCGGTGAGCTGGCCGACGCCATGGCCGCCGTCGCCCGTCGCCTCGCCGGAGCCGTTGGCCCGGAGTCCGCAGCCGCCACCGGCGACGGGCTCGAGGCGGCGTCCGGCGCAGCAACAGGCTCAGGGTCACCGGCTGATGCCACCGCCTCGACCACGTGGGACGTCGACCGGCACAAGCCCGACCGATCGTCCCTGCAGGGTCAGATCGAGGCCAGGGCCGGTGGTCATCGGGCCGGCACCGGGCCCGCCATAACCGGCCCCCTGCCGCCCCGACTGGGCTCGTCGGCTCGGGCCGGGGTCACGGGCGAGGGATCGGCCGGGTCGGCGATGGCCATGACCGGGCCGATCCGACCGGCGACCCGGCATCTCGAGGACCTGGGCTCGTACCAGCGGCCCCCGGCGACCTCGCTCCGACCCCTGGTCGGACCGCTCAAGCAATCGGTCGAGGCGTTGACCAACTGGCAGATCGATCCCCTGACCCGTCGGATCGAGGATCTACACCAGGCCACGGTGGAAGCCGTGCTCGAGTTGGAGGCCCGCGTGCAGTGGTTGGAAGCGGTTCATCGACAAGAGGCGGAAGGAGGACAGGATCAGCCATGCGAGTACTCGTCACCGGTGGCCTCGGATTCATCGGCTCGGCGTTCATCCGACATTTGATATCGGAGACCGACCACGAGGTCGTCAACCTGGATCGGATCGCCTATGCCGCCACCGAAGGATCACTGGCCCCGGTCACCGATTCCACCCGGTACCGATTCCTCCAGTGTGATCTGGCCGACGAGGACGCCACGGTCCGGGCGGTCACCGAGTGCCGGCCCGATGCGATCGCCCATCTGGCGGCCGAAACCCATGTGGACCGTTCCATCGACGGACCCCGGGTCTTCGTCGACTCCAATGTGATCGGGACCTACAACCTGTTGCAGGCGGCCCGGTTGGTTCCGGGCCTGCGCCGTCTGGTCCACGTCTCGACCGATGAGGTGTTCGGGTCGTTGTCCGACGATGACTCGATGCTCGACGAAGAGTCGAACTATGACCCGCGATCCCCGTATTCGGCCACCAAGGCCGCCTCCGATCATCTGGTTCGAGCCTGGCACGAGACCTACGGCCTGCCGGTGGTGGTGACCAGCTGTTCGAACAACTACGGACCGTTCCAGTTCCCGGAGAAGATGATCCCGATCATGATCATCAACGCATGGCAGGGCCAACCCCTGCCGGTGTACGGCGACGGAGGCAATGTCCGGGACTGGCTCCATGTCGAGGATCACGCTCGGGCCCTGCTGTCTGCGATGGAACGGGGAGTCGACGGGGAGACCTATGTCATCGGTGGCCGCAGCCAGCGGACCAATCTCGAGGTGGTGGAAGCCATCTGCAGACTGGTGAACGCCCAGGTCGACGATGCGCTCGACCGGACCAAGCTCATACGGTTCGTTCCCGACCGCCCGGGGCACGATCGCCGCTACGCCATCGACTCCTCCCGGATCGAGCGTGAACTGGGTTGGTCGCCCCGCTACGGCTTCGAGGATGGTCTGGCCGCCACCGTGGGGTGGTATCTGGCCAACAGTTGGTGGTGGCGGCCCCTGATGCGTCGCTGCGATGTCGGTGTGCGACTCGGTCTGCAGGGTGTGGGGGCGCGCTGTGAAGCGGGCCCCCACCGGGTCAGGGTGCGATGAGGGCTTTGCCGAGGACGACCCGCAAGTGCTGGCGGAGGCCCTGGCCCGGGCTCGGGAGGAGAACCTGAACCTGCTCGACGAGGTGATCGGAGCACGAGCGGTGGCGGCCCAGGCCCGCAAGGATCACGATGCCACGTTCTACCTGCTCGATGTCACCACAGGACAGCTCAACGAGCTGAAGGCGGTGCTCGGCTACCGGCCCGAAGACGAGGTGGCCGACATCATCCGCGCCATCGAAACGTCGGCCGCCGGCCTTCGCCCAACCGACCGGAGCACCATCACCGGCGAACTCGACGGTGCGATCGACGGTGAGGTTCGAGTCGAGGCCGGGCCGACCGGTCGACTCGATCGTCGGCTGTCGGCGGCGGCCCGTGTGCTCGGACGGAACCTAGGGCGACGGTGACCGCCGACACCGCCGCCGGCCGACATCAGCCGAGCCCGGCTTCCGAACCGCTTCCGACCCGACGGTGGCTGATCGTGGTGGAGGCCACGAACGAGAACCCGGTGCCGGTCGTCGAGAGCATGGTGTCGCATGCCATCGAGGCCGCCACCTGGTGTCTGAGCCAAGGCAGGGGTGATCGACCGGGGGGCGAGGCCCAGTTGGCCCCGGCGCCATCGGACCTGCTCATCGACGTGAGAACCGCCGGTTCCGGGCCCGTGATGCTACCCCTGTCTCGTTCCGAGGACGATGCCGTGGTGCTGATCGGCTCCGGCTGCCGGCTGGAAAAGAGGGCACTGGCCGCCATGGTGAACGTAGTCATCGGAAATCCCCGGATCGATCTGATCTATGGTGATTCGATCGTGGAATCGAGCCACGGCTCGCGCCCTGAACTGCGGCCCGGCTACTCACCCGACCGGCTTGCCGGCCAGTCCTATCTCGGAGGGGTGATCGCGGTCCGTCGCCGGCTGTGGGACGCCGTGGTCGATCGACGGCCGGCGGAACCGGCGACCCTCACCGGCCATCGACGGCTGATGGCCTTGGCCCGGGCGGCCCGGGCCGTGGCCCACGTTCCCCGACCCCTGTATCGGCATTCGGCGATCGCGATCGAACCTCCGTCCCGACCTGAGCCGCTCGCCGCCAACGAATCCTCGGTGTCGGTCATCATCCCCACCAACGGCACCCGACGTCGTGTCCGGGGTCGCGACGTCTGCCTGGTCCATCAGGCCGTGGCGTCCATCATCGACCGTCGAGGTCGAGCAGAGGGCCCGAGTCCGAAGCTGGAACTCGTCGTCGTCACCACCCCGGGGATCGACGACACCGTGGTAGCCGAGCTACGGCAGCTGGCCGCCGCCCACGGCGACGATCGGATCGCCGCCCTCCGCATTGTGCATGATGATCGGCCGTTCAACTTCTCCAATGCCTGCAACCGGGGTGCGGTGATGGCCGGCGGCGGTGTGCTCGTCTTTCTCAACGACGACACCGAGGTCATCACCGCCGACTGGCTCGACCGGCTGGTCGCCTGGACCGCCGACCCGGCCATCGGTGCCGTCGGAGCCCGCCTCTACTACGATGATGGCACCATCCAGCACAATGGGCTGTGGACCCGGGGTGGTCATCCCGCACACCGCTACGAAGGCCGGGAGGCCGACGGTCGGGGTCATCTCGGCTCACTCACCGTGGCCCAGAACTGCCTGGCCGTCACCGGGGCCTGCCTGGCCGTCCGGGCCGAGCTGTTCCACCGGGTCGGCGGCTTCTCCCCGGTCTTTCCCTCCAGCTACAACGACGTGGATCTGTGCCTCAAGCTCCTCGACCACGGGTATCGAACGGTCATCGATCCTGCAATCGAGCTGTTCCACTTCGAAGCCAGTTCCCGGGATCCGTCCATCAGCGGTGAGGAAATGGCCGTGCTGCACGACCGGTGGCGTAGTGTGCTCAACCACGACCCGTTCGACAACCCGAACTTCGATGCTCCCGGCAGCGAGGAGTTTCCGCTGCCGATGGTGGACGGTCTCGCGGTCTTGCGTGACCACGAGGTTGAACGCCCGCCGGTCCGGGTCTGGCCGTTGGAACCGCTGGCCACGGCCTGAGTGCCCGCGGCTCGAAACGGGTCCGGGCTGATCGAATCCTGCTAGAGCTCGACAATGGTGGCCAACAGCCGACGGGCTGCCGACGACACCGAGAGTCGATGCTTGGCCACGTCGTCCAGGACCTTCGCCCTGGCCCTGGCGAATTCGGAGTGGTCGGCTGCCCACCGGGTCAACAGCAGGGAGATCTCGGCCTCCAGCTGGGCCCGGGCCTGTCGGCTTCGCAGATCGGTGAGACGGCCCGACGAGGCCAGCCTGTGGTGTAGATCCTCCACCACCGCCCACAGCTCGGGTAGACCGTCCTCGGTCAGCGACGAGCAGGTCACCACCGGTGTGGGGGCATCGGGATGCTTGGGCCGGACCAGGTGGAGGGCCGACCGGTAGTCGGCGGCTGTGCGTTGAGCCAGATCGATCAGATCGCCGTCGGACTTGTTCACCGCCACCACATCGGCCAGCTCCATGACACCGCGTTTGATGCCCTGGAGATCATCGCCGCCGCCCGGCGCCACCAGCAACAAGAAGACGTCGGTGATGCTGGCGACCGCGGTTTCCGACTGCCCCACGCCCACCGTCTCGACCACGATGGTGTCGAAGCCGGCGGCTTCGCAGACGGTGATGGCGTCCCGGGTGGCTACGGCGATTCCGCCGGCCACACCCCCCGACGGTGATGGTCGGACGTAGACCCGGTCGTCGCCGGCCAGGTCGGCCATTCTCGTCTTGTCACCGAGTATCGAGCCTCCGGTGGATTGGCTGGAAGGGTCGACGGCGAGTACAGCCAGGGTGTGGCCCAGATTCAGTAACAGCGATCCGAAACGGTTGATGAACGTGCTCTTGCCCACACCGGGGGTTCCGGTGACGCCAAGGCGAACCGAGTTGCCGGCGTGAGGAAGCAAATGGTCCAACAGCGCCTCGGCTTGTCGCCGATGATCGTCTCGGGTCGACTCCACCAAGGTGATGGCCCGAGCCAGGCCCCGGCGGTCGCCCTCGACCACGGCGTCGGCAAGCTCGGTAACAGTCATGGTCGGGCCAGGATAGGCGGTTCGGGTCCGCCCAATCGCACCGAAGGTGCGTGATTCGCGGATCGGTATGAGTGCCGACGAAGTC
The DNA here is from genome assembly GCA_963723995.1 of uncultured Acidimicrobiales bacterium. Lineage (GTDB taxonomy): Bacteria > Actinomycetota > Acidimicrobiia > Acidimicrobiales > SZUA-35 > JAHELU01. The sequence goes on along the minus strand of CAVRSZ010000001.1, from coordinate 680,889 downwards.
GGCTCCACCAGCCGGAGGTAGGGAGGCGAAGCCTCCGGCTAGTGGCTCTTGCGGATGACCGAGACCACGTGGCGGGCCGCCTCGGTGATGTTGGTGCCCGGACCGAAGATGGCGGCCACGCCGGCCTCGGTCAGCATGCCATAGTCGTTGGGCGGGATCACCCCACCGCACACCACGACGATGTCGTCGGCGCCCTTCGCCGCCAGCTCCCTTATCAGGGCCGGAACGAGGGTCTTGTGTCCGGCGGCCTGGGAGGACACCCCGACCACGTGCACATCGTTGTCGACCGCATCACGGGCCACCTCGGCCGGCGTCTGGAACAGCGGCCCGACGTCGACGTCGAAGCCGAGATCGGCGAAGGCGGTGGCGATGACCTTGGCTCCCCGGTCGTGGCCGTCCTGGCCCATCTTGGCCACCAGCATGCGCGGTCGTCGACCGTGGTCGCGGTCGAAGGCCTCCACGTCGTCCTTGATGGCGGTGAAGGCCTCGGAGTCGCCGTACTCGGCGGCGTAGACTCCGCTGATGGTCCTGGTCTGAGCCTGATGGCGGCCGAATACCGCCTCCATGGCGTCCGACATCTCACCAACTGTGGCTCGGGCCCGGGCTGCCGCCACACAGGCCTCCAGCAGATTCGAACCTGAGCGAGCGGCCTCGGTGATGGCGTTGAGGGCGTCCTGGCACCCCGCCGTGTCCCGTTGGTCCCGAATCCGGTTCAACCGTTCGATCTGCTGGTTTCGGACCGCGGTGTTGTCGATGTCCAACACGTCCACGGCTATGTCCTGGTCGACCCGGTACTTGTTGACCCCTACGATCACATCCAGTCCCTGGTCGACCCGGGCTTGGCGCCGGGCCGCCGCCTCCTCGATCCGGAGTTTCGGCACGCCTTCGGTGATGGCCGCTGTCATGCCTCCCAGCTCCTCGACCTCGGCAATCACGGCCCGGGCCCGATCGGCCAACTCGGTCGTGAGCCGCTCCACGTAGTAGCTGCCGGCCAGGGGATCGACGGTTCTGGTGATGCCGGTTTCTTCGGCCAGGATCAGCTGGGTGTTCCGGGCCACCCTGGCGCTGGTGTCCGTCGGCAGACCCAGGGCTTCATCGAATGCGTTGGTGTGCAGGCTCTGGGTGCCGCCCAACACCGCCGACATGGCCTCGACCGTGGTTCGGACGATGTTGTTGTAGGGATCCTGCTCGGTCAAGGAGACCCCCGACGTCTGACAGTGGGTCCGCAACATCGACGAACGGGGATTGGCCGGGTGGAACTGGGCCATGAGTTCGGACCAGAGAAGACGGGCGGCCCGGAGCTTGGCCACCTCCATGAAGAAGTCCATCCCGATGCCGAAGAAGAAGCTCAACCGGCCGGCGAAGGCGTCAACGTCGAGCCCGGCATCGAGGGCGGCCCGCACGTATTCCAGGCCGTCGGCCAGGGTGTAGCCCAGTTCCAGATCGGCAGGGGCGCCGGCCTCGAGCATGTGGTAGCCGGAGATCGAGACCGAGTTGAACCGTGGCATGCTCGTCGCCGTGTACGCAATGATGTCGGCGACGATCCGCATGCTCGGTTCGGGGGGATAGATGTAGGTGTTGCGGACCATGAACTCTTTGAGGATGTCGTTCTGAATGGTCCCGGCCAGCCGTTCCGGGGTCACTCCCTGTTCCTCACCGGCCACGATGTAACAGGCCATGATGGGCAGGACCGCCCCGTTCATGGTCATCGACACCGTCATCTCATCCAGCGGGATCCCGTCGAACAGGATCTTCATGTCTTCCACCGAATCGATGGCCACCCCGGCCTTGCCCACGTCACCCACCACCCGCTCGTGGTCGGAGTCATAGCCCCGGTGGGTCGCCAGGTCGAAGGCCACCGACAGCCCCTTTTGACCGGCGGCGAGGTTACGCCGATAGAAGGCGTTGGACTCCTCTGCGGTGGAGAAGCCGGCGTATTGGCGGATGGTCCACGGCCGATTGGCGTACATGGTGGCCCGTGGACCCCGCACGAATGGCGGAAACCCCGGCAGCGACTCGAGGTGATCGACGCCGCTGAGGTCGGCCGCCGTGTACAGCGGTTTGACACGAATCTGCTCCGGGGTGTCGACGACCAGGTCGTCGACGGTTCCCCCTTTGAGTTCCTTGTCGGCCATCTGACGCCAATCGGGTGGCCAATCCGACGGGGACTCCGAGTGTGTGACATCCGAACTCATAGCCACAACGGTAGACGACGAGCGCAATCTTGGGGCCAATCGATCACCGGGAACGACCATCGGATGATCAGAGTTGCTCGGCGAAGGATCCCTCCAGCCGGGCGAAGACCCGAAGACCGACGACCAAGGCCACTACGCCCACCGTCAGCGACATCAGGAGGTTCTGGAGATACCATTCCGCAGGCCTGATCAACAAGTCGAACTGTTGCTGCTGTTCGGGAGGAAAGCCGGTCGGGTTGTAGAGCACGCGCTCGAAGGTGGTGACCACCGGAACGAGGGGGTTGAGCATGATCATCCGTTCCCATTGGGGGCCGAACCGGTTGATGACATAGTTCCCGAGGAAGCTGTAGTTCCACACCACCGGGGTGAACCAGAACAGGGCCAGCAGCGCCAGCTCGAGAAAGTGTTGGACGTCGCGGAAGAACACGTTGAGGGCCGACAGCAGCACGCCGAAACCGGCTGACAGGACAAGGGTCACGAACACCGCGAACAGGGCCAGCCACATGTCCTTCCAGTCGGGAGCGTGCCAGTAGATGATCAGGGCCACGACGAGGATGGTGACCCGGCTGGCGAAGGTGACCAGGTTGGACGCTACGGCTGCCACCGGCAGGATCTCCCGGGGGAACCAGATCTTGGTTACCACCGCCGAGTTGCCGACGATTGACGACGCTCCGGCGGTGATGCTGGTGGTGAAGAGGCCGAAAATGGCCATGCCCGAGAGCAATTTGAGCGGGAACATCGGGGTTCGTCCCGGCATGAAATAGGTGAATACCACGGTGTAGATGAACATCTGCAACAACGGATTGAGCAGGTTCCAGGCCACACCGAGCGCGCTGTTCTTGTGTCGGGACTTGACCTCTCGTTTGGTCAGGTTCAGCAACAGATCCCGATAGCGCCAGATGCGGATCATCTGGGGCAGGATTCCGGTGTCGTCGGGCAGGGTGCCGATGGGGCGAAGCCGGGATCGGTCGTCGTCGATCGCGCTGAAGGAGGAGCGGGACTCGGTCGATGTCGGCGATGATGGTGATGATGGTGGTGATGTCGATCGGGCGGTATCGGTCATGGCTTGAGGCGCCTCCGTTGCCGGGACTCGTCATGGGTGAGCCGGGGCTTGAGTTCGTGCGATCTGGGCCGGGGCGGCCCACGGCTGGTCAGGGCACCGAGGTCGGCGCTCGTTGTGCCGCTTCTCGACGGTCGTCGGCTCGTCGTCGCGGCGTTGGTTCCGGCGTTGCCAGCTCGGCGGTGACAGGGACGGCCAGCAACCCCAATCCCCGGCCTCCGGCCTCGACCGAGAATCCAGCCAGGCCGGCTCGACGGGCGAACTGATGGTCACCGTCGGGGGTTTCGGCCGTGACGTCGATCAAATACTGGCCGTCACGAAGGGGCAACGGCCCAAAGTGGAACGACGCCTCATGTCGGCCTTCGGGGAGATTCAGTGAGCTGCCTCCCCCTAGCAGGCCCGACGTGGCCCGATTGATGAGGAGAAGTCCTTCCGGGGTTCGCAGGGTGATTCTGAGCCGAACCGGCACGGTGGCATCGTGGACCGAGATGGCGACGACGGCGGTGACCGGGGTACCGGGCTTGACCACCAAGTCGTTGGTCGATGCTGCACGGTGTCGGGGTGGAGACGACGTTCCAGCGGCTTCGATGGCGTCGATGAGGTGGGCCGATTCGATTACCACCGGGCTTTTGGTCGGGGGTGAGACCCCCGGTGGATTGTCGGCCAGGCGCTGTTGTCGAGCGTTCAGCGCCTTGCGGTAGGCGGCGATGGCATCGTCGGCCGGGCCCAGATGGATCAGCCGACCCTGATCCAGGACGGCTGCCCGGGAACAGAGCTGGCGGACCGTGTCGGCACTGTGGCTGACGATGATCATGGTTCGACCCATGGATCGAAACTTGTGCACCCGTTCCATGCACTTGTTGCGGAAGGTCTCGTCACCGACGGCCAACACCTCGTCGATCAGGAGTACGTCGGGTTCGAGATGGGTGGCGACCGAAAAACCGAGGCGGGCTCTCATCCCCGACGAATAGTGCTTCACCTGCACGTCGATGAACTGGTGGAGTTCGGCGAAGTCGACGATGTCGTCGAAGGCGGCCCGAACGTAGTTTCGATCCAGCCCGAGAATCGAGCCGTTCAGGTAGATGTTCTCCCTGCCGGTGAGATCGGGATGGAACCCGGCACCCAGCTCGAGAAGGGCGGCCAGTCGGCCTCGTACCAGCACACGTCCCGCCGTGGGCCGCATGATGCCCGCCATCAGCTTGAGCAGGGTGCTTTTGCCCGACCCATTGTGGCCGAGCACGCCGAAGGTCTCACCCTGAGCGACGTCGAAGCTCACCTGCTCCAGTGCGGTGAACTTGGAACTCGATCCCCGACTCGGGTGAAGCAGGCGCTCCTTGGCCGTCCTTGCTCCGCTGGCGTCGAGGCGGAAGACCTTGCTGAGTTCGATGACCGAGACCGCCACCGCCGATTCCGCGGCCGCACGGTTGTCCGTGTGCCCGGTCCAGCGCAGAGGGCCGGTCACGCGATCGACAGGCGCAGCGGGCCCGGAGGAAGGATGCTCGGATGACGCGGCGGACGGCATTTCACTCATGGTAGCTCTCCCCGCTACACAATCGGAGCAATCAGGTCGGGGATAAAGTGCTCGCTTTCATCGACATGCGAGCATCATAGAGAGCGATTTACTCTGTGTAACGATGGTAATGAATGGCGATGCAACGACAAGGATAGACAGGCAATCCTCGGCGATTTGACCGGATAATGTATCGATGTTTACCCACCTATTCATCCGACGAATTTGCCGCCTATCGGATTAGGCTCGATCACCATGAACACCCGCGTCGACCATGGGGACCGGCGGCAGTCCGGGACCGGCGAGAAGCAGCAGCGAACCGAACTCGACGACCTCACCATCCGGCTCTACGGGGCGGTGGATGCGGCCCGGGGTGCCGAAGCGGAGAAGGCCAATGCGCTGGGCCTGGTCCGGGATCTCGAATATCAGGTTCACATGCTCGAGGTGGAAATCGACGGTCTCCGGGCCAGGCTGGCGGAATCGACGCCACTGCGGCCATCGCTTGCCAACCGGGCGACCTCGGCCGTACGGCCATCTGGTCGTCAGGTTTCGAGGGGCCACGGTCTCGTGACCGATCAACCGCCGAGATTCTCGGTCATCGTGCCGGTGTTCCATCCTGAACCGGACCATCTCGGGGCCTGCATCCGTTCGGTGACCGACCAGACCTACCACGGCTGGGAACTTCTGCTGGTCGCCGATGGACCCCAACCGCTGCCGGTCGAGACGATCCTCATCGAATTCGCCGCCTCCGACCCGCGGATCAAGGTGATGCACAACGACGAGGCCCAAGGCATCGCCGCCGCCACCCAGCGAGGGCTGGTGGCGGCTCGTCACCAATACCTCGCTCTGCTCGATCACGATGATGTGTTGTCCCTCGACGCCCTGGGTGCGTTCGCGGCAGAACTGGCCCGGTTCGATGATGTCGACCTGGCCTATAGCGACGAGGACAAGATCGACGCGAAGTCAGGGAAACGAAAACACGCCTTCTACAAGCCGGCGTTCTCACCCGAGCGGCTACGGACCCAGATGTACCTCGGCCATCTCATGGTGGTACGGCGGGAGCTGGCCCTGGCGGTGGGCGGCTTCCGGTCCGAATTCGATGGCGCCCAGGATCACGATCTGGCCCTGCGGGTGGCCGAGCAGGCCAGACGCGTGGTCCATCTTCCCCGTCTGCTCTACCACTGGAGGGAGTCCGAGTCGTCGACCGCCCTCGATGACCAGGCCAAGGACTGGGCGTTCGACGCCGGGGTCCGCGCCGTGGCCGACCATCTGGCCCGTACCGCGTTCCCGGCCGTCGCCAGTCGGAGGCCGGAGGACCCGGGCATCGTCCATCTCGAACCCTCGTTGACCGACGAGCCCGTGGTGAGTGTCATCATCCCGACCGGGGCGGCCTCGAAACTGGTTCACGGGGTTGACACGGTGCTGGTGGAGCAGGCCCTGTCCAGCCTGATCGAGCGATCGAGCTATTCCCGCATCGAAGTCGTGGTGGTGTGCGACGCCGAGACGACGTCCGAGGCCATGGCCGCCATCGAAGCCGAATGCGCCCGGATTCCCCATCGGCTGATCCGGGACCGCCGCCCGTTCAACTTCGCCAACGCCTGCAATCTTGGGGCCATCAGGGCTGAAGGCGAGGTTCTGGTCTTCCTCAACGACGACACCGAAGTGGTCATGGCGCAGTGGCTGGAGCGCCTGGTCATGTATGCCACCCGACCCGACATCGGCGCGGTCGGGGCCCGGCTGCTGTACGGGGACGGTCGAATTCAGCATGCCGGTGTGTGGTCCCGGGCCACGGGGCCGAGCCATCGCTATGCCGGATTCCCCACCGACCATCCGGGCAACTTTCGGGCGTTGCGGACTGCTCAGAACTGCCTGGCCGTGACTGCGGCGTGCCTCGCCGTCGAACGGGACAAGTTCGAGGAGATCGGAGGTTTCTCACCCCTGTATCCGTTGTCGTACAACGACGTGGACCTTTGCCTCAAGCTGCTCCACCGGGGTTATCGGAATGTGGTCGACTGCGCCACCGTGGTGACCCATCACGAGTCGGCGAGCCGAAACCCGACGGTCAGGGACTGGGAGATCGATCAGTTGCGCCGCCGCTGGGGTCGCCTGCTGAACCGCGACCCCTACGACAACCCGTGCAATCTGGCCTTCGGGGTGGAGGAGTATCCGGGCAGCCCCATCGATGTGATCGAGGCCAAGATCGACCGGGGTGAGATCGACATCACCGGACGGAGCTGGCCCGGGGACGACACGTTCCGACTGGGACACCGCGGCCCTCGCACGGAGACGGCGTTGGTGATGTCGCCATGACGTCGACCGATGACCGTCCCCGTCTGGTGGTGCACATCGGAGCCGGCAAGTGCGGGAGCTCGGCCATCCAGCAGTTCCTGCTGGCCAACCGCCATGATCTACGAAAGCGGGGTGTGCTGTTCCCGGGACGGAACCTGGAAGACGACGATACGCCGGGCTCTCAACAGCTCCAGTTTTTCGAGGACAACGTCGAGGACGAATCCTTCCCCGACCTGGTCTCCCGACGTCTGCTTGGCCTGAGGGAGATCATGATGGCCGAGGATCTCCACACCGTCATCATCAGTGCCGAGAACCTGATCAACCCCAAGCCCTTTCCTCGGCTGTTTGCAGGGCTTAGGAACCGGTTCGACCTCCGAATCGTGGCCTATGTCCGGCGCCAGGATGACTACGTCGTGTCGGGATGGCAACAGTGGCACATCAAGCGCCACGCCGACTTCTGGGACTACTACGGTCGGATTCGGGGCCGCATCGACTGGCACCGCGATCTGGAGCGATGGAGACGGATCTTCGGCCTCGATGCCATCACGGCCAGGAACTTCTCGCCCCGAACGCTGGTCGACGGCGATGTCGTGTCCGACTTCTGTCAGGTCGTCGGTCTCGATCCCGACCACTATCAGCGCGTCCCCATGGTCAATCGGACCCTGCACGAACGATTCAATCTCCTGATCAGCCGCCACCGCGAGAAGCTGTTCACCTCGATTCACGACAACGATTTCTACACCTTTCTCGAGGATCTGTTGGGGGATGCCGCCTACAAGGACTACTCGGGATCGAGCCTGCTCACCCTGTCCGAGCGACGTCTCGTCTTCAACGATCACCGGGAGGCCAACGAGCGGCTCCGGGCCGACTATTTCCCCGACATCGAGCCTGAGGTCGGGCTCTTTTCACCACCGACGGCCCGGGACGTGCACGTCACCCGGGAGCCAGCCATGGACGTCTCCACCGAGCTGCTGTACGTGGCCATGTTCGAGCTGTATCGACGTCTGTCGAGCTGACGGTGGCGATCCGGGTCGCCCTCGACATCACCCCGCTGTTCGGTCCTGCTACCGGCATCGGTCGGGTGACTGCCGCTCTGGTGCAACGGCTCGGATCCGATCCCTCGCTGGCCATGACCGGTGTGCTCATCAGCCGCCGGGCCCGGCATCAGCTTTCCCGCCGTCTCCCGGCGGGGTGGGACCACAGGGCGATGATGTTGCCGGCTCGGGCCTGTCACTGGCTGTGGCGTCGTGGTGATCACCCCCGTCTGACCGGATTCGACCTGGTCCACGGCATCAACTACGTGGTTCCCCCGGCCGGCGGGGGACCGGAGTTGGTGGCGGTCCATGATCTCACCGCCTGGCGCTACCCTCGACTGGTCGACGCCCATAGTGCTCACAACCCTGCGCTACTGAACCGGGCCCTTGCCCGGGGTGCTCATGTACACACGGGGTCGCGGTTCGTGGCCGACGAGCTGATCCATGACCTTGGAATCCCCGCCGAGCGGGTCCACACCGTCATAAACGGCTTCACCCCGTCGGAATCGGGATCCGCAGAACACGGTCGGCAGTTGGCGGGAGGCCGGTATGTCGTGGCCATCGGGACCATCGAGCCTCGAAAGGACTATGTCGGACTCGTCGAGGCCATGGAGCACATCTGGTCGCGATTCCCCGACCTGCGGTTGGTCATCGTGGGGCGGCCGGGGTGGGGCGCCGATCGGTTCGAGAACGCGGTCTTGACTTGCTCCCGCCCCCGGCAGGTCGCACGGCTGGGCTATGTCACCGACGAGGAGCGGGCCGACCTCTTGGCCGGTGCCGAGGTGCTGGCCTACCCCTCGGTCTACGAGGGGTTCGGCCTGCCGGTGCTGGAAGCCATGGATGCCGGCGTGCCGGTGGTGGCCACCGCCACCGGGTCGATACCCGAGGTGGCGGGAGCCGCGGCCACGCTGGTGCCTCCGGGGGACCCCGAGGCGCTGGCCGGCGCGTTGATGACGGTGCTGGACGACAACCAACTCCGGGCCAAGCTCATCGAGATGGGTCGGGAGCGCACAATCATGTTCTCCTGGGATGATTTCGCCGACGACATGGTCGCCCTCTATCACCGGCTGGTGCCGGCCTAGGCGAGCCGCCGCCGGCCGGCGGGTAAGCGGGCTCGGCCGCCGGCGTGAGCCCGGTCGGAGACTGGCGACCCGGGGTTTTCCGCCGATAGGGTCGATGGTCAAATCCGAATCCAGAAGCCCGTGACGGAGAAAGCCGGAACAGCCATGGCCCCCAGCTCACGCCCGAGTGTTGCCCCCAAGCGCTTCGTCATTGTCGGTGGCGGACCGGCGGGCACGACCTGCGCAACCCATGCCGCCCGACTCGGCGCCCAGGTAACCCTGATCGAGAAGGACATCGTGGGCGGTGCTGCCCATCTTCTCGACTGCATCCCGTCCAAGGCCATGATCGCCACCGGCGGGGCCATGGCCATGGTGAACCGGGCGGCCGAGATGGGTCTGGCCCGCGTCGAGGCCACGCTCGACTTCGACGCCTTGAAGCGACGCATCAAGGACATCGAGGACCGGCTGGAGAACTCGGTTTCCCAGCTCCTGGAGAGCCAGGGCGTTCGCTTGATGGAAGGAGTGGGTTCGCTGGTTTCGCCTCACGAGGTCGAGGTCCGGCTCAACGATGGCACGACCGAGACCGTGACCGGTGACATCATCGTGCTCTCCACCGGCAGCCGGCCCCGGATCCCGGAGTGGGCTCCGGTCGACGGCGTGCGCGTGCTGACGACCCGTGACGCCTACCCACCGCCCGAACTGCCCGAACATCTCGTGGTGATCGGGTCCGGTGTGACCGGCGTGGAGTTCGTTCACATGTTCAACTCCTTTGGGTCCAAAGTGACCCTGATCGTGTCCCGGCAGCAGGTGCTGCCCGACAAGGACCCGGAGGTGGCGGCAGTACTGGAGCAGAGCTTCCTGAAACGGGGGGTGAAGCTGTTCATGGGGGCTCGGGCCGAGGCGGTGGAGACCGACGGCGAACGGGTGCGGGTGCAGTGCAACGATGGTCGGGTGGCGGAGGGGTCACATGTCTTGCTGGCCATCGGTTCGATCCCCAACTCCGAAGGTCTCGGGCTCGAGAACGCCGGCGTCGAATCGGATCACGGCTATGTCGTGGTCGATCACAACTGTCGGTCGAGCGTCTCCCACATCTACGCTGCCGGCGACCTGTCGGGCAAGTTGCCGCTGTCATCGGTGGCCTCCACCCAGGGTCGTAAGATCGCGGAACACGCCATGGGGCTTCACGCCGCCCCCCATCGCCACCTCGACTACGAAAAGGCGGCGTCGGCCATCTTCACCGACCCCGAGATCGCCGATGTCGGGGTGGCCGAGGCCGACGCCTTCGCCGAGGGTCGCAAGATTCGGGTGACCAAGGTGCCGTTCTCGGTGTCGGCCAAGGCCCTGATCAACAACGATCCGCGGGGCTTCGTCAAGATCGTGTCCGATCCGGCCACCGGTGTGGTCATGGGCGGCTCCATCGTCGGTCGCCACGCCGCCGAACTGATCTCCGTGCTGGCGCTGGCCGTCACCGCTCGACTGACGGTGCAGGATCTGGTCGAGTCGCTCTTCGTGCACCCGGCGCTGGCCGAGGTACTGGGTGAGGCCGCCGAGTAGCCTTCGCCGTCGGACTCGGGGCTACTCGATGACGGCCACCACATCACCGCCGCCGACCGACTGGCCGGCCTCGACCCGAACCTCGGTGACCGTACCCGCTTTCTCGGCTGTCACGTTGTTCTCCATCTTCATTGCTTCGAGCACGATGACCGTCTCACCGACCTCGATTTCCTGACCGACCTCGACCAGCACCTTGACGACGGTACCCTGCATGGGCACCGTGACCTGGCCCGAGCCGCTTCCGGCCGTCTGACCGGTCGAACCGGACCGCCGGCTCGGCTTGCGGTTCGCCTTGACCGCGGTCGGGGCCATGGCCGATTCCGGCAGCCACATCGAGACTGCGAACCGCTTACCGTTGACCTCGACGTCGACGTCGCGACGAACCTTGGGCTCGGCTCCTTCACCGTCGGCTGCTTCAGCCGCGGCCGGGTCGGTCGGGGTGGCCGACACGTTGCTCAGGTCCAGGTGTTCCTCGACCCACTTGGTCGAGTGTTCAATGGCCTGGAAGTCGGGGTGTTCGAGAATGGCGATGTCGGCGGGAATGGTGGTTTTGATCCCGTCGATCTCGAACTCGCGCAGCGCCCTCAGGGTTCGGGCTATGGCCGTGTCACGGTCGTGGCCCCAGCAGATGAGCTTGCCCACCAGGTTGTCGTAGAACTGGCTGATCTCGTCGCCGGCCAGATAACCGCCGTCCCAGCGAACGCCGTAGCCGGATGGGGCAACGAGCCTGGTGATGGGGCCCGGCGAGGGCAGAAACGCCCCGCCCGCCGGATCCTCGGCGTTGATCCGGATCTCGATGGCGTGGCCGTTGATCTCCACCTCGTCCTGGGTCATCTCCAACTTCTCACCGGCCGCCACCCTGAGCTGTTGAGCCACGAGGTCGACCCCGGTCACCATCTCGGTTACAGGATGCTCGACCTGGAGTCGGGTGTTCATCTCCAGGTAGTAGAACGAGCCGTCCTCGTACAGGAACTCCACTGTGCCGGCGTTGGTGTACTGACAGCCCTTGGCCACCGCCACTGCGGCCTGACCCATGGCGTGATAGATCTCGTCGCCGATTCCGGGTGCCGGGGACTCCTCGACCAGCTTCTGGTGTCGACGCTGGGCCGAGCAGTCCCGGGCCCCGAGGTACAGGGCATTCCCGTGCTGATCACACAACACCTGAATCTCGATATGGCGGGGCTTGGTCAGGTAGCGCTCCAGATAGCACTCGCTCCGGCCGAAGTAGGCCTGAGCCTCCCGTTGAGCCGACTCCAGGGCGTGGGCCGCCCCGTCGGCCGATCGCACCACCTTCATACCCCGGCCGCCACCACCGAAGGCGGCCTTGATGGCCACCGGCCACCCGTGCTCGTCGCCGAAGGCCACGACCTCCGAGGCGTCGGTGAGGAACTCGGTGTTACCGGGAACGCCGCTGACCCCCACCTTCTCCGCCGCCGATCGGGCCGAGATCTTGTCGCCCATCACCTCAATGGCCTCCGGAGGAGGACCGATGAAGGTCACGCCCCGCTCCGTGATGGCCCGGGCGAAGTCGGCGTTCTCGCTGAAGAAGCCGTAGCCGGGGTGGACGGCCTGGGCCCCCGATCGATCGATCGCCGACAGGATGGCCTCGGTGTTCAGATAGCTGTCGGTCGCCGTCTGGCCCCCCAGGGCGTAGGCCTCGTCGGCCAGGCGAACATGGAGCGCGTGGCGGTCGAGTTCGGAATAGACGGCGACCGTTTCGATCCCCATCTCCTTACAGGCTCGAATGACCCGAACGGCGATCTCACCACGATTTGCTATCAAGACTTTGCTGAACACACGCCTAATGTAGACACTCATGACCTCGAACACCGAACCATCGTCGGCAAACCGTGGTGACGTTGCTGTCGTACCGCCCTGGTTGGGGGCCTCGACCCGGTTTCGACGGATCGAATACGTGACGGAAACCGGCTCCACAAATGCCGATCTTTTGGCTCGGGCCGGCCGTGTTGGCCCACTGTTCGGCGATGGCGGGGACACCGCCGACGCCGAGCACCCGGGACGGGAACCCCAGGTGCTGTACACCGATCACCAGAACGCTGGTCGCGGCCGCCAAGATCGGCGATGGTACGACCATCCCGGTGACTCACTACTGGTCTCTGTCATGGTCCAGGTGGCGACCGAGGTGGCCTCCCTGGTGCCGCTGGCGGTTGGGCTGGCCGCAGTCGGCGCTGCCTCGGATCACCTCACCCACACCGATCGGGAGGAGCCACTGCTGGCCCTGAAATGGCCGAACGACGTGCTGGCACCGGCCTTTGAGCAACGCAAGCTGGCCGGCATACTGGTGGAGTCGGTCACGGTGGGTGGGCTGTCCCCGACGCTGGCCGTCGTCATGGGCATGGGCATGAACCTGCGCCGAACCGAGCCGCCCCCGCCCGATGTTGCCCGGTTGGCCGTGACGCTGAGCGAGATGGTGGGCGGCACCGGCGACAGCCCGTCCCCCGACCGGGATCGGATCCTCGACCGATATCTCGTACATCTCGATCGCCGTCTGGACCAGCTCCCGTCCCGGCGAAGTCTGCTTGCCGACTATCGTGCCGCCTGCATCACCCTGGGGCGACGGGTTCGGTTCCAATCCGGATCGGAGGTCATCTCCGGGGTGGCGGTCGATATCGGATCCGACGGGGACTTGATCGTCCACGCCGACGGCGGTGACAGGCGCAGCCTTCGGGCCGGGGACGTTCACCACCTCGAGTAACCGGCAGCGCCGGCATGGGGACCGCGGCGCCGGTTGTGACCGAGTTCTCGCCTGACCGCTCTCAAGGTGGCGTCGAGAAAGCCGATTGGCTACCGGATGGAAAGGACCTTTCCGAGGCGTTCCCGGCGGATCGCAAGCCGATCGGCCGGATGGCACGGTGATCGCCGTCGACCGGCGACCCGACCCCGTCGGCGCGTCCCGGTCACAATCGCCGGTATTGTCGCCGCCTTCCTCCTTGCGTCGCCTGTCGTTCCGGCTGGAGCCCAGGACGGTGAGAACGGGAATTCCTTTAACCCGTCGGTGACGTCGACCACCGTCGAGTCGTCGACGACCTCCGAGACCGGCTCCAGCACGGCATCCACCGGCGGGTCGACGACATCAACAACCAAAGGACCAACCGCCGTTCCCACCACGGGGTCGGCTCCGACATCGGCCGGCAACGGCGGCTCCTCGACCTCGACGGTGTCCACCACCTCAGGCGAGGACCTGCCGGCGGCGGGCGACACCGATCCCGACTCGAGCACTACATCCACCCTGCCCGTCGAGCCCTCCCCTGAGGACGATCCGCTGATCAACGAAGCACCGGTCGACGAATCCCCCGATCCCAACGCATCCGTTCCGCCGCCGGACCGGGGTTACCGTGGTCAGGGGGAACTCCGACCGCCTGCCGTCCTCTGGGGCAACGTCAAGACGGCCGAGGAGCGGCTGCAGGCGGCGATAAACGACCAGGTGACCGCCATTGCCCAGGCTCGATCGTTTCGGCTCCGCTCCAAACACCTGGGCGACGCCCTGGCGCGGAATGGGGCGCAGTCGGAGGTGACGGTGGCCGATATCGACGCTGCAACCGGTCGGCTGGAGGCCCGGGCGATCACCGGTTTCGTGGCATCGAGCAGCGGCAACATCCCCGACGGCGAGTTGAGCCCGGACCTGACCCTGTACTACCAGCTGCTCGACCGTCAGCGCAAGCACCGCTATCTCGACGCCGCCCTCACCGTCGACCGGCAGAGTATCGGCGAATTGAACGAGCTCAAGGCCCGGCTCGGGTCGGAGACCCTGGCCCTCTACGAACGCAGCCGTTTCGTCGAGACGTCCCTTCGCCGAGCCGAGGAGCAGGCTCGAGGCACTTCGGATGCCGTCGAGCAGGCCGTCATCGAACTCGAGGCGTTCCGAGCCGGCAGCGAGGTTTACGTTCATGGCGTGACGTTTCCCATCGCCGGACGGTATTCGGTGCCGCTGATCGACAGCTTCGGTTTCCCCCGTATGCCCGGTACCCCCGACGCCCATTGGCATGAGGGGATCGACATCTTCGCCCCCCGAGGCACCCCGCTGGTGGCCACCGAACGGGGAGTGGTGAGCCGAATCGGCAACGGTCGTCTCGGAGGGCTCAAGCTCTGGCTGCGGGGCGAGAGTGGGGCCGACTGGTACTACGCCCATCTCGACGGGTTCGCCCCCGGCCTCCACAACGGGCAGGTGGTGGAGGCCGGTGAACTACTCGGCTACGTCGGCAACACCGGAAACGCCGTCGGCACACCGCCCCACCTGCACATGCAGGTCCATCCCAACGGAGGCCGACCCGTGAATCCCTATCCGCTACTCAAGATCGTGTCCGACATGGATCTGGCGGCGATGGCCGACGGCACCTACCCCGGCTACCGCTACGAGCCTCGCCTGAGCTCGAGATCTCAGCCCGTAGCCGAGCCGGCCACCTCCACAACCACAACGACAACGACCGTGATCTCATCCTCCGGCTCCCCGGCGACCGACCCCGAGCCGGCGAAGGACTCCCCGAGCACGCCGAACACGGTTGCCGAGATCCGGTCCCGGGCCGTGGATTGAATCGGTGGCGGCACATCACCCGTCGCTCGGCGACGGTCGCGATGTCGACCCGGATCCGAATGACGGTGGAAACGCCGGTCTCGGCCGTCACCGGTTGCGAGCTCGAGCAGCGTACCGACCGTCGTGTCGAGTCAACAGGACGTCGAGACCGAAGACATCGGACAGCAGTTCTTCGGTCAGCGTCCGCTCGATGGGGCCGGCGGCCACGGCCTGGCTGCCGGCCAGGGCCAGGAGGTGGGTGGTCGACGACGGGATGTCTTCGACATGATGAGTGACCAGCACGCTGGCCGGACCGACCTCGGCCAGACTGTCCAGCGCCTGGATCAGGGATTCCCGGCCGCCCATGTCAAGGCCGGCATTGGGCTCATCCAGCATCACCAGCGATGGTTCGTTCATCAGTGTCCGGGCCAGCAGTACCCGCTGACGTTCGCCACTCGACAGGGTGCCGAACGTGCGTTGACCGTGGCCGGTCAGTCCCAGGTCGGCCAGGAGGGACTGGGCCCGGTGGCGGTCCTCGTCGCCATAGTGGTGCCACCACGGTTCCAGAGCACCGTACAACCCGCAGAGGACGACATCGACGGCCATCAGCTGAGGTCGCAGCTGATCGACCAGCCCGGCCGAGG
Organism: uncultured Acidimicrobiales bacterium; assembly: GCA_963723995.1. GTDB lineage: Bacteria > Actinomycetota > Acidimicrobiia > Acidimicrobiales > SZUA-35 > JAHELU01. The sequence continues at coordinate 665,011 of CAVRSZ010000001.1, read as the reverse complement.
CCAGGCCGACCCGGGAACGCAGGGTCCGTACATCGGTGTGGCCAAGCTCGTGGCCGAGCAGTCGAACCCGGCCTTCGGTCGGGTGGGTGGTCATGGCCGCCACGGCCATCATGGTGCTCTTGCCACCGCCGTTGGGGCCCAGAATGACCCAGTGCTCGTCGGCGTGAACCTCCCAGGTGACAGGACCCAGGATCTTGCGACCGTCACGGACCACCACTACCGACTGAAGACTCAGCACCGGTTCTTCCATGGCGCCCCAGGATAAAGCCCACCTATCCCCGTTCGTCACCGTGACCGTGGCCGGCGCCCATTCCCAGGCCCTGGGTCGGAGGGCGACCGGGCACTACAGTGGTTGCCATCCGGGGCCGTCGGTCAACGGCGGCACCGCGGCCTGATAGCCCATGTCCCAACTCGTCGGAATCCTCGTCACCTTCCTTTTGCTGGCCGCCAACGGGTTCTTCGTGGCCGTCGAGTTCGCCCTGGTGGCCGCCGATCGGTCCAAGCTCGAATTGCTGGCCGACGAAGGCAAATGGTCGGCCAAGGCCGCCACTTCGGCTCGGGCCCGGCTGTCGTTCCATCTCTCCGGCGCCCAGCTCGGCATCACGGTGACAAGTCTGATCCTGGGATTCCTGGTCGACTCCTTGATCGGACCATTGGTCAACCCGATACTGGAACCCGTTCCTTTTCTGGCCGGCCCTACCGTCTCGGTCATCGTGGCCCTGGCCGTGGCCTCCTCGTTCCAGATGGTGGTCGGCGAGCTGTTTCCCAAGGCGCTGGCCATCTCGAGTCCCGAGCGCCTGGCCATGACCCTGGCTCCGATCGCCATTGTCATCCACGGTGCACTGGGACCGATCATCCGGCTGCTCAACGGAGCAGCCAATCGCACCGTCAGGCGACTCGGTATCGAACCACAGGAGGAGCTGGCCGAGCTGCGGTCGCTGAAGGAACTCGATTACCTGATCCGAGCTTCGGGCGAATCCGGCACCCTGGCCCCGGGGGCTCGGGAGATCCTGACCCGGACCATTCGCTTCGGCGACAAGACGGCGGCCGAGGTCCTTCGACCACGGGTGCAGGTCGAGGCTGTTCCCGTCGGTTGTTCGGTGGCGGAGGCCCTTGCCATGGCCCGTGACTCGAACTACAGCAAGTTCCCGGTGTACATCGGTGACATCGACCACATCGTGGGGACGGTGGCCATCGCCTCGATGTTCGATGTCGAGCCGACGGCTCGACCGACGACCTCGGTCGGCGACATCATGCGGGAACCGTTGGTGGTGCCGGAAACCAAGGACTTGATCGACATTCTGGATGATTTCCGAGACCTCGACCCGGATGCCCCCATGGCCGTGGTGGTCGACGAGCACGGTGGTACGGCGGGAATCCTGACCCTCGAGGACGTACTGGAGGAGATCGTGGGTGAGGTCGACGACGAGTACGACGAATCGATCCCCCTCACCGCCGGTGTCGCTCCCGGCATCTACCTGTTGGCCGGGACCCTGCACGCCGACGAAGTGGAGGAGAGCTGCCAGTTCGTCATGCCCGATGGTGACTATGAGACCATTGCCGGCTTCGTGCTCGATCAGCTGGGTCGGATTCCCGCCACCGGCGACTCGTTCCAGTACGACGGCTGGAGCATTCAGGTGGCGGAGATGGATCAGCGTCGCATCGCCTCGTTGCGCCTGGTCGTTCCACGCACGGTGATCACCGAGCACCACGGTGTCGGCCCATGATGTTGGCCAGCACCCTGAGCCCCACCGCCACCGTCCTGGCTCTTGTGGCCAGCGTGTTCCTCATCGTGCTCAACGGGTTCTATGTGGCGTTCGAATTCGCGGTGGTCGCCGCCCGCCGATCCGCCTTCGAGGAGGGAGGCGAACGACACGGACGCATCGCCTCGGCGGCCCGGGCCAGCCTCAGCGATCTGAATCTTCAGTTGGCCGGCGCCCAGCTCGGGATCACCATCGCCTCCCTCGCTCTGGGTCGGGTCGGTGAGCCGGCGCTGGAGTCGATCTTCGAGGCCGTGCTCGGACAGCGACTCGATGAGGACCTGGCCCGGATCCTCAGCTTCGCAACCGCACTCGCCATCTTCACCTCGTTGCATCTGATCTTCGGAGAGATGGTGCCCAAGAACATAGCCCTGGCCGCACCGGAGGCAACCCTGCGGTGGCTGGTGGTGCCCTACCGGATGTACCTGTTCCTGTTTCGCCCCGTGGTCGGTGTGCTCAACGCAGTGGCCAACGGCCTGTGTCGGTTGGTCGGTATCGAACCAAAGGACGAGATCATTTCGGTTCACACCGCCTCGGAACTGGCCTCCATCGTCAGCCACTCCGAGCAGGGAGGCGCCATCGAGGCCGACGATGCCGAGATGCTGCAGGGAGCACTGCACTTCGCCCAGCGTCCGGTATCCGACATCGCCACTCCGGTCGAGGACCATCACTCGGTCGTGCTCGGTGCGACGGCCGTCCAGCTCGAACGCCTGGTGGCTCGAACCGGCTCACGACGGATTCTCGTCTTTGCCTCCGAAGGCGTCGAGCCGGTGGGCTACATCCATGCCCGGGATCTGTTGACCGTTGGTCCCGAGCGCCGTCTTGATCCGGTGCCCGCCGCCATCGTCCGACAGATGGCGGTGGTACGTGGTGATCGATCGCTGATCGATGTTCTCCGGATGTTACGGCAAGTCGGCCGCCATCTGGCCGTGGTCCGCCTGGACGAGGACCGTCTGGGGGTGGTGTCGACAGAGGAGGTCGTGAGGGCTCTGGTGGAGCCTGTTCCGACCGCCGACACCGGCGATGAGGACCGACATGGCCGGCCCGGCTCGACGCACCGACCTTCCGAGGCCGACGAGGCCCGTGTATCGGGGGCCGGGCCCGGCCCGATGACGGCATAGGAAACTCGGCCGGGGTATCGCCCTCCTCCGGCGTCGGCGTCGTTGTTCGGTCCTCTTGATCGGCAGTTCGGTCCATTGCGGGCGCCGGCCGGGTAATCTATGTACCCGTGAGGAGTCGACTTTCCATGGGAGTCCTTGCGCTGGGTGTCGCCCTGTGTTTCGCCGTGGTTCTCGACGGCGGTCATGATGGGGTGGCCGATGCCACCGCCGGCAATGCGGTCAAGGCTCAGGCATCGCCATCCACGGCGCTGCTCTCGCTGGAGCAGACCAGGACCAGGGTTGACGAGCTCCAGGTGGAGGTCCAGGTTGCCGTCCTCCAGAAACAGGTTGACGACCAGAATCTGGACAGGGCCCGAGACGGTGTCGAGGAGCTGAGACAGGAGGCTCGGGACATCGCCGAGTCGACGGTCGAGGGAGCCATCAACGCCTACCAGAACACCGATCGCACCGTCGGTCTGCTGGAGCTCGACGATCTCAACGAGACGATGCGGGCGGGCACTCTGGGCGACGCCGCCCTGGTTGCCGATACCGAGACCTTCGACCGGTTCTACGACAAACAGCGCGACCTCGAGCTGGCCCAGTACGAACTCGTCGTGAGGTCGGAACAGAACGAGGAACTCGGGCTCGAGGTGGCCGAATTGCAGCGTGAACTCGACCGGAACCTGGCCTGGCTGGCCCGGCTCGAGGAGAATCAACTGCACCAGACCGCCCGCCAGGAGTCGGCTCGAGCCTCGGCCTGGGCCCAGAGCAGGGGCCGCAAACAGGGTGCCTTCCTTCTCGTCTGTCCGGTCGACGGCCCCCATTCGTTCATCGATTCCTGGGGCTTCGCCCGTTCCGGGGGCCGTCGCCACAAGGGGGTCGACATCCTGGCCAAACCCGGCGTACCCGTTGTGGCTCCCGTCAGTGGACGGGTCGAGCACCGCTCGAATCGGGTCGGCGGTCGGTCATTCCACCTCTACGACGAGCACGGCAACTACTTCTACGGCACCCACATGTCGGGCTACGGCAAGTCGGGCCAGGTCAGGGCGGGTGAGGTCATCGGCTATGTCGGGGACGATGGCAACGCCGCCGGCATTCCCCACCTTCACTTCGAGATCCATGCCGGAGGCAGAGGCAACCAGATCAACCCGTTCGTCGACACGGCCGCCGTCTGCTCAGGGGCCCGTTACTGATCGAGGTTGCCGGTACGCGTCGGTTCAGGCTCCGTTTGCGTGCTTCATGAGTTGATGCAGATCACCACTGTCGGGTCATCAGGCACCGGTTCCACCTTTCGATCAGCACTGTCGTAGGGCTTGAGCACCCGGTTCTTCCTCGCGTCGACGCCTCCCCAGAATTGCAGTCACCCCTCCGACGACCAACAGCAGTGATCCGCCGGAGAACGGGCCGCCGGTCCACCACGAGATGTCGCGCTCCCACCGATCTCGGCGATGACGGCGTTTGCACGGCGTTGCACGGGTGCGGAGTTGGTGGGGACCCGGGAAGGTCCGCCTGACCGAGACCGGCGGTTCGACGGCTGGAATGGTCAAGACGTGATGTGAGGGCCACGGCCGGCAACGGCGGCGGGAATCGACGGCCGAAGAAGCGGCGACAAGACAGGTTCATGTCATGACGGGAGCCTCGCCACGGATGAGACTTGGAGGGCAGCCAAAGAGAGAAAGCAGCAATGGACCAATTCTTCATCTGGACCACCGCAGTCGTCGTCATCTCCGCCGCCGTAGTCATCGCTGGGCAGTCCGGCCCGATTGCCGCCGTTGTGGTCGCCGCAGTCGCCGTCACTTCCTACGCCTACTCCGGAGTAGGTGGACCGACGAGCTGCGGGCCATCAGAGATCTCGGGCTGATCCCCACCGTGAGGACCAGCAATAATCTGCGGCGAGGACGGAAGTAGACATGTCGAGCACCGAACAGTCATGCTCGGCCAGCGGAGCGCCCTCCACAGCTGCGTTTAGCAACGCAGGGCTCGACACCCGAGCGCGCTCCATCGAGGTCGGGACAGTGGCGGTGGACGTCGCCGATGTGGTCCGCCAGGTCGTCCTGCTCATCGGGGCGGCACTGGCCTACTTCGGTGTGCGCGCGCTTACCAAAAGCCACGAAACGCTCGCTATTGCTCACGCCGATGCCATCGTCTCGTTCGAGCGCAACCTCCACCTTCACGTGGAGGGCAACCTCCAAGAGCTCATCATCAACAACCACACCCTGGTCACCGCTGCGAACTGGTACTACATCTTCGGCCACTGGCCGGTGATCCTGGCCTCCTTCATCTGGCTGTATACGAGTCACCGGAACGTTTACCGCCACCTCCGCAACGCCATGTTCATCTCGGGAATGATCGGGTTGGTGATCTTCTGGCTCTATCCGGTGGCCCCACCTCGCCTGGCTGATATCGGCATGGTCGATACGGTGACGCAGTATTCGCACACGTATCGTGTACTTCAGCCGCCACGTTCCGCCCCGGCAACGAAAGGTCACACTGTCTTCGGGTCCTGATCGCTCACCGCTTGCCCGTCGCCCCGCCACCCGGACCAGGCCGCCGAGGGAGTGACCGGTTTCACGAGCTGCGTGACACACCGGCGCGAACGCTACTGGAAAGGGTTCTCGACGTGAGACCGACGGTCGATCCGGAACTGGTGCTGTGACCACAATCCAAACGAACGTTCGCGGTCGAAGCACCAACCCTGGTCCTCGGCCGGCGCGGCGCCCAATACGGGCGACGATAGGCGGGCGCATTACGAGAGTCGCAAGTGCGACGCCTTCACCCCGACCCGGACCACGATCATGGCTGGTGACCGAGATCGAGTTGACCGGATGTTTCTGGCCCGCTGCCTGGCTCCGGCCGGCTGGGCCCGAAGGGACCTTGGTCTCTTCTCGGCTCCTGCCGATTGTGAGAGCGTGCGGCAGGAGCGTGTCGAGTGTTGACCATGAAGAGCGTGTCCAAGCGATATGGCGGAGTACTCGCTCTGGATCAGGCCACCCTGGAGGTTCCCCGCGGTCGGATCGTGGGCTTTCTTGGACCCAACGGCGCCGGGAAGACCACCGCCATGCGCTGCATCTTCGGGTTGACCACGCCCGACTCGGGCTCGATCGAGTGGGATAATCGGCCGACCACGGCGAAGGACCGAGCGCGGTTCGGCTATATGCCGGAGGAGCGTGGTCTCTACCCGAAGATGCGGATTCGCGATCAGCTGGTCCACTTCGCTCGCTTGAGCGGCCTCGGTCGAAACGCCGAACGCAGCAGTCGATCGATGGTTGCGGCGGTTCGGCTTGATCGATCGAGCAGGTGCCAAGCTCGAGGAGCTCTCGCATGGCAATCAGCAGCGCGTGCAGCTGGCCGTCGCCCTGGTCCATGACCCGGAGCTGCTCGTGCTCGATGAACCATTCGCAGGACTCGACCCAATCGGCATCGACGAGTTGGTGCTCGTGGTGCGTGAAGTGGCCGAAAGGGGTGTTGCCGTCGTCTTCTCCAGTCACCAACTCGATCTGGTGGAAGACGTCTGCCAGGACGTGGCCATCATCGACGATGGCAGCATCGTGCTCACCGGAGAACTGGACACTCTGCGGGAGCATGCTCGAACGCGACGACTCGACATCACGGTTGACGGCCGATCGTGGGAGCCCACCACCTGGGAGCATTCCCGTCCAGCCGGCCGTGCCGGCCATGGCCACCTCGTCGTCGACGGCGATATTGATCCGGGCCGGCTCCTGGCCGAGGCCCAGAGCGCCGGACGGGTCGATCGATTCTCGTTCGGACCACCGAGTCTATCGGACCTCTTCCGGGAGGCGGTCGGGCGATGAGCGACTGGCATCAGACGTGGGAGCTCACCCGCCGCGAGTTCGTCCAGCGAGCCAAGAGCCGCGGCTTCCAGGTCATGATTCTCATAACGGCCGGACTGATCCTGGCCGTTGTCTCCCTTGCGTCCTTCATCTCCCCCGACGAGGACCCCATCCGAATCGCCACGACCAGCGCTGCGCCCCCGGGAGCCGCTGACGCTCTCCGGCGGCAGGCCACCGAGCTCGACGTCGCGTTGCAGGTTCTCACCTTCCCCGACGCCGGCACCGCCGAGCAAGGACTTCGCGACGGCGAGGTGGACGCCGTCTATACCGGCTCGACGATCGTTTGGCTCGAGGAGGAGTCGACCACCACCAAATCGATCATCATCGGCGCTGCAGCAGCACTGCGATTCCGCGACGCCGCGGGGGAACTGGGTCTGTCGCCTGCCGAGCTGGCGGCGGCGCTGACACCAACAGACCTGCAGACGTCGATTGTTGCGACCCCGGATCCCGAGGAGGAGCCACGTCGTATCGGGGCCCTGATCGGTCTCATCCTGCTCTACATGTCGATACTGATCTTTGGGCAGTTCGTTGCGCTCGGCGTCATGGAGGAAAAACAAAACCGGGTGGTCGAGGTGGTGCTGTCGCGGGTCGAACCGGCTCAGGTGCTGGTCGGCAAGGTCGTCGGCATCGGCGCCCTCGGACTACTCCAGCTGCTCGTCCTGGGGGGCGCCGCCTGGTTGGCCCTCAGCCTCGTCGATGTGGCCGACGTCTCGGTCCCGACCCTCGGCGCCGAGATCGTGGTCGGTGTCATCTTCTGGTTCCTGCTCGGCTACGCCATGTACTCGGTACTCTACGCCGCGCTGGGGGCAACCGTTTCACGCCAGGAAGACCTACAAAGCGCCCTCTTGATCCCCGTCATCCTCCTTCTTCCGGGATTCTTCCTAGGCCAGATCGCCGGGGAGTTGCCCGACTCCCCCTTTGTCGTCGCCGCCTCCCTGATTCCCCTCTGGTCGCCGATGGTCATGCCCACCCGGGCAGCCACAGGATCCGTGCCAGGGTGGCAGCTCATCGTCGCCGTCGGCTTCGTTGCCATCACGTCGTATCTGATGATTCGGGCCGGCGCACGCATTTACCGCGGAGCCGTGCTCCACGTCGGCGCCAAGGTACGACTTCGAGACGCCTGGCGTGCAACAACATGACAGCCACGGAGCCGCACTCGAACTGGGCTGTTCCCGGCCATCCGTTGCTGCTCGGTTGGCGGTTCGTCGTCGAGTGAACAGCTGCCCGAGGGGCACCGTCGTGCCCGGTCGATCGAGGCCGCAGCGGTCGCCGGCGGCGATGAGGTCGACCGCCAACGGCCCGAGGACCGGCGTGAATCTCGGTGACGACCCGACACCACCAGGGGGTGCGCTGCGTCCAGGCCTGGGCTCCGGGAGCTCCTCGACCAGCTTGCCCGGAGCAAGTCGGGACAGCTCCAGCGCCTGGTTGAGTCGCCGCTCCACCTTGGTCGCAGGGAGTGAACCGGCCCATCCCGCATAGGCACCGACGAGCGTCATCGTCGGATGTGGCAGGGCGCTAGGTTCCCGTCGCCCCGGCTGAGGCGGTGGTGACGCGATCCACGAAGTCCACGATCTCGGCGATCACTTCGTCACGGTTGGTCTCGTTCACGAGCTCGTGGCGGGCTCCGTCGTAGAGCCTGATCGTCTTGTCCTCACTGGGCATCAACTCGACTGCTGCCAGTGAGGTGCGATAGTCGACGAAGGGGTCCTCGGTCCCATGGCAGAACAGTACCGGCAGCGTCAACGCGCCGACGTGAGCCTGAAAACGATCGAGTGCCACAACCTCCGCCTCGAGCAGAGGCCGTTTGTAGGGACCGCGGTAGATGAGCGGATCGGTTGTGTAGGCGTCGACGGCCGCCTCGTCTCGGGACATGCCGGAGAAATCGGACGCCGCCGGGGGCAGCTCCGGCCGTTCCAGCGCCTCCCGGGCCCAATGCCAATCACCGATGACTGCGCCCAAGAACACGATTCCCGCCAGCTGTTCGGTATAGCGCTGCGCAAACCGGGCGGCGAGTAGGCCACCCATCGAGTGTCCGATCATCACCACCGGCAGTCGGGGGTGCTCGCCGACGGCGATGTCGACCAGTGCGCGGAGGTCGTCGACCACGTGTTCGAAGTCGACAATGAGTGCTCGTTCCCCGTCACTGCGTCCGTGACCGGGGTGGTCCTCGCCGTACACGATCGAGCCGTGAGCGGTGAGCGCCTCGGCCAGGTGTCTGTAGCGGGCGGCGTATTCGGCGTAGCCGTGCACGATGATGACGATTCGCACTGGTGGCTCGTCAGGGATCCAGCGCTCGTAGTGAACCACTCCCTCAGAACCCGCAAACGTCGGCATCGTGCGGTTCTACCACACTTCAGTGCGCCAGTTGTCGGAGTGGCGCCCCGCAATGTGGGCACCAAGGCGCGCGTGGTCTCCACCCCACCCCGGGGAGTGGAACAAATCGTCCGCCATATCGCCGCCATCTCCCGCCCCGGCCACACGCTCGGCACCTACCAGGAGTTCCCTCCCGAGGTGCAGGACCAGCTCAAGACGTTCGACGCCGAACTGGACCGCCAGATTCTCCGGCTCCTCAGCGACGGCATCGCCACCGGCGACTTCCGGACCGACCTCGACCTCGACATCACCACAACCCTGCTGCGCCAGGCACTCGGCGGCATCGACGACCTTCAGATGACCGCCGACGACATCCTCGCCCGCTGCCGCGCCGCTATCACCGGCACGGACCATAACGATGCTTCAGTCCGGCAGGACACTAGCGGGAGCCTTCGCCTCCCAGCCTCCGGCTGGCGGAGCCGACTTCGTCGGCACTCATACCGATCCGCCCAATCAGGCACCTTCGGTGCGATTCGGCGGGATCTCTTGGGGTCACCAACTCTTGTCATAAAATCACGAGTTGCCGACCCCAAGAGATCTAGGCCCCGACGGAGTGGTATCCGCCGTCGACATGGATGATCGAACCGGTGGTGTGGGGAAACCAATCCGACAGCAGGGCGACGCAGGCCCGGGATACACCGCTGGAGTCGTTGACATCCCATCCCAGGGGTGCTCGCTTGGTCCATTCGTCCTCGAAGGCCGAGAAGCCGGGGATTGACTTGGCGGCGATGGTCCTCATCGGTCCGGCCGCCACCAGATTGCTGCGAATACCCCGGGGCCCCAGCTCCCGTGCCAGGTAGCGGTTGAGTGACTCGAGGGCCGCCTTGGCCACACCCATCCAGTTGTAGGCGGGCCACGACACGGTGGCGTCGAAGGTGAGCCCGACCACGCTGCCCCCTCCGCCCATGAGTGGCACCACGATGTCGGTCAGGGCCCGCAGCGAGTAGGCCGACACGTGCACGGCGACCGCCACGTCGTCCCAGTCGGGGGCGAAGAAGTCCTCGCCCAGGCAGGTCTCGGGGGCGAAGCCGACAGCGTGGAGGGCACCGTCGACCCGGCCCCAGGTGTCGCTCAGCGTGGTCCGGAGTTCGGCGGCATGGGACGGCTCGGTGACATCGAGTTCGTAGACCTCGGGCACCGGGTCGAGTTTGCGGGCCGTGCGCTGGGTCAGGCGCGAGGCGCGACCAAACCCGGTCAGGGCGACCTCGGCCCCTTCCTGTTGAGCCAGTCGGGCGACGCCGAATGCCAGCGAGTCGTCGGTCAATACGCCGGTGATCAGCAGCTTCTTGCCATCGAGGAGGGCCATAGTGCCTTCGACTCTATGTCCTGGCCCCGCGGTTACACCGGTCGGCGCCGGGCCTTTCGTGACCTCTGTCGGGATTGGGGTAGCCTGCGGGCTAGTGATGAAGCTCTACGACACCGCCCGCAAACAGATCGTCCCGTTCGAACCGGGCCCCATCGTCACCATCTACACCTGTGGCATCACTCCCTACGATGCAACCCATCTTGGTCACGCCACCGTCTACGTGACCTACGACGTCCTCCAGCGCCGACTTCGTGATCTCGGCCATCAGACCCGTTGTGTTCGCAACGTCACCGACGTGGACGACGACATCCTGCGCAAGGCTCGTGAACTCGACGTTCACTACCTGGATCTGGCTGCGGCCGAGACGGCGCGTTTCGACGACGACATGAGGACGTTGGGCATGCTGCCATCGTGGAGCGAGCCGCGGGCGACGTCGGCCATCGCCGACATTCGGGGCTTCATCGGCATGGTCCTCGACAATGACCACGCCTATCGGTCGGGAGGCGCCGTCTACTTCGACGTGAACTCCTGGCCGCGGTTCGGATCGATCTCGGGCTATGACCGGGAGACCATGCTGGCACTGGCCGCCGAACGGGGCGGCAATCCCGATGACCCCAACAAGAGGGATCCGCTCGATTTCGTGTTGTGGCAACCGTCGGCTCCCGGGGAGCCGTCATGGGACTCGTTGTGGGGTCCGGGCCGGCCGGGCTGGCACATCGAGTGCTCGGCCCTCGCCCTGCGGGAGCTGGGAACCACCATCGACCTTCACGGAGGGGGCAGTGATCTCATCTTTCCCCACCACGAGTGTGAGGCGGCCCAATCGTCGGCCGCCACCGGCGAGCCGTTCGTCCGACACTGGATGCATCAGGCCATGGTCCGCATGGACGGCGAGAAGATGTCGAAGTCGCTGGGCAACCTGGTTTTCGTCAGCGAACTACGCAAACACTACGACCCCCGAGCCATCCGTCTCGGCATCGTGGCCAACCACTACCGCACCGAGTGGGAATGGAACGACAAGATCATGCCCACGGCGGCCGAACGGCTCGACGCGTGGCTCGCCTCAGGACCGGGGGAGGGGGCGCTGTCGGAGGTCCGGAACGCCCTGGACGACGATCTCGACACTCCGGAGGCGGTGGTGGCCCTCGACGCCGCCGTTGCCCGAGGCGAGGGTGTGAGCGAGGCTGCACTTCTGCTCGGAGTCAACATCCTGTCCGGGCCGTCGCGGCTGGAGCCCTCCGTCCACGATGGCGGCTAGGCGCCGACCCCGTCGACTATTCGTGTCGCAGATGCAACAGGTGAATGGAACCGTCGGAGTGGGCTACAGTTGGAGCATGGTCCCCGAGGGCATAGGCCGATACCAGAGTCCGGTCCGTCGAGTATTGAAGCCGGTCCTTCACCGGCTTTGGAAGCTCGACGTGCAGGGACTGGAGAACATCCCTCGGCACGGTCCCGCCGTGCTGTGCCCCAATCATGCCGCTTTCATCGACTCGCTGTTCATTCCCACGGTGTTGAGCCGGGACATCATCTATGTGGGTAAGGCCGAGTACCTGGACGACTGGAAGACCAAGTACCTGTTCCCTGCTCTGGGCATGATTCCCATCGACCGACGGGGCGGCGACCATGCCGAGGCGGCCCTCGACGCCGCCCGGCAGGTGCTGCAACGGGGCGGCCTGTTCGGGATCTACCCGGAGGGAACCCGTAGCCGCTCGGGCAAGCTTCACAAGGGCCACACCGGGGCGGCCCGCCTGGCGGTCGAAACCGGGGCGCCGTTGATCCCGGTCGGCCTCATCGGCACCGCCGCGATCCAGCCTCCGGACAAGGTCCTTCCCGCCTTCGGCCGAGCTGTCGTCATCAAGTTCGGCACACCCATCCCCGTCGACCGGTACCGGAACCGTGTCGGGGATCGAAACATCTACCGGTCGCTCACCGACGAGGTGATGTACGAGATCCAGCATCTGACCGGACTGGAATACGTCCACGAGTACGCCGGCAAGCCCACCACGGCGCCGGCGGCACCTGCCGAACCGGCGGCGATTCCGACCCGGCCTGTTCCCACCCCGATTCCTCTTCCAATCCGGGACGAGGTCGACGACGAGCACGCAGCGGCCATGGTGGATCGCCGTCTCGCCGCCGAGGCTCTGGGCCACCGTCCCCTGCGCTCTCTCGACGACGTATTGGTGGCCTCCGCCGCCGGAGGCTGAGCCTGGGTTCGACCCGGCCTCTATTGGCTGCAATAGGGGCCTTGCCGACCCTACACTCGGACCATGAGTGACATGACCATAGTGCTGCCCGACGGATCCGAACGTTCGTTGTCCGCCGGCGCCACTATCGGCGACCTGGCCGCTGATATCGGCTCCCGGTTGGCCAAGGATGCGGTGATCGGCGTCGTGAACGGCGACGAGCGCGATCTCGACCATGCGCTGTCCGACGGGGATCGGGTGGAGATCGTGACGGCCGACTCCGGAGCGGGACTCCATGTCCTTCGCCACTCCACGGCCCATGTCCTGGCTCAAGCCGTGCTCGAGCTCTGGCCGGGATCCACCTTTGCCATCGGTCCGCCCATCGAGAACGGCTTCTACTACGACTTCGAGCTGCCGCCTGGCCCCGACGGCTCTCCTCAGACCTTCCACGACGACGACCTGGAACGGATCGAGGCCAAGATGCGGGAGATCACGGCCGCCGATCAGCCCTTCATCCGGTCGGAGGTCTCGCCCGACAAGGCGATGGAGTTGATGGCCGACCATCACTACAAGCGGGACATCATCGAGCGGGTCACGGCCGGCTCCGGTGACGATGAGTTGGTCACGGAGGCGAGTGGCGACGTGATCAGCTTCTACCGCAACAGTGACGACTTCATCGACATGTGTGTCGGGCCCCATGTGCCCTCCACCGGTCGCCTTGGTCACTTCAAGCTGATGAAGGTGGCCGGCGCCTACTGGCGAGGTGATGAGCATCAGCCGATGCTCCAGCGCATCTATGGCACGGCGTGGGCGTCCAAGAAGCAGCTCAAGGAGCATCTGCACCGACTCGAGGAGGCGGCCAAACGGGATCACCGCCGGCTGGCCAACGAGCTCGACCTGTTGTCCTTCCCGTCCGAGTTGGGTGCCGGACTGGCCGTCTGGCACCCCAAGGGGTCGACGGTTCGACGCATCATGGAGGACTACTCCCGGGCCCGCCATGTGGATGGTGGTTACGAGTTCGCCTACACCCCCCATCTGGCCAACGCGCGGCTGTTCGAGACCTCCGGTCACCTCGACTTCTATGCCGACGGCATGTACCCGCCAATGGAAATGGACAACGGCACGTACTACCCGAAGCCCATGAACTGTCCGATGCACGTGCTCATCTACCGGTCGAGCCAGCGCTCGTATCGGGATCTGCCGATGCGGCTGTTCGAGCTCGGCACGGTGTATCGCTACGAGAGGGCCGGAGTGCTGCATGGGCTTATGCGGATTCGGGGCTTCACCCAGGACGACGCCCACCTTTTCGTGACCCGGGAGGGTCTGGCCGACGAGCTGGCCGAAACCCTGCAGTTCATCCTCAGCGTGCTCCGAGACTTCGGCTTCGACAACTTCTCAGCCCGGCTGTCGACCCGACCCGACGGCAAGTCGGTGGGCTCGGACGAGCTGTGGGAACTGGCCACCGAAGCGCTGCGAGCCACGCTGGACGAATCCGGTTTGGCCTATGAGGTCGACGAGGGTGACGGCGCGTTCTATGGTCCCAAGATCGACATCGACGTCCGCGATGCCATCGGTCGATCCTGGCAGCTGTCGACGCTGCAGGCCGACTTCCAACTGCCGGAACGGTTTGGCCTGGAGTACGTGGCCCCGGATGGTTCCCGACAGCAGCCGGTCATGCTCCATCGAGCACTCCTGGGATCGATCGAGCGGTTTTTCGGCGTGCTCCTGGAGCACTACGCCGGGAACCTGCCGTTATGGCTTGCCCCGATCCAAGTCGAGGTGTTGCCGGTGGCCGAGGAACACCACGACTACGCCCAGAGCGTGGCCCGGCGACTGATCGATGCCGGCCTTCGGGTGGAGTCGATGGAGGCCACCGACCCTCTGGGTAAACGCATTCGCAGGGCCAAGACCCAGAAGATCCCTTACGTTCTGGTCGTCGGTGGCGACGATGTGGCGGCTGGAACCGTGGGGGTCAATCCTCGGGGAGGCGACGTCGAACGGGACGTGCCGGTCGAGGACTTCCTGGCCCGGGTCAAGGCCGAGGCCGCTCATCGGTCGAATGACGAAGGCTGATTGGCCGGCGTGGAGTACGTGTTTTCGGGTTGGCGCCTGAATCAGCCCCAGGGGTTCGGGGCCGATGGACTGCCCCACGCCGCCCTGGGTCCCGAGCCGGGAAAGACACTATTCGAAACCATCGAGCAATCGGATCTGGACGATGCCGTCACCTATGTGTTGGCCCGCACCGAGTTGAGTTTCGCCCTTCTCAACGTCTACCCCTACACCACCGGACATGTGATGGTGCTGCCTCGCCTGGCCCAACCCAGCGTGCTCGAGTTGTCCGAGGAGGCGTACCACGACTTGTGGCGTCTGGTTCGCATCGCCGCCTTGGCCGTCGGTGAGGCGTTCAAACCCGATGGTCTGAACATCGGCGTCAATGAGGGGGTGGCCGGAGGCGGCTCGCAACCCGATCATCTCCACGTCCATGTAGTGCCCCGCTGGAGTGCCGACACCAACTTCATGACGACGGTGGCCAACGCCAGGATCCTTCCCATCACCTTGGCTGACAGCTGGGAGCGACTCCGCGCCGTGTGGCCCGAGTCGATCGACGAAGCGGCCACGGTCCCAGGTCGGTAGTCGGGCCGCTCCGGGGCCAGTACCGTGAGAATTCGTGGCTGAACCAACTGCGGGATCGGATCCCGACGAGTGTCCACCGGCGACAACCGAGGGCGGCGACGAGAACTCGGCGGCGCATCATCGGCTCGACCCGGAGCCCGTCGGCGACCGCCTGCCGGAGGACCTCCGTCCCGATCTGGCCGACTACGACGCCTACGTCTTCCCCAACAATAATCGGCGCCGGATTCCCGGCTACATGTATCTTGCCATGGCCGCCGTCCTTATCCTGTTGGCGCTGTGGCGCGGCGACGGAGTGTTCGTCAACCCGGGTTTCCTCTTCGCCGGCCTACTCCTGGCTGCCTTCGGTCTCTACAGCATCGTCGCGGGATGGGACCTGAACGTCGACGAACGTGATGCCCTGGTGGCGGCAACGGGCCATGTCGGATTCCCCGTCGGTCACGCTTCGGCCCAAATGGGATGGCGGGGCCTGCTCAGCCGCCCGACTTGGCGAATCCTGCTGTACTCGGCCGATGAGCCTCCGAGCAAGCGGGGGTTCGTGCTGGTCGACGGGGTCGAAGGCGAGGTCGTCGAGTCGTTTGTGGAGGACAATCCGGAGGACTGGTCGGACCTCGAGGGCTGAACCGGGCACGGCGGGAGATCTCGCTTTGCCGGCCCGTCCCCAGGCTTGAACTGATCCCGCATCCACACCATCGGCTAGTATGGGTGGCGGCGGTCCCAGGAAAGGAACCACATGTTCGACGGTAGTTTTCGCACCGGGTTCGAGCGGGCGGTGGAACCCATGGGCCGCGTCTTGCAGAAGGCAGGTGTCTCTCCCGATGCGGTGACCGCCATGGGTGTCTTGATGGCGGCCGGCTGCGGCGTCGCCATCGGAACCGGTCGGTTCTTTCTGGCCGCCGCCCTGGTCCTGTTGACCGGTGTGCCTGATGCTCTGGACGGAGCGGTGGCCAAGGCTGCCGATGCCGCCGGACCGCGGGGTGCCTACCTCGATTCGGTGTTCGATCGACTGAGCGACGGTCTGCTGTTCGCCGGTGCCGGCTGGTACCTGGCCGGCACCGAGACCCCCCGCATGGCCATGCTGCCGTTCGGGCTGTTCATTGCCGCCTCGCTGGTCTCGTACCAGCGGGCCAAGGCCGAATCCCTGGGGTTCCAGGCCAAGGGAGGTCTGATGGAGCGGGCCGAACGTTTCATCGCTCTCGGCATAGGTCTCCTGTTGGCCTCGTTGTTCGGCTCGCAGGTTCTGGTCTGGACGTTGTGGCTCATGTTCGCGCTCACCGTTGCCACCGCCGTGTTTCGATTTCGCAAGGTGTGGGTTCAAGCCAGTGCGGTGCAAGAGGGGTCGATTGCGATCGGCGAAACCGGCGGCGACGGGCTCGACAAGAGGTCTCGGCGCAAGCGTCGCCGTAACGCCCGACCGGTGGCCGACCTTCGGCAACGGGCTCGGGCCCGAGCCGAGGCCCGTCGTCGTCGAAATGCCCGCTGATGTCGCCGGTCTTCTCCAGGTTCGATTGCTGATCGACGCCAGAGGAGGTCCTTACGGCGGTTGCCGTCACGACGTGTCCCTTGCCGAGACCGGTGAGTTGTGGTGACGGCCAGCCGGGCCCTCAGACTGTTTCGGGTCGCTGATGGCGCTGCCCGGGCCGCGCCGCTGCCGGTCTCCATTGCCGTGGCTCGCCGGCTGGGCGCCCACCTCGGTCCCCGGCTGATGCCGACCAAGGCCCGGCTGCTCGGCCGCCATCTCGACCGGGTGGCCGCTCACGGGTCGCTCATCGCACCGGCCGGTGGGAGGGCAGCGGTCCGTCGCGGCTTCGACAGCTACGCCCGGTACTGGGCCGAGTCGATCGCGCTGCCCCACCTGTCGATTGCCGAGATCGATCGCGGCTTCTCCTTCGTGGATTACGACCGGATCGAGGATGTCAGGGCCACCGGGAAGGGACCGATTCTGGTCCTGCCCCACCTGGGGGGCTGGGAATGGGCCGCCGCCTGGTTGGGGCGGGTGTCCCGGGTGCCGGTCACGGCCGTGGTCGAGGCCCTGGAGCCTCCCGACCTCTTCGAGTGGCTTCGTAGTCTCCGCACCTCGTACGGGGTCAACGTCGTACCGCTCGGATCCGAGGCCTTCAGCCAGGTCGCCGCGGCGATACGGGATGGTCATGTGGTGTGTCTACTGGCCGATCGCGACATCGGCGGGAGCGGTGTCGAGGTGGAGTTCTTCGGTGAAACGACGACCATGCCGGTCGGTCCCGCCGTTCTGTCCAGTCGAACCGGATCGCCCGTCCTGCCCACCGCCGTCTATTTCAACCGAGATCAACGCATCACCATGGTCGGCCGGCCCATACCGCCCGACGCGATGCCGTCACCCAGTGCAGCCGACAGGCCGCCGATCCAGGCCACGGATGGACGTCGGGTCCCGGTGGGGGAGAAGCCGACCGGCCGCCGTCGCTACCGCCACCTGACCCAGCTCTACGCATGGGAGCTGGAGCGGCTTGTCGCCGCCGCTCCGTCCCAGTGGCATCTGCTCGAGCCCAATTGGCCGTCGGACCGCCGTCTCGAGTAGCGCCGAGCGGGTCTGGGACCAGCGGCGACAACCGGCGAATCCGAGACGGTCGGGCCGGTGAGTCCCGGCTTTGCATCCGGTCCGCTACGGTGAGGTTGGTGCGCGTAGGAATGATTTGTCCCTACAGCCTGGCCGTGTGGGGTGGGGTTCAGACCCAGGTTCTTGGTCTGGCTCGGACGTTGCGGGCCAAAGGTGTCGCCACCCAGGTACTGGCTCCCTGCGACGGGCCGCCACCGGAACCATGGGTCACGCCGCTGGGCAACTCCATTCCCTATGCCCAGAACGGTTCGTTCGCCCCCTTGGCCCCGGACCCGGCAGCGCAGCTTCGAGTTCTGGCCGCCGTCTGGGACGAGCGGTTCGACGTGCTCCATCTCCACGAGCCGTTGGCCCCCGGTCCGACCCTGACATCGGTTCTGGTCAAACCGGTACCCCTGCTCGGCACCTTCCACGCCAGTGGCCGCATCGCCGTCTATCGCTGGGCCCGGCCCGGCGTACGCCGTCTGGCTGCTCGGCTCGATTCAAGGGTTGCAGTTTCGGCCGAGGCGGCAGGCATGGCTCAGCGCTACCTGGGGGGCACCTACGACGTGTTGTTCAACGGGATCGAGGTCGACCGTTATCGACGACTCGTCACGGATCGCTGTGGGTCGCCCGTCGAATCGGGAGTGGAACGAAGCGGGCCGACCGTGTTCTTCGTCGGTCGTCACGAACCTCGCAAGGGACTCTCGGTGCTGCTGGAGGCTATGGGCAACATGCCGCCGGACACCACACTCTGGGTGGGCGGACAGGGTCCCGAAACGGCCGACTTGAAGAAACGTTTTGGTGCCGACGATCGCATTCAGTGGCTGGGGCAACTGACGGAGGACGAGAAGTTGGCGCGACTCCAGGCTGCCGACTTGCTTTGTGTCCCGTCCCTCGGGGGTGAGAGCTTCGGTGTCGTGCTGCTCGAGGCCATGGCGGCCGGCACGCCGGTGGTGGCCAGCGATCTGCCGGCGTACCGGCTGGTGACCCGCGACGGTTGTTACGGAACCTTGTTCGCCATCGGGGACTCCGATGCGCTGGCCAAGGCGTTGGTCGAGAGCCTGAACCGAGGACCCGCGATCGACCATCAGGTGACCCGAGCCCAGGATCGGGCCGAGGACTACTCGATGGATCGTCTGGCCGACGCCTATGTCGAGCGTTATCGGAGACTGGTCGAGCACTGAGTCGGGGCTCTCGGTCGGCCTCCGCCGTGGTGGGCGGGTGTGCCGAGATGTGCCCGATTCCCTCGGCGGTCCACTACATTGGTCGCCGTGACACAGGACAGTCAAGCCGTCTCGTCGGCCGTTGGCCCGGGCGCCACGCCCATTGCGGTGTCGATCCGACCCCCGGCCCTGGCGCTGTATGTGGCTGTGCTGTCCTTGCCGCTCGTCGTTGTCGCCATCGCCGTCTGTGTCGTGGTGCCGGCCCTTCCGTGGTGGCTCGGACTGCCGATCGGTGTGGCCGTCGCCGTCTTCCTCACCGTTCGTCGGGTGCAGTCGGCACATGATCTGGTGGTCGATCACATCATCGATGATCGTGCCGTCGTCGACTCCGATCGTTTCGACAACATGGTGGATTCCCTGACGCTGACCGCCGGAATCCGCCGACCGGAGGTCCATGTCCTCGACGACCCGGGACTGAACGCCCTAGCCGTCTCCCGCAGCTTCCGTCACACTATTCTCGTCACCCGAGGCCTGATCGAGGCCTTGAGTGTGGTGGAGCTGGAGGGCGTGGTCTCCGCACTCATGGTCCGCCTTCGCAACGGCGACGCCGAGTCGGCCACGCTGGCGACGGTGCTGTTCGGTCTTCCCACCATCGGTGGTTGGTACCAGCCGGTACTACAGATGGTGGCGGCACCCGTGATCGGTCCATTGATGCCCGAGGCCCGAGACCTGATGGCCGACCGGCAGGCGGTGTCGCTGACCCGGTACCCGCCGGGACTACTGGGAGCGTTGACCGCGGTTCGCCGACTCGGCCGGCCGGTGACCGATCCGCCTCAGGGACTCGACGCGCTCTGGCTGATTCCCGACCAGCTCGACGAAGGCGATGACATCGTGGCGTCGGCCGGCGGTTCCAAATCCCCGGCGATGGTCTCACGATCGCCGCTCGACCTGAGAATTGCGATGCTGTCCGAGCTGTGATCGTGGCGTGGCGATACCGGGTGCCGGTCGCCACCATCCTCCTGATCACCTTGGTTGTCGCTGCTTGCGGCGGGGGCGTCGACGAGTCGACCACCGAATCCTCGACCGAAGTACCCATCTCGGCACCGACGATTCCCGATGACGACGCAACCACCGAGTCGACGCCCGGCAGTCTGCCCATGGAGGCTTCGGGTCCGGTCTATCCGCTCACCGGACTGCCCGCCCCCTCGGCCGCCGAGGCGGCGAGGCCGGTGCTGATGGTAAAGATCGACAATCATCCCCGGGCCCGACCTCAGACCGGGCTCGACCGGGCCGACATCGTGTTCGATATGCGGGCGGAGGGAATCACCCGGTTCGCCGCCGTCTTCCAGTCGGAGATCCCCGATCCGGTCGGACCGGTTCGATCGAGCCGTACGTCGGATTTCGATCTTCTACGCGGCTTCGATCGGCCGTTGTACGCCTCGTCGGGCGGCAATGACTACGTGGCCGCCGGGCTTCGCTCCCTGCCCATCGTTTCGTTGACCAACCTGACCCGACGGGAATACTTCCGGGACTCCTCACGCCCGGCACCCCATAACCTGTACATCAACGCCAGTGACCTCTATGCCCTGGCCCCCGACGACATCCCGGCCCCCGAACCATGGTTCACCTATCGCCGAGACGACGCTCCGCTGCCCGATACCGCCTCTGCGGTGGCCGGACCGGTTCGAATCTCGTTCCGAGGCAGTCCGGTCGTCACCCATACGTGGAGCTCGACGGTGGGAGGTTGGCTCCGGACCCAGGACCAGAACCCTCATACCACGAGCGACGGCGATCAGTTGGCTCCCGAGAACGTGGTGATCATCGTCACCGACTACTCGACCAGTCCTGCCGATGCCATCTCACCCGAGGTGCGCTCGACCGGCGAAGGTCCGATGGTGGCGCTGACCGACGGGCACGCCATTGCCGGTCGATGGTCCCGGCCCACGGCCCAGGACCGTTTGGAGCTGACCGACGGCAACGGGGATATCATCGCGCTGACCCCGGGCCGGACGTGGGTGCTGATGCCCGAGCCCGGGCAGGTTTTGTTCGCCGACGGCGAAACCCCGAACGGGTGGCAGGGCTGAGGTCGTACACTGGGCGGTATGTCTCAGCACGGCGTGTCACAACACGGTTCAACCCAGCACGGCACCGACGATTCGACCAAGCCCCGCACCGACGGCACGATTCGGGTCAAGCGGGGATTGGCCGAGATGCTCAAGGGCGGCGTGATCATGGATGTGGTGACGGCCGAGCAGGCGCGGATCGCCGAAGATGCCGGTGCCGTTGCCGTGATGGCGTTGGAGCGGGTGCCGGCGGACATTCGGGCCGACGGTGGTGTGGCCCGGATGAGCGATCCGGAGATGATCGAGAGCATCAAGGATGCGGTCACCATTCCGGTCATGGCCAAGGCCAGGATCGGGCATTTCGTCGAAGCCCAGATCCTCCAGGCCCTCGGCGTCGACTACATCGACGAATCCGAGGTGCTGACACCGGCCGACGAGACCCATCACATCGACAAATTCGCCTTCACCGTTCCCTTCGTGTGCGGTGCAACCAACCTCGGAGAGGCGCTGCGGCGAATCGGTGAGGGTGCCTGTTTGATCCGGTCCAAGGGTGAGGCCGGCACCGGCAATGTGGTGGAGGCGGTCCGCCATCTCCGCTCCATCGTGGGTGACATCCGAAAGATCACCCAAGCCGACGAGGCCGAGCTTTTCCAGTGGGCTAAGCAGCTGCAGGCGCCGCTGCCCCTGGTCCAGGAGATCGCCCACACCGGCAAGCTGCAGGTGCCCCTGTTCTGTGCCGGCGGCCTGGCCACACCGGCTGACGCCGCCCTGGCCATGCAGTTGGGGGCCGAGGCCGTGTTCGTCGGTTCCGGGATCTTCAAGAGCACCGATCCCGCACCCCGGGCCAAGGCCATCGTCGAGGCAACCACCAACTACAACGATCCTGAGATCCTGGCCAAGGTCAGCCGCGGTCTTGGAACCCCGATGACCGGCATCGACATGGACGACATCGACGTCCGGTTGGCCGATCGGGGTTGGTAACCGGCTTCGACCCCCTGACCGGGGTCGTGCCACGCCCGCTCCGGCGGTCACAATGATCGGTGTGCTCGCCCTCCAGGGAGCGTTCGCTCGCCACGTCGAGGTCCTGGAACGGTGTGGGGCCAAGGCGATGGAGGTTCGCAAACCGGATCAGCTCGAGCAATGCCGAGCCCTGATCCTTCCCGGTGGGGAATCGACGACGATGGCCAAGCTGTTGCTCACCTTCGACCTGGATCGTCCCCTGCGGAGGCGCCTCGCCGAGTCCATGCCGGTGTTCGGCACCTGCGCCGGCATGATCATGCTGGCCCGGGGCGTGAGCGACGGACGGTCGGACCAATACAGCTATGGAGCCATCGACATCGATGTCCGTCGCAATGCCTACGGACGCCAGATCGATTCGTTCGAGACCGACCTGTTCATCAAGGAACTGGATGAACCGGAACGCCCGTTCACCGCCGTCTTCATCCGGGCTCCGCTCGTGGAACGAGCCGGAGTGGAGGTCGAGATACTGGCCGAGGTCGACGGCCATCCCGTGCTGTGCCGCCAGGGTCGGATCCTGGTGTCGTCGTTCCATCCCGAGCTCACCGACGACGACCGCCTGCACCGGTGGTTCCTGGACTCCATCTCGTAGTCCGGTGCCGGGGGCCGGCTCGGGCCCGGCAATCCGGGGAGACCCTCGTAGAATGTCCGCTGGGATCGACCGAGTCGATCCGTCCGAGCCGGATCGAGGCAGCCAGTATTCGAGTCGGTGACGTTCGAGCCAGCAGGGAGAACCCGTGTCCGGTCATTCCAAGTGGGCAACCATCAAGCACAAGAAGGGCGCAGCCGACGCCAAGCGGGGCAAGCTTTTTGCCAAGCTGATCAAGCAGGTTGAGGTGGCGGCCCGCCAGGGTGGCGGCGATCTCGACGCCAATCCGACCCTGCGGACCATGTACCAGAAGGCCAGGGACAACTCGGTACCCCTGGACACCATCGACCGGGCGGTCAAACGTGGCACCGGTGAGCTGGAAGGTGTCAACTACGAGCCCATCACCTACGAGGGTTACGGCCCGGGTGGCGTGGCGCTTCTCATCGAGACCTTGACCGACAACCGGAACCGGACCGGTTCCGAGATCCGATCCCTGCTGTCGAAGAACGGTGGGTCACTGGCCGAGCCCGGGGCCGTGGCCTGGCAGTTCGAGCGCAAGGGTGTGGTCAAGGTGGCCAAGTCCGCCGAGGAGGACGACGTGATGATGGTCGGCCTGGACAACGGTGCCGAGGATCTGGAGGACCTGGACGACATCTGGCAGGTGACCTGCGCTCCCGGTGATGTCCAGTCGTTGCGGGATGCGCTGGAGGAGGCCGGGATCAAGGTTCTGGAGTCCGACACCACGATGATGCCCTCCAACACGGTGCCCATGAGCGATGCCGGTCAGGTCAAGTCGATCCTGAACTTGTTGGAGGTCCTGGACGACTCCGAAGACGTTCAGGACGTACATTCCAATGTCGATATCGATGACGACCTTCTGGCCGCCGTCGAGTAGCTGCCCGGCAAGGCGCACATTGTGGCTCCAGCGCCTCGTTCATGGGTCGGGGTGAGTGAGCAGCTCCGCCGGCTAGTTGGCCACGCCAAGCAGCCGGGACCGGGTCACGGACCGCACGCCGCGGCGCAGTGACAGCAGTGCCAGTACCCAGGCTGTGGCCCCCACCAGGACCGGAAGGTAGCCCTGGCCGAACAGCACACCGGTGGCCTGGCTGTAGGCGATCATGATCAGCGGCAGGCTGATCAGTCCCGATGCCTGTTGGGCCGCCGCCGTCGAGCTGACTCGAGCCGAGAGTCGCAACACCAGAGACAGGCAAAGGGCCAGGAACGGGGGGAGGACCCAGGCGATCATGACCCACCACTGGGGCGTGGGAAAGAACCAGCGACCCACGCTCGGACCGACCAGCAGATTGACGATCACCGAGTAGCAGGTGAACCCTACGACGACGGTGAAGTAGCCGGGAATCAGGCTGGCCGCCAGCTTGCCCAGGTAGATCTCGCGGGCATCGGCCGGGGAATGGGCCAGGAACTCGCCGGTTCCCCGCTCCCGCTCGCCCACGATGGTGGCCGCGCCCACCGCGGTGGAGATCGTGAGGGGCACGATGACGGCCACCGGCGCGAACAGGAAGACGGCAAGGGCATAGCCGGTCTTGCCCTCGGGGGAGTTGCCCTCGATCTGGGATTGGGCCGAGGCCGGCAACACGTCAAGGGTCTCCGACACCCGATTCATGACGTCGACACTGCCGATCTGGGTGATCGTGAGCAGCAGGATGGTGGGCACCACCACGAAGAACGCGGCACCTAGCAGGCTCATGGGCAACCAGAAGTCGCGGGCCTGTATCAGCTGCCTCAGATCGGTGCGAGCCACGGTGGCCACTCGACCCCAGTTGGTCGGGGGTCGGTCGTCGAATCTCATCGTTCTCCTCCTGGTAGTGCACCTTGGCCGTCGCCGCCGACATCGGTGTGGACGGACAGTTTTTCCCGCCGAATGGCGAAGTACAGATCCTCCAACGAGGGGCGATAGGGCACCACGGCCTCGATCGACACTCCGTCGGCCGCCAGCCGGCGCACCAGTTCTGGAACCCGACTGGGGCTGTCGAGCTCCAGTCGGGCTGTCGGCCCCTGGCGCTGGAAACCAACCACACCGGGGGCACGAATCAGCTGGTCGAGGTGGGAGCCGACAATGGCGGTGAAATCGACGGTGGTGGTGGGCCAGTAGCGGTCGGCCAGGTCCACCGGTCGACCGGCGACGAGATCGGTTCCGTCGTCGATGACCACCACCTGGTCGGCCAGTCCCTCGGCCTCCAGCAAGAGATGGGTACACATCAGCACGGTCCTACCGGCGTCGGTCATGTCCCGGACCATGCCCAGCACGGCCATGGCCGATTCCGGATCGAGCCCGGACGTCGGTTCGTCCAGCAACATGAGGATCGGCTCGTGAAGCACCGCCCGGGCCAGAGCCAGTCTCGTCTTCATACCGGTGGAATAGCCACCGACCTGCTGTTCGAGGGCGTAGAGGATACCGAACTGGTCGGCAGCGTCGTCGATGCGCCGGTTGGCCGTCGCCCCT
Organism: uncultured Acidimicrobiales bacterium; assembly: GCA_963723995.1. GTDB lineage: Bacteria > Actinomycetota > Acidimicrobiia > Acidimicrobiales > SZUA-35 > JAHELU01. Next base: position 639,942 of record CAVRSZ010000001.1, on the reverse strand, counting down.
CGGCCCAGACCGTAGAGTTCGGCCGCGTACCGAAGGTTGTCCCTTCCACTCAGACGGTCGTACAGCGACGGTTTGGCCGAAACCACCCCGCACTGGCGGCGGATCTCCTCGCCGTCGCGGCCGCTGGGGTCGAGACCGAACACCAGGACCTGCCCGCGATCAGGCTTCAGCGCTCCGGTGATCATCCTGATGGCCGTGGTTTTGCCTGCCCCATTGGGCCCGAGCAGGACCGAGATCCTGGACTCGGCCACCGCTATCGACAGGTTGCGCAGGGCGTGTACGCCATGGAACGACTTGTCGGCACCGAGGATCTCCACCACCGATGTCGATCGCAGCTCACCGGCTGCGAGGGCCGGCGCCCCGGCCGAGCCCTGTTCGGAATCGGCGGCCGGCTCGACCTCGGTGTCGTCCCGGCGTCGTCTCAGCCGCTCCCTGCTCAGCGGTTGGGACGGTCCGCTGTCGGCTCCGGCCTCCGTGCCGGGTGCGGCATCAGCCACGGTATTCGTCGCTCGGTTTCGATCACCGTGGGCACGGCCGGGCGCGGGGGAACCGGGGTCGGTCGAGGTCGTATCGGCAAATGGCACCCTCTGACTATCGGCAGCCCCTCCGATAACTCAACCGCAAGTTGGCCGAACTGCGGCATCCATCACCCGCCGGAACCGAGCCGTGCGCTATGCTCGTACGGGTGTTCGTCTTGGGTATCGACCCTGGTTTGTCTCGTTGCGGCTACGCCGTGATCGAACCCGGTCGCCGTGGTCGGGGGACGGCCCGTGCTCTCGGTGTCTTGAGGACTTCGCCCGAGCTCGAGGTTCCCCATCGCCTGGCCCAGCTGAAGTTCGATCTGGCCAACCTCATGGACGAGTACCGGCCACGGGTGCTGGCCGTGGAGCGCATCTTTTTCCAGAACAACATTCGCACCGCGGTAGGCGTGGCCCAGGCCTCCGGGCTGGCGCTCGCTCTAGGGGCCGACCGGGGGATCGTCGTCGTCGAGTATTCGCCCACAGAGGTCAAAGCGGTGGTTGCCGGCGACGGTCGGGCCGACAAACAGCAGGTGCAGACCATGGTTCAAGTGTTGCTCGATCTACCGACGCCGCCCAGGCCGGCCGATGCCGCCGATGCTGCCGCTCTTGCTCTTTGCCACCTGGCCCACGATCCCACGCTGGGTCGTCGCCGATCGGTCATCGGTCGGGGGGCCGGAGGGGCACGGCCATGATTGCCAGCCTTCGAGGTGTCGTCATCGACCGGGGGACCGGTCTGGACGGATCGCCGGTGGCCCAACTGGTCATGGAGGTCGCCGGCGTCGGCTACCGCGTCTACACGACGGCGGCGACCGTTGGTCGGGTCCCGGGCGATCAGGAGGTACAACTCCATATTCACCACCACATTCGAGAGGCCGACCAGCGACTCTACGGCTTCTTGACCAAGGACGAGCGCCTGGCCTTCGAGGGGCTGCTGTCGGCCCATGGTGTCGGGCCGGCGCTGGCCCTTGCCGTGCTGGCCACCTACCCGGTGCCGGAGTTGGCCAGGATTCTGGCCGACGACGACCTGGCTGCTCTGTGCGAGGTGCCCGGGGTGGGGAAGAAGACGGCTCAGCGACTTCTGGTCGAGCTGAAGGCCACGGTTGTACTTCCGGTCCTGGTCGGTGATGGTGGAGCCGGCGGCGTCGCCACCGCCGGCACCGGGACCGTCGACTCGCTGGCTGATGTCCGGGAGGCTCTGGCCAACCTCGGCTACTCGGCGGCCGAGATCCGCAAGGCACTGGCCGACGTCCACGTCGACGACGGCCGGGATGCAGGGCTTCTGCTCAAACAGGCCCTGCTGAACCTGTCGGCATAGCACTCTGGGTAGTGTGGACTCCGCTTATGCCTCGTGACGAACTCCTCGATCCCAGTCCCTGGCCCGACGAGCAGTCGGTTGATCTCGCCCTGGAGTCCCTCGATGACTCCCAGCTGCGGCCCCGCACGCTGGACGATTTCGTGGGTCAGCGGGAGCTGAAGGAACGACTGGGCATCATCGTGGAGGCGGCCCGAGCTCGTCAGCAGGCGGCCGACCACTTGCTGTTCGCCGGACCGCCCGGTTTGGGCAAGACAACGCTGGCCGGCATCGTGGCCAACGAGCTTGGGGCCCACCTCCACATCACATCGGGGCCGGCCATCGAACGGTCGGGGGATCTGGCATCCATTCTGACCAAGTTGGAGCGAGGCGATGTGCTGTTCATCGACGAGATCCATCGCCTGCCTCGGGTGGTCGAGGAGGTCTTGTACCCGGCCATGGAGGATCTCCAGCTTGACGTGATGCTGGGCAAGGGTCCCGCCGCCCGATCCATCCGTTTCGATCTCGAACCGTTCACCCTGGTGGGAGCCACCACCCGAACCGGTCTGATCACCGGACCGCTTCGAGACCGGTTCGGTTTCGACTTCCGGCTCGACTACTACGACATCGACGATCTGGAACGCATCGTCATCCGAGCCGCCGGCGTGATCGGGGTGGACATCGATCGGCCGGGGGCGGCCGAGATCGCCGGGCGGAGCCGGGGCACGCCCCGTATCGCCAATCGGCTGCTGCGCCGGGTCAGGGATTTCGCCGAAGTTCGGAGCGACGGATCCATCGACCGGGTAACCGCAGCCGACGGTCTGGCCGTGTTCGGCATCGACGAGAGGGGGCTGGACAAGGTGGACCGCATTCTCCTCGGCAACCTGTGCGAACGTTTCGGCGGCGGACCGGTCGGCCTGTCAACCCTGGCCATCAGTGTCGGCGAGCCGGCCGAGACCGTGGAAGAGGTCATCGAGCCGTTTCTCATCCAGCAGGGGCTGCTGAAGCGGACATCGAGGGGTCGAGTGGCAACCGCGGCGGCGTGGCGGCATCTGGGCCTGGCTCCGCCGGCCGATGCCGGTGACGTCCCCGAGGTCACGACCCTGTTCGATGACTGACCTCGGTTGCCTCGTCTGGGAGTTTGCCGTTGGCAAACTCGGGTTTGCCGGACGAAAGACGGCAAGACGGTGAGCACGGATCGATCGGTGATGGCGGTCGAGCAGCCGGTGACGGCCTTCGACTATGACCTTCCCGATGACGCCGTGGCCCAACACCCGGCGGAGCCGAGGGACTCGGCCCGCTTGCTCGATGCCACCGGCGACCGGGTCCGGCACCGTCGGGTCCACGAATTGGAGGAGCTGCTCGGCCCCGGTGATGTCATGGTGGTCAACGACACCAAGGTGCTCCGGGCCCGGCTCGAACTGTTCAAGGCAACCGGCGGCGCCGTCGAAGTCCTGGTGCTGGAGCCCACCGGCCGTCCCGACGAGTGGCAGGCTCTGGTTCGGCCCGGGCGCCGGGTTGCTCCCGGCACCGATCTGTACGCCACGGCCGGCGCCGGTACCGTCGCGGTCGGCAACGGCGCAGGGGGTGAAGGGAACCGGCCGATGGCCACGGTCGGTGCGGTGCTGTCGGACGGGCGACGCCTGGTCACCGTGGCCGCCGACGCCATGGAGACGGCGGGACAGGTTCCGCTCCCGCCCTACATCACCCAGCCTCTGGACGACCCCGACCGTTACCAGACGGTCTATGCCCGGCGACCGGGATCGGTGGCGGCCCCCACCGCCGGGCTCCATCTGACCGAGGAGCTGATCGACCGGATCCGCGGTCGAGGGGTGGAGATCGTGACGGTCGAGCTGGTGGTCGGTCTGGGGACATTCCGCCCCATCACCACCGAAGACGTGGCCGAACACGAGATGCATCGTGAGCGGTATCGGATCGGCCCCGAGGCATGGGAACGTATCACCGGCGCCGATCGAGTTCTCGCCATCGGCACGACGGTCGTCAGGGCCCTCGAGTCGGCGGCTGTCACCGGGTGCCTGGAGGGCTCAACCGAACTGTTCATTCGGCGAGGATTCCAATGGCAGGTCATTGATCTGCTGCTCACCAATTTCCATGTTCCCCGGTCGTCGCTGCTGGTCATGATCGACGCCTTCGTGGGCGAGCGGTGGCGTTCGCTGTACCGGGAGGCCCTCGAACACAACTATCGATTCCTGTCCTTCGGCGATTGCATGCTGCTGGCCCGGGCCGTCCCCGGCGAGTCACCGTCGGTGCCCGCTCACGGTCCGAGTGGGGAGACCGGCCGTGGTTGATCACACCGGGAGCACCACCAAGGCCGCCCTGACAATGGAGGTGGAGGCGATGGACGGTCGTGCTCGGGCCGGCGCCATCCACACCCCTCGCGGGTCCATCCCGACCCCGGTGTTCATGCCCGTCGGGACTCGGGCTGCGGTCAAGACCCTGGACACCGGCGACCTGGATCGACTGGGACCGCCGGTGGTGCTTGCCAACACCTATCATCTGATGGAGCGGCCCGGCGCCGAAGTGATTGCCCGGCTCGGCGGTTTGCATCGGTTCATGGGCTGGGACGGTCATATCCTCACCGATTCCGGCGGCTACCAGATCTTCTCCCTCGATCCCAGGGTCAGCGAGGACGGCGCCGTGTTCCGGTCGGTGTACGACGGCTCCTACGTCGAACTCGGTCCGGAGCGGGCGGTCGCGGTGCAGCATCTGCTCGGGGCCGACATCGCCATGGTGCTCGACGTCTGCTCGGCCCTTCCGGCCGAGACCGAGACCCTTCGTCAGGCCATGGAGATGACCCTCCGCTGGGCTCGTCGCTGTCGTGACCACCACCGGAACGGCGACACCCGACAACACGCCCCCGGTCAGCTCCAGTTCGGCATCGTGCAGGGTGGGGTCGACACGGATCTGCGGGCCGAATCGGCCATCCGCACCGTGGAGATCGGGTTCGACGGCTACGCCGTCGGTGGCCTGTCGGTGGGGGAGAGTCGGCCGGCCATGGTCCCTGCTCTTGCCGCCGCCACAGCCCATCTTCCCACCGATCGACCCCGCTACTTCATGGGGCTGGGTGATCCGATCGGCCTGGTCGAGGCCGTCAACAATGGGATCGACATGTTCGACTGCGTGTTGCCCACTCGCCTGGCCCGGCATGGAACGGCTCTGACGGATCATGGTCGGATCAATCTGAAGAACCTGCAGTTCGCCGACGACGATCGGCCTATCGATCCTGACTTCGCCCATCCTCTCATCGAGCGCTACTCACGGGCCTACGTTCGCCATCTGCTGGTCACCAACGAACCGACGGCAGGTCGCATTCTCACCCTGCACAATCTGACCTGGTTGGCCCGGCTCACCGGTCGCATGCGGGACGCGGTGATGACCGGCGAATTCGCCCGACTGCGCCGTGAGATCTGGTCATGCTGGGCACCGGGGGAACAGCCGGTTGACGGTTTCTGACCGACAACCCGTGTGGTCCCGTGCCCGGCGAACCGGCCTGTTTCGGCAGGCGGCTCATGCCTCGATCGGGAGGCTATGGTTGGAGGACGCCGAGTGTGCTTTCGAAGCTGTGAATACCTGGCTGCTGGTGTCTGATCACCATGAACAAGCGATAGTGTTCGCAGGCTGGAGGTGATCCACCGATGGATTTCATCGTTCTGATCGTATTTGGTCTCGCCATGTACTTGCTGCTGTTCCTGCCCCAGCAGCGCAAGGCTCGGGACCACAAACGGTTGCTCGAATCCCTGGCCGAAGGCGACGAGGTCGTCACCAACTCCGGAATCTACGGGTTCGTGAATGCAGTCGACGACGATGTCGTATGGCTCGATGTGGCCGAGGGGATAGAGCTGCGGATGGCCAAGAATGCGGTGGCCAGCAGGATTGACGTCGATGCCGAATCCGAGGCCGACGACGATGAATAGGGGCGCCCTCTATTCGGCCCTGACCGTCATCGTTGTGGCGTTGGCCGGTCTGGTCTACACCGTGGTCGCCGGCAACTCCCCGCTGCTCGGCCTCGATCTGCAGGGTGGCGTATCGGTGGTCCTCGAGCCGACATCGACCGAGGAGACCGAGGTCACCGACGAGGCGCTCGATCTGACGGTCGAGCTGCTTCGGGGCCGTATCGACGAGATCGGTGTGGCCGAACCGGAGATCTCCCGCCAGGGCACCAACATCGTGGTTGCACTGCCCGGCGTGGTCGAGGAGCAGGAGCAGGCCCTGGAGCGCCTGCAACAAACGGCCGAACTCCGGTTCCGGCCGGTCATCGCCGATCTGGGTCCGGCGCTGAGCCTGGACGATACCGGCGATCTCACCGTCACCGACGCCGACGGTAATCCCGTCGATCTGTCGGAGCTCCAGGGTGACGGCGCCGAGAACGGTGATGTCGAGGACGGTACCGATGGCGAGACCCCCGATCCCGACGCCTCAACCGGCAACGGCGACGATCCGCTGGGTGGCGAGGAGGAGTCGCTGGCCCCGATCGGCAGGTTCAGTCCGGCCCTACCGGCCCAGTCCTCCGGCGACGGTGAGTCCGACGACACCACGACCACGACGACGAGTGAGGACGACGCCACTTCAACCACTGCGGCCGATACCGGAACCGGTGCCGATGATGCGCCGGCCCTCGATCAGAGCACGCTCTCGCCGGCCCAGCTCGCTGCGTTCCAGGCCTGCGGCATTCCCGGCGTGACTCCCGACGACGACGACGAGGCCGATGCCTACGTGGTCCTGGTCGACACCAACGGCAACCGGCTCTGTCTCGGACCCACCCTGCTGACCGGCGAGGTGGTGGAGACGGCAGATGTCGCCCTTGGACTGGGCGGTGCCGGTTGGGAAGTCAATCCGACCTTCCGCCCCGGCGAGCAGGGCATCGATCAGTTCAACGAGGTGGCCGACCTCTGCTTCAACGCCGACCCCGAGGTCTGCCCCACCCGCCGATTGGCCGTGGTGCTCGACCACACCGTCATCTCGGCTCCGTCAATCAATGCCCAGCGGTTCTCCCGGGATCAGATCGTCATCAGCGGCGATTTCGAGGAGGATGAAGCCCGATTGCTGGCCGAATCGCTTCGATTCGGTGCTCTGCCCCTCGAACTCCAGGCTCAGGAGATCAGAACGGTCTCGGCCACCATCGGTCGTGACATCTTGCGGTCGGGGGCGATCGCCGGTCTGATCGGTCTGGCTCTGGTCGCCGTCTACCTCATCGCCTACTACCGGCTGGCCGGGCTGGTGGCCATCGCCGGGCTGGCGCTGTCGGCCGCGCTCGTTGTGGACCATCGTGGCCTGGTTCGGCGAAACCTACGGGCTGGCTCTGAGCCTGGCCGGCGTCGTCGGGCTCATCGTATCGGTCGGTGTGTCGGCCGACTCCAACATCGTGTACTTCGAGAATGTCAAGGAGGCCTACATGTCGGGGCGGCGGGTGCCGACCGCCATCGAGCGGGCCTACCGATCGGCCATCTCCACCATCATCAAAGCCGATGTCGTCAGCCTCATCGCCGCCGTCCTGCTCTACCTGCTGACGGTCGGTGCGGTTCGAGGCTTCGCCTTCTATCTCGGTCTGGCCACCATCCTTGATTTGATCATCTCGGTCATGTTCATGCGTCCGGCCCTGGCCTGGCTGGCCCGCCGCTCGGCGGTGGAGCGAAACCCCCGCCTGCTCGGCCTGCCGAAATTCCTGGGAGGAACCACATGAGTGTCCTCGGCGACCTCTACGCCGGACAGTCCAACATCGACTTCCGGCCCAAATGGCGTATCAGCCTGGTCGTCGCAGTGGTCGCCATCGTCGTGTCCATACTGTTGCTGTTGGTGCGAGGCCTGAACCTCAGCATCGACTTCGAAGGCGGGGGTGTGTGGGAAGTCCCGGTGGCCGACGACGTCACCGTGGCCCAGGCCCGAGATGCCGTGTCCTCGGCCGAGGACGCCAGGATCCAGGTGGTCCGGACCAGCAGTGGCAATCTGATCCAGATTCAGGCCGGCTCGGCCGCTCTCGAACGGAGCGATGAGATCGTGACTCAGATGGCGGAACTGGGCGATGTCACCAGCGACGACGTCAACGTGTCCGAGATCGGACCGACCTGGGGTGATCGGATCACATCCCAGGCCGTAAGAGCCCTGGTCTTCTTCTTCATCGCCGTCGCCCTCTACCTGGCCTGGCGCCTCGAGTGGCGAATGGCGATTGGTGCCCTGGCCGCTGTGGTCCATGATCTGGTCCTCACCGCCGGCGTGTACTCGCTGTTCGCCTTCGAGGTCAGTCCGGCCACCGTCATCGCACTGCTCACCATCCTCGGCTATTCGCTGTACGACACCGTGGTGGTCTATGACAAGGTGCTCGAGAACCAGAACGGGATCCTGGGCGAGCGCATGGGACCGTCGGATCTGATCAACACCTCGATGAACCAGGTGCTGATGCGGTCCATCAACACCACCATCACCACAGTGCTCCCGGTGACGTCGATGCTGTTCATCGGGGGGTTCCTGCTCGGGGGTGCCGGCATCCGCAGTTTCGCCCTGGCGCTGTTCATCGGCCTACTGTCCGGAACGTACTCGTCGGTCTTCGTGGCTGCGCCGGTCCTGGTATGGCTGAAGGAACGACAGCCCGAGGCCCGGCGGGCAGCCGAAATCGAGGCTCGACGCGAGAAACGGGCCGAACGGGACCGGACTCGGGGCGACGCCGACGACGGTGTGGACAACGAGGTGGCCGAGCCCACGCCCGACAGCGACGACGGCGGTACACCGTTGAGCCGGCTGGAAGACGACCCGTCGTTGCTCACACCTGGTGGTGGTCCGCCCCGTCCCCGGAAGAAGGGAAAGCGCCGCTGACCCCGCCCCCTCCAGGTGGCCAGTTGCGGGTTGCCCGCCCGATAGCGGGACGATGAGCCGCGGAAGCACCGGATGGGGCGGGTGTCAAGATACCTGCCGGATACAGGCGGGGTCACACGATCGCTATAGTTGACCGACAGGAGAGGATCACAGGATCCCTTGGATCGGAGACACAGCAACCCGTGGTCACCGTCGAGCGAGTACTGCCGTGGCGTCGAAAGCGGCGCACCATCGAAGCTCAGATCGAGCCGCTCATCGAGCGGTTCAATGGTGAGCGGCGGGACGAGCAGATCGATGTGGTGCTTCGGGCCTACCAGATGGGGGCGCGGGCCCATGCCGCCCAGCGTCGCAAATCGGGAGAGCCCTACATCGTTCATCCTCTGTCGGTGGCCAGGATCATCGCCCAGCTCGGCCTCGACGAGGTCTCGATCGCCGCCGCCCTGCTGCACGACTCGGTGGAGGACACTCGGATCGAACTGGAGGACATCGACCGGGCGTTCGGCCCCGACGTGGCCGCCATCGTCGACGGCGTGACCAAGCTCGAGCGGCTTCGCTTCGACTCCAAAGAGGCCCAGCAGGCGGCCACCATCCGCAAGATGCTGGTGGCCATGTCCAAGGACCTTCGGGTTCTGATCATCAAGCTGGCCGACCGGCTGCACAATTTGCGGACCCTGGCCGCTCTACCGGCGTGGAAGCAGGAGCGAATCGCCATCGAGACCCTGCAGGTCTACGCTCCGCTGGCCCATCGGCTCGGCATGCAGGAACTCAAGATGCAGATGGAGGATCTCAGCTTCGCCGCCCTCCACCCCAAGCGGTACTCCGAGATCGAACACATGGTGGCCCTGCGGGCGCCGGAGCGGGAGACCTACCTCACCCAGGTGCTGGAGGACGTGAGCGCCAGGGTCAAGGAGCTGGGTATCGACGCCGAGGTCATGGGCCGGGAGAAGCACCTGTACTCCATCTACGAGAAGATGCAGGTGAAGGGAAAGGCGTTCGACGAGATCAATGATCTCGTCGGCATCAGGGTGGTGGTCGAGAGTGTACGTGACTGCTATGCCGCCCTCGGTTCCATCCACGCCACGTGGAAGCCGGTCCAGGGCCGGTTCAAGGACTATGTGGCCATGCCCAAGTTCAACCTGTACCAGTCGTTGCACACCACCGTGGTCGGTCCTCAGGGCAAGCCGATCGAAGTCCAGATCCGGACCCGGGACATGCACAACCGGGCTGAATCGGGGGTCGCCGCCCACTACCTGTACAAGGACAAGTCGGTTGATCTTCCCTGGTTGACCCGCATCATCGATTGGGAGAAGGAGGCGTCCGACCCCGACGAGTTCATGAAGATGCTGAAGGTCGACCTCGACCATGAGGAGATTTTCGTCTTCACCCCCCAAGGCCAGGTCACCACCCTTCCGGCGAACTCCACTCCCATCGACTTCGCCTACGCCATCCATACCGATATCGGGCACCGCTGTGTGGGGGCCAAGGTCGACGGCAAACTCGTCTCGCTGTCCGAGCCTCTGAATTCGGGACAGACGGTCGAGATCTTCACCTCCAAGGTGGTCGGCGCCGGTCCGTCCCGTGACTGGCTGAACTTCGTATCGTCCCACCGGGCGGCCAGCAAGATCAAGCAATGGTTCTCCCGGGAGCGGCGGGAGGATGCCATCGCCAACGGAGAGACCGAGCTGCGACGGGCTCTGAAGAAGGAAGGGCTGTCGCTGTCCGACTTCGGTCAGAAGGCGGGCGAGACCGTCATCGAGGTGGCCTCGGACCTGAACTACGCCGATGCCGACAGCCTGTATGCCGCCATCGGCGAGCACCACCTCAGCGCCCAATCGGTGGTGGCCCGGCTGGTCAAGCTCAAGGAGGGCGAGAAGCCGGTCCCGCCGGCGTCGTTGCCCGGGGCTCCGAAATCCGACATGTCGCCACCACGGCGCGAGCCGCCGGGCGCGGTCGGCGTTCGTATCGAGGGTCTCGACGACGTGCTGGTCCGGCTGTCCCGGTGCTGCACCCCGGTTCCGGGCGACGAGATCATGGGCTTCGTGACCCGGGGTCGCGGCGTCTCCATCCATCGCACCGACTGCGCCAACGCCGAGTCCCTGGCCGGTGCTCAGGGCGATCGCCTGATCGATGCCGAATGGGATCACACCATGGAGTCCGACTACTTCGTGGCCTCCGTGGAACTCAAGGCCTACGACCGTTCCCACCTGCTGGCCGACGTGTCCCGCTGCTTTTCCGAGCACCACGTCAACATCATCGGCTCCACCACCCAGACCTCCGACGACCGTATCGCCCGGCTGTCGTTCGAGTTCGAGATTGCCGATCCCTCCCACCTCCAGTCCTTGATGCGCAGTGTGCGCAACGTCGACGGCGTCTACGACGTCTACCGCATCGTGCCAGGTGGAGCCGGGCGGAGATAGGCAGTGCCCGGTGGAGACGGGCGTAGGTAGGTAGTGCCCGGTGGCGGTGGGAAATTGGCTTGAGCCGGCGTGATCGGCCGGTCACACTTTGTCATGGCCGCTACCGGCACCAGCAGCGATCCGTCACCGCACGACGCCGAGCGAGATCGGTGGCGACGGCAGTTCGAAACCCGTCTCCGGGACCGGCTGCGGGCGATCTTCGAGCCGGGTCGATGGCTGACCGTGGGTGAGGTCACCCAGTCTTCGGTGGGTGCCGCCCTCCGACTGGTGTCGATGACGGGTCGGGATCCCCACGACTTCGTGCTCGCCCTGGCTGGTCGTCATGGGGTGGGTCCGCTGGACGACTCCATCCGGGTGCTTTCCTTGGACGTTCCCGAAGGGGAGAACATTCTGGAGGGGATACGCCTGGCGCACGCCGCCCTGAACGATCTGCCGATCCACATCCAGGCCGAGGTTGACACCTGGGATCCCGACCATCAAGCCCGTGTCATCCAGCCCTTCACTTCCTCGAACCACCACATCGCCGGTCGCCCTGTCTTCGCAGGTCGCCGACCGGAATGGGAGGCGCTGGAGGACAAGCTGGCCATTCTGGATGTGTGGGATGCCGCCGGGGTTGCGCAGGCCGGGAGTCAGGTGGTCGAGCTGGCCGATGAAGACGCCGCGGTGGCCGCCCATCGGAAATTGGCCGGGCCCCTGGGCACGGTCTGGGCGGTTGACAACGACCAAGGCTGGCACGGCGGCATCGTCGGCACCCACTGGGTGCCGACCGAGTCGAGGGTGACCGAGCTGCGACCGGATCTGGCATCGAGGCACCGTCGAGTCCGGATCATGCCCTTCCTGGACGGCGTGCCATGTTCCATCCACGGCATGGTCATGGGGGGCGAGGTCATCTCATTTCGGCCCAGTGAGATGCTGGTGTATCGGGAGCCGACGGCGCCGAAGCTGATCTACGGCCGCTCGGCCAGCTTCTGGGAGCCGCCCGGTGAGATCACGGCGGCCATGACCGTCGCCGCCGAAGCCGTCGGCAGGGAGCTACAGCAGCGGGTTGACTTCCGGGGTGTGTTCACCCTCGATGGTGTGGCCGGCAGCTCGATTGATGGATGTGAGGGCTTTGTGCCCACCGAAGTCAACATGCGCTACGGCGCCGCACTACCGACGGTGCTCCCCACCATCGATGGTGCGGCGATCTCGCTCTACTTCACCAACCTGGCCGAGGTCGCCGGCGAGCTTCGGGGCCATGAGCACGACATAGCTCCGGGCGATCTCCAGCGCTGGGTTCGGGGTCGGCTGAGCGAACGGGGCGAGAGTCGAATCATGATGTTCGTGGCCAACGGCCCCGACGGCAAAGAATCGAAAGCCAAGGTCTCGGCCGTCGAACCCCTCGACCCGGAATTCGGTGTGACCGCCGACGTCGACCTCAGGGTGGAATCGGTGGCCGAGGACGTCGAGGTGACGCTGGCGGCGGACGGCCGTGTCCCGGTGGCAACGGCCGAGTGGGGGCCGGCCGGGGAGCGAGGGATCGTCTTCGTCGAGCTCGATGCCGTTGCCGTGCCCGCCGGTCCCATCGTCGGCCCCCAGGCGCTGTGCATCCTTCGATCCCTCGACAACCACTGGAATCTCGGCCTGCCCACGCTAGAGGCCTGCTCATCGTCAGGGCCGACATGGACCGCTACGTCGGGACCCGAGGGCTAGGGCCGGTACGCTCACAGACGCCATGGTTCGAGCAGACTTCCAGACACCACCGGGGACCCGTGATATCACCGAGCCCGATTCCGGGCGCCTGAGGCGCCTGGTCGAGGTGTTCGCCGACGAGGCGATTACTGCCGGTTTCGGCCAGATCGTCACGCCGATGTTCGAAGACGTCGGGGTGTTCGTTCGTCTCGGTGAGGCCTCCGATGTGGTGTCGAAGGAGCTTTATTCGTTCACAGACAAAGGTGGTCGGGAGATCGCGCTGCGCCCCGAGTTCACGGCCTCGGTGTGTCGGGCCTTCGCCCAGCACCGTCCCTTGACGCCGTGGAAGACCTGGTATGTAGGGTCCGGCTTTCGCTACGACAAGCCTCAGAAGGGTCGGTATCGCCAGTTCGAACAGGTCGGGGCCGAGGTCATCGGTTCCCATGACCCCGACATCGACACCGAGCTGATAGCTCTGGCCTGGCGTTTTTCCGACGTATCGGCCTGGCCGATCTCACCCTGGTGGTCAACTCGCTGGGTGATGGCGGTGACCGGCCCCGCTACCAGGCAGCGCTGATCGAGTACCTGGAGGCAAATCGTTCCCGTCTCTCGGAGCAGGCTCAGAAGACCATGGTGGTCAATCCACTTCGGGTTCTCGATTCGAAGCGACCGGGTGACGCCGCGGTGGCAGCCGAGGCCCCGGTCATGAGCGAGTATCTCTCATCGGAGGCAGCGGCCGCCTTCGATCGGGTACTGGCCGGTCTCGATGCCCTCGGTATCGACTACCGGGTCGAACCTCGCCTGGTCCGTGGGCTCGACTACTACACCCGCACCACGTTCGAGTTCGTGTCCCATTCGCTCGACGCGGCGCAGAATGCGCTGGGAGGCGGTGGGCGCTACGACGGGCTGGTCGAGGCCCTGGGCGGCCCGCCCGAACCCGGGGTTGGTTTCGCTCTCGGAGTGGATCGAACCCTGTTGGCCTGTGACGACGAAGGAGTCTTCGACCCGGTTGACAACACCGTCGCCGTCTGGGTGGTGTGCACCACCAATGATCTGGCCGGGGTGGAGGCGGTCGAGGAGTTGCGATCGTCCGGCATTTCGGCCGACCGGGCCTACGACGGACGGTCGATGAAGGCGCAGATGAAGGCGGCCAACCGCTCGGGTGCGGAGATCGCCGTCATCATCGGCTCAGAGGAGGTCGAAGCCGGTACCGTGGCGGTTCGAACGTTACGCGACGGCGTTCGCTCGGGCGACCAACAACAACAAGTCGATCGCCGGGATCTAGTGAAGAAGGTCAGGTCACTGCTGTCATGATGCGCACCAACCTTTGCGGAGAGCTCACCCAGGCCGATATCGGCCGGACTGTGACCGTGGCCGGCTGGGTCAATCGGCGTCGGGAGCATGGTGAACATCTGGCCTTCGTCGATCTCCGTGACCACTCCGGAATCGTCCAGTGTGTGGTCGACAACACTGTCGATGTTCGTTCCGAGTACGTCATCACGGTGACCGGAACGGTGAACCACCGTCCGGAGGGCACCGTCAACGAGAACCTGGCCACAGGCCGGATCGAGATCACCGAGGCCGAGGTGGTGGTCCTGTCGACGGCCGAACCTCCGCCCTTCCCATTGGATGAACGGGCCGACGACGTCGACGAGATGGTCCGGCTTCGCCACCGCTATCTGGATCTGCGCCGTCCCCGAATGCAGCGAAACCTGCGCATCCGATCCCAGGTCAATGCCGCCATCCGGTCCGCCATGGTCGACCAGGGCTTCGTCGAGGTCGAGACCCCGATGCTCATGCCCACGACTCCCGAGGGTGCCCGGGAGTTCATTGTTCCGTCCCGCCAGAGGCCGGGCACGTTTTTCGCCCTTCCCCAGTCACCCCAGCTGTACAAGCAGCTGCTGATGGTCGGTGGGCTGGATCGCTATTTCCAGATCGCCCGATGCCTGCGAGACGAGGATCTCCGGGCCGACCGCCAGTACGAGTTCATGCAACTCGATCTGGAGATGAGCTTCGTCGAGGTCGACGATGTGCTCTCCGCGGTCGAGGTCTCGGTGCTGGATGCGGCGGAGGCGGTGACCGGAGTCCGCCCCGATCCCATTCCCCGCATGAGCTGGTCCGAGGCCATGAACCGCTTCGGCACCGACAAACCCGATCTTCGATTCGACATGGAGCTGGTGGAGCTCACCGACGTCTTCGCCGCCACCGAGTTCAAGGCCTTCGCCGCGGCCGGGAGCATCAAGGGCATCAATGCCATTGCCGCCGCCGCCGACTGGGGCCGCAACAAGCTGGACGGGCTCACCGACACGGCCAGGTCGTTCGGGGCGAAAGGCATGGTGTGGCTCAAGGTGGCAGAGGACGGCTCGTTCGAGTCGCCGGTGGCCAAGTTCCTGTCCGAAACCGAGCAACAGGAGCTGGCCAAGAGGCTGGAGGCCAACCCGGGGGACCTGCTCCTGCTCATCGCCGACGAATGGCATACCACGTGTGAGGTGCTGGGCGAGCTCCGCAACCGCATGGGCCGCCCCCCGGTCAGCGAGGGGCCGTTCCGGTACGTGTGGATCATCGACTTCCCCCTCTTCGTCGGGGTCGATGCCGCCACTGGTCGGCCCAAGGCGGGCCACCACGCCTTCTGCCATCCCCGTCCCGAAGACATTGACAAGCTCGAATCGGACCCCATGAGTGTGCGGGCCTGGGCCTACGACCTGGTGCTCAACGGCTGGGAACTGGGGTCGGGCAGTATTCGAATCCATGATCCCGAGCTCCAGCAGCGGGTGTTCTCGCTGCTCGGCATCGGACCGGAGGAGGCCGAGTCCCGGTTCGGGTTCTTCCTCAACCCGTTCAAGTACGGGGCGCCACCCCATGGCGGCTTCGCCTACGGCCTGGAGCGGCTGGCCGCCATCCTGGCCGGGGAAGAGAACATCCGGGAGGTCATTGCCTTCCCCAAGCCCCAATCCGGCCTAGACCCCATGACCGGTGCTCCCTCCGAAGTCGAGGAATCCCAGCTCCACGAGCTCGGGTTGCGTGTGCTGCCACCGCCGGTGGACTGAGGGCGCTCCACCACTGGTGACATCGATCTCGCCCGGTCCGTTCGGTCGACCTGCTACCAACGGATGGCGGCGTCGGCCTCGCCATCGATCCACACCTCCAGCGCGGTGTCGGTGGGAGATGCCTGGTCATAGGGCCTGGTTTCGCCATCGTCGGCCACCACGGCCCCGGCCTCGGGCACGATCCTCATATGCAGAACTTCACGGCCTCGCCGAGCCACGGCCTGATCCAGGCCCATCGGTTCGATGGTGTAGCCGAGCTTGACCAGCTCATCGGCAAATTCCGTTCCCACATCCTCCGGGTTCGAATGTGGGCTCAGATAGACGGCCCGCCGCGCAGAGTCGCCGAGGTCAATGGGTTGGAGGTCGTAGGGCAGCTCGATGTCGGCCAGCAGGTCGGCCACCGACTCACCGCTCGACGCTGTCGGGGTCAGGCCGACACCGAGCGCAGTCGACACCAGGGCGCGATCGTCATGATCGGGCTCGCCCGGCTCACGATCATCGCCGACGCTCGCACCATGATCCTCATCGTCGATGCCCTCGTCGTGGCCGGACGGTTGCCGGGTCGGGTCGGTTCCCCCCAGGACGATGGTGTCGCCGGAATCGGGACTCGTGTCGAAGTTGATCGGTCGAGGCACACCGGCTTCGTCCTCGGTCTCGGTCCCGATGCCCGTCGAGGCGCCCAGCGTGGTCTTCGGCTCGGATCGACGCCGGAACAGCCACATCAGCACCATGGCCACGGTGATGCCGATCCAAAGATACAGCAGCAGGGTGAGCACGGTCCGCCCGTTCACGATCGGCTCCCTGATGACATCACGTCATGGGCGGGGATAGCGTGAACGGTGATGCCTTCCGACGATCTCTTCGCCGCCGCCGCCGAGCAGCGGCTGGCTGCCCGGTCACCGTTGGCCAACCGGCTGCGACCGCAACGGCTTGATGACGTCGTCGGCCAGCCCCACCTACTCGGCGCCGATGGAGCCTTGCGTCGCCTGGTGGCGGCGGATCGATTGTCGTCGGTCATCTTCTGGGGCCCTCCTGGCACGGGCAAAACTACACTCGCCCGTCTTGTTGCCTTGGCATCGTCCAAGGAGTTCGTTCAGCTATCGGCCGTCAACGCCAGCGTAAAAGACGTGCGCAACGTCATTGCCACTGCCGAGCAGACTCTTGGCGCCCACGGTCGAGGCACAATTCTATTTCTAGACGAGGTCCACCGGTTCAACAAGGCACAGCAGGATGCGCTGTTGCCGGCGGTCGAGTCGGGCGTCCTGGTTCTGATCGGTGCCACCACCGAGAATCCCTTCTTCGAAGTCAATGCACCGCTCCGCAGTCGGTCCACGCTGTTCCGGCTGGACCCGTTGGACGACGAGGCCTTGCTTGCGCTGTTGCATCGGGGCCTCGAACTCGAGGGCGCCACTGCCACCGACGAGGCGCTTCGCCATTTGGCCTCCCGGGCTTCCGGTGACGGACGCCAGGCTCTGACCACCCTCGAGGTTGCCGTGGCCCTGGCCCATGCCCGGGCCGCCGACACTGCGGGCGACACCGGGTCCGACCCCGCCTCGGTAGACGACGGGTCGGCGCCGGTGGTGGTCGGGTTGGTCGACGCCGAATCGGCCACCGATCTCAAGGCGCTTCGCTATGGCCGCGACGAACACTACGACGTCATCAGCGCCTTCATCAAGAGCATCCGGGGTGGCGATTCCGACGCTGCGCTGTATTGGCTGGCCCGAATGCTGAGCGCCGGTGAGGATCCCCGATTCATCGCCCGCCGTCTGGTCATCGCCGCGTCGGAGGATATCGGGTTGGCCGATCCCGCCGCCCTCCCGATGGCCGTCGCTGCCGCTCAGGCCGTCGATTTCGTCGGGCTGCCCGAGGCCCGCATCAATCTGGCCCACGCCACCGTCCATCTGGCCACGTCGCCCAAGTCCAATTCGGCCTACGTCGGTCTCAACCGGGCCATGGCCGATGTGCAGGATCGTCCGGCCGGCGAAGTACCGCCCCACCTTCGAGACGCCTCGTACCGAGGGGCGGCATCCCTCGGCCACGGCCAAGGCTACCGGTATCCTCATAACCATTCCCACGGATGGGTCGAGCAACAGTATCTGCCGGACGACGTGTCCGAACGCCGCTACTACGTGCCCACCGTGCGGGATCGGCCGGATCTGCCATCCGGCCGCCCGGTCCCGGAGCAACTCGACGACAGGCTGACCGAAGGGGAACATCAGTGACAGTCATCGACTTCGCCGCCATCATTGTGGCCATCGCCGTCGTAGTGGCGGCGGTCTTCCTGATCACCGCGGTCAACAACCTCAACAACACCCTGGCCAAACTCGAGGACACTGCGACCCAACTCCGCAACGAGGGAATCGCCGCCTTTCAGGAACTCCGTCAGTTGGTGGCCGACGCCGATGCCGAGCTGGACAAGGTCGACATCGTGCTCGACCGGGCCGATCAGGCCACCACGGCCATCAGCGAAACGACCAGACGCACCCATGATGCGGTGCAGGACCCCGTCATCCGGACCCTGGCCGTTGCCTCCGGCACCGGTCGAGTGGCGCGGCGCTGGTTGCGGTCCCGGCGAGGCGGTCGTCGCGATGAGCTGGAGTCGGGACGGGGTGGAATGTCCGGCCGCAACGGATTGGATCGCCGATGATGGTGCGATGGTTGGCCCGATTCGTGGTCCGTCGCCTTCGGTGGTTGGCTCTGGTTTCGGTGCTGCGTGCCCTGGTCCGGCGCTCGGCCGGTCGATCGGTGGATCAGGCCTCCGACGAGCTCAAGGATCGGTTGCCCGACAACGTGGTCCAGGCGCTGTCGACCATGCCCGGCGATCCGCTCCGGGTCGGCGGTTCGGCGCTGGCCACCTCTCGGGGAGCAAGGTCGGCGTATCGAGCATCGCGCCGGGCCACAGGCTCGGTGACCCTGGTGGCCCGGCGAGTGTCCGGCGGCAGCCGCGCCGTCCGCCGGATCCCAAGCCGCTTCATCGATCAGGTCCGCCACGAGAGTGAACGTGATCAACGCCTGCTGTGGTCCCAGTACCGGCGGGCCGAGGGTGACCACCGGGCCGCCGATGAGCTGCTGCTCGATCGATTCGATCCCGCCGGCGCACGCGGCGAGGAGGATCTGCCACCCCAGATTCCCGAGGCCGTACCGACGGGGCGGTTTCGTTCGGTCGATGAGCCTCCACTTCCGGTGAATCGCCGGCTGCGCACGTACCGCCGCCCGGTCAAGCCATGGGACCGGCCGAGGCAGGCATCTCGGCGGGGCGGCCGACCAAACCTCGACCGGTGATCAGACCCTGATCCCGACTTCGGCCCGGCGTCGCCGGCGGGTCCGGTCGCAGGTTACGAACCGGCGGGAATCGTCGGCGCCGGTTCGTGCCCGACGGTAGCCTGGTTTTCATCATGAAAGCCAACGAGCTACGCAAGGCCTTTGTCGACTTTTTCGTGGAGCGGGACCACCAGCACCTGGCGTCGGCCAGCTTGATCCCTCACGATCAGACGCTGCTGTTCGTCAACTCGGGCATGGTGCCGTTCAAGCCCTACTTCATCGGTGAGCAGAAGCCGGAGCACAACCGGGCGGTCACGGTCCAGAAGTGTGTTCGGGCCGGAGGGAAACACAACGATCTCGACGAGGTGGGTCGCACCGCCCGCCATCTCACTTTTTTCGAGATGATGGGCAACTTCAGCTTCGGCGACTATTTCAAAGACGAGGCCATTCCCATGGCATGGGAGTTCGTCACCGAGGTGCTCGGCCTCGATACCGAGCGCCTGTGGGTCACCGTGCATCTGAGTGATGACGAGGCTGCCGAAATCTGGGAGCAGACTGTCGGGGTTCCGGCCGAACGGATCCAGCGGCTGGACGAGGACAACTGGTGGCGTATGGCCGACACCGGCCCCAACGGTCCCTGTTCGGAGATCTTCTGGGACAAGGGGCCGGACTATGGACCCGAGGGCGGGCCGCTCAACCCCGACGCCGATGAGCGCTACGTCGAGATTTGGAATCTCGTGTTCATGCAGTTCGAGACCGATGAGTCGGGGGAGTCCAAGCCGCTGCCCAAACCCTCGATCGACACCGGCGCCGGCCTGGAGCGCATGCTGGCGGTGCTCCAGGGCAAGGACTCGGTGTTCGAAATCGACGAGATGGCTCGTCTGATAGAAGTGGCGGAGTCGGTGACCGGCTATCACCTCGGTCACGACGAGAAGTCCGATCTTGCCCTGCGGGTGTTGGCCGAGCATGCCCGAACCATGACCTTCCTCATCGGCGACGGGGTGTTCCCCTCCAATGAGGATCGGGGCTACGTGTTGCGCCGCATCATGCGCCGGGCCGTTCGCTTCGCCTACCTGCTCGGTGTCGAGGATCTCGTCTGCGGGCGGCTGGTCGATGCGGTGGTCGAGATCATGGGCTCCGATTATCCCGAACTGGTCACCACCCACGACCTGGTCCGTTCGGTGGTGGAGCGGGAGGAGACCCAGTTCCGCAAGACGCTGGCCACCGGCTCGGCCATCCTCGATGAGCACTTGGCCGACCTGCCCGAAGGTGGCATGCTTCCCGGCTCGGTGGCCTTCCTGCTCCACGACACCTACGGTTTCCCGTTCGAGGTCACGGCCGAGGTGGTGGCCGAGCGTGGCTACGACGTGGACCGGGCCGGCTTCGACGAGGCCATGGAGGACCAGCGGGCTCGGGCCAAGGCGGCCCGCAAGGGCGCGGTCCAGGCTGCTGATTTCGAACAGGTTCAGGCCCTGGTCGAGTCCAACGGCCTTACCGAGTTCGTCGGCCGCGACGAGCTGACCGACGTCGACGCCACGGTCCTGCTGGTCACCGGGTTGGGTACCTCCACCGTGTCGGCCTTCTTCGACCGCACCCCGTTCTATGCCGAATCGGGTGGCCAGATCGGCGACATCGGGGACATCGAGACCGAAACCGGCCGAGCCCGCGTCCTCGACACCATCTACGCCGTTCCCGGTGTGCATCGCCACCTCATCGAGATCGTCGACGGTGAGATCCGGCCCGGACAAACGGCCACATTGAGTATCGACACCGAGCGGCGGGACGCCATCCGGCGCAACCACACCGGCACGCACCTGCTCCATTGGGCACTACGAGAGGTGCTGGGTGACCACGTCAAGCAACAGGGCTCGATGGTCGGCCCCGACCGTCTCCGGTTCGACTTCAGCCATTTCGAACCCCTGACCGACGACGAGATCGCCCGCATCGAGGATTTGGTGAACCGGCAGGTGCTGGCCAACCCGGCGACCGAGCATCCCGAGATGACCAAGGCGGAGGCCGAGGCCATCGGCGCAGTCGCCTTTTTCGGCGACAAGTACGGTGACATGGTTCGGGTTCTGAAGGCCGGACCGACCCTCGAGTTCTGCGGTGGAACCCACGTCGGCGCACTGGGCGACATCGGCCTGATGAAGATCGTGTCCGAGGGCTCGATCGGATCCAACCTTCGCCGGGTCGAAGCCGTGACCGGCGCCGGCGCCATCGACCTTCTCCGGCGGGAGCAGAAGACCCTGGCCCGGGCGGCCGAACGGCTGAACGTGCCCAGGGGGGAGGTGCTCGGCGGGTTGGACAAGCGTCTTGACGAACTCGACGACCTGAAGACCCAGGTTCGAACGCTGCAGGGCCGGTTGGCCAAGGGCCGGGCCCAGGAACTGGCGTCCACTGCCGTGGACGGTGTGGTCGTGGCTCGGATCGACGACCTGTCCCGGGATGAGCTGAAAGATCTCGCCGTGGCCGTCCGCAGCCAGGATGACGTGGCTGCGGTGGTTCTCGGCGGGGTTCCCGACAGTGGGGGCGCGGCGCTGGTGGCGGCCGTGAATCCCGACAACCCCTTCGGGGCCGGGGACCTGATCGCAGAGGGGGCCAAAGCCATCAAGGGCGGAGGTGGCCGGGGTGATGATCTGGCCATGGCCGGGGGCAAGGACCCGGATGGCATCGACCAGGCCCTCGAGCTGGCCCGCCGAGCGGCTGGGATCGGTTCCTGACCGGCGACGGAGCCCTCCAACTTTAATGGATCACGTTGCTACCGCACTCCCCGAACAGGGTCGCGTGCTGGCTCTCGACCTCGGCGACCGTCGGATCGGTGTGGCCATCTGCGATGAGGCCCGACTCGTGGCCACCCCGTACGAGACGGTCAACCGGATGGGCGACCGTCCCCGGGAACATGAGCGAATCGAGGCCCTGGTCGACGAGACCGGCGCCACGATGATCGTGGTCGGTCTGCCGATCTCGCTGGACGGCAACCTCGGCCCCGCTGCTCGCAAAGTGCTGTCCGAGGTCAAGGCCTTGCGGCGGCGATTGGCGCCCCGCAGGATCCCCGTGGTCACCCAGGACGAACGCCACTCGACCACGACCGCCGCCAACTCGCTGCGGCGACAGGGGGTTCGAGACCGTGATCGACGGGAGATGATCGATCAGGTGGCGGCTTCGGTTGTTCTCCAGCATTGGATCGACGGACGGGTTTGACGCCCCATTGCGTTTGCCCGGTTGCCGCCGCAGGTCGGCATCCTACCTCCGATGGTCGCCGGACGGAGCGCCCCACCGCACCTCTCCGAGTTGCTTCGAATTGGCCTTCGGCCCACCGTCGCCGAGATTTGACCCAATCGTGAACATCCAAGCCGCCAACCGAAGCTACCATGGCAGGGTGAGCGTCATCGACCAGCAGGGCGGTGGGCGAAACGGGGGTGGACCAACCGGCAGCGGTGGCCCCGACTCGAGCCCGTCCAACCATCAGGCCGTCGGTAATGATGCCGGCAACCACTCGGCCCCCGAGCTGGAGTGGGACGATCAGTCCGAGTTCGTGCGGACCCGGCCGGCCGGGTTCCGCATCATCCGGGTGCTGGTGGCCATGGCGTTGCTGGTCGTGATCGGCTACGTGGCCTACACGACTGGTCGGGACTGGTTTGCCGGTCAGCTCGATCCCGAGGGCGAGCCCGGGGCCGAAGTCGCGATCGAAGTACCGGCCGGCGCCACCACCAGCGACATCGGGTCGATCCTGGCCGGCAAGGAGATTATTCCCAACAGCACATTCTTCCGCTACTACGCCCAGTGGAAGGATCAGGGCAATTTCCAGGCCGGTGCGTACACGTTCCGGGAGAACATGTCGGCTGACGAGGCCATCGCCGTGTTGCAGGTTGGACCGGCGCAGATCGAATACGGCGAGTTCCTGGTTCCCGAGGGCCTGTGGGTCGACGAAATGCTGCCCCGTATCGCAGCTCAGCTTGATGGCGTGAGCGAGGGTGAACTCCGGGCCGCGCTTGACTCCGGTCGCCTCCAGCCTCGATATCGCCCGTCCGGAGTTGCCTCGTGGGAGGGCCTGCTGTTCCCCTCCAAGTACTTCGTCGAAAGCGACATCACGGCCATCGAGGTCCTGGCCAAGATGAACGATGAATTCGCCCGCGTCACCGGTGAGTTGGGCTACGGCGCCGCCGAGCAGGTTCACGACATGTCGGCCTATGAGGTCATCATCATCGCCTCCATGGTCGAGGCCGAAGCCAAGACCGACGGCGACAGGGCCAAGATCGCCCGGGTCATCTACAACCGTCTTCGGGAGCCCATGCGCCTCCAGATCGACGCCTCGCTCCTCTATGGCCTGGCCGACCGCCAGGCCCAGTTGACCACCGACGTGCTCCAGACCGATTTCGAGTACAACGTCTATACCCGGGACGGTTTGCCGCCGACCCCGATCGCAGCGCCGGGCCGAGCCTCGCTGGAGGCGGCCATGAACCCGGCCGACGGTGACTGGTTGTTCTACGTCTTGGCCGACGAGCAGGGCAACCACCTCTTCACCAACAGCTACGACGAGTTCCTGGAGCAGAAGGCGATCTCGGAAGAGGCCGGACTGCTGGGCGGGTGACCGGTTCGTTGCCGGCGGACGCGGTGCCGATCACCGGCCACACCCGAATCGCCGGCGTCATTGGCTCGCCGGTTCGTCACTCGAAATCGCCGGTACTTCACAACGCCGCCTTCCGGGCCACCGGTCTCGATTGGGTGTACGGTGCGTTCGATGTGAGCCCCGGACACGGGCGCGGAGCCGTCGAGGCCATGCGCACCCTGGGACTGGCCGGGCTGTCGGTGACCATGCCCCACAAGGAGGCGGCCGCCCGCTTCGCCGACCGTCGTACCGCTGTGGTCGACCGTCTCGGTGTGGCCAACACCTTGTTCTGGGACGGTGAGGAGCTGGTTGCCGATTCCACCGACGGTGACGGATTCGTGGCTGCGTTCGAGCACGAACTCGGTCGGAGCTCCGGCACCGGCTTCGACGGCGCCACCGTGGCGGTGATCGGTGCCGGCGGCGCCGCCCGGTCGATCATCGAGGCGCTGGGTCGTAGTGGAGCGGCGTCGATCCTGGTGGCCAACCGATCATCGGACAAAGCTGTTGACGCAGCCCGACTCGCCCCCCAGGCGGTGCCGGTCCCGCTGACCGAGCCGGGGTGGGGCGACGTCACCATCGATGTGATCGTCAATGCCACGGCCGTCGGCATGACCGGCGGTCCGGCCCCCGACCTCAGGCCCGTCGCCGCCGATCTTGTGAGCGCCGATCAGGTGGTGGTCGACATCGTGTACGAACCGCAACGAACCCCGCTGCTGACCACCGCCGAGGAGGTCGGAGCGACAACCGTTGGCGGTCTGGGCATGCTGATCCACCAGGCCGCGCTGCAGTTCGAACGATGGACCGGAAAGCCTGCCCCGATCGATGTCATGCGCCACGCAGTCGGCTCCCGGGTCTGAGCCTCGACTGGGCCCCTGGCTCGATCGCCATCGACTGCCGTCGACAAAATCCGCTCCAATCCTTCCCTGCCGGCTCAAATCCATTCGAGTTGGGCCGAATGAACTGGTGTAGCCACGATTCGTCCAGCGGCTTTGCCGGGCGTGACAGGAAAGGTATCACCAACATGCTTCAGGGTTCGCTCGAGAACTTTGCGCTCGACGAAGTGTTAGGACTGCTGTCGAGTACGTCGAAAACCGGTCAGTTGTCGATCAAGGGTGACAGGGGCACGGGCTCGCTTTCGTTCCGTCAGGGCCGCCTGGTCGACGGAACGGCCAGCTACGCCGCCAATGGAACCGGCATCGGTGACGTGATGTTCGAACTGCTCCGCTACAGCGAGGGCAATTTCACCTTCTCGGCCGAGGAGGTGGAGCCCACCGAGTTCGACGAGGACGTCATGTCGGTCCTGGAGGACGCAGAGAACCGCCTGCTCGATTGGCGATCGATCGAGGCCGTGGTCCCCACCCTCAATCACATCGTCACACCGGTGTCGGATCTTCCCGCCGAGGAGGTCACGATCACCCGAGGCGAGTGGTCGGCCCTCACCACCATCGCCGCCGGCTGTCCGGCCATGGTCGTTTGCGAGCGCCTCAATCTGGGTGAGGTCGAGGGAAGCCGGCAGATCAAGAATCTGGCCGAGCGCCAGCTGGTGATCATCAGTGAGCCGTCGAGCAACCGACCCCGGGTTCAGGCGTCCTCCCCACTGGTCAATGCCGCCGCCAACGGAAACGGCAGCGGATCGGTGTCGCTCAGCTCGACCGTGGACAATCGGACCCAGGCCCGTCCTCCGATGCCTCCCGGGGGCAACCCTTCTTCGGCTGAAATGCATGACTTCGGTGATGGGCTGAGGGATGCTTCCGACCTGGTCAACAGCGAGGACGTCAATGGTGGCCTGCTGATGGAGTACCTCAAGCAGGACAGCTGATCATCCTCCGTCGGCGTCCAGTCGCCGACGGGGATGTGAACCGCAACGGACCGTCGCGTTGGCTCGCACCGGTCTCGCTCCACCATCGTGGGGCGAGACCGGCTTTTTGGCCGGCCTTCTCGATGACGGCGGCCGGTGGTCGACCTCACCGTTAGCCTTGACGGGGTGAAGTCGTTTCCCACGGTAGTGGTCGCCCTCCCTGGTCTTCCCGTCGATGATGTGGTGTCGGCGGTGGCGCTGCGACAGGAACGGTCGGTGGTTCGCGGCCCCGATCATTGCGTGACCGAGGAGTGGGATCAGATCTTGTCCGAGGCCGCCGGGTCCATCGTGGTGGCCACCGCGACGTCACTGGAGTCGGTTGATGTCCGGCGATCGGTTCGGGATCAGGCCGTCACGGTCTGGGTCGACGATCCCCGATCCGCTGTCGAGCCGACCATGAAACGCCGGTTCCTCGGGCCGCTGACCACGGTGGCCGATGTCCTTGTCGAGATCGACCACCGCCCGCGCCACCTGCTCGCCGAGGAGGTTGTCGCCGCCCTGGCCCAGGTCCCCCCTCCCGGTCACGCTCGCTATTTGACCGAGTCGGTGACCGTCGATGGTGGCCGGTCCTATGCCATTCATGTGGGACGGGGTGCTCGGGAGCTGGTGTCGAAGCTGGTCCCCGATCGGGCGAGACGGGTGGCGGTGTTGACCCAGGACGGCATCGGGGTTGATGTCGAGACCGGGCGGGAGCAGCAGACGTTCGTGCTCCCTGCCGGGGAGGGGGCCAAGACGCTGGCGGTGGTCGAGGACCTGTGCTCCCGGTTCGCCCGCTGGGGCATGACCAGGGGAGACGCCGTGGTCACCGTTGGTGGGGGAGTGGTGAGTGACGTCGGAGGCTTCGTGGCTGCCTCGTACCACCGTGGTATCCCGGTTGTCCATGTCTCGACGACGCTGTTGGGGCAGATCGACGCTGCAATCGGGGGCAAGTGTGGAGTCAATCTGGCCGAGGGAAAGAATCTGGTCGGGGCGTTCTGGCAGCCGGTTGCGGTGGTCTGTGAGATCGAGGCCCTCGACACGCTTCCTCAGGACGAGTTCGTGTCGGGCATGGGGGAGTTGGCCAAGTACCACTTCCTCGGTGGAGGCCGCCTCGACCGTCTCCCGCTGGCGGAGCGGGTGGCCGCCTCGGCCCGGATCAAGGCCGAGGTCGTCGCCGGCGATGAGCGGGAGGGCGGTCGTCGGGCCATTCTGAACTACGGCCACACACTGGCCCACGCACTGGAAACGGCCAGTGGCTATAGAATCCGCCATGGCGAAGCCGTCGCCCTCGGCCTCGTCTACGCCGCCGAGGTGGCCCACCGCCTGGACCGTATCGATCAGGCTCGAGTGGACGAGCACCGGCGGGTGGTGACCGGCTACGGGCTGTCGACGTCGCTTCCCGGGTTGATCGACCGCTACCCGGTCGGTCCGATCGATGCCGATCAGTTGCTCGACCTGTTCTCCCGGGACAAGAAGGCGGTCGACGGGGTTACGTTCGTGCTCGACGGAACGGACGGTGTCGAAACAGTTCGGATCGACGATCGGGAGGTCCTGGCCGACGCCCTGGATCGTCTGGGCCGGCCGTGACACCGCACGACCACTCGTCCCCGGCAGGATCCCGACCGCTTTCGGCGATGGACGTCGCCGGACGGGCCCGTCGACTGGCTCGGGAGGTGGCGGACCGATGTGACGCCGTGATGATCTCCAAGCCGGCGAATCTGCGGTGGCTGACCGGTTTCACCGGTTCCAACGGCGCCGGCGCCCTGGTTGGTGACGAGCTGATCGTGGTCACCGACGGGCGGTACCGGATCCAGATCGAGCACCAATTGTCCGGGGCCGGCGTGACTGCGCAGGTGCTGATCGGACGGGAGCTGGATGATCTCCTGCTGTCCGAGTTGGAGAAACGGCTGGGACCATCGCTGCGTCTGGGCGTGGAGAGCCATCACATCACGTGGGACCGGCAGCGATCGCTGGTCGAACAACTGGAGCAGCGCCGGGGCTCCGGTGCCGAACTCGAGGCTCTCGGCCGGGTCATCGACGACCTCCGCCAGATCAAGGACGCCGGCGAGGTCGATCGACTTCGCCGAGCCGCCGAGATAGCCGATGGCGCACTGGCCGAGGTGATGACCGAGTTGACCGAGCTCGGACCGGGGTCGTTCACCGAACGACGGCTGGCTCGTCGACTGGAGTCGGCCATGCTCGAGCGGGGAGCCGATGATGCCAGCTTCCCCACCATTGTCGCCTCCGGCCCCAACAGCGCCCTTCCCCACGCCCGGCCCGGCGATCGCATTCTTGACCGTGGCGATCTCCTGATCATTGACATGGGGGCCAGGGTCGACGGCTATGGCTCCGACATGACACGGACCTTCGCCATCGGCGGCTTCAATTCCGACACCGAGAACCTCTATCGAGCGGTCGAATCGGCCCAGGCCGCCGGTCTGGCAGCGGTGAAGCATGACGTCGAGGCGGTGGCGGTCGACGAGGCCTGCCGCCGGGTCCTGGCCGAATACGATCTGGTTGACGCCTTCGTCCACGGCACCGGACATGGCATAGGGCTCGAAATCCACGAGAATCCGTTTTTGTCCCGCACCAGTGCCGCTATGATCCGCTCCGGCCAGGCGATCACCATCGAGCCCGGTGTCTACATCCCAGGATTGGGTGGGGTGAGAATCGAGGATTCCATTGTCGTCACCGACTCCGGCCACATCCCGCTGACCCTCAGTCCGAAGGATCCCGTAGTGGCGGCGTGACAGCGGTGCGGTCCGGGCCGGTACCGTGCAACCCCAGTACTCACACAAAAAGGTGGACAAGTCCCCCATGGCAACGATCAGCACGAACGATTTCAAGAACGGTATGACCATCGAGCTGTCGGATGGCCTGTTCCAAATCCAGGGATTCCAGCACGTCAAGCCGGGCAAAGGGGGTGCCTTCGTCCGCTCCACACTGCGCAACGTCCGAACCGGCGCGGTGATCGACCGGACATTTCGGGCCGGGGAGAAGGTCGAGAACGCCTATATCGAGAAGCGTGAGAAGCAGTATCTGTACCGCGACGGCGATGCCTTTGCCGTCATGGACTCCGAGACGTTTGAGCAGATGTCGGTTCCGAGCGCAGCCATGGGGGATGCCGCCAACTACCTCAGCGAGGGTAGCCAGGTGGTGTTCCTGATGTACGGCGACGAGATCATCGGTACCGACGTGCCGGCCTCGGTCGAGTTGTCGGTGACCGAAACCGAGCCAGGGGTGCAGGGCGATCGAGTATCGGGGGCCCGCAAGCCGGCGACCCTCGAGACCGGACTGGTTGTCCAGGTTCCGTTGTTTGTCGAGATCGGCGATCGCATCAAGGTCGATACCCGCACCGGCGAGTATCAGACCAGAGCGTGAAGGCGATCATGGACCACACCACGGCCCGGAGTCGTCGAGAGGCTCGGGAACGGGCGGTGGAGTTGGCCTATGAGGCCGAGCTCCGGGGCTGGAGCGTGGACGAGTTGTTGGACTCACTGGCCATCACCCCCGACGGCTTCGTCATCGAGCTGCTACGCCGGGCCGAGCAGTATCGGGATGAAGCCGAGCGCCTCATCGATGCCAAATCGACGGGTTGGCCCATCGCCCGGATGCCGGTGCTCGATCGCCTCGTCATGACCATGGCGACCGCCGAACTCCTGCACGCCGACACCCCGACCGGTGTGGTGCTGTCCGAGGCGGTGGAGTTGGCCGGTCGATACTCGACCGACGAGTCGAGTCGGTTCGTCAACGGTGTCCTGGCCGCCATCGCTCGTGAGGTCCGTCCGACCTGATCCCTGCGTTCGTTTCCTGTCGTCGTGATGCCGGGGCGGAGGCGGCGACCGGGTCGAGGTGCCCAGTAGCCTTAATCCCCGGCTCGGCCATGCCGATAGGCATCGGTGCCCGAGCCGACGTCGACCGCCGAGTCCAACGACCAGGCCGCATCGAATCGGCCCGATCCACTGTGGTCCCGGGCGAGACCGAGCGGTCGTTGGCTACTTCGCCTGATACTGGTGACCGTGGTCCTGGCCTCGACCACCGGCGTGGCCATGGCCGATGGCGGCCCCGACCGCCGGGATTCGGGATTCGCTCCCGAACGGTTGCTGTTCCGGCCCGAGCCGGCGGCCTTGGGTTCGAGTCCGAACCTACCGGTTCGTCCCCGACCGCCGACCGGCCTGGTCGACGGCCTGTGGCTCGACACCGATGATCGAGGAGCCGTCACCGCCGCCTACGTCGACGCCTTCGGGACACCGACGCCTGAGCTGACCTGGTCCGGCGCTCACAGTCGGTGCGAGCCCGGCGACAGTTCCGACAATCTGCGACGGGCGACCTTGGAGCGGGTGGCCTTCTACCGGGCCATGGCCGGGGTACCGGCGTCGGTGGTGGAGGATCCCGAGCATTCGCAGCTGGCCCAGGCTGCGGCCCTGATGATGAGCGCCGAAGGCGCACTCACTCATCACCCCGAGCCCGACTACGCCTGCTTCTCCGCCGATGGCCAACTGGCGGCGGCCAACAGCAATCTCTATCTCGGTCGGACCGGCCCTCAGGCCATCGACGGCTACATCGAGGATCCCGGCGATCGCAATCGAGATGTCGGCCACCGCAGTACGATCCTTCACCCACCGACCAGGACCATGGGTGTGGGCCACGTGGCTGCGGCCGACGATCGTCACGCCGCCAACGTGCTTTGGGTGTTCGACGACCGGGTGTTCGCCGACGATGTGCGCACCCGTGAGCCCGACGGATTCGTGGCGTGGCCGCCTCGGGGTTACATTCCTGCCCCTATCGTGTACCCGCGCTGGTCGTTCGCCCTGGCCGAGGCCGATTTCGACGATGCCCGGGTCACCATGGAGGTCGACGGGAGGGTGATCGAGCCCGACGTGGTAACCCGGCAGTCCAAGGTCGGTGAGGTCCCATCGTCCATCGTGGTCTGGGAACCGGATCCGGACACGATCTCGAGTCTCGTCCTCCAACCCCTGACCGACGGCACCGTCGATGAGGTCACGGTTTCGGTCACCATCCGCCATGTCGGCCTACCCCGGGACGGGAGCTGGTCCTCATCGGAGATGACTCTGGACTTCAGCTATGACGTCATCGTCCTTGCTCCACCGGAGAGCGACGGGTCGCCACTCGACCGGGCGCTCGCCCCGATTTCCCGTGCCGCCCTGGCCTTCCTCGACGTTGGCCTTCCGACCGGCCCCTAGCGCCGAGGCGCGGCAGCCTCCGTCTCGCGCCTGGACCGTCCGGCAGCGGCGACGGCCGGGTGTCGGGCCGAAATCCGTCACAACGGGCGCGCGTTCTTCGGATGAGGGCTAACCTCCTCGATAGGCAGATCCGTGAAGTGGGTTCGGTGAGACCCAAACGGAAGGAGTGCACTTGGCCGAACGTGAACGACGACGCACGCCCCCGTATGGGGGCGTTTTTGTTGCCCGAAGCGAAGTGCTCGACTCGGAGGCGGTGAGCCGGGCCATCCGGCGAATGGCCCACGAGATCGTCGAGGCAAACCGGGGTCTGGCCAACATCGTGCTCATCGGGCTGCAGACCGGAGGGGTGCCGTTCGCCGAGGCCATCGGTGCCGCCCTCATGGAGATCGAGGGAGTGGACGTTCCGGTGGGCAAGCTCGACGTCGCCTTCTACCGGGATGACATCAACATTCGCCCGGTGTTACCCGAAGCCGCCACCGAGATCTCCCACGACATCGACCGCAAGGTGGTGGTGTTGGTCGACGATGTGCTGTTCACCGGTCGGACCATTCGGGCCGCTCTCGACGCCCTTATGGATCAGGGCCGGCCCCGAGCCATCCAGCTTGCGGTCATGGTCGACCGGGGCCATCGCGAACTCCCGATTCGGCCCGACTATGTCGGCAAGAACATTCCGACCCGGCGCACGGAGGCCATCAATGCCACCCTGGATCGGGTCGAGGTAGGCGAGATGAGCAGGGACCCGTCGCGATGAGGCATCTGCTGTCCATCGCCGACCTGTCGACCGACGAGCTGATCGAACTGCTGGATCTGGCCGAGTCATTCGACGAGATCCAGCATCGCTCCATCCCCAAGGTGCCGGCCCTGCGGGGCAAGACGGTGGTCATGGCCTTCTTCGAGGACTCGACCCGGACCAGGACCTCGTTCGATCTGGCGGCGCGACGCCTGTCGGCCGACGTCGTCAACTTCTCGGTCTCGTCCTCGTCGACCAAGAAGGGCGAATCGCTGCGGGATACGGTGGAGACCATCGATGCCATGGGGGTTCAGGCCATCGTGGTTCGTCACTCCAGTTCGGGTGCCCCCCGGCAGATCTGCGAGTGGACCGGGGCCTCGGTGATCAACGCCGGAGACGGTTGGCATCAGCATCCCACCCAGGCACTCCTGGACTGCTTCACCATCCGCCGGCGTCTCGGCGGGCTCGAAGGACGACACATCGCCATTTGTGGCGATGTCAATCACTCCCGGGTGGCGCGCTCCGATGTCGACGCCTTCGTCAAGCTGGGGGCCAGGGTGACGCTGGTCGGGCCTCGAACCCTGTTGCCCGACTGGTGGGACGACTGGGGGGTCGATGTCAGCTACGATCTCGACGCCGTGGTGTCCGAGGTTGACGTCATGTACCTGTTGCGGATCCAGCAGGAGCGACTGAGCGATGCGCTGTTTCCCTCGATAAGGGAGTACCGGACCCGGTGGGGTCTCACCGTGGACAGGGCTCGTCGCCTCCGGCCCGAGGCTCTCATCATGCATCCCGGGCCAATGAACCGGGGGGTGGAGATCGACCCCGAGGTCGCCGACGACGAGCGCTCGGTGGTGCTCGATCAGGTTGCAGCCGGAGTGCCGATTCGTATGGCCGTGCTCTACCGGCTCATGGGCCCCGGCCAATTCGACGAGAACCGGGCTACGGTCGGCGACGTCGAATTGGCGCCCCCCACCGGTCACGAATCCGACAACACGCCGCTGGCTCAAGGAGTGATATGACAACCGTCGCCATCATGGGAGCAACCGTCGTCGACGAAGACGGGGAGAGGCCAGGACCCGTCGTCGTCGACCAGTCGACGAAACGGGTGGTCGAGTGCGACCCGGCGCGGGCCGACCGTGAGCTGGATGCCACCGGTTGCGTCGTGGTCCCCGCCTTCGTCGATCTCCATGTCCACCTCCGCCAGCCCGGCAACGAGGCGGCCGAGACCATCGAGACCGGTTCTCGGGCCGCTGCCCTTGGCGGCTACAGCGCGGTGGTGGCCATGCCCAACACCACGCCATGCGTGGATTCGGCCGCCGTGGTAACCGAGGTGCTGTCGTGGGCAGAGTCGGCGCTTTGCCACATCAAGCCGTCGGCCGCCATTACCGTCGGCCGAGACGGTCATGCCCTGTCGCCCATGGGTGAGCTGGTCGAGCTGGGCGTGCGAATGTTCACCGACGACGGGACCGGGGTCCAAGACGCCCAGCTGATGCGAAGGGCGATGGAGTACGCCGGCAGCCTGGCTGCCGACGACGGTGCAGAGATCGTCCTATCCCAGCACTGTGAGGTCACTGCGCTGTCCCAGGGTGGGGTCATGCACGAGGGGGCCTGGTCGGCCCGGCTCGGACTCGGCGGCCAGCCGGCCGAGGCCGAGGAACTGATGGTCATGCGGGACATCGCCCTGTCCCGGCTGACCGGTCAGCGGGTTCACCTCCAGCATCTATCGACCGCCGGAAGTGTGGACATGGTGCGTCGAGCCAAGGCCGAGGGCCATCCGGTGACGGCCGAGGCCACCCCTCACCACTTCACTCTCACCGATGCCTGCTGTGCCGACTACGACACGGTGTTCAAGGTCCACCCTCCGCTGCGAACCGATGCCGATGTGGACGCCATTCGTCAGGGCCTGGCCGACGGCACCATCGACGCCATCGCCACCGACCACGCTCCCCACACCCAGGACTCCAAGGAACGGCCCTTCGACGCGGCCCCACCCGGCATGTTGGGCTTGGAGACGGCGTTCGCCTTGGCCAACACCGAACTCGATCTGCCGCTGGCCAAGCTGGTTGAGCTGATGTCGACCCGGCCGGCCCGGATCGCCGGTCTGGGCGGTCGGCACGGATGCCCGATTCGCCCTGGTCAGCCGGCCAACTTGACCGTGATCGACCTCGAACACACCTGGACCGTGGATCGGGGCCGACTGGCCAGCCTGGCGGTCAACACCCCCTTTCACGGGCGGAAGGTGAAAGGCAGGATCCGCCACACCATCTACGAAGGAGAACCCGTGGTCATCGACGGAAAGGCAACCCGATGAGCGATGCTCCCGTGACCGGCGATTCCCGAACGCCGATTCGACCCTATGCTGCCGCCCTGGTTCTGGCCGACGGCTCGGTTTTCGAAGGCGAGCACTTCGGTGCCGTGCCGGAGTCTCCTCCGGTGATCTCCTCGGGTGAGGTGGTGTTCAACACCGCTCTGACCGGCTACCAGGAGATACTGACCGATCCCTCCTATGCCGGTCAGATCATCACCTTCACCTATCCCCACATCGGCAACTACGGCACCGTCGACGACGACTCGGAGTCCCGGGCCATCTTCGCCCGTGGGGTGATCATCCGAGATCTCGCCCGCCGCCACTCCAGCTGGCGGGCCCAGCGCCCACTCGAGGCCTTCCTCATCGACCACGGTCTGTCCGGTATCGCCGGTGTCGACACCCGCCGGTTGACCAGGTTGTTGCGATCGAGCGGGGCCATGTCCGGCGCCTTCGGCCCGGTTGAGGGTCCATCGGCCATCACGTTGGAAAGGCTGAAGCAGGTGGCGGTGGAGGAGCCCGGCACCGACGGTGTCGATCTGGTGGCCGAGGTGACGACGCCCTCGCCCTATTCGGTTCCGGCCTCCGATCCCGACCGGGAGCGGGTCATCGTCGCGTTGGATCTGGGGATCAAGTCGACGATCGTGGCCAACCTGGCCCGACTGGGCCGGGTCGAGGTGGTTCCCGCCTCGACCGATGCCGACACCGTGCTGGCCCATGGACCCGACGGTGTTTTCCTCTCCAACGGACCCGGGGATCCCACCGAGATTCCCTATGTGGTTGACACCGTCCGCCGGTTGTTGGGCCGGGTGCCGGTGTTCGGGATCTGCCTGGGTCACCAGGTTCTGTCGCTGGCCGTGGGTGGCCGCATCGTGAAGCTGCCCTTCGGCCACCACGGTGCCAATCACCCCGTCATGGATCAGACCACGGGCGTGGTGGAGATCACCAGCCAGAACCACAACTTCGCCGTGGATGCCCAATCGGTGGACGGCACCGCCGTGCTGACCCACGTGAACCTCAACGACGGGGTTTGTGAGGGGATACAGCTCAAGGACGGGACCGCCTTCAGCGTGCAACACCATCCTGAGGCGGCACCGGGCCCCCACGACAGCAGCTATCTGTTCGAACGATTCGCCCGACTGATGGACGACGGCAGGTTGAAACCGTTGCAGATCGCTGCGGTGTCATCCGAGGATGAGGAGGACTGAGGTGCCGAAGAGAACCGATATCAACTCGATCCTGGTTATCGGCTCCGGACCGATCATCATCGGTCAGGCTTGCGAGTTCGACTATTCGGGAACCCAGGCCTGCCGCGTGCTGCGGGAGGAGGGCTACCGGGTGATTCTGGCCAACTCGAACCCGGCCACGATCATGACCGACCCCGACTTCGCCGACGCGACCTACGTCGAGCCGCTCACCCTGGAGGTTCTGACCAAGATCATCGAGGCCGAGCGCCCCGATGCCCTGCTGCCCACGCTGGGTGGTCAGACCGCACTCAACTTGGCAATGGAGCTCGAGGAGGCCGATGTCCTCAGCCGGTTCGATGTGGAACTGATCGGAGCGAACGCCGAGGCCATCGCCACCGCCGAGGATCGACAGCGATTCAAGGACGCGATGATCGAGATCGGCCTCGACGTGCCCAGAAGTGGGGTGGCCCGCACCATTGACCAGGCCCACGACATCATCGATGAGATCGGGCTACCGGTCATCATCCGGCCGGCCTACATTCTCGGGGGCCGGGGAACCGGCCTGGCCCACAGCGCCCAGGAGTTTGCCCGCATGGCCGCCGACGGCTTGGCTGCCAGCCCCATCTCGGAGATTCTCATCGAGGAGTCCATCGCCGGGTGGAAGGAGTTCGAGGTCGAGGTGATGCGGGATCGGCTCGACAATCAGGTCATCGTCTGCTCCATCGAGAACTTCGATCCCATGGGGGTTCACACCGGGGACTCCATCACCGTGGCCCCGGTGCAGACGCTGAGCGATGTCGAATACCAGACCATGCGGGACGCCGCCTTCGCCTGCCTGCGCCGGGTTGGAGTGGAGACCGGTGGCTCCAACGTCCAGTTCGCCTTCCATCCCGACACCGGCCGTATGGTCATCATCGAGATGAATCCCAGGGTCAGCCGATCATCGGCCCTGGCCTCCAAAGCCACCGGGTTCCCGATCGCCAAGATCGCGGCCAAGTTGGCCGTTGGCTACACCCTGGATGAGATCCCCAACGACATCACCAAGAAGACCCCGTCGTCGTTCGAGCCGGTCATCGATTATGTGGTGACCAAGATCCCCCGCTGGGCGTTCGAGAAGTTCCCGGGAACCAGCGGCGTGCTCGGCACCTCGATGCAGTCGGTAGGGGAGGTCATGGCCATCGGTCGAACCTTCCCCGAGTCGTTGCAGAAGGCATGCCGGTCCCTGGAGCTTGGCCAGTTCGGGCTCAACGGTTCGGAGGTTGAGAAACGGTTTGATGAGCCGTCCGTCGACGAGCTGAAGAAACAGGTGGCCGTGGCCACCCCTGACCGGATCTTCCAGATCGAGGCCGCGTTGCGGGCAGGTGTCGGGGTCGACGAGCTCTATGAGATCACCAGCATCGACCCCTGGTTCCTCGATCAGCTATCGATGATCGTGGACGAGCGGCGAAGTCTTGAAGGTCGCCCGGCCGAGTCGTTGACCCGCTACGACTGGCGTCGTGCCAAGCAGCTCGGCTTCAGCGACGTGCAACTGTCCTACCTGCTGGGAGTCCCCGAAGCCGAAATCAGGGAGCGGCGTACCGAACACGGGGTGGTTCCCACCTACAAGACGGTGGACACCTGTGCCGCCGAATTCGAGGCTGAGACCCCGTACCACTATTCGACCTTCGAGGACGAGAGCGAGATCCGCCCATCGGACCGACCGAAGATCATGATTCTCGGTTCGGGCCCCAACCGGATCGGTCAGGGTATCGAGTTCGACTACTGCTGTGTCCACGCCAGCTTCGCCCTCCGGGACGCCGGCTACGAGACCATCATGGTCAACTGCAACCCGGAGACGGTCTCGACCGACTATGACACCTCGGATCGGTTGTACTTCGAGCCCATCACCTACGAGGATGTCATGAACATCGTCGAGGTCGAGAAGCCGGTCGGCATCGTGGTGTCCCTGGGCGGTCAAACACCGCTCAAACTGGCCGATCTCCTGCCCCCGGAGCTGATCTTGGGAACAGCGCCTGCCTCGATCGACCTGGCCGAAGACCGCGACCGTTGGGGTGAGATGTGCCATCGCCTCGACATCCCGCAGCCTGCCGGCGGGACCGCCGCAACCCTGGAAGAGGCTCTGGCCGTAGCCGCAGACATCACCTACCCTGCCTTGGTCCGACCCAGCTACGTGCTGGGGGGACGGGCCATGGAGCTGGTGTACAACGATGAGGATCTGACCCGGGCCATGGAGGCAATAGGCGGGCTCGGATCGCTGGGTCGCGAAGGCGGCCTGTCGGCTCAACGACCGGTTCTCATCGACCGTTTCCTGGAAAGTGCGATCGAGGTGGATGTCGATGCGGTTCGCGACGCCGAGGGGGAGCTGCTGATCGGTGGGGTGATGGAACACGTCGAGGAGGCCGGCGTCCATTCCGGTGACTCGGCCTGCGTGCTCCCGCCTCGAGACCTGTCGGCGACGGTGGTGGCCGACCTCGAGCATTACGTCGCTCGCATCGCCGCCGAACTCGATGTTCGGGGCCTCATCAATGTCCAGTTCGCGGTCAAGGACAAAGAGGTGTTCGTGATCGAGGCCAACCCCCGGGCATCGAGAACCGTGCCCTTCGTGGCCAAGGCCACCGGTCGACCCTTGGCCAAGATCGCGTCCCGAGTCATGGCCGGGGCCACCTTGGCCGAACTCAGGGACGAGGGTCTGCTGTCGGATTCGGTGGTCGAAGGCTACTGGGCGGTGAAAGAGGCCGTGCTTCCCTTCGTCCGCTTTCCCGAGACCGACGCCATGCTCGGTCCCGAGATGCGCTCCACCGGTGAGGTCATGGGAATCGATGTCAACTCCGGTGTGGCCTTCGTCAAGAGCCAGCTGGCGGCCGGGACGAACTTGCCGGTTCCGGGCGACTCGTGCGTTTTCATGTCGCTGGCCGATCGAGACAAGGAAGGTGGAGTAGCGGTAGCCGAGATCCTGGCCGAGCTCGGATTCTGCCTGGTGGCGACGGCAGGTACGGCGGCCCGTCTCGAGGAGGCGGGGTTGAAGGTGGCCCAGGTGCTGAGTCGGTTGGACGGTGACGGAGAGAATGCTGTCGACCTGCTGGAGCAGGATCGAATCTGCCTCGTCATCAACACCCCCCGGGGTCCAGGGCCTCGAAGCGACGGTGCCTATATCCGACGGGCGGCAGGTCAGCACGATGTCCCGCTGGTGACCACCATGGCCGCCGCGCTGGCTGCAGCCCGGGGAATGCGGGATCTGCGCAACAACTCGCTGTCGGTTCGAAGCCTTCAGGACATTCACAACGGTGTGGCCGGCTGACTCGGATTGGTGGTGGTGGCATCGAGGGGGTTGACGACCATGGTCCATTCCGTCAGCCAATGGGCTCGCTGATGCGGCGACCGGGCACGAGGTGGCGGCGACGGTCGGTGCCGCGCGTCGATCT
Organism: uncultured Acidimicrobiales bacterium; assembly: GCA_963723995.1. Classification (GTDB taxonomy): domain Bacteria; phylum Actinomycetota; class Acidimicrobiia; order Acidimicrobiales; family SZUA-35; genus JAHELU01. The sequence continues at coordinate 601,609 of CAVRSZ010000001.1, read as the reverse complement.
TGCCACCGTGATTGGATCGGTGCGGTTGCCGTCGCCCATCATGACTGCAGCGGGTACCGCCGGCCACGGCGCCGAATTGGGGGCCTACGTCGACCTGTCCACCCTCGGTGCGGTGGTGGTCAAATCGCTCGCCCCCTACCCGTGGGACGGCAATCCTCCGGTGCGGGTTCATCAGACTGCCGCCGGCATGATCAATTCGGTCGGCCTGCAGGGTCCGGGCGTCGAGCGCTGGTTGGCCGACGAACTGCCCCAGCTGGCAGCAACCGGGGCCAGGGTCGTGGCCTCCATCTGGGGTCGGACTGTTGCCGACTATCGCCAAGCGGCCCGGATGTTGGCCATCGCCCCCGACTGTGTCGTCGCCGTCGAGGTCAACATATCCTGCCCCAACACCGAGGCCGGCAATGCCATGTTCGCCCACTCCGTCGAGATGACCGAGGAGGTGTTGACCGTCACCGAGGAGTGTGGGCGGCCCCGGTGGGCCAAACTCAGCCCCAACATCGGAATCGGTCTGGCCGACATTGCCGGTGCGGCTGCCGCCGGTGGAGCCGAAGCCGTGACCCTGGTGAACACCTACTTCGGCCTGGTCGTCGACCCGGTGTCGGGTGTTCCGGTCCTCGGCGGGGGAGCCGGCGGTGTGTCCGGTGCGGCCATCAAACCCCTGGCGGTGCGGGCCGTCGCCGATGTGGCCGCTGCCCATCCCCGGTTGCCCATCGTCGGTGTCGGCGGTATCCGCATGGCCGAGGACGTGGTCGAATTCGCCCGGGTCGGTGCATCGGGGGTCCAGGTCGGCACCGCCACATTGGCCGATCCCCGTACCGTCGGTCGCCTCGGCCCGCAGCTGGCACGGTGGTGCGACGACCATGACGTGGCCTCGTTTGTCGATTTGGTGGGATCGGCCCGGCTGTGAGCGGACTTGGCCTAGTCTTGGGGGAGACATCAGACGAAATCCACCGAGGAGAACCACTCGTGGCGACCACTACCGAGCCGGCTACCGACGGCCTGTCCCCCGAACTGCGAGCCAAGACGGCCCTGGCTCTCGATGTCGACGATCTGGTCGAGGCCGTTCGTCTAGCCCGGAGACTATCTCCCTGGTTCGGTGTGGCCAAGATCGGACTGGAGCTGTTCACCGCAGCCGGGCCTGACGCCGTTGGAGCAATGATCGACAGCGGCTTCGATGTCTTCCTCGATCTCAAGCTCCATGACATCCCGACCACCGTCGGCAAGGCATCCAATGTCGCTGGAGCGCTCGGCGCCTCCTATCTGACGATGCACGCCCACGGTGGTGAGGCCATGCTTCGAGCCGGTGTCGAGGGCTTGCAGACCGGGGCCGCCAACGCCGGACTACCGGCTCCGGTCGCCGTCGCCATAACCGTGTTGACCAGCGACGCCGAGGCTCCGGCCCACATCATGCCGAGCCGGTTGCGGTTGGCCGTCGAGGCCGGTTGCGGCGGCATCGTCTGTTCCGGTGCCACACTACGTGATGCCCGAGAACTGTCACCGCGGACGATGCGGGTCACGCCCGGTATTCGGGCAGCCGGAGGTGACACCCATGACCAGCCACATCCACTCACGCCGGCCAAGGCTTTGGAGGAAGGCGCCGACTTGTTGGTGGTCGGCCGGGCCGTCACCCTGGCCGACGATCCTGCTGCCGCCGCCGCCGAGTTGTTCGCCGATCTGCCTGACCCTGCGTGACCTCTCCGGACGCCGTCGGCGACCGGACCCACCCGTCCCTCGCCCGGCGAGATCAGCCGAATCCTCAACAATGTTCGTACCTGCACCGGTTTCGAGGCACACTGTACCTACGACGTTTGACGTCCTGTCGAAGCGGCGGACCCGGCTGTCACCCCATGATCGTGGCGGCTGCTCGCTCGGCTGAATTCGCCCCCTGACTTCAGGAGCGTTCACCATGGCTACACCCCCAAAACTGACACCGGAACAGCGCCAGGCGGCCCTGGAAAAGGCGGCCAAGGCCCGACAAATGCGATCGGACATCAAGAATCGACTGAAAATCGGGTCGATGACCTTCACCGAGCTACTGATGCAGGCCGATGAGGAACCCATGGTGGCCAAGATCAAAGTACTGACCGCCCTGGAGTCACTTCCGGGGGTGGGCAAGGTCACCGCCCGACGCACCATGGAGCGCTTGGGCATCGCCGAATCCCGGCGTTTGTCGGGGCTTGGTCATCAACAACGCAAGTCTTTGCTGGAGGTGTTCTCCTGACTCCGTCGGACCTGCGGAGCAGGTCCTTACCGAGTTCCGCCTGTGGCGGAACGTCGCCGGCTGGTGGTTGGTGTGTGGGTTCGGGGTTTGGGGTGGGGTGGTCGGACCTGGGGAGCAGGTCCTTACCGAGTTCCGCCTGTGGCGGAACGTCGCCGCTGGTGGTTGGCGTGTGGGTTCGGGGTTTGGGGTGGGGTGGTCGGACCTGGGAGCAGGTCCTTACCGAGTTCCGCCTGTGGCGGAACGTCGCCGGCTGGTGGTTGGCGTGTGGGTTCGGGGTTTGGGGTGGGGTGGTCGGACCTGGCGGAGCAGGTCCTTACCGAGTTCCGCCTGTGGCGGAACGTCGCCGGCTGGTGGTTGGTGTGTGGGTTCGGGGTTTGGGGTGGGGTGGTCGGACCTGCGGAGCAGGTCCTTACCGAGTTCCGCCTGTGGCGGAACGTCGCCGGCTGGTGGTTGGCGTGTGGGTTCGGGGTTTGGGGTGGGGTGGTCGGACCTGCGGAGCAGGTCCTTACCGAGTTCCGCCTGTGGCGGAACGTCGCCGGCTGGTGGTTGGCGTGTATGGGTGCGAAAGGAAAGCCGATGACAACCGACTCTCTTCTCATTGTGGTTTCCGGTCCCGGAGGTGTGGGCAAGAGCACCGTGGTCAAGGCCCTGGTCGACCGCTATCCCGAATTGTGGCTCAGTCGCTCCTGGACCACACGGCAGCGCCGACCAACCGAGGATCCGGAGGCCTACGTTTTCGTTTCCCGGGAGGAGTTCGAAGCTCGCATCGAGGCCGACGGTTTCCTCGAATACGCCGAGTTCCTCGGCAACTACTACGGAACTCCGGTCTTCGTCCCGCCAAACGGTCGCGACGTCATTCTCGAGATCGACGTGCAAGGGGCTCGGCAGGTTCTGCGCAGAGAGCCCGAGGCCGTACTGATCTTCCTGCAAGCTCCGTCCCAGGAAGAGCAACTGGCCCGTCTGCGACGACGGGGTGATCCCGAGGAAAAGGTGGCCCAACGAGTGCAGAAGGCCCACCAGGAGGCCGACGCCGGTCGAGAACTCAATGCCCAGATCGTGACCAACTTCGACATCAACGAGACGGTTGAGATCATGTGGAGCATTATCGAGAAGGCCCGAGCGGCTCAGGGCCGAACAGGGCTGTGACCGACCTATACTGGTCGGCTGGAGGTAGCCCAACAATGGCTGACACGTACGATTCGATGATGAGCCCCCAGGTCGAGGTGCTCATGGACAAGGCCGGATCAAAGTTCGGTTTGTGCACGCTGGCGGCCCAGCGGGCCCGTCAGATCAATGCCTACTTCGGTCAGCTCGGTGAGGGGCTCGGGGCCATGATCCCGCCCCAGGTCACCTCGGTGGCCCGCAAGCCATTGTCGATCGCCTTTGAGGAAATCGCCGCCGACAAGATCGTGCCGGTTCGAAACGGCGACGAGCTTCGGTCCGACAACGGCGAGTCGTAGTCGACTGTGCTGCACGGTCGCCGGATCGTCCTCGGCGTCACCGGAGGCATTGCCGCATACAAATCGGTCGAAGTCTGCCGTCGCCTCGTTCACCTCGGCGCTCACGTGTCGCCGATCATGACCAATGCGGCGAAGAACATGATCGGCCCCACCACTTTGACCGCCTTGGCTTCTGAGCCGGTGAAGTTCTCGCTCTGGAACGATTCAGACCCCATTCCCCACACCGGGCTGGGTAAGAGCGCCGATCTCATCTTGGTTTGTCCGGCGACAGCCCGCATTCTGTCCGACTACCGGACCGGCCGCTCAGCCGACCTGCTGGCCGCCACCCTCATCGCCACTCGAGCCCCCGTGGTGCTGTGCCCGGCCATGCACAGCGAGATGTGGGAGCACCCTGCGGTCCAGGACAATCTGGCCGTTCTGGCCGAACGGGGTGCCATCATCGTGCCGCCCGAGGAGGGCCGCCTGGCCGGCGGTGACGTCGGAGCCGGCCGCCTGGCCTCACCCGAGGTGGTGGTCGACGCCGTGGTCTCGATCCTGAGCGGCGGCCCTCTGGCCGGGCGAACGGTGCTGGTCACTGCCGGGGGAACCAGGGAGGCCATCGATCCGGTGAGGTTCATCGGCAATCGATCGTCGGGGAAGCAGGGTCATGCTCTGGCCGAGGTGGCGGCCTCCATGGGTGCCGATGTCACCCTTGTCACCACCTCGAATCTGCCGGTGCTGTCCTCGGTTCGGCGGGTCGACGTCGAGTCGGCGGCTGAGATGGCCGAGGCCGTCCTGGCCCGGCGTCACGCCGACGTGATCATCATGGCCGCAGCCGTGGCCGACTTTCGCCCGACCAGTTCGGCCGAACGCAAGCTCAAGAAGGCCGACGGAGTTCCCCACCTCGAACTCGAGCCGACGGTCGACATCCTGGCCACACTCGGTCGGGACAAGCCGGAGGGTCAGGTGGTCGTGGGGTTCGCGGCCGAAACCGACGACTTGCCGATGAACGCGCTTGGTAAACTCAAACGCAAGGGAGCGGATCTTCTGGTTGCCAACGACGTCTCGCAACCGGCTGTGGGCTTTGCTCACGAGACGAACGCGGTAACGATCTTCGGCGCCGATGGCGTGGTCCAAGAGGTGCCGCTGGCCAGCAAAGAAGCGATTGCCATGGCGGTGCTAGGCGCCGTGATCGAGCGGTTGCCGGAAAAAGGAAAGCCATAGTCGTGACCAACAACTTCACCTTCACCTCGGAATCAGTGACCGAAGGCCATCCCGACAAGATGGCCGACCAGATCTCCGATGCCATTCTCGATGCCATTCTCGAGCAGGACCCGAACAGCCGAGTGGCATGCGAGACCCTGGTGACCACCGGTCTGGCCATCGTTGCCGGTGAGATCACCACCAACGGCTATGTGGATATCCCCTCGGTGGTGAGAAGAACCATCACTCGGATCGGCTATGACACCGAAAGCTACGGGTTCGACGGCAACACCTGCGGGGTCATGGTGGCCATCGACGAGCAATCGCCCGACATCGCCCAGGGCGTCGACAAGTCGGAGGAGGTTCGTTCCACCGGTGCAACCGGCGACATCTACGACGAGCAGGGTGCCGGCGATCAGGGCATGATGTTCGGCTACGCCTGCGATGAGACCGATGTCTTGATGCCACTGCCGATCCATCTGGCCCATCGCATGGCGGAGCGGCTGTCCGAAGTGCGGCGGGCCGGCACCGTGCCCTACCTTCGGCCCGATGGTAAGACCCAGGTCACCTTCGACTACGAGAACGGTCGGCCCACCCGTTTGAAGACGGTGCTGATCTCCACCCAGCACGATGATGGCATCGACCGGGATTCGATGATCCGGCCCGATCTCATCGAGAACGTGATCCGGCCGGTCATCCCCGAGCAGTTCGCCGAGGACGACTTCGAGGTATTGGTCAATCCCACCGGCCGGTTCGTGATCGGTGGCCCGGTGGGCGATGCCGGTCTGACCGGACGCAAGATCATCGTCGACACCTACGGGGGCGCCGCCCGTCACGGCGGAGGGGCCTTTTCGGGCAAGGATCCTTCCAAGGTCGACCGGTCGGCGGCTTATGCCACCCGCTGGGTGGCCAAGAATCTGGTGGCCGCCGGCGCCGCCGAGCGTTGCGAGGTCCAGGTGGCCTATGCCATCGGTGTGGCCCACCCGATCTCGATCATGGTCGAGACCTTCGGGACCGAGCGAGCCCCGGTTGACAAGATCGAGGCCGCCGTCAAGTCGGTGTTCGACCTCCGGCCCGGGGCCATCCTGGACGATCTCGAACTTCGACGTCCCATTTACTCGCCGACGTCGGCCTACGGTCACTTCGGTCGCGAACCGGGCCAGTCCTTCACCTGGGAGCGCACCGATCGAGTCGACGCCCTACGATCCCAGCTGGGTCTGTAGTTCTGCCTCCACCCCGAGCCGTCCCGGCGCCCGCCCGGGTACGGTCGAGGTGTGTCAGCGGTGACCGGTCGCAATCGTCTGTTCGACACCGAACCGTTCGAGCAGGCGGGCGAGGGCGGGCCGGCCGCGTCACCGGATCCGATCGTTGGTGAAGGAATCGACCAGCGGCCGACCGCTGACGAAGCGTGCTCGGGCCGGATCGTCCGGGTGCTCCCCGATGTGTCGGGCCTTGACAAGGTGTTCGACTACCTTTGTCCGCCCGATCTGCAGGACCGCGTGGCGATCGGATCGATGGTCAGGGTGGAGCTTCACGGCCGGCGAGTCGGAGGTTGGGTCGTCGGTCTCGACACCGAACCTCCGCCGGGAGTATTGCTACAGCCGATTGCCAAGTTCTCGTCCGTCGGACCATCGGCCGACACGGTCGAACTGGCCCGGTGGGCGGCCCATCGTTGGTCGGGGAGGCTGGCCCGTGTCCTCAAGGCGGCGTCGCCCCACCGGATGGTGCCGGTCCCCCCGGAGCCGGTCGGTTCCCGTGGCCGGGCCGGGCCGGCGCCGGCGATCGATGGCGTCCGGTCCGAACTCGCCGCCGCCGTCCTCGATCCACCCGGGGTCACCGCGCTGCAATTGGCCCCCACCGATGATCAGCGGTGGCTGGCGGCCGAAGCCGCCGATCGTGGCGACTGCCTTGTTGTCGTTCCCGAGATCCGGCGAGCCCGGAACCTGGTTCGTTGGCTCCGCCGACAGGGGTATCGGGCCCATCTCGCCACTGACGACTGGGCCGGTGGTCTGAACGGGGGAGTGGTGGTGGGGTCACGCTCCGCAGTGTGGGCTCCCATCGCAGATCTTCGGACCGTGATCGTCCTCGATGAGCACGACGAGAGTCTCCAGGAGGAACGGTCTCCCACCTGGCATGCCCGGGACGTGGCCGTGGAGCGGGCCCGGCGGGCCGGTGCCCGGTGCGTGATCGCCGGACCGTGCCTGTCGCTCGCCGGGAGGTTTCTCGCCGATCGTGTCGTCGAGGTCGACCGTCGAGCCGTTCGACACGGATGGCCGGTGGTCGAGGTTGTCGATCGCCGGTCCGAGGAGCCCGGTCGTGCCGGCCTGTTCTCGCCTCGCCTGGTACAGCATCTTCGCACCAGCCCTTCGGCCGTCCTGGTCCTGAACCGAAAGGGCCGGGCCCGACTCCTGGCCTGCGCCTCCTGCGGCGAATTGGTTCGGACCGAGGACGGTCAGCATCTGATGGTCGAGGACGAAGGTTTCCTGACTTCCCCGACGACCGGGGAGTCGAGACCCCTTATCTGCGCCGTCTGCACCGGGACGACGTTGAAGCGCCTCCGTCTCGGCGTATCGAGGGCGGCCGAGGAGCTCTCCCGTCTGGTCGAGCACACCGTGATCGAGGTCACCGGCGACCGGGCCGCCGATCCGGTGGGGGTCGGACCCGGGGTCATCGTGCTGGGAACCGAGGCCGCCTTGTTCCGGCACCACTATCGGTCACGGCAACCGGCAGACACTTCGGGCTCGGGGCGGCCCGATCCGGGTGAGCCCGGACTTCCGTCCAGCCCGTTCCCGACCGTTGCCGGACTGACCCCGATGGTCGCCTTTCTCGACATGGACCAGGAACTCATGGCTCCCCGGTATCGGGCGGCGGAGCAGGCTATGGTGCTGCTGGCTCGAGCCGCCCGCCTGGTGGGGGGACGGGGCGACGGCAACCGCATCGTGGTGCAGACCCGGAACCCGGACCACCGCACCCTCCGGGCCGCCGTGGCGGCCGATCCGGGCGAGTTGGTCACCGTGGAGTCGGAGCAGCGACGGGTCCTCGAACTCCCCCCGTTCACCGCCCTGGCCGAGATCTCGGGCCGGGATGCGGCCACCCTGACCCATCGGTTGGAGCAACTCGAGCGCCCCGGCCTGATGGTGCTCGGACCCCGTCCCGACGGACGATACCTGGTACGGGCCCCGGGGTGGGGCGAGCTGGCCGATGCCCTGGGCGGGGTCGACCGCCACGACATCCGGACCCGGGTTGCGGTGGATCCGCCGCGGGCGTGACGTCGGGCCCGCTAGTTGTGGTGCCGGGTCAGAGCCTGACGGGCCACCTCGTACAGACCGGCGGTGACCGAATGGGCGACGTTGAGCGAACCGATTTTGCCCAGTTGGGGTAGGAAGGCCACGTGATCCACGGCGGCCAGCGTGCTGCGGTGAACCCCCCGCTCCTCGTGTCCGGCCACCAGGCAGACCCGCGACGGCAACTCCAAGTCGAACAGCGGGACGGCGTCGTCGGTCAACTCCAGAGCCACCGTGGTGAATCCGGCGGAGCGGGCCAGGGCCACCGCCCCTTCCCCGCTCTCGGCGATTTCGATGACCACAAGCCGGTCGGATCCCAGAGCCGTCTTGGCCACCTTCGGATGCCGGGGATCGACCGTAGGAGGGGCCACCCACAGTGGGTCAACCCTGTAGGCGGCGGCCGAGCGCAAAATGGCCCCCAGGTTGTAGGGATTCTGCACTCCATCCAGGATGAGGGCGGTGTCCACGTCGGCCTGCCGGCGCCACCGCCGGTGGAGGCGTTTGAGTTCGGTTGGTGACAGTGGTTTGCTCATCGGTCACCAGCCGACACGTCGAGCAGGCGATACGCCGACTGGGAGCGGCGTCTGGTGGTGGAACGGCCGGTTGAATCGAGCCAGCGGTGCAGGCTGTCGGCCCCCAGATGTTTCTGGACGACGAGATGGGCGGTTCCCGCCGGACCGAGGCGGGCCAGCCAGTGGTCGAGAAGTTCGTGGAGCGCGGCTTTGCCGATACGTATCGGTGGATTCGACCAGACCCGATCGACGATGAGGTCGGCGGGCACAGATTCGGGATCGCAGACCACGATATTGTCGAGCTCGTTGAGTTCGGTGTTGGCTCGGCACAGGTCGAGGGCCCGAGGGTTGACGTCGACGGCCCACACGGTGGCCGCCGGGTTGCGGACGGCCAGGGTCAGGGCGATGGCACCGTACCCCGAGCCGACATCGACCAGATTCCGGTCCCCGGGGACCGGACCCGGTCCATGTAGCAACAGTGCTTTGGTGCCGGGATCGATACGGCCTCGGGAGAAAACTCCACGATCGGTATCGAGCACCAGGTGGACGTCGGGGAGGTTCAGCTCGACCCGCACCGGTCGGGAGTCGACCGAGGGATCCGAACTGAAGTAGTGACCGTCGGTGTTGCTCACATCAGGCACGGTATCGTTCCGCAGTCCTTGCACCCATTGCGTAGACTGGAGGTTATGGCTGCCCCCTACGCCGTTCGAATCTTCGGGGATCCCGTGCTCCGCAAGGTGGCCAAGGAGATCTCCGACATCGACGCCAAGCTGGTGAAGCTGGCCGACGACATGCTGGAGACAATGTACGCCGAACCCGGGATCGGTCTTGCCGCCCCCCAGGTCGGTGTGCAGCGCAGGTTGTTCGTCTATGACGTCGGCGAGGGTCCTCGGGCCATCGTCAACCCGTCCATTACCGAATCCGACGGGGAGTGGGTCTACGAGGAGGGCTGCCTCAGCATGCCCGGACTGTCGTGGGAGATCGTGCGGCCCAAGGAGATCCACGTAACCGGGTACGATCTCGACGGCAACGAGGTCTCGCTCGAAGCCGACGAGCTGCTGTCCCGGCTCATCCAACACGAGCTGGACCATCTGGACGGGGTGCTGCTGATCGATCACCTCGACAACGACGGGCGACGCCAGGCAATGAAGCTGGTCCGGGAGTGCTTCGTCGATGAGGATCCCGATGCCGAACGATCATCCAGCGGACCCGGGGTCCTGCCCGGGCTGCGACTACCCTGATCGATCGAGGTCCATGACTCCACCACCCCTGGCCCGACCGCCCGCCGAGATCGAACGCCTCGTCTTCCTGGGCACCCCGGAGGCTTCCGTGCCGTCGCTGAGGGCGTTGGTCACCGCCGGCTATGAGGTCGTCGCCGTGATCACCCAGCCCGATCGTCGCCGAGGTCGGGGATCGGCCGTCGATCCGTCGCCGGTGAAGAAGGCGGCGCTCGATCTGGGTCTCGAGGTGCGTCATCGACCCGATGATCTGCTCGATCCCGATCTGGACGCCGATCTCGGTGTCGTGGTCGCCTACGGTCACATCATTCGCCGGGAACTGCTCGAACGGCTTGCCATGGTCAACGTGCATTTCTCCCGGCTGCCGCGCTGGCGGGGAGCGGCGCCGGTCGAACGGGCCATCCTGGCCGGTGACACCACGATCGGTGTCGACATCATCCAGGTGGCCGAGGGGCTCGATGAGGGCGACATCTACGCTTCGGTAACGGCCGGCATCGAGCCCGATGAGAGCGCAGCCGATCTCACCGAGCGCCTGGCCGAGCTGGGGGCCGAACTGCTGGTCAAGACCCTTGTCGGCGGGTTGCCTCGTCCCACTCCCCAGGTTGGTGATGCGGTGTATGCGGCCAAGGTCGAACCCGAGGAGCGGATGCTCGATTTTTCCGAATCGGCCGAACAGGCGGTTCGGCGAGTCAGGCTGGGTCGAGCCTGGACCCGATTCCGGGGTGCTCGGCTCATCATCGAGCGGGCCCGGGTCACCGTGGGCACAGCCCCGATCGGTACGTTGACCACCTCGTCCGACGGTCGCTGGGCCATCGGTACCGCAGACGGTCTATTGGTACCGGAGCGGGTCAAGCCTGAGGGCAAACGGGCCATGTCGGTTCAGGACTGGGCCAACGGCGCCGGCCCCGAAATCGGTGAGCCTCTTGCCTGAGGGTCGGGACTCGAAGCCTTCGAGCGGCCACAAGCAAGGTGGTGGCAAGAGTAGAAGCGGGCCGACACCGGAGGGTCGCCGTCGGCCCTCGCCCCGGTCGACGCGTACAGGATCCGGTTCTACGGACCCCGGCGTGGCCAGTCGCGAGCTGGCCATCGATGCCATGATTCGGATCGAGAACTCGGGAGCCTATGCCAACCTCCTCCTGCCCGACATGCTGGATCGATCGTCGTTGTCGCCCGCCGATCGTCGGTTCGTGACCGAGTTGGTGTACGGCACGACCCGGATGCTGCGGGCCTGCGATCATCTCTACGATCGGTTCCTGGTGGGGGAGGTCGACGACCAGGTGCGAGCCGGGCTCCGGATCGGGACCTACCAGCTTTGTTTTCTGCTCACTCCGGCCCACGCTGCGGTCGACGCCACCGTGGGAGCCGTCCGAAGCAAGGGGCGATCGGTGGTCAACGCCGTGCTGCGCCGGGTGTCCACCTCCCCGGTCGAGTTCCCCTCCGATGCCATACGGTTGAGCTATCCCGACTGGATCATGGAGGAGTTCACTGCATTCCTGGGTCGGGACCGGGCCGTGGCCGCACTGGAGGCCATGAATCGGCCTGCGGTCACCGTGGTGCGGGACGACGGCTATGTCCAGGACCCGGCGTCACAGCTGGTGGTGGAGGCTACCGGCGTCGGCCCCGGCGATCTGACGGCCGATGTGTGTGCGGCCCCCGGGGGGAAAGCCACGGGCATGGCCCATCGGGGTGCCACCGTCATCGCTGCCGATCGCCGGGCCAGCCGAGTCGGTCTCATCGCCGACAACGCCCGCCGCCTCGGGCTCGAGTTGCCGCTGATCGTCAGCGATGCCCGTACCCCTCCACTCCGGCCCCGCAGTCTGGACCACGTGCTGGTCGACGCCCCCTGTTCCGGGTTCGGCAGTTTCCGTCGCCGGCCCGACGCCCGGTGGCGGATCGAGCAGGAGGCCCCGGAACGTCTCGGCCGGTTGCAGCGGGACATCCTCTCCGCCGCCTTCGATCTCGTGCGCCCCGATGGGGTGGTCACCTACAGCGTCTGCACCTTTGGCCGGGCCGAGGGCGACGACGTGGTCCGACCGGTGCTGGAAGCCGAACCGGACGCCGAGTTGCTCGATCCCCGGACCGAGCCGTGGCTCACCATCGGCACAATGTCGGTGCTCCTGCCCGACAACGAGTCGGATGGCATGATGCTGGCGCAGCTACGTCGGCGTCGGGTCCGGTAGCTGTTTGCCCGGGTGTCCGTTCCCCACCATTGGGTCGATGTGTTGCCGGTGGCCGAGGCCCAGCATCTCCCGCTCCGATCTCCGTGATGGTGCAGAGTTCAGACCAGTTCCTTGCGATGGAGGAAGACCCCCGACCGCACCTTCGGCTCGAAGTAGGTCGACTTGGGGGGCATGGTCAGACCACGGTCGGAAGCCTCGAACAGATCGGCCATGGACACCGGGCGCATGACAAACACCATCTGGCCCGGTTCCAGCATCTCCTCGACAACGGCCGGATCGTCGCTGCCGGGACGGTGGGTCAATCGGCCGTTGGATCGGGACTCGTCGATGTCGAGCACCGGGAGGAGCACGTGTTCTCGGAGCCGCACCGGATCCAGATTGTCGATCACGGTCGACCGTAGGTTGCCCGGGGCCAGCGGTAGATCGATCAGGTACCAGCGCCGCCGGCCGTCTCCATTCCACCCCAGAATCGGCACCTCGGACAAGCTCCGATCAGCAATCTCGTCATGATGGGCCGGTCGGACCGCAAGTCGTTCGGCCAACTGCTCGAGAAAGCCGGCGAATGAATCGACGGTGACGAACCGGTGGAATGCCCGGTTCCTCATCTCCGACGCCGGGAAGATGGCCGACAGCATCCAGTCGATTCCCGGCAGCTCGGGATCGGGATGACCGTTCCGGTTGTCCTGTTCGTCCCGTCGCCGAGCCCGGTAGGAGGCGGCGGCTGCGGCCCGATGATGGCCGTCGGTCAAATAGAACGGCCGGTTCTCCATGAGGTTGGTCAAGTGTTTCGCCTCGTCGGGCCGGTCGACGGACCATACGATTTGCCGCAGCCCGTCGAGGGTGACGAAGTCCAGGCGTGGTGATCGGGCGGTGACCTCGTCGAGGACGGCCGAGAACCGGTCGTCATCGGCACAGGCCAGGGCGATGGGGCTGGACTGGGTCCGGACGATTCCGAGATGGTTGGCCAGGTGCCGGGCCCGGCTCTCCTTGATCTGTTCGTGGATGCGCACCATTCCGGAGTCGTAGTCGTCCACGGCCACGCCGGCCACCAGACCGGTCTGGCTACGGCCGTCGACATCCAGGCGGTAGACGTGGTAGCGAGGGCCGCTCGTTGGTTCGAAGACGTTGCGGGCCAGCAGATCCTCCAAGGACCGGCGACCGGCGATCAGCAGATCGTGAGGTGAGATGTTGCGATCGGGATCGACGTCCTCCGGCGCCCGGGTCACCCCGAGATACGACAGCGGAAAGCGCTGAAGGTGGTCCCGTCGCTGGGCCGGTGTCAGGGCATCGTGCGGCGGGGACGGGACCTCGGCGGTCCAGGCCGGACGCAGGACATCAAGTGACAGGGGACGAATCGTCGCCATGGGCGGCGGCTTACCCGTGGCGTCGGGCGAATTCGGACATGAAGTCGACCAGCGCGTCCACGCTCTCGTCAGGAAGGCCGTTGTAGATACTGGCCCGCATGCCACCCACCGAGCGGTGACCCTTGAGATTCTCGAATCGGTTGACCTCCGCCTCGGTGATGAATGTCGCCTCCAGGCCTTCATCGGCGAGTCGAAACACGATGTTGGTATGGGATCGGTAAGCGGCTTCGACGGGGCTGCGATAGAAGCCGCCAGCCTCGTCGATGGTCCGGTACACCTTGGATGACCGTTGCTCGGCTCGTTTCTGCATGGCGGCAATGCCGCCGTTGGCCTTCATCCAGTGCAGGACCTTGTTGGTGGCCCAAATGGTGAACATGGGGGGAGTGTTGGCCAGGCTGTCCTGGTCGTGGTGTGTCCGATAGCTCAGGTAGGCGGGGACCGTATCGGCAATCGACTCCAGCAAGGAGGTCCGTACGAAGACCACGGCCATGCCGGCCGGACCCAGATTCTTCTGGACTCCGCCGTAGACGACGTCGAACCGGTCCCAGGGAATGGGACGGCTGAGGTAGTCCGACGACATGTCACCCACCATGGGCACATCGGTCTGGTAGAACTCGGGCAGGCGAATACCGCCGATGGTTTCGTTCGAGGTGATGTGCAGGTACCGGGTGTCGGGCTCCAGGGCTAGTTCCTCCTCGGCCGGCATCCGTGTGAATCCGTCGTCGGCTCCCGACCAGGCGGCGTAGGCATCCCCGACCTTTCCGCCATCGGCCAGGGCCTTCTTGCCCCAACTGCCGCTGACCACGTAGCCGGCCCGCTGCCCGCCGTTCAACAGGTTCATGGGGACCATGGCGAACTGCAGCGTCGCCCCACCCTGGATCAGTTGTATGGAGAAATCGTCAGGGGCTTCCGACAGCTCCCGCAACAAACCGAGTGTCTCGTGGTGGACCGCGTCGTAGGCCTCGGCTCGATGGCTCATCTCGATGAGCGACATGCCCGAGTTCCCGAAGTCGGGCAGTTCGTCGGCCAGCTCCTCCAACACGGAGACCGGAAGCGTGCATGGTCCGGCGCAGAAGTTGTGTACTCGTTTCATGGATTGCCCCTTGGCGTGGTCACGGCACATCGCAGTGCGGTGTGATGAGTGAGAGATCTGGTGTGGGAATGTCAGTGTCCGGCCGGAGGGGCCTCGGTGATCGAGACGTTCAACACCTCGTCGATCGAACCGAGTTCGGCCGCCACGACCGTTTCGGCGTCGCCGTTCACAAAGATGAGGGCCACCGCGGCTCGGCCCCCTTGGAACACCTGGTTCTGCATCTGTTGCACGTTGAGTCCATGGCGGCGCAGCACGGCGAAGACTTGAGCCAGAACTCCGACCTTGTCGAGATGGCGAACGGTGATGCAGCTCTCACCGGTCAGATCGAGACGGAGGTTCACACAGTTCATGGGCGATCCCGCCAGGTAACTCTCGATGACATCCAGAGTCCCGTCGGCAACCGACCGTTGGGCCTGGGCCGTGGAAGCGCCGATGTGGTGGGTCCCGACCACCGCCGGATGACGGGCCAGCCTCGACTCGAACGGGCCCTGACCGGACGATGGTTCGTGGTCCCAGACGTCGATGCCGGCCCTCAGGCGCCCGGCGTCGAGTTCGGTCAGCAAGGCCGACTCGTCCACCACATCACCCCGGGAAGTATTGAGCAGGATGGCGCCATCGTGCATCGATGCCAGGAATCCGCGGTCGACCAGCTTGACGGTATCGGGTGCCTTGGGGACGTGGATCGACACCACATCGGAGCCGGACAACAACTCCTCCTGCCCGTCGACGAGGCGAATCCCGATACTGCGGATGGACGACTGGACCCGGGGTGAGCGGTCGGGCTTGCGCTCCGCCGCCACCGTCATGCCGAATCCCTTGGCTCGCTCCGCGACCGCCAGTCCGATGTCGCCCAGCCCGACGATTCCCAGCTGCTTGCCGTAGAGACCGCCGGCCTTGGTGTACGTCTTCTTGTCCCATCGCCCGACCCGAAGGTCGGCGGTGTTGTCGGCGATTCGACGATCGATGGCGAGCAGGAGCCCCATGGCCAACTCGGCCACGGCGATGGCGTTGCGACCCGGTACGTTGCACACATAGATGCCTCGCGACGAGGCCGCCTGTTGGTCAATGTTGTCGGTTCCGGCCCCGGCCCGAACGATCAGCCCCAGTTGATCGGCGGCGGCGATGGCGTCGGCCGTGACCTTTGTGCTGCGGACCACGAGGACATTGACGCCCTTGAGGTTCGCAGGCAGGGTTTCGGCCGTGAGTTCGGGCTTGATCCGATAGGAAGCCCCGAGATCGTGGAGGCGACCAAGCGCCTTTTCGTCGACGGAGTCGGCGTAGAGAATCTCCATGGTGTCTCCAGTGGCGAGGCTCGGCTCCGGCACTGCGGGAGGCGAGGTCGGACTTCGGAACGACGGACTCGGTCTGTGACCGATTCGTAGTGCCTGAAACCTACATCATCGACGACGAGCACGTCCAGGAAAAGTTGTCGTCCGGGAGTCGACCTCAGACGATGTCGGCCAGGGGATCCAACATGCTCGCCAGGTCGTGCCACAGGTCTTCGACATGCTCACAGCCCACGCTGAGTCGGATCAGGGTCTGTGGGATATGTTCCTGTCCGGCCAGACGTGCTCGACGTTCGGCCGTGGTCTCCACGCCGCCGAGGCTGGTGGCGGTGACGATCAGGGACAGCTTGGACATCGCCCGATCCAAGGCCGGCCCGTCACCCACCGTCTGGAACGAGATCATCGCCCCCGGACCGCCCATGGTGCGGCGGGCCCGCTCATGGCCCGGGTCGGCGCTCAGGCCCGGGTAGTGCACGGCCGTCACCTTGTCGTGTTGTTGCAGACGGCGGGCCAGTTCCATGGCCGACGCCTGAGCTCGCTCCAGCCGCAGCGGTAGGGTCCGCAGGCCCCGGAGAGCAAGAAACGCTTCCAGTATCCCCATGGTGGCGCCGTGCAGCGTTTGGTGACGGCGAAGCCGCTCGGCCACCTCGGGCCGGCGAGTGGTGATCAGGCCACCGAGCAGATCGGAATGCCCGCCGATGAACTTGGTTGCGCTGTGAATCGAGACGGTCGCCCCCAAGTTCAGCGGCTGCTGAAGGATGGGAGTGGCGAACGTTCCGTCGACGGCGGTGAACACGTCGAGGTCGGTGGCCCGGCGGCAAATGGTGGGAAGATCGGCCACCAGCATCATCGGGTTGGACGGCGATTCGAGCCAGGCGAGATCGGGTCGCTTGGCCAAGGCCTCCAGCCAGCTGTCGGTATCGTCGGTGGGGATCCAGTGCACGATCCAACCGTGTCGACGCGAGCCTTCCTCCAAGAGTCCGGCAACACCCTGATAGCAGTCGGCCGGTGCGAGAACAGTGGCCCCCGAGTCGAGTCCGGAGAGGACGGCGGAGATGGCGGCCATGCCCGACGAGAACGCCAGCGAGACACCACCTCCCTCGAGGGCGGCCATGGCCGTCTCCAATGCCTCCCATGTCGGGTTGCTGTCGCCTCGGCTGTAAAGGCGTTGCGATGACGACGACCGGCGAGAGATGTGATCATCGCTCGGCTCGTCGTCGGTGGCATCGATCAGGGGGTCGATGCGGTAATTGGATGCCGGCACCAAGGGGTGGTTGAGCGGTTCCCCCGGGTGTTCGGGCCGCCCGGCAACGACGGCCACTGTCTCGAGGTGGTGTCGCCGGCGGCCTTCCAACCGCCGGTTCGGCGATTCGGCTGTCATGTCATCGGGGGAGGAGCCGTCCACCTCGATGAGGCTACCGGTGCGTGAACTCACGCAAACGGCGGGCAGAATGTCACGGCGCAGTATCACGGCAGAAGGTCACGGCAGAATGGTGGTATGGCAACCTTGAGAGCAAAAGTGATCACGGTCTCCGACGGTGTGGTGGCCGGCGTCCGCCAGGACTCCTCGGGTGAGGCCCTGGTCGAGCTGCTACGGGAGCATGGCTGGAGTATCGAGGATCGTCGCACCACAGCCGACGGGGTCGAGCCCGTCAAAGAGGCGTTGATCGACATGGCCCGTGACTTCAACGGGTTGATCGTCACCACCGGGGGTACCGGCTTCGGTCCTCGAGACCTCACCCCGGAGGGAACCAAGGCCGTGATCGAACGGGATGCGCCGGGACTGGCCGAGGCCATGCGCCTGGTCAACCCCGACGGTCTGGGTCGGCTGAGTCGGGCGGTGGCCGGTACCAGGGCGCAATGCCTGATCGTGAACACCCCGGGGTCGACCAAGGGTGCGTTGGAGACCATGGAGGCGGTGCTGGATGTCCTTCCCCACGCCATCGAGCTGCTGGCCGGTGAACGACCCCATTGAGCGCCCCGGTCCGACCTGACGGCAAGGTTGATGATGCGGCGCTCATGCGGCGGGCGGTGAATCGAGCCACCCACAGTCGACTTCTGGCACCGCCCAATCCCTGGGTCGGGGCCGTTCTGGTCACCGCCGACGGTGTCAGCTTCGAGGGTTCGACTCGCCGTCCCGGGGACAACCACGCCGAGCGGCAGGTGATCGAGCGAGCCGGGCCGCGGGCCGCAGGGGCCACCCTGTACGTGACCCTCGAGCCGTGCCATCACCACGGTCGCACGCCGCCCTGTACCAGCGCCGTACTTGACGCCGGCATCTCCCGGGTGGTGTACGCCGTCGACGATCCCGACCATCGGGTGGCGGGGCAGGGGGCGGCAGCTCTGCGGGCCGCCGGCGTGGAAGTCGTCGGCGGCTGTGAACAGGAGCTGGTGGAGGAACAGCTCGCTCCCTACCTTCATCAGCGACGGACCGGTCGCCCCTTTGTCGTGCTCAAGTTGGCCGCCACCCTGGACGGCCGTACCGCAGCGCCCGACGGATCCAGCAAGTGGATCACCGGGCCCGAAGCCAGGGCTGATGTCCAGCGGCTACGAGCCGAGTCCGACGCCATCGCCGTCGGGTCCGGTACGGCCCGAACCGATGATCCCCGACTGACGGTCCGGGACGTTGCCGGCCCCGACGGTCATCCGGTGCGCGAGCCGATACGGGTCGTGTTCGGTCGGGCGCCCCTGGGCGCAGCCGTGCACCCGTGCCTGGAACTCGAAGGATCCCCGGAGCTGGTGTTGGATGAGTTGGGTCGTCGGGAGGTGCTCCAGGTTCTGATCGAGGGAGGAGCCGAGGTGGCCGGGCGTTTCCACCGGGCCGGACTGGTCGACCGCTATGTGTTCTACTACGCGCCGGCCCTCATGGGAGGGGGCGACGGACGGGCTATGTTCGCGGGGCCGGGGGCACCGAACATGGACGATCTGTGGCGGGGCACGATTCGCTCGGTGACTCGACTCGGTGCCGACATCCGCGTCGAGTTGGATCCCGGCGGTGGGTGAGCCCGCAATCGTTGCGGCACACTGGATTACCGATCGATCAAGAGGAATCGGTCCGGCGGCCGATGCCCCTTGACATGAAGTGAACTTGAAGGTTTACCGTTGAGGGTCGAGATGCACCCCATCCGGGCGGGCCAAGGACGAACGAAGAAGGAGTCGGCATGTTCACCGGAATAGTCGAGGAGTTGGGAGCGGTTCGGTCCCGGGACGGCTCCCGACTGGCCGTGTCGTGCCGGACGGTGCTCGACGACGTGACCATAGGGTCCTCGATCGCCGTCAACGGCTGCTGTCTGACCGTGGTCGACTGGGACGATGCCCGAACCTGGTTTGCCGTCGATGTCACCGAGGAAAGCTACAACCGAACCCAGTTGGGAGACCTACAACCGGGTGATCCGGTGAACCTCGAGCGGCCGGTGCGGTTGTCGGACCGGCTCGGTGGTCACCTGGTCCAGGGTCACGTCGACGCCGTCGGGGTCATCGTCGAGCCCAGTCCCGACCTGAAGGTGAAGATGGCCCCCGAATTGCACCGATACGTGGTGGAGAAGGGCTCGATCACCGTCGACGGCGTCAGTTTGACGGTGGTCGATCCGTCGACCGAGGGGTTCACCGTCGCCGTGATTCCCCACACCGCCGAGGTCACCACGCTCGGCACCAAGGGCCCGGGTGATCGGGTGAACATCGAGGTCGACGTCATGGCCAAGTACGCCGAGCATCTGCTCGAGGGTTTCCTCGACGGGTCCGACTCGACGCAACGCGATCAGAACCGGTCAGAATGAGAACGAAGGGTCCGATCGGGTCGATCTGTAATCCAGACCTGGCACACGCACGACAAGAGGCGCATCGGTGACCAACAACGAGTCGACACCAGCAGAGCAAGAGGCGGCCGAGACCGACCGGGACAGGACGATCTTCGATCCAATCGAGGATGCCGTGGCCGCAATCGCCCGGGGTGAGATCGTCGTCGTCGTTGACGATGAGGACCGGGAAAACGAGGGCGACCTCATCATGGCTGCCGAGTTCGCCACGCCGGAGGCCCTGACCTTCATCATCCGCCACACGTCGGGGGTCATCTGCGCCCCCTTGACCGACTCGCGGGCCGACCAGCTCGATCTCCCGCTCATGGTGGCCCAGAACACCGAGGCCATGCGGACTGCGTTCACTGTGACCGTCGACTACCGACACGGCACCACCACAGGTATCTCGGCCTCCGACCGATCGATGACAATGAGAGCCTTGGCCGACGAATCGTGCGCCGCCGCCGATTTCGCCCGGCCCGGTCACATTTTCCCGCTTCGGGCCCGACCCGGAGGCGTGCTCAAGCGGGCCGGTCACACCGAGGCGGCCATCGATCTGGCCACCATGGCCGGACTGACGCCGGCCGGAGTGCTCTGCGAGATCGTGAATGACGACGGAACCATGGCCCGGGTACCCGACCTCGTCCGCTTCTGCCGGGAACACGGTCTCGTCTTCGTCTCCATCGCCGATCTGGTTCGCTATCGGCGCAAGAACGAGAAGTTGGTGAAGCGGATCTCCGAGGCCACCATCCCAACCCGCCATGGGGATTTCCGGGCCGTGGTCTTTGAATCCATGCTCGACGGCGAGCAGCACATGGCCCTCGTTCGAGGTGACCCGGCGGGTAAGGAGAATGTGCTGGTCCGGGTCCATTCCGAGTGCCTGACCGGCGACATCTTCGGGTCTCTTCGGTGTGATTGCGGCCCCCAGCTCGATCAGGCGCTGGCCACCATCGCCGCCGAAGGTGAGGGCATCGTCATCTATCTGCGAGGCCACGAGGGTCGAGGTATCGGCCTGGGCCACAAGATTCGGGCCTACGGTTTGCAGGAAGCCGGTTTCGACACGGTGGACGCCAACCTGGAACTCGGGCTTCCGGCCGACAGTCGGGAATACGGGATCGGGGCCCAGATGCTGGTCGACCTCGGTGTGAGCACGATGCGTCTGATGACCAACAATCCGGCCAAGTACGGAGGGCTGGACGGCTACGGCCTGGAAGTGGTCGAGCGTGTTCCGCTTCGGACGACACCAACGGCTCAGAACATCGCCTATCTGAGGACCAAGCAGCATCGCCTCGGTCACTTGCTGGAGCTTGACGACGCCGACGAGTCCGGCGAACCGACACTAGGGGGACCGGTCGGAGAGTCCGCCGGCTGATCCCCGGCCGGAGTGCTGTCGCCGGCGCCGTGACCGATCGTGGTTCTCCGGTTGGGTTGTCCGGTCGGGCATGGGCGCTAGGTTGAGTTGATGCTCAAGTTGGTTCTGCCCAAGGGTTCGCTGGAGAAGTCGACATTGGATCTGTTTGAGGCTGCTGACCTCCAGGTCAAACGGAGCTCGTCGGTCCAGTATTCGGCGTCGATTCGTGATCCTCGGGTCACCGAGGTCCGCATCCTTCGACCTCAGGAGATCCCGGTCTATGTCGCCGAGGGCCTGTTCGACCTCGGCATCACCGGCCGTGACTGGATTGAGGAAACGTCGAGTGATGTGGTGTCGCTCGGCGAGCTGCAGTATTCCAAGGCCACCTCGGATCCGGTTCGGCTCGTGGTCGCCGTTCCCGACGATTCCCCTCTTCAGAGCGTGTCCGACCTGGGCGATGGTGTGCGGGTTTCCACCGAGTACCCTCGCCTGACCGAACGGTTCTTCGCCGAGAAGGGAATCAGGGCCGACATTCGATTGTCCTACGGCGCCACCGAGGCCAAGGTACCCGACATCGTCGATGTCGCAGTCGATCTGACCGAGACCGGGCGTGCGTTGCGGGCCGCAGGTCTGCGCATCATCGACACCATCATCACCAGCTACACCGAGTTCATCGCCAATCCGGCGTCCTACGCCGACCCGGAGAAGCAGCACGCCATGAACCAGTTGATGACCCTGCTCGACGGTGCGCTGGAGGCCAGAACCAAGGTGCTGGTGAAACTCAATGTGGGTGACAAGGTGGCTCTGGACAAGGTCATCGGTCTGCTGCCGTCGATGAAGGCGCCGACCGTCAACGAACTCCATGGCGGTGCCGGCTTTGCGGTGGAGACCGTGGTTCCCAAGACCGATATCAACATCCTCATCCCAGACCTCAAGGACGCCGGGGCGTCCGACATCATCGAGATACCACTGGCCAAGATCGTTCACTGAGCCCTGTCTCGGTAAGTTTTCGGTCGACTGGGCCGAAAGTACCGATGATGGCCCCTTCCCTCGATCTCGAGCCGACCGACATCGACCTGCCGGAGGGCGCCCTTCCTGGTGGTTTCGGCCCGGACGAGCTATCCGGGATACTTCGGTCGGTCGCCCTGCAGGTCGATGAGGGCCACGATCGACTCGACCGGCTGGTCGGTTCCGTTGCCACGCTGGTGGCCCACTTCCCCCGTTGGGTCGTGTTGGCCAACCTGTCGGCCCTGTCGGTGTTGGCCTGGTGGGCGAGCCTGGCCATCGAGTTGTCCGGCCGACGAAGTCATCTCGGATCGACGCTGGTGTTGATCAGCTCGCTCGGACTGACCCTGGTGGCGATTGCTCTGGTCACCGTGCTGCAACGGATGGCACAGCTCGGACAGGAGCGGGGTCTCGTCGGGCACGAGGCTCGACACGACCCGCTGACCGGAGTGCTGTCCCGAGCCGGGATTACTGCCGATATCGGCCGGCGGCTCGAGGATCCGTCCGGTGAGGGGGTGACCGGAATCCTGTTCTGCGATATAGACCGGCTGAAGGTGATCAACGACTCGCTCGGCCACGACGCCGGTGATCAGGTGTTGCAGATCGTGGCTGCCCGGCTGGCTGGAGCGGTACGGGACAACGACTCGATCGGACGTTTCGCCGGGGACAAGTTCGTCATCGCCACCTCGGAGCTGCCTGCGGTACGTGATCTCGAGATCCTGGCCGATCGCTTGACCGAGTCGCTGGAACGTCCGGTTGTCCTGATCGATGGCTCCAGCCAGTCTGTCAGCTGCAGCATCGGCATTGCCTGGACCGCTCGTCGGGCCGGCCGGCGGTGGCGCCCGACACTCGACCGTCTCGGCTCGGTTGCCGAAGAGTCGGTGACCACGGGCGAGCTGCTCCGGGATGCCGGAAGCGCCATGAACACGGTGAAGAGCGGCGGGGGAGTGGGGTATGCACTGTTCGACCCGGAGGTACGGGCCCGGGCCGTGGCCCGTCATCAGTTGGAGCAGGATCTGCGTCGCGGACTGGCCGGTGACGAGATCGTGGTTCACTACCAGCCCATCCTGGACGTGGCAACGGGGGACGCCGATCGCTACGAGGCGCTCGTTCGCTGGCAGCATCCCGAGCGGGGAATGATCCATCCGGCCGACTTCCTGGCGGTGGCCGCCGAGTCGTCGTTGATCGTGGACATCGGCGAATTTGTACTCGAACAGGCTTGTCAACAGGCGGTGGAATGGACAGGACAGGCCGGACATCCGGTCACCGTGGCCGTCAACATGGGCGAGCGCCAACTCCTGGACCTGGCCCTGGTCGGGTCGGTCAGTCGAGCCCTGGCCGAGAGTGGTCTTCCTCCCGGTCAGCTCGAGTTGGAGATCACCGAGGAGCTGGTGATCGACAAGCTCGACCAGGCGATGCTGGTCCTGCGTCAGCTCGAATTGCTGGGAGTCGGCCTGGCCATCGACGACTTCGGGACCAGCCAGGCTTCACTGGCTCGCCTGCAACGTCTAGCCATGGTCTCGACGCTGAAGATCGATCGAGTCTTCGTCGAGGGGTTGGCCGACGCCTCCATCGATCGAAGCATCGTGGCCGCCGTGGTCAATCTCGCCGGTGAGATCGGTATGTCGCTGGTGGCCGAAGGGGTGGAACAGGTCGACCAATCCCGCATTCTCAGCGATCTTGGTGTGCGGTTCCAGCAGGGGTTCCTGTACCAACGTCCCGGACCGCCCGAGGCCATGGACCCTCATATCCAGCGCCTGGCTCAGCGCTCTCGTCCGACGATGGTCGACTCGGAATTCTCGACGGGTCGGGATGATCCGGCCGGCACCCAACCCATGTCGCCGGATCACTCCTCGTCGTCGGTGTGCTCCGCAGCCGGCTCGCCATCAGTCGATGGCTCATCCGCCGACGGCTCATCCGACGGCGCGACATCGTCGGACCGGGCCTGAGCGGCGGCCGGCGCCTGCTGTCCCTGGGCCTGTTGCACGAAAGCCAGCCGGGCATGGTGAAGGGCGTCGACCAGTGTGGATTCCGCTTCCCCCAGCCGGCCCGACAGCCCCTCGACCAGAGCGGCCAGGGCATCGAGGGCAAGCCGGGCCTCGCTCAGATTCGGTT
Organism: uncultured Acidimicrobiales bacterium; assembly: GCA_963723995.1. GTDB lineage: Bacteria > Actinomycetota > Acidimicrobiia > Acidimicrobiales > SZUA-35 > JAHELU01. Next base: position 577,524 of record CAVRSZ010000001.1, on the reverse strand, counting down.
TATCGGCGGTGAGGTGAATCGCAGCCAACTCGTAGATACCGAGAGCGTGATTCACCACCACAGTGCTGGCCGGCGTCTCCAACAACCTGACGCGGGCCTCGGCCAGCTCATGGGCCATGGCACGGGCCTGCTCCTCCTGCTCGGGCGTGAGCGTGGGCTCATCGGGTTGGGCGTCCGAGCCGGCCCGGGAATCCGAGGCGGGCGGAATCGGTCGTTCTCCGTCGGGGGTCCATAGGCTCATGTCTCGAATCTACCGGCTCGGTTCTCCCTCGTCGCTGTCTCCTTTCCCGTTGAGCGCGGCTTCCTGCCGATGATTTGCGTTGTCCCGATCCGCCGCTAGTCTTGATCCCGGACAAGAAACGAATGTTTGAAAGTGGGCTACGGGCCCCACCCAGCCACCGTCGGCGGCCGTTAGCGGTTGCACCAGGTGCGACTGGGTTGTCATGAACACCGATGTCGCCAGTCGACATCACCGCAGATCTGCATGGCGCACGTGCATCACGCAAAGGCGTTGGAAGATCTGGGTGCCGGTCTCATGTGATTTCCTCCCGCCCTCTTTCACTCAAGTCCGAGTCAACGAGAGAACAACCAAAGGAGAGGTGTATCACACCATGAGGGGTGATCGACAATAGCAGCGTCGCCTGAGCCCCGGATCAACGAGAAGATCCGGGCTCGAGAAGTGCGTGTCATCGGACCGACCGGGGAGCAATTGGGCATCAAGCCCATGCCCCAGGCTCTGTCGATGGCTCGTGAAATGGAGCTCGACCTGGTCGAGGTCGCCGACAAGGCCAATCCGCCGGTGTGCCGGATCATGGATTACGGCAAGTACAAGTACGAGGCGGCCCAGCGAGCCAAAGAGTCCCGCAAGAAGGCGAGTAACGTTGTCGTCAAGGAGATGAAGTACCGCCCGAAGATCGGGGCCGGCGACTTCGACACCAAGACCCGCAAAGTTGAGAAGTTCCTGCAGGAGGGAAACAAGGTCAAGATCACGATCATGTTCAGAGGTCGTGAGGTCACACATCCCGAACTGGGAAAAAGATCCTCGACGACATTGCCGAACGGGTCGACGACTACGCCAAGATCGAGGCCTACCCTCGGCTTGACGGGCGGAACATGACCATGGTCCTGGGTCCCGACACCAAGAAGATGAAAGCCAAGCAGGCCGAGGAGACCCGTCGCCAACGCCGGGAGCAGGCCGAGCAGGCTGCGGCTGCCGAGGTCACAGAAGACGTCACGGCTGCCGAGGTCGACGAGGAGGTTCCAGCTGCCGCTCCGGCGGAGGTTGGAGTCAACGAACAGTCGGACTGAGTCCGAATCCCCCGTCAGCTCAGAGCGTCGCACAAACCACGGCGACAGTAGTCGGTATCGGAACCGGTCACGGGCAGATACCGATCGAAGCACACTGGTTGGCCGAGACGCTGTTGGCCACCGGTACCCCCTCGGGCCGAGCTGTCCAGCTCCGGTCCATCCGTCGAGGAGACACTATGTCAAAGATGAAAACCCATAAGGGAGCCAAGAAACGGTTCAAGAAGACAGGCACCGGCAAGCTCATGCGCCGGAGCAAGAACCTGAACCACTTCCTGGAGAAGAAGTCCAGCCGCCGCAAGCGCCGGCTGACAGGCGAGCGGGTCGTCGACAAAGCCGATGCTCCCCGCATCGAGAAGCTGCTGTCGAGCTGAGCACACCGCCCGACCCCGATCTCCCGGGTCGGTCCCGAACGCGCACACGTCCGGCCGGAGAGGCCGGAATACGAGAAGCACTGCAATGAGGAGTAGAGACAGATGGCACGTGTGAAACGAGCTGTGCATTCCAAGAAACGTCGCCGTACCACCCTTGAGCGGGCCAAGGGGTACTACGGCAACAAGAGCCGGAGCGTGCGGGCCGCCAACGAGCAGGTCATGCACTCAGGCAATTACGCCTTCCGGGATCGTCGAGCCCGCAAAGGTGAGTTTCGGCGCCTGTGGATCCAGCGAATCAACGCCGCCTGCCGGGCCAACGGCACCACCTACAGCCGGTTCATCGCCGGGCTGAAGGCGGCCGAGGTCGATGTCGACCGCAAGGTGCTGGCCGACCTGGCCGTCAACGACGCCGACGCCTTCACCGCTCTGGTCAAGATCGCCGACCAGTCGAACCAGGCCGCCTGATCAAGGTCGCACACCGACCGCCCGATGATCGAGCCGGAGCCGAGACCCCTCGGACCCAAGCATCCCGAGATCAAACGGTTGCGGCGGTTGATACGCCGGACGAAGACCCGCTCTCGGGAGCGGGTCTTTGTGGTTGAGGGACCGACGCTGGTGGCCGAGGCGCTGGCCTCGCCCCTGGTGGTGCACCAGGTGTTCATCGGGGTCGACCACCAGGGTCCGGTGATCGACCCCGACCTACTGGTTGTCGGCCCACGGTCCGGTGGGGGCGATCGACGACCGTCGATCTTCGTGGTCGATGGTGAGGTGCTGCGCTCGGTGCTCGATCCGGTCACGCCCCGGCCGGTGGCGGCTGTGGTCGAAATGCCGCAGTGGTCCGAAGACGCCGTTGCCGCCGACCGGCCGGTCATGATCGCTGTCGAGCTACGGGATCCCGGTAACCTGGGAACCGTGATCCGGACGGCGGAAGCCGCCGGGTTTGGTGCAGTGTTGGTCACCGACAACTCGGTGGACGTGACCAACCCCAAAGTGGTCCGAGCCTCGGCCGGTTCGATTCTGCGTCTCCCGATCCTGCCCCACCGACCGTTGCCTGAGACCGTGGCGTGGCTCAGGACCGCCGGCCATCGGGTGGTTGCCGCCGTCGTCGACGCCGAGGCCCCACCCTATGACGGGGTCGATCTGACGACGGCGGCCATCATGATCGGCAATGAGCCCCGGGGGCTCTCGCCGGACCAGGCGGCGATGGCCGATGAGGCTGTGACCATACCCATGCCCGGTCCGTCGGAGTCGCTGAACGTGGCTGCCGCCGCCGCCGTGCTGGCCTTCGAGGCCGCCCGGCAACGACGCCACCGCCGGCCGACCGGTCCATGAGCTGCCGCTGCGGCCGGTGGAGCCGAAATGGCCAACGAACCAAGGGCCGAGTCTCGTATGCTTGACGGACGATGATCGATCAAATCACACGACAGGCCGACGAGGCCGCGGCCGCCGTCGAGTCGGCCACGAACCTGGCCGAGCTGCAGCAGGTCGAGAGCGATCAGCTGGGAAGATCGGCCCCGCTCACGCTGAGCAAACGGCAATTGGGGTCGATTCCGGTCGAGGACCGCAAGGAAGCGGGGCGGGCTCTCAACGAGGCCCGTCGCCGGGTGGAAACAATGCTCGAGGACCGCAGGCGCATGCTGGCCGATGCGGAGCGGGCAACCCGGCTCGTGGCCGAGCGCCTCGATCTGACAGAAGTTCCTCCTGCGGTCGAGGCGGGCCACGCCCACATCGTCACCCAGGCTTGGGAGGAACTGGAGGATGTGTTCGTGGGCATGGGCTACGAGGTGGCCGAAGGGCCCGAAGTCGAGACCGACTGGCACAACTTCGATGCTCTCAACATCCCGGCCGGCCATCCCGCCCGTGACGAGTTCGACACGATCTACGTGAATCACGGCAAGGCGGGATCGACCCTGTTGCGGACGCACACCTCGCCGGTGCAGATCAGGGCGATGCAGCAGTCGGAGCCCCCGATCTACATCGTCGCCCCCGGCCGGGTGTTCCGCCGGGATACCGCCGATGCCACCCACATGCCGGTATTTCACCAGATCGAGGGTCTGGTCATCGACAAGGGGATATCGCTCGCCGATTTGGCCGGAACCATCGAGGTGTTCACCGAGCGGTATTTCGGCCCCGGGTTCTCGTCCAGACTCCGCCCCAACCACTTCCCGTTCACCGAACCTTCGGCTGAGTTCGACATCCAACGCCCCGACGGTTCGTGGCTGGAGTTGGGGGGCTGCGGCATGGTCCACCCCGATGTGCTGAGGGCAGGCGGTGTCGATCCCGAGCAGTGGTCGGGATTCGCTTTCGGCTTCGGGATCGACCGGTTGGCACTGATGAAGTTCGGCGTCGACGACCTACGGGAGCTGTTCACCAACGATGTCCGCTTCCTCCGCCAGTTCTGAGACAGTGACCGTGACCCCAGAGACACGAGAAATGCAGCAATCATGAAGGTTCTTCTCTCCTGGATGCAGGAGTTCGCGCCGCTTGACAACGACCCCGATCTTCTGGCCGAAGTGATGATCGATCTCGGCATGGTGGTCGAAGATGTCGTCCACACTGGCCCGGCGTGGGACGGCATAGTCGTGGCCGAGGTCCTCGACTTGCGGCCCCATCCCGAGGCCGACCGTATTCAATTGGTCGATGTCGACGCCGGTGACGGCCAACCGCTCCAGGTCTGCTGCGGCGCATTCAACATGAAGCGGGGAGACCTGGTGCCGCTGGCCACCGTCGGCACCACCATGCCCGGTGGCCTGGAGATCGGCCGGCGCAAGCTGCGAGGCGAATGGTCGAACGGCATGCTGTGCTCGCCGGCCGAACTCGAGCTGGCCGGCGACGCCGACGGCATCATGATCCTGGATCCGGGACTGGCCGTCGGTCAGCCGTTGGCCGAAGCCCTGGGAGCGGATGGCGATGTCCTGTTCGATCTCGATATCGAGGCCAATCGACCCGATGCCCTGTCGGTTGCCGGTGTGGCCCGGGATGTCGCCGCTCAGCTCGGCGTGCCCTTCACCTTGCCTTCTCCCAAGTTCCCCGAGGCCGACCAGTCGGTCGATGCCCTGGCCGCAGTCGATATCGAGGCACCCGATCTGTGCTCCCGGTTCGGGGTCCGGGTCCTTCACAACGTCTCCATTGGCGAATCGCCACCGTGGATGGCAGCCCGGCTCGTCGCCGCCGGCATGCGGCCCATCAACTCCATTGTCGACATCTCCAACTACGTGATGTTGGAGCTGGGTCAACCCAATCACACCTACGACCTGGAGCTCGTTCCCGACGGCCGACTCGGCGTTCGCATGGGTCGCGACGGCGAGACCCTGGTCACCCTGGACGATGTGGAACGCACCATCACCACGGCCGATGGTCTGATTGTCGACGCCGAGGACCGGCCCATCGGTCTGGCCGGTGTGATGGGTGGCGCCTCCACCGAGATCAGCGAGTCCACCACTTCGGTGCTGCTGGAGGCCGCGGTCTGGGACCGCATGACCATTGCCCGTACCAGCCGGCGCCTCGGATTGCGATCGGAGGCCTCGACCCGATTCGAGCGGGGTGTCGATCCCCTGGGCATCGAACTGGCCCTCGACCGCTTCGTTGAGCTGGCGGTGGATATCTGCGGCGCGACGGTGGCCTCGGGTCGGATCGTGGCCGAAGGGAACCTGGAGCCGCCCCGCACGGTACTGGTGCGCACCGATCGGGTGAACAGACTGCTCAATCTCGAACTGACGACCCCGGAGATCGCCGATCTCCTCGAGCCCATCGGCTTCACTACTCGTCCGGTGATGATGGATGGTTCCGAACCCGATCCCACACCGGCTTCGGCCGACGCCTTGGATGTGACCATCCCGACCTGGCGTCCCGATTCGGCCATCGAGGTCGATGTGATCGAGGAGATCGGCCGCCATCATGGGTACGACAAGTCGGGCCGGCGGGTTCCGACGCCGACCCAGGTCGGCCGTCTGAGCCCGACCCAGGTTGCTCGGCGTCGGATCCGCCGGGCCCTTCTCGGTGACGAATACTCCGAGGCCATGCCGCTGCCGTTCCTCGCCCCCGACGACTTGGCCAAGTGTGGTCTCGAGCCCAACGGCCTGACCCTGAGCAACCCGTTGGTGGCCGAGGAGTCGGTCCTGCGCACCTCGCTGCTGCCCGGGCTGCTCAAGGCCGTCGTCCGTAACCAGTCACACCGCAACGGGCCGGTCAGGCTGTACGAACTGGGTCGGGTGTACGAGCCATCGGATGCCGAGCTGCCCCATGAGCACGAGATGGTGGCGGCCTGCGCCTCAGGCTTCGGGACCGGCCGGCCATCGAACGGTGGGAGCGAGGCGGCGAGCACTGCCGCCTATGCTGCGGTCCGGTCCCTGTATCGCCTCAGCGCCGAGCTGGGGCTGCGGGGACTGACCATCAGCAACCAGGAACGGCCCGGCCTCCATCCGACCCGGGCCGCTGCGGTGCACTTCCGGGGGCAGGTCATCGGCGAGGTCGGTGAGATCGATCCCCGGGTCCTCGACCGCTACGACATCGACGGTCGAGTGGCCTGGCTTCAGTTGGAGCTGGCGCCACTGGTGGAGGCCCTGAACACTCCGGCTCGGTACAAGCCGATCTCTCTCTATCCGTCGAGTGACATCGACCTGGCCTTCGTAACCCCCGATGAAGTGGCGGCCACTGCGGTGGCCGCCACCCTGTCCAAGACCGGGGGCCCGCTGCTGCAGTCGGTGGAGCTGTTCGACGTGTTCCGTTCGGCCCAACTGGGCGAGAACCGACGATCGTTGGCGTACCGTCTCCGGTTCCAGGCCCCCGATCGAACCCTGACCGACGAGGATGTGGCCGAGCTTCGTCAGCGCTGCATCGACGCCGCCGCCTCCGTTCACGGAGCCGAGCTTCGCTGACGGCGCATTCACCGCCCACTTCGAGAGGATTCCCATGACGACCACCGAGCAGAACCCTGCGAGTTCCGATGATCTGACCGCCGCCAAGGTGAGCTGGAACCTCGAGCCGTTGCTCGGCGACGCGGAGAGGCCGGACCAACTGCTCGACCAGGCATCCGAGATCGCCGCCACCCTCGAGCAGGCCAGGGGAGCGGTGGGGGGGATGGACGCCGGTGAGCTGGCCGACCTCATGCAAAACCTGGCCCGGGTCAACGAGTTGGTGAGTCGAGCCGGTCATTACGGCATGCTCAAGTTCACCGAGAACACCCAGGATTCGGCCAACGCGGCCCAGATGCAGCGCTTGGAGGAGAAGTCAACGGCCTTGGCCTCCCGACTCATGTTCATCGATCTCGAGTTCGCCGGCGCCGATGACGATCACGCCGCCATGGTCCTGGCCGACGACCGGCTGGACTTCTGCCGGCACCATCTGGAGAACACCCGCCGCAATCGGCCCTACATGCTCAGTGAGCCGGAGGAGACGATCCTCCTGGAGACGTCGGTGCCCGGCAGCTCAGCCTGGGTTCGATTGTTCTCCGAGCTCACCTCCACCATCGAGATCGAGCTGCCCAACTCGGGTGGGGATGGTGACGAAACATCGACGGTGTCGTTGGAACAGGGCCTCTCCATGCTTTCCCATCCCGATCGGGACACCAGGGCGGCGGCGGCCCAGGCCGTGACCGACGGTCTCCAGCCCGGAATCCGGACCCGGGCGTTCATTTACAACACCCTGCTATTGGACAAGTCGATTCGCGACCGGCTCCGCAAGTTCCCGACCTGGATCTCCAGCCGCAATCTGGCCAACGAGGCCAGTGACGAGTCGGTCAAAGCGCTGGTCGAGGCCGTGGTCGGCCGCTACGACGTACCCCGTCGGTGGTACCGGCTCAAGGCCAAGGCGATGGGCGTGGACAAGCTGACCGACTATGACCGGATGGCCCCGATTGCCGACACCGAGCAGGAGATCGGCTGGTCCGAGGCCACCGGTATCGTGCGGGATTCCTACCGGTCGTTCTCATCCGAGTTGGCCGATGTCGTCGATCGGTTCATCGACGAGCAGTGGATCGACGCTCCAATCCGGCCAGGCAAGCAGCCCGGAGCGTTCTGCGCCTACTCGGTTCCCTCCCACCACCCCTACGTGCTGTTGAACTGGACCTCCAAGACCCGGGACGTGCTGACCCTGGCCCACGAGCTTGGCCACGGTGTCCACGGCTATCTGGCCCGCGAACAGGGGATCTTCCATCAGACGACGCCGCTGACCCTGGCCGAGACGGCGTCGGTGTTCGGCGAGACCGTGACCAACAAACGCCTGCTGTCGATGCTCGACGATCCGGCCGAGCGGTTCGCCCTGCTGGCATCCGCCGTCGACGACTCGGTCGCCACCGTCTTCCGCCAGGTGGCCATGAATCGGTTCGAGCACTCCTGCCACACCGAGCGGCGTGAGGTGGGCGAGCTGTCCGTGGACCGTTTCGGGGAGTTGTGGATGGAGACCCAACGCCAGATGATGGGCGACTCGGTGGAGCTGACCGACAGCTACGCCGCCTGGTGGTCCTACATCCCCCACTTCATCGGCAGCCCGGGCTATGTCTACGCCTACGCCTACGGCCAGTTGCTGGCCCTGTCGGTCTACGCCCAATACGAGACTCGGGGCGACGAGTTCGTGCCGGCCTACCTCGACCTGCTGCGGGCCGGCGGTTCCCGCTCGCCCGAGGAGCTGGGGGCCATCGTCGACTGTGATCTGGCCGATCCCGAGTTCTGGGACGCCGGTCTCCGCATTGTCGAGTCTCAGCTGACCCGAGCCGAGGAGGCCGCCACCGAGGCCGGCCTCGTCTGACCGCATGGCACGACTCGACGCCCGCCACCCGGCGGGAGCCCCCGGCCCGTGGTTTGTCGACGATCGATGCATCGACTGCGACGCCGCCCGCCACGTCGCTCCCGGCCTGATCGAGCGGAACCCGGGTGACGGGGTGTCGTTTTTCGTCCGCCAGCCAACGACGCCGGAAGAGATCGACATGGCCTGGCGGGCCGTGCTGGTCTGCCCCACCCGCTCAGTGGGGCATGTCACCGATCGCCGTCCGCCTCATGCGGTGTTTCCCCACGATCTGGGTGATGGCGTGCACCGGTTGGGTCACAACTCCCGGGACTCGTTCGGAGCCCATTCCTACCTGGTGGGTCGCCCCATCGAACGGGGAGGCAACCTCATGATCGATGCCCCCCGCTGGACTCGCGAGGTCGCAGGACCGGTGCGGGAGATGGGTGGGATCGAGCACATCCTGCTGTCCCACCGGGACGATGTGGCCGATGCCGAGCGGTACGCCGCCGAGTTCGGAGCCAGAGTCTGGATTCACCACGATGATCGATCGGCGGCACCCTATGCCACCGACATTCTCCATGGCCGAGATCGGACCGACATCGCCTCGGGAGTGATCGCCTTCCCTGTCCCGGGCCACACCAAGGGGAGCGTGCTGTACCACATCGACGGCAGACTGCTGTTCTCCGGTGACTCGCTGGCCTGGGATCCACGGCGGGAGCGATTGATGGCCTTTCGGCGGGCCTGCTGGTTCTCGTGGGAGGAGCAGACAGCCTCCCTCGACCGGTTTGCCGGTTCGGGGCTACGGTTCGACCGGCTCTTCTGCGGTCATGGTTGGAGCCGGGATGCCGCCGATCTGTCGCCGGTGGCCACCGATTTCCACCGTCATCTGGTGGCGCTGGTAGAGCGAATGCGAGATCAATAGCCCGAGCACTTCACCCCTCGCCGTTCTTCGGCGGCTCATCGTCCCGGAAGCGGGACGGGAGGGACAATGGTCGGTGAGTTCAGGCTTCATCGGCCACGTCGTAGCCGGCCTCGTCGATGGCGGCCACGATGGCGTCACGCTCGCCGCCGGTCACCGTCACCGTCTTGGTGTCGAGATCGACGTTCACGGCCGTTACACCGGAAAGCGGGCCGACCTCCGAGGTGATGGCGTCGACACAGTGTCCGCATGAGATGTCGGGCACGGTGAAGGTTCGGGTGGCGGTATCGGTCATTGGTCATCCTTGCTTGGGGTTGGACGGCTGCGGCGTCGATAGCCCTTGAACCGGCGGAGCCGGAGACTGTTGGACACCACGAACAGTGACGACGCGCCCATGGCTCCAGCTGCGATCATGGGGTTCAGCACCCCGGCTGCGGCCAGGGGGATGGCGGCCACATTGTAGGCGAAGGCCCAGAACAGGTTGCCCTTGATCGTGCTCAGGGTCCGCCGGGCCAGGGCGATGGCGTCGGCCACGGCTCGCAGATCGCCCGATACCACGGTCAGATCCGAGGCTTCGATGGCCACGTCGGTCCCGGTGCCGATGGCGATCCCGAGGTCGGCCTGGGCCAGTGCCGGGGCGTCGTTGATGCCGTCGCCGACCATGGCCACTCGCCGGCCCTCGGCCTGGAGCCGCCGGATCTCGTCGGCCTTGTCGTCGGGCAGCACCTCGGCGATGATCCTGTCGACGCCGACCTTGGCCCCCACCGCCTCGGCCGTTTTGGCGTTGTCACCCGTGAGCAGGGTGACGGACAGTCCGAGATCGTGCAGGGCGTCGATGGCCGCTCGCGATGTGTCCTTGATGGTGTCGGCCACCACAAAGACGGTGTCGGCGGTGACCGTGCCGGCACCCTGGTCGACCCCGGCGAAAACCACGGTCGAGCCTTCGGACTCGGCTCGAACCGCGGCCCGCTCCAACTCGCCCGGTATCGATTCGAACAGGCTGCGCCGGCCGACTCGGACCTCTGCGCCGTTCACGGTGCCGGTCACCCCGTAGCCGGGCCGATTGGTGAAGCCGTCGACCGGCAGGTGATGATCGGCGGTGGCGGCGATGGCGGCGGCGATGGGATGCTCCGAGCGGGCCTCGACCGACGCCGCCAACAATGCGGTCGATCGCGCTTGGGCCGACCGGCCGGCGGATGGGGTGGCCGACGACTCGAGTACCACGGTGTCGGTCACGGCCATGGTGCCGGAGGTGATGGTGCCGGTCTTGTCGACCACGGCCACGTCGACCGACCGGGTGTCCTCCAGCACCTCGCCGCCCTTGATGATGATGCCGAGTTGGGCCCCACGACCGGTTCCGACCATGATGCCCAGCGGGGTGGCAAGCCCCAGGGCGCAGGGACAGGCGATGATGAGCACGGCCACCGCCGCGGTGAAGGCGGTGTCGAGATCGTGCCCCAATCCCAGCCGCACAACCAGTGTTCCGACGGCGATGGCGATGGCGGTGGGAACGAACACTACGGCCACGCGGTCGGCCAGCCGCTGGACCTCGGCCCGACTGCCCTGGGCCTCGTCCACCAGGCGGATGATCTGGGACAGAGCGGTGTCGGCTCCGACCCGGGTGGCCTCGACGACCAGGGATCCGTTGGCGTTGACCGTGGCTCCAACCACCTCGTCGCCGACGCCGACGTCGACCGGGACCGGTTCACCGGTGATCATCGACGCATCGACGGCCGAACTGCCTTCGACCACCACACCGTCGGTGGCCACCTTCTCTCCGGGCCGGACGACGAACCGCATGCCGACCTGGAGTTGCTCCAGCGGGATCTCGGTGCCGTCGGTGAGTCGGGCGGTGTTGGTGCCGAGTTCGGCCAGAGCCCGAATGGCGTCGCCGGAACGCCGCTTGGCCCGATGCTCGAGCCACTTGCCGAGCAAGATGAGAGTGACGATCACGGCCCCGGTCTCGAAGTAGACCGGGGCGTGGCCTCCTGCCGCCTCGGCCATCGTCCCGTCGCCCACACTTTGGCGGATGACAACCACCGTCGACCAGAGCCAGGCCGACAGCGAACCCATCGAGACCAGCGTGTCCATGGTGGTGGAGCCGTGACGGAGATTCAGCAGTGTGGCCCGGTGGAAATACCAGCCCGACCAGAAAATCACCGGAGTGGAGAGTGCGGCCACCACCCACTCCCAGCGGCTGAACTGCAGTGGGGGTAGCATCGAAATCAGCACGATCGGCACTGTCAGCACAGCCCCGATGAGCAGCCGCCGGCCCATCTCGGCCTGGCGTCGCTCGGCGGCCTCGTCGGCCGAGCCGTCCTCGATCAGCTCATAGCCAAGCCCCTCGATGGCCTCGCGGAACTGGGGCCCACCCACGATGTGTGCATGGCGAACGGTGGCCCGCCCGGTGGCGAAGTTGACCGAGGCATCGGACACGCCGTCGAGCTTGTTCAGCTTGCGCTGAATCCGGTTGGCACAGGCGGCGCAGGTCATCCCATCGATGAGCAGGTCTGATCGATCGGTCGCCGGCCCGACGGTCGATACCCCGCTCGGCGGTGGGCCGTCGGATCCTCGACCGGGGGCCGCGGTTTGGCGGAATGTCGGTGAAGCCATGAGTTCAGTGTAGAGCTTCCAGTCGACTGGAAGGTCAAGTCGGTCGGCGCCGTAGGGGCGGAGTGTCGAGGGTCACCACCGCCGAATTCGGAGCCCGGCTATGATCTGGCGGTGACCGCCCAGCCGACGATGAGCGAACCGGCCAAGGCTGCCCATCGCACTCGTCCCGCCATCGACCGTTCACAACTGGGGCTGGCCCTTTCCGCCGCCTGGGTGGTGATCGCCCTGCTCGTTCCGTGGGCCGATCTCGACCCGGCCGGTCGGCGGATGCTGGCCATCTTCGGGGTTGCCGTCGTGCTGTGGATCACCGAGGCCATCCCGCTGTATGCCACCGCCGTCGTGATCATCCTGGCCGAGATCGCGCTGGTGTCGGATGAGGCGGTTTGGGCCCTTCCCGCGGGGTTCGACCCCCCGGCCTACACCACGTTCTATGCTGCCCTCGCCCATCCGGTGCTGATGCTGTTTCTCGGGGGTTTCCTGCTGGCCGACGGGGCGGCCAAGTTCCGACTCGACCGGAACCTTGCCGGTTTGTTGCTTGCTCCGTTCGGCACCCGCCCGGCGGCGCTCATTGCCGGCCTGATGGCCATTACCGCCCTGTTGTCGATGTTCATGTCCAATACCGCCACCACGGCGTCAATGATGGCCGTCGTGTTGCCGGTGGTGGCCGGGCTCAGCCCCGACGATCCGCTTCGGTCCTCGCTTGCCCTGTCCGTGCCGGTGGCGGCCAACATCGGTGGGTTGGGAACTCCGGTCGGGACGCCGCCCAACGCCATCGCCCTCGGTCGGTTGAGCGACGACGGGATCGCCATCGACTTCCTGACCTGGATGGCGTTGGCCGTCCCCTTGGTGATCATTGTGCTGGTGGTGGCCTGGTTCTACCTGATCCGGGCCTACCCGGCCCGAACCGAGACGGTGGAGATCCGGCTGGGTGGTGAATTCGACCGGTCCCGACCGGCCCGGGTGCTGTATCTGACCTTCGCCCTCACCGTCGTGCTCTGGCTGTCCGAACCCCTTCACGGCATTCCGTCCACCGTCGTCGGCTTCGTGCCGGTCGTGCTCCTACTGGCCTTCGGGGTGATGAACTCCGACGATCTGCGGCGGTTGAACTGGCATGTCCTGTGGTTGGTGGGTGGTGGCATCGCTCTCGGCAGCGGAGTGGCGGCCACCGGTCTCGACCGCTGGCTCGTGGGGCTGATCGACTGGTCGGAGCTACCGGTGGCGGTGCTGACCCTGGTCCTGGTGGCCTTTGCCCTGGTCATGAGCACGGTGATCTCCAACTCGGCCACCGCCAACCTCATGATCCCCATCGGCGTGAGTCTGGCCGCCTCGGACGCCATCGCCATCTCGCCGGTCCTGGCCGCGGTGCTCATCGCCGTGGCCTGTTCGCTGGCCATGGCCTTGCCCGTCAGCACGCCGCCCAACGCCATCGCCCACGCCACGGGTCTCATCGAAACCCGTGATCTGGTCCGGGTCGGTGCGGTTGTGGCTGCCGTCGGCTCGGTACTGGTGGTCTTTCTGGCGCCTGCGGTGTGGCAGGCTGTGGGTCTGGTGCCGTGACCGAGCGCGGCGGCGATCTCGATCGCCATGGGGCCGGCGACCGTGCTTTGATCCTGGTCGTCGACCATGATTCGGACCGGCTTCGGACACTTGCGGCCAAGGTCGGCGAGTTACTCGGGCCCGGGATCGAGGTGATCACGGCCGACTCCGATCGTCGAGCCCTGGATCTGGCCGGTCGGGCGCTCGACGCCGGCCGGTCCATGCCGCTGGCTGTCATCGAACGGGAACTGCCGGGCTCGGGTGGGGCTCGACTGGCCCTCGACATGGCCGGTGATGCGCGACTCCGGCCGACCCACCGTATTTTGGTCACCGCATCGACGTCGCTGGACTCCATCGCCGAGGCGCTCGATGGTCGCGCTATCGACGGACTGCTCATCCGGCCATGGTCGACGGCCGGACTTCGAGCCCAGCTCCAGGCGCGGCTCGTGACGTTCCTGGTTGAGCACGACCGTGATCGACTCGCCGACTTCCCCCGGTTGGTGGACGACGCCGTGGTGGCGAAGGCCGAGGCGCGGCTGGCCCAGCGGCGGGCGGCATCGGCCCGCATCGACGAGCAGGAGACCCATGTGTTGCTCGAGCCCCAGCTCGATGAGCACGAGGTGGTGCGCCGGTTGGTCCATGCCCTCGACCGCAGTCTCGGCCACCCGCCCCGGCTGCGGGTGGGCCCGGGAACTGTCCTGCTCCAGCAGGACACCAGTGTCGGCGGCATCTACGTGATCCTCGACGGCCAGGTCGTGCTCCGGCGTCAGAGCGAAGCCGGGATCCGTATCGTGCACCGGGGCGCCACCGGACCCATTGTCGGTCTGTTGTCGCTGGCCACCCAGCAGAAGGCGTTCCTCGAAGTCCGGGCCGCAACCGAGGTACGGGCTCTGCCGGTGACCCTCAATCAGTTGTCGCGGGCCATCGCCGCCGAATCCGACGTCGGCCCCCTGCTGACCCGTACCCTGGTCGATGCTCTGGCCAACCGGCTGCGTGACGCCGATGAGCTGCAGGTCCGGATCGATGTGCTCAATTCGTCGCTGGAGGCCGAACGGGATCAGCTGGCCGACGCTCTGGATCGGCTGGAGAAGGCGCAGATGCAGCTGATCGAACAGGCCCGTCTGGCCACGTTGGGGGAGCTGGCGGCCGGGATCGCGCATGAGCTCAACAACCCGGCTGCGGCTCTGATTCGCAACGCCGAGCATGTGGTTGACACCACGAATCGGCTGCTGATGAGGCTCCGACGGTATGCGGACGACGAGCGGCCCGGATTGAATCGTGTTCTCGATCAGTTACAGGATCAGCTGGCCACAGGTCGCCGATCCGAACCCTTGGCCTCGGCCGCTCGCCGTCGGGCCCGCCGCGAGATCGGTGATCGGTTGGGCGACCCGGATCTGGCCCTCCGCCTGATCGACGCCGGGATCACCGACGTGGGCCGAGCGGCCGAACTCATGGCCGGTGAGGCCGATGTCGAGTTGCTGGCCGTCGGTCACGAGCTGGGTGTGCAACTGCGGAACCTCGAGTTGGCCTCCAGCCGCATTGCCGACCTGGTCAACAGCCTCCGGGCATACCTCCGCGGTGAGTCCGATGATGCAATGCACAACGACGTCGATGTGGTGCAGACCGTTGCCGATGCGCTGCGCCTGGTCGGTCACCGATTGCAGGATCTGACCGTGGACCACGACTACAGGGCGGTACCGGCCATCCAGGGTCGTCCCGGCCCGCTGCAGCAGGTGTGGACCAACCTGATCACCAACGCCGTCGATGCCACCGGTCCCGGGGGGCGCATTGTGGTCCGGATCGACGCACTTGCCGATGATGGCACCGTGTCGGAGGACGACGCGACGTCGGTCCGGGTTCGGGTTGAGGACGACGGCCCGGGTATCGATCCCTCGATTCGGGACGAGTTGTTCCGACCCCATTTCACCACCAAGCACGGTCGGGTGAGTTTCGGGTCGGGGCTCGGACTCGGTATCTGCCGCCGCATCGTCGACCAGCACGGAGGAACGATCGATCTCGACTCGCCGGTCCCGGCCACCGGCGATACCGGTCCGCCGGGCGGTGGTCGGGGTCCCGGCACGGTGGCCACGGTGGTGCTGCCCATCTCATCTCCTCAATGGCCCTCATGAGTTCGGGTATCGATCGATCCGTGGCCCGCAGGCGAGGCACTAGCATGGCGACGGTGAAGAGCAGAGGGTGGAGGATCGGTGGCTGACCGTATTGAACTCGGTGTGCTGGTCGTCGAGGACGAGCCCGAGGTTCGGGACGCCATCGTGCGTGATCTTGCGCCGCTCGGTTCGGTGCTGCGCGTCGAATCGGCCGACGACGTGCCCGATGCCCGTCAGGCTCTGAAGGAGTTGGCGGACGACGGCGTGGTGGTGGCCCTGGTGCTGGCCGACCACCGACTGCCGGGAACCACCGGAGTCGATTTCCTGGTCGAACTCGACCACACTCCGTCCACTCGGGCCGTGCGCAAGGTCCTGATCACCGGCCAGGCCGATCACCAGGACACGATCAAGGCGGTCAATCAGGCCCGACTGAACCACTACATCGCGAAGCCGTGGCGGCCGGATGAGCTGCTGGCTGTGGTTCGATCGGCGGTGACCGACTTCATCATCGCCACCGGCGTCGACCCCCTCCCGTTCGTGGCCCATCTTGACGGTCCCCGACTGCTGGAGGCCATGACCCATCGCGGCGACCGGTAGCTGCGGAAAGGCCGCCGGGAGCGATCGGACGTGATCGGGCCGGTCTGACGGCCGGTCAGCGGCTGCGGGTCTCCACTGCGTCGGTGATGACCTGACAGCGGTTGGGGTCGGTGCAGGTGCTGGGATCGAGATTGTCAGCCCGCTCGGCCATGGCCCCGAGCTTGCGTCTGGTCTCCTGGAGCCGGTCGATCTGGCGGTCCAGTTCGTCCAGATGTCGGCTCAACAGGGACCGGGTGTGATGACACGAGGTGGCGCCGGCCTCCTTGAGCTCCAGCACCGAGGCGATCTCGGCCAGGGAGAGCCCCGAACTCTGGGCATCACGGATGAACCGTAGCCGTTCCAGTGCCCCACCGTCATAGCTTCGATAGCCCGATGCGGTGCGCTCGGGCTCGGGCAGGAGTTTCACCGTCTCGTAGTAGCGGATCGTCTTGGTCGACACGCCGGCCCGCTCGGCCAGCTGTCCGATTCTCATGACTCCAGGGTAGACCGACGATGTCCCGTCGCGGGACTACGGCCGGTCGCGGGCCACTGCGGTAGATCCTGTGGTTGCGACGCCGAAACCGGTCGAAGCGCCAACGCCGGGTTCGGGCTGCGCACCGTTGCGATGGCTGTCGGCCAATTCCACGATGGTGCTGGCGATCTCCGGCGGTCGCCGGCCGTGAGCCACGATGAGATGGGCGTGCTCGGCGTGGGGCTGCACGTGGAGGTCGTGCATCGGGTTGACCATCTGATGCCACTGCCGTCGCACCGAGTGCTCGGTGCGGCCCCGTTCCTCCACATCCCGGCGCAGCCGGCGCCGGAACCGGATATCGGCCGGACAGTCCAGGAACACCCGGATGTCGAGAAGCTCTCGGATTTCGGGGAAGGCGAACAACAGGATGCCCTCGATGATCACGAAATCTGTGGGCTCGACCAGGTCGAGATGGCCGGAGCGGGTGTGGGTGGAGAAGTCGTAGACGGGAACGGCGATGTCCCGCCCTCGGCGAATCGAATCCAGGTGCTCGGTCAACAGGTCGACGTCGAGCGACACCGGCGAGTCATAGTTGACCCGGGCCCTTTCCTCCACCGACAAGTGGGACAGATCGTGGTAGTAGGCGTCGAAGCTGATCGACCGGGCCCGATTTCGACCGAGCAGGGAGGTCACCTCCTGAGCAAGCGTCGTCTTGCCGGATCCGCTCCCTCCACACAAGCCGATGATCGTGCTGCCCGTACCTGTCCTCACGGGATGCCAAGTCTACTTCAAGAGTCGGCCCGACGGAAAGACGGAGCCGCCGTTCGGTGCGGTGCGCCGAAGTGGACCATCTCGGGTTGGACGACCGCAGGGAGAGGCGAAATGAATAGTTATGTAGCAAAGTGAATGTTGTCTCAGCTAGGCTGATGCGGTGTCCGCCACCGATCCGACCTGCGCCGAAGCCGCATCCCGATCCGAGCCGTCCGCCGCCTCGACCGGGGGCGAGCTCGAGGGCTATCCGAGCCGCCGCGTCGGTATTGTCGGGGCCTCAGGTTACACGGGGGCCGAGCTGATGCGGCTTCTGGCCGACCATCCGCATTTCGAGTTGGTGGTGGCCACCGGCGACAGCAAGGCCGGTACGAGGATCGCCGAGCTCTATCCCAGCCTTGCCCTCGCCTACGGCGACCGAACCTTCGACGCCTACAGCCCCGATCTCGTCGACGGGCTCGATGTTGTCTTCTGTGGATTGCCGCACGGGGTGAGCATGGCCGTGGTGCCGGACATCGTCGACCGGGTCGGCATCGTGGTCGACCTCGGATCCGATTTCCGACTGGATGATCCGGCCCTCTATCCCCGATGGTACGGGGCCGAGCACACCTGCCCCGAGTTACTGGATCGGTCGGTGTACGGGCTGCCCGAGCTGTTCCGGGCCGAGATCGCGTCGGCCGATCTGATCGCAGCCACCGGCTGCAACGCCGCAACCTCCATTCTCGCCCTGGCGCCGCTGCTGGCCGCCGGGGTGATCGCGCCCGAGGAGATCGTCATCAGCCTCATCACCGGCGTGAGCGGCGCCGGTCGGCCTCCCAAGGAGAACACGACCTTCTGCGCCGTCGACGAGAATGTCACCGCCTACGGACTGCTCACCCATCGCCACACCCCGGAAATCGAGCAGGCGCTGACCGCCGTGCTCGGCCGGAACCGAGGGAGCGGTCCCGGGGCATCGGTATTGTTCACCCCTCATCTGGTTCCCATGAATCGGGGCATACTGGCCTCGTGCTACGGCCGACCCGCCGACACGACCATCTCCACCGGCGACGTGCTCTCCGTGATGGCAGACTTCTACCGGGACGAGCCGTTCGTGTTGGTCGACCTACGCTCACCGTCGACCAAGGCGGTCGTCGGGTCCAATGCCGTACACCTGACCGCACGGGTCGATCCCCGCACCGGGCTGGTCCTGGCCATCGGGGTGCTCGACAACCTGATGAAAGGGGCGTCCGGAATGGCAGTGCAATGTGCCAACATCGCCTGTGGTCTTCCCGAGACCGCCGGGCTGTCCACCGTCGGGATATACCCATGACCGGGACGGGTCGGGGCTACTCCCCGGAGCTGCGGGCCAACGCCCTGGTCGAGGCCCTGCCCTACCTGCAGCGGTTCCGAGGTTCGGTCATCGTGGTCAAGTTGGGTGGCAATGCCATCGTCGACGATGACGTCTTGCGGACCTTTGCCGAGGACATCGTGATGTTGCGGTCCGTCGGGCTCAAGCCGGTCGTGGTGCATGGCGGCGGTCCTCAGATCGGCGAATTGCTGGGTCGACTGGGCAAGGAGACCGAGTTTCGCAACGGGCTGCGGGTCACCGACGCCGAAACCCTGAACGTGGCCCGGATGGTGCTGGTCGGGCAGGTCGGGCGCAACATCATCGGCCATATCAACATGCACGGAGCCTTTGCCGTTGGTATGTCGGGCGAAGACGGGCGCCTTATCGTGGCCCGTCAACGCGACCCGGAACTCGGACTGGTGGGCGACGTCGACCAGATCCATCCGGGGATTGTCCGTCGCCTTCTGGCCGAGGATCTGATTCCCGTCATCTCGTCCATTGGAGTGGACACCTCCGGTCAGGCGTTGAACATCAACGCCGATTCCGTGGCCGGCGCCATCGGTGGCGCCCTGGGGGCGGAGAAGGTCATCTTTCTCACCGATGTTCCCGGACTGTTGACCGATGTCGACGATCCCGACTCAGTTGTCCCTCGGTCCACCGTGGATGAACTCCGAGCTCAAATCGAATCCGACGTCATCTCCGGCGGTATGGTGCCAAAGGTCGAATCCTGTATCAACGCCGTGGAGGCTGGTGCCGCCAGCGCCCATCTGCTTGACGGCCGAGTGCCTCACGTGTTGCTGCTGGAGCTGTTCACCGATGCCGGTATCGGCACCATGATCACGGCCGCGGCCGGTAGCGGTGAGGCCGACATCTCCTATCCCGACGCCGCCATCGAGGAGCCTCGCCCATGAGTCCCGATTCGTCATCGCTACCCACCCGGCACCGAAAGGCCGTAGGAGCCCCGGACGACATGGTTCGTTGTCCGCTCATGCCCACCTACGGCCCTCCCATGGTGCAGTTCGTGCGGGGTGAAGGCCCGTATTTGTGGGATCGAGACGGCACCAACTATCTCGACTTCCTGTCGGGGCTGGCGGTGACCAGTCTGGGTCACAGCCATCCTGCCGTGTCGGCGGCCCTGGCCGAACAATCGCAGCGCCTGCTGCACGTGTCGAACCTCTATGCCACCGAGCACAACGCCGGCGTGGCCTCGACGCTCGATCGTCTGGTGGGAGACGGTGCCCCCGCCGGTGGCCAGGTCTTTTTCTGCAATTCGGGGGCCGAGGCCAATGAGGCCGCCATCAAGCTGGCACGGCGCCACGGCGGCCCGGGCCGTCATGTCGTTGTCAGTGCCTATCAGAGCTTCCACGGCCGGACCCTGGCCACGCTGGCTGCCACCGGTCAGCCTCAGAAATGGGACGCGTTTCAACCCCTGCCCGAGGGTTTCCGGCACGTGGTGTGGAATGACCTGGACGAGCTCGAATCGCTTCTGGACGACACGGTGGCAGCCGTGCTGCTGGAGCCGTTGCAAGGCGAGGGCGGGGTCAACCCGGCCACCGTCGAGTACTTCCAGGGGGTCCAGGAGCTGTGTCGCCGGCGCGGCATCCTGTTCATGGTCGACGAGGTGCAGACCGGGTTGGCCCGAACCGGCCGCTGGTTCGGATTCCAGCATTTCGGCGTGACACCCGATGTGGTGACCATGGCCAAGGCCTTGGGCAACGGGGTCCCCATCGGGGCCTGCTGGGCCGAGGCGTCGGTGGCCGCCGCCTTCAAGCCCGGCGATCACGCCACGACGTTCGGGGGCCAGCCGCTGGCCACGGCCGCCGCTCGGGCGGTACTGACCACGATGGAGGCCATCGACGCCCCCAACCGGGCCTCGGAACTCGGTGACGCCATCACTGACGCCCTGGAGCGGCTGCCCCGTGTGGTCGGCGTGCGGGGTCTCGGCCTGCTGCTCGGCGTCGAGCTGGAGGGTGTCGATGCTCGCGCCGTCGCCGATGAGTGCCTCCGGGAGGGGCTGGTTGTGAACGCAGTCACACCCACCGCACTTCGACTCGCGCCGCCCCTCATCATCGAGGAGAGCCACATCGCATCGGCCGTCAACAAGATCTCCAGCTCCATAGACACCGTGCTCGATTCCCAGGCTGCAACCGCCATCGTCACCCCTGCGGGGGACAAGCCATGATCGCGGTTGGGGCGGCGCTGGATGGCGGAGGCGATGCGTGATGCGGCACCTGTTGGAGATCGACGATCTGACCGTTGACGAGTTGCGAGCCGTGCTCGACCTGGCCCGGCTCGATCGGGCGGCCGTGCCCAATCTGCTGGCCGGATTGGGTGTGGCCTGCTACTTCGCCAAGCCGTCGGCGCGGACCCGCAACTCGACCGAGATGGCCGTGGTCCAGCTCGGCGGCCACCCTATGTACATCGGCGACGACGAGGTCGGTATCGATGAACGGGAGTCGGCCGAGGACGTCGCCCGAACCCTGGCCTGCTACCACCGGATTATCTGCGCCCGCGTCTTCGGCCACGAGACGTTGGTGCGCATGGCCTCCGTCGATGCCGCGCCCGTGGTCAACCTTCTGTCCGACGCCGGACATCCCCTCCAAGCCATCGCCGATGTGCTCACCATCGAGGCCGAATTCGGCTCGCTCCGGGATCGTCACGTCGTCTATGTCGGGGACTGCAACAATGTGGCCCGATCGCTCACGCTGGCCGTGTCGACCCTTGGCGGTCGCATGAGTCTGGCCGCTCCTTCCGACTATCGGTTCTCCGATGTCAATACCAGGCGGCTTGCTGCCGCCGGCGCCGACTTCGGTTATCTCGATGGACCGGAAGACGTCCAGGACGCCGATGTGGTGTACACCGACACCTGGGTGTCCATGGGCCAGGAAAAGGATCGGGATCGGCGGCTACGGGACCTTCAGGAGTTCCAGGTCGACGAGGCCGTGCTCGAACGCAATCCGTCGGCCATCTTCCTTCACTGCCTACCGGCCCATCGGGGCGAGGAGGTAACCGACGCGGTACTCGATGGTGAGCGGAGCCGGATCTGGGTGCAAACCGCTCAGCGGCTGCACGCCGTTCGGGGCGTGTTGCACTGGCTCGTCGAGTCCGAAGGGCGCTAGGAGGGACGATGGCCGCCACAAAGGCGCAGCGTCAACACCGGATCGTCAAGCTGCTGGCGGAACAGGCCGTCGGCAACCAGGCCCACCTCGTCGAGCTCTTGGCCAAGGAGGGGCTGGCCGTGACCCAGGCCACCGTCTCGCGTGATCTGGAGGAGCTCGGAGCCATCAAGGTCCGCGTTCCCGGTGGGGCCACGGCCTATGCCATCCCCGAGCTACCGACCGAGCAGCTGGCACCCCAGGACCACCTCCGCCGCGTGTTGGGGGAGTGGTTGGCAGATGTCACACGATCCGGCGATTTGGTGGTGGTGAGGACCCCCCCCGGTTCGGCTCATGTGGTGGCGTCGGCCCTCGATCGATCAGGCATCGACCATCTCATCGGTACCGTGGCCGGTGACGACACCTTGCTGGCCATCGCCGCCGAGGGAAAAGGGCCGGTGCTGGCCCGCACCCTGGCCGAGTCGGCCGGCTCGAGCGTGGCATGAAGCCCCAGGCCCGGACCGATGGACTTGCCATCGCCGGATGCCGCCCGACAACGTCCGGGACAGCCGTCCCGCACGCCAACGAGAACAAGGAGCACGAACCCCAACATGAACACGGGAAAATCCGCAGTTGATCGGCCCCCGGTCAAGAAGGTGGTGCTGGCCTACTCCGGTGGCCTCGACACTTCGGTAATTCTTCGCTGGCTCCAGGAGACCTACGGCTGCGAGGTCGTGACCTTCACCGCCGACCTGGGTCAGGGCGAGGAGCTCGAGCCCGCGAGGCAGAAGGCCTTGGCCATGGGGGTACCCGAGTCATCGATCTATGTCGACGATCTCCGGGAGGAGTTCGTGGGGGACTTCGTATTCCCCATGTTCCGGGCCAACACCATCTATGAGGGCGAGTACCTGCTCGGCACCTCCATCGCCCGGCCCCTGATCGCCAAGCGGCTGGTGGAGATCGCTCATGAGGCCGATGCCGATGCCGTCAGCCACGGCGCCACCGGCAAGGGTAACGATCAGGTGCGGTTCGAGTTGGGCGCCTATGCTCTCGACCCCGACATCCGGATCATCGCCCCGTGGCGGGAGTGGGATCTCATGAGTCGGGAGCGGCTGTTGGACTATGCAGCCGAGCACGACATCCCCATCGAGATGTCCCGCGGTTCGAAGTCGCCGTTCTCCATGGACGCCAACATGCTGCACATCTCCTACGAGGGTGGACCCCTCGAGGATCCGTGGACCGAACCGCCGGCCGAGATGTGGCGTTGGTCGGTGTCACCGGAGCAGGCCCCCAACGATCCCACCTATCTCGAACTGGAGTACCGGGCCGGAGACATCGCGGCCATCGACGGTCAGGCTATGACCCCGGCCCAGGTGCTGAGCCACCTCAACCGGGTCGGCTCCGCCAACGGTGTGGGTCGAATCGATATCGCCGAGAACCGCTACGTCGGTATGAAGAGCCGCGGCGCCTACGAGACCCCCGGGGGCTCGATCATGTTGAGGGCCCATCGGGCCATCGAGTCCATCACCCTCGATCGTGAGGTGGCCCATCTCAAGGATGAGCTGATGCCCCGCTACGCCTCGATCATCTACAACGGCTACTGGTGGAGTCCGGAACGGCAGATGCTGCAGACCGCCATCGACTGGAGCCAGCAGGCGGTCAACGGCACGGTCCGGGTCAAGCTGTACAAGGGCAACATCGAGATCGCCGGCCGCAAGTCCGACGATTCACTGTTCGACGCCAACATCGCCACCTTCGAAGACGACGCCGGGGCCTACAACCAGGCCGACGCCGAGGGCTTCATCAAGCTCAACGCCCTGCGGCTCCGGACGCTGACGACCAAGCGCGGTCCGGGGGCGGTGGGAGGAACCGGGCCCTCGGGGAGTGCCGACGCGTGACCGGGCCCGACGGCCAGGACTTCGCCGGGGCCGGCGATGGGGCCCCGCAGGTCCCGAATGGCGACCGTGGACCGGCTACGACTCTGTGGCACGGCCGGTTCGAGGGTGGGCCTGACGAGGCGTTGATGGCGCTGTCCGTCAGCCTTCCTTTCGATCGCCGCCTTGCTGCTTGGGACATCCGCGGCTCCATGGCCCATGTCCGGGGGCTGGCCCGTATCGGGTTGCTGGACCAGACCGAGGAGGCCCAGGTCCTCGATGCCCTGGCTCGCACCGGGACGGAGCTGGGCGACGGCAGCTTTCGCTTCGAACCCTCCGACGAGGACATCCATACCGCTATCGAACGGCGGGTGACGGAGCTGGCCGGCGATGCAGGGGCAAAACTTCACACCGGGCGTAGCCGCAACGACCAGGTGGCCACCGCCTTTCGCCTCTGGACCAAGGAATCGTTGGTCGAGTTGGCCGAGCTGGTGTTGGAGCTGCAGTCTGTGCTGGTGAACCAGGCCAGGGCGTCGGGCGAGGCCTATCTGCCGGGCTATACCCACCTGCAACGGGCCCAGCCGGTACCCCTGGCCCATCATCTGGCCGCCCATGCCTGGGCGCTGAATCGTGATGTCGACCGTCTGCTCGAGGCGATCGCCCGGATGGACGTGTCGCCCCTGGGAGCGGGAGCGCTGGCTGGAAGCTCGCTGCCGATCGATCCGGCGGGCACGGCTCTGGATCTGGGCTTCGCCCGTGCCTTCACCAACTCCCTGGATGTCACCAGCGACCGGGACTTCGTGGCCGAATCGCTGTTTGCCCTGGCCCTGCTCGGTATCCACCTCAGCCGGATGGGCGAAGAGTTCGTTCTGTGGTCGTCCCAGGAGTTCGGCTTCGTCACCCTGGATGACGCCTTCTCCACCGGATCGTCCATGATGCCCCAGAAGAAGAACCCTGATGTGGCCGAGCTGACCAGGGGCAAGGCCGGGAGGCTGGTCGGCAATCTGACGTCCCTGCTGGTCACGCTCAAAGGCCTTCCTCTGGCTTACAACCGCGATCTTCAGGAGGACAAGGAGCCGCTGTTCGACTCGGTCGACCAGGTTCGGCTGATCCTGATCGCCCTTCGGGGCATGGTGGAAACGGCCACGTTCGAGACCGCGACCATGGCCCGGGCTGCCGATGACCCCATGTCGCTGGCCACCGATCTGGCCGAGGTCCTGGTGGAGCAGGGGGTGCCGTTCCGCCAGGCCCACGCCGTGGTCGGCGGCCTGGTTCGTGACTCGCTGACCCGGAACACCGATCTCGCCGAGCTCGTCGGGGGCCATCCTGCCTTCCCTGATTCGGTGGCATTCCTGTTCGCCCCCGGGGCCGCCGTGTCCCGGCGCCGGAGTCCGGGTGGTGCCGGGCTGGTCCCGGTCGGCGAACAACTCGGTCTGTTGGAAGCCGAGCTGGACCGAGCCGGATCCCGGATCAGGACGGTTCGGGCCACACTACGGAGATGAAACGACGGCGGTCGACGTGGCCTGATCAAGGCCGGGGCTCGCTGGCCGAATTGGTGGGAACCCGCCCCCGGGATGCCGCCCCCGGGCTACTCGGACTTCTGCTGGAGGCCGAGACCGACGAGGATGGTCCCGTCTCGGGTCGGATCGTCGAAGTCGAGGCCTACGAGGGCTCGAACGATCCGGCCAGCCACGCCTGGTCCGGTCCCACCACCCGAAACGACATCATGTTCGGCCCGGCCGGCCGCCTCTACGTGTATCGCAGCTATGGCATCCACTGGTGCGCCAACATCGTCTGCGGCCCGGAAGGCCAGGCCGGGGCGGTGCTTGTTCGAGCCGTGGAACCGCTGGAGGGCATCGAGCGTATGTGGAGCCGGCGGCCGAAGGCTCGGACCGAGCGTGACCTGTGCTCCGGTCCGGGCAAGCTGTGCGCCGCGCTCGACATCAGCGGCGTGCACAACGGTGTCGACCTTCTCGATCCGTACTCTCCGGTTCGTTTGGCACGGCGTGATGTGGCCCACTCACGGACGGGCTCGCCCGTCGCCGATCGAGTAGTGTCGGGACCGAGAATCGGCATCAGCCGGGCGACGGATCGTCCCTGGCGCTTTGCTGTTGCCGGCAGCCCCCATCTGTCCCGCCCGCTCCGATGATCCTTCCCAGAGTGACGCCGCCGTAGCCGGTGGACCAAGACGGCGCCGATTGCCCGAAGCAAGTCCAACCTTGGCAGACTGGATCCCCATGAGCGAATGCCTGATACCGGGGTCGTGAAACGGTGTTGATCGACGAGGCCGGGGTCGGCGACGAGCTTGATCGTCGAGTGGCCGAAGCCCACGCCCAGTACGCCGAGATCCGTCCCCGGAGTCGCCGCGAGCACGATCGGGCCTGCGCCGTGCTCCCCGGTGGCAACACACGTTCGGTGCTTCATTTCGAGCCCTTCCCGTTCCGTGTGGCCCGAGCCGAGGGAGGTCGACTCATCGACCTCGATGGCCACGGCTATGTCGACTTCTGCGGCAACTACACCGCCGGGCTGCTCGGTCATTCGCCTGAGCGGGTTCGTGATGCGGTGATCGAATCTCTGGGCCGGGGTTGGTCCCTGGGCGCCGTTCATACCATGGAGGCCGACCTGGCTGAGCTGTTGTGCCAACGGTTCGCGTCAATCGAGCAGGTGCGGTTCACCAATTCCGGTACCGAGGCGAACCTGATGGCCATCGGCACCGCGCTGGCCTTCACCGGTCACCCCGGGGTTGCCGTGTTCGACAGGGCCTATCACGGCGGGGTGTTGTCGTTCGGACCGGACATCGACGGGCCGCACAATCCGCTCAACGTACCGCACCACTTCCGGCCGGCCCGGTTCGATGACATCGATGGATTGCCCGAGTTGTTCGCCACCGGTGACCTCGGTTGTGTGCTGATCGAGCCGGTGCAGGGCGCCGGGGGATGTCGCCCGGCTTCGGTCGAGTTCCTGAAGGAGCTCCGGGATCGTTGTCAACGCCACGGTGTGGTGCTCATCTTCGACGAGGTCATGACCTCACGCCTGGCCCCCGGTGGGGCTCAGCAACGATTCGACATTCGGCCCGACATGACCACGCTGGGTAAGTACCTGGCCGGGGGCATGACGTTCGGGGCTTTCGGCGGGCGTCGGGACATCATGGCCCAGTTCGATCCATCACAAGGCGGACCGCTGACCCAGGCCGGCACCTTCAACAACAACGTGGTGTCCATGAGCGCGGCGGTGGCCACGCTGCGCCACGAGATCGATGCCGACACACTGGCCGATGTCAACACCCGCGGTGACGAGCTGCGGGGTCGACTCGATCAGGTATTGTCCCGGTCCGGCCTCCCGATGTGGGTCACCGGGGTGGGGTCCATGTTGACGGTTCACACCGAGGACGACCGCCTCCTCGAGCTGTACTTCCACGCCATGGTGGCTGACGGCCTCTACTTGGCCCGAAGAGGCTTCATGGCCTTGTCCCGCCTGATCACCGATGACGACGTTGACCTCCTGATCGACGCCACCGAGCGGTGGTGCGCCGCATGGTGAACGAGGCCGAGTGCCCCGATCCTGCATTGAGCCCGATGGTCGGTGCCGGCCTGTCTCCGGCCGGTGGTCCGGGGTCACAACCGGGATCGCTGGCCGATGCCATGGCCCTGATCGGGGCCGCACATGTCCCTGAACACCGGGAGCCGTCGCGCCGCCGTGTGCTCGAATTCTGTCGTCGCCATGCCGACGCCCTTCATCGCAGCTGCATGCCTGGTCATCTGACCGCGTCCGCTTTCGTCGTTGATCCCCATGCCGGCAAGGTGCTGCTCATCCGTCATCGAAAGCTCGACCGGTGGTTGCAGCCCGGAGGTCACGCCGACGGGGACGGGCTGCTGGGTCGGGTCGCCTATCGGGAGATCGTGGAGGAGACCGGTCTTGACGCCCCCGTGGTTTTGAAGCCGGCCTTCGACATCGACATCCATGCCATCCCGGCCCGTGGCTCCGACCCCGAGCACCTCCATCTCGACCTGCGGTTCGTGGCCGTGGCGTCGTCAACCGCCGTTCTGAACCCGAATCACGAGACAACGGGAGCACGATGGTTGGCCCCCGGCGACGGACTCCTGCACGGTGGTGACGTGGCCGAGCCGGCTCGTCGGGCCCTGGCTCTGGCCGCTGTGCATCGGCTTGGTCGCTTCCTCGAGCACTAGCGGGAGGCTTCGCCTCCCAGCCTCCGGCTGGTGGTGCCGACTTCGCCGGCACTCATACCGATCCGCCCAATCAGGCACCTTCG
Source organism: uncultured Acidimicrobiales bacterium (assembly GCA_963723995.1). Taxonomy (GTDB): domain Bacteria; phylum Actinomycetota; class Acidimicrobiia; order Acidimicrobiales; family SZUA-35; genus JAHELU01. The sequence goes on along the minus strand of CAVRSZ010000001.1, from coordinate 549,564 downwards.
GTGCGATTCGGCGGGATCTCTCGGGGTCACCAACTCTTGTCACAAAATCATGAGTTGCCGACCCCAAGAGATCTAGGTACGCCGCAAGCGGCGTCTCAAGTCTCGCTCATGGCAACCGCTTCAGGCCCGGTACCCGAACTTGACTCCATCGTGAACATCCAAGCCACCAAGCGAACCAGTGCCGGCTCGGCGGCACCGATCAGACGTCGGTCGGTGTGACGCAGGACGGCATCGAGTTGGTGGTGGCGAATCGGGTGACCCGCTTGTCGAGGCGTTCCCCTCCACCACTCCCGGAGACGGTGAACACGGCGCCCGGGTCGGAGCGTAGACGTTCGGCGTAATCCTGGCGGTTCGCCATCAGCCGACTCCAGTCGGCCAGCCATTCGCCGGTCATCTCCGCATCCCGATCGGTCGTGGTCGGGATCTGCTCCAGTTCGTCCATCATGGCCCGGAAAACCTCGGTGGTGGCCTCGATCTGAGCGGCTCGGTCCTGCTCATCGACGGCGTCCAGCGCACCCGGCATCTGTTCCACCCGGCCCAGGGCCCGTTGGCAAACCTCCTCCGCCTGTTGCGCCCAGTCGGCATCGTCGAGCACGTCGGGTGGTGGGGGAAGATCGCCCGACGCCTGCCGGGAAAACGCATAGATCCAGATTCCGAAGCTGGCAAGGAGCGTGATCACGCCGAGTACGCCGAGAAACGATCGAGGCACATAGTCGAGGGTAGAGCCTGTGGCCGCCGGTAACTCGGCTTCAAGCGGTCAGACCCGAGATTATGATGGTCGCCATGACGACGGATCCGAGGTTGTTGGACGATCTGGCTCAGCGCGGCCTGGTGCAGGACACCACCGACTACGGCTCCATGGCCCGGCGACTGGATGAGGGACCGATCGGTGTCTACTGCGGATTCGATCCCACAGCTCCCAGCCTCCATGTCGGCAATCTCATCGGTCTGCTCACCCTGGCCCGCTTCCAGCGGGCCGGTCATCGGCCGTTGCCCCTGGCCGGTGGCGCCACCGGCATGATCGGCGATCCATCGGGGAAATCGGCCGAACGAAGTCTGCTGGATGACGACTCACTGGCCGAGAACCTGGCCCAGATCGTGCCCACCCTGCGCCAGTTCGTCGATTTCGAGGCCCACGAGAATCCGGCCAAGCTGCTCGACAACCGGGCATGGACGGTGTCGATGTCGATCCTGGACTTCCTTCGTGATGTGGGCAAACACGTCACCGTGAACAACATGGTGGCCAAGGAATCGGTTCGCAATCGCATGGAGGGCGATGAAGGGATCTCGTTCACCGAGTTTTCCTACATGTTGTTGCAGGCCCACGATTTCCTCTGGCTGTTCGAGCACGAGGGTGTCGAGATGCAGGTCGGCGGGTCCGATCAGTGGGGGAACATCTCGCTCGGTGTCGATCTGATTCGTCGTCGGGTCGGAGCCAAGGCCCATGCCCTCACCTGGCCGCTCCTGGTGCGCAAGGACGGCTCCAAGTACGGCAAGACCGCAGGAGGGGAGACCTTGTGGCTCAACCCGGACATGATGTCGCCCTACCGCTTCTACCAGGCGTGGATCCAGACCGAGGACGATGAGATCCGACACCTACTGCTCAAGCTGACCTTTCTCGCCGTCGACGAGGTCGATGCCGTCGTGGCCGAACACGCCGAGGCCCCCCACCTGAGGGTGGGACAACGCCGCCTGGCCCACGAGGTGACGGCTTTGGTCCACGGGGTGGAGGCGGCGTCGGGGGCGGTCGAGGCCTCGAAGGTGCTGTTCGGCGGTGGTGACGTGGCCTCGCTGGCCGAATCCATCTTCGCCGTCCTGGCCGACGAAGTGGAGACGGTGACCGTGGGGCGGGAGCGCCTGGACGACCCTGACAATCTGGTACCACTGCTGGTGGACGCCGGGGTCGCCTCGTCGAAGAGCGAGGCCGGCCGCCTGTTGAACCAGCACGGGATCGCCATCAACGACACCAAGGTCACAGCCGACGATCACATCGGTCGGACGCATCTTCGCCATGATCGGTATTGCCTGATTCGAAAGGGCAAGAAGTCGGTCTTCCTCCTCGAGTTCGCCTGACCGATACAATCCTCGGATCGGGTCGCCTCGGTCTGCGCCGGGCACTAGGGTGCCTGATGGCCACACAACACTACCTTCCGGCCTATCGGCCGGCGTTGGTGTGGTCGAGGGTGACTCGACAGTGGAAGGATCTGCAGTGAAGAAGAGTGTGGTGTTTTTCGAGGCGCCGGGCGGGAGTGACAAGGGTGACGACGGGCATCGTCGCGACACCTTACCCATGGCCGAGGCGCTTCGGGCTCGAGGTTGGACGGCAGATGTCGTCTCCTACACCGATGACATGGCCGACGAGATCGCAGCCGAGGTGAAGCAGCGATACGACGCCTACATCCCCCGCGTCAATCCGGGAACCATACCTTCCGGCGAACAGCGGTTCTTCAACATGCTGCGGGAGCTCTCCAACGCCGGACTGGTCGGCATGCCCCATCCCGACACCATGCTCCGGTTCGGGGCGAAGGACGCCTTGACCAAGCTGGCCGACACCGCACTGGTCCCCGATGACACCAAGGCCTACTACTCCCTCGAAGAGTTGAGGGCCGGGTTTCCGATGGCGCTGTCCATCGGTGAACGGGTGCTCAAGCAGAATCGCGGCTCCACCGGCGAGGGAATCTGGCGGGTGGCGCTGGAGGACGAGCGGCCCTTCGACAGAGGACGGGCCTTGCCCCTCGACACCAAGATCAAGTGCACCGAGGCTGTCGACAACCACGTCGAACGTCGTCAGCTGGGCGAATTCATGGAGTTCTGCAACATCTACCTGGAGGGTGAGAACGGGATGTTGGTCGACATGAGATTCTTGCCCCGGATCATGGAGGGTGAGATCCGCATTCTCTATGTCGGTTCCCATCCCGTTTTCGTGGTCCACAAGAAGCCTGCTGAAGGCGGCGATGCGTTTTCGGCCACGCTGTTCTCCGGGGCCGCCTACACCTATCAGGATCCGTCGGAGTATCAGGAACTGGTGGATTCCTTCGTCGCTGCCATGCCCATGGTGTCGGCACGGTTGGGTGCGGGTGAGGCCATCCCCCTCATCTGGACCGCCGACTTCATGCTCGACTGGGACGACAATGGCGGTGACAGCTATGTGCTCGGCGAGATAAACTGCTCGTGCGTCGGCTTCACCTCGCATCTCGATCGGGGTATCCAGGACAAGGTCGCCGACGAGATCATCCGAGTGGTGGAGGCCCACAAGGGGTGACCGGGCGCCGGCCACTGCTGTGTTGACGACCCCGTTCCGGGCCCTATGGCGCTCCCAGCCCGGCGAGACACGAAAATTCCCGAAATCCGCCGAAAATATGTTGCACTCCGAGCTGATGACAGTTAACGTAGACCTTCGCCTCAACGGCACGGATGAGTCAAGCGACAAGCTTGGCCTGACGGAACCGCTCTGAGGCGAGCGCCCTCGTAGCCACCGGATCGAGACCGATCGTCGGGTGTGGAAATCACACTCGATCGGATCTTGACCTCGCTGTGAGGCAGAGCAAGCCTGGGAGGCTCGAAACCTCTCAAGCGTCCAGCTCCTTGAAAACGGAAGAGAGGAATGTACGCAGCGTGTGCGGAGTATCTGTACAGCCACGGTCTGATGCTCGAGAGCTTGCTCTCGGGTCTGAGGATCGGTAGAGATACCCCGTCACAAAGGAAGGCGTCTCACGCCTTCCATTCCAAGCCTGGTTCCAGCCGATTTAGCTCTCGGCAGGAACCGCCGGATGTGGCCTGGCAGCCACGATCCGGCAACACGGATCTACGTCACCACCTTCCCGGGTGTGTGGCAGATTCTCCAACGGAGAGTTTGATCCTGGCTCAGGACGAACGCTGGCGGCGTGCTTAACACATGCAAGTCGAACGAACCCGACCTTCGGGTCATATGGGTGAGTGGCGAACGGGTGAGTAACACGTGAGAAACCTGCCCCAAAGTTCGGAATAACTCGAGGAAACTCAAGCTAATACCGGATGCCCTCCTCGGATCGAATGGTCCGTTGAGGAAAGATTTATCGCTTTGGGAGGGTCTCGCGGCCTATCAGCTTGTTGGTGAGGTAATGGCTCACCAAGGCATCGACGGGTAGCTGGTCTGAGAGGACGATCAGCCACACTGGGACTGAGACACGGCCCAGACTCCTACGGGAGGCAGCAGTGGGGAATCTTGCACAATGGGCGAAAGCCTGATGCAGCGACGCCGCGTGGGGGATGAAGGCCCTAGGGTCGTAAACCCCTTTCAGTAGGGACGAAATTGACGGTACCTACAGAAGAAGCTCCGGCCAACTACGTGCCAGCAGCCGCGGTAAGACGTAGGGGGCGAGCGTTGTCCGGAATTATTGGGCGTAAAGAGCTCGTAGGCGGTTCCGTAAGTCAGATGTGAAAGCTCAGGGCTCAACCCTGAGATGCCATCTGATACTGCGGTGACTTGAATCCAGTAGGGGAGTGTGGAATTCCTGGTGTAGCGGTGAAATGCGCAGATATCAGGAGGAACACCGATGGCGAAGGCAGCACTCTGGGCTGGTATTGACGCTGAGGAGCGAAAGCATGGGTAGCAAACAGGATTAGATACCCTGGTAGTCCATGCCGTAAACGGTGGGCACTAGGTGTGGGGACTTTCAACGGTTTCCGTGCCGAAGCTAACGCATTAAGTGCCCCGCCTGGGGAGTACGGCCGCAAGGCTAAAACTCAAAGGAATTGACGGGGGCCCGCACAAGCGGCGGAGCATGTTGCTTAATTCGAGGCAACGCGAAGAACCTTACCTGGGTTTGACATGTACCGAAAAGCCATAGAGATATGGTGTCCTTCGGGGCGGTACACAGGTGGTGCATGGCTGTCGTCAGCTCGTGTCGTGAGATGTTGGGTTAAGTCCCGCAACGAGCGCAACCCTCGTCCTGTGTTGCCAGCAAGTTATGTTGGGGACTCGCAGGAGACTACCGGGGTCAACTCGGAGGAAGGTGGGGATGAAGTCAAGTCATCATGCCCCTTATGTCCAGGGCTGCAAACATGCTACAATGGCCGGTACAACGGGCAGCGACATCGAGAGATGAAGCGAATCCCTAAAAGCCGGTCTCAGTTCGGATCGAAGTCTGCAACTCGACTTCGTGAAGCTGGAGTCGCTAGTAATCCCGGATCAGCAACGCCGGGGTGAATACGTTCCCGGGCCTTGTACACACCGCCCGTCACACCACGAAAGTCGACAACACCCGAAGCACGTGGCTTAACCCTTAGGGGAGAGAGCGTTCGAAGGTGGGGTTGGCGATTGGGGTGAAGTCGTAACAAGGTAGCCGTACCGGAAGGTGCGGCTGGATCACCTCCTTTCTAAGGAGTATCCGAAGCCGACCATCAGCGATTGTCTGATGGGGGCGTCGGATCAACCTAGTTGACACACGTTGCAAAATGTGCGTTCGTGGCTTCTGCCATGGTGTGCCAGTCGGGCCGCCGAAGTTTGCTTGTCAAACTGAGGTCGTCCGAAGGGCACACTCTCTCTTCCGCTTTGAAGCGAGCTGGATTTTTCGGCACCCTGACCGTTCAGTAATGGACTGCCAGGCTCTGTTGTTCCCGCTCCACTGCGGAGGCCCGGAAGGGTCGACCCAGTCAAAAACCGCTACAAGTGGTTTTGCACGTTTCTTGAGAATTGAATAGCGAGCACGAGCATCTGATGCCTTCGCCCCACCAGGAGTGAGGGCATCAAATACATGTAGTTCACACAACGAACGTCCTGCTTTCGAGCGGGACGCTTAGTTACTTCAAGTAGTAATGACAATCCACAAGCTACTAAGAGCCAATGGTGGATGCCTTGGCACCTACGACCGATGAAAGACGTGAGTGGCTGCGATAAGCCTCGGGGAGCTGCCGACTAAGCATTGATCCGAGGATGTCTGAATGGGGAAACCCGGCACCCGACATGGGGTGTCACTCCCACCTGAACACATAGGGTGGGTAGAGGGAACTGCGGGAACTGAAACATCTAAGTACCGCGAGGAACGGAAAGTAACAACGACTCCCTGAGTAGCGGCGAGCGAAATGGGATGAGCCTAAACCGAAGGGGTGCAAAGCCTAGCGGCGTTGCCTCTTTGGGGTTGTGGGACCTGTACGACACAGCGCTAGATGTGTCACGGAGTCATCAAGTGATTGGGTAGTGGAAGCGTTCTGGAAAGGCGCACCGTAGGGGGTAATAGTCCCGTACACGAAACTCGATCACCTCCGAACAGGCACCCGAGTATCACCGGGCCCGTGAAACCCGGTGTGAATCTGCGAGGACCATCTCGCAAGGCTAAGTATCCGTAGGTGACCGATAGTGCACGAGTACCGTGAGGGAAAGGTGAAAAGTACCCCGGGAGGGGAGTGAAATAGTACCTGAAACCATTGGTTTACAATCAGTTGGAGCGGTTGTTTCAACCGCGACAGCGTGCCTTTTGAAGAATGAGCCAACGAGTTGTGGTACGTGGCAAGGTTAACCCGTGAGGGGAAGCCGGAGCGAAAGCGAGTCTGAATAGGGCGAATAGTCGCGTGCTGCAGACCCGAAGCCGAGTGATCTAGCCATGGGCAGTGGGAAGCGGGGGTAAGACCCCGTGGACGCGCGAACCCACCTAGGCTGAAAACTGGGGGGATGACCTGTGGTTAGGGGTGAAAGGCCAAACAAACTCGGTGATAGCTGGTTCTCCGCGAAATGCATTTAGGTGCAGCGTTGCGTGTTCAACCATGGAGGTAGAGCTACTGGATGGGTAAGGGGGCCTACACGCTTACCGACCCCAACCAAACTCCGAATGCCATGGTTCCAGAGCGCAGCAGTGAGACCTCGGGGGATGAGCTTCGATGGTCGAAAGGGAAACAGCCCAGATCGCCAGCTAAGGCCCCTAATTCTGGACTAAGTGGTAAACGATGTGAGATTGCTTAGACAGCCAGGAGGTTGGCTTAGAAGCAGCCACCCTTTAAAGAGTGCGTAATAGCTCACTGGTCGAGTGATCTTGCGCGGACAATGTAACGGGGCTCAAGTCCAGAGCCGAAGCTGCGGATTTCATGTTCTCTACGGAGTTCATGGAGTGGTAGCGGAGCGTCGATCTCGCAGCGAAGCGTAAGGGATAACCCAACGTGGAGCGTGGTCGAGTGCGAATGTTGGCATGAGTAGCGAAAGAGGAGTGAGAATCTCCTCCGCCGGATGTCCAAGGGTTCCTGGGGAAGGTTCGTCCTCCCAGGGTTAGTCGGGAGCTAAGACGAGGCCGAAAGGCGTAGTCGATGCACAACCGGTTGATATTCCGGTACTACTGCAAGCACGTCCCAGCCAATTCTTTGTTGCTAAGTGGCTGTTCACCTTCGGGTGAACGAAACGACCCACATGGAGGCGGCTAGCGATGGGGTGACGCAGGAAGGTAGATGATCCCAGGCGTTGGTTGTCCTGGGGTAAGCGTGTAGGGCGAGAGTTAGGCAAATCCGACTCTCACGAAGCCTGAGACGTTAAACCGAGCCGATACAGGCGAAGTCATTGATCCTATGCTGCCTAGAAAAGCCTCTAGCCAGTTCTTGTAGTACCCGTACCCCAAAACCGACACAGGTGGACAGGTCGAGAAGACTAAGGCGAGTGGGTGAACTGTGGTTAAGGAACTCGGCAAATTACCTCTGTAACTTCGGGATAAAGAGGGCCTCTATGGTGACGGGACTTGCTCCCTGAGCTTGATGAGGTGGCACAAACCAGAGGGAAGCGACTGTTTACTAAAAACACAGGAGCGTGCGAAGCCGTAAGGCGCTGTATACGCTCTGACGCCTGCCCGGTGCTGGAAGGTTACGGGGAGCGGTTAGCCGTAAGGCGAAGCTGCGAACTTAAGCCCCAGTAAACGGCGGCGGTAACTATAACCGTCCTAAGGTAGCGAAATTCCTTGTCAGGTAAGTTCTGACCTGCACGAATGGCGTAACGACTTCCCTACTGTCTCAACCACAGACCCAGCGAAATTGAAGTACGAGTAAAGATGCTCGTTAGCTGCAGAAGGACGGAAAGACCCCGTGGACCTTTACTACAGCTTGGTATTGGTGTTTGATTTGGATTGTGTAGGATAGGTGGGAGACTAGGAAGCTGATGCGCCAGCATTGGTGGAGTCATCGTTGAAATACCACCCTGTTCACATTGGACATCTAACCTGGGACCCTTATCGGGTTCGGGAACAGTGCCAGGTGGGTAGTTTGACTGGGGCGGTCGCCTCCCAAACTGTAACGGAGGCGCCCAAAGGTTCCCTCAGACTGGTCGGCCATCAGTCGTTGAGTGCAATGGCACAAGGGAGCTTGACTGCGAGACCTACAAGTCGAGCAGGTGCGAAAGCAGGGCATAGTGATCCGATGACGCCGTATGGAAGGGTCATCGCAAACGGATAAAAGGTACCCCGGGGATAACAGGCTTATCTTCCCCAAGAGTCCATATCGACGGGAAGGTTTGGCACCTCGATGTCGGCTCATCGCATCCTGGGGCTGAAGCAGGTCCCAAGGGTTGGGCTGTTCGCCCATTAAAGCGGTACGCGAGCTGGGTTTAGAACGTCGTGAGACAGTTCGGTCCCTATCCTCTGCAGCCGAAGGAGATTTGAGGAAGTCTGTCCCTAGTACGAGAGGACCGGGATGGACGCAGCTCTGGTGTGCCAGTTGTTCCGCCAGGAGCATGGCTGGTTGGCTACCTGCGGAAGGGATAACCGCTGAAAGCATCTAAGTGGGAAACCCGTTCCAAGATGAGATCTCCCACCGGATTTCCGGGTAAGGCCCCTAGTAGGTGACTAGGTTGATAGGCCGGATGTGTAAGCACAGTGATGTGTTGAGCTGACCGGTACTAATAGGCCGAGGGCTTGTGTTTTGTTTATTTGTTATTACTACACAAGTTCTCGAACTGCAGATCGTGGAATGCGTTTCGCGAGTTTCGGCATTGCCGAAACTCGGGTTCGAGGCGCAGCCTCGAAACTCGTGCTCGCTATTCAGTTCTTTGGAAACCAATTCGCATAGCTGTTGGCCGGTACACCCGGCCCGCAGTGCACAGAGTCTCGGTGGCGATTGCGGAGGGGATACACCCGTTCCCATCCCGAACACGGAAGTTAAGTCCTCCAGCGCCGATGGTACTTGGCCGGAGACGGCCTGGGAGAGTAGGACGCCGCCGGTTTCTCATTGAGAAGGGCCCCACCCCTCGAGGTGCGGCCCTTCTTTCGTTTTGCATGTCTGACAGGGATCCGACGATGTTGTGGGTGGCCGAATCGACCTTCGCCCGGTCGGGTCGAGGATGGAGAGAGGCGAGTCGGAAACGATACCGTGGGAGCGTCATGGCAGGTCGAGGTGAGAACTCAGAGCGGCGGTCGTCGAATTCGGCTCGACCGGGTGGCCGGTCGAGGCCGGCGAGGGGTCAAGGAGGCGGAGGGAGCAAGCGTTTTGGTTCCGAGCCCCGACGGCCGGGCTCCAAGTCGGCGAAGCGTGCTCCGGACCAGCAGACCGGCGAGAGGTCGACCGGAAAGAAGCAGGGGGCCCGGAAGCCGATCCCGCCACCTCCGGGCAGCAAAGGCCGCCGACCTTCGGCGATCGACCAGGAGGGCGCTCGTCCGGCACGGTCGGAATGGGAGTCGGGGGAGATGGTGGTCGAGCGGGTCGTCGATGAAGGCCCCCGACGGGCCGCAGGTGGCGGCGGGAAGCGACGGTCGCCGGATCGCCGCTCGACGGTCTCGGTCGACGGTGTCGACATGGGAGATGTGGCGCCGGCCACTGGGGCCAAACTCCAGCGCCGGTTGGCCGACGCCGCCAGGGCGTTCGAGAAGGAACGGTTCACCGAGGCCGAGCAACTGCTGACGTCGATTCAACGGCTTGCACCCAATGTGCCCGAGGTGCATGAGCTCCTGGGGTTGACCTTCTATCGCCTGGGCCGTTGGCAGCGGGCCATCACCGAACTCGAGCGTTTCCATGCCCTGACCCAGTCGGTGGAGCAGCATCCGGTGCTGGCCGACTGCTATCGGGCGCGGCGGCGGTGGGCCGAGGTCGAACGGCTATGGGGTGAGCTCGGCCAGGCGTCACCGTCACCCGAGCTGGTCGAGGAGGGACGCATCGTCGCTGCCGGGGCAATGGCCGATCGTGGCCGCCTGGCCGACGCCATCCGATTCCTGGAACGGGCACCGAACGTGAAGGGCAAGCCGAAGGTTCATCATCTTCGGCGCTGGTATGCCACGGCTGATCTGTATGAACGGGCCGGGGACGCGACCCGGGCTCGACGCCTCTTCGGCCAGATCGCCGAGACCGCACCCGACTTCGGCGATGCCGCGGAACGAGCCTCGGAACTCTGAGTGATCGACCCCTGAACCGCGGGTTGGTCGGCCAAACCGTCATGGGTTCGGGATTCCGGTGAGTCCTTCGCCGGAGAACTGCCAACGGCTGACGTCCAGCGCCACGATGGGCGGTGACGCCAGCTATCCTTTGGCTCGGTGCTGATGCCACCGGCATCACCGAGGGATCAATGTCGATTTTCGGTTGCACCACCGGGCACTGGCCCACATCCCACATCCGACGCCCAAACCACGAGGCACACAACCGATGAACGAAGAGCAGCTTGACCAGATGAAGTCGGCCGACGGTTTTGTCGCCGCCCTCGATCAGAGCGGTGGCAGCACCCCGAAAGCACTACGTCAGTACGGAATCGAGGAGTCCGAGTATTCGTCGGAGGACGAGATGTTCGACCTCATTCACCAGATGAGGACGCGCATCATCACCAGCCCCGCTTTCACCGGTGACAAGGTCATCGGAGCGATTCTCTTCGAGCAAACCATGGATCGTGACATCGAGGGGAAGGGATCGGCCGACTACCTATGGAGCGAACGGCACGTTGTTCCCTTCCTCAAGGTTGACAAGGGCCTGGCCGACGAGGCCCACGGGGTGCAGCTGATGAAGCCCATTCCCGGTCTCGACGAGTTGCTGGCACGTGCCGTTGACAAGGGGGTGTTCGGGACGAAGATGCGGTCCGTGGTCAAGAACGCCGACGCCGACGGGATCAAGGCCATTGTCGACCAGCAGTTCGAGATCGGCCATCAGATTCTGGCCGCCGGCCTGATGCCGATCCTCGAGCCCGAGGTCGACATCCACAGCCCGCAAAAGGCCGAGGCGGAGGTCTTTCTCCGGGACGCCATCAATGAGCACGTGGCACAGCTGACTCCCGGCCAGGCGGTGATGCTCAAGCTGACGCTGCCCAGCGAGGACAACTTCTATTCCGACCTCATCAACAGCGACAAGATCGTGCGGGTCGTGGCCTTGTCCGGCGGCTACAGCCGGGAGCAGGCCAACGAGCTCCTGGGCCGCAATCACGGCATGATCGCCAGCTTCTCCCGGGCGCTGGCAGAGGGCCTGTCGGCCCAGCAGTCGGACGAGGAGTTCGACCAGACCCTGGCTTCGTCGATCGATTCGATCTACGAGGCGTCGCGGACCTGACCGAGATCGAATCGGCTGCGGGCTGATGGTCACCACCGAGCCTGCGGCCTGGGCATTCGACCTCGACGGGGTCGTGTGGACCGGTCGTCGGCCGATCCCCGGATCGGCCGACGCAGTCAACCAAGTGATAGCCAGCGGAGCCAACGTCGTCTTCGTCACCAACAACTCGGCGGCCACCGTGGACCAACAGGAGGCGAAGCTCGCTTCGTTCGGCGTTGACGCCCGAGGTCGCGTCGTCACGTCGGCCATGGCCGGCGCCTCCCTGGTCGATCCCGGTGACAACGTCTTCGTACTCGGAGGCCCGGGGATTGTCGAGGCGGTCGAGCACCGGGGAGCACGGTGGGTTGAACAGCGAACGGCCAGGGAGTCGGTCGACCACATCGACGCCGTGATCGTCGGACTCGATCGTGAACTCTCCTACGAACGGCTGACGACGGCGGTGCTGGCGGTGCGGGCTGGTGCCCGACTCATCGCTACCAACCACGACCCCACCTATCCCACCGAGTTCGGGCTCTATCCCGGTGGTGGGTCCATAGTGGCGGCAGTGGAGACGGCCACGGAGCGGTCGGCTGTCGTCGCCGGCAAGCCGAACGAGGCCCAGGCGAAGCTGGTGAGCGACCGCCTCGGTCCCGACGGACTGATGGTCGGAGACAGGCCCGACACCGACGGTGCCTTCGCCCGTGCCATCGGCTTTCGCTTTGGTTTGGTTCTCACCGGCGTAACCTCACAGGATGACCTTCCGGTCGAGCCCGCACCCCAATTCGTGGCCCAGGATCTCCGGTCTCTGGTCAAGGCGGTGCTCGACCCGGGTGTTCCGTAGCCAGCCGGTTGTGCGGCGTTGATGGAGAAGGAAGGCTACACTCGCTGCCATGTCGAAGCGAGACGATGCAAACGAAGCTATCACTCAGGGTATGGCCGAGCTGAGGACGATGATTGAGGAGACGACCCGGCGGTTCGAGGCGGAGATGAAGCGCTTCGATATGTCCGAGTTGTTCAGCCGGGATCTTCAGAGTCGGGTCTCCACCAGCGCGCAGGAGGCCATCGCCGACATGGAGCGCCTGGCCGAGTATCTCAGGACTGAGGCGTCCAGCGTGGCCGCCGATGTCACGGAGAGCATCGCTGATGTTGTTGATGAGGTGTCGCGGTTCATCGTCGCCACCTTCCCCGGCGCTGAAGCTGGAATGGATGGTGCAACTCGATCCGTCCATCGTCTGCTCGACCAGTCACCGGCCAAGGACGAGGCGGTCGACGTGACCGGGAAACCTGCGGTAGCGGCACCTGCCGAACCGGCCAAGAAGGCTCCGGCCAAGAAGTCGACGAAGAAGGCTGCGACCAAGAAGGCTTCTTCCAAGAAGGCTCCGGCTAAGAAGGCTCCGGCCAAGAGGTCGACGAAGAAGGCTGCGGCCAAGAAGGCTTCGTCCAAGAAGTCGACCAAGAAGGCTCCGGCTAAGAAGGCTCCGGCCAAGAGGTCGACGAAGAAGGCTGCGGCCAAGAAGGCTCCGGCCAAGAAGGCTCCGGCCAAGAAGTCGACGAAGAAGGCTGCGGCCAAGAAGTCGACAAGAAGGCTGCGGCCAAGAAGTCGACAACGAAGGCTGTGGCCAAGAAGTCGACGAAGAAGGCTGCGGCCAAGAAGTCGACAACGAAGACCTAGCTTCGCTCGGTGGTTTGGGTGTTTGCGATTCAGTCAAGTTTCGGCGACGTTTGGCCGGAGGCCGAACTCAAGCCGTCTTCGGCCGGCGGCACGAGCACCGTCTCGCCGCACTAGCGCCCGTTGTCGCAGTCGCCGAACCCGGTTCCGTCCATCGCTTCGGACCATCGGTGGTGAGGCGTCGGCTCGACGTCGAACTGGTCCGTCGCGGTCTGCTCGACAGCCGTGAACTCGCTCGGCGTTTCATCGTTGAGCGCCGGGTGCTGGTTGACGGGGCCTTTGCCCTCAAGCCGGCCTACATGGTGGCGCCCGACCAGCAGATCACACTGGCCCGACCGCCCCCTCGCTTCGTCAGCCGTGCCGGTGACAAGCTGCACGGTGCCCTCGAGGAGTTCTCCGTGCCCGTGGCCGGGCGGCGGTGTTTGGACGTCGGTTCGTCCACCGGCGGTTTCACCGACTGCCTGCTTCAGTACGGTGCCGACTCGGTGGTGGCGGTCGACGTCGGGACCAACCAGCTTCACGAGCGAATCCGTAGCGACCCCCGGGTGACGGTGCGGGAGCAGACGGACATTCGCACGATCCAGCCGAATGACATTGATCAGTCAATCGAGCTCATCGTGGCCGACGTCTCGTTCATCTCGCTCCGCCTGATCCTCCCGACGATGGCCGCTTTGGCTGCGCCCCATGCCGATCTCGTGGTGCTGATCAAGCCCCAGTTCGAGGCCGGTCGGCAGGAGGCCTCAAGAGGTCGGGGGGTCATCACCGATCCCAAAGTCTGGACCCGGGTACTGAACGAGGTCGTCGACACGGCCGAGGAACACGGGCTCGCGCTTCGTGATCTGATGCCGTCGCCCATAACCGGCACCGGGGGCAATGTGGAGTTTGTTGCCTGGCTTGCCGGGTCGTCCCCTACCATTCCTGATCGTGACACATGCATCGCAGCCGCTGTGGCTCGGGCCGGCGATCCGGTGAGGCGGAACGACCGATGACGGTTCAGCTCGGACTGGTGGTCCATCAGCACCGGGAGGAGGTCTGGGATCTTGCCCGACGGGCCATCGCCTGGTGTGGCGACAAGGTCCAGCCCCGACTTCCGCCGGTTGACGCCCGAGTCATCGGTCGTGAGGATCTGGCCATTGCCGAGTCGGAGTTCCCTCGTGGTCTCGATGGTTGCCTCAGCTTGGGTGGAGACGGAACCATGCTCCGAACCGCTCAGCTGGTGGCGGTGGGCGAGGTACCCATTCTTGGTGTGAACGCCGGCCGTCTCGGCTATTTGACCGAGGTCGAACCCAGCCATCTGACCGAGGCTCTCGATGCCTGGATGGCCGGCCGTCTGACCGTTGAGGAACGCATGATGGTCGAGGTGACCTCGGACCTGCCCGACCCGGAAGGTCTGCCCTTCACGGGCACGGCCCTCAACGAGGCGGTCATCTACCGTTCCGACAGCGGCCGAACGGTCGAGGTGCTGGCCACCATCGACGACAACCCGTTCAACCGCTACCTGGCCGACGGTGTAATCGTGGCCACGCCGACCGGTAGTACGGCTTACTCGCTGTCAGCGGGCGGTCCTATAGTGGAACCGGATTTTCGTGCGCTGATCCTGACACCGGTAGCCGCCCACATGGTCTTCAACCGTTCCATGGTTCTCGCCCCTACAACCGAAGTGACCTTCACGATTCTGGGTCACCGCGGCGCCGTGTTGTCACTCGATGGTTACGTTGCACTCGAGTTGGGTCCGGGGCAATCCGTCACCTGCCGGGCCTCGAAACACAACGCCAAGTTGTTGGTCACCGGTGAGAGGGATTTCCACACGGTTCTCAAAGAGAAGTTTCATCTGGTAGATCGCCGATGATTGTTGAACTGACGGTGACCGATCTCGGGGTCATCGATCGGGTGTCTATTCCACTCCCCGCCGGCATGATCGCCCTGACCGGCGAAACCGGCGCAGGCAAGACCCTCCTGGTCGACGCCCTCAACCTCTTGGTCGGGAGCCGAGCCGATCCCGGTCTGGTCCGATCGGGCGCCGACGAGGCGGTGGTCGACGGCCGCTTCGAACTCGATGGCGAGGAGTATGTGCTCAGCCGAGTCGTGCCCGCCGACGGGCGCAGCCGAGCCTACATCAACGGTCGGCCGGCCACGGCCACCAATCTGGCCGAGTTGGGGGCCCGATTGCTGGATCTGCATGGCCAGCACAGCCACCAGTCCTTGCTCGGGGTCGAGGCTCAGCGTGCGGCTCTGGACACCTTCGGCCGGGTCAACCTGTCCCCGCTTCACCATGCCCGTTCCGCGCTGGCCGAGATCGACGACGCCCTGGCCGAGCTGGGCGGCGACGAACGGGCTCGGGCCCGTGAACTCGATCTGGTTCGGTATCAGGTACAGGAACTGGCAGGAGCCGACTTGCACGACCCCGACGAGGACGACCATCTGGCCAAGACCCAGGAGCTGCTGTCCAACGCCGCCGCCCACCAGGAATCGGCCCAGCTTGCACTGGAACGTCTCGGTGGTGACGATGGGGCCCGGGATCAGATGGCGTCGGTGTTGGCCCATCTCGATGGCCGGTCGGTCTTCGAGGAACCGGCACGCCGGCTCCGTGACGTCGTGGCCGAACTGGACGATGTGATCGACGTCATCCGGGAGCTTGGTGATGGAATCGACCAAGACCCCGAGGCCCTGGAGGTTGTCCTGGCCCGACGGCGCCAGCTCCGCGACCTGACACGCAAATACGGCGAGTCGCTGGCCGATGTCATGGCCGAGCGCGACCGGCTGATGGTTCGGCTCAAGGAGCTGGAGGATCATGACGCCATCGCCGCCGAGCTCGATCACCGTCGGCGGCGCGCTTTGGAGGAGTTGGCTCGGGCCGCGTCCGAGATCAGGGCAGCGCGGGTCGCGGCCGCCCCTCGCCTGGCCGCCGCCATCGAATCCCATCTGCCCGACCTGGCCATGCCCAAGGCCCGTATCGGTATCACCGTAGAGGGGGATGACGGCAGGGATGTCTCGTTCGCCCTGGCCGCCAATCCGGGCTCATCGCTGCAACCGCTGGCCAAGGTCGCCAGTGGCGGTGAGCTGGCCAGGGCGATGTTGGCCCTTCGCAGCGTGCTCTCCGAGGCCCCTCCCATACTGGTCTTCGACGAGGTGGATGCCGGAATCGGTGGTCAGGCCGGGCTGGCCGTGGGCCAGGCTCTGGGGGCGTTGGGCGACCGCCACCAGGTCCTCGTCGTGACCCATCTGCCCCAGGTCGCGGTCTTCGCCGACGCCCACCTGGTGGTGGAGAAGCGTCAGGACGACGAGTCGACCGTGTCGGAGTTGCGAATGGTGGAGGGTGAGGATCGGCTGGTGGAGCTGGCCCGCATGTTGTCGGGTCAGCCCGACTCGGCCTCCGCCCGACGCCATGCCGAGGAGTTGCTGCACCAGGCCAGAGCGGCCCGAGCAGGCTGAATACGACTCTGACGGATCATGTCGGCGTTCCCGATGTCGCGTTGCTCATGTCGGCGGAGACTCGGGACACGACATCGGTCACCATCTGGTTGATGCCGGTTCCCATGGCGTCCAGTTGCCCGGTCAGGGCCTCGGCCACGGCCGGCACCTGCGCCCGTTCGAAGGAGAGTCGGGGCCGTCGCCTCAGGATGCGATGTAGCCGTTCGGCAACCACGGCCGGATGATGGTGATCATGGGCGACGCGCCAGTCGGCGATTCGGGCCAGATGGTCACGCCAGCGCGCCTGTTGGTCCGAAGGTACGATCTCGTGGATTCCCAGGTTCCGGTTGTCGGCCAGGGAGAGCACCGAGTCGGTGGTGTGCTGCAGTGCCGGACGCCGCTCGATCAGTTCGCCGTCGAGCAGTAACTCGATGCCGACATGGCCGATGGCCCGGGCCGGGCCCCGCCCGATTCCCAGCCTCTCGATGCCGGCTCGCAGCCGGCTGCTGTGGTCGATGAACCATGGATGGTGATGGAAGGCGTCGTCGGTGCGGTGGTGGGCCTCCACCCCGAGGGCCAGCCATCGGTCGACCGGTCGTCGGGCCAACCGGAATCGCCCGATGGCGGCGAAGTCCGGCAGGGCGGCCCCGAACAGGACGTGGTGGGTCATCGAACACTCTGGATGCGGCGAGGGGGCCTCGTTCGAGCTGGCCTGCGTTTCGTCGGCCGTGGCCAGCGCCTGTTCGGCGATTTGGATGTGGCTGATGAAGTTCATGGGAACGGTACAACCCTATCCGACCGGGGGTGTCGCGGTTTGCGGCTTGCGCCAACCGACCGCCGGGTCGCGCTAGGTTGGAGAGTACCGTGCAGCCGAACGCTGTGAGCTAGGGTACGGCGGGCGGCGCCCGCGGTCCGGAATTCGGCCCGTGGCCGAACGTCCCGGACACTCGACCGAATGCTGAATGATTCAATCCCCCAGGGGAGCGTAGGAGCATTATGACCAAGCACATCTTCGTGACCGGAGGGGTGGTGAGCTCGCTGGGCAAGGGCTTGACCGCCTCATCGCTGGGGCGGCTGCTCAAGGCCCGTGGGCTCCGGGTGACCATGCAGAAGCTCGACCCCTATCTGAACGTGGATCCGGGGACCATGAACCCGTTCGAACACGGTGAGGTGTTCGTCACCGACGATGGGGGAGAGGCCGACCTCGACCTTGGTCACTACGAGCGGTTCATCGACGAGAGCCTGACCCAGGCCTCCAACGCCACCACCGGGTCGATCTACTCGACGGTGATCGCCGCCGAGCGCCGAGGCGACTACCTGGGTAAGACGGTGCAGGTCATTCCCCACATCACCGACGAGATCAAGAGCCGTATCTCGGGACTGGCCGGCGACGATGTCGACGTGGTGATCACCGAGGTCGGCGGGACCGTCGGCGATATCGAGATCCTTCCCTTCCTCGAAGCCATTCGCCAGTTCCGGCTTGATGTCGGCCGCCAGAATGTCTGCTACGTCCACGTGACGCTGGTGCCGTTCATCGGCCCGGCCGGCGAACAGAAGACCAAGCCGACTCAGCACTCCGTCACAGAACTGCGGAGCCGAGGCATCCAGCCCGACATCATCGTGTGCCGGTCCGATCGCCGAATCTCCGACGGTCTGCGGCACAAGATCTCCAACCTGTGCGATGTCCCGATCGAAGGGGTCGTCAACGCACCCGATGCCTCCAGCCTGTACGAGATCCCGCTCATGATGCACGAGGCCGGGCTCGACGCCAATGTGTGCCGACTGCTCGGCCTTCCCGATGTCGAGCCCGATCTCGACGAGTGGCGAGACTTGGTGACCCGGGTCGAGCAGGCGTGGCAGCCGTTGACCATCGGTGTGGTCGGCAAGTACGTGAGCCTGCCCGACGCCTATCTCTCGGTGGCGGAGGCTCTCCGTCATGGGGCGTTCAACCACGAGGTCGACCTCACCATCGAATGGATCTCATCGGACAACGTGGAGGGTCTGCTCGTTGGCGAGAGCCTTGGCCACCTCGACGGAATCGTGTTGCCCGGAGGATTCGGCGAGCGGGGAGTGCAGGGCAAGATCGAGGCGGCCGGCTACGCCCGGGAGAACGACGTTCCCTGTCTCGGGCTTTGCCTGGGTATGCAGGTCATGACCATCGAGTTCGCCCGCAACGTTCTGGGTCTGTACGGCGCCCACTCCAGTGAGTTCGACACCCAGGACGCCACCACCCCCCATCCCGTCATCGATTTGATGTCCACCCAACGGGGGGTGACCGACAAGGGTGGCACCATGCGACTCGGGGCCTATGTCGCGGTTCTCGATCAGGGTTCCCAGGTGGCCGAGATCTACGGTAAAGACGTGGTCAGTGAGCGGCACCGCCATCGTTACGAATTCAATCCCCGCTATGTGTCCCGATTCGAACAGGCCGGATTCCGATGCGCTGGTACGTCGCCCGACGGCCTGCTGGTGGAGTTCATCGAGCTGGAGGGTCATCCGTTCTGGATCGGCACCCAGGCTCATCCCGAGCTGAAGAGCCGGCCCAACCGCCCGGCACCATTGTTCGACGCCTTCATCGCGGCCGCACTGGACCGAGCCCGCCGCCTTCACCCCGAACGATACGAGGCTCCAACGGTGGCCAAGCCCGGAGCCACTGCCCATATCGGCAGCAACGTCAAGGGCAGCGACGACCTCGATCACGGCGTGACCGCCGGCAACGGCAACGGAGCCATCGCCGGCACCGGTTCCGACACGATGATCGAGCTGACCTCCGACCATCATCGATGACCGGTTCCGTGGCCGGGGACGAGACCGCCTCCGACGCATTGGCCGAACTCGGGGCCAAGCTCATCGAACATCGAGGTCGGATTCCCAGTAACGGGTTCCGGGTCCGGGAGCAGAATCTGGTTCACCAGGGATCGGTGGTCGGCTTTTACGACCTGGTGATCGCCGATCGCAACGGCGAGAAGTTTCACCGGGATGTGATCCGACATCCGGGTGCGGTTTCCGTGGTTCCCTTCGACGGCGAGAACGTCATACTGGTGCAACAGTACCGGGCCTCGATCGACGCCGACATGCTCGAGATACCGGCCGGCAAACGTGATGTCGACGGGGAACGGCCGGAACGGACGGCCCACCGGGAATTGGCCGAGGAGGTCGGGTTTGAGGCCGAGTCGGTGGAGCTGTTGGCCAACATGCACCATTCCCCGGGCTTCTGCGATGAGTACGGCTACGTCTTCCTGGCCACCGGTCTGTCCCCGGTTCCGAATCGTCCCGAGGGGCCCGAGGAGCAGGCCATGTCGGTGCATTCGATCCCGCTGGACGAAGCGGTGGCCATGTGCCTCGACGGCAGCATCACCGACTCCAAGACCCTGATCGGTCTCCTGTCCCTGGCTGCTCGCCGGTCCGGCTCCCGGGGCTGAAAGGTGCCGGGTTGTCGTTGACGACCTCCGGAGCTCAGCTGCAGCATCTGGCCGGTCGCTTCTTTCGATCGCTGCGACCGGGCGGCCCGGCCGCGCTGGACGAACGATGGGCTCGAGATCGGCTGAATCCCGGTGAACTGGCCATTTGGCGGGCGATGAGTGGCCCCGACCGGCGCCATGCCGTGGCCGTGGCCCGCGCCGTGGGCCGGGATGTGGCCGCCGCCGTTTGTCGGACCGATCTGGAGCCTCGGTGGTCGGCGCGATTCGGCGATGATGCCGACTTGGTTCGGACTACGGAGACCGCGGCGTTGCTCCACGATTCGGGCAAGAACATCTCCCAACTGTCGACACTGGCCCGCGTTGGGGCCACGGTGTGGTGGGCTGTCGCTCCGCCGACGCTGGCCGACGAGTGGATGAAGCGAAGGGGAATGCGGTTGCGATTGGCCCAGTACCGCCGTCATCCCGAGATCGGTGCTCGGCGGTTGGAGGCGGCCGGCTCCCACGAACTGGTCCACCGATGGGCGGCCGAACACCACAAGGCTCCCGGCGAGTGGACGGTGCCGACGGTGCTCGGCCGCATTCTGAAGAGCTGCGACGACGACTGATCCTGCGTTACGCCCACCCTCGTTGCTGCAACAGTGTTAACCCACGACGACGATTCAACGCTCTCAGTGGGTCGGCAACCCGAACAGTGCTAAAGTTCGCGTCCATCCATTCAGGTAGTGCGCGGTAGTGGGGAGAATGAGTGAAGATTCGACTAGGGGTGTTGCTGCTCCTTGCCCTGGCCGGGGTCTTGTCCGCCGCCGGGCCGGCGTTGGCTCAGGACGAGGCGGTTCAGGTACGACTCCAGACCAGGGATGAGGAGGAGAATCGTATTCCCGTCACCGGTGTGCAGTTCACGGTCACCGACGCCGACGGGGCCGAGGTCGGCGCAGGCGCCACCGATGAGGAGGGGACCTTCCGATTGGCGGTGCCCGAGGCCGGCGACTACACGATCACGATTGACCCGGAGACTTTGCCCGAAGGTACGGTGCTCGACGATCCCGACGTCACCAGTCGCGTGGTGAGCGTCGGTCAGGGTGGCACCGGCAACGCCATCTTCGGGCTTGACTCGGGCTTCGGCGGCGCACCGTCGGCGGGGTCGGCCGACAGCGGTATCAGTGTCCGTCGCGTGGCTCAGCTCACTGTCGACGGCATGAAGCTGGGCTTGTTCATTGGTATGGCCGCCATTGGCTTGAGTCTGATCTTCGGCACCACCGGTTTGGTGAACTTCGCCCACTCGGAGATGATCGCCCTCGGCTATTTCGCCGCCTACTTCTTCAACTTCTATGGTCTGGCCGGCTTGTTCGGCTTCATGGCCTCCTGGCCGGCGCCGTTCGGTGATGGGGTGAATCTGATCTTCGCCACCGGGTTGGCCGTGCTGGTTGGTGCGGCGTTCGGTTGGGCGCTGGACGCCTGGCTGTTCGCACCGCTTCGCCGAATGGGGGTTTCCCTCATCGCCCAGTTGGTGGTGACCATCGGTCTGTCGGTGCTGCTCCGCTACGGCTTTCTCCTGATCTTCGGTGGCACCCAGCGGTTTTACCGGGACTACACCGTGCAGCGGGGCCGCAACTACTTCGGGCTCATCGATCTGACCGACAAGGATTTGATCACCATGGTGATCACGCTGATCACCCTGGTCGGGGTTGGTCTGGTGCTGTCCCAAACCCGAATAGGCAAGGCCATGCGGGCGGTGTCGGACAATCGTGACCTGGCTGAGAGCTCAGGAATCGACGTGGAGCGGGTCATCCGCCTGGTGTGGGTTGCCGGCGGGGCGCTGGCCGCACTGGGAGGGGTGTTCCTCGGGCTGTCGGAGACGGTCAACTGGCTCCTCGGGTTCCGCATGCTGTTGCTGATCTTCGCCGGCGTCGTCCTCGGTGGTTTGGGCACCACCTACGGTGCTCTGGTGGGATGTCTTCTGGTGGGCATGGGCATTCAGCTGTCCACCCTGTTCATCCCCATCGAGTTGAAGAACGCCGGCGCCCTGTTGGTGCTGATCGTCATCCTGTTATTCAGACCCCAAGGCCTGCTCGGTCGAGCGGAAAGGATCGGCTAGCCATGATGTTCGCACTCGACATGGGCAAGGTCATGCAGGAGACCTTGACCCAGGCCTTCGGACCTCAAGCCGTGGTGTTCGCCATGGCCGCCATCGGCCTCAACATCCACTTCGGCTACACCGGATTGCTGAACTTCGGCCACATAGGCTTCCTGGCCGCCGGCGCCTACGGCACCGCCATCGCCATCACGTCCTGGAGTGTGAACCCCGTCTTGGCCATCGGCGTCGGCATCATCTTTGCCCTGGTGCTGGGCCTGATCCTCGGTCTTCCCACCCTGCGGCTGCGGGCCGATTACCTGGCCATCGTCACGATCGCCGCCGCCGAGATCCTACGGCTGCTGGCCCGCTCCACGGCCCTGCGGGATGTGACACGGGGCGCCGAAGGTCTCAACGAGTGGGCCGGCGCCTACCAGGACGCCAATCCGTTCACATCATTGGTGGAGTTCGGACCGTTCCGTTACCTGCCCATGCAGTTCGCCATCGTTGTCTTCGGCTGGCTGGCGGTGGCCATCGTCTCCCTCGCCGTGTGGCTGCTCATGCGCAGCCCCTGGGGCAGAGTGCTCAAAGCCATCAGGGAGGACGAGGATGCGGCCCGGGCCCTGGGCAAGAACGCCTACTCGTTCAAGATGCAGGCCCTCCTGCTGGGTGGTGCAATCGCCGGTTTCGCCGGATTCATTCAGGTCCTGGACAAGGCCACGGTGCAGCCCGACACCTTCGTTCCCCCCATCACCTTCTTCATCTGGACCGCCCTCATCCTCGGTGGTGCAGCCCGGGTGTTCTCCCCGGTTGTCGGCGCCATTCTGTTCTGGTTCATCATCGTGTTCGCCGAGTCGTTCCTCAGCGAATTGGTCGCCGACGGAACGATTCCCAGCGAGATCCTGGCATCGACCGAGGTGTCGAATGTGCGCTTCCTGATTATGGGTGTCATGCTCATGGCATTGATGGTGTTCCGACCCCAAGGTATCTTCGGCGATCGAGAGGAGATGGCACTCGATGCCCGATAACCCGTCCGAGCCCACTGTGGAGGCGTCCTCCGCTGCGGGCAATGCGTCCGTTGCTGTGGCCGAGCCCACACTGAACCCGGCGTTCGCCGGTGTACCCGAGGAGCCGGGGTGCAAGAAGCCCGACCCCATTCTCAAGGTCTCCAAGCTCCGCCGCTCGTTCGGTGGTCTCACCGCCGTCGACGTGGACTACCTGGAGATCCAGCGGGGGGTGATCACCGCGCTGATAGGACCCAACGGTGCGGGCAAGACCACGTTCTTCAATCTGCTGACCTATTTCGACAAGCCGAACATGGGCAGCGTCTTCTTCGACGACCAGGACGTGACCGGTACACCACCCCACAAGCTGGCCAACATGGGCATGGTACGGACCTTCCAGCTCACCAAGGCACTGTCCAAGATGAGAGTCATCGAGAACATGAAGCTCGGCGCGATGGACCAGCGCGGCGAATCGCTGTGGCGGGGACTCATCCCGCCGCTGTGGAACAGCCAGGAAAGAGAAATCGAGGCCCGAGCCGACGTCTTGTTGGAGCGGTTCCAGCTGGCACACATGCGAGATGAGTTCGCCGGCACCATGTCCGGTGGCCAGCGTAAACTGCTGGAGATGGCCCGGGCCCTCATGACCGATCCAAAGGTGGTCATGCTGGACGAGCCCATGGCCGGGGTAAACCCGGCTCTGACCCAGTCGCTGCTGGGCCATGTGAAATCACTGCGGGACGAGGGCATCTCGGTGGTGTTCGTGGAACACGACATGGATGTTGTCCGTGACATCTCCGACTGGGTGGTCGTCATGGCCGAGGGCCAGGTCATCGCCGAGGGGCCCCACAGCTCCATCGGCGCCAATCAGCGGGTGATCGATGCCTACCTGGGAACGCACCACGATAGCGCCCTCGATTTCTCCGAAGACCTGCTAGGCGGGGAGGCCTCGTCATGACACAGCCGCTGATCGAGATCGATGAGGTGACCGCCGGGTATGTGCCTGGCGTCGACATTCTCACCGGCGTCAACATGACGGCCGATGAAGGTGAGCTGATAGGCATCATCGGCCCCAACGGGGCCGGTAAGTCGACCATGATCAAGGCCATGTTCGGACTGGTCACGGTGCGCTCCGGCCAGGTCCGGCTCAACGGCGAGGACATCACCAATCTCAAAGCCCACTCGCTGGTGGAACAGGGAATCGGGTATGTGCCCCAGAACAACAACGTGTTCCCCAGCCTCTCCGTCCGGGAGAACCTGGAGATGGGCAACTTCCTCCGACCCGACACCACCACCAAGCGTCTCGACCGTGTAGTGGGGCTGTTTCCCAGATTGGGGGAGCGGATCGGCCAACGAGCCGGCTCGCTGTCGGGCGGTGAGCGCCAAATGCTGGCCATGGGCCGGGCCCTGATGATGGAACCGTCGGTGCTGTTGCTCGACGAGCCGTCGGCCGGTCTGTCGCCGGTGCTCCAGGACCAGGTGTTCATCCGGACCAAGCAGATCAACGACACCGGCGTCACCGTCATCATGGTGGAGCAGAACGCCAGCCGCTGCCTGCAGATCTGTGATCGGGGCTATGTGCTGGACCAGGGTAAGAACGCCTACACCGACACCGGACGTGCCCTGCTCGAAGACCCGAAGGTCATCGAACTCTATCTGGGAACCTTGGCCAAGGCCCACTAACAGCTCTTCTGCGCGCTCACACCCTCGATAGTCGGGGTTTGTGGCGCACAGAACAGGGAGATCGGGGTACATGAAAAGGAGCCGGCCTCCGAAGAGGCCGGCTCCTGTCAGTTCTGTCAACCTGATCTCGTTCGATCAGATCGAGTCAGATCACCCCTCGGCGAAGACGTACTCGTTGTTGGCGATGCCGTCGGTACCGAAGGTGATGATGCGGAAGCTGGCGGCAGCCGGCTCGCCGGCGTCGATGAACTCGTACGGTCCACCGATGCCGTCATAGTCGGGATCGCCACCGTCGGCGATGATCTGCTTGCACGCCTCGAAACTGGTGCACTTCTCACCGTCCTTGGTGATGCCGTTGATCTCGGCGGCGATGGCGATGGGATCATCGGTTCCGGCCAGTTCGGCGGCCAGAGCGGTGATGACCGCGGCGTCGTAGGTTTCGGCGCCGTAGGCGAAGACTTCCATCTCACCTTCGGGGTAGGCGGGGCCGAGGCGGTCGGTGAATTCGGTGATGGAATCCAAGTCGACCGAAGGCACGGTGCCCTTCAGGCCCTCGAGGATCGACGCATCGGACACCTCGCTGTCGGCACTCTCGATGAAGCCGTCAACGCCGTAGACCGGCTTGTCGACCGGGCCGATGCCCCGCTCGTGCATGGTGGTCAGGATGTTCCCGGCCTCCTGGAAGGCGATGACCACGATGGCATCGGAATCGGCAGCCACCAGGTTGTCGATCTCGGGATCGAAGTTCTCGGTGTCCACTGCGTAGGGGAGGAACTCGTCAATGGTCCCGCCCTGGGCTTCGAAGCTGTCCCGAATCGAGTTGGCCAGACCCTCGCCGTAGCTCTCCTGGCGATAGATGACGCTCAGGCTCTGATTGCCCTCGGAGGCGATCAGGTTGGCCAGCACCTGACCCTGGAGCACGTCGGACGGGGCGGTACGGAAGTAGAGGCCATTGTCGTCATAGGTGGTGAAATCGGGCGAGGTGTTGGCCATCGAGAACTGGATGACACCGGCGCCCGTGATCTTGTCGATCACCAGCTTGGACACCGCGGACGAGGCGGCACCGATGATGACATCGGCACCCTCGGCCAGCTGGGCGTCCACCGTGGGGTTCGCCACGTCGATATTGGTGTCACCGGAGTCACCCTCGATGGTGACGACTGGATTGCCGAGCACTCCGCCGGCGGCGTTGATGTCCTCCTCGGCCAACCGCAGGGCGGCAACCTCGGGTGGGGCCAGGAAGGCGAGGTCACCGGTCAGGGGAATGATGGAGCCGATGGTGAGCACACCGTCGACCGAGGAGCCGGCCTCGACTGCGGCGCCTTCCTCCTCGTCCATGGACTCCTCTTCGGCCATGGTGTCCTCGGTATCGGCTTCTTCTTCGGCCGCCGTGTCCTCGGTCTCTTCTGCCGTGGTGTCGTCTGTGCTAGCCTCTGTGTCGTCGTCACCGCATGCTGCAGCGACAAGCGACAGTGCGAACAACAGCGCTAGCAACTTGGCCAGGCGCGTCTTTGCCATTGTGAATCTCTCCTCTGTACGAGCACTATCTCTTCTGAGATAAGTCCAACAGGATAGCGCCAACGACATCCCTGCGCCCGGCATGACGGAGGGTTTGTTGCGCTTGTCACCCGATGACGATTTGTTGTCAATCCGGCGAGATGTGCTAAAGGAGCTGTACGGCGTCGAGGATGCGGTCCATGACCTCGGTTGCCTTGCCCCGGGCCCGTTCCTCGCCCTCGGCGAGCACATCGAGCACCATGGCGTCGTCCAGTTCCACCAGTCGCTTCTGGATCGGCTCGACAAGGGCGACCAAGGCGTCGGCCACGTCGGACTTCAGCGGCCCGTACTGGGTGTACTCGCCGGCCAACTCGTGGGGATCGCCGTCGGTGGCCGCTGCCAGCAACGACAGGAGATTGGAGACACCGGGTTTGGCGTCCGGATCGAACCGCACCTCGGCGTCGTTGTCGGTCACTGCTCGCTTGATCTTCTTGGCCATCTGGGATGGCGTGTCCGATAGCAGCACCGTTCCCTGAGGCGAATCGGCCGACTTCGACATCTTGTTGTGCGGGTTCTGCAGGTCCATGACCCGGGCCCCGGAGGCCGGGATGCGATGCTCCGGTACGACCAGCACCTCGCCGTAGCGGCCGTTGAACCGCTGTGCGATGTCCCGGGTGAACTCGATGTGCTGGCGCTGATCGTCGCCAACCGGCACCACATCGGTGTCATAGAGCAGAATATCGGCGGCCTGCAGGGCGGGGTAGGTGAAAAGGGCGGCCGATACGAAGTCGTTCGTCTCGCTCTTGTCCTTGAACTGGGTCATGCGCCGAAGCTCACCGAAGCCGGCCGAGCACTGCATGAGCCACGCCAGCTCAGTGTGCTGTTTGATGCGGGACTGCACGAAGAGTATCGACTGCTCGGGATCGATGCCGACGGCCAGCAGATTGCGGGCCACCTGCAGGGACGCCTCCTTGACCTCACCTGGGTTTCGGGGCACCGACAGAGCATGAAGATCGACGATGCAGTAGACGCAGCTGTAGTCGTTCTGCAGGTTCACCCAGTTGCGCAGCGCTCCCAGATAGTTGCCGAGGTGAAGATCACCGGTCGGCTGGATTCCGGAGAAGGCCCGGGGGGTGCGCGGGGTGTGTTCCATGACGCACTAGACTAGGTGAAACGGGGCGGAGTTGTGACCCGAATTAGGCCCGGTTTTCCATGCTCGTCGGATCATGCAGCAGCATTCCACAGTTGGGCGTTTTCACCGCAGGAACGGATTGCTGACCGCAGGCGCCGTCTCGTCACACTAGAATCACATCGATGTCATTCACCGTTCGCACAGAAACCTTCGAGGGTCCCTTCGACCTTCTGCTTCACTTGATTCTGAAGGACGACGTCGATCTCTACGAGGTTCGGCTGTGCGAAATCGTCGACGAGTACCTGGCGGAGATGTCCACGATCGAGACCTGCGATCTCGAGGTTTCCACCGAGTTCCTCCTGATTGCCGCCACCCTCGTCGAACTGAAGTGCCGCAGACTGCTGCCGATCGACGACGACATCGATCTCGACGATGAGTTGGCGCTCTGGGAGGAGCGGGATCTGCTGTTGGCACGTCTGCTCGAGTGCAAGACGTTCAAGGATGCGGCGATCGTGCTGCAGGAGCTGATGACCGACGCCGGACGCTCGGTGCCGCGTCAGCTCGGTCTGGAGGAGTCGTTCCTGGCTCTGACCCCCGACCCGCTGGCCGGGATGACGGGCCAGCGACTGCGCCGGACCTTCCTGCGGCTCGTGTCGGAGAAGCCGGTGCCGCAACTGTCGCTTCGCCACGTGTCGGTGGTGCGGGCCAGCGTGACTGCCGCCATCGAGGAATTCGTGTCCGAGCTGCCGGGGCGAGGCCCCACCACGTTCCGGGAGCTGACCGACGGCATCGAGGAACGGCTCGAGGTCGTCGTTCGTTTCCTGGCCGTGCTGGAGTTGTTCAAGCAGGGCCTGGTCGAGATCGAGCAGGCGGTGTGTTTCGGCGACTTGGTGGTGGCGTGGGCCACCGATGCTCCGCTGCTGGACGAGTCGGATCTGGCCGAGATGGCCGTCACCGGAGCGGACGTGTACGAGGGATGACGAGCGACGACATCACCGCCGAGGCGCGGCGGGCTATCGAAGCCATGTTGTTGGTGGCGTCGGAACCGACCGGCGAACAGCTGCTGGCCCAGGTGGTCGAGCTTCCGGTCGAAGAGGTCGCCGCCCTCTGCCGATCGCTGGCCGACGGTTACGAGCGGGATAGGCGGGGGTTCCAGCTGGTGAAGGTGGCCGGGGGATGGCAGTACCAGACCCATCCTGAGCTTCATCCCTACGTCGAACGCTACGCGTTGGAGGGAATCCCCACCCGGCTGTCCAACGCGGCATTGGAGACGATGGCCATCGTCGCCTACAAGCAACCCATCTCGCGAGCCCAGATCGGTGCCATCCGTGGGGTCAATGTGGATGGCGTGCTGCGCACGCTGGAACAGAGGGGCTATGTGGAGGAGGTGGGACGGGACGACGGTCCCGGCCAGGCGGTGCTGTTCGGCACCACCTCGTTCTTCCTGGAGAGACTCGGGTTGAATACCATCGACCAGCTCCCGGCTCTCGGCGAGTTTGTGCCCTCGGCCGAGGTGGTGGAAGCCCTGGAGCTGACGCTGCTGGTGGACGAGGTCGAGGTCGTGGACGGCTCCGAGACCGGATCCGGGTCCGAATCGCAGGCCGGTGCCGAGGTGAACTCCGAACCCGTTGTCGACCTGGATCCCGCCCCGGAAAACACCCTGCGGGAATGAGTGCCGGCGAGCGGGCTCAGAAGGTGATGGCCCGCATCGGGTTGGGAAGTCGACGGGCTTGTGAGGAGCTCATTCGAGACGGTCGGGTGACCATCAACGGTCGCCAAGCGGAACTCGGTGACCGGGTCGGCGATGGGGACGTCCTGGCCGTCGACGGGGTGGAGCTCTCGACCAAACCCGACACCGTCGTCTACCTGGTCAACAAGCCGGCGGGGGTGGTGACCACGGCGTCCGATCCCCAAGGTCGGCCCACCGTGGTCGATCTCGTGCCCGACGAGCCCCGGGTCTTCCCGGTCGGACGCCTCGACATGGACACCGAGGGATTGTTGTTGCTCACCAACGATGGCGATCTGGCCAACCGCCTGACTCATCCCCGCTTCGGGGTGGAGAAGGAATACATCGCCCACGTCGAGGGCGGCGAACCGTCTCGAGGAGCGCTTCGGACCCTACGCCAGGGTGTTGACCTGCCCGATGGGCCGACAGCGCCGGCTGTGGTCTCGGTGGTGGCTCCCGGAGTGCTACGGCTGATCATTCACGAAGGCCGGAACCGGCAGGTGCGGCGGATGTGCGAGGCGGTCGGCCACCCGGTGAAAAGGCTGGTTCGGTCTCGGATCGGGCCGATCGTCGATCGCAAACTTCAACCGGGACGGTTTCGATTGTTATCGGAAACCGAAGTCCTGTCGCTGCAACGGGCGGCCGGGCGAACCCGATAGATTCCCAGGCCATGGCCGTTCGTGCTCTCCGGGGAGCCATTACCGTCGACCGGGATTCGGTCACCGACATCAAGGACCGTACGGTTGAACTGGTGTTGGCCCTGCTGGAGCGCAATGGGCTGGATGAGGACCATTTGATCAGCATCGTGTTCTCGACCACCCCCGACCTGACCGCGGTTCCACCGGCGGTGGGGTTACGGGAGGTCGGGTTTGGTGAGGTGCCGCTGTTGTGCGTGGCCGAGATGCCCACCGATGGAGGTTTGGATCGCTGCATCCGAATCCTTGTCCACGTGGAGTGCGACCACCCCCGGTCCCGGCTTCGCCATGTGTTTCTGCGGGGTGCCACCGTCTTGCGACCCGACCTGGCCGAGGACGGCGACCACCTCGGTTGGCAGCCGAGCCGATAGGTGATCGATGGTCGGTGAGCGATAGCCTCGGCCGGAAGGAGAACCGGTCGCTGCACCGGGCGGCGCCGATCAGAGCCTCGCCGGCGGGTGACGCCGGCCGGTTGACAATGGTGAACAGCATGACCGACAGCGACACTCCCATGGCCGGACCGGAAACGGACGGATCGGACCGACCGGTTTCGGCCCAGGCCTTTCCCGAGGGGATCTCGGACCGGCCCCAGCAGCCGGGTCGAGCAAACGTGGTCGGGGCCGGTCTGATCGGAGGATCGGTCGGAATGGCCCTGCGTCTTCAGGGCTGGCGCGTGACGGCGAGCGACATCAATCTGGAGGCCCAGGCCGAAGCCATGGCCCTCGGTGCGGCCGATGCCCTCGGTTTCGACCATCAGGCCGATCTGACCGTGCTGGCCGTTCCGGTCGGGGCGGTGGCCGAGGTCGCACGGGAAGTGCTGGACAAGACCGACGGAGCCGTGACCGATGTCGGCTCGACCAAGGCCGACATCTGTCGACGGGTCGATCACCCCCGGTTTGTGGGTGGCCACCCGATGGCGGGCTCGGAACAGGATGGGATCGGGGGGGCCAAGCCCGATCTGTTCGAGGGAGCAATGTGGGTCCTCACGCCCGGTCATTCGACCGACGAGGCGGTGTTCGCCCACATAAGGGGCCTGGTGCGATCGTTCGGGGCCGAAACCATCGCCCTTCCGGCCGACGTCCACGACGCCCTGGTGGCCCAGGTCAGCCATGTGCCCCATCTTGCTGCCGCCACTCTCATGAACCTGGCTGACAGCGGCTCGGTCGAGCATCGGGCTCTGCTTCGGCTTGCCGCCGGCGGCTTTCGGGACATGACCCGCATCTCGGCCGGTCGACCGTCGATTTGGCCCGACATCTGTGTGGCCAATCGGACGGCCATTGTCCAGACGCTCGACCGGCTCATTGACTCGTTGAGCAGCGTACGAGGACTGGTGGACAAGGAGGATCGGGTCGGTCTGTATCGGCTTCTCGATCAGGCCCGGACGGCTCGACTCAACCTGCCCGTCGGTTACGGCACGGCCGAACAGGTGGCAGAAGTGGTGGTGCCGATTCCCGACCGGCCGGGTGAGCTGGCCGCCATCACCACCCTGGCCGCCGAGCTGGACGTCAACATCCTCGACCTCGAGATCAGCCATTCGGGGGAGGGTCGACGCGGCGTGCTGACGCTGGTGGTCGACGACGCCATAGCCGAGCGTTTGGTCGGCGGATTGATCGCCCGCAAGTATCGACCGTCGCTCCGGCCCGCCGGGCGGAGCGGGGTCGGTACCGGGAACGAGGTTGGTGGTCGCGGTTTCGATGCTGCCGGGGGGCGGGCGAAAGGAGCAGAGAATGGCTGACGACGGGGCGATCATGGTGATTGCGATCGACGGACCTGCGGGGTCGGGAAAGTCGACCGTGGCTCGGCGCCTGGCCGAGTCGCTGGGACTCGAATACCTTGACACCGGGGCCATGTACCGGGCCGTGACCTTTGCCGTGCTGGCCCGGGGACTCGAGCCGGACGGAGGCGAACCTGTGGCCGAGGTGGCCCGTGATGTCCGCATCCTTTTGGAACCCGACGGTTCGGTGTTGGTCGACGGCGTCGATGTGAGCACCCAGATCCGGGGCCCCGAGGTGTCGCGGGCGGTGTCGGAGGTGGCGGGCAACCAGGCGGTCCGGGCCGAGCTGGTGTCTCAACAGCGGGAATGGGCTCGACGTCGCGGTGGAGGGGTGCTCGAGGGGCGCGACATCGGCAGCGTGGTTTTTCCCGACGCCGATCTCAAGGTTTACCTCACCGCTTCGCCCGAGGTCCGGGCTCAGCGCCGGGCCAAGGAGGTGACCGATCTGGACTACGGCACCGTGGCCGCCGACATGGCCCGCCGGGACTCATTCGACTCCCAGCGGGAGCACGACCCGCTGCGGCAGACCGACGACGCCGTCACCATCGACACCAGCGAGCTCACGATCGACGAGGTCGTCACCCTTCTGGCCGACAAGGTTCGTGCCGCCCGGTGAGCCCGAGCACTACCGGCAGGGCAACGACCCGGGCGGGGTCGAGCCATGGTCCGGCCGCCACGGTCGAGGCCCGACTCACGATGTCGCCCGCCTCCCGCGTCGTGTACAGGATTCTACGAGCCCTGCTGGCGGCGGTGGCCCACCTGGTCTTCAGGATCACCGTGATCGGGGGCGACAATGTGCCGAGCCGCGGTGCCTTCATTCTTGCTCCGGGCGCCCATCGATCCATTCTCGACACACCGGCGGTGTCATTGGCCGGGCCCCGGGTGCTGCGCTACATGGGGGCCGAGAACTACTTCGCCATTCCCGGGCTCGGGTGGTTCCTCCAGGCCATGGGCGGCTTCCCGGTGGAGCGGACGCTCACCGATCGGGCCGCTCTTCGCACGGCCGAGGCCGTTCTTGGTGCCGGTGATCCCCTGGTGCTGTTCCCCGAGGGCACCCGGCAGCAGGGCCCGGTGATCGAGAGGATGAAGGAGGGACCGGCCTTTCTGGCCTGTCGAGTCGGAGTGCCCGTGGTCCCGGTCGGAATCGGTGGAGCGGAACGGGCCATGCCCAAAGGCAGCCGGTTCATCCGGCCGGCCAAGATCGTGCTGGTCGTCGGACGGCCCATTCAACCACCGGCCCGGGGTTCGCGCCGAGTGAAACGCTCCGAGGTCACGGCACTGACCGAGCAGCTCCGGCGGCGGCTGCAGGGTCTGCATGACCAGGCCCAGCTCGCCGCCGGCGTCCCGGTCGGGGACCGAGCGGTGATTCCTGCCCGTCCGGGACCGGCCGTAGAAGGCGGGCGTCGTAGCGACGAAAACTAAAGCGTCACCAGCACATCGGAGGCGCCGATAGTCCGATCCTGGAGCGGGGGTTGCTGTCCGACCGGACCGCCCACGGCGAGGGTGGCCACGACATCGATGACCGTGAGCAGCTCGCGCAGGTTTCGAGGTGGGGGGAAGTACTCGTCCTCGTCGGTGATGCGTACCTCCTCGACGCCGCCGGTCGGGGCGAGGAAGGTGATAACGGCCTCGACCACGTCCTCCGGAGCCGACGCTCCGGCCGTGACCCCGACCGTGCCCGAAAGGTCATCGGGAAGCTCGTCGGGCCCATTGACCCGGAACACCCGCCCGCAGCCCGCTTCCCGGGCCAGTTTGGCCAGGGCGTTGGTGTTGGAGCTGTTGGCCGAACCGATGACAACGAAGGCGTCACAGCGATCGGCCACCTCCATCAGCGCCGACTGACGGTTGGTGGTGGCGAAGCAGAGGTCGGACCGGCTGGGAGTGAACAGGTCGGGATAGCGCTCCTCGGCCGCCCGGGCCACATCGGCCCAGTCCCGGTGGCTGAGCGTGGTCTGGGCCAGCAGCGCCGTCGGCTGGTCGAAGTCGGGGAGAGCGGCCACATCCTCCACCGATTCAACCCTGTGGATGGCGTCGGGGGCCACCGCCATCGTGCCCACCGCTTCCTCGTGACCCTCGTGGCCGATGTAGACGATCTGATAGCCCTTGCCGGCCCGGACCTTGACCTCGTGGTGGACCTTGGTCACCAACGGGCAGACGGCGTCGACCACATAGCTGCCCCGCTCCCGGGCCGCAGCCACCACCTCGGGGGCCGAGCCGTGGGCCGACAGCATGATGGGCCGCCCCTGCGGTACCTCGGCGATGTCATCGACGAAGATCACGCCCCGATCCCGGAAGCGGTCGACGACCAGCTTGTTGTGCACGATCTCGTGATAGCAGTACACCGGGGGCTCGAAGGCGCGGACCATCCAGGCCAGGGCCTTGATCGCCATCTCCACCCCGGCACAGAACCCACGAGGAGCACAGAGCAGGACCTTGTCGACGTCCGCTGATTCGATAGCGTTCCTGTCAACCATCGTTTTCAGCCTATGACTGACCCGTCGCCGCCCCCCACCCTCCTCGCGTTTGCGGGCGAAACCGGTCAGTATCGACCGTTTTCGCCCACTTTCGGCGGCGGGTTGATGCCGCTCACTTCGCCCCGTCGGATGCCTGGTCGGCGGGCCCTACACTTGATCGGTGGCCTCACCCCAGGTTCTATCTGTTGCAGGCGATTCTCCGGCCGGTCGGGCCGGGGTCGTGCCCGGTGACGTCCTGGTCGCCATCAACGGTCAGATCCCTCGGGATGTCATCCAGTATCAGTTGTTGGTCGACGAGCCCGAACTCGATCTCGACATTGATCGGGGCGGTCTGCGCCGGGAGGTGTCGGTCACGAAACAGCCGGGCCAGCCGCTGGGCATCGAGGTCGAGTCCGCCATCTTCGATCAGGTGCGAACCTGTGACAACCACTGCGCCTTCTGTTTCATCTACCAGCTGCCACCGGGCATGCGGCGCAGCTTGTATCTCAAAGACGACGACTATCGCCTGTCGTTCCTCTACGGCAATTTCACCACCCTGACCCGCTTCACCGAGGCCGATCTGGAGCGGGTCGTGACCGAGCGCCTGTCGCCGCTCTATGTCAGCATCCACGCCACCGATCGGGCCAAACGGTCCGAGATGCTACGAAACCGGCGGGGCGCCACCAGTCTGCGGTGGCTTCGGGCCCTGCTGGATGCCGGCATCGAGGTTCACGGCCAGATCGTGGTCTGTCCGGGTGTCAACGACGGTGCGGTGCTCGAGGACACCCTGCTCACCGTGCTCGACGTCTACCCCGAACTCGGGTCGTTGGCCGTGGTGCCCCTCGGTATCAGCGACCACTCCAACGAGCCCGACATGCGGTTCCATACCATGGCCGATGCCGGGGCCGTTGTCGATCTCGTCGAGCAGTGGCAGCGGCTGTACCTGAAGGCCCTCGGGCGTCGCCTCGTGTTCGCCGCCGACGAGTACTACCTGCTGGCCGACCGCCCGTTCCCGCCCGCCGACCACTATGAGGGCTTCGCCATGCACGAGGACGGGATCGGCATGGCCCGCACCTTCGAGCTGGAGTTCACCGGAGCGACCGACGAGGTGATGGCCCCCGCCGCCGGCTTCTTCGCCTGGGTCGACGGTGCCCCGGCAGCCGGTTACCGGGCCCCCCGGACCGAGCCGTCCGGATGCGGAGCCGCCACGCCCGGCGACTCGTCATCCGATGAGGGTGCCATGGGTGCCGGGACCGGTCGGCGGCTCGTGCAGCTTCGGGCCCGATCCAACGCGCCGGTCGGCATCATCACCGGCACGTACGGGGCCCGGATCCTCGGCCCGCTGATCGACCAGCTCGATGACACCGGCATCCGCCTGGTCACGGTGGAGAACCGGTTCTTCGGGGGCAACATCGGGGTCACCGGGCTGCTGGTCGGAGCCGACATCGCCCGAGTCCTTTCCCGGGAGCCGGCAGGTCATCGCTACCTGCTGCCCGATGTCTGTCTGTCCGGGGGCCGTTTTCTGGACGGGACCACGGTCGAGGACCTTCCCCATCCGGTCGAGGTGATCGGCACCGACGGCCACTCGCTGCGTCGTGCGCTGGAACGTCGCCGGTCCTCGTGCGTCGGGTCCGATCGATCGGTGGCGGTGTCACCGTGAGCGTCGATGACGGGCGGGGTCTGCCCGAGGTGGTGATCGTCGGCCGGCCCAACGTCGGCAAATCGACGTTGATGAACCGCATCCTCGGCCGTCGAGAGGCCATCGTAGAGGAACGTCCGGGTGTGACCCGGGATCGCAAGGAGGTCGAGGCCGAGTGGCTGGGCCGCCAGTTCCGCCTGGTCGACACCGGCGGATGGCTGGCCGCCGGCACCGAACTCGACCGGAAGGTGTCCCACCAGGCCGAGGCCGCGGTTCAGCGGGCCGATGTGGTGCTGTTCGTGGTCGACGCCATGGTCGGGGTTACCGAGGAGGACTCCCAGGCCGCCCGTCGGCTCCGATCGGTCGAGGCGCCGCTGCTGCTGGTGGCCAACAAGGTGGACGACGAGATCCATCGGAACTCGATTTGGGATCTGGTTCGGCTCGGTCTCGGTGAGCCCTACCCGGTCAGCGCGATTCACGGCCGGGGAGTGGGCGACCTGTTGGATGCCGTCGTGGCCCTGCTGCCGGATCCCGAGACCGTCGACGTCCGTATGGTGGCTCCCGATGACGACTCGGTGGATCCCGAGCGCATCTTCTCCATCGCCGTCGTCGGTCGACCCAATGTGGGGAAGTCCACGCTGTTCAACCAGCTCACCGGCGAGGAGCGGTCGGTTGTTCACGACATGCCGGGAACCACTCGGGACACCATCGACACCGTGGTCGAGACCGCCATCGGGACGGTTCGGTTTCTCGACACGGCGGGAATGCGCCGTCGATCCCGGATCTCCGACGACACCGAGTACTACTCGGTGGTTCGATCGCTGAAGGCGGTGGACAAGGCCGACGTGGCCCTGCTGGTCATCGATGCCACCGAGGGGATCACCCAGCAGGATCAGCGTCTGGCCGAGCGGGTGGACGCCGCAGGCTGTCCCATCGTGGTCGTACTCAACAAGACCGATCTGCTCACCACCGAGCAACGGGAGGAGCTGAGCCATCAACTGGATCGCAAGCTCGGTTTCCTGCCCGATGTCGACGTCCATAGGATCTCGGCCCTCAGCGGCAAGGGAGTGCAGAAGCTGCTGCCCTCGCTGCGCATTGCCCTCACCGCCTACCAGGTTCGGACCCCGACCCGGAAGGTCAATGACATCGTTCGCCTGGCCCAGCAGGCCCAGCCCGCTCCGGGTGGAGCCCGCATCCTGTACGCCACTCAGGGGGCCGTCGACCCGCCCACCTTCACCCTCTTCTCCAACCGCAATCTGCCCGACCATTATCTTCGATATGTGGAGCGCCAATTGCGGGAGGAACTGGATCTCGGGCCCACGCCGATCAAGATTCGTGTCCGACGGAGAACAAGCTGACCTGAGCTTGTCCTACTCTGGGCCGTCCGGGCAAGCTACCCTATAGGGTCATGGAACGGCTTCTGCCCGCTCTCGCCGCCGTCGTGTGCACCGCCGCGGCCGTGGTCTGGGCTCGGGCCACCATCGAACGGCACCGGGTTGCCGGACGGTTGGCCACCGATCAAACCGACCCTGATCTATGGCGTTTGGCCAACAACGACTACCGGCGGGATCTGCTGATGACGGTTTTCACCGCCATCGCTGCCGCTTCACTATTCGCCGTCACCATCACCGGTGTCGGCATCTGGACCGCGGTAATCGTGTCGCTCCTGGCCGTGCCCGGCGCCTTTGCCCTGGTCAACCGGGATTCCCAGATCGAGATCGCCAGGATCGCCGCCGATCGGGCCGAGGTGGAAAGGAGGGCCCGCGAGGTCTTGACCCAGGAGGAGCTGGCCCCGTTGCAGTGGGCGGCCCGACTGGCACCGTCCGATCTGCCGGAGCTGCCGGGATTCGAAATCGGCCAGGCCTATCAAGCCGGTAGCGGTGCGATGGCCGGTGACTTCTACGACGTGTTCGAAGTCGACGAGAACCGGGTGGCGGCCGTCATCGGCGATGTGACCGGCCACGGCATCGAGCCCTCCATCACCGCCCTCCAGGCCAAATACCTGTTGCGTGCCTTTCTACTCCAGTTTCGGGATCCCGGCCAGGCGGTGGAACAGCTGAATACCCAGATGTCGGTGCTGGAGCGGGGCGAGGAGTTCATCTCGCTCTGTGTTCTGGTGTTCGACACCGAAGCCGAGACGTTGCGCTACGCCTCGGCCGGTCATCCCGCCGCCTTCGTCTGGCATTCCCGGGAGGTTTGGCCCCTGGGGGCCACTGGTCCGCTGCTGATGCTCGACCCCACCGCCCCCTACCACTCCCGGGAGCTGGCGTGGGATCTGGATGACGTGGCCGTCATGTACACCGACGGCCTGGCCGAGGCCCGAAATGGCCAGATACTGTTCGGTGAGGACGGCATCGCCGGCATGATCCGGAGAGATCCAACGGCCTCGCCCGACGTGTTGACCAAAGTCCTGGTCGAAGCGGCCCGGGATTTCGCCGGTGGTCCCATCGCCGACGACGTCGCCGTGCTCGTCCTGCGACGGGTGTAGCGTAGGGGGCGAACCCGGTCCGGGATCGAACCGACGTGACGGCCCCCCCGGGGGCGGTGGACCGTACACTGACCGACGATGCCCTGGTGCGATACCTGCGATGTCTATCTCGCCCCCAATTCGGTGGACGCCGATGGAACGTGTCCGACCTGCCACCACGAGGTCGACCACAGTGACAAGATCACCGAAACGGACAAGCCGGTGCCGTGGCACTTCTGGATCGTGCTGGTTGCCTTGATCGCCTACCTTGGCTGGAGGCTGATTCAGGGGATCGGTTGGATCGCCCAGCAGTTCTGAGTGTCGGCGACAACATTCACCGAAACCGGGTCGGTGTTGGTGCCCTGTCGCGGTACGATCGGAGCGCCACGGGCTGTGGCGCAGCTTGGTTAGCGCGCTTGACTGGGGGTCAAGAGGTCGGGAGTTCGAATCTCCCCAGCCCGACAGAGTTTTACCAGGTCAGAGGGTATGTGAGCGTGCCGGCAGGCCGGTTGTCGATGCATACATGTATGCGTCCGGTATGTGGATCGGCCGGCTCGTCGCCTGGTGCTCTGGCGTCAGGGTCCACAGGATGGACTGGAGACCATGAGCTGGGCCTCCCAGGACCTGGCTGGAGTGGCTGGACGACACGCGCTTGACCGATCGTCAAACCCGACTTCGGCACGTAGTTCGCGTTTGGCCCGGTGGGAGGGGGTGCGCGACGAGAGTGTTTCCCTTGTCCCGCTCGCAAAGTCGGCCGTCGGAGGTCAGGCGGCATCTTCGTATTCCTGGATGAGTCCTCACAGTCGCATCGGCTGGTTCGAAGCGCGGTGACTGCCGCTGGTGGAACGTCGGGTGGGGTGCCGGCGCGTGTCGGCGGTCGTTGTTTCGGTCGCTGGTCGAGCGAGCGGTGAGGCCGGTGCCGGTTTTAGTGCTTGATGTAGTCGACCACGAGCCGCTCAAGTTGGTGCTGGTTCTCGTTGGCGAGTCGCACGATCAGCTGAGGTAACTTGGCGCTGATCGGCGGCCGACCGGAGCGACGAGCAGGCGGCTGGGTCCAGTGGCGGGCGATGTGTTTGCGGTGCCAACGCAGAAGCGTCTCGGGTGTGACGAGCCAGCCCGGGCGCAGCGCCTTGGGCAGTGCCGCTGCGATAGCGCCGAGCAGGGTCCGATCGTCGTCATCGAGAGCGGGCTGGCCGATCTGGCCGCGCAGCACGGCGTTCTCATGGCGCAGCACGATGATCTGAAGGTCCTTCCAGCGCTCGGTACGCACGGCGAGGCATGCAAGCTGGGAGAACAAACGGTAAAGGATGCGAGACACCAGGGCCAACGATGGCGGCATCAGCCCTTGTATTGATTACAGGGCCTCCCCGGTTTGGGGTTGGTGGTCACGTAGCGTGGCCTTGGGAGGGGTCCTGGTGGTGACGCATAAGCCCTGAGCTTTGGGCTCGTTGACCTGAGTGTCGCCAGGGCTCGTCTCCCGAGCAGACCCGGTTGAGGAAATTGGTGGGGCTCGCGGACCCGGTGGTCGGGGCCCGGTGCACCGGATGAATCACATGGCTGGGTGGGCTACGGGCTCGCCAGGATCCGTGTTCGGGGTGGTGTCGGGAGAACGCCCACTTCGAGTTGAGCGTGCTCGAGGGCTCTCCCGTCGACCAGAACAGTGTGCTGTCCGAGACTCGATTGTGAGCTGGCACTCGACGGGCCTCGTCCGGCACTCCAAGTGATAGGGAGAGCCCTCCATGAACACGATAGAGAATCAAGATCCGGTCGTGTCGATCGGGATCGACGCCGCTGTAGTGGCAGCCCACCAGGTCGCCATCCGAGGACCGGGCATCGCAGAAGACTTCCGGGTTCAGCCGACGTTGGCCGGGCTGGAAGAGTTGACGGTCCGCCTGGCTGACTGGGCACCGGCGATGGTTGTGGCAGAGCCGACCGCTGGGACGTGGCTGCCGTTGCTGCACGCAGTGTCGGAGTCAGGGTGTCGGGTCGGGTTCGTTGCCAACCGGGACTCGGCCCGGCTGCGGAAAGCGATCGCTGGGGCGAACAAGACCGACGTGATCGACGCGGACATGTTGGCCCGCAGCCCCGAGATCCTCGGCGTGAGGGAGGTACCGGTGCCACTGGCCGGTCAGATCGGGTTGCGGCGGGCGATGCGACGCCGTCACCGGGCCATCGTGGACGCCCACCGGGCTGACTGCCGCCTGTGGGCGTTGTCGGCGTGGGCGTTCCCTGATCTGTGGCGTGCTTGTGGCGGTCACGGTGTCGCCCAGCCGGTTCTGGGCCGCTGGAGCGACATTCGGGCCCTGGCCAGGGCTCGGACGGCCAGTATCGCCGAGGAGGTGGCGGCTCATTCCCGCGACACCGACCCGACCCGGCGGGCCAAGCGGATCCGGGCTGCAGCGGGTGGGTGGAGCGAGTTCTGGCTCGGTCGTTTGGACCTGGACGATCTGGCCTGGGAAATCGGTGAGTGCCTCGACGACATCACCATCGCCGATGCTCGGGTCGCCGCCGTGACCGACCGGGCCCTGGGCCGCTGGCAACAAATGTGGCCCGACGACGTGCTGTGCACCATTCCCGGCATCGGGCCCATCTGTTCGGCGTCGATCCGGGGTTGGTGGGGGGCCGGGACTCATCTGCGGTCGGCCAAGGCCGCCGCCGCTCATGTCGGGTTGAACCCTTCCCGGTGGGAGTCCGGGGAGCCTGTCAAGCTTTTTGTGTAGGAGAGTCTCCGGTTGTTAGTTGATGTGGGGGGCGAGTCGGTCGGGGTGGGCGATGGCGAGGGCGTTGAGGGCGGCGTGCCAGCCTTGGGTGGTGGCGCCTTCGATGAGCCGTCCTGGTGCTTTGCGTTGGTTGCGGGGTTTGCCGGCTTCTTTGGCTCGTTGTCGGGCTCGTTTGTCTTCGATGTCTCGAATGGCGAGCCATAGGAGTTTGACGACGGCGTCGTCGTTGGGGAAGTGCCCTCGGTTCTTGATGATCTTGCGCAGCTGGTAGTTCAACGACTCAATCGAATTCGTGGTGTAGATGACTCGGCGGACCTCGGGTGGGAACTCGAGGAACGGGATGAACCGTTCCCAGGCGTTGGTCCAGGT
Organism: uncultured Acidimicrobiales bacterium; assembly: GCA_963723995.1. GTDB lineage: Bacteria > Actinomycetota > Acidimicrobiia > Acidimicrobiales > SZUA-35 > JAHELU01. The sequence goes on along the minus strand of CAVRSZ010000001.1, from coordinate 508,390 downwards.
GGCAACAGCGGCCGGGTAACGCTGGCCGAGGTCGGAGTCGGTGAACTCCAGCAGGGCGGTCTCCGCGGCTTCGACGGTGGGGGCGGTGTAGATCGGCTTCAACGCCTTCGCCACGGCCTTGCGGTCCTTGTAGGACACGAACCGCATGGCGGCCCGGATCAAATGAACCACGCAGGTCTGCACCGTCGCTTGGGGCCAGGTCGCCTCGATCGCTTCGGGGAAGCCGGTCAAGCCGTCGCAACAGACGATAAGGACGTCTCGGATGCCCCGGTTGCGTAGCTCGGCGCACACCCCGGCCCAGAACTTGGCTCCCTCAGTGGCCTGAACCCAGATCCCGAGCACATGTTTGACCCCGTTGGTGTCCACGCCGACAGCAATGTAGGCCGATTTGTTGCGGACCTGATGGTTCTCCTTGACCTTCACAACGAGGGCGTCGAGGTAGATGATCGGATAGATCTCCTCGAGCGGTCGGGTCTGCCAGGCCTTCACTTCGTCGAGCACGGCGTCGGTGATGTTCGAGATCGTCTCATGGGACAACTCGGTCCCGATGGTGCGTTCCAGGTGGTGTTGGATGTCTCGGATGGTCATCCCCCCGGCATAGAGCGAGATGATCATCTCATCGAGCCCACCAACCCGCCGGGAGCCTTTGGGCACCAGACGGGGTTCGAACGACCCGGCCCGATCCCTCGGTGTGGCCAGCGGGACGTCGCCGACCTCGGTGGCCACCGTCTTGGGGGTCGACCCGTTGCGGCTGTTGGGCGAGCCCCGTCCGGCCGGGTCGCCTTTCTCGTAGCCCAAATGGTCGGTGAGTTCGGCCTGTAGGCCCCGCTCCAGGACCGCTTTGACGATCGCTGGTAGGAACCCGCCTTCGCCGGTCAGGGCAATGTTGGCGTCGTCGATCCGGTCGAACAGCTCGTCCAACGCCCCGGTCTCGATCAGGTCATCAACCAGGCCCTGGGCCTCTGCCGATGCCGGCAACACCAGCCCCGTCTTGTCGTTGTGCTTGTCGGTCATAGTCATATCTTGCTACCTCAATTCATGTCGAGGGAGCCTCCTACACAATCCATTTGACACCTCCAGTCCGGGCAATACCGGTCTCCGTCACGTCACATCACCAAGGAAGGGCCGGCCGATCTCCGCTTGGCGTTCTACCAGGCGGCCAACGTTGCCCGCCACCACGACCCCGACCTGGCTGCCCACTACCGCAAACTCATGTGCGATCGGGGTCACACCCACATCTCGGCCACTACCGCCGTTGCCCGCAAGCTGGCCGGCCGGGCCTGGAAAGTCCTCCAGGATCAAAAGCCCTACGAGGTCCGCGACCTCGACGGCAACTCCATCGATCGGGCCACCGCTCGGACGATCTGCGCCGAGCTGGCCGTCCCCGCCGGCACCCGCCGCCGGAACCGAGCCACCCGGCAAGGACGACTCACCCCATGACCTGAACCCGAGGAACGGCCACCACGGGCACACCAGCAACCCCGGCAGTCCCCACCCAGACCAGCCAGCGCTCACCACCTGCACCCGAGCGAACCGCCATCGGGCCAACCCCAGCGCGGCCACCCAGCGTGACAACAATCCCTTGACAAGACTTAGGAAATCAGGTCAGCACCCACGCACAGAGTTTCCGGGCGGCAGAGGCTCGGCGCTGCTGCTCCCTTGCCCATCGAAGTCCGGTCCGATCCCGGTTCGTTCAGCATTGTGTCACGGGGCGCACCATCGGGTGCGGTGCTCGTCAACCCAGATGGCGTGACAGGCGTAGGGCCAGACCGGCAAGGGCGCGGACGGGGTTGGCGGCAGTGCTGATCGGCATAACGGACATGTCACAGACGTACATGCCTGTCGCTCCTCGGACCTTCAAGTTCTCGTCGACGACGGACTCCGGGTCGAAAGCGGCGTCACGGTTGGGCTTCCAGGGCATCCGCAGAGTGCCGCAGGCATGATGCACGGTGCCCCATCCAAACGGCCACTGCTGGTGGACGCCTCCCCCATACTCGCCCGTGATCCACTCCAGGTCGTTGAACTCGGCAAAGACGCGAGTGCGAGTCTGGTTGATGAGATCGAAGAACTCTTGCGAGCTCTTCGTCCAACCGGCCAGCGCCCGGAATCGGGAGCCCAACAGGTCGTCAAGCGACGAGAAACGTTTGAAGGCAATGGCTGGCGTGTAACCGTCATCGGCGTGTGACAAGATCCCGTTGTCATCGTCAAGGCAGTTGGCGAAGCTGAATTTGATGTCAACGCGGCTCTTGCTGGTGTCGTCGACGAGGGCTTCGGCCGAGGGGTCGTTGTTGCGTAAATGCCAGTATTCGTGGTTGATGTTCATCTCGACATTGAACGGAAAGGTCGTTTGACCGTTGGCATCACGGTTTCCACGGGAGTAGAAGATGATCTTGGCATGATCACGGCGGCTGAGAGAGATGCGCGGACTATCGCCGGCGGACGACACGTAGGCTTGTGATTCCGAGCTCACCGGATGATCTGTCAGGCCGAAACCCACGCGCCGCTTCACCTCGTCGGGTAAGCGATGGTAGATCGAGGAACGGTTGATCAACTTGGGGCTCTCCGTGGAGCCGGCGGCGATAACGACCTTGGGGGAGTAGAAGCTGAGCTGCTCTCCGGAGATCGTGTCGGTCGTGCGGATCTCGTACCAGTCGAAAGGAACTTCGTCGACGGCTTCGACGAAGCAGTTCAGCCTGATGAAGAGGCCCGGGCCGTCCTGACTGGCGCCAGGTGTCAAGCCGACCTGGTTGATGAGCAACTCAGCCGAGTTGAACACGCCGGTTGGTTCGACGAAGAACTGGTCCCTGGGCGTGCCGTCTGGATTGAGATACGGCTGGTGAAGCGCTCGCGGCGTCTCTTCGATGTCGAAGTCGTCGTTGAGGGAACTGGCGCGAAAGTGCTCGACCAACTCCTTCGCCTTGTCGCCCAGCGATATCGACATGTTCATGCGGTCTGTTGCCAGGGCGAGGTATTCCGACGTCAGATCCTGGCGCACCGCCTCGGGGAAGAAGTCCAGCTCCCAACTCTGTGGCTGTGGGATCAGGCCCGACCAGAAGATGGACCGGCCACCGAACGCGAGCTGAGGCTTTCCTCCAATGAAGTGTTGGTCGGTCGCCAGCTGGGTGAAGTTATCTACGCCGAAGTGATTCGCCACAGAGGAGTTCGGCACCCGGCTGATGTTGTAGACGTGGGTGGGATAGATGAAGGATCCGGCATCCAGGACCAGGATGCGATGGCTGTGGCCGAGCCGGTCCGCCAGGTCATCGGCCAGAATCCCGCCGCCGACCCCCGAGCCGATGATGATGATGTCGAAATCTCGATTGGCGCCGTCATAGTTCCTGATCAAGCGGGTGTGAGCCTGTGGTCGTTCCGCAACAAGGTTGGCGTAGTTGCGATTGAAGGGCATTGGCGGACTCCCGGTTGTCGCCCGTTCGGAGACTGCAATCCTACGACGACGGCCCGGCGCCCGCCAGCGCCGTTCGCAGCGACTATCATCCTCGAGTCGTCGGAGTCGGAGATCGAAACTCATGTCGACAGAGACGTCCAGCCGATGGACTCCGCCGATTTCGAACGCAGACGAGATCGGCGATGTGGAGAGCCGCCAGGCGAAACTCGGGGTGAGGTGCTCCACAGCTCAAGCCGCTGTCATTGATCTCCAAAGTGAGGGCCCCCAGCCATGAGTGAGCCCAGCGAAAACCACTCGACGGGTCTCAATGTGCATGAAGAACAAGACGTAGTAGCGGTGTGAGAACGCAGTGTCGACGGTGAAGAAATCACACGCAACGGCTGCCTGAGAGTGCAGGAACCTGGTCCACGTTACCTCCGAGCGGTCCGGCGCGGGGTCGATGTTGTTGTCGCGCAGGATCTGCTACACGGTCGACGACGCAATCTTGTGTCCGAGGCCGACAAGCTCGCCGTGGATGCGTCGGTGGCCCCAGGCCGGGTTCTCGGTGGCGAGGCGCACGATCAGCCGGCGGATCCCGGCGCTGGTGGGCGGCCTGCCGGGAGGTCGACGAGGCGGTTGAGTCCAGTGCCCGCGATACGGCGGCGGTGCCAGCGCAACAACGTGTCGGGCGTGACGATCCAGCCGTGGCGGAGCCGGCGGGAGAGTGCTGCGGCGATCGCTGCGAGCAGGGTCCGGTCATTATCGTCGACGGCGGGCCGGTCGACGTGGCGGCGGAGTATCTGAATCTGGTGGCGCAAGACGACGATCTCCAGGTCCTTGGAGCGGCCAGAACGGACCCAAGGCGAACCAGGGCGGCCAGGAGGTGGTAGAAGATGCGGGACATGACTCGCCAGGACGACGCCATCGCGCCTGGTCAGTATCCACGCCCGGGTTTCCGAGCCCCACAGGGCCCGGCGGAGCGGTCTTCTGGCTAAAGGTCTCGAGTGCGACTAGGGGATGTCAGATCTGGTGTTGATACGCCGACCGCCACTACTTCCCATCCAGCCATGTTGACAATCGCCAAGACCCGACCGTTCACCGTGACGACATGACGTTGGCCGGCATCGGAGAAATCCGCCAACACGTCCAATGAAGATGCTCGCCAGGTTCCAGCTTCGTCCACGTCGTCGAGCAACGAAAAAAGGTCTGCTGCAGCGTCAAAAGTCTCGACCCTCGAGAACCAGCCAAGCGGCTCTGGTCGGCGGGGTCAGATTTGGTTGGGTCAACGATGGCTGACCTGAACGTCGGCGCTAGGAGAGCCTGAATCACGCGCAGCTCGCTCGCCCGCATACCAGTCGCGGGCCGCCTGGGCTGACATGATGGTGCCGGTCTCCATCCAAGCCCGCTGACGGAGAACCATCGACAGCGCCTCATCTGCGGGCATCGAGCCTCCTGGATCGACGAGTTCTTCAGGCAGCTGTTGAGATCGACTGAGAAGCTGCTCTTGGTCCATGACCGACATGCTACCACCGCCCAGTGACGGCCAAGAGGGGTGCGACGAGGATCCGGGACGCAATCAGTGGTGTCGTCGGGGCGCCTACGTGTCATGGACCAGGCCCTGCTCGACGGCTCTGTAGACCTGTCGTCAAGTGCCGGGCGACCTCGACGTCGGTTGCGTCGACGAACCAGCGTCCACCAACGGCCCTTCTTTGGTCGGGCGGCGTCGATCAGCAGGGGAGTGAAGCGATGGAGACCTGTTGGAGTTGGCATACTGATGCCCCGCGCCTGGTGGCGGGCGGCGGTTGACGGCGCAGGACCGGCTGCCGTCATGTATGTAAAATGTATGCAGAAAAGCTGTGATCGGCTGGACTGGGCCGGATTGGCTGGACCAGGAAGGCGGGTTTTCCGTACGGAACAAGGGCTATCTGGACGCTGTCGGATGGGCTCGGACGCCTTGAATTTTCCTGGGGGTCAAGAGGTCGGGACTTCGAATCTCCCCAGCCCGACGCTGAAACACTGGGGTTTGTGGCCGCTCCGCCGGGTCGCACGCCGGCTGAGTGACAAACTGAGTGACTACCGACCGCTTGATCTTGGTCATCGTCGGCGTCAAGTGTGCCGAAGATCTCGTCCATGGCGCTCGAGGCGGTCTCCATCACCGGTCGGATCTGGTGGCGGTAGACCGTCTCGGTCACCGAGGTGCTGCTGTGGCCGACCAGTCGGGCGATCTCTTCGACGGGAACGCCCTGATCGGACAGCAGCGAGACGAACGAGTGTCGCAGCTCACGAGGGGTCCATTGCGTCGAGTCGATCCCCGGTACGGCGTCCAGGGCGGCCCGGAAGGCTCTGCGGACGTTGGAGGCGTCCATTGGTGTGCCGACCTGGGACGAGAAGACGAGACCGTGCTCGTGCCAGGCTTCGCCGGCGACGGCTTGGTGTCGGTCCTGGTCGCTCCGGTGGGCCAGCAAGGCATCCACGCACCGGGCGGGGAGAGCAATGGTCCTGCGTGACCGCTTGGTCTTGGTGTCTCCCTGCCGCCGTACCGATCGCCACACCTCGATGCGCGGCGGGAGCACCACACCGCCCACGGTCTCCTCGGTCAGGTGGGTTCGATCCCAGGTCAGTGCCCTGCGGGTGCCGAGAACTCATCGGGGCCGTTTGTCGGGTTTGTCAGGAGGGGTTGTGGGGGAGACGGTGGCGCGCCGTGCGCGTTGAGCTGGCGACTTCGCTTGGGGTTCGCTGGCGGGTCAGGCTGCTGGCCGGTACTCGTTGATGAGTCCGGCGCGGGTGGTGGTGCGTTGGATCGGGTGGTTGAGCTCGATCACAGGTGCATCGGCAGGGTCAGTAGGTGCTCGTTGGCCGAGGCTCCGGTGGGGACGCTGCTTGTTGTAGTGCGCGATGAACTCAGTGAGGAGCCGACAGAGCTGGCGCTGGTTCCAGATCAGGGTCCGGTCCAGCAGTTCGTGGCGGACGGTGCGTACCCACCGCTCGGCGAAGGCGTTTGCTTGTGGCGCGCCGGGCGGCGTGGTGATCACCTCCGCGTCGACGCCGGCGAAGACGTGGTCGAAGGTTCGGGTGTATTGACCGGCGCCGTCGCGGATCACGAATCTGATGGCGCGCTGGTAGGTCATGGTGAGGTTGCGGGCGGCTTGGGTTGTCCAGGGTCTGGTGGGGTTGGTGGTGATGCCGGCGAGGTGTACGCGTCGCGTGTCGATTTCGATGAAGAACAGGACGTGGAGCCTCCGCAGGGTGACGGTGTCGACGCAGAAGAAGTCGGTGGCTACCAGTGCGTGGGCTTGGCTGGAGATGAACTGGCTCCAGGTTGGTCCGGTGCGGTTGGGTGTGGGTTCGCGTCCGTTGTCTCGCAGGATCTTCCACACGGTGGAGGCAGCGATGCGGTGTCCGAGTCGGCGGAGTTCGCCGTGGATGCGCCGGTAGCCCCAGTTCGGGTTCTCGGTGTCGAGGCGAAGCACGAGTTGGCGGAGCTCGGTCGGGGTGGGCGGTCGGCCGGTTCTGGGTACGGGTGGTTGGGTCCAGTGGCGGGCGACGAGGCGCCGGTGCCAGCCGATCACGGTGGCGGGCTTGACGATCAGCATCACGCGCCCGAGACCCGCCCGGTCGAAGGCACGCGACAGCACGGCCAGAATGGTCCGGTCGGCGGGTGTGAATCTTGGGCGATCGATCTGTCGTTGGAGCACGAGGACCTGATGGCGAAGAGCCAGGATCTCCGCGTCTCGTTTGTCGCCGGACACCGCCATCAGCCCGAGCCGAGCGATCAGTAGCCGGAACATGTGCGAGAGGACCGATGACACGGCCGGTCACAGTACCCGCCACCAATGCTGTGACCTGCAGCGACGCGTTCTCGGCACCCTCAGGTTCGACCGCCCTCGTGGAAGTTCGTGCGCTACCCTATGGGTCGACAGACGGCGACCGGAGGCGACTGCCACTTGCGAAGTTTCACGAAACTCCTAGTGCTTGTGGTGCTAGTACTCACAGGGGCCTGCGGAGGGTCCGAGACGAAGTGGCGAGGAAGGTGAGATCATCGGCGTCGAGGTCGAAGGCTCCATCGAGAACGGCGTGTTGCAGGAAGCCGTCTACGTCGGCACGGTGATCGTCCGGCTATCAGATGGTCGCGAGATCACTGCCTCATGCGATGAGAACCTGTTCACCGACAGCATCTCGGACTACTTCTTCGCTGATGACGTGAGCGGAGAGAACGTGATCTCGATGTCGCTCGCAGTGGATCCCTCTCGACCAGCAACCGTCGTGCAGGACAGCGCTGGCGAGTGGGAGGTCACCGAGATCAGGGCGGGGACCCCGTAGTAACTTGCGACTTGGAGATCTCCTTTGTCGCGTCGCAAATGACACGTAGTGGCGGTGGCCAGCTCCGTCATGCTGGGAGCCATCGGGGCGGATCGCGCAGGCGTTGACCCAATCGGTGTTTCCGGTGTGGGTGGCCCGCTCAGCCCCCGTGGCAGCGTCCCTAGTCTTGAGGGTGAGGCCTCGGTTCCTGCCGCTGGTCGTGTGCCGGAGGCAGGAAGTCCAACCGATTACGGCTTCACGCTCACATGCCCGCCTCGAGGGATGCGCATCTCTTCTTGTACCGCGTTTCTCCCATCGAGACCACGATGGCATATTCGGCCGCTCTCACGTACCCGGCCAGGCCTGAAGTCAACCACGGCCCCCCTCTCAGGCGGTGCATCCAGTGAAGCCGAGTAGCCCACAAGGTCAATCGGTCGGACAGCAGGGGGCTGGCGACCATCAGCGCACCCAGAGATCGGCGGACAGGCTGCTATAGTCTGCGGTCAACCTCATGCGTGGCGGAGCCGGCGACGGAGGAGAGTTCCCGCGTGCCCGCCATCGGAAACCGAACCAGCCGAGCGAGTATCGGCGCCGCCCCCCTCATCCTCACCCTCACCGTCGCGGTCCTGGTGCTGCTGGTCTCGGTCCTGGCCGTGCCGGTCGACGCCACCCCGAGCCCATCCGACCTCACCGCAGCCGACGAGGTCGGCCCAACCGACGAGGGCTCGGGTCAGCTGACAACCACCGAGATATTCCAGCGCCGCTGCAACGTCGACGGTGCGTCCCGGGTCGTCCCGCTCCATCCCAGCCTCGGCGGTCCGGTGCCGAGCCTGGCCCGGACCATGGGCTCCCTGGTCCGCCTCGACGAGCCGATCCCGCCCGGCTCCTACCGGGCCAGCTACCTGGCCTACGACGGCTACCCGGGGCGGCAGTGGGTGACCCAGCCCGAGGAGGTGTTCGAGGTTCTGTTCCTGGCCGACGAGACCCCCGATGGCATCCTGGGCACGATCGGGCCGACCGCCGACCTGGCCGACGAGGTCCGGGAGGCCTTCCAGTTCTCCTGGCCGCCGGGGGCGGCGACGACGATCACCACCACCCGAGCCGCCAACCTCCTGGCCGTCCGCAACGCGGCCTGGCCCGACGCCCCCAGTCCCAACTCGGTCCAGCCGGTGTGTCTGATCCTGTTCGAGGAGACACCGCCCGATGACGGCATCACCTCCTGCTCCGCCGCCGACCTGGTCGCTCGCAACGAGGACGCGACCTACGGGTCGACGACGGGCAAGCTGTGGTCGGGATCGCCCACCCGCAACCTGTTTGTCCTCGAGCAGGAGCTGGCGCCCGGGACCTACCGGCTGGCTGCCGGCTCCTACGATGGCTACGACGGCCGGGCCGAGGCCACCTGGGAGGGGGCCGAGCAGTGGGTGGTCGAGTTCCGGGGAGGTCCCGACAACCGGCTCCTGGCCACGTCGGCCCCGACCCGCGACCTGCCCGACGGCCCGGGCCACGACGAGGCGGTGTGGGAGGGATCGCTGGGGTTGGTCACGATCAACGAGGAGGCGACCGACATCGTGGCCCGCCACGTCGGGTCCGGGCCCGCCCCCAACTCGGTTCACGTCCTCTGCCTCGGCCTCAGCTGGCAGGACGAGCCCAGCCTGCTGGAGGTGTTGGCCCGGAACGACTACCTGCACCTGCGGGCCTCGCCTGTGACGACATTTCCCCCGGGGACCTACCGTCTCGACCTGCTGGCCGAGTTCTCCAGCGGTCACGCCGGCAACGCCGTCGGCTACCTGACCGCCGACTCCGACGACTGCCGGATCGTGATCGACGGGCCGATCGGCGGCCCGGGGCTGACCGCCACCGGGACCGGCACGTTGACGGTCGACCGGCCCTTCTCGCTGTGCCTGGAGAACCCGACCGCGACCTGGTCGACCGACCCGGACCGCAACCCCGACGGGCTGCTGGCGGCCAGGATCTTCGAGCCGGACCTGAGCACCGAGGTCAGCTACCTGATCGGCTTCGAGGACTTCATCGACGGCGACTTCCAGGACCTGGTGGTGCGCCTGCTGCTGACCGACCCGGCCCCACTGCCGGCCGGGCTGCCCCCGGCCCGGCCCGGCCTGGAGGTGCCGTGGACGGAGGTCGGTCCCGACTGGTTGCTGACCGTGGTCCACGGGCCGGTCGACGGCGACGACCAACCCCAGGGCCTGTACCTGGTCAGCCCCACCGGTGAGCGGTGGTCGCTGTACGCCGAGGTCCGCAGCGCCCGGGTGAGCTCGATGAGCCGTATCCTCGACTGGGACCTGGGGGAGCGGGAGGCGCTGGTCCTGTTCTCCGGTCCCCGTGACATCTACAGCATCGGCGTGATGGACCTGCGCTACGGCCGGGGCCGCCCGCTCACCGGTCTCATCGGCGGCATCGACCCCGATGCCAGCATCTACCGGTCGAACGCCGGCGGCTATCTCCTGCTCACCCTGGAGAGCGGGGGCACCCAGCGGATCGTCCAGCTGACGACGACGGGTGACGTGGTCACCGTCCACGGTCCGAGCCTGCCCACCGGGGCCCGGGTCGACTGGATCGAGACCCCCGGGCCGGGTGACTTCGTCATCACCGACGACGTCGGCGTCAGTGATGACGGCAGCACGGGGCGGGTCACCTGGGTCCGACCGATGTTCGAGCGGGAGGAGGTCGTGGCCACCGAGGACTGCGTCCCGGTGCGCTGGGTCCGGGCCGGGCTGGCCGCGGTGTGCCGGGTGGCCGACTCACCCGGCGAGGACCTGTGGATCATCCCCCTTGAGGGGGCGCCTATGTGGCCCCTGGTCCACGCCGAGATCTCGTCGCTGCTCGACGTCTTCGGGTTCCGGGATCTCCATGCTCTCGACGACGACCATCTGATCCTCGAGTCTGGGGTCGGTGACGTCTGGGTGCTGGAGCGGGGCTGCGGGGTGCCGAGCCCGGTCGACCTGCCCCCGGTCGACGGCCGGCTGGACGTGGTCGGGGCGGTCGATGGCGCCGTCTTGGCCCGGGAGGTCTTCGGCGGGCGCCTGCTGCGCCTCCCCGTGGGCGGGGACGAGGCCCAGGTCCTGCTGACCGGGGTGGTCGCCACCGCCCGGTGGGACGCCCACGTCGCCATCGGCGACGACGCCTTCCCCACCCCGCCCCTCTCGCCCCAGGCCCGCCCCTCGGACACCTGCGACAAGCGGGGTCCCGGCGACCTGGCCTTCCTCCGCGACGTTCGCTGGGGCCTCCACGACGGCTTCACCCGGGTGGTGTTCGAGTTCGAGGCCGACGCCCCGTCGACCCCCCGATGGGTTACCCGTTATGTCGACGGGCCCATTGGGCGGGAAGACCCGACCCGGCCCGACCTCGTCGGTGACGGCCTGCTCGAGGTCGACCTGCGGCCATCGAGCCGGGCCGACCTCTCCGGGACCGAGCCGCGTGTGGTCTACGACGGGCCGACCGAGATCAAGGTCGGCGTCGGCGGCCTCGAGGCCGTCCGGCTGCTGCTCGACCTGGAGAACGTCATGGGCTGGGTGGTCGAGATCGACGGCCGACGACCCTACTCCGCCTTCGCACTGGCCGATCCGCCCCGCCTGGTCATCGACATCACCGACGGTTGAGCGGGTAGTGGTCCGATCCCAGGACCGGGGTGCACCGCCCGCCCCACTCGGGGGTCATCGAGAAGGCGTTCGGCGAGGTCCCAGTGGCGTCCCTACCATTGCACGACGAAGGCGTGCTCCCAAAGCGGTACATATCGAACGTCAAGCGGTCATCGGCCAGGGCCGATGCAATGACCTGTGCCCAGTAGTCGTCAGGCGCTTCGACGCGTCGCACGTCGTTCGGCTGCGTCGATGGCCTTGGCGCACATGTCCTGGTACTCGGCCTCACCTTCCGGTGTCGAGCGGAGATCGGCCTTCCAGGCTCGGGCCAGAGCGGCGTGCTCCTCGGGTGTGTTGTCGTCACGGCTCATGTGACCGAGGCTCCTTGAGCGGACTGACAGCCCGGAGCCCTCAGGTGGGGTGGTTAGGTCGTCCCATCCTTTGTCCCATCTGCTGTGGGTGACGAGAGCGGACGAGATGGACTGAATCCTGGAATTCTGGCGGTTCTGGCGACAGATGTGACCCGTGGATGCTCCTCGGCGTATTCGTAAACCGTGCGTAGCAGGTTCGATTCCTGCCAGGGGCGCAGAGAGTGTACCCATGTGTTGATTGAAGGCCCCCCCGGTTTTGGGGTTGGTGGTCACGTAGCTGGGCCCCGGGTAGGGCCCCTGGCGGTGGTTTGACGCCCGTGTATCCACGATCCATCTACCTCGCCTCGACAGTTGCGATGGCGTCACATCCGGCCGGGCCCCTGAGTTCGTTTGGCTCCGGGCCCGCTGGGTTGGAAACGGCAGCCGACGTCCACCCCATCGGTCTCGACTACTCGTCCTTGGGGTGGGCGACGTGGAACTCGAAGGCCGCCTGGCCGTAGTAGATCGGGTCATCGGCGCTGCAACCCCAATCCGGGGCGTCGGCCCCGGGGTAGCAATGCCCGCCATCGAATTCGATGAACTCGAAGGCGGTGCCTTCGTCGTTCGTCCACCGAGTCCATCGGTGGCTGGCTTCGTCGGCGAGTACCTCAGCCTCGGTCATCTCCCAGACGGAGACCAGGAGGTCGCGCTGGGCGACAGCCGTGTTGAACGGCACGACCGAATCGGCCCAACCATGCACCATCAGGATGTCGACCTGCTCAGCGGATGATCTCAAGCGCTCTTGGCTGCACGACATCCCGAGCCTGTTGGAGGCCGGGGAGGCCAGGAGTGTCGGTGGCCGTGTCAAAGTCCTCGTTGGTGGCCAAGGAAAGTGGTCCTCGCGGTGGTGAGGGGTTAATCCACCTGGTAGCCGCTGCGAGCGGTGATCGTGACTGATGCAAAGTCAGGTCCGATCACTCAACCGAGGCTGCGATCAATGTCTACACCGAGCAAGACGATGGATGTAGTTGCCGTGTTTAAAGACGTGGGGACGCATCGGGGTGCCGCCGAGATTCGCGGGGTGGACCCCAGGACCGTGAAACGCAAGGTGCTGGCTCGTGGGGCCGGTGAGCTCGACGATGAGCGTGCCGCCCGGGCGCCGGTGCCGAGGAACACCGACGTTGCCCGCCAGCTGGTCGCCCAGCGGGTCGACGCCACGAGAGCGAAGGTCACGGCGAAACGGTTGTCGCCCGAAGCCCAGAGCGGTGGTCTATGTCGGTTCGGCCCGCAACTTCAGGCGCCTGGTTGCTGCGGAGAAGAAGACGTGGCGTGCCCGCAATGGCCGTCAGCGCCGCAACACGAGGATCTCGAGGTCTCTCGAGCGTCCAGAACGGACTGCGAGTCGAGCGAGCGCTGTGAGGAAGCGGTAGAGGATGCGAAACACGAGATACCAAGATGGAGGCATCGCCCCTGTTCAGCACCAACACGCGAGTTTCCGAGCCCCACAGGGCACCGCGGAAGACGATGTTGCCAATCTGAGAGGAACAGACTCTGGGGACACCCGGGCGCTGTGGGAGGCGGAGGCTCAGACCCTTCGCTTGCTGACCCAGCGGTGGGCTCTTGAGATCATCACCTTGCTGTCAGCTGGGCCGGCCCGCTACAAGGATCTGCGCCAGTCGATCCTCAGGATTCACGATCGGATGTTGTCCAAGCGGCTCGACACCCTGATCGACGAGGGCCTCGTTGTGCGAACCCAGTCCGCTGGCAAGCCGATCACCGTCACGGACTCGCTCGCTGCCAGTGAGGCCGAAGGGCTCACCGCCATCGTCCTGGCGGTTTGCGCCTACGCCAAGAGGGCGTGAGGTCCGTCAACGCGAGCTAGGCGAGTTCGTGACAGGTGTTGTTGAGCCGTCCATCTCGGCGGTGCTCGTTCGTCGTGCCTATGACCAGCGGCGGCGGTTTGGGTCCCAACGGCCGCTGTAGGACTCGTCGCCAAGCAGTGGTTCCAGGAGCGCCCGGACGATTTCCAGGGCTTCGGTGGCTGTTGGTGGCGCGAGGTGAGGGACCGTGGCCGCCACCTTGGCGTATCCCGCTTCCCACGACGAGTCGGGAAGGACGACCGTCGCCGGGATGTCGAGGCCTCGGTGGGCGTACTCGCTGTGGAGGGCGGCTCTCAGATCCACGGCGGCGAGGGGGTAGCTGGTGGCGATGAGGGCGAGGTCGACAAGGTCTCGGTAGCGGGTGCTGGCGGCACCGCCGTGGTAGGTATCGATCATCGCTGCGTGCTTGTCAGCGACATGATCCACGAGCGGGTAGACCCGGTAGTCGGCGGTGGGCAGCCCGTCGATCGGAACGGGTCGTAGCGCTGCGATCGTCTCGGGTTCTTGGGTCATGTTGGAGTCGATGACGAGATCGATGGAGAACCGCTGGAACTCCACGTCACCGAGGTAGCTGATGACGCGCAGTCCGGCCGAGTCACCCTCACGATCGGGGAGGCGTTCTATGTCGAAGGTGAAGAAGTCACCTACGGTGTCATCAGCGGCGAGGTTCCGAAGTTCGTCGAGCGCCACCGAGATCTCGCCTCGGTAGTACATGTCGATGTCCTTGCTGTGCCGGGCTCGGTCAGGGCGTCTGGCCAGTAGCCCCGCTGCTCCTTTGAGGATCCATTGGTCGGGAGCGGCGGCGAAGATGCGAATGAGGAGTCGGTCGTAGGCGAACTGGCGGCGTAGTTCGTTGATGCCGTGCACACTGGTTTCGGCGGCGGCGGCCAGGCGGGCCTTCAGCGCCGTGTTGAACGCTGATGCGGTCGTGTACGGCAGCTGGTTGGTCATCGAGCACCACTCGGGTGGGGGTCGGCCATGGCGACGAGTGCTGCGAGTTTGTCGGTGGTGATGTCGAGGCGATCGCTCATTGCCTGTTCGGTGGTTGCTCCGGCGTTGATCGCATCTTGAATGAAGCGGCCGAGGTGGCCGCCGTCGACGCCAGCCCGATGGAGGTCGGCGGCGGTGCGCTCGATGCTGGTGACAGCGAACCCGTCGATCACGGCCCAGTCGTTGCGGTCAAGGCCTCGGGATCGGCGATGAACTTTGACGCCGTGTCCTGGGCGAAGGCGGTCGACGACGATGAAGGTCGGGACATCGGCCAGGAAGACCCCGGCGTTGTGGAGATCGGCTGCCGAGGTATGGGAGACCCAGATGTCGGGGCGGAGGGTGCGGGCCCGAGGGGTGCGGGCCGGGGCGAGTCGTAGCCATGCGATCCGTAGCTCTGCGTGCCGGTCATAGGGCGCTCCGGCTACCCGGTAGACGCCGTGGCCGACCCGCTCGATGAAGCCGTTCTGTACTGCCCGCGTCAGATCGAAGTCCTCGACGTCGGCCGCGGCGGCCTGGGCCCGTGTGAAGTACCCGTGTTGTGCTGAGGGGAGGTCTCCGAGGAGCCGGACCACGTTCTTCGCCATCTGACCGTAAACCTTGCGCTTGCTGCAATCTTCACGGTCACGATAGCACACCACAGCAATACAGACACCTCAAACCTTGCACTGATGGCAAGGTTCTCGGTATGTCGTCGCTCAAGTTCGTGGAATAGAACTCGCATCGATCCAGCCGAGTTCAAGCGCTTGATCTTGAACACGGGTTGCCACCAAGAGTGGTGGGATTTATCCGCACGCCGCAAGTGGGGACATCCCTGTGATCCACCCGCTCTGGGATGATTTGAGTGCCGTAGGTGGAGTGCTGGTCGGACACGTGGGTGTAGGAGGTGCCGCCTTGGTCGATGAAGAACCGGGACAGTCGCCGTGCGGTTCGCGATCGGGTTTGACCGGTAGTCGTAGAGCCCGTCTGAGGACGACAGGATGCCTGTGCCGCCCGGAAAGTCGGTCGCCCGTGGTCAGGCGGCATTTCGGTACTCGTGTATGAGGCCATCGCAGCGGCTGGTGCGCAGCACGGTGACGGTCGCAGGTGGCACGTCGGGAGGCTCGTCGAGCGCTGTCGGCGGCCGTTGCCCGAGCGATTGGTGAGGCCGGTGCTGGTTGTGGTGGTCGATGTAGTCGCGAACGAGTCGCTCGAGCTGACGTTGGTTCCAGATGATGGTGCGGGGCAACCCTTCGGGTTGCTTGAGGACTTCGCGTCGGATCGATCCGATCCATCGCTCGGCGAACGTGTTGGCTATCGGAGTTCGAATCGGGGTCTGGAGGATCTTGAAGCTTTCGGTGCGGAACACCTCATCGAAGGCGTCGACGAACTGACTGCCGCGATCTCGAACGAGTGCTTGTGCACCCTGGAGGCGTTCGACGTGGGCGATGAACAGGTTTCGGGCAGTCTGGGTGGTCCATTCGCCGGTCGGGTTCGCGGTGACACCAGCCAAGATCGCCTCGCGGGTGTTCACGTTGATGAAGAACAGAACGTAGTAGCGGCGCAGGAACGCGGTGTCGACGGTGAAGAAGTCGCAGGCGACTGCGGCTTGGGAGTGCAGGAACTCGGTCCATGTCACGTCGGATCGGTTCCGGGGAGGGGTCGATGCCGTTGTCGGTGAGGATCTGCCAGACGGTGCCTTTGGCGATCTTGTGGCCGAGTCGGGCGAGTTCGCCCTGAATTCGGCGGTGTCCCCACGTCGGGTTCTCCTGAGCGAGTCGCACGATCAGTTGGCGCAGCTCGGCCTTGATCGGAGGCCTGCCGGTACGCCGAGCCGGTGGCCGTGTCCAGTGGCGGGCGATTCGTTTGCGGTGCCAGCGCAAGAGAGTCTCGGGCGTGACGATCCAGCCCTGGCGCGGGGCCTTGGGAAGCGCGGCTGCGATAGCGCCAAGCAGGCTTCGGTCGTCATCGGTGAGCGCTGGCCGCCCGACCTGGCGACGGAGTACGGCGTTCTCGTGGCGCAGCACGATGATCTGGAGATCTTTCCAGCGTCCTGAGCGCATAGCGAGGCGTGCGAGCTGAGCGAGGAATCGGTAGAGAAGATGAGACACGAGGGCCCACGATGGTGGCATCAGGCCTGGTCAGCACCCACGCGCGAGTTTCCGGGCGGCACACCCTATCGGGACACGCGTGGACGCCTTGAGTTTTCCTCGGGGTCAAGAGGTCGGGACTTCGAATCTCCCCAGCCCGACGCTGACACTCTGAGGTTTGCGGCCGGACCGCGGCCACGCCGACTAAGTGACAACCGACCGCTTGATCTTGGCCATCGTCGGTACCGGGCAAGCCGAAGAAGATCTCGTTCATGGCGTTCGAGCCGGTTCCATCGAGCTTCGTTCGAGACGAAGACCCCGACATGGGCTGCCCTGAGACGAGGCATTCGGTGAGCTCCTCACGTTCCGCCCGGCTCGCTGACCCTGCTGTCGATGTAGAGCAAATGAAGAGATCCGAGCCCCGTGTCTGAGCGCCCACCGCGAGCCCGCGGTCGTGTCTCAGCTGCGACACATCGCAGCCTCTGGGTGGTTCGTGTGACCGACGATCAGCGTTGTGATGAGCGATTCGCCGGCGGTACTCTCACGCCGGTGTGTCCCGGCAATCGGACTTCCTTGCTCGAGACGACAGCTGTCGCCCTGGGCTAGGTATCAGTGGAGATCGGCTAGGTGATGACTGGACCGTCCAGTGACTTGCCTGTCCTCTTGTCTCTCTTGGCCTGACGCTTCTCTTTTGGATTTGGCGGCGGGTGTTTTGCTGTTCCGTCCGCCCTTGTCTTTCCCGGCCACATTGGCCTCTCTCTGCTCGGACTGAGAAGCCGAGCAGACCCACAGTGTCCCACATGTCGACGGGCGACGCCGAACGCGGGGGTCGTGGCGTTTGGATCGGGCTCTTTCGGCTTGTACGTCCCAGGGCGACAGGCGCGAGGCCGGGCCGTCGACCACGGCGTGGACCGCCCCATGCTCGGCCGAGCTGAGCGAGTGGCCGGCGATGGAGCCGGGCCTCGAGGTACTCCTTCCGGTGCGGTTCGGGGCAGCGGGCCACCACGGGCACGCCGCACACCGTCCCAGTAACCACTCGCCTGATAGGGTAGGAGGGCGAGAGCAGGCCATGAGGGTCAAGGACACCGCCAGAACGAAGAACTTCGCCGTAGCCGTCGCCAAGGCTGTGTCGCTTGATGAAATGGAGGCCGTGCTCGGCGAGGTCTGCGTCGGCCCATGGACTGTATGTCTCCCACGTCACAACGTTGGGCCGCAAGCGCTACCCCGGCAACCGCCACTGGCATCTCAAGCAGGACCCGAAGACGAGGGGTTGCCTCGACGTCACCTACTGGCCGTCAGGCCCACTGATGTGGATCTCGATGCGGCGCTCCGAGCCCTCCTGGGTGCACGAAGAAGGCAGGAGGCTTCAGCACGCACTCGAAGCGCAGCTCGATCGGCTGGGACCTGCATGAGCCCCGAACATCTGCGCCGTCCAGTTGCTGTTGGACGATGTTGGCGATGCCGGCTCTGACGCTGTCGAACGCGACAGCGACTTCGTCACCTCGAGCGGCTGCACGACCGGGGAAGACCCCAGGCCGGCGGACGGGTGATGCTCGGACAAATCCGTGACGACCATGACGTGGGATTTTCGCCGATCGGGCGACCTGAGATGAGGTGCTAGCCTTTCGACGATGGATCGGGGCCACTTGATGAGCCGGCTGTTGGGGGTCGATCGGGCCCTGATCGGTGTTGTTCATCTCGGCCCGTTGCCGGGATCACCGGCGGCGTCGGTTGCGGTCGAGAGCATCGTGGCCAAAGCAGCGGCCGAGGCCCGTCTCTACGCCGGCGCCGGGTATCACGGCATCATCATCGAGAACATGGGCGATCGACCGTATCTCCGCCGTTCGGTGGGCCCCGAGGTGGTGGCGACCATGACCGCCGCCGGTCAAGCTGTCCGCCGGGCCGTCGACCTTCCACTCGGAGTGCAGGTGCTGGCCGGGGCGAACCGGGAGGCGGTGGCGGTGGCTCACGCCATCGGTGCCGCCTTTGTCCGGGTCGAAGGCTTTGTGTTCGCCCATGTGGCCGACGAGGGCGCTCTGCAATCGGACGCCGGTGAACTGCTCCGCTACCGCCGGGCCATCGGGGCCGACGAGGTGCGGATCTTCGCCGACATCAAGAAGAAACATTCGTCCCACGCCATCACCGCCGACGTCGATCTGGCGGAGACGGCGGCAGCGGCCGAGTTCTTCCTGGCCGACGGCGTCATCGTCACTGGCACCGCCACCGGGGCACCCACCGCCGCAGTCCGATGTCGAAGCGGTGGCCCACCGGGTGTCGATCCCAACCCTGGTCGGTTCGGGGGTGAACCCCGACAACATCGCCGGCTACGGCGACGCCAACGGTTTGATCGTCGGCTCCTACGTCAAACATGACGGCCTCTGGTCGAACGACATCGACCCGGTCCGCCTCTATGCCCTGGCCCGGGCCTTTGCGGCGTTGCCGTGAGCACCACCACCAGTCCCGAGATTGCAGTGCTGGGCAACCTGATCGTCGATGACCTCGTCTACGACGACGGCCGCACTCGGATGGCACAGGCCGGCGGCGCAGTCGTCCATTTCGCCCTGGGGGCGGCGTTGTGGGATGTTCCGGTCGGAATCGTCAGCATCGCCGGCAGCGACTACCCATCGGAGATTCTCGATGGCCTCACGGATCGGGGCGTCAACCTCGACGGCGTGCATCGTACCGAAAGGTCGAGCCTGCGCACGTGGCTGCTGTATGAAGGTTCGAGACGCCGGGTCGTGCATCGCCTCAGCTCGCCCCCTCACGAGACCATGTCTCCCGCCGTCGGCGACATTCCCAAGGCGTGGTCACCGGCTGCGGTTCATCTGTGTCCAATGCCATTGCACCGTCAACGAACCTGGCTCGCGCATCTGCGCTGCGAGACGTCGGCCCTGTTGTCGGTCGATCCATTCGCCTTGATCCAGGAGGGGACCTGGGTCGAATGCATCGAGGCCTTCGCCCACGCCGATGCCCTGCTGGCCAGCGAGGACGAAATTCTGCTGCCCCTCGATGTCGACCAGCGGCTGCGCTGGTTCGAGTCGGGGATTCCGCTGGTCTTTTTCAAACAAGGGGCGGCCGGAGGCACCGTCTATGACGCAACCCGACGCCGGGTCCTGTCGTGGGAGGGTCGGTGTGAGCAGGTGGTGGAGCCGACCGGGGCCGGCGACGCCTTTGCCGGGGGTCTGCTGGCCGCTTTGTGCCGGGACGAGCCGATCGAACGGGCACTGGAGAAGGCCGTCGTTTCAGCCAGCCTCAGCCTCGAGAGTCTCGATGTGAGAGCCATGCTTGGGATCTCACCGGATCAGGCCCGGGCTCGCCTCGACCAGTGGTTCAGTTCCTAGCTCGTCAGTAGCTGATCAACCGTAAAACGACGAACACTGCGACACCGTCGAGCCCTCGTCGTCGATCGGCGGATCGTGACCTTCGTCCCTGGGCCGGCAACCATCGTTCGGTTTAGATGGACTACGTCACCCTCAAACGCCCCAACATCGGGCTAACCAACGGGAGGGACGGAGCATGTTTGCCGATCGCGTCGATGCTGGAACCCGCCTGGCGGCGCAGCTATCCCATCTGCGGGGCCAGGACGTCGTCGTCGTGGGCCTGCCCCGGGGCGGAGTGCCCGTTGCCTACCAGGTGGCCCGAAGCCTCGGCGCGCCGCTCGACGTGATCCTTGTCCGCAAACTCGGTGTGCCGTACCAGCCGGAGTTGGCCATGGGGGCCATCGGCGAGGATGGAGTCCGGGTCCTCAGCGACGAGGTGATCGCCATGACCGGGGTGGGCGAGCCGGAACTGGCCGAAGTGGAGGCCCGGGAGCGGGTCGAGCTGGAGCGCAGGGCCGAGCGCTACCGTTCCGGTCGGGAGCGAGTCCCGCTCGACGGGAAGGTGGTGGTTGTCGTTGACGACGGGGTCGCAACCGGGGCCACCGCCCGTGCAGCATGTGAGGTCGCTCGACACCATGGTGCGGCCCGAGTGGTGCTGGCCGCCCCGACCGCCCCTTCCGGCTGGACCGAACGCATGGGCGACGCCGCCGACGAGTACGTTGCCGTCAAAACCCCGAAGCTGTTCTGGGCAATCGGTCAGTTCTACCGGGACTTCTCACCGACCGGTGACGACGAAGTAATCCGTTGCCTGGACCGGTCGCGAACCGAGTTGGCCACGGTGAAGGCCGCCGAAGGTGACGAGCCGCCGGCGGTCGACGGCGAGGTTGCTCTGGCCATCGGGGCGGTCACGGTGGCCGGCCGGCTGACCATTCCGGACCATGCCGGTGGCATCGTCATCTTCGCCCACGGCGCCGGTAGCAGCCGTCACAGCCCGCGGAACCGCCATGTGGCCCGGGTGCTCAACGAAGCAGGCCTGGCCACCCTGCTCTTTGACTTGCTGACCGAGCGCGAGGAGATGGATCGAGCTCGAGTGTTCGACATCGATCTGTTGGCTGAGCGACTGGTCGAGGTGACTGCCTGGGTCCGCCGTCAGGCCGAGCTGGCCCACCTGCCCGTCGGGTACTTCGGGGCCAGCACCGGTGCTGCGGCCGCCCTGGTGGCGGCCGCCCTGAGCGACGGTGTCGCAGCGGTCGTCTCGCGCGGTGGGCGACCTGACCTGGCCGGAGACCGGCTTCCCGAGGTCCGAGCGCCGACCCTGCTTATCGTCGGTGGGGAGGATCACCTCGTGCTCGACCTGAACCGTCGAGCCCGGGAGATGATGCGCTGCCCGACTGATCTCGTCGTCATTCCCGGCGCCACCCATCTGTTCGAGGAGCCGGGCACTCTCGACGCCGCCGCCTCGGCCGCAACCTCGTGGTTCGTCACCCATCTCACCCAATCCGTAGCCCGGGAGGTTTGACGTTGAGGTTGGGCCTGGTCGGCGACACCATGCTGGGCCGGGGGGTGGCTGAGCGGCTACTGCGTGATCCCTCGGGCATCTTCGCCGACGGCGTCACCGAGACGATCGGCGAGGCCGACGTCGTGGTGGCAAACCTGGAGTGTTGCATTTCCGAACGGGGTCGGCGCTGGCCCGATCCGGACAAGTTGTTCTTCTTTCGAGCCCCACCGGTGGCCGCCGACACGCTGCGGACGCTGGGGGTCGACTGCGTGACGCTGGCCAACAACCACGCCCTCGACTTCGGAGCCGAGGCTCTGCTCGACACGCTCCATCACCTCGATCGGGTCGGAATCTCCTGGGTCGGGGCCGGTCCGGACCGGGCCCGGGCCCGGGAGCCGGCGATCCTGACCCACGACGGCACCCGGTTGGCCGTGATCGGGATGACCGACCATCCGGCGGACTTCGCCGCCGGACCGGACCGACCGGGTGTGGCCCATGTCGACCTGCGATCCGACGGCCTTGGCTGGGTGACCGACGCCATCCGCAGTGTCGATGCCGACCTGGTTCTCGTCACCCCCCATTGGGGTCCGAACATGGTACGCCGGCCCGTGGCCTCCGTTCGGAGGGCCGCGGCCGAACTGGTTGAGGCCGGTGCTGATCTGGTGGCCGGTCACTCGGCCCACGTCTTCCATGGTGTCGAAGGGCGGGTGCTGTTCGACCTGGGTGATTTCGTCGACGACTATGCCGTCGACGGACTCCTCCGCAACGACCTCGGGCTGTTCTTCCTGGTGACGATGGCGACCGGCGGACCGAGTCAGGTCGAGGCTGTGCCGCTGGCGCTGGATTTCGCCCACACCCGTCCTGCCAACCGGGCCGAGGCGGCCTGGATTGCCGAACGTTTCGGTGCCGCCTGTGCCGAGCACGGCACCGAGGTGAAGCGGCAGGGTGACCGCCTGGTTGTCAAGCTTGCCGGATAGGGACCGACGGCCCCGGGACCGGGCGGCCGCATCCAGGGCTGGGGCGCCGAGCGGCATCGGTGATGAACCTCGCCGGCGTCACAGGACGTTCGACCCTAGGGGATCGATCGTCCGGCGAACAGCATGGTGGACATGGCGCTTCGATCCGGTACCACGACCGAACTGCGGGTCCATCGGCCCGACGGCACCTCGACGGAAATCGTCTGGCACGATCTCGGCCGCAGCACCATCGCCTACCTGGCGAAGGACGGCTCGTCGGTTCGACGCTACGGGGTCGCCATCGAGCCGAATGGTGAGGTCACGGTGACACGAGCCGTCGGTGATGAGCCGGACCAGACCATGGGGCCGACGTCGACCGCAACACGACGCAACCCCTATGGCGCCACCGTGGAGGAGTACGACTATGACGGCGTCGTTCATGTGGAGTACGGATTCGACGACGAGGGCCGCTTTCGCACGGCCATGGTGAAGGGCCCATGGGGTCGACAGGATCTCGAGCTGCACCCCGATCTCGGACGCACGCTCAGCTGGACGTGCCCCCTCCACCACGGCAAGGGATCCTGGAACGCCTGGGGAACCCTTGATCACTATGAGGTGTCGTTCGGCGACGGTTCGAGCATGCGATGGGATCTGGTCGGCGACCGGGGACGGGAGACCGTCGTCGGGTGGGACGGTCGCACGGTCGTCGTCGAGGACGCGGCCCCTCCCACGGTGAGCGAGGGATCCCGGTGAGCGACTTCGATGCCTTGCTGTTCGACCTCGATGACGAAGGCGGCCTGGGCCGGCACGTGGCGGAACACCTGAGGATCGAGCCGTCGCCCCTCGAGGTCCGGGAATTCGACGGGGGTGAGCACAAGATGCGGCCCCTGATCAATGTCCGCAACCGCGATGTTCATGTGCTGGCCTCCCTCGCCGGTGATCATCGCCTGTCGGCCAACGACCGGCTGTGTCGCATCCTCTTCTTCATCGGTGCTCTGCGCGAATCCTCGGCCCGTTCCGTGACCGCCGTGGTGCCCTACATCTGTTACTCCCGCAAGGACCGCCAGACCAAGGGGCGCGATCCGGTGACGACCCGGTACGTGGCCCAGCTGTTCGAGGCTGTGGGGACCGATCGGCTGGTCACCGTCGACGTCCACAACCTCGCCGCCTTCCAGAACGCGGCTCGATGCCGGACCGATCATGTGGAGGCCACCCAGCTCTTTGTCGACCACATCTCCTCGGACTCTCGGACGACTCGGCTGGGGGAGGGGGAACTGGTTGTCGTGTCACCCGATTCCGGCGGGGTCAAGCGAGCCGATCGGCTCCGCCGGCGACTCGCCGACCATCTGGGACGACCGATCGGCCTGGCCTTTGCCGGCAAGCTCCGAAGTCGAGGCGTGGTGTCGGGGCCGGATCGGGTACTCGGCGAGGTCGAAGGGGCCACGACGATCGTTGTGGACGACATGATCGTCTCCGGTACCACCATGGCCCGGGTGGCGGCGGCCCTCGTCGCCCAGGGCGCCGAATCGGTTCATCTACTGGCCACCCATGCGTTGTTCACGCCCGGCGCCGCCGCCCTGTTCGACGACCCGTCGATCGATTCGGTGGTTGTCACCGACAGCGTGCCGCCCGGGAGGCTGGGGGCCGCCGACGTGGACGGGCGGCTCGTCACCCTGTCGATGGCCCCGCTTCTGGCCGAGGCCCTTTCACGAATACAATCCGGTGGTTCACTTGCCCAACTGCTCCACCTCGACATGTGAGGATGTGGCAGCAACCCCGCCCGACGGGTCGCCGGGCACGGTTTCTCCGATCAGGTCGAGTTCGTCGATGGCCAGTGCCAGATACTCGTCGGTTCGATCGAGCCAGCGGCCGGCGTGGTGATCGCCGTCGGCCAGGTGGGCGATACTGAGCCGGGCCCGGGTGACGGCCCGCAGCGCCCGGTAGAGGGCACGGTCACAGGCGTGAACGTTGTCGTTGATCCCCTTCAGGACCCCGCTGGCAAGACGATACCCGAGAGCGCCGGCGCCGAAGCGACGACACTCGACCTCGAGAAGAGCAAGGTCGGCGGCCGGATCGATTCGGCGGATCTCGCCATCGAAGGTGATCCGATCGATGACCAGCGGCCTAGGCGATAGCACGATGTGCTCCGGACGCAAGTCACCGTGCCCATCGACGAGCCGGGCCGAGCGGCCGGCCAGATGTCGAGGGTCGGCGATGACCCGCTGCAACCGGTCGGCCAGGTCGATGACCAGATCGTGCTCGAGCGCATGATCGTGGCGAAGCAGCTCGCCGCGATCCTCCGCCAGGCCGCCGGCCAGGCGCCCTCGGTAGGTCTCGTCGTCCAACGGACGGTGCCCCGTCGTCCGGTAGAACTCGGCCAGGTGCTCGATGATGGCCGCCAGTTCCTCGTCGGTCACGGCCTCGGCGCCGGTCGACAGTCGACGGTCGAGGAAGGATTCGTCCGGGATGCGGCGCATCACCACCAGCCAGTCCACGGCCGGGTCGTCGCCGCCGATGACCAGCTCCCCCGGCCCGGTGCTCGACAGCGGGACCACCTCGAGGTAGACCCCGGGGGCCAGACCACGGTTGAGCTTCACCTCGGCTTCGCAGTCGCGTCGCCGGTTCTCGATACTGCGGTGATCGAGGAAAGGATGCCGTACCGGCTTCTTCAGCTTGTAGGCCCGATTCGGGGTTAGGAACACCCACGACAAGTGGGTCTCGATCGACTCGGGGGGTTGGGGAAAGGCACGGCGGAGCAGAAACGACACCTTCGCCGCGGTGTCGGTGGACGTCGCCTGACTGGTCGTTGATCCGGCATTGGGCATTGGGCTGGCCTCCTCCGGCGACGGTCGACTCGGACGCCGGACCGGTGTCACCTTCCTCACAATCGGCCAGCGACGCCGTTTCCGCTAGGGGCGTTGGTCCTCGGTCCCCGGCCGGCGGCTCGACTCCGGCGACGTCGTGGCAGCCCTTTGCCCCGGCAGTGGTCGACTAACGAAACGGCTCCGGAAGCCGATCGGATCGTATGGGTAACGCGGTGGCAGGCGGCGGGGCCTGCGAGAGGACACCGCCGGACCCTTTGGATGGCCGTGCACGGAGCCGGACAGCAGGGTCACGATCGGAGATCGGAGAGCGAATCCGTTCCTGGGCCGAGGTATCGCTGAGGACAATCGAGCGACACGCCCATCACCTTTTCGATCGAGACCTGACGGCGGAGGAAGCGGCGGGCCTCGTCGACGCCGCAGAGGACCTGGCCGTCCTTTTCGGACGCCTCGAATTGCCCAAGATCGCCCGGTTGGCCCGTGACCTGGCCACTCTGTTCTCGGGGGAGGGGCCGTGGGGGGTCACCACCGGCGTTCGGGTGGCGGCGACCTGCGATGATCTGCGAGCCCTGATTGACAGTGCAATCGCTCAGCACAGCGCAGTGGGATCATCGGCCGATGTCGTCCTGGTTCTGGGCGATGCCATTGATGCCGTTGATGTCGTCTGCTGGACGACCCAGACGCGGGGCTACTCGGTCATTCGTGCCGTCCATGAGCTACCGGTGCTCGATCGGGACCCAGCCGCAGTGATCGCGGTCTGTCCGAACCGGTTCACGCCGGCGGTCGCCTCGGTCCTGCGGGCCGTGACCGAGCAGTGGGATTCGCCGCTGTTGATCGTTCACGACCATGCCGATCGGAGCGCAACCCAGCAGCTGGCTGCCTTCGCCACCACCGTTCTCCCACCCGAGAGTTCGCCGGGCGACATCGCGGCCGAGCTGACCCGGACCATCGCCGCCTACCGACAGGAACTGCGGGTCTTCCTGTGCGATCGGTCACTGGCCACGGCCGAGCGGTTTTTCGCCAACGGCTTCGGCGTGATCCATGTCGCCGACGGAGACCCCCTGCCCGACTCGCTGGGGCCCCTCCCCGGAGTCGTGGTCTTCGGGCCGAGCGTCGCTCCGGAGGCAGTGGAGGCGACGTCGCGGCTGGTAAGAGCCACCCCCGGCCGTCGTCACGACCCCATTGTGTGGATTGCCGGCATTCCGGCGTCGGGGAACCGACCCTGGATCGATCGCCTCGACGTGCAAACGGTCGAGGCCATAGACGATGCCCTCATCAGTCGGTGCGCCGGCCGACTGCGCCGACTTGCCGCCGACTACTCCGACGTGGTCAATGAGCGGACGAGCATCCTGTCGTGGGCCGCTACCCAGGTTCTGATCGATCGCATCCTGGTCGCCGCCCACCGCTCGGGGGGCCATGTTGCCGTGGCCTCGATCCGAATTCACGAGTCAGTGCCCCCGCAACGCATCGCCATGCTCAAAGAAGCGCTGGGAACGGAATTTCGGCGTGACGATGTGCTCGGTCTCCGTGGGGATCGCACCATCGTTGTTGCCCTCGACGGGGTACCGGGCGTGGTTGCCGGCGGCCGTCTGGCATCGTTGTTGGACAGGCTCGATCTCGACAGCGCGGCGGTTCGTGTCGGCGTTGCCCACTTCCCCTCCGACGGGCGGTCGGCCATCGAACTGGTCTCCGCCGCTGATCAGGCTGCCGCGCTGGCGGTCGATCACACCGGTCCGGCGGTGGTCACCACGAACTGGCGCCCGGACAGCGACGACGTGGTCGATGCCCTCGTGGTGGACGGCGACCCCGTGCTCGGTCACCTGCTTGTCGAGCTACTGGCCGAAAGCGGTCTGAGAGCCAGGCAGTTCAACACCGGCCCCGACCTTCTGGCCACCCTGGCCCAGAAGGGGGATTCCGCCCTGCCTCGCCTGCTTCTTCTCGATTTCGATGTCCCCGGTATCGATGGCATTGCCCTTCTTCGCAAGCTGCGGACCGCCGGTCTGGTAGCACAGATCAAGATCGTCCTCATGATCAGTCGATCCTCGGAGTCGGACCTCCGGGTCGCCCTGGACATCGGTGTGGTCGATATCATCCGCAAGCCCTTTCCGGCCACCCTGCTACGGCACCGGCTGCGCCTGGTCCTGGGGGAGATGGCGTGATACTCGGTGCCGGTCCACCCACCACCTTGCTATGGGGTCTGGTCGTGATCGCCATGTTCGCCGGCTGCTACGTGACGGTTGGCGGCCTTCTCGATGCGGCACGGGCCGGACGGGTCCGCAAGCGCGACGAGATGCAGCACGATCTGGCCATCGTGCTGTTCCGCCCGGGCCAGGAGGGCGCAGTAGCCGCCGAGCGCCTGGCCCGTGGTCCACGGTCCATTTTGTTCGACCTCATCCAGCGGTCGGCCGCCGACCTCAGCGGCGATGCCGACGCCCGGCTCCGCAGCCTGGTTGCCTCCGCCGGTCTGGGCCGCAGGATCCGCCGGCGCATTCACAGCCGGAGTTGGCGAAGTAGAGCCCAGGGAGCGGCGTTGGCCAGCCTGCTACCGTTCGGCCATCCCGACCGCCTGGCCCTGCTCGACGACCCTCACGCGCTGGTG
The DNA here is from genome assembly GCA_963723995.1 of uncultured Acidimicrobiales bacterium. Taxonomy (GTDB): domain Bacteria; phylum Actinomycetota; class Acidimicrobiia; order Acidimicrobiales; family SZUA-35; genus JAHELU01. The sequence continues at coordinate 480,629 of CAVRSZ010000001.1, read as the reverse complement.
CGATCCCGGACCGTGGATGCCATGGCGGCGCCCGACATCGCAGAGAACGCCGAGCGGATCACTGCGCTGCTGGACGATCCGGCCCAGGCCGTCCGACTGGCGGCGAAGAATGCGCTGCTCAAGGGTGGAACCGCCATTGTGCCTGCGCTGGACCTGTATCTCTTCTCGTCCGCCGGACCGGGTACCGTCTTCGCCCTCGACGTCGCCGCCAATCTCCCGGATCCTCGCCTGGTCATCGCCATCGAACACCACGCCCTGTCCAATGACCCCCGCCGGCGGGAGGTGGCGGCCAGGGCGCTGGGTCCTTGGGCCTCCCGGTCCACCATCCTGGCCGACTTGTTGCGCGACGGCGATGACGAGGTTCGGGCGGCGGCCGCCCTCGCCATCGCCGTCGGCGGTGCCCAGGATTCGGTTGCCGAGGTCGGGCTTCTGCTACGTGATCGGTCGTGGACGGTACGGAGGGCGGCCGGTTCGGCCCTGGCATCGCTGGGTGCAGCCGGTGCGATGACGCTTCGGGTGTACGCCCACGACTCCGATCCCTATGCCCAGGACATGGCTCGGCAGACCCTTGCCACCATCGAGGCCAGCCCATCATCCCTCGATTCGTCGTCACCTGCTGCCGCCGTCGGTTCCGGAGCGATGCCGTGAGCGTGGCCGGATCGGTTGCAGCGTGGTTGGTGTTCGGTGTCGTCATCCTGTCCGCTGCAGCCCAAAGCGGACTGTACATTTCGGCCGGGGTGGAACTCCGGCGGATCAGGCGACGGGATCGCCATCAACTATGGCGACGTATGCTTGCCTCCCCGCTGGCACCTCGAATCAGCATCCTGGTACCGGCCTACAACGAGGCGGTCACCGTGATCGACTCGGTGTCGAATCTTCTGGCTCTCACCTACTCCAATCTGGAAGTGGTGGTGGTGAACGACGGGTCGACCGACGAGACCCTCGATCGCCTGGTCGAGGGTTTCGATCTGTCGCCGGTGGGCCCGGTCTACCGCCGAGTACTCGAGACCGCTCCGGTCCGCCAGATCTTCCGATCGTCCCATGACGCCCGCCTGGTCGTCGTCGACAAACACAACGGGGGTAAGGCTGACACCTTGAACGTGGCGCTCAGCGTCGCATCGGGTGATCTGGTGTGTGCCATCGATGCCGACACCATCGTGGCCATGGACGCTCTCCAACAGATGGTCGTACCCTTTCTGGACGACGTGAACACCGTCGCCGTCGGCGGAACCATCCGCCTCGTCAACGAGGCCCGGTGGAGCAACGGCCAGATGGTCGAGCTGCGTGCTCCCCGTCACCCACTCGTCGGGGCCCAGGTGGTCGAATACACGCGGTCGTTCCTGATCGGTCGGCTGGGCTGGGGCCCTCTTGGAGGCAACATCATCATCAGCGGCGCTTTCGGACTGTTCCGCCGGGATGCCCTCCTGGAGGTGCACGGTTACGAGCACGGCAGTGTGGGCGAGGATATGGAGCTGATCGTACGACTGCGCCGAACCGGCTACGAAAGGGGGACGCCGGTACGGGTCGAGTTCAGTCCCGAACCGGTGGCGTTCACCGAGGCGCCGGAATCGGTTCGCACCCTGGCCCGGCAACGCAACCGCTGGTTCCGTGGCCTACTGGACGTGCTGATCCGTCACCGGGCCATGATCCTCCGTCCTCGGTACGGTTCGGCCGGGCTGTTGTCCATGCCGTACTTCGTGGTTGTCGAGGCCGTGGCCCCCGTTATCGAATCGCTGGGCCTGGTCATCCTGTTGGTTGCCGCCGTCACCGGCGGCTTCCCGCCGGCGGGTCTGACCATCGTCGGCGCCGGCTACCTCGTGGCCATCTGCACCTCGTATCTGGTGCTCCTTGTCGACGACGTGGCCTTCGGGACCTTCGGACATGCGCGAGATCGATTGCTGATGTCGTGCCACGTGATCGTCGAGCAGCTCGCGTTGCGGCCCATGACCCTTGTTTGGCGACTGTGGGGTCTCCGCCTCTTCCTTCAGGGCCGAACCGAATGGGGGATTCAGGAACGACGGGGACTCGACTCGGCCACCTGATAGGGGCCGATTGATGGGACTGTTGTCCCTGGCCGGTCACGGTTGAGCCTGCGAGCATACAACCATGACCGTTGTGCTCGAGAAGGAAACGCCGTGGCGATGGCGAATCAAGCCCAGCGGGGCGATGCGGGTTCCCGGCGTGATCTTTGCCTCGGAGTCCCTGCTACCGGACCTGGCTCAGGACCGGGCGATCGAGCAGGTCATGAACGTGGCGACGTTGCCGGGAATCGTCGTCGCCTCCTACGCCATGCCCGACGTCCACTGGGGCTATGGGTTCCCCATCGGGGGGGTGGCGGCCACCGACGTCGATGCCGGCGGGGTGGTCTCGCCCGGGGGTGTCGGGTTCGACATCTCGTGCGGTGTGCGATTGCTCGCCTCACCGTTCCTGCGGGATGATATCGAACCCCTTCTACCCCGGGTGATGGACGAGTTGTCCCGGGCGGTCCCCAAGGGAATGGGCCCGGGATCGATCTGGAAGTCGATGGACCGACGAGTGCTCGATCGGGTATTGGCTGAGGGAGTGCGCTTCGCCGTGGCCGAGGGCCACGGAACCGAGCGCGATCTGGCGCGGTGTGAGGACGGCGGTGTGCTCACCGGGGCCGATCCGGCCGTGGTCGGTGACCGTGCCAAGACCCGCGGGCTGCGCCAACTGGGGAGTCTGGGCTCCGGCAACCACTTCCTTGAAGTCCAGGTGGTGGATCGGATCATCGATCCGGCGGCAGCCGCGGCCTTCGATCTCCGCTTGGGACAAATCTGCGTGATGATCCACTCCGGCTCACGAGGACTCGGGCATCAGATTTGTACCGATGAGTTGAGGACCATGGAGAAGGCGATGGCGGAGCACCACATCACCGTGCCCGATCGTCAACTGGCATGCGTGCCGGTGAAGTCGGCTGCGGGGCAACGCTACCTGTCGGCCATGGCAGCGGCCGGAAACTTCGGGCGGACCAACCGGCAGATGCTGGGCCAGGCGGTTCGGTCGGTGTTCGCCCGAACGGTCGGCGAAGGTCGACTCGATCTGCTCTACGACGTGTCCCACAATATGGCGAAGCTGGAGACCCATGTCGTGGACGAGCGGCAGACCTCGCTCTGCGTCCACCGGAAAGGGGCCACACGGGCCCTTCCACCCGGACACCGTGATCTGCCGTCGGATCTCCGCCCGACAGGCCAGCCCGTGCTCGTGCCGGGATCGATGGGGACCGCATCGTACGTACTGGTCGGTTCGGCCACGGGAGACGCCTTCCACTCGACCTGCCATGGAGCAGGGCGAACCATGAGTCGAACCCAGGCTCGGAAACGAATCTCCGGCTCGGAACTGCGTCGACAGCTGGCGGCGATGGACGTCGAGGTGAGGGCCCGCTCCGATCGCGGGCTGACCGAGGAGGCCCCGTTCAGCTACAAAGACGTCGATGCCGTGGTCGACACCGTGGAACGGGCCGGTTTGGCCCGGCGGGTGGCACGCCTGGTGCCGGTCGGTGTGGTCAAGGGCTGAAGGCCGGACTCACGACTCTCGGTCAGACATCGACGAGAAACGAGCAGACGAACCGTCCGTCCTCCCGGAGGACCGTCAGGCCCGACCGTGAGATCGCCTTGGGGGCCGATCCGGTGGGTGTCACGGTATGCCGTTCGGCCATCGTGAGTTCGACTTCGAGCCCACCGCCGGGACCGGCGGCCACATCGGCGTCCACCGGGACCGCCGACTCGGTGTCGAGCACGAAAATGACCTCGTCGAGGACATCGAGCAACATGGCGTCGGGGGAGTTCGACGGGACCGTGAAGCGATAGGTGGCGCAGACCGATGCCCCCGTACCATCGACACAGCTCTGGATGAGTCCGATCATCGCTTCCCGGCAACAAGCCTCGAAGTCGGCGGCCCAGGCCTCGATGATGACATCCGCCGTGTGAGGGATGGCTTCGTGCCCGTGGTCCGACTTCATGGGTGATGGGTCCTCCGTGTCTGGGCCGGATCCGCTGTCGGGGCCAGTCCGATCGAACGCAACCAATCGGCCACGGCCCATGCATCGGCTGGGCGACTCGTGTGACCGACATGGCCGTCGGGTCGGATGCCGACGGCCCCCGCACCCGGCCACGACAAGACCCGGTGGATGTGAACCCAAGGATGGCATGGAAGACCACCGAGTGTCGGGGCCGACCGGCCCAGTAGCACGTGAACCCCCGGTCGGGCCGTCATCTCGTGCAGGGTCCGGCCGCCGCCGGACGTCACGGCCAGATCGGGAAGGCGGTCTCCCGGTCGCAGGGACGAAAGACTGGGCGTGCTCCTCGGCAGCAGGCGGCCGACACCGGTTCGGTACGAGATCCGCAGTTGGGACAGAGAACGCACGGCGGCAGCAACCAGCCGGTCCCGACCGAGAACGAAGGGGGCCAGGGGGGCGAGAAGCGGGGCCAGTGTGGATCGAACGAACCGAGCAGCCGGATCCGTTCCCGCTTCGAGCCAGAACAGCAGGCGGGTGGCGGCCAGCATGCGGCGGGCCACTCCTCGTCGTTCGACCTCGTAGGAGTCGAGAAGGGCCTCGGTCTCGGGCCTACCCGCAGACATCCGTGAGGCGAACGCCAGTTTCCAAGCTAGATTGAGCGCGTCCTGGATACCGGTATTCATACCCTGACCGCCGGCGGGCGAATGAGTGTGGGCGGCATCACCCACAAGGAAGATCGGTCCGCTCCGGTACCGGGCGGCCAGGCGGTGTCGGAGTGGAATGGCGGCCGACCAGGCGATCTCGGATACCGCCGCCTCCACTCCGCAGTGTTGGACCATGGCTTCGATGACCGAGGCCTCCACCGGCTTGCTCGATGCCGACGGAGTGCGGCCCCTGCTGGCGAGAACCCGCCACGTTGCCTGCTCCCTCATTGCCAGAAGGAAGACGATTCCCTCGGGACCGGCGGAGGCGTGGGCCACGGTTTCGTCGAGACACCCGTCCAGCTCGAGATCGGCGAGGACGATTTCGTGCCGATAGGTGGTTCCCGGCCACGGGATACCTGCAGCGGCTCGAACCGTGCTGTCAGCGCCGTCACAGCCGATCAGGAATCGGCTGTCGATGGTCTCCGTCGTCCCGTCGGGTCGGGTGACGATGGCGGTGGCTCCTGCCGCCCGTTGCCCGAGCGCCACCAGTTCCACACCCCACTCCACTTCGACACCACGACCGGCGAGCGCAGCGGTCAGCTCACGCTCGACCACGGCCTGAGGAACGAAGGCCAGGTAGGGAAAGGCCGAGTCGTGCACGGCGAACGGGCCCAGGGTGGTCACCACCCGACGGCGGCCGAGCCGGAGGTTCACGGCCGGGGCCGGTCGTCCCGCAGCGAGAATGGCCTCCGTGATCCCCAGGGGGACGCAGCAGTTCGAGCGTCCGGGGATGGATGATGATGGCCCGGGACGGTCGGAACGTACGGTTGCGTCGTTCGATGATGCGAACTGCGGCGCCCAAAGTGGCGGCTTGAAGTGCCAGGGCGAGGCCGCTCGGGCCGGCCCCGGCAACGAGGACATCGGTGGTGGTCATGGCCAAGGCGGGTGCACGCCGACCACTCGCCACCATGGGTGTGACCATCCCCGAGCACTGTTCACGAACTCCTCGGGATGGCGTAGCAGCTCATCCCGCCGGCAGCCGGGTAGTACCCTGTAGTCGATCGAGCCGGCCGTGCTCACCAGTCCCAACACATGGTGCAATGCGGCAGCATAGTACTCCGCCTGATCCGATCCGTCCCACTGGTACAGGCCGCGGTAGCGACCCATCTCGTCATGGCAGAGCCACAGCTTCGACTCGAAGCCGGGAAAGCCGGCGAAGAACACGGTGTTGAGCAGGCTTTCGGCTCTGAAGACGGCGTGGGCCCGTGGAGTCTGAACCACTCGGAGTGTGAAACCCACGATCAGGACGGCCGGCTCGGCCGGCTCCCGGCCGATGACCCGGGTCTCCCGGAAGATGTCGGCCGTCGAGCCGTCGGCGAACCGCAACCGGCGTCCCACATGGGTGGAGGGGCGTCGCAGGATGCCACAGGCCAGCAATCGGTTCGTGTGCAGCATGCAGCGCGTCATGGCGGCGATGGCCGTCGATGTGGGCATCGATTCGCACCGGTGGGAGGCAGCGTCCATCGTTGTGAGTCTCCCACTTCTACCGGTTCCGGTGGAAGGGCCCAAGGTCATGGGAACGGCCTATCCGACGCGGCTGTGAGAGTGACCTTCGGCCCTGCCCCCCGGCCGCCCCGTCTGGCGTGATGAAGACATGACCAGCTACTCGAGCCTCCTGTTCGGAGATGAAGCCCGTACCAAACTCCTTGACGGTGCCCGAAGGCTGGCTGACGCCGTCCGACCCACGCTCGGTCCCGAATCCCGCTCGGTGGTCATCGAGAAGAAGTACGGCCAGCCCATTGTCTGCGACGATGGCGTGACCATCGCCAGGCAACTGCGACTGAGGGACCCCACCGAGAACCTCGGTGCCCAGATGCTGAAGTCGGCCGCAATTCAGACCGGTGACGAACTCGGCGACGGGACGACCACATCCACCATCCTGGCCTTCGCCGTCCTCCAGGAGGGACTGCGCAATGTGGTCGCCGGATCGTCGCCGGTGGCCATCAAGCGGGGCCTGCAACGAGCGACCGGGGTCGCCGTGGAGGCGTTGGCCGCTCTGAGTCGGCCCATCGCCGGTCTCGACGACACGGCTCACGTCGCGACGGTTGCCGCCCACAACGACGCCGAGATCGGTCGGGTTGTGGCCGAGGCGGTGGAAAAGGTCGGTCGGGACGGTGTGATCGATGTCGAGTCGGCTCAGGGGATGGAGACTGCGGTTGAAGTGGTGGAAGGACTGCAGTTCGATCGGGGCTATCTTTCGCCCTACTTCGTGACCGATTCGGAATCGATGGAAGCGGTGCTCGAGCGGCCGGCCGTTCTCCTCTACGACAAGAAGATCACCACCATGGGTGCGCTTGTCCCGCTTCTCGACGCCGCAGTGCAAACCCATCAGCCGCTGTTGATCGTGGCCGAGTCGGTCGAGGCCGAGGCCCTGGCCACGCTTGTGGTCAACAAAATCAGAGGAACCCTGGCGGTGGTGGCGGTCAAGGCGCCCGGATTCGGCGACCGTCGGCGGGCCATGATGGAGGACATGGCCGTGCTCACCGGCGGGATGGTGCTGTCCGAGGACATTGGACGGACTCTCGAGGGGGTGACACTGGACGATCTGGGTCGGGCCCATCGAGTTGTCGTGGACAGGGATTCGACCACCATCATCGGTGGTTCCGGCAACCCCCAGGATGTGGCCGGCCGAGTCGCCGAACTTCGCCGGCAGCTCGAACAGACCGGCTCGGATTGGGATCGGGAGAAGCTCGAGGAGCGGGTGGCGAAGCTGTCGGGTGGCGTGGCCATCATCCGGGTTGGTGCTACAACCGAAGCCGAACTCGATCGGCGGAAGGAGGCCTTCGACGATGCCATCAGCGCCACCAAGGCGGCCGTTGCCGAAGGGGTGGTACCCGGTGGCGGCGCGGCTCTGGTGCGGGCCGAGGCTGCAGTCGACGAGGCGATGTCGACTGTCGAAGGAGATGAGTTGATCGGTATGCGGGTACTGCGGTCGGCTCTATCCGTTCCCTGTCGCCAGATTGCGGTCAACGCCGGACTCGATCCCGGTGTTGTTGTCCGTGAGGTGGAAGCCGGGTCCGCATTCTTCGGGTTCGACGCCCGAGACCGTTCGTTCAAGCAGTTGGACGAGGCCGGCGTGCTCGATCCGACGAAGGTGGTGCGGGTGGCCCTCGAGAACGCGGTAGGTGTTGCCGGCACCCTGCTTCTGGCCGAGGCGACGATGATCGAGGAGGAGGAAGCCGAGGGCCCTGCGTCCCCCGGCCTGCCCGAGTTTTCAGACCGTCAGCGCCACCGGGTTCGGTCGCGGCCGGGTTACGAGGCTTCACCTTGCCGCGGAGTACCGGCCCCAGGCACTACAGTTTGGGTCGTGTGCGGCCGTTTTGTCACCGCGTCCTCGCCCGACGAGTTGGCCAACTACTTCGGTGCGGTGGCACCCGATGAGGAGTTGGACAGCGACTACAACGTCGCTCCGACCAAGGAGGTGTACGTTGTCCGGGCCGGCGACGGTCATCGCCGGCTCAGCACCATGCGATGGGGGCTGGTCCCGTTCTGGGCCAAGGATCTGAAGATCGGCTCCCGCATGATCAATGCCCGGGTCGAGACGGTTGCCGACAAGCCGGCCTTCCGCAAGGCCTACCAGTCCCGACGCTGCCTTGTCCCTGCCGACGGGTTCTACGAGTGGGCCAGGATCCCGGGGGAGAAGCGCAAGCAGCCCTACTACATCTATCGGGCCGACGGCGAGCCGGTCGTCTTCGCCGGACTGTGGGAGCGGTGGCGGCCCCGGCTCGCCGACAGCGAGGAGCGGGACGACTCGGTCGATCCGATCGAGACCTTCACCATCTTGACCGGTGACCCGAACAAGGAGATGACCGCCATTCATGATCGCATGCCGGTGATGATCCCGGCGGCGTCGTGGGACGACTGGCTCGACCCCGGAACCGATGTCGAGTCGGTCGCGGGCCTGCTCGTCCCTCCACCCGACGACTTCCTCGTGCTTCGACCGATTTCGACCGAGGTCAACAACGTCCGCAACAACGGCCCGCAGCTTCTGGACGAGGTCGGACCGATGGGGTCGGTCGGCGACGAGCACCACGGGGGCGACGAAGGGTGAGTCAGCTTCCAATTCAACGTCGCCTGGAGCGGGCCGTCGTGCGGTTCCAGGCCCGACTCGAGGCCGGTCCCGGTGACCGATGGATTCCATCGCTGCTGGCCCTGGCCCTCACCGTCGCCCTGATGTGGATGGGATTGTCCCGCATCGACGGCCTGGAGACCGGTGTCGACCTGGCCGGGTACAGCCAGGCGCTGTGGTTGCTGACCCAGGGCAATGTGCCACGGGCGTCACTGTTCGGTACCGACATCCACCTGCTCGAGCTTCGGTGGTCGTTCGTCATGTACCCTCTGGGGCTGGTGGCCACGGTTGTGGAGCCGGCCCGGCTGTTGGTGGTGGTACAGTCGCTGGCTCTCGGGGCTGCGGTGTTTCCCTTGTGGTCGCTGAGCCGCCGTATCGCCAAGCTCCGGGTCGGGGCTGCCACCGCCATCTCCACCGCCTACGTGCTCCATCCGGCCACCCATCGCATCGGTGTCGAGGATTTCCATCCCATCGCCCTTGCCATACCGGCAATCATCGGCGCCGTGTATTTCGGGGCCAGCAAGCGATGGGTCTGGTACTGGGTCTGCATCGTCGCCGCACTGCTGTGTCGGGCCGATCTCGGCCTTGCTCTCGGTATGTGGGGGTTCGTCCTGCTGGGTGACGGCGAGCGTCGGGCCGGACTGTGGACCATGGGGGTCGGGTTCATCTGGTCGCTGGCGCTGCTGCTGGTGGCCCAGCCCATCATCGCCCAACCCGGTGGTGCCGGAGCCTGGACCGGGTACGACGGTCGGCCCCTGGGCGATGTGGTGCTCGGTTCGCTTCGCAATCCCGTTGCCTCGCTCGACAGCCTGTTCACCCAGGACAACCTGCTGCTGGTGGTGTCATTGCTGACGCCCTTGATCTTCCTGCCGCTGCTGGCCCTACGCCATCTCCTACCCGCCGCCCCTCTGACCGGACTGCTGTTGTTCACCAGCTCGGATCAGACCCCGTTCGCCGAGAAGTCGGCCATGCTGCTGGCCTTCATGATGGTCGCAGCGGTCTACGCCCTGAACCGGCTGGGCAACATGGGTGTGGATCGGGTCTTTCTCGACATCCGACTGCTCACCACCTTGGTGGCGGCAGCCTCGCTGTTGTTCGTCAGTAGCTCGGTGTCGTCGCCCTACAACACGCCATGGAACTGGTCGGAAAGGGACGCCACCGACGAATCGATCATCAAGGCCGTGGCCGTGGTCGACCGTGATACCCCCATCCGGGCCTCGCCCTCGGCGCTGGTCGAGCTGTCCAACCGGCCATGGTTGTACGCCCTGGCCCGCGACTCCCCTCCCCAGCCGGTCAACATGGGCTTCCCTTCGTTCACCCGGGCGGTGTTGGTGGTCGATCGCGATATCCCGGAACGAACCGACGACGAACGGGAGACGTTCGACAGCCTCATGATCTTCTATGGCTTCGTGCTCACCTACGATGATCGGGACAATGGTGTTGCCCTCTACGAGCGCGGCTGAGGTGCCCGGGATGTGGACCGGGCCAAGGGATGGTGGCGGCTGTGAACCGGCTGCACCGGTGGTGGCTGGAGCGTGACTGATGCCGATGCGACGAGTCGGCGGCAGGAACTCGGCCCATTTCTGACCTGGCCCAACCTGTTCACTCTGATCAGGCTGCTGTGCATTCCTCTCTTCCTGTGGTTGTTGTTCGCCCGGGAGAATCGGGCGGCCGCCGCCTGGCTCCTCGGTGCTCTCGGTTCCACCGACTGGGTCGACGGTTGGCTGGCCCGCCGACTGGATCAGGGCAGCGAGTTCGGGGCGATGTTCGACCCGGTCGTCGATCGCCTGTTGTTTGTGGTTGCCGTGCCTGCGCTCATCGTCGACCAGTCCATTCCGGTGGCGGTGGCCGTCATCGCCCTGTCCCGGGAGGTACTGACCGCACTCTTCGCCATGATCATCACCGCCCGGGGGGCCGAACGGCTGCAGGTGACGTGGGAGGGGAAGACCGGCACCTTTCTGATGATGTTCGCCGTTCCCATGTTCCTGGGTTCGGTCAGCACCTTGTCGTATGCCCCGATTCTGGCCTGGCTGGCTTGGCTGTTCGCCGTGCCCGGCCTGGCCTACGGCTGGTACGCGACGATGTTCCAGTACCTGCCCGTCGTGCGGCGGGAATTGGCCTCCACCTGACTGCCGGGCCATCATTCGTTTCCCATTGATGTACCAGGATGGTCAGATCTCGCGGTCCATGGTGAGTCGAGCCGGGCAAATCTCCGGTCGTGCTCGGAGCACATGCCGGGGAGGGCCGGACACGCTAGCGTATTGGTATGTTGATTCCAGAGGATCTCCGGTACTCGGCCGATCACGAGTGGGTTCGGGTCGAGGATGACAACCGCGTCCGCGTCGGCATCACCGACTATGCCCAGGATGCGCTGGGTGACATCGTTTATGTCGATCTGCCGGCCTTGGGCTCCGAGGTGACGGTGGGGCAGTCGATCAGCGAGGTCGAGTCGACGAAGTCGGTGTCCGACATCTACGCCCCGGTCAAGGGCACGGTGATTCAGGTCAACGAGGACCTCAACGATGAGCCGGAGCGCCTCAACGCCGACCCCTACGGCGAGGGTTGGATATTCGTGATCGAACTCGGCGACGGGGGCTCACTGGATGACTTGATGGACGCCGCCGCCTACGGCGAGCTGACGAAGGGCTGAGAGATGGCCGACGGATGTCCATCGTGCGGGTATGTGAACCCGGTTGTCGCTCGTTTCTGCAGTTCTTGCGGCACGCCGCTCGAGGCCCGGGTGCCGAACGATCAGACCATTGCCTTCGTCCCCCCGGCCGATGTCGACGACCCCGATGTCGATCTCGATGTCGAGTTCCCGGAGGGAACGCTGGGCATGTTCGTGGTGCGCCAGGGTCCGAAGCGAGGGAGCCGGATCGCCCTCGACAAGGACGAGATCACGATCGGCCGCCATCCTGACAGCGATATCTTCCTCGATGACGTCACGGTGTCCCGTCGCCACGCAGTTGTCCGCCGCCTCGGCGGCGGCTACGAGGTGTCGGATGCCGGCAGCCTGAACGGGACCTACGTCAATCAGTCCCGGGTCGAATCTGCGGAGCTGGTCGATGGCGACGAGGTCCAGATCGGCAAGTTCAAGCTGGTCTACCTCGCCCTCAGTCGGCGAGTCGTTGACTAGATATCCCGGCTTTCGGCCGGTATCTCAAGATTTCCCTGGTGCAAGGACTTGTCGCGATGTTCAAGGTTTCGACAACCAGGGAAATCCAGCCGGCCGAGGCGTCGAGACATGACGATCGCCGGTAGGACGGACGAGAGATTCTCGACTACGGTGGAGCTATGACGGTCGAAATGGAGTTGGTCGGCGTGAGAGTGCAGATGCCGACCAATGCGCCGATCTTGTTGTTGCGGGAATCCACCGGCCCCCGCCGCGTCGTTCCCATCTACATCGGTGGGCCCGAGGCCCACGCCATCGATCTCGCCCTCCAGGGCGAGCCCACCCCTCGTCCCATGACCCATGACCTGTTCGCCGAGGTCGTCGACGGTCTGGGGGCTGCTCTTGATCGAGTGGTCATCACCGAGCTGCGGCGAGGCACGTTCTTCGCCGAACTCCATATCCGAGACGCCCAGGGCGGCTCCCTCGTCATTTCCTCCCGCCCTTCCGACGCCATCGCTCTGGCGGCACGAACCGGCAGCCCGATCTTCGCCGAAGAGGATCTGATCGAACAGGCCGGTATCGAAGAGGTGGAGACCGAAGATCAGGGTGACGAGGAGGAGATGGTCGAGGAACTGCGGCGCTTCCTGGACGAGGTCAATCCCGAAGACTTCCTGCCCGACTGATCACCAGTTGTCGACCACCGCCGCCGCAATTCGGACGAGACTTGTGGTGATCAACTCGGCGGTCCGCGCCGAATCCACGTCTCGCTGAGCCAGCAGCATGACGGCCATGGCGGGAAGAGCGAGCCCAAGCCGGTAGCGCTCGATGTCGCCCCCGTATTCCTCGACCAGATCATGCTCGAGCGCCCGTCGATTGTCCGGGGTGAGGCTCGTGGCGCACAGCCACGCCACGTCGGCTTCGCCGAACTGGCGGGCGACCTGCTGCCAGTCGACCAGTAGAGCCGAGCCGTCTTGGGCGAACGCCAGGTTGGCGGCCCGGGGGTCACCGTGACAAAGGGTTACGGCGCGGTGGGACCCGAAGGCGGCGGCCACGTCATCATGTCGGGCCACCATCATGTCGAACGCCGACAGCTGCCGTCTGGAGAGGTGGTCGGCCCAGCGCTGCTCCACGGCACGCAGGCCGCTGACGAGTGAACCGTGGTCGAGTCCGGCCACGGTGTTGGCCCGAACCACCGCCAGCGCTGCGTGCCGTTGCCCCGGTCGATCGATGTCGTGGTCCCAGCGATGGTGGAAACGAGCCAGAGCACTCACGACGGCTCTCGCATCCTCCGGTTCCAACCCGGACAGCTGCTCGGGCCAGCGTCGCGATGTCAGGTCCTGCAACAACAGCGACGCCGTCCCGTCCTCGTGTTCGATCACGGCGTAGGCCTCGGCTGTGGGGAGCCCGTGGTCGATCAGCAGGCTTCGATAACAGTGAGCCTCCCGCCGGTAGGCACCGCCGCGGACCGCCGCCTCTCGGTTGGAACCCCGAGCCGGCAACTTGGCCACCGCCGAAGAAGGAACATGGTGGCGGTGGGTGTCGGCCGTGGCCAGTTCCAGCCGCAACACCCGACTGAACACTCCGCCGCCCCGATTGGCATCGGCGATGGCCGACACCTTGATGGCAGCCGGAGTTTGGCCGGCCTCGTGCCCTTGGGTCTGGTCGCCGTTGCCGAATGCCGCCAGGACGAGCTCGGCAAGGACGCCGCGCTCGTCGTCATCGACGAGCGCGGGCGCAGTGTTTGATGATGCGGTATTCAATGACGCGGTGTTTGCTGAATGGTCGTGGTGCGGATGCATGGACCGGAAAGGATGCACGGTGACCGAACCCGCGCGCTACGTGCGAATTCGTTGACTCTACGCGCGCAGCTTACTACTATCGGTCCCAGGTAAATGCCTCGCCCGTAATTACGTTCTAGCGTAATTACGAGAGCGTGGTACGGCGCGGTCAGGACGTGAGGAGCACCACCATGTCGGTAGAAGAGAGTTTTTCCGGGAAGCGAACGGCGGAGATCGTCGGAATCACCTACCGTCAACTGGACTATTGGGCACGGACCGACCTGCTTCGCCCCTCGGTGTCGGACGCCCAAGGTTCGGGATCACGCCGGCGCTACTCCTACAAGGACCTGGTCGAGCTGAAGGTCATCAAGACCCTGCTTGACGCCGGTATCAAGTTGGAGTCGGTTCGTGAGGTCTTCAGCTACATGCGGCAGCAGCTGGGCGAGGACATCGCTTCGGCCAACCTGGTTATTCACGGCTCCACGTCGGTCCTGACCCGGAGCGGCGAGGAGTTGATCGACCTCGTCCGCAAGGGGCAAGGTGTGCTGAATGTGCTGCCGCTGGCCGGCATCAAGGACGAGGTTGACGCCAGAATCGTCGAACTGGACCCCAAGGCTCGAGATGGGGACGAAAGCGACGAAGTCGCCGTTCACAGCCCCTAGAAACGGGTTGTGGCGCCCTTCCGTTTTGAGGCGAAATCCGGCGGTGCCCAGGCGGGCGGAGCCGATCAGCGGCGGCGCTGATCGGCGCTGCGCTGGGGGTTCACCCACATCTGGGCCCGGTTCTTGCCCGCCGACTTGGCGCTGTAGAGCGCCTGATCGGCCCGATCAAAGGTCTCGGCCACATCCACCGTCGATTCGTGGAGGGCGACGCCGGCGCTGAGCGTGGTTGATCGGCCGGCCTGAGCCCACCCCCGAAGGATGCGCTGGGCCACGGCGACCGGGTCGGCGAACGCTCTTCGGGCCACCACCAGGAACTCGTCGCCTCCCAGTCGGGCCGAGGTGTCGGAGTCCCGCAGGCAGTCCTGCAGATGGTTGCTGAGATCCTGGAGCACCTGGTCGCCGGCGGCGTGGCCCATGGTGTCGTTGACCTCCTTGAACCCGTCGAGGTCGAGGAGGATCAGCGCGTCGCCGTCCTCCAGCGAGTTGATCAGGGCATCGGCGTGGCGGCGGTTACCGATTCCGGTCAGCTCGTCCCGGGTCGTGGCCCGTTCCAGCTGGTTGATCACGAACAGGTGCTCGATGGCGATGCCGACCTGAGTGCCGAACAGGCGGGCCAGGTCGACGGTGAATGCCGGATCCTCGCTGGGGACCGGATGGACCACGACGGCGCCGGCGGGAACGTCGGCGGCCGGCAGGGGGAGCACCAGCATGGTCTGGCGACCGTTGGGCACCAGGCGGGGCTCGTCGCCGCCGATGGCCTCGGCCACCAGCATGGCCGTCTCTGGATCGGGCTCCTCGTTGCTGTACGGGCCCAGGGTGACCGGAATCAGACCACCGACCACGTCCCGAAGCACCACGGTGGCCCGGTCGGCCTGGAAGATCTCCTGAGCAGCCTGGGCCACTTCGTGGGCCGCTTCGTGGAGCGAGGACGGTCGCCGGAACCGTCGCAACACGTCGTCGAGCCGGGCCAGCCGCTCGGTGCGGGACGAGAACCACCGGGCCGTTCGCAGGCTTCGGTCGACGAGGGCCGAGATCAGTTCGCCGATAGCCGCTGCGACCGGCACCCCGATCAAGGGCACAGCCAGACCGACCCGGAACTCGTCGACCCGATTTGCCAGCAGGACCACGCCGATCACGAACGGGCTGAACAGGAGGGCCGACCCCGGTGGCAACACGAAGCCGACATAGGACAGGATGAGGACCGAGGCAGCGGCGAAGCCGATGACGGCGTGAGGGGTGCCGGCCGTGTTGGCCCAGAAGATGGAGGCGACGATCGCTCCGAGAAAGGCGAGGGGAGGCGCAAGGCGAAACAGCGCCGGCAGCCGCTCCCAATCGGTGAAGTAGCCGTAGATGCCGGCAAACACCAACGCCAGTGCCAGATAGAGGATGGACAGGCCCCTATCCGACGGTTCACGGGCCACGTAGTCCAGAACGGCGAGCAGAGCCGCGCTGAACAAGAGCGCCCCCGATGCCATCTTGTATCGTTCTCGCCACAACACGGAGGCCAGCCGGTCCTTTGTCGATCGTTGGGTGTCGTTGTCCAGTTCAGCGGTAGAGCGATTGGATTGTCCCAAGGCAGCCGTCGGCCGCTGCCGACGGTTTGACCACCAGGCGTGTCGCTAACAATACCCTAAGTGGCCACCAGGCCAAGGTTAGTGGCAATCCTCTAATTGTGGTGGCCGTTGGGTGGATTACCCGATCGGGCGGTCGCCGGACAGGGTTCCGGCGTGGGCGCCGTCGTTGAACGATCGCACGATCCAGCCCGGTTGCCGTCCCGAGAAGCCGGGCCCATCGACATCGGCCGTGGCCGACGGCTCGACGACAAGGTGGTTGATGGAGGTGTGACGGGCCCCGAAGAACGCCAGTCGAGCGCTGCCGATGGCGTAACTGAGGATGGCGTTGATCACGCCTCCGTGGCAGAATGCCGCCACCATCTTGTCGGGATGGTTGTCGGCGATGGACCGGACGGCGGCCACCGTGCGGGCCGCCAATTGCCGGTTGGACTCGGCGCCGGGTATCGCCGACCAATCCCCGGTCTCCCGAAGCCGCTGCACGTCGGGATGATTGGTGGCCGACATCTCCCGGAATCTGCCACCCTCGGCCACGCCCAGGAATACTTCACGCAGATCGGGCACGATCGTGGGGGTCAGGCCGAGATGGCGGGCCAGCGGAGCCGCCGTCTCGTGGGTCCTGGTCAACGACGACACGTAGATGGCTTCGATCGGCTCGGTCCGTAGTCGCTCACCCACCCAGCCGGCCTGAGCCCGGCCCAGCTCGGTCAGCCGGGGGTCGCCGTGACCGTCGACGAGGGGAAAGGGACTACCGGAGATGTAGGGCTCGCTCTGGCC
The DNA here is from genome assembly GCA_963723995.1 of uncultured Acidimicrobiales bacterium. Taxonomy (GTDB): domain Bacteria; phylum Actinomycetota; class Acidimicrobiia; order Acidimicrobiales; family SZUA-35; genus JAHELU01. The sequence continues at coordinate 463,980 of CAVRSZ010000001.1, read as the reverse complement.
GTGCCGAATCAGCAGAACCTGGCACGACCCGGCGTTTGGTACGAAGAACCCTTGGGGATAGCTGGAGGGTGGAGTGCCGTCGAATGTCGGGTTGTGATGATCAGAGGTCATGGTGTGGTCGTGCCGATCGGCGGCCAAGCCTTCCGCCGGTGCGTTCGGTGCGAATACACCTGAACCGGCGATGGTGGAGGTCGAGTAGCAATGGGACGTAGAAGCCGGGTTTCGGAGTCTAAGCTCAATCCAGTGTCGAACTCCGCATCGGAATCCGTGTCCGCTCCAGCCCCCCAAGAGACGACCGATGATCAGCGGTCTTCGAGTAAGCCTCCTATGGCCGAACGTGTCCCGGTGGAAAGAACGGTGTGGTCCGACACCGTGGTCGACGACTACCGCTGGCTGGAGGATCGTCAGTCGCAGGCCGTGCTCGAGCACCTCAGGGCCGAGAACCGATACACCGAGCAGATCATGGCCCCGATGGTCGAGCTCCAGGACCGACTGTTTCACGAGATCAAGAGCCGGGTCAAGGAAACCGACATGTCGGTCCCGGTCATCAAGGACGACTGGATTTACTACTCCCGCACCGTGGAGGGCCTGGACTACGCCATCAGCTGCCGTCGGCCGTTGTCGTCGATCGCCGAGGTTGCGGGTGTCGGAGTGGATGCCGAATCATTGGCCCTGGTGTTGGGCGACACCGATCGTTTTGATGCCGGACACGAAGGCGAGCAGGTGCTGCTGGACGAGAACATCGAGGCCGGTGACGGACCGTTCTTCGACATCGGGGTGTTCGAGGTCTCGCCCGATCATCGTCAGCTCCTGTGGGCCTATGACCGGACCGGTGACGAGCGGTTCACCATCGTGGTCCGGGACCTGGAGCGGGGCGAGGACCATCATGAGGGCATCGACGATGTCGGCTACGGCTCGGCATGGGCCATGGACAACCAGCATTTCTTCTATGTCCGCAACGATGAGGCCAACCGACCCCATCAGGTATGGCGACATCGGGTGGGAACCCGAGCCGGCGACGATGTCTTGGTCTTCGACGAGTCCGACGAGCGGTTCTTCGTCGCCGTGGGCCGGGACAAGGATGACTCGTACATCCAGATCTCGGCATCATCGAAGATCACCGACGAGGTCTGGATCATTCCGGCCGAGGAACCGCTGGCCGCGCCCCGGGTGATCCGCCCCCGCAACCAGGGCATCGAGTACTCGGTCGCCCATCATGGTGACCAGTTCGTGATCCACACCAACGACGGCGCCGAGAACTTCCGAGTGGTCATCGCCCCCGAGAACGAACCCGGTCCCGACAACTGGCGGGAGCTCGTTCCCGGATCCGACGATGTCACGATCTCCGGTCTCGATGTCTGCCGCCATCACCTGGCGGTGTTCGAACGTTCCGGCGGGTCGACTCGGATCCGGCTTCGATTGTGGGACACCGGGCGGTGGGTGACCGTCGAACAGCCGGAGGAGGTCTCGACCAGCTGGCCCGGGGCCAATCCTGACTACGATTCGACACTGATGCGCTATGGCTACTCGTCGATGGTGACCCCACCGTCGGTGTTCCTCTTCGACCCCGATACCGGCCAACGCCATCTGATCAAGCAACAGGAGGTGCTGGGTGACTTCGACCCCGAGCGGTACGAGACCCGGCGGCTGTGGGCCGACTCCGATGGTGTCGCGGTGCCGGTCAGCATCGTGTATCGCCGGGATCGACCTCTTGATCGACCGGGGCCGTACGTGCTGTACGCCTATGGTGCGTACGAGGCCTCGAGCGACCCCGTGTTCTCGGCCGCCCGTCTGTCCCTTCTGGATCGAGGCTGCGGGTTCGCCATCGCCCACGCTCGGGGAGGCGGCGAGATGGGGCGGCGGTGGTATCTGGACGGCAAGCTGACCAACAAGCAGAACACCTTCACCGATGTGATCGCCGCCGCCCGGACATTGATCAATACCGGCCTGACCTCACCGGAGCGACTGGTACTGCGAGGTGGATCGGCAGGCGGGCTGATGGCCGGTGCGGTCATGAACCGCGAACCGGACCTGTTCGCCGGGATCGTGGCCCAGGTGCCGTTCGTCGACACGTTGACCACCATGCTCAACCCGAACCTGCCCCTGACGGTCACCGAGTGGGAGGAGTGGGGAAATCCGGCCACCGACCCTGAGGCGTATCACGTGATGAGGGCCTACTCGCCGATTGACAACGTGGCCGAGCAACCCTATCCGTCGGTCTTGGCCACGGCCGGGCTCAACGACACCAGGGTCAGCTACTGGGAGGCGGCGAAGTGGGTCCAAAAACTCCGACGCCACACCACCTCCGACGCACCTATCCTGCTGTGGACCGACCTCGACTCGGGGCACGGCGGACCGTCCGGGCGCTACGACGCCTGGCGGGAGGAGGCCAGAATCATGGCATACATCGCCCAGGTTGTTGGTTTATCAACGTAGAACCATGGACCGTCGCCCCCGCTACCGCCGTGTCTGCCGCCGCTCGACCGCCACCGTACGCGGTGGCGTCGTGCCGACAAGTCCGCTTGATGCATTCGGCATTCGGCCGATGGTGGGTGTAGGGTCCGGCTTAGACAGTTCTTGCAGGAGGTGGTTGTCGTCGAGACTTCCGACTACGAACGGCGCCTGAACGAATACCAGACCGGGATGGCTGAGCTGCAAACGCAGCTTACGGCGATGGAAGAGGAGGTTGTAACTCTCCGTCGCCGCCTTCAAGATGCACCGAAGCGGGTTCGTACCCTCGAGGAACGACTGCTCGATACCAAAGGCCAGTTGGCTCAAGCCGTGAGTCAGAACGAGAAGCTGACCTACACCCTGAGGGAGGCTCGGGACCAGATCGCCGCCCTCCGGGAGGAGGTCGACAAACTCACCCAGCCGCCCAGCGCCTATGGCACCTTCCTCGACCGCAACGATGACGGCACTGCCGACGTGTATTCCAGTGGGCGCAAGATGCGGGTTGAGATCCATCCCTCCATCGATGATGACGAACTCGTTCGTGGTGCCGAAGTGGTGCTCAACGAGTCGTTGAACGTGGTCATGGTTCGTTCACCCGAACGTTCGGGTGAGGTGGTGACGGTCAAGGAGATGTTCCCTGACGGCACTCGGGCCTTCATCGTCGGCCGGGCCGACGAAGAGCGGGTGGTCGAGCTGGCCCACTACCTCATCGGCACCGGTGTCCGGGCCGGCGACTCGATGCTCCTGGACGGGCGCTCCTCGGTGCTGGTGGAGAAGCTGCCCAAGGCCGAGGTGGAGGATCTGGTTCTGGAGGAGGTTCCCGATGTCAGCTATGACGACATCGGTGGCCTCGACGACCAGATCGAGACCATCGTCGATGCGGTTGAGCTGCCGTTCCTTCATGCCGACCTGTTCGCCGAACACCAGCTGCCGGCGCCCAAGGGCATCCTGCTCTACGGACCACCGGGCTGCGGGAAGACCCTGATCGCCAAGGCGGTCGCCAACTCGCTGGCCAAAAAGGTCGGCGAGCTTTCCGGCGACCATGAGCGTCGCAGCTTCTTCCTCAACATCAAGGGCCCGGAACTTCTCAACAAGTACGTGGGTGAAACCGAGCGCCAGATCCGACTCATCTTCCAGCGGGCCCGGGAGAAGTCGGAGGAGGGGTGGCCGGTCATCATCTTCTTCGACGAAATGGAGTCGCTGTTCCGGACTCGAGGCAGCGGCATCAGTTCCGACATCGAGAGCACGATCGTGCCCCAGCTCCTGGCCGAGATCGACGGGGTGGAGACGCTCAAGAATGTCATTGTCATCGGTGCCTCCAACCGGGAGGACTTGATCGATCCGGCCATTCTCCGTCCGGGCCGGCTGGACGTGAAGATCAAGATCGAACGCCCCGATCCGGAGGCCGCCCACTCTATCTTCGCCAACTACCTGACCAAGGACTTGCCGATTCATGAGGACGAGGTCCGCAACAACGTGGAGTTGGAGGCGGCGCTGGCCACGATGATCGACAAGACCGTGGAGTTCATGTATCGGGCCGACGACGACACCCGATTCCTCGAGGTCACCTACCAGAACGGTGACAAGGAGATCCTGTACTTCCGGGACTTCGCCTCAGGGGCCATGATCGAGAACATCGTGCGCCGGGCCAAGAAGCTCGCCATCAAAAGGTTCCTTGACAGCGACGAAAAGGGCATCAAGACCGAGGATCTGCTGACTTCGGTGACCCAGGAGTACAAGGAGCACGAGGATCTACCCAACACCACCAACCCCGACGATTGGGCCAAGATCTCGGGCAAGAAGGGCGAACGGATCGTCTACGTTCGCACCCTTGTCGGGCCGGCCGGTCAGGACAAGACCGGAGGTCGTGCCATCGAACAGGTCGCCACCGGTCAATACCTGTGACCGTCGGAGCCGACCCTCGTCCTATGACCTCGAAACGTTTCCCCACCTGCCGTAACCTGTGGGTTCGGGAGCTCACCAACCACGCGCCGCTGCGGACCTCGGGGGAATGATGGCAATACCGAAGGTAGTAGGAATCGAGACCGAGTTCGGGATAATGGTCCGCGGGACCAGTGAATGGAACCCGGTTTCCGCCTCGTCGCTGCTGATCAACGCCTATGTCGGTTCCGAGGTGGGCGGGCTCGACGACCGAACCGCACCGATCGCCTGGGACTTCATCGACGAAACCCCGGGCGTTGATGCCCGCGACATGCTCGCACCGGACTACGCCATGCCGCCGGAAGTGGAGACCCATCTGGTCAATGCGGTGCTGACCAACGGTGCCCGCTACTACGTCGACCATGCCCATCCCGAGCTGTCCACCCCCGAGTGCCGGGACGCGCTCTCGGTGGTGTTGTACGACCGGGCCGCGGAGATGATCCTGATCGATTCGATGAAAGCGGCCGCCGCAGCCCTGCCCCCTGGGCAGGAGATCGTGATCTACAAGGACAACAGCGATCGCAAGGGCAACGCCTACGGTTGTCATGAGAACTACCTACTCGATCGCAATCTGCCATTCGGTCAGATCATTCACGCCGCCACCACCCACTTCGTGACCCGTCAAGTGTTCACCGGCTCGGGCAAGGTGGGCAGCGAGCTGCCCGGAATGACCTCGGCCGAGATTCCCTACCAGCTGACTCAGCGGGCCGAACACTTCGAGGAGGAGGTGGGGCTGGAGACCACGCTCAAGCGTCCCATCGTCAACACTCGGGACGAGCCCCACGCCGACAGCCAGAAGTACCGTCGGCTCCACGTCATCGCCGGCGATGCCAACATGGCACAGATGGCGACCCTGCTGAAGGTGGGCACTACGGCCATCGTGTTCGCCATGTTGGAGGACGGTGCCGACGACGAACAGATCGTGATCCGCAACCCGGTTCAGGCCATGCACGCTGTCAGCCACGATCTGTCCCTGGCCCAGCCCTTGACACTGGACGACGGCAGGACGGCGACCCCGCTGGAGATCCAGTGGAGCCTGCTGCAGCAGGCCCGCAGCTGGGCTGATCGCCATGGACTCGAGTCGGTGGGGGAGGAGTGCGGCAAACTGGTTCTGGAGCGATGGGAGCAGGTGCTCAACGGGTTGGAGACCGATCCGTCCTCGGTTGCCCACTGGGTCGATTGGGTGGCCAAGCATCGGCTGCTGACCGGTTTCATGGATCGTCACGATTGTGACTGGGATGACCATCGGCTCCGGGCTCTCGACCTGCAGTACCACGATCTCCGGCCCGCCAAATCACTGGCCGCCCGAGCCGGCCTGGAGGCGGTGGTCTCCGATGATGACGCCGCTCGGGCCGTGACCGAGCCTCCTCCCGACACCCGGGCCTACTTTCGGGGTCGATGCCTCCAGAAGTTCGCCGACAGCGTAATAGCTGCCAACTGGGATTCGATCGTCTTCGACGTTGGCGCCGACCCGCTGCGCCGAGTGCCCATGCTGGAGCCGACGCGAGGCACCGAGCACCACGTCGGAGCTATTCTGGATGAAAGTGAAACGGTGTCCGAATTGCTCGACAAGCTTGGAGCATAATTACAGTCAGGTAGTACGATCGCCCCATAGACCGAGAACGAAGCCGACTACGACAAACCCCATAGGGCCCGATAGTGGACCCAGCTGATGGGATGTACCCGGGACCGACAGGCGGTGGTCGCCGATTCCCCCCGGCGAGTCTGCCGCACGCAAGGAGGACGACAATGGCTGAGCGAGAGCAGATCAAGAAACCAAACCCCAAAGAACAGGACCAGGAAGTCGAGGAGGTCTCTGCCGGCTCCGAGTCCGGCGAAGCCCTCAAGGCCGAGTTGGACGACCTGCTGGACGAGATCGACGACGTGCTGGAGACCAACGCCGAGGACTTCGTCAAGAGCTACATCCAAAAGGGCGGGCAGTAGGCGTTGCCCGGCACCGAAGCCGCCGCCGAGTGCTGCCACGTGCTGTAGGCTGACCGGCGTATGACCCTTCCTGTGTTCCAACCCTGGGACGACCCGGGCCCGAGCTTCGCCGGTTTGCTTTGTCACCTGCATCACCCCACAGCTTCGCTGGCCGACGCCGGAAGCGGGATGGTGGCCGGTGGCGCCGATCGGCTTCCCGAGATCGACCATGGCACAACCGTGGTGGCGACAAAGTACGGCAATGGCGTGGTGATGGCCGGTGACCGTCGAGCCACGGCCGGCAACCTCATCAGCCACCGCAATCTGACGAAGGTGTTCCCGGCCGACAAGTGGTCGGGCGTGGCCATCGCCGGGGCGGCTGGGCCGGCTCTCGAGATGGTGAAGATGTTTCAGCTTCAGCTGGAGCACTACGAGAAGGTGGAGGGTCATCCCCTGTCCCTCGAGGGCAAGGCCAACCAGCTGTCGCAGATGGTCCGTGGTCACCTCCCGGCGGCGATGCAGGGATTCGTCGTCGTACCCCTCTTCGCCGGCTTCGATCGTCGACGTGGCTACGGTCGTCTCTTCGCCTACGACGTGACCGGCGGCCGCTATGAAGAGGAGGACTTCGTGGCCTCGGGCTCAGGGAGCCTCTTCGCCCGGACCGTCATCAAGATGGGCCATCGGGACTCGAACACCGAGGATCAGGCCATCGATCTGATGATCCAGGCCCTGTTCGCCGCCGCCGATGAGGATTCGGCCACCGGCGGCCCCGACAGCATGCGGGGCATCTACCCCATCGTGGCCACCATCACCGCCGACGGCTACCGAGAGCTGGGCGAGTCGGAGATTGCGGGACGGTTCGAGCGGTTGCTCGATGAGTTCACCGAGCAGCACCGAGGTGAGCGATCATGAATATGCCGTTCTACGTTGCCCCCGAACAGCTCATGAAGGATCGGGCCGATTTCGCCCAGAAGGGCATCGCCCGGGGTCGAAGTCTGGCCGCCATCGAGTTCGACGAAGGGGTTCTGCTGTGCGCCGAGAACCCGTCTCGCAACTTGCGTAAGATCTCCGAGATCTACGATCGCATCGCCTTCGCCGGGGTCGGCCGCTACAACGAGTACGATCAGCTCCGTATCGCCGGAATCCGCCACGCCGATCTGAAGGGCTACACCTACTCGCGCGACGATGTCGATCCCCAGGCGCTGGCCAACCAGTACGCCCAGATGCTGGGCCAGATCTTCACCCATGAGACAAAACCGCTCGAGGTCGAAATCCTGGTGGCATCGGTCGGCTACCGGCGAGACGGCGATCGCATGTTCCATATCCGCTACGACGGTTCGGTCAGCGACGAACAAGGATTCGCCGTGCTCGGCGGCGAGGCGGAGGCGATCCGGGAGCGGCTGGGGCAATCCTACGAGGACGATCTGTCGCTCAGCGGAGGCCTGAAGGCGGCCGTTGCCGCCCTGGCCGGTGATGAGCGGACCCTGGGCAGTGGCGAACTCGAAGTGGCGGCACTCGACCGTCACGACAAGGGTCGGTGTTTTCGCCGGCTCGAGAGCGGCGAGATCGATGAGCTGCTACAGACGTAGCAGCTCCGGGTAGCACGTGTTCTCTCGTCGGATCTACGGTCTGGAAACGGAATACGGGGTGACCTGTACCCTTCGGGGGCAACGTCGCCTAAGCCCTGACGAGGTGGCCCGTTACCTGTTCCGGCGGGTGGTGTCCTGGGGCCGGTCATCCAATGTCTTCCTGGTCAACGGGGCCCGGCTCTATCTCGATGTCGGCTCCCATCCCGAGTACGCCACAGCCGAATGCGACTCGATCGGTCAGGTTGTGGTCCATGACAAAGCCGGGGAGCGCATCCTTGAGGAGCTGCTGGGCTCGGCCGAGGACCGACTGCTGGACGAAGGCATTCGGGGCACCGTGCATTTGTTCAAGAACAACACGGATTCGGCCGGCAACTCCTATGGCTGCCATGAGAACTATCTGACGAACCGAACCGAGGATCTCAACCACTACGACGAGATCCTGATTCCGTTTCTCGTCAGCCGCCAGATCTACGCTGGAGCGGGCAAGGTTCTGCAGACGGCCCGTGGCCCGATGTTCGCCCTCAGCCAGAGGGCCGAACACATCTGGGAAGGAGTGTCCTCGGCCACCACCCGGTCCCGGCCCATCATCAACACCCGAGACGAGCCCCACGCCGACGCCGAGCACCACCGGCGGCTGCACGTGATCGTCGGCGACTCCAACATGAGCGAGTACACCACGTATCTCAAGGTGGGGGTCATGGCCGTGCTGTTGCGCATGGTCGAGGATCCGACCTGCGTGCTGCCGGACATGACCTTGGAGAACCCGATCCGGGCCATTCGCGAGATCAGTCACGATCTCTCCCTGGGCCGACGGGTACGGTTGGCCGACGGAAGGGAGATCTCAGCGCTGGAGATGCAGGCCGAGTTTCTCTCCCGGGCCCTGAAGTATGCCGAGAACAAGGGTCTACCCCAAGACGAGCAGCGGGCACTCGACATGTGGGAGCATGTTCTGATCGGCCTCGAGCGTGATCCCTTGTCGCTGGGGGCCGAGCTGGATTGGGTCATCAAGCACAACCTGATCGAGTCGTACCGGGCCAAGCACGACCTGACCCTCGGTCACCCCAAGGTGGCTCTCATCGACCTTCAGTATCACGACATCCGTCGAGACCGTGGCTTGTTCTACCGGTTGCAGCATCGTGGTTTGGTGGAGCGCACCCTGACCGACGGGGAGATGATGGAGGCCATCGATCAGCCGCCACAGACCACCCGGGCCAAGCTCCGAGGTGATTTCATTCGCCGGGCCAAGGAAAAGAAGCGGGACTACACCGTCGACTGGGTTCACCTCAAGCTCAACGATCAGGCCCAACGAACCGTGCTGTGCAAGGACCCGTTCCGAAGCGAGGACGAACGGGTGGCCAAGCTCATCGATAGCTTGTAAGCCACGGAGGCTCGTGATCGCCTCCGGCCTCCGAACCTTGATCAGGACGGTGAGCCATGTCGGTGAACAAACTTGAACGACTACTGAACTTGACCGCCGTGCTGCTCGACACCCGCCGTCCACTGACGGCCGAGGAGATCCGGCGCAAGGTGGAGGGTTATCCGCCGGCCGGGTCGGCATTCCACCGGGCTTTCGAGCGGGACAAGGACGACCTCAGGGTCCTGGGCATCCCCCTCAAGGTCGAGAGGGTCAAGGCCTCCGATCCCCCCATCGACGGCTACCGGATCGATCCCGACGAGTACTACCTGCCCGATCCCGGCCTGGCTCCGGATGAACTGGCCGCGCTTCATCTGGCGTCGCTGACCGTGCGCCTGGACGGCTTGGGCGATCGGGAGGCTCTGTGGAAGCTGGGGGGACTCGATCCGACCGGACCGGGGGAAACGCCGCCGACGGCAACCGATGTCGGCCTGACCCAAGATGTCGTGGCCAGCCTGCCCGCCGACCCCGCCCTCATTCCGATCTTCCAGGCCATCACCGAGCGACAGGTCATCACCTTCGGGTACCGAGGCGAGGTGCGGGTGGTCGATCCGTGGCGTCTCGATTTCCATCGCGGCCGCTGGTACCTGACCGGCTTCGACCGTGTGCGTTCCGGCGAGCGGAACTTCCGTCTCGATCGCATCGAGGGCGAGGTGGCCCGCACCGGTGACGACGCCGATATCCCCGACGGCGACCATCGCAGTCCGGGCCCACGGCAGGCATGGGAGATCGGGCAGGACGAACCGGTGATGGCCGAGCTCCGAATCGATGCCGACCATGTGGTCACCGCCCGACGCCAGCTCGGTCCCGATGTCGGATCCCGGATCGAGCCCGACGGCTCCGAGGTTTTCGCCATTCCCGTTGCCAATCGCGACGCCTTCCGCACCTTCATTCTCGGCTTTCTCGATCACGCCGAATTGCTGTCGCCACCCGAGTGGCGGGCTGATATCGTGAGCTGGCTCGGCTCGATCGCGGCCACCTCCGAGGGCGTCTCATGACCGCCCGATCCGAGTCGGCGGTGTCTTCGGGTTGTCGTTGGGTTGAGCGGTCCGTCGAGCACGGGATGCGGGGGAGATGAGTCGCATCACGGCCGCCGACCGAATGCGCCGAGTGCTGGCCATCGTGCCCTATATCGTGGCCAATCCCGGTGAGCGGGTGGCCGACGTGGCCACCCGATTCGAGCTGACCGAGGGGGAGTTGCTGGCCGATCTCGCCGTGGTCTACATGGTCGGTTTGCCGCCCTACTCCCCGGATGCGTTGGTCGACGTCCAAATCGACGATGAGGGCCGGGTCTCGATCATGCTGGCCGACTTCTTCTCCCGTCCACTGAAGCTGACCGCAGGGCAGGGCCTGGCCTTGCTGGCGTCCTCCGATGGACTTCTCTCCATCCCCGGGACCGACCCCGACGGTGCCCTCGCTCGGGCACTGGAGAAGCTGGCCAAGGTGCTGGGAACCGTCGATCGGGACCCGGTGGACGTGCACCTGGGCTCGGCCGAGGCCGAACTCCTGGGCCAGCTTCGGCAGGCGGCCACTGCCGGATGTCAGGTCGAGGTCGACTACTACTCGTATGGTCGCGATGCCCAGACCCGACGGCGGATCAGTCCATGGCGGGTGTTTGCCGACGAGGGGAGTTGGTACGTGGTCGGTTGGTGCGATCTGGCCGAGGGTGAGCGGATCTTCCGGGTCGACCGGATCAACGAACTCTCCATGCTGGACGGGTCGCACTATCGACCACCGCCGAAGGGGCTCGACTATGACGGGGTGTTCCAGGCTCGAGCCGGCCAGCCCCGGATCACGTTGTGGCTGAAACCGGAGGCGGCATGGGTGGTGGACAGCTACCCGTGCGAGCAGGTGGATCTGCACGACGATGGCTCGATCACGGTCACGCTCCCCGTGGGGGCGATCCCTTGGATCGAGCGGCTGCTGGTTCGACTCGGACGTCAGGTGACCGTCGTCGGCCAGGACGGCCTGCCCGAGGCGCCGACCCTTGCCGCCGATGCGGCGAGGCGCATTCTGCGAAGATACGAGCCCGCTTCGGCGTGATCGACCGGTGGTCCATCGGTAGACTCCGCCGACCGGCGGTTGTAACTAGTTCTTTATACTCTGGTGTTGTCCCCGGTACAGTGGGGCGAACCACTCTCGGAGGCGACGGGCAAGACCACATGACCGATTTCAATCAGCATGGGCCGGCTCCCTCGTTCGATGCCTCCGCACCGCAACTGCGCCTGCAGCAGAGGCTCCGGCGAAATGATCGGGGCCGGTGGATCGAAGGGCCGCCGGTGGGGACGGAACCGACGATCGTCGCCGACGCTGACCCCGTCGAGCCGCCGAGCCGATTCGGCCAGTGGTGGGCCGACCAGCACGAATCGGAGCCCGATGGTCACGATGCGCCCATGCCGCCGGGCGGCGTGTCGGCTCCACCGCAGCCGGAGCCCGATGCCGTGGCAATGGGCAGATCCGACCCACCCTCCAGTCGTGTGATCAACGATACGACGTTCCCTCTGCGACGAACCGAAAGCGAGGCCACGCCGGGACCCTCGGCTCCGATCCGAGGCCCGGTCCGTCCGGGAGTGGATCCTGGATGGCGACCCGATCCGGCCCACAACGGCGCGTGGAACGAGGGCGGCTACGAGCCGATCGAGGAATCGTGGTCCCGAGAGTGGGTGGAACGAGGCGGTGGTGACCCGTCGTTCGGGGGTCGCGATGTTTCCCGGAGCACGGAATCGGGCTATGGCCATGACGACGATGGCGTCGAACTGGAGGATTTCGGAACGGACGGTCGTTCCTTCGACGAGGAGGAATTGGAGTCGGGGGCCGCAGCCCGCCGCAACGCCATCGAGTGGGCCGTGGTCCTGGTGGCGGCCACCTTGCTGGCCCTCGTCCTGCGCGCCGTCCTGCTTCAGGCCTTCTATATTCCGTCTCCGTCGATGGAAGACACCCTCTTGATCAGAGACCGGGTCCTGGTCAACAAGCTGAGCTATCGGTTGCACGACATCAATCGGGGAGACGTCGTTGTCTTCCACCGCACCGCAGCCGAGCTGGAGTTGGCTGGTCCCGGCGAACCCAAGGACGTGATCAAGCGTGTGATCGCCCTACCGGGCGAGACCATCGAGATCCGCGACAATCAGGTGTTGATCGATGGCCAGCTCCTGCTCGAGCCTTATCTGAACGAATCCACGGCAATGCCCGATTTCGGCCCCGAGGTGGTTCCCGAAGACCAGATCTTCGTCATGGGTGACAATCGCAACCTGTCGTCGGATTCGCGGGGTGAACTGGGAACGATCGAGACCGACAGGGTTGTGGGTCGGGCCTTTTTGCTGTTCTGGCCCCTCGATCGATTATCCCTGCTCTAGCCGGAGTAGATGGGGGCGAATGGCCCACCGATTGGTCGGGCCGGCCGGTCTACTCCGGTGGCTGCCCGTAGGGGTCCGATACCGGTTCGCTGCCGGTTGGAAGTCCGACGGCGAGCACCAGTGAACCGGTTCCGGCCACGGCATCGCCCGCCACCTGTACCAGGGTGGCGGTGGTATCGCGATCGGCTCGGGCCAGGGCTTCCAGGTGGTTCAGCACCAGAACACGGGGCGATCGGCAGTAGCGATCGCCCAGGGTCTCGTCCAGGGCGTCCCAATTTCGTCCGAACCACTCCGGCAGTTCCAGAGCCTCTGCGATTCGCGCCATCGTCGACTCCTTGTCGGCGACTCCGGTGAAATCCACCACGTCGATCCCGAAGCCGAACTCGGCAAGCAGTTCAGGATGCCAGGTCTCGAATCGGACCGAGGCTGCGACCCGGCCTCGGTCGCCTTGCAGCAGCAGTCTCAGAAACGGGGTCATGACGGCGGGTCCTGCCCGCCGGCGATGACCACGAATGACGAGTAGTGGTCAGCGGTGTAGTAGAGCTCGCCGTCGTCCCCGGCCACGATTCGTCGAGCCCCCCGATCGTTCTCTCCCGGTGTGACCACGGTGTACTCCCGGTAGTACCCGGTGGGTCGATCGGGCAATAGCCCCTCCCGATTCTGGAACACCGTGTCGTCGCGATCGAACGGGTAGGGCCCTCCCGAGCGGATCGCGGTCACGGTGTCGGCCGCCTCCGATGGCAACTGGTCCACGTCGACCATGGGCAGCCCTGACGTCGGGTCGAGGGCATTTGACGACCGGCGGTCTGTCTCGAGCTCGACGCCGGGCTCGGAATTCGACGCGGGCGATTCAGCGAGGTCACCTGCGGTCCTGATGGTGCCGACGACGGCCGCCACCAGCACCACGACCAGCACGAACAGAGCCCGCCGGCTCATGACGGGTAGTACTGGGCCACAACGGCCAGCATGCGGTCGACGTGGGCACTGACCAGACCGTCGATCCCGGCGTCGACCACGGCGGCCAGTTCCCGTTCGTGCTCGGCCCCGGTGGCGAAGGCCATCACCCCGAAGCGATGAGCCATGGCCACGGATCCCCCCGACCACTCCTTGTGGAAGGCGGCCACTGCGTCGATGCCGAGTTCGTGCAATCGGGCGACCTGCTTCTCCAAACCCTTGGCCGTCCGAACCGTACTCAGCACGTTGACCAGCCTGGCTCCGGTTCGTGGTCGCCATCGCTGCAGCACCCCGGGGTCGTTGTGGGAGAGCCAGATCTCGCCCTCCACCGGCGATGGGGCCGAGTCGAGCACGGCCTGGACCGGCTCGAACATGGTGTCCTCGGCCATCGTGAGCAGGACCGAGGCCGGACCACCGGTGCGGCCCAGGCGGCTCATCAAGGCCGAAAGGGGCACCACCGTTTCCGGTACCTGATCCAGGGTCAACGACGAGATTCGCTGACGTCGCAGCCGGCCCCCGATCGAGGACCGGGCGTGGACCACGGGCCGGTTGTCGGCCGTCAACCAGACGCTCGATGCCAGGCCATCGGCGCCGGCGGTATCCAACGGTCCCGTCCCGGTATCGACGTCGGCCAGGTTGTTCCCGAAATTCCTGTCGGAGAGACCGTGCTGGCGGAAGGTCCGCACCTTGTCGTGCAAGGAGGGTAGACGGGAAGTCACCGATTCATCTTGCCGGTGGACAGCACGGATCGCACAGCCCGTTCCGCGCCCCTGTTCAGCGCACTCAGTGGGCACCGATCACGAAGCGTGGGGAGTGGTGGTTCGTTGGTCACACGAAGTGGGCGATTTTGCCATCTGTTCCATCCATGGCTTAAGGGTCGCTCCCGTGTTGCCGAACCTATGGAGGACAAACTCACAAGACCGGGTGAGAGGACTACCTTCCATGGCAACCATTCGTGCAAGCTGTTCAGATTGCGGAGATGTTGAACTGACGACGGCCGATGTGCACGTTCGAATCTGCGACGACAACAACATGGGAACCTATTCGTTCCGTTGCCCTCACTGCTCCATGATGGTGGTCAAGCCGGCCGAACCCCGCACCATCGATCTTCTGGTCGCTTCCGGTGTCTCCTTCACCACATGGCGGTTGCCGGCCGAGCTCCTTGAAAACCACTCGGGGGAGCCCATCAACCACGACGACCTCCTGGACTTCCACCATCTACTCCAGGACGACACCCGGCTCAGCGCGGCGCTGGCCGAGCTGACCACGGGCTGAACCTGCAACCCGGTCAACCCAGGTTCAAGCGGCCACGTCGAAGCGGCGTAGCCGCACTCGTTTTCCCCGGTCTGTTCTAAGGCGGTGCGACGCGACGGGCGCCGTCCCGTCCCACGGTAGCCTTGGGTTGTGTTCTTCAATATCGGCGCCGGTGAGATGATGCTCATCGCCATCGTTCTCCTGATCGCAGTGGGGCCGGAGCAGCTGCCCGGAGTGATCCGCAGGGTCGGGCGGACGATGGGCCAGCTGAAGTCGATGAGTGACCGTCTACGCGACGACTTCATGGCCGGTATGAACCAGATAGATGAGGCCACGGACGTCAAGTCGTGGGCCGACAAGCTCGAGACGCCGTGGGCCGACCCGATCGACAACTCTTCGTGGGCCCAGAACATCGACCCACCGTTCACGGCCAAGCGGGCCCGGTCCGATGACTCGGGTGATTCCGATGATGGCAACGACGACGGTGCCGGGTCGTCCGATGGCGACGGGCCCGAGCGGGTCGAACCGGGGCCGGGGGCCGAGTCCTCCGGTGACGACGAAAAGGAGCGTGCGGCCGAGACGACCGGCCCGGGCCGGCCCGAGAGCCCGAACCCGCCGGCCGTCGAGCCGGCGACGTCGACCAACGGTCACAGCGACCCCGGTAGGGCCGATGACGCCCCTGACCCGATGGCCGGGGAGCGGGAATGAAGAACCCGTTCAAACGGGACGACGAGCCGGCCACGTCCGCCGGTGAGATGTCGCTGCTCGAGCATCTGACCGAGCTCCGCAAGCGTCTGATTCGATCCATCCTGGCCATCGTGGTCGGGGCCATCGTCGTCTACATCTTCAAAGATCGCCTGCTCGGGTTCGTGGTCGAGCCGTATTGCCAGTTCCAGAAGGAGGCGGCACCGGATCGCGAGACCTGCGGATTCTTGTTGACCAATCCCATGGAGTCCTTCTCGGTCGTCCTGACCTTTGCCGGCTATGGCGGACTACTGCTGGCCATGCCGGTCGTGCTCTACCAGATCGGGCGGTTCGTTCTGCCCGGCTTGTATCCCCATGAGAAGAAGATGCTGGCTCCGTTCGTGATCGTCTCGGCCATCCTTCTCGCCATCGGGCTGATCAGCGCCTACCTGCTGTTGCCCAAGGCCCTCGATGTGCTGCTGGGATTCGGCCTCGACAGCTTCGAGCCCTATTACCGGCCAAGTGAATACCTCGGCTTCTTCATCAAGATGTTGTTCGCCTTCGGCTTTGCCGCCCAGTTCCCGCTGATTCTGGTGTTCCTCCAGATGATCGGCATTGTCGAGCCGGACACCCTCAGCTCCAATCGCCGGTTCGCCATCGTCGGCGTGGTCTTCCTGGGGGCAGTCGTCACCCCGACCGGCGATCCGTTCATGCTCTCGGTCATCTCGATTCCCATGTATCTGTCGTATGAATTCGCCATCATCGTTGGCCGCCGGTTGGTGAAGCGGCGGTCCCTGACCGGGTCGACGGCGTCCGGCGTGGCCGGGTGATGGACGCCGACGGTACGAGCCGGCGCCACGACTTCATCGAACGACTCGGTTTCGCCCCCGACGACTTCCAGATCGAATCTTTCGACGGCATTGACGAGGGCAACCATGTGGTGGTGGCCGCCCCCACCGGTGCCGGGAAGACCCTGGTCGCCGAGTACGCCGTGGCCCGGGCGCTGGCGGGCCGGCGGCGCATCTTCTACACGACCCCGATCAAGGCACTGTCCAACCAGAAGTATCACGATCTGGTGGCCGCTCATGGACGCTCCGCCGTCGGGCTGCTCACCGGGGACAACAACGTGAACGGCGATGCCCCGGTGGTGGTCATGACCACCGAGGTTCTGCGCAACATGCTCTATGCCGGCAACAACCTCGAACGGTTGCAGACCGTGGTGCTGGACGAGGTCCATTATCTCCAGGACGCCTACCGGGGCCTGGTGTGGGAGGAGATCATCATCAATCTCCCCCCGCCCATCCGTCTGGTCTGTTTGTCGGCCACGGTGTCGAATGCCGACGAACTGGCAGGCTGGATCGAGACGGTGCGGGGTCCGACGACCCTGGTGGTGGAACGGGAACGACCCGTCGAGCTGACCAACCTCTACATGGTGGGGGAACGCTCGGGCAGTCATCTTCATGTCATGAAGACCCTGCGCAGCTCCCAACCCAACCCCAAGGGCCATCGCTACGATCCGGAGACGAGATCGCGCACCCGGCGGGGCCAGGATGGTGATCGACGGCGGTCACGTCGGCCTCGGGCCCCGTGGCGAACGCCCCGGCGAATCGATGTCGTCCACGAGCTTCGCCGCCGCGACCTCCTCCCCGTCATCTACTTCATCTTCAGCCGGGCCGCCTGTGATGATGCAGCCCGAGCCGTGGCCGCAACCGGAATGCAGCTGACCACCGAGAACGAGCGTCGCCAGATCGCGAAGATCGTGAACGAGCATCTGGCCGACCTGGATCCAGCGGATCTCGAGGTCCTGGGATTCGACCTGTTCCTTCAGGGGTTGGAAGCCGGCGTGGCTCCCCATCATGCCGGCATGGTCCCGCCCATGAAGGAGGCGGTCGAGGCCTGCTTCGTGGCCGGGTTGGTCAAGGTTGTGTTCGCCACCGAGACCTTGGCCCTGGGAATCAACATGCCGGCCCGAACCGTCGTCATCGAGAAACTCAGCAAGTTCAGCGGTGAGACCCACGAGTTCCTCACTCCGGGTCAGTACACCCAGCTCACCGGTCGGGCCGGGCGACGGGGCATCGACACCCACGGTCATGCCGTGGTGCTGTGGTCGCCCTACGTCTTGTTCGACCAGGTGGCCAATCTGGCCCTCAGCAAACGGTACGTACTGACCTCGTCGTTCCGACCCACCTACAACATGGCGGCCAACCTGGTTCGCGGCCACTCGCCGCAACGGGCCCGCCAGCTGCTCAATCTGTCGTTCGGCCAGTACCGGGTCGATGCCGGTGTGGTCGAGTCGGAGCAGCAGATCGACAAGCTGCTTCAGCGCCGGACCAAGATCACCAACCAACTCGAGCGGGACTTCGGTCCGATCGAGCATCTGCGGGCGGCATCGGTCACTGCGACCTCGGCTGATCGCGACGAGCAGGCCATCTCGTTCGCGCTGGCCCATTTCAAGCCGGGTGACGTAGTCGACCTCGGCCCCGGGCAGGATCCCCGGATGGTCGCCGTACTCAGCGTGGCCTTTCGCAAACGGGGACGAATCCGTGTCAGCGTGGTCGATCGAAGCGGTCAGAGCTTCGAGGTCGTACCTTCCGAACTTCTGTCGCCACCGGTTGCGGTCGGCCAGGTCGAACTACCCGAGCCCTACCTGCCCAACAGCATCAGCTTCGCCTATGAGGTGTCCCAGGCGTTGGCCCGGACCCGGGTGGCCGGTGGCTCCAACTCCCGCTCCCGCCGGCGCCCACGGGGCAAGCAGAACCGGGGCGGGCCCCCGGCTCCGGATGAGCAGGCGTTGTGGACGGGCTTGCAGTCCCGGGACGAGTTACCGGCGGGCGCGGTCAAGGGCCTGAAACGGCTGAACCGCATCGAATCCGAGCTGGCCCGAATCCGAGAGGTGGCCTCAGCCAAGGCCGAGTCGTTGGCTGCCCAGTTCGACCGGGTCATCGAGCTGATGACGGAGCGAGGCCATCTCGAGGACTGGTCGCTCACCCCCAGTGGCCAGCGCATTGCCCGGCTCTATCACGAATGCGATCTCCTGGTGGTCGAGGCCATGGAGGCCGGCATGTTCGATGGACTCAACCCGGCCGAGATTGCCGGTTTGGCGTCGGTGTTCGTCTACGAGGAGCGACGAAGCAACGGGCCTGCCGGTCAGCCCTGGTACCCGTCGGCCGACCTTCGGCGCCGGTTCCGCCGTATTCAGGCCATGCACCTGGATTTGAATCAGACCGAGCAGGAGCACCGACTCCCGCTGACCAGAGCCCCCGACGCCGGCTTCGTGGCCGTGGCTCACGGCTGGGCTGCGGGGGGCAGTCTGGACGATGTCCTGGCCGACGAGGAGTTCACGGCCGGCGACTTCGTCCGCACCACCAAACAGCTCATCGACCTGCTGCGCCAGCTCGGGCAGCTCGCCGTTGATGGACGCACCGCTCGTCAGGCCAGGGCGGCGGCCGATGCCGTCAATCGGGATCTCGTGGCAGCGTCGTCGAAGCTCCTCGACGGCGATGAGCAGTCCGGGCGCGGTGAGGGATCGGGGGGCGGGGGCGGATCGACCCCCGGCCGGTCGGAGTCTCGTGACGATTCGCAAGGGTGAGGCCTGGGGTGCGCCGAGCCCGTCGGCGGGCGAGGTGCCGACGGCCGACAACGACCGGGAGTTGGCGCTGCTGGCCCGCGACCGGTGGCGGCACCATGAACAACTGAGGGCCTCGGTCGCCACCGGTGATCTCCTGGCCACGGTGGGACTCGACAAACCGCGACCCGCAGGGCAACGATGGCGGTTCCCGGTCGATCTCGCAGTGCTCCACGCCGGCGACGGGACCGGGGCCGACCAGGAGGTCCCGTTTGTGGCCCATCTGGTCGCCCGCCGCGGCCTGTGGCGAGGCGAGGGGGCCGTGGTGATGAATGCGCCGCTCCTGTCGACGCGTTGGCTGGGACCGCTTCGTCTCGGTCCGAGGGCACATCCCAACGACGGGGTTCTCGACATCACCGTCGGCGCCCTTGATTGGCGTCAGCGGGTGGAGGCGGCCCGGCGGGCCCGTACCGGCTCCCACCTGCCCCACCCCGATCTTCGAACGCTCCGGGTCTCGGAGTGGCACCATGGCTTCGATCGCCCGATCCCGGTCCGGGTCGACGGACACCCCATCGGTTCGTACCGGAGGATTGCCGTGTCGGTCATCCCCGATGCCTTTGAGCTCATCGTCTAGGTATCCCGGTCTTCGGCCGGCAACTCGAGATTTCCTTGGTGCAGAAGACTTGCCGCAATGTTCGAGTTTCCAAACCACCAAGAAAACCTAGGCCCTGGTGACCCTCAGGATCGGCGCCGTGCCGGCTGTCGGCGTTTTGCGGTACCGTTGGAGGCCGTGAGCCTGCTCACCCCTGATCGTCGCCCGGCTCCTCCGGCTCCATCCCATCGCCGGCCGCCGGTTCGTCGGACGCCGCCGCCACCACCCGGTGAGCTGAACCGGCGAACCCATTTCTGGTTGCGATGGACCCATGTCTACATCAGCATGATCAGCCTGCTGCTGATGTTGTTCTTCGGTGTAACCGGTATCACCCTCAACCATCCGGAGTGGACATTCCTCGGCGCCGACACGACGACCGAAACCGTTACCGGTTCGCTGCCCGTCGATCTGGTGGAACCGGCCGGCGGGGGCGGCGAGGCCGTCGCTGACGGGACCAGGTTCTTGGCCGTCAGTCAGCTGGTCAGGGAGCGCCATGGGGTGTCAGGCGAGGTAACGGACTTCGGAATCGAGGGGGATGAGGGGTCGATCAGCTACCGGGCTCCGGGCTATGGAGCCGACCTCTTCTTCGACACCACGTCCGGCCGATACGAGTTGACGACCAGTCGACAGGGCCTGCTCGGGATCATGAACGAGCTACACAAGGGACGGGATGCCACGTCGGCGTGGCGATGGGTCATC
This sequence comes from uncultured Acidimicrobiales bacterium, assembly GCA_963723995.1. Taxonomy (GTDB): domain Bacteria; phylum Actinomycetota; class Acidimicrobiia; order Acidimicrobiales; family SZUA-35; genus JAHELU01. The sequence goes on along the minus strand of CAVRSZ010000001.1, from coordinate 443,501 downwards.
GACATCAGCGGTGCCCTGCTGGTCATCATCGCCCTGACCGGCCTTGGCATCCAGTTCCTCATGCGCAAGCGCCGGCTTCGGGCCCTGTCGCTGTCACTGGGCGGAGCCGTGATCGCCATCATCGCCATCGTGTTGGCCATGCCATGAACCGGGCCATGAATCGGGCCACCCCGCTCCCGGTCCTTCGTTCGGTCCTCATCGCTCCGTCGGTCCGGGAGGACTTCATCCGCAAGCTGCCGGGACGGGGCGCCGATGTGGTGTTCCTCGATTGTGAGGATGCGGTGCCGGCCAACGCCAAGGAACAGGCCCGGGTACTGGCCCGTCGCTGGGTGCCACAGCTGGTGGCCGAGGGTGCGACCGTGGTGGTTCGGGTCAATGCGGTGACCGGCCCATGGTTCGATGCCGACATCAGAGACGGTGTTGTGCCGGAGGCAGCCGCCGTCGTCGTGCCCAAGATCGAGACCGTGGAGCAGCTGGATCATGTTGCCGCCACGCTGGATCGGGCCGGGTTGGACAACGTCGGGGTGTTGGTGGGCATCGAGACGGCCTTGGGTGTGCTTGACGCCCGGATGCTGCTGAGCCATCCCAGGGTGTCGGCTGCCTACTTCGGGGCCGAGGATCTGATCGCCGACCTCGGTGGGGTGCGAACCGAGTCGAACCATGAGGTGGCCAACGCCCGATCTGCAGTGGCCCTGGCCGCCCGGGTGGCCGAGGTTCCGATCGTCGACCAGGTCGTCACCGACTTCCGAAACGAGGCTCGGTTCACGCTTGAGGCCCGACAGGCCCGCAACATGGGCTATGCCGGCAAACTTTGCATCCATCCCGGCCAGGTGGAGCCGGCGAACGCCGCCTTCACTCCCGGACCGGAGGAGGTGGATCGGGCCCGCCGGCTTCTGGCCGCCTACGCCGAGGCCCAGGTCCGGGGTCTCGCCGCCATCGACTTCGAGGGTCAGATGGTGGACGAACCCCTGGCGGTGCAGGCCCGGCACCTGCTGGAACGAGTCCGAGGAGGGGCACATCCATGACCAGCGGTGCAGACAGTGATGACACAGGCGGCGATGACAGGACCATGTCGAGTCCTGCCCGGCGGCCTCACACCGGGCGGTGGTTCGAGGAGCTGACCCCCGGGTTGATCATCCACCACGCCATCCGTCGCACCATCACCGAGTCCGACAATGTCATGTTCAGTTCCATGACCATGAACCCGGCATGGCTCCATCTCGATTTCGACTACGCCGAACGGGAGACGGAGTTCGGCCGACCCCTGGTCAACTCCATGCTGACGGTCGCCATGGTCATCGGCATCAGTGTGCACGAGACCACCCTGGGCACCACGGTGGCCAACCTCGGCTTCAGCGAGGTCGTGTTCCCGGCCCCCATGTTCCACGGCGACACGCTACGGGTGGAGACCGAGGTCATCGAAGCTCGACCGTCACGATCGCGACCGAACCAGGGGATCGTCACGCTCGAGCACCGGGGTCACAACCAGCGTGGGGAACTGTGTTGCCGGGCCGTTCGTCAGGCTCTGATGCTGCGCCGTCCGCCATCGGATCCGGCACCGTCCTGACCGCCTTCCCCGGTTCGACGAAGCGGGCGGGCTCAGGATGGAGAACCGGCGGCCGGCCCCTCGGTGGGCCCGCCGGCAAAAGCCTGAGCCCGCAGCATCCAGTCACGGGCGGCGTCACCTTCCACCACCAGGTCGGTGTCGTTGAGGTGTCGGCGCTGGGTCACCACAAGGCAAAAGGCCTGGGCCGACCCGGTGATCGACTGGGCTGCGTCCTCGGACCCGAACCGCCAGTGGGCGCCGGACGGAGCGACCAGCTCGAGCCGCACCTGATCGGATGGCACCTCCAATCCTCGAACGGCATAGGACCAGCCTCGGGTAATGAACCCGAGCCGGGCGACATGGGCCAGCCGGTCGGTCGGCTTCCGGTCCACGCCGACGGCATCGGCTACATCCTGACCGTGGGCCCACGCCTCCATCAGCCGGGCGGTCAGAAACGACTTGGAGCCCATCGACGGCCCGTACCAGTCGATGCGGTCGCCATCGGCCAGGCCGGTTGCGGCGTCGGCCAGCAATCGGCGGTTGGCCCGCCACGCTTCCAGCAGCCCATCAGGGTCGAGCGACCGCAGGGGTTCGAGAGTCAGGGTGTCGACGGCTTCGGGATCGTCGCCGGCGAGGGCGGTCCCCAGTTCGCCCCTCAGCTCGACGAACCGTGCCGGGTCGGTGATGGCGACGGCTGCGGCATGATCGAAGTAGGCGAGGTGAGCGATCTGTTCCATCACACGCCAGCCCCTGCTGGGTGTGGGGGCGTACCACTGTTCGTCGCTCAGCCCCGACACGATGCCGTCCAATGAATCCTGCTCGGCCAGTAGATCGTCTCGAACCCGGCCGACATCGATGGTCTCGCTGCCCACTGTCTGATCTCCCCGTTGCGAAGCCTGAGCGACGATGGTAGCCGTTACCGGCCGAACGATGAAGATGATGGTCGGGGTAGCGATGCAGGACGATGCGGCATCGACACGGGGACGCGACGGGCTGTCGGCTTTTTCCCGTACTCGACTAGGTTGACCAAGTGAACCGTTTCGGCCGCACGCCGCAACTCGAATTGGAGCGACAGGCTCTGGCCCGGATTCGTCAGGCCCATCTGCGGTACCTGGAGCGCACTCGTAGCGTGGCAAGAGGCCTGGCGGCCGAAGCGGCGGAAGCGGTCGACGACGGCATCCGGGACATCGTGGACGAGGATGCCGAGGCCGACGCTGCAGTACAGGCGGTCCTGGTCCGGCAGATGTCGGAGCAGGCCATGTACGCCGCTCGTCGGGTCGCCGACCTGGAGGCCCAGGGCGATGCCCTGGCCTTCGGCAAGGTGGTTGAGGATGGAGGAGACGAACTCTACATCGGGCGCCGGACGGTGCTCGACGGCGACGACGTGCTACTGGTCGACTGGCGGGCCCGGGCCGCCGTGCCGTTCTATCGGGCCACGCCGCTCGAGCCCATGGGCCTCTACCGACGGCGGCACCTGCTCTACGACGATCCTCGACCCGAGACCCCTTCCGCCCTGATCGACTACTCCGATGAGGTTTTCGATCCGAGCCGCATGATCGGAGGACAGGATCAGTTGCGGGGCGAGGCGGCGCTCCTGGCCAGCCTGGACGCCCCCACCCGGGAGCAGATGCACACGGTGGTGGCCACGATCCAGGCCGAGCAGGATGCGGTCATCCGGGCTCCGGCCGACAAGACCCTGGTTGTCCAGGGCGGGCCGGGCACGGGAAAGACGGTGGTCGCCCTCCACCGCGCCGCCTATCTGCTGTACGACAAACGGGTTGAGCTGGCCGAGACCGGTGTGCTCATCGTCGGCCCCAGTCAGCAGTTCCTCCACTACATCTCCCAGGTTCTGCCGTCGTTGGGGGAGAGTGGTGTGGTCGCAGTGACGATACCCCGTCTGTACAGGGGGATCCGGCTTGGTCTCGACGAACCATCGGAGGTGGCCGAGTTGAAGGGTTCGGCCGCCATGGTGTCCCTGGTGGCGGCGGCGGTCGCCCAGCGACAACGCCCACCGAAGGACCGGTTGGTGTGCTGGTACGGGTCGCGCCGCGTCGTGGTCGATCTCGACCGGCTACAGCGGCTCTTCCAGCGAGCGGGCCGCCATCGCCATCACAATGACGGCGCTGCCGAGTTCCGCCGCCTGCTGATCGACATGCTGGCCGGCGAGGTCCACGACCGGTCGTTCCACGATCTGGAGGAGGCTCGACAGTCGTTCGCCTCCAACCCCGATGTGCAGGAGTTCCTTCTCGCCCACTTTCCGCCGTTGTCACCGGAGCAGGCTCTGAACGATGTACTGGGAAGCAGGTCTCTGCTCCGTTCGGCGCTGGACGCGGCCGGTCATCCCCCGTCGTGGGCCGGTCTGCTGTTCCGCCGGCGCACGCCGGAGCGGGAGCTGGATCGGAGGATGTGGAGCGAGGCCGATGCCGGCCTGCTCGACGAGTTTCTGGCTCTCCTCGGCCCGGTGGGCTTCGGGTCGGGATCGGTCGACGGGTTGCCCGCTGAGGAGCCGTCGCTTGACCGACACGAGGACGATGACGTGTCACTCATCGGCGGGGGCTCGGCCGACCACGACGGTGGCCGTGGTCTCGACGGTCGGGTGTCGACCCGACCCGGGCTCCGGTCCGAACCCTCGATCGAGCCCTATCAGCGGCTCGACGACCCCGACGACACACCGTTCCTCTATCAACTGGACGATCCGTACATCGACGATGACGACGACGATGTGTCCGCTGGTGCGGGATCCCGATCCGGTCCGGTCGCCGTCGTTCACCACGACATCGAGGTTCCCTACGAGGTTGCCTTCGCCGACACCGAAGAGGTCGGGCCGGCTACCGAGGACGGCCGGCCGGCGCCGGAGTCGGACGGTGCCCCGGCCGAGGATCTGACCCTGGAAGCGGTAGACGCCGCTCAGGAGGTGTCGGCCACCGTGCAGGAACTGGCGGCGTTGGAGCGGAGCTGGCAGTTCGGGCATGTGATCGTCGACGAAGCCCAGGACCTCACCGCCATCCAGTGGCGAATGGTGGCCCGGCGGGCCGAGGCCGGTATCACCATCGTCGGCGACCTGGCCCAGCGGAAGGCCGGACCGGTCAACGGCTGGGACGAGCTGCTGCCTCCCATGCTTGCCGACATCTCATTTCGGGAATTGACCATCAACTACCGGTCGCCCCGTGAACTCGATCCGCTGACCCACCGGCTGCTGGCCGAACTGGCCCCGGGATTGACGCCGGCCCGATCCATTCGGCCGTCGGGCCAGGAGGTGGTGGTCGAGCCCCTCGACGGCGCAATCGATGCCGTAGCCTCGGTGACAGGGGTGCTGAAGCGGGAGCTGGACAGGTTAACCCGAGGTCGAGTGTGCTTGATTTCCGCCGATCCCGAGCTGAACGCCCAGGTCGCCGACCAGGTTCCCGGTATCCATGCCATGACCCCGACGGCCGCCAAAGGGCTGGAATACGACGTGGTGGTGGTGGCGGAGCCGGCATCGATTGTAGCCCGGGCCGGCGGTCTCGGACTGCTGTATGTGGCGGTGACTCGGCCGACCCAGCGCCTGGTGGTGGCCCATTCCCGGCCGCTTCCCGAGGTCATGGTCGATGTGCTCGATCAGGACTCCGCAACCTCGTCACGCCCGGGGGCACAGCAGGCGGCGGCGACGGTGCGACAGCCGGTGACCCACCGATGAGAGTGCCCGACGAGGAGGTCGAACCATGAGAATCCGGGTTGACGGGGGGAAGTGTCAGGGCCACAACCGGTGCTGCACCATCGCCCCGGAGCTGTTCGATGTCGACGATCTTGGCAACGCCTTCGAACGTCATGGGGGAGTAGTGCCGGCCGATCTTCACGACAAGGCCCGTCTTGCCATCGACAACTGCCCCGAATATGCCATTGAAGTAGTGGAGGAGTAGTCATCGACCGTCCTGCCCCCCTCTCATTGGAGAAGGCCCTCCCACCGCACGAGGTGACACCCTCGAACTCCTCGGAGAGGAAGATTGCGCTGTTCAGCCGGGCGGCCGACCACGCGGCCGACTACCTGGCAGTCGAGCGTGCTTCACCGGTGCACCCCGGCACCGAGCTCCACGAGGCGCTGGTGCCATTGGACGATCTGTCGCTCGACCGGCCCGTGGCCCCATCGGAGCTGCTGGACCTGCTGGCCGATCTCGGGCGTCGCACCGCGATCCGTTCCACCGGAGGGCGGTACTTCGGGTTCGTGACCGGTGGAACCGAGCCGGCGGCATTGGCCGCCTCCGTGCTGGCTCAGGCCTGGGACCAGAACGTCGCCGTGTCGACGATGTCGCCTCTGGCCCACCGTATCGACGCCCAGGTGGCTCGGTGGTTGGTCGAGCTGCTCGGCCTGCCGGCCGGGGCCACGGCCGTACTGTGCAGCGGCGCCAGCGTCGCAAATTTGAATGCCGTGACCGTGGCCCGGGATCATCTACTTCGACTCGATGGCTGGGATGTGAACCGCGATGGCCTGATGGGGGCACCACCGATTACCGTCGTCACCTCGGCCGAGGCCCACCTCTCGGTGGACAAAGCGGTGCGACTGGCCGGGCTGGGGACCGGTCGGATCGTCAGGGCCCCGGTGGACGGGGCAGGGGCGATTGATCCCGCCCGCCTTCCCCCTATCCAGCCTCCGGTCCTCATGATCGCCCAATGCGGAAACGTCAATACCGGCCACAGCGACCCCGTGGGCCAGATCGAAAGGGTGTTGCGCACGCGGGGTCTGCGGGATCGGGCCTGGATCCATGTCGATGGGGCTTTCGGCCTCTGGGCCGCGGCCTCGCCCCGATATCAGGATCAGGTGGTCGGGGTCGATCGGGCTGATTCGTGGGCCACCGATGGGCACAAGTGGCCGAACAGTCCCTATGACTGTGGGGTGTTGATCATGGCCGACCCCGGTCCGCTGGTGTCCACCATGGCAGTCGACGCCGCCTATGCCCCAACCCCCGGCGCCGGCGAGGCCGGCGGCGCAGCCGCCCGCCGGGAACCCATGCAACTGGGTTCCCAGATGTCGCAACGGGCTCGATCGATTCCCCTGTTGGCCACCTTCGCCACGCTCGGTCGCAACGGTATGGCCACTCTGATCGACCGCTGTTGTTGGCTGGCCCACCACATGGCCCGGCGGCTGGCGGCCGGTGGGGCCGAGCTGCTGGCCCCGGTGGTGCTCAACCAGGCCCTCGTCGCCTTCGGCGACGACTCGGTAACCGATGCCGTGATCGCCGGGGTCGAGGGCGGTGGCGAGGCGTGGTTCGGGCCGACGACATGGCGGGGTCGGCGGGCCATGAGGATCAGCGTCAGTGACGTGGCCACCACCCTCGACGACGCCGATCGGGCCGTGGACGCCGTGCTTGCCGCCTGGTACGCGCTCGGCGCCGACCGTTAATCGTCGGACCGAAGGCCGGGAATCGTCGGGACCTGTCGTCAGACCCATCGCGTCCGATTCGCTACCCATCGCCGAGCCACGACTACCCTTCGGAGGCTATGAGCACACCCGTTCCCGCTGATGGTCCGTTCTACGATGATCTTGCGCCCGGCATGGAGCTGGAGCCCCAGCCGGCGGTGACAATGGATGTCGGGTTGGCCGCCTGGTACCAGTCCATCGTGGGCGAGGTACTACCGGTGTGCCTCGACCATCGACTGTCGTCCGCCGTCACCGGTGCATCGGCGCCCCTGGCCTCGCCCGGGCTGGTGGCCAACCTGTCGGTCGGCCAGTCCACGGTCGCCACGCGACGGGCCATCGCCAACCTCTTCTACCGCAACATGCGCATCCTGCGTCCGGTCCACATCGGCGAGACCCTGCATACCCGGATCCACATTCTGGCCATGGCCGACGCCACCCCGAGGCCGGATCGGCCGAATCGGGGAAAGGTCCTACTCGGTATGCAGACCACGGCCGATGACGAGCTGGTGATGGATTACCAGCGTTGCGCGCTGTTACCGGTACGGGGTGACACGATGCCCGGCCACGCCGGCGACACCGGCTCGGCTCCCGATGATCCCGACATCGCCGACTACGTTGACCTGATCCCGTCATCGTGGCAGGCCGATGCCCTCCCGATGTCCGCTCCATGGGGAGAGGGGGAGATCCGCTCCGACGTCACGCGAGATGTGATCGACGAGGCCACCGGGCTGGTCCGGTTGACCCACAACCGAGCCATTGTCCACCGCGATGCCCAGGCCACGATGTACGGACAGCGCCTGGTCTACGGCGGCCACGTCCAGGCCCTGGCCCAGGCATCGCTGACCCGGGTGGAGCCCAGGCTGGCCACCTTTGTCGCCTGGCATGCCTGCAGTCACCTTGCCCCGGCCTTCGAGGGTGATCTGCTGTCGTTCGAGCACCGGCTGTTGGCCGAGCATCGCAACGCCGGCGGCGCCACTGTGCGGGCCTATGAGACCACGGGATACGCCCATCGGCCGGCTCCGGACGGCCACGGCGACGAGGAGGTGACCAAGGTGCTCCGCTGGGTACCGGTGGCCATCACCCGGACCGAGGCCTGAGTGGGCGATGAAGCCGGCGAGGGGCGTCCCATGATCCCGTTGCCCCGCCATCGCCGAGTCGTCCGATGACGGCGCCGATGGTTCGGGTCGGCGTCATCGGTACTAGTTGGTGGGCCGACAGTATGTATCTCCCGGCCCTGGTCGATCACGACCATTGTGTGGTCGATGCCGTGGTCGGCCGAAGCCCGTCCCGGACCGAGGACTTCGCCCGGCGCTGGGGCATCGAGCGGTGGCACACCGACCCGGCGGCCATGATCGACTCCGGCGAGGTGGACGCCGTCATCGTGGCCTCGGCCAACGACAGCCATCACCCGCTGAGTGCCGCCGCCCTTGACGCCGGGCTTCATGTGCTGTGCGAGAAACCGCTGGGCCTCGACGTGGCCCAGGCCGCCGACCTGGTGGCCAGGGCCCGGGTTGCCGGCGTTGTCACCATGGTTCCGTTCACCTACCGCTATATGCCCATGTTCCGGTGGATCAAGCGCCTCATCGCGGAGGGTTACGTCGGGTCGGTGCGTCACGTGAACCTGCGGTACTACACCGGATTCGCCCATGGCGGGGAGTACGTGTGGCGTTTCGACAACGCCGTGGCCGGCTCGGGCGTACTCGGTGACCTCGGCTCCCATTGGATCCACGTCGCCCGATGGCTGCTCGACGACGATGAGGTGGCGGTCTCGGCCACAGCCCGCAGGCAGGTACCCCGAGCCGATCGCCCCGACGGAACCGACTACGAGCGGGGCGAGGACAGTGCGGTGTTCACCGTCGACTACCGATCGGGAGCCTATGGCGTCTTCCAGGTGACGGCCGTGGCCTGGGAACCGGGATCGTTCGGCCAAAGCCATCAGATCGAGGTTCACGGCGACGATGGAACCTTGCACGGACTGTGTGATTGGCAGACGGTACAGCGGGTGAGCGGAGCCAAATGGGGGGAGGAACCGATGGCCGAGCTTCCCATCCCCGATGACATCTGGGACGGGGCGCCCCGGCGCTCGGTCCATGACACCTACCGTCATATCTTCCGCCGTACCGACGCCATGACCCGAGGATGGATCGACGCCATCGCCGCCGGAACCCCGACCCAACCGGATTTCGCCGAAGGCCTGGCCGTGCAACGGGTGCTGGACGCCGCCCTGGCCAGCGCCGAGGCCGGAGGCGCTCAGGTACCGATTGGAGATCGGTCCTGATGGCGCAACACGGCCCGATCGGTGAGGTCACGATGTCCGACATCGAGGCTGCAGCCGCCCGGATCGCCCCCTTTGTGCATCGAACCCCGCTGATCGAGTGCGACGTGCTGTCGGAATCGCTGGGCTGCCGGCTGTGGTTCAAATGCGAGAACCTGCAGAAGGGCGGTGCATTCAAGGCGCGAGGAGCCCACAACGCGGTGTTCCTGCTCGACGCCGACCGGGCGGCCCGAGGCGTCATCACCCACTCGTCAGGAAACCACGGCGCTGCGCTGGCCCTGGCGGCCCGTACTCGAGGTGTCAAGGCCCGAGTGGTGGTCCCGGCCAATGCCCCGGCGGTGAAGAAGGCGGCCATGGCCGGCTACGGTGCGGCGATCGTGGAGTGCGAGCCGACCTTGGAGGCGCGAGAAACCACGGTGGCCGCAATCCAGGCCGACACCGGCGCCGTGCTCGTACACCCCTACGACGACCCGGCCGTCATCGCCGGCCAGGGCACGGTCGGCCTGGAATTGAGCCTTCAGCTCGACGAGCGCCCCGACGTCATACTCGTCCCGGTGGGCGGTGGCGGCCTGCTGGCCGGCGTGGCGGTGGCTGTGAGCTCCCTTTGGCCCGGCACCGAGGTCATCGGTGTCGAACCGGCCGGCGCCGACGATGCCTTCCGCAGCTTCCACTCCGGGCGGTGGCAGCCCCAGATCGGTCCCGACACCATCGCCGACGGGTTGCTCACCTCACTGGGGCATCGGAACTTCCGGCTGATACGGCGTCTCGTGGACGACATCGTGACCGTGACCGACGAACAGATCGTCGAGGCCATGCGATTGCTGTGGACGGGGGCAAAGCTGGTGGCCGAGCCGTCGGGGTCCGTTCCCCTGGCCGCCGTGGTGGCCGACAGGGAACGGTTCGCCGGACGCTCGGTGGTGGCCGTCGTGTCGGGTGGCAACGTTGACGTCGATCGCCTTCCCTGGTGCCGTTCCGGCACAAACTCGGCCGACATGGATCACGGCGTGACGGCCGGATCCAGGCCGACATAGGCGGCACCTGGCCGTATGACCTTGCAAGGTTCGTACTCCCAGCAAATCCAAGCCACCGCCGCGGGCGCTCGCCCCGAAAGAAGGGCGACGAGGACCAGGGAGAAGGTCACGACGTGTCCGGCAACACGACCTTCGAAGTGTTGCGGCGAGCCCATGTTCGGGGCTGCATGCTGGGTTGGCCGACCAGAGGCGGCCCGATCGGTCGCGGGAGCGGGGATGGATGGAACAACCGGCGCCTCGAGCGCCACCCGGTCGCCGTTCTCATTCCTCCTTGGCGGGTGAATCGAGCGGGTCGTCGCCGACGGGCTCGATCCGAAGGAGCCAGGTGCCGGGGGCCAGCGGTGGCGTGGACAGGGCACCGGATACCGTTCCGCCCGGTCCGTCGGACGCCCTCGGATCGGTTTCGGGGGCCGGCCGATCGGAGCGCCTTACGGCGTTGAGCAGATTGCCGATCACCGGGAGGGCCAACACGTTGGCCGTATGCAGCCCGCCGAGCAGGAGCAGCATGCCGCCGACTCGGGCCACCTCGTGCTGGAGCTGCACCAGTCGGTGATCGACCCAGTTCGCCGCCTCGACAAAACGCATCGACAGCAGGATGTATGCCGCGAACACGAGGTAGTAGGCCACGTCGGTCAGCACCAGGTAGCTCTTCCCGGTTCTGGGATTGGCGCCGAACACGTCAGCGGCATAGGCCCGCCCGAACCGCTTGATGAACGGCCCAAGAGCGATGGCGAGCGATATCAAGACGATGTTCGTCACCAGTTCGAGAACCCACCAGGGCATGAGCAATCTCCTTTCTTGGAAGTCGGACAGGGAAAGGGTCAGGGCGGCGACCGCTGCGACCCCACCGAGGATCGCGGCGCCCAGTCGGAGACGGAAACGGCGACGCTCCTTCGCTTCGACGAGGGCTCGCTGGACCCGGGAGAACAGGTCGGGCTGCTCGACCACGGTGGCCCGGACGTCGTCAAATGCGTCGACCAGCCGCTGCTCGACCTCACTCTCGTCCAGCACGTCACGCCTCGATCGTCTGTGTCTCGGGATCGACCAGCGCCCGGCGTAGGTTGTCCAGGGCCCGGCGAAGGTGGGTCTTGACCGAATTGGGTGACAGGCCAAGGGTGGTCGCGATCCGATCGATCGAGGCGCCTTCCAGGTAGCGGAGGGTGATGCAGTCGCGCTGTCGTCGTGGAAGTTCCCGCACGCAGAGGAGCACCCGCAGGTGTCGCTCGTCGCGAACAAGGCGGTCGGTCACGTCGGCGGTCGGGTCATTATCGACATCGAGTTCCCGCCCGGCGGCGGCCTGATGCCGGAGTGACACCAGACCTCGACGGTTGTGGTCCCTGGCCAGGTTGAGCACGATCGAGCGAAGGTAGGCCGGCGCCCGATCGAGGTCGTTGATCGAGCCGGCATGACGGGCCAGGCGGAGGAAGGATTCCTGGACGATGTCCTCGGCGGCGTCCCGGTCGTCGACGAAGAGCCGGGCCAGGCGGACCAGCGACCGACCCTCGTCCAAGAACAGCTGGACAACGAGCCCATGACGGTCCTCGTCGACGACCCCGGTCGCCGAAGCCATCGCATCGACCGCGGCCACGGCGGCCACCATCCAGCTGACGGGAATCTGAGCTGGACCAGCGTCGGCGACCACCGCAGCCATGATGCCCGACTTCGCGGTCACGGACGTCAGCATGCCACACCGACCCGGGCGGCGCTGAACAAGGCGGACATTGGGGTCACATCGAAACGGACGAAGACGGGAACTCATCGGGTGACACGGCCACACCGGTCCCGCGTCACCCGAGCTGCCGGCTCGTACGTCTGTCCCATCATGGAGAGCCCTTCTCAAACCTTGCCAACCCTTGCCACCCCCGCCCCGGCGGACCACGACACCGTTGCACTGCCGCCTCCTGCTGCCACCGGGCATCCCGTTGGCTGGTGGGTGCTCGGAGTCGGACCGATGCTCGGGTTGGCGCTGGGCGCCGTGGCCCGGGGGTGGATGCGCCTCCTGTCATCGGACCCGGAGTTCAGCTGGAACGGCACGATCTTCATCGTCATGGCCTTCACGTCGGCCGGCCTCGGCCACGCGGTGGCGGCCGTGTCGCGTCGGGGACGGCGTCGCTGGTCGACTTCGGGCCGGGTGTTTGGCGCCATCCTCGTCCTCCCCATGTTTTTCGGAGCCGGCGGAATCATGCTGCCCGCCGTTGTGGCCGGCTCACTTGCCGTGTGGCGACGGGGTTGGTCCGGAAGGATTCGGGTGGCGGTGGCCGCGCTTGCCGTTCCATCGCTGGCCTTCGTCTTGTCCGACACCGTTGACGGAGGCCTCAACCGACAACGGGTGCTCGGCCTGGTCCTGCTCGCCGCCACCTACGCCGTCGTTGTCTGGGCGATGTGGCCGATCGCAGCCCCTGTCGGTGACGGGTGGCGTATCGGGCGACGGACCCGCGCCGTGCTGATTGGGGCCTCCGTGCTCGCCGGAGCAACCCTCCTCGTTGGCACTACGGGGATCCGGGCGTGAACGGTCGTCGTCCCCGACAGGTCGAGTAGGTCGTGAAAGGTGTCTGAGAGCACTGGCCGACAGGCCCGGATGGTGCGCACATTGGCGTCGTGGGACCCGCTCCATCCGGAGGCTCGACCGAACGTCAGCCGTTCCGGGAACGCGTGCTCGAGAACAAAGCCGACATCCAGCGTCTGGTGATTGGAAACGATCGTGTCACCCGCGGCGCGTCGGTCCCGTCGGGGCTGATCGGTCCACCTGGCCAGCTCGGGTGGCGGCATCGCTGCGAGCCGATCCCTATTCGGTGGTGATCGCCGGCCTGGGCGGGCGCCTTGACGGGGATCGTCGGCCGCCGTCCATCGCCTGCCGCAGGACTGTGATCGGCGGGGCCTGTTCGCCCTCGACGACCGGCAGCGAACCGTCGGATCACCACCCGCTCCGGACACTCGGTGTGTATCGGCGGGATGATCCCCACTTTCGATGCTTGATGGCCTGACTGCCCAACGGTTGAACCGACCGCTTCGGTGTCTTGTCCGTGGATGCCGACCGGCATCATGGAGCCGTGACCACATCAGGCTCTCACGATGGCCGGCCCACCGGCGGGTTGTCCTTTGCCCTCACCCCGGACCAGGAGGCATTACGGGAGCGGGCGCGTGCTGTGGCCGCCGAGGGTGTGGCCGAGCACGGGCGGTTCAACGACAGCTGGATCAACGGCTTTTCGAAGGAGTTCGCCCGGAGAATGGCCCAGGAAGGCTGGATCGGCATGGGCTGGCCTCGACGGTACGGGGGACGGGAACGGCCGCCGCTGGAACGGGTCATCGTGGCCGAGGAGATGATTGCCGCCGGCGCCCCAATCGCCGCCATGTGGGTTGCCGACCGCCAATTCGGCCCAACCTTCATCGCCTACGGGACCGATGAGCAGAAAGGCTGCTATCTGCCACCGATGCTGTCGGGTGAAGCCACCTGGTGCATCGGCATGAGCGAGCCCGATGCCGGGTCCGATCTGGCCTCGTTGAAGACCTCGGCCGTACGGGACAATGGCTGCTGGATCATCAACGGACAGAAGATCTGGACCAGTTTCGGGGACGTGGCCGACTACTGCTACCTGATCTGCCGGACCTCCAGCGAGGGGCCTCCCCATCGAGGCATTTCCGAGATCGTGGTACCGATGGACGCCGATGGCATCGAGGTCCGGCCCATCACCGACATGACCACCAGCCGCCACTTCTGTGAGCTCTACTTCACCGACGTCCGGGTGCCGGTGGCGAACCTGGTCGGGGTCGAAGGCAATGCGTTCCGCCAGACCATGGTCCAGTTGGAGCACGAGCGGGGCGGTATCGACCGGCTGGTGTCGAACAAGGCGCTCTACGATCTGGCCATCCGGCGGGCCGACAGGTCCGATCCTTTGATCCGGCAGGAGATCGCCCGGCTGGAAGCCGGCTATCGCATTGGCCGGTTGCTGGTGTACCGCGAGGTCATGAAGCAGGCGCCGGCCGGATTCAGCGCCGCCACCAAGTGCTTCTGCACCGAGCACGAGTGGCAGGTGTCCCAGTTCGTCCACCGTGTGCTCGGAGCCGAGAGCCAGCTGTGTGGCGATGTCGCCCGGGGCCTGTTCTACGCTCCGGGCTACACCATCATGGGTGGCACCTCCAACATCATGCGAAACATCCTGGGTGAGCGGGTGCTCGGCCTACCCCGCGAGCCTCGGCCCTGAACTCACGTCGTGCACGGTATCGGCGGAGCGGGGAGGGGAGCGGCGACGATCAGGTCCAGGTCCAGGCGTAGTAGATGATCAGACCGTTGACGACGAAGCCGGCACCGATCAACAGGTTGTCGTACAGCCCGGGATAGGGCAGGCCGACGATGTTGAACAAAACGAGGAAGACCGAGGCGCCCATCGCTACCCACCGTATAGCGGGGTAGTCGAGCGTGAGCGAGAGAACCAGCATGGTTATGGGGATGAGCATGACGGCTGCGGCCAGCACCCATACCCAGGATGACGCCTCTTGGCCGTCGATTTCACCGGGGGTGAAGTCGCCGGCGAATATGCGCAGGACGTCACCCAGGAGGTAGGTGAGCATGAGGGCCACCCATAGCGAGGCCAGGATGATCCGGACATCCTCCATTGTCGTCTCACCTTTCCTCCGCTTCATTCTGTCCACACCGTATCCCTCTTCGATCCCGTGGTGCCGTGGTGGGGGCAGAGGTCTGGAGCTTGCGGGTGAGCGCTCTAGGAGGACGTTGTTGCCAGATGGTCAGTCACGATCGGCAAACATGGCCACAGCCACTGCGGTGGCCTGTTCGACCAGAAGGGACTCCTCGTCCGACCGATGAAGGAGCAGCAACGAGACGGCCGCCGCCTCGTCGCTGATGTCGAGGTAGACCACCGACGGTGGCTGGAACGAGCGCACTCCGGCCGGCACCACGGCCACTCCGTGACCGGAGGCTACAAGACCGATGATGGTCGTGTAGTCGGTAGCCTCCATGACCGGGTCATAATCAACACCGGACGTTGCCAGCAGTTCGACGAGCCGGAGGTGCAGGCGAGGCGAGATCAGTCGGTCGAAACCGATGAACGGTTGCTCGACCAGAGCCGGAAGATTGACCGGGGAGCGCCGGCCCAGAGGATGATCGGAATCCACTGCCAGCACCAGCGGCTCGTATGTGAGGGCCAGCGAAGCGACGGCCCCCGGTTTCGGCAAGGCCGACCCTGTGACGGTTGGCGACAGTACCGGTGGCCCGGTGCGGGCCAAACCGAGATCGATCTCGCCGGTCCCCAGCGCCTCGATCTGGCTGTCCGACGACAGCGTGCGGAGCTGGTACTCGACGGCCGGCCACCGGCTGCGGAGCGCTCTGACCAGGCGGGGCATGATCTCGTAGGAAGCCGAGTCGACAAACCCCAGCCGCAGTGTGCCGGCCTGGCCGGTACGAATCTCCTCCACTCGATTCTCGAGGCGACGGGCTTCGGCCACCAGCCGTCGGGCGTCGTCATACAGGTCACGCCCTCTGGGGGTCAGAACGACCCGTCTCGTCGTGCGCTCGAACAACTCGAACCCCAGCTCGGACTCGAGTCGACGGATCTGCTGGCTGAGCGGTGGCTGGGCCATATGCAACCGCTCCGCCGCCCGGCCGAAGTGGAGTTCATCGGCCACCGCGGAGAAGTACTCCAGGCGACGCAGGTTCATGGTGACGGCTCACCGATATTGATAGCGAACATCGATCAATGCTAGATGAATTGATATTTCACGGCCGAATCCCCCCTCTCTACCATCGAGTCGATGACATCGATGTCCGTCGGAGATGGTGGATGAAGCCGCCGGCCCGCTACTCGGCCCTGGGTTTGGCCCGAAGGGGAATCAGCGGGGACTCGTGGCCTCGAGCCTGGCGGCAGGTCGAGCTTCGGCCGAGCTACGACGTGGTCGTCATCGGCGGCGGGGTGCATGGTCTGGCCACCGCCTACTACCTGGCTCGCAACCACGGCATCACCAAGGTGGCAGTGGTCGACAAGTCCTACATCGGTTCCGGTGGGTCGGGTCGGAACACGGCGATCGTCCGGTCCAACTATCTGACTCCGGAGGGGGTCGCCTTCTACGACCGATCGCTTCAGTTGTACAATGACATGGCCGGCGAGCTGAACATCAACGTGATGTTCTCCCGCCGGGGCCACCTGACCCTGGCCCATTCCGACGCCGCGCTGCGGACGATGCGGTGGCGGGCCGAAGTGAACAAACTCCAGGGCATCGATTCATCGGTCATCGACCCGGCTCAGGTCAAGGAGTTGGCCCCCAGCCTCGATGTCAGCCACCACACCCGGTACCCCATCCTTGGTGCCCTCTATCATCCGCCCGGCGGCATCATCCGTCATGATGCCGTGGTCTGGGGCTACGCCCGTGCCGCCGACGCCATGGGGGTGGAGATCCACCAGAAGACCGAGGTCCTCGACATCCTGGTTGAGGGCGGTGAAGGACCCGGAGGCAAGGGCGCCGGGGGGAGGGTTACCGGGGTCCGAACCAGTCAGGGTGACATCGCTGCCGCGATTGTGGTCAATGCCACCGCCGGTTGGGCATCGCTGATCTCGGCCATGGCCGGTGTCGAACTCCCCATCTCGACCCGGCCGCTTCAGGCCGCGGTCACCGAGCCGGTCAAGGTCTTCCTGCCCACGGTGGTGGTGTCGGGCTCCCTCCACGTCTACGTCAGCCAGACCGATCGCGGCGAGCTGGTGTTCGGGGCCTCGGTCGACCCCTACAACAACTACTCGGTGAGAGGTTCCCTGGAGTTCACCGAGGAACTGGCCGGCCACGTCCTGGAGCTGATGCCCGGCATCTCCAAGATGCGCCTGTTGAGACAGTGGGCCGGACTGTGCGACATGACCCCCGATTATTCGCCGATCATGGGCTTCACGCCGGTCGAGGGCTTCCTGTGCGATGTCGGCTGGGGAACCTACGGGTTCAAGGCCGGCCCCGTCTCGGGTGAGACCATGGCCGAATGTGTGGCCACCAAGTCGGTCCCCGAGCTGATACAGGCCTTCGGTCTCGACCGATTCGGTCATGGTCGTCTGGTGGGGGAGAAGGGGGCCGCAGCCGTTGGCCACTGACCTTGTTCGATGCACCGTGCCGGAGCGGAGATAACCATGCTGCTGGTTCCCTGTCCTCACTGTGGGCCCCGCAACTCGGCCGATATGCGCTACGTCGGTGAGTCGGTGTCCCGCCCCGACCCCGAGTCGGCCACGCCCGAGCAATGGCGGCGCTATCTCTACACCCGGTCCAACCCGGCCGGCTGGCTGCGCGAGACCTGGTATTGCCGGCTCGGTTGCCGACGGTACTTCACGGTGGAACGCCACACCGCCTCCAATCAGTTCCGCGCACCGGTGGTGCCGGGCCACAAACCGGAGGCCAAGGCATGACATCCGACCCACGGTCCTACGCCGCCTCCCCCCGGTCTGTGCGTCTCACACCTCGAAAACGAGGGCCGGGGCGCACAGAATCAACAGGAGGCAACGGCGGGGGACTGACCGGAAGGCTCGGTCCTCGGTCGGGAGAGGTGGTCGATCGACGTCGCCCTATTCGGTTCCGGTGGAACGGCACCGATCTGGTCGGTTTCGAGGGTGACACCATCGCCTCGGCCCTGCTGGCCAACGATGTCCAGCTCATCGCCAGGAGCATGAAGTATCACCGACCCAGGTCGTATCTGACCGCAGATTATTGGGATCCCAACGGTCTGGTCCAGGTCGGCGACGAACCCAATGTCCGTTCCGGCCACCGGTTGCTGGCCCCGGGCATGGAGGTGTCGGCCCAGAACGTCTGGCCGTCGGTCGAGCATGACATCAAGGCCGCCAACGGGCTGGTCGGCCGATTCCTCACCGCCGGCTTCTACTACAAGACGTTCGTCCGCCCCCGGCGACTGTGGCCGGCCTATGAACGGGTACTGGCCACCTTTGCCCCCGGGGGGTGCGTCGACATCGACACCCCTCACGGCTATTACGACAAGCGGTACAGTCACCCCGACGTGGTGGTGGCGGGGGCCGGGCCGGCCGGCATGGCGGCTGCGGTGGCCGCGGCCGAAGCCGGCGCCCGCGTCATGCTGGTCGAACACGAACCGGCCCTGGGAGGTCATCTGCGTTTTGGCGACGCCGGCGAACGGGCCGTCGTGGTCGGGTTGGGGCGAGAGCTCGATCGGCTGGGTGTGGAGGTGCTGGTCGACTCCACCGTGACCGGTCGCTACGAGGACAACTGGTTGGCCATCAATCAGCGCAGCCATCCCGGCGTGGTGGAACGGCTGATCAAGGCTCGGGCCAAGAGTCTCGTGGTGGCTCCGGGCCTGATCGAGAGACCCTATGTTTTCGCCGGCAATGACAAACCCGGGGTCATGACCTCGGGGGCGGTTCGACGGTTGATCAACGGCTATGCCGTCCGGCCCGGTCGACGGGCCGTGGTGTTGACGGCCAACGCCGACGGTGACCGTGCGGTCGAGATCCTCGAGTCGGCCGGGGTCGAGGTGGCGGCGGTGGTCGATGCCAGGGCCGGCGGCGACGTGGTCGCCGCCCACGGACCGGCCCGACGGTTGGAGGAGGTGGAGCGGAACGACGGATCACGAGTCGAAGCCGATCTACTGGTCACTGCCATCGGCTGGACAGCACCGACCTCGTTGCTCAACATGGCCGGCGATCGACCCGTCTATCACAACGCCGGGGCCCGGTTCGTCCCCGGGGCGGCCCTGGACACGGTGCTGGCCACCGGCGGGCTGGTGGGCGATGGGTCGCTGGACGAACTGCTCGACCACGCCCGAGCCACCGGCCGTTTGGCCGCCGGTCGGGCTGCGGTGACCTCGCATCGGCTGCGGTTCTCGACGGCGCGGGCCCGGGCCATCGATGGGCCGGAGCCGCCGTGGCCCGACGACGACCGACCCGACTTCGCACCCGATCCCCACCCCGCCCTTTACCGGTCGTCGACCCACGGTATGGTCGACTTCTCCGAGGATGTGTCGTCCAAGGACCTGTTGGCCGCCGCCGCCGAGGGCTATGACTCGGTCGAGCTGCTCAAGCGGTTCACCACTGCCACCATGGGCCCGTCCCAGGGCAAGCTGGAGACGGTCAATACCGTGGCCGTGCTGGCCGAGGCCAGGGGCGAGACCATCGAGCAGGTCGGGACCACCGTGTGGCGTCCACCGTTCGCGCCCATCAGCCTGGGAGCGCTGGCCGGCCGGGTGTTCGAACCGACCCGACGGTCCCCGATGCACGACTGGCATGAGGCCAATGGGGCGGTTCCGCTGTCGACCGGAGCGTGGATTCGGCCCGATCATTACGGCGATCCGGCGGCCGAGGTGGCCAACACCCGCAACAACGTGGGCATCATCGACGTCAGCCCGCTGGGCAAGTTCGACCTGCGAGGTCCGAATGTCACCGATCTGCTGAACCTGGTGTACGTCAATCGTTGGTCCAAGCTGGCGGTGGGGGCGGTTCGCTACGGGGTGATGTGCACCGACGACGGGGTGGTCTTCGACGACGGCGTGACCGGTCGGTTGGCGACCGACCGGTATCTTCTGACCACCACCAGTTCGGGTGCGGCCTCAGTGGGTCAATGGATGGAGAACTGGCTCCAGACCGAACGGCCGGAGTGGCACGTGTCGCTCACCCCGGTGACCGACGTCTACGCCAGCATGAATCTGGCCGGGCCCAAGAGCCGGACGTTGCTGAGTCGCCTGGCCCCGGGGCTCGATCTCGAGCCGGATCGATTCGGCTACATGCAGGTTCGAACCGCCACGGTGGCTGGTGTGGAGGACTGTGTGGTGTGGCGCATAGGGTTCACCGGCGAGCTGTCGTACGAGGTCCACGTCCCGGCTGATCAGGGGCTGGAGGTGTGGCAGGCTGCGTTCGATCACGGCGACGATCTCGGGCTGGCCCCGTTCGGGGTGGAGGCCCAACGCATCATGCGGCTGGAGAAGGGCCATTTCATCGTGGGCCAGGACACCGACGGTCTGACCAAGGCCGGGGCACTCGGCCTGGGTCGCCTGGTCGCCCTGGACAAGCCCGATTTC
Source organism: uncultured Acidimicrobiales bacterium (assembly GCA_963723995.1). Classification (GTDB taxonomy): domain Bacteria; phylum Actinomycetota; class Acidimicrobiia; order Acidimicrobiales; family SZUA-35; genus JAHELU01. Next base: position 423,233 of record CAVRSZ010000001.1, on the reverse strand, counting down.
GTTGGCCGGCCGGAACTGATCTGGGACGGCACCGGCGATGAGCGGGACGAAACGGAACCATGTCTGGTGGCCCTCCAGCCCACCAACCCCGAGATCGTGCCCGACGAGGCGTGCCAACTGCTTCGCCCTGGAACCAACGAGATCGTTGGTCGGATCACCTCGTCCCGGATGTCACCGACGTTGGGCCGCTCGATCTGCCTCGGGCAGGTGCGCTCCGACCTGGCTGTCGCCGGCACGGCGGTCACCGTGCTCCTGGTCGATGGTCGTCGCGTGACGGCCGAGGTCCAGGGCCACCACGCCCACTTCGACCCCGAGGGAGCGAGACTTCGTGGCTGATCCAACCGTACTGACGGTGCGTGCCGGCATCGGCCCGCTGGCCCTCAAGGGAGTGGGCTCGGAGGTGTTCGAACGCCTCGGCGTGGCCTTCGCCCGATCCACACTGGTCGAGATCGATCCCGGCGAGGGGGAAACGGCCAGGGCCAAGGGCGATCACATGGTGGTGGCCGGGATCCGACCGGACGAGATCTGGTTGATCGGTACCCGGGACCGGGTCCGGGCCCTCTGGTCGTCGTCGTCGGCCGCTCCCGGTTTCGAACACGTCCACGCCGTCCGTCTGGATCCCGGGATTGCCACGTTCCATCTGGCCGGGCCGCACGCCGGCTCGGTTCTGGAGAAGATCTGCAGCCTGGACTGGTCGGAGGCCATGACCCCGAACGGGGCGGCGGTGTCGGCCGGCGTGGCCAAGGTGGCATGCGACATCGTCCGGGCCGACGGCTACCTGGGCGGTTCCGCCCCCGACTACCTGATCATGTGCGGCCGATCGTATGGTCGATACCTCGAGGAGTGCCTGATCGACGCCGGCGACGAGTTCGGTGTGGAATTCCGGGCCAATTCCCTACCAAACTGATCGACTTTCGGCCTCACGGACCACTAGGGTGAGTGCGTGAGCCAATCCGCCAGCAGCGAACCGGTACGACAGCTGACTCTGGATGAGACGTGGGACATGCTGAGCAGTGACCCCGGCGCCGTCCTGGTCGACGTTCGCACCATGGCCGAGTGGAACTTCGTCGGTGTGCCCGACCTAAGCTCCATCGGTAAGGAGGTCCGGCTGGTGGAGTGGACGAGCTACCCCGCCGGCGCCCCCAATCCCGACTTTCTCGATCAAACCACCGGAGGCGTCCACCCCGACCAGCACATCCTAGTGCTATGCCGATCGGGGGCCCGTTCTCAGGCTGCGGCCGAGGCGCTCCAAGCCGTCGGCTACGCCAACGCCCACAACGTGTCGGCCGGATTCGAGGGCGATGTCGGGCCTGATCGTCATCGCCATGGCGGCTGGAAGGAACATCTTCCCTGGATTCAGGGCTGAGCAAGGCGAAAGACGCTGGGCCGGCGATCGGAGCACTATGTCGGAAGCAACGAATCTGGTACGGGGCGGCCTGCATCGCACCCACTTCGACGAGACGGCCGAAGGACTCTTCCTGACCTCCGGCTACGTGTACGGTTCGGCGGCCGATGCCGAAGCGGCTTTTGCCGGCGAACACGACCGCTACATCTACTCCCGGTACGGAAACCCCACCGTGTCCATCTTCGAGGAGCGGTTGCGGTTGATCGAGGGGGCCGAGTCGTGTCGGGCCATGGCCAGCGGCATGGCCGCCGTATTCGCCTCGCTGGCCTCCATGGTCGGCGCCGGCGATCGGGTGGTCGGGTCCCGGGCCCTGTTCGGCTCCTGTTTCGTCATCCTGACCGAGATCCTGCCCCGGTTCGGGGTCGACACCGAGCTGGTCGACGGCACCGATCCCGACGCCTGGGAGCGGGCTCTGGCCACCGGGGCCAAGGCCGTCTTCGTGGAAACCCCGTCCAATCCCAGCCTGGAGCTGATCGACCTGGCCGCCGTGGCCTCGATGGCCCACGACGCCGGGGCCGTGCTCGTGGTCGACAACGTGTTCGCCACCCCGGTGCTGCAGAAGCCGTTGGAGCTGGGGGCTGATGTCGTCGTGTACTCGGCCACCAAGCACATCGACGGCCAGGGCCGCGTGTTGGGCGGGGCGGTGCTGGGCACCGAGGACTACGTCAATCAGTTCGTGGTCCCGTTCATGCGCCACACCGGACCCAGTCTGAGCCCGTTCAACGCCTGGGTCCTGGTCAAGGGAATGGAGACACTACGACTTCGGGTCGACGCCCAGTCGGCGGCCGCCCTGGAGCTGGCCCGGCGACTGGAAGCCGACGGCCATGCGGTTCGGTATCCCTGGCTCGACTCCCACCCCCAGAGCGAACTGGCCCACAAGCAGATGAGCGCCGGCGGCACCATCCTCACCGTGGATGTCGGCGACAAAGAGTCGGCGTTCGCCTTCGTCGACGGGCTCGAGTTGTGCGACATCTCCAACAACATCGGTGACTCGAAAACCCTGGTCACCCATCCGGCAACCACTACCCACCGTCGCCTCGGTCCCGAAGCCCGGGCCCAAGTCGGTATCGGCGACGGGCTGGTTCGTGTCTCGGTCGGGCTCGAGGACGTCGAAGACCTGCACCGGGATCTGACCCGGAGTCTGGCCGCCCTGTAGCCGGCGGCATGGCGGCCGAGGTCGCCAGCACGACGGCGGCGCCGGCGATGGCCCACAGCAGCCAGGAGGTCGTGGCCGGGAAGATGGCGGTGACGAACAGATACTCCTGGGCGGCACTCCAGACCAGAACGGCCACCAGTGTGACGGCCAGCCCGGCCAGAAGCGATCGCCTCACACGAGCTCGAGGTGCGAGTGGATCGAACGATCGCCGTCGCCCGAGAAGGCCGAATCCGATCCGCCAGGTCTGCCAGATGAGCACAAGGGTGACGACAGCGAGACCGACACGCAGGTAGTTGTCGGCCTTGATGATGATCTCCATGCCGACCGGACCGAGGCCGTTCCAGTCGGTCCACTCCTGGAGGACTCGGGCGATGAGCGGCCAGCTGCGGGAGCTGTTGGTCAGGATGACGATGCCGTCGCCGGCTTCGGGGACCGCGTGGAAGTGGGTCATCCAGCCGTCTCCCTGGCCGCCATGCCAGACGGCCCGTTCCCCGGTTGAAAAGGATTCCACGAAATGACCCAGGCCATACGATCCCGACACGAACCGGTAGATCCCGGCTGTCTCCGTGGCCGGTGAGTGCAACAAGCGGATGCTGTCGCCGTCGAGCACCGTGCGGTCCGGGGAGAGGGGACCGGTCGTCGAGGCCCCCACGAACCGGGCGATATCGCCGACGGTGGCGAAGAGCCCGCCGGCACCCGCTTCGGGATACACGTACACCGGTACCGGCGTTCCGTCCAGGGTGTGCCCGTCGGGCACCGGGGGGGACCAATCGGGACTCCAGCGGTAGCTCGACTCCTTCATTCCCAGTGGCGAGAGCACTTCTCCTTGCATGTAGTCTGCGAAGTCCTCACCGGTGATGCGCTCGACGACAAGTTGGAGGAGGTTGAAGCCGACGTTGGAGTACTCGAAGCGTGTTCCCGGCTCCCGTACCACGTGGGCTTGATCCCGAAGGCTGTCCTCCAATGCCGGAATCTCGCCTGTCGGTGGGTAGTGGACGTCGATGATCCCCAGCGACATGCCACCGGTATGGCTGAGCAGCCGCCGGATCGTCAGGTCGTCCTGGGCGAAGTCCGACTCCGGTAGGGTCCAATCACCGAGATGGTCGGCGACCGGATCATCGAGATCGATCAGGCCTTCCTCCACCAGATTCATGACCCCCCACGCCGTGACCGACTTGGAAATCGACTCGACTCGCATCACGGTGTCGACGGTCATCGGTCGCACGGCCTCGATGTCGGCCAGACCGTAGGCCCCCGACCAGACCACCTCGGCATCCTCGACGAGGGCCACGGCGACACCCGGCACCTCATAGTCGTCCATAATCATCGGCAGCTGCACGTCGAGCCGGTCGGTGAACGCAGCAACCGATTCGGGGTCGTCTGCTGCCTCGGCGGCGGCGAGACCGCCGGGGACCGGCACCAGCATGGGGATGGCCATCGCCACGGTCAGGACGAACGCCGCGACCGAGAACGGGACCTGACGGGACCGATGCCCGTTGGTGGCACCGTCAGGCGTATGGCCTACTCCCATGGCGTTCGTCACTCCTCTGTCGGCTCCGCCCGTCTCGACCGGTTCACATCTCATTGTGTGACACGACCCGACCGAGTCGGAAGTGACCAAGGACCGGACTTCCAAGTGCGGGGTGGACGACAGCCTGAATGGAAACCGGCTTGAGCCACCTCGGGCTCGCTCGTACGCTGGCCCGGTGACCACGGAACCAGAGATCTCCGCGCACTCCGAACCCATTCCCGACGCCCTTCGGATCAGGCGAGCGGCGAATCGGGCCAGCTACGACCGATCCGTTATCAACGAGATCATCGACGCCGCTCTCGTCGGCCACGTCGGGACGGTGCGGGACGGCAGACCGCTGGTCATCCCCATGTTCTGTGTCCGTCGGGACCAATGGCTGCTGATGCACGGCTCCCCGGTCTCCGGTGTGATCCGGCGGGCCCAGCAGCCGGCCGACCAGCCGCTCGAGGTCTGCGTGACGATGACCCTGCTGGATGGACTCGTGCTGGCCCGATCATCGTTCCACCACTCGATGAACTACCGGTCGGTGGTGGTGATCGGCCGAGCCGAACCGATCGTCGAACCGGAGGCCAAGACGGCCGCCCTGGAGCTGTTCACCGAGCGACTGGTCCCGGGTCGTCAGGTCGGGCTACGACCGACCACCGCCAAAGAGGCTCAGGGCACGTCGGTACTGCGGCTGTCGCTGGAGAACGCCTCGGCCAAGGTCCGCACCGGCCCGCCCATCGATGACGAGGAGGACTACGACGTCGATGTCTGGGCCGGTGTGGTTCCGGTCACCACCACGCTGGGAACACCCGAACCCGACCCCGACCTGAAGCCCGGTATCCGGCTGCCCGACAGTGTGGCGGCCATGAACGGTCGCCGTTTGTGATCTGTGGAGGTTGTACGACCTGCCGTGGCCTCTGCGGCGGTATAGCCTGTACCGATAGGCCAAGGCACGGCACCGAGCGATCACGAGGGTCGGGAAATCGATTTCGGGCGCACGGTCGTCGACTATGAGCGGTACCGCCCGGGGTTCCCGGACAGTTTCTTCGACCGGCTGCTGTCCATTGGGTGGATTGCCGCCGGGCAACGCGTTCTTGATCTCGGCACAGGTACGGGATCGCTCGCTGTGGGCTTCGCCGCCCGTGGCCTCGAGGCGACGGGGCTTGACATTTCCGCCGAGCTTCTCGAGGTCGCAAGGCGGGTCGCTGCCGAGCGCAGGCTGCCGGCAAGTTTCGTTGAGGGTCGCGCCGAGGCCACGGGCCAGGATGACGCCGGTTTCGATCTTGTGAGCGCCGGTCAATGCTGGTGGTGGTTCGATGCCAAGGCTGCCACACGGGAGGCGATTCGCATTCTTGTCCCCGGGGGGCGCCTGCTCATCTGCAACTTCAGCTACGTGGCCCTCGCCGGCAATGTGGCCGGTCGTACCGAGGAGCTGATTCTGAAGCACAACCCCGGTTGGACCAAGGCAGGCTGGCGTGGCATACACCCCGAACAGGTGCGGGCTCTCGATGAGTCGGGTTTCCGGGAGGTTGAGAGCTTCAGCTATGCGGCCGGTGTCCCCTTCAGCCACGAGAGCTGGCGGGGTCGTATCCGGACCTGCAACGGGGTGGGGGCGGCCCTGAGTGTCGAGCAGGTCGAACGCTTCGACGCCGAGCTCGCCGACCTGCTGGCTCGAGAGTTTCCGGGCGAGCTTATGGTTGCCCATCGAGTCTTCGCCACGAGCGGAATCAAGCCGTGAAGATTCCCCGACGACCGTCAATTCTCTCGCTCCCAACGGTTCCGGGCCGGAGTCACGCCGTGATGGCCGAATATCACGAGCAGGACGGACCGGTGTTCGGCGATATCGACTATGCGATGTCAGCGTCGACATGACCAAAAAAGGCGAAGGACCCGCGCTGCCGCAGCCATCGACGCCGACATCGGTTTCGCCGTTCCGCAGCACGCCGAGGAGTGATTCGGCGTGCCTCGACAACGCGACGTCCTGGCCGTGCTCGACGTTCTCGACCTGATGCGGGCCCGGGTCGGCGCTGCGGCCACGAGTCGGGACGGGACGTTCCCGGCCCGGGTACTCGAGGACGGAGGTTGGCACGGCTCGGGTGAAGCGATTGCGCGTGGGCTCATCGATGCCGTGGTCGACCCGTCGTCAAGGGGGTCGGGGCGCGTCGGGTCGTAGCCCCTGCGATGTTCACCCTAGGCCACCTCGGTGCGATCCAGCCACCAGGCGGTGAGCACCACCGACACCGCAGCCACCGCCACCGGAACAATCAGGGCGGCCGTCATCGACCTTTCGGCCAGGGGCAACTCGATGTCGGTCAACCGGGCCAGCACCGAGTGGGGGTAGGTGTTGAGCGACAGCCGAGCCGCCCCGGCGCCGGCCCGGGCCACGAACAGCTCCCAGATGAAGATGTAGACCAGGCCCCACAGCAGGGCTCGGCGCAGCACGAGGCCGACCAGGGTGAACAGGCCCGTATAGCCCACGGCGGCCAGGGCCATGGACAGGGCGGTGGCACCCACCGCTTCGGCCTGGCTGTTGGTGCCGATGGCGGCCGCCGCGGTCAGTGGGAGAACCGTGGCGGGGAGCGCGATCGTCGTCGCCGCCGCCCACGATGCCAACGCCAGCTGCCATCGAGGATTGGGCCGCAGCCAGAGATACACCAGGGTCTCGTCCTCGACCAGCTGCCCCAGCGTGGACGAGGCCAGCAGCAGGCACAGGATGGGCACCATGAAGCCCAGCCCGTAGACCGAAAGGAAACCGATGACGGATTCGATCCGGTTGGCCGGATCGACCTGGGCTCCTATGGAGAGGGCGAGAACGATGGCCAGCACCGAGAAACCGGTGATGAGAAGGAGGCGGGCCTTGGTGAGCTGCTGACTGAGCAGCATGCGGTAGAGCATCATCGCTGGGTGCTCCCCGGTGGACCCCCGACCAGATATCGAAACACACTTTCGAGATCGTCGTCGAGCGGAACCACTGCGCTGAGGGTCAGATCGAGACGTCGGGCCACGACCGGCAAGGCCCGACGCAACTCGGCCACATCATTGGTGGTCACCTCCAACGCCGGAGTCGCCATCGTCGAGTCGACCTGTGCCACCAACAGTCCGGCGGGGGCCCGGTCGGGCGGGAGCCGGCGGTGGCCCGTGTCCGTCACGGTGCAACTGATGACGGGCTCAAGGGCCATGAGACCGATGGCCATGGCCCGAGGACGGTCGCACTCGACACGGATCCGGTGTGGTTGCTGGTTGAGCAGATTGCGGATCTGGCGGTAGTCGCCTTCGGCCACCAGTCGGCCTTTGGCCACCACCACAACCCGGGAGCCGAACCGTTCGACCTCCTCCAGCACATGGCTTGACACGAGTACCGTGCGGCCGGTGCGGCCCAAGTCGGCGAACAGCTCGATCAGGTGGCGTCGCTGCCGAGGATCGAGTCCGTTGAGTGGTTCGTCCAGCACCAGCACGGCGGGATCGTGAACCAGAGCCTGGGCAACTTTGACCCGCTGCCGCATGCCCTTGGAGAAGGTGCCGACCGGTCGTTTCATCGAGGAGTCGAGTTCGACCAGGGCGAGGGCCCTGCGGGCCTCGACCCTTGGCTCGGCCAGGCGGCTGAGACGGGCCGCCAACTCCACGGTCTCGAGCGCCGTCAATGATTCGAACACCCCGTCCTGCTGCGGGACGAGACCGATCCGGGCCCGCACATCGGCGTCGAAGCGGGGGTTGCCGCCGGCCACCCAGACCGTACCGGTCGACGGTCGAGCGAGACCGCAGATCAGCCGCAGCAGCGTCGATTTGCCCGCCCCGTTCGGTCCCAGCAACGCAGTGACGCCCGGCTGCAGGGCAACGAAGATATCGGAGACGGCGACCAATCCCGAGAACGACTTGGACACGCCCTCGAGCACCACCGAGGCGTCGGCCGGCGGCCATGGCGGTGGGGCCACCCCCGGCGCCGGTGGTGTCGTCGTATCCGGATGGAGGCCGGTCATCGGCGCACCAACAAGCGGCGATACCGGAACCAGATCCACCCGATGCAGACCACCAGCCAGGCCGCGAAGGCAAGCCACAGCGTCCACGTCGGATTGTCCAGTGCCGACCACCCGCCCCGCTCCTCGTGGATACGGAACACCAGGGCCCGGGGCAGGAACATCACATTGAACAGCCGGAGCCAGTCCGGCAGCCCGCCGTCGCCGACCAGGATATCGGTCACGATGGCCGAGCCCGGGATCATGGACAGGATTGCGGCGGTGGCCACCACCCGGCGGTCGGTGGTGGCGCTGATGGCCATACCCACTGCCCCGTACAGCACGCCGATCACGGCCGACGAGGCCACGATGCGGAACAGGACCTCCAGCCATTGCACCAGTCCGTCGGGGCCCTGGCTCTGGAGGGTGAATGCGATCAGCATCATCAGCGGCGGTCCCAGCGTGATGACCAGGAGCAGCAGGAAGACGGCCATGGCCTTGCCCAGCAGATAGCGGGGTCGGTCGATGGGCGATGCCAGGTAGACGCCGAGCATTCCGGTGCGCTGATCGGTGCACAGAAGCTCGGGGGCGATCAGGCCGGCGAACAGATAGATGGCGGCCGCCACCGTGCCGTAGTACTCGGCGTAGGTGGGCAGGAACTGCTCGGTACCGACCGGGATCAGGGCGGCCATGGCGATCAGGCCCGTGGCCGGGATGAAGGCCATGGCCACAATGGGTAGCGGGACCAGCTTGTAGCGGGCCGATCGGCCCAGACCAAGGGCCTGGCGAAGACTGTGCTTGATCAGCGATCTCATGGCCCCGCCGATCCCGGTACGGCGGCCGTCGTAGCGCCGGAAGCCCTGGTCGTAGATACGGGCGTCGGAACCGGCTTGGGCCGTGATCGAGGTTCGGGACTCGACAACCCTGGGTGAGAAGTCACCGGTGGTCTCGCCGGTCGTCACCGCATGCTCCCGAGAAAGACGTCCTCCAGCCGCAAGCGTCGCCGCTCGAGTCGGACGATACCGATTCCGTGGTCGGCGCAGCCGTCTCGAACTGCAGCAAGCACCTCGGAGGAGGTCGTGGAATCGACGCCGTCGTTTCGGCTGACATGGAGATGACGGTTGTGGGCCTCGACCGCCAGCCCGGGCAGGCGCTCCAGTTCCGTGACGAATCGGTCGATGGCCTCGTCACTGGCGTCAAGCTCCAGTGCCACTCCGACACCGCCTCCCCCCTTGAGTTCCTCGATGGTGCCGGCGGCCAGGGTTCGACCTTCGCCGATGATGATGGCGCCGTCACAGACCCGTTCCACCTCGTCGATGAGATGCGATGACAGCACCACGGTTATGCCGAAGTCCTCCGAGATATGCCGGATCAGGTCCAACATGACATCACGCTGGGTCGGGTCGAGGCCGTCGGTGGGTTCGTCCAGCAGCACGAACTCGGGGTCGTGGGCAATGGCCTGGGCCAGCTTGACCCGCTGCCGCTGCCCGGTGCTCATGGTGCCCATGGGCCGGAACCGTTCCTCCCCCAGATCGACCAGCCACAGGGCGTCGCTGGCCCTCGTGGTGGCCTCGTCCGGAGGGAGGCCGTGCAGCTCGGCCACGTGCTTGACGAACTCGGCGGCCCGGAGGTCGGCGGGAAGGGTATGGTGCTCGGGAGCGTAACCGATCCTGGTCCGTACCTGATGCCCGGCCGTCCACGGGTTGTGCCCGAGCACGTCGAGTTCGCCGCCGTCGGCCGGATGGAGCCCGAGAATCATGCCAAGGATGGTGGTCTTGCCCGCCCCGTTGGCCCCCAGCAGCCCGGTGACACCGGGGGTCACGGTGAAGCTGACGTCGTCGAGCACAGGAACCGACCCGTAGCGCTTGACCAGCGATCGGGCGGTGACCAGAGGCTCGGAGCGGACGGCAGTGGACACCCTGCCAGTATGGTTGCCCGGTCTCCGACTTGTACGGCAGGGCGGTCGTTGTCGGGCGATTGGAATCGGACGGTCGGCGTCGTCCCTCAGCGACGGCGGAGTTCGCCGGTGGCGGTAGTCTGAGCCGGTGCCCGAGCATCGAATTCGCCATCCCGGTGTACTGGTGGTTGCCGGGTTCGCCGCCCTGATACTGGTTGGTACCGAGCTGTTGTCGCTGCCGATCGCCCATGAGAACCGGCAGCCGGTTTCCTGGCTGGACGCCTTCTTCACTGCGGTGTCGGCCGTGACGGTGACCGGACTGGGCGTGGTCGACACCGCGCCCACCTGGTCCCGATTCGGCGAGTTCGTGATTCTGGTGCTCATCCAGATCGGGGGCCTCGGCATCATGACCCTGGCCGGCTTCCTCGGCATCATCTTCACCCGACGTCTCGGCCTCCGTACCGGTATGCGAGTGGGTGCCGAGATCGGTTTCACCGATCTCGGCACCGTGCGCAACCTGCTGCAGAGGCTGGTGGTATTCGTGGTCATCTCCGAGATCGTGTTCGCTGTTCTGCTCAGTGCAAGTTTCGTGCTGGTGGAAGGCGAAGGACTGGTCCACGGAACCTACCTCGGTGTGTTCCATTCGATCTCGGCCTTCAACAACGCCGGTTTCTCCATCCTCGACGGTGGTCTCGAGCGCTACGTCGACGACTGGTTCATCAGCCTCGTCGTGGCCTCCGCTTTCATTGTGGGCGGCATCGGCTTCCCCGTTGTGTTCGAACTCTACGAACGGTGGCGGTCCCCCCAACGCTGGTCGCTGCACACCAAGGTCACCCTGGCCATGACGTTCACCCTGCTGACGTTCGGAACCGCCATGTTGGCCGTGGTGGAGTGGACCAACGATGCCACGATGGGTCCGCTATCCCCGGCCGACAAGATACTGGCCGCCTTCTTCCAATCGGCCACGGCTCGAACCGCCGGGTTCAACACCGTGCCCATCGGTGAGCTGCGGCCGGCCAGCCTGCTGGTCTTCATCCTGCTCATGGTGGTCGGGGCTTCCAGCGCATCGACCGGCGGCGGCATCAAGACGTCCACCTTCGCGGTGGTCGTCCGCTCCACACTGGCCGAGTTTCGAGGCGACCGTCAGGCCACCCTGTTCAATCGGCGGATCCCCCGTTCGGTCGAGCGCCAGGCGCTGTCGCTGGTGGTAGCCGCCCTGGGAGGGGTGGGGACCGCAGCCTTCGCCCTGGCCTATCTTGAGCCACATCTACCCGCTCTCGAGTTGCTGTTCGAGACGGCGTCGGCGTTCGGGACGGTTGGCGTGTCGACCGGTCTCACCACCGAGCTGGGTGGGCCGGCACGACTGGTGATCATCGGGCTGATGTTTCTCGGCCGGGTCGGTCCCATCACCTTCGGCACCGCCATCCTGCTACGAGCCCAGCCGAAGCGGTACGGGTTCGCCGAAGAGGCCCTTATCGTTGGCTGAACCGGTCCTTGTGTTCCGGCCAAGAGCAAGTTGAGGTGAACAACCGATGTCCAGTCTGGAGAGGTTCAGGAAGTGGGCCGACGAGTCGTTCTCCAGGACCAACGGCTCGATCGAGACCAACACGGTTCTCGTTATCGGGTTGGGCCGGTTCGGTACCGCCCTCGCCGCCGAGCTGGGCAAACTGGGGGTCGAGGTCATGGCCGTCGACGTCAGCCAGGACCAGGTCGATGAGTGGGCCGACCGCATTGCCCACGTCCGCGTCGCCGACACCACCTCGGCATCTGCGCTCACCCAGCTGGGAGCGGTCGACTTCGATGCCGCCGTGGTCGCCATCGGCTCCGACATCGAGGCCAGCGTCCTGACCACGGCCGCCCTCGCCGACCTTGGGGTCGGCAACATCTGGGCCAAGGCCATCACCACCGAACACGGTCGGATTCTGGAACGGGTCGGCGCTCACCATGTGGTGTTCCCCGAGAAGCAGATGGGGGAGCGGGTGGCCCACATGGTGAGTGGTGAGGTGGTGGACTACTTCGAGCTCGACGAAGGTTTCGTCCTGGCCGAGCTGCAGGCGCCGAAAAGCCTGATCGGCATCCGCCTCGCCGACAGTCATCTGCGGGACCGGTTTCGGGTGACCGTGGTGTGCGTCAAACCGGAAGGTGGCTCGTTCACCTACGCCACCGCCAACACCATCATCGGTTCCGGCGATCTGCTGGTCATCGCCGGAACGGTGGACGACGCCCAGCGGTTCGCCGAACATGCCGCCGGCTGAGATCCGGGGGCCGGCCGAGGGCGGACCGGGGTCGGTCGATGCCCGAGGGTGACACCCTGGAAATCGCCCGTCAGCGCATCGCTCCGGTGCTCGACGGTCAGGTGGTGCGCCGTTTCTGGGCCCGCAAGCTACGGGGCCATCGCCCCCGGCCCGGTCAACGGATCGAGCAGGTACGGGCTCACGGTAAGCATCTGCTGGTCGATTTCGACCGGAATCTGACGCTTCAGGTTCATCTCGGCATGGCAGGTTCGTGGTCGGTTCGGCCCCCCGATGCCGATCTGACCCGCACCCTGCGCCATCCGCAGCTTCGTGTTCATCTGGCCACAGACCGCGGTCATGCCCTGTGCTTTTCGTCTCCAACCGTACAGACCTTCCTGCGATCGGCCGAGCTGACCCCGGTGTCCAACCTCGGTCCCGATCTCCTGGTTCCGCCCGGTGAGTCCGACCGGGTGGCGGCCGAGGCGGTCCGGCGGGCCCGGACCGGGACATCGGCTACGACACTGATCGTCGACGCCCTGCTGGATCAGGAACTGGCGGCCGGGATCGGCAACGTCTACAAATCGGAGGTGCTGTTCCTCGAGGGGGTGTGGCCGTTCACTCCGGTGACCAGGATCGGTGACCGAACCCTGGAGTCGCTGTATCGCCGGGCCAGCCGATCGCTGTGGGAGAACTCCAGAGCCCGGCCGGTCGGTGACGCCGGAACACGACGGCACCGTCCCCGCACCACCACCCCCCACCTCCACGGTCCGTTGGTTCGTCCTGACCGACACTTCGTCTATGAACGCCACCGGAGCCCCTGCCTACGGTGCGGGACGCCGATCCGTCGCTCCTACCGGGGCACCGCCGGTCGCAGCACCTACTGGTGCCCCCGATGCCAACCCGAGCCCCCCTCGGAACTTTGAGCTGCCGGCGACCCGTGTCGGGGTCGGCCGAGGCTCAAAGTTGGGGGTGTCAGGGGTTGACTCGAGCCCGAGGCCCGCGAACCGCCGGAAGCATGAAGTAGGGCCATGGGTCCGGCATCTCACCCACCGGCACCTCGATCACGTCGGGACCGTCGTGATCGACGGCCTCGGCCAGTACGGTTACGAGCCGCTCCGGTGACTCGGCCCGCCGGTAGCGAACACCGAACGCCGTGGCCAGTTGGGCGAAGTCGGGGTTCTGCAACGTACTGGCGATGGTGCGGTCGGGGCCGAACCTGGATTTCTGGATGCGCTGCACGTTGCCATAGGCCCCGTCAGAGAAGACAACCAGATTGCACGGGATGTCGTACTGGGCTGCGGTGGCCAACTCGGTGGCCGTGAACAGGAACCCACCGTCGCCGATCACACCGATGACTGGCCGATCGGTGGCGTCGGCGGCCCCAATGGCCACCGCCGTTCCCGCCCCGAGGGTTCCCGCTGCTCCCGATGTCAGGAAGGTCCGCGGTGCCAGGTGGTCATAGAACAGATGGCAGGCGAAGCCGATCTGGGTCACGTCCTCCACGATCACCCCGTTGTCGGGAATGGCGGCTCGCAGGGCGGCGGTGAAGCTGCGTTGGGGCTCGAGATGGGCCGTGGCCTCGTCGAACCGCTGACGTCGGCGAGCAAGATCGTCGGCCACCGAACTCCGGTTGAGCGGGCCGATGGTCGCAAGCAACGCCCTGGTCCCCTGGGCGGCATCGGCCACCAGAGGCACTGCGGTGATGCCGTGGCGATCAACTTCGGCCGGATCGATGTTGAGCTGGATCAGTCTTAGTTCGTCGTCGTAGCCCCAGTCACAGAGGGGCCATGACATTCGCGTACCGATGCCGAGCACCACATCGGCCTCGGCCCATAGTTCGTGGCCCACAGTGATCGGCACGAACAACTCGTGGGCGGTGGGAACGACGCCGTGGCCCTGGCGCCGGGTGGTGACCGGCGCCTGGAGCCGTTCGGCCAGTTCGATGATGGGTTCGGAGGCCCCATAAGCCCCGGAGCCGACCACGATCAGGGGTCGCTCGGCCCCGATCAGCAGGCGGGCCGCCCGATCGACCTGGGACGGAGCGAGACGGGCCGGGTCGAGTTCGGGGGACGGCTCCAGCACCCCGTCGATCGGCTTGCCCCATACGTCGACCGGGACCTCGATGGTCACAGGCCGGGGTACCCCGGTGTGGAGATCGTCGAGAGCCCTTTGGGCCAGTGCCACGGCATCGGCCGGATCACCGATGGCCACCGACGTCTTGGTCAGCTGCTCCAGGATGGCGGTCTGGTCGTCGAGATCGTGGAGGGCACCGAAGTTCCGACCCTGCTGCCAGGTGGCGATCTGGCCGACCACACCCAGTACCCGGGCGTAACCCCAGTAGGCACTGGTCAGGGCGCCGGAGGCGTTCAGTATGCCTGGCCCGGGCACGACACAGAAGGCGGCCGGTCGACCGGTGACCTGGGCCGCCCCCATGGCCATGTAGGCCGCGCCCTGCTCGTGGCGGGTCACCACCGGCCGAATGTCACGGGCATCAACCAGGGCGTCGAAGAACAGGTCGTTCTGCACGCCGGGCAGGCAGTACAGGGTGTCGATGTTGCTCCGGCGAAGCACGTCGATCACCAGATCGGCCACGGTCGGACTGGTCGCCGTTTGCTTGGTCACGGGCCTCACCGTAGCGGCCGGTACCGGGGTAGCGGAGGCCCTGGCGAGCGGCAGAGCGTGCCGTTATGGTGAAGCCATGTCGGACAAGCCCGCCCCCAGATTCCGCAAGACCAAGACCGACAAGTGGGCGGTGATGGCCCCGGTCGATGACCTGGAGAAGGCCCTGGCCGAAGGGGGCAAGATCGACGTCCTGAAGCGCTCGGGCGACTGGTCGACCTTCACCGTGGCCTCGCTGGGCACGCCGTTCGACGTCGACGGTGTGCAGATGTGCTACGGCTACGGCCCCGAGGACGACGACGATGCCCAGTCGACAGCATCGTCAGGTGGAGATGCCCGCTCGCGGCAGGTCGCCCCGGCCGGGGCCGGCGGCCAGAGGCCCAGCCGACCACCCCGATCCGAACGTCAGGCCCCGCCGTCGGCTGCAGCGGAACCGCCGCCCCGTGACCCGACCGAGCCGCTTCCCGACTACCGGGGCGGGCCCGAAGACGAGTGGGACGGCTACGCCTGAACAACGGCCGGGCGTCGCTCCTCGTGAACCCTGGACCGGCCCAATCTGGTCGTGGGTACTTAGGACCGCCAGGGCGCCGGCCAGGCCGGCCGGCGGCCTTGACGCTGTGACGACAAGGCACTACAACCGATGGGATGACCCGGACTCATCGCACCGCCATCGTGGCCGCCGCCCTGGTTCTCGTGCTCGTCGCCGCCGGCGTTGCCGGCGCCGCTGTCAGCGGCTCGCTCACCAGGGGCAACGGACCCAACCCGGCTGTGCTCCGCTGCCCCCTCGGGATGACCAGGCTCGGTCATGAGTTCAACGAGGCGATGACCGTTTTCGAAGGTGATCCGGCCATCCACATCAGCGACGAATACACGGTGGCCGCCGACTTCTTCCTGGTCGAGGACATCGACACCGGCGCCCATGCCGGCACCCACCTCGATGTGCCGGCCCATTTCATCGAGGGAGCCCGGACCGTCGACGAACTGGCGGCCGAGGAGTTCGTGTGGCCGGTCTACAAGATCGACGTCCGGGGCCGGACGTTCGCCGACAACTTCGTCGAGGTGGCCGACATCGAGGCCTACGAGGACGACCACGGTCGTATTCCCCCCGGTGCCCTGGTCGTGCTCCAGACCGGAGCCGAACAGTTCTGGGGGGCCGAGGAGATCCTGGTCGACGAGAACGACAATGCGGCCAACGTCGACGACTTCTTCGAGTTCGAGAATCCCGGATTCTCCGGCGTCGCCGTCCAGTGGCTGTTCGACGAACGCTCGATCGACGGCGTCGGCTCCGACGCCTACGGTCCCGATGCCGCCGGCGACGAGCTGTTCGACGCCACCTACACCACGCTGGCCAATGACGGGGTGGCGCTGGTCGCCCTGGCCAACCTCGATTCGGTCAGCGTCCAGGGTGACATCATCATCGCCTCGGTTGTGGCCCTCAGCGACGGCTCCGGCTTCACCACCGACCCACTGGCCTGCCACGGCGGCCCTCCGGGCCGATCCGGCCGACGGTAGCGGTTCAGGAACCCCTGCTCGGCGTTCAGCCGCCGGCTCGGAAGTCCTCCAGGGCCTGGTTGAACGAGGCGCTGGGGCGCATGGCGGCTCGGGCCTTGTCCTCGTCGGGTAGGTAGTAGCCGCCGATGTCCATGGGCCGGCCCTGTACCTCGTTCAGCTCGTCGACGATGGTCTGCTCGTTGGCTCGAAGGGTCTCGGCCAGGGGGGCGAACCGCTGGGCCAGCTCATCATCATCGCTCTGAGCGGCCAGAGCCTCGGCCCAGAAGAGGGCCAGATAGAAGTTGCTGCCCCGGTTGTCGAGCTCGTTGACCTTGCGTGACGGCGACTTGCCCTCCTCCAGCACTCGTCCTGTGGCCTCGTCCAGGGTGTCGGCCAGCACCTGAGCTTTCGCATTGCCGCCGGACTGGGCAAGGTGTTCCAGCGACACGGCCAAAGCCAGAAACTCGCCAAGCGAATCCCACCGAAGGTGGTTCTCGGCTTCGAACTGCTGCACATGCTTGGGCGCCGAACCGCCGGCCCCGGTTTCGAACAGGCCGCCACCGTTCATCAAGGGAACGATGGACAGCATCTTGGCGCTGGTGCCCAGCTCGAGTATGGGGAACAGATCGGTCAGGTAGTCCCGGAGCACGTTCCCCGTGACCGAGATCGTGTCGTCACCGCGTTTGGCCCGCTCGAGGGTGAACCGGGTGGCCTCGGCCACGTCCATGATCTCGATCCGAAGTCCGTCGGTGTCGTGATCGCCGAGGTAGCGGTTGACCTTGTCGATGAGCTGGGCGTCGTGGGCCCGTGTCCGGTCCAACCAGAACACGGCCGGAGCACCGGTGGCCCGGGCCCGGGACACCGCCAGCTTGACCCAGTCCTGGATGGGGGCGTCCTTGACCTGACACATGCGCCAGATGTCGCCCCGACCGACCTCGTGGCTCAGCACGATCTCGCCGGCCTGGTTCACCACTCGCACGGTACCGGCCGTCGGCAACTCGAACGTCTTGTCGTGAGAGCCGTACTCTTCGGCCTTTTGGGCCATCAAGCCGACGTTGGGCACCGTACCCATAGTGGTGGGATCGAACGCGCCGTGCTCCTTGCAGAATTCGATGGTGGTCTGATAAAGATCGGCGTAGCTGGAGTCGGGGATGACGGCCTTGGTGTCCTGGAGCTCTCCGTCGGCGTTCCACATCTTTCCTGAGCTTCGGATCATGGCCGGCATGGAGGCGTCGACAATGACGTCACTGGGCACGTGGAGGTTGGTGATGCCCTTGTCGGAGTTGACCATGGCCAATGGCGGCCCGTTGTCGTAGTCGGAAATGATGGCCGCGTCCACCGCGGCCTTGGTCTCGGCGTCCAGCTCGTTCAACGCCGACAGCACGGCGCCCATGCCGTAATCGGGCTCGGCGCCGGCTTCCTCCAGAACCTCACCGTACTGCTCGAAGGTGTTGTGGAAATAGGCTCGGACGGCGTGGCCGAAGATGATGGGGTCGGACACCTTCATCATCGTGGCCTTCAAATGGAGCGAGAACAGCACCCCCTTGGCCTTGGCGTCGGCCACCTGCTCGGACAGGAACTCGTCGAGATGGGCGACCGACAGAAAGGTGCCGTCGACAACCTCGCCGGCCTGAACCTCGACCCCGTCCTTGAGCACGGTGACCTCACCCGAGGGCTCGACCAGCTCGATCCGCAGGCGGTCGGCCGCGGCCATGGTCAGTGAGGTCTCGTTGGACCGGAAGTCATCGTGGCCCATGGTGGCCACATGGGATTGGGAATCCGGCGACCAGGCACCCATGGAGTGGGGGTTGTTGCGGGCGTACTGTTTGACCGCCCGGGGGGCCCGGCGATCGGAGTTGCCCTCCCGGAGCACCGGGTTGACGGCGCTGCCCTTGGCCGAGTCGTAGCGGCGACGGATCTCCTGCTCCGTCTCGGTTTCCGGCTCGTCGGGATAGTCGGGCAGTTCGTAGCCCTTGGCCTGCAGCTCGGCGATGGCGGCCTTCATCTGGGGGGTGGAGGCGCTGATGTTGGGAAGCTTGATGATGTTGGCCTCGGGGCTCAGGGCAAGGCGGCCCAGCTCGGCCAAGTCGTCGGGCACCCTTTGGCTCTCGGGCAGGAGATCACCCATGGCGGCCAGGATTCGCCCGGCGAGAGAGATGTCCCGTGTCTCGACCTCGACGCCGGCGGCATCGGCGAAGGCATCGATGATGGGCAGCAATGACCGGGTGGCCAGAGCCGGAGCTTCGTCGGTGTGGGTGTAGATGATGGTGCGGGCGCTCATCGTTCCTCGATAGATGTTGGTCGGGACGGTTCGCAGCCTAGCCGGGGCCGGCCCTGAGGTGACCAGGCGGCGGCCCTCGGGACTATGGTGGCCAACGACATCGGAGGCCTCACCATGACCGACAACGCCGAATCGACCGCACCAACGGCCGAGGCCGTCCGCTCCGGCGGCGATCGATCGAGTCGCACCGCCCTGGTCACCGGTGGTGGGCGGGGCATCGGTCGCGAGATCTGCTTCGGCTTGTCCCAACACAACCGACGTGTTGCCGTGGCCGATCTGCGATCGGCAGAGGCCGAGGAGACGGCGGCCACGATCAGAGCCAACGGGGGAGAGGCCGTCGCCGTGACCATGGATGTGGCCGATTCCGACTCGGTGATCACCGGCATCCAACAGGTGGTCGATGAGTTCGGACCGGTCGAGATCCTGGTCAACTGCGCCGGCTGGGATGAACTCAAGCCGTTCCTCGACACCGACGAGGAGTTCTGGGATCGAATCATCGAGATCAACTACAAGGGCACGCTGCGCACCGTTCATCAATGCCTACCGGCCATGATCGACGCCGGGTGGGGCCGCATCGTCAATATCGGCTCCGACGCCGGCCGGGTCGGATCGTCACTGGAGGCCGTCTACTCGGGGGCGAAAGGTGGCATCATCGCCTTCACCAAGACCATTGCCCGGGAGGTCGCTCGGAGCGGGATCACCGCCAACACGGTGTGTCCCGGTCCAACGGCCACGCCGATGCTGAACGAGATCACCTCGGCATCGTCGGACGGTGACAAGATCATCGGCGCCATGACCCGAGCCGTACCGATGAAAAGGCTGGGGCAACCTGACGAGGTCGCCTCGGCTGTGGTTTACTTCTGCTCGGAGGAGGCCGGCTTCGTGTCGGGCCAGACCCTGTCGGTGTCCGGTGGTCTCACCATGGCCTGAACGGTGAACCGGCCTCAAACGATCAACGAAGGAAGAGTGATCACGATGTCGATTCCCGGCCATCTGCTCCATCCGTTCAGCGAGCCGATCAAGCCCGAAGCGGACTTCATCAACATCGTGTCGGCCCGGGGAGCGGTGTTGACCGACCACACGGGCAAGCAGTACCTCGACGGAATGGCCAGTCTGTGGTACTGCCAGGTTGGTCACGGCCGTCGGGAGATGATCGATGCCATCACGGCGCAAGCCGAGCAGCTGGCCACCTACAACACCTTCGATCCGTTCACCAACGAGCCGGCCCGGGCGGTGGCAGCCCTCATCGCCGACAAGTCCCCGTTTGACGACCCCCGGGTTTTCCTCGGTTGCTCCGGTTCGGAGGCGGTCGACACCGCATTGAAGATTGCCCGGCTCGTACAGCAGCGTCGGGGGCACCACGACAAGCAGATCATCATCCGACGGACCCACGGCTATCACGGCACCAATTTCGGGGGCACCACGGCCCAGGGCATCGCCCCCAACCGCGAGGGATGGGGTGATCTGGTGCCCCATTTCATCGAGGTGCCCAACGACAACATCGAGGAAGTGTCCAAGGTTTTCGCCCAACACGGCGAGCGCGTAGCCGCCGTGATCTCCGAACCGGTTCAGGGCGCCGGTGGGGTATGGCCCCCCGAGGACGGCTACCTGCAGGGTTTGCGCCGGCTATGCGATCAGCATCGGTCGCTGCTCATCTTCGATGAGGTCATCTGCGGCTTCGGTCGGACCGGTTCGTGGTTCGGGGCCCAGACCTTCGGCGTGAACCCCGATTTGATGACCTTCGCCAAGGGGGTCAGCTCCGGCTATCAACCGCTGAGCGGGGTCATCGTCGCCCCCGACGTGGCCCAGGAGCTGTGCGAGCCCGGTTTCATGCTTCGCACCGGTTACACCTACTCCGGTCATCCCATGGCCTGCGCTGCCGGCGTGGCCAATATCAAGCTCATCGAGTCCGACGGGCTGGTGGAGCGGGCCAGCGACATCGGTAAGAAGACGGTGGAGGGCCTGGACGCCTTGGTGGCCGACGGCATCATCAAGGGCTACCGGGGCGTAGGAGCGGTATGGGCCGCCGACGTCGGTCGTGACGCCGTGCCCCTGAAATGGGACATGCTCGACCGCGGCGTCGTAATCCGAGGTGTGGGCGAGGGCGTCATCTGGTGCCCACCCCTTGTGGTGAGCGACGACCAGATCGCCCAGTTCATCGAAACGCTGGCCGAGGTTCTGAAGTAGTCTCGTCCTCTGTGAGTCTTCCTCTTCATCTCCACCATCGTCGTGGTTGACGCTCAGCCGGTCCGGACCGGTTCGGTGTCCACGCTGTCCAGGCCAACCCTCACCATCGATCTGGCCAACCTGGTTGCCAACTATCGACGGATCCGAGCCGAACTTTCCACCCGATCCGAGGCCGCCGCCGTGGTCAAGGCCGACTGCTTCGGGCTCGGTTTGGGCCCTGTGGTCGAGGCCTTGTCGGGGGCTGGATGCCGGACGTTCTTCGTGGCCCGTCTCGACGAGGCGTTGGCGGTTCGAGCCCTCGCCCCGGGGGCAAGGGTGGTTGTGTTCGACGGCGTGCTTCGCGGCCAGGAGGTCGACCTCGTGGCCCACGACATCCTGCCGGTGGTGAACACCCTGGATCAGCTCGACCGGTGGCGGCGGTGGGCCGAGCGTCAGCGACAACACTTGCGCACTGCATTGCATGTCGATACCGGTATGACCCGGCTCGGGTTGGATCGTGATGAATGGAATCGGTTGTCGACCGACCGGCAGTTGCTCGAGGGCCTGCGTCTGGAACTCCTGTTGAGCCACCTGGCCTCGGCCGACGAGGCCGACACCCAGCAGAACGAGCTCCAGCTGCAGCGGTTTCTGGCCGTCCGGCGGGACCTTCCCGATGTACCGGCCTCACTGGCCAACTCGGCCGGGGTGTTTCTCGGTCCCGACTACCATTTCGATCTGGTCCGGCCCGGCTTCGCCCTCTATGGCGGTCATCCCCAGCCCGAGCGGTTGGCGCCCAACCCCATGCTGCCGGTGGTGACGCTGGAGGCTCCGATCGTCCAGATTCGCCGGGCTGAGCCCGGCGACACCATCGGCTACGGCGCCAGTCATCGTGTTGATCGGGCATCGGTCATCGCCACCGTCGGGCTCGGCTACGCCGACGGCTTTCTTCGCTCCGGATCCAACCGGTCGTCGGTGGTGATCGCCGGGGTGTCGGCCCCCATCGTCGGTCGGGTGTCCATGGACCTCATCACCGTCGACGTGACCGATCTCGAGCCGTCGACCCTGTACGAGGGCGCACCGGTCGAGGTCATTGGACCGACCCGCACCGTCGATGCCGTGGCCGCCGATGCCGGCACGATAGGGTACGAGGTGTTGACCAGCCTCGGCCATCGGTTCGCTCGGCGATACCGGTCCGCCACCTCCCGACCGGGGTAGAGGAGACACGTGGACACCGAATCCAGCGCGACGACCGACGCCAACCCGGAGCCGAAGACGGTCTACGACCTGGTCGGCCGGGAGTTCTTCGACCGGTTGGTGGATCGCTTCTACGCCGGTGTGTCCACCGATGAGATCCTGCGTCCCATGTATCCAAGGGATCTCACCAACGCCAAACGGCATCTGGCCGATTTCCTGGTCCAGTACTGGGGCGGACCCGACGATTACAGCCGGCAACGGGGCCACCCCCGGCTCCGCATGCGGCATGTGCAGTTCCCCATCGACACCGCGGCCCGGGATGCCTGGCTCCACCATATGCTGGCCGCCCTCGACGCCAGCCAAGATCTCCACCCCATCATCGCCGAGGCCATGCAGGAGTACTTCGTGATGGCCGCCGCTCACCTCATCAACCGCCAGGATCCCGAAGCGGTGTCGCCAGCGGGCTCCACCGACGGCTGACGAAGCCGGCTCGCACCGAAAAGCGCAGCCTAGGGCGGCCCGGTTGGTGTGCACCACCGTCATCGGGCCAACTACGCTCGGTGCCGGTCACCGGTCGTCGCCGGGTCGTGCGTCGGCCCGAGGGGCTCACCGGTCCTATCGAATCAGGGAGGACGTTCGTTGTATCCAGGTACCTTCGCCGCCACCAGTCCGGACAAGCCGGCGGCGATCATGGCCGGGAGCGGGCAGCAGATCACGTACCGACAGCTCGATGACCGCTCCAACCAGCTGGCCCGCCTACTGGCCCACGCCGGTTTGGGCAGGGGGGACCACGTCGCCGTTTTCATGGAGAACCGGCTGGAGTACTTCGTGTGCTTCTGGGCCGCCACCCGGTCCGGCATGTACATTACCGCCATCAATCGGTTCCTCCAGGCCGAGGAGTCGGCCTACATCCTGGACGACTCCGCGTGCCGGGCCGTCTTCGCCTCGGCGGCCATGGCCGATCTGGTGGCCGAGCTTCCGCACCTTGCCCCCGATGTCGAAGTGTGGCTCAGCGTCGGCGGAGGCATCGACGGCTTCGACGATTTCGATGCCGCTCTGGATCGATATCCGGCCGAGGCGTTGCCCAGGCAACCACGGGGCGAGACCATGCTCTACAGTTCCGGTACCACGGGCCGACCCAAGGGGATCAAGCGGCCACTGGTCGACCTGGAGATCGATGATCCCGACGGCACGCCGGCACTCGTGCTGCTCACCCAGGGCCTGTTCGGCTTTGGGCCCGACACCGTCTACCTGTCACCGGCGCCGCTCTATCACTCGGCACCGCTCGGGTTCACCGCCTCGCTCCAGTCGCTGGGGGGAACCTGTGTGATCATGGAACGGTTCGATGCCGCCGACGCTCTGCGGTTCATCGACCAGTACCGCGTCACCCACTCCCAATGGGTGCCGACAATGTTCGGTCGCATACTCAAACTGCCTGATGAGGCCAAGCACGGTCACGACTGGTCCAGCCACCGGGTGGCCGTTCACGCCGCCGCCCCGTGTCCTATAGAGGTCAAGCGTCGAATGTTCGACCTCTGGGGGCCCATCATTTTCGAGTACTACGCCGGTACCGAGGTCAACGGCTTCGTGTTCTGCACCCCTGACGACTGGCTTAGCCATCCCGGCACCGTGGGCAAGTCAATCCTCGGCGTCATTCACATCTGCGACGCGATGGGCAACGAGCTACCCAATGGCGAGTCCGGGACCATCTATTTCGAACGGGAGCAGATGCCGTTCGAGTACCACAACGACCCGGAGAAGACAAAGGGGGCGCAACACCCCGAGCACCCCAATTGGTCAACGCTGGGCGACATCGGCTACCTGGACGACGACGGCTACCTCTACCTGACCGACCGCAAAGCGTTCATGATCATCTCCGGTGGGGTCAACATCTACCCTCAGGAGGTGGAGGACTGCCTCGTGGTTCACCCCAAGGTTGCCGACGTGGCCGTGTTCGGGGTTCCCGATGAGGACATGGGCGAGGAGGTCAAGGCCGTGATCCAACTCGAAGACGGCATTGATCCAAGCGGCGAGGTGGCTCGGGAACTGATCGCCTACAGCCGGGAGCATCTGGCCCACTACAAGACGCCGAAATCCATCGACTTCCGGCCCGAACTGCCCCGGCTGCCGACGGGCAAGCTGTACAAGCGACTGCTGAGGGACGAATACTGGGGCAAGCATGACAGCCGCATTATCTGAGGATGCTGTGTGAGGATGCCGTCTGACGATGCCGGCTGATCATGGTGTCTGATCCGATGTGTCCGATCGGTGGTCGACCGGGCGAACCGACACGGGCCGGGGAAGACGGGCCGATGAACATGTCACTGAAGGAGTGCCAATGGAAGAAACAACCAGCTTCGAGACCCTGAGCTACGACGTCGCCGACGGCGTGGCCAACCTGCGATTCACCCGGCCCGAGGGAGCCAACGCCGTCAACCCGACCTTCTCCCGGGAGCTACGGAAGGTCATGCTGGCCATCGAATTCGACCGGTCGGTGCGCGCTGTCGCCGTCACCGCCGAGGGTAAGGTCTTCTGCGCCGGCGGGGACCTCAAGACGTTCCACGAAGCGGGTGAGCAGGTCCCTCACCTGGCCGCCGACATGCTGGTCGACTTCCATGGCGCCATCTACAAGATGAACCGCATGGCCAAGCCGTTCGTGGCCGGGGTGCGAGGGGCGGCCGGCGGCGCAGGCCTGTCGCTCATGAGCGCCTTCGACCTGGTCATCAGCGGCCAGTCGGCCAAGTACACCATGGCCTACACCCGGGCCGGCGTCACGCCCGACGGCACCTCCAGCTACTTCCTTGCCCGCCACATCGGCCTGCGGCGGATGCTGGATTTGACCCTGACCAACCGGGTGCTGTCGGCCGACGAGGCCGAGCAGTGGGGGCTGGTGAATCGGGTGGTGCCCGACGACGAGGTCGATCAGGCCACTCTCGATCTGGCCCGCGAGTTGGCCTCCGGTCCATGGGCGAACGGTCCGGCCAAGCGCGTCATCTACGAGGGCTTCGAGTCACCGCTGGAGCAGGCGGGCGAATACGAGGCGGCCGCCATCTTCGCCGCCATGAGCACCCACGACGGACAGGAGGGCATCGCCGCCTTCGCCCAGAAGCGCAAGCCCGAATTCAGGGGCGACTGACCAACGCGGTTTCCCGCCAACGGGCGAAAGGCCGGAGCCTAGATCAGCACCGGTGCTTTGCCCCCGGCGGCCTCGGCCGCAGCCAGGGCCTTGCCGGCCCGGGCGATCAATTCATTGGCGGGCTCGGCCGGCAGTCGCACTGCGGCTCCGAGCGCAACCGGTACCGGAACCTCGGCCTCGTCGAGGTCGTAGGGCTCGGACAGCCGGTTGTAGAGTTCGAACATGCGTGAGTCCAGAACCCGGACGTCGGCCAGCGTCTTGACCACGAGGATGAACGTCCGGCCGTCGACCCGGGCCATCAGGTCGTAGCCACGAAGCTGGGTGCTCAGCCGCGTCTGGACCGCCGCCACCACATCGTCATCGGGGACCGACGAGCCGTCGGCCTCGGCGTCGACGCCGATCCGGATCATGGCCAGACACATGGGTTCATTCTCACCCAACGTCGCCTCGAGGCTCTCGTGAAAGCTTTCCACCGACGTGGCTTCAGCAGGTTCTGCCATATCGATGTCATCGGCCATTCTCGGTGTTCATTGAGAGGTCTACGGCATCAACGACGTGGGCGAAATCTCACGGCTCGGCGCCGGTGTCCAAGTCGACCAGATAGTGGGACTCCAGGTGGTCGACCACCAGTTCGTGATCGTCGGGATGCACCGTCAGAATGACCTGGTCGTCATCAGGCCGGCGCCAGGTCGGATCCCTCACCTCCGGCCGTTCCACCAGCACCGTGGGAAATCCGGCCGACCGGAACCCTTCGACCACGACCACATCAGCCTCTCGAGCCAGTAGCGGCAGCACCACGTCCAGGCTGGGCAATGATGACGGCGAGCCCATCCACGCCAGCTGGTTCTCACCGATGAGGACGGTGTCGACGGCTCCGGCCTGACGCAGACGCCACGAGTCCTTGCCCTCGGTGTCGAGCTCGATGCGATGGGCGTCGTGCTTGATGGCGGCAACCCGGTAGCCCCGTTTGGTCAACCCCTCGATCACTGCGCCCAGGAGCGTGGTCTTTCCCGTTCCCGACGGTGCGGTGAAGCAGATGACAGGCACGGTATAGGTTGGACTCTTCTCGGCCACCTCGCCACGGTAGCGGCGTTGTGCGGCGGCGGTACCCGGTCGACGAGACGTCAGGGGTCCCATCGATGAGCGCTGCCAACGACCGTTGGGATACCGTAGTGATGGGATGGAACTCGAGCTCGCGGGCAAGAAGGCTCTCATCACCGGGGGATCAAAGGGTATCGGATTGGCCTGTGCCCACCGGCTGGCGGCTGAAGGCGTCGACCTGGCGCTGGCTGCTCGCGAGGTCGGCCCGCTCAAGGAGGCGACCAGGGAGCTGCGACTGAGTTACGGGGTGGAGGTGTCGAGCCATTCCTGCGACCTGGCCCGCCCCGATCATCAGGAGGCGCTGATGGACGTCGCCGGCGATGTGGACATCCTGGTCAACAATGCCGGACCGGTTCCGGCCGGCGATCTCCAGACCGTTGACGATCAGACGCTGCGGGAGGCGTGGGACGTCAAGGTCTTCGGCTACATCAACCTCTGTCGACGTGTCCTGCCGGCCATGGAACGACGGGGGAGCGGTGTGGTTGTCAATATCATCGGCACCGCTGCCGATCACCCGTCGGGCGACTTCATCGCCGGCTCGGCGGCCGACGCCGCCCTGGTCAACTTCACTGCCGCCCAGGGTGCGGCCTCGTTCCACCATGGCGTACGGGTGGTGGGGGTCAGCCCCGGTCTCACCCTCACTGAGCGCCTGATCGGCTCGCTCCAGAAGCAGTCGCTGGATCGGTTCGGCACCGTTGACCGGTGGGAGGACCTGCTGCCCGACGACCCGCCCCCGGCCCGACCTGAACAGATCGCCGATGTCGTGGTGTTCGTCGCCTCGGCTAGGGCCGGCTACCTGACCGGAACTACCATCGTCGCCGACGGGGGCTCGGGGCGACGCTCGGTGTTCTGAGCCCGGCTGACGAACCGATCGCCGGGAGTCCGAGCCGACCCCGACTCGATCGACAACGCAAACTCCGAGGTGAGCGCAAGATGATGACCGACAACGAACCCGATAGCGAGCCCGGCATGGTCGAGACCTGCTTCGATCGTATCGACGCCCTCACCGCCGATCTCGACGAGTCTCAGTGGCAGGTTCAAACGCTTTGCCCCGACTGGGATGTACGAGGCGTTGTACTCCACCTGGCCTCCGTCGAACATGCCCTGACCGGCTGGCAACCGAAGGGTCCCGACGACTCGTTGCCGTTCGATCGAATCGCCCCGTTTCTGCGCGAGCTGGAGGGTGCCGACAACGCCCAAGTGGCGGCCCGGACCCGGGAGGTGTTCGAGCAGCGGCGCCGGGATCTCCGCTCTCTCGACGATGAGGCGCTGGAAACCGTGGGCCCCACTCCGGTCGGTCCGGCCACCTACCGGCAGTTCATGCGGATCCGGGTGTTCGATTTCTGGGTTCACGAGCGGGATATCACCACCCCACTCGGCATCCCCACCGATGATTCGGGACCCACGGCCGACGTTGCGCTGGATCAGGTGCATCACTCCCTGGGCTATATCGTGGGCAAGAAGATCGGGCTGCCCGATGGCATGTCGATCAGATTCGACGTGCATGGCCCCGTCAGCCGATCAATGGCGGTGAAGGTCGACGGTCGAGCCAGGGTGGTGGAGCCGATCGATCAACCCGACCTCGTGATCACCAGCGATCTGGTGACGTTCATCCAGCTGGCGTGCGGTCGCATCGACCCGGAGGGCGCCATCGGGGCGGGGACCGTCTCGTGGACCGGCGACGATGAGTGGGGACGGCGGGCGGCCACCAACCTTCGATTCACCATGTAGGAGCGGCCACGTCAATCGGACGTGTAGGACTCCGGCTGGACGGCACTAGCCTCCATTCTCGTGCGCGTCCACTATCAGATCCGTGGTCCGGGCTCGACCGACGAACAATCGCCGCAGGCGGCCGGATCGCCGGCGCCCGGCGCCAGGCCCAGCCTCATCTTCATCCACGGCATCGGAAGCACCATGCAGACCTGGGCTCCGGTCATGGACCGGCTGGCCCGCGACCACCAGGTCGCGGCCATCGACCTGCTCGGCCATGGTGGATCACCGGTGCCCGAGGATCCGTCCGAGTACGGCCGTGACCGGGCCCTCAACGACATCGACGAGCTGATCGACCTGGTGGACGGTCCCCCGGTCCTGATCGGTCATTCCCTTGGGGGCTATCTGACCCTCGCTCATGCCGCCACCCGTCCTGGCGTCGCCCGCGGCCTGGTGGTGCTGAACACCGGCCCCGGCTTCCGCGATCCGGCAAAGCGAGAGGCGTGGAACGAACGATCCCGCCGCAATGCCAACCGGTTCGGGGTGGTGCCCCAGGCGACCGAGTTGAACCTGCAGCACGACAGTGTGGTGATGGACACCCTCGACAGGATGGAGGTCCCCGTGTTGGTACTGGCCGGTACCGACGACCGTCCGGAGTACGAGTCGGCCGGCCGCTACCTGGAACGAAAGATGCCGCAGTGCCGGTTCGTGGCCGTCGAGGGTGGCGGTCACACGATGCACGAGGACACCCACGTGGTTCAAATCGCCGAGCTCATTGACGCCTTCGTGGGGACCGTGGGTTAGCCGGCGGTGTCGTGCACGCATGTGGCGAGGCCGCCGGCCGGCACGGACTAGGATATCTCTGATCTGCCAGGGGGCCCGACAAGGGTCGGCTCCAGCGGCGCAGCGAGCGGGTGAAAATGACCATGATCACACCAGTCAAACTGTCGGCCAATCTCGGAATGCTGTGGACGGAGTTGGAGCTGTGCGATGCCGTCCGGGCGGCCAAACGAGCTGGATTCGACGCCGTCGAGGTGTACTGGCCCTACATCACCCACTCCCTGGAGGTTGCTCTCACCCTCGAGGAAACGGGTCTTCCCTTGCTCTCGCTCAACACGGTGGCGGGCGATCTGGCCCAGGGGGACTTCGGGCTGGCGGCGGTGCCCGGCCGGGAGCCCGAGGCCCGGACCACAATCGACAAAGCCTTCGCCTACGCCGCCGACACCTCGGCCGTGTGGGTCCATGTGCTTGCCGGGCTGAGCGAGGGAAGCCAGGCCGAGATCGCCTACTTGAACAATCTCCGGTATGCGGCCAAGAAGGGCAGGGAATATGGCGTCGGTGTTCTCATCGAGCCCATGTGCGAGGCGGCCCGGCCCGGCTATTTTCTCCGCACTGTGGAGCAGGCGGCGCGCATGGTGGCGGAGATCGGTGAGCCCAACGTCAGGATGCTGTTCGACTGCTATCACGCTGCGATGTCGGGCTGCGATCTGCACACCGCCATCTCCGACAACCTGGACGACATCGGCCACATCCAGTTCGCCTCCATCCCGGATCGGGCCGAGCCCGATGGTGGCGAGGTCGACTACTTCCGGTTGATCCCGCGGATCGTGGAGGCCGGCTACACCGGCTTCTTCGGTGCAGAGTACCGGCCGGCCCTCACCACCGATCTCGGTTTGGGATGGATGGATTCTTTCCGCTGAGCGGCTGAGCCGTCGCCGACAACCTCAGCCGGCCTCGCGGTGGCCGAAAGCGCCGGTCAGCACGAGGGCCCACTCGAAGCCATCGTCGAAGACGACGTTGGCCGTCATGTCGCGTGGGATGGCGACGGAGTCGTCGGTACCGAGTTCGGCCGACACGCCGTCGCCGGTGACCGTGGCCGAGCCGCCGAGCATGAACAAGAGGGTGAAGTCCAGCCGTTCCCGACCCCTTGAACGACACAATTGGTCGAGGCCGACCGAAGTGGGGGACGTCCCATCGTTCGTCCCGCCGGTTGTCCCGAGCTC
This sequence comes from uncultured Acidimicrobiales bacterium, assembly GCA_963723995.1. Classification (GTDB taxonomy): domain Bacteria; phylum Actinomycetota; class Acidimicrobiia; order Acidimicrobiales; family SZUA-35; genus JAHELU01. The sequence continues at coordinate 393,371 of CAVRSZ010000001.1, read as the reverse complement.
TACGACATAGCCGTGAAAGCGGCCGTTGGTAGCGGAGAACAGGCCCAGATCCCTTGTGGTCAGACCGGTGTTGTCCACCGGTACCGGTTCGACCCGGTCGTGGCGATGGTGGACGTAATCCTGGCCCCCATAGCGTCGTCCCGGTGTCGAGCCGTTTGGAAGCTCCAGATCGTGGTCCAGCATCGTAGGGTGGAGGGCGGGGGAGGTGACCTCGACCACGTAGAAATCGGACGACGACTCGAGGACACGATGGCGAATGCCGGGCGCTTGAAGGATGGCGTCGCCGGGGTGGAGCACGAACGGATCCCCCTGATCCTGGTACACCACACGGACCCAGCCTCGATGGCAGAAGATCAGCTGGAAGTCGACATGGTGGTAATGAACGTAGTCCGGTACCGGGCCACCTTCGGCGATGTTGATATGGGAGGCGATGACGGTCCCGCCCCAACGATCGGGAATCAGATCCCGATACCGCATCCCGGCCCGGCCGGTGTGCCAGCCGCCACCATCGTCCTCACCGTCGGCCCGGGACAGGGTGAACGAGGGTTGCAGGATGGGGATGTCGGGCGGAGTTGGTCCGCGAAGCCAGGACGAGGTGTCGCCAGCGAGGTCGAACCCGCCCAGGTCCCGGTGCAGGCGGAGGAACGGTCGACGTTCCCCCTGCTCGAACGCGGAACGATCAAGTCGGAGCCGGACACCGTTGCCGGTCATGACGGCATAGGTCGGAGCGTCGGCCGGCCCGATCTCGTTGAGGCGGAAGCCTAGACTCGTCAGCTCGCCGATCGATCGATCGAGGTCGGCGCAGGGCACGGTGAAGATGGCGCCGGTGGTTCGGTCATCCGAAACCGGGCCTGTCGCAGTGGTGCCGGCGGGTGAACTCTCGGTAGACATGATGCTCTGATACCGTACACACCAACCGATGGGCAAACCGGATACACCAACTGGTGGGCCAGTCGGGCGGTGAACGGTCGGACCAGGGTCGAGGTGATCAGCGTATGGGTGACGAGTCGGTACTGCCCCCGCTGTCGGTTCTCGATCTTGCCATTGTCTCCCAAGGCCGCAGCTCGGCCGACGCTCTGGCCGCCACCACGGAGGTGGCTCGAATGGCCGACCGGCTCGGTTATCGACGAATCTGGGTGGCCGAGCATCACAACATGGACACAGTGGCCAGCACATCACCGGCGGTCTTGCTTGCAAGCCTCGGTGCCGTCACCACCCGGATCCGCCTCGGGTCGGGTGGTGTCATGTTGCCCAACCACGCCACGCTTGTGGTGGCAGAACAGTTTGCGCTGCTGGAGGCGCTCCATCCCGGCCGGATCGATCTCGGCATCGGTCGAGCTCCCGGCACCGATCAGGCCACGGCCCGGGCGCTGCGAGGGGCCCGTGTCGGTCAGGACGAGGACTTCCCCCATCACCTGATCGATCTGATGGGGCTGCTCGGCGATCCCCGCCGCGAAGGCGGTATGTGGGATCACTTCGTGGCGACACCCAACGCCGTGGGTTTCCCGGAGATTTGGCTCCTCGGCTCCAGTGGGTTCAGCGCCCAGCTGGCCGGTGTGCTCGGCTTGCCCTTCGCCTTCGCTCATCATTTTGACATGGGCGGAACGGTCGAGGCGGTCGAGCTGTACCGGCGGTCGTTCGAGCCGAGCGAGCGTCTGGCCCGGCCCAGCGTTCTGGTGACGGCGTCGGTGCTGTGCGCCGAATCCGATGAGCGGGCCCGGTTCCTGGCCCTACCCGGACAGCTGCGACGACTCGGTCTTCGGACCGGTCGCATGCTCCCCCTGTTGCCGCCGGACGAGGCGGCCCATCATCCCTCTCGGGGCGCGGCCGAGGCTATGACCGGCTCGGCAATCATCGGTGATCCGGCCTCGGTGCGAAAAGGGCTTCGAGATCTGGTGATCAGGACCGAGGCCGACGAGATCATGGTCTTCACCTCGACCTACGACATCGACGACCAGCTGACCAGCCTGCGGCTGCTGGCCGGACTGCGGCCCGGTGGATTGGGAGCAACACTTGATCAAACCGGGTAGAACCCACAGCCGGTGTAGGTCAGGACCGACTGTCGGGCACACCGGCGGTCAAGCAGTCGGATGTGCCCGCTCCGCTACGGCACACCGAGACGATCGAGGGCGGCGGCAACGGCGCCGGGGTACGGTCCGCCGAACTTGATGGCGTGGACGACTAGGGGGGCCAGCTGGTAGAGATCGACCCGGTTTCGCCAGCCATCGGTCAGCGGGTAATGATCCCGGTAGGCGGCGTAACAGTCGGGGCCGAAACCCCCGAACAGCTGCATCATGGCCAGATCGAACTCACGATCGCCGACGAAACAGGCGGGGTCGATCAGCCAGCTGGCACCGGTATGGTCGATCAGGCGGTTGCCTGCCCACAGGTCGCCGTGGAGCCGGGACGGTGCCACGTCGGCCGGGATCCATCGGTCAAGTCCCTGGGCCACATCGACCAGCCGATCGAGAGCGGCCGGGGCCAACGAGCCGGTGCTCGACGCCAGCTCGATCAGGGGTTCCAGCCGCTGTGTTCGATAGAACTCGGTCCAATGCTCGATCGGCTCATTGGGCAGGCGGCGACTGCCGGTCGGGCTACGGTCGGCCCGGCCGAATCGACTGTCGTTCACCGGGTGGGCGTGCAGCCTGGCAAGACCGTGGCCGAATCGGGTCTCGGAAGAGCCATCATCGTTGACACCGGCCCGTCGCCCGGTGCCCGGCCCGCCGAGATCGATCCATTCCAGGGCCAGGAAAGGGGCCGAGATCGGCCCGACGGCCGCCACGGCCGGAATGGCCACGGTGCCGGTTTCTGCCAGCCAGGCCAGATCGGCGGCCTCGGTCCGGAACCTGTCATGGGCTTCGGCCCGGGTAACGGTTCGGGTTCCGCCGACGCCGCTCACCGTGACCCCTGTTGGCCCCGGATCGGGACCGGCCGGCTCCGCGCCGTCGTCGGCGGTAGCCAGGGTCTTGGCGAACACCTGACGACCGTCCTCGAGGGTGGCGGTCCATGCTTGATGAACGTCTCCGCCCGACACTGATCCAAGAGACGTCACCTCGGCCGCCAATGCCAGGCCCAAGGCTTCGATCAGGCGGCGACGGTCCACCGCTTCGAGGGTAGCGACGTCGGTGGGCGTCGGTTGGATTCCGTTGCCTGCGGTCCGGTACCGTACCGAGTCACCATCAACGATCCGCAGCCACGGATTGGCAGGCCCGAGCAGGCCGGAAGGGTGCCGGAAATGGAGAATGGGCAAAGGGTCGGGTTCATTGGGCTCGGCAACGTCGGGGCCAAGCTGGCCGGGAGCATCGTCCGCAACGGATTCGATCTGGTTGTCCACGATCTCGATCGGTCGAGGGCTGCGTCGCTGGAAACGAACGGTGCCCGCTGGGCCGATTCCCTGGTCGAGTTGGCGCACCGAGTGGATGTGATCATCACCTGCCTTCCCAGCCCGAAGGTCAGCGCCGGGGTGCTGGAGGGTGAGAACGGTATCCTGTCGGCCTTTCGCCCCGGCATGGTGTGGATGGAGATGAGCACCACCGACGAGGCCGAGGTTCGCCGTCTGGCCGGCAAGATCACCGCCGCCGGAGGAATCGCCATGGAATGCCCGGTGTCGGGGGGATGCCACCGGGCCGCCACCGGCAACATCGCCATTCTCGCCGGTGGACCTCGACACGGATTCGACCGCGTGTTTCCCCTGCTGGCGGCCATGGGCCGGCAGATCCTTCACACCGGGCCCCTGGGATCGGCCTCGGTTCTCAAGGTCATCACCAACTACCTGGCCACAGCGAATCTGTTGTCGCTGTGTGAGGCGCTGGTGACGGCCGAACGGGCCGGTATGGATCTGACCACCACGTATCACGCCATCCGCATCTCGTCCGGCAACTCCTTCGTTCACGAGACCGAGAGCCAGGTCATTCTCAACGGCAGCCGCGACATCAATTTCACCATGGACCTGGTGGCCAAGGACCTGGGCTTGTTCCAGGCGGTCGCCGACCGGGCGCAGGTCGATCTCGAACTGGCGCCCGTCTTCAGCGCCATCTTCGCCGATGCCATCGAACGCTACGGGTCTCGGGAATGGTCGCCGAACGTCATACGGCGACTCGAGGAACGAACCGGCGCTGATGTGCGGGCCCCCGGATTCCCGGCCCAGATGGTGGATGACGAGCCCGAGGTACCGGGAGTGGAGATCCGGCTAGCCGGCCACCGGGAGTAACCCGGTTTCGCCGAATCGGCTACTGTCGCCGTCCGCCGGTTTGTACTAGCGTGGGCACGGGGTAGGGCAATCGACCGTCACTGCGCCGCCCGTGACCGAAAGCCGAGGTTGACCATGGCAGTCGAAGAGCCGAAAAAGGAACCGGATCAGGAGAAGGTGACCGCCATCAGGATCCGCCGTGAGGCCCTCTATCAGGCCATCACCGGCCTGGAGGACGCTCTGACCTCGCCGATCGGTGACGCCCACAAGTGGCGACTGCGGGTGGCCATGGCCGTGGATCATGCCGTGGCCCGAATCGCCGAACACATCAAACAGACCGAGGCCGACGGCGGCTTGCTGGACGAGGTGATGGTGGATCAGCCCCGGCTGGCCAATCGGGTGGTTCGCATGAGAGCAGACCACGAGGAAATGGAGAAGATGGTGGATGCCCTTCGGCTTGCCCTGGCCGGAGTAGGCGACGACGACGTGGCCGACCGGGCCGACGACATCAGGAAACAGGCCGTCGATCTGTTGGGCCGGATGTCGCGCCACCGCCAGCGGGGCTCTGATCTCATCTACGAGGCGTACCAGGTCGATCTCGGTACCCACGGCTGATTGCCGTACAGGCCGCAGCAGGCCTCAATCCCGGATTGCCACCGCCGATAAGAAGGGTTGTGGCGATCAGGTTGTTGATGCGCTAGGATAAGGAACACGCCGCGAATTGGGCGTCGGGCCCGGGCTCGTGCTGGCCTGAGAAGGGCGGCCCCCCGTTGGTTGGGATGTGGCCGTTCGAGTCCGTGAATGGTAGCGGCAGCACGGCGTAGCCCCCTGCGTCGGTACACGGGGTTACCTACGAATTTGGAGAAGGCAATCACCACTATGAGCGCGGGACCTCTACCGGTTTCGTACGACGAGTTTCTTGGTGTGGTTCAAGCCCACCTCGATGGTCTTGCCGGCGATGGCGAAATCGCCATGCTGAAAGACCACAAGAAGGCGTGGGCTGCCGCGCTGCTTCGGATGCTCGACGATCTCGATGTCGCCATCGAGCGAGTTGGGCGTGAGCTGAAGGGCCACGAACGCAACATCGTGGTGGCCGATTTCGAGGGCGAGCGACAGCGCATCGATGAGGTGCTGACCGAACTGATCGGTCCGGCCGGCGGGCCCGCGCCGACTCCCGCCAAGACATCAAAATCCATCGAACCACTGCCCATCGAGGCCGGTGAGACCCAGCTCCAGCTGTCATGGACACCGGGCCGGGTGGTTGCGTGGGCCTCGGGCTACCGCGCCGATGCGGCCGACGAGGAGCAACTGCGTGCAATGCTGGCCGACGCCGGCGCCGACTCGATCGACTGGCACACCTACAATTCGATCAAGGTCCCCAACCAGGGACGAGCCCCCGCGGTCTCTGCTCCGATCAGGGCCTGCCTGGGCTGGCTGGTCGCCCTCGGCTCCACTGCCGACGAAGACACGACGGGGCCGAGCGTGGCCTGGATGGGCCATGTGACGGCCATGGCGGTGCGGCTGGTGGCCCAGGGCCGGGTCGTTCCCCATATCAAGAAGGCCCGCCGGACTCCGGACATCCCCCAGGGCGCCGAGGGCATGTCGGCCTTCGAGGTCCGCTGGGTCCCGGCCCTGGTGGACGATGCGGAGCGAGAGGCGCTCAGCGCCGCCCTACCCGGTTCGGTGGGCGTGATCGAGAGCCGGCCCGACGCCGGTGCCATGACCGATGCCATCGCCGGTGACCTCGTCACTGCGATCTGCCACGAAGCGGCGGCCCGACTGGACGTGCCGGCCCCGCCCCCGGACCCCTCGACCAAGGCCGACGTGGCCGAGGCCTTCCTGTCCCTACTCGACGGCAAGCCGTTCCTCGCCCCCGCCAGGATGGGCTCTGAGCTGTCCCGCCGCATCGACCAGTGGACCAAGCCGGTGTCCGGCACCAAGAAATTCAGCCTGATCATCCAGCTCGACCCGCCCGACGAGTCCAACGCCTGGTACCTGTCGGTGCTGGCCCCGAACAGTGAGGATCGCCTGCTTCCGGTCGAGCAGGCCATGGTGAACTCGTCGAACACGCGACGAAGGGAAGTCGAGCAGGAGCTGATCCGCCTGGAACGGCTCTATCCCGAACTGCTGCGGCCCGGAGCACGGCGGCGGGGCGAGGTGGTTTTGAGCCAGGAGGAAGCCTGGCAGCTGATGACCAAGGAAGGACTGGTTCTCAAGGCGGCCGGTTACGAGGTCCGGGCCCCGGTTCTGTCTCGCAAACGGACCGCACCGGCTCTCCGCCTGACCTCGGAGGAAGCTCAGGAGTCGGTGGTTGGAGCCCAACAGCTGGCCAACGTACGTTGGAGTGTGGTGTTCGGCGACGTCGAGTTGTCGGCCGAGGAGATCAACGCCCTGGCATCGGAGGCCAGGCCTTTGGTCAAGTCCGGGGGACAGTGGGTCGAGTTGGACAAGGCCGACCTTGCCCAAGCGGCGGCCGCCCTCGCCGAACGGGCGGACAAGACCCGGCTCAGTGGTGCCGATATGCTCCGCCACGCCCTCGGGCTGGAGGGCTCGCCGTTCCCCGGTGGGGTTAGCCTGGCCGGCGACGGCTGGGCCGCCGACCTTCTTGAATCAGCCTCCAACCTGCCGGAGAACCCACCGGTCACGCTGGACGGCTTCAAGGGTGAACTGCGCAGCTATCAGGCCGAGGCCCGCACCTGGCTCGACTTCCTGGACCAGGCCGGTCTGGGAGGCTGCCTCGCCCTCGACATGGGCTTGGGCAAGACGCCGACCATGCTGGCCCACATCATGGTCTCGGGTGGCGAGGGGCCGGCCCTCGTCATTGCTCCGCCGGCCGTGGTCGGCAACTGGGCGTCGGAGGCCCGCAAGTTCGTTCCCGGGCTCAAGGTACGGGTTCATCACGGTCCCAACCGGGCGGAGGGAGCAGACATCCGCCGCGTGGTCGAGAAGGCCGACCTCGTCATCACAACCTATGGCACCGCGGTTCGCGACATCGGCGAGCTGGAGAGGATCGTGTGGGACAAGGTGGTGTTGGACGAGGCCCAGGCCATCAAGAATCCTCTCTCCGACACCGCCCAGCAGCTTCGTCGACTCGACGCCAGAACCCGGGTGGCGCTGACCGGTACCCCCATCGAGAACGGCCTCGGCGACCTCTGGGCCATTATCGACTTCACCAACCCGGGCCTTGTCGGCGGTCGGTCGGCCTTCATCTCCCAGCTTTCCCGTAGCACCGGGAGTGGCGACAGCGCCGAGCGCGCCCTGCGGGCTCTCAACGGCATCCTCGTCTTCCGCCGGACCAAGGCCGAACCGGCCATCGCCGCCGAGCTCCCGGATCGGATCGACGAACTCGACCATTGCGCCATGACCCCCGAGCAGATCGGCCTCTACCAGGCCATTCTCGACAACCTGGTGTCGGAGACGGCCCAGTCCGAGGACGGCAACCAACGCAAGGGAGCGGTGCTGGCCGCCATTACCGCCCTGAAGCAGATCTGCAACCATCCCGCCGCCTACCAGCACGATGACGAGTCGCTCGATGGCCGTTCCGGCAAACTGGCCCGGCTCAACGAGATCATCGACAATGTCTTCGCCGCCAATGAGCGGGTTCTGATCTTCACCCACTTCGCCACCTGGGGCGAACGTCTGGCCGGGTACCTGACCAAGCGCACCGGCAAGAAGGTCAACTGCTACCACGGTGGTCTGAGCCGAGGTGCTCGGGACAAGATGGTGTCCGAATTCCAGGCTCTCGACGAGGCCGGAGCCATGGTGCTGTCACTGAAGGCGGGCGGGACGGGTCTCAACCTCACTGCTGCCAGCCATGTCGTGCTGTACGACCGGTGGTGGAATCCGGCGGTTGAGGACCAGGCTCGGGACCGGGTGTGGCGAATCGGGCAGAAGAACACGGTCATCTGCCACCGGCTGGTGTGTCCCGGTACGGTCGATGAACGAGTCGAGGAGGTTGTGGCCGGGAAGCGGCGTATCGCCGAGATGGTGCTTCCCAAGTCCAGCTCGGTCGGCGATCTCGACGCCGAGCAGCTCCAGGTCGCGCTGGGCCTCGATCCCGATCTGCTCATCTCCGATCTGGACGAAGGCGAGAGCTACGGGTCGGATGCCTCCCGAACCGACGAGGCCGACGTCAACGCCTCGGCGTCGCCCAACGGCCAGGATGAGATCGGCGTCGCATCGTCGACCGACACCGGATCGGACGTACGCACCGATTCGGCCGAGACCGACGACAGCACGAACGACACGGAGGCGTTGGTGAGATGACGACAGCCAAGAGTCGTAGCAAGAGCCAGAACCGGCCGGTTCGTGGCAGCGGCCGGCGCCGCAAGAAGAAGAGCAAGTCCAGAGCCGTCGACCCGGTGATTTTCTGGGGTGATCCCGAGAAGTTGCCCAAGGGCGACGCCACCCAGGTCACGATCTCCACCTATCCGCCTGCAGTGGTCAAGTCTTTGGGGCGCCCACCTCTGTCGGGCCATCAGAATGCCTCGGAGCACTACTTCGCCGCGGTGTACGAGCGGGCCGTCAATCTCGGGGCGGCGCTGGCCGCCGCCGGCAACCTGATTGCGCCCGATGAGCTGCACAGCGATCCGCCGGTCGGCTCCGGGGACCGGCGATAACCAGGGTCGAGCCGTGGTGTCGGGCCCCGATCGCAAGCTGACCGGCTCAACCGTCGAGCTGCTCCAGGCGTTGATCCGGAACCGATGCGTCAACGACGGAACCCCCGAATCGGGCCACGAGGTACGCAATGCCGAGACACTGGCCGCCTATCTCGAACCACTGGGTGCTGATCTGCAGCGCTATGAGGCCGCCCCCGGTCGGGTGTCCCTGATCAGTCGCCTCGAGGGATCCGATCCCAACGCCCCGTCACTGTGCCTGATGGGCCACACCGATGTGGTCCCGGCCCGGGTCGAGGGATGGAGCCGGGATCCTTTCGGAGGTGAGCTCATCGACGGCGAGGTGTGGGGCAGGGGAGCGGTCGACATGCTGAACATCACCGCCTCCATGGCTGTCGCCTTCGGTCGGCTGTGCCAAAGCGGGTTTCGGCCCCTTGGCGATGTCGTCGTCTTCTTCGCCGTCGCCGACGAGGAGGCCGGCTCGGCCTTCGGGGCCCGCTGGATGGCCGACAACCACCGTGACGACATGTGGGCCGACTACGTGCTCACCGAGAACGGTGGTTTGCACGGTGGCACCCCGCAGCGGCCACTGGTCACGGTCAATGTGGCCGAGAAGGGTGTGGCCTGGCGCAGGCTCCGTATTGCCGGCAGGCCGGGACACGGCTCGATGCCGTTCCGGTCCGACAACGCGCTGGTCACCTCGGCTGCGGTGATTCAGCGGCTGACCGACTACCGTCCGCCGCCCCGCCTCACCGAGCTGTGGTCGTCACAGATCGATGCCATGACCATCGACCAGCACACACGAGCGGTGCTCCGTGACCCGGATCGTCTAGACGAGTTCCTCGCCGGCCTGCCCAATGTCGGCGCCGCCGGGTACCTACACGCCTGCACCCACACCACGTTCTCCGCCAACCTCCTGCGGTCGCCGGACATGAAGGCCAATGTGATTCCGGGTGATGTCGAGCTCGAGATCGATATCCGCACCCTTCCCGGCGAGGACGAACATGCCGTTGACCACCATCTCCGCCAGGCTCTCGGTGAGCTCTACGACAAGGTGGAGATCGACGTCATGATGAATGATCAGGCCTCGATCTCCCGAACCGACAACCCGCTGTGGGACTCGCTGGCCCGGGCCGTGACCAAGCCGTTCCCACGAGCCGATCTGCATCCCGGCATGGTGGTCGGCTTCACCGATTCCCGAATCTACCGTTCCCTGGGCGCCATCGCCTATGGAGCCGGTTTGTTCAGTCCTGATGTGGATCCCGGCGATTTCGCCCGCCGTTTCCACGGAGATGATGAGCGCATCGACGTCGAATCGCTACGGTTGACGACCCAGCTGTGGCTCGATGTCATCGGCGACCTTCAGGGCTGAGCGGTGAGTCAGGCCGGCCTGACGCCGACACACCTTTGCCTGCCATCCGACCACATGGCATCCCACCTCGATCATGCCGACGGACAGAAAGGACACTGACGTGGCCAAAACGTCGAAACGCTCTCACCTCGAACGGCAGCGACACAACCGGTGGGCGCTACTCCAGTGGAGCCTCCTGGCCATCTTTGCCGTGTTGGCCACCATCTCGTTGTTCGTGTTCTTCGACGGTGGCTCCATCCTCCAGGGGTAGGCACCGTGGCCCGGACCTTACCGGTCCCGAGACCAGGTGATTCGGTACCAGGCGGTGTGGCTCTGATCGGCGTCGACCACGGCCGGGCGACGGTTGAACTCATCGGGGGCCCCCGACTGGGGTTCGACACAGATGGCGTAGGGTCGTTGGTCGAATACCACCCAGTGATCGCAGCTCGAGCTGACGGTGGCCGTCAAGATCCCGGCCCAGCGAAGGCGAGGATCGCGATCGAGGTTGGTGAAACAATTGTCCCACGGTCCGGGTGGGCAAGGGACGAGACGGCCGGTTGGGATGGCCTGCCCGTCGAGTTCATACATCGACGGTGAGCCGAAGTCGAGTTCGGCCTCCGGACTCGGCCCGTGCCCGGTGTCGAGCCGTCGGCGAAACCACGGATGCCAGCCGACCAGCACTGGCATCGGATCGTCGGCCCTGACCGTCATCGTCGTTTCAAGATGGCCGGCTTCCAGGGTGAACGACTGGGTGGCGGTACCCGCGAACGGCCAAGGGTGGCGGAAACGGTAGGCGATCGTCGCGTCGTCGATCAGCTCCCACCGAGCGGCGAAACCGGTGCCGTGAAGGGCGTGGGGCGCCAGGTTGATCGGCAGCCGATGGTCCCTGCCCCGGAACCGGAACCTGCCCCGGTCGACTCGACCGGCCCACGGCACCATGGGATAGGCCCCCCAGCTGAGGGGATCGTCGGGGGTGGGGCTGTCGGATCGGGTGACCAACAGCTCGTAGCCGTTGGCGATCAGTGACGCCACCCGGCCTCCATGATCGAGATCGATCACCACCGACGCCGAGTCGTTGTGCAGCTCGAGTCGGCCCTGGTCGGACGTGTTCATGGTGCAAACCTAGTGGGCTGCGGACGGGTCATCCAGGCGTCGTTGCCCCGGTCCCGAGCCTGGCCCGCCTGGTGCCGATTCGCGGGATCCAAACGCCTTCGCAGCCGGCTATGGTCTCGACCGACGAGCTTGTTGGACGGCGTAGAAGGCCACGGCGGCAGCCGATCCGACATTGAGCGAATCGACCGATGCCGACATGGGAATGCGTACCCGCACATCGGCGGCGTCCAGGGTCTCGGAGGTCAGTCCCGGCCCCTCGGCCCCAAGCAGCAACGCCACCCGCTCCGCAGGGCCGAGACGGAGCTCGCCGATGTCGACCGCATCGCCGTCCGGAGTGAGGGCGACAAGACGATAGCCGTGGGCCCGAACCGGCTCGAGACCGTCGGGAAAACGCTCCAACCGGGCGTAGGGAAGGCGGTAGGCCTCACCCATCGAGACCCGACCGGATCGCCGATAGAGGGGGTCACAGCACGTCGGGTCAATGAGGAAGGCCTCGACGCCGAGCCCGGCGGCGCAGCGAAGGATCACGCCGAGGTTGGTCGGGTTATTGATGTTCTCCATGATGGCGACCGTTGCCGGCCCGCCTCCGGGTCGACCCAGGACATCATCGATCGTGGCCACCGGACGACGGCGGAAACAGGCCAGCAGCCCACGATGGAGGTGGTAGCCGGTGATCCGTTGCAGGACGGCGGGTCCGCAGGCGAAGACGGGAATTGCAGGATCGATGGTGTCGGGTAGGGGCTTGGTGCGTTTGCCGTCGACCAGGATCGAGTCCAGCACGAAACCGGCCCCCAGTGCCCGCTCGACAACGATGTCACCCTCGGCGATGAACACTCCGGCCATGTCACCATTCGGCTGCTCCCGCCGGCGTCGCAGGACATGATCGCGCAGACCCTGGAAGACCTCGATCCTGACATCGTCGGGGTCATCGATATCGATTCGCACCGCCGCTCCGGCTCCGAGCGGGACCTTCAGTCCTGCGGGTAGCGGGGAACGTCGGGACCGACGTGCTGGGTGAAGAGCTCGAGCACTTCGCCCGGCTCGGCATGGCGCCCGGTACGACCCTTGCTGTACAGCACCTTGCCGTCCACGGTGACGTCGAAAACGCCCTTGTCACCGGTGACCAGTGTCAGCGAGTCGATGACATTCTGGTAGTTGGACAGGAGATCGTTCGTCGCGCTCACGGCGCGATCGGAGTAGTCTCAAGGGACGCAGTACGTGATTTCGATGGTGTGGCTCATCGATTCGATCCTAGTCGCCGCCGGCACTGTTCCCGACGGGAGAGACCCGTTGCCTTTCACCTCCGTACCGGGCTCGGCGGTGGGCTATACTCGGTTCGCTATGAATGGTGTCGTCATTTACGAGAGCCTGACGGGCAACACGGCCAAGGCCGGCCAGATGATTGCCGAGCAGCTCACCGCCGCAGGGGTGCCCACCGAGGCCTGCCCTATCACCGCCGTTGACCTGCAGGCTCTGTCCCAGGCCGATCTTGTCATTGTCGGCAGTTGGACCGACGGCATCTTCCTGTTCGGTCAGCGCCCGGGTCGGGCCGCTCGTATGACCGCCAAGTTGCCTCGCATCGACGGCAAGAAGGCTGTGGTCTACTGCACCTACGCCCTCGACTGTGGTGGCACCCTGGAGAAGTTGGAGCGGATCGTGGCCCGTGCCGGCGGCGACGTTGTCGGGGGTTACGCCATCAAGCGCAACGATTTGGCCGGCGGGGCCCAGGAATTGGTGGACCGCCTTCTGGCCGCGGTCGACGTCGACGAAGCAGCCTGACCACAAGCTTGGCAACAAGCGTCCGCGACCGGGGTCGGCGGGAGTCAGAGGACCGAGATCCACAAGCCCTGCTCTGTCGCGGCGGTCCGACCGTCGGTGCCGACCCGTCCCGGGTTCGCGATCCTCAGTCGATGGAGAGGAAGCTGGTGCCGGCCTCGACGGCCGGGCGCTCGGCTCGCTGTCGACGATCGTCGTCGTCGGAACCGGAGGCCAGGGCTCGCCACAGGGCCCGGTAGCTCGGGTACTCGATCTCGGGAACCAGCCATCCCGAGTCCACCAGCTCCTGATGGAGGCGGGGTAGATTGCGCCACGGCACACCCATGTCAACGTGATGGGCAAGATGCCAGCCGGTGTTGTAGGGGGCGATCCAGAACCGGGCCGACCGGGACTGGCGAACCACGTGGGTGGTCTCCCGCCGGTCCTTGGACCTTTTCATACCCCCGTGCTCGGCCAGGGCACGAAGTCGATTCGACACCTTCCATCCTGTGCACCATGACACGAACCACACGATATACATCCACGGTCGACCGGTGAGCACCGACCCGGTGAGCAACACGGCCTGGACGGCTATGATCTGGAGCGCCTCCGGCTTCCTGCGGACCGCAGCCCGAGCCAGGAGCCTGAGGTTCTTGTAGGCGCTGATACCGACCGCGTCCCTGGTCAGCTTGCGCCGAAGCGAGGCCAGGCTGATGGGGTAGCCCTGGTAGAGGCCGAGATCGGGTTCACCCGGACCCATCTCGTCCCGGTGGTGGGCGAAATGAGCCCGCCGGTAGGCCAGCATGGCCTGCAGGGACGGGTAGGCCAGCAGCCATCGACCGACGGCGTCGTTCAGCCACTGCCGGGTGAACAACAGCCTATGGGCCGCCTCATGAGCCAAGATGTTGAGCAGGGCGTGTCCCCGGATCATGAGGACGAAGGCGGCCACGTAGACCCACCACCGGTCCAGATAGCCGGCTGCGGCCACCACGCCGTAGGTCTGGGCCACGGCTCCGGCCACGGTGAGGACACTCCGGAGGTCGGAGATACGGCGCAACCCCGTACGCAGCTCTCGAACCGGCTTGCCCCCGGCCGTCAGGCGAGCGGTGGGCAACACATCGGGCAGCAATGCCTTATCGGGAACCATGGTCGAGGCCATGACGCCAGTCTAGGTTTTCCCCTTTGTCGGCGCCCATCGGGCGGTACCCATTCCCACCGGCTCACCATCCGGGAGGTCGGCGGAATCCTCCGGTGATGGACTCGACCATGGCCGCGACCGCCAGCGCCGTTTGGTCCTCGAGGAAGGGTCCGACAACCTGCAGGGCCATAGGGAGACCGCTGGAATGCAGACCGATGGGTACCGCCGTGGCCGGCAGATACACCAGTCCGAACAGGCCCATCCATTGCATGAGGCTGCCATAGGGTCGGATTTCCCCCGCAACCTCGATGGTGCGGGCCGACATCGGGTGGCTGTGGTCGTGGGGTATGGCCACGGTGGGGGCGATCGGGGCCAACACGACATCCCAGTGCTGGAAGAACTCACGCCACCGGGCCCGCATCTGGAGGCGGCGCTCGTTGGCCGACAACCAGGCCCGATGACGCATCGTCGCCCCCTCGACGCCGAGCCCACCCGGGACCGATCTACCGGCCTTCAGATGCTCGGCCATGGACTCCAGTTCGTCCGGTTTCCAACCTCCGGACAGAGCCCCGCCAAGAAGCTGGAGGAACGTTGTGTCGGCCTTGGCAAAGTCGAACCCGGCGGGACGGGCTTCGGTGTCAACCTCGGCGCCGGCCTGCTCCAGCCGGCGGGCCACATCGAGGATGGCCGACCGGATCTCAGGATCGATGGGACAGTAGTCGTCGTCGGCCCACACCGCCACCCGAAGCCCATGGGGTTCCAGGCAGCGGGCAGCGGGTAGCCGCAGGCTCCAGGCCGGCGAATACCAGTCGTTGGGGCCGATCATCAGCTCCAGAGCCGTGACACAGTCGTCAACCGTGCGGGCCATGGGCCCGATCACGGCGATGTCGGCCTCGGTGTAGGTTCCCGGCGGACCCGGTATTTGACCTCGGCCGGACACGATGCCGTAGCTCGGCTTGTGACCGACCACGCCACACATGGCCGCCGGGTTCCGGATGGACCCGGCGATGTCGCTGCCGATCTCGAGCGCCGTGAACCCGGCGGCCAAGGCTCCTGCCGAACCGCCCGAGCTGCCCCCCACGGTGCGGGACACATCCCATGGGTTGTTGGACGTGCCGAACACGTCGTTGAACGTCTGGACATCCCCGGCATAGAGCGGCAGGTTGGTCTTGCCGTAGACCACGACTCCCGCCCGCTTGAGGGAAGCCACGCAGTCGGCGTCACGATCGGGAACAAAGTCGCTCAGCTCCGGCGCTCCCGACGTGGTCCGGACCCCGGCAACCATCAACGAATCCTTGATGGTGATCGGCACCCCGGCCAGCGGACCCAACCTGCCGTCGGGATCACCGGCGACCCGAAGGTCGTCGATCTCGGATGCGAGTCGTGATGCGCCATCGAGGTCCACTGTGACCACGACGTTGATCTCGTCGTTGCGATCCCCGACCCTTGCGACCGTGGCCTCCAGTAGCTCGCGGGCCGAAACGGCACCGGTTTCGAGCATTCGGCCCAGCTCGGCGGCGGATCGGTAGGCCAGGTCCGGATCCGATGTGCCGACGTCGGTCGTAGTGGTCACCACTTCATGATCCGGCGTGGTGGCCGCCTCCGGCGGCCGGGCGGGAACGGGATCATCGTGTGCCATGGGGTCAAACTAGCTGTCTCGGCGGCAACCGGCCGAGCGGGGCAAGATATTGCCCCATGCCGTGGTTGGTGTTCATCCAAAGCCTACGATGTAGCGGTGTAACGATGCCTCCCGCCGGTCACGGTACCGGCCGGGGGCCGACCAGGGAGAGATCATGTCGTTCACCGCACCCGAGCACGTCCAGGTCACTGCGACACGGCGCCGGCCCGGCCGGATCGTGTCGATGGTTTGTGGTCTGATCCTGGCCGTCTTCGCTCTGGCCGCCTGCGCCGGCCGTCCGTCGGCCGATGAGCTGACCGACTCGGTGCTTCGGGCCGGTGCCGCGGAAGGTATCGAGCTGAGCAACGACGAGGCGAGCTGTATCGCCGATCAGCTGCTCAACGCCGGCCTGGCCGACGCCACGCTCGCCGGTTTGGCCGAGGACTTCAACAACCCCGAGGTCTCGGCCGCCGACGTCGACCGGGTCGAGGCGGCCGTGGCCGACGCCGCCGTCGAGTGCGCCGGGGGCTGATTGAGCCGGTCCATCGTCTGTTCGCCCGACGTCGTCCGAGCCCGGAACGATGAACGGCCGGTGGTTGCCCTGGAATCCACCATCTTCTCCGAGCTCGGTCTTCCCTCCCCCCACAACCGAGAAGCGCTGAAACGAGTACGGGCCGCCGTGGCCGCGGTCGGGGCGTTGCCGGCGCTCACCGCGGTGGTGGACGGAACCATTCGGTGCGGGGTGGAGGTCGACCTTTTCGATCGAATTTGCGGCCCGGCCCGGAAGGTGGCCTATCGGGATCTCTCGGTCGCGATGGCTCACCGTTGGGCCTATGGGGCTACTACCGTGTCGGCCACCGTGGCCATCGCCGGCCGGTGTGACATCCCGGTCTTCGCCACCGGCGGGATCGGCGGGGTGCACCGGGGCGCCGAGCGGACCGGTGATGTGAGCGCCGACCTCGATGCCATCGGCCGGTGGCCGGTGGTCACGGTCACCGCCGGCGCCAAGGTGTTCCTCGATCTGGCCCGGACGGTTGAGTACCTGGAAACGAGGTCGGTTCCCGTCCTGGGTTGGCGATGCGACGAGTTCCCGGCCTTTCACACCCGATCGAGCGGCGTGGCTCTCGCACACTCCGTGGAGGCGGCCGAGGAAGTGGCGGCGGTGGCTCGGAACCACTGGGCCATGGGTGGCGGCGGAGTGGTGGTGGCCTGCCCGGTGCCCGAAGCCCATGCTATCGACCGGGACGAGCTGGAGCAGTGGGTCGATCAGGCGCTGGCCGATACCGGGTTTGCGCCCGGCGAAGTCGAACGGGGTGGAGCCGACGTCACCCCTAGGGTGCTTCGACGGCTTTCGGAGTTGAGCGGGGGCCGCACCGTGCACGCCAACCTGGCGTTGGCCGAGCACAACGCATCGGTGGCGGCCGACATTGCCGTGGCTTTGGCCGGTACGACAATGGATCGGTCATCGACAGCCGGTTGATGACCGGTCGGTGGCCTCGGCGCCGGAACGATTCCTGCGCCCCGATTCAGGGGTTGGAGATCGAGAATGGGTCACACTGCTCGGGGTCACCGGTGTCGAAGCCCCGGGTGAACCACCTGACCCGCTGTTCGGCCGATCCGTGGGTCCAGGTATGGGGATCGACGGTCATGCCGGCCTGGGCCTGGATCCGGTCGTCGCCGACTGCAGCGGCAGCGGCCAATCCTTCTTCGATATCACCCGGTTCGATGATGGGCTGTCCGGATTCGGCGGTCAGGCGACGGTTGGCCGAATAGGCCCAGACCCCGGCCAGACAGTCGGCTTGGAGCTCCTGGCGGATCGAGTACTCGTTCTTGTTGCCCGGGTCCTGGGCCTGAGCTTGGCGCACCTGGTCACTGATTCCGGTGATCGACTGGATGTGGTGTCCGACCTCGTGGGCGATCACGTAGGCCTGAGCGAAGTCTCCGGGGGCCCCGAAACGGCGGGTCAGCTCGTCGTAGAAGGCAAAGTCGACATAGACCTTCTGATCACCGGGTGCCGGGCAGTAGAAGGGCCCGACCGCCGAGGTGGCCTGGCCACAGCCGGTACTGACCACGTCGTCGAAGATGACCAGCGTAGTCGGCTGGTAGGTGAGTCCGGCCTGATCGAAATAGCTGTCCCATGTGTCCTGAATGTCGAACATCAGGAACTTCATGAAGTCCTTGGTGTCGGCGTCGGGATCAACCACTTCGGTTCCCGCACTTTCGACTTGACCACCTTCAGGTGGGAAACCGGCGTCGATACCGAAGCTGGTTCCACCGTCGCCGAGGTTGAGTCCGAACACGGCGGCGAGAATGAGGAGGATCAGGCCACCGAGACCACCGACGGCGGCGCCACCCCGGCGACCGCCCATGCTCGGGCGCCGACCGTCCCGGCGGTCCTCGACATAACGGGAGCCCCGGTCAGCCGTGCTCTTGTCGTATCGAACCATCTGTCACTCCCTGTCGCCCTGCTGATCGTCCGCACCTCGGGCGTGATGACTCGTCACCATGATAACGGGCATGGCCGGACCATCCGGTCGACGCCGGCGGTGCCGGCCGGTGAAACGAACCTGCGGCTCGGTCCTCGAGCTCAGGCCGCCAACGGCCGTCCGAAGGGAAGGGCGTCTCGCCACTGCCGCAGCCGATCCTCGGCGAGATGGCAGGCGGCCAGGAACAGGGGCTCGTTCGATGCGTCGGCAGCCCGGAGGGCATTGATGGTCCGGGCCTGCAGCCCGCCGATCGGGTCATGGTCGGCGCCGGGACTGCCGGCCGATACGGCGTCGGTCCCGGCCACGTGGCCGACCAGGACCTCGCCGTGGGCGGACAGGAAATCGGGTACGTAGAGAACGCCGGCCGCCATCAGGGTGGCCAGCGCCTTGGTGGTGATGGGGATCGGACCCCAAGGGATCACGGCCCGAGCCGTTACCATGGCTGCTCCCTGATGGGTCATGACACCGGGTTTGGAGCCGGGGAGGATGAGGTCGGCGTCGGCACCCCAGATCAACCATGGTTTGGTGTCGACCCCGGCGACATCGACGATCACGGCGCCCCGCTCGGTGGCGGCGGCGATCAGGTCGGAAGGCGCCGGTCCAGCCTCGGTCTGTTCGATGGCCACACGTGCACCGTTGAGATCGCCGCCCGCAGCCCACTCGCAGGCGGCGAGAACCCCAGCTGTCGTCGGGGACAACCGGGATGTCGTTGTCGTCGTCCGAACCGGGCTCGGGGGATTCAGGACGGCCAGGGAGCCTTCGGGCAGGCCCTTGCCCTCCAGAAGATGCAGTGAACCGTCCTCGGCGTCCCCGCGCAGCTCGGTCACGAAGGCGGCGATTGCGTCGTCGGCTCCGTCGTCGGTAGTGTTGATCCCGGCCGATGCGCCACTGCGCTCGACGCCGAAGCTGGCAAAGCCATAGGTCAGCGACCGGGCCAGGTCGGTGGCGCTGCTCTCGAGGATCTTCCGGGCCCGGCGGACGATTCCGGTGGCCGGGGCGTCGGCGAAGTCGACAACCACGAAGCCGTCGACCGATGCGAGCGTTCGAACTGCCATAGGGGCCAAAGCGTAGTCCCAATGCCGGGCCGGGGGTGAATGGGCGACATCGCCGGGATCGAACATCGGCGGTTGTGGCGGGAAGGGCGGGAACAGAACGGGCCGGCACGAATGACTCGTGCCGGCCCGAACCCGCTGTAGTCGGTGGCCGGGGACGGCGGCCCGGGCAAAACTCAGGCGAAGGGCCCGGCAACGAATGCGGAGGCGAACACCAGGCTGACGATGGTCATGACCTTGATCAGGATGTTCATCGACGGACCCGAGGTGTCCTTGAACGGATCGCCCACGGTGTCGCCGACTACGGCCGCCTTGTGGGGATCAGAGCCCTTGCCGCCATGGTGTCCCGCCTCGATGTACTTCTTGGCATTGTCCCAGGCCCCTCCGGCGTTGGCCATGAAGATGGCGAGGGCGAAACCGGTGACCAGGGCACCGGCCAGGAAGCCGCCGAGGGCGTTGATGCCGTTGGGCAGGAAGCCGATGACGAGGGGGACGACCACAGCCAGACCGCCGGGAACCGCCATCTCCCGCAGCGATGCCTGGGTCGAGATGGCCACACATTTGGCCGAATCCGGGACTACGCCGGGCTTGCCCTCCCGAAGCCCGGGGATGTCCCGGAACTGGCGACGGACCTCTTCGATCATCTTGTTGGCGGCCCGACCGACGGCATCGATGGTGAGGGCGGCGAACAGGAACGGCAGCATAGCACCGGCGAACAGGCCGAGGAAGACCTCGACGTTGCCGATATCGAGGTCGAGGACGATCTCGCCGTCGGAGGCGGCGCTGATGGCGAATTCGAAGCTCTTGAACAGCGCCAGGGCCGTCAGGGCAGCCGATCCTACAGCGAAGCCCTTGGCCACGGCGGCCGTGGTGTTGCCCAGTGAGTCGAGCGCGTCGGTCACCTCACGGACCGAAGGGTCCAGCTCGGCCATCTCGGCAATCCCACCGGCGTTGTCGGCGATGGGTCCGTAGGCATCGACCGAAACGACGACTCCGGTGGTGGCCAGCATACCGATCGCGGCGACGGCGATGCCATAGATGCCGCCGTCGAAGCCCCGATCGATGAGGCCGTCGCCAACGGCCAGCTCCCCACCCCAGTAGGCGATGCCGATGCCGAGCAGCAGGAGGAGGACCGAGGCCGTCACCGACATCATGCCGGCCGAGATGCCCTTCAGGATGGTGGTGGCCGGACCGGTCTCACTCTGGGCCGCAATCTGGCGGACCGGGCTGAAGTGATCCGAGGTGTAGTACTCGGCCGTCTTGCCCAGAGCCCAACCCGCGATGAGACCGCCGATCACGGAGATGGCCAGACCGAGCGGGTTGTCGAAGTAGGCCGAATCGTTGAACAGCCAGAAGGCCCCGATGAGGGTGCCGACGACGGTGAGACCCATGGCCACGTTGGTTCCCATGTGCAGCGCCCGGCTGAGGGCTTTGGTGTCGGTGGAGGAACCACCCTTGACCAGGAACGATCCGATGATGGAGGAGATCATGCCGACGAAGGCGATGAACATCGGGAAGACCAGCAGGGAGATGTTGCCGGCTCCGTCGGGCCCTTCGACGCCGGTGGCGTCGGCGATGAGGCCGAGGGAGAAGGCGGTGAGGGCAACCGGGGCGATGATGGAGCCGGCGTAGCTTTCGAACAGGTCGGCGCCCATGCCGGCCACATCGCCCACGTTGTCCCCAACGTTGTCGGCGATGGTGGCCGGGTTGCGGGGATCGTCTTCGGGGATGCCGGCCTCGACCTTGCCCACGAGATCGGCGCCGACGTCGGCCGCCTTGGTGAAGATGCCGCCGCCGACACGGGAGAACAGGGCGATGGAGGAGGCGCCGAGACCGAAAGCGGTGAAAACCTCGAAGGCGTCGTCGACCTTGATCACCAAAACGAACAGGATGTAGACCACCATCAAACCGGTGAGGGCAAGACCGGCCACCGAGAAGCCCATGACGGCACCGCCCCGGAAGGCAATGGGCAAGGCCTTGGCCGGACCCTCCTTGGCCGCCTCGGTGGTGCGGGCGTTGGCCATGGTGGCCACCGTCATGCCGACGTAGCCGGCCAGCGCCGACAGCAGGGCACCGAGCACATAGGTGATGGCGGCCGGGATGCTGATGAGGGCGGCGATCAGGATGGCGAGAACGGCCACGAAGCCCGCCACCCAGGTGTATTCCTGTTTCAGGAACGCCCGGGCTCCCGACTGAATCTCGTTCATCAGGAACTGCATGCGTTCGTTGCCGGGGCTGGCCTTCTTGACGTCGGTGTAGAAGAAACCGGCCAGGCCGAGAGCGGCCAGGGCGGAAACCAGAGCTAGATACGGGACTGCGCCCACGAGAATCTCCTCCAAGGATTGCGATGAAAGGCCGCCGGAGTCCCCAGTGTGTGGTCAGCGACGACCGGTGAACCGTAGTTGGATTCGTGCCCGACGACAACAGGCGGGAACGGTTGTGGCCATTCCGAAACCTTGTGTCGCTGACCCTGCTCCCCCTCGGGTTCGACTGGCAACTCCGGTCCTTCGATCGGCGCCGCCAGGCGACACGTCGATTCCGTGATCGACGCCCTTTAACAGTAGCGACAACCGGACCGGAACCTACCGATCGGCGTAGGCCGTCCAGGCCGCGGCCAGGGCTTCGCTCAGGTAGATGGCGTCGATCGTTCCGGCCGTTTCCCTGATGCTGTGCATGGCCAGTTGGGGAGCTCCGATATCCACGGTCGGCACTCCGAGCCGAGCGGCTGTGATCGGACCGATGGTGGAGCCACAAGGAAGGTCGTTCCGGTGGGTGTAGTACTGGATCGGTACGTCGGCGTGACGACAGGCGTCGACGATGAAGGCCTCGCTGACGGCGTCGGTGGCATACCGCTGGTTGGCGTTGCGCTTGATGACGACGCCACGGTTCAGTTCGATCTGGTGATCGGGGTCGTGCTTGTCCACATAGTTGGGGTGGGTGGCGTGGGCACCGTCGGCCGACACCGCGATGGACCGGTTCAGCGAGGTCAGGAATTCTTGACGGTCTGCCCCGGCGGCCCCGGCGATGCGTTCCAACATGGATAACAGGAACGTGCCGGCCGCGCCGGTGGCCGATTCCGAGCCGATCTCTTCATGGTCATAGAGCACCAGAACCGGTGTGGCTCGCAACTCGTCAGCCGATTCGACCGCTCCTGCCACCGACACGAGAGCGTCAACACCACAAAAAGACGACAGCAGATTATCGATACGGGCCGAGGCCACGAACTCGCAGTGGCGGCCGATGAAGGCCGGGGCTTGCAGATCGTAGGCCATCAGATCCCACGACAGCACCGAATCGGGAGCGACGCCGAGAACACCGCCTAGATAGGTCAGGAATCGGCCGGGTTCCCGGTGGCCGTCGGCCGTGTTGTCGCCGGCCGTGTCGTCGGAGGAATCCTCGGAACCGGACCACATCGGGACCAGGTGGTTCTGGGGGTTCAGCGTCAGCCCACTGGAGCCGATGTCGCGGTCGAGATGAATGGCGAGTTGGGGAATGGTGAGCGTGGGTTCGTCGATGTCGACCAGCCGGTTCTGCACCCGACCGTCGTCGTGGGCTACGGCCACCCGGCCCGCCAATCCGAGATCCCGGTTGAGCCACGAGTTGAGCAACACCCCGCCGTAGACCTCCATGGCCAACTGGTGGACGTTGGCCGAGGTTCGGTCGGGGCGGCTCTTGAGCCGCAGATTGGGGGAGTCTGTGTGGGCCCCGACGAGGACGAACCG
This sequence comes from uncultured Acidimicrobiales bacterium, assembly GCA_963723995.1. GTDB lineage: Bacteria > Actinomycetota > Acidimicrobiia > Acidimicrobiales > SZUA-35 > JAHELU01. Next base: position 370,331 of record CAVRSZ010000001.1, on the reverse strand, counting down.
GTGGTGTTGCCGGGGTTGTATCCAGGCCACCAACGAGCCCCCGGACTCCACGACGTAGCGCCCCGGTTCGGTGGGAAGGGGTTCCGAGATGGAGTGATGGACGAAGCCGTGGCGGAGAAGCCGTGACACCGACTCGACCACGGCATGGTAAGGAGTGGGCGATGAGTGGATTCGGGAGAAGATGGCGTGCACGCGGCTTCGTTCCTCGGCACTCAGATGCTGGTGGGTGCGGACCATGGCGTCCATGATGGCAGGAGTTCTCGAACGATGGGACGATCGCGACAACAGATGGGTATTTGGCGTCAAACCTCTCGCCAAGATATAGTTGTGTATCACTGCGGTCGTCGAGGTGGTCCGGCCCCCCGGGTACCGGTGAGCCACCATCAGCGATCGCATCTCGTCAACGGGCCAATGTCGTCCCACGCCCGCCGGCCTCCCGGCCGCACTGGAACTCGTAGCAGTGGAATTCCCTGGAGCTTGCTGGTCGTGACGTTCGTCGTGGCACGGCGTCCTACCATGGCTCCACAGCCTCATCCGGATGGGCTCAACCAAGTCGGACGACCACATTGGAGCAACCGTTGCCACAACAGCCGGAACCCCAGGGCCTGTATGATCCCGCCTTCGAGCACGATGCCTGCGGTGTCGCCTTCGTGGCCGATCTGAAGGGACGACCGAGCAATCGGATCGTCCGCGACAGCCTCCAGGCCCTCACCAGTCTTCAGCATCGAGGAGCCACCAACGCTGAGCCGAACACCGGTGACGGCGCAGGGATCCTGATTCAGGTGCCCGACGCCTTCTTTCGCTCGCAGGTCGAGGACCTTCCGCCCGTCGGCGGCTACGCCACTGGCATGGCTTTTCTCCCGGCCGACAACGAGCGGTGTGCCAAGGCCATGGCCATGATCGACGACATCATGGACGAGGAGGGCCTCCGGGTCCTGACCTGGCGTGACGTGCCCGTCAACCCCGACGGCCTCGGTTCCCAGGCCATCGAGGTCATGCCCGCCTTCCGGCAACTCTTCGCCGCCGGCCGCAACGGGGAGCGGGATCTGGAGCTGGATCGTCTGGTTTTCGTGGCCCGCAAACGATGTGAGCACGAGCTGGCCGAGGTGCTGGGGACCACGACCTATTTCCCCAGCCTGAGCACGCGAACCTTCGTGTACAAGGGCATGTTGACCACCCCCCAGCTCGAAAGCTTCTTCCCCGATCTTGCCGATTCCAAGATGGAGAGTGCGTTGGGAATCGTGCACTCGCGATTCTCCACCAACACCTTCCCCTCGTGGCCCCGGGCCCACCCCTACCGGTTCATCGCCCACAACGGGGAGATCAACACGGTGCTCGGCAATCGGAACTGGATGCGAGCACGGGAGGCGCTTCTGGCCTGCGATCACTGGGGTGATCGTATCTCCAAGCTGTTCCCCATCTGCACCCACGGCGCCTCCGACACGGCCTCTCTGGATGAGGCTCTGGAACTCCTGCATCTTGGTGGTTACCCCATTCATCACGCCGTGCTGATGACGATTCCCGAGGCATGGGAGAAGAACACCGAGCTGCCCGGCAATCAGCGGGACTTCTATGACTTCTACTCATCGGGCATCGAGCCGTGGGACGGCCCGGCATCGGTCACGTTCACTGATGGATCCACCATCGGTGCCGTACTGGACCGCAACGGGCTTCGACCCAGCCGGTATTGGGTGACGGCCGACGACAGGGTGATCATGGCCTCCGAGGTCGGCGTGCTCGATGTCGATCCGTCCCAGGTCATCCTCAAGGGCCGCCTGGAACCGGGCAAGATGTTCCTGGTGGACACCGCCCAGGGCCGAATCGTCGATGACGACGAGATCATGAACGAGCTTGCCGATGCCCGTCCCTACGGCCGATGGCTGCAGGGACGGGTCAGCCTCGCCGACCTGCCGGTGGTCGACACCGGGTCAGCTCTCGATCCCGGTGTGGACGAGCTGATACCGGAGCAGATGGCCAACGGCTTCACCACCGAGGAGCTGGAGCTTCTGGTCGATCCCATGGTCGTGACCGGCAAGGAAAGCATCGGCTCGATGGGCACCGACACACCGGCGGCGGTGTTGTCCAACCGGCCCCGGCTGCTGTTCGACTACTTCAGCCAGTTGTTCGCCCAGGTCACGAATCCGCCACTCGACGCCATCCGGGAGGAACTGGTCACCAGCCACCGGGTGCTACTCGGCCCGTCGGCCAACATTCTGCAGCCTGGTCCCGACTGGTGCCGTCAGCTGGTGCTGGACCACCCGGTCATCACCCCTGAGACGATGCAACGCATCGTGGCTGCCGACAAGGTCAAGTCCCTGGAGCATCTCCACACGGGCGTGGTCACCGGTCTCTTTGCGGTGAACGAGGGGGCGGAGGGGTTGAAGGCGGCACTGGATCGCCTTCGGTCCGAGGCCGAGGCGGCGGTTGCCGGTGGGGCGACGGTGCTCGTTCTCTCGAATCGGGGGGCGACCGCCGATTCGGCCCCCATTCCCTCGCTGCTGATGACCGGGGCGGTCCATCACCATCTGGTCCGTGCCAAACTTCGGACCCAAACAGGGATCGTCGTCGACTCGGCCGATGCAAAAGAAGTCCACCACTTCGCCCTGCTTCTCGGTTGTGGGGCAAACGCGATCTGTCCCTCTCTGGCCTTCGAGACCATTCGGTCCAGGGTGGCCGCCGGCTATGTCGACGTCGACAGTGCCAAGGCCGAGGCCAACTACGTCAAGGCGGCGTCCAACGGCGTCATCAAGGTGATGTCGAAGATGGGCATCTCCACCGTCGAGTCCTACACCGGAGCCCAGATTTTTGAAGCCCTCGGTCTCCGTCAGGAGTTGGTGGACGAGTACTTCACCGGTATCACCTCGAAGCTGGGTGGTGTCGGGCTCCACGAATTGGCCATGGAATGCGGACTTCGTCACCGTACTGCGTTTCCCGACCGGCCCGAGGTGCTGGCTCATCGCACGCTCGACGCCGGTGGCGAGTACAAGTGGCGCCGCGAGGGCGAGTATCACCTGTTCAACCCGGAGACGGTGTTCAAGCTTCAGCACGCTACCAGGACCAAGCGTTACGATATCTACAAGGAGTACGCCACCCTGGTCGACCACCAGTCCGAACAGCTGGCCACCCTACGTGGTCTGTTCCGGTTCACCTCTGATCGGGAGCCCGTTCCCATCGACGAGGTCGAGTCGGTGTCGGAGATCGTAAAACGGTTCGCCACCGGTGCCATGAGCTATGGTTCGATCTCGGCCGAGGCTCACGAGACCCTGGCCATTGCCATGAACCGACTGGGCGGCAAGTCCAACACCGGAGAGGGAGGGGAGGACCCTGAGCGGTTCAAACCACTGCCCAATGGTGATTCGAAGCGGTCGGCCATCAAGCAGGTGGCCTCGGGCCGTTTCGGTGTGACGGCCGAGTACCTGACCGAATCGGACGACATCCAGATCAAGATGGCACAGGGTGCAAAACCGGGTGAGGGCGGTCAGTTGCCCGGCCCCAAGGTGTATCCGTGGATTGCCAAGACCCGTCACTCGACAACCGGGGTGGGGCTGATCTCGCCACCGCCCCACCACGACATCTATTCCATCGAGGATCTGGCCCAGCTCATCCACGACCTCAAGAACGCCAATCCGTCGGCGCGAATTCACGTCAAGTTGGTAGCCGAGGTCGGGGTTGGAACGGTGGCGGCCGGGGTCTCCAAGGCCAAGGCCGATGTGGTTCTGATCTCGGGGCACGATGGCGGAACCGGGGCGTCCCCTTTGACGTCGCTCAAGCATGCCGGCGGCCCGTGGGAGCTGGGTCTGGCCGAGACGCAGCAGACGCTGCTGCTCAACGATCTGCGGGATCGTATCGTGGTCCAGGTCGACGGTCAGATCAAGACCGGTCGTGACGTGATGGTGGCCGCTCTGCTTGGAGCCGAGGAGTACGGTTTCGCCACTGCCCCATTGGTGGTGTCGGGTTGCATCATGATGCGCGTGTGCCACCTCGATACCTGCCCGGTCGGCGTGGCCACCCAGAACCCGGAGCTGAGGGCGAAGTTCAGCGGACAACCGGAGTTCGTGGAGACCTACTTCGAGTACATCGCCGAGGAGGTCAGGGAGTATCTGGCGCAGCTCGGGTTCCGCTCGTTGGACGAGGCGATCGGTCACGTCGGGTGTCTTGACACCGAGGCCGCCATCACGCACTGGAAAGCATCGGGGCTGGACCTGACCCCCATCCTCTACATTCCGGAGCTGGAGGAGGGCGAGAGCCGACGGCGCATCCGTGAACAGGACCACGGCCTGGATCGTGCACTTGATCATCGACTGATCACCGACGCCCGAGAAGCACTGGAGACCGGTTTCCCGGTGTCGCTTTCCTATCCCATTTCCAACACCAATCGAACGGTGGGGACGATGCTGGGTCACGAGTTGACCATGCGCTACGGCGGCGCCGGTCTTCCCGACGACACCATCTCCATACACTTCACCGGCTCGGCCGGTCAGAGTTTCGGCGCCTTCGTCCCAAGGGGCATCACCCTCCGGTTGGAGGGAGATGCCAATGACTACTTCGGCAAGGGTCTCTCCGGCGGTAGCCTCAGTGTCCGCCCACCGCAGGGCTCGCCGTTCAAGGCCGAGGAGCAGATCATCGCCGGCAACGTCATCCTCTACGGCGCAACCAGCGGCCAGGCCTTCATTCGAGGTCGGGTCGGTGAACGGTTCTGTGTTCGCAATTCCGGAGCCGAAGCCGTGGTGGAGGGCGTTGGTGATCACGGATGTGAGTACATGACCGGGGGCCGGGCTGTCATTCTAGGCTCGACCGGTCGCAATTTCGGAGCCGGGATGTCGGGGGGAATCGCCTACGTGTACGACCCGGAGGGTCGACTGCCAAGTCGGCTCAACGACGAGATGGTCGATCTCGAAGCACTGGATGATGACGATCGGGCAACCTTGCTGCGCCTGGTCCGCCGTCACTGGCAGGAAACCGGGTCGGCAGTGGCCGAGGGGCTTCTGGCCCAATGGGACGGTTCCCTCCCTTCGTTTGTCAAGGTCATGCCCGTTGATTACCGCCGGGTTCTCGACGCTCAGCGCCGAGCCGAGGAGCTGGGAACCGATCCGACCGAAGCAATGATGGAGGCCGCACATGGCTGACCCCCGAGGATTCCTTCGCCATCGGCGAGCGACCCCCGGAACCCGGCCGGTCGCGGTGAGGCTCAAGGACTGGCGCGAGGTCTACGAACCCATGGCACGGGATCAGCTGGTGATCCAGGCGTCACGGTGCATGGACTGCGGTATCCCGTTCTGCAACAACGGCTGCCCTCTTGGCAATCTCATTCCGGACTGGAACAACCTCGTCCACAAACACGACTGGCGGCGGGCGATCGAGGCCCTCCACGCCACCAACAACTTTCCGGAGTTCACCGGTCGCCTCTGTCCGGCGCCGTGCGAGGCGGCCTGCGTGGCCGGCCTGAGCACCGAGGCCGTGACCATCAAGAACATCGAACTCGCCATCATCGAAACGGCTTGGGCCGAGGGCTGGGTCCAGCCGGTGATGGCTTCCAAGCACACCGGCAAAACGGTGGCCGTGGTCGGCTCCGGGCCGGCCGGACTGGCCGCGGCCCAGCAGCTGACCCGGGCCGGTCACGATGTCACCGTGTTCGAGCGGGCCGACCGGATCGGGGGTCTGCTCCGCTACGGCATACCGGAGTTCAAGATGGAAAAGCACGTCTTGGACCGTCGTCTGGCGCAAATGGAGGCCGAGGGAACCCGATTCCGTACCAACGCCTATGTCGGGGGTCCGACCGATCATCCCGATAGAGTCTCGGCCGCCGGTTTGGCCGAAGAGTTCGATGTCGTGTTGCTGGCCGGGGGCGCCACCGACTGGCGTGACCTCCCCATCCCCGGGCGGGAACTGGACGGTATCCATCAGGCCATGGAGTACCTGCCGTTGGCCAACCGGGTTCAACAAGGAGATCTTGAACGGCCCCCCATTTCGGCCGAGGGCAAGGCGGTGGTCATCATCGGCGGCGGTGACACCGGCGCCGACTGTTTGGGAACCGCCAATCGACAGGGAGCCCGCTCGGTTCACCAGTTCGAGATCATGCCCGAGCCGCCGGTCGAACGCGACCCGGCGACTCCCTGGCCAACCTGGCCCCTCATGCTGCGGTCCTCCTCAGCACATGAGGAGGGCGTCGAGCGCATGTATTCGGTCAGTACGACCGAATTCGTGGGCGATGGCGACGCCGTCACCCACCTTCGGGGCCACCGCGTCGACATGGTGATCGACAACGGCCGTCCCACCTTTGTGAAGGTGGCGGGTAGTGAATTCGAGATGGAGGCGGAACTGGTGCTCCTGGCCATGGGCTTCACCGGCCCCGAGACGGACACCGCAGTGTCGGAGCTCGGTCTCGAGGTCGAAGGTGGACGGGTGGCTCGCAACCAACGGTGGCAATCGTCGAACCCCGAGGTGTTCGTCTGCGGCGATATGGGTAGGGGTCAAAGCTTGATCGTCTGGGCCATCGCCGAGGGTCGGGCCTGTGCCGCCGCCGTCGACAGGGAACTCATGGGGGAGACCCTGCTGCCGTCACCGGTGCGACCCACCGACCGGCCCTTGACCTGATCGAACCGCCCTCCGCTCACCTCTGGACCGAAATAGGCCGCCGGTGATCAGCCGACGGCGAGTGTCGCCGGCTGCTCCCGGGATCCGCCGGCCGAGGTCGCCTTCGGAAGTTCGACGATCAGACCTTCCAGGAGCAGGCGGTAGAGGACCGAACACACCCGAAACGGCGACTCTCCCAGATCCTCGATGAGGTCGGCGACGGTGCGCGTGCCGTTGGCCATGGCCAGATAACGCCAGTCATCGGCGCTGATCCGCCTTTCCCCGGCTCCGTTGGGTAGTTCGGCGGCTATGGCGAACCGAGCCGACGTGGATGGAATGCGACCGGCGATGCGCCGCCAGATCTCGAGGCGCCGCTGGGCATGTTCCAGCAAAGCGACGGTGTCCTCGGCCAGCTCGTCTCCCAGAGGATGTCTCTGTCCGGGATCGAACGTGAACCGCAGCCGGGACGGTACCAGAAGCTCGAAGAGACCGTTGAGCATGTATTCGTGGAGCAGGATGCGCAGCGTCTTCTCAACCTCGGGCTTACGGCCGAGGATGGTGCGCAAGGCCGAGTGTCGGCCGCCCGGTTGCAGCAGGGCACTCAACTCCCGAGCCGGCCCGGCCCCGGCCCCGTACAGCACCGAGGCAAGGGGCGGCGCTGATGGCGCGGTGACCAGGTATGTCCAACCGTCTGAGAACCAGACGTCGCTTCCCCCCTCAACATGAAGGACACCGGTTCGTCGGCCGGCGGCCAGGGCCTGAAGCAGGGCATCGAGGGGGAACTCGTGGAGGTCACCGTGGAGGGCGTCTTCGGAAACGACATCAATCACACCCGTCTCATCGCCCGAGGACGGGCCATATTGAGGACTTCTTGCACTCAAGGACAGCCGGGACCGGCCGATCGGTAGTGGGGCCGAACGATTTCGAGAGGATCACTACGTTGCGTAGCACTATCGGTCGCCTGACCGATCTCGACCTGAAGAGCCGCATGACGGTGATGACCGCTGTTCCCGCAGTCTTCCTGGTGGTGATCGGTGTAGGTGGCTTCCTACTCCTTGACTCGACGGTGGCCCCATGGATCGGAGGTGCGGCTCTGGTCGGGCTGGCGGCCACCGCGCTGGTAGGCCAAACCATCAAGACGTCGATCATCGAAACGCTGACCGACCTGGTCGACTCGACCGAGAAGCTGGCTGACGGCCAACGGGCGTTGCTGGCAAACCAGCCCGACCCGATCGAGATATGGCGACCGCTGGAGTCGGCCGACACGCTGGTGGCACCGCTTGCTGTCGCCCTCGGAACCATCAAGACCAACTCCAAGGCACTCTGGACCAGTCGGCTGGTCGGTGCTGAGCCGACTGCCGACGACGGCACGCGGGCCGAGGATGCGGATCGAGACGGTCAGCTGATCGAGCCGGTCTTCGACGACGGCGGACTGATCCCGCTCGAAAGCAGGATTCCTGACGCGCTGGCCGGTGGCTCCGACATCACGGAGTGGTCGAGGCCGGTTCCGGAGATGCCGGTGGCGTCGGAGTCGCTGGAGTCGGAGTTGGCGCCGTGGCCGGATTCGGAGATGCCGGTGGCGTCGGAGTCGCTGGAGTCGGAGTCGCTGGAGTCGGAGTTGGCGCCGTGGCCGGATTCGGAGATGCCGGTGGCGTCGGAGTCGCTGGAGTCGGAGTTGGCGCCGTGGCCGGATTCGGAGATGCCGGTGGCGTCGGAGTCGCTGGAGTCGGAGTTGGCGCCGTGGCCGGATTCGGAGATGCCGGTGGCGTCGGAGTCGCTGGAGTCGGAGTTGGCGCCGTGGCCGGATTCGGAGATGTCGGAGTCGCCGGAGTCGGATGTGCCCGCCACCGCGATCGATGAAGAGTTGGCCGACGTGCTTCATCAGGACTGGCAGGCCCAGGTCCGCCGCGGCGTGGCTGCCATCGTCACCAATCTGGCCCGGCGCCTACAGACGATGCTGGATCGTCAGGTCGAACTTGTCGACCAGATGGAGTTGGCGGAGGAGGACCCGCAACGGCTGACGTCGTTGTTCGCCGTCGATCACCTGGCCGTCCGTATGAGACGTAGTCTGGAAAGCCTGCTCGTGCTGGCCGAGGCCGAGCCTTGGCAGGCCACGGGAGCCCCCGTATCGATCGAGGATGCACTGCAACTGGCCGTCGGGGAGATCGAGCACTATGACCGGGTGGAGATTCATCCATCGGATCGGGCCTTGCTGGCTCCCGGTGATGCCCGAGCCGTTGCCCATCTCTGTGCCGAACTGCTGGACAACGCCACCACGCACGCACGGTCCGAGGCCCCAACCACCGCCAGCGGTCGCCTTGTCGCCGATGGTGACGCCTCGTACTACGTCATCGAGATCGTCGACCGGGGAACCGGTATGGCCGGAGATCAGCTCCGGGAGGCAAACGCGGTGCTGGCCGACCCGCCTGAGCTCGACCCGTCGCTTGGGCAGTCGTTCGGCCTGGTGGTCGTTGGGCGTCTGGCGATACGACTCGGGGTCACGGTCCGCCTGGTCACGACATCGAGTGGCTCCTCCCCCGGCTCCGGTCAGGAACCGCCCGTTCCGGGATTGCAGCACCTCGGGTCGCAGGGAATCACCGCCGTCATCTCCATGCCATCGTCGCTCCTGGTGCCCGACATCGTTGCGGGAAGGGTCGATTTCGACGGCCCTGCTCCGGCCGCTCCTCCACTGCCCCCGTCCACGGCCCGGCTGTCGGCCGTCGAGGACTTTGCCGAATCCCCATTCGACCACGCCGAACACGACGGGGCCGAGAACGGCGAAGACGAGTGGGAACGGATCCCACCGGTACCTCCACCCCCTGTGCCTGCACTCGATGCCGAGACCGCCGCTCCCCAACCTGCGGGACTCAAGTTGTCCAGGCCGATTTCCAGCAGTGACGACGACCGGAGCCCGTCCCGCTTGGAGGACGCACTCCCCACCGGCTGGGCGTTCGAATCCGGTTTGGCCGGGCTGCTGGAACCGGATCCGGGCTCGGCACCGGACCGGATGGCTCCACCGCCCCCGCCGCAGCCGCCAACGCCGCCACCCCCTCCGGTTCGGCCGCCTTCTGCCGAGGTGTCGGCCTTTCGACCCAAACCGCCGCTTCCACCGGTTCCCCCTCAGCCCCCTGCACGAATCTCCGCCGGGCCGCCGGCGCCGTCATCGGCCGGGCACGATCTCGATTGGGCCGGGTCGACTGACCCGGCCGCGGTCCACGACGGCGAACGACGGTCCGAGGAACCGTCTCGCCCGCTCGAGGACGTGGAACGCGATCAACGATCCGCCGACCCGAGCGGGCAGCGGCTCCATCCGCCGACGCTTCCGCCCATGTTCCCCCCCATGCCGCTCGATCATTCGCGTGCCGACGAGGATGAGCTCTAACGGCAGGCTCCGTCGGTTCCTGGAATTCCAGGGCACGGCAGGAGCGAGACGGTGACCGACTCGAAGCCGCCGCGTCAACCGGAGACGGCGTTACGGGTCAGGCCGTACACACTTACCGGCGGACGAACCAGTCCGACGGTTGAGCTGCCGATCGCAGCCGAGGTTCGAGCGCTCAGCTCGGCGCTCGAAGCCGGCAGCCTGTGCGTTGCCCTGCGTCGAGTGCTCGAGGTGCTGAGTGAGCCCGGCTCCCCGGCCAAGGTGGCCTCCCGGGCTGGGGTTCCCCTACCGGTGGCTCTGGTGCTGATCGACGACCTGGTGCAACTCGGCTTGGTTGCGGTCGACGAGTGTCCGGTGAACAACGATCGATCCGACATTCAGCTTCTGCGGAAGGTTCTCGAGGCGTTCCACGTCCCGTAGCCGGGCGGATTCCCATCCGCCGCATGCTCCCTCCGGCTGTTCCTCAGCCGGCCAGCAACACCGTGTCCGACCGAGACCGACATCGAACCGGCTCCCGGTCCGGCCGCGGGCCGGTGGAATCGAGCTCCTGCTGTTCCGTCGCGCTCGCAGCGCGATCGGGAGCCATGGTCCGGCGGATGGCGCTGATGTCGGAGGTTCGATAGCTGGCCAGCCGGATACTCCAGGAGTCGATGACCCGCCGATCGCCGGTGAAGGCGAAGAACGTGGTGAGCGGCCCTTCCTGCTGGTAGGCGTCGGCGTCCTGGACGAGATCGGTGGTCTGGTCGGCGAGGGTGACGGTGAAGTGGGCCATGATGTGCTTCCTCTCCTGATCGGGGTCGGGGCCAACCGGTGGTTCCTCTCCGGATGGTGGTCGGGGTGCAATCGATCCGTGCTGCTAGTGATCAACATAGAGGCAGCTGGTTGTGGGGTGCCAGAGGGGAAACCCTGTGGATTTCGAGACTTATCCACAGAGTGACGATGCTCGAATCGACGGTCGGCATCGGCCGGGAACCGGCTCGGCGTCGATCTATCATTGATGCCGTGTTCGGCGACGGTGATGTAGAGCAGCCGGTCGAGGACGGCCCGGCGACGCCGCCGGCGGGCTCCGGTCGACTACGGCCCGATGGGCTGACGACGCCCCGTCTCGATCGGTTTGATCCTGCCGGCCCGGGATACGGTCCGGCCATGGAGGCCCACGCGGAGGCGGTCGAGGCGCGGCTGCCGGGTTACATCGACCCCGGGACAGGGTTGTTCGTGATGACGGCCGTCTATCTTGCCGACCGGACTTGGTGCTGCGGTCGCGGCTGCCGCCACTGTCCCTACGAGGAAGGCGCCTGAACCCGCCGACTCACCATCCGACGGCGGCGCCGGTCCGAGCCCGCGGTTCGGCCACCCCGGTGATCAGCGGTCGCCCGCCGGTGGTACCCCCTGATCGAGCCGCCGGTTGATGATGGTGCTCGATGATATGAGCGTGACCGAACAGAGGGGTACCCCACGGCCGGACGTCCACTCGATGACCCATGGCCGCCAGCTCGTCGGCCCAGAGCGATCCCGCTTCGAGGGCCACAACGAGTTCGTCACTCCTGTCCCAGGTGTCGAATCCGACAGCGTCGGGAACTGTCAGGGTGAAGCGGGGCGCGCTCAGTGCCGGACCCGAGGGCTGATCCGACGCCAGCAGTCGGGCTGCCAGCTGGAGCACGACCTGGGGCTGACCGTCGCCCCCCATGGCCCCGATAGTGGCCCGAAGGCTGCCGTCGGCTCGGGTGATCAGCGCGGGGGACAGGGTACTGGGCGGTCGGCGGCCCGGGCCCAGCTCGGCTCGGTGGCCGGGTTCGAGGGAAAAGCCGATGCCCCGATTCTGGAGGAAAACCCGTACCCCGGGCACAGCGAGGTGGGCCCCGAAGCCGGCGGCGTTGGACTGCATGAGTGACACCGCCATCTCGCCGTCGGAGGTGCAGAGGTAGATGGTGCCGCCCCCACCCGCCGGGGTCTGGATGTCTGACGCCCGTGAGAGATCAATGGCTGCTCGACGGGTGGCCACGGCCTCCGGCGCCAGTAGGGGAGTCACGTCGGCACCCTCGTACAGCACGGCGGAGCGATCGACCCCGGCCTGCTTGGCCGCCTCGATGAGCACGTGGGCCCATCGGGCCCGGTCCGGGTCGGCACCGAGTTCCGGAATCCCCTGGGCGATGGCCGCTCCCAGGACCGAGAGATAGCCCTGGGAATTGGGAGGAACGGTCCAGAGGTCGTGGTCCCATACTCGTGCTCCGAACGGCTCGACCCACTCGGCATGGGAGGCCAGGAGGTCGGCCTCGGTGTACAGGCCGTCACCCATGGCGATGAGGCCGCGCCCGAACTCACCCCCGTACCAACCCGATCGGCCCTCCTCGGCGATGGATTGCAACGCCAGGGCCAGACCGGGACGGGTGGCACGCCGGCCCTCCTCGAGCGGACTGCCGTCGACGAAGAAGTCGTCGTTTCCCTCGACGTCGGCGATGCCGGGTATGGCCCGGGCCAGCAGCCAACCGACGGGGAACCCGCCCTCGGCCAACTCGATTGCGGGAGCGAGCACGTCAGTCAGATCGAGGCGGCCCAGACGGTCGTGCAGCGCAATCCAGCCATCGACACAACCGGGGACCGGCACGGACCGTATGTCACCCCGAAACGGCATGACCCGGTGGCCCTCGGCTCGCAATCGCTGGGGGTCGGAGCCCGAGCCGGCTCGTCCTGACGCGTTCAGGGTCAGTGGCGCCTCCTCGTCGGCTCGGTGGACCAGGGCCCACAAATCGCCACCCATGCCACACATGTGTTGGGTGGTGACGGCCAGCGCCGCCGATGCGGCGATGGCGGCATCCACCGCATTGCCGCCTCGGTGAAGGGCCCGGAGACCGGCGGCGGAGGCTTGATGGTCAACCGTGCACACCATCCCTCGAAAGGAGTATCGGGCGTGTTCGGCTCGGGGAAGCCGCTGAGCTGTCATAGGATCATCATGCCCTGTTGTCCGTGGCATCGGTCGGCCACGAGCCTCGACGGCGCAGCACCGATTTCAGCAGTTCCACCTCGTCGGTGATCAGCCCGTCGGCACCGGCATCGATCAGCCGGTGCATTTCCTGCTCGTCGTTGACGGTCCAGTAGTGGACCTGGAGATCCAGCTTGTGGAGGCGGGAGATCAGCCAAGGGCGATCGAGTGGTATGCCCCTGAACCTGGTCGGTGTTTGCACGCAGCCGTAGGGAAACCGAACGATGGGGAGGACAAGTGCGGCCAGCAGGACCTTGGCGATGCCCCACGGGCCGGGCGAGGTACACAGCGTCGGCCCCAGAAGCTGTCGCATTCGGCCGACCCGACGCTCGGAAAACGAACCGATGCAGACCCGATGGACGGCATCGTGGCGCCGGATCATTTCGGCCAGCGGCTCAACCGAATCGTCGACCTTCGGGTCGATGTTGAAGAAGGTGTCGGGGAAGGCCGTCAGAAGCTCCTCCAGGCGGGGAATACGGTGGCCGCCGTCGAGTTCGATCTCGGCGATCTCGGCCCACGTATGATCGGCAATCCGGCCGTCCATACCGGCCAGACGCATGAGATCGACATCATGGAAGGCGACAAGCTCCCCGTCGGCGGTGAGATGGACATCGGTCTCGACATAGCGGTAGCCCAAGGCCTCCGCATGGGCGAATGCGGCCTTGGTGTTCTCCGGCGCCGAACCCCTTCCACCTCGGTGGGCCATACCGAACGGGGTGTCGGAGGGGAGAAACGACCAGTCCATGCCCCGACGGTAGCGCGACCACGATGTTTCCTTCCGTTCCGATCGTCGGGCGCGGACCGGAACGCTCTAGGATCGTCCTTCTTCCAACACTGGCCGGCTTGTGCCTCGGTCGACCATACGGTGGCGAAGGGAAGGGAGTGCAATGAGCGGACGGGTTCATCTCGAAACGGACGGTCCAGTGGCGACGGTGGTGTTCGAACACGCAGCCCGCCGAAACGCCATGACGGTTTCGATGTGGCAGTCGATTCCCGGCATCTGCCGGGCGGTCGAGAACATCCGCGGTATTCGTGTGGTCGTGCTGCGGGGAGCGGGGGACGAGGCGTTTGTGGCCGGCGCCGACATCTCCCAATTCGAGGATCACCGACAGGGGTCCGATGCTGGTGACTACGACGCCATGACCGCAGCGGCCACAGGAGCATTGGTTGCGTTGCCGATGCCGGTGGTGGCCGCCATCCATGGCTTCTGTATCGGCGGTGGGCTGGCCCTCGCCCTGACCGCCGACGTGCGCTATGCCTCGGAGGACGCCGTGTTCGGGTTGCCGCCGGCCCGTCTCGGCATCGGATACGGAGCCGGGGCCATGGGCGACCTGATCGATCTGGTCGGCCCGGCGGTGGCCAAGGAGATGCTGTTCACCGCTGATCTCGTGGACGCCACGACGGCTCTGCGGTGGGGATTGGTCAACCGTGTCACCGCCGCCGCCGATCTCGATGACTTTGTGGCCACGAAGACGGAGACCATGGCGTCGCGGGCCCCGTTGAGCCAACAGGCGGGGAAACTGGCCGCCGCCAACCACCTCTTGACACCGTCGAAGCGGCGGGATCAGGACGTGGAGACGCTGATAGCCCGCTGCCTCGAGTCGGACGATTATCGGGAAGGGATTGCCGCTTTCCTGGAGAAACGGCAACCTCGCTTCAGAGGGCGCTGAAAGCGGCGTCGCGATACCCGACCCGGGGTCTCCCGAGGCTGCGACCATGATCCGCTAGCATGGGACCGTGAGACGACGCACCAAGATCATTGCCACAATTGGACCTGCTTGTTCAGATGACGCAACAATCAAGGCCATGATCGAGGCAGGCATGGATGTGGCCCGCCTCAACCTGTCCCACGGGAGCCTTGACGAGCACATCGATCGTCTGGCCCAGCTCCGCTCCATCGCCGACTCCGTCGGCCGGCCGCTGGGAGTCATGGCCGATCTCCCGGGCCCCAAAGTCCGGCTGGGGTCCTTTGCCGAGCCGCTGGTCCTGGACATCAACGATGAGGTGGTGTTGGTGCCGGGGGACGGGCAGTCCAGCCGGGAGCGGTTCCAGGTGGACTACGAGAGCCTTCTGGCCGATATTCATGCCGGCGATCGGCTGGCCGTCGGCGATGGAACCATTGTGCTCGAGGTGGTCGAGCACCGTGAAAGCTCCCTGAAGGCCCGGGTGCTGTTCGCCGGCCGGGTTCAGGGTCGTCCCGGTCTGCACATCCCATCGGATCGTCTCCGCCTGACCACTCCGACCAGCGAGGATCTTCGCCTACTGGATGCCATGGTCGAGCACGGCATCGACATGGTGGCCCTTTCGTTTGTGAGGTCGGCCCACGATGTCCGGCGGATCGGGCTGGAACCGGCGCCCCGAGGTCCGCTGGTGGTGGCCAAGATCGAGACCAAGGCCGCCGTCGAGAACCTGGACGGCATCATCACCGAGTCCGGAGCCATCATGGTCGCCCGCGGCGATCTCGGCACGGAGTGCAGCATTCAGGATCTTCCCCACCTGCAGAAGGCCATCATCTCCCGCTGCATCGCCCTCGGCCGACCTGCAATCACCGCAACCCAGATGTTGGAATCGATGATCACGGCACCGGCACCGACGCGGGCCGAGGCCTCGGATGTGGCCAATGCCGTGTTCGACGGGACCAGCGCGGTGATGTTGTCGGCCGAAACTGCAATCGGTCATGATCCGGCTCACGTGGTGGCCACCATGGCCAGTATCGCCCATCATGCCGATCGGAAATTCAACTACGACCGCTGGGGTAAGGATCTCCAGCGCGAGCATCTCAGCGAGCGACAGGGGTCGGACTCCGCAGTGACCGACACCATGACCATGGCAACCTGGCAGGCGGCCCGGGAGATCGGAGCCAAGGCAATCTGTTGTATCTCCCGATCCGGATTCACCGTCCGGGCCATCGCCCGGTTCCGACCCGAGGCCCCCATTCTCGGCTTCAGTCCCGAGGATCGAACGATCCGGCAGCTGACCATGAGCTGGGGGGCCACGCCGATCAAGATCGATCGCATCGACGACAATGTCACCACCGTGCACAAGGTGCTCGAGCTGGCCAAGGCCGGTGGTCACATCCGAACCGGCGACATCGTCGCCGTGTTGGGTGGCAGTTCGGGCTCCGTCGGTGCCACCGATACGCTCCGGATGGTTCGGTGCCCCTAGAACGGAGCACGCCGCGCCGGCCCGTGTCATCGCCGGCTCGCCAGTCGCCCCTCCGCCGTCGCGCCGACCATGTGGCCAAGCGGTTCGGGTGGCGCCGGCGCACCGCTTTCGTGTTGTCGGGCGGAGGCAACCTGGGCGCCGTCCAGGTCGGCATGCTGCGGGCCTTGGCCGAGGTCCGAATCGTCCCCGACATCATTGTCGGGTGCTCGGTCGGTGCCATCAACGGTGCCGGTTTCGCCGCCGAGCCGAATCTGGCCGGCGTCGAGAGGCTGGACCGGATCTGGGGACGGTTGACCGATGGCGACCCGGAGTTGATGCCCTCACCCCGGTTCATGCATGTTGCGGCCCAGATGGCTCGCAAGGGGGAGGCCATTCACGACCCGCAGCGCCTGGCCCGGCTGTTGGACGAGGAACTGGTGGCCAAGACCTTCGAGCAACTGCGTGTGCCCTTCACCTGCGTAGCCACCGATCTGGAGACGGCGGACGAGTACTGGTTCGACACAGGCCGTCTCGTTCCGGCCTTGCTGGCATCGGCTGCACTACCGGCCGTCTACCCCGCTCGGGACTATGTGGGCCGGACCTTCATCGACGGGGGAGTGCTGCGGGAGATTCACACCCACAAGGCCTTGGAGCTGGGGGCGACCGACATCTACATCCTCCATGTCGGGCACCTCGACGAACGGACGCCGACGGTTCAGCGGCCCTTCGATGCCGCAGTGCGGGCCTACTGGACTGCTCGTCGTTATCGCATGGCCGATGATCTTCGTCGACTGCCCGAGTGGTGCACCCTGCATCGGCTGCCGGCCGGTAGCAACCCTCGACTCCGATTCGATGACTTCAGTCAGGGTCGTGAGCTGGCCCGCCTGGCCTATGAGGCCAGCCGGCAGTATCTGCGAACCGGCCACAGCCCGGTTCCGGTCGAGGGTCCGGTGTCGGTCGAGACCGCCGACCACTCCGATGCGGATTCCACCGATGACGGGATCGGTGCGCCATCAGCCGATGATGAGACCCCGGTAGCCGGCGGGTCGGGTGCCGAGTCGCTGGCCGGCTGAGACTCCCCGACGGGTGCCGCAGGAGCGGTTCACGGTCGATGTGCCCTGCCCGGTGGGTTAATGGGTCATCTCGCCGCCGAGATAGGCGGCGATCACATCGGGGTTGTTCTGGATCTCCTCGGGGACTCCCTCGGCGATCTTCTGACCGAAGTCGAGCACCATGATTCGGTCGGCGATGTCCATGACCAGGCCCATATCGTGCTCGACCATGATCATGGCGATGCCCAACTCGCGGCGAATGTCGAGGATGAACCGGGCCATGTCCTCGGTTTCCTCCTGGTTCATGCCGGCCACCGGTTCATCGAGCAGGAGCAGAACCGGATCCATGGCCAGGGCACGGCCCAGCTCAACTCGTTTCTGGATGCCGTAAGGAAGCATGGCCACCGGCAGCTTACGGTACTGCTCGATCTCCAGGAAGTCGATGATGTCCTCGACCCGGCGCCGGTTCTCCATCTCATCCTTGCTGGCCGGCCCGATCCACAGGGCACCGGCCAGCCACGATGTCTTCATTCGTAGGTGGCGTCCGGTGAGCAGGTTGTCGACTGCGGTCATGTTGGCGAACAGCTCGATGTTCTGGAAGGTCCGGGCGATACCGAGCTCGGCCACCTTGTCGGGCCGCAGACCCATGATGGACTCGCCCTTCCACCGGATGTCACCCTCCTGGGGTCGGTAGACCTGGGAGATGGTGTTGAAGATCGAGGTCTTGCCCGCCCCGTTGGGACCGATGATGGAGAACAACTCGCCTTCTTCGACGTGGAAGCTGACATCGTTGATGGCGGTGACGCCGCCGAACCGGAGGGTGATGTTGTCCGCTTCGAGAAGATGATCTGCCATTGAGTCCTCCGATTAGTTCCGCATCGTGCGCCGGGGGCAAGGCGCCACCACAGCAGCGCTCACGACAGCCAGCGCTTGCGTCGCTTGTAGTGCTTGACGTCCTTGAAGCTCTTGCGCTGACCTGACTCGTCGGTGTGAAGGCCGAGATAGAACTCCTGCACGTCCTCGTCGGCCCGAAGCTTGGCGGCATCGCCGTCGAGCACGATCTTGCCGTTCTCCATGATGTATCCGTAGTTGGCGATGGAAAGAGCCATAAGGGCATTCTGCTCGATGAGCATCACCGACACGCCCTGCCTGTTGATGTCGACGATGATGTCCCGGATCTGCTCGACCAGCAGGGGAGCGAGACCGAGCGAGGGTTCGTCGAGGATGAGCAGTTTCGGATCGGCCATCAGGGCTCGGCCGATGGCCAGCATCTGCTGCTCACCACCCGACAGGTAGCCGGCGACGGAATTGCGGCGTTCCTTCAGAACCGGGAACAGCTCCATGGTCCGCTCATACGCCGAGCTCGTGGAGTCCCGATCCTTGTTGGTGTAGGCCCCCGTTTGCAGGTTTTCCTCAACGGTCAGCTCGGCGAAGACCCGTCGACCTTCCATGACCTGGGTAATACCCATCTTCACGATGTCGGAGGGGTTGCGGTGATGGATCTCTTCACCGTTCCATGTCACGGTTCCCTTGGTGATGTCGCCCTCGTGGACGTCGAGCAGACCGCTCACGGCCCGTAGGGTGGTCGTCTTGCCCGCGCCATTGCTGCCCAGAAGGGCCACGATCTGACCTTCCGGCACCTGGAGCGAAAGGCCCCGGAGAACCAGAATCACATCGTTGTAGACGACTTCCAGATTGGCGACATCGAGCACTGTCCGCTCCTGTTGTCCTGAGGTGTGTGTCCTGGTTCCACTACGACCCGACGTCAGGGCCGGGGCACCCGGTGAGGAGTGCCCCGGCCCTGACCATCGGGTCAGTGAAGTGTGACGACTAACCCTCGCTCACGAAGCAGGGCTGGTCGAACTGGTAGTCGGCGGCCACGGAGCCGACGTACTCCTCGGCCAGCGGGATCAGACCGGTACCACCACCGTCGGCGATGGTATTGGCCAGATCGGCGGCCGCAACATCGACGTCCAGGATGTAGCTGGCCCGGACCACGAAGTCGTTGGGTTCACCGAACCACTCCTGGTTGGGCTGCAGACCCTGGAAGTCGACCGTCACCTCGTTGGCGGCGGCGACCACACCGGCCCGGGTCATGTCGCCGTTGGCGGCGGCCTGCTCGAGCACGGTCTTGGCGAAGATGCCGGCCACCCACCCGGCCACCAGGTTGTCGGCGGTGGCCATGGGCAGGTCACCCTTTGCCTCGACCATGGACGACACGAGGTCCTGCATACCGGGGCTGTCGTTGGAGTCCCACGGGGCGGCATACGCCGACTGGAAGTAGTAGTCGCTGAACTCCTGGGCCAGGTCACCGGCCAGGTGCACCGGGGCGCTGAAGCTGGGACCGCTACCGGTCCACAGGGCCTCCAGGCCACGGGAGCGGGTCTCACCCAGCAGGGCCGCGGTCTGGGCCGGAGTGGCGGTGATGAAGACCAGGTCGGGCGACGCATCCATGATGGCCTGCACGATCGGGGTCAGATCCTCACCGGCGATGGCCCCCTCACCGTCGTAGGCCAGCTCCCAGCCAAGCTGCTCAACGGCGATCTTGGCCCCGGTGGCACCGTCCTGGCCGTACTCGCCGGGAAGGCTGACGACCGCCACTTTCGGGGTGTCGGCCTCGACCAGCTCGCCGCCCACATACTCGACGGCGTTCATGGCCTCCAGGCAGTAGTTGGTGTTCATCTCGAACACGTTGGCGCCGAAGTCCGTGGCCCAGCCTGAGTACCACGACAGCGGGATGGCGATCAGATTGTCCTCGATCAGGTCGCCGGCGATGGCCGAGGTGTGGGGCGAGCCGGTCGACTGAGTGATCATGACCACACCGGCGTCGCTCTCCTCGGAGAGCTCGGCGTAGTTGTCGAGATGGCGGGTCACGTCGTAGGCGTTGTCCAGGATGACCAGTTCGACCTGGCGTCCGGCGATACCGCCCTCGGCGTTGACCTTGTCCCAGTACACCTCCTGGGCCTCGGTGATGGCGGTGACCAGGGCCGCAAACGGGCCGGACAGGTCACCGGAGATGCCGAGTCGGATGGTGTCGTCGGTCACGCCGAAGTCGGTGGCCACCTCAGCCGGCTCACCGTCCGCCATCTCCTCGTCGTCGGCGGCCGGTTCGGTGTCCTCCGTGGTGCCTTCAGCCCCTTCGGTGGCCTCCGTGGTGTCATCAGCCGCTTCGGTGGCCGTATCGGTGTCATCGTCGGAGGCGCTACAGGCCGCCACGATCAGAGTGAAGACCAACAGCAGCGCTGTCAGCCAACGAATGTTTTTCATTTGAGCAACCCTCCCAGGTTGTGTTTTCGGACCGCCCACGTTGGCGGCCAGATTGGGTAGAACTGTAGTGCACTCAGCGACGACCACCGGCCTCGATGCCGGTGGGCCCACCGATGGGGTGTTGGTCGTCAATAGCTGAACGGCCAACCCTTCCAGTAGTTGCGTATCCGCATCCAGATCCCGTAGAGGCCCAACGGCTCGAAGATCAGGAAGACCACGATCAACAGGCCATACAGGATGAAGTTGTAATCGAACACGCTGAGCGGGAAACCCTCCGACACCGTGCCCGTCGAGATCAACCCGAAGTCGTTGCCGGGAGAACCTCGCTGTTCGGTCAACAGGAAGTTGCCCAGGGCGCCCAGCAAACCTCCGGCGTCGGCCTGCTCGCCCAGCCATTTCGTGAACTCCTCAACGAGCTTGGGAAGCACGATGACGAAGAACGTCCCGGCCAGGGCTCCCGAGATGGTGCCGATTCCGCCGATGAGCAGAATGGCCACAAACTCGATGGACAGGAACAGGCTGAACACGCTGCCCGGCATGACGCCGGTGAACGAGGCCAGCAGGGCCCCGGCGACGCCGGCGTAGAACGAGGAGAGGGCAAAGGCGATCATCTTGTACTTGAACTCGGGAACGCCCATGACCTCAGCGGCCACGTCCCGGTCACGGATGGCCTGAAATGCCCGACCGGTCCGGCTCCGGGCCAGGTTCTTGGCCAGCAGGGTCATGACCAGCAGTAACGCCAGGCACAGGAGATAGACCTTCTGGCGGTCGGTCACCACGAAACGGTTCAGCCCGAACAACCCGGTGACCGAATCATCCGACGTGATCGGTAGCAAGGGCGACTCGCCCTCGCCCACTCGCCACAACGAGATGTCGAGTTCGGGGAAGCGTCGACCGCTTTCGGTATCACCGGCGATGAAATCCATGGTTCGGGACAGGTGGATCCCGATGAACACCAAACCGAGGGTCACAATGGCCAAATAGAGACCTCTCACCCGGACCGCGGCGGGGGAGACCAGGATGCCGATGAAGGCGGCCACGATCCCGGCCGCCGGCAGCCACATCCAGATCGGGAGACCCCAACCCCACAGGGTGGTGACCATCTCACCGTCGATCTCCTCGACCCGACTCTGACCACCCATCACGGCACCGGTGTAGGCGCCGACGCCCATGAAGAAGGCATGTCCCAGCGACACCTGGCCGGCCAGGCCCGACAGCAGGTTGAGTCCGAGGGCGGCGATGGCGAAGATGAAGACCTCGGTCATGGTGCGCAGCCACTTGGCGTCGCCCAGGAACCGGGCGAAGGGCAGACCGTCGTTCAGGATCGGGATCTGGCCCAGGATGGTGTACCGACCACCGATGATGGGCCAACTGTCGGGAAAGGCCCGCGGCACCGGCGCCGAGATGAACGGGATCTCGAACGGCATCATGAAGAGCACGAGGATCGCCAGCAGGACCAGGATCCGCTGGGTCCACGTGGGGAAGATGGCGGTGTCGGCCTCATACGAGGTGAAAAGCTTTGGACGGCGAAACATGTCAGACCCTCCTGATCTCTTCGGTGCCGTACAACCCGTAGGGCCGGAACAGCAAGATGCCCAACATGACGATGTAGGGCACGATCTCCTGGAAGCCGGGGCCGAGTTTCGACTGCCAGTCGTCCACGATCAGAGGAATGTACTGCCCGGCGAACACCTCGGCACAGCCGATGGCCAGACCGCCGACCAGCGCCCCCTTGACCGAATCGAGACCGCCGAGCACGATGGCGGGAAGGGCCCGGAAGGCGACCAGCGGGGTGCTGATGACCACGGCGCCGGCCTGCTGGATCGGTGGCTGAGTTGACAGGATGCCGCCCAACGCAGCCAGCGCCGCGCCCATGGCCCAGGCCAGGGCGAAGATGCGGCCCACGTTGATGCCCTGGGCCATGGATGCCTCCTGGTCGAAGGCCACGGCTCGCATGGCCACGCCGAGTCGGGTCTTGAAGAACAGGGCCACACCGATGAAGGAGAGGGCGGCGGCAACATAGATGGCGATGTAGCTGTTGTTGATGAAGACGTCGGCCACCTCGAAACCGGAGGTGCCCCATGGTGAGTTGATTGGTCGGGCCAGGACCTCGAAACTGTCGTTGGCCAGCGTGCGCAGGACGATCTCGACCCCGAGGGTGATGACGGCCATGGAGAACAACGGCTCACCAACCATGGGTCGGATGGCCAGCCGTTCGACGACAAGGCCGAGGACCGCGCCGAACATCAGAGCGAGGATCAGGTTCACCATCCAGGTCACCCAGGTGCCGCCAAGATCGCCGAGAGGGTTGGGCAGCCAGGTCAGCGGGATGGTCTTGTCGGCGACCAGGAACGACAGGAACAAGGCCCCGACGGCGGCCAGCGCACCCTGGGCGAAGTTCAGGGTCTGGGTGCCCTTGAAGATGAGGACGAACCCGAGCCCGATGATGGCGTAGATGCACCCCAGGGCGGTGCCCTTGGTAAGTGCCGTGAGGAAGGTACCGAACGAGAACACACTGGATTGAGCAACGGTGGCGGCCAGGGCCACCGTCGCCATGGATAGTGACGCCATCAGTACATCGACTCCACGAGGTCACCGAACAGGTTCATCATCGAGGAGCGTTTCAGTTTCTGTGTCGCCGTGAGTTCACCGTCCTCGTGGTCCAGCTCTTTGGGAATCATGCGGAACTTCTTGATCTGCTCGACCCGGGCGAACTTCTCGTTGGTCTCGTCGACGGCCTTCTGGACCATCTCGAGAACCTCGGGCTTCTCCGTCAGATCCCTGTAGGTGGTGTAAGGGATGTTCTTGCGCAGCGCCCAGTTGCCCACGGTGTCGAGTTCGATGCCGATCAGGGCGGTCAGGTACTTGCGGCCATCGCCGATGACCATGGCCTCCTTGATCAATGGTGAGGCCTTGAGGCTGTTCTCGATCTCCGACGGCGAGATGTTCTTGCCCCCGGAGGTGATGATGATGTCCTTCATCCGGTCGACGATCTTTATATGGGTACCGTCGACCCACTCGCCGACGTCGCCCGTTCGCAGCCATCCGTCCTCGGTGAAGGTCTCGGCCGTCTTGTCCGGCAGATTCCAGTAGCCCTTGAACACCCCGGGATGCTTGGACTGGATCTCGTTGGTGCCCTCCTCGAGACGGAGCCCGGTTCCAGGGTACGGTTCGCCCACCGTGCCGAGCTTGAGCCGGCCCGGGTAGTTGCACGTGGCCACTGCGGTGTTCTCGGTCATGCCGTAGAGTTCGAACACGTCGATGCCGATGCCCATGAAGAACTCGAGTACTTCGGGAGCGATGGGGGCCGCACCGCTGGAAGCCCGCCGGCAATGGCGGAGACCTATTCGTTCCTGCATGGCCCGGAACACCAGCGGGTAGAAGATCCAATGCAGGATCCGGCTGGTCGCAGTGTGATTGCCGCCGTTCTCGACCTTGGTCCTGCCGATGGAACGCGCTGCCTTGAGGCCGGTGTCGAGCATGAACTTCTTGAACGGTGTGGCGTCGCCCCCCTTGATGAACACGCCGGCGTGCAGCCGCTCCCAGATACGGGGCACGGCGAAAAACAACGTGGGCTGCACCTCTCGAAGGTTGTCGGCCACCGTTTCGATCGACTCGGCGAAGTTCAGGGTGGGGCCGCCGGCCAGCATTGTCCAGGTGGAGAAGATGCGCTCGGCCACGTGGCACAGCGGGAGATAGGTGAGGATCTGGTCTGACGTGTTCGGGGGCTCGCCATCGGGGTAGGCCGCCGCCTCCTCGATGATCTTGCTCATGGCGTAGTCGGCGTTGGCGTTGGTCAGCATCGCCCCCTTGGGGGGACCGGTGGTGCCGGACGTATAGACCAGGGTCATCACGTCGTCGGCTGTGGCCGCCGCCATGCGGGCGGCAACGGCACCGGGATTGGCCTCCCGATGCTTGCGACCGATCTCCAGGAAGTCGTCCCAGAAGATGAGGCGGGGATCGTCGAACCCGGAGAAGCCCCGCGGTTCGCAGAAGATGATGTTGCGGACATTGGGGATCCGGGATGGATCCATCTCGAAGACCTTGTCGGCCTGTTCCTGATCCTCGGCCAGATGGACCACGGAGCCTGAGTCGTTGAGGAGATACTCCACCTCCGCCGTCGGGTTGGTGGGATACATGCCGACCGTGATTCCCCTGATGGCCACCGTGGCCAGATCGAGGACGATCCACTCGGGTCGGTCCTCGGAGTGGATGGAGACCCGATCACCGACATCGACACCGAGTTCGAGCAGAGCGTGGCCGGCCAGCTCGATCAGCTCCCAGGAATCGGCCCACGTGTACTCCTGCCAGATGCCGAAGTCCTTTTCCCGGAAGGCGATGTGTTCGGGGTCACTCTTCGACCATTCGAGCGCCCGGGCCGCCACGGTACGGAAGCCCGAACCTGCGGCCCCTGACGCAGGAGCCTCTTCGACCATTGTCATGGCTTCTCCCCTTCTCGACTCGGAACTGCGGCCGCCGCCGTGGTTCCGGCTGAAAACATAGCATCGGCGCCGTTGCCGTCACTGCCTTTGAGTGATAGTTCCATGCACTTTCCATGGAATTGATACGTGAACTTCGTATCGTCCCCAAAGCGCGTATCAAATCAGATGTGCAAGGTTATCGACAGAGACCGGCGCACTGTCAAGCTGAGCGTGCCATTACCCTCGGGGAATGGTCTGTGCGACCTGTCGGTGCCGGGGCAGTAGTCTACAGGTCATGAGTACGGTCAACCTCTCCAGTGAAGGTCTCCCGGAAACCGTTCTGTCTTCGCCACCGGAAGAATGGACTTCGGCACTGTCACAGGCCTTGGCCGTCGACGACCATCATCGTCGACGCGAGGCCGTGTCGTCGGTGGTGGCCGCTGCCCCGACATTCCTCGAGGCGTGGGCCCGACTCGGTGATCTGGCCCGGGACCCCGTCGAGGCCTACGCCGCCTACCGGGTCGGCTATCACCGCGGTCTCGATCAACTCCGCCAGAACGGGTGGCGGGGCTCGGGGTACGTGCGGTGGAGGCATCTGTCGAATCGAGGTTTCCTCCGCGCCCTGGACGGCTTACGGCGCATGGCCGAAATCATCGGAGAGCAGGCCGAAGCCGAACGGTGCGCCCAGTTTCTGGCTCAGCTCGACCCGGCGTGGGATCCGGCCCAGGTCGATCGACCGACGGAGTGACCGATCGTGGCCCGGTGATCGGAGCAGTGCTGAGCGGTGGTCGGTCGTCACGATTCGGACGGGACAAGGCACTGGAGCCGGTCGGCGACCGCGCCATGATGGAGGTCGTGGTCGAGGCGTTCCGTTCGGCGGGTGTGGATCCCGTCATCGCCATCGGTGGTTCGGCCGGGCACACCCTGGGTATCCCTACCGTGGCTGACCGTTGGCCCGATCTTGGACCGCTGGGAGGGGTGGCCACTGCGCTCTACTGGGCCAAGCGGGGCCATGTGCTGGTGGCTCCCTGTGACCTGCCCCGATTGACCGCCGGCCACGTGGCCCGGCTGCTGGCCGCTTTGGACCGCATCGACACCGTCGATGACAGAGGTCGTCACCGTGCCGTGGTGGCCGCGGTCGAGGGCGAACCGGCCCACCAACTGGCACTTTGGCCCGCAGAGTGGTGGCCGGAGCTTCGGTCGGCCCTCGATCGGGGGCGACGCCGGTTCGCCACCATGCTGGACATCGGGCCCTGGATGTCGGTGGATGTTCCGGCCGAGGCGGTGTCGGACGCCGACGATCCAACCGCGCTGAAGCGCCTGCTGGCCGACCGGAACGGCAAGTAGCGAGGGCACAACCCCGTGCCGGTCGTAGGTTCGTGTGTCCCGGTGGGCAGGCGTAACCGATCCTCGGAGTTTGCTTCGCCACCGGACGGTTACGAAGCTGCGGCAATACACCGGGATTCCTTCCACGCCAACTACCGTGGCAGTCAGTTTCCCCCACGATCGGCTCGCCACCGGGCCGCCCCTCCGTTCCGACCTCAGGCATGACGAAGCCATCACAGAAATCGAAGAAGGCCACCGATCCGTCCTACCGGTTGGTGACCGAGCAGGCCCGGTTCGATGCGATTGTCGAGCAGCTCCTGAACGTCGAACGCTATGCGCTCGACACCGAGTTTCATCGTGAACGCACGTATTACCCTCAGGTTGCGCTGGTCCAGTTGACGGCAGGCTCCGAGGTGTGGCTGGTCGATCCTCTCGAAGTGGATCTGGCACCGCTCAAGGCACTTCTGGAGGGCGACGGGCACTGCATTGTGCACGCCGGAACCCAGGATCTCGAGGTCCTCGAGTTGGTGTGTGGGGCAGCACCCCGACGACTTTTCGACACCCAGATCGCCGCCGGATTCCTCGGCGTGTCGACAGGGTCATTGACCTCGTTGGTCAGCCGCTTCTTGGGTGTCCATCTGCCCAAGGGCGACCGGCTGACCGATTGGCTCCGGCGGCCTCTGACCGATAACCAGCTTCGGTACGCCGCCTCCGATGTCGACCATCTGCACGAGTTGACCAGCGTCCTCGAGGACGAGCTGGACTCGTTGGGTCGGATGGAGTGGGTTGAGGAGGAGTGCCGGCTCCTGCTGGAGCGGCCGCGAAGTCGACGGCTGCCGGAAGAGGCCATTCTCCGTATCAAGGAGGCCCGTAGTCTGAAAGGTCAGGCGTTCAAGGTGGCGACTGCCATAGCCGCCTGGCGTGAACGCCGAGCCGCCGAGTCCAACGTTCCGGTACGTCAGGTGCTGTCCGACCTCGGAGTGGTGGCGGTGGCCCAGCGGGTTCCCGAGTCCACCAAGGACCTGTCCTCGCTCCGGGGGGTCGAGTCCCGGCATCTGCGAAACGGAGCCGCAAGCGAGATTCTGACTGCGGTCCAGGCCGGCCTGCGAATGACGGCTGTCCCGGAACCGGCCACCCGTTCGCCTGAGCTGGCCCGTCACCTGCGACCCGTGGTGACATTGGTGACGGCCTGGGTTGCCCAGCTGGCCCGTGACAACCGGCTCGATCCTGCAGTTCTGGCCACCCGAGCTGATGTGGAGGCGCTGCTGAAGGACGATCCCGACTGCCGCCTCGTTCACGGGTGGCGCCAGGAAATGGTGGGCATTCCCATCGCCAGGCTGGTGGCGGGGGAGGCGGCGGTGGCCTTCGACGGTGATGGTCGACTTGTGCTCGAAGCCCGTAGCGGCCAACCTCTGATTGAGCACCGGCCCGGCGACGAATGATCCGGTAACAGGCTACTTCCCGGGCTTGGGGGGTCCGACCATGAACAACCTGCCGCCGCAATGGCGACTAGACTTGGTTGGAGCGTATGTTTCGCCCATGGGGTTTCGCCATCCGGGGGCGGACGACGTAGAATGAAGGCACAATGTGCAGTCGGGGCACCTACCGACAGCCGTGCCCGACAACCCGAGAGAGTTGCAGGAGTGTCCCATGAAGAAGGGGCGTCATCGTCGTTACGAAGAAGCAAGAGCCCTCAAGCGGTCACGAGATGGAGATGATATCGAGTCGCTGATGGATCGACTTGACGACGATCCATTCGATCTTCCCACCACCCCCGAGGCCGCCCAGGTTCACGGCTACGACGACGACCGTGAGGATGCCGAGGCCTACGACTGAGCCGCCGTTGTCCCTGCTGAGCCTCTGCTTCAGCCCGCTTGTACACGGGAGGAAAACCGTTTCGAGATGAAAGCCCACCTCAAAAAGGTGGGCTTTCGCCATTGCCTGTGGAGTATCGAGCCTTCCATCGGTGTCGATGTCGACCAGGGTCACGACGAGGAGAAAGGGGCGTTGCATGGATGGCGATGCACGCGATGAGGCGGGTGCGGTCCTCCAACCGGATGATGTCGTCCCACGGCTCGAGCACCTGCTCCACGAGGTATCCTCGCATCGCAAGGTGCGGCACGTCGCTCTCGGGGCAGCGGCGATAGACGGATCCTGGGAGTGGAGCGACGCAGCGGGCAAGGCCAACCCCGATGGCACGCCGATGGCCCCGGATACACCCTGGTTCCTTGCCAGCGTGACGAAGCTGTACATCGCATCGGTGGTGCTGCGGCTTCACGAACAGGGGCTGGTCGACCTCGGGGAACCGATCCCGTCCTACCTGCCCGACGGGCTGAAGACGGGTCTCCATGTTCGAGATGGCGTCGACCGGACCGCACAGATCACGGTCAGCCACCTGCTGGCCCATGCCACCGGTCTTCCCGACTGTCTCGTCGAGCACCGCAAGGGCGAGCGCGGCTTGGTCGCCGAAATCGAAGCCGGTGATCTGGCCTTTACCTTCGAGCAGGCGGTCGAACGCATTCGTTCGCTGCCCCCCCATTTCCCTCCGGCCGATCTCACCGCAGGCCGCACCAAGGTGAGGTACTCCGATACGAACTACCAGTTGCTGATGGTGATTGCCGAGCAGGCCAGTGGCCGGTCGATGAGCGAGCTGCACCGGACATTGCTGCTGGAACCGCTGGGACTGCGCCAAACCTGGTTCCCCGGCACTCAACCGTTGGGCGACGTCGGCCGGCCGGCTACGTCATGGTTGGGTGATTGGCCGCTGCACGATCGGCCGATGGCGCTTCGCTCGCTGGGCGACCTCTACAGCACGACCGGGGACGTCCTGAGATTCGGCCGTTCCCTCTTCACAGGGAGAGTCTTCGCCGACCGGGCCACCGGCCAACTGATGGACCGGCGGTTCAATCGATTCGGATTCCCCCGCAGCGCGGCCTCCATCGCGTCGCCGGCATGGCCGATCGAGTACGGTCTGGGGATGATGCGGTTCGCCCCGTCGAGACCGATGGCCATGGGGCGCCGCCTTCCACCATTGCTGGGCCATACCGGATCGACGGCGTCCTGGTTGTGGTACTCTCCGCCCCTGGCGCTGCTCCTCGCCGGTACGGTGGATCAAGCCACCAAAGCCGCTTTCCCATTCCGGGCGGTGCCCATGGCGCTGCACGGATTGCACCCGTGACCGGTGAGGTGCTTGGGACTCGATGACCGGGTTGATCCCGGCGGGCGGCAAGCCCTCCCGAACCTGTCGCTACCGTGGCCCCGAGTCTGCGGTGTCGGTCTCATCAAGGATCTCGCCCAGCTTGACGATCTCGGACATGTAGATCACTCCAATAAAGGTCTCGGACTCGTCCGTTACTGCCAGCTGATCGACCTCCCAATAGTCCATGGCGGCCATGGCGTCTCGCAGATTCCATGACGGGCGGGCAGATGGCGGTCCGGGATCGAGCACGGTTGACACCGTCGTGGTCTCCCAGTCGGCCCGAACGACCTCCGAGAGGGCGTCGATGGAACAAAGCCCGAGGTATCGGGACCCGTCGACCACGGGCACCGATGGCTGGCGCCGACCGATGGCATGAACCCAGACGAACTCCGAGATGGTGGCGTCCGACGGCACGGTCATCACATCGGTGGTGAGGGCCGCGGCCAGGGGCAGGGTTAGACGGCCTTCGAGATGGCCGATTCGCTCCACCCGTTGGCCGGCCGAGACCGAAGCCGGTCCGGCAACGAGCTGGGACACTGCGGCGGCAACCAGGGCCGGTACGACGGCGGCGCCCCGACTGGACTCGGCCACGAACATCACGGCGGCGATCGGTGTTCGGTACCCGGCGGCCAGGAACGCGGCCAGGCCGAGGAAGGGCCAGATCGTGGTGTTGTCGGCCAGATCGAGGGCCTGAAGGGCGTCACCCACCACACGGCCCATCAGCACACCCTGGATGGCCAATGGGATGAACAGGCCACCGACACCGCCCGAGCCGACCGTTGTCAGGGTGGCGACTGCCCGAAAGGCGAAAAGAAGGGCGATGAGGCTGAGCGGCGGGCCTTCGCGCAACCAATCGACGACATGCAGCCCCGGTCCAAGAGTCAGGGGCTCGTCGAACAGTCGATCCGAGATCCAGGCCAGGGCGCCTAGCACGATCCCGCCGGCGACGGCCAGCTTCCACGCCGAGTGATGCCGTCGCACGGCCTTGGCCCGCCGGATGGCCCAGGCGAACCACCGACCTCCGACACCGGCGGCGGCTCCCAGCGCCACGGCCCCCAACAGATCACCGAGACCCAAATCGGTTTCGAAGGTGAAACCGAGGACGGTTCCGGGGTGGACGAAGGGCATCAGCACGAAGGTCAAATAGCTGGAGGCCGACGCCACCAGCGAGGGTAGGAGGGCTCGATGCACCACGTCGTCCCTATATGGCGATTCGAGGGCGAAGACCAGGCCGGTGGCCGGAGCTTGGAAGATGGCCGAGACACCGGCTGCGGCACCGGCTGTGAGCAACAGCTTGGAACCGTCCCGGCCCAGCCACCGCGCCAGTCTGGCGTGGATCCTGAATCCGATGGTGGAACCCAGGTAGATGGACGGACCCTCGATGCCCACCGCACCACCGAGTCCGATCGTGGAGATGCCGGCGGTGATGCGGGCCACCAGCGGTCGCCGGGCCAGATTCGGATGCCGAGCATGAAAGGCGTGGATGTACTCGTCGGAAGTCGACGGGGAGCAGCCGGCCCCGACATACTTCAGGATGGCCACCGCTCCGAGGAGGCCGACGAGCGGCGCCAGTACCTGGACATACAACGGCCACTCGAACAGGCGCTCGAGCAGCAGCTCGACGATCACATAGTCCACGACCGACACAGCGAAGCCGACCAGGACCCCCACACCCATGGCCGCCAGCAGAAGCTGGCTGCTTCGCCCTTCCGGCAGCAACGGCCCGAGCCGGGCCAGAGCACGGTCGAGACCCGGTACCCGGTGGCGGAGGTCGCGTGGCGATAGAAGTGAACGGATCTGCACTTAGGACAGGACGACGGGTACGGCTCGGCGGGACGAGCGGGCCTCGAGCTGGCTACAGAGCCGATCGTAGACCGGCGTGCCGACCATCTCGATCAGCTCGGCCCGGCACGTCCGGTACACCGGTTCCGCTCCGCCATAGGCCAGGTCGTTCTCAATGCACCACCAATGGAAGTCCTGGCCGCCAGGACCCCAGTCCCGTCGCTGCCAGGCCCTGACCAACACCGTCTCGTGACCGTAGTCGTCTTCGTGGACGTCGAGATGCAGTGGAACCTGCCAGCACACATCGGGTTTCCAGTCCATCGGCCGCTGCCCGACCTGCTCGGCCGCCAGATGCAGGGCGCATCCCTCCCCGCCGGCGAACCCCGACCGGTTGAGGAAGATGCAGGCGCCTGCCACCTTTCTGGTCACCCACTCACCCGACTTCTTCCGTCGCAGGGGGCCGCCCTTGGTCATTGCCCGGTCACGGAACTGCCACTGATCGGAGGTCATACATCGGGCGAAGGCCTCGACGTTGCCACGATCCTCCTTGTCGCTCATATGGGCGCCATGCGTGCAACAACCGAGCACTCCGGACGGATCGGGCTCGGAGTCGATCGACGGACAGCCCTGTCCGTAGATGCATGCGTAGGGCGACAGCAGAAAGGTCGCATCGAACAACCACGTGGTATTCGACTCTTCATCCAGCACGCTCAGCCAGTCGTGCCCATCTACGGGTGGACGCACCGAGGGCAGGTTACCGCTTCTCGACCAGGGCGCGGTGACGGCTGGGGAATTCGGCTCGACTTCGACTCGACCGTCTCACCGTCACCGGGCGGGGGCACAATCGATGTCATGGATCGGCATCGGCTGGAAGAACTCCGCATTCGACTGCAGGCGGTCAGCGACGACATCGGAGACATGTCGATCGAGCTGCTGCGGGAGGCGGTGGAGGCCGGCCGAGGGCGACCGGAGCTGGATCGAACGCTGAGCAAGGTTCGCCGCTCGGTCGACAAGGCCGTGGCGTTGTTGGGGCGGGTCGACGATCAAATGGAATCCTCGTCGGGCTCGGGCCCGACGTCGTGAACCAGTCCTCGGGCCGATGAGGCGTCGGCCACGCCGCTGAACTCGTTGATCCGCTGGATGAGAGCCAACAGTCGGGCGAAGCTGCGGTCGTTGAACTGCAGTGCCAACCGGTGGAGATTCAGGTTGTCGTCGTCGCGGATCTCGGCTTTGGTTGCCTCGGTTCGCTCGATGCGCCCCGCCGCCAGGAGATCGGCGAACTCGTCGTTCAGCTTCTCAATCGCCTCGTCGGACAGGGGATGCACCGTGCGCAGGATGAGACGGCGACCGACGAAACGAAGGGAGTGATAGGACGAGTAGAAGCTGCACACATAGTCGGCGGCCTCGAGCGGATCATGGGTGTGGAGGTAGAGCCCGGTGTCGAACTCGGAGATCATGCCGCTGTCTCGCAGCTGACTCTTCACGAAGGACTCCCAGGCGTCCCAGTAGGTCGACTCGGGATGATCGATCAGGACAATGGGCACCGGATAGCTTTTTCCGGTCTGGAGCAGCGTCAGCAGCTCGAAGGTCTCGTCCAGGGTGCCGAAACCGCCGGGCAAAAGGGCGAAGGCGTCGGTCTCCTTCATGAACGTGAGCTTGCGGGTGAAGAAGTAGCGGAAGGTGGCCAACTTCTCGTCCCCGTTGATCACATCGGCCGCCTCCTGTTCGAACGGCAGCCAGATGTTGACCCCGAATGAGTTCTCCCGTCCAGCCCCTTCGAGGCCGGCCTGCATGATGCCGGGGCCGGCGCCGGTTATGGCCATCCAGCCCCGCTCGGCCATGAGCCGGCCGTACTCCCGGGTCAACACGTAGTCAGGGTGGTCGGGCTTGGTCCGGGCCGAGCCGAAGATACAGACCTTGGGCGCTTGGTTGTAGGGGCTGAACACCTTCCAGGCGTTGAGCATCTCCGCCAGCGACTGGTTGGCGATCTTCAATTCCAGTCGGTCGATGTCGGCGGCGTCCATGTCGAGGGCCGTCACCAGGAGGGACCGCACGAGGTCGTCGTTGCGATCGGTGCCGACCTCGGTCAGGAGTTCACTGAGCCAGCGGTCTATGGATTCCTGGCCGAAGGTCCTACGCGGGCGGGGAGGGGTCATGGATGTTTCGATTCAACTCGACGTCAGAGTTCGGCCGGCGTGGGTTCGTCGGCGACGATCCGATCATAGAGCGTCGAGCGTTGCGCCAACGGCCGATCGAGGGATGCGGCGAGTTGTTCGAAATCGGCGACCGTGACCCGCTGGCCGTGCGAGGCGCCGGCGGCCCGCGAGATGTTCTCGTCCATCAGGGTCCCGCCAAGATCGTTGCAGCCGGCCTGCAGCAGCTGGCGGACACCGTCGAAGCCGATCTTGACCCAGCCCGACTGGATGTTGTCGATCAGCCCTCGGTAGGCGATGCGGGCCACGGCGTGAACCAGGAGTGTCTCGCGGAAGGTGGGACCTCGACGGGCCTTGCGTTGCAGGTAGATGGGTGCGGCCATGTGGACGAAGGGCAGGCCGACGAATTCGGTGAACCCACGGGTTTCGGCCTGGAGGTCCCGGGTGACCAGCAGGTGTCTGACCCAGCTCTCCGGTTGTTCGATGGAGCCGAACATCATGGTCACGTTCGACCGAAGACCGACCGAATGGGCGATGCGATGGGCCTCCAGCCACTCCTCGGTGTTGAGTTTGTCGGGGCACAGCGTGGCTCTCACGTCGTCGTCCAGTATCTCGGCTGCGGTTCCCGGTAGTGAGCGTAGGCCGGCTTCCATGCACCGCTGGAGGTAGATCTCCAGCGGTTCATCCAGCCGTCTGGCCCCCTCGGTCACCTCCAACGCGGTGAATCCGTGGACATGGATATCGGGAGCGGCCTCCTTGACGGCCCGGCAGACGTCCAGATAGTACTCGCCGTCGAAGTCGGGATGGATGCCGCCTTGGAGGCATACCTCGGTGGCCCCCAGCTCCCGCCCCTCCCGAACTCGGTCCTGGAGTTCGTCGAGGCTGAGAAGGTAGGGCTTGCCTCGCAGGTTCAGACTCAGCGGCCCCTTCGAGAAGCCGCAGAACCGGCACTTGAAGGTACAGACATTGGTGTAGTTGATGTTGCGGTTGACCACGTACGTGATGTCGTCACCTACGGCCTCACGGCGCAGCTCGTCGGCAAGGTCGGCCACTGCCACCACCTCCGGGCCCCGGGCCCGGAACAGGGTGAGCAGTTGGTCGTAGCCGGGTTGCTGTCCAGCCCGCACCCCGGAGATCACCTCGGCAACCGGTCCGGTGACGTCGGGCCGCCCGAGGGCGGGAAGCAACATGGGCGGCCTGTCGGGCGAGCCCGAGTACCACTGGGTGGAGCGGTCACCGATCAGCACCACATCGGCTCCGTCGTCACCCTGGCCGACGAACTCCGCCTTCTCCGGGAATTGGGCCCCGGGATCGTCACGGCCCAGGCCCTCGGCGTCGGATCGGTCCATGACGGCGAAGACGAGATCAGGATCGAGCCACCTGGCTCGGCCGTCCGGGACCCGGTCGTGGATGTGGTCGGGGTACACCGTGAGACGGGGGGCGAGCACGTGACCTCGACTCTCGGTCACGGCTCGCAGCCGGTCGAGGTCGGGCCAGGGGCGTTCCGGGTTCACGTGGTCGGCGGTGACCGGCGAGACCCCACCCCAGTCATCGATGCCGGCGTCGAGCAGCGGACCGAAATCGTCGCTGAGGTTGGGTGGGGCCTGGACGTGTACGTCGGTGGGCAGAATCAGCCGGGCCAGGGCCACCGCCCGGTGCAAGTCGTCGTCGCGACATGGCTCGGCCCGCCACATCGCCGTGCCTGCCTTGGGAAGGAAGTTCTGTACGATCACCTCCTGGACGTGGCCATGGCGTCGGTGGGATTGGGCAATGGCGCTGAGCGCCTCGACGCGATCCCGCTCGTCCTCCCCGAGACCGACCAGGATTCCGGTCGTGAAGGGGATGCGGAGCCGTCCGGCCGCCTCGAGTGTGGCCAGTCGTCGGGCCGGGACCTTGTCTGGGGCGTTGCTGTGGCAGTCCAGGTCGGGTCGCAGCGTTTCGATCATCATGCCCTGGCTGGGGGCAACCGTGCGAAGGGCGGCCAGCTCGTCCGGCGACAGCGCTCCGGCGTTGGCGTGGGGCAGCAGGCCGGTCTCCTCGAGCACCAGCCGGCACATGTCGATCAGGTACTCGACGGTGGAGGTATAGCCGTTGTCGGCCAGCCATTGGGCCGCGGCCGGATAGCGCAGCTCCGGCCTTTCGCCCAGCGTGAACAGGGCCTCATGGCAGCCGGCTCGGGCCCCTTTGCGGGCAATGACGAGGACCTCATCGGCCGAGAGGTAGGGCGACTCCAGTCGGGCCGGGGGTTGGGCGAAAGTGCAGTACCCGCACTGATCCCGGCACAGCATGGTGAGAGGGATGAAGACCTTGGGGGAGTAGGTGATCCGCCGACCGAAGAGCTCGTCTCGACGCTGCGCCGCTTTCGCCAGTAGACGGTCGGTGGGGAGCTCACTCAACCGGAGCTGGTCGGGATCGGGGATCACCGGTGGGAGATCGGTGTCGTCGATCGTCGGCGGTTCCGGGCCAAGACCGGCGGTCGGCCGTCCGGTGCCGACCAGAGTGACATCAGTTGGGTTCATGCACGGTGCTCCCTGGTCCGGGCCGGCTGGCAATCTGCCCCGGCCGCAGCGGTGTATCGCAATGAGGGCATCGGACATCGAGTTCCAGTCGATGCCCGCATTGCTGGTGGAACAAGATGGTGGGTGGTCCGTCGCTGGCGTACCACCGGTCCCCCCATCCCATCAGGGCGATGAGCGCGGGGGAGAGATCGGCACCCTTGGCCGTCAACCGGTACTCGTGGCGCACCGGCCGCTTCTGGTAGGGCACCTTTTCCAGCACGCCGCTGTCGACCAGCTTCGCCAGACGATCGGTCAGAAGGTTTCTGGCGATTCCCAACTCGTCGTGAATCTGACCGAATCGCCGGTGCCCCCGGAAGATGGTGCGAAGGATCAACAAGGTCCAACGGTCGCCGACCACATCGAGAGTGGCGGCAATGGAACATCGATCGGTGCTCGAGTCCGTCTCGGTCGACATCCCTGGCACGTTACGCGAGAGAGTTTAGATATGCAACTTACTTGCCGGCGGGAGGTCGGGGGGTCGCCCGGAATCTGTGCTCACGCCCCACGGTCGGGCTCGGCCGCTTGGGCGGTCGCCGCTTGCGCCAGGAGGGTTGGTTGTTCTGCCAATGATGTTCTGCGGATGGCTTCGATGCCGACGATCACGAGACCCACGATGATCAAGCCCGAGACCCAGCTGCCCACGGTGAACGGTGACCAGACCAACACGGCGAGGATCAATACGGCGAGACCGATCCAGGTCAGCACCGGTGCCCGCTGGAAGCCCTGTGCGGCGTAGTGACGCACCCACTCGGCGTAGCGGGCCGGCCCGACGAGCGACGCGCCCAGAGCGATCAGCAGGCCGATCAGGATCTCCGACCACGCTAATTGGCTCAGAAGGGCGGTGCCGATGGCCAAGATGGAGTCGGCTGCGGCCCGGCCCCCCTCGGTGTCGGGTGTGCCGGCAAACAGGTTGATTCCCAGAGCGAGCGCGACCAGGACAACGAAGCCGCCCAATGCGGTTGCCAATCCGACGTCACGCACAGCCTCGCGCCGCCAGTTGCCGGCGAGGTAGATCGCCCCGAGGTAGAGGGCTACGACCAGGGCGAAGAACACGGCGCTGAGGATCTTGACGACCCGGACCGCGAGCTGGGCTCTCTCCAGGCGGTCGGAGTCGACCACCTCGAACACGCCGGCGTCGTCGGGGATGGCGTCGAGCACGCCCTGTGGGAGACCGATCTGCTCACCGAGCTGACGCAGCATGCCACCGAGATCGATCACGACCGTGCCGTCGGCGGTGCTGATGTTGTCGCCGACGTCGTCTTCGAGGATGGCCACAACCGTTTGGTGGGCCTCTCGATTGGCTTCTTTCCACACTGCCCGCACCGGTCCGGTTTCGAGCAGCCTGTCGGCGGTGCCGACCAGCGGGTCACGAAGCACACCGGCCAGCGGGCCACCGAGCCCTTTCAGGTTCTCGGGGAGTTGGTCGTCGATCGCCGGCCCGACGTCGACGTTCTCATAGAGCGCGTTGACCAGCTGCGCCGACAGCTCTTGGCGTACCTCGTCGTCGTCGAGCAGGTCGTCGCTGGTCTCGACCCAGGCGTCGGTGTCGAGCAACCGGCGCTCGGCCCAGGAGTTGAGCGTGCTCAGCACCATGACCACCGTGCCCAGCACGATCAACACCCACACCACGATCACGTTCGAACGTCGCGGCTTGCCCGCAGCGGCCCCATCGACCGGGATCTTCTCGTTCATTGTTTCCCCTCATTGCCCGGCTCGAAGCCGATCGTGGACCATCGAATCGCGGTGTGGCCCCGGCTTCGCCGTCAGGTGAGGCCGCGCGCTGCCAGCTCGGCCTCCCACTCCTTCCGATACTTGTGAGATGCCGGGCCCTGGTAGGGTCTGCCGTTGCCAGGATCGTTGTACTTGCCGCAACGCTGACACTTCATCTTCTTCTTGGTCGCCAGCGAGCCGATCCCGAGGCCCATCACCTTCGATCGAACGGTCCGCTTCTCGGTGAACCCCTTTGATCCGCAGTTGTAACAACGTGGTATACCGTCGGTGTCGAAGCGAATATTCTTCATGACCGGTCCTCCTAGTGAGCCGTCATCGCAACTATTCGGCGACGACATCTCCGATCTCTTCTTCGAAGGCCCTCTGGACGTCTTCGTCGTCGGCGAGTTCCTCGGTCTTCACGAGCGCCTCGCCACGCAATTCGGCATATAGCAGCTCGGCGTCGAAGGCGTTCCCGATCTCGCGAACCACGTCCCAGTCGATCGGATCCTCCAACATGAGCGCGATCGCCGACTGCTCGGCGCCGAGCTTGGCATTGACCTTGTCGCGCAGCTCACGCCGCTCCTTGCCCCTCATGTACCCGATCAGCCCCCCGGCCGCAGCGAAGCCGAGTGGACCGCCCAGCAGGATGCCGATCCCGAGGCCGATCCCGCCGCCCTTCCAGCCCGCGACGTAGCCCTTGTTGTTGAGCCTGATCCTGCCGTGCTCATCGCGATGGAACGTCGCCGCCTCCTTGACATGGAACGCCCCTTCGGCCTCCTTGGACTTCGCTACTGTGAAGAACTCGTCAGCCTTCCCCAATCCATCGCACACGGCGATGATCAGGTCGTAATCCCTGTCGGTCTCGTACGTGGCCACGACACATCCCTTCTGATAACAAACATCTGATGTGTGTGAGCTTGACATGTTGGGGAATACGCGACCATCACCCATTCTGTGCTACTCGCCTGATCGATCTATCAGTGTGCGAGGTAGTCCGGGGCCTCCCTACCACTCTGCGTGCGGTCGGTACCACCCGAGGTGACGCGGGGCCATCCACCCACGCCGCCCTCGCGCAAGTGCTGGACTTGTTCGAAGAACAGCTTCCCTGAATCGGATCGCGCCCGACTCGACTTGGACATCTGCTGCGATCGTGAAGATGACGGGCACCGCATCCAACACCAGGCTGAAAGGAACGGCGGTCGCCGCGAACGAGAGTCTACGCATGGGATCGGTCTGCAGTCCGGCCCGGTTGTCACTGGTGGTAGCAGCGCTCCGCAAGCAGTATCGCGCGAGACCCCGACATGCCGCGTTGCAGACGACACCCTCCCCGACTTCTGTCGGGGAGGGTCAGCGCAGCCCGTCGCAGGGGCATCGGCGGCGGACCCGACAGCGCCGGCTGCCAGCGCCTCATGCCAACGGATGGTGCTTCGCAGCTACTCAGACTTCGACAAGAGCCTGCTGCCGAGTCGACCATCGGCAAGCAGATCGGCGCCGATGTAGAGCGGCACCAATTGACCCAGACCAATCCAGAGGAAGAGCAGGAGTAGGCCGGCTCGTCCCAGTCGAAGCGTGTTGTTCCCGGCGACGACCTTCTCGCTGATCTCGGCTTTGATCACGACCACTCGGTCCTCTAGCCCAACTTGCATCTCCTCGGTGTTGACACTCTCCAGGCTCTCCGCCACGAAGTCCAGGGTGTCGCCAAACGCAGCGTCCACCGAATCTGTCGTCTCGACTACTGTATTCACGGTCTGCCAACTAAACACGGCCCCGACAACAGCGAGGAAGAGGCCAACAACTCCAACGACCATCAAGATAACGCCTACTACTTTCGCCATTGTTCTTCTCCTTAGGGATGTTTGCCGCATCGGCAAACTGGAATGCTCTCACCGTGCGACGGCTTGGGGGGTTCTGTATATGGTCAGCTCTGATGTGTGTGAGCTTGACACGTTGGGGAATACGCGACCATCACCCATTCTGTGCTACTCGCCTGATCGATCTATCAGTGCGCGAGGTAGTCCGGGGCCTCCCTACCACTCTGCGTGCGGTCGGTACCACCCGAGGTGACGCGGAGCCGTCTCCGGCTAGTCGGCGCGTAACTCGGCGTGGAGTAGCTCAGCGCCGAGGGCGACGAGGCCCTCGGACGGGCCGCGCTACTCGGCGTCGGGTTCTTCGCGCACGACGGTGATCGTGCACTACTGTGGGTCTCACCTGATCGATCTTTGGTCGGCGGGGCAGTCCGGGCCTCCACGCCACTCTGTGTGCCGTCAGGATCCCCCCACGGGGGACGCGTCGGCTTGCAGCCGTCGGTGGGCTGATCGCTGGGCCGTCGGAAGGATCAGCGCGCACCGACGACGACTCGGTCCTGTCAGTTTTCCTGGGGGATCGGGAACAGGTTGTGGCCGAGCGGCCCGGCGGCGGAGTTCGGCGGTGCGGCAAGCCCTAGAGCTATGATCTTCGACAAGGCTCGTGCGGCTGGTCAGCGCTATCGCATCGCTATGGGCCCGATCTCGTCGTTCGAACTCGATCAGGCGCCGATACGCACTGGGGATGAAACTGAGCTACTTCACGACTTCATTGGTGTTCATCGGCGGCTTGTCCGCCGGGATCGGACTCCTCTACATGTTCGTCGGGCTGCGTCGGACAGTCGATCGCCGGATCAACCTCTTGCTCGGATCGTTCGCGCTGGCGTACGCAGGTTGGACGGTCGCAGCGCGGACGGGGTACCTGGCGTCGGATGTCGCCGACCTCTTGGCGGCAGGCCGAGCGACGGCAGTGTTCGCCTCGTTGGGTTACGGACTGCTGCTGTGGTTCGTGGTGGCGTACGCCGACGTCCGGTCGCGGCTGCCGGCCTACGCCATCAGCGGGTCGTACGCCGTGGTCGGTCTCGCCAGCCTGGTACTTCCCGACGACCTGCTGATCGCTCCGCCAATCGAGCTCTCGGCCGTCACGTTGCCGTGGGGCGAGACGGTCCGGACGGTGGAGGCATCGGGCGCCCCCCTGGTGCCGCTCACGGTCGTGAGCAGCCTCGCCTTCACCGGCTACGTCGTGTGGGCCATCGTGACGCTTGCTCGGCGGGGAAGTAGGCGCAGGGCAGCGGTCCTCGGCATCGGCGTCGGCTGGTTCATCACGATGGCCATCTTCGACGCTCTCGTCACGACCGACATCATCGACTTCGTCTACATGTACAGCTTCGGCTTCCTCGGATTCGTGCTCACCATGAGCCTGGACACCGCCGACCGGGCGATCAGAATCGAACGTCAGCTGAAAGAGCTCCAGACGGGGCTCGAGAGCCAGGTTGCAGACCGCACGGCCCGCCTCCAGGCTGCCCAGGAACAGCTGGTGGTCAAGGCCGCTGATGACGCCGCCGTTGCCGAACGGAACCGGTTGGCGCGCGAGCTCCACGACGCCGTCACGCAGGTGCTGTTCTCGATCAACCTCCACGCCGGGAGCCTGGGCCGGCTGTGGCGCAGCGATCCCGAGGCTGCCACGTGGGCCACCGACGAAGTGCGGCGTCTTGCCCGTGGTGGCATCGCCGAAATGCGGGTGCTGCTGCGCGAGTTGCGCCCGGACTCCGTCGCCGAGACCGACCTCGGCACACTTGTCAGCCAGCTCGCCGATGGTGTCGGCGTGCGCTATGGCATCTCGACGAAGGTGCACACGGCGCTGGACGGCGACCTGCCCGAAGACGTCCGCGTTGCGTTCTACCGGATCACCCAGGAGGCGACGAACAACGTCGTCAAGCACGCCGATGCCACGGACCTCAAAGTCGACCTGACGGCAGACCACGATGAGGTCCGTCTCCTTGTGAGAGACGACGGGATCGGCTTCGACGTGGACGAGAACGCCAACGGCACGATGGGCCTGGACATCATGCGAGAGCGGGCCGCCTCGATCGGAGCCGACCTCGCTGTGGTCAGCAGCCCGAACGCCGGCACCTCGGTGACGGTGGCGTGGTCACCCCGGAACGGGTCGGGCGATCGATGATGGCCAAGGCAACTGTTCGCGTCCTCATCGTCGATGACCACGAGGTGGTGCGCACCGGCTTGCGCACGATGATGTCGCTGCACGACGGCCTCGAAGTGGTCGGGGAGGCGACGAACGGGCAGTCGGCGATCGATCAGTGCGCTGCTGTCGGACCGAACCTGGTGTTGATGGACATGAAGATGCCGGGCATGAGCGGACCGACCACCATTGCCCGTATGAGAGCACTGTTCCCCGGGCTGAAGATCCTTGTGCTCACGGCGTTCGACGAGCCGCAACTCGTCGGGCGTGCGCTCGCCGCCGGCGCTGTCGGATATCTCCTCAAGGACACCGAGGAGGACGAGCTGATCGCGGCCATCCAGCTCGCCGCAGCGGGATACGGTGTGGGGTCCTCGTCGGTATCGCAGAGCGTAGTCGAGGAACCTCGGGAGGTGTCCGGTGAGGAGTACCGGGTGTCGGTCACCGCCCGCGAGATGGACGTTCTGCGACTCGTTGCCGGTGGTCTCACCAACCCCCAGATCTCGAATCGTCTCAGCATCAGCGTCTCCACGGTCAATTACCACGTCCACAACCTGCTGGACAAGCTTGGCGCCAAGACCCGCACCGAAGCCGTCGCCATCGCCGCGCGCGAAGGTCTCGTGGATCTTTGAACCAAAGCCCGCACCAAATTCGGGTGCGGCGAGTCGGTCAGCCCACGTCGGCGGCCCGGGAGTCGAGGGTGTCCAGCGCCTCGTCGAAGCTCTTGGCGAAGCCGGCCACTCCTTCGGTCTCCAGCTTGGCCGCCACCTCTTCCAGTTCGATGCCCAGTTCGGTCAGGTCGACCACAACCTGCCGAGCCTGGTCGACGTCGAAATCGAGGGTGCGGGACAACGAACCGTGGTCCTCGAAGGCGACCAGCGTGTCGTCGGGAAGGGTGTTGACGGTGTTGGGGCCGATCAGATTGTCGACATACAGCGTGTCGGAATAGCTCGGGTCCTTGGTCGAGGTCGACGCCCACAGCGGTCGTTGCAGTCTGGCGTTGCGGGCCGACAGCGCAGCCCATCGATCCCCGGTAAAGGCATCGAGGAAGAGCTGATAGGCCAGCTTGCCCTGTGCGAGGGCGGCCTTTCCTTTGAGGGAGCGAGCCCGATCGGTGCCGATCTCGTTCAGCCGTCGATCGATCTCGACATCGACGCGGCTGATGAAGAACGAGGCCACCGACGAGATGTGGGACAGGTCACCCTCGACCGACTCCAGACCGGCCAGATAGGCTTCCATGACCGCCTTGTACCGCTCCAGACTGAAGATCAGGGTCACGTTGATCGATCGCTGTTCCGAAATGAGAGTCTGGACGGCGGGGACCCCCTCGGCCGTGCCCGGAACCTTGACATAGAGGTTGGGGGCGTCGATCCTGTCGTGCAACGCCCGGGCCGCCTCCACGGTGCCGACTTCGTCATTGGCCAGCTCGGGCGCAACCTCGACCGAGACATAGCCGTCCTCACCGCCCGATGCCTCGTGGACCGGGGCCAGCAGGTCGAGGGCCTGATTGATGTCGGCCACCACCAACCTCCAATAGGCGTCGGTCACGCCGAGCCCCGACTTGACCAGCGACTCGAGCTGGTCGTCGTAGTCGGAGGTATCCGACATGGCCTTGGCGAAGATCGACGGGTTCGAGGTCATCCCCCGCACCCCGCGGTCGATCCATGATTGCAGCTCGCCGCTGGCCATCCACCCCCGACGGAGATTGTCGAGCCAGGGACTCTGTCCGTAGTCGTCATACAAGTCGTGGAGTCGACCCATGTTGCATCATCCTTCCGGTCTCGTACCCGCTGGGTTCCGAATGCCTTGTGTCGAGATCGTGTCGACCATGGTTGTGGAGCGCCCGATTCGGACCCGACCTCAGTCTCGTTCCTCGGCCAGCAACTCCTGGGCCGTGGCCGCCACCGACTCGGCGCTGATGCCGAGCCTGCGGAGGACTTCGGAGCCAGGAGCCGACGCACCGAATCGATCTATCCCTATCGTAGCGTCGGCATATCGCTCCCATCCGAGGGTCACCCCGGCCTCGACCGAGACGGTTGGATGCCACGGGTCCAGCACCGTGTTGCGATGGTCCTCGGGCTGCTGGTCGAACAGCTCCCAGCACGGCATCGACACCACATTGGCTGCGATCCCTTCGGCGGCGAGCAGTTCGGCCGCCTCCAATGCCACCGCGACCTCGCTGCC
Organism: uncultured Acidimicrobiales bacterium; assembly: GCA_963723995.1. Taxonomy (GTDB): domain Bacteria; phylum Actinomycetota; class Acidimicrobiia; order Acidimicrobiales; family SZUA-35; genus JAHELU01. Next base: position 326,601 of record CAVRSZ010000001.1, on the reverse strand, counting down.
GGTGGCCACCAGAGTGACGGCGGCGTCATCGTTGTCGACTAGGCGGTAGGCGCCCAGGCGCACCGAATCGGCATCGGTCTCGGCCAGCACAGGCACTCCCTGGCGACTCAGAATGAGGGCGGTGGGTCCGTCGGTCTCCATGGCAAGGGCCCAAGCTCCCGCCACCTCGTGCACATCGGCGGGGCGAACGACCTGCAACCCGGGGATGGCCCGCAAACTCATGATGTGCTCGACCGGTTGATGGGTGGGGCCGTCCTCGCCCACGCCGACCGAGTCGTGGGTCCAGACGAAGACACACCTGGCCTTGGACATCGCCGCCAGCCGCACCGAGGGACGCATGTAGTCGGAGAACACCAGGAAGGTGCCACCGATCGGCACCACGCCACCATGGTGGGCGGCGCCGACGAGGGAGGCGGCCATTGCATGCTCCCGGACACCGAAGAACAACTGCCGGCCGCCCGGGTTGCCGGCGCTCTGAGCCTGGCCGGAGATCTTGGTGCCGGTGTTCCCGGTCAGATCGGCTGCTCCCCCCACCAAGGTCGGTAGCATCTCGGACAGCTCATCGAGTACCGCCTGGGATGCCTTGCGGGTCGCCACCTTCTCGCCTGCGGTGAATCCGGCGGCGACCTTGGCCGTGGCCCGTCGGATTTCGTCGGTACGAGCGGTCGAAGGCGGCGTCCAGATCGAGCGGAACAACTCGGCCTCGTCCGAGGCGTCGACCCGCGCTCGCCACTGACGACGGGAGTCGGCACCCCGACGTCCTGCCGAGCGATACAGCTCCCGGACGTCGTCGGGAATCCAGAAGGACTCATCCGGAGGCAGGCCCATGACCGACTTGGTGACCGCGATCTCCTCGGGATCGAAGGGGTTGCCGTGGGCCTCGTGGTGATCGGTCCATTTCGGAGACGGGTAGCCGACGTGGCTTCGAATCATGATCAGCGACGGTTGCTCGGTGTTGGCCCGCGCCTTCTCGAGCGCTTCGGTGAGGGTGGCGAGATCGTCGGCCTTGTCCCCGATGTCGATGACATCCCAACCGTAGGCTTCGAATCGAGCGGCAGCGTTGTCACTGAGTGCCAGCTCGGTTGAACCATCGATGGTGATGTGATTGTTGTCGTAGGCCACGACGAGCCGGCCGAGGCCGAGATGCCCGGCCAGTGAGGCCGCCTCATGGCTCAACCCTTCCGAGAGGTCACCGTCGCCGGCCATGACATAGGTGTAGTGGTCGCACAACTCGGAGCCGAAGCGTTCCCGCAGGAAACGTTCGGCGACGGCCATGCCTACCGAGTTGCCGAATCCCTGGCCCAGTGGACCGGTCGTGACCTCGACCCCGGCGGTATGGCCGGCCTCGGGATGTCCCGGTGTCCTGGATTCCCACTGGCGGAACTGCTCGAGGTCCTCCAGCTCCAAACCGTGACCGGTCAGGTGCAGCATCGAATAGAGCAGGATGGATGCGTGGCCGTTGGACAGGATGAAACGATCACGGTCGGGCCAGGCCGGGTCGCCGGCATCGTAGGTCATGATTCGGGTGAACAGCACATGGGCCAGCGGGGCCAGGGCCATGGCCGTTCCCTGGTGGCCGGAGTTGGCCTTCATCGGTCCGTCCATGGCCAGAGCCCGGACCACATTGATGGCTCTTTCCTCGAGCTCGGCGTCGACGGTGAGATCGGAGTCGGGGCTGTTCACGATGTGGTGTTCCTTCCATCCGGACCTGGCGAGATCGGCGACCACTCCGGGGCGCTACGGGCCCCTGTGGTGTCGAGGCCTACGCTAGCGGACCGGCGGGGCCCCGAACACCAGGGACCGAACTGCTCCCGGCAGGAGACCGGGAGACGGGATGATGAGTGGGTCCAGCCGACCGGCCATGTCGTCGACGTCGTGATCGGAGCCGACCTCGTTGGGTTGCCGCCGGTACTGAGCGGAAACAGCCAGCAGCGTCCGTCGGCCACGACCGACACGACGCTCGACGGCGATGAGAGCGTCCACCAGATCGGGAACGGCCACGGCGATGGTCGACGAGATCGTCATCGCCGACCCGGAACCGTCGGTGCGCATGCGGTGCGGTGCAGCACCGAGTACGAGCGAACCGGCCACCCGGTCGACGGCCAGAATGCGGTACCAGAGGTCGTCGAGACCGATCAGCAACGTTTCGGGCCGCAGATCGGGGCGGTCGATCGCGGCCGTCAGCTCGTTGATCACCTCGAGGCCGGGGCGATGGTTGATGGCCGTGACCTCCCGGCCGCGGACGTGGGCGGACAGGTCGGTTGCCAGCGGCCGAACCCCCTGGAAGTCCATCACGGCGGCATCGACGGGGTCGAAGGAAACCGTCGCCGTCGCCGACCCCACGGCCTTGGAATCGACGGCCAGAAACCGCCGAATCGACCGATCGGTGGACCGGGTTCCGTCAGCGGGACCGGTGTGATCCCACGCCGGGCCCGCTCCGTCGCCGGTCAACTCCACGTCCCAACCGGTGAACGTGACCATCGGTCGCCGACCCGAGGCGAGTTCGGCCGTGAAGCCGTCGGCCACCACCTCGGCCGGGCCGTTGTCGGTGGCGATCACGGCCACGGAGCGATGCCGGCTTCGATCCGAGGTGGCCGGCATGTCGGCCCGGGGGTGGAGGATCTCGGGCAGGCCACCGGCCACCGCGATCTCCGGTTGCAGCATCCGGCATATGGTGCGCCAGGCCAGTGACCGGGACCCGGTCGGCCATGATCCGGCGAACAAGCCGAGCACCGTGGTGGCCATCACCCGTGAGTCGTGGACGGCACCGACGACCTCGCCGACCGCCGTCGCCGGGTCGGGGTGGGCGCTGAAGGCGAACACGGTCTCAACCGAGGGAGGTGGGGACGTCATGGTTCGTCGACCCTGAAGCCCGGCGACTGTTGCTCGATCAGGAGGTGGGCGGAAGCAGGGTGTAGGGCACGATGTGCCGGCGCCCCCCGTCGATGCTGCATCGGGCGATCACGGTCCCGTAATCCTCGAAGGCCAGATCGGCTCGAACCAGACGGTAATTGAACTTGCCCGGCTCGATCTGGAGGGGCTGCACATTGCGGGCCAGCGGTACTGTTTCCGGGTCGTCCCCGCCTTCGGCGGCATCGGTCGGTGCCCACGGCCGACCAACAGGGTCGTCGGGCAGCGGTTCGAACACCACTTCCAGGGCTCCCAGTTCCTTGCCTCCCGGAGGATTCCACACGAGCACAACAAGATGGGGTGCCACGGTCACCGGCACCGGCCCGGGGGCCGGGGCCGAGAACTGAACCCCTCCGAGATCAATGCGGGTCGACGGTCCGGGCACTGACCGCAACTCGATGTCGTCCATGAAAAGAGCGGCAATGATCTCCATGGGACCTCAATCTAGTGGTACGCGGCCGGTGACATGACACGGAGGCTGCGACGGTCGAATGGAGCCGTGTCGGAGTGGGGCCGGTGAGACGGCGAACTATCGTGGGCCCGTGTCCGATCCATCGACGAAGGACCTGATTGTCCAGGAGGCGCGGGCGTGCTTCGCCAATCAGGGCTACGAGGGAACGTCGCTCAACGACATCGCTGCCGGAGTGGGCATACGCCGGCCGAGCCTGCTGCACTACTTCCCGTCAAAGGAAGCCATCTATCAGCATGTGATGCAGGAGGCCCTGGCCGATTGGGGCCATCGGATCGACGCCATTCGCTCGGGCGACGTCGACGGGTGGGTCATGGTCGACCGGGTACTGGAGGCCAGCTTCGAGTTCTTCCGCATGAACCCCGACATCGTCCGTATCGTTCGTCGCGAGGCGTTGACCGAGAAGGGGCACCTCGGCTTCGATCTCGGAACGGCCTTACGGCCACACTTCCTACGGGCGGTGGCGTTCTTCGAAAGGGAAATGGAGGCGGGACGCTTTCGCCATCACGATCCCGAGCACCTGGTGGTCACGGGCTACGGGGCTCTGCTGTCGTACTTCTCCGATCACTGGATGTTGAGCGGCCTGTTGAATCGTGACCCGTTCTCGGCCGAGGCCCTGGAGGCCCGCTTCGTCCACATCCGAGCCTTTGTTCGAGCGGCCTTGGAGCCGCCCGGTTCGTAGCGCCGGCGCTCGGCCCGGCTTTCCACGGCGCTGCCATCGGGGTGGAGTCGGCGGCGCATCGTCGGGCGTCGGCGGTGCTAGGTTGGGCCTGTCATGGATGTTGCCACCTTCGTCCGCCAGTGGCTGCCACCGCTCGTCCTCGCCGCCGTTGCCCTCGGGTCGTGGCAGGCGGCGGAACGATCCGATTTCGAGGCCGTTCGAATTGCCGACGAGCCCTATGACCTGACCCTGGACACCCCGGCATTCTCGGCCCGGCGTTTGCCCAAGACGCTTCAGGCGCCGGTCAGCGACGGGATTCTGGCCGACACCATCGCCGAACCGCTGTCCGGCGCTCCGGAACAGACGTGCCTGGCCGTTGTCTCTGACGACCGGCCGATCGACGTGACCGATCGACCTGATGGAGGTTTGGTGCCGGCCTCCAACCAGAAACTGCTGACCACCTTCGCTGCGCTTGAGGTTCTCGGCCCCGACTTCACCTACCGTACCCAGGTCAAGGCCCTGGCCGGAGTGGAGGATGGGGTGCTCGATGGAGATCTGTACCTGGTCGGAGACGGCGATCCGTTTCTCTACACCGAGGATTGGCTGACCCAATACGACGACGGCGCCCGGCGCAGTCACACCAGCTTGGAGGCGCTGGCCGACAGTGTGGTGGCGGCCGGCATCAGCGACATCACCGGCACCCTGATCGGCGATGAGTCGCTGTTCGACAGCGAGCGGGACGGCCCGTGGGCCGACCGTCTCGACCCGCAGAGCGGGCCCCTGTCGGCTCTCTCGGTCAACGAGGGCTTCGTCGATTGGCCCGCCGTCTATCCGGGAACGCCCCGAACCCGATCCGAGACCGACAACCCGCCTCTTCACGCTGTCTCGGTGCTGGCTCAGCTGCTCCAGGAGCGGGGCGTCACTGTGGCCGCCACCGGCGTGGGAACCACCCCTGAGGGGGCCCGGATGGTGGCCGAGGTGGTATCGCCTCCGCTGATCGACACCGTAACCCACATCAACTCCTTCAGCTCCAACCTTGGTGCCGAGCTGCTGTTGAAGCGGCTCGGACTGGAGTTCAAGGGAGAGGGGACCACGGCTGCCGGCACCGAGGCCGTGCTGTCGGTGTTGTCGTCGATCGGCATTGACGACCAGCGGCTGGTGGTGGCTGACGGCTCGGGGCTGTCGGAGCAGAATCGCCTGACCTGCGGGGCCGTGGCGTCACTGTTGACCGCGGCCGGGTCCGACTCCGAGTTCGCCGATACCCTCGCCGTCAGCGGCGAACGGGGCACATTGCGGGAACGGTTCACCGGTCCGACACTGAGCGGCATCGTCCGGGCCAAGACCGGCTCGCTGCGAGGGGTCACGGCTCTGTCCGGATACGTCGACTCGGTCAATGAAGACGCGGAGACATCCTTCGCCTTCATCGTCAACGATTCCGATCTGATCGCCGATACCGAGATCCTGCCGATCCACCAGGAGGTGCTGGAATCGCTGCATCGCTACCCCGAAGGGCCCACCATCGAACAGTTGTCACCTCGGGCGGCCGTGGCCTCCTGATGGCCACAATGCGAATAATAGAAGTATGAGCGATGAGACGACCCATGACATGGTTGACGACAATGGTGGTTCGAGCCCCGACGGCCCTCTTCGGGCACGTCGCGAGTTGCCCCAGTTCCCTTTGCCGTCGGTCATCATGCCGGCCATGGCGGCGCCGTTGCACGTGTTCGAGCCTCGATACCGCCGGCTGGTGAAGGACGTCCTGGCCTCGGACCGGCTCTTCGGGTCGTGCCTCATCACCCGCGGTCCCGAGGTCGGTGGGGGTGATGTGCGAAGCGACGTGGGCACGGTGGTCGAGCTGGCCCAGGCCCAGGAGCTCGACGACGGCCGGTGGGTGATAGTGGTCGCCGGGCGCCAACGCTTCCGGGTCGAGGATTGGCTGGACGACGACCCGTATCCCCGAGCCATCGTGGCCCCGTGGGCCGATGAGCCTGTCTCGGCCGAAGACAAGATGCAGCTTGGACCGGCGAGGGCCGAGATCGACGAGGAGTTCCAGCGCTGTTTGGCGCTGGCCTCGGAATTGGGTTACTCGTCCCAGGATGTTCAGGTGGCCGAGGCACTGCCGGAAGCGCTGTTCCAAATGGCCGCCGTCCTTCCCCTCTCGCCGCTCGACGCCTATCAGGTGCTGGCAGCCCCCGGTGTGACCGCCCGTCTCGACGTGATGCGGGTACTCCTGGCCGACACCGCCGAGCTGCTTCGGCTTCGCCTGGCCGAAGGGTGAGGCGGGCCTGGCCGGGGTCAACCGTGACGACCCTGGTCGGATCCCACGCGTTCTCTCCCAAGAGGTCCTAGACTCTGGGAGAAACCAGAGGCGTTCGGACGGGGAAGGGCAGGTAGACGAACCGAATGGCGAGATCAAATCCCATCGAAGAAATCCAAGACACCCAGCAAATGCTGATCGACTATGCCAAGCAGGAGACGGTCGAGCCGCTGAAGAGTCTCGGCAAGTATCTCGGGCTTGGCCTGGCCGGTTCGTTTGTCATTTTCCTGGGCGTCTTGTTCCTTAGCTTGGCCACCTTGCGCGTGTTGCAGACCTTCGAGATGTTCTCCGGTGGGTCGTGGGCCTCGTTGGTCCCATACCTCGTTGCCGTGGTCGTCCTATTGCTCGCTATCCTGGCCATCTACCAGATCTTGTCCAGGGCCACGGAGAAGGTGCGCTAATGACCGAAACCACAGGTATCACGCCGGCCGACCTGGAGGCCAAGTTCCGCGACATCCAGGGCCAGGTCCATGTGGTGGCCGAGAACAGCAAGAAACGGGCTGCCATCGCCGGAACCGGGCTGGCCGTGATCCTCCTCGTCGTGATCTACCTGGTCGGTCGCAATGCCGGCAAGAAGACCAGGCCGGTGCTGGAGATTCGTCGCCTCTGATGTTCGGCCGCCTGATTCGCCTGATCGTACGGTCCTATGCCCCGAGCCCCGTCCAGTGGCTGTTCCGAAGGTTTCCGGTATGGTCGTGGACCTTCACCACGTCGGTGGCCTTGATCGTCGACCTCGAGCGCCGCTATTTCGGCCGCGCGGAAGCGATCGACCTGGGGGGCATCAAGCCGGGCGAAGAGGTCGGCTTCGAGGTCCACTTTCCGCCTGTCTCCTATCAGGAGCAGCTCAAGCAGCCCAAAAAGGCCGGCCGCAAGGCAAGAAGAGCGGCCAAGCGGGAGCGGCGGGCGGCCAAGCGTGGCTGAGGGCAGGATCCTGGGACCGGGATCGGGCTGTGAACGTCGTTCTGCGTAGCCTGCAATCGGGGTCGGGCCGTGAACGTTATTCTGCGTAACCCGACCAGAGAGCTTGCCATCGACGGACCGATCTCGGTCATCAAGCTGTTGCGCCGATTGGACCTGAATCGCGAGTCGGTGCTGGTTGTCCGGAACGGGACCTTGGTGCCGGGCGACGCCGTGTTGGACGACCACGAGACCATCGAGATTCGGCCCGTCGTCAGCGGCGGTGGAGGCGTTGCGGCGTTCCCGGCGTTCGGTGGCCTGACGACGCCATCCACGGGCGGCTGACAGCCCATGAAGTGCCGAGTGTGCCGGGGCCCCGCCGTCATCGACGTTCGTCGTCACAACGCCAACTTCTGTTCAGACCATTTCGTTCGCTATTGCCACCAGCAGGTGGAAAAGGCCATCGACAGCCATGCCATGTGTCGACCCGACGAACACCTGCTTGTTGCAGTGTCGGGGGGAAAGGACAGCCTGGCCCTGTGGGACATCCTCCTCGATCTCGGGTATCGGGTCGATGGCCTCTACATCGGCCTCGGAATCGACGGCTACTCCGACGCCTCGCTGGTCCATGCTCGTCGATTCGCCCAAACGAGGCGGGCCACACTTGTCGAGATCGATCTCCCTCAGGAGTTCGGCTACACGATCCCGGTGGCCGCCGACAAGACCGGGAGGGTGCCGTGCTCGGCTTGCGGTCTATCCAAGCGGCATCTGTTCGATCGGGCTGCGGTCGACCGGGGTTACGACGCCGTGGCCACCGGGCACAATCTCGATGACGAGGCGGCTGTGTTGTTCGGAAACGTCCTGCGCTGGCAGGTCGACTATCTCCGACGCCAGCTGCCGGTACTCCCCGAAGGCAACGGCTTTCCCCGCAAGATCAAGCCGCTGATCCGACTGGGTGAGCGGGAGACCGCGGCCTACTGCGTCATCCGAGGGATCGACTACCAGATCGATGAGTGCCTGATGGCGGACGGCAACAAGCATCTGGCCTACAAGGAGGCGCTGAACGAGATCGAACTGGAATCGCCGGGGGCCAGGACGGCGTTCTACTTCGAGTTCCTCCGCCGTCTGGCTCCGCCTTTTGCCGGCTCGTCGATCGGGTGACTGTCCGATGAGCGATGGACGGCAGCTGGCCGATGGCGATCTCGTGCTTCTCGTCGATCACAAGAGCCGGCGGTACATCATCACGCTGGCCGAGCACGGCGAGTTCCAAACCCATGCCGGCTCGCTCCACCACAGCCGGCTCATCGGCCAACCCGAGGGAGTGACCGTCTCCACCACTCGGGGTCAGCGATTCCGGGCCTACCGGCCGACCCTGAGCGAGTTCGTCATCGGGATGCCCCGGGGAGCGCAGGTCATCTATCCCAAGGACATCGGAGCCATTCTCATGATGGCCGATATCGGTCCCGGTATGAGAGTGTTCGAATCGGGCGTGGGCTCCGGGGCCCTGTCCACCGCCATGCTCCGGGCCGGGGCCGACATCGTCGGTTATGAGCTTCGTGAGGACTTCGCGGCACGAGCGGCCAAGAATGTCGCTCGGTTCCTCGGCCCCGAGGCCCTCGGACGGTACGACATCCATCTTCGAAACGCCTACGATGCTGTCGATCACGATGGCTTCGACCGAATGGTCCTCGATCTTCCCGAGCCGTGGAGGGTCGTTCCCCACGCCCCCGAGACCCTGAGATCAGGCGGCCTACTCGTCTCCTACAGCCCGTCCATCACCCAGGTCATGCAGACCTGTACCGCCCTTGACACAGCAGGATTCGCCGAGGTGACAACAACCGAGGTTCTGCACCGGACCTGGCACATCGACGGGGGCGATATCGGTGGGAGTTCGGTGCGGCCCGACCACCGGATGGTGGCTCACACCGGGTTCCTGACCCAGGCCAGGCTGCTGCCCGACGGCGCCGATCGCAAACGGCGGTAGGCTCCTTGGGTTGCCACCAATCAATGCCGGACGTGCTCTACGCTTGAGGTGGAGGCCGCCAACGGCCCCGATGTCAGGTCGTTCGTACCGCATCGGTGGACGCGGTGGTCGGCGACGACAAGCCCCGCACGACGGCGCACGGGCAATGTTCCCGCTGCGCCGGAGCCGTCGACAGGGAGAGGAGTGTCTTGCTGAATCGCATCGAACGCCACGACGTGGTCAATGCGTTGGCCCTCGCCATAGCTCTCCTGTTGTGCGGCTATGTGATGTTGCGCTGGTTCGACTACCTGGGTGAGACCTGGTCCGGGGGTCTGTGGGACTCGGAAAAGATCGAGACCATGGACGACGCCGAATTGGCTCGTCGCAGCGCGGAAGTGGCGGTGGTCGGTTCAAAGCCTCCCAACGAGGTCACCGTTCGCATCGGCAACGGCTCCGATGGCCGCGATGGGTTGGCGGGGCGGGCCACCGATCGTTTGGCCACGGTGGGCTACGGCACCCTCCGCCCGGAGAACAAGGCGGGCGACCCAATCGATGAGAGCCTGGTGTACTACGCCGACGGGTTCAGACCTGATGCACTGCAGATCGCCGGTCTCCTCGGACTTGACGAGTCCAACGTCCGCCGCCTCCCTGATGTCAACCCCGGTGTGACGGTGGAGGGCGCCGACGTCGTGGTTGTGCTCGGCAACACCGCACCCGTCTAGACCGGCGCATCCCACCCAGGGGCCCACTTGGGCTCTGCAGGTAGCCGGCCCGGCTGCGAACTGGACGGTCCGCAGGCCCGGGCAGCTACAGTTGGCCCCCGATGGCAGGTTGGGTTCTCAAGCGCAATGCGGCACGAGTTGTTGTCCTGAACCCTCGTCGTGAGGTGTTCCTCATTCGCTGTATCGATCCGGCTGATACGTCAAAGACGCCGTGGTGGGAGATTCCCGGCGGCGGAATCGACCCGGGCGAGACGTCGGAGCATGCGGTCCTGCGAGAGCTTCGGGAGGAGGCCGGTATCGACGACGCCACCATCGGGCCCGTGGTGTGGACCCAGCATGTCGAGTTCGACTTCGGGGGATTCCACTTCGATCAGGACGAGGTGATCCACGTGGCCTGGACCGAGCAGGAGCATGTCGGCACCCCCGGCGGGCTGGAGAGCCTCGAAGCCATGGCCTTTCAGGGAGCCCGTTGGTGGCCGGCGGAGGAGGTTGCGAATTCACTCGAGCCGTTCCTGCCTCCGGATCTGCCCCGTCTTCTTCCCCCTTTGGTCGACGGCAACCTGCCCGATCCGCCGATCGACATCAATCCCGATGTCGGGCTCGAGGTCCGGTCCGACGAAGGCGGCTCGTGAGCCCGGAACTGCAATCCCCCTACATCACCTTCTCGGCCGAGGAGTGGGGCGAACTCCGGGCCTCGACCCCCCTGACCCTTTCCGAGGACGATCTGGACAAGCTGCGAGGCTTGAACGTCGCCCTCAGCCTCGACGAGGTTGCGCGGTTCTTCCTTCCTCTGTCCCGGTTGCTGAACCTCCACGTCGGGGCGTCCCAGGAGCTGTATCGGGCCACCGATACCTTCCTTGGCGAGCTGCCGGCGAAGACTCCGTTCGTCATCGGCGTGGCCGGGTCGGTGGCGGTCGGCAAGTCAACCACGTCGCGGGTCCTTCAACAGATCCTGGCTCGATGGCCCAATCACCCCAAGGTCGAATTGGTCACCACCGACGGCTTCCTGCACCCCAATCGCGTCTTGGAGGAGCGGGACCTCATGGACCGGAAGGGCTTCCCGGAAAGCTATGACCGTCGGCGCCTCCTGGAGTTCCTCGTCGACGTGAAGTCGGGCAGGCCCGAAGTGGAGGCACCGGTGTATTCCCACCTGGTGTATGACGTCCTCCCCGACGCCCATACCCTGATTCGCCAGCCCGATATTCTCATCGTCGAGGGGCTCACCGTTCTCCAGACCGGGCCCGCCGACCCCTCCACCCCCATGTTCGTTTCCGACTTCTTCGACTTCTCGATCTATGTCGACGCCTCAACCGATGACATCCGGGACTGGTATGTCGAGCGGTTCTTGACCCTTCGGGAGACGGCGTTTCGTGATCCCAAGTCGTACTTCCGCAGGTACGGCGAGTTGTCGGACGCCGAGGCCAGCACAACGGCAACCGACATCTGGACCAGGATCAATGAGCGAAACCTGGTCGAGAACATCCTGCCTACCAGGGAGCGAGCCGACTTGATCGTGGTGAAGGCCAAGAATCACGAGGTGCGGGAGGTCCGCCTCCGGCGGCTTTGACCTGGAGGTGAATGATCCGATCGGCCTATTGCCCCCTGTCGCCGGCCCACGGTACTACTTGGTGGCGCGGGTAGTTGGAAGCATGTCTCGGTGATTTCCGGCGGGTGGATAACCGACGGGGTTCCAATTTGGACCCCACCCGACATGCTTCTCCGGCTTGGAGGCGGTCCGGACAGGGCCGCCTCCAAGGCGCGCCGGGCGGTCAACGTGGGCCCCGGATGCCCTCCTCTTGCGTGGCCGGGAACCGCCACACTCCGGCCGTCAGTGGCTCATTGCCCGAAGGGCGGGCATGACCACCTCGTGGTAGGCGGCCAGGGCCTCGGGCTCGAACGGATGGCGGATGGCGATGTTCACCATGTCGGCGCCGGCTTCCACGTAGGAGGCCAGCTGTTCCACCGCCTGATCCGGCGTTCCCAGCACGGCCCCATCGGCGACCCGATCGGCCAATGGTCCCCAGGCCTGCTCGAGCCCGTTCCGCGTCCGCTCCACGTGAGCCTGGTCGAGGCCGAGGCCGAACATGACATTGACCGACCGCTCGACGTCGTCGGGATCACGCCCGGCGTCCTCACACAACTGGTCGACCCGCCGGTTCAGTCTGGCGAACTCGGCGGCCGGCAGGTAGGCGGCGTTCCAGCCATCGGCCCAACGGGCGGCGATGGGTAGGGTGCGGTTCTCACCGATACCGCCGATCCAGATCGGCATGGACCCGTGCACCGGAGGCGGCAGGCACGAGGCGTCCTCGAGGCGAAAGTGGCGGCCGTGAAACGAGCTCCGCGGCACTGCATCGGGCGATGGGCCGGAAGTGTCGATGTGGTCTCCGGTGGTATCGGCGGTGGGTGAGACCTCGGTCCGGGAACGGTGGCGGGCATGACCGTTGACCAGATCGGCGATGAGTTCGGTCGCTTCGGCCAGCATGTCGAGTCGGCTCCCCACGCCCGGGAAGTCATAACCATAGGCCCGAGCTTCCCACTCGTGCCATCCGCCGCCCAGGCCCAACTCGAATCGGCCGTGGGAGAGATGGTCGATGGTGATGGCCGACTTGGCCAGGAGGCCGGGATTCCGGTAGCCGACGTAGAACACGAGGCATCCCAGACGGGCATTGGTGGTGTCGGTGGCCATGGCCGCCAACGTGGCAACCGCCTCGAAATGGGGTACGGTGCCGCCGGCCGGTGGCGCCTCGTAGATGTGATCCCAGGCCGAGATCCAATCGAAACCGCGATCATCCAGCCACTGCCACAGGGATCGCAGCTCGTCCATGGTGAACCCCTGCTGGCCGACGTGGGCACCGAGTTGTATGGCCACGGTCCCGAATATAGTCGGCACATACCGCCGCTCGCCGATCGTGGCCTCGGCCCCAGCAAGTGGCTTCGCTTGCCGGCCGGGTGTTCACGATCACGTCAACTACCGGCGAAGTGTGGCCGGAGGCCGAACTCAAGCAACTCGGAGAGTTGCCGTGAGGTGCTCCGCGCCGAGCAGTAGGGTTTGAGACATGACCACTGCTCGCCATAACCCGACCTCGCACCGCGGGGTGGAGACGACGTCGCAGGTTGGTTCGAACCTCCGGCCGTCAACCCGAAGCCGGATCCCGCCGTTCCACGTCATGGAGGTGATGCGGGCGGCCGAGGTCAGAGAGCGGGCCGGGCAGCCGGTTCTCCATATGGAGGTGGGGCAACCATCGACACCGGCCCCGGCCGGGGCCCGCCAGGCGGTGAGAGATCACCTCGATACCCACGTCTTGGGCTATACCGGCGCCGCCGGTCTCCCCCAATTGCGGGAACGCATCGCCCGCTGGTACCGGGAGCGCTATGACGTCGTTGTCGACCCGGCCTGCGTGGTGGTCACCACCGGTGCGTCCGGCAGCTGCATACTGGCCTTCCTCGCGCTGTATGACCACGGCGACCGTGTCGGCGTCATCGAACCCGGCTATCCGTGCTACCGCAACGATTTGCATGCGCTCGGGATCGAGGTGGTTCAGATCCCGGTCGGTCATGAGCACCGTTTTCGGCCCACGCCGGAACTGCTCGACACCTCCGGGCAACTCGACGGGCTGGTGCTGGCCAGTCCCAGCAACCCCACCGGCACCGTTTTGTCGGACCACGAGTTGGCAGCATTGATCACGTGGTGTTCGAACAACGGTGTTCGGCTGGTCGTGGACGAGATCTACCACGGCATCGTCCACACCGAACATCCGACCACGGCGTTGGGGCTGAGCGACGACGTCGTGGTGTTCAACAGTTTCTCCAAGTACTTCTCCATGACCGGCTGGCGGCTGGGATGGGTGGTCGCCCCCGAGCCGGTGGCGGCGGCCATCGAACGTCTGGCTCAGAACCTCACCATCGCTCCGCCCACCGTCAGTCAGATTGCCGCCCTGGCCGCTTTCGACTGCACCGACGAGCTGGAGGCCAACGTCGAGCGGTATCGAGCCAACCGCGACATCATGATCGGTGGACTGCGCTCAATCGGCCTGGATTCGATCGCCCCGGCCGACGGCGCGTTCTACGTCTGGGCCGATGTGTCCGAGTTGGTGTCGGTGTTGGGTACCGACTCCCAGGAGTTGTGCCGGCGTTGGTTGGATGAGCTCGGCGTGGCCGTCACTCCCGGGGTGGACTTCGACCAGTTCAAGGGAGACCGCTTCGTGCGGTTCTCCTACGCCGGCTCGGCCGAGGACATCGCCGCCGCCATGGCCATCCTGGAGCGGTGGATGGCCGAGGCCCGGGCCACCGAAGTCACCGACGCCGAGAGCCCCGAGCATGAGTACCCCGACCGTGATCCCGATATCGGTGGCACAGCGTGAACGAAGCCGAGGTGCGTCCCGGCGCCCGGATCCCTTCAGTGGGCCGCGCCCTACTCCGAGGTTCCCTCGGCCGTTGCCCGGCCTGTGGTGCCGGAGGGCAGACCGAACGCTGGATTCAGGTCCGGGAGCGCTGCCACCGTTGCGGTTTGCAGTTCGAACGGATCGAGGGCCATTTCATCGGCGCCGTCGGCATCAACACCGTGATCAGTTTCGGAATACTGCTGCTGAGTCTGGTGGTTAGCCTGGTCGTGACGTTCCCCGGCTTCCCGGTGGTGCCCTTGATTCTCTGGCACGTCGGGTTGGCGATCGTGGTGCCGACCTTCTTCCTGCCCCTGAGCCGAACCCTGTGGACCGCCATCGACATCGGAATGCGGCCACTGGCACCGGATGAGGTCGACTGGTCGGTGGTCATGAAAGCCAACGGGCATTGATCGTGACGAACCAGCGAGTGGTGATCGGCGGCTCGTCGACTAGGGGAAGTGCGGCCGGCAATCGAACACTGATTGGGTAAGAGGCTATGGAACACTACGACTTGATCATCATCGGCAGCGGTTCGGGGAACGCCATTCCCGAGCACCTGGCCGACCGGTGGAACATCGCCGTCGTAGAGCGCGGCGTCTTCGGTGGGACATGTCTGAACGTCGGTTGCATTCCATCCAAGATGTTCGTGCTACCGGCCGATGTGGCCCGAATTGCCGAACGAGGTCCGGCGGTCGGGGTCCACACCCGGTTCGACGGGGCCGATTGGGTCGCCATACGAGATCGTGTTTTCGGCCGGATCGACCCGATTGCCGACGGCGGACGCCACTACCGGGCGGAAGGTTCACCGAACATCAGCCTTATCGAGGGTACGGCCCGGTTCACGGCCGCACGCACCCTGGACATCGACGGCCGGCGGGTCACAGCCGACCGCGTCCTGGTTGCGGTCGGGGCCAGGCCGGTAGTCCCCGACATTCCCGGCCTGGCCACCGTCCGGCATCACACCTCCGACACCATCATGCGGCTGGAGAAGCAGCCCGATCGCCTGGCCATCATCGGTGGAGGGTTCATCGCCGCCGAGATGGGCCACGTCTTCTCCGCCTTCGGGACCCGAGTGTCGGTGTACAACCGCTCGAGGGGTTTGCTGCGGGACCACGACCGGGACGTGGCTCGCCGTTTCACCGAACTCTTCGGTCAACGCGTCGACCTCCATCTGGGCACACTGCCCACGCTTGTGGAGCAGCGGGGCGACGTCCTCATCGTGCATTCGGGAAAGGGGGAGGAGGAGGTCGACGAGATCCTGGTGGCCGCCGGCCGCACCCCCAACTCCGATCTCGTCGACGCGGAGGCCGGCGGCTTGACCGTCCTGCCCGATGGCCGCATCGAGGTCGACGAGACGCTGGCCACCACGGTCGACAACGTCTGGGCCATCGGTGACGTGGCCAACGCCTTCCAGCTCAAGCATCTGGCCAACAAGGAGGCGTCGATCGCCTTCTGGAACATGGCCCACCCCGACGAGCCCCGAACCTGTCCGGTCGACATCCTACCCTATGCCGTGTTCAGCGAGCCCCAGGTCGCAGCAGTGGGGTTGACCGAGCAGGCAGCGGAGGCCGAGGGAATCGACCATGTCGTCGGGCATCGGGACTATGCCGGAACCGCCTATGGCTGGGCCCTGGAGGACACCGAGTCGTTCGCCAAGGTCATCATCGAGCGGACCTCCAAGCAGGTGCTGGGGGCCCACATCATCGGACCCCAGGCCAGCACCTTGATTCAGCCGCTGGTCCAGGCGATGACGTTCAAGACACCGGCCGACGAGCTGGCCAGGACGGTGCTCTACATCCATCCCGCTCTCACCGAGGTGGTGGAAAACGCCCTCCTGGACGCGCTGGATCAGCTCTGACCCTCTTCCATTCGCTCAGCGCAGCGTCGTCTCCGCCGACACTAGATCCTGTGGCCTAACGGAATGGGTGACGTAGCTCTCACCGCTGACGAGGGATCGGCGGTACAAAGGGGTCATATGAGGTGCCGCCATGTCTGCTGATCTGGAACGCTACACCGAGCTGCTTCACCTTATGCCGCTGGGGGCGTTGTTGGTGGAGGACGGGGTCATCCGTCATGTGAGTCCTTCGGCCGTCGCCACCATGGGCATTCCGGCCGAGCGCATGATCGGGATCCCACTGGCCGAACTGCTGGTGCCCGACTTCGAGGCAACCTGTGTCGATGTGCTGGAGCGCGCCGGCGAGCATCCGGAGTCGGTGGCGGTGCGTCTTGCCTCCGGCCTGATGCCACTCGAGCTCACGGTGCGCTCGCTACCCGACCGAGGAGCGATCGTCGGCGTCCGGTCCATGCTCACCGAGCATCACTACTCGGCGTTGGCCGGCGGAGAGCTGACCCACGATTCCGTCACCGGGTTGCCCAACCATTACCACGTGCTTTCCGAGTTGAAAACCCGTCTGGCCGCGCCGAAGCGGCTGCCGCTCGCCCTGATGTGCCTGTGGGTCGACGAACTGGGCTCGCTGGGGGAGATCCACGGCCAGCGGGCGGTTCAGCGAATCATGAAGGAAGTTAGCGGTCGTATCCAGGAGAAACTGCGTTCGCCCGACATCCTGGGTCGGTTCGAGGATGCAGGCTTCCTGGTCTTGATGACGTCCGACTCGTCACCCGACCAGTTGACCGAGGTCGCGAGTCGCCTGCGGGCCGAGGTCGCCTTTCCGGTCGAGCTCGACCACCGCCTCGTCTCCTTCACCGCCAGCGTCGTCGTGGGGTCGATCATTCACCGCCAGCCGTCGATCGAACGGGTCCTGGCCCACCTCGAGGCGGCGGCCAACCGGGCTGCCAACAGCGGCGGTAACAGGACCGACGTTCTGGCGCTCTGATCCGACGAACGCTAGTCTCGAATTCCCGGCCGTCGGCCGGTGGGAAGATCAGGGATCAACGGGGTCGAGTGACGTACCAACGGGGGCTGGAGGAGATCGGTGATGGCGTCTTCGCCTATCTCCAGCCGGATGGCGGCTGGGGATGGAGCAATGCCGGGTTGATCGTCTCCGGCGCCGGCGACGCCCTTCTCGTCGACACACTGTTCGATCTGAGGTTGACCGAACAGATGCTGGCGGACATGGAGCGTGTGCTCGCAGGACGGTCGATCGGCATCGTGGTCAACACTCACGCCAACGGCGACCACTGCTACGGCAATCAACTTCTCCCGCAGGCCCGCATCATAGCCTCCGAGGCCTCGGCTCGGGAGATGGAGCTGCTTCCTCCGGCCGCACTTGCCAGCCTGATGAACTCCGACTTCGGTGAGACCACCAATCAGTACCTTCAGGAGGCGTTCGGCTCCTTCGACTTCACCGGGATCGAGCCGCCCCGCGTGACCGAGACCTTCAACTCGACGCTGTCATTGACCGTGGGCGGTCGTCGGGTCGAGCTGATCGAAGTTGGGCCGGCCCACACCGCCGGCGATGTACTGGTCCACCTGCCCGACGATGGTGTGGTGTTCACCGGCGACATCTTGTTCATCCGAGGCACCCCGATCGTGTGGGACGGCCCGATCAGCAACTGGATCGAGGCGTGTGACCGGATCATGGCCATGAGCTGTGGCTCCATCGTGCCCGGTCACGGGCCCCTGACGGACGAGGCCGGAGTGCGAGCCGTCGCCGACTATCTCGGTTTCGTTCGGTCCGAAGCAAAGGCACGATTCGACGCCGGTATGCGGGCCGACGAGGCGGCACGGGATATCGAGCTCGGCCACTACCGGGAGTGGCTGGACTGGGAGCGCATCGCCATCAACGTCGACTCGGTGTATCGGGAACTGGACCCCGGCCGACCGGCGACGAGCATCGTTGATCTTTTCCGTCAGATGGCGGAATTGGAGCAACGAAAGTAACGACGACTACCGCTCGATCAGCCTGGCGTGATCCCTCAATGCCGCCAACACTTGGTCGGCGTCCCCCTGCGGCAGTTCCAGTAAGGCCCGCTTCACGCCTTGGGCCTGCAGTTCCTCCAGCTTGTCACGATCGGCGGGGGCTCGGAACACCCCCAGCTCCAGCGAATCGCGGCTACGACCGGCCTCGTCCAGGGCGGCCTCCACCACGTCGCGACCTTTCAGGTTGCCGGCGCCGATTGGCATCCAACCATCGCAGAACTCGGCGATATGGGCGGCCGTCTTCGGCCCGGCGGCACCCCCGAGGATGATGGGGGGATGGGGCGACTGAACCGGCTTGGGCCAGGCCCACGACGGTGAAATGTCGAGGTGCTCGCCGTGGAACTCACCCTCGTCTTGGGTCCACAGCTGCTGCATGGCCAGCACACATTCCCGCAACCGATCTCGACGTTGGCCGAAGTTGTTTCCATGCTCCTCGTACTCCTCCACGTTCCAGCCGTAGCCGATACCGAACAGGAACCGGCCACCGGAAATGGTGTCCAGCGAAGCCACCTCCTTCGCCGTCCATATCGGATCCCGCTGGGCCAACAGGCAGATGCCGGTTCCGATCTTCAAGGTCGTGGTCGTGGCGGCCACAGCGCTGAGGGCCACGAACTGATCGTGGGTCCGCCAGTAGTACTCGGGTAGGGGAGGAGCGCCCTTTCGTCCACCCCACGGCGTGATTCGGGACGTCGGAATGTGGGAGTGTTCGGGAAACCACAGCGACTCGAATCCCAGGTCCTCCACCGCCCGACCGAGCTCCACCGGTTGGATTGTCGTATCGGTGGGAAAGATGAACACGCCGATGTGCATGGAGCCTCCTCGGGGACGGAGCCGGTCTTCAGCCGGCGCTTTCGACACGATAGACGGCCTTTGCCACATGGGGGTTGCCGCCCAGAGCGATGGTGAGGGGAGCCGGCAGCTCGTGAGCCATGACGTCCCACATCCGATCCAGCAGTTCGGCGCTCATCAGCAGCTCGCGAGTGACCTGCAAGGACGCCTTCCGCCGAATTCCGTCGGCCACCGATCGCACGCCCACGAGGGTGGCGGCGACACCGAGGTCGAGCGGGGCGGCACCGGCGGCCCGGGCGGCCCGGACCCGGGACTCGACGTCCTGGCTGAGTTGGCGGACCAGTTCGTCGACCACAACCTCGTAGTCGTCCCGGGGGCCCCTGGGGTTACGTATCAACAGGGTCTGGGTGGCACTGCGCCCGGCCTGTCGGGCCAGGCGGGCCATCTGGGCCTGAAGCCCGGCGACCCAGGCCTGACGGCGGGCTTCGGCCCGGGCCCGGCGCGACGCCGGCTGGGTCACCGAGACCCGGAGGTCGTCGACACCGTGGGCCGGGTGGGGCCACCCGGACCGGGAACCCGGAACCGGTCCCCGGTAGTGGTCAAGAACGGATCGATCGTAGTGTCGGCGCCGGTCCGGGTTGGACAGGACCCGCCAGGCCTCGTTGATCTCGGCCATCGTCGACGGTCCGGGCACGGGGGTTCGCCGTGGCCCGTCGGTGTTCTGCACATCGGGATGGGCGGTCCAGGCCAGGCGACGATAGGCCTTGCGCAGTTGGTCCGGCGAGCAGTCGGGGGCAACTCCGAGAATCTCGTAGTATGTCCGAGTCTGAGCCGGCGCCATGCCTCTATTGTGTCAAGGCCGGCCGGCAAAGAGCGAGCAATGCCCGAGCAAATACCGACGAACCCTCTCCTCCACATTGTGTCCGCCGACCACTGGCGGCATCAGGTCGGCGGTATCGACGATGGTGAGCGGCGGGGGAGTGGTGGCGACGGTGGCACGGACGGCTACGTCGACCCGTCGCTTCGAACCGAGGGATTCATCCATTGCTCCACGCCGAGTCAAGTGTTGATCCCGGCCAATGAACGATTTGCCGGTCGTCGCGACCTCCTGCTGCTGGTCGTCGACGAGGGGCGTCTCAGCAGTCCGGTCAGATACGAGGACTGCTGCCGGTCGGGGTTGAGCTTCCCTCACATCTACGGACCCATCGACTGGGAGGCCATCGCTGCCGTACTCCCATTTCCCTACGACGAGATGAAGGGCTTTCGTCTGCCACCGGTGCTGGGTTCGCCAACGGAGTAAGGTGTCACCCATGGCGTC
Organism: uncultured Acidimicrobiales bacterium; assembly: GCA_963723995.1. Classification (GTDB taxonomy): domain Bacteria; phylum Actinomycetota; class Acidimicrobiia; order Acidimicrobiales; family SZUA-35; genus JAHELU01. Next base: position 306,293 of record CAVRSZ010000001.1, on the reverse strand, counting down.
CTGGAAGGAGTTCGAGGCCGAGGAGCCGGAGTTCGCCGGCCGGGTTCGAAGGATGTTCGACGCCGGCCGTCACAAGACCATGGCCACCATCCGATCCGATGGATCACCTCGAATCTCGGGGATCGAGTGCGAGTTCGACAGTGATGAGCTCCGATTCGGCTCCATGATCGGAGCCCGCAAGGGTGCCGACCTGCATCGGGATCCCCGGTTCGCCTTGCACGGACCAACCTCTCATCCCGAGCTCGGCCAGGAAAGGGAGTGGACCGGTGAGGCCAAGATTGCCGGCAACGCTGTGCCGACCGGTCCGCTGTTGGACGAGGAGAGCGGTCAGGCTCACGGTGAGGGGTTTGTCGCCGACATCCGGGAGGTGGTGGTCACCGGTCTGAACGACGAGGCCACCAAGTTGGTCGTGGAGTGGTGGACACCGCAAGGTGGGCTGCGGCGTGTTGAGCGGGACTAGGGTGTCGGGGTTGACGGGCGCAGCGGCAGGCCCGGATTCACTTCTGCCAGACGTGGCGGTACGCTTCGCCGGAGCGCGGTGATGGTGTCGACGCCTGACGAGGTCCCGCAGGAGTTGATCGAGCTGTACCGGGCTGCCATCGACACCCAGCCGGGCATCGAGTTGCGGGGCGGCCGGAAGTTGCCGCACACGTCGACGAACGGGTACATGTACAGCTCGCTCACCAAGGACGGACGGATGGGTATCCGCTTGTCCGAAGCGGATCGAGAGGCATTCATTGCCGCGCACGGAGCCAAGCCGTTCGTGAACTACGGGGCCAACATCGCCGAGCACGTCGAGGTGCCGCAGGCGCTGCTCCGCCGGCCGAAAGCGCTTGGTGAGTACCTGGCCAGGAGCCGGGCCTACACCGACAGTCTTCCTCCCAAGAAGGGCAAGAAGGGGAGGACGAAGGGATAGTCGGGACGGCGGCGCGGCCGATGCTCGCCGACCGCGATTCAGCGAGGGCGACGGCGACGCAACAGCAACTCCTGGGCGACGGTGGCGACTTGAGTTCCGGTGGGGGAGAACAGATTGCCGACCGTCATTCCCCGAGCACCGACCAGACCGTGGCAATCCCAGTCGTAGAGGTGCCACTCGTCGGCTCGTTGAGCTCGGTGAAACCAGACGGCGTGATCCAGGCTCGCACCCATGAACGCCTCCATGTACTGCTCGGGCGGAACCTGCAGGGGATGAATGCTGCGAGCTGCACCGAACTGGAACGTGTCGGACGTGAAGGCAATGCCGCAGGCGTGGAGGCGAGGATCGTCGGGCAGCTTGTCAATGAGGCGAACCCAGCCGATGGCCTGGCCGGCTCCGGTGTAGCTGGGCAACTGGCGACGGACCATGATCCACGGCCAATCGGGTCGAGTCGGGGTCATGTCGTCGGGATCGGGAACCAGCGGCATTCGAGCGGTCTGAACCTCGGCTTCGTCCTCGTCGATCTGGAACGAGGCCGACAGGTTCAAGATGGCACCGCCGGCTTGGCGGGCCACCACGGCTCGGGTGCAGAAGCTTCGCCCGTCCCGCAATCGGTCGACTTCGTACCGGACCGGTTCCTTCACATCTCCGGGTCGAATGAAGTAGGCGTGGAGCGAGTGGGGCCGATACTCATCGGCGACGGTCCGTAGGGCGGCGTTCAGCGCCTGGGCCACCACTTGCCCGCCATAGATCCGGGCTCCCCACGGATACGGCGGACTGACCCCGATCCACGTGTCGGGACCATGATCCTCCAGTTCCATCAGGGTCACGAAGTCGGTGGGGGCGTCGATCACGGTCCAAGGGTATTGGCGAATGGTCAATTCACAGGCCCTCGGCTGATCGGTGGCGGCGCGACCATGGAGCCGTTCGGGCCAAGGATCGGTACGAGGTTGGGAAGATCTACCGATGCGACTCGGGGCGTCGTCCGCTACCCTCTGGATTGGTGCTGGGTCTGCATGGTTCATCATGCATGGGTGGGAACAGGGTGCCGGCACATCAGTGAAGACCCGTTCCGCTAGGGGGATCGAATGCTCAAGAAACGTTGGCAGTGCTCATAGCCGTCGTAGGTCTGGCCATGGCCACTCCGGCCGGGGCAAGCAGCAGCCCGGTTCGTTCGGCTTCGTACAGCCCGTACTTCGGTTTGCGAGTCGAGGTCATGTCGCAGAATCTCTACATCGGGGCCGACCTGGACCGACTGCTGCAGGGTGAGCCACCGGCGGCCATCCTGGACACCATCTTGCAGACCAACTATCCGGCCCGAGCGGTGGAAATCGCCCAGGGCATCGACGACTTCAACCCGGACCTGATCGGCTTGCAGGAAGTCTGGTCGCTCACGGTGTTCGACTCCCAGGGCAACACGCTCTTCAGTCAGGACTATCTCGACATCCTGCTCGAAGCCCTCGAGGCCGAGGGAGAACACTATGAAGTGTCCTCGGTTTCCACCAACGCCGACGTCACGCTTCCGCTCGATCCGGCGGCCGGCACCTTTGCTCGAGTGGTCGATCGTGATGTTATCCTTCACCGGCCCGGGTCGGTGACGGTATCCAATCCGATCGCCACCAACTTCAACAACAACTTCGCCGTTCCATTCGGTGACGCTGTCCTGGAGTTCACTCGCGGCTATCACGCAGTCGACGCCCAGGTTGGATCGAAGAAGTTCCGCTTTGTCAACACCCACCTGGAAGTCGAGAATGCGCCCTGCTTCTCCGACACGGGAGTTTTCCTCGGGGTGTGCCAGGAACTCCAGGCCGAGCAGCTGGCGAACGATCTGGCCGATGAATCCAAACAGGTGATCCTGGTTGGCGATTTCAACGCCCAACCGGGCGAGCCCACCTACAACACCATTGTCAATGCGGGCTACAAGGACACGTGGAGATCCTCCACCGAGGAGGGCTTCACCTGTTGCCAGGCCGAGACCCTCGACAATGTCGAAAGCCTGCTCGACAGGCGCATCGACCACATCTTTGTCGAGCGCAGTGGGCTGTTTTGGATATACGCCCAAACCACGGTTGTCGGTGACTGGGAAGAGCGAAAGACCCCGGACGGACTGTGGTACTCCGACCACGGTGGGCCCTGGGCCCGGTTGTGGCTTGGATTGTTCTAGTTCGAGCGGCGCAGCCGGTGTGACCGGAGGGTAGATCCCGACCGGCTGTGCCGACCGACGACGTCAGAGTGCGAGATGCATGTGTGGCCCCGCCCTTACCGATGGGTGGGGCCACCGCGTCTGGCCGACAGGGGAACCCGCTCGGGCGGCATCGGGGTGTCGGTCGACGGTGGCGGCAGGGGACGTGGCAGGGTCGCGCCGTTCAGGTTTCCTCCCAGCCGGAGCTGAATGCTGCATAATGACGGTTATGTCTGAAACATGGAGGAATGTTGGGGTGTCCTGCAAGGTCCCCAGAGGCTCATCGGCTACCGGCCGCTTGCACGGATAGATCCGATACTCGGTCCTCGAGTGCTCACTGGCGGGGCTCGATGTCTGTGATGACCACAGCCGTTTCCGGTCCTATCCGGCGGCCGCTCAGTCGGGCCATGATCCGATTCACTATCGGAGCGATCACCTTGGCTGAGAGTCCGTATTTGTCGACGATCGCAGCATGAATGATCTCGGCTTCGGCCGGGGTTGCCTCCCGGGCTTTGGCCTCGAACGCCGTCGAGCCATCACGAACCCGGCCTCGAGAGTTGCAGGCTTGAAGCCGGCACGCCGGATTGTTCCGTAGTCGGCGCATCTTCCACGAACCGGCCTCGGTCGTGAACCCGATCAGTGCCTCCCCGGTTGCGATCCACACCGGGGTGGGCTTCTCCCGGCCATCCCGAGTAAAGGTGGTCAAAAGTACGTACTTTTCGAGCGGGATCCGTAGGGTCACGGGACGATGGTGGCAACCTGCTGCAGCGGCCTCTCCAGAGCGGCAGCCGTGCTCAACAACCGCCGGTCTTCCATGGCCGGAGCCATCAGCATCAGCCCGATGCCCGGTACCTTCGATCGTTGTTCGGGACGGCACAGCGGAAGGCTGATGGCGCAGGCATCAACGAAGTTGCCGACCGACGTATTGCGGAGAGCGAGCAGGTTCCGGTTGCCGTAGTAGTCCAGATCGCCGTCATCGAACGATGCCACGGTTGGGGCCACCATGGCCACCGTCGGCATGATCAGGGCATCGAAACCCCGGCAGCGGTCGACGAACAGCGTGATGAACCGCCGACGCTGGCGTACGACCTCCAGATAGTCGGCCGCCGTCAGTGCCGAGCCGGCTTCGATCCTCACCCGTACCCTTTGGTCGTAGCGCTCGCCGTGGCGGGCCAGAAGCTCGCGATGCCAGTGGTAGGCCTCGGCCGCAGCCAGGCCGCCGCCCCGATTGACGCCGGCCAACTCACCGAGTTCCGGGAAGGCTACATCCTCCACCGTAACCCCCGACGATGCCAGGAAGGCCACCACCGTCTCGAACCGCTCGATCACGATGTCGTCGGCCTGGTCGAGGAAGAGGTCGCGGACCACACCGAGCCGACGTGTCTCGGGGCGGTCGTCGAACTGCACGGTGGACGGCTCGGTGACCAGACCGGTCATCACGGCGTCGAGTCGCGCACAACAGTCGACCGATGAGGCCAACGGGCCGACCGAGTCCATCGACGGTGACAGCGGCACGATGCCATCGAGGGGCACCCGGCGGGCCGTGGGCTTGAACCCAACGATGTTGCCGAAGGCGGCCGGAATCCGACACGAACCGCCGGTGTCGGTACCCAAACCGGCCGGGACCATGGTGTCGCTGACCGCCACCGCGGTGCCTGAGGAGGAGCCGCCGGGGATCCGGCCGCCGCCCCCACGGTCCCATGGGCTGCGGGGTGTGCCGTAGTGGACGTTGAGCCCCAGCCCCGAGTAGGCGAATTCGGTCATGTTGGTTCGACCGACGACGACGAAGCCGGCCGCCCGCAAGCGGGCCACGGCCGGTGCGTCGACCACCGCCGGTTCGTCGTCGGACAGCACCACCGATCCGGCGGTGGTGACCTCACCGGCAACATCGGCCAGATCCTTGACGGCGATGGGAATGCCGCCATACGGTCCGACCCGGCCTCCCGCAGCCCGAGCCCGGTCGACGCCATCGGCCTCGGCCCGAGCCCGTTCGGCCGCCACAGAGATGAAGGCCCTGCTCCCCTCCCCCGCCGGATCCTCGATTCGCCCCAGTGCGGTTTCCACCAGATCCCGCGCCAACACCTTGCCGGTGCCGAGCAGGTCGGCGAGATGGGCAAGGGTGGTGTGCGGCCGGGGCACGTTGCTCAAGTGCCTGTCCATTCCGGTCGTCGCTTCTGAGCGAACGCCTTGGGCCCCTCCGCAGCGTCATTGGACATGAACACCGTCGCCATCAGCGGCTCTTGGAGCTTCCAGAACTCGTCGTCGGTTGCGCCTTGGGTGGCCCGAATCAGCTGCTTCGACGCCGCCACGGCCAGCGGGGCGTTGGCGGCCACCCGCTCGGCCAGGTCCATGGCGACCGAGACGCCCTCACCCGGCTCGGCCAATCGAACCACCAGCCCGGCGTCATGAGCCTCCTCGGCCGAGATGGGTTCGGCGGTCAGGGCCATCTCCATGGCCTTGGAGTAGCCGACCCGGCTCGGCAGCCGGAGCAGGCCACCCCCGGCGGCGAACAGGCCGACGCCGGCTTCGGGAATGCCGAGCTTGGCTCCCTTGGCCGCCACCAGGAGGTCGCAGGACAGGGCCAGTTCGAGACCGCCGGCCAGGGCGAAACCCTCGATAGCGCCGATCAGGGGTTTCTTGGCGCCCTCCCGGATGAAGGTCATCATCGGTCCGATGTCCTCACCTCGGGCGAACGCCTTCAGATCCATTCCCGAGCAGAAGCCCCGGCCCGCCCCGGTCAGGACACCGGCGGTCAGGTCGGGATCGTGGTCCAGTTCGGCGGTTGCCGCCACCAACCCGGAAGACAGGGCACCGTTGATGGCATTCATGGCCTCGGGGCGGTTGAGGGTGATCAGCAACACCCGGCCCCGTCGCTCGGTCAGTACCGCCCGATCTTCGCTCATTGGCTACTCCTCGTCGTTCATGTGGATCGGCGGGGAGGTCGGGATCCCTACGTCCTCGCCCGCCGGCGCCTCGGACTGTCACACCGAATCCTCATACTATGGGCATGTCGATCACCACCGAGCCACACCGGGGCCGAAACCAGCACCCGGCATCCGGTCGCACGGATTTCGAAAGCCCAACCGTCGTTCCCCTCAACGACTCGGCCGTGCTGTTCATGGCCCTGGCGGCGGAGATCAGGGGAACCGCCGTCGGCTTGTCACCGTCCGGACTCGAGTTGTTGCGTCACGGTCTGGAGATCCGCTTCGGTCATCTGCTGGGAAATGCCGACGAGTCCGTTTTCGACCATCTCGTGCAGCTGGCCTCCACTCCAGCGGCCTGAACGGCTGCCGTCCACCGTCGGATTCAACGCGGCTGCTACCGTTCCCGAAGTGAGCACTGCACCGGTTGTTCTTCGATTCAGCGGTACCCCGTTTCTTTCGGTCGCCACCGCCGTCGTGGCCGTGTACTTTCTGGTCAAGGCGCTCCTGATGGACGGCGGAGTCGTCCTGTTTTCGCTGATTATGGCGGCAGCCCTGATCTCGGTCGCTGCTTGGTGGTTCGTGCAAGTTCGGCGGTTCTCCGTGATCATCGACGGTGACCAGTTCATCATCAATCGAGGGCCACGAACGGCGACCTACGACCGGACCTCCATCGAGTCGGTCAATCTGGCCGATCACGGCCGCCAGGTGCGGTTCCGGGACGGCTCGGCCATCGGTCTCCCGCTCGAGGGCTCGGCCCTGATCGAGGCCGGTCTGCTGCTGTCCCCGGGTCGGACAACCTCGTTGTTCTGACCGTTCGGCCCGAATGCGAACGCCGCCGCCGGTCTCGACCGGGCGTTCGAAATCGTCACCTGAGGACGGTCCGGTTCAGGATGACGAGTCCGGGTTCTGCAGGCTAGCCTCATCTCAACTGTCCGGCGCTGGTGAAGGGACGGTCCATGCGCTGCGTCATCATCCATGCCAACTCAGCGGAGCTCCTTCCGGCAACCCCACCTGGTGACGAGGTGGTGCCATGACTCCGGCTCGGCAAGCTGACGGCGAGGTCGTCCTCAGCGGCGGTGGGTCGGCGTCGGCCTGGTTCCATCGGATACTGGCTACGGTGGCGGCCGACTATCCGACGACATTCGGTGATTCCGGCCCTCTGGGGTCGGTGAGCGAATTCAAGAAGGGCTACGACCGGCTACTACCCCGATTCGAAGCCGCCCGCGCCGACGCCGCGGTTCGCTGCGACATTGCCCGCAGTCTTGTCGCCGCGGCGCGCTCCGCCTTCGGCTGGAACGATGATCAGGGTGAAGTTCCGCTGATGGAGCACCTCGACTCGCACCACGAGCCGCTCGAAGTGGTCGACACGACCTTTGCCGGCCGCAGTTGCCTGGAGCCTCATGTGATGGTGGATGGAACCCGGCTCACCGGTGATCTGCTCCTCGGCTACGCAATGGAGTTGTTCGAGCGCGGATCCGCCTCGCCGGAGGTCCCCGACGGCATCAGCTGGTTGGTCGAGAGTGCGGCCACCGACGGAATCGATCTCCGTGATCGCCGCATCGTGATGCTCGGAGCGGGCGCCGAGCTGGCGCCGACCCGGCTGTGGCTCCAGGGAGGCGCCGACGTGCTCTGGATCGATGTCGGCCCGCCGCCGCCGGAGTTGCTCGGTTCGGGTGCCGTGTCCGGCCGACTGACCTGGGTACCGGACGGTGCTGATCTGCTGGCTGCTCCGGGGAGGATCCGGGCCACCGTGGAGCGGTTTGCCGGCGATCACGCCGTCGATATCGGCCTCTACGCCTACGCACCGGGTCGGACCCGGGAGTGGCGCCTCGCTGCTGCCATGAATGCCATTGTCGACACGCTGCCACCGGGTCTGGTGCGCACCGTCACCATGCTGGTGTCGCCCACCACCTGTGGGATTCTGTCTCCCGCCGACGCCGAAGGCGAACAGCGCCGACGTGATGTCCGGCCATTCTGGCAGGCGGCGGCAGAGCGCACCGGGTTGCTGGGGAAGGGCCCCGGCCATGCCGGCCACGGTGACGTGGCTGCCAATTGCGGGATCGTGCCGATCCAGGGAGCCAGCTACCAGGCAGCCCAGTACCTTGGCAAGCTCATGGCGGCCGAAGCCTGGGCCACCGGAGATCCGCCGTTCCATGTCTCGGCCAACACGGCCGGTATCTCACTGACCGAATCCCTGCGTCATCCCGTGTTCGACACTGCGTTTGCCGGAGCCGGGGCATTCGGAGTGGAGACATTCCCGTCGGCCACGACGGCGTCGCTGAACGGTCTCCTGGCCCTGCGAGATTGGCTCGACCCGGAGGCGCCGGCCCGCCAAGCGTCCACGAACAGCCGAGCACGGGCCGTGACCGCCACCCGTGTGCATGGGGGGATCTACCAGCTGCCCTATCCGATCGAGCCGGCGCTTCGGGTGGCAACCGCGCTGGGAGTAGCCCGCGATCCCCGCCGTGTCGCCACCTTGCTCCGTCGGAGCTGAGTGAGCTCCGGGAGGCCGTAGCAGCGCCTCCTGGCTCCTATCAGTCGCATCCCGAGTCGCCGGCGCCGGGGGCGGTTTCGACCGGGCGTTCGTCGTCATAGGCCCACTGCGACCATGACCCGGCGAACAGCCGGCCTGGGTCCAGCCCGGCCACGGCACCGGCCAACAGGTTGTGACAGCCGGTCACCCCCGATCCACAACTGGCCATCCACCGGCCTCGGCCGACCCCGAGCTCGGCGAGCTCGGCTCGCAACTGCTCTGCAGGTTTGAGTCGGCCGTCGACTCCGACATTGTCGGTCCACGGCCGCGACGTGGCGCCGGGCACGTGGCCCGGGCGACGATCCACCGACCGCTCGGTGCCCTCGAACCGACCTCGACTTCTGGCATCGAGAAGTACTGCACCCGATTGGATCTCCTCCATCACCCGTCCAATGTCGACAACTGCCTTCGACGGCCACGACCGCACTTCGTTCGGCTCCTCCGGCCCGGTCAATTCCCCCGTGTGCTCGGGTCCATCCACAAGTCGAGCCCGGTTCGACCGCGATTCGGACGTTGTGGCATCGGTTGGCTCCAGCGGCCCGGTCCACGCCTGAATGCCTCCGTCGAGGACCGCTGCCGGGTATCCCAACGTCGACAGCATCCACCACAACCTGGCGGCGACCGCCCCAGACTGGTCGTCGTAACAGATGACCGGGCGGACCAGCAACCCCAGGTCGGCCATTCGTCTCAGAAAACGATCGACGGCGGGGAGCGGATGACGCCCCCGGGGCCCCGGCGGATCGGAGAGGTCCCGATCGAGATCAACGAACACCGCTCCCGGAATATGGCCCAGCTCGTAGGCGGCTCGCTTTGGGCCCTCGTCAAGTGACCAACGAACGTCGACCGGGGCCACCTCGGAGAGATGATCGGCCAGCCACGATGCGGAAACGATCGGAGCAGATGGATAATCCATAGACGGCCACCGTAGACCTACTCGTTCACTTGTCGGCTTGGATGTTCACAATTTGGTCGGGTTTCGACGATGTTTGGCCGAAGGCCAAACTCGACGCAACGCGGAGATTCGCCAAGCACCGTCTCGCCGCACCAGTACGCTCGGGGCCATGGTCTTGCGTCCCGCCGGTCGGGATCCGCTGGTTCCGCTCGTGCTCGGCACGGCAGTACTCATGGCGTCGGGATCGGTGATCTTCACCCTCCTGCCGACCATGCAGACCGAGATCGGTTTCCCCACCTGGGGCTTCGGTCTGATCGCCGGGACGTTCTTTCTGTTCTCGCTGATCGCTCAGCTCACGTTGTCCCGACTGGCCGACAGCGGCGAGGCCAAGCTGCTGCTGCTGTCGGCCATCGTGGTCGGTGTGGCCGGCCTGGTGTGGATGGCTTTGGCCAGCTCGCTGTGGCAGTTGGTGGCGGCCCGGGGTCTCAGCGGATTCGCCGCCGGCGCATGGGGGCCGGCGGCCCGAGCCGTGGTCATCGTCGGCCATGGAACGACCGCCGGTCGGCGACTGGGCTACGTCGCATCCGGCGAGACCAGCGGCCTGGTGGTGGGGCCCCTTGTCGGCTCGCTTCTGGCCGCCTGGTGGTCGTCGGATGCCGCCTTTGTCGGCTTCGCCTCGCTGGTGGTGCTGCTGATCCCGGTGGTGGCCCGAGTTGCGGTGGCCGAATCCGACGAGCCGACCAGCCAGGCGCCACGGCCGTGGAGAATGATTCGCCGGAAACCGGTGCAGCAGGCGGCGGCGCTGGCCGTCATCCTCTTCTCCCCCGTCGGCCTGTATGAGACGATCTGGGGGAAGTACGTGCTCGACCTCGGCGGGTCGACCTTCATCATCGGCCTGTCTGTGGCCATGTATGGGCTGCCCTATGCCCTGATCGCCCCCCTCGGGGGGCGTCTCGGCGATCGAGTCGGCCCGTTTCAGGTGGCCCTTGCCGGAACCGGCTTTCTGGCTGTTGTCACCGTTCTCACCGGTCTGCCCCGAAACCTCTGGGTCCTGCTGCCGATCGGGGTGGTCGAAGCCGTAGTCAGCTCGGTGGCCTATCCGAATGCGCTGTCGGCGATGTCCCGGGCCTGCACGCCACGGGAACAGGCCACGGGCCAGGGAATCGCAGGAGGCGCGGCCCTGGCCGGAGCAGGCATCATGGCGCTGATGGCCGGACCGCTTTTCGAGCGGTTTGGTCCGGCTACCACCTTCGCCGTGACGGGGGCTCTGGTGGCCGGAGGCGGATTGGCGATCTGGCTCCACCACCTCTACGGTGAGGTCGGATCAAGGTCGATCGAGGGTGAACGTGAGGGTGGCGACCCGGCCGCCGTAGGCCTGTGACTGGAACAAGTGGATGTGCTGTCCGTCCCCGCCGAACGTGACGACAATGTCGTTCACGCCGTAGCGGGCCGCCGCCGGGTCCAGCTCGGTCGTCCCGACGGTCAACGGCAGTTCGGTGCCGCCGTTGGCCGGGGCTCGTTCGTAGTACAGGGTGCCGGTGGTTCCGGTGCTGAGGGCCACAGCCGAGATTTCGTTGTGCCAGGGGCCGAACCAGCCCTCGATCACGAGGCGGCCGGCACCCTCACACACCACCGTGCCCGGCAGGGACAGGTTCTTTCGCACGTCGACCTGACACACCGCGGGCAAGGTCTGAGACCCTGCGTCATCTGATGCCCCACCGTTTCGAGGCGTCAACGTGGGTTGGGTGGCGCCCTCGTTCGCAGCGTCGCCCTCTGGGCTCAACGTCGCCCCTGGATCGGGGTCGGCCACGGCGGCCGTCGTCGGCGTCGTGGGCGCCAGTTCGATAGTGCCCTGATCCTGTCCCTCCGCCTGCGCCTCCTCACCGAGCTGGGTGCCACCATCGGACACACCGTTGGATTCGGCTGCGGCCGACCCCAGGGCCGAGCCGGTGTTGAAGGCCGGTCCGGCAGGACCGTTGGAGTTCAGCGCCTGGGCCACGCCCGCCATCTGCTCGAGGTCACCGTCGTCGCCGCCCAGGCTCCGAAGGACCAGCATGAGCGGTATGAGTGCGATCAGCAGGACTGCGGCCAGCATTGCCCAACCCAGCCGAAGATCCGATGACTGGACCTGCTCCCGGATGGGAATATGATCATGAAGGTCGCGTTGTACGTTCGGATACTGCTGCGACAGAAACGAGATCAGCTCGTTTCTGCTGGCCATTGGCTGTGCAGTGGGATAGCGGATCTGGGTGACGGCCATTGCCGCCAGTTGCTCCACCGAATCCTCGACCAGCAGGCAAACCCGGCCCGGCGCCAATCGGGCTTCGAGGAACCCGGCGGCGTGCAGGATGCGTTGGATGCGCTGATCGGTGGTGCCGCCCGAGGCCGAATCAGTGGCAGCAACAACCAGCACCGCCATGTCGAACTTGTTCAGCGAAACCTCAACCGGCATGCTAGAAAAGGTCTGAACGACACACCCTTCGCTCTCGAGTGACTGGGCGAGCTGCTCGACCTGCGGGTCGGAACCCGTTGGTCCCAGCAGGATTCGAGGAAAGTTGCCGCTCACATTCGAGATGGCCACCACTACAGCCTACTAAACGGCCCCATCTTCTGCTGGAGGAGCCCCTGAGCAATGTCTGCCGTACTCGTTTGGGTCATAGGGTTCATTTTCTGCCGTCCCGCTGGTCGCCGGTGGACTGGCGAAGTTGATCGATGAGCGTTCGATGGTGCGCCTTCGACAGCATCTCGCCGTTGATCGCTCCCTCTTTTGCTTCACAGTCGGTCCACTACCGCCGGCGGGTCAACGACCGGCTCACCGAGTACACCGCTCCGGTGCTGACGGCCATGGTTGCCGCCGCCTCCATGATTGCCCTGGTCACCCACGACGTGGCCACCTGACACCACGGAGGACGTAAGCGACAACGATGGAAACGGCGGTTATCGGCGACACGACGACTCGATCGTCGAGGCGTGGCGACTGGCTGCGTCGCGTCGTACTGGTTGCGGCAGTGCTCTTCGTTCTGCTTCTGGCCTCTGTGCTGGTGGTCACACTGCTGTCCTCGGGTGACGATGAGCCGCCACCACCGGGGACCGGTGACAGTGGGGTGGACGACGGTGTGGTGACGGCTGCCGCCGAGGCCCCGGGGGATCGTCCCATCGCCATCTTCGGCCTCGATGCCACCGCCATCGAGCATGTCGATGTTCGCTGCCTTCTGCCCACTCGCTTCACGCCGATGGTCGTGGAGTTGACCAACGCGGCCTCGACTTCGACCACCATCGACGTCCACCTGCTCATCGTGGACGGAACCGGGCAGGCGTTCGAAACGGTTGCTGCAGCCGCCAACCTCCGACCGGGAGAGGTACGGGAGGTTCTGCCCAGGGTGAAGGCCGACCAACCGGCTTTCCTTGTCGGCGGGGTGTCTCGTTGTGACATTCTGGCCATGCAGCAGGGGTGGCGAGTGGTCCGCTATGGCACGATAGGCCCCGATTCGCGCTGATCGGGGCCGAGGGACGGACCCAGCGCCAAACCCGCTATCCCGCTTTCCCAGCGCAGCGCTGGCTACCCTGGCCAGCCATGGATTGGTTCGCCGACAACTGGCCGATGCTCCTGGTGGCCCTGGGCATCTTCATTGTGCTCTCGGGCCTCGTGCGCAGGTTGGCCAAGCTCGCCTTCCTCGGCGTTGCCGTCGGCGTGTTCGGCCTCATGGTATGGCCCATGGTGAGCGGATCGCTGTAGTCGATCCACCGCCTCAAGCGATCCCGGCTGTCGCCGATGGTGACCCATGCACGATCGCAGGCTTCACCCGTTGGTGTCGGCGGCAAGGAGTATGATGCCGCTCCTCGTCCTGTGGGTAACGGCCAGCCTGTTCCTCGTTGCGCTCCTCATGCAGCGGGCTGTGCCGTTCGACCAGCTGGTCTTGGATGCCAACCGGATCGCCGGGGTTCCCTGGTACATCGGCCTGCTGTCGAATCTGGGGATCGTGGGTTGGTCGGTGGCAGCAGCCGCCGCCGGTGGCGGGGCATGGGTATCGGTGCTGGGCCATCGACACGGTGCGGAACGCATGCTTCGAGGCGGCGCGGTGCTTTCGATCCTTTTTCTGCTCGACGACCTGTTCCAGATCCACATGCTGGCCGATCCCGTGATCGGGGCTCCCAAATCGGCCATCATGGCGGCTTACGCCACGCTGACCCTCTGGTGGTTGGGAGCCAATGTGCGGGAAATCGCCCGGACCCGCACGGGGGTGTTCGCCGCAGCCTTGCTGGCGTTGATGCTCTCGGTGGTGACCGACCGACTGGGCACGGCCGGTGGACGCCTCGAGCCGCTGACGTCGTTGGCCCTCGAGGACGGCCTGAAATTCCTCGGCATCCTGGCCTGGGCCCAGTACTACCTTCTGACCGCCGCCGACATCGTGCGATCGGTGGTGGCCGTCGTGCCCGACCCGTCTCAGCAGACAGCTCCGGTTGTCGGGAACCCGAGTCCTAGCCGATTGTTGCTGTCAGGACGACCGGCAACGTGATCAGCGAGGCCAAGGTCACGGCCACAACCGTTGCGGTCACCTCCTCGGGCTCCAGATCGTGCTCCAGGGCCAAAACCATACAGAACACGGCCGGCGGCATCGCCGATTGGATGACGGTGACCGAAAGGTAGTCGCCGGTCAAACCGATGGCCCAGCCGCAGGCGGCGGCCGCCGCCGGAGCGACGATCAGCTTCGCTACCGTCGCCGCCGCCGTGGTCACCCCGAACCGAAACTCGGTACCGGCCCGAAGCTGCACTCCGAGGGTGAAGAGCATGACCGGGATCAGCGCTCCCGCCACCAGCCCCACGCTGCGATCTCCGATGGTCGGCAGGCTCAGATCGAGGGTATTGAAGGCGATAGCGGCCAAACTGGCCACGGTCATGGGTGCGATGAGGGCCTGGCCCAGGGCGGCGGAGAGTGAGCCCCGACGGCCGTGGGCCAGGGCTACACCGAACATCATGCCGGTGGTGTTGATGGCCAACATGAATACTCCGGCCGCCGGCAGCAAGTCGTCGCCCAGGGCGAAGGCCGACACAGCGAGACCGGCGTTGCCCACGTTGCCATACGATCCGGTCAGGGCGGCGGCAGCCATGGTCTCATAGCGCCGATGTCCGGGCACGGCACCGACAACCAGGGCTGCGGTTCCGGCCGCCGCCGCCATCCCTACCAGGCCCGACACTGTCAGCCCCAACACGATGTCGCCGGCCAGTTCGGCATCATGAAGGAGGTCGAACATGAACGCCGGCCCGAGAACCCAATAGGCCAGTCGGGACAATTGCCGGGCCTCGATACCCAGCCGAGACCCGAACAGGGAGCCGAGGGCGACGACGGCCACGACCGGGCCGAGAACGTCTACCAGGACCGAAAGCACGGACATACCACCCGATACGATAGGACGAGTACGGTTCGACACGGGCAACCGACGGCGGCCGGGCGGTCTAGGCCGAATGGCCGATCTTGCCCCGGTGATACGACAGCGGGCAACGGCGTCAACCGTTACCATGCGATAAGGTCGATGTTCACCATCGGTCTCGGTTGGGTGGGAATGTGTCGACGATCAGGTCGGCCTGTTGGTATGAGGAGCAGTCCCAATGGTAGGTGGAAGTACGAAGCTGATGACGGCCACGGGACGTGGCGAGTTCTCAGCGCAGGCCAACGCGCTGTTCGCCCGAGTGGAGAAGTTCCAGGCCACGACGGTGTCGACCAATGCCGCCGACTGGGAATATCGCGACCGTTCCCCCAATCTCTCGGCACTTCGGGAAGCGGCCCAATTGGGACTGACGGGGATAGAGGTCGAGCGGCCTCAGGGTGGACTGGGCCTGGGGTTTCGGGAGAAGGTGCGGGTGGCCGAGATCCTGTCCCGGCAGTCGATGGGGTTCGCGTTCTCCATCATCAACAGCCAGAATGTGGCCGCCCGCCTGTCGACGATTGGGACGGTGGCCCATCGAATGGAGCTGCTACCTGATCTGCTGTCAGGGCACCGGTTCGGGGCGACAGCCCTGACCGAACCCGGTGTCGGCAGTGATCTGACCGCACTCGCCACCACCGCTACTCGTGCCGGCAATGGCTGGCGACTGTCCGGCCAGAAGGCCTGGATCACGAATGCCGCGGTGGCTGATGTGTTTCTGTGCTACGCCCAGACCAACCCGGGCAGTGGCGCCGACGGCATAGCCTGTTTTGTTGTCCAGGCCGATCGGCCCGGGTTCACTCGCTCGAAACCGTACGATGTCGTGTCGGGATCAACTCTGGGGGTTGGCGGTTTCACCCTCTCGGACTACGAGGCATCCGACAGTGACATGATCGTCGCGCCGGGGGAAGGGTTCTCGGCTGCCATGACGGGCGTGAACGGCGCACGGATCTACGTGGCCGCCATGTGCTGTTCGATGGTCCGCTCCGCGCTTGCCGAGGCAATCGACCGGGGTCGGAATCGTTCGGCCTTCGGCAAGAGCCTGCTCGATCATCAGGGCCTGGCTTGGATGCTGGTCGATGTGGCCAACCGTCTGGAGGCGGCCGAGGCTCTCACGGCTCGGGCTGTCGATGCCTACGAGGCCTTCCATCGATCCTATGGGGCCGATGACGACGAAGCCGGGTTGTCCGAGTCCTATGAGCGCGACCTCAACGCCGTCGTCGCCGCGGCCTCCCACGCCAAGAAGTTCGCAGCCGAAATGGCCGAGCCTGCACTGGCCGCCTGTATGCAGGTCATGGGGGCCGAAGGTCTTCGCCAGGGCCATGCCGTTGGTCGTCACCTGGCAGAGGCCCGTCTCGCCCACTATGTGGATGGCACGACGCAAATCCAGAACGAACGCCTGGCTCGGATGCTGGACGATCTGTACGGTCGGGGGGATTCCACGGCAACGTCGGTGGCGGCCCCGGTCGAGACCGTGATCAATCTGACTGACACCGAGCCCTCCGGTCGTGATCTCGACCTCCGCCCGCCCTCGGCGCCGGAGGTCGAGATCGCGCCCGCAGCGCCGGAGGTCGAGATCACGCCCTCGGCGCCGGAGGTCGAGATCCCAATCCCCGCGGCTCCAGCCCCCATGCCACCGCTGCCGGGCGAGGAGCATCGTTTGCGGCCGGTGGCATCGGCTGAAGCCGAGGCAACGTCCAGGCCTCGTTCCACCCCTCCCCTGCCGCCGGACTCCTTACGCCGAGTCGACTGAGGTGATGCTGCGTCAGCCCGAGTCATCCCAAAGCGACCGGGGGCAGACTACCGGCTCGGCCGGCGTGCATGTGGCACCGGCGAGCGGCTGGTATCGCGACCCATGGAACCGTGCCGTCTGGCGCTGGTGGGATGGGCTGGCCTGGACCCACCACGAGTCGGAACGTGCCCGGCGCCGTCCCCGACTGGGGTCATGGCTGAGCTGGCCGATCGCCCTGGCCGGCCTGGCCACGATGATCAGCCTCGCCGGTCTGCTGGTTGTGTCGACGGAGTCGGCCGTGCAGGGCATCTTGCTCGGACTTGTCCCGCTGGCCGTGGTGTTGCCGGTGCTGACCTGGCTCGATCGCTTGGAGCCGGAACCACTTCGATCCCGACTTCACGCCGTCCTATGGGGGGCGACCGTGGCCGGCTTCGTCTCCGGCGCGGTCAATTCCGGTGTGGCCTACCTGTTCGGCGAGTCATGGGCGGCTGTCGTGTCGGCCCCACTCGTCGAGGAGGCCACGAAGGGCCTCGGAGTGCTGATGGCCGTGCGCCGACGCGAGATCGATGGGGTGATGGACGGTATCGTGTACGCCGGCTGGGTTGCTCTCGGGTTCGCCGTGGTCGAGGACTTTCTTTACCTCACGACCGCCGCCGAGGCCGGAGCCCTGATCGAGGTCTTCGTTGTCAGGACAATCCTGACGCCGTTCGCCCACCCCTTGTTCACGGCGTGGATCGGGTTGGCCGTCGGCCTTGCCGTCGCCCGTCAACAGCCGCTGGGTCGCAATTGTGCCTGGGGCTTCGGCCTGGCCGCCGCCAGCCACGCCGCCTGGAACGCTTCCCTGACCTACTCTGCAGCCTCCGGCCGGGAATGGGCTCTACTTGTAGCCATTCCGGGGTTCATCGCCCTGTTTCTGGCCGCCGTCGTCACCGTTATCCGCATTCACCGCCACGACCACGACGAGTTCAATCGCCTGGCTCCTCTGCTGGCCGAGCGGTACGGTCTGACCAGTCGAGAGTTGGCGGCGTTCGGGAGCTGGCAGATGGTACTCAACAACCGCCGAAATCTGCCCCGCAAGCAGCGTGAGCGGTTCGACGCCGTGCACGGCGCGCTGGCCCGTCTGGCCCTCTTTCATCGCCGCCACGGCGACCGTGACCCGGTGGACGAGCAGATTCTGGCCGGACGCCTGGCCGTGGCCCGATCTGCCCACCGGACCGTCGCCAACCACGGCCCGATCGGCTAGTCCCGGACCGCCCACCTAATTCCGGATCCGCACTCCATTCGCGGCCTCGTTGGGCCGATAGGAAACAATGGCTTTGGGATCCGACATGCTGTCCAAGCTTCAAGCACCATCTCGCCTCGAGGACCTCGGCGTGCCTGCCGGACTGGCCGAGGATCTCTTCGCCCGGCGGGTTCTCACCGATCGGTCGACCACCATCGGCAAGGCGGCCGCCGCGCTGGGTATCTCCCACGCCGTCGGCGAACAGATTGCCGCCTCCCTCCGCGACAAGGCGCTCGTAGACTACCTGGGCATCGATGGTCGGGACTACCGGGTGACCCTCACCGAACAGGGATTTCGCACGACCACCGAACGGATGAGCAAGGGCCAGCACGTGGCAGCCATGCCGGTCTCGCTGCGCGACTACCAGACGCTGGTGAAGTTACAGCGTTCCGAGGTCACCCTGAACCGGCAGTTGGTGAAGCAGGCCTTCGCCGACATGGTCATCGAGGATACGATCCTCGACCAGATCGGCCCGGCCTTCGTGAGCGGTGGTGCCATCTTCATCTACGGACCGCCGGGAACGGGCAAGACGAGCCTTGCCGAGCGGATGGCAAGGATCTACAACGACACGGTGCTGATTCCACGTTACGTGACGGTGGACGGACAGCTGATCTCGGTCTTCGACCCCTCCATGCACGTTGCCGACGAGGAGCAGCCCTCCAACCTGGATCCTCGATGGGTTTTGTGCCAACGCCCCCTGGTGGTGGTCGGCGGCGAGTTGACACTGGACATGATGGAGCTTCGCTACGACACCCTGTCAGGGGTCAGCGCTGCTCCGATCCAGATGCTGGCCAACAACGGAATCCTGGTGCTCGACGACTTCGGCCGTCAGAGCGCCAACCCACAGGAGATCCTCAATCGGTGGATTGTCCCCATGTCCCAAGGCGTCGACTTCCTCCGGCCCCACTCCGGTACCAAGTTCACCGTGCCCTTCGAATTGAAGCTGGTGGTGTCCACCAATCTCGACCCCCATTCATTGGGCGATGACGCCTTCCTTCGACGCCTCCGCAACAAGGTCTACGTCGGTCCCTGCACGGACACCGCCTTCAACTGGATTCTGGTCCGGGTGGCCAAGAAGCACCAGATCGAGGTCACGGCCGAGGCGGCCGGCTACCTCAACGCCATCACCAAAGCCAATCTCGGCGAGTTGCGGCCGTATGTGGCCATCGACTTCTGCCAGTTGGCAGGAAGCATCTGCGATTACGACCAACTCCCACGGGTGCTGGATCAGCCTCTGATCGACCGGGTGGCCGAATTGTTCTTCGTCAGCCGGCCCAACTCGACCAGACCTACCGGAGCCGATCGTCGTCGAGGCGTTCCCGGCCCGCCGACGAGAGCCAAGCCCGCTCAACCGTCCGCCAAGCCGCCTACCCCGGATCCGGCCTATGCGGTTGCACCCCAGCCGGTGGGCCAAACCAGGGCACCGTCGCTCGAAGGTGCTAGTGCTCGGCGCGGAGCGCCTCACCCCGAGTTTGGCCTCCGGCCAAACGTCGCCGAGATTTGACTCAATCGTGACAACCCAAGCCGCCAAGCGAAACTAGTGCTCGGCGCGGAGCGCCTCACCCCGAGTTCGGCCTCCGGCCAAACGTCGCCGAGATTTGACTCAATCGTGACAACCCAAGCCGCCAAGCGAAACTAGTGCTCGGCGCGGAGCGCCTCACCCCGAGTTCGGCCTCCGGCCAAACGTCGCCGAGATTTGACTCAATCGTGACAACCCAAGCCGCCAAGCGAAACTAGTGCTCGGCGCGGAGCGCCTCACCCCGAGTTCGGCCTCCGGCCAAACGTCGCCGAGATTTGACTCAATCGTGACAACCCAAGCCGCCAAGCGAAACTAGTCGGAGTCCAGCGCCGCGCTGACCAGAGCGGCAACGGCACTGCGTTCGCTGCGGGTCAGGGTGATGTGGGCGAACAGCTCGTGGCCTCGGAGGCTGGCCACCACCGATGCAATACCGTCGTGGCGACCCACCCGCAGGTTGTCACGCTGAGCCACGTCGTGGGTGAGGACCACTCGGCTACCTGGACCGAGGCGGCTCAACGCGGTCAGCAGCACACTGCGTTCCAGATTCTGGGCCTCGTCGATGATGACGAAGACATCGGTGAGCGTCCGTCCCCGTATGTAGGTCAGGGGTAGAACTTCCAGAAGCTCCTGGCGCTCGATCTCGTCCCGGGCGTGATCGTTGGCGATGGCGGCCAGGGCATCACCGACAGCATCGGTCCACGGGCGCATCTTCTCGTCCTCGGTGCCGGGAAGGAACCCGAGATCCTGGCCGCCCACGGCGAACAATGGCCGAAAGATCATGACCTTGCGATGGGTGCGACGCTCGAGCACCGATTCCAGGCCGGCGGCCAAGGCCAGCACCGACTTGCCGGTCCCTGCGGGACCACCGATGCTGACAATGCCGATGTCCTCCTCGGCCAACAAGTCCAGAGCCAGTCGCTGCTCGGCGTTTCGCCCTTTGACGCCGAAAATGGGCCGGTCCATGACCAGTCGGATATCGCCCTTGGCCCCGACCCGTGCCAACGCTGATTGATTCGATCCCTCCAGAATGAGCCCGGTGTTCACCGGGAGGTCTTGAGCCTCGTCCAGCTGAATCGTACCCTTGTCGTAGAGATGGTCGATGTCTGCGCCGGTAACGGCCAACTCGACGACCCCTCGCCACTCGAGATCCGCATCGACATGATGCCGGTACTCCACCGCATCGAGCCCGACAACGCCGGCACGAAGCCGCAGCGGCAGATCCTGCGTGACCAGGACCACCCGATCCCCTTCGGCCTGTAGATTCAGCGCCACCATCAGGATGCGGTGATCGTTGCCCGACTGGTCCTGCATCGACTCCGGGATCAGCTCGTCGGAACGGTGGTTCAGTTCGACCCGAACCGTGCCTCCGCCGTCGTTGATGGGTGAGGCCTCGGAGAGTCCGCCGAAGCGCTCCCGCACCTCCTCGAGCCGTCGAAGCACACTTCGAGCCGCCCAGCCGAGTTCGGGGTGATGACGCTTCGCCTCCAACTCGGTGAGCACGATAATCGGCAAGACAACGTCGTTGTTGCCGAACGCATCCAGTGCGGCGGGAGCACTCAGGAGAACCGAGGTGTCGAGGACGTAGGTCGTTCGAGCTGCGATGCTAGGCACAATATGATGGATCGGCGGCAAATGCCAGTCGCTCAAGCATTCTCCAGCAACTTCCATGCACTTGACCCATCGAGTTCGCCGTGTCCGACATGATGAAGCTCAGCTGTAGAGCAGCGATGCCGAAGGAGAATGGGCCACCGTCTCGCCATCGAACCCGTAGGCGAAGTTGAGCACCGTACGCAGACAGCCGTCATGGATGGGTTGCACTCGATGCTGAAGCTTGTCGGATCGGAGTAGGTAAGCGTCACCGGCCCGGTGGGATTTGGTCATCGACGGGTGCGGGGCGCCGCCGTCGATGGGCCGGTCCCCGGTTGCAGGGCAGAACTCCAGACGACCGCACCCATCCGGACACGTCGGGCTTTCCACGAACATCACCAGCGCCACGGGATAGTCGTCGGTATGGAAGCCGTGAGTGTCGCCGGCCCGATGAAGGATGTTCAGGACGTGGCGTTCCACGGGGTCATCGGCCGGAACCAGACGGCGGCCGACAAGCGAGCTCAGCGCATCCCGGAGCGTGGTGTCGTGGTAGAGGGAGGAGACTCCCGGTGCATGTTCGGAGATGATATGACCACCCAGGGTGGTCATATGGCGTGGTGTTCCCCCCATGCACTCCATGACGAAATCCTTGCGACGAGCCTCGGGCATCAGGTCGTCGATCTCGGCTCGCAGAAGTTGCAGTGTCGCCTCCGGCACCAGCCCGTCGAGAGGAAGATACCCGCAGCGATCGAAGTGCTCCGGCGCATCGGCCAAGCCACTGTTGTAGAGAACCTGGTAGTTGAGCTCCAGGTGCAGGCCGCGGTACCGGCCGTGTGTTTCGTCTACGGTCGACATCGCCTTTAAGGTAGCTCAAAAAGGCTGTCTCGATGCCGTCCGAAAACCAAGAATCTGGGTGACCGATGTCTCCGCATCCGCGCCATCAATTCGATCGTACACGGAGGGTCAAAATAGCTCTCATTCCAGTGGCAAGACCCGCAGCCGCAGCCGCGACGGGCCCCTGGCATCGACCACAGCCTCATTTCCGCTGACGAAACGAACCCGATGATCGGGTCCGAGCAAACCGGTCAAGACCTCGAAGGAGAACGGATCCTCGACGTCGAGTTCGAGTTCTATCCGGGGTAACGACCAGGCCTCGCCACCGACTCGCTGAGCGAGCTGGCCTCGGGCCGACCGAACCTGTTTCACCGGGAACGGCATGTCGGCCCGATCGGCGAGCGCGTCGGCCACGTTGTCGAAATTCGAGTAGATCTCGAGCCGCCACCGTGACCGCACTCTCAGCCCGAAGGGCAGAGCAGAACGGCGCGTACGCCGTCCGGCCAGGTTCCACTGCACGGCCACGAGGGGCACGACCAGAAACAGCAGACCGAGCATCTGCAATGCCATCTCTCTCACCGCCTACTCACAATTCGATGGCCCATGCCCCGTCCTGTCGGTACAACACCTCGCTGCCCGGACGATCCGACAGCCAGCGGGCGAATTGGGTCAGGGAGTCGGCGTCGTCGCCCATCCCGTGCACGCGCCAGCTGTTCTGTGAGCCGGTCAGCACCACAATGACTCGTGACAGACCCTGGTCGGACGCAAGCTGTTCGACCCCGGCGATCCAGGCGTCGCTGACCTCCACCGACCGCTCGACGAACACGTTGCGGCCGATGGTGCGATCACGCCATGGGAGGTGGCCGTTGTCGGCCACGAAAAGGGTGTCGTCATCGGCACGGGCGTATGCCGCCTCCATTGCCGCCCGGTCGGCCCCGGTGCTGTACTCGAACGACTCATTGCCGAAACGGGCGATCAGCAACACGGGAGCCAATGCCGCCACCATGCCGGCGGCGACCACCGTCAGCGCCGGACGGCGAAGCATGGCCACGACTCGCCCCACGAGAATCGAGGCCATGGGCAAGGTGTACAGCAGCACTCGGACGGTGATGTCGCCACGCTGGCTCTGCAGCCCGATGGCGATGGCCGGGACGGCGGCCAGAGGTACCAGGGGAACGGCCGGACGGAGGTGCTTGAATCGCTCGGTGACCATCAGCAGCCCGATGATCAGCACCGAGCCGAAGGTGCCTGTCCCGACGGCGTTGCGAACCGAGGTGACATCGGCCTGAGCAGGCGACGGGGTGTGGACTTGACCCGTGGAGCCCGGCTCCAGGTTTCCAACGAAGTCACCGACCTCGTTCAAGACTCCGTCGAGCCCGGTCGACCACCATGGCCGGGCCGAGATCATGAGCCACAAGCCATAGGAGACTCCGACGAACAGCAGGAGGCGCCACGCCACCTTCCGCCCATACAGCCCGAGAACGACGAGGGCCATGCAGATGAAGAAGGGGGTGAGTGGATGGGCCACGGTGGCCCCGTAGCTGAGAATCAGAAGTGCAACGAAGGCTGGAGTGGAGCGGGCCGCCGGTCGATCGCCGCCGGCAGCCGAGAACCGCGAGATGAGTGGTACCTGGGAACTCAGGGCGGTGCTGGTGTAGAGATAGCCGCTCTCGAGTATGACCAGGATGGCGATGTACCACAGGAACCCGACGGACTGGGGCGAGAAATAGTCCTGACCGGTCCACGCCATCAAGACATATACAAGAGACGACACCGAGCCGATGTTGGCGACCTGGGGATAGGAGCGGCGGGCCAGGGCCGCCACGAGGACAGCCGTTCCTCCGGTGATGAATGTCGGCCACAGTCGAAGCAGCGGCTCCAGCAAGGCCGGATCGAGTCGGGCCAGCGGTGCGACAAAGGCCCCGAAGAAGCCGGGCCACGCAAATCTGGCGTCGGTCAGGAGATCGGCCGAACCTGTCTCCTCCACCATACGAATGAACCCCAGGTGAGCCCACACCGTTGGGAACCGCACATGCTGGTGAGCCAGTTGGGGCGCGGTATGCAGCAGCACCAGCCACAGCATGGGCGCAGCGTTGGCGTAGCGGCCGTTTTCGGGAGTAGCCGCAACCCAGAACAGCAGCGCAGTCGTCACGGTAGCCAGGCCCACCGCAAGCCAGTACACGGCAGGCAGGGCGGAGATCAATCCGTACCCGTCGACCAACACAGTGTCGGCCGAACGCCCACCCCAGAGTCCAAGAGCACCGGCGACCAGGGCCAATGCCAAGGCCATCCGGGGGAGCTGAGGACCTGTCTCCACTCCCGCCTCGACCCGGTCGTCGGTCCGTTCCACCTGGGCTATCACCGACCATCGCCTCCGTCAGCCGGAGGCGCCACGTCGGGCTCGCGCCCCAGATCGGCGGTGGACAACAGCCACGCCAAGGCCACACCGTAGCCCGTGGCCAGCATCACCAACATCTCGGGGCCAGCCAGATCGAACCAGATCAGGGATTGGGCGGCGAGACCGGTCAGGGCGATGGACAAACCGATACCGACCACGATCACAACCGGCCAGGAACGAAGTTCGTGGTGAAGGAGCATGGCCAGCGGCGCACCGACGACTACCCCCAGCTGGATCATTGCCAAGACCTCGCCCACGGGCCCGACGTCGAGCGCGAGCAAGACAGCAGCGGTCACACCGATTCCGGCGGCAAGGACAAGAAGTTGTCGTACCCTCACCGATAGACCTGATGTCGTCCGAGTTCCTCCGACATTGCCCGCCCCAGGCCTCTGCCGTCGAGGTCCCGGTTTGGCGACGGGCAGCAAGGGGCCCCTGCCAGCCGGGCAAACCGCTCGCAGACGTCATTCGTCGACTGGTTCAACACTTCCGTCACCACTCGGCTCCCTGTTTCCCACCGGGCAACCGCCTCCGCCTCTCCGAAGAGGTCATGCAGCGTCCAGGTTACGGGCCCCACGGCCCGACCGCTCCATTGTCCCACGTCGGTTGATCCGAGGTGACGGGCGGCGGCACTGGTTCGGTGGGCACAAGTCCTCACGGACCCGGCCCATTGGGACCACAGACCGGCTGACAGGCCTTCGGGCGGATCCAACCAACCTGGTTGCGCCGCTCGTACTACGGTGGACGTGGATGGACGCCGCACCGCGGTCACTATGACGGTCGGAGGAGGCCCTGTGACCTACCAGCCGGGTCGAAACCAGGATCGAACGAAGCTCGTCGATGCAATCGACGAATTCTTCCTGGCGCGGATGCCGCGCAAGCACTCGCCCAACACCCTCGATGCCTACCGTCGGGACTTCGCCGCCGTCGTCGGGCCATTGACCGAGGTGACAGGTAAGGACACCCAAGATCTGCAGCTCGCCGATCTCGATATCAGAACTCTTCGGCGGGCATTCGCGCTGATCTCCCACCAGTCGGCGGCCACGATCTCCCGCACCTGGTCGACGTGGAACCAGCTCTTCACCTTCCTCGTGGCCGAACGGATCTTGCCCGGCAACCCCATGGCCGCCATCGACAAGCCCCGGGTTCCCAAAGGCCGACCGAAGGCCATCGTCGGCGATGACAGCGTGGATCGATTACTCCACGTGGCCGCCCGGGGTCGGACCGGAGCTCGGGATCCGTGGCCGGAACGCGATCTGGCATTGGTGGTCACGCTGTTGACAGCCGGGCTGCGCCTGTCGGAGTTGCTCTCCCTGACCATGCAATCGATCGAGGGGCCGCCCGGTGATCGCGTGATCGGGGTCCGGGGCAAGGGCAACAAGGAACGGACGGTGCCGGTCGAGCCCGAAGTCGAGGCCATCATCGCCGAGTATCTGGAGAGCCGGCTGCGTCGATTTCCAGGCCGGATCGCCAGCAATGCCCCCCTGTTCGTGGCCAATGACGGATCAGCCATGCGACGGGGTGGCCTCCAGTATCTGATCGATCAGCTCTATCGGGAGGCTGGAATTCGAACGAAGGTTCCGGCCGGCGCTCTGGTCCATGCGCTTCGGCACACCTTTGCCACCAGTCTGGCACGCAACGGCGCCTCGGGAACGGAACTGCAGCGGCTGCTCGGCCACGAGTCGCTGGCGACGACACAGCGTTACGTCGATGCCACAGCCCGGGAGGTACGGGCCGCGGCACGGTCCAATGATGCCTATCGTTCACTGAAGCGGGTACTCCGGGATCGCGATCGACCCGATGATGGGCATGGAGCCGATGGATCGTGACCGCGTCACCGACGGTGGCCATCGGCCGTCTGCGTGCCTTGTGTCACCTCCATTTCACCTGGCGATAAGGGCGTGGACGCGCCCCTCGGCCCAATACCCTTTGTCGGGTTCAATGCATCTCGACCGACACCGGTCGAGCGGTCGTGCGCACCAGCTGCGGCGCCACCGGTTGTGACAACGGCGTTCCCCACGGAACCAAGAGGCGGCCACCGAACGGCCTCCGAAGATTCATCAGAGATGAGGTAGCTTCGCCATGGGCCGAAGGATCGAAGTAGAGCTGACGAGCAGCCGTGATGACGGAAGCTGGACCTGGCGGGCCGCCGGAGCAAAGCAACCGAAAGGCGATCTGGATGGATCGCTGCTGTACGAGGGCGCCAAGATCGGTGACGTCGTGAGGGTCGAAGCCGATTTCCATCTCGATGGCATCGAGGTGGTGGAAGTCTTCGCTCCGAAGGGAAAGAAGGAGCGGACCGATCTCCTGGAGCTGAAGACTCGACCAATTCGAGACGATGAGCTGGTGACCACCCAACGGGTCGGGCGCGGCGATCGCCGTGGCGAACGAGGACGTCGGGGTGATCGCCCAGGACGCCGCGACCAGGGTGATTCCGGTCGCAAACGCCCCCGATCCAGTGCCCCTCCCCGACCGAAGCCGAAGCGCCTCCGCCCCAAGCGGGTGCATCGTGATGCCCTGCTGGCGGCAGTGACCCAAGAGCATCGACCGATCGTGGAGCAAGTGGTGCGGGACGGGATGCCCGGGGTACGGGCCGCCATCGACCGCCAGAACACCGAGGCCAAGCAGGCCGGCAAGCCGGAGATCGATGCCGCGCCGATTCTGGCCATTGCCGAACAACACTTGAACCAGGCCCGGCTGGCGGAGTGGCGGGACCGGGCCGACGCTGCTTTGGCCGATGCCGCCGAGTTGGACCTGCGCGACCTGCGGTCGGTGGTTGTGGTTGGTGGCGATGTCGCCCGCGATGACGAGAGCCGGGGCATTGCCGACCAGCTCAAGCAGGTGCTGGATGAGCGTATGGAGTCGGATCACAACCACTGGCTGGCGGACTTGCGTGCCTCGGTGCTCGAGGGGCGAGTGGTTCGGGCCCTGCGCCTGAGCTCCCGACCGGTCAAGGCCGGCGCTCCCCTACCGACCGAGTTGGCCAGTGAACTGGCCCAGCAGGCATCGAAAGCCCTGGCCGGCGACGTGGAACAGTCCCGATGGGCCACCGTGCTCGACGCGCTCGCATTCTCCCCTGTCCGCGGCGCAGTGACCCCCGTCGGCGTGCCGGCCGAACCAAATGAGGAGCTGCTGGGTGAGGTCCGACGGCTGTCGGACCGGGTTCCAGCCATCGCCGGGCTGTTCGGAATCGACCCCGCCGAGGTGCCCAAGAGTGCCAAGCGTCGGCGCCGGCCGTCACGTGGCAAGTCGGACAAGAAGCGGGAGGGGGCCAGGGGTAGGAAGCCGGAGTCCGGCCCCAAGCCGTCCCCAAAGCGCGAGGCCATCGCAAAGACCGAAGCCGACGCAAAACAGGAGGCCGAGACCACTCCGGAGCCTTCCCCCGAGCCCGAAGTTCCCGTAGAGCCGACTCCGGAGCCCGAAGCTGCCGTAGAGCCGACACCGGAGCCGGAGGCCGAGACCACACCGGAGCCGACCCCGGAGCCCGAAGCTGCTGTGGAGCCGACACCGGAGCCGGAGGCCGAGACCACACCGGAGCCGACACCGGAGCCGACCCCGGAGCCCGAAGCTGCTGTGGAGCCGACGCCTGAGGCCGAGGCCACACCGGAGCCCGAAGCTGCTGTGGAGCCGACTCCGGAGCCGGAGGCCGAGACCACACCGGAGCCGACACCGGAGCCGACCCCGGAGCCCGAAGCTGCTGTGGAGCCGACGCCTGAGGCCGAGGCCACACCGGAGCCGGAGGCCGAGACCACACCGGAGCCGACCCCGGAGCCCGAAGCTGCTGTGGAGCCGACACCGGAGCCGGAGGCCGAGACCACACCGGAGCCGACCCCGGAGCCCGAAGCTGCTGTGGAGCCGACACCGGAGCCGGAGGCCGCTGGAGAGTCCGTCGAGCCGACCGTCACGGCCGGTGACGAGGTCGAATAGTCGTCAATCGCTGCGGTCCGGTCGCGGTCACCGGTGATCTTGCAGGAACCCGTGTTCTTTCAGGAACTCGGCCAGACCGTCGACAAGCGGGTGCTGAGCGTGCGCTGTCCGCAGGTCTCCTAAGTCGACCCAGCGAACATCGGCGGCGTCGTCCGCGGCGACGGCGGCCGGTCGGCCGTCGTTGTCCGGAGCCCATCCGTCGCGCAGTGTCGCCTCGAAGTCCATGATCACGTAGTGGTAGCCGGCACCGATCCGCTCGACCCAGCCAACGAACCTCGACGTGTCGACGACCAGCCCGGTCTCCTCCAGCACCTCCCGCTCCACCGCGTCGGCCAGGCGCTCACCGGCCTCCACCTTGCCGCCTGGTATCGTCCACCGGCCTCGAGCCGGTCGTTGAGCGCGCTCGACCAGGAGGATTGCGTTGCGGTGAACCACAATTGCCCCGACTGCGATCCGGGGCTTGGACGCGACCACTGCTATTCGTCGGTGGTGAGCGAGCGGTGCACGACGAGTTTTCGCGCTTTCAAGCCGAACGACTCGAAGAAGTTCTTGGTCTCCCGATCCCCCGGAAGCGCTATGGCGTCCACCCCGAAGCAACCGCGGCCTTCGGCCTGTTGTAGCAGGAGGTTCATCATGGCCTCACCAATACCGACCTCACGGGCCGGTTCGGCCACGATCAGTTCATGGATTCGGGCCAACAGCGAGTTGCCGTTGAGATCGACGAACTCCATACGGCCGAATCCGAAGACGACACCTCCAAAGCTCCCGGCGACCACTATTGAGGTCGGGGAGGCGATCGCCTGGGTCAATTCGTCGGCGTACTCGTCTGGCCCGGTTGGGCCGTCCTCCTTCAACATCAGCTCACCGCCGCGCTGATCTACGATGTGTTTCGAGTGCTCCATCGCGATCTCGACCAGGCGGGGTATGTCGTCGTAGTCGGCCAGGCGGGCTGATTCCGTCACGCTACCGGTCCTCGTCCCGGAGACGTGTGATCTTGGCCAGCACCGTCTTCCGGGCCCGATTCGCCTTCTCGTAGTTCTCGACCCGGGCCAGCTGGGACACGGTGAGGTCGTCGAGGAGAGCGATGATGTCCCGAGCCGTCAGCTCGTCATAGCGGGCAATGGGAAGACGGTCGATGTGATGTGGAGCGACCGGTTCCGGATGCTCGGCGACCTCCACCGTCGTCCGGGAGGAGTCGACGCCGTCACCATCGGATTTCTTGGGCGTCTCGGCTCTGCGGCGAGGGGTGGCCGGTCGGGCAGGGGCGTCGGCCTCCGCGTCACCGGCGCTTCCCGTCGATTTGGGAGGGGCGAGCCCAATTGCGGAACCGATGTCGGTGATGAACTGGGCCGCCACCGCTGCCAGGGCGTCGATCGGCACCTGCAGCTGGCCGATCTGGGCCGTAGGACCACCCTTCCCGACCACGTTCTGCCTGATGGCCATCTGGCCGACCACGCGAGCCAGCTGCACCTGGCTCCGTCCCCGCTTCACAAGTCGGGGAAGCACGTTCTCGTGTTCGTACAGCAACCCGATAGGCGCGTACACGAACAGGTCGACCAGGGATTCCAGTGGATTCTCGTTCGTTTCGGTCACTTTCGCCTTTCCCGACATTCGCCTGTGCCCACCGTGCGGCGCCGCCCCGGCCTCAGCCGAGGTCGATGAGTTCGCCACAATGCGGACAGCGGGGTTCGGCCGCCTTGGCGATCTGACTTCGGTTCACCAGCAGGAAGCAACTGGGGCAGGCGAACTCCTCGCTCTTCGGGCCCGTGGCCGATTTCGGACCGCCCTCCCCATCGTCGCCGTCGTCATCATCGTCGTCATCGTCGGATGCCGCCAGGCGGTCACGGAGAATGGCGTCGAGATCGGCCTCGACATCGTCGGGGTCGAGATCCTCGTCGTCCTCGTCGTCCTCGGACGAGACCCTGCGGGCTCGAGGCCTCGGCTCCTCGTCGTCGTCTTCCTCCTCCTCTTCGTCTTCGTCGTCGAAGACGTCGTCGAGATCCTCGTCCAGTTCGAGGTCCTCGTCAAGATCATCCTCATCGAGGTCCTCGTCCTCCAGGTCGTCGTCGAGATCGTCGTCGTCGAGATCGTCGTCGTCGAGATCGTCGTCGTCGAGATCGTCGTCGTCGAGATCGGCGTCGAAGTCTTCGTTTTCGTCTTGATCGTCGTCGGTGTCGTCAACCATAGATTGTGTCTACCTGACCCCTCTTGTTGAGCCTGACTTCTGCCGGAAGCGTGCCACCAGGGCCGCAATGCCGACCGATCGAAGTGTGTGACGGCCGGACTCTAGCCTCTATGAGGCCGATTCGTCACTCCTTCGTCGGTCTTTTTTGCTAACTCGCCGTTTGATTCAGGCATTCCAACGTCCTGCCCATCACACCTCCGGTCAAACCGATCTGTGAGGGCACCAGAACCGGCGTTGCACCTCCCTATCCCGTCATCGGTTCAGCGAGGCAGGCAACATCATCCTTTTCGGAACAGGGTTCGGATCTCGTTGATGTTGGTGACGTAGGTCGTGGTGTCGTTGAAGTACCCTCGCGTGGCAACCGAGCCGGGTCCCTGGTAGTAGCCGGCCAAAGCCCCGTCGAGACTGCCCATGTAGCCTCTGAGCCAGGCCAGGAATCGGGCACTCATTCTGATGTTGTCGTCAGGATCGTAGGGATCCAGATCGGGTAGGCGAATGAGGTCCTCGGCGATCCACTCGGCGGTTCGGGGCATCAACTGACCGACCCCGATGGCGCCTTTTGGACTGATCAC
This sequence comes from uncultured Acidimicrobiales bacterium, assembly GCA_963723995.1. Taxonomy (GTDB): domain Bacteria; phylum Actinomycetota; class Acidimicrobiia; order Acidimicrobiales; family SZUA-35; genus JAHELU01. The sequence continues at coordinate 275,389 of CAVRSZ010000001.1, read as the reverse complement.
CGAGGTCTGCCACCCCGATTCCCGGTAGGCCACCGCCATCAACACATCGGCCGGTACCCCATAGTGGGCCGCCCATTTCTCAAAGCTGGGGATCAGGTTCAGGCGACCAGGATCCGCTCGGAGCCGAGATGGAAGGCGACCGTAGCCGGCGGCCGGATTCGCCGACCGGGCCGCGGTGCCGGTCGGCAAACGCAGCCGTTGACCGATTCGGATGCGATTGGGGTTCTGGATTCCATTGGTGGCGGCCAGCGCACTCATGCTGACGCCGCTCGACACAGCGATGCCACTCAACGAGTCGCCCGGGCGCACGACGTAGTAGACGCCGGGGATACGCAATACCTGCCCGACGCGGATCAGGTTGACATTCGAGATCCCGTTCTCCGCCGCCAGGGCCCGAGTCGAGACGCCGTGATCCCTGGCCACCAGGGAGAGACTGTCACCGGGCTTCACCCGGTACTCGTCGACTGAACGGCTTTGAGCCGAGGCTGGGGGCGCCACCACCATCGATGCGATGATGGCGGCGAGCGCGAGTGAGATGACGGCAACTCGTGACGCCGCCGAGCGATGATAGGACGGTCGGACTGGGTGGAGAGATGAGCTGGCCACCGAGGGCCTCCTGGCAAAGACGTTCGGGCCAACGGCCCGCCTGACACAAACTAGACAGCGCTACCTGTCCGCTTTGCTTCTGCCCGTCTTTCTGCATCCAACCGCTCCAGCTCCGCCTCTGTGGAGTGGTTGACGAACGACATCATAGCCGCAATGGCCCGGTGGCCTGCCACTTCCTCGATCAGTTTGTGCATACGCTGGGCCACTCGACGGTAGGCGGGATGGCCTTGGGGCGTACTGCGAAGCTCGATGGTGTGCATGACGGACCGGGCGTTGATGTTGAAATTGAATCTGACCCGGTAGGCGAGGGCCACCGCATAGGAGGCCTGGACGACGAAACCCCGGTCGTGTAAGGCGTCGTACAACTCCGCCGATCTGTCCATCGCTCCCTCAAACGCCTCGACCATACCCACCTCCTCGATCAGGGGTGGCATGGCATAGCCGTGGCGGGGGTTGAGCGGTTGCCAGTCGACGGTGAGCATGCGGTGACGCTGGAGGTCTCGAAAGGCACCGTAGTCGGCCAGGATGTCGAACCGATGAAACGGCCGCTCCAGTGCCCGCCCAGGGCGGTGTCGTCGGTTCTGCCTGTCCCCGGTATACGTGCGGATGATCCGCAGGCGCTCCTCGACGGTCATGTCCCGGGCGCGACGGTCGAGTTCGCGTTCCGGAAGGTGGGTGTAGGGGTACAGCATCGACGCCACCAGCTTGACCTCGGCATCGGGGTCGAAGTCGACGAGTTCAACTCGCTCCTCGTCGTCGAAAATCTCCTCCCGGCCGACCAGCTCGTCGGCCAACGCGGTCATGGCCGCCTGGTTGTCGGCCAGATAGGCACTGGCCACCTGACCCCGGTCGGGCAGATCAACCCGCTTGACGAACGACGGGATGACTTTCCGGAGCTCGGCCAGGATCATATCGGCGTACTGGCGGGCCTCGGGGAGCGGGCTGGCCAGCATTCTGAGCAGCATCTGTTCATAGCTCTGACCGGTGCCGTACATGCCGACGTTTGACTGGGCCGCCGCCGGCAGGATCCCCCGTACTGCATCGAGGGCCTTGGCTTTGGTGGCCGATCGGTAGACGAAGTCGCTATCGCCCGGGGTCTTTGGCGTGATCCGTCTGACATGATCGAGCACGATCGTCATCAACTCGGCGTAGGACTCGAACTGCCGGTCCATGTCACCGATGTAGCGAGCTCCGAGATCGGATCCGAGCACGTCAGGGTCGCGGTAGTAGCGATAGCGCCCGTTGACCCTGCTGTCGTAGGCGATGTAGCGGGTCGACTGTTCGAGATAGGCGGCCAGCCGTCCCCACTCGAGGATCTTGGTCAGCAGATTTGATGCCTGTTCACAGGCCAAGTGAACCCCGCCCAGCTGCGCCACCGAGTCGTCCCCGTACTCGAAGAAGACCCGGTCGTAGAGTTCCTCGGCCTTGGCCAGGCCGACGGTGGCGTCAATCGAGCGATCACCCTCGATGTCCAGTTCACCGACGAACTCGTCGAGGAACAGCCTTCTCAGGCTCTTCGACGATCGTGAATAGCGTGCGAAGAGTGCCCCCTTCACCACCTCGGGAAGATTGACCAAGGCGAAGACCGGCTTGTCGAGATTGGTGAAGTAGCGCCGCAGGACATCCCTCTCCTCGGCGGTGAAGTCTTCGACGACGTACGCGCTCACGGGCCATGAGCGTAGGCGGTTTCGGACGGTGATGGGGGGACCGATCGAAGATCACTGACGATCCAGACAGCTCCGACAATCGGCGGAACGATGGACCGACAATCGACAACACCCTACCGGCGGGATCGTCGAGGGGTGGGCGCAGGGCTACCGGGGCTACGACGGCTGACTCGGCGGGAACTCCCGGGTGTGGGCTCTCACCTCGTCGGCTGCCGCGGGATAACGGTCGATCAGCACGTCGCGACTACCGAGCTCGAACCGTGCGGGCTGGAAGGGGGGCGCCATCGTGGTTCCGACCAGCGTCCAGGATCCCGGCTGTCTGCCACCGGTTCGGCTCGCCTGCCAGATCCCCCCGTCCACCGTGAATGCCGGGCGGTGCCCGGCGTCGAGCCACGGACTCACCCACTGCCTCGACATTGTGCCATCGGGGTGAAGGAGTATCAGACGCAGGGGCCAGCCGGCGTAGAAGTGGTAGGTCTCCGGCCCTTCAAGTCGATGAAAGGCCGAGAAGTCGTCGTGAGCCAGAAGGTAGTAGATGGCGCTCGAGTACTCGTTGCGCACGACCTGGCTCCATACCCCACCCTCCGCAGCCAGAGGCTTCAGACCGAGTTGATCGACGACTCGGGCGGCATCCAGGCCGGGCGGGCCGATATAGCCGGTCATGCCGGTCGCTCCCCATGATCGGTGTACACGACGCGACGATCCGTGACGATGGCGGTGATGAGCGACGCCGGAGTGACGTCGAACGCAGGATTGAGAGCCGGTGCGCCCGCCGGGGCGAAACGAGTCGAGCCGAATCCGGTGACCTCGTCCTCGGACCGCATCTCGATCTCGATGTCCGAGCCCTGCGCAGTCGCCGTATCCACCGTCGATTCCGGCGCCACGATCAAGAACGGAACCGCATTGGCTCGGGACGCCAGTGCGAGCGAGTAGGTACCGATCTTGTTGGCGCTGTCACCGTTTGCCGCGATACGGTCGGCTCCGGCCAGCACGATATCGACCATACCCCTGCTGATCAGTGCCGGACCGGCCGAATCGACCACCAGCCGAAACGGAGCTTCCATCTGTTGGAGTTCCCATGTCGTCAGTCGGGCTCCCTGGAGCAACGGTCGGGTCTCCAACGGGTAGGCCATTTCCAGTCGGCCCCGTTCGTGGAGGGTTTGAATCACGGCCAACGCGGTGCCCCGTTCCACCGTGGCCAGCCCCCCGGTGTTGCAGATGGTCATGGCCCGAACTCGCGGCGATGCGACCAACTCGGCCGTGACGTCGGCTCCCAGGTCGCCCATGGCCCGGGATGCTCTGATCTCGTCGGCCCGAATGGCTTCGGCCTCCGCCAGCGCAGCGTCGACTCCACCGCCGATCACGGACGCCACCTGATCGACGCGGTGAGCCAGATTCACTGCAGTCGGGCGTGCGTCGCGCAACGCCTGTAGCAAACGGCCGAACTCGCCGGGCTTGGTGACCGGATCGGCTTCCATCATGGCCAACACCACGCCGAACGCTCCGGCCACCCCAATGGCGGGGGCGCCGCGCACCGACAGTCGTTTGATGGCAGCAACCATCGACTCCACCGTGTCGATCCGAAGAGTCTCGAGGTGATGGGGCAGTCGGGTCTGGTCGATCAGCTCGACTGCGCCGCGGCTCCAGTGAACGGTGGACGTCACTTCGACCACACTACCGTTCGACGCCGAGGCTCGCCGAGATGCGGCACCTTCGGTTGGCGCACGCAGGCAAATGGCACGACCGGAGGCAGGATCACACCACCCGATCGCTGCCGCCGTCAACCGGCACCTGGGCTCCGGTCGTGGCGGCGAACGCCGGTCCGCACATGGCCAGCACCATCTCTGCCACCGTGTCCGACGTGATCTCCGTTCCCAGCAGGTTGCGCCGCTTGTACTCCCCCACCGTCAGCCCGTAGCTGGCGGCGCGCTGGTTCAGTATCTCATCGGTCCACAGGCCGGTGTCGAACACCGCGTCGGGATGGACCACGTTGACCCGGACACCATCGGTCGCCCATTCCAGCGCAGCCACCCTGGCCAACTGGGTCAACGCCGCCTTCGACGCCGAATACGCCGCCGCTCCCCTTCCCGGCGCCAGAGCGTTCCTCGAGCCGATCACCACGACGCGACCGGTCGACGGCGACCGTGTCAGCAGCGGATGGAGCCTCCGAAGCAGCCGAACCACCGAGTCCACGTTCACGGCCTGGGTCCGCCTCCAGATCTCGTCGTCGAGTTCAGCGATGGGGGCACTGGCGGCGAACACGCCGGCCGCCACCACGGCGATGTCGATTCCCCCGAATCTGGTCGCGGCTGCCAACAGGGCCCGGTCCATGTCACCCTCCCTGGTCACGTCGGCCTGTACCCCCAGCCAGGCTGCACCCTCGAAGGTGTCGATCACCTCGGAGGCGAGATCCACCCCGACAACGGCGGCACCCTGGGCCATGAGGGCCTGCCCGCAGGCTCGTCCAATGCCGGATGCGGCGCCGGTCACCAGCGCCACCTGACCAGCCAATGCCGGGGGTGTCCCTTGACGCCGCAACTTGGCCTGCTCGAGGTCCCAGTACTCGCAGTCGAAGAGGTCACCGTCGCTCAGAGCCACGTAGCCACCGAGGCGATCCTCGACCGTGGCCACGACTTCCATGGTGCGATGATAGATGTCGGCAACGACGTCGGATTCGCCCGTGGTTCCACCCACCGTGACCATGCCCTGGTTTCGATCCAGCACCACCCGAGGGGCAGGGTCGAGCATGGCCAGTTCCCGGTCGAACCGGCGGGCGTTGTGCTCGTAGTACTGGCGATACTCTTCGACGTAGGCGCTGACGTCGAGCCCGATCTGGGGCAGTCTCTTGGTCCGGATGACATGATCCGGGGTCAGCGGTCCTCGCCGGGAGATGTCGGCCCAGTCGCCGCGGCCGAGGAAGGTGGCGACCGCCTCGTTGCGGTGGGTGGTGATGACCATCGGCCGCCCCGCCGCTCTCGAGATATCACGCCGTAGCTCGGCCGTCTGTTCCACGTTCAGCGCAGGGAACCGAAGCGGTTCCAGCCGCTCGGCCTCGGGGCCGGGGGGATGTTCGCTCAGCCAGCCTTCGGCCCGCTCGATGAGATCGACATGGCGCTCGAAGGCCTCTCTGGTGGACCGGCCGAAGGTGAACAGCCCGTGGTTGAGCAACACCATGCCGATCACGCCGTCGTGCAGCTGGCGGGGCCACAACTCGCGTACCAGTCGGGCCAGGTCGAAGCCGGGCATGACATAGGGAATAATCACCACATCGTTCCCGAAGGCGTCGCGACTGTTGGCCTCACCGTCGGCGGTATTGGTCATGGCCACGATCACATCGGCGTGACTGTGCTGCACCGCCGGGTGGGGCAGGAACGCGTGCAAAAGGGATTCCACCGAGGGCTGGGGGGCACCCGGATCAAGCTTGGCCGCCGCCAATTCCCGGGCCATGTCCTCATCGGCCAGCCGGTCGAGTTCGAGCAGTTCGGCCAGCCGGGCACGGCGAAGGGGGGCGAAGCCGGCCGGTTCGATGGTGGCCAGGTTCCAGCCCGAGCCCTTCACAAAGAGGGCCTCGATGAGACGACCGGTGACGTCGCGGAACTCCGTCTTCACCGAGGTGTTACCCCCGCCGTGGAGCACAAAGGCCGGTTCGCGTCCCAACAGACGTGAGCCGTGGCAGCAGGCGTGGAGTGGGTCATCCAGATTGAGGCCCGGCGAATTCAGCGAATGCCAGTCGGTGGGGAGGGTTCGAGTGCTGATCATCGGGATTCCGGAGGCAGCGGGTAGTTGGATCTCGTGGCGTTGGGATTGCCGCCGAGGGATTGGAGCCCCAACCTACTTCCTACCACGTTGGTCGGGTCGACATACCCCCATCGACCACCAGGTTGGCCCCGGTGATGAATTCGGCCTCGTCGGAAAGCAGGAATCGGCAGGCCTTGGCCACGTCCTCACCGGTGGTCAGTCGACCGAGGGGAACCGCAGCCATCCACCGTTCCACCCCTTCGGGCCATTGCTCCCGAAGGCCCGGGCGGTCGCACAAACCGGGTGAGACGGCATTGACCCGGATGCGATCCGGGCCCAGTTCGAGAGCCGCTGCTCTGGCGTGCATCAGCAATCCCGCCTTGGACACCGAGTAGTGCGCATGCCCGGGAGCCGGTTGCATGCCCTCGATGGAGCTGATGTGCACGATCGAACCTCCTTGGCCGTCAGCCCCCATGATGTCGGCCGCCGATCGGGTCAGCCAGTGGGCGGCGTCGAGGTTGACCGACATCATCGACGCCCACTGCTCCACGGTAATGCGTTGGAACGGCTGCACCGGCTGGATGGCGGCGACGTTGACAAGACCGGCGAGGCGGCCGTCGGCGACGTCGACGCGGGACAACACCGAGTTTGCCTGGTCGGGGTCGGACAGCTCGGCGCTCACCGTCTGGGACGCCCCCAGAACCGGCTCGTCGGGTTCAGCGCGCACGACGGCGACGATCCGGTAGCCGCAGCGATGGAGATGGGCCACGATCTGGCGGCCCAGTCCTCCGGCGGCGCCGGTGACGGCCACGGTCACACCGGTCGATTCCACGCGATGTCCTCCGGCCGTTCGCCCGCCCCGCCGCCATCCTTCGTCGTTCGGTCCCCGATGTAGACTTCGACCGTCTCGGGAGGCGCCGGGGTGTTCCCCAGCAGCAGGTCGGCCGCCTTTTCGGCGATCATCATGGTGGGAGCATAGATGTTGCCGTTGGTGATCTCCGGCATGACCGAGGCGTCGACGACGTGAAGACCCGTGACCCCGTAGACCGACATCGTGGCGGGATCGACCACGGCATCGGGGTCCATTCCCATGCGGGCGGTGCACGACGGGTGGAGGGCGGTCTCGGCGTCTCGGGCCACCCAGGCCATGATCTCCTCGTCGGTTTCCACACCGGGCCCCGGCGACAGCTCGCCCCCGTTGTAGGGTTCGAACGCAGGCTGGTTGAGGATGCGTCGTGCCACCCGAACCGCCTCGACCCATTCCCGCCGGTCCTGGGAGGTGGACAAGTAGTTGAACTGGATGGCCGGCTTGATGGTGGGGTCGGCGGACCGGATCCGAACCCATCCGGTGGCATCGGAGTACATCGGGCCCACGTGCACCTGGTAGCCGTGACCGGACGACGGCACGGTGCCGTCGTAGCGGATGGCGACGGGCAGGAAGTGGAACATCAGGTTGGGGTAGGCCTCGTCGTCATTGCTGCGAACGAACGCCCCGGCCTCGAATTGGTTGGTGGCGGCCGGGCCTCGACGGGCCAGCCACTGCAGACCGATCCACGGTTTGCGCCAGTGGGCCAGATGGGGCTGCATCGACACCGGTTGCAGGCAGGCGTACTGGATGTAGACCTCGAGGTGATCCTGGAGGTTGGCCCCGACCCCCGGGAGGTTGACGAGGGGGCGGATTCCCAGCGACCGGAGGTGGTCGGCGTGGCCGATACCCGAGACCTGGAGCAGCTGCGGGCTGTTGAAGGCTCCCCCGCAGCTGATGATGGTCTTGGCCCTGGCCCGATGACGGCGACCACGGTGACGGAACTCGACTCCCACGGCCCGGGCTCCCTCGAACAGCACGCCGGTGGTGAAGGCTCGGGTCACGACGGTGAGGTTGGCCCGGTCCATGACCGGATGGAGGTAGGCCCGGGCCGCGCTCAAACGGCGACCCCGATGCACGTTCTTGTCGAACGCGGCGAAGCCTTCCTGGCGGTAGCCGTTGACATCGGTGGTTCGGCCGTAGCCGGCCTGGGGTCCGGCCTCCAACCAGGCCTGAAACAGCGGTGAGTCGGCCGGGCCCCGCTCCAGGATGAGCGGACCGACGTCGCCCCGCCAGTCGTCCCCGCCGGCCAGGCAGGTTTCCATTCGTTTGAAATAGGGCAGGCAGTGGGCGTAGTCCCACCTCTCCATACCGGGTCGGGCCGCCCACTTCGCGAAGTCCAGCGGGTTCCCCCGCTGGAAGATCATGCCGTTGATGCTTGATGAGCCGCCGAGCACTTTGCCGCGGGCATGATAGACCCGACGGCCTGCCATGAACGGCTCGGGCTCGGTCTCGTACTTCCAGTCGTAGAACCGGCTGCCGATGGGATAGGTGAGGGCCGCCGGCATGTGGATGAACACGTCCCACCGGTAGTCGGGTCGTCCTGCCTCAAGCACCAGCACCCGGTTGGCGGGGTCGGCGCTCAGGCGGTTGGCCAACGCGCAGCCGGCCGAGCCGCCGCCGACGATGACGAAGTCGTAGACCCGGTCCTCGTCGATCGCGGCCGTCGCCGGCCGCCATGGCAACGCCGGTCGCCTCACAGCTCCTCCTCCCCCTCTCCCTTCACCCTGACGATGGTTCCATCGCCACCCATTGACGTTACGCTAGCCGAACTCGGAGTCCCGTGTTGAACCGTTCCGTCGGACTCGGATCGGTCCCCTCCGCCCGCATGGATTCCGTTTCCTCACCATGACCGACGATGCCGACAATCGAGCCGAAGCCGGTCCCGACTCGGAACTCGGCGTCGGCTCCGCCGTGTCCACCCTCTCGATCGGGCCGACCGCCACCGCCCTTCTTGGACTGGCCTGCCTGGGGGTGGCGACCTTCGCCGCCGTCACATCGTGGGGTGCCCTGGCCGGCTCCCACCCGGCCTACGGCGTCGTCCTCGTCGTACTGTGGCTGATCGGTCTCGGCCTGCTGGTGGCGGCCATGATCCTGTCCCGACGGCCTGGCAATCGATCGCGGTGGTGGTCGGTGGCGGCGCTACCGGTCGTGCTGCTGCTGATCGTCGCCGTGTACCTCCGACCGTTCCCGGCCGATGACCGGGCGATCGGCATCATCGAGGTGTCGTCCCAACCCGGCTCACTCGGGCTACGGGGCGGCATCCGGGTCCGGAGCACACCAACCCACCTCCTGATGTCGCCGGCCGACACCGGCGATGCGCCGATCGGGACCGGCCTGGTTTTCTATCCGGGGGCCCGAGTCGATCCGCGGGCCTATGCCACTCTCCTTGCGCCGGTGGTGGAGGCAGGCCACCCGGTCGTTGTCGTGAAGCCGCCCCTGGGGTTCGCCCTGCTCGACATCAATGCGGCAACCGGAGCCGTCGAGGCCTATGACGCATGGTCCGAGGTCCAGAGCGTGCCCGTCCGATGGGCGGTTGGAGGACACTCCCTGGGCGGTGTCGCCGCTTCCGACTACGCCCATCAGGTCGCCGTCTCCGACGTCGGGAGTTCGGGCTCGGACGTGGCGGGTCTGGTGCTGTGGGCCGCCTATCCCGCCCGGTCGTTGGCTGACGCCGATCTGCCCGTGCTCTCGGTGTCGGGCACCAACGACGCCCTCACCACCCCGGCCGAAATCGACCAGTCGAAGGACCTCCTGCCACCCGAGACCGATTTCGTGGTCATCGAGGGGGCCAACCACGCCCAGTTCGGAGACTACGGTGATCAGGGTGGCGACGGCGAGGCGACCGTCTCCGACGAGGAGGCCAGAACCCGAATCGTCGAGGCGACCATTCGGTTTCTCGACCAACTCGACGATTCGGATTGACGCCGACCGGGATGCCGGTGAAATCACGGCCCGACCGGAATCGATGCTTGAGCGAACAATGCTACAGCCGTAGCCTGGTGCCGGTGAAGCTCGAATCGATCACCACCCACGTCACCTCCCCACCGACCGGTATCGGCGGCGGCTACTGGCTGCTGGTCGAGGTCACCACCGACGATGGCATCACCGGTATCGGCGAGTGCTACGGCATTCCCTTCGGCGCCGACGTGGCCCGGGCCATGGTCGTCGATCTGTTCGACCGGTTCCTGGCCGGGGACGATCCCCACCACGTCGAGGCCATGTTCCGCCGGGCCTACTCGGCCGGCTTCACCCAGCGGCCCGACGTGTCGCTGATGGGAGCGTTCAGCGGGGTGGAGATGGCGTGCTGGGACATCGTGGGCAAGGCCATCGGCCGACCCGTCCACCAACTGTTGGGCGGAGTGTTCCATCCCCGGCTGCGGACCTACACCTACCTCTACCCCCCAAGCGTCCACAACAGCAGCCTGGATCCAGCCGATGATCCCGACGTCTACCACGACGGTGATGCCGCCGCCACACAGGCCGAGTACTACCTGGAACTGGGGTTCACGGCCATCAAGCAGGACCCCACCGGCCCCTACGCCGTCCAGGGTGGCCGTGAGCTCTCGATGACCGAGCTGGCCCGATCGGAGTACAACACGGCCCGGTTGCGTCAGGCCGTCGGCGACCGGGCCGACCTGCTATTCGGAACCCACGGCCAGATGACGACATCATCGGCCGTCCGCCTGGCCCGCCGGCTGGAGCAGTTCGATCCCCTCTGGTTCGAGGAGCCTTGCCCGCCCGACCAGATGAGTTCGCTGGCCCGGATCGCCGAGTCCACCTCCATCCCCGTGGCCACCGGGGAACGGCTCACCACCCGAGCCGAGTTCCACGCTGCTCTGGCGGCGGGAGCCGCCATCGTCCAGCCCAATGTGGGCCGGGCCGGCGGCATTTGGGAGATGCGCAAGATTGCGGCCGTGGCCGAGCTGTACAACGCTCAGCTCGCCCCCCACATCTACTGTGGCCCGGTGGCCCACGCCGCCGCCGCCCACGTGGCCCACACCTGCCCGAACTTCCTCATCCTGGAGACCATCCACACCGACTTCCATCGGGACATCGTGGTCGACCCGCTGCCCTGGAGCGATGGCTACCTGGAGGCCACCGATCGGGCAGGCCTCGGCTTGGAACTGAACCACGAGGTCATTGCCGCCCACCCTTATCGGGCCGATCAGCCGCTTCATCTGACCATGACCCAGGCCCCGGTCCCATCTGACAACACCAACTTGACCAAAGACTTCGACTGAGCGACCCGTTCCCGAGACACTGGCCACCCGAACGGGTCGTGGCTGATGGCGTCAATCGTGTTGGCCGGTGGCGGTCGTGTGCGCAACCATGCGGGCCAGGATCAGGATCACAAGGGCGACGACGAACGACACGGTGAGAGTGATGACCACGGTTCCCTGGGCAATGAACTCGCCCACGATGTCGACGCCGGCAAGACCTGATAGGAGCGTCAAGCTCCAGCGTTGCCTGGCAACTAGGGCAACGAAGGCAACCAGGAAGAGAAGCCCGATGACCGCTCCGGTTGCCGCCAGCCAGCGATAGTCCACGGCAACCTCCTCCCGCAGATCTCCCAAATCGGCAAAGAACGCCCAGGTGATGACGGTGTGCTGAGCCAGCTTCTCCACACAAAGCGTCAACAGTAGCCACTCCGGCCACGTGCGCCCCGGTCCCGGGTGCCTGACCATTCCGTGGACCGGCCGGCTCAGTCGACGATGATGGCCCGCAGCCGGCGGGGTCCGTGCACACCTTCGACCCGGTTCAGCTCGATATCGCTGGTGGCCGACGGTCCGCTGATCCAGGTCAGGGGGCGCCGGGGATCGAGCAGGGGCAGCGCATCGGGAACCCGGGGAACCACCTGTTCGGTTCGGACCACCACGATGTGGAGATCGGGCAGCAGGGTGATGGCCCGCCTGCCCTGGCCCGGACCGCCGTCGAGCACGATGGTGCCGGTTTCGGCAATGGCCACGGCACAGGTGGTGACCACGGCGTCGATCCCGTCCAGTTCGGTGGTCGACAAGAGGGTTGTGCCGTCCTGGCCGAGGCCGTCGACGACCGGATCCAGTCCTATCGGCCACCACCGATCGGGGTACCCGAGCGCCACGACCAGCGACCGGGCACCCTCGCGTTCGGAAATGTCTGACACGGCACCGGCCACGTCGTGATCGGCGACCCGGGTTACGTCGGCTCGGTAGTCGATCAGCCGGTCGACGAACACCTCGATCAGGCCCTCGTCACCGGCAGCGTCATGGTCACCGGCGGTCCGGTAGTCCCGGGTGATCGATGGCTCGGTCATGGTCGCCTTCGCTTTGCGAACCCGGGCCAGGACCCTCTCTCGGGACGACGAGGGGTCGGTCATGACGCTCCGTCCTTCGGGGCACGCGCCGCCCACCAGTCGCGGAAGCTCTGCTCCGGCGGTGCGGGGAGGTCCCGGGTCGCCGTCCAGCCGTTGATGGGCGGGGGCATGGAGGTGAATCGTCCGCTTCGAGCCAGGAAACGACCGAGTCCTATCATGCGGATGGAGCGGGTCCACCGGCCGGGGGACGACATGACCCAGGCCAGGGCCCGCATCAACTGCCGCTCCGGTGAGCGGGCCTTCTCCGGTAGGGCGGTGACCTGGGTCCGGAGATGAACCAGCATGGATGGGATGTCGATGGCGACGGGGCAGACGTCGTAGCACGCCCCACACAGTGACGAGGCAAAGGGCAGCGACGTGTTGTCCTCCACGCCGGTCAGTTGGGGTGACAGCACGGCCCCGATAGGTCCGGGATAGATGGATCCGTAGGCGTGACCCCCGGTGCGTTCGTAGACCGGGCACACGTTGAGGCAGGCCGAGCAGCGGATGCAGCGCAGTGCCGCCCGCCCCTCCGGATCGGCCAGCGCCGCCGTGCGGCCGTTATCCAGCAGGACCAGGTGGAACTCCTGAGGCCCGTCGCCGTCGGTCACCCCGGTCCACATGGTGGTGTACGGGTTCATTCGCTCACCGGTGCTGGATCGGGGCAGTAACTGAAGGAACACCTCGAGATCCCGCCAGGTTGGAACCAGCTTCTCGATGCCCATCACCGTGATCAGGGTCCTTGGCAGCGTCAGGCACATCCGACCGTTGCCCTCGGATTCGACCACCATCACCGTGCCGGTTTCGGCCACGGCGAAGTTGGCCCCGGAGATGGCGACATCGGTCGACAGGAACCGCTGGCGAAGATGGACCCGGGCCGCCTCGGCCAAGGCCACCGGCTCGTCACTCAACTCCGAAGGGGCCGGTCGTCCGACCTTGCCCATCTCCCGGTTGAAGATCTCCTTGATCTCGGCCCGGTTGCGGTGAATGGCCGGAACCAGGATGTGGCTGGGCATGTCGTGGCCGAGCTGGACGATCAGCTCAGCCAGGTCGGTTTCCCACGCCGAGATGCCGGCGTCGGCCAGGGCCTCGTTGAGGCGGATCTCCTGTGTGGCCATGGACTTGACCTTGACCACGTCGGTGGCCTCGGCCCTACGGCAGAGGTCTATGACGATGCGATTGGCCTCGTCGGCGTCGGCCGCCCAGTGCACCACTCCCCCGGCGGCGCTCACCTGCTCCTCCAGCTGCTCCAGATACGTGTCCAGCCTGGCCAGGGTGGCGTCCTTGATGGCTGCTCCGGCAGCTCGGAGTTGCCGCCAGTCGGCGAGCTCGTCGACCACGATCGCTCGTTTGTCGCGGATGGTGTGGGTGGCCTTGCCGATGTTGCGCCGCAGCTGGCTGTCACCCAGGGCCACCCGCGCCGCGGCCGGAAACGGTCGGCCGTGGAGATGGCCGGTGTTGGTGGCCCGGGGAGGATCGACGGGTACCGACCCGGAGCCCGTTGTGGCCGTCATGGTTGTCCGCCGTTTGTGGCGGTCACCGGCGAGTCCGTTTCGGTGGACGCCAGGATTTCGGCCAGATGGATGGTATCGACCCCGGTTCGATTGCGGGAGAGGCCACCACCGATGTGCAGTAGGCACGAGGCGTCGACGGCGGTGCAGGCCTCGGCACCGGTGCTCAGGATGTGGTGGACCTTGTCGGCCAGCATGGCACTTGACACGTCGGCGTTCTTGATGGCGAACGTTCCCCCGAATCCGCAACAGCCCGCCGCCTCCGGCAGCTCGACCAGTTCCAGGCCCCGGACCTCATGCAGCAGCGTCAACGGTAGATCGCCCAGGCCGAGGGTACGGGTGCCGTGGCAGGCCGGATGGTAGGTGACTCGATGGGGATAGACGGCCCCGACATCGGTGACCCCGAGCACGTTGACGATGAACTCCGACAGCTCATAGGTTCGGTTTCCCAGTGCGTCGACCCGATCGACCAGCTCGGGATCCAGGTAGTCCCGGGTGATCCACGGGTGTTGATGGCGAATCGACGCCGCGCACGAGCCACTGGGAGTGACCACGTACTCGTAGGGTTCGAAGGTCTCGAGGTGGTTCTTGACCATTGGTGCGGCCATGGCGGCATAGCCGGTGTTGGTGTGCATCTGCCCGCAGCACGTCTGGCTCGAGGGAAACTCGACCGTACACCCCAGGCGCTCCAGCACGGTGACCGTCGCCTTGGCCACCCGCGGTGCCATGGCGTCCACCAGGCAGGTTGCGAACAGGGCCACTCGCATGGCCGCCACTCTAGTTGGGGTTGTCACGGCAACGCCACCGGGCTCAGCCCGGCGGGGTACCGTTCCGGATTGCAGCCAGATTGTCGGCGTAGGCCGCCGGGCCGCTGCGGAAGGCAGCCGATCCGGCCACCAGGACGTTGGCCCCGGCCTCGATGAGCTGCCGGGAATTGGATGGTTCGACCCCGCCGTCGACCTCGATGTCGATGGGCCGATCACCGACCAGCTCCCGCACCTGGCGGACCTTGTCGATACTGGTGGGAATGAACTCCTGGCCCCCGAACCCGGGGTTGACCGACATGATCAGGATGAGATCCAAGCGGTCCAGCACCCACTTCAGCGACTCCAACGGCGTACTGGGGTTGAGGGACACCCCGGCCCGCTTGCCCAGCGAACGGATGTATTGCAGGGAACGGTCCAGGTGGGGTCCGGCCTCGGCATGAATGGTGATGCCGTCGCAGCCGGCCTCGGCGAAGCGCTCCAGGTAGGGATCGACCGGGGCGATCATGAGGTGGGCGTCGAAGTAGAGGTCGGTCTGCTTCCGCAACGATGCGATGACCGGGGGGCCGAAGGTGATGTTGGGAACGTAGTGACCGTCCATCACGTCGAGATGAATCCAGTCGGCTCCTGCCGCCTCCATGGCCTGTACTTCCGCGGCCAGGCGGCTGAAGTCGGAGGCGAGGATGGAAGGCGAGAGTCGAACCGGGCGGGACTCGGAATCACCTGACGAATCGGCTGCCATGGTGCTCATCCTACTGGCCGTGCGTTGCCGGACGGGAGTTGCGGGATGACCTGGGCCGCGAACAGCTCCATGGACTCTCGCAGCAGACGTTCCGGCAGCGCTCCGACATCCATCAGAACCATGTGCCGTCCCAATCCGAGCAGGTCGTTGATCTCGGCCACCCGCTCCGCCACTTCAGCCGGGCTGCCACAGATGGCCGGCCCCCGGAGCAGGGAGTCGTAGTCGGTCGGCCGACCGAAACCGCTCCGCAGTCGGAGGGCGAAGTCCCGGTAGTTCTCGAGGTAGGGACGCCAGCGGCGCCGGGCCTCCTGGGAGGTTGGTGCCACATGCACATAGGACGGGAAGCCAACCTCGATCCTGTCGCCGTGGCCGGCCTCGATTGCCCGACGGCGGTAACGTTTCACGATCTTGCGATAGTCCTCGGGCCAACGAAAAAGGCTGGGAAGCATGAACCGCAGACCGAGATCGGCGGCCAGGTCGGCCGACACCGTCGACAAGCCACCTCCGATCCAGATCAGGTCGTGACAGGACTGCACCGGACGGGGCTCGAGGCGAACGTCGTCCAGCGGTGTGCGGAAACGACCACTCCAACTCACCCGTTCCTCTTCCAACAGCTCGATCACGAGCCGTAGTGACTCCTCGAACTTCGGGCGGAGCTGTTCGATGTCGTCGATGCCGAAGGCTCGTGAGGTCTCGTTCGAGGCCCCGCGGGCAAAGGTCACCTCGATTCGTCCCCCGCTCATCACGTCGAGCACGGCCAGCTGTTCGGCGAAGCGCACCGGGTCAAGGTTGGCCAACAGCGACACCGATGTGCCGAGCCGAATGGCCGTGGTCCGAGCGGCGATGTGGCTGAGTATGAGCTCGGGAGCGGGCATGATGTACTGATCGAAGTGGTGCTCGCCCACCCCGAATCCTCCGAAGCCCAACTCCTCGGCCCACACTGCCTGACCGGCGACGGCAAGAAGCCGGTCCCGTTGGCTCGTCTTTCGGCCCGAGGAGGGGTCGGTCAGGTGATCGACCAGGCTGATCAGTTGATAGAGGGTCGATCGTTGGTCGTACACGGCTGTCCATCCATCGGCCGGCGGCTCCGACCGGCGTGGCCACAAGTGAGTCGGCTTCGGTTCCATGCGGGAACCGGAGTCCCGATCGGAGTCTAGAGCGCCGGCTCGAGATGGGCAGCCCCGGGCTCGCCCCGACCTTCGTCGACGAGCGGTATCGGGGCGGCGGTCACCGCCCCCGTCGGTTGGGGCTTCTGCCGCGGTCCAGTTTCCGGCCCATCCGCCCTCCGGGTCGATCCTCGAGGGCAGTGGTGTGGGGTCGCACCGTGGTGGTCGTGGTCTCGGGAACGGTGATCCTGCCGACGGTGGTGGTTGTGGCCCAGGCCGGTCCGATCCCACCGATGGTCGTCGTCGGGTCGGCGCCGTTGTTCTTGGGCTCGCCGGAGTCGGTTGACCCCGTCCCGGCCTCGATGGCGTCCGCCGAGTTCTCGGTGGTGGAGGTCGTGATCGTGGTCGTCGTCGCCAGACCCGTGATCGTGGTCGAGCCCGAGGTGGTCGCTGTCGACGATCTGGCCGGCATGGCGGACGCCGACGTCGTCGTCGCCGGCCTGGTGGTGGTCGGTTCCATCGACGTGGCAGATGACGTCGACGACGTCGATGATGTGGCTGAAGTGGTCGAAGCCGTCGTGGTCAGGCTCGTCAGGCTGGTATCGGAGGAGGTCAAGGCCAGGCCCGATCCCGGTCCGTTCCCGGCGTCCGCGGTTCCCGACGTCGGCCCGATGAACTCGTCTTCGGAAACAAGGTGATCGCTGTCGTTGGCGGCGTCCCTGGAGGAGGCGGCGGTCACCACGTTGACGCCCATGGTGAGGCCGGGGGCCACTGCTCCGGGATCGGTGAAGCTGTCGATGCAGGCCACCTGACAGCCGACCACTGTGTTGCCGGTTATCTCGACCTGATTGGCCGCCGGGTTACCGAATCCATAGGCCCAGGCGGCCGTGCTGTCATCGCCGTGAATCTGGATCGGATGGATCCAGGGCCAGGAACTGGTCGTTTCCGACTCGATGCCCCAGATCAGATTGTGGCGAATGATCGTCGGGCCGTGGCCGATGGCGATGGCCTGGGCATAATTCCTTCCGGACGAGACATTCCAGATCCGGTTGTTCTCGACCCGGTAGTTGGCCGGTCCCCAATCGAGATTGTTCAGGCCGAGGGAGATGGCCCCTCCGTAGTATGGGGTGAGGTCGTGGACGTCGTTGTGACGGATGGTCACGTCGGTGACGTGATGCTTGATGTCAATGCCCTCGTTGCTGGTTCGGAAGATGTCGTTGCCCTCGATGAGGATGTTCGACGTCGGATCGGGGACCGAGACCGATCCGGTGCCGATGTAGATGCCCTCACCGAACTCGGGTGCGACCCGGCCGGTGTCGTGGATCCGGTTGCAGCGAATGGTCACACTCGTCGATGGCCGGTTCGGGTCGTTGTTGTAGACCTGGGCCACGACGCCGGAGTGACCGACCTCGGCCACGTCGTTGTGTTCAAAGGTCACGTTGCTGGAGCCTGCGGAGCGAAGACCAAAGCTCCGGTTCCGGACGATGAGGCCCCGAATCTTGATGTGCTCCCGCCGATCGATGTCGACCACCGGTTTCACCTGCGGGTCGTTGACCTGTCCCCAGTCGATGATGGCCTCGGCACCGGCTGCAGCCTGGATCACGATGGGTTGATCGGGGGTCCCGGATCTGTGGCCGTCGACCTCTCGGTAGTGGATCTCCCGATACCGACCCGAAGCCAGATTGATGGTGTCGCCGGGCTGGGCAGCGGCCATTGCCGCCGACAATTCGGCCTGGTTGGACACCGGGCGAACGACACCGGACCCGATCGGTGCCAGGGGCGTATAGGTGCCACAGCCACCAAAGCCCGACGAGGCGGCGTTGCTGGTGACCGACGAGACCCCGACTGCGAGCAGGGCAAAGCCGGCGAGCGCGAACGCCGCCAGTGAACCAAGAAAGCCGAGTCGACGGTGGTCGGGTGTTTCGACGTGCCGGTGCCGGCGAGGGTCAGGCAGCCGGTGGGCGTGCGGCTGCCGGTGGACGTCCCGGCGCCCCGGGGCTGATTTCTGGCGTCGTCGGCGCCCGCCCATCATCGGCATGTGCTTCGTGGTCTCCGGTGCATCGTCGTGAGAATCGGTGTCGTGGCCATCGCTGGCGTGGCCATCGGTCATCACCCGACCTATTGGCAGCACCGTCGACCCCGAGCCTGCGGCACTGAGCGGCGCGGCTCAGCTCGGCCCCGATTTGGGTACGTCGCCCCACCGGACATGGACGATCCGGCTCATGGCTGTAGGCCGGACAGCGTCAGCCCGGGACGTATCCGACAACCCAGGTACAAATGGTTCGCCCGATCCAGGTCGGGGCCGACCGTCGAAGGGCGGTCGTCAACCGAGCGACGGGTACGGCTAGAACCGGTTGGACCCGAAGTCGGCCTGCCAGGCCGACAGGAAACGGGCGAATCGCTGAGATGAGTAGGGAAGAAACCGGATCTTCTGGAACGGTTCTACGGCGAGTGGGACGGCGGCCATGGCGTACATATAGTCGGAGGCCATGATGGCTCGGCGGGTCTGGCTTAGGAGCCGATCCTGCTCAGCTCGTCGCCGAACCGGATCGTGATTGTCATCGTGGTCCAGATAAAAGCCGATGAAGCGAGCCAGATCGGCGTCGGTGTGACGGGCCGGGCCGATCTTGAAGTGGGGCTCAGCGGCGAAGCCGTGGAGCATCGCGGTCTCGGCGAAGAAGTTGGCGAAGTCGAACACCCGCTGATTGCGGCACGAGAACTCGAAATCAAGCAGCTTCACCCGTCCATCGTCGAGCACCATGGTGTTGCCGTGATAGGTGTCGTTATGGCAAAAGACCGGCTCGTCGACCGCGTTGTCGGGCAGACACCGCAGCACCTTGTGGAGCGTCGCCGGCTCCAGCATCTGGAGCAGGGGTTCGCACAGGTGTCGCTCGTGGTCGGGAAAGGTGTTGCGTTCCTCGATGAGAACCCGCTCCACCAGCGGTGCCCACTTCTGAAAAAGCAAGGGAAAGAACGTGGGCTCCGGCAGTCCCGAGGTGTCGAGCCCATGGAACCGATGGAGCTCGGCCGCCACTGCCTGCTGGATGATCGGGTCGTAGACATCGTCGGCGGTCAAGGTTCGCCCTGGATAGAACTCCTCGATGCGACACATGTCGTCATAGTGCAGGCAGCGGGCGGCTATCCCGTGGTCAGCCAGCATGAGGAACACCCTGCGCTCATCGCCCCTGTCGAGGATGGCGTTCTCCTTGCCGTCGAGGTGGCGGTACAGCACAGCCGGCGGATCGACGGTCACACCATCGCAGGCCTCGATACCCATCGTGAACGACGAGAAACCCTTGGGGTCGGCGAAGTGGAACTCGTCCACCGTGTGTCCCCGCCAGTCGGGCAGTGCGGCCTGGCATCGGGCCAGAACCTCGGATCGTACGTCGTGCCGGGGGTCGAGAGTCATGAACGGCGGATCGCCACCTCAGCCGTTCACACTGAAGCTGGAGTTGGGGTTGATCTCCCGGTTTCGACTGAACGCCCCCAGGTTGATGTCCAGCCCCGTGTAGCGACCGGTGACCGTGAGCGGGTTGCCGTCGTGATCACGACCCCCCTCCACCTCCTCGATCAGCCGGGCCATGCAGTGACCGGCCACCCCGGCGTTCTTGTACTGGTTGCCGCTGGTGCCGATGGCCACGAAGAAGCCATCGAGATCGGTCTTGTCGTAGATCGGGATCCAGTCGTCGGCCACGTCGTACAGGTCGACCACACCGCGCTTCACGTTGGGTACACCCAGGTCGGGCATGCGCCGGGCCAATCGAAGCACCTGGGCTTCCCACTGCTCGTCGGTGATGCTGCGATCGAACTCGTCGGGATTCTCCACCCATTCCCTGGGGTCGCAAGCCGGATCCTCGGAGCCGATGAGGATGTTGTCGCCGGCCTCGGGCCGGAAGTAGATCCCGGTGTCGCCGTCCTGAACGTGACACCCCGTTGCCCCATAGTTCACGCCCGGGGGCGAAGCCACGTGGTGGACCTCGTGACGAAGGGCCCGGGTGGCGATGTTCATGGTGCCTGCGAGTCCGGCCATGCGGTTGACGACAAAGCTGTGAGGACCGGCGACATTGACCACGACCGGAGCCGTCAACGTCTCGCCGGTTGACACGGTGACCCCGCGAACCCGATTCTCGGTGCGATCGACGGCCGTGACCTCGGTGTTGAATCTGAATTCGCCGCCGACGCTTTCAGCCGCTCGCTGCAGGTTGTGGGTGGACAGCTGGGGATCGCTGATGTAGCCGGCGTCGGGCGTCCAGACGGCACCCAGCAACCGTTCCGCCGGTTCGTTCCAGAAGTCGGGGTCGTCGGGTCGTTTCGGCGGTCCGAAGACAGCGGTATCGAACGCCGGGAACCGCTGGACCAACTCGTCGACCGACCAGTCCTCGAACGGGATGTTCAGCTCGGTCAACAGCGGCACCACCTTCTCGTGGTGGGAGCCGTCGCCCGGCTTTTTGAGCAGCGCCGTCCCGCACTGCACGAACTCGATCAGCCCCCGCTCATCCACATCGCCACCCAGGTAGTTCCGCCAATCGGCCCAGTAGTGCTGGCCCTCCCAGGCCATGGCCACGCCGTCGTAGGTGGAGTAGCTGAACCGGATGATGGCGCAGCTGTTGGAGGTCGACCCGTAGCCCGCCGCCGGGTTCTTGTCGATGTTGAGCGTCCTCCGTCCGGCGCTGGCCAGCTCGTAGCCTATGGCTGCGCCGATTACACCGGCCCCGATGATGATGGCGTCGTATCGGCTCTCGCTCACCTGGATTCCATTCTCGTCATCGTCGTCGACGCTCTATCGAGGCGACCCTGGCAACCATGCTAGAGCCGGTGGGCAAGGCGATCCACGAGACCCTTGATGCGGTGGGCGGCGGCCACATAGCCTTCGACCGGGCCACCCCCGGGATCCGGAATCTCCTCGTCAGGGCCCGGACATCGCCCCGCCCGGTGCTCCACGGTCAGCCGGTCGATGAGCGCCTGGAGACCGATGATCTGCCCGTGCTCGCTCGACTCGGTCAGATGGATCAGCGTTGTCGTGCGATCGGCCATATCGGGGTGTTGGCGCCGTACCCAACCGACATGCTCAGGATCGAGCCCGACAACCAGGCGGGACGCAGCGAGCTGCTCGCCCGTGGCCTGGGTCGAGCGGTGGAACGGCGGCTCGAGCCCGATGGCCTCGAACGCGGCCCGAGTCCTCACGCCGAGCGGGAGCCCCTCGACCACCAAGGTTCCCGCGGTCATGACCCGAAGCTCGGGTCGATGCCACCGGAGAAGCTCGCCGGCCAGGACCGATCGAGTGGCATTCCCGGTGCACAGGAACAGCAGATCGATCGAACCGGGACTGCTCACCGAGGCGCTCAGCCTGTGGTCGACGACCCGGTTGTCGTGGTCGACGTCGTCGTCGAGGCAGTGGTCGAGGCTGCAGTCGTTGGTGTCGTCGATGGCGTGCTCGACGGCGCAGTCGACGGCGTCGTCTGCGGTGCGGTGATGGTGGTTGCCGTGACCGGTACCGACGTCGTCGTCGATGAGTTCGAGCCCGGAGCGATTGTCGAGGTCGTGGTGGTGACAGCGGTCGTTGTGGTTGCCGGCCGGAACGTGGCGTAGTTGGGATTGATGGACGCCGCGGCCCAACAGTGACGGCTGGCGGCCCACGGACGGGTTCCGGACCGTCGCAGGGTGAGCACGGCGGCCTCGTCCTGTTGGGCCGGTGTGGCCTGGTCGGCGCTGGCCACACCGTAGCGGGCGGCGTGCCCGTACCAGTTCCAGCTCTTGGTCAGGAACTGGTAGGCGCCGCGGGCGCTCGATACCCGATGGGCTGCCTGGTAGTGGTTGGTCGACTCGCAGAACCGGATGCGCAGGAGCACATCGGGCACGGCCACGCCGTGACCGGCATCGACCCACTTGGCCTCCGGCTCGATGGTGGGCTCCACCCACCCGGTCGTGGTGGTGGTTGTCGTCGCCGGCTCGGCCCGGAGTCGATTGATCAAACCGGTGAAGGACTCGTCGGTATCGCCGCCTTCGGTACCGACCAGAGCGGCGAGTCCGGCACTGTCGTTGGTCGACACGGAGAGACGATCGACAGCCGAGATCGAGGCCGGCAATTTCAGCTGTTGGCCGGCTACGGCCGCATCCGATGCCGACCCCATCTCATCAGCGGTCTCGTCGTCGGCGGTGGAGTTCGACTCGGCCGTTTCCAGATCGAATGACGAGAGGTCTTTCCGGGGGGCGGGTCCCATACCGGGAATCAGCACGGCACCTATCGAGATGGCAACGGCCACGAGGCCCATGCACGCCAGCCGCGCCGGGGCAGGGACTGCCGCTGTTCGCTCTCTGCGTCTCACACTCCAGCCCACGTTGTCGGCTTCTTCCTTGCCGGACCTGCCGATGCACCCCGAGGATGGGCATCGGCTCACCCGGCCCCTACGACGGCTCAACTCTATTGCAGATTGGTGACAATGAGAACACGACCGGCGGATTCGATGATGTGCACAACAGGAGTAACGACACCGGGCGGGGTTGGCTTGACGTCTGATACGGTCGCCATTCAATGCCGTCGCTCAGCCATTCACCATCGCCCACGGCGACCGACCATCGAGGGCCGCTGCATGGCATCACCGTTGTGGCCGTGGAGCAGGCGGTGGCCGCTCCCCTCTGCACGGCCCGGCTGGCCGACGCCGGAGCCAGAGTCATCAAGGTCGAGCGCTCGGGTGGCGATTTCGCCCGGGGCTATGACTCGGCGGTTGGTGCCGACAGCTCGTACTTCGCCTGGATCAACCACGGTAAGGAATCGATCGTGCTCGACATCAAGGATGATGAGGACCGGGCCGTGCTGCTTCGCATGATCGAAGCGGCCGACGTCTTTGTGCAGAATCTGGCACCGGGGGCATTGGGCCGACTGGGTCTGGGCTCCGGCGCCCTTCGTGAACGTCGGCCCCGACTCATCACCTGCGACATCTCGGGTTATGGCGACGATCCGGATTTGGCCGACAAGAAGGCCTACGACCTACTCATCCAGGCCGAGAGCGGCATCATCGCCGTTTCCGGCGGCCCCAACGAGTTGGGCCGGATCGGCATCTCGCTGTGCGACATCGGGGCCGGTGTCACCGCGTACGCCGCCATCCTCGAAGCCCTCATCCAACGCTCGGTCACGGGGGTGGGTGCCGCTTTGTCGGTGTCACTGTTCGACGTGGCCGCCGAATGGATGACTGTACCCCTCGTCCAACATCGGTATGGAGACGTCGGTCCGAGCAGGGTCGGTCTGCGCCACCCCACCATCGCTCCCTACGGCGCCTACGCCACGGCCGACGGCGCACTGACCCTCATCTCCATCCAGAACGAGCGGGAGTGGCACCGGCTCTGCGTGGAGGTGCTACGGCGCCCGGACTTGGCTACGGACGAGCGCTTCTCGTCCAACAATCAGCGGGTGGTCAATCGTGATGCCCTCGAATCCGAACTGGGAGCGGTCGTGGCAACCATGAGTCGGCACGAGTTCGTCGAACGGCTGGCCGCAGCGTCGATCGCCTACGGTGCGGTGAACGAGCTGGATGAGGTGGTCCGCCATCCCGCCCTCCGCCATCGCACCATCGTCTCCAGCGACGGCGCCCTCCTCGAGTTCCCGGCCCATCCTGTGCACCGGCAGCAGGAAGGAGTCCCGATGACCGTCCCGACCCTGGATCAGCACGGGGAGACCCTGCGAGCCGAGTTTACCCCGTGATAAACCCGGGCACCGGGCCCTGACACCCGGCACCGGCTATCGGCAATGTCGAGTTCGCTTCATCGTGGACCAGGTGTGAGGCCGGCCGCGGCCCAGGCCGCAGCCCCGACTTCGAACGGTCCATCGGGCAGGATCGCTCGACACCGATCGCGGAGGCGATCCCGGTCTTGGGGGCTGAGCGAGGAAACATACACGCCGGCAGGGCCGACGCCCAGCTCATAGGGCTGCCACCAGTCCTCGAAGTCGGGATGGCCGACCTGGACGCTGATGATCGATTCCTCGACCTGTTCCATACCGGCTTCTCGCAGGAGGGCAGCGAGATGTCCCCGACGGGTTCCGGGCAGCACCGTCTCTCCCGGTGCCAGCGGGTCGAGTTCTGACGCTGCGGCCCAAAAGGTATTCAACGGGCCGCGACCCTCATCGAAATCCCACACACAGGCGGCGACGACGCCTCCAGGCTTTGTCACCCGCCTCAGTTCCCTCAACCCCCGGACCGGATCGGGCATGAAGTGGACCACCAATTGTGCAAGAGCGCAGTCGAACGTCGCATCGGCCAGCGGCAGCTGCTCAGCGCTGGCCTGATGGATCTCGACGTCGGGATGGCGGGCTCGTGCGGCTGCGACAAAGGTTTCGGAGGGGTCGAGGCCGACGACACCGCCGGCGTCGAGCCGTCGATGGAGTTCGGTCAGCAGTGCTCCCGGCCCACACCCGACGTCGAGAACCCACCAGTCGGCACGGATCCCCACGAAATCGGCGAACGCCTCAGCCAGGGGTTGCGAGTACCTCCCCATGAAACGGTCGTAGGCATCCGCCGCCACCGTGAAGTCCACGATCCAACTCTACGGCCGCGATCGGGGATATGCCGGGAGAGACGGATCCGGTGGGGGCCGTTGTCAGGTTCGAGACGGTGGCCAGGGGCTGAACGGTCTCAGCCGGGAACCGGATCGACCGGTCAGCCCAGGGCGGCCCTGACGACCTCACCGGCTTCTGCCTGCACCTGGGCGAGGTGGTCGGGTCCCCGGAACGACTCGGCATAGAGCTTGTACACTTCCTCGGTCCCCGACGGTCGGGCCGCAAACCAGGCATTGGCCGTCGTGACTTTCAGTCCTCCGATCGGCGCCCCATTTCCGGGTGCGTTGGTCAACTTGGCCGTGATCTCCTCGCCCGCCAATTCGGTAGCGGTCACGTCATCGGCGGAAAGGGCGGCCAGCGCGGCCTTCTGGTCCCGGTCGGCAGGCGAATCGATGCGGGCATACGCCGGGTCACCGTGACGCTCGACCAGGTCGGCATAGTGCTCGGACGGGGAACGACCGGTGACAGCGGTGATCTCCGAAGCGAGCAGACACAGGATGATGCCGTCCTTGTCGGTGGTCCAGACCGTGCCGTCGTGGCGAAGGAAGGCGGCACCGGCCGACTCCTCGCCCCCAAAGCCGATGGAGCCGTCGAACAGGCCGTCCACGAACCACTTGAAACCGACCGGCACCTCGGTCAGGGGCCGACCCAGCTCCATGGCCACCCGATCGATCATCGACGACGACACCAGCGTCTTGCCGATGCAGGCCGAGGACGGCCAGCCGGGCCGAGCCCCGCCGAAGAGGTACCGGATGGCGACGGCCAGGAAATGGTTCGGATTCATGAGCCCGCCGTCAGGGGTGACAATGCCGTGGCGGTCGGCGTCGGCATCGTTGCCGGTGGCGATGTCGAAGCGGTCGCGCTGGGCGATGAGGGACGCCATGGCCGATGGTGACGAGCAGTCCATGCGGATCTTGCCGTCCCAGTCCAGGGTCATGAAACGCCAGGTGGCGTCGACAAGGGGGTTGACGACGGTCAACGCCAGGTTGTACCGCTCGCCGATTGCACCCCAATAGTCGACCGAGGCGCCGCCCAGGGGGTCGGCGCCGATACGAAGCCCGGCGTCCCGGATGGCTTCCAGGTTGAGCACCGAGGGGAGGTCATCGACATAGACACCGAGGAAGTCGTATGGTAGGCAGGCGGTCCGGGCCCGGGTGAAGGGAACACGGCGTACACCCGTGAGCCCATCGGCGATGAGCTGGTTGGCCCGCCGGGCGATGACGGATGTGGCGTCGGTGTCGGCCGGACCGCCGTTGGGCGGGTTGTACTTGAACCCACCATCGGTTGGCGGATTGTGAGACGGGGTGACCACGATTCCGTCGGCCGCAGCTGTCCGGTCGGTCAGCCCCCGGTTGGCCCGAAGGATGGCGTGGGAGATCGCCGGTGTCGGGGTGTAGCGGTCGGCGGCATCGACCATCACTGTGGTGTCGTTGCCGACAAGCACTTCGATGGCGGTGGCCCAGGCCGGCTCCGAGAGACCGTGGGTGTCCCGCCCGATGAACAGCGGGCCGGCGATCCCCCGATCTCGCCGATAGTCGCAGATTGCCTGGGTCGTGGCCAGGATGTGGGTCTCGTTGAACGAGGTCTTGAGGCTGGTGCCGCGGTGTCCGGACGTACCGAAGGCCACCCTCTGATCGATCTCATCCGGATCGGGAACACTGGTGTAGTAGGCGGTGACCAGATGGGCTACGTCGATCAGATCGGTCGGTTCGGCCGGTTGGCCCGCTCGTGCGGTGTTGCTCATCATTCCATCATGGTTCCCTGCCGATCCGCTTTCCACCATTGCCGGTTCCGAGGCCTTGCTCGGGGCTACCGCAGCCCGCTGCGGTCTGGCAACTCTCCGTCGCCCGATCCCTTTCCCCGGGCGACCTCTACCGGCGGTGCTGAGCCAGGTCGGCGGCGATCTGGATGATCTGGTCCTCCTGACCACCGACCAGCTTTCGGTTGCCGCATTCGAGCAGGATGTCGGCTCCGGACACGCCGTAGCGTTCGGCCGCCCGGTAGGCGTGCTTGAGGAAGCTGGAGTAGACGCCGGCATAGCCCATGATCAGCGACATACGGTCCAGCACACATTCCTCGTCCATGATGGGGCGGACCACGTCCTCGGCGGCGTCGATCATCTTCAACACATCCAGCCCGGTACGGATGCCCTGGCGCTCGAACACGGCGGCCATGGCCTCACAACTCGTATTGCCGGAACCGGCCCCGAACCGACGGGTCGAGCCGTCGACCTGGACGGCGCCGGCCCGGACGGCGAAGATGGTGTTGGCCAGCGAAAGCGACAGGTTCTCGTGGCCGTGGAAGCCGACCTGGACGTCGTCACCGAGTTCGGCCACCACAGCGGTCACGCGGTCCGACGCATCCTCCAGGATCATGGCCCCGGCCGAGTCGACCACATAGACGCATTGGCAGCCGGCGTCGGCCATGATCCGAGCCTGGCGGGCCAGAGTGTCGGGGTCGATGGTGTGGGCCATCATCAGGAATCCGACCGTCTCCAGGCCGATGTCACGGGCCAGGGCGAAGTGTTGCTCCGAGATGTCGGCCTCGGTGCAGTGAGTGGCGATCCGCACGATCGAGACTCCGATGTCCTCGATGGCTTTGATGTCGTCCTTCGTGCCGACCCCGGGCAGCATCAGGGCCGCGATCTTGGCCTGTCGGGCCTCGTCGACGGCGGCCTTCATCAGCACCCGCTCGTCGACCAGGCTATGACCGTAATTGTAGGACGAGCCGCCCAGGCCGTCGCCGTGGGTGACCTCGATCACCGGCATGCCGGCGTCATCCAGGGCCCTCACGATGGACCGGACGTCGTCCTCGGTGAACTGGTGGCGCTTGGCGTGGGATCCGTCCCGAAGGCTGGTGTCGGTGACCCGGATATCGAGTTCTGCTGAATACGGCATGGCATCGGCTCCTTGGGCCGGACGAACAGGATGCGGAAGAAGGGGTTTCAGAGATTGCGGGCCAGTTCCTCGCCCACCTTGGTGGCCGACGCGGTCATGATGTCGAGATTGCCCGAGTACGGGGGCAGGTAGTCGCCGGCCCCTTCGACCTCGACAAACACCGCCACCCGGGCCGTGGTCTCCCCCGGCTGGGGATCGTCGAACTGGGGGTCGGCGGTCAGTCGGTAGCCGGGCACGTAGGTCTGAACCTCGGCTACCACTTCGTGAACGGACTCGGCGATCTTGTCGGTGTCGGTGTCGGCCGGGATGGCGCAGAAGATGGTGTCCCGCATGATCAGCGGAGGTTCAGCCGGATTGAGGATGATGATGGCCTTGCCCCGCTCCGCTCCCCCGATCAGCTCCACCGCAGCCGCCGTGGTACGGGTGAACTCGTCGATGTTCTGGCGGGTGCCGGGACCGGCCGACTTGGAGGCCACGGTGGCCACGATCTCGGCATAGGGCACCGGCACCACCCGGGATACGGCGTGAACCATGGGGATGGTGGCCTGGCCACCGCAGGTCACCATGTTGAGGTTCATCTCACCCAGATGCTCGGTCAGATTGGCCGGCGGTACCACGAACGGGCCACGGGCCGCCGGGGTCAGATCGACGGCTCGGATTCCGGCTTCCCGGTAGCGGGGGGCGTTGCGGACATGGACGTAGGCCGAGGTCGCCTCGAACACGATGTCGGGCAGCTCGCCTTGGGCCAGTAACCAGTCGACGCCCTCGGGTGAGGCCTCCAGGCCCTGCTCGGCCGCCAGACGCAGACCCTCGGACTCGGGGTCTATACCGATCATCCACCGAGGTTCGATGTGAGGTGATCGGAGCAGCTTGTACATGAGGTCGGTGCCGATGTTGCCCGATCCGACGATCGCTGCGGTGGTCATGGTTTAGGTGTTCTCCTCGCTCAACGCTCGTTCCCGGGCCAGGCGAGCCTGCTTGTCGGCCAACAGCTCGCCCCCGGCCATGAAGTCGGTGTTGGCCATCTCGGTGATCCAGACCCGGATCGAGTCCCGAGGCGCACCGATGGAGTCGACGACGGCGTCGGTGATCGCCTCCAGGAGCGCCCGTTTCTGCTCCGGTGAGCGGCCCTCGGCCATGTGTATCTGCACCAGCGGCATCGCTCAGCCCACGCCCCGTACTGTGACCGAACCCAGGTGGGAGTACCGAGCGGTGGCAACGATCCCCGGTGACAGCGGTCGGGCATCGGTGGCTGCGCCGGCCATGATCAGCCACCCGGCTTCCAGTTTCTGGCCGTGGCGGCCCAGATGGTTGGCCAGCATGGCCACGCAGGCGGCAGGATCACCCAACAGCGCAGCCCCGGTGGCGGTGCCGGTCACCTCACCGTCGACCTCGAAGACACAACCCAGGGTGGTCAGGTCGGCGTCTCGGGGGCCGATTCCGTCGGCACCGATGGCTACCCGGGCCGCCGAGGTGTTGTCGGCGATGACGTCGGGCAGCGTGAACGAAAACGCCTCGTATCGGGAGTCGATGACCTCGATACCACCCACCACCTGATCGGTGGCGTCGAGCACGTCGGCGGCCGTCACTCCGGGCCCGGCCAGGTCCTGGGCCAGAATGAACACCAGCTCCGGTTCGCACCGGGGATGGATCAACTCGCCCAGCGGCACATCCTCGCTGTGGAGCATGCTGGAGGCGGGCACCCAGCCGTAGACCGGCTCGTCCACCCCCATCTGCTCCTGCTTGGCCGCCGACGTCAATCCGAGCTTGGCCCCGGCCAGTGAGTCGCCCCGGGCCAGCATGCGCTCCAGCAGAGCAGCCTGGATGGCGTAGGCATCATCGATCGAAAGCTCGTCGACCTGTTTGGTGATGGCCTGTACCGCAGTGCCGGCGTCGACGGCGGCCAGGAGATAGTCGGCCCAGCGGCCGTGGTCGATGGTCATCCGATCAGGTCCGGGCCATGGCCTGGCGGGCCGCCTCGGCGTCGCGATGGATCTTCTTCATGTACTCGGCCTGGGGGCTGAATCGCATGGAGCCGTTGTCGATCCAGTCGATGGCGAATTCCGAGCCACGCCCGAATTTGGACCGTTCGAGCGGGAGTTTGATGACGTCGTGGACCTCCCGGACCACTGCCACCGGATCGCGACCGTCCTTGATCGCATCGATGGAGTCCCGGAACATGCGACGGCAGGCGACGACACCGACATCGCTCTTGGTCAGCTTCTCATTGGTGCGATCGGCGATCTCGCCCTGGGTGACCCAGGCCATGATGTCCTGACCTTCGATGTAGTCGACGATGAACTCGCCGTTCTCGTCGATCCACTGGTACTCGTAGTCGATGCATGGCGGGTCGTCGGGGATGTCGGCCCCCTCAGGGGCGTGCACCGTATAGAACAGGGCCCAGGTGTGGGTGTCGTCGATGGGGACCCGGATCTGCATCTGGTACACGCCATTGCCCCCGACCCACATCTTGTAGGGAAAGACCAGAGGGTGGCCGATCTTCCAGTCGTCGTCCTCCTCGCTCTGGCCCACCAGCAGACGACGCTTGATGATGCCGTGCTCGAAGGCGTCGAACGCCACCTTCTCGTGCTTGTTGCCACCGAACGAGCCCGGCATGGGTGTGCCCTGTTGATCGGCCACGAACTCGAAGTAGTTTCCGTGCAGGGCCTCGACATGGTACGGGTCGACCGAGTTCTCCATGATCTGCAGCCAATTGCAAGGCAGCATCGAGTGGCCGATGTCGCGCACGCCATCCATCACATAGGCCTCGTACCGGGGCAGCTGGGGGGCGGGCTCAACACCGATGTAGACCCAGACCATGCCGCCCAGAGCCTGAGCCTGGCCGGAACGAATGGCACAGCTCTCTCGGAACTTGGGCGACGAGTCGGGCTCGGCCAGAATGTCCACACAGTTGCCGCCGGTGTCGAACTTCCAGCCGTGATAGCCGCAACGCAACCCGTCGGGTTCGACGATGCCGTACACCATCGATGCCCCTCGGTGGGGACACCGTTCGTGGACGATGCCGTAACCGTCGGCCGTCTTGAACAGCGCCCAGTTCTCGGCCAACAACCGAACCTTCTTCACCGGGAATTCCTCGAGTTCCCGGACGAAGGCCACCGGATACCAGTAGTGCCGAAGCACCGCGCCCATGGGCGTCCCAGGTCCGACCCGGGTGAGTTCGTCGTTCTGCTCTTGGGTCAACATCGGTCTGCTCCTGGTTTCGGTGATCGGCTCCCGGCCGATCGGGTGTTCTCGGCGTTCGGCTCGGTGCCGACTACCGCGTCAGTCGGCGTCGACGATGGTCACGGTCCCGGCCGACCCGTCGACTCGAATCATCTGGCCGTTGCTGATTTGCTGGGTACCGAAACCGGTTCCGGTCACGGCAGGAATGCCGTATTCCCGGCACACGATGGCGGCATGACTCATCATCCCACCGATGTCGGTCACGCAAGCCCGGATCTTGGGGAACACGGGAGCCCAGCTAGGGGCGGTAATCGGTGACACAAGGATCTCGCCGTCCTGGACGTCCCCGATGTCGTCGGGTTTGAACACCAATCGAGCCGGCCCCTCGGCCACACCGGGCGACGCCGACATGCCTGACAGCGCGCCGGAGTCCTCGTCGGCTCCGAGCCAACCGGCCACCGAGTCCGAGGTGATGCCCCACAGCATGATGGTGAACGGCTCGGTCACCACCGAGGGCGGTTCACCCAGCGCCTTGGGCGGATTCCAGTCCCGTAGTTTGTCCACGATCTCCCGCCGACGGGCGATCCTGGGCGGCCAGTACACGGATCCCCGGTTGGGGGCGTTCACTGCCCAATTGGAGTAGATGTCCCACAGCACCTCGTCGATCTCGTCCCGGCGGAAGTAGAAGACATCGTCGACCTCGCCGGTGATGCCCTCCTTGACCAGCAGGTCACCCAGCTCCCGGAGCTTGCGCCAGATGACCGACATGGTCCAGTGCTCGATGTAGAAGTTGTGGTTCTCCACGTAAGGGAACACCACTCGGGCCAACCCCAGCTTCTCCTGGAAGGCCTGGCGGTCCTCGTCGGTGTTGAGCAGATCGCCGTACTCTTCGACAATGCGATCCCGCTCGGCGGTAATGGCCTCGATGGGGCGGCTGATGTCCTCGCCGGCCTCGATCTTGGTGATGTAGTCCCTGATGAACGCGTACGGGATCTCCGGATAGTCCTTCCACGTCTTGTCGTAGTGGTAGAAACCGGTGCCGGAGCTGAAGTTGAACCAGGGGTCGCTGACCTCGTTCCAGTAGGCCTCGAGATCGGTGCCGGCCAGGGCGGCCTGGATGCCGGCAACGTCCTCGGGGTTGTCGAACAGCCGGGCCTGACCGGCGTCCACCGCCTTCTGGGCGATGATCTTCAGCTCCTCGTTGGGCCGGAACAGGTCCACCTCGACCCCGGCCACCATCTTGGCGATACCGAGATCGGGAATGGAGGGGAACACCTGCTTGCAGAAGCCGAAGAAGTCGAGATAGGCGGCGTACCCGAGGTTCAGGAACTCGAAGTGGTACTGCCACACCTGGAGGCAGAGATCCTTGAACCGGTGGTAGTCGACCTGGAGCCGATGACCGGACCCGGTGCCGAGCCCGTCGGTGATGATCGACAGATCCTCCATCTCGGGCAGCGGGGAGAAGTTGACGGCCTCGATCTCGTCGATGGTGGACCGAATCTTGCCCAGCCACTTGTCATAGAGCTCATCCCAGTTGGCGAAGTAGTGGCCGGCCCGCTCCACGAACTCCGGAACCCGGCTCTCGATTCGGGCCCCGTCCTCGATGGTGATCGGGGAGAAGAAGGGATACCCGTAGACCACCCGGAAGTCGATGCCGTCGGCCGGGGGGATACGGTAGTGACGCGAGTTGAACTGGCTGAGGCTGGCGATGGCCATCTCCAGGAACGTCGAATCCCACGGGGTCATGGCCCAACCCCAATGCATGGAATCCCAGAACCAAAAACGGCTGTCCTCGTATTCCCTGCGGTCTTCGGAGAAGACCAAGCTATAGGGATAGAGTTCCTCCCAACCTTCAACCCCCTCCGGTCCTTCCAACTCGAATGGGCTGGGAAAGCGCTTGTCTGACATCTAGATTGTCCCCTTTGACGGTTGCGTGTATGGCGTGTGCCGTACTCGATTTCTCATGTAGTCCGAGTGCTGTTCTGCCGACGATTCCGACCCGTGGTCGTCGACCCGGTGACAAGCCCGTGCCGACTAGGTGCCGTCGGAATCCCGGGTGTGCATCGGCGACAGGAGCGTGGACACGATGCTGTGCATGGCGTTCCCGGTCGGGGTGGCCACCGGCTGAACCGGCTTCTGCGACCACACGGTCTCCGGCCGTGACTGCAACATGACGATGTTCTCCCCGGTCGGGAGGTGGCGGTCAATGGCCCACTCCACATCCTGGGGGCAGCCGTAGTGCTTCTCGGCCCTGCGGGCCAGGATGGCGATACCGATCAGATCCTCGTCCGATACCGACGGCTTCCGACGGCGATCGTCCGGCACGTCCAGCTTCTCGACGACGCCGGCATCGTTGAGTCGATACTCGACATGCTTGTCGGAGATCTCCCGCTTCACAATCTCCCGCAGCACCTTGTCGACCAGGAAGTTGTCGGGTGTGACCTCACCCGACACCACGGCCTCGCCCAGACCCCACGAGGCGTCAATGGCAACCTGGGATCGATCGCCGGTGGTGGGATTGAGGGTGAAAGCCACCCCGGATGCCACGGGATCGATCATCTTCTGCACCCCGACCGACATGGCGATCGACTGGTGGAGATAGCCCATCGAGTGACGGTAGGCGATGGCCCGATCGGTGAACAGCGACGACCAGCACCTGCGCACGTTGTCCAGAACGGCATCGATGCCCTTGATCCACAGATAGGTGTCCTGCTGACCGGCGAACGATGCGTCGGGGAGATCCTCGGCCGTGGCCGACGATCGCACCGCCACTGGCAGGTCGTCCACTCCACAGTGACGACACAGGGCGCTGTAGGCATCGGCGACATCGGTAGCAACCTCGGCGTCCAGCGGCACTTGCTCGATTCGGTCACGGATCTTGCGAGAGGTGTCCTGGTTGGCCCGATGATCGTCGTGGTCGATGGAACGGAGCAGGTCGTTGATGTCATCCACCAGCGACTTGTCGGACCACATCCGGCCGTAGGCGTTGGTGGTGATGGCGAACCCGGGCGGAACCGGCAACTCGGCCATCATCATCTCTCCCAGGCTGGCGTTCTTGCCTCCGACGAACGGCTTGTGTGAACTGTCGAACTTGTCGAACCAGACGATGTGATCAGTCATGGCACCATCCACTTTCGCCGCGGTAAACGATCTGATGGTGGGCAGCTCGGCGGCCCAGTCGATTACGGGACATGCCTCGCACACGATTCCCCCTTGCTGGATGAGGTCCTACCGGCTTCGGACCCGACCGGTTCTCTGTGATGGCTTACGGCGATCATCGAACCACCCCTTCGGCCTCGCTGTCGAGTTTCGCCGGCATTCCGGCCCAGTCGTCGTGGACCTTCCATGTCGGCAGGTGATCGATCTCGGGGATCTTGACCTCCTGGACTCGATTGCGATAGGTGACCATGGCGTCCTGGCCGCCCATGGCCTCGGTTCCGTCGGATCGGGTCGACTGCAGGAGCTTAACCCGCACATGCTCGGTGTTGTACGGCTCTCCCGGATCGTAGCCCAGGGCCGAGACGGCGAAGGCGCGAATGCACCCGGAGTGGGTGGCGATTGCCAGGCGGGCCCCGGGGAATTGCTCGGACAGCGACGTGATGCCCGACCAGAACCGGCGGACCGTCATCGACGGGGGCTCGAAGTGGAGCATGGGGATGGTGAGCCAATGGGCGATGGGATCACCGCCACCCTGCTGGGTGCGCCAGAACCGGTCCATCTCCACCAGCCACAACGGTCGATCCCGCTGAGCCATGCGCTCGAACCCTTCGAGCAGGGCGCTGTAGTGACGAAAGGCGGCGGTCACGTCCTTGAGGCCGTCGGGGGCCACGAACTGGAAGTTGCGAAACTCGGGCATCGGTTCCGGATCCACGATCGTCACCGATTTCTCGTACTGGGCCAGACCGTCGGACAGGCCACGCAGGATCTGCTCCGCCGTCTCCCGGGCCCGGTTGGTGTCGGCGTGACGAAACACGACGGTCTCACCGGATCGAATCCGGCGGGCCAGTGTGCGACCGTAGGTGTGAGCCTGCCACGCCCCCTGGGGCGTGAGTCCGCAATCGGTGGAATAGCCCTGGGTCTCGCCGTGCCGAATGAGGTAGACGTCGTTGACCAGTTGACGGTTCGACTCCGGTGGCGCCGAGATCTCTTTGTTGCGGTTGTCCTCGGTCAGCGCCTGCTGGGTTCCGAGATCGGCTCGTTGCCACAGCGGCTGCTCAGACTCCACCGCCGGCCCGGAGCCTCGTTGGCGGAACCGCCGAAGATAGAGGGGGGCGCCGTCATCGGCATCCGGTCGGTCGTTGTCGGGCTCGATGGTCTCGGTGTGGGCACTCGCCGCCTGCCGCTCCCGATACCGGGCCAGGTAGAGGGGGGCTTCGAACCGGTCGAGGCGACCGGAGCCGTTTTCTCTGTCGTCCATCACGAGTGCACCGTCATGAATCGTTGGTTGACCTGTCCGGTGTAGGAGAAGATGGCCCGGCCCATCTCGGCCTCGGTCCACACCGTTGGTTCATCGTCGGGATCGAACCAGTAGCCGCCGGTGTACAGCTCGTTACGGTTGCCGGCCGGATCGAAGAAGTAGAGGCCACAGCCTCGGGTCGCCCCATGCCGGGTCGGTCCTGCGTCGATGGGTACGCCGTGGTAGGCGCAGGTGTCGGCGGCATGCCTGAGGTCGCTCCATTCGTCGGTCCAGTAGGCGACATGGTGGAACCCGCCGTCCGAGCCGGTAAGGAAGGCGATGTCGTGTGCGGTGTGGGTTCGTTCCAGGAAACTGGTGAGCAGATGACCGTCGTCGGCCACGATTTTCTCGGTCAGCCGGAACTCCAGCACGTCCTGGAAGAAGTCGGTGATGCCGTCGACGTCCTCGCACAACAGGAACACATGGTCCAGGCGAGGCGGATGCATACCCTTGAGGCCGTCGGGAGCGGGCGGAGGGTTGATGAGGGGGAGGCCGTTGCCGACCTGGGCCATGCCCCATTCGAGATCGACCACGTGACCGCTGGGGGCTCGGAACCGCACGATCAAACCCGAACCCTGGTAGAGCTCGCCGGGATGGTGTCGACTGGTTTCGATGCCCGCCTCGGCCAGTCGGGCCGCCAGCCGGTCGAGTTCGGTCTCGGACATGACCTTGAACGCGAGGGCGTTGAGACCGTAGGTCGCCTCTTGCGACAAGATCAGGCTGTGATGCTGGTGCTCGTCCCAACCCTTGAGGTAGGCCCGGTTCGGGGTTCGGGTGGTCTCGACCAGCCCGACGACCTCGGTGTAGTAGGCCAGGGCCAATTCGAGATCGGGTACCCTCACATCGACATGGGACAGACGGAGTATGCCCGGTTCCTCGGTCATGTTCCTGGCGTTGGCCGCTGTCATGCTCATCGACGGTCCCCCTGATCGGAGCGGCTGTTCTCGCAGACTGTTGGTTGGCTCATGTGGGTCGCCATCTCAGGTGTGCACCGTGGCGAACCGCTCATTGAGCACACCTTCGTAGTAGAAGACGGCCCGACCGGCGTTCTCCTCGGTCCAGGTGATGGTCGGGAAGTCGGGGTCGGGCCGGTAGCCGCCGGTGAAGACCTCGTTGCGGGTCCCCATCGGATCGAAGAAGTAGATGGTGTTGCCCCTGGTCAGCCCGTGGCGGGTGGGGCCGATGTCGACCGTGACCCCGTTGTAGGCCAGGATGTCGGCGGCCCGACGTATGTGGTCCCAATCATCCAGCCAGAACGAGAAGTGGTGCAGGGCGCCGTTGGTGCCTTGGACGAAGGCGATGTCGTGGGGTTTGGCCGACCGTTCGAGGAAGGCGATCATCTGATGCCCGCCGCCGTCGAGCAGCTGCTCGGTCAATCGGAAATCGAGAACCTCCTGGAAGAACCGGGCCACCACCGGCACCTCCTCGGCATGCACCAGCAGATGATCGATCCGGGGCGGGGCAATGCCGACCAGACCGTCGGCAATGGGCGGCGGGTTCAGGAGTGGCAGCCGGCCGCCCACCTTCTCGACGTCCCGCACCAGTTCCATCTCGTGGCCGGAAGGAAGCTCGAACCGGATCGACTCCCCCTGGCCGATCTCCTCACCGTTGGCCACCCTGTGAACCGGATAGCCGGCCCGCTCGATGCGGCTCTCGAGGTGATCGAGATCGTGATCGTGTTCGACCTTGAACGCGAACCGATCGATTCCAACCCTTGCGTCCTGACGGATGGCCAGGCAATGGTGGTCGCGTTCGTCCCAGCACTTGAAGAACAGGCGGTCCGCCGTCCGTTCCGTCAGATCGAGTCCCATGACCTGTGTGTAGTAGGCGGCGGCCAGCTCCAGATCGGGAACGGTGATGTCCACGTGGCTCAGTCGCAAGATCCCCATATGTGACCAATGTTACTTCATTTGTTCCTCCATATGGGAAAGGATTCCGCATAGAGGAACAAAATCGGAATTTCCGTCTAGGATCATGGTTGTGCCGGGTAATCGTCTGTCATCGGTGTCCAATGCGGCCCGGTTGTTGAAAGCCTTCACCTCTGCCAATCCGACGTGGGGCGTGAGCGATCTGGCCCGCCATGCCGGCGTGAACAAGTCGACGGTGCACCGCATTCTCAGCACCCTGACCGACGAGGGTCTGCTCGAGCAGGACCCCGACTCCGGGCGGTACCGGGTGGGGCTGGCTATGTTCGATCTGGCTGCGGCCGTACCAACCCAGCGGGGATTGCACGAGGCCGTACTGTCGCCCATGACCGACCTCCGCAACACAACCGGAGAAACGGTGCACGTGGCCGTGCTCGACGGGCGTCAGGTCGTCTACGTGGAGCGGCTGGACAGTCCCAACACCCTTCGCCTATTCGCAGAGATCGGCCGCCGCAATGACGCTCACTGCACCAGTACCGGCAAGGTACTCCTGGCCTTCAGCCCTCCGGATAGACGGCAACAACTGCTGAAGAACTGGGAGTTGCCGGCCCGTACCAACCACACCATCACCTCGATCCAACAGCTGGTCGCCGAGTTGGACGAGATCCGGCGGACGGGCCACGCCGTGAACCGACACGAATCCGAGATCGGTGTCACCTCCATCGCCGCCCCGATACGGGACCAGGGTGCCGTCACCGTGGCCGCCATCAGCGTGGCCGGACCGAGCGAACGCATGAATTCGGCCCGGACCCAGTTCACCAACGCGGTGGTCGATGCCGCCATGGCGGCATCACGACGTCTCGGCTACGGTACCGGCGCCCAATGACCGCACCCGGCCGACCGGACCAACCCCGGAACCGGGAGTGGGTGACGGTAGGGGCGGTGGACGGACTCTTCGATCGACACCCGCCGTCGACCTGCATGGCTGTGGCTGACGGCCGGGCCGTTCTGGCCCGGCACGGCGACACCATCGCCGCTTTCGTCAATCGATGCCTGCATCAGGACGCCCCGCTGGATGGAGGCTGGGTCGGGGACGAGACCCTCAGCTGTCCCATGCACTTCTGGCGGTACCGCCTCGCCGATGGCCGACATGTCGGTGGCCGGGGTCGGTTGACACCACTGGCAGTCGAGGAGGTCGACGGTCAGCTCAGGGTCGAGGTGCCGATCGTGGACGACGTGCCGGTCCGGGAACTGCTGCGTCGCCACGCCCGCCAGGGTCGCGCCGGTGTGGCGGAGGTGACGGGGGCTCCAACTACCAGTCGGGACGACCAATCTGAGGAGGACCAATGAACCAGCCCGCGACCTCCGATCCCGACCGAACCGATCCCGGCCGGCGCTATGACGTGTTACTGCTCGACTTCGGCGGTGTCTGCCTGGTCAGCCCGATCGAACTGCACGCCAAGACCGAGCGCCTGCTCGGCCTGGAGCCCGGCACGCTGGACTGGCTCGGCCCGATCGACCCCGACAGCGACGAGCTGTGGCGGCGAATGGTGGCCGGTGACGGCGTCAACGAACGGGAGTACTGGCATCAACGGGCGGCCGACATCGGCCGGGCCGCCGGTCGTCCGCTCGACCTTCGCCAGTACATGAATCTCATCTATGACCCGCCGACACCCGACATGATCCGTCCCGGCGCCACCGCCATCGTCACCGCCGCCAGGGAGGCCGGCTACGGGGTTTCGGTGCTGACCAACGATCTCACTGCGTTTCACGGGCCGGAATGGGCTGACCGCATTGAATTCCTGAAGCTGATCGACCACCTGGTTGACTGTTCCGATACCGGCATCCTCAAACCCGATCTCCGAGCCTACGCCTGGGCAACGGAGCAGGTCGGTGCCCCTGCCGATCGCATCCTGTTCGTCGACGATCAACCCCTGAACATCGACGGCGCCCTCGACGCCGGGTTGGCCACCGTCTGGTTCGACATCGCCGATCCCGACACGTCGTGGAGTGAGGTGGCCGGTCTCCTGGATGTCAACCCCGCACCCTGGCGGTGAATCGGCGGGCGGCCCGGTCCGAGGTCGACCCCGCAGGGTAATCCGAGTGACCGGGCCTCCCCATGTGCTGCGGCGGTCGCTCGGCGGAGGCTGGGGGCGCTGAGCTCGAGTCGTTTTCGCAGGATTTCCGCCGTTCGTCACTCGCTATCGGGTTCCACCGGAGCCGCCCGCGATGCGCATCCCGATCTCGTCGACACCGAGCGCAACCAAGGCGGCAAGCACGCCAAGCCGTCTCACGACGGAGGTCATGATGGTGTGTTGATCACTCCTCTCGTTTCCGATCTCATCACGGAAACGGCGTTCCGGTGCGATCGGGCGCTCTGGCGGCCGACGCCACCCATCACTCCTACCCGGACGGTGTGTCGGCCGGCACCGGGTTCGTGTTCTCTCCAGTCGTCCTGCATTCGGGAACCATGAACCGATCTCCCACTTCCCGGCCTGCGCTCCAGCTACTGTGGAGACCGAAGTACCGCTCCGCCGCAACCCCCTGACCTCGGCTCGTCCCGCCGCTGCGAGACCGCATCGTCTCGTCGCGACCGGGTCCCCGAGGCGGGCTCCGCCGAATCCGAGGAGATCGCTGCTCGGTGAACCTTGCCCAGCTACTCGTGGTCGTTGTCCTGACCGCCATGATCGCCGGTCTGCTCAGCCGACGGGTCTCCCCCACCGTGGCCGTGATCAGCGCCCTGCTGTCCCTCTATCTGCTCAATGTCATCGATGCCGCGTCGGCCTTCGCCGGATTCTCCAATCCGGCCCCCGTCACCATTGCCGCCCTCTACGTGGTGGCGGCCGGGATTGATCGGACTGCGGCCCTTGTCCCCACCATCGGCCGTGTCCTGGGTCGAGGCTCGCTCCGAGCGGCCAACCGCCGTTCGGTCCTGGCTTCGGCCGGGCTCTCGGCCTTCATGGCCAACACACCGGTGGTGGCCATGTTGCTGTCGCCGGTGCGGACCTGGGCCCGGAACCGGCGGATACCGGAATCCAAGCTCCTCATGCCGATTTCCTACGCCACCATCATCGGCGGCAACCTGACGCTCGTCGGAACATCCACCACCCTCATTGCCTCCGGGCTGCTGCTGGAATCGGGCTATGAGCCGCTGTCGTTCTGGGAGCCGGCCCGGCTTGGTTTGCCCTTCGCCGTGCTTGCCCTGGCGGTGTTGGTGGCCACGGCCCCACTTCTGACCCCCCATCGGGGTGGCGATGACGCCGACCGGGCCGACCCTATCCGACCCTACGTCGTGGCCCTCACCGTCGACGGTGGCGGACCACTGGACGGGGTGACAGTGGCCGACGGTGGGCTTCGCGCCCTACCTTCGATGTACCTGGTCGGGGTCGAACACGACGGGGACACCACCGCCCCCGTCAGCCCCCAGACGGTGTTGCGGGGCGGCGACGTCCTCAACTTCGCCGGACGGCGTGACGACGTGGTCGACATCGATCACCGGCAGGGGCTGACCCTGAAGGAGGCGGAACATCTCTGGGCCCTCGACGATCGGCACCATGCCTGGTATGAGGCGGTCATCGGGCCCAGCTCCCCCCTGGTCGGGAGAACCATCAAGGACGCCG
Organism: uncultured Acidimicrobiales bacterium; assembly: GCA_963723995.1. Lineage (GTDB taxonomy): Bacteria > Actinomycetota > Acidimicrobiia > Acidimicrobiales > SZUA-35 > JAHELU01. The sequence continues at coordinate 234,483 of CAVRSZ010000001.1, read as the reverse complement.
GATTCCGCCAGCGCTATCAGGCTGCGGCCGTGGCCGTGACCCGAGACGGCGACGACGTGAACGCCAAGTTGGGTGATGTCCGGCTCCAGGTGGGGGACTCACTGCTGCTGGTGTCCGACCTCGGCTTCGGTGAGCGATGGCACAACCAGGCCGACTTCCTGGTCATCGATCAGCGGCAGGAGCCACCGCCGACGGCTCGGTCCAAGTCTCGACTGGCGCTGGCCATCATGGCCACCGTGGTTGCCCTGCCCATGCTCGGCGTCACCGACGTGCTCCGGGCTGCGGTGGCCGGGGCGGTGGCCACCGTGCTGACCGGCGTGCTCACGCCCCGACAGGCACGGGACGCCGTCAACATCAACGTGGTGGTCATGATCGGAGCCGCCATCGGCATCGGTTCGGCGGTGGATGGCACCGGTCTGGCCGATCGGGTGGCCAACGGTCTCATCGACACGCTGGCCTTCCTGGGGCCGGTCGGGACGGCGGCCGCCGTGGTGGCGTCCACCATGGTTCTGACCGAGCTGATCTCCAACGCCGGGGCCATCGCCGTCATGATGCCACTGGCGTTGTCGACGGCGGCCCAGACCGACGGTGATCCCCGACGATTCGCCCTGGCCGTCACCCTGACCGCCTCGGCGTCGTTCCTCACCCCCATCGGCTACCAGACCAACACCATGGTGTTCGGACCAGGACGGTATGAGGCCACCGACTACCTGCGGCTCGGCCTACCCCTGGCCTCGGTCACGCTGATCATGGCGACGCTGTTCATCGTCACGGACCTGGGCACCGTCGGCTGGTAGACGATCGACTCCGCCCGCCCCTCCCTCGGCCGGGTCGGGGCGAGTCAGCTACCGGCGTCTCGAATGGTGCCAAGAATGCCGGCGAAATCGTCGATGAAGTTGAAGGTCGCGTACTCCGGTTCGAACACCAGCTTCGACCGGGGAAGGTGTCGACGAAGGTGGTCGGCCATGGCCGGGGTATGGACGTCGTCGAGGCCGCCCTGCCAGATTGTGGTCGGCGTGCTCACCTCGGCCAGCGGGAAGCCCCACGGCAATGCCGCGTTTCGCATCTCGGTGGTGATCGAGCCGGCATCCTTGAACTGGTTGAGCAGGTTGTCCATCAGGACCGCCATCACCTCGGGTCGTCGGATGACGGTGCGGTCGGCCTCGGGGCGAAGTTTGATGATGCGCCGGGCCGCAGCCTCGGGATCCCTCCGAGTTGTCCGAACCATCAGCGAGGCCATCGGTGGCAGGAGGAAGGGCAAACGCCTGGCGGCGAAGAAGGTGAAGCGGACCGGACGGGCGGCGTCGTCGGCGAGACCAGGCACGTGCAGTGGGGCGATGACGCTCATCAGCCCGAGGTGGGGCACACGATCCGGATGGCGCCAGGCGGTCGCCAAGGCATACGGGCTACCGCCGGAGATGGCGAGAAGCCGGTAGGTGGTGAGGTCCAGGTGTTCGGTCAGAGCGTCGAGGTCGTCAACCCAATCCAGAATCGATCGGCCTGGTCGAGGCGTGCTGGCACCGAAACCGGGCCGGTCCGGTGCAATGAGATTCACCCCCACGTCGCCGGCCGCAGCGTTGGCCAGAGCCCACACACTGGCCGAGTCGGGCGAGCCGTGGATGGCCACGATCGGGACGCCGGCGGGATCACCGTAGTTCCGCCAGGCCAGCGTGCGGCCGTCGTCGAGCCGGATGGTTTCGTTCTCACCGCCGCTGGGTTGTGGCATGGTCAATGGCCCCTGTCGCCCCGCCGATGACATCGTGATGCTGGTGTTGGAAGTGTAGATGCCCGGCGCCGGTCATGCCGGAGGACCAATCCCCGCAGTCCCCGGCACAACCCGTCGACGTCTGCCATCATGGCGATGTGAACACCTACATCACCGGCGTCCGCCATGCTGGTTGAGTCGCTGCTGCCGTTGGGCAAGCTCGATCCCGGGCTGCGCGAGCCGGACACCCCGCTCGACATCCGGGACTTCGCCGCCGGGGCGGCCCTGGCCGAGCGGGTCGGTCTCGATGCTGTGCTGGTGGAGGAGACCAAGGACGATCCGTTCCAGTTGCTGGCTCTGGGTGCGACGACAACCGGGCGCATCCAGCTCGGCACCTCGGTGGCCATGGCCTTCCCTCGCAGCCCCACGGTGACGGCTCTGTCGGCCTGGTCGTTGCAGAAGCTGTCGGGTGGGCGGTTCGTGCTCGGTCTCGGCACCCAGGTTCGGGCCCATGTCGAGCGTCGCTACGGCATCTCGTGGTCGCCGCCGGCCCCCTGGATGCGCGACTACGTCATTGCGTTGCGGGCGGTGTGGCGGTGCTGGCAAACCGGCGAACGGCTCTCGGTGAACACCGAGCACTATCGGCTCGATCTGATGGTGCCGTTGTTCGATCCCGGTCCGATCGATCATCCCGGCATCCCCGTTCATCTCGCCGCCATCGGCCCCAACATGTGTGCCCTCGCCGGCGAGGTGGCCGACGGCATTCGCCTTCATCCTGTCTGCAGCCCGCGCTTCATCGACGAGGCCGTGATGCCGGCGCTGGCCACGGGGGCGGCCCGCACCGGCCGCTCACCCGATGACATCGAGGTGTGCCTCAAACCGCTGATCGCCACAGCCCGCGACGACGAGTCGCTGTCCAAGGTGTCCGACATCGTCCGAGCCCGGGTCGCGTTCTACCTGTCCACTCCCTCCTACCGCCGGGCATTCGAGATCCACGGCTGGGGCGACATCGCCCGCAACGCCTCAGAGCTGGCCCGGGCCAAGCGGTGGGACGAGCTGCCCGATCTGGTGGACGATGAGATGCTGCACACCGTGGCCGCCGTCGCCACCCACGACCAGATCGCCGACAAGCTGATGGAACGCTACGGACCGCGAGTCGATCGTCTCGAGTTCTCCATACCGGTGGCCGATGATCACGACGCCGAGACCCTGGCCTCCATCATCGATCGCCTGCACGCCTGCCCGGGTCGGACCGAGCACCGTTCGGACGTCATCGAGCTCGCCGGGCCCGATGTGTGGACGTCATGAGCCGATGGTGACCCTGGCCGGCAGCCCCGGTGCCACTTCGAGCGTTCCGATCTCGCCGGTGAGCGACCGGCTGATAGCCTTCGACCGATGCAGTCCGAGGCTTCGATCCGGCAGGCTGCGGCCGAACTCGATGAGGCCCTCGAGGCCGCAGATCTCGACCGGGTGGTCGCATGTTTCACAGCAGACTGCACCGTTGAGCTGCTCGGTGTCCGACTCCACGGACACGAAGGAGTACGCCGTTGGCTGGACTGGGTGTTCGCCCACGTTGACCGTCTCGAGTTCACTCCTCGGGTCATCAGCGTGGATGGTGACACGTTCATCGAGGAGTTCGCAGTGACCGGAACCCTGGCCGGTGGACGCCGTTTGGATGGTCAGTGGGCTGAGATCCTCACCTATCGAAACGACCTCGTGGCCAGCCTCCGGCTCTACTTCAATCCGATCGACTTCGCGCCGGCCCTCGGAGTGGTTGGCCGGGTGGTCGGTCCAGCTGCGATGAGGCTTGCCCGCCGCGGTCTCGAGCCCTTCGAATCCAGTCATCACCCCGAGTAACCGCCCCGGTCCGTTCCCACGGGGTACATTCGTGCCGATCTCGGACCGGCTACGTTTTCTGGCTTCCGCAGACTGTACGATACCGACCCGTTGACGCCTGATGGGAGGTCATCACCAAGTGCTGTTGACCGGGATTGTCCTTGTGGTCGTCGCTGCAGCCCTTCTCTGGTTCGGAGCGGAGCTGTTCGTCGGGAACGCCTCATCGGCCGGCTCCCGTCTAGGTGTTACCGGGCTTGCCGTTGGTCTTCTGCTCGCCGGTGCCGAACCCGAGGAGCTCATCACCGCGGTCATTGCCGCAGTTCGGGGTCAGGGCGGAATCGCGGCCGGAGATGCCGTCGGCGCCAACATCACCATGCTGACGTTGGTCATGGGACTCGCCGCCGCATTGAGACCCATCACAACCGGCGGACCTGTCCGCCGCTACCTCGTTGGGGCTTCCGGTCTGGGAGTACTGGCTGCGCTGCTGATCCCGGGTGGAATCACCAGGCCCGAGGGCGCCGCTCTCGTCGGCGCCTACGTTGCGGCCGTTGCCCTCGTGTGGGTCAGAGAGCGGAAGCCGCCGGCAATCGGCGAACTGGCGGAACTCGAAGAAGAGCGGGAACGGGAAACCCCAGGGCAGGGAGGCACCTGGCGGGGCTTGATGCTGGTTCTTGTCGGCATCGGAATCATGGCGTCGGGTGGTTGGGTTGCCGTCATCGGGGCAGAGGACCTGGTCGTGGCTTTGGCTGTGACCGAGTCCGTTGTGGGTCTCAGCATCGTGGCACTGGCCACGACCGCCGAGTTGTTCGCATTGGCGGTATCGGCTCACCGGCATGACCTCTCGGAGTTGGCGGTGGCCGGAGTCGTCGGTTCGGCAGGATACAACGCCACGGTGACCTTGGGTGGTGCTGCTCTGGCTCGGCCGATCGCCACCCCTGGGATCGCCGGTGCCTCATGGCTGGCGGCCGGTCTCCCGTTGCTGATCCTCGCTCTGGGCGGTCGGCAAGGGCTCCTGACTCGAGGAGGTGCGGGAGTCCTGATCCTGATCTACGTGACCTACATTGCGTTGCTGTACCTCTAGCAACGGTCAACGGAGGCCATGGTCACCGGACCGTGGGCCGGAACGCCCAGGACCTTCGCCCCTGGCGACCGCAGGAGCGACGGAGCACGATGCTGTCGTGACCTCCTCCGATGGCGTTGGCATCCCTGATGGTCATGTCGACGGCGACACCCACACCTTCGACCCGGACCCCGTCACCGTGTTTCGAACCGGATGGGGAACGGAGGTGGCGTCGTTCGCCGTGCATCGGTTCGGGTGTCTGGACGCCAACGGCGAGCTACACGATCCCGTGCCGCCGTTCGCCCGAAACCGCGGCGAGATGATCACTCTCTACCGGGCCATGGTCCTGACCCGGGCCTTTGACGAGAAGGCGGTGGCCCTGCAACGCACAGGCCGACTCGGGACCTTCGCCTCCTCGCTGGGGCAGGAGGCGGTGGCCGTCGGGATCGGAGCGGGGATGAGGGCCGACGACATCCTGGTGCCGTCGTTTCGGGAACAGGGGGCCCAGCTCTGGCGGGGGGTTCGCCCGCTCGACCTTCTGCTCTACTGGGGTGGGGACGAGCGGGGCAGCGACTTCGCCGGCCCGGTCGAGGACTTCCCGATCTGTGTCCCGGTTGGCACCCAGGCCGCCCACGCCGCCGGTGTGGCCCTGGCCCTGCGTCTTCGACGAGAGTCCAGGGCCGCGGTGTGCGCGTTGGGTGACGGAGCCACGTCGCGGGGTGACGTCAACGCCTCCATGAACTTTGCCGGCGCCCGCCGACTGCCGGTGGTCTTCGTGGTCAACAACAACCAGTGGGCCATCTCGGTTCCCCGTACCGCCCAGACCGCGGCCCGAACCCTGGCCCAGAAGGCCATCGGAGCCGGCATTCACGGCGAGCAGGTGGACGGGAACGATGTCATTGCCGTTCGGGCCCGAATCGAGGCGGCCCTGGAACGAGCCCGATCCGGTGGTGGCCCGACCCTGGTCGAGGCCCTGACGTACCGCCTGGCCGATCACACCACTGCCGACGACGCCAGTCGGTACCGGTCCGATGACGAGGTGAGCGAGTTCTGGCGATACGAGCCGCTGGCCCGGCTGCGGACCTACCTTACTGCGGCCCTGGGTTGGCGGCCCGAGGACGAGGAGCGGCTGCTCACCGAGTGCAGGCGACTGGTCGAGGCCGCCGCCGACGACTATCTGGCCACCCCACCGGGTGAGCCGACCGACATGTTCGACTACCTCTTCGCCACACCGCCCCCGACGCTCCTGGCCCAACGCCGGGCGGTCCTGGCCCGACGGGACGATGATGGCTGAGCTGACCCTGGTGGAGGCGGTTCGCTTGGGCCTGGAACGGGCCATGACCGATGACGATCGGGTACTGGTACTGGGCGAGGACGTCGGCCGGTTGGGCGGGGTCTTCCGGGCGACGGACGGACTTCACGCCCGGTTCGGACCGGACCGGGTGCTGGACCTACCGTTGTCGGAGTCGATCTTCTGCGGCGTCGGCGTCGGGCTGGCGGCCCAAGGTTTTCGACCCGTCGTCGAGTATCAGTTCATGGGCTTCCTGTATGCCGGGCTGGAGCAACTGGCCAGCCACGCCAGCCGCATGCGGAACCGGACCAGGGGTCGACTGACCTGTCCAATGGTGGTGCGGGCCCCTTATGGAGGGGGTGTGCACGCCCCGGAGCACCATTCGGAGAGTTTCGAGGCCATGCTGGCGCACATTCCGGGCCTGCGGGTGGTGATCCCGTCCTCCCCCCGGCGGGCCTACGGCCTGCTGCTGGCAGCCATCGCCGACCCCGACCCCGTGGTGTTCCTGGAACCCAAACGGCTCTATCGGAACGTCAGCGAGGACGTGGCCGACGACGGGCGGCCGCTTCCTTTGGACCGGTGCGAGATCGTCCGGACCGGCGACGATCTGACCATCGTCAGCTGGGGAGCGTCGATGGTGGAGGCGCTGGCTGCGGCCGACGAGTTGGCCATCGAGGGGACGGCGGCCGAGGTCATCGACGTGGCCACGGTGAAACACATCGACATGGCCACCATTCTGGCCTCGGTCGAGCGGACGGGCCGTTGCCTCATTGTCCACGAAGCGCCCCGGACCGGCGGCATAGGGGCCGAGATCGCGGCGGAACTGGCCGATGCCGGGCTGACCAGCCTGCTGGCTCCGGTGGAGCGGGTCACCGGCTACGACACCATCATGCCCCTCCCGAGACTCGAGCATCACTACATGCCCGATACGGCCCGAATACTGACCGCCGCCCGACGCGTCCGGGAGTACGCATGACCACCTTCTCGCTGCCCGATCTTGGCGAGGGTCTGGTCGAGGCCGAGATCGTGACCTGGCGCGTCGGCCCCGGGGATCATGTGGTGGCCGACCAGCCGTTGGTGGCGGTCGAGACCGACAAGGCGGTTGTCGAGATCCCGTCGCCCCGATCGGGGTACATCGAGCGGCTCCGCGCCGAGGAGGGGGCCGTCGTCCAGGTGGGCGCACCCCTGGTCGACTTCAGCGAGGACGGGCCTCGGGACCCTGGAGCCATCGTCGGTCGACTCGAACCGCGCCCGGTCACATCCGATGCCGCTGCGGTGGAACCGGTGGGAGCGGTCGGGCCGCGGGCGACCCCGGCGGTTCGGGCCCGTGCCCGGCGCCTGGGTGTTGACCTGGCCCGGATCAGCGGAACCGGGCCCGGGGGGACGATCTCCCGAGCCGATGTCGACGCCGCTGCAGCCGGCGGGACGGAGTCGGCCGCACCCCTTCCAGGGTGGATGGGCATCGAGCCTCTGCGAGGTGTGCGTCGATCCATGGCCGTCAACATGACCCGGGCCGGTAACGAGGTGGTTCCGGCCACGGTGCACGATGTGGCCGACATCGACGATTGGGAACCGTCGGATGACCTCACGATCAGGTTGGTCCGGGCCATCGGCCGCGCCTGCTCGATCGAGCCCTCGCTCAACATGACCTTCCACGGCCCCGACGTGGGCCGGTCCCGGAACGAGACCGTCGACCTGGGGATGGCCGTCGACACCGACGACGGCCTGTTCGTACCGGTCCTGCGCAACTCGGCCGGTCGCACCGGCTCCGAACTGAGGCACGAGCTCGACCGCCTCGAGGCCGCAGTGGTGTCGCGGTCGATTTCGCCGGAGGATCTCCGTGACCCGACGATCACCCTGTCCAACTTCGGGGCCATGGGTGGGCGTCACGGCGTCATGGTGGTCGTACCACCCCAGGTCGCCATCATCGGTGCCGGTCGGGCTTACCGGGCCGTGGTGGCCCGGGACGACCGTCCCGAGATTCGGCGGGTTCTGCCCCTGTCGCTAACCTTCGATCATCGCGCCGTTACCGGGGGCGAGGCCGCCCGGTTCCTGGCCCGCACGATCGCCGATCTGGAGTTGCCCTCATGATTGATTTCGACCCCTTCGCCCAAGCCGACGACCTGGGGCCGGCCAAGGTCATACACATCACCGAACGGAGCACCGGGCTGCGGGCTGTGGTGGTGATCGACAATGTGGCCGCCGGACCGGCCATCGGGGGCCTGCGGATGAGTCCCGAGGTAACCACCGACATCTGTTTCCGGCTGGCCCGGGCCATGACGCTGAAGAACGCCATGGCCGGTCTCCGCCACGGCGGAGCCAAGTCCGGGATCGTGGCCGACCCGAAGATGCCGGCTCACGACAAGGAGCAACTGGTTCGGGCCTTCGCCGGCTCGATCCGTGATCTGACCGACTACATCCCGGGCCCCGACATGGGGACCAACGAATCGGCCATGGCCGTGGTGGTGGACGAGATCGGCCGGGCGGTGGGGCTGCCGGCCGAGCTGGGGGGTCTGCCCCTCGACGAGCTGGGGGCCACCGGCTTCGGGCTGGCCGAGGCTGCCGAGGCGGCGGCAACCAGGCTGGGGATCGACCTGAACGGGGCCCGGGTGGTGGTACAGGGCTACGGTGCCGTCGGCCGCCACGCCGCCCGCTTCCTGGCCCGGAAAGGGGCGGTCCTGGTGGCCGCCTCCGACTCCCGGGGCGGGGTGGTCGATCCCGCAGGACTTGATCTCCACACCCTGGACCGGATCAAGAGTCGACGCAATTCGGTGACCGAATACCAGGGCAATGCCGGCGTCGTCGGCCGCGACGATGTCTTCGCCGTCGAGTGCGACATCCTGATCCCGGCGGCCGGTCCCGACGCCATCCGGGCCGACAACGTGGATGAGGTCAAAACCCGCCTGGTACTACAGGGGGCCAACATCCCCATCACCACTGAGGCCGAGACCACGCTGCACCAACGGGGGATCGTCAACCTGCCGGACTTCGTTGTCAACGCCGGAGGGGTCATCTGCGGGGCGGTGGAGTACGCCCACGGCACCAAAGACCAGGCGTTCGAGGTCATCGCCGAGCAGGTTCGAGGCAACGTGGTGTCGGTGCTCGATCGTTGTGAGCAGACCGGAGCCCGCCCCCGTGAGGTGGCACTGGCCATGGCCCGGGATCGGGTCGAGCGGGCCATGGCGACCCGCCGCTGGACCTAGCAGGGCGACGTTGACCCGGGCACGCATCGACCCTCCTGACACCCCAACTACCCTGTGGTCGACGTGTCCATCCGACGACGGTTGCGACGTGCGAACGCAATCGCCTGCTGCCCTGCGTTCTGTGCGCCCCACACCTCGAAAACGGAGGGTCGGGGCGCACAGTTCGAGAGGTGGCAACCGGGGAGAGGTTGCCGAGTGACGAAAGACGGGGACGAGGTCCGGCAACGACGTGCCGAACCTCGTCCTTGAACAGACCGTCGCCCGGTGCGGCTGGCGAGATCCCACCGTGCGAGGCGGGTAGCGCCTACCGAGCACCCACAGGAACACGGTCCGGGCGTTCGGTGTCGGCGCCGCCAGGCGGAACCAGCCCGTCATCCGGTGACGCCCAAGTCGGGCCGCCGTGGTCGGGGCCATCGATGGTGACGGTGGGCAGCACCTGGTCGAGCCAGCCCGGTAGCCACCAGTTCCGGTCGCCGAGCAGGCTCATGGTGGCGGGCACCAGAACCATGCGGACGATGGTGGCGTCGACGGCGATGGCGGTGGCCAGGCCCAGGCCCAGCATCTTGATGATCGGATCCTGTCCCATGGCGAAGGCGGTGAACACCGACACCATGATCAGAGCGGCCGAGGTGATGACCCGGGCGGTGCCGGCCAGACCGGCCACGACCGCCCGGCCATTGTCACCGGTCTGGTCGTAGTGCTCGCGGACCCGCGACAGCAGGAAGACCTCGTAGTCCATCGACAACCCGAACACGATGGCGAACATCATGAGGGGGATGAACGACACGATGGGTACCGGGCCGTCCACACCGATGAACGAAGCCCCCCACTCCCACTGGAACACCATGACCAGCACACCGTAGGCCGAGCCGATGCTCAGCAGGTTGAGGACGGCGGCCTTGAGCGGGACGAGGATCGAGCGGAAGACAAGGGTCAGCAACAGGAACGACAGGCCGACAACGGCGGCGATGAAGGGCCACAACCGGTCATTGACCCGCTCGGCCAGATCGGCGAACGAGGCGGTCTGACCGCCGACATGGGCCTTGGCCGGACTGTCGGCCAACACCTCGGGCATCACCTCGGTCCGCAGTCGTTCGACGGTGAGTCGTGTGGCCTCGTCCTGGGGTGATGTGGACGGAATGGCCATCACCGTGGCCACGCCGGCATCGGGGTCGACATCGACCACCGTGGCCTCGAGCACACCGGGATCCTGTTCGATGGCGGTGGCCAGCGGTTCCACCACCGAGCCGTCGGCGGAGATATCCACGGCGATGACCAGCGGACCGTTGGTCCCCACGCCGAACCCATCGCTGACCAGGTCGTAGGCCCGGCGTTCGGTTCGGGATTCGGGTAACACACCCTCGTCGAAGTACCCCAGATCCAGGGCCAGCACCGGGGCGGTCAGGGTCAGGAGCAGGGCCGTCGTGCCGACGGTGTAGACCACCGCATGACCGGAGACATGGCGCCCCCAGCGCTCCCACCGGCCCGACACGGTGATGCCGGAGGCGGAGGCGGCGTCCGGTCGACGGCCGATAGGCAGGTGGAGGCGGTTGACCCACTCCCCCACCAGCGAGAGCAACGCCGGCAACAGGCTGACGGCGGCTGCCACCATGAGCAGGACCACGATCGAGATGGCGAAACCAGCGGCGGTGATGAACGGGATTCCGGCCACGGCCAAGCCCAGAATGGAGATGACCACCGTGCCCCCGGCAAAGACCACGGCCTGTCCGGCGGTGGCGACGGTCCGTGCGATGGACTCGTCGGCGGCCAGGCCGGCGGCCAAATTCTCCCGATGGCGGCTGACCAGGAACAGGGCGTAGTCGATGCCCGCCCCCAGACCGACCATGGAGGCGATCACTGGGGCGAAGCTGGGCACGTCGAAAGCATGGCCGACCAGCGACAGTGCGGTGATGCCGATGGCCAGACCGAAGAGGGCAACGATGATGGGCAGGCCCATGGCCACCGCAGAGCCGAAGGCGATCAGGAGGATCACCACGGCGGCGCCGAGGCCGACGAGTTCGGCGGTGCTGGTGGGAGGAGTCTCGAACTCGAAGAACAGGTCACCCCGCGCCTCGATCTGGAGCGACGACCCCTCACGGAGTTCAGCCACCGCTGCTTTCAGGTTGGTCAGATCGACGGGGTCCAGTTCCTCCAGCGGTGGGTACTGGAGCCGAACCAGTGCCACCCGACCGTCGGTCGACACGGTACCCGAGGCCACGGCGTCGTCGAGTCCTCCGGACAGCAGGGCCGCCGGGTCGGTGGCGTCGACGACGTGAGGTAGCGATCGCAGTCGGTCGTGGGCTTCGGCCAGCTCGGTCCGGGCCCGGGTCGAGTCGAGGAATGTCGCCTCGCCATCGATCGGGGTCAGCACCACCACCGAGGTCAGACCGGCGGTGTCGGATTCGGCCTCGCTCAGGAGCTGGACCGCATCGGAGCTGTCCAGACCGGGCACGTCGAAGGTGTCCTGGAACTCCTTGCCGAAGCCGGCGGCCAGACCGACGACGGCCAGGGTGATGGTCAGCCATCCCAGGAGGTATCGCCAGGGATGTCGGGCCGATGATCGGCCCAGTCGGTACAGCCAGGTTGACATGGTGAACGCTCCTTCGGCGTCATGGATCCCCACCCGATTCGGGAATCGCTCGTTGTCGGTTCCACTCTGAAACCCCGAGTGCGGTCTCGACATCGACCCACCGGCCCCGATCGGCGGCCGAAAGTGCCGTTCCCGAACCGACACGGATCAGCCTTTCGGCCGATCACTCGTACCGGGCCGGCCGTCGTAGTCTGGTAGCAATGAGCGATTACCTTGGATCGTGGTGGCGCAAGCCGGCCCCAACCGACCCACCCCGCCGGGTGCGGCAGGACTGGCCGCTGGTGGCGGTCATCATCGTGGCGTCACTGGTCGAAGGAGCCATGCGACCCGAGATCCCGTGGCGCGAAGTGTCGGTAGCGGTGTCGATCGCCCTGGCTTTCACCCTGCCGTGGCGCCGGACCCACCCCCTGGCGGTGGCGACGGTGGCGTTCGCCACTGTCATGTCGCTCGACATCGCGGAGGCGGTGAACGGAGTCGAGTCCCCTGGCCTCGTCGCCATGGTCTACCTCCTGATGCTCCCCTATTCGCTGTGGCGATGGGCCTCGGGCCGTCACGCCATCATGGGGACGCTGCTCATCGTTGTGACCGCCGGCCTGGCCGCCGTGCTGGACTACACCGGACTGGCAGACCTGATCGGCGGTTACGCCGTGCTCTTCATCGCCGCCGAATCGGGGGCAGTGGTGCGGGGCCAGGCCGAATCGAGAGACCAGGCGGTTTCCCAGGCCAAGTCCCAGGAGCGGGAGCGCCTGGCCCGGGACCTGCACGACTCCGTGGCCCATCACATCTCGGCCATCGCGGTGCAGGCCCAGGCCGGCCAGGCGGTGTCCGCCACCGATCCCGATGCCGCCAATGACGCCCTTCGCGTCATCGAGGCCGAGGCCAGGACCACCCTGGCCGAGATGCGGTCGCTGGTCGGCGAACTTCGCAACGGCGATCCGGCTCTCTATGCCCCCACTCCCGGCCTCGCCGACATCACCGGGTTGGCCGTCGCCAACGGTGTGGTGCCGGTCTGCGTGTCGATCAGTGGCGACACCGACTCGGTTCCCGAGACGGTCGGGACCGCCACCTACCGCATTGTCCAGGAGTCGGTGACAAACGCCCACCGTCACGCCCGCCACGCTTCTCGGGTCGATGTCGACGTGGCCGTCGAATCGGGGGCGATCGCCATCACGGTGGCCGACGACGGTGCGTCATCACCGCGTAGGGCCGACGAGACTGGCTTCGGCGTGGCCGGCATGACGGAGCGGGCCGCACTTCTGGGCGGAACCCTGGAGGCCGGCCCGCGGACCGAAGGCGGGTGGACGGTCCAAGCCCGGCTACCGTTCGAACCACGATGAGCCACGAACCGATACGGCGACGGACGGACCGGCGAACACACGGATTCGCAACACCGTGACCATTCGTGTCCTGGTAGCGGACGATCAGGAGATCGTTCGGACGGGTCTGCGCATGATTCTCGATGCCCAGGCCGGCATCGAGGTGGTGGCCGAGGCGGCAACCGGTGCCGAGGCCGTTGAACTGGCCCGGCTCCGCCGCCCCGACGTCTGCCTGCTCGATGTGCGCATGCCGGTCATGGACGGCATCGAGGCCACCCGGCGACTGGCCGACCCCGACATGGCTCACAACCCGGCGGTGGTGGTCATCACCACGTTCGACCTCGACGAGTACGTCCACGCCGCGCTGAAGGCCGGGGCCCGAGGCTTCCTGCTGAAGGACGCCGGACCCGAGCTGTTGACCCAGGCCATCGAGGCGGCGGCCAACGGTGATGCCCTCATCGCCCCCAACATCACGGCCCGTTTGCTGGAGACGTTCGCTCAGCCGGGCCGAACCCGATCGACACCAACCACCGAACCGATCCAACCGGTCGAGCCGCTGAGCGACCGGGAGGAGGAGGTGCTGGTGGCGGTGGCCCGTGGTCGAACCAACCAGGAGATCGCCGAGGAGCTCTACATCAGCCTGAGCACAGTCAAGACCCACATCACCCATCTCATGAACAAGCTCGGCGTTAGAAACCGGGTGGAGATCGCAATGTGGGCCTACGAAACCGGCCGTATGAGCGGCCTAGGTTGAACGTTCGGCTTGGCCGATCCGGTTCTTGCTGACGGCATCGACGAACTTATCGCCGAGGGAGTCGTGGAGTCACGTTCCGATGCCGTCCGCAAAAAGCCTGCGTGCGCTGATCGAACAGGCCAGGCGCCGCCGCACTGCGGAGGCGATCATGGCTGGTTACACCGAGCGTCCCCAGTCCGACGACGAGGTCGCCTGGGCTGACGAAGCCACGGCGCGGATGATCCTCGACGAGCCATGGTGACACCGCAGCAGGGCGACATCTGGTGGGCGGAAGCCGAGGATAGACGTCGGCCCGTCCTCGTCGTGACCCGGTCGGAAGCAATACCGGTGCTCAAATGGACTCTGGTGGCACCCCTAACCCGAACGATTCGCAACATCCCAACGGAGATTCCGCTTGATCGGCAGCACGGTGTCGACGTTCCGTGCGTCGCCTCGTTCGACAACCTTCAGCCGATGCGAAAGGATTTCCTGACCTCACGAGTCGGATCGCCGGCCTTCCCCCGCCAGGACATCTGTCGAACACTTGCGGCACTAGCCGACTGCTGACCGCGCCCCTCGTCGTCTACCGGAGTCTGCGGGTCTTCTGCCAAGGTGGGGGGATGGGTTCCGATGACCTCGACTTTCCCAGCGGCGTTCGGCTGCGACCTGTCTCGCCTGAGGACGTGCCGTGGATGGTCCAGATGATGACCAACCGTGAACTGGTCGGACGACACAACTGGCCCGGCTCAAAGCCCGAGGCATCCGAACTGGAACAGCGACTCCGCCACCGCCTCGGACAAGACGGACTGATCGCCCGCGAATCGGGGCGACTCATCGTTGAACTCATCGATGGTCGGGCGGCCGGCGATGTCACCTGGCGAAGCGAGAGATGGGGTCCGTCGCCGAAGAGTCGGTGCCTTGCCTTCGGCATCGCGCTTCTGCCTCAGCATCGGGGCCATGGGTACGGCACGGAAGCTCAACGGCTGCTGATCGATTTCCTGTTCGACTTGGATGAGGATCTGAACCGGATCCAGTCCGACACCGCCGTCGACAATATCCCCGAGCGTCGTTCGCTGGCAAAGATCGGGATGATCGAAGAAGGCAGGGTCCGAGAAGCCGAGTTCAGAGACGGCTCCTACCACGATCACCTCGTCTACGGAATCCTCCGATCGGAGTGGCAAGCTCAGGCCGAGGCCATCGGGTAGGTTCGGCCATGCCAACCGAACATCGAAGCTTCGAAGCCGGCGTTGACCGTCCACCGTCCGGCTAGTAGGTTCAACCGAGGCGAAGGAGAGGTTGCCCAATGGTAAGTCAGGTCCAGGTCACCGACGAGACGTTTCGCAAGCTTCGCATCTACAACATCATCATGGCCGTACTGCATGCCGTGCAGGGCATTGCCGTCGTCGCGCTGGCGACCGACTTCTCCTTGCCGGTCACGGCTGCCTTCCCCGAGGGGCCTCCTGGGACCGAGGCGCCGCCCCCGGACACGCTCTTCGAGCTGAATGTGGCATGGGCCGTCGCCGCCTTCCTCTTCCTCTCGTCGTTCTTCCATCTGCTGGTCGGCGTCATCATGCCCGACCGGTATCGGACTCAGCTCGCCAGCGGACAGAATCAGTTCCGGTGGATCGAATACTCGCTGTCGTCTTCGATCATGATCATCCTCATTGCCATTCTCCCTGGGATCACCAACATCGCCGCTCTGATCGGCCTCTTCGGGGTCAACGCCGGGATGATCTTCTTCGGATCGGTGCAGGAGCGGTACGAGGAGCCTGGCGGTTCGCTATGGCCGTTCTGGATGGGCTGCATCCTCGGCATCGTCCCGTGGATCGCCATCGGCATCTACCTGGTCTCTCCCGGCTCCGAGGCGCAGCCTCCGGGGTTCGTGTACGGGATCTTCGTCTCCCTTTTCGTGTTCTTCAACAGCTTCGCCTTCACCCAGTGGGCGCAGTATCGCCAAATCGGACGCTGGAAGGAGTACCTCACCGGAGAGCGCACGTACATCCTGCTCAGCCTGTTGGCCAAGTCGGCGTTGGCCTGGCAGATCTTCGCCGGCACACTTGCCGGTTGAGGCCCGGCTCACAGGGTGAGGATCACCTTGCCTCGAAGCATGG
Source organism: uncultured Acidimicrobiales bacterium (assembly GCA_963723995.1). Lineage (GTDB taxonomy): Bacteria > Actinomycetota > Acidimicrobiia > Acidimicrobiales > SZUA-35 > JAHELU01. The sequence continues at coordinate 218,638 of CAVRSZ010000001.1, read as the reverse complement.
CCTTGTTGGCCGTGAACACCGCCACTCGCTGCGGCACGAACCGGGACCTGATCAACCCGGCGCCGACCCGGCCGATCGGGCCGGGCCACCGGCCTCCGTCGCCGCCCAGAAGCAGGACGGTCCCCGTCGGTTCCGTGACCGACAACAGGCGTGAAGCACCGGTCGTACCTCCAAGCTGGATCACCAGCTCGTAGCGCCGGCCGCCCTCCAGCCGATCAGGGTCGGAGTAGTCGGTGGCGGTGTAGTCGATGACTCGGTCAGCACCGAGCGAGCCCACGAGCTCGATGTTGCCGGTGCTGCCACCAGCTCGGCGAAGCCGGCTCGTCCGTGGTCGAAGAGGCAACCGACCACCCGGTCACCGACCCGGAATCGGTCAACCCGTTCGCCCACCGCCTCCACCCGGCCGGCCATGTCGCTGCCGGGCATGGTCGACTTGGGATCAGGCTGGGTTTCGAGGCGCAGAACCTGGCTCGGTGGACCATAGAGTTCGTGAATCAGTGCCTTCATGGCGCAATCGTGTCATCGCACCGTCTCATCGGCATCGGTCCAATAGGCCGATTCCGTCGTCCTTTTGGTCGATTGCGTCTCACTCGACGGGCTCGCCGCCGACTCGATCATGGCGCTCCGGGAGGCGGCCGAACGCCACCCGGTGATGGCCAGGACGATCAGAACCACGGCCCAACCGACCAGAAGGGCGTCGTCGAGGCCCGAAGCCCTGATGCCATCGGGGGTGATCGACCGGAGGGCGCGGTAGAAGGGGGCACCGGTGTCGACGAAGTCGACAACCAAGGTCGTGTGCCCCGTCGTCGCCTCGACCGCCAGCCATAGCCAGTTGACCGTAGCCACGGCGCCGGCGGCAGCCGCGATGGCACGTCGGCGACCATCCCCGTCGACCCACACCGCCAGGGCCAGGGCGGCCACCGGTAGCACGACGACGAGTTGACGGCCGGGAACCCACCATCCGTGCATTGTCAGGGCCAGGAAGGTGGCGGTGAGCCAACCGGTGGCTACGAGGACGGCCACCAGGCGATGCCGGGATGATCGAAGCGACGAGGCCAGGGCCGGCACGGCCAGAAACCACGCCGGGTTCCAGGTGGCGATTCCGAACCCCCTGTCCACGAACAGACCGACCAGGCGTCGGCTCCGCCCGACGAGGTCGACGTCGAAGCCCACCACACCGAGTTCACCCGAGTCGACGAAATGGTCGCCCGAGGCGTACGCCGTCCATCCGCCGTAGATCAGCTGATGCGCTCCCAGATAGATGACGCCGGCCACCGCCGCCACCGCCACGACCGGTAGTGGCCCGGGCCCGCCGGTGGTGCGGGTTGAGCGCCGGACCAAGGCCATCCCGGCTAGGGTGGCCACCGGCACATACTTGATCGACAGCCACGGCAGCGCAATGATCGCAGCCAGCGCCACCCAGACATCCCCTTTCATCTCGCCGCCGCGGCGCTGCGGCTCGAGTAGCACGGCGACCGTGATCAGTAGAGCCAGGGCGGCCGGCATCTCCGGATAGATCTGGGTGCCGTAGCCGGCCAGGGGCAATCCGGCGAAGGCGGCTCCCACCGCCACCGCGGCCGACTGGGGTGCCACGCCAAGTCGGCGCACGGCCACCCACGCCGTCAACCCGGCGGTCACCGCTGTGAGCAGGGCCAATGCCGCTTTGGCCCCGATCCAGCCGGCAACGCCGTAGGGAACAGCCAGAAGCGCAGGCAGCAGGGGGTCGTGGGGGCTGACCTCCCGACCGGAGGCATCGAGGGGCGTGGTCTGGGGATCGATGGGGATCTCGTGGTACGGCAGGTAGGCCTCGAGCCGAATCTGGTTCGAGATATCGAGATCGCCGTCGGACACGAGGCTCTCCGCCGTGAGCAGGTACTGGGGCTCGTCGGCCGTGGTCCTGGCCCCATAGGTAGCCCGGGCCGACAAGCCGGCCAGGGCCACCACGCCGGCGATGGCTCCGACCAGCAGCACTGCTCCCCGGCCACCCATGTCAGTCCTCCACCGTGAACGATTCGAACCGGGCCTCGGCCGTCGCCCATGCCCGGTGGTCCCAGGTACCGTCATCACCGAGACAGTCAACGGCGCTCAGCGCCATGTCCAGTACATGATGAAGGTTGTCGGCCACCAGGCGACCATGGCGCCCAATGACGGTGACGCCGTCGACGGCGGCAACCGCATTCAACCATTGACGACGCTCCTCGGCCTGATCGACGGTGAGGACCGGGTAGACCTTCGGCAGCCTCCGGACCTCGACGGTGTGCACCGACGGTGGCGGAAGCTCGAGCCGGGCCAGACCATCGAGCACACGTCGACCGAGGATGTCGGTGTCGGCCCGCCACAGCTCATCGCCCCGGGTGCACGGGACCTCGGCGCACAGCACGGTCAGCGAGTCGGGATCGGGGCCGTCACGGTAATTGGCCGGCTCGGACAGCCGGGAGAACACGACGTCCCAAGTGGGAACATAGTGGGCGTCGTAATTGGTATAGGGCCGACCGGCGACAGCCAGATAGACCAGCACCAAACCCCGGTGCTCGACCGGCGGCGGCCGAGGCGGAACCATTTGGGGGGCCAGCACGTCGATCAAAGTCTCCGGCGCTGCCGTCCACAGCACCCGGCGGGCCCGGATACGTCGTCGACGGCCCCGGTTGCCCCATACCAACTCCACCCGATCCGATCCGGGTCGGAGGAATTCGACCCTCGATCCGACCTCCAGCTCGGCGCCGGCGAACTCGGCGCCGGCGGCCATGGCGTCGGGGATCTGACCGTAGCCGAGCCGGGGATAGAGAAACCGCCGGTTGTCGCGTCGGGCGCCCGACACCACCTTGGCCGCCAGGTCTCGCCCGGTGCGAACCGCGACCCGTTTGCGGGCCAGCTCGCCGGACAGGGTGGCAGGATCGCGGCCCCACAGCTTGGCCGCCATCGGGCCATGGAAGTGCCGCAGTGCGGCGGGACCAAGCCCGGCCCGCACCACCTCGGCGTAGCTGTCGGTACGAGGTTGCCGCAACGGCCCCGTCGCCACATCCCATGCTGCGGCCAGGGCGAAGCCGGGCGGAACCGAGGTCACCAAATCGACCGGCCGGAGGGGAAAGGCGACCCAACGGTCACCCAGCCTGAGCCGGCCATTGCGCTCCCTCCACTGCAGATCGGGGCCGAGCAGTTCCTCGATCAGGGCTCGTACCCGAGGAGGGGCCGAGGGATGGAGCCGGTGGCTTCCGAGATCGACCCGCTGGCCCGCCACCGTGAGGCCGGCAGCCATGCCGCCGAGCCGGTCGGAGGCCTCGAGAAGCCGAACCGACCAGCCACGCCTGGCGGAAGCCAAGGCCACGGCCAGGCCGGTCGGGCCCCCACCAACCACAAGCACATCGACGTCGGCTTCGGGTTCAGCAGTCTCATCCGGCGGCTGCCCCCTGCGGTCCGGTGCGGATTCGGGTTCGGCACCGGACGTGCTCATCGTGACCGGCCGAAGTCAGGGGCGGTCGGCCACGGCCATGAGGCGATGCCCATCGACCATGACCACTCGCCCTCGCTGGCCTACCCGATAGGGAGTGAGGTGTGAACCGGCGGCATACACCTCGGGCCCATCGGCCAGCCGAACCTTGTAATGCCACTGGGCGCCTCGGAACTCGGCGGCCACGATGATGTCCGATCCTCCCCTGCCGGCGGCACGACCGTTGTTCGAATCAGCCGAACCGTTGTCATCCTCAGCGTCACCCACCGGCTCGAACACCACATCGTCGGGACGGACCAGCGCCACCGGGTCGGTCACCGGACCATCGTGCTCGACCGGTCCCAGCCTGCTCGACCACTGGTCACCGTCGACGGTGACCGGCAGGAATGCCGCCTCACCCATGAAGGCGGCGACGAAGCGGCTGTTGGGCCGGTGGAACACTTCATCGGGCGACGCCAGTTGCTCGATGCGCCCCGATCGCATCACCGCCACCCGATCCCCGACGGCCATGGCTTCGGTCTGATCATGGGTGACGAAGATGGCAGGGGTGTTCGTGGCCCGGAGGGCTGAGACGACCTCGCCACGAAGCTGGACCCGAAGGTTGGGATCGAGGCTGGCGAACGGCTCGTCAAGCAACATCAGGGTGGGCTCGGGCGCCAGGGCTCGGGCCAGTGACACCCGCTGCCGCTCGCCGCCCGAGAGCTCGTGGGGGTAGCGTTCGTCGTAGTCGTCGAGCTCGACCAGCTCCAGCAGCTGGGCCACCCGGGCTGCGATACGACTCCGGCCGTGGCCCTTGATGCCGAACGCCACGTTCTGGGCCACGGTCAGATGGGGAAAGAGGGAGTGCTCCTGAAAGACAAGGCCGATGCGACGATGTTCGGGGGGCACATGATGCCGGCCGTCGTCCACCAACGAGCCGTTGAGTTCCACGGTTCCGGTATCCAGAGCGGTCAGCCCGGCGATCGCCCTGAGCAGCGTCGATTTCCCACAACCGCTGGGACCGACCAGGGCAAGGAGTTCGTCCCGGCCCAGCTCGAAACTGACCCCGTCCAACGCCACGACGTCGTGGAAATGCTTGACCGCCCCGTGTACACGAACGGCAGCCCCGCCGGTTCCGTTGACGGCGATATGGTCGTAGGCGGCGCCGTTGACGGCAAGACTATCCATGGCCCGGCCGCCATTCCTGATCGGTGACCGCGGCTTCACGACGCGAGATCTGTCGGGACAGCATGGCCACCGGCATCAGGGCCACGGCCACGATGCTCAAGGCGGGCAGGGCCGCCTGCTCGAACCGTGACTCCGACGCCAGGTTGTAGGTCCACACCGACAGTGTGTCGAATCCAAAAGGCCGAAGCAACAACACGATCGGCAGCTCCTTGAGAGCGTCGACGGCCACCAGCACCAGGGCGGTGACAACACTGGTTCGGGCCAGCGGCAGGTGGATGTGAGCCGCCACCGCACCGGGACGGCGGCCAAGGCTGCGGGCAGTAGAGGTCATGTCGACGGGGACCTGATCCAGGCCGCTTTCCACCGCATTCAACCCGGGAGCCAGCAGCCGGACGGCATAGGCGTAGGCCAGAGCCAGGAAGGATCCGGTGGCCAGAGCTCCGGGTAGACCGAGCCCGATGACCTCCAGCGCGCCGTCGAGGGCGACGACGGCCAGAATGACACCGATGGCCACCACCGGCCCGGGGACGGCGTAGCCCACGGCGGTCAGCCGGGCGGCGACACCGGTGGCAGACGACGAGCCGAACCGGCGGGCGTTGGCCACCAGCCATGCGGTGACCACGCAGACCACGGCTGTCACCGACGCCAGCACAAGCGAATTCTGAAGAAACTCGAGGTACCGGGAGGAGAACAGCGAACGATCGCTCCGACCCGCCTCTTCGAGAGCCCAGAGGGCCAGCCGCACGGCCGGGGCGGCGAAGGCGAGGGCAACGACCGAACCGCACACTGCGGTGGCGGCCCATGCTCTGGCTCCCTGCAAACGCCGAGGTGAGATTCCCGCCGCCTCGCCGGCGGCCTGGCCGTATCGGGCCCGGCCCCGCAACACCCGCTCGAGACCGATGACCAGAAGGGCGAAGACCAGCACCAGGGTGGCGAACTCGCTGGCGGCATCCCGATCGAAGGTGCCCCGCCAGATTCGGAAGACGCCGACCGAGACGGTGTCGACCCCGAAGTACTGCACGGTGGCGAAGTCGGTCAGCGTCTCCATCATCACCACCGCCGTCCCTGCGGCGATGGCCGGCCGAAGCAGCGGGATCACCACTCGCCGTGCCGCCTCGATCGGTCCCGCTCCCAGGCTGCGGGCTACTTCGTAGGAGCTGCCGGCCTGGTCCCGCAGCGCGGCTCGGGCCAAGAGATAGACGTATGGGAAGAGCACGGTGCTGAATACCAGGATGGCCACGGTCAGCGACCGGACCGGAGGGAACCAGGCATTCTCGCCCAGGATCGAGCGCCACGTCGACTGGACGGGACCGGCGTAGCCGAATACCGACAGCGTGAGGAAGCCGAGCACATAGCTGGGCATGGCCAGCGGGGCGATCAGCATCCACCCGAACGCCCGGGATCCGGGGAATCTATAGGCGCTGGTGAGCCAGGCCAGCCCACAGCCCATGATCAGGGTTCCAATGCTGACACCGATCAACAGCATCACGGTCTCATACAGCTGGCCCGGCAGCCTGGTATCCCATTGCTGGCGCCAAACCTCCAGATTGGGGTCGAGTAGGCTCGTGGCCAGGAACGCCACGGGGGCCACCACCAGCAATGCCGCAAGCCACGCCGCCACCGGCCAGCCGATGAGGCTGAGCCGGTCGCCGATCCCGAGGCGAACCCGACCGATCATCGATAGCCGACCTCGTCCATCAGCCGGACTGCTTCGGGGTTGAGGGCGCCGAAGGTCGACGCTTCCAGATCGTCCCGCTTGAAGTCGACGCCGAAGGTGTCGCGGATCAGCGGTTCGGGCTCGACTTCGGGGTTGACGGGATACTCGTGGTTGCCGTCGACGAAGACACTCTGGCCGTCGGTGGCCAGCCACTCCAACAGTTGCTGGGCCAGATCGGGATCGTCGGCATACCTGGTCACGCCCCCGCCTGAGATGTTCACGTGCACACCCCGCCCATCCTGGTTTGCCCACACCAGCTCGACCGGGAAGTCGGGATCGTCCTCGAGCAGCCGGGCCAGGTAGTAGTGGTTGACGATGCCGGCGTCACATTCACCGGCGGCGATCGATTCCAGGATCAGCACGTCGTTGGCCATGATCTCGGCGTTGGCGGCCCACCCGGCAACGATCTCGGCCGCCCGCTCCCGTCCGTGATGGCTGATGAGGCTGGCCACCAGCGATTGGGTGTAGACATTGGATGAGTTGCGCAGGCACAACCGGCCGTCCCAGCGGGACTCGGCCAGCTCCTCGTAGGTGTCGGGAACCTCGTCGGGGGCCACCGCATCGGGGTTGTACACGATGGTTCGGGCGCGAATCGTCAGGCCGTACCAGTTGCCATCGGGGTCGCGTAACGATGCCGGCACCGCTCGGTCCAGGAGCTCCGAGTCGAGCGGTGCGAAAACCCCCCGTTCGGCCGCCGTGGCCAGATTGCCGGCATCGACAGTGAGGTAGACATCGGCCTGGGTCTCCTCCCCCTCGGCCTCGATTCGTTCCCGAAGTTCGGCATCGGACCCGGTCAGGAACTCGATGGAGACTCCGGTTTCCTCCGAGAACTGCTCGAACGCCTGCTCCAGGTCGTAGTGCCGGCCGGAGTAGACCCGAACCACCTCCCCGTCATCACCGGTACACGAGGTCGATACCACGGCGGCGGCAACCGCCGCGGCAACCAACCACCACCGTCCGGAGCGGTGCGGAACCGGTGTTCGTGATCTCATGGCATCTCCTGCAGGGCCGACGGCTTGGACCGAACGGATCGGTCCGACAGAGCATGCTACGAACGCCAACTGTATCTCCTCGACGTGAAATAGATAACATCACTTGTGGAATTATGTTAACTATGCCTAACATGCCGGGCGGTGAAGTTTGAACTCGATGTCGGTGAAGGGTCGGGCCGTTGCTAGCAGGCAAAGTCCGCGCCTTGCCCCCACCGGTCGGTGGCGTGATCGTGATGTCGATCCTTGCCGCCTCGGTGGCGGCCGTGCTCCGCCTGGTACCGACCGGTCAGCTGGTCACGGGGCTGGAACGAGGGCTGTCCGATCCTGCTGGTCTTATTCTCGTGGCCGCATCGCTCCTGGCTGCCTTCTCGTTTCGGGCCGCGGCCTGGACCCTTGTCCTCCCCGGCCTGTCGTTCCCCCACTCGCTGGCCGCCATCCATGTTGCGCTGGGCGGGAACCACTTGCTCCCGTTTCGCCTCGGCGAGCCACTGCGTGTCGTCTCGGCCGTAGCCCGATCGGGGATCGACGCCCGGAGAGCGACCGCCTCGACGGTGCTGTTGCGCTCGACCGACATGCTGACCCTGGTCGGTCTGGGAATGATCACCGGCCCCTCCATCATGGCCGGTCGTCTCGGCCTGTGGGGCACTGCGGTCGTGGTCGTCATCGTGACCGTGGCCGTCGTGGCGGCTCGACAGCTCACCCGGCGATCGCCGCCGATGAACCGACTCCCCGGTCCCGGCGTCGTAGCCATGGTGGCCGGAGCCTGGCTGTTCGAGGCGTTGGCGGTGTGGCAGGTACTTCGGTGGTTCGGGATCGAGCTCACCGGTCAGCAGGCCGTGCTGGTCCTGGCCGTTGCCGTGTCGGCCCAACTGCTTGCGGTGACCCCGGCCGGCGTCGGTACCTATGAAGCGGCGGCCACGGCCGCCCTGGTGGCCATCGGCACGGAACTCGAGATCGCCCTGACGGCCACCGTCGGTGTTCATCTGATCAAGACGGCCTACAGCCTGGTCGCCGGCGGCGTCGGTTTGGTGCTGCCACGGCCGTCGCTGTTCGGCCGGCTGCGAATGACCCGACCGAGCTCAACGGTCCCGTCCTTGGCCCCGGGACCGGGTCCTGTGGTGTTGTTCCTGCCCGGGCTCAACGAGTCGGCGACGGTGGCGTCGGTCATCGACCGGGCTCCGTCGACCATTACCGCCGGAGGCCTCACCCGCCCGGTGGAGATCTATCTCGTCGATGACGGATCGAGCGATGACACGGCGGCGGTAGCCCACCGGGCCGGAGCCACAGTGGTGGGCCATGACACCAACCGGGGCCTGGGGGCCGCGGTGCGAACCGGTCTTGGATTGGCCGCCCGCCGCGACGCCGCAGCCATCGCCTTCTGCGACGCCGACGGTGAATACGACCCGGCCGAGCTCGGTCGACTGGTCGAGCCGATTCTTCTCGGCGAGAGCCACTATGTCGTCGGCAGCCGGTTCGACGGCGCCATCAAACGCATGCTGCCCCACCGCCGACTCGGCAACCGGATGCTGACCTGGTGGGTACGGTTCGTAACCCGGACCCCGGTCACCGACGGTCAGTCCGGGTATCGGGCCCTGTCCCGGCAGGCGGCCGATGCGGCCGATATCGCCCACGACTACAACTACGCTCAGGTTCTCACCGTCGACCTGCTGTCCAAGGGCTTCGGGTATCGGGAGGTTCCCATCAGCTACGCCTTTCGCCGTGCCGGCCGGTCGTTCATTCGACCGACCCACTACCTTCGTCATGTCGTGCCCGCGGTGTGGCGCCAATTGAATGTGGCCACCCAATCGTTCGAATCAACCAACTCTGTGCCCAGGAGGCTGTGACGATGTCCACCACTCTGCACCCGGACCGCACCCGCCGGGGTCGCGCCGCTCTGAGCGGGATCGCCCTGGTCGTCGCCATGGCCCTGGCCGCTTGTGGTTCCGACGATGGAGCGACCGTGCGCGATCTGGGTGCCGAGGAGACGACCGAGGATTCGGGTTCGGCGTCGGCCTCGGGTTCCGCATCCGGTTCGGCCTCGGCCATGGCCTCCGGTTCGACCTCGGCTTCGGCGCCGGCGTCCGACTCCGAGAGCTCGTTCGATTCCGACGGCGGCTACGACTACGCCACCGACGTCAGCGCCCACCGCCTGATCACCGAGGATGTGTGCGAGATCGCAGCGCTGCTCGATGCCGACGAGATCGACTACGACGCCATCCAGTTGATCTATCGGGAGGGCGGGAACTCGGTCAACCCTGACGGTTCGATCCGCACGCTGGCCGGGTTCGCCACCGCCACCGACCAGCTTCATGGACTCGACGACTACTACGACTCCGAGACCCCGCTCGACGACTTCATCACCGCCGCCATCGAGGGCAGCGGCCCGTTCGAGGGATCGTCCGCCGGGGTACGGGCCCAAGGCATCGAGAAGGGCATCCAGAACCGGTTGTTGGTGGCGTGGGTGGTCCACGAGCTGAACACTGCGGTGGCCAAGGCCGAAGACGGCGAGCTGGATCCGGTAGAGGGCGCTGTCCACAACTGGGACGAGGCCTGGGCCTTCTACCACGGAGCCGAGCCCGGCTGCGCGCCCTACGCCTCCGCCGACAGCCGGGCCGGTAACTTCGGCACCATGAGCGACGACGGGTCGATGTCGCAGGTCAACGAGCAGATACTGGCCGCCATGGTCCAGGGCCGGGATGGACTGCTGGCCCAGGATGACCAAGCCGCCTTCGACGCCGCCGACCGCATTCGCCGGGCGATCTGGATCACGTATTCCCAGGCCGCCGTCCGCTACGCCTCGCTCATCGAGGACGACCTGGCCGCCGATGACGCCGACACGGCGGCGGCCCACCAGGCCGAGGGATTGACCTTCTGGCGGGTGATCGAGGCTGACGCGGCAGCCCTCGGCGCCGACGCCGAGACCATCAACGCCATCTTCGATCTGGCCAACGAGCCCGGCGCCAACGGTTTCGGCGACGAGGTTCGCAATGCTCTGGCACCGTTCTGGGCCGAAGCCGACATCACCGACGGCGACATCGGCGAGCTGCAGTAGGTCGACTGCGTCGATCGTGTCGTAGTGACTTCACGGGGACGTTGGACCCTGCCGGAGGACCGCCGGTATCCGTAACGTCGATAGCAGGCTTGACGACTGAAGGATTGGTGCCGTGCGGCTCCATCGACCATTACGCCGGAAGGTTTCGAGATTCGGCAAGTACACCGGCTTCGGTGACGCCGACTACGACAGCCACGACCAGGTTTCTGACTACCTGGTCCTCGATGACCGCACTCGACTGGCCTACGACCTGATCCGGCCGGCCTTGGACGGCGCGCCGGAAACGGGGCCTCTGCCGGTGTTGTTCATGTACACGCCCTATCTTCGCACGATTCGGGCTTTCGACCATGAGGGCCGTGACCTGCTGTCGCCGCTGCTGGGCTTTCCCCCGCACAGGCGGATGATGCTGCGGCTCAGGCACCGGTTTGCCAAGAACGGGGATCGGATCGGTCCGCTGTTCAGGAAACGGTGGTTGTCGCAGATGGTCGAGCACGGCTATGCCGTGGTGGTCGTCGAGCGGCCCGGTACCGGTGCCTCGTTCGGGACCAGCCGGCAGAGCATGGAGGCGGTCGCCGCCGAAACCGACCAAATCCTTGACTGGATCGCGGCCCAGTCTTGGTGCGACGGCAACATCGGCATGTTCGGGGTCTCCCAGGAGGCGTGGTGCCAGTTCGCGGCGGCGAGCACCGCCAACCGTCACCTGAAGGCAATCTTCCCCGCATCGAGTCAGCTCGAACTCTACGACTCGCTCATGTACCGAGGCGGTGTCGCCAACAAGGCCTTCAACGAGTTCTTCGCCGACCTCGTTCCCCAGCTGGCCGACCTTGCGGTTCCGGTCGACCACGATCGGAGCGGGATCTTGCTGGCTCAGGCCCGACACGAGCGGGTGGGTGGGGTTGATGCCACCACGATGACCGACTCGCTGGCCGACTTCCCGTATCGTGACAGCGTCGTACCGGATGGACGTCGGTTGTGGGAACTGATGTCGCTCTATCCGATGATCGACCGGATCAACCGGGCCGGGGTGCCCACGGCCATGACCACGGGCTGGTACGACATCTTCCTCGGTGACATGGTGCTGTGGTTTGCCAACCTCAAGGTGCCCAAACGGCTCACCATCAGGCCCGTGGCTCACAGCGGGGTCGACGCGGGGGGATCCGATCTCGATTTCGGAGCCGAAGCCCACCGGTGGTTCGACCACTGGCTCAAAGGCATGGACAACGGGATCATGGACGAACCCCCCGTCCACTACTGGCGCCTCGGCCGTGCCGGAAAGCCACAGTGGCGGACCGCCGACCGGTGGCCACCGAACCCACGGACAACCCACTTCTTCTTCAACAAGGGAAGGACCGGTACGGTCGGCTCCGCCAACGACGGCCTCTTGGCCACCGAGGGCTCAGCCACGCTGGAGACCGCTGATCTCTACACCGTCGACCACACCACCACGTCGGGAACCAGATCCCGCTGGGTGGCGATCAACGCAGAGCACGACTACCCGAACCTGGCGAGGAACGACGAGAAGGGCCTGACCTATACGACGCTCCCGCTCGAAGCCGACGTCGATGTGACCGGCCACCCCGTGGCCCACCTTTGGCTTCGAACCGACGCGCCGGACCTCGACATCTTCGTCTACCTCGAAGACGTCGACCACCGAGGTCGCTCGACGTATGTGACGGAAGGAACACTCCGAGCCTCCCATCGCGAACTCGGTGCCGCGCCGTTCAACAACCTCGGCTTGCCCTTCCACTCCCACGACCAGGCCGACCAGGTGCCCATCCCTGCCGGCGACCCCTTCGAACTGCTCTTCGCCCTTCTCCCGACCGCCTACCGGTTCCACCAAGGACATCGGATCCGGGTCACCATGACCTGCGCCGACCGCGACAACTTCGACACTCCCGTCCTGGCGCCGGCGCCGACGGTCAGGGTCATGAGGGGCACGAATTACCCGTCGTCCATTGAGCTCCCGCTGGGTCCAGGCTGACACGACGCATCCGAACGTTGGGATCGGGCTCATCGATCACGTTTCGGGGTTGGGCACGTCGTCCGCCGGCTCCCTGACCGAAGTTCGCTCGACGGTCGCCACCTTGAGGTCGTAGCTGGTGTAGAAGGCGGCCCGGCCTCGGACCTGGGCCAGGCGGTGTTCGGGGTGGCGAGCCCAGGCCATCTGATGGTCCTCACTGTCGAATTCGACGATGGTGCACCGCTCGCCGTCGTCGGCGACAAAGGTCTTGACCGAGACGAAGCCTTCCATCGAGGTGGCCAGCTCGTTCATCCGTTTCGACATCTCGAAGTATTCGTCCCGGTGCTCATCACGAAGCCGGGACCGGAAGACGGTGATGATCATGGGCACCATCCATCGGGGTTGAAGTTGTCGGGCAGATAGAGGTCGCCGGGGCCGAGTTCGGCGATCGAGGCCTTGCCCATGCCCAGCATGGTGGAATCGATCCCCATCCGCAGCACATCGAGCACGTTCTCCACCCCGGCCTGGCCGTTGACGGCAAGGCCCCACAGATAGGCCCTGCCGATCATCACCGCCTTGGCCCCCAGGGCCAGGGCCTTGACCACGTCACTGCCCCGTCGAATCCCTCCGTCCATAACCACCTCGACCTGGTCGCCGACAGCCTCGGCAATCGGTGGCAGCATCCGAATGGCGGCCGGGGAACCGTCCAGGTTGTTTCCTCCGTGATTGGAGACCGAGATGGCGTCGACACCGGCATCAACCGCCCGTTTGGCCTCATCAACCCGCATGACACCCTTGAGCATGACCGGACCTTCCCACTGACCGCACACCCAGGCGATGTCGTCCCAGGTGGGCGGCGGGGTTTGCATCCAGGTTCCGTAAGCCTCGAAGAAGTTGGGTGCCGGTGAGTTCGCAGTGGCGAAGTTGGGCACCGCCAGGGACGGCGGCTTCCACCCGGCCTTGGCCCACCGAGCCAGCCAACGGGGCCGGATCACCGATTCCGGTAGGTGCTTGGCGATGGCCTTGAGGTCGATGGATTGGGGGATTTCGGGACTGCCCCAGTCCCGGGAGTGGGAGAACGACCAGTCGGTGGTGAGGATCAGCCCGACTGCGCCGGCCGACTTGGCCCGACTGAAACGCTCCAACACCGAGTCACGGTCCCCGGCCCAGTAGATCTGAAAGAACAGTTGAGGGTTGGCCTCGATAACCTCCTCGATGGGCTTGCTGGCAAAAGAGCTCAAGCCCATGGCCACTCCTCGGGCCGCGGATGCCCGGGCCACGGCCACCTCGCCGTCGGGATGGACCGCCTGCACGCCGGTCGGTGAGATCAGAACCGGCATGGAGATGGGCTGACCCATCACCTCGGTGGCCATGTCCCGGTTCGGGGGCTGGTCCACGGTTATCGGTCTCAGACCGAGCTGCTGAAAGGCCGCAGGATTATCGGTGAGCGTCGAACCCGCCTCCGAACCGGCCATGAGCGCCCCGTACACCGAGGCCGGCAGGATTCGCTTGGCCCTGGCCTGGGCAACCGCTACCGATTCGAACCACTCGCTTGCCACCAGGCCACTCCTCGTCGTCAGTGCCGGATCGAACCACGTCGCTCGTCCCGGCGGCGACATCGGGCCGGACACGGCGGTGGCCAACCACGACCGAACACCGCGATCGTAATCGACCCCGGAGGTCGCTGTCGCACTCACACCGACCTGCGCCCCTACCGCTCGACGCCGGCTCCCTCGATGGACACGGTCACGGCACCGACCTTGCGGAACACGAGACCGGACGGTCCGTGCGATCGGTTCGGGACGAAGCGCATCCGATGCCATCGATCCAGCACCTGCTCCACGGCGTGACGGGTCTGGAGTCGGGCCAGGTGAAGACCGAGGCAGGCGTGTGGACCGCGTACGAATGCCAAGTGCCGCTCCACACCCGGTCGCCCGGGGTGGAAGCGATCGGGATCCTCGAACACGGCAGGGTCACGGTTGGCTCCGGCCAGTGAGACGGCAACCGCCTCACCGGCAACGAGGTCGATCCCGCCAATGGTCAGGTCCTGCGTGGTGTAGCGATCGACCATGGTCGCTGCCGGCTCCAGCCTCAGCGACTCCTCCACCGCCCGAGCGATGAACCGGCCACGGTTGCCACCGGTGAGACCGATCTCGACGGCCTCGGGGTGGGTCAACAGATGCCACAAGGCGTTGGCCGTCATGGCCTCCGACGTCTCGATGGCTCCGAAGAGGACAACGGCGACGTTGCTCACCAGTTCGTCCCGGCTCAGGGTGGCCGACCTGGCCACCTCGATCAACATGGTCGTGATGTCGTGATCGTCGTCCTTCGTCCCCAGCACCAGGTCGACCACTGCCCCCATCCGGTCCATGGCCTCGGCAGCAAGGAGCGATGGCGACTCACCTGTGGTCAGCGCCTCGACGGCGGCGACGATGTGCTGGTACCAACCCAGCACTTGGTGAATGAGGCGGTTCCGGTCGGGCTCCAGTCGGTCCAGCCCGAGGTATTCGGCGATGGTCACCACCGCCAGCGGTGCTGCCAACTCGGTCCGCAGCTCTCCCCCGCCTCGGGACTCGAGATCGTCCATCAGTTCTCGTGCCAACCAAGCCGTCGTCCTTGCTGCCCGCTCGGTCACCGCCCCGAGCCTGAAGTGGGGATCGAAGGGACGACGGTGGCGGCCGTGCTCAACGCCGTCCCTGCTGAGCATGCTGGGCCCTACCACCTGACCGGTGGTGAAGCGAGCATCGTCGACGGTGAACCGTTGCCAGTCCCGGAGGATCTCCAAAGCAAGGGACCAATCGGTGACCAGCCAACGCCGCAACTCGGGGATCCAACTCAGCGGCTCCCGGCTTCGGAGCCGGTGGAGCACCGGGTGGGGATGGGTTCTCAGCTCCTCCGTCGTCACCTTCGAACCGAGAGGAAAACGCTCAAACACCGAATCGCCCGACTCCCCGCTTCCCTTGCCGGACTCACTCGACCGTCCATGGCCCACCTTGTCGGTCACGGCGTCATCCTCAGGGCCACGGCCTTCAGGTACGTTCCATGAACGAACCCGATGGGGTGGTCGACCGGGTGTCCCGTCACGGTCAGCACCGAGGCTTCCCGGTTGGCATCGGCGATGCCTCGGTGGATCTGGTTCAGGAACGACGCCTCGGTGACCCGAGCCGAGCACGACGCATGAAACAGCAGGCCTCGGGGCGCAACCAGTCGGGCAGCAAGCCGAGCCGATCGGTGATAGGCGGCCAGCGCCCGATCGACCTGGTCGGCCCGGTTGGCGAAGGAGGGCGGATCGACGACCACCGTGTCGAACTGCCTGCCGGCCCCCGCCAGGTCGGCCATGACGTCGAAGGCGTCCCCGGCGACGGTCGCCACCTCGGGCCGGCCATTGAACCGTCCCGATCGCTGTGGCGTCGAGCCGACAGCACCATCCACGTGATGCCGGGCCAGCTCGAGCGCCCGCTCACTGACGTCAACCAACGTCAGTTCAGTTGCACCGGCAGCCGCGGCATGAGCGGCGAACCCTCCGGTGCAGCTGAAGACATCGAGGACTCGATGACGTCCCCCACGTCCGACCGCCTCGCCCACCAGTCGACCGACAAGACTGCGGTTGTCCCGCTGATCGAGGAAGTGGCCCGTCTTATGACCGTGGGCAAGGTCGGCGGTGAACGGCAGTCCGTTCTCGAAGAACTCGACCGGGCCGTCGAGTGTCGGCCCCACCAGCACCACGCCGTCGACGATCCCCGGCGGAGCACTGCCGGCGACAGCTCGGCCGAGACGCAACACCACCCGCTCCAAGACTCCGGGGGCCTCCGCATGGTCCGACCGCTGGATGGCCACCGACAGCCCGGTCACCAGCGACGGCAGCCACGGGATCCAGGCCGAGGTGTACAGCTTGACCACGGCCGAGCCCGAATACCAGTCAACCACCAGACCCGGCAGTCCGTCGTTCTCCCCGTGAACCAGACGGTAGGCCGTGGTGAGCGGAGCCTGGTCGTGTTCGGCCGGGCCGCCGTCGGCTTCGTCGATACCACCGGAGGTGCCGAACAGTGAGCGACGGCGGTCGACAGCCTCGACCAGCCGATTGGCCAGCCAGTCGCCGTCGATCAGGGTGGGGCGACCGACGTGGAGGATCCTGACCCGAATCGGCGACCGGGGATCGTAGAGCCCTATGGCGGCGAACCGGCGCTCGCCGTCGAAGACGACGGCCAGATCACCGGCCTTTCCCGCGGTCTTGTCGGAGGTGATGGAGCGGTCGAACAACCAGGGGTGACCGGAGCGCAGCTGGCGCAGCGCATCGCTGGTCACTCTGAGGGCCACTCGCCGATCCGACGGCGGATCCAGTCGCTCGAGGATCGCCACCATTCGCAGGCTACCGGGACACCGTCGCCGAGCTCGGCGTTTCCTGCCGGGGACGGCAAAGACCGGTGTATCCGAACAACGAACGTTGCGTCGGATACACCGGCCCAAGTGGCGACCTGGGGTCCGCCGTCGTCCGACGGTGGACCCTTCGTGCGCTCAGGCTCGTACGAGCCGATCGCCGGTCTTGCCTTCGCCGTGTCCGTTCGTCTTGGCCACATCCTCCCGAGCCGGCTCGGCCACGTCCGGGGTGGCCCTGCCGGCCCAGAACAGGCCCAGACCGGTCAACAGGGAGACCAGGCCCAACCCGGCCAGGATGCCGGCCACGGCGTAGCCGATCTGGATCGAGGTATGCGTGACCACACCCACACCCAACTCGCCGACCAGACCGTGTACGGTTCCGGTCCAGGCCTGCTCACGGGCGGGGCCTTCCAGCGGATGCATACGGTCGAAGTCGGTCCAGTACCGTCCGTCGACATCGAATTCGTAGGTGCCGGCGGCGAAGGTCTCGCCGTTGTATTCGACGTCTTCGTCCAGGACGACTGTCTGAGTTCCGTTGAGGACGTGATACACAATCGTCCCCATCTGGAACATGTATTCGGAAGCGGTGTTCACCAGCGGATCGTCGGGGTCGAGATCGCCTTCCACGATCGGATAGCCCCACTCGTCGGTGATCATGGTCTTGATGGCCTCGGCCCCTTCCGTGGTGCCACGGTCGATGAGCTGGCCATCCTCGTTGTAGCTGAGGTTCACGTTCTGGGCGGCGCTGAAGTCCTCCAGCGCCCCCATGCCCTCGTTGGTGCGGAGGAAGGCCACACCCCCGGCAATGAGGCAGACCACCCCAATCAAGCCCAGGACAACCCCTAATGATCGAAGTCTGTTGGCCACTTTACTTCTCCTTCCAATTCGGTGTGTAGTTGAGACCAGAGCGTTGGAGCAACGTCCATCGGGGATCTGCCGCAGCTGAACGAGGGGCTTCGGTGACGGAGACGATGGCTCGACGCCGTGTCCGTGCCGCCCGCTGGAACCGCACCAATTGCTTGTATCTACGGACAATCTAACGTAAAGTTCGATCGCGGCAACAGATGTGTGTTGGGTGTCACTATCTTTCTGGTAGATAAACAGTTGGCGGATGGCACTAAAGCCGATTAGTTGACTCGGCAGTACGAAATGCCTCGAAATCGGGCTCGCAGATCGGCCACCTCCGTAGCCAGCTGCTCGAGGTCGGAGGTGGATGCCGCAAGTGCTCGATCCACCAGTTCGGCCACCTCATCCACCTGATCGAGGCTCGCTCCGAGACGGACCATCTCGTTGACACCGAGCCGAAGACCGGCGTCGCCACCCGACGGCAGACCGATGGCCGAGGCGAGTAGGCCGGCCTGGGCCAGCCGTCGGGCACATCCGGTTCCGCCACCTTGATCGGCCACGTCGACGGCCAGAGCGTGTGAGTGGGTGAAGTCGTCGCCGCATCTGACAACGTCGGCGCCGGCGGCGTGGAGCCGCTCGGCCAGTCGCCGGGCCGCACGCACCATCATCTCGGCGTACTCCGAGCCGAATTCGATCCAATCGAGCAGGGTGAGAGCCAAAGCCGCCGACTTGGCCACATCGAAGTTGGCGGTCATGCCGGGAAAGGCGATGGCATCAAGCCGCTCGGCCAAACCCGGGGCGTTGGTGGCGAGCAAGCCCGACGGCGGGCCGCCCAGGCTCTTGTAGGTGCTCATAGTCATCACATCGGCACCGTCGACCAGAGGATTAGGCCAAACCCGCCCGGCGATCAATCCCGAAAGATGGGCCGCATCGAAGATCACCGAGGCTCCCACCTCGTCGGCCACGGCCCGGACCCCGGCCACATCGTGGATCGAGAGATTCAGACTGCCGCCGACGGTGATGGCGGCGGGGCGGACCCGCCGGGCCAGGTCGCCCAGTCGATCGATGTCCACGGTGTAGCGGATGGCATCGATAGGGGCTTCGTGGATGACCAGGCCGTACAGCCCGGCGGCTCCGGCGCCGTGGTGGGTGACATGGCCGGCGATAGAAGCCGGAGGAACGATGACGGCGTCGCCCGGGCGGGTGCAGGCCATGAAGGCGTACAGGTTGGCCATTGCCCCCGATGGCACGCGGATTTCGACGTAGTCGGCATCGAAGACCTCGGCCGCCAGCTCGGCGGTCATGATCTCGATCTGCTCGATGTCCTCCAGGCCGGTCTCGTACTTGTCGCCCGGGTAGCCGAGCGACGGGCGGCTTCCCAGACCGGATGCCAACAAGGCCTCGGACCGGGGATTCATGGTGTTGGTGGCCGGGTTCAGATTGATGAAGCGATGCTCGTAGCGATGGCGGTTGGAGGCCACCAGCTCCTCCAGCCGATCGGCCGCCACCCGCGGCTCGAGCTTCGCCGTCGCATCCGCTACCGACTGGACCAGCGCCTCACTGGGGTTCGGAACCCACGGCCGAGCTTTGAGTCGGGCCCGGGTTCCATCGGCGCCGAGGTGTGATCCGGCCTGTTGAGTCGTTGCGTTCTCCCACATCCTCATCAGTGTCGCCCCCGACAACGACAACACCACCGTGGTCGGGATTGGGCTCCGGATCCCGAGCCACACGGGTCCGAACGACTCGAAACACGACCCTCGACCGGTCGTTGCCGGCACTCTCACTTCCGTTCCCGGCGTCGAGTCGGTGCAACCCATCTCAGACACGCACTTCGCTGTCGAAGCCTCGAGCCTCGACGGTCTGCGACGACTTGGCCTGCCCATCTCCGAGCAGACGTTCTATGCCCTGGCCGCCGACCCGTACGACTCCTATCAGTGGACCCTGGACAACACCGGCGACAACCTGACCAAAACGTCGATCGCCGACATCAACCAGGTGTCGGATGCCGATATCGACGGTGCGGAAGCCCGAATCGGAGCCACCGGCCGGGGCATGGTGGTCCCCACGGCACCCGCGTGGCCGGCATCGTTGCCGACCGCTCCGGCAACGGCCGAGGAATCGCCGGCATCGCTCCCGCCGCATCGATCATGGATCTCAAGGTCTCCGACCGCATCGGCGCCATTACCTCCTCGGCAATCGCCCACGCCATTCGCTACGCCGCCGACAACGTCGTCAACCTCTCACTCGGCTCTCAACCAGGCGATCCGCCCTCGCCGGAAGTTACCGACGCCGTCGCCTATGCCGGTTCCCAAGGTGTGCTTCTCGTGGCCGCCGCCGGCAACAACGGCGTCTCCCTGGCCGGGGCGCCCGTCTACCCGGCCAGCCTGAACGCCGACGACATGCTGGTTGTGGGGGCAACAGATCCCGCCGATCAGCGCACGTCGTTCTCAAACTACGGCTCCGCCCTCGACATCTTCGCCCCTGGGCCCTACATCCTGTCCACCGTCCCGGGTGGCAAACTCGATTTCCAAAGCGGCACCAGCCAGGCCTCCCCCGCTGTGGCGGCGGCGGCAGCCGCTCTGGCCATGGAAGCTCTGGGCTCGACCGATCCGACATTCGTCATCGACCGGCTGACGGCCTGAGCCGACGGACTCGACCGGCTGGTCGGGCCGGCCTCCAACCCGGTTCGTCTCAATGCGGCTCGGGCGGTCGGCATCGCCACCGACGGATCGGGGGTCGCCGGATCGGTCACCTTGCCAGGTCTGGATGTCGACGATACGGGACGGGTGGCGGCGTCGATCTCCATCGCCGTCGATGACGTGGCCCCGGATCAGCACTACAACTGGGAGGCGTCCCTCTACTCGGTGGGTCGATGGCCGCCCCTATGCAATTGCCGGCCATTCGGTCGGCGCCGGTGTCGGCGATCAGATCGCGCCCTAGGTCACCGGTGGCCGTGGCACCGTCGGCCTGACCCCGGCAGGGGCACCGAGTGCCAACTGGACCACAGTCCTGCCTGGCGGCATCTACGCCTTGCTGATTGGGGCCGTGTCCGAGGGGGATCCCGACAGCCGGCTCGACGATGGCCTTCTCGTGACCTTCGCCGTGCCCGACGTTTGCCCCCGACATCCGGGTCGGCGCCGGCAGTGCCGAAACCGGCACATCGAACACCGACCGAGCGTCACCGGATGGTGAGGCTGACGAGTCGGAAGTGGGCGGCACGGCGGACGATGATGCGGACGGCTCATCCGACGGCGGCTTTCAGCCATATCCCGAACCCGGAGCCTTCGCCTTCCTTCCGGTTGACGTGGCAACCGTCGGGCGACGATTCGGCCGGTCCCGATGGAGAGGCTGTCGAACTGTCCTGCGGACTGAGCGGGGTTCCGGTCGGCGGCCTCGCCATCTCGGGATCGACGCCGCGGTGCGGGCCCGGTCCGTGTCGGGCGTCCCGAGTCTGGTCTCGATGAAATCACCATAGGCCCGCGGGTCGAACGACCCGCCGTCCTCAAGCGATTCCAGCCACCGACCGATACGAGACCGTCGGCGACTCCTGCGTCGCCGCGATCGAACGCAAAGGACGGCGGAATGATCGCATGGACACGGATAGCTGCCATCGGGGCGGCGCTGTCGGTGTCGGCTTCGGCATGCAGCCCGGGGATCGCAGGCGGGGCCGCAGCCGGCGATCTCCCCCCTGCGCCGCCGGTCCGGGAACTCCGCTCCACCGAGCCGGTCGTTCCCGACGACGGTCTTCTCCGCATCGTGGCCACCATCCCTCGGAAGCCGGGCTCCGGCCGAGACGGCGCCGGCGGCGCGTTCACCCTGACGTTGGAGATGTTGGCTGCTCTGCCCGATGATGCGTCTCTGGTAGCCGAAGACGGTGTACTCGGCTACCGCAACGACAGCGGGGAGTTGGTCGTACTGGGGCCGATCTCGGTCCGATCGAGCAGGTCCGACGACCAGTTCAACGCCGACCACGGGGCCCCGCTCGAGGACATCGAGGCGTCGGTGGTGGCCGAGCGTCTGGCCTCGCTGCCCGGAGTCGAGTCGGTTTCCGCCATCACCGACACCAGCTACGCAGTCACTGCGGCTTCCCTCGACGTGTTCGACGACCTCGGAGTGGCCGTGGCCGAGGACGGATTCTTCGCACTGTCCGGCGATCCCTATGAGCCCTACCAGTGGCCACTCGACAACCGGGGCGACAATCTCGACCAGCTCTCCCTGCCCTCGGTCCCGGCCCAATCCAGCGACGCCGATGTCGACGGCCTGGAGGCCCGGACCGGCGCCACCGGCGTCGGCGTGGTGGTGGCCGTGGTCGACTCCGGAGTCGACTTCGCTCATCCCGATCTGAACGGCTCAGCCTGGCTCAACCCCGGCGAGGACTGTGCCTCGGGGCCCGGCAACGGGATCGACGACGATGACAACGGGTTCATCGACGACTGCACCGGCTGGGACTTCGGCAACGACGACCCCGTCGGCTACGACGGTGGCAGCGACGCTCACGGAACCCACGTGGCCGGCCTCATCGCCGCCACGGCCGGTAACGGCATCGGTATCGCCGGCCTGGCCCCGGACGCCGAGATCATGGACCTTCGGGTGGACTCGGTCGACGGTGTGATCCGGGCCTCGGCCATCGCTCGGGCCATCCGGTATGCAGCCGACAACGGGGCCGACATCGTGAACCTCTCGCTCGGATCGCAACCAGGTGCGTCACCGGCGACGGTGGTCGAGATCGCCGAGGCGGTGGAGTACGCCGCCGACAAGGGCGTGTTGCTGGTGGTGGCCGCCGGCAACAACGCAACCTCCCTCGACGACAGCGCCGTATATCCGGCCTCGCTCGACATGGCCAACATGATCGTGGTGGCGGCCAGCACTCCTGATGACGGGCCGGCGGGTTTCTCCAACACCGGCTCACCGGTCGATGTCTTCGCCCCGGGGGAACTCGTGTTGTCAACGGTTCCCGGCGACGGGCTGGCGTTCCACTCCGGGACCAGTCAGGCCGCTCCCCTGGTGGCGGCGGCCGCCGCCCTCGTCCTGGAGCAGCAACCCGGCCTCGGCCCGGGAGACGTGGCCGGCCTCTTGGCGTCTACAGGCGACCGGAATGACAGCCTGTCGTCCGCGGTCGCCGGTGTGAGCCGGTTGAATGCGGCAGCCGCCATCGGTGTCGAGGTACTCGAGGACGGGGCCGCCGACTCGGTCACCATCACCGGCCTGACCGATGATGACGACGGTCTCGTCACCGCAACCATCTCGCTCAACGTCGGCGGCGGCCAGTTCAATCAGCCATATCACTGGGAGGCGTCGTTGGTGACCATCATCGACGGTGACCCCTACGCCGTGACCGGATACCCGGTCTCGACCGGTGGTACCGACGCAGGCCGGAACGAACCGGTAGCCGACGGTGTCGATACCGACGAACGGGGTGCCGTGTACCTGGCCGAAAAGGGCGCGTCGTCGGCCACCTGGTCGACCTCGCTGCCGGCCGGTCTCTACGCCCTTGTCGTCGAGGCGGTTCCTCGAACCGATTCGACCGTCCGGTTGGGGAGCGCCTATCTTGCCACCTTCACCGTCGGCGACAACGATGATCGCGGCCTCGACGGCCCCGACGACGGCTCCGACAGCGGTCCCGGCGATGGATCCCGACCCGGTGACGACAGACCCGGCGACTCGGTTCCCGGTGGAACAGCCGGTGACACATCGGGCGACGACTCGACGGCCGGAAGCGGCCACAGGGAGGGCGACACCGATTCCTACGATGGCGACAGAGGGACGGGATCCACCCCCGGTGCTGGTGAGGAAGATGCCGGAGGCGACGACACCGACTTTGACAACGGTGGCCGATCAGACGACGCCGAGACCGAACCCGACGACCGGAACAACGGCGATTCGGTCGACGATGCCCCCGGTCATGATGCCTCGGTGGACACCGACCTCGATGGCGGGGCCTCCGACAACGACCGGGCAGAGACCGACCCCCCAGGTGGCAACGACTCCGGCGGTGAAGTCGATCTCGACGACGATTCAGGGGATGGGGTCATCGAACTCGGGCCGGATCGGGCCCAGGATGGCGAGTGGACGGTCACGGATATCGATCCCCGGACCGGATGGGTTGACACCGAGAACCTGGTCCAGATCGCGGGGACCTTTCCCCGCCCGGTCCAGGTTTGGTTCGACGACAACCCGGGCTACGTCGAATTCCAATCCGAAGCACTCCTCGTCGTGCGCACCGGCCATCACCAATCGCCCGGGCCGGTTGACGTGGACCTGATCTCCGGCACCGGGGAGCCGACACTGACGCTGCCCCATGCCTACGCCTTCCTGAGCAAGGACGGCGGGGCCGTCACCATCGACATCGGCGACGGTTCGGGGGGCTCAACCGGGGGCTCCGACTCCGGCGGGGACACCGACAGTCAAGCATCCGACTTCGATCTCGATCCCGGCGACGGCATCACGATCGACGACCGGCCGACCGTGACCGACGGCTCGGGGTCGGGCGGCGACGGCTCGAGCGGAACGGACAATCCCCGAAGCCGGAACCGACAGGCCAGGGCGGAACTGATCGGAGACCCAATCCCCCTCGACAACGGTCTGTGGGTGGTTCGGCTCGATGGTCTGTCGGCCATCGGCGACGTGCCGGCCTGCAACGAGGATCCATGCCGGACGAGACGGATCTGACGACGACGACAGCCGACCGTAGAGTTGCTTTCGTGGCTACGACACGGACCCCGCACCGAAGACGAGAACCGGCTTTGCCACCCGACTCCTGCGTCCGCGCACGGTGGGTCCGATGACGACGATGCCGGCCGCCTTCATCGGCCACGGCAGCCCCATGAATGCGCTGGAGACGAACCGGTACACCGATGCCTGGCGCCGGTTCGGACAGTCGGTTCCCCGGCCCCGGGCCGTGCTCATGGTGTCGGCCCACTGGTACATCAACGCCACCGCCGTCACGATCATGCACAAGCCCAAGACCATTCATGACTTCTTCGGCTTCCCCCCTGAGCTGTTCGCCGTCCAGTACCCGGCACCGGGCATGCCCGAGCTGGCCGACGACATCACCGAAGCGGTCGATCCGGTCTGGGTCGGTCGGGACGTCGACAGCTGGGGTCTCGATCACGGAACGTGGTCGGTACTGGTCCACGCCTATCCCGGCGCCGACGTGCCGGTGGTTCAGCTGGCCATCGACGCCTCAAAGGACGCGGCCTATCACTACGACCTCGGCCGAAGGCTGGCTCCGCTTCGGGAATCGGGCGTGGTCATCATGGGTAGCGGCAACATCGTCCACAACCTGCGGCTTGCCGACTTCAGCCTGGGCGATCAGGCCTATGACTGGGCCCGCCGTTTCAATCAGGTCGTCAACGAGGTCCTGATCAG
Organism: uncultured Acidimicrobiales bacterium; assembly: GCA_963723995.1. Taxonomy (GTDB): domain Bacteria; phylum Actinomycetota; class Acidimicrobiia; order Acidimicrobiales; family SZUA-35; genus JAHELU01. Next base: position 193,711 of record CAVRSZ010000001.1, on the reverse strand, counting down.
CGACCCGTCCCGCATCCTCGAGCTACAGCATCATCCCGACTTCGACCGCTCCGTGCCGACGCCCGATCACTACCTGCCCATGGTCTACCTGGCCGGGCTGGCCGACGGTTGGCCCCTCGAGGTCATGATCGACGGCTACCAGGCCGGGTCGCTGTCGATGGACGCCTACCTACTTCGTGGCTCCGAGTAGAGGGGAGCTCTCACGATTTCGATAAGCCGGGGATCGGCGCCTATCAGGCCGAGGCCAGGTCGAAGGCGCCGTACTCGTCGTCGGTCGACTCCATGTGCTCGAACTCGATGACCCCGATCTCGGTGAACTTGGTCCGCAACCAGCCCTCACCGGCGTCGAGCAGCCCGAGCTTGCGGCAGTTGGGCACGATCTTGGAGAACAGCAACCGCTGAAACTCCTTCTCCTCGTCCGGCGCTTCCAGCAGGCAGCGGATGATGGGCCGCACGTCGTCGATACCCATGCGATGCCACACCTCCTGACGGAGGAAACGGTCCCGCATCCGCACGGCGGCCTCGAAGGCGAACTCCTGCCGCTCCTGGATCTCGGCCAGGGTGAGTTCCTGGTAGTACTCCTGGAGGCTCAGCACACCGAAGGCGACATGACGGGCTTCGTCGCTCATCACATAACGCAGCAGCTTCTTGAGCAACGGCTCATCGGTGATCTGGTGGAGGAAGCTGAAGGCGGCCAGGGCCAACCCCTCGATCATGATCTGCATGCCGAGATAAGTCATGTCCCACCGGCTGTCCCTGATCACGTCGTCCAGCAGTTCCTGGAGGTGGACGTTTATCGGATAGGGGTCCTGGAGCTTGGTGTCGAGGTATTTGGAGAAGACCTCGACGTGGCGGGCTTCGTCCATGACCTGGGTCGAGGCATAGTATTTGGCATCGATCCACGGCACGGTCTCCACGATCTTGGCCGTCGCCACCAGTGCCCCCTGCTCACCGTGGAGGAACTGGCTCATCTGCCAGATCAGCGACTCCCGGCCCAGTTCGTGCCACTCCTTGTCGCCGAAGTGACGCAGCGGACTGCCCGGCTGTTCAGCGAAGGCAAACAGCGACTGGTTCTGGATATAGGTCACCATCTGCATGTGTTCGACCATCTTGTCCAGGTCGACATCGGTATCCCATTCCAGGTCCTGCTCGCCGTCCCACATGGAGTGCTTGGCCTTCTCGTACAGCTTGTTCAGACGAGGTCTGGCACCCTTGTTGTAATCCCAGGTGAAGAGGGTGTCGGCGTGATTCTCCACATGGCGAATCGTCGACTCCATGTCGGTATTGGTCAGCTCGAGAATGGCTTCGATGTCATTGGCGTCGTCCCGGCCGATGAGGTCGGCCTGGGAGCGTCCGGTCGGTGTCGGGTTGGTCATGGACAAGGCGGTCTCCGACGGTCGTTGTGATCAGGATCCGGTCGCCTGTCGGTGATCGAGCACACAGTCGGTCGCTTGCTCGAGGGCGGCCCGCCAGGCTGCACCGCTGCCTGACAGTGTAAGGATCGTTCGGGCCGCGGTCAATTCACCTCCGGCCGCCCGGTTGCCGGTCCCTAGGCGTTTCGCTCGTACCAATCCAGATAGGCGTTCTCGGCCGTCGGCAATGTGGCGAAGAGCATGTCCTCGCCGATCAACTCGAGCAGATCGGTCCGGGCCAGCGGAAGGCGGAGATCCTCCTTGAGCCGGACCAGGCCAAGCTGCACACCACGCTGCCGGAGATTGAGACACAGGCTGCGCAAGCCGTCCACGGCGGTGAAGTCGATCTCGACGTTGGCCTCCACGTTGAGCAGGAACCAGCGCACCGGATTGTCGGGGTCCAGTTCGTTTTCTCGATCGACGGCAACCAGGGCGCGGCGTTTCAGGTCGTTGATGTTGGCGAAGAACAGCGGGGCGTCGTATCGGTAGATGATCAGTCCCGGCAGGGTGGTGGCGTCGGCGTAATCGTCGACATCGTGCATACCGGCAACGTCGTCGACCCGGCCGAGGACCCCTTCATGGGGTCGGGCCAGGCGCTGTACCATCTCACCCAGGCTGAGGGCGACCGCGATGGCCACCCCGACCAGCACACCAAAGACCACGGTGGCCACACAGGCCAGGCTGGCCAACAACAACTCCGACCGCCGAAAACGGGCAAGCCGACGAAGGGCGGGCAGATCGATGAGGGTGGAGGCGGCATACAACACGACGGCCCCCAACGCCGCAGCCGGCAGCTCTCGGAAGATGGGCCCGGCAAACAGCAACACCGCGATCACGCAGGCGGCGGCAGCCAACGAGTAGAGCTGGGTCTTGGCCCGTGAGCTGAGGGCAAGCGCGGTTCGGGACCCGGAGGCCGAGCACGGATAGCCTCCGACGAACCCGACAGCGGTATGGACCGCGGCCAGCGCCGCCAGCTCCTGGTTGGCATCGACGGTGGATTTGCCCGAGCCGGTGGTCGGAGTAAAGGCCCGGCCGATCAGCGTGTTGTCGGAGTAGGCGACCACGGCTACCCCCAGTCCGGCCACCACCAGCGATCTCATGTCGGCCATACTCAGGTCCGGTATCGAGGGTACGGGAAGTCCTTCCGGGATCGATCCCGTCACCTCCACCCCTCGATCCTCCAACCCGAGAAGGGCGCTGGCCGCAGTGGCCCCTCCCACGGCCAGGAGCGGGCCCGGCCACCGGGGCTTCCAACGGAGAAGAATCAGGACGCCGGCCAACGTTCCCCCGGCGACCACCAGCGTGGGCAAATGGGTGTCGCCCACGACCTGGGCGAAGCCGCGCATCTGGTCAACGATCGATTCGCCTTCGACCTCGGTTCCGGTGACGCGACCGAGCTGACCCACGACCATGAGCACCGCTCCACCGGCGAGATAGCCGACGAGTAGGGGCTCGGACAACAGATCGGCCACGACACCCAGCTTCATCAGCCGCCCGACAAGGCACCACCCGGCGACCACCAGGGACAGACCCGAACACAGGGCCAGGGTGCGCTGGGGATCGCCGTTGGTCAGCGGGGCGACGGCGGCCGCCGCCATCAGGGCGATGGTCGACTCGGGCCCGGCCGACAGGATTCGGGAACTTCCGAACAGGGCATAGCCCGCCGTGGCCGCCACCACCGTCCACAACCCGACCACCGGCGGGAGGTCGACGATGGACGAATAGGCCATCACCTGGGGAATCATGTAGGCGGCAACGGCGACTCCTGCCACCAGGTCGGTCCGCAGCGCCCCCCTGGGGTAACCGGCGAGGACCATGAAGCCGGGTATCGCCGATCGCACGCGTTCGGCCCTGGAACCTTCGTCATCGGGTTCAAGTTCGTATCGGAGGGCGGGGCGCCGTTGCGGTCGATGAGCCATGGCCGGAATCTGTCTCTCGACGTTGTGGGACAGGTCGTGAACAGCCTAGATGAACGGTTGCCGAACGGAAAACGAACAAACCGAACGGCCCTGGGTATCGAGTCGACTGCAGGAGACCGATACCGAGGTCCCCGGAGCCGGGATGGCCCGGCGTGGCGGTTCCCGGGCCGGGGACAGCCCGGGGTTACAATGCCGCTGTGGATTTCGCCTCGCTCTACAGCCATGGTTTCGCCCGGGTTGCGGCGTGCACCGTGCCCGTCGCAACCGCCGATCCCGCAGCCAACGCCGGCACGGTGGTCGACGTGGTTCGACGCTGCCATGACGACGGCGTCGCCCTGGCCGTCTTCCCCGAGCTGTGTCTGAGTGGTTACGCCATCGACGATCTACTCCTGCAGGAGACGCTGCTCGAAGGGGTTGAGGCCGCGCTGGGAATGGTGGTTGATGCCACTGCCGATCTGTTGCCGCTGGTGGTCGTCGGCGCCCCCCTCACCCACGGCAACCGGGTCGTCAACGCCGCCGTCGTCGTTCATCGGGGCCGGATCCTGGGGGTGATACCGAAGTCCTATCTTCCCACCTACCGTGAGTTCTACGAGCGACGCCACTTCGCTCCCGGCGACGATCTCAGGGGTCGAATGCATCGTTTCCGATCCGATGCGCTGCACGCCATCTGTGGCGAAGTGCCCCTCGGGCCCGATCTGATCTTCGACGCCCGGGATCTGGTTGGCCTCCGGCTGCACGTGGAGATCTGCGAGGATATGTGGGTGCCGATCCCGCCGGCGGCCGAGGCGGCCCTGGCCGGAGCCACGGTGCTGGCCAACCTCTCGAGCAGCCCCATCACGGTGGCCCGAGCCGAGGATCGGCGACTTCATGTCCGAGCCGCCAGCGCCCGATGCCTGGCCGCCTACCTTTTCGCCGCTGCCGGTCAGGGCGAATCGACCACCGACCTGTCATGGGACGGCCAGACCATGGTCTACGAATGTGGCGACCTGCTGGGTGAGTCAGACCGATTCCCCCATACCGCCCAACGAACCGTGGTCGATGTCGATCTGGTTCGGCTTCGCCAGGAACGTCTACGTCAGGGCACCTTCGACGACAACCGACGAAGCCATGGCGAGCGTACCGACGAGTTCCGTACCATCGGCTTCACCCTCGATCCCCCCGGTGGTGACCTCGGATTGCGGCGCAAGGTCGACCGTTTCCCTTTCGTTCCCGACGACCCCGAGCGCCTTGCCCTCGACTGCTATGAGACCTTCAACATTCAGGTGTCGGGGCTGGAGCGGCGAATGCAGGCCATCGGCCGGCCGAAAGTCATCATCGGTATCAGCGGCGGGCTCGACTCCACTCACGCTCTGCTGGTTGCGGCCCAGGCCATGGATCGACTGGGGCGACCCCGATCCGACATCCACGCCTTCACCATGCCCGGTTTCGCCACCAGTACGACCACCAGGGACTATGCGACCCGATTGGCCGCGGCGCTCGACGTGACCTTCGAGCAGCTCGACATCAGACCCGCGGCCCGGCAGATGTTGGCCGACCTCGAGCATCCCTACTCCCGGGGAGAGGAGGTGTACGACATCACCTTCGAGAACGTGCAGGCCGGGCTCCGTACCGACTACCTTTTCCGCCTGGCCAACCACCGGGGTGGAATCGTCCTCGGCACCGGCGATCTGAGTGAGCTGGCGCTCGGCTGGTGCACCTATGGCGTGGGTGACCAGATGTCGCACTACGGCGTCAACGGCGGCGTGCCCAAAACCCTGATCCAGCATCTGATCCGCTGGGTGATCGCCAGCGAGTTCTTCGGACCGGAGACCAACGACGTCCTGGACGAGATCCTGGCCCATGAGATCACGCCGGAGCTGGTACCGTCCAGCGGCGCCCGGCCTCAGGCCACCGAGGACTTCGTCGGCCCCTATGCACTGCAGGACTTCAACCTCTACCACGTGATCCGCCGGGGAGCGCGGCCGAGCCGAATCGCCTTCCTGGCCTGGCATGCCTGGCGCGATGCCGACCACGGCGATTGGCCACCCGGCTTTGATCACGACCATCGCCGGGCCTATGACCTGGCCACCATCCGGCACTGGCTGATCGTTTTCGTGACGCGGTTCTTCGCCAACCAGTTCAAGCGGTCGGCGCTGCCCAACGGACCCAAGGTGTCTCAGGGGGGTACGATGTCGCCCCGTGGTGATTGGCGCATGCCCTCCGATGCCCAGCCCACGGCATGGCTGGCCGAGATCGAGGCCACGATTCCCGACTCCGTGGGCGATCAGGCCTGATCGCCCATTTGGCGGCACGGCGTGATCGGTCGGTCGGCGGTTCGGCCACCCGTTCACGAGCCGACGCCAGGCCGTAGGCCGGCACGAATCGTGGTTGCCAACAGCGTCAGGAGAAACCCAACCACAGCGACCAACGCCATGGTGGCGCCCGGCGCGGTCTCGAGGTGATAGCTGAGCAACAGGCCGATGACGACCGAGGCGAACCCCGCGGCAACCGCCACCACCATGGTCGTGGGCACCCTGCGTACCAACAAGGTGGCGGTGGCCGGCGGTGCAACCAGGAAGGCGAACACCAACAAGTTCCCGACCGCTTCGAACGAGGCCACGATCGAGAATGCGATCAGTACCAGGAGGACGGCGTTGGCCAGGCGGGGCCGTAGCCCCAGCACCTCGGCCTGGATCTCGTCAAAGGTCATGACCAGGAACGCCCGATAGAACACCACCACTCCGGCCACCGTCACTGCGGCGGCCGCCGCTTGACGGGCCAGATCGGCGTTGTCGACGGCCACGATCGACCCGAACAGGAAGTCGTTCAGGTCGCCGACGTAGGAACCGGACTGGCTGGACATGATCACGACGGCCAGGGCCAGGAATCCGACAAACAGCACGCCTATCGACGTGTCGGACGGGAGGGGTGAGCGACTTCGGATGACATTGACCCCCAGCACCATGGCCAGGGCGGCAACAAGTGCCCCCACCGTGAGGTTCACCCCAAGGACAAAGGCTATGGCGATACCGGGTAGCACGCCGTGAGCCAGGGCATCACCGAGGAAGCTCATCCCCCGAAGCACGACCCACGTCCCGACCACCGATGTCGCCAGAACCGCCAACCACCCGGCCCACAGGGCGTTGCGCATGAGAGGGTTGGAAGTGAAGGGGTCCAGCCACCAGGTGACCGGATCGGTCAGGAAATCCATCGCGTCGGAACGTCCATTGCTCGGTCGCCGGTTCCCTCATATCAAGGCATCGGCGATACGGGTGGCATTGGTGCGAAGCAGCCCGACATAGCTCTCGGCACCGCTGTCGGCATCGTCGTCGGGACTGGCAAGAGTACCCGACAGCAGGGTCACCACCTCGACATCACCGGCTAGGGTGGCGAGCGCCTCGGCCTCCTCGGTCGACTGTTGGGTTTCGGCGAACACAGCCTTCACCCCGGCGTCCCGCATTGAACGGGCCAGCCGTTCGAGTTGTGCAGGGTTGGCCTCGGCCAGCGTCGAACTGGAGGGAATGACGGTGCCGATGACCTCGAACCGGTAGCGGTCGGCGAAATAGCCGAACCCGTCGTGATTGGTCACCAGCTCCCGGTCCTCTACGGGAATGGCACCGACGATGTCGGTGATCTCCGCATCCACCGCCTCCAGCTCTTTCTGGTAGTCAGTGACACAGTCGGCCACCATCGCCGGGTCGAGACCGGTGGCGGCGGCCAGCGCATCACCCAGATCCGGCAGCATGGCGGCAACCCGGACGGGGTCGAACCAGACGTGCGGATCGTCTCCGCCGTGATGGTCGTGCTCGGCGCGTTCCCCGTCCTCCCGGCCCCCTTCGTCACCCCCCTCCTGCTCGTGCTCTTCGTCATCGTGCTCGTCGTGGTCGTCGTGCTCATCGCTTTCATCTTCACCGGCCGAGTGAGCACCATAGGCGATGGTCTCGATGTGCTCGCCCACATAGAACACCGGGGTCCCCCCGGCTTCCACCGCGTCCAGGGTGTCGGTCAGACCTTCCTCGAGGGACAGACCGTTGGCCACCAAGAGGTCCGCTTCGTCCATGGCCTGGCGGTCGGCGATCGACGGCTCGTAGCTGTGCGGATCAGCACCGGGCGGGATCACGGTCGCCACCTCCACCTCGCCGGTACAGGCGACGTTCGCCACGACGTCGGCCCAGATTGTCGTGGTGGCGATCACGGTCGGCGCCTCGGCCGAGACCGACTCTGGCGAAGCACCGTCCGTTGACTCGCCGTCCGAGGCACGAGGATCTCCACACGCCCCGAGCACTACAGCGGCCAGGACCAGCAACGACGACAGCACGGCAGGTGGGGTGTTGGGCCGTGGGTCGCTGCGGGCAGCGGGACAATCCGGTCCGGGTTCCGGACCGTTCGTTGCCCTTTTGAGAATGGTTCTCATTTTCGAAAGTGTAGCTCCTCAAGATTTGACAGCCAACGATCCAGTACGGCAAGACAGCGCTCCTGCCGACGGCCGAAGACGGCTCGAGTTTGGCCTCCGGCCCAACGGCGCCGGAACTTCAACTCGATCGTGAACATCCAAGCCAGCAAGCGAAACCAGCAACGTGGACACCCATCGACCGCCACTACGAACAGCTCCGCATCACCATGCAGTAACTCGTCACCGATCTCGCCATCGACACACCCGCCGGCGGCAGAGTCAACAGGTTGTCGATACGGTTACCCCAAGCACCTGATGTGGAACGGTTTGTCAAGTGGTCGGTGGTCGTTGGTCTCGGGGGTTCGGAGGCGCGCAGAACCGGAGGCGGGTTCAGGCAGCTCCGCAGGGGTTTTCGGCAGGTCTGCTTGGGTTGAGAGTCGTTCTTGGGCTTCGACGATGAGGCCGAAGCTGTCCGCTGGGTCGAGGTTTGGCCGCTATGGGTGAACACCGCGAGCGGGAGTTCACCTCGAGTTCATCTCGTCCGTGTATTTGTCGCCGACCTGACCTGCACTGGAGGTGTACGAAAGCCGCTGCGGTCGTCGCGCTCGTTGGTCGAACGCCAACTCCAAGCTGACGACGGAGGAGGAGCAATGAAGTCGAGGGTGTTAGCAGTTGTCGCCGTATTGGGCCTGATGGCCGTGGCGTGCGGTTCGGACTCGGAGGACGAGGCCACCGACACGACGGATCGTGTCGAGACGACGACCGTCGACGCAGCGGAAGAGGGCGGTGCCGCAGCGGAAGGCGACAGCGAAGAGCCTTGCACGGTCCGCCTGGGAGCGGCGATCAGCGAGACCGGGGACTTCGCTCGTGAAGGAGTATGGAACCAGCGGGGTTACGACATCTGGTTGAACTGGGTCAATGATGAGTATGGCGGTATCAAGGTCGGCGACCAGACGTGCCAGGCCGAGATCATCTACTACGACGACGAGAGCGACCCGGATACGTCGGCCCAGCTCTACGAGAGGTTGATTTCTGAAGACGGCGTCGACTTCGTGCTCGGCCCCTACTCGAGTGGCATCACGATGGGGACGAGTGCGATTGCCGAGCGGAACGGGGTAATCATGGTGGAGGCTCACGGCGCCTCAGAGGCCTTGTTCACCCGTGGCTTCGAGAACCTGTTCGCCGTCCTCACCCCGGCGTCCTACTACACCGAGTCGGCATTGCAGGCGCTGGCCGAGAGCGGGGCCGAGACGATCGTCATCGCCAACCGGGACGAGGCGTTCTCGACCGCGGCTGCCGACGGGGCCGAGCAGTGGGCCGAGGACTACGACCTTGAGGTCCTCGCCCGCGAGACATACCCGCCCGATGCCGACCTCTCGGCCATCATGAGCAAGTTCCGCGACCTGGAGCCCGATGTCTTCGTCGGTGCCGGGCACTTCAACGACTCCATCGCCTTCGTGCGCAGCGCCCAGGAACTGGGATTCTCGCCGAACGCCATGATGCTGACCGTCGGGCCCGACAGCCCGGAGTTCGCCGAGGAGCTGGGCACCGACGCCGACTACATCCTCGGCGACTCCCAATGGGACCGCACGATGCCCTACGAAGACGCCTGGTTCGGCTCGGCTTCCGACTACGCCGAGCGCTACGAGAGCCTGCACGGGGAACTTCCGCCCTACCAGGCGGCCAGCTCGACCGCAGCCGCCTTGGCTTTGCACCTGGCCATCGAGCAGGCGGGCACGCTTGACACCGACGCGGTGAGGGAGGCGTTGAACAGTCTAGATGTCGACACGTTCTATGGTCGGATCAACTTCGACGAGACCGGCAAGAACACGGCGAAGCCGATGGTGACCGTCCAGGTGCTGAACGGTGAGGCCCTGGTCACGGCGCCAACGGACCTGGCGGGGGCGGAGCTGGTCTACCCGATGCCGGCTTGGGACGATCGTTGAGCTTCCACCGGCGGCGGCTCAGCGTGACACCATCGCCTGGTGCGATCCGAGCGCATCATCTCCAAGAAGGAAAGGCTGCTGCGAGCGGCGGCTAGCCTCTCGCTGGCCGGATCTCCACGCGTGACGACGTTCGCCCAGGCCCTGGTCAACACGATCACGTTGGGTGGCTTCTACGCCCTGATGGTGATGGGGTTCTCCCTGATCTGGGGGGTGATGGGGGTGATCAACCTGGCCCACGGCGAGCTGGTGGTTGTCGGTGCCTACCTGACGTGGTTCATGAACCGCCATCTGGGCTGGGAGCCGCTGCCGACACTTGTCCTCGTCGTTCCCGTGATGTTCGGGTTGGGATACCTGCTCCAGCGACTGCTCATCAACCGGATCATCGACCGGCCGCCTCTCGTCTCGTTGTTGGTCACCTATGGGCTGGCGGTCCTGATCGCCAATGCCCTCAAACTGGCCTTCACGGGTACGCCGCGCGGTGTGACCACGGCGCTGAGCGGGTTCTGGCAGGTGGCCAACGTCGCAATCCCCAAGGTGAAGACCGTCGATCTGATCGTGGCACTGCTGATGATGGCCGGGCTTTGGCTGTTGCTGCGCCGGACTCGGCTGGGCAAGGCCATTCGGGCCGCTGCGCAGAACCGGCAGGCTGCTCGCATGGTCGGCATAGAGATCGGCTCGGTCTTCGCCTTGACCTTCGGCATCGGTGTTGCGCTGACGGGGGCGGCGGGAACGCTGTTCAGCCTGACCCAGCCTGTCGCCCCATTCGTCGGACTCCCGCTCACATTGCGAGCGTTCGCCATCACGACCATGTCTGGCCTCGGCAATATCGGCGGCGCCATCCTGGGCAGCATGGGTCTGGCCGCCATCGAGGTCTACATCGGCACCTACGTCCCACGGGTCGGCACCAATCTGGGTCTGGTCGCCACCTTCGTCGTGCTGGTGGTCACGCTGGTCCTGCGACCGCAGGGCCTCTTCGGGGGCCTGCCGCCAGCGGAGCAGACATGATCGGGGGCCGCCCCGTCGGCGGCCGTCGCCAGTTCCTGGCTAGGGTCGGCCGATGTGGGCTGGCGCTGCTGCTGGCGGTCATGGTGTCACTTCCCATCGTGTCGGAACGGAGCGGCGGCGACGGCATGATCAACAACGCCACACTGTTCTCACTGACCCAGATGCTGATGCTGATCACGCTGGCGAGCAACTGGAACTTCATCAGTGGTCTGACCGGCTACGTCGATTTCGGTCACGCTGCGTTTTTCGGCCTCGGTGCCTACGCAACCGGAATCCTCATGAACAAGGCCGGGTGGCCCTTCTACCCGACGCTGTTGGTCGGGGGACTGACCGCCGCTGCAGCGGCCGTCCTCATCGGCCGGGCCACAATGCACCTCAAGGGGCCCTACTTCTCGATCGCCATGCTCGCCACGTTCGCAGCGCTCCGCGAGATTGCCCGCGTTTCGGCCCCCCTGACCGGCGGTGGCCCCGGCCTCACGCTCCCTCCCTACCTGAATCGACCGCTTTTCTACTATCTGACGCTGGCCCAGGCTGTGCTGGTCGTCACGCTGTACCGCTGGCTGAAGGGGACCGAGTTCGGGTTGATGATGCTCGGCATCAGGGAGGACGAGGTCGGGGTCGAGATGCGAGGCATCAACACCACGTTCGTGAAGACGACCGCATTCGGCCTGGCGGCCCTGTCGACGGGGGTCGTCGGCGGGATGTGGGCCTACCAGAACACGTTCATCGATCCCGATATCGTCTTCCTCGATAGTCGGACGATCGAGATGGCCATCGCCACGGTGTTGGGGGGTATGGGCACGATCGCGGGGCCGGTCATCGGAGCCGGTTTGCTGTACTGGGGGCGGGATGTCCTGTGGGCCAACTTCCTCCAGTGGCACCTCATCATCGAAGGACTCATGCTGATCGGTCTGGTGCTCCTCGTTCCCAAGGGGATGACGGGACTGCTCGGCGATCGATCCGGCTTCGATGTGCGGCGGGCCTGGGCCCGGCGGCGGCGGCAGAGGTGACACGGCCAGCCACCCCGGCCGAGAAGGATCAGCCGCTGCTGGAGGGTCGAGGAATCAGCAAGTCGTTCGGGGGCCTGGTTGCGCTCACCGGGGTCGATTTGGTGATCCACGCTGGCGACATGGTCGGGCTGATCGGACCAAACGGCAGCGGCAAGACCACCCTGTTCAACTGCCTGACCGGCCTGGAGAACGTCACCGAGGGCCGGCTCTTCTTCCGGGAGCAGGACATCACGGACTGCAAGCCGTTCGAAGTGGCACGCCTGGGTATGTCCCGCACCTTCCAGAACATTCGGGTGTACCGAGGGCTCACACTGATGGAGAATATGCTGCTGAGCCAGCAATGGCGCAAGAGGGGCCCGCTCGACCTGCTCCGAACGAGCGGACCGTCCGCCACCGGCCGGGCCGAGGAGCTCCTCCACTTCGTCACGTTGCACACCCAGCGAGCCCAACAGGCAGGCTCGCTGTCCTGGGGCCAGCAGCGGTTGCTTGAGATCGCCATGGCCCTCATGCCCGATCCCGATCTCATCCTCCTGGACGAGGCGACATCGGGCGTCAACCCGGCCCTCGTCGACACCATCAGCGATCGAGTCGCCACGCTGAACACCGAACTCGGAAAGACAGTCGTGCTCATCGAACACAACACCGAGCTAATAGCCAGCCTCTGCCGCCGAGTGGTCGTGCTCGATCACGGGCAGAAACTGGCCGACGGTGAGGTTGCCGCCGTCTTCGCCGATCCCACCGTCGTGGCAGCGTACTTTGGCCAGGACGGCGTCGATGTCTGAGGGACCGGTGACGCCACTGCTCGACCTGAACGGTATCCGCGCCGGCTATGGCGAGGCCGACGTGCTGCAGGCACTAGACCTACAGGTGAAAGAACGCGAGGTCGTGTGCGTCATCGGTCCCAACGGCGCCGGCAAGTCGACCGTGTTCAACGTGGTCTACGGCTTCATGCCGGTGCGGGCCGGACGAATACGGTTCCGGGGTGACGACGTGACCGGTTCATCGCCCCGTCGAATGCTGCACCTCGGCATCACGATCGTGCCCCAGCAACGCAGCCTCTTCCCGCAGATGACCGTGGTCGAGAACCTGGAGCTGGGGATGTACCTCGTCCGCGACCGGCGGCGCGTCCAGGAGAGGATCGCCTACGCTCTCGAGCTCTTCCCCGATCTGGCGCCCCGGGCGAGGCAGCTGGTGGGAACGATGAGTGGTGGGGAGCAGCGCATGATCGAGATCGGACGGGCCCTGATGTGGGAGCCCCACCTGCTCCTGATGGACGAACCGTCGGCCGGGCTCGCCCCGAAGATCTCGGCCGCCGTGCTCCAGACCGTGCTGCGGCTCAACCAGGAACTCGGAATCGCCGTGCTACTCATCGAGCAGAACGCCCGTCAGGGACTGAGCATCAGCCACCGTGGCTTCGTCATGGAGCTGGGCCGAATCACCTACGCCGGAACGGGCGACGAACTCCTTCGGAACCCGGAGGTGGAGCGAGCCTTTTGGGAGGCTCTACCGTGCGACGGTGACGGGATCCGTCGAGCTCAGAGAATGACGCCGGCGACCTTCAGCGCCTCGATCTCGTCCCAGTCCTTGCCCAGCTCGATCAGAACCGACTCGGTGTGCTGGCCCAGCTCCGGGGCGGCCACCGACACCTCCCACGGTGTGGCGCCGAAGTCGACGGGGGTGGCCACCATGTCCACTATGTCCCCCTTCTTGGTCGGGGCCTTCACGTAGCAGCCTGCGGCGTGGGCCTGAGGGTCCGACCGCATCTCCAGCGTCGACTGGACCTTGGCCCACCAGACGTCGTGACGGTCCAAGATCGGGGCCCACTCCGCCCTGGTCTTCGTGGCCATCACCTCGTCGATGGCCGCCACCAGCTCGGCCGAGTTCTCCATCCGGGTCTCGACCGTTGCGAAGCGAGCATCGTTCTCCCACTCCGGCGTACCCAAGGCGGCCAGCACGTTCGGCCAGTGGCGATCGCCCTCCATGCCCAACAACCAGACCCACCTACCGTCGCCGCAGCGGTAGCCATTGATCAACGGATTCGGAGGACGGGAACGGGTGAGCGGCTCGGCATCGATGTCGAGCCGGGCGCTGACGTTGTGATCCCACCCGTACATGTAGGTCCCAACCCGCAACAGCGATGTGGAGATTTGCTGGCCTCGCCCCGTCCGACCACGATCGAAGAGCGCAGCCGAGACACCGGCTGCCGCCGAAAGCCCGGTCATGTGATCACCCATCGCCGAGCGTGGGTACGGAAGGTCTTGGCCCTCGGGGGTGATGGCCGCTCCGATTCCCGCTCGGCTGTAGAACGCCCCCATGTCGTAGGAGGCCCGGTCCTGCTCGTCGCCGGCCAGGCCGTAGCCCGACACCTGGGCGTAGATCAGCTGCGGGTACCGATCGGCTAGCGACGGGTAGTCGAGACCGGCTCGGACGAGACCGCCCGGCCGATAGTTGGTAATGAACACATCAGCGGAGGCGAGGAGGTCGTGAACGAGCCGCAGGCCCCGCTCATCGGTGATGTCGAGCGCCAGGCTCCGCTTGCCACGATTATCGAGCTCGAATGGTGGATTGACGTTGTTTGGGTACTGCCACTCGATCGAGCGGAACGGGTCACCGCCCAACGGCTCGATCTTGACGACATCAGCGCCCCAATCGGCAAGGATTCCACCGCAGCTGGGACCGGCGACCCAGAGCCCGATCTCGACAACCTTGACTCCGCCCATTGGCCCCACGAACCGCCACCCCCAATCTCCGACGACAAGGGTGTAGGCTACTGCGCTGCCTAACCACTGGCGCTGGCGTGAGTCATCCTGCTCAGACCTTTTGGCGAATTCGACCGGCGTCGGCGTCGAGCAAGACGATCGGGAGATCCGACTACGGCTACGATCGGACCTGGCGAAATCGCCATCTTCGCCCCGCTGGACCGACGGGCGGATCGGTCCTAGCGCTGGCAGCGGGTGTCCGTCCTCTCTCTACCAATCCCGGGCCATCACCGGCGATTCCGGTCGGAGGCAGGCTGAGTTCAGAGGTCGGAAGTGGACAGCAAGAACGGGCGCTCATCCGTCCACCGTCCCACGTGGGTCCGGTGGCGGACTCGGATGACCATGAGCCCGAGGAAGCGCACCACGACGAGTCGGTCGAGTCGGCGATACCCGACCTTCTCGTCTCCTCTGAGGGCATTGCGGTTCCAGGCATCGACCATCGAGACGATCCTCGTGAAACCCTGGTGGCGGTAGTGGTGAGCGGCCAGTTCGTTCATTCGGGGCCCCAGCCCTCGCCCCCGTCGCTCGGGCGCAACATAGAGCTCTGCTCCCGCCCGTTCGAAGGGTTCGACATCCAGTCGCAGGAAGTGGAACGGGCGATAGCAGTCTTTTCGGAGCAGGAAGTAGCCGGCCGGTTCACCGTCGACGTCCAGAGTCCAGACCACTGCGGTCGGATCGGTTGCGGCCGGTCCGAGCTTTTCTCGCAGTCTTCCGGACTCGACCAGCCGCTCGATCTCGGACGGCGGGCGGAAGACGAAGCCAGGATCGACCGCAACCGGTGCTTCGGCGAGCGGCAGCTCACAGATCCAGAGCACCGAGACGTCGAAGAGGAATGCCGGGAGGAAGCGCTGCATGGCGATCTGAAGTGTGTACCCCCACCCCACCTCGTGGACCTTGCGGCGGAACCGACGCCGACCTTCCCGCATCCGCCGCACGATCGCCATGACCCCGAGTTAATCCGCCGTCGCTCGGTATTGCAAACACTCCACGGTCCGAGATCGACGGCCTGGTCAGCCGGCGTCACCGCCGAAGCGGAGCTCGCCAACGCTCAGACCCGTTGCCGTCATCGACCAAGGTGACATCGAAGATGAGGGCGAAACCCTGAGGAGGGTTGTAGGTGAAGAAGCAGCGGGTGTGGCCTGCGGTGTTGGTGAACACGCCGAAGGAGCCACCTTCCAGCGGGCCAAAGCCTGGAAAGAATCCAGCGATGCGGACCGTGACGCCAAGCTGGACCGTATCGAGTGGGTAGTTGAACACGCCCCGGACCGGACGTTCGCGTTCGACGAGTTCGCCCCACTCGGTCTGCACCCGGTGAAGGGCTGTTGCTGGGCGGCCAAGAAGCGGCCTCGGCGGTTGCGAGCGAACTACCACAAGCTGTGCGGCGTCCGGCAGTTCCATGGCCTCTATTCGGTTGGTGATGACACCATGTGGGGGGAGTGGTGTGGGCCAAGAAGGGGATCGCCAAGCCCGACACCGCACCCACAACCAACACAAACCCGCCATCGACCATCAGGCCTTACACCGTGAGGCGCGCCAACCTTTGTGGTCACGGCACTAGTGTTGTGCTCTGACTCAGACGGAAGGTGAACGTCGTGGGAGGTGCCGTGCCGCACCCGGCCGCCATCGACAGTGAACTGTTTTCGCAACTCACCGAGAAGTGTGACGCCTGATGGGGCGGGAAGTGCCACCACATCAGCCACAGGCCGACGGCTACGACATCATCATCATCGGAGGAGCCGTCATCGGGTCGGCCATCGCTTGGTTCTTGTCGGCCAACGACGAGTTCGACGGGTCGATTCTCGTGATCGAGCGGGACATGAGCTACACCAACTCATCGACCTCCCGCACCAACAGCTGCATACGTCAGCAGTTCTCCAACCCGATCAACATCCAGATCTCCCGCTACGGTGCGGACTTCATCGCCAACTTCCGGGACGAACTGGGTGGTGACCCCGACATCCCCGACATCTTCACCGACTACTTCGGCTACCTCTACCTGGCCGCCGACGAGCCAACGGCCGCCCACCTCCGACGAAATCAGGCAGTCCAGGCCGATCTGGGGGCGGCCACCGTCATCATGACCCCTGACGAGATCAGGGCCGCCTACCCGTTCTACAACCTCGACGACATCGTGTGCGGCAGCCACAACCCGGTGAACGAGGGTTACTTCGATTCAGGCACCATGTTCGATTGGTGGCGACGCAAGGCCAGGGACAACGGAGTGCACTACCACGAGGCCGAGGTGGTCGACCTCGACATGATCGGCAACCGGGTCACGGCGGTTCGGCTTGGAGGGGGCCGGCGGATCGGCTGCTCCGCCGTGGTAAATGCCGCAGGCCCCCGAGCGGTCGAGGTGGCCAGAATGGCCGGGCTGGCTCTGCCGGTCGAGCCCCGCAAGCGTTTCAGCTTCGTGTTCAAGGCGGGCGAGGCACTTGACGGCACACTTCCTCTGACCATCGATCCGTCCGGCGTTCATGTCCGCAGCGACGGTGCCGCCTTTCTGGCCGGCTGCAGCCCCGATCCCGACCCCGCCGTCGACTACGACGACTTCGCCATGGACCACGACGTTTTCGAGCGGAAGGTCTGGCCGGTCCTGGCCCATCGCATTCCCACCTTTGAGCGAATCAAGGTCACGAGCCAGTGGGCCGGCCACTACGCCTACAACACGTTGGACCAGAATGTCGTGGTCGGACCCCACCCTGGCGTCAACAACTTCGTCTTTGCCAACGGCTTCTCCGGCCACGGCCTCCAGCAGGCGCCGGCCATCGGGCGGGGCGTGGCCGAGTTGATCTGCCATGGCAACTACCGATCCCTTGACCTTTCGCCGCTCGGCTACGAGCGCATCGTCGACAACCGGCCTTTCGGCGAAACGGCGGTCATCTAGAAAACCATCTCCGCCGGCTACCGGATCGCCCTGTGCAAGACGTGTGGCCGCCGGGGTTGTTGTACCGGCAAGGACCGGGCGGCTAGGATCCGAGCGAGCCCAGGGGCGAAGTCCGGTTGAATTCCGGCACTGTCCCGCAACGGTAATCCGATGCCCGGCATCGGCGAGTCCGGTCGAACTCTGGTGTTTCATCGAACCAATTGAACCCTCGAGGACTTGGGGTTGGTTCGGGCGGCCCCGATCGGGTCGAACGAACTCGAGTACCTCGACCATAAGGAGGTACCCGATGCCACGACTCCGACTGCTGGCCTTGCTGCTGGCAGCCTTCACCCTGTTCACCGCCGCTTGCGGAGGCGACGGCGACACCGAGACCAGCGGGCCCGAGACCGCTACCGACTCCGGTGGCGACGCCGACTCCGGTGGCGACAACGGCGATGAGTCCGACGGTGAGGAGGCCGACGAAGGTGAGGACGCGGCCGCCCAGCAGGACGACGAGGCAACCGCAGGCTTCCCTGTATCCTTCGAGTCCGCCGGTCAGGCCTGGACGTTGGACGCTCCGCCGGAACGTATCGTGTCGCTGTCGCCCACGGCCACCGAGATCCTGTTCGCAGTGGGAGCAGGCGACCAGGTGGTGGCCGTCGATTCCTTCTCCAACTATCCCCCGGACGCACCGACCACCGACCTCTCCGGCTTCGATCCCAACATCGAGGCCATCGCCTCCTATGACCCGGACCTCGTGATCATCGCCAGCGACGCCAACGACCTCGTTGCCGGGCTCACCGAACTCGAGATCCCGGTCTTGATCAGCGCGGCGCCGGCCGATGTTGAATCGGGCTACGAGGACATGGCCGAAATCGGCCTCGTCACGGGCCAGGTCGACGGATCGGAGGCCGCCATCGCAACGATGCGTTCGGAGATGGCCGCTGCGCTCGACATTGCGCCGGAGACCTCGATGCGTGTCTATCACGAACTCGACGAAACGTTCTTCTCCGCCAGCTCCAGTGGCTTCATCGGTGCGGTCTATGCCGAGCTTGGGGCCGACAACATCGCCGACGAAGCCGACACCGACAACACGGGATTCCCCCAGCTGACCGAGGAGTACATTGTCGAAGCAGACCCCGAGCTGATCGTGATCACCGATCAGGTCTCCTACACCCCCGACGATGTTGCCGCTCGACCGGGATGGGACCGGATCAGTGCGGTGCGCAACGGCAACATCGTGGTGGTCGAAGCCGACATCGCCTCACGGTGGGGCCCCCGCCTGCCCCAGTTCGTCCTGGCCGTGGCCGAGGCCATGGCCGCAGCCTCGGCCGGATCCTGAGTCACCCGTGGCCGGCACCACCGTCACCCGCACCGCCGTCACCGGCTCGGCCGAGATGATCGACAGCGATGCCGGGCTGGCCATTGCCAAGGCCTTCACGGTGCCTCCCATCTCCATCATCGCCGTTGTGGCCGCCGTGGTCGCCGTGTCCGTCCTGTCGGCCACGACCGGAGCCGCCGGCCTGCCCATCAGCGGCGTCTTGAGATCGCTGGTCGACGCCTTGCCCCTGATCGAGGTCGGTAGCACCTTGTCGGAGCGCCAGGAGGCCATCCTGTTCCAGATCCGGCTGCCCCGGCTGGCCCTCGGCCTGCTGGTCGGGGGGTCATTGGGCATGGCAGGAGCCTCGTATCAGGGTGTCTTCCGCAATCCGCTGGCCGACCCGTACCTGCTCGGCGTGTCAGCCGGAGCCGGGCTCGGCGCCGTCCTCGCATTCGGATTCGGACTCGACCTCGGGTGGGGGCCCTTCGGTGCGGTGCCGGCCGCTGCTTTCCTGGGATCCATTCTTGCCGTGGCCGGCTCCACCGCGGTGGCAAGGGGATCATGGAACTCACCGTCCACCCTGCTGCTGGCCGGAGTGGCCATGGCCGCGCTCTTCTCCGCGGCCCAAACCTACGCCATCCAGCGGCTCGACGAGACCCGGGCCCGGGAGGTGCTGTCGTGGCTGTTCGGCCAGTTGACCACCAGCGGATGGCACCAGATTGCGGTGCTCGGACCCTATGTGGTCGTATGCGGACTGGTGCTCCACGCCCATCGCCGTCACCTGGACGTGCTTCGGGTCGGCGACGACGAAGCCCGCTCGGTCGGCCTCGACCCGGCCCGAACCAGGCTGATCGTCATCATCGCCGCCTCACTGATGACTGCGGCTGCAGTCTCGGTGAGCGGTCTCATCGCTTTCGTCGGCCTGGTCGTGCCTCACGTGGTGCGAATGCTGGTCGGCCACAGCTACCGAATGATCGTGCCCCTCTCCGCTCTGGTCGGAGCCTCGTTCCTGGCCTTCGTCGACATCGGGGCCCGGACCCTGGTGGCGCCGGCCGAGCTCCCGGTCGGGGTGATCACTGCGCTGGTCGGCGCCCCGTTCTTCGGATTCGTCCTGTGGCGCCGGTCGGGGGTGACAACATGACCGGTACCACTGCGCGCAGTGTTGCCCCGGTCGCCATCGGCTGTCGTGGACTCACGGTCGAACTCGGTGGTCGTCTGGTCCTCGACCAGCTCGACCTGAACGTGGAGACCGGGCAATGGCTGGGCGTCATCGGTCCCAACGGCGCCGGTAAATCGACGTTGCTGAGGGCCATCGCAGGACTCGTCGCTCATAGTGGAGACGTCATGTTGGACACGGGGGGACGACCGGCCGCCGCCGACGTGGCCGTTGTCCCCCAGATTCCCGTGATCCCGGCCGAGATGACGGTTTCGGAGTATGTGCTGATCGGTCGGACCGCTCATCTCGGCTGGCTGGCCCAGGAATCAAGGAGAGACCGAACGGTGGTGGCCGATGTGCTGCGCCGGCTCGATCTGTCGCCATTCGCCGGGCGACCGATGTCGGCCCTGTCGGGGGGCGAGACCCAGCGGGTGGTCATCGCCCGGGCCCTGGCCCAGGAGGCACCGATTCTCCTGCTTGACGAACCAACAAGCGCCCTCGATATCGGCCATCAGACCGGGGTATTGGAACTGGTCCACGAACTGCGAAGCGCCGACGGCCTGACGGTCATCGCCGTCATGCACGATCTGACCACGGCGGCCCGATTCGCCGACCGACTGGTCTTGCTCCATCAGGGTCGCATCGTGGCGGACGGTTCGCCGGATCACACCCTCGACGCCGAAATCCTGAGCGCGACCTACGACACACCACTCGCAGTGAAGGAGATCGACGGCCACCTGGTGGTGCTCCCGGCCGTCGCCAATCGTTCGGCGACAGATCGTGGTGTCTGAGTGAGCTCAGCGGGGCCGGTACTCGCTTTCACCGGCCACCACGACCAGGTAGCCGTCGGGATCCCGGATCCAGAATTCCCGCTGTTTGGCATTGGGATTGACCTCGACATCGCGAACCACCTCGGCCCCTCTGTTCCGAGCCCGCCGAACGGCGCCATCGAAGTCCGTGACCTCGAACCAGACCAGCACTCCGTTGCCATAGGGCAGTAGCGGGTCGGCCAACGGACCGTGATGGTCGTCGATCTCGTGGTCGTGTAGCTGCAGGACCAGCTCGCCGTCCTGATAGAGCTGCTCGTACTCGTCACCCCCGTGACCGCTCTCCAGCCCGAACACATCGCAGTAGAAGTGACGAGACCGCTGTACATCGTCGACGACGAGCATGAACTGGGGCCACACCGTCATCGACACATGATGGCATCGGGGATCGGTTCAGTCCACCGTGACGGCCCGACGGTGATGTGGTCCAACTCGTCGACCCGAGGTGCTCCGATGTCTCCCGTCCGACCCCGTCGGGGATCGTTCAGGCGAGTACGGAAATCGCGGTGACGGCGACCACGGCCAGACCGGATGCCACCTGCTCCAGCCCGATCACGACTACCCGGCGAACCGACGCTCTCACTGCCACCACGTTGAAGGCGGCCAACGCCGCCACCGTCAGGACCGGTGCAAGGGGAATGGCGTCAAGTGCCCAGGCCACGGTCACCGCAGCCACCGCGATGAGTTGAGCCAGATCACTGTGCCAAAGCCGGATGGGCCGGTTGTGCACTCGGAATACCTGAGCCCGGGCGTAGGGGATGGCGGCCACGGCCCGGGCGGAGACGACGACCCACAAACCAATGGCCAACGCCGCCGGTCGGACGGCGACGAGGACAATGGCGGCCACAACCGAGCCGATGCCGATCGTACCCGCCAACTCCGGTACCAGCCGACGGCTCCTGGACCGCATGTCGAACCACAGCTCCACCCCGACCAGCGGCGCGGC
The DNA here is from genome assembly GCA_963723995.1 of uncultured Acidimicrobiales bacterium. Taxonomy (GTDB): domain Bacteria; phylum Actinomycetota; class Acidimicrobiia; order Acidimicrobiales; family SZUA-35; genus JAHELU01. The sequence goes on along the minus strand of CAVRSZ010000001.1, from coordinate 172,175 downwards.
CACAGCAAGCGGCACCCAGAACCGGCCGCTCTCCGCTCGGCTCGCCGCCCAGAGGGCAAGCAGACCGATCAGGACCAGCTCAACGGTGACGATGCCGGCGGCGACACGGGTGCGATCGAGCCATCGTTTCCGCCAGCCATCGACCAGCACCACCTTCAGCGGAGTGCGGGCCACGAAAGCCACCATGGCCGCCAGACCCAAGGCGAACCCCGGCCACGACCAGGCCACCAACAACCCAAGCAGCACCGGCTCGGCGGTCAGACTCCAGCCACCGTGCTCGGAGGGCACGGCGACCTGGCGCCACATCGCCGTAGGCCGTGGCGAACGAGTGGCGGCGTATGTGATCGCTGCCGGTTCATCGGGTGTCGTCATCCTGAAGGCTCCGTCGCGGTTGACGCCTCGTCATCCCTACTCTCGGACCGTACCTGCATGGTCGCCCGAAGTCGCGCCCGAGGCCCGTACCAAACGGTTTCGCTCCCGTTCGTAGTACCGAACCAGCGGCTCGTACCCGTCGGGGCCCAACTGGCGCCCGTCAAGAGCGTCCTCGAGCCAGTCCAGGAATCCCTCCCAGCCGGCCCCGAAGGTCGACGAGTACTCGAGGGCTGTTGCCACCGGGGCCAGCGCATGTTGTAGGCGGAGCCGGCAGCGATCGGCACTCACGGGTTGCACCAACACGGTCACCACACCACCGGGATCGGCGGCGTCCTCGAAGGTGAAGGTCAGTCGACCCTCGTTTTCGGCGGTCGGCGGCTGTGCCTCGTGCACAGTGAAGGTGGCGGGGTTGTCGGCCGCCGCCGGATCGGCCGGCAGCTCGGTCTGCGACATGGCGATCCGTACGACGGCGCCGGCTCGGGCCATGGAACCGTCGACCGCACCCAGCCAGCGGGCCAGTCGATCGGGTTCGGTCCAGGCCGACCACACGTCGGCAGCACTGGCCGAGAATTCCCGCTCGATGACGATCACCGGCTTGTCTGTGGTGCCGACCAGATGACCCGTCGGTTGAGCCGAGGCATGGGGGAAGGCACGCTGGTAGGCGGGCAGGATGTCGTCGAAGATCGATGACCAGTCGGGAAACGGACCGCCCTCGACCTCGGCCCCCAACCGGGCCGTGTAGGCGTGCCAACCAGCGGTGTACCCGTGGGCCATGGACCCCGGGAGCCGCCGATGCACCAGCACCAGCTCGCATCCGTCGCCCTCGGGTCGAAGGTCGACGGCTATCTCGGAGTCGATGTCGCCGTCGAGCGTCCAGGTCACCTCGAGACGCGTGGATGCCTCACACGCCGTTACTCGACCTGCGATGACTCCTCCCTGGCCGAAGTCGATGGTGAAGCCGACGCCGAGTTCAGCCGACCCCAGTCGGGTGGTGGGCGCCAGCCAACGGGTGACCCGCTCCGGTTCGGTAATGGCCGACCATACATCGTCAACCGTGGCGTTCAGCCGGCGACTCAGACGCACGGTTGCGCCGTCGGGGTCGGTGAACACCGATGCGATCAGGGATCCGCTCGATGGTGTCATGATCTCGCTCATTTCTTGGACTCCTGACTGATCGTTTCCGGTATCGTCGCCGGTTTGGGTCGTCGGCCCCGCACCAGTTCGGTCTCCAGTGCGTCGAGCGCCTGATTCCAGAACCGACCGTGCCGGTCAAGCCACTGCTCGATCTCGCTGAACGGCTCCGACCGGATCGAATACAGGCGCCGGGAGCCTTGGGGACGAGCGTCGGCGAACCCGCTCTGGCGCAGAATGCGCAGGTGCCGTGACACGGCCGGCTGTGTCACGCCGAACTCCGCCATCACCACCTTGGTCAGGTCGCCGGCCGTGGTCTCGCCGCCGGCCAGTAGCTCGATCAGTCGCCGACGGATCGGATCACCCAGCACCTCGAATGCATTCACCGCCCCGATGGTATACGTTTTCGATTATATAAGCACGCGATCATAAATAGGACCGACCTCCCCGGCTATGCTTCGGGCCATCAGTTCGTTGGGTCCTGACACATTCGACTTCTGGCTCGGGGAATGGGACTGCAACTTCGAGGGGGGACACGCCGTCAACCGCATCACCCGGGAGATGGGCGACAAGGTGCTGCGTGAACGATTCACCGTCGACCGGCCACGCTCGTGGTCCGGTACGAGCATGTCGGTGTTCCACCAGCACAGCGACACCTGGTTCCAGACCTGGGTCGACGAGTCGGGTTCGTATTGGCACTTCGAGGGCTCTGTTGTCGACGGGAACCCGAGCTTCGGCACCCCAGGTCCGGTCGATGAGGAGCAGGTCTTCAAGCGTATGGTGTTCACCGACATCACCAATGATGCATTTCACTGGCGATGGGAATCCTCACCCGACGGTGCGAGCTGGACGGTCAACTGGGAGATCGCCTATTCGCGCAGAGTCTGACCAGGGCTGCCGGGCTTTACCCTTGCCCTGTTGCTGGCCGGCGCCGAGCCCGAGGAGTCGGCCACGGTCATCACCGCCTCCGGGCGCGGTGTCGACGGAGTGGCCTTCCGAGACGTGATCGGAGCCAATGCGGCCATCACGACGGTGGCCCTCGGTGTCGGTGCCACGGTGACGGTGATGCCCTTCGGGCCGCGTATTCGACGCTACGAAACTGGTGGATTGGCTGCTGCCGGGGTGGCGGGCCGAGCGACGGCCCCGGCGCTGGGCGAGACCGCGGAACTGGACGAGGAACGTGACCATGTCGGCCCGATTGGTCGTGAGTTGGTCCTCGTCCTCATCGGCCTGTGCATGCTGACCGCCGGGTCGATTGCCCTGGTCGAAGGGGTGCGGCGCATCTCCGGGGGTCGAAGAGACCCCGACCAGGCTCGGACTTGTCGTTGTGGGATTCGCCACGGCATTCGAGTTGGTCGTGCTGGCCTGGTCGGCGAGCCGTAGGGGTATCACCGACGCCGTCGTGGCCGGGATCTCGACCGACGGACCGGTTCGGTCCTACTCGCCGCCTATCCGGTGTTCATCAAATCGCCTCCAACACGACGGCGAGAATCACCAGGAGCGGGTTCCGGGCACTCACCGTTGTGAGTGCCCGGCGGGCTCCGCCGATTTGGGGGATCACGAACAATTGCACCACCGGCGCCAACGTGAACCGGTCCGACCTTGTCGCTCGGTACAGCGTCCTCAACGACTTCGCCGCTACCTGCAAAAGCCGACGCGGCGCAGTCGCCCCACGACGTCGACCACCCGTCAAGAGCCGCAATGAACCAGCCAACGCACGGCAGTACCATGGTCATCACATGCTCCAGCCACTCGAGATCGCGGTCGCTCAGCCCGTGTGCGTGCCCGGTGATGTTGCGGCAAACGTGGTTGCCCACCGTGATGTCGTGGGAGATGCAGACGCTCGCCTGGTCGTCTTTCCGGAGCTGTCCATTTCGGGTTATGTCCTGGACTCCCCCGCTCTCGACGTCACAGCCGATGTGTTCGCGCCTCTGGTGGGGGCCTGCGCCGATCGCCACACTATCGCCCTGATCGGCGCCCCGGTGCGATTGTCGGGCGCGGACTACATCGCCACGCTGAGCGTGACGGAGGGAGGTGTCAGGGTCGCCTACTGCAAAACCTTCCTTGGTGCGGACGAGGCTCTACGCTTCGTCGCCGGAGACGGACCGAGACTCATCACCGTGGACGGTTGGCGGATTGGTGTCGGCGTCTGCAAGGACACAGGCATCGACGAGCACATCGATGCCACCCTCGATCTCGGCATCGACCTGTACGTCGCCGGACTCGTGCATCATGCCGACGAGCTCCACGAGCTCGGCCGTCGCGCAGCCCGGATCACCGAACGGGGTTCGATCCCGGTCGCCTTTGCCAGTGCAGCCGGCTACGCCGGACCGACCCATCCCGATGCAGCAGGCCACTCCGCCATCTGGGCGGCCGACGGGACCATTCTCGCCGGGACAACGGCCGCACCCGGCCATACAGCCCAAGCCGTCCTTCGCCCCTGAACGCGACCGGACCGCCGGCGCGCCGTGGAAGGTCAGCTGGTGGCGCGCGATGAGCTACGCCAGATGTCGGGGTCGGCTCGCCCGGCACCGCCGGCCGACTCCAACTCGGCCACCCTGGCCTCGAGCACGGCGCTGCGGGATCGGGCGTCGACGTACTTGCGATAGGCCTTCGCCGCCGCTGCCTCAACCTCCGTTAGCTGATGCTCGAGTTCGGACCGGGTGCCGGGCTCCAGTTCATCACCATAGAGCCGCACCCGCAGCGACTCCGCCTCGACGAGAAGGCGGGCCGCCTCCTGGTCGAGCTCGGCCACCCACTTGGCGGACGCCTTGGCCCGATCGGCGGCCCGCGCCAGCTCGGCGAGATTGCTCTCGTCCGGCTCGGCGTCAAGGTCGAGGGTCTCCGTGGCCAGGATCATCACCGCCAGGGGGAGACTCTCCACCAGCATCCCGAGGGGTGTCTCGAATGGGCCGATGGCGTTCCCGCGACGCACTCGCAGCGGAGCCAACGCCAAGGTGGCTCCGCCCAGTGCGGCAGAGAAGGCAGCAGGCGTCCCGTCGACGGCGATCACCTCGGCCTTGATCCGGGCGTCCTCCAGCAGCTTGGCCACGCGCTGCCGTCTCGTTCAGATCATCGCTGGCGGGCACGTACACCACGATGGATGAACCGTCCCAGTCCCGATGTCGCTGACAGAGCCAGCCAAGCAGGGTGATGAGCTGACCCACCTGGTCGTCAGACCACCACAGTGCGATCGACCGCTTCTCTCTCGGTGTGGTTGTGAAACGCTCCCAAGCGTCATCGCGCACATTGATGACGGCGACGTTGGTGCCGAAGCGCACGCAGTTCTGCAACATCGATCCGTAGGTCTGCCGATCGGCTTCGTCGCCTCGCAGGTCGCGTACGCCGAACACCGTGAGATTTGCCCGCACGTCGCCGATGCCGTGAGCCTGGACAAGAGTCTGAACGCCGACCTCGTCGTCAGCCACCAGCAACACCCGTGCGAAGGCGCCTTCGGCGATGGCGTCGACCTCGGCACCCAGATCCTCCTCGATCTCGCGTGCCTGCCGGCGCCCTATCGGTCCCGAGCCCTCCAGGATCCGGACTGCGGTGAGGAACCCGGAATCACCCTCGAGCCAGGAGGCGACGGTGATCATCCTGAGTCGGTTGGTTGGATCACGGGGCACAAACGCAAGGATGCAAGGCCGCCAATCACGTACCCCCATGGGCTCGACGGCCAACGAGTGGAGATGCCGGCGGGCCCGGGTGTAGTGGTGTGATCCTGCGCTGTCAACCCATCGATCGGGAACGTCGCGCTGGCGCAGATAGCTGTAGAGGCCGAGCAGAACAAGGGCGGCCAGGGTTCCGGCCAATGGGTTGATGGCAACGATCGCACCCCCGCAGGCGACGGTGCCGGCCAGGCTCGCCCGATGGTCGCCCCATCGGAACCTGGGGCGGAAAGAGGTGCTCCCGGCCCGGAACTCGTAGTAGGTGGCGTAGTTGATCATTCCGTAGCTGGCCAGGAAGAACATCGAGATCACTGGGGCGACGGCGTTGAGATCGCCGGCGGCGATGGTGGCCAGGGCGATGACCGTGCAGAGGGCAAGGGCCCGTCGCGGGTTGTTGCCGGCACCGGCGCCCACGGCGAAGAGCTCGAGGCGGGGCAGTACTCGATCCTCCCCCAGTCGCTGGAGCACCCGAGGACCGCCAAGTGTCGACGCCAGGGCCGAGGACAGGGTGGCGGCGAGCACACCCACCAGCATCGTCCACCCGGCCAGCGACAGCTCACCCATGATCGAGGTCGTTTCCTCCACCAGCACCGACGCCCGGGCACTGCCGGCCAGTACAAGAACCACGCCGAGGTAGACCGCGGTCGACAGCCCGACGGCGGCGAGCGTGCCCCGGGTGATGGATCGGCTGGGTGTCTTCAGGTCGCCGCTCATGGCCACGCCCTGGCTGAAGCCGGTCACCGCCGGGAAGAAGATGGCGAAGGCTTCCCAGAAGCCGACCCCGGAGTCGGGCTTGCCGAAATTGTCGACCAGCTGATCGGTGCTGAACTGACCGATGGCACCCATGAAGAAGGACGCCAGGGCCACTATCAGCAACACCATGACGAGGTACTGGAGTCGGGTGGCCAGATCGGCACCGACGAAGCCCACGCCGGTGAGCAGCAACACCACGCCGGCTGCGACCAGCTGGATCAGTACCGGGCTGTCGCGGTCGAGCGCGTTGACCACCGCTTCGGCGAAACCGATTGCGTAGAAGGCGATCGAGACGGAGATCGCCAGGTACAGCACGACCCCGACGGCACCACCGAACTCGATGCCGAGAGTCCGGGAGATGAGGAAATACTCCCCTCCTCCTCTGACCCGCAGGTTGGTGGCCACCACTGCCAGCGAGATGCTGGTCAGCACAGAGACCGCGGTCGCCAGGGCCAGAATGACCAGCGCCTGGCCCAGGCCGACCGACCCGACGACGTAGGCCACGCGCAGGAAGAGGACGAGCCCGAGGATGGTGAGGATGCTCGGGCGTGAACACGCCGCCGAACGTCCCGAGCGTGCCGGTGGTCTCGCCGGTTTGGCGGTCGGTGGTGGTCACAGGCCGCGTCCGAGTTCGAGCCGATCGCTCAACTCACACCGGCACCAGCGTTGCTCACTGGCGACAAGACTAGCCGGTTGGAACCGGCAACGGCGGATGCTCTCCGCTCCCGGCAGCCGTCGCCTTGCTCCCCCGCAGTGTTGGGGGAAGGGACATACTGTGGAGGGCCAGGTCAGCCCACTTTCTTGAGGAGCTCCGACGCAGCCAGCAGGACCGGATCCCAGACCTGGGAGAAGGGTGGGGCGTAGCCCAGGTCCATGTCGGCGACCTCGGCCACGTTCAACCCGGCGTGAAGCGCAGTGGCCAGGACATTGGTCCGGCCCGCCACTCCATCACGGCCGACGACCTGGCCCCCGAGCACCCGGCCGGTGGTACGCTCGGCAACCAGCTTCACGATGGTGTCGGCGCTGCCCGGATAGTAGCGAGCCCGATCCGATGCGGTGATGGTATCGATGACAGCGTCACAGCCGGCGTCGGTCGCTTCGGCCTCGGTCAGGCCGGTGCGGCCGACATGGAGATCGAATGCCTTGACCAGCGAGGTGCCGAGCACGCCGGGCGATGTCACCGAGCCCCCGACGAGGTTCTGGCCGGCGATGCGACCCTGCCGATTGGCACCCAAGGCAAGCGGTACCCACACCGTCAGGCCGGTCACGCGGTGGTAGGTGGTGGCGCAGTCGCCGGCGGCCCAGACGCGGGGGTGGCTGGTACGCATCTGTTCGTCGACCACGACGGCGCCCCGGCCGTCGACCTCGATCCCGGCAGCCGAGGCCAGTTCGCCGTTGGGGGCGACGCCGGCACCGAGCACGACCAGATCGGTGCTCCAGGTCGTCGAGGCACCATCCGGACCCGACATTTCAACCGCTTCGGCCAATCCTTTACCGTCCAGGTGGAGCGTGTCGACGCGACAGCCGAGATGGACGTCGACGCCGTGGTGGCGGAGCTCGGTCGTCAGGTGCTCGGCAATGTCGGCGTCGAGGGCACCCGGCATCAGGGATGGTGCCATCTCGACGAGCGTGACGGTCAGCCCTCGATCGGTGAGCACCTCGGCCAGCTCGATTCCGATGAAACCGCCGCCGATCACGGTGACGGTCGTCGGACGGCGTTCATTGAGGAAACCGGCCAGCTCGATCATGTCCACGTAGCGTCGGAACACGTAGACGTTGGGGGCGTCGATCCCCTCGACCGGAGGCCGTAGGGCTCGGGAGCCGGTGGCAATCAGCACGCGGTCGAAGACGTCGGTGAACTCTTCCCCCGTGCCGACGTCACGACCGGTCAACGTGCCGGCTTCAGGATCGATGGCGGTGACCTCGGCACCGAGCCGCAAAGCCACCCCACTCTCACGGAACGTTGCCGGGCTGCGAACGAGCAGGGCGCCGGCGTCGGGGATGCGACCGTCGAGGTGGTACGGCATGCCGCACGCCGCGTACGACACGACGTCCTCCCGTTCGTAGACCATCACCTCCGACTCGGGATCGCGGGCAACGCGAACCGCAGCGCTCATCCCGGCCGCATCGCCGCCGATCACGATCACTCGTCGGGATGCGGAATCCGACGACTGGTGGGCACGAGAAAGAACCAACGGAGACCTCCTGCGAGGGATCGGGGCTCGCTCGACGGATGCAGTCAAAGCCGGTCGAACCTCAACCGGCCCGCAATCTGCACCGAGGATTGGACCCCCTGCGGCGCGATCTTATCTATTGAGATTACTACTCGCAATATGAGATACTGCACGGAAAGGAACGAGGATCGCGGTGGGGGTCCAAGGAGTTGACACTATGTCGGAGCAACGGTCGTGAACGTCGAACGGATGATGGCCGTGCTGGAGACCATCGCCGCCGCCGGCCGATCGGTGTCGGTGGCCGAGGTCCAGGCCGCCACCAAGCTGCCCCGACCCACCTGCTACCGGATGCTCCAATCGCTGCGTGATCACGGGTTGGTCGACATCGCCGATGGGGGCTACCGAGTGGGAGAACGGCTACGCCGCGTCGCCATACTCGGCTGGAGTGAAGGCGACGTGGTCTCCGCCACTGCACCGACGCTTGCAGCAGCCGCCGATGACCTTCGCGAGGCGGTTTTCCTGTCGCGGTTCAGGGACGACGCAGTGAGGATCATCCACGTCGAAACCCCGTCCGATCCATCCTTGTCCTACGTCCACCCCGGCCTCGGGTACCGACCCCGCCATGCCTGTTCGTGCGCCAAGGTGATCCTGGCCTTCTCGGACGACGAGGTTCGCGACCGTATTCTCCACACGCCGCTGCGGTCATACACCGAGCACACCAAGACGTCGCCGGAGGTCGTCCGGCTCGAGCTGGAACAGGTCCGCCAGAGTGGTTTCGCAGAATGTGTCGAGGAGCTGGAAACGGGAGTGGCCAGTGTGGCCGCTCCGATCTGGATTGATGCTGTCGAACCGGCCTTCAGCGTTGGCGTCATCGGGCCGATCCGACGGTTCGATGCTCGACGCCGATCCCAACTCGGTGCGGAACTGCGGACCATGGCCGAACGTCTCACCTTGGTGCTGACGATGCAGCCACTTTCCGTCCTCGCCCAATGATCCCAATCGGGAGGCACGAATGAACGAATCCGAACTCCGCTCGGGGCGCTCGCCGCTACCGCCGGCCGACTACATCGTCGAGACGAGGCGACTCTACGACTCGTACGGCTACGAGCCGTACCGTTGGGCTGAGCGGCCGGGCCAACCGCCGTGGGCACCAATCGCGAGACCTTTGGACAAGTGCAGAATCACCCTGATCGGGTCGGGAGGCATCTACCGGCACGGTCAGATCGCCTTCCACACCAAGGATGACACCTCGATCCGGATCATCTCGGCCGACACCCCGGCGTCCGAGCTGCGCACAGCCCATTTCGCGTACGACGAGACCGACGCCAGGAACGATCTCAACTGTGTCTACCCCCTCGCCCGACTCCGGGAGTTCGCCGATGAGGGCCTGATCGGAAGCGTCACCGACGCCGCCGCCTTCATGGGTGGGATCTACTCCACCAGACGCCTTGTGGCCGAGACAGCACCGCTCCTGCTCGAGCACTGCCGGGCCCAGGAGCCGGACCTCGTGCTCCTCGTGCCGGTTTGACCGGTCTGCCACCAGTCGGTCGGACTGGTTGCCCGCCACCTCGAGGAGGCCGGACTCCCCACCATCACCTTCTCGTCGGCCAGGACCATCACGGCTCGGGTCAAGCCCCCCCGATCGGTGTTCGTCGACCTCCCGCTCGGCCATACCACCGGCCTGCCCAACGATTCCAGCGGTCAGAGGGCCCTCCTGACCGAAGGCCTCACCCGAGCCCATCGTGTCGCCGAGCCGGGCACGATTGTCGACCTTCCTTACCGCTACATCGACGACCACTGGAAGGCAGAACCCCTCGGGTGGAGCCGAAACCGGCAGAACGAGCAGACCACGGCCGAGCCGGCCGGCGACACACGATCCGAGCGCTCATCCGAACCCAAGTATCAAACCGAGGCGGACCGGACCGCAGCCGAGCAGGTCGAGTGGGAGCAACAATGCCTGGTGTGCCGCGGCCTGTCACCGATGGAGGGACGAACGTGAACCAGACGGACGGATTCGGGTTTGGTACCCAGATACGCAAGTCGCCGTACTTCGACGCAACCGTCAGATGGGGCGCGAAGCACTTCTCGGTGTACAACCACATGTACATCCCTCGAGACTTTGGGAATCCGGAGCAGAACTTCTGGAACCTTGTGAACGACGCCATCCTGTGCGATGTCGCCGTGCAGCGGCAGGTCGAGATAACCGGGCCGGATGCGGCCCGATTCATGCAGCTGCTGACGCCACGTGATCTGTCGACGATGGCCGTCGGGCAGTGCAAGTACATCCTCATCACCAACGCCGATGGCGGCATTCTGAACGATCCGGTCCTGCTGCGCCTCGCCGAGAACCACTTCTGGATCTCACTCTCCGACTCCGACATTCTGTTGTGGGCCCAGGGCGCGGCCGTGCACTCGGGAATGGACGTCTCCATCGTCGAACCGGACGTCTCCCCGCTGCAACTTCAGGGACCGCAGTCCGGCAGGGTGATGGAGGCCCTCTTCGGCGACGACATCCACGATCTCAAGTACTACTGGTTTCGCGAGGTGGATCTCGACGGCATCTCGCTCGTTGTCTCACGGACCGGATGGTCGAGCGAGCTCGGCTATGAGCTCTACCTGCAGGACGGCTCCCGAGGCGACGAGCTGTGGGAGACGATCATGGCCGCCGGTGAGCCGTTCGGTCTGAAGCCCGGCCATACCTCTTCGATCCGGCGAATCGAGGGCGGTATGCTGTCGTACCACGCCGATGCCGACATACACACCAACCCGTACGAGCTCGGGCTCGACCGACTGGTCAACCTCGACATCGAAGCCGACTTCATCGGCAAGCCGGCCCTGCGCCGTATCCGACAGGAAGGAGTGAGCCGCCGACAGGTGGGTCTGATCATTGATGGCCCGCGACTTTCCGGCCCCAACACCTCGTTCTGGCCCATCACGAAAGAGGATTCGACGATCGGCAAGGTCACCTCGGCCATCTACTCGCCTCGACTCGAGCAGAACATCGCTCTGGCCATGATCTCGGTTGACTTCACCGAGATCGGCACCGAGGTCGAGGTGAGCAAAGGTTCGGGACCGACCCGGGCGACAGTCGCCGACCGACCGTTCTTCGACCCGAAAAAGTCGCTCGCCACCGCCTGACCGGTCGCCCAAGTGACAAGTCGACGAGTACGACCAGTTCGGCCCGTCGAGCGCCTCGACCCGATCGCACGTCACACTTCCGATGTCCTCCCGGCTCAAAGGGACTCGAGCAGCACCCGGACCCGCTCGATGACCTCGGCGGTGGCGCCGGCGTCGTAGGACGGCAGCGAGTTGTCGGTGAACAAATGGACGCCGCCTTGATAGACGAACAACTCCGCCGGGCCCGTCTCGGCGGCCACGGCCACCAGCTCACGAGCAGCGTCGATGTCACCTTCACCGGCAAAGAACGGATCGCCGTCCATACCGTGGACCTGGACCGGCACGCCCTTCGGCCAGCCTTCGGCGAACTCGGTCATCGGCACACAGGCTTCGAGCAGGATTGCGGCCATCGCGCCCGGACGGGTTTGAGCCAGCCGCTGGGCCGCCAACACGCCGAGTGACACCCCGATGTAGACCAGATGCAAGGAGAGCCCGGCGACGGCCTTGTCGGCCCGGGCCTGCAGAGCTCCGAACCCGACCCCGTCCACGTAGGCGACACCGTCATCGATCGTGGCGAAGGTCCGTCCCTCGAACAGGTCGGGGGTGTGCACCACATGATCACCGCCGGCTACCCGGTCGGCGAGCTCCCGACAACCGGGGGTCAGTCCGGCCACGTGATGGAACAGTACGATCTCGGCCATCCAGCCTCCCGTTGATCGCGAAATCCGGATCTGGAACCTATCACCTATGACCCTCCTGCGACGTAGCACGCCGCTCGATCTGACGGCAACGTGCACTACTAGTGCAGATACTATATACTTCGTGCATGCATGATCTGCGGTCCCGACAACGCGAACTGGGGCGCCAAGCCATCGTCGATGCCTGCGCCGGTTTGGTGACCGAGCGGCACCATCTGGACTTCTCGATGAAGGAAGTGGCCGAACGCGCCGGCGTGTCGCTGCGGACGGTGTACAACCACTTCGCCACCAGGGAAGATCTACTCGATGCACTGGGAGCAGTGATGGACGAGCAGTCGGAAGCGCTGGGGAGCCGGAACGCTCGCGATCTCGAGACCTGCGACGATCTGCTCCACGCCGTGCGGTCCAACGCAGTGATCTTCGACCAGCTTGGCGGCATCAGCGAGGCGTTGGCACAGATGCCGCTGGCCGATGTGGGCCGCGACGCCGACCGCGCCGCACGGACGAAGCTGATTACCGACTTCATCGCCCGGCAGATGCCGTCCGCACCGGCCGACGATGCTCACGCAATCGCCGTGGTCTTGCGGCACCTTCTCAGCCACCGCAGCTGGTTCTGGCTCACCCGCGAGTATGGACTCGACACCGCCGATTTCATCCGCGTCGTCATCTGGGCGATCGAGAGGCTGATCGAAGCCGCCGAATCCGGCGCGCTCCCCGACACGAAGGAGGAGACATGACCCTCACAAACACGACCGTCGCGCTCATCGATCTCGATGATCCCCGAGCGATGGCCCCGGCCGTCGCCGGGAACAAGGGCGCCGGCCTCGCTCGCCTCCGAGCAGCGGGCTTCAGTGTCCCCGACGGTGTGGTATTGCCGGTTGGCATCGCCGAGATATGGCCCGACGGGCCGGCGCCCGACTCATTGGTCTTCGCCTTCGCCACGCTCTGTGACCGGCTCGACACTGCGCTTGTCGTACGCACATCGGCGACGTGGGAAGACGGCGCAACCAGCGCCCACGCCGGGGCCACGGCAACAGTCCTGGACGTGTCCGGGGTCAGCGAGACCCTGGCTGCGATCCGCCACTGCCTCGACGCCTCGGCTCGGGCGGCGGCCCAACACGGTACCGACGGCGACATCGCCGTCGTTGTGCAGCGACTCGTACCCGCCGAATGGGCAGGTGTCGCCTTCACCGCCGACCCGATGACCGGTGAGCGCGACGTCGTGCGGATTGCTGCCACCGCAGGCCTGGGCGAGGCGCTCGTACAGGGTGACGTCATCGGCTCCGATGTCACCGTACGGGCCGAGCACGTTCACGGCGATCTGGCCGGCCTACCCGCCGAGGTCGCAGTGAGGGTGGCCCAGGTGGCGGGAGCCGTCGAAGCCTCGTTCGGCCAACCTCAGGACATCGAGTGGGCCGTTGCTGACGGGACGGTGTGGCTGGTGCAGGCTCGTCCCATCACCGCGCTCCCCATCGAGCCCACCCTGCCGGACGGCAACAACTGGCAGAAGGACACCGCCCACTACCCCGAACCACTCACCCCCTTCGGCTGGTCCATCATGCACGCCTGCGAAGACCAGGTCCGCCACGTGTTCGACGAGATGGGACTTCTCATCCGAGGTCTGGAGGAGGCCTTCGTCGGCGGCGAGATCTACGGCCGGGTCCTGCCTGCGTTCGGTTCACCCAACGGAGCCGGGAAACCCCCACCCGCGCTCGTGCTGGGGATCGCAGCCCGTCTGGTACCGGAGCTGCGACGCCGCACCGCAACCGCTCGCCGGGCGATCGAGGACGATCGTGTCCAACGCTGGGTCGACGACTGGCACCGACACGACCGCGACTCCATGACGGCGCGAGCCTCCGAGCTCGGCGCCGTCGATCTGGCCGCACTGGACGACGGCGAGCTGAACGCTCACCTCGATGACGTGCTGGACCTGGCCCGCGACGGCCATCGGATCCACTTTCGGCTCTTCATGCCATTGGCGCAGCGACTTCACCGCCTGCACACTCTCGTTTCCGACGAGCTGGGCTGGGACGATCCGACCATCGCCACGATGCTGGCCGGCCACTCGCCGGCCACCCGGGCCGCCGAAGAGGCGATGACCCGCCTTCGCGAACGCCTCCGCCAGACCGAGGGCGCCGTCGCCGGACTCGAAGCCAAACCAGGACAACCCACCGCCGCCCTGACCGCCGTCGACCCGAGCCTCGCCCAAGAACTCGAGGAATGGATCGCCGAGCACGGATGGTCCCTCATCAACTATGACGCCGGCGTCCCTGTGCTCGCCGAACGCCCCACCATGATCACCCGACTGCTCCTGGCCCAGCCCCAGCCCGTCGATCACACCACCGCCGACGAGGTCGCCGATCGGGCCCGCCAAGCCCTGCCGGCCGAGCGCCGAGCCGAGTTCGACGGCGTGCTCGCCGAAGCCCGCGCCATCTACCCCGTACGGGAGGACAACACCATCGTCGTCGGCGACCGCCCTCTCGCCCTACTCCGCCGGACCATGCTCGAAATGGGCCGCCGCCTGGCCGGCCGCGGCCTCATCCCCGCCGCGGCCGACGCCGCCTACCTCTTCATCGATGAGCTGGAAGCGGCGATCGCCGGCGGGCCGGGGTCTGATCTTCCCGACCGGGTCGTGCAGCGCCGAGGTGAGGAAGCCTGGGTCCGAGCCAATCCCGGCCCCGCCTACGTTGGCAAGCAAGCACCTCCACCCGACACCTCCCGGCTTCCCCGGGCTCTTCGACAGGTCAATGAGCCAATCCTGTGGATGGTGAGCCACGAGTACCCGCCCCCCACTCCCCGGCCGGCCGACACCGATGTCCTGCTCGCTGGAGTGGCCGCCTCACCCGGCATCACCGAAGGACCTGTGCGGGTCATCCGCGGCCATGCCGATATGCACCTACTGAGCGATGGCGACGTCCTCGTCTGCCAGGTCACCAGCCCGGCCTGGGCGCCGCTCTTCCCCCTCGCCTGCGCTGTCGTCGCCGACGGCGGCGGCGCCCTGAGCCACGCTGCGATCGCCGCCCGAGAACATGGCATTCCCGCCGTCCTGGGCACCGGCGCAGCAACGACGGCACTCCAGGACGGCCAACACATCAGGATCGACGGCAACCGCGGGCTCATACTCGCGACGGAACCAACGAACCCCTGAGGAGCTTCGTATCCGGGCCTGCGACATCTTCTCGTCGAGCATCGGGCCGCTGTGTAAACTCGTCAGCCGGCGAATGCGTTGTAGGCTTCGTTGCGGAGTTGCACATTCCGGAGCGGGACGGCCACACCGTCGATGTCCGCGTATCCATCGGTCAGAACCGCGCCCACCATGGCGGGGGGTTCCGAGTTCGAGGGTGCGGGATCTTCGAGGGTGACGGTCCCGCTGAGTGGATATCGAGCGACGACGTTGGGCGTGGGCATCCACTCCTCGATTGCGTCGTTGCAGTGGTTGGCGAACAGATGCTTCCCCACGACAACATCGGCGGTCCAACCGGGGTCGGGGAGACCGAGGACCGGTCCAGGTGTCGGCTGCATGTCGTCGACCTGGTAGATCATGATCCCGATGCGTTGGTCGGCCGTCGAGCCGGCCCAGCCTCGGCCGCAGGGCCAGTGCTCGGTGAAGTCGGCCCCGGCGATGGCCGCCCGCTGGTCGTCGACGGTGAGGGTCGCAGGGTCGTATGCGCTGGTGAGCTGGTCGAACACGGCGAGCTCGAGCACGTCGGGTTGGCAGAATCCGACGTAGTTCGCCCATTTCCCGTCGGCGGGCAATTCATCTTCGTGTAGAAGGCGGACCGTCCCATCGATCTCGTCTCCAGAGTCAACGACCTCGCCGTCCGGGCCCTGAAGCGCCGGCGATGCTGACCCGGCGAACTCCCAGCCGGAAGGGAAGACGATAAGGCGTTCCGAATCGTTGAGGGTGACGTACCAACAGCCATTCTCGGCAACCTCGACCGACCCCGTCACCTGATAGGCCGTGCTGCCGGTTGCGAACTCGTTGCCGCTCCGACTTGGTGCCCCAAAGCCGCCCTCGGCCACCTCGGTCGGCTCGGGGCCGGACGACGCGGCGGTTGTGGGATCCACTTCCGGGTCAACCCCGCAAGCGGTGATCATAGTCGCAGTCGCAAGCGCCACGGCGAGGATTCGCGTCGGTGACATGGGTGGTCCTTTCGACAGCTCACGTTGAGCTGTACCCCATTTCGACGACATGAAGGGACCGGTGGTTCCCGGCAATCGGGAGATCGCGTTTCCACAATCTTCCGCTGCTGCCACAGCCCGACACATGCATGGTCTCACCAAGGTCGCAGTGGTGTTAGATTCGCGCATGATCATCGCAGTTGTGCCACCTGGCGAGCACCAAGTCCTGGTCTTCTTGGTGCAGGTCGCTGTGCTGGTCAGTCTGGCTCGGCTCTTCGGCGCTGCCGCTCGACGGATCGGCCAGCCGGCTGTTGTGGGCGAGTTGATCGCCGGTCTCGTCGCCGGCCCGTCGGTGTTCGGGCGGGTTGCACCGAGCGCGTTCGACTGGACCTTCGACGGCGACGCAGCGATGCTGTTCGCGCTCGGGTGGTTGGGGCTGTTGTTGCTGCTGACCGAGGCAGGCATCGAGTCGGACCTTGCGATTGTCAAAACGCTCGGTCGCCCGGTTGCCCTCGTGTCGATGGGAAGCCTCGTCGTTCCATTGGCGGGCGGGTATGTCCTCGGTCTGGTCGTACCGGACGCGCTTGTGGGAAGCGACACGTCGATCGGGGTCTATGCTGCGTTCCTGGCCGTCGCCATGAGCATCTCGTCCCTCCCGGTGGTGGCCCGGGTGTTAACCGAGCTGGGCATAGTTCGTCGCAATGTAGGACAGCTGGTGCTGGCCGTGGCCGTGACGAACGATGTCGTCGGTTGGCTGTTGCTCGGCCTGGTCGTGGGTGTGGCCGGATCTGGCAGCAACGTGACCGCCGCCTCCGTCGGGACCGCCGTCGCCGCCGTGCTGCTCTTCGCCGTGGGGGCATTGTGGTTGGGCGGGTTTGCCGTCGATCGCAGTCTGCGACGTCTAGCGGGGCTCGGGCTGGAGATCCACATTGGGGCGGTGGTCTTCATCGCCACCGCCGGAGCGGCGATCACCCAGGCCATCGGAGTCGAGGCGGTGCTGGGCGCGTTCGTCGCCGGTGTCGTCATCGGCAGGTCACGCTGGCGGGACGATCGTGCCATTGCCGTCGTCGTGTCGATGACCAACGCAGTCTTTGCGCCGCTGTTCTTCACCACGGCCGGTCTTCGCCTCGATCTCGGAGTGTTCACCGATCCGACGGTTGCCGCGTGGAGCGTGGTCATCATCGCCGTCGCCAGCGTGACCAAACTCGTCGGCGCCGGCCTCGGGGCCCGTATCGCGGGCCTCCCCGTGCCTGAAGCCCGTGCCCTCGGCGTTGGACTCAATGCTCGCGGTGCGCTCGAGATCGTGATCGCGTCGATTGGCCTCGACCTGGGGATCCTGACCGACGCGTCCTACGCCGCAGTGGTTGTCATGGCGCTGGCGACCTCGATCGCGGCGCCACCGTTGTTGAAGCGGGCGTTGCGCGACTGGCCCGGGACTCCTCATGAACAGGAACGCCTTGCCGCAGACGCCGATGCTCGGCGTCGCGTCGTCATTTCTCATCGACCCCCGATTCTGCTCACCCGGGGCCAACCCGGTTCGATCGCCGCTGCCCAGTTCATGCACTGTTGCTGGCCCCCGCATCACCCGATCGAGATCGCCACCACGACCGCACCGGAGAGCCTCTCGCCGATCATCAACACGTTCGCTGATCGCAGGACCCGCATCTCGACGAGCCGTGGCACCGCCGAGCTGCTGGCAAAGGCGCAGCGTGGCTATAGCGCGGTCGCCGTGGGTGTCAATGAACGCCCGGGAGAACCCCTCCTCGGCCCCCTCCACACGCAACTTCTTGCCGGCGCATCAGTGCCGGTCATCCTCGTACGCCGCGAACGGATCACCGGTGGACCCCTCCCACCGGCATTCGCCCATGCTCTCATCCCGATTACCGATTCACAGACCAGCAGGGCCGCCCTCGAACTGGGCGTCGGCATGGCCGCCACCCTCGGAACGCGCCTTACCCTCGTCCACATCGTGCCCGTGCCGGCAACCATAGCCAACGAGGCGATGACCGGGATGATCGGTGTCGCCGAACCAGCGCTTCGAGCTGCCACCGAGGCCGCTCGCATCGCCGGAGCCCACAATGTCGCAACCATCGCCCGAACCGCCGAGAACCCCCCGGCGGAGATCAACCGCATCGCTCTCGAGCTCGAGATCGACATCGTGATCATCGGTACCACCATCACCGGCGGTCATCTCGGACCAACGGCAACCCATGTATTGAGCCACGCACCCGCCACGGTAGCCGTGATCGCAACCCCACCCGGCTGGACCGGACCACACAATCACACCTGACGACGAGGCTGCCGCTCGTAGCCGCCGCCGACATCAGCACGCGGCGTGGGCCAGATCGAGCCGATGACCGAACCCGAAACCAGGCTCGGCTCCGATCCGATCTACTCGCCCTCCATGCCCCCGGCCACACGCCCGGCACCGTCGCCTACCTCTGGGTCAACTCCGCTGACAGCAGGCGCTACCTCTTCACCGCGACACCTTCACCAACTTCACCCTGGTCCGCTTCCCGGCCGTACTCGGATTCCACTCCTACGAGGGCAACATCGACGACATGCGCACCACGCTCGACCGCCTCGGCGCCGAGCCCTCCGACGTGATTTGCCCGGGCACGATCCATGCCTTTTCGTGGGACGAGCCGGGTCGACGCGCTGTCATCGACCACGCCCGTCAACAGCTACCTGACGGCTCTACCCATCGTCCCGATTGATCGGGCGTCGGCTACTCGCCGGTCCATGTCGGCATCGGTTCCTTGCGGGTGAACGCGCCGATCCCGGCCTCGGCGTCCCGGGCCATCATGTTCTCGGCCATGACGCGTCCGGCGTAGGCGTAGGCATCGGCCAGTGGCATCTCGAGCTGTTCGTAGAACGCCCGCTTGCCGACCTTGACCGCGGCCGGTGACTTGTCGGCGATGGTGCGCGCCAGCTCCATCGACGCCGACCCGATCTCGGCGCGCGGCACGACACGGTTCACGAGGCCCATCTCGGCGGCTCGCGCCGCCGGTAGGAACTCGCCGAGGACCAACATCTCCATGGCGAACTTGCGCGCCACATTGCGGCTCAGCGCCACCATCGGGGTGGAGCAGAACAACCCGATATTGACGCCCGAGGTGGCGAATCTGGCATCGTCGGAAGCCACGGCCAGGTCGCACGAGGCGACGAGCTGACAGCCGGCCGCCGTGGCGATTCCCTTCACTTCCGCGATCACCGGCTGGGGCAGGTTGACGATGCGTTGCATCATCGCCGAGCAGGCGGCGAAGAGATCCTGGTAGTACTGGAATCCGCCGTCGGCGTCGTCGCGGCGGGCGGTCATCTCCTTTAGATTGTGCCCTGCGCAGAAGTGTTCGCCGGCACTTCGGAGGATGACGGCTTTGACCGAGCGGTCGTCGGCAATGCGGTCGAACTCACCGGAGAGGGCTTCGATCATCGCCTCCGAGAGCGCATTGATCGACCCCGGCTCGTTCAGGGTGAGGACGGCGACACCGTCGTCATCAGTACGGAGTAGAAGGTCTAGGTTCGTCATTGTGTTCTCACAGGTGGGTTTCGGTTTGGACGATCGATCCGGGCTTCTCGGGCAGATTGAGCTCGAGGTCGAGACGAGGCTTCCAGAACGGACGAAAGAGTTCGATTTTCGGACAACGGTCCATGACGACCTTGAGCCCGGCGGCTTCGGCAAGGGCCGCCGCCTCGTCGTCGTAGACGCCGATCTGACCCCACAGCACCTTTGCATCGATTGCGATGGCTTGCTCCGCAATCTCACGAAGCTCTTCCTTCGGTCGGAACACATCAACCATATCGACGGGCCGGCCGATCATGTCGAGCGAACGCCACACCTTGATTCCGCGGATCTCGGTGATCGCCGGGTTCGGATTGACCGGCAGGATCTCGTAGCCGATCTCGTGAAGCTGTCGCAGCACACCGTAGCTGAACTTGGTCTTGTCGGCGCTGGCGCCGACCATGGCGATGGTCTTCACCGAGCGCAGGATCGCGGCGAGGAAGGCGGGCGCGTAGTCGTATCGTCGGTCGACGTCGGCTTCAGGCATCACGCCTCCTTGGCTGGGCGATGTCGGGCTTGAGCTCATGTGGCTCGAGTGGATCGAGGAAAGGATTGCGGTAGAGCGTGTCGTGGCTTGCGACGCCGACTTCGAACGTGCAGTCGGACAGGGGGCGGGCAACGCAAAGCGTGACGTATCCGTTGTTCATCTGGCGGTTGTTGAGCGCGACCTGTTCGTGTTGGTCGACCTCGCCGGCGGTCAGCTTGGCGGCACAGGTGATGCAACCGCCGTAGCGACAGCCGTACGGGAGATCGACGCCGAGCTCTGCCAGCGTCTCGAGGAGTGGGCGGTCGGCGTCGACGACATAGGTGGCGCCGCCCTGGTTGGCGATGGTGATCGTGCGGCGCACCATCACAGCCAGATGTCGCTGGTGCAGTCGCCGCCCGGGTACCGGGTCTCGTGACAGCGGCTGGGACCGTTTGGTTCCTGTCCGAAGTCGATCATGAAGTCCTCACTGATCCTCATCCCGCCGTTTTCGGGGTCGCAGTCGATCATCACCATCACACCACCCTGGGTACGAATCTCGGGATAGAACTGGTTGTCCCACGTCGAGAACAGCGATGTGGTCACGTACATCCGCTTGCCGTCGAGCGACAGCTGGAACATCTGCGGGCCGCCCGCGACCTTCACGCCGTTGACCTCCGGTGCCTTCCCGAGCAGACCGCCCATCCAGACCTGTCCGGTCAGCTTGGGGTCATGAGGGTCGGTGATGTCGTACTGGCGCATGTCGCCGTGCAGCCAGTTGTTGATGTAGAGGTACTTGTCATCCATCGACACGAGCAGCGCCGACATCACCCCGGGCAGCGGGATCGGCCATTCGGCATGCAGCTCGTTCTCGACATCGACCGTCTTCTCCCACTGCCAGGCGTCGTCGTCGTCCTTCCAGAAGTGGATGATGTTGGAGCTCAACGCTGCGCAGCAGAATCCGTGAGTCGAGTCGGGGTCGTGGTGGAACTTGACCTCGAGCGGAAGGAGTCCATCTTCGCCGAGGTACATCGACTGCACCGGTTCGCGCTTCTCGAAGTCCCAGATGTGCAGGCGCCGGCCGTACTTGAGGTGGCCGACCTCCTCCAGGTCGAATCCGGGCATGAAGGTGTTGGGGGCCGCCCACTCCGACGTGACCATCACGTTGTGCCGCGGCTGATACCAGAAGTCGTAGCCGAACGGAATGTCGCCCATGGAGTTCTCCCAGCGGCCGATGATCTCGAAATCCTTGCTGAGGTGCAGGTACCCCCCGGGTGCCTCCCCTTTGGCGTCACCGAGGAACGAGATGATGATGTCCGAGCGCAGGCAGTGGACGGTGTGTGGACCGGAGAGGTTGGTCTTCGCCTTGATCTCGTCGCCGTCGATCACGGTGTGCAGGCGTGGAGCATTCGGGTCGGTGGCGGTGTCGACGACGTAGATGTTGTTCGAGCGCACGCCCGGGAGCAGTAGGTACTTGCGGGCCATCGACGAGTCGTCGTGGCACGACGAGCAGGCGTTCCATCCGGTGTGATGGAGCTCGTCGCCGATACCGGGCATCTCGAGCCGATGGATGACTTGGGAGTAGGTCGGGCTCTCCGGATCGGCGTCGATCGTGGCGAGGTAGTCAGGCTTCTGGATACCCGTGCCGGTGTACAGGGCAACGGTGTACAGCAGCTTCTCGCGTGGCGCATTGATCGCTTCTGAAGGGCTTTGGAACCCTGGCCCACAGCAGCTGCTTTCGGTCTCCACGGCCATGCTTCCTCGATATCGCGGTTGAGGTCGGTTTCGATTTATCGTAGAGTGAGATAGTATTTCTCGCAAGCTGAGACTTCCGCAGAGGGGAGACCGTGCATCTCGAACGCTTGGCCCTGATCCTCGAAATCGTCGGGCAAAAGGGCGACGCCACCGTCGCCGACATCTGCGCCCACTCCGATCTGCCGAAACCGACCGCGTACCGGCTCGTCAACGATCTGGCCGACGCCGGGCTACTCGATTCCGTGGCCAAGGGTCGTTACGCCGTCGGCAACCGGCTCAAGCGCATCACCGAAGCCGACCACTCCGATCAGAACCTGCTCGAGACCATTTCGCCCGTGCTCCAGGAAGCCGCCGACACCCACGGAATCACGTTCTTCCTGTCCCGTTTACGGGGTAGGGCGGTGGAGATCGTACACGTCGAGACGCCCAACACCGGAGTCTCGTTTCTCCACCCGGGCCTCGGCAAGCGACCACTTCACGCCTGCTCGTGCTCCAAAGCGGTCGCCGCCTTCTCACCCGACATCGCCCAGTCGATGGCGGGTCGTCTGAAGGCATACACCGAGTTCACCCTCACCGACCACGACGATCTCAAAGCCGAATTCAATCGAATCCGACGATCCGGGTATGCCGAATGCGTCGAGGAGATCGAGCGAGGCATGTGCTCGGTCGCAGCGCCGCTCGGCCCGAGCGGTGAGCCCCCCACCATGTCGATCGGCGCCGCCGGATCGCTCCGGGTGTTCACACCGGCTTTCCGGAAGCGGACCGGCGAGCAACTGATCCGCCTTGCACACGATCTCTCGGGGCGCCTCGGCTGGAGTGAGTCCGAGATGAAGAAGGCATCGGCGTGACGGCACAAGAACCCAGTGCGAAGCGACCTTGACACCTGGCGACGCCGCGACGCCGCCACGCATACCGCCCTACCTCGACCAAGACCACCTTCACCGTCGCCACCATCATCCCTGTGGCCTGTGCCGCGCCATCTACGGAATCGACGGCTCCTACGGGTCGATCGCCGTCGACAACGACCTGCAAGGCGGTGCCACGACAACCGCACCCTCCTCGCAGATCGGCGCAGCACTCCCCCGCCAACTGCGCCAAGGCTGGATCGTGACGCCCCGACACCTTGCGACGCCGGCTGATCGTGCACTGGCCACCGAGGACCCGACCTGGGGACACCGGCGGATCCATGGCGAGCTCGTCGGCCTTGGTCACGACAACGGCGTGGCGATCCGGCCGGCGCCTGGACCACCCGAATTGCGCGCAACCTGTTCCTCAGTCATGGCGAACAACTCGACACGGCTCGAGCTCTCGTTCATGATCGGGGTAGCCAATTCATGGAGAGCTTCGAGGAGATCTTCCGAACCGAAGTCCTCAAGATGCCCATCGCCAGAAGCTGCGCACGAGCCACCCCCGGCACCGCCGGCGACCGTCACAGCACTCCGACCGACCCGATTCGACGGTCTCGTCAACGAACACGAAGACGCCGCATGAAGAGGCACGACAGAGTTATCGAGCCCTACAGGACCAACGACCCTGGCGTTGGTTGCACAGGCTCGCAAGGCTGAAACGAAGAGGCTGCGACCGGTGCACCTCAGGGTGCGTTCCCCGGCCAGGTCGTGTTGGGATCGCCGACGCCATGAGCCAACGCCGTTGAGCCGGCAGAGTACAGCTACGACACCCCCCGTCCAGCGGACCCGATGAGGGAGGTAGCCGAAGCGCGAAGGAGGAGACGATGAAGGCGCTTGTGCGAGATAGGTATCTGCCGCAAGGAGGGATCGACCAGGTCGAGGACATCGAGATGCCACACATCAACGACGACGAGGTGCTGGTCCGTGTGCGGGCGGCATCAGCGAAGCCGTGGACTTGGGACCCGCCCGCCATCATGCAGTCGATCGGCCGGATCACTGGTCGGTTTCACAAGCCAAAGGTCCACCTCCCCGGCCTGGACTTCGCCGGTGAGGTAGAGGCCGTCGGCACCGACGTGACCCGGTTCCGACCTGGTGCTGCGGTATTCGGCTCGTCCAAGCGAGCCGTCACCGAGTACGTATCTGCGACCGAGGATGCATTGGCGCCAAAGGCGCCGAAGCTGTCATTCGCTGAGGCGGCCACAGTCGCCATGCCCGGATCCACCGCCTTGCAGGCTCTGCGCAAAGGGCAGGTCACATCAGAGCACCATGTGCTAGTCGTGGGCGCCTCCGGTGGGGTCGGCGTCCTCGCCGTCCAGCTCGCCAAAGCCCTCGGCGCAGACGTGACCGGTGTCTGCAGCACGAAGAACCTGGATCTTGTCCGGTCGCTGGGCGCCGACCACGCCATGATGGCACGCTCGTCATGGAGCAGCACGACAAGTGGATCTGGCGGCCGGCGAGGGTTCGGATCTCGGTGGGCATGTCGACCTCGGGCGTTTCGAAGGATGTCGCCGCCCTGCGAGCGCGACCAACACGGGGCCATTCGGGCGACACCAGACGAAGGCTCGCCGCGTTCGCACGGTCGTGTACAGGGGCAGCTTCTTCCGCCGGCGTGTCATCGAGACCGCAATGCAGGAATACTGGCGTGAGGGCGTCGATGGCGTCTCCCTCAACGAGCTATGCCGCCGAGCATCGGTGTCCAAGCCCGGCATGTACCGGGAGTTCGGCGGCGAGGACGGACTCATGGACGCCGCCCTCGAACACTACGCCTTGACCGTGCTGGAGCCGCACGCCGCCCAGATAGATCCTGCGGCGTCGCTCCGTGGGGTGCTGACCGCGGTGGTCGAGATGTTCACCGACCCTGACCGTTCCGGCCCCGCCGGCTGCCTGCTCGCCCGAATGCTGCACGCCCCCCCACCCAGCTGGGCCCTACTGTCGCTGCACGGGTCAGTGCATTGCGAGACAGCGCTCGACAACGCTACGCCGGCTCATCGAACTGGCCAAGGAACGCGGCGAAATCCCGCCGGGAGTGCCCACCGACGTTGCTGCCGCCATGATCGACATCCAGGGCAACGCGCTGCTGCTGCGAATGGCGACGGGAGAAGACCCCGCTCTCCTGCGGGCTCAGGCGCTGCTCGCCTTCGATGGCCTCACCGACCGAACCAGGTCAGCCTGAGCTCAAGAATCACCACCCCCGATTCGAAACCTCGCCGGGCGCAGAGCGTTTGACCACGGCCTCTACCGAATAAGTCGGAGGGGGACTTGAACGCACCTCCCCCATCCGGCAGCGAACGGCAACAGGTGGCCATTGGAAAACCACTTGCTGAGCGACACCCCTGGCGAGTCGGCCACGCCTCCGATATCATCCAAGCATGGGAAAGACATCTGTGGAGATCGATAGAGATATCGCAAGCCAGGCTGCAGATATCCTGGGCACGACGACACTGCGCGACACCATCGACGCGTCCCTCCGCGAGATTGTCAACGCCAAGCGCCGGCTTGAACTCGTTGCCTTGCTTCAAGACGCAGACCGATACGACCTCGACTCGGCCGACGATGCCTGGGGCGGTGATGACTGAAATGGCTCGCGCCGCCTACCTCGCCGATACCAGCGCGTTCACCCGACTGGACAAGCCCACCGTTGCCGCCGCGATCGGTCCCCTGATCGCAGAGGGCAAGATCGCGCTGTGCGCCCCAGTCGTATTTGAACTCGGCTTCAGCGCCCGCAGCGGCGCCGATCACGACGCCATCATGAGCCGCATTGACGCCTTCGAGTCCGCACCGACGACCGAAGGCGATCACCAGCGAGCACTCGACCTGCAACGGCTCCTCGCCCACCAGGGGCACCACAGAGCCCTTTCGCTCGTCGACGCACTCGTGGCCGCGGTCGCAGAAACCCGCAACCTCACCATCTTGCACTACGACGCTGACTTCGAACTCGTCTCCAACACCACTGGCCAACCAAGCCAATGGGTTGTGGAGCCAGGCAGCGCAGACTGATCAGCTGGTCGACTTCGGGACGACCACCAACCCAGCGAGCAGGAACCAACCAAAACCCGGGAAGGTGATCCCTGAGGGCCACAGCTACAGCGCCCTGGTCGCCCTCGAGGCGCAGGGCAGCGAACGCGTTCACCAGCGCCAGTGACGACGCCCGCGACTGTGGGGGGCCAAGTATCGGCCGTGGCCGCTGATCAGGGGAAACGCAACCGATGCTGGTCGGCTGTGTTCCACACTCTCTACCACCCCGATTCGGGGCGGAGTGCCCACCACGGCCCCATCGCGATGTGTTCGCCTCGTGGCCGGTTGGTTCCGATTGGCCAAGCGCTGCTTGGGCGGTGCGTCGAGCGCCGTTGCGATGGCGGCTCAGCTGATGAGCCGGACTCCCATCGGGTTGATGGCCGGAATGGTCGTTGATCGGCTGATGGCGCGGGCCGGTCCTTCGAGGACGTCGAGCAACCGCTGCCGGTCGTCGAGGTCGAGGCATGCAAATGGTTGCTCGGCCAACTCGTCGGTGACTCGTTCGACCTCGGCACGGATGGCCGAGCCGTGCTGGGTGGTGTTGCCGTCGACCAGCAGGCCGCGCTGTTCGAGGAGGGCGGTGGTCTCGGCCCACTCGGCATCGGTCCAGCCGCGGTTGGGCTGCAACGCGTCGCGTGATGTGCCGCCGTCTGCGACGAAGAGCACGGCGACCTCGAGCGCGGTGAACCCGTGGGTCGCCCAAACGTTCACGTGGCTGTCGCCGCGGTGCTCGCGCAGGGTGGTCGCAAGTTGCCACAGCGCAGCGACTGGATCGTCCGGGCGGCCGAGGTTGCGGTTCGCCGCGAACAGCGGTCGACCGCCGGGGGATCCCCTTTGGCTGCCCGCTTCGAGTGTGGCGATGAGCCAGTCGTCGGTGAGGATCGCATCGAGTTCCTCTCCGGCAAGGCGTCGGAGCGCGGCAGCTGCACTCGTCGAGCGGGCTCGGATCAGTGCGGGTGGTGCTGCGAGATCCCAGATGGAGGGGACGGCGCGCTGGACCATCGATGGCGCGAACCCGAAGAACGCTGCGGTCACCGTTCCGGCCGAACAGGCACCGAGCGGCGCAGCGCGATAGCCGAAGTAGCAACGCCAGAATCCTCGGATGCCGAGAGCGGTCGCTGCCTCGAGGGACTCGGGCGCGAAGTAGGTGACGGCGTGGAGGGTCTCCAGGCGCCGCCAAAGCTCTCGTGCGAAGTTCGTCATGACGACTCCAGGGGTTGTTGGCTCGGTGCGGCCCGGTCCCGTGGCTGGGTACACGGTTCGATCCGCCCATCAGCTTCACGGCCTAGGCGGAGGAATACCTGGTTCACGTCGCCTCCACATGCCAACCGTCGCTCAGATCCACGTGCCGGACCCACTCCGAGGTCGTAGCGCACTTCGCCATCAGCTGCGCGCCGCAGCCCGCCTTCGCCGTGGCCTCGAACAGCCGCAGGATCGGCCCGCCTTCAGGTCCATTACGTTGCAGGGGCATCATCTCTCCGGCTCCGGTTCGGCACATGTTGGATGGGCTTGTCTGCCCACTACCCAGAGTCTCACAAGAATCGCCACCCGCCCGGACTCGCCGAGCGATCTGGGCGGGGTTTTCCGCCCACCTACCGAGGCTTCGGCTACTCGATCACTTTGCGGCAGTACTCCACCCCGGTCCGGAAGTACGACGCGGCGCAATCCTCCGGCGGAACGGGCCGGACAGCCCGCCGGCGCTGGTTCCGACTCGGCAAGGAGCGGCAGATCGTTGTGATTCATGGCGTTTCCGGCGACGGCTCCCCCGGTGGCTGCCGCTCGATTCTGGTTACCTGGCGCTTCCGTTAGCAGCCCGTCAGCAGACCGACACACCCCCCACAACTCCTCGATGACACTCGGAGTGTGTATAGTAGACGTATGCCACGGATGCAGGTGTACCTCCCCGACGAACTCTACGACGCAGTCAAAGAACGCGGGCTGTCACCCTCGGAACTCCTCCAAGATGCCGTGCGGGCTGAGTTGCGACATCAGGCTCTGCTTGAAGAGACCGACCGGTACCTGGCCGAACTCATCGACGATGTTGGTGAACCTACCGTCGTAGCACTCGCTGAACCCGGTGGCGCTGTGCTCACCGGCGACCTCAAGGACCTACGCGCACTGGCCGATCACGCCAACAATGTCAACGTGTACCGGGCCTGACAGACACCCCGGTCCGACGGGCTCCATGGGGTGCCCGGTACGCCTCTACCCACCGAGAATCGCCCAAACAAGCATGGCGATGAGCCCGATCGGGAGGATCGACACGAGCACGGGCAGCACCAACAACAGGCCCCGATCACCCTTGCGTACGGCGAGGAACAAGAAGATCGGGGCGCCGAACATCGCCCCGCTGGTGAACGGGATGAAGACCAACACTGCGCACAGGACTGCGACACCTCCTGCAACAGTGGTCGGCAGAACCGAACGCCCCCGCAACGTCCAGCGGGGGGTCTCATCCGGCCGAGCCGGCAGGGACGTGACCAGCCGGCCGCCGCCGACCAGCGCCACGAGCCCCACGACCAACGAGGCCAAGCCGATAGGGAAGAGAATGGAGAGCGTCGGAACCCCAAACCGGACATCGGCCGAAACCCCGGGCGAGCCGTCGGCGTTCATGATCACCAGGGCCCACTCCCCGCCCTCGATCGTCCACTCGAGGGCCTGTTCACCACTGCCGCTCACCGACGCCACCCAGAAATCCTCGGTCCCTGGAGCGGCGGGATCGGTGGCGCCCTCGTTCCTGGTGTACACCACATCGGTGATGTCGTCGGCGCGGGATTCCCAGTCGGTGATCTCATCGTGGGCGACGCCGTCGAGGTACCCGGCAACCGCATCGGCAGGAGCGATGCCCATGAACAGCGTTTCGGACCCCGCCGCAACACCCTCCACCCGCACATCATCGGGCAGCGAGACGAACTCGGGCATGGTGTTCCAGCGCAGCAGCTCGACGTCGTCAGTGACCACGGCGCGGGACGACACCTCGATCGTCAACGGATCGGTCAAGTTGTACTCGCGCAAAACGGGAGAATGCCCCAACGATGTGAGACCGAAGTTGTAGACGAGGACCAGCCCCACCACCACCAGCCCGGTTCCGAACCCAATCACCTTGGTTCTTCGCGTCACCGGAACCACCTTTTTCACTAGGTCACCGACTTCGCCGGGTCACCGACCGGGAAGTCGGCTGTCTCCACCTTCTTTCTGCCATATCCGTGTCGCCGCCACCAGGGTCCAACGTCTCGATCTTCTTCGAAATCCCGTACTTGGGCCGCCCTCGAACTCGCCCACAGCAACCTGCGCCCGACCTGTGGTGCCCGGCTACCAAGTGGCGGCCATCTCGGCCAGGAGTTCATCGATCGAGTGCCCGGTGCCGCCGGCCAACAGCACCAGACCTTTAACCCGGAGGGAGCACACTCTCAACTTAGGCGGAATGCGAAACTCGGCCGATCGAGAACGGCTGCCCTTCGAAGTCGGGCGCCACGAGCGCCGTCGGCGCTCATGCAAGGCTCATTCGGTGGGGATTGATCACGGCTGTACGACGAGTTTCCCGGTGGCGCGGTCGGCTTCCATGTCTGCGTGGGCCTCGGCGATCTCGTCGAGGCGGTATGTCCTGTGAATCGGCACCTGGGCTTCGCCGGCAGCGACCGCGTCGAGGAACTCCTGCAGCACGCCGGACGGCAGGTCGCTGGCGTCGCCTCCGTAGGCGGTGAGGCGAACGCCCCGGGGCAGGTACTCGATTGGGTAGAAGTCCGGCACGGTCCATTGGTTCGACAGCATGCCGGTGAAGCAGACGACTCCGTGCACCCGTGTCGCTCGGAGTGTGTCGGGCAGCGTAGGGGTGCCAACGAGCTCGAGAGCGGTGTCGACGCCGTCGGGGATGCGGTCACGGACCTGGGCGGCGACGTTAGCGTCGTCCACCAACGGGTGCTGCACGCCGATCTCCCGCAGCACGTCGGCACGGTCGGGGTTGCGTGTGGTGGACAGAACGGTCATACCGAGCCGCCGGGCGAGCACGGCGGTCGCCATACCGACCGAGGAGGTACCGCCGCGGATGAGGATCGACTGGCCCGGTTGGGCGTCGAGGCCGACGGTGAGCGACCCATAGGAGGTCTGCAGCATCTCCGGTACAGCACCGAGCGTGGCCCAATCGAGATCGCTCGTGAACGGAACCGTTTGTTGGACCGGCACACAAGTGAACTCGGCATACCCGCCGTCGAACGTCCGCCCCATGCCGCCCATCAACGCCGCGACCTGTGTGCCGGGGGCGAGCTCGCCGCCTGGACACTCGGCCACGACTCCTGTCGCTTCGATGCCGAGCACCCGAGGGAACGTGACCCCGTCGGCAAGGCCGAGCCGAGTGTGGAGCTCCGACCGGTTGAGCCCGAATGCCTCGACCTTGATCAGCACCTGACCGGGCCCAGGCACCGGCATGGGCACCTCACGGATCTGCAATGCTTCGGGCGGGCCGGGTGCGTCGAGCACGGCGGCCCGCATCGAAGCTGAAGTCTTGCTCATGTTGCACTCTCTTGCCGGTTTGCGATGTGGTGTCGCAGGTCTTGCACGGTTGTCGCGAACGAGGCGAGCCGCTCGGCGCAGACCGCCCCTGCGAGCCGGGCAGCCAGTTCGTCGCAGAACGAGCCCTGCGCAGCGTCGAGCACGCGACGCCCGGCTTGGGTCAGGGTGACCACAGACGATCGAGCGTCGTTCGGGTTCGGCGAACGGCCGCACCAGCCAGCGTGCTCGATGCGATCGACCAGCTTGCTCGCGCCGCCCACCGTGATCGACAACGCCTCGGCGATGTCGGCAACTCGACAGTCGCGGACGCGGTCCATGACCTGCATCGGCTCGAACCACGACAGCGGGACCTCGTGTTCCCGGCGCAGCCGCTGGTCGATGAGATGCCACAGGTCGGTTTCCATCCGGACCAGGTCGCTGAACAGAACGGCCAGGTCGACCGGCGGAGTCCCGCACGCGTTCCTTTTGAATTCCATGGAATCTATTCTAACCCGTTTCGTTATATTCCATGGAAGCTATCTCAGGAAGGAACGAGGCTCGACGAAGTCCACGATGTCGGCGATCACTTCGTCACGGTTGGTCTCGTTCACGAGCTCGTGGCGGGCTCCGTCGTAGAGCCTGATCGTCTTGTCCTCACTGGGCATCAACTCGACTGCTGCCAGTGAGGTGCGATAGTCGACGAAGGGGTCCTCGGTCCCATGGCAGAACAGTACCGGCAGCGTCAACGCGCCGACGTGAGCCTGAAAACGATCGAGTGCCACAACCTCCGCCTCGAGCAGAGGCCGTTTGTAGGGACCGTGGTAGATGAGCGGATCGGTTGTGTAGGCGTCGACGGCCGCCTCGTCTCGGGACATGCCGGAGAAATCGGACGCCGTCGGGGGCAGCTCCGGCCGTTCCAGCACCTCCCGGGCCCAATGCCAATCACCGATGACTGCGCCCAAGAACACGATTCCCGCCAGCTGTTCGGTATAGCGCTGCGCAAACCGGGCGGCGAGTAGGCCACCCATCGAGTGTCCGATCATCACCACCGGCAGTCGGGGGTGCTCGCCGACGGCGATGTCGACCAGTGCGCGGAGGTCGTCGACCACGTGTTCGAAGTCGACAATGAGTGCTCGTTCCCCGTCACTGCGTCCGTGACCGGGGTGGTCCTCGCCGTACACGATCGAGCCGTGAGCGGTGAGCGCCTCGGCCAGGTGTCTGTAGCGGGCGGCGTATTCGGCGTAGCCGTGCACGATGATGACGATTCGCACTGGCGGCTCGTCAGGGATCCAGCGCTCGTAGTGAACCACTCCCTCAGAACCCGCAAACGTCGGCATCGTGCGGTTCTACCACACCGCAGGGCGCCCGTCGCCGGCAGTGGCAGTAGCACGACCGCACGTGGCCACCCATGCGCGGCGCCCGATATCGACCGCTAGGTGGCCGTCCACCGAGAACCTCCCGGATTCTTCGACGATGGATTGCCCTCACCGTCGGAGCAGGTCTTCTCGTTGGGCTGCTGCGGCGCTGGCTGCAGGTGCCCATCGAGCCGAACGGCGCGCTCGAGAGCATCGCCGTCCGCCACGTCGATCAACGCTCGGCTATACCGATGATCCTCGTCTCGTGGGTCTCTCTCGTCGGCGGCGCAAGCCTGGGGCCCTTCGATGCCGGGGTCCGCTCCGGTGGCGCGGTCGGCGAGTGGTTCTCGGACCGGGTCGGCGCCGAGGGCGAGACGCGCAAGCTCAACACGCTGGTCGGCATCAACGGGGCGATCGGCGGCCTGCTCACGTCGCCGGTCCTGGCCACGCTGTTGGTGACTGAGCTGAACCCACCGGAGCGCCATGAGCGCTACTACCGAACGGTGGCGCCCAGTCTGGTGGCGTCGGTCTTTGGTTTCTTTGTGGTGTTCACGTTTGTCGGCGCCACCTTCGTCGATGTCTTCGCCGTGCCGTCTTACGAGATCGAGTACTGGCACTTCGGTGTCGCCGTGCTGCTTGGTGTGGTGGGCGCGTTCCTGTCTCGGCTGCTGGGCGCGACGGTTTTCGTCTTGCGAACCTGGTTTACGCGGATCCCGAACACCGTCGTGCGTGCCGGGGTCGGGGGTCTCGCCGTCGGGCTCATCGCCGTGTTCTTCCCGCTGACACTGGGGTCGGGCAAGGCGCAGCTGCCGGACATGATCAACCAGGCCGACGAGCTGGGGGCGTTGGTGCTCGTCGGGATTGTGTTGGCAAAGATCGTGGCGATGGCGACGAGCCTGGCCACCGGCTTCATCGGGGGGGCCGGTCATGCCGACGCTCGTCATCGGCGGCGCTGCCGGTGTCGCCACCCACGTCATCATCCCGGACCTGCCGATCGCGTTGACCCTGTCGTGCCTTCTTGTCGCCGTACCGGGGGCGTCGATCAAGGCCCCGTTCTCGATAGCCCTCCTCGCCGTTCTCACCGTCAGCGTTGGACCGATCACCGCTGCGCCGGCGGCAGTCGCCGTGGTCACCGCCTACATCTTGACCACTGAGATGGGCCTGTTCGCCTCGCTCCTGCCAGGCAAGACCAAGGATCCCGAGGACCCGGCCAACGTCAGCTACCATCAGCAACTGTTCGAGCTCGGCCAGACCCGCCCCGACGCCGGCATCTGAGCCTGCAGGGGCACCCCCGGTCCCACCGCCGATCGGTGAACACGTCCTGGCCGCTCGCAATCCACACAGACCCATGCGCCGGTGGACGCCTTGGATGATCGACATCTCACAGGGTTCAACTCGGGTGTCGAAGGGGCGAGCGGCCGATCACCTAGTCACGGCCGATTGGGGCGAGGGAGTTGACTGGCCATTCGTTACATGTAACATGGGAGTATGGCTGCTCCGCAGGATGACGCCGGGGTCAAGAAGCGAGTGCGCGAGCACCGCCGTCGCCTTCGTGCACAGGGCCTTCGTCCGGTGCAGATTTGGGTACCGGACGTGCGGTCACCGGAGTTCGAGAGCGAGGCCCACCGCCAGTCTGCAGCGGTTGCTGCAAGCAAGCATGCAGCTGACGACCAGGCGTTCATCGACGCAGTCAGCCTGGACGACGATTGAGGCGCGGCGAGATCTGGACCGCGGCGGCCGGCACCGGGTACGCCGGGAAGCCAGGGCCCGTTGCAATCGTCCAGGACGATCGTTTCGACGCAACAGACTCGGTGACGATCTGCGCCTTTACGACCGACCCCACCGATGCACCGCTGTTCCGGCTCCGGATCAAGCCCGACGAGGTGAACGGACTACAAGAGCCCTGCAGCCTCATGGTCGACAGGATCACGACCGTGCCCCGCTCCAAGCTTGGCGAGCGCATCGGCAGGCTTGGTGACGATGAACTTGTCAGACTCGGCCGAGCGATCCTCGTGTTCTTCGGCCTTGCGGGCTGAAGTCGAGGTCGTGCGAAGGTGGCTCGGTGCCGGCGAGCCACGGTCTCGATGTGGAGTTGTCCAGCCAGCCCCGCAGTGCGGTGGGCACAACGGCCCGCCACTCGTTGGAGCTCCCCCCGACCCCGGGGTCGGCCGGCCGAGCGGCGCAAACCTGGCTTGTCTCGGGTTCGAGACGGCGGCTCCGGGTCACCTCGATCATCAGCGAAGGGGGCGTCGTAGGCCGCGATCACCTCGGGGGCCAAGTCGCTGGTGGTGGCCCCGTTGATGATGTCGCCGACCGGGAACACCGGGCTTGTCTGGGAGAACTGCTGCCACCGCAGGAAAGCTTCCGACGGCCGTCCGTATCCAGCTGGCAGCCCGGTGTTGCCTACCGCAACCTGAGCGAACCGGTCCGGTTGGGCGGTGACCAGCCGCAGGCCGATGAGACCACCCCAGTCCTGGCCGAAGAAGGTGATAGGCCCCGCGCGATCGACCGGGCTAGGCGTTCCTCGTCGTCGACCACAAGGATGCGCATGACTTCGAGTGTGCCTGCTTGCCGTCAAACCAGCTGAGAGCGTTCTCAGGTTCTCAGGTCGGTCTCAGCAACGGTCAGGCACCATCGGACCGTCCCCCAACCACAACCAGTGATGAGGACGAGGAACCCATCGATACCCCCGACATCCGGACCCGGCGTCGACGCCCGGCGCTGATCGGCGCACTGGTCGGCATGGTGACGCTACCGGCAGCGGTGACCGGCGTCCGCGCCATCGCAGGCGCCCAGGACAACCCGGCCTACGCCACTCCCCGCCCGGTGGACGCAACCGGGGACGCGGACATCGGCGAGAGCTCGGACGGCAAGCCTGCCGACCACGTCGGCGCCTTCGAGGTGTGCATGGCCGACCAGCTCGGCGACCTGTGGACCGAGCCCGATGTCGAGGTCGACATCGGGCAGGCCGAACTCGACGAGATGTTCGACGGTGGCCGTGACGTCGAGCTGACCGATGGGGAGTGGATGGAGCTGGATGCGGCTTGGCACGCCGCCGAGGAGGCGTGCGCCGACCTGCTTCCCGAGGCGGCCAAGGTCGAGATCGAGGCATGGGATGCGTTCCGCAATGTCGAATTATCGAGCAACCAATGCACTCGAGCGATCGTCCAGCCGCCCCCTAACGCCCTCGGCCGCCAGATACCGTTCGCAAACCATTTGCAGCATGACACCGCCGGCCTCACCCCGCCACATCGAGAATTAGGCCGAGCAACTCCCGAACCTCCACCAACACGGCCGACCCAACGTTGCCCCTCGTCCGTTCGATCCGCCCGGCCGCCACCGCCCGAATGTGTTGGCACTGAGCAGCCGATGCCTGCTCGAGACCATTCATATCGTCGACATCGATCTCGACCTCGGAGGCGAATCCCCGAAGCGTCGAAGTGAGCGGCACAACCTGCACAACACTCGGTTCTGCGTCCAAAACTCGCTGCGCCGTCACCACGATCGCAGGATGACGAAACCCCGCTTCTCTGCCCGCTGGAACACCAAAATCCAAGTCGACGACATCACCCGAGGTCAGCATCGAGCCAATCAACCTCTTCGGCAGTCAGGTCGTGAGCAAGGTCAGCCCCGATGCGATCCTGGCGAAGACGGCGGACTGCGAGAGCAACAGTGTCACCTACGCTCACGCCCAATGAAGCAGCGAGCCGCTTGAGCTCCCGATGGGTCCCAACGTCAATCCTCACACTTGTACTCCGCATACGCTCAGGTTAGCACAAATGCATGCACTGCGACGGGGAGGAGTACCGCATGCACCGCTTCGAAGGCGCGCCGTAGAAACCCTCGTCGCCGCCGTAGCACATGGTGCTACACTCGGTGTCATGAGTAGCGAGATCAGCCAGCGAGAGCTTCGAAACGACAGCGGGCGGATCATGCGCGCCCTCACCGAGGGCGAGACCTTCATTGTCACTCGCAACGGTGTACCCATCGGCGAGCTGACCCCGCTGCGCCGTCACCGCTTCGTCCGAACCGAGGCCGCGATCGAGCTCTTCCGAACCGCCGCCCCCGTCAACTTCGATCAACTCAGCCACGACCTCGACCAGATCGCCGACCAGCACTTCGCCCCCCGTGCCTAGCACCAGCCGACCCGGACGAGGACTGCTGGACACGTCGGTCGTCATCGATCTCGAACGTATCCCCGTCAGCTCACTCCCCCTCGAGGTTGCCATCAGCGCCCTCACCCTGGCCGAACTGGCCGCCGGTCCACACGCCACCGACGACCCAGCCGAACGCAGCCGCCGCCAGGACCGGCTCCAGCGGGCCGAGGCCGTCTTCGACCCGCTTCCGTTCGGTGCCGACGCGGCCCGCGCCTACGGCAGAGTCTTCTCCGCAGTCGCGACCACTGGACGCAAGCCACGTGGCACCCGAGCAGTGGACCTTCTCATCGCTGCCACTGCTCTGGCTGAGAATCTCCCGCTCTTCACCCGCAATCCTCACGACCTCAGGGCCCTCGACGACCTCATCGATGTCGTGGCCGTCTGAGAACCCAGCGTGTACTGACGAGTGTGTCGGAGGGGACTTGAACAACCTCCGCCGTTCGGGCTCCCGCGACGTCTTGCGGTAACCAGCACCCTAGGGCCGCATCTGGCGGCCGCGACACCCCTGGGTCACCACCGTCGAGTCTCACGTCCACGCTGGTTCATAATGGTGCCATGCGACATGCAGCCTCAGACGACGAGCGTTCGACGCGGTCGATCGCCGACATCGATCTCGCCGGACTCGCCGAAGCGCTGGGAGACAACAGCGTTGAGACCAGCTGGTGGTACGACCCGACAAACGGTCAGGTCGAGATCGGCTTCCCCAACTCGTACATCATGGACGCAGAGGACGAAGACGACCCATACGAACGAGGCTTGGTCCCGATCGATTCAATCGGATCGCGCCACGCCTACCGAGACATGGTCGAGTTCGCCGAGTCGGTCGCCGACGCCAGGGCGTGCGATCTACTGGCGCGAGCGCTCGAAGGGCGCGGCGCCTTCGGCCGCTTCCGCAGCACCCTGTATGAGTTCCCCGACCTGCGCCAACGATG
This sequence comes from uncultured Acidimicrobiales bacterium, assembly GCA_963723995.1. GTDB lineage: Bacteria > Actinomycetota > Acidimicrobiia > Acidimicrobiales > SZUA-35 > JAHELU01. The sequence goes on along the minus strand of CAVRSZ010000001.1, from coordinate 135,505 downwards.
GTTCGAGTACAGCAACGCCGCCGGTGAGTGCCGGGCCATCGACTGGCTGCTCGATGAACGCCGCGTCGATCCTGACGACGCCGAAGCCGAGCGGGAAGCACGTGCCGCGACCATGACCGCGGTCCTCGCCGAGATCGGCACACCAGGCGTCGATGCGTTCGACGAGTCCCAGTTGAGCGACCGATGGGGCGAAATAGGCGACCTGATCGACACAGACCGCTCCGTCACCATTCTTCGCGATGGTCGACCGTGGGCAACCATCTCTCGCCACCCAACTGCGGCCCCGTGACAGGACGCATCGACCGGCCCGTGCCAAGATCACGGCCTTGCCGCCGATGGCTTAGCGGAGGCGAAGAGTCACGAGCTCGAAGGGCTTTGGAGCGAGTTCGACGGCCTCGTCAAGCACGGCCGGCGGGTCGTGGGCGGTCGGCTGCTCCAGAAGATCGACGCGATCGACCTGCGTGGCACCGGGAATCCGCAACCTCACCCGGCGGCGCCCTCCGAAGGCCTCGTGGAGCCGCACGATCATGCCCTCGCCGTCATCGGCCGCCTTGACCGCGGTGATCACCACACCCGGATCGCCGGGCTCGACCAGCGAGTGCCGGGCCGGATGCACACCACCTGGCCCTGCAGCCAGAGGGATCACCCGCAGCGGTGCGTTGAAGGCGTGCGCCTCCTGGATCACCCGGCCGCTGGTGGGCGGGCCGGCGTGGGGGAACAGGGCGTAGGCGAAGCGGTGGCGACCCCGGTCGGCAACCGGATCGGGCCAGGTCGGGGCCCGAAGGAGCGGGAGGCGGATCACGTTGCCCACGATGTCGTGGCCATACTTGCAGTCGTTGAGCAGCGCCACGCCGAATCCGTCCTCGCTGACGTCGACCCAGGTGTGGGCACAGGTCTCGAATCGGGCCGCATCCCAGCTCGTGTTCCGATGGGTCGCTCGCTCGATGTGACCGAACTGGATCTCGTGGCGGGCGAAGGAGGCCCGCACGTCGACCGGGAAGGCGACCTTGAGGAGCTTGTGGTTCTCGTGCCAGTCGATCGTGCCGGCGTCACACCAACCTACATCAGCCATCCCCGACGGCGCGATACCGACTCACTCCAGGCGCCCATGTCTACCGTCCTGATGCCATAGATCTACAGGTCCGGTACCATACTTGTATGGCCAGCAAGACGACGATCAACTTCGATGACGAGATGGAAGCGGCACTCGCCGAGCTGGTGGCGATGGACGGCACGAAGAAGCTGGCCATCAAGCGATCTCTCCTGGCCGAGGTGAAGCGCCGCCGGCGCAGTCAGGCAATGCTCGACATGATCGCTTCCTGGGAGGCCGACGAAGGCCCCATCGACCGGAAGCATCTGGAGTGGGCCGACACGGTGCTCGACCGACAAGGAGTCGATCGTTGATTATCGATGCGGGCCCTTTCATCGTCGACGGAGAGAACCTGAACTCTCGACTCTGGGCCATCATCAAGCGGGCAACCGAACGTGGCGACGACCTGCACACGACCCACCCCGTGCTCGCCCAAGTCTGGCGTGAGCCGGCACGACAGGCGAATCTGGCCCGGGCACTTCGCCATTTCGACATTCACCCCCTTGACGAGTCAGTAGGCGTTGGACACAGGCTCGCCGCATCCGGAACCGCTGACGTAGTCGACGCCCACCTTGCGGTGGTCGCGGAAGGTCTGGGCACCTTCATTCTCACCTCAGACCGCGAAGACATGTCGGCGCTGGACGCCCGCTTCGAGGTCTACTGACAGGCACGGATCCTGTGCCTGACTCCACCTCGACCCGACGATCCATCGGAATGTTGCGGCGACCGCATCCGCAGCGGGAAAACGGTTAGTCACCATCGTCCGCCCCTAGCCCTCACCGACAAGCCTCGAACCGGCCGCTACAACGCCCACCGCCAAGTCCCCCATCCACCTCGCCAAGCCCATCGCCCGCGCCGACGTCGCCGCTCGATTCTGGTTACCTGGCGCTTCCGTTAGCAGCCCGTCAGCAGACCGACACACCCCCCACAACTCCTCGATGACACTCGGAGTGTGTATAGTAGACGTATGCCACGGATGCAGGTGTACCTCCCCGACGAACTCTACGACGCAGTCAAAGAACGCGGGCTGTCACCCTCGGAACTCCTCCAAGATGCCGTGCGGGCTGAGTTGCGACATCAGGCTCTGCTTGAAGAGACCGACCGGTACCTGGCCGAACTCATCGACGATGTTGGTGAACCTACCGACGAGGCACTGGCCAAGGCCGAAGCGCTGTCACGACGAATCCAGGCCAACGCCCCCGCCGCCAGGATCGGCTGAGCGTTGCTCGTTCTCGACTCTGGCGGTGTGAGCCGTCTCGCCCGACGACGACAAGATTCCGCTGCCCTGATAGCGGTGTTCAAACGCGACGGCTTGTGGCCGCCTGCGGTCCCCTCGGCCGTACTCGCCGAGTCGACCTCAGGACGGCAACGAAGTGATGCCAACATCCATCGGTTCCTCAAGACGTGCGACATCATCGAGGAACTGCCCGAACGCCTCGCCCGCCGAGCAGGTGCTCTGCGTGCGCTGGCCGGCCAAGGTTCCGCCGTTGACGCCATCGTCGTAGCACTCGCTGAACCCGGTGGCGCTGTGCTCACCAGCGACCTCAAGGACCTACGCGCACTGGCCGATCACGCCAACAGTGTCAACGTGTACCGAGCCTGACAGACACCCCGGTCCGACGGGCTCCATGGGGTGCCCGGTACGCCTCTACCCAACAAGAACCGCCCAAACCACAATGGCGATCACCCCGATCACGACGATCGACACGAGCACGGGCAGCACCAACAACAGGCCCCGATCACCCTTGCGTACACCGAGGAACAAGAAGATCGGGGCGCCGAACATCGCCCCGCTGGTGAACGGGATGAAGACCAACACCGAGCACAGGACTGCGACGCGTCCTGCAACAGTGGTCGGCAGAACCGAACGCCCCCGCAAGTCCAGCGGGGACTCTCATCCGGCCGAGCCGGCAGGGACGTGACCAGCCGGCCGCCGCCGATCAGCGCCACGAGCCCAACGACCAACGAGGCCAAGCCGATCGGGAAGAGAATGGAGAGCGTCGCAACCCCAAACCGGATATCGGCCGAAACCCCGGGCGAGCCGTCGGCGTTCACTGCTCGAGCCACTTCAGGATCGCTTGGTTTGTTTCGTCCGGCAGTTCTTGCGAGATCCAGTGGCCGCAGTCCAAGTTGACCACTTGCACATTGGGCACGAACTCTGCAATCCGTTCATTCCTGGCCACAAGATCGCGGTCGCCATAGATCATGAGTGCGGGCTGCTGGATGAGTGGATCCACGTCCGACAACAGATGCCAATTGCGGTCGAGGTTCCGGTACCAGTTGATGCTTGGCGTGAACCCTGATGCTTCGAAGGCGGAGACGAAGACAGCCAGTTCGCTGTCGCTCATGACGGGATCGCCGACAGGGATCTCTGCTTCGGCGAGGTTGATCATTGCGTTGCCTGGCTGAGGCTCTGCCGGCGGCTGGTTCTTCCGGTACAGGTTACGAAGGAACTGGGAAGTGTTCTTGTCGAGCACGGCGTCGGCGACGCCCGGCTTTCGATTGAAGTGCACCATGTAGTAGTCGCTGCCGAGCATCTCTTCCATGAACTCGACCCAGGGTTGGTCGCCGCGGTCGAGATAGGGCACGCTCAGGGCGATCACTCCGTTCACACGGTTTGGGTGCAAGAGGGTCAACCCCCAGACGATCATCGCGCCCCAGTCTTCACCGACAAAGGTGGCGTTTTGGTATCCGTAGTGGTCGAGGAGCGCGACGAGGTCACCCGACAAGTGCTCGATGTCGTAGTCCGTGACTTCGCTCGGGCAAGACGAGTTGCCATAGCCTCGCTGGTTCGGGACGATGACGTGGTAGCCCGCTTCGGCAAGGGCCGGCACCTGATGGCGCCACGCGAAGGCATGCTCCGGCCAGCCGTGGCAGAGCACGACGGGCCGTCCTGCGTTCTCTTGGCCTGCTTCGAACACTTCGAGCTCCACACCATTGACCGAAATCATCGTGGGCTCGGGAAACTCTGCTGGATTGAACACTGCTGGATGGGACACTGCATGTCCTCCTTCTTCTGGGGTATCTCCGAACGGAACCCACCGTAGAACTCATTGCGGACAGATTCTGTCCGCAATATGTGGGAAGCTTGAGAAATGCGAAACGATCCGACCGGGCGGGCGCTGCAACTCCTCTCGCTGCTGCAGACCCACCGACTGTGGTCTGGGGCCGAACTGGCCGAGCGCTTGGACGTCACCGAGCGAACGGTTCGCCGCGACGTCGATCGACTGCGCGATCTGGGCTACCCGGTCAATGCCACACCGGGCAGCGACGGCGGATACCGACTGGCGGCCGGTGCGCACCTGCCGCCACTGGTGTTCGATGATGACGAAGCGGTGGCGGTCGTAGTCGGACTGCGCGCCGCCGCCGGCGCTGCGATCGCCGGCATCGAGGACACATCGGTGCAGGCACTGGCCAAAGTCGAACAGGCACTGCCCGACCGCCTACGGCGTCGTGTGTCCGCACTCGACGGCGCTGTCGTATCGCTACGTCGAGCGCACGGCGACGGCGGAGTCGTCGCCCCGGAGACACTCAGCGTGCTCGCCTCGGCGTGTCGAGCCCACGAAGAAGTCCGCTTCGACTATCAACGCCGCGACGGCGAGGACAGCCGTCGTCTGGTCGAACCGCACCAGTTGCTCTCCGCTGGCCGCCTCTGGTACCTCCTCGCATGGGATCTTCGGCGTACCGGCTGGCGCACGTTCCGCCTCGACCGACTCAGCGACGTGCAACTTGCCGGTGGACGATTCGCGCCACGCGACATCCCCGGCGGCAACGCTGCTGCATACCTTGCGGCCTCGGTCGCCTCGATACCTCGCGACATCGAAACGCTCGTGGCCGTGCAGGCCCCCTACGAACAGGTCGCCGAGGCATTGTCATGGGTTGAGAACACGCCGGTCGACACTGAAGCCGACTCGTGCACGATCCGACTTGGCGCGAACGAGCTCGAGTCACTCGTCATGGCGCTGGCCCGAGTGGCGCTTCGCGCCCCGGTTCGCGTCATCGAACCCAGCGTCGTCGCCGACGAGGTTGATGCGCTGATCGGCCATCTCAACCAGCAGTAGGCAACCAGGCGTGCGATGACAACCGACTCGATCCGCTGCGCCGACCGGGGCCTGCGGGCAGACCCTGGTCCGGAGCTGCGGGCTGGACGGCGATTTAGGCCCCTTCCAGGAACTGTCGGATCGCTTCCCGGATTACCTCACTCGTCGTCGTCTCCTCAGCCTCAGTCGGCCGTTTCGACTTCATCGCGCGATGGCGTCAATCCTGTCATCGGTCCGTGTGCCGACGGATGAACTCACCGGCCGATTTGATCGAGGCGCGGGCCTCGGGCACGATCGGGGCCTGGAGCTGCCACACATGCCACATGCCGTTCGCCACCTCCAGCCGCACGTCAATATCCGCGGCGAGTGCGGCTTTGGCAAGGGCGGTGCTATCGCTGTAGAGGATCTCCTCGTCGGAGACCTGGATAAGCATCGGCGGCAAGCCTCGGAGATCGGCGAAAAGCGGTGAGAGGCGCGGGTCGCCGGCGTCGCTTTCGCCGCAGTACCACCCGGTCACCCGCCGAATCGCCTCGGGGCGGATCAGAAGTTCGCTGTCGACGTTGGTCATCCAACTGTCGCTGGTCGCAGTGAGATCGGTCCACGGGCTCATCAGCAGGACGCACGCAGGCATCGGGAGCCCTTCATCGCGAGCAGCGATCAGCACGGTGAGAGCCATGTTCCCGCCGGCGGAATCGCCGCCCACCGCCAGCCGTTCGGGTTCGTGATCGTCGAGGATCGCTCGGTACGCGGCCAGTCCGTCTTCGATGGCAGCTGGATGCGGGTGCTCTGGTGCCAGCCGATAGGAGGGCACGTGTACGGTTGCACCGGCAGCTTTGGCGATCCGCCCGGCCAGGTGCTTGTACATCGACGGCGAGCCGAACACATAGCCCCCGCCGTGGAACATCAGAAGGCCTCGATCGCCGGAAGTAGAAGCCTTCGGTTCAATCCGGAGGCTGGCGAGGCCGCCCAGCGTGGCGTTCGAGCGGGTGACGCCCCTGGTCGGCGTCAGAAGGATGGTGGTGACCCGGTCGATGAATGCTCGCATCTGTTCGGGTGTGTCGGCTGCGGCGAGCCGCTTCCCGATCTGTCGCACCACCGGTCGTTGGGCCCGTGCGATCACGCTCGGCATGCGATCTCTCCCTCCGTGACGTCGTAGCTGCTTTGTCCAGCGTCGCATTTCGATGGCGTCGCGGCAACCCGGGACCCGAACCACAACAAGGCCAGGACGACACCTGGTGGTGATTCCTACACTCGCAAGCCGCCGATGCCTGGAACTTCTTCACCGTCGACACCGCCTTGTTCAGCCGCTACCACATGCTGTCCATCAGCAACCTGGAGCGCCACGCTATTGGGCGGTCCAGCCGCCGTCGACGAGGAGGATGTGGCCGTTGACCATGCGGGCGGCGTCGGAAGCCAGGTAGATGGCGGCGCCCGCAATGTCGGTGATCGTGGCCACCTCGGCGACGGGGATGCGGTCGATGACTCGCGCTCGGTAGTCGGGGTCGTCGAGCCGTTCGGCGGTGCCGGGCGTATAGGTGAAGGTGGGGGCGATGGCGTTGGCAGTCACGCCGAGCGGGCCCCATTCGAGAGCGAGGACCTTCACGAGCTGGTTGACGCCGCCTTTCGAGGCTGCGTAGACGGCGTGGTCGGCAATGCCCACCACCGAGGCCTGGGAGCTCATCGCGATGACGCGGCCGCTGCCTTGTTTGATCATGTGGCGGCCAGCGGCCTGACACGTGAAGAAGAGTCCCTTGAGGTTGACGGCCATCATGGTGTCCCAGTCGTCTTCGGTGACGTCGACGGCGGGGCGATTGTCTCCGAGTCCGGCGTTGGCGATGAGGACGTCCAGCGATCCATGGTCGGCAACGACCTGGTCAATGGTGGTGGTGATGTTGTCGAGATCGGTGACATCAAGCCGGTAGGGGTGCACGGCTGGGCCCGCAGCGTCGAGGTCGCTCAAGGCGTCCTTCGTGCGTGCACCGGCGGCAACGGTCGCGCCGGCCCGGGCGAGGGCATCGACGAGTCCCCGGCCGATGCCTCGGCTGGCGCCGGAGATCAACGCAACTCGGCCCTCGAGGGAAAAGCTGGGCTGTGGGGCCTGTGACAATACGGTGCCCCTCATTGTCACAAAGGCTTGTCGGAGAGAAAACGGTTGATGATGAACCGCTTCGGACATTCGCCCTCTTCGACAACCTGGTCAAGTGTTCGATTCAAACCTGCTCCCGTCATCCATCCTTGAGGTCGCTTCCTGCGCAGCAGTCCAAAGGTTGCGACGCAACGGCGCCCAACCCGATTGTGGCCGGCAACCGAGACAATGCGAAACCGACAGCAATAACAGTATTGCGGCAAATCCTGCCAACCACGTTGTGACCCTGTGGGGCCGAATAGGCGGTCGTCGTCCGACGCGATCAACTTGCCGTCCTGGGCCACCAGATCAACCGACCCGCCGTCCACAGCGGAACCACCCGTGGGATTCGGAAACGAGCGCATCGACGCAGCGGCCTGAGAGCCGGTTCCGGCAGCTCTGGTTTGCGATCATGGACGGGGCGACGACGGCCCGGAGCACGCAACGAGTGTTGCTCGTCCGCTGGTCGATGGGAGGTGAACGATGACGTGGAACGAAGTCCAGCAGGGGTCGGCGTTCGGTTTCACGGCCGTGGCGTTGATCGTGGTCTTCGGGTCGCTCATGGCGGCACGGCTACGAATGCCGGGGTTGCTGGGGCTGCTGCTGGGCGGTGCTCTGATCGGTCCCAACCTGTTGGATGTGTTGCCGAGCATTACGACGCTCGAATCGGTGGGCAGCATCGGGATTCTCTACTTGATCTTCCTCGCAGGCCTGCAGCTCGATATCGATTCGTTCATCCGCTTCCGGCGCATCTCGGCAGGCTTCGGGCTATTGACGGCGTTCATCCCGCTGGTGCTCGGCACCGGCGTCGCGATGTGGCTCGGCATCGATACGACGGCTGCGGTGTTGATCGGTTCGCTGTGGGCGTCGTTCACGCTGATCACCTATCCAACGGTGAGCCGCTACGGGTTGACGAAGAACCCGGCCGTCGCCGCGATCGTCGGTGCCAGCTCGATCACCGACACCATCTCACTCGTCATGCTCGCCCTCATCATCGGTTCCGAGACCGGTGATTCCGGAGGTCTCGGTCTCGTGTTCGGCATCGCGTTCGGATTGTTCGTGCTTGCGGTGTGGTGTCTCGCTGTCTACCCACGAGCCTTGCGGGAGACCGAGGCGGGCGAAGTGCCACTGCAACGTCCGAGCACTGACGTGCATGTCCTTGGCGGCCAACACGTCGGCCACATGCGCTGCGGTCCGCTTCGGCTCCTCACGTTTCGATATCACAGCGGCGTCGAGAATCTCAGGGTCCGTCAAGGGCACCCCGGCTCGAACCTCGGGCACCAGGGCGTCATAGCCGCCGGCCCGGTAGTCCCGGATCCAGCGGTCCAGAGTCGACCGACCGATCCGCACCCGCCGCCCGTCGGGCACCACGTGCTCACGCCCAGCCAGACGCCGGACCAGGCGGCCTCGTTCCCGTTTGCTCAGCTCCGCGTCCGCTGCTTCTCGGATCAGCGAATAGCGGAACAACGCGATGTCCCGTCGACGTTCGTCTTCCACCCTTGGTCCTCCTCGTGTCGGGGTCGATCACACCGACGTTGACAGCTCAACCGGCCAGCGGGACCGGCGAGTCCGTGTTGGACAGCAGCCTCCCCGCCGACGCGCCCGACGCGAACCACCACACCGACCCCGGCCCAAACCTCCGAGCCGCCGCGGAGGCCGCCACACCGATCGCCTCGACCGCATCAGCCACCGGTGAACCCCGGGGCTCGACCCGACCCAGATCACGATCCAACAGATGGGCAAGGGCCATGAACTGGCCACGCAAGAACCCAGCCCGCAAAGCGAAACGACGCAACCAACCTCGCACTGTCGTGGCCGGAACCCCCAGATCCTCGGCGATCCGCCGGTGACCCGCGCCAGCCGCCCAGGCAACCACTGCGGCCCCGATCACCTCCACAGCGTCCCGACGGCGCAACAACACCCGAACCGGTAACAACACATGCGTCACCCCACACGAGACGCACCGTGACCGGCGAGGACGCCACCGCTGCTCGACACCACGCAACCGCAGCACCCGAATTCGAGCCCAACCCCACGGACCCAATCGCCCGCCCTCACATGCTGGGCACACCAGCTCCCCGCCAACAAGATCGTGCTCGACCACGCCCGCGTCGTTGCCTACCATGAACACCGGTGCGCCTCGCACCAATCAGGAAGAGCCCTCCCGACTCGGCCAAGAGACAACGGGAGGGTCCTTGCGCGTCCAGGACCCCCCGAGCCTGCTCACCCCCCGCCCCGCCGACAACCCACCCGAGCACCAAAACGTGCTCACCCAACCCATCGCCAACAACCCCACACGTGCTCACCCAAGATGGCGCTCAACATCCTTCCTCCTCGTGGGGCAAGAGGAGACGACGAAGGCTCCCCGACACCAGTCGATACCCAGAGGCAACGTCATGAGCATCGATCGATCACTTGTTCGGTGTCGGAGGGGCGAGTTCGACCCTGAGTACACGCGCCGTGTGGAGCGGTGAGTTCGTGGCGGGATGATTCGAGGCTTGTCACAGGCCGAGAACAGCACGGACTCCGTCGTCGATTGCGTCGATGAGAGCTCGTGGCAGCTGGCCTGTTCTCTCGACGAGCCACCTACGGTCGACCAGCTCTAGCCCGAGCGGCACCGCGACGGAGTCCTTTGGCAACCCGGTGACGGTTGACTCGAGCAAGACATTGCCGGCAAGACCGGCTCGATCCAGATTCGAGGTGAGCGGCACAACATGGGTCTGCCAGACGTCAACCCCGAGCACCTCCTGAGACGACACCACCACGCAGGGACGACGCTGGTCGAGATCGACCCAGTGGACCGATCCACGGGTCACCACGGTGCAGATCGCTCCATGCGTTCACCGACTATGTCACGATCGGGCAAGCGATCACCTGCAGCCAGCGCAGCGTCCGCGAGAAGCTGGTCGGCGAACGACATTGTCGACTTCGCCGTGTGCCGCCGGAGTTGATCGGTAACCCACCTCGAGAACGGCACATCCAAGCTCTCGATGACCGGGATGACATCATCCGGAACGCTGATCGTCTTATTCGGCATGTAGCTATTATACGTACGTACCGCCGACGGGCAACTTGTAGGCGAAGCTGTCGGGGTGGTGATCGGAGAGTGGCGCGTGGGCGCTGATCAGGCTCGATGGCGCCATCTTGGATGCTCGGTTTCACATCTTCTACCGCTTCCCAGCCACCGGTCACGAGGCCGGCCTGAACCCACGCCGTCACAGCGACTGGCTCGTACTATCCGCTGCCGTCTGGTCTCAGCCATTTGACCAGGTCACAGGCGCCAGTCCGAGTTCACGGCACCGATGGAATCCGCCAACATCAACCTATGTCCCCACGAGGGCCGGGATGGCCCATGTGTGCCTATTCAGCGCCGCAGGACGGTGCGCTCGGGCCCGCCTCTACGCGGGCGTGGCGGCGAGGATCACACGTTCTATGGCGATGCGGGCTTGAGTCAGGGCGGCCGGGTCGTCGTGAAGGATGTAGGCGGTGTTTGCCGCGATGACGAGCGCGTTGAGTTCGAACACGAGCGTCGCCACGTCGGTGTCATCGCGCAACTCGCCGAGGGCCATGGCTTCGTTTGCGGCGTCGGTGAGCACCCTGATCCAGTCCTTCTGGTTGGCGGCGACCCGCTGGCGCAGGGGACCGGGCCGGCTGCCGAGCTCGGCAGCGGCGGCGGCGAAGAAGCAGCCGCCGGGGAGGGTGCGGTTCTCAACATAGGCGAGAAACGACTCACACAGAGCTCGGAGACGGTCGAGTCCTCCCTGCTTGAGGGCGGGGGCCACTACCACGTCGATGAACAGCGCTCGGGCATTGTCGATCGTTGCGAGCTGTAGCGCCTCTTTGGAGTTGAAATGTGCGTACACGCCGCTCTTGCTGTGTTCGGTGGCGCGGGCCAGGGTGCCGATGCTCAATCCATCGAGACCTTCAACGGTGGCCAAACGCACGGCAGCGTCGAGGATCAGTCGCCTCGTGCGTTCGCCGTCGGCTCGTGTCCGCCGCTTCGTGACTTCCGGGGTTTCGGTCATCAATTGACAAGATAGCACGATCGGTCGTACTGTTCGAACTAGTACGACCGATCGTGCTATTTAGGAGAAGGTCAGATGACCGAGACCACGACAACTGCAGTGACCGATGCGACACGTCAGGAGAAGTGGATCCGCGCCGGACGCGGCTGGGGCGCACGGGCCACGGAATGGGCGTACCTGTTCGAGCCCTACGCGCTCCCCGCAAACCAGAAGGTGTTCGATCAGTTGGGGCTCGGTGCGGCGACCCGCTATCTCGATGTGGCCTGTGGGTCGGGGTTCGCGGCCAACCTCGCAAGCCGCCGCGGGGCCACCGTCACCGGGCTCGACGCCTCGGAGACCTTGATCGACATCGCACGAGCCCGCACCCCCGACGGCGACTTCCGCGTCGGCGACATGTACGCACTCCCCTTCGACGAGGGGGCCTTCGACGTCGTGACGAGCTTCAACGGCATCTGGAATGGATGCGACGACGCACTCCGAGAGACTCGCCGAGTGCTCACCGACGACGGTCAATTCGGGATCACCTACTGGGGCGCGCACGACCGCATGGGACTCATGCCCTACTTCCTCAGCGTCATCGAGCACTCACCACCAAGTCACCAGAGCGCGACCATGGAACTGGGCGAGACCAGCAACGTGATCGCCAACATGCTCCGAGCAACCGACTTCGAACTCCTCGACCAAGGCACCATCGAGGTGACCAACGAATGGCCCGATCTCGACACCGCCATCCGCGCACTCGCCGCCGCCGGCCCGTCGGTCCCCGCCATCGAAGCCATCGGCTACGACAACTTCTGCGACGCACTCCGCAAGACCATCGCCCCGCTGCACGACCGCGACGGAAACACCGGCCTGCGCATCACATCGGAGCTGGGCTGGGCGGCAGCCCGCCCGAGCTGACCCCACAAGCAGCGAGGTGAAGCTGCTGTCGGCCGGTAACCCGCAGATCCCCAAAGGCGATGGCAACGAACCGGTCCAGGCCTACATCGAGGAGATGCCGGGCCGGAAACGGAGTGAGCGAGAGTGTTGTGCCGCTCGCCTTCTGCCGGCGGTGGTGGCCCCCTGGTGTTTGCCCGCTCGCCACCGCCACGCCTACCGGCGCCCGGCCGTGGCCAGCTACACAGCGATCGGACGTGCTTCGCCGTGCACTTGCTCCGATGGCAAAGCCACATCGGGGCACGCGATTTCGCGGCTGACGAGGTGTACACGACCAAGCGTGTCGTCACGGCGGCCAGGTGCCGAGCGGTCGACCGATCTCCCACTCCTGGCCGAACGGGTCGACGATGCGTCCGAGGCGCCAGGCGTGCTGCGCAATGTCAGCACCTACGGGCGGTGTCGACCCGACGGGTCGAACACCTACGGGGCAACACCGGACCGGTGGTTCCTGGCCAGATCCGGGACGTCATCGGTCTGATCCTCGACATTCCGACATGAGTGCAGCCCGATCACCCAATCCCGGACACAAACGCACATCTCACCGAGTGCGCTGCAACGGCACTCACGTACGCGATCGCCTATTCGGGCACTCCGCGTGGTGACGTGGGCTCACGAAACCGTTGCGTTTCGTATGGGGCAGCGCCGGCAGGGTGAGAATGTCGGTTGGATTCGTGGCCCTTACAGGTTGGTTGATCAACTGGTACCTCGACGCGTGAGGTAAACGAACGGTGGCCACGTGAAAGCGTGAGTCCACCCTTCATTCTCGTACTGTTCGATGACAGAGCTTCGGCGACGGAGCGCGCCAACTCTGATGTTCTCCCATTGCCCGCCGCGGGGAGTGAAGTACAGCTTGAATGGAGCTGCTCCGACCAGTTCGTTGCCCTTCTTGCCTTCTTCGTGCATTGCTGCCACCTCGTTGAAGGCGTTCATCCCTGATCGGACTACGAGTCCGTCTTCGTCTGTTCCGGATATCCCGACACCCATGAAGGTCGTGGCGGGGGCAAAGCGTTGCTGCGCCGCTTGGCGGCTTATCCCCAGCACGGCTCCGATGTCGGCCCAACTCAGGCCGGCCCGTTTGCCGCTGCCTACCCAGTCGCGGACAAGCTTCCCGGACTCATCAGCAACCACAGCAGCGGCCCTGATCAGGTTCTCAAAGTGTTCAGGGTTCGCATCATCGACGCCGACCCCGACGACCTCCTCGTACCAGTCCATGACCAGATCTGATACCTGGCTTCGTAGTTCCTGCTCTTGTTCGGCGTCCACCACTGCTCCTGTCAATTTCATCTTGACGGTTGTGTCAAGGTTATCTTGACGCTAATCGTCTGTCAACGTTACCTTGACAGACGCGGGGAGACCATCGTCTAGCCAAGCGATGGCCGCAGCAGCACGGCAAGCACAGCCCAAACCCCATCCCTTTAGGCGGTGCAGCGAGCCGCCCAGGCCAGGCAATCGGAGCGACGTGCGGGCGCCGCCGCCTCTTGGCGCTCGTTCATGCCAGGGCGGTGCCGAGCGTTCCCATGGCGAGCAGGAGTCCGCCGACGATGATTCCCCGGGTTGGTCGGGCGAACCAGTAGCGGATCGAGAGGGTCAGGTAGACGGCCGGCAAGCCGCAGGTGAGCACGAGGAACCAGGCCTGATCGGCGACGGCTTCGAGATCGTTGAGAGCGTGGAACATGATCGTCCCTGCGATTGTGATGATCCCGAGGGCGTGGGAGAGGTTGAACCCGACCCAGGTTCTCCAGAGGGTGGTGCTCAGTTGAGGCGCCAGTCCGAGCCCGGTGTTGTCTGTCATGGCCGAACGAACGTCAGGGTTCGTCGGTGTCAGCGGCCCATGGCTGGGAGATGACCTCAGCGTCAGAGCGGCGTGGGCGACGCCGAGGAGGAGGAACACTGCGGCGCCGGCGACAACGAGCGCGGTCATCGTCTCGGTGCCCGTGGTCGAAGTGAGGTGATCTGCTGCTCGAACATGTCGAAAGTGTCTCATAGTGACAGTAGTTGAATCAAGTCGTATCTGTCGCAAAGTGCCAATTTGTCCGAGGGTGGCGTACCATTGGCGAAGTGGTCGGCCGCCGCCAACATCGACACGAGACGCTGCGAGCGCTTAGTAGTGCGGCATGCGAGCTGTTCGAGCAGAAGGGTGTCGCGGCGACACTGGAGGAGATTGCGCAGCGTGCCGGTGTGTCTCGGCGCACGGTGTTCCGCTATGTCGATCACAAGGAAGACCTGGCCTATCTGCATCCCCGTATCTGGCTCGACGTGCTCAGCGATGCCATGGCCGAGATGCCCGATGCTGCAGTCCGCGAGCGACTGCTCCACGGTGCCCGGAGGATCAGCGAGCACATCGACCGCGATCCTCTACCCGTGCGGCAGGCAATGGGTGTCGCTCAGGCCACACCCGCCCTGGCCAAGGGGAACGCCGCGGTCCAACAGCTGTGGATCGAACGTCTCACCGAAGAACTGCTGGGAGACCAGGTCGACCGGGACGAGTTCCAGGCTCACATCCTCGCCGGAGCGGTCATGGGCGTCATCAATGCGGCCATGATCGACTGGTACCGCAGTCCTGATGCGACCCGTCTCGTGGATCTGGTCGGACGGGGCCTCGACATCATCGAACCCATCCTCGGCTACCCATAGATCAATGGATCAAAGCCAGTCTCACACACCCCGGCGCTCTTCGTCTGATCTTCTCTGGGCCCGGCACTCGGCCAACGGCACCGCACGACCCAGCCCGGCGGACCGTTACGCCGGGCCGGGGGCGAGGGAACCGAGAGCAGTGGCGCCTCTCTCGATCGTCGGCGGTGCCGTCGTCTTGCTAGTCGGCGTCGGGTCGGTCGGCGCTGCGATTGACCTCAGCGGGCTTGCGCCACAGGTGTTGCACTGTCGTCGACTTCGTCGGTCTGAGGTCGGAGGCCTTTGATGACCACGTATCCGGCGAAGCAGATCGAGTGTTGCGATCCAGCAGGGCACGAGGTGGAGTATCGCAGCAGGTAGCCGATCACGATGCTGATCACCAGCCCCTGGCTGAACATGGGCCAGCGAAGCCATCGAGACCTGACAGGCATCAAGCCCGGTTGTGCTGGCATACATGGGCACACTGATGGGCATGATGCGCAGCGGAGCCCTCTCGACGGACCTGGTTCACCACGCCATGCACGCATTGAGTTCTCGAATGTGGGGTCTGACACGCGACGTCTTTCCGACGCCCCGGTACATCCGGTTCGGCCTGCAATGCTGATGTCGAGTTCGAGTTTGCCCTCGACGTACTCCTCGACGGGATCGACCGACTACGCAGAGCAGGGTGACCCCGCCGAACGATCAGGGCCGTCGACGGCCGCGCACATCGGCACCCGACTGAGGACACCCTGAGCGAGAAGGCGTCCGAGAGCCGCCCACCCCATAGCCGGGTCCGAGCGGATCCTGATCAGTCGAAGCGCTCAGACTGTGAACCTCGGAGCGGCACACGCTTCGAAGCCATCCCAAATGACAAACCGAAGATACGGCGTCGAGGTCGCGCAACGACTTCGACGGGATCGAACAGATGTCGGTCAGGTGGAAGTCGACACAGCCCGGCGCAGCGCGGGCTGCCTCCATGGCCGGACGGCGGGCAGCCGGTCCGGGTGGGTCCTCAACCACCCGCTCACGATGATCATGGATGCCCCTCTCGGTTCGCCATTGATCGCGCTGCTCGCAGCACGGCACGGGCAACAGCCTGGGGCTGGCTGAGCGCAGGAAGGTGCCCGCCCGGAATCGGATCGACGCCGAGTCCGAGTCGTTCCTTCGCCACTCGTCGCTGGAACTCCATCGGGAACAGCCGGTCGCCTCGGGGAGCGATCACTCGGGTGGGGACCGCTGGCCACGAGGTCATCGGACACGGATCGTCGAACGGGCGCCCGGTCTGGTCCCTCAGTCGCCGTCCAGCTTCAGCCCACACATCGGGCGGGATGTCGTGGCCGTAGATGACCGCGGGGTTGTTCAGGTCGGCGCAGTCCAGTCCCAGCGCATCGAAGTGGTGTTGCTGGGCGGCGGGTTGGCCGGTGTTGACCCACCAGTCGTGCCCTCGCTCACCCGGGTTCGGGATCATGGCCGCGACCAGAACGATCCCTGTAGCCGATCGCGCCTCGGCGACAACCGGAGCGAAGAACCCGGCCATCGACTGCGCCACGACGACCACGTCCTGGCCGCAGTGGCCATCGAGCGCTTCGAGTGCCGTCGCCGCATAGTCGGCCAGACCGGCAGTCGGGTCATCGGCTGGTAGGTCCGGCGCCACGGTCTCGTGGCCGGCTGCATCGAGCAGCGGAGCGACCAGATGCCAGTACCAACCTGACGACGCGGCCCCGTGCAAGAGCAAGAAGGTCGACAACCCGCTTCACCTCCCCGCTTCGGACGACGTCCGCCCGAAGACGCATTCGAGGTAACGGCGGAGATGATCGATTGCTTCGAGCACCACGGCTGGATCGTTGGCCGCCTTCGACAGCACGAAGGCGCCTTGGAGAACCGTCTGGGTGTGTCGGGCGAGACTTGCGGCGCTGAGGCCGGGATCGGTGTCGCTGTCGGTGAGGGCAGCCGCGAAGTCGGCTTCGAGAGTTCCGGCGTGGCCGAAGATGCTCGCCGCGCACGCGTCTCGAACCGCGGGACTGGTGTCGAAGGCCTCCTGGGTCATGGTCCCGACCAGACACGTGTAGTCAGCGGGCGCACCCGAGATCAGCGACGCCCGGAAATCCAGATAGCCGAACACTCGATCGGCCGGATCGTCATGGTCGTGGTACGGCGCCCCAGCAAAGAGCGCGCCGGTGGTCTGCGACCAGTGATCCGCAGCCGCCACCGCGAGGTGTTCTTTGGAGGCGAAGTGATGGAAGAACGCCCCCTTGGTCACCCCCGCCGCCTCGCACAGGTCCTCGACCGTCGTTGCGTGCAGCCCCTGCGCCCGGATCACGTCGACCGCTGCATCGAGCAGCGCAGCCCTCGCCTCCCCATGTCGAGGCCGTTGCACCTTCACGCCGGCGCGCCGTCGGCTGCGGCCCGCAGGGCGTTGAGGTCGAGCTTGCGCATCTGCAACATCGCCTCGGTCGCCCGGGCAGCACGCTCGGGGTCGGGATCACCCAGGATCCCACCCAGCTGACTGGGCACGATCTGCCACGACAAGCCGTAGCGGTCCTTCAACCACCCACACTGACCCTCCTCTCCCCCGTCGCTCAGCGCGGCCCAGTACTGATCGACCTCGGCCTGGCCATCACACGGGACAACCAGCGACACGGCCTCGGTAAACCTGAACTGGGGACCCCCGTTCAGCGCCTGAAAGGGACGGCCCATCACCGTGAAGCTGATCATCAGCGGCGAGCCGTCAGGCCCCGGGCTCACCCCATCGATGCGGGAATCGGGGAACAGCGAAACATAGAACTCGGCGGCCTCGAGACCGTTGCCGTCGAACCAGAAACACGGGGTGATCGTTGCCATGCTCGCTATCATACCAACCAGTCGGTATCTGACCAATGTGGAGTACCGAGTCATGGATGCCCAGTCGATGAACCTCGAGGACGACGCGGTCGACGTGGTGATCTGTCGGTCGGGCTTCATGCTCATGCCGAACCCAAAGGCCGCGCTGAGCGAAACGAGGCGGGTGCTGAGACCTGGTGGAAACCTTGCATTCTCCGTGTTCGCTGCACCGGAGCGGAACCCCTTCGTCGGCGTGCCGCTGAACGTGTTCGTTGAGCTCGGCCACGTCCCGCCGCCTGAGCCAAGCACACCCCATGAGCGACACCTCGCGTATCCGCGCAGAGCTCACCGAAGCGCAGTTCGAGGTCCAGGTCATCGAGGCAATCGACCTCGAGGGTGCCTTCCCCAATGGCGACTCGATAATTGACCGCGTCCTCGAGATGAACTTAGCCCAAAGTACACGCGCCCCCTGGGCCGCTGATCTGGTGGCTGTGTAGGCGTTTCGCCTGGTCACATGCCCGCGACGAAGTTTCGGGCAGCGATGCGGCCGGACAGCAGGCCAGACTCGCCGACCCTTTGGAGCCAGCGCACGCGGAGGCGCTGGTGGTGGATCCGCTACATCGTGAGGGCGAGCCCTCGAGGAGCGCAACGGCATGCTCGAGCCCGGGGTCAGCGGCTATCCGCGCCGCCATTTCGTCACACGCGAGCGACACCTCGACGTCGCCCAGAATTGTCTGCGCCGCTTCGGCAATCGCTCCGGGTTCTGCCGTCGGCGAGAGCGCCAGACCGAGACCGTGCTCGACCAGCACCTCCGCGTTGCGATCCTGATCACGGCCCATCGGCATCGCGAGAATCGGCACACCAAGACGAGCTGCAGCAGCCATCGACCCGTGACCGACATGAGTCACCATCAAAGCCGCCTCGGGAAGCACCTGATCGTGCGGAGCGTACGGCACTGCGACTGCAGCCGCCGGCAAGTCGAGATCTTCAGCGCGCAACGCAGGCCCGGTCGTCACCAGCATGCGGACTTCGAGATCGGCGAGGCCGTCGAGAACTCTCTGGATCACCGATCGCTGGCCCATCGGCGTCGTACTGAATCCGATGACCACCAGCGGCGCATCACCCGACGGAAGCTTAAGAGGAACCCGGTGACCATTGCGGCACATGCGCGCCGACGTAGTGGCGCCGTGGCCAGGCCCGAGCATTCGGGGCATCGAGCGGCTCGTAGGTCATCGCGAGGAACCAGTCGGCGTCGAGCATCGTGTCCCGCGCCGTCGACACCGGTGCGAGCCCCATCCGAAAGGATGCTGATGTGGTCGCCAACGAGGCCTGGCTTCTCGCCGCCATGTGCGCCACCGATCTGTTGGCCTGGACCCGAGCGATCGCTCTGCCCCATCGATGGCCCGGGCCACACCCAAGACGATCCGCTACCGGATCCTCCACGTCGCCGGACGGCTCAGCACCAAAGCCCGAGTACTGCACCTCGACCAGACATGGCCCTGGACCCAAACCATCCTCCGAGCCCTCGAACGATCCAAACACACCCTCCAACCATCCTGCGTGACCACCACACCCCCAGCCCTCACCGGCTAACGAAAACCGGGGCTAGTACACAGCCGTGCGGGCCTCGATAGGAGCTGGCACTCCGGGCTCGCTTCGGCACTCCAAGTGACAGGAGAGCCCTCAATGAACACGATAGAGAATCAAGAACCGGTCGTGTCGATCGGGATCGACGCCGCGGTGGTGGCATCACACCAGGTCGCCATCCGAGGACCGGGCATCGCCGAGGATTTTGGGGTCCGGCCCACGCTGGCCGGCCTGGAAGAGTTGACCGTGCGCCTGGCTGATTGGGCCCCGGCGATGGTGGTGGCCGAACCAACCGCCGGGACATGGCTCCCACTGCTGTGGGCCATCACGGAGTCGGGGTGCCGGGTTGGGTTCGTAGCCAACCGGGACTCGGCCCGGCTACGCAAAGCGATCGCTGGGGCGAACAAGACCGATGTCATCGACGCCGACATGTTGGCTCACAGCGAAGCGATCCTCGGGGTCGAACAAGCCCCGATCCCCCCGGCGGGACAGATCGGGCTGCGCCGGGCGATGCGACGCCGGCACCGAGCCATCGTGGACGCCCACCGGGTCGACTGCCGCCTGTGGGCACAGGCCGCCTGGGCGTTCCCCGACCTCTGGCGGGCCTGCGGGGGCCACGGCGTCGCCCAACCGGTCCTGGGCCGCTGGAGCGACCTACGGGCCCTCTCCAGGGCCCGGACCGCCAGCATCGCCGAGATCGTCGCCGCCCACTCCCGAGACACCGACCCGGCCCGGCGGGCCGAACGGATCCGGGCCGCCGCCAACGGGTGGAGCGAGTTCTGGTTAGGACGTCTCGACCTCGACGACCTGGCCTGGGAGATCGGTGAATGCCTCGACGACATCGCAACCGCCGACGGACGCGTCACCGCCGTCACCGACCGAGCGCTCGGCCGCTGGCAACAGCTGTGGCCCAACGACGTGTTGACGTCGATCCCTGGCATCGGTCCGATCTGTGCCGCCTCGGTCCGGGGCTGGTGGGGAGCGGGCACCCACCTCCGATCGGCCAAGGCCGCGGCTGCTCATGTCGGGTTGAACCCGTCCAACTGGGAATCCGGACAACACCGGTCACCGTCACGCAAAATCACCAAAGAAGGCCCAGCCGACCTGCGCCTGGTGCTCTACCAGGTAGCCAACGTGGCCCGCCACCACGACCCCGGCCTCGCATTGCACTACCGCAAGCTGATGTGCGACCGGGGCCACACCCACATCTCGGCCACCACCGCGGTTGCCCGCAAGCTCGCCGGCCGGGCCTGGAAAGTCCTCCAAGACCAGCGGCCCTACGAGCTGCGCGACCTCGACGGCAACCCGATCGATACCGCCACCGCCAAACGGCTCTGTGCCGAGCTCGCCGTCCCCGCCGACACCCGCCGCCGCAACCGGGCCACCCGACGAGGACGTCTCAGCCCCTGACCTGACCCACAGGATCGGGTCACACCGGCCAGCCAGCAAGGCCAGACCCGATCCCAGCGACCCCACTCAGCGCTCAACCCCCAGCAACCCCTCAACCACCGAGGGCCCCACCCCGCGCGACCACCCAACGTGGAAAGAACGCCTTGACAACCGGTTAGGAAATCAGATCAGCGCCTCACGACCGAGTCTCCGGCACCCACGGGAGCTCACGGATCGGCGCGCTTCCTCAGCCCTCGATGGCCTTGCGGGCTCTGCCACTCAGCACGGATCGGTACAAGGCGACGTACTTGTTGACCATCGTCTCGGCGCTGAAGCGGTCGAGGACAGCGCCACGGATGGCGGGGCGGTCGAGGGCGCCCACGAGATCGATGGCTTGGATGGCTTCTTCGGCGTTCTCCACGACGAAGCCGGTCGTGGCGTGGTCGATGAGCTCGGTCATGGAGCCCCGGTTGTAGGCAACCACCGGGGTTCCGCATGCCATGGCTTCGACCACGCTGTAGCCGAAGGGTTCGTCGAAGTCGATGAGGTGGAGGAGCGCGTGAGCGCTCCCGAGAACCTGAGCGCGGTTGGCCGAGTCAACCGGGCCGAGGAATCGAACCGACTCCCCATCGATGTGGGGGGCAATCTCGTCGGCGAAGTACTGCTCGTCTTGAATGATGCCCGCGATGGTCAGCGGGCGGCCCACGCGTCGAGCAACCTCTATCGCTTCGGCCGTGCCTTTGTCGGGATGGATCCGCCCGAAGAAGAGAAGATGGTGTCCCGGAGTCGACTGCACGTCGAAGTTGTTGACATCGATGCCGTGGTGAATCGTTGCTGCGTAGTGAAGCCGCGGATGACGGTCCGAGTCACTGATCGCCACGTAGGTGGTGGTCGCGTCGTACCGCTCGTAGACCGGCACGATCTGTTCCGAGGAGAATCCGTGGATGGTGGTCACGACGGGGGTGTCGACGAGGCCGCTGTAGGTGAGCGGCAGGAAGTCGAAGCCGTTGTGGATGATGTCGAATTCGTTGGCGTGTTCGAACACGTCGGCGATGTGGATGCACTCGGCGACCTTGGGATCGATGTCGCCGTCCTCGGACCACCCGGTGGCGACTGTCGATCGGAGTTGCGCAGTGGTCAGCGAGTCAGCGGTGGCGAAGAGGGTCACCTTGTGACCGAGCGCAACGAGACCTTCAGCGAGTGTCGAGGCAAACAGCTCCCACGGACCGTAATGGCGAGGAGGGGTACGCCATGCGATCGGCGAGAGCACGGCGATGCGAAGCGCGGGCGAACCGGCGAAGGCTTGTGAGTCGGTGACATTGTCGACGGTACCCGCGCCGGTTGGAATTCCTACGCCATAGGATGAAAGGACTCCTTGGGAGAGTGCGCCTCGCTTGGGCTGGACGGCCGTTTCGGTTTGTCGCCCTCCGCAGGCCCGACGCCTTGACCGAGCCGACGTTGGAGTTCACTCGTGCCCGTCAAAGCCCCCGCCAGCGACCCCACTCACTTGGGTGGCGGCGTTCGACACTTCGGAATCCTGTCGACCTTCCCGCCAACAGAGTGTGGCATCGCCACCTTCTCCGCCGCGCTTGCGGCCGGAATCATCGCCAACGGCGGCACGGTCGACGTCGTACGTTGCGGCGCCACACCCCCGCTCGAGGACGTGTCTGTACTCGGCACACTGGCCCCACACGATTCCCGTGGACTGCGGGCACCGCTCGAGGTCCTCAACGGCACCGACGTGGTCATCATCCAACACGAGTATGGCCTGTACGGCGGTCTCGACGGCGCCGAGATCCTCGACACGATGGCCGGCATCGTCGTCCCCACGATCATCGTGGCCCACACGGTGGTCAGCTCACCGACGGCAAACCAGCGATACGTGCTCGAACAGGCTTGCGAACGAGCGGACGCTGTCGTTGTGATGACAGAGACCGCCCGGACCAGACTCACAACGTGCTTCGATGTGAAGAGCTCGAAGCTGGTCGTGATCCCGCACGGCGCGGCGACACCCCCGGCGATCGCGCCAAAACCCGAAACGGGGCCCGCGGTCCGTGGGCCACGAGTGTTGACCTGGGGCCTGCTCGGCCCAGGGAAGGGAATCGAGTGGGCCATCGACGCCATGGCGGATCTCGCCGACCTGCGACCGGTCCCCCAGTACGTCATTGCGGGCGCCACTCATCCAAAGGTTCTCGCGCACTCAGGCCAGTCGTACCGGCAGATGCTGGTCCACCGGGCGGCATCGGCTGCCGCCGCGGCCTCCGTGTCGTTCGACGACACCTACCGAGACCTCGCATCGCTCACGGATCTTATCCGTTCTGCTGATCTCGTCGTGCTGCCCTATGACTCCACTGATCAGGTCACCTCCGGAGTCCTGGTCGACGCGGTGGCAGCCGGTCGCCCGGTCGTGTCGACGGCGTTCCCGCACGCAGTCGAACTGCTCGAAAGCGGCGCGGGCTTGGTGGTCCCGCAACGCGACTCCGCTGCTTTGGCCGCCGCGATCCGATCGGTCCTCACCAACCCCGATCTGGCAGCGTCGATGGCAGCCGAGGCTCGACGGCTCGCACCCGACCTGTCCTGGACTGCGGTCGCCGGCCGCTACGACGAGCTGGCCGGACAGCTCCTCGCCGGTCGCCAGCCAGTGAGACTATGAACGCCCCGTCGTTCGACCATCTGCTCGCGCTGAGTGACCACATCGGACTGTTCGAACATGCCGATCACGTCGCCCCACGGCGAAGAACACGGCTACTGCACCGACGACGTGGCCCGTCTCCTCGTCGTGATCGCCCGCGAGCCCGAGCCCGAACGGGCGGTGCGTGAGCTCGGCCGCACGGCTTTCCAGTTCCTCGCCGATGCCCAGGGTGTCGACGGCAGGATCCGCAACCGGCGCACAGCCGCCGGGCGGTGGATTGGAGCCCGGACGGTCGAGGACTGTTGGGGGCGCAGCGTGTGGGCCTTCGGCACCGCAGCCGCGCACGCCCCCGAGGCATGGATGCGCCAGAGCGCGCTGGCCTACTTCGATCACGGCATCCAACAGCGGTCCCCGTGGCCGCGATCGATGGCCTTCGCTGCACTCGGAGCAGCCGAAGTCCTGACAATCGACGCCTCCCACAACCGCGCCCGACTCGTGATGGTGGACGCCGTCACCACCATCAGACCCCCAACGCGGGACCCGGATTGGCCATGGCCCGAGCCACGACTCACCTACGCCAACGCCGCACTCGTCGAGGCTCTTGTCGCCGCCGGTGATCTCCTGGAGCGGTCCGACATCGTCGAGGACGGCATCGCGATGTTGCGGTGGCTCCTTCGCCGGGAAACGGTCGACACCCACCTCTCGCCCACGCCGGTGGGTGGCGCCGGTCCGGGTGACTCAGCGCCCGCATTCGACCAGCAGCCCATCGAAGTCGCCGCCATGGCCGACGCGTGTCGCCGCGCCCACGCGGTGACAGGCGAAGCCGAATGGTTGGCCGGCCTCGACATGGCCGTCCGATGGTTTGCCGGCGACAACGACGCGGCGACACCAATGTGGGACCCGACGACCGGCGGGGCCTATGACGGACTTCATGCATGGGGCCCCAATCTCAACCAGGGAGCCGAATCCACACTCGCGCTCGTGTCCACATTGCAGCACGCACGCCATCTGAGTTCGACGAGCAATTGACCTATGGCCGGTTCACGGTCCGAGAAGCCGGCCGGCGATGACCAACGGTGATGTGCCGGCCGACCGGTTCCGTGTGGGGGTCAACTACTGGCCGGGCCGAACGGCGATGCGTTGGTGGACCTCGTTCGATGCAGCAGAAGTGCGCCGGGACTTCGACCGGATCGCAGCCACCGGGCTCGATTCGGTCAGGATCTTTCTGACCTGGGAGGACTTCCAGCCCACGCCGGACAGCGTGAACAGGCAGAGCCTGGAAAGGTTGGTGGACGTCGCGGATCTGGCCACCGACGCCAGCCTGGCCCTCATGCCCACCCTGTTCACCGGCCACATGAGCGGAGTGAACTGGATCCCCGCCTGGGGACTGGGACCTGTCGACCAGAAGCAACGCTTCCGGGTGATCGCCGGTGGATCCGTCTCTCCTCGAGCGCTCCGCAGCTGGTTCAGTGACCCTGAGATGGTGGCTGCACAGGTCCTGCTCGCGACCGAAGCCGCGAAGGCGCTGGCCGGGCACGATGCGCTGTGGGCCTGGGATCTGGGCAACGAGAACTCCAACTGCGTCATCCCACCCGACCGGACAGCAGGACGGGTCTGGCTCGAGCAGATGACGACCGCGGTGCGCGAGGCCGATGGCGGCGCCGCAGTCACCATCGGGCTTCACATGGAAGACCTCGAGGAGGACCGCAACATCGGGCCCGTCGAGGCAACCGGGTTCTGTGATTTCCTCACCATGCATGGCTATCCGATCTACGCGCCGTGGGCATCCGGTCCGACCGACGAGCACCTCCTGGGGTTCTTGACCAAGGTGACTCGGTGGTTGGGAGGGGGCGTCGACGTGGTGTTCACCGAGTTCGGGCTGCCGACCTCCGCAGCCAGCGATGGATCGGACGCGAGTGCCCAGTCGATGTTGGTGGACGAGGCAACCGCCTCGGCCTTCGTCGACCGAGCCTTGAGGGACCTACGGCTTGCCGGTGCCACAGGGGCGATGCTGTGGTGCGCAAACGACTACCACCCATCGATCTGGGGCGATCCGCCCCTCGATCAAGCCACCCACGAGAGATCGTTCGGTCTGTGGCGCTGCGATGGCTCACCGAAGCCCTCGGTGGCCACGGTGGAAGCGGCTTGCGGGCGCGACGTCAAGCAAGACCCGGACGAGCTGGCCTGGATCGACCTCGAGACCGACCAGTTCTACACCAGCGGCGGGTCACACCTGGCCCGCCTCTACCGGCGCTACCGCCGCGAGGCCGCTATCGCTCCGTAAGACGACTGAGGAGCTGCTCGAGTCTGATGGTGGCGATGCTGGCTCCGACATCGGCGAAGCCGTATGGCAGGACGATGTGATCGCCGACGATCATGCTGCCGCAGGAGTAGACGACGTTGGGCACGTACCCTTCGCGTTCATCGGCCTGCGGCGTGAGCAGCGGCTCTTTCAAGTGTCCGATCACCCGACTGGGATCGTCCAGGTCGAGTAGCAGCGCGCCGAGGCTGTAGCGGCGAAACGGACCGACCCCGTGGGTGATGACCAGCCACCCCGCTTCGGTCTCGAGCGGTGAACCACAGTTTCCCAGCTGGATGAGCTCCCAGGGACGCTCGGGTTCCTGGATCCTCTCCGTCTCACCCCACACACGGACGTCGACAGACCGCATCAAGAAGTTGTTGACGTTGTCATGACGTCCCAACGCCACGAACTCGCCGTCCAGCATCCTCGGGAACAAGGCGATGCCCTTGTTCTGGGCCCCTGCCCCGCTCAGCGTCGCGATCCTGAAGCTCTCGAAGTCGGTGGTCTCAAGAAGCTGGGGCAAGATCTGGTGTCCGTCGAACGCGGTGTAAGTGCCGAAATACACAACCCCGCCGTCGTCATGGACGAACCTGACCATACGCACGTCTTCCATCCCGTGACTCTCTGCGGGTCCGCTCGGGAAGATCACACGCTCCGAGATGTCAACCCCGCGAGGAAACACGACGCGGTAGTTCGACGACGCAAGCCAATGGAGGACGTGGCTTGTCTCCGCAGACAAGACGCGATCCACTCCCCGGTCGTCGAGGACTCGCAGCGCGGTCTCCAGCTCCGTCATCGTGAATCGAGAACCGACGCAGGCGAGCACGCTTTGGGCCATGTCGCTCAACGCACCCAGCTCAGCCAGTTTCGCCTCGAACAAGGCCTTGTCGTACTCCGCGCTCTCTCGACGGCCCGTGTCCACGTAGCGGCCCGGGCTGTCGACGCTGATGCCCATGTCGCTGTCGATGACGCCCGACCGGAACTCGATCGACGAGATGTGGCCCTCGCCCACTGCGCGAAGGCTCATGATGAACCTGATCTCTCCGGCAACGAGTCCCGATTGATCCAGCGCGAGCACCATCGATGGGTTGCCGAGCGCGGCGGATTCGATCGAATACTCGTGGGAGAAATAGGCGCCGACCAAGAGCTTTCGCTCGCGGGAGGAATCCTTGCCGATCTCGACACGCGATGCCACAACCTCGAAGTTGGACCGAAGCACGCCCTCGAGGTCGCGGTGGCGGCCCGCGAACTCCTCGTACACCAGTCGAAGCGTCGCCTGGACCGTAGCCTCGTCCATCTCGAGGATGCGTCGGACCACGAGCTCGATGCGCGAAGTGCCGTCAGGGAAGACCTCCTCGCCCGGCAGAAAGGGCTTCGTGATCACTCGGCTTGCGTCAGGTGCCAACCGCACATCGCCACAGCGGACTGACCGAGAGAGCACTCATGGGGCGGATCTCCCTGGTTCGGTGGGTTCGCTGATGGACCGGTGGCTGTGGCCGTGACCCGAACCGTAACCGCCCCCGAGCCGCCGCCGTGTGATCACGCTGGCGGCCTCAGCAACGCCCGACACCGAGCAGCTGCGATCCCGCGCTGGCCGCAGGAGCCGGCCGGTAGACTGGAGAGGCCCTGGAAGAGCCGCCTCGTTTGGGCAGGACGGCCGCTGTGCCGATCGCCCCGTGCAGGCTTGACGTCTCGACCTGCCGAGTCGAGGAGCCAGCGTGTCTGCAAAGTCCCCAGAGGCGCCACCCAACGTCGAAAGCGACGTGGTGGTGGTCACACCGAAACGCCAGTGCGGACGCTGTAGGAAGTTCTTCGACGGCGACCCAACTCTGCACCCCATCGCGATCCCCGAGTGGTGGGCATGTCCCCCCTTCCGGGAAGTCATGTTCGGCGATCGACAAGAGAACCAGAAGTCTTGATCAGGCAGTGGGGCGAGCACGAGTCGAGTCCCCCATGCAGCGTTGTCGCGACGCCAGCGGCTCAACCACAGGGTGGTTCGCCTGCACCTCTGATGAGGTGGGGGTCGACCAACGTTCCCACTCCTCGTCTTCCGTCCGGGAGAAGAACCGAGAGCGCCTTTTCGTGAGGCGTTCGCAATTCGTGTGGCATCGTACCCGCGATATTCACGTGCCATGCCGCGAACTTCGCGTTCTCGCCTGGTGTGGTGTGAATCTCAACGTCGTGAATGCTCGTGACGACGCCATCGCTGATCGTCGCCGGCCCCGCATAGCCACCGCTCATCATGGCCGCGCCCTGACCCACGGTCTGATTCCGACCGACGCCATGGCAGCGACCGCGAGACGAGCCCGCAGCGGCGCTATCTGTCCCACGCCTCGCCGGCCTCGGTCTTCGCAGCCTGTTTGGCATGCTTGGCGGCGCGTTTTTCCTTGAGCGTGCGCCCGGGCTTCTTGGCGTGAGTTGACGTGCGGGATTCGTTGGCCATCAGGCATCCTCCTTGTGTGTGTGAGAGAGAGAGAGAGAGTTTGCGTCCGGTGACGCGATTAATGACCCGGTTTCGGCTTCTGGGGCTTGTCGGCGATAAGGCATTCGGTGGTGAGAACGAGCGCGGCCACCGATGCTGCGTTCTGCAGGGCTGAGCGGGTGACGGTGGCGGGGTCGATGATCCCGGCTTTGGTGAGGTTCTCGTAGTCGCCAGTGGCGGCGTTGAAGCCGATGGGGCCGAGTTCGTGGGCGATGCGTTCGACCACGACGCCGGGCTCGTGGCCGGCGTTGGAGGCGATCTGGCGGGCCGGGGAGGCCAATGCTTTCGAGACGATGCGGGCCCCGGTGGCCTCATCGGCGTCGACCAGCTTGGTGACGATGTTGTCGATGGCGGTTCGGGCCCGGATGTAGGCGACGCCGCCGCCGGGGACGACGCCTTCGTCGATGGCGGCTCGGGTGGCGGAGACGGCGTCTTCGATGCGCATCTTGAGCTCTTTGAGCTCGACATCGGTGGCCGCGCCGACGTGGATGACGGCGACGCCTCCGGCGAGTTTGGCCACGCGTTCCTGGAGTTTCTCGCGGTCGTAGTCGGAGTCGGTGGTGTCGATCTCGCGACGGATCTGGGCGACCCGGGCTTCGACATCGGCCGGGGTCCCAGCGCCGTCGATGATCGTGGTGGCGTCTTTCGTGACGATGACCTTGCGGGCCTGGCCCAATAGGTCCAAGGTCACGTTCTCGAGTTGGAGGCCGACGTCGGCGGAGATCACCTGGCCGCCGGTCAGGACGGCCAGGTCGGCCAGCATGGCCTTGCGGCGGTCTCCGAAGCCGGGGGCCTTGACGGCGACGGCGTTGAAGGTGCCGCGGATCTTGTTGACGACGAGGGTGGCGAGCGCCTCGCCGTCGACGTCCTCGGCGATGACCACGAGCGGTTTGGCCGTTTGTGCGACCTTTTCGAGGATCGGCAACAGGTGGCGGCACGGCGCTGATCTTGGCTTGGTGCAACAGGACGTAGGCGTCCTCGAGCACGGTTTCCATGCGGTCGGGGTCGGTCACGAAGTAGGGCGACAGGTAGCCCTTGTCGAACTGCATGCCTTCGGTGAAGTCCAGGTCGAGGCCGAACGTGTTCGAGTCCTCCACGGTAATGACACCGTCGGAGCCGACCTTGTCGAAGGCCTGCGCCAGGAGCTCACCAACGCTGCGGTCGCCGGCGGAGATCGCGGCGACGTTCTCGATGTCGTCGCGATCGCTGACCTCGACCGCGAGTTCGGCGATGACGTGCACTGCAGCGTTGACGGCTGCTTCGATGCCGCGCTTGACCGCCATGGGGTTGGCACCGGCGGCGACGTTGCGCAGGCCTTCAGTGATCAGGGCCTGGGCCAACACGGTGGCGGTGGTGGTGCCGTCGCCGGCCACATCGTTGGTGGCCACGGCGACCTGTTTGACGAGTTGGGCGCCCATGTTCTCGAAGGGGTCGGAGAGGTCGATCTCCTTGGCGATGGCGACGCCGTCGTTGGTGATGGTCGGTGCTCCCCAGGTCTTGGCCAACACGACGTTGCGGCCCCTGGGGCCGAGGGTGACCTTGACGGTGTCGGCCAGCTGGTCGACTCCTGCCTGGAGGCGGCGACGAGCCGATTCTTCGTAGACGATCTGCTTTGACATGTTCGTGTCTTCTCTCAGCTCTGGGGCGCGTCGCCTAGGGTGGCCAGCACGTCGCCGGCCGAAACGATCAGGAGATCCTGCCCGTCGATGGTGATCTCGGTCCCGGCGAACTTCCCATAGACGACCGTCTCGCCTGAGTTGATCCCGATCGCGAGGAGCTCACCGGTCTCTTCGGAACGCTGTCGTCGTCGCGGTGACCTGGCATCCAATCCTCCTAGGAGTCGGACTGACTTCGATTGTACCGAGTCTCATTCGTCTTGATCGACTTGCACTCGGAGATATCGAATCCTTGTCGGAACCGGCTACGCTCAGGGCGTGCCGAAGAAACGAGTGGACCTCGAGGCCCTGACATCAGCCGCGATCGCCGTCGCCGACCGCGACGGGTTCGAGACACTCGCGCTGACCGGCGTGGCCGCCGAGCTCGATGTCGCTGCGTCCACTCTCTACACCCACACCGACGGCCTCGACGGACTCAAATACCTGGTCGCGGTGGCCGCCACCCGCAACCTCACCGAAGCAGTCCGCAAGTGCGCCATCGGGACTTCTGGGCTCGACGCTCTCACGGCAATGGCGATCGCCTATCGAGCGTTCGCTCTCGACCATCCCGGCCAGTTCACCTCCACCCTCGTCGCCCCACGATCCGAAGACGACGAGCTCGTCACCGCCAACAAGGCCCTGCTCGAGGTGTTCGAGCTCGTCTACCGCGCTACCGGACTCGACGCCCACGAAGCCCCACTGGCAGCACGCGCAATGCGTAGCTCCATCCACGGCTTTCTCGCCCTCGAACAAATCACCGACCCGCCCAGCGAACACGACGCCGAGTACCGCTACCTCCTCGACGCCCTCCAACGCGGACTCCTCCACAGCCCCGCCGACATCGCCGGTTGACGCTCGACCACCTCGTGTGCCCACTCCGCCCCCATGCATCGACAGGGCCAGCACAGACCCTGGCACTCCGTTCACACCACCAGAGGCAGCAGAGCCTGCCGCTCACAGCCGCACAGTTCGAAGACACCCGGTAGGGACGCCTCCTTTGGACAGGACGACATCCTCGTTCTGGCCCAGGCCCGACGTCCCTCCTGAACAACAAATGCGCCATGCCACGACAATCCGACCACTCACCCGATCAGCCCAGAGCAGGCAACACTATGCGGGTCCCCACCCCGGAACGGCCCGCAGCGACCCCGCTACCGTCCGTGGGCGACCGACCAGACGACTGGCCGCTCCCATGCTGAGATTCGCTTGGCGCTGGGACCAAGTCGGCGACCCCGTCCTCGTCCACGACCGCAAACACCCAGAGAAGGGCCTCCTGGAGGGCACCGTCGCCTCCGTCCGGCGACCCAACCGCATCAGACAACTCGGCATCCGAGTCACCGACAACGACAACTCCTACGTCGTCTGGCCCGCCCCCGCATGTGTCCACCCCGACCCACTCGATCCCGACGAGGCCTGCTGGACCTGCGACCCTCAGCCAACCGCAATGTCGCTCCCCCCGACCAACGAGTTCGCAGCGTGACCAACTGGGAGTACCTCCTCGTCTCCCTCCCTGCCTTCGGCGCACCAAAGGTCGCACAAGGCGCCTCCACCGCAGTCGACATGCTCAACCAAGAAGGCCGCGACGGATGGGAGGCCATCGGCCTCACCACCCTGGACAATGGCGGATGCGCGGTCCTCATGAAGCGGCCTTTAGCCTGATCCACCGTCCGAGCTTTTGGTACGCCCGGGGCCGCCCAAGGTCGCGACCCAGTCAGGACCACCCCGACCTGCGCAAGCCCTGCAGCAGTCCCCAACCAGCACCACTCGCACTGCGAGCACCCTTAACCCACGCAGGACCCGATCCGGGTTGAGGAACTTCCCGGCATCCTGAAGTCACGCGTTTCGCCTGGTCAGCCACTCACGACGGGGGCCTCCAGCCCCGGCACCCTCCAACGGGCGACAGGGCTGGGCCGAACCCCGAGGTAAGGCGGCGTCAGTGGACTCCGACTACGGCTCGAGCGGCCGGGCGATGTATCTGAGGTTGACCAGTCAGCCCGTTCAGATTCGTTGGCTTCCTGGGGTGTGAGGCCGGGACCCAGCGGGCGCCGGTCGCACGACCCGGAGCAAGGCACCACCACGGTGGGGCCCGAGACGATGAGCATGGCGCCGATCAAGCGGGAGATTCAGCTGGTCCGCCGGTGGGCTCGCTGTCTTGAGACGTTGCAGACGTGATCACCGAGGAAAAGCTAGCCCACGCGGCGAGGGTCTTCCTCGTCGACGGACGATCCCTGCTCGCGTCGTCGGATGAGTAACGACTCGCCGCCATTCGTTCAGTGCGATTCGGCTCGCTGGCGGGCGCCTTCGAGGTCAGCGCCGGCGCGGACCAACGCTCCGCGGAGGCTGCATTCCGCGATCCCGATCGGAGGTGCGACGTCGGTGGTGATGATGTCGACGAGTTGTCGGTACACGATGCCGGCTGGCGAGGAGGGGAATTCGAGCGCGGCCGGTGAACCGTTGTCGCCGCCGGCGGCGACTGCGGTGTCGAGGGGGATCGAGGCGAGGAGTGGTACGCCGATGGTGTCGGCGAGGTGTTGGCCGCCGCCGGAGCCGAACGTTGCGGTGATCGTGCCGTCGGGGTTGACCGATGGGCCCATGTTCTCGATGACACCGGCGACGCGGAGGTGACCCTTACGGGCCATGTCTGCGGCGCGGGCCGCGACTTGTTGGGCTGCAGCCGCTGGGGTGGTGACGATCACGACATCGGTCCGTGGCAGCATGCGGGCGAGGCCCATCTGGATATCGGAGGTGCCTGGTGGCATGTCGATGAGCAGGTAGTCGAGGTCGCCCCACTTGACGTCTTCGAGGAAGTGTTGGACGGCCCGGTTGAGCATCAGGCCTCGCCACATGATCGCTTCGGTTTCGTTCGCACCGGCGATTGATCCCATCGACACGACGCGGAACGTCCCTTCGCCGATCGGTTGCACGACGGGTTTCATCACGGTCTTGCCTGCCCCGGCGCTCTCTCCTTCGATCGTGTGGTCGAGCCCGAGCAGCTGTGGCATCGAGAATCCACCGACATCGGCGTCGAGTACGCCCACGGTGAAGCCGCGTTCGGCCATGAGGACGGCGAGGTTCGCGGTGATCGACGACTTGCCGACCCCGCCTTTGCCCGATGCGATGGCCAGGATTCGACAGGTGGCCGGGATGTCGGTGTCGACAGCGTTGTCGCGGGCCTTCCAGCGGGCTCGTGCCATCACGTCGCTGCGCTCTTGGGCGGTCATCTCGCCGAAGTGGATCTTGACGGTGTCGATCCCGGGCAGCGACCCAACTCTTGCCTTTGCGTCGCGCATGAGTTGGGCCCGTAGCGGGCAGCCGGCGGTGGTGAGGGAGATGGTGATGTGCATAGCCCCGTCAGAGCTGCGTTCGAGTCGTTTGACCATGCCGAGATCGACGATGTTGTCGCCGAGCTCTGGATCGATGACACCGCGGAGGGCGTTCATGATCGCCGCCGCGTCGAGGTCGTCACCGATGAGTACTGGGTCAGAGGCCTTCGGCGTCTGCCGATCGTTCGAGGCGACCGCGGCGATGCGCCCGTCGGGTTGGCCGGCGTTGTCGTCTGTGGGGTGGTTCACATCATTCCCAGCTCGAGTCGGGCGACGTCGGAGAGGCGGGAGGCGTCCCAGGGCGGGTCGAAGATGAGGCTGACGTTGACGGCGTCGACGCCGGGGATGGCGGCTACGGCGTCGTGGAGGTCTTGGCGCAGGATGTCGCCCATGCCGCAGAACGGCGCGGTGACCGACATGTCGATGTCGACGAACCATCCTCCGGTTGGGGCTTCTTCGGCGTCGATGCGGTACACGAGGCCGAGTTCGACGATGTCGACGGGGATTTCTGGGTCATAGACGGTGGCGGCGGCTTCCCACACTGCGTCGGTGTTGAACGTCGAGTCGTTCGCGGCGTCGCGCGTGGTGGGGGCTTGCACCAGGCCGAAATCGATGGAGTCTTGCGGGCTGAGACGGGCCATCTCGCCGTCGCTGGTGGTGACGGTCGCGGTTGTGCCGAGGGCCTGGAGCAGCGTGACGCGGGCGCCTTCGGCCAGGATGGCTTGGTGCCCGGCGGGAACGATGGTCACCTCGCACTGGCGCGGGAGGACGAACACTCGTGTCGAGCCGATGCTCACCTGTTGTTCACTTATCTGCCGTTGCTCAGGCATCAGCGTGTCCGAGTCGTTCGGTGATCCATGCCCGCAGGACCTCGTTGTCGACGGCCTCGACTGCTTCGTCGGCGAAGCCGTGGATGAGGAGGCGGCGGGCCTCGGACTCGCCGATGCCGCGGCTGCGTAGGTAGTAGAGGGCGTTGTCGTCGAGCTGGCCAACGGTCGCGCCGTGTTTGCAGATGACGTCGTCGGCGAGGATCTCGAGCCGTGGCTGGGTGTTGGCCTCGGCGCGATCCGACAGCAGGAGGTTGTCGTTGGACTGCTGCGCGTCGGTGCCGTCGGCGCCGGGCCGCACGTCGATCCCGCCGTTGAACACGCCGGTGCTCTGGTCGTCGAGGACGCCACGAAACCGCTGACGACTCGTGCAGTTGGAGGCCGCGTGGGTGACAGTGATCTGCTGATCGAGGATCTGGCGGCCTTGGCCGAAGTACAGACCCGACAGGTCAGCGCGGGCTTCTTCGCCGGCGAGGTGGACCTCGTACACGACCCGGCCGTAGCTTCCACCGAGGTTGAACGAGTGGGCTCGGAACACGCTTCGCGAGCCCTGCGTGACCGCGATGCGACCGAGATGGACCTGTGTCGATTCGACGTCTTGGACCACGATGTGGTTGAGCGTCGCACCCTCGCCGAGGGTGATCGTGGTCCGTGTGTTCGTGCCACCCTGCTCGCCGTCGCCGAGGCTTGTCTCGACCACGGTTGCCGAGGCGCCGTCGTCGAGACGGATCACGACACCGCTACAGGACATATTTTGCGCTTCGTTGGGGAGCGCGATGTGAACGACGTGAATCGGCGCGTCCAAGGCCTGCCCACCGGCGACGTGGATCGCGGCGCCGTCGCTTCCGTAGGCGATGTTGAGTGCCAGGAATGCGTCGGCGTCGTCCGTGCCGTGGTCGAGGTGGGCGGCCACCAGCTCGGGGTGTTCCGAGCGTGCGTCGACAAGGGTCGACAGATGCACCCCCGCCGTGGGGTCGCCGAGCTGTGAGCGATCGGGGTCGACGGCGCCGTTCACGATCACGATCCGGGGGCCGTCGAGCGCAGGAATCCGTCCGTCGAGAGTTCGAGGTAGAGCGCTGGTCGGCCGGGCAGGTCGCCCGAACGACAACCGTTTGAGGGCGCCATGTGGTGCGTAGCGCCACGCCTCGTCCCGTTTGGTCGGGTAGTCGAGGCCACCGAGCAGGTCGATTTGGTCCACTTCTGAGACGTTCGGGTTGGTGGCCGGCGTTGTGGTTGCGGTCACGTCGCTGCTCCCATGAGCGGGAGCGCCGGGGCGTCATCGAGGTCGTGGTTGACGAAGTCGGCGTAGCCGTGGTCTTCGAGGTGAAGCGCCAGTGTGTGGTCGCCTGACTCAACGATGCGGCCTTCGACCAAGACATGCACGAAGTCAGGCCTGATGTAGTCGAGCAGCCGCTGGTAGTGGGTGATCATGATCACGGAACGCTCAGGTCCGCGAAGCGCATTGACGCCGGAGGCAATGATCTGGACGGCGTCGATGTCGAGGCCCGAGTCGGTCTCGTCGAGGATGGCGAGCCGAGGCTCGAGCACAGCCATCTGTAAGATCTCGTTGCGCTTCTTCTCGCCACCGCTGAAGCCGGCGTTGACCGGGCGGTTGAGGAAGTCCTTCTTCATCTCGACCAGTTCCAGCGCGTCGTGGGCGACCGCGAGGAAGTCGCGGGCGCCGATCTCGGTGTCGCCGCGTGCCCGGCGCACCGAATTCAGCGCCGTGCGCAAGAAGTACATGTTGTTGACCCCGGGGATCTCCACCGGGTACTGAAACCCGACGAACACACCGGCCGCAGCGCGCGCTTCGGGCTCCATGGTGAGCAGGTCAGCCCCGTCGAGAGTGGCCGTGCCACTGACCTCGTAGCCTTCGCGCCCGGCGAGGGCGTGCGCGAAGGTGCTCTTCCCGGACCCGTTGGGGCCCATGATGGCGTGGACCTCACCCGGCCCGACCTCGAAGTCGAGACCGTTGAGGATCGGGGTACCGCCGATCGAGGCGGTCAGATTCTGAACGTGCAGC
The DNA here is from genome assembly GCA_963723995.1 of uncultured Acidimicrobiales bacterium. Taxonomy (GTDB): domain Bacteria; phylum Actinomycetota; class Acidimicrobiia; order Acidimicrobiales; family SZUA-35; genus JAHELU01. The sequence goes on along the minus strand of CAVRSZ010000001.1, from coordinate 99,636 downwards.
ATCAGCCGACACTACCTTCCAAGCTCACGCTCAACAGACGCTGCGCTTCCACGGCGAACTCCATCGGGAGCTCGTCGAACACCTCTCGGCAGAAGCCATTGACGATCATCGACATCGCATCCTCTTCGGTCATGCCGCGCTCGGCGGCAGTAGTACAACTGGTCGTCGCCCACCGTCGAGGTCGACGCTTCGTGCTCGACTTGCGCGGTGGGATTCTTCACTTCGATGTACGGGATCGTGTGAGCGCCGCAGTCCTTGCCGAGCAGCAACGAGTCGCACTGGGTGTAGTTGCGGGCATTCTGGGCGGATCGCATCACCTTGACGAGCCCTCGGTAGGTGTTCTGGCCGTGGCCGGCCGAGATGCCCTTGGAGATGATGCTGCTGGTGCTGTCGGCTCCGATGTGGATCATCTTGGAGCCGGTGTCGGCCTGCTGGCGGTTGCTCGACAGCGCGACCGAGTAGAACTCGCCGATCGAGCGGTCGCCCTGCAAGATGACGCTGGGGTACTTCCACGTGATGGCCGAGCCGGTTTCGACCTGAGTCCAGGAGATCTTGGCGTCGGTGTGGGCTCGGCCTCGTTTGGTCACGAAGTTGTAGATGCCACCTACGCCGTTCTCGTCGCCGGGATACCAGTTCTGCACGGTCGAGTACTTGATCTCGGCCCGATCCTTGGCGATGAGCTCGACGACAGCGGCGTGGAGCTGGTTCTCGTCTCGCTGAGGGGCGGTACAGCCCTCGAGGTAGGAGACGTGGGAGTCATCTTCAGCGATGATCAGGGTGCGCTCGAACTGGCCGGTGTTCATCGAGTTGATCCGAAAGTACGTGGACAGCTCCATCGGGCAACGAACGCCGGACGGGATGTAGCAGAACGACCCGTCGGAAAACACGGCCGAGTTGAGCGCGGCGAAGAAGTTGTCACGGACCGGCACGACCGAGCCGAGATGCTCGCGCACCAACTCCGGATGATCCTGCACGGCCTCGGAAAACGAACAGAACACGACGCCGGCCTCAGCGAGTCTCTTCTTGAACGTCGTCGTCACCGAGACCGAGTCGACGATCGCGTCGATCGCAACGTTGCTGAGCATCTTCTGCTCGTGCAGTGGGATCCCGAGCTTGTCGAACATGTCGCGAATCTCAGGATCCACATCGTCCATGCTGTCAAGCACCGGCTTGGCTCTTGGCGCCGCCCAGTAGCTCAACGCCTGATAGTCGATCGGCTTGATCTCGAGCTTGGCCCAGTCCGGTTCTTCCATCGATTGCCAGGCCTCGAATGCCTTGAGACGCCAATCGAGCAACCATTCAGGCTCGCTCTTCTTCGCCGAGATCAGCCGCACCGTGTCCTCGGTCAGACCCGGCGGTGCAATATCGGTGTCGAGGTCGGTGCTGAAGCCGTACTCATAGCTGGCTTTCGTCAGTTCCTCGATCTCTCGAAGTGTTTCGCTCATCGAGTGTCCTTGCTTTGTTGGGCAGCCATCAGGTCCGCGGAGTTCTCGCTCAACTGAATGACCGTCCGCAGCCGCAGCTACGCTGGGCGTTCGGGTTGTCGATGCTGAAGCCCGCGCCTTGCAGACCGTTGCTGTAGTTCAACGTGGCGCCGGCGAGATGAGGCGCGGCTGGCGGCATCGACCCTGACGGTTACGGGCCCGAAGACGCCGATGTGATCGTCGGGATTGGATTCGGTATCGAAGAACATCTCATAGGAGAACCCTGAGCAGCCGCCCGCTCGGACCGCGATTCGAAGCCACAGGTTCTCCTCGCCCTCGTCCTCCAGGAGCTGGGCAACCTTCATTTCTGCGTCTGTGCTGAGATCGAGCAGGTGCTGTGTCTGTGGTTCGGTTGTTGTCATGACGATGTTTTCCTTCGTTGGGGAGTGAACCGATGGTCGGCGAGGCGAGCGCTGGGATCGCCGACCACCACTGAGCTCCTAGTCATCTACGTCGATGAAGATGCACTCGCAGGGCATTCCTCGGCTGACTCGATGACTCGCTCCAAGCCACCGTCAGGGATTCGGGCCATGCCCTCGGCTCCGGCAGGGTTGGCTGTTCCGTCGAAGAGCTTCTCGGCGCCGAAGTTGTCCGCCGACTCCTTCACGTAGTACAGCCCGTCGTCCATTCCGAAGAACACATCAGGGGCGAGTTCTTCGCACAGGCCATCGCCGGTGCAGAGATCTTGATCGATCCAAACCTTCATGTCGCTCCCTTCAGCTCGTAACGTTCGGCCAGTGTCAAGGCATTGGGCAAGGCCACCGCGATCGTGAGTTCGATTCGGGCGGCACGATTGCTGCCACATCCTTTACACTACCCGGTTTCGCCAGTAATACCTGGCATAAATCCCGTAAACCTGGGTCCACGTGGTAGCCTTCGTGCTATGGACACGGCCGACGTTGCACCTTCGCCCACGCAACGGCGCGTGCTCACCGCGCTGAAGAGACGTGGCGAGGCAACCGCCGATGAGCTGGCCACGGCGCTGGGGATCTCGTCGAGCGCCGTCCGACAACATTTGAGCGCGCTCCGATCCGCCGGCCTCGTCGCAGCTCGCCAAGAGCGCGGCCAGCCCGGACGCCCCGCCGATCGCTACCACGCCACCGAACTCACCGAGCCACTGTTCAACACCAGCCCAACCGACCTGTCGATCGAGATACTCCGCCACGTCGAAGAAGAAGCCCCCGAACTCGTCGACCGAATCTTCGACCGGCGTCGACGCCGACTCGTCGACGACGCAACGCGCGAGCTGGCAGACAAGCCGATCGATGAGCGTGTCCGCATCCTGGCCGAGCTGCTCGACGAACAGGGATACCTCGCCGACTTCGACAAGATCGATGACCACCACTACCGGATCAACCTCCACAGCTGCGCCATCTGGCCAGTTGCCAGCCGATACCGCCAAGCCTGCACCGCCGAACTCGAATTCGTCCGAGACCTCATCCCGGACGGAACCGTCGAGCGAGTCACCCACAAGACCACTGGCGCGCACACCTGCGCCTACGACATCACCATCCAGAGCTGAGAGGTGACCTCGCCTCACGCTCCGGGGATGTTGACAGCCCCTGCACGGTGGGAGTCTCCACCTTCCAAGCGGACGACATCTGCCACCGACAAGCGAAACGAACAACGACCATGAAGATCCAAGTCAATACCGACAGCAGCGTCACGGGCACCGACGCCCTCGCCGAGACAGTCACGTCCATCGTTGAAGCTGCCCTCGATCGCTACCGCGACCGGCTCAGCCGAGTCGAGGTACACCTCAGTGACGAAGACGGCACCGCCAGTGACGGCCGCAGAGAAGTGCGCTGCCTGCTCGAAGCTCGCCCGTCAGGGATGGATCCCGTCGTGGTCACCGGTAGCGCTGACACTGTCGAACGCTCGTGCAACGACGCGATCCACAAGATGCAAAGCCTGCTCGAAAGCACGTTCGGGCGGATCGATTCACGCGACGCCAACGAAACCATCCGCCAACCTCGACGCTAGTGAGGTAGGCCGCTGGTTGCTGGTCCGGGTGCGGGCATCGAGACGCTGGGTCGTGGCTTTCTCGTCTTCTCATGCCGTTGCCCGGGGTCCTCTGGCCAGCGTGTGGGGCTCGAAAATGCGCGCGTGGGTGCTGACCAGGCGCGATGCCTCCATGCTGGTGCCCGTGTTTCGCATCCTCTACCGCCTTCTGACTGCACTTGTTCGACTCGCTGTGCGTTCGGGCCGCTCCAAAGACCTCGAGATCATCGTGCATCGCCACCAGCTCATGGTCCTCCGCCGACAGATCGACCGGCCCGAACTCAACGATGATGACCGGAGCCTGCTCGGGGCGGTCGCAGCCGCGCTCCCCCGCCGACTCCGCCACGGCTGGATCGTCACCCCCGAGACGCTGCTGCGCTGGCACGGCAAACGCATCGCCCGTCACTGGACCCAACCCAAGCCTCGTCGACCCGGCCGCCCACCGCGATCGAACTACGCCCTCTGATCGTGCGCCTCGCAGCTGAGAATCCGAACTGGGGGCACCGACCCATCCACGGCGAACTCGCGGGCCTCGGTCACACGATCGCATCCTCGACTGTGTGGCAGATCCTCAAGGACCATGGCATCGACCCTGCACCGACGCGCTCGGCGGTGACTTGGACTGAGTTCCTGCGCTCCCAAGCCGCCGTCGCAACTGACTTCTTCACCGTCGACACCGCCACGCTTCGCCGTTACTACGTCCTGTTCTTCATCCACATCGAGACCAGACAGGTGTTCTGCGCCGGTGTGACTGCCAAACCGACCGGTGCGTGGACCACCCAGGCAGCCCGCAACCTGTTCCTCGGCCACGCCGAACACTTCGACACCGCCCTGGCCTTGTCCGCGACCGCGGCAGCCAGTTCATCGACAGCTTCGACGAGATCTTCCGAGCCGAAGGCCTCAAGATCCTTCGTACCCCCGTCCGCACTCCAGTAGCGAACACCTTCGCCGAACGCTGGATCGGATCGATCCGGCGAGAGCTGCTCGACCGCACCATCATCTGGAACCGACGCCAGCTCGAACGCCTCGTCACCGGCTACGTCGACCACTACAACGAGCACCGGCCCCACCGTTCTCTCCAGCAACGGCCGCCGACGCCCACCACGGGACCCTCCACACGCCCCAACAGCGACCGTCACGGCGCTCCGAACGGCCCGATGCGACGGACTCATCAGGTGAGTACCGACATGACGCCTGACCAGGCACGGCCGGAAATTGGGCACCCACAGGTAGCCGACTGGCGTCATACAAGATATATTTTGCGTATGACGATGCTCAGCTTCCGGGTCGACGACCGTGACGCCGACGAAGCGCAGCGGTGGGCCGAAGCGCTCGGCATCGACCGCTCGGAACTGCTGCGCGAAGCCCTACGCCGCCACCTCGACAAGCTAGCGTCCGAGGGCGACACCGAGCGTTGGGCTGCGTCACCTCTCGATGACGGAGAACGAGCCCTGCTCGAGATCGCCGACTGGGGCCCAGCCGAAGACTGGTCAGATTGGGCGGTCGATGCGGCGGGGTGAGATCTGGTTCGCTGCGACGCCAGGCGGCGATCGACCAGTGCTGGTCCTCACCCGAGACCCTGTCGCCGAGCGCATTGGATCAGTCGTCGTGGCTGCACTAACGCGCACACGGCGTGGGCTCGTCTCCGAACTCGAGTTGACAAGAGCTGACGGCGTCCCTACCGCCAGCGTGGTCAACTTCGACAACATCCACACGATTCCTCGGGACACCTTCCGCCGCAAAGTGACCACCCTCCCAGCCGCGCGCATTGCCGAGGCATGCCGGACACTTCAAGCAGCGACGGGGTGCTGACCTTCACACCACACCCAGCCCAGCGACTCCAGCACGCATGCCCGATGCCGCGACCGCCCGGCGAGGCGTAGCTCCTCGGCCTTAGAGGCCACCAGCTGGCTCCGAGACGAGCGCGTGGGGATCAGAAATGCGGCGCGTCGGTGCTGACCAGGGGCGATGCCGCCACCCTGGTGTCTCGTGTTTCGCATCCTCCACCGCTTCGTCGCGGCGCTCGCTCGACTCGATGTGGGCGCCGCCTCGTTCGAGGTGTCGCCTCCGCACGCAGTCGCAGCGAGCAGCGCTGCCACGATCACGCAGCCGCCATGGTGTAGTGCTCGATGTGGTGGTCGACGTGACGTGTTCATGCAGACTCCGTCCGGCCTCGGTTCATACTGGCGAGCTTGACCGTCGAGCTTGTGGAACACGCGGTGGGCGTTCCGGTCAGAGCCCGAACTGGGCTCGCATCCCGGCGACGAACTGCTCGTCTTGTTCGGCCGAGTAGCGGTTCGCCAGGAGGTGCGCTGCTCCGTCGCCGGAGATGTAGCGGATCTGGTCGGTGCCGTCGGTCGCTGCGGTGAAGATGACGTCGGCGACCTCGTGCGGTTCCTGGTTGTCGTCGGACGCCTCTTCCTGCAGCGCAGCGGTGGCCATGTCGACGAGGGGCTGGTAGTCGGGGAACTCGGGGTCGTGGGTGAACACGAACGATCGGCCCCCGAAGTCGGTGTTGACACCACCGGGTTCGACCAGCTTCACCCGGATGCCGAGCATGGCGAGTTCGAAGTGGAGCGCCTCCGACAGGCCTTCGACGGCCCACTTCGAGCCGTGGTAGAGGCTGCCGAGCGGGAAGGTCATGCGCCCACCGACCGACGAGATGTTGATGATGACGCCGCTCCGCTGTGCTCGCATGGACGGCAGTACGGCTTGGATGGTCTCGACGAGGCCGAAGACGTTGACGTCGAACTGGCGGCGCAACACCGACATTGGCGTGGCCTCGAGGGGGCCGTACGCGCCGTAGCCGGCGTTGTTGAGCAGGACGTCGATGGCGCCGAAGCGCTCGATGCCGTCGGCGACCGCTGCGGTGATCGACTCGCTGTCGAGGAGGTCGAGCGTCGTCACGAGAACGTTGTCCCGGTCGGCCAGGGTGGCGCCGTCGTCGGTGTTGCGCATGGTGGCCACGACGTTCCAGCCGCGGTCGGCGAACAGGGTGGCTGACGCCTTGCCGATGCCGGAGCTCGCACCCGTGATGAGGATCGTCTGGTTCATCGGGCACCTCCACGGGCGCTGTCGTCGGTGGCCGCCGTGGGCTGCGTCGCGGTGGCGGCGTCTGCGAGCAGTGCCTCGGCCACGTTCTTGCCGAGTTGGTCACAGGCCTTCGGGCTGTCGCCGGAGTACAGCTTGCGGTCGATGTGCGTCGTGCCGTTCGCCTTGTCGTTGACGATCCGCATGCCCTGCGCTTGGAGTCGCTCGCACTGGAGCCACGGCAGGTCGCCGGGCAGGTAGCCGATCGACGGAGATCGCTGGTCGAGGCTGTCGGGGAACGCGGCCATATCGTAGCCGGCGTAGGGGTGCGGGCCCTCGTGGTCGATCGTGGCGGCCAGCATCGCTGCAGGGCCGTGGCAGACGGCGACGAGGTAGCGGTCCGAGGCCTCGACCCACCGGATCAGCGCGCCGACGTTCGGGTCCTCAGGCAGCCCGACCATCGCACCGTGGCCGCCGGGGAGGAACAGCGCCACGTACGGCGAATCATCGTCGAGTTCACCCTGGGCGACCAGATCCCGCAACGACAGCGGCCGGTCGAACGCAGCTCGGTGATCTGCGAGGAACCCGATCACCGCCTCGTCCTTGCTCGGCGCCGACCACTCCTCGATGACCGCCGGCGCTCCCGTCGGCGTCACGACATCGAAGCCGAAACCAGCCGCAGCGAGATGCATCAGCGGGACGGCCGTCTCCTGGGCGTTTTGACCGGTCGAGAACAGCTTGCCGTTGGTCATCTCGAAATAGCGATCCTCGGTGCACAGCACGAGGATCTTCTTGTCGCCGTCGTATGCCCGACCGGCGAAGTCGACCGGCTCGTAGTTGCTCTTCTTGGCGACGCCGAGCAAACGCCCAAGCGGCGACGGGATGTAGCCACGACCGAGCTCATCCTGGGTGGGTGCCATGCCGAACAGTCGCTTGATCGGATTCATGTGGGGGGTACTCCTGACTCGTGGGGTGACCGGCGGGGAGCCGATCCGTCTCCGATCGAGTATGGACGCCGAGACGCGGGCCCGGACTCGCCGAACCTGCCAATCGGCTTGCTCGACACGTCAATTCCGTGGCGCACGGTCGAGTACCATCGCCCGTGCCGCGTCGAGCGTTCTAGTCGGTGGAACGCACGTCGGCCCGCCATGATTCGGGGGTCGTGCCGGTCCAGCGGTGAAATGCACGGAACAGCGAGTTCGGATCCGCAAACCCGAGCAGGAAGCTGATCTCAGTCGCGTTCAGTTCCGTCGACTCGAAGTAGTGCCGGGCCAATCGTTCCCGCGTCCGGTTGAGCACGTCGAGCCAGCTCGTTCCCTCGGCTGCGAGCCGCCGTTGCAGTGTCCGGCTCCCGATACCGAGCTCGCTCGCCACGTCGCTCATCACGGAACGGCCGCTCGGCAAGAGCACGAACAGCACCTCCTCCACCTCCTCGCGGACCGACCGGTGCGCACCGGCCTCCGCTGCCCGACGCCGAAGACCTGGCTGGAAGGTCTCCCACATCTCGTCGTTGCGGGTGAGGAACGGGCGCCGGGCATCGAACGCGCCGAACGCGACCTCGAAGACATCACCGCCGACCACATCGCATCCGAAGAAGTCTGTGCAGGCGCCGAGGTCGTCGGCGGTGCCGATGACGGTGACGTGTCTCGGCACGATCTGATGCCGCGTTGCCCGGCGCGCCAGCGCCACGATGAAGGCGAGCTGTGACAGGCCGAGCACCCTTGCCACGTCAGGGCGGTGCTTGCATCGGTAGCGAGCAGTCGTCTCGGCGGTGGTGACCTCGACGTCGAGCAGGAACGGGCCCACGAGCTGCATGTGTTCGCCGAGGCGGGTCAGGGCGGTCGTGAGGTCCGGTGAGCAGATCGCCGCGAAGTACGCCGGGTCGAACAACTCGGCCGACACCACCGCACCGGCACGAACTGCGACGTCGGGGCCGCCTGCCTCGGCTTCGGTGGCGTCGAACAGGCCGTAGAAGTCGTCGACGGATATCCATGAGCCGTCGCCGTCGAACAGGTTCGATGGCTGCCCCGCCCGCTGGAGCACCGCCTCGGCGTCCAACTCCAGGTCGCGCAGCACGACGCGCCACGGCTGCCCCACATACACTGGCCTGTCGTGACTTCGGCGCATGGTCACCCCCAAGATGCGCGATTCTGGGTCGACCACTCCAGGGTAGACACCGTCGGCCCCGCCTGGTCACCCTTCGACTGAGCGCCGCAGCGCGCCGCGCCCGACGGGCGGTCGAGGCCGCCCAGCGAGGGTTCAGCTCAGAGGTGCAACGAGCCCGGTGTGGCCCACATGCCGAAGATGGCGATGTCTCGGTAGCCCATCCACCGCTAGAGCCCGCGGGCCATGGACGTGTAGTGGAACACGGTGCGCACGACACCTGCCGCTCAGGCGTTGGCGGAGGCGGCCGCCCCACCCACGGGTGGCCCGCGTCCACCGCCTGCCTCGGTGGCGGCGACGCCGTCGGACACGTGCAGGACCGTCTTCGAAATCGGTACACGTCGACCGGGGCCAGCAGCCCGCCGGTGCCACGGTGCAGCCCTGCCCGGTTCACGTTGCGGACGTACAGGTGGATGCAACGACACCCCCGCCCCCGGGCACCACCGCTGACCAGGGGTTTCACCCCGAATCTCATGATGGACAGAATCTCCAGGGTCCACCCCTCCGACACCCCGCAAAACCGCAGGTCACAAGGCTGAAACCTCATCAGATCCGACTCAACAAAGCCCCGGCCGCAGCGTCGAGAACGCTCCGACCAGGGCTTATGCGAAACGTGTCGGAGGGAGGACTGCAACGCTTAACCCACGCCATCGGAGCCAGTGGCTAAGGCTCTCGGCTGTGGCGTGATGGGCTGGGCGACGGTCTGCGCTGTACGGCTCGACATGGGTCCGAGAAGGCCGACGACCGTGACCGGCCAGCCGACTACGAAACGCACCTCGGAGGTGGTAGCCGAGGCGTTCGGGGCGGGCGATACTTGGCAGCGAGGCACGTGGATCTGGAGGAGCGCTGTGGGAATCGTCTGGGGTCTGATCATCGCAGCCATCGGCGCGCTGTTCATCGCATGGGGTCGGACCCGGTCCGAGTTCGTGGTCTATCGGCTCCTGGTCGCCCGCTCCCGGCTTCTGTAAGGTGACGGCGATCGAGTCGACGGCTTCCATCAGGTTGCGGTGCCATGATGATCGTCTTCGGCGCCATCATCGCCATCGCCGGGTGACCACGACGCCACAAACAGCGGCCGCTGCTGTGGCATCGGTGTCGTCGAGCGGGCGGCGTCGCCATGCCGGGGCACGACGGCGAGCAGTCCACACGTGACCAGCCTGCGCCACGGCAGCAGAGACAAGCCGAGTCGGATCGGTCAGGCGATACTGTTCCGAAGCCGTTCGGGCGTCAGACCGGTCCAGCCGTGAAGAGCTCGGATCGGCGTAGCCGAGCAGGAAGGAGATCTCGGCGGTCGAGATCGTGTCGTTTGCGAGGTAGTGGCGGGCGAGGGCCTTGCGGGTGGAGGCGAGCACGGCCTGGTAGGAGGTGCCCTCCTCTCGTTCAACCGACGTTGGAGCGTGCGGGTGCTGATGGCCAGGGACCGGCCGACGTCCCGCATGGTGGCCTCACCCGCCGGAAGGAGCTCGACGAGCGCGGCGCGCACCCGGTCCTCGGTCGATGCGACGGCGTCGAGTTCGGCCAGCCTGGTCCGCAGCGATGGCACGAACCCGCCCACATCGCCACTGCACCTGCGCCCGCAGCGGACGACGGATGCAGCCGGTAGCGACCCAGCGATCAACATCTATTCTGTGCCGGAGGGGCGACTCGAACCCAAAGCACACGCGCCCCCTGGAGCGCAGAACTGGTGGCAGCGTAGACCCTTCGCCTGGTCAGAGCGCATATTGCCGGATCTGAGTGGCCCGCGGGCCAGGACACTCAGTCGAAAGCGCTCGGTCTCGGTGCTGTTTTGATCTGGTGGGGGTCCGGTTCAGTTGATCTTGTTGCGCATCGTCTGATTGTGGATTGTGGTGGGCTGTGTGGCTTTGTCGAGGTGGTAGGTGAGCGCGAGCGCAATGCACTCTGCGAGTTCGTCTTGTGGGATGGGCTCTCCGGTCGTGAACAGCAGTGCTCGGTTGTCTTCGTAGTCAAACAGGTCGCCGAACAGATGTCGGAACGTTTCGACGAGGCTGGTGCGGCAGATGAAGTAGAGGCCGTAGTCGTGGCTCGACCGAGGCGCGGTTGGTCCAAGCCGGATGGTGCTACCGGTTCGTGTCGTGCTGGTTAGATAGCCCGGCTGACCCCATCTGGTGGTCTCCTCGATCGGGCCCACGCTGTCGATCTCGGAGGCGGTGCTGAGGACCAGTCGGCGCAGGTTCAGCAGGTCCTCGCGTATCGGTGCCGGGTACGAGTCGAAGAGTGAGGCGACGTCAGGGTCCTCGATTGGTGGTACGTCGTCGTCGGGATTCATCGCCAAGGGGCCCATCTCGTCACGACGCCGGGTCGGCGTCGATGGGGAACATTATCTCGGTGAGCAGGTCGTCCTCCGCAACGTCGGCCGGCGATCTCTTCTGAGTCATCGAGGATCGTTGCGGTACCGATGAGCTGAACAGCGCCGTAGTACGTGGTCGGATCCCTGAGCGAGGGTCCTCGTCGTCAATCGTCTTCCGAAGGCCTGGGATGTACGCCCAATCGCCCGCAACACTATGAGGCATCGGTCGTTCTCAGCGAGACATGACCTCTGGCGGGAAGCACAGTCCGGCGTCGCGTCAGCGGGGTGGTGTGGCGGGTGCAAGCGGTCACCGCCCGGGCCGGCTATGGCGTCCCAACTCCACTCGCAGTTCGAGGCGCTTGGCGGTCCTGGGTCCGTATCGCTTGTGAACCGCTTGCCGGCTCACACCAAGTCTGTCGGCAATCTCGGCCCACGATTTACCGGCCGAGCGGGCCCTTGCCACACACTCATCTGCGAGCACGCCGATCACGGCTTCGATGACGGGAATGTCCTCGACGCAGGCGAGTTCGTCCCCTTCACACCACGCCCCCTCGAGCGAAGATCGGATCGCCGATTCGAGTTCGTGTCTGCGGTCGGCCATCACTCAAGCTTACACGCTCGTCAACTTCTGGTTGACATTCCGTTCCTGTCAACTGTAGGTTGACACTCATGAGTAGTGACCTCCTTCGTGCGCTACAGCACTACCGGCGCCGCATGCGCGTGCCCGCAGCGATCGCCGCGGTGACCGACGCCGAGGGCGTGCTCGCCATCGAGGTCGTCGGCACCCGATCGAGAGCCCAGCCACAAAGCGTCGCGACGATCGACGATCAGTGGCACATCGGTTCGTGCGGGAAGTCGATCACTGCGCTGCTCTACGCCCGCCTTGTCGAGGCTGGCCTCGCGGCGTGGCACACCCCGGTGAGCGATCTGTGCCCCGATGTTGGTCCGATCGACCCCGGCTGGGCCGACCCCACCGTCGACGACCTGCTGCACTGTCGCGCAGGCGTCACGCCCAACCCGTCGCCTTCCGAAATGCGACGCCTGTTCAAGCGAACCGATCCGGTTGTCGACCAACGGTCCGAAGCTGTGGCGAGAGTCCTTCGAACCGCCCCGAACAACGTCGGCCGATTCTGCTACTCGAACCTTGGCTATATCATCGTGGGCGCCGCAATTGATCGCCTCGCCGGGATGGCCTACGAGGACGCAATGCAGCACTGGGTGTGGGGTCCACTCGGTATCATCTCCGCCGGCCTCGGTCCACCACCGCACGTCATTGGCCACCGTCCGCGCGTTCAACTCGGTGCAATCGCCGCAGGCAGGGGACGCCCCGCTCCTACCGGTGATCGCACCGGCGCTGACAACCCTCTCCTGTTCAACCCCGCTGGCCGGTGGCACCTCACGCTCCCCGACTGGGCGCGAGTCCAGCGTGTCTTCCTGCAAGATGCCTCGCCCCTGTTGTCCCACGAGTCGATCAACCACCTGCTCGCCGATACGCACTCGGGCAGCGGCCGATCGATGTCGATGGGTTGGGCCACGGGCGAGGGCCTCGGCGCGACCCACGCAATGCAGGGCTCGAACACCATGTGGGCTGCAACCGCGGTTATGGACCGCGACGCTCAGCTCACCGCACTCGTGGTGAGCAACGACGGCCGCACCCGGGTCCTCACCACCTCAGCCAAGCTGGCGGGCAGCCTGCTTCAGAGGTTCCGGCGGTAGCGGCATCGGCTGGACCACATATCGCCAGAGCGACGCAAGCGCGAACTCCCCTTCCCAGAACAGGCACATAGGCGAGCAGCTACGCGCTCCAGAACGCGCGCTCGGTTGCGTCGGCGATTCCTGCTCGCTCGGTCCGCGCTCAGCAGTGCCGGATCTGTGCGGCTTTCGCAACGAGCCGTTCGGGATGGGCACCGTTGTGGTCGAAGTTGTGCAGACCTGACGACTGAGATCGGCTTCAGTTCGAAGCGCGCCCCCGTAGGGCACCGCGTTCAGTTCCATCGTGTTCCCGGTCGGGTCAAGGAGTACAACCCGCGACCACCATCGTTCGTGTTGATCTCGCCCGGCCGATCCAGCCATGGCGTCGCGAAGTATGGTGACGTCGAGGGCATCAAGCCGGGATCGGCCATGGTCGAACACGTCGTCTGAGACACGGAAGGCGTCATGCGCAACCTCCTCGTGGTCGCTTTCGTGTGCGTAGAAGTTCAGGGTTACGCCGTTGTCCAGTTCGATCGGCAGGAAGTGCCCGAACGGAGGTCCGACATTGAGGCCGAGGACGTCCGCCGTGGACGCCGCGCCCTCTTCCTTGTCCCGAGTCACGATGACCAGGTGGTCGAGCACGACTGCCACGATTGCGAGCGTACCTCGGCAAGCTGACTCGCAACATCCGACCCGCCCATAGCGAAGGCACCACTGGGCGGGAGGACGTGATCGGTGTTGGCGCCAGCCAGACGTCGGTACTGGTGTCCGAGCTGTCGAAGCGGGCAGGTCGAAGCGATGTGTCGACCGTGGCCGTCGTCGGTGCCTGCGAGCTGGAATCGCTCGGGCCGACGCGACAAACTGATGGCATGCTCACTGTGCGTCGTGCACTCGTTCACGACGAGCCGTTCCTTCGAGAGATCTTGGCCGCCGCAGCGGACTGGCGAGAGGGAGCCACCGTCCGATCCGGCGACGACGTCATGCGAGATCCGAACGTCTCTCACTACCTTGCGGGCTGGCCGCGGAAAGACGACTTCGGCGTGATTGCGGAGGACGACGACGTGTCGATCAGAGCAGCGTGGTGTCGGTTCTTCAACTCGGCGCCCCATGGGTACGGATTCGTCGCGCCCGATGTGCCAGAGTTGACCATCGGAGTCGTCGCCGCCAGACGCAACGAAGGCATCGGACGTTTATCCTGGACGAGATGATCCGCGAGGCTCGGCAACGAGACATCGACCGAATCAGTCTGAGCGTCGAAGCCGACAATCCCGCAATCAACCTGTACCGACACGTCGGCTTCGTCGAGCAGTTCCGCGTCAGCGACTCACCCCGATGGTCGTCGACTGTCGAGCGAACTGAGATGCCGCCTGGCCACCGGTCGACCCCGGCGGTCGCGCCGAGCTTCGCAGCACAGCTGCCGTGAGCGCGAACGGAACGTCCGTCGGAGCGTTCTCGGCTTCGAGGCGCTCGAGAACGTCCGGCCGCCGACTTGCCCGCACCCGCGCGAGATCGGGAGGGCCCGCTCGGTGGACATGCGGGTTGTTGTCATGATTGGTCTCCTTGTTCAGGTGTTCGGACGGTCAGGCGGTGCCGGTGGCGGGGATGGAACCCATGCGACCGGCGTTGAGGTCGGCGATGGCCTCGCCGACCTCCCCGATCAACCGCGGGCAAAGGATGACGGCAAAGTCCGCGCTTCCTACGAGCCAGCGCAGCACGATCCGATGTGACGGGCCGGCCTGGATGCGGCCGATACCCACACGTTCGACGGGCTGATGTCACCTCGGCTGCTGTTCGCCTCAGTCGAGGACCAGCGTCACGTTTCCGTCGGCAACCGAGCGGGGGATGCTTCCTGGCGAGCCCGATGTGTTCGGGACGGTCTCGGTCCTTGCATCAGGGCTCTCCGGAGGCTTCGATCTGTTGTGGAGACTCCCTAGATTGGCTCGACGGGACGGCACCGGACTCAGACGGGCCTCCAGCGCCGGGGAGGACCGCAGCTTGTCACGGGCGTCATTCCAACCACCCAGCGTGACCAACCCACCCCCAGCCCTCATCGGCTAGCGAAAATTGGGGCTAGGGTCCCGGACATGATTGTCGTGATAGGTGACGTGTGTATCCGTGAGGGCTCACTCGACGCTGCGGTGGCACTGAGTCGCGAGCACGTCGAGCGGTCACGTCGCGAAACTGGATGCATCAGCCACGATGTCCACCACCATGTCGACGACGATCACCGTTTGGTGTTTGTTGAACGTTGGGCTGATCGCGCTGCGATCGACGCGCACTTCGGCGTCCCGGAGTCGGTTGCGTTCGCTCGCAAGCTGACCGCCCTCGCAACCGATCGGCCAAGCATCGAGATCCACGAGGTGACGACCCGGCCGGCGGCCGACTAAGGCGTCTGGCCGAGCTTCGCGTGCGTGTTACCTCGCGCCCACCGCGCTGCATCGCGCCGGTTGTCGCGCCGTCACCTCCGTTGGAGATTTAGGGTTTCAGGTCGATCCACCGACTCGAAACCTGCCGCACGGAAACCGGCGAGCGAGTTTCCCGACTCGGTCGCCTTATCTCCGATTTCCGGATTCTTCCGGCTCAGCGCTGTTCATCGAAGCGTCGTTCAGCGGTAGCTGTCGAGCAGGAGGTCGAGTGTGTATTCGAATGAGTCGCCGATGTCGCCGTTGCGGTGTTGGTCGACGTGATGCAGCACGTGGGCGTGTCGGTCAGGTTCGAGCGTGGCGATCATTTTGGCGATCGCTGCTTCGTCGCCAGCGTAGGTCATTGCATAGCGTTGGAGCATGTAGCCCACAGTGTGGTTGAAGAACGCGTGGTAGGCCAGGTGCGCATCCTCTTCGCTCAGCCCTGACGCAGCGAAGGCCGCCAGTTGCCACTCCATCAGATCGAATCGGCGTGGCCCGGGAATCGATCCCAGCCACAGCCCGACCAACCAGCGATGGCGTTCGAACAGTGCTTTGAGGTCGAGTGCGTGCTCGCGCAAGGCGGCCCGCCACTGGAAGGTGTCGTCGATGTCGGGCAACTCGAGTTGTTCGACGGAACGTTCGACCATGCTGGTGTGAACGTCTGCCTTGTTGCTCACATGGGTGTAGAGAGACATGACCTCGAAGCCGAGCTCTGACGCGAGGTTCCGCATCGACAAATTGGCCAGCCCGTCACGATCGGCAAGGCGGATTGCGGCGTCGACGATTGCTTCTCGTGTGAGCTGAGGTCGCTTTTTGGCGTTCATGGTTGACAAAACTCCACGGTGTCCGTACGGTGTACGGAGCAGTTCGGTACACTGTACGGAGCAATCCTACAAGACGCCTTCTGAGTACCACCAGCAAAAGACGAGGAAACAGCCATGCCATCAAGACCACACACCATGACCGCGATCGTGCAGCCCGCCTACGGGCTCGATGCGATCGAGATCGGCGAACGCCCGGTGCCATCCGCGGGGCCAGGTCAACTGCGGATCAAGGTTGCCGCCAGCGCTCTCAACCCGATGGATTGGCACCTTGCTACCGGACAGCCGAGCCTTGTCCGACTCGCCGAGGGCCTCCGTCGCCCAAAGCATGAGACCCCCGGCCGTGAAGCGTGCGGGGTGGTCGACCAGATCGGGTCCGGCGTCACCAACTTCGAGATCGGCCAGACCGTGTTCGGCTGGGCGACTGGTGCGTTCGCCGAATACACCGTCGCAGAGGCCGATCACATGTGGCCAGCTCCGACCCAGATGACCGAGTTCGAATGTGCCGCACTGCCGGTTGCCGGTGCTACTGCGTTGGAAGCGGCCGAACGCGGGGAGGTGGCAGGCAAGCGGGTGGTGGTGAACGGCGCATCCGGAGGGGTCGGTCACTACGCCGTGCAGATCGCCAAGGCTCGTGGAGCGCAATGGGTCGCCGGGGTGTGTTCCAGTAGGAACGCCGATTTCGTGCGTGGCCTCGGCGCCGATCAGGTGATCGAGTACGACTCCGACGACTTCACCTCGCAACGCTGGGACGTGATCATCGACTGCATCGGGAACCGCACCGGCTCCGACATCCGCCGGTCGCTTGTCGACGACGGCTGCTGGGTTGTGGTCGGTGACCACAACAAGGGCGGAGTGCTCGGCCCACTCCCCCGCCTGGTGGCCAGGCTCGTGCGCTGGCGGTTCGGGTCGCAGTCGTGCAATTGGTTCGTTCAAGGCGAGGATGTGCGGTATCTCGAGGGAATTGCCGCACTCGTCGACCAGGGCCTGGTCCGCTCACATCTCAGCGACACTCTCATGATGGGCGATGTGCGGGCTGGCTACGACCGGATCGAGACCGGCCGAACCGTCGGCAAACTCGCAGTCAAGATCGCAGCCGCACATCGGACGAAATCAACCAACACCGTATCGACCCGCAGGGAAGCGACCGAAGCGAACAACAAGATCGGAGCCTCATCGTGACCACTACAAAGACAACACCAAGCCCGGAGTCTGTGACGGGTCTGAACGAGCGCGTCGCCCTCCTGGAAAAGAAGGCAGTCATCTTCGCCCTGTGGATCTTCGTTCTCCTCAACTTCATCTTCCGCGACCTCCACGAAATCGGGAAGGCGGAGTTTCTCGAAGAAGCGCTCACCGGAACATACAACGGTAGAGAACTCACCGAAGCACTGTTCCTCCTCGGAGGCATCATGGTCGAAATACCGATCGCCATGACGCTGATGACCTGGATACTCCCGCTCCGATCGAACCGGTGGGCCAACATCATCATCCCACCACTCTGGGGGCTCACCCTCATCGGAATGGCTGGCGACCTCGACGACTACTTCCACTTCGGTCTCATGTTGATCGCACTCGCAGCCATCGTCTGGCAAGCGTGGAGCTGGAAGCGCCTCGAGGTGCCCGGAAACCGTTGATGGCTCATCGAGGCGTCGAGACCGCCCCCACAAATCACTCCGACAACTACCATCCACACCACTCACCGAGCCACCCAACCCGCCGCCCCCAACCGTCACCGTGCTTCGAACTACCCGCTGCGACGGCCTCATCAGGTGAGTGGCGGGGGGAGTCGCACCCCCCGGCTCTCTCAGGACCGGACGTGACAGTCTCCCGTCATCCGGCCCCCACAGGTCGATGGTTGGTGTATGCGATCTGCCAGTGGGCGAACAGGGCGGGTTGACGCTGTCGGACAGCGCGCAGCCATGCCCACGCTCGTTGGCGGTGAACCAGGGTCTGACACCACGGCGGTTTGGGTCCTCCGCCTGCACAGCGAACCCGGAGGGCCAACCTCCATCACCAGCACAGCACGGTCACACCAACGAGCTTCTACATCGTCTTCACTTCCTTTCAGGACACACACGAGTACCGAAATGATGCCTGACCAGCCACGACAGAGTTTCGGGCACCCACACGGTCTCCGCGCACTTCTCAGAGATCCTCCAGCGGAGTCTTGTCCGATCGCCAGCTCCATTCCACCTCGGACATGAACCAGGTGTATGCCTCGAGATCGGTAATGCCCCAGTCCCGGTGTTCGCGCACGCAACCGAAGAGCGCATCGGCGGTCCCTTTCCCGGGTGAGGCCAGCAGCGCGTTGAAGTTGTTCATGAAGTCCGTCGGCTTGTCGTCAATAAGCTCCAGGGTGCGCGGCAGCCACTTGTGATACGGGAACAACCGACGGTTATGCGCGAGGATCAGTCGTCCGCAGAACAGCGACAGCTGACTCGCCGCTCGCATGATTGTGTAAGCGTTGTTGTGCCGTGTCGCCTCATTCATCAGCCATTGCTGGATGAACGCCATGCAGTAAAAGGACCGGACACGATCATCGTGCCCCGCTTCCTGGTAGACCGGAATTCTCTCGACCAGTGCGTCGAGTTCAGTGGTGTGTGAAAACGGCATGAAGACACCCTCGAATGCCGCACGAGTGGGTTCATTGCCGCGTAATGCAACGTCTTCAAGAAAAGTGACGTCGATGATCTTGCCGTCGACATAACCGCCCTCGTAGTCACACAGGTCGGTGCGATTGATGAAGTAGTCGTTGTCTGACGCCCGGCGCTGAAACTCTTCATCGGTAGCCACCATCATGAAGTCCACGTCGGAATCGTCGCGTGCAAATCCCTTCGCGATTGACCCTCCGATGATCAGCCCGAGAAAGGCGGGGTCGTCCCGATAGGCGTTCGCCAGTCGGTCGATCGCCCTTTGGTGATGCGCTCGAATCATTCAGGTGTCTCCTGTCCAGACCTTGGCGACCAGCGTGTCCTTCTGTCCATTCCTTCAAGACCACTCCCACCCCCTCATGATCCCACGAACCCCATCGGGGACCACCGATCGAATGGCCTCGACACTTCCAACAGACATCAACTGGAACTGACGACAGTCCCAAGTGCAGTGGGCGAGAGACCGTTGGCCGGGTCCACCATCCAGGCGAGCAGAGCCGGCAGGAATGATCGCCGGTGCCGACGCATCACGTCCGCTCGATCACCCGGGTCGACTCCTGCGAGGGAGCGCCGCATCACGGCCCCTATCCTGCGCTCGATAGTGGCGGCGCTGTGACGGCCTCAGAACCGCCCGTACCCGGCATTTCGATCGGCGAGAGCCAGGACCAAGTGGAGCTCGAATCCGCCCATAACGCGACGAGTTTGGCTGCTCCACCCGTCGGTACACGCGGAGTTCAGCTGTGACGTTGACGACGAGTAGAGCCCGAAGCTCTTGCGACCGCTGCGCTGAAGACGATCAACGACGATCACGGACCTGCCATTAGCAAATCCATTTGCACACGACACCCCTACCTCCGGGCACCCTCCCTGACCAGGGCTTTCGCAGTGACCTTGCGATGGACGGAATCGTGGTGATCCACGCCTCCGACACCCAACAAGATCCCATGTATTGATTAGGGGCCTCCCCGGTTTGGGGTTGGTGGTCACGTAGCGTGGCCTCGGGAGGGGTCCTGGTGGTGACGTGTTTTCCCAGAGCTTCGGGCTCGTTGACCTGATTGTCGCCAGGGCTCGTCTCCCGAGCAGACCCGGTTGAGGAAATTGGTGGGGCTTGTCATGACCCGGCGGTCGGAGCCCGCTGCACCGGATGAATCACATGGCTGGGTGGGCTACTGGCTCGCCAGGTTCGTGTTCGGGGTGGTGTCGGGAGAACGCCCGCATTCGAGTCCGAGCGTGCTCGAGGGCTCTCCCATCAACCAGTACACAGCCGTGCGGGCCTCGATAGGAGCTGGCACTCGACGGGCTCGCTTCGGCACTCCAAGTGAACAGGAGAGCCCTCAATGAACACGATACAGAATCAAGAACCGGTCGTGTCGAAGTTGAGTGCCAGGGAGTGGTGTAGGAGCGGGTAGGTGCTGGGAGGGTCCCCCGGACGCGACGGTCACTGCGTCAATCTCAAGATGCAAGTTCCAACACGAACAACTTGAGGAGAACAGCAGTGACCGTCCCTACAACTATCGACGCCGGCGGCTGGCTGAGCAAGCATTTCGAATCGGAGGGGGGTGATGGTGATCTGGCCCGGGCGATGCTTCAGGCCTTTGCGGAGGTGTTGATGTCGGCTGAGGCGTCGGCGTTGTGCGGGGCTGGCTACAACGAGCGGACCGAGGATCGGGTCAACGCCCGCAACGGGTATCGGCACCGGCCATGGGATACCAGGGTCGGGACGATTGATCTGGCCGTCCCCAAGCTTCGGGCCGGTACGTACTACCCGGATTGGCTGTTACGGCCTCGTCGCCGGGCCGAACAGGCCCTGGTGAGCGTGATCGGCCAAGCCTATGTGGAGGGGGTATCGACCCGGCGGGTTGATGACCTGGTCAAAGCGATGGGCATCGAGGGGATCTCTGCGTCTGAGGTGTCCCGTATGGCCGCCGAGCTCGACGTCAAGGTGACCGAGTTCCGGGAACGCCCCCTGGAGGGCTCGTACCGGTATCTGTGGATCGACGCCCTGTCGCAGCGGGTCCGTGAAGGGGGCCGGGTGGTGAACGTCTCAGCAGTGATCGCCACCGCCGTGAACGCCGAGGGCCGCCGTGAGGTCATCGGGTTCGACATCGTCACCACCGAGTCCACCGAAGCCTGGACCGGGTTCCTGCGGGGCCTGGTGGCTCGGGGCCTGTCCGGGGTGGAGCTGGTCATCTCTGACGCTCACGGGGGCATCAAGGCCGCCATCGCCCAGGTCCTCGATGGGGCGTCGTGGCAGCGGTGTCGAACCCACTTCATGGCGAATCTAGCCACCAAGGCCCCGAAGGCGAACTGGCCGATGATCGCCACCTTGGTCCGGTCCATCTTCGAACAACCAGACCGGGACTCGACCTGGAACCAGCTGGGCGACGTCGTCGACAAACTCACCACGGCTGGGTTCGTCGATATCGCCGCCATGGTCCTGGACGCCGCCGATGACATTCTGGCGTTCTGTGCGTTCCCGGTCGAGCACTGGCCCAAGATACGGTCCAACAACCCTCAGGAACGCCTGAACAAAGAGATCCGACGCCGCACCGATGTGGTCGGGATCTTCCCCAACCGGGCCGCTGTGATCCGCCTCGTCGGGGCCTTGTTGGCCGAACAGACCGACGAGTGGACCATCGCCAAGCGCTACATGAGCGTCGAGTCACTCAAAACGATCAGGCTCACCGAACCCAGCGAGGCGGATCCCAGACCAGCCATCGAGGCCGCCGCCCAGGGCTGAGATCGGCCGGGCCCGTACCGCCGCCCCCGGGGTGAGCGGGCGACACCAGTCGGCTTCGACGCGCCATCACCCAACCACATAAACCGAAAAGAGGTGCTTGCCAACCCAGATCATAGATGCTAGAAATCATCAACGAGTTGATCCCATATCGATCAACTCGAGAGGTTGACGCAGAGGCCAAAGCCCCCACCCTCAACACACCACCCGCTGGCACGTGACCCGTGTCGATCGGGATCGACGCTGCGGTGGTGGCATCACACCACGTCGCGATCCGAGGACCGGGCATCGCGGAAGACTTCAGGGTCCGGCCGACATTGGCCGGCCTTGAAGAGTTGACGGTGCGGCTGGCTGATTGGGCTCCGGCGATGGTGGTGGCCGAACCGACCGCTGGGACGTGGCTGCCGTTGTTGCATGCGGTCTGCGAGTCGGGGAGCCGGGTCGGGTTCGTAGCCAACCGGGACTCGGCCCGGCTACGCAAGGCGATTGCTGGGGCGAACAAGACCGACGTGATCGATGCCGACATGTTGGCCCACAGCGAAGCGATCCTCGGGGTGGAACAAGCCCCGGTCCCACCGGCCGGACAGATCGGGTTGCGGCGGGCGATGCGACGCCGGCACCGAGCCATCGTGGACGCCCACCGGGTCGACTGTCGCCTGTGGGCGCTGGCGGCGTGGGCGTTCCCCGATGTGTGGCGGGCCTGCGGGGGCCACGGCGTCGCCCAGCCGGTCCTGGACCGCTGGAGCGATCTGCGGGCTCTGGGCCGGGCCCGGACCGCCAGCATCGCCGAGATCGTCGCCGTCCACAGCCGGGACAAGGACCCGGCCCGGCGGGCCGAACGGATCCGGGCCGCCGCCAACGGGTGGAGCGAGTTCTGGTTAGGACGTTTCGACCTCGACGACCTGGCCTGGGAGATCGGTGAATGCCTCGACGACATCGCCACCGCCGACGGACGCGTCACCGCCGTCACCGACCGAGCGCTCGGCCGCTGGCAACAGCTGTGGCCCAACGACGTGTTGACAACAATCCCCGGCATCGGCCCGATCTGTGCCGCGTCCATCCGAGGCTGGTGGGGCCAAGGCACCCACCTCCGGTCGGCCAAGGCCGCGGCTGCACATGTCGGGCTGAACCCGTCCAACTGGGAATCCGGACAACACCGGTCACCGTCACCCACCATCACCAAAGGAGGCCCAGCCGACCTGCGCCTGGTGCTCTACCAGGGAGCCAACGTGGCCCGCCACCACGACCCCGGCCTGGCCGCCCACTACCGCAAGCTGATGTGCGATCGGGGCCACACCCACATCTCGGCCACCACCGCGGTCGCCCGCAAGCTCGCCTGCCGGGCCTGGAAAGTCCTCCAAGACCAGCGGCCCTACGAGCTGCGCGACCTCGACGGCAACCCGATCGATACCGCCACCGCCAAACGGCTCTGCGCCGAGCTCGCCGTCCCCGCCGACACCCGCCGCCGCAACCGGGCCACCCGACAAGGACGCCTCAGCCCCTGACCCCAGGGGATCAGGTCACACCGGCCAGCCAGCACGGCCAGCCCCGATCCCCAGCAGCACACCCAGCGCTCAACCCCCAAAACCCCTCAACCACCGAGGGCCCCACCCCGCGCGACCACCCAGCGTGAAAAGAACTCCTTGACAACCGATTAGGAAATCAGGTCAGAGCCTTGCGGCCTCTCTCGTCGAAGCCTCGGCCGGTGAACGCAAACGCTCTCACCAGGGCTTTCGCGAAAGGTGTCGGAGGGGGACTTGAACTCACCACCCCAACCTGGCAGCCAGCGGCAATACACGGCAGGAAGCGGCAAACAACGGCAACAGGCGACCGGTCCAGACGCTACTTGCCGCTCGCTGCCGCTGCCTGCCGCCAGTTGTCATTAGCAAACCATTAGCAAAGCGACACCCCACGCTTCACGACTGTTGCGAACATCGACGTTCGGTAGTAACGTTGCTACAAACGGGAGGTGCGATGACGACAACCAAGTTCACCAGCAGAGAATTCAACCAAGACACTGGCGGTGCCAAGAAGGCCGCCAAGGACGGACCCGTCTACATCACCGACCGAGGCGAGCCATCTTATGTGCTGCTCACATTCGCCGACTACCAACGGCTCGCAGCAAACCAGCCAAGCATCATTGAACGTCTGGGCCTACCGCCTGGAATTGATGATCTCGAGTTCACCGCTCCCGCATCCACAGAGACGGCCAAGCCTGCTGAATTCGACTGATGTTCGTTCTCGACACCAATGTCGTCTCCGAACTCCGCAAGGCAGCCAGCGGACGCGCCAACAGCGGCGTCACCGACTGGGCGAACGGCGTGCCCGCTGCCCTCATGTTTCTCTCCGTCATCACACTCCACGAGCTCGAACACGGCGTGCTGCTCGCAGAGCACAACGACCCAGCCAAAGGCACCATCCTTCGAACCTGGCTCGATGACAGCGTCGTACCAGCCTTCGAAGATCGGCTCCTGCCTGTCACCGCCGACATCGCCCGCCAAGCCGCTGCCCTGCACGTGCCCGACCCCGCACCATTCAGAGACGCTCTCATCGCCGCCACCGCCCTCCAACACGGAATGACAGTCGTCACCCGCAACGACACGGACTTCGACCGCTTCACAGGCATCACTATCACAAACCCGTGGAACTGACCGACCGCCGGCAAGACACCGAGCCAACCACAACGACACCTCCCCAACACGGGCGACTGCCCCCACGCTCCCTGGGCGGGTCGCCGGGCGCCGTATGTGGCGAACTCAACCTCGCAGTCGTCTACCACGACGACGTACGCATCCATGTCACCGCAGGGACCGGACGCGTGTACTAACGAGTGTGTCGGAGGGGCGAGTCGGAGGGGCGACACAAACCCCAAGTACATACATTCCCTGGACCGGCTCGTACGCCGCCGCATGACGCGAAATACCGGCGCTTCCGGCTTCAACGGGGTTGGACGTCGGGGAGTAGGTCCCAGTTGGGGCGGCCCGCACAAAGCAGGGCTCGGATGCGCCAGTTCCGGTGGTTGACGATCCCGAACGCGACGCGCTTGGCCACGACACAACATTCGGCTCCCACAGGGTCTGAAGCCGTCGCTGCACCGCGAATATCGAGCACAGCATAAGGGCCGCAGTGTTGTACGCGCTGGCACCGCGGACGCGTGATTCCGTGCCAGGCGGCGCGTCACGATGCTGCGTGCGACGTTGGCTCGTTCCTGGGCGTGGCAGTCAGCGCATCGGTCGGGTTATCGCTCGTGACTGTCGATCGGGCCTCACGCACCAGGTTCGGGCATCGCTTCGGCCGTAGGCGGCCCCACCGGGCCCGGTACCCGCGGTTCCCGCACGCCAGCCGGCGGGTCATAGGGAGCAGTACCACGCAAGTACTCGACGACAGCTCGTCGTTGGTTGCTATGGCCGGGAGCTCGGATGAGCGTCGCCCCGGCGGCGCCTGCTCGATCTTCGAGGATGTCAAGCAGCCGCCCGATGCGGCGCCTGCGGCAACTCAGTTCGACATCCACATAGCGTCGACCCGAGTCGCGGCCCATTCGGAGTGCCCACGACACCGCTCTGGAACTGCGGACTCGGTAGACACTATGGTCGGGAAAGGCCATGCTCCATAGTGGTGCACACCCGGTCCGTGATCAACGGGATGCTCGAATCCGACGCTGACATCTGGGTTGATCGTTCGATTGCGCTCAACCAGCACCCGCCCGGTAATCGCGACCTGACGATAACTCCGCAGCGCCACAGAACCGGCGAAGTCGGTCGGGTCGCAACCGAGCGCACCCATGGCCAGCAACAGTGCTGATCGATTCACGCCGACCTCCGGGTTCGATTGAGTTCGATCCGTTTACGCAACGTAGACGCTGCGACAACTGTCCTGGTTCCCGACACGGTGACCTCGTTCGAGTCGGTTCGGCGCGCACAGAAGGTTGCGTTGGTCGAACCTTTTGCCGCGCTCGCCACCGGCACGTTCGATCGCTCGGCCGGCGACGATCACCCACTCGGGAATCGCGCTCCGGAACGCTCCGGCGGGCGAGCGATATCATGCGAAGTCGAGTGCTGTTGGTCGTAACCCACGCCGGACCCGATCCGAGTGGATGGCGGTCGCGGCAGCCTGATCTCTCGCGTTTCGCCTGGTCAGCGCCTCACGACAGAGTTTCGGGCACCCACACGCCTGCTGCCGAGAGGACGCCCACTACCGCTCCATCGAGCCCGAGCGCAGCATCGGCGATCGCATCCCCGGCGCACCCCCGGGCGAATGCCCCAAGCGCTGCGGCGATCACGGCTGCCTCGATGTCGGTTCTCATCATTCCTCCTCGTCGGAGGTCGATGCGTCGTCAGGACGGTCGGCTGTTCAAGCGCGCACCAGCCGTACGCCGATCGCAAACAGCCACACGAGCCAGGCGGCGAGGCCGGGCAGCCCCACGAACAGGAGCGCCGAGCCGTCCGCGATCGCGAGGCTGGCCGCCCCGGCGGCCAGCAGCAGGCCTCCCCCGGCCACACCGAGCACACGCTGCCACGGCGGCGTCAGCCCGCTGGCATGCGCCGCCAGCGCAGCGCCGATGAAGGTGGTGCCGAGCGCCGGCAGCGCTAGCGCGAACGCTGCTGCATGCAGCTGCCAGGCGAGCTCGAACACCGGGCTCGGCTCGGCGAGCTCGCCGGCGGACAGCACGGCTCCGATCCACAGAACGGCGTAGAGCGCGAAGGCCGCCGAAAGAGTCGCGCCCGCGGCCACCGCTAGGCGCGACCAGACCGCGCCCGCACCCCCGCGACGCCCGACGAGCCCGTGGAGACCGCTCAGGAACCCGAGCAGCAGCGGTAGGTGCAGCGCCTCCTGGCCGACCGCGATCGCGACCACGACCCGGTTCTGCTGGTGCCAGGCGAGCACCTCCTTGATCGGGTCCCCGTAGCCTGGCGCACTGGCCCAACCAAACATCGCGTTCTGGATCACCATCGACGCTGCCAACGCGATCGCCGTCGCGCCGACAACTCGCTCTCGGAGCGCTCGGGTCGGGGTGGTCCGCGTCGTTGCCGCTGTTGCGCTCATTCTGGGCTTCTCCCGGTTCCTGAGCTGGTCCATGCTGCTGCGAGCTTCGCCTGGACCGGGAGCTGCCGGTCCTCTAGCGCGGTGAGTTCTGCTGTCTGGGTTCTCGCGTCGGCGGCGTGGGTTAAGGGTTGCAATCGCCCCTCCGACCCCACTACCAACCCTCGGGGCGACCCAGAGTTTGGCTCGGTTGTTTTGGTGGTCGTAAAGGATCTCCAGCTTGGCTGCTTCGTACACTTCATCCTGGCCGACCTGCTCACGACGTTCCGGGTTCGCAGCGCAACGAGACGTCGCGCACGACCGGCCCTTGTTTGTAGCTCTTGGTGAGAGCGGTTGTTGTGATCATGTGTCCAGCCTGAACCGGCCGGCGCGCCGCCGCATCGGGCGGACGGCCACGATCCGAAGTCCGAAGGGAGGCTGGCCGCTTCCGACGTTTGGCCTTTCGTTGGTTGTAGTGTCGACTTTCGTCGATGTTGCACGGGGCCCTGAGCCGTAGGCTCTAACTATGTCCTGGCTTCGCAGACTGTGGGCCCAGACCGCCCCCACGGCGATGCTGGCACCGGCCGACTCGGCTCATGCAGACAAGGTGGCGCCCAGGAGTGGTCGCAACTGGTCCGTCGACGCCAGTGCCTTCGTCATCGCCGCCGCTCTCGGCGCTCTCATCCTGAGCGTCCCCGTAGATGACGCCGCCAATCGGATGACCTCGGGGCAGGTGGCCACCGACCTCGCGCTCGGAGCCATCTGCTGTCTCTCCCTGTGGTGGCGGCGGCGCTGGCCGTTCGGTGTGGCGCTGGTTTGCGTCCTGTTGGGTGCATTCTCGACGTTTGGCACGGTGGCCGGCCTGTTCGCACTGTCCTCGCTGGCTGTGCACCGCCATGTCCGGCCCGCCCTGCTCGTGGCCGCTCTGTTCGTTCCGTCCGCAGTGGTGTGCTCGATCTGGCTCGGGCGGACCAACACCTGGTCGGTGGTGCTGCCGACGCTGGCGCTTGCCGCCGCCGCAACCGCATGGGGCATGTTCATCCGTGCCCGGCGTCAGCTCCTGTTCACCCTGCGCGACCGTGCCCAACGGGCCGAGGCCGATCAGCTCGTCCGCGCCGAACGTGCACGCCTGGCCGAGCGAACCCGCATCGCACGGGAGATGCACGACGTGCTCGCCCACCGCATCTCCCTGGTGGCGCTGCACGCCGGGGCGCTCGAGGTCGCACTCGACCTGCCTCCCGCCCAGGTGCGGGAGAGCGCAGCGCTGTTGCGGTTGACGGCCCACCAGGCGCTGGAGGAGCTGCGGGACGTGATCGGCGTGCTGCGGGAGGAGCCGGGGCAGGAACGGCCATCGACGGTGCCACAACCGACGTTGGCTGACATTCCACGCTTGGTGGAAGAGACTCGCCGTTCCGGCGCAAAGATCGACTTCGAGATGCAGGTGGACGGTGCAGCTGCCGCACCCGGCCCCCTGGGTCGTGACGCCTATCGCATCGTGCAGGAAGCGCTGACCAACATCAGCAAGCACGCTCGCGGCACCCACGCCCAGGTTCGGGTGGCGGGAGCGCCGAACCGCGGCCTACACGTCAGCGTTCGGAACCCACCCGCAGTGGGCACCCACGACCGTCCGGCTCCGCCGGGTTCCGGCACCGGCCTCCTTGGTTTGCAGGAGCGGGTGACCCTGGCCAATGGCGTCCTGGTGCACGGACCGGACGCTTACGGTGACTTCGTCGTCGAGGCCGACCTGCCGTGGTGAAGGTCCGGGTGCTACTGGTCGACGACGACGCGTTGGTGCGTGCCGGTCTCCGGATGATCCTGTCGTCGTCAGAGGAGGTGGAGGTGGTGGGCGAGGCTGCCGACGGCGCCGACGCCGTCGCGGCCGTGCGGGCGCATCGACCCGATGTCGTCCTGATGGACATCCGGATGCCCGGGATGGACGGCATTGCCGCCACGTCGGCCCTCCGCCGCCTTGCGACTCCGCCGCACGTGCTCGTCCTGACCACATTCCAGGCCGACGAGCATGTCATGAACGCGCTTCGGGCCGGCGCCGACGGGTTCCTGTTGAAAGACACCGCGCCCACGGAGATCGTCAATGCAGTGCGCCTCGTGGCTGCGGGAGAAGCGATGCTCTCACCGTCGGTCACCCGCACACTTCTCTCTCACCTCGGCGATGACGAAATGACAGATCGCCGTCGCTTCGCTGCCCAGCGCCTGGCGTCGCTCACGGACCGGGAGCGGGAGGTCGCGATTGCTGTGGGGTCCGGCGCATCCAACGCCGAGGTTGCCGCATCTCTGTTCATGAGCGAGGCCACCGTCAAAGCGCACGTCTCGCGTCTTCTCACCAAGCTCGAGGTCACGAACCGGGTGCACATCGCGATTCTCGTGCACGACGCGCAATCGTGACTTGACCGCCATCTCCCTGAGCGCCTTCCCAGGCGGGCTATTGGCCCGGGCCGACTCCAGCGCGAGGTCGGGCTCCGCGAGCTAGCGAACCGACCTCGGAAGGGTTCCGCTCAGAGTCTGCGATCGGGCGACGCTCGGCGCCGACACATCACGACGGGCGCGGCGCTCGTGGCGGTAGCCGTATGACACGAAATGCCTGGTCAGCAGCCCCGACCGACCATTGAGGACCCAGGGACAGTCTCGTGCGACTGCTTCGATGATCTCCTTCCCTCGAGGTATCACACGTGATACACTCTTCCCATGTCCGAAGTTTCGATTCGAGAACTCCGCAACCACGGCGGCGACATAGTCGACCGAGTCGCGAAGGGCGAACGCCTCACGATCACCCGCTCCGGAAAGCCAGTTGCCGAGCTACTGCCACTCCGCCGCGAACCAAAGTCGCTCGACGCGATCCTTGCCAGCCACCGGCAACTTCCACCCGTCGACCCCGAGCAGCTACGACACGACCTCGACCAGATCCTCGACCCCGCTCTCTGATCCATGCCTCGTGGGATCCTCGACACAAGCACGCTCATCCTGCTCGGGCGGATCGAAGATATCGGCCAACTCCCCGCAGAACCCCTGATCACGGCGATAACGCTGGCCGAACTCTCGGTGGGCCCACTCGTGGCATCCACCGATCACGAACGAGCGGCACGCCAAGCCCATGTCCAACAAGCCGAAGCCGATTTCGAACCGCTCCCGTTCGACGCCAACGCCGCTCGAAGCTTCGGTCGGGTCGCCGCCGGCCTACGCAGAGCAGGACGCAAGCCAGCCGCACGCGCCTACGACGC
This sequence comes from uncultured Acidimicrobiales bacterium, assembly GCA_963723995.1. GTDB lineage: Bacteria > Actinomycetota > Acidimicrobiia > Acidimicrobiales > SZUA-35 > JAHELU01. The sequence goes on along the minus strand of CAVRSZ010000001.1, from coordinate 70,089 downwards.
CATGATCGCAGCGATCGCCGTCTCCAACGACCTCCCTCTTCACACCTGCAACCCCCGGGACTTCACCGCGATCGACGAGCTCACTGTGGTCGCTGTACCTCATCCGGACCACTAGCGTGTGGCGACCAGTTGTGGCGCGTGGGCGTTGACCAGGGTGTGGGGCTCGGAAACTCGCGCGTGGGTGCTGACCAGCCGCGATCCCTCCATGCTGGGCCATCGTGTTTCGTATCCTCTACGGGGACCTCACCTCGCTGGCCCGTCTCGCTGTTCGTTCTGGACGGTCTAAGGACCTCGAGAACATCGTGCTTCGCCACCAGCACCGTGAGCTCGACAAAGTGCACAATCGAGGTCGTGGCTGCGGCCGCGACCATCCAACCAAGTGCGATGAGAGTGTACGGCTGTGCGTCTGGTGGGGCGCTGGCGTGAATCGCGACACTCAACGTGACCATGACCGGTGCCATCAACAGGATCAGGACCTCCGCGATGGCCAAGTGCGGGTCCCGGACGGGATCGTTCAGGTTTCGGTTCGAAAGGAAACCGCTGCCGATCGCCACGCCAAGCACAAGATAGATGAGCGATGACCACATACCCAGGGCCGTAGCAAGCTCATTCACCTGTCGACCTCTTCCCGAGCACGCCACATTGTTGCAGCCGACATCATCGGGTCGACGGCGCGAGTGAGGTCCGTCAAACCGACTTGTCTCCAACGAGCGCTCACAGCGTCGCAATATTGACTCAAGACGATCGGGCCTCATTCAATCGCCGAGCGGCGGACAAAACCGGCCTAGCCCATGGCTTCGGTTCAGACGTCGCCCAAGGAGCGGCCGGGTGCTGGCCGCCGGTCGAGCGTGCTGTGGTTCTCGCCATCGCGTCAGTTGAGGAGGCGGCGAACCTCGGCGACGGCGACGGCTCGGGCATCGACAAGTGGTTCGGTGGTGCGGCCGGCTCGGCACAGGAGGAACGCACCCTCGAGCAGCATGATCACGACGCGGGCCAGCCGTGGTGCGTCGCAGGGCGCGATGCCGTGCTGGACGAATCGGGCCGAGGCCCGAGCAACCCAGTCATCAAAGACCGCGCTGGTGGCTCGGCGGAGGTCCTCGTTGACCGACGCCACCTCGAGTGCCACGGTTGCGATGGGGCAGGCGTCGGCGTAGTCAGATTCGGTCAGAGTCCAGGCGGCGCCCGCGAAGAACGCTTCCGTGGCCTCGACGAGATCGGTGTTGTCGTCGCCGAAGAACAGGTCGATGAGATCGCCGTAGGCCAGGCCCGACGTGGTGATGGCAGCGGCGCCGAGTTCTTCCTTGCCGCCCGGGAAGTGGTGATACATCGATCCGAATGGCGCCTCGGCGCGTTCGACGATCGCCTTTACGCTCGTGGCGTGGTACCCGCCGACCCGGAACAGGTCGGCGGTGGCGCCGACGAGACGATCGCGCGTAGTGGGGTTGGCCATGAACCAACGCTACCCACGAGATTGGAGCGTTCGCTCCAATCGGCTAGAGTGATCGCTCTAGTCGAAGGAGCCGCCATGGCCACCACCCCCACTCGCTCTCCCATCCGGCACGATCGACGTCTTCGACTCGGGCGGCGACGGCCAGCCGATCGTGTTCGGCCACGGCCTCGTGATGGACCACACCGAGTGGACCGGCGTGATCGATCGGCTCGCACCCGAGTTCCGATGCGTCGTGCCCGTCCTTCCGCTGGGCGGTCACCGACGGCCAATGCCCGACGACGCCGACCTCACCATGCGTGGCAGCGCTCTGCGCATCGCCGAGACGATCGAGGCTCTCGACTTGCCGCCTGTCGTGCTCGTCGCCAACGACTGGGGCGGCCCGCAGATCACAGCAGTCGAACGGCCCGATCTGATCGCTGGCCTGGTGCTCACCTCGGAGGAGGCCTTCGACAACTACCCGCCAGGCCTCCCGGGAGCGTTCGCTGCGCTGTCGTGCCGATTGCCCGGCGGTCTCACCATTGCCGGCCGGTCGCTACGAATACCAGGCTTCCAGCGCCTGCCCATGACCTTCGGACGGATGACGGTCCGCCCAATTCCGATGGACATCATCCGGGGGTGGACCGAGGGCCTCATCACAGAGCCCGGCGTCCGGCGCGATGTCCGGCAGTACGTGGCCACCACACCCAAGGGCTGTCTCATCGAGGCAGCCGAGGGGCTGCGGACCTTCGACAAACCGGCACTCGTAATCTGGCCCATCGACGACCGCACCATGCCTCGCAGCCATGGAGCGCGCCTCGCCGACCTCCTCCCGCAGGGCCGCCTCGTCGAATTCGACGACTGCTCGGTTCTCATGCCCCTCGACCAACCCGTTCGGCTGTGCCGACGAGATCCGGACCTTTGCCTCCAGCGTCTGACGCACCGCGACACTCGTTCAGGACTCGGAGGGGGACGGCAACCCATCGAAGTCGATGATCCGATACAGATCCTGAGCGGCCCGTTCGAAGAAGCGCCGAGTCCGACTTCGCCGCTCGGCCTCCGCTACCGGGTCGAGGCCCCAATCGTGCATCGTCGCCAGAGCCGACGCGGACACGTACACTTCCCAGACCGGGAGCGCATCGACGCCCAGCGGCACGGCTGAGGTCGCTTCGAGGTAGCTATTCGTGAACCGCTCCATCGCACCGTTCCCGTAGGCGCAGGCGAGCTCCACACGGGCCGCAGCCAGATCAGCCAGCGGATCGCCCAAGCACGCATCCTCCCAGTCGATCACCGCGGCGAGCGTCCCGGCTTGCCAGATCACATTGCCGGGCCAGTAGTCGCCATGAACCAAAACGGAACGGTTCGGTTCCCAGCCCGGCACCAAGGCATCGAGTGCAGCCCCCACGTCCCTGCCAATGCGGTCTCGGGGAAGGTAATCGCGGACGGCCAAGACGGGGTGCTCGATCGGTTCGAGACCGGGAACTCGCAGGGCAGCGGCGTCGAACGCATGGAGATCAGCGAGAAAGCGCGCCATCTGGTCAAGAGCGTCGGGCAGCGCCGCAGCCCCGACCTCGGTCGTTCCGTCGATCCACTCCATGATCAGCCAGGACGCAGCATCCTCGGCGCCGGCGTGGACCAAGAACGGCTCGGGGACGGCAAAGCCCACGCCATGGAGCGCCGCCAGTACCCCGTACTCCAGCGCGGCCGTCAGCACCTGCGACCCCTTGAAAGCCGAACCGCGGTGATGACGGAACACCACTCTCCTGGCTTCGCCGGTGGCTGTGGTGACATCGAGCCGGAACACATCTGCCGACACACCACCCCGCAACCGATCCGCCCGAAGCAGACGGCCGCCAGGGACGAGCTGAGCAACCACTCCCTCGATCTCAGCCCTGGCACTCACGACCACAAGGCTAGGTCCCACGCTGCACAAACGGATCCGAGGATGACCACGCCCTGCCGACGCAATGATCCGAGACCAGAGCTTCGAGGTACTAGAACACCTGTGCCGTATCGATGTGGAACTACGACCCTCGACCCTGGTTCTGTCCAGTAACTCGTTTCACCTGGTCCCACCCCGGGCGCAGGCGGGTACAGCTTCGACGCTCGCCACGATGCCAGAATTGGGCCATGCACGTGCTTCGGCTCGACCACGTCCAGCTCGCCATGCCCCCGGCCAGGAGGCCGAAGCAGTCTGCTTCTATGAAGGCATCCTCGGAATCCCGCACGTCCCGAAGCCACCGCACCTCGCTCCACGGGGCGCCTGCTGGTTCGAATCGAGCGCCTTGAAGATCCACCTCGGCGTCGAGGACGACTTCCGGGCAGCAAAGAAGGCGCACCCGGCCCTGATCGTCGACGACGTCAGGGCGCTCGCTGCCGTGCTCGAGCTTGCGGGGCATGTCGTCGTCGACGACGAGCCACTTGATGGGTACGACCGCGTCTACGTGTCGGATCCATTCGGCAATCGCATCGAGCTCATGCAGCCGATCTGACGAGGCGCCGCCACATCAGAGCGGTGGCAGTTCAGGGCCAGCCCAGCGCGCTCTGGCTCCGGCAGTCTGGGGCAGGCGGTGGATGTGTGGGTGTCGGACGGGAAGGCCCGCGGGTGGGGGTGCTTGGTGGCAGCGGGAACTCGCTGCGCGACGTTGAGGGCAGACCTTCATGACCGCTGAGCCGCTTTTGTTGGGTCGACGTGCCGGACCCGAGACCTGACCACACTGTCCCGCTTCAGGCAGGCCCGTGGTCGGCGTTCTCGACGACCGCAAAGACCGGGTAGTCGGCGGCGACGGCCTGGAATTCCTCGACCCGAGCGCCGCGGGCGACCGCGATGTGAGGGCGGCCGCCGGGCACCTTATCGACATAGCGGCGCAGGACAGGGCCCCGATCCTCAACCGGTACCTCCTCCAGCGTGCATTGACGGGCGCGTCGGCGTCTTAGCACGACCTGGCCCCCAGCAGCGCGGACGTTGCGGACCCAGGCGCACTCGCCGAGCATCGACACCAGGTACCAGCGGCCTGCCACGTCGGCCATTCCGAGTGGGAAGCGCCGGAGCTCGCCGCTGCGGTGCCCGGGCACTTCGAGGGTCACCCACCGTTTGGGCAGAATGCCCATGGAGTGGACGCGTGCCCAGAACAGAGACATCCGCCGCGCCGTGGCGTCGCCGCGACCCGACGCATACATGCGTCGGATTCGGTCGTCGGAGAACAGCTTCCAGCTCACCAGTGAAGCCTGACACAACGCGCCGCACACCACCAGGCCAAGGGGCGCTCAAACCTCGACTACACGCGCGCCCTGGAACATCGAACCGGTCGCCACTCCTTGCGTCGCGACGGTCTACGACGGGCTTGTGGACCGGTCCCATACAGGCGCGTTCGGTGTCCTCGTAGGTATCCCAACGGACGAGTCGCCCCCACTCGACCTCCAAGAACAGGGTCGCCCGATTCGGGTACACGTCCTCTCGTCCGTCAGGACCAGGAATGAAGTCGTGGACTCGCAGAGCAATCCTGATGTTCCACGGCGGCCCGTTGACCAGGATGTCTTCGATCTGGAACTGGTTGCCGTCAGCCGCGAACGGGTCAGCGAACGCACTCGCCTCGTCAACCCCGCGATGTGTTGCGTGGCGACGCCGACTACGGACCTGCGGCCGAGGCAACGTCGCCTACGCGCTCCTTGAAGCGCCGTCGGAGGGGCGAGTTCACCCCAGTACACGCGCGCCTTGGAGTGTCGAGCTGGCGACCGAATGAGGCGAGGTCCGAGCACCTTTCAGACGCCGTTAGCAATCCACTGTCGAGCGGCGCAGCCGTCGTGCACGCCGGGGTCCAAGCGACCGCCGCCCGTCAGGTGGAAGGGACGGCCCGGTTGGCGATGCGTTGGAGGGGTGCGTCAGCGGGGAGGGTGCCGAACTCGTTCGCCCAGTCGTGGTCGAGTCGGGAGCGGAAGTAGGTGTCGGCGACATCCTGGTCGCCGTGTTGGACCAAGAGGCTCGCGGTCCAGGTGACGGCCAGTTGTTCGACGAGACGCCGGGCCTCGACCTCGTCACCGGCAGTTTTCCTGAGGGCATCGCATGCCGCATCGATTGATCGGTCGACCCGCGGATCGCAGCCTGCTCCACGTTCGAGCTCAGCGACGAAGGCGTCGGCAGCCTCGGGGCTGCGGTCGAGAGCACGGAGTACGTCGAGGGCGATCACGTTCCCCGAGCCTTCCCAGATCGAGTTGAGCGGCGCCTCGCGGTAGAGGCGGGGCAGGATCGACTCTTCGACGTAGCCGGTTGCCGCCGACGCACTCGAGAGCCTCACGCACGACAGGCGTCGAGCGTTTGGTGATCCAGTACTTCGCTACCGCTGCCCCGATCCGAGCCAAGGCGGCTTCACCAGGATCGGCGGGTGCCCGTTCGAAGGCTCCCGATAGACGCCCGATGAGCAGGGTGGCAGCCTCGGTTTCGATCTCCAGGTCGGCGAGGACGTTCTGCATGAGCGGCTTGTCGATGAGGTTCGCCCCAAATGCAGAGCGGTGCGCGACATGCCAGCCAGCTTGGGCTACGGCCTGGCGCATGAGGGCCGTGGCCCAGTTGGTGCAGTCGAGACGAGTCCCCAACACCATGTCGATGATGGTCCGCACTCCTCGGCCTTCTTCGCCAACCATCCACGCCGCGGCGTTGTCCAACTCCACCTCGCTGGAAGCGTTCGAACGGTTGCCGAGCTTGTTCTTGAGCCGCATCAGATGGAGCTGGTTTCGGGATCCATCAGGCAACACGCGTGGCACAAGGAAGCACGACAGGCCACCAGGTGCATAGGCGAGAGCAAGGAACGCGTCGCACATGGGCGCCGACACGAACCACTTGGAGCCCGTCACCCGGTACTCGGCTCCGGGTCCCCCGCCATCAACGGGAACAGCGGCCGACGTATTGGCCCGCACGTCGGAGCCGCCCTGACGTTCGGTCATCGACATGCCCAGCAACGCCCCTGCCTTGTCCTGCGGGGCTGCCAGGGTCGGGTGATAGGTGCGGGAGCCAACCCGGGGCCCCCATACCTCTGCCAGCTCGGGCTGGTGCTGGAGTGCGTACAGCGCTGCACCCGTCATCGAGATCGGACATCCGTGGCCCACCTCCACCTGGGCCATCAGGAACATGGCCGCATTGCGGGCAACATACCCGCCGTCGCCAGGGCCGCTCTCGTAGTGCCGGCAGTGCAGACCTTCCGAGACTGAGAGCTCCATCAGCGAGTGGTATGCGGGGTGATAGCGGACCTCGTCGATCCGCTCACCGAACCGATCGTGGGTCACGAGCTCGGGCTCGAACCGGTTGGCGAGCTCCCCCCATTCAAAGACCTCAGCCGAGCCAACCCTCTCGCCGAACGCCACCAGTCCGTCGAGGCCGGCACCCCCGCCCTCGCGCTCTGTGACGTCTGCCAGGACCGGATCGCTCGTGAACAGGTTGTACGACTCGAGCGGGGGTGGCTGGTTGGCAGAATCGCGGTCTGACATCACGATGCCCTTTCGGCTGGGACCGCCTCGTAGTGGCGTCACATGGGTTGGCAACTCGCATCTTCGCCTGGAGGCGTCATTTTTCACCCTCGAAGCCGTCGTCAACTCCGCCCTCGACCTTCTGCTGGAAGGCTGGCTCGAAGAGCCAACGCGAGGATCGCTCGGCCGGGCCAACCGACAAGACCACACTCGCCACCGGGACGGCGGCGGTCATCGACGCGATGGTCGCGCACGATGTCCAACGTCTCGTGGTGATGTCCGCCGCCGGGGTCGGTGACAGCTGGCAGCAGATCCCACGAAGCTCGCGTCTACTGTTTCCCACCATGCTTCGCAACGTGTTCGCCGACCACCAAGCGCAGGAAGCCATCGTCGAACAGAGCTGGACTGGACCATCGTCCGAGCCGCCGTCCTCAAAGACGACCCCGCCACAGGCCACTACACCGCCACCAACACCGGCCCGAACACCCGCATCAACCGAGCCGACATTGCCAGAGCCCTCGTCGACCAACTCGACGACACGACCTACAGCCGCACCGCGATCTCCGTCACCAACTAGGAACCACCGAACCGCCGTCGGTTCACGCAGGAGAACGACCATGAACATCATCTGGGGCCTGATCATCTCCATGGTCGGTGCGCTGTTCATCACCTGCGGCCGCACCAAGTCCGACTTCGGCCTCTACCGACTCCTCGTCGCCCGCTCACGAATCCTCTGGGGCGACCGCGTCCACAGCTTCTACCAAATCGTCGGCGCCGTCATGATCATCGCCGGTGCGGCCATTGCAATGACCGGCTGAGCGGCCAACGAAACCGGGCCGAATCAACCAGGTATCGAACTGGACCCAACATTTGTTCGAGTGTCGGAGGGGGGACTTGAACTCACCTCCCCCACCACGCATCCAGCGTCGCTGCAGTAACCAGCGTCCCTGAACCCGGGCACCGTCCGATCCGTACTCACGTAGGCATCGAGCATGGTGTCGCCGAACTCAACCGCATCACCTAACCAATCCAGGACAACATCGTGAACGAACTCGGCCTCAACGCCATCCTGGAGCGCCCATGAACCGCGATCTGAGCGCTCCCACCCACCCGTTGCACACCTCCCACGAAAGGCCCTCGGTTCAACATGGATGACACAACCGTTTCCACGATTGCGCTCGTGCTGTGCCTGGCACCTGGGCTGCTGCACCTGGTCGAAGTGGCCTTCCCGATGCTGTCCCGCTGGATCGTGAACTACGTGCTCGTGTTATTCGGGCCCGCACGGCCGAGCAAGGCCGGATCACTCACCAACGACGAACAACTCGCGATGCTCGACGCAGCGCTCGACGCCGCTCCCACGGCGAAGAAGCGGGCAGGAGCCGACTACGTCTTCCTGATGCTGTTCGAGCAACGCCAAGGGTCACTAGCGTTCATCTCAGTGGTCGTCGGCGTGGTGTACGGGCTGACGTTGACTCTGGTCGAGCGCAACCCACTGCACCTGGTGTTCGGGGCGATGTCGGTCTTGTTCATGCTCGTCAACGCCAACCATGCCGGCGTCCGATTCCTCGGGAACCACCCCAGGGTGTCGCGAAACGGACGCAACGTCGGGATCGTGTTCGCCCCGTTCTGGGCAGTCGCCGCCGTGCTGAACCTGCTGGCGTTCTCGTCATCGCTCCCACCGTCATGATCCGGCGTCGCACCAACGGGCCGCAACGGTGGCCGATGCTCGCCGCCGCCTGCCTGCTGGCAGTCGGCGCTGCGTGTGGAAACGACGCCGACGTCGCAATACCCGACTCAACCGAGCTCGAAGCCGCCGACCCAGGGGCTGCGATGACGGCGGACACGGTCGGCGATCTCACGATCCACTCCCACTTGGGCCCGAGCCTCAACACCGGGACCTACGTCATCGAGTCGTCGACGTCGCTCGTCGTCATCGACACCGGGTATCGAAACGGTGACCCGGAAAGCTGCAGGGCTGCCGTCGACGCGCTCGACAAGCCGATCGTCAAGGTAATGATGACCCACGATCACTCGGACCATGTCGGAGGGCTGAACACCGCCTTCGCCGATGCGCCGGTGGCCACCACTTTGGCAGTGGCCGAGCTGATCGATGCGGGAGACCGAGACATCGAGATCCTCGATCGTGCGTTCACCATCGACGGGATCAACTATCTCGCCGAGGAATTCCTCGACGCCGAGGCACACGCCCAGATGGTCATCACCCTGCCCGACCACGATGCGATCTTCACGGGCGATCTGGTCTTCAACGAGACCCATCTATTCCTGACCCCCACCTCGACCGCTGGATCTCCATCCTCGAAGAGCTCCGACTCGACTCGCCCGACAAGGTGTATCCCGGCCACGGACTGCCCGCCGATCCCACCATCTACACCGAGACAATCACCTACATCCGTACCGCCCAAGTCAACCTGGCCGCCGCGTCGAGCGGCGAGGAGTACACGGCCGCCATCTCGACGCATACCCGGACTGGCGAGAACCGAGCCTTGTCGAGTTCTATCCGAGCGCACTACTTTCCCAGCCGTCCCCTGCGACGACCGAGGCTGGCTGAACTGCGACAACCCGCCGTGCCTTCAGGCATTGGTGGACGGCCGACACAGCGATTGCCACGAGCGGTAGGTGCCGCACGGCCACGCGCATTCGAACCGCAGCGCCCTCTGGCATTTCGCGTCGTCCGGCGACCCAGACGTTTCGGAGGGGCGACTTCAATTCTCAACCTACTCCCCCGACTCGATAGGGCTGGATGAGGCTCGCCGCGGCCTGACCAGAGCTGTCGCGTCTCACGAGACCCGGCATTGGAAATCACATACCGTATCGCATACCGATCAGGTATACTCAGAAAATGGCCACAGAACAGATCGCCGTTCGGCTTCCCGAACCCCTCCTCAGCGACCTCGACGAACTCGTCAAAGCCGGAGCATACAAAAGCCGGGCCGCTGCAGTCCGCGCCGGCATCGAAGCCATCATGAAACTCGAACACCAACGCCAGACCGACCGAGCCGTCGTCGACGGCTACACACGACAACCACCAACCGACACCGAAGACCACGCAGCACTCGCATCGCTACGCGAAGCAATCCTCGACGAGCCATGGTGACGACTCCGGACCGAGGGCAGATCTGGTGGGGCGAACTCGAAGGCGTTGGTCGACGCCCCTTCCTCATCATGACCAGATCCGCTGCGATCCCCGTCCTGAACAGCGTCCTCGCCGCACCCGTCACCCGCACGATCAGAGACATCCCGACCGAACTCCGACTCGGAGCCGATGACGGCATGCCCACCGACTGCGCCGCCAGCTTCGACAATCTCAGAGTCGTCCCCAAGGCCTACCTGGTCGACCAGATCTGCACACTGCAACCACCCCGCCTCGCCGAAGCATGCGCCGCAGTCCAAGCCGCCATCGACTGCTAGACAGAACCCTCCAGAGAAGGGTTTGGCGCTGCCCATCGACGGGCCCCAGCCAGCTGAACCACGGTGTACTAACGCTTGTGTCGGAGGGGGGACTACAGCCCTTAACCCACGCCATAGAGGTGACTGGGTGCAGGTCGCCTGATGCGACGCTTCCCCTGTTCAGCGAGTTCACCTCTGGCGCAGTGGTTGACCGTCACCCTGTAGACATCCACAGTCGGGATGTCTAAACTGATTGCATGCCTCCGTCGACTGCTACGACCCACGACATCCGCCATGAGGACTTCTTCGACGATCCGCACGCATCCAAGTACCGCGACGAGTTGGCTCGTCGCCCCGAGGCGTTCGTCCGGCTGTTCGCGCTACTCAACGACCCCGCGAACGAGCAACGCCTCATCGACGCCGAGATGCACCAGCTGCCGGCGCTCTGCGGCGTCGTCCGATTCATCGAAGCCGATCCAACCATCAGGGCCGTGCTGGCCGAAGACCGCGCCGGCTACCGCTTCCGCCAGACCGTCGGCGTCGCATTGAAGCTCAAGATGGCAAAGCTCGGCTGGCGCACCACGGGCAACAAGGGCAGCGTCAGGGGCGCCGAGTACTTCACCAAAGCCGAGCACTACGTCGCCAGGCCGTCCACCCGCGATGATCGAGCGTCCAGGGCCCTCGCTGCTCTCGACGCAGCGGCAGCGATCGGCGACGAGGACGAACGGGAAGCGACCGGACGCGAGCTCATGGACGCATTGGCTGCGACCCGTCGCGCCGAGGGACGCCCCTTCTGAGGTGTTGATCGTCCTCGACAGCGGACCACTCGGACTGCTCAGCAACCCGACGGCAAGCGGGCCCGGCCAGCAGGCACAGGCCTGGGCACGTAGTCGAGTCTCCGCAAATGACCAGATCATCGTGCCCGAGATCGCCGACTACGAGGTGCGACGCGAGCTCATCCGAGCGGGCAAGACAGCGGGCATTGCTCGCCTCGACGAGCTCTGTGCGGGACTTGGCTACCACCCGCTGTCCACGCCGATCATGCGCGACGCCGCAGAGTTGTGGGCCCAGGCCCGTAACGACGGCCTCCCCACCGCCCACGACGCGGCCCTCGACGGCGACGTCCTGCTTGCAGCCCAGGCCCGCAACCTGCGCTCCGGGACGCCCGGCGAACGCGTCGTCGTAGCAACTACGAACGTCGCGCACCTCGAGCGCTACGTCGACACGGCGCTCTGGACCGAGCTGTAGGCGCCCTCCAGGCGCCCCTTCGTCGCGACGCTGACGATCCAGCCGGCGCCCTGCCGCGACAGGTAGGTGACAGCGCTCGATGGGGCCCCGACCTCCGCCGTGGACAAGTTCGGCTGCCCCAGCCGCCGCCCTGGACAAGATTTCGACGACGTGCGGAACATTCCGTGCACCTGGGGACTGCAGAGAGCGTGGGAAGGCAACAGCTCGCGCGTGGTCGGTGGAAACTCGCCTGCGTAGGTGTAGGGTGCCGGGGCGTTACGTCGCGTGCGTAGCCGGGTCGTTTGACTCTGCCGCCGGGTGGGTTGCGCCCATAGATTCAGGTGTTGAACACCAGCGGTTGAGTGCTGAAGGGATGCTTGGGCTTCCCCCTGTTGACCGGCCACGTTGGTTCACGCGGCCTGCTCGGCCTTTTGTTGATGGTAGTGGTTCTCCCATTCTACCGGTGGGACATAGCCGAGGGTGGAATGACGCCGGGTGGTGTTGTACCGATTGATCCAGGCGAAGATGGCCCGCCGGGCGGTGGCGCGGTCGGGGAAGGTGTAGCGGTGGACGAGTTCTCGTTTGAGTGAGGACCACGCGGCCTCGGCCACGCTGTTGTCAAAGCACACCCCGGTCCTGCCTACCGACTGGCGCATCTCCAAATTGTTGATCAGGTCCCGGTAGTCACCAGAAAGGTATTGGCTACCCCTATCAGAATTCAGCCGAATTCGGCTGAACTCCGATTATGCCGAGGATCGCGTTAAGCCGAAGAGCCGTGGTCTGGGCCGGCGTGAGCGGAGGTTGTTGGCTGGTTCTTCGGGTTAACGATCCCGCCCGTCCTTACCGTTGACCGTGCCCGCACGTCTCGTGGAAGGGGATGGGCATGAATATGACGGTCACAGAGATCGGGTCGGTTGTAATCGCGGAGCTGCGTGCTGCCGGCTACGCGGAGTCGACGATCGGTCAGTACTACAAGACCATCAAGGCGCTGACTGCCTTCGTTGGTGGTGATGGCGGCGTCTACACGCCCTCGCTGGGTGCTGCGTTCGAGTCGATGACGGTCAGTCCGCGCACGGGCCGTGTCAGCAAGCAGCGTCATTTCGACTACCGCCGCCTGGTTTGCCTGTTCGACTCCTATGTCGTGACCGGCGCGGTGGATCTCTCGGTCCGCAAGCGCGGTGGTGGAGGGCCGCGACCCGAGTCGAGCGAGTTCCTTGCGCTGCGCGCCGCGTGGGAAGCTGAGATGAGTGATCGCGGTCTGGCACCGGCGACTCGTGACGCCTATAAGCGAGTGGCCAGCGGCTACATGGTGTTCTTGGAGTCCCGCGGGATCTGCCGTGTGGAGGACGCCGATGGCGGCAGCGTCCTGGGGTTCCTCGAGTCTTTGTCGAGCAAGTGGGCGCAATCGTCGTTGTTCTGCGTGGTGTCTAACCTGCGCCCGTTCTTGAAGTTCGCTGGTCGCACTGACCTGGTCGAGGCGGCGGGTTTGGTGGGCGTGAAGCGTTCCCATCCGATCCTTCCCGTTCTCGGCGACGACGACGAGCGGCGAGTCGTGCAAGTGTGCGCGTCGGGGGCGGTCAGCGCCCGTGATGCTGCCATCACCCTGCTGGCGTTGACGACGGGCCTGCGCGCCTGCGACATCGTCGCTCTCCGCCTGAGCGAGATCGACTGGCGCAGCCGGACCGCCGAGATCGTGCAGCAGAAGACGCGCAACCCGCTGACAGTGCCCCTGACCGGGCTGGTGGTGGACAAGCTGGCCGAGTACATCCTGGAGGACAGACCCAACTCCGGCGACGCTCACGTGTTTCTCCGCCAGAAGGCTCCCCACACTCGACTCGCCGACCACGCCTCGATCCACAGAGTGACCATGCACGTGTTTACGAAGGCGGGAGTCACCGATGTCAAGGGGGGATGCCGGTTCCTCCGCCACAACGCCGCGTCCAGGCCGCTGCGCGCCGATGTGGCGCTGCCGACGATCTCAGCGGTGCTCGGCCACGCCAGTGCGGAGTCGACGAATCTCTACCTGAGCGTCGATCGGGACCGTGTTGTCCAGTGCGTACTGGACGTGCCGGCCGGGGCGCGCTCATGAGCGCCCACGGTTTCACCAGCGCGTTCGCCGAGGACCTCGACGCCTACCTCGCGTTCAAGGAGGCGATGGGCTTCTACGGCAGTTCTCGGGTCTGGTATCTGAAGCGCTTCGACGCCTACTGTGCTCGCGAGGCTCGGGCCGTCTTCGACCGTGACACCGTGGAGGGCTGGGTCAGCGAGCAGCTCGCGGCTTCGAGCCGCTACCGGTCGTGGATGTCCTACGTTCGTGACTTCGGTCGCTGGCTCCAGATGCACGGCAACCGCGATGCCTACGTCTTGTCTGATCGCTGGAAGGCCACCCATGCCCGCACCCAGCCTTACCTGCTCAGCGCCCCCGAGATCGAGGGGTTCTTCTCGGCCGCGTCACGATTCGACGTCCCGTCCCCGTGGCGGTGGCAAGCGGTCGCGTTCTTCACGCTCATGCATTCGTGCGGGATGCGGACCGGGGAGGTCCGCCAGCTGTCACCCGATCGTGTCGACCTGGGTGACGGCCACATCGACGTCGTGTGGTCCAAGGGGAACCGGAGCCGACGGCTACCCCTGACCGACGAGGTCGTCAGGGTCTTGGCTTCCTGCGACGAGTTGTCCCGCAAGCAGTTCGGCCTAGTTCGTGACCGGTTCTTCGTCTCCGCCGCCGGCAACCAAGTCACCGCCGCGTCAGTGGGGGTCACGTTCAAACGCATCTGGGGCCACGCCGGGCTGGCCCGACCTGGAAGCGGCCCCCAGCCACGGCCATACGACTTCCGCCACCACTTCGCCTACGCCAACGTTGAGCGGTGGATGGCCCAAGGCGCCGACGTCACCGCGATGCTGCCCTACCTGGCCCGCTACATGGGCCACGCCACGATCGAGTCGACTTACTACTACGTGCACACGTCGCCCGACTTCATGGGCTGCTACGCCGACATTGCCGACCACGCCCAGTCGGTGCTCCCCGAGGTCGGGTTCGAATGAGGCGCGACCCGAACACCGGCGGCCCCAACTTCTTCGGCTTTGCTCGGGACTACCTACACGTCTACCTGCCCACGGTGCAGCGACGATCGCCGAAGACGATCGACGCCTACCGGATCAGCTTGGAGTGCCTCCTTGACTACCTCGCCAACCACGAGCACATCGAACGCGCCGACGTCAGCTTCGACCACCTCGACCGCAAGCACCTGAAGTCCTGGCTGGCCTGGATGTCCGACGAGAGGCGCTATGCGCCAGCGACCATCGCGTTGCGCCTCAGCGCCGTCAAAGCATTCCTCAGCTACTGCTCCTACGAGGACCTCACGCTCGTCGCGCTCAGCCAGGCAGCGCAAGCCCTCCGGGCCCCGGCCAACCCCCGAAAGCCGATTGAGTTCCTCAGCGAAGCCGAGACCCGCGCGGTCCTTGCCGCCTTCAGCGGCGGCACCGCGAAGTCGCGCCGGAACCGGATGATGCTCATCCTGCTCTACGACACCGCCGCACGGGCCAGCGAGATCACAAACCTCACCCTGCAACACCTCTGCTTCGCCGAGCCCGCCCATGTGAGCCTCACCGGCAAAGGCAACAAGACCCGCATCGTCCCGCTGACCACCAAGACGATCGAGCACCTGGAGGTCTACCTCGCCGAGTTCCACCCCAACGTGGCAACCCTGCCCGCCACCCGTCCGCTGTTCTACAGCCTGCACCACGGGCAACCCAGCCGACTATCGACCGACACGGTCGCGATCGTGCTGAAACAGGCCGCGCAAACCGCCCGCATCACCTGCCCATCGGTCCCCGAGCGCATCCACTGCCACATGATGCGCAAGACCAAGGCGATGGACCTCTACCAACAGGGCATTCCCTTGCCGATCATCACGCGGCTCCTCGGCCACGAGAACATGTCGACCACCTCCGCGTTCTACGCTTTCGCGACCGTGGACATGATGCGCCAAGCCATCAACGCCGCCACACCCAGCGACCACGCAGCACCCAGCGGACTCACCGAGGCCAAGATCGAAGCTCTCTACAGCCTTCGATAGCTCCGATCGTTAACCCGAAAAATCAGACAACAACCTCCGCTCACGCAGGCCCAGACCACGGCTCTTCGGCTTAACGCGATCCTCGGCATAATCGGAGTGGAAGATGATCCCCTCAGTGACACCGCCTCGGGTTGCTGCGGCCATGCCGAGCGCGTCGCTGACGAGTTCGGTGCGCATGTGGTCGGCCATGGCATAGCCCAGCCAGTGGCGAGACCCCAGGTCCAACACACTGGCCAGGTAGAGCCAGCCCTCACCGGTCGGGATGTAGGTGATGTCGCCAACCCAGGCGACATCGGGAGCGCCCGGGTCGAACCGGCGCTTCACTAGGTCCGGTAGCGGTGGGGCGTCCTCGGCTGGGATCGTGGTGCGCACCTTGGCTGGTTTGTGGACCCCGACGATGCCGTGGATGCGCATGAGCCGCTCCACCTTCTTGTGGTTCACGTCCCAGCCCCGGTCGCGAAGCTCGGGAGTGATACGAGGCTCACCATAGGTGCTGTCACTCTCAGCGTGAATCTGGCGGATCTCCTCCACCAGCCGTGCCTCCTCCAACTCGCTGGGAGTCGGTCCGGCTTGTCGTTTGCGGCGCCAATCGTGAAACGCGGTGGTGGAGACCTCGGCCACCTCACAGGCAGCGGTGATCGGGAACCCCTCGGCTAGTCGCTTGCGTACCCGGGCAGCGACCCACTGATAGCGGGTCACTGTCCCGATTCCTTCACCCAGAAGGCGTCGCTCGTTTGAGCAGGTCTCGTTCCATCCGCAGGCGGGTGTTTTCTTTGCGTAGCTCGGCCAGTTCGGCCTTTTCCGAGGTGGTCAACCCGGTCCGTTCACCACGATCGGTGCGTTCCTGGCGGACCCAGTTTCCGAGCGTGCCGGCATTGATCGATAACCGGCGGGCGACATCGACGATCTTGTAGCCGTCGTCGAGCACCATGGCCACGGCGTCTCGTCTGTACTCATCGGTGTAGCTACGCCGCGTTGGTGCTGGCTGTTGCTCCATCACTGACATGATTACCTCCTAATCGAGGTGACCGGCCAATGGGGGGATGCTCCGGCTACCACGGCTCGAGCACCGAGGTCCGGGCAGCGTTCAGCCCGGTGTTCGAGCGGTACGGGGTCCAGCTCGTCCTGGCCGGGCACGACCATGACTACCAACGCAGCCGGGTAATCAACGGCGTCACCTACGTGGTGACCGGCGGCGCGGCCAAGCTCCGGCCTGCCGACCGGGCTGACTTCACCGAGGTCGCCTGGTCCGCCCATCACTTCGTCGATATCGCGGTGTGGGCGGACCGGATCGAGCTGCGGGCCATCGATCACGCAGGCGACGTATTCGACACCGTCGTCATCGCCCCGTAGATGAGCCGGGCACGGCGCCGCGATGTTCCGGGGCAACGCCTGGGAGCTAGGTGAGCGTGCCTTCGACGTGTCCACTCGTGCCGGGTGGGCGAGGTTGCGGCGGGTTGTTCGCGGAGTGTTGGGCGGCCGGGAGGGTGACGGTGAATCGGGCGCCGCCAAGGTTGGAGCTGGTGTCGACGGTGATGGTGCCGTGGTGGTGGGCAACCAGGTCCTCGACGATGGCGAGCCCCAGCCCTGCGCCGCCGTCGCTGCGGGCCCGTGCGTCGTCGGCGCGGGTGAAACGTTCGAAGATCCGGTGCCGCTCCTTCTCGGCGACCCCGGGCCCGTCGTCCTCCACAGCGAGCACGACCGTGTCTCCGATTGTGTCGGCGGTGACAGCAACGCGTGCGTTGGCGTGGGTGAACGTGTTGTCGACGAGGTTGCGGATGACTCGGGCGAGCTGACCAGCGTCCCCGTTGACCTGAGCTTCGTGGAGGCCTTGGGTGTCGATGGACTTGGTGGTGTTGCGGCTGCGGTGGGCTTCGACGAGGGCGAGGTCGTCGAGGTCGACGACCACGTGATCGGTGAGGGCTTTGGCGGCTGCGGCGTGGATCTCGTCTTGGCGTGCGAGCAGAAGGAGGTCGTCGACGAGGTGTTGGACCCGGAGGTTGTCGTCGGCGAGTTCAGCCAGCACCGCATCGGGGTCGTCGTGTGGGTTGCGTCTCGCGACTTCGATTTGATGTTGGGTCGTTGCCAGGGGTGTGCGGAGCTCGTGGGAGGCGTCGGACACAAATCGGCGCTGACGATCGCTGGCGGCTTCGAGACGTTCGAGCATTGCGTTCATGGTTTCGGCCAGTCGGCCGATCTCGTCGTCACTTCGGGGTTGGGGGACACGGCGGTGCAGATCCGAACCACCGATGTTGGCGACCTGCGAGCGGATGTTCTCCACCGGGCTCAGAGCTCGAGCGGCGACGATCCAGGTCGTGGCGGCGACGAGGGCGAGCAGCGCCGGGCCACCCAGCACGAGCGCCCAGGTCACGACCGAGAGGGTGCGCTGCACGTCTTCCAGGGACCGCCCAACGATGATCGTCGTGGAAGGTGCCGTGCCGCTGGTCGTGGTGATGTGGACTCTGAACGTGCCCTCTTCGACAGGATTCTCGTCGAGGTCGAAGGTCCCAAGGTCGTCTGGTACTGCGATTGGTTCCTCGCCTTCGATGTTGCTGCTGGAAGCGAGCACGCGGCCTTGGGGGTCGATGAGTTGCACGAAGCCGTCTTCGTCACCTTCGATTGCCACCGACGCTGGGGGCGTGCCTCCTTCGATAAGCGCGGCGATGTCGTCGGCGCGCAGTTCGATCCCGATGTCGACGTTGTCGACCAGCGTGTTGTGCAGAACCATCATGAGTCCGATCGCTCCCATTGCAAGTGCGGCACCTACGACCAGAGTGGCAGCGACCGTGGTGCGGGCTCGCACCGATCCGAAGCGCCTGCGCATAGCTCAGCCGCCGTTTTCGGCGAGGCGGTAGCCGGCCCCGCGGATGGTCTCGATGCTGGCCCGACCGAACGGTTCGTCGATGCGCTTTCGGAGGTTGCGGACGTAGACCTCGATGATGTTCGGGTCGCCCGTGTACTCGTAGTTCCAGACGTGGTCGAGCACATCTTGCTTGGAGACAACAGTCCCGGCGTTGCGCATGAAGAACTCCAGGACGGCGAACTCTCGCGCCCGCAGCGCTATCTCGGAATCGCCGCGCCAGCAGCGATGCTGGTTGGGGTCGAGTCGCAGTTCACCCGCCTGCAGCTCCACCGGGCGTTCCGACGCGCCACGACGCAGCAGAGCCCGGATCCGCGCTACAAGGACCATGTGCGCGAACGGCTTGCGAAGGAAGTCATCAGCGCCGGTGTCCAGCGCCTCAGCCTCGTCGAAGTCGCCGACTTTGGCGGTCAACATGAGGATCGGGGTCCAGTTGCCCTCCTCGCGGAGCTGGCCGCACAGCTTGTAGCCGTTGATGCCGGGCAACATGATGTCCAACACGATCGCGTCGTAGGCGTTCTCCTGAGCCATCCACAGCCCATCAGTGCCATCAAGCGCGACGTCGACCGCGAACCCGTCGGCTTCCAGACCGCGCCGCAGCGAGGCAGCCAACTTCTTCTCGTCTTCGACGACAAGTAATCTCACGACAACTCCTCACACTTCACGCGGGTCACTCCAACTCCGCTGTCCCAGCTTCGCTGAAGTTGCCTGAACTCTCGCTGAAGTCTGCCGGAGCCGATGCCAGGCCGCGCCCAGCTTCAGCGTCACTTCAGCCGCGCACCTCCATGATTATCACCAGCCGCTCCGAGGTGGAGGGGAAAGGAGCGGGTGACGCCATGGTCGAAGGTTCTGCCGCTGGCGCCACCGCCCTCCTCGTCATAATCGCCGCCTATCAGATCGCCCTCGCCGTCGGTGCGCCATGGGGCGAGCCCGCCTTCAGCGACCATCCCGAGACAGGAGACAAGGTCCTCGCCCCCAGCTACCGGATCATTAGCGGCGTCGCGGCCGCCGTTGTCGCGCTCGCCGCCTGGGTCGTTGCCGCCCGCGGCGACCTCGTCGCCAAAGGGCCCTTCAGCGACCCACTCTTGACCGGGGCCACCTGGTTCATCGCCGCCTACTTCGTGGTTGACACGGTTTCCAACATCGGCTCGGCCAGCGCGGCGAAACGCTGGATCGGAGGCGCCACGAAGATGCTCGTCGCAGTCCTGTGCATCATCGTCGCTCTCAAAGCCGGGACCACCTGATCCCCGCTACCTGAAGTCCACTTCAGGACACTTCAGCGTCACTCCAGCACCCATCGCTCACCATGTGGACACGAGGTCGAGGAACCCCCCGACCTGCAAGACCAAGGAGCCCCCACCATGACCAAACCCAACTTCAACCGGACCTTCCTGGCCGCCGCAATCGCAGCCGGCCTACTCCTCGGCGCCGGCGGACTCGCCGCCGCTTCCGCCCAGTCCGACCCCGGCACCAGCCAAACCGAAACGAACGACCTCGACAACGACGACAACCAGGACCCCTCCTACCCGGCTTCGATCACCTACACCGAGGTGGACGGACAAAGCGAAGCCGACGAAGACGCCGACCTCGCCCGTCTAGCCACGATCAGCGCCGATGAGGCCCAAGCAGCTGCCCAGGCCGTCGTGCCCGGAACGGTCGACAAGGTCGAACTCGACAACGAAAACGGCGCAGTCGTCTACAGCGTCGAGATCAGCGACGGCAACGGCGGCCACATCGACGTCAAGATCGACGCGGGCAACGGCAACGTCGTCCACCAAGACACCGACAACGACGACTGACAAACCCGACGCCAACCGCGCCATCAGCAAACTCCTCGGGGCCAGGGCTCGAAGCTCTGGCCCCGATACGCGCACCGGCGCTCAGCCGGCGGCACCCGATGCATCCGACCGGCTCCAGCAGGCTTCAGCGCAGGTTCAGGCCACTTCAGGATGAGCAAAGCAAGCGTGCTCGACACTGGGCCGATGCGGCCAGACAGGACCCCCTTGATGCGATGGCACCACCTCGCCAGATCCCGATCGGTGCGTGGCGTGGCCACCGCCGCAACATTGCTGCTTCTTCTCGTTGCCGGCGTGGTACTAGCCGGCGTGGGCTACCAGGCCCAGTCGTCGAGGACCGTCGTCGGCCGCAACGAGCCGGTGACCATCTCTGCTCCAAGTGGGAACGCCCAGGTTCGGGCCGTAGCGCGGCTCGATACCGGCGCCGACCGCTCATCGGTCGATCGGGCCACGATCGACGCGCTCGGTCTTGATCTCACCGGGGCGCCCACAATCAACGTCGCATCGGCGCTGGGCAGCGAACGCCGACCGGTGGTTCGTCTCGACATCGAGCTCGCCGGTGTGACTCGCAGCCTCGAGGTCAGCGTCGCTGACCGCTCCGATCGGTCCTACCCAATTCTCCTCGGCGTCGACGCGCTCGGCGGGCTTGTCGTCGACCCCGATCGCAGTGACGCAAGCCAAAGCCCGAGCACCACCTTCGCCGACGATTCGATCCGCGCCAGCGACACGCTCACCCGAACCGATCTCCCCGCTGCGCTTCTCCTCCTGCTCCCACTCGCGACTGCGATTGTTGTGAGCCTGCGAATGGTGATCGGTCTCCAACCTCTCGGCACGTTCGCACCTGTCCTTCTGGCGGTCGCGGTCGTGCACGCCGGTCCCGTCTACTTGTTCTTGGCCGCCACCGCACTGGCCGCCACCTTCGTCGTCCAACCCGGACTTTCCCGGTTGCGTATTCCCCGCCAGGCGCGGCTCGCAACCCTCATCGGAGTTGTGGTGCTCATCTGGCTGATCGTGCTGGGCGGGTCACCCGAACGCCTCGCAGCCGCCCAGGGCGTGCCCGTCATCGTCACGGTGGTCGTTCTCGATCGTCTGTGGGCGGTCATCACCGACGACGGCCCCAAACAGGCGCTTCGCGCCTCACTGCACACGGCGCTCGCAACGGTGCTGGTGTTGACCGTGATCGGCGCCGAAGCAGTCCACGCACTGGCCCTCCGCAGCCCTGCCCTGCTCGTTGTCGCCGGATTCGTTATCGCGATCGCCGCCGGCTCCTATCGCGGGCTGCGACTCAGTGAGCTTTACCGCTTCCCGCACCCTCCCGCCGGGCCCACACCCACCCCGCTGATCATCGACCTCACCCAACCCGCGACGGCCGCGACCTCTCTGCACCGAACCCATGCCGCCTGACACCGCCACCGGCCTGCCCGTTCGCTGGGACGGAGTGATGGGCATGAACGCTCGCAACGCGTTGATCGCCGCCCTCAACCCAGCCAGTGCGGTGCGGCTTGTCAACCGCAAACACGAGACCAAACAAGCACTCGAAGCCCACGGCATCCCGGTCGCCCCCACCCTTGGCGTCGCTGCAACCCGACACGAACTCGACAAACTCGTTGCCGGCCTCCCCGACCGCTGGGCGATAAAGCCCAACCGGGGGCGCGCCGGCGGCGGCATCCTGCTCGCCGCACACCAGACCGAACAAGGCTGGCTAACCCCAGGCGGACGCCCGTTTTCGTACGCAGACGTGCTCACGCGCGGGCGACAAATCCTCAACGGCGAACACTCAATGGGCGACAGCGAAGACCTCGTCCTCGCTGAGCCCCTCCTCCAAACGCACCCAACCCTTGAGCCGCTCACCCCAGCCGGCCTCCCCGACCTACGCCTCGTCGTACACGGCGACTCCGTCCTGGCCGCCATGTTGCGCTTGCCCACCACCGCCAGCGAAGGCAAAGCCAACCTCCACCAGGGAGGAATCGGAGTCGCCATCGACATTGGTGATGGCCACTCCACCAACGCCCTCCACGCGGGCCACGCGATCACTCACCACCCCGACACCGACGAAACGCTCGACATCGTCGTGCCCGCCTGGAACGAGATCCTCAACATGAGCCGGCGCTGCGGCCCCGCCCTCGGCCTCGGCTACTACGGCGCCGACATCGTCCTCGACGCCGACCTCGGACCCATCGTCATCGAGGTCAATGCCCACCCCGGACTCGAGATCCAGAACGTCACCCGAACCCACCTACGAACCGCGCTCGAACCGGTCCCGAGTAAACGTGCAAGTCGCTGGCTATGAAACCCCGGCTGATCTCATTGCTCGCGGGCGCCGCCGTACTGGCCGCCATCGTCGCCGGCCCTCATCTGCTCCCCCAACCACAACCCCGCATCGGCTCCACCGAATGGGCTACTGAGATCGCCACCATCACACTCTGCGATGCGATGAGCAACCCCCGCGTCCCGCGCTTCGTCGCCGCCACCACCGACCGCACCACCTGCATCGCCAACCACGGAGCGCCCCTCCGGCTCTGCGACGCCATCCACCGACCCGACGGCACCCCCCGCCGAACGCCCACCGGACCAACCCATCCAGACATCATCGCCGCATGCGAAGTACCAGTCCTCCAGCCAACGCCAGGCCGCTGACGAGCCCAGGCCGGCGCGAAACGACGGTACGCCGAAGTCGCGGCCATCCCAGCGCCGCCGCGAACTCTCGAATCGAACATCTGTTCGGTGTCGGAGGGGGGATTACAACCCTTAACCCACGCCACCGCTCTGCGTGGATGGCGGTCGCTGCGGCATGACCGATGGCGACCCGGACGCCCTACGCGCGGTGGTCGCCACCGCGCTGGTCAGGTCTTGGGCCCGGTGCCATAGGGTCGGGTGATGATCTCCCAGCCAACGTTGGTGTGGGGATCGCTGAAGTAGACACCTCTACCGCCATCGTGGTGGTTGATCTGCTGGGCCTCTGTCCGCCGTGGGTCGGCCCAGTACGGGACTTCGTGGGCGACTATCCGGCTGAAGATCTCGTCGAACTGCCGCTCAGTCACGAGGAACGCGAGATGGAGACCTGCCGGTTCGTCGCGTGTGTCGGCGAAGTCGATGGTGACGCCGTTGCCGGTTTCGACCTGGGCGAAGTGGCCGTACTCGGTCGGTTCGCCCATCCCGACGATGTCTGCGAAGAACTGCGCGGCCGCGGTGCGGTCTCGTGACCACACGATCAGGTGGTTCAGTTGTGGCTTCATGACGGGGCTCCGGTGGTGTGACGTTGATCCGACGATTCCTGGAGCGCGTCGAGCAGACGGTGCACTCGCAGCGCATGATCGAAGTCGGGTGTCGCCGCGGTGCCTGCACGGATCGCTTCGGCCATGCGGCGATAGGAGCGGGCGATGTTCCTCCCCGGCCCGTCGGGCACCGCGCCGCGGTCAGCCTCGGGAACCGGCACAAGTGCCAGCGGTCTGTCGCCTTGGGCTCCCATCAGCGCGACCGGGGTGATCTGCGGAAGCGCGGCGCTCGACGCGACCAGGGTGCCTTCGGTGCCGTAGGCCTCCATTCTCCACCCGGACCCATGGTGGGGAACCGAGGCCGCGAGATACGACACCAAGGCCCCGCCGGCCAAGGTGCCGTTGAGCAGGATGGTGTCGGGTGCGTCCACGTCGACGATGGCGCCGGTGTCGGCGAGATGCCAGTGCGGAACCTGCACGTCGACCATCGCGGACACATCCACGAAGGCCCCGAAGCAGTGCTCGACGACGTCGAGGGTGTGGCCGCCGACGATCGTCATCGTGTTGGCGCCGTTCGACCTGTCGGCCATCCACGCGTCACTCGAGCTGTGTGAGAGCGCGCCGCTGCCCAGCATGGTCACGTTGACCGACAGCACGTCGCCCAACCATCCATCCGCGACCAGATCGCTGATGTGGGAGAGGGTCGGGTCGTGGCGGCCTTGGAGACCGACCACCGCCACGACCCCGTTGGCTCGGGCGGCCGCGGCCATCGCTTCCGCCTCGGCGGTTGTCGCGCCCAGTGGCCACTCGCAGTAGACGTGCTTGCCGCCCTCGAGCAGCGGCATCACGATGTCGTGATGGTGCGGCACCTTCACCGCGACCACGACCCCGTCGATGTCGGATGCCGCGGCGAGCTCGCCGACATCGTGGAAGCCGCGAGACACCCCGTACGCCTCGGCGGCGGCTGCGGCGGACTCGGGCGAGCTCGCACCGACCGCGGCCAACTCGAACTCATCGACAGCTGCGATCGCCGGCAGATGAGCGACCGGCGCCCAACCCCGGCCGCTTGCGCTCGCACCCACCACCGCGACCCGCAGGAGGGCGTCACGATCGGCCATCACGATCCGCCGTTCATCGCCGAGGCTGCCCGTTCGAGCACGACAACCGGGATGATCCGATCCGTCATGCGCTCGTATTCGGTGAACTGGTCGGTGATGGCGACGAGTCTCTGATACAGGTCGTCGCGCTCTGGACCTTGGTCGATGACCGTGGCCGTTGCCGGGAACCGATCGCTGCCGACCTCGATGACGACGTCGGGGTTGGTACGTATGTTGAGCAGCCAGTGCGGATCGTGCGGCGCACCGCCCTTGCTCGCCGCTACCACGTAGCGATCGCCATCGCTGGCGTACACGAGCGGGTTGAGCCGCGTCTGGCCAGACCTGGCACCGGTGTTGTGCAGGATCAGCACGGGCTTGCCCCGAAAGAACCCTTGTGCCGCGTTGTCGACGACACCTCCGTGGGCACGAAAGTCCTCGATCACCTGCTGGTTCATGTCCTTGAGGGGTGCGTCGTCGCTCACGCGATCACCCCTTGCGTCGCCGGGACCGGCGATCCATCGCCTTCTTGCTGCTGCTCGATCGCGCGGCCGAGCAGGCCGACGATCGGTACGGCAGCAACCGCATGCATGACATTCAACCAGATCGCGGCCGCCACCTCCTCCGCCGAGACGAACGGCATGACGGCGTACACCACCAACGCAACGACGCAGATCTTCACGAACGTCGACGCCGACCACCGCCGGGCCACGACCAGCGCAAGCCCGATCCCGACCACGCCACCGAGCGCAGTGAAGCCGAGCGCAGCGCCCAGGGGCACCTCCTCTGCGACGTCGGCGCCCGGTTGGGTGACCAGCAGCGGCCCGCTCACAGCGTCCGCCAGCAGATACACGACCAGCACCAGGGGCAGCGCTGCGGCGATCCCCATGACTCCTGCCTTCAACACGGTCCTGTCCACTTCGTTCCTCCTCGTCGAGATCCGCTCCACCGGGCGCATCTATTTGCTTGACTCACACAATCATATACAGATACTTGACTGCGTCAAGCAACTTGCGTTGAATGGCACACATGGCACTGCAATTGCGGACCACCGACGCCTCCAACACCTACACGATCGTGCGATCAACCATCGCCCGCGTCCACGAACGCCTCGCCCAGGAGATGGAGGACGAGGTCGGGATGCCCTTCGAGCACTACCGGATCCTTCTCATGCTCGCCCAGGCCAAGGACGAAGCGCTCCGCCCCTCCGAGCTCGCCGACGCACTCCCGATCACCCAGAGCGGCGTCACCCGCCTCATCGACCGCCTCGAGCGCGCGGGTCTCGTCGAACGACGCGCCTGCACCACCGACGGCCGCGGCACCCTCGTCGCCCTGACCCCACACGGAACCGACACCTTCCGCCAAGCCGGACGAGTGCACCTCCGCGGCCTCGATCAACACATCGGCGCCACCCTCACCGAACGCGAGATGGCAGAGCTTCGACGAATCATGACCAAACTCGCCGCCGGCATTGCCTGACACCTCAGGGCAGCACGACGAGCTTGCCGGTGGCTAGGCCGGCTTCCATGTCGGCGTGAGCCTCGACGATGTCGTCGAGTTGGTAGCTGCGGTGGATCGGCACCCGAGCCTGCCCAACTGCGACCGCGTCGAGGAACTCCTGCAGCACGGCCGGCGGGAGATCGCTGGCGTCGCCTCCGTAGGCAGTGAGGCGCACCCCGCGTGGGAGGTATTCGATCGGGTAGAAGTCGCGAACGGTCCACTGGTTGGACAACATGCCGATGAAGCACACCACGCCGTGGACCCGTGTCGCTCGGAGCGTGTCGGGCAGCGTCGGGGTTCCGACGAGTTCGAGCGCGGTGTCGACCCCGTCTCGGATGAGCCGGCGGACCTGGGTGGCCACGTCGCCGTCGTCGACCAGCGGGTGCTGCACGCCGATGTCGGTGAGGGCGTCGATCCGGTCCGGGTTGCGTGTCGTGGACAACACGGTCATCCCGAGGCGACGAGCGAGCACTGCGGTGGCCATGCCGACCGACGAGGTGCCGCCTCGAATCAGGATCGACTGGCCGGGTTGAGCGTCGAGTCCGACGGTGAGCGAGCCGTATGAAGTCTGGAGCATCTCGGGTACCGCTCCGAGGGTGACCCAGTCGAGGTCGCTGGTGAACGCGATGGTCTGGCGGACCGGCACACAGGTGTACTCGGCATAGCCACCATCGAAGGTGCGACCCATACCGCCCATCAACGCAGCAACCTGCGCGCCGGGCTCGAGCTGGCCACCCGGGCAGTCGACAACGACGCCCGTGGCCTCGATGCCCAACACCCGAGGGAACGTGACCCCTTCGGCGAGCCCAAGCCGAGTATGCAGCTCCGACCGATTGAGCCCGAACGCTTCGACCCTGATCAGCACTTGGCCCGCCTCCGGCACGGGCACCGGCAACTCACGGATCTTCAGCGCTTCGGGTGGCCCGGGCGCGTCGAGCACCGCCGCCCGCATCGAAGTCGGCGTCTCGGTCATCATCGTGCACCTTCTTGTTGGTTGGCGATGTGCTCTCGCAGGTCTCGTACGGTCGAGGCGAATGTAGCGATTCGGTGGGGTGACACCGCAGCTCTGAGCCGGACTGCCAGTTCGTCCGCGAATGACTCCTTCGCCGCTTCCAGCACGCGCCGCCCCGGACGAGTAAGGGTGACCACCGATGATCGAGCGTCGTTGGGGTTGGGGGCTCGTTCACACCACCCGGCGCTCTCGATGCGATCGACCAACTTGCTCACGCCGCCCACCGAGATCGACAACGCCTCGGCGATGTCGGCGACTCGACAGTCCTCGACGCGGTCGATGACCTGCATCGGTTCGAACCACGACAACGGCAGGCCGTGGTCGGTCAGGAGTCGCTGGTCGACCAGATCCCAGAGCTCGGTCTCCAACCGCACCAGATCGCTGAACAAGACAGCGAGCTCGACCGGTGAACTGGAAGACGACCCAATCTTAGATTCCACGGAATCAATGTTAGCCCCCGTGGGTTACATTCCACGGAAGCTACTCACGGAAAGAACGCCGACATGACCAGACCGCTGGCGATCAGTTCATCAGCTCTTCGGCCTCGACACGTTGGTTCGCTGCGACGACGTGTTCGCCGACGAGCCTGGCCCCGATTGGTGAGGGGTGGAGCCGGTCCCCGGCGAACGCAGGCAGGTTGTCGGTGGAAATGACGTCGGCGGCGGAGACGAACCAGTCGCCTTCGATGGTTGCGGCCATGGCTTGGAGTCGGCGGGTGTGCTCGGCGACCTCGTCAGCGCAGCGACCGAATCCGAACTCGGCATCTGACCGGACCTGGTAGTAGCCGACGAACATCACGCGTGTGCCGTCCACGGCGAGGCTGGTCGCGAAGTCGCGAATCTCCCCGCTGTGGCCGTCGGCGGAGACCAAAATGGTCGACCACGGACTCGCACGCTCCGCATCCGCAGTCGTCGTGGAGATCGTTGCCGCCG
Source organism: uncultured Acidimicrobiales bacterium (assembly GCA_963723995.1). Classification (GTDB taxonomy): domain Bacteria; phylum Actinomycetota; class Acidimicrobiia; order Acidimicrobiales; family SZUA-35; genus JAHELU01. The sequence goes on along the minus strand of CAVRSZ010000001.1, from coordinate 42,083 downwards.
CCCTCGAGCACCACCCAGCCCCAGTCGCCAACGATGTATTGCCCGCGGGTGTCGGGTGCCTCGCCGGAAACAGCTGCGGTTACCTCCGAGAAGTGGATCCAACCAACTGCCGCGTTGCGGACCGGCCGATCCAACAGGTCGCCGATCACCTCCGGCATCGATTCCCCTGTCGGGGCATTCCATTCGAAGACCGAGTCACCGAGAGCGAGGATCGCGGGGCTGGCGCCCGTGTCATCGGGCGTGGGTGTCGCTGTGGACGAGCAGCCGGTGGCAACTAGCCAATACACACAGGCAACTCCAAGAAGCATCCGCCGGGTATCAATCACCGGGTGGGTCGCCGATGCAGGCGTCGGAGACGCCCAGGGCTCTCATTGCGGCGATGGTTCGTTCGTCGATGGCCGCGATCGCGTCGGCACCGATCGGTCTGGCCCCCTACTTCGTAGGTGCGGTCATCGCCCACCTCCGCGTCGGGGACGGCCTCGCCGACATTGCGATACCCCTCGGGTACATCGTCGTGATGTCCGCCAGCGCCGCCCTGTGTGGAGCAACCGTCAAGACCGATGGCCAGCCGCGATCGATACCGGATCGAGTCAGGCCCGCCGACGCCAGCACCTCGCTGCATCCGGTCACCAGCGAAACGGCGGCCCGTACCATGAAGTCGACAGAACCTCGGAGGAAACAGCAGTGAAGGACTATTCAGATGTTGACGCCTATCTCACCGACAGCGACCAGTGGCCCGACGAGATCGCAGCGATCCGTCCGATCCTGCTGTCGTGCGGACTCGACGAGACGATCAAATGGGGAAAGCCCTGCTACGGCATCGAAGACGGCAACAACGTCGTTCTATTGCAGGAGTTCTCCGACCACCTCGCACTCATGTTCTTCCAGGGCGTCCTACTCGAAGACCCCGAGAACGTGCTTCACGCCCAGGGACCGAACACCCACGGTCCCAAGCGGATGAAGTTCACCTCCACCGCCGACGTCGAGTCGATGGCCGGTGTGATTGACGCCTACGTGAAAGAGGCAATCGACCACGCACGGGCCGGCACTGAGCTGCCGCCACGGCCCGAAGAAGAACTCGCACCTGAACTGCGGGAGCGACTGGCGGACAGCGACGAGCTCGCCGAGGCATTCAACGAACTCACCCCCGGCCGCCAGCGCGAGTACAACCTCCACATCTCCGACGCGAAGCAGGCCGCTACGAGGAACCGCCGGATCGACAAAGTCGTTCCCCGCATCCTCCAAGGCAAGGGCCTCCGCGATCGATAACGCCGTTCCGACGCCCACAACGGGCAACAGCATTTCGACCTGGAATCGAACGTTTATTCGGTATCGGAGAGGCGCGGCATCACGACCTTGGCGCGCTTGCCCAGGAGGATCCGGGTCGCCTCGAACCCCGCTCCGGCGTTGCCACCGGTGATGAGGAAGGTCTTGCCGTTCTGGGGACCGAGGCATTCCGGTGCCCAGCCTTGAGGAAGGTGAACGAGGACGGCTTGGTGGAAACCGGTGTGAAGGGCGTGCAGCTCTTCCGCATCACCGAACCGGTTCGTTGCGCCCCTGCGGTGTACGAACCCACCCTGGTGGCCATCGTGAGCGGGACCGAAGAGGCCATCTTGGATGGCACGTTCCACGTATACGACAGCAGCCAGTACATGTGTTGCGCCATCTCGATGCCAGTAGAGAAGGGAATACGGCTGAACAACGCCGCCATGAGGATCGCCGGAGGGATGACCGTCAACGAACCCGCTATGGAGGTGGGATACGCGAGCCCACCACAATTCAGCCGAGAGTTCAAGCGAATGTACGGGCAGTCGCCAAAGCAGTGGAGCCGCTCCAAGCAACCACTACCCGCAGGACTGCTATGACAGACGGCCCAGCTTCCCGTGATCGCAACCGCTGCCACAAGCACGGGAAATGGTCGTCGAGTTAGACTGGGGAGCCGGCGGGAAGGAAGCCTCAGCACGCGCTTCGCATCGAGGATGCGGGACTCAGCGGGGCGAAACCCGCCCGTCCGCGACGGCGCATCGATCGGGCTGCGTCGCCCCAGAGGACAACCACCGACACTGCCTGCACGATCCGATGCGCCGGACCCGTGCGGATTGCAGCCGGCCGCCGCTGCCGAGAACCAGGCCGGGGCCGGTCAGGATGGCCGGGTGTCTGCTCACGTCGACCCTACCCCGGCTTCCGGTGTCGGGTCATCGTCGCGCCGCCGTTGCGGCGGCGGAGACCCTCGATCATTTCCACCGTGGTGGTCTTCCCTGCACCGTTGTGCCCCAGCAATGCGACGGTCTCACCCCTCTCGAGCGAGAACGACACCCCTTGCACCACCCGGCGGTCGCCGTAATGCTTCGACAACCCGTCCACCATCACAACGTCCGGACCGGTCATGCCCGGTCCTCCGCCACCCAGCCGATCCGCTTGTCGATGCCAACCGCAACCACGATTGCGGCGTTGACCACGAGCCCGACCCAGGCGTTGCCGACATCGACGAGCAACGCCACCGCGGGACATCGCCGACCAACACTCACCTACCGGCGAACACCCGACTGCCAGTTCATGACCTTCGCCCTGGCCCCTGACCGCTCCCGCCGTGTAGGGACCCACGTCCCAAGATCGCCGGGCCCCCGCCGACCGTAGCACCGTCAGGACCTTGGGCCCTACCGGACCGGCGCCGCCAACGCCGAGAATCGACTCCCACGCGGGACCTTGTCGCCCGCGATTGCGAAAGGACCGGCGAAGCAGCGCACGAGGTGATCAGCGATGGGCCCAACTCGCACGACAAGTCTGCACGCCCCGGCCGCCGACCCACCTCCCACCCCCCAAGGCGGAGCGTGCCCACAGGCTGTTGACCCCTCGCCGCTCGTTCTCGTCGCCGGGGCCGTCGTGGCCGTGCTGTCGACCGCTGCGGCGCTCACCGGCCTCCTCTGGCAGGTCGAGCCCGACCTCACTGCGGTGACATCGGTGCACGACGAATCAGTCGAGCTGTACGGCGAGGGCCTGTACCGCCACGACTCGGTCTTCAAGGGTGCCGGCTTTCGCGGCGCCGACCTGGTCACCGTGCTCGCCGTTCCAATGCTGCTGTGGTTGCTGATTGCCTACCGTCGAGCCTCGCTGCGAGCGGCGCTGATCGCCTCAGCGCTGCTGACGTGGTTCGTGTACGTGTATGCGAGCCTGGCACTGGGAGCCGCCTACAACGAGTTGTTCCTCGTTTACGTGGCCATCGTCGCCGCCTCCGGTACCGCCCTTGTTCGGCTCATCGGCTCGTTGGACATTGACACCGTCCATGCCCGGGCCTTGACGGCAGCGCCCTACCGGGGCGTCGCGGCACTGTTGGCGATCGCAGGGATTGTCACCGCGGTGGTGTGGCTCATGCCGCTCGTTGATGCCACGATCACCGGCGAGCCGCCGGCACTGCTGGATCACTACACCACCACCGTCACCGACGTGTTGGACCTCGCCATCATCACGCCCCTTGCGCTTGCCACTGCCGCACTCGCCCATCGCCGGCACCGGGCCACCGTGGCTGCAGCCATGCCGCTGCTCGGGCTCTTGATCGCCCTGTTGCCCATGATCGCTGCGCAGAGCGCGTTCCAGCTCGAAGCAGGCTACGACTTCGCACCGGGGGAGATAGTCGGACCAGTCGCCGGGTTCGTCGTCCTCGCTCCGATCGCGGGCTGGCTCGCGTTCCGAACCCTGCGCGCCGTCTGCCCACCGACGGGGCCGCCGGGCCCATGATCAGCGACCCTCGCGATCCGCCGACACTCGAGCCCGAGAACCCCCACCACACCGCATCGCCCGGATCCAGACGGCAGAGGCACCGAGGTATCGCAGGCCCCAAACGCGCAACACCCAGGAAGGAACCCACCACAATGAACCCACTCCGAGACCGTCAGAGCCAGGCGAGCCAGTCACCCGCAATCGTGCGTGTTCCATGCCCGGCCGGCCAACCCTCGCCCCTCGGGTGGAGACCCCGGAAGGTGGTCGCTCATGGTTGGTGACCGAGCTTCGACCGGGGCGCCGGAGGTGACCGCAGAGAAGCTGCAGCGCCTGGTGGAACGACTCGCGTCCAGGCCGAAGTTCGGCCACGTGATCATGGGAGTGGAGCGAGGCGACGGATCCTTTAGCTGGAGCGGGGCGGCCGGAGTCGCAAACGCCGACGGCGTAGCAGCGACCCCGAAGACGCCGTTCTTCCTCGCCAGCGTGACCAAGCTGTATATCGCCGCTCTTGTCCTCCAGCTCCAGGAAGAAGGCAAGCTCGATCTGGATGCGCCGATCTTCACCTACCTTGGGAACGAGCGGATCGCGGGACTGCACCGCGTCGGCGACGTCGACCACACACCCGAGATCACCGTCTTCCACCTGTTGAGCCATACCTCCGGGCTGAACGATTACCTGGAAGGCAAGCCGGACGGCGAGACCAGCTTGTACCAGCAGATCGCCGGCGGCAACGACCTCTCGTGGACCTTCGACGACGTGTTGGCCATCAGCCGTGACCAGCTCCGCCATCACTTCCCGCCTCAAGAACCGACATCCGACCGTCGCAGGGGCCGCTATTCCGACACCGGTTTCCAACTGCTGATCGCGCTCATCGAAGAGGTCACCGGCGCGTCGTTCCCCGACGCGCTCGAGCAGCGCATCATCCGACCACTCGACCTGCGACAGACGTGGCTGCCGGGCGCCTCCGAACCCCTGGACCCGGCCCCGGTGAAGACCGACATCTGGTCGAACAAACGACCCCTTGTCATACCGAAGGCCATGGCCTCGTTCAATGATCTTTACAGCAGCGTCGATGACACCCTGCGATTCGTGGCGGCCCTGACCCGGGGAGATCTCTTCAGCGATCCTTCCACCTACCCGCTGATGGCCCAGAGACGGAACCGGGTCATCTGGCCGGTCATCTATTACGGCCTGGGGATGATGCATTTCAAGGTCGGACGACTCAACGCTCCTGGATTCCTGCCAGTCACGCTCGTCGGCCACACCGGGGCAAGCGGATCGTGGTTGTTCCACTGCCCCGAGCTTGACCTGTTCACCACGGGCACGGTCGACGAGGTCAAGGCCCGCGCTTTTCCGTTCCGTTTCGTCCCCAAAGTACTACGCACCATCGGTCGCTGAGCGCCGATCGCCGATCGGACACCCGCTGAGCCGTCACCCGACCCGAAAGAGAACGCCCCATGCCCGATCCCCAACCCACCCCCGCCGTACCCGCCACCGTCGACAGCCCTACACCAGAGCACGAGGAGGTCCTCATCGACGACCCCGCCGAGCTTGTACGTGTGGCGTCCATGCTCACCAGTCTCAACACCGAACTCCAGACCATCGACCTCGACCAACAGGCCGTGGATCGAATCGAGGACCTGCACCAGCAGGTCATCGACACCCTCGAGGACAACCTCCACGACGACCTCATCGCCGAGCTGCACCGCTTCGCGCCCTCTCTGCGTGAACAGACCCGCTCCGAGGCCGACGTTCGAGTGACCCACCTGTTGTTGGTGGGCTGGCTCGAAGGCCTCTTCCAAGGGATCCAGATGACGGCCGTCGGCAACCAGATCCGTAGCCAGCTCGCCCAACGACAAGAACAACAGCGTGGCGACAGCCGGTCGCGCCCCGGCAGCTACCTGTAACCACCACCGGACCAAGACTTCGGTGCAATCGACCTCCTGTTCGTGTCGGAGGGGCGACTTCTCAGATTCGAACGACTCGCACCGTCCTTCATCCATGGGCATTCACTCCCCCAAAACTGGTCACGGCATGACGGGCGGTGTCAGCCAGGGACCGGGCGGTGTCGGTATCCGCACGTTCCGACGAGCTCAGACGTCGACAGCGTCTCACGCCGTTCCTGGTCCGTCTTTGACCGAGGTCCGCCATCGTCCAGCCGACGGGTTGCTGGCCGCACCAGCCACCAACCGCTGCGAACGCCTTCCGGAGCGCAATCTCTGACCTGAAATTGCTTTCAGACTGTTTCAGGCTCCTTTCAGAGCGGATGTTGCATCGTGGTGAGCGGTACCGACAGCGCACATGTGTGCCGTCGACCGCTCCACCCTCTACCCCCACGGAACGAATGAGCCACTCCACACGATCCCGTTCGCCACAACGAGCTGCCGCAGCGGCCCTGGTGGCTTCCACCATGTTCCTGGCTGCGTGCGGCGTGACCGACAACGCATTCGAGAATGCCGGCTTCATCCAGGACGACGTTGTCGCCGCCCAGGTCAACCCCGCGGACCCTGCCGCCAACGAGCTGCTGATCCCTCCGCTCCTCGAACCTGCGCAAGATGGAGTTGCCCGCTTCGATCTCTCACTCGGTGAGTCCAGCCATGACTTCGGTTCTGGGGTGCTCGCCGAGACCGTCTCGTACAACGGCCAGTCGATCCTCGGTCCGACGCTTCTGTGGCGGTCAGGCAGCGACGTGGAACTGCACGTCGCCAACGATCTCGACGAGGGCACGACGGCGCACTGGCACGGAGCCGACGTTCCCGCCGAAGACGACGGCGGCCCCCACAGCCGGATCGAACCTGGCCAGACCTGGGTCGCAGACTTCGAGGTCATCCAGCCCGCAGCGACGCTCTGGTACCACCCGCACATGATGGGCACCTCGGCCGAACAAGTCTTCCACGGTGCGGCCGGTATGATCATCGTCGAAGACGACAACCCAGCAGCGGCCGGCCTACCGAAGACCTACGGGGTCGACGACATCCCCGTCATCCTGCAAGACCGAGAGTTCACCGCGGACGGCCAGCTCAGCTTCGAGATCGACAACGACGACAACGGCGACCTCAACCCCGACCTCACCGTCAACGGAACCATCGACCCGTACACCACCGTCCCCGCCGGCCCGGTGCGCCTCCGGCTCCTCAACGGAAGCCAAGCCCGGGTATACGAGCTCAGCGTCGACAACGGAACCATGATCAAGATCGCCTCCGACGGCGGCTACCTCCCTCGCCCGGTCGCGCTCGAGACCATCACCATCGGACCCGGCGACCGGGCCGAGATCATCGTGGACACCAGTACCGGGCCCGTCGCCCTGCTCGACGCCAACTTCGGCCGTGTGCTCCAACTCCGGCCCGACAACTCCTTGCCGACAGCAGCGTTTCCGCCTGACCAGCTGACAGAGATCGACGTCATCACCACCGACGAGATCGACAACGACCGAACCTTCGTGATGGATGAAGTCGGAAACGGCTGGGGCATCAACGGGAATCAGATGGACATGGGCCGCATCGACGAAACCATCAGATTCGGCGACACCGAACGTTGGACGATCACCGTCGAAGATGGCATCCACACCTTCCACGTCCACCAGACACAGTTCCAGATCCTCTCGATCAACGGAGAGCCACCCCCGCCCGAATACGCGGGTTGGGAAGATACCGTGCTGGTGACCGAAGGCCGCGAGGTTGTCATCGCTGCCCGCTTCGACAGCTACGCCAACCCCGCGATGCCCTACATGTACCACTGCCACATCCTCGATCACGAAGACCTCGGCATGATGGGGCAGTTCCAGGTCCTCGACGAGCCCTAGGCTCGAAAGATGCGCTTGTTGGTCGTCGAGGACGAGAAGAAGCTTGCTCTCTCGCTCAAGCGCGGCCTGGAACAGGATGGATTCTCCGTCGACGTCGCCTTCGACGGCATCGACGGAAAGTGGATGGCCACCGAGAACACCTACGACGCCATCATCCTCGACATCATGCTGCCGCGCCTGAACGGCTATCGGATCTGCCGAGAACTCCGCGACGAAGGCAACTGGACCCCCATCCTCATGCTCACCGCCAAGAGCGGCAATCTCGATGAAACCGAAGCGCTCGACACCGGCGCCGACGACTTCCTCCGCAAGCCATTCTCCCACGTCGTGCTCGTCGCCCGCCTGCGAGCCCTCCTGCGACGGGGTCGACCAGAGCGACCCGTCACCCTCGAGGCCGGCGACCTCAGACTCGACCCCACGAAACGCCGAGCGACACGAGGAGAGGTCGAGATCGAACTCTCAGCACGAGAGTTCGCCGTACTCGAATACCTCATCACCCACGCCGATCAGGTCGTCTCCAAACGCGACATCCTCCACCACGTCTGGAATCACGACGTCGACAGCGACCCCAACATCGTCGAGGTCTATGTACGCCACCTCCGCAAGAAGATCGACATCCCGTTCGACGTGGAATCGATCCAGACTGTGCGCGGCACCGGCTACCGCCTCACGAGCAGACCGACATGAAGCCGCGTGCATCGCTCCGCGTCAGAATCACGCTCGTATCCACCCTGGTGGTCGCTCTCGCCCTCGCCACCGCCGGCGTTGCTCTTGACGCAGCACTGCGCTCATCACAACTCGATGCCGTCGACGCCGCGCTCGACACGCCGCGCAGGCGACATCGAGTCCCTTCTTGAAGGCAACGCACTGCCGTCGGACCTGGACGTCGGCCGCGACGACATCGTCCAAGTCATCGACACCGACGGCGACATCGTGGCCGCCAACCGCAATGCGACCAGCGAACCACTCTTCGGTCAACCAGATGCCGAGTCCTTCACTGCCCGAGTCGAGCAGCTCGGATCGGAGGAATACCGCTTTCACATCGAAACCGACCGAGGCACCGGGTCGATCATCATCGTGGGCACAGCACTGGACCAAGTCGACACGGTCGGCGCCGACACCCGGAATGCGTTCCTGCTCGCACTTCCGCTCCTGACGCTCTTCGTGGGAGGTGTCGTCTGGATCGTGATCGGCCGAGCCCTTCACCCCGTCGAGGCCATGCGCGCCGTTGCCGCCGACATCGGCGGCAACGAACTCCACCGCCGAGTCCCCTCACCAGGAACCGACGACGAGATCGGACACCTGGCCACCACAATGAACGAGATGCTGGACCGCATCGAGGCCTCCAGCGACGCCCAGGCCCGATTCGTCTCCGACGCCTCTCACGAACTCCGCACACCAATCGCCGTGATCCGCCACCAGCTCGAGATCGCACTTCGCGAAGAAAACCCAGACATCCTACGAGCAGTTGCCGCCGACGTCTCCGAAGAGAACCTTCGCATGCAGCGCCTGGTCGACGACCTCCTTCTCCTCGCTCGACACGACAGCCCCGACGACCACCGGCACGCCACGAGCCCGCTGGTCGACCTCGACGACATCGTGCTCGAGCAGGCCCAACGCAGCTCAGCGACGACCAAGATCGACACCAGCCGAGTCTCCGCAGGACAAGTGCGCTGCAACCCCGACCACCTCGTACAGGTGGTGCGCAATCTGCTCGACAACGCACTCCGTCACGCCACCGGCACCGTCACACTCGAGGTCCGAGAGCAAGGATCGATCGTCATGCTCCACGTCGACGACGACGGAACCGGCGTCGACCCGGCCGACCGGGAACGCATCTTTGACCGGTTCGCCAGAACCGACGACGCCCGAGCCCGCCACCTCGGCGGCACAGGCCTCGGCCTGGCCATCGCGTCCGATCTCATTCATCGCCACGACGGAGAGATTACGGTCGATAACAGCCCCATCCTGGGCGGAGCACGGTTCACCGTCACCCTTCCCAATGCCCGCAAGTAGACCACGTGCGAGTGGATTTCGAGTTGATCGAACTTTTGTTCGCGTATCCGAGGGGCGGCTTTGACCCTGTCGTGCCCCAAAAGTGGCGCATGGGTGCTGACCAGGGCGCCATCCTCGATCCTCGTGTCTCGCATCCTCTACCGATTCCTCACCCGGCTCGCACGGCTCGCGATGCGTTCCGTTTCACCTGGCCAAGGCACGACAACGCACATGGTCGATCGCTCGAGAGGGAGCCTTCGAGGTGCCCATCACGTTGGTCCAGCACTGACTGCCAGCACCGATCCACCCGATGTACACCCTGCCTCCACCTCTCGATCACTCAACTGATCTTGACTCAATGGTCTGTGACCGTCTAGCTTTGCCGTGTGGATCTGGACAGAGGCCGTCGTGCCCGTCTGCACGCTGCATTGGGTGAGGAACACCGCCTTGGCATCGTCGAGGAGTTGGCGGCGTCTGATCGGTCCCCGACAGAATTGGGTCGGCGGCTGGAGCTTCCATCGAATCTGTTGGCCCACCACCTCGATGTGCTGGAAGAGGCCGGGCTGATCGAACGGTTCGTCTCGGCCGGCGATCGGCGGCGCCGCTATGTGCGCCTGGTCAGGGCACCGCTGGCTGACCTCGGCGTGGCCACGGCTCGCCCGGCGGGGACGGTGTTGTTCGTGTGTAGCCACAACTCGGCTCGTTCGCAGCTGGCTGCGGCGTTGTGGCGTGACCGGACCGGCGGCGTCGCCGAGTCGGCCGGTACCCACCCGGCCGAGCGCGTCCATCCGGGCGCAGTGGCCGCAGCTCGTCGAGCCGGGCTCGATCTGTCCGACGCATCACCGCGCCTGCTCGATGACTCGACGACCGCCGCGGTCGTGGTGACGGTGTGCGATCGGGCCCACGAAGAACTCGAGGTGGAGCCCGACTGGTGGCACTGGTCGATCCCCGACCCTGTCGAAGCTGGCACCGCCGCTGCGTTCGATGCGGTGGTCGCCGACCTCGACGCCCGTATCGCAACTCTGCATTGAAAGGCACGCACGAATGACCTCCCCCGACGTCCCCGACGCTGACCTCACCTCTGAGGAACGAGAACAGATCGAGCGCGCCGGTGCGCGCCTTGCCCGGGAGTTCGCCGGCGTGTTCGGGCCCGAGACCGTCGACCGGTATCTGGCCAGTTCGCGGAGTGAGTTGATTCGTCGGGCGAAGTTCACGATGTGGCTGCCGGTGTTGATCGAGCGTGTGACCCGGGACCGGCTCCGGGCCATCGCCCGCACCGAGCTCGGTCACCTCGAGCGTCCGGCGGTGCTGTTCTTGTGCACCCACAACGCGGGGCGGTCCCAGATCGCGGCCGGATGGATGCGCCATCTCGCCGGTGATCGGGTCGAGGTGTTCAGCGGGGGGACCGATCCCACCGGCGCGCTCAACGTCTCGGTGGTGGAGGCGATGGCCGAAGTCGGCATCGATCTGTCGGAACAGCTCCCGCAACCCTGGACCGATGAGGTCGCGCTGGCAGCCGATGTCATCGTCACCATGGGCTGTGGTGACGCGTGCCCGGTGTTCGAGGGCAAGCGCTATGAGGACTGGGACCTCCCGAGGCCGACCAGCGCCTCACTCGACGACATCCGCCAGCTCCGCGACGCGGTGCGAGCCCGGGTCGAGGTCCTGCTGGCGTCGCTGACCACGACGAACGTCGGAGGATCACGATGAGTGTCCGGGTTGGTATCAACGGATTCGGCCGGATCGGCCGTCTCGTGGTTCGCTCCCTGCGCGACCATCCCGGTCTTCAGCTTGTCCACATCAACGAGCTCAACGCCGATGCCGCGACCTCGGCCCACCTGTTGGAGTTCGACACCGTGCACGGCCGGTACGCCGGCACCGTGTCGACCGACGGTGACACGATCACCGTCGACGGTGCCGCCATCGCTCACAGCTCCCACGGCGAACCCGGTGCGGTCCCGTGGTCAGATCACGGCGTCGACATCGTCCTCGAGGCCTCCGGCAAGTTCCGCACCACCGAGCTCCTGCAGCCCTACCTCGACGGTGGCGTCCGCAAAGTCATTGTCGCCGCACCCGTCAAGAGCGACGGCGTCCTGAACATCGTGATGGGCTGCAACGACCACCTCTACGACCCGGCGACCGACCACATCGTCACCGCTGCGTCGTGCACCACGAACTGTCTCGCCCCGATCGTGAGGGTCGTCCACGAAGGAGTCGGCATCGAACGCGGCGTGATCACCACGATCCACGACGTGACCAACACCCAGGTCATCGTCGACGCACCCCACAAGGATCTCCGCCGGGCCCGCTCGGCGCTCAACTCGCTGATCCCCACCTCGACCGGGTCAGCTACGGCGATTACCCTCATCTACCCCGAGCTCGCCGGCAAGCTCGATGGCATCGCAATGCGGGTACCGCTGCTCAACGCGTCGCTGACCGACGCCGTGTTCAGCGTCGCACGCGACGTCACCGTCGAGGAGATCAACGAGCTGTTCCGCACCGCGGCAGACGGTGACCTGAAGGGCATCCTCGGATTCGAGGACCGGCCGCTGGTGTCGGCCGACTACGTGAACGACACGCGCTCGGGCATCGTCGATGGCCCCTCCACCATGGTCACCGACGGTCGACTCGTCAAGGTGCTGGCCTGGTACGACAACGAATACGGCTACGCGTTCCGCATGGCCGACCTCGCCGCCAAGATCGCCACCGGCCTGGAGGGCTGAACCCGTGCAGCTCCGTAACTACATCCTGGTCACCGCCGGCTACTGGGCCTTCACCCTCACCGACGGGGCCCTGCGCATGCTGGTGCTGCTGTACTTCCACGACCTCGGCTACTCGCCGGTGTCGATCGCGTTCTTGTTCCTGCTCTATGAGTTCATGGGGATCGTCACCAACCTCATCGGAGGGTGGGTCGGCGCCCGGTCCGGGCTCAACCGCACCCTGCTCGTCGGGCTCGGCCTCCAGATCGTCGCCTTGGTCTCACTGACCTTCCACGACGCCTCGTGGCCCGAGATCGCCGCCGTCGCCTACGTCATGGGCTTCCAGGCACTGTCCGGCGTGGCCAAGGACCTCACCAAGATGAGCTCCAAGAGCGCCGTGAAGTACGTGGCCGGCGAGGGCGCCCTCTTCCGCCTGGTCGCCATCCTCACAGGATCCAAGAACGCACTCAAAGGCGTCGGCTTCTTCCTCGGCGCCGCCCTACTCTCCTGGATCGGGTATGACGCCGCCCTCTGGACCATGGCCGCGCTCATCGCTGTCGCGCTGGTGTCGGTGGGGCTGTTGTTGAACGAGGACATCGGCAAGGCCAAGGTGAAGCCGAAGCTCGCTACGATCCTGTCGAAATCCACGGCCATCAACCGGCTGTCCGCCGCCCGGTTCTTCCTGTTCGGGTCACGGGACATCTGGTTCGTCGTTGCGCTCCCCGTCTTCTTGGACGAGGCGCTCGGCTGGTCCTTCGAAGGCATCGGGGCGTTCCTCGCGGCGTGGGTCATCGGCTACGGCATGATCCAGTCCGTCGCTCCCCGACTGTTGCGCTCCACGAAGGGTGACCTCGACGCCGAAATCACCGCGGCCCGCACCTGGGCCCTCGTTCTCGCCGCGGTGTCGGCCATCATCGCCGTCCTGGTCGCAGCAGAAATCGCGACCACGGTCGCCATCGTGGGCGGGTTGATCGTGTTCGGTGCTGTGTTCGCAATCAACTCGTCACTGCACTCCTACATGATCCTCGCCTACAGCCAAGGCGACAACGTCAGCCTCGACGTCGGCTTCTACTACTCCGCTAACGCCTGTGGACGCCTCGTCGGCACGATGCTCTCCGGCGCGCTGTACCTCTGGGGCGGCCTCGACGCCGCCCTCTGGGGGTCGACCGCGTTCGTTGTGGCCACGTGGGTGTTGACCCTGCGGCTTTCCGGCACCGCGGACCTTCGGCGCGCCGAGCAGTCCGTGGCCCCCGCCCGCTGACCCAGTGACGCTCAGCACCGGCGCTCGCCACAGGTCGCGGGCGCAGTCCAAGAAGTTCATCGGCTCGACAACGGCGCTTTGATCTGATCGGCCGGTGGAACGCGGCCTGACACGACGACCTCGTCGTCGATCACCAGCGCCGGAACAGCAGCCCCGTCGCCAGGATCCCCGAGGCCACCACCCCGACGTAGGTGGCGGCGAGGTTCATCGTTGATCGTCGAACGACGATCTGATAGGGTCGTAGGTCATGGCGGCCTCACCGCCACCCGACTCGCAAGCGCGCAGGTCCGGCGCTGCCACCATGATCCGGAGACCTGATGAAGGACATGCCCACCAGGAACACCCGAGACCAGCATTCGACCGACGATGACGACGGCCGAGCGACAGCCGAACCCGACACGGCGGCGGCCCTCGGGCTGTTCGGCCGGTTCCTGACCGTCTGGGTCGCTATCGCCATCGTGGTCGGCGTGGCCATCGGTCAATGGCTCCCCGGCGTGCCCGACACCCTCACACGCTACGAATACGCGAGCGTCTCGGTCCCGGTGGCAATCCTCATCTGGGCGATGATCTTCCCGATGATGGTCCAGATCGACTTCGGGTCGATCCTGGGCGTGCGACGCGAGCCACGCGGGCTCGTCGTGACGACCGTCGTGAACTGGCTGATCAAGCCGTTCACCATGTACGCCATCTCATGGTTCTTCCTGACCGTAGCGTTCTCGTCGTTCATCGAGGACTCACTCGCACGCGAGTACCTCGCCGGCGCCATCCTGCTCGGCGCCGCGCCGTGCACCGCCATGGTGTTCGTGTGGAGCCTGCTCGTGAAGGGCGACCCGGCCTACACCCTCGTCCAGGTCTCGCTCAACGACCTCATCATGCTCGTGGCGTTCGCGCCGATCGTCGTGTTCCTCCTCGGGGTCTCCGACATCGCCGTGCCCTGGGACACCGTGCTGTTGTCGGTCCTGCTCTACATCGTCATCCCCCTCGCCGCCGGCTACGGCACACGTGTCTGGCTGCTGCGCCGGAAGGGTCCGATCTGGTTCGACGACGTGTTCATGAAACGCATCGCTGCGGTCACTCCCACCGGACTGATCCTCACGCTCGTGCTGCTCTTCGCCTTCCAGGGCGACGTGATCCTCGACAATCCGTTCCACATCGTGCTGATCGCCGTTCCCCTCACCGTCCAGACCGTCCTGGTCTTCGGCATCGCCTACCGGTGGATGCGGGCATGGCACATCCGCCATTCGGTCGCCGCCCCCGGCGCTCTCGTCGGTGCCAGCAACTTCTTCGAGCTCGCCGTCGCCGCCGCGATCGCCCTGTTCGGCCTGCAATCCGGCGCAGCGCTCGCCACCGTGGTCGGTGTCCTGGTCGAGGTGCCGCTCATGCTTGCCCTCGTCCGCTACGCCAACCGGACCCGCCACCAGTTCCCCACCGGCCACGCCGACACCAGGGCACGAGCCTTCGGAGCGTCGATGTCATGAACGCCCCGCCCGAACTCACACCCGCAGCGCTCGCCTACCTCGACGGGCGCGACGTACACGTCCGAACCAGCCGCCGCCACGGCTGCTGCGGCGGTATCGCAGCGATACCCACCGCCGGACCCGGCACGCCCACCGACCTCGACGGCCTTCAACGCTTCGACGTCGCCGGCACCAGCATCTACGTCGAATCCCACCTGAACCCGGACGACCAACCCTGGATCATCGACGTCGACGGCTTCGCCCGCTGGCGCCGACTGGTCGTCGTCGGCCTGGACCTCACCACCCTCGCCGAGACGCCGCCCACCCTCAGCAGCCACCAAGAAGTCCTGACCGCGCCGCCGAACACCGGAACGGCGGCCACCCCATGAACGTGGCCGCCCACACACCGCCACCGACCTCGAACGCACCGCGAGCCACACCGGAAACGATGACCGCCACCACCGCACCGCCGACCTCGCCCAATCACACCGCAGAAACCGCAGAGCCCTGCACCACCCCACCCGTCCCCTCCAGCGACATCGAGCCACCAGACGACGAGACCCTGGCGGCGCTGGCCAAAGCCATCGCACACCCAGCACGCATCGCCATCCTGCGGATCCTCACCCAACGCGAAACCTGCGTCACCGGCGACGTCGTCGCCCAACTCCCCCTCGCCCAATCCACCATCTCCGAACACCTTCGCATCCTGCGCGAAGCAGGCCTCGTCCAAGGCGAGATCGAAGGGCCCCGCACCCGCTACTGCATCAACACCAGCGGACTCGACACACTCCGCGCCGGCATCGCCACACTCTGACGACAAGGCCCGCACCCAAGAGGCATGCCGCGAAAGGCGCCTGGAACCAGACCGAACACGCTTTTCGTTCCGAGACGGCGGTCCAGCGCATCGCGGCGCCTCCCGACGCTTTCGCGCCTCGGCCAGCGCAGCCTCCAACGAACCCACAGATGCGCACCGCACCTGGCCGGTATCGCGGACCTCGATGATACTGTCGATCTCGTCCTACGTCGGCCTCACGGCTCTGCGACAACCGACTGAACTCGCCAAGCTGTAGGATCACGGCTGGACGTCACGCGGCTGTACTTCGAGGACTGCCCCAACTGGCGCGAAACCGACACCCACCTGCGAACGCTCAAACACGACATCCCCGAGCTCCACCTGTCCCAACACATCGTGGACTCCCCCGAGGAGGCCGAACGCACCGGATTCCGTGGCTCGCCGAGCATCCTCATCGACGGCGCCGACGCCTTCGCCGACCCAGACGCCCCCGTCGGACTGTCCTGCCGCGTGTACCAGACACCCCACGGCCCGACCGGCTCCCCCACCCTCGACCAGCTCCGCGAGGCGCTCACCCGCAAGTAGCGACGCGACCAGCCGCCGTCGTCGCCGACGCTGGACGGGCCAACCAACGAGATTTGCGCCGGCCCATGCCTCTGATGGGACTGCGCTCGATCCGAGCCGATGAGGCTGAATCGCACAGCTGTTCGAGTGTCGGAGGGGGACTAGAACTCACCTCCCCCAACACGCATCCAGCGAGGTTCCGCGGCAACCAGCGGTATCGGGCGGCATCTGGCGACCGATCTCAAGGACCTTCAGGCCCGCCCAAGCTGCCTAAGGAAGGACGAGCCCCAAAGACCTTTGGAAGAGCAGGGCCGCCGCGAGCACGATCAGGCCGCGGGTCTGCCTGCCGAGCCCGGGAGCCGCCCCCGCCTGGCTCCTCCAGCGCCAAGAGTTGTACTCTTCGGCGACGGTGGTGGTGGTGGTGGTGGTGGTGGTGGTTGCAGCGGGTGGCATGCCCTATCCCGGCGGCCGGTCGGCGCCATCGATTCGGATGATGAACTCGACCACCCGTTCGGGGATGATCGGGTCCTCCAAGCTGCGGATGTACTCCAAGCGAAGAATGCCGGCTGCTTCGGTGCCTGCAGCAAGGGCGAAGATCTCCGTGCCCGGTGCCCCGACTAGATCGGAGTCGGGTTCGAAGTAGCGTCTGTTGTCGAGAGCCACCAGATCGGGCGTTGTCATCGCTGAGATCTCCCACGCGAAGCCCGTGCTCGGGTTGGATTCGAGGTGGATCTCGAACTGCTCGCCGGCGTCTAGTTCGATCTGGGATCCGCTCTGGTTGTCGGTAAGAACCTGGACACCGTCAGCGTCGTCTCCGCACGAACGATCCGACGAGGCGCATGCTCGAGGAGATCCTTTCGACTGAGGAAGAGCATGCCGATGACCTTCTGAGCATCCTCGACGACATCGGTGGCTAGCGAACGGGCCGGCGACACTGTTCGGTCGGCGTCTCGACTCTCTTGTCGTGGTTTCAGATGTACGTGGCGGCGACCCAGAGTATGCCGAGGCCTGCGACGAAGCCGGCGAAGCCCAGGATCTTGCTGGTGAGGGCGGTTTCGGTGGTCAGTTCCGGGAGGAGGTCGGTGGCGCCGATGTAGGCAAAGTTCCCGGCCGCGAAGGGGACCAGGAAGATCACCTCGACCGACCCGGACAGCGCGTAGGCGACGAGCCCTCCGGCCAGAAACGTCGACGCGGACACGACGTTGTAGGCCAGCGCAGTTCGTCGTGACCAACCGCTGTTGACCAGGATCCCGAAGTCGCCCAGCTCCTGAGGAACCTCGTGGGCTGCGGCTGCGGCCCACGCAACGAGCCCGGTGCGGTGGTCGATGAAGAAGGCGCTGGCTACCGAGAGTCCGCCGATGAAGTTGTGGAGCCCATCCGCGATCAAGATGAGGTGTCCCATGGGCCGGTGCTTGGATGGGGCGCGGTGGCAGTGGTGCCAGTGCAGGCATTGCTCAAGCACGAAGAAGCCGGTGAACCCGCCGAGAAACCAAATCCAGATGGCCTGGCGGTTGCCGAGCTCATCGATGGCATTCGGCAGCATGTGCAAGAACGCACCGCCCAGCAACGATCCCGCGGCCAGGGCCACCAGTGGGACAATGAGGCGGTCGAGCGCCTCCTCGGCCATCACCAAGGTGACGCTGCCCACCATGGCAATGACGCTCATGGCCACACCCAATACGACGATCCAGGCAAGGGTGCTCATCGACTCGCGGCCCGGTCCCGGGTCATTTTGGCCACCGTTGCCGAGCGGTGGTCTAGGACGTGGTGGCGATGAGGCGGCCGCCGTGGCGCTCCATGGCTGCTTCGACCAGGTCCGGTTGGTGGTGCCCACAGGCGACGACGAGTACCTCGTCGGGTTCGAGGGTGATCTCTCGTAGCTCTTGGTGCGAATCGAACTCGTCGCTCGCGGCGGCCACTCCCATGAACCCGCCGACCATGGTGCCACCGAACCCGGACGCGGCGCCCAGTGCAGCGATGCCGCCAGCGCCGATGGTCCCGATCCCGGGCACGGCAATTGCAAACAGCGCCATGCCGGCCAAGATCCCGATGCCAGCCCCGGCGAGCATGTCCTTCTCCACATCGTGGGCGAGGTCGGCTTCTTCGTCTCGTTCGAACACGGCGTGGTCGCCATGGCGCAACGCGACGCCGAGATGTTCGCTGCCCAGCCCGACCTCACGGAGTTCGGCGATCGCGGCCTCGGCTGCTTCCCGGCCGGGCATGATCGCTGCGATGTGATCGTGTGAATCGTGTTCGGCCGTCTCCTCCTCGGTGGCGATCACCCGGTGGAGATGGCGCATAATCTCGGCTTCTTCGGCCGATGCTGTGGACCCGAACGGGGCAGCGAACGTGCCCACCGGTGCACCATCGCGGGTCGCAACGGCGAGCAAGATCGCCTCGTCGCCGGGGTCACTGGTGCCTTCGAATCGCACGAGCTCCGTCACCTTCAGCGACTCCGGCTCATAGTCGCGGCCGGTTGCCGAGTCGTGCAGAGCCTTGCCGGACACGGTGAGGCCGGCGACAAACCCCGCGTCGGTTAGCCGTTGTTGTGCTTCGGAGAGTGTCTCGAGTGCCATCACAGAATCCTCGCGTCAGCTGGTCATATCCGGTAGGGAACAACGTCCCCAACTCGGACTCAGGGCGTAGCAACGCGATGGACGAAGTTCAGGATCTCGGCGATCACTTCGTCACGGTTGGTCTCGTTCACGAGTTCGTGGCGGGCCCCTTCATAAAGCCTAATGGTCTTGTCCTCACTGGGCATCGACTCAACTGCCGCCAGCGAGGTGCGATAGTCGACGAAGGGGTCTTCGGTCCCGTGACAGAACAGCACTGGCATCGTCAACGCGCCGATGCCGGCCTGAAACCGATCAAGGGCCACAACCTCGGCTTCGAGCAGAGGCCGCTTGTATGAACCGCGGTAGATGAGCGGATCACTTGCGTAGGCCTCGACGGCCGCGTCGTCGCGAGACATGCCCGAGAAACTGGTCGGTTCCGGGGGCAGCTCCGGTTGTTGCAGGACCTCCCGGGCCCAGTGCCAGTCACCGATGACAGCGCCCAGCAACACGATTCCGGCGAGCTGGTCGGGATAGCGCTGGGCGAATCGGGCGCTGAGCAGGCCACCCATCGAATGTCCGATCATCACCACCGGCAGTCCCGAGTACTCGCCAACCGCGATGTCGACCAGTGCGCGGAGATCGTCGACGACGTGTTCGAAATCGACTATGAGCGCTCGTTCCCCACCGCTACGTCCGTGACCGAGGTGGTCCTCGCCGTACACGATCGAGCCGCAAGCGGTAAGCGCGTCCGCCACGTGCCCGTAGCGGGCGGCGTACTCCGCATAGCCGTGCACGATGATGACGATGCGCACCGGTGGCTCGTCGGGAGCCCACCGCTCGTAGTGAACCGCTCCCTCCGAACCCGCGAACGTCGGCATCGTCCGATGCTACCAACCGCTGTGATGCGCGACGTACCGACAGCCGGCGCCTGACCCGGATGGCGGGCGACGCAGACATGACTACATGCTCAAGGGCGTGATCACCTGCTCCTCGTGCGGACGGAAGCTCGTCGCCAACGTCGTTCGCGGCCGGCTCCAATACCGGTGCCGCATGAAAGACGAGTATCAGGGAATCGATCACCCCCGCTCGCTCTCGGTTCGACAGGACCAACTGTTGCCGACGATCGACCGATGGCTGGGCCAGCTCTTCGACGACGACCACATCGACGAGACGGTGAGCTCGCTCTCCCAGGTCGAGAGCAACGACATCAACACCGCAGAAGAGATGGAGGCGCGGCGAGCGATCAGGACTGCGACAAGCGGATAGCGGCAACGCGACACCCCCGAGAGTGGTCTCACGCCACTTCGAGGAACCGCCGGATTGCTTCCCGGATGACCTCACTCGTGGTCGTGTCATCGGCCTCGGCACGAGCCTCGACCGCCGCCTTCAACTCAGGATCGATACGCACCGGCACCACCTCAGCAGGCCCTGACCCCATGGCAGGGCGTCCCCGCCGTCGGGTCTTGAGGACGTCGATGCCGTAGTCCGCCGTTTCCACCTCGTCGGCGAGGGCGTCGATCTCCGCGTCGGTCAGAATCCGCCCAGACTTCGTTCTGTGAGTCGTCATGATGTCGGATCCTCTGGGGCTGGAAGCAGATGATGGAACAACGGACGCAGCGCCATGACGTAGATCACCAAGGCCTCATCGACAAGGTCGAGCCAGATGACCTCAACCAAACTGCCGGACCGGTCGGGTCCGACCACGAGCACCTTGGGTGGGTCAGCGTCGGGATCGAGATCCACGACCACAATGGCGTGCTCGACAACATGACGGATCGCTGCCTCGTCGAATCCGTGCTTGAACGCCGAACCATGGAACCGCACACGACGATTATCGTAATACGAAACACCTTCGAGTGCAACCACTACCCACCAGACGCCGGTGTCCATGAACAAGGAACCCCTGACACATGCCCGATCCGGAAACGTAGCTGTCCCCGCCACGACAATATCCGCCGCCACGTCAGCGTCCTGCAAGCCAGATCCGATGTGCCGTTCTCGCGCCGTGTGCACGCCTTTCGCCAGCGCGCGTTTCCGAGCGCCTGCCATATGGGATACCATATGGTCATGGCTCGACGTGAGGTACTCGTACAACTCGATGACGATCTTGTCGAACAACTCGATGCACTGGCCGCCGATCTCGGCACCAATCGATCTGAGCTGATGCGCCGCGGCGCCCAAGCGGTACTGGACGCCGAGCGGCTGGCAGCAGCCGACCGGGAACTCCGAGCGGCATATCGCCGACAGCCCGCCGACCCCACGCTCGTTCAGTCGGCCAGGCGACTCGCCGCCGAGACCGCTCCGGAGTGGTAGCTCGCAACGACATCTACTGGGCCGATCTCGGGCCGCCCGCCGGTCGTCGGCCGGTCTGCGTGCTGACCCGCGACGCGGCCATCGAGGTTCTCACGGCAGTCACCTGTGCACCGATCACCCGCACCATTCGAGGTATCCGATCGGAAGTCGAGCTCGGTCCCGAGCACGGACTTCCCGAGCCGTGTGTCATCAGCTGCGACAACGTCATCACCGTCCCGCTCGACGACCTCGACGACGAACCGGTCGGCCACCTCGATGAGATCACCCGAGCTCGACTCGATCAAGCCCTGCGCTACGCGCTGGACATCGTGTACTGAGCCTGGCCGGGGCCGCGATTTCCGAGCGGTCCCCGGAGCGCAACGGTGCCGTACCCGAGCGGCATCTCGTGCTCCCGTGGGCCGGCGATATGGGCGACCACGCGGGAGATCGCCGGCTATGCGTGCGGTGATGCTTCCGCCTGGTGGGCGATGCGCTGGACGGCTGGGAGTCGGTAGGTGCCGTCGAGGAACTCGGGGCGTGGCATGTAGGCGCTGGTGTTGAGGTAGAAGCGACCGGCCGGAGCGGGCAGCCAGTTGGCTTCGTCGAGGCCTTCGGGAGGATCGTGTTGGATGCGAATGGTGAGTGATCCGTCATCGCCGTAGCGCAGGTTGGGGGTGCGGTCGCCGATCGAGTACCGGTCGATCGGGTTGTCGACCATGAGGCGGGTCTCGGAGTCGTACAGGGTGATCGACCAGAACGCATCGACCGGTGGGAGGTGGTCGGCGTCGAAGTGGACGACGTACTGGTGTGCACCCGACAGGGAGTTCCCGTCTGCGTCTGATTCGGCGATCGGGTACAGGGCCTCTTCGGGTGAGTTCGTGTAGATGGACTTCCACGCGACCGCCGATCGGAACAGGTAATCGTCGCCGGAGGTGCCCATCGGTGGGATGTCCTGCCAGCCATCGATGACGGTGCCCAGGCTGTTGCCTCGGGCTTCGATCGCTGCGTGCGCCTCGGCGGCGCCCCCGGTGATCGCTTCCGCCTCGGCGGGTTCGAAGGTGCCGAGGTCGAACGTTCGGTGCGGGCCGACGTCGATCTGTGCGATGCGGTCGAGCACCCCGCGTTCGTGGTCGGCGGGGACGTGGAACGGCAACAGGAAGTTGAGCAGCTCGAACAGCTTCGGTGAGCCGTAGACGTCGCCGGAGTACGGCGGCCAGTCGATCGCGGCCGGAGCAGGCGGCGCTTCGGTGCCCAGGAATGCGCTCCGGGGCCGGATGGCGAGCTGCTCCTGGACGGCGATGACTCCGGGGAGGTCCTCGGCGCCGTCGATCGCGGTTCTCGTCGCCAGCGCCACGAAGTCGCTCGGGCACTCGATCACTTGGGTGAAGCGGTCGGCGTCGATGGGTCCCTTGAAGCGAGGCCCGACGAGCAGGAAGTCACCGCCATCTCGTCCGGTGGCGCGGGTGTCGATGTACGGGAAGTTGTCCGTACCCATGTCGACCAGCTGGATCACGAAGTAGCGGTCCCCGGTCGGCGGGACCGAAACGGCGATCGGTTCGCGTCGAAGGTCCGCGAAAGTCGTCGAGTACAAGGTGTCGTTGTTGGCGTTGACCACCGTGTCGTACGACGAGTCGAACAACACACGCCCGTGGAGGTAGTGGTTGAAGCCCGAATACGTCGGCGCATCGGTCCAGATACACATGGCAAAGATCGCCTTGAAGTTTGAACCACCCTGGGTTCGTTGGAGACTCAGCTGCTTGGTTGTCCAGTGCTTGCTGAGTGCTGTTGGTTATCGTAGTGGAGGGTTTCGTATTCGGCTGGCGGGATGTCGTCGCAGTAGCCGTGGAGCCGGTCGTGGTTGACCAGTGGACCCAGGAGAGGGTGGCCAGCTCGACGGCGTCGACATCGTCCCAGCCACAGGTATCGGGCCCGTAGACACATTCGGTCTTGTACAAGCCATTCACCGTCTCGGCCAGAGCATTGTCGAAACATTAACCGGCCAATCGGGCCTCGGGGTGGAGCGAGGTGTGGTCCGGTTGGGGTTGTTAGTTGGCTTTGCGGTGGGTGGTGCTGCGGCCTTCGAGGTGGCGTAGTCGTTCTTCTTGGTTGCGGATCCGGTCGGCGAGGGCTTCGAGGCCGGTTCGGAGGTGGGCGATTTCGGCGGCGAGGCCGGTGAGGGTGTGCCGGTTGTGGGTGTGGTGGCGGTGCTCGTCGATGACGGCTCGGAGTTGTGGGTTGCGGTAGAGGGTGGTGCGGCTGATGCCGGTGTGCTCGGCGATGGCGGTGAAGGTGACCAGCGCGCCGTCGTTGGTGAGGCGGATGCAGGCGGCTTCAACGGCTTCGAGGTTGGTGGTCATCGGGCCTCGGTGTGGGCGATGAGTGTGTCAAGGCGGTCGAGGAGGCGGCGGTGCCGGTCGGCCTCGTCGGTCCAGCCCCGGGTCTGGGCGTCGACGAGGAGCGCTTCGGTGTCGACACGTTGAGCGGCCAGCACCGAAACCGAGGCGGTGTCGGTGCGGAAGCTGGGGCAGTGTTCGCAGATGTTGGCGTACGGGCAGGCGCCTTGGGCCAGGGCGCGCAGGCAGTGACCGGCGGCGAGGCGTGACTTGATCGTTGGTGTGTCACGCCAGTCGTCACCGTGGCCGCAGGTCGTAGCGCAGCTGGTGCCGGCGTTGAGGGGGGTGTTGGGCTGGCTGGTGGGTGTTGGCATGGCACCGATGCGTTCTTTGGCGAGGTGGAGTGCTCGTTCGTATTCGGCGCGAACGGTGGAGTCGAACAGGTGGGCATAGCGCAGGCTCATCTCGGCTGAGACGTGCCCGAGGAGGGCCATGAGGGCTTGGAGGGAGACACCGGCGTTGACCAGGGCGGTGGCGTAGGTATGTCTGAGCTGGTGGGGGGTGACGTGACCGATCCCGGCCGTATGGGCGCTGCGGGCCAGCTCGGCCCGGACGGCGCTTTGGGAGAGCCGTCGTCCGTGGTGGGTGAACAGGAACTGGGTTGGCCGGCCGGTGCGGGGGTGGGGCAAGGGTTGGCCGGTTGAGCGTGTGGTGGTGATCCGGTCGATTATGGCGACCGTTTCGTCGTCGAGGGGGACCATGCGTTCGGTGTCGAGCTTGCCCAGTGGGACCTTGAGCCAGGCACCGTGGCCGGCGATTTCGTGCACGCAGTCCAACTCCAGGTCCAACAGTTCGCCGATCCGCAGCCCAACAGATCGGGCCAACAACAAGGCGTCGGCGGCGAGGCGGTAGGTGGATGTTTCGAGCGTGGCGGTCAGTCGACGGTCGGCGTCGACCGGCACGTAACGGGGTAGTGGCCTGGGTCGGCGAGGATAGTCAGCCCGGAAGATGAGCGTGCGGGTTGGGGCGTCATCCCATCCCCACTCGGTGATC
Organism: uncultured Acidimicrobiales bacterium; assembly: GCA_963723995.1. GTDB lineage: Bacteria > Actinomycetota > Acidimicrobiia > Acidimicrobiales > SZUA-35 > JAHELU01. Next base: position 17,562 of record CAVRSZ010000001.1, on the reverse strand, counting down.
TCGGCCAGCATGTGACCGACCGCTCGGATACGGCGATCCTGATCAGCAACAGTGATCGCCGTGCCGGTCTTGGCCGACACCGCGTGGGCCACCGAGTTCAGATAGGGCTCGATGTGTTGTTGCCGGTCCAGCCCGGCCAACGATTCGAGATCGGGGTCGTGGCTGGCGAGGAACCGGGCGAAGTGGGCGAGCCGGGTCGCCAGCGAGGACACGGTCTTGGGTCGACACGTCCCGAATTTTCGCTCCAGGTAGGCAACAAACGCTGGCCGCAGGTTCGGATGACAGTCGGCCAGGCGTGTGTCAAGACTCTCGGGCTGCAGGGCCGGTTCGGGCGGCTCATCGACAACATCGAGGTGGAACAACACGGTATGGGCGCACACCAGCGCGGACCGGTAGTGCCGCCAGCCCTGCCCGGTCGCTGCCTGCCGGGCCCGGCACGCGTCAGCCAGTGCGTCCAAGTCGGCGACGATCAGCTGGTCGAGGGGCCGGCCGGTCTGGATCAACAACCGCCCGACCGACTGCGACGCCGCACGCTTGGCCTGGATCTCCGAGAACCCGACCGACATGGCGGTGTCGCAGAACCGGGCCATGTCGGCATCGAGCCGGGAGCCAGGGATTTCTCGCCAGAAGCTCGACAGCTTGCGGGCCACGAGCCAGTCCCAACCCGGTCGTAGCCAACCCCGGACCATCAAGAACATGAGCAGCGACATCGTCGATGGCGCCAACACCAGCCGGGCAGCGAGGGGCTGGTCGGCCCAGGTCTGCGGTTTCGGCCAACGCTCTAGGAACGCCCGGGCCGCCCAATCCGACGCCGGGTTCCCTCGACTGGTCGCCACCTGGTGGTCTCGCCACGCCGCTAACAGCCAGCCGGCCGAGGGGACCGGAGCCGGTTCAAACCTTGGCGCGCTGGCGGGCTCGGGCAGCATCGAACTCGGCTTTCACATGGGTCGGGGCAAGATGGACATAGCGGGCGGTGGTGTCGATATGGGTGTGCCCCAACAAGGCTTGCATCACAGCCAGATCCACACCGGCCTCAGCCAGCGCCGAGCCGAAAGTGTGCCGCAGCGCATGGGGATGCGCAGCCTTGATCCCGGTGAGCTCGCGGTGATAGCGGAAGATGCGCCGCAACCCGGCCGGGGTCAGGGGCTGACCCCGGGTTGGGCCTTTGGCCACGATAAACAACCGGGGGCTGGTTGTTTCGGGCCGTTCCGCCAGCAGATAGGTCTGGATCACCCCGGCCACATCCACATCGAGCGGGACCCGACGTTCCTTGCCGCCCTTGCCCGACACCCGCAGCCAACGAGCACCGATATCGACATCGGCCACGTCGAGGGCCAGGACTTCGGCCGAGCGCAACCCGCAAAACACCATCAACCCGGCAAGAGCCCGGTCCCGCCAGGTGTGCAGGCTCTCCAACAAGGCAACGACCTCCCGATGATCGAGGGTGGCCGGGAGCCGTTTGCGGTCGCGGACCCGCAGCGGTGAACGCCGCTTCGGGGCCCGTGATAAATGAGCCAGCATCCCTCCCCGCTCACCCGCCGACAAGTGCTTGGCCTCCCGGCCCTTGGGGACCGGGTTCGCAGCGTCCGGGTCGCGCATCGACCGGAACGCGAACAGCCCCGACACCGCCGCCAACCGCAAATTGACTGTTGCCGGTGACAACGTGTCGGTCCGCCGGCCATCGAGACCGACCACGTTCGGGCCGCCCGGGCGGCCGGCCACACGTTCTTTCCGGCAGGCGGAAAGGAACCGCAATAACACATCGGTCGTCACCGCCGACAACTCGAGGCCCTCGCCATCCAACCAACGGCAAAACGCCAACAGCCCGAACCCGTAGGTCCGAACCGTCCGAGGCGAGTAGTTCCGATCGGCCAGATACGACAAGTAGTCGTTCACCAACCCGAACCGGCCGGCGACCTCACCCGCCACGCACCAACCACCATCCCGCCGATCAAGGAACAACCCGGAATCCGACACGCCCACATCTGTAACCCTGCCGAAGCCACAAAGCAAGCATTCCCCACCGAAACTAGGGATCAGACTGCCACCGCAAGATCACATTGGCCGGTTAACAGGCAGGCAGTCGGCCACCGTGGCGATGCTGGGGCGGGCCCCGATCTCATCCAATCGTTCGGTGAACCGCACCGACGACCGGTTGAACCTGAGTTGGGATCCGGCGTCGGAATGGGCGACCAGACCTACCAGTCGACGGCTGCCACGGGTGCGTCTCGCCATCTCGAGAGCGTCGAGCACCATCGAGGTTTGCATGTGAGCAGCGACTCGCCACCCGACGATCCGGCGGCTGAACGCGTCGATGATGAAACACGCATACGCCATCCCGGACCGGGTGGGAACATAGGTGTAGGGGTCGGACCGCAGCGCCCTGCCGTCTTTCGATCGGTGGGTTTCTGCGGCCCGCCCTCCGAACCGGACGTGCGACTTTCATCGCATCCGGCTCTCCATGTGTTCATGCCGCCGGGAGCGGTGTCCTGGTCGTCTCGATTGCCCATGGCGTGGAAATCTTCGTGCCTCGATATCGGTAGCGCACGACAGCGAACCGGTTGGGTCGAAACATGTCGATCCCGTCGGCGGCGATCTCCCAGCCAGGGAGCAGCCGCCGGACCAGGGTGTGCATGTTCAGCTTGGGGTGTCGTTTGCGGAGCCAGCCCACGATCCGCCAGAAGGCGTAGTGATCGATGTAGCCGAAGGTCCGTTTGGACACGCCGTGCCTGAAGTATGCACACCATCCCCGCAGCACCGGGTTCAACCGGCGTAGCAGATCGGCAAGCGTTCGATGTTGCGCTCTGGCAGTCAGCGAGCGGACCTTCCCGATGATCGAAGCCAGAGACTTCTTCGACGGGTAGGTGTAGATCGCTTTGTGCCCGGTGCGGCTTGGTTGGTCTCGACGCTGGATGCGCCACCCCAAAAAGTCGAACCCTTCGTCGATGTGGCAGATCCTCGTCTTGGCTTGCGACAGGCGCAGGCCCATCGGTGCCAGCACGCCGCTGACCTCATCCCAGAGTGCTTCGGCGTCGCTGCGGGTGCCGTGGATCATGACCACGAAGTCGTCCGCGTAGCGGACGAGCCTCATGACCGGTTCCCCGGCACGACGACGTTTGGCACGCGTCCATTCCGGTCCGAGCGCTTCCCATTTCAGGGTGAAGTGCTCGTCCAGAACGGACAGGGCAATGTTGGCCAGCAGCGGTGAGAGGATCCCGCCCTGGGGTGTGCCAGTGATCGTGTTCCTGTGGACGCCGTCCTCGGAGAGGACACCAGCCTTCAAGAACGCCTTCACCAACTCCAGGACACGCTTGTCTCCAATCCGATGTCGCACACGATCCATGAGGGCCGTGTGGTCGATCTGATCGAAACACGCCTCGATATCTGCCTCGAACACCCAGTGGTAGTTCCTGCTGGGCGACGCGAGGTAGTGAATCTCGGCGATGGCGTCCTGGGCTCGGCGCTTCGGACGGAAACCGTAGGAACACGGCTTGAAGTCCGCCTCGAAGATCGGTTCGAGCACCAGCTTCAGTGAGGCTTGCACGACCCGGTCAGCGACAGTCGGGATTCCCAGGCGGCGGACCTTGCCCGACGCTTTGGGAATCGCCTTCTCCCGAACCCGTTGAGGCCGGAACCGACGGGCCTTGAGATCCTCTCGCAGCCCGTTCAGCAACGCCTCGACACCAAAGACGATCGAGCGAGGTGTCACTCCATCAACTCCGGCGGTTCGTGCACCCTTGTTGCCCCGCACCCGGCGCCACCCAACAACGAGGAACGCCGGATCATAGACGAGGTTGAACACATCATCGAAACGACGGTCGGGATCGGCCATCGCCCATTGGTGCAGCTTCGTTTGCATCGCGAGTACCCGCTGCTCGGCTTCATAGAAGTCGGGCCACAGATCGCCGGTATTCACCAGCGTCCTCCTCGTTCCGTCTTGTCGCTGCGAACACACTGGGTCCCTTCGCCATGTGGCCGGCTTTCCCGGCCTCGGACTACTACGGACCCTCCGTCCCATCCCATCAGCATCAGCCGGCAACGGGCCTTCCCTGAGTTTCCCGACTGGTTGTCGGACAACTCGGGGACCAGCGGGATGGTTCCCACGTTCACCTTTGAACCCTTCGACGGGGTCGGCGTCCAGCTATGCCCCTGCAACATCGCTGTGGCTACGCCGCAGGCATTCACCACAGCCTCCCGACCGGCGACCTTGACCAGTCGAGGAGTTCCCCACACGGCCAAGCCGTGCAGGTGCGCGTTGCTCTGCAGCCCTGATCTGTCAGGTTCGAGCTGCTGGGTCACTTGAGGGGCTTTCGGCCGCTGGTTCCTCACGTACGCCTTTCCGTCTTGCTTGCCGGACCCATGCCATCTGACAGTGCTGGCACGTCCCGTCGTTGTCAGGGCTGCTCCCGCCCTCGCCCCCGTTCCGGAGTTCAGGCTGCCCTCAGCTTCAACACGCCCGCTGCGACAGGCGTGCGGCAGTGTCCTTTCACCACTGCAAGGTTCAATGGCGCCTCGTGGCGCACGAGATCGGTGACCCACAGGTCGTTTGGACCCGAAGCGGTGAAGTCGCGGTTGACCAGATCCGGAGCTCGGACAGCATCGGGATCGGGGCGAGTGGTGAACACCCGCCGGGACCGGGAAACACCCCGGATACCGAGCTCTCGCCAGGGATCGTTGTCAACACGTCGTCAGGCATCAGTCGGGGCGACCTGATCCCGGCCAATGTCATGGCCGGCCCGCCGGGCCGCCTTCCATAGTGGTCCGTCGCTGAAATAGCGAGGTGGGTTAGGGTGGTGTGATGCCGGTTATCACTGCTGCCCCGTTGAAGGTGTCTCGCAAGCAGCGAGCGGAGTTGGATCGGATGGCGAAGTCGACGTCGTTACCGCACCGGTGTGTGGTGCAGGCGTCTGCGTTGTTGTTGGCGGCCGATGGAGTGGCGAACGAGGCGATCGCCCGGGAGTGTTCGACCACGGCGGACACGGTTCGTCGGTGGCGGGCCAAGTTCGAGGCGGGTGGGATCGAGGCGGTCGGGTCGTATCGCGCCGGGTCGTGGCCGCAAACCGGAGATCCCCCAGGAAGTGATCGACGCGATCGTCGATGACACGTTGCACACCGTGCCTGATGACGGGTCGACGCAGTGGTCGACGCGGACGATGGCGCAGCGTCATGGTGTCGGCAAGGACACCGTGGCCCGGGTCTGGAGGGCCCGGAAGCTGCGGCCGTGGCTGGTGGAGACGTTCAAGTTGTCGAACGATCCCCGGTTCGAGGAGAAACTCGTCGATGTCGTCGGGCCTGTACCTGAACCCACCAGAGCGCGCCGTGGTGTTCAGCTTCGACGAGAAGACCCAGTGTCAGGCGTTGGATCGGACTCAGCCGTCGCTGCCGATGAAGCCCGGTCGGGCCAAGACGATGACCCACGACTACAAGCGCAACGGCACGACCGATGTGTTCGCTGCGTTGAATGTCGGCACCGGCGAGGTGCTTCATCAGACCCGCAAGACCCACAAGGGCACCGACGTGTTGGCGTTCTTCAAATGGATCGATCTGCACACGCCCCGTGAGCTGGAGATCCATGTCGTGTTGGACAACCTGTCGGCGCACAAGTCCGCCGAGGTCACCGAGTGGCTCGCCGGGCCACGCCAGAAGGAGCGGTGGCACCTGCACTTCACGCCCGACCAGTTCGTCATGGCTGAACCTGGTTGAGGGCTGGTTCGCGCAGCTCACGAACAAGCGGCTCAAGCATGGATCGTTCACCTCGGTCGGCGAGCTAACCGAAGCGATCGATGTATGGGTGTCCCACTGGAACGACGACCCCAAGCCCTTCGTCTGGACCAAGACCGCCAAAGAGATCATCACCAAAGTCAAGCGAGGCCGAGCCGCCCTAACCCACCACACCAAATCCGCGACACACCAATAGCTTGTGGGCCCCATACACCTTGCGGTTGGCCACCCATAACGCCATGAGGATGGGCAACCACCGGGCATCGGAGACCGCCCGGGCTGATGGCTGGCGCTGGCGGCGTTTGGCCGCATAGTAGGTGCTCGGAGCAACCCGCAAGCTTCTGCAGATCGACTCGACCCCGAACACGGCCCGGTTGGTGTCGATGAACTCGACAATCATCGGTGTTGGCGGTCGAGTTCGAGCTTGACAAGCTCGATGCTGCCGATGAGTTCGTAAAACGCCGGATGATGTCGTCGGCCCATTCATCTCAATGAACACATCGCGACCGTCGCCTTCCCGGCGAACCACGTAGATCACTCCTGCGTCCGGCGCGAACGCATCGTCGGGAAAAGGACTCAAGAACCCGACCCCCCACGGATCCTCTTCTCGCGCCACCTCGGGGCTCTCGGCGTCCACGACAACCGCCGTGGACTCACCCAAGGCTGCAACCACTTCCTCACCGGTCAGCAGACCCGACCGCTGCGCCCATTCGGACACGAGCGCCGCACGATCCTCGCCATCGAGGGCAGGGTCGTAGACGCGTTCACCTGCCGGGTCAACCTCACTCGTGCTCACTGCTGTGTCGGCACCATCGTTGCTCCCGCAGGACGCCACGGCCACGGAAAGGACAAGCGAAACGACCACCGAACGGGATCGAAGCCCCACCCACATAGTTCATCCTCTCTCCTCTCACCGTCCACCCGAGGCGGCAACCGGGCCAGAGGCGATAGTCATCAACCCACGTCGGCCCGAGCCGGTTCGTACGGAGCACGCCGACCGCGCAGACGTCGGCGCAACTGCGACCGAAATCCGGCCGGTACCGAACGACCTCCTGCCACCGGCAGAAAGAAACCCGCGCAACGCACCGATGACCGTCGGATGTATCAGTGGCGGGCGGATGTATCAGCAGACCGCGCTTCAGAAGTCAGACGGTTTGCAGAGGGCCACCGACGTCCTTGGTTCGTCAGACCGAAGGCTCCGGTGGAAGCGCGGGCGGTAGTGATGAGCCAGGATGCCGACGGCAAGGTCGACGTACTCCAGGTCGGTGACGGCGACACCGCGTTGGGCGCAGTGATCGGCGGCAACATCGGCCTCGTCGTCGGGCTGTTCGCTCCCACTGCTCGCGAGCACGGTGATCGGAGCGGGTATCGGCGCACTCCTCAGGCACCTGACGAAGAAGCACGAGGAGACAAGAGCTCGACGACGCGATTCGGCTCGTGAGACGTGGGCCTGTGGGCAGCTGTCCGCTGACCACGGGTACTGCACTGCACGGGTGGGGACTCCCCGGAGGAACGGGTCGACCGGCCATCAGTCGTCCCCTCCCGGCCGGCCCGAACCCGCAGCGTCGACACCGGGGAGCCGTTCAGTTGGGGAGGGAGCCGAGCACCAATGCGGACCTGGCGCCGACGAGCCGCCGGTTCGTCCCGGCCGGAAGATGAACCGGGCGTTGGGGTGCGTCGTCGGGCGGGTCGGCGGTCGTGTCGACGCCGATCACCCAGTGCCGGCCGGGGGCCGGCTCAGGGAGCTGGAAATCGAGCGGCTCCCAGTACGCATTCAACGCGACGTAGAGGTGATCGTCGTGGTCGGTGTGGGTGAGCTCGAAGGCGAGGGTGTGCGATTGGTCCCCCCAGTCCGGTCGGTCGAGCTCGACGCCATGCCAGCGGACGTCGGCACCTCCGGACAGCGACCAGAACCGATCGTCGCGGAAGAATCGGCTGCCCTGGCGGAAGCGCAGCAGCCGGGCCACGAAGTCGACCAGGTCGCCGTGCTCCTCGACCAACGCCCAGTCGAACCAGCTGATCTCGTTGTCCTGGCAATAGGCGTTGTTGTTGCCGTGCTGGGTTCGACGCACTTCGTCACCCATGACGAACATCGGCCGTCCCTGCGAGAGCAGGAGGATCGTGAACAGGCTCCGGATCTGGCGGCGGCGGAGCGCCTCCACCTCGGGGTCGTCGGTCGGTCCCTCGACCCCGCAGTTCCAGCTGTCGTTCTGGTTGCTGCCGTCGCGGTTGTCCTCGCCGTTGGCGTCGTTGTGCTTGTCGTCGAACGTGACGAGGTCGTTGAGGGTGAACCCGTCGTGGGCGTCGACGAAGTTGACGCTGCGCATCGGGTCGCGAGTCGGGTCGCCGAACAGGTTCGGGCTCCCGCTGATCGCGTCGGCGAGGCCGACCACGGTCCGGTCGTCGCCCTTGACGAATTGGCGCACGGTGTCGCGGTACCGGCCGTTCCACACGGCCCACCGGTCGCCGGCGAACGAGCCGACCTGGTAGAGCCCGGCGGCGTCCCACGCCTCGGCGATGATCTTGGTGCCGGCGAGCACCGGATCGGTGTCGATGTCCCAGAGGATCGGCGGGTCGGCGAGGGGGATGTTGTCCTCGCCGCGGGACAGCACCGAGGCGAGGTCGAACCGGAAGCCGTCGACGTGCATGTGCTGCACCCAGTACCGGAGGCTGTCGACGATGAGCCGGCGGACCACGGTGTGGTTGCCGTTCACCGTGTTGCCGACCCCGCTGTCGTCGATGTAGCCGGACCGGTCGTCGGCCGGGAGCAGGTAGTACGCGTCGTTGGCGATGCCCCGCAGCGAGATCGTCGGCCCGTCGGCGCCGTCCTCGGCGGTGTGGTTGTAGACCACGTCGAGGATCACTTCGATGCCCGCCCGGTGGAGGGCCTTCACCAGGTCCCGGAACTCGGTGATCGGGCCGGTCGGCGTGCGGTCGGAGCTGTACGCGCGGTGCGGGGCGAAGAACGAGACGGGCTCGTACCCCCAGTAGTTCGGGCGTCCGCCCGGTGCCGAGTACGGATCGAACTGGTACACCGGCAGCAGTTCGACGGCCTCGATCCCGAGCCGTTGGAGGTGCGGGATCTTCTCGATCATGCCGGCGTAGGTGCCGCGAAGCTTCCGGCGGACGCCGGAGCTCGGATGCTGCGTGAACCCCCGGACGTGCGTTTCGTAGATCGCACCGCCGCGGAACGGACGGCGGAGCGGTTCGTCGCCCTCCCAGTCGTAGCCGCCGGGATCGACGACCACGCCGAGCAGGGCAGCGCCGAGATTGGACGCTCCGAACCGGGTGGCGAGCGTGCGGTCGTAGTCGTCGTCGATCACCGCTTTCGCGTACGGGTCGAGCAGCAGCTTGCTCCGGTCGAACCGCAGGCCGTCCTCGGGGCGGTACGGTCCGTCGACCCGGTAGGCGTACGGGGTGCCCGGCCGCACCTTCGACACGGCCGCGTGCCAGTAATTGTCGGTGCGATGGACGGCCGGATCGAGCGCGACCACCGCGGCCGGCTCGCGTCGATCCTTGCGGTCGAACAGCAACAGCTCGACCCCGGTCGCGTCAGGGGACCAGAGCGAGAAGTTCACGCCGCCGTCGACGACGGTGGCGCCGAGCGGATCTGGGGAACCGGAACGGACGGCGCCGACGGAGCGGGTCACCGCACCTCCCCTTCGACGTCGCCGAGCAGCTGGAAGACACGGGCGACGAGACCGGTCCAGCCGGTCTGGTGGCTGGCGCCGAGGCCGGCTCCGTTGTCGCCGTGGAAGTACTCGTAGAACGGCACGAGGTCACGCCAGTGCGGGTCGTGCTGGAACGTGTCCGTGCCGCCGAACACCGGACGGCGGCCGGCCTCGTCGCGTTCGAAGATGCCGGTGAGACGCCGGCCGAGCTCACCGACCACCTCCTGCAGGGTGAGCTGGTTGCCCGAACCGGTCGGGAACTCGACGCGCAGCTCGTCGCCGTAGTAGGCGCCATAGTGCAACAGGCCGCGCAGGAGCAGGAAGTTCATCGGGAACCAGATCGGACCGCGCCAGTTGCTGTTGCCGCCGAACATGCCGGTGTCCGACTCGGCGGGCAGGTAGTCGACGCGATACTCGCGACCGTCGACGTGCACCACGTAGGGATGGTCGAGATGGAACTTCGACAACGACCTGATGCCGTGGGAACCGAGGAACTCGGTCTCGTCGAGCAGCTGCGTCACCATGCGCCGGAACTTCTCCTCGCTGACGGCCGCGAGCAGGCGCCGGTCGGCGATGCCGGGCCGGCCCAGCGTGGGGAAGCCGGCGACCAGGTGCTGACGGTGCTCGTTGAGCCAGGCAACTCGTTCCATGAAGCGGGGGAGGCGGCGCACCTCGTCGGGGCGCAGCACGATGCACGCAGCGAGTGGGAGGAGCCCGACGAGTGACCGGACCTTCATCCGGTGCGTGGTGCCGTCGGGCAACACCAGGGCGTCGTAGAAGAAGCCGTCGTCGTCGTCCCACAGGGTGACCGGGTTGTCGGGATCGTCCATCGCCCCCGAGATCCACAGGAAGTGTTCGAAGAACTTCGACGCCATCGGTTCGTAGGTCGGGTCGTGGAGCGAGAGTTCGATCGCGATCTCGAGCATCGTGAGCGCGTAGAACGCCATCCAGCTCGTCCCGTCGGCTTGCTCGAGGTGCCCTCCGGTCGGAAGCGGTGAGCTGCGGTCGAACACGCCGATGTTGTCGAGGCCCAGGAATCCCCCGCCGAAGAGGTCGTTGCCGTCGGGATCCTTCCGGTTGACCCACCACGTGTAGTTGAGGGCCAGCTTGTGGAAGGCCTCCTCGAGGAACGCGACGTCGCCCGCCCCGCCCTGCCGCCGCTCGGTCTCGTAGACGCGCATGACCGACCACGCGTGGACGGGCGGGTTGACGTCGCCGAAGTTCCACTCGTACGCGGGGATCTGACCGTTCGGGTGCAGATACCGCTCGTCGAGCACGAGCAACAGTTGCGACTTGGCGAATTCGGGATCGACGATCGCGAGGCTGATCGCGTGGAAGGCCAGATCCCACGCCGCGTACCAGGGGTACTCCCACTTGTCGGGCATCGAGATGACGTCGTCGTTGACCATGTGGTACCACGCCGAGTTGCGCACGCTCGATCCTTCGCTCGCGAACCGGCTCGTGACGCCGTGTTGACGGGCGAGCCACCGGCTGACGTCGTAGGAGTAGTACTGCTTGGTCCACAGCATCCCGGCGAGTGCCTGGCGCATCACCGACGCAGCGTCCTCGCTCAGGCCACTCGGCGTGAGGCCCGCATAGAAGGCGGCACATTCGGAACGCCGTGCGTCGAGCACTTCGGCGAAGTCATCGCCCATCCCGCGGGCCGCGCCGGACTCCGACGCTGCGGTGAGCCGCAGCGTCACCTGCTCGGTGGCGCCGGCAGCGATGTCGAGCGAGTAGCGGGCGGCGACCTTGGTTCCCGAATCGTCCGGCGCGAGACCGCTCGTGTCGCCCTGTACCACGGCGTCGTTGATGCCGTCCTTGACCGCCCGCGACGTATTCGGTTGTCCGTACACCCGCTGCCGGTTCGTCTCGTTCTCGCAGAAGAGCAGCGCCGACGATCCGGCAGCAACGAGATGGTGGACGCCGAGCGCCGGGTGGGACGTCCGCACCACCGGATCGCCGTCGACGTCATCGACCCGCTCGAGACGCGGGCGGATCACCGCTGGGTCGTCGGCCCAGGTGTTCCGGAACCAGAGCGTCGGCAGGAGCTCCAGCCGGGCAGCGTCGGGCCCCCGATTGGTGACCGTCACCGAGACGAGCAGGTCGTCGGGAGCGGCCTTCGCGTACTCCACGACCACGTCGAAGTACCGGTCGTCGTCGAACACGCCGGTGTCGATCAACTCGTACTCGAAGTCGTCCCGGCTCCTGGCAGCGTTGGTGGCCACGAGGTCCTCGTAGGGGTATGCCGCCTGCGGGTACTTGTAGAGGTACCGCATGTACGAGTGGGTCGGCGTGTTGTCGAGGTAGAAGTAGTACTCCTTGACGTCCTCGCCGTGGTTGCCCTCGCCGTTCGTGAGACCGAACAGCCGCTCCTTGAGGATGGAATCGGCGCCGTTCCACAGCGCGAGTGCGAAGCACAGCTGCTGGTGGTCGTCGGAGATGCCGGCCAGGCCGTCCTCTCCCCACCGGTAGGCCCGAGACCGGGCCTGGTCGTGCGGGAACGAGTTCCACGCATCGCCGTCAGCACTGTCGTCCTCGCGCACCGTCCCCCATTGCCGCTCACTGAGGTACGGACCCCATCGACCCCATGGCACACCGTCTCGTCGCTGTTCGAGGCGGCGTTGCTCCGGGTCGTCCTGCGTGGGCACGACCGCGATCGTACCGACGGCGAGTCACCTCGGAGATCGAGCGACGCGCAGTTCGTCAGCCGTTCATCGATCGTTCAGCGCCGTGACTCAGTCTCCGGTGGGTGGCGGTACGTTGGCAAGCCGTCGTTGCGCGACGTTCACGATCAACTTGACCAAGACGCCCAGGACGACGATGTTCGCCACGATCTGGAACATGACGGTGATCCTGGCGACATCGGTCGACGCCGAGATGTCACCGAAGCCCACCGTCGTCAGTGTGGTCACGGTGAAGTACAGCGCGGCCGTGTGGTTCAACGACTCCGAGAATGCTTCCGGGTCGCTGTGTGAGAGCGACAGGTAGCAGCTCGCGAACAGCACGATCAGTGCTGACGTCGAGAACGCGAGCGCCTCGATCGCTCGGACTTCGGGAAACGCTGCGTGGGCGACGGCACGGAGTTGCCAGCGTGCCACGCCGATGATCAGCACGGCTCCCACGACGACGGCTGTTCCCAGCTGGAGGGCGGGCGCCCAGGTGAACGGCACGAGGTAGAACAGCGCAATCAACGCGGCCGACAGCACCACGCTGCGCACGGTTGCGAACAGCACGAGGCGACGGCGATCATCCCGCCCGAGTTCGAGGATGTGGTGTGCGGTCGGCAGGCGCTCGCCACGGTCGTTGCGGCCGTGCGATTCTTCCGGATCACTCATCGCGCCGATCTCGACGTCGAGATGTGGACGGCGCGCGAACGCATCACAGCGGGAGACCGAAGATCAGGATCGTGGCCATGACGAGCCCGATGAGGACGAATCCGGCGACGGCCGCGATGTTTCGCTGCCTGCGGGCGAGCATCGCGGCGAGCGCGATCTGGATCAGGAAGTACGCCGCGAACACCCGTGATGCGAGGTTGACGGCCGTCGTGACGTCGGCGACGAGCACGAGCACGATCGCCGGCACGAGAATGATGAGAAAGGTGGCCGGTCTCGGCACCTTGTGCTCGACCAGCATGTCGCTGCGCGACGACGTCGCGCCGATGATCGCCGACGTCTGGCTCCCGATCGCAGCGACGAGCAGCAGCCAGGGCATCGCACCACCGATGCGCTGCGAGACGATGAACACGGCGGTTCCGTCGGACTTGACGCTCGGTGGGAGGAACAGGACGAGCAACGACAGGATGAACACCACGAACACGACCGACGAGATGACCTGGGCGACGCGCATGGTCGTGATGCGCTCCTGTGCACCGAAACGTACTCCGATGTATCGCGACGCCTCGAAGCCCTGGACGATGGCGAACAGTCCGATCATCTTGCGGACGCCGTCGGTGTCGATGGACGGTGAATCGCCGAGCACCCAGCGCCCTCCGAGCCACTCCTGGACGTTGAACACCGAGAAAGCGACGACGACGCCGATGACCGCTGCGAGGTTGAACGCGGTCGTGCGGTCACCGAGTCGGTTCAGCCGGCCCATTCCGCCGGACACCCCGACCAGGATCACGATCGCCAGGATCGCTGCGGCGAGCACACCCTGGCGGCTCGTCGTGAATGCCTCGAGCGGCAGGAGGATCAGCGCGGTCAGCAGCAGGGCGTAGTACGCGATGTTGACCATCGAGGCGACCAGCAGCGCCCACTCCGCGGTTCCTTCGATCCGGTCGGCGTTGCGGTCGGATCCCTCGATCGGTTCGTAGTGACGGATGTTGTAGGCGATCGCGAATCCGGCCGCGATGGCGACGAGACAGATCGCGAGCATCACGAACGGCGCTCGGAATCCGGCGATGAGCACGATGGCCGGGGACAGGATGATGAAGCCGACATCCATGATGTTGGCCAGTGGCACGACCGTGGCCTGGTACGACGTGGATCGTTGGATCCGGGGTCGGTACAGCGCCACCGCCACGACGGCAATCACCAGGAAACCCAACCCGACCGCGACGAACTCGTCCAGACCGCTTCGCATCACGTCGCCCCCACGCCCATACCGCACGGGATCCTCGCACATCGACGACGAGCGCCTGGAGTTCCCTGCTCACCCATCAGCAGCCAGATCCAGGCGATGAGCGGTGACCGCAGATCTGCGCGGGCGATCTTCACTCGTGCGCGGGCAGTCGGCCCTGTGCGATGGCCGTGGTGAACGCGTCGTAGTCGCGCTCGTTCTGGTCGGCGTAGGCGACCGAGAAGTCGCCGATCGCCCGGTCGAAGCGGTCGCTCTTCCCCAAGTACCCGGCGATGGCAGCGGGGTCGCCCGAGCGGGCGTGGGCTCGGGCGAGTGTCCATCCGCAGATCGACGCGTACCGTCGGACCATGCTCACCGGAGCGCCGTCGATCTCGATCGATCCCTTCATGTCCTTGAACTGGCGGACGTAGTAGTGGGTGCCGGCGGCACCGACGGTCCATCCGAGGAAGCTGTCGCTCGCCGCCTGCACGAGACGCTGGCCCTCGACGACTCGCCGGCCGTGCTGGTCGTAGACGCTGGCCGGCAGCTGATCCTCGAGCACCGATCGATCCGCCTCCTTGATCTGGAGGAAGAAGGGATCCTGCTCGTCCCGGCCCTCCAGGAGGACGATCCAGCACCGAGTGCCCACCGACCCCACCCCGACCACCTTGATCGCCATGTCCCGGTAGCGGTAGCGCTCGACGAGCACCTTGACGTGGTCGGGCAGCGTGTCGACATACTGCTGGAACACCTGCAGGATCGCCGCGGCCAGAGCTTCGGGATCGTGGTCATGCGGGATCTCCCGCAGCGGAATGAGCAGCGGCGGTTGGGAGACGATGCGATATCCGTCGTCGGAGTGCTCCGTCAGCTTGTCGAACGCGTGCAGGCTGTTCTTCGAACGGGCCCTGGTGACGAATCTCGTTCCGCGCTTCTGCTCCTTCTTCGTCAGTCGGTCGGCGAAGGCCCGGTAGACCTCCTCGACGTCGAGATGCGCGTACCAGACATCGGCGTAACGCGCCTCGGCGAACCCCAGCATCGCCTCGCGGTACGCCTGCGTCGCCCGCCGCGGCAGGTCGAGTTCGTCGTCGCCGCCGTACCCGTTGTGGCGGGCGGCGATCGAGAAGCTCGCAGCGAGGCGTTTCACATCCCATTCCCACGGGCCCGGCAACGTCTCGTCGAAGTCGTTCAGGTCGAACACGAGACTCCGCTCCGGCGAGCCGTAGACACCGAAATTCGACAGGTGCGCGTCTCCACAGAGCTGCACGTGCAAGCCGGTCACCGGTGTCGTCGACAGATCCTGGGCCATCACCCGAGCGCCGCCGCGGTAGAAGGCGAACGGCGACTCCGACATCCGCTGATGCCGGATCGGCACCAGAAACTGCACCCGCGACTCGTTCTGTCCGGCGATCAGCTCGACCGGGTCCGGGCGATCCGGCGCCGGCGTCCACTGGCCGTGACGGCTGCGCGGTACCTCGTCGCGCAGCGCTCGTCCCTGGGCGCGTGCGGGCTCGTTGGACTGTTCGGCGTCGGTCATGGTTCGATCCGATCTGCAGCGGCTTCGTAGAGATTGGCGTAGATGTGATCCTCGCCGAGCGTGTCGACCACCCCGTCACGGCGCAGGACGTCGACGACGGACGGCTTGACCCTGGCGAGGCGGATGTCGGCGCCATAGGACCGGGCGAGCGCAACGATGTCGCCGATGGTGCTCGATCCCTGAGAGTCGATGAAGTCGACACCCTCGAAGGAGATGACCACGGTGTCGTACGGCGGGTCGGCGTCTTCGGCCAGTTCCCGCAGGCGGTCGGTGAAGGCATCGGCACTGGCGAAGAACAACCCGGCGTCGAATCGGAGGACGAGCAGGCCCGGGTAGGTCACGGCGTCCGCATGGTGCTCGATGTCACGGAACGCCTGGGTACCGGGCTCTCGACCGAGGACCGGCGCCTCGGGGCTCGAGCTGACGTACACCAGCCAACCCAACGACAGCACGACGCCCATGATCACGCCGGCGAGGACGCCGGACGACAGCACGGCCAGCAGTGCGGCGATGGCGATCCAGAAGTCCACTCGCGCAACTCGGCGCAGCCGACGCATCTCCGCGACGTCCATCATCCCGAACACGACCGCGTCGATGATGAGCGCACCGAGTACCGGTTGGGGGAGATCGGAGAACAGCGGTGCGAGCACGAGCAGGGTGAGCACGATCAACGCCCCGGTCGTCAGCGACGCGAGGGGTGTCTTTGCGCCGGACTCGTCGTTGAGCGAACTCGCCGACAGGCTCGTGGACACCGGGATGCCCTGCAACACGCCCGATCCCAGGTTCGACATGCTCTGCGCCACCGACTCCTGGTCGATGTCGACGCGGTACCGGTGCTTCGATGCGAACGCCCGTGCGTCCGCCGCCGTCTGGGAGAACCCGATCAACAACAGCCCGATCGCCGCCGGCCCGATCGCCGCGAAGTTGTCGACGACGAAGCCGACATCGGGCAGGCTGGGAGCTGCGAAGCCACGCGGGACATCGCCGACGAGCGCGATCCCGCGGTCGGCGAAGTCGAACGCCACCGACGCCACGAGCCCGCCGACGACGAGCACCAGCGCCCCGGGCACCTTGATCCTCGAGAACCGGATTCCCACGACCACGATCAAGGACACGACTCCGACCAGCACCGTGGCGCCGTCGATGTCGCCGAGGCCCTCGATCCAGCTGCCGAACTTGCGCCAGGAGTTCGCTCCGTCGATCGTCGTGCCGGTGATCTTGGCCAATTCACCGATGACGACCTCGATCGCGGCCCCGAACAGGAATCCCGTGATCACCGCCTTGGACAGGAAATGGGAGATCCAGCCCATCTTGAAGATCGCCAGCAGCAGGAACAGCACGCCCGTGACGAGCGTGATCGCGGCAACGAGCTCGACGGCGTCGTCACCCGAGACCGACGTCAGCACGACAGCGCTGGCCACGACGGCAGCCAGGGCCGAACTGGGACCGGTTGCGATCTGGCGGGCCGTCCCGAACAGTGCGTACAGGATCGCTCCCGCCGCGGCCGCATACAGGCCGTGCTGGATCGGCACGCCGGCGATGCCCGCGTAGCCCAGCGACTTCGGGATGACCAGCGCCGCCACGGTGAGGCCGGCGAGCAGGTCGGCCCGCAGCCAGGACCGGTCGTAGTGACGGCTCCAGTGCAGGATCGGCAGGAGGCGCGACCAACCGGACGGCGCCGTCGAACGCTCGTCTGTTTCTCGCTCCACGTTCGTGTCCGATCCGTCCGTCAACGTGCGATCATCGAATCATCGCAGTCGATGCGCCGCTCGAGCCACTCGGGGTATCCGCAGGACATCGCAGACACCGACAGCCACTCCCCCGGTGGCGGCACCGACGCCAGCGAGCGCCACGCCATGGCGATGCTGGCGCCTCGGGCGCTGGGTGGTCCCTGCGCGGCCAAGGCGAGCGACCACGACGCGCTCGCACCGACGTCGATGGCGACGATCTCGACGTCGCAGAACGCACGATCGGGCGGATCGTCGGACTCGGACACGGTCAACTCATCTCCGGCGATCGAGAACCGGCGCTTGAGGATCGTCTTGCTCACCTCGACCCACGCACCGGTTCGGCCGT